>NZ_CP061944.1:0-5444993 GCF_016772395.1 Pseudomonas sp. SK2
GTGTCAGTGGAACTTTGGCAGCAGTGCGTAGAGCTTTTGCGCGATGAACTGCCTGCCCAGCAATTCAACACCTGGATCCGTCCGCTACAGGTCGAAGCCGAAGGCGACGAGTTGCGCGTCTATGCGCCTAACCGTTTCGTTCTCGATTGGGTCAATGAAAAGTACCTGGGCCGCCTGCTCGAACTCCTGGGTGAGCAAGGCAACGGTATTGCGCCTGCCCTTTCCTTATTAATAGGCAGCCGTCGCAGCTCCGCCCCCCGGGCTGCGCCTAACGCACCTGTCAGTGCCGCCGTTGCCGCGTCCATCGCGCAGAACCATGCGCAACAGTCAGCACCGGTTGCTCCCATTGCCGAACCGATCAGCGCAACCGTGGTTGAATCGGTCGCGGTCAATGAACTGGCTGAGTCGTCCTCACGTGACACTTACGACGGAATGGGTGACGCGTCGCCAGCACCGGCAGCGGCAGGTCGAACCGAGCAACGTACCGTCCAGGTCGAAGGTGCGCTCAAGCACACCAGCTATCTGAACCGCACCTTTA
Organism: Pseudomonas sp. SK2; assembly: GCF_016772395.1. NCBI lineage: Bacteria > Pseudomonadati > Pseudomonadota > Gammaproteobacteria > Pseudomonadales > Pseudomonadaceae > Pseudomonas > Pseudomonas sp. SK2. The sequence continues at coordinate 539 of NZ_CP061944.1, forward strand.
CCTTCGAAACCTTTGTCGAAGGTAAGTCCAACCAATTGGCCCGCGCAGCTGCCTGGCAGGTCGCGGACAATCCCAAGCATGGCTACAACCCTCTCTTCCTTTATGGGGGCGTGGGTTTGGGTAAGACCCACCTCATGCACGCTGTGGGTAACCACCTGTTGAAGAAGAATCCGAATGCCAAGGTCGTCTACCTGCATTCCGAGCGGTTCGTCGCCGACATGGTCAAGGCGTTGCAGCTGAACGCCATCAACGAGTTCAAGCGCTTCTACCGGTCGGTGGACGCACTGCTCATCGATGACATCCAGTTCTTTGCCCGCAAGGAGCGATCTCAAGAGGAGTTTTTCCACACCTTCAACGCTCTGCTTGAAGGCGGCCAGCAGGTGATTCTGACCAGCGACCGTTACCCCAAGGAGATCGAGGGCCTGGAAGAACGCTTGAAGTCGCGCTTCGGTTGGGGGCTGACCGTGGCGGTCGAGCCGCCGGAGCTTGAAACACGCGTGGCCATCTTGATGAAGAAGGCCGACCAGGCGAAGGTCGAGCTGCCACACGATGCAGCTTTCTTCATTGCCCAGCGTATCCGCTCCAACGTGCGTGAACTCGAAGGTGCCCTCAAGCGTGTGATCGCTCACTCGCACTTCATGGGTCGCGACATCACCATCGAACTGATTCGCGAGTCGCTGAAAGACCTGCTGGCGCTGCAGGACAAGCTGGTCAGTGTGGATAACATTCAGCGTACCGTTGCCGAGTACTACAAGATCAAGATCGCCGATTTGTTGTCCAAACGCCGATCGCGCTCTGTTGCACGTCCGCGTCAGGTGGCCATGGCCTTGTCCAAGGAGCTGACCAATCACAGTCTGCCGGAAATCGGCGATATGTTTGGTGGCCGGGACCATACCACCGTGTTGCACGCCTGCCGCAAGATCAACGAATTGAAGGAATCCGACGCGGACATCCGCGAGGACTACAAGAACCTGCTGCGGACGCTGACGACCTGATGGCCGTCAGCGCAGCTATTTGAAGGCAAGGGACTAGACCATGCATTTCACCATTCAACGCGAAGCCCTGTTGAAACCCCTGCAACTGGTCGCCGGTGTCGTCGAGCGCCGTCAGACCTTGCCGGTCCTGTCCAACGTTCTGCTGGTCGTGCAAGGCCAGCAGCTTTCGTTGACGGGTACCGACCTGGAAGTCGAACTGGTAGGCCGCGTGCAACTGGAAGACTCGGCTGAGCCTGGCGAAATCACTGTTCCAGCGCGCAAGCTGATGGACATTTGCAAAAGCCTGCCGAACGACGCCCTGATCGATATCAAAGTCGACGAACAGAAACTGTTGGTAAAGGCCGGCCGCAGCCGCTTCACCCTGTCGACCCTGCCGGCCAACGACTTCCCGACCGTGGAAGAGGGCCCAGGCTCGCTGACCTGCAACCTGGAGCAAAGCAAGCTGCGCCGCCTGATCGAGCGCACCAGTTTCGCCATGGCTCAGCAGGATGTGCGCTACTACCTCAACGGTATGCTGCTGGAGGTATCCAGCGGTACGCTGCGTGCTGTCGCGACCGATGGCCACCGTCTGGCGATGTGCGCGATGAGTGCACCGATCGAACAGGCCGACCGCCACCAGGTGATCGTGCCACGCAAGGGTATCCTTGAGCTGGCGCGTTTGCTGACCGAGCCGGAAGGCATGGTCAGCATCGTCCTCGGTCAGCACCACATCCGTGCGACGACCGGCGAGTTCACCTTCACCTCCAAGCTGGTCGACGGCAAGTTCCCTGACTACGAACGCGTCCTGCCCAAGGGGGGGGACAAGTTGGTTATCGGCGATCGCCAGGCGCTGCGTGAAGCGTTCAGCCGTACTGCGATCTTGTCCAACGAGAAGTACCGCGGTATTCGCCTGCAACTGGCCGCTGGCCAACTGAAGATTCAGGCCAACAACCCTGAGCAGGAAGAAGCTGAAGAAGAAATCAGCGTCGACTACGACGGCAGCTCGCTGGAAATCGGTTTCAACGTCAGCTACCTGCTGGACGTGCTGGGTGTGATGACGACTGAACAGGTCCGCCTGATTCTGTCCGACTCCAACAGCAGTGCCCTGCTGCAGGAAGCCGGCAATGACGACTCGTCCTACGTTGTCATGCCGATGCGTCTGTAAACGTAGCAGGCCCAATGTCCCTTCGACGTATCATGGTCACCGCGGTGCGCAACCTGCACCCGGTGACCCTCTCACCTTCCCCACGCATCAATATCCTTTACGGCACCAACGGCAGCGGCAAAACCAGCGTGCTTGAAGCCGTGCATTTGCTTGGACTGGCGCGCTCGTTTCGTAGTACCCGGCTCAACCCGGTCATCCAGTACGAACAGCCCACTTGCACGGTGTTTGGCGAAGTCGAGCTGACGGAAGGTGGCACCAGTAACCTGGGGATATCCCGTGATCGGCACGGGGAGTTCACCATTCGCATCGATGGGCAGAATGCCAAGAGTACGGCTCAGCTTGCCGAGCTCTTGCCACTGCAATTGATCAACCCCGACAGTTTTAGGCTGCTCGAAGGTGCTCCGAAGATCCGCCGGCAGTTTCTGGACTGGGGCGTGTTTCACGTGGAACCACGCTTCATGACAGCTTGGCAGCGTCTGCAGAAGGCGCTGCGGCAGCGGAACTCATGGTTGCGTCATGGTACACTTGACGCAGCTTCGCAAGCCGCCTGGGACCGGGAAATGTGCCTGGCCAGCGCGGAAATAGATGAATACCGTCGCAACTACATCAAGGCCTTGAAGCCTGTCTTCGAGCGAACCCTGAGCGAACTGGTCGAGCTGGACGGGTTAACCCTGAGCTACTACCGAGGCTGGGACAAAGACCGCGAACTCAATGAAGTTCTCGCTTCTTCTCTTCTTCGAGATCAGCAAATGGGCCATACCCAGGCCGGCCCACAACGTGCTGATCTGCGTCTGCGATTGGCTGCCAACAACGCGGCCGACATTTTGTCGCGGGGGCAACAGAAGCTTGTGGTGTGCGCATTGCGCATAGCACAAGGCCATCTCGTGAGTCAGGCTCGCCGCGGTCACTGTATTTATCTCGTGGATGACTTGCCATCCGAGCTGGATGAGCAGCATCGCCGCGCGCTATGCCGCTTGCTTGAAGAATTACGCTGCCAGGTGTTCATCACCTGTGTAGATCACGAATTACTGAGGGAAGGCTGGCAGACGGAAACGCCAGTTGCTTTGTTCCACGTGGAACAAGGCCGTATCACCCAGACCCACGACCATCGGGAGTGAAGGCATGAGCGAAAATCAAACGTACGACTCCTCCAGCATCAAGGTGCTGAAAGGTTTGGATGCCGTGCGCAAGCGTCCCGGCATGTACATTGGCGACACCGATGATGGTAGCGGCCTGCACCACATGGTCTTCGAGGTGGTCGACAACTCGATCGACGAAGCCCTCGCCGGTCACTGCGATGACATCACCGTCATCATTCACCCGGATGAATCCATCAGTGTGCGCGACAACGGTCGCGGCATTCCGGTTGACGTGCATAAAGAAGAAGGCGTTTCGGCAGCCGAGGTCATCATGACCGTGCTGCACGCTGGCGGTAAGTTCGACGACAACTCGTACAAGGTGTCTGGTGGTCTGCACGGTGTAGGCGTTTCCGTGGTGAACGCCCTTTCCGAGAAACTGGTCCTGACCGTACGCCGTAGTGGCAAGATCTGGGAACAGACGTACGTCCACGGTGTTCCACAAGCGCCGATGGCGGTTGTCGGTGAGAGTGAGTCCACGGGTACCCACATTCACTTCAAGCCATCTGCCGAGACCTTCAAGAATATCCATTTCAGCTGGGACATCCTGGCCAAGCGGATTCGTGAACTGTCCTTCCTGAACTCCGGGGTTGGCATCCTGCTCAAGGATGAACGCAGCGGCAAGGAAGAGTTCTTCAAGTACGAAGGTGGCCTGCGGGCTTTCGTCGAGTACCTGAACACCAACAAGACACCGATCAACTCCCAGGTGTTCCACTTCAACGTCCAGCGCGACGATGGCGTGGGTGTCGAAGTGGCGTTGCAGTGGAACGACAGCTTCAACGAAAACCTGCTGTGCTTCACCAACAACATTCCTCAACGCGATGGTGGTACCCACCTGGTGGGCTTCCGCTCTTCGTTGACTCGTAGCCTCAATAGCTACATCGAGCAGGAAGGTCTGGCCAAGAAAAACAAGGTCGCCACCACCGGTGACGATGCCCGCGAAGGTTTGACCGCCATCATTTCGGTCAAGGTACCTGATCCGAAGTTCAGCTCCCAGACCAAGGACAAGCTGGTTTCCTCGGAGGTGAAAACCGCCGTGGAACAGGAGATGAATAAGTACTTCGCCGACTTCTTGCTGGAAAACCCGAACGAGGCCAAGGCCGTTGTCGGCAAGATGATCGACGCCGCCCGTGCTCGTGAAGCCGCGCGTAAAGCCCGTGAGATGACCCGCCGCAAGGGGGCACTGGATATCGCCGGTCTGCCGGGCAAGCTTGCCGACTGCCAGGAAAAGGACCCTGCTCTTTCCGAACTTTACCTGGTGGAGGGTGACTCTGCGGGTGGCTCGGCCAAGCAAGGTCGTAACCGCCGCACCCAGGCGATCTTGCCGCTCAAGGGTAAGATCCTCAACGTCGAGAAAGCGCGCTTCGACAAGATGATCTCGTCCCAGGAAGTGGGCACGCTGATCACCGCGCTGGGCTGCGGTATCGGTCGTGAAGAGTACAACATCGACAAATTGCGTTATCACAACATCATCATCATGACCGATGCTGACGTTGACGGTTCGCACATCCGTACCCTGCTGCTGACGTTCTTCTTCCGTCAGTTGCCGGAGCTGGTCGAGCGCGGTTACATCTATATTGCCCAGCCACCGCTGTACAAGGTTAAGAAAGGCAAGCAGGAGCAGTACATCAAGGACGACGAGGCCATGGAAGAGTACATGACCCAGTCGGCCCTCGAAGATGCCAGTCTGCACCTGGATGAGTCGGCGCCAGCTGTATCCGGTGTACAACTGGAAAACCTGGTGAACGAGTTCCGTGGTGTGATGAAGACGCTCAAGCGCCTGTCGCGGCTGTACCCGGAAGAGCTCACCGAGCACTTCATCTACCTGCCTGAAGTCACGCTTGACCAGTTGGCTGATCATGCAGTCATGCAGGGATGGCTGGCGAAGTTCCAGGAGCGCCTGAACAACAGTCAGAAGTCTGGTCTGGTGTACAAGGCCAGCCTGCGCGAGGACAAAGAGCGCAACCTCTGGCTGCCGGAAGTTGAAATCACTTCCCACGGCTTGGCCAGCTATGTCACGTTCAACCGCGACTTCTTTGGCAGCAACGACTACCGTTCGATCGTCGTCTTGGGTGGCAATCTGTCTACCCTGCTCGGCGAAGGTGCCTATGTACAGCGTGGTGAACGCCGCAAGGCAGTCAGCGAGTTCAAGGAAGCGCTGGACTGGCTGATGAACGAAAGCACCAAGCGTCATACCATCCAGCGATACAAAGGTCTGGGTGAGATGAACCCTGAGCAGCTGTGGGAGACCACCATGGACCCCACCGTGCGCCGTATGCTCAAGGTCACCATCGAAGACGCGATTGCTGCTGACCAGCTGTTCAATACCTTGATGGGCGACGCGGTTGAGCCACGTCGTGACTTCATTGAAAGCAATGCGCTGTCGGTGTCGAACCTCGACTTCTGATCCGTTGCTGTAGGTTCACAGAAAAGCTGCACGTTTTCACAAATAGATGACTGGCCCGGCCAAAAGCCTGGTCTCCGCCGGTCACCATCAAGCCCGCACTAGCGGGCTTTTTTTTACCTCAAATTCCTGTGTTCACCCTCCTCCCACGGGCTCGTCGCATTCTGGCTGCGTGCGCTTGGCTGGGAAAGGAAGGTCAGGCCGAAGGGCTCGGCCAAAGGATCTGGATGGGAGTCGCGAATCCATCAAGGTTTAAAAAAGCGGCGAAACATATACAACAGTTATTTAAATCTACTTGTATTAATTTAATACGGATAACAGAGAACTATAAGAAATTCCAAATTTGCTAGTTGGATTAAATGTAGATTTCAATGGAGTGTTGGAATAAGATCTATGACCGTATTTTTTGGCTTCCCGATTGGATGTTTACGCCAATCAGACAGTTGAAGCTAGAATCTAAGATCAAGTCGAAGGTGCTGGCGCAGTGACAAGCGTCTTGCTTAGAAAGAAAGAGATCAAGCCATCCTCTGGAAATTCTGATTAGTCATGAAATCCAGACCGTTCCAGTAGAAAAAGGAGGCCCAAATGTAGAAAAACGCGACCAAAACCGAGAGGTTCTGACCGCGCTTAGCGAAGCGGACTTGCGACGTGAGAAACCGCAATGTCTGCTTTTTCGAAGCCCCTGTCAATCCTCTCCCCTCTTTTCGACCTTAGCGAGGCCACTCGACGGCACAGTGTTGCCTGTTGAAAGGCCTCCCCGCGCCTGCCCTGTGCCTTTGCTTTTGGCGCAGCAGCTGCGCTCGTTTCGAGATTTTCGGAGGTGTTTCATGACGGTGAGAAAGGTAGTCACGCGTCGGTCCAACCACTACCGCGGATATTTTCCATCGCTAAAAAATAAGAAGCCTGTGCCTTGGGAATCCCAGCTAGAAGGTGCTTTTTTTCGGATTCTTGAGCTGTCGCCAGCGGTCATCAGCTACGTCGTCCAGCCTAGTGAGGAGCGTATTCCTTCAGCGCAGGGGTATTTCAAGTACTACCCGGACGTACGGGTTTTCCTCGCGGATGGCCGGGATTGGTGGTTTGAAGTGAAGCCGTACGACCGCCTGAATATAGCCAGAGTGAGAGACAGGCTGGAAGCAGTTGAGCGCTATTTCATCTCCACCGGCCGTAGCTTTTCGGTCGTTACTGACAAGTTAATTGAAGAAGAGCCGCTTGCAAGCAACCTCCTTCGATTGATGTCCCACCGGCGTGGTCCGGTGCCTTCGGATGAGAAGCTTGAGGAGATGTTCACAGTCCTCAATGAACTGGCCCCCAGGACGGTTTCCGATCTTTTGTTAGCTGTGGGTGAGACGCCGGCTTGGCGTCTTCTTGGGTTGGGCATTGTGGGTATTGAACTCACGAGGCCGCTCGACAATGGCTCCCCAATCTTCCTTAAGGGAGGGCACCGCCATGCAGACCTTTTCCCTTAAAGCGAAATTGGTCGTCATTGTGCGTGGCGTTCTAATGGTCCTGGAAAAGAGGCTTATTGACCGGAGGTTGCTCTTTTTCGATGAGCTTGGCGAACCCACGAAGCTGTCCGAGAAAGAGTTTTATGAGGGCTACGAGAAGCGTGAGATTGAGGTCTCCGCTGATCAGCCTTACCTCGGGAAGGTTCCGTATGTCCGGAACATCCCTCCAGACATTTCATGCTTCCCCCAAAAACACGGGGATGAGGCGATGCGCCGCCGCAAATATCTGGATGCCTTAACTGGGCGCGGAAATAACAAGCTGCCGAGTGAAGATGAGATGATTGAACATATCAAAGAAATCGCTCAGAAAATTGGAGATGCCTGCGCACCTTCTATATCAACCATTCGACGTTGGGCCTCAAAATACATAGGCACTAATCTCATAAAGCTTATCCCTCACCACGCCAAAAAGGGGCGGGCTCCTGCGATCCAAGGGGAGCTTAAGGATATTCTCGATGGTGTGATCAACGATTATTACCTTAAGAAAGAGCTGCCGAAGGTTAGTAAGGTCCTTGCTGAGTTCAAATCCGAAGTAGAAAAGAAAAATCTGTCTCGCTTGCCTTCGGATCAGCTCAAGATGCCATGTGGAATGACCCTCCGGAGGTACCTCGCACGGCTGGACCCATACCTGGTTGATGAAGCCAGGCTAGGGAAGCATGCTGCCAAGCAAAAGCACCGTACGGCAATAGGTATGCTGCGCGTCCATGAGATTCTGGAGCGGTGGGAGATAGATCACACACAGTTAGACGTGCAGCTGGTGGATGAAACCACCGGGCTTTGCATCGGACGCCCCTACCTGACGATTGTCATGGACCGATTCTCCCGAATGGTGATGGGCTATCTGCTTCACCTCTCGGCTCCGAACACAGAGACCGTTCTTCGGGTCATCGAACGCGCTATTCGTCCCAAAGCCGAGTTGCTAACGCGCTTTCCCAAAGTTCGGAATGAATGGTGGGCCCGAGGCTTACCCACCCGGATCGTTCCGGACAACGCAGCGGAATTTCACGCTGGTGATCTCATCATGGGGTTCAACGAGCTAGGTATTGAGATTATGTACCCCGCTTCTAGGGCTCCTCAGAAGAAAGGAGCGGTAGAGCGCTTTTTCAGTACCCAGAACCTAGGGCTGATTCATAACCTGCCTGGAACCACGTTCTCGAATGTCCAAAAACGCGGAGACTACGACTCCGAAAAGAATGCCTGCTTCACGCTGCCCCAGTTAGAAGCGGTGTTGGTGAAATGGATCGTGGATGGGTATCACCAGACGCCGCACCGCGGACTAGACTTGCGGACTCCCGCCGAGGTTTGGGCGATCAGCGAGGCGAGTCACGTTATCTCTCTCCCCGTCGATCTTGATTCCTTGGAATGCATCCTGGCCAAGCGCAGCTCGGTGAAGGTTCATCATTATGGAATCGAGGTTGGGAAATTGTTCTATCACTCTACGGAGCTTGCTGAACTGCGCATGCGCCTGGCAGAGGGTGAGAAGGTCAATGTTCGATACCGGGACGAAGCCGGGCATATTTGGGTTCACGATCGCTTCAGGAACTTGTACTTCCAGGTAGCGGCGAAAGATGAGCGCATGGTCGGCAAGAGTCGGGAGCTTTGGAAGGCAGCAGAAAAAGCGCTCCGGGAAAAAAACGGTGAGCAGCCCAGCTTCGAGGCCACCCACCAGTGCTACCAAGAAATCATGGTGGATGCAGAAGAGGCTCGCCGTTCGCAGAAGCTCAGACAGCGACGCGAAGCTGCCCGGGCGAAGATTGATAAGGAAGGTCGTATGAGCGAGGTCATACCTCTTCCTAAAGTAGTCGGCGAAATGGTATGGACCGACGATTCGATTCCTCAGATACCGCCGGACGATGCTTTCAAAGTTTCGTACCGCCCGCCTGCCGGGGGTAATAAGTCATGAACGCCACGGAGTCGCAAGAACTCACCTTCTCGCTACGACATCGGTTTATCCACAGCCCTCAGGCGGTACGAGCGTTGACCCGTCTCAGTGAGGTTCACAGGGATAGTCGCCGCACGGGTGCAAGTAACGGGTTGCTCATCAAAGGGCCCAGTGGCGTGGGTAAAAGCACATTGATCTTGGAGTACATCCGGTCTTTGGAAGAAATCGGCAGCGTTGACGATGGGAAAAGGACTGTCTTGTTTGTTGAGATACCTTCGTCTCCCACCAAGAAGAATCTGGCGGCAGCCATGCTGACAGCGCTGAAGGATCCATTCGCAACTGCGCGGGGACATTCAGCTGAGGTGAAATTCGCCCGTGTGGTCCTTCTCTTGAAGAACCTCGGTGTAGAGGTGGTGGCTCTCGATGAGGTACAGCACTTGGTCGACTATCGCCGCAACGGAGCCTATGAGGCAGCAGACTGGATCAAGAGCTTGATGAATGAAACCAGTATCACGTTCGTTCTGCTTGGTTTGAAGCGTACCGAGGGGCTGCTGACTGCGAACGAGCAACTGCGTCGCCGATTCTCCGCCACGGTGGATTATGACCGCTTCACCTTGACTGCTAAATCCTCAGTCCATTTCGTCATGCTGCTTCGGGCAATCCAGGGTGAACTGCCAGTTCAGACTGTAAGCTTCACTGAGGCCACGATGATCAAGCGTTTCCACTTAGCCTCGTATGGCTTGATTGACTACCTGATGAAAATCGTGGATCGAGCCGTTTGGCTTGTGCACTACAGAGGCCTTGCTGGCATTGAGCTGCCAGTACTAGCAGAGGCCTTCGAGGACGAGGTGTGGAGCAATTCCACTGATGAGCGAAACCCCTTCAGTGCGACCTTCAATTTCCAGCCGCTGATTGGGAAGTACGAGCCGTTTGAGAAGTTCGAGGAGTTCTAGTGCTAACGGCGAGGGCTGGGTCACACCCAGCCCTACTCTTCTGTTGGTTTGTCTTCGTTTTCATGGATGTTTAGGAATGTTTGGTCTTCTAATAAAAATGCGGCCTCATCACGACGAAAGCCTTTCTGGCTATTTGCAAAGGCTCGCCAGGGCTAACGGATTAACAGGAACGGACGCGCTCAAGGCGTTCAAGCGGTCCGCCGACCCGGACGTTGAAGCGTGGATCGGCCGCTTCGATTCGCCTTGTAGTTGGTATGAGGCTGCGGTCGAGCTTCGCTCACCCACTAATAGGTGCTTCAAAACGTGGTCAACGCGCAGCGTCAAGTTTTGTACGCAGTGCTTGGCTGAAATAGGCTATTGGCGGGAAACCTGGGAAATCACTTTGGTGACCTCTTGTACCAAGCATAGAACTGAGCTGGTAGACAGATGCCCGAATTGCAGTGCGAAAACCTGCCATAGCTCGATGCTCGATAACAGCTGCAAATCGTGCGGATTGTCTCTTGCTGGCCAGAACTCAAAAGGAAGCTCTAGTCTCGCCAGTGAACCGTGCCAATGGTTGTCCTTGGCTTTGGAGACTGCACTCCATTCACTTTCCAAGCCAACAGCTGCTGGAGTGAGGGGACTGTCTTATATGGACCTGCACGAGTTGGCCGGGCGTTTGGGGGTGCGAAGCACGAGAGCTGAGACACTTATGCAGCTAAGGCTACCGGAAGCTGCTTCGGTGAGTGTTTCTAGAAAGTTGGCAGATGCTGCAGCCAGGATCCTCATGGAGTGGCCGACAGCTTTCCGGCAGCTGCTCAGTGATTTAAAGGCTACCTATTCCAATAGCGACGACTGGAAATTGACCAACGCGTTTGGGCCGATTTATCGCGATATCCATCATGATCTGAATGCACAGTGTTTCAGCTTTGTCCGGGACGAATTCGAGTCCTACCTCTTGGAGGAATGGGTGGCGCCGTTAGCGAATCGAAATCGCTATCTCAGCCACCAAGCCGTGGAGAATCATCTCTGGGTACCTGTTCAAGTTGGTGCCAAAGCGACAGGGCTCACGAGAGCCGCGGTTGTGACCCTGTGCCAGCGCGGGCTCATTGACCACCGGGAGGTGCAGAGAGGTTCTCGGTTACTGAGGGTCGTTCATCTAGGCCAACTACAGGAGGCGTCGTCTCACCGACAATCAGCTGTTACGTTGGAGGGTGCTTCTAAGATCCTAAATCTCAGTGGGACCCGCGTTCGCCAACTCCTGTCGGCTGGCCTTCTCGAATTCTTCGGAGAGCACAAGGTGGGCCGTAGCCCGTGGCTGATAGCTAGAGATTCGCTCACTGAATTGGTGTCGAGTGAGGTACGCCAGGCTTCAGGATCGGGGTTGGTAACGATCAGCTTTGTTGCCAAGCATTACTTGCCTGCAGGCGGTGGCCTCGTTGAGTTGATTCAGGCAATCAAAACTGGCGCTTTGCAGGCCTATCGATGCGATCAGGATGAGCCTGCAGCGTTGGGCGCTTGGTTGATGAGGCCTACCGATCTAACATCCTGGATGGAGGAGCGATTCCAAGGGAGCAATCTGGAGTTTTCAGGATTGTCGGTCCCCAAGGCGGCAGTGATACTGGGGATTAAGGAAGAGGTTGCCTACGCTTGTGTGCGATTGGGCCTGCTTGAAAGCATCTCTACGAAAATTGGCCGGTGCACCCAGCAACGGATAGCGCCCAAGGCGATCGAAACATTCAGGCGCAAGTACATCCTGGGACCAGAGATTGCGACTTACTTGGGCATGTCGCCGAGGGACTCGCTGAGGCATTTATGGGACATTCGATTCAGGCCGGTCGCCGGCCCCACATTGGTCAGTGCTTACTGCCGACAGTACGTGTGGTCGCGAAGCAAAAAATTGCTCGACTACCTCACGTGGAGACTGGCTCACCACAGCGACGCGGAGGCTCTACAGGCATGCGCCGAGTCTGGATAGCCCAAGCTTTGGGAGATGATGTGTAAATGGAGAATCCTCAAGTCCCATTCTGGGACTTGAGCATATTTTCGTAGGGTGGTGGTGGCACGGCCTCAAGAGCTATCTAATGGGTGTCCACTTCTGAAATGGACCTCCAAATGCACAAAGCCTTCGTCACAATTTCAAAGATCACCGTCGCACGCATTCTCAGCGGTGTGGTGCTTCTGTGGATAAATCAAGCGCTACCGAATGCTACTGATCATGCCGTGCCCACTGCGGTAGCGCCTGCCGCGGAGATAAACACAAACCTGGAGCTCTCTGTGAAGCTCTCCATAAAAATGCATTGACGCTAGAACGATCAACCGCTGAATTCGATGCGCAAAAAAGCCCGGTAAGCTGACGCTTACCGGGCTTCTTGTTACATCAGTGAGGCTTGGAAGGTACGTCATCATGCTCAAGGTCGAGCGTACCTTGCTCACCGGCCCCTTCAGGTGGCTTAGCCTTCCGAACTTCATCTACCTCAAAGCAAAACGCGGTTTTACCAACCTCGTGTGCGAAAAGGCGTTTGCCGTTGCGGAGGGTAATGAAGGGCCTGCAAATCATTGTCATACGGGGTCTCCTAATGAGAGAACCCGGAGATACCTGCGGCACTGCAAATGCCGCTAGTCAAGCAGGTGTTGTAAAGAGATAAAGATGTACGTAGAATCTCTTTCCGAGTATGGAAACCTGACCTCCGGGTTTGTTTTCTAATTGTGCTTTGGGGTTCTGCAAAAACACCCATTGCACGGTTCAAAGGGCCTGCCAATGCTGCAAACATTGGTGGGCTTTTTTGTCGATAGAAATAACTATCGGCAATTATAAGTATCCCGTCATATCAATCTGGTGTCAACCCTCTCCTCTCTTTTTTTCGTTGATTTTCAGGCCCTTGCCTGAAAAGCTGACGTGTTCGGGCTCAGTCGTCAAAAATTGGCTGTTCTGGATCTGTGCGCAAGCTCACGTAGTCTGCGTGCCAGCGGGTGAGATTGAGTGATTGCCCATAAGTCAGTGCTTCATCGGAAATCACGTCGATGTCTAGAAGCTCGATCCATTCCCAATCAGTGCCAGCCGCGTTTTTGCAGCGCTTTTCAAATAGCTCTTTTATCGCTTCTGCGGCGCCCAAGGCCGCTTCTTCGGCCGCCTCTGGATCCTCATCCGTTTTGTAGAGAACAGTGATAGAGAGCTCATAGAGGTCATCCGCCCCTTCTCTCGTCCTCTCAATTCCCTGGTCAAGATCAAAAAACACTGCGGGGATGTGGTTGCCTGTTTCCTTGAACAGCTTGGCGAGTCGCTCGGCTACCTTCGTGTCACGCAGCCTGCGATCGAACTCGTCAGGGAACGATGATCGACGATACCTTGCCGCCAACCAGCGTTGGAAGATGCTCCGTTCTTGACCGTTCATAACCCAGTTGCGAGCGGGATCGTACGACACGAAAGCCCTGGAAGGATCCTCATGTTCCTTGAGAATTCGAATCCGCTTGCTGGCATCAAACTCACACTTCAGGTACTGATCTGTACCAGTCAGTTCGATGTGCAGGCGCCTGGCGGTTTTGCAGTGGGTGTAATTCCCATCAAGCTTATCTTCCAGAATTTTGCCCAGGATCAGCTCGACTTCCGGTTCCCCAGGAGCGAGCTGAGCAAGGTCACAGTCGTGCGTAGCAACGACAGCGATGATCGATTCATGGTCATCGCCGTCGAGGGTGATGCCGAGCTGGGTGAGGGTTTTACTATCGACAATGTAACCTTGCCGCCATGGTGTAGTTCGACTCCAGCTCACCATCAACTGCTACCTCATGCTCTGTCTTGCAAGTGCGGCGAGCCGACCGACGCGAGGTCTACAGCAGCTCGGTTTCGAGTTTTCAATCTCGACTCCATGGCCGCGCGTTGTGCGCCTTCTTTTTCAGCCATGGTGATGAGTTTCCCAGCAGCCTCTACACCAGGCATGCCGTCGGCAACAGCTTCAAACAATGACTTCCCGCCAGGGAGTTTTCGCTTGGCGCTTACCTTACCTGCTAAGGGGTGAGCAACTATCCGGTCTGCGGCCGCGGCAAGCTCATAAAGCAAAGCCTGGTTGCCTTCTGAAATGTGTTCGCCGGCTTGCCAGTTATAGATCGCCTGTCTCGAAACGCCGAAGATAGTCGCCAATTCAGTCACCGCTGGCTTCAGGGTGGTGCGTACATATGACAAAGCTTCTGCAGCCGTCCGCGGAGCAACCGCAGGCTCATGCTTGGCAAGTCCTAGGATCGACTCCTTGTATTCCTTGCTGGCTCGGTTCTCACGAGGTTGGGGTTGCGGTGATAGGGTGCCGAGGCAAAGGGCGAAGGCCATAGTCAGGCCATAACCCCAGGCCAGCGCAGTACTGCCTGTAGGGCGCTTGACCTTCTCCCGCTCACATTCCAGCTGTCGGCTCGCTACTTCGAAGGATCGATTTGCCAAGCCTGGGCTTGGGGACGGGGCGTACATCATGTTCATAGGTTAACTCCATGCTCTCCGTGCGTGGTCCGTCACGGTCGCGTCAAAGAACAACTTAACGAGGTCGTGAAGGTGTTGGAACCTATCTCTAATTTCGGTCGAGTTGTACTTCTGGCGCTCAGCAAAGCTCGCGTCGACGTCAACGGTTGCGTGATGGCCATTTAGGCCTCTGAAGCGCTCACCGACTTTCAGTGGTTCGAGCGACAGATCCGGTGGGAAGCGCAGATCGCTGTTCTGGATGATCACTCGTGAAACAACATGCCCAATGCTGGGGATGCTGGCCGACGATTCGGCAAAGGAATGATTGTAAGTCAGTGGCTGCCCTTCAAACTGGTAGATCTGGCTGAGATCCAGTGATGCCGGTGTGCCCCACAGCTCACGAGCAAGGTATTGCTGCAAGGTTTCCCCTTCTGCGGGAACTATTGCATCGAGGTATCTCAGGCCTAAACGCTCAAAATAAGCGAGGCCTTCGACTGCCTCATCCAGAATGCTCAGCCCTCGTTCCAATTCAGCGTAGAATTCGGGAAAGGTCTCGTATTCGGTGCAGCGAAATGAGAGCGCGCCCGGTTCAAGCAAGAAGCCTTGCGTGCCCTCCAGATTGGAGAATGCATAGCTCTCGATTTGTTGGACGCCTGGTTTGAAAGGCTGCGTGTCATCGCCTCCCGTCACCGCACCAAACGAGAACTGCATCTGCTGAGCGCTTACGAAATCAGGGTAACCAGCTTTGCGCATGCGCTCCTGGATCGCCGGCAGGTAGCTTTTCAGCGACAGCAGGGGGTTGTGACGCACCTGGCCGATGGTGAAGTAGACCGGGGCGTTTGCGTATTTCCTTCCCATCTCAATTACTCAGCTTGACACTTTGATTGACAGTTTACAGCTAGGTTTACACACTAGCAAACGACTGGACACGGTTGCTGCAGCTGAGACCTTTTCGAGCCAGGCCGAGCGATGTCATTTCGCTCGCTAAGCCGCAGCTGCTCTAAGTCGAGGGCTGAGCTAACCGTTCGTCGCCTCTTTTTTATGTGCAAGACCTGCGCAAGGTGCCGATGGGAGAACCACGTGGACCAAGATATGTTGAGAGCCTTACACCTTCTCAGTCAGGGTGAAGCACAGCTTGATGCTCTAATCATGGAGCTGGCAGGCTTAATCCCGGGCGTAGCGAATGGGTTGGCTTGGAAAGCGAAAATTTGGGAAGAGCAGCGCAACTGGCGCAAGGGGCCTAGTGACCCCCATGACTATCAGCTAGCGATCGCTGCGGATTGGTTGAGATCGGCTCGTGAAGGTCGCCTGCAGGCGGAGATGACGAACAATGGCTTATCTGTAACCAAGCTTGATTCCGAGGCTCTCGTGCCTGAGGATTTGGAGGAGATTCTCTTCAAATTGCTCAGTGCGTTGAGCGGCAATTGGTTGATGTACTCCGACCTCAATGCTGCCGTTAAGCGATACCTCGATCTGTCATTGGCGCAGCATAAAAGTGTGCTCGTAGCGGTACTGGAGGACCTCTCAGCAAAACGGTACCTTCGGGCTGATTTCACTCCCAATCATGGGCTTCGGGTGTGCAAAGGACTACGGTTTGATGAATGGAGAGATTTGATGACTAAGCCTGCCTCCCCTTCGGTGATTAACCATTCGTATACCTTCCATGCGAAAGTCGGTGCTGTCCAGACGGGCGCGGGCTCCTTGGCTAACGTGAATCAGGGATCCTCGGAAAACTCCTTTGCGGATCTGAAAATTGCACTTGAAGCCTTGCTGCAGGATGTGAAGTCATCTGACATGCCTCCTTCACGTCGCCAGGAGGCTGCAGATTACATCGGGAAAACAATCCAGGAGATCGACAGTGAAAAGCCGAATAAAGGCTTCATTACTGCCCTCTGCTCCGGTTTAGCGACGACTGTCCAAACCCTCGGCTCGGCTTCTGAAGCCTATGCCGCAGTTGTTGCCGCGTTTGCCGCATTAGGAATTCCCATTGGCTAACGATGGGGGGCTTAATCGGCCCCAGGTAGCTCAAAGCTTGAATTTGCGACTGATTGGTTCATCTCCCCGACCGATTAAGCTGCGAACTCTGAAAGGCGACTCATTGGGACCTGCAGATTTTCGTCTCGCTCAAAACACATCGCCAGATGATCCAGTGTGACTTCCACCCGGGAAGCCAGCAGTCCCCGGTGTGGGTAGTGCATAACCATTTTGTACTCCGCTGGCACATGCTGATCGAAAAGCAGAATCTTCAGCCTGCCGGCATTCATCGCGTCCCAAGCTGGCAGTACCCCCACTTGGGCGATACCTACCCCATCGAGCGCAGCTTCGATCAGTGATCCTGAAGATGAGAGCGTGAGCGAAGCGGTGTGGGCCGGGTCGAAGGTGACCATGGTTCCGTCGTCCAGCTCGAAACTCCAGGGCGCAACGCTGCCACCGAGGAATCGCTGGCCAATCAGTTTGTGAGAAGTCAGGTCCTCAGGCTTCTGCGGAATACCTCTGCGGGCAAGATACTCGGGTGACGCGACCAACACTGACCTGAGAGGACATACCGGTCGAGCAATCAACGCCGAATCTGGAATGTGTCCACCGCGAATCGCGGATGTCGTATCCCCCCTTCACCATATCCACAACTCGATCGTCGAAATCCACCTCCACCGAAAGGTGTGGATAGAGCTCCAGCAATGGTGACAGTGCCGGCAAAACGAACTTATGACCAAACCAGGTGCTGGTGGAAATCCTGACACGCCCTCGCGGCATGCTTTGCTGGGCGGGCACCGAATTCATTGCGATTGGGTGTAAAAGAAGAATGCGCTTACGCGTTTGTTCGGCTTGGCCTGCTTTGGAGCACCAACGTCGAACACGGCAGGCGTACGCAACTGGTGGTTAAGCCCCAAGCGATCGAAAGATTCAGGCGAGGCTATATTTTGGGACCAGAGATCGCTGTGTACCTGGGAAAGTCGACCAAGGAAGCGTTCAAACTCCTTTGGGAGGCTAGGTTTCGCCCCGTTGCTGGACCAACCATACCAAATGCAGCATGCCGGCAGTACGTATGGGTGAGAAGCAAAAAACTGATTGAATACCTAATGGGTGAGGCGATGCAGAGCGACGACCCAGACGCCACCACCCTTTTATCCACGCCGATCGCTCAGCCTCGCGATAGCCGATTCAAGCATGTGGGATCAAGATAGTTAGCAAGCTCTCTTTTTTGGTTGCTAAAATCACCGAACATCATCTGGAGAATCCTATGTCCCGTCTCGCTGAATTTCGCTTACTCGAACAACAGCTCGCAGCCCAACTGGCCGAGCTGGAAGCGCTGAAAAATGACACTTCCCTGAAGCAGGAAATGGAATTTGAAACGAAGCTTCGCGCCCTACTCAACGAGTATGGCTATGGCGTGCGGCAAGTTGTGATGATCCTTGATCCGCAAGCGGTGGCTTCCGCTTCGATTGAACCAAAGGCTCTTCGTAAAGCACGTGTGGTGAAGGTCTACAAGAATCCACACAGCGGTGAGATCGTTGAAACCAAGGGTGGTAATCAGCGCACACTCAAGGCCTGGAAAAACGAGTATGGTGCCGACGTAGTCGAGTCCTGGCTCGCTTAGCTAATAGGGGACAGAGAGCTACTGGCACGAGATAAAACGTGATGCGCCCGAATCACAATTCCCATTTTGGGGCGTGACGAAATTTTCTTGGGGTGGTGGTGACACACAGTTTATGCGCATTAAATAGAGGTCCACTTCAAAAATTGGATGCTCCAGAATGCGTAACGCTCTAGTCGCAATATCTGTGAACACCATCGCAAGCCTCCTGTCCGCCCTGGTGCTTCACTGGCTCACTCCTCCCCCTCCCGACGCAGCCATCCTGCCAATCGCGGCCTCGAGCGCAGTATTGAGAAGCGCAACGTAGCTTCGAAATCTGTACTGCCGCTGGTAGCGGACCCAACTGATCCGATTTGACGTTAATCCCGGTTGAGGGGCATCGGTGGCTCACGGTTGGAAATGCCGGACAAGCGTTACCAACCAATTGAGCCTTCCCGAACCAGCTGGGAATGTCGCTGCAAAAATAGCCCCACGGATCGGGCAGGTCGTACACCTGTACTGCGCATCAGGGGTTAGTTATTTCTGGGGTCACCTAGCTCGGTCAGAGCGTGTTTGAGCTGGGCCTTAAACGATTGGATGACCGCCAAAAGGGTCAGTTAGGCCTACTGCTGCTTACCCTCGCTCGTTACCATCAAGAAACCCTCTATTGAAACGGTTTCAGCAAAGATGGATGTTTATAAGCTTCGCATCGAAGACACAGAAAGCAAGATCATCGACAAGGAAGGTTTCGAGGCTGAGACCTTCCGCAGAGAGCCATGGTACCAGCCCGGAAGCGCAGGCAAGCTAGCTCAGTTTGCTGTATGCCCGGCATGCGACAACCCTGTCCAGCTGGTTGGATTGTATGAATTACCGCCCAACGTGAAGAACCCATTTGGGAAGCATGCTACGAGGAGCATTCGCGGCATCGCTCCATTTGATGGTGATGCTCGTAACGATTGCCCGTACTTCCAGCCTCGCCAGCATAAGAAAACTGAGCGGAAGACCAGGTTTGACGGAGTGCCGCGGAAGCTTCTCAAGCTATTGATCGAACAGTTTGACCGCGTGGTTTACATCTTGGAGAAAGAAACCCACTTGGTCCTCTCCGAGAACGCGTTGAGAGGCATGCTGCAGCGTTACAAAGGGGAGCGCGGCTACCTCTATACAGGTGCGACGCTTCGTAATGTGCCTTGGATCTTTGCTTACATGTCGGACGCCACCCGTCTGTTTGGCCAGAAGGTCAGCGGAAATGCTGAGCTGGTGAAAGCCATTGGCAGTAAGGTGCCAGGGGCGGAAATCAGCAGTGCTGGCCGGCTGGGGTCGAAGAACGTACCCGGTTCGAAGGCGCCATATTTTGATCTCAAAATGAGTTTTATCCGCCATCGAATCGTCAAAGACAGCGAAGCGTCCGGATTGCTAGAGAGCATGGAGTTCGTAGTGTCGCAGCCTCGCAATGGTGAGCTTGAGCACATCCACAAAGAAATCATCAAATTCGACCCGGCTTGGTTTGAATCTCTCATTCGGATGCCCGTTGATCATCCTTATCGCAGAATGGATAGGGTGCAGTGGGCTCGGGAAGAGTTGGGCGATCTGTTGGACCGGCCACAGGCTTGATCATGGGCTCTATGTGAACTGCTTTTCCACTGCCAATTGTGAACTATGTTGAGATAGAGGCCAGCATGATGCCCTGGCCTCTACAGTCCAGGGTGCTGCCAACGTCCCGGGCGTCGGGGGCTCGGGATGTGATTCATCGATTATGTGTGCCGTTTTCCCAACGGCTGGTTATCCCGCAATGTTTGATGATCTTCCCCGCTGCAGATTGGCCAGAGTGAGCGGAAAACTGGGTATGGGTGGGCGGCCTGCTGGAGCTGGGTCACCGCTTGTTAACCACTTTTTTTCACTGTAAACCACAGTGGTTTACAGTGAAAAAAAGTGGTTAACATCGTGGTCACTGGCCCTGATTATCATTCGGCATCATGTGGACAAGCACCATGGCTGTGAAGCGTACATTCATTGGGATGGTCGAAGCAGGCGAGCCGCTGATGCGGCAAGCGCTTCAAGCCATCCGCGAAGCTCAAGCAGCGGAGGTCCTAGGCTCTGTATGAAAAACCTTGATACTCGGTGATGCTGCGTTGAAAACAGCCTCGGAATGCTCATTTACAACCCGTAAAGTCGAGCGCGACCCCGGCCGTTCCTCGGCTGTTTTTGCCTTGCCTGACCTTCGTCTCAAGGCTTTTCATACAGACCCTAGGGTTGGCAAAGCACGAGGTAGAGCGCCTTCAGCTATTGGCGGACTCACTTTATCAGGCCGTCATTGACGTTCAGCTCGTGAACGCCGGTAAGCCACCTTCGATCATTCACTAAGGTGCTTTCGTCATGACACAAAAATTGCCCGTCCTTGATGCTGACCATCAGATGTACACTGATGCGGTCGATGCGATGAAACGGTACCACGAGGCTCAAGCTTCGGCTCGACCTGAACAAGAAATCGAGCGGCTACGCCAAATAGCGGAGTCGCAATTTCGAGCTGTAAACGAGTACCAGCTCAGAGCTATGGGTCGTCATTATTCAAGCTTAATCAACTGAATATTCGAAAATTGCTTCTCTATGACAGAAGTTAGTGCCAAAAGAAAAGCAGCTCCCGAGAGCTGCTTTTTTCTTACTCCCCCTTTTTGTGCTTGTGAGGTTTCAGGTCTGGATGATCTTTCTGCTTTTCAGGCGTAACTCGCTGCCTTTTGTCTGGAGTGCCATCTTCATTGGTGCGCTTAGGACCTGGTTTGATACTCATGCAAAACTTCCTTCTCGCTTCGACTGTTGAATGCAACTATGTAAATAGTCCAGCTTCTTGTGGCTGTCAAGGTAGGGTGGTGCAAAGCGTGACAGATGAGTAGTAGTCTGCTGAATATTAGAAAAAACCGTCATAGCTTAGTGCTTGAGCGCGGTGTTGCCGGTGCGAGCAGAGCCGGATGCATTGTTTTTTGAATGGCACATTGTAGTATGAAGAAGTACATTATTCCTGAGAAAAATACGATTATGGATAGGAAGGCTAGTTCAGAATCTAAAACACCAGAAATGCTATACTGTTTAACTGTGATAGATCCCAGGATGATTCCGGTGCAGTACATGACGCCTGTGAATTGATTTCCTAAAAAACTCAAGATGCCGCTAAAAGCATTATTCGCGCTCAGTAGTACTGCTTTCAGAATTGTCCAGCCGAGAAGTGGTAGAAATGCCTTGATCATGAAGGCGAAGAACATAGATGAAGCAAATAGCTTTATCGGCGTTTCTGCCCACGGCTTGATGGTGCCGTCTACTTCAACGCCGGTATACAGTATGATATTCAGAACTATTGCCATGACGGTGCATATGCCGAGGCGTATCATTTCCCGCTTAAGTGGGGCCATCATTATCACTGCGTGAATCTTGCGTCCGATGAATCGATTTATTCCTTGGGTCGACATTTCTCTTCCTATGCTCTCGTGGATGACGCTGTTGTAACGTTGTAAGAAGGTCACGCTTTTACCCGAAGAGAGGTGACGCTTCAACGGTATGAATTGCGCAGGGGTCTCATGCCCTTCCCTGGCGGGGTAGCTTGCTGAGAAATCCTCATCTACCTGCGTGGCAAAGATGCGGCCACACCGTCGCCGTCAATCTATTGAGGACTGGCTGCTGTCAGTAACTCATCAAGTGACGGAACCTTAGCGTTAGCACTGAGGACGAGTGTCCTGGATCGGAGTATGGATACGTCATAGAAAGATTCGCACTCGACTCTTCCATTCACTTCTCTCCAGTGGGTGACTTCTGGTATCAGCTCGTTAGGCACCGGATGTAGTGCCATAGGGTTATGGAAGACCTCCACTTCAGCAGACCACGGCTCGTAGCCATATTGCGGCCAGAGCTGACCGTAGTCGCTAGACGCTACATCCAACAGAAATGGGATACCTCGTGATGCTCCTGGAGAACGGTCGAAAAACTCACCAAACCGCAAGTATCGGTACCCGTCTAGATGAGCTCCACCTGAGATCGGCACTCGGCTGAGCTTTGGCACTGTGCAGGCATTGGTGAAAATGACTGCTGAAATATGGGCATTTTCCCTTAGCGTAAATAGGCCGTTGGGGCGCCCTGATAGCAGAGATGTCTCTTCCTCCACAGTTATCAGGTGCGTTCCATTATGCGCAGATGAGTGAACTGAAAAACCATAGAGATAGCTGATGAGCGACTCCCTGCTCCACAGCATTGAACTGGGCGCATGGAAATCGGCTAAGGCCAGAATGAGCGGCTTACCACCCACGTGCGGTAGGGATTCGTAACGCTTGTCCAATTTGTTTTGGATGGTCCTCGCAAACCTTTCTGCAGCCGCTCCTAAGAAGCGCTCATGTCGGTCAGCTGGTGGGGGGACCGGCGAGGCTCCAAAATGCTCATACCGCTCTTCCGGGTTGGCTGTCACTGCTTCAACCCATGCCTCGCCTCCCAGCCTATTCTCGATGTGAAAATCGGGTGATTCTTCAGGCTGGGTGACCAAGAGTCCCTGTTCACGAAAAATCGCTAATAGGTGAGCCTCCCAAAGGCGGGTGTGAAAATTCTCAGTCTGGCAATCGGGAACCCAATTTCTGTCTGGGGATGGCAGTGCGAGATACAGTTGATTAAGCGCCCACGCCCCAATACGGCGGCTTGGATCAAATAGTGATTTGAACACCGCGCTTGGTGTGCGCTTACCCATTCGGCTTAGAGGAGCACGTCGTCGTTCGCCTGAAGGGAGTGGAAGCGGATGCGCTTCGGTATTGAGAAAATGGCTGATTGAGGCGCGTGCTTCGGACTCGCGAGCGGTGCCCTCACCATGGCTGAGGGGCACCCACACGCTATCGACACGACGCCGCATGGTGACTACTCCGAAGCTGCCGGATTGGATATTTCGGGTTAGAGCGGCACAAGAAAGTCCGTCCTCACTAAGCCATGCCCCTAAAGGCGGGTTGTCCCCAAACCCCAACCCTCGTGGAAGCGACAATGCAATTAGATTGAACATCGGCGCAGCAATCTCTTTCATTCACTAATCTCGGCAGCCGTCAAAATGAATTCATCAATGCCTCGGAGCGTGCCCGCGGGCGATGGCATCGGTGGAGGTACCTATTGAAGAAGGGGGCCTTGTTCCACCAGGACATCTCGGTTGGTTAAGATAGTCCCAATGGTTGCAGCCTCGGCAACAGGCTGAAAACGACGCATAACTGACATTCACCGACACAGCTTCACGGATTTTACTCGGCTTCCTCCTGATGGCACATTAGCATGAGCTGCAGCCTTCCACCTGCAACGCAGCCCTGCGCCTCCACCCTCATCGAAAAGGAAAGATATATGAGCCATCTACCCTTTGAAGAATGGTCCGATCAGATTACTAGGTCGGTTCAGACTCTGAATGAGGATGTACATGCCCTCAAAGTCAACAGCGCGACGGATAAACAAGTTGACGCATTGATTCAATTGCAAGAAAAGCAGATGAATCACCAGGCGAGTTATACCAACCTCATCATGGTTGCTGGCTATGCTGGATACTTCGCATTCTGGTCAACGCTGGTAACCAAACTGCCGCAGTGGATTTTCGCGCTATGCGGTCTGTTGATGACCCTCTCACTGACCTTGTTTATTGCTTGGGAATTAATCAAGGCGTTTTGGACTGGCAGGTACTTGCATGAGGTGCAAAAAATTTTGGGTAAACCACGAGGTCGCCATACACTATCGGAGCTACAAACCTTAGGCAGCACATTCAGCGCGAAAGGGCATAGATGGTGGATCTGGTTTTTCGCCACCTCTGTAATTACCGGACTTTCTGCTGCCTCGGTACTAGTCATTTATTTCGCGGTAGAACTGGTAAAAACGCTGATCACCGCTTTATGTGCAGCCTAACGAGTATCTGTAGCTCTCGACGCGCCTAATGCAGCGGGCCGGCCTGCTTCAGCGACCACGGAGGGCCGAAAGGTCCGCTATTGGCCGATGGCAGGTATTCGTGAAGGGCAGGAATCGGCCGTTTGCTGTGCTTCGCGAAGGACTGCTCTGGGTCCAAATCTGCCGGTCGCGAGTGACAGCTTTCGACCCATAGCTACGATTCACGAAGGGCAGGAATCGGCCAATAGCTGCCAATGGCGAGCGCCATTTCAGCAAGATAGGGGCTCTCAGACACGCGAGTCAGGCTTGACTGCGCAAAATCCTGCATGACGTCGAGCCAAGGACATGAGCGGCACTTCAATTCTCCGCTTAACGCTCAGCATATCCAGAGCACGCCACGACCCCGGGGCGACCAACCACCCTCCTACCTAATTGCACCAAAGTTTTTTCAGAAAATTTGGTCAGCGTAGCAACCTTACCTTTACCTAAGGATTTTTGCCCGCTAGTCTGACTCATTATGTTGTGGCCGTGAGCCATCTCCTGCGATAGGGAAATCGATAAAATGAGAAACTCTAACGGTTTTTTTGCTTATGCTTCGCAACCTTCAGACATAGGGCAAGTAATTGAGCGTGCTGTTGGTATCGTGTCTAATACTTGCTCAGAAGTTAAGGTTAAAACCTGGGCTGCTCTTGATATTGTCGGTCACTTTATTAGCAATGAGGTTTTGGCTGGAATTGACGAGGCTGATTTTCTATTGGCTGACATCACTGAGCTAAATTTCAATGTTACTTACGAAATTGGATATGCGATTGGTAAGGGCAAGCGAATCCTACTTGTAAGAAATAAAGCGCTTGCCACACAGGGCGTTACTATCGCCAAGGTAGGTATATTCGACACGTTGGGGTATCGGGAGTACCAAAACTCTACTGATCTTGCCGCATTTATTGCTGGTGCTTCTACTGCAAAGGCTTTGGACGTGTCTGCCCCAATGAACTTGAAAGCCCCGGTTTATTATCTGGACTTGCCAGTAAAGTCGGATTGGTCTACCCGGATTATCTCTAGGATCAAAAAGGCCGGGTTTACCTTTAGGAATTTTGATCCTAATGAGATCCCAAGGCTTTCGGCTAATGATGCAATATCGCAAGTAGCACAGTCCTATGGGGTGATTGTTCCTCTGCTAGGCTCTAATTATCAAGGGTGGGAAATCCATAATCTCCGCGCAGCCTTCATAGCGGGTTTAGCAGAGGGCATGGGGAAAGTTATTCGTATCCTCCAGTGGGGTGATGACCCTGTCCCTCTGGATTACAGGGATTTTGTTAGCGTCAATTACCACCCTGATGATGTGAATGTTGTAGTGGAGGCGTTCGCTGTTGAAGTAACCCAGGCATTCCAGCTGGTAGAGAATGCAAACTTCAAGCAGGAAAGGTCTTTTCTAAAGAGGCTTAATCTTGGTGCAACTTCTGCCGAAAATGAGATGCGTGATTTGGATCGCTACTACCTCGAGACGGATCAATTCCTAAAGTCTTTAAGAGGAGAGGCCCATCTGGTAGTAGGTCGTAAAGGATCAGGAAAATCCGCTATTTTCATACAGATCAGGGATGCCGAACGCGAAAAGAGCAGAAATAAAAACATCGTGCTCGACTTGAAGCCGGATGGTTACAAGCTTGTTAAATTTAAAGAAAGAATTTTGAAATTTCTTGCAGAGGGCACTTATCAGCACACTGTCACTGCCTTCTGGGAGTATGTTCTTCTTCTTGAGATTTGTTATAAAGTTCTAGAGAAGGATAAGGCTCGTCACATTCATGATCATAGGCTTTATGATGGCTATAGAGAGCTGGCAGAGCTTTACCATGCAGAAGGTTATGATTCAGAAGGAGATTTTTCCGAGCGCATGTCCGTTCTTATGGAGAAAATATACTCCGAGTATCAGTCATTGTACGGCGATAAAGAGAATACCTCTCTGAGTGCTGCGCAGGTTACAGAACTCCTGTATAAGCATGATGTTAAGCAGCTAAAAAATAAGTTAGGTAAGTACCTGGAGAATAAAGAAGTACTTTGGCTTTTGTTCGATAATATAGATAATGGTTGGCCTACCTCAGGTTTACAACACGAAGATTTACTTATTATTCGAGCGCTCATTGAGGCCACCAGGAAGATTGAGAGGCAGTTTGGCTCTGATGAATTCTCTGTGCACTCAGTGGTGTTTTTGCGCAATGATGTCTATGAGCTATTGGTTCAAGAGACTTCTGATCGCGGAAAAGAAGCCAACGTTGTTCTGGATTGGACAGATCCTGATCTTCTTCGAGAAATGGTGCGCCTCCGCATTGTTTCAAACGGTTTGGATGAGGATGCTGATTTCAAGACGGCGTGGCTTAGTGTCTTTGTCAGTCACTTTAAAGGGGAGGAAACATCTCAGTTTCTTATTGAGAGGTCGCTGATGCGCCCCAGATTTCTACTAAATTTGATCAATCAGTGTAAGGGGTTTGCAATCAACCTCAATCACGAAATTATTGATGCAACTGATATAGAGAAGGGAATTGCCGCTTACTCTTCTGACTTGCTTCGTGATATTGGATACGAGTTGCGTGACATTTCCGGTAATGCTGACGGAATCCTCTATGCATTTGTTGCGTCAAGCTCAGTACTTTCCGAAGTCGATGTTTTGAGCAAGCTAAAAGAGTCTGGCCTTGATGAGTCGCAGACCGCTAATGTTCTTGATCTTTTGCTGTGGTATGGGTTTCTTGGAATTAAGATGAACTCAGATGAGCCAAAGTTTATCTACGACTTCAGTTACAACAAGGCGCTTCTGGATGGCATTAAGCGCAAGGCGGGGCTTGTGAGCTTGGCTATTAATCAGGCCTTCTGGCCCGCACTTATGATTGATCAATAGTTCATTTTTCTACGCCAAACTAATCGCCTGAATTCAAAGAATGCGGGCTTAAAACAAAGCGCGCACTTGGCTTGTCTTGCCCGTTCAAGAAAAAAGGGGGCAGATCTATTTACTGGACTGACTGTCCGCTTCTGGCCAGTAGTTGCCCGTCGCGACAGGCCGCTTCACGCCCTGAGGAAGTCACGACCCACCGCTTTCGACCCCAAACCCTCGGCTGTTGTGAGGAATCTGAGCCTTTCATCGCATGTGATTGAACGAGCTTACCTCCTCGGGTAACGTCGTAGCGGAGGACTGCAACCGCGCATTCGTCGTGACTGGGTACCAGCAAAGGCCCCCCCGGCATTTTTGGCAGCAGAGAAAGCTGGTTTCTCTGAAGTAGTGACGACTGGCCTAGCCTGTCGGATTCTGAACCCAAGGTCATTAGACTGGGAGCTAAAGGATCGCTGCGACTACTCCTCGGACATATTGAAAAGGCACCCGTGGGTGCCTTTTTTGCGCTCGTTGTTGCCGGGGGCTGTCAGAACCAAGCTAGGTAGAATCGACGCTGAGGTTGCAGACGACGATCCGCCGTTTTGGATGCATCAGCTTATTTGTGAATGCGGTAGGCAATTCTCATTTTTTCTGTGAAATTTCTGCTGATGAGTCACAGAAAAGATGCAGCTTTAGCTGAAAACAGTGGACCGCAGATGTCAGCTTTTTTGTGAGCCTACAGTTGCCGCTCCAACAGAAAAGCCCGCGAAAGCGGGCTTTTTGCTGTTTCACGGAAATCGCGGCTATTGGGCCACAAGGGCCTCTTCATTCAAGCCGCAGATGGCCTGTAGTGCCACTTCGCGCGCCTGGCGCAACACATCCTCTTTCCACTGTGGTTCGTCGACATAGAAGGCGTCGCGCAGTTGCCGTTTGATCTGCTGGCGCCGCTGCTCGCTAGTGCCTGGGTTGTTATGCAGCCACTGTTCAGCCCGCAAGGCATCGAGTACTTGTTGCCCCGGCAAGGTACCGAACTCAAGCGTCAAGGCCGTGAACGCCGCCGGAGCGCACTCCTCCATCGTGCCGTACACCATCAGTCCGTTCAGCGGCACCGACACTGACTGGCCTTCCTGCGAGGAGCGAACGCCCTCCCCCCACCAGCGCCGAGCCCGTTTCAGCATGGGGGAATTGGCTGGTCCAGAGTAAATACGTTCACCATGCCCCTTGGGGCCAAGCCCTGTGTGGATATCGATCCAGACCAGGTGCTCGCATCGGTTGGCCTGTTGGTGGAGGATCCTACGTACGGCATCGTTGCTCCATGTGGGTGAGATCCCCGTATAGAACAGTCCGTCGGGGTGGCTGTGCTGTCCCCCAGATATTGCTTCCTGTAGACGCTTGCGCCCCAGCCTCACCAGATGCGAAAGCAGTCGCAGGCGATTGATCAAGGTGACTGGCCAGCGCTCGGGAATCATCAGCGAGTGGAGCCTTGGATAGTCGCGGTTAGGCGAACGGGGTTGGCTGAAGTCGCGAAAGTTGCGGTTCAGGTCGACATTCTCGTGGGTCCAGCGACGTAGCCAGGAAAACCCGTAAGGGTTGGCCGCATGCAGGTAGACCACCGCGCAGCGGGCGTCGCTGGCCTGACGTTGAAAGTTCTCATCCTGCAACAGCGCAATCTGCACAGCTGAGCCACAGAAGCCCTCGACACCATGGCATCCACTGCTGATCAGCAATACATGCTCGGCATCGATCGGGCCGCTGCGAGCCACGTCGATGGCCAACTCCTCGCCTTCGGCACCGCGTAGCGGGTGCCGGTGGGATTCGACCGACAGACCCCGATCAGCACAGGCCTTTAGGAATTTTTGTCGCGCTTGTGCGTACGTCTGTGAGAAGCAGGCAGCAGGATTCATTTCAGCTCCGGTTTTTTCCTGGGTTGGACCGGACAGCGGGCAGCCGCCTACCGGCCGGCCCGAGGCCAGTAAAAGTGAAAGGGAAAAGTTCGTGAGTCTGCGGTCTGGCGTTCAGCCGGCGTGCAGTGCTGGCTGCAGAGACGATTCGTGGGCTTGCAGGTGCATGCGGGTTTGCTCTGGCCGGACCAGCCAGAAGGCAATCAGCGTGAAGACAATGATGGCTGTGCCGATTACCGCCAGCGCAGACTCGAAGCCATTCGCGATATCCCCGCCACGCACGGCGACCCATTGCCCGACCAGCCACGGCGCGAGCATGCCGGCACTGGTCACCCCGCCGATGTGGATCGACAACATGGAGCCCCGGCGCTCGCCCGGCGCAATGAACGCGACGATGGTGTTGGCGAATGTCGGCAGTACATTGATCAACACTGCCCCGGTCGCATACAGCGCAAGGGTCGTCAGAGTGTGGCCATGGGCCTGGGTGATCAGCAGGAAAGCGAAGCCCGCGATCAGGCTGCAGGCCAGTGGCAATGCCACCATGGCCCGTTGCGGGCTGGCGCCTTCCTTGAGTGCCCGTTGCGAGAGTGCCGAGACACCGAGGTTGCACAGAATGACGGCCAGGGTCACGCCCATGACCACGTAGCCCGACTGCATCGCGGTCATCTCCAGGCCCTTCTGCAGGTAGACCGGTACCCAGCTGTA
This sequence comes from Pseudomonas sp. SK2, assembly GCF_016772395.1. Classification (NCBI taxonomy): domain Bacteria; kingdom Pseudomonadati; phylum Pseudomonadota; class Gammaproteobacteria; order Pseudomonadales; family Pseudomonadaceae; genus Pseudomonas; species Pseudomonas sp. SK2. The sequence continues at coordinate 29,895 of NZ_CP061944.1, forward strand.
GACCAGTGCATTGGGCAGAAAGCCCATGAAGCCTATCAGGGTGATGCCGAGGAAGGTCCGGTTGAGCAGCAACCGGCGATAGCCTGGCAAGGGGTGGCCGGTACGGTTGATTACCGGATCCACTTGTGTTCCCTCGCGGCCGAAGGCCAACCATAGCAGCATCCACAGCAGCCCAATCAGTGCCAGCGCAAGATAGGCCATGCGCCAGCCGACTTGGGCAATCAGCAGCGGCAGGCTGACTGCGGCCAATACGGCGCCGAGCATGATCGACACCTGGATCAGCGAAGCAGGCATCACCCGTTCGGTAGGACCGAACCATTTGAAGCAGGCATGCTGAGTCACGGCAGTGCCGGGGCCGGTACCGGCACCGAGCATCAAGCGGCTGAGCACCAGTGCGGCGAAGCTGCTGCTGACGCTTACCAGCAGTTGCGAGACCATCCACACCAATGACATGCCTACCAGTATCCAGCGGCTAGGAAAACGGTTGGCCAGGAAGCCAACCGCCACCCCGGAGATCGAGTAGAGGAAAAAGAACGCACTGCCGATGAAGCCGAATTCGGCGGGTGTGAGCTTAAGCTCATCAATGATCTGGGCGCCGGCGAAGGCAAAGATGCTCTTGTCCAGCACACTGATGATCATCACAGCCATCAGCATGACCAGCACGAGATTACGATGGGAGAACGGCATACAGGGCTACTCCAGAGGTCATGCAGGCAGGATGCCGTAGCCGCTGCTCGCTGAATAATGATCTATCGGCATGCTTATCAAAGTTGGTTATGGAGCGGTGAGCGCAAGGTTTGCGGGTTCTTGAAGGCGTAGATGATGTCGTCGACAAGCATCTGCGTTTCCCGCGTCATCAGTTCTGCGGGCCGGCAAACCAGGGAGATGTCGGTGCCTGGTACCCGCTCGGCGATCGGCAGCATGTCGAGGTTGCCAGACACGACGGGCAAGTCGAAGACACGACGCGACCAGATACTGACGGCATCCGTGGTCGCGGCCAGCTCGGCGTATAGCACCACCGATGCGCAGATGATCGTACGCTCTGGTGGTTGGATGCCGTATTCCTCGAACATGCGTCCGGCCAGTGAAATGTCCAGCGTGTCGGGCAGCAGCCATTCCAGGTCAAGCAACTCGTTCAACGAACGGGCCTTCGACAAGGGATGCCCTTTGCGCACGGCCAGGGTAGTGGGTTGGGCGTACAGTTCATGCCACTCGAAGCCTTCGACACTGCGGGCGGGTGGGTGTGACGTCAGCGCCAAGTCCAGCTGCCCTTCACGCAGACCCTCCAGCAATTTGGCCGGACGCAGTTCAAGAATCTGCAACTGCACCTTCGGGTAGCGCTTGCGATAGCTGAGGATGCAACTGGCGAACTGCTGACTGGGCGTGACAGGGGACACGCCGATGATCACCCGACCGTCCATGGTGCCCTTGAGCGTCTCGATCTCGTCCCGAGCCCGACGTACCTCCTCCACCACCAACCGCGCTCGGCGCACTAGATGTTCACCGTAGGGGGTGACGGTGATCCCACGGTTGGATCGCACCAGCAGAGGTACGCCCAGCTCCGACTCCAGCTCCTTGATGCTCTTCGACAAGGCCGGCTGAGAAATATGCAGTAACCGAGAGGCCTCCTGAATACTGCCACTTTCGCAGATCGCGACGATGGCGCGCAGTTGATGCAACTTCATGGCATACACCTGAACCTGAGGGGATGCGAACTAGAGCATAAAATGCCGCGACCGACGAGTCAGCGCCCAGGGTTGGAAGCATCCCATGGGCGCAACTGTCGGTCAGCGAATCCCGGTAGCACGCAAGGCGTTCGGGGTGAACTCCTTGCTCGATGCATTCAGCGAGAAGTCGTAGCTGTTCTTTTTCTCTTCGTTGCGCAGGCCTGAGACCGTGTAGCGGCCAGTGGTCACGTCGTAATGCGTCTCGGCGGTCAACCAGGGGAATTGCTGATCGTAGAAGAATCGTGCATGCCCTTCGGAAACCCGCCAAAGGTTGCCACGGCTGTCGTAGGCATCGGCTTCAGCCACCTGCCAGCTGTCTTCGTCAATGTACAGGTCGCGCTTGCTGTAGATATGGCGCTGGCCGGGCTTGAGGGTGGCGACCACATGCCAGACCCGGTGCAGTTCGTAACGGGTATGGTCGGGGTTGAGGTGGCCTGGGCGAATGATGTCGTCGTACTTGAGCTTCGGTGAGTCCAGGGCATAGCTGTTGTAGGGGATATAGACCTCTTTTTTGCCCACCAGCTTCCAGTCATAGCGATCGGGTGCGCCGTTGAACATGTCGAAGTCGTCGTAGGTGCGCATTCCTTCAGCGCCAGGGCTGTCGTAGCCGACCTGCGGCGCACGGCGTACTCGGCGCTGGCCGGCGTTGTACATCCAGGCCATGCGCGGCTCGGCGACCTGGTCGAGGGTTTCCAGTACCAGCATCACGCTGCCGGCTCGCCGCGGGGGCGAAAGGATTTCCTGGCGGAAGTAGAACAGGATGTTGGCCATTTTCTGCGGGTCGTAATCCTTCAGGCCGAACGGGAAGGCGAATTGCTCTTTCATCATGCTGATGGAGTAGGTACCGTTTTCCTGCGGATTTATCTGTGCGGTGTTGCGCAGGATCGAGTCACCCCGGTAGCGGGTGATGTGGTTCCAGATCACTTCCAGGCCGGACTGGGGGATCGGGAAAGGGATCGACATCTTGAAGTTCTGCAGGCCGTTTCCGCCTTCCGCGAGGGTCGTGCGAGTAGCGTTCTCCTTGACCGCAGCGAACACTTTTGGGGGCAAAGTGACGCTGCGATGTGTGGTGTACACCGGGATGCGATAGGTGTCCGGAAACCGTGCGAACATCGCCAGCTGTCCGGGTGTCAGGCGTGCCTTGTACTGTTCGGCATTTTGCGCCGTGATCACAAACAAGGGCTTCTCGTTGGCGTAGGGGTTGGGGATAAAACCACCGGCGTCCACTGAGCCGGTGCTGGCCGGCAAGCCGCCGGTCCAGGCTGGGATGCTGCCGTCGGCATTACCGGCTTTCTCGGCACCGATAGGGGTCAGCTCGCCTCCCAGGCGGGCTGCTTCCTGTTCGGACACGGCCGCCATCACCTGGCTGGCCAACAGGCTAAGGACCAGGCAGCTGCTGCGGATCAAGGCTTTGCGAAACATGGTCTACCTCCAGGAACAAAGGAGCGTCAGAAGCTCACGCCCAGGCTGACGGCGAGGAAGTCGCGGTCTGTGTTGGTGTTGAAGTCACCGCCGAAGTAGTCGGTGTAACTGATGGCGAGGTTGTAGCGGTTGAGGTATTCGGCATCCACGCCGATGCTCACCGACTTGTCTCCCTCGTTGAACGTCGGGCCAAAACCTTCGACGTCATGGGCAAAGGACACACTTGGGCGCAGCACCACACCGCCGATAAGGTCGGCGTACTCCAGCATTGCGCGCACTCGGTAACCCCAGGAGTCGGCGGTATAGAAGCCCTTGCTGTTGCACTGGTCCGGGTTGGCCGAGTTGGCGACCTGACGGCACAGGTTGTTTCCGGAAATACCACCAAGCAACGGGGCGCTACCGGCGGTGGACAATTCGCCGTTGCCATAGACACTGCTGCGGCCAAAGCGCAGGTCCGAACCATCGGTCGCGCCCAAGTCGGCGATGTGGCTGTAACCGACTTCGCCCACCAGTGTCAGGCGATCCGCACCGATGAAGGTCAACTGGTCGATGGTGCGGGTCAGGGTGACTTGTGCCTGGGTGAACGGCTTGCGCACGTAGCCGTTGATCAGCGAGCCGTAGGCGGAGCTTGCGAAACCGGTCTGGAAGACCGGCAGGCCGGCGTTGACCAGCGGATTGGTGGCAGCCGCGCCGAGGGTGGCGGCTGCCGACACATCACTGGCATTCAGTGACAGCGGCATGTTCGGGCGGTAACTGATTTCGCCGGCCACGGCGGTGGCGCCGACCGTCGTGCTGAAGCTCAGGCCGTACAGGCGAATGTCTTCCGGGTACTCCAGGTAGTAGCGTGCCGTGCTGACACCACCCTGCCCTGCCAAGCCGCCCACCGGGTCGAGCAAGGCGCCACGGCCGACCCTCCACGTACTGGTCGGGGTACGGCTGTGATAGTTCATGGCGTAGACACCGAACTCAGTGTCGTTGAGTTCAGGCACCATCCAGCGCAGGGCCACGCCGAACTGGCCACTGTTGCGTGGGTCCTTGTCGGAAAGGCGTGGCACATAACCATAACCACCGGGTATCCCGGTACCGTCGACGTCGCGGTCAAAGTCGCTGCCGTTGATTGCCATGTTGTTGTCGCAGCCCTTGGCGACCACATCGCTGCTGAAGAAAGTACCGCAGTTGTCGGCGACGGTTTTTTCCCATTGCAGCTGGTAGAAGGCTTCGAACGAAAGGCTGTCGGTCAGGCCCTGGTTGAAATAGAGCATGTTGACTGGAATCAGTGCTTCCTTGACCTCGGAGCCTGGACGGCGCAAGGCTGAGACATCGACCGGGTTGATACTGTTAATGCCGTTCTGGATGAAGGTGCTTTCACCCCAGCTGACCACCTGTCGGCCAGCGCGAACGGTGCCTGGCAAGTCGTTGATGGTGTAGTTGTGGTAGACGAAGGCATCCAGCAACTCGACGCCCGAAGACTTGGCGGCCATGTCGCGGTGGTTGTCATCGATGTCCTCAAGCAAGCGACCTTCATCCTTGAGCTCGAAGTCGTACCAGTACTTGCCTCGCACGAACACACCGGTGTCGCCGTACTTGAGCTCGAGGTCGTGCACGCCCTTGAAGATCTTCGAGAACGTTTCGCCCTTCTTGAAATTCAGGCGGCCGTCGTCGGAAGTCTGGGTAGAGGCCGTGCCTCCGTTGCGCGTGCCAATGAAGGCGCGGTCCGGGCTGTCCATGGCCCAGCTGGCCCCAATGGACAGGCTGGTATCGAAACGCCCTTCGATTTCCCCGATGTTGAAGGTAACGGCCTGTGCGCTGGTTGCCGCGAGTGCCAGGCTGACTCCCAGCGGAAGTACGCGAAGCCGAGGGCCCGCGACGCCGGTCATTGTTTTTTTCATAAGTGCTCTGCGCCTTGAACTTGCTGTTCATGAGAAAGCCTCCCCTTCGGCGGGGGCGTCTGCATGGTAAGCAGCGAGTCACAGCGGCGGCTTCTGAAAAAAAGTGATGCCCATAGCCAAATGAGAGGGTGGCGACTGTCGATAACCGGCAGCTATCGGGATGAACCATATTCAATCTGATGCCACGCGGTCTTGGCCTATAGTCCGGACGGAATTCAACCTTCCGAGGCAGACCATGAAGATTGCCCTGACTGGCGACAGTATCCTGCAGCGCCGTCTGCACAGCCGGGATGACCAGGCGCTGAGCCCTTTGTTCGACCTGATCCGCGCAGCAGACGTGAGCTTCACCAACCTTGAGGTATTGCCCAACGACTTCGCCGGTGATCCCGCGCTAGAATGCGGTGGCTCGCATTTCGGTGCCCCGTCCTGGGTGCTCGATGAACTGGTCGAAGGTGGCTTCGATCTGTTCTCCACGGCCAACAATCACAGCCTGGACTACGGCATCAGCGGGCTTCATGCGGCCCATGAGCAATTACGCAAACGTGAGCTGCTGTTCGCTGGCACCGGGCGCAACCTGGAAGAGGCCCGCCGACCGGTGTACTGCAGCAAACCGGCGGGTACTGTCGCGTTGCTGGCGTGCAGTTCGACCTACGGCAAGGGTCAGGAGGCCAGCGACCAGAGTCGAGACATGCCTGGCCGTCCGGGCCTCAACCCATTGGGTTACGACACTCTGCATGAGGTCAGTACCGAGCAGATGGCACAGGTACGCCAGCTGATTGCCGACCTGGGACTGGATCGTCTTTACCAGGGGGCGGTGGACCTCGGTTTCGCCCATCCCCTGCCTGACCCGTCGCTCGCGATATTCGGGCCATTCACCCCACTGTTGTTCCGTGAAGGTGCCAATACCCGGCTGCGTACGCTCGCCCGAAAAAGAGACCTGGATGGCATTTTGCGTTGGGTCGAAGAAGCACGGTTGACCTCGGACATTGTGCTGGTCAGCCTTCATGCTCATGAATTGGGCTACAACCCAGCGGGGGAATGGGACCTGGAAGTACCTGCCGAATTCATCCAGCCGGTGGCACGCAAGCTGATCGACGCTGGCGTCGATATCGTCGTAGGCCATGGTCCGCACCTGTTGCGAGGCATGGAGATTTACCAAGGCAAACCTATCTTCTACAGCCTGGGTAACTTCATCGGCCAGAACGAACTGGTCGAACGTCTGCCGGTGGACAGCTATGAGCAGTTCCGCGTAGACCGCCAGCAGACCCCGTCCAAGGTGTTCTTGCAGCGTACCCATAATGGCACGCGCAGTTTCCCGTCCGATGCGCGATTCTGGGAGAGCATTGTGCCGATCTGCACCTTCGATGGCCGCACCCTTACACGCATCGAGTTGCATCCAGTGCAGTTGGGGTTTGGCGAAGCCATCCACCGTCGGGGGCGGCCGCGATTGGCCTCAGGACAGCAGGCCAGGGCCATTTTGCAGCGCTTTGCTGCCTTGTGCGCAGGCTTCGATACGCGTCTCGAGGTGAGCGGCGACACGGCGCAGGTCGTGCTTTGAGCACGCGATGTTCCACGTGGAACTTATGACATTGCCAACTACAAAAGCCCGCTGATGCGGGCTTTTGTATGCCCGCAAAATCAGTAGCCTGAAAGAACGCTGACGACCACGCCCGTGGCGATCGCTACCAGAACGTAGTCACCGTTCACATACAACCAGCGGTGATCGCGGGGAGGCGCGTACAGGTGACGTGCACGCCAGTCGGTTACCCAATAGCGGTCGTCGCGGTAGCGTGGCTCTACGACATAGCCACGATGCCATTGGCGATGTGGCATCGGCATGCCTGCATCGGGTCGGAAGTTCGGGTTGTGGTAGGCCGGGTATCGACCATTGTCATGTTGGTCATGTCGTTCGGGTTGGCCGTGGTGCGGATCGAACTGATGGGATGGGCCAGGGCCACCGTCGTGACGGTCAGGGCCAGGTGGGCCCGGCTGAGCGAAACTGGCCAAGGATGCGCTGAACGCAAGCGCGGCGCAGACTGCGGTCAGGGTTTTCTTCATGTGCGGATTCTCTGCTGGTTAACGCCCGGCGATGACCTGCTGTGCGCCTGGTGCGGTTAACTGATCAGACCATGGTTTGTTCCAATTAATGTCAGGACAGTGGTAAAGATCCGGTAAAGTTCGCCTCGCCCTAACTGAGGCCGAGCGCTTTCAACCGTCGATACAAGGTTCGCTCACTCAGGCCAAGATGACGGGCCAGTTCGCTACGTGGCCCTTTGAATTGTTCCAGCGCTTGGGCCACTTCACTCAGGTCGTTGCGCCCTCGCCCACTGTTGACATTGACCTGCTGCGGCACCACATCCTCTGGCAGGTGCTCAGGTCGGATCAGACCATCATCGGCAAATAACCGGGCCCTCTCCAGAATGTTGCGCAGTTCGCGGATGTTGCCCGGGAACGCATGCAGGCCAAGCTGCTTGAGCGCCTGCTCGGTCAAACTTGTCGGCTTGCCACTCATGCGCTGCAGCAGGCTCTCAGCCAGCAGAGGCAAATCCTCCACACGTTCGCGCAACGCCGGCAGCCGGATCGGGAAACCACTGATGCGGTAATAAAGATCTTCCCTGAACGTACCCTCCGCCACCATCTTCTTCAGCGGTTTATGGGTCGCCGACACGAGGCGGAAATCTGAATGCACGGTGCGCAGGCTGCCGACCGGTCGAAAGCTCCCCGACTCGATCAAGCGCAGCAGTTTGACCTGCATCGCCAACGGCACCTCGCCGATTTCATCGAGGAACAGCGTGCCACCGTGGGCCGCCTCGGCCAAGCCGATCTTGCGTTGATTGGCACCCGTGAAGGCGCCCTTCTCGTAACCGAACAGCTCACTTTCGAACAGTGATTCGGTCAGACCGGTGCAGTCAACGACGACCAGCGGGCCATTGGCGCGCGGGCTTCCCATGTGTATGGCCCGTGCGAACAATTCCTTGCCAGTACCCGACTCGCCCTGCAGCAGTACCGGAATTTGCGCAGGGGCCGCACGCTGCAGGCTGGCCAAGGCGGCCTTGAAGGCTGGCGCTCGGCCGACCAACCCCTGTTGTTGAGGTTGTGCAGATGCCAGCGTGATGGTGGTGAGCCGTTCGACGAAGGCCACGACATTGCCCTGTTCGTCGAGGATCGGGCGCAGCTCCACATCCACGTGTTCAGGGCCACGCGGCGTGTGATGGATGTGCAGCACACGCTCTGGCACTTTGCTGTCCAATGCCTTGCGCATCGGACAGTGTTCACCGGCTTGGTCACAGGGCACGGCATAGTGATGCGAGACGCGGTGGCACTTCTGGCCGACCGGCGCCTGCCCGTCACCGCCGAACTGACGGCGATAGGCTGCGTTGGCGGCGAGAATGTTGTAGTCGGTGCCCAGCACGATGGTTGGCAGTACATCGTGTTCGAGGTAGGACACCAGCGCGAGAATAGCCGGATGGGAGGCTGTGGCGTGAAGCTCAGACATGGGGGCACCGATGGATTGACCTGCCGCAGAGTAGCGAGGTCTGCCAAATACTGCCATTAGCTGACAGTCGACTGCCACAACCACTGTCACCCGTTCGTCTGCCAGTCCCGCAAACCCAATGAATACGCGGGATCGACCACAAAACCAGGGCCAAATCTTCTGGCATGCATCTTGATAAACCTCCAATCACTGCCTACGCCTCATATAAGGCGCGGTGGATTATTTGGAGAACGTGATGATCATCGGCAACAACCTTCACGTGGAAGCCTTCTTCGATGAGGCGACCTCGACCATCAGCTATCTGGTCCTGGACAACGAGACGCTTCAGTGCGCGTTGATCGACAGCGTTCTGGACTACGACCCGAAGTCTGGACGTACCAGCACGGCGTCGGCCGACCGTTTGATCGACCGGGTAAAAGCACTGAATGCCAAGGTGCAGTGGATTCTGGAAACCCATGTGCACGCCGATCATCTTTCCGCGGCGGCTTACCTCAAAGAGAAACTCGGTGGCCATACCGCCATTGGTGCGCACATTACCCAGGTGCAGAAAGTCTTCGGTGCGCTGTTCAATGCCGAATCGGATTTCGCCCGGGACGGTAGCCAGTTCGATGTGCTGTTCAAGGACGAACAAGGTTTTCGCATCGGCAACTTGCAAGCGCACGCTCTGCACACCCCTGGGCATACCCCGGCCTGCATGAGCTACTTGGTCGAGGACGCGGGTGAGAAAGCATTGTTCGTCGGCGACACATTGTTCATGCCGGACTACGGGACAGCGCGTTGCGATTTTCCAGGTGCCAACGCACGTACATTGTACCGCTCCATTCGCCGCCTGCTTGCCTTCCCAGATGAGACCCGCCTGTTCATGTGCCATGACTACCTGCCGGGGGGGCGGGAAATGCGCTACGTCACTACCGTGGCTGAACAGCGCGCCCACAACATCCACATTCACCAGGGGGTCGATGAGGACCACTTCGTCGCCATGCGCGAAGCCCGCGACAAAACCCTGGAAATGCCTGTGCTGATCCTGCCTTCGGTGCAGGTGAACATGCGCAGCGGCCATTTTCCCAAGCCCGAAGACAACGGGGTGAGCTACCTGAAGATTCCGCTGAACAAGCTCTGATCGTCTTTGCCCATAACCAGATTTCCAGGACGTACCGCCATGCCTGCCTTGCTGTCCCCCGCCAAAACATCCAATGCGGATCACCACAAAGTGGTGATCGTCGGTGCCGGAGCTGCCGGTATCGCCACTGCCTCCAGTCTCATCAGCCGCGACCCATCGCTGGATATCGCCCTGATCGACCCCGCCGATGTTCACTACTACCAGCCTGGTTGGACGATGGTGGGCGCTGGTGTATTCAAGTCGACCAGTACCGCGCGCACCATGGCTTCGACCATCCCCCGAGGTGTGCGGTGGATCAAGGCGCGAGTCGAAGGCTTCGACCCTCAGGCGCAGCTGGTCATTCTCGAAGACGGCCGTGCCGTCAGCTACGAACAACTCGTTGTCTGCCCAGGCCTGAAACTCGATTGGAGTGCCATCGAAGGGCTGAGCGAAACCTTGGGTCGAAATGGGGTGACCTCCAACTACCGATACGATCTGGCTCCCTACACCTGGTCGCTGGTGCAGAACCTCAAGCAAGGTCGTGCCTTGTTCACCCAGCCACCGATGCCGATCAAATGTGCCGGCGCGCCGCAGAAAGCGTTGTACCTGTCCTGTGACCATTGGCTTCGCAATGGGCAGCTGGGTGATGTGAAAGCCAGCTTCTTCAATGCTGGCGCGGTGCTGTTCGGGGTCGCCGACTATGTCCCTGCGCTGATGGCCTACATCGACAAGTACGGCGTTGATCTCAATTACTCGCATCGACTGGTGGCGGTGGACGGGCCGAACAAGCGCGCCACTTTCATTCGCACATTGCCTGACGGTAGCAGCGAAAGGCGCACCGAAGCCTTTGACATGCTGCACGTGGTGCCCCCACAGGTCGCTCCGGACTTCATTCGCAACAGTCCGTTGGTGGATGCGGCGGGTTGGGTCGATGTCGATCCCCATACCCTTCGTCACCGCTCGTTTGGCAATATCCACGCCCTTGGCGATGTCGCCAACACCACCAACGCCAAGACTGCCGCCGCCGCCCGCAAGCAGGCGCCGGTCGTGGCCAACAATGTTCTGGTAGCGTTGGGCAGGCTCGGCACCCTTGCCCAATACGACGGCTACGGCTCCTGTCCATTGACCGTCGAACGCGGCAAGATCGTGCTTGCCGAATTCACCTACGGGGGCAAGGTTGCTCCAAGCTTCCCCCGTTGGCTGCTCGATGGTCGTCAGGCAACCCGTCTGGCCTGGCTGCTCAAGGCAAGGGTACTGCCGCCTCTTTACTGGCAAGGCATGCTCAAGGGGCGTGAATGGCTGGCACGGCCTCAGCCGCTGGTGGTCGAGGGTACGCGGTGATCGAGCATCAACTGTTGGGCGCTGGGTTGGGCGCAATCATCGGTGGAGTGTTGGCACTGACCGGCGCGGGCGGCGGTATCCTCGCGGTGCCGCTGCTGGTGTTCGGCCTTGGCCTGTCGATGGTCGAGGCCGCGCCTATCGGCTTGCTTGCCGTAGGGCTCGCCGCATCCGTGGGGGCCGTGCTCGGCCTGCGCGAGGGGCTGGTGCGTTATCGCGCCGCACTGTTCATTGCCCTGATCGGCATCGCTGCTGCACCCCTTGGGCTGATGCTCGCGCATCGCTTGCCCAACACGCCGTTGGCACTGACCTTCGCCGGGGTACTGGTGTACGCCTGCCTGCGCATCTGGCGCAAGGCCAGCAACGAACTGCGTGGCGAGCACAATGATGCTCATCGATACATCGAACCGTGCGTGCTCAACCCATTGCAGGGCCGCTTGCGCTGGACGCTGCCGTGCGCCCGTGCCTTGGCCATGACGGGGGCATTGTCCGGGCTGCTGTCGGGCCTGCTTGGTGTGGGCGGGGGCTTCGTGATCATTCCCGCCTTGAACCGTTACACCAATCTGCGCATGAAGAGCATTGTCTCGACATCGCTGGCGGTAATCGCCCTGGTGTCCGCGGCAAGCGTTGTCAGCGCCAGCCTGGCAGGGGTGATGCAGTGGCGGATCGGTGCTCCGTTCGCCATCGGTGCGGTACTTGGCTTGTTGCTGGCGCGGCCAATGGCGGCCAGGCTTGCCGGGCCGCGCCTGCAGCAGATGTTTGCCGTGGCCGGCTGGTTCGCGGCCCTGCTGTTGGCCGGTAAGGCGCTACTCGGCTAACAGCTCGGCTTGTTCCGCAGCGCACAGCGCCAGCAGGTAGTCCCAGACCACCCGCAGGCGCACCGACTTGTGCAGCTCCCTGCGCGTGCAGATCCAGTAGCTGCGCTGGATGGTCTCGGTGGGTAATAGGCGGACCAGCGTCGGGTCGTGGCGGGCCATGTAATTGGGCAGCACGGCGATGCCCAAGCCTGCGCGGGCGGCATGCTGCTGGGCGATCACGCTGGTGCTGCGAAAGACCACGTTGGGCGCCCGGCAGAAGCTGTTGAGGAACAGCAGTTCCTGACTGAACAGCAAGTCATCGACATAGCCAATCCAACTGTGACGAGCCAGGTCATCGCGGTTTCGCAGCGGTGGCGCCCGGTCGAGATAGTTTTGGCTGGCGTAAAGGGCCAAGCGGTAGTCGGTGAGCTTGCGGGTAATCAGAAGGTCGGCATTGGGCCGCTCCAGGTGGATGCTGATTTCAGCTTCGCGGTTGAGGATGCTGACAAAGCGCGGTACTGCCACCAGTTCAACTTCCAGGCCTGGGTATCGTTCGAACAACGCGTTCATGCGTGGGGTGAAGAACATGATGCCGATGCCCTCAGTCACCCCAAGGCGGATCTTGCCCAACGGTGTAATGGCCTGGGTGATTTCTTCCTGCGCCAGCAAGGCGACATTCTCCATGGCTTCGGCGTGCTTGAGCAGGGCCTGGCCGGAACTGGTCAGTTCATAGCCCTGGGCGTGCTGCACGAACAGCGGCGTGCCAAGGCTTTTCTCGATGCTTTCGATATGCCGGGCCACGGTGCTGTGGGTAGTGTTCAGACGCTTGGCGGCGGTGAGCAGCCGGCCGCTGCGCTGCAACTCGAGGAAAAACCGCAGATCATTCCAGTCGAACATGCTTGTCCTTTCAGGCCGTCCGTTGTGGCCTATTTGCGGGTGAACCCGCTCCCACGGATACAGCGGTGCTTTTCGGGGCAATGCAAGCGACCCGCACAGGCATTGCGTTGAACGAAAACGCACAACCGCTGCGTGAAATCTCGTGTTTCCTCGTCGAAATTAATCAATAAGATGTAGGACGACAAGAACAATAATCAGGCGAGGTTTCACATGCCATCAGCCGATTCTGTCTTCGACTACGTGGTCGTTGGGGCCGGTCCTGCCGGTTGCCTGCTGGCCAATCGTTTGTCGGCCAACCCCTCCTGCCGAGTGCTGTTGCTTGAAGCCGGTGGGCGCGACAACTACCCCTGGATCCACGTCCCTGTCGGTTATCTCTACTGCATCGGCAACCCGCGCACCGACTGGTGCTTCAAGACCGAGGCGCAGTCCGGCCTGGGGGGGCGCAGCCTGGGTTACCCTCGCGGCAAGGTGCTGGGTGGTTGTTCCTCGATCAACGGCATGATCTACATGCGTGGCCAAGCCGCCGACTACGACCACTGGGCCGATCAAGGCAACGAAGGCTGGGCATGGAAGGATGTGCTGCCACTGTTCAAGGCCAGTGAAAACCATTTTGCCGGCAGCACTGATCACCATGGTGCCGACGGTGAGTGGCGCGTCGAGCGCCAGCGCTATAGCTGGCCTATCCTCGATGCCTTCCGCGATGCGGCTGAGCAGAGCGGCATCGGCAAGGTCGATGACTTCAATACCGGCGACAACCAAGGCTGTGGATACTTTCAAGTCAACCAGCGCAGTGGTGTGCGCTGGAATGCATCCAAGGCCTTTCTGCGGCCAATCAAGGATCGCCCAAACCTGACCGTGCTGACCGATGTGCAGGTCGACCAGGTGTTATTGAACAATACCCGTGCTCGGGCGGTGAAAGCGCAATGGCAGGGTGCCTGGCACGAGTTCTCCGCACGCCGCGAGATCATTCTTTGTGCCGGTGCCGTAGGCTCTCCTGGCATCCTGCAGCGCTCAGGAATTGGCCCGCGCAAGCTGCTGGAAAGCCTCGGTATCGGAGTTCGCCACGATATGCCTGGCATCGGCGGCAACCTGCAGGACCACCTGCAGCTGCGCCTGATCTACGAGATCCGCAATACCCGTACCCTCAACCAGATGGCCAACAGCCTTTGGGGCAAGCTGGGTATGGGTTTGCGCTATCTCTACGACCGCAGTGGCCCGTTGGCCATGGCACCGAGCCAACTGGGGGCCTTCGTACGCTCGAGTCCTGCGCAGGCCACCGCCAACTTGCAGTATCACGTGCAACCCCTTTCGCTGGAGCGCTTCGGCGAGCCGCTGCACCGTTTCCCGGCTTTCACCGCGTCGGTGTGCAACCTGCGCCCAGCAAGCCGTGGACGCATCGACATCCGCTCTGCCGACATGAACACGACGCCGCTGATCGACCCCAACTACCTCAGCGACCCCGAAGACCTGCGCGTCGCCGCCGATGCCATTCGCCTCACCCGGCGCATCGTCCAGGCCCCTGCCCTGGCCGCATTCGAACCCCGCGAGTATCTGCCCGGTCCGGCCTTGCAAACCGAAGAAGAACTGTTCGAAGCCGCTGGCAAGATTGGCACCACCATCTTCCACCCGGTCGGTACCTGCCGCATGGGCAATGGCCCGTTGGACGTTGTGGATAACCAGTTGCGCGTTCATGGCATCCCCGGGCTGCGCGTGGCGGATGCGTCGATCATGCCGCAGATCACCTCCGGCAATACCTGTTCACCCACTCTCATGATCGCCGAGAAGGCGGCCCAACTCATTCTCAAGGGGGCTACCACCCAGACCAGCTTCAACGAAGACGCAATACCGACGCCCTGACCCGGGTGCGTGCAGTACCGGCAGCTTGCGGTCAGAGGCTGCCGACAGTGGAACAACAAGAATAATCACTGTGGCCTTCGGGCCGAGGACAGCAACGATGTCGGATTACATTCAAGAGCAGGGTGCGGCGGCCAGCAGCTCCAGTGGCCGTGAGGAACGCAAGATCATTTTCGCGTCATCCCTCGGGACGGTGTTCGAGTGGTATGACTTTTTTCTCTATGGTGCACTGGCAGCGGTCATCAGCAAGCAGTTCTTCGCTGGGGTGAACGACACTACCGCCTTTATCTTCGCTTTGATGGCCTTTGCCGCCGGCTTCCTCGTTCGGCCTTTCGGTGCGCTGGTGTTTGGCCGTCTGGGTGACATGATCGGTCGCAAGTACACCTTCCTGGTCACCATCGTGCTAATGGGCTTGTCGACATTCGCTGTCGGCCTGCTACCCACCTACGCCAGCATCGGTATCGCTGCCCCGATCATTCTGGTGGTATTGCGCATGCTCCAGGGCCTGGCCCTGGGCGGCGAGTACGGTGGTGCAGCCACCTACGTGGCCGAGCACGCGCCACCTGGCAAGCGCGGTTTCCACACCGGTTTCATACAGTCCACCGCCACCCTTGGGCTGCTGCTGTCGTTGCTGGTGGTGCTGGCTAGCCGTTACATCAGTGGGGATCAGTTCGAGACCTGGGGCTGGCGCCTGCCCTTCCTGCTGTCGATCTTCCTCCTGGCCATTTCCACGTGGATTCGCATGAGCATGCACGAGTCGCCTGCTTTCGTGAAAATGAAGGCCCAGGGCAAGGTCAGCAAGTCGCCGATTCGTGAGTCGTTCACCTCTTGGCCAAACCTCAAGGTGGTGCTCACAGCCTTGTTCAGCATCAACGCGGGCCAGGCGGTGACCTTCTACACCGCGCAGTTCTACGTGCTGTTCTTCATGACGCAGATGCTCAAGATGGACCCTGCTCAGGCCAATACCCTGCTGATCATCAGCGTGGTGATCGGTGCGCCATTCTTCGTGTTCTTCGGCTGGTTGTCGGACAGGGTTGGGCGCAAGCCGATCCTGATGCTGGGCCTGCTGCTGGCCACGGTGCTGTACTTCCCGATGTTCAAAGCGCTAAGCCACTACGCCAACCCGCAAATCGACGCGGCCAGCCGCCAGGCGCCGATTGTGGTCACAGCGGACCCGAAAGGTTGCACCTTCCAGTTCGACCCGGTCGGCAAGGCGCGTTTCGACAGCCCATGCGACAAGGTCAAGACCTTCCTGGTCAAGCAAGGCCTGCCCTACAGTTCGGTGAATGCGCAGGGTACCGAGGTGGTGGTGAGCATTGGTGACAAGACCATCAGCGGCTTCGACGAAGCGGCCATGCGTGCTGCGGTCGAACAGGCGGGCTACCCGGCCAAGGCTGATCCAGCCAATGTTAACCAGGTGATGGTCGTGGTGCTGATCGTGGCGATGATCCTGATCGCGACCATGACCTACGGCCCACTGGCAGCCGTGATGGTCGAGCTGTTCCCGACCCGCATCCGCTACACCTCGATGTCCCTGCCCTACCACATCGGCAACGGCTGGTTTGGCGGCTTCCTGCCCACGGTGTCGTTCGCGTTGGTGGTATACACCGGGGATATCTTCTACGGCCTTTGGTACCCGGTACTGGTGACAGGGATCAGCCTGGTCGTGGGGATTTTCTGCCTCAAAGAGACTAAGGATGTGGATATCGACAAGGTCTGAGGTGTTTCACGGGCCCTGCCGCTGACAAGACGGCTGGCCTGCAAGGCTCATAAAAAAACCGGCTGTAAAAGCCGGTTTTCTTATACCTCGAAAAAACTTATGCACGATTTTCAGAAAAATGTCATACACAGAAATAATTAGCTAATTCAATCACTTAGCATCTATTTGAAGCATTCCATCCAAAAATTGCACACAAGTTATCCACAGATCGTCAGGCGATCTGCTCTTGGGCTTTTTCATCTGCTGGCGGCAGTGAACCCATGGCACGTTGGGTCGCTTCATTCCACGCGGCTGCGCGGTCATTGAGCTCGGCGATGGCACGCGGGCCGGTGCCATTGGCATACATTGGCTCGCCAATCACCACCTCGATGGTGCCCGAGCGTTTACCCCAGCCTTCCTTCGGCCAGAACTTGCCGGCGTTATGTGCGATCGGCAGCACCGGCAGGCCTGCGTTGACCGCCAGTGCGGTGCCGCCACGGGAGAACTTGCCGACCGTACCGAAGGGCACGCGGGTCCCTTCCGGGAAGATCAGCACCCATACCTTCTGCTTGAGCAGCTCATCACCTTTGCTTGCAACCTGGCGCAAGGCTTCCTTGGGGTTGTCGCGGTCGATGGCGATCGGCCGCAGCATGGCCATGGCCCAGCCAAAGAACGGGACGTACAGCAGCTCACGCTTGAGCACCTGGCTCAGTGGCGAGAAATAGGCGGACAAGAAGAACGTTTCCCATGTGCTCTGGTGGTTCGACAGGATCACGCAGGGCTCATTCGGCACGTTCTCGGCACCGGTGACCTTGTAGCGAATGCCCAGGATCACTTGCGCCAGCAGCACGGCGAAACGGCACCAGTAGACGTTGATGAAGCGATAGCGCTTGGGGAACGACAAAAATGGCGCGATGAAAAAGCTCAGGGAGCACCACAACAGCGAACTGGTGCCCAGCAGCAGGTAAAAAAGAAAGATTCTGATCGCCTGCAGGATCGACATAGTGGCATGTACCGTTGCGGGGCGCGCCCGCCTGAGAAAAATGCGCCCGAAGGCGCACTGTTTAAATTAGTTCTCTGGCGATAGCAGCCAGATCGTCGAAAATCAGTGTAGTTTCCGGCACACCCTTTTCCAGGGTCCGCTCGCCCTTGCCGGTTTTCACCAACACGGGTTGTGCACCGACGGCCAGGGCGGCCTCCAGGTCACCTTTGCTGTCGCCGATGAACCAGACGCCGCGCAGGTCGGCCTGGTAGTGCTCGGCGATCGCCCGCAGCATGCCAGGCTTGGGCTTGCGGCAATCGCAGCCTTCGTCCGGCCCGTGCGGGCAATACACGATATGACCCACTTCGCCACCCAGTTCGGCCACCAGCGCGCGCAGGCGGGCATGCATGGCTTCAAGGGTTTCCAACGGGTAGTAGCCGCGGGCAATGCCGGACTGGTTGGTGGCCACGGCCACCGTCCAGCCGGCTTTGCTCAACTGCGCGATAGCCTCGACCGAGCCGGGAATCGGAATCCACTCCTCCAGCGACTTGATATAGGCGTCGGAGTCGTAATTGATCACCCCGTCACGATCGAGAATCAGCAGTTTCAAGGCTTACCCCAGCAGCGAAATATCGGCAACGCCCAGGAACAGGCCACGCAGGCGGCTGAGCAGGGCATAACGGTTGGCACGGACCTTGGCGTCTTCGGCGTTGACCATCACGGCCTCGAAGAAGGCGTCGACCGGGTCACGCAGGGCAGCCAGGCGGGCCAGTGCTTCGCTGTACTGACGCGCAGCAGCCATCGGCTGCACGGCCTGGTCGGCCTGCTGGATGGCCGAGTACAGGGAGAACTCGTTGGCATTGTCGAAGTACTTCGGTTCGACGTGGTCGGCGATAGCACCTTCGGCCTTGCTCAGCAGGTTCGATACTCGCTTGTTCGCCGCAGCCAGGGCGTTGGCTTCCGGCAGCTTGCGGAAGGCCTGCACGGCCTGTACGCGCTGGTCGAAGTCCAGGGCCGAACCCGGCTTCAGGGCACGCACCGACAGGTAGGTCGAGACGTCGATGCCTTCGTCTTCGTAACGCGCACGCAGACGGTCGAAGACGAACTCCAGCACCTGTTCGGCCAGGCCGGCGGCTTTCACCTTGGCACCGAACTGCTTGACCGCGAATTCGACGGCGGCATTCAGGTCCAGGTCCAGCTGCTTCTCGATCAGGATGCGCAGCACGCCCAGGGCGGCACGGCGCAGGGCATACGGGTCCTTGCTGCCGGTTGGCAGCATGCCGATGCCGAAGATGCCGACCAGGGTGTCGAGCTTGTCGGCGATGGCCACGGCTGCACCGGTCAGGGTCTGCGGCAGTTCGGCGCCGGCGCCACGAGGCATGTACTGCTCGTTCAGGGCCAGGGCGACGTCTTCCGGCTCGCCATCGTTCAGCGCGTAGTAGTAACCGGCGACACCCTGCATTTCAGGGAACTCGCCCACCATCTCGGTGGCCAGGTCGCACTTGGACAGCAGGCCGGCGCGACCGGCACGCGCGGCATCGCCGCCAATCTTGGGTGCGATGAATGCGGCCAGTTTGGAAACGCGCTCGGCCTTGTCGAAGACAGTGCCCAACTGAGCCTGGAACACCACGTTCTTCAGGCGCTCGTTGAAGGTTTCCAGCGGCTGCTTCTTGTCCTGCTTGAAGAAGAACTCGGCGTCGGTCAGGCGCGGGCGCACGACCTTCTCGTTGCCTTGCACGATCTGCTTCGGATCGCGGCTCTCGACGTTGGCGACGGTGATGAAGCGCGGCAGCAGCTTGCCTTCGCTGTCCAGCAGGCAGAAGTACTTCTGGTTGTCCTGCATGGTGGTGATCAGGGCTTCCTGCGGCACTTCGAGGAAGCGCTCTTCGAACGAGCAGACCAGCGGCACCGGCCACTCCACCAGCGCGGTGACTTCATCCAGCAGCGCTGGCGGTACGATGGCGCTGCCTTCCTGCTGCATGGCCAGCTCGGCGGTGCGCTTGCTGATCAGCTCGCGACGCTCGGCGAAGTCGGCCAGTACATAGGCCTTGCGCAGGTCCTCGACATAGTTGGCCGGGGTAGTGATGACCACGTTTTCCGGGTGATGGAAGCGGTGACCACGGGATTCACGGCCGGCTTTCTGCGACAGGATGGTGCACTCGACGACCTGGTCGCCCAGCAGCATTACCAGCCACTGGGTCGGGCGGACGAACTCTTCACGGCTGGCCGCCCAGCGCATGCGCTTGGGGATGGGCAGGTCGTTGAGCGAGTCTTCGACGATGGTCGGCAGCAGGCTGGCAGTGGCCTTGCCTGGAATGTGTTGGGAGAAACGCAGCTTGGCGCCGCTCTGGTCGATTTCCGACAGCTCTACTCCGCACTTCTTGGCGAAGCCCAGAGCAGCCTGGGTCGGTTGGCCTTCAGCGTTGAACGCCGCCTGAATGGGCGGGCCGTCGATGTTGATGCTGCGGTCCGGCTGCTGCACGTCCAGTTGACGAATCAGCACGGCCAGGCGGCGCGGCGCTGCGTATACCTGCTTGCCGGTGTAGTTCAGGCCCGCAGCCTGCAGGCCTTTCTCGATGCCCGCCAGGAAGGCGTCGCCCAGCGAGGCCAGGGCCTTCGGTGGCAGCTCTTCGGTGCCCAGTTCTACCAGGAAATCTTGAGCACTCATTGTGCAGCCTCCAGCTTCGCCAACACTTCGTCACGCAATTCAGGGGTGGCCATCGGGAAGCCCAGGCGTGCACGGGCTTGCAGATAGCTTTGCGCTACGTCCCGAGCCAGGGTACGTACGCGCAGGATGTAACGCTGGCGCTCGGTCACCGAGATGGCGCGGCGGGCGTCCAGCAGGTTGAAGGTGTGGGATGCCTTCAGGACCATTTCATAAGTCGGCAGCGGCAGCTCAAGCTTGATCAGGCGGTTGGCTTCGCTTTCGTAGAAATCGAACAGCTCGAACAGCTTCTCGACGTTGGCGTGTTCGAAGTTGTAGGTCGACTGCTCCACTTCGTTCTGGTGGAACACGTCGCCGTAGGTCACCTTGCCGAACGGGCCGTCGGCCCAGACCAGGTCGTACACCGAGTCTACGCCCTGGATGTACATGGCCAGACGCTCCAGGCCATAGGTGATTTCACCGGTGACCGGGTAGCACTCGATGCCACCGACCTGCTGGAAGTAGGTGAACTGGGTCACCTCCATGCCATTGAGCCAGATTTCCCAGCCCAGGCCCCAGGCGCCCAGGGTTGGCGATTCCCAGTTGTCTTCGACGAAGCGGATGTCGTGGACCAGCGGATCCAGGCCGATCGCTTTCAGCGAGCCGAGGTACAGCTCCTGGAAGTTGGCCGGGTTCGGCTTGAGCACCACCTGGAACTGGTAGTAGTGCTGCAGGCGGTTGGGGTTTTCGCCATACCGCCCGTCGGCAGGGCGACGGCTAGGCTGCACATAGGCGGCGTTCCAGGTCTCTGGGCCGACGGCGCGCAGGAATGTAGCGGTGTGGAAAGTGCCGGCGCCTACTTCCATATCGTAGGGCTGAAGCACCACACAACCTTGCTCGGCCCAGTAGTTCTGCAGGGCGAGGATCAGGTCTTGGAAGGTACGCACGGCTGGCGTAGGCTGGCTCACGAAATTCACCTGTATCTGGGGATGCGGATGTAAAGAGCGGGAGTATAACCTGATTCGCCTCTCCCTCTACTCAATTGGAGCCTTATGCCACGCTGCTTTTGGTGTACCGACGATCCGTTGTACCAGGCTTACCACGACCAGGAATGGGGGACACCGCAGCGCGACCCGGCGTTGCTCTTCGAGATGCTTTTGCTCGAAGGGTTCCAGGCTGGGCTGTCGTGGATCACCGTTCTGAGGAAGCGCGAGCGCTACCGGGAGGTGATGTACGGTTTCGACCCGGTTCGACTGGCGCAGATGAGCGACGAGCGGATCGAGGAACTGATGCTCGATACCGGCATCATTCGCAACCGTCTCAAGCTCAAGGCGGCCCGGCGCAATGCTCAGGCCTGGCTGGCTGTGGATAACCCGGCGCAGTGGCTTTGGTCGTTCGTCGGTGGTGCGCCCAGGATCAACCATTTCCAGGCCCGTGAGGAAATCCCGGCCGTGACCGACGAGGCCAAGGCCATGAGCAAGGCCCTGCAGAAAGCCGGCTTCACCTTCGTTGGCCCGACCATTTGTTACGCCTTCATGCAAGCCACTGGCATGGTCATGGACCACACCACCGATTGTGATCGCTACGCCGCGCTGCTGCGTTGAGCGTTACAATGCGCGCCTTGCTGAAATAAGGAATCTGCCTGTGGAAAAGTTCAAGGGCGCCCTGATGGTCGGGGTGCTGCGACTGTTCGCCAAGCTGCCTTGGGGAGCTGTGCAACGCGTCGGCGCCGGTATCGGCTGGCTGATGTGGAAAATCCCCAATGGGTCGCGCAACGTGGTGCGTATCAACCTTGCCAAGTGCTTTCCGGAGATGGACCCGGTCGAGCGTGAGCAACTGGTTGGCCGAGCGTTGAAAGACATTGGCAAGTCATTCGTCGAAAGCGCCTGCGCGTGGATCTGGCCGCCGCAGCGTTCGCTGGAGCTGGTCAAGGAAGTCCACGGCCTGGAAGTGCTTGAGAAGGCCCTGGCCTCGGGCAAGGGCGTGGTGGGCATCACCAGCCACCTGGGCAACTGGGAGGTGCTGAACCACTTCTACTGCAACCAGTGCAAACCGATCATCTTCTACCGCCCGCCAAAGCTCAAGGCGGTGGATGACCTGCTGCGCGAGCAGCGGGTGCAGATGGGCAACCGTGTGGCGCCTTCGACCAAGGAAGGCATCCTGAGCGTGATCAAGGAAGTACGCCGTGGTGGACAGGTGGGGATTCCGGCCGATCCGGAGCCCGCCGAGTCTGCCGGTGTCTTCGTGCCGTTCCTGGGTACCCAGGCGCTGACCAGCAAATTCGTGCCGAACATGCTGGCCGGTGGCAAGGCAGTCGGGGTATTCCTGCATGCACTGCGGCTACCGGACGGTTCCGGGTTCAAGGTCTTCCTCGAGGCGGCGCCGGAGGAGATGTACAGCGAGGATGTGGCCGTATCGGCGGCGGCCATGAGCAAGGTGGTCGAGCGTTATGTGCGCGAGTACCCGAGCCAGTACATGTGGAGCATGAAGCGCTTCAAGAAGCGCCCGGCCGGGGAAGCGCGCTGGTATTGAGAAGGCGCTCCCTGTGGATAGGGTTACCTGCGAATGCGGTCTTGGATTTGCTGGCGCGTTCGCGGGTGACCCCCCGCCCGCACGGTTACGAAGCCGATGTTTTGCTCAATTTCTTGAGGAACACCGCCATCTCTTTCTCGGCCTGCTTGTCGCCATGGGCCTGCGCCGCCACCATCCCCTCCTCCCAGGCCTTGCGCGCAGCCGCCAGGTCACCCTGCAGCTGGTACGCCTTGCCCAGCAGCTTCCAGGCTGCAGAATACTTCGGGTCTTGCTCCACGCACCGCGCCAAATGAACCGCCGCCTCGGCACCCTTGCCTTCGTCCAGCCAAGCCTTGCCCAGGCCAAACCTGAGCAACGGGTTATCCACACCCTTGGCCAGCATTTTTTCCAGCGATTCGCGCATGCCGTTTCTCCTTAGAAGAAGGTCAAGCCGACGTGGAACAGCTTCTCCACATCACGGATGTGTTTCTTATCCACAACGAACAGGATGACATGGTCGCCCG
Source organism: Pseudomonas sp. SK2 (assembly GCF_016772395.1). Lineage (NCBI taxonomy): Bacteria > Pseudomonadati > Pseudomonadota > Gammaproteobacteria > Pseudomonadales > Pseudomonadaceae > Pseudomonas > Pseudomonas sp. SK2. The sequence continues at coordinate 52,774 of NZ_CP061944.1, forward strand.
TCTCGATCACGGTGTCGTCGTGGGCGATCAGCACTTCCTCGTCCCGGATGATCGCGCCGATGGTGGTACCCGGCGGCAGGGCGATGTCTTCGATGGCCTTGCCAACTACCTTGCTCGACTTGGCGTCACCATGGGCAACCGCCTCGATCGCTTCGGCCGCGCCACGGCGCAGTGAGTGTACGCTGACGATATCGCCCCGGCGCACGTGGGCCAGCAAGGTCCCGATCGTGGCCAGCTGAGGGCTGATGGCGATGTCGATTTCGCCGCCTTGCACCAGGTCGACATAGGCCGGGTTGTTGATGATGGTCATCACCTTGCGCGCACCCAGGCGCTTGGCCAGCAACGACGACATGATGTTGGCCTCGTCGTCGTTGGTCAGGGCCAGGAAAATGTCGGCGTCAGCAATGTTCTCCTCCAGCATCAGGTCTTTGTCCGATGCGCTGCCCTGCAGCACCACGGTGCTTTCCAGGGTGTCGGAGAGGTGTCGGCAACGTGCCGGGCTCATCTCGATGATCTTGACCTGGTAGCGACTTTCGATCGCTTCGGCCAGACGCTCGCCGATCTGGCCGCCGCCGGCGATGACCACGCGCTTGTTGGTCTCGTCGATGCGTCGCAGCTCGCCCATGACGGCGCGAATGTCCTTGCGTGCCGCGATGAAGAACACTTCGTCGTCAGCCTCGATCACGGTATCGCCCCTCGGTGTGATCGGCCGGTCACGGCGGAAGATCGCCGCCACGCGGGTATCGACGTTAGGCATGTGCGCGCGGATCTGTCGCAACTGCTGGCCCACCAGCGGGCCGCCGTAGTAGGCCTTCACCGCAACGAGTTGCGCCTTGCCTTCGGCGAAGTCGATCACCTGCAGAGCACCGGGGTGTTCGATCAGGCGTTTGACGTAGTTGGTCACTACCTGTTCTGGGCTGATCAGCACGTCCACCGGGATATGGTCGTTGTCGAACAGCTCTTCACGGGTCAGATAGGAAGACTCACGCACCCGCGCGATTTTGGTCGGGGTATGGAACAGCGAGTAGGCGACCTGGCAGGCCACCATGTTGGTTTCGTCGCTGTTGGTCACCGCCACCAGCATATCGGCGTCGTCGGCTCCGGCCTGGCGCAACACGGTGGGTAACGAGCCGCGACCCTGCACCGTGCGGATATCGAGGCGGTCGCCCAGGTCACGCAGGCGTTCGCCGTCGGTGTCGACCACGGTGATGTCGTTGGCTTCGCTGGCCAAGTGTTCGGCCAGCGTTCCGCCGACCTGCCCTGCGCCGAGGATGATGATCTTCATCCGCTACTCCCTAACCTTTTTTCACTTAGCCACGCGAGGCGGCAATCTTGATCAGCTTGGCATAGTAGAAGCCGTCATGGCCGCCTTCCTGGGCCAACAGCTGGCGCCCGTGAGGCTGGCGCAGGCCGGCCTCGGTCGCCAGGTCGAGTTCACGGGCACCTGGGGTGCGGGTGAGGAAGGCGTCGATCACTTCGGTGTTTTCCGTCGGCAGGCTCGAGCAGGTGGCGTAGAGCAGGATGCCGCCCACTTCGAGCGTCGGCCACAGAGCATCGAGCAATTCGCCTTGCAGAGTGGCCAGGGCCGGAATGTCGTCGGCCTGACGGGTCAGCTTGATGTCCGGGTGACGGCGGATCACGCCCGTGGCCGAGCACGGTGCGTCGAGCAGGATTCGCTGGAACGGCTTGCCATCCCACCAACTGGCGGTGTCACGGGCGTCGCAGGCAATCAGCTCGGCGTCCAGTTGCAGACGGTCGAGGTTCTCGCGCACACGGGTCAGGCGCTTGGCTTCCAGGTCGATGGCCACGACATGGGCCAGGCCCGCTTCGGCTTCGAGCAGGTGGCAGGTTTTGCCGCCAGGGGCGCAGCAGGCGTCGAGCACGCGTTGGCCTGGGGCCAGTTCCAGCAGGTCGGCGGACAGCTGCGCGGCCTCGTCCTGTACGCTGACCCAACCTTCGGCGAAGCCCGGCAGTTGGCGAACATCGCAGGCTTCAGCCAGCAGGATACCGTCGCGGCTGAACCGGCACGGGGTGGCGGCGATGCCCGCCTCGGCCAGCAGGCCAAGATAGGCATCACGGCTGTGATGACGGCGGTTGACCCGCAGGATCATCGGCGGATGGGCATTGTTGGCGGCGCAAATGGCTTCCCACTGCTCGGGCCAGAAGGCTTTCAGCGATTTCTGCAGCCAACGCGGGTGAGCGGTGCGCACCACCGGATCGCGCTCCAGGCCGGCGAGGAGTTCTTCGCCTTCGCGCTGGGCGCGGCGCAGCACGGCGTTGAGCAGGCCCTTGGCCCACGGTTTTTTCAGCTTATCGGCGCAGCCAACGGTTTCCCCGATGGCGGCATGGGCCGGAATGCGGGTGTAGAACAGCTGGTACAGGCCGACCAGCAACAATGCCTGCACATCGCAGTCGGCGGCCTTGAACGGCTTTTGCAGCAACTGCGCAGCCAGCAGGTCCAGGCGAGGCTGCCAGCGGGCGGTGCCGAATGCCAGGTCCTGGGTGAGGCCTCGGTCGCGCTCATTGACCTTGTCCAGTTGTGCCGGCAACGAGCTGTTCAGCGAGGCCTTGCCGCTCAGGACAGCGGCCAGGGCGCGGGCGGCGGCCAGGCGTGGGTTCATTGGCCCAACACCTTGCCGCTGGCGAACTTCTCGCGGCGGCTGTTGAACAGGTCACTGAAGGCCAGGGCCTTGCCGCCGGGCAATTGCAGGCGGGTCAGGCTCAAGGCCTGCTCGCCACAGGCGACGACCAGGCCGTCCTTGCTGGCGGAAAGGATTTCACCCGGGGCGCCTTTGCCTGTGGACACGTTGGCGGCCAGCACTTTGACGCTCTCGCCATCCAGGGTGCTGTGGCACACCGGCCATGGGTTGAACGCGCGAATCAGGCGCTCCAACTCGACGGCTGGGCGGCTCCAGTCGATGCGGGCCTCGTCCTTGTTCAGCTTGTGAGCGTAGGTGGCCAGGGCATCGTCTTGTACTTCACCCTGCAGGGTGCCGTCGGCCAGGCCTGCGATGACCTGCACCACGGCCGGCGGTCCCATTTCGGCAAGGCGGTCGTGCAGGCTGCCACCAGTGTCGTCGGCGCTGATCGGGGTAACCACCTTGAGCAACATCGGGCCGGTGTCCAGGCCCGCTTCCATACGCATCACGGTCACGCCGCTCTCGGCGTCTCCAGCCTCCACGGCGCGCTGGATCGGCGCGGCGCCTCGCCAGCGGGGCAGCAAGGAGGCGTGGCTGTTGATGCAGCCAAGGCGCGGGATGTCCAGCACTGCTTGCGGCAGGATCAGGCCATACGCGACCACCACCATCAGGTCTGGCTGCAGTGCCGCCAACTCCGCCTGGGCCTCGGCGTTGCGCAAGGTTGGCGGCTGGAACACCGGAATGTCGTGGACTACGGCCAGCTGCTTGACCGGGCTCGGCATGAGCTTCTGGCCACGGCCAGCAGGGCGGTCGGGCTGGGTGTAGACGGCCACCACTTCATAGGGGCTGTCGAGCAGGGCCTTGAGGTGTTCGGCGGCAAACTCTGGAGTGCCTGCGAAGACGATGCGCATGGAGTTCTCGCTTCAAAAAAGAAAAAGGCTTGCCGGAGCAAGCCTTCTGGAAGGAATGGATCAGGCTTGCTGGCGGTGCTGCTTTTCCAGTTTCTTCTTGATCCGGTCGCGTTTGAGCTGAGACAGGTAGTCGACGAACAGCTTGCCGTTGAGGTGATCGAATTCATGCTGGACACACACCGCCAGCAAGCCTTCGGCTTCAAGCTCGTAGGGCTTGCCATCCCGGTCCTGGGCCTTGACCCGGACACGCAGCGGACGGTCGACGTTCTCGTAGAAGCCCGGTACCGACAGGCAGCCTTCCTGATACTGACCCATGTCGTGGGTCAGCTCTTCGACCGTGGGGTTGATGAAGACCCGCGGCTCGCTGCGGTCTTCGCTGAGGTCCATCACCACGACTTGCTTGTGGACGTTGACCTGGGTGGCGGCCAGGCCGATGCCAGGCGCTTCGTACATGGTTTCAAACATGTCGTCGATCAGCTGACGCAGGGCGTCGTCGAACTCCGTCACCGGTTTGGCAATGGTGCGCAGGCGCGGGTCCGGGAATTCGAGAATGTTCAAGATGGCCATAGGGTCAGGCAGTCACTGTGCGTTCGGTTGAAAACTGAGCACACATAATAAAGGGAATCGGGGGATTCGGCACCTGGCAAAGCTCGGCTACGGTTTCAGGAGACGACTTCAACGTCATTCGATGGACAGGTTGTCAAAGTATTATCAACAAACTTATCCACAGGTTGTGCCACGTTTATGGCCCTCTTCCGATCAAGGATGATCCCCATGTCGACTCACCATTCATCGAATTGTCCGCCTGCCGAACTGGAGGCGCGATTACGTCTGCACCGCTTGCCCGAGATAGGACTGCGTCGCTTTCAGCGCCTTCTGGAGGCCTTCGGAACGGCGTCTTCGGCGCTGAGTGCACCGGCCAGTGCCTGGCGTGCCCTTGGCCTTGCGCAAGCCAGTATCGATGCGCGCCGCTGTGCGCAGGTACGCGAGGGTGCTTTGGCTGCAATGGCCTGGCTAGAGCGTCCAGGCCAGCATTTACTGATGTGGGACGGTGCCGGTTACCCCGCGTTGCTGGCGGAAACGGACGACCCGCCGCCCCTGTTGTTCGTCGCAGGCGACCCCGCTTGCCTGGAGCAACCGCAGCTGGCCATTGTGGGTAGCAGACGTGCTTCACCTCCGGCTCTGGACACCGCTCGGGCATTTTCGCGTGCCCTTGCGCAAACGGGTTTCACCATCACCAGTGGCCTGGCGCTGGGCGTTGATGGTGCCGCTCATCGGGCGGCGCTGGAGGTCGGAGGGCAGACGATTGCCGTGCTTGGCACTGGGCTGCAAAAACTTTATCCACAGCGCCATCGTGACTTGGCGCGAGCGATCATCGACAGCGGCGGTGCGGTGGTTTCGGAGTACCCGTTGGATGCTGATCCCCTGCCTGCCAATTTTCCGCGACGCAATCGCATCATCAGCGGCATGTCCCTGGGGGTGCTGGTTGTCGAAGCCAGTCTGGGCAGTGGCTCGCTGATTACTGCCCGCTTGGCGGCTGAACAAGGCCGGGAGGTGTATGCCATTCCCGGTTCGATCCACCACCCGGGCGCCAGGGGATGCCATCAGTTGATACGCGATGGCGCGCTGCTGGTCGAGAGCGTGGAGCAGATCATCGATACCCTGCGGGGTTGGCAGAATCTGCCGCAACCGGCTGTGGATAAACCTCAACATCCGCTCCTGGCCCTTCTGCACGCAGCACCCCAGACCAGCGAGGGGTTGGCGCTCAGCAGTGGCCGGCCTTTGGCCGAGGTACTGGCCAGCTTGACCGAGCTGGAGCTCCAGGGCCAGGTCAGCAATGAAGCCGGACGTTGGTTTGCCCGCTCGGCCTAAGTAAACTGCGCCCAAGGCTTAAATGCGGAGAGATACAAATGGTGAGCAGTTGGCGTGTGCAACAAGCCGCACGTGAAATTCGGGCGGGGGCGGTGATCGCCTATCCGACGGAAGCGGTCTGGGGCCTGGGCTGCGACCCCTGGAACGAGGACGCGGTGTATCGCCTGCTGGCCCTGAAGTCGCGGCCTGTGGATAAGGGGCTGATTCTGGTCGCCGACAGCATCCAGCAATTCGATTTCCTGTTCGAGGATTTCCCTGAAGACTGGATCGACCGCATGAGCAGCACCTGGCCGGGACCCAACACCTGGCTGGTGCCGCACCAGGACCTTTTGCCGGAATGGGTGACGGGGCAGCACGACACCGTGGCGCTGCGGGTCAGTGACCACCCATTGGTACGTGAACTGTGTGCGCTGGTGGGGCCGCTGATTTCCACCTCTTGCAACCCTGGCGGGCGCCCGGCAGCCAAGACCCGGTTGCGGGTTGAGCAGTATTTCCACAACCAGTTGGACCTGGTGCTGGGTGGAGCGTTGGGTGGGCGAAAGAACCCGAGCGTGATTCGTGACCTGGTGACTGGCGAAGTCGTTCGACCGGGTTGATTTGCCTGGTGGACACCGACTTTTGATGGGGCGGTGGCTGTGTGGTTACTGTTGCCGCTCTTTCGCGACGCAAGGCCGCTCCTGCAGAGGGGCTGCATCAGCGCGAATCTTTACTGCGCAGCCCTCGCAGGAGCCGACTTGCCGGCGATTTCAGGGCAGTAGTACCGTCGAACCCACGGTCCTGCGCGCCGACAACTCAGCCTGCGCCTTGGCCGCCTCGCTCAGCGGATAGCGCTGCTGGATATCCACGACCAGCTTGCCACTGGCGATCATCGAGAACAGATCGTCCGCCATGGCCTGAGTGTTTTGCGCATTGTTGGCATAGCTTGCCAGCGTTGGTCGGGTGACATACAGCGAACCCTTCTGCGACAGGATCCCCAGGTTGACGCCGGTCACCGCTCCGGAGGCATTGCCGAAACTCACCATCAGCCCCCGTGGTTTGAGGCAGTCCAACGAAGTCAGCCAGGTGTCGGCACCCACGCCGTCATACACCACCGGGCATTTCTGACCGTCGGTCAGTTCCAGCACGCGCTGGGCGACATCTTCGCGGCTGTAGTCGATGGTCGCCCAAGCCCCTAGTGCCTTGGCCCGCTCGGCCTTTTCGGCGGAGCTTACGGTTCCGATCAGTTTGGCGCCCAGCGCCTTGGCCCACTGGCACGCCAGCGACCCTACCCCACCGGCTGCTGCATGGAACAGAACGAAGTCACCCGGCTGCACGGCGTAGGTCTGCTTGAGCAGGTACTGCACGGTCAGACCCTTGAGCATCACTGCCGCGGCTTGCTCGAAGCTGATGCTGTCGGGCAGCTTGACCAGATTGGCTTCGGGCAAGGTATGTACCTCGCTGTAGGCGCCCAGTGGGCCGCCAGCGTGGGCCACACGGTCACCGACCTTCAGCCGGGTGACGCCTTCGCCAACTGCCTCGACAACGCCGGCTGCTTCGGTGCCCAGGCCCGAAGGCAGAGACGGTGGCGAGTAAAGCCCGCTGCGGAAATAGGTGTCGATGAAGTTCAGGCCAATCGCATGGTTACGCACCCGCACTTGCTGCGGACCGGGTGGCGCAGGCTCGAACTCCACAAGTTGCAGAACCTCTGGGCCGCCATGCTGGCTGAACTGTATACGCTTGGCCATCTCGCACTCCTGTTGTCGGGATCGGAAGGCCTTCTATCGGACGCCTTTGCTTGATCGTCGTCAACTGCGGCGCGCTGGCTGCCGGTGGTATGCTACGCGGCGAATTTCTTCCTGCTCCTTCCAGGTGACCCGATGACCAGCCGCACCGAGGCCGTGAAAGCCTACCTGCTCGACCTGCAAGACCGCATCTGCTCTGCCCTCGAAGCTGAAGACGGCGGCGCCCGCTTCGTCGAGGACGCCTGGGTGCGCGAAGCCGGTGGCGGTGGCCGTACGCGGGTGATCGGTGAAGGCAAAGTGATCGAGAAAGGCGGCGTGAACTTCTCCCATGTATTCGGCGCCGGCCTGCCGCCTTCGGCCAGTGCCCACCGCCCGGAGCTGGCGGGTCGTGGCTTCGAGGCGTTGGGCGTGTCGTTGGTGATTCACCCGCACAATCCACATGTACCCACCTCCCATGCCAATGTGCGTTTCTTCATTGCCGAGAAGGAAGGCGAAGAGGCGGTCTGGTGGTTCGGCGGTGGTTTCGACCTGACCCCCTACTACGGCAACGAGGAAGACTGCATCCACTGGCACCGTGTGGCCCAGCAGGCCTGCGCGCCGTTCGGCGCCGACGTGTACCCCCGCTACAAGGCCTGGTGCGACCGTTACTTCCACCTCAAGCACCGTGGTGAACCTCGGGGTATTGGGGGCTTGTTCTTCGATGACCTGAACGAGTGGGACTTCGATACCTGCTTCGCTTTCATCCGCGCCATCGGTGACGCCTACGTCGACGCTTACCTGCCGATCGTCCAGCGCCGCAAGGACACGCCCTACACGCCCCAGCAGCGTGAGTTCCAGGAGTACCGCCGTGGCCGCTACGTCGAGTTCAACCTGGTCTACGACCGTGGCACTCTGTTCGGCCTGCAATCGGGTGGGCGCACCGAGTCGATCCTGATGTCGTTGCCACCGCAGGTACGCTGGGGTTATGACTGGAAGGCCGCACCAGGTAGCGAAGAAGCGCGCCTGACCGAGTATTTCCTGCAGGACCGTGACTGGCTCGCCCAGTAAGTCTGTGGATAACCAAGGAGCCCTCATGGACCAGTATGTCGTTTTCGGCAACCCGATTGGCCACAGCAAGTCGCCTTTGATCCATCGTCTGTTCGCCGAGCAGACCGGTCAGGATCTGGAGTACGCCACCCTGCTGGCGCCGCTGGATGAGTTCAGCGATTGCGCCCGCGGCTTCTTCAAGCAAGGCAGCGGGGCCAATGTGACCGTGCCGTTCAAGGAAGAGGCTTTCCGGCTCTGCGAAAGCCTCACGCCTCGGGCCCGGCGAGCGGGCGCAGTGAACACCTTGAGCAAACTGGCGGACGGCACGCTGCAAGGGGATAACACCGATGGCGCGGGCCTGGTGCGAGACCTGACGGTGAATGCCGGGGTCGAGCTGACAGGCAAGCGCATCCTCATTCTCGGTGCCGGAGGTGCGGTACGCGGCGTGCTGGAGCCGATCCTGGCGCACAAGCCACAATCATTGGTGATCGCCAACCGCACGGTGGAAAAGGCCGAGCAGCTGGCGCGTGAATTCGATGAGCTGGGGCCGGTGGTGGCCAGCGGTTTTTCCTGGTTACAGGAGCCGGTGGATGTGATCATCAATGCGACGTCTGCGAGCCTTTCCGGTGAGTTGCCACCGATTGCCGACAGCCTGGTCGAGCCGGGGCGGACGGTTTGCTACGACATGATGTATGGCAAGGAGCCGACGCCGTTTTGCCAATGGGCCAGCAAGCTTGGGGCTGCCAAGGTGCTGGATGGGCTGGGGATGCTGGCCGAGCAGGCGGCCGAGGCGTTCTTCATCTGGCGTGGGGTGCGGCCGGACACGGCGCCTGTGCTGGATGAGCTGCGTCGGCAGTTGGCGCGCCGTTGACCTCGGATCGCTGTTGGATGAATTGGCGTTCCAGGGCGATCTGCTGCCGGTATTGAGCGAGCTTTGCTTCGGATTGCGCTTTGCCAGTATAGGGATCCCGAGCGGTCATTTGGCTTTCCAGCCGGGCAATGCGTGCTTGTGCATCGGCAACGCTCCAGCAGTCATCCGCAGCATAGGTGCCTGGCGCCACCAGCAATGGCACCAACGCGAGGTAAACGCAGCTACTCATGGCGTACTCTGTGGTGAATGGACGCCATGCACTTTTTCATCGCCTGCAGGTTGTCCGCAACTGACAGAATTGACAGTTGACTGTCAGTCTTCGAAACGTATTGGACAGTTCGCAAGGCCTTCCAGCTTCTGCAATTCCTCTACCACCTGCGGCCTTGCCCGCTGCAATGTCAGGCTCCCACCAAGGCGCATCAATCGCCGCGCTTCGCGGTGCAGCATATCCACACCCGAGTAGTCGATGAAGTTCACCTGCCGCGCATCGATCACCACATGCGGCCCCTGGCAGCGCTGTAACCGCACTTGCAGGTAATGCGCTGCGCCGAAGAATATCGACCCGCCCACCCGCAGCATGTCGGCTTCGCCTTCCCGGCTCTGCTGCACCCGTGGCCGCGAAGTGCGCTTGAGGTAGAAGAACAGTGACGCCAGCACCCCGGCATAGATCGCTGTCTGCAGCTCCAGCAGCAAGGTGGCGGCGGCGGTCAGTGCCATGACCAGGAACTCAGAGCGGCTGACCCGAAACAGCGCCCGGATTGCCCGATGGTCCACCAGCCCCCAGCAGATCAGCAAAATGCTGCCGGCCATGGCCGGAATGGGCAGATGCGCAATCAACCCGGCGCCCATGACGGCGAACAACGCCACCCACAGGGCCGAGAACACGCCAGCCATGGGGGACTGAGCACCCGCGTCGTAACTTAGCCCGGAACGGGTGAACGAGCCGGACGACAAGTAGCCGGAGAAGAATGCCCCGACGATGTTCGACACGCCTTGGCCACGGATTTCCTGGTTGGCGTCGATCAGTTGCTCGGAGCGCGACGACAAGGAACGGGCAATCGAAAGACTGGTCACCAACCCCAGCATGCCCACGGCGACGGCACTGGGCAGTAGACGCAAGATCAGCTCGAAGTCCAGCAATGGCAGTGGGCTGAGCGGCGGCAGTTGGCCGACGAAGGCAGGCACGCGCTGTACATGGCCAAAGACGCTCGGCAACAGCCAGGTCACCAGACTCACCAGCACCAGACTTATCAACAGGCTGGGCCAGCGGGGTCGCAGGCGTTTGAACGCCATCCCGATCAGCAAGGTGGCCAATCCCAGCGCCAGCGACGGCCAGTCGACTTCTCCGGCATGGCTAGCCAAGTCCTGCAGGGTTTTCAGCGCCGTGGCCTGGCTGGGCAGGTCCATGCCCAGCAGATTGGGCAATTGGCCGAGGGCGATGACGATGGCGGCGCCCAGCGTGAATCCAAGCACCACGGAATGGGAAACGAAATTGACCAGCGCGCCGAAACGCAGCAAGCCCAGCAGCAATTGGAAAATGCCGGCGAGGAACGTCAGCAGCAGCACCAAGGTCACGTAGTCAGCGCTTGTGGGCACGGCCAGCGGGCTGACACTGGCGTAGAGGACGATGGAGATGGCGGCGGTCGGGCCGCAGATCAGGTGCCAGGAGGACCCCCACAGGCAGGCGACCAGAACCGGCACGATGGCGGCGTACAGGCCATACTCGGCAGGCAGCCCGGCGATCAGGGCATAGGCGATGGATTGTGGCAAGGCCAGGATGGCCCCGCTCAGGCCCACCAGCAGGTCCTGGCGCAGACTGCGGCCCGATTGGCGGGGCAGCCAGGTGAGGAAGGGCAGCAGGTGGTAAAGGCGCGGCATGCATCGTTCCTGTTCAATATCGCCTACGAGGGCTTGGCCTTCGTTACGCGACACAAGGCCGCCCCCGCAAATTCTCTGGGTGTGCGGAGCGGCCTCAGTAGCCCACAGTCAAAAATCAGAGCCTAGCGTTCACTGCCTCCAGGGCATCGCCATCGGCCTTGGTGGTAACGCCTGCCAACCACGCTTCCAGCACCTGCGGATTGGCCTTCACCCACGCTTTGGCCGCTTCATCGAAGCCGATCTTCTTATCCACAACCTCGGCCATGATGCTGTTTTCCATGTCCAAGGTAAATTTTAGGTTGCCAAGCAGTTTCGCCGCATTTGGGCATGCTTGTGGATAACCCTTGCGCGTCAACGTGTAGACGTCGCCTTTGCTGCCGAACCACTTCTCCCCGCCGGTCAGGTAATGCATTTTAAGTTTCACGTTCATAGGGTGAGGTGTCCAGCCGAGGAAAGTGATGAACTGCTGCTTCTTCACGGCGCGGTCCACCTGCGCCAGCATTGCCTGCTCGCTGGATTCGACCAGTTTCCACTGGCCGAGGTTGAACTGGTTCTTGTCGATGATCTCTTTCAGCGACAGGTTGGCGGGGGCCCCGGAACCGATCCCGTACAGCTTCTTGTCGAACTGCTCGGCATGCTTCTGCAGGTCGGCAAAGTCTTTCACGCCTGCCTGCCAGACATAGTCCGGCACTGCCAGGGTGAACTCGGTTCCCTCCAGGTTGCGCGACAGCCGCTGCACATCGCCGTTGGCGATGAATTTGTCATGGAAGCCCTGCTGTGCAGGCATCCAGTTACCAAGGAACGCGTCGACCCGGCCATCTTTGAGGCCACCGTAGATGATCGGTACCGCCAGGCTGTCGATCTTCACCTGGTAGCCCAGGCTTTCCAGAAGCAGGCGGCTGATGGCGTTGGTGGAAGCGATATCGCTCCAGCCGGGGTCAGCCATTTTCACGGTGCTGCATTGTGCATCGCTGTCGGCGGCATGGGCCGTGCCCAGGCTCAGGGTAAGGGCGAACACGGCGGCGGAGAACTTCTGCATGGCGGCCTCTCTTCTCAATCCAGGGGGGCGGGCTGTGGATAACGTGCCTTGCGCTCGAGGTCGTCGAGATCGATGTGGTTACGCATGTACTGTTGGCTGGCATCGACCATCGGTTGGTGGTCCCAGCTTTTCAGCGTGCCGATGGCCAGCGCTTCGGCCACCAGACGGCGGCGTCTCTGGCTGGCCAGCACCTGCTGGCGCAGGCTGGGGATATCCCAGCGTTGGCGGGCTTCATCGACGAATGCCTGCAGCCGCGCCTGATGGTCCGGGCTGCTGGTGAGGTTCTCCCGCTCGTGCGGGTCGCTGCTCAAGTCATAGAGTAAGCAAGGATCGTCCTCGCTGTACACGAACTTGTACGGGCCACGACGGATCATCATCAGTGGGCCGACGGTGCCTTCGGCCATGTATTCGCCGATCACCTCGTCATGGCCACCCTGCCCTTGCAGGTGGCCGAGCAATGAGCGGCCATCCAGGTGCAGGTTTTTATCCACAGCACCGCCGGCCAGTTCGACCAGGGTCGGCAGCAGGTCACAAGTGGAGACCGAAGCGCTGACTCTCGTTGGAGCGAAGCGTTTCGGTGCATGGATCAACAGTGGCACACGGGCCGACATCTCGAACCAATGCATCTTGTACCAGAGCCCGCGCTCGCCAAGCATGTCGCCATGGTCGCCGGAGAATACGATCAGGGTGTCATCCGCCAGGTCACACTCCTCGAGCGTTTGCAGGAGTTGGCCGATGTTGTCGTCGATATAGCTGCATGCGCCGAAGTACGCGCGGCGTGCGTCGCGAATCTTATCCACAGGCAGGGTTCGGTCCCACAGGTCGTAGACCTTGAGCAGCCTTTGCGAGTGCGGGTCCTGCTCATGCTGGCCGAACTCAGCGCGCGGCATGGGGATATCCACAGCCTCGTAGCGATCCCAGTAGCGTCTGGGGATGGTGTACGGATCATGGGGATGGGTCATGGACACCGTCAGACAGAACGGGCGGCCATCATTGTCGCGGACATGGTCGTAGAGGTACTGGCGCGCCTTGAACACCACCTCCTCGTCGAAGTCCAGTTGGTTGGTGCGCACGCAAGGGCCGGCCTGAAGTACCGAGGACATGTTGTGATACCAGCTCGGGCGCTCGTCCGGGGCGTCCCAATTCACCGCCCAGCCATAGTCGGCCGGGTAGATGTCGCTGGTCAGGCGCTCCTCATAGCCGTGCAACTGGTCTGGACCGCAGAAGTGCATCTTGCCGGACAGTGCGGTGCGGTAACCGAGGCGGCGCAGGTAGTGGGCGTAGGTCGGCACATCAGCGGGGAAATCGGCCGCGTTGTCATAGGCACCAATGCGGCTCGGGAGCTGGCCACTGACCAGGGTGAAACGCGACGGCGCACAAAGCGGGCTGTTGCAGTAGGCGGAGTCGAACACCACGGCTTGCTCGGCCAGGCGGCTCAGGTGGGGCATCTGAATGGGTGAAGGGGCGTAGATCGGTAGCAGGGGCGCGGCCATCTGGTCGGCCATGATGAACAGGATATTCGGGCGCTTCATGGTTGGCTTCCATCGTTCAGTATTATGCGAACCGCTTGCCTACCAAGATGCGACTGTGGATAACATGGGTAAAGCCCATGGCGGGCAATGACTGGGATTAGCCAAGCTTATGTTTGAGCACCTTGCCAAGTTATCCCTCGATGCTCTGCGCGTATTCGAGGCCGCTGCCCGGCTGCGCGGGTTCACCGCTGCCGCGACCGAACTGGGGACCACCCAGCCGGCAGTGAGTCAGCAGGTCAAGCGGCTTGAGGCGCAGCTGGGGGCGCGCTTGTTCGACCGGATCTACCGGGGAATAGAGCTGACCGAAGCGGGCCAACAGCTGTTCGAGCAGGTACATCAGGGCCTGCAGACCATGAACGAAGGCATCGGCCAGGTCAGTGGCCGTGGCCAGCGTGAAGTGCTCCAGGTGGCCACTGATTTCGCCTTCGCGGCGTTCTGGCTGATGCCGAGGCTGCAGCGTTTTCATCAGGCTTATCCACAGGTCGATGTGAGTCTTGTCACTGGCGAGCGCAGTCAGGGCATGTTGCGGCCCGATATCGATGTGGCAATCCTGTTCGGGGACGGGCGCTTTCATCAGGGCGAGAGCAGGTGGCTGTTCGATGAGGAAGTATTCCCTGTCTGCAGCCCTCGGCTGATTCATGGCAAACCCCTGTCAGCCGTGGCTTTGCAACGATTGCCGTTGCTCCATTTGCGGGGCGAGCAGGCCAGTCGCTGGTTCGACTGGGCGGGCGTGTTTCGTGGACTCGGTGTGGAAAGTCCGGCCCCCTCCGGCCAGCTGCGTTTCGATAACTATACGTTGCTGATCCAGGCTGCCATCGCAGGCCAAGGGGTGGCCATCGGCTGGCGGCATCTGGTCGATGGCTTGGTGGAACAGGGGCTTCTATGCCGGCCGCTGGAGCAGAGTCTGAAGTCGAGTCGGGGCTATTATGTGGTATTGCCACCGCGCAAACGGCGTGGGGCATTGATCGAGCGGTTTGTCGACTGGCTGGAGCAAGAGCGCAGTGGCACTTCGTAGTGCATTCAGGAGTTTTCGTGCAAAGAATCAAGGGCTATCACGCCCATGTCTATTACGACGCGTCCACCATCGACCAGGCCCGCGAGTTGTGCGAAGAGGCCGCGCGGCTGTTTCCTGTAACCATGGGGCGTATGCACCAGAAACCGGTCGGTCCGCACCCAGACTGGAGTTGTCAGTTGGCGTTCGGACCAGAGGTGGTGGGGGTGGTGTTGCCGTGGTTGGCGTTGTACCGCAAGGGGCTGGTGGTGTTTCTGCATCCGCTGACGGGGGATGAGCTGGCTGACCACAGGGACCATGCGATCTGGATGGGCGCTGTGCGGCCGCTGGATCTGTCGATTTTTGCGAGTTAGGGCTTCAGGTCCCATCGCCGGTGTGCCGGCTCCTACGAGGTCCGAGCAGACCTGTAGGAGCCGGGTTGCCGGCGATGAGTACGACGTGTATCAGGCGCGAGCGCTGCGCACGCCATCGGCCAGTGCCGAGCAAAGGTTCAGCACGTCCTTCACAGCCTGATCGGCATTCTCGGCCTTGGCGATCTTGTCCACCAGCGCCGAACCCACCACGACACCGTCCGAGAGACGGGCAATCGCGGCAGCCTGCTCCGGCGTACGAATACCGAAACCAACGCTGATCGGCAGATCGGTATGTCGACGCAGACGGGCGATCGCCTCGGTCACGTGCTCGGTGGTCGCCGAGCCGGCTCCGGTCACACCCGCCACGGAAACGTAGTAGACGAAGCCCGAACTGCGCTCGAGCACCCGCGGCAGGCGAGCATCGTCGGTGGTCGGGGTGGTCAGGCGGATGAAGTCGATGCCCGCGGCCTGGGCCGGGGTAGCCAGTTCAGCGTCGTGCTCCGGTGGCAGGTCGACGATGATCAAGCCATCGACACCCGCTTCTTTGGCTTGGGCCACGAACTGTTCAACGCCAAAGCGGTGGATGGGGTTGTAGTAACCCATCAACACGATCGGCGTGGTCTGGTTGCCCACGCGGAACTCACGGACCATCTGCAGGGTTTTCGCCAGCGTCTGACCGGCCTCCAGTGCGCGCAGGGTGGCCAGCTGGATCGCGACGCCGTCGGCCATCGGGTCGGTGAACGGCATGCCCAGTTCGATCACGTCCGCGCCGGCTTCAGGCAGGCCTTTGAGGATCTGCAGCGAGGCGTCGTAGCCAGGGTCGCCGGCGGTGACGAAGGTGACCAGCGCGGAGCGGCCTTCGGCCTTCAGTTCGGCGAAGCGTTGTTCAAGACGGCTCATGCCTGTTTCTCCTGGGCGGCCATGTGATTCATCACGGTTTGCATGTCTTTGTCACCACGGCCGGACAGGCAGATGACCATCAAATGGTCCTTGGGCAGGGTCGGCGCACGCTTGATGGCTTCAGCCAGGGCATGGGAGCTTTCCAGGGCCGGGATGATGCCTTCGAGGCGGCACGTGGTGTGGAAGGCCGCGAGGGCTTCGTCGTCGGTGATGCTGACGTACTCCACGCGCTTCACTTCGTGAAGGTAGGCGTGCTCCGGGCCGATGCCTGGATAGTCGAGGCCTGCGGAAATCGAGTGGGCGTCTGTGATCTGACCGTCATTGTCCTGCAGCAGGTAGGTGCGGTTACCGTGCAGCACGCCTGGCACCCCACCGTTGAGGCTGGCGGCATGTTTGTCGGTGTTCACGCCGTGGCCACCGGCTTCCACGCCGATGATCTGCACGCTGGCATCATCGAGGAAATCGTGGAACAGGCCCATGGCGTTGGAGCCACCGCCGACGCAGGCGATCAGGCTGTCGGGCAGGCGACCTTCCTTTTCTTGCAGCTGGGCGCGGGTTTCCTTGCCGATGATCGACTGGAAGTCGCGGACCATCGCCGGGTACGGGTGCGGGCCGGCCACGGTGCCAATCAGGTAGAAAGTGTCTTCGACATTGGTAACCCAGTCGCGCAGGGCTTCGTTCATGGCGTCTTTCAGGGTGCCGGTGCCGGCGGTGACCGGGACGATCTCGGCGCCCAGCAATTTCATGCGGAACACGTTGGCCTGCTGGCGCTCGATGTCGGTGGCGCCCATGTAGATCACGCAGGGCAGGCCGAAGCGTGCGGCGACGGTGGCGGTGGCCACGCCGTGCATGCCGGCGCCGGTTTCGGCGATCAGGCGCTTCTTGCCCATGCGCTTGGCCAGCAGCACCTGGCCGATGCAGTTGTTCACCTTGTGGGCGCCGGTATGGTTGAGCTCTTCACGCTTGAAGAAAATCTTCGCGCCGCCGCAGTGTTCGGTCAGTCGCTCGGCGAAGTACAGCGGGTTCGGGCGGCCGATATAGTCGCGTTGGAAGTAGGCCAGTTCTTCGAGGAACTTGGGGTCGGCCTTGGCCGCTTCGTACTCACGGGCCAAATCCAGCACCAGCGGCATGAGGGTTTCGGCCACGTAGCGGCCGCCGAACGAGCCGAACAGGCCGTTGGCATCGGGGCCGGCGCGGTATTGAGTCTGGGTCATGGTGCGCTCCAAGGCGTGATCAAAGGGATATGGGCTTTACTCTAACCACGACACGCTCGCCTGAAAACCGATAAGATTGCGTAAACCTGTCAGAAAAACTCACACGTAAATGGCTCAGGATCTCCCTCCCCTCAACGCCGTGCGCGCTTTCGAAGCTGCCGCCAGACTCAACAGCGTCAGCTTGGCGGCCGAAGCGCTGCATGTAACCCATGGTGCCGTCAGTCGGCAGATCAAGGTGCTGGAAGAGCACCTGGGCGTGGCGCTGTTCGTCAAGGACGGGCGTGGCATCAAACTCACAGATGCCGGTGTGCGCCTGCGTGACGCCAGTTCCGATGCCTTCGACCGCCTGCGTGCTGTGTGCGCCGAGCTGGGCCGGGATGTCGGGGAGGCGCCGTTCGTCCTGGGTTGCTCGGGCAGCCTGCTGGCGCGTTGGTTCATTCCCAGGCTCGGTCGGCTGAAGGCGGACCTCCCCGAACTGCGCCTGCACCTGTCTGCAGGTGAAGGCGACCTGGACCCACGACGGCCTGGACTGGATGCCTTGCTGGTGTATGCCGAGCCGCCCTGGCCGGCGGACATGCAAGTGCATGTGCTGGCCGAGGAGCGCATCGGGCCGGTACTGAGCCCGCACTTCGCCGGTTTCGAGCGCTTGCGTGGCGCACCGGCCAAGGCCTTGCTGGAGGAGGCGTTGCTGCACACCACATCACGGCCTCAGGCTTGGCCGACCTGGGCCGGGCAGCAGGGGCTGGACCCCGCGGCGTTGAAGTACGGCCAGGCATTCGAGCATTTGTACTACTTGCTGGAGGCGGCCGTTGCCGGCCTGGGCGTGGCAATTGCCCCGCAGCCCCTGGTGGCCGATGACTTGCGTGCGGGACGTTTGACTGCGCCGTGGGGCTTTTCACCGACCTCCGCTGCCCTGGCGCTTTGGGTGCCCCGGCGCGCCGCGGATGGGCGCGCCGAGCAACTGGCGGATTGGTTGCGTCGTGAACTTCAGCGTCAGGCGGGTTAGTTGCGACGGGACAGCAGGTAAGCCGCCAGCAGACCAAGTGCGCCCACCGCCACGCCTGTGGTCGTCCAAGGATGCTGCTGTGCGTAGTCTCGGGTGGCAATGCCGGTCTGACGGGTACGGGTCTTCACCTCCTCGTAGGCATCGCTGAGCAGGCTGCGCGAATGCTTGAGCGCGCTTTCGGCGTTGCTGCGGATGGCCTTCATCGACTTCTGGGATTCCTCGGACGCGTCATGTTTGAGCGTTTCAAGGGTTTTCAAAAGGCTTTCGATTTCCGCTTCCATGCTTTCCAGGGATGCTTTGCGCAGCGAGTTGCGGTGCATGTTGACTCTCCTTCGCAGGGTGGACTGTACAGGTTGCGACTGCGCGGGCAGGCAAAAGTGCGATCGAACTTTCGATGGTGGCTGCTGCTCGCAGGTAAACCATGCCTGCGCTGCTAGGCTGAATCTCACCGTCATCCAAGGAGAGTGCTCATGTCCGATCATCACACCTACAAGAAGATCGAGCTGGTGGGATCTTCACCCAACAGCATCGAAGAGGCGATCAACAATGCCCTGGCCGAAGCTGGCAAGAGCATCAAGCACCTGGAATGGTTCGAAGTGGTCGACACCCGGGGTCACATCCGGGACAACAAGGCGGCGCACTTCCAGGTCACGCTTAAGGTCGGGTTCCGCATCGCCAATAGTTGACCCATGATCGGGATGGAAAGTCCCGGCGTGATGGCGTTATAACGCTGGAGGGTGCCTGGGTGGGGCCCTTCTTGTCTTTTCTCATCTGAAACAAGGAATGCGGTCGATGAAGAAACTGATGCTTGCGATAGGCCTGATGGCGCTGGCCGGTGGTGCGATGGCGGCCGGGAAGCCGTGCGAGGAACTCAAGGCGGAAATCGCGGCCAAGCTCGATGCCAAGGGTGTCAAAGGCTACACGCTTGAGATCGTCAACAAGGGTGACCCAGCGGGCAAGGTGGTCGGCACCTGCGAAGGCGGCAAAAAAGAAATCGTCTACCGACGTGGATGAGCGTTGGCCCGTTCGCTGGCAAACCCGCTCCCACGGGCGGTGCCCCCGCAGGAGCCGGTTTGCCGGTTGATTGGGCGCTACTCGGCCTTCAAGGCCTGCGCCAGTAATTCATAGGACCGGACCCGGTCTGCATGCTCGTACAAGTCGCAGGTGAAGATCAGCTCATCCGCGCCCGTCTGTTCCAAGAGCACTTGCACCTTAGCCCGCACTTTCTGCGGGCTGCCGATCATCGCCAGGCCCAGGAAGCTGCCCACTGCGTCCCGCTCATGGGGCAGCCAAAGGCCGTCCATGCTCGGCACCGGGGGCCGCTGCATCAGGCTTTGTCCGCGAATCAGGGCGAGAATGCGCTGGTACACGGATGTGGCCAGGTATTCGGCCTTCTCGTCGGTTTCTGCCACGACCATCGGTACTCCGAGCATTACATAAGGCTTGTCCAGGACCGTGGACGGTTTGAAATGGTCGCGGTAGATGCGGATGGCCTCATGCATGTAGCGCGGCGCGAAGTGCGATGCGAAGGCATAGGGCAGCCCACGCATGCCCGCCAACTGGGCGCTGAACAAGCTGGAGCCGAGTAACCAGAGTGGCACCTCGGTATCGTGGCCGGGGACGGCGATCACTTTCTGATCAGGTGTGCGCGGTCCGAGATAGCGCGACAGTTCTTCGACATCGTCGGGGAAGTCGTCAGCACTGCCGGAGCGTTCGCGGCGCAGGGCCCTTGCAGTCATCTGGTCGGAGCCTGGCGCACGGCCAAGGCCCAGGTCGATGCGGCCCGGATAGAGGCTGGCCAGGGTACCGAACTGCTCGGCGATCACCAGGGGCGCGTGGTTGGGCAGCATGATGCCGCCGGAGCCGACCCGAATGGTCGATGTGCCACCGGCCAGGTAGCCGATCAGCACTGACGTGGCCGAACTGGCGATCCCATCCATGTTGTGGTGTTCGGCGACCCAGAAGCGGTTGTATCCGAAGCGCTCGACGTGTTGTGCCAGGTCCAGCGAGTTGCGCAGCGACTGCGCCGGGCCGGCGTCGGCACGGACGGGCACCAGGTCGAGGGTGGAAATTTTCAGGTCACGCAACTGCGTCATCGGAGCCTCCGTAAGGGTGATTGGCCAGAGGCCATGTGAACTCTGTATGGGCACATTCGGCCGTTTCAATGCGTGATGGCCGATTAGTCTGAACTTGCCGGGGGGCGTTGGCCTCTGAACCCATGAGTACCTAACCCAGCGCTCAGGAGGCAATATGAAGAAGACAGCATCAGCGATCTGGCAAGGTGGTTTGAAAGACGGCAGCGGCTTTCTCTCCACGGAAAGCGGGGCCCTGAAGCAGAACCCTTATGGCTTCAATACCCGTTTCGAAGGCTCACCTGGCACCAACCCGGAAGAGTTGATCGGCGCAGCCCACGCAGGCTGTTTTTCGATGGCCCTTTCCATGATGCTGGGCGAGGCGGGGCTGACCGCAGAGCGCATCGACACCATCGCCGAGGTCTCTCTGGATAAACAGGCCGATGGCTTTGCCATTACCGCGGTGCACTTGGTTCTGCGGGCCAAGGTGCCGGGGGCCAGCGAGTCGCAGTTCCTGGAAATCGCCAACAAGGCGAAGGCAGGCTGCCCGGTTTCCAAACTGCTCAATGCCACTGTCAGCCTCGATGCCTTGCTGGTGGGCTAGGCGGCGCAACTGCGGCGGTTTGCGGTAGTCTAAACAGCGTTGGCAGCGAGACTGCCTTTTGAGGAGCTGTTCAATGATCCGCGTAACAATCGCCGTGCTGGCTTCCTTGGTCGCTACGTCCGCACTGGCCGCGGTCAAACCGTGCGAGGAACTGAAGGCCGAGATCGAAGCGAAGATCCAGGCGCAAGGTGTGCCGTCCTACACCCTGGAAATCGTGCCTAACAGCGAGGTCAAGGACCCCAACATGGTCGTGGGCAGCTGTGATGGCGGTACTAAGAAAATCATCTACCAGAAGAATGACCGGTAGCAGGTGGGGCCGCTTTACGGCCCCAAGCGCTCAGGGCACGCAGAAGACCCTGCTGGGTTCATTCACCAGCACCTCGCGGTTGGCATCGTACAACAGCACTTGTGGCTTCATCACCGGTGCCCTGGCCTCCAGGCGATAGCGCTCGCCGGCCTTGAAGTCGTCGTAGCGTACGGTCAGGTAACAGGTGCGATCCACGGGTTGGGACATGACCCCGCCGGAGTAGATCTCGTAGTCGAAACGCACCACCAGTTCATGCTTGCCCGGCGTGACCTGGAAAAAGCGACCGTCCTCCAGGCGCTTGCCATCGAGTCGATCGGCCATGATGACCCGTCCTGGGGTGGTGGTATAGAGGTCGAC
Source organism: Pseudomonas sp. SK2 (assembly GCF_016772395.1). NCBI lineage: Bacteria > Pseudomonadati > Pseudomonadota > Gammaproteobacteria > Pseudomonadales > Pseudomonadaceae > Pseudomonas > Pseudomonas sp. SK2. The sequence goes on from NZ_CP061944.1 coordinate 74,088, forward strand.
CCAGGCCTGCTTGGGGTCGGCGGGCGGCAAGGGGCTGGCGCAAGCCCCCAGTGCGCTGAGAGCGATCAGCATCATAGGCTGGCGCATGGCGAAACTCCCGCTTGCGGTTCACAAGCTACAAGCATAGCGCCGTTCAGCATGTTCAGGTACGTTGACAGCCCGCTGGCAGCCCTTGTCCGACCAGTTTTTGCTGCTGGTCGTAGAGTTTGATCCAGGGGCGGAAACCGATGCTGCCGGCCTGCATCTGGTAGCGCTGGCCAGCGCTGAAGTCCTTGAACGTGAGATTGAGTTGGCAGTCGCGCCACAGGGGCTCGCTGACCGGGCCGATATTGCTCGGTGTGACTGGAAACTGGTAACGCACGGTCAATTCGTGGCTGCCGGGCGCCACTTCGAAATAGCGTTTGTCTGCCCATTCGCGCTCGTCCACTTCAACGGCGTGCAGTGAGGTGTCGTCACTTGGGGCGAGATCGACCCAGGCCTGGTTGGGGTCTGGGTTGGGCAGCGTCGAGCAGGCGGACAACAGCATCAGCAAGCCGATGGCAAACAGTGGACGCATGGCGAAACTCCCCCTTGGCAAGATAGTCTTGGAGCGCATCGGCTGTGAGCGAGTAGATAGCCCAAGATGGTTCGATTTCTTCTTTTAAAGCGCTCAGGCTCTGGGCCACTCGACCGCGTTTTGACCTGTTTGGTTCCCTGGTTGGCCGCCCTTCTGCTGAACGGTTGCAGCAGCCTTGGGTATTACGGTCAGTTGGCTGAGGGTCAATGGCAGTTGTTGAATGCCCGCACGCCGGTGGCGCAGGTCATTGCCGACCCTGCTACCACGCCACGTTTGCGAGCTCGACTGGAGCATGCCGAGCAAGCTCGGGCATTTGCCAGCGAGCATCTGAAACTGCCGGACAACGGTAGTTACCGGGTATACGCCAACTTGGGGCGCCCCTTCGTCGTCTGGAACGTATTCGCCACGCCGGAGCTTTCGCTGCAGCCGGTGACCCACTGCTTCCCCATCGCGGGCTGTGTGGCCTATCGCGGCTATTACCGACAGGGCGCGGCACGCGGTGCGGCGGCGGTGATGCGCCGGGACGGCATGGATGTCTATGTCGGCGGCGTGGAGGCCTACTCCACCCTCGGCTGGTTCGATGACCCCATTCTGTCGTCGATGGTCGGCTGGGGGGATGAGCGGCTGGCTGCGCTGATCTTCCATGAGTTGGCCCACCAACGTGTCTATGTGAAGGATGACACCGAGTTCAACGAGTCATTCGCCACCTTCGTCGAGCAGGAAGGATCGCGGCAATGGCACGTGGCGCGCGGGTTTGCAACGATTCGGGACGGTCAGGTGAAACAACGCGACCAGTTCACGCGACTGGTTCTGGCCAGCCGCGAGCGACTCCAGGCGATCTATGCCGGGCCGCTGGACGATGCCCACAAGCGTATCGCGAAGCAGGCGGAGTTCGAACGCTTGCGTCGGGAGTATCGAGTGCTGCGCGACACCCAGTGGAGTGGCGACAAGCGTTACGACGCCTGGGTATACGGGCCAATGAACAATGCCAAGCTGTTGCCATTTGGGCTGTACGACCAGTGGGTGCCGGCCTTTGCGGCGCTGTTCGACGACGTGGGCGGGGATTGGGCGCGGTTCTATGGACGGGTCGAAGCGCTTGGGCGGTTGCCCCTTGCAGCGCGCAAGGCAGCTTTGGAGCAGTTGTTGACCGGGCATTGAGGTTTTGGGGCCGCGCAGCAGCCCCGACTGCCATCAGGCCTTGATGAATGCCGCGTGCATCTGGGCCAAGGTCGCGAAGTGGAACGCCGGCTCCTGTGCCATCAGCTCTTCATGGCTACCAAAGCCGTAACCCACGGCCACTGCCTGCAGGCCGTTGCTGCGGGCGCCGATCAGGTCGTGTTTGCGGTCGCCGATCATCAAGGTCTCGGCCGGGTTCAGCCCCTGCTCGTCGAGCAGGTGCCGGATCAGCTCCACTTTGTTGGTGCGAGTACCATCGAGCTCACTGCCGTAGATCACCTTGAAGTGGTGGTCGAACGCGAAGTGCCGGGCGATCTCGCGGGCATACTTCCAAGGCTTGGACGTGGCGATGTACAAGGTGCGGCCCTGCCCATTGAGCGCACTCAGCAGCTCGGGAACCCCATCGAACACCAGGTTTTCGTACAAGCCGGTGACGCTGAAACGTTCACGGTAGAAGTTCACCGCATCCCATGCCTTGGCCTCGTCGAAGTTGTAGAACTGCATGAAGGCCTGCAGCAGGGGGGGGCCGATGAAGTGTTCGAGGCGGGTCAGGTCCGGCTCGTCGATACCCAGCTTGGCCAAGGCGTACTGGATCGAGCGCGTGATGCCCTCGCGGGGGTCGGTGAGGGTGCCGTCAAGGTCGAAGAGTATGTTTTGCTGGTGCATGTGAAGGGGGTCACTCAAGTCGTTGATCGTTCCATTGGCGGGCTTACCCGCGAAGAGGTCATTCCGGTCGGTCGTAGCCTTCGGCCAGGTGCTGGTCCTTGAGCTTCACGTAATTGCTGGCGCTGTAGGGGAAAAAGGCGCGTTCCTTGTCAGTCAGCGGTCGGGCCTGCTTCACCGGACTGCCGACATACAGGTAACCGCTTTCCAGACGCTTGCCCGGCGGCACCAGGCTGCCGGCGCCGATGATCACTTCGTCCTCGACGATGGCGCCATCCATGATGGTGCTGCCCATGCCGACCAGGATGCGGCTCCCCAGGGTACAGCCATGCAGCATGACCTTGTGGCCAATGGTGACATCGTCGCCGATGATCAGCGGGAAACCATCGGGGTTGAACGGGCCTGCATGGGTGATGTGCAACACGCTGGCGTCCTGCACGCTGGTGCGCGCACCGATGCGGATGCGGTGCATGTCGCCGCGGATCACCGTCAGTGGCCAGACCGAGCTGTCCTCGCCGATTTCCACATCGCCCAGCACCACCGCCGAACGGTCGACGAAGGCCCGTGGTCCAACTTTCGGAGTGTGTTGCTGGAAGCTTCGGATGGCCATGATAGCGTCTCTCATCTGTGCCGATAGGCAGGCTGCCTGCTGCGGTCGGCGTCGATTGTAATTAAGATGGTCCAGTGTTTCTCCTGCCAAGGTATCCAAACCGTGAGTGCGAACAACCCGCTTCTGCAGTCCTACGATCTGCCGCCCTTCTCGGCGATCCGTGCCGAACATGTGCTGCCGGCGATCGAAGAGATCCTGGCCGACAACCGTAAAGCCATTGGCCAGATCCTCGAACAGCAAGGCAAGCAGCCCACCTGGGCCGGCCTGGTGCTGGCGATGGACGAGCTCAACGACCGACTGGGCGCCGCCTGGAGTCCGGTAAGCCACCTCAATGCGGTGTGCAACAGCCCGGAGCTGCGCGAGGCCTATGAGTCCTGCCTGCCGGCACTGAGCGCCTACTCTACCGAACTGGGGCAAAACCGCGCGCTGTTCGAAGCCTACCAGGCGCTGATCGACAGCCCGGAAGCCGCAGGCTTCGACGTGGCGCAGAAAACCATCCTGGAGCACGCCCTGCGTGACTTCCGCCTGTCGGGTATCGACCTACCTGCCGACAAGCAGCAGCGCTACGCCGAAGTGCAGAGCAAGCTGAGCGAGCTGGGCAGCCGCTTCTCCAACCAACTGCTCGATGCCACCCAGGCCTGGACCAAGCACGTCACCGACGAGGCAGCCCTGGCCGGTCTGACCGATTCGGCCAAGGCGCAGATGGCCGCCGCCGCTCAGGCCAAGGGCCTTGAGGGTTGGCTGATCACCCTGGAGTTCCCCAGCTATTACGCGGTAATGACCTACGCCAGCGATCGCGCCCTGCGCGAGGAGCTGTATGCCGCGTATTGCACCCGCGCCTCGGACCAGGGCCCGAATGCCGGGCAGTTCGACAACGGCCCGGTGATGCGTGAAATCCTCGACCTGCGCCAGGAACTGGCCGAGCTGCTCGGTTTCAAGAATTTCGCCGACCTGAGCCTGGCCACCAAGATGGCCGAGTCCAGCGACCAGGTGCTGAGCTTCCTGCGCGACCTGGCCAAGCGCTCCAAGCCCTTCGCTGCCCAGGATCTGGAACAGCTCAAGGCCTATGCAGCCGAACAAGGCTGCGCTGAGCTGGCCAGTTGGGACGCCGGCTACTTCGGCGAGAAGCTGCGCGAACAACGCTACAGCGTTTCGCAGGAAGCCCTGCGTGCCTACTTCCCGATCGACAAGGTGCTGTCCGGCCTGTTCAACATCGTCCAGCGTCTGTACGGCATCGAGATCGCCGAGCTCAAAGGCTTCGACACCTGGCACCCCGATGTGCGTCTGTTCGAGATCAAGGAAAATGGTCAGCACGTCGGCCGCTTCTTCTTCGATCTGTACGCCCGCGCCAACAAGCGTGGCGGCGCCTGGATGGACGGCGCTCGCGACCGTCGTCGCACCGCCAGTGGCCAGTTGCAGAGCCCGGTTGCCAACCTGGTGTGCAACTTCACCCCGGCCGCACCTGGCAAGCCCGCTTTGCTGACTCACGATGAAGTCACCACGCTGTTCCATGAATTCGGCCATGGCCTGCACCACCTGCTGACTCGGATCGAGCATGCGGGTGTATCGGGCATCAATGGCGTGGCTTGGGATGCGGTCGAGCTGCCGAGTCAGTTCATGGAAAACTGGTGCTGGGAGCCCGAAGGCCTGGCGCTGATCTCTGGCCATTATGAAACGGGCGAACCGCTGCCCAAGGACCTGTTGGACAAGATGCTGGCTGCGAAGAACTTCCAGTCCGGCATGATGATGGTGCGCCAGCTGGAGTTCTCGCTGTTCGATTTCGAGCTGCACGCTCGCCACGGCGACGGCCGCAGCGTACTGGAAGTGCTCGAAGGCGTGCGTGACGAGGTCTCGGTGATGCGTCCGCCGGCCTACAACCGCTTCCCCAACAGCTTTGCCCACATCTTCGCGGGCGGTTACGCGGCAGGCTATTACAGCTACAAATGGGCGGAAGTGCTGTCGGCTGACGCTTTCTCGCGCTTCGAAGAAGAAGGTGTGCTCAACGCCGAGACCGGGCGTGCATTCCGTGAGGCGATCCTCGCCCGTGGTGGCTCCCGCGAGCCGATGGTACTGTTCGTCGACTTCCGTGGTCGTGAGCCTTCCATTGATGCATTGCTGCGTCATAGTGGCTTGAGCGAGGACGCAGCGGCATGAGCGAGGTAGTCGTGAACAGAACCAAGAAGCGCTTCATCGCTGGGGCGGTATGCCCGGCATGCAGCGAGCCCGACAAGCTGATGATGTGGAACGAGGACGATGTGCCGCACCGCGAATGCGTGGCCTGCGGCTTTGCCGACACGCTCAATGAGCAGGGCCTGTCGGTGCCCAAGGAACTCGGCACCCGGGTCAACCAGCTGGCACCCAAGGCTGCTCCTGCCAAGGTCCAGATGGTGCAGTTCTTCCCCAATCCGAAGCTGAAGAAACCGGCTGAGTGACGCCCTGATGCCACCTGGGCCTTGTGCCTGGGTGGCATTCTCCTCTGCCCTGGGTGGTACATAGTGACGCCACCTGTTGTCCCTCCAGTGCGCATGCTCGCCTGCTCTTCAACATGAGCAAGGCAACGCACCATGGATACCCGTAATCCATTCCTGCAACACAGCAAGGTACCGCTGGACTACCATGCGGTGACCCTGGACAACATGCTCGCGGCTTTCGATTTCGTGCTGCAAGCCCATGAACACGGTATTGCGCGGATCATCGACGCTCAACAGACGCATCCGACCTGGGACGACTTCGTGCTGGCGATCGATGAACTGGACGCCCAGTTGCTGGCCGTCTTCAATGCGTCGTTGCCGCTGCTGGGCAGAGGAGAGGATTGGGGCAAGGCCGTCCTCGGGTTCTATGGAAAGGTTGTTGAACGCTTCGACCAGAAGCTGACCAATGGCCGCCTGCAAGCGCTGTACGAGCGCTTGGCGAGGCGTGCCAACGGCGTGAATCTGGACGCGCACAAGCGTGCCACCTTGCGCTGGTACCTCGACAACTTCGCCATCAGCGGCACGGCCCTCGATACCGACGGCAAGGCCCGTCTGGCTGAGTTGCAGAGGCAGATCACCACCTTGCGCGGGCAATATCAGTTGAATCTCAACCGCCCCGGCCTGCGCATCGACGATGAAGCTCAATTGCGTGGCATTCCCCAGCGTGTGCGCGACGAACTGGCATCCCGAGCGAGGGAGGCAGGTGAGCGAGGTTGGTTGATCGCGTGCGAGACTGCGGTCACTGAAACGGTGCTCATGTACGCTGAGCATCGTCCGCTACGTGAAAGCGTCTATCGTGCGTACCACCTTCGAGGTGTCAGCGAAGATGGGCAGCAGGACAATGGCACGTACTTGCAGCGTCTGGCGGAACTGCTGGATGAGAAAGCGCTTTTGCTCGGTTTTGCCAACCACCCTGAACTGAGCTTGCAAGCCAAGAGCGCGGGGGGACTCGCGCAGGTGAACAGGTTCCTTCACGACCTGGCCGACAATCTGCGGCCAGCCATGATCGAGCGTCGCTCACGGATCGAGAGCCAAGCCGCCGTGCAGGGTGTGAGCGACCCTGAGCCGTGGGACATGAGCTTCTTGCAGGCGCGACACAAAGCGTCGACCAAAGTGCTTTCCACCGAGTCACTGCGCGAGTTCTTCCCGTTGCCCGTGGTAGTGTCGGCATTGACCCAGTTGGCTGAGAAGCTATTTGGCCTCTTGCTTGTACCAAAGCCGTTCGCCGCCTGGGATGAAAGCGTGCAGACATTCGAGGCCTGGCAGGACAACGCCTTGATCGGCTTCTTGTATCTGGACGCCGTGCAGCATCCTGGCAAGCAGCTGGATTGGGTGAGCACCACTTACATACGCAGCCGTCGGGTCAATGCCGAAGGGGTGTATCAAGAAGCTGCCGTCGTAGTGTTCAGCGACATTCCAGCCGCCGTCGATGGCGGCCAGCCGCTACTCGATCACCTGTCCCTGCGCAAGCTCTACCATGAGTTTGGCCATGCCTTGCACCACCTGCTGGTGCGTACCACAAACCATGTATTGTCCAATGTGTCCGCGCTCGGTACGGACGGCGTCGAGCTGTTTGGCAAGCTGTTCGAGCGTTGGGTGTGGAACGCGGATTACCTGGCCGGAATCTCGTCGCATCAATGGAACGGCACTAAGCTCGATCGCACGCGGGTGGAGGAATGCCTGGGCCGCCTTAGGCAGGATGGCCTGGAGGAAGCGGCAGGCCACCTGAGCCTTGCGCTGTTCGACCTGGACCTGCATGCCACACCGAAGGATGGTCGGACCCTTGAACAACGCCTGACCGACGCCCGCGCACGCTGCGGATATTGGCCGCTTGCCGACTTCGAGCGTCCTGCCCATGCCTTCCAGCACCTGGTAAGCGGCTACGATGCGGGCTACTACGCCTATTTATGGTCGGACGTGCATGCCTTCGACCTGTTCACGCGTTTCGAGGCTCAAGGCCTGCTCGACCGTGGCACCGGGCGCGCGTTGCAGGAGGCATTGTTCGCCCCAGGAGCCTCACGGCCACTTCGCGAAGGAATCGAGGCCTTCCTTGGGCGTGCACCAAGCCACCTGCCCTACTTGCGCTGGCATGGTGTGAATTGATACTGCCCTGACCAAAGGGGCTGGAAGAATCATCTGGGCTGAGGCACTGTATGTAAATACAGTATCGAGGTGAGCGATGATTCCTCCAGCGCCGCAAAAGGGCCGTGGCACGGTTCACAATCCGCACAACCGCTTCGCACCGAGTCAATCGGTGGCCGAAGACGATGGCTGGTATCAAGAGGTTCCTCTCACCCAGGGTACCGAGGTGAGCGTCGAAACGGCCAAGTCGGTCATCAGCCGCAACACCTCCCCCGACCTGCCCTTCGATCGTTCCATCAACCCCTACCGTGGCTGCGAACATGGTTGCATCTACTGCTATGCCCGCCCCTCGCATGCTTACTGGGACTTGTCTCCGGGCCTGGATTTCGAAACCAAACTGATCGCCAAGACCAACGCAGCCGAGGTGCTGGCACAACAGCTGAGCAAACCGGGTTATGTCTGCGCACCGATCAACCTGGGCTCCAATACCGACCCCTACCAGCCCATCGAACGTGAACAGCAATTGACCCGGCGTCTGCTTGAGGTGCTGTTGCGCTTTCGCCATCCGGTCACCATCGTCACCAAAGGTGCGCTGGTGCTGCGTGATCTCGACTTGTTGGCGGAGATGGCCAGCCAGCGCCTGGTGCGGGTGATGATCAGCCTCACCACGTTGGATGATGAGCTCAAGCGCGTGCTGGAACCCCGCGCGGCGGCACCCAAGGCGCGGTTGAGGGCGATTCGGGTATTGCGCGAAGCAGGGGTGCCGGTGGGCGTGCTGTGCTCCCCCATCATCCCGATGATCAATGACAGCGAGCTGGAGCACCTGCTGGAAGCCGCCAAGGAAGCCGGCGCGCAGAGCGCCGCCTACATGATGCTGCGCCTGCCACTGGAAGTGGCGCCGCTGTTCGAGCAATGGCTGCACGACCACTATCCACAACGTGCCGCGCATGTGCTCAGCTTGATCCGCCAGAGCCGAGGCGGCGAGCTCTACGACAGTCGGTTCGGGGCACGCATGCGTGGCGAGGGGGTATTCGCCGATCTGCTGGCCCAGCGTTTCGCCAGGGCCATGCGTCGTCTGGCTTTCGAACGCCGGGAGGCTCAGTCTCTGGACTGCTCGTCCTTTTGCCCTCCGGGTGGACAGATGGCGCTGTTCTGAACCATCGAGGCAATGCTGTTGCATCCAATGAGGCTAATGGCAGCCAATAATTTCACTCATAGGGGTTGGCGGCTGATGCTTTTTTGATATTATTCAGCTCCCTCCTCCTTGGTCTGGAACGCTTGTTCTAGAGCCTCCGAATTCAGTTTCAATTAAGTTTTCCCCGCTAGCGTATGCAATCAGTCGGCAGCGACTGTGATGAATGGCCTGCGTGCGTCATCTAAATCCCCGCATAGCCAGAATCTTTCACCGGTAAAATGGATTTACCTACAAACCGTCAAGAGGATGAATCATGCCCGTCAAGGACCCATCCAAGGTCGTTCCGGAGGCCCCCGCCGAGAGCGCCGATGCCGCCCTGAAGCACATCGTCGACGGCTTCCTGCGCTTTCACCATGACGTCTTCCCCGAGCAGCAAGAGTTGTTCAAGAAGCTCGCCACCGCGCAGAAGCCGCGCGCCATGTTCATCACCTGCGCCGACTCGCGCATCGTCCCTGAGCTGATCACCCAGAGCTCGCCAGGCGATCTGTTCGTGACCCGCAACGTCGGCAACGTGGTCCCCCCGTATGGTCAGATGAACGGCGGCGTTTCCACCGCCATCGAATATGCGGTGCTCGCCCTGGGCGTGCATCACATCATCGTTTGCGGCCACTCCGACTGCGGCGCGATGCGTGCCGTGCTCAACCCCAGCTCGTTGGAGAAGATGCCAACGGTCAAGGCTTGGCTGCGCCACGCCGAAGTCGCCCGTACCGTGGTCGAGGACAACTGCTCGTGCGGCAGCGAGCACGAGACCATGAAAGTGGTGACCAAGGAAAACGTCATCGCCCAATTGCACCACCTGCGCACACATCCTTCGGTCGCGTCGCGCCTGGCGGCGGGCCAGCTGTATATCCATGGTTGGATCTACGACATCGAGACCAGTCAGATCGAAGCCTACGACGCGGCAAGCGACAGCTTCCTGCCGCTCACCGCGGGTGAGCCGATCCCCTGCGCGACCCCGAGAGGCCGCTACTAAGCGACCCTGACACCCGCATTACCTTGATAGCCGACTGCACCCGTTCTGGGTGCGGTGCGGCCTTCTGCTGCCTTGAATCTCCCTGACTGTCTTGCCGGCAACGCTGCTGGCGGCCCGCGCCTGCGCGCTTGTCAGGGCCAACATGCCTATGGCCAGAGGAATGGCCTGTGACAGAGGAAGGAAAGAAATGGTGAACAAGACACAGATAACAGCGGCATTGCCGCGCGAACTACTGGCATCAGTCGTAGTGTTTCTGGTGGCCCTGCCGTTGTGCATGGGCATTGCGATCGCCTCGGGCATGCCTCCGGCCAAGGGCCTGATCACAGGCATCATCGGCGGTATCGTGGTTGGCTTCCTGGCAGGTTCGCCGCTGCAGGTCAGTGGACCGGCGGCTGGTCTGGCGGTGCTGGTGTTCGAGCTGGTACGCCAGCATGGCATCGCCATGTTGGGGCCGATTCTGCTGGTAGCAGGCTTGTTGCAGCTGCTGGCCGGGCGCCTGAAGTTGGGCTGTTGGTTCCGGGTCACGGCCCCAGCGGTGGTGTATGGCATGCTGGCCGGCATCGGGGTGCTGATCGTGCTGTCGCAGTTGCACGTGATGTTTGACACCGCCCCGCAGCCAACCGGCATGCAGAATCTGCTGGCGTTTCCTGCGACAGTTGCCGCAGCCCTGCCGTCGGAAAGCGCCGGCGCGGCCTGGCAGGCCGGTGCGCTGGGGCTGGGCACCATCGCCATCATGTGGGGCTGGGAGCGCCTGCGGCCTCAGCGACTGCGCTTCATCCCCGGCGCCCTGCTGGGCGTGGCGTCAATGACGGCAGTCAGCATATGGCTGGGGCTTTCGGTGAATCGGGTGCAGGTGCCGGCCGACCTGACCGAGGCCATCGACTGGATTCGCCCGGATGACCTGCTGAAGCTGGCCGACCCTACGCTTCTGGTAGCGGCCTTCGCCTTGGCTTTCATCGCCAGTGCCGAAACCTTGCTGTCAGCCGCTGCGGTGGACCGCATGCACAGTGGCCAGCGTTCGGACTTCGACCGTGAATTGTCCGCCCAAGGTATCGGCAACATGCTGTGCGGCGTGCTTGGCGCCTTACCGATGACCGGGGTGATCGTACGCAGCTCAGCCAATGTCCAGGCGGGAGCAAAGACCCGCGCCTCGGCCATCTTCCACGGCCTTTGGCTGCTGGCGTTCGTCGTCGCCCTGAGCAGCGTGCTGCAGCAAATCCCGGTGGCAAGCCTGGCAGGCGTTCTGGTGTTCACGGGTATCAAACTGGTGGACTTCAAGGCCTTCCGTGGTTTGGGGCGCTACGGGCGGATGCCGATGTTCACCTACGCGGCCACCGCGCTGGCCATCATTTTCACCGACCTTCTGACCGGTGTGCTGCTGGGCTTTGCCCTGACCCTGCTCAAGCTGGCTTTCAAGGCGGCGCGCCTGAAGATCAGCCTGGTAACCCTGGAAAAGCCTGGGCACATGGAGCTTCGGCTCAGTGGTGCCGCGACCTTTCTCAAGGTGCCGGCGCTGACCCAGGTGCTCGATACCGTTCCGGCGGGTACCACATTGCATGTGCCGCTGGGCAACCTGAGCTACATAGACCACTCATGCCTTGAGCTGCTGGAGGACTGGAGCCGCAGCAATTCGGCCAATGGTTCGCGGTTGAAGATCGAGCAGCGCCGCTTGAAACGGCGCATCGAGGGCCGGTTGCGTACGACCGTGGGCGTCGGAGCGTAACCCCAAACTGGCGTACAGGGCGACGTGGTCATTGGTGGGCGCGGGACAAACCCGCCCCCACAGGTCCGGTGGAATCGAAGGCCTCTGTTGCGCAGCCTTGGCGGTCAAGCCGGCTGGCCCAGCTCCACGCCAAGCTGGCGCGACAGGCACGGCCAGCGTTTCCAGGCTGCGCCGGTTTCCGGGCTGCACAGGTTTTCGCGGTATTGTTCGACCGACTCCGCGGCGAAGCTTTCGTCGTCCAGCATTTCATCGACCGAGTGGTGCACCACCTCATCCAGCTGGTTGGCGAAACTTTCACCGATCAGTTGGTGAGCGATGAGGTTGGCCACGGTCGTGTCGACCGGGATCAATGGCTGCTGGAAGTGGCGGATGTAAAGGTCGTTGACCTCTTCCACCAGCCGGTGTGCCAGGTAAGCCTCGTCCAGCAGGCAATCCAGGCCCACATGACCCTGCATCACGCTGGGTGGCTGCAGGAAGTAGGCTTCGGCGATCTTCAGCACCGGCTTGATCTGCGACTCGATACCCGCCTCGCGGGCGACTGCGTTTGCCGCCTCCAGCAATTCTGGAACCTGGTCGATGTAAGCGCTGACGAAGCGCGCCAAAGTACCCTGGGCGTCCTGCTCAGGCAGTTGGATCGAGGGGTGCAGATGGGGTAGTTGCGCCTCGAGACGCTGTTTCAGTTGGCCGGTACGGCTCTCATGTTGGTGGGCTTGGCTAATCTGCTCGCGCACGGCAGCGATGTTCATGACAACTCCAGGGACAAGGCATTACAAACGGAAGACACTAAGGTAGCTCGGTATACGGAATGCCTAAGACAAGTTTGTTATAAAACCCGCAAACGTGTGCGGAGCGAGCTATATCAATATGCCATTATTGTGCTAGCAAGGCTCTAGCCCGCGGTTTGTGGGGGCATTATCCAATTTCGTGCGGTTCATTTCACGCCCTTCATTGCGCACCATTGGTCGCTGTCTATACTCCCGTTGAACGTGATTCGTTGATGAGGCCCGTCTGCTTTCGCAGGGGCTCGGTCGTCGAAGTCAGGCAGTCTTGACCGCCGTTCCCGCTTGCCGCAGGTGAATGCCTCCGGGACAACAAGAACTAGAAGGGGAACCCGCAATGATGCGACATCCACATGTCTGGATGGGCCTTCTGTTGTGGTCGGTTTTCGGTCAGGCACACGCCGCCTGGACTGTGAACATGGCGCCAGGGGCGACGGAAGTCTCCAACGCCGTGTTCGACCTGCACATGACCATCTTCTGGATCTGCGTGATCATTGGCATCGTGGTGTTCGGTGCGATGTTCTGGTCGATGGTCATCCATCGGCGTTCCACGGGGCAGCAGCCCGCACATTTCCACGAACACACCTGGGTGGAAATCCTTTGGACGGTCGTCCCCTTCCTGATTCTGGTGGCCATGGCCATTCCAGCCACCAAAACGCTGATCGACATCTACGACGCCAGTGAGTCGGACGTCGATATCCAGGTGACCGGTTACCAGTGGAAGTGGCATTACAAGTACCTGGGCCAGGACGTGGAGTTTTTCAGCAACCTGGCCACGCCAGCGGACCAGATCCATAACAAGGCGCCCAAGGACGAGCATTACCTGCTCGAGGTCGATCAGCCACTGGTGCTGCCGGTGGGTGCAAAGGTGCGCTTCCTGGTGACCGCTGCCGATGTCATTCATTCCTGGTGGGTACCCGCCTTCGCCGTCAAGCGCGATGCCATTCCAGGCTTCGTCAACGAGGCTTGGACCCGCATCGAGAAGCCCGGTATCTACCGTGGCCAGTGCACCGAGTTGTGCGGCAAGGACCACGGCTTCATGCCAGTGGTGGTGGAGGTCAAGTCCAAGGCCGATTACGACACCTGGCTGGGTGAGCGCAAGGCAGAAGCGGCCAAGCTCAAGGAGTTGACCAGCAAGGAGTGGACCCTTGAAGAGCTGGTCGAGCGTGGCGACAAGGTCTATCACACAACCTGCGTGGCCTGTCACCAGGCCGAAGGCCAAGGCTTGCCGCCCATGTTCCCGGCACTCAAAGGCTCGAAGATCGCAACGGGACCGAAGGAAGGTCACTTGAACATCGTCTTCCACGGCAAGCCTGGCACGGCCATGGCTGCCTTCGGCAAACAACTGTCGGAAGTCGACATCGCCGCCGTCGTTACCTACGAGCGCAATGCCTGGGGCAACAACAAGGGCGACATGGTCACGCCCAAAGACGTGCTGGCGCTCAAGCAGGCCGAAGCGCAATGAACCGGGATACTCGCGGCAATCAATGGGTTGCAGGAGACAGGACATGAGTGCAGTGATCGACGACCACGCCCACGGCCACGAACATGCCCATGGCCCAGCCAAGGGCTTGATGCGCTGGGTGCTGACCACCAACCACAAGGACATCGGCACGATGTACCTGTGGTTCAGCTTCATGATGTTCCTGCTCGGCGGCTCGTTCGCCATGGTGATACGCGCCGAGCTGTTCCAGCCGGGACTGCAGATCGTGGAGCCGGCCTTCTTCAACCAGATGACCACCATGCATGGCCTGATCATGGTGTTCGGTGCCGTGATGCCCGCCTTCGTCGGACTCGCCAACTGGATGATCCCGCTGATGGTCGGGGCACCGGACATGGCCCTGCCGCGGATGAACAACTTCAGCTTCTGGCTGCTGCCGGCGGCGTTCCTGCTGCTGGTCTCGACCCTGTTCACCCCGGGCGGCGGGCCTAACTTCGGCTGGACCTTCTACGCCCCGCTGTCGACCACCTATGCGCCGGCCAGCGTGACGTTCTTCATCTTCGCCATCCACATGATGGGTATCAGCTCGATCATGGGGGCGATCAACGTGATCGCCACCATCCTCAACCTGCGTGCCCCCGGCATGACCCTGATGAAGATGCCGCTGTTCGTCTGGACCTGGCTGATCACCGCTTTCCTGCTGATTGCGGTGATGCCGGTACTGGCTGGCGTGGTGACCATGATGCTGATGGACATTCACTTCGGCACCAGCTTCTTCAGCGCCGCCGGTGGCGGTGACCCGGTACTGTTCCAGCATGTGTTCTGGTTCTTCGGCCACCCCGAGGTGTACATCATGATCCTGCCGGCGTTCGGCGCTGTGAGCTCGATCATTCCGGCATTTTCGCGCAAGCCGCTGTTCGGCTACACGTCGATGGTGTACGCCACCGGTGCGATTGCCTTCCTGTCGTTCATCGTCTGGGCGCACCACATGTTCGTGGTTGGCATCCCGGTGGTTGGCGAGCTGTTCTTCATGTACGCCACCATGCTCATCGCCGTACCCACCGGGGTCAAGGTGTTTAACTGGGTCAGCACCATGTGGGAGGGCTCGTTGACCTTCGAAACGCCGATGCTGTTCGCCATTGCCTTCGTCATCCTGTTCACCATCGGCGGGTTCTCAGGATTGATGCTGGCCATCGCACCGGCTGACTTCCAGTACCACGACACGTACTTCGTGGTGGCGCATTTCCACTACGTCCTGGTACCCGGGGCGATCTTCGGCATCTTTGCCTCTGCCTACTACTGGTTGCCCAAGTGGACTGGCCACATGTACGACGAAACCCTGGGCAAGCTGCACTTCTGGTTGTCGTTCATCGGCATGAACCTGGCTTTCTTCCCCATGCATTTCGTTGGCTTGGCCGGCATGCCACGGCGGATTCCCGACTACAACCTGCAATTTGCCGACTTCAACATGGTGTCATCGATCGGTGCCTTCATGTTCGGTGCGACGCAGATCTTCTTCCTGTTCATCGTCATCAAGTGCATCCGCGGTGGCGCACCTGCGCCGGCCAAGCCTTGGGATGGCGCCGAGGGCCTGGAATGGTCGATCCCCTCGCCAGCGCCCTACCACACCTTCCAGACGCCACCGGAAGTGAAATAGGAAAGTGCCCATGAACGGCCTGTCACTCAAACGCCTGGTGCTGCGCCTGCTGATGCTGACCGTTGTGATGTTCGCGTTCGGCTTTGCCCTGGTGCCCCTCTACGACGTGATGTGCAAAGCCTTTGGCATCAATGGCAAGACCGGCGGGCAGTACGAAGGCACCCAGCTCAGCGACCCGTCGCGCAGCGTGCGGGTGCAGTTCATGTCGACCAATGCCGGTGACATGGTCTGGGACTTCTATTCCACGGCCGACCAGATCGACGTCAACCCAGGGGCGGTGAACCAGATGATTTTCATCGCGCGGAACCCGACGGAGCGGCCCATGAGCGCCCAGGCCGTTCCCAGCATCACCCCGGCCGAGGCGGCGGCGTATTTCCACAAGACCGAATGTTTCTGCTTCACCCAGCAGGTGCTGCAACCCGGCGAACGCATCGAGATGCCGGTGCGTTTCATCGTCGATCGCGACCTGCCGGCCAGCGTGAAGCACCTGACACTGGCCTACACCTTGTTCGACATCACCGCTCGCCACCCGCCGGTCGCGCATCTCGCGACCCAGGACGTCCAGGGCGCCCGTTAAGGGAAGGAGAACAGCAATGGCAAGTCACGAGCACTATTACGTCCCGGCGCAGAGCAAGTGGCCGATCATCGCGACGATCGGCATGTTCATCACCATGTTCGGCCTGGGCACCTGGTTCAATGACCTCAAGGCCGGGCATCCCGATTCCCATGGGCCACTGATCTTTTTCATCGGTGCGTTGTTTCTGGCCTACATGCTGTTTGGCTGGTTCGGCGCGGTGGTCAAGGAAAGCCATGCCGGTCTCTACAGCGCGCAGATGGACCGCTCGTTCCGCTGGGGCATGAGTTGGTTCATCTTCTCCGAAGTGATGTTCTTCCTGGCCTTCTTCGGTGCGCTGTTCTACGTGCGCGTGCTGGCTGGCCCATGGCTGGGGGGCGAAGGACACAAGGGGATCGCCCACATGCTGTGGCCAAGCTTCGAGTTCGCCTGGCCGTTGCTCAACACCCCGGACCCGAAACTCTTTCCGCCGCCCAAGGAGGTGATCGACCCGTGGCACCTGCCGCTGATCAATACCATCTTGCTGGTCAGTTCCAGTGTAACCATCACCATCGCCCACCACGCCTTGCGGCGTGATCATCGTGGGGCACTGAAGTTGTGGATGGCGCTGACCATCATCCTGGGCATCAGCTTCATCGCGCTGCAAGCGTACGAATATCACGAGGCCTACACCAAGCTTGGGCTGACCTTGGGTTCTGGCATCTACGGCGCGACTTTCTTCATGCTCACGGGCTTTCACGGTGCCCACGTTACCCTTGGCACGATCATTCTGATCGTCATGCTCGTGCGTATCCTGCGCGGGCATTTCAACCCGGACAAACACTTCGGTTTCGAGGCGGCCAGTTGGTACTGGCACTTCGTCGATGTGGTGTGGGTCGGGCTGTTCATCTTTGTCTACGTGCTGTAGGGGCGGTTGCGGGCAAGCCGGCTTTAGCCGCAGATGCAACGTGTTTCAGAAGGGGGCGTTGGAAACCAGCTGGCCACTGATGAAGCCCCAGGCCACCAGCCCCACGGTGACGGCGGCCAGGGCGACACGAACGGTCAGTGCCTTGAGCAGCCGGGTCGAGTTTTCATCGTCCTTGACCAGAAACACCAGGCCACTGAACAGGCTGGCAATCGTGGCCAACAGCATCAGGACAATCGCGGCCTTGAGCATGACGATACTCCGGGGGGATGCGGTGATGTGGATAAGTATAGCGCTCGACCGTATGAGGCCGTTGTGAGGCCGTTTCGACCAGGCTGGATGCCCACCCTGGTAGTGCTTGCACTGCTGCCGGTGCTGATTTCGCTCGGCGGCTGGCAGCTCGGCCGCGCACAGGAAAAACGCGCCCTGCTGGACACCTATGCCCAGCGCCAGGTGGAGGCCCCGGTGGGCGCGGCCCAGTTGCAGCTGGCTGAGGATGTAGCTTACCGACGCGTGCACCTCTTTGGACGCTTCGATGGCGAACACAGTGTGCTGTTGGATAACCGCATGCGCGACGGCCAGGCAGGCATCGAGCTGCTCCAGCCCTTCCATGACCAGGCCAGCGGGCTGTGGCTGTTGGTCAACCGCGGCTGGCTGCCCTGGCCCGACCGCCGTGTACCCGTGCACTTCGAGACGCCTGCGCAATCCATGGTGCTGGATGCTTCGGTCTATGTGGCGCCGGGCAGTGCTTTCCAGCTTCACCCCGACCCGGAGGGCGGTCAATGGCCTCACCTGCTGACCGCTGTCGACCCCGCCCACCTGTGGCAACAGCTGGACCGCGAAGGTTTCGCCCATGAATTGCGCCTGCAGCCCGGCCCCGCCAGCTACCGTGCAGACTGGCCGGTGGTCGCCATGGGCCCGGAAAAGCACCAGGGCTATGCCGTGCAGTGGTTCGCCCTGGCCACCGCCCTGGTGCTGCTTTACCTCTACTTTGGCTGGCACAACAAGAAGGAGAACGACCATGGCCGCCGCCACCAGTCCACTGGACGTGCCTGAAGGCCGCAAACCCAAAGCCCGTGGGCGTTTGCAGCTGATTCTGATCCTGCTGGTGGTGCTCGGGCCGATGCTGCTCGCCACCTTCATGTACAAGCTGCAGTTCTGGGTGCCGGAGGGGCGCAGCTATCACGGCGTGATGATCGGCAATGGCGAGAGCCTTGCAGACATCGGCGTCACTGCGCAGGACGAACGGTGGCAGCTGCTGGTCAGCACGCCCCAGGCCTGCGCCGACGATTGTCAGAAACTGGTGTACCTGGCCCGGCAGATCCAGATCGGCCTTGGTCGCGACGCCAGCCGTGCCAGTCATGCCTTGGCCATCGCCCAGCCATTGAGCCCCGACTATCAGGCCCTGCTGGGTCGCGAATATCCCCAGTTGCAGCGCTACCCGCTGGATATTCAACGCTACCTGCAGAAAGTGGAGGAGGCCGGTCCGCAACTGTGGATCGTCGACCCTCACGGCAACCTGGTGCTGCGCTATGACGCCAAGGTCAACGGCAAGCATGTGCTGGACGACCTGCGTCACCTGCTCAAGCTGTCCAACATCGGCTAGGAGCCTGTCATGGCCAGACCTGGATTCCGCCTCGCTGTGTTCGCCACCCTGCTGGCACTGCTGGTCGTCCTGCTCGGTGCCTATACCCGCCTCACCCATGCAGGCCTCGGTTGCCCGGACTGGCCAGGCTGCTATGGCTTCATCAGCGTGCCCAAGACTGAAGCGCAGCTGGCCCATGCCGAATTGCACTTTCCCGAACACCCAGTGGAAGAGGCCAAAGGCTGGGCCGAAATGGTCCATCGCTACTTTGCCGGTACCTTAGCGCTGGTGATCGCTTACCTGGCCCTACAGGCGGTGCGCCGTCACGCGCGTGATGGCCAGCCCTACCGCTTGCCGGTATTGCTGCTTGGGGTGGTCCTGGCCCAGGCGGCATTCGGGATGTGGACGGTCACTCTCAAGTTGTGGCCGCAGGTGGTCACTGCGCACCTGCTGGGGGGCTTTACCACGTTGAGCCTGCTGTTACTGTTGTCGCTGCGTCTATCCCGGGCATTTGCGCCACTGCCAAAACTGCCGTTGAGCCTGCGCAGGGTGGCTGCCTTGGCATTGCTGGTGGTGATTGGGCAGATCGCCTTGGGTGGTTGGGTCAGTGCCAACTATGCCGCGGTTGCCTGTATCGACTTGCCCACCTGCCATGGGCAATGGTGGCCGTCAGCCGACTTCAGCAATGGCTTCCACCTGACCCAACATGTCGGTCCGAACTACCTCGGCGGGCAGCTGGACAGCGATGCGCGCACGGCCATTCATATCAGCCATCGACTGGGCGCGATGATCGTCACCTGTGTCCTGCTGATGCTCAGTTGGAAGCTTCACCGCTGTGGCCTGAGCCGGTTGGCGCGCCTGGTGCTCCTGGCATTGGTGATGCAGGTCGGGTTGGGCATCAGCAACGTGCTGTTCCATTTGCCCCTGGCCGTCGCCGTGGCACATAACGCAGGCGGCGCGCTGTTGTTGCTGAGCATGGTGCTTGTGAACTACCGCATTCGGGTGGTCGACAAGGTTCGCGTCGGTCATGGCTGGCGTCTTACGCCTGTGCCAGGCGTAGGCCTCTCGCAACCTATGAGGAATGATTCGTGGCGACGCTTCTGAGTGCACACCGCTCGCGTGCCGGTTGGCGCGACTATCTGGAATTGACCAAACCCAAGGTGGTCGTGTTGATGCTGATCACCTCGCTGGTGGGCATGTTTCTCGCCACCCGTGCGGGTGTGGCCTGGAGCGTGCTGGTGTTCGGCAATTTGGGCATAGCCCTGTGCGCCGGTGGTGCGGCGGTCGTCAACCATGTGGTCGACAGGCGTATCGATGCACTCATGGCACGCACCCAGAAGCGGCCACTGGCCGAAGGCCGGGTAGCGCCTCTGCCGGCGCTGTTGTTCGCGCTGGCGTTGGCCCTGATGGGCATGGCTTCGCTGCTGGTCTTCACCAACGCCCTCACGGCCTGGCTGACCCTGGCTTCATTGTTGGGTTATGCAGTGCTCTACACCGGCTTTCTCAAGCGCGCCACGCCACAGAACATCGTCATCGGCGGGTTGGCTGGCGCGGCACCGCCGTTGCTCGGCTGGGTGGCGGTCAGCGGCCACATCAGCGCCGAGCCACTGCTGCTGGTGCTGATCATCTTTGCCTGGACGCCCCCGCATTTCTGGGCGTTGGCCATTCACCGCAAGGAGGAATACGCCAAGGCCGATATTCCGATGCTGCCGGTAACCCACGGCGAGGGATACACCAAGCTGCATATCCTGCTCTACACCCTGATTCTGCTGGCGGTTACCCTGTTGCCCTACGCCATCCACATGAGCGGCCTGCTCTACCTGGTTTGTGCCCTTTTGCTCGGCCTGCGCTTTCTGCATTGGGCGTGGGTGTTGTACCGTGGCAGCCGGCCGCACGCGGCGATCGGCACGTTCAAGTACTCTATCGGCTACCTGTTCGCACTGTTCATCGCGTTGCTCGTTGACCACTACTTGTTGCTGAACCTATGACTCGAACCCAGAAAACCGTATTCATCCTCGTCGCCCTGGTCGCGCTGATCCTGGGCCTTACCGTCAACAAGGTGCTCAATGGCCGCAGCCAACCCAACCCTGCCGAGCTGATCGACGCCGGCATTATCCTGCTGCCCCAGAGCCGTACGGTGGCGGACGTGACCATGACCAATCAGGACGGCCAGCCGGTAAAGCTGGATGACCTCAAGGGCAAGTGGTCGCTGCTGTTCTTCGGCTACACCTACTGCCCGGACATCTGCCCTACTACCCTGGCCCAGTTGCGCCAGGTGAAGAGCGAACTGCCCAAGGAGGCCGTGGACCGGCTGCAAGTGATGCTGGTGAGCGTTGACCCGAACCGCGATACGCCGAACCAGCTCAAGCACTACCTGGGCTATTTCGACAAGGATTTCGTGGGGGTCGCGGGGTCGATCGAGGATACCCAGAAACTGGCCAACGCCTTGAGCATTCCCTTCATTCCGGCCGATACCAGCAAGCCTGGGTATACCGTGGATCACAGTGGCAACCTGGCAATCGTCGGGCCGGACGGGCGTCAGCGTGGGTTCATTCGAGCGCCGTTCAATAACCAGAAGCTGGTGGCGCAGTTGCCGGGGTTGGTCAAGCGGGATTGAACCAGGCCCTGTAAGCCCCGCGGGTGAACCCGTTCCCAGAGCTTTTCCGCTGATCTGGAGCACAGCGGTTCACCTGTGGGAGCGGGTTTGCCCGCGAAGAGGCGGGTGTAGATCTGCGGCTTAAAACGCCGGAATCACCGCACCCTTGTACTTCTCTTCGATGAATTTCTTCACCTCTGGCGAGTGCAGCGCAGCAGCCAGTTTCTTCATGTCGTCCGAGTCCTTGTTGTCCGGACGAGCCACCAGAATGTTCACGTAAGGCGAGTCGCTGCCTTCGATGACCAGTGCATCCTTCTCCGGGTTCAGCTCGGCTTCCAGCGCATAGTTGGTGTTGATCAGCGCCAGGTCGACCTGGGTCAGTACGCGGGGGATGGTGGCTGCTTCGAGCTCACGGAACTTCAGGCCCTTGTCGTTACCGGTGATGTCTTTGACGGTGGACAGGATGTTCTTGTTGTCCTTGAGCTTGATCACACCGGCCTTGTCCAGCAGCAACAGGGCACGACCGCCGTTGGTGGCGTCGTTGGGGATGACCACGGTGGCACCGGAGGACAGCTCGTCGAGCTTCTTGATCTTGGTCGAGTAGGCGCCCAAGGGCTCCAGGTGCACGCCGGTAACGCTGACCAGCTGAGTGCCCTTGGACTTGTTGAATTCATCCAGGTACGGCTGGTGCTGGAAGAAGTTGGCGTCCAGGCGCTTCTCGGCGACCTGCACGTTCGGCTGGATGTAGTCGGTGAATTCCTTGACCTTCAGCTCTACGCCTTCCTTCGCCAGCTGTGGCTGGACGAACTTGAGGATCTCGGCGTGCGGCACCGGGGTGGCGGCAACGGTCAGGGTGTCGGCGTGGGCCGAGAAGGCCGCGATGGCGGCAGCGACAGCAAGCAGCTTCTTCATTGATCACTCCTTGTGAGGGCCGCGACGGCCCCCGAACGGGTCGGCCTGGCCGACCCCATTGGGGTTACTTACGGGAAAAATGCACGACCAGTTTGTCGCCCACGCTTTGCAGGACTTGAACCAGAATCAGCAGCAGCACGACGGTAACGATCATCACGTCGGTCTGGAAACGCTGGTAGCCGAAGCGGATCGCCAGGTCGCCCAGGCCGCCGGCACCCACCACACCCGCCATGGCGGTGTAGGACACCAGGGTGATGGCAGTGACGGTGATGGCTGCGAAGATGCCCGGACGGGCCTCTGGCAGCAACGCGTTGGTGATGATCTGGCGGGTGGTGGCGCCCATCGACTGGGTGGCTTCGATGATGCCACGGTCCACTTCGCGCAGGGCCGTTTCGACCAGGCGTGCGAAGAACGGCGTGCAGCCTACCACCAGCGGCGGGATGGCGCCCGCGACACCCAGCGAGGTACCAGTGATCATCACGGTGACCGGGATCATCACGATCAACAGAATGATGAACGGCAGCGAACGCAGCACGTTGACGACGAACGACAACAGCGCATAGACGCCCTTCTGCTCGAACATCTGCCGTGGTCCGCAGAGGAACAGCAGTACGCCCAGCGGCAGCCCCAGCAGCACG
Organism: Pseudomonas sp. SK2; assembly: GCF_016772395.1. Lineage (NCBI taxonomy): Bacteria > Pseudomonadati > Pseudomonadota > Gammaproteobacteria > Pseudomonadales > Pseudomonadaceae > Pseudomonas > Pseudomonas sp. SK2. The sequence goes on from NZ_CP061944.1 coordinate 96,623, forward strand.
GTGAAGAACAGCGAGCCGAACAGCATGATCATGGTATCGACGGTGGCCAGCCAGATTTCGGCCCAGTCGACGTTGGCGAAGAAATTGAGCGCGTCCATCAACGCAGTACCTCCATATGTACGTCAGCTGCCTTGAAGCGGTCGAACGCCGCCTCCATGTCGCCGCCGGTGACGGCCAGGGTCAGCTGTCCATAGGGGACATCCTTGATGCGGTCGATACGTCCAGCGAGGATGCTGTAGTCGACCCCGGTCTCACGGGCCACGGTGCCCAACAGCGGTGCGTAGGTCGCATCGCCCTGGAATGTCAGGCGCACGATGCGGCCTGGCACGTGGGCGAAGTCGTCACGCTGCTCGCTTTCATCGACGTGTTCGTCTTCCTGCACGAAGCGCTTGGTGGTCGGGTGTTGCGGATGCAGAAATACTTCGGCCACCGAGCCCTGCTCGACGATATGGCCGGCATCCATGACCGCAACGCGGTCGCACACCCGGCGGATCACGTCCATTTCGTGGGTGATCAGCACGATGGTCAGGTTCAGCTCGCGGTTGATCTCGGCCAGCAGCTGCAGCACCGAGGCCGTGGTCTGTGGGTCGAGGGCGCTGGTGGCCTCGTCGCATAGGAGGATTTTTGGGTTGGTGGACAAGGCACGGGCGATGCCGACGCGCTGCTTCTGACCGCCAGACAGCTGTGCCGGGTACTTCCTGGCATGGTCCTGCAGGCCAACGCGGGCCAGCAGTTCGCTGACGCGCTTGTCGATCTCGCTGCGCGACAGCTCGCCGGCCAGGGTCAGTGGCAGCGCCACGTTGTCGGCCACGGTCTTGGATGCCAGCAAGTTGAAGTGCTGGAAAATCATCCCGACCTGCTGACGAAAACCGCGTAGCTGGTTGGCATTGAAGGCGGTGACATCTTCGCCGTCGACGATGATCTTGCCGCCCGAGGGCTCCTCGAGGCGATTGATCAGGCGCAGCATGGTGCTCTTGCCCGCACCGGAGTGGCCAATCAGGCCGAATACCTGGCCGTTTTCGATGGTCAGGCTGGTCGGGTTGAGAGCTGGGATTTCCCTACCGGCGACGCGGTAGGTCTTATGCACATTTTGGAACTCGATCACGTAGCGAACCTTGTGGGGCGCATGGAATTTGTGTCGGCGGTTGGCCGGGGGTCGCGCATTTTAGCCTTTTCCCATAGCTGTTCTTAGCATTTATTTCGTCATGCACCAATCCAGCGGGCATAACGCGACAACCGGTAATCCTGATTGAACGCTCGGCAAAGCTTCCTAGTCACTACTTGAACGAGCCCGTACAGGGCATGCCTGAAGACTGACGAGGAGAGCCGACTCATGCCCACCAAGAAGAACGACGCGCCCAAGCACAGTGAAGTCGCCGGCACCGATACCCCTGACCGGGCCAACACCAATGCCAAGCTGCAGCGGCTGGAGTCCTGCCGCAGCGATGCCACCGGGCAGGCGCTGCGCACCAACCAGGGCGTGAAGATCGCCGATAACCAGAACAGCCTGAAGGCGGGCCCTCGCGGACCATCGCTGCTCGAAGACTTCATCCTGCGCGAGAAGATCACCCACTTCGACCATGAACGCATCCCTGAGCGTATCGTCCACGCCCGGGGTACCGGTGCCCATGGCTACTTCCAGAGCTACGGCTGTCATGCCCAGTTGACCAAGGCTGGCTTCCTCCAGGACCCGGAGAAGATCACGCCGGTGTTCGTACGGTTTTCCACGGTACAAGGGCCACGCGGCTCGGGAGACACGGTGCGCGATGTGCGCGGCTTCGCCGTCAAGTTCTACACCGATGAAGGCAACTTCGACCTTGTTGGCAACAATATGCCGGTGTTTTTCATTCAGGATGCGATCAAGTTTCCTGACTTCGTGCATGCCGTGAAGCCTGAACCGCACAACGAGATACCGACGGGCGGCTCGGCCCATGACACCTTCTGGGACTTCGTTTCGCTGGTGCCGGAATCGGCGCACATGGTCATCTGGACCATGTCCGATCGCGCCATTCCGCGCAGCCTGCGGATGATGGAAGGCTTTGGCGTGCATACTTTCCGCATGATCAACGCCGAGGGCGTGGCCAGTTTCGTCAAGTTCCACTGGAAGCCGCGCCAGGGCGTGCATTCATTGCTATGGGATGAGGCACAGAAGCTGGCGGGCAAAGACACCGACTACCATCGCCGCGACTTGTGGGAAGCGATCGAAACCGGTGACTACCCTGAGTGGGAGCTGGGTGTGCAGATCGTACCTGAGGCCGATGAGCACAAGTTCGACTTCGACTTGCTCGATCCGACCAAGATCATTCCCGAGGAACTGGTGCCAGTCACCAAGCTGGGCAAGATGGTGCTCAACCGCAACCCGGACAATTTCTTTGCCGAAACCGAGCAAGTGGCTTTCTGTCCGGGGCACATCGTGCCGGGTATCGACTTCAGCAATGATCCGCTGCTGCAGGGCCGGCTGTTTTCCTACACCGATACTCAGATCAGCAGGCTGGGTGGCCCGAACTTCCATGAGATCCCGATCAACTGCCCGATGTCGCAGAACCACAACGGCCAGCGCGATGGCATGCACCGCATGACCATCAACAGGGGGCGTGCCTCATACGAGCCGAACTCTATCGACGGCGGTTGGCCCAAGGAGACGCCTCCTGCGGCGCAGGACGGCGGTTTCGAGAGCTATCAGGAGCGCATCGACGCGCACAAGATCCGCCAGCGCAGCGAATCGTTCGGCGACCATTTCTCCCAGGCGCGGCTGTTTTTCCAGAGCATGAGCCCGACTGAGCAGCAACACATCATCAAGGCCTACAGCTTCGAGTTGGGCAAGGTGGAGCGAGAGACCATCCGCCAGCGTGAGGTGAACGAGATCCTGGCTAACATCGACCTGAAGCTGGCGGCTGCAGTAGCAGCGAACCTCGGGTTGCCGGCGCCCAAGCAGGGCACGGTGAAGGTCAAGGGAAGCAAACTCGCGCAATCCGAGGCGCTGAGCCAGATGAACCATCCTGGTGACGTCGGTATCAAGGGGCGCAAGATTGCGCTGCTGGTGGCCGATGGGGTGGATGCGGCTAGCGTTGACGCGCTGGTCAAGGCGCTGGAGGCCGAGAGCGCCCGTCCACTGCTGCTGGGGCCGAGCTCCGCGCCGGTGAAGACGGCAGATGGCAAGCAGTTACCGGTAGACGCGTCGATGGAGGGTATGCCGTCGATCATGTTCGATGGGATAGTCGTTCCGGGCGGCAGCGAATCGGTCAAGGCGCTGGCGTCTAGCGGCTTGGCGAAGCATTTCCTGCTGGAGGGTTACAAGCATCTGAAGGCGATGGTGCTGACCAAGGATCTGGCAAGCAGCCTGGGCCTGAAGCAAGACAGGGGGCTGCTGCTGGAAGATGACAAGGCGGTAATGAATGCCTTCGTCAAAGCCGTCGAAGGGCATCGGGTATGGGAGCGAGAGGCCGTCGCGGAGGGTGTGCCGGCCTGAGGGCTGCAAACGCAGCCCTGATCGTCACTGCTGATGCGGGACCAGAACGACCTGTGCCCGCATCGAGCGTCGGATTTCATGCTTCTGCTTGAGCTCGAAATCGCTGTCGATCTTGTGCACGCGCTTCTCAAGCAGTGTCTTCAGCCAAGGCGCGTCTTCGGTCCGAGGTACCTGGAACACCACCTCGCACTGGTAATTCACCACGTCCTTGGCAATTTCGTCGAGCTGGCGTCGCATCGCCCGGATATCGGTGGTTTTCAGCGCAACGACGGTGCTTGGTGCAGCCGGGTCGATCACCCGCGCCTGGGGCTTGGCCTCGGCAGCCTTCAGCGCTGCCTCGGCTTTTTCCAGCTCGGCCTTGCGTGCCTGGGTAACGGCATCGCCACCGGTCACCGCTGGCGCCTGGGGCATCAGCGCCCGGGCACGGGCCAGCGCGGTGGCTGCAGCATTGACGTCGCCCTTCTGCAGGACGATCTGGCTACGCTGCAGGTAGGCTTCGGCAAGCTGGCGCTGGTATTGCTCCAGGCGTGCGTCGTCGGGCGACTGGGTTTGCAGCGCCGCCAGCTGATCTTCGGCGGTGGCCAGCTCATCGCTGGTGATACTTTGCTGCAATTGCTGCCAGGCATCGGCTTGGGCAGGTGCACCCGCCTGTTCGACCGGCGCGCTGGAACAGGCAGCCAGGAACAGCGAAAACGCGGCAACAAGCAGATAACGGGAGGCGAACGGCTTCATTCCTGCGACTCTCTATTTGCGCAAAAAGCGAGCAAGTCTACACCCAGGGGCATATGCTCGAAAACAGGTCTTACAGACCCTTTACCCTTGAAAAGGTTGCAGGGTATGCCTGGGCACCCCCCGGTTTTCAGCGCTTGGGCAAGGCCAGGCTCAGCAAGAATAGCACTGCGGCGCACACCACGATCGACGGGCCGGCCGGTGTGTCCTTGAACCATGACAGGGCCAGGCCGCCACACACGGCGCTGACGCCCAGCAGGCTGGCACCCAAGGCCATTTGCTCGGGGGAGCGGGCGTGACGTTGTGCCGCGGCGGCGGGAATGATCAGCAGCGATGTGATCAACAGCACCCCGACGATCTTCATGGCGACGGCGATGACCACTGCAATCAGCAGCATCAGCGCCATGCGCAGGCTCGCCACTGGCAAGCCTTCGACCATGGCCAGCTCTTCGTGCACGGTGACCGCCAGCAGGGGGCGCCACAAGGCTGCGAGCAGCAGCAGGACCAGCGCGCTGCCACCGAGGATCCAGGCCAGGTCGGTGGTGCTGATGGCCAGCAAATCACCGAACAGATAGGCCATGAGGTCGATGCGCACATCGTGCATGAAGCTGAGCGCCACCAGGCCCAGCGACAGGGTGCTGGGGGCCAGGATGCCGAGCAGGGTATCGGAGGCCAGCGGCTGGCGCTGTTGCAGCGTCACCAGCAGGATCGCCAGCAGCAGGCAGCCCACGGTCACTGCCAGCGCAGGGCTGACATCCAGGGCGAAGCCCAGTGCCACGCCGAGCAGGGCCGCGTGGGACAGCGTATCGCCGAAGTAGGCCATGCGCCGCCAGACCACGAAGGAACCCAGTGGGCCGGCCACCAGCGCCAGGGAAAGGCCCGCAAGCAGGGCATACAGAAGAAAATCAGCCATGCTTGCAGTGCTCTCCGTGAACATGGGTGCCAGGGGCGATCACCGAGCCATGCAGGTCATGGCTGTGATCGTGGTGGTGATGGTAGATGGCCAGGCTTGGCGCGTTCTGGCCGAACAGCTCGACGAACGCCGGGTCGTTGCTGACCTGCTCGGGGTGGCCGGAGCAGCACACATGGCGGTTCAGGCAAACCACCTGGTCGGTGGCGCTCATCACCAGGTGCAGGTCGTGCGACACCATCAGCACGCCGCAGCCATGGCGGTCGCGCAGGCGAGTGATCAGGTTGTACAGCTCGGTCTGCCCGACCACGTCGACGCCCTGCACCGGCTCATCCAGTACCAGCAGCTCAGGTTCGCGCAGCAGTGCGCGGGCCAGCAGCACGCGTTGCATCTCACCCCCGGAGATGGTCTGGATCGGGCTGTCGATGACCTGTTCGGCGCCCACTTCCTGCAAGGCCGACAAAGCAGCCGCACGGTCGACACCCGGTACCAGTCGCAGGAAGCGCAGTACCGAAAGTGGCAGCGTGGCGTCCACCTGGATTTTCTGCGGCATGTAGCCGATGCGCAGGCGCGGTTTGCGCCATACCGTACCGCGGTGCGGCTTGAGCAGGCCGAGCACGGCGCGTACCAGCGTGGTCTTGCCGGCGCCGTTGGGGCCGATCAGCGTGACGATCTGCCCAGGGGAGACCGACAGGTCGATGCTGTCGAGCACTGCCTCGCCACCGAAAGTGACGCCGACCTGCTCAAGGCGGATCAGTGCATCGCTCATGCCGCGCTCCGGCAGTTGCCGCACAGGCCGACGATCTCGACGGTCTGGGTTTCGACGCTGAAACCTACGTCCTTGGCACTGGCGATGATGGCGTCGCTGATGCTGTCCTGCTCCAGCTCGATGGCTACATGACATACCCGGCAGATCAGGAACTGGCCTTGGTGCGCATGTTCAGGGTGACTGCAACCGATGAAGGCGTTGAGCGATGCGATGCGATGGACCAGGCCGTTTTCGAGCAGGAAGTCCAGTGCCCGGTACACGGTAGGGGGCGCGGCGCGGCGCCCATCCTGCTCGCTGAGCACGGCAAGGATGTCATAGGCGCCCAACGGCTTGTGGCTCTGCCAGACCAGCTCCAGTACGCGACGGCGCAGAGCGGTCAGGCGCAGGCCCTGGCGCGTGCACAGGGCGTCGGCCTCAGCCAGTGCGCTGTGTACGCAATGGGAGTGATCGTGGGGACGGTGAGCCAGCGGCGTAATGGACATGGGCAGCGACGATTCTGGATGGAGACGTTATTATGTTACCTGTTTCTGACGAGTCGAGTATTCATCGTGTCCCGATTCCTTGTGCTTTTTGTCGCTTTCCTCGCCTGTTCGGCGCACGCCGACGTGCGGGTGCTCACCAGTATCAAGCCGCTGCAGCAGATTGCCGCCGCCGTGCAGGACGGCGTAGGTACGCCCGATGTGCTGCTGCCGCCGGGCGCCTCGCCGCACCACTATGCCCTACGCCCCTCCGACATGCGGCGTGTGGGCGATGCTGACCTGTTGTACTGGATCGGGCCGGACATGGAGAGCTTCCTGCCACGGGTGCTGGGCAGCCGCAGCAAGCCCACGGTCGCGGTTCAGTCGCTGCCGGGCATGAGCCTTCGTCACTTCGGCGAGGATAGCCATTCCCATGAGGAAGAAGACCACGACGACCATGATCACGATCACCGGCCGGGTAGCCTGGATGCGCATTTGTGGCTGTCGTCGGTCAACGCCCGGGTGATCGCGACGAAGATGGCCGCCGACCTGGCGTCGGTCGATCCTTCCAACGCGGCGCGCTACCAGGGCAACCTGAAAGCTTTCGTCGAACGTCTGGATGCCTTGGATGCGCGTATCAAGGCGCGGGTATCGGGTATCGCCAACAAGCCGTACTTCGTGTTCCACGAAGCCTTCGACTACTTCGAGGCCTCTTACGGTCTGAAACACGCCGGAGTGTTCACTGTCGCTGCCGAGGTGCAGCCTGGCGCGCAACATGTGGCCGCCATGCGCAAGCGCCTGCAGGAAGTGGGCAAGACCTGTGTCTTCAGTGAGCCACCGCTGCGGCCGCGGTTGGCCGAGACCCTGACGGCAGGGTTGCCGGTGCGCCTGGCCGAGCTGGATGCCCTGGGTGGCACCGACCTGGTGGATGCCGGGGGCTATGAGCGGCTGCTGGAGAAATTGGGTGCTGATCTGGCGGGGTGTCTGGAACAGTTGTAAGCCTGTTCCGACCGCTTCGCGGGTAAACCCGCTCCCACGGCGCTAGCGAAAACTCCCAGGTTATCGCTTTAGTGCAGGAGCGGGTTTACCCACCAAGAGGCAGGCGCGGCCTAGAGCGCGAACGGCAGGTGCAACGCCACCTGCTGACGCTGCGCCAGACGCACCTCGAACTCGTTCGGGTCATGGATCATCACGTCCATGCCGGCGAACGACTCGGCCGCGATCAGTCGCGACAGCCAGAACCGCACGCAGCCGACTCGCAACATCTCTGGCCACAGCTCAGCTTCCGCCGCCGTGAACGGTCGCAGCGCCGCGTAGGCCGCCAGCAGCGCCTGGGCGCGGGGCACATCGATGGCGCCGTGCTCATCCAGGCACCAGTCGTTCACGGTGATGGCGATGTCATACAGCATCGGGCCCGAGCAGGCGTTGTAGAAGTCGATCACACCGGTCAGGTGGGTGCCTTCGAACATCACGTTGTCGCGGAACAGGTCGGCATGCAGGTTGGCCCGGGGCAAGGCCAGGATCTGCGCCTTGTGCGCGGTGATCTCGTCCAGTGCCGGCTGTAGCAGCGCAGCCTGCCCGGCGGTGAGACGCGGCAACAGCTCGGCACCCGATTGCAGCATCCAGTCCAGGCCGCGGTCGGTACGGCGCTCGATGATGCGCTCGCGGGTGGCGAGGTGAATGTGCGCGAGCAGTTCGCCCACCTGAGCGCAATGCTGGTTGTTGGGCGCCTTGATGTGCTTGCCCGACAACCGTGGTTGCAGCAGGGCCGGCTTGCCGCACAGTTCGCGCAGGGCGTTGTCGTCGCGGTCACGCAGTGCATAGGGCACCGGCATGTCTGCTTCGTGCAGAACATCGAGCAGCTCGATGAAGAACGGCATGTCCTCGACCGGGCCCCGTTCGACCAATGTCAGGACGAACTCCCCCTGTTCGAGGCTGACGAAGAAGTTGCTGTTCTCGGTACCGGCGGCAATGCCCTGGAAATCGAGCAAACGGCCCAGCTCGTAGGGCGCCAGAAAGGTTTCCAGCTCAGGCCGGGTCACGGGGGTGAAGACTGACATGATGAAGAGTTGCCCATGCGGGCACTTCCGCCGGGAAGTGCCAGGTTGATGTGAACGGTGCGCGTCAGATTACCACTCGAAGATCTTCCAGGACGGAATCAGCATGTCCGGCTGGTCGGAACGAATGAAATTGCCTTCGGAGCCGTCGGCGCGTACCAGAAAGTAAGGCTTGCCGTTCTTCGGCGTGACCTTGATCGCATACAGGAAGCCGTTTTGCCGATATTCCTGGATGGTTTTGTCGCCTTCCGTGCGAATGGTCACATCGGGATCTGCCGATGGGGCGTCGTCCGCCGCCAGGGTGACGACCGGCGTGGTTGCCAACAGGCCGAGCAGTAACAGGCGAATGGGTGTACGCATGATAACCTTGTCCCTTTGTCGTCATTGATCTGGCTATTCTAGCGCCGGACCCGCCGAAAAGGTTGATTCTCCTCATGAGCCAAGTGCCCCTCGTCCTGGTGGACGGTTCCTCCTATCTCTACCGCGCCTTTCACGCGCTGCCGCCGCTGACCACGTCCAAGGGCATGCCAACCGGCGCGGTCAAGGGTGTGCTGAACATGCTCAAGAGCCTGCGCAAGCAATATCCAGACAGCCTGTTCGCCGTGGTGTTCGACGCCAAGGGCGGCACGTTCCGCGATGCGATGTTCGCCGAGTACAAGGCCAACCGGCCAAGCATGCCCGACGATTTGCGGGTACAGGTCGAACCGCTGCACGCCAGTGTGAAGGCCCTGGGCTACCCCCTGTTGTGCGTCGAAGGCGTCGAAGCCGACGACGTGATCGGCACCCTGGCTCGCAGCAGTGCCACCGCTGGCCGGCCGGTGATCATCTCGACCGGTGACAAGGACATGGCGCAGTTGGTCGACGGGCACGTCACACTGGTGAACACCATGACCGGGAGCGTGCTGGACGTGGCGGGCGTGCGCGAAAAGTTCGGTGTCGGGCCCGAGCACATCATCGACTTCCTTGCCCTGATGGGCGACAAGGTCGACAACATCCCCGGCGTGCCGGGCGTGGGCGAAAAGACGGCGGTCGGCCTGCTGACAGGGATCGGCGGTGGTCTGAGCGACCTGTACGCTAACCTCGACAAGGTGGCGGCCCTGCCGATCCGTGGTGCCAAGACCCTGCCAGCCAAGCTCGAAGAGCATCGCGATGCCGCGTTTCTGTCGTATGAGTTGGCCACCATCAAGGTCGACGTGGCGCTGGAAATCGACGTCGATGACCTGGTCTGCGGCGAACCCGACCGCGAGGCGCTGCTGGCGCTGTACACCGAAATGGAATTCAAGAGCTGGATCGCCGAGGTCCAGCGTGACGCCAGCCAGGCCGGTGAAGCCCTTGAACCGGTCGAGGCACCGGCGGCCAAGGTTGAACCTAAATACGAAACCATCCTCGACCAGGCTCGCTTCGATGCCTGGCTTGAGAAGCTGCGCCAGGCCCAGCTGTTTGCCTTCGACACCGAAACCACCAGCCTGGATGCACAGCAGGCACAGTTGGTGGGCCTGTCGTTCGCAGTCGAGCCCCATGAGGCGGCCTATGTGCCGCTGGCCCACGACTACGAAGGGGCCCCGACGCAGCTGGACCGCGAGCAAGTGTTGAAGGCGCTCAAGCCGTTGCTGGAGGACCCAGGCAAGGCCAAGGTCGGTCAGAACGCCAAGTACGACATCAATATTCTCGCCAATTGCGAGCTGGCCATTCAGATGCGTGGCGTCGCCTATGACACCATGCTCGAATCCTACGTGCTGGATTCCACTGCCACCCGTCACGACATGGACAGCCTGGCGCAGAAATACCTCGATCACACCACCATTACCTTCGAGCAGATTGCGGGCAAGGGTGCCAAGCAGCTGACCTTCAACCAGATTCCCCTGGAAAAGGCCGGCCCCTATGCTGCCGAGGACGCCGATATCACCTTGCGTCTGCACCAGGCGCTGCAGGCGCGCCTGGCCAAGACCCCGAGCGTGCAGCCGGTTCTGATGGACATCGAGATGCCGCTGGTGCCGGTGCTGGCCAAGATCGAGCGCCAGGGGGCATTGGTCGATGCCGAACTGCTGAAGATCCAAAGTGGCGAGCTGGGTGTGAAAATGGCCGAGCTGGAGCGCCGCGCCTTCGAGTTGGCTGGCGAGGAGTTCAACCTGGGTTCGCCCAAGCAGCTGGGTGCCATCCTGTACGACAAGCTGGGCATGCCCGTGCTGAGCAAGACTGCCAAAGGGCAGCCTTCCACCGCTGAAGCGGTGCTCGATGAACTGGCCGAACAGGGTTACCCGCTGCCCGAAGTACTGATGCAGTACCGCACCCTGAGTAAACTCAAGAGCACCTACACCGACAAGCTTCCAGGGCAGATCAACCCGCGTACTGGGCGCATCCACACCTCGTACCAGCAAGCCGTGGCCGCGACCGGGCGCCTGTCGTCCAGCGACCCGAACCTGCAGAACATCCCGATCCGCACGGCCGAAGGCCGACGCATTCGTCAGGCCTTCATTGCCAGCCCCGGTTACAAGCTGCTGGCGGCGGACTACTCGCAGATCGAGCTGCGCATCATGGCTCACCTGGCCAAGGACGAAGGCCTGCTGCATGCCTTCCGCAACAACCTCGATGTCCACCGTGCGACTGCCGCCGAAGTCTTCGGTGTGGCACTCGAGGCGGTCACCACGGACCAGCGCCGCAGCGCCAAGGCCATCAACTTCGGCTTGATCTACGGTATGAGCGCCTTTGGACTGGCCAAGCAGATCGGTGTCGATCGCAAGCAGTCACAGGACTACATTGACCGTTATTTCGCCCGCTACCCCGGTGTGCTGGCCTACATGGAGCGCACGCGTGCCCAGGCGGCCGAGCAAGGCTTCGTCGAGACCCTGTTCGGACGCCGCCTGTACCTGCCGGACATCAACGCCAAGAACCCAGCCTTGCGCAAAGGCGCCGAACGCACGGCGATCAACGCGCCGATGCAGGGCACCGCAGCCGATATCATCAAGCGGGCGATGGTGAATGTGGACAACTGGCTCACCCAGAGCAATCTGGATGCCCGTGTGATCCTGCAGGTTCACGACGAACTGGTACTCGAAGTGAAAGAGGGTCTGGTCGAGCAGGTGAAAGATGAAATTCGCACGCAAATGAGCAATGCCGCGCAGCTGGATGTTCCGCTGCTGGTAGAGGTAGGCGTGGGCTCGAATTGGGACGAAGCTCACTGATTACGCTGGAAAAGCTGTGTAGGATCGGGGATGTGTGCCGCGGATCCGAAGCAGGCCTCGGGCCTCTGGTTCTGAAGTTTCATGAAACTATCGCAAATAGTTTTGAGGGCTTCGGAACTAAATCGGTGAAACGGGGCTCAGAGTAACTGAATGGCTGGTGAAGCCTTTCGATGCTCCTATGTTGTGTTAAGTGTTGGCAGATACCCGGACCCCGCCCTAGCGGTCCGGACTTGAACCCCAGACTTCCCCCTCCCCATATGAAGTCCGGGGTTTTTTTTGCCCGGAATTTGACCAGCCGGTACACACCCGCAGGAGCGGGTGGGCCCGCTCCTGCAGGGTGGTTGTGCTCACTTCAGGCAGTTGGCTTGTCTTCGAGCTCCATCCAATCCGCCAGCACGCGGTAGGCATCCTCGACTCCCAGGCGCTTGGGCGCCGAGAACAGCTGGATGGTCACACCGTCGCCCCAACCCTTGCGAATTTCCGACTGCACCTTGAGCAAGGTGTTCTTGCCGGCACCGTGGGTCAGTTTGTCGGCCTTGGTCAGCAGAATGTGCATCGGCATGCCGCTGGCCTTTGCCCAGTCGAGCATCATCTTGTCGAAGTCGGTCATGGGGTGACGCACGTCCATCATCAGGATGACGCCACGCAGGCACTCGCGGCTGCCCAGGTAGGCCTCCAGGTGGCGCTGCCAGTGCTGCTTGAGCGGGATCGGGACTTTTGCATATCCGTAACCCGGCAGGTCGACCAAACGCCGTTCATCGTCCAGACTGAAGAAATTCAACAGCTGGGTGCGCCCTGGGGTCTTCGAGGTGCGCGCCAGGCTGGCATGAGTCAGGGTATTGAGGGCACTGGACTTGCCGGCGTTGGAGCGACCGGCGAAAGCCACCTCGTAACCCTGGTCGTCCGGACATTGTTCGACCTTGGCTGCGCTGAGGGCGAATTTGGCTTTCTGGCAGAGGCCGAGGATGGGGTTCTTGACTTGCATGGGATATCCGATGTGGGTGTTGCCAAGGCCGAAGCCGGCAAGCGGTGTCGTTTCCGTTTGGATGGCGGAAGTATATAATGCCCCAGTTTTTGTGTGCTCATTCTCCCAGCGAAGGAGATCGAGCATGGGGTGTCGAACAATAGCTCGCGCATCAGAACGCAGCGCGGCCCCCAACCCTGTCAGGTCGTTCCGCATGGCGAAATGGCTGCTTGCTGTCGGTATGTTCCTACCGTTTTTCAGCGCACAGGCTACACAGGATCCCGAGGCGTTGTACAACCGCACGTGTGCGGCCTGTCACGCCGGGCAGTTGCCACAGGCACCCAAGCGGGGTGACCGGGCAGCCTGGGAGCCAAGGCTGGCGCAAGGTGTGAACACACTGGTGGCGCATGTTACCCAGGGTTTCAAGGCTATGCCGCCGCGTGGATTGTGCATGGACTGCAGTGCCGAGGACTACCGTTTGGTCATCCTTTGGATGAGTGGCAGTCCCGATACATAACATTTCACCCTTAGCCGTGTTGGATTAGCTGATGAACAAACTAGTCGTGAGTCTGCTGTTGACCATGGGTGTCGCAGGTGCGGCCACTGCTGCTGACCCCATCAAAGGCGATGCCGCCGCCGGCCAGGCCAAGACGGCCGTCTGTGGTGCCTGCCACAACCCCGACGGTAACAGTCTGGCGCCGAACTTCCCGAAACTGGCCGGCCAAGGCCAGCGCTACCTCGAAAAACAACTGCATGACATCAAGTCCGGCAAGCGTACCGTGCTGGAAATGACAGGCATGCTCGCCAACTTCAACGACCAGGACCTGGCCGATATCGCCGCCTATTTCTCCAGTCAGAAAGGCAGCGTGGGGGCGGCCGATCCAAAACTGGTCGAGCGGGGCCGTGCCCTGTTCAACGGCGGTGACCTTGAGAAAGGCATGCCGGCCTGTACCGGCTGCCACTCGCCCAATGGCGCTGGCATCGCCCTCGCCGGCTTCCCGCACCTGGGGGGCCAGCATGCGCAGTACGTGACCAAGCAGCTCACGGACTTCCGCGAAGGCAATCGCACCAATGATGGCGATGCCATGCCCATGCGCTCGATTGCCGGCAAGCTGAGCAACAAGGATATCGAGGCGTTGTCCAGCTACATCCAGGGCCTGCATTAACATTCGGTTAATGCTGTACGGCAAAGATGAAAGGGCGGCCGGACCGCCCTTTTTTCAGTCCGCAGCCGTTACACTACAGAACTCGGGCCCTTCCCGACCTGTCTGAATTCAGGTCGCGTCGAGGCGACCAATGACTGCTCAGGAGTAAAGCATGCGTAAACTGATTCTCAGCGCTGCGCTGGTCGCTGCCAGCGTATTCGGTATGACTGCCGTCCAGGCTGCGGAGCCCGTGGCCGGCAAGGAATACATCGAGCTGAGCAACCCTGTTCCGGTATCCGTGCCTGGCAAGATCGAAGTGATCGAGCTGTTCTGGTACGGCTGCCCACACTGCTACCACTTCGAGCCGACCATCAACCCATGGGTAGACAAGCTGCCCAAGGACGTCAATTTCAAACGCGTTCCGGCAATGTTCGGCGGCCCATGGGATGCCCATGGCCAGATGTTCCTGACTCTCGAAGCCATGGGTGTGGAGCACAAGGTGCACGCCGCCGTGTTCGATGCCATCCAGAACCAGCGCAAGCGTCTGACCGACCCTGCCGACATGGCTGACTTCCTCGCTACCCAGGGCGTCGACAAAGACAAGTTCCTGGCGACCTACAACTCCTTCGCCATCAAAGGCCAGGTCAACCAGGCCAAGGAGCTGGCGAAAAAGTACGAAATCACGGGTGTACCGAGCATGGTGGTCAACGGCAAGTACCGCTTCGACCTGGGTACCGCAGGCGGTCCGGAAGGCGTCCTGAACGTCGCCGACCAACTGATCGCCAAGGAGCGCGCCGCTAAGTAAGCGGCGAACCCTATGCCCCGCTTCAGAAACACGCGTGGCATTGGCCTGCATCAGCCGCAGGTCAACGAACATCACCTGCAGGCCCCTGGCCTGCCCGAGGATGGCCGCCTGCGGTTGCTGAGCTTCAACATTCAGGTCGGCATCAGCACCGAGCGTTACCGTCATTACCTGACCCGTAGCTGGCAGCATTTGCTGCCGCACAACGGGCGGGCGGGCAACCTGCAAAAGATCGGCGAGCTGCTCAACGATTTTGACCTGGTGGCCCTGCAGGAGGCCGATGGCGGCAGCCTGCGTTCAGGCTTCGTCAACCAGGTCGAGCACTTGGCCCAGTTGGGCGCCTTCCCCTACTGGTACCAGCAGCTCAATCGCAACCTCGGGCGGTTCGCCCAGCACAGCAACGGGGTGCTCAGCCGCCTCAAACCGCATCTGCTGGAAGACCATCCGTTGCCTGGCCCGGCTGGGCGAGGGGCAATTCTGGTGCGATTCGGCGAGGGCGACGACGCGCTGATCGTGGTGATGATGCACCTGGCACTGGGGGCGAAGACCCGTGCCAGGCAGTTGGCCTACATTCGCGAGCTGATCGGCGGCTATCGTCACCAGGTGTTGATGGGCGACATGAACACCCATGCCACCGACCTGCTCGACCACTCGCCTCTGCGCGATCTGGGCCTGATCGCCCCGCAGGCCGAGGCCACCTTCCCCAGCTGGCGCCCTCAGCGCTGCCTGGACCATATCCTGCTCAGCCCGAGCTTGACCCTCGAACGGGTCGAGGTGCTGGCGCAGCCAATTTCCGACCACCTTCCCGTCGCTGTCGAGATCCGATTGCCTGAAGCATTGACTGTGGATACGCTGCCGGTCCTGAGGTAGATCAGCAGAAGCGTTTCGAGCGCTCAAGTGTTCGAAGCGTTCGCCGAAAGCGTGTAATCACAGCTCATAGATGCATCACTTTTTGCGGATCCAGGCATGACCATCGACGCCGAGCGCTGGAAAGAAAAATATCTAAAAAGCATCGAACAGCAGGAAAAGCTCGAGCGTCGCTGGAATGCTCGACTTGACCTGTTGCGCCGGGGCCTGGTGCGCAGCACCCTGGCAGCCGAAGGCAGCGACAAGGCGGTCGACCAGTGCATGAAGGAAATGCGCGAGGTGATCCGCAGCGACAACATGGACGCCGGCCTGGCCGGCCTGATTCCGCGCCTGGAAAAAGCCGTTCTGGATTCCGAGCAGCGACGTGAAACACGGATGAACCAGGTCCGCGATGCGCTCACGTCATTGGTAAGCCAGTTGCAAACGCTGCCATTGCCGGGTGATGTATCCAGATCATTGAAAAAGCTGGCCAAGAAACTCGATGGCGGCGTAAGCCAGTCCCGCGACCTGCCTCCTTTACTCGGCGAGCTCAGCGGTCTGCAAGGGCTCGCCCTGTCCACGCTGAGCAAACCCGAGGAAGAAGCCCGGCCGGGGTTTCTGCAGCGCCTGTTCGGTAATCGCGAAATCGAACAGCAGGGTGAGCAGGCACTGGTCCATGCAGACCAGGCAGCGGCCGATGTTCCCGCGGTACCTCCTTCGCTCGACGTCGCGCCCGCGCCGCCAGCTTCCGATGTAGTCGAGGCACCAGCGCCCGATGTGGATGAGCTGCAGCCGCTTGCGGCGCAGCTGCAAGCGCCTGCCGAGCCCGTGAGTGCCGAGCAGCCCCAAATGCCGGAAGCCGTTGCAGAGTCGGAACCGACCGTGCTGTCCGAGCCTGCACTGGTCGAGAACCAACGCCATGAGCCACCGGCGGCCCCACCCGCTGCGCCGTTGCCCGTGTCTGAGCAGCTCCAGGAAGGCGAGCTGCCTTCACTGGTCGACGCTTCGTTGCAGGTCGAGGATGCTGCTGGCGAGGACGGCCCCTATGCCTTGCCCGACGCTGTCGAACCACCTTACAGCCAGGTCGCTGCGCATATCGAGCAGACCCTGATTGGCCTGCTCGACGACCTGAGCCTGCCCGAGCGCCACAAGGCACAAGCCCTGGCAATGCGCGAGCGGGTGGCGCGCGGCTTGAACTGGTATGAGCTGATCCCGGTTCTCGACGACCTGGCAGTGCTCATGCTGGCCATTACCGACAGCGGTCAGCACGAATTCGAGGCTTACCTGCAACAGCTCAACGAGCGCCTGGAGAATTTCCAGAGCCACTTGCAGGAAGCCAGTGCCGGACACGCCGACAACAGTACCGCTGCCCGTGAGCTGGACAGCCAACTGCGCGAACAGGTCGATGGCCTGCAAAGTAGCGTACAGGGCGCGGCGGACCTGGAAAGCCTCAAGCACATCCTGGAAAACCGTCTTGAGGGGTTGTCTGTCACCATTGACGATCATCAGCGTGAGCGCGACCGCCGCGAACAGGAACTGGCAGGGCGCCTGCAGGGCCTGGCCGAACGTGTGGCCAGTATGGAGCAGGAAGCCCTTGGCTACCGTGAGCATCTGGAGGAGCAACGGCAGAAGGCGCTTATCGACCCGCTCACCGGCTTGCCGAACCGCGCAGCCTGGGCCGAGCGGGTCGAGCGCGAGGTCCAGGACTGGCAGGAGGGTGGCGGGCATCTGCTGATGGCTATCCTTGACCTGGACCATTTCAAGCGCATCAACGACGGCTACGGCCACCTGGCCGGCGACAAGGTGCTGAAGATCGTTGCCGACCAACTGCGCAAGCGGCTGCGAGGCCAGGATTTCATCGCCCGCTTTGGCGGTGAGGAGTTCGTCCTGTTGTTGCCGCAGACCTCCCCGGCTGCCGGTCAACAATTCGCCGAAGTGCTACGCGCGGCCATCGAGGCGTGCCCATTTCACTTCAAGGGCGAGCGCGTGGTGATCACCGCTTCCATTGGCGTGAGCGCTTTCCGCTCCGGCGAGCGTGCCGACCAAGTGCTCAAGCGTGCCGACGACGCCTTGTACCGGGCGAAGGACCTGGGGCGTAACCGGGTCGAAATGGCATAAACAAGTACCGCATTCATCGCGCCTACGAGGTCGAGACTGCGTAACCGACATGTGCACTGTCGTGCATGTCGTTACGGAACGATCTCTGATGAGGAGCCGAGCGATGAAAGCATTCAAAGCGTGGGTTGTACTAATGATGGGGTTGGCCTACCAGGCCTCTGCCCTGGCCAATGAAACCTGGTGGACCGCACACATTGGCGGTGACGGCAGTGTGTTGCGCCAATGGCCAAAGTGGATCGAAAGGGTCGAGCACAAACCTCAGGACAACTACTTCACCCAATACACGCTGTTCTTCAACAAGCGCATCGTGCATCAGGACCCCGGCTTCTGCTCGGTCTCGCCGATCGATGCCAGCAGCGAAAACAGGCTGGTACATGGCTACGCCAAAGTGATCGGCAAGCCATTGGCCGAGCAGGCAACGGTGCTGACCCAACTGGTGGATGTGAAAGGCCCCAGTGGCGACAACTCGATGGAATTCCTGGTGCTGTGCACACGCTGAATCACTCTTTAGCCTAATGGCCGGGAAGGAGCACGTTATACTGTAGCGACGATGTAGACTCCTCCAGACGTGCTCCCACCGATGAAAACCTTATTCACCGCTTGCATGCTGTTGATCCTAGCGGGCTGTTCCACAGGCCTGCGCATCGACCGCAGCCATGTTTCCGCCAACCAGGACGACCGAATCCAGTTCGTGGTCCTGCATTACACCAATGCGTCCCTTGAACGTTCCCTGGCGCTGCTGACCCATGGTGAGGTCAGCAGTCATTACCTGATAGGTGACGGCCCGGCGACGGTCTACCAGTTGGTCGACGAGAGCCGTCGGGCCTGGCATGCCGGTGACAGCCAGTGGCAAGGTCGAACCTGGCTCAATTCGAGCTCCATCGGCATCGAGATCGTCAATCCTGGTTTCACCGACACCCCCAATGGTCGGGTCTGGCACCCTTACAGCGAGGCGCAGATCCAGTCGCTGATCGCCCTGCTCAACGATATCGTCAAACGCAATCACATCGAGCCGCGCCACATTATTGGCCACAGTGATATCGCACCATTACGCAAACTGGACCCCGGGCCGTTGTTCCCCTGGAAGCGCCTGGCCGAAGCGGGCCTCGGGATTTGGCCAGACGCCGCGGCGGTAGCACGCCAGCAAGCATATTTCAGTGCTAATCCCCCCACGATCGGCTGGTATCAGCAAGAATTAGCCCGTTTTGGTTACGCAATCGAGCAAACCGCAGAGCTGGACGTTGCCACCCGCCATGTGATCGCTGCATTCCAGATGCGCTTCCGTCCAGCGCGTTTCGATGGCATGCCGGACGCACAGACAGCCGCAATTCTGCAGGTGCTCAACCGCATGCGTTAGTCAGGCGCCCCCACGCGCCTTAATCACCGCTCAACGGGCAGGCTGAGTGTCAAACCAGTTGCTATACCTTGTTAATCAACTGGATGCTAGCGATGTCAGCCTTGCTCACTGCACTGCGCCAATTTTTTTACCGTCCCTGGATGCTGGCCACCTTGGCAGCGTTGGCCAGTGGCGCAGTGCTGCTGACTGCCAGCTTCGGTATCGCCCTGCAACAGATGAAGCAGAACGAAAGTGCGCAAATGAATGCGCAGGGCGACCGATTTCTCGAGCGGCTAGAGCAGGTATTCGGCCAGCTGCGCGAGGGCGTCGATGCGTTGCAGGCGCAGCCCTTGCGCGGCTGTGACGCGGCGATGTTGCAGGCCTTGCAGGCAGTCGGCCTCGGGTCGCGCTTTATTTATGAGGCCGCATACATCGACGGCAACATCGCCTGTTCGAATCGGGGGGGTGAAAGGCTCATCGAATCCTTGCGGGCGCCAGACATTCGAGGCCCCACCTACAGCTATTGGTTGAACACCACCACCGAGCCTGATGAAAACCTGGCGGCGCTGATGTTGGGGCGCGGCAGGTTCGTGGTTTCGACATCCCGTGGGCACCTGACCGATGTGGTCGACTTGCCCCCCGGCGGCAGCTTGCTGGTCGTGCTCGACAATGGTGCCCGAGCCATCCCGGTGCTGGGCCCGCCGCAAGTCTGGCCGCCCGCTGCTGCCTGGCCTTCCAGCGAGAACACGCTACTCGAACTGAGCGACCGTCTTATCTATCGCATGCCGACGAAATCGCCGGATTACCAGTTGGTGCTGATCGCTCCACGGGCGAGCCTGCCATTGAAAATGAACGGCATGCTCTGGTTGCTGATTCCTGGCAGCCTGTTGGCGGCCTGCTGCATCGGTTGGCTGGTGCTGCAGCTGGTGCAGCAGCGGCGCTCGATGAGTTCCGAATTGCAGAACGCTCTACGCCGTGGCGAACTGCAAGTGCTTTACCAGCCCATATTCGAACTCGACAGCCGACGATGCGTGGGGGCCGAGGCGTTGGTGCGCTGGCGCCGCCCAGACGGGACGCTGACCAGCCCGGATTTGTTCATTCCCCTGGCCGAGAACACCGGGCAGATATGCCAGATCACCGACTTCGTCCTGCAGCGTGTGCTCGAACAACTTGGGCAGTTGCTGCGTTCGCACCCCAACCTGTACATCTCGGTCAACCTCGCTGCCTGTGATGTGATGGTGCCGCGCATCGGGCGAGTCGCTGCACGGTTATTGGCGTTGCACCGGGTGTCGGCCAGCCAGATCGCCTTCGAGGTTACCGAGCGGGGGCTGATCGACGTGGTAGTGGCCCGTGACAATCTGCAGGCGTTGCGGGCCGTGGGGCACCAGGTGCTGATCGATGATTTCGGCACGGGATATTGCAGTCTGGCCTACCTGCAGACCTTGCCCGTGGATTGCCTGAAGATCGACAAGGCCTTCATCGATGCACTGGGGCACGATGCCGCCAGTAGCGGAGTTGCACCGCACATCATTCGCATGGCCCATGACCTGCACCTGCGAGTGATTGCCGAAGGCATCGAATGCGAAGACCAGGCCGAGCTGCTCAACAGCGAAGGGGTGAACTACGGCCAGGGCTGGTTGTTCGCCCATCCACTTAACGCACGGCAGTTCGCCGAGCTGGTGACCCGCGGAAGACAGGTTGCAGCTCGGCGGGGTGAAAACTGACTTGCGTTGGGCGAGGGTTCAGACAGGCAGCGCCATATAGAATTGGGTGCCTTGTCCGGGGCGGGAAAACACGCCCATGCGCCCCCCATGCAGTTGCACGATCTCCTTGCACAATGCAAGGCCCAGCCCTGCGCCGCCCTTCTTGCGGCCCACCTGCACGAACGGTTCGAAAATTCGGCCTTGCTGCCCATAGGCGATACCTTCGCCATTGTCTTCGACACTGATGATCACTCGCTCTGCGTGCCGCCGTGCATGCAGGCGGATCTTTCCACCGTTTGGAGTATGGCGAATGGCGTTGTGCAGCAGGTTGTCCATTACCCGGTCGAGTTGGGCGACGTCGGCCTGTATGCGTGGCAATGGCGGTTCCAGGACGTTGACCAATTCGATTTGCTTATGCGCAGCCTGCTCGGTGAAGCGTGCCTTGGCGCGTTCAAGCAGGTCGTCGATGGGGCAAGGCGCCAGTTCGAGTTTTTGCAGCCCACTTTGATAGCGTGAAAAGTTCAGCAGGTCATTGATCAACTGGGTCAGACGCTGCATCTCTTCGCCGATGGTTTCGATCAGGTCGTACTCGCGTGCATCCGGGGGGAATGTCAGGCGTTCGCGAAGCAGGCCGAATGCCATGTGCATGCCGGTGATCGGCGTGCGCAGCTCATGGGAGGCACGCAGTACGAACTCGCTGCGTACACGCTCGAAGGCGCGCTGCTCGGTCACATCGTGCAGCACCATCACCGCGCCCAGAATTGGCCCCTGTGGATGGCTGACCGGTGTCAGGCTATAGGTCAGCAGCCGAGACTCTTCGTCGACTTCGATCTGCAGGTCGTCAGGGGGGCGATCGAGGTTGCCGCCGCGCAATACCTGTCGCAGTTGATGTTCCAGCTCCGGGCGCTGCAGGGCGTCGGCCAGGCTGCTGCCCACACGGCTGTCGCTCCAGCCCAGCTGACGCTGTGCTACCGGGTTCAGATGCTCCAGATGGCCTTGGCGGTCGATGATCAGCAAGCCATCGTCGATGCTGTCGAGCACAGCCTGCAGGCGCTGCTGGCCGGCCATCAATTCATCGACATTGGTTTCCTGGTGCTTGCGCAGCGCTTCGGCCATCAACCCGAAACGGCGAGTCAACTGGTTCAGCTCGGCTGCCTGGGTGACCGGCAGGGTGACGTTGAAGTTGCCTTTGCCCAGTTGGTCGGCGGCCTGGGCCAGGGCCTCGATCGGTTGGCCCAGGCGGCGGGCGATCTTGTGTGCGGTGACGAACCCTAGCGCCAGTACTACAAGGCCGATCAGGCCAAGCAGGCCACTGACCAGCAGGGCGCGGCTGCGCGTCTGCTCTTCGCTGCGGATGATGAGCTCTAGCGTTTGCCTGTGGGAGTCGATCAGGTCGGTGCGCACTTGACCAAACGCCGCGCCAAGCGGTTGATCCGCACCCATGCTTCGAGCCGGATTGGCGCTTTCCCGATAGGCCCGCAGAAAGCTTTGAAAATGGCTACTGGCCTTGCTGAAGCTGCTCTGTTCACCACCCTGAGCTAGACCCTGATCGAGCAGGGCCTGGAAGTTGTCCTGCAGCGATTGCAGATGCTCGGGGACGGTATCTTCATCGAGGATCAAGGTCAGTTGTTCGCCTAGGTTCTGCCGCAACTTGAGGCCGATTTCCAGGGCGTGGGTCGCTTCTTTCACCAACTGCTGCTGTACCGTCGCCATTTGCATCACGCTGACCAGACCCAGGGTCAGGCCAAGCAGAGATGCTGTAACGAGCGTTGAAATGCTTAGAAAAAGCCGCGTGCGCAGCTTCATCGACCATTTCATAAGTTGTACTGCTTACGCTTGCGGTACAGGGTGGAGGCATCGATACCCAAGGTCTTGGCGGCTTGGTCCAGCGTATCGCTGGTGGCCAGCACCGCGCCGATATGGGCGCGCTCCAGCTCATCCAGACTGAGGGGCGCGCCGATCCGAGGGGTGTTGCCTGCAGGTTGTTCACCCATTCCCAGGTGGCTCATTTCCACCCACTCCTGCGGGCAGATGATGCTGGCCCGCTCCACCACGTTACGCAGTTCGCGGATGTTGCCCGGCCATCGGTAATTGAGCAACGCAGTGCGAGCTTGCTCACTGAAGCCTCTGGCGGGGCGGGAGTATTCCTTGACGAAGCGGGCCAGGAAGCGCTCGGCCAGGGTCAGGATATCCTCGCTGCGCTCCCGCAGAGGTGGCAGGTGCAACGTGATGACGTTGAGACGGTACAGCAGGTCTTCGCGGAAACGGCTTTCGCGCACCATTTCTTCCAGGTTCAGGTTGGTGGCCGCGAGAATCCGTACGTCGGCTCGCCGGGTGACCGGATCGCCTACCCGCTCGTATTCCTTATCCTGGATGAAACGCAGCAGCTTGGGTTGCAGGGTCAGCGGGAAATCGCCGATCTCGTCGAGGAACAGCGTACCGCCATCGGCCTGGCTGACGCGCCCCAATGTGCTCTCGCTGGCGCCGGTGAAGGCACCACGGGTATGGCCGAACAGTTCGCTTTCCATCAGCTCGGCGTTCAGTGATGGGCAGTTGATGGTGACGCATGCCTTGCGTGCCCGCTTGCTCCAACCATGAATCGCCCGGGCCAGTTCGCCCTTGCCGGTGCCCGATTCTCCCAGAATCAGGATATTGGCATCGGTGGTGGCGACTTGGCGGGCAGTCTCCAGGACAGCCATCATCGCCGGGCTGTGCGAATCCAGCCCGTCCTTTGGTTTGCGTACTTCGCCTTCGAGGGCTTCCAGCCGCGCCGACAGCTGGCGCACTTCCAGTTGTTTGGCCGTGGCCAGGCGCAACTGGTCGGGGCTGCAGGGCTTGACCAGATAGTCGGCAGCCCCGGCCTGAATGGCGTCCACCGCCGTGTCGACTGCGGAATGAGCGGTGACGATCACCACCCGCATCCACGGCGCTTGGATGCGCATCTGGGCCAGTACGTCCAGGCCGTTGTCATCGCCCAGGCGCAAATCCAGGAAGCACAGGTCGAACACCTGGCGCTGAAGCAAGGCTTCGGCCTGGGCGGCGCTGCTTGCGGTGGACACGCTGTAGCCTTCGTCCTCGAGGCAATAGCGGAATGTACGCAGGATAGCGGACTCATCATCCACCAGCAGAATGCGGCCTTGGGTGTCCTGGGCTGACTCCATTTCCTGCGCTCCTTAGGATGTGTCTTCAATTAGTGTGGGAAAAATCGGGCAAGTTGCATGGTCAATATTGACGGATTCTGTCCTTTGCATGCTAGCCAATGGCCCATCTTCGCGGTGAAGCCGCGATATCTCGATGATTGGCTTAGAGGTGTCGAATGGCACATTGGTTGCGAAGATTTTTAGCTTTTGCCTACAGAAGGAGGTGCAGTCATGCCCTTTTCCTACCGCCTGGCCGTGTTCGCGGTCACGCTGCTACCAGCATTCCCCCCAGCTTTCGCTGACCCTGTGAATGACGCTCGCCTGGAGGGTGCCCTGCAAACGGCGTTGGCGTTGAACAGCATGCTGAACCCGTTTCGTATCCAGGTAGAGGTCGACGGCCAGCAGGCCCGACTGGCCGGCGAAGTCGAGAACGAGGTCGAGCGACAGCTTGCAGAAAAGGTTGCCCTTGCCACTCGGGGGATCGAAGAGGTCGACAATCAGCTGCGGATCAACGCCGACCTGGTGGAACGACCGCTTGAACTGCGTGCCTACGCGCAGCGTCTGGAGGATGCGACGCTGGCGGCGAAGATAAAGGCGCGGCTGCTTTGGAGCCACACCACCGAGCAGGCACCTATAGACGTGCAAAGCAGTGAGGGCGTGGTGACTTTGCGAGGCAAGGTCGATAGCGCGCAGGCCAAGGAGTTGGCGGGTGTTCTGGCGCGGACCACCGAGGGTGTGTATCTGGTCAACAACCTGGTCAGCCTGGACAGCGCAGCCATGGCCAAGGCCAGGGAAACGCCTGTGGGAGCGCAAACCGGGCCGCAACCCAGTGACCGCTGGGTGGTGGACAAGATCCAGGCCAGTTTCAGGTTCAGTCGCAATCTCGATGGCTTGAATATAAAGGTGGACTGCGAGCAGGGGCTCGTCAGGCTTTCTGGCGAAGTGGTCAGTCGCGAGCAGAAGAGCATCGCGGTGGAAACCGCTCGACAGATCTCTGGAGTGCGTGGCGTCGACGCCGACCTGCTGAAAGTAGCCACCAAAGTAGAGGGTTGAATCGTGCAATACGCACGATGCCAGAGGGGGCATCGTGCAGGATACGTCCCCTGCGCCTTGCGGCTTGTTTCATAAGTAAATGATTTATAAAGCTTTTTATTAAAATAAAAGTCTGGCATGCAGGCTGCAATTACCTGTTCAGGTTTGAACAAGAATTACAGCAGGAGAAGCCGGCATGAACCGCCCATCCGTGGACCGTTTCCAAGCTGCAGCATTACCCATTCGCCAGGCGTTGTTTCTTGCACTGGCGCTGCTGTTGACGCTGGCTGCCGGTCTCTTTCACTACAGCTGGCAGACCGCACGGCTGTCCGAGCAAGTGGCGGCTCAAACGGCGTTGATCATGCAGATCCAGTCGACCCGTGCCAACACGCTGGTGAAGGCAGCCGATCCTTTGCCTTCGGCCAAGACTTCCCCTGCCACTCTCGAAAACGTCGTGCCGCAGGACCGTTGGGTGTTCTGAGGCACGCTGACGGGCTGATTTCAAAAAAGAAAGGAGAACCACCATGCTGAGCTGGGCTATCACTTTCCTCATCATCGCCATTGTCGCTGCTGTGCTGGGCTTCGGTGGCATTGCCGGCGCTGCCACTGGTATCGCGAAGATCCTGTTCATTGTCTTCCTGGTGCTGTTCGTAGCCTCCTTCTTCTTTGGACGTGGTCGAGGTTGAAGATGAGCAGGATGCTTCGCAACGCCCTGGTTACCGCCCTGCTGTTGGGCGGTAGCGCAGGGGCGATAGCGGCCAATGACGGCCAGGTCCGGGTCGACCAACTGCTGGGCTCGGACCCCCAATATCGCGAGACGTGGCAGCACACCATCGAGGACGAGGAGCGGCTGCCAGACTGGGTCATCAACCTGAGCGGCAGTGCCCAGGAGCAGATGTCGGCGGTCACCGAGGACGGTGATCGCTACCTGGTCGGTCCTTTGTGCGAATCGGCGGACAAGTGCACCTACAAACGCCTCATCGTGGCCTTCAGCTGGGATAAGGACGATGCCTACGGGATGCTCGTGGAGGTGCCCGAAGGCCTGCCGAGCGACAAGTCGCCGACCCGCCATGCACAGTACCGCTGGTTGGGCGACCCGGATGACGGCATGAAGGCAATGCTGCAAGAGCAACTCAAGCGCGATCCGAAGTGGTACTGACACCGATGCGCGCGCTGTCACGAAATAGAAGCTGAACCTTTCTATATTTCACGCTTCTATGATGCGCTGCCCCGAGGAGGGGCTGCACATGACCAAGGGGTCGGGCTGTTCTGATTGTTGCAGGATCGGAGTGGCCTAGGGGTACAGGGAGTGCCTCCAGCAATGGGCCGGGTCAGGAAAGGCAGATTCGGAAGTCCCGGACCGGTCGTGTCTTCAAAGCTGAAAGACACTTCGGACCGGTCGGGCTTCCGAGACGCCATAGGGATTTGTCCCATTCCCTTTCTGGATTTTTCCTACGAGACACATTTTGTCTCGACCGTATATCCATTTTTTTTCGTCTGCCGAGAGGGCGCAAGAGGTGTCATTTCGGCCATTCGGATTGTCGAACAAGCCATTTTCAGCCCGGCTTGGGTACGGTCAAATCTGCCTAAGAATGGCGGTTTGGTCTTGTTCGGGATTCCGAACGTTACAAATCAAAGGCTTGAGAACAGTGGTTTAAGGACAGAAGCGTTATGCATATTCGGCATAGGGTATCTGTTTCCGGCATTAGATTTCCCCCTTCCCCATCGCAATAGTTGCGGCCTTTTTTCGCTGGTCGAGCACCCGAATGCTCGGCAGCGGTGTCTTTACATGCGGTCTCCGGTTGGAATCAAAACGCTAACGAAGACGTTAAGAACGGCTCTGTTACGCGCCTCTCCAGCCGGCTCCCATGACCACTACAACAAAGGGTAATGACATGAAGAAGGCAAAACTGAGCCTCGCCTGGCAGATTGTGATCGGTCTGCTTCTGGGCGTTGCAGTCGGCGCGCTACTGAACCATTTCAGTGCAGAAAAGGCATGGTGGATCAGCAACGTACTCCAGCCCGCCGGCGACATCTTCATTCGCCTGATCAAGATGATCGTCGTCCCGATTGTGATTTCGTCGCTGATCGTGGGCATCGCCGGGGTAGGCGACGCGAAGAAACTGGGCAGCATCGGCCTGAAGACCATCATCTACTTCGAAGTGGTGACCACCATCGCCATCGTCGTCGGCTTGGTGTTGGCGAACCTGTTCCACCCGGGCGCTGGCATCGACATGAGCACCCTGGGTACCGTCGATATCTCCAAGTACCAGGCCACTGCGGCCGAAGTGCAGCATGAGCACGCGTTCATCGAGACCCTGCTCAATCTGATCCCGTCCAATATCTTCGCAGCGCTGATGCGTGGCGAGATGCTGCCGATCATCTTCTTCTCGGTCATGTTCGGCATGGGTCTGTCGAGCCTCAATGCCGACCTGCGCGAGCCGCTGGTGCGTACCTTCCAGGGCGTGTCGGAGACCATGTTCAAGGTCACCCACATGATCATGAACTACGCCCCGATTGGCGTGTTCGCCCTGATCGCCGCTACCGTCGCCAACTTCGGTTTCGCCTCGCTGCTGCCCCTGGCCAAGCTCGTGCTGCTGGTGTACTTCGCCATCGCTTTCTTCGCCTTCATGGTGCTGGGCCTGGTAGCGCGCGTATTTGGCTTCTCGATCATCAAGATCATGCGCATCATGAAAGACGAGCTGATCCTCGCCTACTCGACCTCCAGCTCCGAGACCGTCCTGCCGCGCGTGATCGAGAAGATGGAGAAGTACGGTGCGCCGAAGTCGATCTGTTCGTTCGTGGTACCGACTGGCTACTCGTTCAACCTCGACGGTTCGACCCTGTACCAGAGCATCGCAGCGATCTTCATCGCCCAGCTGTACGGTATCGACCTGTCGATCGGCCAGCAACTGATGCTGGTACTGACCCTGATGGTCACCTCCAAAGGTATCGCTGGCGTGCCGGGCGTGTCCTTCGTGGTCTTGCTGGCTACCCTGGGCAGCGTGGGTATTCCGCTGGAAGGCCTGGCGTTCATCGCCGGTGTCGACCGCATCATGGACATGGCCCGTACCGCGCTGAACGTGGTGGGTAACGCACTGGCCGCCGTGGTCATTGCCCGCTGGCAGGGTATGTACGACGCTCAGAAAGGCGAGGCGTATTACACATCGCTGGTGCAGGCTGCAGGCAAGAAAGAAGCCGTAGTCGTCGGCGAAACCGCCAAGCACTAAGCCTCACGTACTGAACGAAGAGCCCCGACTTGTCGGGGCTTTTTGTTGTCTGAGGGCGTTACGGGCTGCATCAGGGACGCAGCCCTCGCGGATAATCTCCGCTATCATTCGGGCATTTTTCAGGGGGAATACACGGATGCTCAACGGCCTTTGGCTCGGCTTTTTCCTGGTGGCGGCGGTGTCCGCGCTGGCCCAGTGGCTGTTGGCTGGCAATGCCGGTATTTTCGCCGCGATGGTCGAGAGCATCTTCGCCATGGCCAAATTGTCCGTCGAGGTCATGGTCTTGCTGTTCGGCACCCTGACCCTTTGGCTGGGCTTTCTCAAGATCGCTGAAAAGGCCGGAATCGTTGAATGGCTGGCAAAAGTCCTCGGCCCGTTGTTCGCACGGCTGATGCCGGAGGTGCCGCCGGGGCACCCTGCGCTTGGCCTGATCACCATGAACTTCGCTGCCAATGGCCTGGGCCTGGACAACGCTGCTACGCCAATCGGCCTCAAGGCCATGCGTGCCCTGCAGGAGCTCAACCCCAGCAGCACCACCGCGACCAACGCACAGATCCTGTTCCTGGTGCTCAATGCCTCGTCCCTGACGCTGCTGCCGGTTACCATCTTCATGTACCGCGCCCAGCAAGGCGCGCCCGACCCGACCATGGTGTTCCTGCCAATTCTTCTGGCCACCAGTGCCTCTACCCTGGTGGGCCTGCTGTCGGTCGCAGTGATGCAACGCCTGCGGCTATGGGACCCGGTGGTGCTGGCGTATCTGGTTCCTGGCGCGTTGTTGCTGGGCGCCTTCATGGCGTTTCTCGGCACATTGTCCGCCGCCGCCCTGGCAAGCCTGTCATCGATCTTGGGCAACCTCACGTTGTTCGGCGTGATCATCCTGTTTCTGCTGGTTGGCGCGCTGAAGCGGGTGAAGGTCTATGAAGCCTTCGTCGAGGGAGCCAAGGAAGGCTTCGACGTTGCCAAGAGCCTGCTGCCATACCTGGTAGCGATGCTGGTGGCCGTCGGCGTGCTGCGTGCCTCGGGGGCGCTGGAGATTGCGCTGGATGGCATACGCCACGCGGTGAACTGGATGGGGCTCGATACCCGTTTCGTAGAGGGGTTGCCAACGGCGCTGGTCAAACCGTTCTCGGGCAGTGCCGCGCGCGCCATGCTGATCGAGACCATGCAGACGCAAGGGGTGGACAGCTTCCCGGCGCTGGTGGCAGCGACCATTCAGGGCAGCACCGAAACGACTTTCTACGTGCTGGCGGTCTACTTCGGTGCGGTTGGCATCCAGCGCGTGCGCCATGCGGTTGGCTGCGCGCTGCTGGCCGAACTGTCCGGCGTGATTGCGGCGATCTTCGTCTGCTACTGGTTCTTCGCCTGAGCCTGGGCACTGCGGGCCACTGTCCAGTCCACCACCTGCGAGGCCAGTTGGTCGCTGGCCGCGCCAAAACCTGCCACCACTGCTGAGACCTCGGTGCCGGCCAGCGGCTGGTGGATCTCGAAGCGCTTGCTGGCGAGGATGCGCTGGCTACGGCCCTGAACCAGTCGTGCGTCATAGCGGATCACCACCTCTACCGTACCGCCCGGACGATACTCGCTCTGGAAAGCCTGCAGCTCACCTGCCAGTTCGTAGTCGGCCTGCAGGTTGCTATCGTCGGCGCTCAGGCGCTGTACCCGGCCGTCACGCTGGAACCCATCGAGCAGCCGGTTACGCACCAGCAGGGGCGTCGGGTCGCTCCAGCGGGCGCCCTTGTAGCTGCTGATCACATTACCTTGGGGGATCACGGCGATACGCGGCCCGGCGAGCACTTCACTGGCCAGTGGCTTGTTCAGGCGCAGTGACCAGTCCACCGCCACCACGTTTCGGCTGGCTTGGCTCACTGGCAGGCGGTAGATATCCACAGGCTCGGTTTTCGGCAGGATTGAGCAGGCCGTGGCCAAGCCCATCGTGGCCGCCAGGGCCATCACGCGCAGCAACGGTTTCATGGCTGGAACTCCTTGTTGTTGTCGCGGCCCAGCAGGTAACCACTCGGGTCTGCCTCCAGGCGCCGGGAAATGCCCTTGAGCGCATTCAGGGTTTCACGTAGCTCGCGTATGGCGGGGGCTAGCTGATCGAGGCCCTGGGCGCCTCCATCGAGGGCTTCGCGGTTGTCCTTGAGCAGCTCGTTGATGGTCGCTGTGCTTTCGGCGAGCGACTGCATGGCTTGCTCGGCGCTCCCGAAGGCCTGCCTGCCCTCTTTGCCCAGTAGGCCGTTGGCGTTGTGCATCAGCGCCTGGGTCTCTGCCAAGGTGGCGCTGGCCTGCTTGCCGACTTCGGCCAATTGCTCGATCGCCTGGGCAATGCCGCCTTTCTGGCTGGCGAAGGCACCGGTGGTTTGTTCCAGGTTGGACAAGGTGTTGCTCAGTCGGTCGATATTGCTTTCCGAGAACATCTGGTTGGCGTTGTGCAACAGCATGTTGATGTTCGTCACCAGGTCGCTGCTGTCATTGAGCAGACGCGAAATGGGCGAAGGCGAGGCGATGATGACGGGTAGCTTGCCGTCCTTGCCCTTGAGTTCCGGGCTCTTCGGCGTGCCGCCGCTGAGCTGGATGAACGAGTTGCCGGTCACCCCAGCCAGGGTCAGTTTGGCCTGGGTGTCTTCCTTGACGGGTGTATCGCCACTGAGGCGCACACGGGCCAGTACACGGCGTGGGTCCTTCGGATCGAGGCGCAGGCTGGTGACGTCGCCGACCTTGATCCCGTTGTATTGCACCGGGCTGCCCCGGGACAAGCCAGAGACCGCTTCGTTGAAGACGACTTCATAGTCCTTGAACGCGTCGTCGACGCTGGACTTTGTCAGCCACAGACCAAAAAGCATGGCGCCGGCCACCACCAGGACGGTGACCAGGCCGATCAGGACGTGATGAGCTCGGGTTTCCATTGTTCAGCGCTCCTGCGCCGCGTTGGTGGCGGCGTGTTCGGCCGCCCGCCCGCGCGGGCCGTGAAAGTATTCGTGAATCCAAGGATCGTCGGTCTGCTCGACCTCGGCCAATGGTCCTGCCACCAGTACCTTCTTCTGCGACAGCACGGCCACACGGTCGGTGATGGTGTAGAGGGTGTCCAGGTCGTGGGTGATGAGAAACACCGACAGGCCCAGGGCGTCGCGCAGGGTAAGGATCAATTGGTCGAAGGCTGCGGCACCGATGGGGTCGAGGCCGGCGGTAGGCTCGTCGAGGAACAGGATGTCCGGATCCAGCGCAAGGGCGCGGGCCAGTGCGGCGCGCTTGATCATGCCGCCGGACAGTGACGACGGGTACTTGTCGGCAGCGGAAATCGGCAGCCCTGCAAGGGCCAGCTTGACCCCGGCCAGGTGCTCGGCATCGGCGCGGGACAGCCCCGCGTGCTCGATCAGGGGCAAGGCAACGTTTTCGGTCACCGTAAGTGAAGAGAACAAGGCGCCCTTCTGGAACAGCACGCCAAAGCGTCGCTCTACCTGTGAGCGCTGGCTCTCATTGAGGCTGGCCAGGTCCTGGCCGAACACCTTGACCTGCCCTTCGTTGGGCCTGCGCAGGCCGATGATGCTACGCAGCAGTACCGACTTGCCGCTGCCAGAACCGCCGACCACGGCCAGGATCTCGCCCCGGTTAAGGTCGAGGTCGAGGTTTTCGTGCACGCTCTGGCTGCCGAAGCGGTTGCAGATGCCCCGCGCTTCAATCACTGCATCCCGGCCATTCACCAACCCATCTCCATGCAGAACAACGCCGCCACCGCATCCAGCACGATGACCACGAAAATCGACTGGACCACGCTGGAGGTGGTATGTACACCGACCGACTCGGCGCTGCCGCTGACCTTGAAGCCCTCCAGGCAGCCGATGGAGGCGATCAGGAAGGCAAAGAACGGCGCTTTGGCCAGCCCGACGAGAAAATGCTGGACGCCGATGTCGCTTTGCAGCAGCGACAGGAACATCGCAGGCGAGATATCCAGTGTCAGGGCGCAGACCACGGCGCCGCCGACGATGCCGCAGATCATTGCGAGGAAGGTCAGCAACGGCAGGGCTATCAACAGGGCCAGTACCCGCGGCACCACCAGCAGTTCGATCGGGTTCAGCCCAAGGGTGCGGATGGCGTCGATTTCTTCATTGGCCTTCATCGAGCCAATTTGTGCGGTGAAGGCGCTGGCTGTCCGTCCGGCCATGAGGATGGCGGTCAACAGCACCCCGAATTCGCGCAGGAAGGAAAATGCCACCAGGTCCACGGTGAATACGGTTGCACCGAAGTCCGCCAGCACCGTAGCGCCGAGAAACGCCACCACCGCCCCCACCAGAAAAGTCAGCAGCGCCACGATGGGCGCTGCATCCAGGCCGGTTTGCTCGATGTGCGCGACCACTGGCGTGACCCTCCAGCGGTGAGGCTGGAAGACGCGCAGCAGGAGGGTTTCCAGGATCAGGCCGACGAAGCCCAGTATCTGCCGGGTGTCCTGCCAGAGTTTGTCCACCGCCCGTCCGATACGTTCCAGTAGCTGCAACAGTACCGGGCGTTCTGGTTCCTTGACCGGAATGCAGTAGTCCTGCACCGAGCAGTAGACATTCTTGAGCAAGGCGCGGCTGGCCTCGGGTAGGTCGTCGGTACAGCGCGACAGCCGATCTGAGCCCAGCAGCTCGGCCAGCAACGAGGCGCCGGCG
Organism: Pseudomonas sp. SK2; assembly: GCF_016772395.1. Lineage (NCBI taxonomy): Bacteria > Pseudomonadati > Pseudomonadota > Gammaproteobacteria > Pseudomonadales > Pseudomonadaceae > Pseudomonas > Pseudomonas sp. SK2. Next base: position 129,162 of record NZ_CP061944.1, read on the forward strand.
GTATCCAGTCGCCCCAGTTGACTGAGGTCGGCAATGGTGTCGGCGCCGTATTGCGTACGCAGGTGCTCGCTCGCACGCTTGAGGCTGGCGTAATGGGCCAGCGTCCAGTCACCGACAATGCGCAGGCAAGCCGGTTGAACGCTAGTGTCCAGGGTGGCGCTTGGGGTGGTCATAGGCTCCATGCAACTGACGGTCCGCTAGGCGTAGAGCCTGATCATAGCGCAGCAGGCATGGAGTGGTTTGTTGAGAATGTGCTGTCTACGGCTACAAAAGACCTGAGCTCATGGCGCGGCGTCGTCCACCACCTTGAAGCGCAGCACGCCGATGACCTGGCCATCCTCGGTCAGCACTCGCACTTGCCACTTGCCCACCGGGTTGGGCGGGAAATTCTGCTTGTGGGTCCAGGCCCGGTAGCCTTCCTTGCGCCCGCCATGGATGTCGAGGGCGATGCGGTCGACCTCTTTGCCATCCTTCTGCCACACATGGTAGATCCGCTCGTTCAGGCCCCGAGGTGCGTTGATGGCGGTGTAGGCGTACAAGCCACTGCTGCGGATGCGACTGGCGGCAATTTCATCGAGCGAGTCGCCCGGCTGGCGGTTCAGCACCTCAGTGCTCACTGCCACTTCGGTCATCCACAACGTCGCCGGTGGTACCCAGGAACGCAGCAGCCATCCGCCGCCGCCAACCGCCAGGGTCACCAGTACCAGCGCCACGCCTCGCCGCCAGTTGTTGATCGGGAAACTGCTGGCCAGGCTCGGGAACGACAGCGCCATTGCCGCGATCAGCGCCAGCTTGAAGCTTTGGGCTGTGGTCAGGTGAAGGATGATCGGGAGCGCGGTGAGCAGCGCTGCGAACAACGTCAGGGTATGCAGGGCGAGGAACAGCCAGCGGCGCGGGGCCAGCCACTTGTAGTACAGCGGGTCGATGATCGAAATCAGTCCGGCAGCGCCCAGCAAGCCGGTGAAGACCAGTTGTCCGCTGTTCCAGGTGGTGGTGATGAAGAAGAACGGCAGGACGAAGAACAGGCTTTCCTGGTGGATCATCTGCGTCGCGTAACGCAGCAGCGGCTGTGGGATCTCGCGGTTGAAGGTGCGGGCGAACAGGCCGGTGAGGGTGTTTTCGAGCATCAGCCAGACCCAACTGACCAGCATGAGAACGGCTACCCAGCTAGCCAGGCCGGCTTGGCGATCGACCAGGATGAAACTGCCGATACCGGAAAGAAAACCGCCGAGAGCGATGATGCCGGGGTAGCGTTTGAGCAGTTCGATGACGCGCTGGACGAAGTGGGGTATTGGGGGCATGGGTTTACAACAAGGCATATGGGGAGGCAGTGTCGGCCTTTCGCGGGTAGACCCGCGAACCGGCCGCTGATGGCGAAAGGATACCGCCGATTTACTACTGCCGTGTAGCACCGCTTGGTCGCTTCGCGCCATGACCGCGCCAACGCAGCAACCCCAGCGCCAGAATCAGTCCCAGCAACAAGGCAACCAGCCCATACAGTTCGTCATACCCCAGCAACGGCTTCTCGATACGCAAATAGCCTTGGTCCTTGAGCAATGTCTGCAACGCATCGTTGGCTTGCTCCAGTGTCACTTGGCGTAGCTTGCGTGCCGGGTCGGGGAAGCGTCCGTTGCTGTAGTCGTTGAGCGCCCCCCAGTAATAGTCAGCAAGGGCACTGTTACCCTGGGTGCTCCAGCTTTCCTTGGCGACGGCGGCATCCTTGATGCGCGCGAAGGTATCAGGGTCCAGGCCGTCCTTGCGCAGGTGATCCAACAGCTGTTGCATCACCTTGGTCGCCTTGTCGATGTCGTCGCGCTCAAGGTCGGCGTTGAGGCTGAGCATGCCGCTGTCACCGAAGCTCTCACGCTGAACAGTTGGACCGTACGACAGGCCATGACGCAGGCGCAGCTGGTCGTAGACGGCCCACTCCAGGTAGCGTGAGAGCAGGTCGAGGGTGCTCTGGTGGTCGTTGTCCAGCACCGGCTCGATGAACAGCCAGTGCAGTTTGACGCTGTCGCCGAGCCACCCTTTGATGAGTTCGCGACGTTGCTGGGCAGGTTGGCTGATGCTGTCGAGGTTGCGTCGTTCTTCGGGTTCGGTGGCTGGCAGTTCGCCATAGGTGCGTTCGAGGTAGGCCGGCAGCAACCGATCAAGGCCACCGACCATGATCAGCGTCATGTTGTTGGCCGCGTACCAGCGCTCGCGCAGGGCTTGGACCTGCTCCAGGGTCATGTCGTCCAGCTTGGAGCGCTCCGGACATTTGAGGCCCAGCTCGACAGCCAGCTGGTCGCTGGCGGGGTGACCGATGTCCTGGCGGTCGAGCCAACGCTGCAGGTGACCATAATGGCCACCATCTTCACGTTCGATGATGCGCTTGGCCGTGGCCAGCGCCTCGGCGTCGATGCGAGTATCGCGGATGACCGCCAACAGCAGGTCGAGGACTTTGCGCTGGTTGCGTGCCGGCGCTTCGATCACGAACGTGGTGTCGGCGCTGCTGGTGTAGGCATTCCATTCCCCGCCCAGTGCCTGCAGCCGTTCTTCGAGCCCCCCCTCCCCGGTCTCGTCGATACCGCTGAACAGCAGGTGTTCGAGCAGGTGCGGCAACTCCTTCTGGTCACAGTCGAAATCGTCCAGGCCAACGCCCACTACCAGGCGGATGGCGACATGGTCGCGTTCATAGCCGGACTTCAGGATCACTTGCAGGCCATTGGGTAGCAGATAGCCCTCAACGCTCGACCGGTCGAGGGCCAGCGTGGGCAGGCTGCAGATCAGCAGGCAAAGGAACATCAGGCAACGCATGGGCGAGCTTGGGTCTCCGGTCAGCGAGATCAGGGCAAGCGGGCTTCGTCCGGTACAGTGTCGAGCATCAGCCCGCCAGTATCGGAACCGCCCAGTACAACGTAGGCACTGCTGCAGAACAAAGAGTTCAACCGCTTCATGTCAGCGATCAGCTCCAAGTGTAGCGAACTGGTTTCGATACTTTGTACCACCTTGCGTTGCAGTCGGCTGACATGGGCATGAGCCAGGCGCCGCTCCTGGGCTCGGAAGCGACGTTTTTCCCGGAGCAGCAAGTGGGCGCTCTGAGGGTCGGCGCTGAGAAATACCGACAGGCCAAGTCGCAGGTTGGCCAGCAACTGCTCCTGCAAACCGGTCAGTTCCTCCAGGCCGACTTGGGAAAACTCCCGGCGCTGGCTGGTTTTCTGCTGCTGGACTTTGCGCAGCATGCGCTCGATCAGGTCGCAGGCCAGCTTCAGGTTGATGGCCAGTTCGATGATCTCGGCCCAGCGGCGATTGTCTTGGTCGCTCAAGTCTTCGCGAGTCATTTGTGCCAGGTACAGCTTGATCGCGCTGTACAGGGCCTCGCCATCCTCGCCCAAGGCCCGGACCTGCTGAGGCAAGGCGGTCTGGGTGCCGCGCAAGGCGCCAAGCATCGCTTCGAGCATGTTGTCGACGATGTCGCCCAGGCGCAGGGTTTCCCGGGCGGCGTTGGCCAGGGCCAGGCTGGGCGTGCTCAAGGCGGCAGGGTCGAGGTGACGGGGGCGAATCTGGCCGTTTCCGTTTTCACGCTCGGGCAGCAGGCTATTGCACAGCCGACCCATGGGTTTGACGGTGGGCAGCATGATCAGGCAGCGCAGCGTGTTGTAGAGCAGGTGGAAGCCGATGACCAGCTCTTGCGGGCTGAAACTCAGGCTATCCATCCAGTTCACCAGTGGATGCAGCACGGGAATGATCAGCAGCAGGCCGATCAGCTTGTACAGCAGGCTGCCCAATGCCACTCGGCGGCCGGAGGCGTTCTGCATGCTGGTGCTGATGAAGGCCAACAGGCCACTGCCGATGTTCGCGCCCACCACCAGGCCGATGGCCACGGGCAGGCTGATCAATTCGGCGCCCGCCAGAGTGGCGGTAAGCAGCACGGCGGCCAGGCTGGAATAGGTGATCATGGCGAACAGCGCGCCAACCAGGGCGTCGAGCAGAATGTCGCCGGTGAGCGAGGCGAACAGCACTTTTACGCCCTGCGCGTGGGTAATGGGCGCCGCGGCCTGTACGATCAGTTCGAGGGCCAGGATGATCAGACCCAGGCCGATCGCTACCCGGCCCAACTGGCCCAGACGCGTCTGTTTGCGTGACAGGAAGAAGATGACGCCGATGAACACCAGCAGCGGCGACAGCCACGACAGGTCGAAGGTCAGGACCCTGGCCATCAACGCAGTGCCGACGTCGGCCCCCAGCATGATCGCCAGCGCGGGGGTCATCGCCATCAAGCCTTGGCTGACGAACGACGTCACCAGCATGGCGGTGGCGTTGCTGCTTTGCACCATGGCTGTAACCAGAATCCCGGCGATGAAGGCCATCGGGCGGCGGTTCATGTTCTGGCTCAGTACGCGGCGCAGGTTGGAGCCGAACACGCGCAGGATCCCAGTACGGACGATGTGTGTGCCCCATACCAGCAATGCCACGGCGGAGAGCAGGTTGAGCAGGGTCAGCATGTGTAGCCCCCCTTCCTTCTTTGCCCCAGTGTCAGGGCCAATGGGTGAAGCGGTGAGCCTGGCCCGGGGGTGGGCTTCTTTTCAGTGCTCACTCAAGCTTTAGTTGTTTTGCGGACGTGGCGCCAGCTTGGCATGGCTGGAACATATTTGAAACATTTGATGATCGTCCGGCGACAGTGCAGGTCACACGAACAAAAAAAGCCCCGAAGGGCTTTTAATGTCGCACGCTCCAGTCTTATTGACCTGGAATGTCCTTGCGCAGTTTCACCGGCTCATGCTCTTTGCCCTGCTTGCGCGCCATGGCGGTACGCATGCGGATGTTGATGGCTTCCACCGCCAGGGAGAAGGCCATGGCGAAGTAGACGTAGCCCTTGGGCACATGCACGTCGAACGACTCGGCGATCAGCACCGTGCCCACCACGATCAGGAATGACAGCGCGAGCATCTTCAGCGACGGGTGTTTGTCGATGAAATTGCTGATGGCACCTGCGCACAGCATCATCACCAGTACAGCCACGATGATGGCGGCGATCATGACCGGCACATGCGACACCATCCCAACGGCAGTGATGACCGAGTCCAGGGAGAACACGATGTCGATGATGGCGATCTGGATGATGGTGTAGAAGAACTTGCCGCCTGCGCCTTTGGGTTCTTCTTGGTTTTCGTCCTCACCTTCCAGGCCGTGGTAGATCTCCTGGGAGCTTTTCCACAGCAGGAACAGGCCACCGAAGAACAGGATCAGGTCGCGGCCGGAAATACCCTGGCCGAAGATCACGAACAGGTCGGCCGTCAGGCGCATGACCCAGGTGATGGACAGCAGCAGCATGATGCGCGTGACCATGGCCAGGGCCAGGCCGAAGATCCGGGTGCGCGGCTGCATGTGCTTGGGCATGCGGCTGACCAGGATCGAGATCATGATGATGTTGTCGATACCGAGAACGATCTCAAGCGCGGTGAGGGTGAAAAAGGCAACCCAGATTTCCGGGCTGGTCAGCCATTCCATGTGTATTCCTTCAAACGATAAAGGCGCTGCGCACAGTGAAGCACGCAGCGCGGTTGGGTGATGCGTTTACAGACTGCTGAACAGCGGGAAAATGCCCATCAACAGCGCGGCGAGCATTATGCACAGGCAGACCAGCACTGCCCACTTGAGGGTGAAGCGCTGATGGTCACCGAACTCGATACCGGCCAGGGCCACCAGCAGGTAGGTAGAGGGTACCAAGGGGCTCAGCAGGTGTACCGGCTGTCCGACGATCGACGCACGGGCCATTTCCACCGGGCTGATGCCGTAATGGCTGGCGGCTTCCGAGAGCACCGGCAGTACGCCGTAGTAGAAGGCGTCGTTGGACATGAAGAAGGTGAACGGCATGCTCACGATCGCGGTGATCACTGCCAGGTACGGCCCCAATGCCTCTGGAATGACAGCGAGCAGGCTCTTGGACATCGCCTCGACCATGCCGGTACCCGAGAGAATGCCAGTGAAGATGCCGGCGGCGAAGATCAGCCCGGTGACTGCCAACACGCTGCCAGCATGGGCGGCGATACGGTCTTTTTGCTGCTGCAGGCACGGGTAGTTGACGATCATGGCGATGCTGAAGGCGATCATGAACAGCACGGGCAGCGGCAACACGCCTGCGATCAGGGCCACCATCAGTGCGGCGGTCAGGGCACCGTTGAACCAGATCAGCTTCGGACGACGAGCTTCGGGGAACTGCGAGACGCTGATTTCGCTGTGGTCGATATCGTCGGTCGGCAGGTGCAGTTCGCCCAGGCGGGCACGCTCGCGCTTGCCGTACAGATAGGCGATGGCAAGAATCGCCAGCACGCCGAAGACCATGGCCGGAATCATCGGCACGAAGATGTCGGATGGGTCCACATGCAGGGCGCTGGCGGCGCGAGCGCTCGGGCCGCCCCATGGGGTCATGTTCATGACCCCACCGGCCAGGATGATCAGGCCGGCCATGATCCGCGGGCTCATGCCCAGGCGGCTGTACAGCGGTAGCATCGCGGCGCAGCAGATCATGTAGGTCGTGGCGCCGTCCCCGTCGAGCGAGACCACCAGGGCCAGGGCGGCAGTGCCGACAGAAACTTTCAGCGGGTCGCCCTTGACCAGTTTGAGGATCTTGCGCACGGCCGGGTCGAACAGGCCGGAATCGATCATCAGGGCGAAGTAGAGGATGGCGAACATCAGCATCACGCCAGTCGGCGCAAGCTTGCTGATGCCCTCGAGCATCATGGGGCCGATCTTGGCGGAAAAGCCCCCGAACACGGCGAACAGGATCGGTACCAGGATCAGCGCGATCAAGGCCGACAGGCGCTTGGTCATGATCAGGTACATGAAGGTGATGACCATGGCAAAGCCGAGGAAGGTCAGCATGGCGGTACTCCAGGCGTGGCGCGGCGAAAGGACAGTCGATTCGGGCTGATCAGCGCGTGATGCGCTGCGCGGGGAGTAAGCGAAGTGGGACTACGAACGGGCGGGCACAGGAAAACATCAGAATCACCATTGTTGTTGTTGATTGGGCCGGGCATGGACGTTTCCGAATGCCCTGGCTGACCGGTCTGCTGCCGGTGGTGGGGCTATCCTATTGGCGCAAGCTTTCAGCCAGCTTTCGCCTCGATGAAGGCGACAGGAGGTAGGTCATGACGGAATCACTCGAAGGAGGTTGCCATTGCGGCGCCCTGCGCTACCGGCTGGAGGGCGATCTGACGGATATCGCCCATTGCCATTGCTCGATCTGCCGGAGGGTCACAGGCGGGTTGCTGGTGACTTGGCTCACCCTGCCCCGCGACGGTTTCACCTGGCTGGCCGGCACGCCCAACCGTTATGTCGCGCCGACCAGTTGTAGCCGGTACTTCTGTGGCCACTGCGGCGCGCACGTGGCGTTGGAGACCACGCACAGTCCGCAAAGCATCGATGTGACAGTGGGCACGCTGGACTACCCGGAGCGCGTCCGGGCCAACCGGCATATCTGGATTGCAAGCCGCTTGCCGTGGCTGCACCTGGATGAGGACTTGCCTGGGGAGGTCGAAGAGAGATACCTGTAGGAGCCGACTAGCCGGCGATGAGGCCGCTGCAGGCACTACGGTAACTGCAACCCACCCGCGGCCTTGTGCAGCGCCCGCAGGTGCTCGCCAACCTGCTTCACATTGGCCTCGACAGCGGCAATTTCCCTGGCCCGCGACGGCTTCAGCAACGCCCTCACCTCTTTGTCCAGGTCGGTGCTCAGGCGCAGTAGTTGGGCCTGCCGCTCACTGCTGACCTTTTCCAGGTGCTGGCGCTCTTCCGGCTGCGGCAGGCCGTAGCCCCTGGCGTCGAGCAATTCTGCTGGCCGGCTGAGGAAGCCACTGTTGGCCAGCATCTGCTGCAGGGCCTTGTTGGCCTTGTCGATGCTGCCATCCTTGAGCGCACTGGCATTGAGATAGCGTTGCTTGACCTCATCCTGAGCCAGCAGAAGTTGGCGACGCAGACTGGCTTGTTCGAGCAGTAGCAAGGCCGCACTGGTTCGCAGATCGGCCTGCTGGAACCAGCCGCGACGCCGATCGGCATCCAGGGCTAGCCAGTCCTCGACCTTGTCCTGCTTGATCGGCAGCTGCTTCTTCAACACCTCGAACATGGCCTGGTAGCGATCGCGGTAGGAGTCGAAGCGATAACCCAGGCGCAGCGCCTCGCGCGGGTCGTCGAGCACGCTGGTATCGGCCAGCCCTCGCCCTTTGAGCACTTCCAGCAGGCCGTTGGGCATGATGTTGTCCAGGTCGTTCAAGCGTGGATTGGCCGTGCCGCTGCGCAGCAGCTTGAGCGATTCCACTGCGCAATTGTTGGACAGAAAGTAGTAGTTGCCGTCATAGCTCCAGTGCATCTCTGCCGCTTGGCGGACCAGGTTTTCGATCTCTGGGCGGCTGAGCTTGAGGGGAACGGAGGCCAGGCTGCGCAGTTCGGTCTTGGTGTATTCGTCGATCACCTGACCCAGCGGTAGGACGAACAGCCGTGATGGATACGCCCCGACCAGGCCGTCCCAGCTGGACAGTTGTACGTCGTTGACGAACGCGCGATACGACAGTACCAGATGCTGGTCAAGGTCCAGCCGACAGTCTGGGCCGCGTGGGCGCCCTGGCGCGCAGATCACCAGGCGCAACATGCTGTGGCCCCAGCGGCTGACCCAGTTCTGATTGGCTTCGGCCAGCAGGTAGTCGACTTCGTAGACCCGTTGCGGGTCGATTTCGCCCAGCGGTTGGCGGGCGAAGTCGCTGCCTGCGTTGAGGAACGGCAGGCCCTTGGCACAGGTGTCCTGCGGCGGCGCCCAGCCAAAGTGGTCTCGCAGATACTGGTTGAGCGCTGGGCGGCGGCAACCGTAGCTTGGGTCAAGCAGGAAGTACTCCATATTGACCGCGATGAATTCCTTCGGGCTGCTCAGTTCATACGTGTCAGGGCTGCGAACGCCCTGGCCGTTGTGCTGTTCGCGTTCTCCACGGCGCCCCACGTACTGCGGCCAGCCGGCAAGGTCCAGCAGACGTGGGTCGTCACTCAGGGTGAAGCGGCGTTCGGCCTGGCCACGGCATTGTTCTGGCAAGCCGACTTTGCCCAGGGTGCCCTGCTGGCGCTTGCATTGGGCAATCAAAGAACGATCGGCACTGGACCAGAGGCGGGCTCGGTCGTAGATATGGGTCAGTTCGTGCAGAACGGTGGCCAGAAGTTCCTGGCGAACCGTGCCGTGCGGGCGGTTGGTGCGTTCGCGCGCGGCGCTGCCATCGACCAGTCCCGGCAGTAGCCGGCTGTTGAGCGCCAGCGTGGAAACCAGAGATGCCTGTCCATAAGCGTCAGCGGGCATCGCATTGCTCCAGCTGACCAGGATGCGGCGGTCCAACTGCTGTTTGAAGCGCGGCGGCAACTTGCCCAGTGCTTCGTCAAGCAGGGCTTGGGTGGCTTGCTGTTCTGGGGAAGTGAGGCCGGAAGCCTGCAGCTCGAGCTGCAGGTCGGCCAGGGCGGGCGTGCCGAGCAGTGTCAGCACACCGCCGAGCAGCCAGGCACGCAAGGATTTCACAGCGCGAGGATGGCTTCTGCCAGTACCTGGTCACTGGCGCCACGCGCTTCGGGAACGCGTTCGCGCAGGGTGTTGAAGGCAGCCTCGAGCTGGGCGCCACGGATATCACCGTTGCTGGCGACAAAGCTGGCAGCATCGTCGTGCGCTTCACGTACCACTTTCGAGTCGCGGATCGAGGTGGTGGTGTCAGAGGTGAAGTCGATCGAACGGCCAAAGGCACGCACGATGATGTTGCTGGTGGCCACCAGGGTTTGCGCCTGAGCCAGGTCGGCCAGCACGAGCATGCCGAGGGTGGCGGCGATCAGCGATTTACGCATGGAACATCTCCGGAACATACAAGGAGTCAGGTGTAGTTATTGGACGAGAATTGCTTCTGCCAGTTCAAGGTCGCCGACAGAGTGCCGGGCACCACTGTGCCGCAAAGCGCCGAGGGCGGCTTCAAGGCGGGCACCGCGAATCATGCCGTCGCTGGCCACGAAGGCCGCAGCATCGTCCCGGGCTTGCCGGACCAGCTTGCGGTCGAACGGGGCGGTGGTGACCTGACTGGTGACATAGCCAGTGATGACCAGGCTCTGTGTGGTGGTGTCCATGGCATGGGCTTGCGCCATCCCGACAACGGCGAACAGCAAGGGCAACAGATAACGCATGGGTATTCTAAAGGCTTGGAACGTGGACAGCGAAGGCTACCCCGGATGGGCCGGCCAGAGCCAGCGCATCCGTTTTAGCCGTTACGAGTCAAAGCGCGAGGATGGCCTGGGCAAGTTGAGCGTCACTGGCCTGCAGGGCGGGCATCTGCGAGCGAATGTGCACGAAGGCGCTTTCCAGCTTGGCGCCGCGGATGGCGCCCTGGCTACCGACGAAGCTGGCGGCATCGTCACGGGCGGCCTGAACGATCTTGTCATCTTTGAACGAGGACGAGACATCGGACGTGGCGTCGGTCGAGGCGGCGACTGCGCCAACGACAGCATCGGTGGTAACGACGAAGCTGGTGGCGTTGGCAGTGCCGACGAGGCTCAGCAGCAGTGCGGCACCAATCAGGTGGTTGCGGGACATGATCGTGGACTCCTGGACTAGGGGCAGTGGTACTGCTTATCGGACGCTTACACGGCTATTGGCGGTACGTTACAACAAGATGTTCTACCAGAGTGCTGAAGCAAGCGTATCACGCGCCGATGTTTCTGGATGTTAATGAGCACTGCGCAGCTTAACTGTTATGGTTGTTTTCTGAATTACAGAAACTGTACCTGTTTCGAGTTAGGGGTGCTCTAGCTCGGGGCCTAAATAAAAAACCCGCTGCAGTTTCCTGCAACGGGTTAGGGAAATCGCGGTGCCGGCCGTAGCCGGCGAACCGGTGCTTAGCGCCAGAACGGCTTGCTCAGCTCTTCGTAACGCTGCGACTCGCTGATACCGGCGTCGGCCAGCAGGCGGGCGTCCAGGCGAGCCAGTTGACGGCGGCTGGCCATGCGACGCTGCCAGAGCAGCAGGGTGGAGAGCGCGCGCAGCGGCAGCGAAGCGTTAGATTGCTGGGCGTTGTTTTCAAAAACCAGACCGGAACTGAGGGTACGTTCCATGATGTGACATCCTTCCGCTTATGGCGGCATTAGGTAGTGATTTAACTGATGCCAATGATCCTCTCCTGTCGTCCATAACAGTAGATACAGTTCAATGGTAATGCGATGGTCCAGTTAACTGTTTAACCCTACTGTTGCACTCGAAACTGGCGCAACTGTACTGGTCCGCACTGATATGGTGCGAATTTGAATAATGAGATGGGTTTTATGCGTCGGGAAGGTCGCGATTAACGGTACAGTAGTACAGTTTTTTCGTGAGACTGAAGTGGTCTGTCCGGGCGAGTGGTTTGACTCTACTGGCGCTATCGCCGGCAAGCCGGCCCCTACAGGGATGGTGTACATCCAGTAGGAGCCGGCTTGCCGGCGATAGGGGTGTCACAGTGAAGCGGCTGGATCAGCTGGCCAGCATGCGACCGGTTTCTTCCAGGTTTTCGTGCCAGCTCAGCGCCTCACGCAGGATGTGCGGGGTGTGGCCGCCACGTTGGCAGGCGCGCTCGAAGTAATCGTTCAGCGCGGCGCGGTAGTCCGGGTGGACACAGTTGTCGATGATCGCACGGGCCCGCTCACGTGGCGCCAGGCCGCGCAAGTCTGCCAGGCCTTGCTCGGTGACCAGAATGTCGACATCGTGCTCGGTGTGGTCGACGTGGCTGACCATAGGCACGACGCTGGAAATGGCACCGCCTTTGGCGATCGACTTGGTCACGAATACGGCAAGGTGCGCGTTACGGGCGAAATCGCCGGAACCGCCAATGCCGTTCATCATCTTGGTGCCGCACACGTGGGTGGAGTTCACGTTGCCGTAGATGTCGAACTCCAGGGCGGTGTTGATGCCGATGATGCCCAGGCGACGCACGACTTCCGGGTGGTTGGAGATTTCCTGCGGGCGCAGGACCAGCTTGTCCTTGTAACGCTCGAGGTTGCCGAAGACGTCGGCATTGCGACGGGTCGACAGGGTGATCGAGCTGCCCGAGGCGAAACTCAGCTTGCCGGCGTCGATCAGGTCGAAGGTCGAGTCCTGCAGTACTTCGGAGTACATCGTCAGGTCTTCGAACGGCGACTCGATCAGGCCGCACATCACCGCGTTGGCGATGCTGCCGATACCGGCTTGCAGCGGGCCGAGCTTGTTGGTCATGCGACCGGCCTCGACTTCGCCCTTGAGGAAGTCGATCAGGTGGTCGGCGATGGCCTGGGTTTCGTCGTCCGGCGGCAGAACAGTCGACGGCGAGTCCGGCAGGTCGCTGATGACGATACCGACGATCTTGGCTGGGTCGATCGGGATGGCGGTGCTGCCGATACGGTCGTCGACCTTGACCAACGGAATGGGCGTGCGGGTCGGACGGTAGGTCGGGATATAGATGTCGTGCAGGCCTTCGAGATTGGCATTGTGCGACAGGTTGATCTCGACGATCACTTGCTTGGCGAAGATCGCGAAGCTCGCCGAGTTGCCCACCGAAGTGGTCGGCACGATGTGGCCCTCTTCGGTGATCGCCACCGCTTCGATGACAGCGATGTCAGGCAGTTTCAGCTGCTTGTTGCGCAGCTGTTCGACCGTTTCCGAAAGGTGCTGGTCGATGAACATCACCTTGCCATCGTTGATGGCCTTGCGCAGGGTGTTGTCAACCTGGAAGGGCATGCGACGAGCCAAGACTCCGGCTTCGGTCAGTTGCTTGTCCAGGTCGTTGCCCAGGCTGGCGCCAGTCATCAGGCTGATTTGCAGCGGCGACTGCTTGGCGCGCTCGGCCAGTGCATGGGGTACGGCCTTGGCTTCGCCGGCGCGGGTGAAACCGCTCATGCCGACGGTCATGCCGTCCTCGATCAGACCAGCGGCATCAGCCGCACTCATTACCTTGCTGTGCAGGGAGGACAAGCGGATACGATCACGGTACATGGATTGTTATCTCGGGCTACTGAGGCTACTGCAGCGCAGTCTAGAGATTTCGCCCGTCGCCGTCCCACGACCATGGTCGTATGAGAACCCAGGAAATAGAGCCGTTGATCTGGAGCAATGAATGAGGAAGCCCCGGTCGATTCTGACCGGGGCTTCCTTTATAGCGCAGGGTTTGAAGCGGGTGTCGTCACTCCACTGCCTTGACCATGTCCTCGATGACTTTCTTCGCGTCACCGAACACCATCATGGTCTTGTCCAAGTAGAACAGTTCGTTGTCCAGGCCCGCATAGCCGCTGGCCATGGAGCGCTTGTTGACGATGATGGTCTTGGCCTTGAACGCTTCCAGGATTGGCATGCCGGCAATCGGCGACTTAGGATCGTTTTTCGCTGCCGGGTTGACCACGTCGTTGGCACCCAATACCAACACCACGTCGGCCTGGCCGAACTCGGCGTTGATGTCCTCCATCTCGAACACCTGGTCGTACGGCACTTCGGCCTCGGCCAGCAGCACGTTCATGTGTCCAGGCATGCGCCCCGCTACCGGGTGGATCGCATACTTCACGGTCACGCCGTTGTGGGTCAGTTTTTCGGTCAACTCCTTCAACGCGTGCTGGGCGCGCGCAACGGCCAGGCCGTAGCCCGGAACGATGATCACGCTGTCGGCGTTGCTCAGCAGGAACGTGGCATCGTCGGCCGAGCCGGACTTCACCGGGCGTTGTTCTTTCGAACCCGCCGCTGCGCCGGCATCGGCATCACCGCCAAAGCCGCCGAGGATGACGTTGAAGAACGATCGGTTCATCGCCTTGCACATGATGTACGAAAGAATCGCACCGCTGGAACCGACCAGCGAGCCAGCGATGATCAGCATCGAGTTGTTCAGCGAGAAACCGATGCCCGCCGCCGCCCACCCCGAGTAGCTGTTGAGCATCGACACCACCACAGGCATGTCGGCGCCACCGATCGGGATAATGATCAGCACACCCATGATGAAGGCCAGGACCAGCATCAGGGTGAAGGCGCTGTAATGGCCAGTGAAGGTGAACAACAGGCCCAGCAGGATCGTGGTCAGGCCCAGGATCAGGTTCAGCTTGTGCTGACCCGCGAACTGTACCGGTGCTCCTTGGAAGAGACGGAACTTGTACTTGCCGGACAGCTTGCCGAAGGCGATCACCGAACCGGAGAAGGTGATCGCACCGATAGCCGCACCCAGGAACAGCTCCAGCCGGTTACCGGTTGGAATCGGGTCGCTGATGCTGGCCACGATACCCAGCGACTGAGGTTCAAGCACGGCGGCGATGGCGATGAACACGGCAGCCAGGCCGATCATGCTGTGCATGAAGGCGACCAGTTCAGGCATTTTGGTCATTTCAACGCGCTTGGCCATGATCGAGCCGGCGGTACCACCGATCAGCAGGCCCAGGATCACATAGCCGATACCTGCGGTCGCCAGTTCGGAACCAAGCTTGTAGATGAGGCCGACGGTGGTGAGCATCGCGATGCCCATGCCGATCATGCCGAACACGTTGCCGCGGCGCGATGTGGTCGGGTGCGAAAGCCCCTTCAGTGCCTGGATGAAGCACACCGACGCGACGAGGTAGAGAAGCGTTACCAGATTCATGCTCATGCTTACTTCTGCCCTTCGTTCTTGGTTTTCTTCTTGAACATCTCAAGCATGCGTCGGGTGACCAAAAAACCACCGAACACATTCACCGCGGCCAACGCCACGGCCAGGGTGCCCATCAGCTTGCCGGCCGGGGTAACGGTCAGTGCGGCGGCCAGCATGGCGCCGACGATGACAATGGCGGAGATGGCATTGGTAACCGCCATGAGCGGTGTGTGCAGCGCCGGGGTGACGTTCCAGACCACGTGGTAGCCCACATAAATGGCCAGCACGAAGATGATCAGGTTGTAGATGCCGTGGGAAATCAGCATGTCTTCCATTGTCGTGCTCCTTAGCCGTTCTTGCGGACGACCTGGCCATCACGGCACATGAGGCAGGCCGCGACGATGTCGTCTTCGAGGTTGATGACCAGCGCGCCGTCCTTGTCGAACAGCAGCTTCATGAAGTCCAGCAGGTTGCGTGCGTACAACGCCGAGGCATCGGCACCGACCTGAGCGGGCAAGTTGGTGGGGCCAACGATGGTCACACCGTTCTCCATCACTACTTGATCGGCAACGGTCAGCGGGCAGTTGCCGCCTTGGGCGGCTGCCAGGTCGATGACCACCGAGCCCGGCTTCATCTGCGCCACGGTTTCGGCGCTGAGCAGGGTCGGTGCCTTGCGGCCGGGGATCAGTGCGGTGGTGATGACGATGTCGGCCTGTTTGGCGCGTTCGTGTACGGCCTGAGCCTGGCGCTGCATCCAACTGGCCGGCATCGGACGCGCATAACCGCCTACCCCTTCGGCGCACTCACGCTCTTCATCGGTTTCGTAGGGCACGTCGATGAACTTGGCGCCGAGCGACTCGATCTGCTCCTTCACCGCGGGGCGAACGTCCGAAGCCTCGATCACTGCGCCCAGGCGTTTGGCCGTCGCGATGGCCTGAAGGCCAGCTACGCCTGCGCCAAGAATCAGGACACGGGCGGCCTTCACGGTGCCGGCGGCAGTCATGAGCATCGGCATGAAGCGCGGGTAGTGGTGAGCTGCCAGCAGCACGGCCTTGTAACCGGCGATGTTGGCTTGCGACGACAGCACGTCGAGGCTTTGAGCCCGTGACGTGCGAGGTGCGGCTTCCAGGGCGAAGGCGGTGATACCGCGCTCGGCCATCTTGGCGATCAGCTCGTTGTTGAAGGGGTTGAGCATGCCCACCAGGAGGCTGCCACTGTTGATCTGCGCAAGCTCCTCGTCGTTGGGGGCAACGACCTTGAGGACCAATTGGGCGCCGTAGGCATCGGCAGCGCTTCCCAGGGAAGCTCCCACGGCCTCATAGGCACTGTCCGGAATGCTGGCGTTAAGCCCTGCCCCCCGTTGGACGGTGACCTGATGGCCTTGGCCAATCAGTTTCTTGATGGTTTCTGGGGTCGCAGCGACCCTTGTCTCACCGGTCTGCGTCTCGAGAGGAACACCAATGTGCACGACTTTGTCTCCTGCGGTGACCTTTTGTCTTTGTGAATCCAGCGCACTACGGGTGGTGCGCTGGTGTGGCCGATAAGCGCCGAGCCGCCTGTTTACGGGCGGGCGAAGCATTTTGCAGACGAACCCGGAGCCCTTCAACCGGTTCTGAAGCGATACGAACTTAAAACTACAAGTCACCCTGTGACCGTATGTCGCAAGGGGCGGGATGCAGCCCGTCAAATACGGGCAATTGGCAGATTAGGGGAAATTTTGAAATTTTTTGCAGAGATTTCGCTGACAGGCCTGCAAATGTCGCAAATACTGCTGGAGGCCGCGTCCTTGGCAGCTTTCAGCAGCTTTTTCGGTTCACCTGAACAGTTTGCTGTTTTGCGACAAATAATTATATCTGTAGGTGTTAAAAATAATTGACTACAAAGGTCGGGAAGGCGTTCTGCCCGTCTGCGCTGCCGTGAACAGTTGCGCCTGTTGCAGTAGCCAGTCGCGGAATGCGCGCAGGGAAGCGGATTCGACCTTGCGTTCAGGGATCATGAGGTAATAGGCCTTGTCGCTCGTCAGCGCGTGCCCATTGGCCTGCACCAGCCTACTCTCATCCAGCTCGTGCTGAATCAAAAATGGAGGGATGAGCGCAACCCCCATCTCATGCATGGCTGCTTGGGCAAGCATGGAGAATAGTTCATAGCGTGGGCCTGTCATGTCGCCTTCGACATTAATGCCCAGGCTGCCGAACCACTGCCTCCAGGCATAGGGGCGGGTGGTCTGCTGCAGCAAAGGGAGCTCGGCGATGCGCCGCGCGTCCAGTCTGCCCTCCCCGCCCAGCAGGTTTGGGCTGCACACAGGGACTGGATTTTCGCCCATTAGGCGGTGAGCCTGGGTACCAGGCCAATCGGCATCACCAAAATAGATGGCGGCGTCAAAGGCTGTATCGGCGAACAGGAAGGGCCGAGTGCGGTTGGTCAGGTTGACGGTGACATCGGGGGTGCGCTGCTGGAAGTCCTTGAGTCGGGGCAGCAACCACTGTGTGCCGAAAGTTGGCACCACCGCCAATTCGATTACGTTCGCGCCCTGCTGGCGCATGACCGACAAGGTATCGCGTTCCACCGCGTCTAGCTGCGCGGCGACTTGCCGACTGTAGGACAAACCTGCCTCGGTTAGCTTTACGCCGCGTCGAGAGCGGCGGAACAGCTCGACGTTCAGGAATGCCTCCAGGCCGCCTATTTGCCGACAAACGGCGCCTTGTGTCAGGGCAAGTTCATGTGCGGCCTTGGTGAAGCTTTCGTGGCGGGCTGCTGCCTCGAAGCAAACCAGGGCGGCGGTACTGGGTATCTTGCGGCGCATGTACGTCAACCTCACTCGTTCGGCAGGCGGTATAAGGAGTCTGCTGGCTACGGAGTGACAAATTATCACTTAATGGTGCGCAATCCTCGTTTGTAGAGGGCGCAGATCAGGCCTAGGATCAAGGGCACAAGAACTACCTCCCCTATTTCGAGGATCTCGCTCATGGCTGGTAAAGCAAGCTTCAACTGGATCGACCCACTGCTGCTCGATCAGCAGCTCACTGAAGAAGAGCGCATGGTGCGTGACAGCGCTTATCAGTTCGCCCAGGACAAGTTGGCGCCCCGTGTGTTGGAAGCCTTCCGGCATGAGCGGACAGACCCAGCGATTTTCCGCGAGATGGGCGAGGTCGGCCTGCTGGGTGCGACCATCCCGGAGCAGTACGGTGGCAGCGGTCTCAATTATGTGTGCTATGGCCTGATCGCCCGCGAGGTGGAACGCATCGACTCGGGCTATCGTTCGATGATGAGTGTTCAGTCGTCCTTGGTGATGGTGCCGATCAACGAGTTCGGCACCGAGGCACAAAAGCAGAAGTACCTGCCCAAGCTGGCCAGCGGTGAGTGGGTCGGTTGCTTCGGGTTGACCGAGCCTAACCATGGTTCCGACCCAGGTTCGATGATTACCCGTGCCAAGAAGGTTGAAGGCGGCTATCGCCTTACGGGTAGCAAGATGTGGATCACTAACAGCCCGATCGCCGATGTGTTCGTGGTGTGGGCCAAGGATGATGCGGGCGATATTCGTGGTTTCGTCTTGGAGAAAGGTTGGCAGGGCCTCAGTGCCCCGGCGATTCATGGCAAGGTTGGCCTGCGTGCGTCGATTACCGGCGAGATCGTGATGGACAACGTCTTCGTGCCTGAGGAAAACATCTTCCCGGATGTCCGTGGCCTGAAAGGCCCGTTCACGTGCTTGAACTCGGCACGCTACGGCATCTCTTGGGGCGCCCTTGGGGCTGCTGAAGCCTGTTGGCACACTGCGCGCCAGTACACTCTGGATCGTCAGCAGTTCGGGCGCCCACTGGCTGCCAACCAGTTGATCCAGAAGAAGCTGGCCGACATGCAGACAGAAATCACGCTGGCGCTGCAGGGTTGCTTGCGCCTGGGTCGTATGAAGGACGAAGGCACGGCCGCCGTCGAGATTACCTCGATCATGAAACGCAACTCCTGTGGCAAGGCCCTGGACATTGCGCGCATGGCGCGCGACATGTTGGGTGGCAATGGCATCTCTGACGAATTCGGGGTTGCGCGTCATCTGGTGAATCTGGAGGTCGTCAACACCTACGAGGGCACGCATGACGTGCATGCACTAATCCTCGGGCGTGCGCAGACCGGCATTCAGGCCTTCTACTGATCGAGGAGCCAGCCCATGGGCGCGCTTTCACATTTGCGGGTGCTAGACCTTTCGCGTGTGTTGGCCGGGCCCTGGGCCGGCCAGATCCTGGCCGACCTTGGTGCTGATGTGATCAAGGTGGAGCGGCCAGGCAGCGGCGACGATACAAGGGCTTGGGGGCCTCCTTTCCTGAAGGACGTCCAAGGTGAAAACACCAGCGAGGCGGCTTATTACCTCTCGGCCAACCGCAACAAAAGATCGGTGACCATCGACTTCACGCAGCCCCAGGGGCAGCGCCTGGTGCGTGAGCTTGCGGCCAAGTCGGACATCGTCATCGAGAACTTCAAGGTTGGCGGGCTAGCGGCTTATGGGTTGGATTATCAAAGCCTCAAGGCGGTGAACCCGACGCTCATCTATTGTTCGATTACCGGGTTTGGCCAAACAGGGCCTTATGCCAAGCGTGCTGGCTATGACTTCATGATCCAGGGGCTGGGTGGGCTGATGAGCCTGACCGGGCGACCCGAGGGTGAGGAGGGGGCGGGTCCGGTAAAGGTGGGTGTGGCCCTGACCGACATATTGACCGGGTTGTACTCCACTGTGGCGATACTCGCCGCCCTCGCCCACCGCGACCAGTCCGGTACCGGGCAGTACATCGATATGGCGCTGCTGGATGTGCAGGTGGCCTGCCTGGCCAACCAGGCGATGAACTACCTGACGACAGGCATCCCGCCAAAGCGGTTGGGCAACGCTCACCCAAATATCGTGCCTTATCAGGATTTCCCGACCGCGGATGGCGATTTCATCCTTACCGTGGGCAACGATGGGCAGTTCCGCAAGTTTGCGGAAGTGGCTGGGCAGCCACAGTGGGCTGACGATCCGCGTTTCGCAACGAATAAGCAGCGCGTCGCCAACCGGGCCGAGCTGATCCCATTGATCCGTCAGGCTACTGTGTTCAAGACCACGGCCGAGTGGGTCAGTCAGCTGGAGGCAGCAGGCGTGCCGTGTGGGCCGATCAACGATCTGGCGCAGATGTTCCAGGATCCGCAGGTGGTCGCTCGAGGGTTGTCAGTGAGTCTTGATCACCCGTTGGCAGGCAAGGTGCCCCAGGTGGCTAGTCCCATTCGGTTATCGCAGACGCCAGTGGAATACCGTCATGCGCCGCCTCTGTTGGGTGAGCACACCGAGGCCGTATTGCATCAGCTGTTGGGATTGGATGCGGGTGAGGTCCAGCGATTGCGTGATGCGGGTGTGCTTTGAGGTGATGGAAGGTGAGCGCTAAGCGGGGAGGCCGTCAGGCCTCCCCGCTTGGCTTTTTAAGCGGTATTGAAGTTTCTTGGAATTAAAAGGTTGACGGCCTCTCGAATCCCCTTATAATGCGCCCCACTTCCGACGCAGTCGAAACGAAAAACTCCTTGTTAATCAACAGGTTGAGCGTTTAGAAAGCAATCGGAAGCGCTGAAAGAGGTGGTTGACAGCGTTTTAAAACGCTGTATTATTCGCCTCCCGCTACGAGAGATCGCAGCGAGTCAAGTGTTTGAAGCTAAACGAGTTTCTCGCAAAAAACTTCAAAATAAACGCTTGACAGCAAATGAGGAAAGCGTAGAATGCGCGCCTCGGTTGAGACGAAACGCTCTTAGCCAAACGCTCTTTAACAAATCGAATCAAGCAATTCGTGTGGGTGCTTGTGAGTACGGACTGATAGTCACAAAGATTATCAGCATCACAAGTGGCCATGCGAGAAATCACATAGTCATTTGAGATTGCTGAGCCAAGTTTAGGGTTTCTTAAAAACCCAAGCAGTATTGAACTGAAGAGTTTGATCATGGCTCAGATTGAACGCTGGCGGCAGGCCTAACACATGCAAGTCGAGCGGATGACGGGAGCTTGCTCCTTGATTCAGCGGCGGACGGGTGAGTAATGCCTAGGAATCTGCCTGGTAGTGGGGGACAACGTTTCGAAAGGAACGCTAATACCGCATACGTCCTACGGGAGAAAGCAGGGGACCTTCGGGCCTTGCGCTATCAGATGAGCCTAGGTCGGATTAGCTAGTTGGTGAGGTAATGGCTCACCAAGGCGACGATCCGTAACTGGTCTGAGAGGATGATCAGTCACACTGGAACTGAGACACGGTCCAGACTCCTACGGGAGGCAGCAGTGGGGAATATTGGACAATGGGCGAAAGCCTGATCCAGCCATGCCGCGTGTGTGAAGAAGGTCTTCGGATTGTAAAGCACTTTAAGTTGGGAGGAAGGGCAGTAAGCTAATACCTTGCTGTTTTGACGTTACCGACAGAATAAGCACCGGCTAACTCTGTGCCAGCAGCCGCGGTAATACAGAGGGTGCAAGCGTTAATCGGAATTACTGGGCGTAAAGCGCGCGTAGGTGGTTCGTTAAGTTGGATGTGAAAGCCCCGGGCTCAACCTGGGAACTGCATCCAAAACTGGCGAGCTAGAGTACGGTAGAGGGTGGTGGAATTTCCTGTGTAGCGGTGAAATGCGTAGATATAGGAAGGAACACCAGTGGCGAAGGCGACCACCTGGACTGATACTGACACTGAGGTGCGAAAGCGTGGGGAGCAAACAGGATTAGATACCCTGGTAGTCCACGCCGTAAACGATGTCAACTAGCCGTTGGAATCCTTGAGATTTTAGTGGCGCAGCTAACGCATTAAGTTGACCGCCTGGGGAGTACGGCCGCAAGGTTAAAACTCAAATGAATTGACGGGGGCCCGCACAAGCGGTGGAGCATGTGGTTTAATTCGAAGCAACGCGAAGAACCTTACCAGGCCTTGACATGCAGAGAACTTTCCAGAGATGGATTGGTGCCTTCGGGAACTCTGACACAGGTGCTGCATGGCTGTCGTCAGCTCGTGTCGTGAGATGTTGGGTTAAGTCCCGTAACGAGCGCAACCCTTGTCCTTAGTTACCAGCACGTTATGGTGGGCACTCTAAGGAGACTGCCGGTGACAAACCGGAGGAAGGTGGGGATGACGTCAAGTCATCATGGCCCTTACGGCCTGGGCTACACACGTGCTACAATGGTCGGTACAGAGGGTTGCCAAGCCGCGAGGTGGAGCTAATCTCACAAAACCGATCGTAGTCCGGATCGCAGTCTGCAACTCGACTGCGTGAAGTCGGAATCGCTAGTAATCGCGAATCAGAATGTCGCGGTGAATACGTTCCCGGGCCTTGTACACACCGCCCGTCACACCATGGGAGTGGGTTGCACCAGAAGTAGCTAGTCTAACCTTCGGGAGGACGGTTACCACGGTGTGATTCATGACTGGGGTGAAGTCGTAACAAGGTAGCCGTAGGGGAACCTGCGGCTGGATCACCTCCTTAATCGACGACATCAGCCTGCTGATGAGCTCCCACACGAATTGCTTGATTCTTTGTATAAAGACGATGCTGTAACGCGACCCTGTTATAGGTCTGTAGCTCAGTTGGTTAGAGCGCACCCCTGATAAGGGTGAGGTCGGCAGTTCAAATCTGCCCAGACCTACCAATTACTTGGTGCGGCCTAGAACACACGGGGCCATAGCTCAGCTGGGAGAGCGCCTGCCTTGCACGCAGGAGGTCAGCGGTTCGATCCCGCTTGGCTCCACCACTCTTTCAGGTTGTACAGCTGCTCAGAACTTAGAAATGAACATTCAGATCGAATGTTGATTTCTGACTTTTGTCAGATCGTTCTTTAAAAATTCGGATATGTGATAGATAGACTGGCACGCACTTTCACTGGTGTGATGTCAGGCTAAGGTAAAATTTGTGAGTTCTGCTCTTAATTGAGCAACATGCGAATTTTCGGCGAATGTCGTCTTCACAGTATAACCAGATTGCTTGGGGTTATATGGTCAAGTGAAGAAGCGCATACGGTGGATGCCTTGGCAGTCAGAGGCGATGAAAGACGTGGTAGCCTGCGATAAGCTTTGGGGAGTCGGCAAACAGACTGTGATCCAGAGATCTCTGAATGGGGGAACCCAGCCAGCACAAGCTGGTTATCTTGTACTGAATACATAGGTGCAAGAGGCGAACCAGGGGAACTGAAACATCTAAGTACCCTGAGGAAAAGAAATCAACCGAGATTCCCTTAGTAGTGGCGAGCGAACGGGGACCAGCCCTTAAGTTGATTTGAGATTAGTGGAACGCTCTGGAAAGTGCGGCCATAGTGGGTGATAGCCCCGTACACGAAAATCTCTTGTCAATGAAATCGAGTAGGACGGAGCACGAGAAACTTTGTCTGAACATGGGGGGACCATCCTCCAAGGCTAAATACTACTGACTGACCGATAGTGAACCAGTACCGTGAGGGAAAGGCGAAAAGAACCCCGGAGAGGGGAGTGAAATAGAACCTGAAACCGTATGCGTACAAGCAGTGGGAGCCTACTTTGTTAGGTGACTGCGTACCTTTTGTATAATGGGTCAGCGACTTATATTCAGTGGCGAGCTTAACCGAATAGGGGAGGCGTAGCGAAAGCGAGTCTTAATAGGGCGTTTAGTCGCTGGGTATAGACCCGAAACCGGGCGATCTATCCATGGGCAGGTTGAAGGTTAGGTAACACTGACTGGAGGACCGAACCGACTACCGTTGAAAAGTTAGCGGATGACCTGTGGATCGGAGTGAAAGGCTAATCAAGCTCGGAGATAGCTGGTTCTCCTCGAAAGCTATTTAGGTAGCGCCTCATGTATCACTCCAGGGGGTAGAGCACTGTTTCGGCTAGGGGGTCATCCCGACTTACCAAACCGATGCAAACTCCGAATACCTGGAAGTGCCGAGCATGGGAGACACACGGCGGGTGCTAACGTCCGTCGTGAAAAGGGAAACAACCCAGACCGTCAGCTAAGGTCCCAAAGTCATGGTTAAGTGGGAAACGATGTGGGAAGGCTTAGACAGCTAGGAGGTTGGCTTAGAAGCAGCCATCCTTTAAAGAAAGCGTAATAGCTCACTAGTCGAGTCGGCCTGCGCGGAAGATGTAACGGGGCTCAAACCATGCACCGAAGCTACGGGTGTCATCTTTGATGACGCGGTAGAGGAGCGTTCTGTAAGCCTGTGAAGGTGAGTTGAGAAGCTTGCTGGAGGTATCAGAAGTGCGAATGCTGACATGAGTAACGACAATGGGAGTGAAAAACTCCCACGCCGAAAGACCAAGGTTTCCTGCGCAACGTTAATCGACGCAGGGTTAGTCGGTCCCTAAGGCGAGGCTGAAAAGCGTAGTCGATGGAAAACAGGTTAATATTCCTGTACTTCCAGTTATTGCGATGGAGGGACGGAGAAGGCTAGGCCAGCTTGGCGTTGGTTGTCCAAGTTTAAGGTGGTAGGCTGAGATCTTAGGCAAATCCGGGATCTTAAGGCCGAGAGCTGATGACGAGTTGCCTTTAGGCGACGAAGTGGTTGATGCCATGCTTCCAAGAAAAGCTCCTAAGCTTCAGATAACTGGGAACCGTACCCCAAACCGACACAGGTGGTCGGGTAGAGAATACCAAGGCGCTTGAGAGAACTCGGGTGAAGGAACTAGGCAAAATGGCACCGTAACTTCGGGAGAAGGTGCGCCGACGAGGGTGAAGGACTTGCTCCGTAAGCCCATGTCGGTCGAAGATACCAGGCCGCTGCGACTGTTTATTAAAAACACAGCACTCTGCAAACACGAAAGTGGACGTATAGGGTGTGACGCCTGCCCGGTGCCGGAAGGTTAATTGATGGGGTTAGCGCAAGCGAAGCTCTTGATCGAAGCCCCGGTAAACGGCGGCCGTAACTATAACGGTCCTAAGGTAGCGAAATTCCTTGTCGGGTAAGTTCCGACCTGCACGAATGGCGTAACGATGGCGGCGCTGTCTCCACCCGAGACTCAGTGAAATTGAAATCGCTGTGAAGATGCAGTGTATCCGCGGCTAGACGGAAAGACCCCGTGAACCTTTACTATAGCTTTGCACTGGACTTTGAATTTGCTTGTGTAGGATAGGTGGGAGGCTTTGAAGTGGGGACGCCAGTTCTCATGGAGCCATTCTTGAAATACCACCCTGGCAACTTTGAGGTTCTAACTCAGGTCCGTTATCCGGATCGAGGACAGTGTATGGTGGGTAGTTTGACTGGGGCGGTCTCCTCCCAAAGAGTAACGGAGGAGTACGAAGGTGCGCTCAGACCGGTCGGAAATCGGTCGCAGAGTATAAAGGCAAAAGCGCGCTTGACTGCGAGACAAACACGTCGAGCAGGTACGAAAGTAGGTCTTAGTGATCCGGTGGTTCTGTATGGAAGGGCCATCGCTCAACGGATAAAAGGTACTCCGGGGATAACAGGCTGATACCGCCCAAGAGTTCATATCGACGGCGGTGTTTGGCACCTCGATGTCGGCTCATCACATCCTGGGGCTGAAGCCGGTCCCAAGGGTATGGCTGTTCGCCATTTAAAGTGGTACGCGAGCTGGGTTTAGAACGTCGTGAGACAGTTCGGTCCCTATCTGCCGTGGACGTTTGAGATTTGAGAGGGGCTGCTCCTAGTACGAGAGGACCGGAGTGGACGAACCTCTGGTGTTCCGGTTGTCACGCCAGTGGCATTGCCGGGTAGCTATGTTCGGAAGAGATAACCGCTGAAAGCATCTAAGCGGGAAACTTGCCTCAAGATGAGATCTCACTGGAACCTTGAGTTCCCTAAAGGGCCGTCGAAGACTACGACGTTGATAGGTTGGGTGTGTAAGCGCTGTGAGGCGTTGAGCTAACCAATACTAATTGCCCGTGAGGCTTGACCATATAACACCCAAGCAATTTGCTGACGCAGATTGCGGTGGTGAAGACGAAACGACCGAAAGTTCGCAAGACCACAAATTCACATATCCGAATTGGCCAAGAGTGTTTACACGACATTCTGGCAACAGAATTTCTTGACGACCATAGAGCATTGGAACCACCTGATCCCATCCCGAACTCAGTAGTGAAACGATGCATCGCCGATGGTAGTGTGGGGTTTCCCCATGTGAGAGTAGGTCATCGTCAAGATTCATTTCGCAAAACCCCTATCTGCGCGAGCAGGTAGGGGTTTTGTCTTTAAGTAGAAGCAGATGCTTCGTCCTGGACAGCCGAGGGGCTGGCAAGGAAAAGGGGGTTGACAGCATTTCTGGATGCTGTATTATTCGCCTCCCGCTACGAGAGATCGCAGCGAGTTAAGTGTTTGAAGCTAAACGAGTTTCTCGCAAAAAACTTCAAAATAAACGCTTGACAGCAAATGAGGAAAGCGTAGAATGCGCGCCTCGGTTGAGACGAAACGCTCTTAGCCAAACGCTCTTTAACAAATCGAATCAAGCAATTCGTGTGGGTGCTTGTGAGTACGGACTGATAGTCACAAAGATTATCAGCATCACAAGTGGCCATGCGAGAAATCACATAGTCATTTGAGATTGCTGAGCCAAGTTTAGGGTTTCTTAAAAACCCAAGCAGTATTGAACTGAAGAGTTTGATCATGGCTCAGATTGAACGCTGGCGGCAGGCCTAACACATGCAAGTCGAGCGGATGACGGGAGCTTGCTCCTTGATTCAGCGGCGGACGGGTGAGTAATGCCTAGGAATCTGCCTGGTAGTGGGGGACAACGTTTCGAAAGGAACGCTAATACCGCATACGTCCTACGGGAGAAAGCAGGGGACCTTCGGGCCTTGCGCTATCAGATGAGCCTAGGTCGGATTAGCTAGTTGGTGAGGTAATGGCTCACCAAGGCGACGATCCGTAACTGGTCTGAGAGGATGATCAGTCACACTGGAACTGAGACACGGTCCAGACTCCTACGGGAGGCAGCAGTGGGGAATATTGGACAATGGGCGAAAGCCTGATCCAGCCATGCCGCGTGTGTGAAGAAGGTCTTCGGATTGTAAAGCACTTTAAGTTGGGAGGAAGGGCAGTAAGCTAATACCTTGCTGTTTTGACGTTACCGACAGAATAAGCACCGGCTAACTCTGTGCCAGCAGCCGCGGTAATACAGAGGGTGCAAGCGTTAATCGGAATTACTGGGCGTAAAGCGCGCGTAGGTGGTTCGTTAAGTTGGATGTGAAAGCCCCGGGCTCAACCTGGGAACTGCATCCAAAACTGGCGAGCTAGAGTACGGTAGAGGGTGGTGGAATTTCCTGTGTAGCGGTGAAATGCGTAGATATAGGAAGGAACACCAGTGGCGAAGGCGACCACCTGGACTGATACTGACACTGAGGTGCGAAAGCGTGGGGAGCAAACAGGATTAGATACCCTGGTAGTCCACGCCGTAAACGATGTCAACTAGCCGTTGGAATCCTTGAGATTTTAGTGGCGCAGCTAACGCATTAAGTTGACCGCCTGGGGAGTACGGCCGCAAGGTTAAAACTCAAATGAATTGACGGGGGCCCGCACAAGCGGTGGAGCATGTGGTTTAATTCGAAGCAACGCGAAGAACCTTACCAGGCCTTGACATGCAGAGAACTTTCCAGAGATGGATTGGTGCCTTCGGGAACTCTGACACAGGTGCTGCATGGCTGTCGTCAGCTCGTGTCGTGAGATGTTGGGTTAAGTCCCGTAACGAGCGCAACCCTTGTCCTTAGTTACCAGCACGTTATGGTGGGCACTCTAAGGAGACTGCCGGTGACAAACCGGAGGAAGGTGGGGATGACGTCAAGTCATCATGGCCCTTACGGCCTGGGCTACACACGTGCTACAATGGTCGGTACAGAGGGTTGCCAAGCCGCGAGGTGGAGCTAATCTCACAAAACCGATCGTAGTCCGGATCGCAGTCTGCAACTCGACTGCGTGAAGTCGGAATCGCTAGTAATCGCGAATCAGAATGTCGCGGTGAATACGTTCCCGGGCCTTGTACACACCGCCCGTCACACCATGGGAGTGGGTTGCACCAGAAGTAGCTAGTCTAACCTTCGGGAGGACGGTTACCACGGTGTGATTCATGACTGGGGTGAAGTCGTAACAAGGTAGCCGTAGGGGAACCTGCGGCTGGATCACCTCCTTAATCGACGACATCAGCCTGCTGATGAGCTCCCACACGAATTGCTTGATTCTTTGTATAAAGACGATGCTGTAACGCGACCCTGTTATAGGTCTGTAGCTCAGTTGGTTAGAGCGCACCCCTGATAAGGGTGAGGTCGGCAGTTCAAATCTGCCCAGACCTACCAATTACTTGGTGCGGCCTAGAACACACGGGGCCATAGCTCAGCTGGGAGAGCGCCTGCCTTGCACGCAGGAGGTCAGCGGTTCGATCCCGCTTGGCTCCACCACTCTTTCAGGTTGTACAGCTGCTCAGAACTTAGAAATGAACATTCAGATCGAATGTTGATTTCTGACTTTTGTCAGATCGTTCTTTAAAAATTCGGATATGTGATAGATAGACTGGCACGCACTTTCACTGGTGTGATGTCAGGCTAAGGTAAAATTTGTGAGTTCTGCTCTTAATTGAGCAACATGCGAATTTTCGGCGAATGTCGTCTTCACAGTATAACCAGATTGCTTGGGGTTATATGGTCAAGTGAAGAAGCGCATACGGTGGATGCCTTGGCAGTCAGAGGCGATGAAAGACGTGGTAGCCTGCGATAAGCTTTGGGGAGTCGGCAAACAGACTGTGATCCAGAGATCTCTGAATGGGGGAACCCAGCCAGCACAAGCTGGTTATCTTGTACTGAATACATAGGTGCAAGAGGCGAACCAGGGGAACTGAAACATCTAAGTACCCTGAGGAAAAGAAATCAACCGAGATTCCCTTAGTAGTGGCGAGCGAACGGGGACCAGCCCTTAAGTTGATTTGAGATTAGTGGAACGCTCTGGAAAGTGCGGCCATAGTGGGTGATAGCCCCGTACACGAAAATCTCTTGTCAATGAAATCGAGTAGGACGGAGCACGAGAAACTTTGTCTGAACATGGGGGGACCATCCTCCAAGGCTAAATACTACTGACTGACCGATAGTGAACCAGTACCGTGAGGGAAAGGCGAAAAGAACCCCGGAGAGGGGAGTGAAATAGAACCTGAAACCGTATGCGTACAAGCAGTGGGAGCCTACTTTGTTAGGTGACTGCGTACCTTTTGTATAATGGGTCAGCGACTTATATTCAGTGGCGAGCTTAACCGAATAGGGGAGGCGTAGCGAAAGCGAGTCTTAATAGGGCGTTTAGTCGCTGGGTATAGACCCGAAACCGGGCGATCTATCCATGGGCAGGTTGAAGGTTAGGTAACACTGACTGGAGGACCGAACCGACTACCGTTGAAAAGTTAGCGGATGACCTGTGGATCGGAGTGAAAGGCTAATCAAGCTCGGAGATAGCTGGTTCTCCTCGAAAGCTATTTAGGTAGCGCCTCATGTATCACTCCAGGGGGTAGAGCACTGTTTCGGCTAGGGGGTCATCCCGACTTACCAAACCGATGCAAACTCCGAATACCTGGAAGTGCCGAGCATGGGAGACACACGGCGGGTGCTAACGTCCGTCGTGAAAAGGGAAACAACCCAGACCGTCAGCTAAGGTCCCAAAGTCATGGTTAAGTGGGAAACGATGTGGGAAGGCTTAGACAGCTAGGAGGTTGGCTTAGAAGCAGCCATCCTTTAAAGAAAGCGTAATAGCTCACTAGTCGAGTCGGCCTGCGCGGAAGATGTAACGGGGCTCAAACCATGCACCGAAGCTACGGGTGTCATCTTTGATGACGCGGTAGAGGAGCGTTCTGTAAGCCTGTGAAGGTGAGTTGAGAAGCTTGCTGGAGGTATCAGAAGTGCGAATGCTGACATGAGTAACGACAATGGGAGTGAAAAACTCCCACGCCGAAAGACCAAGGTTTCCTGCGCAACGTTAATCGACGCAGGGTTAGTCGGTCCCTAAGGCGAGGCTGAAAAGCGTAGTCGATGGAAAACAGGTTAATATTCCTGTACTTCCAGTTATTGCGATGGAGGGACGGAGAAGGCTAGGCCAGCTTGGCGTTGGTTGTCCAAGTTTAAGGTGGTAGGCTGAGATCTTAGGCAAATCCGGGATCTCAAGGCCGAGAGCTGATGACGAGTTGCCTTTAGGCGACGAAGTGGTTGATGCCATGCTTCCAAGAAAAGCTCCTAAGCTTCAGATAACTGGGAACCGTACCCCAAACCGACACAGGTGGTCGGGTAGAGAATACCAAGGCGCTTGAGAGAACTCGGGTGAAGGAACTAGGCAAAATGGCACCGTAACTTCGGGAGAAGGTGCGCCGACGAGGGTGAAGGACTTGCTCCGTAAGCCCATGTCGGTCGAAGATACCAGGCCGCTGCGACTGTTTATTAAAAACACAGCACTCTGCAAACACGAAAGTGGACGTATAGGGTGTGACGCCTGCCCGGTGCCGGAAGGTTAATTGATGGGGTTAGCGCAAGCGAAGCTCTTGATCGAAGCCCCGGTAAACGGCGGCCGTAACTATAACGGTCCTAAGGTAGCGAAATTCCTTGTCGGGTAAGTTCCGACCTGCACGAATGGCGTAACGATGGCGGCGCTGTCTCCACCCGAGACTCAGTGAAATTGAAATCGCTGTGAAGATGCAGTGTATCCGCGGCTAGACGGAAAGACCCCGTGAACCTTTACTATAGCTTTGCACTGGACTTTGAATTTGCTTGTGTAGGATAGGTGGGAGGCTTTGAAGTGGGGACGCCAGTTCTCATGGAGCCATTCTTGAAATACCACCCTGGCAACTTTGAGGTTCTAACTCAGGTCCGTTATCCGGATCGAGGACAGTGTATGGTGGGTAGTTTGACTGGGGCGGTCTCCTCCCAAAGAGTAACGGAGGAGTACGAAGGTGCGCTCAGACCGGTCGGAAATCGGTCGCAGAGTATAAAGGCAAAAGCGCGCTTGACTGCGAGACAAACACGTCGAGCAGGTACGAAAGTAGGTCTTAGTGATCCGGTGGTTCTGTATGGAAGGGCCATCGCTCAACGGATAAAAGGTACTCCGGGGATAACAGGCTGATACCGCCCAAGAGTTCATATCGACGGCGGTGTTTGGCACCTCGATGTCGGCTCATCACATCCTGGGGCTGAAGCCGGTCCCAAGGGTATGGCTGTTCGCCATTTAAAGTGGTACGCGAGCTGGGTTTAGAACGTCGTGAGACAGTTCGGTCCCTATCTGCCGTGGACGTTTGAGATTTGAGAGGGGCTGCTCCTAGTACGAGAGGACCGGAGTGGACGAACCTCTGGTGTTCCGGTTGTCACGCCAGTGGCATTGCCGGGTAGCTATGTTCGGAAGAGATAACCGCTGAAAGCATCTAAGCGGGAAACTTGCCTCAAGATGAGATCTCACTGGAACCTTGAGTTCCCTAAAGGGCCGTCGAAGACTACGACGTTGATAGGTTGGGTGTGTAAGCGCTGTGAGGCGTTGAGCTAACCAATACTAATTGCCCGTGAGGCTTGACCATATAACACCCAAGCAATTTGCTGACGCAGATTGCGGTGGTGAAGACGAAACGACCGAAAGTTCGCAAGACCACAAATTCACATATCCGAATTGGCCAAGAGTGTTTACACGACATTCTGGCAACAGAATTTCTTGACGACCATAGAGCATTGGAACCACCTGATCCCATCCCGAACTCAGTAGTGAAACGATGCATCGCCGATGGTAGTGTGGGGTTTCCCCATGTGAGAGTAGGTCATCGTCAAGATTCATTTCGCAAAACCCCTATCTGCGTGAGCAGGTAGGGGTTTTGTCTTTAAGTAGAAGTTATAGATTTTCGCTGAAGCGTCCGCAGGACGGATCGGCACACAGAATTTCTTGACGACCATAGAGCATTGGAACCACCTGATCCCATCCCGAACTCAGCAGTGAAACGATGCATCGCCGATGGTAGTGTGGGGTTTCCCCATGTGAGAGTAGGTCATCGTCAAGATTCAAATCCAGAGCCCCTGTCTGCGTTGCAGACAGGGGCTTTGTCCTTTTGGGCTTATCGTCACGTCAATTGCTAAGCGCTTCAGGTGAGCACACTTAGCGGGCCGTTTGCTTGTCCAGGTAGGCCCTGATCACACGAGCGGCTGTATTGAGGTGCTTTTCCAGCACCGTGACCGCTTCGTCCACCAGCTTGTCGCTGGCTGCATCGACCAAGGCGTTGTGGTCATCCTGGGTCAATTTGCCCAGCCCCATCGAAGACAGATGGAAGCGCAGGAAGCGTTCTTCTTCGTTGAGTTCATTCTCGATCAGCCGCAGCAGTTTTTGGTTCGGCGCCTTGTTGTACAGTGCCATGTGGAGCAGCCGATTGAGACGACCGATTTCGGCGTGGCTGGTTTCGCTTTCCAATTGCTGGATATACCCACGGGCCTGAGCAATGTCATCGGCATTGAGCAGGGGGATCGACTGGCGCAATGCCTCGGATTCCAACAGTACCCGCAGTTCGTAGGTATCGACTGCATCTTCACCGATCAAGGGCGCAACCACGGCCCCTTTATGCATTTCCACCTTGAGCAGGGACTGCGCTTCCAACTGACGTAAAGCTTCACGCACTGGCATGCGGCTGACACCGAACAGGGTCGCGAGCTCCTGTTGGCGCAGGGCTGTTCCCGGAGGCAAACGACCGTCTAGGATGGCACTGCGCAAGCGTTCTTCGATCACGCTACGGGCCAGGTGTGCTGGTACCTGTTCGCTGGCCAGCACTTTGCTCAGTTTGAATTTCTCGGCCACGCGAAGTCTGCCTCGACGATTAAAGTTGGATCCAATTACACTAGTGACGAGCAAGGAGGCTTGTCAAACCACTGCCCACACAGCAGGGAGCGCCCCAAAACCGCGGGTATGGTGGAGCAAGTCGCCTACCAAAGAAAGCAATACACATATCGAGTTAACGATAAAGTTAGATTAGCCCGACTATCGGCATCGTGATTGCATCGCGCCATTGTCTTTTGCCTTGGCAGGCCGCACCATCGCTGCATTAGGCTGGCCTGAACAGGTCTTCGCAGTGGCGATATCCTGGATACTTAAAACCGTCTTGCGTTGTTTCGGCCTTGCCACGTTGCTGGGGGGCTTGTTGCTGGGCGCTCTGCACGCCGACTGGGATTTCTCCCAGATCAGCCGCAAGTCTCAGGCGCTCTACGGCCCCCTGGGTGCCGGAAAGGCCCGTATCGATGCCTGGCAGCAGTTGCGTTACGTCGAAGACATCGACTTGTGGCGTGAGGTCGATTATTGGGCAACGCCCATTCAGGCCTTGATCAAAGGCGCTGGCGATTGTGAGGACTACGCTATCGCCAAGTACTTCAGCCTACGGCGTATGGGCATCCCCAGTGAAAAGCTGCGCATCACTTACGTCAAAGCCTTGCGGCAGAACAGGGCTCACATGGTCCTGACCTATTATTCAAGCCCACAGGCCCAGCCGCTGGTACTCGATAGCCTGATGGATGCCATCAAGCCGGCGAGCCAGCGTCCTGACCTGTTACCGGTGTATGCCTTCAACGGCGAGGGCCTGTGGCTGACCGGTACCACGGGCAACAAGAAGGTAGGGGATACCAAGCGCTTGTCGCGTTGGCAGGATCTGTTGAAAAAAATGCAGGCCGAAGGGTTCCCGGCCGAACCGGTTTACTGAGGGAGCGCAGATGTCACTGTTCAAACAATTGCTGTTGGCCATTTGCTTGTTCCTGGTGGTCGCTTTCAGTGGAAGCTTCGTGGTCAGCCTGGAAAGCTCGCGCAGCCAGTACGTCAACCAGTTGCGTTCACACGCGCAGGATGCAGCCACTGCATTGGCCTTGTCGCTGACACCCAATATCGACGACCCTGCGATGGTCGAGCTGATGGTCAGCTCGATTTTCGACAGTGGCTACTACGCAAGCATCAAAGTTGTCGATCTGGACTCCAACGCCACCTTGGTCGAGCGCCACGCCGAGCCCGACAGCAGTGGTGTGCCGAGCTGGTTCGTGCGCATGATTGGCCTAGAACCCGCAGGTGGGGATGCCATCGTCAGCCGCGGCTGGCAGCAGGCCGCGCGCGTCGAGGTGGTGAGCCACCCCATGTTCGCCGTCGCCAAGCTCTGGCAGAGTGCGTTAGGCAGCCTCGGCTGGTTGTTGCTGTGTGGTGCGGCTAGTGCGGTGCTTGGCGCGTTGTTGCTGCGTCGGCAACTGCGACCGTTGGACTACATGGTGGAGCAGTCCCATGCCATTGCCCGCCGCGAGTTCCTCACCTCGCCGCTGCCACGTACCCCAGAATTGCGCCGTGTGGTGCAGGCCATGAACCAGATGGTCGAGAAGCTCAAGGCATTGTTCACCGAACAGGCCGAGCGAAGCGAGCGACTCCGAGCAGAGTCATACCAGGACAGCCTCACTGGCTTGTCCAATAGACGTTATTTCGAAATGCAGCTCAATGCCAAGGTGAGCAACCTTGAGGAAGCCCGAGCCGGCTATCTGTTGTTGCTTCGAGTGCAGGATCTTGCAGGCCTCAATGCCCGATTGGGTGGCCAGCGGACGGACCAGTTGCTGCAGGCGGTGGGTGAGCACCTGCGCCGTACCTGTGCCGGTTTTCCCGAAACCAAAGACCTGATTTCTCGCAGCCGTGGAGGCGAATTCGCCGTGCTTGCACCAGGCATGGTGCATGAAGAGGCGGTGAAGCTGGCCCAGGCACTCGAAGCTTCGTTGCACAGTCTGCATGACACTGGGGCCAGCGATGTCGCTCCGGTCGCCTGTATCGGCTTGGCACCCTACACCCCAGGCGATGCACCGCAGGCACTGCTAACACTGGCGGACGAGGCCCTGGCAAGGGCTGAGAACCAACCGACACCGGGCTGGGTGTGCCTTGAGCAGGGCGCGGCGGCCGTGGCCGGGGACAGCCAGCACGACTGGCACTCGCGCCTGGACAAGGCCTTCGTCAACGGCCATTTCGAATTGTTCTTCCAGCCCGTGGTGGACTGCCAATCCACTGAAGTAGTGCTGCACCATAAAGTTATTTCCCGACTTGACGACGGGCGTGGCGAAGCACTGACGGCGGGCCGTTTCCTGCCCTGGCTTGAGCGCTTTGGCTGGATGGCCCGGCTGGATCTGCTGATGCTGGAGAAAGTGCTCGCCCACCTGCGTGGCCATGACCAGGTGCTGGCGCTGAACCTGTCCGGGGCAACCCTGGCCGATCCCGAAGCCCTGAGGCGAGTCTATGAGCTTCTGGGCCAGAACGTTGCTTTAGGGCCACGGCTGATCTTCGAGATCGGAGAGGAGCAACTGCCCGAACAATCGATGCTCGAGCAATTGACCCGGCGCCTGCGTGGGTTGGGCTTCGGCCTCGCGTTACAGCGCTTTGGCGGACGTTTCAGCATGATTGGCAACCTGGCTAATCTGGGCCTTGCCTACCTCAAGGTGGACGGAAGCTACATCCGCAACATCGACCAGGAACAGCACAAGCGCCTGTTCATCGAAGCCATCCAGCGGGCGGCGCATGGCATCGACTTGCCACTGATCGCCGAGCGGGTAGAGACGGAAGGGGAACTGAGCGTCCTGCGAGAAATGGGGGTAGAGGGCGTTCAAGGACAACTGGTGGGCGAACCTGCGCCCTGGCGATGAGTACACGGGCATCCTAGGAGCCGGCTTGCCGGCGATTGGGCCAGCAAAGACAGCGGCTCCTGCATCCCCCCCGCCCTCAGATCAACCCACCTTCGCTTTCCTCCTCGATCAGGTTGTTCAGGCTGCCCAATGCCCTACGGGCCGTTGAGCGGTTGAGCAGCTTGGCCTGGGCGCCGACGGGCAGGTCGGTGATGCTGATCACCCCCTTGGTGGTCAGCACCTCGATCAGGTCCTCGAGCACCCGGATCATGTCCAGATCACTCTGCTTGAGTTGCTTGAGGCTGTTTTCGACGACGTCGTCGGCAAACCACTCCTGGATCTCGGCATGGTCGGCCGGGAGGATTTCCGCGAAGCCCTCGAAGGGGGCGGCCTCGACCCGCAGCAACTCCCCTTCACTGTCGCGTTGCACGTAGAACATGGCATCCGTCCTCGTCACTTGGGTTCCTTAACGGTTGGGCTATGCGCAGCTTAGGCAAAGTTCCCGAGCTGCGCCTGCCGGTCAGTTATTGGAATTGTCGATCTTGATGGTCGGGTCGGCACCGCTTATGAGCGAATTGATCGTGGTGTTGGACAAGTTGACCCCTTCCAGCTTGATCGAGACATCGGCATTGGCCAGCCCCCCGGCAGCATTGAGCTTGCCCTCCGTGCTGATTTGCAGGGTCGACTCACCGCCAACGGTGGTGATCTTCAGGTAGTTGTCGATCGTCGATCCACGCTCCCCCTGCAGAAGGTCGCTCAGGTCAAGACGGTCGCCCTCGCTCATTTTGAAGTCCTTGATCACATCCTGGCCGATGTCGCCGAGCTTCCAGACGAAGGTGTCCGCGCCGGCGCCGCCGCTGAGGATGTCGTTACCCTTGCCGCCGGTCAGGGCATCATTGCCGGCTCCGCCAAACAGCAGGTCGTTGCCGTCGCCCCCCAGCAGGGTGTCGTTACCCGCGCCGCCCAGGAGGATGTCATTGCCCTTGCCGCCATCGAGGTAGTCGTTCCCGCCCTGGCCGAAGATGATGTCGTTGCCAGCACCTCCCATCAATGTATCGGCACCGTCGTTGGCGCGGGAGATATCGAACTCGGAGTAATGCTCGGAAACGTACTTGTGCATCGTTCGCGCATCCACGTCGCCCGCATCCACACCGAGCTTGAGGGCAACATAGGTCTGGATCGCTTCCACGCCGGTGCCAGGGATCGAGTCGAAGGTGACAAGGTCACCGAAGATGATGTCGTGGCCATCGCCGCCATCGACTCTGTCCGAGCCGGGCTGTGTCACTTCGGTGTGGCCAAGGATGGCCTCCGCCAGTTTGCTGGGGTCGATGTTCGATTGCGGCGTCTTGTCCGAGTCGAAGGGTTTCAGATCGTTCGTATCGACGCCGCTGTTCAGGCCGATTGCCTCCACTACCGACAGCGCCGCGAGAATCTTGAAACTGTCGTTGGAGTTGTTCAACGTTGCATCATTGGTGGTGTTGCCAGTACCTGCGCGAGTCGACAGCTCATAGCCGCCATTGCCTTCGGCGCGAATCGTGCCGCTGGTCACGGTGTTCCACTTGTAGCTCCAGGTCAGTAGGTCGAAGCTGCCGCGCGTCTCGGCGGTCAGTTTGCCGCTGCTGTCGATCGATACCCGGTTGGTGGTGTCGAGCTGGTAGTTCGTGACAGTGTCACCAGCCTTGTAGTTGATGCTACTGAGGAAGGTATCGAGTTTCACGCTGCTGTTGGCCAGGTTCGGGTTGGCTTGCTCGCCGGTCTGGTAGTAGGTCGGTTGGCCGTCGGTGATGAAGAACGTCTGGTTGCTGCCAGTGTTGCCGGCATTTTTGAGATTCTGGAACCAGTTGGCGGTGGTCTTGAAGGCGTCCTCGTAGTTGGTGCCGCCCTCTGAGCTCATGGTGCCCAGGGCGTTGAGCAAGGTCTTGAGCCCGGCGTCATTGAGGGTAACCGAGATGGAACTCTTGACCTGCGTGGCGAAGTCCACCAACAGAATGTTCACCGTGCCCGATTGTGCACCCTTGACGCTGGCGGCCAAGGTCCGGAACACCGACTCCATGGAGGCTTTGGCGGCATCCACACCGGACGCCCCCATGCTGCCCGAGGTGTCGACGATGAACGCGATGTTGTAGTCCTTCCCCGCCACGACGTGCAGGCCTGTCACATCGGCGACGATGAGATCGTTGTTCACGGTACCGGTCGCGGTGTCGCTATCGGTACCCAGGTTGCTGGAGGTGTAGCTTTCCGGGTAGACGGTGACTTTAACCGAGCCTTCGTTGATGGCTTGGCTGCCTCCCACGCCTTCTTTGGAGGTGGAGGTGATCTTCACGTCGAACTGGCCAGAGTAGTAAGCCGGTGGCTTGATCGCCAGACTGCCCAGGTTCCAGCCAGTGACATCGACCGCCGTTGCACCCACGGTGATGCTGTGTGCCGCGTTGTCGCTCACCACCGAACCTGCCGGAATCCCGGCAAGCTTGACGCTCAAGGTTTCCGAACCGTCGGTATCGGTCAGGCTGGTGCTGATGCCCACCAGCTTGACGCTGCCGTTCTCTGGTCCTTCATTGAGCTTGTAGCCATCGTAGTAACCCTGGCCATTGCTGCCATGCAGGTCAGACACCGTCACCCCGGCGTTAGCCAACTCGGTGACGTTGGGGTACATCGGGATAGTCGCACTGTTGAAGTCGCCGACCGAACCGTTGCCGACCTTGATGTTGATGTCGTAGCTGCCTGGCCCGGCCTGGTTGGCGTGGTAGATCTCCAGGGTGTAGTAGCCGCTAGCGCTGGGTGTAAAGCTGCCCGAGACATTGCCGCCCGCACCCCAGGTGGCGGTGACCACCGTCTTGCCGCCGATATTGACCAGCAGACTGTCATCAGCCGTGCCGCTGAAGGTATAGGTCTTGCCGGCTTCCAGATAGATCAGGCCCGAAGTTTTCGAGCCGGACTGGGCGGCGACGCTGGCCTCGGACTGCACATTGGTCGTGGTTTCGCTCTTGCTCGCACTGCCGGAGTTGGCGAACACGGATTTCAACGCATCACCGGTGATACCGTTGCCGCTGTTGGTCAAGCCGGTGAGGGTGTTCCAGGTTTCTTTGGTCAGGCCTAGGGAGTTGACGTTGTTGTTGCCAATGTTCAGCTCAGGTTTGTCGGCGACGGGTGTGATGTCCACCTTCAGCGTCGCCTCGCTACCTGGGCTGCTGCCGTCGGTGGGCTTGTATTTGACCTGGGCATAATCGGCCTGCTTGTTGCCCACGCCGGAGCCGCCGTAGCCATCGGCCCCCGACTGATTGGTCAGCGGTACGAACTTGAGTTTGCCTGCAGCGATGTCTGCCTGGCTGATGGTCTGGTTGACCGTCACGTTCACCCAGGCCGTGCCGTTGAAGTACTTCAAGTTCCCGAGGTCAGGCAGCTTGGTGATAGTCACCCCAAGGTTTGCGGCGGAGCTGTCGACGTCGGTGATGTTGAAGTCACTCCAGTTCAGCACCAGATCGGTGTCCTCCGAGCCAGTGGCCGCCCCACCTGTGGTGACTGGCGCATCGTTGACCGCAACCACATTGACCGTGGTGGTGGCCGTGTTGGAAACGTTGACCCCATCGGTCACGGTAACGGTGATCACGCGGGGTGTAGTGCTTGGGTCGTCGCTGGTGTTGACGAAGGTGATGTTCTTGATGGCCTGCATGTAGTCTGCCAGCGACGCTGCACCGCTCAAGGTGAGCACCACTTTGCCGTCGGTCACGCTTGATGTGACGGTGATGCCGTTGACGCTGTTGCCGAGGTTGAGCGCATCGCCAGGCTGGCGATTGGTCAGGGTGACGGTAGCGCCGGTCAGTTGGCTGCTGTCGAAGTCGGTGATGGAGATGTCCAGGTCACTGATGGAATTGCCGTTGCCGTTCTCGGTGAAGGTGGTCTGGTAGTCCGCGCCGTTCTTGCCGCTGGAGTCGTTGGCATCGAGGTCCAGCACTGGGGCGGGTTCATAGATCTGGGTCGTGACACTGGATGCACCGGCGTTGATCACAAGGCCTTCGAAGTTGCCGCCTGTGGCTGAGTCGATCTTCACATTGATCTGTTCGGTGCCCTCATTGATGGCGTCCTTGAGGGTGGGGATAGTGAAGGTTGCCTGGGTGCTGTTGGCCTTGATCACCACAGTTGCGACGCCGGTGTAGTCGACGCCATTGGTCGCCGTACCGCTATAGCTCAGTTTGACGGTGACGTCAGTTTGCGGGGCATTGCTCAGGGTCAGGGTGTAGGTGGCATTGTTGCCCTCGGCCACTGCCGCGCTGCCGGAGATCCCTAGTGTGGTGTTGTTCAGGGTATCGGAAACGGCCGTGACCGCTGGCGCCGGGTTGACCACGAGGTTCTCGAAGTTGCCGCCACTGGTATTGGTGATCGTGGCACTGACTGGTCCAGCGTCGATGTAGACGTCATCGGAAGGTGCGGCCACCGTCACGCTGCCGGAGGATTGGTTGGCGCCGATGGTGATGGTCTGGCCGTTGCTCAGGGTTAAGGTAAGCGCGGTTTGCGCAGGGTTGGTCAGGGTCGCGGTATAGACGATCTGGCCGCCCTCTGTCACGGTAGGTGTGGCCGTCAATGTGACGGTGGTGGTCTCCTGTACATCGGTGACTGTACTGCTGACCGGGCTATTGTTTGCCACCAGGTTTTCGTAGTTGCCGCCGCTGACATTGCTGATGCTGTTGGTGACTGGCGCGTGTCCTTGGTAGACGTCGTTGGTCACGGCACCGGTGGCAGTGCCGGAGCTTTGACCGACCGGGATGGTGATGGTTTGACCGTTGGCCAAGGTAACCACCACTGGACTACCGGTGACGGGGGCGCCGACGCTGGCGGTGTAGATAATGGTCCCGCCTTCGGCGACGCTTGGCGTGGCGGTCAGGGTGACCGTGGTGGTGTCTTGAACATCGGTCACGGAGGTGCTGACCGGTGCCGGATTGGCGACCAAGTTCTCGTAATTACCCCCGCTCACCCCGGTGATGCCGTTGGTGACTGGCGCGTGCCCTTGGTAGACGTCGTTGGTCACGGCACCGGTGGCGGTGCCGGAGCTTTGACCGACCGGGATGGTGATGGTCTGGCCGTTGGCTAAGGTCACCAGCACTGGACTACCGGTGACGGGGGCGCCGACGCTGACGGTGTAGACGATGGTCCCGCCTTCGGCGACGCTCGGCGTGGCGGTTAGCGTGACGGTGGTGGTGTCCTGAACATCGGTCACGGAGGTGCTGACCGGTGCCGGATTGGCGACGAGGTTCTCGTAATTACCCCCGCTCACCCCGGTGATGCTGTTGCTGACGGGCGCGTGCCCTTGGTAGACGTCGTTGGTCACGGCACCGGTGGCGGTGCCTGAGCTTTGGCCGACTGGAATGGTGATGGTTTGGCCGTTGGCCAAGGTGACCACCACTGGACTACCGGTGACGGGTGCACCTACAGAGGCGGTGTAAATAATCGTGCCACCCTCGGCCACCGATGGCGTGGCGGTCAGGGTGACCGTGGTGGTGTCTTGAACATCGGTGACGGTGGTGCTCACCGGCGTCGGATTGGCGACCAGGTTCTCGTAGTTACCGCCACTCACCCCGGTGATGCTGTTGGTGACCGGTGCCTGCCCTTGGTAGACGTCGTTGCTCACGGCGCCGGTGGCAGTACCGGAGCTTTGCCCGACCGGAATGGTAATGGTCTGGCCGTTGGCCAAGGTGACCAGGACCGGCGAACCTGACACTGGCGCATTGAGCGTGGCGGTGTAGATGATCGTCCCGCCTTCGGCGACGCTCGGCGTGGCGGTCAGGGTGACCGTGGTGGTGTCTTGAACATCGGTCACGGAGGTGCTGACCGGTGCCGGATTGGCGACGAGGTTTTCGTAGTTGCCGCCGCTGACATTGCTGATGCTGTTGGTGACTGGCGCGTGCCCTTGGTAGACGTCGTTGGTCACGGCACCGGTGGCGGTGCCGGAGCTTTGGCCGACTGGAATGGTGATGGTTTGGCCGTTGGCCAGGGTGACCACCACTGGACTACCGGTGACGGGGGCGCCGACGCTGGCGGTGTAGATAATGGTCCCGCCTTCGGCGACGCTTGGCGTGGCGGTCAGGGTGACCGTGGTGGTGTCCTGAACATCGGTGACGGTGGTGCTGACCGGTGCCGGATTGGCGACCAAATTCTCGTAATTGCCCCCGGAAACGTTGGTGATGCTGTTGGTGACTGGCGCGTGCCCTTGGTAGACGTCGTTGCTCACGGCGCCGGTGGCAGTACCGGAGCTTTGGCCGACTGGAATGGTGATGGTTTGGCCGTTGGCCAGGGTGACCACCACTGGACTACCGGTGACGGGGGCACCTACAGAGGCGGTGTAAATAATCGTGCCACCCTCGGCCACCGAAGGGGTGGCGGTCAGGGTGACGGTGGTGGTGTCCTGCACATCGGTGACGGTGGTGCTGACCGGTGCCGGATTGGCAACCAAGTTCTCGTAATTACCCCCGCTCACCCCCGTGATGCTATTGCTGATGGGAGCGTGCCCTTGGTAGACGTCGTTGGTTACGGCACCGGTGGCGGTGCCGGAGCTTTGACCGACTGGAATGGTGATGGTCTGGCCGTTGGCCAGAGTGACCACAACCGGGCTGCCGGTGACGGGAGCCCCCACACTAGCGGTGTAGACGATGGTCCCGCCTTCGGCGACGCTCGGCGTGGCGGTTAGCGTGACCGTGGTGGTGTCCTGAACATCGGTGACGGTGGTGCTGACCGGTGCCGGATTGGCGACCAAATTCTCGTAATCGCCACCGGATACGTTGCTGATGCTGTTGGTGACTGGCGCGTGCCCTTGGTAGACGTCGTTGGTCACGGCACCGGTGGCGGTACCGGAGCTTTGGCCGACTGGGATGGTGATGGTCTGACCATTGGCTAAGGTCACCACCACTGGACTACCGGTGACGGGTGCACCTACAGAGGCGGTGTAAATAATCGTGCCACCCTCGGCCACCGATGGCGTGGCGGTCAGGGTGACGGTGGTGGTGTCCTGCACATCGGTGACGGTGGTGCTGACCGGTGCCGGATTGGCGACCAGGTTCTCGTAGTTACCGCCACTCACCCCGGTGATGCTGTTGGTGACTGGTGCCTGCCCTTGGTAGACGTCGTTGGTCACGGCACCGGTGGCGGTGCCTGAGCTTTGGCCGACTGGAATGGTGATGGTTTGGCCGTTGGCCAGGGTGACCACCACTGGACTACCGGTGACGGGTGCACCTACAGAGGCGGTGTAAATAATCGTGCCACCCTCGGCCACCGATGGCGTGGCGGTCAGGGTGACGGTGGTGGTGTCCTGGACATCGGTCACGGTGGTGCTGACCGGTGCCGGATTGGCGACGAGGTTCTCGTAATTACCCCCGCTCACCCCCGTGATGCTATTGCTGACGGGAGCGTGTCCTTGGTACACGTCGTTGGTCACAGCACCGGTGGCCGTGCCGGAGCTTTGACCGACTGGGATGGTGATGGTCTGGCCGTTGGCCAGGGTGACCACAACCGGGCTACCGGTGACGGGAGCCCCCACACTCGCGGTGTAGACGATGGTCCCGCCTTCGGCGACGCTCGGCGTGGCGGTTAGCGTGACCGTGGTGGTGTCCTGGACATCGGTGACGGTGGTGCTCACCGGTGCCGGATCGGCGACCAGGTTCTCGTAGTTACCGCCGCTCACCCCCGTGATGCTATTGCTGACGGGAGCGTGTCCTTGGTACACGTCGTTGGTCACAGCACCGGTGGCCGTGCCGGAGCTTTGACCGACTGGGATGGTGATGGTCTGGCCGTTGGCCAGGGTGACCACAACCGGGCTGCCGGTGACCGGTGCGCCAATGCTCGCGGTGTAGATGATGGTTCCACCCTCGGCCACCGAAGGTGTGGCGGTCAGCATGACCGTTGTGGTGTCTTGAACATCGGTGACGGTGGTGCTCACCGGTGCCGGATCGGCGACCAGATTCTCGTAGTTACCGCCGCTCACCCCCGTGATGCTATTGCTGACGGGAGCGTGCCCTTGGTACACGTCGTTGGTCACGGCACCGGTGGCGGTGCCGGAGCTTTGGCCGACCGGGATGGTGATGGTCTGGCCGTTGGCTAAGGTCACCACCACTGGACTACTGGTGACGGGGGCGCCAATGCTCGCGGTGTAGATGATGGTTCCACCCTCGGCCACCGAAGGGGTGGCGGTCAGGGTGACGGTGGTGGAGTCCTGCACATCGGTGACGGAGG
The DNA here is from genome assembly GCF_016772395.1 of Pseudomonas sp. SK2. NCBI lineage: Bacteria > Pseudomonadati > Pseudomonadota > Gammaproteobacteria > Pseudomonadales > Pseudomonadaceae > Pseudomonas > Pseudomonas sp. SK2. Next base: position 172,547 of record NZ_CP061944.1, read on the forward strand.
TGCTGACCGGCGCCGGATCGGCGACTAGATTCTCGTAATCGCCACCGGAAACGCTGGTGATGCTGTTGGTGACCGGTGCATGGCCTTGGTACACGTCATTGGTCACAGCACCGGTGGCGGTGCCGGAGCTTTGACCGACTGGAATGGTGATGGTCTGGCCGTTGGCCAGAGTGACCACAACCGGGCTGCCGGTGACCGGTGCGCCAATGCTCGCGGTGTAGACGATGGTCCCGCCTTCGGCGACGCTCGGCGTGGCGGTCAGGGTGACCGTGGTGGTGTCTTGAACATCGGTGACGGTGGTGCTGACCGGTGCCGGATTGGCGACCAGATTCTCGTAATCGCCACCGGAAACGTTGGTGATGCTGTTGGTGACTGGCGCTTGCCCTTGGTAGACGTCGTTGCTCACAGCGCCGGTGGCCGTGCCGGAGCTTTGACCGACTGGAATGGTGATGGTCTGGCCGTTGGCCAGGGTGACCACAACCGGGCTGCCGGTGACGGGAGCCCCCACACTCGCGGTGTAGACGATGGTCCCGCCTTCGGCGACGCTCGGCGTGGCGGTTAGCGTGACGGTGGTGGTGTCCTGAACATCGGTGACGGTGGTGCTGACCGGCGTCGGATTGGCCACCAGATTCTCGTAATCGCCACCGGAAACGTTGGTGATGCTGTTAGTGACTGGCGCTTGCCCTTGGTACACGTCGTTGCTCACAGCGCCGGTGGCCGTGCCGGAGCTTTGACCGACTGGGATGGTGATGGTCTGGCCGTTGGCCAGGGTGACCACAACCGGGCTACCGGTGACGGGAGCCCCCACACTCGCGGTGTAGACGATGGTCCCGCCTTCGGCGACGCTCGGCGTGGCGGTTAGCGTGACCGTGGTGGTGTCCTGAACATCGGTGACGGTGGTGCTGACCGGTGCCGGATTGGCGACCAGATTCTCGTAATCGCCCCCGGAAACGCTGGTGATGCTGTTGGTGACTGGTGCGTGCCCTTGGTAGACGTCGTTGCTCACAGCACCGGTGGCGGTGCCGGAGCTTTGACCGACCGGGATGGTGATGGTCTGACCATTGGCTAAGGTCACCACCACTGGACTACCGGTGACGGGGGCGCCGACGCTGGCGGTGTAAATGATGGTCCCGCCTTCGGCGACGCTCGGCGTGGCGGTTAGCGTGACGGTGGTGGTGTCCTGAACATCGGTGACGGTGGTGCTGACCGGTGCCGGATTGGCGACCAAATTCTCGTAATTGCCCCCGGAAACGTTGGTGATGCTGTTGGTGACTGGCGCGTGCCCTTGGTAGACGTCGTTGCTCACGGCGCCGGTGGCAGTACCGGAGCTTTGGCCGACTGGAATGGTGATGGTTTGGCCGTTGGCCAGGGTGACCACCACTGGACTACCGGTGACGGGTGCACCTACAGAGGCGGTGTAAATAATCGTGCCACCCTCGGCCACCGATGGCGTGGCGGTCAGGGTGACGGTGGTGGTGTCCTGCACATCGGTGACGGTGGTGCTGACCGGTGCCGGATTGGCGACCAGGTTCTCGTAGTTACCGCCACTCACCCCGGTGATGCTGTTGGTGACCGGTGCCTGCCCTTGGTAGACGTCGTTGCTCACGGCGCCGGTGGCAGTACCGGAGCTTTGCCCGACCGGAATGGTAATGGTCTGGCCGTTGGCCAAGGTGACCAGGACCGGCGAACCTGACACTGGCGCATTGAGCGTGGCGGTGTAGATGATCGTCCCGCCTTCGGCGACGCTCGGCGTGGCGGTCAGGGTGACCGTGGTGGTGTCTTGAACATCGGTCACGGAGGTGCTGACCGGTGCCGGATTGGCGACGAGGTTTTCGTAGTTGCCGCCGCTGACATTGCTGATGCTGTTGGTGACTGGCGCGTGCCCTTGGTAGACGTCGTTGGTCACGGCACCGGTGGCGGTGCCGGAGCTTTGGCCGACTGGAATGGTGATGGTTTGGCCGTTGGCCAGGGTGACCACCACTGGACTACCGGTGACGGGGGCGCCGACGCTGGCGGTGTAGATAATGGTCCCGCCTTCGGCGACGCTTGGCGTGGCGGTCAGGGTGACCGTGGTGGTGTCCTGAACATCGGTGACGGTGGTGCTGACCGGTGCCGGATTGGCGACCAAATTCTCGTAATTGCCCCCGGAAACGTTGGTGATGCTGTTGGTGACTGGCGCGTGCCCTTGGTAGACGTCGTTGCTCACGGCGCCGGTGGCAGTACCGGAGCTTTGGCCGACTGGAATGGTGATGGTTTGGCCGTTGGCCAGGGTGACCACCACTGGGCTACCGGTGACGGGTGCACCTACAGAGGCGGTGTAAATAATCGTGCCACCCTCGGCCACCGAAGGGGTGGCGGTCAGGGTGACGTTGGTGGTGTCCTGAACATCGGTGACGGTGGTGCTGACCGACGTCGGATTGGCGACCAAATTCTCGTAATTGCCCCCGGAAACGCTGGTGATGCTGTTGGTGACTGGCGCGTGCCCTTGGTAGACGTCGTTGGTTACGGCACCGGTGGCCGTGCCGGAGCTTTGACCGACCGGGATGGTGATGGTCTGGCCGTTGGCCAGGGTCACCACAACCGGGCTGCCGGTGACGGGGGCGCCAATGCTCGCGGTGTAGATGATGGTTCCACCCTCGGCCACCGAAGGGGTGGCGGTCAGGGTGACGGTGGTGGTGTCCTGGACATCGGTGACGGTGGTGCTCACCGGTGCCGGATCGGCGACCAGATTCTCGTAATCGCCACCGGAAACGCTGGTGATGCTGTTGGTGACTGGTGCGTGCCCTTGGTAGACGTCGTTGCTCACAGCACCGGTGGCGGTGCCGGAGCTTTGACCGACCGGGATGGTGATGGTCTGACCATTGGCTAAGGTCACCACCACTGGACTACCGGTGACGGGGGCGCCGACGCTGGCGGTGTAAATGATGGTCCCGCCTTCGGCGACGCTCGGAGTGGCGGTTAGCGTGACCGTGGTGGTGTCCTGAACATCGGTGACGGTGGTGCTGACCGGTGCCGGATTGGCGACCAGGTTCTCGTAGTTACCGCCACTCACCCCGGTGATGCTGTTGGTGACCGGTGCCTGCCCTTGGTAGACGTCGTTGCTCACGGCGCCGGTGGCAGTACCGGAGCTTTGCCCGACTGGAATGGTGATGGTTTGGCCGTTGGCCAGGGTGATCACGACCGGGCTGCCGGTGACCGGTGCGCCAATGCTCGCGGTGTAGATGATGGTTCCACCCTCGGCCACCGAAGGTGTGGCGGTCAGCGTGACCGTGGTGGTGTCTTGAACATCGGTGACGGTGGTGCTCACCGGTGCCGGATTGGCGACCAAATTCTCGTAACTACCCCCGCTCACCCCGGTGATGCTGTTGCTGACCGGTGCCTGCCCTTGGTAGACGTCGTTGCTCACGGCGCCGGTGGCAGTACCGGAGCTTTGGCCGACTGGAATGGTGATGGTTTGGCCGTTGGCCAGGGTGATCACGACCGGGCTGCCGGTGACCGGTGCGCCAATGCTCGCGGTGTAGATGATGGTTCCACCCTCGGCCACCGAAGGTGTGGCGGTCAGCGTGACCGTGGTGGTGTCTTGAACATCGGTGACGGTGGTGCTCACCGGTGCCGGATTGGCGACCAAATTCTCGTAATTACCCCCGCTCACCCCGGTGATGCTATTGCTGACCGGTGCATGGCCTTGGTAAACGTCGTTGGTCGTGGCACCGGTGGCGGTGCCGGAGCTTTGGCCGACTGGAATGGTGATGGTTTGGCCGTTGGCCAGGGTGACCACAACCGGGCTGCCGGTGACCGGTGCTCCTACACTCGCCGTGTAAATGATGGTCCCGCCTTCGGCGACGCTCGGCGTGGCGGTTAGCGTGACCGTGGTGGTGTCCTGAACATCGGTCAAGGTGGTGCTGACCGGTGCCGGATCGGCAACCAGGTTCTCGTAGTTACCCCCGCTCACCCCGGTGATACTGTTGCTGACGGGAGCGTGCCCTTGGTAGACGTCGTTGCTCACAGCACCGGTGGCCGTGCCGGAGCTTTGACCGACTGGGATGGTGATGGTCTGGCCGTTGGCCAGGGTGACCACCACTGGAGTACCGGTGACGGGTGCACCTACAGAGGCGGTGTAAATAATCGTGCCACCCTCGGCCACCGATGGCGTGGCGGTCAGGGTGACCGTGGTGGTGTCTTGAACATCGGTGACGGTGGTGCTCACCGGCGTCGGATTGGCGACCAGATTCTCGTAATTGCCCCCGGAAACGCTGGTGATGCTGTTGGTGACTGGTGCGTGCCCTTGGTAGACGTCGTTGCTCACAGCACCGGTGGCCGTGCCGGAGCTTTGGCCGACTGGGATGGTGATGGTCTGGCCGTTGGCCAGGGTGATCACGACCGGGCTGCCGGTGACCGGTGCGCCAACGCTCGCGGTGTAGATGATCGTGCCACCCTCGGCCACCGATGGCGTGGCGGTCAGGGTGACCGTGGTGGTGTCTTGAACATCGGTGACGGTGGTGCTCACCGGCGTCGGATTGGCGACCAGGTTCTCGTAGTTACCCCCGCTCACCCCGGTGATGCTGTTGCTGACCGGTGCCTGCCCTTGGTAGACGTCGTTGCTCACGGCGCCGGTGGCCGTGCCGGAGCTTTGCCCGACCGGGATGGTGATGGTCTGGCCGTTGGCGAGAGTCACCACGACCGGTGAGCCCGTCACTGGCGCATCGACCGTGGCGGTGTAGACGATCGTGCCGCTTTCGGCCACAAATGGGGTGGCGGTCAGGGTCACTGTCGATGTATCCGGGGTATCAGTAACGGTCGTCACCGCAGGTGTGCCGTTGATGGTGAGGTTCTCGAAGTCGCCGCCCGTGGCGCTGGTGATGCGCGAACTGACGACCCCGGCATCGATATAGCGATCATCGCTCGGCGCCGGCACGCTGACACTGCCTGAGGTCTGGTTGGCCGCGATGACGATGCTAACGCCATTGCTCAGGGTGACGGTGACCGCGGACTGGCCGGGGTTGCTGAGGGTCGCGGTGTAGATGATCTGGCCACCTTCGGCAACGTTTGGGGTTGCGCTTAGGGTAACCGTGGTCGTGTCCTGCACATCGGTGACCGTGGTGCTCACTGGCGTTGGATTGGCGACGAGGTTCTCGTAGCTACCGCCGCTCACGCCAGTGATGCTGTTGGTGACTTGCCCCTGCGATTGATACACATCGTTGCCCACCGGCACGCTGATCGTGCCGCTGCTTTGGCCAACCGGGACAGTGATGGCTTGCCCGTTGGCGAGCGTGACCACCACCGGACTACCCGTCACAGGCGCCGAAAGACTCGCCGTGTAGACGATGGTGCCGTGCTCGCTCACCGATGGTGTCGCAGTAAGAGTAACCGTGCTGTCGTCGGTCGAGTCGTTGACGACTGTCAGGGCAGGGGCCGGATTGACCTCCAGGTGTTCGAAGTTGCCTCCGCTCGCCGAGGTGAGGCTGGCACTGAGCGTCGTGCCGCCCTTGTACACATCGTTGGCGGTCTGCAGCGTTACGCTGCCACTGGTCTGTCCAGCCCCGATAGTGATGACTTGGCCGTTGGACAGCGTCAGTGTCACGGCCGTCTGCGCGGGGTTGCTCAAGGTTGCGGTATAAGTGACAGTCCCTCCCTCGGTGACCGCCGGGCTGGCAGTGAGGGTCGCGGTGGTGGTGTCCACCGTATCGACCACGCGCGTGGTGGCGGGGGTGCCATCGATGCTGACCGGCTGGCCACCTCCGCGGGTCCCGCTGATGCTCGCCGACACCGCGTGGTCATCGACATAAACCGTATCGTTGGCAGGAACCGCTACGCTCACCGAGCCGCTGGTTTGCCCGGCGGCAATGACGATGACCGCGCCATTGGACAGGGTCACTGTGAGGTCGCTGAGCGGTGCCTGGCCGACAGTGGCGACATAGACGATCGAACCCCCAGCCTCGCTGATCGAAGGAGTGGCGCTCAAGACTACGGCCGTGCCCGCAACAACTGGATCGGAAGGCGTCGTCGTATTCGAAGCCTGTAACCCTGCGAACTGCTCGAGGCTCAGCGCGTCGCTGAAGTCCAAGGGGCCGGTGGTATAACCCACGGTGGGTGCGACTGCGCCCGCAGTTGCCTCCAGCAGCACGAAGCTGTGTCCGCCACCGAGAGCGCCGCTACCGCCCGCGGCGCTTGGCCCGGCAGCGGTTGCCTCCAACGCAGTGGTCGGGTCGACACCAGCCTGGATCGCCTGCTGCAACTGTTCGACCGAGGGTGCTGCCTGCGCCGTTGCCTGGCTCAAATCGGTGCTGCTGTCTGGCGTTTCGGCGCTCCATTGGCTGTCACGCCCCAAGTCCACGTAGCGACCATCGGCCAGCTGCAAGGTGACGGCGCCACCCGGCCCGGTCAGCACTTGCTCACCCGCATACAGGCGGTCACCTTCGATCAGCAGGCGTCGGATGCCTTCTGGGGATACCGCGATGACTTGGCCAACTATGCTTTTGACGATGGCAACCACAGTGCTCATAGGGCTCTCCCGATAATCCCGATGCGTGTCTTCCATGACCGACCGATGGGTGAAATCAGCCGATGTCGAAGGTGCGGCGAAATGCAGTTAGTGTTTAATTATCAATGTGTCGAAGTCTTTCCCGTTCAAACGGCGGAACGTGGCGAACTATTGACTCCCCAGTCTCATCGCAGGACTTGGGCAATCTAATGTCATATCGTTAATTCGCTTGTTGCCAACTCTTACTTTTGTATTAGTTGGAATGTGAGCTCTTGGGCTTGGTGATCATTTAGTAACGACTTCCTGACCCGCACCCGGGTTGGTGCGCTGTATCTCAAGGGCGGCGATACCTTTTGTCATAGCGCTGTGTGGGCGATTTATATGTAACTTTTGGCTTGCGCCCATGGCGCCAGGCGTTAGTCTTTGAAGTAGTGTTGCCTGGCAACATGCGCCTGTACGAAATACTCAATGCACGCATGAACCTTTGGGTTGCCAAGGCGTCACCTGAAAGAACATCGGGCCATGGTTGACGGATTGTTACCCTCAACCACCAAGGAAGAGAGCGCCACGTGGAATCCGAAGTCGGTCGAGTCCAACTCAGTCACGATCCGCGTAGTCAGCACGACGATCCCCTGCTGGACTGTCTGCTGACCTTGTGTGTGTTGCATCAAAAGCCCGCCAGTCGGGTGATGCTGACCACCGGATTGCCACTGCCTGCCCAGCGCCTGTCCCCCGAGTTGCTACCCCGTGCCGCAGCCCGCGCCGGGTTGCAGGGGCGCTTGCTGCAGCGCAGGTTGGAGCAGATTCCCAGTATCGCCATGCCCGCCATATTGTTGCTCAAGGAGGGCCGCGCCGCTGTTCTGCTGGGCTGGGAAAACGCCGACACGGCACGCCTGCTGCTCAGCGAGAGCGACGGTGGCGAGGTCCTGGTCAGCCGCGAAGCATTGCTTAGTGATTACAGTGGCCGTGTGTTCTTCGCCCAGCCGCAGCACAAGTTCGATGTCAACCACGGCAACCTCATCCCACGAGCCCGCTCCTGGTTCCGCGATACGCTGCTGCGCAGCAAATGGCTTTACATCGACGCCATCGCCGCCAGCCTGGTCATTAACCTGATCGCTTTGGCCGCACCACTGTTCGTGATGAACGTGTACGACCGAGTCGTACCCAACCAGGCCACCTCCACCCTCTGGGTATTGGCGGTGGGCATCACCGGGGCCTATGTCTTCGACCTTATCCTCAAGGGATTGCGCAGCCTGTGCCTGGACCTGGCTGGCAAGAAGACCGACCTGATCATTTCGGCGACGCTGTTCGAGCGCATCGTCGGCATGGCGATGAAGTATCGCCCGGCGCGGGTCGGCAGTTACGCGCAGAACATCCACGAATTCCAAGGGCTGCGCGACTTCCTGGCCTCGTTGACGCTCACCAGCCTGATCGACCTGCCGTTCACCCTGATCATCCTCATGGTGATCGCGATCATCGGGGGGCACCTGGTATGGATTCCCGTCCTGGCCTTCCCGTTGGCCCTGGGTATCGGCTACGCCTTGCAGAAGCCCTTGATGGCAACCATGGAAAAGACCATGGCACTGGCCTCCGAGCGTCAGTCGAGCCTGATCGAGACCTTGGCGGGCCTTGACGCGGTCAAGGTCAACAACGCCGAAAGCGAACGTCAGTACATGTGGGAGCAGACCCTCGGCACCCTCAGCCGCCTGGAGCTACGGGTCAAGGTGCTGTCGGGTCTGGCCATGAACATCACCCTGTTGATCCAGCAACTGGCCGGGGTCGCGATGATCTGCGTCGGCGTCTACCTCATCATCGACGGCAGCCTCAGCATGGGTGGCCTGGTAGCCTGCTATATGCTCAGCGGCCGTGCGCTCGGACCGCTGGGCCAGCTTAACGGGCTGCTGGCGCGCTACCAGCAGGCGAAGGTGACCATGGCTGCCACCGACCAGATGATGGAGCTGCCTCAGGAGCGCAATTTCGAAGAGCGTCCGCTCAGGCGCCAGGTGCTGCAAGGCGCCATCGAGTTCCGTGGTGTTGATTTCACCTACCCCAACCAGCAGAACCAGGCACTGAAGAACGTCAGCCTTACCATTCGCCCAGGGGAGAAGGTGGGCATCATCGGACGCAGCGGCTCGGGCAAGAGCTCGCTGGCCAAACTCATCGTCGGCCTGTACGAAGCTTCCAACGGTTCGCTGTTGGTCGACGGGGTGGACATTCGCCAGATCGACGTCAGCGAACTGCGCCACAACATCGGCTACGTGCCCCAGGATATCCAACTGCTGGCCGGCACCCTTCGCGATAACCTGGTCAGTGGTGCCCGCTACATCGAAGACGAGATGATCCTGCAGGCCGCCGAGCTGTCCGGCGTGCATGAGTTCGCCCGCCTGCACCCCGATGGCTACGAGCTGCAGGTTGGCGAGCGCGGGCAGAACCTTTCCGGCGGCCAGCGCCAGAACGTCGCCCTGGGCCGGGCACTGCTGCTCAACCCGCAGATCCTGTTGCTCGACGAACCGACCGCATCCATGGACAACACCGGCGAAGAGCGCCTCAAGCAGCGCCTGCAGGCGGTCATCGAAACCAAGACTGTGGTGCTGGTGACCCACCGCGCTTCGCTGCTGTCGCTGGTCGACCGGCTGGTGGTCATCGACCGTGGCCAAGTGGTTGCAGACGGTCCGAAAACCGCCGTCATGGATGCGCTGAAGAAGGGGCAGATCAGTGTCGCTTAAGCTCGATATCGGTCACCTCAAGGACCACCTGCGGCGTTACTTCAAAGGCTCGGATTCGCTCCGTGGGCAGCCGCTGCCCGAGGTCAACAAGGCGCTGATCGAAGATGCCCCGCGGGTGGTGCGCATGACCATCTGGGGGGTGATCACCTTCTTCATTTTCCTCATCGTCTGGGCCAGCTTCGCGCCCATCGACGAAGTGACGCGGGGCGAGGGCAAGGCGATTCCGTCGTCCAGGGTGCAGAAAATCCAGAACCTCGAAGGAGGTATCGTCGCCGAAATCTTCGCCAAGGAAGGGGAGATCGTCGAAGTGGGCGAGCCACTGTTACGCCTGGACGAAACCCGCTTCGCGTCGAACAAGGGCGAAACCGAGGCCGATCGCGTGGCCATGGCCCTGCGTGTCGAACGCCTGAGCGCCGAGGTTGAAGGCACGCCTCTGAACATCGACCAGAAACTGCGCGACGCAGCGCCCAGCCAGGCCGCGAGCGAAGAGTCGCTGTACCAGAGCCGACGTCAGCAGCTAAGCGATGAGGTGGGGGGCTTGCAGCAACAGTTGGTGCAGCGCCAGCAAGAGCTGCGCGAGTTCCAGTCCAAGCACGACCAGTACGCCAGAAGCCTGCAGCTGCTGCGTCAGGAAATCAGCATGTCCGAGCCACTGGTGGCCAAAGGCGCGATCTCCCAGGTCGAGATCCTGCGCCTGCGTCGTTCGGAGGTAGAAACCCGCGGCGAGGTCGATGCTACGGCCCTTGCCATTCCCCGCGCCGAGGCGGCGGTGAAGGAGATCCAGAGCAAGATCGAGGAAACGCGCGGCAAGTTCCGCAGTGATGCCCTGACCCAACTCAATGAAGCCCGGACCGAACTGAACAAAGCCACCGCTACCACCAAGGCGCTCGACGATCGAGTCAACCGCACCGTGGTCACCTCGCCGGTGCGTGGCATCGTCAAGCAGTTGCTGGTCAATACGATCGGCGGCGTGATCCAGCCGGGCAGCGACATCATGGAAGTGGTGCCGCTGGACGACTCCCTGGTCATCGAGGCCAAGATTTTGCCCAAGGACATCGCCTTCCTGCACCCGGGCCAGGAAGCCATGGTCAAGTTCACGGCCTATGACTTCACCATCTATGGCGGCCTGGAAGCCAAGCTCGAACAAATAGGCGCCGATACCATCCTCGATGAGGACAAGAAGACCACTTACTATCCCATTCGTCTGCGCACCGAGCGCAGTCACCTCGGCAGCGACGATAATCCGCTGTTGATCATCCCTGGCATGGTAGCCACGGTCGATATCAAGACCGGCAAGAAAACCATCATGAGTTACCTGCTCAAGCCGATCATCAAGGCGCAGACCGAGGCGCTGCGGGAGCGTTAGGCGCTTTGCAAGCGTCGGCGGAATGCGTTTGCGGGCGGCTGGCGAGATCTGGGGTTACCGGCGAAATTTGACCTTGGTCACACAAATCGTTCGGCAAACGTGTGCGCCCGCGTCGTTACATATCATGTTGACACTACTTTTCCGAAGTGCTGTAGAATTGACGTCCTAAACCAAGCCTGCCTTCGCATATGTCGTTTTTTTGACGCCTCCTTTTCGTCATTAAGCCGCAGTTGCTCGTGTGCGGCTCTAACCCTCGAAATAGCTTCATCTAGAATTCAGAGTCAGAGTTTTGACGAAAAGCATTCCGTTGTTGGCTATTCCCGGATTAGGTGCCGAGCATAGTCAGTTTCATGAGCAAGGCCTGTATTGGTTGGCCTGTGACACCGCAGAAGACGCCACCACACTATGCCGGCAAGTCATCGAGGGCATGTCCGATCAGGGTCGGGCGGCTCTGATCGGTGACGGGCGTGGTGTGCGTGAGGTACTGGATGGGCTGGATGCGGCTCGCGGTCCAGCGGAGCTGGCACTGTACGAGGCCGAAGGCCAGGCTACCTTGCGCCTGCTCGATGACCTGCCCCGTATCGATATCCCCGGACGCGTTATCCTGGCCCTGGTACCCACCGACGTGTGGGAGGGTAGCAAGGTCGAGCGCTGGTGCCATGCGCTACGCCAGGCTGCCCTCAAGGATGGCGCATTGCTGCTGGTCGTCAGCACGGGGCAAAGCGTCTGGCTGGTGGAACGGCTTCGCGCGTTCAACCAGGCTATCGACGGGCTGGCACAGGTTTACCGTGGCAAAGGCGGCGTGCGGTACCTGCAGCATTTCTGGAGCAACATGCTCGGCGTGACGGGTACGCAGGACGTCGAGCTGGCGCGCCAGGAAGGGGGCTTCGCGGTTGCCGGTACCCTGCAATCGCTGCCTGATACCGGCGGCGATGAAATACTCTGCCTGGCCCAGCGCGAGGTGCTGGAAGGTGCGCCCGCGTTCTCTGAGCATTGGGAAGTGTTCGACAGTATCAGCGAGCTTGGCGCCAAAGCCAGTCGCGCCATCTCGGCCACCGTGATCTTCGCCATGGACGCTGGGCAGCGTCTCGATGTCCTGGCCCGTCAGCTGCATACCCTGCGCCAGTTGCGTGGTAATGCCCTGAAACTGGTCGTGCGCGAGATGGCCCCCACACTGCGCTATCAGGACGAACAGTTGCTGCTGGCCTGTGGCGCCACGCAGATCGTGCCGTTCGGTGCCAGCCTTTCGCGCTTCCTCACCATGGTCGACAGCATCCAGGGCTATGTCTGGCGCCGCAGCTTGCCAACCGATTTCGATGCCTTGCTTGCGCGCCTCCGCCCGCTCCCCGTGTGTGGTTTGGTTGCGCCCCGTACCTTCGCCGAGGCGGTGCAACAGATGTGGCATGGCGTGAGCAATGGTGAAATCGTCCACCAGTTGTTGGTGCTGCGCCCAGCGCCCGGCTTGAGTCCCTTGCAGGCGTGTTCGCGCACGGTGTTCCGCCGCGATGGCGACATAGCCTGTGTCGTGGGCGATGTGCTGTTCCTGTTCCTGTTCGCATGCCGCTCGGAAGGTGTTGAACAGGCGCTGGATCATATCTTCCAGCTGTCGTGGAAAGAGCTCTTCATCAGTCAGGATGTGTTGGTGGGTCTGGACAACCTGGCCACCCCGGCATTTCTCGACGAAACCATGCCGAAGCCTCCGCTGGCCGAATCGGTCGCCTTGCCATCGGCGCAGAAAAGGGCGGCCCTGGCGCCTCGTCAGATCGCCCTGCGTCAGTGGGGGGCAGTATGAATTTTGCGCAATTGCTGCAGGTCATTGGCCTCAGCGCACTGATGACCCTGCTGCTGGTTCTGTTCGTGATGCGTGTTCGCACCCTGGCGCTGGGCTGGCTGCGCCGTCATTTGCGCCCCCGCCACTTGCGACCGGTCGGTGTGCGCCGCCGAGTCGTGCGCCAGGATCCTGAACATGACTAGTTCGACACTCACCGCATCGGTACCCGCAGGCTGGCGCGGCCTGGGTGCCTGGAACCTGTATTTCCTGGCCAAGTTCCTGTTGGTCGCGCTTGGCATGCTCGACTTCCAGGCATTGCCGAACCTGCTGTTCGCGGCACTGCTGTTGGTACCGTTGCCGGGAAAGTGGCTGCGAATCGGTCGGCAGGTCGTCGCGATCCCGCTGGGTGCAGCGTTGTTTTATCACGACACTTGGCTGCCGCCGTTCCGCCGTCTGCTGGAGCAACCGGGGGTACTCGACTTTTCCTGGAGCTACCTGCTGGAGCTGATGGCAAGGTTCATCAATTGGAACCTGATCGGTGCACTGGTATTGCTGTTGGTGGGCTACCTGTTCCTGCGCCACTGGTTGCGCCTGAGCACCCTGAGCCTGGTCGGGCTCGCGTGGCTGGCCGTCGGCGGCCTGCCATCGCTGAACGTCGTGAGCAGCTCACCGACCCTTGCGCGAACCACCACGGCGGCTGCCAGTGCGCCCACGGCGGCGGTGGCTGACAATGCGACCCTCAATGCCTGGCTCGACCGCTTCTTTGCCAGCGAGCGCCAGCGGGTGACCTCATTCCCCGCTGTGAAAGAGGATGAGCAGCCGTTCGACTTACTGGTGATCAACGTCTGCTCGTTGGCGTGGGACGACCTCTCGGCCGTCGGCCTGCATGACAACCCGTTGTTCTCCCGGATGGACGTGATCTTCGATCAATTCAACTCGGCCACTTCCTACAGCGGCCCCGCCGCCATTCGTGTGCTCAGGGCCAGTTGCGGGCAGTCGTCCCATGCCGGCCTGTACCAGCCGGCTCCCGACCAGTGTCTGTTGTTCCAGAACCTCTCCAGGCTGGGCTTCCAGAGCCAGACCTTGCTCAACCACAGCGGCCGTTTCGACAATTTCATTGGCGACATCACTAGCCAGCACATGCCCCAACCTGGTTTCAGCACCGGCGATTTTCCAAGGGCGCTGGTCAGCTTCGACGGCTCGCCGATCGCTGGCGACCTGGATGTCCTGAGCGGATGGTGGGGCAAGCGCAAGGCCTCGGGAGAGCAGCATGTCTCGCTGTTCTACAACACCATCAGCCTGCATGACGGCAACCGCATGGTGACGGCCGACGGCGGTACACGCCCGGCTGACTATGCCACGCGGGCCAATCGCCTGTTCTCGGACCTTGGCAAGTTCTTCGATGAGCTCGAAGGCAGCGGCCGTCGGGTGGTGGTGGCCATCGTCCCGGAACACGGCGCCGCCTTGCACGGCGACCGCATGCAGTTGTCCGGTATGCGTGAGATTCCAACGCCATCGATCACCCACGTACCGGTCGGCCTCAAGTTCATCGGCATGGGCCAGCCTGCTCGTAGCGAGCCGCTCAAGGTCAGTTCGCCGACCAGCTTCCTGGCCTTGTCCGAGCTGGTGTCGCGCGTGTACGCAGGCCTCGGGGCTGGCCAAACCCTGGACTTGCCAAGCTTGCTGACAGACCTGCCGACCACCGAGCTTGTTTCGGAAACCTCCGGTGCCCAGGTCCTGAACTTCCAGGGCCATACCTACATGCGCTTGCAAGGCCAGCCGGATTGGCAGCCCATTCCCAAGGAGAGCCCGTGATGGCTGGTAAAGCTGACCCATCCGATCGCAGTGACGACATCGCTCAGCTTCGTCAGTTTCTGGACATGTCTACCCTGAGTTACCAGGACATCTCCATGATGGTGGGTGTGCAGCAGGCATTGCAGCGCTGGCCATTGCTGGGTGAAAGCTGCCGGGCTCGCCAGGAGCAGGCCCGGCATGATCGCGATCGTACAGTGCAGCCTGAGGCAGTCGTGCCATGATCAGCCTGGCGATGCACGGTTTGCGTGGTGGCCTCGGCCGCAGTGCTGTGCTTGCAGCGCTGGGTTATGCCCTGCGCGAATTGGGCGAGCGCGTGCTGTTGGTCGATCTGAGCCCGGATAATCTGCTGGGCCTGCATTTCAACCTGCCACTGGACCAGCAAGACGGTTGGGCACTTGCCGAACTGCAAGGGCGGCCCGTCGAAGAGCCTCTGTACGAAGTGCTCGATAGACTGTGCCTGATCCCCTTTGGCGACGTTGGCCACAGCCAGCTCAGGGGCCTCGAGGGTTACGACACGGCTGAGCGTTGGCGTCTGCGACAGGCCGTGCTGAGCAAGCATTTCGACTGGCTGTTGTTCGACCTTCCCCATCCTGTCAGTGCCGAGACCACCCGTGGTTTCGAGACGGACATGCGAATCTTGGTGGCCGAGGCCGAGATGGCAAGCCACGTCCTGCTCGGTCGCCAGCAGGTCGAGCGCTACGACCTGCTCATGGTCAATCGCTTCGACCCCGCGAGCAGCCTGCAGAGCGATGTATTGATGGTTTGGCGTGACCTGTTCCGCAACCGTTTGCCGATGCAGTTGGTGCACCGGGACGAAGCTTTCGTCGAAGCCTTCGCCTGCAAGGCGCCGGTGGGCCACTATGCACCGCAGAGCCTGGCATCCCGTGATGTGCAGAGCCTGGCGGTGCGTTGCCTGGCGAGGCGGCAAGCGTGAATCTGACGCCTCTTTCGGCCTACGACTACTTCACCGCTCGGGGCGCTCATCGCCCCGTCGCACTGCTGTTCACCCTGGGCGTATGGCTGGCATATCTGTTCCTGCGCCTTGAGTCGCCTGCCTGGCAAGCGTTGCTGGCTGAGCGTCAGCGACTGTTTCCGCAGTTCGTCGGCAAACGGCCCACGTTGGGCGACCCGCTGCGCCTGTTGATCCAGTGCCTGTGGTTACTGCTCAGACGCGTACCCTCACCTCGCAATCCAGGCCGATTGGCGCGTGGTTTGACCGCCGTGGCGAGTCGCCTGCGTAGCGTGTGGCAGGGTATACGCCGTTACCGCGCCCGATTGGCCGAAACCATGATGCAGGTCCCCGCGCGCTTTCGAGACAGTGCCTTGCAGCACGATGCGGCCCAGCGCTTGCGCCGCTTGAGCGTTTTCGGCAGGCGCCTGTTCTATACCGTTCTTACCCTGTGCGCCGTGGCGCTGGCCCTGCTGTGCGTGACGGAGCCCTTCGGGTATATGGCGCAGTTGGTGTTCATTTTCCTGCTGTGGGGCATCGCCATGCTGGTGCGCTACATGCCAGGCCGATTCCCGACGCTAATGCTCATCGTGTTGTCGACGATCATCTCGTGCCGCTACCTGTGGTGGCGTTACACCTCGACACTGAACTGGAACGACACGCTCGACCTGGTCTGCGGTGTGATTCTGCTGGCAGCGGAGACCTACTCGTGGTTCGTCTTGATCCTGGGTTATATCCAGACGTGCTGGCCGCTGCAGCGCAAACCCGCAAGCCTTCCGCAGAACCCCGGACACTGGCCCACCGTCGACCTGATGATCCCCACTTACAACGAGGATCTGTCGGTGGTACGCACCACCGTGCTCGCCGCACTCGGCCTGGACTGGCCACGTGATCGCCTGCGCATCTATATCCTCGACGATGGCCGGCGCGACGCGTTCCGTGCCTTCGCCGACGAAGTGGGTGTGGGCTACATCGTGCGCCCCGACAACAAGCACGCGAAAGCTGGCAACCTCAACCATGCCCTTGGTGTGACCGAGAGCGAGCTGATTGCCATTTTCGACTGCGACCATGTGCCGGTGCGCTCCTTCCTGCAGATGACCGTTGGCTGGTTCCTCAAGGATCCCAAGCTGGCGCTGGTACAGACACCGCATCACTTCTTCTCGCCCGATCCATTCGAGCGCAACCTGGGCTCTTTCCGCCGGCGGCCAAACGAAGGCGAGTTGTTCTATGGGCTGATCCAGGACGGCAACGACATGTGGAACGCCGCCTTCTTCTGCGGCTCCTGTGCCGTCCTGCGCCGCACCGCGCTGGAAAGCATTGGTGGTTTCGCCGTCGAAACGGTCACCGAAGATGCCCATACGGCCTTGCGCATGCACCGCCAGGGCTGGACCTCGGCCTACCTGAGCATTCCCCAGGCCGCCGGGCTTGCCACCGAAAGCCTGTCGGCGCACATCGGCCAGCGCATTCGCTGGGCGCGTGGCATGGTGCAGATATTCCGTACCGACAACCCATTGTTCGGCCGTGGCTTGAGCCTGTTCCAGAGGGTGTGCTACGCCAACGCCATGCTGCACTTCCTTGCGGGCCTGCCTCGGTTGATCTTCCTCACGGCGCCCTTGGCGTTTCTGCTGCTGCATGCCTACATCATCTATGCGCCTGCCGTGATGATCCTGCTCTACGTGCTGCCGCACATGATTCATGCCAGCCTCACCAACTCGCGCATGCAGGGTAAATATCGTCAGACCTTCTGGGGCGAGGTCTACGAGACGGTGCTGGCCTGGTACATCGCACGCCCCACCACCGTTGCATTGTTTGCGCCGAAGAAGGGCAAGTTCAATGTCACGGCCAAGGGCGGGTTGATGGAGCAGGAGCAGTTCGACTGGCGCATTGCCCAACCGTACTTGGTCCTGGCGGCGCTCAATGTCGTTGGTCTCGGGTTCGCCGTCTGGCGCTTGATCACAGGCCCTGCTGCGGAAATCGGCACCGTGATCGTCAGTTCGCTGTGGGTGATCTACAACCTGCTGATCCTCGGCGCCGCCTGCGCGGTGGCTGCCGAAGTGCGTCAGGTACGTCGGGCCCACCGTGTACAGATGCACTTGCCGGCTGCGCTGCTGCTCGAAAGTGGCCACGGCTTCCCCTGCACATTGGTCGACTACTCCGATGGCGGCATCGGCCTGCAACTGGGCGACGGTGTGACGCCAGCCCCAGGAGCGCGTGTACGCTTGCTGTTGACCCGGGGCCAGCGCGAGTTTGCGTTCAATGCCCGGGTCACCCGAATCGTCGGCCGTCACCTGGGCCTGACCTTCGACGGCCTGAGCCTGCAACAACGTATCGACCTGGTGCACTGCACCTTTGCCCGTGCCGACGCCTGGCTGGGCTGGCAGGACAAGCATGAAGTCGATCGCCCGCTGCGCAGCCTCGGCGAGGTGCTCAAGCTGGGTGGCATAGGCTACCTACGGCTGGTCGAACACGCCCCGGGCTGGCTCAGCGAGCGTCTGCAACCAGTGCGTGAACTGGCGCGTTGGCTGGCCAGCTACATGCCACGCACACCACAACCCCTTCCATCCACGAATCTTGTTGACCGAGACGCATGATGACTCGTTACCCCGCGCGCACTTGGGGCCTGGCGCTGGCGCTGCTCGCCTCCCTGTTCCAGAACGCAGCTGTCGCCTCCGTAGCCCCTCTCGTTATGCCGGCCGAGCCAACGGTCCCCAACTGGCCGGTGATCAAGACGTTCGAGCAACTCGGCCAAGCCTCCGACAGCCTGTTGCTGGGTGTGCGCAACAGCGAAAACATCGAGTTCGGTGTGCGTCGGGATCGCCTGGCCACCGAGGCGGTCCTGCAACTGGACTACACCCCTTCGCCAGCGCTGTTGCCGAACCTTTCCCACCTGCGCGTCTACCTCAACGACGAGTTGATGGGCGTGGTTCCGGTAGAGAAGGATCAGCTCGGCCAGCGTGTGCGGCGTCAACTGCCTCTGGACCCGAAGCTGGTGACCGACTTCAACCGCGTTCGCCTGGAGTTCGTCGGGCATTACACCGACATCTGTGAAGACCCGGCACACAGCGGCCTGTGGTTGAACCTCAACCGCAAGAGCCAGGTGCAGCTGCGCGAGCAGGCGCTGGCTGTGGAAAACGACCTCGCTTACTTCCCGCTGCCGTTCTTCGACGCGCGCGACACTAGCAAGGTCGAGCTTCCGGTGGTGTTCGCCGATTCGCCGACGCTGGGTGAGCAGCGAGCGGCAGCGATCCTGTCGTCATACTTCGGCAGCAAGGCCGGCTGGCGCAAGGCGACCTTCCCGGTATCGTTCGACAGCCTGCCTGCCAGCGGCGACAAGCCCAAGCCGGCCATCGTGTTCGCCAGTAACGAACGGCGCCCGGCGTTCCTCGCCGACCTGGAGAAATTTCCGCCGGTAGATGGTCCAGTGGTGCAACTGATCGACCATCCGACCGATCGCTGGAGCAAACTGCTGCTAGTGCTTGGGCGCAACGACGACGACTTGGTCAAGGCCGCCTCGGCGCTGGCGGTGGGCACCGAATTGTTCCGCGGGTCTCGGGTCAAGGTCGAGCAGATGGCCGCCCTTGAGCCGCGCAAGCCATACGACGCGCCGAACTGGACGCGCACCGACCGGCCGGTGCGTTTCTCCGAGCTGCTCGATTATCCGGAACAGTTGCAGGTCAGCGGCTTACAGCCACGGCCGATTACCCTTGACGTGAACCTGCCACCGGACCTGTTCGTCTGGCGCAACCAGGGTATTCCGTTGCAGACCCTGTACCGCTACACACCGCCGGCCGTTACCGACGAGTCGCGCCTGAGCATCAGCGTCAACGACCAGTACATCACCAGCATGCCGTTGGTGGGTAACGATCGTCGCAGCAGTACGCTCGAAGAAATGCGCTTGAGCGTGCTGTCCACTGACAGTACTGCATTGACCGAGCAATCGTTGGTGCCCGCCCTGAAAATTGGTGCGCGTAACCGCTTGCGCTTCGACTTCAGCTTCGCCAGCACCCTGGGCAGCGCCCAGCGTGACCATTGCCAGACCTCACTGCCCGTTGATGTGCGAGCAGCGATCGATGAGAACTCGACCATCGACCTGTCCGGTTACCACCACTACATGGCCATGCCAGACCTGCGCGCCTTCGCCCGCAGCGGTTTCCCTTACAGCCGCATGGCCGACCTTTCCGAAACCGTGATCGTCGTACCGAGCACGCCCACACCGATGCAGGTCGGTACCTTGCTCGACGTCGTCGGCAGCCTGGCTGGGCAGATCGGTTACCCCGCGCTGAACGTCCGCCTGAGTGACAACTGGAGAAACGTCGCGGATGCCGACGCCGACCTGCTGCTCATCGGCACACTGCCCGAGAGCCTGCACGACGTCCCCAACCTCGGGCTGTTGCTCAATGCCCAGCGAGACTGGATGGTGCAGGGGCGTACCCTGGATGTACCGGGCAGCCAGCGCTTCGATAACGCGCCGGTTGTGCCCAATAGCCGCGTCGAAGTCAGCGCGCAGGCGCCCCTCGCTGCAATCACCGGTTTGAAGTCGCCGTTCCATGAGCAACGCAGTGTCGTGGCGCTGCTGGCCCGTTCCGACGCCGATTACGCCTTGTTGCGCGACGTGCTGGCGGACTCCGGCAAGCTGGAAGCCGTGGCCGGTTCTGTCGCGTTGGTGCGCACCAGCGGCGTCAGCAGCCAGTTTGTCGGTGAGCATTACTTCGTCGGTGAGCTGCCATGGTGGCTGTTGCTGTGGTTCCACCTGTCCGACTACCCGATGCTGATCGCAGTGATCGCTACCGTCAGCGTGCTGTTGTTCGCCTTCCTTCTGTGGCGTGCGCTGCGTTGGGCCGGGCGTCGTCGCCTGGGTGAGGCTGACTGAACATGCGTCGGCTGCTGGGAGCATTGCTGGTGATGTGCTTGCCCACTGTCGCGGCGGCCTCGACGGCTTGTCCGTGGCCGGCCTGGGAGCGTTTCAAGACCGAGTTGGTCAGCGAAGATGGCCGGGTGCTCGACCGCAGTGACAAACGCTTGGTCTCGACGTCCGAAGGGCAGAGCTACGCGTTGTTCTTTGCCCTGGTGGGCAATGATCGCCAAGCCTTCGCCAACGTGCTGCGCTGGACCAGCAACAACCTTGCCGAAGGGAACCTCGCAAGGCATCTGCCAGCCTGGCTTTGGGGGCGTAGCCCGCAAAACCAGTGGCAGGTGCTGGACAGCAACAATGCCAGCGATGCCGACCTGTGGATCGCCTACAGCCTGCTCGAAGCAGGGAGGCTCTGGAGCGAACCCGGCTATGGCCAATTGGGCCAGAGCATGCTCTGGCGTATTGCGGCACAGAGCGTCCGCAAGCTTCCCGGCCTGGGCGTCATGTTGCTACCCGCGGACTACGGTTTCGAGAGCGACAAGGGCTGGCGGTTGAACCCCAGCTACCTGCCACCGCAACTGTTCGACCGCTTCGCCCTGGTCGACCCGTTGTGGGGCGAGATGGCCAGTAACGTTCGCCGAGTCTGGTTGCAGGCTTCGCCCAAAGGGTTCGCACCGGACTGGCTGTTGTGGACTCCAGCGGCCGCTATCCGCCCCGACCCTGAGCATGGAAGTGGCGGTGACTATGACGCCATTCGCGTCTACCTGTGGCTCGGCATGCTGGCCGAGGGGGCGGCGCAGCGCGACGAGATGCTGCGCCATTTCGCACCGATGGCTGCGTTGACCCTGCGCAGCGGCCTTCCGCCGGAAAGCATCGATGCCCGCAGCGGTCAGGAAAGTGGCCATGGCCCGATTGGCTTTTCAGCGGCCTTGCTGCCACTGCTGGCCAGCATTCCGGATGGCCAGGTGGCCCTCGAAGCCCAGCGCAAACGGCTGCATGAGTCACCGGCCGAGCCGCAAGCGTATTACAACCAGGTCCTCGCCTTGTTCGGCCAAGGCTGGGACGAAGCCCGCTATCGCTTCGACAAAGAAGGTCGTTTGCTGCCTGCCTGGAGTGCACCATGTTCCGAATGATCGGCGTGCTGACGCTGAGCGCGTTGTCCTGTGCCGTGGCCGCTCAACCGAAGGACAGCGACGGGCAGCGCCAATGGCTGCTTGAGCAGGTGCGAATCGGCGAGGCGTTGCACCGTGACGATCTGGTTCATAACGCCCTGGCCAGGTTGCGGTTGTTGGAGCCACGAAACCCCGACGCGTTGCTCGCCGCGCTGAGCCTGGCGCTGCGTGAGCAAAAGCCGCAGGAAGCAGAGCAACTGCGCGAAAGCATAAGCCAAGTCGCTCCCGGCAGCCCCCAGGAGCGCCAGGCCAGGCGTTTGCTGCAACTGCAGCAGCCGGAGCAGGTGCAACGCCTTCAGCAAGCCCGCCTCATGGCCGTGACAGGGCGCTATGACGAGGCACTGGTTGCCTATGACCAGTTGTTCGCGGGCGAGCCCCCTAGTCTGGAGTTGGCCCTGGATTATTGGCGCGTGCGAGGAAACCTCGCCGGTCAGCGGCCGGACGCGATCGAGCAGTTGCAGCAGCTGGATCGACAGTACCCGGGCAACGCCGGTCTACGGCAAACCCTGGCCAGCTGGTTGTTCAGTGAAGGGCGCAACCACGAAGCGCTGGCGGTGCTCGAACAGCTGTCCCGCGACCCAGCGGCACGCGACGCTGCCGCGCAGCGCGAATTCGACTATCTGTCCGAACAACCTGTGAGCGCCAACAGTGTCGCGGGCTGGCAGGCTTTCGCCCAGCGCTATCCCGCTTCGCCGCTGTTGCCACTGGCCGGCGAAAACCTCAAGCAGCAGCGCACCCTCGTGGCTGACCCTGCCTGGCAGGCCGGCCAGCGGGGCAAAGCGTTGCTCGACCAGGAGCAGAACGTTCAAGCCGAGGCACAACTGCGCCTGGCGCTGCGTCGTTATGCGGACGATGCAAGCCTGCACGGGGCGCTGGGCGTCGCATTGATGCGCCAGCGTCGCTATGCGGAGGCGAACACGTCATTCCGCCAGGCGGCGTCCATCGAGCAGAACACTCGCCTGATGAGCAAGTGGAAAGACCTTGAAGCGTCCAGTCAGTACTGGGGCCAGCTGCAGAAGGCAGACAGCTTGCTCGAGAAGCAAGACCTGCGCGGTGCTCGTGCACTTTACCAACAGGCGCGTCAGCAACGTCCTGAAGACGAGTTCGCCTTGCTTGGTCTGGCCGATGTGGCATTTGCCGAAGGCGATCTGGCCGGTGCCGAGCGGCAGTACCTGCAAGTGCGGCGAATGGTGCCGGACAATGAAAGCGCGGTGCGCGGCCTGATGCGTATCTATCAGGCGCAATCCACGGCCAAGGCCGAAGCCTATCTGGACAGCTTGCCAGCAGCGCAACAGGCCCAGTTCGCCAGCCTGCGCCGCAGCCTTGTCCTTGGCCGCCTGCGCGAGCAGGGCGACGCGGCCCTACAGCGACAGGACTGGATCACTGCCAGCCAAGTGCTGGGGCAGGCTGTCGAGCTCGCACCGGATGAGCCATGGCTGGTTTATCAACTGGCCAACAGCCTGCGCCAGCAAGGGCGTGACGGCGAGGCGGACGCCGCGTTCGCAAGGTTGCTGCAGCGCCAGCCAGCGGATCCGGCTACCCGCTATGCCCATGGCTTGTACCTTGAGTCCAGCGACCGTGATGCATTGGCTCGCAATACCCTGCAGGCTGTCCCGCAAAGCGCCTGGACCGACGATATGCATGCGCTGGACAAGCGCGTGCGTCGTCGCATGACCTTGGCGCAAGCTCAGCGCTTGCAGGAGCAGGGCCGTACCGATGAGGCGACCGCCGTTCTGGAAGCGGGTCTGGCCCACGGCGAGGGTGACCCCGACGACCTCCTGCTGATGGCTGACTGGGCGGCAGAGCGGGGCGAGCATGGCAAGGCCCGTGGCTATTACCAGCGTGTGCTGGACGTTCAGCCGCAGCGAGCCGAAGCGCGCCTTGGCGTGATGGAGAGCTGGGTTGCCGAAGGTGACCTGGCGCGTGTGCGACAGGCATTGGCCGCACAGCCGCTGCAACTGAACGATCAGGAGATCGACTCCCAGCGGCGCCTGGCGACCGTCTGGGTCGCATTGGGTGAGAAGGACAAGGCCGCCAGGCTATTGGACCGGATTGCCGCGCGGCAGACCCAGCCCGACCCATTGCTGCGCCGAGACGCTGCCCGCCTGGTCGCGGCCAAGGACCCTCAGCGGGCGCTGGACTTGTATGCCGCAGCGATGGCCGACGCGCAGTTGCTCAGCCGCTCGGCGGTATCGCCACGCGACGACCGCGCCCTGACCTTGGCCAGTCGCGCCAAGGACGCGGACGACTGGTTGGTGCGCAGCCTGCGCAGCGATGTGGATGAGCTGTACCGCCAGCGCAATACCAACGTCACCCTGATGCATGACTACGGTTGGCGCAAGAACGACGGCACTCCTGGTATTTCCAGGTTGAGCACCCAATCGACCCTGCTGCATGTCGATACGCCCTGGGAAGACGGTAGGGCGTTTGCGCGCGTGGAGCGCATCGGCATGGATGCTGGTTCGTTCGATCTGGACGAGAATGGCAACAACACCGCTGATTTCGGTACTTGCCAGTTTGTCGGCGTCACCCGTAGCGGGGCGCTATTGCCGACCTGCCGCCCGGGCTCGCAAACGGCCAATGGAGGTGTTTTGGCGCTTGGTTGGCAGAACGAGCGCTGGGGCTTCGACCTGGGCACTACCCAAGGGTACGAGGTCAATAACTGGCTGGGCGGCGCAATCGTCAACGGCGACCTCGGACAGGTCGGTTGGTCGCTGGCTGCCTCGCGCCGGCCGATGAGCAACTCGTTGCTGTCTTTCGCAGGTGCTCGCGACCCGGCTACCAACGTCCGCTGGGGCGGTGTTACGGCCAACGGTGCCACCCTTGGCCTGAGCTGGGACCAAGGTGGGGACCATGGCGTCTGGGCAAGCCTCGGGCACCACTGGCTGTACGGTGAGAACGTTGCCGACAACCAGCGTACCCGCGCGATGGCCGGCTATTACTACCGTGCGGTCGAAAAGGCGGACGAGCGCGTGCGGGTCGGCCTGACCCTGATGCACTGGCGATATGACAAGGACCTGGGAGGCTACAGTCTGGGCCAGGGCGGTTACTACAGCCCGCAGCGCTATGAGTCGATCGGAGTACCGGTCAGCTATGCCTGGCGCAACTACGATTGGTCGTTCCTGGTGGAGGGGTCGGTCAGTTGGTCCCGTGCCCACAGCGACAGCAGTCGTGTCTATCCGAACGAGAGCCTGAACCGCAAGTTGCTGGCGCGTTACGACATCATCGCGTCGAACATCGACGCCATGACCGAAGCCAGCGACAGCAATGGCCTGGGCTACCGCTTGCATGGGGCGTTCGAACGGCGATTGAGCGACCGCTGGGCATTGGGCGGTGGGTTCGACTGGCAACACAGCGATGACTACGCACCCAGCCATGCGATGCTCTATGTGCGCTACATGTTCGAACCTTGGCGAGGCAACCTGGCGTTACCGGTCACCTCACTGGAGCCCTACAGCGAGTGGCGCTGATGGGCATCCAGCGCTTGGGGCGATGCATGAACGGCTTCATATGGTTATTCGTTAAAGATATTTAAATTATTTTTCTTATGCCCTTATAGTCGCTCCCACTGCGTACCCGCCGACCAATCGGCGCGCCGCACGACTTGAACCCACACGGGAAAACCCCGTGCGTTTCTGATCGTCGCGCGCCCTGAAGTCGCGCACTGCGTGGGAGTGAAACATGTCAGCCGCCTCGAACGCCTTGTCGTCCATCGACAGCGCCCAGCCGCAATTCTTCGAAATCCGTCCATTCTCCGGTGCCGTGGGGGCCGAGATCATCGGCCTGGACTTGGCCAAACCAGTCAACGCCGAAGATTTCCAGCGCATTCACCGTGCCCACCTTGACCACCATGTGCTGGTGTTCCGGGAGCAACGGATCAGCCCCGAACAACAAATCGTCTTCAGCCGCCGCTTCGGCGAGCTGCAGATTCATGTGCTCAAGCAGTTCCTGTTGGCGGGCCACCCGGAAATCCTGATCGTGTCCAACATCGTCGAGGAAGGTCGCAACATAGGCCTGGGTGATGCTGGCAAGTTCTGGCACTCGGACCTCTCGTACAAGGAACTCCCCAGCCTCGGCTCGATGCTCCATGCCCAGGAGCTGCCCAGCGAAGGGGGCGACACGTTGTTCGCTGACATGCACAAGGCCTGGGACGCGGTGCCCGAAGCCCTGCGCAAGGTGGTCGAGGGGCGCAGCGCTGCACACTCCTATACCGCGCGCTACGCCGAGACCAAGTTCGAAGGCAACTGGCGTCCGACCCTGACCGCCGAACAACTGGCTCAAGTACAGGAGGTCATCCATCCGGTGGTGCGTACGCACCCGGAAAACGGGCGCAAGGCACTGTTCGTCAGCGAGGGGTTCACCACCCGTATCGTCGGCCTGCCAGAGGACGAAAGCCGTGACGTGCTGCAGCAGCTCTACGCCTTGAGCGTGCTTGAGCAAAACATCTACCGCCATCAGTGGCAGCCCCATGACTTGGTGTTCTGGGACAACCGCTCGCTGATCCACCTAGCCACCGGCTGCCCCGCACACCTGCGGCGCAAGCTGTACCGCACCACCATCCAGGGCGATGCCCCGTTCTGACGACTGAGGAACCACATCATGCGCAAATCCATCAGCCGCCTGGCGGCGAGCATCGGCCTGGGCGCAAGCCTGGTCATCGGCAGCCTCGCCGCACCCGCGGTAGCCCAGGCCGAAGGCAAGATCCGCATCGCCGAGCAGTTCGGCATCGTCTATCTGCTGTTGAATGTGGTGCGCGACCAGCACCTGATCGAGAAGCACGGCAAGGAGCAGGGCATCGACATCGAAGTCGACTGGGCCCAGCTTTCCGGTGGCGCCGCGATCAACGACGCGTTGCTGTCTGGCTCGGTTGACATCGCAGGTGCCGGTGTCGGCCCGCTGCTCACTGTCTGGGACCGCACCAAGGGCCGGCAGAACGTCAAGGCCGTGGCTTCGCTAGGCAACTTCCCGTACTACCTGGTCAGCAGCAATCCTAATGTGAAGACCATCGCCGACCTTTCCGAGAAGGACCGCATCGCGGTGCCGGCCGTGGGTGTTTCGGTGCAGTCACGCTTCCTGCAGTACGCTGCCGCGCAGCAGTGGGGTGACAAGGAATACAACCGCCTGGACAAGTACACCCTGGCCGTTCCGCACCCGGATGCCACCGCAGCCCTGTTGGCGGGTGGCACGGAACTCAATGGACACTTCTCCAACCCGCCGTTCCAGGACCAGGTGTTGGCCAACAAGAACGTGCATGTAGTGCTCAACAGCTACGACTTGCTAGGGCCAAATTCGCCGACCTTGCTGTTCGCCACCGAGAAATTCCGCAAGGACAACCCCAAAACCTACAAGGCCTTCGTCGACGCGCTGGCCGAGGCGGCGGACTTCGCCCAGAAGAACAAGGCCGCCGCGGCCGATACCTACATCCGCGTGACCAAGGCCAAGATCGACCGTGACGCGCTGATCAAGCTCATCGACAACCCGCAATACGAATTCACCGTTACGCCGAAGAACACCTACAAGCTGGCGGATTTCCTCTACCGCGTCGGTGCCATCAAGAACAAGCCGGAGTCGTGGAAGGACTACTTCTTCCAGGATGAACGCCCGCTGCAGGGGAGCTGATCGATCATGACCGCCCCATTGCCAGGCCACACGGCCAGCAACCTGAGCCGTGTCGACGCACCCGCCTTGCTGCAGGTGAATAATCTCAGTCTCGAATACCGCACGGCGCAGCGCGTGGTGCGGGCTACCCACCAGGTCAGCTTCGAAGTCGATCACGCCGACCGATTCGTTCTGCTCGGCCCGTCTGGTTGCGGCAAGTCCACCTTGCTCAAGGCCGTGGCCGGCTTCATCGAGCCCCAGGAAGGGCAGATCCTGTTGCAGGGCCAGCCGGTCAAGGGCCCCGGCCCCGACCGCATCGTGGTATTCCAGGAATTCGACCAACTGCCGCCGTGGAAGACGGTGAAGCAGAATGTGATGTTCCCGCTGCTGGTGTCTGGTCAGCTCAAGCGCGCCGAGGCCCAGGAGCGCGCCCTGCACTATTTGAACAAGGTTGGCCTGGCGGCATTCGCCGATGCCTACCCGCATACCCTGTCGGGTGGCATGAAGGCGCGGGTGGCCATTGCCCGGGCACTGGCCACCCAGCCCAAGATCCTGCTGATGGACGAGCCTTTCGCCGCGCTCGATGCACTGACCCGTCGCAAGATGCAGGAAGAACTGCTGCTGCTTTGGGAAGAGGTGCGTTTCACCCTGTTGTTCGTCACCCACTCCATCGAAGAGGCGTTGGTGGTGGGTAACCGCATTCTGCTGTTGTCGCCGCACCCAGGGCGGGTGAGGGCGCAAGTGCACAGCCATCAGTACGACCTTGGCAGCCTGGGGGCTGCCGATTTCCAGGCCAGCGCCCGGCGTATCCATCGTCTGCTGTTCGACGAGGCGGACGCACCCGAGCAGGCGGCCGACCTCGGCTTCAACGATATTCGCATCGCCTACTGACAGGAGCTCAGCCATGACCACTACACCTGTACGCCAGGAATACGAGGTGCAGCTGGAGCCGCTGCTCAGTGTGCCTCTTGAACGTCGACTGCCACTGGCCCAGCGCCTTTGGCAACTGGGCGGGTTGCGCAAGGCGGTGATCCTGATCGCCATCGCCGCCCTGTGGGAAGCCATCGCCCGCTACCAGGGCAATGACCTGTTGTTGCCGAGCTTTTTGCAAACTGCAACAGCGCTCTGGGACGGCATGTTCAGTGGTGAACTGCCAGCCAAGGTCGGCGTGTCGCTGGTGGTGTTGCTCAAGGGCTACGTGCTCGGCATCGTCCTGGCGTTCGGGCTGACCAGCCTGGCGGTATCGACCCAGCTCGGACGCGACTTGCTCGGCACCCTCACCTCGATGTTCAACCCATTGCCGGCCATCGCCCTGCTGCCCTTGGCCTTGCTGTGGTTCGGTCTGGGGGACAACAGCTTGATCTTCGTGTTGGTGCACTCGGTCCTTTGGGCGCTGGCGCTCAATACCTATGCAGGGTTCCTCGGGGTATCGGACACCTTGCGCATGGCCGGGCGCAACTACGGCCTCAAGGGACTGCGCCTGGTGTTGCACATTCTGGTGCCGGCAGCGTTGCCGTCGATTCTGTCGGGGCTGAAGATCGGCTGGGCGTTTGCCTGGCGTACCTTGATCGCGGCGGAACTGGTGTTCGGCGCCAGCAGCGGCAAGGGCGGCTTAGGCTGGTACATCTTCCAGAACCGCAACGAGCTTTACACCGACAAGGTGTTCGCAGGCTTGGCCGTGGTGATCCTGATCGGCTTGCTGGTGGAAGGGTTGGTGTTCAACACCCTGGAGCGGCTGACGGTGCGGCGATGGGGAATGCAGCGGTAGATGACGGTGCAAACGACCTTTGCCAAGCCGCGCGGCGGGAGCCCCCTCCCTTGGCGCGACTGGCTTTGGCCTAAAGGCGCTCAATCCGCATCGGAGTCGAACAACCGCTCCAGCTCCATGCGCGCCTCCTTGGCGGTCTGCATGACTTTTGCCCGGTCATCGCGCACCTGTCCCTGAGCAACCAGCACTTCTTCATCATGCTGGGTGAATCGTTCGATGCGGTCAGTGGCCTGCTCTTCGCTCAAGCCCAACCCAACCAGAGCGCGGCGTGACATTTCCAGGCTCGAGTAGAACGTCTCGCGAATCGGTTCGGCACCCACATCCACCAGCTTGTGCACATGCTGACGGTTGCGTGCGCGTGCCAGCACCTTCAGGTGGGGGTACAGACGCTTCACGCGTTCCGCCGTGCGAGTGGTGATTTCCGGATCATCTGTGGTGATCACGAAGTACTCCGCTTCGCCGACCTTGGCCGCGTGCAGCACTTCAGGACGCAGTGGGTCGCCGTAGAACACCGGAGCCTGCTCGAACATGCGCGTCATTTCGATGGCGTCCACCGACGTTTCCAGGGCAATGAATGGGATCTTCTGGGCCCGCAGGATACGCGACACGATCTGCCCCATGCGGCCCATGCCGACAATCACCACGCGTGGCGTACCAGCATCGATGGACTTGTACTGCTCCGGCACTTCACGCGGTGGCTGCGGGCGTTTCAGTGCCCGAGCGCAACCGAGCATCAGCAGCGGCGTGATGGCCATCGACAGGGTGATGGTCATCAGCAGCAGGTCGTAAGTCTGGGCATCGAACAAGCCCTGGTCCTTGCCGAGCTTGAACACCACGAAGGCAAACTCGCCACCCGCCGCCAGGACCATGCCCAGGCGCAGGGCGCTGGCGCTGTTCAGGCCACCGGCCAAACGCCCCACCCCAATCAACAGCACCAGCTTCACTGCCACCAGCAACAGTGTCAGGCCCAGCAGTACCAGCGGCATGTCCAGCAGCAGGCGCAGGTTAGCGCCCATGCCCACGCTGATGAAGAACAAGCCCAGCAGCAGCCCTTTGAACGGTTCGATCTGCGATTCCAGCTCGTGGCGGTACTCCGAGTCAGCCAGCAGCAGGCCGGCAAGGAAGGCGCCCAAGGCCATGGAAATACCGGCTTGCTCCATCAGCCAGGCGGTGCCGATGACCACCAGCAGCGCCGTGGCGGTGGACACTTCCGGCAGTCCGGTACGGGCCACTGTGCGGAACACCGGACGCAGCAGGTAACGACCACCGACGATCACCACGGCGATACTGGCAAAAACCTTGAGGCCATGTTCCAGACTGTCGCCGTGGCTGGTGTCAGGGCCGCTCGCGGCCAACAGCGGTACCAAGGCAATCAACGGGATGGCGGCAATGTCCTGGAACAGCAGGATGGCGAACGCCAGGCGGCCATGGGGGGCATTGAGTTGCTTGCTTTCGGCCAGGCTCTGCAGGCCCAGGGCGGTAGACGACAACGCAAGGCCCAGGCCCAGCACCACGGCGGCGGGCAATGACTGGTCGAAGCCATACAAGGCAATGGCACCGATGACCGCGCCGGTCAGCAGCACCTGTGCAGTACCAACGCCGAACACCGATTTGCGCATCAGCCAAAGGCGCCGAGGTGACAGTTCCAGGCCGATGATGAACAGCAGCAGGACGACTCCCAGTTCCGAGATGTGGGCGACGCTTTCGGTGTCGCGAATCAGGCCCAACGCCTGCGGGCCGATGGCCACGCCGGCCAGCAGGTAACCAATGACGGCGCCCAGTTGCAGGCGCTTGGCCAAGGGCACGGCGACAACGGCGGCGAGCAGGAAGATGACGGCGGTTTGCAGCAGGCTGCTTTCATGTGGCATAGGCTCGGACTCCATGAGCTGCCTGGGCAGCGAGGTACAGGGTGAATACGCATTTTGCGGACTGTGGCCGGGTACGACAATCCCGCGGCGAGGGGACAGATTGTCCCATCATGGAAGACAATCAATGCCCGCCAAACTGCGCCCGATACTGCGCCGGCGTCATGCCGATTCGCTCGCAAAATACTTTGCGCATGTGCCGGTCGCTGCTGAATCCGCATTGTGCCGCCACGACTTTCAATGGCAGGTCGCTCTCTTCCAGCAGCTTGCGCGCCCGGTCTATACGGGCATTCTGCAGGTACTGCATGGGTGTGATGCCGACTTCGCGCTGGAAAGCACGGGCGAAGTTGCGGCTGCTCATGGCCACCCGCTCAGCCATTTTCTGCACCGTGAAGGGTTGCTCGATATGGTCGACGATGTAGGCCTGAGCGCGGGCGATGGGGGTGTCGTCCCGAGGTACAGCTGCCAACAGCGGCCCATACGGCGTCTGCCCGCCTTGGCGATGGCGGGCTACCAGCAACACCTTCGCCACCTCCAGGGCAAGCGACTTACCGTGGTCTTCCGCCACCACGGCCAATGCCAGGTCGATACCCGCGGTGATGCCGCCGGAAGTGATCAAATTGCGGTCGATGACGTAGATCTGCTCGGTTTCCACTTTCGCTTCAGGAAAGGCCCGGGCCAGGCGCTCTACGTAGTTCCAGTGAGTCGTGCATCGATAACCGTCCAGCAACCCGGCACGCCCCAGCAGGAAGACGCCCGTGCAGATGGCACCGAACCGTCTGGCGCTACGCGCCGCCTGGGGTAACCAGCGCTCGAGTGCGGGCAAGGCGACATCGTAGGCCCCCGGTCCACCCGGCACCAGCAGCAGGTCGACCGCCTCGGGCAAGTCTTCGAGGGGCGCATCGGCCAGGGCCTTCAACCCACAGGATCCGCGAATCGCGGCGTGCCCTTCGGCCACCGTGATCAAGCGATAGTGTCGATCCTCCGGTAAGAACCGGTTGGCGATGGCAAAGGCATCCAGCGGGCCGGTGACATCCAGCAACAGCACATCATTGAACAACACCATGGCCACGGTGCGGTGAGCACGATTTTCCTGCATGCCTTTCTCGCCTTGATACGGGCCCGTTCAGGGGCCGACTACTGAACACGAAACTCATCTTAGGTTATCGGTCTGGCAGGGAGGGCCAGTAGTGCAGGTTTAAGAACTATTAAGGTTCGGCTCAGGACTTTGTCATGCTCCGGGCGCGAGACTTTCTCCATTGAACAGGAGAGTCGCCATGCACCCGGACCCTTGCCCTCCCGGCGCCCTGACCCCCGCCCGCCTGCATCAGGCCAAGGAGCTGATGCTGCGCAGCTCGTTGTCGATCATCGAGATTGCCGGGGTGTGCAACCTCACCCGCAGTCACTTCTCGCGCGCCTTCAAGGTCACCACGGGTCTCTCGCCCCAGGCATGGCGTTTGCTGGCGCGGATGGAAAAGGCCAAGCGCCTGCTGGCCACCGAGGCGCCGATCACCCATGTGAGCCTGGAGTGCGGTTTTTGCGATCAGGCCCACTTCACCCGTGCATTCAGCCGTCTGGTCGGACAACCGCCCAAAGCCTGGCGTCAGGCAGCCAAGGCCGAGCCCCTCGGCGCACATCCTTAAGCCGAAAGTATCCGTCGGTATAGCCACATAGGGACAGTACCGGCCCCGTTCACCCAACCCAAGGAGTCACACTCATGAGCCAACCAGACTACAAGCGCCTGAACAAAGACGACGCAGTCGTACTGCTGGTCGACCACCAGACCGGCCTGATCTCGCTGGTGCAGGATTTTTCCCCCAACGAGTTCAAGAACAATGTGCTGGCCCTGGGCGATCTGGCCAAGTTCTTCGGCTTGCCAACCATCCTCACCACCAGCTTCGAGCAAGGCCCTAACGGCCCGCTGGTGCCAGAGCTCAAGGAAATGTTCCCGGATGCTCCCTACATCGCACGTCCGGGGCAGATCAATGCCTGGGACAACGAAGACTTCGTCAAGGCGATCAAGGCGACCGGCCGCAAGCAACTGATCATCGCGGGTGTAGTGACTGACGTCTGCGTGGCGTTCCCGACCCTGTCGGCGCTGGCCGAGGGCTTCGAGGTGTTCGTGGTGACCGACGCCTCGGGCACCTTCAACGAAACCGTGCAGCAGGCGGCTTGGGTACGCATGACCGAGGCGGGCGCGCAGATGATGAACTGGTTCTCGGTGGCCTGTGAGCTGCACCGTGACTGGCGCAACGATATCGAAGGCCTGGGTAACCTGCTGTCGCAGCGTATTCCCAACTACCGCAACCTGATGAACAGCTATGCGGCCCTGAGCGCCCGCTGACCTTGACCAGTCGCCGGCTAGCCGGTGGCTACGCGAGGGGAGGCTGGATCGGTACGCTGAATCTGATCCGGCATCCCCCCAGCTCCGACACCAAAGCTTGCAAGCGCCCACCGTGGGCCTGCACCACTGAATTGCAGATCGCCAGCCCCATGCCCAATCCACCCGACTTGGACGTGTAGAAAGCCCCGAACACACGCTCCCGTTCTTCTGGCGCTATGCCTGGGCCGTTGTCATCCACGCAGATTTCCACCGTATCGCCCACCACTGTCGAGACAATGCGTAGCACGCCGTCACTGCGGTAACCCGCCAGGGCTTCCAGGGCATTGGTGATCAGGTTGTACACCAATTGTTGCAACTGCACCGGATCTGCCATGACGCTCACTGCCGCGTGCAATTGGGTACTCACCTGCACCCCACACTTGAGGGCATCGGCGGAGGTCAGGCGGACCACTTCAACGACTAGCTCATCGAGATTCATGGCCTTGCGCTGCATCGGTGACTGTTTGGCCAACGAGCGCAACGCCTGGACGATGTTCGCGGCCCGCTCGCTGTCAGCACGGATGTCTTCCAGGCCGGCGATGGCTTCGGCCAGGTCAGGCTCACCGCGCTTGAGCCAACGAAGGCTGGCCGCGGCGTTGGAGGCTATGCCCAGCAGCGGTTGGCTGATTTCGTGGGCAATGGACGCCGACAGTTCGTTCATCACCTGCAGGTGCGCGCTGCGGGCCAGTTCGGCGCGCGACCGACGCAGTTCGGCTTCCATCTGGGCGCGGGCCTGATTGTCCTCGGCCAGGCGTGTATAGAACTTGGCGGTCTGCAGCGACACCGCCGCCTGTGAGGCGAGGATTTCCAGCATGGCCAGACGCTGGCTGCCGAACAGGTTGGGCACCAGACGGTTTTCCAGGTAGACCAGGCCGATCAGCACGCCCTGGATCACCAGGGGCAGGCACAGCACGGATCGCGCGCCGCGGGCCTGAAGCTCCGGGCGAAAGGCTTCCGGGCAATCGTTCGCTGCGTCGTTGAGCGTCAAGGGCTTCTTGGTACGCATGGTGGCATTGATGATCGACAGTGGCGCCTGGGTCCTGAACGTCTGGCAGTCATCCAGCCGGACATGCAGGCCCGCGTCGTCGATATAGGACAGTGCTGCCATCTGGAACTCGGCACCGCTGACGATCAGCAGGGCACCATGGTCGGCACCGGAATGCTGGGTCAGGTGGCCCATCAGGGTTTCGATCAGCCCTTCGAGCAGCACTTCTTCGGACAGCGCTCGCGCGGCTTCGATGCCCACTTCCAGGTCCAGCCGGGCCTGGCTGGAGGCGCGGTAGGTTTCCTGCACCGGTTGAGTTCGCAGGAATGGGTGCAAGGTCTCCAACTGGCGGACCTTGCCTGTCGCACCCCAAATGTGGAAGCAGTCGCGTGCAAGTCGCAGGTGCAGGTTGGCACCGGAGATCAGGCCGCTGGGGATGCACACTTCGGCCAACTGTTCGTGGGCGAGCGCCTGTTCGTGAATGAAGCCGGCGGCAGTGGCGGCGATCTGGGCCTGGTCGAAGCAGCGTATGGCTGCCAGGCCGTCACCGTTAAGCTTGGCGATGACGCCTTCGATCAACAACAGCTTGTTACGGAACGTGATGGGGTTGAACTCGGCCCATTGCGCGAAGCGCTCGCGCAGTTCGCCCAAGGTCTTGCGTTTCATCTCGGGTGTGCCAGGCGCTTCTGGGCTGCCCAGCGCCAGACCGCGAAACAGCTGGTAGTCGGCCAGGTTGATATGCGCCGGGGCAGCCCAGGCATGTGTTCCGGCTTCGTCCAGGCTTACGATCGCCTGGCGTATATCGCCCAGGTAGAACGCGGACATACCGTTGAACAGCGCCTGGAAGAACCGCGTCGTTCTGGAGGTGCCGAGTTCGTGCGTGAGGGTCGCTGTCGTGCCTGACGTCAAGCCACTGCGGCAAGGTTCGGCAGTGCTCATGTTGGCAACGAAGTGTTGTTGCGCCAGGAGGATGCGTTCGATATCCCGATAGCCGTAACGGCGCACGGTGTCGAGGCCCTGTTCTACCTCGGCAGCGACTGTTTGCAGATGGTGGCCCATGAACAGCGAATCCGACACCAGGTGGTTGCAGGCATAGCAGGCCATGGCCAGGTCGCCGCTCAGGCGCGCCGAATCGATGGCTTCGAGTGCGGTGCGTCGGGCGAACTCCATCGGGGCGGTCCAGGCACTGACTTGGTCCAGCGCGAGCAGGGCGCTGGTCAGGTCGGCCTCGAACCCCTGTCGCTCGATCAACTTGAGCGCGGCCAGGCAGTAGGCGTGCCCATCATGATAGGCGGCGAAGCGTTCGGCATTCATGACCCCGAACCAGGCCAGCCCATAAGTGCTGCCAGGGGCCACGCCATATGCCAGGGTCAGCTCCATGATCTTGGCCAGGTGCAGGCAGCACAGGTCATCCTCCACGAAGAACGACGAAGA
The DNA here is from genome assembly GCF_016772395.1 of Pseudomonas sp. SK2. Lineage (NCBI taxonomy): Bacteria > Pseudomonadati > Pseudomonadota > Gammaproteobacteria > Pseudomonadales > Pseudomonadaceae > Pseudomonas > Pseudomonas sp. SK2. The sequence continues at coordinate 207,712 of NZ_CP061944.1, forward strand.
GAGCGTCGCCAGCAGTTCTATCGCGACGATCGCGTGCTCGGCTTCGGCCTTGGGCAGCGATTCGAGGCAGTGGCGACCTTGCTGCTCGATCAGGCCGCGTATCCGTGCATATTCGCTCTCGACCATGTGCCTATCGTTGCCGCGTGCCAGCGAGATACCCAGCAGACCAAGGCCTGTCAGGGCTGCATCGATGGCGGTTTCATAGTCGGAACGCAAAGTGTGCAACCGTGCCTCCAGCCGGCAGGCGCGGGCGTGCAGCAGGGGTGTGCTGGCGCGTTGTCGGCATTGGGCGATGTGTGCTTCGGCTTCGGGCATGCGCGACATCAGCATGTCGCACTCCGCCGCCAGGGCGGCGAAGGTGAAGGCCTTGGCCCTGTACGTTGCTGATTCGCAGCCTTGCCTCAGCAGGGCTTCACCGGCTGCCAGGTAGCTGGCGGCTTGCGCGTATGAGGCGTCATCGCGGGCCCGAAGCGCGGCGTCCTCCAGCATCGTCAGGAACGTTGAGTATTCATCTGCTTCGAAGGCCTGCAGGCTGGCGCGTTGCACCTGGTTGGCGATATCGAGCACGGCATTGGGCAGGTCGTCCTGCCAAACCTCACGCATGGCCTTGGCGATACGTGCATGTTGCGCAGCTCGTTCGCACTCTGGGGTCAGTTCGTAGGCAGCTTGCATGACCCGGTCATGGGCGAAGCACAGGCCTTTCTGGCTGGGCAGCAGAAAGCCCGCGTCGACCAGTGCCTTTAGCCGTTCACCGAGACGGGGTACGCCGCAAGGCAGCGTCTTTTCAAGCAAGCGCTCGTCGCAACGGCCGCCTGCAGCACTGGCAAGGCGCAGCACATCGCGTTGGGCAACCGGCAGGCGTGTCAGGCGATCGACCATCAGGTCGGCGACGTTGTCGGCGTAGCGATGCTGCGACACGGCCTGTAAGGACCACGTCCAGCGCATGGTCTGGGTGTCGAAGGTGAGCAGGCCATCTTCGACCATGACCTGCAGGATCTGGTTGATGAAAAACGGGTTGCCGGCGGTCTTGGCGTGCACCAGTCGTGCGACCTGTATCGCCTCTTCGGGCGGCACATGGTAGCGCTCGCCGATCAGATCCGACACCGCCGCAACGGAGATCGGGCGTAGCTCGATGGTCGTGATGCGCACTTCCTCGGGGCGAGTCGGTAGGGCATGGGCGGGTGCTGGATCGTTGCGCCGGGCGAGGATCAACAACAGGCTGTCGGGCGGCTGCGCGAGCAGTTCTGCTAAAAGGTGCAGGGTTGCGCTATCGGCCCACTGCGCATCATCGAAAAACAGCACCAAAGGCTGGCCGGGCCGGCTGAACACCCCTAGAAACTCGACCACCGCCCGCAGCTCTTTCTGCATCGCAAGGCGGGTGGGTTTTTCCGGCAATTCCGCCATGGGCCCGATGATCAATTGCAGGTCAGGGGCGAGCTTGCCCAGCAGCCGTCCGCGTCCCTTGAGGCGACGCAGGATCTTGTGTCGCAAGGAAGCCAGGTCTTCGCTGTTCTTGGCCAGCAGCTGCGTGGCCAACGAACCCAGTATGTCCAGCCACGGCGCATAAGGCGCGCCTTGCTCCAGGCAGGTGCACTTGCCAGATGCCCAATACCCCTCGGCGTAAGTCTTCAGTGCGGCTTGGACCAGGCTGGACTTGCCCATGCCGGTGGCACCGTTGACGAACAGCACTTGGGGCTTGCTGTCCCGGCGCAGGGCCCTGAACAGTAGGCCGATGGTTTTCAGCTCGGCCGTGCGTCCATGAAGTCGCTCGCGGGTGGGTGATATCGGTTCGGCGCAGCCAGGCGTGAAGTGATCGAGGGGCTCTTTGGCTGGGTAATGTCGGCGGCAATGGGCAAGGTCGATCGCCAGCGCCCGTGCACTCTGGTAGCGGGCATCGGGTTCCTTGGCCAGCGCCTTGTTCAGCACTTGGCTAAGTGCCCGTGGCACCTTGGCGTCGACTTCGCAGGCCGTTCTGGGCTGCACGCCAGCATGCAGTTGGCGCCAGTGCGACATGTCACGGCCTAGCAGAGGCAGTTCGCCCAGCAGCAGCTGGTAGAGGATTGCGCCCAAGGCATAGATGTCGCTGCGCCGGTCGCTGACGCTGCCATGGGGGCAGACCTGCTCTGGGGCGAGGTAAGCCCAACTGCCTACCGGTGTCTGCTGTTCGCCGACCAGCTCCGGTGGATCGGCATGGAAGCCGCCGATCTTCACGCCCAGGTCGTGCTGGACGAACACATGCTGAGGTTGCAGGGCACCGTGCAGCACGTTGCGCTCGTGGGCCTGAGCCAAGGCCGTGGCGGCGTTGGTCGCCACGTCGAGGAACGTCGATAGCGTGATCGGGCCAAGCTCCGCAAGGTCATTGATCGAGCGACCTGCCGGATAGATCAGCAACGGGCCTTCTGCGGAGCGGACGAAGGCTGAGGGAAGTACAGCCCATTGCGGGTCCAGCTGAAGGCGGTAGTTGCGTTCGAGGCGCCGGCAGGCGGCAGGGGCTGCGAGGGCCGCGCGAATCGCTACCCAGGCCTGCCCCGTCGCACTGTCGCGCAGACGGAAGTAGGTCAGGTCGCCTTCCTGCCCCAAAGGCGTGATGTCGCAGCGGCCCAGCCAGCCGTCGTCGATCGACTGGTCATAATCGATGGGCCTGTAGGCAAGGCGTTCATCGAGCATAAAGCACCCCTGCTAGCGACATCCAAGGGCGCGAGTATACGCAGCGCGAATGCCCCGCACGCTCTGGCTGGCCGGTTTGGCAGGATCGGGAACCATCTTGACCGTAATCGGCCCCAGGGTGGCGGCGCTGGCTTGTATAGTCCAAAGGCCAACCTATCCCTCGGGATAATTGTATGAATGTGGATGCTGGCCTAGATTGCACGGGGCTGCGCAACCGCCCGGACTCGCGAGATTCGAAAAGATCATGATCCGTATAGGCAATGCCCAGGTGTCGCTGGAGCGGCGGGAAGTGTTTCTGGACGGCAAACCGCTGCCCTTGGGTGGGCGTGCGTTCGAGGTGCTGGCGACGCTGATCCGGGCCAACGGCCGGGTGGTGTGCAAGGACGAGCTGTTCAGCCAGGTCTGGGCCGGCACAGTGGTGGAAGACAACAACCTGCAGGTGCAGATTTCGCTGCTGCGCAAAGCCTTTGGTGACCGGGGCCTGATCCAGACCGTTCCCCGCAGGGGTTACCGGCTGGCGGCGCAAGTGTCCAGCGATGTGGCTGCGTTGGCGCCAGGCAGATCGCCGCTTTCAGCCACTGCTGGGCCGCCGCAGGACGACATCGAAGCCGTGATGGTGCTGGTGGTCGATGACGACCCGTCGGTACGCACGGCCCTGGGCCGGCTGTTCCGTGCCGAGAATATTCCTCATCGGTTGTACGCCTCGGCGGAGGAACTGCTCGAACAACCCTGCGACACACCCTACGCCTGCCTGTTGCTGGACATGAACCTGCCGGCTGCCAGCGGCCTGGACGTGCAGCAGGCGCTGCGCAGGCTCGATGTTCCCTGGCCGGTCGTGTTCATGACCGGTTACGGCACCATCCCTATGACCGTTCAGGCCATGCGTGCGGGTGCTGTTGAATTTCTCACCAAGCCGTTCGATGAGTACGAGCTGCTGACGCTGCTGGGGTCAGTACGTGCGCGCGCCTTGGCGCAGGGGCGCAAATGGTGGGATACGCGTCAGGTCCGGGAAAAGTACCGGCGCCTGACCCAGCGCGAGCGGCAAGTGTTCTCGCTGGTGGTAGGGGGGCTGACGCACAAACAGATCGCCAAGACCATCGGTACCAGTGAAGTGACGACCAAGGTTCACAAGAAGAACATCATGAACAAGATGCAGTCGCGCTCGCTGGTCGAGCTGGTCGCCATGCACCATGTCATCGATGCCGGCCCCCGCCTTGAAGACCAGGGCGTTGCATGAGTGCAACGGTATGCATCGTCGATGACGATGCTTTCGTGCGCAGAAGCCTGGCCAACCTGTTGCGTTCGGCCGGCTTCGACACCTTGCTGTTCGGGTCGGGTGCGCAGCTGCTGGCTTCGCCCCAGGCGCGTGGGGCGGGGTGTGCCTTGCTGGACTTGAGAATGCCTGGACTGACAGGTTTGCAGGTCCAGGGCGAGCTGGCCCGGTTGGGTTGGCAGCTGCCCGTGATCTGCATGTCGGCGCATTGGGATGATGCGGCCTTGGAAGCTTCCCAGCGCAATGGCGCGGTAGCCTGCCTGGGCAAACCGTTCAATGAAGACGTACTGCTGAAGGCGGTCGAGGCTGCGTTGGCCTTGAACGTGCGTTGAACGTTCACGAGCCAGGCCGCCCAAGCGGCCTGTCCGTGCGCGTCGCCTCAATTCTGGTTGGCCAGGTTGGTGTTGGGTTGGCTGTAGCTCAAGGAGCGGACTTGGCCATTGCTGTCGCGGTAGGTCAGGGTGGCGGTAGTGGTGTGGCCTTGAGCGTTGGCTGGCGTTTGCACGGCGATCACCTGGGCAATATCCAGCGCCATGCCGTAATGGTAGGGCGTGGCTTCGACGGACTGGGCGAAAGCGCCGGTGCTGGTGACCAAGGCGAAGGTGGCGGCGGTGAGTGCTTTGCTGAGGGTCATGATCGTTCTCCAGGTTCAGTGAGGTGGGTGACGACTGCTTGCTGTCTGGAGTTAATATTGCGCTCAATTAATTAGCGCGCAAAATAAAATACCACTATGGCCTGCATTGACTTCGCCCATCGGCGAATCTGCACACGTCGATGAGTCAGGTGCCAGGGCGATACTGGAGGGCTTCGGCCAAATGAGCCCTGGCTATCGAGTCGGTTCTGTCCAGGTCAGCCAGCGTCCGCGCGACCTTGAGTAGGCGGTGCGCAGCCCGTAGCGACAGGGTCAGCCGTTCGCAGGCGCTTTCCAGCCAGGCCTGGTCAGCTGCAGTGAGCTCGCAGTGACGGCGCAAGCCATCGAGGTCGAGGAAGGCATTCGCGCAGCCCTGGCGGCGCTGCTGCCGTTCGCGGGCCTCAGCCACGACACGGGCGACCTTGGCGCTGGTGTCGCCACAGGGGTGGTTGTCGAGTGTGGTGGCTTCGCGCGCCACAGTCAGGTGCAGGTCGATGCGGTCGAGCAACGGGCCTGACAGTTTGTTGCGGTAGCGCTGGATCTGCTCTGTGCTGCAGCGGCAGCGGCCTGAGGGATCGCCGAGGTAGCCACAAGGGCAGGGGTTCATCGCCGCTACCAGTTGGAAACGGGCAGGGAAGCGCACTTTGTCCTTGGCACGGGCGATGACGATCTCGCCGGACTCCAAGGGTTCACGCAGAACCTCAAGCACCCGTCGCTCGAACTCTGGCAACTCATCGAGAAACAACACACCATGGTGCGCCAGCGTGATTTCGCCGGGTTGCGGCCGGCTACCGCCGCCTACCAGCGCAGGCCCGGATGCTGAGTGATGGGGGTGGCGGAACGGACGCTGCGGCCAGCTTTTCAGGGGCGTGTGCCCACTGATCGACTGGATAGCCGCGACCTCCAGGGCTTCGTGCTCGTCCAGCGGCGGCAGCAGCCCTGGCAAGCGACTGGCCAGCAAAGTCTTGCCGGTACCGGGTGGCCCGGTGAACAGCAGGTTGTGCGCGCCAGCGGCTGCCAGCAGCAGTGCCCGTTTGGCCGCGACCTGGCCTTGTACTTCGCTCAAGTCGGGGTAGGGCCGACTTTGCAGCAGCAGGCCATTGGCGGCATATGGCGGCAACACCACCTGGCCGTTGAGGTGGGCGACCAACTCTAGAAGGTGCCCCACTGCGTAGACCACCAGGCCACCCGCCAGACTGGCTTCTTCAGCGTTTTCCTGCGGGACCACCAAGGCCCGACCTGCTTCGCGCGCTGCCAGGGCGGCCGGCAGTATCCCCTGCACAGGCCGTAATTTGCCGGACAACGCCAGCTCACCCAGGCACTCGATGTCGTTCAAGGCGTGCACCGGTACCTGGCCGTTGGCGGCGAGTATCCCCAAGGCGATGGCCAGGTCATAACGGCCGCCATCCTTGGGCAGATCGGCTGGGGCAAGGTTCTGGGTGATACGCCTGGCGGGATAGTCCAGGCCGGAATTGACGATGGCGCTGCGTACTCGATCCTTGCTCTCCTTGACCGTGGTTTCGGGTAAGCCGACCAGAGTGAGATTGGGCAGGCCGTTGGCCAGATGCGTTTCGACACTGACGGCAGGTGCCTGCACGCCCACCTGGGCGCGACTGTGGACGAGGGCTAGGGACATGGACGCTCCGTTGTCGTTTAAGGCGCCGCATCCTGCGGCATCTGCCAAGCATAGTGAGCCGGCGCAGGAGAGGCGGCAGAAGAGTGCGTCGAGGTTTTGCAGGGTGGCCGAGCACCTGCCGGGCCACGATAGGTTGCCTGTGCCGTCGTGGCATTCGGCAGGCACAGCAATGTGCTCGAAGGAAAATCGGAATGAACCCTCACAGCTGGCCGGGACTCAATCGAATACATGCCAGCAGGAGAGTGCTTATGGAAATCGGAACGATCTGGATCATTGTCGCGGCCTTGGTCATCATCCTTGAGATCTTTGCCATCTGGCACATCATCGGCAGCGACCGGCGCGCAGAGCGCAAGATGCTGTGGATCGTGTTCGTGGTCTATGCACCGTTCCCAGGGTTGCTTTTCTGGGCCTGGCGGGGGCCGCGGGCGGTGAAGGGCAGGGCGGTGCTGCAGGAGAAATGATTGAGCGACCAGGATGAAATCCCTTGACCCGGTAGCGCAACGCCATGAGCAAGGCTCAGCAGGCTCTCTCTTAGGGCTCGCTATGCTCAGTTACTTGCTTGACCGCTTCGATCTTGAATGCTTTGGGGTTGCGTTGACCCGTCATGACACCTCCTGGGCCTCATCATGTGGGCCTGGAGCCTCCGAAAGTCAGGGGGTTTTAATCCGCAACTTTTGGATCCAATAATTTTGCGCAGGGCTTGCCAATGGCTTAGTGTTCAACGATCACTGACGTTGTCATCGGACGACAACGCAGCTTCGTCTAAATGGACTTACAAGGTAAAGCCCTGTGCAAACGCTCACTCGCACCCGTCAGGACATCCACGAACTGGTGCAGGCCAATGCATTTCCTGAACTCAACGATTACTTCAACGCTCTCGAAGCGCGCTGGTTGCAGGCGTCCCCTGGTGAGTGTCCTGCTTATCTGGAGGCATTCGAATGGCACCTGCAGGCCCGTTCGGGCATCCAGGGTGGCAAGGCTCTCACCCAGTTCCTCAAGGCCTGGATCCAGGCCTGCCCCAATGCCTATCACCCGCGGGTGGCCATGGGTTTTCACTGCCTTGATCGTGCCCGCCATGTACAGGGGGGCGATGGCACCGACGAAGTGAGCGAAGCGCGTTGGCTGGCGGCCGAGCAGGTCTGCGAAATCGGCGCGGTGCACCTGCTGCGGGCCATGGCGCTGTCCAACGTGCCGGTGGCAGCGGCCATCTGCATGCTGCACATGAGCGCGCATTTCCGTGAACCGGGGTGGCTGAACGAGCTTCTACATGGCAAGCCCGCACGCTACAGGCCCAGTGCCCACCCTGACGTGGAGATCCAGGAGGCAGCGGCACCGTTTCTGGTCCGATTTGGCTTCGCACCTTTAGTCGACCTGCCACAGTACCTGCCACCCTGCCTGGCCATGCGGTCTGCGCGCTGGGACGAAAGTGCGCAGCAGTATTGGCTGGGCCATGCTCTGCGCTGGTTTGCCGGCTGCTTCGAGGCGGTCGAGGCATATGCAACCTACCTGCTACCCCGTTGGGGTGGGAGCCTGCAGGCGCTCGAAGATTTGGTCAGCGGCCCGTTTTGCCAAGGTTGGGGGGACGCCCAACGTAACGCCATCCGCGCGCTGCAGTTCGAAGGCGACTTCCGGCTATCGGGCCCCCTGCAGTCTCAGGAGACCGGCCAATGGCAATGTATCTTCGACCACTGGTGGCCGCGTGAACTCAGGCCGAGGGAGCGTGCCATGCTTCTGGCACGACGGGGTACATGGCGCTGGCACACGTCGCGTGACCATGCCGGTGCCATGGACGACTTCGTAGCCTGTGTCGACCTGAGCCCTGACCACTGCTTCGAGCGCGGCGGGGCGCAGTCGTTCTACACCTTCGCCTGCCTGGTCGTGCAGCACGGCATGCAGGACGACAGGCAGTCGCTGCGCATCGCCATCGAGCATCTGTGCGAGAGCCGCATGTTTGCGGCAGCCTGTGCGCTGCGGGCTGTAGGGTGTCAGTTCGGGCTGTGGGGCTTTGTCCGGTCCCTTGAGCAGGCCCGCGAATGGTTGGAGGCCGCTGTAAACCGGCAATCGGAATGCCAAGGGCAGGGCTTCGACATGCAGGAAGTACCGCGTCTGTTATGGGCAGCCCGGTTGTACGAGCCCGCGCGTTTCTTCGACGAGCAATGTGCCGAATGCGGGCTGTCGGACGCTGCCATGCGCCTTCACGATCTGCATCGGGGAGGGCTGGAGGGCACGCCGGAATGCTATCTGGACGCCGGGGCCGCGCAGCGCTGGTTGATGCGTGCGCTGGCCTTGGGCAGCCCGCGGGCTAGCTACGAGGTGGCTTGTCGGCGCATGGCTGATGAGGACCTGAGTGAGCGCGGTGCGATGCTGTCGGTCAAGCGATTGTTGCTCGATGCCATGGGCCACGCGCAGACAGATGCCCATGCGCGGCTGCAACTGGGAAGCTTGTTGCGCCAGTTCGGTGAACCTGTCGAGCGCGAAGAGGCCGTCGGATACTTGCTTGAACTGGTACAGCACGAGGATCCCTGCATCGCCGGGCGTGCCTGCGCGCACATGGGGCTGGCCTGGATGCAGGGACACGGCACACGCAAGCAAAGCCGCTTCGCCGCCATCGAGTGGGTAAGCAGGGCTGCCGTGCTGCAGCCGGACGACCCGGAAGTCGAAGGTATCCGCAGCGCGATACTCAACTCGCACAACGTGTTCAGGACACTGCTCACGTTCTGCGGCGCAACGCTGTTTCGCGGAACGCTTTACCCCAACGAGTTACCGCCTCCGGCATCGACCGCCAGGCGCGAGCGCACGCGCGCCTTAGTGTAGAGCAAGGCCAGCAGGGCTGGCCGGGGGTTATTCCTGGGCGTTAGGCGCCATGCGGGCTTCCAGCTCGGCGACCTGCTTTTCCAGGGCCTCCAGGCGAGCACGGGTGCGTGCCAGAACGACCATCTGGCTGTCGAATTCGTCGCGGCTGACCAGGTCCAGCTTGCTGAAAGCGCCTTGCATCAGCACCTTGAACTGGCTTTCCAGTTCGGCGCGGGGTTGGGCAGTGTCGCTGTTGAACAGGCGCGAGGCCTGGTCGCTCAGGGCGTCGAGAAAAGCTTTTGGCGCGAGCATGTTCGGCTTGTCCGATAATAGTCGAGAAAGAGCGGGAGTGTAGCACGCGGGCGTTTGGCTGCTTCAGGGCGCCGTCGATCGCTGCCGAGCATGACCCAACAGAGGGCGGGGATGAACTGCTTGGGTTGCACGCTTTTTGCGCAGTGTGCGAGGGCTGCGCGCACTGAAATTGTGCATCTTTTTAGTGCTGGCGACTGGCCAATTCCGACTGTTTTACGCAACACGCTGTTTTTTGGCGGTTTATCGGAACTGGCAAGGTTTCTGCAAAGACCACTGCGAGCCATGCACTGATGCAGTTCCTTGTGACCAGGCAGTGCGCACGCGGAGCCGGAAGGTCTTGCGTCACAACCGAAACGTCAGTCGGTTGCAAGAACGAGCCGACGACGCGTTACAAAGCCAACCGCTGCGCTTAGACTTGAGACGGGTTTGTTTTCCTGGGGCAAGTCCACCAAATCGGGAGAGAGTTTCATGAAGCTAGTCACAGCCATCATCAAGCCGTTCAAGCTGGACGACGTGCGCGAGTCGCTGTCGGAAATCGGCGTGCAGGGCATCACCGTCACCGAGGTCAAGGGCTTCGGCCGGCAGAAAGGCCACACCGAGCTGTATCGCGGCGCCGAGTATGTCGTCGACTTCCTGCCCAAGGTGAAGATCGATGTCGCCATCGACGACAAGGACCTTGATCGAGTGATCGAGGCCATCACCAAGGCCGCCAACACCGGCAAGATCGGCGACGGCAAGATCTTCGTTGTGAATCTGGAGCAGGCGATCCGTATCCGTACCGGCGAAACCGATACCGACGCGATCTAAAGCGACAAAAAAAGCCTCACCAAACCCAACGCCCCAGGAGAAAACAAATGACTCTGCGTAAGATCGCAGGGCTAGGAGCCCTATTGTCCCTCGTAATGCCCGGTCTCGCCCTGGCAGAGGAGGCTGCCCCAGTGCTGAACTCCGGCGACACCGCGTGGATGCTGACCGCGACGGCGCTGGTGCTGTTCATGACCATCCCAGGCCTGGCCCTGTTCTACGGTGGCATGGTGCGTTCCAAGAACGTGCTCTCGGTGATGATGCAGTGCTTCGCCATCACCGGCCTGATGAGCATTCTCTGGGTCGTCTACGGCTACAGCATGGCCTTCGATACCACAGGTATGGAAAAGGGCGTGCTCAACTTCAATTCCTTCGTCGGCGGCTTCTCCAAGGCGTTTCTGAGCGGTGTCACGCCCAGCAACCTGACCTCGGCCGCTGCGCTGTTCCCTGAGGCAGTGTTCATCACCTTCCAGATGACCTTCGCCATCATCACCCCGGCGCTGATCGTCGGTGCGTTCGCCGAGCGCATGAAGTTCTCCGCCATGCTGATCTTTATGGGCGTCTGGTTCACCCTGGTCTATGCGCCGATTGCGCACATGGTCTGGAGCGGTGACGGCGCGCTGATGTGGGACTGGGGCGTGCTGGACTTCGCGGGCGGCACCGTGGTGCACATCAACGCCGGTATCGCCGGTCTGGTGGCCTGCCTGGTGTTGGGCAAGCGCAAAGGCTACCCAACCACTCCAATGGCACCGCATAACCTGGGCTACACCCTGATGGGTGCTGCCATGCTGTGGGTCGGTTGGTTCGGCTTCAACGCAGGCTCCGCCGCCGCTGCCAACGGCACTGCCGGCATGGCCATGCTGGTTACCCAGATCGCTACCGCCGCTGCCGCGCTGGGCTGGATGTTTGCCGAATGGATTGGTCACGGTAAGCCGAGCGCCCTGGGCATCGCCTCGGGTGTGGTGGCTGGCCTGGTGGCCATCACCCCTGCCGCCGGCACCGTTGGTCCGATGGGCGCACTGGTGATCGGCCTGGTCGCTGGCGTGGTCTGCTACTTCTGCGCCACCACCCTCAAGCGCAAGCTGGGCTACGACGACTCGCTGGATGCTTTCGGTGTGCACGGTATCGGCGGCATCATCGGTGCACTGCTGACCGGTGTGTTCGCAGCCCCGGCCCTGGGGGGCTTCGGCGCGGTCACCGATATCGGCGCACAGCTCTGGATTCAGGCCAAGGGCGTGATCTTCACCGTGGTCTACACCGCTATCGTCACCTACATCATCCTCAAGGTGCTGGACGTGGTGATGGGCCTGCGGGTCAACGAAGAAGAAGAGTCGGTCGGCCTCGACCTGGCTCAACACAACGAGCGCGGCTACAACCTGTAACCGCGACGCTGGAAAAACTTGCCCGGTTCGCCGGGCATTTTTTTGCCTGAAATTCGTCATTTCCAGCAGTGCAAACGGTTTATCGTTCACGTTCGCGACGTAGGGCGAATACTTACAAGATGCAGGGCATTCATGGTGCTTTGCTTTTTCTGCGAGCGCGCTAGAATGCGCGCCGAAGGGTGTTTGACGAGCAGTCCACACGCTTCGCCAGCCTTTGCTAGGCTTGCCAATAGCGTGTGGCCAGCAGGGTCCGGAAGAATTTGTCAGTCCCTGCCAGGAGTAGGGTCTGTTTGGTACCGCCTCCCATCAGGAGCGGGTGCCACAAGGGCAGTGGCCAACCCACGGCCAGTTGAATTTTCACTGGTGACAGCCGGTCTACGGCTGCGCACTGGTCTATAACTAACCTGCTTTTCGCAAGTCATGAGGTAGAACATGAGCGACGACGATCTGGAAAACGATGACCTCGAAGTAGGCGACGAAGACGAGGGTGATGAGGGCCTCGAAGCTGCGGCTGACGATGGCGCCGAAGATGCTGGCGATGACGACAGCAGCCCGGCACCCACTGCCAAGGGCAAATCCTCCAAGTCGGCTGTCTCGGTAGACGAGATGCCGAGCATGGAAGCCAAGCAGAAGGAACGTGACGCCCTGGCCAAGGCCATGGAAGAGTTCCTGGCCCGTGGTGGCAAGGTTCAAGAGGTCGAGGCCAACGTGGTCGCCGATCCACCCAAGAAGCCGGACAACAAGTACGGCAGCCGCCCTATCTGAGTGGCTGACGCAAAAAAGCCCGCCGTCGCTGCGGGCTTTTTTGTGGGCCGTGGTCAGGCCTGAAGGCGCGGGCGAGCGTCAGCGCCAGCGCGCGATCACGTCGGGCAACTGCGACAGTCGTTGAATTTCGGCATCCGGTGCGTTTTCTCCGGCCCAGGTCTTGCCCTGCGGGTTGAACCACACAGCGCGCAATCCAGCACGCTGAGCCCCGGCAATGTCATCGCCTGGGTGGTCACCGATATGCACCGCCGCGCTCGCGTCAACCTCGCCACGGCGCAGCGCTTCCACGAACGGTGCGGGGTCCGGCTTGCCGATGCCAAGGTCTTCGGCGCACAGGGCAAACTTGAAGTAGTCCGCCAGCCCCAGGCGGCTCACGTCGGCATTGCCGTTGGTCACCACTCCCAGGGTGTAGTGGTGACGCAGGATTTCCAGCACGGGCTGCACCTCGGGGAAAACCTCGACCTGGTGCCGCGCGTGCAGGAACACTTCGAACCCTTCGTTTGCCAGCTCCTGGGCGTGCTTTTCGCTGTAGCCGACTTCTTCAAGGGCATGGAACAGTACGCGCCGACGCAACGCGCTGATGCGGTGCTTGAGGCCTGGTTCGGCCGCCACCAGCCGCTCACGGATGGCGAACAGGTGTTCTACAGGCACACCGCCGAGGATTGGGGCATTGGCTTCGAGCCAATCGCGCAGGACCACCTCCGCGCTGGCGATCACCGGCGCGGTGTCCCACAGAGTATCGTCGAGGTCGAAGGTGATCAGCTTGATGCTCATGAGTCTGTGCCTGTGCTGCGTTTGGCCCGAGGGTGGGCGCTGTCGTAGACCGCGGCCAGGTGCTGGAAGTCCAGGTGGGTGTAGATCTGCGTGGTGCTGATGTCGGCATGGCCGAGCATCTCCTGCACCGCGCGCAGGTCCTGGGACGACTCCAGCACATGGCTTGCGAAAGAATGGCGAAGCATGTGCGGATGCAGGTGTTGGCCAAGCTCGCGCTCGCCAGCGGCTTTTACCCGCATCTGGATGGCTCGTGGGCTCAGGCGGTTACCTTGACGCGTGATGAACACCGCGCCGTCGCGAGGGTTGCCGATGCCGCGCAGTCGATACCATTCCTGCAAGGCCTCACGGGCCTTGCGGCCTACCGGCAGTACGCGCGCCTTGCCGCCCTTGCCGAGCACTTGCACTAGGCCGGCGGCCAGGTCGAGGTGTCCGAGGTCGAGGTTGGTCAGCTCGGACAGGCGCAGGCCAGAGGAATAGAACAGCTCGAGAATGGCCTGGTCGCGGCGGGCGATGAAGTCATTGTCCACGCCTCCTTCCAGCAACTGCAGGGCGCGGTCGGTGTCCAGTACCTTGGGCAGGCGTCGCTCGGTCTTGGGCGGTGCCAGGCCGTTGGCGGGATCGTGCAGGCACAGGCCTTCACGGACCAGATAGCGATACAGTCCGCGCACCGCTGAAAGCAAGCGCGCCAGGCTGCGTGAGGATTGGCCATCGTGATGCAGGCGTGCGATCAGCTGTCGAAGCTGCTGAATCTGCAGTTCATTCCAGCTGGCGATGCCTTGGTTCTTGCAGTATTGGATGACCTTGGCGAGGTCGCGGCGATAGCCCAGCAGGGTGTGGTCGGACACTTGGCGCTCGTTGCGCAGGTACGCGCAATAAGCCTCCAGCTGGCGCTCCATCAGCGCACCGGGCGCAGGGTTTGGGTGACACGGGGAACCACGCGGCCAAGCACCTCAGCGATGTAGCCGAGGAACAGCGTACCGACACTGCTCTTGTAGTGTTGCGGGTCACGGCTGCCGATTGCCAGGACCCCATGCAGCCCCTGGTATTCAAGGGCGGCCACGGCGCTGGAGCCGACTTCGTGACGCTGCTCCTCACCGAACAGAAAGGCCAGTTCGTGTTCGCGCAGGTTGCCGCTGACGGTCTTGCCACCGCCCAGCAGCCCGCCAATGGCCTGCTGGGCCTCGGCATTGCTGACCCAGCGTCCGACTGGGGCGACGTTTTCCCCGAACAGGATCAGGCTCACGAAGGGCACCTGGAATTCCTGGCGCAGGCTGTCTTCGACGGCCATCACCACTTCTTCGAGGCTGGCGGCATCCAGCAAGTCGAGGATCAGCCGACGGGTCTTGTCGAACAGCCGGTCGTTGTCCCGTGCCACGTCCATCAGTTGCGACAGGCGATGGCGCATCTCGATGTTGCGGTCGCGCAGCAGCTTGAGCTGACGCTCTACCAGCGACACGCTGTCGCCACGCTGATGCGGAATGCGCTGCTCCATCAGCAACTCATCGTGCTCGGCGAAGAAGGTCGGGTGGGCGCGCAAATACGTGACCACCGCTTCGGCATCGAGCTCGCTGGGTTGCTGGGGTACAACGTTAGGCTGTTCGGTCATGGCGGTTACTCGTTTAGAGACGAACCTGTCCTTCGTAGACACGCACGGCGGGGCCGGTCATCAACACAGGCTTGCCGGGGCCGGCCCATTCGATGTTCAGGCGTCCACCAGGCAGGTCGAGGGTGATCGGAGAATCCATCCACCCCTGACTGATTGCAGCGACCGCCGCAGCGCAAGCACCGGTGCCGCAGGCCTGGGTTTCCCCCGCGCCGCGCTCCCACACTCGCAGGTTGGCACGATGACGGTCGATGACCTGGAGGAACCCGGCATTGACCCGTTGTGGGAAGCGAGGATGATTTTCGATCTTCGGCCCCAGCTCATGCACCGGTGCCGTTTGTACGTCATCGACACGCAGCACCGCATGGGGGTTACCCATGGAGAGGGCGGCAATCGAATAATCGCGGCCGTCGACCTCCAGCGAGTAGCTCAGCGCCTGTTGCTCGGCGATGAAGGGAATCTCGGCCGGGATGAACCGTGGCGGGCCCATGTCGACGCATACCTGGCCATCATTCTGCACGTCCAGCTCGATTATCCCGCCTTTGGTTTCGACGCGGATGCGCTTCTTCGCAGTCAGGCGCTTGTCCAGCACGAAGCGGGCGAAGCAGCGCGCGCCGTTGCCACACTGTTCGACCTCGGACCCGTCAGCGTTGAAGATGCGGTAACGGAAATCCACTTCCGGATTGTTCGGCGCCTCGACGATCAGCAACTGGTCGAAACCGATGCCGGTATGGCGGTCACCCCATTGCTTGGCGTGCTTAGGCTGGATGTGGGCGTGCTGGCTGACCAGGTCCAGGACCATGAAGTCGTTGCCCAGCCCATGCATCTTGGTAAAACGCAGCAGCATGGGCTCACTCCGGCAGCAGGCTTTCGCCAGCGTACAGTTCGGCGATGGTCTCGCGGCGGCGGACTTCGAAAGCCTGATCGCCGTCGACCAGGATTTCCGCGCAACGGCCACGGGTGTTGTAGTTCGAGCTCATGACGAAACCATAGGCGCCCGCGGACTGAACGGCCAGCAGGTCGCCCTCGGCCAGGTTCAGCTCACGGTCCTTGGCCAGGAAGTCGCCGGTTTCGCAGATCGGCCCGACCAGGTCATAGGCCCGGCCTTTGCCCTCGCGTGGCTTGACCGCGCTGACACCCATCCAGGCCTGGTACAGGGCAGGGCGGATCAGGTCGTTCATCGCCGCATCGATGATGGCGAAGTCCTTGTGTTCGGTGTGCTTGAGATATTCCACGCGGGTCAGCAGGACACCTGCGTTGGCCACGATGTAGCGGCCCGGCTCGAACACCAATGCCAGGTCGCGGTCGCCCACGCGCTCACGGATGGCTTTGATGTAGTCGGCCACCCGCGGTGGCTCTTCGTCACGGTAACGCACGCCAACACCGCCGCCCAGGTCCAGATGGCGCAGGTGGATACCACACTCGGCAAGGCGGTCGACCAGCACCAGCAGGCGGTCGAGGGCATCGAGGAACGGGTCGACGGTGGTCAGCTGCGAACCGATATGGCAGTCGACGCCGACCACTTCCAGGTTCGGTAACTGCGCGGCGCGCACATAGATGGCTTCGGCATCGGCAATGGCGATGCCGAACTTGTTCTCTTTGAGGCCGGTGGAGATGTACGGGTGGGTACCGGCATCGACGTCCGGGTTGACCCGCAGCGAGACCGGGGCGACCTTGCCCATCTCGGCGGCCACCACTTGCAGGCGTTCGAGTTCGTCGGTGGATTCGACGTTGAAGCAGTGCACGCCGACTTCCAGTGCCCGGCGCATGTCTTCGCGGGTCTTGCCGACGCCAGAGAACACCACGCGATCGGCGCGGCCGCCCGCGGCCAGCACACGCTCCAGCTCACCGCCGGAAACGATGTCGAAGCCCGCGCCCAGGCGCGCCAGGACGTTCAGTACGCCCAGGTTGGAGTTGGCCTTGACCGCGAAGCACACCAGGTGCTCGACGCCTTGCAGGGCATCGGTGTAGCTGCGGTACTGAGCCTCGATATGGGCGCGCGAGTACACGTAGGTAGGGGTGCCGAAACGTTCGGCAATGGCCGACAGGGCCACGCCCTCCGCGAACAGTTCACCGTCGCGGTAGTTGAAAGCGTTCATCTGATTTCCTTACTGCTCTGGCGTCTGCTCGGGCTCGATTGGCTGCTCTGGCTGCTGCTCTTGCATTGGCGCAGGTTGAGCGTGCTGGTGCTGATGCGATTTGTGGCTGCCTTTGCCGTCCTTGCCTTCTTCAGGCAGGTACAGAGGGCCTTTCTGACCGCAGGCCGAAACGAGGCAGGCAACAGCGACCAGCGCCGCAAGTGAGGAAATCAGGCGCTTCATGGGTGAAATCCTTTGAAATAAGCAGTATTGCGACCGAGTATACCGAGCGACCAGCGGATTGCCTATGCAAGAGCCGGTCCGTCGGGCGGGCTATCCTTGTGTGCTGCCGGTGCCGGAAATCGCCTTGCGCAGGCACTGTAGGAGCCGGCTTGCCGGCGATGAGGCCAATGAAGGCCACGGCAAACCTTTGCATTCAACGGCAAGCGCCCGTATCTTGCCCGCCTTGCCTGTAAGCAGCCAATTTCGAGGTTCCTGCAATGAGTTTGAGCGAAGCGCGTTTCCATGATCTGGTCGACGCGACCCAACAGGCCCTGGAAGACCTGTTCGACGAGAGCGACCTGGACTTGGACATGGAGAATTCCGCAGGGGTGCTGACCATCAAGTTCGACAACGGCAGCCAGCTGATCTTCAGCCGCCAGGAGCCGCTGCGCCAATTGTGGCTGGCCGACCGTTCCGGTGGGTTCCACTTCGATTATGACGAAGAGAGCGGCAAGTGGGTCTGCGAGAAAAGCGAAGAGCTGCTCGGCGAGATGCTCGAGCGCATTGTCTGGGAACGGGCCGGCGAGAAGCTGGACTTCGACGAGATCTGACATGAGCGCCCAGGTGCGGCCGCCCAAGCCGCTGTACAGCAATGTCAGTCCCGCAGTGCCGTCGCCATGCATCAGCGTTTGCCGACTGGATGAGCACAAGGTTTGTACCGGCTGCCACCGCCATGTCGAGCACATCCGTGAATGGCGCTCGGCGGACGACGAACGGCGCCGGCAGATCTGCCGCGAGGCCCAGGCGCTGCGCGAGCAGGCACAGGCACATTGACCCCACGGGGTTGAGTATTTGCCCGTCTGTGGTAGTGTCGGGGTCTGCGTCGGTGACGCCAAAGCATCCACAAACCCCGCCCTTGGGCGGGGTTTTGCTTTATCTGTCCGATGAAAACAGCCTGTTCACAAGGAGCCTGACTGGATCATGAGCACCAAGCCTTCCCTCATCCTCACCCGATTGGACGTACAGCGTCTCGAGCGCCTGATCGACAGCCTCGACGAAAGTACCCCGGGTGTGCTCGCCCTCCAGGGCGAGCTGGACCGCGCCGAGCAGGTGGTCGGTCATGAGGAAGTGCCAGCCGGCGTGGTGACCATGAACTCCCGCGTGCATTGCCGCGAGGAGGCCAGCGGCAAGGACTACCACCTGACCCTGGTGTACCCGAAGGATGCCGGTGCTGACGGCAAGGTCTCGATCCTGGCGCCCATTGGCTGTGCGCTGTTGGGCCTGTCGGTGGGTGAGCAGATCGACTGGCCGGCGCCGGGCGGCAAGACCCTCAAACTGAAGCTGCTGGCAGTCGAGTACCAGCCGGAAGCTGCGGGCGACTTCGACCTCTGACGGTCATCGCGGCCGTTCAGGGCTCCAGGGCCGCCTGTAACTGTGCCAGGCCCTCGTTAAGCGACTGTTCCAGTTGGCGCTTGTAGCGCAAGTAGAGAATGGTCGACCCTAGTTCGTCGCCGAGCAGCTCCGAGAGGTCCAGGTCGGTGATGTAGCACCGGTACTGCCCGGCGCTACGACGCTGGCCGAGAATCTGTCGGGCGACCACGGCATACAGCTCATCGCCGTGGTCCAACTCGGAAAATTCCAACTGGTCGCAATAGAGCGTGACATGCACGTCGTTGTCAGTGCCTGCCTGAAGAATGGCCTGGACTTCGTAGCAAGGCTGATCGAGGCCTTCGTTCGGTGCGGGTCGTGGCTCGATGCCGCGTGCCTTGCCAGGCCCGGACGGCAACAGCTGCGCATAGTGGATTTGCAGCGGCACTTGCCTTGAGTAATCCAGGGGTAAGCGGGCATCACGGCGCATCACCACCGAACGCAGAAAACGCTGCAAGGGCAGCAATAGATGACGCTCGTCCTGCAGCGGCAGGCGTTGCTGCCACAGGGCGTTGTACTCGTCGAGCACATACAGGTCAGCCCAGCCATCGAACAATCGGTAGAACACCTGGATGCAGTCGGGGCGGCCTTGCTCGAGCACCAGTGGCAGATCGTGATCCTGCAGGGCATTGGCGTCCAGGTACAGTGGGCTGTAAGCGCTGCGTTCCTCGCCCAGGTAATCGAGCACGGCCTCCTGGCTGTCCAGCGTGACCAGGGCGACTTGGCCGGGTTGCAACTCCAGGGCATGCGTATGCTGTGCTACTTGCAGCAGGTAGCGATGGTTCTGGCCTTGATCGAGCAGCAGTTGCACCGTGTCGAAAATCTCTTCGACCCGCTGGCTGATGGCCTGGGCGCGGTTGTGGCAGAAACAGCGCACCCGCACCCGTGGTCGATGGCTGCGCTGGCCGAGTGTGTTGAGGAAGTCGCGTAGGCAACGCAGCAGCGCATGCTCGCCGTCGTAACGCTGCACCAGCACTTCGTTCCAGCTATTGAGGGTGATTTGGTCAACGGTCAGCACCAGGTTCTCGCGCACCCCGGCGTAGCTCAACGAGTCGGTGCGCTCGGTGGTCATCAGGATGTTCAGGTCGCGGTGATGGCGCAGCGGGTCGACCCCGACGTTGACCAGCAGCAGAATTTCATCGGCAACGCTGGGTTGCAGCAGGCGCACCTCGCTGACACTGCCCAACGGCAGGGGGAGGCTCTGCTGCAGGCTGCCCAGCAGGTTGAACAGCTCGAATTCCGTCAGGTCGCTGACCCCAGGGTGCAGCGCCAGGCGCGTGCTGCTGTCGATGACGCCGTTGCGGTGGGCCCAGGTCAGCAGTTCGAGCAATTCGCGGCAGCGCTTGATCGGGCTGAAGTGTTCCCACTCGTGCACACCGAGATTGCCGTTGTACAGGCCCCAATGGTGGCTGCCAGGCTCCTTGCGATTGGGCGACTGGACCAGCGTCAGGGTGTCCTCGGCCAGGTCCGGGGCAATGCCGGGGTTGATTACCTCGATCTTGCCCGCCCGGCGCTCGAAGGCGGCATACAGGCGTCGGCCGAGCACGTTGAGGTCGCGCTGGTCAGCGCGGCTGCTGGCATTCTGGTTGTGTGCGAACTGGCTGAGGAAGCGGTAACTGTGGTTGAGTTCGGCAACCAGTTCGCGGCGTTCGAGGGCGACCTGGCGCACTTTCCACTGGCTACGGCTGTCGAGCATGGCCAGTTGTCGTTCGTCCCAACCCCACTCATCGGTCAGGCGCTGCAATAGCCGACGCTGCCAGCCACTGTTGCGTGAGCGGTCAAGTGTGCTGATTTTCTTGTTTACCTTCAGGTAGAGGCTGCGCCGCACCAGTTCGAGGCGGGCGGTTTCTCCCCGTTGCAGCAGATAACGCTCGATTCGCCGGTACACCATCACGTAGGGGTCCAGTTCATCGAGGTTGAGCTGATTGGCGAAGACAGATTGCTTGTAGTCCAGGCTCAGGCAGCGCCCGCTCGGGTGTTCACTGGCATAGACCTCGGTCAGCAGTAACTTGAGCAAGGATTTGTAGGGTGAGTCGATCCCCTTGAACAGCTGCCACAGGCCGGCGCCGACAAACTCACCGGGCGGAATGTGCGCCAGGTTGCCCAGGTCCAGGGCGTCGGTGCTACGAATGAATCGCTTGGACAACAAGGTTTCGGTGTAGCCGCGATAGTTGTGTTCCTCATACACGGGCACGAGCCACCACAGCGGCGTACGTCCGGCCAACCAGATAGCGGTGCGGTAAAATTCATCGAGCAGCAAAAAATGCTGGGTGGTACCGCAATCGTCCGAGCTGAGCTGGCTGTCTCGCTGGCCCTGGGCGAAACCTTGCGGGTCGATCAGGAAGAAGTGCGCTTCGGCGCCCTGGCTGTCGGCCCAGGTTTCGAGCAACTGGCATTTGCGCCGCAGCTCCTGGAGCTGATGGTCGTTCAGGCCTGGTGCATGGCACACCCAGAGGTCCATGTCGCTCTGTTCG
The DNA here is from genome assembly GCF_016772395.1 of Pseudomonas sp. SK2. Classification (NCBI taxonomy): domain Bacteria; kingdom Pseudomonadati; phylum Pseudomonadota; class Gammaproteobacteria; order Pseudomonadales; family Pseudomonadaceae; genus Pseudomonas; species Pseudomonas sp. SK2. Next base: position 228,554 of record NZ_CP061944.1, read on the forward strand.
GCCTGGGCCAGGGAACCCAGGCTCCCCATCAGGAACAGGCCATGAATCGGCCGATGCGGGTTGCCCAGGCGCGTCTTGTACGAGAACGAGCGGGCCAGTCGTTGGCCCTCGGCGACCAGTTCTGCATCGGGCTCGAAGCCCGAGACACCGGCCGGTGTGCTGCCGGAGACATAACCGGGCAGCAACGGATGGTTGACGTGAAACAACAGCGGCAGAAGGGTCAGCACCTGTTGCTGGCGCGTCGAAAGCCCGTCCTTGGCGCGCTGCAGCCTGCCTTCGTTGACCTGCAGGAACCGCGCACGCAATTTCGCCAGCACCTTGCGGTCGATGCCTTCGTCCAGGTCGGGGCGGATTTCGTGGGGGTGGTTCATTCAGCGCTCAGAGCAGGCCAGGGTAGCTGCGGCGAGTTTAGCCTGAGTATCGCAGTCGGATAAGTCGAAAAGCGCAAAATTTGACGCCATTTTGCCAGCGCGTGGGCCCCCACCAGCGGCGCGCCGCTGATGGGGCCCATGCCATCAGGCCGGTTGCGCAGTCTTGAGGATGGTCAGCAGCTGCTGGACACTCTGGGCGGCATCGAGCCCCAGGCTAGTCAGGTAGCCGCCGTCAGGCTGGTCGGTCAGTTGTTTGTCGAACAGCCGCTTGGCTGCCGCGACAAGGGCGGGCGACGCGTTGCTGTGGACCTTGATGCCTTCCTGATGGCTGTCCAGGTTGAACAGGGCGAGGACTTCCAATTCGGCGATCAGTTCGGGGGTGAAGGACATGGCGACTCCTGACTTCCAGACGAGGATGGCGGCACCGGCAGCGGTGCCTGATCCTGGAGTGTAGTCGGCTTATTCGTCGTCGCCTTGATACGCCTCAGGGGGAAGCTCCGGCAACGCGCGCAAGGCTGTTTCGTACCACTCACCGTCGAACGGACGGTCTTCATCGAGCATGTTGTCGATTTCAATGGCCAGCACATGGGCCATGAGGTTGAGGATGTCTTCGCGCGCGTAACCCACCAGGGTCAGCTTGTTGAACGTGGCCTTGGCAGCGGGCGGCTCGCCGCTTTCGATCTGGTTCTCGATAGCCTGGGTCAGCGTCGCTTCGGCGAACGCTTCTTCGTCGTCATTGTCGATGTCGGTGGGCTCGCTCATGGCGGTACTCCTGTAGTGGGGCATACAGTTTGCCACGCCTTGGCTGGTCATGCCTGGCTGTTCAGTCTATAAAAGCCGGGCCAACCCCACACGGCCTGGAGGCTGTCAACCAATGCTCAAGCTTCATGGATTTTCGGTCAGCAACTACTACAACATGGTCAAGCTGGCGCTGCTGGAGAAAGAAATCCCCTTCGAAGAGGTGCCGTTCTTCGGCGGCCAGCTGCCCAATGCCTTGGCCATCAGCCCGCGTGGCAAGGTGCCGGTGCTGGAGACTGAGCACGGTTTCCTGAGCGAAACCAGCGTCATCCTGGACTACATCGAGCAGACGCAGGGCGGTAAGCCATTGCTGCCTGCCGATGCGTTTGCCCAGGCCAAGGTGCGTGAGCTGCTCAAGGAAATCGAGCTGTATATAGAGTTGCCCGCGCGTACCTGCTATGCCGAGTCGTTCTTCGGTATGGCGGTCGAGCCATTGATCAAGGAGCGTGCGCGCGCCGATCTGCTGGCGGGGTTCGCCACACTCAAGCGCAACGGGCGTTTCGCGCCCTATGTCGCGGGCGAGCAGATGACCATCGCCGACCTGATGTTCTGCTTCTCGGTGGACCTGGCTTGTGCCGTGGGCAAGAAGGTGCTGGGCATCGACTTCCTGGCGGACTTCCCGCAGGCGAAGGCGTTGCTGGGTCAAATGAATGAGAACCCGCACATGGCGCGGATCGTGGCGGACAAGGAGGCGGCGATGCCGGCGTTCAGGGAGATGGTGCGCAGCGGTAAGCGCTGAAAGCAATCGCCGGCAAGCCGGCTTCTACAGGTCGCACATCCACTGTAGGAGCCGGCTTGCCAGCGATCGAGTGCCTTAGCGCGAAGCCAGCAGGGCCTTGCCGCGCGCCACCGCAGCACGCACCTGGGCAGGTGCGGTGCCGCCAATGTGGTTACGGGCATTCACCGACCCTTCCAGGGTCAACACGGCGAACACGTCCTGTTCGATCTGGTCGCTGAACTGGCGCAGTTCGTCCAGGCTCATCTCGGCCAGGTCCTTGCCAGTGTCGACGCCGTACTTCACGGCATGGCCCACGATTTCGTGGCAATCACGGAAAGGCAAGCCGCGGCGTACCAGGTAGTCCGCCAGGTCGGTCGCGGTGGAGAAGCCGCGCAGCGCCGCCTCGCGCATGATGGCATGGCGTGGCTTGATGGCCGGGATCATGTCGGCGAAGGCACGCAGCGAGTCGCGCAGGGTGTCGGCAGCGTCGAACAGCGGCTCTTTGTCTTCCTGGTTGTCCTTGTTGTAGGCCAGCGGCTGGCCTTTCATCAGGGTCAGCAGGCCGGTCAGGGCGCCGAACACACGGCCGCTCTTGCCGCGCACCAGTTCCGGCACGTCCGGGTTCTTCTTCTGCGGCATGATCGAGCTGCCGGTGCAGAAACGATCAGGCAGGTCGATGAACTGGAACTGGGCGCTGGTCCATAGCACCAGCTCCTCGGAGAAGCGCGACAGGTGCATCATGGCCAGGCTGGCGGCGGCGCAGAACTCAATGGCGAAGTCGCGGTCCGAGACGCCGTCCAGCGAGTTGCCGGCCACGGCCTCGAAGCCCAGCAGCTTGCAGGTCAGTTCGCGGTCGATCGGGTAGGTGGTGCCGGCCAGCGCCGCGCTGCCCAGGGGCATGCGGTTGGTGCGCTTGCGGCAGTCGACCAGACGCTCGTAGTCGCGGCTGAGCATTTCGAACCAGGCCAGCAGGTGGTGGCCGAAGGTAACGGGCTGGGCCGTCTGCAGGTGAGTGAAGCCGGGCATGATGGTTTCGGCTTCGCGCTCGGCCTGCTCCAGCAGGCCCTGCTGCAGGCGGGTGATCTCGGCCAGGATCAGGTCGATCTCGTCGCGCAGCCACAGACGAATGTCGGTGGCGACCTGGTCGTTGCGGCTACGGCCGGTGTGCAGCTTCTTGCCGGTGATGCCAATACGATCGGTCAGGCGAGCTTCGATGTTCATGTGCACGTCTTCCAGGTCGACGCGCCAGTCGAAGTTGCCGGCCTCGATTTCAGCCTGGATGGTTTTCAGGCCATCGACGATGGCATCGCGCTCGGCATCGGTGAGGACGCCGACCTGCGCCAGCATGGTGGCGTGGGCGATCGAACCCATGATGTCGTGGCGGTACAGGCGCTTGTCGAAATCGACCGAGGCGGTGAAACGGGCGACGAAGGCGTCGACGGGCTCACTGAAGCGGCCGCCCCAGGACTGATTGGTCTTGTCGGTGCTCATGGATTCACTCATTGAAGGCGTGAACGAAAAAAGTGGCGCCGATGATAACAGGGTTGGGCTGGCCGCCGTAGGACGCCGGTCGAGAGAAATATCGAGAAAATACCCGCAGGCGGGGAGGCCAGCGATATTTGACGATTGAACGGCAGTGTTCCACGGACCGTCTACAGTTGGACAGAGGACTGGCAACGAATATGCCGGCCTAGTGAATCTTTGGCCATCGCACCGGTCTAGAGCGTGACCGCAGTGTCGCTCGAACCATACCTGTCTACGCTATACCTGTGCGAGACTCACTCAGGAATCCAGCGCAATTATGAATGTCCTGATCGTTGATGACGAACCCCAGGCCCGCGAACGCCTAACACGGCTGCTTGGCGAACTGGAGGGTTACACCGTGCTGGAGCCCAGCGCCACCAACGGCGAGGAGGCCTTGGCCCTGATCGAAAGCCTCAAGCCCGACGTGGTCCTGCTGGACATCGGCATGCCAGGCCTTGACGGCTTGCAGGTGGCCGCCCGCCTGTGCGAGCGCGAGGCTCCGCCGTCGGTGGTGTTCAGCACCGGCGACGATGAATACGGTAGCGAGGCGTTCAAGGGCAGCGCGCTCAGCCATGTGACCAAACCGATTCAGCCCCAGGCGCTGCGCGAGGCGCTGCGCAAGGCCGAAAAGCCCAACCGCGCCCAGTTGGCAGCGCTTACCCGACCGGGCAGCGAAGGGGGCGGCCCGCGCAGCCATATCAGTGCGCGAACCCGCAAGGGCATCGAGCTGATCCCTTTACCCCAGGTCATCTACTTCATTGCCGACCACAAGTACGTCACCTTGCGTCATGAAGCAGGCGAGGTGCTGCTCGACGAGCCCCTCAAGGCACTCGAGGACGAATTCGGCGAGCGGTTCGTACGCATTCACCGCAACGCGCTGGTCGCCCGCGAGCGTATCGAGCGCTTGCAACGCACGCCGCTAGGGCACTTCCAGCTGTTTCTCAAGGGGCTGGAAGGCGATGCCCTGACAGTCAGCCGCCGCCATGTCGCTGGCGTGCGCAAGATGATGCAGACGCTCTAAGCGCGTCTCGTCGGCAAGTCGGCTGCGACCACGCCCAAGCCGGCTTGCCGACGATAGCCCCGCAACAGGCCGCGCCAGACGAGCGATTGACCCGCATCTGCTAGCGAAGCCGGCGGAGCTGTTATCATCGGCGGCATTTCTCTGGTTCGGGGCGTTCCATGTCCACTCGCGAAATCCGCATTGCCACCCGTAAAAGTGCCTTGGCCCTGTGGCAGGCCGAATACGTAAAAGCCCGTCTGGAGCAGGCCCATCCAGGTCTGCTGGTTACGCTGGTGCCCATGGTCAGCCGGGGCGACAAGCTGCTCGACGCGCCTTTGGCGAAAATCGGCGGCAAGGGCCTGTTCGTCAAGGAGCTGGAAACCGCCTTGCTGGACAACGAGGCCGACATCGCCGTGCATTCCATGAAGGATGTACCGATGGATTTCCCCGAGGGCCTGGGCCTTTATTGCATCTGCGAGCGTGAAGACCCGCGCGATGCCTTCGTTTCCAATACCTTCGCCAGCCTGGAGGCACTGCCGGCCGGCAGCATCGTCGGCACCTCGAGTCTGCGCCGTCAGGCGCAATTGCTGGCGCGTCGTCCTGACCTTCAGATCCGTTTCCTGCGTGGCAACGTCAATACTCGCCTGGCCAAGCTCGACGCCGGTGAGTACGACGCGATCATCCTCGCCGCGGCGGGTCTGATTCGCCTGGGCTTCGAAGACCGTATCACCTCGACCATCAGCGTCGATGACAGCCTGCCGGCAGGCGGCCAGGGCGCGGTTGGCATCGAATGCCGCAGCGCCGACAGCGAGATTCATGCTCTGCTGGCACCGCTACACCACGTCGACACCGCTGACCGCGTGGTGGCCGAGCGGGCCCTGAACAAGCGACTCAATGGCGGTTGCCAGGTGCCCATTGCCTGCTACGCGGTGCTCGAAGGAGAGCAGTTGTGGCTGCGCGGGCTGGTCGGCCAGCCAAGCGGAGGTACCTTGCTGGTGGCCGATGCCCGTGCTCCCCGCTCCCAGGCCGAGACGCTCGGTGTTCGGGTGGCTGAAGACCTGCTGGGCCAGGGTGCCGAGGCAATTCTCAAGGAAGTCTACGGCGAGGCGGGTCACCCGTGAGCCCCTGGCGCCTGTTGCTGACCCGGCCCGAAGAGGACTGCGCGGCACTGGCGCAGAGCCTGCTTGCCGCAGGAATAGCCAGTAGTTGTCTGCCGTTGCTAGCGATCGAGCCAGTTGCGCTGGATGACGGTCGACGTCAGTTGCTGGCCGATCTGCACCGTTACCAGGCAATCATCGTGGTCAGCAAGCCGGCGGCCCGGTTGCTGCTCGAACGGTTGGCGGAGGTCGGCTTGCCCCTCCCGGAGCGCGGCTGGTTCACGGTAGGCGAGGCGACCGCTCAGGTGCTGCGCGAGGCGGGGGCGTACGTGACTTGCCCGCCACGGGGCGATGACAGCGAGGCCTTGTTGGCGCTCCCTGAATTGCGTGAAGCCATCGAGGCGTCTGCGCCGCGGGTTCTGATCGTTCGTGGCAAGGGAGGTCGCGAACTGCTCTGCGAGCGTCTTGGAGAGCAAGGTGCTAGTGTCGATTATCTGGAACTGTATCGTCGATGCCTGCCAGAGTATCCGGCGGGCACGTTGCTGCGTCGCATCGAAGCGGAACGCCTCAATGGGCTGATGGTCAGCAGTGGGCAAGGTCTTGAACATCTGCGGCAAATGGCGGGCGCCGACTGGGCCAAGCTCGCGCAACTGCCGCTGTTCGTGCCAAGCCCCCGAGTCGCCGAGCAGGCCAGGGCCGCTGGGGCTCAACAGGTTGTGGATTGCCGTGGCGCCAGTGCCGCGGCCTTGCTGGCAGCCGTGCAGCGCAGCGCTGCACCTGCCTCTTAAGGCGCTAAGCTCAGAGCGATGCGCCCCCATGCAAAGGATGGATACGTGAGCGAAACTGTCTTGTCCAACAATGATCAACCGTCGGCACAGGCGCCGGCGGATCCTGTCAGCACGACACCCACCAAACGTTCCGGTAATGGCCTGGCCCTGCTTGCTCTGCTGCTGGGTGCGGCCGGTGTGGCAGTGGGCGGCTGGGGTGTCTGGCAAGTGCGGCAGCTGCAAGGCAGCGAGCAAGGCCAGGGACAGCACCTGGAGGCACTGACCTTGCGCGCCGAGGCATTGCAGCAGCGCGAGCAGCAGATCAGCGCGCAGCTGGCCAGCCTGCCGGCAGCCAGCGAGTTGGAAGACCGCCGTCGTCTGGTGGCCCAGCTGCAAAGTGATCAGCAGCGCCTGAGTCAGCGTCTGGAGACCGTGCTCGGTGAGAGCCGCAAGGAATGGCGCCTGGCCGAGGCCGAGCACCTGCTGCGTCTGGCTACCCTGCGTCTGTCGGCGTTGCAGGACATCACCAGCGCCAAGGCCCTGGTCGAAGGGGCCGACGAAATCCTCCGCGAGCAGAGCGACCCGGGTGCCTTCGCGGCTCGCGAGCAACTGGCACGCAGCCTCGCGACGCTCAACAGCACCCAGCAGCCGGACCGCACCGGGCTATTCCTCAAGCTTGCCGCCCAACGTGAACTGGTGCAGCAGCTCAGTGCCCAGTCCCCAGAATTCGATAGCAACGCCGATGCGCTGGGCGCCTTGACCTCCGACGGCGATGGCGCCAGTCGCTGGTCGCAGTGGTGGGCAGAGATATCCAAGTATTTCCAGATCGACTTCAACGCCGATGAAAATGTGCGGCCCTTGCTGGCCGGGCAGTCGCTCAACCAGCTTCGCCTGGCCCTGAGCCTGACCATCGAGCAGGCCCAATGGGCGGCGCTCAACGGCGAGGCCAAGGTGTACGACCAGGCTCTGGACGATGCTCGCAGCGTGCTGCTGGCCAACTTCAATGCCGACAACCCACAAAGCAAGGCGATGCTCGAAAGCCTCAATGAACTGGCCGCACAGCCGGTCTCGGTCGTTACCCCTGACCTGAGTGAAAGCCTTGCTGCCGTGCAGGCCTACATCCAGCGCCGCCATCTGCCCGCCGAGGCTGAAGGGGGCAAACCATGAAGCGCGTCTACTTGCTGGCGGTGCTGGCCATCGTGGTCGCAGCAGCGCTGGGCATTGCTGTCGCCAAGCACAGCGGCTATGTGCTGATCTCCTACGGCAGCTTCCGCTATCAATCGGGGCTCTGGGCGGCTTTGGCAGCATTGCTCGTGATCGTTGCGCTGCTGTGGTTGCTGCGTTACCTGGTTGGCCTGGTGCTGACGTCTTCCGGTGTAGTCAACCCATGGTCGCGGCGCAATCGTAGTCGGCGTATCCGCCTGGCGGTCGAACAGGGTCAACTCGACCTCGCCGAGGGACGCTGGGCCAGTGCGCAGCGTCACCTGCATCGAGCCGCCGAGGCCGAGCGCCAGCCTTTGCTGTACTACCTCGGCGCTGCCCGCGCCGCCAACGAGCTTGGGCGTACGGAAGACAGCGACAACCTGCTGGAGCGCGCTCTTGAGCGTCAGCCCCAGGCTGAGTTGGCGGTGGCCTTGACCCATGCCCAGCTGCAGATGGACCGTGGCGACAGTGATGGCGCCCTGGAAACCCTGCTGGCGATGCACGAGCGCCACCCGCACAACGGCCAGGTGCTGCGTTTGCTGCAACGCCTGTATCTCGAGCGTGGCGACTGGTCGGCGCTGATCCGTCTGCTGCCTGAGTTGCGCAAGGGCAAGGTGCTGCCCGCCGATGAACTCGCCGCGCTGGAGCAACGCGCCTGGGGCCAGAACCTGAGCCTGGCAGCGACCCGCGGTGAAGATCCAGGCAGCGCGCGCCAGTCACTGGAACGGGCCTGGCAGCAACTGACCTCGGCACAGCGTCAGGAGCCGCAGTTGGTGCTGGCCTACGCCGAGCAACTGCGGCAGGTGGGCGCCCAGGGTGAAGCTGAGCAGGTGCTGCGCAACGCTCTGAAGCGCGAATACGAAAGCCACCTGGCCCGCCTCTACGGGCTGGTACGTGGCGATGACCCCGCGCGGCAGCTGCAAACTGCCGAGGGCTGGCTCAAGGCCCATCCACAAGACCCAAGCTTGTTGCTGACATTGGGGCGCCTGAGCTTGCAGAACCGCCTCTGGGGCAAGGCGCGCGATTACCTGGAGAGCAGCCTGCGGATGGAGCGCAACCCTGAAGCCTGTGCTGAACTGGCCCGTCTATTGGCAGGCCTGGGTGAAACCGAGCGCAGCAATCAGCTGTTCCAGGAAGGCTTGGGTCTGTTGGACGAGCGCCTCTTGGCCTTGCCGCTGCCGGAGAGCGTTCGCGCTTGACCGACCCATGGGCCCGCGCCAAGGCGCGGGTTCACGGGCCGGGTAACTTATCTTCTTCTGTAAGCTGGTTCTGCAGTCCATTTCTTCGGAGTTTTCCTACTGCACGACTGGAAAATTCTCTGCTATTCAGCGACTTGTCACGCCTGTAGCGCCTTGAAACAAAGCGCGCGTTTCCTCTACCGTTTCAGGCCATGTCACTGACCCTGGGACTCTCACTGCCCATGCTGCCGGCCCGTTTGCGCACCTATTTCGTTCCTGCATGCCTTGCATCGTTGGCCGTGCTGCTGGCGTCTTTCCATCTGGAGTACGCGCTTGGGCTGGTTCCTTGCCCGCTGTGCTTCAGCCAGCGTCTGCTGCTTGGCCTCTATTCGCTCGCGGGCCTCTGCGCGGTGTTGCATTTCCCTGGGCCATCGGGGCAGCTTCGCTACTCACGGGCGATGCTCGCTTTCGCTGGCAGCGGGGCCTTGCTCGCCGGGCGGCATGTCTGGTTGCAAGGTGATGAGACGGTGCACGGTTGCCCGCTGCCGTTCCTGCAGGTGCTGGAGCGCTCCTGGAGCGAGGCTGCACGGCAGCTGCTGCTGGGAGGTCCTGACTGCAACTCGCTGACTTGGAGTTTTCTCGAGCTGACGCTGCCAGAATGGAGCCTCTTGGCCTTCCTGCTCCTGGCGGCGCTGCCCTTGAGCTGCCTGCTGGCGTATCGTTTCCGCACACTGAGCAAAGCTTGATCCAGAGCAAGGCCGACCCTGCAGCGCGACCAATGGTGCTGAGAAAGGGTATTAAACACTTGTATGAACTTTGTCCGCTGCGTACCTTGAAGCTCAGCACGCGCGGGAATAATCTCCCAGCACGCATACCGAAAACACAACTGCTCGATGCCGTCCTGCTGATGTCACCTTTGTGCTGCACGGTCGTGGTGCGAGGTGCAGCGGCATCTACCCAGAAGGGATGAGAACGCCATGCTCGATAGTTGTCAGAACGCTCAGGAACGCTGGGGTGGGGTTCACAAGCTGATCGACCGCTGGCTGAAAGAGCGCCAGGACCTGGTGCAGGCTTTCCGCAATTTGCGGGACGTCAAGCCAGCTTTTGCCGACAAGGACAAGAACCGCGATTTCTGCGCGATCCTGGTCGATTACGTTTCGGCGTGGCACTTCGAAGTGTGTGAGCAACTGGTCAGCGAGGCGAAGGCCTTCGGTGATGAGAAAGCGCTGAAGCTCGCCGAAGAAATCAACCCGCGGATCAACGACATCACTCAGATCGCCATCGCCTTCAACGACCACTGCGAAAAGGGCGAGTGCAAGGACACCGAGCGCTTTGCCGAGAAACTGGGCAAGCTGGGCAGCCTGTTGCACGAGCGCTTCGAACTCGAAGACTGCCTGATCGAAGTGCTGCATAACGCGCACAGCCAAGAGGATGTTGTCCAGGCCTGATGGCCTGGATCAGTTAGCCACCGACAGCAACTCGATTTCGAACACCAGTGGTGTGTAGGGCGCAATCAGATCACCTGCGCCCTCGGCACCGTAAGCTTTTGCCGAAGGGATCACCAAGCGCCATTTCGCACCTGTCTTCATGTGCGGTAATGCCACCTGCCAGCCTTCGATCACCGAGTCCAGGCTGAACCATTGCGGCTGCTGGTTCTGGTCGAACACAGAGCCATCCGGCAATCGGCCTACGTAACGCACCTGTACCTTGCCCCCGGCCTTGGGTTGAGCGCCTGTACCGCTTTGCAATTCACTGTAGAGCACGCCTTCTGGCAACTCGTGCATGCCAGCGCGTGCCCGTTCGTTGGCCATGAAGCGCGTTTCCACTGCCTGCAGTTTGTCCGCTTCAGCCTGCTCGACGGCGCTGCCTGCCTGTTCTTCATGCTGCTGGAGGATGGCCTGCATCCGCGCTTTGTCGAGCTTCAGCGGCTGGCCTTGATAGGACTGGCGCAGGCCTTCGATCAGGGCATCCAGCTGCAACCCGGGCATTTCCTGGCGCAAGCGCTCACCCAGGCTGGCGCCAAGGCTGTAGGCGAGATCCTGGTCGTTGGCAGGAGGGGTGTCAGGGTTGGCCAGGGCAGCGGTGGCCAGAAGGCAAAGGCCGAATAAAAGATGACGAGACATGCTCAACTCCTGCTCCAATGAGCGGGGAAGTATGCCAGCCCTGTTGTCGATGGATGTGTAAATATCAGCAACGATTTATTAAGCAACTACACTTGCACGGAGCTGCAAGATAACAACTTTGCCCAGGCATGCAACGCGGCGCCATCGATACTGTCAACATGCCCTAGCGGCGGTAGCAGCAGAAGCATAGTATGAGCCGCAATCTCGTCAGCCAGGAGGTAAACCATGTCGGCTAAGAAGAAGCCAGTCAGTACGCCGTTGCACCTGCTCCAGCAACTTTCGGGCAGCCTGCTCGAACATTTGGAAGACGCCTGCTCCCAAGCGCTGGCGGATGCTGAGAAACTGCTGGCCAAGTTGGAAAAACAACGCGTAAAGGCCCAGGAAAAACTGCATAACGGTCGCCTGAAGTTGCAGGACGCGGCCAAGGCAGGCAAAGCCAAGGCCCAGAGCAAAGCGCACAAAGCCATTGGCGAACTTGAAGAGTTGCTCGATTCGCTCAAAGACCGTCAATCGCAGACACGTACTTATATCCAACAACTCAAGCGCGATGCTCAGGAAAGCCTGAAACTGGCCCAGGGTGTTGGCAAGGTTCGTGAAGCCGTGAGCAAGGCGCTCGACCAGCGTGCAGTGGCCACTAAAGCCAAGCCTGCGGTTGCCAAGGCGCCGGCGAAGGCTGCCGCTAAACCAGCCGCTGCCAAATCTCCTGCCAAAGCGGCTGCTGCGAAAACCCCAGCCAGGACTGCTGCCGCCAAGCCCGCTGCTGCGAAAGCTCCAGCCAAGACTGCTGCCGCCAAGCCAACTGCTTCGAAAGCTCCAGCCAAGACTGCTGCCGCCAAGCCCGCCGCTGCGAAAGCCCCAGCCAGGACTGCTGCTGCCAAGCCCGCCGCTGCGAAAGCCCCCGCCAAGGCTGCTGCTGCCAAGCCCGCCGCTGCGAAAGCCCCCGCCAAGGCTGCTGCTGCCAAGCCCGCCGCTGCGAAAGCCCCCGCCGAGGCTGCTGCTGCCAAGCCAGCTGCTGCGAAAGCCCCAGCCAAGACTGCTGCTGCCAAGCCAGCTGCTGCGAAAGCTCCAGCCAAGGCGACTGCTACCAAGCCAGCTGCTGCGAAAGCCCCCGCCAAGGCAACTGCTGCCAAGCCGGCGGCTACCAAGGCGCCAGCCAAAGCCACTGCTGCCAAGCCAGCCGCTGCCAAAGCTCCCGTCAAAGCTGCTACCGCCAAGCCAACTGCTGCCAAGGCGCCAGCCAAGCCAGCCGTCAGCCAGGCACCTGAAGCCAAGCCGGCCTCACCCGCACCCGCGACCAATTCGGCCGCTCCCGCCCCATCGCCGGCACCTGTGAGTACTGCTGTTCAGGCGCCGTCCTCGGCGTCCTGAGTCCCTGCGGCCGCGACGCGCAATCGAACCAGCGCGTCGTGGCTTCGGGCCTGGTCCGGCACGAGCAGGGCCAGCCAATCCTCCGTACGCTCACCAGCGTCCGCGGGCCATTGTTGCGAACGCTGCTGCAAGCGTTCGAGCAGCGCCTTCTCTGCCTGCAGTTCCAGCCCCTTGACCTGTTCGCGCAGCGCCAGCAACTGCGGGTCGCTCGTCGCCGCTTCACGCCATTGCTGGCGAAGGTGGCGCAGTGGGGCCACTACCTCGCGTTGCCAGGGGGCGGCCAATTCACGCAAGGCACCCACGCGCGCGCGACTGGCTGCCACTCCACGTATTTGCAGCCAGGTGCCACACAGCAACAGGCAGACATCGGCCCCTGACGCTTGCAGTGCCAGGCAGGCCTGTTCCACACCAGGCCGGGCGTACAAAGCGAGGGCGTGATTCCATAGGTCGGTGTACATGATTCCACTCACGCTACGGGCCGAGGAAGCTGGTAGACTCCGCGACCATCATGATCAGACTATCCAACCTCACTTTACAGCGTGGTCCGCAGCGCTTGCTAGAAGGCGCCGAGATGACCCTGCACGCCGGTCACAAGGCCGGCCTGATCGGCGCCAACGGTGCCGGAAAATCCAGCCTGTTCGCCCTGCTGCGCGGTGAGCTATCGCCCGATGCCGGTGACTGCCAGCTGCCGGGCGACTGGCGCATAGCCCACATGCGCCAGGAGGTCGATACCCTCGACCGGGTTGCCGTGGACTATGTGCTCGATGGCGATGTCCGCCTGCGCAAGGTCCAGGCTGAACTCGCCGCCGCCGAGGCTGCCCACGACGGCACCGCGCTGGCGCGCCTGCACAGTGAGCTGGACAGCGCCGACGGCTATACCGCTGATGCCCGTGCGCGCAAGCTGCTTGCCGGCCTGGGGTTCACCAACGAGCAGATGGACCGCCGCGTAGGTGATTTCTCTGGTGGCTGGCGGATGCGCCTCAACCTGGCCCAGGCACTGATGTGCCCATCCGACCTGTTGCTGCTCGACGAACCGACCAACCACCTGGACCTCGATGCGATCCTGTGGCTGGAGGACTGGCTCAAAGGTTACCCCGGCACACTATTGCTGATTTCCCATGACCGCGATTTCCTCGACGCCGTGGTCGATCACGTTCTGCATGTCGAGCAGCGCAAGCTCAACCTGTACAAGGGCGGCTACACGGCTTTCGAGCGCACCCGTGCCGAACGCCTGGCGCAGCAGCAGCAGGCCTATGAGAAGCAACAGGCCCAGCGTGCGCACATGGAGAAGTACATCGCTCGTTTCAAGGCCCAGGCCACCAAGGCTCGCCAGGCGCAGAGCCGGATCAAGGCCCTGGAGCGCATGGAAGAGCTGTCGGCGGCACATGTCGATTCGCCGTTCGACTTCGTCTTCCGCGAGTCGGAGAAAATCTCCAGTCCGTTGCTGGACCTGTCCGAAGGGCGTCTGGGCTACGGCGACAAGGCGATCCTGGAAAAGGTCAAGCTGCAACTGGCGCCGGGTGCCCGCATCGGTCTGCTCGGCCCTAACGGTGCCGGTAAGTCGACCTTGATCAAGAACCTCGCCGGTGAGTTGCAGCCATTGGGCGGGCGCCTGGTGCGCGGCGAAAACCTGGCCGTCGGCTACTTCGCCCAGCACCAACTCGACTCCCTCGACGACAAGGCCAGCCCGCTGCTTCACCTGCAGCGGATTGCCCCGACCGAGCGCGAGCAGACGTTGCGCGACTTCCTTGGCGGCTTCGACTTCCATGGCGACCGTGTCGACGAGCCGGTGGTGAATTTCTCCGGTGGCGAGAAGGCGCGCCTGGCCCTGGCCCTGATCGCCTGGGAACGCCCGAACCTGTTGTTGCTCGACGAACCGACCAACCACCTCGACCTGGAAATGCGCCTGGCTCTGACCATGGCGCTGCAGGAGTTCGCCGGTGCCGTGGTAGTGGTCTCCCACGACCGTCACCTGCTCAAGAGCACCACCAACGATTTCCTGCTGGTGGCCGATGGCAAGGTCGACACCTTCGATGGCGATCTGGACGACTACAGCCGCTGGCTGGTCGATTACCGCCAGCGCAGCGCGCCGGTCAACAGCACGGTGGCCAACCCGGACAAGACCGACAAGAAGGCCCAGCGCCAGGCAGCAGCGGCCCTGCGTCAGCAACTGGCGCCGCACAAGCGTGCGGCCGAGAAGCTCGAGGCCGAGCTCAATCAGGTGCACAGCCAGCTGGCCGAAATTGAGACCGCGCTGGGCGATGGCGGACTGTACGACGCAGCACGCAAGGACGAGTTGCGTGACCTGCTGGGTCGTCAGAGCAAGCTCAAGCAGCGCGAAGGCGAGCTGGAGGAAGCCTGGATGGAAGCCCTGGAGACTCTGGAAAGCATGCAGGCCGAACTCGAGGCGCTGTCCTGATGGAGGAGCTGCGCTCGCTGTTGCCGGGGCAATGGATGGATACCTTCTGGCTTGGGCTGCAGATACTGCTGATTCTGGTCGTAGCGTTCGTCCTTCAGCGTATCGTGGCCCGTGGCCTCAGCCGCCTGGGCCAGCGTTACCCCTTGCCGCCGGAGCTGCTGATGCCTGTGCGTGGTGGTCTGCGCTGGCTGATCATGGGCAGTGCACTGCTTTTCGTGCTGGAGCGCATGGGGGTATCGGCGACGGTGTTGTGGACGGCGTTGTCCGGCTTCGTCGCCGTCGCTGCGGTGGCGTTCTTCGCCATGTGGAGCGTGTTGTCCAACCTGCTGTGTGCGGTGTTGATCTTCACCGTCGGGCCGTTTCGCATCGGTGATGTGGTCGAACTGGTCGACACCCTCGACAAACCTGGCGTCAAAGGTCGGGTGATCGCTATCAACCTGCTGTTCACCACGCTGATGGAAATGCCCGAGGCCGGTGGTGCGCTGGTGCAGGTACCCAATAGTCAGTTCTTCCAGAAGTCGGTACGTCGCTGGCGGGGAACCGAGGTGCAGTCCCTCCAGCAAGACGCTTCGGTCGAGGCGGACTGAGTTGTCCGAGGCGGCCGTGGCGTTGTGTTCCGGCGATACAAATCCTTCAGAAAGCACTGGTTATTTTTTCGCCAACACCTTAGCTTAATGTTTTGCAACAAATGTTCGAGCGAGGTGTGTGATGTCGATGGAAGTGTGGTTGGGCTTCTTTGCCGCGTGCTGGGTCATCAGCCTGTCGCCGGGTGCGGGGGCGATCGCCTCCATGTCCAGTGGGCTGCAGTACGGTTTCTGGCGCGGTTACTGGAATGCCCTGGGCCTGCAACTGGGCCTGATCATGCAGATCGCCATCATTGCCGCCGGTGTCGGCGCCATCCTTGCCGCCTCTGCCACCGCCTTCCAGGTCATCAAGTGGTTTGGCGTGTTCTACCTTGTCTACCTGGCCTATCGGCAATGGCAGGCGTTGCCGATGGACATGTCCGACGAGTCGGGAGTGCGCCCCATCGGTAAGCCGCTGAGCCTGGTGTTCCGTGGTTTTCTGGTGAACGTCAGCAACCCCAAGGCACTGGTGTTCATGCTGGCGGTACTGCCGCAGTTCATCAATCCGCACGCGCCGCTGCTGCCGCAGTATGTGGCGATCACCATAACGATGGTCACCGTCGACATGCTGGTGATGGCCGGATACACCGGATTGGCTTCGCGGGTGTTGCGCCTGCTGCGTACGCCTAAGCAACAGAAGCGCCTGAACCGCACCTTTGCCGGGTTGTTCATCGGCGCGGCGACTTTCCTGGCCACCTTGCGTCGTGCGCCGCTCTGATTGAGCGTGGGCTGCCGTGCAGCCCATCTCCTTGCACCGACCCGCGACTCGACCGTGTCTATTTCTGCCGGTCCATCAACCCCTTGAGCAGGTCCAGCGGCAAGGGGAAGACGATGGTCGAGCTCTTGTCTCCAGCAATCGTCCCCAGGGTCTGCATGTAGCGCAGTTGCATGGCCCCTGGCTCCTTGCTGAGCATCTGCGCGGCCTGCATCAGTTTTTCCGAAGCCTGCAACTCCCCTTCGGCATGGATCACCTTGGCCCGCCGCTCACGCTCGGCCTCGGCCTGGCGGGCAATGGCCCGGACCATCGACTCGTTCAGGTCGACATGCTTGATCTCGACGTTGGCTACCTTGATGCCCCAGGCATCGGTTTGCGCGTCCAGCACTTGGCGAATGTCCGAGTTGAGTTGCTCGCGCTCGGCCAGCAACTCATCGAGCTCATGTTTACCGAGCACAGCGCGCAGGGTGGTCTGGGCCAGCTGGCTGGTGGCGACGAGGAAATCCTCCACCTGGATGATCGCCTTTTGCGGGTCCAGTACGCGGAAGTACAGCACGGCGTTTACCTTGACCGAGACGTTGTCGCGGGTGATCACGTCTTGCGGTGGAACGTCGAGTACCACCGTGCGCAAGTCGACCCTGACCATCTGTTGTATCACTGGAATCAACAGGATCAGTCCAGGCCCTTTGACCTGCCAGAAGCGCCCCAGCTGGAACACCACACCACGCTCATACTCGCGCAGGATGCGAAACGCCGAGAGCAGCAAAACCGCCAGCAACATCAGCAGGGCACCGAAGCCCAATTGCATGAACATCATCATTCCCCTTGCGCCCCGGGTGCTGCAGCGCTCACATCCAGCATGACACCGTGACGGGCCATCACCCGGACGGACTGGCCGACTTGCAGCGGTGTCTTGCACTGGACTTGCCATTGTTCGCCCTGGGCCTGTACCGAGCCGCAGAACGGGTTGTCCGCCATCACTTGGGTAACCTTCACCAGGCTGCCGACCAGGCCGGCATCACCGCTGACCAGCGCCCGTCGTCGCGCCCTGAGGGCCATGCCCACCACGCCGCCGAGCAGCAGTGCCGAAGCCACTGCGAGCGTGACGATCAACGCCAACGGTATGCCGAAGCCAGGGGCGTCGGTATCCATCAGGATCACAGCGCCGACGACAAAGGCGACGATGCCGCCAAAACCGACCACGCCGAAACTGGGTAGGAACGCTTCGGCGATCATGAACGCAAGGCCGAGCAGGATCAGCGCCACCCCCGCATAGCTCACCGGTAGCAGCTGCAGGGCATACAGCGCCAGTAGCAGACATATCCCTCCCACCACTCCGCCTACCCCCGAGCCGGGGTTCATGAACTCGAACAGCAAGCCGTACACACCGATCATGATCAGAATGAGCGCTACGCTCGGGTTGGTGATGACCGCGAGCAGCCGGGTGCGCCAGTCCGGCAAGTGCTCGACAACGCGAGCTCCATCGGTTTGCAACGGGCGTGGCTGGTCAGCAGCCGTAAGTGTCTTGCCATCGAGCTGACGCAGCAGATCGGGCAGGTCACTGGCGACCAGGTCGACCACCTTCAGACGCAGCGCTTCACTGGCCGACAAGCTGACGGCCTCGCGCACGGCCTGCTCCGCCCAGGTCGCATTGCGTCCACGCAATTGCGCCAGGCCTCGAATGTAGGCCGCGGCGTCATTGACCTGCTTGCGTGCAAGGGCGTCTTCGTCACCACTGGGTTTGGCCTTGTCATCCTTGGGGGTACCTGGCGGCGCGCCGATTTGCACCGGCGTTGCGGCGCCAAGGTTGGTTCCCGGGGCCATGGCTGCCACATGGCTGGCATACAGGATGTAGGTACCAGCACTGGCGGCGCGGGCGCCGCTGGGGGCCACGTAACTGGCCACAGGGACAGGGCTCGCGAGAATAGCCTTGATCATCTGGCGCATCGCGCTGTCCAGGCCGCCAGGGGTATCCATGCGGATGACCACCAACTGCGCGCCTTGCTCATGGGCTTGTTCAAGGCTGCGAATCAGGTAATCGGCGCTGGCCGGGCCGATGGCATCGTCGATGCTCAGCAGCCAGACTGGAGCGGGCGCGGCAAGGCCGCTCTGGAAGGTGCCGAGCATCAGTAACAGACATAGCCAGCGCACGCAGCACCTGATCACCTGTCGTCACCTCGTCCACCTCTGTAAATGAAGTTTAGTCGTGCCTGTTGGGGTAAGGCCTAAACTTGGAGATTAGGGGCCGCGTCACCAAGGTATTTCGAAGCTGATCTTCAGCTCGTCGCGACGTAAGGCCGCTCCTGACAGAGACTTGGGGGGCGAACCGGAGGTGCATCATGCGTATGGCCAAGACCCTGCAGCAGCGCCTGGACCAGGCCAACTGCGATTACGACATCATTCCCCATCCACACTCCGCCACGAGCCTGGAATCGGCACGCACGGCCGGTGTACCCGCGGAACGGGTTGCCAAGTCGGTGATGCTTGATGACCGTCATGGCAACTACATCATGGCGGTGCTACCGGCCAACCGCCATTTGGACATGAGCAAGGTACGCATGTCCGGTGACTGGCAACTTACCCGCGAGAGCGGGCTACCGAGCCTCTTCGTCGATTGCGAGCGAGGCGCCGTGCCTGCGGTGGGCGATGCCTACGCTATAAAAATGCTCTTGGACCCCAACATCACCCGTCAAGGCGATGTCTACCTCGAAGCAGGCGATCACGATCACCTGATCCACATGAGCATGGAGCAATACCTCAAGCTCGTGCCGAGCGCCGAAGTGCGCGAGCTGTGCTGATGTTCTCAAACCAATGCCGGGCCGGCGTCGTGGACGGTCTGCCCGGCGCATGAGGAGGAATCATGGAAGCACCGATCCATCCATTCGCGGAATTGTTCAAGCAACTGGGTCTGCCGGACGATGCCGTGAGCATCGACCAGTTCATCGCCAGCCATTCGCCCTTGAAGAATGAGATAAAACTGGTGGATGCACCGTTCTGGACCGACGCCCAGCGGGCTTTCCTGCAGGACAGCATCATCGAAGATGCCGATTGGGCGGTCCCTTTCGACCAGTTGAACGAGGCCTTACGTCGCCCTCGTAAATAAAGCGCCGAGCGGCACCTGATGAGTGATTTGGCCGTTGCTATGCTCAGGAAAAACAAGAGGGGATAGCGCAATGAAAGATCCCTACGCGCCAGGCTTCTGGTGCTCCGTGACGATCCTGGGCACACTGACGGCCGGTTATTTCTATGGCATCCGCCATACCCAGCAGATGAACCAGGCGGTGCAGTTCCTCTATGCCGCCGCTGCGGTGACCGCGGCGGTTGCCCTGATGGGACTGGCCTGGATCGCCTGGCAGCAGTTGCACCTGAACAAGCGCGAGGTGGTTCAGGGGCGAACGTTGTTGACCATCTGGAACACCAAGGTTGCGCTGCGCCGTGTCGAGACTGTGTTCGACCGCTATTTCTGGGGTAGCTACTGGCACTCCGGGCGTACCTTCGAAGAGGTCATGGGCGAACTCAAGGGGACGCCACTGGAGCAGAGCCTGGATGCGCTCAAGCGCCAATGCCGGGCGCTCGACCGCGAAGTGCACGACCATCATCACCGCTGGCTTGCCAACGCCCGTGACCTGTCCAGCGTGGCGACGGCCATGGCCCGCGAGCGTTATCAGCTGGATCTGTGCGAGCCGTCTAGCACGGGCCATGGCAACACGGCAGTGCTGAATCGGGATCTTGAAGTGCTGGTGTACACCTGGTCGGCGCGCCTGCGCAGTTTCGACCATCAGCTGGACGAACTGGAGCGCGCTTACCATTGAATACCAAGGCGATCATTCGCCGCGGATGTATTGCTCCAGCTGCTTGATCAGGTTGGCCTGTTCGGCGATGGTTTCCTTGACCAGGTCACCGATCGACAACAAGCCCAGCAGTTCGTCATTGCTGACCACGGGCAAGTGCCGCAGGTGCCGGTCGGTCATCAGGTTCATGCAGTACTCGAGGTTCTGCTTGGGCTCCACCGTGACCACCGGCGCGCTCATGATGTCGCGCACCGGCGTGGCAGCCGAAGAGCGGCCCTTGAGCACCAGCTTGCGGGCATAGTCACGCTCGCTGACGATCCCCACCACTTTGTCGTTCTCCACCACGGGCAGTGCGCCGACATTCTTTTCTGCCAGCAACTTCAGGGCGTCGAGCACCGAGTCGTCAGGGCCGATGGTGTAGACGGTCTGATGCTGGGACTTGGTCTTGAGGATTTGTTCGACGTTCTTCATACAGGCCTCTGCGGGTGGAAAAAGCGATCTGTCCGAGTAAATAAAGCATCCGGTACGAAGGCTTGCACGGCAATGCAGGAAACGGCATGGAGGCGATTGAAAAACGTCATGACGCGGCGCGCCTGTTTTCGGCCGGGCTCATTCGCGAGTGGCCTGTCAGGCGGCCAGAACGAAAAAGCCCCGGGAGTGATCCCAGGGCTTTTGATATGGCGCACTCGGCGGGATTCGAACCCACGACCCCTGCCTTCGGAGGGCAGTACTCTATCCAGCTGAGCTACGAGTGCAACGCGCACGCATAATACCCATCTGTGTCGATGACGTCCATCGCCTTGATCTGTGGCCATTTTTCCCCCAGTCGTCCGGCACCACGCTGTACCTGCAGGGGCCGGCTTGGCGGAGGTTGCACCGTGAAATTCCAGACGGGGTGTTCAACCGTTCGTTCTTTTTTTCGAACAGCCTATTGTCCAACACCCCAGCACCCGCTTAGCATTCGTTTGAGATTTCAAACGCTCCGTGCCACGGGCGCGCTTTTCAACAATCAACAATTCGGGAAGCCGACATGCAGCTCAAAGACGCTCAGTTGTTCCGCCAACAGGCCTTCATCAATGGTGAATGGCTGGACGCGGACAGCGGCCAGACCATCAAGGTGACCAATCCGGCCACTGGTGAAGTCATCGGTACCGTGCCGAAGATGGGCACCGCGGAAACTCGCCGCGCCATCGAAGCCGCCGACAAGGCCCTGCCGGCCTGGCGTGCACTGACCGCCAAAGAGCGCTCGGCCAAGCTGCGCCGCTGGTTCGAACTGATGATCGAGAACCAGGACGACCTGGCTCGCCTGATGACCACCGAACAAGGCAAGCCACTGGCCGAAGCCAAGGGCGAAATCGCTTACGCCGCCTCGTTCATCGAGTGGTTCGCCGAAGAAGCCAAGCGCGTGTACGGCGACACCATTCCGGGCCACCAGCCGGACAAGCGTCTGATCGTCATCAAGCAGCCGATCGGTGTCACCGCCGCGATTACCCCGTGGAACTTCCCGGCCGCGATGATCACCCGTAAAGCTGGCCCGGCCCTGGCCGCTGGCTGCACCATGGTGCTCAAGCCTGCTTCGCAAACCCCGTACTCCGCCCTGGCCCTGGTCGAGCTGGCCAACCGTGCCGGCATCCCGGCTGGCGTGCTGAGCGTCGTGACCGGCAGCGCTGGCGAAGTCGGCGGCGAGCTGACCGGCAACTCCCTGGTACGCAAGCTGTCCTTCACCGGCTCGACCGAAATCGGTCGCCAGCTGATGGAAGAATGCGCCAAGGACATCAAGAAGGTTTCCCTGGAGCTGGGTGGTAACGCCCCGTTCATCGTGTTCGACGATGCCGACCTGGACAAGGCGGTCGAGGGCGCGATCATCTCCAAGTACCGCAACAACGGGCAGACCTGCGTCTGCGCCAACCGTATCTACGTGCAGGACGGTGTCTACGACGCGTTCGCCCAGAAGCTGGCTGCCGCTGTCGCCAAGCTCAAGATCGGTAATGGCCTGGAAGAAGGCACCACCACTGGCCCGCTGATCGATGGCAAGGCTGTCGCCAAGGTCCAGGAGCACATCGAAGACGCCGTTGGCAAAGGTGCCAAGGTGTTGGCAGGCGGCAAGATCATCGAAGGCAACTTCTTCGAACCGACCATCCTGGTCGACGTACCGAAGACCGCTGCCGTCGCCAAGGAAGAAACCTTCGGCCCGCTGGCGCCGCTGTTCCGCTTCAAAGACGAAGCCGAAGTCATCGCCATGTCCAACGACACCGAGTTCGGTCTGGCTTCGTACTTCTACGCCCGTGACATGAGCCGCGTGTTCCGTGTTGCCGAGGCCCTGGAATACGGTATGGTGGGTATCAACACCGGCCTGATCTCCAACGAAGTGGCGCCGTTCGGCGGCATCAAGGCTTCCGGCCTGGGTCGCGAAGGTTCCAAGTACGGTATCGAGGACTACCTCGAAATCAAATACCTGTGCATCAGCATTTGATGTAAAGGCTTTACCTCTGCCAGCGGGGCGCGAGAGCGACGCCTCGCTGGTCTTTTTGACACTGCAGTACCTGGTGGCCAGGCCGTTCGCGACAGTCGATCAACGAATACTGATCGCGGGCAGCGCCAGCCACCCCCGAATAAGAGCGCCGTCAGAGTCGGCGCGAATGAGGGCATTATGAGCAAGACCAACGAATCCTTGATGCAACGTCGTGTAGCCGCCGTCCCACGTGGCGTTGGCCAGATCCACCCGATCTTCGTCGAAAGCGCGAAGAACTCGACCGTGATCGACGTTGAAGGCCGCGAACTGATCGACTTCGCTGGCGGCATCGCCGTACTGAACACCGGCCACCTGCACCCGAAAGTGGTCGCGGCCGTGCAAGAGCAGCTGACCAAGGTCAGCCACACCTGCTTCCAGGTCCTGGCGTACGAGCCCTATGTAGAGCTGTGCGAAAAGATCAACAAACTGGTTCCAGGTGACTTCGCCAAGAAAACCCTGCTGGTGTCCACCGGTTCCGAAGCTGTCGAGAACGCCGTCAAGATCGCCCGCGCCGCCACTGGCCGTGCTGGCGTCATCGCCTTCACCGGCGGCTACCATGGCCGCACCATGATGACCCTGGGCCTGACCGGTAAAGTCGTGCCGTACTCCGCTGGCATGGGCCTGATGCCAGGTGGCATCTTCCGCGCCCTGTTCCCGAGCGAGCTGCACGGTATCAGCGTTGACGACGCCATTGCTTCGGTCGAGCGTATCTTCAAGAACGACGCCGAGCCGCGCGACATCGCCGCGATCATCCTCGAGCCAGTACAAGGTGAAGGCGGCTTCCTGCCAGCGCCGAAAGAGCTGATGAAGCGTCTGCGCGAGCTGTGCGACAAGCACGGTATCCTGCTGATCGCCGACGAAGTACAGACTGGCGCTGGCCGTACCGGTACCTTCTTCGCCATGGAACAGATGGGCGTTGCGCCTGACCTGACCACCTTCGCCAAATCCATCGCCGGCGGCTTCCCACTGGCCGGTGTCTGCGGCAAAGCCGAGTACATGGACGCCATCGCCCCGGGCGGCCTGGGCGGCACCTATGCCGGTTCGCCGATCGCCTGCGCCGCGGCCCTGGCCGTTATTCAGGTGTTCGAGGAAGAGAAGCTGCTGGACCGCAGCAAGGCTGTTGGCGAGCGCCTGACCGCTGGCCTGCGCAAGATTCAGGAAAAGCACCCGATCATCGGTGATGTTCGTGGCCTGGGCTCGATGATTGCTGTCGAAGTCTTCGAGAAGGGCACTCACACCCCGAACCCAACCGCGGTAGCCCAGGTGGTTGCCAAGGCGCGCGACAAGGGGCTGATCCTGCTGTCCTGCGGTACCTACGGCAACGTTCTGCGTATCCTGGTTCCGCTGACCGCCGAAGACGCGCTGCTGGACAAAGGCCTGGCAATCATCGAAGAGTGCTTCGCTGAACTCGCTTGATGTGACCTGCGTCAGAAAAAAACCCGCTTCGGCGGGTTTTTTTTGTGCCAAGAAAACGCCGGTGGCGCTATGTTTGTCGGAGGACTTGCCTTGGAAGCTGCAACGGATTGCGTGTCAGGGATATTCAGGAGTTGGCCATGAACGCTGCAGACCCCACCCCACCTTGCGTATTGATTGCCGAGGGCGACCCTTGGGTGCGCGATATGCTCAGCGAAATGCTGCTCAGTGTCCGCTGCGATGCTCGTCTGCAAGTGTGCGCCGATGGCGCCCAGGCGCTGACTGCACTGTCCAGCAAGCCCGACCTGATCATTGCGGCCCGTGAGCTGGCAGGTGTCGATGGTCTTGACCTGCTGCGCAAGGTCCGCGCCAAAGGCCCGGAGTTGCCGTTCATTCTCATGAGCAACCGCAGCGACAGCGCCAGTGTGCGCGAGGCCTTGCCATTGCACCCCACGGCCTACCTGAGCAAACCACTGAACCTCGATAGCCTGCGCAAGCGCCTGGAAGCGTTGCTGTTGGAAGTTGGCGAACAGATCGCTTGCCCGGTTCAACCCTTGCAGCCGGGTATCACGCTGAGTGCCTTCCTGGAGCAGCGCCGTGCCACCGCTGATGGCGGCCCCCTGTTCGCTGACGTGGAGCTTGCGATCAAGCGAGCGCTGAATCCACAGGGGTTGGACCTGAAGGTGCTCGAAGCCGAAGTGCGTGACGATCCGCAAATTACCGCGGTGCTGATCGCCGCTGCCAACAGCGCCGCCCTGCACCGCGATGCCCCGGTGCAAACCCTGTTGCAGGCGTTGAACAAGCTGGGCAGCACGCAGAGCATGAACCTGATACTGGGTATGACGCTCAAGCGCAGCGCGCGCCTGAGCGACCCGTTGCTGGCGAGCCAGGCCACGCACTTCTGGAAGCTGTCGCTGCACAGCGCTGAGTATGCCCGCAGCTTGGCGCGCATGCTCGAGCTCGATGAAGAGCGCTGTTATTGCGCAGGCTTGCTGCATTGCCTGGGCGACCTGGCTGTATTGCGCTGCCTGCAGGAGTGGCGACTGGGGGGAGGCGCACTGGACGAACATCAGGTGCAGCAGTCGCTTGATGAGTTCGGTGCGGCGTTCGGCTCGGCGTTGCGCACCCGTTGGCGCTTGCCGCTGAGTCTGCGCGAGCTGATTGCAGCCATCTACCAACTGGGTGGGGGGGTGTACTCGCGGGAGATCCTGGCCATGAACCTGGCTGGGCAATTGGCGCGGTTGCCTGGGGACCAAGGGCTGGAAAAGCTGGCCAGCAGCAAGACCGCCCGCCTGCTTAAGGTCGGCTTGCCCGAGTTGAACCGGCTGCGCAAGTTGGACAGTGCCGAGGTGAAGCCGAAGGAGGACGTGACGGTTGAGGTGGCTGTAGCAACTGCTGATGAAGAAGAGCCCTCATCCAACGAGGGAGAGTCTCCGGCCTGACAAACCGGAGTCGCAGTACGGGCCAGGCGCTGGTGGCTTGCCGGGTCATCCCATCACTATCTGGTTCTTGCCTTGCCGCTTGGCCTGGTACATGGCCGCATCCGCCCGGGCGAATACGCTGTCCAGCGATGCATCTTCATCGGTCAGCCCGGTCAATCCCTGGCTGATGGTCACGCCATAGGTGTGATCGCCATGGGTGAAGCTCAATCGCTGAATCTCTCGCTGCAGGCGCTCGGCGATCTGCTCCGCCATCTGCGCCGTGCAGCCTGGAAACACCGCGGCGAACTCCTCGCCGCCAATACGCCCGAATACGTCGCCGCGCCGTAGAACGGCTTTGCCGCTATCGGCGACGCGCTGCAGGACTTGGTCGCCTTCCTGGTGGCCGTAGCTGTCGTTGATCTGTTTGAAGTCGTCGATGTCCAGCAGCAGGAAGGCCAGTGGTGTGCCAGCCTCGCGGGCACTGGCGAAGGCCTGGTTGGCACAGTCGAAGAAATGCCGGCGATTGCTGCTCTGGGTCAGCACATCAGTGGTGGCCAGGCGCTGCAGTTCGCCTTCCAATTGCTTCTTTTCGGTGATGTCCTCGGCGATGCCGACGATGATCACGCGTTGCTCGCCATCACGCTGCTGATTGATGTAGCACTTGTCGCTAAGCCAGCGTACTTGGCCGTCGGCATTGATGATCCGATACTCGCGGTCTTCCATCGAGCCTTTGAGCAGCACCTGGGCCAGACTGCGTTCGGCGTGCTCCAGGTCATCCGGGTAGATGCTGTCGCGCCACTCGTTGTAGTCGGCCAGCACCAGGCTGGCCGGTCGGCCGAAGATGCGTTCGTAGGCTGGGCTGACGTACAACACTTGACGGGCTTCCCAGTCGAAAGCCCACAGCACTGCGTTGACGCTGTCGAGCAGCGAGCTGAAGAGCTGCTCACGCTCGCTGAGGCGGGCGACTTCACCTTGCGCATGCAGCAGAGCCAGCAGGGTCTGGGCGGCTTCCGGTGGTTGGGATGAATGGTTGGGCTTGGCCATGTGCACGAAGCAGTTCTCGACATGAAAGCGTGCGGCCACAGACCGGCCTGCCACGCGGGCGATGTGCCGATTTGAGTTCAAGTGCTGGCGGGAAGTTCCAGGCAAACGCCCCGCTGGATGGGGCGTGCCGATCAACGGTTATCAGGCGCCGGTAGGGCGCAGGGAGTAGGTCTTGAGCTGCGCTGCGAAGTCGTGCAGCGCGTGGATACCACTGGCCTCGGCCTCATGCACCCAGTCCTTGATGGCGGCAAGCATGTCATGGCCGTTGGCGCTGGTCCGGGCCCAGATCTGCTGCAGGGCCAGGCGCTTCTCGTAGATGGTCTTCAAGGCCTGGCTATGGGCGAGCATGGACTCGATGCGCGCGTGGTGGCGATCTTCCAGCAAGCTGGTTTCCCGCGACAGCAGGCGTTTGGCGCGGCGGAAGTGGTGGCGCACCGAGGCGTCCACCTTGGCCAGCTCTTGCTTGACCAGCGGGCCGATCACCAGCTTGCGGTACTGAGCCATGATCTGGAAGCGGTTGTTGAGGATGGCCATGGCGGTATCCATGTCCAGGCTGGCCTTACCCTCGACCCGGTGGGCGATAGGCGCGACCCGTTGTACCTTGGCCAGGCGCAGCAGGCAGAACAGGCGGATCCAGGCCCAGCCCATGTCGAATTCCCAGCGCCTGACCGAAAGCTTGGCCGAGTTAGGGTAGGTATGGTGATTGTTGTGCAGTTCTTCCCCGCCAATGACGATGCCCCATGGCACCAGGTTGGTGGCGGCGTCGCGGCATTCGAAGTTGCGGTAGCCGACGGCATGGCCCAGGCCGTTCACCACGCCTGCGGCCCAGAATGGAATCCACATCATCTGAACTGCCCAGACGGTGATGCCGAGGGTGCCGAACAGCAGCAGGTCGATGACGGCCATCAGCGCGATGCCGCCCAGCTTGTAGCGTGAATAGAGGTTGCGCTCGATCCAGTCATCCGGGCAGTTCTTGCCGTAGATGCGCAGGGTCTCGGGGTTGCGCGCCTCTTCCCGGTAGAGCTCCGCACCTTTGCGCAGCACGGTGCCCAGGCCCTTGTAGACCGGGCTGTGCGGGTCTTCAGGGGTTTCGCACTTGGCGTGGTGCTTGCGGTGGACGGCGGTCCATTCGCGGGTATTCTGCGCCGTGGTCAGCCACAGCCAGAAGCGGAAAAAATGCTTGAGCGCACCGTTGAGCTCCAGGGCGCGGTGGGCGGAGTAGCGGTGCAGGTAGACGGTGACGCTGACGATGGTCACATGGGTCATCAGCAAGGTGATGGCGACCAGTTGCCAGGCCGACAAGTCGAGCAGGCCGTTGTACCACATAGGTTTGGAAACCCTCGAAAACAGGGAAGGGCCTGATTATCCCTTGGTAGGGAAATAAAACCAGTCACCCTTTCAGATAGGAAGTCACGACATGTTTCAGCCTTTATAATGCCCCATCCTTTTTCATGGGCTTTGCACCCGACATGTCTGTTTCTGTTCGCGACGCCTTGCGCATGGCTGCGCTCTACGTGGTGCTCTCGATCCTCTGGCTGGTGATGTCCGAGGTGGTGTTGCACAGTATGTCTGAAGACCCGCTGGCGTTGACCGTGGGGCGGCAGATCAACGTCGTGCTCTGGGTGCTGGTCAGCGCTGCGCTGATTTTCGTCTCCCGCGCCCGCCTGCTCAATTTCATCGGGATGGGCGCCCGCCTGCGCAGCGAGGACCGTGAGCGCTTGCGCATGGCGGCCGCGGTGTTCGACAGCACCCTCGAAGGTGTGTTGGTCACCGATCGTCAGGGCCTGATCGTGCACGTCAATCGTGCGTTCATGCGCATTACCGGCTATCAGCAGGACGAAGTGCTCGGCCAGCGGCCCAGCAAGTTCAAGTCCGGACGCCACGGCGCGCCGTTCTACCAGCAGATATACGCCACTTTGGCACAGAAGGGCGAGTGGAGCGGAGAAATCTGGAACCGGCGAAAAAGTGGCGAGATCTACCCGCAATGGCAGACGATCTGCGCTATTCGCGACGATGGTGGTGACCTGACTCATTATGTTGCCGTGTTCAGCGATATCAGTGCGATCAAGCATTCCGAGCAGGAGCTTGCCTACGTGGCTCACCATGATCCGCTCACCGGTCTGCCTAATCGTTTGCTGTTCAACGACCGTGCCGCCCAGACCCTGGGTGCCGCCCAGGCCAACAAGCGCGGTTGTGCGTTGCTGCTGCTGGACCTGGACCACTTCCAGAGCATCAACGACGGCCTGGGCCACACCATTGGCGATCAGTTGCTCAAGCTGGTCGGCGAGCGCCTGGTCGAAGTGTTGGGCAATGGCGTGACCCTGGCGCGCCTGGGTGGCGACGAGTTCGGCGTGTTGTACGAAAACTGTCAGCAGGTCGGCCAGGCCGGCAAGTTGGCTCAGCGCATCATCGAACGGATGCGCGAACCGTTCACCTTCGACGGCCATCGCCTGTTCATCAGCGCCAGCGTCGGTATCAGCCTGTTCCCCAACGATGCGCTGAGCGCAGAGCAGCTGTTGCGCAATGCCGACTCCGCGCTGTTCAAGGCCAAGAGCAACGGCAGGGCCTGCTATGCGTTCTATACCGAAGAGTTGACCGCTCACGCCCAGCATCGGGTGGAAACCGCCGGCGAGTTGCGGCGGGCCCTTGAAGAGCAAGAGCTGCGGGTCTTTTTCCAGCCAGTGCATGACCTGTTCACATCGAAAATGGTCGGGGTCGAGGCACTGGTCCGCTGGCAGCACCCTCAGCGTGGCCTGGTACCGCCAGGCGAGTTCATCCCGATTGCCGAGCGCACGGGGCTGATCGCCGAAATCGATGCCTGGGTGTTGCACCAGGCCTGCCGGCAGATGGTGCAGTGGCAGGTCGAAGGGCGGCAGTTGGCGTTCGTCGCGGTGAACATTTCCAGCCGCCTGTTCAGCCAGAACGACCTGTATCGGCAGGTGGCCGAGGTGCTGCACGAAACCGGGCTGAACCCGGCTTTGCTGGAGCTGGAGGTGACCGAAAGCGCGGTGATGGAGGACCCGGAGGTCGCCTTGGAGCAACTGCACCGCTTGCGTGAGCTCGGTCTGAACCTGGCCATCGACGACTTCGGCACGGGTTACTCATCGCTGCTGCGGCTCAAGCGCCTGCCGGTACAGAAGCTGAAGATCGACCAAGGCTTCGTCGCCGGCCTGCCGCTCGATGACGATGACATCGCCATTGTCCGGGTGATCATCGCCCTGGCCCGCAGCATGGGCATGCAAGTGCATGCCGAGGGCATCGAGCAGCCCGAGCAGGCGCGGTTCCTGCTCGAACAGCAGTGTCAGCTGGGGCAGGGGTACTGGTTCGGACGCCCAGTGCCCGCGCGGGATCTGCACTGGGGTTGATCCCTTTGCTGGCAAGCCAGCGCCCTATGGGAGCCGGCTTGCCAGCGAGACTCACCGCTTGTTCAACCCTTTCGCCAGCCGATCTCCACCCAGCTGGATCAACGCCACCAACGCTACCAGCAAGGCGATGACGGTCAGCATGATCTGGCTGTCGAAGCGCTGGTACCCGAACCGATAGGCGATATCCCCCAGTCCGCCAGCGCCGATCGCCCCGGCCATGGCCGAGGAGTTGATCAAGGTGACCAGGGTAATGGTAAATCCGCCGACGATCCCGGGTAACGCCTCGGGCAGCAGCACATGCCAGACGATGTGCCAGCGGCGGCAACCCATGGCCTGGGCTGCTTCCACCAGGCCATGGTCAACCTCGCGCAGGCTGACTTCGGCAATACGGGCGAAGAATGGTGTAGCAGCGATGGTCAGTGGCACCACGGCTGCCCACACGCCATAGGTTGTGCCGACCACCAGGCGGGTGAAGGGGATCAGTGCGACCATCAGAATCAGGAACGGGATCGAGCGGAACAGGTTCACGAACGCTCCTGTCACCCGGTTCAGCAGCGGCGCCTCGAAGATTCCGCCCTTGTCGCTGGTGACCAGCAGCACCGCCAGGGGCACCCCTACCAGCAGCGCGATCAATGAAGACACACCGACCATCAGCAACGTGTCGAGCAAACCTTCCAGCAAGCGATCAAACCACATGGCCCAGCACCTCCACGTCTTCTGCCCAGAGGCAGGCACGCTCCAGCAAGTGGTGAGTGTCGTGCGGCGAACCCTGCACCGACAGGATCAGTTGCCCCAAGGCCTGCTCGCCGATGGTTTCCACACCGCCCTGGAGTAACCGCACACGACCACCCAGGTCATTGAACAGTTCGGAAAGCGCGGGCTCGCCGATGACGGTCAGCTTGAGGACCACTGCACTGTTACGTCCGGCCGGGGCCGACCTGAGACTGGCCTGCAGCGCTGCGGGAAGCTTGGCCTGCAATGGCGCCAGCAAGGTCCGTGTGACTTCGTGGCGGGGAGAGCCGAACACCTTCCAGACTTCACCCTGCTCGACAACTTCGCCGCGTTCGAGCACCACCACGCGATGGCAGATGTCACGGATCACCGTCATCTCATGGGTGATCAGCACCACCGTCAGGCCCAGGCGCAGGTTGATGTCGCGCAGCAGTTCGAGGATCGAGGCCGTGGTTTCCGGGTCCAGCGCCGAGGTGGCCTCGTCGCACAGCAGGATCTCGGGGTCATGGACCAGCGCCCGGGCGATGCCGACCCGCTGCTTTTGTCCCCCGGACAGCTGCGCCGGGTAGACATGATGCTTCTCGCCAAGGCCCACCAGTTCCAGCAACTCGCGTACTTTGCGCTGGCGCTCGGCCCTGGCCACGCCGGCCACCTTCAGTGGCAGTTCGACGTTCTGCCACACGGTCTTGGCCGACATCAGGTTGAAGTGCTGGAAGATCATGCCGATGCGTCGACGCAGCGCAACCAGGCGATCCTCGTCGAATGGGGCGATGTCCACCTGGTCGATCAATACCCGGCCCTGGCTGGGTTGCTCCAGGCGATTGATGGTACGCAGCAGTGAGGACTTGCCTGCGCCACTGCGTCCGATGATGCCGAAGATCTCACCGCGGCGGATGTTCAGGTCGATGCCCTGCAAGGCCGGTTGCGCCTGGCCGGGGTAGGTCTTGCCCAGGCCAATGAAGCGCACGTGGGCTTCATTGACGTCCGGGCGCAGGGCCTGCTCGCGTGACGGTGGTGGCGAGGTGTCGGTGATGGGCGCCTTGAAGGCGCGGGCCTGGCTCATGTCAGCCTTCCCAGCCGGCCTGGTAGAGCTTGCCGTGCGCCTTGTTCAGCGCCGCGCGCACGGTCGGCGAGTGCTGGTAGATGTCGACGAACTTGGCCAGGCGTGGGTCGTTCTTGGTTTGCGGACGAATGACGAACTGGATGACGTATTCCTTGTTCTCCAGGCCATCGAACAGCAGTGCCGAAGTGGCGTCGAAACTGTTGGCCAGGCGGATGTAGGCAGGGTAGCCCTGGACCAGGTCGGCATCGTCATAGGCACGCACCAACTGGACGGCCTCGACCTGGAGGATTTTCAGCTTTTTCGGGTTGGCGACGATGTCGTCTTCGGTGGCCTTGTAGCCAACGCCCGGCTTGAGGGTGATCAAGCCAGCCTTGGCCAGCAGTTGCAACCCGCGTCCGCTGTTGATCGGGTCATTGGCAATGGCCACGCTGGCGCCTTCGGGCAGTTCGGCGAAGCTTTTGTATTTTTTCGAGTACAGCCCGACGTTGTTGATGATTCCCGGTGCGTACGGCACCAGGTCAAATCCAGCGGCGGCCTTGGCGTTCTCCAGGAAAGGGATGTGCTGGAAGTAATTGACGTCGATGTCGCCGCTGTTGAGGCTGACGTTGGGTGCGATCCAGTCGCTGAACTCGATCAGCTTCACTTCCAGGCCTTGCTTGTGCGCCTCTTCCACGGCGGCCTCCAACGGAATCGCGAAGGCTGCGGTGGTGCCGATCTTCAGAGGCTCGGCGGCGAGCAGCGAGCTGGACAGGCCAAGGGTCAGGGCGATGGCCGCGACGGGCCGGAACAGTTTCTCAAGCATGGTGCAGGACTCCAGTCGGGGCAGGGGCGGTTGAGCGGTAATTCGAGCCAGGGTGGCCGTCGGGCAAATAGGGGTGAGCGCTGTCGAACAGCTTCTCGCGCAGGGTGCCCTCGGCGTAGGCAGTCTTGTAGCGGCCTCGTTGTTGCAGTTGCGGGACCACCAGGTCGATGAAGTCTTCGAAACTTTCCGGGGTGACGGTACGGGTCAGGTTGAAACCATCCAGACCGGTCTCGTCGATCCAGGCGATGAGCTGCTCTGCGACCTGTTCGGCAGTGCCGACCAGGGTCACGTAGCGTCCGCCCAGAGCGTGCTGCTGCAACAGGCGGCGGCGGGTCCAGGCGTTCTCCTGCAACTGGCGGGTGGCCGACTGGATGGCATTGCCTTTGCTGAAACCGATGGGCTGGTCCAGCGCATAGGCGGCGAAGTCGATCCCGGTGGAGGCCGCGAAGTGCGCTACACCCGCTTCGGGGCTGGCGTAGCGCAGGTATTCGGCATGCTTGGCCTGCGCCTGGTCTTCGGTGGGCGCGACGATCACGGTGATGCCCATGAACACCTTGATGGACTGGGGGGCGCGGCCGGCGACCTGGGCCGCTGCGCGCACCTTGTCGACCTGGGCGCGGGTGCCGGCCTTGTCCTGCCCGCTGATGAACACGCATTCGGCATGATTGCCGGCAAAGGCCAGGCCGCGAGGCGAGCTACCGGCCTGGAACAGCACCGGGGTGCGCTGCGGCGAAGGCTCGCACAGGTGATATCCCTCGACCTGGTAGAACTCGCCTTGGTGCCGAACTTTACGCACTTTGTCTGGCCGGGCGTAGATACGCTGTTCGCGGTCTTGCACCACGGCATCGTCGTCCCAACTGCCTTCCAGTA
Organism: Pseudomonas sp. SK2; assembly: GCF_016772395.1. Classification (NCBI taxonomy): domain Bacteria; kingdom Pseudomonadati; phylum Pseudomonadota; class Gammaproteobacteria; order Pseudomonadales; family Pseudomonadaceae; genus Pseudomonas; species Pseudomonas sp. SK2. The sequence goes on from NZ_CP061944.1 coordinate 261,471, forward strand.
GCTTGTACAGCACCTGTAGGTATTCATCGGCCTGGTCGTACCGGCGGTCGTGCTCAGGCTGCTGCGCAAGGCCCATGGCGCGGGCGGCGCTGTCGAGGTAGCCAGTGACGATGTTCCAGCCGACCCGGCCATTGCTCAGGTGGTCGAGGGTCGAGAGGCGTCGTGCGAACAGGTACGGCGCCTCGTAGGTAAGGTTGGCGGTCAGGCCGAAGCCCAGGTGGCGGGTCACCGCGGCCATGGCCGAGACCAGCAGCAGTGGGTCGTTGACCGGTAGCTGGATGGATTCCTTGAGCGTCAGGTCCAGCGAACTGCCATAGATGTCGTAAGTGCCGACGATGTCGGCGATGAACAATCCGTCGAATAGCCCGCGTTCGAGCAGCTTCGCCAGGTCGGTCCAGTATTCCAGGGTCTTGTAGCGTGTCGAAGTATCCCGGGGGTGGGTCCACAGCCCGTGGTTGATATGCCCGACGCAGTTCATGTTGAAGGCATTGAGCAGAATCTGCTTGGCCATCAGATGGTCCCCCGGCGCGGCGGGTTCGTGTCGTTCAGGTAGTAGTTGCCGATGGCGTGGTACTTCCAGCGCACCGGGTCATGCAGGGTATGAACCCGGGCATTGCGCCAGTGGCGGTCGAGGTTATGTTCGGCGAGGGTGGCCTGGCTACCGGCCAATTCGAACAGCGTGGTGCCGGCGGCGAGGGAGATTTCGGTGCTGATCGCCCGTGCCTCGGCCACGGCGATCGACGCAGCGGCGACGGTGTCGGCGTTGCTGTCGTCGCGGGCGCGGTCGAGGTATTCCCCTGCGCGCTCCAGCAGGGCTTCGGTGGCGTGCAGGCGGATCGCCAGGTGACCGAAGCTTTTCAGGGTCAGCGGATCGTCAGTGGCTTTGTCGAGGCCGGAGTCGACCCAGGGCCGGCTGCGGGTGCGCACGAAGTGCAGGGCATCCTCATAAGCGGCGCGGGCGATACCGGTGTCGATGGCGGCATGAAGAATCTGGGCCAGCGGGCCGACGGGTGTCGGCCGCTCGAAGGCGCTGTCGAACGGCACCACGTCGTCGGCGCGCACGAACACGTTGTCGAACACCACCGAGCCGCTGCCGGTGGTGCGCTGGCCGAAGCCACTCCAGTCGTCGATCACCTGCAGCCCTCGGCTATTGGCAGGGACGAAGGCCAGGTGCTGAGTACCGTGCTCATCGACGACCGAGGTGGGGATGCGCTGGGCATAAAGCGCACCAGTGGCGTAGAACTTGCGGCCATCGATACGGAAACCTTCGCCATCGCGGGTGAGGCGAGTGGTGCGGTCGTGGGCGGTCTTGGTACCCAGTTCGGCCAAGGCATTGCCAAAGCGCTGACCTTTGAGAACTTCACCGTAAAGGCGTCTTTGCTGCTCAGTGCTGCCATTCACGCGCAGCACTTCCAGGGCGTAGAAGTGGTTTTGCGGGATCTGCCCAAGGGAGGCGTCGGCCTGGGCGATTCGGGCGATGACCTTGGCCAGCGTGACGTTGGATACGCCCGCGCCGCCGAAGGCTTTGGGCACGCTGATGGCCCACAGGCCAGAGCGGCTGAACAGATCGAGCTCGGCGTGGGGCAGGCGGCGTTCGCGGTCGCGCAGGGGGCTGTCCTGGCGCAGTTTCTGGGCAATTTCTTCAGCGACGGACAATGCCTGGGCATCGCTGGTGATGATCGATGTCGTCATTTTGTTCTCCGGGGTGGAGCCGCGTGCCACGCCATCGGCGACAAGCCAGCGCCTACAGGGCACCGGCGGTTCGGCGATGGGGGGCGAATCAGATCCAGGAATGCCGTGCAGGCAGGGTGCCGTTAAGGTGGTACGCGCCCACCGCGTGGTACTTCCAGCGCACCGGGTCATGCAGCGTGTGCACCCGGGCATTGCGCCAGTGGCGGTCGAGGTTGAACTCGGCGAGGGTGGCGCGGCTGCCGGCCAGTTCGAACAGTTTCTCGCTGGCCTGCAGCGAAATCTCGGTGGTCAGTACCTTGGCCTCGGCCACGGCGATAGAGGCACGGGCTGCCGCTTGGGCGTCGATCGGTCCGGCGTTGACCTCGTCAAGCACTCTGGCCGCCTTGCGTAGCAGGGCTTCGGCGGCGTGCAGCTCGAGTTTCAGGCGGCCGATGTCGGCGATCACATAAGGGTCGTCGCTGGCGCGCTCGACCTTGGCTTCGATCCATGGCCGGGATTTATCGCGCACGAAGGCGATTGCATCTTCGATCGCCGCTTCGGCGATGCCTGCGTCGATGGCGGCCTGGATCAGTTGCGACGCAGCCCCTTGAATGTTGGGGATGTCACGCTGGCGCCAGTTGTCGATGACCAGGTCGGCCTCCACCGGCACCTCGTCGAGCAGCACGGTGCCGCTGGCGGTGGTGCGCTGTCCGAAGCCCGACCAGTCGTCGACGATGCGCAGCCCAGGGCTGCCCCGGCGTACGAATGCCAGGCGCTGTCGGCCTTCGTCGTCCAGTGCCTTGACGGCAACCCAATGGGCGAACAGGGCACCTGTGGAATAGAACTTCTCGCCGCTGACGCGGTAGCCGTCACCTGTGCGGGTGATCCTGGCCTTGAGGGTCAGGGTATCCTTGGTGCCGCGTTCAGGCCCGGCATTACCGATACGCCAACCGTAGAGCACGCTGCGGAAGATCACCGCCTGCTGGGCTTCGCTGGCGGTCAGACGCAGCAATTGCAGCATGCCGAACTGGTTCTGTGGGATCTGCCCCAGAGCCGGGTCGGCGGCGCTGATCAGGCGGAATACCTCGGCGATGGTTTCGAAGGAAACGTCCGGGCCGCCATAGGCCTTGGGCACACTGATGCTACCCAGGCCGCTGCGGGTGAACTGTTCGATCTCGGCCCACGGCAGCTTGCGTTGCTGATCGCGGCGCGAGGCCTGCTCGCGAGCGATCGCAGCCAGTTCACGGGCGGCTTGCAGAGCTTCGGCGTCGGTACGCAGCACCTTGGCCGGCAGCAGCAGTGGCGAGCTGTCGAGGTCGCTGTGAAATTGGGTATTTGGCTGGCTGGACATCAGTGCCGCTCCTTGGCTGCACTCAATGCCCTGGCGTTGCGCACTGGGGTGATTGTGACCCTGACCATTCCTTACCTCACAAAATAGAAACGTCGCTTCAGCTGAACGCGACAAACATTTGTTGGTCCGGTGGTCCGGTATATATACCCTAATGGCTTATCAGAGGTTTATGAACTAACTCTTTGGAATATGCATAGAAGGCGGGGTGAAGACGGCGCAGGCCCTGAACGTAGAGCCTGCGCCGCCCAGCTGTTACTCGGCTTTCAGGCTTTTCACGCCTTCTGCAGTGCCCAGCAGCAGCAAGTCGGCGGGACGGGCCGCGAACAGGCCGTTGGTGACGACGCCGACGATCGCGTTGATCTGGCGCTCCAGCTCTACCGGGTTGGTGATCTGCAGGTTGTGCACATCCAGGATCACGTTGCCATTGTCGGTCACCACGCCCTCGCGGTACACCGGGTCGCCGCCCAGCTTCACCAGCTGGCGCGCGACATGGCTGCGGGCCATTGGGATGACTTCGACTGGCAGCGGGAAGGCACCCAGCACCGGCACCAGCTTGCTGGCGTCGGCGATGCAGATGAAGGTCTTGGCCACGGCGGCGACGATCTTCTCGCGGGTCAGGGCCGCACCGCCGCCCTTGATCAGGTTCAGGTGCGCATCGCTTTCGTCGGCGCCGTCGACGTAGAACTCCAGTTCGCTGACGCTGTTGAGCTCGTACACCGGAATACCATGGCCCTTCAGACGCTGGGCGGTGGCCTCGGAGCTGGCGACCGCGCCATCGAAGGCGGTCTTGTGCTGGGCCAGGGCATCAATGAAGAAGTTGGCGGTCGAACCGGTTCCGACGCCGACGACGCTCTTTTCATCCAGCTTGGGCAGAATGAAGTCGACAGCGGCCTGGGCGACGGCCTGTTTGAGTTGGTCCTGGGTCATGCGGGCTCCGAAAGGGGCAGGGCGGTTTCAAAGTTGCCTAGTATAACGGCTCGGGCGGCTTTGCTGTGGTCGCCCGACGTAGCGCTGGGGTAGACTCCCAGCCCTTGTCCCGCGGCCAGTGATGCTTTCCCGATGCTCGAACAGTACGTCAAGAAGATCCTCACCTCGCGCGTCTACGACGTTGCGGTCGAAACCCCGCTGCAGAGCGCCGGGCAGCTGAGCAAGCGCCTGAACAACCAGGTGCTGCTCAAACGTGAAGACCTGCAGCCGGTGTTCTCCTTCAAGATCCGCGGGGCGTACAACAAGCTGGCGCAGTTGAGCGCAGAAGAACTGGCCCGTGGCGTTGTCACCGCCTCCGCCGGCAACCACGCGCAGGGTGTAGCCCTGGCGGCCCGCGAGCTGGGCATCAAGGCCACCATCGTGATGCCCAAGACCACCCCGGAGATCAAGGTCGAGGGCGTGCGTTCGCGGGGCGGCAAGGTGGTGCTTCACGGCGATTCGTTCCCCGAGGCGCTGGCTTATTCGCTCAAGCTCGTGGACGAGAAGGGCTTCGTCTACATCCACCCTTACGATGACCCGCACACCATCGCCGGCCAAGGCACCGTGGCCATGGAAATCCTGCGCCAGCACCCCGGCCAGCTGGACGCGATCTTCGTGCCTGTGGGCGGCGGCGGTCTGATCGCCGGTATCGCGGCCTACGTGAAGTACCTGCGCCCCGAGATCAAGGTGATCGGTGTCGAGCCGGACGACTCCAACTGTCTGCAGGCAGCGATGGCGGCAGGCGAGCGCGTGGTGCTGCCCCAGGTGGGGCTGTTCGCCGATGGCGTCGCGGTAGCCCAGATCGGTCAGCATACCTTCGACATCTGCCGTCACTACGTGGACGAGGTGGTGACCGTCAGTACGGATGAAATCTGTGCAGCAATCAAGGATATCTACGACGATACCCGCTCGATCACCGAACCTGCTGGCGCATTGGGCGTTGCGGGCATCAAGAAGTACGTCGAGCTCAAGGGCGTGAGCGGCCAGACCCTGGTGGCCATCGATTCGGGCGCTAACGTCAACTTCGATCGTCTGCGCCACGTGGCCGAGCGTGCCGAGTTGGGTGAAAAGCGCGAAGCGATCATCGCCGTGACCATTCCCGAGCGGCCAGGCAGCTTCAAGGCCTTCTGCGAGGCCATTGGCAAACGCCAGATCACCGAATTCAACTACCGTCGCCACACTTCCGATGAGGCGCACATCTTCGTGGGCGTACAAACCCATCCGGAGAACGACCCTCGGGCGGCCTTGGTGCAGCATTTGAGCGATCAAGGTTTCCCGGTAACCGACCTGACCGACAACGAACTGGCCAAGCTGCACATTCGCCATATGGTCGGCGGCCATTCGGCAGGCGCCAGCGATGAGATCGTGCTGCGTTTCGAGTTCCCTGAGCGGCCCGGTGCGCTGTTCAACTTCCTCAACAAGCTGGGCGGGCGCTGGAACATTTCGATGTTCCATTACCGTAACCATGGTGCTGCCGATGGACGCGTGGTAGCCGGTTTGCAGGTACCGGAAGATGAGCGCCATTTGGTGCCGGCGGCCTTGGCCAAGATCGGTTATCCGTACTGGGACGAGACCGACAACCCAGCATACCGGCTGTTCCTGGGTTGAGCGGCTAAGCTAGACCTATCGCTCAAGGACGTGAAGACATGGAACACCTGACAACGCTCAAGACCCTGCACATCGTCGCCACCGCCCTGTTGTTGCTGGGTGCGCTGGGGCTGGCGGTCTGGACCATTGTGGCGCGCCGGCAGGGCGATACCCAGGCGTATGGCAAGCTGTTGCGCCGGCCGTTGGTGTTCGTCTGGCTGCTGATGGGGGTGTGCTTGGTGAGCATGCCGTTCACCGGGTGGTGGCTGGTACACCTGGTCGGCTGGCCGCTGGGGCAGACCTGGCTGCTGGCGTCCAGCGTCATCTACACCTTCGGCGCGTTTGCCGTGTGGTGGTTGCTGGTGCGTCTGAATCGCCTGCGCAAGGCCGAGGTGGTGGGTTTGAAGTTCACCCTGGCGCTGGCGGTATTCAGTGGGGTGTGCTTGCTGTCCATCGCCGGGCTGATGGGGGCCAAGCCGATATAAGGCAGCTTCGCTGCGCTGGGGGAGCGGCTTTGTGTCGCGAAGGGGCCGCATAGCGGCCCTGTCGGTCTCAATCCCTGAGCGACAACACCTGCCACCCACGCCGCTCCGCCTCCGCCCGCAGTTTCGGATCCGGGTCCACGGCCACCGGCCGCTCAACCTGCTCCAGCAAGGGCAGGTCGTTCATCGAGTCGCTGTAGAAGCTGCTGCCCTGCAGGTCATAGCCGTTCTCCAGCATCCAGCGCTTCAGACGCGTCACCTTCCCTTCACGGAAACACGGTATATCGGTACTGCGCCCGGTGTACCGGCCGTCGATGATCTCGCATTCGGTAGCCAGCAGGGTGCGTACACCCAGGCGGCGGGCGATGGGTGCGGTGACGAACCGGTTGGTGGCGGTGATGATCAGCAGGTGGTCGCCGGCCTCGCGGTGCTGGCGCAGCAGAGCCTCGGCCTTGGGCAGGATGATCGGCTCGATGCAGTCGCGCATGAAGTCGCGGTGCCATTCGTCGAGCTGGGCAGGCGCCGTGGCAGCGAGGATTTCCATGGAAAAGGCCAGGTACGCCTGCAGGTCCAGGGTGCCGGCCAGGTAGTCCTGGTAGAAACCGTCATTGCGTTGTTTGTAGGCGACCGGGTCAAGGATGCGCCGTTCGCACAGGTAGTCGCCCCATGCATGGTCGCTGTCGCCACCGAGGAGGGTATTGTCCAGGTCGAATAAAGCCAGGCGCATCGCGGTCACTCAGGTCTGCCACAAGGAAGCCCGCAGAATACGGAGTTTTCACCTTGCTGCACATAAGCTTGGTGGGCGCGTTGCTGCGCTCGTGAGCTTTGTGGAACAATGCGGTGACATGCGTTTGCGAGGTTGCTGCCGTGATCGACCCGGATGGTTTTCGCCCTAACGTCGGGATCATTCTCACGAATGATGCCGGGCAGGTGCTATGGGCTCGGCGGATCAACCAGGATGCCTGGCAATTTCCCCAGGGCGGTATCAACCCTGATGAAACGCCGGAAGATGCCCTGTACCGCGAGCTGAACGAAGAAGTTGGCCTTGAACGCGACGATGTGGAAATTCTTGCCTGCACCCGTGGCTGGTTGCGTTATCGTTTACCCCAACGCCTGGTACGTACCCACAGCCAGCCGTTGTGTATCGGCCAGAAGCAGAAGTGGTTCCTGCTGCGCCTGGTGAGTAACGAACAGCGAGTGCGGATGGACCTGACCGGCAAGCCAGAGTTCGACGGCTGGCGCTGGGTCAGTTATTGGTACCCGCTGGGCCAGGTGGTGACATTCAAGCGCGAGGTCTACCGACGCGCCCTGAAAGAGCTAGCACCGCGTCTGCTGACGCGCGACTGACGACGGAGTTCGACCCCGAGCCATGCTCAATACGCTGCGCAAGATCGTCCAGGAAGTGAACTCCGCCAAAGATCTCAAGACGGCGTTGGGTATCATTGTCTTGCGCGTCAAGGAGGCCATGGGCAGCCAGGTCTGCTCGGTCTACCTGCTCGACCCGGAAACCAACCGTTTCGTGCTGATGGCCACCGAGGGCTTGAACAAGCGCTCCATCGGCAAAGTCAGCATGGCCCCCAACGAAGGTCTGGTCGGCCTGGTCGGCACCCGCGAAGAGCCGCTGAACCTGGAAAACGCCGCCGACCACCCCCGTTACCGCTACTTCGCCGAAACCGGCGAGGAAAAATTCGCCTCCTTCCTCGGCGCGCCAATCATTCACCACCGCCGCGTGGTGGGGGTGCTGGTGATCCAGCAAAAGGAGCGCCGCCAGTTCGACGAGGGCGAAGAAGCCTTCCTGGTCACCATGAGCGCGCAACTGGCCGGGGTAATTGCCCATGCCGAGGCCACAGGCTCGATCAGGGGGCTGGGGCGCCAGGGCAAGGGTATCCAGGAAGCGCGTTTCGTCGGCGTGCCGGGCTCGCCAGGCGCTGCAGTCGGGCGTGCCGTGGTCATGCTGCCGCCCGCTGACCTCGAAGTGGTTCCCGACAAGGCGGTCGACGATATCGACGCCGAGCTCAATCTGTTCCAGAACGCGCTCGAAGGCGTGCGCGAAGACATGCGCAAGCTGTCCGCCAAGCTGGCCACGCAGCTGCGCCCGGAAGAACGCGCGTTGTTCGACGTCTACCTGATGATGCTCGAAGACGCCGCCCTTGGCGGTGAGGTGACCGAGGTCATCAAGACTGGCCAATGGGCTCAGGGCGCGCTGCGCCAGGTGGTCGGCGAGCACGTCAGCCGCTTCGAGCTGATGGACGATGATTACCTGCGCGAGCGCGCATCCGACGTCAAAGACCTCGGTCGACGCCTGCTGGCTTACCTGCAAGAGGCCCGCTCGCAATCGCTGGTCTATGCCGACAATACCATCCTGGTCAGTGAAGAGCTGACCCCGGCCATGCTCGGCGAGGTGCCGGAGGGCAAGCTGGTAGGGTTGGTGTCGGTACTGGGCTCGGGCAACTCCCACGTCGCGATCTTGGCTCGGGCCATGGGGATCCCGACGGTGATGGGTCTGGTCGACCTGCCGTATTCCAAGGTCGACGGCATCGAAATGATCGTCGACGGCTACAAAGGCGAGGTGTTCACCAACCCCAGCGACGTGCTGCGCAAGCAGTACAGCGATGTGGTGGAGGAAGAGCGCCAGCTCGCCCAGGGCCTCGACGCTTTGCGCGAACTGCCCTGCGTGACCCCCGATGGCCACCGCATGCCGTTGTGGGTCAACACTGGCCTGCTCGCCGATGTTGCCCGTGCCCAGCAGCGCGGCGCCGAAGGTGTAGGGCTGTACCGTACCGAAGTACCGTTCATGATCAACCAGCGCTTCCCCAGCGAGAAAGAGCAGCTGGCGATCTACCGCGAACAGTTGGCGGCGTTCCATCCGCTGCCGGTGACCATGCGGACCCTCGACATCGGCGGTGACAAGGCCCTTTCATATTTTCCGATCAAGGAAGAGAACCCGTTCCTGGGCTGGCGCGGCATTCGCGTCACGCTCGACCACCCGGAGATCTTCCTGGTTCAGACCCGCGCCATGCTCAAGGCCAGCGAGGGCCTGAACAACCTGCGCATCCTGCTGCCGATGATCTCGGGCATTCATGAGCTCGAAGAAGCCCTGCACCTGATCCACCGGGCCTGGGGCGAGGTCCGCGACGAGGGCACCGATGTACCGATGCCACCGGTCGGCGTGATGGTCGAGATCCCTGCTGCGGTGTACCAGACCAAGGAGCTGGCGCGGCAGGTGGACTTCCTGTCGGTGGGCTCCAACGACCTGACCCAGTACCTGCTGGCGGTCGATCGCAACAACCCGCGTGTCGCCGACCTTTACGACTACCTGCACCCAGCGGTGTTGCAGGCGTTGAACACCGTGGTGCGCGACGCCCATGGCGAAGGCAAGCCAGTGAGTATCTGTGGCGAGATGGCCGGTGATCCGGCGGCGGCGATCCTGTTGATGGCCATGGGCTTCGACAGCCTGTCGATGAACGCTACCAACCTGCCGAAGGTGAAGTGGATGCTGCGCCAGATCAACATGAGCAAGGCCAAGGAGCTGCTGACCGAGGCCATGGGTCATGACAACCCGCAGGTTATCCACAGCTCGTTGCAGCTGGCGCTGAAGAACCTTGGGTTGGCGCGGATGATCGGCCCGAACAAGGCGCTCTGATTGATGTGTCCCTATCGCCGGCTAGCCGGTTCCAACGGCCTTCGGGGCCTGGCTTGCTGGCGATAGGCATCAGACTTCGAGGGTAACTTCCCCCAAATGCCCACCAAACGGGCCGAAACTGCGCTCGAACAGCCGTCTTCTGCCATGATCGTCCACGATCAGTACCGTACTGGCGCGTGTTCCGTAGCTCTGGCTGGCGATGAACACACTCGACAGCAACTTCTCGGTCGCCAGTCCCACACCCGTCTCAGGCAGTTCGCCATCCGCCGCGGGTTCGGCATCGGCCAGCAACGCCAGCATGCGTTGTGGGTCCGCTGATTCCAGTAACGCCTCCAGGCCGTTTCGCGCCTTCACCAGCTTCGGCCATGGCGTATCCAGCCCGGCATTGGACAGCCCATACACACCGGGGGCCAGCAGTCGGGGCTCTGCTTCGCGGGCATGCAGGTAACCCAGTCGCTGACCGTCACCGACCAGTAAGTTGAACCCCGAATACTGCCCGCTGCGGCTGGCGACTTGGTCGAGATACCCTTCGAGCCCCTGATCACCCTGCAGAAACGCCGCCACCAGTTCACCCCGGCTGCGCGCCCCCAGCGGCTGGCTAGGGTCGCGGATGTTGGTCAGCGCGGCGAAGCGCCCCTGGGGTCCCACGCCCAGCCAGGTGCCCCCGGCCTCCAGGTCGCGACCGGCATACACGCCGGGCGCATCATCCCAGCCCGCCAGGGCCAGTGCGGGACGGGCATAGAATTCGTCACGGTTGGCCGCGACGATCAGCGGCAGGGGGTGTCCGGGCCGCCAGGCGAATACGATCAGGCACATCGGTTGGGCCTCTGTGTTTTTAGCCACTCTACCCATTGCGGCCGTGTCGATCCATCCTGTCACAGACTTCACTAGAGCCCCGAGCCCGGCTTCCGTTACCATGCCGGATTGTTTTTCTTGGGGGCGACGAATGGAGTTCGTACTCTATCTGCTGTTGGGCGCGTGCGCCGGCGTGCTGGCCGGGCTGTTCGGCGTGGGCGGCGGCATCATCATCGTGCCGGTGCTGGTGTTCAGCTTCACCCTGCAGGGCTTCGACCCCTCGGTGCTGACCCACCTGGCGGTCGGCACTTCACTGGCGACCATCGTATTCACATCGATCAACGCCGTGCTCGAGCACCAGCGTAAAGGCGCGGTGCAATGGCCGATTTTTGCCTGGATGACCCTCGGCATCCTCATCGGGGCCGGTATCGGTGCCAAGACGGCTTCGCTCATCCAAGGTCCGCAGTTGCAGAAGATCATCGGTGTGTTCGCCCTGATCGTCGCCGTACAGATGGCCCTGGACCTGAAACCCAAGGCCAGCCGTGGCATCCCCGGCAAGCCCGCATTGGTCGGTGCTGGCGGTGTGATCGGCTGGGCCTCGGCCATTTTCGGCATCGGTGGCGGTTCGCTGACCGTGCCGTTCCTGACCTGGCGCAGCCTGCCCATGCAACAGGCAGTGGCGACCTCCTCGGCGTGTGGTCTGCCGATTGCGGTGGCCAGCGCCCTGAGCTTCATGTGGCTGGGCTGGCGCGAGGAACATTTGCCGGCCCATAGCCTGGGCTACGTGTACCTGCCGGCACTGGTCGGCATTGCCGTCACCAGCATGTTTTTCGCCCGCTACGGCGCGCGTCTGGCGCACAAGCTTTCGCCACGTTTGTTGAAACGCCTGTTCGCAGCACTGCTGTTCTGCGTCGGCCTCAGCTTTTTGATTTGAATCGAGAGGAAGTTCCATGCTGCCTTACCCGCAGATAGACCCCGTGGCCGTGGCCATCGGGCCGCTGAAAATCCACTGGTACGGCCTGATGTACCTGATCGGCATCGGCGGCGCCTGGCTGCTGGCTTCGCGCCGTCTGAACCGCTTCGACCCCACCTGGAGCCGTGAAAAGCTCTCGGACCTGGTGTTCTGGTTGTCGATGGGGGTGATCGTTGGCGGGCGCCTGGGCTACGTGTTGTTCTATGACCTGCACCAGTACCTGGCCAATCCGACGTTGATCTTCGAGGTGTGGAAGGGCGGCATGTCGTTCCATGGTGGCTTCATTGGCGTGATGTTGGCGGCGCTGTGGTTCGGCAAGCGCAATAACAAGTCGTTCTTCGAACTGATGGACTTCGTCGCCCCGCTGGTACCGATTGGCTTGGGCGCCGGGCGTATCGGCAACTTCATCAACGCCGAACTGTGGGGCAAGGCCACCGATCTGCCTTGGGCGATGGTGTTCCCACCGTTCAGCGACCCGGCCCAGTTGCCGCGTCACCCGTCGCAGCTTTACCAGTTCGCCCTCGAAGGTGTGGCACTATTCGTCATCCTCTGGCTGTACTCGCGCAAGCCGCGCCCGACCATGGCCGTTTCCGGCATGTTCGCGCTGTTCTACGGTATCTTCCGTTTCATCGTGGAGTTCGTGCGGGTACCCGACGCCCAGCTTGGCTACATCGCCTTCGGCTGGTTGACCATGGGCCAGTTGCTTTGCGTGCCGATGATCGCCGGCGGCATCTTCCTGATCTGGTGGGCCTACAACCGTAAACCGACGGCCAAGGCCACCGTTTGATTTTCACGGCAGGGGCGATCCCCCTGCCGTTCTTGTTACAGGTAAGCCATGAAACAGTATCTAGATCTGGTCCGTGACGTCATCGAGAACGGCACCTTGCAAGGCAACCGCACCGGTATTCGCACCATCAGCCTGCCGGGCGCCATGCTCAAGTTCGACCTGCAGAAAGGCTTCCCGGCCATCACCACACGCAAGCTGGCGTTCAAGTCGGCCATCGGCGAGATGGTGGGTTTCCTGCGTGGCGTGAAGAGCGCCGGTGAGTTCCGCGAGCTGGGCTGCAAGGTCTGGGACCAGAACGCCAACGAAAACGCCCAGTGGCTGGCCAACCCATTCCGCCAGGGGCATGACGACCTCGGCGAGATCTACGGCGTGCAATGGCGCAAGTGGCCGGGCTACAAGCGCGTTCCGCTGAGCAACCCGGCAGCGATCGAGATGGCTGAAAAGCAGGGCTTTCGCAGGATCGCCCAGGACGAGGAAGAGGGCCAGGCGTTCGTCATCCTGTACAAGGCCATCGACCAGGTGCGTCAGTGCCTGGACACCATCGCCAACGACCCGGGCAGCCGTCGCATCTTGTTCCATGGCTGGAACTGCGCCCAGCTGGATGAAATGGCCCTGCCGCCGTGCCATCTGCTGTATCAGTTCCACCCCAATGTCGAGACCAAGGAAATTTCCCTGACGCTCTACATTCGTTCCAATGACCTGGGCCTGGGAACGCCGTTCAACCTCACCGAGGGCGCGGCCCTGCTGTCGTTGTTCGGCCGCCTGACCGGTTATACACCGCGCTGGTTCACCTATTTCATTGGTGATGCCCATGTGTACGAGAACCACTTGGACATGCTCAACGAGCAGCTCAAGCGCGAGCCGCTGGAAGCACCCAGACTGGTCATCAGCGACCGCGTGCCGGCGTTCGCCGAGACCGGCAAGTACGAGCCGGAGTGGTTGGAGAAGATCGAGCCGAGTGATTTCTGGCTGGAAGGGTATGAACATCATGCGCCGATGACGGCGCCGATGGCAGTCTGACGGCCCCATCGTCTGCACCGGCCTCTTCGCGGGCACTTCTAGTGCCCGTGACTGCGCCCCACGTGCGAATGCTCGGTTTCTGGCACCGACACCGCCCCGTTCACTTCCAGTTGCTGCAAGATCGCGCATTCGTTTCCCTGTGCGTTGCAGCGCTGTCGCAGTTCCACCAACTGTTCTTGCAACGCCACCAGGCCATCGATTCGCGCCTGCACATGCGCGATATGCTCATCGATCAGCGCATTGACGCTGCCGCAAGAACCTTCCGGGCTGTCGCGAAGGCTTAGCAGGCTGCGGATCTCGTCCAGGGTCATGTCCAAGGTACGGCAGTTGCGGATGAACGTCAGTCGCTCGACATGCGCCTGGGTGTACAGCCGGTAGTTGCCGTCCGTACGAGCGGGCTCTGGCAGCAAGTGCTCTCGTTCGTAATAGCGGATGGTCTCCACGGCGCAGTCGGTGGCTTTGGCCAGTTCTCCGATCTTCATCACGAAATCTCCAGCGTGTGGCTTGACCCTATAGTGGCTACAGGGTGTTCACTTGGCAACAGGCGCATTTTAAGGACGACCTCATGAACCAGCCTGTCAGCCACGAACACACGCACGACCATGCCCACGGCCAGGGTGGCGATAGCCACTGCCACGATTCCCATGCTCACAGCTGCTGCGGCGCCAGTGCTGCGCCCGCGTTCGTGCAATTGACCGAAAAGGCCAGTGATGATGCGCAGTTCAGCCGCTTTCGCATCGAGGCCATGGACTGCCCGACCGAGCAGACGCTGATCCAGGACAAACTGGGCAAGCTGGCCGGTATCGAGCAGTTGGAATTCAACCTGATCAACCGCGTGCTGGGTGTGCGCCACACGTTGGGTGCAACAGCCGACATCGAACGGGCCATCGACAGCCTGGGCATGAAGGCCGAGCCGATTGCTGCCCAGGACGATGCCACGCCAGCCACGCCACAACCGGCCAAGATCCGCTGGTGGCCTCTGGCATTGTCAGGTATTGCCGCGATCGCCGCCGAAATCGTGCACTTTGGCGCACTGGCCCCGGAGTGGGCAGTAGTCGCATTGGCGCTGGCAGCCATTCTTGGCTGCGGTCTGGGCACTTACAAGAAGGGCTGGATCGCCCTGAAAAACCGTAACTTGAACATCAACGCGTTGATGAGCATTGCGGTGACGGGCGCCGTACTGATCGGGCAGTGGCCCGAAGCTGCCATGGTGATGGTGCTGTTTACCATCGCCGAGCTGATCGAAGCGCGTTCGCTGGACCGCGCGCGCAATGCCATTGGCGGGTTGATGCAACTGACTCCGGACATGGCAACAGTGCAGCAGGCGGATGGCCAGTGGCGCGAGGTGGCGGTGCGTGAGGTGGCTCTTGGCGCGCGGGTTCGGGTACGCCCCGGTGAACGCATCGGCCTGGACGGTGAAGTGACCAGCGGCCGATCCAGTGTCGATCAAGCACCGATCACCGGCGAAAGCCTGCCTGTGGAAAAGACCGTGGGCGACAAGCTGTTCGCCGGCACCATCAACCAGGCGGGGGCGCTGGAGTTCCGGGTAACTGCTGCTGCCGGGCAGTCGACCCTGGCGCGGATCATCAAGGCCGTCGAGCAAGCGCAAGGCGCGCGCGCCCCTACCCAGCGTTTTGTCGACCGTTTTTCGCGTATCTACACGCCGGCAGTGTTTGCCATCGCCTTGGCTGTGGCACTCATCCCTCCGCTGCTCATGGCTGGTGCCTGGTTCGACTGGGTTTACCGCGCCCTGGTGCTGCTGGTGGTGGCCTGCCCGTGCGCCCTGATCATCTCGACCCCGGTGACCATCGTCAGCGGCCTGGCGGCAGCCGCGCGCAAAGGCATCCTGATCAAGGGCGGCGTTTACCTGGAGGGTGGACGCCATCTGGATTTCCTGGCCCTGGACAAGACCGGCACCATCACCCACGGCAAACCGGTGCAGACCGACGTCAAGGTGCTGGAACCGACGTTCGAAGACCGCGCACAAGCCCTGGCCGCCAGCCTGGGCGAGCGCTCTGACCACCCGGTTTCCCGCGCTATCGCCCAATACGGCAAGGAGCAAGGCCTGGCCATGAGCGAGGTGGATGATTTTGCCGCGCTGGCCGGGCGTGGCGTGCGAGGCACCATTGCCGGTGAGGTCTACTACTTGGGCAACCACCGCCTGGTAGAGGAGCTGGGGCTGTGTTCGCCCGAGTTGGAATCCCAGCTGGATGCGCTGGAACGCCAGGGCAAGACCGTGGTCCTGCTACTCGACCGCTCTGGCCCGCTGGCGCTGTTCGCCGTGGCGGACACCGTCAAGGACAGCAGCCGCCAGGCCATCGAAGAGCTGCATGGGTTGGGCATCAAGACTGTCATGCTCACGGGTGACAATCCGCATACCGCGCAAGCCATCGCCGCCGTGGTAGGGATAGACCGTGCCGAAGGTAACCTGCTGCCCGCCGACAAGCTGAAAACCATCGAAGCGCTGTACGCCCAGGGTCATCGGGTGGGTATGGTCGGTGACGGCATCAACGACGCCCCGGCCCTGGCCCGCGCCGAGATCGGTTTTGCCATGGCGGCAGCCGGTACCGACACTGCCATCGAGACTGCCGATGTGGCACTGATGGACGATGACTTGCGGAAAATCCCGGCCTTCGTCAGGCTGTCGCGCCACAGTGCGGCGATCCTCATGCAGAACATCGTTCTGGCATTAGGCATCAAGGCGATATTCCTGGCGATCACCTTCGCCGGCATGGCCACCCTGTGGATGGCGGTATTCGCCGACATGGGCGTGAGCCTGCTGGTGGTGTTCAACGGCTTGCGCCTGTTGCGCAAATAGAGGACATGCATGCTGAGTTCGGAGCTGAAAGCCTTCTACATGGTGGCCCGTCTGGGCAGCATCACCTTGGCGGCGAAGAAGCTTGGGCTCAGCCAGCCCACGGTCACCACGCAAATCCGTAACCTGGAAGGCCAGTACGCCGTGGAGTTGTTCTACCGTGGCGGGCGGCGCCTGGTTTTGAGCGAGGAGGGCGTGCGCCTGCTGCCGATGGTCAAGGCATTGCTGCAGCAGGAGGCCGACATCGAGTTCGAGCTGCGCAACAGCGGCCAAGCCCAAGGCAGCTTGCGCCTCGCGGCGACCGCGCCGTTCTACATTCTTGACCTGGTAAAGATCTACCGCGAACGCTTGCCGCAGGTGGAAGTCGCGGTGGAGATCGGTAACTCGCAGCAGGTACTGGAAATGCTTGAGGACTACCGGGTGGACATCGCCGCATCGTCGCAACTGGTAGAAGATCCGCGACTGGTTCGGCGGGTCCTGGGGAGCGATCCGCTGGTGGTGGCGGTGCACCGTAGCCACCCGTTGGCCCATCGCCAGACGGTATCGATCGAGGCGGTGGCCGGGCATTGCCTGCTGGTACGCGAGAAAGGCTCGACCACCCGCAAACTGACCGAGCAGATGATGCAGGAGGCGGGGGTGAAGGCCGGGGCACTGTTGGAAATCGGCAGCCGCGAGTCGATACGCGAGGCGGTGCTGCGCAATATCGGCATCAGTGTGATTGCCCGCCACGAGGTGCCGCACAACCCGGAACTGCGGGTGCTGGCGCTGGAGGATGCGCCAGTCATGCACGAGTACCTGTACTGCCTCAAGGAGCGGCGCCAGGCCAGGTTGCCAGCGGCCTTCCTTGGTGTAGCCCAGGAAGTGGCCGGTTCACGCTTCTGAGGATCTTGCAGGAGCGGTCGATACAAAATCTGCCTATGCCACTATCACCGGCTTTTGCCTGAAAGCCACAGAACCTTCGCACAGCATTCCTAGCATGGCCCCATCTCTTCGATGAGGCCCTGCCATGACCCCCACCAACTCCGGCGCACCACTGAAAGTGCGCAACATCCACAAGCGTTTCGGTGCCTTCACGGCGCTCAACGATGTTTCGCTGGACATCACCGCCGGCGAACTGGTGTGCCTGCTTGGCCCATCCGGCTGTGGCAAGACGACGCTGCTGCGTTGCATTGCCGGGCTGGAGCGTCAGGACCGTGGTGCGCTTTACGTCGGCGAGCGCGATATCTCCGAGCTGCCACCCCAGGCCCGAGACTACGGCATTCTGTTCCAGTCCTACGCGCTGTTCCCCAACCTTACCGTCGAAGCCAACATCGCTTACGGCCTTGCTGGCAGTGGTCGCGAGCAGGTCCGCCAGCGGGTGGCCGAGATGCTCGATCTGGTAGGCCTTTCTGGCAGTGAGAAGAAGTATCCCGGGCAGCTGTCCGGTGGCCAGCAGCAACGGGTGGCCCTGGCCCGCGCACTGGCGCCGTCGCCATCGCTGTTACTGCTGGACGAGCCGATGTCGGCACTGGACGCCCGGGTGCGTGAGCACCTGTGCACCGAACTGCGCGAACTGCAACGCCAGTTGGGTATCACCACGTTGATGGTTACCCACAACCAGGATGAAGCCATGCTGATGGCCGACCGCATTGCGGTGATGAACAACGGCCAGGTCGAGCAGTACGCCACCCCGCAGGAAATCTACGACCAGCCGGCCACGCCGTTCGTCGCCGAGTTCGTCGGCCAGGGCAACTGGCTGCCATTCCAACGCCGCGACGACAGCCATGCCCTGGTCGGCGGCCTGGACATGCGTCTGGCGCCAGGTTCGGCCCAGGCCAGCAGTGGCCGGCTGTTCTGCCGCCCGGAGGCCATCACGGTGAACCCAGTGGTACACGAAGACAACGTGTTCCCCGCCAGGGTCCGCGAGATCACCTTCCTCGGTAACCGCTGCCGCATGAGCTTCGAACTCAAGGCACTGCCAGGCCATGCCCTGCTGGCCGAACTGACGCCCGAGGTGATGCCACGCCTGGGTTCGCAGGATATCTGGGTGGCGTTGCCACCGCAGAGCCTGCAGGTGTTTGCCTGAGATGGCCGTGCCAATGTCCCTGCCGCTCAACCAGGGCAAGGCCGCGCCGCGTGCTGGCGTCGCCCTGAGCGACCGGTTGTTCGTCGTCGGCGGCAAGAGCCTGCTGCTGATCCTTCTGGTGCTGGCCGTGCTGATGCCGCTGTTGGCGATCTTCTGGCGTGGTTTCAGTGGTGAAGCGGGTCAGGGCGGTGGCTTGCTGGCGGCCCGTGAACTGTTCGCCAGCGACAACTTCCACTGGTTGCTGGGCAACAGCCTGTCGGTGGCCTTCACCGTCGCGGTCATCGTCGTGCCGCTGGCCTACCTGTTTGCCTTCGCCTTGCAACGCACGTTGATCCCGGGCAAAGGCCTGTGGCGAGGGATTTCGCTCTTGCCGCTGCTGGCCCCGTCGATGCTGCCAGCCATCGCATTGGTCTACCTGTTTGGCAATCAGGGCCTGCTGCGCGGGTTGTTCGACGACAACATCTATGGCTTCTGGGGCATCGTGCTGGGCGAGGCGATCTACACCTTCCCGCATGCGCTGATGATCCTGCTGTCGGCATTGTCGCTGGCCGATGCTCGCCTGTTCGATGCCGCCTCGAGCATGGGCGCCGGTCCGTGCCGGGCATTTACCAGCATCACCTGGCCGGCCACGCGCCACGCTGTGTTCGCTGCGTTCTGCCTGGTCTTTACCCTGACCATCACCGACTTCGGCGTACCGGTCGTGGTCGGTGGCGACTATCAGGTGCTGGCGCTGGAGGCTTACAAGGCCGTGGTCGGCCAGCAACAGTTTGGCCGTGGCGCGCTGATCGGCATGGTGCTGCTGCTACCAGCCCTGTTCAGCTTCAGCGTCGATGCCTGGCTGCGCCGGCGTCAGGGCCAGGCCATGAGTGGCCGTGCCCAGGTATTCGAACCCAAGCCGTCGCGTGGCCGCGATGCCTGCTGCCTGGCCATCGTGCTGCTGGTGTGTGCGGCATTGCTGCTGGTGATCGGCATGGCAGTGTACTCATCGCTGGTCACCTTCTGGCCCTACAACCTGTCGCTGTCGCTGCGTCACTACAGGTTCGAAGACACCGCCGGTGGCGGCTGGCTGGCCTATCGCAATAGCGTGACCATGGCCATTTGCACCGCGCTGATTGGCAGCGTCGTGATCTTCACCGGTGCCTACCTGATGGAGAAGACCCAGGGCCAACGCCTGCTCAACCAAGCGCTGCGCCTGCTCAGCTTCATTCCCATGGCCGTGCCGGGACTTGTGCTGGGGCTGGGCTACGTATTCTTCTTCAACCTCAATGGCAACCCGCTGCATGTGTTTTACGGCGGCATGGGGTTACTGGTGGTGTGCACCATTGCCCATTACCTCACCACCGCGCAGATGACCGCGACCACTGCCCTGCGTCAGCTCGACGGTGAGTTCGAGGCGGCTGCGCTGTCGTTGAAGGCGCCGCTGTGCAAGCACTTCCTGCGGGTGACCGTGCCAATCTGCCTGCCGGCGCTGCTGGACATCATCCGCTACCTGTTCGTCTCGGCGATGACTACCGTGTCGGCCGCGATCTTCCTGTATAGCCCCGATACCCTCCTGGCCGCCGTTGCCGTGCTGAACATGGACGACGCCGGCAACGTGGGGGGTGCCGCCGCCATGTCCACCTTGATTCTGCTGACCAGTGCCAGCGCTTCACTGTTGCTGGCCACAGCCTCACGCGGCCTGCTGCGCCGCTCCCAAGCCTGGCGCCAACGCGCCGCGACCGCCTGACCTGTAAGGACCCAACCCATGTACAAGCACCTTGCACTTGCCGCAGCCGTTTCCGCCATGTTCAGCCTGCAGGCCTCGGCCGCGGGTACCCAGCTGATGGTTTACACCGCCTTGGAGGCGGAACAGCTCAAAAGCTACAAGCAGGCCTTCGAACGGGCCAACCCGGACATCGAGATCAAGTGGGTTCGGGACTCCACTGGCATCATTACCGCCAAGCTGCTGGCCGAGAAAGACCGTCCGCAAGCCGACGCGGTATGGGGCCTGGCGGCGTCCAGCCTGGCCATCCTCGACCAGAACGGCATGCTCGAAGCCTACGCCCCGAAAGACCTGGGCAAAATCGCCGCCAATTACCGCGATGCCGCCAACCCCCCTGCCTGGGTGGGCATGGACGTGTGGGCCGCGACCATCTGCTTCAATACCATCGAGGCCCAGAAGCAGGGCCTGAGCAAGCCGGTGAGCTGGCAGGACCTGACCAAGCCGGAGTACAAGGGCAAGATCGTCATGCCCAACCCCGCTTCGTCGGGTACCGGCTTCCTCGACGTGAGTGCCTGGTTGCAGACCTTTGGCGAGCCGCAAGGCTGGGCCTACATGGATGCGCTGCACCAGAACATCGGCCAGTACGTCCACTCCGGTTCCAAGCCGTGCAAGCTGGCGGCGGCAGGCGAGTTCCCGATCGGTATCTCGTTCGAGTACCCGGCCGTGCAGCTCAAGCGCCAGGGTGCGCCGCTGGACATCGTGTTGCCGAAGGAAGGCCTGGGTTGGGAAATCGAGGCGACGGCGGTGATCAAGGGAACGCCCAAGGCAGATGCGGCCAAGCGTCTGGCTGACTTCTCGGCAAGCCCAGCGGCCATGGAGCTGTACAAGGAAAACTTCGCCGTACTGGCTGCGCCGGGCATCGCCAAGCCGCAGACCGAGTTGCCGGCGGACTATGAACAACGCCTGATCAAGAACGACTTTGCCTGGGCTTCGAAGAACCGTGATCAGATTCTGGCCGAGTGGCGCAAACGCTATGACGGCAAGTCGGAAAAGGTGGCCCAGCAGTAACCACCTGCCCTTTCTCGGGCGCAGCGGTTTTGTCCGGGAAATGGCCAGCAACCCATCAAGCCAGGAGAAAACAGTCATGCCCACCCCAGCGCAGATCGTGGACAGCACCTTCGCCCTTTATGAGCGGCACGGCAGCGACGACTACATCGGCGAAGCCATCACCCAGCTCGAACACATGTCCCAGGCTGCGCAACTGGCCATGGCCGAAGGGTTCGACGATGAAGTCGTGCTGGCGGCGTTCTTCCATGACATCGGCCATCTGTGTGGCGGTGACGCCAGCATGGGCGGCTATGGGGTGGTTAGCCACGAACGTATCGGTGCCGAGTATTTGCGCCGCTGTGGCTTTAGCGAGCGCATGGCGCGGCTAGTTCAGTTTCACGTGGAGGCCAAGCGCTACCTGACCTTGCGGCAACCGGGGTATTACCAGCGGTTGAGCGAGGCGAGCCGGCGGACCTTGGAATATCAGGGAGGCGTGATGAGCGACTCGCAAGCCGATGCGTTCGAACGGGACCCGCTGTTCGACGTGAGCCTACGGATGCGGGAGTGGGACGAAAAGGCCAAGGAGGTCGGAGTGCCGGTGATCGACCTCCATGTGTTGAGGCAGAAGGCGCTGGCGCTGCTTTAAGGAATGGGCACTTGTGCTCGGCTCTTCGCGGGTAAACCGTTCCTACAGGTTCAATGCAACCCCTGACTGTAGGGGCGGGTTTACCCGCGGAGGGGCCAGGGCGCCTCTCAAAATTGCGAAACCAGCGCCTCCAACTGTTCCTGCCGTTCAGCCTGATTCAGCTTCGCCCCCGGATTGAGGGTCGACCATTGCGGGTGCGCCCGCGCCTTGCTCAAGGCTTCTGGCAACTTGCCCTCGCGCCAGGCCTTTTCATCCAGCTCACCCAGGCGGATGCTGTCTTGCGCGGCATGCCCGCGGTTGTCCAACGCCACCATCAACTGCTGCTGACGCAAGGCCAGCAAGCGTAATACCGTGTCGTCCACGGTCAGCTCGCGCTTGCCCTTGAGCTTGCCCATCAACCGCGACCCATAGTTGCGCGCGGTCTGTAGCGCGCCTCCGGCTATTGCCCCGGCCAATGCCGCCGCGCCCAGGGTGAGGCCGCCAACCAGCAAATCGACTCCGGCACCGGCTGCAGCGCCGGCAGCCACGCCGCTGCCCAGGCGAACACCGAGTAATTTCAAGGTTTCGGGGTTGAACAGATCGTCACCCCAGCGGCCATCCAGTAATGGAAGTTCGCCCGCATGGGCATCCTCACGGCGGAAGGCATACAGCTTCAACAAGGCTTCGACGCAACGCTGTTCACGTTGACGTATATCTTGTCGCAGCGCTTCTATGGCTCGGGCTTCGGCGGCCGGCTCGGCCGCGACACTGCGGCGGCAGGCGGCGCAGTCCAACAGCAGTTCGGCGATCAGACGTTTGCCGCTTTGCTGGCGAGCCAGGCGCTGTGCCTGCTGGTCGTCGATCAAGCGCTGCAAGGCCGGGCGGGCCTCCTCCAACAACAGAGCCAGGCTTTCGTACAAGCGGCGTTCACCGTCTTCGGGCGGGGCCACGCTATCGAACCGCACCAGTGCGTGCAGGCCCAGTCGGGCCAGGGCTTCACGCCACTGCGGTTCGCGGTGTTGGTGGCTGGCGACGAAGTTGAGCACGGGCAAAAGCGGCTTGCCACAGCCGGCCAACACCTCTAGTTCGTCTCGGTACTTGGCCAGCACCGGTTCGCGGGCGTCGATCACGTACAGACCGGCATTGCTGGCCAGCAACTGACGCAGGACCTTGGCCTCCTGCTCGAAGCGCTGGCGCGCTTCGCTGCCCTGAAGAAACCGTTCCAGTCGGGCCGGGCCGTCGAGGCGCTCGCCGGGGCGTTCCAGGCGCTCCAGGTAGTCGAGCAGGGCGATGGCATCTTCGAGGCCCGGGGTGTCGTAGAGCTCAAGCAGCGGCTGGCCATCCACGGACAGGCGTGCGCCTTCGACGTGGCGGGTGGTGCTCGGTCGATGGGATACTTCGCCGAAGCCGACATCGCGGGTGAGGGTACGCAGCAATGAGGTCTTGCCCACATTGGTGTGGCCTACCACGGCCAGTTTCAATGGCTCAGTCATGGCCTTGCTCCAGCCAGGTCAGGGGCGAAGTGTCGGCGTGTGGCAGGCCCAGGCGATCCAGGGCTTCATGCCAGTCGCCCAGTCGTTCGGCATCCAGTGCCTCGCCCGGTGCTTCTTGCAGCAGCCAGATGCGCGTGGCCCCGGCATTGCGTGCCAACTCGGCAAGCAAGGCGAGGCTGCCGCGGTCCGGCGAGCGGCGGGGGTCGCAGGCGATGGCCAGGCGGGCCGGGGGGAAACGGCTCAACTGTTCGAGCAGGCGGTTGCGCGACTCGCGGCTGTCGAGCACGCCAGCATCGGTGACGGCCTTGGGCAAGACGGGAGGCCAGGGGCGCTGGTCATCGAGCTCCAGCCCTACCAGCAGCGCGCCGCCATTGCCGCGCTGAGAGTGGCCCGCTTCGAAGTGCGGCAGGGTGTCGGGGGCAGCATCCTGCACACCGATACGCTCGCTACGAGGCATCAGCACTTCGCGCAGTTGCGCATAGCCTGGCAAACTCAAGTCCAGGGTCAGGCGTTCGCGACCCTGGCGCCAACGCCACAGGCAAAGCCCGGCCAGTAATAGCCGAGGGAGCAGGCCATAGACCAGCACCACGCCCAGCAACCAGCTTGCCCAGGCCTGACGAGCGACCTCCAGGGCCGGTAGTGTGTCGCCGCTGGCTCGAATCATGGTTTCGTCTGGCGTGGCGAAGCCCAGAAGCGAGGGCAGGGCACCCAGTACCTGGGTCAGGTGAATGAATGGCTCGGCGGCCAGCAAGGTGGTTTCCCAGACGAAGCCATAGCGTCGGGTGGCGAGCAAGGCGAGCAGCATCCCCAAGGCGCTTAGCATTGCCAGCAGCCATAGTCCGTGCACCAGCAGGCCAAGCAGCCAGCGATTCAGGCGTTGGCGTTGCAGCAGCACCATCAGGGCGGGCGCCAGATGCGCGGCCTTGGCATCGCGAGCGAAGCGCTCACTGAGCCAGAGCCAGAGGCGCCCAAGGCTGGCGCCATGTTCACCGCTCAGGGTGAAGCCAACAGCCCAGCCCACCAACATCAGCAGGTTCAGCCCGAGCAGGCTGCCCAGCGCCCAGAACACATTCACCGCCCGCTGGCCATCACCCAAGGCCGCCAGCGCCAGGCCAGCGCCGCTGAATACAGCCATCAGCAGCAGAGCCAGCAGCGCCAGGCGGGCGCCTTGCTTCCAGTGGTGCAAGGCAGCGGTCATGCCATCGCGCTCGGCAAGGAACAAGGCGCGGCGCTCGATGCGCACCGCCAGGTCGCCGCCTTGCTGGCGGGCGTGTCGGTTGGCTTCCTGGTCCTCCAGGGGGCCGGCGTGTTCCTCGCGCAGGCGCACCGCTTCGGTGAGCCAGCGCTTGTCGAGTTCGGTCGGTCCAGTCACAAGGTCTTCCATTGCACGGTTCAGGGCAGAAGCATAACCCACGGCGGGTTTGCTATCCTCGCCGGCATGACTACCTCACTCCCCCTCAGCCTGATCGCGGCGCTCGCCGAGAACCGTGTGATCGGCATCGACAATTCCATGCCCTGGCATCTGCCGGGGGATTTCAAGTTTTTCAAGGCCACCACCCTGGGCAAGCCGATCATCATGGGGCGCAAGACCTGGGATTCTCTGGGGCGGCCGCTGCCGGGGCGCTTGAACATCGTCGTCAGCCGCCAACCTGGCCTGCAGTTGGCGGGTGCCGAGGTGTTCGCTTCGCTGGAAGCGGCGTTGGCCCGTGCCGAGCAGTGGGCGCGTGAGCAGGGCGTCGATGAGCTCATGCTGATCGGCGGGGCGCAGCTGTATGGGCAGGCGCTCGAAAAGGGGCTGGTCAGCCGGATGTACCTGACCCGGGTGGAGCTGTCTCCGCAAGGGGACGCGTGGTTCCCCGAGTTCGACAAGGCGCAGTGGGCTCTGCGCTCGAGCGATCCGCAACCCGCAGAGGGCCAGGGGCCGGCGTACCATTTCGAGGTCTGGGAGAAGGCCTGAGGGTTGGGCTTTCGGTCTTGTGACGGGGCTATGGCCTACACCCCCCCTACATCAATGGCGGTGTAGGGGCGGTTCGCGGGCGATCAGCGCTATGAACGGCTCAGGAGTGACTCAGCTCTGCATGCTGATCACCTGCCAGCACATCCTTGTTGGTCTCTTTCAGTAGCTGACTGGTCACCACACCAGCAGTCATCGAGCCATTCACGTTCAGCGCCGTGCGGCCCATGTCGATCAGCGGCTCGACCGAAATCAGCAGCGCCACCAACTCCACTGGCAGTCCCATGGCCGGCAGCACGATCAGCGCCGCGAAGGTCGCACCGCCGCCGACGCCGGCAACGCCTGCCGAACTCAAGGTAACGATGGCCACCAGCGTGGCGATCCACAGGGGGTCGAAGGTGTCGATGCCCACGGCGGGTGCCACCATCACCGCGAGCATCGCTGGATAGAGACCGGCGCAGCCGTTCTGGCCGATGGTCGCACCGAACGAGGCGCTGAAGCTGGCGATCGACTGCGGTACGCCCAAACGGCGAGTTTGCGCTTCGATGTTGAGCGGGATGCTGGCTGCACTGGAGCGGCTGGTGAAGGCGAAGGTGAGCACCGGCCAGACCTTGCGCAAGAAGCGCAGCGGGCTGACGCCGGTCATGGCAAGGATGATACCGTGGACCACGAACATCAGGCCCAGGCCGATGTACGACACCAGTACGAAGCTGCCCAACTTGAGGATGTCCTCCAGGTTGGAGCTCGCCACTACCTTGGTCATCAGGGCCAATACGCCGTAGGGCGTCAGTTTCATTACCAGGCGCACCAGGCGCATTACCCAAGCCTGTAGGGTGTCGATGGCCGACAGGGCGCGCTGGCCTTTTTCAGCGTTGTCCTTGATCAGCTCGAGCGCGGCAAGGCCGACGAACACGGCGAAGATCACCACACTGATGATCGAGGTTGGTTTGGCCCGGGCCAAGTCGCCCACCGGGTTGCTGGGGATGAACGAAAGCAGCAACTGCGGGATGTTGAGGTCGGCGACCTTGCCTGCATAGTCGCTGTGGATGGCTTGCAGGCGCGCGCTCTCTTGGGCGCCAGCTACCAGGCCCTCGGCGCTAAGGCCGAACAGGTTGGTCAGGGCGATACCGATCAGTGCTGCGATGGCCGTGGTCAGCAGCAGCGTGCCGATGCTCAGCACACTGATGCGACCCAGCGAAGAGGCATTGTGCAGGCGAGCCACTGCGCTGAGGATCGAGGCGAAGATCAGCGGCATGACGATCATCTGTAGCAAGCCAACGTAGCCGTTGCCGACCAGATCGAGCCAGCCCAGAGTGGCTTTGAGAACCGGGTGACCTGCACCGTAGACAGTGTGCAGCGCCAGGCCGAAGACCACGCCTAGCACCAGCCCCAGCAAGACTTTCTTCGCCAGGCTCCAGTCGGTGCGGCGGGTTTGTGCCAGGCCCAGCAACAAGGCCAGGAATGCCAGCAGGTTGAGTAACAGCGGCAGATTCATTGAAGCTCCAGGAAAAAGCAGAAGAGGCATCGCCTCTGTGAGCGATTGCGAACAGAAATGCTAACAGCCTGAAAACAAACGAATTTATATCTAAAAGTAATTTGGATAGTCGCTAATGGAATAACACTGTGTCGCAGGTGGCAATCAACACGGCGTTTGCAGCTGTGTGAAGGTCGTTGTGGGCCTGGGGTCTTGTTGCTTCCTGAACTAGTTTTCTTCGGTCATTTCAGGAGATCCGCACATGAAGTTCGCTCCGAAAGCTCTGGCCATCGGCCTTTCTTTGTTATTCAGTGTCGAAACCTGGGCCACCGAGCTCAAGCATTGGCCGGCCGAGGCGGCCAAACAGCTCGATTCGATGATTGCCGCCAACGCCCACAAGGGTAATTACGCGGTGTTCGACATGGACAACACCAGCTACCGCTTCGACCTTGAGGAGTCGCTGTTGCCGTTCATGGAGAACAAGGGGCTGCTCACCCGCGACAAGCTCGACCCTTCCCTCAAGCTGATCCCGTTCAAGGACACCGCCGAGCACAAGGAAAGCTTGTTCAGCTACTACTACCGCTTGTGCGAAATCGACGACATGGTCTGCTACCCCTGGGTGGCGCAGGTGTTCTCCGGGTTCACCTTGAAAGAGCTGAAGGTCCAGGTCGATGAGCTGATGGCCTTGGGCAAGCCGATTCCCAGCACCTATTTCGAAGGCGACCAGGTAAAAGCCATCGAGGTACAGCCGCCCAAGGTGTTCACCGGGCAGACCGAGCTGTACAACAAGTTGATGGAGAACGGTATCGAGGTGTACGTGATCTCGGCCGCCTCGGAAGAGCTGGTACGCATGGTGGCTTCCGACCCCAAGTACGGCTACAACGTGAAGCCTGAGAACGTCATTGGCGTGAGCCTGCTGCTCAAAGATCGTGCAAACGGCCAGCTGACCACCGCGCGCAAACAGATTACCGAGGGGAAATACGATGCCAAGGCCAACGAGGGCCTGGAACTGACGCCTTACCTGTGGACCCCTGCCACCTGGATGGCGGGCAAGCAGGCGGCGATTCTCACCTATATCGACCAGTGGAAGAAGCCAGTGCTGGTGGGCGGCGACACCCCGACGAGCGATGGCTACATGCAGTTCCATGGGGTGGATGTGAACAAGGGTGGAATCCACCTGTGGATAAACCGCAAGGCCAAGTACATGGACCAGCTCAACGGGATGATCTCGAAGAACGCGGCGGCGCAGGCCAAGGAAGGCCTGCCGGTGACGGCGGACAAGAACTGGGTGATCGTGACGCCGGAGCAGATTCAGTAAGGGGCAGACCCACTCCATCGCTGGCCTGTCAGCGCCGACAGAGGGTGACGCACCCTATGTCGAGGCCTTGGCAGGCAAAAAAAACCGGCGCACCAGGCGCCGGTTTTTTTGCCGCGGAGCCTTACAGCCCTTCGAGCATCGCTTTGTTGCGCACAGCACCCTTGTCGGCACTGGTCGCCAGCAACGCATAGGCCTTCAGTGCGGTAGTGACCTTACGGGGACGCGCTTCGACCGGCTTCCAACCCTTCTTGTCCTGCTCGACGCGGCGCTCGGCCAGCTCTTGGTCACTGACCAGCAGGTTGATCGAACGGTTGGGGATGTCGATCAGGATCTTGTCGCCATCGCGCACCAGGCCAATTGCACCACCGGCAGCCGCCTCTGGCGAGGCGTGGCCGATCGACAGGCCCGAGGTACCGCCGGAGAAGCGGCCGTCGGTGAGCAGGGCGCAGGCTTTGCCCAGGCCCTTGGACTTCAGGTACGAAGTCGGGTAGAGCATTTCCTGCATGCCCGGGCCGCCTTTCGGGCCTTCGTAGCGGATGATGACGACGTCACCGGCTTTCACTTCGTCGGCGAGGATGCCGCGAACGGCGCTGTCCTGGCTTTCGAAGATCTTCGCGGTGCCTTCGAACACGTGGATCGACTCGTCGACACCGGCAGTCTTCACCACGCAGCCGTCGAGGGCGATGTTGCCGTACAGCACGGCCAGGCCGCCTTCTTGCGAGTAAGCGTGCTCGACGCTACGGATGCAGCCTTCGGCGCGGTCGTCGTCCAGGGTTTCCCAGCGGGTCGACTGGCTGAACGCGGTCTGCGTCGGAATGCCCGCCGGACCTGCCTTGAAGAAGGTGTGCACGGCTTCGTCATCGGTCTGGGTGATGTCCCACTTGGCGATGGCTTCTTCCATGCTGCGGCTGTGCACGGTCGGCAGGTCGGTGTGCAGCAGGCCGCCACGGGCCAGCGAACCGAGGATGCTGAAGATGCCGCCAGCGCGGTGGACGTCTTCCATGTGGTACTTCTGGATGTTCGGCGCCACTTTGCACAGTTGCGGCACCTTGCGGGACAGGCGATCGATGTCACGCAGGTCGAAGGCCACTTCGGCCTCCTGGGCCGCGGCCAGCAAGTGCAGGATGGTGTTGGTCGAACCCCCCATGGCGATGTCCAGCATCATGGCGTTCTCGAACGCCTTGAAGTTGGCGATGTTGCGCGGCAGTACCGAATCATCGTTCTCGCCGTAGTAACGCTTGCACAGCTCGACGATGGTGCGGCCAGCGGTGAGGAACAGCTGTTCGCGGTCGGAGTGGGTAGCCAGGGTCGAACCGTTGCCCGGCAGGGCCAAGCCCAGGGCTTCGGTCAGGCAGTTCATTGAGTTGGCGGTGAACATACCGGAGCAGGAACCGCAGGTCGGACAGGCGCTGCGTTCATATTCGGCGACTTTTTCGTCGCTGGCCGACGAGTCGGCGGCGATGACCATGGCGTCGACCAGGTCCAGGCCGTGGCTGGCGAGCTTGGTCTTGCCGGCTTCCATTGGGCCGCCGGAGACGAAGATCACCGGGATGTTGAGGCGCAGGGCGGCCATCAGCATGCCGGGGGTGATCTTGTCGCAGTTGGAAATACACACGATGGCATCGGCGCAGTGGGCGTTGACCATGTACTCCACGGCGTCGGCGATGATCTCGCGGCTCGGCAGCGAGTACAGCATGCCGTCGTGGCCCATGGCGATGCCGTCGTCGACCGCGATGGTGTTGAACTCCTTGGCCACGCCACCGGCGCGCTCGATTTCGCGGGCGACCAGCTGGCCCAGGTCCTTCAGGTGCACATGGCCCGGGACGAACTGGGTGAATGAGTTGGCGATGGCGATGATCGGTTTCTTGAAGTCTTCGTCTTTCATCCCGGTGGCGCGCCACAGGGCGCGGGCGCCGGCCATGTTGCGGCCTTGGGTGGATGTCTTGGAACGATAATCAGGCATGAAGCACTCCTGGCGGCTGAATCAGGTCACAAAAAGGGGAGTGAGCTTCTCTTGTCCTTTGCGCCGCAGGCCGGTTGCCACTGGCACGGATGAGGCCGAAGACACTGCGGGATCGCCGCATGTTCGACCAGAGCTCATAAACCCGCCGGGGATGACTGGCGATGAATAGGTCGATTCTACACCGCTGGCGCCGCGAGGGAATGGCGATGTGTCTGGGCGGTGACTTTGACCGAATGGCCGGTCGTTTGTAGGACCGTTCTGAAATGCCTCCGGAGGGGCTGACACACCCAGCCTGGCTACCTATGATCCGCCGCGCCGCATGTGCGGCTTCACGAGAAATGACCTCAATGGACCTTCCCAGTTTCAGTTCGTACAGAACCTGCAAATTGGCACTGAGCGCGCCGTCGCCAGGGCTGCCGAGGGCTTGAGTCCGTATGACTGAGGTCTGCGGGCGCCTGGCGCGGCGTCTGGAGAACCTCATGCAACATCCAATCGATAACGACACCCTGCACCTGGACACCCGTGCAGCCCTCGAAGCAGAGCGGCGCGAAGCGACCGAAGACATTCACAAAGGCGCGTCGATCACCAATCATGTCGGCAACCTGCGGGATGCAACCCTTGGGCTGCTCTACCGCAAGCGCGTGCTATGGCTGGTGGTGCTGGTTTTCGGAAACCTGTTTTCCGGGGCTGGCATCGCGGCCTTTGAAGAAACCATCGCTGCCAACATCGCCCTGGTGTTCTTCCTACCCCTGCTTGTGGACAGCGGCGGTAATGCGGGGGCCCAGTCTGCAACGCTGATAGTGCGGGGGCTGGCGACCGGCGAAGTGGTCATGCGCGACTGGTGGCGGATGCTGGTCCGTGAGCTTGGTGTCGCTTTGGCACTTGGATGCACCATGGCATTGGCGGTGGCGTCGTTGGGCTTGTTGCGCGGCGGGCCGCTGATTGCCCTGGTGGTGGCCAGCAGCATGGTCGTGATCGTGCTGGTCGGTAGTCTGATCGGTATGAGCTTGCCGTTCCTGCTCAGCCGCTTCAGGCTCGACCCGGCCACAGCGAGTGGGCC
Organism: Pseudomonas sp. SK2; assembly: GCF_016772395.1. NCBI lineage: Bacteria > Pseudomonadati > Pseudomonadota > Gammaproteobacteria > Pseudomonadales > Pseudomonadaceae > Pseudomonas > Pseudomonas sp. SK2. Next base: position 292,262 of record NZ_CP061944.1, read on the forward strand.
GCTCATCACATCAATTGCCGATGCGGTGGGGGTGATGGTGTATTTCGGGGTTGCTTCGTTCGTTCTGGGCGTCTGAGACGCAGCGACCGATTCTTGAAAGGTCACCCATGGGCCAGTTCGAGAGCTGGCCCATGGGTGACCTCGGTTCTTTCAGGCTTTCATCAGCTGTTGGGCAGCAACCGGCACGTAATGCTCTTGATATAGCGGGTTTCGGCAATGGCCGGATGCACCGGGTGGTCCGGGCCTTGGCCGCCGCGTTCGAGCAGCTGCATGTTGCGGTCCAGGTGGCGGGCGCTGGTCAGCAGGATGTTGTGCAGGTCGTCCTCGGGCAGGTGCATCGAGCAGGAGGCGCTGACCAGAATGCCGTCCTTGGTCAGCATGCGCATGGCCTGTTCATTCAGGCGGCGGTAGGCCGCTTCGCCGTTTTTCAGGTCCTTCTTGCGCTTGATGAACGCGGGTGGGTCGGCAATGATCACGTCGAAGCGTTCTTCGGCGGCCTTGAGCTCACGCAATGCCTCGAAGACATCGCCTTCGATGCAGGTGAGTTTTTCGCTGATACCGTTGAGCGCGGCATTGCGCTCCACGCCATCCAGGGCGAAGCCCGAAGCATCGACGCAGAACACTTCGCTGGCGCCGAAAGCGCCGGCTTGCACACCCCAGCCTCCGATGTAGCTGAACAGGTCGAGCACGCGCTTGCCCTTCACGTAGGGGGCCAGGCGTGCACGGTTCATGCGATGGTCGTAGAACCAGCCGGTCTTCTGGCCTTCACGTACCGGGGCCTCGAACTTCACGCCGTTTTCTTCCAGCGGCACCCAGTCCGGAACTTCGCCGTAGACGGTCTCGACGTAGCGCTGCAGGCCTTCTGCATCACGCGCGGCGGAATCGTTCTTGAACAGGATGCCGCTGGGCTTGAGCACCTGGACCAGTGCCGCGATGACGTCATCCTTGTGCAGTTCCATGGTGGCCGACGCCAGCTGAACCACAAGGATGTCGAAGAAGCGGTCGACCACCAGGCCTGGCAGCATGTCGGAATCGCCATAGACCAGGCGGTAGCACGGTTGCTCGAACAGGCGCTCGCGCAACGACAGGGCGACGTTCAGGCGATGCACCAGCAACGACTTGTCCAGCGGCAGCTTGGCATCGCGCGACAGCAGGCGGGCGCAGATCAGGTTGTTGGGGCTCAGCGCGACGATGCCCAGCGGTTTGCCGTTGGCTGCCTCGAGGACGGCCTGCTGTCCGGCCTGCAAGCCTTGCAGCGGGGTCGCATTGACGTCGACTTCGTTGCTGTAGACCCACAGGTGGCCGGCGCGCAGGCGGCGGTCGGCATTGGCTTTGAGGCGAAGGCTGGGCAGGGACATGACGTCGCTCCGGGAAAAAAGAGCGGGATTATATCCTTTTGCTACGGGATCCGGGGCCAGGCGCGACAAAGTGGCGGCTGTACCGACAGGAATACGCGGCGCCGGCACGGTTCATCTGGGTTAGAATCCCCTCGACCTTCACGAGTGTGCACGTATGTCCCAAGAACTCAGCGCCGAGCAGATCCAGCAAGCCTTGCAAGGCATCACCATTCCGCCGCAACCGCAGATCATGGTCGATTTGCAGTTCGAGCAGTACATGCCTGACCCGGACCTGGAAACCATCGCCAAGCTGATTTCCCAGGACCCAGGCCTTTCGGGCGCCTTGCTCAAACTGGTGAACTCCCCGCAGTTCGGCCTCTCCAACAAGATTGGCTCGATCCAACGTGCGGTGAACCTGCTGGGCAGCCGCTCGATCATCAACCTGATCAACGCCCAGTCGATCAAGGGTGAAATGAGCGACGAAACCATCGTTACCTTGAACCGCTTCTGGGACACCGCCCAGGATGTGGCCATGACCTGCCTGACGCTGGCCAAGCGTACCGGTATCCAGGCCGTGGACGAGGCCTACACGCTCGGGCTGTTCCACGATTGCGGCGTACCGCTGATGCTCAAGCGCTTCCCCAACTACATGGATGTGCTTGAAGAGGCCTACGCCCAAGCCGGTGAAGAAACCCGCGTGGTCGATACCGAAAACCGGGCCTTCAACACCAACCACTCGGTGGTCGGCTACTTCACCGCCAAGTCCTGGCGCCTGCCAGAGCACATCAGCGGGGCCATCGCCAACCACCACAACGCCTTGGCGGTGTTCCGCGACGAATCCTCGCGCAATGCCCAGACCCAGCTGAAGAACCTGCTCGCGGTGCTGAAGATGGCCGAGCATATCTGCGCCTCGTATCGCGTGCTGGGTAATCAGGCCGTCGACCATGAGTGGAATGCGCTCGGCCCGCTGGTCCTCGATTACATCGGGTTGTCGGAGTACGACTTCGAGAACCTCAAGCAGACCCTGCGCGAGTTGGGGCACTGATTCATGCCTGAGTTACCAGAAGTCGAGACAACCCGACGTGGCATCGAGCCCCATCTGGTTGGCCAGCGTGTCAGCCGGGTAGTCGTGCGTGATCGGCGGCTGCGCTGGCCAATCCCTGAGGATCTGGACATACGCCTTTCGGGCCAGCGCATCCTCAGCGTGGAGCGACGCGCCAAGTACCTGCTGATCAACGCAGAGGTTGGCACCTTGATCAGCCACCTTGGGATGTCGGGGAACTTGCGCCTGGTCGAATTGGGGGCGCCGGCGGCCAAGCATGAGCATGTCGACATCGAGCTGGAATCGGGGCTGATGCTGCGCTACACCGACCCGCGCCGCTTCGGCGCGATGCTCTGGAGCCTCGACCCGTTCAATCACGAATTGCTATTGCGCCTGGGGCCGGAGCCGCTGACCGACCTGTTCGATGGCGAGCGCCTGTTCCAGCTTTCCCGCGGGCGCTCGATGGCCGTGAAACCGTTCATCATGGACAACGCCGTGGTGGTAGGGGTGGGCAACATCTACGCCACCGAGGCGCTGTTCGCCGCCGGTATCGACCCACGCAGAGAGGCGGGCGGCATCTCGCGGGCCCGTTACTTGAAGCTGGCCATCGAGATCAAACGGGTGCTGGCCGCAGCCATCGAACAAGGTGGCACGACGCTGCGCGACTTCATCGGTGGCGACGGGCAGCCTGGGTACTTCCAGCAGGAGCTGTTCGTGTATGGCCGAGGCGAACTGCCGTGCAAGGTGTGCGGGACGACCTTGCGAGAGGTTAAGCTGGGACAGCGGGCCAGCGTGTACTGCCCGCGCTGCCAGCGCTGAATTCCAAGGCTAGATCGCCGGCAAGCCGGCGATGGCGGCATCACGCTTTACCGGTGATCCGCCGGTACTTGGCCATCAGCTCATCATGGGTTTCTGGATGGGCCTCATCCAGCGGAATGCAATCTACCGGGCAGACTTGCTGGCACTGCGGCTCGTCGTAGTGGCCGACGCACTGGGTGCACAGATTGGGGTCGATCACGTAGATCTCTTCGCCTTGGGAGATTGCCTCGTTCGGGCACTCGGGTTCGCAGACGTCGCAGTTGATGCAATCGTCGGTGATGATCAGGGACATTGGGACTCCGGCCGGGGCTCACAGCCCGGGCATGTTCAACGCGGTAGGCACAATTGTGCCGCATTCGCGCCCGCAGTGCACGCGGGCGCGATGGTCAGGCGATGAGGGTTACTTCTTGAAGCGTTCGGTCAGGGCGTCGGCCACCGCTGGGTGGACGAACTTGCTGATGTCCCCGCCCAGCGCTGCGATCTCCCGGACCAGCGTCGAAGAGATGAACGAATAACGCTCCGATGGCGTCAGGAACAGGCTCTCGACATCGGGTGCCAGTTGCCGGTTCATGTTCGCCAGCTGGAACTCGTATTCGAAGTCGGACACTGCACGCAGGCCACGCAGGAAGACGTTGGCGTTCTGTTCCTTGGCAAAATGCGCCAACAGGGTGGAGAAGCCGATGACTTCGACATTGGGCAGGTGCTTGGTGACCTCACGGGCCAGCTCTACCCGTTGTTCCAGTGGGAACAGGGGGTTTTTCTTGGGGCTGGCCGCCACCGCGATGATCACATGGTCGAACAGGCGCGAAGCGCGTTCGACCAGGTCGCCATGGCCCTTGGTAATGGGGTCGAAAGTACCCGGGTACAACACTCGGTTCATCGCGTCATCCTGGCTGGAGTGCGTTGGGGAGTCGGATGGTAGCGCAGCGACTGCGCCCGGCCAAGTCGCGCGGCCGGAAGTTGGCACTATAGACAGAGGGGGCGCAGGTTGTCATGCGCCCTGTGCCAGCCGGGTAATCAGGGCATCGGTGAGCTTGGCGCTAATGGCGTAGACCGATAGCTGCGGGTTGGCACCGATGCTGGTGGGAAACAGTGAACCGTCGTGAATCGACAGGTTTTCCAGCTGGTGATGTCGGCCCAGGCTGTCGCACACCGCTTGGCGCGGGTCCTCGCCCAGCGCGCAGCCGCCCATGACGTGGGCGCTGCCAAGGCGGGTACGGAAAAGCTCCAGGCGCAGGCCATCGATCAGGGTCAGGGCCTGTTGCGGGTTGTCGACATAGCGGGCATCGCTATGTACGGGGGCTACCTGTCTCGCTCCAGCGGCGAACTGGATCTGCGCCATGCTTCGATAGGCCCGCCGCAGGCCGTCGCGCAGGTAGTCGGTTACGGGGTAGTCGAGCACAGGCGAGCCGTCGCCCCGCAGTTCCACTTCTCCCCCTTGGCTCTGCGGATGAAAACCGTCACGCAGCAACGCCAGCATGACATGGGTGTGGGGCAGGTCAGCCATGCGCTGGGCGTTCTCGGCGCCATACCCGCCCAGCAAGGTGCTGGCCAGGGCCGGGTGCAACGGTGGTACCTCCAGTTTGTAGCCCACAGGGCTGTCGGTACCGTCCTGCCACTGGAAGTGGTCGCTATAGATGGATTGCGGGGCGCCGTAATAAGGGTCGATGCGCGCGTCGAAGCGTGCTGCGCTGAAGTTCACCAAGTGCAGGAAGGTGCGTTTGCCCAGGCGCTTGTGCGGGTCGGGGGCTTGCGAGCGCAGCAGCAGGGCGGGGCTGTTGATGCCGCCGCCGGCGAGAACGAAGTGTCGGGCACGAACCGTGATCTGCCGGCCGTTGGGGTGCACTCCCTGAGCGTCGAGCGCCTGGCAGTGCAGTTGCACGATGCGTTCTCCGTTTTGTTCCAAGCGCACGGCCCGCGCCAGGTAAAGCAGCTCGCCCCCGTTGTCGAGGGTGGCCGGGATATGGGTCACCAGCATCGACTGCTTGGCGTTGACCGGGCAGCCCATGCCGCAGTAACCCAGGTTCCAGCAGCCGCGCACGTTGCGTGGGATCACCGCCCAGCGGTAGCCCAGGCTTTCGCAGCCACGGCGCAAGACGTCATTGTTGGCATTCGGGGGCACGGCCCAGGGGGTGATTCCCAGTTGTTGCTCCACACGCTCGAACCACGGCTTCAGCACGTCCTCGGCCAGCCCTTTCACGGCATGTTCCCTGGCCCAGTGCGCCAGGGTCTGGGGCGGCGTACGGAAGCTGGAAGTCCAGTTGACCAGCGTGGTACCGCCCACTGCACGGCCTTGGAGGATAGTGATGGCGCCATCCTTGCTCATTCGCCCCAACCCTTCCTGATACAGACTGGCGTAGGCCTCATCCTCCAGCAGGTGGAAGTCGCTGCTGGTCTTGAGCGGGCCTTCTTCGATCAGCAGTACCTTGAATCCGGCTTCGGCGAGCATGTGCGCGCTGGTAGCGCCGCCCGCGCCGCTGCCGATGATGGCGATATCGGCCTGCAGGCTCAGGTCGTGCTCCAGACGCGAGCCGTCGTGGGTGATCCAGCCGCGTTCGAGGCCTTGACGAAACGGGTCGATGACAGGCATTGGCGATGCTCTTGTTGGGGGGTCAAATGTTCGGGGGGCCTGGGTAGCCGCACGCGGCCCAGGCTTCGGGCCGTTCGTACCAGGCCATCAGCAGCAGTTGCAGCAAGGATGAGTGGCCCATGCGTAGCAGGTTCAGCGAACTGTCCTGCCAGCGTTGCAGAAAGGCATTCACCTGCTGGGCGTCGGCCTGTTCCCAGCTACCCCAGATGCCTGTCAGTGGGCCGCGGGTGAGAGGCAGGCTCAGCACATCGAACAGCTGCCGGGTGAGCTTGAGCATCTCTGGCGACAATGCCGCCAACGTGTGATCGAGGCTGTGCAGCACCAGCTCCCGTGACGCTCGTGTACCCGCCAGCACCACGGGAATCAGGGCCTGAAGCACAGGCACATCGTCGTCTCGCAGCACCTGGAAGCCCGCCGCGGGCAATTGGGACGTGCAGCCAACCAGGCTGGTGGTGGCCAGAAACGCACTGGCGCCCAGGCTGAAACGCAGCAGATCGCGGCGATGCATGGGCGGCCCTCAGCGGATGAACAGCTTGTAGATCAAGCGCTGCACGGCTTTGCCATAGGGCGGGTAGATCAGTCGAGCCGTGTTCAGGCGCTGTTTGGCCAGCACTGCCTTGGCCTTGCTGAAGGTCTGAAACCCCTCCAAACCATGGTAGTGCCCCATCCCCGAGGGCCCGATACCGCCGAAGGGCAGGTCGTCCTGAGCGACATGCAGCAAGGTGTCGTTCAGGCACACGCCGCCCGAGTGGCTATGGCGCAGGACGTGCTCCTGTTCGCTGCGCTCGTAACCGAAGTAGTAAAGCGACAGCGGGCGCGGGCGCTGGTTGATGTAGCTGAGGGCGTCGTCGAGGGTGTCATAGGGCACCACAGGTAGCAGCGGGCCGAAGATTTCGTCCTGCATCACGATCATGTCGTCGTTCACACCCAGCAACAGGTGCGGCGGCAGGCGTCGGCCCTGCCGGGTTTCGTCCGGATACAGGTCGATGACCTGTGCCCCTTTGTGCCGGGCATCGTCCAGCAAGCCTTGCAGGCGTTGCAGTTGTCGCGGGTTGATGATTGCGCTGTAGTCGCGGTTGTCGGCAATCGTGGGATAGAAGCGTCGAACGGCGCGGCGGTAGGCATCGCTGAAGCCATCGAGCCGATCACGGGGCACAAGGACGTAATCAGGGGCGACGCAGGTCTGGCCAGCATTGAGGGTCTTGCCGAAGGCGATACGCTCGGCAGCGGCATCCAGCGGGACCGTGGCCGAGACGATGGCCGGTGATTTGCCGCCCAGCTCAAGCGTTACCGGCGTCAGGTTGTGGGCCGCGGCCAGCATCACCTGTCGACCGATGCTGGTGGCACCGGTGAACAGCAGATGGTCGAACGGCAGGCGGGCAAAAGCCTGGGCGACCTCGACCTCTCCCAGTACCACGCTGACCAGGTCGCTGGGGAACACCCGTTCCAGCGTTGTCTTGAGGGCCAGTGCGCTGGCGGGTGTGGCCTCGCTGAGCTTGAGCATGACGCGGTTGCCCGCTGCCAGGGCGCAGGTGAGCGGCCCGATGGCAAGGAACAATGGGTAGTTCCACGGCACGATCACGCCCACTACGCCCAACGGCTGGTACAACACCTGGGCCTTGGCGGGCTGGAAGGCGAGTCCAACCTTTCGGCGGCTTGGGCGCATCCAGCCGTGCAGGTGACGCTCGGCATGGCGCAGGCCCTGTACCGAGGGCAGCAGTTCCGCCAGCAGCGTTTCATCGGCACTACGGCCGTCGAAGTCGGTGTCGATCGCCGCGACCAACCGGTCCTGGTCCGCCAGCAGAGCCTCGCGCAGGCTCTTGAGCCACTGTCGTCGCTGGGCCTCAGGGGGCATGGGGTTGCCGGCGAATGCCTGGCGCTGGGCGGCGAACGTCGCCGCCAGGTCGGTGTCGGAATTCACGGGAGGCAAGGCGATGGACGAGGACATTTCGGCTCCGGCGAGGCTGAGAGTCTCTAGAGCCTATACTCTAATTCGTACGGTGGTACGAAAATTTCAAGCGGTGATCCGCTGCAATACACCGTAATATGCCCATTAATGGAAGCCCGCAGACTGGGAGCTGAGCATGGCCCCGCGCATAAAGACCCGAGAGCGCATCGTGCAGAGCAGCCTGGAGCTGTTCAACCAGCAGGGCGAGCGCAGCGTCAGCACCAATCACATTGCTGCATTCATGGAGATTTCGCCCGGAAACCTCTATTACCACTTCCCCAACAAGCAGGCGATCATCGCCCTGTTGTTCAGCCAGTACGAAGCGCTGGTGGACAGTTTCCTACGCCCACCCCAAGGCCGTGCGGCGACGGTGGAAGACAAGCGTTTCTATCTCAAGGCATTGCTGGCGGCGATGTGGAACTACCGATTCCTACACCGCGACCTGGAGCACCTGCTCGACAGCGACCCGGAGTTAGCCGCCCGTTACAGGCGTTTTTCCGAGCGCTGCCTGCGCCAGGGCCAGGCGATATACCGGGGCTTCGTCGATGCCGGGATCCTGACCATGGAATCGGCGCAGATCGAGTCGCTCACCATCAACGCCTGGATTGTGCTGACTTCCTGGGTGCGCTTTCTCAGCACCACTCGTGAACATTCCGCGCACCTGGGTGAAGAAGCATTCAAACGAGGTGTCTATCAGGTACTGGTGCTGGAACTGGGGTTCGTGACCCGCGAGGCGCGCAGTGCCGTGGATGCGCTGTGCCAGGAATTCCATGTACCGTTCAACCAGGCCCTGGAGCCATGAACCAGGGCTTATCTGCCATTGTTCAGGAGACTGTCATGCCCTTAGCGCAATTGATCACCCCGCAGCAGCTGGCCGAGCGTCTGGACTCGCCCACGTTGGTGGTCCTCGATTGTCGTTTTGCCTTGGAAGATGTCGATTACGGCCAGCGCAGCTATGCCGGAGGTCATATCGCCGGGGCGCATTTCGCCGATCTGGAGCGCGATCTCAGTGGTCCGGTGACCAAGGGCAAGACGGGCCGTCATCCCTTGCCTGAGCCGCGCCGCCTGGTAGAGCGGCTGCGTGAATGGGGGGTGGACAATGACAGTGAAGTGGTGCTGTACGACGATGGACCGGGTGCGTTTGCCGCGCGTGCCTGGTGGCTGCTGGCTTGGCTGGGCAAGCGCGATGGCGTGTTCATCCTCGACGGTGGGCTCAAAGCGTGGCACGCCGCGCACCTGCCATTGAGCCTGGATCCTCCGCCCAAGCGCCAAGGGACCTTCACCGGCGAGCCGGACATGAAGTTGCTGATCGACGCCGGGCATCTGGCCAAGCGCTTGGGGAGCCCGGACCTGACCCTGCTGGATGCCCGGGCCTTGCCACGTTTTCGTGGTGAGGTGGAGCCGATCGACCCCGTCGCGGGGCACATTCCAGGGGCGCAATGTGCGGCCTTTACCGACAACCTGGGGGCGGATGGACGATTCTTGCCGGCAGAGCAGCTCAAGCAGCGCTATGCCGAGAAACTGGCGGGGCGTGAACCTGATCAGCTGGTGGCTTACTGCGGGTCGGGCGTAACGGCGTGCCACAACCTGTTCGCGCTGGCGTTGGCGGGGTATCCGTTGGGACGGTTGTATGCGGGGTCTTGGAGCGAATGGATCAATGACCCCGAACATGGCGTCGCTACAGGGGAGTGAGTCATCGGTTGCCGGGACTGTCGCCGGCAATGGCGCTACAGGCCTTCGACCAGCCACTGCGGAATCCGGCGCTCAAGGTAGTAACCCGGATTTCGCAGGCTGCCGTCGACGAACCCCACGTGCCCGCCACGGTGGTGTAACTCGAAGTGCGTTTGTGGCGCGAGTTCTTCGAGCCCAGGCAGGCTGTGGCTGGACACGAATGGGTCGTCGCTTGAGTGGATGATCAGCGTCGGAGTCCGGTTGGCGCCCAGAAAGTAGCGGCTCGATGAGCGCCGATAGTAATCGTGTGCGTCCTTGAACCCGTTCAGCGGCGCGGTAACCTTGCCGTCAAAGTCCCAGAAAGTGCGCAGGTTGCGCAGCGGTCCGAGCCGCGCCAACGCCTCAAGCCCTTCATCATGGCCACGGTCGCGGAAGTGTTTCTGCTTTTGCAGCACATAGGCGAGCATTTCCCGCATGAAATGTGCCTGGTAGACCTTCGAGAAGCCCTGCCCGATGCGGTCGGCGCACTGGTCCAGGCGAAACGGCACCGACACTGCCACCGCCGCCTCCAGCCCGCTGGCTGCGCCACTTTCGCCCAGGTACTTGAGCAATACATTGCCGCCGAGCGAATAGCCCACTGCGAACAGCGGCGAAAGCGGACGCTGGGCCCGCAGGTGGGCGACGATCTCGGCAAGGTCTTCACTGGCGCCTGAATGGTAGCTGCGCGGCAACAGGTTCGGCTCGCCCGAACAGCCTCGCCAGTTCACCGCCACGCTGGCCCAGCCACGCGCTTGCAGGGCACCCTGCAAGCCTTTGACATAGGGTGAGTGGGAGGACCCGGTCAGTCCATGCAGTACCAGTACCAGGGGGGCATCCGGCTGGTGCGGTCCATGCCAGTCAAGATCGATGAAGTCGCCGTCGGCCAGCCACAAGCGTTCACGGTCGCGTGGGAGCTCGGGCAGCTTGCGCCAAAGCGGCCCCCACAACGTCTGCAAATGAGGGTTGGACAGGCCGGCGGCCGGGCGGAAAGTGACGTTGAGGCTTGGCATGCTGGGCGGCTCGTGATGTGCCCACCTAGATTGCCATGAAACACCGCCACTGTATCTGCACTATTGGTCGGTGGACGGAAGATCGGGCAAGGGGCGTTGATCGGCGGTGGGGCCGACACTCACGAACACCCGGCGCGACCATTCGAGCCGGGTTTGCAACACCGCTCGAACCGCTTCCGGGGTCACTGCCTGCAGCTGCTCGATATAGAGGTTGGTGTGGTTGGCGGGCTGACCGTGTCGGGCTGCCCCGGCCAGGAGCGCGGCCAGTGTCTGGTTACCTGCCACGGCGCTCATGAACCGGCCGGCCAACTGATTTCTGGCTAGTTCGAGCTCCGCAGCGGTCGGCCCTTGAGCAATGAACGTTTCCAAGAGTTCTGCGACAAGTGACTGGGAGGCAGTGATGTAGGCCGAGGCGATTTCCCACTCGATGTTCAGCAATCCACCTGCTTCATGCGGCGTCAGCCGGCTGCTTGCGTCATAGGTCAGGCCACGTTTCAGGCGCAGTTCCCGGAGCAGCCTGGAATCCACCCCAGCCCCCAGCACTTCGCTTGCCAGTACAAGGGCCGGATAATCAGGGTCGTCTGGTCGAACGCTCATTGGGATGGCCAGCACCATCGCATTGCTGGCCCCCGCCAGCTCGACGTGTATCGTCTTGCTCGCAACCTGCGGCACCTCGGGAAGCTGAGCGGCTGCCCAGCCCTGAGGCAGTGCCTGGGTGATGCGCTGGACGATGGCTTCTGCTTGCTCACGGGTCAGGTCACCGACCATGGCGACACAGAGATTGTTGGCGCTGTAGGCGCGTCGATGAAAAGCCACCAGCTGATCGACAGTCGTCGTTTCGATGCCTTCTGGCGTAGTGCCCAGGGGATTGCCATAGGGGTGCCCGGCAAATAGATAGCGGTTGGCTTCCAATCGGGTGCGTAGCTGCGGCGTGGTGTGGCGCGATGCCTGGTAGGGAAGCAATTGCCCTTTCATTTTTGCTAACTCCGCAGAGGCGAAGGCGGGACTGGCGACCAGGGAGGTGAACAGTTCGATTGCCGGGTCGAGGACCTGCTCGGCGGTCAGGCAGCGCAGGGATACGCTCGAATGTTCGAGGCGGATGCTTGTCTTGACTTGCGCGCCCAGGCGCTCGATCTGGCTGGCGTACTGCGTGGCATCCAGCGCGGTGGTTCCCTTGTCGAGCATGTGCAGCGTCAAGGCGGCAACACCTGAAGTATCTCCATCGAGCGAGGTGCCTGCGTTGAAGTAGAGCATGAGGTCGACCATGGGCAGTTCAGGGCGGCGCACGAACCGTACTTGGGTGCCACTCTGCGTCCGCCAGGCTTGGACCTGGATGCGAATATCATCGAAATGGCTGAAATCCCGCCCTTGCACCGATTGCAGCGCAGTTGCATTCGAGTCGTTCATGGGCGCTCTTCCTCTTTCATGTAAGTAACGGTCAGCCGTTCATGGCTCAGGTAGCGATGGGCCACAGCTCGTACGTCTTCCGCAGTGACGCTTTGCAGAATCTCGGCCTCCCGGTCGAGCGAATGCGGATCGAGGCCGCTGGCGGCCATCTGGCCAATCGCACCGGCTTGCTCGCCGATGTCGTCACGGCCGAAGACGGTGTTCGCCAGCAGCCTTGCCTTTGCCCTCGAGATCTCCCGTGCCGTCGCGGGTGTTTGCCTGAGCAGCTCGATCTGCGCCCAGACGTGCTCCATCGCCTGTTCCGGCGAGGCCTGTTGCGGATTGTTGAAGAAGTAGAACGTGAGCAGGCTGTCACCTCGCAGCACATGCAAGTACTGCGAGCCCTTCGCATGCAGAATGTCGCGTTCGCGCATCAGACGTTGAACAAGGCGCGCGCCTCTGCCCTCGGTGAGCAGTTCGGGAATCAGCCGCAGGGCCAAGGCTTCGAGGTCGGAAGCGGCGGTCGACTGGCTCGGCACATTGAACGCCATGATCAGACCTTCACGCAGGCGAGGCAGGGTGATGGTCTGTGTGCGATGAACGGATGCGGTGGCTGGCTTCGGTCGTGCCTTGCTGGGCAGGCGGTTGGCGGGAATTGCACCGAAATAGTGCTCGACCCACCCGCGTAACCGATCCGATGTCGTGTCGCCGACGACCACCAGCGTTGCGTTGTTTGGGTGATACCAGCTCTGGTACCAGGTTCGGACAGCATCAGCGGTCATGTCGGCCAGATCCGGGGCGCGGCCGATGATGGGCGTGGCGTAAGGACCGCCCTGCAGCGCCAGTGTGTCGGCTTGCTCCAGAGCCTGAGCGAGGGGGCTGTTGTCCACTCGGGTGCGGCGCTCCGCCTTGACCACTTCGAGCTCGCGGTCGAAGGCCGCTGGTTCGAGCGTGGCGCTGGCCATGGAGTCCGCCATGGCCTCCAGAACGACTTCCAGGCGATTGCTGGGCAGGGTGACGGGAAAGTAGGTGGCGTCGTGCGTGGTGGCGGCGTTCGGTGACCCGCCGAGCGTGCTGATCAGCTTCGAGTATTGGCCGCCAGCAAGCTTGCTGCTGCCTTCGAACATCAAGTGTTCCAGCAGGTGAGACAGCCCGGAATGACCTGGCGGCTCGTAGCTGGCACCCACGTGGTACCAAAGCTGGGCGCTAACCAAGGGGGCACGGTGGTCCTCACGCAGATAGACCACCAGTCCGTTGGCTAGGACGAAATGCTGCAGCGGTGGCGCGCTGGTGGCAGCGGTGGATGTCAGAGTGGCCATGACCGAGTTGCTCCTGTGTGAAAGTCGAAACAGGAGCAGCTTGTTTGAATGGGGAGGCCCGTCTGCGTTACTTACTTATGGCGACGGGCCACAGGCCTCAGCCTCGCTGCCATAGGGCGTAATGCACCTGGCCGGTTTTCTTCTCTCGGTGCAGGCGCCAGTTGGCAGGCAATTGCAGGGTCGACGGGGCAGCTTCGCTCTCGGTATAGATCCACGCCTGTTCGCGCAGCCAGTTGCCTTGTTCCAGCAGATTGCAGGCGTTTGCCAGCAGGTCCTGGTGGAAGGGTGGGTCGAGAAACACCACATCGAACTGCTGCTTGGTCGGGCCTTGCAGGTAGCGCAGGGCGTCGGTCTGCAGGATCTGCCCGCGTGGGCAGCGCAGGATCTCCAGGTTGTTCTTCAGATTGCTGATGGCTGCCGGGTTGCTGTCCAGTGCCACGGCATCCTCCGCGCCACGGGACAAGGCTTCCAGTACCAAGGCGCCACTGCCGGTGAAGGCATCCAGCACCCGGGCGCCTTCGATGTAGGGCGCCAGCCAGTTGAACAGGGTTTCACGTACCCGGTCGGTGGTGGGGCGCAGGCCATCGCCTTCAGGTACCGCCAGGCGCCGGCTGCGCCACTCGCCGGCGATGATGCGCAGGTAGCCCTGGCCCTTGCTTTGGCCCTGGTTGGGGCGGGCGGGTGGGGTGGGTCTTGGCATTAATGCTCCGGTACGCCGAGCGGTGGCTCGGCGGGTTTATCAGTGGGGGCCGGCAGCGGCTTCTGCGCCACTTTCGGGCCAGCGGTGACGATGACCAATTTGTCGGCCGACAGGTGTTTGTTCATGGCCGCCTTGACCTGCTCGACGGTCAGGGCCTGGGACTGCTGCATGAAGTCCTCCAGCCAAGTCAGGGGCAAGTTGTAGAAACCGATAGCACCCAACTGGCCAACGATGCTCGCGTTGCTGGCGTTGGACAGTGGGAAACTGCCGGCCAGTTCGCGCTTGGCGTCATCCAGTTCCTGCTGCGTCGGACCGTTTTTCAGGTATTCGGCAAGGATGTCCTGGACCAGCTTGAGGGTGCCCTCGCTGAGTTCGGCGCGGGTTTGCAGGTTGATCATGAAGGGGCCGCGTACCTGCATTGGGCTGAACACGGAGTAGACCCCGTAGGTCAGGCCGCGCTTCTCGCGCACTTCGCTCATCAACCGGGTGCCGAAGGCCCCTCCGCCGAGGATCTGGTTGCCCAACGAAAGGGCTGGCCAGTCCGGGTCCTGACGGTCGATGCCCAGTTCGGCCAGCATCAGGTGAGTCTGCTTGGATGGGAAGTCGATATGGGTCAACCCAGCCTTGGGCTCCGCAGGCTCGGCGGGTTTCGCCAGCGCGGGGCCCTTGGGCAGGGCCGAGGACACTTGTTCGGCGATGGCTTCGGCCTCGCTGCGGCTGAGGTCACCAACCAGGGCTATGACCGCGTTACCGGCGGTATAGGCCTTGGCATGGAAGGCGCGAAGCTGTTCCAGCGTGATACCGGGCACACTCTGTGCCGTACCGTCGCTGGGGTGAGCATACGGGTGGTCACCATAGAGCTTGGCGAACAGGGCCTTGCCGGCGATCTTGCCAGGGTTCTGCTTTTCGTACTCGAAACCGGCCAGCAGCTGGTTCTTGATGCGCTTGAGAGCCTCTTCGGGGAAGGTCGGCTTGCCCGCCACTTCGGCGAACAGCTTGAGTGCAGGGTCACGCTTGTCCTTGGCACTCAGGCTGCGCAGCGAGGCCACTGCCATGTCGCGGTAGGAACCATTGCCAAAGTCCGCGCCCAGTCCCTCGAAGCCTTCGGCGATGGCGGTCACGTCCTTGCCGGCCACGCCTTCGTTGAGCATGGCGTTGGTCAGGGCGGCCAGGCCAGGGGTGTCGCCATCCTGGCTGCTGCCGGCGGCGAAGGTCACGCGCAGGTCGAACATGGGCAGCTCGCGGGCTTCGACGAACAGCACGCGGGCGCCTTCGGCGGTGGTCCAGTTCTGGATGTTCAGCTGACGCCGGCTTGGCGCCTTGCCGTCCAGATCGGCCAGCGATTGCAGGGTGTTTGCAGGGCGCGCCGCAGGAGGCTCTGCCTCGGACTGGGCCGGGCGCGCCAGGACAGCGGCCACCGCCACTACCAAGGCAATGATGCCCGTACCGATCAGCGTGTAGCGTGGTGCGCTGCGATCACTCATGAGCGGACTCCTCAGGCAGTACGTGGGCAACGCTCAGGCGTTCGCGGGTGAAATAAGTGCGTGCGGCGTTCTGCAGGTCTTGCGGTGTCACGCGCTTGAGCTCGTCCAGTTCGCTGTCGATCAGCTTCCAGGACAAGCCAACGGTCTCCAGCTGACCAATGGTGGTGGCCTGGCTGCTGATGGAATCGCGGTCGTAGACCAGACCGGCGATGACCTGGGCACGTACGCGCTCCAACTCTTCGGCGCTGGGCGGAGTGGTCTTGAGCTCGTCGAGCAGTTGCCAGATGCCTTTTTCCACTTCTTCGAGCGTTTTCTGCTTCTGCACGTTCGGAGTAGCCGAGATCAGGAACAGGCTGTCGCCGCGTGTGAAGGCGTTGTAGCTGGACGACGCGCCGGCGACCAATTCCTGGCCACGCTCCAGGCGTGCCGGCATGCGCGCGCTGTAGCCGCCGTCGAGCAGGGCCGAGATCAGGCGCAGGGCATGTACGGTGCGCGGGTCCTTGGCGGTGGCCAATCCAGGCACGTTGAACCCGTAGATCAGGCTTGGCAGTTGGGTGCGTACGTGCAGGGTCAGCTGGCGGTAGCCTGGTTTGGCCAACTCCAGCGGCAGCTTGGCCGATGGCACGGTGCGCTTGGGGATGCTGCCGAAATACTTCTGTGCCAGGCCCTTGACCTCATCGGCGGTGACATCGCCCACCACTACCAGGGTGGCGTTGTTCGGGGCGTACCAGGATTCGTACCAATGGCGGAGCTCCTCGACCTTCATGCGTTCGAGGTCGGCCATCCAGCCGATGGTCGGGGTGTGATAGCCGCTGGCCGGATAGGCCATGGCGCGAAACAGCTCGAACGCCTTCGAACTGGGTTGATCGTCGGTGCGCAGGCGGCGTTCTTCCTTGATGACCTCGATTTCGCGTGCGAACTCGTCGGCGGGCAGGCGCAGACTGGCCAGGCGGTCGGCTTCCAGCTCCATGGCCACCGGCAGCCGATCGCGGGCAAGTACCTGGTAGTAGGCGGTGTAGTCGTCGCTGGTGAAGGCGTTTTCCTCGGCACCGAGGTCCCGCAGGATGCGCGAGGCCTCGCCGGGTCCGATCTTGGCGCTGCCTTTGAACATCATGTGTTCGAGTGCATGGGACAAGCCAGTCTGGCCCGGTGTCTCGTAGCTGGAGCCAACCTTGTACCAGATCTGCGAGACCACCACCGGGGCGCGATGGTCCTCGCGAACGACCACTTTCAGGCCGTTGTCGAGGATGAACTCGTGGGTGGGTTGCACATCGGCGGCCAGGGCCGCGAGGGGCAGGCAGAGCGTGCCGAGCAACAGGCCAGCGGCGCGGCGGGCTAGAGCATTCATACGGTGTTTAACCTGTTCGGCGGCCCGCTGGGTTTAGCGTCAGTAGGCCAGGAGGTGCTAGGATACTGATCCGGTTGCCTGGCGACCATGCCTGTCGCCGTTCTGGCCTGCAGGACCTACGACAAAACATTGCGCATGAACCAGCCGGATTCAAAATAGTCTGTTCTGCGTTTAGAGAATTCCCGATGCGCCAAGTGCTGGCCCATCGCTACCCTGAGATAGCCGTCTTCCATGTTTGGTTCCAACGACGACAAAAAAGCGCCGGCCGAGGCTGGCGAGAAAAAAGGCCTGTTCAGCTGGTTTCGCAAGAAGCCGCAGCAACCTGTCGCCGAACAGCCACAAACGCCTGAGCCTCAAGCGCAGGAGCCGCAGGCCGCCGAGCCGGTAGCACCGCAGCCCGCCGTCGAGCAGCCTCCGGTCGCTCCGGTCGCTCCGGTCGCTCCGGTCGCTCCGGTCGAGCCGGTGTTGCCCGTGGTCGAAGCGTCCGTGCCCGAGCCGGTAGCGTCCCAACCGCTGCAGGCTCCGCAACCTGAGCCTGTGGCTTCCCAGCCCCTGCAGGCCGCGACGCCCGAGCCGGTCGCCTCCATGCCGCTGCAAGCGGCGCCAGTAGAGACTGCGCAGCCGGACGAGCCCGCGGCTCCGGTCAGCAACCTGGTGCTGCCGGTTGCCGAAGAGCCTGTGGCCTTGGTCCCGGACCTCGAACCGAAGGCGCCACCAGCCATCCCGGTGCGCCCCGCTGCGCAAACCCTGGCGCCTGCTGCCCCGGTCGCGGCTCCCGTGCCTGCATCTGCCCCGGCTCCGGTTGCGACCCCAGCACCAACGCCTGTCGAGCCCGAGCCCACCCCGGTCGTCGTCGAACAGTCCAAGCCAGGCTTCTTCGCTCGCCTCAAGCAGGGGCTGTCGAAGACCAGCGCCAGCATCGGCGAAGGCATGGCCAGCCTGTTCCTGGGCAAGAAGGCCATCGACGACGACCTGCTCGATGAGATCGAAACCCGCCTGCTGACCGCCGACGTGGGTGTCGAAGCCACCTCGACCATCGTTCAGAACCTTACCCAGAAGGTCGCCCGCAAGCAGCTGGCTGACGCCGATGCACTGTACAAGTCGTTGCAGGAAGAGCTGGCCGCCCTGCTGCGTCCGGTCGAGCAACCGCTGAAAGTCCAGGCCCAGAACAAACCCTACGTGATACTCGTGGTCGGCGTGAACGGTGCGGGCAAGACCACCACCATCGGCAAGTTGGCCAAGAAGCTGCAGCTCGAAGGCAAGAAGGTCATGTTGGCCGCCGGCGATACCTTCCGCGCCGCCGCTGTGGAGCAGCTGCAGGTATGGGGTGAGCGCAACCAGATTCCGGTGATCGCGCAGCACACCGGCGCTGATTCGGCTTCGGTGATTTTCGACGCCGTGCAGGCCGCCAAGGCCCGTGGCGTCGATGTGTTGATCGCCGATACCGCGGGCCGCTTGCACACCAAGGACAACCTGATGGAGGAGCTGAAGAAGGTCCGTCGGGTGATTGGCAAGCTCGACGCCGAGGCGCCACACGAGGTGCTGCTGGTACTCGATGCCGGCACTGGACAGAACGCTATCAGCCAGGCCAAGTACTTCAATCAGAGCGTCGAACTGACCGGCCTGGCATTGACCAAGCTGGACGGCACCGCCAAGGGTGGGGTGATTTTCGCCCTGGCCAAGCAGTTCAACATTCCGATCCGCTTCATTGGTGTCGGTGAAGGCATCGACGACCTGCGCACCTTCGAGGCTGAACCCTTCGTCAAAGCCTTGTTCGCCGAGCGAGAGCACCCATGATCCGATTCGAGCAGGTTGCCAAGCGCTATCCCAATGGCCATGTCGGCTTGCATGAGCTGAGTTTCCGGGCGCGCCGGGGCGAGTTCCTGTTCGTCACGGGCCACTCGGGCGCGGGCAAGAGCACCTTGCTGCGCCTGCTGCTGGCCATGGAGCGTCCGACCAGCGGCAAGCTGATGCTGGCAGGCCAGGACCTGGGCCAGATCAGCAACTCGCAGATCCCGTTCCTGCGCCGGCAGATCGGCGTGGTGTTCCAGAACCACCAGTTGTTGTTCGATCGCACGGTATTCAACAACATCGCATTGCCGCTGCAGATTCTCGGGTTGTCCAAGGCCGAGATCGCCAAGCGCGTGGACTCGGCGCTGGAGCGTGTGTCACTGACTGACAAGGGCGAGCTGTTCCCAGCCGACCTGTCTACCGGTCAGCAACAGCGCGTGGGGATCGCCCGCGCCATCGTCCACCAGCCAGCCTTGCTGCTGGCCGACGAACCTACCGGTAACCTCGACCCACGTCTGGCCGCGGAAATCATGGGGGTGTTCGAGGACATCAACCGCCTGGGCACCACAGTTTTGATCGCCAGCCATGACCTGGCACTGATCGCGCGCATGCGCCACCGCATGCTGACCCTGCAGCGCGGTCGTTTGATCGGCGATGGGGAGGCCGGGCAATGAGCACTACACGTACACCGAAGGTGTCCGAACGGGTCGCACCCAAGGCTGCTGACCCTGCGCCAGCGAAGAAAAAGCCCGGCGAACACGACGATGACGGTCCGGATTTCCGCACCCTGCTGCACGCCTGGCTGGAAAGCCACCGCGCCAGCCTGGCCGACAGCCTGCGCCGCCTGGGCAAACAGCCGATCGGTAGCTTCTTCACCTGCCTGGTGATGGCCGTGGCATTGAGCATGCCCATGGGCTTGTCGCTGCTGTTGAAGAACGTCGAAAAACTGGGTGGCTCCTGGCAGCGTGCAGCGCAGATTTCGCTGTACCTCAAGCTGGATGCCGGCAGCAAGGCGGGGGAAGCCCTGCGTGACGATATCAAAGCCATGCCTGGGGTGGCCGATGCCCAGTATGTCAGTCGGGAGCAGGCGCTCGAGGAGTTCCAGCAGCAGTCCGGGCTGGGCGAGGCGCTGCGCGAGCTGCCCGACAACCCGCTTCCGGGCGTGGTGGTGGTGACCCCGACCGAAGTCGACAAGCCTGCTCTAGAGGCCCTGCGCCAACGTCTGTCCGAACTGCCTCGGGTCGAGGTGGCGCAGCTTGACCTGGTGTGGGTCGAGCGTCTGGCGGCGATCCTCAAGCTCGGCGACCGATTCGTCTTTGGCCTGGCCGTCATGCTGATTTCTGCGCTGCTTTTAGTAATCGGTAACACAATTCGTCTACATATTGAAAACCGTCGGGTCGAGATCGAAGTGATCAAGCTGGTCGGCGGCACCGACAGCTACGTACGCCGGCCTTTCCTCTACATGGGCGCCCTGTACGGGCTGGGTGCGGGCCTGCTGGCCTGGGGCATACTGGCTTTCGGCCTGAATTGGCTGAACGAGGCCGTTGTAGGGCTCTCCGGGCTGTATGGCAGTGATTTCGCGCTGGGGGGTGTGCCAGCGTCCGATGGTTTTTCGCTCTTGATTGGTGCGGTACTGTTGGGGTATATCGGTGCATGGATCGCGGTGGCCCGCCATTTGAACGAGCTGGCGCCACGATAGTTTTTTCGTGCCAGCATTGACATTTTTTTCATTTTGGAACTTGTACCGTCGTTCCGGGTCAATGTTGGCAGCGCTCACAAGGCGCGAGTTTTGAAAGTCGGAGGTTCTTGAATGACCACATCGTTGCAACCTGCCTATGCCCTGGTTCCTGGTGCAAACCTGGAAGCCTACGTGCACACGGTCAACAGCATTCCACTGCTGACTGTCGAGCAGGAGCGTGATCTGGCCGAGCGTCTCTACTATGAGCAGGATCTTGAGGCCGCTCGGCAAATGGTGATGGCCCACCTGCGTTTCGTGGTACACATCGCCCGTAGCTATGCCGGTTACGGGTTGGCCCAAGCTGACCTCATCCAGGAAGGCAACGTCGGCCTGATGAAGGCAGTCAAGCGCTTCAATCCGGAAATGGGCGTGCGCTTGGTATCGTTCGCGGTGCACTGGATCAAGGCAGAGATCCACGAATTCATCCTGCGCAACTGGCGCATCGTCAAGGTGGCGACCACCAAGGCCCAGCGCAAGCTGTTCTTCAACCTGCGCAGCCAGAAGAAGCGTCTGGCCTGGCTGAACAACGATGAAGTTCATCGTGTGGCCGAGAGCCTGGGTGTCGAGCCGCGTGAAGTGCGCGAGATGGAAAGCCGCCTGAGCGGCCAGGACATGGCGTTCGATCCAGCGGCCGAAGCCGACGATGACAGCGCCTTCCAGTCGCCTGCGCATTATCTGGAAGACCACCGTTACGACCCGGCTGTGCAGTTGGAGGATGCCGACTGGAGTGACAACTCCACCAGCAACCTGCACGAAGCCCTGCAAGGCCTGGACGAACGTAGCCGCGACATTCTCTACCAGCGCTGGCTGGCCGAGGAAAAAGCGACCTTGCATGAATTGGCGGACAAGTACAGCGTGTCGGCGGAGCGGATTCGCCAGCTGGAAAAGAACGCGATGAACAAGGTCAAGGCATTGATCACCGTCTGATCAAGCCTGGTTGCAGCGAAAAGCCGCTGTCCCGAGGAGGGGCAGCGGTTTTTTTGTGTGTTCGGATCCTGCCAATCGGCTTACGGCCTGCGGGAAGCGTCCAGCTGCATCAGGTAGCTGGGTCCGCCCAGCTGGCTCATCTGGCGGCGAATCCACCCGGCTCGGCTGGCCACATAGGCGCTCGGCCGGCTGGCGCTCCATTTGAGAGGGCTGGGCAGCACTGCGGCCAGTTGCGCGGCCTGCTGGCGGCTCAAGCGGCTGGCGTCGACGCCAAAGTGGTAGCGCGCCGCAGCCTGGGCGCCGAATACGCCTTTGCCCCATTCGGCGCTGTTCAGGTAGACCTCCAGGATTCGCTCCTTGGACCAGAACAATTCGATCAGCGCTGTAAACCAAGCCTCCAGCCCTTTGCGCAGCCAACTGCGCCCGGACCACAGGAACAGGTTCTTGGCGACTTGCTGCGTCAGGGTGCTCGCCCCGCGAATATTGCCGCCACGCTCGTTGTAGGCCAGCGCTGCCTGTATGGCGGGAATGTCGAAGCCCCAATGGCTGGCGAACTTCTGGTCCTCGCCGGCAATGACCGCCACTTTGAGCTCATCGGAAATCCTATCCCATGGCTCCCAGTCACGCTGCAGGTCGATGGGTTCGCCATTGAACCAGGACTGGACCTTGCGTTCGACCATCAACGCCGTGCCTGGCGGCGGTACCCAGCGAAACACCAGCACCAGCACGACACTGCCGGCGGCGAACCAGAGCAGGGCGCGGGCGAAGCGGCGAAGGAAGGATGACAGCATGGTGATAGCTTGGCCGGACCGGTGGAACGGGCCATTATACAGACCCGATACAAGGAGTCGTCCCATGCTTCGCAGCTTCCTGATGCTCGCTGCCTTTTTCGGCTTTACCGGTGTCGCCCTGGGCGCATTCGCCGCGCACGGGTTGAAAAGCCGCCTGACGGCTGACTATTTGTCGGTCTTCCAGACTGGCGTCACCTACCAATTGGTGCATGCCCTGGCGATCCTTGGCGTGGCCGTGCTCTCGGCGCACCTGCCAGGGCGTCTGGTGGGTTGGGCGGGCGGTCTGTTCGCCGTGGGTATCCTGTTGTTTTCCGGCAGCCTGTATGTGCTTACCCTGAGTGGGTTGGGCAAACTGGGCATGATCACCCCCATCGGCGGTCTGTGCTTTCTCGCCGGTTGGCTGTGCCTGGGCCTGGCAGCCTGGCGTTTGGGTTGACCGAACGGTCCACTCTCACGACTAATGGTGTCCGCCGGCCTTGGGTTGAAGCGTCGATCAGCGCTAGAATGCGGGCCCCCAAAGCACAATGGTGGCCGTGCGCATGCGCATTCAACTGAACGGTGAACCTTACGAACTGCCCGCTGGCGAGAGCGTCGCGGCCCTGCTGACCCGCCTGGAACTGGCTGGGCGCCGGGTAGCGGTGGAACTCAACCTGGATATCGTGCCGCGTAGCCAGCATGACACCACGCTGCTCAATGACGGCGACCAGGTCGAAGTGGTCCACGCCATCGGTGGTGGTTAAGCCCGGTTTGGCAATTCACCTGCAAGTCCCGCAACCTTTTCCCGAGGAACAACGATGAGCAACGTTCGTAGCGACAAGCCTTTCACTCTGGCCGGACGTACTTTCCAGTCGCGCCTGCTGGTCGGTACCGGCAAGTACCGTGACATGGAAGAAACCCGCCTGGCCATCGAGGCCTCGGGTGCCGAAATCGTCACCGTCGCCGTGCGTCGCACCAACCTCGGCCAGAACCCAGGTGAGCCGAATCTGCTCGACGTGCTGCCACCGGATCGCTACACCATCCTGCCGAACACCGCTGGTTGCTACGACGCGGTAGAAGCCGTGCGCACCTGCCGCCTGGCGCGCGAACTGCTCGATGGCCACAACCTGGTCAAGCTGGAAGTGCTGGCGGACCAGAAGACCCTGTTCCCCAACGTGATCGAAACCCTCAAGGCCGCTGAAGTGCTGGTCAAGGACGGTTTCGACGTGATGGTCTACACCAGCGACGACCCGATCATCGCTCGCCAGCTGGCCGAAGCCGGCTGCATCGCGGTGATGCCGCTGGCTGGCCTGATCGGCACCGGCCTGGGTATCTGCAACCCTTACAACCTGCAGATCATCCTGGAAGAGTCCAAGGTTCCCGTGCTGGTCGATGCCGGTGTAGGCACTGCATCCGATGCCACCATCGCCATGGAAATGGGCTGCGAAGCTGTGCTGATGAACTCGGCCATCGCCCATGCCCAGCAACCGGTCCTGATGGCTGAAGCCATGAAGCATGCCATTGTCGCGGGTCGGATGGCTTACCTCGCCGGGCGTATGCCGAAAAAACTCTATGCCAGCGCCTCTTCGCCGCTGGAAGGTCTGATCAAGTAAGAGCCCCTGATGACTGAATCGCAAGATACGCCGAGCACTGCTGACGGCGAAGCGCGCCCCCACCGCCGCATCAAGAGTTTCGTGATGCGCGCCGGGCGCATGACCGAAGGCCAGCAACGCGGCCTGGACCAGGGTGGCCCGTTGTTCATCCTGCCGCTGGCCGACAGCCCTGTGGACTACGACCAGGTGTTCGGCCGCTCGGCCCCGCGCACCCTCGAAATCGGCTTCGGCATGGGGCATTCCCTGCTGGAAATGGCTGCCGCTGCCCCTGAGCAGGACTTCATCGGTGTCGAAGTGCACCGTCCCGGTGTTGGCGCGTTGCTCAACGGCGTGCTGACCCAGGGCCTGAAGAACCTGCGGGTGTATGACTGCGATGCCATCGAAGTGCTCAACCGTTGCGTGGCCGACAACAGCCTCGACCGCCTGATGCTGTTCTTCCCCGACCCGTGGCACAAGGCGCGCCATCACAAGCGGCGCATCGTGCAGCTGGAGTTCGCCGAGCTGGTGAGGCGCAAGCTCAAGCCGGGTGGCGTGTTCCACATGGCCACCGACTGGGAACCGTACGCTGAGTACATGCTGGAAGTGATGAGCGCTGCACCGGGTTACCGCAACCAGGCCGCCGATGGTGCCTACATTCCTCGTCCGCCAGAACGTCCGATCACCAAGTTCGAGCGCCGTGGTGAGCGCTTGGGGCACGGGGTTTGGGACTTGAAGTTCGAGAAGGTGGATTGATCGGCTGTTTCAGCCTTCATCTGCTGGCACTTGTAGGAATACAGGCGAAAAAACCGCCTTGAGAGAGGCGGTTTATGCAAGCGAAGGGACTGAGTATTCTTCGCTCAAGGAACTCACTGAAAACGCCCACTTGGCAACATCATCCTAGGCAGCCTAGGGTCAACGCTCAGAAACTTCGCGCAGAGCGTGTGTCTGGGGACCGTTTTGGCAGGTTCTAGCCCCGGCGATCAGCCACCACGCCAATCAATACCAGCACCACCAGAAGTACCGGTGCCAGCGCATAGTTGTTGAACTGGCCAAGCCCTTTCACCACCCATGGCGTGGCGTAGATCAGCGCCGCGCCGCTGCCAATCATCACCAGCAAGGCCATGAACGGCACACGCAGAGCGCCAGCCAGACCGCCCAGGCGTTGTTCCACCCAGCCTTTGATATCGGTGCCAAACAGCACCAGCAGGCAGCCTACCAGCGCCAGGGAGATTTCCGACAGGTTGCTGCGGCTCCAGCGAGAAACGGTCGCGAGCAGATCAAGTACCAGATCCATGGGTCATCCTTAGGTCAAGAAATACTGCAGCAGGTCATTGAGGAACAACTGGCCCCGCGGCGTGGCCACCAGTCGATCCGGTTCGACCTGCAAAAGGCCCTTTTGTTCGGCGGCGCTACGCGCATCGGCCAGCTGTTCCAGCGGCAGGCCGGTGCGCTGGGTGAACAGCTCGGCTTCAACGCCCTGGGTCAGGCGCAGGGCGTTCATCAGGAACTCGAACGGCAACTCGTCGGCTGGCAGTAGCTTCTCGCCGGCCTTGAACGGTTTGGCCAGGTTCAGGTAGTCCTTGGGCAGCCGGGTTTTCCAGGTTCGCAGGATGCGTCCGTCGGCGAAGGTCAGCTTGCCATGGGCACCTGCACCAATGCCGATGAAGTCGCCAAAGCGCCAGTAGTTGAGGTTGTGTCTGGCCGGTCGGCCCGGCTGGGCATAGGCGGACACCTCGTACTGGGCGAAGCCATTGCTGGCCATCAGGGCCTGGCCTGCCTCCTGGATATCCCAGAGAAGGTCATCTTCCGGTAACTCGGGCGGCTGGTTCCAGAACACCGTGTTCGGCTCGACAGTCAACTGGTACCACGACAGGTGCGTCGGCCCCAGGTCGATGGCCTGGCGCAGATCGCCCAGTGCGTCTTCCAGCGACTGGTCAGGCAAGCCGTGCATCAGGTCCATGTTGAAGTTGTCGAAGCCTGCAGCCCGTGCCATGCCGGCAGCGCGGATCGCTTCATCGCCATTGTGGATACGCCCCAGTGCTTCGAGCTTGGCCGGCTGGAAGCTTTGCACACCGATGGACAGGCGGTTGATCCCGGTCTGTCGGTAAGCCTTGAACTTCTCCTGCTCGAAGGTGCCTGGGTTGGCCTCCAGGGTGATTTCGATATCCGCCGCGAACGGAATGCGCCGCTCGACGCCACGCAGAAGGCGGCCTAGGGCGTTGGCGCTGAACAGGCTTGGGGTGCCGCCGCCGAAGAAGATCGAGCTGATTGGACGGCCTTGTACCGCCACCAACTCCTGGTCGAGATCGGTCAGCAGTGCGTCGACATAGGCTTCTTCCGGCAAATCAGGCCCGGCAGCGTGGGAGTTGAAGTCGCAGTAAGGGCATTTACGTACACACCATGGAATATGGATGTACAGCGCCAGCGGCGGTAGCACGGCGAAACCCGCCGCACCCGGCAGGTGCGGTCGGGTGGACAGCGTATCGGTCATGCCAGGCCCAGACGTTGACGCAGCAGGGCCATGGCGCGGGCGCGGTGGCTAAGCTGGTTCTTCTCTA
Organism: Pseudomonas sp. SK2; assembly: GCF_016772395.1. NCBI lineage: Bacteria > Pseudomonadati > Pseudomonadota > Gammaproteobacteria > Pseudomonadales > Pseudomonadaceae > Pseudomonas > Pseudomonas sp. SK2. Next base: position 318,328 of record NZ_CP061944.1, read on the forward strand.
CAGGAGGCAGTTCGGCGCTCGAACAGTTGCGCTCCGGCACCCAGAACAGCGGGTCGTAGCCAAACCCATGTTCGCCACTGGCCTCGAACAGGATCTGTCCGTGCCACAGGCCTTCACACAGGATCGGCAGTGGATCGTCGGCATGACGCACAAGAGCCAGCACGCAGACGAACTGGGCGCCACGCTGCTCCTGTGGGACGTCTTTCAGGGCTTCGAGCAGCTTGGCATTGTTGGCTGCGTCGCCCTTGCCGTCGGCGTAGCGCGCCGAGTAGATGCCTGGTGCACCGCCAAGAAAGTCCACAGCCAGGCCCGAGTCGTCGGCCAAGGCCGGCAGGCCGGAGATGCGTGCTGCGTTACGTGCCTTGAGAATGGCGTTTTCGACGAACGACAGGCCGGTCTCTTCGGGTTCTACCTGGCTGAACTCGCCAATCGAGCGCAGTTGGACGGAGGCTCCAAGCATGGCTTGGAGTTCCTTGAGCTTGCCGGCGTTGTGGCTGGCCAATACGAGTTGCTGGAAATTCATCATTCGCCTGGGAACACTTCCTGGTTGAAGCTGAGTTTATGGCTGACGCCACCGGTTTCGACATTCACATCGAATGTCAGGGTCTCCGCCTGTTCGATCTTGAACTGGGCGATGTAGTACACGGCACCCCGGTCGGTGATTTGCTTGAACGACAACGGGCTGCTACGTCCGGTCAGGTCTTTCACCGTGCCGCTGACGACGGCTGTCGCTGGCTTGCTGGCCTTGAGTACGGCAATGTTCAGCACGCCTTGGTTCTTGCTGCGGGTAAGCCCGGTGGCGGCGGCGATTTCCGGTTGCAGCATGCTCGAGGTAAAGGCGCTGTAGTGGACCGTCACATCACCGAATACTTCCTTGCGATCGGGTTTGGCGGCATCGGCAGCCAGTACCGGCAGGGCCAGGCACAGGCTGATCAGGAACAGGGCGAGTCGACGCATGGTGCATTCCTCCGGTGGGCGTCAGACGGCCAGCTGGTGCTCCTGCAGGCCAGGGCTGCTAACGCGATAAATGCCGATTTCACCTAGAAGATTAGGCCAAAGCCGTCCACCCCACCCATTGCGGTGCAAATGGTCGACCGCCAGGCGGTCGAGAACCTTGGCGTGGCGTTCGCGGCACAGCTCTTCGAAGTCGGCGAAGGTGCAGAAGTGGATGTTCGGCGTGTTGTACCAGGTATATGGCATGAAGTCCGATACCGGCATGCGGCCTTTGGTCGCCAGGTACCAACGGCAGCGCCAGTGGCCGAAGTTGGGGAAGGTGATGATGCATTGGCGGCCCACGCGCAGCATCTCGTCGAGGATGCGGTCGGGGTATTCCACCGCCTGCAGGGCCTGGGTCATGATGACCACATCGAAGCTGTTGCTGGCGAAGTTGCCCAGGCCTTTGTCCAGGTCCTGCTCGATGACGTTGACCCCTTTGGCCACGCAAGCGGCGATGTTGTCGGCGTCGATCTCAAGGCCGTAGCCAGTGACTTGCTTGCGATCACGCAGCGAAGCCAGCAGCTCGCCATTACCGCAGCCCAGGTCGAGTACCCGGCTACCGGCGGGGATCCAGTCGTGGATGATTTCCAGATCGGCTCTCATGCTGTCCTCAGATGGCGATGCGGTTCATGTAGTTCGAGAAGCCCTGAATGTACCGAGGTGTCGGGATCAGGAAGGCATCGTGCCCATAGGGTGAGTCGATATCCAGGTAGCAGACGTTCTTGCGTGCGGCCATCAGGGCATCGACGATCTCCCGTGAGCGGGCCGGCGAGAAGCGCCAGTCGGTCGTGAACGACATGATGCAATAGTCGGCCTTGACGTGGGCCAGGGTCGCCGCGAGGTCGCCACCGTGGGCGGCGGCGGGGTCGAAGTAGTCCAGCGCCTTCGTCATCAGCAGGTAGGTGTTGGCGTCGAAGCGGCCGGAGAACTCTTCACCCTGGTAACGCAGGTAGCTCTCGACCTGGAATTCGACGCTGTGGAAGTCGTAGTTGAGCTTGTCGCTCTTGAGCTCGCGCCCGAATTTCTCACCCATCGAGTCATCGGACAGGTAGGTGATGTGGCCCACCATGCGGGCCAGCATCAGGCCGCGCTTGGGGATCACGCCCTGGTCCTGGAACGAGCCACCGTGGAACTCGGGGTCGGTGAGGATGGCCTGGCGAGCGACTTCGTTGAACGCGATGTTCTGCGCCGACAGCTTGGGGGCCGATGCGATGTCGACGCAATGGCGCACGCGGTCGGGGTAGGTGATGGTCCACTGCAAGGCCTGCATGCCGCCGAGGCTGCCGCCCACGACCGCGGCCCACTGCCGGATGCCCAGACGATCGGCCAGGCGCGCCTGGCTGTGTACCCAGTCTTCCACCGTGAGGACCGGGAAGTCGGCGCCATAAGGCTTGCCGCTGGCAGGGTTGATGCTGCTGGGGCCAGTGCTGCCGTTACAGCCGCCCAGGTTGTTCAGGCTGACGACGAAGAAGCGGTTGGTATCGATCGGTTTGCCAGGGCCGATGCAACTGTCCCACCAGCCCGGCTTGCGGTCGGTGACGGCATGGTAGCCTGCGGCATGGTGATGGCCAGACAACGCATGGCAGATCAGCACCGCATTGCTCGCGCTGGCGTTCAGGGTGCCATAGGTCTCGAATACCAGCTCATAGCTGGCGAGGGAGCGGCCACAGGCCAAGGCCAACGGTTCATCGAACCGGGCAATTTGCGGTGTTACCAGACCGACGGAATCTTCGGGAAGGACAGTGGACATCGACCCTGCTCACGCTTGACGGAGGCGTAAGTCTAAAGAGCGCTACCCCTAGCGGCAAGCGAAGGCTTGCCGCCAGGTATCACGCAGGGTCAGATCATCCGCCACAGCTCTTGTGGCATGCCCGCGTAGGCCGCCAGCGGAGGCATGACGAACGACTGGACCACCTGGATGGCCAGGAAGGCGAAGATCGGCGAGATGTCCATGCCGCCAAGGTTCGGCACGATACGGCGGAACGGTGCCAGCACCGGCTCGCTGATCTGGTAGGCCAGTTCGGCGGCAGGGTTGTGGCTGTTCGGTGCGACCCAGGAAACGATCACCATCACGATCATCGCCACCCAGAAGATCTTCAGGAACAGCGAGGTGATACCGATGATCGCCCACATCAGCAGGTGCAGGATATCGCCGAAGGTCCCGTAGGTGACCATCAGCACGAAGCCCATCAGCAGTGCCTGGATGACCACCGACAGCAGCAGCGAGGATGTATCCAGGCCACCGACGCTGGGGATGATGCGGCGAATCGGCTTGAGCAGTGGCTGGGTAGCGCGCACCGCGAACTGGCACAGCGGGTTGTAGAAGTTGGCCTTGACCAGTTGCAGCACGAAGCGCAGCAGGACGATCACCAGGTACAGGCTGACCAGGGTCTGCACCACGAAAATCAAGGCGCCGGACAGTGCATTCATCAAAAGCTCCTTATTTGCCCAATTGTTCGGCCAGTTCGGCGGAACGTTTCGCCGCTGCTTCCAGCGCCTGTTCCACGATGGCTTCGAAGCCGTTTGCCTGGAACGACTTGATGGCCGCTTCGGTGGTGCCGGCAGGCGAGGTGACACGGCGGCGCAGTTCGGCGGCATCGACATCGCTGGATACGGCCATGTGTGCGGCACCCAGCGCTGTTTGCAGGGTCAGCTTGGAGGCGGTTTCGCGCGGCAGGCCGAGTTTTTCACCAGCGTCGGTCATGGCCTCAATCAGCAGGAAGAAATAGGCCGGGCCGCTGCCGGAAACAGCGGTTACCGCATCCAGTTGCTGTTCTTCATCGAGCCACAGGGCGATGCCAACGGCGGACAGCAGTTGCTCGGCCTGCTGGCGTTGCACGTCGGAGACTTCCTGGGTGGCATACAGGCCGCTCACACCCTGGCGCAGCAGTGCCGGTGTATTGGGCATGCAGCGCACAACCGGGCGCGGGCCGAGCCAGGCTTGCAGGCTGGCGCAGGTGATGCCGGCGGCGATGGAGACGATCAGTTGGCCTGCTTTGAGGTCAGGGGACAGCGCCTCGCAAACGGCCTTCATGACCTGCGGCTTGACGGCCAGGACGATCACATCGGCACCGTCGATGGCCTGGGCGTTTTTTTCGAAGGTTTCGATACCGTGCTCGGCCTGAACGCGGGCGCGGGTTTCGGCACCTGGGTCGCTGGCGCGGATCTGCGAGGCGTCCAGGCCCTGGGCGCGCAGGCCGCCGATCAGGCTGGCAGCCATGTTGCCGGCGCCGATGAAGGCAATACGTGTCTTGCTCATGTCAGGTCCTTGAGGGAAAGAGTGAGTAAAGCATGGAATCAGGCGGGGCCGTAATTGCGCGCGCCGAACAGGGCGGTGCCAATGCGCACCCAGGTCGCTCCCTGAGCGATGGCCGCTTCGAGATCGTGGCTCATGCCCATGGACAAGGTGTCGCAATCAAGGTCCAGGCCCTCCTGCAAACGGCGCAGGCTGGCGAAGGCCGCCTCCTGGGCTGCGCGGTCTTCGGTGGGTTCGGGAATCGCCATCAGGCCACGCAGGCGCAGGTTGGGCAGCGCAGCCACCGCCTTTGCCAGCGCAGGCAAGTCGGCCGGAGCACAGCCAGACTTGCTGTCCTCGCCGCTGACGTTCACCTGCAGGCAGATGTTGAGCGGCGCTAGGCCGGCAGGCCGTTGTTCGGACAAGCGTTGAGCGATTTTCAGGCGGTCCACGGAATGTACCCAGTCGAAGTGCTCGGCGATGGCTTTGGTCTTGTTCGACTGAATGGGGCCGATGAAGTGCCAGATCAAGGGCAGGTCGCGCAGTTCGTCCTGTTTGGCCAGGGCCTCCTGCAGGTAGTTTTCGCCGACGTCGCGGACACCGGCGGCATGGATCTCGCGGATGGCACTGGCCGGTTTGGTCTTGCTCACGGCCAGCAGTTGGACGCTGGCCGGCTCACGCCCGGCAGCCCGTGCCGCGCTTTCGATGCGGTTGGCGAGGGCGGAAAGGTTGTCTGCTATGGTGGACATGGATCGCTGCCGTCGGCTCATGGGTCTGCGGCATTCTACCTGCTTGATGGTCTTTAGGGAGTCTCATGGACGTGACTGACCTCTTGGTCCGGGCGATGGCTGCAGGGGCGAGTGACCTGCACCTGGCCGCGGGCGACGTACCGCTGATTCGCCTGGATGGCGAGCTGCAACGCCTGGATCTGCCGCCGTTGTCGGCGACGGCGCTGCACGACGGGCTGGCGCCTTTGCTGGCCGAAGCGCAGTGTCGCCAGTGGGCGCAAGGTGATGAGCTGGACCTGGCGCTCGATCTCCCCTCGCTTGGGCGTATCCGCTTGAATCTGTTTCGCCAGTCGAATGGGCCTGCGGTGGCCATGCGGATCATTGCGCAACGAATCGCCACACTCGAAGCGTTAGGCCTGACAGAAGTGTTTCGAGCTTTTGCCCAACATACCGATGGCCTCGTCCTGGTAGGTGGGCCGACCGGTAGCGGGAAGTCCAGCACGCTGGCCGCGCTGGTCGACCAGCTCAATCGCGAGCGCTCGCTGCACATCATCACATTGGAAGACCCTATCGAAGTTATCCACAGTTGCCAGCGCAGCCTGGTCAACCAGCGCGAGATCGGACGCCACTGTCGTGACTTCGCCCAGGGGTTGCGCAGTGCACTGCGCCAAGACCCGGATGTCATCGTGATCGGCGAACTGAGGGATCTCGAAACGATTCGTCTGGCGCTCCGGGCTGCCGAGACGGGGCATCTGGTGCTGGCGACCGTCCATACCCGGTCGGCGATCAACAGCATCGACCGTCTGGTGGAGGTGTTTGCCGCCGAGGAGAAGCCGTTGGTCAGGGCCATGCTGGCCGAATCGCTGCGCTTGGTGGTAGCGCAGGTGCTGGTGAAACGAAGAGGTGGCGGCCGGGTGGCGGCGCGGGAAGTGTTGGTGGCGACGCCCGCTGTGCGTAACCTGATCCGAGAGGGGCGAGCGGCGCAGTTGCAGTCCGTGATGCAGTCGGGGGCGGCGGCGGGGATGAAGACGATGGAAGGAGCGATGGAGGCGTTGAGGGCAGAAGGGCTGATCGACGCGTTGTAGCGGCCTATTCGCCGACAAGCTGGCGCCTACAGGTTGTTGTGCGTTCTGCAGGTGCTGGCTTGTCGACGCTGAGGTTTAGCGCTTGGCCAGCGCCAATTGCTGCTGTTGCTTGGGCAAGACCCGCTTGGCCACTACATAGTGCTTCTGCCAGTAAGGTTTGCTCAGGGTGTCGATGCTCACACGCTTGCCGCGGCGCGGTGCATGGATGAAGCGGTCGTTCCCCAGGTAGATCGCCACGTGGTTGACGCGGCGGCTCTTGATGTTGAAGAAAATCAGGTCGCCTGGCTTGAGGTCGCTCTTCGCCACCTTCACGCCCTGGCCCTGAGCCATCGCATTGGAGGTGCGCGGCAGGTCGACGTCGGCCACATCGTTGAAGGCGTATTTCACCAGCCCACTGCAGTCGAAGCCCTTGGTCGGGCTGCTGCCACCCCAGCGATAAGGGGTGCCCAGGACATTGACTGCCCGGCTGAGCACATTGCTGCTCTGCTTGGGCGACATCGCTGCCACCGGCTGGTATTGAGCGTTTGCGACGTTGCTGGGACGCACGCGCAGGTTGGCCTGCTTGGTCGGCGCATGTTTCACCGTGGCATTGGTGGTGTAGCCAGTGAAACCGTTGGGAAGACGTTGCTCACGATTGGTGGCGTGGGCGGCCAGGGGCAATAATAGGCAGAGGGTCAGCCATGTCTTGAACAAAGGCGGCATAGTTGAAGCTCTTATGAATGTTTTGTGTGTGTTGGCGCGCAACTTTATAACAGCTTTTTGACCACGTTCTGATCCGTTGGTCGATTGTCATGCTGCCGTACGTCGGCCTGCGCCGAAAAAGTCACATTTTCCGTTAGAAAATTTTTGGATAACCCACGGGGGCTATGAATGAACAGTTATCAACAGGGGGCGCCGTTGCACGATACCCACAGCAAGGTACTCGGCTATCTGCTCTGGATTTTCGGCTTCACCGGGTCGCACCGCTTCTACTACGGCAAACCGATCACCGGGACGATCTGGTTCTTCACCTTGGGCCTGCTGGGCATCGGCTGGCTGATTGACCTGTTCCTGATCCCGTCGATGGATCGCGAGGCCGACCTGCGGTTTCAGTCGGGGCGGGTGGACTACAACCTTGCCTGGATCTTGCTGACGTTCCTGGGGATCTTCGGTGCACATCGCCTCTACCAGGGCAAATGGATCAGCGCGATCATCTACTTCTTCACCGGCGGGCTGTTCCTGTTGGGCGTGCTGTATGACTTCTGGACGCTGAACAGCCAGATCTCGCAGGTCAACGCCGAGCGCCGCTGATAGAAAAAAGGCCTTGTCGCGTTGGGCGGCAAGGCCTTTCTTCACTGGCGGGTTTGTCGCTGCTGCAGCAACAGGTTGCTGAAGCCAGCCCCTGCCAATTGCTTTTGGGCCACGGTCAGCTGTTCACGGTTGCTGAACGGCCCGACCAGCACGCGGTACCAGGTCTCTTCCTTGACTGTGCCGGACTCCACCTTGACCGCTTGGCCGAGCAGAATGATCTGCGCCCGCACCTTGTCGGCATCGGCCTGCTTGCGGAACGAGCCTGCCTGCAGGAAGAACTGGGTGGTGGCCGCAGGCTTGATCACTGGTGGTGCCGGAGGCGGCGTTTGCCCCATCAGGGCTGCCTGGGCGCGGGCGGTGTCGATCTTGGCCGCTTCAGCGGGTGTGACCGGGGTCACCGGCTGTGCCGGTACTGGGGGTGTCTTTTCCGGTACAGCCTCCGGTGGCACGATCACCTCGGACTCTGGCAGCAGGGTGTAGAAGTCGTACTTCGGTTTCACTGGCTGCTGTGGGGTGACCGGAGCCGTCTTGCTGGCTTCTGCCACCTTTTCTGGCTTCTGCTGTTCCGGCTTGGTGCGCTTGATGTCGCCGCCACCTGGTTCAAGCTTCATCAGGAAGACAATGAAGGCACCCACGGTCAGACCGACCGCCAGCCATACCCAGCCTGGGATCGGCTGCTTGGTCGGCGCCTGTTGACGGCTCGCGCCGCGCTTGGGAGCAGGTTTTTTCTTGGCAGCCAACTTACATGCGCTCCAGGGTTTCCAGGCCGAGCAGTTCCAGACCTTGTTTCAGGGTGCGGCCGGTCAGTGCGGCCAGGCGCAGGCGGCTTTGCTGCTGTTCCGGGTTCTCGGCAGCCAGGATCGGGCAGTTCTCGTAGAAGCTGGAGAACAGGCCGGCGAGGTCGTACAGGTAGCTGCACAGTACATGCGGAGTGCCTTTGTCGGCGACGTTGTTGAGGATTTCGCCGAACTGCGCCAGGCGTGCGGCCAGGTCCTGCTCGTGGGGCGCCTGCAATACGATCTTGCCCTCGACCTCGTCAAAGCCTTTGCCGAGCTTGCGGAAAACGCCGGCTACGCGGGTGTAGGCGTACAGCAAGTAGGGGGCGGTATTGCCTTCGAAATTGAGCATCAATTCGAAGTTGAAGCTGTAGTCACTGGTGCGGTGCTTGGACAGGTCGGCATATTTGACAGCGCCGATACCCACCACTTCGCCGATGTGGCGCAGATCGTCCTCGGCCAGGCTTGGGTTCTTTTCCTTGACCAGGGTGTAGGCGCGCTCCTTGGCTTCGGTAAGCAAGTCGATCAGCTTCACGGTGCCGCCGTCGCGGGTCTTGAATGGACGGCCATCGGCGCCGTTCATGGTGCCGAAGCCCATGTGTTCCATTCGCATCGGATGGCCGACGAAGCCGGCACGGCGGGCCACCTCGAACACTTGGTTGAAGTGCAGGGCCTGGCGCTGGTCAACGAAGTACAGGGCGCGATCGGCCTTGAGCACGTTGCTGCGGTAGCGCACTGCAGCCAGGTCGGTGGTGGCGTACAGGTAGCCGCCGTCGGCTTTCTGCACGATTACCGGCAGAGGTTCGCCTTCGCTGTTCTTGAATTCCTCGAGGAACACGCATTGTGCGCCCTGGTCTTCGACCAGCAGGCCCTTGGCCTTGAGGTCGGCGACCACATTGGCCAGGTCATCGTTGTAGGCGCTTTCGCCCATCACGTCGGCCATGGTCAGTTTGACGTTGAGCAACTCGTAGGTTTTCTGGCAGTGCGACAGCGAGATGTCCTTGAAGCGTGTCCACAGCGCCATGCAATCCGGGTCGCCGGCTTGCAGCTTCACGACCAGGCCACGGGCGCGGGTAGCGAACTCTTCGGATTCGTCGAAACGTTTTTTGGCGGCGCGGTAGAAGTTTTCCAGGTCCGACAGTTCGTCGCTGGTGATTGGGTTTTCTTCCAGATACGCCAGCAGCATGCCGAACTGGGTCCCCCAGTCGCCCACGTGGTTCTGGCGGATCACGTCATCGCCGAGGAATTCCAGCACGCGCGCGACACTGTCACCGATGATGGTCGAACGCAGGTGGCCGACGTGCATCTCCTTGGCCAGGTTCGGCGCCGACATGTCGATCACGACCTTTTCCGCCGGCCCCGCCTTGTGCACGCCCAGGTGGGCATCGGCCAGTGCGGCGTCCAGGCGGTTGGCCAGGGCGTCGGTGTTCTGGAAGAAGTTCAGGAAGCCTGGGCCGGCGATCTCGACCTTGCTGATGTCGGCGCTGGCCGGCAGCGCATCGATCAGCTTTTCGGCCAGGTCGCGGGGCTTCATGCCCGCAGGCTTGGCCAGCATCATGGCGATGTTGCTGGCGAAGTCGCCGTGGGTCTTGTCCCGGGCGTTTTCCACCTGGATCGCCGGCGACAGCCCTTCAGGCAGCACACCGTCGGTGACGAGTTGGGTGAGGGCTTGCTGGATCAGCTGGCGAATGGTGTCTTTCATGGGGTTCTCTTTTCGACCGCAAGCGCGGTGGAGCGCCTGGATGCGCAGGTGGAAAAACTGGGCATTATCCGTTGCTGGGGCCGGGTTGCCAACCTTTGCGCGGCAACCTTAATAAAGGTCGACTGGATCGACATCCAGTGACCAGCGTACCTGACGCCCGCTCGGCATCTGCTCCAACACTAGCAACCAGGCGCTGATCAGTCGATGCAAGGGGGCGCGGGTGTTGGCCTGGATCAAGAGTTGAGCGCGGAAGCGTCCCGCGCGGCGCTCCATCGGTGCAGGCACTGGGCCCAACAGCTCGATACCAGGCAGGGCCTGCTCGGCAACCAGTCGCTCGGCTGCGGCGCACGCCTCGTCGAGGAAGCTTTCTGCCTGGCCCGGTTTGTGGGCTTCGGCACGCAGCAGGGCGAGGTGGGAATACGGCGGAAGGCCCGCCGTGCGGCGCTCGCTCAGGGCCTGTTCGGCGAAGGCGAAATAGCCTTGCTCGGTCAGTTGCACCAGCAGCGGATGATCGGCCAGGTGGGTCTGGATGATGACCTTGCCTGGCTCCTCCGCACGGCCAGCACGGCCTGCTACCTGGACGATCAACTGCGCCATGCGCTCGCTGGCGCGGAAATCGCCGGAAAACAATCCGCCATCGGCATCGAGAATGGCAACCAGGGTCACCCGCGGGAAGTGGTGACCCTTGGCCAGCATCTGGGTGCCTACGAGAATGCTCGGCTGGCCGCGCTGGATGGTGGTGAAAAGGTTGTGCATGGCGTCCTTGCGAGCGGTGCTGTCGCGGTCGACGCGCAGGATCGGGTAGTCCGGGAACAGAACCTTCAGGCGCTCTTCGGCCCGCTCGGTACCGGCCCCCACAGGGCGCAGGTCGACGTGATTGCACTGCGGGCACTGCTGCGGCAGGCGCTCGTCATAGCCGCAGTGGTGGCAGCGCAGGACACCGGAGCGCTGGTGCACGGTCATGCGGGCATCGCAGCGCGGGCATTCGGACAACCAGCCGCAGTCATGACACAGCAGGGTGGGGGCAAAGCCGCGCCGATTGAGGAACACCAGCACCTGCTGGCCGGCTTCCAGGGTCTGGCGGATGGCCTGCTGCAGTGGGCCACTGATGCCACTGTCCAATGGCAGGCTTTTCACATCCAGGCGCAGCATGCGCGGGGCGCGGGCGCCGCCGGCGCGCTGGTTCATGCGAAGCAGGCGGTAGCGTCCGGTCAGGGCGTTGTGCAGGGTTTCCAGCGAAGGTGTCGCGGAGCCGAGTACGATCGGGATGTTCTCTTGATGCGCCCGTACCAGCGCGAGGTCGCGGGCGTGATAGCGCAGCCCTTCCTGCTGTTTATAAGAGCCGTCGTGCTCCTCGTCGATGATGATCAGGCCTGGGTTCTTCATCGGCGTGAACAAGGCCGAACGCGTTCCGATGATGATGTCGGCTTCGCCATCACGGGCGGCCAGCCAGGCGTCGAGGCGCTCGCGGTCGTTGACGGCCGAATGCAGCAAGGCGATGCGGGCATTGAAGCGTTGCTCGAAGCGCGCCAGGGTCTGTGGGCCCAGGTTGATCTCCGGAATCAGCACCAGTGCCTGCTTGCCGGCCTCCAGGGTTTCGCGGATCAGTTGCAGGTAGACCTCGGTCTTGCCGCTGCCGGTGACACCAGCCAGGAGAAAGGCGGCGAAGCTGCCAAAGCCCTCGCGCACGGTGTCGAAGGCCTCGCGCTGCTCTTCATTGAGCGGCAGTTCCGGCTGAGCCAGCCAGTGCTCATGCCGTGCCCCGGGCAGATGGCGGCGGACCTCGACCTGGACCAGGTCCTTGGCCAGCAGCAGGTCCAGGCTGTCCTTGTTCAGGTTGAGTTTGCTCAACAGGCTATGGGCCACGCCGTGCGGATGCTGGGCCAGTGTCTTGAGTGCATCACGCTGGCGCGGAGCACGGGCGATGCGTGGGTCTTCCAGGCGCGCGCCAGGGGCGACGTGCCAGAAGCGCTCCTGGCGCATCTCGGCCGGTTCACCCTGGCGCAGCAGGGAAGGCAGCGCCCAGCTCAGGGTGTCGCCCAAGCTGTGCTGGTAGTACTGGGCGGTCCACAGGCACAGCTTGAACAGGGCAGTGGGCACGGGTGAGACCGGGTCGAGCAGGGTAATCGCCGGCTTTAGCTTGTCAGCGGGCACTTCGCTCTGGTCGCAGACCTCCACCAGCACGCCGATGATTTCGCGCCGGCCGAATGGCACGCGAATACGCATGCCAGGCTCCAGTACCTGGCGCGCCATGCTCGCCGGTGCCCGATAGTCGAACAGGCGACGCAAGGGAGAAGGGAGGGCAAGGCGCAGTATGACGTCGGACACGCGGAAGGTCTCGGCAGGGTATTTCAACGAGTGGCGAGACTAGCAGACGACCGTCGGTGCAAGCGACAACTTGCGCTGACGCTGTGCTCTGGTATTATTCGCCGCCTAATTACGTGCGGTATTCAACAATTGGTGTTGGGTGGCGGCACGCAGCTCGAGGAAGTGACCATGAAAGCAGATATTCATCCGAACTACGAAGTAGTTGCAGTCACCTGCAGCTGCGGCAACAAATTCGAAACCCGTTCGACCCTGGCCAAGCCGCTGGCGATCGACGTGTGCTCCCAGTGCCACCCGTTCTACACTGGTAAGCAGAAAGTCCTGGACACCGGTGGTCGCGTACAGAAGTTCGCCGATCGCTTCGGTATGTTCGGTACCAAGAAGTAATCATGCGCATGGCGAATCCTTCGGGCTTCGCATTGCTGCAAAAAAAGGCGCCCCTTGTGGGCGCTTTTTTTGTGGGCGCGATGTGGCATTTTCCGGCTCTGGCGTTCTGCCCGCTGCCGGAAAACCCGCAGATGGTAGCCGTGCGACAGATCGTCGATGGCGATACCTTGCGCCTGACCGACGGTCGCAGTGTGCGTCTGATCGGTATCAATGCCCCGGAGATTGGGCGCCAAGGGCGCAGCAGTGAGCCTTACGCCGAAATGGCCAGGCAACGCCTGCAGGCGTTGGTCAAGGCCAGTGATGGCCGCGTAGGCCTGGTGCCGGGTGTCGAGGCAAAGGACAGGTACGGCCGCACCTTGGCCCATGTCTACGGCCGCAATGGCGACAATTTCGAAGCTCGTTTACTCAGCGAGGGGCTTGGCTATCGTGTCGCGGTCGCGCCCAATGTTCGCCTCGCCGGTTGCCAGCAGAGCGCCGAACAGGCAGCGCGTGCTTCCGGAGCGGGGTTGTGGCGACGTTCACCGGTGGTGCGCAGTGGCGATGTCAAACGGTCCGGGTTTGCCGTGATCGGCGGCAGAATCACCGGCATCGAGCGCAATCGCGGTGGTGTCTGGCTCGAACTCGACGATGCGCTGGTGCTGCAGGTTCCCGCTCGTCTGCAACGCAACTTCCCTTCGAGCTTCTTCGATAACCTCAAGGGACGCCAGGTCGAAGCGCGTGGCTGGGTGCTGGACCGTTCCCGCAAGGGGGCGCTTAAGCCAGGGCAGCGACGCTGGGTGTTGCCATTGACTGATCCGAGCATGCTGGAGCGCGTTTCACGGTGAAATAATTGTAGACATTTCGCTATCAGATTGTACACACTGGAAGCCGTATCCACCGTGGGTTGTAGCGTAAAGTCGTAGGCTAAAGGCCTTGACACAAGTGACTGACCAGTCTTGTGGCTCCCCGGCTCTTTGCGTATCCTCGGCGGTCCGTCAGAACAGTAAATAGCGGAATGCCCACCATGTCAGACCTGAAAACCGCCGCTCTCGAATATCACGCTCAACCTCGTCCGGGGAAACTGAGCGTCGAGCTCTCCAAGCCAACTGCCACCGCCCGCGACCTCGCCCTGGCCTACAGCCCAGGTGTTGCCGAGCCCGTGCGCGAGATCGGCCGTGATCCGGAGCTGGCCTACAAATACACCGGCAAGGGCAACCTGGTTGCGGTGATCTCCGATGGCACTGCCATCCTCGGTCTGGGTGACCTCGGCCCACTGGCGTCCAAGCCGGTCATGGAAGGCAAGGGTGTTCTGTTCAAGCGTTTCGCTGGTATCGATGTATTCGACATCGAAGTCGACTCCGAAAGCCCACAGGCGTTCATCGACACCGTCAAGCGTATCTCCATCACCTTCGGTGGCATCAACCTCGAAGACATCAAGGCGCCTGAGTGCTTCGAGATCGAGCGCACCCTGATCGAGCAGTGCGATATCCCGGTCTTCCACGATGACCAGCACGGCACCGCTATCGTGACTGCCGCTGGCATGATCAACGCCCTGGAAATCGCCGGCAAGAAACTCGAAGATGCCAAGATCGTCTGCCTGGGTGCTGGTGCCGCCGCTATCTCCTGCATGAAGCTGCTGGTCAGCATGGGTGCCAAGGTCGAGAACATCTTCATGATCGACCGTAGCGGCGTGATTCACGCCGGTCGTGACGACCTGAACCAGTACAAGGCTCAGTTCGCCCACGCCACCGACAAGCGCACGCTGGCCGATGCCCTGGATGGTGCCGACGTGTTCGTTGGTCTGTCCGGTCCGAACCTGCTGAGCGCTGAAGGCCTGAAGTCGATGGCAGCCAACCCGATCGTGTTCGCGTGCTCGAACCCTGATCCGGAAATCTCCCCAGAGCTGGCCCACGCCACCCGCAGCGATGTGATCATGGCGACCGGTCGTTCCGACTACCCGAACCAGGTCAACAACGTGCTGGGCTTCCCGTTCATCTTCCGTGGCGCTCTGGACGTTCGTGCCAAGCGCATCAACGAAGAAATGAAGATCGCCGCCGCCGTCGCCCTGAAAGACCTGGCCAAGCTGCCGGTGCCGAAGGAAGTCTGCGAAGCCTACGGTGTTGAAGGTCTGGAGTTCGGCCGTGAGTACATCATTCCGAAGCCGCTGGATGCACGTCTGATCACCGTCGTTTCCGATGCCGTGGCCAAGGCTGCGATCGAATCCGGCGTGGCTACCCTGCCGTATCCGAAGCACTACCCGCTGAAAAGCGTGGATGAAGTGTTCAACGGCTGATCCAGTCGTAGCGATGTGAAAAAGCCCTGGCTCGCGAGAGTCGGGGCTTTTTTTCGCTTGAGTTTTGTGGGGGTGTAAATCGAGCGGCGCATCGAGAGCAGGCGCGATAAAAGGCGCTTGCTCGCATCTACCACTGACGTTACTGGCCCGAAACAGACGTAGGAGCGAGCCTTGCTCGCGATGCGCCGCGCGGGCGGCGCTCGATTCACGCACCGCCGCGGCGCTAGGCAAGCACCCGAACGGGCTTAGAACAGATCCATCGGCGCTGCTTCATCCGCTGGCAGCGGGCTACCTGGCGCTGCGCCATTGCCCAGTTCATCCACCGAGGGCGGTGAGTCTTCGGCCTTGAACAGCTCGAAGTAGGCGTTCGGCGTGCTTGGCGAGGCGGCACGACCGCTGATGGGGTCGACCCGCAGGCTGAGAATGCCTTCCGGTTCGGCCGGCGCATGGTTGGGCTTGTCCTTCAGCGCCGCGCCCATGAAGTTCATCCAGATGGGCAGGGCCACGGTGCCGCCATATTCGCGGCGGCCAAGGGTTTCCGGTTGGTCGAAACCGACCCATACCGTGGTGATGTAGTCGGCGTTGTAACCAGAGAACCAGGCGTCCTTGGACTCGTTGGTGGTACCGGTCTTGCCTGCCAGGTCGGTACGGCCCAGGGCCAGCGCACGACGGCCGGTGCCTCGCTTGATCACGTCCTGAAGCATGCTGGTCAGGATGTAGGTGGTGCGGCCATCAATGATCTGCTCGGCAGCCACCGGTGCTTGTGGGGTCGGTGCGACCTGGCCGTAGCTGGACGGTGCTTCACCTGGCATCGCGGCCGTGCTGATCGGCTGCTCCGGCGCAGCCAGACCTGCATGGTCTTCGGCGCCTTGCGGGACGCGTGCCGGATTGGCGGTGAACAGGGTCTCGCCGTTGCGGCTCTCGATGCGCTCGATCAGGTAGGGGTTGATCTTGTAGCCGCCATTGGCAAAGGTGCTCCAGCCGGTGGCGATTTCCATGGGCGTCAGGGTTGCGGTCCCCAGCGCCAGCGACAGGTTGCGCGGCAAGTCCTGCTTGTTGAAGCCGAACTTGGCGATGTAATCGATGGTGCGGTCCACGCCCATCGCCTGCAGCAGGCGGATCGACACCAGGTTTCGCGACTTGTACAGGGCTTCGCGCATGCGAATCGGCCCCAGGAACGTGTTGGTGTCGTTCTTCGGACGCCAGACCTTGTCCAGGTACTCATCGACGAACACGATCGGCGCATCGTTGACCAGGCTGGAGGCGGTGTAGCCGTTGTCCAGCGCAGCGCTATAGATGAAGGGCTTGAAGCTCGAGCCCGGTTGGCGCTTGGCCTGCATCGCGCGGTTGTAGTTGCTTTGCTCGAACGAGAAGCCGCCGACCAAGGCGCGGATCGCGCCGTTGTAAGGGTCGAGGGTCACCAGAGCGCTTTGTGCGCCGGGAACCTGGCTGAACTTGAGCTTGCCATCATCCAGGCGCTGCAGGCGCACCAGGTCGCCGATCTGGGCGACATCGGCCGGCGATTGAGGCGCACGACCCTGGGAGTTGGTGTTGATGAACGGGCGGGCCCATTTCATGGTGTCCCAGGAGACTTCTTCTTCCTGGCCGCCACGGGTGAGCACTTTCAGGCCGCTCTTCTCGACCCGGGTAACGATGGCAGGCTCAAGCCCGCCCAGGGTGCGCTGCTTGTTAAGCTCTTGCAGCCAGGCTGCCTGGGTCTTGCCCGGGAAACGTGCCTCGGGGCCGCGGTAGCCGTGGCGCTCATCGTAATCGGAAAGCCCATTGAGGACGGCCTTGTTGGCCATTTCCTGCATGTCGCTCGGCACCGTGGTGGTCACCCGGAAACCTTCGGTATAGGCATCGCTGCCGTAGCGGCCAACCATCTCGGCGCGGGCCATCTCGGCGATGTAGGGTGCATTCACCTCGGGCGTCGGCACGTGGTAGCTGGCGTTCAACGGTTCGGCCAGGGCGGCCTGGTAGCTTGCCTCGTCGATTTTGCCGAGCTTGTACATGCGGCCGAGAATCCAGTCGCGGCGCTCCTTGGCGCGTACCGGGTTGGCCAGCGGGTTGAAGCGAGACGGAGCCTTGGGCAGGCCGGCGATCATTGCCATTTGTGCCAGGCTCACGTCACGGATCGACTTCCCGTAGTAAACCTGAGCGGCGGCCTCGATGCCGTAGGCGCGGTTACCCAGGTAGATCTTGTTGACGTACAGCTCGAGGATCTCGTCCTTGGTCAGTTCGCGTTCGATCTGCAAGGCAAGGAGGATCTCGTTGGTTTTACGCGAGAAGCTGCGCTCGCTGGTGAGGAAGTAGTTCTTCGCCACCTGCATGGTGATGGTGCTGCCGCCGGTCTGGATGTGCCCGGACTTTACCAGCTGGCTCGCAGCGCGCATCAGGCTGCTTGGGTCGACGCCATAGTGGTTAAGGAAATTGTCGTCCTCGGCAGACAGAAGCGCCTGAATGAACTGTGGGGGAATTTCCGCGAAACGAATCGGCGAGCGGCGCATTTCGCCGAACTCGGCAATCAGCTTGCCGTCGCTGCTGTACACCCTGAGCGGGATCTGCAACTGGATACTTCTGAGCGATTCGACCGAGGGCAGGCTGGGACTAAGATACAGAAACGCACCGCTCACACCGAGTACGAGCGCGCAGGTGACTGCGACGAGTGACCACCAGAAGAACTTCAGCAGGCGTATCAAGGCTTTTGGGTGTCCAGGTTGAGGAGTGAATTGCGCGTGGGTCCGGCGGACAAAAAACGCTGGGCATTATAAGCATTTTTCGTCTTTCCGGGTGACCGGCCGGGTGGCTTGCGCAACCGTCCGGCCCATCAGGCCAGGTTGTGGTCTGCCCATTGAAGCAAGGAAACAAGGATGTTTGGACGCTTCGGCAAGGATGCCGGTTCATTGTTGGGGGTGGAAATCACCTCGGATTCCGTACGAATGCTGCAACTTCAGCGGCGACGTGGGCGCTGCCAGGTGCTGGGGTGGGCCGTAGAGCCAATCGATCTGCCTTCGGTGGGCGAACAGCTGGCTGATCCCGAGCGGATCGTGTCGGCTTTGCGACGGGCCCATCGGCGAACGGGCATTCGTCAACGCCAGGTTGCCATGGCCCTGCCGGCGAACCAGGTGATCTGCAAGGTGTGCCAGTTGCCCGCAGGTCAGTCTGAAACCGAGCTCGAAGCGCAATTGCTGCTCGATGCCGATCAATTGTTTCCCTTCCCGCTTGAAGACCTGGCGTTGGACTTTCAGATATTGGGTGCTTCTCCGGTGCAGCCCGGTACGCTGGACGTCATGGTGGTGGCGTGCAGGCAGAGCGCCCTCGACCCGTTCGAGGCGCTGTTCCTCGATGCCGGCCTGGCGCTTGAGGTGGTGGAGGTCGACAGCCTGGCCTTGCAGCGGATGCTGCCGAAGCCCGGTGCCGATGATCTGGCTTTGGTCCGGATCGAGAGGGGCAGTGCGACCTTGCATTACTGGCCCCAAGGCGCGTTGCCGCAACGCCGGGAGGTGCAGTTAGCGCCGCCCGCCACCCGGGAGCAGGTGCGCTGTGCCGTGCAGCAGCTGCTGGACGAGCATGTGTCGGTCAGCGACATTCTGGTCGCCAGTCATGCTCCTCCCGAGCCAGGGCTGTTCCCTGAGTGGCGGACGCAGCGTGTGGCCCCTTGCCGGCGACTTCCGCCAAGGCCTGGCCTGGGTAATTGCAGCGAGACGTTGGTCCTTGCCTATGCCCTGGCGTTAGGAGGTATGGGTCAATGCCGCGCCTGAACCTGCTGCCTTGGCGTGAACGGCATCGACAGGCCGCGCTCAAGCGATTCAAGGTCTCCTTGGTTGCCAGTGGGGCCCTGGCTTTGTGCCTGGTGATCGCGCTCGATCAGCTCGCTCGCCAGCGTGTGCAGCGTCAACTTGCGCTCAACCAGCACAAGGAGGCGAAGCTTGCCGAGTTGGGTGAGCGAATGCAGTTGCTTGAGGAATCCCAGGCGGCCCTTGCGTCACTGCGCGAACAGCTCCAGGCGCTGGAAGGGCTACGGGCGGAGCAAGGTGTCCTGCAGGCCGTGTTCGTCGATCTGGAACGCGCTATTGCGCAGGGCGTTCAACTGACCGAGCTGAAGCTCGTGGATGGGCGACTGCGGATCGTCGGGCTCGCGGGGTCTGGTGCGCTGCTGGCCCAGTTGCTGCGCGATCTGGAGCGCTCATCGGTGTTGCTCGATCTTCAGCTGCACAGGGTCAGGAGCGTGCCGGGTGGTGACGAATTCTTGCTCGTGGCTCAGGTGCGAGCGTCCTGGTCATGAGGAGGCTGCAGGCAGTGGACTGGCAGGGGCTCGTGGGGCGCTCCACGGCTTTCAGGGTGCTTGTGCCCGTCGGTCTGGCGTTGACGGTGCTCATGCTGGGTGGCTTGCTCAGGTGGCCGGAGCTGCGTGAGCGCCAAGGCTTGCAGCTGGCCAGGCACGCGCAGTTGGAGCAAGAGCATCGGTCCAGGGTCGGGCAGTTGCAAACGCTGGCTGGTGCGCAGGAGGCGCTCAGCGATGCCGAGCGGCGTTTGGATCAGGCGCGCTGGAGCCTTGCAGCCGGCGAAGGCATGAGTGACCTGCTCGATCGGTTGGTGACTTCCGGGCATACGCAGGGGTTGCACATCGAACAACTGGATGTGCTCGATCACGTCATGCAGGCCGGCTACCGCCAGACGCCTTTGAATGTGCAGGTGGTGGGGCGCTACTCGGCGGTGCGGCAATGGCTGGACGACTGGCTCGGCCAAGTGCGCCTGTTACGGCCCGCTGATATGACGTTGTCTGCGGTAGAAGGTCGCCCAGGGATGTTACGACTGCGCTTGCAAGTGCACACCTACCATGCCGAAGCGCCCGAGCCGGCCAATGAGTGGCTGGCCCAAATACCTGCAAAGGCCCAACCCCTGGCTCCAGTGGTCGATCCGTTTGCCGCGTGGTCGAGTCGTTCGCCTCGGGTCGGGCTGGAGGGCATGCCTCTGGCGCAACTGGAAATGGTCGGCAGTCTTGCGCGTGGACATACATACGAAGCCTTGTTGCTGGCTGCTGGGCAGCTGCACCGCGTGCGTGCCGGTGACCGGCTGGGGCGAGACGAAGGCATTGTGGTGCGAATCGACGAACGATCGACGCAAGTGCGCGAGCGCCTCTACCTGGGCGGCGCCTGGCAGGCGCGTACGGTTGTTCTGGCGATGCGCAAGCGCCTGGAAGAGGGGAGCAGGGAAGACGATGAAATGCCTGTTGAGGTGGATCGCGGCGGCGTTGTTGGTAGTCCCGCCGGTCATGGCGGCGCCTGACCGGGGGGAGCCGCTGTCGCTGAATTTCCAGGATGTGCCCGTGCGCTCAGTGTTGCAGGTGATGGCCGACTACGCGGGCATCAACCTGGTAGCCAGCGATGCCGTGCAAGGCAACATCACGTTGAGATTGCAGGATGTGCCGTGGGATCAGGCGCTGGAGCTGGTGTTGCGCAGCAAGGGGCTGGGCCGTCACCAAGAGGGCAATGTGTTGCTTGTGGCGCCGGCCGCCGAGTTGGCCGAGCAGTCCCAGGGCGAGCGGATCGGGCAGGAGCTGGAGGCTCAGTTGCAGCCCCTGAGCCGGGCATTGCTGCCCATCCACCATGCCAAGGCTTCTGAACTTGTCGAGTTGCTCCAGGCGACCCTGGCGGACGACGGTATTCTGACCGGTCGCGGCAGCCTGGCGGTCGATGCGCGTACCAACACGCTGATCGCCCACCAGCCAGCCGATAGGCTGGCCGAATTGCGCAGATTGGTGGCCGAACTGGACGTGCCGCTGCGGCAAGTGGCGATCGAGGCGCGCATCGTCGAGGCCAATGTCGACTACGAAAAGAGCCTGGGCGTGCGCTGGGGTGGACCGCTGTATGGCGAAACAGCGCAGTTGGGTCGTGATTTGTTCGTTGACTTGGGGGTAGACAGGGCGACCTCCGGGGTGGGGTTGGGCTTGCTGCGCGCGGAAGTGCTGCTGGATCTTGAGCTCAGTGCCATGGAGAAAAGCGGCAACGGCGAAATCATCTCGCAGCCCAAGGTGGTGACGGGCGACAAGGAAACCGCCAGAATCCTCAAAGGCACCGAAGTGCCATATCAGGAGACCAGCAAGAGCGGCGCCACGTCTGTCGCTTTCCGCGAGGCATCGTTGTCCCTCGAGGTCACGCCGCAGATCACCCCAGACGGCAAGGTGATCATGGCAGTCAGAGTGACCAAGGACGAGCCGGACTACGTCAACGCCTTGAACGACGTGCCTCCGATCCGCAAGAACGAGGTCAATGCCAGGGTTCGTGTAGCTGATGGCGAAACGATAGTGATCGGCGGAGTCTATTCGACCACGCAAAACAAAGTGATCGACAAGGTGCCATTTTTTGGCGATCTGCCGTATGTTGGGCGGCTGTTTCGACGCGATGCATTACAAGAGAAAAAATCCGAGCTGCTGGTCTTCCTGACTCCGCGTATCATGAGTGACCAGGCGATTGCTGTGAGTCGTTGATTCTGTGCGAAATTTGATACTTGTGGGGCCCATGGGCGCTGGAAAGAGCACCATCGGGCGCCTGTTGGCCAAAGAGTTGCGCCTGCTGTTCAAGGATTCCGACAAGGAAATTGAATTGCGAACCGGCGCCAACATCCCGTGGATCTTCGACAAAGAGGGCGAACCGGGCTTTCGTGACCGTGAGCAGGCGATGATCGCCGAGCTCTGCGGCCTCGATGGCGTGGTCCTGGCGACCGGCGGTGGTGCTGTGTTGCGCGAAGCCAACCGTCAGGCCCTGCATCGGGGCGGGCGGGTCATCTACCTGCATGCGTCGGTCGAGCAACAGGTCGGCCGGACAGCGCGGGACCGGAATCGCCCGTTGTTGCGCACAGCCAATCCGGAAGCGACCCTGCGAGCCTTGCTCGAAGCTCGCGACCCGCTCTACCGTGAAATCGCTGACGTGGTGGTGGAAACCGACGAGCGGCCGCCACGCATGGTCGTGCTCGATATCCTGGAGCGCTTGCAGCAGTTGCCGCCCCGGTAAGCCGGGACTATTCTCGGCGTCCGGCGCCGAGGCGAGGTTCAACGTCACCGCGTGGGTCGCTCTACCGACGCCGCGCCAAAGTACATTGTGGGGATACATGCAGACACTAAAGGTCGACCTGGGTGAGCGTAGCTACCCGATCTACATTGGCGAAGGCCTGTTGGACCAGCCTGAATTGCTGGCACCCCACATTGCCGGGCGGCAAGTCGCCATCGTCTCCAATGAGACCGTCGCGCCTCTGTACCTCGAACGCCTTGCCAATACCCTGGGCGCCTACTCGGTGCTTCCTGTGGTGTTGCCGGACGGCGAGGCCCACAAGAACTGGGAAACCCTGCAACTGATCTTCGACGCCCTGTTGACCGCCCGCCATGACCGTCGTACCACCGTGGTAGCCCTGGGTGGCGGCGTGATCGGCGACATGGCCGGTTTTGCGGCCGCCTGTTACCAGCGTGGTGTCGACTTCATCCAAGTGCCCACCACCCTGTTGTCGCAGGTCGACTCCTCCGTAGGTGGCAAGACAGGGATCAATCACCCGCTGGGCAAGAACATGGTCGGTGCCTTCTATCAGCCCAACGCGGTGCTGATCGACACCACCAGCCTCAAGACCTTGCCCCAGCGTGAGCTGTCCGCCGGCCTGGCTGAAGTGATCAAGTACGGCCTGATCTGCGACAAGCCTTTCCTGGACTGGCTCGAACAGAATATGAAAGCCCTGCGCGCCCTGGAGCCTGCGGCCTTGACCGAAGCCATCCGTCGCTCCTGTGCGGCCAAGGCGGCCGTGGTCGGTGCCGACGAGCGCGAGTCCGGCGTACGGGCGACCCTGAACCTTGGGCATACCTTTGGCCACGCCATCGAAACCCACATGGGTTATGGTGTCTGGCTGCACGGCGAAGCTGTGGCAGCGGGCACGGTAATGGCCCTGGAAATGTCCATGCGCCTTGGCTGGATCGACCAGCCGGCGCGGGACCGCGGAATCCGCCTGATGCAGGAAGCAGGTTTGCCGGTGGTGCCACCACAGGAAATGACCCCGGCGCATTTCATGGAGCATATGGCGGTCGACAAGAAGGTGCTCGACGGTCGCCTGCGTCTGGTGCTGTTGCGCCAGCTGGGTGAAGCCGTGGTAACCGACGACTATCCGAAAGAGATTCTTCAGGCCACGCTGTCGGCGGACTACCGCGCGATCGTGGCCCAGCTTTGAGGTTGTGACAGCGCAATGACCAGTTTGCATGCCGATGAGGCGTTTCTCGACCATTACCAGTTGAGCCACGATCCGTTCGCGCCGCGTGTGCCCGGCTTCAAGTTCTTCCCGGCCCAACGCAAGCCCGTGCTCGGGCAATTGCATCACTTGGCCCGTTATAGCCATTTGATGCTGGTCGTCACAGGTCCTGTAGGCAGCGGCAAGACCCTGCTGCGCCAGGCACTGGTGGCCAGCACCAACAAACAGTCCGTGCAAAGCGTGGTGGTTTCCGCCCGCGGTGCCAGCGATGCCGCCAGCGTGCTCGGGCAAGTCGCGCAGTCGCTGAGTGTGGCCCAGCCGGAGGTGCAGGCTATCCTGTCCCAGGTGGTGCAGCTGGCGCTGACCGGGCAAGAAGTCTACTTGCTGGTGGACGATGCGGAACAACTCGACGAGTCGGCACTCCAAGCGTTGCTGGAATTGGCAGCGGGCATGCCGGAAGGGCGTCCGCATGTGTTCCTGTTCGGCGAGCCGTCCCTGATTGCCGGGTTGGAGGCAATCGAAGTCGAGGAAGAGCGTTTCCATATCATCGAGCTTGCGCCCTACAGCGAGGAGGAAACCCGCGAGTACCTGGAGCAACGCCTGGATGGTGCTGGCCGGGGCATCGAGGTGTTCACCCGTGAACAGATCGTCGATATCCATGAAAACTCCGACGGCTGGCCTGGCAACATCAACCAGGTCGCCCGCGATACTTTGATCGAAGCCATGATCGCCAGCCGTGGAACGGCCAAGCGACCAACCATGGGGTTCAAAATGCCTAAGAAACACGTGCTCGCGCTGTCCGCTGTGGTTGTGGTCGCCGTTGCGGCCGCGGTTCTGATGCCGAAGAAAAGCGACAAGGCGCCCGCCGAAGCCCCTGCCGCACAGGCGCAGTTGCCGTTGGGCGAAGGTCAGCCGGGGGCTGCGCAGTCGAACAATGGTGGCCCGGCCATCGAGTTCTCCGGTACGTCCCAGCCGATGCCGCTGCCGCTGGTAGGGCAGTCGCAGCCAGTGATGCGTGAGCCGCTGGCTCAGGCCGCGGGCATGGGTGAGGGTGAGGAAGGCAGCCCGGCTGGCGACACCGCGCTGCAACCGGGCACTCCCCCTACAGTGACGACCATCGCACCGCCCCAGGGCGTGGCTGCTGGCCCTGCGCCGACGCCCGCGCAACCTGTCACCACGGCTCCGGTGCAGCCGGTTGCGCCTGCGCAGAAGCCTGTTGCAACCCAGCCTGCCAAACCGGTTGCGCCTACCAAGCCAGCCCAGGCACCGACCCAGGTCGCTGCGGCCAAGCCGGCCGCCAAGCCGGCCGAAAAACCGGCAGCCGGTGGCAGTGGCAACAGCGGCTGGTACGCGGGCCAGAAACCTGGCAACTATGTGGTGCAGATCCTTGGTACCAGCTCCGAGGCATCGGCACAGGCGTTCGTCAAGGCGCAGGGTGGCGACTATCGCTACTTCAAGAAAAACCTGCAGGGCAAGCCGCTGTACGTCGTCACTTATGGCAACTTTGCCAACCGCGATGCAGCGGTTGCGGCAATCAAGAACTTGCCAGCCAAGGTCCAGGCTGGTAAACCTTGGCCACGTACCGTCGCCAGCGTCCAACAAGAGCTGGCCTCGGCCCGCTGAAACCTTCCGGGCGGCAATACCCCGCCGCCCAGTTGCTGAGCGACCACTGACATTCGACTAGCCTGCTGCGCCTGAGCGCGGCAGGCTTTTCTGTCCCAGACTGCCGGCCACAAGCCAATCTTGCAGTCATGGCTGAAACGCTTCAGACTCGAGCCAGGCGCTATCACGGCGCATGGCGCAAAAACATTCAAAATTGCGACATAAATTTTCAATGGTGAGACATGAAAATTTGTGAGTATCACTGTCGCTGTGCAACAATGGTTTTCCATGGCCACCGCAAAAAAGCTGGCGTTTGATCGGCGTGGATGGTAAGTGGTTGTACTAAAAAGAGATTTGCCTCCGGTTGAGAGGTGAACCTGGTGAGAAAGTGTCTATGAAAACAGGTCTGTACCATCCCGAAGAATTCAAGGACAACTGTGGTTTCGGCCTGATCGCCCATATGACGGGCGAGCCGAGTCACCACCTTCTGCAAACCGCCATGCAGGCGCTGACCTGCATGACCCACCGTGGTGGGATCAACGCCGACGGCAAGACCGGTGACGGTTGCGGTCTGCTCATGCAGAAGCCCGATCAATTCCTGCGTGCCGTCGCCCAGGAGCACTTTGCCGTCGAACTGCCCAAGCAGTACGCCGTCGGCATGGTGTTCTTCAACCAGGATCCGGTCAAAGCCGAAGCCGCCCGTGCCAACATGGACCGCGAAATCCTCGCGGCTGGCCTGAAGCTGGTTGGCTGGCGCAAAGTCCCGATCGACACCAGCGTGCTTGGCCGCCTGGCCCTGGAGCGCCTGCCGCAGATCGAACAGGTGTTCATCGGCGGTGAAGGCCTGAGCGACCAGGAATTCGCGATCAAGCTGTTCAGTGCCCGTCGCCGCTCGTCCGTGGCCAACGCCCATGATGCCGACCACTACATCTGCAGCTTCTCGCACAAGACCATCATCTACAAAGGCCTGATGATGCCGCGTGACCTTGCGGCGTTTTACCCAGACCTGAGCGACGAGCGCCTGCAGACCGCGATCTGTGTGTTCCACCAGCGCTTCTCCACCAATACCCTGCCGAAATGGCCGCTGGCGCAGCCGTTCCGTTTCCTCGCCCACAACGGCGAGATCAATACCATCACTGGCAACCGCAACTGGGCCATGGCCCGTCGCACCAAATTCGCCAATGACCTGATCCCCGACCTCGAAGAGCTTGGCCCACTGGTCAACCGCGTCGGTTCCGACTCCTCGAGCATGGACAACATGCTGGAGCTGATGGTCACCGGTGGCATCGACCTGTTCCGCGGCGTGCGCATGCTGGTGCCGCCAGCCTGGCAGAACGTCGAGACCATGGATGCCGACCTGCGCGCCTTCTACGAATACAACTCCATGCACATGGAGCCGTGGGACGGCCCGGCCGGCATCGTCATGACCGAAGGTCGCCACGCGGTCTGCCTGCTCGACCGTAACGGCCTGCGTCCTGCACGTTGGGTGACGACCAAGAACGGCTACATCACCCTGGCTTCGGAAATCGGCGTGTGGGACTACAAGCCGGAAGACGTGCTGGCCAAGGGCCGTGTCGGCCCGGGTCAGATCTTCGCCGTCGATACCGAGACTGGCCAGATCCTCGACACCGATGCCATCGACAACCGTCTGAAGTCGCGTCACCCATACAAGCGCTGGCTGCGTCAGCACGCCCTGCGTATCCAGGCGACCCTGACCGACGACCAGGGCGTGGCCAGCTACGATGCTGACCAGCTCAAGCAATACATGAAGATGTTCCAGGTCACCTTCGAAGAGCGTGACCAAGTGCTGCGTCCGCTCGGCGAGCAGGGCCAGGAAGCGGTCGGCTCGATGGGCGACGACACGCCGATGGCCGTGCTGTCCCAGCGCGTGCGTTCGCCTTACGACTTCTTCCGCCAGCAGTTCGCCCAGGTGACCAACCCACCGATCGACCCGCTGCGCGAAGCGATCGTGATGTCCCTGGAAATCTGCCTGGGTGCCGAACGCAACATCTTCCAGGAGTCCCCGGAGCATGCTTCGCGGGTGATTCTCAGCTCGCCGGTCATCTCGCCCGCCAAATGGCGTTCGCTGATGAGCCTGGAGCGCGAAGGTTTCGACCGCCAGCTGATCGACCTCAACTATGAGGAAAGCGTCGGTCTGGAAGCAGCCATCCGCAATATCGCCGACCAGGCTGAGGAAGCGGTGCGCAGCGGCAAGACCCAGCTGGTGCTGAGCGACCGCTACATCGCCCCGGGCAAGCTGCCGGTGCATGCCTCCCTGGCCGTTGGCGCGGTGCACCACCGCCTGACCGAGCAAGGCCTGCGCTGCGACAGCAACATCCTGGTGGAAACCGCCACCGCCCGTGACCCGCACCACTTCGCCGTGCTGCTGGGCTTCGGCGCCTCGGCTGTCTACCCGTACCTGGCTTACGAAGTGCTGGCCGACCTGATCCGCACCGGTGAAGTGCTGGGCGACCTGGACGAAGTGTTCAAGTACTACCGCAAAGGCATCTCCAAAGGCTTGCTCAAGATCCTGTCGAAGATGGGTATCTCGACCATCGCCTCATACCGTGGCGCCCAGCTGTTCGAAGCGGTGGGCCTGTCCGAGGAAGTGGTTGGCCTGAGCTTCAAAGGGGTCTCCAGCCGGATCAAGGGCGCGCGCTTCGTCGACCTCGAAGGTGACCAGAAGCTGCTGGCGGCCGAAGCCTGGAGCGCGCGCAAGCCGATCCAGCAAGGCGGCTTGCTGAAGTTCGTCCACGGCGGCGAATACCACGCCTACAACCCAGACGTGGTCAACACCCTGCAGGCTGCCGTGCAGCAGGGCGACTACGCCAAGTTCAAGGAATACACCACGCTGGTCGACCAGCGCCCGGTGTCGATGATCCGTGACCTGCTGAAGGTGAAGGTGGCCGACCAGCCGCTGCCGCTGGATCAGATCGAGCCGCTGGAGGACATCCTCAAGCGCTTCGACTCCGCAGGTATCTCGCTGGGTGCGTTGTCGCCAGAGGCCCACGAGGCGCTGGCCGAGGCCATGAACCGTCTGGGCGCGCGCTCCAACTCCGGTGAAGGCGGCGAGGACCCATCGCGCTACGGCACCATCCGCAGCTCCAAGATCAAGCAGGTGGCCACCGGCCGTTTCGGTGTGACCCCCGAGTACCTGGTCAACGCCGAAGTGCTGCAGATCAAGGTCGCCCAAGGCGCCAAGCCCGGCGAAGGCGGCCAGCTGCCAGGTGGCAAGGTCAACGGCCTGATCGCCAAGCTTCGCTATGCGGTTCCTGGCGTGACCCTGATCTCGCCACCACCGCACCACGACATCTACTCGATCGAAGACCTCGCGCAACTGATCTACGACCTCAAGCAGGTCAACCCGCAGGCGCTGGTTTCGGTCAAGCTGGTGGCTGAGGCGGGCGTGGGTACCATCGCCGCTGGCGTGGCCAAGGCCTATGCCGACCTGATCACCATCTCCGGTTACGACGGTGGTACCGGTGCATCGCCGCTGACCTCCATCAAGTACGCTGGTGCCCCGTGGGAACTCGGCCTGGCCGAAACTCACCAGACCCTGCGCGGAAACGACCTGCGCGGCAAGGTCCGGGTACAGACCGACGGCGGTCTGAAAACCGGTCTGGACGTGATCAAGGCCGCGATCCTCGGCGCCGAGAGCTTCGGCTTCGGCACCGCGCCAATGATTGCCCTGGGCTGTAAGTACCTGCGCATCTGCCACCTGAACAACTGCGCGACTGGCGTCGCCACTCAGAACGAGAAGCTGCGCAAGGACCACTACATCGGCACCGTCGACATGGTGATCAACTTCTTCACCTTCGTCGCCGAAGAGACCCGCGAGTGGCTGGCCAAGCTCGGCGTGCGCAGCCTCGGCGAGCTGATCGGCCGCACCGACCTGCTCGATGTGCTGCCAGGCGACACCGAGCGCCAGCAGTACCTCGACCTGACACCGCTGCTGGGCAGCTCGCACATTCCGGCCGACAAGCCGCAGTTCTGCGAAGTGGACAAGAACCCGCCGTTCGACAAGGGTGAGCTGGCTGAGAAAATGGTCGAGATGGCCCTTCCGGCAATCCGCGACCAGGCGGGTGGCGAGTTCGCGCTCGACATCTGCAACTGCGACCGCTCCATCGGTGCCCGCATCTCTGGCGAAATCGCCAAGCTGTACGGCAACCAGGGCATGGCCGACAAGCCAATCACCTTCCGTTTCAAGGGGACTGCGGGCCAGAGCTTTGGCGTGTGGAACGCCGGTGGCCTGAATCTGCACCTGGAAGGTGATGCCAACGACTACGTCGGCAAGGGCATGACTGGCGGCAAGGTGACCATCGTGCCACCGGCCGGAAGCCCGTTCGAAACCCAACACAGTGCTATCGTCGGCAACACCTGCCTGTACGGCGCCACTGGCGGCAAGCTGTTCGCCGCTGGCACTGCCGGCGAGCGCTTCGCTGTGCGTAACTCCGGCGCCCACGCTGTTGTCGAGGGTACTGGCGATCACTGCTGTGAGTACATGACCGGTGGCTTTGTCTGCGTTCTGGGCAAGACCGGTTACAACTTCGGTTCTGGCATGACTGGCGGCTTCGCCTACGTGCTCGACATGGACAATACCTTCGTCGACAAACTCAACCACGAGCTGGTGGAAATCCAGCGGATCAGTGGCGAGGCGATGGAGGCCTATCGGAGCCACCTGGCGCGCGTCCTGGCTGAGTATGTGGAAGAGACCGGCAGCGAGTGGGGGCGTGAGCTCTCCGAGAACCTGGACGACTACGTGCGGCGTTTCTGGCTGGTCAAGCCGAAGGCGGCCAACCTGAAGCAACTGCTGTCCAGCACCCGTGCCAACCCGCAGTAAGAACAGCTGCAAGTGACGGCCCCGTGCGCGGGGCCCGTCGTGCTCAAGTGATCGTCTTGCAGCTTGCGGCCTGAGGCTTGCAACTGCGGTAAAGAGGTTTTGAAAAATGGCTGAACGTCTGAACAACGACTTCCAGTTCATCGAAGTGGGCCGCAAGGACCCGAAGAAAAAGCTGCTGCGCCAGCGCAAGAAGGAGTTCGTGGAAATCTACGAGCCCTTCAAGCCGCAGCAATCCGTGGAGCAGGCGCACCGTTGCCTGGGCTGCGGTAACCCTTACTGCGAATGGAAGTGCCCGGTTCACAACTTCATCCCCAACTGGTTGAAGCTGGTGTCCGAAGGCAACATCCTGGCCGCGGCGGAGTTGTCGCACCAGACCAACACCTTGCCGGAAGTGTGCGGTCGTGTCTGCCCGCAGGACCGTCTGTGCGAGGGTGCCTGTACCCTGAACGACGGTTTCGGTGCAGTGACCATCGGCTCGGTGGAGAAGTACATCACCGACACCGCTTTCGCCATGGGTTGGCGCCCGGACATGTCCAAGGTCAAGCCGACTGGCAAGCGTGTGGCGATCATCGGCGCAGGCCCGGCGGGCCTGGGTTGTGCCGATGTGCTGGTACGCGCCGGTGTGACGCCGGTGGTGTTCGACAAGAACCCGGAAATCGGTGGCCTGCTGACCTTTGGCATCCCTGAGTTCAAGCTGGAAAAGACCGTGTTGAGCAATCGCCGCGAAGTCTTCACCGGTATGGGCATCGAGTTCCGCCTGAACACCGAGGTAGGCAAGGACATCACCATGGAACAACTGCTCGCCGAGTACGACGCGGTGTTCATGGGCATGGGTACCTACACCTACATGAAGGGCGGCTTCCCAGGCGAGGACCTGCCGGGCGTGCATGACGCGCTGGACTTCTTGATCGCCAACGTCAACCGCAACCTGGGCTTCGAAAAGTCGCCGGAAGACTTCGTCGACATGCAAGGCAAGAAGGTGGTGGTGCTCGGTGGTGGTGACACCGCGATGGACTGCAACCGCACCTCGATCCGCCAGGGCGCCAAGTCGGTGACCTGCGCCTACCGTCGTGACGAGGCCAACATGCCGGGTTCGCGCCGTGAGGTGAAGAATGCCAAGGAAGAGGGCGTGAAGTTCCTCTACAACCGCCAGCCCATCGCCATCGTTGGTGAAGACAAGGTCGAAGGCGTGAAGGTGGTCGAGACCCGTCTCGGCGAGCCAGATGCCCGTGGCCGCCGCAGCCCCGAACCGATTCCGGGCTCCGAAGAGATCCTGCCGGCCGACGCCGTGGTGATCGCCTTCGGTTTCCGCCCGAGCCCGGCGCCGTGGTTCGAACAGTTCGATATCCAGACCGACAGCCAGGGCCGCGTAGTGGCGCCTGAAAAAGGCAAGTTCAAGCACCAGACCAGCAACCCGAAAGTGTTCGCCGGTGGTGACATGGTGCGCGGGTCCGACCTGGTGGTGACCGCCATTTTCGAAGGCCGTACCGCTGCCGAAGGCATCCTGGACTACCTGGAGGTGTGATCCTGGCCTGTCGCTGGTGCAAGGACTTTGCAGTCTTCGTAGGCGGCGACTTGCCGGCGACAGGGGCGTTAGCGACAGCCTATCAATAGTTTTGTATACAAAATCTATTGATCCAGGACGTACCGATAGACAAAAGGCACGGCAAACAGCCGTGCCTTTTCTTTGTGCGTCTGAGAAAATGCCCGCACTTTTTTTCCGGATGCCGACATGACTGCCCTGAAGAACGATCGTTTCCTGCGTGCTCTGCTCAAGCAACCCGTAGACGTCACCCCGGTGTGGATGATGCGCCAGGCCGGCCGCTACTTGCCGGAGTACCGCGCCAGCCGCGCCAAGGCCGGTGATTTCATGAGCCTGTGCATGAACCCGCAGTTCGCCTGCGAAGTCACCCTGCAGCCGCTGGACCGCTACCCTCTGGACGCGGCGATCCTCTTCTCGGACATCCTCACCATCCCCGATGCCATGGGCCAGGGCCTGTACTTCGAGACAGGCGAAGGCCCTCGCTTCAAGAAAGTCATCAGCACCCTGGCCGACATCGAGGCGCTGCCGATCCCCGATCCGCAGAAGGACCTGGGCTATGTGATGGACGCCGTCAGCACCATTCGCCGCGAGCTCAATGGCCGCGTGCCGCTGATCGGCTTCTCGGGAAGCCCATGGACTCTCGCCACCTACATGGTCGAAGGCGGCTCATCCAAGGACTTCCGCAAAACCAAGGCCATGGCCTACGACAACCCCGAAGCCCTGCACCTGCTGCTGGACAAGCTGGCCCAGTCGGTGACCAGTTACCTCAATGGCCAGATCCTTGCCGGTGCTCAAGCGGTGCAGATCTTCGATACCTGGGGCGGTAACCTGTCGGCGGCGGCCTACCAGGAGTTCTCCCTGGCCTACATGCGCAAGATCGTCAGCGGTCTTGTTCGCGAGCACGAAGGCCGCAAGGTGCCGGTGATCCTGTTCACCAAGAATGGCGGCTTGTGGCTGGAAAGCATTGCCGAGGCGGGTGCCGATGCACTGGGCCTGGACTGGACCTGCGAGATCGGCGATGCCCGTCGCCGGGTGGGTGACAAGGTGGCCCTGCAGGGCAACATGGACCCGACCGTGCTGTATGCCAAGCCAGAGGCCATCCGCAAGGAAGTGGCGCGCATCCTGGCCAGCTACGGCAAGGGGAGCGGCCATGTATTCAACCTCGGTCACGGCATTACCCCGGAAGTCGACCCTGAGCATGCTGGCGTGTTCATCAACGCCGTCCACGAGTTGTCGGCGCAGTACCACAACTAAGCGTTCTTCCAGTGGCTGTCAGGTCGCAATGGCCTGACAGCGCCTGGTTAGGTTTTGCAGCCAGCCGCCAGACTTTTCCTATAGGGCGGTCTGGAGCGGTTCTCTAGTCTTGAGGCTTCGCCCGAACCCCTCACGTGCGCCTGGAGCCTTCATGCAAAACACATCCATCAGGCAAGTATCCACCTTCGGTCCTCCCTGTGTTCACGTCAGAGAGCTGCTGGCCTGGCCGCCTCAAAGACCGTGTCATGCATGAACGAAAGTATTGCTGGCAACGGATTCTGCTCCACTGGCTTTCCGCTGTATTGATTCTGTGGGTACTGCTCAGTGACCTTTGCGTCGCACTGATGGATGTAGAGCGCTCGACCTACGAACGCATCAGTGGTTTCAATGCGGCGATCTGCGTGCTCTATATTCCCCTGTTCCTGCTGCGTTGCCTGTTGTACCGGCTCTGCACCCAGCGCGAAGTCGGCCCCGCCGGTCAACCACTGAAATTGATGGTTTGCACGGTGCACGAGGCGCTCTACTTGAGTACCGCTGCCGTTTTGTTGTCCGGCGTATTGATGATCAGGCGCGAGGTCGATGTGCTCGGCTGGTTCATCGTTCCTGCGTTGCTGGACGATCCGCTGTGGCTGGATATCTGGTTTGAACTGCATCGTGTCTCCCGCGCACTCCTGACGGTCTTGTTGCTGGTGCATGTCGGCGCGGTCGTCGTGCAGGGCTATCAGGGACGTAACGTGCTGCGACGAATGCTGCCCTGAGTGGCTGATGCCCTCCTGAGTCCTGGTCTGGCCGGTGACGCTGCATCTTGCGATGTCGGTGGGGAGGGGCGTGTTCGCTGCCTATTGGTCCTCCCCAAACTCCATCAACAGGTTTGTTTACATGCTCATACGTTTTACTCGTCCGCTCCGGCGAGGTTTGACGCTGGTCGAAATCATGATGGTGATGGCGACGCTTGGCATGCTGGGAGTGCTGGTGATGCTCAGCCTCCTGGTTCTCCCCGCTCAGCCCAGTGTGTTCACGGTGCGGGAAGACCTGAAGTCGATCGCCTCGGCGCTGGAGGTGTATCGACTGGACAATGGCACCTATCCCACCACGGCGCAGGGGCTTGAGGCGCTGGTCAAATTGCCTACCCGGCCACCCCTGCCAAGATTCTGGGATGCCCAAGGCTATTTGGCGTCATTGCCAGCCGACCCCTGGGGCTCTGCCTACCAGTACGAAATTCCGGGCACGCGCTCGAACCTGGACTATGACCTGTTCTCCTGGGGCGCCGACGGTGAAGCGGGTGGGGAAGGGGAAAACGCCGACGTTGGCAACTGGGCCGAGTGAGCCCACCGCCGAGCGATTAAGTTTCGCTTCAGCAGTGCTCGCTACTCTGAGGCCATCGAAACCCAAACAAGGACTTACCCTATGAAATTCCGTTACCTGGCCTTCCTGCTTGTGCCTGTGTTCAGCACCGCTGCCCTGGCTGCAGGCTACACCGGCCCCGGTGCCCAACCCGTGATCACCGTGGCAGCGGCCAACGAAGCCGCAGACGACACCCCGGTCGTACTGCAAGGGTTCGTGACCAAGAAGATCAACAACGACGACAAGTACGAATTCAAGGACAACACCGGCACCATCACCGTTGAAATCGACGATGAGGACCTGCCAGCAACGCCGTTCAACGAGAAGACCAAGGTAAAACTGACCGGCGAAGTGGAAAAGCACCTGATGAGCCGTGAGGTGGACGTGGACATCGTCGAGATCATCAACTGACTCGGTGCCTGCTGGGGCCGTTGCCCGGCCCTGGCTTCACGCTGTCTTGGTCGGCAATGTGCTCAGGTGCAGCGCCACCAGGAGTGCCACCGCCAAGAGGCTGCCGATGAACAGCCCGATTCCATTCCAGCCCGCATGGTGCCAGAACACACCACCTGCCGTCCCGGCCACGCTCGACCCCGCGTAATAGCAGAACAGGTACAGCGATGATGCCTGCCCTTTCGCCTTCAGTGCCCGACGGCCGATCCAGCTGCTGGCCACCGAGTGCGCACCGAAAAAGCCGAACGTGAACACCAGCATGCCGAGGATGACCATCGCCAACGGGCTGAACAAGGTCATCAACAAACCGCTGGCCATCACCAGGATACTGGCCCAGAACACCTTGCGCCGGCCCAGCTTGTCGGCCAGCGCGCCTACCTGCGCTGAACTGTAGATACCCGACAGGTACACCACCGACAGCAGGCCGACCAGCGCCTGGTTCATGTGGTAGGGCTCGGCCAGCAGGCGGTAGCCAATGTAGTTGAACAGGGTGACGAAAGCGCCCATCAGCAGGAAGGCTTCGAGAAACAGCCAGGGCAGGCCTGCGTCTTTGAAGTGCATGACGAAGCCATCCAGCAGGTTGCGCGGGTTCATGGCCTGCGGGCGGAAGTTGCGCGATTCGGGCAGCACTTTCCAGAACACCACCGCTGCCACCAGGGCCAGGCCGCCAATGGTCAGCATCGCCGTGTGCCAGCTGACGAAGTCGATCAGGACGCCGGTGATCAGCCGCCCACTCATGCCGCCAATGGCATTGCCGCCGATGTACAGGCCCATGGCCAGGCCGATGTGCTGGGGATGGATCTCTTCGCTCAAGTAAGTCATTGCCACCGCTGCCAGGCCGCTCAGCGACAGACCGACCAGTGCACGGGTTGCCAGTACCCCTTCCCAGGTCGGCATGACTGCGCTGGCCAAGGTCGACAGTGCCGCGCACAGCAGCGCGAACACCATCACCGGCTTGCGCCCGATGCGATCGGAAATCGGCCCGGTGATCAACAGTCCGAAGGCCAGCATGGCAGTCGAAACCGACAACACCAGGCTGCTCTGCGCGGCGTTGATGGCAAACTCCTTGGAGAGCAGCGGCATCATTGGCTGCACGCAGTACAACAGGGCGAAGGTGGCGAAGCCACCGCTGAACAGGGCCAGCACGGTCTTCATGAAGGCGGGGGTGCCTTTTTCGATCCAGGTGTCGTTGAAGGTCGTCGGGTCAGGTTCGGTAGGCTGGGAAGCTACAGCTGTTTTCACGGACAGGTACCTCAAGCGCGATGAAAAAAGCATATAGCTCGCTAATGATTACATCCAATATATTGTTCGACCTATTTGAGATGTTCTGCGACTTGATTGGAGCCCTTCATGGAACTGCGCCATCTGCGGTACTTCATTGCCGTGGCCGAAGAACTGCACTTTGGCCGTGCCGCTCAACAACTGGGAATCTCTCAGCCCCCTCTGAGCCAGCAGATCCAGGCATTGGAACTCGAGTTGGGGGCGCGTCTGTTCGAGCGCACCAACCGCCGCGTCGAACTGAGCGAAGCAGGACGCCTGTTTCTCGAGGAAGCGCGTCAAGTGCTGGCCCAGGTCGAGAAGGCGGCCGATGTGGCGCGTCGGGCTCAGTTGGGTGAGCTGGGTGAAATGAAGATCGGCTTCACCTCGTCGGCACCGTTCACTTCGAAGATCCCCAAGGCCATCCATGCGTTTCGCCAGCGCTTTCCCGCGGTGCATCTGAACCTGAAGGAAATGAGCAGCCGCGATGTTGCCGAAGGGGTGTTCGATGAGTCGATCGAGGTCGGCCTGATGCGTCCGATGCCCTTACCGGACGGGCTGGTAGCCACCGAGCTGTTTCGAGAGCCGCTGGTGGCGGTGATCAACGCATCGCACCCCTTGGCCGTTGGCACCGAGCGGGGAGTGCACATCGCGGCGCTGGCCCATGAACCGTTCGTGTTCTTCCCGCGTAGCTATGGCAGTGGCCTGTATGCGCAACTGCTGAACCTGGCGCGCGATGCCGGGTTCAGTCCGCACTTCGCCCAGGAGGCAGGTGAAGCGATGACCATCATTGGGCTGGTTTCAGCGGGCCTGGGGGTGTCGGTGTTGCCTGCTTCGTTCCAGCGCATGCAGATCGAGGGCGTTGTGTATCGCACCTTGCTGGACGAGGGGGCGACGAGCGCGGTGTGGCTGGTGCAGCGTGAGGGTGGTGGATCGGTCATGGCCAAGGCATTTGCCGAGCTGCTGACGGGGTTGTTGATGGGATGAAGGGCTGGGTAAGGGCGCAGCCCCGGCAACCCGGCGCCCACTGCAGGGGCCGGATCGCCGGCGCTTGGTCAGCCCCAGCGACGGAAGATCAGCGAAGTGTTGACCCCACCAAAGGCAAAGTTGTTGTTCATCACGTACTCGTGGCTCATGGTGCGAAAACCGCCGGTCAGGTAGTCCAGCTCGCCACAGCGCGGGTCGATGCGATCGAGGTTGAGGGTATGCACGTAGCGGTCGCTGTTCATCATCTCGATGCTGAACCACGACTCCAGTGCACCGCAGGCGCCCAAGGTGTGGCCTAGGAAACTCTTCTGCGAGCTGATGGGCATGCGTGGGCCGAACAGGCTGCTGGTGGCCAGGGTTTCGGCGATGTCACCCTGTTCGGTGGCGGTGCCGTGGCCGTTGACGTAGCCGATGGCGTCGGGTGCCAGGGCTGCGTCTTCCAGCGCCAGTTCCATGGCTCGGCGCATGGTGGCCTGCTCCGGTCGGGTGATGTGCTGGCCATCGGCATTGCTGCCAAAGCCCACCACCTCGGCATAGATCTTCGCCCCCCGCGCCAAGGCGTGCTCCAGCTCTTCGAGCACCAGCATCCCTGCGCCTTCGCCAATCACCAGGCCGTCGCGGTCGAGGTCGTAAGGCCTTGGGGTCAGGTGCGGCGTATCGTTCTTGAGGCTGGTGGCGTACAGCGCATCGAACACCATGGCTTCGGTGGGGCACAGCTCCTCGGCACCCCCGGCGAGCATCATCGGCAGACGACCGTACTTGATCGCCTCGTAGGCGTAGCCGATGCCCTGGCTGCCGCTGGTGCAGGCGCTGGAAGTGGGGATCAGGCGTCCGGTGAGGCCGAAGAAGATGCTGATATTGGCGGCAGTGGTGTGGGGCATCATGCGCACGTAGGAGTTGGCGTTCAGGCCGTCGGCCACTGCGTTCATCAGCATGTTGCCGAAGGTCTTGATCTCGTCGGTGCTGCCGGTGGATGAGCCGCAGGCTACCCCCATGCGCCCATCGCGGATGCTCGGGTCGTCGAGCAGCCCGGCGTCAGCCAGGGCGCGCTCGGCGCCAGCGACCGCCAGGCGCGAGACACGGCCCATGCTGCGCAGCTGCTTGCGGGTCCAGTGGCTGGGGACCTTGAAGTCATCGACCGGGCCGGCCAGGCGGGTATTGAGCTCTGCATAACGGTCCCACTCGTCCATGCGGCGGATCCCGCTGCGCTGGCTGGCGAAATGCCCGGCGATGGTGGCCCAGTCATTGCCCAAGGAGGTGATGCCGGCCATGCCGGTGACCACGACACGGCGCATCAGCACAACCCTCCATTGACCGCCAGGACCTGGCGGGTGATGTACGCGGCTTCAGGCGACATCAGGAAGTTCACCGCCCCGGCAACTTCTTCGGCCGTGCCCATGCGCCCGGCCGGGATCATCTTGAGCAACTCGTCCACGGGCACATGCTCGTCGAGCATGGCTGTGTCGATCAGGCCAGGGGCCACGCAGTTGACGGTGATGCGTCGTTTGCCCAGCTCGATGGCCAGCGCCTTGGCGGCGCCGATCAGGCCGGCTTTGGAGGCACTGTAGCTGACCTGGCCAC
Source organism: Pseudomonas sp. SK2 (assembly GCF_016772395.1). Taxonomy (NCBI): domain Bacteria; kingdom Pseudomonadati; phylum Pseudomonadota; class Gammaproteobacteria; order Pseudomonadales; family Pseudomonadaceae; genus Pseudomonas; species Pseudomonas sp. SK2. Next base: position 356,208 of record NZ_CP061944.1, read on the forward strand.
GGTTGCCGATCAACCCCGACACCGAGGTGATGCAGACGATGCGGCCCGGCGCGCGGCGGCGGATCATGGGCATCGTCAGGGGATGCAAGACGTTGTAGAAGCCGTCCAGATTGGTGCGCATGACCTGGTCCCAATCCTCGTCGGTCAGTGCCGGGAACGCGCCGTCGCGGGTCAGCCCTGCGTTGCACACCACGCCATAGTAGGCACCGTGGGTTTCGACATCCTCTTCCAGGATGGTCTTGCACGCTGTGCGGTCAGCCACGTCGAATTGCAGCACCCGTGCCTGCTGGCCCAGAGCCCGGACCTCGGCGGCAACCGCGTCGGCTTCGGCACGGCCACTGCGGCAATGCAGCACCAGGTCGAAGCCTGCACGGGCCAGGCGCAGGGCGATGGCTCGGCCGATGCCGCGGCTGGAGCCTGTGACCAGGATGGTATCAGTCATGGGGGGACTCCTCTGGGTCTGCCTCGGCCAGATAATGGGCGGTTTGCGGCGGGCGATAGACATTCAGGCGCGCGGTGGCATGGATGCCGGGGCCACGCAGGTGGCACTCGAACACACCCATGCCGCTGTCATCTTCCAGTGAACGCAGGGCGTGAAGGTGCAGTTCGGTGCCCGCCGGGAAGTGTTCTACATCGCAGCTGTACTTGCGGGTGCCGAGCAGGAAACCCAACTCCACCGGTTGGCCTTGTCGACGCGCCCGGCAACCGGCGAAGGCGGCCACTGTCTGGGCCATCAGTTCGATCCCGAACCATGCCGGCAGGCTGCCGTCGGCGCGATTGAACAGGCCGCCGTGGCGCACGGTGGCGCGAGCATGAATCTGCTCGTCGTCGCAGCTGTCGACCTGGTCGATCAGAATCATGTCGCCAGCGTGTGGCAACAGCTCGGCCAGTGGCCAGGTGATCATGCGGTGTCTCCGAGAATCAGACTGACATTGTTGCCGCCGAAGGCGAACGAATTGCTCATCAACCGGCGTGGGTGCTGCGCTGGCAGCCGTTGTTGGCCGTCGACGAGGTTCAGCGCTGCCAGTTCAGGGTCGCGCTGGCCATCCCACACGTGGGGCGGCAGCAGCCCCTCAGGGTTGTGCTCGCTCAGCGTCAGCCAGCAGAACGCGGCTTCGAGCGCGCCAGCAGCACCCAGGGTGTGACCGGTCATGGGCTTGCTCGACGAACACGGCAGGTCGGCGCCGAACAGTGCGCTGACGGCCAGGCTTTCCATGGCGTCATTATGCACCGTGGCGGTGCCATGCAGGTTGAGGTAGTCGATCTGCGTTGGGGCCAGGCCTGCATTGTCCAAGGCTTTGGCCATGCACTGCAAGGCGCCGGCGCCAGTCGGGTCTGGCGCTGATATGTGGTGAGCGTCGGAACTGGCGCCGGCCCCGAGCAAGGCGATGGAGGGGCCTTCGTTGTTGACTTCACGGGTCATCAGGAACAGCGCAGCGGCCTCACCGATATTGATGCCGTTGCGGTTGATCGAGAACGGGTTGCAGCGCTGCTCGCTGATCGCTTCCAGCGCGCTGAAGCCATTGAGCGTAAGACCGCACAGGCTGTCGACACCGCCGCACAGCACCGCATCGCAGATACCCTGTCGCAGCAGTCGGCGAGCGCTTGCCAGGGCGCGGCCGCTGGAGGTGCAAGCGGTGGAGATCACGTAGGCCGGGCCGCTCAGTTGCAACCAGTCCGCCAGGAAGTTGGCCGGTGCACTCAGGGCCTGCTGGGCGTAGCGGTAGTCGTCCGGAAAGTGCTGTTGCCGAAGGTAATGGGCAATGCCTTCGGTGGCTTCGGCGATCCCCGAGGTGCTGGTGCCCAGTATGACCGCCACCCGGTGTGCACCATGGCGTGCGATGGCCTGGCGGATGGCAGGCTCGATCTGCAGGGCGGCGCTGTACAGCAGTTGATTGTTGCGGCTGTGCTGGTCAGGCAAGGGCAGTACGGGCAGTTGGCCGGGCACGGCACCGACGGGAGGTCGGCGGTCGGGTATCCAGCCGTCCTCGGGCTGCACGCCCGAGCAGTCGCCTGCGAACAGGCGGGCGGCGACTTCGGCCTGGCCGTGGCCCAGCGCGCAGACCACGCCCAGGGCGTTGAGGTAGGCAGTCATGGCAGGTTCTCGCTGGGCAAAGGGGCAATTACATAACGCAGGCCCTCACCGAGGTTCAAGTCGAATCCATCGGCGTCTCGATAAGCGATGTGCCAGCGGTCTTCCAGCCAGCGTTGCCCGCGCTGTTGGCGAGCGCCGGGGTAGAGCGCCTGCAATTGCTCGCCCGGAGTCAGGGCGAACAGCACGGCGGCGAACAGCTCGCGCGCCGCTGGATTGGGCGGTAAAAGGCCATCCGCCTGCCAGCGCTGGCCTTCGAGCAACTGACGGGCCTGGGGAATGCCGAGCAGGTCGAGCAGCGACCAGCGCAGGTGGCCGTCTTCACGTTGAATCACCAGTAGCCAGTCTTGTTGCTGCCCGGCCTGTTCGCGCCGGACGTGCAACTGCTGCGGCAGGTCGAGCGTAGGCAGGTGTGCCGGCAATGGTGGGCGTGCGCTGCAAGCGCCCAGCAGCGCACAAAAGGCAATCAGCAGCAGCTGTTTCATGCGTGCTCCAGGGGTTTGGCCCATGGGGCCAGTATGAAACTGAACACCAGGCCCAGGCTTACCGCCAGGCCGAAATTGCTCACCGCCGGTGTGCTGGAAAGCGCCAGCAGACCGAACGACAGCCAGGTGGTGAGTGCGGCCAGCAGCGTGCCCAGCAGACTCACAGCGGCCCCGCCGATCTGCTCGTGCATGAGGATCGCGTAGTCGACGCTGATGGCGGTGACCAGCAACAGGCCGAACAGGCTGAACAAGGTCAGCGGTTGTCCCAGCCAGCCCAGGCAGGCCAGGCTGCACAGGGCTGCCAGCAACGGCAGGGCGACGATGCGCAGGGCACCCCGCAGGCCGAATGGCAGCACCAGCAACAGCAGGATCAGCACGCACGACAACAGCTTGAGCTCGGCGGCGCTGAGCTGGGTGGCGGCGAATAGCTGGTTCAGTTCGCCGAGACGGTCCACCAGTTGCACCCCCTCCAGATCGTCGGTCTGCACACGCAGCAGCGCAGTATCGTTCAGGCCCTGCAAGCTGACGATGGCGGCCACCCCCGAGTCGGTCCGCCCCAGCCACAATGGCCGCCAGGCTTCGCCCAGCGGTCCCGCCAGTACCTGTTCGACGGTCAGTGTGGGTAGTTGCAGCAGGTGGTTCAGCTCGTTCTCCAGCGCCGCCTGCGGCACACCTAGCGCCTGCAGCGGTTGCCAATGCTCGCGCAGGACGGCCAGTGCCTGTTGGGTCTGCTGTTGTTCTGCCGGGCTTGCGACGATCTGGTCCAGGCTCATGTAGCCCTTGAGCTTACCCAGTTCGACCAGCTCGTCGAGCTTGGCGGACAGCGTCCCCAGGCGGTCGAGCAACTGCTGCGGGTCGCGGCCACGTACCAGGTAGAACTGGCTGGTGGGTTGGTAGCCGGTGATCCGCGCCACTGCCTGGGCTTGCGCCAGCAACTGGGGTGGGCTGCTGACCCACTGGCGGATGTCATTGCGGCTGTCGAGGCGCCACAGGCCGGCAGCGCAGAACAGCATCACCAGGACCAGCAGCACGGCACTGGGCATTTTGCGCAGCAGGCGTTCACGCCAGCGCATGAGCGTTTCGGCGACCTGTAGCGGCCAGTGCGCCGGGCGTAGTGCCACACCGTTCAGCAGGGCCGGCAGCAGGCATACCGCGCAGAGGTAGGCTCCGAGCAGGCCCGCGGCGGAAAACGCGGCAATCTGGGTCAGCGCCGGGAAGGGCGTGAACGCCAGGGCAAGGTAGCCGATGCAACTGGTCGCCAGGCTCAGGCTCAGGCCTGGAAGTGTCAGGCGCAAGGCGGGCCAGCTACGCCAGGGCTTGAGGCTCCAGCTCTTGGACAGATAGTGCAAAGGGTAGTCCACGGCTACACCAATCAGGCTCGAGCCCAGGACCAGCGTCATGACATGGATCTGGTCGAACAGCGCTACGCACACCACCGTCCCGAAGAGCACTCCCACCAGCACGGGAACGAAGGCCAACAGCCCGCGCCAGCGGCGAAACGCCAGCAGTAGCAACAGCAGAATGGCAAGGGTTGCGCCGCCACCGACCCAGGTGATTTCGCGGCTGGCTTGCTGTTGCCCGGCGGCGGCATACAGCAAGCCACTGGCGGCGACCAGTTGGGCGCCGGATTGCTCCGCTTGTTGGCGACTCTTGTCCACCAGGTCGGCCACTTGCAGCGGCAGGTTCAAGTCGAACGCATTGCCCTCGGTGCGTGCGCGCAGCAGCACCCAGTGCAGGCCCTCGGCGCTGGCCACCAGCGCGCCGCTGGCGGTATCCAGTTCTACGTTCGGCGGTTTCGGTTGGCTGGCCTGGATGCGCCCGGTCAGGCCTAGCCAGTCGTCCTGGCTGGGTACCAGGCTGAAACCGGTGAAGGGGTCGAACAGGCTTTGCACGCGCTGCTCGATGAAAACGTCTGGCTGGAGGCGCAGTTGCTGGCGGTCCTGGGGCGCAAGCATGGCCAGCCGCCCTTGCAGCAGCTGTTCGCGCACGGCGGCGAGGTCGGTTTGCAGGTTCCACTGCACCCTGCTGAATAAACCGCTGGCTTGCCACTGCGCGGCCAGATGCTCGGCGAGGGCGAGTGCCTGCTGGCGTTCGGTGTGGCCAACCAGCACCAGTATTTCGCGGTTGAGCGGCTCTTGTATGCGCAGTTCGGCGCGTTTGACCAGCGGGTCTTGGGTAGCGCCGGGCACCAGTGTCATCAGGTCGGCCGACATCGGCGCCCCACGGTGCCACTGCCAGCCAGCGACCGCGAGCACAATGAGCAACAACCCCAGGAAGGCGCGTGGGAGCAGGCGTTCAATCGGCAAGATCGCGGCGCTCCCTGTCGCTCAGGGCAGTCTCGGCGCTGCTTTCAGGCATGCGCAGGACGGTGCTGTCGCCTTGGGTTTCGCTGAGCTCGATGCGCTCGACGAACGAGCCACCGCTGATTTCGATGGCGCTGAATACCTGCTTGAGCAGCAGCGAGCGAGGCGTCAGGTGCAATGTCCAGTGCGCGGCATCGCCCGACAGGCTCAGGTCGAAGTCGCGTTGCAGGCCACTGCTGTCGCCCTGCAGTACGGCAAAGAACAGGCGGTTTTGTTCGGCTCCAGCGCTGCGGCTGGGCAATGTTTGCCAGCCGCTCGGATCGCGGCGGGCGATGCCGTCGGCGCGAATGCGGTAATCCTGGCGCAGCGGGGTTTGCAGCAGCCATAGCAGGCCGTGGTCGCGGGCCAGGATGAAGTGGCCCTTGCTCAGCAGTGGCTGGGGCAGGGCGCGCAGGTGCTTTTCCTGGATGAACGGGCCTTTGACGACTGCGGGCGTGCTGAGCTGTTTTTGCAGATCGTCCAGGCTGAATGCCAGGGTCAGCGGGCTGATGAACAGCAGGATGAGGACGGTGAGCGTGCACAACAGCGGGTGGACAGGGGTGGCGTGAGCAGGTGGCGCCGCGTCGCGCCTCTGTCGCGACGCAAGGCCACTCCCACGGAATCCGCGCAGTGGCTTCAGGCGTGTCGTGACGAGTCGATTCATGAGAGTACCTTGGCTACCGCGTCGAGCATCACCTGCGGCGAGGCCAGTTGCATCTCGCCGCTTTCCACATGTACGGCGACCTGCACGGTGCTGGCGCGGGTCATGCGCTCGCCCGTCTCGGCATCGCTGATCAGGTAATGGATCTTCAGGCGGTTTTCCCATTCCACCAAGCTGGCACGCACCTTCAGGCGCTGGCCGAAGGTGGCGCCGCGGATGTAGCGCAGCTGCAGGTCGATCACCGGCCAGATGTAGCCGCTGGCGTGCATTTGCAGGTAATTGTGCTCGAGTCGGTCGAGCAGCGCGCAGCGGGCCACTTCGAGGTATTTGACGTAGTGACCGTGCCAGACGATGTGCATGCTGTCGACGTCGAAGAAGGGTACGACGATTTCGCTGTCGACATGGAAGACGCCGGGGTTACGCATGCAACCTCCAGTGGCGCTGGGCGATGCGTTGCAGGCACAGGCGCAAGTCGCTTTCCAGGGCACGGTCTTCGACGACCGGAGCGAACTCCGCCACCAGCGCTTGATGCATCTGAGCCAAGGCTGGCGGCAACGGCCGTGCGTTGTCCTGGCGGCCACGCAGCCACACGCCCTGGTTGGCTGCCAGCAAGGCTGCGGCGGCGACCTGTTCGGTCAGCTCCAGCACCCGCAAGGCGTCACGGGCGGCGATGGTGCCCATGCTCACCTTGTCCTGGTTGTGGCATTCGGTGGAGCGCGAGAACACGCTGGCTGGCATGGTCTGCTTGAGTGCTTCGGCAGTCCAGGCGCTGGCACCGATCTGCACGGCCTTGAAACCGTGGTTGAGCATGGCTCGGTCGGCTTCGGCGCCGGACAGGTTGCTGGGCAGGCCATGGTTGTAACGTACGTCCACCAACAATGCGAGCTGGCGGTCGAGCAGGTCGGCGACGTTGGCGACCAGGGTCTTGAGGCTGTCCATGGCGAAGGCGATATGACCGCCATAGAAGTGCCCACCATGCAGCACCCGCTCGGCGTCGCCGTCGATGATCGGGTTGTCGTTGGCGCTGTTGAGCTCCGTCTCGATGAAGCCGCGCAGCCAGCCCAGGCTGTCGGCCAGCACGCCCAGCACATGGGGTGCGCAGCGCAGCGAATAGCGGTCCTGCAGACGATGCAGGGACGGTAACGGTGCGTCGATGGCGAGGTCCTGGCGGAGCCAGGCGGCAACCTGCATCTGTCCAGGGTGCGGCTTGGCGGCGAACAGGCGCTCGTCGAAATGCTCGGGGTTGCCTTGCAGGCCAATGACGTTGAGGGCGGTGATGCGCGTAGCCAGTTTCAGCAGGTAGTCGGCGCGGGCAAACGCCAGGCAGGCCAGGCCGGTCATCACCGCGGTGCCGTTCATCAGCGCCAGGGCTTCCTTGGGCCGCAGCACCAGTGGCTGCCAGCCCAGTTCGCGGTGCACGTCAGCGCTGCCACGGCGTTGACCTTGGTACATCACCTCGCGCTCGCCGGCCAACGTGGCCGCGACGTAGGACAGTGGCGTCAAGTCTCCGCTGGCGCCCACCGAGCCTTCTTCGGGAATCAGTGGGAGGATGTCGTGAGCGAGGAAATCACGCAGACGTTCGAGCAACTCCAGGCGCACCCCCGATACGCCGTGGCTCAGCGATCGCAGGCGGGCAGCCAGCACGGCGCGGGTTGCGGGGGCGTCCAGCAGGCGGCCCAGGCCACACCCATGGAAGGTGTAAAGGTGTTGTGGCAGGGCCTCCACATGCTCAAGCGGCACGGCGACCACGCAGGAGTCGCCGTAGCCGGTGGTTACGCCGTAGATTACGCCTTCCTTGTCCAGCAAGGTGTCCAGGAACCGCGCACCACGCGCGATACGCTCGCGGTACCGGGCATCGTCCTGCAGCCGCGCCGAGGCGCGGCACTCGGCCAGGGCCAGGATGTCTTCGATCGCCAGCGGCGACTCGCCGAACGTGACAGGTTCATGCGGATGCATCGTCATCGGTCTTCCAGAAGGGGTAGAAGTTGAACCACTGCAATGGCGCCTGGCTGCAGTATTGGCCCAGGCGTTCGGCATAGCGTGAGGCCCACTGGGCAATCACCTGGTCACGCTGGCCGCGGCGCCACTGCAGACGCTCGGCGAAGGGCTCCAGGGTGATGCGGTAGCGGCCTTGGCGCTTCAGGCAGAACAGTAGGTTGACCGGGCAATCGAGCAGGCCGGCCAGCAGCCAGGGGCCTTGCGGGAATGGCGCGGGCTGGCCGAGGAAGTCCACTTCGACCGTACGTGTGCCGTGCAGCGGCACGCGGTCGCCGGCAATGGCCAGCCACTCGCCGCGCTCCAGGCGCTCGGAGAGTTGCAGCATCACTGCCGGGTCCAGTTCGCTGACCTGGATCAGTCGCAGGTTGGTCGCGCCGGCCTCGCCCAGCAGGCGGTTGAAGCGCTCGGCATGGCGGGTGTGGACCAGCACGTTCATGGTCACCTGCTCGCCGATTTCAGCCAAGGCGCGGCACACTTCAAGATTACCCAGGTGCGCACCCACCAGCATCTGACCGCGCTCGCCGCGCAGTTGCTGACGCAGATGAGCGGGGTCGACGATGTCGATGTCTTCCAGCCGCAGCCGGCCATTCCATACGTCGAGCTTGTCCAGCAGGGCGTCGGCGAAGGCCATGAACTGGCGAAATACCTGGCGTTGGCTGGGCGCTGGGGTTTGCCCGCCATTCCAGCGATGCAGTCGCTGCTGGTACTGCCAGGCACTGCGCCGGGCGCGGCGGCCGAACACGAAGAAGTAGGCGACGATGATGCGTATCAGGGGGCCGAGCACACGCCGGCCACACAGCCGCACCAGGGCGGCGGTCAGTTTCATCAGCCAGAAACTGCCACGCTCCTGCTGATCGGCCCAGTGTTGCGAAGGATTGCTGCTCATCCACGCCACCTGCGCCAGAGAATCAGCGGTGCGCGCAGCAGCATGCCGAAGAACAGCTTGGCGTGCATTTTCGAGATCAGCGCATTGTCATGGAACAGGCGAAAGTGCGACAGGCCGTCCTGCGGGTAATGGACCCTGGTCGGCAGCCAGCGCATCGGCTGGTCGCGCCACGACAGGCGTACGAGAATCTCGGGGTCGAAGTCCATGCGCCGGCCGAGTTTGACGCTATCGATCATCGCCAGGGTTGGCGGCAGCGGGTACACGCGAAAGCCGCACATCGAGTCCGGTATCTGCAGCGACAGGCTGTTGATCCATACCCACACGTGGGTGAGGTAACGGGCATACAGACGGCCCTTGGGCACGCTGGCGTCGTACTGTGGATAACCGCATACCAGCGCCTGTGGATAAGCCTGCGACTGTTCGAGGAAGCGGCGAACATCGGTCAGGTCATGCTGGCCGTCGGCGTCCACTTGCAAGGCATGGCTGAACCCCAGCCGTGAAGCTTCACGCAGCCCGGCCATGACCGCGCCACCTTTGCCCTGGTTGGTCGCGAGCGTGACCAGGTGCACGTCAGGATGCAGGGCCAGTTGGCGCAGCACCTGGGCGCAAGGCGCATGACTGGCGTCGTCGACCAACACGCAGGGCAGGCCCGCGTCAAGCAAGTCGGCCACCACTGCTGGAACGGCCAGTTCGTGGTTGTACACCGGGATCACCGCGCAAGGCTTATGCACAGGCAGTCTCCATCAGGATGCGGCCACTGGAGCAGGCCTGCCCGGCGCAGCTGTAGGCGAAATACAGTTTGCCGCGCTCACCATCCCAGCGCAGGTTCAGCACCAGTTCATCGCCAGGGCGCACCACATGCTGGAACTTGAGCACTTCCATGCCGGCGAAGCGGTAGCCCGGCAGCAGGTGTTCGCTGGCCAGGGCGATGGCCCAGTCGATCTGCACCACGCCGGGCAGCACCGGGGCTTCTGGGAAGTGACCGGCAAAGCATGCCAGGTCCACGGGGACGACCAGGGTCAGGTGCAGTTCATCGCCTTCATGGCGCTGCTCCAACACCTCAGGCGTCATGTTGCGCGGCGCCAGCAACAAGGCCTGGACGTCGGCCCGTGGCATTTTGCCCTGCGCATTGAGCGGCAGTTGCCGCAGCAGCCGCCAGCGTCGTGGCAGGGCCAAGGGCTCGCAATGCCCCGCCAGGTGCGCCCGCAGGCGCTCGACCAACGCCTTGCGGCCCTTGCTGCGCAGCGCGTGCAGGCCAGAGGGGGTCAGCACTACCAGCGCGGCGAGGTAGGCGCGGCCGTGTTCGACCATGCCCAGCCGGGCTTCACCGACCCAGGCGTGGGCGCATAGCGCCTGTTCGAGCATGGGCAGGGAGATGCGTTTCTCTTCCAGCTTGACGATGCGGTCGAGACGGCCGAGCAGATGGAAGCGCCCGTCATCGGCGAACGCGACGGCGTCAGCACTCTGCTCGACATGGCCTGCGGGTAAGTATGGCGAAGCGATGCACAAGGCGCCTCGTGCGTCCTGGCTCAGGCGTACATCGGCAAATGGCTGCCACAATGCTTCACCCTGACGCCAGGCAATACCACCTGTCTCCGAGCTGCCGAGGATTTCCGTCGGCCATTGGCCCAGACGCTGCTGCAGGCGATGGGCGGCGTCGGCCGGCAATTCACCGCCGGAGGAAAACACCTGGCGGACCTGGCCCAGGGCTGCCCAGTCGAGATTGTCGCCCATGCGCTTGAGCAGGGCCGGGCTGGCCACCCAGGCGAAGGCAGGATGGGCCAGGCTGGCGCGCTGCAAGTCTTCAGGGAAGGGCAATTGGCGCCGTTCGAAGCCGCGCCCGGCACACAGCGGCCAGAGCACGCGGAACAACAGCCCGTAGATGTGCTGGGTGGCGACACTGCCGACGATCCATGCATCGCCCAGGGTGTGGCCCCACAGTCGCTCCAGGGCCTGGACTTCATTGGCCAGCTGACGAAGGCACTTGTCGATGCGCTTGGGTTCGCCGCTGGAGCCAGAAGTGCACAGGCTGATGCGGCATCGGTCCAGGTCGAGGTCGGCAGGCGTTAGCGGCTCGCCGAGCAAGGAGGCGAAGTCCAGGTCACCGGGCTGGTCGCTGAGCCACAGGTCTACCTGACTGTGCCAGCGCTCGCGGGTCGCCGGTTGCAGGTCCGAAGGCAGCAACACCTCGACATCGGCGCGCCAGGCACCCAGCAAGGCGGCGGCGAGTTCGGCAGCATCTTCCAGGTGCACAGCCAGCTGTTTCACGCCACGCTGGCGCAGGCCGCCGGCCAGGCGCAGTGCCTGTTGGCTCAACTGGGCATGATCCAGGCTCGGGCACTGGCTCACCTGGCGCGGCGCATCCAGCGGGCGCAGCAGGTGTTCGAGGTTGATCCAGTTCATGAGCGTCCTCGCACACGTTGTCTTACCCACCATTCGACCGCGAACAGCAGCCCCATTGCGGCATAGGCGATCACGCCGTTGTACAGCGTCCACCAGCGCAGTGGCGCCCACAGGGTCAGGCTCGCGGCGATCAGGCCGTTGATCACGAAAAACAGGCACCATACCTGCGTTACCTGGCGGGTGTAGTGCACCGCTGCCGGGGGAAGTTGCGGCTCCTGCAGACGGGCCAGGCGCTCGACCAGCGGCATGCCGTGCACCAGGCTGGTGCCGAACAGGACGAGCATGAAGGCATTGACCAGCACTGGGTACCAGCGCAGCAGCTGCTGGCTGTCGGACAGACCCAGGGCGGCGCAGAACGCCAGCGCCGCCGCGGCCATCCACACAGCGCCCGGGCGACGTGGCGTACTCAGCGCACGGGCCAGCCACAGGGCGCCAAGCAGCACGCCGAACTGCCAGGGGGCGAAACGGGCCATGCCGAAATGCACCGCGAAGGGATACAGCACGCCGGCCAGCAACAGGCCGAGGCCGATCAGTCGCTTCATGCCGCGTTGTTGACCAGGCGGTACACCGCTTCGACCACGTCATTGACGGTACGCACTGCCTTGAAGTCTTCGGCGGCGATTTTCTTTCCGGTCTGGCGCTTGATGTGGTCGAGCAGGTCGATGGCATCGATGCTGTCGATTTCCAGGTCCTGGTACAGGTTGGCATCGAGGTTGATGCTGGCGGGGTCGAGCTCGAACAGCTCGACCAGGGCGTCGCGCAGGGTATTGAAGATATCTTCGCGGGTTTGCATGGTGCAGTCTCAGGCAGCCTTACGGGCAGTGACGAACGCGGCCAAGGTGGCGACGTTACGGAAATGGTTGCGGGTGTCCTTGGCATCGGCGTCGATCTTGAAGCCATAGCGCTTCTGCAGTGCCAGGCCCAATTCCAGTGCATCCACCGAGTCCAGGCCCAGGCCTTCGCCAAACAGCGGTTGCTGGTCGTCGATGTCCTGTACGCCGATGTCTTCAAGGCCGAGGGCGTCGATGATCAGTTGCTTGAGGTCACGGTGCAGGTCGTGTTGTGGATCGCTCATCTGTGGCGAGCTCCTTGAGGTAGTACTGATGCAGGTAGTCGTTCAGCTTGCGTGATGCTTGAGGCGCCGGCCCCTGTGTGGCGAAGGCCTGAGGGTCGATATCGGCGCCGACCGTGAGGGTGAAGTGCACGCGACGGCTGGGGATGCGGTACCAGGGTTCGTTCTTGGTCAGGGTGGTCGGGCTGACCTTGATGGTCACCGGCGTGATGATATTCGCACCCCGCAAGGCAATCGCGGCGGCGCCGCGATGAAAGGCCGGTACCTGGCCGGGCGGGGTGCGCGTACCTTCCGGGAATATGATCAACGGCTGTCCTTGGCGCAACACGTCCACGGCTTCTTCGAGCATGTCCATGCTGCCGTCGTTGCCAATGTACTGGGCCTCGCCGACCGGGCCACGGGTGAATGGGTTGTCGAACAGGCTGTGCTTGACCACGCAATTGGCCTGGCGCACCAGGCCGATGAGAAAGACCACATCGATCAGCGACGGGTGGTTGGCGATGATCAGCTGACCAGGGCGGCCCAGGCGTTCGGCGCCAATGACCTGGTAGGTCAAGACGCCAGCGCCCTTCATGAAGCGAATGAAGTGCCAGAACAGCCAACCGATGGTTTGCCGGGCACGCTGGCGGTGGCGTTCGCGACCGCCCGGCATACAGGCCAACAGGGGGAACACCAGCAGCCGCAGGCACAGGCCGCCGAGCCCGAATACGGCAAAGCTCAAGGCGGTGGCCAGCAGGCGCCAGTAGTAGGCATCGCGGGGGCGGTTCACGGCTGTCGTTGCCAGGTCCATACACGACGCTTCACGGTGTGGGTGACGGTATTCTGGTCGGTCAGCGAAGCACGCAGCCAGCTCAGGGCATGGGGCAATGCGGTGCCTTGGTCCGCCGGCGTCTGGCCCAGGGTGAGCTGCCATTGTTGGCCGGATGTCAGCAACAGGCCCAGGGCGTAGGAAAAGGGTACGTCGTCGATCCAGTTGCGGTAGGCCTCGGGTGGTCGCTCTTCGGTGATGATCAGCAGCACGGCCGGGGCGCCCTCGGCCAGCAAGGCCGCAGCTTCGATCACGCCCTGCTCGAAGCCATCCTGCTCGGCTGCCAGCGCGGTCATCTCGCTGGTTTCACTGCGCATGATCGACCACAGGCCGATCACCGCATTGTGCACCGACAGGCTGAACTGGGTGGGCGACAGCGGCTGTTGCTCGGCCAGCTCGCTGAGCATCGCGAAGGTCCGTGGGGTTTCTCCATGGCGCGAGACGAACACCAGCGGCAGTGCATCGTGGCCCTCGGCCAGCGGCCAGCCGACGGCAAATGCCATGCGGGCCAGCAGGCTCAGGCGACGGCGCTGCATGGCCGGCAAAAACGAAACATCGGGAGGCGGCCCGTCGCTCTGCGACGGCTGCGTGCCGTGTGCCCAGGCGTGCCAGTCGGCAGGTGTCTGCAACCCTGGGGACCAGGCGCGCCATTGGCTGATATCGAAGCTGATCACGATAGTGTTGACTTTCCGCCCTGAGGAACTTCCTTGTCGAGGGAATCACTCGAAACAACGACCTGACAGGGTTGGCGCAATCGCCGAGTGGCGCGCATTATCCCGGTGCTGGCGGCGTGTAGCAAATGTTGGTTAGCTGATTGCCATCAGACAATGGGCAGAGGCGATTGCGTCAAGTCCGACCGCGGGCTTGCGTGATTTCCGATGGACGGTATGAAGAGGTTGTCGGTCGCCGTTCGCTCAAGTTGAGCGAATAGGTGCTGGTCATTGCGCAGACGCCGCCACATACTCGGGCATTCGTTGATACACGGAGGTCTCTCATGCGGCGCGTGGTGTTCAATCAGAAAGGTGGCGTGGGCAAGTCGAGCATCGCCTGCAACCTGGCGGCAGTCAGTGCCAGCGAAGGTTACCGGACCCTGTTGATCGACCTGGATGCCCAGGCGAATTCGACTCAGTACCTCACCGGCCTCACCGGCGAGGACATTCCCATGGGCATTGCCGACTTCTTCAAGCAGAGCCTGTCCAGCGGCCCGTTCAGCAAGAAGAACAAGGTCGATATCTACGAAACGCCGTTTGACAACCTTCATGTGGTGACGGCGACGGCCGAACTGGCCGACCTTCAGCCCAAGCTCGAGGCCAAGCACAAGATCAACAAGCTGCGTAAGTTGCTCGACGATCTGGACGAGGACTACGAGCGCATCTACATCGATACGCCCCCTGCACTCAATTTCTATGCGGTTTCTGCGCTGATTGCCGCTGATCGCGTGCTTATTCCCTTCGATTGCGACAGTTTCTCGCGTCAGGCGCTGTATGGCCTGCTGGCCGAGATCGAAGAGCTCAAGGACGACCACAACGAGGACCTGGTGGTCGAAGGCATCGTGGTCAATCAGTTCCAGTCCCGCGCCAGCCTGCCTCAGCAGATGCTCGACGAACTGCTGGCCGAGGGTCTTCCGGTGCTACCGGTATATCTGGGCAGTTCGGTGAAGATGCGCGAATCGCACCATGCCAGCCTGCCGCTGATCCACTTGGAGCCACGGCACAAGCTCACGCAGCAGTTTGTCGAGTTGCATGACCTTCTTGAGGAAAATGGGTGATCTGCGACGCCTGCCAGAGCGAGCGCCGCCTGCGCGGCGCATCGCGAGCGAGGCTCGCTCCTACAGGCGTACGGCGCGGTATCGAGTCAAATCAAAAAGGCGGCCGCGCGCGACTGTTACAGGCATCATTGGCCCGAAACAAACGTGGCGAGCTTTGCTCGCGATGCGCCGCGCGGGCGGCGCTCGATCTCACAGCCGACCCTAAACCCCCTGGCTGCGCAGCCATTCCAGCAGTGTCTGCAGTGGAAACGCCCCGGCCTGGCGGGCGACTTCGCGGCCGTTCTTGAACAGGATCAGGCTGGGGATCGAGCGGATGCCCAACTGGCCTGCCAGGTTGCGGTTGGCTTCGCTGTCGAGCTTGGCCAGGCGGCAGCGGCCCTGAAGCTGGCGAGCGGCCTGTTCGAAGGTGGGGGCGAAGGATTTGCAGGGGCCGCACCAGTCCGCCCAGACGTCCAGCAGCAGTGGCAAGTCGCCTTTGATCTGGCTGGCATAGCTGCTTTCGGTGAGCGCGAAGGGTTTGCTCAGCAGCACGTCCTGTTTGCAACGCCCGCATTTGGGCGCGTCGCCCAGGCGGGCGGCGGGCAGGCGGTTGAGGCCGTTGCAGTGGGGGCAGGGGATCAGCAGCGGGTCGGACATGAGGGCTCCTTGGGTGTTTGTTCTGGCCTTGTCGCCGGCCGTGTGAATCAGGACGAGCAGCTGATTTCCAGGTGCTTGCCCCACTCAGGTGGCCGTTCGGCATAGGCCTGCATGCCGGGTTGTTCGTCGAACGGCCGGCTCAGCACCAGGTGCAGTCGCCTCACTTCACTGTAATCCCCTGCCTCGGCCGCTTCGATAGCTTTCTGCGCCAAATAGTTACGCAGCACATACAGCGGGTTCACCGCATGCATGCGTTCACGCCGTCCGTCGGCATTACCGGCTTCCCGTTGGCAGCGCGCCAGGTAGTCCACGCCCCAGGCATCGAAGCCGGCCAGGTCGACGAAATCGTCGCGCACCGCCTTCAAGGCATCGGCCACCGGTTGCTCGCCCAGCCTGCGGAAGAACAGGTTGTAGTCCACGCCACCGCTTTGCATACGCTGCAGCAGTCGTTCGACCAGCGCCAGGTCGTCATCCTCGGCAGTGGTCAGGCCCAGGCGCCGCCGCATCAGGTCCAGGTAATGTGCCTGGTACAACGGCAGGAACAATTCCAGCGCTTGTTTGAGCGGTTCCACCTCGATCACCGTGGTCAAGGCCTGGGCCAGCGCGCTGAGGTTCCAGTGGGCGATAGGTACCTGGTTGCTGTAGCTGTAGCGGCCACGGTCATCGGAGTGGTTGCAGATGAAGTTGGCGTCGAAGTCGTCGAGGAAAGCGTAAGGGCCAAAGTCGAAGGTGATGCCGAGGATCGACATGTTGTCGGTGTTCATCACCCCGTGACAGAAGCCATAGGCCTGCCAGCGGGCGATCAGTTCGGCATTGCGCTCGACGATGGTACGGAACATCGCAAGGTAAGGCTGTTCGGCCTCGCGGCACTCGGGGTAGTGCTGTTCCAGTACATGGTCGAGGAGTATGCGCTGCTGCTCGGGTTGGCGGGTGTAGTAAAAATACTCGAAATGACCAAAGCGAACGTGGCTTGGCGCCAGACGCATCAGCATGGCGGCGCTTTCGCGGGTTTCGCGCCACACTGGAGTGCTCGAACCTACCACGCACAAGGCTCGGCTGCTGGGAATGCCGAGGGCGTGCAGGGCCTCGGAGGCGAGGAACTCGCGGATCGACGAGCGCAACACGGCGCGGCCGTCGCCCATGCGCGAGTACGGCGTCTGGCCGGCACCCTTGAGGTGCAGGTCCCAGTGCTCGCCGGCATCGTTCAGTACCTCGGCCAACAGCAGGCCGCGGCCATCGCCCAGGCGCGGATTGTAGGAGCCGAACTGGTGGCCTGAATACACCATCGCTCGCGGGTCGGCTTCTTCCCACAGCTTGTGACCGCTGAACAGCTCGGCGAACAGCGGGGATTGGGCCTCTGTTGGGTCGAGGTCGAGCAGTGCCATGGCCGACTCGCTCGCCACTACCAGGCGCGGCTCGGCGATGGGCTCGGGCAGTACCTGGGTGGAGAACGCATCGCCCAGGCGGGCGAAGCGGTTGTCGAAGCTGAGTTGGTCGAGGGTTTTCACGGGCGGCTCCTGAGTGGGGTGCCTGGGGCCGCTTCACGGCCCAATCGCTGGCGAGCCTGCTCCCCACAGGGCAGTTGCAGGAGCGGGATCGCCTGTGATCGAGGGCATCGCCCTCGCAGGGATTGTGCACAGCATAAAGGATTCGAACCCACTCAGGCCGGTTGAGCTCCATCCGGTTTCGGTTGCTCCATCGGAATCAGCTGCTGCTTGCCACCCTTGGGATCTATCAGGAACACCTCGACCTGGCGTACCGAGATCTTGATGTTGTGTGCCTTGAACTCACGGTTGATGTAGCGGTTGATCTCATCCAGGGTCGGGTTGCGGTCGCCCAGGTCGCGCACATGCATGCGCAGTTCGTGGTCGAGCGAGCTTTCGCCGAAGTTGAGGAAGTACACGATCGGCTCAGGGTCCTTGAGTACCCGCGGGTTCTCATGGGCGCCCTTGAGCAGAATCTCACGGACCAGGTCCAGGTCCGAACCGTAGTCGATACCCAGCTTCAGGGTTACCCGGGTGACCGTGTCCGTCAGCGACCAGTTGATCAGCTGGCCGGTGATGAAGGTCTTGTTGGGGACGATGATGTCCTTGCGGTCGAAGTCGGTGATGGTGGTGGCGCGGATGCGGATCTTGCTCACCGTGCCGGACAGATTGCCGATGGTGATGGTGTCGCCGATTCGTACCGGGCGCTCGAACAGGATCATGATGCCGGAGATGAAGTTGGCGAAGATTTCCTGCATGCCGAAGCCCAAGCCAACCGACAGCGCCGCCACCAGCCATTGCAGCTTGTCCCAGCTCACGCCAAGGGTCGACAGCGTAGTCACGATACCGACGCCGACAATGGTGTACGACAGCAGCGTGGTGGTGGCATAGGCACTGCCTTGCGCCAGGTTCAGGCGTGACAGTACCAGCACCTCCAGCAAACCGGGCAGGTTGCGGGCGAGGGCGAAGGTAATGCCCACGATCACCAGCGCGCCCAGCAGGTCGCCCAGGCTGATGGGCACCATGCTGGCGTTGGCGCCGGTGCCGCTGGTGTATTCGTACAAGGTGAAGTTGTTCAGGTATGCGAACACCGAGATGAGGTCTGCCCAAACCCAGTACAGGCCGGCGATGAAACCACCGAGCAAGGCCAGTCGGATCAGGCGCAGGGACTGCTGGTTGACCTGTTCGATATCCAGGGTCGGCTCTTCGGTGACGACCTCGCCATCGAGGCCCTCCTTGGCCGCCGCACGTTTGCTCAGGGCACGCTGGTACGCCAGGCGCCGCGCGGCAACCGACAGGCCGCGCACGAAGGCGGCTTCGATCACCAGCCAGAACAGCAGCAGGTACAGGGTGTAGATCAGGCGATCGGTAAGCTTCAGGGCGGTGTAGTAGTAGCCGAAGCACACCGCCACGAACAAGGCGATGGGCAGGGCGGTGAAGGCAACCCCGACGGCCTTGCGGAACAGCGACGTGTCGCGGTGAGCAGGGCTACTCAGCAGCAGGCGGCTGAGCAACCAGGCCATCAGTGCGTAGCACGCCAGCACCACGCCGATGCCTAGCACATCGTCGGCCAGTGCCGAGGGCTGGTGCTCGGCGACCGCCACCACACCGACCAAAGCCAGCACCACGGAGCCCAGGCGGCGCACCCAGCCCCGCAGGAACTCGACCTGCGGCTTGTACCAGCGGAAGTGAATTTCCGCCACGCCACCCGGGGCGAGGATGCGGTAGGCGGTGTAGAACACAAGCCACGCCTGTGCCAGCTGCCACAGCGCCGCGCCGAGGTTGGCGTTCTGACCACGTGCATCGATCTGCAAGGCATAGCTGCACAAGGCCAGGCCCAAGCTGACTGGCATGGCAAGGAGGATGTTGATAAGGATGGCCTGCGGCGTGTGCCACTGGCTGTCGCGGCGGAAGTGGCCGATGTCCTGATGCACCTTGCCCAGGCGCTGGTAGAGGTACTTGCGTCGCCACAGCAGCCCGCCAATCACCAGCAGCAATGGCAGGAACAACAGCGGTCGCTGGCCCAAGCCGTCGGCCAGCTCCTTGAGGCCCGACCCCCAGGGCAGGCTGGCAACCTGAGCGGTGAAGCGCTCGGGTACGTAGCGCAGCCAGTCCCAATCCAGCGGCTTGTTGCTGGGAATCCAGAACATCTGCTCTTCGAGGGTGGTGCGCAGCCCTTGTGCGGTGCTGAGCAACTGCTTCTGGTTCAGTTGCAGGGTGATCGACTCATTGAGCAACGCCGACAGTTCGCGGTTCAAGCGTTCGAGCAGGTCGCTGCGGGTGATCGCCACTTCCAGCAGGGCCTTGCGCAGTTGCGGGGTGACGTCGTCCGGCGGCTGGTTGGCCAGCAGCTTGTCGACATAGCTCACCGGGCTGCTCATCTGCTCGCGTTGCTGGTTGATCTCGAACTGGTACAGGCGAATGTCGGCGATCTGGTCGGCCAGGTCGCGGTCGAGCTTCAGGTGCGGCAGTGCCTGCTTCTGCTTGTAGAGGATCTTCGACAGCAGCAGGCTGCCCTTGAGCACGTTGATCTGTTCATCCAGGGCTTGGTCGGCCTGGGTCAGGCTGTCGAGTTGCTGTTTGGTGCGCAGGTTCTGCTGGGTCAGCTCGTTGAGGCGGTCGGTGCTCTTGAGCAGATAGTCGGAGAGCTTGAGGTTGGCGGCACTCTCGTTGGCCAACAAGGTGCTGCCGCCAGCCTTCTGCGCCTCGATCGACTGCTGGGTGACGGTCTGCTGGGACTGGGCCAGGCGCTTGTCGTTGATCAGCGTCTGCAGGTCCTGGATTTCCTGCTCAAGGCGCGCTGCGCGTTCGATCAACAGGTCGTGCCGGGCGTTGCCCAGGTCTTGCAGCAAGCCGTTGCCGGCCAGCTCCTGGCGACGCAGCAGGGTCAGGGCATTGAGCGATGCCAGCTCGGCGTTGAGCTGGTTGCGTTGGTCGGCGTTGAGTGGCTTGCCGTTGTCCTTGCCGTTCTTGAGGCTGCTGTTGATCTGCTGGGTGCGGGTCTGGTTGTTGCTGATTTCGGCCTGGGCCCGCTCCGGCCGGGTCTGCGAACTGATGATCAGGCTGTTGGCTTCGGACAAGGCCTTTTGCAACTCGCCTTGTTGGGTGCTGCGCTCGCTGAGCAGTTGTTCAAGCTGAGGCACTGTGAAGTTGGCATAGCGCTGGGCCACCGGCAATGGCTTGCTGTCCTTGAGCTTGGCCAGTTCGCGTTGGCTGTCGGTGGTTTCTTTCGGCGCTGTGGCCAGTTGTTGCTTCAGCGCAGTGAGCTTCTTCTCGCTGTCTTCCTTGCTGGCCAGCAGGCTCAGGGTCTGTTCGAGAACCTGCTGCAGGGCCTTCTGTTCGGCCTCGGGCAATTTGCGCTCGGCGATCTTGTCGAGGCTGTTCTGGATGCTGGCGGTGGTCGGGACCTCGGCCGCGGTGGCCGCGAACGAGAGGGACAGGCACAGCCCGAACAGGGCTGCGCGAAGGTGCGCGCGCAGGGACATAGGCAGACTACATTGTGGATCGGGCAGAATCGGAGTTTAGAGGAACAAGCCCGGGCCGGGTCGGGTTCCTTCGGGGAATCTGACGCCGACTTTCTGGACATTGTTCCCGTCCATGGTCGCGACGGTCCAGATGGTGCCATGCCATTCGACCTGGTCGCCTACTACTGGAGCGCCTCCGACCTTCTGTCGGATGAACTGCGCCAGTGGCATTTTTGCGTCGAGACCATCGAGTTTCAGGCCGTAAAGCGCCGCCACCGCACCCAGTTCGGCATCGCCTTCGAGGACGAAGTCGCCGAAGAAGCGCAGGTCGAGGCCGCGCTGCGGCGCCTGGCTGAACAATTTGCCCAGGGCTGGAAGGTTATGTTCATGGCCAATCACGCAGAGCATGTCGCCGACTTCCAGCACGGTGCTCCCGGAGGGGTGCAGCAACTGCTCGCCCCTGAACAATGCGGCGATGCGCGTGCCTTCGGGCATCTTCAGCTCACGCAGGGCGGCGCCGATGCACCATTTCTCGGCGCCCAGGCGATAGACGAACAACTCCCACTCGCTGGTGACGTGCACCTCCAGTGCGGAGCGGGAAATCGGCGCAGGGTCTGGCGGTACGGTGACCTTGAGCAGCTTGGCCATCCACGGCAGGCTGGTGCCTTGGACCAGCAGCGACACCAGGACGATGAAGAAGGCCAGGTTGAAGAACAGCTGGGCGTCCGGCAAGCCCGCCATGAGCGGAAACACCGCCAGGATGATGGGTACCGCGCCGCGCAGGCCGACCCACGAGATGAAGGCCTTCTCGCGGCCATGGAAGGCCTTGAATGGCAGCAGGCTGGCCACTACCGAAAGCGGGCGGGCCACCAGGATCATCCACAGCGCAAGGCCAAGTGCAGGCAGGGCGATGGGGAGCAGGTCATGAGGGGTTACCAGCAGGCCCAGGACCAGGAACATGCCGATCTGCGCCAGCCAGGCCATGCCGTCGAGCATGTGCAGAATGCCGTGGCGGCTGCGAATGGGTTTGTTGCCCAGCACCAGGCCGCACAGGTAGACGGCGAGGAAGCCGCTGCCATGCAGGGCGTTGGTCAGCGAGAACACCACCAGGCCGCCTGCCACCACGAGGATCGGGTACAGGCCACCGGCCAGGTTGATGCGGTTGACCAGTTGCAGCATCAGCCAGCCACCGCCCAGGCCCAGCAGGCCACCGATACCGAACTCGCGGATCAGGTGGGTCAGCAGGCTCCAGTGCAGGCCAGTCTGGCCGCTGGCGATCATGTCGATCAGGGTGACGGTGAGAAACACCGCCATGGGGTCGTTGCTGCCCGACTCGATCTCCAGCGTCGCCGTCACCCGCTCGTTCAGGCCCTTGCCGCCCAGCAGCGAGAACACCGCCGCGGCGTCTGTGGAGCCAACGATGGCGCCGATCAGCAGGCCCTGGATCAGGTTCAGGTCGAACAGCCAGGCAGCGACCATGCCCGTCAGGCCGGTGGTGATCAGCACGCCGACGGTGGCCAGCGACAGGGCCGGCCACAGGGCTACGCGGAAGCTCGCCACCCGTGTACGCAGGCCGCCATCGAGCAGGATCACGGCCAATGCCAGGTTACCCACCAGGTAGGCGGTCGGGTAGTTGTTGAAGATGATGCCGCCACCGTCCACGCCCGCGACCATGCCGACGGCGAGGATGATGACCAGGATGGGGATGCCCAGGCGCGAAGATAGCGAGCTGACCAGAATACTTGCGCCCACCAGCAATGCGCCGATCAGGAACAGGCTGTTGATGGTGCTTGCATCCAAAGGCAGGTACTCCGGGACATCGCGAGAGAAGGGACTTGCGAGAATGAACTAGCAGGTCGCGTGCCAACTGATTCTAACCTGATGAATTAGCAGGCTGTAAAGCGTTTCCGCAGATGAAAAAAAGGCACCGCGCAGGGTGCCTTTTCTGGTGTTGCAGGGGTGGGCTCTTTCGCGGGTTCACCCGCGAAGAGGCCGGGGCAGGTTCATGCCTGCTTCACCTCGCGCATCGGCTTGCCCTTCACCGGTGCACCATTGGCCACGTAGTACTTGGCGGTGCTGCGCGGCAGTGGCTTGCGGCCACGGATCTTGTCCGAGATCTTCTCGGCGATCATGATCGTGGTGGCGTTGAGGTTGCCGGTGATGATGATCGGCATGATCGACGCATCGACCACACGCAGGCCTTGCATGCCATGCACTCGGCCTTCGCCATCGACCACCGCCATGTCGTCGGTGCCCATCTTGCACGAGCAGGACGGGTGGAAGGCGGTTTCGGCGTGCTCGCGGATGAACTTGTCCAGTTCTTCGTCCGTCTGCACGTGCGCGCCCGGGCTGATCTCGCGGCCACGGTACGGGTCGAGTGCCGGCTGGGCCATGATCTCGCGGGTCAGGCGGATACCGTCACGGAATTCCTGCCAGTCCTGCTCGGTGGCCATGTAGTTGAACAGGATGCTTGGGTGCTGGCGTGGGTCTTTGGACTTGAGCTTGATGCGGCCACGGCTAGGCGAACGCATGGAGCCCATGTGTGCCTGGAAGCCGTGCTCCTTGACCCCGTTGGAACCGTTGTAGTTAATCGCGACCGGCAGGAAGTGGTACTGAATGTTCGGCCACTTGAACTCAGGGCGAGTACGGATGAAACCGCCCGCCTCGAACTGGTTGCTGGCGCCGATACCGGTGCCGTTGAACATCCATTCGGCGCCGATGGCCGGCTGGTTCCACCACAGCAGCGACGGGTACAGCGAGACTGGCTGGGTGCAGGCGTACTGCAGGTACAACTCGAGGTGGTCCTGCAGGTTCTCGCCAACGCCAGGCAGGTCGTGCACGACCGGGATGTCGAGGCTTTCCAGCAGGGCGCGCGGGCCCACGCCGGAGCGCTGCAGCAGCTGTGGCGAGGCGATGGCGCCGGAGCTGACGATGACTTCCTTGCGGGCGCGGGCTTCGACGCGCTCTTCGCTGTCGCCGACCAGGTAAGTCACGCCGATGGCGCGCTTGCCGTCGAACAGCACGCGGTCGGTCAGGGCATGGGTGACGATGGTCAGGTTCGGACGCTTCTTGGCCTGGTCCAGGTAGCCTCGGGCGGTGCTCGAACGGCGGCCTTTCTTGGTCACGGTACGGTCCATCGGACCGAAGCCTTCCTGCTGGTAGCCGTTGAGGTCTTCGGTGCGTGGGTAGCCAGCTTGCACACCGGCTTCGACCATGGCGTGGAACAGCGGGTTGTTGCCGGCCTTGGGCGTGGTGACGCTGACCGGGCCTTCGCCGCCGTGGTAGTCGTTCGGGCCGATGTCGCGAGTTTCTGCCTTGCGGAAGTACGGCAGGCAGTCCAGGTAGGTCCAGTCTTCCAGGCCTGGCAGTTCTGCCCAGCCGTCGAAGTCCATGGCGTTACCGCGGATGTAGCACATGCCGTTGATCAGCGAGGAGCCACCCAGGCCCTTGCCACGACCACATTCCATGCGGCGGCCATCCATGTGCGGCTCTGGATCGGTCTCGTAGGCCCAGTTGTAGCGGCGGCCCTGCAGTGGGAAGGCCAAGGCGGCTGGCATCTGGGTGCGGAAGTCGAAGCGGTAGTCGGGGCCACCGGCTTCCAGCAGCAGTACGGTGACGCCGGCGTCTTCGGTCAGGCGGGCGGCCAGGGTGTTACCGGCCGAGCCGGCACCGACGATGATGTAATCGAATTCTTGGGACATGGAAGTACCCTCGTGTTGGCAGAGATCAGGGAGCGGAAACGCCCGTGCTCATTGGCACGGGCGTGGCTAGACAGGGTTCAGAAAACCGAGTTGTAGCCGCCCAGCTCGACCTGGACCGACTTGATGCGAGTGTATTGAGCCAGAGAGCTGACGCCGTTCTCACGGCCGACGCCCGACTGCTTGTAGCCACCGACCGGCATTTCCGCCGGCGATTCACCCCAGGCGTTGATCCAGCAGATACCGGCTTCGAGCTTGTGGATGATGCGGTGGGCGCGGCTGATGTCGTTGGTGCACACGCCAGCGGCCAGGCCGTATTCGGTGTCGTTGGCGCGGCGGATGACTTCTTCTTCGGTCTCGTAGGTGAGGATGCTCATCACCGGGCCGAAGATTTCTTCCTTGACGATGGTCATGTCGTCGGTGCAGTCGGTGAAGACGGTCGGGGCCACGAAGGCACCCTTGGCGAAGTCGCCTTGGGTCAGACGCTCACCGCCGCACAGAACGCGGGCACCTTCTTCCTTGCCCTTGGCGATGTAGCCCAGGACGCTCTCCATGTGCGGGAAGCTGACCAGCGGACCGAAGTTGGTGTTTTCGTCTTCTGGGTTGCCAGCACGGATACGGGCCACGCGCTCGACGATCTTAGCTTCGAAGGCTGCCTTGAGTTCGGCTGGGATGAACACGCGGGTGCCGTTGGTGCACACCTGGCCCGAGCTGTAGAAGTTGGCCATCATGGCGATGTCGGCGGCCTTGTCCAGGTCGGCGTCGGCGCAGATGATCAGCGGCGACTTACCGCCCAGTTCCATGGTCACTTCCTTCAGCGAGGAGCTGGAGGCGCTGGCCATGACCTTCTTGCCGGTGGTGGTGCCGCCGGTGAAGGAGACTTTCTCGATGCGTGGGTGCTCGGTCAGCCAGGTGCCGACTTCACGGCCGCTACCGGTCAGGACGTTGAATACGCCATCCGGCAGGCCGGCTTCGGTGTAGATCTCGGCCAGTTTCAGCGTGGTCAGCGAAGTGACTTCCGAAGGCTTGAAGATCATCGCGTTGCCGGCAGCCAGGGCTGGCGCGGATTTCCACAGGGCGATCTGGATCGGGTAGTTCCAGGCGCCGATACCGACGGTTACGCCCAGTGGCTCGCGGCGGGTATAGACGAAGGAGGATTCACGCAGCGGAATCTGCTCGCCTTCGATGGCCGGTACCAGGCCAGCGTAGTACTCCAGCACGTCGGCGCCGGTGACGATATCGACGTAGCGGGTTTCGGAGTACGACTTGCCGGTGTCCAGGGTTTCCAGCATGGCCAGTTCGTCGTTGCGCTCGCGCAGGATGTCGACGGCGCGGCGCAGGATGCGCGAGCGCTGCATGGCGGTCATGGCAGCCCAGACTTTCTGGCCGCGCTCGGCGCTTTCCACGGCTTTTTCGACGTCAGCCTGGGTAGCGCGCTGTACGTAGGCGAGGACTTCGCCAGTGGCCGGGTTGATGGCTTCGAAAGTGGCATCGCTGCCGGCGTCGACATAACCACCATCAATGTAGAGTTTTTGCGTTCCGAAACGGGCCATAGTGTCCTCGCAAGTGCAGTGTGTGGTTGGCTTTCGCGTCACGCTCCTGCCGGGTTGGCAAGTGCCGTGCGCGGTTGTTCAGCGGCCTGGTCGTCAGTGCCCAGGGTGTGCTGTTTAGCCAGTTGTAGATCCATGTATTCGTAAGCAATCCGTATCGCCTGATCGGTGTCGAATGCGTCACCCGACAGTGCTCCACGCAGCCACAAGCCGTCGATCAGGGCCGCCAGGCCGCGGGCTGCCTTGCGCGCATGGTAGAGCGGCAGGGCGCGGCGGAACTGGCAGCACAGGTTGGAGTACAAGCGGTGGTCATTGATCCGCTGCAACCTGTGCAAATCGGGCTGGTGCATGCTGGAAGCCCAAAAGGCCAACCAGGTTTTCATCGCCGGGCCGTTCACCTGGCTGGCATCGAAGTTGCCCTCGATGATCACTTTCAGGTGGGCTCGCGGGCTGTCGTCGGTCAGTGACTGGCGACGCGCCCTCACGCCTTCGTTGAGCATGCTCATGATGTAACCCATCGTCGCTGCGATCAGGCCGTTCTTGTCCCGAAAGTAGTGACTGATGATGCCGTTCGACACCCCGGCCAAACGGGCAATCAGCGCAATGCTGGCGTCCCCCAGGCCGACCTGATCGACCGCCTGTAACGTGGCTTCGATCAACTGCTGGCGGCGGATGGGTTGCATACCGACCTTGGGCATCTTGCTATCTCCTCAGGCCTGCGAGCAGACGACGGGCGGCTGACTCGGCGAAGGCCAGTCTATTTTGTTTTGATTGAACGTTCAATCAATAAAGAATAAGCTCTGCGACAATTTGTGCCATTGACAGTATTTCACACGGTCGAGAAGGCACGAATCGACACCCCAGGAAATCGTGTAACCCCCGGAATACAAGGCGTTGACGGGCTAGAGCGAAGCGAAAGACAGATTCTGCCAGACGGTCGACGACCTGCGGCAGGCCCTTGGAGCGGGCGGTGTGCTCTGTGACCAATGCGCGCACTTTCAGGGTGAGTGCACAGTCGGACACGGACCACCTGTCTGGTTTTTTGCAACGTTTCGATTCGGGATCACGGTTTCCAGGGTGCTTTTATAACACCTGACGCAGTGGGGCTATTGCACCAATTGCGCGGGAAAAGACTGATTAGCCTCCACAGCCGCACTGCCCGGAGCATTCGTGCAATGAGTTCTGCCTCCCTTACCAAACCCCCCGCCGAGAGGGTGCGGGTCAATCGCGTGGTGTTCTACACCTCCGCGCTGTTGGTCCTTGTTCTGACTGCCTTGCTGATCGCTGTACCCGAAACCGCCGGCCAAGTACTGGGCGTAGCCCAGAAATGGCTCACCCGTACCTTCGGTTGGTACTACATGCTGGTGATCTGCGGTTACCTGCTGTTCGTCGTTTACCTGGCTTTCTCCGATTTCGGAAAACTCAAGCTCGGTGGCAAGGACGACCAGCCCGACTTCAGCTACGGCGCCTGGGCCGGCATGCTGTTCTCTTCGGGTATCGGCATTTCGCTGCTGTACTTCGGCGCTTCCGAGCCGCTGGACCACTACTTCAACCCGCCGGAAGGTACGCCAGCCAGTCTCGAAGCCGCGCGCCAGGGCTTGCAGCTGACCTTCCTGCACTGGGGCCTGCATGGCTGGGCGATCTATGCGCTGGTCGGCCTGGCCGTGGGTTACTTCGCCTACCGTCACAACCAGCCGCTGGCATTGCGCTCGGCACTGTTCCCGCTGGTCGGTGAGCGTTGGGTCAAGGGCGCTGCCGGCAATGCCGTGGACATCTTCGGGATGTTCGTCACCCTGCTGGGTCTGGTGACCAACCTGGGTATCGGCGCGATGCAGGTATCGTCGGGCCTGGAGTACCTGTTCGGCATGCAACACAGCCAGACCAACCTGCTGATGGTGATCCTGGTGATGGCCGGCGTTGCTACCGTCGCTGCGGTATCGGGTGTCGAGAACGGTATCCGCCGCCTGTCGAACCTGAACATCATGCTGTTCAGCGGCCTGCTGATCTTCGTTCTGCTGGGTGGCCAGACCCTGCACCTGCTCAATGGCTTCGTGCAAAACATTGGCGACTACCTCAATGGCATCGTGCTGAAGACGTTCGACCTGTACGTCTATGAAGGCGAAGCGGGCAAGTCCGAGCGCTGGTTGGGCCTG
The DNA here is from genome assembly GCF_016772395.1 of Pseudomonas sp. SK2. Lineage (NCBI taxonomy): Bacteria > Pseudomonadati > Pseudomonadota > Gammaproteobacteria > Pseudomonadales > Pseudomonadaceae > Pseudomonas > Pseudomonas sp. SK2. Next base: position 383,708 of record NZ_CP061944.1, read on the forward strand.
TGGACCGTGTTCTACTGGGCCTGGTGGATTTCCTGGGGTCCATTCGTCGGCATGTTCATCGCCCGTATTTCCAAGGGCCGTACCGTGCGTCAGCTGGTCAGCGGTGTACTGTTGATTCCACTGGGCTTCACCCTGGCCTGGCTGTCGATCTTCGGCAACACTGCGCTGGACCTGGTGATCAACCAGGGTGCTGTGGAATTGGGCAAGACCGCGCTGGAACAGCCGTCGATGTCGATCTACCAGCTGCTGGAATACTTCCCTGCGGCCAAGATCGTGATCGGTGTGGCGGTGTTCGTTGGCTTCGTGCTGTTCCTCACCCCAGCCGACTCCGGCGCGGTGATGATGGCCAACCTGTCGTGCAAAGGCGGTAAGGTCGATGAAGACGCCCCGCACTGGATGGTGGTGTTCTGGTCGGTGGTCATCACCCTGGTAACCATCGGTCTGCTGTTCGCGGGTAACTTCGAGGCCATGCAGACCATGGTGGTTCTGGCAGGCCTGCCGTTCTCGGTGGTGCTGGTGCTGTTCATGTTCGGCCTGTACAAGGCCATGAAGCAGGACGTTGCGGTTGAAAACGAGCGCGCCGAGCTGGCAGCCCGCGGCCGTCGCGGTTTCAGCGAGCGCTTGACTCAGCTGGATCTGCAGCCGACCCAAGCGGTGGTTCAGCGCTTCATGGACAAGCAGGTCAGCCCGGCGCTGAAAGAGGCGGCCACACAGCTGCAGAACCTTGGCTTCGACGTGGAAACCCGTGTAGGCCAGTCGCGCAACATGATGGGCCTGCGGGTGATGATGGAAGAGGGCAACCCGTTCGTCTATGAAGTGAGCCTGGATGGCTACCTGGCCGCGCCGAGCGAGGCCCCCGTGGAGGGCGAACCGCAAGTGCGCCAACGCTTCTACCGTGCCGAGGTCTACCTGCACGATGGCAGTCAGGAGTACGACCTGATGGGCTTCGCGCCTGATCAGATCGTGCGTGATGTGCTCGATCAGTTCGAGAGCCATCGGCAATTGCTGGGACGCGTCTACAGCTGATGCGTATGAAAAAGCCCTGCTGCAATAGCAGGGCTTTTTGTCGGTGCTTGCAATAAGTAGCACCGCAGGCGCGACCCTGCGCGCAAGGCTTCCGGTCCACTCACCAGGAGGCCAAGGGCATGCCCAGTTTCGACACCCCGACATTCGACTTTCAACGCGCCGCTGCCCGGCAGTTCGGCGATCGCCCGACGCTGCGCCAGGTCGCGAGCGAACAACTGCTCAAACTGCTGCTTGCCGAGCTGCCGTGGCTGGCATCCGTACAGCCTGCATTGTCGTCCGCCGACCCATTGACGTTGGACAGTCCAGACCCATCGACCCCGTACTGGAACACCCAACCGTTGGTCGAGCGCGTTCTGCAGGCCATGCTCCAGACCCAGTCCATCGACCTGCAACCGCTTGATGGGCGCCATCATAACCTCGGGCTGATCGCACCTTATCGCTTCGCCGGTTCCAGCAGCGCGTACGACACCCGCCAGTTGCCGGACCTAGGCCCGGCGCTCGACGAGCTGATCGAGCGATTGCCGCAACATTTCTGCCAGGCTCAGCTCGACTATTGGAACGGTGTCGGCAGTGGTGCAAGCAGCCGAGACAGCTGGATGCAGTTGCTGTTGAAGACCGCGCTATTGCGTGGGTTGCCATTGCAAGGCCTGGATGCCCAGGAGCAGGCGTGCATACGAGGGCTGATTCGCGGTGGTGGCGATCAGCCTGACGTGAGCTTCGTGCAGGTCGAGTTATCCACAGGCTCGCGTAGCGTGAACGAAACCTTGGGTCATCTGCTGGTCACCGGCGAGTGGGATGAGCGGGAGGTCATCCTATGGTGCGCGCCTTCTGGGCAGGTGAGCAGTTTCGCCTCGATGAAGGCGTTTGCCGTGGCCCTGCGCAATGAACTGGCGCAGCGCTACAGCTTCGATGCCATGAGCTGGCAGCGATACAGGGTGGAGGGCAATGTCGCGGCGCAACAAGTGGTGCAGTTGCTGGAGCAGATGTTCGAACGGGTCCAAAGGGTGCGCTACGGGCGCTTGGCCGATGTGCCGGCGCTGGAACAGCTGTTCGCCCAGCTGAGCGACCCGGCGCAGTGGTTCGTCAGCTACCTGGACGACACGCCTGCGGTCAAACCGCCACCGGGGCTGCTGACAAGCGCAGCCAATGACACGTTCCAATACCGCAATGCGTTGCTGCAGCTCGCTGTGGACCACTTGGATGCCGAAGGCGTGGCTGCCCTGGATGGCGTCATGAGCTTGCACGACTACACCCACCAACGACTGAGCGAGCAAATGCTCAAGGAGCATGGCGATGCCATGTCGCCGGATGAACTGCTCCTTGAATTCTACATCGCGTCGGGTATCCCCGGAGGATCGGCCACAGGAGCCGGTGGGGGCGAGCCTCTTGCCTGGGCGGGCGAAAAGACCTTGACCGAATATGCCATCGGCAAGCTTGGCTCGCTCAAGGACGCCTCGGTAATACGTATCCGTCATGCACAGGGGGCCGCAGTACCCGCGTGGCTGAACGCCGAAGCGGCCAGGCGACTGGTCGAGCGCGTCGACATCGGCGGCACCTATCCTCGCTATGTAGCGCAAGTGCTGGATGATCCGCTGCAGCGGGACCGGCGTGTCCAACGGTTTGGCCGGGAATGGCGCAATGCCCTGCGGTTCAGCGCCCTGCAAGGCAAGCTGGACGGTAAGATCACCGATACTGGCCTGCAGTGTGTCGTCAACTTCTGCAATGGTCATGACGATCCGGACGCACCGCGAATTACCCTGATGCCACTGACCTTCAGGCGCCAGCCCCAGTCCCGCCACGATGACACGGTGCGTGGCATGTACGTGTTGTTCTGCGCCGAGCCCACGCGGGTGCTGCTGTATCGTCCGTTGTACAGGCAGGACACACTGCGTGAGTATGCAAGCTTCGAGAAGTTGCTGGAACACGTGCAAACGTCCGTGCGATTGCAAGCGAGCGTACTCGACTGGTTGCAGCCGCAGGTTCGCCATATCTATGACAACGGCGGTTTCATCGAGCCGCATGTCGCCAGCATCGGCCTGGACCCTTCCAGCTTGCCCGAGCGACCGGCTCCGCCAGTCCTTCAGCCGGTGTTCTGGAATACCAGTCTGGACAACAAGCTTTACGACGCGAACCGTGATTTGCTGGTAGAGCTGGCCGACCAGCAGTCCACCTCCAATGCCGAGCGCCGCTGGGAAACGCTTTCACAAGGCGCTTGGCTGCTGTTCGATGTGGTCACGCTGGTGTTGCGCGGGCCTGTGGCCAGCGTGACGTGGATGGTGCAACTGCTAACGTCTCTCGATCACGATTTGCTTGCCCTTGAACAGGAAGGTGACTTCGATCGGTCTGCCGCCGTGGTCGATTTGTTGCTGAATCTGGGAATGGTCCTGTTGCATGCACGCCAACCCGGCGCTTTGCCTGAAGGTTTTGGGCAAATCCCTGACGCATTGGCTCTTGAAGGGCTGGCCGCGCAGAGCGGTGCGTTTCGCGAGATTTCCCTGGTGCCCTCAGAAGGGCCGGTAGCGATGGTCGGTGCACTGGGGGCGCTGCCCGACCGCCAGCTGGACTTCACCTGGCGGGGCAACCATGGTTTCAACTGGCTGCCACCTACTCAGCGCCAGGCGTTGCGCGCCATGCGCTCGGGCGTGGCGTTGGATTCCTCCAGCCTGCAGGCCAGCGGAGGTGCCGCGGGCCTGCACCTTGTCGACGGGCAGTTCTATGCCGTCATGAGCGCAGACGCCTACCCTGTGGAGGTGACGGCGCAGGGCGTGCGGGTAATCGACGGCAAGGGCGGTTACGGGCCCTGGTTAGTCCATGTGGATGGCGGCTGGCGAGTGGATAGCACGCTGCGCCTTGCCGGAGGCATGAAGAACAGTCGCTTGGGCAAGAACCTTGCCGCTCAATTCGAAGCGCTCAGGCACTCGGTCGAAGCGCTCGATAGTCAAGGCAAGGTCGCGATCAGTGCCTTCAGCCAGATCAGTCTGGACATCACCGAACTGCTGGAGAAGATCGACAAGCTCAAGGCGCTTCGCCAAGGTGCGCAGGCCACGCTCGAGGCTGGAGGCTCAGCCGACCAACGCAAGTCGACCGAGGCTGTCATCGAGCACTACGACGCTCGGATCGGTCAATGGCAAGCGCAACTGCTCAGCAAGCGCCATGAATCGGTTCCTCACCTTGAGGTGGCCGTGCAAAAAGACAAGCAGATCAAGGTCAAGCTCGACGCCATGCTTGAACCGAAGTATTCCAACAGCCGCAGCCAGGCGCTCGATAGTGCGATCCAGCAACACAGGGACAATGTCCTGAGCAGCCTCATCTATTACAGCGACTTCATCCTCAACGAACTGTGGAGCCTTGCTGACTACACCGAGTTGTTGGCGCTCAAAGCGGCAGTCGAAGGGCAGCCGCTGGTGCAGGTACAAGAACAGTACCTGGCCTATCTCGACAAGCTCAAGCGTGTCGCGGCAGTCCAGGATCGTATTCTGAGCGCCTATGAGGACCTCGACGTGTTGCTGGTCGAGGCTCCTGCCGATCTGGTCATAAGCATCGGCATGGAAGCCGTCACTCGAACCGCTGGTTCACTCATTCCCAAGCGAAAGTTCAGTACGGTGCAGTTTCGCTTTCACCATGTCCTGAATCTGGCCGACCTGGCGCTGAATCTGGGGTCTGTGAATGATCAGCACATCTTGCGTGGTTACCGGAAAGAATTGGCCGGGCATGAGTTGCGTAATGTGGCCGGTGCCCATGGTGAGCTTGATTTCGCCAATCTGCCGGTCGATGACCGCATAACCATTCTCCAGGATGCCTGGGATGGCTACTCCGAGGCGCTGCTCAACAGCGCGCGCATCGGCAGGGAAGGTGGTGCCTTGGTCAGGGGCGAGATGCTTGACCGCTACCGGACCGAACTGGAAAAACTCAAGGCAGATGCAGGACGACGGCTGGTGGACGCCGTCGAGGAGGCCGAGAAAGGCGTCGTGGCAAGCCAACGTAAAGCTTATCTGGCTACCACCAACTCTCAACGGGTGGTGCGTAACGGGAAGGGGCAGATACTCATCGGCACTGTGATCTCGGAGAACGGACAGGACGTCCTGGAGGTGCGGGAGCCATTCAGCGATACGCTGCTGGCCCGTTTCGATCGGGTGAATGACCGTTGGCAAGAGCGCGACTCAGAGCCAGTCTCTGCCGAGCCGGTGGTGCAAGAGACGGATTCGGCGATGCGCGTGCAGCGCTTGTTGGATGAAAATGCTCAGCTCTCGCGCAAGGCTGATGAATATGTCAAAAGCGACATCAAGGGAACGCGGCTGGCGCAACTGTTCGATGAACAAGTCGATAAGCTAGGCCGTGAGGTGGACTGGTTGACCAGGCAAGGTGCTAGCACCAGTTTGATCAAGGCATTGGAGGCTGCCTCCGACGAGCTGCGCGCGGAAAAGAACCTGAAGCTGATCAAACTCTACACCGAAACGCGTTATCCAACCGCCGAGGCGCTTCGCTTCCTGCATTCTCAGCAGCTGCTGAGAGTGCAGTACATGGGCCCGCGACAGGTCATGCGCAATGACAGTGCATTCGATGAGTACAAGATTATGCGCACCCAGGCGGGCGCTGCGTCTGGCAGGCCGTTGTGGGTGGCGCATTTTCACATGCGATCTGCGGACTCGCCGGCGCGGGATTTCACCCGAGGCCACCTCAAAACCTGGGCTCAGCGGCGCGTGAGTAGCCAGGAGGCCGCGCAGATGGGGCGTCGGGTCCATCGTGGCAGGCTGACCCTCGAGCAAGCCGAGGGCATCATCCCGTTCGATTGAAGCCTCAGCGGTTGCTGTAGCGGCCATGCTTGCCATGGGCAGGCATGGCCTGGTTGCTTCGTACGCTTATCATCTGGCGCAGTCCAATCAGGACAACACCTTCAGACTTCAGGCGAGGCAGCTCGCGCTCGAGCACTTGCAGGGTCTGTGGGTAAGGATGCCCGATCACCACGGCCGAGCCTTGGCGCTGCGCCAAGGCGACAGCCTGGTGCAGCTGTCCCTCGATCGCCTCCACGGTGCGTACGTCATCCAGGAACACATCCCGCGAGACATGCGCGACGTCCTGGGCCTGCGCCTCGGCTGCGGCCACGGTGGCGGCGCTGGTGCGGCTGTCGACGAAGAACAGATGGCGCCGTTGCAGCTCGCCCATCAGCCAGGTCATGGGCTCGCGTTGGGCGGTCATGCGGCTGCCCATGTGGTTGTTGAGACCGGCGGCATAGGGCACTTTGGCCAGGGCTGCATCCAGTCGACTGGCCAGTTCCGGCAACGGGGTGCCGGGGTGCCAGGCATAGGGGCCGGTGGCCGGATCCATGGGCATGTGCAGGATGACGGTCTTGCCTGCCTTATGGGCCTGGCGGGCGAAGTCGGTGGCATGGGGCGTATCGGGCATCACGGCCAGGGTGATCGGGCCGGGCAGGGCGAGGGTGCGGCTGTCGCGCTCGCTGCTCTGGCCTAGGTCGTCAATGATGATGCTGATGTAGGCCTTGCCGGCCGGTGCCGCTTGCGCGACCCCGGCCAACAGCCATAGCAGTGAGAACAACAGGTACCGCATGGGGGGCATCATTTACCCGAGGTGATGTTCAAACCTTTGAGCAGGCTCAGCGCCTGGCTCAGTTGGAAGTCATTGTCCTGCGGGCGCTCCTTGCGCTTGCCGCTACCAGTCGGACGGTCGGCGCCACCGTTACCGTTGCCCAGGTGGCCTTGCAGGTCGGCTTCCTTGAAGTTGTCATTGTCGACCTCTGCGGTGAGCTTGGCCGGGCGCACTTCGATGTCCGGCACGATACCCTGGGCTTGGATCGAGCGGCCATTGGGGGTGAAGTACAGTGCGGTGGTGAGCTTCAAGGCACGGTCGTTGGCCAGCGGCAATACGGTCTGCACCGAGCCCTTGCCGAAACTGTCGGTACCCATCAGCACGGCGCGTTTCTGGTCCTGAAGGGCACCGGCGACGATCTCCGAGGCCGAGGCGCTGCCGCCGTTGATCAGTACCACCAACGGCACGCCTTCGCTGGCGTCGGCCGGGTCGGCGGAGAAGCGCAGCTCGGAGTTGGCGATGCGGCCCTTGGTGTAGACGATCAGGCCCTTGGTCAGGAAGTGGTCGGCCACCTCCACGGCAGACTGCAGCACGCCGCCTGGGTTGTTGCGCAGGTCCAGCACCACGCCGCGCAGTTTCTTGCCGTTGTCCTTGCGCAGCTTGGCCAGGGCCTTGCCCACTTCGTCGCCGGTCTTGACCTGGAACTGGGTGATACGGATGTAGCCGTAATCGTTTTCCAGCAGCTGGCTCTTCACGCTCTTGACCTGGATCACCGCGCGGGTGAGGGTCACATCGAATGGGTTGCCGCCATCGCGAACCAGGGTCAGGGTGATCTTTTCGCCAACCTTACCGCGCATCTTGTCCACGGCTTCGGTCATGGTCTGGCCGCGAGTCGGTGCGCCGTTGATCTTCACGATCAAGTCGCCAGCCTGGACGCCTGCGCGCGAGGCCGGGGTGTCGTCGATGGGCGAGACCACCTTGATGAAACCGTCTTCCTGGCCGACTTCGATGCCCAGGCCGCCGAATTCGCCGCTGGTGCTTTCCTGCAGCTCCTGGAAGTCTTCCGGGCCCAGGTAGGCCGAGTGTGGGTCGAGGTTGCTTAGCATACCCTTGATGGCGTTCTCCAGCAGGGTCTTGTCGTCCACGGGTTCGACGTATGCGGCCTTGATACGGTCCATGACCTCGGCAAAGGTACGCAGCTCCTCCAGCGGCAACGGCGCCTTGGCCGTCACTTCGGTGGCCGGTACCGAGGCTGGCTTGGCCGGCTCGGCAGCGATGGCCAGGGGCGCGCCGACCACCAGGGCGATGGTCAGGGCCAGCTGGGTGAGACGTGGGGAGTGCAGCATGTCGAACGAACTCCTGATCCTGTAGGCGCTCCCTGCGGGAGCATCGGTGCGGTGCCGGGCACCGCGCCGTAAAAAAGTGAACTAGCCTCGGCACCACTGGGCTGGGTCGGTAGGACGACCCTGCTGACGGATGGCGAAGTACAAACCTGCGCTGTCCTGCCCACCGCTGTCACCCACGGTGGAAATGGCCTCGCCGGCCTTGACGATGTCGCCGGCGCTCTTGAGCAGGCTTTGATTGTGGCCGTACAAGCTCAGATAACCATTGCCATGGTCCAGAATGACCAGAAGTCCGGCGCCACGCAACCAGTCGGCGAACACCACGCGCCCGCCATGCACGGCGCGGACCTGGGTGCCGGGGCTGGCGCTGATCATCACGCCGTCCCACTTGGCCCGGGCATCGCTGCCTCGGGCATCGCCGAAGCGTGCAAGCAATCGACCATTGACCGGCCATGGAAGTTTTCCCCGTGCGGCGGAAAATGCACCGCCATAGCTTGCGCCATCGCTGGACACCATCGGGCCCAGGGTGGTGCGGGCCTTTTTCGCAGGCTCGGCATCGTCGCGCTCGCGGGCGGCGGCCAGGGCCTCCTGCTGACGGCGCTTTTCCGCTTCCTGCTGGGCCAGCAGGGCTTTCTTGCGCGCCTCCTCGGCCTCGCGGGCCTGGCGAGCCAAGGTTTCCTCGATGGTCTTGAGCACCTTGGCCAGGTCGGCCTGGTCCTGCTCGCGGGCCTGTAGTTTCTGGTCGCGGTCCTTCATGTCGCTGTTGAGCTTGGCCAGCACTTGCTGACGCTTGCTGCGCTCAGCCTCCAGGGCCTGGCGCTGGGTATCGAGGTCGGCGCGCTGGGTGAGCAATTGTTCCTGCTGGCGAGCGATGTCCTGTTCGACATTGGCCAGTTGGCGCAGGGTTTCGTTGAAGGCGCGCAGTTGCTCCATGCGTGCCTTGCTCAGGTAGTCGTAGTAGGTAAGGGTGCGCGCGAACTTCTCCGGGTTCTGCTGGTTGAGCAGCAGCTTGAGGTACTCCTCGCGACCGTTCTGGTAGGCCGAACGGGCCTGGATGGCAATCAGTCGCTGTTGTTCAGTGCGGGCGCTCTGGAGTTTTTTTTTCTCGGTATCAAGGCGCTCCAGCTCGCCCTCGGTCTTTTTTAGTTCTTGCTGCAGAGCCTCCACCTGCTTTTCGAGGTTGCCGATGTCGGTCTCGGTGCTCTTGAGGTCTTTTTGCACGCCTGATTTTTCTTCCTGGAGCTTGCCCAGCATCTTCTTGAGCTCGGCGATGTCCTGGCGGGTGGCGTCCAGTTGTTGCTGGGTCTGTGCGCGCTCGTCGGCGAAGGCCGGGCTGAGCAGGCAAGACAGGGCGAGGAGGATCAGGGCGCGAAGCATGAGGTTGGGCGTACCAAGGATGGAGACTGGCCTAGTATGCCCGCGCAAGCCTGCAAAAAAAACGCCTCACTGCCGGTGCAGAGAGGCGTTTGTCTGGAATTCATGTGCCAGGGGGCCGCAAAGCAGCCCCTGGGTGTCGATCAGGCATCGACCAGAATCGAGGTGCCGGTCATCTCCACCGGCTTTTCCAGCCCAAGCAGCTTCAGCATGGTCGGCGCCACGTCAGCCAGGACGCCGCCTTCGCGGACCTTGACGTTGCGCTTGCCGACATAGATGAACGGTACCGGCTCGGTGGTGTGGGCGGTGTGCGCCTGGCCTGTGCACTCGTCTTCCATTTGCTCGACGTTGCCGTGGTCGGCGGTGATCAGCGCCTCGCCGCCGACTTTATCCAGAGCCTCGACAATGCGCCCGACACAGCCGTCCAGTGCCTCGACCGCCTTGACCGCTGCTTCGAACACGCCGGTGTGACCGACCATGTCGCCGTTCGCGTAGTTGACCACGATCACGTCATAGCGCTGCTGCTCGATGGCTTCGACGATACGGTCGGTGACCTCGGGGGCGCTCATCTCCGGTTGCAGGTCGTAGGTGGCGACCTTCGGCGAAGGGATCAGGATGCGTTCTTCGCCTTCGAACGGCTCTTCGCGGCCGCCCGAGAAGAAGAAGGTCACATGGGCGTATTTCTCGGTCTCGGCGATGCGCAGCTGGGTCTTGCCCTGTTTCGCCAGATACTCGCCCAGTACGTTGTTCAGGCTGGCCGGGGCGAAGGCGGCGGGTGCCGGGATTTTGGCCGAGTACTGCGTCAGGCCGATGTAGGCGGCCAGTTTCGGCAGGCGGGCGCGAGGGAATTCGTTGAAGTCCGGCTCCACGAACACCCGGGACAGCTCGCGGGCGCGGTCGGCACGGAAGTTCATGAAGATCACGGCATCGCCATCTTCGACCTTGACCGCTTCGCCGATACGCGTGGCCTTGACGAACTCGTCGCTTTCGTCACGGGCGTAGGCGGCTTCCAGGCCAGCAACGGCGCTGTCTGCGGTGTACTCGGCAACGCTGTCGACGATCAGGTTGTAGGCGGCGCTGACGCGGTCCCAGCGGTTGTCACGGTCCATCGCGTAGTAGCGGCCGATCAGGCTGGCGATACGGCCCTTGCCGAGCTTGGCGAAAGTGGCGTCGAGCAGCTCGATGGAGGTCTGCGCGCTACGCGGCGGAGTGTCACGGCCGTCCAGGAAGGCATGCAGGTAGATTTTTTCAGCGCCACGTCGAGCGGCCAGTTCGGCCATGGCGATCAGGTGGTCCTGGTGGCTGTGCACGCCGCCGTCGGAGAGCAGGCCGAGGATGTGCACCGCCTTGCCGGCACCGGCAGCCTTGTCCACGGCGCCAGTGAGTACGGGGTTTTCGAAGAACTCGCCGTCGCGGATGGCTTTGGTGACGCGGGTGAAGTCCTGGTACACGACACGGCCAGCGCCGAGGTTCATGTGACCGACTTCGGAGTTGCCCATCTGCCCGTCCGGCAGGCCGACGTCCATCCCGGAACCGGAAATCAGACCATGCGGCTGACTGGCGCGCAGGCGGTCGTAGACCGGGGTGTTGGCGGCATAGATGGCATTGTATTCGGGGCTTTCGCTATGACCGAAGCCATCCAGGATGATCAGGACCAGGGGTTTGGGCGTGCTCGTCATCAATCAAACTCACGGTTGTTCAAAGATGATAAAGACACGCATTTTAGGGCAAATGCGCCATCAACGGCGAATAATCGTCCCGTTGCCCGACCGGCGCGGCGATGGTGCGGGATGAAAGTGCCTTCGCCGCCGGCCCGTCGGGCTTTGGTGGTCATAAGCGGCTGTGTATACTGGCCGGCATTTTCAATCGCGTGGAACACCCCAGATGGTTGCTAACCTGATTCAATTTGCGACAAACCACTACATCCTGGTGGCGATCTTCGTTGTCTTGCTGGTCGCCCTGTTGGTCAACGAAATCCGTCGTGGCGGGCAGAGCCTGAGCAACGGCCAGTTGACCGCACTGGTCAACGCCGAAAAAGGTCTGGTCATCGACATTCGTCCGGCCAAGGAATACTCCACCGGTCACATCGTCGGCGCGCTGAACATCCCCCAGGACAAACTGGTCAACCGCATGACCGAGCTGGAAAAGCACAAGGCCAAGACCCTGATCGTCGTCGATGCAATGGGCCAACAGTCCGGCACCATCTGCCGCGAGTTGCTCAAAGCTGGTTACACAGCCGCCAAGCTCAGCGGTGGCGTTTCCAGCTGGAAAGCCGATAACCTGCCCCTGGTGAAGTGATATGAAGCCCGTCATCGTCTATTCCAGCGACTACTGCCCCTACTGCATGCGCGCCAAGTACCTGCTCGAGAGCAAAGGCGTGGAGTTCGAGGAAATCAAGGTCGACGGCAAGCCGCAGGTACGCGCCGAGATGAGCCAGAAGGCCGGCCGTACTTCGGTGCCGCAGATCTGGATCGGCAGCACCCACGTCGGTGGATGCGATGACCTCTACGCCCTGGAGCGTGCCGGCAAGCTCGACGCGCTGCTGGCGGCCTGATTTGCATTGCATTCAAAAACATTAGGATAAGGATCTGCCATGACTGACCAACAGACCAACGGCGCAGCAGAAGACAACAGCCCTCAGTTCTCCATGCAGCGCATCTATGTGCGTGACCTGTCGTTCGAGGCCCCGAAAAGCCCGCAGATCTTCCGCCAGCAGTGGGAGCCGAGTGTTGCCCTGGACCTGAACACCAAGCAGAAGGCACTGGAAGGCGACTTCCACGAAGTGGTGCTGACCCTGTCGGTTACCGTGAAGAACGGCGAAGAAGTGGCCTTCATCGCTGAAGTCCAGCAGGCCGGCATCTTCCTGATCAAGAACCTGGATGCGGCGTCCATGAGCCACACCCTGGGCGCTTTCTGCCCGAACATCCTGTTCCCTTATGCCCGTGAGACCCTGGACAGCCTGGTCACCCGCGGTTCGTTCCCGGCGCTGATGCTGTCGCCGGTCAACTTCGACGCCCTGTACGCTCAAGAAATGCAGCGTATGCAGGAAGCCGGTGAAGTGACCGTGCAGTAATCGCTGCCCACGAAAAAGGCGACTTCGGTCGCCTTTTTTTATATTCGCGTGCCGTGCTGATCGCCGGCAAGCCGGCGCCTGCAGGGACTGCGATGGTTCTCCGAACGCCGTAGGTGGTCGATCAACTCCCGGCAAACCCGTTTTGTCGCCACGCCTCGTACACCGTCACCGCCACGGTATTGGACAGGTTCAGGCTGCGGCACCCAGGCCGCATCGGCAGGCGCAGGCGTTGTTCGGCTGGCAGGCTATCCAGCACCTCGGCCGGTAGCCCACGGCTCTCGGGCCCGAACAGGAACGCATCGCCCGGCTGGTAGGCCACTTCGTGAAAGGGGTGCGAGCCTTTGGTGGTGAAGGCGAACAAGCGGGGATTGCCGAGGCTCTCCAGGCATCCGGCCAGGCTCTCGTGGCGTTTGAGCGTGGCATACTCGTGGTAATCCAGCCCCGCCCGGCGCAGGCGCTTGTCATCGAGCTCGAAGCTGATGGGTTCGATCAGGTGCAGGTCGCAACCGCTGTTGGCACAGAGGCGAATGATGTTGCCGGTATTCGGCGGAATTTCTGGTTGAAAAAGGATGACGTGAAACATGCACGGCTCCAAGCGTGAAGATGGCGAGCATTCTACCCCTGAACCGGACCTGCGTTCGAAAGGCTTCCCACGGGTGATGCTCTCGTTGGCGATCATCGGTCTGATGGTCGGCCTGATGATCGGTAAGTTGACCACCCCTGACCAGCGTGTGCTGGAGCAGGTGGAGGTGGTGCAGGACGGGCTGGACCTGTGGTTCAACGAAGAACCCAAGCTGCATGGCGAGAACGTGGAGGGAACGGTCGCGTTGCTTTTCGAGGCTGAGGGCAAAGCCCAGCGAGGCCAGTTGAGCCTTCAGGGCAAGCCAGTGGGCTGGCGTTTACAGAAGCGTGATGAAGGGCTGCTGCTGACCCTGGTAGCCGCGCGTCCCCTGCACGGCGAGTGGGCCGGTGCAGAGGACGCCGGACGTTGGCGCGTGCAGGTGAGGCTGCACGAATAAAAGAGGGGATTCCCGGCCTGCCTGTACCGAGGTCCCCGAAGGGTGATGCTACGGCATGTAAAAGAGGGGATGTCTCGGCCTGCCTGTACCAAGGTCCCCGAAGGGTGGAGCTACCGCGTGTAAAAGAGGGGATGTCTCGGCCTGCCTGTACCAAGGTCCCCGAAGGGTGGAGCTACTGCGTGTAAAAGAGGGGATGTCTCGGCCTGCCTGTACCAAGGTCCCCAAAACTGGAGCGACTGCGAATAAAAGAGGGGTTCACCCGGCCTGCCTGTACCGAGGCCCCCGAAACTGTAGGTACAGGTCTTATTGCAGATGGCGTGCCAGTTTTGAAATACCCGGAAACAGGCGGGTTTAGGGTGATTTGGCCGACTTTTGAGGGGGTTTGTGCCTTAGCAAGGTGCAGCGGGCACAGGATCGGTGCAGGAAGCCTTACCGAGTTCAGTCAAGGGCGCTTGGGTTTTAGTGTCGATATCGGCATTTGCCATCCATCGAAACGGAGATGAATCATGAGCGAAGACAAGCAGCCCACCACCGTGGAGCAGGCGATGAAGATCCTGGATGATCTGTCCCAGCTGGGGAAAGTCGAAGAGATCGGGAAGGGCGGCCAGCAGTCGCTGGCGCTTCTGGTCGATAAGCTCCTGGGTGTCCGTGGGGCCTTCGACAAGTGGCGGGCCAAAGCCCAAGCAGAGTAATTGATCCAAATGCTGGTCGCCCTACACCACTGGCCTGCCAGATTGGCCGGTGGTGCAGGGCAGCGACGGGTTTGAGGATTGGGACTTAACCTTCCTCGTCTCCATCGTCATCCGCGGCATCGACATTCATGCCCAGTTCCTTGATCTTGCGGGTCAGCGTGTTGCGACCCCAGCCCAGCAACACCGCGGCATCCCGGCGACGGCCAGCAGTGTGCTTGAGCGCTGTCTCGATCATGATCCGCTCGAAACTGGGCACCGCGCTGTCGAGCAAGTTCGACTGCCCGCGTGCTAGTGCCTGGTCGGCCCACTGACGCAGGGCCTGCTCCCAGTTGGTCACCGGGGCGGCGTCCTGAGGCAGGTTGAGCAGTTCAGGGGGCAGGTCGCCAATCAGCACTTCGCGGCTGGATGCCATCACCGTGATCCAGCGGCAGGTATTTTCCAGCTGGCGCACGTTGCCCGGCCACGGCAGGTTACGGATGAACTCCTCGGTCTCAGGCTTCAGCAGCTTCGGCTCGACCGCCAGCTCCTGGGCCGCGCGGCCGAGGAAATGACGAGCCAGGGCCGGAATATCTTCACGACGGTCCGCCAGGCGCGGAATGTGGATACGGATCACATTCAGGCGGTGGAACAGGTCTTCACGGAACTTGCCAGCCTGTACCAGGGATTCGAGGTTCTGGTGCGTCGCGGCGATGATGCGCACATCGACCTTCACCGGAATATGGCCGCCGACCCGATAGAATTCGCCATCGGCCAGGACCCGCAGGAGACGGGTCTGGGTGTCGGCGGGCATGTCGCCGATCTCGTCGAGGAACAGCGTGCCACCGTCGGCTTGCTCGAAGCGGCCACGGCGCAGGTTGGCCGCACCGGTAAATGCGCCTTTCTCGTGGCCGAACAGTTCCGATTCCATCAGATCCTTGGGAATGGCCGCCATGTTCAAAGCGATGAACGGCGATGCCGCTCGCGGACTGTGGCGGTGCAGGGCGTGGGCCACCAACTCCTTGCCGGTACCGGATTCGCCGTTGATCAGTACGGTGATGTTGGAGTGGCTGAGGCGGCCGATGGCGCGGAATACCTCCTGCATGGCCGGCGCTTCGCCGATGATTTCCGGCGTGCGCGCCAGGCTTTGCGGAACATCCAGTCCCTGCTGCTCCTGTGCGTGCTGGTTGGCCCGCTTGACCAGCGAGACCGCCTCGTCCACGTCGAACGGCTTGGGCAGGTACTCGAAGGCGCCGCCCTGGTAGGACGCCACTGCGCTGTCCAGGTCCGAGTGGGCCGTCATGATGATGACCGGCAGGCGTGGGTGCTGTTCGCGGATCTGTGCCAGCAGGTCGAGGCCGCTGGCACCCGGCATGCGGATGTCAGAGATGATCACATCCGGTTGCTGGCGGGCCAGCCGGCTCATCACGCCATCGGCGCTGTCGAAGCTCTGGGTGGCCATGCCTTCCTGTTGTAGGGCTTTTTCCAGGACCCAGCGAATGGAACGATCATCGTCGACGATCCATACGGTTTCACTTCGGCTCATGAGGCAGTGGCTCCTTGTTCCAGGGGCAGGAAGATCGAGAAAGCGGTATGGCCGGCATGGCTTTCGCACTCGATCAGGCCCTGGTGCTGGCTGATGATGTTCTGGGTGATGGCCAGGCCCAGCCCGGTACCGTCCGGGCGTCCACTGACCATGGGATAGAAGAGGGTGTCCTGCAGTTCCGCCGGAATGCCTGGGCCGTTGTCGATGATCTCGACCCGGGCGACCAGGCGGTGGCGCACATGGCCGATGGTGAACTGACGCACCGCACGGCTGCGCAGGGTGATGCGGCCAAGGCGCAGTTCGTTCTGCGAGCTGATCGCCTGCATGGCGTTGCGCACGATGTTGAGCACCGCCTGGATCATCTGCTCGCGGTCGATCAGTACGTCTGGCAGGCTAGGGTCGTAGTCACGCACCAAAGTGATGCAACCCTGGCTTTCGGCCTCCACCAAGCTGCAGACCCGCTCCAGCACCTCATGGATGTTGGTCATGGCCAATGACGGCAGCTTGTTCGAGCCGAGCATCCGGTCGACCAGATTACGCAGGCGATCGGCCTCTTCGATGATTACGTTGGTGTAGTCGCGCAGTCCGTCATCGGGCAGTTCGCGCGATAGCAACTGCGCCGCGCCGCGAATGCCGCCAAGGGGGTTCTTGATTTCATGGGCCAGGCCGCGCACCAGCATCTTGGTGGTTTCCTGCTTGCTCAGCTGAGCTTCTTCCTTGGTGATGCGCAGCAGTCGGTCACGCGGGTGCACCTCCAGCAGCAGCAAGGTATTGCCCAGGTGCAGGATTGGCGTGACGGCATAATCGACGGTGATGGTCTGGCCGGTCAGCGACGTCAGTTGCGCCTCGCGCTTGGTGAACGGGTGTGCCTGTTCCACCGCCTGGCGCAGCGAATTGAGCGCTTCGGTCGATTCGGTGAACAGCTCGCTGATGAACTGCCCGTGGCTGCGCTGACCGCTGACTGCCAGAAGCATTTCGGCAGCCGGGTTCATGTACTCCAGACGCAGCTCCGAATTGAGCAGGAGCGTGGCCGTGGTCAGGTTGTCCAGAAGCAGACGGTGCTGTGCATCGCTGATGGTCATAAGGCGTCGGTGACCTCTTTTTGCGCTGGCGTATCCTTGGCCGTGCCAGGGATGGGGGCGCTATGGATCCGCTGATGCCAGGAAAATGCAAGAAACAAACCAAAGCTCCGAAAAGAAGCGGTATTTCGTGACAAAGTCCCGAAATTGCGCTTATTCGGATCAAAAAGCGGTGGTTTAACGTTTCAAGTGACCTTTTTTGGGCTGCAGCGTGGGGCGTCGATCATTGTTGCGCACCAATATAGAGCATAGCGATGGTCAGGACTTCACGCACAGCTGCGCCGTGGCTCGGACCAGCGCTATGTGCCGTAGCGGATCATTGGTGCGTTGTTGCAGTGCGCTAGCCAGCTTTTTCGGGCAGTCACGCATGTCGAGCAGGTCAAAACGGCGGAGCTCGTCCAGCAAAGTCGCTTGAAGCGTGTCCAGCCGTGGGCGAAGTTCGTGCACGAGATCGCGGGATGTGCTGGTGGGCTGACTGCCCAGGGCATTCCAACGATCGATCAGCGTGTATTGAACGAGCTTGTTGGCTTCGATCTGGTCGCTGAAGAATGCCGCTGCGCGAGGTGGATCGAGGTCGTAGTCGGGCGCATCCTGGCAGACCTTGGCCAGGACTTGCTGCTCGCGTTCAGGGGCTTGGACCGGTAGCGTGAGTTTCCATTTGTGCGTCGCGACCGAAACAGCAAGGTCCAGGCGGTGTTCGATGGCGGTGAGCAACGGGTCGAATTCGGGCTGGGTGGGCGGGGTTGCGCGGCAGCCGTTAAGGGCCAAGGCCAAGCACATCATGGCGGGGATAAGGCGCATGTTGATCTCCTTTTCGTGGAGACCTGAGTGTGGCCAGTCTGCGGGCTTTCACTTGTAGGAAGCTGCTGATAGGTCTGTGCGTAAACAAAAACGGCCTTCGTATGAAGGCCGTTTCTGGTGATTCAATCAGCGCAGCGCGCCGATGTCATCAAACGCTGTAGTACAGGTCGTATTCCAGCGGGTGAACGAAGGTACGGACCTTGATCTCTTCTTCCGATTTCAGCTCGATGTAGGCATCGATGAAGTCGTCGGAGAACACGCCGCCCTTGGTCAGGAACGCACGGCCCTTGTCCAGCTCTTCCAGAGCTTCCTTCAGGCTGCCGCAAACCTGCGGGATTTCCTTGGCCTCTTCAGGCGGCAGGTCGTACAGGTTCTTGTCGGCTGCATCGCCTGGGTGGATCTTGTTCTGGATACCATCCAGACCAGCCATCAGCAGGGCGGCGAAGCACAGGTACGGGTTGGCAGCTGGGTCCGGGAAGCGCGCTTCGATACGGCGGGCTTTCGGGCTGGAAACGTAAGGGATACGGATCGAGGCCGAACGGTTACGGGCCGAGTAGGCCAGCATGACCGGCGCTTCGAAGCCAGGTACCAGACGCTTGTAGGAGTTGGTCGCCGGGTTGGTGAAGCCGTTCAGGGCCTTACCGTGCTTGATGATACCGCCGATGAAGTACAGGGCGGTGTCGGACAGGCCGGCATAGCCTTCGCCCGAGAAGGTGTTCTTGCCGTCTTTGGAGATCGACATGTGAACGTGCATGCCCGAGCCGTTGTCGCCGTACAGCGGCTTCGGCATGAAGGTAGCGGTCTTGCCGTAGGCATCGGCAACGTTGTGCACGCAGTACTTCAGGGTCTGAACTTCGTCAGCCTTGGTGACCAGGGTGTTGAAGCGCACACCGATTTCGTTCTGGCCGGCAGTGGCCACTTCGTGGTGGTGAACTTCGACGACCAGGCCCATTTCTTCCATGGCGTTGCACATGGCGGTACGGATTTCGTGGTCGTGGTCGCACGGCGGAACCGGGAAGTAGCCGCCTTTCACGGCAGGGCGGTGGCCCTTGTTGCCGCCTTCGACGTCCTGATCGGTCATCCAGGAGCCTTGCTCGGAGTAGATCTTGAACATCGAGCCCGAGATGTCGGACTTGAACTTCACCTGGTCGAAGATGAAGAACTCAGGCTCCGGGCCTACCAGTACGGTGTCACCGATACCGGTCGACTTCAGGAATTCTTCGGCACGCTTGGCGATGGCGCGTGGGTCGCGGTCGTAGCCTTGCATGGTGGACGGCTCGATCACGTCGCAGACCAGGATCAGGGTCGGCTCTTCGGTGAACGGGTCCAGGACGGCGGAGGAGTCGTCCGGCAGCAGGATCATGTCGGAAGCTTCGATGCCTTTCCAGCCTTCGATCGACGAGCCGTCGAACATCTTGCCAGCTTCGAAGAAGTCGTCATCCAGCGCGTCGCGAGCGGGCATGGTGACGTGGTGCTGCTTGCCTTTGGTGTCCGTGAAACGCAGATCAATCCACTTGACGTCATGATCTTTGATGAGTTGAACCGACTTCGACATGTTGTCCTCCGGATGGTCTAGGGCGCTTAGCCGCTGCCCTGGAAAAAGGGTGTCGCCGGGCGCGCATAGTCGGCCAAGCTTACCTGCCTCACAAGAGAGCAAATTGCATGCCAGTGCCCAAAAATGGCGAGGGCGGGATAAAAGGGGGCGTTTACGGGCATCTGGCCGGCGTCTGGCGTACAAAAGTGCATCTTTTGAGGGCGCTTTCTGGTGCTCATGCACCAAATATGTGCGTGTCGTGGTTTTTGTGGTGCGCCTGAGGTCGCACCGCCCGCGCGGCGCATCGCGAGCAAGGCTCGCTCCTACATTTGTTCCTGGCCACTAACGTCAATGACAGGCGCGCGCGACCGCCTTGTGTGTACGCCGCGATATCGTGCCGGGCACCAAGGCGTTCGCGCGTAGATCCCACAGACCTCATAGGCCAGAAACAAATGTAGGAGCGAGCCTTGCTCGCGATGCGTCGCGCGGGCGGCATTCGATCTCACAGGCAGCGGAAAACCCGCCCCCGGCATCCCCTCCCAAACGCTCTGACCAAAAGTTGGTCAAAACCTGAGCAATATCCGCTATAATTCGCGCCCCTCATTTTCGGCAGGCCCTGCGCGCGCTGTTAACCAATGAAACTTATCGTCAAAGTCTTCCCAGAGATCACCATCAAGAGCCGGCCGGTGCGCAAGCGTTTCATCCGTCAGCTCGGCAAGAATATCCGTGTCGTGCTCAAGGACCTGGACCCTGAGCTCGCGGTCGATGGTGTCTGGGACAATCTCGAAGTGGTCACCCGCATCGAGGACGAGAAAGTCCAGCGCGAAATGATCGAGCGCCTCACCTGCACGCCGGGTATCACCCATTTCCTGCAGGTCGAAGAATACCCGCTGGGCGACTTCGACGATATCGTCGCCAAGTGCAAGCAGCACTTCGGCCACCTGCTGGCCGGCAAGCGTTTCGCCGTGCGCTGCAAGCGCGGCGGCCATCACGATTTCACCTCGATGGACGTTGACCGCTACGTCGGCAGCCAGTTGCGTCAGCAGTGCGGCGCCGTCGGCATCGACCTGAAGAACCCGGAAGTGCTGGTGCGCATCGAAATCCGCGATCAGCGCCTGTACGTCATTCACAACCAGCACAACGGCATCGGCGGCTACCCGCTGGGTGCCCTTGAGCAGACCCTGGTGCTGATGTCCGGTGGCTTCGACTCCACCGTGGCGGCCTATCAGATGATGCGCCGCGGCCTGATGACCCACTTCTGCTTCTTCAACCTGGGCGGCCGTGCCCACGAGCTGGGCGTGATGGAAGTGGCCCATTACTTGTGGAAGAAGTTCGGCAGCAGCCAGCGCGTGCTGTTCATCAGTGTGCCGTTCGAGGAAGTGGTCGGCGAGATTCTGAACAAGGTCGACAACAGCTACATGGGCGTGACCCTCAAGCGCATGATGCTGCGCGGTGCCGCGCGCATGGCCGAGCGTCTGGAAATCGATGCGCTGGTCACCGGCGAGGCGATTTCCCAGGTTTCCAGCCAGACCCTGCCGAACCTGTCGATCATCGATTCGGCTACCGACAAGCTGGTACTGCGTCCGCTGCTGGCCAGCCACAAGCAGGACATCATCGACACGGCCTCCCAGATCGGCACCGCCGAGTTCGCCAAGCACATGCCCGAGTACTGTGGCGTGATCTCGGTGAACCCTACTACCCATGCCAAGCGTCACCGCATGGAGCATGAAGAGAAGCAGTTCGACATGGCTGTGCTCGAGCGCGCCCTGGAGCGCGCCAAGTTCAT
Organism: Pseudomonas sp. SK2; assembly: GCF_016772395.1. NCBI lineage: Bacteria > Pseudomonadati > Pseudomonadota > Gammaproteobacteria > Pseudomonadales > Pseudomonadaceae > Pseudomonas > Pseudomonas sp. SK2. Next base: position 404,501 of record NZ_CP061944.1, read on the forward strand.
CTCCATCGACCATGTGATCGACGAGCTGGGCAAGGACGTCGAAATCGAGGAAGTGGCGCAGGCCTTGCCTGGTCAGATCGTCATCGACATCCGCCACCCCGATGCCCAGGAAGACGAACCTCTGGTCATCGACGGTATCGAAGTCCAGGCCATGCCGTTCTATGCGATCAACAGCAAGTTCAAGCACCTGGATGCCAACCGCCAGTACCTGCTGTATTGCGACAAGGGTGTGATGAGCCGTCTGCACGCACACCATCTGCTCAGTGAGGGACATGCCAATGTGCGTGTTTATCGTCCGACATAAGACGCCAGGGCTGTATGGCGGCAGTATCCGCCATCGCCCTCCCGACAGCCGGCCCCGCTGAGCCTTATGCCTTACATATTGGCCGCCTAGACTGGGCGGCAACCCGAATCCTCTGATCGAGATACAGTTGTGATCGAAAATCTGCGTAACATCGCCATCATCGCCCACGTTGACCATGGTAAAACCACCCTGGTCGACAAACTCCTGCGCCAGTCCGGCACCCTGGAGCGTAACGAGCTCAACGACGAGCGCGTCATGGACTCCAACGACCAGGAAAAAGAGCGCGGTATCACCATCCTGGCGAAAAACACCGCCATCCGTTGGAACGACTACCGCATCAACATCGTCGACACCCCCGGCCACGCCGACTTCGGTGGCGAGGTTGAGCGTGTCATGTCGATGGTCGACTCGGTGCTGCTGCTGGTCGATGCCCAGGACGGCCCGATGCCGCAAACCCGCTTCGTGACCAAGAAGGCCTTCGAAGCTGGCCTCAAGCCGATCGTCGTGATCAACAAGGTCGACCGTCCGGGCGCGCGTCCTGACTGGGTACTGGACCAGATCTTCGACCTGTTCGACAACCTCGGCGCCACCGACGACCAGCTGGACTTCCAGGTTGTCTACGCCTCGGCCCTGAACGGCATCGCCGGTCTGGACCACACCAACATGGCCGAAGACATGACCCCGCTGTACCAGGCCATCGTCGACCACGTTCCGGCTCCGACCGTTGACGTCGACGGCCCGTTCCAGATGCAGATCTCCGCGCTGGACTACAACAGCTTCCTGGGTGTTATCGGCGTAGGCCGTATCGCCCGTGGCCGCGTCAAGCCGAACACTCCGGTCGTCGCCATCGACACCGAAGGCAAGAAGCGCAACGGCCGTATTCTCAAGCTGATGGGCCACCACGGCCTGCACCGTGTCGACGTCGAAGAAGCTACCGCTGGCGACATCGTCTGCATCAGCGGTTTCGACGAGCTGTTCATCTCCGACACCCTGTGCGACATGAACCACGTCGAGGCGATGAAGCCGCTGACTGTCGACGAGCCGACCGTTTCGATGACCTTCCAGGTCAACGACTCGCCGTTCTGCGGCAAGGAAGGCAAGTTCGTCACCAGCCGTAACATCAAAGAACGTCTGGACAAAGAACTGCTGTACAACGTTGCCCTGCGCGTCGAAGAAGGCGACTCGGCTGACAAGTTCAAGGTTTCCGGCCGTGGTGAGCTGCACCTGTCGGTACTGATCGAAACCATGCGCCGTGAAGGCTTCGAGATGGCTGTAGGCCGTCCTGAAGTGATCATCCGTGAGGTGAACGGCGTCAAGCAGGAACCGTACGAGAACGTCACCATCGACATCCCTGAAGAATCCCAGGGCAAGGTCATGGAAGAAATGGGCCTGCGTAAGGGCGACCTGACCAATATGGCGCCGGATGGCAAAGGCCGTGTTCGTCTGGAGTACAACGTCCCAGCTCGCGGTCTGATCGGTTTCCGTAACCAGTTCCTGACCCTGACCAACGGTGCAGGCATCCTGACCTCGATCTTCGATCGCTATGACACCATGAAGCCTGGCCAGATGTCCGGCCGTCTGAACGGTGTTCTGGTTTCGATCGAGACCGGCAAGGCCCTGACCTACTCGCTGGAAACCCTGCAGGCTCGTGGCAAGCTGTTCATCGAGCACGGCCAGGATATCTACAACGGTCAGATCATCGGTCTGAACAGCCGTGACAACGACCTGGGCGTCAACCCGACCAAAGGCAAGAAGCTCGACAACATGCGTGCTTCGGGCAAGGACGAAGTCATCGCCTTGGTTCCGCCGGTTCGCCACACGCTGGAACAGGCCCTGGAATTCATCCAGGACGACGAGCTGTGCGAAGTCACGCCGAAGTCGATCCGTCTGCGCAAGAAGATCCTGGACGAAGGCGAGCGTACCCGCGCTGCCAAGAAAGCCAAGGCTTGATCGTCTAGCTTGAGTTGAAACGAAAACGCCCCCGGTCGAAAGGCCGGGGGCGTTTTTGTTTGCCTGCTGTTCCTGAGAGAACAGGGCAGGCAGGCGATCAGCGGGTTGTGGCCTTGGGCTTGTAGGCGCAGTACCCCGGGCGAGGCCCGACCTTCGGATGGTTCCGGCAGGTATCCGGTCGCTTGTCATAAATGGTGCACAGCCGGCTCTTGCGATCCAGATAGAGGCAATCGTCGTTGCTCATCCGCGTCAGGGTGAAAATGCCTGACTTCTGGTTGAAACGCTCGATGATGCCGTCTTTCTGCAGGCGTTTGGCGATGTTCTTCGGCGGCTCGTCCTTCTCGAACTCGTCTACCACGCCGATGCGGATCAAGTCTTTGATCTTCACTTCAACCGGCAGGGTGCAGCAGGTCGAATGGCAGCCCCCGCACATGTGGCTGGCATAGCGCTGCCAGGTTTCCAGGCGGTCTACTTCGGCCGCGGCAATCAGGGTCGTTTTCATCGTTTTTTAAGAGGTGAATCACGGTCTTGGGGCGCGCGATCATACCGGAGTTGTTCAAATTGTGAACAACCTTTTGCCGGAATCGTAAAGCGGGCATGAAAACTGCGAACAGGTGCTGTCACTCCTTGTCGAAGGGTCTAGTCTCAACACTCTCCCTCCGCTTTCGTCAACTTGCCCGAGGATGCCGCATGTCCCAGGAACCCAAAGCACGTGACGCCGAGGTGGCCGAGTTCCGTGCCGCTGTACTGGCCAAACTGACCTATGCGGTCGGCAAGGACCCAGAGCACGCTTTCGACCATGACTGGTTCGAAGCCATCGCCCTGGCTGCCCGCGACCACATGGTCGAACACTGGATGGATCACACCCGTCGCGCCTATAGACGCAGTCAGAAACGGGTCTATTACCTTTCCCTGGAGTTCCTCATCGGTCGGCTGCTGTATGACAGCCTGAGCAATCTGGGCCTGCTGGACATTGCCCGTGAAGCCTTGGAAGGGCTGGACGTGGACCTGGAGCGGATTCGCCTGCTGGAGCCGGATGCAGCGCTGGGCAACGGTGGCCTGGGCCGGTTGGCGGCGTGCTTCATGGAGAGCATGTCGACCCTGGGCATCGCGGCCCATGGCTATGGCATTCGCTACGAGCATGGCCTGTTCCGTCAGGCGGTGGTCGATGGCTGGCAGCAGGAACAGACCGAGAACTGGCTGGATTTCGGCAACCCCTGGGAGTTCGAGCGGGCAGAGGTCATCTACCCGATCAGCTTCGGTGGCAGCGTCGAGACGGTACACGATGCCAATGGCCAGCAGCGCCAGGTATGGTGGCCGGGCGAAACGGTGCGGGCGGTGGCCTACGATACGCCGGTAGTCGGCTGGCGTGGCGCCAGCGTCAATACCTTGCGGCTATGGCGTGCCCGGGCGCTGGAAGAGCTGCATTTGGAGCGCTTCAATGCGGGCGACCACCTGGGCGCGGTGGCCGAAGTGGCAAGGGCCGAGAGCATTTCGCGGGTACTGTACCCCGCGGACAGCACCGAGGCCGGCCAGGAACTGCGGCTGCGTCAGGAATACTTCTTCGTGTCCGCCTCGCTGCAGGATTTGCTGCGCCGCCACCTGAACATGCACAAGGACTTCCTCAACCTGCCTGATGCGGCCGCCATCCAGCTCAACGATACCCACCCCTCGATTGCCGTGGCCGAGTTGATGCGGCTGTTGGTCGACCAGCATGAAGTGCCTTGGGACAAGGCCTGGGAGCTGACCGTCGGCACGCTGGCCTACACCAATCACACGTTGTTGCCCGAGGCACTGGAAACCTGGCCTGTGGCCCTGATGGAGCGCATGCTGCCACGGCACATGCAGATCATCTATCTGATCAACGCCTACCATATCGACGCCTTGCGCGCCAAAGGCCTGCACGATTTCGACGTGCTGCGCGCGGTCTCGCTGATCGAGGAGGACAATGGCCGCCGTGTGCGCATGGGCAACCTGGCGTTCCTCGGTTCGCACAGCGTCAACGGTGTTTCGGCGCTGCACAGCAAGCTGATGAAAAGCACCGTGTTCGCTGAGCTGCACAAGCTCTACCCGCATCGAATCAACAACAAGACCAATGGCATCACCTTCCGCCGCTGGCTGTATCAGTCCAACCCGCCGCTGACCGCGATGCTGGTCGAGGCGCTGGGGCCAGAGCTGTTGGATGACCCGGAAGGGCGCCTGGCCAATCTGGTGCCTTTCGCGGACAAAGGCAGTTTCCGCAAACAGTTCGCCGCCCAGCGCCTGCACAGCAAGCGTGCGCTGGCCAGCATCATCCAGGACCGCCTGGGGGTGACGGTCAATCCCGAGGCGCTGTTCGACGTGCAGGTGAAGCGTATCCACGAGTACAAGCGGCAATTGCTCAACCTGCTGCACACCGTGGCGTTGTACCAGGCGATGCGCGCCGAGCCCGGTACCGCGTGGGTGCCACGGGTGAAGATCTTCGCCGGCAAGGCGGCAGCCAGCTATCACCAGGCCAAGCTGATCATAAAGCTGGCCAATGACATCGCCCGTGTGGTCAACAACGACCCGACCGTGCGCGGGCTGCTCAAGGTGGTGTTCCTGCCCAACTACAACGTCAGCCTGGCCGAAAGCATTATCCCGGCGGCAGACCTTTCCGAGCAGATCTCCACAGCCGGGTACGAGGCGTCGGGCACCAGCAACATGAAGTTCGGCCTCAACGGCGCACTGACCATCGGGACCCTGGACGGCGCCAACGTGGAGATGTGCGAGCAGGTCGGTGCCGACAACATGTTCATCTTCGGCCTGACCGCCCAGCAGGTGGAGACGCGGCGCCGTGCCGGGGACTTCGGTGCCGGTGCCGCCATTGCCGCCTCCACGCGCCTGAGCGACGTATTGCAAGCAATCCGCAGCGGGGTGTTCTCGCCAGACGACCCCTCGCGCTACGCTGGGCTGATCGATGGCCTGGTGGCCCATGACCGGTTTCTGGTATGCGCCGACTTCGACGCCTATTGGGATGCCCAGCGACGGGTGGAGGAGTTGTGGCACAAGCCGGAGGAATGGTGGCGCATGGCGGTACTGAATACGGCGCGAATGGGCTGGTTCTCGTCTGACCGGACCATACGCGAGTACGCCACCGAAATCTGGAAGGCGCTGGATTGATACAAAGGGGCCGCGACGCGGCCCATCGCCGGCTATTCGGCACCTGCCGTAAGCTCGCGCGGGAGACGGCTTGCCGGCGACCGGCCCCGACCATTGGCAGGGCGGTGGCTGAACTCAAGGCAGCAAGATGAGTCTCTTTGCTCGCTAGCATTGAACACTCCCTGTAAACTGCGGGGGTTTTCTCCCCCTATCCTTTCGGAGCCATACATGTCCCGCGTTACCCTGAGTCGCTATCTGATTGAGCAGACCCGCAGCAACAATACCCCTGCCGATCTGCGCTTCCTGATCGAAGTGGTGGCGCGTGCGTGCAAGGAAATCAGCCACAACGTGTCCAAGGGCGCCCTGGGTGGCGTGCTGGGTAGCATGGGCACTGAAAACGTGCAGGGCGAAGTACAGAAGAAACTGGACGTCATCTCCAACGAGATCCTGCTCGAAGCCAACGAGTGGGGCGGTCACCTGGCCGGCATGGCCTCCGAGGAAATGGACAACGCCTACCAGATCCCGGGCAAATACCCCAAGGGTGCTTACCTGCTGGTCTTCGACCCGCTGGATGGCTCGTCCAACATCGACGTCAACGTCTCGGTCGGCACCATCTTCTCGGTACTGCGCTGCCCGAACGAGTACCTGAGCCAGAACGAAACCCTGAACGAAAAAGCCTTCCTGCAGCCAGGTACCCAGCAGGTCGCCGCCGGTTATGCCATCTATGGCCCGCAGACCATGCTGATCCTGACCCTGGGCAATGGCGTCAAGGGCTTCACCCTGGACCGCGAGCTGGGCAGCTTCGTCCTGACCCACGAAAACATTCGCGTACCGGAAAGCACCGCCGAGTTCGCCATCAACATGTCCAACCAGCGTCACTGGGAAGCCCCGGTTCAGCGCTACGTGGGCGAACTGCTGGCTGGCGAGACCGGCCCGCTGAACAAGAACTACAACATGCGCTGGATCGCCTCGATGGTGGCCGACGTACACCGCATCCTGACCCGTGGTGGCCTGTTCATGTACCCGCGCGACGCGCGCGAGCCGAGCAAGCCGGGCAAGCTGCGCCTGATGTACGAAGCCAACCCGATGTCCTTCATCATCGAGCAGGCGGGTGGCGCTTCCACCAACGGTTACGATCGCATCCTCGATATCCAGCCAGAAAGCCTGCACCAGCGCGTGTCGGTCATCCTGGGCTCGAAGGAAGAGGTCGAGCGCGTTACCGCTTACCACAAGGAGTAAGACATGCTCGCACCTTGGCAGCCGTTGCTGGAGTGGTGGTTCGGTTGGGGCACCAGTCCCCAGGCCGTGGCTGACGAGAAGAGCACGTTGTGGTTCGGCAAACACCACGACGGCGAGGCTCAGGCGCTGTTCGGCGAGCTCGTCGAGCAGGCCTTGGCCGGCGGCCTCGATGAATGGCAGCAAAGCCCGCAAGGCTGGCTGGCCCTGCTGATCCTGCTGGACCAACTGCCGCGCATGATCTACCGCGACACGCCGCGCGCCTTCGACGGCGACCGGCGTGCCCAGGTGGTTGCCATGCAGGGGCTGCAGAAGGACTGGGATTACCAGCTGCTGCCTATTCAGCGGGTGTTCGTGCTGCTGGTGCTGGAGCATGCCGAGGTGCTGGACTGGCAGAACCTGTGCGTCGAGCGTTACCAGATCCTGCTCGATGAACAGCCGGAGGCGAACCGCCGGTTGTTCGAAGGGTTCCTCGACTATGCCGAAAAGCACCAGCGGGTAATTGCCCGGTTCGGGCGTTTCCCGCATCGCAACCTGGTGCTGGGGCGGCCGAGCACCAGTGAAGAGATGGACTTTCTGCTGGAGCCTGGGTCCAGGTTCTAGCGCCGTGCGCCGGCTCCCACAAGACGCGTAGGAGCCGGTTTGCCGGCGATGCGGCCCGCCATCTCAGATCCGGAAACTCCCCACCAGCTGTTTCAACCGCTCCACCTGGTGTTCGAGGTCGGTGCAGGCACGCAAGGTGCTCTGCAGGTTTTGCACGCCTTCCTGATTCAATGCATTGATCTCGGTAATGTCGACGTTGATCGACTCCACCACGGCAGTCTGTTCTTCGGTAGCGGTCGCGACCGACTGGTTCATGCCATCGATTTCCCCAATGCGCTGGGTCACGCTGCTCAACCGTTCACCCGCCTGATTGGCGATGCCAACGCTGTGGTCGCTGTGCTGTCGGCTCTGGTTCATGGTGCTGACCGCCACCTGCGCGCCGGCCTGCAGCTCTTCGATCAGGCGCTGTACCTGCTGTGCCGATTCCTGGGTGCGATGGGCCAGGTTGCGTACCTCATCGGCCACCACGGCAAAACCACGTCCGGCCTCGCCCGCGCGAGCAGCTTCGATCGCGGCGTTGAGCGCCAGCAGGTTGGTCTGCTGGGAAATACCGCTGATCACATCGAGAATCTGGCCGATGTTCGCGGTGTGTGCGTTCAGCGTTTCGATGTTGCCGCAGGAGTCGCTGATGCGCGCCGACAGCTGGTTCATCACCTCTATCGTGCGACCAACCACCTGGTGGCCATCCTCGGCCAGGCCTCGTGCTTCGCTGGAATGCTGCGAGGCCAGCGCCGCGTTCTGGGCGATTTCCTGGGCCGCGGCACCCAGCTGGTTGATGGCCGCGGCCACGCTGCTGGTGCGGCTGGACTGCTGGTCGGCATTGTCGATCGAGGCATTGGAGGCCGACACCACCTGTGCCGCTACCGCATTGACCTGGCCAGTGGCCGAGGCGACTTCGCGGATGGACTCGTGGATTCGCTCGACGAAGCGGTTGAACGATTTGCCGAGGCTGCCGAATTCGTCCTGAGCATGAATGGTCAGGCGGCGGGTCAGGTCACCTTCACCTTCGGCGATGTCATGCATCGCGCGTCCCATCAAGTGCAGTGGCTCCATCAGCACGCGTATCAGCAGGCTCAGCAGGCCAATGATCACCACCACCGCAATCAGGGTCGCGACGATGGCCGAGGTGCGTAGCTCGCCCAGCATGGCGAAGGCCGCGTCTTGGTCGAGGACCAGTGCCACGTACCAATCAGCAGAGGGTACGCCGTCGACATGGGTGAAGCTGATGAACTGCTTGCGCCCGTCCAGCTCGACCTCCTGCAGGCCGCTGGTGGTGCGCGGCGGAGTGCCTGGATAGACGTCGGCCAAGGTCTTGAGCGCAAGTTCGGCCTTGGGGTGGATCAGGATCTTGCCTTCGCCGTTGACGATAAATGCATGCCCGCGGCCATCGAAGTCCAGGGTGTTGATCAGGTTGCTGATGGTCTGCAGGTCGGTGTCTACGCCGCTGACGCCAATCAGCTTGCCAGCCTGTTGCACCGGCGTGGCCAGGGTGATCACCAGCTTACCGGCGGATGCCGAGATGTAGGGTTCGGTGACGATGGTCCGGTTGGCGGCGCTGGCGGCCTTGTACCAGCCTCTTGCACGAGGGTCGTAGTCGGCGGCGCGGTTGCCGACCGGTACCGACTGCATGCTGCCATCCTGGCCGCCGAAGTAGGTGAGTTGGAAGTTGCTGCCATACACCGGCAGCGACAGGCTGCGGTCGAGGCTGGCCTTGCCAGGGCCGTCCAGCGCGACTTGCTGGGCCAGCGAGTCGAGCAGTTGGATGCGGCTGTCGAGCCAGTTGTGGATGTTGCCCGCCGTCAGATTGCCCAGGTCCCTCAGGGTAGCTTGCGTATCGCTGCGCAGCGACTGACGTTGTCGGTAGTCGTTGAACAGGACGAAACAGGTGAAGGCGACCGCTACCACGAGGGCGGCGGCCAGCAGAATCTTGTGGCTGAACTTCAGGTTCTTGGTCATGAATACGGTCTGCGCAAGGCAAGTCGGAGGGAGAGGGTGTGGCAATCCGCCACAGCGCCGCTCGCTGTGTCGACCTGGCGCAAGGAAACCTTAATCGTTTGCGCAGCGCCAGCCGACCGACGGTGCATGTGTAAAGGGTGGCATCCAGGGAACCAGGGAGGGTTTTTCCCGTCGAAGGACACTGCAGGCCACTCGCCTGCACCTACTTGTCCAGGAGTGTCCCTTCATGTCGTTGCGTTCCCTCGCCCTGTTGTCCTTGTGCGTCGTCCTGACTGCGTGCAGCAAGATCAATCAGGAAAACTATTCCAAGCTCAAGGCCGGTATGAACAAGGCCGAGGTCGAGCAACTGCTCGGCACGCCCACCGAGTGCTCTGGCGCACTGGGCATGAGCAGCTGCACCTGGGGGGACGAAAAGAGCTTCATCAGCGTGCAGTACGCAGCTGACAGGGTTCTGATGTACTCAGGGCAGGGTCTCAAATGAAGCGTCTGCACCTGCTGCTGGGTCTGTGCCTGGTGATGCTGCTGGGGGGGTGCGCCACGTCGGCCAACGACCCGCTGGCACCAAAGACCGCAGGCAACGTCGACCTCAAGCGTTACCAAGGCAAGTGGTACGAGCTGGCCCGACTGCCAATGCCTTACCAGAGCGAATGTGCCCAGTCAGAGGCCCATTACAACCTCAAGCAGGATGGCTCGTATGGCGTGCTCAACCGGTGCCGGACAATGGGCGACGAGTGGTTGCGCGCCGAGGGGCATGCCAACATTCAGGAGCCTGGCCATACCGACAAGTTATGGGTGGAATTCGATAACTGGTTCACCCGCCTGGTACCGGGTCTGACCAAGGGCGAGTACTGGATCCTGTACGTGGATGACCGTTACCGCACGGCAATCGTCGGCAGCCCGGACCGCAAGTACCTGTGGATTCTTTCGCGCACGCCGACCTTGCCGGCCTGGGAGCGCGAGAACCTGTTGTCCAAAGCCCGGCAGCAGGGTTATGACACCAGTCGCTTGATCTGGCGCACGGCCGACAAGCAGATCGTGCAGATGCATTGATGCCAGCCTCCTCGCCGGCATCCAGCTCCTCGTAGGAGCCGGCTTGCCGGCGAAAGGGCCATTTCTCGACACGTCATCCCAACAGCTGCCGCAACACCTGTGCGAACGCCCGCGCGCTTTCCTCTTCCTGGGCATGTCGCCCCTGACGCACTACCCACTGACCATTGACCATTACATCCCGTACCTGACGATCTCCACCGGCAAACAGCCAGCGGTTCAGAATGGCGTCGCCATCGGCAGTGGCGATGTACGGGTCCTGCCCGTCGAGCACGAGCCAGTCGGCCCGTTTGCCCCGTTCCAGGGTGCCGATGGTCTGGCCCAGCGCCTGGGCCCCGCCGCTTAGCGCTGCGTCATACAGCGTACGTCCCACCATCGGCTGGCGTTCACCATGCAGACGGTTGCGCCGCTGGTCCCGCAGGCGCTGTCCATATTCCAGCCAGCGCAGTTCTTCCACTACGCTCAGCGAGACATGGCTGTCCGAGCCGATGCCCAGTCGTCCACCTTCAGCCAGGTAATCCACCGCCGGGAAGATGCCATCACCCAGGTTGGCTTCGGTGGTCAGGCACAGGCCTGCGACGGCACCGCTGCGGGCCATGGCCGCCACTTCATCGGCAATGGCGTGGGTGGCATGTACCAGGCACCAGCGCGGGTCGACGCTTACGTGCTCGTACAGCCACTGCAGTGGGCGCAGGCCGCTCCACGCCAGGCAGTCATCCACTTCTTTCTGCTGTTCGGCGATGTGGATGTGAACCGGGCACTGCTGATTGGTCGCTGCCAGCACCTGGTCGATCTGCCCAGGGGTAACCGCACGCAAGGAGTGGAAGCACAGGCCGAGCTGCTGCGCGGGTTGGGCCGCCAGGACAGGGGCGAGCTGTGCCTGCAGGGCCAGGTACTGTTCCGTGGTGTTGATGAAGCGGCGCTGGCCTTCATTGGGGGCCTGGCCGCCGAAGCCTGAATGGCTGTAAAGCACGGGCAGCAAGGTCAGGCCGATACCGCTGCTGGTGGCGGCGGCGCTGATGCGCCGGGACAGCTCGGTGGGGTCGGCGTAGGCCTTTCCTGCCTGGTCATGATGGACATAGTGGAACTCGGCCACCGAGGTATAACCGGCCTTGAGCATCTCGATGTAAAGCTGGCGGGCGATGACGTGCAGTTGCTCCGGCGAGATCTTGCCGACCATCCGGTACATCAGCTCGCGCCAGGTCCAGAAGCTGTCGTTGGGATTGCCGGCCACCTCGGCCAGGCCTGCCATGGCGCGCTGGAATGCGTGGGAGTGCAAGTTCGGCATGCCCGGCAACAGCGGCCCGTGCAACCGTTCGGCGCCCTCAGCGCTGGCATTGGCTTGCACGTCTGTCAGGTGGCCATCGACAGCGACCTCCAGACGGACATCGTTAGCCCAACCGTTGGGCAGGAGGGCGCGTTCGGTGAAGTAGGCGGGCATGTGGCGATCCTGTTATTGTTCAGCTTGTATATACATATACAGCCGTTTGCCTGCCGGGTAAACTCCGGCAAGCTACCGCTCAATCAATTCGCACAAGGACCAAACGCCGTGCCGACACCTCCTGTCTCCACGCTGGTCGCCCAGATGGGCGAAGGGCCGGCGCCGCTGTATGCCCGGGTCAAGCAGATGATCGTCCAGCAGATCGAAAACGGCAGCTGGCCGCCACACCACCGGGTTCCCTCGGAAAGCGAGCTGGTCAGCGAACTGGGCTTCAGTCGCATGACCATCAACCGCGCCCTGCGCGAGCTGACCGCAGAGGGCTTGCTGGTCCGCATGCAGGGCGTAGGTACCTTCGTCGCCGAACCCAAGACCCGCTCGGCGCTGTTCGAAGTCCATAATATCGCCGACGAAATTGCCGCCCGGGGCCACCAGCATAGCTGTCAGGTGATCACCCTTGCCGAAGAGGCGGCCGGTTCCGAGCGGGCGCTGGCCCTGGACATGCGCGAAGGCCAGCGGGTGTTCCACTCGCTGATCGTGCACTACGAGAATGGCGTACCGGTGCAAATCGAGGACCGCTATGTCAACGCTGCCATCGCCCCGGACTACCTCAAGCAGGATTTTACCCGGCAGACCCCGTATGCCTACCTGTCCCAGGTTGCGCCACTGACAGAAGGCGAGCATGTGGTCGAGGCCATCCTCGCCGAACCCGATGAGTGCCAATTACTGCAGATCGAGCGTGGCGAGCCTTGCCTGCTGATCCGTCGGCGTACTTGGTCCGGTCGTCTGCCCGTGACCGCCGCTCGGTTGATTCACCCCGGTTCCCGTCATCGCCTGGAAGGACGTTTCAGCAAATGAGCCAGCTGCAGTTGTTACGCGCACGGGACTACCCGCGCATGCCTTGGAAGAACGGTGGCGGTTTCACCGAAGAAATCACGCGCGATGCGGGTGATGGCCTGGACGGTTTCGGCTGGCGCCTTTCCATTGCCGACATTGAAGCATCCGGCGGATTTTCCAGCTTCGCCGGCTACCAGCGGATCATCACCGTGCTGCAGGGTGACGGCATGCGCCTCAGTGTCGATGGCGTCGCGTCACGGCCATTGTTACCGCTCGATGCGTTCGCCTTCGATGGCCAGAGCCAGGTGAGTTGTCACCTGCTGGGTGGGCCGATCCGTGATTTCAACCTCATCTATGCCCCCGAGCGTTACCGTGCGCGCCTGCAATGGTTCAACGGCAGTACCCGGCTGTTCAGTGCTGCCGGCACTGTGTTGGTGTTCAGCGGGCAGGCGCAACTGCAAGTCAGTGTCGGTGGCCAGCCTGTGGATAACCTCGACCGCTATGACTGCCTGCACCTGAGCGGTAATGAGCGCCTGATGGAACTGGCGATCACTGGCTTGTGCTGTGTCATCGAACTGAGCGACGTTTCCCGGTAACGCACTGCGATCGCACAATTTGTTACCGAATGCCCCAGGGTGGCGCAATGCCGCCTTGGCCTGAATCCTCTACCGCAACGCCTCCCCAGATTTTTCTCACATCCCGTAACCCTTGAATGACGTGGCTTTCAAGCAGCCGCGGGGCCGCTGTCGCGCGCTGGGAAAAGTGACTTGGCAATTCAATTGCATATGCTTGTATGTACAAGTAAAGCCAAGTGCGCGAAAGTGGATAGGCCGTCCCTCTCGCGTTTGACCCAACGCACCACTGGCCCGCCGATCACGTCGGGTTTGGATAGATCGCTCAAGGAGCACTTTTCGTGACTGACAACAACTTGAACAAATTCCGTGACGTCGAGATCCGCGCCCCGCGTGGCAACAAGCTGACCGCCAAAAGCTGGCTGACCGAAGCGCCGCTGCGCATGCTGATGAACAACCTCGACCCACAAGTGGCGGAGAACCCCAAGGAGTTGGTGGTATACGGTGGTATTGGCCGCGCCGCGCGCAATTGGGCGTGCTACGACAAGATCGTCGAGAGCCTGACCAACCTGAATGACGACGAAACCCTGCTGGTGCAATCGGGCAAGCCGGTCGGTGTGTTCAAGACCCACGCCAACGCCCCGCGTGTGCTGATCGCTAACTCCAACCTGGTGCCGCACTGGGCCAACTGGGAACACTTCAACGAGCTGGATGCGAAGGGCCTGGCCATGTACGGCCAGATGACCGCTGGCAGTTGGATCTATATCGGCAGCCAGGGCATCGTTCAGGGCACCTATGAAACCTTCGTCGAAGCAGGCCGCCAGCACTACAACGGCAGCCTCAAGGGCAAGTGGGTACTGACCGCCGGCCTTGGCGGCATGGGCGGCGCCCAGCCGCTGGCCGCGACCTTGGCAGGTGCCTGCTCGCTGAACATCGAATGCCAGCAGAGCCGCATCGACTTCCGCCTGCAGACCCGCTACGTGGATGAGCAGGCCACCGATCTGGACGATGCCCTGGCGCGCATCGCCAAGTACACCGCCGAAGGCAAGGCCATCTCCATCGCCCTGCACGGCAACGCCGCCGAGATCCTGCCCGAGCTGGTCAAGCGTGGCGTACGTCCGGACATGGTCACCGACCAGACCAGCGCCCACGACCCGCTCAACGGCTACCTGCCAGCCGGTTGGACCTGGGAGCAGTACCGTGATCGCGCCCAGACCGAGCCCGCCGCTGTGGTCAAGGCCGCCAAGCAGTCCATGGCCGTGCACGTCCAGGCCATGCTCGACTTCCAGAAACAGGGCATCCCGACCTTCGACTATGGCAACAACATCCGCCAGATGGCCAAGGAAGAGGGTGTGAGCAACGCCTTCGACTTCCCAGGCTTCGTGCCGGCCTACATCCGTCCGCTGTTCTGCCGGGGCATCGGCCCGTTCCGCTGGGCGGCGCTGTCCGGCGACGCCGAGGACATCTACAAGACCGACGCCAAGGTCAAGGAACTGATCCCGGACGATGCCCACCTGCATCGCTGGCTGGACATGGCCCGCGAACGCATCAGTTTCCAGGGCCTGCCGGCGCGTATTTGCTGGGTTGGCCTGGGTCTGCGCGCGAAGTTGGGCCTGGCGTTCAACGAAATGGTACGCAGCGGCGAACTGTCGGCACCGATCGTGATTGGCCGTGACCATCTGGACTCGGGTTCTGTATCGAGCCCCAACCGCGAAACCGAAGCCATGCGCGACGGCTCGGATGCGGTGTCCGACTGGCCGCTGCTCAACGCCCTGCTGAACACCGCCAGTGGCGCCACCTGGGTGTCGCTGCACCATGGTGGCGGCGTGGGGATGGGCTTCTCGCAGCATTCGGGCATGGTAATTGTCTGCGATGGTACCGACGAAGCCGCCGAGCGTATCGCCCGCGTACTGACCAACGACCCGGCCACTGGCGTGATGCGCCATGCCGATGCGGGGTATCAGATTGCGATTGATTGTGCCAAAGAGCAGGGGCTGAACCTGCCGATGATCACTGGCTGACGGGCCCTGAGGCTGCTGTGCAGACCATGGCCGGTACGCCGGCTCCTACAGGTACGGTGTTGAGCCCTGAGGGAGCCGATTTGCCGGCAATGGTCCGTCACGTGGCCTCGGCCCCCTTTTTCGAGCCCTGCCGATTTCCACTTTCAAGTTTGGGAGCGTCACGCAATGAAAACCAACAAGACCCTGCTCGCCTCGCTGTTCGCCCTTGGTCTGCTCGGTGCTGCCGGTAGCAGCCAGGCCGCGGGCTGGTGTGAATCCGGCAAGCCGGTGAAGTTCGCCGGGCTGAACTGGGAAAGCGGCATGCTGCTGACCGACGTGATGCAGTTCGTGCTCAAGCACGGCTACGGCTGCGAGACCGACAGCCTGCCCGGCAACTCCATCACCATGGAGAACGCCCTGGGCACCAATGACATCCAGGTGTTCGCCGAGGAGTGGGTAGGCCGCAGCGAGGTCTGGAACAAGGCCGAAGCCGCCGGCAAGGTGGTAGGTGTCGGCGCCCCTGTGGTGGGCGCGCAAGAGGGCTGGTACGTGCCGCGCTACGTGATCGAGGGCGATGCCAAGCGCAAGCTCGAAGCCAAGGCGCCAGACCTGAAGAACGTCGCCGACCTGGCCAAGTATTCCAGCGTGTTCAAGGACCAGGAGGAGCCGAGCAAAGGCCGCTTCTACAACTGCCCTGCCGGTTGGACCTGTGAGCTGGACAACACCAAGATGCTCAAGGAGTACGGCCTGGAAAGCAGCTACACCAACTTCCGTCCAGGTACTGGCCCGGCACTGGATGCTGCCGTGCTGTCGAGCTACAAGCGCGGCGAGCCGATTCTTTTCTACTACTGGACCCCAACCCCGCTGATGGGCCAGGTCGACCTGGTCAAGCTGCAAGAGAAGGAAGGCGTGGACAAGTCCGTGACCATCAAGGTCGGCCTGTCGAAAGCGTTCCACGAGCAAGCCCCCGAACTGGTCGCGGTGCTGGAGAAGGTCAATCTGCCGATCGACCTGCTGAACCAGAACCTGGCGCGTATGACCAAGGATCGGATCGAATCGCCAGAACTGGCCAAGACGTTCCTCAAGGAACATCCTGAAGTTTGGCAGTCCTGGGTCAGCACGGATGCCGCCAAGAAGATCAACGCGGCGCTCTGAGCGTCCTCAGCTGATGAGTGGAACCTATGTTTCCTGACAACCTGACATTCTCCATCGCCGACTGGGTCAACGGCTGGGTCGACGCCCTGGTGACCAACTACGGCGATGTGTTCCGGCACATTTCCGACACCCTGCTTTGGGCCATCGTCAGTCTCGAAGGCCTGCTGCGTGCCACACCCTGGTGGCTGATGCTGGGGGTGGTGGCGGTCATCGCCTGGCACGCCACCCGGCGTGTACTGCCGACCTTGGTGATCACCGGCTTGTTGTTCCTGGTCGGCGCTGTCGGCCTCTGGGACAAGTTGATGCAGACGTTGGCACTGATGCTGGTCGCCACCGTGATCTCGGTGCTGGTGGGCATTCCGCTGGGCATCCTGTCGGCGCGCAGCAACCGCTTGCGCGCAGTGTTGATGCCATTGCTGGACATCATGCAGACCATGCCAAGCTTCGTGTACCTGATTCCGGTGCTGATGCTGTTCGGCCTGGGCAAGGTGCCGGCGATCTTCGCCACGGTGATCTACGCCGCGCCGCCCCTGATCCGCCTGACCGACCTGGGGATTCGTCAGGTCGACGGTGAAGTGATGGAGGCCATCAACGCCTTCGGCGCCAACCGCTGGCAACAGCTGTTCGGCGTGCAGTTGCCACTGGCATTGCCCAGCATCATGGCCGGCATCAACCAGACCACCATGATGGCGCTGTCGATGGTGGTGATTGCCTCGATGATCGGCGCCCGGGGGCTGGGCGAAGACGTGCTGGTCGGTATCCAGACCCTGAACGTCGGCCGCGGCCTCGAAGCGGGTCTGGCGATCGTCATTCTCGCGGTGGTGATCGACCGCATTACCCAGGCCTATGGCCGGCCACGCCACGAGGTGAGCAAATGAGCACGCAGGCGATCAGCAAGATCGAGGTGAAGAACGTCTTCAAGATCTTCGGCGACCGTGCCGAGGAAGCCTTGCAACTGATCCGCAACAAGCAGGGCAAGGAGCAGGTGCTGGCGCAGACGGGTTGCGTGGTCGGGGTCAACGACCTGTCGCTGTCCATCGGCAGCGGCGAGATCTTCGTAATCATGGGCCTGTCCGGTTCCGGCAAGTCGACCCTGGTGCGCCACTTCAACCGGCTGATCGACCCCACCAGTGGGCAGATCCTGGTCGATGGCGAGGACATTCTGAAATACGACATGGAAGCCTTGCGCGAGTTTCGCCGGCGCAAGATCAGCATGGTGTTCCAGAGTTTTGGCCTGTTGCCGCACCGCAACGTGCTGGACAACGTCGCCTATGGCCTGAAGGTGCGGGGCGAGAGCAAGCAACTGTGCGCAGAGCGCGCTCAGCAGTGGATCGAGACCGTCGGTCTGAAGGGCTACGAGAAGAAGTATCCGCACCAGCTGTCGGGCGGCATGCGCCAGCGCGTCGGCCTGGCCCGGGCCTTGGCGGCGGACACCGACATCATCCTCATGGACGAGGCGTTCAGCGCCCTGGACCCGCTGATCCGCGCTGAAATGCAGGACCAATTGCTCGAACTGCAGAAAACGCTGCACAAGACCATCGTGTTCATCACCCATGACCTGGATGAAGCCGTGCGCATTGGCAACCGCATCGCCATTCTCAAGGATGGCCGCCTGATCCAGGTCGGTACGCCGCACCAGATCCTTCACAACCCGGCCGACGAATACGTCGACCGTTTTGTCCAGCGCCGCGCTGTTGCGGTATGAGGAGCGCCATGTCGCAAGCTGAAACCGTCGTCATCACTGGCGCCCTGGTGCGCTGGCAGGACATCGCCGCCGTCGCCCGCCATGGCGCGCGCCTTGAGCTGGCACCTTTGGTGTGGGCGCGTATCGACAACGCCCAGGCCATCGTGCGGCATATCGTCGACAGTGGTGAGCGTGCCTATGGGGTCAACACCGGCCTCGGCGCGCTGTGCAACGTATCGCTGCAAGGCGAGCAACTGAGCGCGCTGTCGCGCAACACCTTGCTCAGTCACGCCTGCGGCGTGGGGCCGGCGCTGCCCGATGAGCAGACCAGGGCGATCATCTGCGCCGCCATCGTCAACTACAGCCATGGCAAGTCCGGCCTGCAGCGTGGCGTGGTCGAAGCGCTGCTTGCACTGCTCAACCACGGCATCACCCCGCAGGTGCCGTCCCAGGGTTCGGTGGGCTACCTGACCCACATGGCCCATGTCGGTGTGTGCCTGCTGGGTATCGGCAGGGTCAGCTATCGCGGGCAGGTCGTGGAAGCCGCCCAGGCCCTGAGTGCCGAAGGGCTGGAGCCTGTCCAGCTGGGTGCCAAGGACGGCCTGTGCCTGGTCAATGGCACGCCGTGCATGACCGGCTTGGCCAGCTTGGCCGTGGACGATGCCAGCCGCTTGCTGCAATGGGCCGATGTGATCGGGGCCATGAGTTTCGAAGCGTTGCGTGGTCAGATCGCCGCCTTCGACCCCGAGATCATCGCCCTCAAACCTCATGCGGGCATGCAGGTGGTGGGTGCGAATCTGCGCGCCTTGCTCGAAGGCAGCGAAGTGATCGCCACCAGCAAGGGTATCCGCACCCAGGATGCGCTGAGCATTCGTTCGATCCCGCAGGTGCATGGCGCTGCCCGTGACCAATTGGCCCACGCGGTGCGGCAGATCGAGGCGGAACTCAACGGTGCCAACGACAACCCGTTGCTGCTGGGCACGCCGGACGATTTCCGCGTGGTCTCTCAGGCCAACCCCCACGGCCAGTCGGTGGCCATGGCGGCGGACCTTCTGGCAATCGCCATGGCCGAGATCGGCTCGATCGCCGAGCGTCGTCTGGACCGTCTGGTGAACCCGCATGTCAGCGGCCTGCCGGCATTCCTGGTCAGCGACCCTGGAGTCAACTCGGGCATGATGATCGCCCAGTACGTCGCGGCCTCGCTGTGCGCACAGAACCGTCAGCTGGCGCAACCGGCGGTGCTCGACAACTTCGTCACCTCGGGCTTGCAGGAAGACCACCTGAGCCTGGGCACCAATGCCGCCTTGAAGCTGCACCAAGTCCTGGAGAACTGCACGCAGATCCTCGCCATCGAGTACCTGCTGGCAGCCCAGGCCTTCGAGTTTCTCAAGGAGCAGCGCTTCGGCGTCGGTACCGACGCTGCCTGGCGCCTGCTGCGCAAACAGGTTCCGGCCTACCTGCAGGATCGTTGGCTGGCACCGGACATCGCCTGTGCCGCAGCCCTGCTCAAAGATCCCCGGTTGCCGCAGCCTGTGCTGTCGGCGCTGAACTGAACAATAACAAGGAGCCAGCACATGGAAGCTTTCAACCTCGTTCCCGGCAGCCTGACTTTGGCCCAATTGCGCCGGATCCACCATGCACCGGTTCGGCTGACGCTGGACCCAAGTGCTGACGCTGGGATCGACGCCAGCGTCGCCTGTGTCGAGCGCATCATCGCCGAAGACCGCACTGCCTACGGCATCAACACCGGTTTCGGTCTGCTCGCCTCGACCCGTATCGCCAGCCACGACCTGGAGAACTTGCAGCGCTCGCTGGTGCTGTCCCATGCAGCCGGCATCGGCGCGCCACTGGACGATGCCATGGTGCGGCTGATCATGGTGCTGAAGATCAACAGCCTGAGCCGCGGTTTCTCGGGCATCCGGCGCAAGGTGATCGATGCGCTGATTGCCTTGGTCAACGCCGAGGTCTACCCGCACATCCCGCTCAAAGGGTCGGTCGGTGCTTCCGGCGACCTCGCACCGCTGGCGCACATGTCGCTGGTCTTGCTGGGCGAAGGTAAGGCGCGCTACCAAGGTGAATGGCTCCCCGCCAACCAAGCCCTGGCTGTGGCGGGCCTCGAGCCGCTGACCCTGGCTGCCAAGGAAGGTCTGGCGCTGCTCAACGGCACCCAGGCCTCCACCGCCTACGCCTTGCGCGGGCTGTTCCAGGCCGAAGACCTGTTCGCCGCGGCCATCGCCTGTGGTGGGTTGACCGTGGAAGCCGCGCTGGGCTCGCGTGCACCGTTCGATGCCCGCATCCATGCGGCGCGCGGCCAGCCTGGACAGATCGACACCGCAGCCTGCTTCCGTGATTTGCTGAGCGACTCGACCGAAGTGTCGCGCTCGCACCAGAACTGCGGCAAGGTCCAGGACCCGTACTCCCTGCGGTGCCAGCCTCAAGTCATGGGGGCTTGCCTGACCCAGTTGCGTCAGGCAGCGCAGGTGCTGGCAGTGGAGTCCAATGCCGTGTCCGACAACCCATTGGTATTCGCCGAGCAGGGCGATGTGATTTCCGGTGGCAACTTCCACGCCGAACCGGTAGCCATGGCCGCGGACAACATCGCCCTGGCGATTGCCGAGATCGGTGCGCTGAGCGAGCGCCGCATCTCGCTGATGATGGACAAGCACATGTCCCAGCTACCGCCGTTCCTGGTGGAAAACGGCGGGGTGAACTCAGGGTTCATGATCGCCCAGGTCACCGCTGCCGCATTGGCCAGCGAAAACAAGGCCCTGTCCCATCCGCACAGTGTCGACAGCCTGCCGACCTCGGCCAACCAGGAAGACCATGTGTCCATGGCGCCGGCCGCTGGCAAGCGTCTGTGGGAAATGGCCGAGAACACCCGGGGCGTGCTGGCCATCGAATGGCTGGGCGCCTGTCAGGGCTTGGACCTGCGCGAGGGGCTGAAAACCTCGGTGAAACTGGAGCAGGCGCGCCAGGTGCTGCGCCGCGAGGTGCCGCACTATGACCGCGACCGCTTCTTCTCGCCGGACATCGAAGTGGCCAGCGCCTTGTTGGCTGAAGGCAAATTGACCGCGCTGTTGCCGGCCGGCGTGCTGCCAAGCCTCTGACAGGAGTACCCATATGAGAACGCTTTGGCAGCACTGCCACGCGGCAACCATGGCCCAAGGCAGCTACTCGATCATCGAGGACGCGGCCATTGTCAGTAGCGCAGGGCTGATCGAATGGATCGGCCCGCGTGGCGAACTGCCGACGCTAGAGATCGACCGCACGGTGGACCTGAACGGCGCCTGGGTCACTCCAGGCTTGATCGACTGCCACACCCACGCCGTGTTTGGCGGCAATCGCAGCGGTGAATTCGAGCAGCGCCTGCAAGGCGTGAGCTACGCCGAGATCGCCGCGCAAGGCGGCGGCATCGCCAGTACCGTGCGGGCCACACGCGCAGCCAGCGAGGACGCGTTGTTCGCCAGTGCCAGGCAGCGAGTCCAGGCGCTGATGCGCGATGGCGTGACGGCGATCGAGATCAAGTCCGGCTACGGCCTGGACCTGGCCAACGAACGCAAGATGCTGCGCGTCGCGCGGCGCTTGGCCGAAGAGCTGCCGGTGGCCGTGCGCGCCACCTGCCTGGCGGCCCACGCCCTGCCGCCGGAGTATGCCGGCAGGGCCGATGACTACATCGCCCACATCTGTGACGAGATGCTGCCTGCGCTGGCCGAGGAAGGGCTGGTGGACGCCGTGGATGCCTTCTGTGAACACCTGGCGTTCTCGCCCGACCAGGTGGAGCGGGTGTTCATAAAGGCGCGCGAACTGGGCCTGCCGGTCAAGCTGCATGCCGAACAGTTGTCGTCACTGCACGGTTCGAGCCTGGCGGCACGCTATCAGGCGTTGTCGGCAGATCATCTGGAGTTCATGACCGAAGACGATGCAATTGCCATGGCCAAGGCCGGCACGGTGGCCGTCTTGCTGCCAGGCGCCTTCTACTTCCTGCGTGAAACCCAACTGCCGCCGATGGATGCCCTGCGCCGTCATGGCGTGAGAATCGCCCTGGCCAGCGACCTCAACCCCGGCACCTCGCCTGGGCTGTCGTTACGGCTGATGTTGAACATGGGCTGCACGCTGTTTCGCATGACGCCGGAGGAGGCGCTGGCAGGGGTGACCCTGCATGCCGCCATGGCGTTGGGCCTGGGTGCCAGTCACGGTTCGCTGGAGCCTGGCAAGGCGGCGGACTTCGTCGCCTGGCGGATCGAGCGCCCCGCCGACCTGGCCTACTGGCTCGGGGGGGACTTGCCCAAGCGTATCGTGCGCATGGGTCACGAGATTTCCAATTGAGCGAGACGAGATGGACAAGGTACTGAGTTTCCACCAAGGCACGCTGCCGTTGCTGATCAGCATGCCCCATGCCGGCCTGAAACTGTCTGCCACGGTGCGTGATGGGCTGGTCGATCAGGCCCGCAGCCTGCCGGATACCGACTGGCATATCCCCCGGTTGTACGATTTTGCCCGTGAGCTGGGTGCCAGCGTCGTAGCGGCGGAGTACTCGCGGTTTGTCATCGACCTGAATCGTCCCGACGATGACAAGCCCCTGTACGCTGGTGCTACCACTGGCCTTTATCCGGCCACGCTGTTCGACGGCGAGCCTCTGTTCAAGGACGGCCTGGCGCCCAGTGGCGAAGAGCGCAAGACCTACCTGGAGCGAATTTGGCGTCCCTACCACGACACTGTCCGTCACGAGCTGGCGCGCCTGCGTGAAATCCATGGCTACGCCCTGTTGTGGGATGCCCACTCGATCCGTTCGGTGATTCCGCACTTGTTCGACGGCACGTTGCCCGACTTCAACCTGGGGACCTTCAACGGCAACAGTTGCGATGCTCAGCTGGCCGAGCGGCTGGAGAAGGTTTGCGCCGAGGCCAAGGGTTACACCCACGTCCTGAATGGGCGTTTCAAGGGCGGGCATATCACCCGTCACTACGGTCAGCCGGCCTCGCATGTCCATGCGGTGCAGCTTGAGCTGGCGCAAAGTACCTACATGGAGGAGGTGGAACCCTTCGCCTACCGCGAGGACCTCGCAGCGCCAACCCAGAAGGTGCTGAGGCAATTGCTCACGGCGATGCTTGATTGGGGGCGTGAACGCTACCCTGGCTGATGGCCGGGTACGGCCTGCGCAGTGCCGTGGAGCAGTCTGCGCAGGCTGGCCTGGTGAGGTGGGTGGCGGCTACGCGCTTGTCGAGCGTGGTCGGCGATCAGGGTTTGCAAAAGCGGTGAGTTCACGGATCAGCCGTGATTCGCGAGCTTTCTTGCTGCGATCCAAGGCGTCGAGCGCTTCGGTAAGGGTGCTGAGCGGGCTGTCGGCATGTTGCTCCGACAGTTCGGTTACCTGGGCGCGATAGGTGTTCTCGATATCGGCGAACCGTTCGGCGTGGGTCAGGCGCAGGTGTTGCACCCAGCGCTCGTTCCCTTCGGCGAAGTGCAGGAAGTCCTCGCCCAGTTCGCCACGCTGTACCTGCAACTCCGCATCGGTCAGTTCCTCGATGCTGGCGTTGATCGCATAGCGCAGGCTGTCCACGGGTTGGCCGAGTTCCAGGGGGACGTTCAACTCGCGCAGGTAGGTCAGGCGCACCTCCGCTTCGTCCCTGTCGCCGGTCTCCCGCTTGGCCACTTCGTCCAGCGTGTGCAGGCGATACAGGCGTCGTACCTCCCGGTACAGGTTGGCCTCGGAATCGACCCCGTCGATCTGCAAGCGTTGGTTGGCCATGTAGAACTCGATGTTCTTGAAAGCCAGCAGTGCCCCGTCATGGCAGGTCTGGCTACCGTTCTCCTGGGGCAGGGCTTCCCTGGCCTGGAGGTTGAACAACACCAGGTCGTCCGGGTTGAGCAAGGCCTGGACCAGCACCTTGCGCACCCGCTCGCAGAACGCCAGGCGAGTGCTGCCGTTCTGGTAAGACGCGGTATTTTTCAGGCGACCCACCAGCATCAACAGGTCGTTTGCCGCGCCGGATGCTTCGAGTTGCTGCCAACAATCGCTCATGGCCTGATTTTCGACCTCCGATGCCAGCAGCCAGTCGTCCAGGCGTGGCTCATCGCTGAGCGTGTCGAGCACGGGCGAATGGAAATGGCCGAACCAATCGCCGTCGTCCGAAGAGTCTGGAGCATCCATGGCGAAGGTAAAACTGCGCTGACTGTCCGAAGACAGCCGGGCACGGTAGACCGTTTCGTCGGTCAGTGGGTTGTTCAGCAACAGGATCGAGCTGATGGGAAGGTCGCTATCGAGGTTGGCCAGGACATTCGCCGGCAATTCGGTGAGGCGGTTGTCACTCAGGTCCAGCATCTCCAGGGGAAGCAGACTGTCGACCCAGCTGGGCCAATGCCTCAAGCCCATCTCGTTCAGGTCCAGTCGACGCAACGAGCGCAGGGCCGGCGGCGTGGTGGTGATCTGGCCCATCCGGTTACCGCTGAGGTCCAGTGTATCGAGGCTGTGCAGGCGCCCAAGCGTATCGAGTACGGCCTGGTCGATCTCCAGCCCGGAGTTGCGCAGTGCGAGTTCGGTCAGGTTGGGCAGACGCAGCAGTGCCGACGGCAGTGTCTGCTGTGCCTGGAGATAACTGTCGACGGTCAGGCGAGTGACCTGCGCGAAGCGGCCTAGCAGTTCGCTCAACTGGTTGCTGGTGCCTCTGACGCGCTCCAGTGTGAGGCTGCGTACCTGGTCTGTGAAGAACGCGGGCAAACGCCTGGGGAAATGTTCCAGTGAAATGCCCTCCAGGCGCAGTGGCGAGCGCGTCAGGCCGATCTCTTGGTTGTGCCAGAAATCGGACAGGGCCGTTGCGATGCGCATTCGACTGGCCATTACCGCCTGACTGAGGATAGCAGTCGAGCTGGAGGCATTGACGTAGTTATCGATAAGGTCGCGCAACTGCTGCCGCCGCTCCAGCAGCAGGGCGAGGTGGGCCCTGAAATCGGCGGTCTGGTCCATTTCGAAGCGGGCTGCGCGACCATCTTCGCTCAGCAGCACACGTTGCATCTCGTCCTCGAAGATCTGGTTGCCCTGCAAAGAGAGCTGGGCATGCTCGGCGACGCTGACGCGGTTGCTCAGGAGCAGGTTGGGCAACACCCTGATCTGATTGTTGCGCAGGGAAATGTGACGTATGTGGCTGACGGCGTTGTAGCCCAGGCCGCGTGGCCAATGGTCCAGGTTCATATTGTCCAGGCCGAGGTAATCCAGCGTCAGTTCGTCGAAGCTGGGGGGGTATTCCTCCGAGAGCCGATTACCGCTCAGGTCCAGGCGTCGCAGGCTCGTCAGTGTCATCAGGCTGTCGATGTCCGTTGCCGACAGCGACAGGTTCTGATGGGTAAGGCTGAGCGATTCGAGTGAATGAACGTGCTGGGCAATCAGTGGCAGGCTGAACTGGAACGGAGAGGGCGGCGCATCAGGTCGATAGGCGCGGCTGATGTCCAAGGTCCTCAGGTTCGAAAACTGTCGCAGCAGGTTGTTCAGTTGTGGCGCGTGCCGAGTCCAGCCTTCGAAGGCTTCGGGTGATGTGTCGACCAGTTGCAGGTCGGTAACGCCCTCGGTGAAGAACTCCGGCAAATTGAGCGGGAATTCGAGCAAGGACAGGCGTTCGAGCCGCAGCGGCTGACTGGCCGGAGCAAATGCACTGTCGTACCAGTACTGCGAAATGGTGCTTAGCAGTCGCTCCAAGTGATCAGCCGGCTGATGGGGCATGCGTTCGGCCAGTCGCCGCCATTGCCCGAGGCTGCTGTGCAACTGATTGCGCTGGCCCATCAGGTTTTGTAGCAGGTCGTTGATCGAGGTGCGTGTCATGCCTCGGCTTTCCAGGGCGGCCAAGGTCTGTTCGGCAGGCCTGGGGACTGGTGCGTGAAGCCCTATCTGGCGGATGGCGTTGAGCAACGTTTGCCGGGAAATGCTGGTGATGCGAGGGCGAGTGCCACCCAGCGGGTAGCCGATGCGGCCATCCGCCAGGCGCATGGGCGAGCGAAAACCTGGACGCACAGGCTGCATTCCCAGCACCTTGCGCAAGGCCGCACGCGTTAATGGAGTGCCTTGCTGAACCAATCGTTTGAGCGCCTGCCCATGCGTTACGCCCAGCGCCTGGCGCTGCGTGGGTGCAAGCACTTCGAATAGAGCCCCGTACAGTGAGCCGTGAGCGAAAATCGGTTGGTCGAGGCTGTCACTGTCCACCACGACGTAACCGGTGTGCGTGCAGATGATCGTTTTGCGTCCCGACGCATCATGCGGGCCAATGCTGTCGGCCTGGGTCGGTGAATGCAGGCGCTGCTCCAGGGTGATAGCGATATCGGGTGACCAGCTAGGCCGGCCTTCCAGGGTGTGCAGGACCAGCAGGTCGGTATCCCAGTTGCGCACATTCTCCAGGTACAGGCCTTCATAGGCGCGATTGAGCCTTACCTGCTGTTGCAGCAGGCGGGCCTCTTCGGCGAGGCGCCGAGGGATTCTTCCCGTGCGCAGCTCGGCCAGTTCGTCCGGCACGACGTTTTGCAGCAGCTCTTCGATGACCGGCTTCGGGAGGTTCGGGTAGCGCGAGCGGACAGTATCGGCGCCGGGGAAGACGCTGACGGGTTGCTCCAGGTACTGCGCCTGGAATGCGGCATGGATGTGGCCGGGCTCTGTCAGCTCGGGCTGCTGGGTGATCGACCGGTACAACTCGAAGCGGGTCATCGAGTCTTGCAGGGGCCCCGGCAGTCGGTGCTGCTCGATGACTGTCCGTCGCAGGACATCCTCATCGGTACCACTCACACGCAGCAGGCGCACCGCTGTCCGATCATCGAACCTTGTGCTCAGGTGGCTGGCGCGGCGGAACAATGCCAGTTCCTGCCATTGCTCGGGGCGGTCCAGGGGATGCAACCAGGCGCCCGCGCCATTATGACGCAGCGGTGGTTCATAGCTCAAAGGACGGACGGGGTGAACGAGGCGATATTCATTCTGGGGAGGTGACTGTTCGACCCTGTAGGTTTCGCCGTCGATGGGTAGCCAGGTCTTGCCGTCATGGTGGTACAGACCGGCCTCGTCAGGTTCGAGGCCGGCAGGCAGCACAATGTCATGAGCGAACGGCTTGAGGTCTGGCTGCCACAGGCGAGTATCGCCGTCGGGCAGGGTGACAGGTTCGAGCGCTTCGATGAACGAAGGCGTTTCCACCGAAATACGCTCGATGGCGGGCGTGCCATTGGCTCCGCCCGTTGCGCCCAGCACGCCTAGGAGAGCGACGTTTTCCACCACGTCCAGCAAATAGTCGAATGCTTGATCCCGGTCGCCGTCTGCCCAGCTCTCGACGCCTTCGTACACTTCGTAACTCAGTTGGATGGCCGAGAGGCCCAGCATCAGCGCGCCCAGGCCGGGTACGACGAACGCACCGATATTCAGTGCGGTGAATGCCAGTTGCTCGAAATAGGCACGCCGTTTCTGCGCACTTTTCTGGTCCTCGAACGCAGTCGGTACGGCATGGAACAGCGCGTCATCCTTGAACCGAAGCTGTTTCTGACGGGCCAGTTCATCGGCGAGCGGACGGGTGATCGGTTGCAAGGTGACCGGGACCCAGGCGTCGGGGTCGCGTACCCGCTGGGCCTGGCCACCCTGATGCCCCGGCTTCGGGGTGTACGTGGTCCAGTCGATCGGTTGCAGGCAATCGCGCAACCTGGTGATGAACGTGGCGCTGTCGCGAGCCGCTACGGCCTGCTGCAGGTGGCGCACCTCCATGGCCCACAATTGCTCCCGCAGATGCGCCTGAGCCTGGTGCACGCCAGCATGGGCCTTCAAGGGTATAGGCGCGCCTGGCAGATAGGTGAGCAGAACGTCCTTGTAGGGCAGGGTGGTCGCGTCGTACCACAGGAGCTGCTCTGGGGACGGCACGACACCGATGACCAGCGCGCCAGTAAGCGGTATTTCAAAAAGGTTGAGGAACGCGCATCGCAGGTAGCCACCCTGGTAGTCGCCCTGGCCATGATCGACGAAGGCCAGAAGGGCTTCATGCAAGGTCTGGTCGATCAGCTCGCCGAGATAAGCCCTATGGATCTCGAGGCGGAACGCCGATTGCTCCGCCGCTGCGAGGGCTGTCGAAGCGTCCTGGATCAAGGCCTGGTATTGGCCGCCAATGTCCAGTTCGCGCACCCGCGCAGCGAACGCGTGTGGCGCAAGCCGCACAGGGTTGCCAGTCGGTTGAAGCCCCTGGAAAGCGTTGCTGTCCAGCACGCTGGACACCAGCGTTTCGCCATCGAGCCCCCCAGGCAGCGCTTCGGCTGCTTCAAAATTCTGCAGGGCACAGTGCAGCAAGGACTGCGTCGCAAGCCTGAAGGCCCGCTGGGCGCCAATGAGCGGATCGCCATTGACGGGCGCCTGGTAGGCTTGGGCCTTGCTTGCGTTGAACAGAAAGGTCTGGGTGACATCCAGGTCGAGGTCGAATCGCGTTTTCATTGCCGCCGTCAGCTGTTGCCTGGCGAACTGCTCCAGGTCGGGCAAGGACTCGAAGTGGGACCGTACCTGCGCCTGTGCGGTTCGGTAGACCTCATAGTCGCGGGCCAGGCGGCGTGCGACCATCGGTTTGCTGGCGCATGCTTGCAGGAAACCGTGTGGCGCGTCTTTGATCGCCGCACGCATTTGCTCGAACGTGTGTGGCGCAGCGCTGAGCATCCAGGTGGGGAGCTTGGCGAGGATAAGGTCGTGGGGATGAAGGTGCTGGTGGTTATCCAGCGGCAAGTCGCTAAAGGTGGTCATTCGGGCGCCTCGTTCGGTAAAGCGCCGATGCTAGGGACCGCTGTTCTGCTCAAGCACATAACATGATCTATCCATAGACACATGCTCAAAGGCCAATTCAGGTTTATGATGCCCAACGGCAGATTAAATCCTCACACGGAGTGCGTAATGCAGACCCTGTACCCGCAGATCAAACCCTACGCCCGGCACGATCTGGCCGTGGAAGCGCCGCATGTGCTGTATGTCGACGAGAGCGGTTCGCCAGAAGGTCTGCCGGTGGTGTTCATCCACGGGGGGCCAGGCGCGGGCTGCGATGCCCAGAGCCGTTGCTACTTCGATCCCAACCTGTATCGCATCATCACCTTCGACCAGCGCGGCTGTGGCCGCTCCACGCCTCATGCGAGCCTGGAGAACAACACCACCTGGCATCTGGTCGAGGACCTGGAGCGCATTCGCAAGCACCTGGGTATCGACAAGTGGGTGCTGTTCGGTGGCTCGTGGGGTTCTACCCTGGCCCTGGCCTATGCCCAGACCCACCCCGAGCGGGTCCACGGCCTGATCCTGCGCGGCATTTTCCTGTGCAGGCCGCAGGAGATCGAATGGTTCTACCAGGAAGGTGCCAGCCGCTTGTTCCCTGACTACTGGCAGGACTACATCGCACCGATTCCGCCGGAGGAGCGAGGTGACTTGGTCAAGGCCTTCCACAAGCGCCTGACCGGCAACGACCAGATCGCCCAGATGCATGCCGCCAAGGCGTGGTCCACCTGGGAGGGTCGCACCGCTACGCTGCGCCCGAATCCGCTGGTGGTCGATCGATTCTCCGAGCCTCAGCGGGCGTTGTCGATCGCCCGCATCGAGTGCCATTACTTCATGAACAACGCCTTCCTCGAACCGGACCAGCTGATCCGTGACATGCCGAAGATCGCCCACTTGCCGGCGGTGATCGTGCATGGTCGCTACGACGTGATCTGCCCGCTGGACAACGCCTGGGCGCTGCATCAGGCCTGGCCGAACAGCGAGCTCAAGGTCATTCGCGATGCCGGTCATGCCGCTTCCGAGCCGGGTATCACCGATGCGCTGGTGCGTGCCGCCGACCAGATGGCCCGCCGTTTGCTTGATCTGCCACTGGAAGAAGCATGAAGGGGTTGTTGCAACGGGTACGCGGCGCAAGGGTAGAGGTAGCGGGCGAGATCGTCGGGGCCGTCGACCAGGGTTTGTTGGTGCTGGTGGCCGTCGAACCTGGGGATACCCGCGAACATGCCGACAAATTGCTGCACAAGCTGCTCAACTATCGGGTGTTCAGCGACGAGCAGGGCAAGATGAACTTGTCCCTCAAGGATGTAGCGGGTGGTTTGCTGCTGGTGTCCCAGTTCACTCTGGCCGCCGACACACGAAGTGGGATGCGTCCGAGCTTCTCGACAGCCGCTTCACCTGCCTTGGGCGCCGAGCTGTTCGACTATCTTTTGCAGCAAGCCAAGGGCCAGCACGCCGATGTGGCCAGCGGGCGCTTCGGTGCCGACATGCAGGTGCATCTGGTCAATGATGGCCCCGTAACATTTATGTTACAAATATGAGGTCGAAAAACCCCTTGTTTGTAGGAAAACAAGGGGTTTTGTACGATAAATAGTTGCTCCAGCCTGATGCGTTGTAACGCGACCTGCTGGATAATCGCGCGCTGCGTGGACCTGCGTTCGCAGGTTCGTTTTACTCTGACTTGAGCATTGTCTGGATCCGTTTGGGGAATCATTGCGCCCTTACGGGGTCCGAACAGTGCTCGCCAACCCGGCATTGGTCGCTGGCCGTTGGTTTCATGATCTGTTTTCGGCGAGGGTTGCTCGTGATTGTTAGTCCCCATAATGCATCAAGAATCCCCGGCAATCGGTTTCGCAAGGCTCTGATGGCCAGCGTGGCGCTGGTTGGCCTGATGAGCGCGGGCCAGCTGTGGGCATTCAATCTTGACGATGTTGCAGCCAAGGCAAAGGATCTGGCCGGCCAGAAGTACGAAGCACCGAAAAGCAACCTGCCTGCGGTTTTCCGCGACATGAAGTTCGCCGACTACCAGAAGATTCGCTTCCTGCAGGAGAAAGCGGAGTGGGCCACGGACAAGACCCCCTTCAAGCTGTCCTTCTATCACCAGGGCATGCACTTCGACACCCCGGTGAAGATCAACGAAGTCACCGCCACCAAGGTCGAGGAAATCAAGTACGACCCGAGCCGCTTCGAGTTCGGTGACGTCCCGCATGACCCGGAAACCACCAAGAACCTGGGCTACGCCGGTTTCCGCGTGCTGTACCCGATCAACAAGGCCGACAAGCAGGACGAGATCATGACCCTGCTTGGTGCCAGCTACTTCCGCGTTGTGGGCAAGGGCCACGTGTACGGCCTGTCGGCCCGTGGCCTTGCCATCGACACCGCGCTGCCGTCGGGCGAGGAGTTCCCGCGCTTCACCGAATTCTGGGTCGAGAAGCCGAAGCCTGCCGACAAGCACCTGGTGATCTACGCCCTGCTCGACTCGCCACGCTCCACTGGCGCCTACAAGCTGACCCTGCGTCCGGGCACCGACACCATCGTCGACGTCAAGTCGCGTGTGTTCCTGCGTGACCAGGTCAGCCGCCTGGGCATCGCGCCGTTGACCAGCATGTTCCTGTTCGGCCCGAACCAGCCGTCGAAGGTCCTGAACTACCGTCCGGCCCTGCACGACTCCGAAGGCCTGGCCATCCATGCCGGCAACGGCGAGTGGCTGTGGCGCCCGCTGAACAACCCGAAACACCTGGCTGTGAGCAACTTCAGCATCGAGAACCCGCGTGGTTTCGGTCTGATGCAGCGTCAGCGCGCGTTCAGCGACTATGAAGACCTCGACGACAACTACCAGAAGCGCCCAAGCGCCTGGATCGAGCCCAAGGGTGACTGGGGCAAGGGTACCGTCGATCTGGTCGAGATCCCGACCGCTGACGAGACCAACGACAATATCGTGGCGTTCTGGAGCCCGGAAAAGCTGCCCGAGCCAGGTAAGCCGTTCGAGTACGACTACCGCCTGCACTGGACCATCGACGATGCCAAGTTCCAGGCCCCTGAGTTGGGCTGGGTCAAGCAGACCCTGCGCTCCACGGGCGATGTCAAGCAGTCCAACCTGATCCGTCAGCCTGACGGCAGCGTGGCCTTCCTGGTCGACTTCGCCGGCCCGGCGCTGGCCAGCTTGCCGGAAGATACCCCGGTGCGTAGCCAGATCAGCGTTGGCGACAACGCCGAGGTGGTCGAAAACAACCTGCGTTACAACCCCGAGACCAAGGGCTGGCGCCTGACCCTGCGCTTGAAGGTCAAGGAAGCCAACAAATCCACCGAAATGCGCGCGGCATTGGTACGCGACGTTCCGGTCGAGCCGGCCAAGGATGCCAAGCAGGACAAGGCTGCCGCCAAGCATGCCAAGGCTGAGAAGGCCGCCAAGACCGAACAGCCAGCCAAGGCCGAACAACCTGCCGCCGATGCGGCGTCCACCAACGGGACCCCGGCCACCACCGAAAAAGTGCTGACCGAGACCTGGAGCTATCAGTTGCCTGCCGATGAGTAACTCAAGCGCACGGCCAGAGTCGCTTCGCGAATACCTGGCCCATCTACCACTGAGCGACGAGCAGCGTGCGGAACTCGCCAGCTGCACATCGTTCAGTGAGCTGCACCAACGTCTGGCGGCCAAACCGGCCGCCGACCCAACCGAGGCCGTGCAGGCCTCGGTCGGCCCGCGCCTGACCGTGGGCAGCGCCGCCGAGCTGGAAGACGCCGAGATGCTCAGCGTCGACGGCAGCGGCCGCCTGTGCCTGAAGATCGCCCCGCCGATCAAACGCACCAAGGTGGTGCCCGAGCCGTGGCGTACCAACGTACTGATTCGCATGTGGCGGCGCATGACCGGCCGCACCAACGCGCCGCAGCCGCCCAAGCGCGAGCTGCCGCCTGCGCGCTGGCGCACCGTGGGCTCGATTCGCCGCTACATCCTGCTGGCCTTGATGATCGGCCAGACCATCGTAGCCGGCTGGTACATGAAGGGCATCCTGCCTTACCAGGGCTGGTCGTTCGTCGACTTCGACGAAGTCGTGCAGCAACCGCTCTGGGATACCGTGGTGCAGGTTTGGCCCTATGCGCTGCAGACGTCCATCCTGATCCTCTTCGGCATTCTGTTCTGCTGGGTATCGGCAGGCTTCTGGACCGCGTTGATGGGCTTCCTCGAGTTGCTCACCGGGCGTGACAAGTACAAGATTTCGGGCAGCAGCGCTGGCAACGAGCCGATTGCCCCCGAAGCGCGCACCGCTCTGGTGATGCCAATCTGCAACGAAGACGTGCCGCGGGTGTTCGCCGGTCTGCGCGCCACCTTCGAGTCGGTGGCCGCCAGCGGTAACCTCGACCGCTTCGACTTCTTCGTGCTCAGCGACACCAACGATACCGACATCGCCGTCGCCGAACAGCAGGCCTGGCTGGACGTATGCCGCGAAACCAAGGGTTTTGGCCGCATCTTCTACCGCCGTCGCCGTCGCCGCGTGAAGCGCAAGAGCGGCAACCTCGACGACTTCTGCCGTCGTTGGGGTGGCGACTACAAGTACATGGTCGTGCTCGACGCCGACAGCGTCATGAGCGGCGAGTGCCTGAGCAGCCTGGTGCGCCTGATGGAGGCCAACCCCGACGCCGGCATCATCCAGACCGGGCCGAAAGCCTCGGGCATGGACACCCTGTATGCACGTCTGCAGCAGTTCGCCACCCGTGTATACGGCCCGCTGTTCACCGCCGGCCTGCACTTCTGGCAGCTGGGCGAGTCGCACTACTGGGGCCATAACGCGATCATCCGCATGAAGCCGTTCATCGAGCACTGCGCCCTGGCGCCGTTGCCTGGCAAGGGCGCCTTCGCCGGTGCGATCCTGTCCCATGACTTCGTCGAAGCCGCGTTGATGCGCCGCGCCGGTTGGGGCGTATGGATCGCCTACGATCTGCCGGGTAGCTACGAAGAGCTGCCGCCGAACCTGCTCGACGAGCTCAAGCGTGACCGTCGCTGGTGCCACGGCAACCTGATGAACTTCCGCCTGTTCCTGGTCAAGGGTATGCACCCGGTCCACCGCGCGGTGTTCCTCACCGGCGTGATGTCGTACCTGTCGGCGCCGTTGTGGTTCCTGTTCCTGGTGCTGTCGACGGCATTGTTGGCGACCAACACGCTGATGGAACCGCAGTATTTCATCGAGCCGTACCAACTCTACCCGCTGTGGCCGCAGTGGCACCCGGAGAAGGCTGTTGCGCTGTTCTCCACCACCATCGTGCTGCTTTTCCTGCCCAAGCTGCTCAGCGTCATCCTGATCTGGGCCAAGGGCGCCACCGAGTACGGCGGTCGCATCAAGGTCACCCTGTCGATGCTGATGGAGATGCTGTTCTCGATGCTGCTTGCCCCGGTGCGGATGATCTTCCATACCCGCTTCGTGCTGGCCGCCTTCCTTGGCTGGGCCGCGACCTGGAACTCGCCGCAGCGTGACGACGACTCCACCCCATGGAGCGAGGCGGTGCGCCGCCATGGCCCGCAGACTTTGCTGGGTATCGCCTGGGCGGCGCTGGTTGCTTGGCTGAACCCCAGCTTCCTGTGGTGGCTGGCGCCGATCGTCGGCTCGCTGGTGCTGTCGATTCCGGTTTCGGTGATCTCCAGCCGTACGCGCCTGGGCCTGGCGGCCAAGGACGAGAAGCTGTTCCTCATCCCTGAGGAATACGCGACGCCACAGGAACTGCTGGCGACCGACCAGTACACCCATGAAAACCGCTGGCACGCCCTGCACGATGGCTTCGTGCGCGCGGTGGTCGACCCACGGCAGAACGCCCTGGCTTGCGCCATGGCCACGGCCCGTCACGGGCAGGCTGCGCCGATCGAGGCGTTGCGTGCCGAGCGTGTGGCCAAGGCGATGGAGGTCGGGCCCAAAGGACTGGATCTCACTACCCGCCTGGCCCTGCTGAGCGACCCGGTGGCGCTCACCCGCCTGCACGAGCAGGTGTGGGCCGAGCACAACGCAGCGTGGATCGACGTGTGGCGTGCTTCGATCAAGAACGACCCGCATTCGCCGCTGTTGCCGCTGCACCCGGAGAACGAAGGCCAGCCGGCGCTGGTCGGCGCCTGATCGGGCCTCTTCGCGGGTGAGCCGCTCCCACAGGGTATTCAACGTCCCTGCAGGAGCGGGTTACCCGCGAAGCGTTTCGGGCCCCACCGATTTTGGCCAACAAAGTCCCCCCCGGCTCTAGGTCCCAGAGCCGCCATGCGTTA
This sequence comes from Pseudomonas sp. SK2, assembly GCF_016772395.1. Lineage (NCBI taxonomy): Bacteria > Pseudomonadati > Pseudomonadota > Gammaproteobacteria > Pseudomonadales > Pseudomonadaceae > Pseudomonas > Pseudomonas sp. SK2. Next base: position 439,394 of record NZ_CP061944.1, read on the forward strand.
GCATCCTTCTCCGATATTCCGCATAGGCCTGTAAGGCCGTGCCAACAATAAGATTCGATTATTTTCTTGCTAGGGGACCTGGTGATGATCAAGAAATACCTCTCGCGACTGCTGGTCGGTGTCACCGCCCTGGTCGCCGTGACGGCGGCCCAGGCTGGCGCCATCGATGACGCGGTCAAGCGTGGCACCCTGCGTGTGGGCATGGACCCCACCTACATGCCGTTCCAGATGACCAACAAGCGCGGCGAAATCATTGGTTTCGAAGTCGATATCCTCAAGGCCATGGCCAAGTCCATGGGCGTCAAGCTGGAGACGGTCTCCACCGCCTATGACGGGATCATCCCGGCCCTGCTGACCGACAAGTTCGACATGATCGGCAGCGGTATGACCCTGACCCAGGAACGTAACCTGCGCCTGAACTTCAGCGAACCCTTCATTGTCGTGGGCCAGACCCTGCTGATCCGCAAGGAGTTGGCGGGCGAGATCAAGTCGTACAAAGACCTGAACAACGAGAAGTACCGCATTACCTCCAAGCTTGGCACCACCGGTGAGATGGTCGCCAAGAAGTTGATCAGCAAAGCCAAGTACCACGGCTACGACAACGAGCAGGAAGCGGTGATGGACGTGGTCAACGGCAAGGCCGACGCCTTCGTCTATGACGCGCCTTACAACGTGGTTGCGGTGGAGAAGGCCGGCGCTGGCAAGCTGCTGTTCCTCGACGAGCCCTTCACCTACGAGCCACTGGCTTTCGGCCTGAAGAAAGGCGACTACGACAGCATCAATTTCATCAACAACTTCCTGCACCAGATCAAGCATGACGGGACCTACGATCGTATTCACGACAAGTGGTTCAAGAACAAGGACTGGCTGAAGGAAATGGAATAAGGCCAGGCCACAAGCCCAGGCTTTGACCCCGACGCGCAGGCAAACCCTGCGCGTTCGCATTTACGGAAGTACCCTCGTGATCAAACACAAGAAAGCCCAGTGGCCCTGGCATGCGCTGACCGCGCTGGTCCTGGTGGGCCTGGCGTTCAGCCTGTACCTGGCCACCTCGATGATTTCCTACGAGTGGCGCTGGAACCGCGTGCCGCAATACTTCGCCTACCAGGCCGAAGAAGCCCAGCGCGCCGCCAGCTACGGCACGGTCCAGGACATCGTCGTTTCCGGTGACACCGCGCGTGTCACGCTCAAGGACGAAAACGGCGACCAGCAGGTGCTCGACGTGGCCAAGGACAGCCTGCAACTGAGCCGCGGTGACGATGTCTCCGAAGGCGATCAGATCGGTGTGACCCGTCACTGGGCAGCCGGTCCTCTGGCGTGGGGCTTGTGGACCACGCTGTGGATTTCTGTGGTTTCCGGGGCACTTGGCCTGGTGATCGGCTTGTTTGCCGGATTGTGCCGGCTTTCCAGCAACCCGACCCTGCGCGACCTTTCGACGGTCTATGTCGAGTTGGTGCGCGGTACGCCGCTGTTGGTGCAGATCTTCATCTTCTACTTCTTCATCGGTACGGTGCTCAACCTGTCCCGCGAATTCGCCGGGGTGGCGGCCCTGGCGCTGTTCACCGGCGCCTACGTCGCCGAAATCGTCCGTGCCGGCGTACAGTCGATCGCCAAAGGCCAGAACGAAGCTGCGCGCTCGCTGGGCCTGAACGCCAGCCAGTCGATGCGTCACGTGATCCTGCCTCAGGCATTCAAGCGCGTGCTGCCGCCCTTGGCCGGGCAGTTCATCAGCCTGGTCAAGGACACCTCGCTGGTTTCGGTGATCGCCATCACCGAACTGACCAAGAGTGGCCGCGAGGCCATTACCACCTCGTTCTCGACCTTCGAGATCTGGTTCTGCGTGGCAGGCCTTTACCTGCTGATCAACCTGCCGCTGTCGCACCTGGCCAGCCGGCTCGAGCGGAGGCTTGCGCAAAGTGATTGAAGTTCGTGACCTGTTGAAAGTCTTCGACACGCGTGGCCAAGTGGTGCGCGCGGTGGACAAGGTGACCACGCACGTGGCCAAGGGCGAAGTGGTGGTGGTGCTGGGCCCTTCGGGGTCGGGCAAGTCGACCTTCCTGCGTTGCCTCAACGGCCTGGAGCACTTCGACGACGGCCACGTGGCCATCGACGGCCTGCAGCTGGACGACCCGAAGACCGACATCAACGCCTACCGCCGTGAAGTCGGCATGGTGTTCCAGCATTTCAACCTGTTCCCGCACATGACCGTGCTCGAGAACCTGTGCCTTGCCCAGAAAGTCGTGCGCAAGCGTGGCAAGGCCGAGCGCGAGGCCAAGGCCCGGGCATTGCTGGAGAAGGTCGGGATCGCGCAGAAAGCCAACGAGTATCCGTCCCGGCTCTCGGGCGGCCAGCAGCAGCGGGTGGCGATTGCCCGGGCGTTGGCCATGGAGCCCAAAGTGATGCTGTTCGACGAACCGACCTCGGCGCTTGACCCGGAAATGGTCGGTGAAGTGCTCGATGTCATGAAGACCCTGGCCCAGGAGGGCATGACGATGGTCTGCGTGACCCACGAGATGGGCTTTGCCCGGGAAGTGGCGGATCGGGTGCTGTTCTTCGATCACGGCAAGCTGCTGGAAGATTCGTCGCCAGCGGAGTTCTTCGCATCGCCTAAGGACCCACGGGCACAGGCGTTTCTGCGGCAGGTGCTGTAACTGCGGGGCGCGTGATGCAGGTCATGCGCTTGCCGGGGGTGCTTCAGCGTTTATCCGACCAAGCGCCGCCCTCGCGGCGCATGGCGAGCGAGGCTCCTACGTTCGTTTCTGGCCAATTGACAGAGGCGCGCGCAGATCGCGCAGGGAAAACTGGCCCGAAACAGCCGTAGGAGCGAGCCTCGCTCGCGATGCGCCGCGCGAGCGGCGCTCGATTCACGCAACACCTCAAGACCGGTGCCGCAACCTCTCAAAGGCTGAACCGCCCCACCATCCCCCTCAGCTGTCGTCCCAACTGCTCCAGCTCACCACTGGACGCTGCGGTCTGCTCGCTCGCCGTACTGGTCTGGTCCGACGCATCGCGGACGTTGATCACGCTGCGGTTGATCTGCTCGGCCACCACGCTCTGTTCTTCGCTGGCCGTGGCGATCTGCTGATTCATGCCCTGGATACTCGAGACGGTATCGGTGATTTGACTCAACGCACAACCTGCCTTGCGACTCAACTCGACACTTTGCTCGGTCAGGAGCTTGCTGCTGTCGAGCAGTGTGGTGACCTCATCGGTCCCGCTGTGCAGGTTCTCGATCAGTTGCTCGATTTCTTCGGTCGATTGCTGGGTGCGCTGGGCTAATCCGCGCACTTCGTCGGCGACCACGGCAAAACCGCGACCGGCCTCCCCAGCGCGGGCCGCCTCGATGGCCGCGTTCAGCGCCAGCAGGTTGGTCTGCTCGGAAACCGACTTGATCACATCGAGAATGCTGCCGATCCGCTCGCTTTCTCCGGCAAGGTGCTGCATGGCGGCCAGGCAGCGGTCCATTTGCCCCGCCAGTTGCTCGATGCGACCAATGGCTTGCGCCACCACCTGATCGCCCAGCTGTGCCTGGTGATCGGCGTTGGTGGCCGCCAGCGAGGCCTGTTCGGCATTCTGTGCCACCTCTTGCACGGTCGCGCTCATCTGGTTCATGGCCGTGGCCACCTGGTCGGTTTCCTCGCGTTGCTGATTGATCCGTTGCTTGGTGTCTTCGCTGCTGGCAGCCAGCTGTGTCGCGGCCTGGGACAGGTGGCTGACGCCCTGGTCGATACCGCCGATCAGCTCACGGAGGCTGATGGTCATCTCGCGCATGCTCGCTTGGAGTTGCCCCATTTCGTCGCGCCGTTGTACTGGCTCCAGTTGACTGAGGTCGCCACGGGCGATGCGTGCAGCCAAGGCCAGGGTCTGGCGCAGGGGTTGGGTGATCTGCAAGGTGATCAACCAGCCGGCCACCACGCCCACCACCAAAGCCAGCATGGCGACGCTAGTAAGCAGCGAACGGGCCGCCAGAGCCTCGCTGTCTCGCTGCTCGATCTTTCTCTGGCTCAGTTCCAGACTGGTGGCGCCCAGCTCATCGCCCATTGTTTCCATGCGCTCCTGCAGTTGCTCGACAGCCAGGGCAGCGTTGCGGTATTCGTTCAAGCTGGTCCGGTACTTGGCCAGTTCGACGCCGGGCTGCTCTCTCAATGCGCGGGATAGCCCCAGGGGAGCAAGGCCGACAAGCAACTGGGCGAGGCCTTTGTCGGCCGCATCCAGTGCTGAGTCCCCGACCTTGGCGAAGTCACTGAGCGGCGAGAAGGTGTAGGCCGGCATCTGGCTCTGCTGGTTGGCCCCATCTATGTGCCGGCCAAGCGTGTCCATCAGCCCCAGTACGCTTGCTTGCTGGCTGTCGGCAGGCATTTTCAGCAAGGCCTGGGTCTGTAGCTCGTCGATTACCTCGCTGAGTGTCTGCTCCTGCATCGCCATGGCCTGGCGTAGCGTCTGGCGGCTCTCGACCGTGCGTTGCAGGGTGGCGAAATCCTCGCGCAGACGCTGCAACTGCTGCAGCTTCTGCGTGAGCATCTGGCGTGAGGCATCCACGCCACTGCGCTGATGCAGGGTGGTCAGCATGCTTTCGAGTTGTTCGAGTATCTGCCCGATGCGGGCCTTGCTGGTGTCGTCGCTGAGGACACGGTAGGTAATGCGCTCGGCGCGCAGGTCCTTGACCAGGTCGTTGATCAGGCCGATTTCACTGAGCTGTTCCGAGCGCTCGATGGCGCCGTCCAGGGCGGTCCAGCCGGTGACGGTGGTGGTCAGGGTAAGCAGCAGGACCACGGCGAAGCCCATGGCGAGCTTCGCGGCGACGCTGATGTTGCCGAGCTTGCGATTGAGGTAGCCGAACATGTTGAGTCTCCGTGCGATTGAGAGGGGGATGAGGGCGCATTGCCAGCATCACACCTCTGCCAATCGGCAGCGGAGCTGTAGGACTTGACCTGAAAATCAGGTAGGAAATTTCACCGCAGCATGCAAGAAAATTCTGCCTGTACTGGCCTCTGCACGGGACTACCCCCGAAGAGGCCAGTACAGGCGCCCCCCGGGCAGCCTAGAGCCTGAACCGCCCCACCAACCCTTGCAGGTGCGTACCCAGGCGTGCCAGTTCCACGCTGGAGCTGGCTGTTTCCTCGCTCGCCGCCGAGGTCTGGTCGGAGATGTCCCGCACATTCATCACGCTGCGGTTGATCTCCTCGGCCACGGCGCTTTGCTGCTCGGCAGCCGTGGCGATTTGCTGGTTCATCGCCTGGATCGACGACACGGTGCGGGTGATGGTCTCGAGCGAGCTGCCGGCACGGCGGGTCAGTTCGACACTGCTGTCGGTGAGTCCGCGGCTGCTGTCCATGACGTTGGCCACGCGCTCGGTGCCACTTTGCAGGCCGGCGATCAGCTCTTCGATCTCTTCGGTCGACTGCTGAGTGCGCTGGGCAAGGCTGCGTACCTCGTCAGCGACCACGGCGAATCCGCGCCCGGCTTCGCCTGCGCGGGCCGCTTCGATGGCGGCGTTCAGGGCCAGCAAATTGGTCTGCTGTGCCACCGACTTGATCACATCCAGCACGCTGCCGATCTTGTCGCTCTCGGCCTTCAACTGGTTCATGGCTTCGCTGGAATTGACCACCTCGTTGGCCAGACGCTCGATCTGGGCAATGGCTTCGCCGACCACCCGATCACCCTCACGGGCCTGCTGGTCGGCCATGACTGCCGCTTCCGACGCCTGCTCGGCGTTACGCGCCACTTCGTGAACAGTGGCCGACATTTCGTTCATGGCCGTCGCAACCTGGTCGGTCTCGACCTTCTGGTTGCTGACCCCGGCGCTGGTCTGTTCCGTGACAGCCGACAACTCCTCGGCGGCACTGGCGATCTGGGTGACGCCGTCGCCTATACCGCCGATCAGCTCTCGCAGGCTCTTGGTCATGCGCTGCATGGTCGCTTGCAGTTGGCCAAGCTCGTCGCGGCGATCGACCGGCAGATCGTGGCGCAGGTCTCCATCGGCCACGCGCTCGGCGGCGGTCAGCGTATTGCGCAGCGGAATGATGATTTGACGGGTGATGACCCAGGCGGCCAGCACGCCCAACAGCAGAGCCAGGCCCGTTGCGGCGGCCAGCATCATCTTGGCCTGGCGAGTGCCGGCATTACGCACGTCAGTCTGCGAAACCGTCATTGCCTGGCTGGCCTGCAGCAACACCGTGCCTTGCTCAGCCATGCGTTGCAGGGCCTGTTCGCTGGCCGCCTGGGCAGTACCGAACTGGCTGACCGCATCGCGGTAGCCCGCCAGCGCGGTGGCTGCGTCGTCGAGGCTGGAGGCGTGTTCGGCGCCCACTTTGGCAGGCAGTGCCTTGAGTTCGGCCATGGCCTGGTCGATAGCTTGCAGAGCGGTCTGCTGGAAGTCGGCATTGCCGCTGTAGGTGTAGCCCCGTACCTGGAAGCGCGCTTGCTGCAGCAGGGCGCTGACTTCAACGGCGTACTGGTACTGGTTGATGTCGCCGCCTTGCAGCAGGCGCTGCTGGACCTTGCCGATCAGGTCGGCAGCCTTGTCGGCACTGTCACCCAGCACGCTGCGGCTGGCTTCGCGGCGTTGGCTGGACTGCTTGAGCTGGTTGAAAGCCTGCTGGTACTGGCGAACGGCTTCCTGTTGTTGTTCCAGGCGCTGGCGATCGACTGGCTGTTCGATCTGGCCGAGCATCAGTTGCACCTGGCGCTCCAGGTTCGTCAGGGACTTTTCCAGCTCGCCGATGGAGGTCTCATCACGTTTGCGCTCATAGTGCTGGCGCGCGATGCGTAGTTCCTGGGTGTACTGGTAGATCACGGAAATATTGCCTAGCTTGTCGCCACGGTCGATGACGCTGTCCAGGCCTTTCCAACCGGTCAGCGTGATAGCCAGGGTCAGCAGCAGCACCAGCCCGAACCCCAGCCCCAATTTGCGATTGACGCTCATATTTCCCAGCGATTGGGCAAACCAACGGTACATGATCGACTCCCCGGTTAACTCGCAACACGGATTATTGTTGTGTTGTTAAACCATCGGCCTGCGCGGAGGAAACTTGATGGGCAGAAATATCTGACTTAACTGTCAGAATATTCGCGATAACAGTGCAGTGACGGCAGTTTCGACTCGCAGGATGCGGTCACCCAGTTGCACAGGTGTCAGCCCGGCCTTGCCCAAGAGCTCGATTTCATAGGGAATCCAGCCGCCTTCAGGGCCGATGGCCAGTGTCACGGGGCCTTCGACAGCGCGTGGGCACGCCGGGTAAGGGCCAGGATGACCGACCAGGCCAAGGGTGTTTTCGACGATGGCTGGCAGGCGGTCTTCGACGAACGGCTTGAAGCGCTTCTCGATGATGATCTCGGGCAGCACCGTGTCGCGGGCCTGCTCAAGGCCGAGGATGAGGTTTTCGCGGATGCTGTCGGGGTGCAGGAAAGGCGTTTGCCAGAAGCTTTTCTCGACCTTGTAGCTGTTGACCAGGACCAACCGGGGCACGCCAAGGGTGGCAACGGTCTGGAACAGCCGGCGCAGCATCTTCGGCCGTGGCACGGCCAGCACCAGGGTCAATGGCAGCTTGGCCGGTGGCGGCTGGTCGAAGCTGACGTCCAGCTCCGCCTGGTGTTTCTCCAGGCGGACCACTGTCGCTTTGCCCATCAGGCCACCGATACGTCCGACGCGCAGGGTATCCCCCACCGCGACCCGGTGGATCTCCTGCATGTGGGTGAAACGGCGGTCGGCCAGGACGACGCGGTCGGCCGAAACGAAGTCGGCCTCCTCCAGTAACAGCAGGTTCACGATTGCGTCGCTGGCGGTTGGTCGTTGTGGTCGTCTGCGGCTTCGTTCTCGTGGCCGCGTTTACGGATCAGGCTGCCACACAGCACGCCGATCTCGAACAGCAGCCACATGGGGACCGCCAGCAAGGTCTGGGAGAAGATATCCGGTGGCGTCAGGACCATGCCGACCACGAAGCAGCCGATGATCACGTAGGGGCGGATCTTCTTCAGGTACTTCACGTCGACCACGCCGATCCACACCAGCAGCACCACGGCCACTGGGATCTCGAAGGCGACGCCGAAGGCGAAGAACAGCGTCATGACGAAATCCAGGTAACTGGCAATGTCCGTCATCATCGACACGCCTTCCGGCGTGGCGCTGGCGAAGAAACCGAAGATCAGCGGGAACACCAGGAAATAGGCGAAGGCCATGCCGGCATAGAACAGCAGGATGCTCGACACCAGCAATGGGATAGCGATGCGCTTTTCATGGCGGTACAGCCCTGGCGCGATGAAGCCCCAGATCTGCTGGAGGATGAACGGGATCGCCAGGAACAGCGAGACGATCATGGTCAGTTTGAACGGCGTCAGGAACGGCGAAGCCACGTCGGTGGCGATCATCGTCGCATTGGCTGGCAGGTGTTCGCGCAGCGGGGCCGAGACCAGGGTGTAGATCTGCTGGGCGAACGAGAACAGCCCGGCAAAGATCAGGAAGATGACCGCCACGCAGCGCAGCAGGCGGGTACGCAGTTCAGTCAGGTGCGAAACCAGCGGCATCGGCTGGTCGTGTTCCGGATTTTCGCTCATGGGGCTCGCGGCGGTTGGGGCTGTTCGGACGTTTCCGGCGCACCGCCGGAGGTTACAGGCGTTGTCGCGGCTGCGGCGGGCGGTTGGCCAGGCGCGGCGGTCGGCGGCTGAGCGGGCGGCGTCTGTGGGTTGAGGATGCGCCGTGCTTCCTGCTCCATCTGCAGGATGTGCTCGTTGTGCAGCTGGCGGCGGATGTCGTCGGCGCCGATTTCACGCTCGACTTCCATCTTGATGCTGTTGAAGCTGCGCTTGAGGCGGCCGATCCACAGCCCAGCGGTACGGGCGGCGCCGGGCAAGCGCTCGGGTCCGAGCACCAGCAGGGCAACCAGGCCGACGAGCAGCAACTCGCTGAAGCTGATGCCGAACATGGGTCAGTCTTTCCGTTGCGGCTCTTGGACCGGCTGGGCCTGGCCCTCGATGGTCTGGCCCTGGGCTTGTTGCGGCGCGCTTTGCACCGGCGGCACGGGTTGGGCTGGGGGAGGCGTCTGTTCGGCTGGCTTGTTCTCTTCTTCGTTCATGGCCTTGCGAAAGCCCTTGATCGACTCGCCAAGGTCGCTGCCGAAGTTCTTCAGCTTCTTGGTGCCGAAGACCAGGACTACGACGACCAGCAGGACAATCCAGTGTTTCCAGTCAAAAATACCCATTTCGTACTCCTGAAATTTACAGGTACAGCGAAATTGTCTGGCAGCGCGGTCCCTGTGGGAGCGGTTTCACCCGCGAACACCGGCTAAGCCGGGCGATGCACCGCGTTGCACTCTTCGCGGGTAAACCCGCCCCCACGATAGGCGCGCCAAGCGCCCTCGAAAACGTATCAGGCAGAAGGCTGACGCGCGGCCTTCTCGTCATGCCCGGAAAGACCGAAACGGCGCTCCAGCTCATCGAGCACCGCTTGCGGATGCTGGCCCAGCGCACTGAGCATCACCAGGCTATGAAACCACAAGTCGGCGGTTTCATAGATGACATCGCTGTAATCCTTGCTGACGGCAGCATCCTTTGCAGCGATGATGGTTTCGACGGACTCTTCGCCAAGTTTCTCAAGGATCTTGTTCAGGCCCTTGTGGTACAGGCTGGCCACGTAAGAGCTGTCGGGGGCCGCTTGCTTGCGTTGCTCAAGCACTTCGGCCAGGCGGTTCAGGGTGTCGCTCATGTCAGTGTCCTGCGCTGTAGATGGCGTGCGGGTCCTTCAGGACCGGGTCGACGGTTTTCCACTGGCCGTCTTCGTAGACGCGGTAGAAGCAGCTTTCGCGTCCGGTATGGCAGGCGATATGGCCCAGTTGCTCGACCATCAGGATGATCACATCGGCATCGCAGTCCAGGCGCATTTCGTGCAGCTTTTGCACATGGCCCGACTCCTCGCCCTTGCGCCACAGCTTGCCACGTGAGCGCGACCAGTAGATAGCGCGTTGTTCGGCGGCGGTCAGGGCCAGCGATTCGCGGTTCATCCAGGCCATCATCAGCACGCGTCCGGTCTTATGGTCCTGGGCGATTGCCGGTACCAGGCCATCGCTGTTCCACTTGATCTCGTCCAGCCAGTCTTTCATCGTCGACTCCAAAACCGGGCCCGCGCCTGTGCCGAGCCCTTTGCGCTAGTGTGCCAGCCAGCCACGCTGCTGGCTATTGGCGCACGATCAGGTAAAGCCCCGCGGCCAGCATCAACCAGGCCGGCCAGGCGACAGGGGCGGCCAGGCTGGCAGTCTCGGCAGCGCCCACCGCCAACACCGCGCCACCGCCGAGCAGTCCCGCACCGAGCAGGCGCAGCGCCCAGCGGTCGCCCTGGCGACGACGCTCCGGCAACTGCGGATCGTGCAGGTGCGGTTGTGACAGGCGTTCGAGCAAGTCGCGGGTCATGTCGGCCAGGTGCGGCAGTTGCTCGACCTGGCTGTGCAGGTTGCCCAGAACCGCCTTGGGGCTCATGCGCTCGCGCATCCAACGCTCCAGGTACGGCTTGGCGGTGCTCCACAGGTCCAGGTCCGGGTACAGCTGACGGCCCAAGCCCTCGATGTTGAGCAAGGTCTTCTGCAGCAGCACCAGTTGCGGTTGCACTTCCATGTTGAAGCGCCGTGCGGTCTGGAACAGGCGCATCAGTACCTGGCCGAAGGAAATGTCCTTGAGTGGCTTCTCGAAGATCGGTTCGCATACGGTGCGGATAGCTGCTTCGAACTCATTGACCTTGGTGTGCGCCGGTACCCACCCAGAGTCGATGTGCAATTGCGCGACACGGCGGTAGTCACGCTTGAAGAAGGCGATCAGGTTGCGCGCCAGGTAGTCCTGGTCCTCGGCGGTGAGGCTGCCGACGATGCCGCAGTCGATGGCAATGTACTGCGGGCTCCACGGCTTGACCGTGCTGACGAAGATGTTGCCTGGGTGCATGTCGGCATGGAAGAAACTGTCGCGGAACACCTGGGTGAAGAACACCTCGACACCCCGTTCGGCCAGCATCTTCATGTCGGTACGCTGGTCGGCCAAGGTCACCATGTCGGTCACCGGTACGCCATAGATGCGCTCCATCACCAGCACCTTCGGGCGGCACAGGTCCCAGTAGACCTGGGGCACGTACATCAGCTCCGAGCCCTCGAAATTACGCCGCAACTGGCTGGCATTGGCCGCCTCGCGGAGCAGGTCGAGCTCGTCGTAGATGGTTTTTTCGTAATCGCTGACCACTTCCACCGGGTGCAGGCGGCGCGCATCGGCCGACACCCGTTCGGCGCCCTTGGCGATCAGGAACAGCCACGCCAGGTCCTGGGCAATCACCGGCTTGAGGCCGGGGCGTACCACTTTGACCACCACCTCTTCGCCGGTTTTCAAGCGCGCGGCGTGCACCTGGGCCACCGATGCCGAGGCCAGGGGCTCGACATCGAAGCGACTGAACACATCGCTGACCCGGGCGCCCAGTTGCTCTTCGATCAGGGCCACGGCCTTTTTCGGGTCGAAGGGCGGGACACGGTCCTGCAGCAGCATCAGCTCGTCGGCGATGTCGGTGGGCAGCAGGTCGCGGCGGGTGGAGAGCAACTGGCCGAACTTGATGAAGATCGGCCCCAGGTCTTGCAAGGCCAGGCGCAGGCGCGCACCACGGCTGAGCTCGGAAGGCTTGCGCGGCAGCCAGCGCCAAGGCATCAGCAGGCGCAGGCTCATCAGCCACCAGGGCAGGGGCAGGTCGAACAGCAGGTCATCGAGGCGGTAGCGGATCACGACGCGCTGGATGCGCAACAGACGGCGGACGGCAAGCAGCTTCATGCTTTATCGCTGGTATCAAGGGTTCGGGAAAGGCGCTGGAGGCGCGCCTCGAGGCGTTCGATGTCGACTTTAAGGGCGTCGAGCTCGCTGAAGGCGGCTTCGGCTTCGCGCTTGCCCACGAGGGTGCGCGACTCTTCGGCCAGGTACTCGGACAGGTTCTGGCTGAAGCGGGTCAGGCCTTGGCGGGTCCAGCGCGCGCGCAGACGAAGGTGGCCTGCGAGCAGCGAGGTGGCCACTGGTCCCAGCCAGCGCGACAGCTCGAACTCCCAGTCCAGTTCCAGGTCCTGCAGCACCCCGACCAGGTCGAGCAGCACGGCACTGTCACCATGCAATTCGACCTGTGGGCTGTGCAGCACGGCGTTCTTGTCTTTGGCCAGAGCCAGTTGGGCCAGGCTGCCCGCCGGGGCGCGAAGGCTGCAGTCGACCTCGCCCTCCCAGTGGGCTGCGAGCATCAGGCCTTCCTCGTCCGGCAGGATGAATACCTGCAGGGCGGGTTGGCGACAGTCGATTTCGATGACCTTGCCTTCCAGCGCAGCCAGCCGCGGCAGGGCGGTGCTGTCCATGCGCAGGACGCGGTTCAGGCCATGTTCCACGCTGGCGAGCAGCCCGGCCAGCAACATCAGGGCTTGATTCCCCGGTGCACGGCAACGATACCGCTGGTCATGTTGTGGTAGGTGACGCGGTCGAAACCGGCATCGACCATCATGGCCTTCAGGGTTTCCTGGTCGGGGTGCATGCGGATCGACTCGGCCAGGTAGCGATAGCTCTCCGAGTCGTTGGTGATCAGCTTGCCGGCCAGTGGCATGAAGGCGAACGAGTAGGCGTCGTAGGCCTTGGACATCAGCTTGTTGGTCGGCTTGGAGAACTCCAGTACCAACAGGCGACCACCGGGCTTGAGCACGCGCAGCATCGAACGCAGGGCTTCGTCCTTGTGGGTGACGTTACGCAGACCAAAGGCAATGGTCACGCAGTCGAAGTGGTTGTCGGGGAACGGCAGCTTCTCGGCATCGGCCTGGACGAACTCGATGTTGCCGGCAACACCACGGTCGAGCAGGCGGTCGCGGCCGACCTTGAGCATCGATTCGTTGATGTCGGCGAGCACCACCTGGCCGGTAGGGCCCACGAGACGGGAAAACTTGGCCGCCAGATCGCCGGTCCCGCCAGCGATGTCCAGCACGCGGTTGCCGCTGCGCACGCCCGACAGCTCGATGGTGAAGCGCTTCCACAGGCGGTGCATGCCGCCGGACAGCACATCGTTCATCAAGTCGTACTTGGCCGCCACCGAGTGGAACACCTCGGCGACCTTCTTCGCTTTTTGGCTTTCAGGCACGTCCTGGTAGCCGAAATGGGTGGTGGGTTCGGCGTGTTCGCCTTTGCGCTGGTCGTTCATATCGCTTCACCGGAAAAAATTACCGCCATTCTAGGGCGAACGGACGGATTTGTCTTGGCGGGGTGTGCCTGGGGGAGGGGACGGGCATAATGGCGAGCATGTCTCATATCCAGGATCGTCCCCATGACCCAGATCAGCGTTGAACGCAAGCACTCCCTCGGCCGCGAAGCCGCCCGCGCCAAGGCCCAAGCGCTGGTGGAAAAGCTGTCCCGCGAATACGACCTCAAGGCCAACTGGAACGGTGACCGCGTCGATGTGACGCGCAGCGGCGCCAATGGCAGCGTCCATATCGGCGAGGACACCATTCGGGTCGAACTGAAGCTGGGCATGATGCTGTCGATCATGGGCAGCACCATCAAAAGCGAGATCGAGCGGGCGCTGGACAAGGCGTTGGCCTGATTCCACGGCCAGGGCGGTGCCCTCGCCAGTACCACCGCCCCACCTTAGGGTGAAGATTCTAATTTCACCCCCTACCTTATGCTCAAGCCCACCCCCATGGGCTCATCCTCCCTCCACTCATGAGCATGAGGTACAGAGCATGGCCAAAGTGAACGTGAAGAAAAAGGACGAAGTCCTGGGTACCTTGGGCGAGGTACGCGGCTACGCACGCAAGATCTGGCTGGCGGGCATCGGCGCTTACGCCCGTGTCGGCCAGGAAGGCTCCGATTACTTCAAGGAGCTGGTAAAAGCCGGTGAAGGCGTCGAGAAACGTGGCAAGAAGCGCATCGACAAAGAGCTCGATGCCGCCAACAGCCACATCGACGAGGCCACCGAGGAAGTGAGTCGCGTACGTGGCAAAGTCGAAGTTCAACTCGACAAAATCGAAAAGGCCTTCGACGCACGCGTCGGTCGCGCCTTGAATCGCCTCGGCATTCCGTCTAAACATGACGTTGAGGCGCTGTCCATCAAGCTTGAACAGCTTCATGAGCTGCTCGAGCGCGTCGCGCACAAACCATAAGGAGAGCAGGATGGCTGGCAAGAAGAGTACCGACAAAGAAAGCAGCTCCTGGATCGGCGGGATCGAAAAGTACTCCCGCAAGATCTGGCTGGCAGGCCTGGGTATCTATTCGAAGATCGACCAGGATGGCCCCAAGCTGTTCGACTCGCTGGTGAAGGACGGCGAGAAGGCTGAGAAGCAGGCCAAGAAGACCGCTGAAGACGTGGCGGAAAGCGCCAAGTCCACCACCACCTCGCGTGTGTCCGGCGTCAAGGACCGTGCCTTGGGCAAGTGGAGCGAGCTCGAGGAAGCCTTCGACAAGCGCCTGAACAGTGCCATCTCGCGTCTGGGCGTGCCGAGCCGCAACGAGATCAAGGCCCTGCACCAGCAGGTGGACAGTCTGACCAAGCAGATCGAGAAACTGACTGGTGCGTCCGTCACCCCGATCTCCTCCCGTAGCGCGGCCAGCAAGGCTTCCGCAACCAAGACAGCGGCCAAGCCGTTGGCCAAGGCTGCTGCCAAGCCTGCGGCGAAAACCGTAGCTGCCAAACCCGCCGCCAAGACCGCTGCAGCCAAACCAGCAGCTGCCAAACCAGCAGCAGCCAAGCCAGCAGCGAAGCCGGCTACCAAGCCTGCGGCCGCCAAGCCTGCTGCCGCGAAGAAACCGGCAGCGAAGAAGGCCCCGGCCAAACCGGCCGCCGCTAAGCCAGCAGCACCCGCTGCGAGCGCTGCTCCGGCCGCTACCGCCGCTCCGGCGCCTGCTGCCACTGCGGCCAGCAGCACGCCGTCGGCGCCGCTGAGCGTGGTCGGCCAGGCCTGATACCGCGCCGTGCCATCGCCGGCAAGCCAGCGCCTACACCTGAACCGTAGGAGCCGGCTTGCCAGCGATCGCGTCAACCCTTGTGCTCGCTTTCATCCTTCCAGATACCGCACCGCCAACTGTTCCGCCGCCACGCGCGCGGGTGGCTGCAGATGCGGCGCCACTAGCATCATCACCTGGTAGACCACGATCCCCACATCGCCTTCCCGGCCTAGTACCCGCTGGTAATCCAGCGAACACATCAAGGTCAGGGTGATCTGTTCCACCAGTTGCCCCAGCGCCTGCGTTTCGCTGACGACCTGCCCCTGGGCCTTGAGGCTGGCCAGCAAGGCAGCGAGCGTGCGCTTGAGGGCATTGATCAGGCTGCGGATGCCACGGGCCAGCTTCGGTAAGCGTCCGATCAGATTCGACAAGTCTTGGAACAGAAACCGGTACTGGGCCATGCGCTCGACGATCAGGTGCAGGAACAGCCAATAGTCCTCGGCGTCCAGACGTACATCCAGCGGAGGATCGAGCAGCGGCAGCAGTTCCTCTTCGAAGCGCTCGAACAACCCAATCACCAGTGGCTCCTTGCCATGGAAGTGGTAGTACAGGTTGCCGGGACTGATGCCCAGTTCGTTGGCGATCTCAAGGGTCGAGACATTGGGTTCGCCCTGCTGGTTGAACAACTGCAGGGCGCATTCGAGGATACGGTCGCGGGTCTTCATCCGGTCAAGGTGCTCAGCGTGCCAGTACGTAGCTGCCTGGCGCGGGGCCCAGCGGTGGATAGGTGCTGTTGCCTAGCTCCAGGCGCGGGGCCTTGAGCGGGCCGGAACGCGGTGTGATCCATTCCAGCCACAGCGGCCACCAGCTGCCATCGCTGCGCTTGGCGTCATGGAACCAGGCGCGAGGGTCGCTGGAGAGCTTTGGGTTGTCCAGGTAGTAGGACTTGGGGTTGCCAGGCGGGTTGATGATGCTCTGGATGTGCCCGCTGTTGGCCAGCACGAAGCGCCGCTCGCCCCCCAGCAGCAACGCCGATCGGTACACCGCGTCCCACGGGGTGATGTGGTCGTTGCTGCCAGCCACGGTAAAACTGTCGAGATCGACCTGCTTGAGGTCGATGGGCGTGCCACACACTTCCAGCCCCGCAGGGTGGGTCAGTGGATTGTGTTTGAAGAAGTCCAGCAGGTCGCCATGCAGCGCGGCGGGTAGGCGCGTGCTGTCGGCGTTCCAGTAGAGGATGTCGAAGGCCGGTGGGGCCTTGCCGAGCAGATAGTTGTTGACCCAGTAGTTCCAGATCAGGTCGTTGGGCCGCATCCAGGCGAAGATCCGCGCTACCTCGGCGCCATCGAGGACGCCACGTTGGTACGAGCGGCGTTTGGCTGCCTCGATGGTCTGCTCGTCTGCGAACAGGCTGGCCGGGCTGTCGAACTTGCTGTCGAGCAGGCTGACCAGGTAAGTCGCGCTGCGTACCCGGCGCAACTGATGCTTGGCTTGCAGGTGGCCCTGCAACGCCGCCATGGTCAGGCCACCCGCGCAGGCGCCCATCAGGTTGGGGTCACGGTTGCCGCTGATACTGCGGCAGGCATTGAGCGCTTCTTCGACGGCCTGGACGTAGGTGGACAGCCCCCATTCGCGGTGGCGTGGGTCGGGGTTGCGCCAGCTGATCATGAATACCTGCAGACCATTCTTGAGCATGTACTGGACGAAGCTGTTGGTCGGCCCCAGGTCGAAGATGTAGAACTTGTTGATCTGCGGCGGCACCACCAGTAGTGGCCGTGCATGCTGCTTCTCGCTCATTGGCTTGTACTGGATCAGCTCCAGCAGCTCATTGCGAAACACCACTGCGCCCGGGGTCGAAGCCAGGTTGCCGCCGACTTCGAAGGCGCGTTCGTCGACCTGGCGTGGCAGACCGTCGTTGTGGCGCAGGTCGTCGAGCAGGTGGGACACGCCCCTTAACAGGCTTTGGCCGCCAGTATTGAGCAGTTCTTTCACCGCCAGCGGGTTGAGCAGCGAGTTGCTTGGCGCCAGGGCATCGTTGATCAAGGTGAACAGAAACTGCGCGCGAGCCCGGTCGTCATCGGACAGTGAACTGTCTTCGATCCAGAGGCGGGTTTGCTTCTGCCAGGCCAGGTAGGCTTGCAGGCCACGACTGTAGAGCGGATTCTGGCTCCAGGTCGGATCGCTGAAGCGGTTATCGCGGGGGTTGGGCTGGTTGGGCGTATCGCCGAGCATCACCCGTCCCAGCTGGCCACCCAAGGCCAGCAGGTGGCGTGCGGTATGCAGCGGGTTGCGCAGGCCATGGCGCCCGACATGGCGCAGGGTGGAAATCAGGTCGCGACCACGCAGGCCGACGATGGCGCTCTGCACGTTCATGCTGCTCACGGGAGCGTGGATCGTCCCTCTTTCCGGTTTCTCTTTCATGTCAACACTCCCTCGTTGAACCGTTCTCACCTTCACGCCGTACAAACAAGAGCGCAGCGCGCTGCTCAGCCACCAGAGGCGGGCCGAGGGTGCATGACTGCCCGTTGGCGTTCTTCGTGGAGGAACTTCATGATGATCGGGGCCACGGCTTCTGCCCGTGTAATCAGGAACAGGTGGCCATCGTCGATTATGTGTAGCTCGGCGTTGGGAATTCGCCAGGCCAGCAAACGCATGTTGATCAGCGGGATCAGTGGGTCGTCGTCGCCTGCCAGTACCAGCGTGGGCTGGCTGATCTTGTGCAGCCAGTGAATGCTGGTCCAGCCAAGCCCCGCGAACAGTTGCCAGTAGTAGCCCATCTTGCCGCCGGAGCGAACCTTGGCGGCATGGTGCATGGCCAGTTCAGGGTCGCGGCGAAAACCGCCGCCGTAGATCAACGGTGCGATGCGGATTACATGGGAAGGCTGCACGTAGCGCCGGGGACTGGCCATCATCCACAACACCTTGGGCTTGCCTGGCACCATCACCGCGCCCGCGGCAGTCGCCGCCAGCACCAGTTTCTTGCAGCGCTCGGGGTAGTCATGAGCGAATTGCTGGGCAAGCGCTCCGCCCCAGGACACTCCGATGACGTTGACTTGGCCATAGTCGAGGTAGTCGAGCATGCGTGCGGTAAGCTTGGCCAAGCCGGGAAAGCGATAGGGGTGGCGTGGGGTCGAGGAACCTCCGACGCCGGGCACATCGAAGGCGATGACTTCCAGGTCTGGGTCCAGGGCCTCGATGAACGGAAACACCAGTTCCAGGTTGGCACCGATGCCATTGAATATCAGCAACGGCGTCAAGTGCGGCTTGCCTGGTCGGACGGCGGTGCGGATGGACTGGTTGTCCAGCTCGACAGTCCTGAATATGTAAGGTTGCGGCATGCGCGTGACTCTGTGGTGAAAGTAGCGCCGTGGCTCACCGCTCGGTGGCCACGGCTGTGCAACTTAACGTTCGTGGACGTAGGTGCCTGGCGATGCCTCCCCGGCAGCGTAGGTGCGGTTGCCAAGGCGCGTCGGTGCTTTCTTGAGCTCGCCTGCACGCTCGCCCAGCCAGCTTTGCCAGTGCAGCCACCAGGAGTCGGCGTGCTTGGTGGCGTTTTCCTGCCAGGCCAGTGGGTCGCCGGGGCGGTCGGCACCGGTCATGAAGCGCGCCTTGGGGTTGCCCGGCGGGTTGAGAATGCTCTGGATATGGCCGCTGCTGGAAAGCACGAACTCGATCTTGCCACCGAACAGATGCGCCGAGCGGTAGCATGACTGCCATGGCGTGATGTGGTCGGCAGTACCGGCAAGGCTATAGATATCGCATTTGACCTGTTTCAGGTCGATGGCTGTGCCGCACACTTCCAGCGCGTCGGGGCGGGTCAGCGGGTTGTTCTTGAACATCTCGATGAGGTCGCCGTGGAAGGCGGCCGGCAGGCGCGTGGTGTCGTTGTTCCAGAACAGGATGTCGAACACCGGTGGCTCGTTGCCCAGCAGGTAGTTGTTGACCCAGTAGTTCCAGATCAGGTCGTTGGGGCGCATCCAGGCGAAGACCTTGGCCATGTCGCTGCCTTCGAGCACGCCGGCCTGGTAGGAGTGGCGCTTGGCCGACTCGAGGGTCTGCTCGTCGACGAACAGCGCGACCTGATTGTCCACCGTGGTGTCCAGCACACTGACCAGCAAGGTCAGGGCATTGACCTTCTTCTCACCCAGTGCGGCGTAGTGCCCGACCAGCGCGGTGCAGGTGATGCCGCCGGAGCAGGCGCCGAGCATGTTCAGGTCCTTGCTGCCGGTGATCGACAGCACGGCGTCCACCGCCTCCTTGAGCGCATCGATGTAGGTCGACAGGCCCCATTCGCGCTGGGCCTTGGTCGGGTTGCGCCAGCTGATGATGAATGTCTGCTGCTGGGAGCGCAGGCAGAAGCGTGCCAGGCTCTTTTCCGGGCTCAGGTCGAAGACATAGAACTTGTTGATCTGCGGCGGTACCACCAGCAGCGGGCGACTGTGCACCTGTTCGGTGATCGGGCTGTACTGGATCAGCTCCAGCACGTCGTTGCGGTACACCACCGCCCCCTCGCTGGTGCCGAGGTTCTTGCCGACTTCGAACGCCTTCATGTTCACCTGGCTGGGCATGCCGCCATTGTGCACGAGGTCCTTGGCCAGATTGGACAGGCCATCGAGCAGGCTCTTGCCGCCGGTTTCGAAGAAGCGTTTGACTGCTGCCGGGTTGGACAGGGTATTGGTCGGCGCCATCGCTTCGGTCATCAGGTTGATGACGAACTGGCCGCGACTGATGTCTTGCGGGGACAGGTCGCTTTCACCGATCCAGTCGTGCAGCTCCTTGCGCCAGGCCAGGTAGGTCTGCAGGTAACGACGGTACAGTGGGTTGTTGCTCCAGGCCGGATCGGTGAAGCGACGGTCGTCGTTCTCGGGTTTCAGGGCGGACTTGCCCAGCAACACGTTTTTCAATTCCAGGCCGAAATGCGCCACGTGCTTGGCACTGTGCAGGGGTTGGCGCACGGCCTGGCGCAGTACGGTACGAGCAGAGCTCAGCAGGTCCTTGCGGCGAATGCCGATGACCGGGTTCAACCCCAGGGTGTTTTCCGAGGCTTGCCGCTGCAACTCATCGTTGTTCTTGTTACTCATCTACGACGCTCCGTTGTCCTGAGACGCGTACCGGTTTTCCGTGACAGGTGCACGGACGACAGCCCGGTACTACTACTCGGTTGACCAGTGATAAGGAACAGCGGTACTGCGACCGGGTGCGTGTCGGTGATGAGCTGCGGGGATTCTGCGTGTGAAGACAGCCTGCTTTCGCTCGCGACCTCTACAACAACCAGCCTCTCCCCCGAACGCATGAATAGCGATGCAGGGAACTTGCCAGCTCCATTGGTTACCCGACTTTCATGTAATGCGCAAGACAACCCGTAGCGGGTCGTCACTAAGGCATTCAAGCAGATGAGATTAGAAAATGCGCTCTAATGCGTGCGGCCATTGAGCTAGAGCATCAGCTTGACGACGGATTCCGAGGGATCGCGGGATTTTCCGGCCTTGTGCAGTTCATCCAGGTACTCGGCCCAGAGTTGTTCCTGGCGCAGGCACAGTTGCTCGAGGTACTCCCAAGTGAACAAACCACTGTCATGCCCGTCGTCGAAGGTCAATTTCAGTGCATATTGACCCGCCGGTTCCAAACCGACCAGACCGACGTTGATCTTGCCAAATTGCAAGATGGGATTGCCGTGGCCCTGGACCTCGGCGGAGGGGGAGTGCACCCGCAGGAATTCGGCAGGCAGGTGGTAGACCTCGTCGGGGCCGTAGGTGAGGCTGAGGGTTTTCGAAGCTTTGTGCAGGTTGATGGCGGTGGGCAGGCGGGCCATGGGGCGAATCTCTCGGACGCGGATATCGCTAGCTTCCAGCTTCCGCTGCAGGGATTCAAGGGCCCATTCGCGGCTAAACCCACCGCCACAGGCTCACGGGTGATCCTATGGCGGCGGGTTTAGCCTTGATGCAGTTGCCAGTCTTACAGGATGTAGCGCGACAGGTCTTCGTTCTGCGCCAGCTCACCCAGGTGGCCATTGACGTAAGCTGCGTCGATCTTGATCGGCGTCTCGTCATGGGCGCTGGCCAGATCGCCGGCACTGAACGACACCTCTTCGAGCAGGCGCTCGAGCAGGGTGTGCAGGCGACGGGCACCGATGTTCTCGGTCTTCTCGTTGACTTGGTAGGCGATCTCGGCCAGGCGCTTGATGCCGTCGGCGGCGAACTCGATGTTCAGGCCTTCGGTTTTCAGCAGCGCGGCGTACTGCTCGGTCAGCGATGCGTGCGGCTCTTGCAGGATGCGCTCGAAGTCTTCCGGGGTCAGCGCCTTGAGCTCCACGCGGATCGGCAGACGGCCTTGCAGCTCGGGCACCAGGTCGCTTGGCTTGCTCAGGTGGAACGCACCTGAGGCAATGAACAGGATGTGGTCAGTCTTGACCATGCCCAGCTTGGTATTGACGGTGCAGCCTTCGATCAGCGGCAGCAGGTCGCGCTGCACGCCTTCACGGGACACATCGGCACCGCCGACGTTGCCACGCTTGGCCACCTTGTCGATTTCGTCGATGAACACGATGCCGTGCTGTTCGACCGCTTCCAGGGCCTTGGCCTTGAGCTCTTCCTCGTTGACCAGGCGGCTCGCCTCTTCGTCGCGCACCATCTTAAGCGCTTCCTTGACCTTGAGCTTGCGCGACTTGCGCTTGCCCTTGCCCATGTTGGCGAACAGGCTTTGCAGCTGGTTGGTCATCTCTTCCATGCCCGGCGGCGCGGCGATTTCGACGCCCATGGAGTCAGCCACTTCGATCTCGATTTCCTTGTCGTCCAGCTGGCCTTCGCGCAGGCGCTTGCGGAACAGCTGGCGGGTGTTGGAGTCGGTGCTGGTCTGTGCGGCCTCTTCGGCGAAGCTGCTGACACGGGCTTGCGGCAGCAGTGCGTCGAGGATGCGATCTTCGGCAGCGTCTTCGGCGCGGTGGCGCACGCGGATGATCTCTTGCTCGCGCAGCATCTTCAGGGCGGCATCGGCCAAGTCGCGGATGATCGATTCGACATCGCGGCCCACATAGCCCACTTCGGTGAACTTGGTAGCTTCGACCTTGAGGAACGGCGCGTTGGCCAGCTTGGCCAGTCGGCGGGCGATTTCGGTCTTGCCGACGCCGGTAGGGCCGATCATCAGGATGTTCTTCGGGGTTACCTCGGCGCGCAGCTCGGCGGGCAGCTGCATGCGCCGCCAGCGGTTGCGCAGGGCGATCGCCACGGCGCGCTTGGCGTCGTCCTGGCCGATGATGTGGCGGTTGAGTTCGTGGACGATCTCGCGGGGGGTCATGGACATGGTCAAAACGGTCCTTGGGCGGAGTGGTTCAGTGTGGAAAAGCCCCATCACCGGGAGGGGGCGCCAGAACAACTGATTACTCGGCCAGGTCCTGCTCCTCGATGGTCAGGTTATGGTTGGTGAACACGCAGATGTCGGCGGCGATGTTCAGGGCGGATTCGGCGATCTCGCGCGCCGAAAGGTCGGTCTTGTCCAGCAGGGCGCGGGCTGCGGCCTGGGCGTAGGCGCCGCCGGAACCCATGGCGATCAGGCCATCTTCGGGTTCGACTACGTCGCCGTTGCCGGTGATGATCAGGGAGGCGTCCTTGTTGGCGACGGCCAGCATGGCTTCCAGGCGGCTCAGGGAGCGGTCGGTACGCCATTCCTTGGCCAGCTCGACGGCGGCGCGGATCAAATGGCCTTGGTGCTTTTCCAGCTGGCCTTCGAAGCGCTCGAACAGGGTGAAGGCGTCGGCAGTGGCGCCAGCGAAGCCCGCGATGACCTGTCCGTGGTACAGGCGGCGCACCTTCTTGGCATTGCCTTTCATCACGGTGTTGCCAAGGGATACCTGGCCGTCGCCGCCCATGACGACTTTGCCGTTACGGCGGACAGAAACGATGGTGGTCAAGGGGAGAGTCTCCACGCAGCGGGGCGAAAGTGCCTGATGCAGACTCATATGGGGGTGTGGGGAAGGATTTCAACCGCGGGGGATGAATGGTCAGGCTTGGCAGGTAGGCCTGTGTCGGATCATTCGCGGGTAAACCCGCTCCTACAGGTCTTGCGCTGCCCTTGAAAACAGCCGTGTCCCTGTAGAAGCGGGTTTGCCCGCGAATGTCTTGACTCAGGCCTCGTGGCAGAGGTGCCCATCGACCAAGGTATAACGCACCGCACCCGGCAGGCAGTGGCCGATGAACGGACAGTTCTCACCCCGGGAGAACCACTGTTCGCCAGCAACCGTCGACGCTTTGGGATCGAACAGCACCAGGTCGGCCGCGCCGCCTGCTTTGAGCTCACCGGCCGGCAGGCGCAGGGCTGCAGCCGGGCCACTGGTCAGGCGAGCCAGCAGGGTCGGCAGATCCAGCAGGCCGTCGTCAACCAGGGTCATGGCCAGTGGCAGCAAAAGCTCGACGCTGCTGATGCCTGGCTCGGTCGCGCCGAAGGGGGCCAGCTTGGCGTCACGTTCGTGGGGTTGGTGGTGGCTGGAGATCGCCTGGATCACCCCCGACTTGACCGCCTCGCGCAGGCCATCGCGGTCAGCGGCGGTGCGCAGCGGCGGTTGTACGTGGTACAGGCTGGAGAAATCTCGCAGCGATTCGTCGGTGAGAATCAACTGGTACAGTGCCACGTCAGCGGTCACCGGCAGCCCCAACTGCTGCGCCTGGGCGATCAGCCGGGCGCCGCGGGCGCTGGTGATCTGGGTGAAGTGCGCACGCACGCCGGTCTGCTCGACCAGCAGCAGGTTGCGCGCCAGGGCAACGGTTTCGGCGGTTTCCGGGATGCCCGGCAAGCCGAGGAAGCTGGCCATGGCGCCTTCGTGAGCCAGGCCGCCTTGGGCCAGGTCGCGGTCCTGGGAGTGGAACACCACTGTCAGGTCGAAGGTGGCGGCGTACTCCAAGGCACGAGCCAGGGTGCGGTTGTTGGGGATTTCCTTGAGGCCGTTGCCGAAGGCTACGCAACCGGTGTCGCGCAGGGCCACCAGCTCGGCCAGTTGCTCGCCTTCCAGGCCTTTGGTCAGGGCGCCGATGGGGTAGACCTTGCTGTTGCCTGCCTCGCGCGCGCGGTCGAGGATCAGTTCGGCCACCGCCGAAGTGTCCAGCACTGGGCGGGTTTGTGGCGGGCAGCACAGGCTGGTCACGCCGCCAGCCACGGCCGCACGGGTTTCACTGGCAATGTTGCCTTTGCGGCTGTAGCCCGGTTCGCGCAGCGAAACACCCAGGTCTACCAGGCCGGGCGCGGCGACCAGGCCGTCGGCCTGGATCGTGCGGCTGGCGCTGAAACCTGCCGGTGCCGCCCCGATGGCGGCGATGCGGCCACCGTCCAGGTGCAGGTCGGTGACCTGGTCCAGGCCAGTCTTGGGATCGATGACCCGGGCGCCGAGAATACTGATGGTCACTGGGCGTTCTCCTGGTCGAGTTGACGTTGCGCGTTCTGCCCGCTCATGGCCATGGACAGCACGGCCATGCGCACGGCGATGCCGTAGGTGACCTGATTGAGGATCACCGAGTGTTTGCCATCGGCCACTGCCGACTCGATTTCCACGCCGCGGTTGATCGGCCCCGGGTGCATGACGATGGCGTCGGGCTTGGCGGTGGCCAGACGAGCGGTGGTCAGGCCGAACAAACGGTAGAACTCGCCTTCGCTGGGCAGCAGGCCACCGGCCATGCGCTCGCGCTGAAGGCGCAGCATGATCACCACGTCGACATCCTTCAGGCCTTCGGCGAGGTCGGTGTAGACCTTCACGCCGTATTGCTCGATGCCGATCGGAATCAGGGTTTTCGGGCCGACCACGCGGATGTCCGGGCAGCCCAGGGCCTTGAGCGCCAGCATGTCGGAGCGGGCGACCCGCGAATGCAGGATATCGCCGACGATGGCCACCGAAAGGTTCTCGAAGCTGCCTTTGTGACGGCGGATGGTGAGCATGTCGAGCATGCCCTGGGTGGGGTGTGCATGGCGGCCGTCACCGCCGTTGATCACCGCGACATCCGGGCAGACATGCTCGGCGATGAAGTGGGCGGCACCGGAGTCGGAGTGGCGTACGACGAACATGTCGGCGGCCATCGCTTCGAGGTTGCGCAGGGTGTCGAACAGGGTCTCGCCCTTGCTGGTCGAGGAGGTCGATACGTTGAGGCTGATCACGTCAGCCGACAGGCGTTGGGCAGCCAGTTCGAAGGTGGTGCGGGTTCGGGTGGAGTTCTCGAAGAACACGTTGCACACGGTCTTGCCGCGCAGCAAAGGAACTTTCTTGACGGCCCGGGCGCCGACTTCCAGGAAGGAGTCGGCAGTGTCGAGGATCTCGGTCAGCAGTTCGCGGGGCAAACCGTCGAGCGAGAGGAAGTGGCGCAGCTGGCCCTGATCATTGAGCTGCAGCGGGCGCTTGGCGTCGAGTGGCGTCATCGCGGGGGACTCTTAAAGGGCGGAAGCGGTGGCGAGGTCCTGGCGCTCGAGTGCGAGCGGTGCGGGTCCGGTCAATTTTACCCGCTCATTGGGGGCCAGCGACAGGGTGGCACCGAGCACGTTCGGACGGATCGGCAGTTCACCGGCGTCGAGATCGACCAGGCAGACCAGTGTCACGCTGGCCGGGCGGCCGTAGTCGAACAGTTCGTTGAGGGCGGCGCGGATGGTGCGGCCGCTCATCAGCACGTCATCGATCAGCACCAGATGCTGGCCTTCGACCTCGAACGGCAGCTCGGACGGCCGCACCTGCGGATGCAGGCCGTTCTGGCTGAAGTCGTCACGGTAGAACGAGACATCCAGGGTCCCCAATGGGCTGCTATCACCCATTTCCTGCTGCAGGGCCTGGGCTACCCAGACACCGCCCGTGCGGATGCCGATGAAGCGGGGTTCGGTAATGGCGCGGCGGGCCAGATGGGCGCGAAGATCGACAGCCATCTGCCGGATCAGCTCGGCGGGGTTGGGTAGGCTCATTGCGTGCTCCTTGGGAGGGCGCCGGGTTGGCCCGGCGGCAAAGCGGATTTAAGTGTTGGCCTCCAGCCAGCCTTGCAGCAGCAGGGCAGCGGCGATGGCATCGACCGGGTTGTCGCGGTAGCTGCCGTGCCGGCCGCCACGGGCCATCTGCTCGCCTTTGGCTTCAAAGGTAGTCAGGCGTTCATCGTGGGTGTGCACGGGCAGGTTGAAGCGGCCATTGAGGCGGCGGGCAAACTTTTCAGCACGCTCGCTCATGTCGCTGGGCGTGCCGTCCATGTTCAGCGGCAGGCCGACGACGATGGCGTCGGGTTTCCATTCCTTGATCAGCTTCTCCACCTGGTTCCAGTCCGGTACGCCGTTCTGCGCCTTGAGCACACATAGCTCGCGGGCTTGTCCGGTGATCACTTGGCCCACTGCCACGCCAATTTGTTTACTGCCGTAGTCGAAGCCCAGCAGCAGGCGAAGTTCGGCCATCAGGCGTGGCCCGCCTGGCTGGTCAGCAGATTGAGGTTGATCCCCAGGCTGGCGGCGGCGGCATCAAGCCGCAGGTCGCTGGCCAGGCCAAAGATGATCTCGGGGTCGAAGGGGCAGTTGAGCCAGGCGTTGTCGGCCAGTTCGGCCTCCAGCTGGCCAGCTTCCCAGCCCGCGTAGCCCAGGGTGATTAGACTCTGTTTAGGGCCCACCCCGGCAGCGATGGCCAGCAGCACGTCCTGCGAAGTGGTCAGCGACAGGCCGTCGAGGGCGACGGTGGCCTGGAAGCTGCATTCGTTGGTGTGCAGGACGAACCCTCGGTCGGTCTGCACCGGGCCGCCTTGGTAGATCGGCACCTGCAAGGTGCTGGCCGGTGGCTCCTCGTCCGGGCGCAACTGCTCGAGAATGTCGGCCAGGTTCAGCTCCTGAGGTCGGTTGACCACCAGGCCCATGGCGCCATTGGCGTTATGCTCGACGATGTACGTGAGGGTCTGGGCAAAGTTCGGATCGGTCATGTGTGGCATGGCGATCAGGAACTGGTGCTTGAGGTAGCTCGGAGTGAGGGTTTTCATGGGAGATAGTGTGGCGCCAGGTGGCGAGACTGACAAGGTGCTCTGTATGTCGGGAGGTTTTTGGCGTTTGTGGGATTGAGCGCCGCTTGTGCGGCGCATCGCGAGCAAGGCTCGCTCCTACGAGGGGGGGAGCGGTGTCGGGTGCAAGTTATGCTGGCGTGACTGGCCCGGAACAAGCTGGCGTTTGTGGGATTGAGCGCCGCTTGTGCGGCGCATCGCGAGCAAGGCTCGCTCCTACGAGGGGGGAGCGGTGTCGGGTGCAAGTTATGCTGGCGTGACTGGCCCGGAACAAGCTGGCGTTTGTGGGATTGAGCGCCGCTTGTGTGGCGCATCGCGAGCAAGGCTCGCTCCTACGGGGAGGGGCGGGTGCTAATTACGCTGGCGTGACCGGCCCGAACAAAGCGTAGGAGCGAGCCTTGCTCGCGATGCGCAGCGCGAGCGGCGCTCGATTCACGCCCCACCACAAGCCCCAGACCGTACCCTCTCGATCAATTACTGGACAGCCGGTCCCCACGGGCAAATCGCCAGGTCCGAATGATCTCCAGCCGATCGAACTCCGCCAGATCCCCGGTAAACGGCGCAAACGGCGCAGCCAGCCGCACGATTCGTTGCGCCGCCTGGTCCAATACTGGCTGTCCGGATGACTCCAGCACCAGCACCTCGTACAGCGAACCATCGCGGTTGATCGACACCATCATCCGCAAGTTGCCGTAGATCTGCTGCCGGCGCGCCTCTTCGGGGTAGTTGAGGTTGCCCACCCGTTCGACCTTCTTGCGCCACTCCTCTTTGTACCAGGCGCCCTTGTCGCGCATGGTCGAGGCGGCGTTGAGCCGGTGGATGCGCGGGCGTTTGGCATACAGCTGCTGCTCGTGGGACAACTCGGCCTCGAGGCTGGCGATCTGGCTGGACAATTGCGAGCTGTCGAAGTCCGGTGCGGGCACCGCAGGCTTGGGCTGCGGTTTGCTCTCCTTGGGCTTGGGCTCGACCTTCTGCGGTTTGGGCGCCTTGGTGGCCACTGCGGATTTTTGCGGCGCCGGTGGTGGCTCCACGTCAGGCTTCGCCGCTGGAGGAGGGGTGACCTTGTTGATCTTGCTGTCCTGGAACGGTGCAACCTCGGTGGTCTTCGGGACCGCCTTTTTGTCCAGGGTACCGCTGCCTTGCTGGTCGTTCTGTGCCTGGAAGTCGGCCTTCTCCGGCGGCTTCTCGCTCTTGAAGGTGGCCAGGGTGATGTCCATGGTGTGACGGATCTGCGCCGGTTCGACGGCGCTGAAGCCCACACCAAGGATCAGCGCCAGGTGAACCAGGGCAGCCAGGAACAGGGTGAAGCCAAGCCGGTCCACCGGGCGAACGCGGGGTGGCAGCAGGTCGGCGGGGATGTCGGCAGGCAGCGTCATCAGGTATCCAGCAACCGCGGGGCGGGGCAGCAGGTCAGTTGTAAAGGACCGGCATCATACCCCACTCCGCGTATTTGCCGCGTGTCGGCGGTCAGCGCGTCTTCAACTGGCGATCAATGGCGTCCATCAGCTTGCCGCCGATGTCCGTGTTGTAGGCCGCATCGATCTCGCGGATGCAGGTCGGGCTGGTGACGTTGATTTCGGTCAGGTAGTCGCCGATCACATCCAGGCCGACGAACAGTAGGCCCTTCTCTCGAAGGGTCGGGCCCACCTGGGCGGCGATCCAGCGGTCGCGCTCGGTCAGCGGGCGGGCTTCGCCACGACCGCCGGCGGCCAGGTTGCCACGGGTTTCGCCACTGGCCGGAATGCGCGCCAGGCAATAGTCGACCGGCTCGCCGTCGATCATCAGGATGCGCTTGTCGCCGTCCTTGATCTGGGGCAGGTAGGCCTGGGCCATGATCTGCTGGCCGCCGTGCTGGGTCAGGGTCTCGAGGATCACCGAGAGATTGGGGTCGCCCGGGCGGTGGCGGAATACCGAAGTGCCGCCCATGCCATCCAGCGGCTTGAGGATCACGTCGCCATGGGTGGCCGCGAATTTGCGCAGGATGTCGGCGCGACGGCTGACCAGGGTCGGGGCCATGCACTGCGGGAATTGCGTGGCAAAGAGCTTTTCGTTGCAGTCGCGCAGGCTTTGCGGGCGGTTGACCACCAGCAGGCCGTCACGCTCGGCCTGCTCCAGCAGGTAGGTGCTGTAGACGAACTCCATGTCGAAGGGTGGGTCCTTGCGCATCAGCACCACGTCCAGATCGGTCAGCGCGCTGTCCTGCTCCTCACCCAGCTCGAACCAGCGGGCCGGGTCGGCGAATACCTTCAGTGGGCGCATCTGCGCACGGGCCTGGCCAGCACCCAGGTACAGGTCACGCTGTTCCATGTAGAACAGGCTCCAGCCACGGGCCTGGGCGGCCAGCAGCATGGCCAGCGAACTGTCCTTCTTGTAGGAGATGGACGCGATGGGGTCCATGACAATGCCGAGGCGAACGCTCATGGGGTGGTTCCTCTTGGCGGCCCGAGGCCGCGATGGATCGAAAGAAAAGTGGCTCAGGGTGGCGCCGGGAACGCGGCTGGTCAAGGGGCGCGGCAGATGGAATGGCCTTGCGGAGTATGCTAAAAGTGCAGCTGCAAGCACTTTGTGGCGTCTGTGTCGCAGCGGGCGCACAGCCCATCGCCGGCAAGCCTGCGCTCACCGTGTAGGCGCCGGCTTGCCGGCGATGGCCGCACCACTTGCAGCTAACTTCCACTGGTAGGCATTTATGGAACAACCCCTGAAGGTGATGGTGATCGACGATTCACGCACGATCCGCCGCACCGCGCAGATGTTGCTCGGCGAAGCGGGCTGCGAGGTGATCACCGCCAGCGACGGCTTCGATGCCCTGGTCAAGATCGTCGACCACCAACCGCAGATCATCTTCGTCGATGTGTTGATGCCGCGTCTGGACGGGTATCAGACCTGCGCCGTGATCAAGCACAACAGTGCCTACAGGGACATCCCGGTCATTCTGCTGTCGTCCCGCGATGGCCTGTTCGACAAGGCTCGCGGCCGGGTGGTCGGCTCGGACCAGTTCCTGACCAAACCCTTCAGCAAGGAAGAGCTGCTCGACGCGATCAGGGCGCATGTCCCTGGTTTCGCCGCGCCCGAACAACACGCACCCTGATCGCGCCCGCCATGGCGCCGTTTTCATTGTCCTGATGGGGAACCAGCATGGCCCGAGTTCTGATTGTCGACGATTCGCCGACAGAGATGTACCGATTGACCGAGTGGCTTGAAAAACGCGGCTACCAGGTGCTCAAGGCCAACAACGGTGCCGATGGTGTCGCCTTGGCCCGCCAGGAAAAGCCCGACGCGGTGCTGATGGACATCGTCATGCCAGGCATGAATGGTTTCCAGGCTACCCGGCAGCTCAGCAAGGACCCGGAAACCAGCGCCATCCCGGTGATCGTGGTCACCACCAAGGACCAGGAAACCGACCGCATCTGGGCCACGCGCCAGGGCGCCCGTGACTTCCTGACCAAGCCCGTGGAAGAAGACGCACTGATCGCCAAGCTCAAAGAGGTGCTGGGCGCTTGACCACCCGTCCGCAAGGCGCGTCGCTCACCGCTTTCGAGCTGTTGCTGGACATAGACCGGCGCTGCCGTTTGCTGGTGGCTGACCAGCCACCGCAGGATACCCGCCTGCAACAGTGGAGCGGCATCGGCTTTCGCATTGCCGGACAATGGTTCGTAGCACCCATGGGCGAAGTCGCCGAAGTGCTGCGTGAGCCGCGCAGCAGTCGGGTGCCGGGCGTGCAGCCGTGGGTATGCGGTGTGGCCAATCTGCGTGGCCGGTTGCTGCCGGTCATGGACCTGAGCAGCTTTTTCGGCCTCGGCCCGGCGGCTCCGGGCAAGCAGCGTCGGGTCCTGGTGCTGGACTACGAAGACCTCTTCGTTGGGCTGTTGGTCGACGAGGTGCTGGGCCTGCAGCACTTCGCCTTGAGCAGCCTTGAACTGTCGCCGCCCCAGCCGTTGCTGCGTGCTGCGACGCGTTTCGTCCAGGGGCATTTCCCCCGCGAGCGCAACTGGGCGATTTTCAGCCCTTTCGCCCTGGCCCAGGCCCCGGGCTTTCTCGATGTGGCGTTATAGGACCTTCGAACGTGAACAAGCCGGCCACCAGTGTCACTCCGCCCCCAGTGACCCAGCGCACGCGCAGCAGCGCGCAGATCACCGTGTTGTTCGTGGTGTTGATTCTGTCGATCATCCTGCTGTTCGCCAATTTCGCCTACCTCAACACCCAGTCCAACCACGACAAGCAGTACATTGGTCATGCTGGCGAGTTGCGCGTGCTGTCCCAACGCATCGCCAAGAACGCCACCGAGGCGGCCGCCGGCAAGGCCCTGGCTTTCAAGCTGCTGTCCGATGCACGCAACGACTTCGAGCGGCGCTGGAGCTACTTGCGCGAAGGTGACAAGTCCACTGGCTTGCCTGCAGCGCCTGTCGCGGTGCGCGACGAGATGGAGGCGGTGCGCCAGGACTGGGAAAACCTGCGCAAGAACACCGATACCATCCTGGCCAGCGAGCAGACCGTGTTGTCGCTGCACCAGGTAGCGGCAACCCTGGCTGAGACCGTGCCGCAGTTGCAGGTCGAGTACGAAAAAGTCGTGGAGATCCTGCTGCAGAGCGGCGCCCCGGCCAACCAGGTGGTGGTCGCCCAGCGCCAGTTGTTGCTGGCCGAACGTATTCTCGGTTCGGTCAACACGGTGTTGGCGGGTGATGACACGGCCGCCCAGGCTGCCGACGCCTTTGGTCGCGATGCCAGCCGGTTCGGGCAGGTGCTCGAAGGCATGCTCGGGGGCAACCCGGCGATTCAGGTCACGCGCGTGGAGGACGCCGATGCGCGGGCGCGGTTGGCCGAAATTGCCGAGCTGTTCCAGTTCGTGGCCGGTTCGGTGGACGAAATTCTTGAAACTTCGCCCGAGCTGTTCCGCGTGCGCGAGGCTGCCAGCAACATCTTCAGCCTCTCGCAAACCTTGCTGGACGAGGCCTCGCACCTGGCCAACAGCTTCGAGAACCTGGCCAGTGGGCGCACCCTCGACACCGTCGGCGGTTACGTGCTGGGTCTGCTTGCACTGGCCTCGATCATCCTCATCGGCCTGGTGATGGTGCGGACAACGCATCGGCAGTTGCAGGAAACAGCAGAAAAGAACGAGCGCAACCAGCAGGCGATCATGCGCCTGCTCGATGAGATCGAAGAACTGGCCGACGGCGACCTGACCGTGACGGTGTCGGTGACCGAGGACTTTACCGGCGCCATCGCCGACTCGATCAACTATTCCGTGGACCAGCTCCGCGATCTGGTCGCGACCATCAACCACAGCGCCGAACAGGTCGCCGCGGCGGTGCAGGACACCCAGAACACCGCGCGCCAGCTGGCCAAGGCTTCGGAGCATCAGGCCGAGCAGATCAGCGAGGCGTCGCTGGCGGTGGGCGACATGGTCGAGTCGATCGACCGGGTATCGGCCCATGCCTACGAGTCGGCCAAGGTAGCCGAACGGTCGGTGGCCATCGCCAACAAAGGCAATGAGGTGGTGCACAACACCATCAACGGCATGGACAACATCCGCGAGCAGATCCAGGACACCGCCAAGCGGATCAAGCGGCTTGGCGAGTCCTCCCAGGAGATCGGTGATATCGTCAGCCTGATCGACGACATTGCCGACCAGACCAACATCCTTGCCCTTAACGCGGCAATCCAGGCATCGCTGGCGGGCGAAGCCGGTCGCGGCTTTGCCGTGGTCGCCGACGAGGTGCAGCGCCTGGCGGAGCGCTCCTCCTCGGCAACGCGGCAGATCGAGGCCTTGGTACGCACCATTCAGGCCGATACCAACGAAGCGGTCATCTCGATGGAACAGACCACCGCCGAAGTGGTGCGCGGCGCGCGCCTGGCGCAGGATGCCGGGGTAGCACTGGCTGAGATCGAAGGCGTGTCGCAGAACCTTGCCGAGCTGATCCACAGCATTTCCGATGCCGCCCAGTTGCAGACGTCGTCGGCTGGTCAGATTTCCCACACCATGGCGGTGATTCAGCAAATTACCGCGCAGACCTCCGCAGGCTCTGGGGCGACCGCCGACAGTATCCGCCACCTGGCTCGCATGGCCAGCGAGATGCGTCGCTCGGTGTCCGGCTTCACCTTGCCGGCACCTGCCGAGCCACGCTGAGGAGTTGTCCATGGCGTCTGCCGCAGTCACCCCCGAACGTCACGATACGGTTGCCCTGGCCTGGACCAAGGCAGCCATCCTCGATTGCCTTGGTCAGGCCCGCCAGGCGCTGGAGCGCTTTGCCGGGGAACCGGGCGACCTGTCGATACTGGCGTTCGTCGTCGATAACCTGCACCAGGTTCATGGTTGCTTGCGCATGCTTGAATTGCGGGGCGCGGCCCACCTGGCTGAAGAATTGGAGCTACTGGCCAGGGCCTTGGCCGAAGGCCAGGTCAGCCCACGAGGAGAGTGCCTGGGCGCGGTGTTCCGGGGCCTGGAGCAGTTGCCCTCCTATCTGGAGCGGTTGCGCGGTGCGCGCCACGACTTGCCCTTGGTGATGTTGCCCTTGCTCAACCAACTGCGCACCTGCCGTGGTGTAGGCCCGCTGGCCCAAGGCAGCCTGATCGGCGGCGCCGCCGAGCGCTTCGCCGGGGCCGACGACCTCGCCAACCTCGACCTGTCGCTGGGCAACTGGCGCGAGCAGATGCAGGCGGGGCCAGGGCGCGATGCCCTGCGCTCGGTGGTGACGGCGTTGTGCGATGACCTGATGCGCATCAAAGAGCGCCTGGACCATTTCGTGCGTGGCGACCGTCAGCACAGCGAGCAACTGGAAGACTTGCTGGCGCCCCTGCGCCATGTCGCGGACACCTTGGCGGTGTTGGGTTTCCAGCAACCACGACGGGTGATCATCGACCAGGTTCTGGCCCTGCAGGCACTGGCGCTCGGCGAGCGTGCAGCGGATGACGCCGTGCTGATGGATGTGGCAGGCGCGTTGCTGTACGTCGAAGCCACCCTCAACGGCATGGTCGGGCCACTGGAGGAAGGCGGCCAGGGCGGGCTGCCTGGCTCGGACCTGGCCGAAATTCGACAGCTGGTGCTGAGCGAGTCGCTGTCAGTGGTGCAGCAGGCCAAGGACCTGATCGGTGACTGCCTGGAATCCGGGTGGCCCCGGCAACGTCTGCAGCCCCTGCCAGGCTTGCTGCAGCAGGTGCGCGGCGCGTTGTCGATGCTCATGCTGCCGGTTGCCGCCGAGGTGTTTGCCGGCTGCGCAAGTTACGTCCAGGGGTGGTTGCAGCACCTGGACGTCGAACCGCCAGCGGACGAGCTCACGCACCTGGCCGAAGCACTGAGCGCTGCTGAGTGCTACTTGCAATGGCGGGTGGCCGATCCATTGGCCGATGGCCAGCCCTTCATCGACATGGCCCGTGCCAGCCTGGCGGCATTGGGGGTGCAATGCACGCTGGTCGAGACTGGCGCCGACTCGTCGGCGGGAAGCGACGGCATCGACGACGAACTGCGCCAGGTGTTCCTTGAGGAAGCCGGCGAATTGCTGCCGGACATCGAACGGCATTGGTTGCGCTGGCGGGCCGACAACCACCTGCGTGAAGCCTTGATCGAAGTGCGCCGCGCCCTGCACACGCTCAAGGGCAGTGGGCGCATGGTGCATGCCGAGGCGGTAGCGGAGCTGGCCTGGGGCGCCGAGCATTTGCTCAACCGCGTGCTGGAAGGGCGCATCGCGCTGGTGCCGGAGGCCGTGGTGACGTTGCAGCGGGTATTCGTTCACCTGCCCGACCTGCTGGCCGACTTTGCGGCAGGGCAGTTGCCACAACTGACCGAAATCGAACAGCTGGCGAGTCACCTGCACGTGCTGGCCGAGAACGATGCACCTGCCAGCACCGAGGTCGAGGGTCTCGACCCGCAACTACTGGACATTTTCCGCAACGAGGCACAGGGGCATCTGGCTTGCCTGGACAGCTTCCTGCAGGAGGCGGCCGGCCACGACACCCCGGTGAGCGATGCCCTGCAGCGTGCCTTGCATACCTTGAAAGGCAGCGCGGCCATGGCGGGTGTCATGCCGATCGCCGAGCTGGCCACCGCATTCGACCGGCTGGTTCGTGAATACAAGGGGCATCAGTTGCCGCTGCAAGTCGCCGAGCTGCAATGGCTGGAAGCAGCGCGCACCTTGTTCCACCTTGGCCTGGCCCAGCTCGGCAGTACGCCGCTGGCGGCCATTGCCGGTGCGGCGCAATTGATAGAGCAGGTCGGGCAAAGGGTGGACGAGCGCCTGGCCACGCTGCATGAAGACCCCCAGCATGGGCGTCGAAGCAAACGGGATCCGCAATTGATCGCCAGTTTCCTGGGGCAAGGCATGGACATCCTGCTCGATGCCGAGTCGCTGCTTTCACGCTGGCAGGAGCACCCCGGCCAGCGGCAGGAACTGGACACCCTGCTGGATGAACTGACCACCCTCGGTCACGGCGCGCACTTGGCGGACCTGTGGCAGATGGATGATGTCTGCGAGGCGCTGCTGGATCTTTACGGGGCAGTGGAAGAGGGCAGCTTGGTTGCGGATGCGCGCTTCTTCGCCCAGGCCCAGCAGGCCCACGAGGCGCTGCTGGACATGCTCGACGAAGTGGCGGCGGGGCAGGAGGTCACGGCCAGGCCGGAGCGGATCGATGCGTTGCGCAGCCTGCTGGCCGAGGCCCTGGCACCGGATGCCACCGGCCTGGTGGGCCGCGATTCGGTCAAGCCTCTGCCGCCCGCCGTGGACCTTGAAGACCCGGCGTTGGCGCAACTGTTCCTCGAAGAGGCGCGGGACATCCTCGACAGTGCCGACCAGGCCTTGGAGCAATGGGGTCAGGAACCCGACAATCTTTCCACGCTCTCGTCCCTGCAACACGACATGCAGACCCTCAAGGGGGCTGCACAAATGGCTGCGGTCGGCGCTGTCGAGCGGCTGGCCCAGGAGCTTGGCCTTTTTTACGAGGCCCTGGTCGACCGCCGTCTTGGCTCAAGTACCGGGTTGATCGCTTTGCTACGGCGGGGCCACGCGGCCCTGGGTGAGATGCTCGACACTTTGCGCCAGGGCCAGCCGCCGTCTTCGGCGGTCGACTTGTTGGGCGAAATGCGCGAGGTGCGCCACGCGCCGCCACCGCCCAGCAGCGAGGCGATTGTGGAGGAGGCGGACAGCCCGGGCGACAAGGAACTGCTGGAAGTCTTCCTGGAAGAGAGCTCGGACATCGTCGAAAGTGCCGCCGAGGCCCTGGCGCGCTGGCAAGCCGACCCGCGCAGCAGCGTCGAGGTGGATAACCTGCTGCGTGACCTGCACACCCTCAAGGGCGGGGCACGCATGGTCGAAATCGCGGCCATCGGCGACCTGGCCCATGAGCTGGAGTTCCTCTACGAACTGCTGGCCGCCGGGCGTCTGCCACCCAGCCCGCCATTGTTCGCCTTGCTGCAAAACTGTCACGACCGCCTGGCGCACATGCTCGATGCCGTGCGCCTGGGTCAGCCGTTGCATGCAGCCACGGCGCTGATCGACTACATCCGTAACTTCAGCAGTGCGGCCCTGACCGACAGCGCTGCCGGCCAGGCCCCGGCCGACGCGACACCGGCCGAAGCGCCCGCCACGACGCCCGAGCGGGCAGCGGGCGATATGGTCAAGGTCGATGCCGAGTTGCTCGATGAGCTGGGTAACCTGGCCGGCGAGCATTCGGTGATTCGCGGGCGTATCGAGCAGCAGGTCAACGACGCGCAGTTCGCGTTGAACGAAATGGAAACCACGCTGGAGCGCATGCGCGATCAACTGCTGCGCCTGGACATCGAGACCCAGGGGCGGATTTCCAGCCGTCAGCAAATCGAGGGCGATGCCTACGACGACTTCGACCCGCTGGAAATGGACCGTCACTCCCAGTTGCAGCAGCTGTCGCGGGCACTGTTCGAGTCGGCCTCCGACTTGCTCGACCTCAAGGAAACCCTGGCTCAGCGCGCCCAGGAGGCCTACAGCCTGCTGCAGCAGCAGGCACGGGTAGCCAGCCAGTTGCAGGAAGGCCTGACCGCGACCCTGATGGTGCCGTTCGAGCGGCTGGTGCCGCGCTTGCAGCGAGTGGTACGGCAGGTGGCGACCGAGCTGGGCAAGCAGGTGGAGCTGGTGGTCGGCAATGCCGAAGGCGAACTGGATCGCAGCGTTCTGGAGCGCATGGTAGCGCCCCTGGAACATATGCTGCGCAATGCCGTGGACCATGGTCTGGAGTCGCGTGAGGCACGCCTGGCCGCTGGCAAGCCGGAGCAGGGCACCATTCACCTGAACCTGCTGCACGAAGGCGCCGACATCGTCATCGAAATGACGGACGATGGTGCCGGTGTGCCGTTGGAGGCGGTGCGGCGCAAAGCGATCAAGCGCGGGTTGCTGGACCCGCAAGCACAATTGAGCGATCACGAAATCCTGCAGTTCATCCTGCGCCCAGGTTTTTCCACGGCCGAGAAGATCACCCAGATTTCAGGGCGCGGACTGGGCATGGATGTGGTCCATGAAGAGGTCAAGCAGCTGGGCGGCTCGATGAGCATCGAGTCGGCCCAAGGCAAGGGCGCGCGTTTCCTGATTCGCTTGCCGTTCACGGTGTCGATCAACCGCGCTCTGATGGTGCACCTGGGGGAAGAGCAGTACGCCATTCCGCTCAATACCATCGAAGGTATCGTCCGCGTGCCGCCAGCGGAACTCGATGCCTGCTACCAACTGAGTTCGCCTCGCTATGTGTACGCCGGCCATGCCTACGAGCTGCGTTATCTTGGCGAGTTGCTGCAGGGCGTGGCGCGGCCCAGCTTGCTGGGCCAGAGCGTGCCCCTGCCGGTCTTGCTGGTTCATTCCCAGGAGCAATCGTTCGCCATCCAGGTCGACAGCCTGTCACCCAGCCGTGAGATCGTGGTGAAGAGTCTGGGCCCGCAGTTCGCCGCAGTGGCGGGGCTGTCCGGTGCGACCCTGCTCGGTGACGGCCGCGTGGTGCTGATTCTTGACCTGCTGGGCCAGCTGCGGGGTCAGCAACGGCGTCTGGCACGCCTGCCGGGAGGCAGCGATGCGCAGCGCCAGGCATTTGGCCCCGCGCCACGACGGGCGCTGCTGGTGATGGTGGTGGACGACTCGGTTACCGTGCGAAAGGTCACCAGCCGCCTGCTGGAGCGTCACGGCATGAGCGTGTTGACGGCCAAGGACGGTGTAGATGCCATGACCCAGCTCGAAGAGCATCGGCCCGATGTGCTGCTGCTGGATATCGAAATGCCGCGCATGGACGGTTTCGAGGTGGCCACCCGCATTCGCCGCGACGAGCGCCTCAAGGACCTGCCGATCATCATGATCACCTCGCGTACTGGGCAGAAGCACCGTGATCGGGCGATGGCCATCGGCGTCAACGAATACCTCGGCAAGCCTTATCAGGAGTCGGTCCTGTTGCAGAGCATCGCCCACTGGAGCCAGACCCATGCTTGAACTGATCGCAGGTCAGCGCAGCAGCCTGACCGGGTTGCTGCTGCCCCTGGGGGACCGCACCTTGGTATTGCCCAACGTTGCCGTGGCCGAGTTGCTTGGCCGACGTTCGCTGCCGTGCGAGCGCAACGCGCTGGCCTGGCACCTGGGCTGGATCGACTGGCGCCAGCAGCACTTGCCGTTGATCGGTTTCGAAGCGGCCTGCGGCGGCGAAACCCCCTGTGGCGAACGCGCGCGCATCGTCGTGCTCAATGCCTTGGGCGACACCGGGCTGCGTTACCTGGCGTTGTTGCTGCAGGACATTCCCCGTTCGTGCAAGCTCGACAGCCAGCTCAACTATGTGGATGTGGCGCTGGGCAGCCTGGAGCTGGCAGCGGTGCAGGTGGGCGAGCAGGTGGCGCGGGTGCCGGACCTGGTGGCGCTGGAGCGGTTGGTGCGTGACGCGCAACTGCAACCTGTCGCCAGTTAGCATGTGCTTTGGCTGGCCCCTACACACGGCGAGTTGTAGAAGCCGGCTTGCCGACGATAGAGTCGGAATCGACCAAGACAGGAACCCTGCCCACCTCAGGAGGTCTGTGTTTGCATGTATTACGGTGAACGCTTCAACGCCTGGACGCATCTGGTCGGTGCTGTGCTGGCCTGCATCGGCGCCATCTGGCTGATCGTGGTAGCGGGCCTGCAGGGCGACCCCTGGAAAATCGTCAGTTTCTCCATCTATGGCAGCACATTGCTGCTGCTTTACAGCATTTCCACTCTCTACCACAGCACTCGTGGACGGGCGAAAGTGATCATGCGCAAGCTCGATCATCTTTCGATCTACCTGCTGATCGCCGGCAGCTACACGCCATTCTGCCTGGTCAGCTTGCGGGGGCCTTGGGGCTGGAGCCTGTTTGGCGTGGTCTGGGGCCTGGCGGTGATTGGGATGCTGCAGGAAATCAAGCCGCGTTCCGAAGCTCGGATCCTGTCGATCGTCATCTACGCGGTGATGGGCTGGATCGTCCTGGTCGCGGTCGAACCGTTGTTGCGCAGCCTGGGTGGCGCCGGCTTCGCCTGGTTGGCGGCCGGCGGGGTGTTCTACACCGTGGGCATCATCTTCTTCGCCTTCGACAGTCGCTTCCGCCACTGGCATGGCATCTGGCACCTGTTCGTGATCGCCGGCAGCCTGATGCACTTCATCGCCGTGTCGTTCTACGTGCGTTAGAAGTCGCCCCACAACTGCTGTGCCACCGACAGCGCCACCACCGGTGCAGTTTCGGTGCGCAGCACCCGTGGGCCGAGCCGGGCGGCGTGGTAGCCGGCGGCTTTTGCCTGGTCGACTTCCGCTTCGCTCAGGCCGCCTTCCGGGCCAATCAGGAAGGCCAGGCGCGTCGGTTTGGCGTGGCGGGTCAGAGGCTCTGCTACCGGGTGCAATACCAGCTTGAGGTCGGCTTCGGTGCTTTTGAGCCACTCGGCGAGGGTGACGGGAGGGTGAATGATCGGCAGGGTGGATCGGCCACATTGCTCGCAGGCGCTGATCGCCACCTGGCGCCAATGGGCCAGGCGCTTGTCGGCGCGCTCGTCCTTCAGGCGCACTTCACAGCGTTCGCTGACGATTGGGGTAATCTCGTTCGCCCCAAGCTCGGTGGCTTTCTGAATCGCCCAGTCCATGCGTTCGCCTCGGGACAAGCCCTGGCCGAGATGAATGTGCAGTGGCGATTCGGCCTGCCCAGGCAGAGCCTGGTCAAGGCTGACGCGTACGCTTTTCTTGCCCACCTCCAACAGTTGGCCGAGGTACTCCTGGCCGCTGCCGTCGAACAGTTGCACGGCATCGCCAGCCGCCATGCGCAGCACGCGGCCAATGTAGTGGGCCTGCGCTTCGGGCAGGTCGTGCTCGCCTGGGCTCAGGGGGGCGTCTATGAAGAAGCGGGACAGTCTCATGGTTCTGCTCGGAGTATTGAGGGTACGAATCTCCCGGTGGGAGCGGCGAAATGCGAGGTCAGCCCGGATCACGGAAGCCAGGGTGGAAATCAGCCGGCACCGCGACACTCACACTGTCGCGCGTGGCGATGTCGATACCTTCGCTGGCCACGTCGGCAAGGAAGTCGATCTGCTCAGGGGTGATCACGTACGGCGGCAGGAAGTACACCACGCTGCCCAGCGGGCGCAGCAGTGCGCCGCGTGTCAGGGCATGCTCGAACACTTTCAGGCCGCGACGCTCTTGCCAGGGGTAGGCGACCTTGCCGGCTTTGTCCTGGACCATCTCGATGGCCAAGGCCATGCCGGTCTGACGGATTTCCGCGACATGCGCGTGATCGGCCAGGTGCGCAGTGGCACTGGCCATGCGCTTGGCCAGGGCCTTGTTGGCTTCGATGACGTTGTCTTGCTCAAAGATGTCCAGGGTCGCAAGTGCCGCTGCGCAGGCCAACGGGTTACCGGTGTAGCTGTGCGAATGGAGGAAGGCCCGCAGGGTCGGGTAATCGTCGTAGAACGCCTGGTACACGGTGTCTGTGGTCAGGCACGCGGCCAACGGCAGGTAGCCGCCGGTAAGGGCCTTGGACAAACACAGGAAGTCCGGACGTATGCCAGCCTGTTCGCACGCGAACATCGTCCCGGTGCGGCCGAAGCCGACGGCGATCTCGTCGTGGATCAGGTGCACGCCATAGCGGTCGCAGGCTTCGCGCAGCAGTTTGAGGTAGACCGGGTGGTACATGCGCATGCCGCCGGCACCCTGGATCAGCGGTTCGATGATGACGGCCGAGAGGGTCTGGTGGTGCTCGGCCAGGGTTTGCTCCATGGCCGCGAACATGTTGCGCGAGTGCTCTTCCCAGCTCATGCCTTCCGGGCGCAGGTAGCAATCCGGGCTAGGCACCTTGATGGTATCGAGCAGCAGCGCCTTGTAGGTTTCGGTGAACAGTGGCACGTCGCCCACCGACATCGCGGCGATGGTCTCGCCGTGGTAGCTGTTGGTCAGAGTGACGAAGCGCTTTTTCGCCGGCTTGCCGATGTTCTGCCAGTAATGGAAGCTCATCTTCAACGCCACTTCGATGCACGATGAGCCGTTGTCGGCGTAGAACACCCGGTCGAGCCCGGCCGGTGTCATGGCGACCAAGCGCTCGGACAGCTCGATGACCGGCTGGTGGCTGAAACCGGCCAGGATGACGTGCTCCAGCTGGTCGACCTGGTCCTTGATGCGCTGGTTGATGCGTGGGTTGGCGTGACCGAATACGTTGACCCACCAACTGCTGACGGCGTCCAGGTAGCGCTTGCCTTCGAAGTCCTCGAGCCACACACCTTCGCCGCGCTTGATCGGGATCAGCGGCAGCTGCTCGTGGTCTTTCATCTGGGTGCAGGGGTGCCACAGGACCTTCAGGTCACGTTGCATCCACTGATCGTTGAGGCCCATCGGCGCTTCTCCTGGCATTGCAGCTTGGTTTGACCGCGTAAGCCTAAGCAATGCCGCCGGGCACGACAACCGCTGCCGTCAGATGGCGACAGGTGCGCGTCCAGGCCCGCTTGGGCAAGGTGCTGAAAATCGTGTGCTGGCGAGACGCAAAAACAAAAATGTCAGTTGGCAAAGGCACTTGATATCACTGAGCTGGCAGGGTCTGCAGACCTGACGTATTCTTAACGCATCTCCCTCGGGGCATCCCTGCCTCTCCCTATTCTGTTGCTTTTAACTCGGAGTTCGCCGATATGGCCGCTGCTTGGGTGCGCCTGTGCGCGTTGGTATTGATTGGTGTGTCCAGCGGTGCCGCGCTGGCAAAGGACAAGACACCCTCGGCAATCGTGGTGGGTGGCGGCCTGGCAGGCCTGACCGCCGCTTACGAGCTGCAGAACAAGGGCTGGCAGGTGACTCTGCTGGAAGCCAAGTCGGGCATGGGTGGTCGCTCGGGGCTGGCCACCAGCGAGTGGATCGGCAACAGCAAGGCCCAGCCGGTGCTGAACCAGTACCTGGACCGTTTCAAGCTTGAAACACTGCCCGCGCCAGAGTTCGTTCGTACCCCTGGCTACCTGATCGACGGCGAGTATTTCAGTGCCACGGACCTGGCCGCCAAGCAGCCGGCCACCGCCGAAGCCATCAAGCGCTACGAGAAGACGCTCGATGATCTGGCCCGCTCGATCGAGGACCCGCTGAACCCGCAGGCAACCAGCACCCTGTTCGCTCTGGACCAGATCAACGTCTCCACCTGGCTCGACAAGTTGCAGTTGCCGACCACTGCACGACAGTTGATCAACCAGCAGATCCGTACCCGCTATGACGAGCCGTCGCGTCTGTCGCTGCTCTACTTCGCACAGCAGAACCGTGTCTATCGTGGGGTCAGTGACCGCGATCTGCGCGCCGCCCGTCTGCCCGGGGGTAGCCCGGTCCTGGCGCAGGCTTTCGTCAAGCAGCTCAAGACCATCAAAACCAGCTCGCCGGTGACCTCCATCGTGCAGGACAAGGACGGCGTGACGGTCAAGGTCGGTAGCGTCGGCTATCAGGCGGACTACCTGGTGATGGCCGTGCCGCTGCGTGCCCTGGCCAAGATCCAGATGACCCCAGGCCTGGACAGCCAGCACCTGGCGGCCCTCAAGGGCACCAACTATGGCTGGCGCGACCAGCTGATGCTCAAGTTCAAGCAGCCTGTGTGGGAAAGCAAGGCCCGGATGTCGGGTGAAATCTTCAGCAACGCTGGCCTTGGCATGCTGTGGATCGAACCAGCGCTCAAGGGCGGTGCCAACGTCGTTATCAACTTGTCCGGCGACAATGCCCGCCTGTTGCAGGCATTTGGCGACAAGCAGATGGTCGACCAGGTACTGATCCGGTTGCACGCGTTCTATCCAAAGGCCCGTGGTTCGTTCTCTGGGTATGAACTCAAGCGCTACAGCACCGACGCCAACACTGGCGGCGCTTACTTGGCCTATGGCCCA
Source organism: Pseudomonas sp. SK2 (assembly GCF_016772395.1). Classification (NCBI taxonomy): domain Bacteria; kingdom Pseudomonadati; phylum Pseudomonadota; class Gammaproteobacteria; order Pseudomonadales; family Pseudomonadaceae; genus Pseudomonas; species Pseudomonas sp. SK2. Next base: position 482,607 of record NZ_CP061944.1, read on the forward strand.
GGCCAGATCAGCAAGTACTGGCGCCTGTGGGAGCGTCCGGTGCAACGCATTAGCTTCGCCGGCGAGCACACCGATGCATTGTACCCAGGCACTCTCGAAGGCGCCCTGCGCAGTGGTCAGCGTGCTGCCAGCCAGGTTCAGGACCTGCTGGCAGGCAAGTCGTTCGACCCGGCTAAAGCGGCGCCGGTGGCTGCAGCTGCGGCAACCGGTGCTGTAGCGGCCAAGAAGGAGGGTGGGTTCTTCTCGCGTCTGTTTGGCGGCGGCGACAAACCCGAAACCAAACCAGCAGCCGTTGTGAAAACAGATGCGGTGGCTCCGGCCCCGGCCCCGGCCCCTGTCGCCACCCCTGCGCCGACCCCTGTAGCAGCGCCTGCGGTCGTGGCCAAGGAAGAGCCGGCCAAGCCTGCCGCTACCAAGGCCACCCCGGCCAAGCACGCCCCGGCGCACAAGCCGGCAGTCAAGCAGGCGCACAAACCTGTCGAGGCGAAGAAGGCTACGGTCAAATCGGAGCCGGTCAAGAAAGCGGTAAACAACACCCAAGCGAAAGCTGACTGAAGCCCGCGTACCGGCTCCTGCACGACCTGCAGGAGCCGGCCTGTCGGCGCTGAGTCCGGCACTGACAAGCGATCCCTCCCCGACTATTGTTAATGTTTCCTTAATAGGAAACGTTCACAATCGGCATCGGAATTTTCGATTAATCGAAGCAACTTTTTGTGCTTTTCTTCGATACGTTACGCGTTAGTCTGTGCACAGCTTTCACGGGGGAACACGTCGACATGCAACTGCGCAACTCACCCGCTCGTTACGGCGCGGTCAGCATCTTTTTGCACTGGGGCGTGGCCCTGGCGGTCTTCGGGCTTTTTGGCCTGGGCCTGTGGATGGTCGGCCTCGACTACTACAGCCCATGGCGCAAATCCGGCCCTGATCTGCACAAGAGTATCGGTCTGGTGCTACTGGTGGTGATGGTATTGCGTGTGGTTTGGCGCTTCATCAGCCCACCGCCTCCAGCGCCGGCCAACCATGGGCCGCTGACGCGTGTAGCTGCCAAACTGGGCCATCTGGCACTGTACCTGGGGCTGTTCGCGGTGATGATCGCCGGTTACCTGATCTCCACCGCCGATGGCGTCGGTATTCCGGTGTTCGGCTTGTTCGAAGTGCCGGCTCTGGTCAGTGATTTGCCCGACCAGGCCGATCTGGCTGGCGAGATTCATCTCTACCTGGCTTGGGCGCTGGTGATTTTCGCCGCCTTGCATGGCCTGGCAGCGCTGAAGCACCACTTCATCGACCGTGACGCGACCCTGACCCGCATGCTGGGCCGCAAAGCTTGATTCTCAACCTCAATTGCAAAGGAAAGAAAGGATGTTGAAAAAGACTTTTGCCGCTCTGGCGCTCGGTACCGCTCTGATCTCTGCTGGCCAGGCCATGGCCGCCGAGTACAAGATCGACAAGGAAGGCCAGCACGCGTTCGTTGACTGGAAGATCAGCCATCTGGGCTATAGCTTCATCCACGGCACCTTCAAGGACTTCGACGGTAACTTCACCTGGGACAGCGCCAAGCCTGAAGCCAGCAAGATCAATGTCGACCTGAAGACCGCCAGCCTGTGGTCCAACCATGCCGAGCGTGACAAGCACATCGCCAGTGCCGACTTCCTGGATGTGAAGAAGTATCCGCAAGCCAAGTTCGTCTCCACCAGCGTCAAGTCCACCGGTGCCAAGACTGCTGACGTGACTGGCGACCTGACCCTGCACGGCGTCACCAAGCCGGTCACCTTCAAGGCTGTGTTCAACGGCGAAGGCAAAGACCCATGGGGCGGTGAGCGTGCTGGTTTCAACGCCACCACCACGCTGAACCTGAATGACTTCGGAATCAAAGGCCCAGGCCCTACCTCGCAGACCCTTGACCTGGATATCAGCGTCGAAGGTGTGAAGCAGAAGTAATTCGCGCTAGCAATGAAAACGCCGCCCAATGGGCGGCGTTTTCATTTGTAGCCGAACGATCAGCGATTGCGGGTCAGCAGCGCAGGGCGCTCACCACGCGGCCGGCTCGGCAGCTCTTCCAGTTGTTCCGGCGTTGGGTAGCGGTCGAGCTTGGATTCCTTGCGGATGATCACCGGCTGATGCTGCGGTTCGCGCGGACTACGCACTGCCGGTTCCTGCCGTGTGTTGTCGCTGCGACCGGCCGAGCGGTTACGACCACCCGCGTTACCATCACGGCGCGCACCGCCACCTCCACCGCCATTGTTGTTGCGGGGCGGGCGTTTCTCGCCGCTGGCGCCGCGTTGCTGGCCGCCATTTCGGCCTTGGCCCTGGCTGCCGCCGTTGCTGCGCTGTCCCTGACCTTGCTGTTGACCCTGGCCTGCGGCGCCTGGGCGACGGTTGCGGCCCTGGTTCTTGGCGTTTTGGTAGGGGCTGACGTAGTCGGCACGGTTACCGAAGTTGTCGATCTCGTCATCCAGGAACTCTTCTGGATCACGGTCGGCAGGTACTTTCGGCACAGCGTTGGTGCTGGCCTGCTGCTGGCGAGGCTTCTTGTCGCGTTGCTTGCGCTGCTGTTGCTGGCGCTCGCCGGACTTCTCCTTGTCAGCGGGTTTGTCGGCGGCCTGTTGCTTGGCCTTGCCTTTGTCCTTTCCCTTGTCCTTGCGTCCGCCACTGCCTTCCTGGCCTGCTTCGCCACGGGCCTGCTGGTTGCGACCACCACGGCCATTGTGCTGCTGACGCTCACGGGTTTCTGGCTTCTCGGCTTCGACCTTGCTGGCATCGAAGCCCATCAGGTCGCCGTCCGGGATCTTCTGCTTGGTGACGCGCTCAATGCTCTTGAGCAGCTTCTCTTCATCAGGAGCGACCATCGAGATCGCTTCGCCCGAACGTCCGGCGCGGCCGGTGCGGCCGATACGGTGGACGTAGTCTTCCTCGACATTGGGCAGCTCGAAGTTGACCACATGGGGCAACTGGTCGATGTCCAGGCCGCGGGCGGCGATGTCGGTGGCGACCAGTACGCGAACACTGTTGGCCTTGAAGTCAGCCAATGCCTTGGTGCGGGCGTTCTGGCTCTTGTTGCCATGGATCGCCGCGGCGGTGAGGCCGTGCTTTTCCAGGTATTCGGCCAGGCGGTTGGCGCCATGCTTGGTACGGGTGAAGACCAGCACTTGTTCCCAGGCGCCGAGGGTGATCAGGTGAGCCAGCAGTGCGCGCTTGTGGCTGGCGGGCAGACGGTAGACGCGCTGTTCGATTCGCTCGACCGTGGTATTCGGTGGTGTGACCTCGATACGCTCCGGGTTGTGCAGGAGCTTATCGGCCAGGTCGGTGATGTCCTTGGAGAAGGTAGCCGAGAACAGCAGGTTCTGGCGCTTGGCCGGCAGGCGGGCAAGGACTTTCTTCACGTCATGGATGAAGCCCATGTCGAGCATGCGGTCGGCTTCGTCGAGCACCAGGATTTCCACATGGGATAGATCGACACTGCCTTGGCCTGCCAAGTCCAGCAAGCGACCCGGGCAGGCGACCAGGACATCGACGCCCTTGGCCATGGCCTGAATCTGCGGGTTCATGCCGACGCCACCGAAGATGCAGGCGCTGACCAGGGAAAGGTCACGGGCATAGACCTTGAAGCTGTCATGGACCTGGGCCGCCAATTCGCGGGTTGGCGTCAGAACCAGCACGCGAGGCTGGCGTGGGCCATGGCGTTGCGATTTGTCGGGGTGGCCACCCGGGAACAGGCGCTCGAGGATCGGCAGGGCAAAACCGCCAGTTTTGCCAGTACCTGTCTGGGCGGCGACCATCAGGTCGCGACCTTGCAACACGGCGGGAATGGCCCGCTGTTGCACCGGAGTCGGCTGGGTGTAGCCCGCTGCCTCGATAGCGCGGACAAGAGCCTCGGAGAGACCGAGGGAAGCAAAGGACATGGGCAATCCTGTTCTCGTGGGGGCTGGGCCCGTTGGGATATTCTGCCTGGCGCGACGGGCATCGGCGGGATGCGATCGCGTCCGGTCCAGCTGGGCTTTCACTGCGCATCCGGGCAGCGGAGGGCGAGCGCGAAGGGGCGTCGTTACCGATCAGGATGCCTGTTGCGAGGCCGAGCGTCCGGGCGTGAGCCGGGCGGGAAGGCCCGAGTATAACAGAGCTATCGCTGCGTGCTGCGTTCCTGCTGCTCAACGGCGCCAGGAATATTGCCGAAGTCGTCGGAGTAGCGGTTGTTGATCGCCGCGTAGGCCGGTTCCTGCTTGAAGCGTTGCAGCTCTTCGGAGAAATGCCTGGCCAGGTCCTCGCGCCCAGGTTTGCGGGCCAAACCCAGGTATTGCGCCTGGCGACTGATCATCAGTGGCAGCTCCTCGACCTGCCGTTCGAGCCCCAATTGCTTGCGGAGATAACGACCGACCCGGCGGTCGGTCACCAGCAAGTCGATGCGGCCGAGCATCAATTTGCCGAAGTTGGCCTCATGGGTAGGGGCCGCCTCCCGGCGAAAGTAAGGCGATTCGCTGAACGAGGCGCCGTAGGAGTAGCCGGGCGAAGTGCCCACCGTCAGCCCGGTCAGGTCTTCCAGGCGGGTGACGGGGTGGCGGCGCACGCTGGCTTGGAACAGGACGAACTCGACGTCCGACATAGGCTCGTCGGGGTAGACCATGTACGGTTTGCGCGATTCGGTCTCGAAAATATCCATCACCCCGTCGGCCAGCCCTTGCTCGACCATGGCCAAGCACCGTTTCCAGGGTAGGAACTGCCATTCGACATCGAAGCCCAGGCGCTTGAACACTTCGGTGGTGACTTCGTAGTCGATGCCTTTGGGCTGGCCGTCGTGCTGGTACACGTACGGTGCCCAGTCGTCGGTGACCAGGCGCAAACGTTCACCCAAGGCCAGAGGGCTCAGGCAGGCGAACAACAGGAGGCACAGCAGGCGGGCGACGTCATGCATGGCCGCAGATTACGCGCTCGCTTAGGCCAAGGCCAGATATCGGCGCGCCAGTTCAGGTCTGCGGGACGTCGAGCAGGTGGCCCTCGATTTCCTTACGCCGGCCACCGAGTGACAGACGCATGCCCGGATGGCGCAGGCAGCGGCGCAATTGCTCGGGCTCCATGCGGCCCTCGCGCGCCACATAGTTCTCCAGGGCTTTGTCCCACCAGGCCGGGGCGCAGGCCCGGTCGAACTCGTTGCCATACGGGTAGCAGCCGTACAGCAGTTCTCGGGCGAACTGGCGTTCCTGGCTCGGCAAGGTCAGCGTCAGTGCCTTGTAGCCCAACCGGTGCAGGGCTGGCGGGCGCGGCAGTCGGTCATTGACCTGCAGCACGTCGGCCCGGGCCGCCTCACTGAGTGGTTCATCGGCGTGCTTGCGCAGCCAGGCCTGGATCTTGGCGCGGAACTGCTGCTTGCGGCTCCAGTAGTGGTGGATCACATCGGTGCACTCGGCCAGCGCGAGGGTGCGGTGGGCGGCCACTGCAAGGCAGAACTCTTCGAGTGTGTAGGCGGTGGGTGCCAAGGGATAGAACTCGTCCATCATGGCAATGGAGCGGTCCAGTATCTGAGCATCAGCCTGGGTCAGGCCGATGACTCCGGAGTTGACCATGCGCGTCTGATCGTCAGCCAGTCCGCGTTGGCGAAGTATGGCGTGAAGGCTTTCGTACAGCACGGCCTTGCGGTTCGCGCCGTAGGGCGCGCCAATGAAGTTGCACAGCAACTGGCCTGGCTTGACGCGTTCGAACAGGCGCAGCGGCGAGGTGCGGAAGAACGTATCGGTGTCGATCAGTACCGCCAGCGGATGCTGTTCGAGCACTTGGCGCAATAGCACGTGCTTGCTGCGAAAGTGATAACCATGGGGAAGATTCCAGGCCGTGCGCGTCGCAGCGTCCAGCACGTGGACGTTGACGGGCAGTTTGCCGTAGGGCGCCGGGTTGTCGGTGTAGACATGGATGTCAACGGCGGCGCCAGGCGTTTCACCCAGGTGAGTGAGGGCGCTGACGATGCTGAAGCAGGCCTCTTGGTGATAAGTCACCGGGCCGAACGCGAGGTAGATGAGCTGCGAGCGTGCAGGCGACGGTGTCTGCATATCGGGCAAACCTGGCTGTCCACAGGGATAATAAGGCTTTAGTGTAAGACTAAAGCCTTAATTGTTCCTTAAACAGATGTTTCCAAGTTGTTTCAGCGAGGCAGCTTCAGGTTGTTCCAGATAGCCAGACTTGGCTCGGCCTGGTTCAGGGTGTAGAAGTGCAGGCCCGGTGCGCCGCCTTGCAGCAGTTGTTCGCACATGCGGCTGATCACGTCTTCGCCGAAGGCCTGGATGCTGGCGGTGTCATCGCCATAGGCTTCCAGCTGCTTGCGGATCCAACGTGGAATCTCGGCGCCGCAGGCGTCGGAGAAACGGGCCAGCTTGCTGTAGTTGGTGATGGGCATGATGCCCGGCACTACAGGGATGTCCACGCCCATCTTCTGTGCGCGCTCGACGAAATAGAAGTAGCTGTCGGCGTTGAAGAAGTATTGGGTGATGGCGCTGTCGGCACCGGCCTTGACCTTGTGCACGAAATTGGCCAGGTCGTGTTCGAAGTTGCGTGCCTGCGGATGCATTTCCGGATAAGCGGCAACTTCCAGGTGGAAGTGATCGCCGGTTTCCTGGCGGATGAACTCGACCAGATCGCTGGCGTAGCGCAGCTCGCCGCTGGCCATGCCCATGCCCGATGGCAGGTCACCACGCAGGGCGACGATGCGCTTGATGCCGGCGGCCTGATACTGGTTAAGCAGGGCGCGCAACTCGTCCTTGCTATCGCCGACGCAGGACAGGTGGGGGGCGGCCGGTACCTTAACTTCGCTTTCCAGCTGCAGCACGGTATTGAGCGTGCGGTCGCGGGTCGAGCCACCGGCACCGTAGGTGCAGGAGAAGAAGTCGGGGTTGTAGCTGGCCAGCTGGCGGGCAACGCCCATCAGTTTTTCGTGGCCGGCATCGGTCTTGGTGGGGAAGAACTCGAAACTGTAGCGGCGTTCTTGTGACATCTCTCGTTCCTTCAGCTGCCAGCGCCAGGCGGGCAACTGCAAATAAAAGCCAGGGCGGTTTGGGCCGGCCTGGCTCGGGCATCGTTGCGAAGCGTTGCCTGCAAGGGCCAGGCAAGGTGCCTGGCCCTTGGGCCGCTGATCAGTAGCGGTAGGCGTGCGGCTTGAACGGGCCTTCGACAGTCACACCGATGTACTCTGCCTGCTGCGGGGTCAGCTGGGTGACCACGCCGCCGAAGCCGCGGACCATTTCCAGGGCCACTTCTTCGTCGAGTTTCTTCGGCAGCACTTCAACGGTCAGGCGCTCGGCTTTCTTGGCGGCTGGCAGGTCGGCGAACTTCTGCTCGAACAGGAAGATCTGGGCCAGTACCTGGTTGGCGAACGAACCATCCATGATGCGGCTTGGGTGGCCAGTGGCGTTACCCAGGTTAACCAGGCGGCCTTCGGCCAGCAGGATCAGGTAGTCGTCGTTGTGCGGGTCGAAGGTACCAGCGCCGGTGCGGTGGATCTTGTGGACCTGTGGCTTGACCTCTTCCCATGCCCAGTTCTTGCGCATGAAGGCGGTGTCGATTTCGTTGTCGAAGTGGCCGATGTTGCAGACCACGGCACGCTTCTTCAGGGCCTTGAGCATGTTGGCGTCGCAGACGTTGACGTTACCGGTGGTGGTGACGATCAGGTCGATGCGGCCCAGCAGGTCGGCGTTGATGCCAGCTTCGGTACCGGTGTTGATACCGTCCTTGAACGGCGAGACGACTTCGAAGCCGTCCATGCAAGCCTGCATGGCGCAGATCGGGTCGATTTCGGTGACCTTGACGATCATGCCTTCCTGGCGCAGGGACTGGGCCGAGCCCTTGCCCACGTCACCGTAGCCGATCACCAGGGCTTGCTTGCCCGACAGCAGGTGGTCGGTGCCGCGCTTGATGGCGTCGTTCAGGCTGTGACGGCAGCCGTACTTGTTGTCGTTCTTGCTTTTGGTGACCGAGTCGTTGACGTTGATCGCCGGGACTTTCAGCTCGCCCTTGGCCAGCATGTCCAGCAGGCGGTGCACGCCAGTGGTGGTCTCTTCGGTCACGCCGTGGATTTTCTCCAGCATGGCCGGGTATTTCTTGTGCAGGATTTCGGTCAGGTCACCGCCGTCGTCCAGGACCATGTTGGCATCCCATGGCTGGCCGTCCTTGAGGATGGTCTGCTCGATGCACCATTCGTATTCCTGCTCAGTTTCGCCTTTCCAGGCGAACACAGGGATACCGGCGGCGGCGATGGCCGCGGCAGCCTGGTCCTGGGTGGAGAAGATGTTGCAGGACGACCAGCGAACTTCGGCACCCAGGGCAACCAGGGTTTCGATCAGCACGGCGGTCTGAATGGTCATGTGGATGCAGCCGATGATCTTAGCGCCCTTGAGCGGTTGCTCAGCCTGGTACTTGCGGCGCAGGCCCATCAGCGCTGGCATTTCCGATTCGGCGATGATGACTTCCTTGCGGCCCCAGTCGGCCAGGGAGATGTCGGCGACCTTGAAGTCGGAAAAACCTGCAGGCGTGTTTACAGCGCTCATTGAGAGCCTCCATTCGTAGTGTGCGAATGGGCGCCGTTGTGCGTTGAGCGTCCGCGTCGCGGACAACGCCCCAACCGAGCCTGACAGGCCGAGCCTGCTGCAGCGCCCCTCGGATGGGTGGCGGGCATGGCGCCACAGTGGGCGACCATGTTAAACGGCAGGGATTATAGCCTTGGCTGTGTGACACACCCAAGGCTTTCTGTCGATTAATCGCGACGATAGTCGATGTTCAATGGAGCGCCGGCGGCCGCTCTGCCATCATTACTCCACGTTAGCCAAGCAGGTCAGGAGTACCGATGAACTTTCACACCCGCAAATGGGTAAAGCCCGAAGACCTCAACCCCAATGGCACCCTGTTCGGCGGCAGTCTGCTGCGCTGGATCGACGAGGAGGCGGCGATCTACGCCATCGTGCAGCTGGGTAACCAGCGCGTGGTGACCAAGTACATGTCGGAGATCAACTTCGTCAGCGCCTCGCGTCAGGGCGACATCATCGAGCTGGGCATCACCGCCACCGAATTCGGCCGCACATCCATCACTCTCAAGTGTGAAGTACGCAACAAGATTACCCGCAAGATGATCCTCACCGTCGACAAGATGGTCTTCGTCAACCTGGGTGAGGACGGGCTGCCGGCGCCGCACGGGCGGACCGAAATCAAGTACATCCAGGACCAGTTCCCGGATACCGCTGTCGAGTAAGCGTCGCCCAAAGGTAGGAGCCAGCCTTGCTGGCGAACCAAGCACCACGGTGCATGGCGCCGGCTGTGCTGGTGTTCGCCGGCAAGGCCGGCTCCTACGCCGCGTGTCATTCGGCCGGTTGGCTCACCTTGCGCACCATCTTGCCGACCGTCAAACCCTGCACCAGGATCGACGACAGCACCACGATGTAGGTGATCGACAGCAACAGGTCACGCTCGTCGCCCACCGGCAGCGACAGTGCCAGTGCCACCGACACCCCTCCACGCAGGCCGCCCCAGGTCAGCACGCGCACGGTCCCCTTGGGCACGCTTCTCCAGCGGCGCAGCAGGACGATGGCCGGTGCCACAGTCAGCAGCCGTGACAGCAGTACCGCAACCGCCAGCACGCCGCCTGCCGCCAAGTGCAGCCAGTTGAATGGCAGCAGCAACAGTTCCAGGCCGATCAGGGCGAACAGCAGGGCGTTGAGCATGTCGTCGATCAGTTCCCAGAAACCGTCCATGTAGCGACGGGTCATGTCGTTCATCGCCAGGTTGCGCCCCAGGTTCCCGATGATCAGGCCTGCCACCACCATGGCGATGGGGGCCGAGACATGCAGTTCGTAGCACATCGCCGAGCCACCAATCACCAGCGCCAGGGTCAGCATCACCTCGACCTGGTATTGCTCGACGCTTTTGATCATCCGGTAGGTGGCATAGCCGATCAGTCCGCCAAACAACACGCCACCCACGGCTTCGTGAACGAACAGCATGGCGGTTTCAGCGACGCTCGGCGTCTCGCCCATCTGGATGATGCCCAGCAGCACGGTGAACACCACGACCGCGGTGCCGTCATTGAACAGCGACTCGCCAACGATGGTGGTCTTCAGCGGTTTGGAGGCGTTCGCAGTACGTAGTGCACCGAGTACGGCAATGGGGTCGGTCGGTGAAATCAGTGCGCCGAACAGCAGGCAGTAGATCAGCGGCACGTTCCAGCCGAACAGGGCGAACACCCAGTGGGCGAGATAGCCGATGACGAAGGTGGCGATCAACACGCCAAGGGTGGCCAGCAGGCCGATCGGCCAACGGTAGCTGCGCAGGTCGGTGAGGTTGACGTGCAGTGCGCCGGCGAACAGCAGGAACGACAGCATCCAGTGCATCAGCAGGTCGTTGAAGTCGATCTGGTTCATCAGCCCTTCGACGCGCTCTTCCAGGCCAGGAAAGCCAATCAGGCTCAGGCCCTGCAGCATCAGGGAAAACAGCAGAGCAGTCACCATCACGCCGATGGCGGGGGGGAGACCGATGAACCGGTAATTGACGTAAGTGAGGAGGGTGGTAAGGCAGATAAACGCTGCAACTAATTCAAGCATCCCAAATCCTGTGACGGTGGCTTCCAAGTCGTAACCCGAATGGCTCGGGCAGTTCTTTGATGGCCTGGCGCGGGGTTCGGGACACAGACTTTGACCGGATTCTTTCGAATCGTTCCCGATATGGACTGTTGCACTGCCTAGATTCCATAGCAGCCGGTCTGCCGGCGATGCGGCGCACAGGGCGCCTCAATCGCTATATATTCACAGGCTTGAAACGTCACAAGGATACAAGGCGTGTTGGCAACATCCCTGGTGCTGGTCGCCGCCCTGCTGCATGCGACCTGGAACACCCTGATCAAATTCAGTGGCGAGCGACTGCTGGTCATTGCCAGCATGGATGCGGTGGCATTGGTCTTTGCGGTGTTGGCGGTAGCCTTCGTCGCGTTTCCTCCGGCTGAAATCTGGCCATGGCTGCTGGCGTCGGCCCTGGCCGAGCAGTTGTACCGTGTCCTGCTGATCAAGGCCTACCGGGTTGGCGACCTGGGGCTGGTCTATCCTCTGATGCGTGGCTTGTCGCCGCTGGTGGTGCTGGGGCTAACGCTGGCATTCGCGGGCGAGTCACTGAGCCAGCAGCAGATCATCGGTATCTTGCTGATCCCCTGCGGCATGGCGTGTCTGCTCTGGCAGGGCGGCGGCGGTGAGCGGCTGCCGTGGTCGATGCTGCCAGTGGTTGCACTGATCGGCTTGTGTATCGGTTGTTACACCTGGTTCGACGGGCAGGCCGTAAGGCTCTGGGGCAAGCCCTGGGACTACCTGGTCTGGCTGACGTTGCTGAGCGCCTGGCCCTTCCCGGTGCTGGCGTGTGTGGCCCGGCGGCCGCAGTTTGCGCTGTTTTGGCAAACCCAGTGGCGGCTGGGGTTGGCGGTGGGTTTGTGCGTGCTGTTCAGCTATGCATTGGTGTTGTGGGCCATGCACCTGGGGTCGGTGGCCGAAGCTGCCGCCCTGCGCGAACTGAGCGTGATTCTGGTGGTGCTGCTTGGCATGCGCTATCTCAAAGAACCTTTTGGCGGCCCGAGACTCCTAGCTTGCGGGCTGGTCCTGGCTGGCATGCTGGTGATGAAGCTCTAACCCCGAACTCGAACAAGGAGTCCTGAACATGACCGTTGCCCTGTGGTGCATCCTGATCGCGCTCGTGCTGCCACCGCTTTGTGCCTTGATCGCCAAGACGAGTGGTCGTTTCGGTCTGAAGGATAATCACGACCCGCGCGGCTTCCTCGACACATTGTCGGGTTTGCCACGTCGTGCCCATGCTGCGCAGCAGAACGGGTACGAGGCATTCCCAGCGTTTGCGGCGGCGGTGCTGGTGGCCGATATCGTCGGCAATGCGGAGCAGGTGACCCAGGATGTGCTGGCGGTGCTCTACATCACCAGCCGGCTGCTGTACATCATCTGCTACCTGGCAGACTGGGCTGCCCTGCGTTCGCTGGTGTGGTTTGCCGGGTTGGGCCTGATCGTTTCGTTCTTCGTGGTATCGATCTGAGTTGAAGTGGCGCTCATCGCCGGCTTGGCGGCGATGAGCCTGCGCAACCTCAAGGTACTTTAGGCACCTCAGGCAGCGGCTTGTCCTTGGGCCAGAGCATCCAGATCTGTCCCTGCTGCTTCATGTTACCGGCCAGTTCACCCGCTTCGGGCCCAGTGCCCCAGAACAGGTCCGCGCGCACCTCGCCGGTGATCGCGCCACCGGTGTCCTGAGCGCCTACCGGGCGTACCACGGGGGAGCCATCAGGGCGAGTGGTAGACAACCACAGCAAGCTGCCCAGCGGGATCACCTTGCGGTCGATCGCCACGCTGTAGCCAGCGGTCAGCGGCACGTTGAGCGAGCCACGCGGCCCTTCGTTGCTGTCTGGGCGGGTGCTGAAGAAGACATAGCTGGGGTTGCTGGCCAGCAGCTCTGGCACTCGTTGTGGGTTCGCTTGTGCCCAGGCGTGGATGCTGCCCATGGTGACATCTTCTTTCTTCAATTGGCCTTGTTCGACCAGCCAGCGCCCAATGGGGCGATAGGGGTGGCCATTCTGGTCGGCGTAACCCAGGCGCACCTGTCGGCCATCTTCCAGCTGGATACGGCCCGAACCCTGGATCTGCAGGAACTGCAAGTCCATCGGGTCGGTCAGCCAAGCCAGCACTGGCGCTTTCACGCCATCGCGGTTGATCACTTCGGCCGTGTCATAGGGCTTGAGCACGCGACCGTCGAGCCGCCCGCGCAGGCGCTTGCCCTTGAGCTCCGGATAAACGCTGGCCAGGTCGACCACGATCATGTCCTCGGGAACGCCGTACACCGCGACCCGTGCTGCGTCGGTGCGCTCCAGGCTGCCGGGGTAGACCGGCTCGTAGTAGCCAGTGATCAGGCCGGTGGCGTTGTTCTCGGCCGAGCGCAGCCCCAGTACTTGCAACTGCTGTTGCAGGAAGGCGCGGATCTGCATCGCGTTGTCAGGCACTTTGGCCGCTGCTTCGCAGGTTGCAGCCCAGACAGGGTCGCGCTTGAGCTTTTCGCAGCCGTTGCGCCAAGCCTGGAAACCGGCCCGCAGGTCACTGTCGCTGACGCTGGGTAAGTCGTTCCAGGTGGCGGGGGCGTAGGTGGCAATGGCGTGGGGTTCGGGTTTGGCGTTCTCACCGCCGTTGCAGCCGGCCAGCAGGGCCAGGGCAGGCAGCGCCCAGGCGAGGTGGCGCAGAGCAGATTTCATGGCTGAATCCTTGAGGGGAGGCCTTGGAGCTTCCCTTGTTTTTCGTAAGGGTATTGGTCTTTGTCGAGCAGGCGAGGATACTGTCGGCCCTTTCCTTCTGCCAATGTGACCGTGATGTTCAAATGTTTCACAGCCCTGCTGCTGATCAGCCTGGCCCTGGTGGGCTGCGACCGTGTCGATCCTAACTCACCTTTGGGGCAGCGCAAGGCGATCTTCAAGCAGATGCTCAAGACCAGTGAGGATATGGGCGGCATGTTGCGCGGACGTTTGCCGTTCGATGGTGTGAAGTTCGCCGACGGGGCGGTGAAGCTCGATGGCCTGGCTCATGCGCCGTGGCAGCATTTTCCCCAGGTCAAGGATGAAGGTGACAGCAGTGCCCGGCCTGAAGTCTGGGAACGACAGGCGCGCTTTCACGACCTGGCGATGCAGTTGGAAGGGGTGACGGGCGAGTTGGTCGATGTTACCCGTAAGCAACCGCTGGATGCGGCAAGTCTGAAAGCGCCGATGGACAGGGTCGAAGCGGCTTGCAAAGCCTGTCATACGGAATTTCGTAACCATTGAGGGAGGGCGCCTCTCCCGAAGGTTCAGGGGAGGCGATGGGCGGGTCAGCGGTCCAGTTGGTCCACGGCTTCCTGCAGTTCCTTGCGGGACTCGGCAAGCTTGTCCTTGCGCTTGTTGATTTTTTCCGCGTCGCCTTTGGCTTCGGCCTTCTTCAGGTCCTTCTCGCGTTGCGCCACTTCATGGCGCGCATCGAGCACCTTCTGTTCGCGCTCTTTGCGCAGGCTGGCATCATTGCAGTTCTCAACCCCGCGCAGGGCTTCCTCCAGGCCCGCGACCTGAGCATCGTTACCGTGATCGCGGGCAATTTTCAGCTGATTCTCGATGGCGCTGCGCTTGGCGGCGCAGCCGGTCAGGCCTTCGTCCGGTTGAGCGGCCTGTACGGCGGTGGCCGCAAGGCCAAGTGTTGCCAGCAGGACGAGGGTGTGAACGCGTTTCATGAGGGCCTCCTTGACGGGGCGGGGCAGCAAAAGTTGGGGGAAATCCTGCCTTGGTTTTGCGGATTTATAAACCCTTGTTGGTTTTTCTAGCCCAGACAAAGATTTTTCCTACATGTTTTTAGGGGGTTCTTTGTTGAGCGGACCCGTCACCGATCATGAAACCGCGAATACCCGCCGCGCTCAGTCGAGCGGCTATGGTTTGCAGTTCATCGTCCACGAAAAAGGCGGCGAGCTGCTTCGATCGGGTGTCACCGATGCCTGGCAAGGCTTGCCAGTCCCTGGCGGACCTACCCGCCAGCGTTTCCCAATCGCCATCAAGTGCCAGGTTGCCCGGTGCGGGTATGCCGAGGCCGCGCAGCCAATGGGCAAAGGGGCGTGATCGGCCAGCTTCGAAGCTGTGCTTGAGCTGGCGGGCGCTGGCATGGCTGATGCCCGGAACTTCGGTCAATTGCTCCGAATCCAGCGTCAGCCAATCCGTCAAAGTGCGTACCTTGCCGCCCTGGACCAGGCGGCGCCAGGTGCCGGGGCCTACACCAGGCATGGCCAGCCCATGCTTGCCACTGAGCCAGGTGAGCCTGGCGATGAATTGCTCCTCGCAATCGTGGCTTGCTTGCCAGCAGCTTCTGGTGTGATACCGATCGGGCGTGGGGGATGCCACGGGTTGCCGCGCCAGGGCGCGGTGCACCACCTGCTCGAAGCGTGGAATGGTCAGTCCTGCCAGGCTGATCGCTACCTGGTCTCCCGGGCGTACGTCGAGTGCCTGCCAGCGAGCCAGTGAGCCCAGACTTACCTGGCTGATCATCCGGTCATCCAGGCGTATGGGCTGCAGTTGCAGCACAGGAGTGACCTTGCCCGTGCGCCCGACACGAAAGCGTACTTCGCGAACCGAGGCCAGCGCTTGCGAGTAGGGGTACTTCCATGCGGCGATCCAGTATGGCGCCTTGGCTTGCCAGCGCTCGGCGGGCGGTCGGTTGTCCTGGCGCAGAATGATGCCGTCGGTAGCGAAGGGCAGAGGGGTGCGGTACCAGTGTTGCCTCCAGTGGGCGGCATCGCTCGCTTGAACGATAGCCTTGCTGAAGCGTTGGCTGTCCGGAAACCCCAGCGCAGCCAACTGCGCCATGCGTTCGACCTGGGTGGACGGCCCATGAGGCCAGTCCCACACGAACAATCCGATGCTGGCGCCTTGTTCGGGTGAAAGCTGCTGACGCGCCAGCAGCCCTGCGACGGTCCCTCGGGCATTCATGCCACCGGCCTTGGCCTGAACGTGCTCTTCGAGGCGGTGGTACAGCTCTCCCTGCAGCACCAGGTCGATGGTTTGGGGTAGCTGCCGGGTGATCGACCCCAGATGAGGGATGTGGCGGCTCCAGTCATGGCCGTGGATGCCATCGCCCCGGCTCAGCAGACGGACCAGTCGACCTTGCCGGTAGACCAGCGAGACGGCGACCCCGTCGACCTTGGGTTGCACCCAAACGTCCGTCTTCCCAGTCAGCCAGCGTTCGGCCTCGGTGTTGTCGCTCAACTTGTCGACGCCGGTGTGGGGGACCGGGTGCGGGATCGGCCCTCGTGCACTTGCCAGGGGATTTGCGTGACCGGCGAGACCGAAGCAGGTTTCCAGGTGTTTCAGGCGCAGGCGGCTCTGGTCGTAGATGTCGTCAGCGACTTCGGCCTTGCCCAGGCGATGGTAATGGTCATCCCAGCCGGCCAGGGTGGCGCGTAGCTGGGCGATTTCGGCCTTGGCTTGTGAGAGTGGCCAGTCATGGCATGGCGCGGCGAAGGCCCCGCAGGCTTGGAACAGCAACAGCGAGAGCAGCAAGCGTTTGAGTGGCATGGCCAGCATCCTTGCATGGCGGGTGGAGCCCTCAGCCTAGGCAAGTACGGGGTCCGCTGCGGTGAACAGTTGTCAGTGCATATGTCATGAAAAAGCCCCTGCCGATCACTCGGCAGGGGCTTTCATTTCACCGCTGTAGGAAAATTACAGCCCGGCAGCGTCACGCAGCGACTGGGCGCGGTCGGTACGCTCCCAGGTGAAGGTGGTGAAGGTGTCGTCGCCGACAGTCTTCTGCTGCGGGGTACGGCCGAAGTGACCGTAGGCGGCGGTTTCCTGGTACATCGGGTGCAGCAGGTCGAGCATCTTGGTGATCGCGTATGGACGCAGGTCGAAGCACTCGCGCACCAGCTGGATGATCTTGTCGTCGGAGACCTTGCCGGTACCGAAGGTGTTGATCGAGATGGAGGTTGGCTGGGCTACGCCGATGGCATAGGACACCTGGATCTCGCAGCGCTCGGCCAGGCCGGCGGCAACGATGTTCTTGGCCACGTAGCGGCCAGCATAGGCGGCGGAGCGGTCGACCTTGGACGGGTCCTTGCCGGAGAACGCGCCACCACCGTGACGGGCCATGCCGCCGTAGGAGTCGACGATGATCTTGCGACCGGTCAGGCCGCAGTCGCCCACCGGGCCACCGATGATGAAGTTACCGGTCGGGTTGATGTGGTACTGGGTGCCTTTGTGCAGCAGCTCGGCCGGCAGGGTGTGCTTGACGATCAGCTCCATCACCGCTTCCTGCAGGTCTTTCTGCGAAACCTCAGGGTTGTGTTGGGTCGACAGCACCACGGCGTCGATGCCGACTACCTTGCCGTTCTCGTAGCGGCAGGTGACCTGCGACTTGGCGTCCGGGCGGAGCCATGGCAGCAGGCCGGACTTGCGCGCTTCAGCCTGGCGCTCGACCAGACGGTGCGAGAAGCAGATCGGTGCCGGCATCAGTACTTCGGTTTCGTTGCTGGCATAGCCGAACATCAGGCCCTGGTCGCCAGCGCCCTGGTCTTCAGGCTTGGAGCGGTCAACGCCTTGGGCGATGTCCACCGACTGCTTGCCGATGATGTTCATCACGGCGCAGGTGGCGCCGTCGAAGCCGACGTCGGAGCTGTTGTAGCCGATGTCGATGATGACTTTGCGCACCAGGTCTTCCAGGTCGACCCAGGCAGACGTGGTGACTTCGCCGGCGATGATGGCGACACCGGTCTTGACCAGGGTTTCACAGGCTACGCGAGCGTACTTGTCCTGGGCGATGATGGCGTCCAGGACCGCGTCGGAAATCTGGTCGGCGATCTTGTCCGGATGCCCTTCGGACACGGACTCGGAGGTGAAAAGGGAATATTCGCTCATCTCGACGGGTTCCTAAAATTTACCGATGGTGAGTGTCGCCAGCCGTCCGCTGGAAATGTCGGACCTGAATCTGGAAACCGTTACGCAAGCCTACATAGAGGCTGTCCCCGGGTGTCAGCCCGGCAGCATGGGCCCAGCGGGCCAGGTCGTCCTGCTCGAAACCTAGCCAGAGGTCGCCGCAGGCTTCCCGCGCCCAACTCTGGTCATGGCTGCACAGCTCGGTGACCAGCAGGCTGCCGCCGGCCTTCACCCGTTTGGCCAACTGGCACAAGGCCTGGGCCGGGTCGCTGAAATGGTGCAGGACCATGTTCAGCACAACGCAGTCGGCTTCCACATCCGTTGCACCCAGTGCATCGGCCAACTGCAGATTTACATTACCCAGGCCTTGGCGTTCGCAGACCTGGCGGGCCAGCTCGAGCATGGTCGGGCTGTTGTCCATGGCGGTGACCTGAGTGAAGCGCTGGGCCAGGTCTGGCAGGAAACCGCCGTCCCCTGGGCCGACTTCCAGGGCCGTGGCCGTGGGCGTGAAACTGAGATTGTCCAGCAGTGCCAACAGGCTTTCGCGGTACTGGGGCAGCCCCGCGATCAGGTCTTGCTGGGCGCGGAATTTTTCTTCCACCCGCAGGAAGAAGTCCTGGCTGGTGGCGGCGCGGCGTTGTTGCACCTGCGCGATTCGGGCCAGCACGTCTTCTGGCAGGGCCAGGTCGTCGACTTCTTCGAGCAGCGCCGCATGCAGCCGGCCGCCTGGGCGAAGGCCGTCGGGCAAGGCGCGGCGGTAGAAAATGGCATTGCCTTCGCGACGGGTGGCCACCAGTTCAGCCTGGGCCAGCACTTTCAGGTGATGGCTCATGCCCGACTGGCCGATGTCGAAAATCTGTGCCAGCTCCAGCACCCCGAACGAGTCGCTGGCCAGTGCGCGCAGGACATTCAGGCGCAGCGCGTCGCCACTGGCCTTGCACAGGGCGGCCAGGGTGTCGCTTCGCTGAATGGAAATGGGCTGCGCACGTAGGTTCATGACGCGGCAGTCTAGACAGGCAGGGCTACCCCCGCAATAGCAATATCAAAAAGTTTTGATATTGGGTGATGAGCGGAGCACGCACCCAGCACCACGTGAGCCTGCGCAAGCGGGTTTACCCGTGATCAATCCACCGCCGCTCCCTGTGTTTCCCCCGAATTGGAGGCCAATCACAGGAAAAATGCCCGACTGCGACCATCCGTCATTGCCCCCGAGCCCGCCTGTGGGCGAAAATGGCCGCCTTTTTTCGTTTCACTACCTATTCAAGCCCCAGGAGATTAGCGATGCCCAGCCGTCGTGAGCGTGCCAACGCCATTCGTGCCCTCAGCATGGATGCCGTGCAAAAGGCCAACAGCGGCCACCCAGGTGCCCCCATGGGCATGGCGGATATCGCCGAAGTGCTTTGGCGCGATTACCTGAAGCACAACCCGAGCAACCCGAAATTCGCCGACCGCGACCGCTTCGTGCTGTCCAACGGCCACGGCTCGATGCTGATCTACTCGCTGCTGCACCTGACCGGCTACGACGTCACCATCGATGACCTCAAAGGCTTCCGCCAGTTGCACAGCCGCACCCCGGGCCACCCCGAATATGGCTACACCCCAGGCGTCGAGACCACCACTGGCCCACTCGGCCAAGGTATCGCCAACGCCGTGGGCTTCGCCCTGGCCGAAAAGGTCCTGGCAGCCCAGTTCAACCGTGAAGGCCACAACATCGTAGACCACCACACCTACGTGTTCCTGGGCGATGGCTGCATGATGGAAGGTATTTCCCATGAAGTCGCCTCGCTGGCCGGCACCCTGGGCCTGAACAAGCTGATCGCCTTCTATGACGACAACGGCATTTCCATCGACGGCGAAGTGCACGGCTGGTTCACCGACAATACCCCGGCACGTTTCGAAGCGTACAACTGGCAGGTGATCCGCAACGTCGACGGCCATGACGCCGACGAAATCAAGACGGCCATCGAGACCGCTCGCAAGAGCGACCGTCCGACCCTGATCTGCTGCAAGACCATCATCGGCTTCGGCTCGCCGAACAAGCAGGGTAAAGAGGATTGCCACGGTGCCCCGCTGGGCAACGATGAGATCGCCCTGGCCCGCAAGGAACTGAATTGGAACCACGGCCCCTTCGAAATCCCTGCCGACATCTATGCCGAGTGGGATGCCAAGGCCGCTGGCGCCAAGGCAGAAGCCGACTGGAACCAGCGTTTCGACGCCTACGCCAAGGCCTACCCGGAACTGGCGGCCGAGTTCAAGCGCCGCGAGAGCGGTGAGCTGCCGGCTGACTTCTCCGAGAAAGCCCAGGCCTACATCAACGAAGTGGCTGCCAAGGGCGAAACCATCGCCAGCCGTAAAGCCAGCCAGAATGCCCTGAACGCATTCGGCCCGCTGCTGCCGGAGTTCCTGGGCGGTTCGGCCGACCTGGCCGGCTCCAACCTGACCCTGTGGAAAGGTTGCAAGGGCGTCGAAGCCAACGATGCCAGCGGCAACTACGTGTTCTACGGTGTGCGCGAATTCGGCATGACCGCCATCATGAACGGCGTTGCCCTGCACGGCGGCCTGGTACCTTACGGCGCGACCTTCCTGATGTTCATGGAATACGCCCGCAACGCCGTGCGCATGTCGGCACTGATGAAGCAGCGCGTCATCCACGTCTATACCCACGACTCCATCGGTCTGGGCGAAGACGGCCCGACCCACCAGCCGATCGAACAACTGACCAGCCTGCGCAGCACCCCGAACCTCGACACCTGGCGCCCGGCCGACGCGGTCGAATCCGCCGTGTCCTGGAAAGCTGCCCTGGAGCGCAAGGATGGCCCATCGGCGCTGATCTTCTCGCGTCAGAACCTGCAGCATCAGGACCGCGACGCCGACCAGATCGCCAACATCGCCCGTGGCGGCTACGTGCTGAAGGACTGCGCCGGCGAGCCTGAACTGATCCTGATCGCTACCGGTTCGGAAGTCGGCCTGGCCACCCAGGCACACGCCAAGCTCACCGAGCAAGGCCGCAAGGTTCGCGTCGTCTCGATGCCGTGCACCAGCGTGTTCGATGCCCAGGACGCGGCTTACAAGCAGTCCGTGCTGCCGGTCGAAGTCGGTGCGCGTATCGCCATCGAAGCCGCCCATGCTGACTTCTGGTACAAGTACGTCGGCCTGGAAGGTCGTATCATCGGCATGACCACCTACGGCGAGTCGGCTCCGGCCAGCGCGCTGTTCGAAGAGTTCGGCTTCACCCTGGACAACATCCTGGGTACCGCCGAAGAGCTGCTGGAAGACTGATACAGGCGTAAGGCGAGGGCTTAGCCCTCGTTTCGCGACACAAGGCCGCTCCCACAAGGTTACTGCACGTGCGGTCCCTGTGGGAGCGGCCTTGCGTCGCGATGGGCCGCAACGCGGCCCCAACCGCCATCATGCGTTAGCGAGCCAACGAATGTCCCACCTGCGTCCCTACAAAGTTGCACTCAACGGTTACGGCCGCATCGGCCGCTGTGTCCTGCGCGCACTGTTCGAACGTGGGGCAACGGCCGGTTTCGAGATCGTTGCGCTCAATGACCTGGCCGACCAGGCCAGCGTCGAATACCTGACTCGTTTCGACTCCACCCACGGGCGCTTCCCCGGCGAGGTGAAGGTCGATGGCGACTGTCTGCATATCAATGGCGACTGCGTGAAGGTAATGCGCAGCGCCACGCCGGAAGGCGTCGACTGGGCGGCACTGGGCATCGACCTGGTGCTGGAGTGCTCCGGCGCCTACCACACCCGTGCCGATGGCCAGCGTTTCCTGGATGCCGGCGCGCCACGGGTATTGTTCTCTCAACCGATGGCCAGCGAGGCGGACGTGGATGCCACGGTGGTCTATGGCATCAACCAAGACTGCCTGAGCGGCAATGAACGCCTGGTGTCCAACGCCTCCTGCACCACCAACTGCGGCGTGCCGCTGCTGCGGGTGCTGGACCAGGCTTTCGGCATCGAGTACGTGCAGATCACCACCATTCACTCGGCGATGAACGACCAGCCAGTGATCGACGCCTATCACCACGAAGACCTGCGCCGCACGCGCTCTGCCTTCCAGTCGGTGATACCGGTGTCCACCGGTCTTGCTCGTGGTATCGAACGCCTGCTTCCGGAACTTGCCGGACGAATTCAGGCCAAAGCGGTACGCGTGCCGACCGTGAACGTGTCGTGCCTGGACATCACCCTGCAGACCGCCCGCGACACCAGCGCGGCCGAGGTCAACCGGGTGCTGCGAGAGGCGGCGCTGGATGGCCCGCTGAAAGGCTTGCTGGCCTATACCGAGCTGCCGCATGCCAGCTGTGACTTTAACCATGACCCGCATTCGGCCATCGTCGATGCCAGCCAGACCCGTGTTTCAGGCCCACGCCTGGTCAACCTGCTGGCATGGTTCGACAACGAATGGGGGTTCGCCAACCGTATGCTCGACGTAGCCGAACATTTTCTGCACGTCGTACACCCAACCCGCACCAAACAGCCCTGAAGGACTGCATTCATGACCGTGTTGAAGATGACCGACCTCGACCTGCAAGGTAAGCGCGTTTTGATCCGCGAAGACCTCAACGTCCCTGTGAAGGACGGTGTGGTAGCCAGCGACGCGCGTATCCTGGCAGCGCTGCCGACCATCAAGCTGGCCCTGGAAAAGGGCGCGGCGGTAATGGTTTGCTCGCACCTGGGCCGCCCGACCGAGGGTGAGTTCTCTGCCGAGAACAGCCTCAAGCCAGTTGCCGACTACCTGAGCAAGGCGCTGGGCCGCGAAGTGCCGCTGGTGGCCGACTACCTGGACGGCGTCGAGGTCAAGGCGGGTGATCTGGTGCTGTTCGAGAACGTACGCTTCAACAAGGGCGAGAAGAAGAACGCCGACGAGCTGGCGCAGAAGTACGCCGCCCTGTGCGATGTGTTTGTCATGGACGCCTTCGGGACTGCCCACCGCGCCGAAGGCTCGACCCACGGTGTCGCCAAGTTCGCCAAGGTCGCCGCTGCCGGCCCGCTGCTGGCTGCCGAGCTGGATGCCCTGGGCAAGGCCCTGAAGGCCCCGGCCAAACCGATGGCGGCCATCGTTGCCGGCTCCAAGGTGTCCACCAAGCTGGACGTGCTGAACAGCCTCAGCGCGGTCTGCGACCAACTGATCGTCGGTGGCGGCATCGCCAACACCTTCCTCGCTGCCGCAGGTCACCCGGTTGGCAAGTCGCTTTACGAGCCGGACCTGGTCGATACCGCCAAGGCCATCGCCGCCAAGGTCAGCGTTCCGCTGCCCGTGGACGTGGTGGTTGCCAAGGCGTTCGCCGAGAGCGCTGAAGCCACCGTCAAGGCCATCGCCGACGTGGCTGCCGACGACATGATCCTGGATATCGGCCCACAGACCGCTGCCAACTTCGCCGAGCTACTGAAGTCGTCCAAGACCATCCTGTGGAACGGCCCGGTTGGCGTGTTCGAGTTCGACCAGTTCGGTAACGGCACCAAGGTACTGGCCAAGGCCATCGCCGACAGCGCCGCCTTCTCCATCGCAGGTGGCGGTGACACCCTGGCGGCCATCGACAAATATGGCGTTGGCGCCGATATCTCCTACATTTCTACCGGTGGCGGTGCGTTCCTCGAATTCGTCGAGGGCAAGGTCCTGCCTGCCGTGGCAATCCTGGAAGAACGGGCCAAGGCCTGATAGAGAAGGCGCCTGGCAAAGGGAGCGACCGGATGGTCAAGCAATTGCCTGTGATGATCCTTGCCGGACTGCTGGGCGCATGCTCCAGCAGCCCGTCCTCGGATGCCGAAGGCCCGCAACCGCCCAAAGGCGGTTGCTACCAGTCTGAATGGCAGGCCGAGACCGTGCCGGTGATCAACAAGCGCCTGGGGCCGACCGGCCTGGAAAAGTACGACGACGAGCATCAGCGCAAAGCGCCCGGCTGCCCTTGATCGGGTGGCAGGCAACCTGACGGGTATTTCGTGGTCTGCGTGATGAGGAGCCGGCTTGCCGGCGATGGGCTGCAATGCAGCTTCAAGCGGAGTAATTTGATGAAAGCGCTGCTGGCCTCGATGGCCCTGGCGACACTGGCAGGATGCTCACTGCTGCAACCGGCGCAGCCCGCGCCGACGGACAACTGGACCCGTTGGGTCTGCGACACCCAGACCGAAGTCCTGTGGCGTTTCGCTGATGCGAAACGGGATGAAGTCGACGTACGCCTTGGCGGCGGTGACCAGGTCTACCGGCTCAAGTCCGAACCGGGTGCTTCCGGCGCGCTGTACAGCGATGGCGTGCTGGCCTTCCACACCAAGGGCGAAGAAGGCCTGGTGTACTGGGTGGCGACGAACGATCTGATTGGGCGGGGCTGCAAGGCACCGTGACTGGCCGGGCCGCGCTGGCGGCCCACACTACTTGAACAGCAACCGCCCCTGCGGCAGGCTTGCACGAAACAAACGACGCTTGTCGGGAGAGAGATACACAATGGCACTCATTAGCATGCGCCAGATGCTGGACCACGCCGCCGAGTTCGGTTACGGCGTTCCGGCTTTCAACGTCAACAACCTCGAGCAGATGCGCGCCATCATGGAAGCGGCCGACAAGACCGACTCCCCGGTGATCGTCCAGGCCTCGGCCGGCGCCCGCAAATATGCCGGTGCCCCTTTCCTGCGCCACCTGATCCTGGCGGCCATCGAAGAATTCCCGCACATTCCGGTGTGCATGCACCAGGACCACGGCACCAGCCCTGACGTCTGCCAGCGCTCCATCCAGCTGGGCTTCAGTTCGGTCATGATGGACGGTTCGCTCAAGGAAGACGGCAAGACTCCGTCCGACTACGAGTACAACGTTCGCGTCACCCAGCAGACCGTGGCATTCGCCCACGCCTGCGGTGTATCGGTAGAAGGCGAGCTGGGTTGCCTGGGCAGCCTGGAAACCGGCCAGGCCGGTGAAGAGGACGGTGTGGGCGCCGAAGGCATCCTGGACCACAGCCAGATGCTGACCGACCCGGAAGAAGCCGCTGACTTCGTCAAGAAGACCCAGGTCGATGCCCTGGCCATCGCCATCGGTACCAGCCACGGTGCCTACAAGTTCACCAAGCCGCCAACCGGCGACATCCTGGCCATCGACCGCATCAAGGAAATCCACAAGCGCATCCCGAACACCCACCTGGTGATGCACGGCTCCTCCTCGGTACCTCAGGAGTGGCTGAAAGTGATCAACGAGTACGGCGGTGACATCAAGGAAACCTACGGCGTGCCGGTCGAAGAAATCGTCGAAGGCATCAAGTACGGTGTACGCAAGGTCAACATCGACACCGACCTGCGCCTGGCTTCCACGGGTGCCATCCGTCGCTACATGGCTCAGCACCCGAGCGAGTTCGACCCACGCAAGTTCTTCGCCGAAACCGTGAAGGCCATGCGTGACGTGTGCATCGCCCGTTACGAAGCCTTCGGCACTGCGGGCAATGCCTCGAAGATCAAACCGATCTCCCTGGAAGGCATGTTCCAACGTTATGCCAAGGGTGAGCTGGCCGCCAAGGTCAACTGATCCGGCTGCTGCGTAACCCGAAAAGCCCGCATTCGATATGCGGGCTTTTTGTTTGTGCAAGGCTTGACCGGCTTCCCAGGCCTTGCTCGACTTTTTGCTGGTGGCGGGTTGACCGTTAGTCGGCTACCGTCCTAGTTGATGGCGCTTAGCCATTCCTTGCATTGCGCGTTTGGTCATCAAGGCTAGAGTTCATAATCGGATCCAATTGGATTCGAAGGCAGTCTTACAAGAGAAGCAGCATGGATGGCGCTCATACTCAATTGCCGGATGGCAACTCGGTTTTACTGGTTGTAGACGACTACCCGGAAAACCTCATCAGCATGCGGGCGCTCTTGGCCCGCAAGGATTGGCAGGTGTTGACGGCGAGCTCGGGGATGGAAGCCCTTAGCGCGTTGCTCGAGCACGATGTCGATTTGGTGCTGCTGGACGTTCAGATGCCGGAAATGGACGGCTTCGAAGTCGCCCGCCTGATGCGCGGCAGTCAGCGCACGCGGCTGACGCCGATCATTTTCCTGACGGCCAACGAGCAGTCCGACGAAGCCGTGCTCAAGGGGTACGCCAGCGGCGCCGTGGACTACATGTTCAAGCCGTTCGACCCGCAGATACTCAAGCCCAAGGTCCAGGCTTTGCTCGACCAGCAGAGTAACCGGCGCATGCTCCAGCGCCTGACCCGGGAGCTGGAGGCTGCCAGGGCGTTCAATGCCTCGATTCTGGAGAATGCCGCCGAGGGCATTCTAGTGGTGGATGCTACAGGCATCATCAGTTTTGCCAACCCGGCTATCTCGCGGCTGTTGCAGGCGCCGGTCGAGCAATTGCAGGGCGTGTCCGTACTGGACTTGGTGCAACTGCCCAATGTCAGCCTGTGGGTCGATTCAGAGTTCTACCAGGCCTACCTGGCACGGCGGATTTTTCGTGTGCATGACGCCCAGCTGCGTACCCAGACCGGTCAGTTGGTACCGGTGGCGCTGTCGTGCGCGCCACTGCCCGCCGAGCAGCAGGCCATGGTAGTGACGGTGCTGGACATGTCGGTGGTGCGCAACCTGCATCAGCAGCTCGAATATCAAGCCGTGACCGACCCCCTCACGGGCCTGCTCAATCGTCGCGGCTTCTATCAGGCGGCCGACGCGGTGCTGATGCGTAACGAACACTCGGACAAGTGCCAGGCGCTCATGTACATGGATCTGGACGGGTTCAAGCGCATCAATGACTCCCTGGGTCACGACGCCGGTGATCGTGTGCTGCGTTGGGTCGGCGAGCAGCTCAAGGACTGCTTGGGTAATGAAGCCCTGCTGGCACGCATGGGGGGCGATGAATTCACCGCGCTGTTCGACGGGCTACCGTATCCGGAACAGGCCGGGCGTTTTGCCGAGCGACTGCTCGAGCGGATGTCCAGCTGCCAGCATATAGATGATCTGGACCTGAACCTGGGGGTCAGCATCGGGATCGCCACGTACCCGGACTGCGGTGCCAGCGTCGAAGGCCTGCTGCGGGCCGCCGATGTGGCGATGTATGCAGCCAAGCGAGCCGGACGTCAGCAATACCGCTTCTATGATCAGGAGCTCAACGGCCGAGCACGTTCGAGGCTGATGCTCGAAGACGGTGTCCGCGCTGCCATCGAGGAACGCGCCTTCACCCTGGTGTATCAGCCCCAGGTCAGTTTCGCCGACGGTCACCTGCGTGGTTTCGAGGCATTGTTGCGCTGGCAGCACCCTAGTGTCGGCGATGTGCCGCCGGGGCTGTTCATTCCATTGCTGGAAGAGGCCCGGTTGATCAACCGCCTGGCCAGTTGGATCTATCGTCAGGGCGTGTCCCAGCGCCGGGCCTGGCGTGAACACTTCGCGCCGGACGTGGTACTGGGTATCAGCCTCAGTCGCGCACAGTTTTCCATGCCCAGCCTGGTGGACGAACTGCAGCGGGTAATCAACGAACAAGGGCTGAGCCCGTCGCAGTTGGAGGTCGAGGTCGCGGAGACTTCGCTGATGTACAACATCGACGAGGCGGTCAAGCAGGTCAATCGTTTGCGTGAGCTGGGTGTTCGGGTAGCCCTGGACGACTTTGGCGCAGGCGATTGTTCGCTGCGCATGCTGCGCGACCTGCCAATAGATACCTTGAAGATCGACCGTCATCTGGTTGCACGACTGCCGGACTCCGCGGTTGATGCAGCCCTGGTGCGCAGCGTGATCGCCTTGTGCGCGGACTACGCCATCACGGTCATCGCCGAAGGCGTTGAAACCCCGGCCCAGGCAGCTTGGCTCAAAGCCAACGGTTGTGCGTACGTGCAGGGTTTCATCGTCGCCCACCCGATGACGGCAGCGGATGCCGGGCGCTTCCCGACAATTTTCCCCTGGCCGAGGCTATGATTGGCTAAACTCGCCCTTCGTTCCGCCATACCCTGTGCCATGACCGCATTACGCTACTTGCAAGCCTACCCGCCGCACCTGCAGGCGCAGGTGCGCCAGATGATCGACAGCAACCGCCTGGGCGATTACCTGCAACGCCGTTACCCTGAACGTCACGACATTCAGAGCGACAAGGCGTTGTACGGTTATGCCCAGGATTTGCGTCAGCAGTACCTGCGCAGTGCGCCGAGCCTGGACAAGGTGTTGTTCGATAATCGTCTGGACCTCACCCACCGTGCGTTGGGGCTGAACACGGCGGTGTCGAGGATCCAGGGCGGCAAGCTCAAGGCAAAGAAGGAAATCCGCATTGCCTCGCTGTTCAAGGAGGCCGCGCCACAGTTCCTGCGCATGATCGTGGTGCATGAGCTGGCCCATCTGCGGGAGCGGGAGCACAACAAGGCGTTCTACCAGCTCTGTCAGCACATGGAGCCGGACTATCACCAACTGGAATTCGACCTGCGCGTCTACCTGACCTATCGGGAGCTGCAGGGCAATTGTTAAGGACCAAGCGGCATGGATGTGAGCAAGACCAAGAGCAGTTTCTATCGTCGTCTGTATGTGGCCTGGCTGATCGATAGTCAGACAGCCACCAGCGTACCGGCGCTGATGGAGGCCACCGGTATGCCACGGCGCACGGCGCAAGACACCATTGCCGCGCTGGCCGACCTGGATATCGTCTGCGAGTTCGAGCAACAGGAAGGTGCGCGCAACCATGCCGGGCATTACCGCATCCATGACTGGGGGGCCATCGACAAGCAGTGGATCATCCAGCACCTGCGGCAGATCCGTGAAGTCTTGGGGTACCCTTGACCGCTGTGGCGCGAGCCCCCTTGAACAGCGCAAGGCCGTCCTCCAGATCGCATCCATACGCCAGGAATTTGCAGATGTCCGCTAATCGGCAGGCTCTATCCCCTCGTTTCAGTAATTACGCCGCCATGGCCGATGGCGTTGCTACCCTGCTGTTCCCCCATGCCGAAGTCGTGGTTCACGACTTGCGCAGCCAGACCGTGGTGCATATCGCCAACAACATCTCCAAGCGCCAGCTGGGGGATGATTCGGCGCTGGATGACCTGCCCGCCGAACTGGACCCCTCGGCGCCCCTGGGGCCCTACGAAAAGCTCAATTGGAATGGCCAGAAGATCCGCTCCATCAGCAGCGTGATGGTCGATGAGTCCGGTCAGCCGGAAGCGCTGCTGTGCATCAATTTCAACATCTCGGTGCTCGAGCAGGCCAAGCAGGCGCTGGACCTGTTCTTCCAGGCCAGCCGCTTGCTGCCACAGCCAGAAGCACTGTTCCGCGACGATTGGCAGGAGCGGATCAATACCTTCCTGCACGCCTGGCTCGCGGACAAGGGGTTGAGCCTCGGCAGCCTCGACCGTGACCACAAGCGTGAGCTGGTGCAGGCCCTGCATGGACAAGGGGCTTTTCGTGGCAAGAGTGCCTATGACTACGTGGCCAATGTCCTGGGCATGGGGCGGGCGACGGTCTACAAGTATGTGAAGCTCATGCGGGAAGCGTGAAGGCAGGTCTCCAGCGACAGGCGATGCTTGCTGTTTGTAGATAAATATTCTACGGTGGACGAATATTCTATTCGTGGCGGCACTGTGGCCGCCTTTCACCCCGGAGAACCCGTCCATGGAAATCAACGATGCCGAACTCGACGCGCTGTTTCTGTCGATCTTCCAGGCTCATCAGGCGCTACGCCCGCAGGTACCCGTCACCCCGTTGCTCCCCAGTGCTGGGTTGTCCGCGCTGACCGGCTGTAACGTTCTTCTGAAGTGCGAGCACTTGCAGTGCACGGGGTCGTTCAAATTCAGGGGGGCCAGTAACAAGCTGCGGCTGTTGGATGCTCAGCAGCGTCACCTCGGGGTAATCGCCGCGTCCTCGGGCAACCATGGCCAAGGCCTGGCGCTGGCTGGCCAGTTGCTGGGGGTGCCCGTCACGGTCTACGCCAGCAGCGAGGCATCGCCGGTGAAGATCGACGCCATGCGCGCGCTGGGTGCCAATGTCCAATTGCTGGATTGCGACCCGCTTGAGGTCGAGCTCGAGGCAGGACGCCGGGCAAGGCAGCAAGGCAAGCCGTTCGTCTCGCCGTACAACGATCTGGAGGTCATCGCCGGGCAGGGCACCATCGGCATGGAATTGCTGGAGCAGCATTTCGACCTGGATGCAGTGTTCGTTGCCGTCGGTGGCGGGGGGATGATTTCCGGCATCGCTGCCGCGCTGCATAAACTCAAGCCGTCGGTGGAGGTGATCGGTTGCTGGCCGGTCAATGCGCCGACGCTGCAGCGCTCGCTGGTAGCGGGACGGATCATCGAGGTCGAAGAAACCGACACGCTCTCGGACGGCACCGCAGGCGGAGTCGAACCCGACAGCATCACTTTCGGCCTATGCCAGCGGCTGCTGGACAGGACCGTGCTGGTCAGCGAGCGTGAAATCAAGGACGCAATGCGCGATGTCGCCTCCCATGAACGCTGGATCATCGAAGGCGCGGCAGCGGTCGCTCTGGCGGGCATGAAGCAATTGGCCAAAGACTATCAAGGCAAGAATGTCGCGGTGGTGCTGTGCGGGCGCAACATCCAACTGGAGCAATACCTGGAGGCGATCGCATGAACGTCTTCGACAGGCACCGCATCGAACAACATCTTGACCTGGGCGTGGCCGAGCGTTGGCTCGAAGAGGGTTTCATCGCCTATTCCCAGGGAAAGGTCCAGGCACCCCCGGTCCAGACCTTCGTTTTTGCCCAGTCCAATGGTGACTGTTGCATCAAGTCGGCCTACGTGGAAGGCAGCGAGACCTTTACCGTCAAAGTGTCCACCGGCTTCTACGACAACCCTGCACGAGGATTGGAGAGCAATGACGGCTTGATGCTGGTGCTCTGTGCCCGAACCGGTCAGCCGCTGGCGTTGCTGGCGGACCAAGGTTGGCTGACCGGCATGCGTACAGCATTGGCCGGGCGGATCGTCGCGCGGCGGATGGCACCCGCGAAGGTCGAGGCGATCGGGATTCTTGGGACTGGAACCCAGGCGCGAATGCAACTGGCGCAACTCATGCCCGTTACCACGTGCCGCGAGGTGAGTGTGTGGGGGCGCAGCGATGCGGGGCTGGCTGCCTACCGGGATTACGCCCAGGCACTGGGGTTCGACGTGCGGGTGGAACGTGAGCCCAAGGCGGTCGCCGAAGCGGCCAACCTGATCGTCTGCACCACCCCGTCTCGTGAGGCCTTGCTGCAACGTGAATGGATACGGCCCGGTACGCACATCACTGCGTTGGGCGCCGACACGTCCGGCAAGCAAGAACTCGATCCAAGGCTGGTAGCCAGTGCCGACCGCATCGTGGTCGACTCGATCCGCCAGTGCAGTCAATATGGCGAGGTGTCCCACGCCTTGCAGGCTGGCTTGATGAGCCCGGCCAGGCTAGTGGAAATCGGGACTGTGCTCGCCGGTGACGCCATCGCTCGCGAAGATGAGGGGCAATTGACCGTGGCGGACCTGACCGGTGTCGCGGTTCAGGATGCGCAGATCGCGCGCTGTGCCTTCGAGTCGCTGCGTGGCTGAGAATCAGGCCTCGCAATGAGGCCTGAACATTACGCCCAGTCATGGCGGCATATCGTAGACCAAAATAGAGGCTATTTGACATCATTGCCCGCTATCGCTTACCTCTCCCGATGTGTAACCTGCAAGTCCTGTAGTTGCGAAGACCGCCTTCAATAGCGTGAGCCCTCTACTACAAAAGGACTTGAGCATGCGGCCACTGCTGTGCGTTCTGGGGTTACTGGGAGTGTTGCTGGCCATGCCTGCCGTGGGCCAGGAGAAGTTGCGGCTGGTAGCCGACAACTGGCCTCCGTTCACCGACAGTGGCATGCCAGGGGGGGGATTAGCCACCCGCATCGTCACCACGGCGTTCGCCCGCGCAGGCTACGACAGCGAAGTGGAAGAGGTGCCT
This sequence comes from Pseudomonas sp. SK2, assembly GCF_016772395.1. Taxonomy (NCBI): domain Bacteria; kingdom Pseudomonadati; phylum Pseudomonadota; class Gammaproteobacteria; order Pseudomonadales; family Pseudomonadaceae; genus Pseudomonas; species Pseudomonas sp. SK2. The sequence goes on from NZ_CP061944.1 coordinate 513,889, forward strand.
TGGGCGCGGGCACTGATGGGGGTCGGGGAGGGTCGCTATGACGTCCTGATCGACGCGTGGTACACCGACTCACGGACGCAGATTGGCCACTTTTCCAAAGCCTACCTGACCAACCGCATTCGTCTGCTCCAGCGTAAGGGAAGCAACGTGCGCTACCAGCGTCAGTCGGATCTGTATCCCTACAGCATTGCCGTGGTACGCGATTATGCCTATTCGCCGCAATTCGATGGCGACAGCCGTCTGAACAAGGTGACTGTACGAAACTTTTCCACTGCCTTGCGCATGCTGGCCGCAGGACGGGTTCAGCTGGCGGTGGAGGATGAGTACGTTGCCCGCTACAACCTGCAGCGTGAATCTTCGAAAGTGCGCGATGAAGTCGAGTTGGTCGAGCCACCACTGGGGGAGAACAGCCTGCACATTCTGGTCAGCCTAAAGCGGCCCGACCATCTGCAGATCGTCGATCGTTTCGAGCGCGCCATCGCAGCGATGAAAGCCGATGGCAGCTATGCCCGCCTCATGCACCAGTACGGCTTCTGATCCCACCCTCTGAAACCGGCGTGCCGGCGATAGGGTGTACAGGTCAATCAGCCCGGTGCACCCTCCTTGATCAGATGCGCCGCCAGCGTTCGCAGCGGCCCCAATTGCCGGCAGATCAATGCCAATTGGGTCTGTACCAACCGCTGTTGTTCATCCAGCTCTTCCGGCATCTGCTCCAGCGTGTTGGCCAAGGCCTCTTCGGTATCGCTATGGATCGGCACCGGCAGTCGCGCCGCCAGTCCGTTGGCGATTTCGTCCAGGCTGCTGGCCAGGCTCTGGCCGGCACCTTCGATCAACTGCTCCTGGACTTCGGTCGGCAGCGTCGTATCGCGGTGGGCACCCAGCCCGGAGAGGTAGCTGAGCAAGGTATGCGACAGCACCAGGAAACGGAAACCGACATCGGCCTCTTTGCGAAAGTGCCCAGGCTCCATCAGCATGTTGGCCAGGGTAGTGGACAGCGCCGCATCGGCGTTGTGAGCATTGCGCCGCGCCAGGCGATAGGCCAGGTCATCGCGCTTGCCATGGGCATACTGCTGCATGATCTGGCGCAGGTACGCGCTGGCGCAGGACAGGGTGTTGGCCAGCGCCTTGTTCAGGTTACGGCCCTGCCAGTCAGGAAGGAACAGGAATACCGCGAGAATGGCGATCAGGCTACCCACCAGGGTATCGAACAGACGCGGCAGGAACAGCCCGTAACCGTCGCCGATCTGGTTGAAGCAGAACAGCACCATCAGGGTGATCGCAGCGGTGGCCAAAGTGTAGCGGGTCGTGCGGTTGACGAAGAACACCACGCCGGCGACCACGGCGAACATTGACTGGATGATCGGGCTGGGGAACAGGTCGAACAACGCCCAACCCACCGTGAGGCCGATGGCTGTGCCGATGACCCGCTGCACCAGTTTGCGCCGCGTGGCGCCGTAGTTGGGCTGGCAGACGAACAGCGTGGTAAGGATGATCCAGTAGCCCTGGGTCGGGTGAATCAGGTGCACCATGCCGTAGCCGACCGACAGTGCCAACGGCAGGCGCAGGGCATGGCGGAACAGCAACGAGGTGGGCGTAAGCTGCGTCCGCAGGCGGTTCCATACGTCCTTGAGGTTGCGTGGCGAACGGTCGAGCAGGCTGCTGTCGCTGGCGTCGGCAAGGCTGTCCGGGTTGCTTGCCGCCCCTAGAAGCCGGTCAAGGGTGGCAAGGTTGGCCGCCAGCGCACGCAATGAGCGCAGCAGCCCACGCCAGGCCGGGTTGCTCTGGATGCGCAAGTGCTCCAGTGAGGCGTTGAGGTCTTCCAGTGCTTCGGCAAAGCCAGTGTCCAGGACGAAGGGCTGGCGCAGGCGGATCGAGCGCGACAGCTCCTGGCACGCCGAACCCTGCTGGCGCAGCAGGCGCTGGCAGCGGAACATGACGTCACTGTGGAAGAACGCCTCGGCCAGGGCATTGTAGGGGTAGTGCGAGGCGCTGACCCGCTCGTGAATGTCTTGTGCCAGGAAGTACAGCTTCAGGTAGCGGCTGAGCTTGGAGTTCGGCTGGCTGTTGCCTACCCGGTGCAGAATGATTTCCTTGGCTGCGTTCAAGGCCGCTACGACCTTGCCGTTCTGCTGGGCCAGTTCCAGTCGCCGGGCCTCCACGTCGAGGTTGCGGATGGGCTCGAACAGATTGGCCTTGAGCTTAAGGTAGTGCCCCAGTTCACGGAATAACTTGGCCAGACTCTGTTGCACCGGCTGGTTGGAAAACAGTGCCTGCCACAAAACCGACAGCAGACCATACCAGGCGGCGCCTGCCACCAGCAGCAGTGGTTCGTGCCAGAAATCGGTTACCTGGCCGCCGCGCTGGTCCACGCCAATCATGGTGTAGACCGAAAGAATCAACGTTGCCGAGGCGATCGCGCCGTAGCGCTCGCCCAAGGCGCCGAGCATGGTCAGGCTGAAGGCTGCCAGGGCCAGGGCTGCGGCGAAGATCCAGGGATAGGGGAACAGCAACTCGACCGACAGGGCGGCGATGGCGAAGCACGCCAGGGTAACCGCCAGTGCGCTGAGACGGCCCTGCCAACTGTCATCGGTTTCGGCCAGGGCGCTGGCGATGATACCGAGGAACAGCGGGATCAGCAGTGCCATCTCGTCTTGATACCAGCACAGGGCCATGCTGCCGGTCAGGGCGATCGTTACCCGAATGCTGTAGCTGAACTTGTCTTGGCCCCACAAACGACGCAATGAATGGCGGAACGAGCTCGATGACATGATGGCCTTGGGCAGTGATCGAATGAATACCTTTCGAGGCCGGGCAATCGGGGCCGTTCACATCAGCCCCGGAAAACCGGCACTCCGCACACAGACCAGCAAGAAGCGTTCCGTGCTGCTGAATGGATTCTACTCTACACGAACTGCGCCGCGGCGTTAGCAGATGCCCAAGCCCATTGGAAATTGAAGCCGCCCAGGTGCCCGGTCACGTCCAGCACTTCTCCGATGAAGTAAAGACCTGGGCTCTTGAGCGACTCCATGGTCTTGGACGACACCTCTCGGGTGTCCACGCCGCCCAGGGTTACCTCGGCGGTGCGATAACCCTCGGTGCCGGCGGGCACCAGTTGCCAGGCCGACAACTTGTCGGCGATCTGGCCAAGCTCCGCCGGGGTGTACTGCTTCATGGGCTTGGACTCGAACCACTGCTCGGCCAACAGGTTGGCCAGCTTGCGGGTGAAAACTTCACCAAGCACGGTCTTCAGTTCGGCGTTGGCGCGCTCGGTCTGCTGTTGCTGCAACCATTCCAGCGCGTCACGATCCGGCAGCAGGTTGATCTCGACCGTGTCGCCGGCTTCCCAGAACGACGAAATCTGCAGAATTGCCGGCCCGCTCAGGCCGCGGTGAGTGAACAGCAGGTTCTCGCGGAAACGGGTGCCGTTGCAGCTGGCGGTGCAGTCCAGCGAGGTGCCCGAAAGCTCGCTGCACAATGCCTTGAGTTGGGGCTCGGTGATGGTGAACGGCACCAAGCCGGCGCGGGTCGGCAGCAGGGTATGGCCGAACTGGCGGGCCACCTGGTAACCAAAGCCGGTGGCGCCCAGTGTCGGGATCGACAGCCCGCCCGTGGCGATCACCAGCGACTGGCAGGCGAACGGGCCGGCGCTGGTCTGCAGCAGGTAACCCTGCTCGGTCTTTTCGATGTGCTCGATGCGCGTTTCCATGCGCAGTTCGGCACCCGCTTCATCGCACTCGGCCAGCAGCATGTTGAGGATGTCGCTGGACTTGTTGTCGCAGAACAGCTGGCCGAGCTTCTTCTCGTGGTAGGGCACGCCATGCTTGGCCACCAGTTCGATGAAGTCCCACTGGGTGTAGCGGGCCAGGGCCGACTTGCAGAAGTGCGGGTTCTGCGACAGGAAGTTGGACGGCTCGGTGTACATGTTGGTGAAGTTGCAGCGCCCGCCGCCGGACATGAGGATTTTCTTGCCTGGCTTGTTGGCGTGGTCGAGCAGCAACACACGGCGGCCTCGGCGGGCACTGAGCTGGGCGCACATCAGGCCGGCGGCGCCGGCGCCGAGGATGATTACATCGGTGGAATGCACGGTGTAAACCTGTCGGTATGAAACACGGAACCCTATGGCAGCGGGTTGACCCGCGAATACGGGGGTGCATTCGCTGGCGCATTCGCGGGTCAACCCGCTCCCACAGGATAGGCGTTTGGTTTTAGAGGATGCGAACCTTCAGGGAGCGTCCCTTGATCTTGCCGCTATTGAGCCGCTGCATGGCCTGCTTGGCCAGAGGACGCTCCACCGCCACGAACGCCTGGAAGTCGAAGATGGCGATCTTGCCCACCTGCTTACCCGGAATTCCGGCGTCACCCGTCAGCGCACCCAGGATATCGCCCGGGCGCAGCTTGTCCTTGCGGCCAGCCGCGATGCACAGCGTGGTCATTGGCGGAAGCAACGGCTCGCCGCCCTTGTGCTTCAGGCTGTCCAACTGGTCCCAGCGCAGCGGGCTCTTCTGCAGGGTCTCGATGGCCTGGGCGCGGTGACCTTCAGCCGGGGCCACCAGGCTGATGGCGATGCCTTTCTCGCCAGCACGGCCAGTCCGGCCGACACGGTGCACGTGGATTTCCGCGTCGCGGGCCAGTTCAACGTTGATGACCATGTCCAGGCCGTCGATATCCAGGCCTCGGGCGGCCACGTCGGTGGCCACCAGTACCGAGCTGCTGCGGTTGGCGAACATGGTTAGCACCTGATCGCGATCACGTTGCTCCAGGTCACCATGCAACGCCTGGGCGACGATGCCTTTGGCGGTGAGGTGGGCGACCACGTCTTCGCATTGTTGCTTGGTGAAGCAGAACGCCACGCAGGACTGCGGGCGATAGTGGCCCAGTACACGGGTGACCGCCTCCAGGCGCTGCTGTGGGTCGATCTCGATGAAGCGCTGCTCGATCTGGTTGTCGGCGTGCAGGCTCTCGACCTTCACTTGCTGTGGCTTGCGCATGAAATCGGCAGCCAACTGCTCGATGCCTGCCGGGTAGGTGGCGGAGAACAGCAGGGTCTGACGGCGCGACGGGGTCTTGCCGATGATGCTGGCGATGGCGTCGAAGAAGCCCATGTCGAGCATGCGGTCGGCTTCGTCCAGCACCAGGGTGTTAAGGCCGTCGAGCACCAGGGTGCCCTTGTCCAGGTGCTGCTGCACCCGGCCTGGCGTGCCGACGATGATGTGCGCACCATGCTCCAGCGAAGCGATCTGCGGGCCGAGCGAAACACCGCCACACAGGGTGAGGATCTTGATGTTGTCCTCGGCACGGGCCAGACGACGCAACTCCTTGGCCACCTGGTCGGCGAGCTCGCGGGTCGGGCATAGCACCAGGGCCTGGCAGCCGAAGTAGCGCGGGTTGATCGGGTTGAGCAGGCCAATGCCGAAGGCGGCAGTCTTGCCGCTGCCGGTCTTGGCCTGGGCGATCAGGTCCTGGCCCTTGAGAATGACCGGCAGGCTCTGGGCCTGGATCGGCGTCATCGAGGCGTAGCCGAGGGCGTCCAGGTTGGCCAGCATGGCAGCGGACAACGGCAAAGTGGCAAAGGCGGTGGTTTCGGTGGTCACGAGGCGGGCCTGCGGTGCGAAGCGAAAAATGCCGCACAGTCTACCAGCCTCGTGGCCATTCGCCCTACGAATCCATGTGGGCTTCCTGACGACGGGCACGCCTTCCGTCAGTCGGGGCCAGTTGCAGGAAGATCGCAGCGGCCAGCATGGCCATGATGCCAACCGTCAAGAACGTGAGCTGGAAGGCGCCAAGTGTCGTTTCCACGCCTTCGGCGCTGCCCGCCGCGGTGAAGCCGCCAAGCAGGGCGCCAGCGCAGGCTACGCCCAGGCTCAGCGACAATTGCGCGACCACCGACAACAAGCTGTTGCCGCTGCTGGCGCTGGCGTCGTCCAGGTCGATCAGGGTCACCGTGTTCATGGCGGTGAACTGCAACGAGTTCACCGCGCCGAGCAAGGCCAGTTGCACCAGCAGCAGGGCATAGGGCGTCTGCTCATCGACCAGGCCCAGGCTGGCCAGGAGCATGCCCAGCAGCAGCGTATTGCCGGTCAGCACGATGCGATAGCCCAGGCGCTCGATCATCGGTCTGGCGACCGACTTGGCCACCATCGCTGCGGCGGCCAGCGGAATCATGCTCATGCCGGCCTGGGACGGCGAGTAGCCTAGAGCGACCTGCAGCAGCAACGGCACCAGGAAGGGCAGGGCGCCGCTACCCAGGCGTGCGAACAGGTTGCCAAGGATGCCGATGGCGAATGTACGCACGCGGAATAGGCTGGGCGAAAACAGCGGCTGTGGGTCGCGCCCGGCGCGCAGCCAGTAGGCGGCCAGGCAGGCCATGCCGGCGAACAGCAACAGCATCACCCGCAGGTGCGGCAAATGCAGCTCGCCCAGGCCTTCCATGGCGATGGTGATCAGCACCATCGCTGCGCCAAACAGGATGAAGCCGGGCGTGTCGAAGGAGGTACGCTCGGCGCCGCGCAGGTCGGGGATGAATTTCCACACCGCCAGGCAACCGATTGCCCCTACCGGCAGGTTGAGCAGGAAGATCCAGTGCCAGCTCAGGATTTCTACCAGCCAGCCGCCCAGGGTTGGGCCCAGCAGCGGGCCGAGCAGGCCGGGGATGGTGATGAAGCTCATGATCCGCACCAGCTCTGAGCGCGGATAGGCACGCAGCACCACCAACCTGCCGACCGGCAGCATCAGCGCGCCCCCCAGGCCTTGCACGACGCGGGCGAAAATCAGGAAACCCAGGCTGTTGGCGGCGGCGCACAGCAGCGAGCCGAAGCTGAACAGCAAGATGGCGCTGAAGAAAATGTGCTTGGTACCGAAACGGTCGGCGATCCAGCCCGAGGCTGGAATCAGCAAGGCCACGGTCAGCATGTAGGAGATGATCACGCCCTGCATGCGCAACGGGTCCTCCTGCAGCGAGCGGGCCATGGCCGGCAGGGCGGTGTTGAGGATGGTGCCGTCCAGGGACTGCATGAAAAAGGCGATGGCCACCACCCAGGGGATCCAGCGGGCGGTGACGGGGTCCATCGGTGCACGATCAGGCATGACGTCCTCTTTTGTCTGTGCCGGCCGCTTCGCGGGCATACCGGTAATGCACCGGATGCTGTGCACTACCCTCAGGTACGGGCTTGCCCACGAAGAGGCCGCTAATGCCTATCACAATGTCAGGGTCAGGCTTTTGACCAGCGCCCCTGGTAAATGACTCGACCCGGTACTGCGCTGTCCATAGGTGCTGGTCGACAGGATCATTTCGCGCTCGCGGGTCAGGTCCTGCAGTTGGCTACCCAGCAGGTTGAACAGGCTGTCATCGAAACGCATGGTGCTCACCGGTCCCTGGATCTTGCCGTCTTCCACCCAGAACGTGGCGAAGCGGGTCAGCCCGGTCATGCGTGCTGCCGGCAAGTCCGAGTAATTCAGGTACCAGAGGTTGCTGATGTACAGACCAGTGCCAAGCCGTTGGAGAACCTCCGAGCGGGACAGGTTTCCTGCAGCCATGCTCAGCGCGCATGGCGATTCATGGCTGTCGGCCCCATTGGCCACCCCTTCGAACTCGGCTGCACTGCGCGCACTGATCAGCCGCTGCAACGCCTCGCCTTGCTGGATCAATGGCACGTCCATGCGCGGCGAGCCCTCATCGGAAAATGCCGGGCTCAGTGAACCGCTGACTTGCTCCGTGAAGCTGACCAGCGGACTCAGCCTGGCATCCCCGTTGTAAAGGCGCTGCAGGGGGCTGTTACCGGTAGCCAGGGCCTGGGCCGAAAAGCCTCCCCAGCACAGCATGCTGGCGATTTCGTCCATGGCGGCGGGCGCCAGGTATGCACGGTAGCTGCCAGGTTCGAGGTTAATCGCTGGGCGACCGAGGAAGCCCAACTGCTCGCGTGCCTGGCGCAGGCGGGCGGTGAAGTCATCGGCGCTCCAGACCTGTCCTGCATAGTTGGACTTCACGGCCTGGCCGTTTGCGTGGAACAGGCTCCAGTCGAAGTTGAAACTGTTGGCCTGGTGCCAGCCGAAAGCCCCGAACGAGCTGGCAAAACCTCGGTAGATCGGCCCGGCGGCGTAGATGCCGACCAGATCCAGGTCGCCGGCCTCCCGGTCGAGCAGGGCCAGTACTTCGCTCAGTTCCGGAAGTGACTGCTCCTGCAGGCTGTGGCTGTTCCAGGCGTTTTCGTCCAGGCGCAGGTAGGGGTCGACTGCCAACAGTGGCAAGGTCTGGCGCAGTTGTGCGAGAGCGTCGAACAGGCGCTGTTGGTCAAGCTGGGCGTCACCACTCAACGTCACGTGCTGTTCCGCCTGGCGGCCGTCGCGAATCAGCCGCATCTGCGCGCTGGCCTGGCTGACTTCGCCGGCCTGGCGCACCCTGGCGTGGTTGAAACGCACGAATTGCGACTGCTCGGCGCCATAGCCGAGCGTGAACTGCTCGCCCGGTTGCAGGGCGCTGCGCACCGCGCCGACCAGGGCTTCGAAAGTGCGTTTCATCAGGCGTCTCCCCCGAATACGTCGATCTGGCGGAATACGCAGGCTGGCGAAGCATGGCCGACCCGTACCACTTGGTTGGGTTCGCCCTTGCCGCAGTTGGGCGTACCGAGAACCTGGAAAGTACTACGGTCGCCGACCGCCGAGAGGTTACGCCAGAACTGCGCGGAGATGCCGCGGTAATTGGGGTTCTTGACGATGCCCTTGAGCTCGCCGTTCTCGATCAACTGGCCCCATTCGCAGCCGAACTGGAACTTGTTGCGTGCGTCGTCAATGGACCATGAGCGATTGGTGCGCATCAGGATGCCATGCTCGATGCCCTGGATCAGTTGTTCGAGCGACTGGTCGCCTGGCTCGATGTTGAGGTTGGCCATGCGGTCGATGGGTGCGCGGTTCCAGCCGCATGCCCGGCTGTTGGCCACGCCATCGAGGCCGGAGCGGAACTGCGACAGGGCGCCGCCCAGCGGGCGCAGCAACAGGCCGTCGCGAATCAGGAATTGCTTGCTGGCTTCGGTGCCGTCGTCATCGAAGCTGTAGCTGGCCAGTTCTTCGCCGATGGTGGGATCGAAGGTCACGTTCAGCAGCGTCGAGCCGTATTGCAGGTGACCGAAATCAGTGGTCTTGACGAAGCTGGTGCCGGCGTAGTTGCGTTCGTCACCCAGGATTCGGTCCATTTCCAGCGGATGGCCGATGGACTCGTGAATCTGCAGCATCATCTGGTCAGGCATCAGCAGCAGGTCACGTGGCCCGCTGGGGGTATTGGGCGCCAGCAGCAATTGCAGCGCTTCATCGGCAACACGGCGGGCCGCGCCAACCAGGCCGCAGCGCTCGATGATTTCGAAGCCCCCTTGCTGGCCAAAGTTCTCGCGGCCCAGGCTCCGGCTTTGGCTGTCCTGGCCATCGCTGGCGGTCACGCTCAGCCCAGGGAACAGGAAGCGTTGGGCATGGCGCAGCTCGGCACCGGCAGAGTTCAGGAAGGTTTGCTCGACCAGGCTAAGGCCAAGGCTCGCCTGCCAGTCCACCAGGCGGCTGTCCTTGGGTACGCTGGCCGACTCGTCGGCGAGCAGATCCAGGCAGTCGGCAAGGCTCGGCAGCGACTGGTCGTAGTTGGGCGAGATGTGATCGTGGCGTGCGCAGGCGACTGGTTGTTCGCGCAGGTCGAGCAGGCTGTGCGCAGCAATTTGCCGGGCCAGTGCCTCGGCCTGCTCCAACGCCCGCTGCAGGCCCACCTGAGACAGGTCGGCGGTGGCCGCGTAGGCCTCGACGCCATTGAGCCGGACGCTGAGCATGGCACCTTCGTCCTGGCTGAAGAGCGGCGGCTCGGCCACGTTGCGACGTACGGAAAGTGACTGGTGCGACTGCTTTACATGACGCAGGGAAAACAACTCGGCCGTACTGCGCAGCGCGGCGAAGCGCTGACGCAGCAGGGCGCCGGAATCGAACATGCGGAAACCTCCGTTGGCACGGTGGCTCCCCCTAGAACCACCCGTCTTGCATGGCGAGGCAGGTGTCGTCGCGTGCCTCGAGCAATGCCAGGTCATTATGGCAGGGCGGCAGTTCCCAGGTCAGGAAATAACGAGCGGCTTGCAGCTTGCTGAGCCGGCTCACGCCGCTACAGCGCAGAGAAAAGAGAAAAGCCCTACGCGCTATCAGGAATTGGCTGGCTAACCTTTTTGTGGAGTGGGAGCTTGATGGATTTTTTGATCAATTGGTTTCCACATGATACTTCTCATTCCTCGCTCGAAAGCGGACGTTCACTGTTCATTTCGCTTCGAAACGCCTTTCTTTGCCGTTTATCGTGTGTCCGAATCCTTGTTAAGGCCGGACGATTTGCCGGGGCTGCATGAGCTAATCCAAGAGTGCGGATTTTCGCCCCATGAGTGCTTATTTGAGTACGCCAAAAATATCACTCTAAAAAAAGTCGGTGATGGTGATTGGTTGCTAGCGTGTTCAGAGCCAATCAGTCCATTCAAGCCTAAAAGGGCTGAGTTTTGGCCCCTGCACAGCTCTCATGGCCAAAATTATTTGGAGTCAGTGACAGACAGTGCACGGGCAGAGGTTTTTTCAGCAGGATCGAACCCAACGGAAACCAGCGGGCCAGGAAAGTGGTTGTTAAAAGTGATCGATAATGAGGCGTTGTGGAACATATTGGCAATAGCCTCGAATAGAACCGGCACGATTGCCAATGAAGGAAGTATGATTTTTTCGGATGGTAAGGGCTGGGCAAATACTAGCCGTACACTCACACATGAATGGACTAGACTGGCGGATGACGAGCAGCACTTCGAGTCGGGCTCTGCGGTTTACCGTTATGGCACTCTGAAAAAAACGGTTCAGAAGTATGTGGAGTCGGATGACAATTGGGCGGTGAAAGGCCTGTCATGGTATTGGGTGCCGGTGACGCCCAATATTATTTTCGAACGGAAGCATTAAATGGATGAGAGGGTAGCGAGGAAGTACGTGTGGTGGGGATGGGGCGCCTTGGATGCACTGTATATGTTGAACTATGTGGCGAAGAGTGTGCTGCAAGATCGGCTCCCCTTTTTCTCAGACGCGCTGAGTGCGTTGAGGATCATTGATGATCACGGCAGCTATGCCGCTGTATTCATAACGCTGGGGTGGTGTTTGCAGTTGTCCATTGCTGCAAGTGGTATCTTGCTCTTGCGCAGGAGTCGGTGGGGTGAACGCTTGGTTTGGCTGCAGTTGCCATTTAGGTTATTGCTGTTCGTACCTTCTACATCGGTGCTGTTTTATTATATGGCTCCTCATTTTTCGCAGGGCTCAGTTGTAGGGATTGCACTTGTGGTTGCTAGCGAGCTCGCAAAGGTCTGGAGCCTGTGGTTTTTCAAAGAATCTGCACCCTCCACAGGAAGCATCACATAACGGGGAGTCGAGTTGGTATGAGCCACCGTGTTCTCGGTGGCTCCCCCTTTAGAACCACCCGTCTTGCATGGCGAGGCAGGTGTCGTCGCGTACCTCGAGCAATGCCAGGTCATTATGGCAGGGCGGCAGTTCCCAGGTCAGGAAATAACGAGCGGCTTGCAGCTTGCCGAGGTAGAAGTCGCGGTCCGCTTCGGTGCCCTTGATCAAGCCCAGCTCGGCATGAATTGCCTGCTCCAGCCAGCGCCAGCCAATGACGCAGTGGCCGAAGGCCTTGAGGTACAGCGCCGAGTTGGCCAAGGCTCCTGCGACCTTGCCCTGGGCCAAATCGCCGAGCAAGGCAAGGGTCACGGCTTGCAGCCGATTGACCAGCTGCTCGAGAGGTTGGCGCAGCGCGTCGAGGCTCGGGTGGTGGCTGGCGCGCTCGGCAGTGGCGGCGATCAGACGGACCAGCTGCTTGAGCCCGGAGCCACCGTTTTGCGCGAGCTTGCGGCCCAGCAAATCGAGTGACTGGATGCCGTGGGTGCCTTCGTGGATCGGATTCAGGCGGTTGTCGCGGTAGTACTGCTCGACCGGGTATTCGCGGGTGTAGCCGTGGCCGCCGAGAATCTGGATGGCCAGTTCGTTGGCCTTGAGGCAGAACTGCGAAGGCCATGACTTGACGATGGGCGTCAGCAGGTCGAGCAGTTCGTGGGCCTGGCGGCGTGCTGCGTCGTCGCTGGCGGTTTGAGTGTCATCGAACAGCCGCGCGGCATACAGGCCGAGGTCGAAGGCACCCTCGACATAAGCTTTCTGTGCCAGCAGCATGCGCCTGACATCAGTGTGAGCGATGATCGGCACTGCCGGGCTCTGAGGATCTTTGTTGTCCGGCAGTCGTCCTTGTGGCCGCTGGCGGGCGTATTCCAGTGAGTACAGGTAGCCTGCATAACCCAACATCACCGCACCCATGCCCACGCCGATGCGAGCTTCATTCATCATCTGGAACATGCACGCCAGGCCTTGGTGTGGCTGGCCGATCAGGTAGCCGACGCACGCGCCGTTGTCACCGAAGTTCAGTGCAGTGGACGTGGTGCCGCGCCAGCCCATCTTGTGGAACAGCCCGGCCAGCAGTACATCGTTGCGCGCGCCGCGGCTGCCATCTTCGTTGACCCGGTACTTGGGCACGATGAACAGCGAGATGCCCTTCACTCCGGGGGGCGCATCCGGCAGTTTGGCCAGGACCATGTGCACGATGTTTTCCGACAGTTCGTGATCGCCGCCGGAAATGAAAATCTTGTTGCCCTTGATGCGGTAGCTGCCGTCGCCAGCAGGTTCGGCGCGGGTGCGGATGTCGGCCAGCGACGAGCCCGCGTGGGGTTCGGTCAGGGCCATGGTGCCGAAGTAGCGGCCCTCGATCATCGGCTGGAGGAACAGGCGTTTCTGTTCCTCGGTGCCGAAGCTTTCGATCAGGTTGGCCGCACCCATGGTCAGGAACGGGTAGGCCGTGGTGCCAGCGTTGGCGGCCTGGAAATGGGCGAAGCAGGCCTGCGAGAGCAGGCTTGGCAGCTGCATGCCGCCCACTTCGAAGTCACGGTTGGCGTTGAGGAAGCCGGCTTCCAGAAACGCATCGACGGCCGGTTTCACGTCCGGGATCAATTCCGCGCGGCCATCCACGTAGCGCGGCTCGTGCTCGTCGCCTTTGCGGTTGTGTGGGGCGAAGAACTTTTCGGCGATGGTACGGGCGGTGGTGAGCGCCGCGTCGAAAGTCTCGCGGCTGTGCTCGGCGAAGCGCGGGCGCTGGGTCAGGGCCTCGGCGTCGAGGACTTCGTAGAGTTCGAAGGCAAGGTTGCGTGGGCTGAGCAGGGTCTCGGGCATGGTGGCGGTCCTTGGACGGGCTTGGGGCGAGTCTAGGGCTGCTGTTTTGGTAGGGACAGGGTTATTGGTGTTGGTGATATGGGAGAAGAAGGCGGAGCGGCAGCTGGATGGAAGGCGTGATGGCGGGCAGGTGCTTGTCGTTGGTTTGGCTGGGGTCTTGAGATCGAGCGCCGCCCGCGCGGCGCATCGCGAGCAAGGCTCGCTCCTACGTCTGTTTCGGGCCAGTAACGCCAGTGGCAGACGCGCGCGACCGTCTTGTTTGGACGACTCGATATCGCGCCGTTCACCAAAGCGGTCGCGCGCCAATATCACAGGAATAATTGGCCCGAAACAAACGTAGGAGCGAGCCTTGCTCGCGATGCGCCGCGCGGGCGGCGCTCGATCTCACGGCCACTGCAACGCCTACGTCGAACCCCCCTGAAGCATCGCCATATGCATTACCTGAACGCCAGCCAAAAAAAAAGGAGAGCCTAAGCTCTCCTTCCTTTTCGCATCAGCCCAATCAGCCAATGGTCATCAAGCTGGCGTTACCGCCCGCCGCTGCGGTGTTCACACTTACCGCGCGCTCGATCACCAATCGCTCCAGCGCAATCTGATGGTCGCCGCTGGACAGCCCGTGAACGCCGACGATCGCACCGGCACGCTTGGCCACCTGTTGGCAAATGCCGCGCAGCTGGTCCGAGTCGCCATGATGGAGGACTGCATCGAAGGCCACTTCGTCCTTGTTCCAGTCAGCCACCAGCTTGACCTTGGCCTGCAGCTCTTTCGGCAGGCGGGCGCGCAGGCTCTTGGCCGGCTCGCCATCCTGGAACACCGCCGAGCTGCCGACCGCCAGCACTGCAGCCAACTGAGCCAGCAGGTCCGCTTCGTTGTCCGCCAGGCACAGCACGTGCTCGCGTGGCAGGATGGTGTAGCTGTTGCGCTCGCCAGTCGGTCCTGGCAGGACGCGGGAGATACCGCTTTGCGACTGCGCGGCGAACTGCTCGCAGAGGGCGGCCAGATCGCTCAGCTGGTTGCTGTCTGCCCAGGCCTTGAGGCTGTGCAGCGGCTTGGTCAGCTGTTCGTGCAAGGTGCGGTCCGGCTTGCCTTCGCCATCCTGATGCTGGAAGTGACGGGCAATGGCATCGGCCGGACGGGTCGACAGCAGGCGATACAGGTACAGCGGGCCGCCCGCTTTCGGGCCGGTGCCGGACAGGCCTTCGCCACCGAATGGCTGTACACCCACCACCGCGCCGACGATGTTGCGGTTGACGTACATGTTGCCAGCGTTAGCGGTCTCGACCACCTTGGCGATGGTCTCGTCGATACGGGTATGCACGCCGAGGGTCAGGCCATAGCCGGAAGCATTGATCTGCTCGATCAGCTGGTCGAGGTTGCGGCGGTTGTAGCGCACGACGTGCAGCACAGGACCAAAGATCTCGCGCTTGAGCTCGTCGAAGCTCTCCAGTTCGATCAGGGTCGGCATGACGAAGGTGCCGCGCTTGCATTCCTCGGCGTTGGCGATGGCGACCTGGTAGACCGAGCGACCTTTCTCGCGCATACCCTGGATGTGCTTCTCGATGCCAGCCTTGGCCTCGGCGTCGATCACCGGGCCGATGTCCACGGCCAAGCGGTCCGGGTTGCCCAGGCGGCTTTCGGCCATGGCGCCCTTGAGCATCTCGATCACGCGGTCAGCGGAGTCTTCCTGCAGGCACAGGACCCGCAGGGCCGAGCAACGCTGGCCAGCACTGTCGAAGGCCGAGGACACCACGTCGATCACCACCTGTTCGGTCAGGGCCGAAGAGTCGACGATCATTGCGTTCTGGCCACCGGTTTCGGCGATCAGCGGAATTGGGCGGCCCTGGTTGTCCAGGCGACCGGCGACGTTGCGTTGCAGCAGGCGAGCAACTTCGGTGGAGCCGGTGAACATGACACCCTTGACGCGCTCGTCACCGACCAGGCCGGCGCCGACGGTTTCACCGCGGCCTGGCAGCAGTTGCAGCACGCCTTCCGGAATGCCGGCTTCCAGCAGCAGACGCACGGCCTGGGCTGCGATCAGCGGGGTTTGCTCGGCCGGCTTGGCCAGCACCGGGTTACCGGCAGCCAGCGCCGCGGCCACTTGGCCGGTGAAGATCGCCAGCGGGAAGTTCCACGGGCTGATGCACACCACCGGGCCCAGTGGGCGGTGGGCGTCGTTGCTGAAGTCGTTGCGTGCCTGTACTGCGTAGTAGCGCAGGAAGTCCACCGCCTCGCGCACTTCGGCGATGGCGTTGGCGAAGGTCTTGCCGGCTTCGCGGATGAGCAGGCCCATCAGCGGCTGGATCTCGGCTTCCATCAGGTCGGCGGTGCGTTCGAGGATCGCCGCGCGTTCGGCCGGTGGAGTGGCCTGCCAGATCGGCCCGGCATTGAGCGCGCACTGGATGGCGTTGTCTACGTCGGCAACCGTGGCTTCCTGAACGTGACCGACCACGTCACGATGGTCGGCTGGGTTCAGTACCGGCGCGGCAGTGCTTTCGCTGGCGGCGCAGGCCAGCAGCGGGGCGGCTTTCCAGTCGTTGTGAGCGGTGGCCAGCATGGCGCAGGACAGCGACGCCAGGCGATGTTCGTTGGCCATGTCGATACCGGCGGAGTTGGCTCGCTCGGTGCCGTACAGATCACGCGGCAGCGGGATGCGCGGGTGTGGCAGGCCGATGCTGCCTTCCTGAGTGGCCATGCGCTCGATGCTGGCGACTGGGTCGGCGACCAGTTCCTGGATCGAGATCGAGTGGTCGGCAATGCGGTTGACGAACGAGGTGTTGGCGCCGTTTTCCAGCAGACGACGTACCAGGTAGGCCAGCAGCGTTTCGTGCGTACCGACCGGTGCATAGACGCGGCACGGGCGGTTGAGCTTGCCTTCGGAGATCTTGCCGACCACCTGCTCGTACAGCGGCTCGCCCATGCCGTGCAGGCACTGGAACTCATACTGGCCCGGATAGTAGTTCTGGCCGGCGATGTGGTAGATGGCCGACAGGGTGTGGGCGTTGTGGGTGGCGAACTGCGGGTAGATGGCTTCTGGCACCGACAGCAGCTTGCGGGCACAGGCGATGTAGGAAACGTCGGTGTACACCTTGCGGGTATAGACCGGGTAGCCTTCCAGGCCTTCCACTTGGGCGCGCTTGATCTCGCTGTCCCAGTAGGCGCCTTTCACCAGTCGGATCATCAGGCGGTGACGGCTGCGCTTGGCCAGGTCGATGACGTAGTCGATCACGTACGGGCAGCGCTTCTGATAGGCCTGGATAACGAAACCGATACCGTTCCAGCCTGCCAGCGACGGCTCGAAGCACAGGCGCTCGAGCAGGTCGAGGGACAGTTCGAGGCGGTCGGCTTCTTCGGCGTCGATGTTCAGGCCGATGTCGTACTGCTTGGCCAGCAGGGTCAGTGACAGCAGGCGCGGGTACAGCTCTTCCATCACGCGCTCGTACTGGGCGCGGCTGTAGCGTGGGTGCAGGGCCGACAGCTTGATGGAGATGCCCGGGCCTTCATAGATGCCGCGGCCATGGGAGGCCTTGCCGATCGAGTGAATGGCTTGTTCGTAGGACGCCAGGTATTTCTGCGCATCGTGCTCGGTCAGTGCGGCTTCGCCGAGCATGTCGTAGGAATAGCGGAAACCTTTGGACTCGAAACGGCTGGCGTTGGCCAGGGCTTCGGCGATGGTTTCACCGGTGACGAACTGCTCACCCATCAGGCGCATGGCCATGTCGACGCCCTTGCGGATCATCGGTTCGCCGCTCTTGCCGATGATGCGGGTGAGCGAGGAGGTCAGGCCGGATTCGTTGTGGGTGCTGACCAGCTTGCCGGTCAGCAGCAGGCCCCAGGTGGCGGCATTGACGAACAGCGACGGGCTGTTGCCCAGGTGCGGCTGCCAGTTGCCAGTACTGATCTTGTCGCGGATCAGGGCGTCGCGAGTGCCTTTGTCAGGGATGCGCAGCAGGGCTTCGGCCAGGCACATCAGGGCTACGCCCTCCTGGGACGACAGCGAAAACTCCTGCAGCAGGCCCTGGACGATACCGGCACGGCCTCCAGCGCTCTTCTGGTTACGCAATTTTTCAGCGATGCCGGCGGCCATCTTGTTGGTGGCTTCGGCTTGCGCTGCGCTCAGGCGAGCCTGCTCCAGCAGCATCGGAATGACTTCCTGCTCCGGACGGCGATAGGCGGCAGTGATGGCCGAGCGCAGTACCGATTGCGGCAGGATGCTCTCGGCGAACTCGAGGAAGCACTGGTGGACGTGGTCGGGCTGGACTTCGCCAGCTTCGTCCGCCAGGTTGCTGGCATGACCGTTGAGTTCGGTCAGGGTGGCGCCACCCTCTAGCTTCTCCAGATAGTTGAAGATCGCTTGCTTGATCAACCAATGCGGCGTGCGGTCGATGGACTGCGCAGCTGCTTTGAGTCGCTCACGGGTCGGGTCGTCGAGTTTGACCCCAAGGGTGGTCGTCGCCATTTCTTATCCTCGTTATTGCCACGGCTGTGGCCTAAGCTGTGCCAAGAGTATCCGTAGGTGTTTCCGGGTGCAACCAGGTGCAACCCGAATTTTTTCGGGAAAAGGTGCAACTCGTCCGGTCGGGTGCTTGGCATCCGAAAATGAGGCGTTCCTGGTGCATTTTCTTCTGAAAAACGGGGTTTTTGCTCCAAAAGGGAGCAAGAAATCGGCTTTCTCTGAAAACGCTCGGGCAGGTGCAACTTGCAAGTGAAAAATGGTTGCACCCACTTTGCGTTGTTGCATAGGATTCGCCGCCTGGGTGCAACCGTCTCGCTACGGTTGCGCATGAGATAAAAACAAACGCCAGGGCACACGCATGGGCAATCCACTAACGATCACCTTCGTGATCTACATCGCGGCAATGGTGCTGATCGGCTTCGCCGCCTATCGCTCCACCAAGAACCTTTCCGACTACATCCTTGGCGGTCGTAGCCTGGGCAGCGTGGTTACCGCGCTTTCCGCCGGCGCTTCCGACATGAGCGGCTGGCTGCTGATGGGCCTGCCGGGCGCCATCTACTTCGCAGGTCTTTCCGAAGCCTGGATCGCCATTGGTCTGACCATCGGTGCCTACCTCAACTGGCTGTTCGTCGCCGGTCGTCTGCGTGTGCAGACCGAGTACAACGGCGATGCGCTGACCCTGCCGGACTATTTCTCGAGCCGGTTCGAGGACAACAGCGGTCTGCTGCGAGTCATCTCGGCCATCGTGATCCTGGTGTTCTTCACCATCTATTGCGCCTCCGGCATCGTTGCGGGCGCCCGTCTGTTCGAAAGCACCTTCGGCATGTCCTACGAGACTGCACTGTGGGCCGGTGCTGCCGCGACCATCGCCTACACCTTCGTCGGCGGCTTCCTGGCAGTGAGCTGGACCGACACCGTGCAGGCTTCGCTGATGATCTTCGCGCTGATCCTCACCCCGATCATCGTGCTGATCTCCACTGGCGGCTTCGATACCACCTTCCTGGCCATCGAGGCGCAGAACCCGGCGAACTTCGACATGTTCCGCGGTGCGACCTTCATCGGTGTCATCTCGCTGATGGGTTGGGGCCTGGGCTACTTCGGCCAGCCGCACATCCTGGCACGCTTCATGGCAGCCGATTCGGTCAAGTCCATCGCCAACGCCCGTCGCATTTCGATGACCTGGATGATCCTGTGCCTGGCCGGTACCTGCGCCGTCGGCTTCTTCGGCATCGCCTACTTCTCGGCTCACCCTGAGCTGGCAGGCCCGGTCACCGAAAACCACGAGCGCGTATTCATCGAGCTGGCCAAGATCCTGTTCAACCCTTGGATCGCCGGTGTGCTGCTGTCGGCCATTTTGGCGGCGGTGATGAGCACCCTGAGCTGCCAGCTGCTGGTGTGCTCCAGTGCGCTGACCGAAGACTTCTACAAATCGTTCCTGCGCAAGAATGCGTCCCAGAAGGAACTGGTCTGGGTCGGTCGCCTGATGGTGCTGGCCGTTGCCCTGATCGCCATCGCCATGGCGTCCAATCCGGAAAACCGCGTGCTGGGCCTGGTGGCATACGCCTGGGCAGGCTTCGGCGCCGCGTTCGGTCCGGTCGTTCTGATCTCGGTGCTGTGGAAAGGCATGACCCGTAACGGCGCGCTGGCTGGCATCGTGGTCGGTGCACTCACCGTGATCCTGTGGAAGAACTATGTAGGTCTGGGTCTGTACGAAATCATTCCAGGCTTCCTGTTCGCCACCCTCGCCATCCTGTTGGTGAGCAAGCTGGGCAGCCCGTCGAAGAGCATGGTCACTTGCTTCGAGAAGGCTGATGCCGCGTATCACGCTGGCAAGTAATGCCTGCTGACTCGGTGTAGTCCTGCGCCGCCAAGCCGGCTCCTGCGTCCCCTGCAGGAGTCGGCCTGCCGGCGAAGGCTGGCCACCGATCGGCTGCCGGGCCTGACTCCGCCCGCAAGGCAAGGTAAACTTGCCGCCCCCGCAGGAGTTGCCATGAACTATCGTCACGCCTTCCACGCCGGCAACCACGCCGACGTCCTCAAGCACATCGTGCTGACTCGCCTCATCGCCCTGATGTCGCGCAAGGAACAGCCGTTCGCCTATATCGACACCCACGCCGGCCTTGGGCTGTATGACCTGCAAGGCGACCAGGCTACCCGCACCGGCGAGTATCTCGAAGGCGTCGCCCGGCTGTGGAATCGCGATGACCTGCCGGCAGCGACCGCCGATTACCTGCGCATCATCAAACGCCTGAATGCCGATGGCGAGCTGCGTTACTACCCCGGTTCGCCTGAGCTGGCCCGGCGCCTGATGCGCCAGCAGGACCGTGCGCTGCTCAACGAGAAGCACCCTGAAGACGGTCCGCTGCTCAAGGAAAACATGAAGAAAGACCCGCGTGTGGTCGTGCACCTGGGTGAGGGTTGGCATGTGCCGCGGGCATTGCTGCCGGTACAGGAAAAGCGCGCGATCATGCTGATCGATCCGCCATTCGAGCAGGCTGACGAGCTCAAGCGTTGTACCGTGGCGATGAAAGAGGCCATCGGCCGCATGCGCCAGACCGTCGCGGCCATCTGGTACCCGATCAAGGACCAGCGCTCGCTGACCCGCTTCTATCAGGACCTGACCAGCACCGGCGCGCCGAAGCTGCTGCGGGTCGAGCTGTACGTGCATCACCAGGACAGCCCGCAGGGGCTCAACGGCTCCGGCCTGGCTATCGCCAACCCGCCATGGGGCCTGGAGGAAGAGCTCAAGGAGCTGCTGCCATGGCTGGCCAAGGAGCTGGCCCAAACCGCGGGCAGCTATCGTATGGACTGGCTGATCGCTGAATAACCGATCGGCATGTTTCACTGTGGGGGCGGCCTTGTGTCGCGAAAGGCTTGCACGACACCCCCGCCAATCCCGCAGTGAGCTCGGCGCGCGTCGGCGGCCCTTTCGCGACACAAGGCCGCCCCTACAACGACCGTGCAGGCCATGCTGTTTGCGTTATAATCCCGCCTTTTAGCCGCCACCCGCCTATGAGGCCGCTGGCGCATCTCTACCGAATGAAGAGGCTAGTCCCTTGGCATTGACGATTCTTGGCCTGTCCGGCGCCCTTAGCCATGACCCTTCCGCGGCCCTGTACATCGACGGCAAACTGATTGCCGCCGCCGAAGAAGAGCGCTTCGTGCGTGACAAGCATGCGAAGAACCGCATGCCCTACGAGTCGGCGAAGTTCTGCCTGGAGCAGGCTGGCATCAAACCGTCCGATGTGGACGTGGTGGCCATTCCGTTCGCCCCGATCAGCCTGTTCGGCAAGGCCCGCTGGCACTATGCCAAGCGCTATTGGTACGCCCCGGACCGCGCGCTCGACGCCATCCTGATGGGCAACCGTCGCTACAAGCGCTACCGCAAGAAGATCGTCTGGTGCCTGGAACAACTCGGCTTCGACCCGAAAAAGGTCAAGATCGAACCCGTCGAACACCACCTGGCGCACGCTTCCAGTGCCTACCACTGCTCGGGCTTCAAGGAAAAAACCGCGATCCTCGGCATCGACGGCAAGGGCGAGTACGCCACCACCTTCTTTGGCTACGGCGAAAACGGCAAGATCCACAAGATCAAGGAGTTCTTCGATCCGGACTCGCTGGGCGGCCTGTATGGCGCGATCACCGAGTTCCTCGGTTTCGAAATGCTCGACGGCGAGTTCAAGGTCATGGGCATGGCGCCGTACGGCGATGCCAGCAAGTACGACTTCTCCCGCCTGGCCAGCTTCGAGAATGGCGAACTGGTGATCAACACCGAGTACGCCAACGTCATCGGCCTGCGCCGCTATAAAGAGAAGGGCAAAGGCTTCTACTTCTCGCCGAAGCTCATCGAGTGGCTGGGGCCGAAGCGTGAAGGCGATATCGCCGACGAGCCGTACATTCACTACGCGGCCAGCATGCAGGCGCTGTTCGAGAAAATCGCCCTGCAGATGATCGACTACTACCTGGGCGACACCCTCAAGCAGACCGGCAAGCTCGCTTTCGCCGGCGGCTGCGCGCTGAACGTCAAGCTCAACCAGAAAATCATCGCTCGCCCCGACGTCAAGGAGCTGTTCGTCCAGCCGGCTTCCGGCGACGCCGGTACCGCCGTGGGTGCCGCAGCCTATGTTTCCCATGCCCGGGGCGTGCCGGTCGAGAAGATGGAACACGTCTACCTCGGCCCGTCCTACTCCAACGAGGACGTGATCGCCGCCTGTGCCCGTCACCCGAGCGCGCCGAAGTGGCGCAAGATCGACGACATGCCGCAGCGCATCGCCAAGATCATGGTCGACGGCAACCCGGTGGCCTGGTTCCAGGGCCGGATGGAGTTCGGTCCGCGTGCCCTGGGCGGCCGTTCCATCATCGGCTGCCCAAGCGTGCCGGGCGTGGCCGACCGCATCAACGAGCAGATCAAGTTCCGCGAACGCTGGAGACCTTTCTGCCCGTCGATGCTCGACACCGTGGCACCGCAGATGATCAAGGTCGATCACCCAGCGCCGTTCATGACCTTCACCTTCGAAGTGGCCGAAGAGTGGAAGACCCGTGTGCCGGAAGTGGTCCACGAGGACGGCACCTCCCGTGCCCAGGTGCTCAAGCGCGAGTACAACCCGCGTTACTACGACATGATGAAGGCCCTGGAAGACCTGACTGGCAACGGTGTGTCGCTGAACACCTCGTTGAACCGTCGTGGCGAACCCATGATCTGCTCGCCGACCGATGCCTTGAACATGTTCTTCGGCTCGGACCTGCAGTACCTGATCATGGAAGACATCCTGGTCGTCAAGGACGGTGCGGCCCCGTATGATCAGCCGCTCTGACCTGCGCGTCCTGCAGTTCTGCCATGGCTATGACGGGCCGTTCCTCGACTGTGCCCGTCAGTACGCCAGCCTGTTCCAGGGCACCGGCTACAAAGTCACCACGGTGTTCCTCACCGGCGCCGCCGACCCGCAGGTTGCCGCTGGCTGTGCGTCGGACGAGGTGCTGTTCCTGGAGTTCAGCTCCAAGGCCGTGCGTGGCCTGAAGCTCGGGGCTATCCGCGCATTGCGCCGGATTGCCGCCGAGCGCGAATTCAGTTTCTGCATCGCCCACCGCTTCAAGCCGATCTATATTGCGTTGCTGGGCACAGGGTTGCCGGTGATCGGCGTGCACCATGCCTTCGGTGACTATGAGCGCAAAGGTCGTCGGCTGTTCGCCAACCTGTTCAGCAAGCGCTTGAGCCTGCTCGGTGTGTCCGATGCCGTGCGTGACGACATGCGCCGTTGCTTGCCACAGTGGCCGGCTGAGCGTATCCAGACGCTCTACAACCGAATCGACATCCAAGCCTTGCAGGCCTCGCTCGTGCCCCGAGCCCAAGCCCGCGAGGCCTTGGGCCTGGATGCGCAGGCCTGGGTCGTCGGCAACGTTGGCCGGCTGCATCCAGACAAGGACCAGGCGACCTTGCTGCGAGGCTTTGCCCAGGCACTGCCAGGGCTGCCCGCCGGATCGCGGCTGGCCATACTGGGGCAAGGGCGTCTGGAGGGTAAGCTCAAGGCGCTGGCCGGCGAGTTGGGGGTCGCCGGCCAGGTGGATTTCCTGGGCCAGGTGCCGAACGCTCGCTGTTATTTCAAGGCGTTCGATGTTTTTGCCCTGAGCTCTGACCACGAGCCTTTCGGCATGGTCCTGCTCGAAGCCATGGTTGCCGGGGTGCCGGTGCTGGCCACGGCCTGCGGCGGTGCCCGCGAAGTGGTCGAGGGCGTGGGCGTGCTGTTCACGCTGGGCGATGCTGCGCAGCTGGCGCAGGGCCTGCAGCACATGGCGCAGCTGGATGCGCAGCAACGCCAGGCCTGCGCCGGACACATGCTTGAGCGCCTGCACGAGCGTTTCTCCGACGCGGCCGTGCGTGAGGCCTTCTGGCAGTTGCCGCAGGTGCGTGCGATGGTGGCGCAGGCGTGATGCTCAATCATATTCAAGCGTTTCGCGAGCGTGGCTGGCAGGCCATCGACGCTGCAACCTATGCCGAAGTCTGGGGGCGGTACGGGGGAAGCGTCGCGACGCATCCGCTGGTGGTCGAGCAGTTGGCCCAATTGGCGCGAATTCCCGTGCGTTACCTGGGCTGGCAGCAGGGCGGTGAGCTCAAGGCCGCCATCCCCACCTGGGGGCGACACCTGGCGCTGTCCAAGGACGTGCTCAAACGTGCCGGCAAGAAAGGCCTTTTCGACCTGGGCAATGCCGAGATCATCCTGCCTGCCGCCGCGCAGGCAGGAGCCCCGTTGCGTCATGCCGGGCGTTATTTGTCCGAGCTCAACCAGGGGCGGTTCATCGGCCTCAAGGCGCAACCAGAGCAACTGGCTATGGCGCGGGCACACGAAGACCTGTCGAAGAAATTTCGCTACAACCAGCGCCGCGAGCTGCGCCTGTTGGAAGAGGCGGGCGGTGTGGTACGCCCGATCGGCGACTTCAGCGCCAGCGACATCGCCGCCATGTACTGCGACCTGTTCCAGCGGCGCTGGGGCTTCCCGGCCACCGGTGCGGCGCACATGGCCGAGGTGCTGGAGCGTCTTCGCGAGCTGCTGATCGGCTCGGTGCTGATGCTGGATGGCAATGCTATTGCGATCCAGTTGGTGTATCGGGTCGAGGCGCCGGAGTGGGTCAGCGTCGAGTACATCAACGGCGGCGTCGATCCCGAAACCAAGGCCTTCAGCCCCGGTAGTGTGTTGAGCTTCCTCAATACCCAGGCGGCCTGGGACGACGCACAGGCGCGCAACAAGCCACTGCGTTTCTCGTTCGGGCGCGCCGACCGCGAGTACAAGGACCGCTGGTGCAACCCCGTGCCGGTGTTCCAGGTATGAGCCGCAAGCAGCAGTTGCTCAAGCGTCACCGGCGCAACAAACGCCTTGGCCTGCTGGCCAGCCTCGGGCTCTTGCTGGCCTTGGGCTGGCTGACCTGGTGGTGGCTGGCGCTGCTGCTGTTGCCTGTCCTGTGGGCGGCCCATGAGGCTTGGTTCGCCGACCACCTGTTCTATACCCCGGGGGAAGACTACGTCTATCGCTTCGGTGACCAGACCCGCGAGGCAAAGGCCAGCCTGCAAGGTGGCACGCTGCGCACCGACGCCGCACTGAATGGCGATGAAACCTTGGTGCTGCAAGTGCGCGTCAAGAGCCGCTGGCTCGGGCGCTTCCTCGACCCGCGTGTCGAACTGTTCAGCGACGGAGGGCAGGACAGCCAGGCATTCGAGCGTGGCGTCGATGGCGTGCGTTTTCTCAACCTTACCGGCCTTGCTGCCCCGCTACAGGCAGGGAAATTGCGGTTGCGCGGACGTTGCTGCCGGCTGCAGGGCGAGCCACGGCTGTGGATAACCCCCAGCGTCGAGCTGCAGCGTCGCCGGGTGATGGTCATCGCTCCCCACGCCGATGACGCCGAGCTGGCGGCCTATGGACTCTACAGCCAGGCTGACGAAACCTGGGTGGTGACGCTGACTGCAGGCGAGATCGAAGCCGAGCATTACCAGCGGATGGGAATGAGCGGTGCCGAGGCGGCGCGGTTGAAGGGTCGCCTGCGCGCCTGGGACAGCATTGCCGTACCGCGTTGGGCCGGCGTTCCGGAGTCTCGCTGCGTCCAGCTGGGTTATTTCTGCCTGCAATTGCCCGCCATGCAGGCCGCGCCCGATCAGCCAGCTGTTTCCCGTGAAGCCGAGATGGTCGATATTCGCCCGTTTCGCCAGTTCAACCCGTTCCCGTTGCCGGCCGACAGCGATGGCCGGCCGACCTGGAACAACCTGCTGGCCGACCTGCGTGCCCTGTTGGAGCTGGCCAGGCCCGAGGTGCTGGTGATGCCGCATCCGCAACTCGACCCTCATCCAGACCATATCTGTGCCCAGGCTGCTGTGCTGGAGGCCTTGCAGGGCCTGGCGTGGCAACCGCAGACCCTGCTGTGCTACGCCAACCATCTGCACGACAACGACCGCTGGCCGATGGGGGACAGTGGCGATGGCGTAGCCTTGCCGCCGCAGCTGAGCGCCGACCAAGCCTGGGCGCCTTGCAGCCTGGTGCTGGACGTGGCAACTCAGCGCGACAAGGCGATGGCCCTGGGCATGATGCACGACCTGCAACCGCCCGCGCCGTTCAAGCGACGTGTGCGTCGGCTGCTGCAGCGCTGGCTGGCCGGGCGCCGTCCATCGCCCTACGGGGAGAACGAATTCTTCCGTAAGGCCGTGCGCCGGCATGAACTGTTCTGGCGGCGTGAGCTGTAACACGCCTCCGGTTGACCGAGTTGGCGCCGAGCGCCCAAGGAATGCAATGAAAGTCCTATTTCTGGTGCAGAAGGAACAACGGGCGATTCTCGACCGCCTGTACGATGGCGTCGCGGCCAACTGCGAGTGCGACCTGCGCTGGCTGAGCAGCGAGGACCAACGCAACCTGCGCCGTTACTTCAAGCGTGAAGTGGATGTCGAGCGCTACGACCGGATTCTGTTCTTCCTGCGTTTCAAGCAGGAGATCCGCCAGGTGGCATTCATCCGCAGCGTACCGAACCTGGTCATCCTCGAACACGATGCCTACCAGAACTACATCCCCTGCAAGTACACCGGCAAGTTCAGCGCGCACTACCGCAAGCTGCCGTGGGCGCGGGTGATCAGTTCGGGCTACATGGTCAGCGAACGCCTGCGCCAGGAGGGTTTCGACGCGGTGTTCGTGCCCAAGGGCTATGATGAGCAACTGCTGGCCGACCAGGGGCGCGAGCGCGATATCGAACTCGCGTTCGTCGGCAGCACCAAAAGCGTGGCCTACAGTGGCCGCAAGGCCCTGCTGGACGAACTGGGACGGGTCGAAAACCTGGTGGTGACCCGCACCAAGTCGGGTGAGGACTACTGCAACACGCTCAATCGCATCCGCTTCTTCGTCAGCGCCGATGTCGGCATGGGCGAGTACATGATCAAGAATTTCGAGGCCATGGCCTGCGGCTGCGTGCTGCTGGCCTATGATCAGGGCGAGGCGGAGAACCGCGCCCTGGGACTTGAGGACATGCACAACGTAGTCCTTTACGACAGCATTCCAATGCTGCAGGAAAAACTTCGTATACTGCGTGCAGACCCTTCTCTGGCTCAGCGGATTGCAGAAAATGGACGACGTTTGTCCGTATCCCGTTTCAGCTTCGCAGAAGTAGGTCGTAGCATCGTCGAACACATGCGCCCTGCACTGAGGCCTCATCCCCCGCTGACGTTCTTGCAGCGGCTTCGTCTCAAGCTCGGCATCTGACCAGCAGGCGTTTCGCTCGCCAGGGACGGTGAGCAGCGGTTGAAAGCATTGCGGAGGGAATCCGGTGCGCTTTTCCGTTGATAGTGACATCACGCTCGTCGTGACCAGTTGTGGACGGTTCGATCTGCTCAGGCAGACCCTGGACAGTTTCGACCGTTGCAACACAGCACCCATTCGCGAGGTCTTCATCACCGAGGACTCAGGCGACGACGCCGTGCACGCCTGCGTGCCCGAGCACTGGAAGCCCCACTGCCAGGTGTTCGTCAATCGGCCCAAGCTCGGTCAGTTGGCCTCGATCGACCTGGCCTATCGTCACGTCAAGACACCCTACATCTTCCACTGCGAGGATGACTGGAAGTTCTACCGGCAAGGTTTCGTCGAGGACTCCCATGCCATTCTGGAGGCCAGTCCGGGCCTTTTGCAGGTCTGGCTTCGCAGTTACGCGCACGATCTGGCGATTCACAGCCCCTACATTCACCTGGGTGAGCGCCAGGTGATTGCCGGCGTGCCCTGTTATCCGTTGCTTTCCGACAAGGCCGACTGGCAGGCGTTTTCCCTCAATCCCGGCCTGCGACGGCTGAGCGATTATCAGCGGCTTGCACCATTTGCCGCCTATGCTGGGGAGAAGGCGCTTTCCCGACGTTACGCCGAGTTGAACCTGGCCGCCGTGACTCTTGAGGGCGATGCGGTCTTGCACACCGGCTTCGGCATGCACGTGACCTTGCCCGGAGAAGACCGGCGCAAGGCCAGGCGGCGCAAGCGTGATCGGGTGAAGCTGGCATTGACGCTGCTGATAGGCGCGCTGCTTGGTATGGGAATTACCCTGTTCGTTCACTGAGATCGCAGTCCCACCTGGTTCGAGCGGGAGGGGAGCGTTATGCCATGAACATCGTCAACATGATGTGGTCGGGTGGTTCGCGGTACATCTCCATCCACAAGGTGCATTGTCAGGTGCTTGCCTGCATTGGCACCGATGCGCGCATCAGCAACTGGTTGTTGCTGGGCAGCGGCGTGTGCCATGCACTCGGACCGACCCAGGAGTGGCATCTGCCACCGAGGGCCCTGAAGGGCCGCCACCTCTGGCGCCTGCTGCGCCCGTGGCTGCGCAGGCGCCTGCGCAAGGCGCTGGTCGAGGCCCGGGCCGAAGTGCTGCTGCTCGACGGCGTGGGTGTTGCCCGTCTGGTCCTGCCGCTATTGCGACAGGTGCCAGAACTACGGGCCAATGTGTTGTTCCATGGCGGAACCCGGCTAAGCGCCGCCGACATTCGCCTGCTGCGTGAACAGCCCTCCGACCGCCTGAATCTTGCGGCGGTTTCGCAAACCCTTGCCCAATCCCTGTCGCACGACCTGGGCAAGCCGGTCAGGACGCTGCGTATCGCGCTCGACCCGAAGGCTGTTGCCGAGTCGTCGCTCAACGCGGCGCAAGCCCGACATACCCTGAAGCTGCTGCCGCCGCCAAACCTGGTCTTTGGGGCCGTGGGCCGCCTGGTGGAGGGGAAGGGGTTCGAGATGCTGATCGAGGCCTTCGCCAAGGCCGCCTCCCGGCAAGCGCACCTACACTTGGCGATCCTCGGCGATGGGCCGCTGCACGCCACCCTGCAGGCGCGAATCGAGGCGTTGGGCTTGGCCGAGCGCATACACTTGCGCGGTCATCGAGAGGACGTGCAGCAGCTGTACCGCGCATTCGACTGGGTGTTGATCCCTTCGCGCTCGGAAGGTTTGGGGCTGGTGGTGCAGGAAGCGGTGCTGGCCGGTGTGCCTGTGATTTGCAGCGACCTGCCGGTATTTCGCGAGCAGTTGCAGGACGCCGGCTGCTATTTACCTGTGGGCGACGCTTGCGAGTGGGCGGTGGCGATAGAGCGCTGCATCACGCTTGACCCTGCCTCCATGGCTGCTCGGCAGCGCCAGGTGCTGGCGCCGGAACAGGCATGGCAGATGTTTCAGGAAAGCTCGGCGAGCCTTCTGCGTGGCTGACCCTCAGCGGGCCAGCAGACTGGCTTCGAATTCGGCGAGCGGGAAGCGATCGCCCAGTTTCTCTCGTTCGATATAGCGCACCATGTGCTGGACGTTGCGTCGGATCATCCGCGCCGACAGCGGTGGGCGCAGGAAGCGCATGTCCGCCACGTCGATCAGCCCCAGGCGCTGGTCGGGGGTAACGACCACGTTGCCCAGGTGCAGCGAGCGGAAGTAGATGCCAGAGCGGTGCAAGTGGCGAATCAGCGTGATCAGTTCTGGCAGGTAGGTGTCCCAGCTGAAGCCTTCGTCGCGCGACATCTGCAACAATGTCCGGCCTGGCAGCGGGCGGTACAGCACCGCCGTCCTGCCCGGCAGGTCGAGCTTGTGCTGACTGATGACCTCCAGTGTCGGAATACCCAACTGCGCCAGGCGTGCGGCGTTGTCGACGAAGCGCTGGGAGTAGGGGCGCAGCAGCGCAGATGAAATCAGACGCTTGCGGCGGAAAACCTTGAGGAAATTGCCATCCTTGAGCAGATAGACTTTGGCTCCATGGCTGTCTGCCTCGAGCACCTGGGCGCCGAGTGTCAGCTGATCGAATTCGACCTGGGTGAGCCGGGAGCTATGCATGAGTAGGGCCTTGCCGTCTGGCGAACAAAATGACCGGCAATAATGCCGAAAATAACGCGTGAGCACCATGTCGGTGTCGGTGATTCACAGGGAGCGCAGATGTTGCATCAGAAAAGCTGGGCGCAGGTCTGGTTGGGTTTCGGTCTGGTCTGGTTCATGGCGGCAATCGCACTGGCACCCAGCAACAAGGTCTACCAGCAGGGTTTGATCCTGTTCCTTTGGTTGCCGACCCTGATCATGGCATGGCCTGCCCGACAGGTGCTGGCCGAGGCCTTTCGGCGTCAGCCCGTATTGTGGTGCAGCGTGCTGTTGCTGCTGGCCTGGAGCGCCATCAGCCTGGCCTGGTCAGCGAACCCTCAAGTGCTGCGTGAAAGCAAGCGCCTGCTGTATATCCTGGTGTTCCTGCTGGCGTTCCCCTTGCTGGCGCAGGCTGGCGAGCCCAGGCTGCGGCGCTTGCTGCAGGCCGGTGGGCTGTTGCTGGCGGTCGCGGCGCTGGTATCGATGATCAACTTCTACGGGGTGCATGGGCTCGCGCTGCGGTCCAGGCTGCAAGGCATCGGCGAGATTTCGCACCCCATCCTGGGTGCCTATGTCATTGGCGCTGGATTGCTGGTGTTGTTGTACGAGGTTCCGCTTCATCGTGGCCTGCAGTTGGCCTGGCTGCTGGCTTTGCTACTGCTGGGGGCATTCGTCGCGTTCAGTCAGAGCCGTGGGGCGATCCTGTCGCTGGTCTTTACCGTGGTGGTTGCGCCGCTGTGGTTCCGTGACCGGTACAGCCGCCTGGTGGCGGCTTTGGCACTGCTGGCCAGTGGCATGGCGTTGTTCTTCATGTACGACCTGCTCACCCTGCGCGGTGCGTCCTATCGGCCCGAGATTTTCCAGGTGGCGTTGCAGATGATCGCCCAGCATCCATGGACCGGCGTGGGGCTGGGGGGTGATTACAACGTGTTTGCAGCGGGCAGGCGCTTCGACCACACCCATAACATGTTCACCCATGTGGCCCTTGAACTGGGGGTACCGGGGATGTTGCTGTGGATTGCCGTGTGGCTGTCGGCCCTGCGGGAAATCCTGCGTGCCCGGAGCAGCCTGTTCGGCAAGGTGTTGCTCGGCCTTTGGCTATTCTCCACGCTGGCCATGCAATTCGATGCCGCCAGTCTTACCGCTACGCCCCGTGCAGAGTGGTTCATCAGCTGGCTGCCCGTGGGTTTGGCCATGTTGTTACCCTGGGGAGTGCCGAAAATGACGCCTGTGGTAAAATTCGCCGTTCAACCTCAACAGCGAGCTCAATGATGGCCGAAACACCGCGACCTGCGGAGCATACCTCCAGCCTGAAGATCTATTTCCGGCTGCTGAGCTAC
The DNA here is from genome assembly GCF_016772395.1 of Pseudomonas sp. SK2. Classification (NCBI taxonomy): domain Bacteria; kingdom Pseudomonadati; phylum Pseudomonadota; class Gammaproteobacteria; order Pseudomonadales; family Pseudomonadaceae; genus Pseudomonas; species Pseudomonas sp. SK2. The sequence goes on from NZ_CP061944.1 coordinate 544,755, forward strand.
GTGAAACCTTACGTCGGCATTTTCCTGCTGAGTATCGTGGGTTTCGTCATATTCGCCTCGACCCAGCCAATGTTGGCCGGGATCCTCAAGTATTTCGTCGACGGCCTGAGCAACCCGGAAGCGGTGTTGTTCCCCAATGTGCCTTACCTGCGCGACCTGCAATTGCTGCAGGCAGTCCCCTTGCTGATCATTTTGATCGCCGCGTGGCAGGGGCTGGGGTCCTTCCTCGGCAACTACTTCCTGGCCAAGGTTTCCCTGTGCCTGGTGCACGATCTGCGCGTCGAGCTGTTCAACAAGTTGCTGGTGTTGCCTAACCGTTACTTCGACAACCACAACTCGGGGCACCTGATTTCGCGCATCACCTTCAACGTGACCATGGTCACCGGCGCGGCAACCGATGCGATCAAGGTGGTCATCCGTGAAGGCCTTACCGTGGTGTTCCTGTTCGCCTACCTGCTGTGGATGAACTGGCACCTGACCCTGGTGATGGTCGCCATCCTGCCAGTGATCGCGGTCATGGTGAGCGTGGCCAGCAAGAAATTCCGCAAGCAGAGCAAGAAGATCCAGGTGGCCATGGGCGATGTGACCCATGTTGCCTCCGAGACCATCCAGGGCTACCGCGTGGTGCGCAGCTTCGGCGGCGAGGCCTACGAAGAGCGCCGCTTCGGTCGTGCCAGCCAGAGCAACACCGACAAGCAGCTGCGCATGACCAAGACTGGCGCGTTGTACACGCCCATGTTGCAGCTGGTGATCTACACCGCCATGGCTGCCCTGATGTTCCTGGTCCTGTTCCTGCGTGGCGAGTCCACCGCCGGTGACCTGGTGGCTTACATCACCGCGGCAGGCCTGCTGCCCAAGCCGATCCGTCAGCTTTCCGAAGTCAGCTCGACCATCCAGAAAGGCCTCGCAGGTGCGGAAAGCATCTTCGAGCAGCTCGACGAAGAGCCGGAAGTCGACACGGGCACGGTCGAGAAGGCGCGTGTGGACGGCCGTCTTGAAGTTCGGAACCTGAGCTTCACCTATCCAGGGACCGACCGCGAAGTGCTCAGCGACATCAGCTTTGTCGCAGAACCTGGGCAGATGATCGCTCTGGTAGGGCGTTCGGGTAGCGGCAAGTCGACCCTGGCGGCGCTGATTCCGCGCTTCTATCACCATGACAAGGGGCAGATCCTGCTCGATGGCGTGGAGATCGAGAACTACCGCTTGCGCAATCTGCGTCGCCATGTGTCTCAGGTGAACCAGCACGTGACCCTGTTCAACGACACCGTGGCCAACAACATTGCCTACGGCGACCTGGCCGGGGCTCCGCGCGCGGATATCGAAGCCGCAGCCGCCGATGCCTATGCCAAGGAGTTCATCGACCAGCTGCCCAAGGGCTTCGACACCGAGGTCGGCGAGAACGGCGTGCTGTTGTCCGGCGGCCAGCGCCAGCGCCTGGCCATTGCTCGTGCGCTGCTCAAGAACGCGCCATTGCTCATTCTCGATGAGGCGACTTCGGCGCTGGATACCGAGTCCGAACGGCATATCCAGGCGGCACTGGACCATGTGATGCAAGGTCGTACCACGCTGGTGATCGCCCACCGATTGTCTACCATCGAAAAGGCAGACCAGATTCTGGTGATGGACCAGGGGCGTTTGGTGGAGCGCGGCACCCATGCCGAGCTGCTCGCAGCCAATGGCTATTATGCCCGCTTGCACGCCATGGGCCTGGACGAGCCCGAAAAGGCCGACATCACCTGAAACACCCTGTGTCGGGGCCCTTGTGGCCCCGATTGTCACCGGAATTTTCCAGGGCCTGATCTGGCCGTAAAGCCGTCGTCCACCCTGTGCTAATATCCTGCCCCTGTTCATTTTTTCATTTTGGGTTGCCCATGAAGTTGTCCATGCCGCGTTTCGATCAAGCCCCGGTACTGGTGGTCGGCGATGTCATGCTTGACCGCTACTGGCATGGCGGTACTTCGCGTATCTCGCCGGAAGCGCCAGTGCCGGTGGTCAAGGTCGATCAGATCGAGGATCGTCCCGGCGGTGCGGCCAACGTTGCCTTGAACATCGCGGCGCTCGGCGCGCCTGCGTTGCTGGTCGGTGTCACCGGCCAGGACGAGGCCGCCGACAGCCTGGCCAACAGCCTGCATGCCGCTGGCGTGCGTTCGGTGTTCCAGCGCATTGCGCACCAGCCGACCATCGTCAAGCTTCGGGTCATGAGCCGTCACCAGCAGCTGCTGCGTATCGACTTCGAAGAACCCTTCGCCACCGACCCGCTGTCGCTGGGCGCTGAGGTCGACAACCTGCTCGAAGGCGTCAAGGTGTTGGTGCTATCCGACTACGGCAAAGGCGCTTTGCGCAATCACCAAAGCCTGATCCAGGCGGCGCGGGCCAAAGGCATTCCGGTGCTGGCCGACCCCAAGGGCAAGGACTTTTCCATCTACCGTGGCGCGAGCCTGATTACCCCGAACCTCAGCGAGTTCGAAACCATCGTCGGCCGCTGCGCCGATGAGACCGAACTGGTCGCCAAAGGGCTGCAACTGTTGCAGGACCTGGACCTGGGAGCACTGCTGGTGACCCGTGGCGAGCACGGCATGACCTTGCTGCGTGCGGGTCAGCCAGCCCTTCACCTGCCCGCGCGTGCCCGTGAAGTGTTCGATGTCACCGGTGCCGGCGACACCGTGATTTCCACCCTGGCGGCCGCCATCGCTGCTGGCGAGGACCTGCCCCACGCGGTGGCGCTGGCCAACCTGGCGGCCGGTATCGTGGTCGGCAAGCTGGGTACTGCGGCCATCAGCGCGCCTGAATTGCGCCGGGCGATTCAGCGCGAGGAGGGCTCCGAGCGCGGTGTGCTGGGCCTGGAGCAGTTGTTGCTGGCTATCGACGATGCCCGCGCGCACAAAGAGAAGATCGTCTTCACCAACGGTTGCTTCGACATCCTGCATGCCGGCCATGTCACCTACCTGGAGCAGGCAAGGGCCCAGGGCGATCGCCTGATCGTCGCGGTCAATGACGATGCTTCGGTCAGCCGTCTGAAAGGCCCTGGGCGGCCGATCAATAGCGTCGACCGGCGCATGGCCGTGCTGGCAGGCCTGGGTGCGGTGGACTGGGTGATCAGCTTCCCTGAGAGTACGCCGGAGAACCTGCTGAGCCAGGTCAAGCCGGATGTGCTGGTCAAAGGCGGTGACTACGGCATCGACCAGGTAGTGGGCGCTGATATCGTCAAGGCTTACGGCGGTACCGTGAAGGTGCTGGGGCTGGTCGAGAACAGCTCGACCACGGCGATCGTCGAGAAAATCCGCAAGCACTGAAATAGGTTAGAGGGGCCGCTTCGCGGCCCCACGCGTTACTTGTGCAACGAGGTTCGCGCCCGCGCCAGCAACGCCCGTGCCTTTTCACCGAACCGGCGCAAGTGCGAGCCGGTATTGCTATCGGCCAACCCCTGCTGTTTCAGCCAATCCTTCCAGCGTATCCGCTCTTCCTTGACGACCCATCCTGTCTGGTTGGCGAAACTCTCCGCCAGGTAAAGCCCTCGTGTGCTGGCCGGCACCAGTTCGTCTTTCCCCAGGGTGTACAGCTCGGCCAGCGGTTGGCCGTCTTTCAGGGGCATCAGGTACAGGTCAGGCCGTTTGCGGTTGAGCCGCGCCACCAGCTGGTCACCCTCCAGCCGCTCATCGACGTGAAACAGGCTGAGTTTCTTGGCGTCCCGGGGTACCTGCAGGCGCATGTCGTAGATCAACTGCAACGAGGCGGTGGGCAAATGCACATAGGCCCTGGGCCGCTCCAGTAGCATCAGGTTGCCGCAATGCACAGGGCGAGCGGCGCCGGATTCCGGTGTGAGGATGAAGGGCAAGGTTTCACGATAATGCAAGGCAGCGGCATAGGGCGCGGGTAGCCAGGTGTCGTTGAAGCGTCCCCCCAGCCAGCCTTCCGGGGTTTCCAGCAAGCATTCCTCGGCCACCTCCTGCACTGCCGTGTGCAGGGGCAGGTTGAGCTCTTGTGCGGGGACATATCCGGATATCAGTTTCAGCACCACATCGCCCCGGTCCTGGCGGCGCTGGCGCACCAGCACCCAGTAGTCGCGGTGCTGCCAGTGCAGGGTCAGGCGTACCGAGACGCCCAGGTTGGCTAGCTCGACCACGAAACGCTGGTTGTCCGGCAGCTCGATGGCCTTGCGCCGCTGCTGGGTCTGAGCGAAGTTCAGCGGCATGCCGATGCTCTGGTAGATCAGGCCTTCGGGCGTCGCTTCGACATGCAGGGGCAGTGTCTTGAAGTTGCTTGGGTTCTTGCGAATCAGCGTACGCGGCACGAGGCTCCTCCTTGCGTCGGATCAGTCTCCAGACCTTAGGCCCAGACGGCTCAGTGCTGGCTCAGGATGCGGGCGACAGTGGCCACGTTGTGGGCCAGATGCAACGGATTGATGGTGCCGACGATAGCACTGCTCACACCAGGGTGGGAGAACAGCAGCTCGAAGCTGGCTTGCACCGGGTCGACACCAGGGGCCAGGCAGATGTGCCCGCTGGCCAGGGCCTTCTTCACCAGAATGGCTTTGCCATGTTCGGCAGCGTAGTCCAGGACCGGGCGCTCTGCCTGCTCGTTGAGGTTGTAGGTGACCATGGCGCAATCGCCGGTCTCCAGCGCCTTCAGGCCGCCGGCGACCGTCTTGCCGGAAAAGCCGAAGCCCAGGATCTTGCCCTCTTGCTTGAGCTCGGCAAGGGTCTGATAGACCTCCTGCTGCTCGAGAATGGCCAGGTCATTGCCGTCCGAGTGCACCAGCACCAGTTCGATGCGGTCGGTTTCCAGGCGGCGCAGGCTGCGCTCAACCGAGCGGCGGGTATGGGCGGCGCTGAAATCGAAGTGCGACTGGCCGTTCTCGAATTCCTCGCCGACCTTGCTGACGATCACCCATTGCTCGCGCTGGCCGCGCAGCAGTGGGCCCAGACGTTCTTCGCTGCGGCCATAGGCCGGTGCGGTGTCGATCAGGTTGATACCCAGCTCGCGGGCCTGGGCCAGCAGCAGGCGTGCTTCGTCATCGTCTGGAATGGTGAAGCCGTTCGGGTATTTGACGCCCTGGTCGCGGCCGAGCTTGACCGTTCCCAGGCCCAAGGGCGACACCTTGAAGCCGGTGCTGCCCAGCGGGCGGTGAATGTCGTGCAGGGTAGGCAGGGTCATGGCAGCAGTTGCTCCCAGGCCGGTACGCCCAGCGCCGGGCGCGGAAGGTTATCGAGGGCGGGTTGAGCGCTTGGGCGAATGCCATCGCGATCGAGACTTGCCAGTACCCGATCACTGAAGTCGGGGGCCAATGCCAGTTTGGTCGGCCAGCCGACCAGCAGACGCTGCTGGTCGGCCAGGAAGGCATTGTCCGGGCGTACCAGGCCAGATTGCGCGGGTTCGGCGCGATCCACACGCAAGGTCGCCCATTTCAGTAGCGTCTGGTCTACCCATGGCAGCAGGTGAGCGATTTCCTTTTGCGCCGCGGCGATCTGCGCGGCTGGGTCGCGGGCTACGCCATCGGCTTCGGCCAGGTCGCCACCCATGTACCACACCCACTGGCCATCGGCTGCCGGGTGAGTGGTGATCGTCACCCGTGGCTTCGGGCCGCCGCCCAGGCAGTGGGCGTAGAGGGGTTTGAGGTTCGGCCCTTTGGCCATGACCATGTGCAGCGGCCGCAACTGCATCGCTGGCTGGTTGAGGCCGAGGGCCTGCAACAGCGCCTCGGTACCGCCACCTGCACTGAGGACGATGCGCTGGGCGCGGATTTCACGGCCATCGACGCGCAAGCCGACCAGCGCTTGGCCTTCACGCAAGGGTTCGATCTGCTCGCCCGCCAGCAGACTGTCACCGGCCAGCTCGGCCAGGTTGGCAAGCAGGCTGGGGACGTCGATCACCAGTTCGGCCAGGCGATAGACCTTGCCCTTGAACGCGCGGTCTTGAAGGGCAGGCGGCAGTTGCTCGCCCTTGACCTGGTCTACCCGGCCACGCACTGCCTTGCTGGCGAAAAAGCTGGTGAGGTTGCCGGCCAGGGTGCCGGGGGACCACAGGTAGTGCGCATCGGACAGCAGGCGGGTCTTGTCCAGCGCCAGCTCGCCGGTGCCGGCCAAGGCTTCGCGCCAACGTCGCGGCATGTCGGCGATGGCTTCCGAGGCGCCGGTCAGGGCGCCGTGCAGGGCGTACTTGGTGCCGCCATGGATGATGCCTTGCGATTTGATGGTCTGCTCACCGCCCAGGCTGGCACGCTCCACCAGCACTGTCGAATAGCCCAGTCTGCGCAGACGAGCATTGAGCCAGAGGCCTGCGACCCCGGCGCCGACGATCAATACGTCAGTGGAAATGGCAGATGGCATGGCGGTACCTCGGAGACTGGGACAGCTGGCAAGTATACAGGCTTACCTTGTCATGACCCTATCGCTGCGCTATCCGCCTCCTTCCACGACCGCGCCGGCCGCCTAGCCGCCGGCTTGCCGGGGAGGCCGAACACCCAGGCGACTCAGTGTCCGGCAGTCTTCGAAAACAGCTGGATCACTACCACGCCCCCGACGATCATCGCCATCCCCAGCATTGCCGGTACATCCAGCTTCTGCCCGTAGATCACCAGCGCTGCCACGCTGATCAGCACGATGCCCAGCCCAGACCAGATCGCGTAGGCAATGCCCACCGGTATGCTGCGCACCACCAGGGTCAGCATCCAGAAGGCGATGGCGTAGCCACACACCATCAGCAACAGCGGCAGCGGCGTGCTCAAGCCCTTGACCGCTTTCATGGAGGCGGTGGCGATGACTTCGGCGCAGATGGCGATGGCCAGGTAGGTGTAGGCATTCATGGTGGTTTCCTCCGGTTTCTGCCGGGCATTTTAGGCATGTGCTGGATGGGGTAAAGTCATTACCTATCAGTATTGGAGATAGGTTGATGGCAGAGCAGTGGAATCTCGAGCAACTGCGCGTGTTCGTGCGTGTCGCCGAACTGCGGTCCTTTTCCGCGGTGGCCCGGGAGCAGCGCCGGGCGCAGTCGGCGGTCAGCAGTGCCATCGCAATGCTCGAAACGGACTTGGGTGTGACCTTGTTCGAGCGCAGCAGCGGTCGTCAGCCCAAGTTGACGGAAAACGGCGTGGCCTTGCTGGAGGATGCCCGCGAGCTGTTGCGCCAGTGCGAGCGCCTGGACGGCCGTGCGCTGGCGTTGATGCGTGGGCAGGAGGCGCTGTTGCGGGTTGCTCAGGACGAGGCCATGCCCTATCAGCCGGTGATCGACAGCCTTGACGAGTTGGCCAGCCGTTTTCCCTTCCTGGAAGTGCAGTTGGCCAGCGGCGCCCAAGGGGATGTGGCACGCAAGCTGGTGGAACGGCGCGCCGACCTGGGGTTGTTCTTCCATCACGAAAGCATCCCCAGTTCGCTGGAGCGGCGCGCCCTGGGCAGCGTGGAAATGGTCACTGTCTGCGCGGTCGGGCATCCGCTCGCCAAGGAGCTACGGGTCACCCGCCAGCAATTGGCGCGGCATCGACAGTTGTTGATCACCCCCCAGCAGAGCGGCTACCCGGGTGGCGAAGCGATCAGTCCGCAGATCTGGCGTGCGGACAGCTTCTATGCCATGGCCGAACTGCTGATGCGCGGCCTCGGCTGGGCCTGGTTGCCACGGCATGTGGTGCAGTATCCGACCTATCAGACACAGATGGTCGAGTTGGACAGCGAATGGCGGCCACCTGCTTTGGTGGCGGAGCTTGCCTGGCGGCGCGACGAGCCCTTGGGACCGGCGGCGCAATGGCTGGCCGAGCGCTTCGCGGTGCACCTGCGCGCGATCGGCTAGCCATTTTCCAGATGGTTCCTAGTACACTTCGCCACCATGAACAGAACCCTTTATTCCTTGTTGTTTCACCTGGGCCTGCCGCTGGTCGCGCTACGCCTGTTCCTGCGTGCCCGCAAGGCGCCGGCCTACGGCCAGCGCATCGCTGAGCGCTTTGCCCTGAACCTTCCGGCCATGCGCCAAGGGGGGATCTGGGTGCATGCGGTGTCGGTAGGCGAGAGCATTGCCGCCGCACCCATGGTTCGCGCCCTGCTCAAGGCCTACCCGGACCTGCCGATCACCCTCACCTGCATGACCCCGACTGGATCGGAGCGCATCCGCGCGATGTTCGGCGACGAGCCGCGCATCCAGCATTGCTACCTGCCCTATGACCTGCCGTGGGCGGCGGGGCGCTTTCTGGACCATGTGCGTCCACGTCTGGGCATCATCATGGAAACCGAACTTTGGCCCAATCACATTCACCAGTGCGCCAAGCGCGGCATTCCCGTGGCCTTGGCCAATGCACGGCTATCCGAACGGTCGGCCCGTGGCTACGCACGGTTTGCTGGCCTGACCCGGCCGATGCTCACCGAGATGAACCTCATCGCGGTGCAAACCGAAACCGAAGCCCAGCGATTCCGTGACCTGGGCGCACGGCCTGAATGCGTGAAGGTGACCGGCTCGATCAAGTTCGACTTGAAGATCGACGAGCAACTGCAGCCTCGGGCGCAGGCATTGCGCGGGCAGTGGGGGGCCGACCAGCGCCCGGTGTGGATCGCCGCCAGTACCCACGAAGGCGAAGACGCCCTGATCTTGCAGGCGCACCGCCAGTTGCTGCAGGTACATGGCGACGCGCTGCTGATTCTGGTGCCTCGCCACCCTGAGCGCTTCAATGCCGTGCATGCCCTGTGCCGTGAGCAGTTCACTACTGTGCGCCGCTCCTCGGGTGGTGCCGTCGACAGCCAGACCCAGGTGCTGCTGGGCGACACCATGGGTGAGTTGCTGTTCCTCTATGCGCTGGCCGATATCGCCTTCGTCGGCGGCAGTCTTGTCGCCACCGGCGGTCATAACCCGTTAGAGCCAGCGGCGCTGTCGTTGCCGGTGATCATGGGCCCGCATGTGTTCAACTTCCTCGAGATCAGCGCGATGTTGCGAGACGCAGGGGCGTTGCAGCAGGTGGATGATGTCGAAGGGCTGGCGGCGGCAGTACGTCGGCTGGTCGAGCTGCCTCAGGATGCCCAGCGCATGGGGGCGGCGGGCAAGCAGGTGATGTTGGCGAACCAGGGGGCGTTGCAGCGGTTGCTGGATGGGCTTGGGGCGTTGATTGGCTGAAATCCGAGCAGGCATCATCGCCGGCACGCCGGCGATGATGCAGCACCGACCTACGGCCTGCGCTCGAAATTCTTCGCCGCCGCCGCTGCCAAATCCGGTGGCAGGAAGTCCTTGTCCGGGTTGTAGTCTGGCTTCAGATACCGCTTGAGGTCCTGCAGGTCCTGCGGGCTCAAGGTTCCGGCAGCCTGTTTCAGGCTCAGGTTGTCGAGAATGTAGTCATACCGGCTGTTGTTGTAGTCGCGCACCGAGGTATACAGCTGGCGCTGGGCGTCGAGCACGTCGACGATGTTGCGGGTACCGACCTGGTAGCCGATCTCGGTGGCTTCGAGCGCGCTCTGGTTGGAAATGATCGACTGCTTGCGCGCCTGGACCTGTTCCACGTCGGTGTTGACCGCGCGGTGCAGGTTACGGGTGTTTTCCACCACTTGGCGGCGCAGGCTTTCGCGCTGCTGCTCGCTCTGGCTCAGGCGCTGGTAGGCCTCGCGTACCTGTGAGCTGGTCAGACCGCCGCTGTAGATCGGGATGTTCAGTTGCAGGCCGATGCTGGTTTGCTCAACGTCGCCGGCATAGCGCACGTTTGGCTGCGGGTTGCTGAATCCGAGGCTGTCGTTATCGCCCTTCTGGTAGCGAGCTACCGCATCGACCGTGGGCGCATGGCCGGCCTTGCGCTGGCGCAAGGTCTCTTCAGCGGCGGTGACGGCATAGTTGGTGGCCAGAAGGTTGAGGTTCTGGCGAGCAGCGGTTTCGACCCAGGCCTTGGCATCATTGGGCGTGGGCACCTGCACCGGCAGGGTGTGGACCACGCCCTGGATCGAGGCGTATTCGCGATTGGTCAGGGTCACCAGGGCCTCGAAGGCATCCTGGACCTGGCGTTCGGCAATGATCCGGTTGGCCCGGGCAGTGTCGTAGCTGGCTTGCGATTGCAGGACGTCGGTCTTGTCGGAGAGGCCCACGTCGAAACGTTCGTTGGACTGATCCAGCTGGCGCTTGAACGCCGCCTCCTCGGCCTTGGTGGCGGCCAGGTTGTCTTGGGCGCGGAGTACGGCGAAATAGTTCTGCGCGGTTTGCAGGATCAGGTTCTGCTCGGTGGCCGACAGCTCAAGCGCCGCCTGTTCATTGACAGACTCGGCTGCCTTCAACTGGAACCAGCGGTCGGCGCGGAAAATCGGTTGCGAGAGGGTCGCGCTCCACGAATTGCCGCTGCGGTTGGAGGTGATCGATGGCTCATCGAACTTGGTGCGGGTGTTCATCATTTCGGCACCTGCCGACAGGTTCGGCAGCAACCCGGCCCTGGCCTGGGGCACCACCTCGCGACGGGCGCCGTAGTCGGCGCGGGCCGCAGCCAGGTCGGCGTTGTTATCGACCGCTTCCTGGTAGACGCTGACCAGATCGGTCTTTACCGTTGCGGGCACATCCGCTGCCCAGACCACTCCGTTGGACGCACAAGACACGGCTATCGCCAGTGAGAGTTTGCGCAGCATAGAGGCAATCCTTGTACGAAATTTAATTACTGAACTGTTGAGTATCGAAAGACCGGCCAGTGTAGTGCCATGTGCAGCTGGCAACAATCGTCGACGGTGCCTTTCATCATCCGTGCGTTTTAGTCGCTTGGCTTTGCCGACCACTCCAGTCTAGACTGCGCATGTTCTTGTCGGGGTGCCTTGAAGCAAAGGCTGAGATCGGAAAGTTCCGGATCCCGTTGAACCTGATCAGGTTAGCGCCTGCGTAGGGAACAAGATTGCTCGCCTTCCCGGGGAGCCTCTTGTGCCAGGTCCGGGAATGTCACAGCTCGCGTAGCTCAAGGCACCTCCATGTACCGGCACTGCACACCCGTCCAGGGGGTGCGTCCGCGTCTTTCAGGTTCACCCCGACATTCCGTCCGCAAGGAAGACGTCTGGAGAGCCTGTGATGAGTAAACAAGAAAAAACGATCAACCTCAGCGAGTCGGCACAAGTCGACCAGCAGTCCGTGCAACCCTTCCCGCGTTCGCGCAAGGTGTACGTCGAAGGTTCGCGCCCGGACATCCGCGTGCCCATGCGCGAGATCAGCCTGCACGACACCCCCACCGATTTTGGCGGCGAGACCAACGCACCGGTGCTGGTCTATGACACCTCCGGTCCCTACACCGACCCCAATGTCGTCATTGACGTGCGCAAAGGCTTGGCCGATGTTCGTTCGTCCTGGATCGATGCCCGTGGCGACACCCTGCGCCTGGACGGGCTGAGCTCTGATTTCGGCCAGCAGCGCCTGAACGATGCCGAGCTGGCCAAGCTGCGCTTCGCCCATGTGCGCAATCCGCGTCGCGCCAAGCCTGGTGCCAACGTCACGCAGATGCACTACGCCCGCCAGGGCATCATCACCGCCGAGATGGAATACGTTGCCATCCGCGAAAACATGAAGCTGCAGGAAGCCCGCGCCGCCGGCCTGCTGAACCAGCAGCACGCTGGCCACAGCTTCGGTGCCAGCATCCCGAAGGAAATCACACCCGAGTTCGTTCGCGAGGAAATCGCTCGCGGCCGCGCGATCATCCCGGCCAACATCAACCACCCGGAACTGGAGCCGATGATCATCGGCCGCAACTTCCTGGTGAAGATCAATGGCAACATCGGCAACAGTGCCCTGGGTTCCTCCATCGAGGAAGAAGTGGCCAAGCTGACCTGGGGTATCCGCTGGGGCTCGGATACCGTCATGGACCTGTCCACCGGCAAGCACATCCATGAAACCCGCGAGTGGATCATCCGCAACTCGCCGGTGCCGATCGGCACGGTGCCGATCTACCAGGCCCTGGAAAAGGTCAATGGTATCGCTGAGGACCTGACCTGGGAGTTGTTCCGCGACACCCTGATCGAACAGGCCGAGCAGGGCGTTGACTACTTCACCATCCATGCTGGCGTACTGCTGCGCTACGTGCCGCTGACCGCCAAGCGGGTTACCGGCATCGTCAGCCGTGGCGGCTCGATCATGGCCAAGTGGTGCCTGGCGCATCACAAGGAAAACTTCCTGTACACGCACTTCGACGAGATCTGCGAAATCATGAAGGCCTACGACGTCAGCTTCTCGCTGGGCGATGGTCTGCGCCCAGGCTCGATCGCCGACGCCAATGACGCCGCCCAGTTCGGTGAACTGGAAACCCTCGGCGAGCTGACCAAGATCGCCTGGAAACACGACGTGCAGTGCATGATCGAAGGTCCTGGCCATGTGCCGATGCAGTTGATCAAAGAGAACATGGACAAGCAGCTTGAGTGCTGTGACGAGGCGCCGTTCTACACCCTCGGTCCGCTGACGACCGACATCGCCCCAGGCTACGACCACATCACCTCTGGCATTGGTGCGGCGATGATCGGTTGGTTCGGTTGCGCCATGCTTTGCTATGTAACCCCCAAGGAGCACCTGGGCCTGCCGAACAAGGATGACGTCAAGACCGGCATCATCACCTACAAGATCGCCGCCCATGCGGCCGACCTTGCCAAAGGCCACCCTGGCGCGCAAATTCGTGACAACGCTTTGTCCAAGGCGCGCTTCGAATTCCGTTGGGAAGACCAGTTCAACCTCGGTCTGGACCCGGACACTGCCCGCGCGTTCCACGACGAGACCCTGCCGAAGGAGTCGGCCAAGGTCGCCCACTTCTGCTCAATGTGCGGGCCGAAGTTCTGTTCGATGAAGATCACCCAGGAAGTACGTGAATATGCCGCCAACCAGCGTATCGACTCGGTCGATGTGTCGGTTGAGGAGGGCATGCGCGAGCAGGCCGAGCGGTTCCGCCAGGAAGGTAGCCAGCTCTACAAGAAGGTGTAAGTAGACCTTGGGGCCGCTTTGCAGCCCTTTCGCGACACAAGGCCGCTCCCCCTGAGATCGCGTGATCTTTGTGGGAGCGGCCTTGTGCCGCGCCAACCCCAACAACAAATCCGGCGAGCTACAAGCATGACCACCCCCAGCCACTTCTCCGCGGACCACCCGGTCCCCTCCAGCCACCGCCTGTTCGGTGCCCGCGACCTGTTCGCACTCTGGTTCTCCCTCGGCATCGGCCTGATGGTCCTGCAGGTCGGTGCCATGCTTGCCCCCGGCCTGGGGCTGGCGGGAGCCGTTCTGGCCATCGCCCTCGGCACAGGCGTGGGCGTGCTGTTGCTCGGGGCCGCTGGCGGCATCGGCAGCGACACCGGCCTGCCCGCCATGGGCACCCTGCGCTTGAGCCTGGGCCGCCATGGCGCCCGACTGCCGGCAGTGCTCAACCTGCTGCAACTGGTTGGTTGGGGCGCGTTCGAGATCATCGTCATGCGCGATGCCGCCAGCCTGCTCGGCGCACGCGCCTTCGGCGAGGACAGCCTGTGGAACAGCCCGATGCTGTGGACGGTGTGTTTCGGTGCCATGGCCACCTTGCTTGCGGTCAGCGGGCCGCTGGCTTTCGTACGCAAGATTCTGCGCAAATGGGGTATCTGGGTGTTGATGGCCGCCTGCCTGTGGCTGACCTGGAACCTGTTCGCCAAGGCCGACCTGGCCGAGCTGTGGGCACGTGCCGGTGACGGTTCGATGTCGCTGGCCGTAGGCTTTGACATCGTCATCGCCATGCCGCTGTCCTGGTTGCCGCTGATTGCCGACTACTCGCGTTTCGCCAGCAGTGCCAAGCGCGTCTTCGGCGGTACCGTGCTGGGTTACTTCATCGGCAACACCTGGCTGATGAGCCTGGGCGTGGCCTACACCCTGGCCTTTGCGTCGAGTGGCGAGGCCAATGCCCTGCTGTTGGCCCTGGCTGGCGCGGGTATCGGTATCCCGCTGTTGCTGATCCTGCTGGACGAGTCGGAGAAGGCGTTCGCCGATATCCACTCCGCTGCAGTCTCGACCAGCGTGCTGGTGCGCTTCAAAGTCGAGCACTTGGCCCTGGCCATCGGCGTGGTGTGCACCCTCATCGCGCTGCTGGCGCCGCTGGCCCAGTACGAGAACTTCCTGCTGCTGATCGGTTCTGTGTTCGCGCCGCTGTTCGGCGTGGTGCTGATGGACCACTTCGTGATCCGCCGCCGCCGCGCGCCAGCGTTGGTCGAAGGGCTGCACTGGCAAGCGCTGGTGGCCTGGGTGGTGGGTGTTGCCGCTTATCACACGATTGCCGCGCAGGCCCCTGAGTTTGGCGCGACCCTGCCAGCACTGGTACTGGCAGGTGGGCTGCATGCGCTACTGAGCGTCAGCCGCGGCCGGGAAACAGTTCGGGCTTGAGCACGCCATTGAGGCGTGGGTACGGGATCTTCAGCTCGACGTGGCCCATGGAATAGGGCGCGATGGAATAGACTTCGTACTTCACCACTACCGCGCCGTACGTCAGGGCGATGTGCGGCGACTTCTTGAACGGCCAGGTCTTCACGAACTCGGCATCCTTGTCCATGCCAACGCTGATCAGCCAAGCGCGGTGGGACTCTTCGACGGTCTTCCAGAAGGTGTCTTCCTGGCCGGGCACCAGCATGTCCTGCAAGGTCAGCACTTTGTCCAGCTTGCGCGAGTAGTTGATGAAGCCGCGTCCTGGCATGCCATGTGCACCGCCGCTGTCCAGGTAGCTGGACAGTTCGATGATCACCAGTCCGTCATGCTGCTCGCGTACCTTGGCCTGCAGGTAGCTGCTATTGCGCTTGTCGGCGCTGGCCAGGTAGTGCTGTTCGTAGGCCTGCAGCGAGGCAGGCGCGGTGCCACGCTGGTTATCTTCGGTCAGTTGCAGCAGGCGTTGCTCGACGATGCCGTCGAGCTTGGGCAGCGCCGGGAAGTGGATGGTGTCGATGTTCACCAGCGGGCAGTCGCTTTCGGTGCAACCAGGTTTTACATGCTCCCAGGCGTCGCGCTTGACCTCCAGCGGAGCCCGGTAGTTGGGTGCGAACACGCTTTGGCAGGCACCAAGCGCCAGTGCCAGCACGGCCACGGAAGTCAGTTTGACCAGTGTCATGATGATCCTTGCAGAACAGGAAAAGTCGCCCTTTGACCGTCGGCGCGGCCTTCAGTTCGCCACTAAGCTAACAGAGAGAAGGCCTGCTGTCCCGAGTGGGCGAACGGTTGCCAGAAAGGGATGAAACAGGCTGGCGTGCAGAGTAGGATGGCGCGATGCGGTAAATGAGGTCATGAGGATTTCCATGTCAGACACGTTCAATTCGGTGCCCAAGGCGGTCGAGATCGTCAAGCGGGTCAATTGTTTCCAGGGTTTCTACAAGCTCGACAAGGTGCACCTGCGCCACGAGCTGTTCGCTGGAGGCATGGGCCGCGAGATCAGTCGCGAACTGTTCGTGCGGCATGACGCGGTCTGTGTGCTGCCCTACGACCCGTTGCGCGATGAGGTGGTGCTGATCGAGCAGTTTCGCGTGGGCGCCATGGACAAGGTCGCCAACCCGTGGCTGATCGAGATGGTGGCGGGGCTGATCGACAAGGACGAGCAGCCAGAAGAAGTCGCCCATCGCGAGGCTGAAGAGGAGGCAGGGCTTACCTTCAGCGCGCTGTGGCCAATGACCCGCTACTTCCCGTCTCCGGGCGGTAGCGATGAGTACGTTCATCTGTTCCTCGGTCGTTGCAGCAGCGAAGGCGCCGGTGGCCTGCACGGCCTGGAAGAAGAGGGCGAGGACATTCGTGTTCGCGTGTGGTCATTCGAAGATGCCCTGCAAGCGGTACGTGACGGGCGTATCTGCAATGCCGCGACCATAATCGGGTTGCAGTGGCTGGCGTTGAATCGAGACGAAGTACGAGGTATGTGGAAGTGAACCTGTTGCGTGAGCGTTATCGGGTAGATCTGGCCGGGCTGCAGGCAGCCTGTGAGGCCAACTATGCCCGGCTCATGCGCTTGCTGCCAGACATGCGCACCACCCAGAGTTCGCGCCGCATCGGCATGACCCAGGGCGACCAGATGCTTGGCGTACTGGTGCTCGACGTGGTGCTGGCATGCCCCTATACCACCACCTTGCGCGTACGCCAGGAGCACAGCCTGCCCTGGCTGCCGGTGCCGCACCTGGAGGTGCAGGTGTATCACGATGCGCGCATGGCCGAGGTGGTCAGTGCCGAGCACGCCCGACGCCTGCGCAGCATCTACCCGTACCCCAATGCCGCCATGCACCAGCCGGACGAAAAAGCCCAGCTCAATCTGTTCCTGGGCGAATGGCTGAGTCACTGCCTGGCCTGTGGTCACGAACTGGCAAGTGTGCGCTGAAATGTGACGCGGGTTGGTTTCGAGTATTTGCTCGAAAGCCTTCCGCCGCCATAATCCGTGCAATATCCGTTCGAGGAGACGGCCGTTGCCGCACCCAGACTCCCTACCGGCACCCATTCATGTGGTGCAACTGACCGACGCCCACCTGTTCGCCGACCCGGCTGGTTCGCTGCTGGGCTTGAGGACTCGGGACAGCCTGCGCCACGTGATTGCCCAGGTGCGCCGTGAGCAGCCGCGCATCGACTTGCTGCTGTGCACAGGTGACCTGTCCCAGGACGCCAGCGTGGCTTCCTACCAGGCTTTTCGAGCGCTCACCGCTGAGTTCGGTGCGCCGTCCCGCTGGTTGCCAGGCAATCATGACGAAGCCCGGGTGATGGCCGAGGTAGCGCCGGAGCAGACGCAGGCCGTGACCGATATCGGCGCCTGGCGCATCGTGATGCTCGATTCGGCAGTCGTCGGCGCAACCCACGGCTTGCTGGCAGATCAGCAACTGGCCACGCTGGACGCAGCGCTGGCAGGTGCCGGCGAGCGCCACTGCCTGGTGTGCTGCCACCATCAGCCGGTGGACATCGGTTGCGCCTGGATCGCCCCGATCGGCCTGCGTAACGCCGATGTACTGCTGCAGCGCCTGCTACGTTATCCACAGGTGAAGGCGTTGCTGTGGGGGCATGTTCACCAAGAGTGGGATGAAGTGCGCGATGGGCTGCGTTTGCTGGCCACACCCTCGACCTGCATCCAATTCGCAGCGCGCAGCGAAGAGTTCAAGGTGAGTGAGGAACAGCCAGGGTATCGCTGGTTGCGTCTGCATGCCGACGGACGGTTGGAGACCGGCGTGGAGCGGGCGCTGGATTTCGAAGTGAAGCTCGACTTCGACAGCCCCGGCTACTGAGGTGAACGCCCGTCGACGCGGCCTGGTGTCGCCAGCGGGCCACATCGCGGCCGATGCTTGATTGAAGATTGTGTTGCGAAATTCCCGATCCAGCGCCAAAACCCGGCGAACACGCTACACTGCGCGTCCCTGCGCCCACTCCGATCGGGCGCGAAGCCACAGATTCCGGGGGCAGCATGTCGGGTTCCA
Organism: Pseudomonas sp. SK2; assembly: GCF_016772395.1. Classification (NCBI taxonomy): domain Bacteria; kingdom Pseudomonadati; phylum Pseudomonadota; class Gammaproteobacteria; order Pseudomonadales; family Pseudomonadaceae; genus Pseudomonas; species Pseudomonas sp. SK2. The sequence goes on from NZ_CP061944.1 coordinate 562,085, forward strand.
TCCTCTATATCCATGGCTTCAACAGCTCGCCGCTTTCAACCAAGGCGCGGCAGCTGGAGGCCGTCATGCAGCAGTTGGGGCTGTCCGACCACGTGCGCATACCCGCTTTGCACCATCATCCGCGCCAGGCCATCGCCCAGCTCGAAGCGGCCATCGCCGAACTGGGCAAGCCCCTGCTGGTAGGCAGTTCGCTCGGCGGCTACTATGCCACCCATCTGGCCGAGCGCCATGGCCTCAAGGCCTTGCTGGTCAACCCAGCGGTTACCCCGCACAAGCTGTTCGACGGCTACCTGGGTACCCAGCGCAACTTCTACACCGATGAAACCTGGGAGCTGACCCTGGATCATGTGCAGGCCCTGGCCGAACTGGAAGTGCCGGCGCCCACGGACCCAAGCCGCTATCAAGTGTGGCTGCAGACCGCCGATGAAACCCTGGACTACCGCCATGCCGAGCGCTATTACCGCGCGTGCGCCCTGCGTATCCAGGCCGGAGGCGATCACGGCTTCCAAGGCTTTGCCCAGCGGTTGCCGGCTTTGCTGGCGTTTGCCGGTATTGCCCGAGGGCAGTACGCAGCGCTCGATTTTTCTGTATTTTGATCTTTTTGCATTCACCAGACTGACGACGAGAACCCATGGCCAATCCCAGCGCTAGCGCCTATAACGCAGACGCCATCGAAGTCCTCTCGGGCCTTGACCCGGTCCGTAAGCGGCCGGGCATGTACACCGATACCAGCCGGCCGAACCACCTGGCTCAGGAAGTCATCGACAACAGTGTCGACGAAGCCTTGGCCGGCCACGCCCGTTCGGTGCAGGTGATCCTCCACGCCGACCACTCGCTGGAAGTCAGCGACGATGGCCGCGGCATGCCGGTGGACATCCACCCTGAAGAAGGCGTGTCGGGGGTCGAGCTGATCCTGACCAAGCTGCACGCAGGCGGCAAGTTCTCCAACAAGAACTACCAGTTCTCCGGCGGCCTGCATGGTGTCGGTATTTCCGTGGTCAACGCCCTGTCGACCCAGGTGCGTGTGCGCGTCAAGCGCGACGGCAACGAATACCAGATGACCTTCGCCGACGGCTTCAAGGCCAGCGAGCTGGAAGTGGTCGGTACGGTGGGCAAGCGCAACACCGGTACCAGCGTGTACTTCAGCCCCGACCCGAAGTATTTCGATTCGCCGAAGTTTTCCATCAGCCGCCTCAAGCATGTGCTCAAGGCCAAGGCCGTGTTGTGCCCGGGCCTGCTGGTCAGCTTCGAGGACAAGTCCACGGGCGAGAAAGTCGAGTGGCATTACGAGGACGGCCTGCGTTCTTACCTGGTCGACTCGGTCAGCGAGTTCCAGCGCCTGCCCGATGAGCCGTTTTGTGGCAGCCTGGCGGGCAACAAGGAAGCCGTCGACTGGGCACTGTTGTGGTTGCCTGAGGGCGGTGACAGTGTTCAGGAAAGCTACGTCAACCTGATTCCCACCGCCCAGGGCGGTACCCACGTCAATGGCCTGCGCCAGGGCCTGCTCGACGCCATGCGCGAGTTCTGCGAGTTCCGTAACCTGCTGCCACGGGGTGTGAAGCTGGCGCCGGAAGATGTCTGGGAGCGCATCACCTTCGTCCTGTCGATGAAGATGCAGGAACCCCAGTTTTCCGGTCAGACCAAGGAGCGCTTGTCCTCCCGCGAGGCGGCGGCGTTCGTCTCGGGCGTGGTCAAGGACGCGTTCAGCCTGTGGCTCAACGCCCACCCCGAGATGGGTATGCAACTGGCGGAGCTTGCCATCAGTAACGCCGGCCGCCGCCTCAAAGCCAGCAAGAAGGTCGAGCGCAAGCGCGTGACCCAGGGCCCGGCGCTGCCTGGCAAACTGGCGGACTGCGCAGGTCAGGACCCGATGCGGGCCGAGCTTTTCCTGGTCGAGGGTGATTCGGCCGGTGGCTCGGCCAAGCAGGCGCGCGACAAGGAGTTCCAGGCGATCCTGCCGCTGCGCGGCAAGATCCTCAACACCTGGGAAGTGGACGGTGGCGAAGTCCTGGCCAGCCAGGAAGTGCACAACATCGCCGTTGCCATCGGCGTCGATCCGGGTGCCGCGGACCTGTCGCAGCTGCGTTACGGCAAGATCTGCATCCTCGCCGACGCCGACTCCGACGGCCTGCATATCGCAACCTTGTTGTGTGCCCTGTTCGTGCAGCACTTCCGGCCGCTGGTCGAGGCCGGCCACGTCTATGTGGCGATGCCGCCGCTGTACCGCATCGACCTGGGCAAGGAAATCTACTACGCCCTCGACGAGGCTGAGCGCGACGGTATTCTCGACCGCCTGGTGGCCGAGAAGAAGCGTGGCAAGCCGCAGGTCACCCGATTCAAGGGCCTGGGTGAAATGAACCCGCCGCAGCTGCGCGAGACCACTATGGATCCGAACACCCGGCGCCTGGTCCAACTGACCCTGGATGATCTGCAGGGCACCACCGAAATCATGGACATGCTGTTGGCCAAGAAGCGTGCCGGTGACCGCAAGAGCTGGTTGGAAACCAAAGGTAACCTGGCCGAGGTCCTGGTTTGATTCGTCTGCTGTTCGCGGCCTGCCTTGCGTTGGTTGCCCTGCCGAGCCTGGCGGGCAACTGGCCGGAGCTCAAGCTCACCGCAGAGCACCCGATCGAGGGCATGCGTGGTGGCAACCTGTCCGGTCTGGCCTTTTGCCGCGGCGGCTTATGGGGCGTGTCCGACCGGGATGACGACCGCATCTACCGCTTCGACCAGCAAGGTGCAGTCTGGCGTGCCCAGCCGCTGACCTTCACGCCGCCGCCCGTGCCGGAAAGCGGCTTGCCCTGGGGGCTGAAGTCGCGCAACTGGGCGGCTTCGTACATTCGCGGTGGCGAATTGGACTACGAAGGCATTACCTGCGATCAGGCAGGCAATATCTTCCTGGTCAGCGAGGCCCACGCGGCGGTGCTGCAGTTGCCCGTCGACGGGGAGCCAGTCTGGTTGAAGATCGACCCTGCGATGATTCGCCAGGCCCGTGCCAGTGGCATGCTGCTGAACTTCAATGCCTTGTTCGAAGGACTGGCGATCAACCCGGCGGGCGACCGCCTGTGGTTGGCAGCAGAGCGTGAGCGCCGGGGCCTGGTGGCGGTGCAGCGCCAGCAGTCGGTCTGGACCTGCGAGCGCAGTTGCGTGCTGCTCAGCGAGGCCGGTGTCGAGATGCAGCCCGCACAGATGCCTAACCCGCAAGCGTTATCGCGAGACTTTTCCGATCTGGCCTGGTTCGACGGCAAGCTATTCACGCTCGAGCGCAACGCCTACCGCATCTGCCGTCGCGATGCCGGTACGGGCACGGTCGAGCGTTGCTGGTCGTTCGCCGCCGATGCCCTGGTGGAGGGGCGCCGCTATGATCAGCCGTTCGGTCTGGCCGAGGCCTTGGTAATCGATGCGAAAGGGGCCTGGGTCGGCCTGGACAACAACAACGGCGACCGTGCCGACGGTGAAACGCGCCCGATCGTCTGGCGCTTCGCTGCGCCCGAAGGTGGTTGGAGTGCCAAGCCATGAGCCAGCCACCGGGAAAGCGCGCGGGCAAGGTCCTGATGTTCGTCGCCTGGGTGGCGGCGCTGTTTCTGGCCACGCGTTTTTTTGGTGATTGGGAAGCCCGTGAACACAATCCGAACGTGCACGTGCAGTCCGAGCATGGCGAAGGTTTCATCGAGGTGCGCTTGCTGAGCAATGGCCAGGGCCATTTCGTCGCGGACGGCGCGATCAATGGCCAGGGGGTGCATTTCATGCTCGACACTGGCGCTACGGATGTGGCGATACCCGAAACGCTAGCCCGCGACCTGGACCTGGAGCGGGGCAGCCCGGTGACCCTGAGCACCGCCAACGGTCGCACCGAGGGCTATCGGACTCGCCTGGACAGCCTGCAGTTGGGCGATATCCGCCTGCAAGGCGTGCGCGCACTGGTAGTGCCCGGTCTGGATGGCCAGACGGTACTGCTGGGCATGAGCGCGCTGAAACAACTTGAATTTACCCAGCGCGGCGGCACCATGCTGCTGCGCCAGAACCTGAAATGACGAGGCCCGCATGAGCGACTCACTGGAACTCAGCCTCGACGGCGTCGAACGCCGCTCGCTGGCTGACTTCACCGAACAGGCCTACCTCAACTATTCCATGTACGTGATCATGGACCGGGCCCTGCCGCATATCGGCGACGGCCTGAAGCCGGTGCAGCGACGCATCGTCTACGCCATGAGCGAGTTGGGGCTCGATGCCGACGCCAAGCACAAGAAATCCGCCCGTACCGTCGGTGACGTGCTCGGCAAGTTCCACCCCCACGGCGACTCGGCCTGCTACGAAGCGATGGTGTTGATGGCGCAGCCGTTCAGCTACCGCTACACCCTGGTCGATGGCCAGGGTAACTGGGGTGCGCCGGATGATCCGAAGTCGTTCGCCGCGATGCGTTACACCGAGGCGCGCCTGTCGCGTTACTCCGAAGTGCTGCTCAGCGAGCTGGGCCAAGGTACGGTGGACTGGGTGCCGAACTTCGACGGTACCTTGCAGGAGCCGGCGGTGCTGCCGGCGCGCCTGCCGAACATCCTGCTCAACGGCACCACGGGTATCGCCGTGGGCATGGCGACCGACGTGCCGCCGCACAACCTGCGCGAGGTGGCCAGCGCCTGTGTGCGCCTGCTCGACGAGCCCAAGGCCACCATCGAGCAACTGTGCGAGCATATCCAGGGCCCGGATTACCCGACCGAAGCCGAAATCGTCACGCCGCGTGCCGAGATCCTCAAGATCTACGAAAGTGGCCGCGGCTCGATCCGCATGCGTGCGGTCTATCGCGTCGAAGACGGCGATATCGTGGTCACCGCGCTGCCGCATCAGGTCTCCGGTGCCAAGGTGCTGGAGCAGATCGCCGCGCAGATGCAGGCAAAGAAGCTGCCGATGGTTGCCGACCTGCGCGATGAGTCGGACCACGAGAACCCTTGCCGTATCGTCATCATCCCGCGTTCCAACCGTGTGGATGCCGCCGAACTGATGCAGCACCTGTTCGCTACCACTGATCTGGAAAGCAGTTATCGGGTCAACGTCAACATCATTGGTCTGGATGGCCGTCCGCAGCTCAAGAATCTGCGTGCGCTGTTGCTGGAGTGGTTGGAATACCGCATCGGTACTGTCCGCCGCCGCCTGCAGCACCGTCTGGAAAAGGTCGAGAAGCGCCTGCACCTGTTGGAGGGTTTGCTCACCGCGTTCCTCAACCTGGACGAAGTGATCCACATCATCCGCACCGAGGACCAGCCCAAGCAGGCCCTGATCGCGCGTTTCGACCTGACTGAAATCCAGGCCGAGTACATCCTTGAAACCCGCTTGCGCCAGCTGGCTCGCCTGGAAGAAATGAAAATCCGTGGCGAGCAGGACGAGTTGCTCAAGGAACAGGCCAAGCTGCTCGCGCTGCTTGGCAGCGATGCGAAACTGCGCAAGCTGGTGCGCAGCGAGCTGATCAAGGACGCTGAAACCTACGGCGACGACCGCCGTTCGCCGATCGTCGAGCGCGCAGAGGCCAAGGCGCTGTCGGAAAATGAGCTGATGCCGACTGAGCCTGTGACCGTGGTGTTGTCGGAAAAGGGCTGGGTACGCTGCGCCAAAGGCCACGATATCGATGCCACCGGGCTTTCGTACAAGGCGGGCGACGGCTTCAAGGCGGCGGCTGCTGGTCGCTCCAACCAGTTTGCCGTGCTCATCGACTCGACCGGCCGCAGCTATTCGCTGGCTGCGCACACCCTGCCTTCGGCACGGGGCCAGGGTGAGCCACTGACCGGTCGTCTGACACCGCCGCCAGGTGCCACCTTCGAGTGCGTGCTATTGCCGGACGACGATGCGCTCTACGTGGTGGCTTCGGACGCCGGTTACGGCTTCGTGGTCAAGGGCGAGGACCTGCAGGCGAAGAACAAGGCCGGCAAGGGCCTGCTGAGCCTGCCAAACGGTGCCAAGGTGATGACTCCGCGCCCGGTGGCCAACCGTGAGCAGGACTGGCTGGCCGCGGTGACGAGCGAAGGGCGCCTGCTGGTGTTCAAGGTTGCCGACCTGCCGCAGTTGGCCAAGGGCAAGGGCAACAAGATCATTGGCGTGCCCGGTGATCGAGTGGCCAGCCGTGAAGAATTTGTCACAGATTTGGCCGTCATCGCCGAGGGAGCGACTCTTGTGTTGCAAGCTGGCAAGCGTACCCTATCCCTGAAACCAGATGACCTTGAGCACTACAAGGGTGAGCGGGGCCGACGCGGTAGTAAGCTGCCACGCGGGTTCCAGCGGGTAGACGGGTTGCAGGTGGAAGTCCCGGCATAAGCGAGTAGTCTGTCTGGAACGGCAATTTCAGCGTCGTTCCAGGCAGAAATGCTGGAGTCGGGCCAATATTTCGCGGATGATAGTGCCCTTGTGGTGCCGGCGTGGCCGAGTACCCGATTGAATCTACATGAGTATCACTGCGGTTTGCCTGGTGGCGACCGCCTGGATGGGATGAATGAAATTCCTGCGCCTTCCATTTGCGCTGCTGATGACGGGTTTGCTGGGACTGGGCGGATGCAGCATGCATCAGCCCATGGCCCTGTACCAACTCGATAGTGGTGATCCCGGCCAGCCTTCGCAGAGTGCGGGCATGGCCGTGGTGCTCGGCCCGGTATCGATCGCCGATTACCTGCAGCGCGAAACCTTCCTGCAGCGTCAGCCTGACGGCAGCTTGAGTTCGGCCACCGATGGCCGTTGGGCGGGCAGCCTGTCGGCGGATATCGATCAATTGCTGGTACGTCAGCTGGCCTGGCGCCTGGACAGCCAGCGCGTCGTCCTGGCCCCGGCGAGCACGGGCTTCACGCCGGACGTGCAGGTGCTGCTGTCGATTACCCGCCTGGATTCGGGCAAGAACCAACCGGCGATCCTCGACGCCCAGTGGCGTCTGCTCGACCGTCGTGGCCACGTCCGTGACAACCGCATCGTCCACCTCGAGCAGCCGCACGAGGGTAGCGAAGCTTCGCAAGTGCAAGCCCAGGGGCAGTTGCTGCAGAAGCTGGCTGAACAGTTGAGCACCGCGGTCAAGCCGTTGGCCAATCAACCGGCCATCGCCGAAGAGGCGCCGAAGAAACCCGTTGCACCGGTGCAGGTGAAGAAAGGGCCAGAGAAATCCAAGATTCCGATGGCGTCACCGATTCGTACCGATATGGAAGTCTATCGGTTCTGATCGAACCGCCAGGCAAAAAAAGGCCCGCATCGCTGCGGGCTTTTTTGTGTCTGGCATTCTGGCCATGCAGCCTCTGCAGGGCGCCGGCTCCAGGAACGCTTGGCCGGCGATCAGGCTCGGCGCTCGTGCATGCGCGCCAGTTGCCGCTCCAGCATCGACGGATAAGGCTCCATCAAGCGTTCTACGCAGCATGCGCCTTCAGGGCTGGCGATCGGCCGGATACGAGCCCGCTGGCGAATCAGGTTGTCATCGCTGATCTGGCGCTCGACCAGCAGCAGGTTGCGGCTGTGCTGGGACAGGGCCAGGGCGTCCTGGGCCTTTTCGGTCATCAGCAGGTCGACCTGCTCCATACCTTGCAGATCATCGCCCGATACCAGGCCCAACTGCAGTTGCAGGGTAATACCGCTGTCCGCCACTTCGATCTGCAGTGCATGGCCCAAGGCGCGCAGCAACTCGCCACAGCAGATGGCATTGGTCAGGTAGTCCTCGCCACTGTCGCCACTGTGGAAGAGCACGAGGGTGCTGCCGTCATTGAGCGTGTAGGTTTCGCCTTCGTACAGCGACGCCGCTTGTTCCAGGCAGTCGCGGTAACGCTCCAGCAGCTCGGTCAGGCGTGTGCGTGGCAAACGGCGCAGCTGCTCCTGGGAGCCCAGCTGGACCGCTAGCACTGCGGTGTTCTGCGGCTCGCTGGAGGAGACAGCGCTGGCCTTGGGGGGGCTGTCTTCGTCCAACAGCCCGGCAAACGCCTCATCGTCTTCGTCGTCCGCCTGCGCCACGGCGTGCGCTCGTGGTGCTGGCTTGGCGGTGGTGGCGACGTCGTGCAGGTCGTCGAAGCTGTCCTCGTCGTCTTCCTCTTCCTCCGGCTCCGGGGGCGGAGGAGGGGCCAGGCGTGCGTGCAGTTGGCGAGCCAGGTCGCCGATTTCATCCTGACGGTCGGTAGCCGGGGTATAGGGGTGCGGATCACGCAGCCATACGCGCAGTTGCAGCAGCGGCGTGGTGATGTAACGGCCCTGGCGCAGGCTCAGGCTCAAAGCCAGTGCCAGTAGGATCGCAGCCAGGATGCCCATGCTTTGCAGGCTGATCAGCATCGGTTGCTGGAACTGGCTCATGTCCAGGCTGATGCGCAGTTGCCCGGCGGTCACGTCCTGGAAGGTGATTTTGGTCTGATACAGGCCCTCGGCCTCGCCCAGCAGGCTATTGCGCGGGCGCTGGCCGGCTTCGGCCAGTATGCGGTTATCCACGCTGTAGATGGCGGCATGGGCTACCAGCGGGTTCTTCACCAGGTTGCCCAGCAGCACGTTGAGGCTGAGGATGTCGTTGGACACCAGCAACTCGGTCGCCGAGGTGGCGGTCTGGGTGGTCAGGCTCTGGCCAAGGGCGTCGGCCTGTTCGTGCATGGCCTGCTTGAATTGCAGGCCCATCACGCAGGCGTAGATCACTAACGCTAGCGCCACCAGGAAAATGTTGGTGATGGCGATGCGCAGTGCCAGGGGAATGCGACGTTGGCGCAGGGCACGGAAGATCATCAGGAAGAAGTTGTCTGGTTTGACGGGCGTAGGCCGGTTCACAGAGCGCGGCTCTTTATGGCGGAAAAGTGTTGCGCAGTATAGCGAGCCGTGTTTTGTCGGCAAAGTATCGTTGGCGCCCGATGGTCACGGAAAATCGGTAGAATGCGCATTTTTCATCGAAGTCGGAGCCAGGTTGTGCGCGAAATCGTCCTGATCAACATCACCGGTGAGGACCGTCCCGGTCTCACTGCGGCCATTACCGGCGTCCTGCTCCAGGGCGGAGTGAACATCCTCGACATAGGTCTTGCGGTCATGCATGGCACGTTGTCGTTCGGCATCCTGGTCGATATCCCGGACAACGAAGTGTCCACCCGCCTGCTGCAAGCCGTCCAGGCCAAGGCCCATGAGCTGAACCTGCAGGCGCGCTACACGCCCATTTCCGAGGCTGACTACCAGCACTGGGCTGACGGTCACGGTGAGGCACGCCACATCGTTACGCTGCTCAGCCGTAAGATCACCCCCGAGCAATTGCAACGGGTGAGTGCGGTCATCAGTAAGTACGAGCTGACCATCGAGCGCATCGAGCGCCTGTCGGCCCGGGTGGTGCTGGATGCCCAGCAGGAAAAAGGCAAGGCCGCCCTGGAGATCTCCGTCCGTGGCGAACCGAGCGATGCCCAGGCCCTGCGCGCGGACTTCTTCGCCCTGTCGGACGAGTTGAAGATCGACATCGCCTTCCAGAAGGACGACCTGTATCGCCGCAATCGCCGTCTGGCGGTGTTCGACATGGACTCGACGCTGATTGAGGCCGAGGTCATCGACGAGTTGGCCAAGGCCGCGGGTGTGGGCGAACAGGTCTCGGCGATCACCGAGCGGGCGATGCGCGGCGAGCTGGATTTTCGCGCCAGCTTCAAGGAGCGCATGGCGCTGCTCAAGGGCCTGGATGTGGGCGTACTGGACGAGATCGGCGCTTCCCTGCGTCTGACCGAGGGTGCCGAGAACCTGTTCGCCGAGCTCAAGCGCCTGGGTTACAAGACCGCGATCCTCTCGGGCGGCTTCTCCTACTTCGCCAAGCAGGTCCAGGCGCGCCTGGGCATCGACTATGTGTTCGCCAACGAACTGGAAGTGGTCGATGGCAAAGTGACCGGCGTGGCCGTGGAGCCGATCGTCGACGCCCAGCGCAAGGCCGACCTGCTGCAGCAACTGGCGAGCGAAGAGGGCCTGCAACTGGACCAGACCATCGCCGTGGGCGACGGTGCCAACGACTTGCCGATGCTCTCGCTGGCCGGCCTGGGCGTGGCCTTCCGGGCCAAACCACTGGTGCGTCAGTCGGCCAAACAGGCGATTTCCACCTTGGGCCTCGACGGCGTGCTGTATTTGCTGGGCATGCGCGACCGCGACGCGCGGGGTTGATCCCAGCCTCTGGTGCCCTGCACGGCACCGTGGGAGCGGCCTCGAGTCGCCAGAGGGCCGCCTGGCGGCCCTTTCCCGGCACAAGGCGGCGTCTGCGGGGCTGAGGGGCGTGGCAACTGGCTGCTACATCGCTGATTGCGAACTGTTCTAAGTCATCCTTTGATCACCATCTAGGCTTGGATCCGTACGGTTCACCCATCGACCGTACTGGCCCGGGGGGAGTCCTCGTGGCTATCAACTTCAAGGAGATGAAGTTCATGTTCAAGTACGCAGTGGAGAATCAGTGGGGCGGTAACTCGGCACCTTGGCACCCGGGCGGGATCTGGGTAATCGGTGGCCGCGACAATCAGAAGGTGGTGTCGGTGGACGTCAAGTCGACCGATGGAGGTCAGACTCTGCAAGGTGTCATGACCTATGCCGGCGAGGGACCGATCGGCTTCCAGGGCAAGCGCATCGCGCAGAACCGCTACCAGGTGCAGAACCAGTGGGGTGGCAGCAGTGCCCCTTGGCATCCGGGCGGGGAGTGGGTGATCGGTGGGCGCGACAACCAGAGCGTCGTCGCCTTGAGCGTCAGGTCCGAGGATGGCGGGCTTACTCTCAACGGTACCAACACTTACAACAACGAGGGCCCGATCGGCTTCCGCAGCCTGCTCGGTTAGCCATTGCTGCCAAGAAGACGCCCCCGGCCTTGCGCCGGGGGCGTTGAAGCGATCAACCTTGTTGCGGCTGAGCCAGCAGCTGGCCCATGCGCACCGCCGAGCCAGCGCCCAGCGACTCGGCCCACTTCACTTGCTCTGGACCGAACAGCACGATGGCGGTCGAGCCCAGCTTGAAGCGACCCAGTTCGGCGCCTTTTTCCAGATGAATCGGCGCACGGCTGCCTTCGTCATAGCGGAACGTCTTCAGCTCACGCTTGGGGGGCGTGACCAGGCCTGCCCAAACGGTTTCGATCGAGGCGACGATCATCGCACCGACCAGCACCACGGCCATCGGGCCCCGCTCGGTATCGAACAGGCAGACCACACGCTCGTTGCGAGCGAACAGTTCGGGGACGTTCTCCGCGGTGGTCTGGTTGACCGAGAACAGGCGGCCCGGCACATAGACCATTTCGCGCAGGGTGCCGGCAAGCGGCATGTGCACGCGGTGGTAGTCCTTGGGCGACAGGTAGATGGTGGCGAATTCACCGCCCATGAAGGGCGCCGCCAGGGCAGGGTCGCCGCCCAGCAGCTCCAGCGCGCTGAAGCTGTGGCCCTTGGCCTGGAAGATCCGGCCGTGCTCGATCGGGCCCAGTTGGCTCACCGCACCGTCGGCCGGGCAAAGGATCGCGCCGGGGGTTTCGTCCAGCGGGCGCGCGCCTGGCTTGAGGGCGCGGGTGAAGAAGGCGTTGAAGTGCTCGTAGGCGGTGAGGTCTTCGACCAGTGCTTCGTTCATGTTCACCTGGTAGCGCTTGGCGAACCAGGCGGTAAAGGCATTCTTGAACCAGCGCACGCGGCACTCGGCGATGCAGCCCGCCAGCCGCGACAGCAGATGATGCGGCAGCAGGTACTGGCTGATGATGAACAAACGGGATTTCATGCAGGTTCCTTAGATTTCTACAGGCGTGTCCGGGTGGTTGCCCCATTCGCTCCACGAACCGGCGTAAGCCTTGATGCGCGGGTAGCCAAGGGCTTTGGCCACCAGGTAGGTGAAACCGGAGCGGCGGTGGGTCTGGCAGTGGGTGATCACTTCCTTGTCCGGCGTGATGCCCAGGCTCTGGAGGACTTCGGCGATGTCCTTGCGGATGCGCAGGTGGTCGTTGAGGTCCATGCCTGCGGTCCACTCGAAGTTGATGGCCCCTGGAATGTGTCCGCCCTTGGCCGCCAGCACCTTCTCGCCAGAAAACTCTTGTGGGCCGCGGGCATCCCAGATCACCAGGTCGTCGGCACCCAGGCGGCTTTGCAGGTATTCGCGGGTGGCGGTGGGCTCCTGGTGCAGGTGCAGTCTCACCGATGTGCTGGCCGCGGCAGGCACGTCGGTGGACAGCTTGTCGGCCGGCCACGACTGGATACCGCCATTGAGGTAGTGGTAGGCCTTGTGACCAATCACATCCAGCAGCCAGATGAAGCGGCCGGCCCAGCCGCCCCCTTCATCGTCGTAGACCACATAGACGGCATCGTCGCGATGGCCGAGTTCGCCGAACAGCTTCTCCAGGTCAGTCAGGGCTGGCAGCAGGCCTGGCGCTGGCGGCTGGCCGAGCTGGGTGCGCTTGCCCTCGACGAAGCGTGCCCCGGGGATATGCCCGCTGACATAGCGGTTGGCGCTGCTCAGGTCGACCAGGATCAGTTGCGGCGAATTCAGGCGTGGCAACAGGTCCTCGGGTTCGATCACCAGGGGCAATCCGGAAAAGTCAGTCATCCACGTTCTCCAGTGTGGAAAGAGGGGCGATTGTAGCGCAAGGCTCAGGCGTTGCGGGTGGCAAACACCGCCAGAGCACGCTCGATGCATTGCGCGGTCTTGCCGAAAGCTTGCACGCTGACATCGGCCAGTGGCTTGCCGCCCTGGTCGGCCACGGCCAGCATCAGCACCTGGTCGTTGACCGCCAGCGAACGCAGCAACACATGCTCGCTGCGAAAGAACGCGCGTAGGGGGGGAGGCAGCAGTGCTGAGAACTGGGCATGGTTTTCGGGTGTCAGGCGCAGCTGGCCGGCCTTGCTGACCAGCTTCTGCAACAGCCTGTTCTGAGCAACCGGCAAGGCGATCGCCGCCGCCTCCTTGGGCAGCCCGGCGGCTTGCTGGACGCGCAGCAGGTCGCTGGCCTTGTCCAGGGTCAACAGCAGGATGCGCTGCATGCCGCATGCCTGCAAGGCTTGGCGCGCCTGGTTGGACAAGTGCACGGCGTTGGTGAATGGGCTGGGTTGCGCGAGCATCTGCTCGCACAGCTTGCGCCAGGCGCCCAGGTCCTCGCGGGTAGGGGGCGGTGGTGCCAGCATGTCAGGGTGCGGGCGGCGCTGATGCCATGGCCAGATAAGGGCTTCGGCAGGGTGGAACAGGGCATGCCTGGCGTGGCGGCGGGCGCTGGCGGCCGCCTGTTGGTGAACCTGTTGCTGCACGTCTTCCAGCGAAGTCTGCAGGTAGAGCGCGGTCAGTAACTGCCAGCGCAGTAGGTGCGGATTATCCCAGCCGACCTGGGCCGCCAGCGCGAGGTTGTTGGCCAGCAGCACGGTGTTGGCCGGTTGATTGAACCAGCGGCTCAGGGCGGGCGCTTCGTCCAGGCGATGCTGCTGGCTCAGCAGGTCCTGATCGCGGGCGATGCTCAGGATCTGGCTCAGTTGCTCACGTTCTTCCAGCAGCAGGCGATAGCCTTGTGTCACCCATTGCGACAGGCGCCAGTGCTCGGCCACGGCTTGGCACAGCGCCAGGATGCGCACGCCAAACAGTTCGGACTCGACCTCTGCGGCCTCTTCGCCTTTGTGGATAACACGCAGCTCCCAGGCATCGAGCAGCTTCGGGTAGGCCAAGGCCATGGGCCACAAGGGCGACAGGAACAGCAGGCTGCCCCAGTGGATCTCTTGCCACAGCCGCGCCAGGCGGCTGGCGAACAGGCCGTTGGCCTGCTGCGAGGCGTGCTGGCTGATCAGCAGGAATTGGCGCAGCACGGGCGGGATATCGTCATCGGGCAGCGCGGGCAGGCGCATCAGCAGTTCCCGGGTACGCCCCAGGCCCAGGCGATTGAGGGCGATTTCCAGGCTTTCGGCCGGTTCCGCCAGGCTGGCGTTGGCCGGGTGATTGGCCTCGCGCATCACTGACAGCACCAGGGCCGGGCTGTCCTGCATCAGTTCGGCAATGTCGCGCAGGGAGCGGCGGCTGTCGTTGATCGCCGACAATACTGTGTCATGGCTCTGCTTCGGCACCGGCAATCGGACACTGTCCAGCAGTTTGATCCACGCGTCTAATGTACGCGGAGCCTGAGTAGGTACCTTAGTTTCAATTGGCATTTTGACATCAGTCCGAACTGGCTTTTCGCATTGAGTGGCTATAGTCTGGCGCAGTTCTGCCGATAAGTAGAAGAAGAGTTTTAAGGCTCCCGTCCCTCATCCTGACCACGACTGCAAGTGCTTTGAACCTATGGCTAAAATTATCGGCATCATCGTCGTATTCGCGAGCGTGCTCGGCGGGTACGTGCTTTCCCACGGCAAGATCGCGGCACTGATCCAGCCGTTCGAAGTGCTGATCATCGGTGGGGCGGCCTTCGGCGCCTTCATGCAGGCCAACCCTGGTTACATGACCATGCATGTAATCAAGAAGTCGCTGAAGATGTTTGGCTCGCGTTTTACCCATACCTTCTACTTGGAGGTGCTGGGCCTGGTGTACGAAATCCTCAACAAGAGCCGTCGCGAAGGCATGATGGCCATCGAGAGCGATATCGAGGATGCAGCGGCCAGCCCGATCTTCGCAAAATACCCCGCAGTGCTTGGCGATGAGCGCATGACCGCGTTCATCTGCGACTACTTGCGCATCATGTCCACCGGCAACATGGCGCCCCACGAGCTGGAAGGGCTGTTCGACATGGAGCTGCTGAGCATGAAGGAAGAGCTCGAGCACCCATCCCATGCGGTCAACGGCATCGCCGACGGCATGCCCGGTTTCGGTATCGTCGCGGCGGTACTGGGTATCGTGGTGACCATGGCTTCGCTGGGTGATGGCGACCAGAAGTCGATCGGTCTGCACGTGGGTGCGGCGCTGGTCGGTACCTTCTTCGGTATTCTGGCGGCCTATGGTTTCTTCGGTCCACTGGCCAAGTGCCTGGAGCACGATGCCAAGGAAGAACTCAACCTCTACGAGGCGATCAAGGCCTCGCTGGTGGCCTCGGCCTCTGGTATGCCGCCTTCGCTGGCCGTCGAGTTCGGTCGCAAGGTGCTGTATCCGAAGCATCGTCCGAGCTTTGCCGAATTGGAACAAGCGGTTCGCGGTCGCTGAGTCATGGAAAACAACCAGCCGATAATCATCAAGCGCGTCAAGCGCTACGGCGGCGGTCACCATGGCGGCGCCTGGAAGATCGCCTTCGCCGACTTCGCCACGGCGATGATGGCGTTCTTCCTGGTGTTGTGGTTGCTGTCTACCGCCACGCCCGAGCAGAAACTCGCCATCGCCGGTTATTTCAAGGACCCGATCGGATTCACCGAAAGCGGCACACCCTTCATCATCGACTTGGGTGGTTCGCCGCAGTTGGCTCCGGAAAAGACCATCAACCCGGAGCAAAAATCCGAGCCTACACCTGATACCAGCATTCAGCTGAACGAAGACCAGGTGCAAACCATGGCCGAGCAGGTGGAGCGCGAGCGCCTCGAACTGCTGCTGCAGGAGTTGCAGAACAAAGTCGAGGAGAACCCGCAGCTGCAGAAGTTCAAGGACCAGATTCTCTTCGAGATCACCCAGGACGGCTTGCGTATCCAGATCATGGACGCCGAGAACCGCCCGATGTTCGACCTGGGCAGCGCACGCCTGCAGCCGTACTTCGAAGATATCCTGCTGGCCATGGCTGACACCATCAAGGCGGTGCCTAACAAGATCAGCATCAGCGGTCACACCGATGCCAAGCCTTATGCCGGTACCGGCGAGTTCGGCAACTGGGAGCTTTCGGCCAACCGAGCCAATGCGGCGCGCCGTGCACTTGTCGCAGGCGGCTACCCGGATGAGCAGGTGGCGCGGGTAGTAGGCTATGCCTCATCGTCGCTGTTCGATCGCAAGAACCCGTTCAACCCGGTCAA
This sequence comes from Pseudomonas sp. SK2, assembly GCF_016772395.1. Classification (NCBI taxonomy): domain Bacteria; kingdom Pseudomonadati; phylum Pseudomonadota; class Gammaproteobacteria; order Pseudomonadales; family Pseudomonadaceae; genus Pseudomonas; species Pseudomonas sp. SK2. The sequence continues at coordinate 577,939 of NZ_CP061944.1, forward strand.
CCGGCGTATCGACATCATCGTGCTGACGAAAAAGGCCCAACGCACCATCGAGGGTGAGCAAGGTACACCGGAGACGCCGCCTGCCGAGACGCCCGCGCCCGCAGCGCCTGGAGCACCCGGAGCATCGGCGGCGCCGGCGCCGACCGAGGCACCGATGCAGCCGCGTGAGCTACGGCAGAAGCTGAACATCTTCGAAGACGGTGTGTTGAAGATGGACGAGGCCAAGGACCAGTAGCCGGTCAGGGCCGCTTTGCGGCCCATTGCCGAGGCTCAGTAACTGTCTTCGGGCAAACTGGCGATGATCGAGCGGTAGCTGTTCATCCGCTGCTGCTTGATGCGCCCATCCTCCAGCGCCTTGAGCAGTGCGCAACCCGGCTCGCGATCATGCTTGCAGTCGCGGAAGCGGCACGTCCCGAACAGGTCGCGAAACTCGATGAATCCATCCTCGACATCGTTGCGGCTGACGTGACCCAGGCCGAACTCACGGATCCCCGGTGAGTCGATCAGGTCGCCGCCGTTGGGGAAGTGGTACAGCCGTGCGGTAGTGGTGGTGTGGGTGCCTTGGCCCGACCACTCCGACAGATCGCCGACGCGGGTGCTGGCCTCGGGCAGCAGGCTGTTGACCAGCGAAGACTTGCCAACCCCGGATTGACCGACGAACACGCTGATGTGCTCGTTCAGCATCTGCTGCAGGCGTTGCATGCCATCGCCGTGATGCGCCGAAACCTCAAGCAGCGGGTAGCCCAGGTCGCGGTAGACCTCGAGCAGCGCATGCAGCGCCGGGCCGTTCTCTTCGTTGATGAGGTCGGCCTTGTTCAGCAGCAGCAGCGGGCGAATACCGGCGTGCTCGGCGGCCACCAGGTAGCGGTCGATCAGGTTGGGGTGCGGTTCGGGCGCCGGGGCGAAGACGATCACGATCAAGTCGACGTTGGCCGCCACCGGTTTGAGCTGGCCATGGTTGTTCGGTCGGCACAGCTCGGTACTGCGGGGCATCTGCGCGACGATCACGCCGATGCCTTGGTTGCCTGCACGCCAGACTACGCGGTCGCCGGTCACCAGCGCTGGCAGGTTGGCCCGCAGGTGGCAGCGAAACACCTGGCCGGCAACCTCGCCGTCCTGGGCCTCGACCTCGACTTGTACGCCGAAGTGGGCGATCACCAGGCCCAATTGCTCCGGCCCCAGGTCGCCGCCCTCCAGCTCCTGCAGGACATGCTGCTCGCGTTTGGCGGCGCGAGCGGCGCGCTCGTTCTGGATTTTTTCGATGCGCCAGTTCTGGCGGCGGTTGAGCTGGCGTTTGGCCATGAAGGTTCCGTGTTGGCGGTGCACAAAAGAAAACGGCACGCAGTTTAGCATGCCGGGCGACGGACCATTCTCGTTACCTTTGCGCTTCGAATGCATCGGTCAGCCCCGCTAGGCTACTATGACGGCCTATACGAGGAGCCCCTTTCATGCAGAACCCACAGAACCTGATCTGGATCGATCTGGAAATGACCGGCCTGGATCCGGACAACGACGTCATCATCGAGATGGCCACCATCGTTACCGACAGCGACCTGAACACCTTGGCCGAAGGCCCGGTGATCGCCATCCACCACAGTGACGAAGTGCTGGCGCGCATGGACGAATGGAACACTCGCACCCACGGTGCCTCGGGGCTGACCCAGCGCGTGCGCGAGAGCAGTATCAGCATGGCCGAGGCCGAGGCGCAGACCATCGCTTTCCTCGAACAGTGGGTGCCCAAAGGCAAGTCGCCGATCTGCGGCAACAGCATCTGTCAGGACCGCCGTTTCCTTTACCGGCACATGCGCGAGCTGGAAAACTACTTCCACTACCGCAACCTTGACGTCTCGACCCTCAAGGAGTTGGCCGCACGCTGGGCGCCTAACGTGCGCGACAGCTTCAAGAAGGGCGGAACCCATCTGGCGCTGGACGATATCCGCGAATCGATCGCCGAATTGCGCCACTATCGCGAGCACTTCATCAAGGTTTGAGCCGTGAGGGTGCAGATATTGTCTGCACGCCCTCTTTTGGTGCCCTTGGCAACTGGTTAGACTGCGCGCCTTTTTCGCAGGGACCTGCACCATGTTGTTGATGCTCTATCTCATTGCCATCACCGCAGAAGCCATGACCGGCGCCTTGTCCGCCGGTCGACGTGGCATGGACTGGTTTGGCGTGGTGCTGATCGCCTGCGTCACGGCCCTTGGGGGCGGCTCGGTGCGTGATGTCTTGCTCGGCCATTATCCGTTGACCTGGGTGAAGCACCCGGAGTACCTGGTGCTGACCAGCTGCGCTGCGCTGCTGACGATTTTCATCGCGCCGATGATGCGTCGCCTGCGCTCGTTGTTCCTGGTGCTCGATGCGCTGGGGCTGGTGGCCTTTACCCTGATTGGCTGCATGACGGCGCTGGAGATGGGGCAGGGGATGCTGGTGGCCTCGATCAGCGGAGTGATCACCGGGGTGTTTGGCGGGATCTTGCGGGATATCTTCTGCAACGATATTCCGCTGGTGTTCCGTCGGGAGCTGTATGCCAGTGTGTCGTTCGCGGCGGCTTGGTTCTACCTGGGGTGCGTGCATTTCCAGGTGCCAGCGGAGCAGGCCATGCTACTGACCTTGTTCGGTGGGTTCCTGTTGCGCTTGTTGGCAATCAGGTTCCATTGGGAAATGCCCAAGTTTCACTATAACGACCAGCAGTAAGAGCGGGCTGCGACGGGCAGTAATGCCAGTGGTTCGAATGGGCCTGAGATCGCGGTAGGCGCGAGCGTTGCTCGCGATACGCCCGCGCGGGCGGCGCTCGATCTCCCGCGCACTGAACGCTGCGAGACGACCCCGCCAGCTTCGACCTCCTCTACAGCGCTCCATGCCGCCCCAGCGCCCATTCCACGTGCTCGCGCACCAGCGCCGAAGGGTCGTCCCGGCGCGCCTTCAACGCTTCCAGCACCGGAATCGTAGTCGGCGCATTGCCCAACCCCACCGCCAGGTTGCGCAGCCAGCGCTCGTACCCGGCGCGGCGCAATGGCCCTCCTTCGGTCTTGCGCAGGAAGGTCCTCTCGTCCCACAGGAACATCTCGGCCAGTTCGCTGTTCTCCAGCCCGTGTCGAGGCATGAAGTCGTCCTCGCGGGTGTGGCTGGCGAATCGGTTCCACGGGCAGACGATCTGGCAGTCGTCGCAACCGAATACCCGGTTGCCGATCATCGCGCGCAGTTCCACCGGAATGGCACCCTTGAGCTCGATGGTCAGGTAGGAGATACAGCGCCTGGCATCCAGCACGTAGGGCCCCACGAACGCCTGGGTCGGACAGATGTCCAGGCATGCCTGGCAGCGTCCGCAGTGCTCGCTGGTGTGGGCTTCGTCCACCGGTAACGGCAGGTCGACGAACAGTTCGGCGAGGAAGAAGTAGCTTCCGGCTTTGCGGTTGAGCAGCAGGGTGTTCTTGCCAATCCAGCCAAGCCCGGCCTGTTCGGCAATGGCCTTTTCCAGCACCGGGGCACTGTCGACGAAGGCGCGATAGCCGAAGGGGCCGATCACCTCCTGGATGCGGTCGGCCAGATGCTGCACGCGCTTGCGCACCAGCTTGTGGTAGTCGCGGCCCAGGGCGTAGCGCGAGACGTAGGCTTTTTCCGGCTGGGCCAGGCGCTGGGCCATCTGGGTATCGCCGGGCAGGTAGTCCATGCGCAGCGACACCACCCGAAGGGTGCCAGGAATCAGCTGGTCGGGGTGCGAGCGCTTGCTGCCGTGGGTCGCCAGGTAGTCCATCTCGCCCTGGTAGCCTGCATCCAGCCAGCGCTGCAGGTGCTGTTCGTGCTCGCCAAGGTCGACGCCGGCGATGCCAACGTGGGCAAAACCGAGTTCGCGGCCGAAATCCTTGATCGATTGGGCCAGTGCGGCGAGGTCAGGTGTGGAGACAGGCATGGATGGGTAAGGCAATACAGGCTCAGGTGCGTATAATTCTGCCAGACATTGGAGCCTTTGACCCCATGCCCCAGACCAAACAACCCGGCAATGCCCCGCTGCGACTCGACCGCGAGACCGTCGCGGGCCTGCCTGCACGTTCTGCACAGGCTCACAAAGGCGATTTTGGCCACGTGCTGGTGGTGGGCGGCGACCTCGGCACCGGGGGCGCCGTGTTGCTCAGTGCCGAGGCGGCATTGCGCTGTGGTGCCGGGCTGGTCAGTGTGGCCACCCGTCCCGAGCACGTTGCAGCGGGCCTGGCTCGGCTGCCCGAGGTGATGTGCCTTGGGGTGAGTTCGGCGAACCAACTGGTGAGCGTGCTGGAGCGGGCGTCGGTGCTGGTTGTCGGCCCAGGCCTCGGGCAGGCTGCCTGGGGACGCAGCCTGCTGTCTGCGGTAGCCAATGCCGATCAACCTCAGGTGTGGGATGCCGATGCTCTGAATCTGCTGGCACGCACGCCTTTGGCCTTGCCCAGCGGGAGCATCCTCACCCCACACCCTGGTGAGGCTGCGCGTCTGCTGGGTATTTCCACCGAGGCGGTGCAGGCGGATCGACCTGGGGCGGCGCGTAAGCTGGCTCGCCGCTATGCCAGTGTGAGCGTGCTCAAGGGGGCGGGCTCACTGGTAGCCGACCCATCAGGGCGGTTGGCATTGTGTGAGCGTGGTCATCCGGCGATGGCCGGAGCAGGCCTCGGCGATGTGCTGACCGGCGTGCTGGGGGCATTGCTGGCCCAGGGGCAGGATGCCTGGCGTGCAGCCTGCCTCGGCGTATGGCTGCATGCTTGCGCGGGTGAGCGTCTGGGCGTCGAAGGTAGAGGCTTGGCGGCCAGTGATCTGGCGCCGGTCATTCGTGAGTTGTTGGAGGAGCATTCTGCGTGTCAGGCATAACCCTTTTTCTGGCCGATGAAGAGGCCATGGTCGCCTTTGGTGCGAAGCTGGCTGGAGTGACCGGCGGTCACGGCGTGATCTTTCTCGAAGGCGACCTGGGCGCGGGCAAGACCACGCTGTCGCGGGGCCTGATTCGCGGCCTGGGCCATACGGGGGCAGTGAAAAGCCCCACGTTCACCGTGGTCGAGCCCTACGAAATCGGTGATGTGCGCGCCTTCCATTTCGACCTGTACCGCCTGGTCGATCCTGAAGAGCTCGAGTTCATGGGGATTCGTGACTATTTCGAAGGTGACCCGTTGTGTCTGTTCGAGTGGCCACAAAAGGGTGCGGGCGTTTTGCCAAAGCCTGACCTGACCATTACCATAAGCCCCCAAGCGGGCGGACGCTCGCTGAACCTGTCGCCGCAGGGGGCTCGCGGCGAGGCATGGTGCCTGGCACTGGCCAAAGACTATAAACAGTAAGTGGGGTAGGTATGCGCATACGCGCACTGGTCGCCGTGGTAGGGCTGCTGCTGACAGCGGTGACCGTTGACGCTCTGGCCGTCACACAAGTCAAGAGCATGCGCCTGTGGCGCGCGCCGGACAACACGCGGCTGGTCTTCGACCTGTCTGGCCCCGTGCAGCACAGCGTCTTCACCTTGAGCGCTCCGGATCGCCTGGTCATCGACATCAACGGTGCGACCTTGGCCGCGCCGCTGAACGTCTCCACGTCCAATACGCCGATCAGCAGCGTGCGTTCCGCCCAGCGGACCCCCACCGACCTGCGCGTGGTGGTCGACCTGAAGAAGTCGGTCACGCCAAAGAGCTTCACCCTGGCGCCCAATGCCCAGTATGGCAACCGCCTGGTGGTCGACCTGTACGACCAGGAAGCCGATGCCGTTGCTGCCAGCACGCCAGCCGCGCCGCCAGCACAGGCGCCTGCGACCACCCCTGCGGTCCCAGTAACCCCAGCCCAGCCGGCCATCAAGTTGCCGCCGGTGCCCAGTGGCAAGCGCGATATCGTGGTTGCCATCGACGCCGGCCACGGTGGCGAAGACCCGGGGGCTTCGGGTTCGCGTGGTCAGCACGAGAAAGACATCGTGCTGCAGATCGCCAAGGAGCTGCAGCGCCAGATCAATACCGAGAAGGGCTACCGCGCCGAGCTGACCCGCACCGGCGACTACTTCATTCCGCTGCGTAAACGCACCGAGATTGCCCGTAAGAAAGGCGCAGACCTGTTCATTTCTATCCACGCCGATGCCGCGCCGTCCCGTGCCGCCTTCGGTGCCTCGGTGTTCGCGTTGTCCGATCGAGGTGCCACTTCCGAGACTGCCCGCTGGCTGGCGGACACGGAAAACCGCTCCGACCTGATCGGTGGTGCGGGCAACGTCAGTCTGGACGACAAGGACCGCATGCTGGCCGGAGTGCTGCTCGACCTGTCGATGACCGCCACGCTCAGCTCGAGTCTCAATGTCGGCCAGAAGGTGCTGGGCAACATGGGACGGGTCACTTCCCTGCACAAACAGCGGGTCGAGCAGGCCGGGTTCATGGTGTTGAAGTCACCTGATATCCCGTCGATCCTCGTGGAAACCGGGTTCATCTCCAACAACAACGAAGCTGCCAAACTGGCCACCGCCAGCCACCAGCAAGCCCTGGCGCGCTCGATCCATACCGGCGTACGCCAGTACTTCCAGCAGAACCCGCCACCTGGCACCTACATCGCCTGGCTGCGCGACAGTGGCAAGATCGCCCAGGGCCCGCGTGAACATACCGTGCGTCCCGGCGAAACATTGGCGATGATCGCCGTGCGCTACCAGGTCAGCGTGGCCAGCCTGCGCAGCAGCAACAGCCTCAAGAGCGATGAGCTGAAGGTCGGCCAGCACCTCGATATCCCCGCCACCACCCTGGCCTCTCAGCAATGAGTGGGGGCTCGCGCATCCAGCTGCTCAGCCCGCGGCTGGCCAACCAGATCGCTGCGGGCGAGGTGGTCGAGCGCCCTGCTTCGGTGGCCAAGGAACTGCTGGAAAACAGCCTTGACTCGGGCGCACGTCGCATCGATGTCGAAGTGGAGCAGGGCGGGGTCAAGTTGCTGCGGGTCCGCGACGACGGTGGCGGTATCTCCGCCGACGACCTGCCGCTGGCCCTGGCTCGACACGCCACCAGCAAGATCCGCGAACTGGAAGACCTTGAAGGTGTATTGAGCCTCGGTTTCCGTGGCGAGGCACTGGCGTCGATCAGTTCGGTGGCGCGGCTGACCCTTACCTCGCGCACTGCCGATGCCACCGAAGCCTGGCAGGTCGAAACCGAGGGGCGGGACATGACCCCGCGCGTACAGCCTGCCGCGCACCCGGTCGGCACTTCGGTAGAGGTGCGCGACCTGTTCTTCAATACCCCGGCCCGACGTAAGTTCCTCAAGGCCGAGAAAACCGAATTCGATCATCTGCAGGAAGTCATCCGACGCCTTGCGCTGGCGCGATTCGACGTGGGTTTCCACCTGCGCCACAACGGCAAGAGCATCCTCAGCCTGCACGAGGCCCACGACGAGGTTGCGCGGGCGCGACGGGTCGGCGCCATTTGTGGGCCGGGGTTCCTGGAGCAGGCACTGCCGATCGACGTCGAGCGCAACGGTTTGCGTCTGTGGGGTTGGGTCGGACTGCCCACGTTCTCGCGCAGCCAGGCCGACTTGCAGTACTTCTTCGTCAATGGCCGCGCGGTGCGCGACAAGCTGGTCGCCCACGCGGTGCGCCAAGCCTACCGCGACGTGCTGTTCAATGGCCGGCACCCGACCTTCGTGCTGTTCCTGGAGCTGGAGCCCAACGGCGTCGACGTCAACGTGCACCCGACCAAGCACGAAGTGCGGTTCCGCGAAGGGCGCATGGTGCACGACTTCCTGTACGGCACCTTGCACCGGGCCTTGGCCGATGTGCGTCCGGAAGACCAGCTGGCGGCACCGGCCCCTGCGGCGGAAATCGTCCGTCCCAGTGGTCTGCAGGCGGGAGAGTTCGGCCCGCAGGGCGAAATGCGCCTGGCCTCGCCAGTGCTCGAGCAGCCCCAGGCCGAGCCGCGTTCCTATTCCAGTACTGGCAGTGGCGGTAACGGTGCCGGTTACCAGTACTCGTATACGCCGCGCCCGTCCCAGCCGGTACCGGCTGCCGAGGCGCAAGCGGTCTATCGCGAGTTCTACGCGCCGTTGGGCGGCACCACCGGCGCGCCAGTATCACTGCCTGAGGGCAAGGGTGACATTCCGCCCCTCGGTTACGCCCTGGCGCAGTTGAAGGGCATTTACATCCTCGCCGAGAACGCGATCGGCCTAGTGTTGGTGGACATGCACGCCGCCCATGAGCGGATCATGTATGAACGCCTCAAGGTGGCCATGGCCAGCGAGGGGCTCAGTGGCCAGCCGTTGCTCGTGCCTGAGACGCTGGCCTTGAGCCAGCGAGAAGCCGACTGCGCCGAAGAGCACGCCCAATGGTTCCAGCGACTGGGTTTCGAATTGCAGCGCCTGGGCCCCGAGACCCTGGCGATCAGGCAGATTCCGGCACTGCTCAAGCAGGCCGAGGCCAACCGTCTGGTGCAGGACGTGCTCGCTGACCTGATGGAGTATGGCACCAGTGACCGTATCCAGGCGCACCTGAACGAACTGCTGGGCACCATGGCCTGCCACGGCGCGGTGCGCGCCAACCGGCGCCTGGCCATCCCAGAGATGAACGCCCTGCTGCGCGACATGGAAAACACCGAGCGCAGCGGGCAGTGCAACCATGGCCGACCCACCTGGACCCAGATGGGCCTGGACGACCTGGACAAACTTTTCCTGCGCGGTCGATGACATGAGCGGCAAGCCTCCAGCGATTTTTCTCATGGGCCCGACAGCGGCCGGCAAGACCGACCTCGCCATCGAGTTGACCAAGGTGCTGCCGTGCGAACTGATCAGCGTCGATTCGGCGCTGGTCTATCGCGGCATGGACATTGGTACCGCCAAGCCTTCCAAAGAGGTGTTGGCCGCCCATCCGCACCGGCTTATCGATATTCTCGATCCGGCTGAAAGCTATTCGGCGGCGCATTTCTGTCGTGATGCCCTGGAGGCCATGGCCGAGATTACCGCGCGCGGCAAGATCCCACTGCTGGTCGGTGGCACCATGCTCTACTACAAGGCCTTGGTCGAAGGGTTGGCTGATATGCCCGCCTCGGACACCGCGGTACGCGCAGAACTCGAAGCCTTGGCCAACGAACAGGGCCTCGGCCAATTGCACCGCCAATTGGCCGAGGTCGACCCGGAATCGGCAGCGCGTATTCACCCCAATGACCCTCAGCGGCTGATTCGCGCCCTGGAGGTTTACCGAGTCAGTGGCGAGACAATGACGGCACATCGCCAGCGTCAATACGCGGAAAGTCGCGCCGCAGACGCAGGCGCGGGCGGGCATTTGCCCTATACTGTCGCGAGTTTGGCGATAGCTCCTACAGATCGTCACATTTTGCATCGGCGAATTGCGCTACGATTTTCGCAGATGCTGGAACAGGGCTTCGTCGACGAGGTCCGATCGCTGCGAGCCAGAAGTGACTTGCACGCCGGACTGCCGTCTATACGGGCAGTGGGGTATCGGCAGGTCTGGGATTACCTCGATGGCCAGCTGACTGAGAATGAGATGCGCGAACGCGGTATCATTGCCACCAGGCAGCTGGCCAAGCGGCAGTTCACCTGGTTGCGAGGCTGGAACGATGTCCATTGGCTCGACAGCCTGGCCTGCGACAATCTGTCCCGCACCTTGAAATACCTGGGGACCGTCTCCATATTGAGCTGAGTCCCTGCTCATTGCCGTCTATTCTTGCGATGGGGCGGCAGAATTTATTGATTTTTCTGATTTTCTACTATTGATCCTTACAGGAGTGCGGCATATGTCAAAAGGGCATTCGCTACAAGACCCTTACTTGAACACCTTGAGAAAAGAAAAGGTCCCGGTTTCCATCTACCTGGTAAACGGTATCAAGCTGCAGGGCTCGATCGAATCTTTCGACCAGTTCGTGGTACTGCTGAAGAACACCGTCAGCCAGATGGTCTACAAGCACGCCATTTCGACCGTGGTTCCAGCCCGTCCGGTTCGCCTGCCAAGCCCGTCCGATTCCGAACACGGCGACAGCGAGCCAGGCAACGCCTGATAGGAGCCTGCATTGTTCTTTGAGCGCCACGGTGGTGGTGAGCGGGCACTGCTCGTTCACTTGGAAGGTCAGAACCCTGAGGCGCGCGAAGACCCGCAGGAGTTTCAGGAGCTGGCGCTGTCGGCCGGAGCGGATATCGTTTCGCTGGTTACAGTGGCAAGGCACCAGCCCACAGCCAAATACCTGATTGGCAGCGGCAAGGTCGAGGAATTGCGCGACCTGGTCAAAGCCGAGCAGGTAGACCTGGTGATTTTCAATCACACCCTCACGCCCAGTCAGGAGCGCAACCTCGAGCGAGTCTTCGAGTGTCGCGTGCTTGACCGTACCGGGCTGATCCTCGATATCTTCGCCCAACGGGCGCGTACCCATGAAGGGAAGCTGCAGGTCGAACTGGCCCAGCTCGAGCACATGAGCACGCGACTGGTGCGCGGCTGGACCCACCTCGAACGACAGAAAGGGGGTATCGGCCTTCGCGGTCCGGGTGAAACCCAGCTGGAAACCGACCGCCGCCTGTTGCGGGTTCGCCTGCGTCAGATCAAGGCGCGGCTGGAGAAGGTGCGCAGTCAGCGCGAGCAGGCCCGCCGTGGCCGCAAGCGCGCGGAAATCCCGTCGGTGTCGCTGGTGGGTTACACCAACGCCGGCAAATCCACCTTGTTCAACGCCCTGACCGCTTCCGAGGTCTATGCTGCCGACCAACTGTTCGCCACCCTCGACCCGACCTTGCGCCGTCTTGAACTGGACGACCTTGGGCCGATCGTGCTGGCCGATACCGTGGGCTTCATTCGTCATTTGCCGCACAAGCTGGTCGAGGCATTTCGGGCTACGCTCGAAGAGTCGAGCAACTCCGACCTGCTGTTGCATGTAATCGATGCCCATGAGCCAGAGCGCATGGAGCAGATCGAGCAGGTGCTGGCGGTTCTGGGCGAGATCGGTGCCGAAGGCTTGCCGATCCTCGAGGTCTATAACAAACTCGACCTGCTCGAAGATGTCGAGCCGCAGATCCAGCGCGATGCCGATGGCAAGCCGCAGCGGGTCTGGGTGTCGGCTCGTGATGGGCGTGGTCTGGAGCTGGTTGGCCAGGCGATTGCCGAGTTGCTGGGGGATGATCTGTTTGTCGGTACCCTTTGCCTGGAGCAACGTTTTGCCCGCTTGCGTGCGCAATTCTTCGCCCTGGGTGCCGTGCAAAGTGAAGAGCATGACGAAGAAGGGCGCAGCCTGCTGAGTATCCGGCTGTCCAAGGTCGAGTTGAATCGCCTGGTCAGCCGCGAAGGCATGGAGCCGCAAGTGTTTGTCGAGCAACACACTTTGCAATAAATGCCCGGTGAGGTCGTCGGGCAGCAGTGGCAGGCATTCTGTAGCATTGGACGGCGCGCCGTGGGCGCGTCTTTGCTTTATCAGATGGAGAGCGCTATGGCTTGGAACGAGCCGGGTGGCAACTCGAACAATCAGGATCCCTGGGGCGGCCGTCGCGGTGGCGGCGGTGGTGGCGACAAGAAAGGTCCGCCGGATCTGGACGAGGCCTTCCGCAAGCTGCAGGACAGCCTGAACGGCATGTTCGGCAGTGGCAAGAAACGCGGTGGTGACCGCAACGTCGGCAAAGGTGGAGGCCTGGGCCTGCTGGGCATAGGCCTGGCAGTACTGGCGGCCATCTGGCTGTACAGCGCCGTGTACGTGGTCGACGAGCAGGAGCAGGCCGTCGTGCTGCGCTTCGGCAAGTACTATGAAACGGTCGGTCCCGGCCTGAACATCTACTTCCCGCCCATCGATCGCAAGTTCATGGAAAACGTCACGCGTGAGCGTGCCTATACCAAGCAGGGCCAGATGCTGACCGAAGACGAGAACATCGTCGAGGTGCCGCTGACCGTCCAGTACAAGATCAGCAACCTGCAGGACTTCGTGCTCAACGTCGACCAGCCTGAGGTGAGCCTGCAGCACGCGACCGAAAGTGCCCTGCGCCATGTGGTGGGCTCCACCTCCATGGACCAGGTGCTGACCGAAGGTCGTGAGCAGATGGCCGTGGATATCCGCGAACGCCTGCAGCGCTTCCTCGACACCTACCGTACCGGTATCACCGTTACCCAGGTCAACGTACAGAGCGCGGCAGCCCCGCGTGAAGTGCAGGAAGCCTTCGACGACGTGATCCGTGCCCGCGAGGACGAGCAACGTGCCCGCAACCAGGCTGAGTCCTACGCCAACGGCGTGGTGCCGGAAGCCCGTGGTCAGGCTCAGCGCATCATCGAGGATGCCAACGGCTATCGCGACGAAGTGATCGCCCGCGCCAAGGGTGAAGCCGACCGCTTCACCAAGCTGGTCGCCGAGTACCGCAAGGCACCTGACGTCACCCGTCAACGTCTGTACCTGGAAACCATGCAAGAGGTGTACAGCAACTCGAGCAAGGTCATGGTGGCAACCAAGGATGGGCAGAACAACCTGCTCTACCTGCCGTTGGACAAGATGGTCGAGGGCAGCCGCAATGCTGCCGCACCGGTCGGCAGCGTGCCTGCCTCGGTCAACGATGCCGCGTCGCGTGCGGTGCAGGACATGCAACAGCAACAGCCGCCGCGCACTAGGGAGAGCCGCTGATGAGCAATAAATCGCTGATCGCCCTGATCGCCGCTGTGGTGCTGGCCATCGTGGCCTGGAACAGCTTCTACATCGTGTCTCAGACCGAACGTGCGGTACTGCTGCGCTTCGGTAAGGTGGTCCAGGCGGATGTCCAGCCTGGTCTGCACGTGAAGATTCCGTATGTGAACCAGGTGCGCAAGTTCGACGCCCGCCTGATGACCCTCGACGCTCCGACCCAGCGGTTCCTGACCCTGGAGAAGAAGGCGGTGATGGTCGACGCCTACGCCAAGTGGCGCGTCAAGGATGCCGAGCGCTTCTACACGGCCACGTCCGGCATGAAGCAGATCGCCGACGAGCGTCTGTCGCGTCGTCTGGAGAGCGGCCTGCGTGACCAGTTCGGTAAGCGCACTCTGCACGAAGTGGTCTCCGGTGAGCGCGATGCGTTGATGGCTGACATCACCGCCTCGCTGAACCGCATGGCCAGCAAGGAGCTGGGTATCGAAGTCATCGACGTCCGCGTCAAGGCCATCGACCTGCCGAAGGAAGTCAACCGCAGCGTGTTCGACCGCATGAGCACCGAGCGTGAGCGTGAAGCCCGTGAACACCGCGCCAAAGGTAACGAATTGGCCGAAGGTATTCGCGCCGATGCCGACCGTCAGCGCCGTGTACTGCTGGCTGAAGCCTATCGCGAAGCTGAAGAGACCCGAGGTGATGGCGATGCCCAGGCGGCAGCCATCTACGCCAAGGCCTACACCCAGGACGCCGATTTCTATGCGTTCTACCGTAGCCTGCAGGCGTACCGCGAGAGCTTCTCCAGCAAGAGCGACGTGCTGGTCCTGGATCCGAAGAACGAGTTCTTCCGCTTCCTGGACAAGAGCAAGCCATGATGATCTGACCCCTTATCGGACCAGAAACCACCCCGCCTGGCAGCTAAAACACCAGTCGGGGTGCATCCTGAATGAAAAGGGGTGTATGATGCGGCAGCCGGGAAATTTCCCGGCTTTTTTGCGTCTGCAAGGTTGATTGGTCGAAGGCCAGTTGACGGTTTGGTCAGGACGCAAGGCAATTCGAGGGTATTGGCTACGGTGGTTGCGCTGGGATCGGTGCTGCCCGCTACTGTGCGCCAATACCTGCTTCACTGACGGCTAGCCACAGGCAGGCCGCCCGGACCAGAGGGGAAATGGCGTAATGGCAACGGTAGACCGCTGGCTGCTGCCAGATGGCATCGAGGAAGTACTGCCACCTGAGGCTGCGCGCATCGAGATCGCGCGTCGCCAGGTGTTGGACCTGTTCCAGAGTTGGGGCTACGAACTGGTCGTCACCCCACATATCGAGTACCTGGAGTCGCTGTTGACCGGCGCCGGCCAGGACCTGGATCAGCGCACCTTCAAAGTGGTCGACCCGCAGTCTGGCCGCCTGATGGGCTTCCGCGCCGACTTCACCCCGCAGGTAGCGCGCATCGACGCCCACACCCTGCGCCGTGAGGGCCCGAGCCGCCTGTGCTACGCCGGCAGCGTGCTGCATGCCCAGCCGCGTGCCCTGTCCACTTCGCGCAGCCCGATCCAGCTGGGCGCCGAGCTGTACGGTGATGCCAGCCCCACCAGTGATGTCGAGGTCATCAGCCTGATGCTCGCCACGCTGCAACTGGCCGATGTGCCGGATGTACACATGGACCTTGGCCACGTCGGTATTTACCGAGGTCTGGCCCGAGCCGCCGGCCTGTCCGGTGCGGTCGAGCAGCAGCTGTTCGATGCGCTGCAGCGCAAGGCGGTCGATGAAGTGCAGGCGCTCACCGCCGACTTGCCGAAAGACCTGGGCAACATGCTGCGTGCCCTGGTCGAGCTGTGCGGTGGTCGCGAAGTACTGGCCGAAGCCCGCGTGCGCCTGGGCCGTGCCCCGGCCAGCGTGCTGGCGGCGCTGGATGATCTGCTGGCGATCGCCGATCGCCTGGCGTCGCGCTACCCGGACTTGCCGCTGTACTTCGACCTTGGCGAGTTGCGCGGTTACCACTATCACACTGGCGTGGTGTTCGCGGTGTTCGTGCCTGGCGAGGGTCAATCGATCGCCCAGGGCGGCCGTTACGACGACATCGGCGCCGATTTTGGCCGGGCACGCCCTGCCACCGGTTTCTCCACGGATTTGAAGACCCTGGTCACACTGGGGCGAGCGGAGGTCGTATTGCCAACTGGCGGCATCTGGATGCCCGACAGTGGCGACGCGGCCCTCTGGCAGCAGGTCTGCCAGTTGCGCAACGAGGGCCAGCGTGTGGTCCAGGCCCTGCCTGGCCAGCCGTTGAGTGCTGCTCTCGAGGCGGATTGTGATCGGCAATTGATTCAGCAAGACGGGCGCTGGCAGGTACTGCCGCTGACCCAGTGAGATTCTTCGTCGGCGATGGCCGGCAACCAAGTTTGCGTGAATGAGGACAAGTGTTATGGGTAAGAATGTCGTCGTCCTGGGCACCCAGTGGGGTGATGAGGGCAAAGGCAAGATCGTCGATCTGCTGACCGAACATGCTGCCGCCGTAGTGCGCTACCAGGGCGGTCACAACGCGGGCCACACCCTGGTGATCAACGGTGAGAAAACCGTTTTGCACCTGATCCCTTCCGGTATCCTGCGTGAAGGCGTTCAGTGCCTGATCGGCAACGGCGTCGTCGTTGCTCCGGATGCCCTGATGCGTGAGATCACCAAGCTGGAAGAGAAGGGCGTGCCAGTGCGCGAGCGCCTGCGTATCAGCCCGGCTGCCCCGCTGATCCTGTCGTACCACGTGGCCCTGGACCAGGCTCGCGAAAAAGCCCGTGGCGAAGCCAAGATCGGCACTACCGGTCGTGGTATCGGCCCAGCGTACGAAGACAAAGTCGCCCGTCGCGGCCTGCGCGTCGGTGACCTGTTCCACCGTGAGCGTTTCGCCGCCAAGCTCGGTGAGCTGCTGGACTACCACAACTTCCAGCTGGTGAACTACTACAAAGAGCCGGCCATCGACTTCCAGCAGACCCTGGACGAGTGCATGGCCTACGCCGAGCAGCTCAAGCCGATGATGCTCGACGTGACCGCCGAACTGCACAACCTGCGTCGCGCCGGCAAGGACATCATGTTCGAAGGTGCCCAAGGTTCGCTGCTGGACATCGACCACGGCACTTACCCGTACGTCACCAGCTCCAACACCACCGCTGGCGGTATCTCCACCGGTTCCGGCGTTGGCCCGATGTACCTGGACTACATCCTGGGTATCACCAAGGCCTACACCACCCGTGTCGGTTCCGGTCCGTTCCCGACCGAGCTGTTCGACGAAACCGGCGCCACCCTGGCCAAGCGTGGCCATGAGTTCGGTTCCACCACCGGCCGTGCCCGTCGTTGCGGCTGGTTCGATGCCGTCATCCTGCGTCGCGCCATCGACGTCAACAGCATTTCGGGCATCTGCCTGACCAAGCTGGACGTACTGGATGGCCTGGAAACCATCAACATCTGCGTTGGCTACAAGAACGAGAATGGCGCCGTCATCGACGCACCGTCCGATGCCGACAGCTACATCGGCCTGGAGCCGGTGTACGAAGAGATGCCAGGCTGGAGCGAATCGACCTTGGGCGTGAAGACCCTGGAAGAGCTGCCACAAGCGGCGCGCAACTACATCAAGCGCATCGAGGAGCTGATTGGCGCGCCGATCGATATCATCTCCACTGGCCCGGACCGCAACGAGACCATCGTGCTGCGTCACCCGTTCGCCTGATCTGCCTTCCTGGCTGATCGAACGCCGCGGTCCTGAGAGGGACCGCGGCGTTTTCGTTCAGGGGGGCTGCGCAGGCCCTGGCGCGGGCGAACCCGCTCTTACTGAATCTCCATGGTTCCAGAAACCCGCGAAAGTGTCGGCCTGGACAATCCCTTGCTGGACCTTGGCGTATATCCCTGCTGCCCCCGGCACAACCCTTGCTGTAAGAAGCTTCTGTAGATGCCATCAGAATAATGGCGCCAGAAAACACGAGGGTTACACCGTGTCTGCCATCCTCTCACTGTTACGAAGCCGCCTCTTGCGGCCTGTGTTTGTTGCCCTTGGTATCGCTCTTTTGGTGCAGGTGCTGGTTGCCGTTGCGCTGACCCGGAGCACCGTTACAGCCTTGGAAGCCGATCTTGGGGAACGGCTGGGGGCTGACAGCAGGAAACTGGGTGCCGAACTGGAGCAAGCCGGCCAGGACGTTCGTTCCGGCCTTGAAAGCCTTTCGAGCAGCACCCGTCAGCGTCTGAGCGCTGGATTGTCCGAGCGGTTGCAAAGCGAGCAGCAACAACTGCGCGCCACTCTGGAAAAGAACCTCAAGGACTCCGCCAACGACATGGCCGAACTGCTGGCCTCGGTGGCACCGCGCGCCATCTGGGACAACGATGTGCCGATGCTTTCGGACTTCGCCCGACGGGCCCAGCGCAATCCCAACGTATTGTTCGTGATCTACGACGACGCCCAGGGCCAGCACCTGACGCGTTACCTCAATCGACAAAACCCCATCAACCAGGCCCTGATGGAGAAAGGGCAGGGTGAGCGAGCCTTGGACAAGGTGCTCGATGCTGCCCGTCGCGACCCGTCGGTGTATTTCGTCCAGGCATCGATCAACCCCAACGGCGCGGAAATCGGCAAAGTGCTGATGGGCGTCTCCACCGCTGGGGTCGACCAGGAGCTGAAGGCCCTCGACCAGCGCTTTGCGGCCCTGATTGCCAGTGGCGAGCAACTGGTGGGCGACAGCCTCGGTGCTGCGGCCGCCGACAGCGGAAAGACCCTGCGCGAGCGGCTGGAAACCGCCCAGAACAGCGCCACGGCCATGCAGGCCAACACGGCGCATACCGTGCGCGAGGCGGCGGCCGAGTTGCGTTGGCGCATTGGCCTGGGCCTGGTGCTCGTTGGTCTGGGGGTTCTGCTGGTGGTGGCGCTGGTGTTGGGTCGCCGGGTACTCAGCAAGCTGCGCCTGCTGATCGCAGCGCTCAATGACCTGGCGGCCGGTGAAGGCGACCTGACCAAGCGCGTCCCTCTCGACAGCCGTGATGAGATCGGCGACATGGCCTCGGCGGTGAACCGCTTCGTCGACAAATTGCAGCCCATCGTTCGCGAGGCCGGGGAGGTCGCGCAGCGTACCGGTGTGGAGATCGGCGCCATGGCCCAACGCAACGCGGGTGCCGATGCCGCCGCAGCCTTGCAGCGTGACGAGGTTGCGGCCAGCCTGCGCGACCTTTCCAGCATGGCAGACGAAGCCCAGGCGGAAAGCCACGCAATGCAGGCAGCGCTGCAACAGGTGGTGGACATTCGCCAGGCCACGGATGAGAACAGTCGCACCTCCTCGCAACTGGCGGGGCTGATCGAAAACCTTGCCGGCCAGGTCGATACCGGCTCCCAGGTGATCGAGCGGTTGGCCAAGCAGAGCGAGCAGATCGAAGTGGTGTTGACGGTCATTCATGGCATTGCCGAGCAGACCAATCTGCTTGCGCTCAATGCTGCCATCGAGGCCGCGCGGGCCGGTGAAACTGGGCGTGGCTTCGCCGTGGTGGCCGATGAGGTGAGGGCATTGGCGAGCAAGACACAAAGCTCCACCGGCGATATCCAGGCGCATATCGCTGCCTTGCAGAAAGGTGCCAAGGAGGCGGTGGCAACCATTGGCCAGGCAGGTGTGAAGGCCAGCGAAGGGCTGCTCGTGCTGCGTGACAGCGAGCGTCGCCAACAGTCGGTGCAAGCTGCGGTGGAGCAGGTGCACGCTGCGATTGGCCTGGCGACGCGTGCGGCTGAGCAGCAGGCCCATGGCGCGCAGGCAGTGCGGGGCCGGGTGGAGAACATTCATGCCCAAGCCGAACGCTCCGCTGAGGTGGTGATGCAGACCACTGCCAGCAGCAAGGTGCTGGACGAGCTGGCGGCGCAGTTGCGGGCGAGTTTGGGCCAGTTCAGGGCCTGATAACGGGCCGTTCGATCAGCGGCATTCGGGGCTTGGGAGGATAAATGCAGGGACGCGCCATCCGTTAGAAGATATCGAATTGATATTGCTCAATGCCGATGTCGACCAGATGGTCTAGACTCGCGCGCCACGTGAGCAGCAGGGCATGGACATGCTCTGGATTCAGGGAGGGAGAGCGATGATGCAATGGATGGGCGATGTGTTATCGGCGGCCTACGACGCGCAGGACGCGCAAGGGCTGCTGGACAGGATTCAGGCAGCGGCGCGGACCCTGGGGTTCGAGTACTGTGCTTACGGTCTGCGCGCTCCGCTGCCGGTGACCAAGCCCCGCGTGACGCTGCTCAGCACCTACAGCCGGACGTGGTGCGACCATTATCGACGATCGGGTTATCTGGCATTGGACCCTACCGTCCTGCACTGCCAGCAATCGGTTCAGCCGGTGGTCTGGGGGGATCGGGTTTTCCAGGATGCCCCGCAGCTCTGGGATGATGCCCGCAATGCCGGTTTGCGCCATGGCTGGGCTCAATCCTGCCTGGAGGGCCGCAACGCCGGCGGCATGCTGACCTTGGCCCGCTCCGCCGAAGCGTTGGGAGACTGTGAGCTGAGGTGTAACGAGGCGAAGATGCGCTGGCTGGCCAATGTCGCCCACCAGGGCTTCTCACGCTTGCTGTCGCCCACCTGGCAGCCCAACCCCGCCTCGCCATTGTCCAGCCGTGAGCGCGAAGTGCTGCGCTGGGCGGCCGATGGCAAGACGCTCAACGAAGTTGCCGACATCCTGGCCTTGTCGATCGAGACCGTGAAATTCCACACCCGCAATGCGGCGGTGAAGCTCGGCGCAGTCAACCGTACCGCTGCCGTGGCCCGGGCGGCCTTGCTGGGGTTGTTGGCCTGAGGGCAGGCCTGGACCTGCCAAATAGTGGAGTTTTCCGCCGTCAGCGCTTGAAGTCGAATACGCGTCCTTTCTCCCCAGGCAACAGGACGCGACATGGACATCGTCATTGGCACACGGCAGCAACTCGGGAGCGCCCGACTTGCGCAAATGGAGCGTTACCGCTATCGCGTCTTCGTCGACGAACTGGGTTGGGACCTGACCTGTGAGCCGCAGTGCGAACGCGATCAGTTCGACCACGACAACACGCTCTACCTGCTGGCCTGCAACGGGCGGGACGACATCGTCGGCACGGCGCGCCTGTTGCCGACCCATCGCCCCTATCTGCTCGACGAGGTGTTTCCACAACTGATGGCTGGCCAGGCGCTGCCGCATAGTGCCCAGGTCTGGGAGCTTTCCAGGTTCGCGGCGATGGATTTCGCCGGGCCAGGCCTGCGCGGGCGCGGGCAGTTCTCGTCCACGATTGCGGTGCAGCTGCTCGATGCGGTGTTGCGCTGCGCTGCCGGCCATGGGGCGCAACGATTGATCACCGTGTCACCCCTGGGCATCGAACGGCTGTTGCGACGGGCCGGTTATCGCTACCAGCGAGCGGCGGCCCCGGTACGTGTCGGCGCGCATTGGCTGTTCGCCTGCTGGCTCGACGTAGCCGCGCAGCCCTACACAATTGGTGAGGTTACAAAGGCCCCGGCCTGTCGTTCAATGCACCGCGCTGCCTGACTGGCCCCCTGCCTGTTGGCATCAACCCTAAAAGGATTTCGAACATGGAAAACGTTCTGGTCGTCATCGGTCATCCGGACCTGAGCACCTCGCGCGCCAACGCAGCGATCGTCGAGGCGCTGCGCGACAGCAAGGTCACCCTGCATCCGCTCAGCGCCGCCCTTGGCAGCGATGGCTTCGACATTGCCGCCGAACAGAAGCTGCTGTGCCAGCACCAGCGCATCGTGTTGCTGTTCCCGCTGTACTGGTATTCGTGCCCGGCATTGATGAAGCGCTGGATCGATGACGTCTTCACCCCAGGCTTTGCCTACGCGCGGGGTGGCGACAAGCTGCAGGACAAGGAATTCATGATCGTCACCAGCGTCGGTGCACCGGCTTCCGGCTACCGTGCAGGTGGTTTCAACCGGTTCACCCTGGATGAATTGCTGCGCCCGCTGCAGCAGACGGTCGCGTATGTCAAAGGTCGCTACCTGCCGCCGATTCCGCTGTACGAGTCGGTGTTCATCGCCGACGACGCGCTGGACCAGGCAGCGCGCGAAATAGCCGGCCTGATCACCAGCAACCAGGAGTCGCCTGACGAGGCCTATGAAAAGCTGCTGCTCAAGGCTGAGCTGGCGGCCATCGCCTTGCTCCAGCAATGACACGGAGCCTGTCCCATGTCTCGAACCCTGGCCTTGGCGCCTGAGTGCGTGCAGTTGGTAGCGCCTGTCGAGCGCCTGGACTTTTTGCACTGCGACGCCGCACAGCTCGCCGCGCCGGTCACTGCGCTGGGCGTTTACCACGCGATGACATCGGACATTCCGGCATGGCTGGCCGCGGCGTTTCGCCTTCGCGATTTCATCTCGCGCCGGTTCAATGTCGCCGACATCCGGGGTTTTTCTGCACGCCCCCCGGAACGGGCGCCTGTGGTGGGCGAGCGCTTGGACTTCTTCACGGTGGAGGCGCTGAGCGACAGCCAGTTGGTGCTGACTTCGCGAGATACGCACCTCGCCGTGATGGTGTGCATGGATCTGCAGCACACCAGACCAGGCACGCAGCATCTGAGCGTGACCACGTCGGTGCAGTGCTTCAATGCGTTCGGGCGCCTGTACATGTTGCCGGTGGGCCCCGCCCATGGGCCGATCGTCAGGCGCATGCTGCGCAATGCCGTGGCGGCTTTTCCCGTCCAAACCCGTTAGGTGATCAACATGGATCGTCAATTACCGTTGACTCCGCAGGTCCTGCACAAGGGCACGGCGGAGGATGTACTGCTTTCAGAATTCCAGGACTTGTTGCCCGCCCGACTCACCTGTCGGGAGGTCGAGCGGTTGCAAGGCGAGCTGGACCCGGCGGGTCTGACAGCCCTGCACCATGCATACCGCGAGGATGCCCGGCAGGGTTGGGTACTCGCCAGCTTGCCTGCCTCGATCAGCGAGACTGACTTTGCCGTGCTCGGCGGTTTCGAGATGAACGTGCAAGGTTTCTACGCGCTGCGCGACGGCGTCTACCATCTCGCTGCACCCTGGTTGCCACGCCAGGTAGAGCTATACCTGCAGCGCCACTTCGGGCTGCCCGCAGTGGACCAGGCGCAGGTGGCCCTGCTGGCGGACAGGCTGCATGTTCTGCCCGGTTGGGAGCGGGCCAACCTGTCGTCCTACACCGTGCTGAATGACACCAACAATTACTTCTTCTACAACAAGCCTCACGAGCATGTGCCTGGGCTGATGCTCATCGAGGTCGCGCGTCAGGCCATGTACCACTACTTCTACAGCCACTCCGGCTACCGTCGTGGCGATGTGTCCATCTCGATCGAGGACCTCGCGGTCTCGTTCAACAATTACACCGAGTCGACCTATGCGGTCGAAGTGGTGGTGCAACACAGTGCTGGTCAGAAACGGCATCAGCCGCGCACGGTGGACAAGACGGCGATGTTCTACCAGAACGGCAGCCTGGTCACGACCCTCCGGCTGCGTGGCAGCGCCATGAAGATGCCGCTGTTCAAGCGCATGCGCACGGTCAACTTCCCTGAGCACCATTGGTTCGCGCCCTCCAACCGGGTGCTACCGCAGGTGTTGCTGGGCATGAGCGATGGCAGCAGCGTGGAAGGCCGACTGGAGCATGTGTCTCTGCGGGGCGTGCGCTTCACGGCGCAACTGCCCCACGCAGCGTCGAGCGTGCGGCAGTTGTCGATCTACGTCAGAGATAGCGGGTTTCTCAGCTTTGCGATCGCCGCGGTTCACCCCTCGCGGCAGGAGGGCGTGCAACTGGCGATGTTCGCCAAGCTCGACCGCGCCACGCTGTCGACCCTCAAGGAGGTCATCAAGTGCCACTGCTTCCATGAGCCTCTGCTGGAGTATGCCGCGGTGGCCGATGCGAGTAACGATCCTTTGGCCAGTCCGTGTGTCCGGCAGAGCGTGTGAGCATGACTTCGGGTTATCCGCTGACACGCCAACCCATCGACCTGGGGCGGCACCTTCAGTTGAAGAACCGGGTGTACTTTGCGCCGATGGGCATCGATCTCGGGCGTGACGGCTGCCTTACCGAGGAGATGTTTGGGTTCTACCGAGGCATCATCGACGGCGGTTGCGCCATGGTCGTGCTGGCCAACTCGGCGGTGGATGCCTCCACGCGCCTGCATTCAGGCGGCCTGTGCCTGTATGACGAGCAGCATGCCGAGTGTCTGGCGCCGTTGATTGATTATGGCCGGCAGCACGCTTGTCCGGTGGTCGTGCAATTGCAGCATTACGGTGCGCAGGGCAATCGAGCCCTTGGCGGTGGGGTGTTGCTGGCGCCCAGCCGGAGCGCGCCCGGCAAGCGCCAGCCTGGTGTCCGGGTGATGACCCACGCCGATATCCGAGCGGTCTGCAGCCAGTTCGCCCATGCCGCGCGGCTGGCTCGGCAGGCGGGCTCGCGTGCGGTCCAGTTGCAGGCGTCCAATGGATATCTGTTGAGCAGTTTTCTCTCACCTCACACCAACCGCCGAACCGACCGTTATGGCGGTTCGCCCCTGCGGCGAGCGCGTCTGCTGTTGGAGGTGATCGAGGCCATTGCCGAGGCGACGCAGGGTGAAGTCGATATCTCCGTCCGCCTTGGCATCGATGATTGTCTTGGTGAGAAAGGCCAGCAGCCCGCGCTGCTCGAGCACGTGGTGCCAGCCTTGCAACAGGCTGGCGTGAGCGCGCTGATGTGTTCGGCAGCCGTTCGTGAAACCTTCCACTACATGTTGCGTGCCGACCCCAGGGTGCATGCCCTGCTCGTGCAGGGTGTGCGGCACATACGCGAGTTGACCTCGCTGCCGGTCGGTTTCGCCGGTTTCACCGGTTCGCTCGCCCAGGCCGAGGCGTTGCTCGATCTGGGCG
This sequence comes from Pseudomonas sp. SK2, assembly GCF_016772395.1. Classification (NCBI taxonomy): domain Bacteria; kingdom Pseudomonadati; phylum Pseudomonadota; class Gammaproteobacteria; order Pseudomonadales; family Pseudomonadaceae; genus Pseudomonas; species Pseudomonas sp. SK2. Next base: position 601,337 of record NZ_CP061944.1, read on the forward strand.
TAACCGACCTGGTGGGCATGAGCCGGGCGCTGTTTGCCGACAACGACCTGGTCAACAAGTCCCTGGCCGGCAAGCCGGGCAGCGTCAATGCCTGCCGCTTCGACGGCAATTGTTTCCGTGACAAGAGCAACCCGAGGCTGGACCGGGTGTATTGCTGCGTGAACGACAAGTACAAGCGGCCCGATTCGATTCGATATGACTAAGGAGAGTCCAATGCAATTCGAGGAAAAGACCGTTGCTGTCACCGGCGGCACGAATGGGATCGGTCTGGAGGTGGCTCAACGCCTGGTCGCGCAGGGCGCACGGGTGGTGGTGCTGGGCCGCAGCCTGGAAAAGGGGCGAGCGGCCATGGCACTGCTGGGTGAACGGGCATCGTTCATTGCCTGCGATGTGGCCGAGGCGGGCGCCGTGCGAGACGCCTTCTGTGAAATCGAAACGCGCTTCGGTGGCCTTGATCATGCGGTGAACGCGGCGGGGGTGACTGCCCCCTACGCGCCAGTAGCCGACTTGCAGCCGCAGGACTGGGATCGGGTCATGCGTATCAATCTGCATGGTCCGCTTTACTGCCTGCAGCAAGAGCTGCGTCTGATCGGCCAACGGGCAGGTGGTGCGATCGTCAATGTCTCGTCCTGCGCCGGCGTGATGGCCATGCCCAACCAGGCTGCCTACGTTGCCAGCAAGGCCGCACTCAATGCCCTGACCCAGGTGGTGGCGATGGAAAGCGCCACCGATCGCGATGGCCGTCACGCCGTTCGAGTCAATGCCGTCGCGCCAGGCCCGATCCTCGGCGGCATGAATTCGCCGGAGCGACTGGCGGCCAGCCCCGCGAACACGCAGCGCAAGATCAATGCGACGGCCATGAAGCGCTTCGGTGAGGCCGGCGAGGTCGCCGATGCGGTGTTGTTCCTGCTGAGCGCAAACGCCTCCTACATCACCGGTAGCGTATTGAGCGTCGATGGTGGCTATCACATCGGCAAGTTCGAGTGAGGACCTCATGAACCACGTTTTCATCAGTGGCGTCAGTTCGGGCATCGGCCATGCGCTGGCCGCCTTGCACCTGGCGCGGGGCGACGAGGTATGGGGTGTCTCGCGGCGTGCGCCCGAAGATCTGCTGCGTCACGCGGGCTTCCATTTTCGCGGCCTGGACCTGTGCGCGCCTTCGGGCTCGGAGGCTGCGCTCCAGGTGTTTCTCGGCGAGACCTGCTTCGACACCGCCTACCTCAATGCCGGGACTTTCGGTTCTGCCCCGGACCTGGCCTGCAACACCTCGGCCGAGGCCTTTCGCGAGGTCATGGAGCTGAACGTGGTGGCGGTCAAATGGGTGCTCGATCTGCTGCTCAAGCGTGACGCGCTGCCACGTCAGGTCGTGTTCTCGGCTTCCGTCTCGGGCATTCGTCAGCGCGCTGGGATGCTGTCCTACAGCGTGTCCAAGGCGGCGTTGAATGCGCTGGCCAAGGTCTATCACCTGGAGAACCCGGAGGTATTCTTCGCCGTGCTCGGTCTTTGCAACGTCGACACCACGGTGGCCCATACCATCCTGCAGGCCGATGAACGCTTTCCCGAACTGGTCGCCTTGCGCGAGCGCGCCGCACAGCCTGGCTATGTTGCCAGCCCGCAGGAGCGCGCACGCGATATCGTCACGCTGTTGGCACGGCGACAGGCCATTGCCCTGCAGTCAGGGCAATTCTACGAAGTCAGGCAACTTCTCGAACGTTTGAACATGGAGGTTTGAGCCGCATGAATCAGTCCCGCTACGCCACTATCGTCCGCGTCGGTGCGGTATACGACGTGATCGCCACCCTGCCATTCGCCATTCCATTCGTCGCTGGCTGGGCCTTGCAAGTGTTTGCCGGCCTGGATGCCTGGCTGGGCCTGGGCACGCCATTCGCCAGGCTCGATGCGACGTCGCTGTTCTTCATCAACCTGGGTGCTTTGGCTTACGTGGTCTGGGGCATTGCCCGTTGGCGCCAGCCCACGGTGAGCAACGGTCGGCTGGATGCGGCGCTGCGCCTGGCGGTCATCGGCTTGCAGCTGTATGCCCTGAGCCAGGGAGCCACGCCAATCCTGTGGGGGCTGGCGGCAGTGTTGTTATTGCTGGCGGTGCTGCAGCTGCGCACGCCTGCGTCAGTCGGGCAGGTAGACGAGGGGCGTGCGCTGTTCACGCGTTGAGTCGGTGGCCGTGAAGCCCCCTGCTCCAGTTGGAGCAGGAGGTGCAGGTTCATGCCTTGTTCAGGTACATCCGCGTGGTCAGCAGGTACACCGGCAACCCCGACACCACGATCAGCAACGCCGCATAAGGCGCCGCCGCCGCGAACTCGACGTTGGCGGTATGAGCCCACACCTCGGTGGCCAGGGTTGTCATCCCGGTCGGGCTGAGCAGCAGGGTGGCGGTCAGCTCCTTCATCGCATCCAGGAACACCAGGGCAAAGGCCGCTGCCATCGCCGGGAAGATGATCGGCAAGGTCACCCGGCAGAACGCCGCGAAGCTGCTGGCGCCCAAGGTCCGTGCCGCTTCTTCCAGCGTTGGCGAGGCTTTGTTCAATGCGGTGCGTACCGGTGATTGGGCCAGCGGCAGGAACAATAGTGCATACGCCAGTAGCAACAGCGCTGTGGTCTGGTATAGCGCCGGCACATAGTGCAGGGCGAAGAACACCAGCGTCAGTGCGATGACCAGCCCGGGCAGGGCATGCAGCAAGTAAGGCAGACGCTCGGCCCAGATCGCCAGGCGGCCTTTGAAGCGCACCACCAGGAAGCTGATCGGCAGGGCCAGCAACACGCAGAAGCCGGCGCCACCCAGCGACACCGACAGCGAAGTCAGCAACGCCTTGCTGATCGCCGCTACAGGGAAGGCCGCCGATGAACCCACGCTCAACCAATAGCCAAGCATGGCCAAGGGTATGCCGCTGCCCAGGATCGCCAGGCCCAGGCAGAACAGCTGCGCCACGGGCATCCAGGCACGTAGGCGAACCGGCTGCGCCCGACGGGCAACGCCCTGGCCAATCCTTACATGGCGTGCCTTGCCGCGTACCCGCAGCTCCAACCAGAGCATGATCAGGCACAGCACCAGCAGCACGGCCGATAGCATGGCCGCGTTGGCATTGCTGAATTCGAGCTCGAACTGTTGGTAGATCGCGGTGGTGAAGGTCTGCAGCCCAAGGATCGACAACGCGCCGAATTCCACCAGCATGTGCAGCGCAATCAGCAGCGCGCCGCCCAGCATCGAGGGCCAAAGCAGCGGCAAGGTGACTTTGATGAACACGCCCCAACGGCTGCAGCCCAAGGTGCGCGCAGACTCTTCCAGCGAGGTGTCGAGGTTGCGCAGGGTTGCTGCCACCGGCAGGAATACCAGCGGATACTTGGACAAGGCCATGACCATGATCGCCCCGCCCAGGCCCTCAAAGTCCGAACTCAGCGACACCCAGGTGAAGCTGCTGACGAACGAAGGCACAGCGAAGGGCAGGCACAACACCACGCCCCACAGGCGCCGACCAGGCAAGTTGCTGCGTTCGAGCAGCCAGGCCAGGGCCAGACCGACGATCATGCACGTCAGGGTCACGCCCACCATGAGCATCATGGTGTTGCGCATCAGCCCCCAGACGAAGGGACGCCACAACAGGTGCAGCGCCTCGCGCCAGCCGGCGTCCCAGGTCTTGATGGCGACGTACAGCAACGGCAACACGCTCATTGCCACCAGGAACAGGACAGGCAGCACCACCCAGATCGACGGGCGTTTGCGGCGCGGCACGAAACGTACCGGCACAGGTTCGGACAGGGCGGCGGTCATCAGAGCAAGCCGACCTCGCGCTCGAGCTCGATGGCTTCCTCGGCATTGCCCAGGTCAGCTGGCGAGATCTTCGGCGGACGCAGGTCTTCGAACGGCTTCAGGCCGCGATCGGAGACCATGCCTTTATGCAGTGGGTACTCAGCGGTGGTCTGGGTGATCACGCGCTGGCCTTCTTCACTGGCCATCCAGTTGAGCAGGGCCTGGGCTTCTTTAGGGTGTTTGCTGGCTTTGACCACGGCGGCGCCAGAGATGGTCACCAGGTTGCCGGCATCGCCATCGGCCAGGTAGTACAGCTTCGACTCCAGTTTGCCGCGTTCGCGCTCGAGTGCGTACCAGTAGTAGTTGTTCACCAGCACCGCGGCGACTTCACCTTTTTCCACCGCCTTCAGGGCGACCATGTTGTTGGTGTAGGTCTTGCCGAAGGCCTTCAGGCCGGTCAGCCACTCTTCGGTGGCGTCGCGACCATGCATCTTGAGGATGGCCACGGCTTGTTCCTGGAAGGCGCCGCTGGTGGGTACGTAACCGACCCGACCTTCCCACTCAGGGTTGGCGAAGTCCATGACCGTGGTCGGCAGGTCTTTCTCGTCGACCTTCTTGGGGTTGTACACCACGATCCGCGTGCGGGCAGTGATACCCATCCAGGTGCCGTTGGCGCCCACGTATTCCTTGGGCATCATGCTCTGCGTGGCATCGTCGATCTTCGCCAGCAGGCCCAATTCACCCAGGTTGTTCAGGGGAGGAGACTCTTCGGTGTAGATGATGTCGGCTGGCGAACGGTCGCCTTCTTCGATGATCTGGCTGGCCAGCTGATTGCTGCTGCCCTTGCGGATGTTGATATGGATACCGGTCTTGGCCTCGTAGGCCTTGGCGATGGCCTCGCCGATTTCCTTGTGTTGACCGTTGTACAGGGTCAGTGTCACCGGGTCGTCTGCCATGGCGGCCGGAGCGCCAATCACCAGGCTCAGGACTGCGGCGGCCAGGGTGCGCATCAGCGGTTGCGGACGGATCGTCATGCGGGTACTTCCTCGCTTGCGGCTACATATTTGGAAACAATGGTAAACGAAATCGTTTCTCAAGTGGCCGTGTGACGAGAAATTCATGGGCAGACCATGGTTCAACGTCTGGGGTGCGCGGGACAGCTTGCGGGGGAGGGGGATAAAAATCGCAGGCAAGAAAAAAACCCACTAGCAAGCTAGTGGGTTTTTGTATGGTGCCCAGGAGAAGACTCGAACTTCCACGACCGTTAAGTCACTGATACCTGAAACCAGCGCGTCTACCAATTCCGCCACCTGGGCAAAGCTTTGCATCATCTGTAGAAGGCGACTATCGTTCGCTTTCACACAGTAGTAACAGATCCTTGGTCATCTATTACTTGAAATTTTTGGTGCCCAGGAGAAGACTCGAACTTCCACGGCCGTTAAGCCACTGATACCTGAAACCAGCGCGTCTACCAATTCCGCCACCTGGGCACACATTCGAGATTACATGATGCTTTACAGCGCCGTTCATCTCTACTACAACTTCGGGGTTGTCCGTCGTTGTGGTGCGCACTATACGGACGCTCCGGAGGGCTGTAAAGCCCCTGATCGAAAAAAAATTCAAAAAATTCAACTTGTTGATTCCGCAGGCCTATTGCTTCGCTCCGGACATGCCGCTGGGGCTGTCCAAGGCTGACATTTCCGGTTTCAATACGCCTATGCCAGAATTCCTATCTATATACCCCAAGGTGAACCCCTTCTGATGGCCGATTGGCAATCCCTCGATCCCGAGGCCGCTCGCGAAGCGGAAAAATACGAAAACCCTATTCCCAGCCGTGAGCTGATCCTGCAGCGTCTTGCCGACCGTGGTGAACCGGCGGCACGCGAAGAACTGGCGGCCGAGTTCGGCCTCTACGATGAAGACCAGATCGAAGCCCTGCGCCGCCGCTTGCGTGCCATGGAGCGTGACGGTCAGCTTATCTATACCCGGCGCGGCACCTATGCCCCGGTGGATAAGCTGGACCTGATCTGCGGCCGTGTCTCTGGCCACCGCGACGGTTTCGGTTTCCTTATTCCCGACGATGGCAGCGACGACCTGTTCCTCAGCCCATCGCAGATGCGCCTGGTGTTCGATGGCGACCGTGGCCTGGCCCGGGTTTCCGGTGTCGACCGCCGTGGCCGCCGCGAAGGCGTGCTGGTGGAAGTCATTTCCCGCGCCCATGAAACCGTGGTCGGTCGCTACTTCGAAGAAGGCGGCATCGGTTACGTGACGCCCGACAACCCGAAGATCCAACAGGAAGTGCTGGTTACCGCCGGTCGCAACGGCGGTGCCAAGATCGGCCAGTTCGTCGAGATCAAGATCACCCACTGGCCGACCCCGCGCTTCCAGCCGCAGGGCGATGTGATCGAAGTGATCGGCAACTATATGGCGCCGGGCATGGAAATCGATGTCGCCCTGCGCAGCTATGACATTCCGCATGTCTGGCCCCAGGAAGTGATCAAGGAAGCGCGCAAGTTCCGCTCCGAAGTCGAAGAAAAGGACAAGGAAAAACGCGTCGACCTGCGCCACTTGCCGTTCGTCACCATCGACGGCGAAGACGCTCGCGACTTCGACGACGCCGTCTACTGCGAACCGCTGGGCAAGCTGCGCCTGTTCTCCGGTGGCTGGCGCTTGTACGTCGCGATCGCCGACGTCTCCAGCTATGTTCGCCTGGGCTCGGCCCTGGACGTCGAGGCCCAGCAGCGCGGCAACTCGGTGTACTTCCCCGAGCGTGTGGTGCCGATGCTCCCCGAGGAGCTGTCCAACGGCCTGTGCTCGCTGAACCCGCACGTCGATCGCCTGGCCATGGTCTGCGAAATGACCATCAACAAGACCGGTCAGATGGTCGATTACCAGTTCTACGAAGGCGTGATCCACTCCCATGCGCGTCTGACCTACAACAAGGTCAGCAGCATGCTCGAGCATGCCCGCACCCGCGAAGGCAAGGCGCTTCGCGAGGAGTACAAGGAGGTCCTGCCGGATCTGAAGAACCTGTACAACCTCTACAAAGTGCTGGTGGCGGCCCGTCACACTCGTGGGGCCATCGACTTCGAGACCCAGGAAACCCGCATCATCTTCGGCGACCAGCGCAAGATCGCGGAAATCCGCCCCACCGTGCGCAACGACGCGCACAAGCTGATCGAAGAGTGCATGCTGGCGGCCAACGTGGCCACCGCCGAGTTCCTGCAGAAGCACGGGGTTCCGGCCCTGTACCGCGTGCACGACGGTCCGCCGCCGGAGCGTCTGGAAAAACTGCGAGCCTTCCTGGGTGAGCTGGGGCTGACCCTGCACAAGGGCAAGGACCCGTCGCCCAAGGACTACCAGGCCTTGCTGGCCAGCATCGCCGATCGTCCGGATTTCCACCTGATCCAGACCGTGATGCTGCGCTCGTTGAGCCAGGCGGTGTACAGCACCGACAACAACGGCCACTTCGGTTTGAACTACGAGGCGTATACCCACTTCACCTCGCCGATCCGTCGCTACCCGGACCTGCTGGTGCACCGCGCCATCCGCAGCATCATCCGCTCCAAGGTCGAGACCCCGCACGTCAAGCGGGCTGGCGCGATGAGTATTCCGAAGGCGCGTATCTACCCGTACGACGAGAACACCCTCGAGCAATTGGGCGAACAGTGTTCGATGACCGAGCGCCGTGCCGACGAGGCCACCCGCGACGTGGTCAACTGGCTCAAGTGCGAGTACATGAAGGATCGCGTGGGTGAAACCTTCCCCGGCGTGATCACTGCCGTGACCGGTTTCGGCCTGTTCGTCGAACTGACCGATATCTACGTGGAAGGCCTGGTGCATGTCAGTGCGCTGCCGGGCGACTACTACCACTTCGACCCCGTGCACCATCGTCTGTCGGGCGAGCGCAGTGGGCGCACCTTCCGCCTGGGCGACACCATCGAGGTCAAGGTCATGCGCGTCGACCTGGACGAGCGCAAGATCGACTTCGAGGTGTCCGAGCAGCAGCTCAGCGCACCAGTGGGCCGTAAAGGTCGTAACGCCGCTCCAGTCGCCGACAAGTCCGAGGCCCCGAAGGTCGAAGCCAAGGCGACGCCCAAGCCGCGCAGCCGCAAGAGCGAGGCCGCCGAGGCGTACTTCCCGAAAGACGCGGTCCAGCGTAACGCCGAAGTGCGCAAGAGCCGTGAAATGAAAAAGGCGCTGATGAGCGAAGCCCGCAGCAGCGGCCATGCCAGCAGCAAGTCGGACAAAGGCGGCAAGTCGTCCGGCAAGCCGACCAAGCACCGTAAAGGTCCGTCCAAATCTGGCGGGCCACGCAAAGGCAAGAGCAAGCCATGAGTCAGCTGGAAAAAATCTACGGCGTGCACGCCGTGCAGGCGCTGCTGCAGCACCATCCGAAGCGGGTCAAGCAGATCTGGCTGTCTGAGGGGCGCAGCGAGCCACGTGTCCAGGGCTTGCTGGCGCTGGCCGCCGAGAACCGCGTACCGGTCGGCCAGGCCGAGCGCCGTGAGCTGGACGCCTGGGTCGAAGGTGTTCACCAGGGAGTGGTTGCCGAGGTCAGCCCGAGCCAGGTCTGGGGTGAGGCGATGCTCGACGAGTTGCTCGAGCGCACCGAAACCCCACCGCTGATCCTGGTGCTCGACGGCGTCACCGACCCGCATAATCTCGGTGCCTGCCTGCGCACCGCGGATGCCGCCGGTGCCACAGCCGTGGTCATTCCCAAGGACAAGTCGGCCACGTTGACCGGCGTGGTGCGCAAGGTGGCGTGTGGTGCGGCAGAGGTGATTCCGCTGGTGGCTGTGACCAACCTGGCGCGTACGCTGGAGAAGTTGCAGCAGCGCGGGCTGTGGGTGGTCGGTACCGCAGGCGAAGCCGAGCAGGAGATCTACCAGCAAGACCTGACCGGGCCGCTGGTGATGATCATGGGCGCGGAAGGCAAGGGCATGCGCCGCCTGACCCGCGAGCACTGCGATTTCCTGGTGAAGTTGCCGATGGCCGGCAGTGTCAGCAGCCTGAACGTGTCGGTAGCGACCGGCGTCTGCCTGTTCGAAGCCGTTCGTCAGCGCCAGGCCAAGCGCTGACCCTCAGCCTGTACCGCCCTTTTCGCGGTTTTACCCGCGAAAAGGGCGGTAGCTCGTGAATATGTTTCTGGCTGTTCAAATATTCACCAATCACCTTGCTTGTGCGTCCAGCCTTCTCTACAATTGCGCCCCTTGCCGAGCTGGCAGGTGCGCATGTGCCTCTACTCCCTGGCAAGACACACCAGTGTCATTCACTCCTTGTCTGACCAGATTCGCTGGCAGACTACTAACCCGTAAGGAGCATTCATGCGTCATTACGAAATCATCTTCCTGGTTCACCCGGACCAGAGCGAGCAAGTCGGCGGCATGGTTGAGCGTTACACCAAGCTGATCGAAGAAGATGGTGGCAAGATCCACCGCCTGGAAGACTGGGGCCGTCGTCAACTGGCCTACGCAATCAACAATGTTCACAAGGCTCACTACGTGATGCTGAACGTTGAGTGCACCGGCAAGGCCCTGGCCGAGCTGGAAGACAACTTCCGCTACAACGATGCCGTTATCCGTAACCTGGTCATCCGTCGCGACGAAGCCGTTACCGGTCAGTCCGAGATGCTGAAGGCAGAAGAGAACCGCAGCGAGCGCCGTGAGCGTCGTGAACGTCCTGAGCATGCTGACTCCGCCGAAGGCGATGACAGCAATGACAGCGACAACAGCGATAACGCTGACGAGTAATCCACGGACCTTTTGAGGAGCCTATTACATGGCACGTTTCTTCCGTCGTCGTAAATTCTGCCGCTTCACTGCTGAAGACGTGAAAGAGATCGACTTCAAAGATCTCAACACCCTGAAAGCTTACGTATCCGAAACCGGCAAGATCGTTCCGAGCCGTATCACTGGTACCAAAGCTCGTTATCAGCGTCAGCTGGCTACCGCTATCAAGCGCGCCCGCTTCCTGGCCCTGCTGCCCTACACCGACAGCCACGGCCGCTGAGACCGGGTCGTCGACAAGAAGTAAGGGATAAGCATGCGAGCGTTAGCTGATTTCATCATGCGCGGTCGTGTGCAGGCCACCCTGGTGGTGGTCGCAAGTGCGGTATTACCGCTGCTGTTCTGGTTGAGTGCCGCTGCCGGAAGCCTGGTGCTTCTGCGGCGCGGATTCAAGGACGCTTCAACGGTCATCGCCTGGGGCCTTTTGCCTGCGGTGGCCATTTGGGTCTTCGGCGATCCAAGCACCTTGCTGGTGCTGTTGGGAACGCTGGGGCTGGCCGCCTTGTTGCGTGCCGGGCATTCCTGGAGTCGGGTGTTGATGTCCAGTGTTGTGTTGGGGTTGGTCTACAGCCTCATCCTGGACACGGTACTGCGCGAAACCTTCGAGGTGTTGGCCAAGGCGCTTGTGAAAGCCCTGCCGCAAATCGAAGGCAAGCCGGTTATTCCCGGTGAGCTGATCGGCCCCGTGCTGGTCGCTTCCACAGCGGTGATGTTGCAATTGTTCAGCGTGCTGGCGTTGATGCTGGCGCGTTATTGGCAAGCGGTGTTGTACAACCCTGGAGGCTTCGGTCGCGAGTTTCGCGCCCTGAGGCTGCCACGGGGTGCCATGTTGGCGTTGGTTGCAGTGATGGTGTTGGGCCCGTTCATCGGCCCGCAGTTCATCGTCCTGGCATCCGCGTCCAGCCTGGTGCTCGTTCTGGCCGGCATCGCCTTGATGCATGGACTGGTGGCGCAGGGGCGACTGGCTGGTTTCTGGCTGGTTGGCATGTACGTGACACTGCCGCTGATCATGCAGCTGATTTATCCGTTGCTCGTGGTTTTGGCCATTGTCGACAGCCTGATTGATTTTCGCGGTCGCAAGTCCCCTCAGGGGAATGACTCCGCGAACGGTGAAGGTTAAAAGTTAAGAGGTTTTACCAAATGGAACTGATCCTGCTGGAAAAAGTCGCCAACCTGGGCAACCTGGGCGACAAAGTAAAGGTTAAGGCTGGTTACGGCCGTAACTTCCTGCTGCCATTCGGCAAGGCCACCGTTGCCAACGCCGCCAACCTGGCTGCGTTCGAAGAGCGCCGCGCCGAGCTGGAAAAAGCAGCTGCCGAGAAGAAATCGTCGGCTGAAACCCGCGCAGCCCAACTGGCTGAGCTGGAAGTCACCATCACCGCCACCGCTGGCGATGAAGGCAAGCTGTTCGGTTCGATCGGCACCCACGACATCGCTGACGCCCTGACCGCCTCCGGCGTTGAAGTGGCCAAGGCTGAAGTTCGTCTGCCGAACGGCACCATCCGTCAGGTTGGCGAATACGACGTAGCCGTGCACCTGCACAGCGACGTTGAAGCCACCGTACGCGTGGTCGTCGTAGCTGCCTAAGCTGCGCTGATCGGCTGGCCCCTCGCGGTTCAGCCGGTTAACATCGGGCACGGTCCTGTCTTTCACAGGCCGTGCCCTTTGTCTTTTTCATCCTCCAGAATTCTTTCGTGGCCATGAACGAGATCACCAATCCCGAACAGCTAGACTTGCAGACCGCAGCCCTGAAGGTGCCCCCGCATTCCATCGAGGCCGAACAGGCCGTGCTCGGTGGCTTGATGCTGGACAACAACGCTTGGGAGCGGGTGCTGGATCAGGTCTCGGACGGTGACTTCTACCGGCATGACCACCGCCTGATCTTCCGCGCCGTGCACAAGTTGGCGGACGCCAACCAGCCGTTCGACGTGGTGACCCTGCACGAGCAGTTGGACAAGGAAGGCTTGTCGAGCCAGGTGGGCGGGCTTGCCTATCTGGCGGAGTTGGCCAAGAACACCCCGTCGGTGGCCAACATCAAGGCCTACGCGGCGATCATTCGTGAACGTGCCACGCTTCGGCAACTGATCAGCATCAGTACGGACATCGCCGACAACGCCTTCAACCCCCAAGGCCGCAATGCCGAGGAAATCCTCGACGATGCCGAGCGGCAGATCTTCCAGATCGCCGAGGCGCGCCCCAAGACTGGCGGCCCGGTGGGGGTCAACGAGCTGTTGACCATGGCCATCGACCGGATCGACACGTTGTTCAACTCCGACAGCGACATCACCGGCGTATCCACGGGCTTCACCGACCTGGACGAGAAGACCAGCGGCCTGCAGCCCGCCGACCTGATCATCGTCGCCGGTCGTCCGTCGATGGGTAAGACCACGTTTGCCATGAACCTGGTCGAGAACGCCGTACTGCGCACCGACAAGGCGGTACTGGTGTTCTCCCTCGAGATGCCAGGCGAATCGCTGGTCATGCGTATGCTTTCGTCCCTGGGCCGTATCGACCAGACCAAGGTGCGTTCCGGCCAGCTGGACGACGACGATTGGCCGCGGCTGACCTCGGCGGTCAACCTGCTCAACGACCGCAAGCTGTTCATCGACGATACCGCCGGTATCAGCCCATCGGAAATGCGTGCACGAACCCGACGCCTGGCCCGTGAGCACGGCGACATCGCGCTGATCATGGTCGACTACCTGCAGCTGATGCAGATTCCGGGCTCGGCCGGTGATAACCGGACCAACGAAATCTCCGAGATCTCCCGCTCGCTCAAGGCCCTGGCCAAGGAATTCAACTGCCCGGTCATTGCCTTGTCGCAGCTCAACCGCTCCCTGGAGCAACGCCCGAACAAACGCCCGGTGAACTCCGACTTGCGTGAATCCGGTGCGATCGAGCAGGACGCCGACGTGATCATGTTCGTTTACCGCGACGAGGTGTACCACCCCGATACCGAGCACAAGGGCGTGGCCGAAATCATCATCGGTAAGCAGCGTAACGGCCCCATCGGCTTCGTGCGCCTGGCGTTCATCGGCAAGTACACCCGCTTCGAGAACCTCGCGCCGGGCATGTACAACTTCGATGATGACGAATAATGGCTGTACTCACTGGGCTGCGGATAATTCATTGATTCAGTAGGGCACTGTGGGATCGCCTGCGAGCTCAGGTTTTCAAGCTGCGGAGCATCCCACTTGTGCTTGGCTGACGATCCGACCTTCGCTCATGGTGATCACCCGGTCAAATCTTGGCAGAGCGTTCTGATCATGCGTTACGCAGATCAGCCCTTTCCCTTGGAATGTTTCGAATAGCAGATCCCAGGTACGCTCCGCCGACCCGGCATCAAGGCCACTTGTGGGTTCGTCGAAGAAATTGAACTCGCCAGGCTGATTAAGTAGGCGTAGCAGTGTCAGCCTGCGAGCTTCGCCGCCAGAAATGGAGTCTGCGCGTGCATCCAGCTCGCGTTCGTACCAGTCTTTGTTCAGGCCTAGCCGTTCAAGCCACCGTTCGATTTGAGCTCGATCATGAGTGTGCTCGAACAGAACTGCTCGGGGCAGCGCTCCTGGAATGAAATGGGGGGCTTGAGGGCAAAGGCGTAAACGGCTGAACTGCTCGCTTGCGTCGAACTGTGCCAGACATCTGCCCTGGAGATAGACATGTTCACGCAACTGGAACACCGTTCCCGCCATGGCGTGCAGTAGCGTCGACTTGCCACATCCGCTGGGCCCAATCAGCGCGACCCGTTCACCATTGCGCAGCGCCAACGGCTCATCCAGTTGCAATTGCAATGTGTTGCGAGTGCTGAGTTGACAGGGGGCGATGCGCAGCCCTGCGCCTTCGTCGTTGGATTGAATGTCTGTCGTGGATGATGGACCGAACAGCGGGAGTTGAAGCCAGTGTTCAAGTTTGCGTTTGTCGAGCCGAAACTGATCGAGCATTCGCCAGGCATCGGCCATTTGCGCGACCCCCGACAGCAGTCCACTCACCAAGGTAAATAGAGCAACCAGTTCACCCAGGCTCAATTGCGGTGATGTCAGGGATTGATCATTTATACCCCACATCAGCAAGCCGCCACTGCCCAGACCGATGAACAGAATACGCAGGGCCTGAAGCCAGCCGCCGCTGTAGGCTACCCGAACGGCTGAATCGGCGTAGTCAGATAGTGTCTGGTTGACCGGAATCATTGCTGCAGCCTCGGCTTTTTCCAGCTTGACCGTAGACGCACTGGCAAAGGTATCCACCCACTGTTCGGCCAGTTCGTCCTCTCGCGAGTTCACCGCCTCGATATGCGGTCGGCGCCAACGCACCAAGCGATCATTGGCCCATAAGTACACCAAGCTCAAAGGAATGAGACCAATCAGGACCGAACTAGCCCCCAGATAGGCGAACAGTGTGGCCAGCAGCATCGCCTCCGCCAACACTGGCCATGCTGATCCGATCAGAAAGCCGAGCCATCGCTCTTGGGCCGTTATTCCCCTATCCAGTACTTTTACCAAGGTTCCGCCATGGAGTTGTCCATAGGCTTCGAAGCGTTTGTCCAGCAATCCTCGGCACCAACGGATGGAGAGTTGCTTCACACGGTCTTGGCAGAGGCGTGCCAGGCTCCAGGCTTGTATAGGGGTCAATGAGGCTTGCAATGCGATAAGGCATATGAAGGCTCCGAGCAAAAACTGGGAAGACGAGACGGAGATCGACAGGTTATCGATAACGTTGGCCAAAATCAGGGCTGGTACGACGGTCGCGACTTTCAATATCAATGTCGTGCTCAAGGCAGCGACAACGCCTCGATAAATATGCATGTCAGTCCCTTGTGTCTTTGAATACGGATTGCGGGGCGACTGGAATGCCGGACCTGATCAAATGGAATCGCTCCAGTCCAGGTATGAAAACCTGCACGACTGTGGCGAAATTCGGGTGCGCATAAAGGGTGCGGTAAAATATGGCTCTATTGTGCTTGCCCAGATTTATCAATGTGCGCTTTATCTGCCTGCGTACGCTGAGTTCGGGGCTCTGGGGGTGCCAGGTAGGTACGGTATGAGTGGGGCAGGGGTTCAGAAGGGCGGCAAGTCGCTCGGATTGTAGCAGCATCGTTGCTGTAGAAAGGTCTTCTTGTTTTTCCACATGACCATGAAGTTGTTCGCATTGAATATTTTCAGTCACGGCGCGATACATTGCGATGGATGGGCTTATGGAGCAGCCGGAGCCGACATGGCAGAGTGTGCCGATTCTTTTTTCGGGTGAAATGGCAATGCAAAATGGCACGTCATAAAAGTCATGGGACAGGAAAATATTCAAATTCTTGGCGTGGCGAAAGAGCGCATTGTCATGAGTGAAAACTTCTTCCAGGAAAGTGTCCGAGGGGCGGTAAAGTTCTGGTGGAGAAGACAATCCACAGAGCGATAGATAATACAGGGAGAGCGCATGGCGCTCGATGGCCTCATTGATGGCATGCAACAGTGCTTCATTCTCTGTGCAACCCAGCGCCATGCCAGCGTTCGTTGCATATTTGGCAAGGAAGCCAGCGGCAGTCCTTTCGATTTCGTCTACATTTTTGGGTGAGGGAGCCATCATTATCGCCGGTACGTTAATTTCGGCGTGGCTGTCCAGGGCTTCGAGCTTGAAATAAGGTATTTGGCAGTTGGAAGGTGTAGACTTTAGCAGCCAATCGTCGAACGGCTCCATGGACTTTAAGATATGGTCGCTGCTGATCAGGGTGGGAGCGATGGCATCCATAAAGTAGTGTTCAAGGCTCTCGGCAAGTGCGCCTAGCTCACAGTATTCTCCCTTGCCGGCACCACTGGAAACCTCTTTAAAGGATCTGTCGTATAAATGGCAGGTGGCGACCAGTCCATCTTTTTTCGAGTGATGTATCCTCGCATGCAAGCCTAGCTGACGATGCAACCCTGTCAGGCGGTTGTAGGCTTCCTCAATATTCAGTTCTCGCTCGGTTATCATTTCTGGCTCCTAGGCGTGACCAGAAGGGGCGGTTGCCCCTTCTGGTCAAGGTCTTACATCATGTTGAGGAAGTCGATCTCGGACTCGGTGAACGTATAGTTCATTGCGCGAGAGATCTGCAGGGTGTGAATTTCAGAACGACGACGTCCCATGGTATGTGCTCCTTTTAGTTGTTTGAGTTGCGCGTGTCAGCGCATGGGTGTTGTAACACTTGCTTTTTTGTTTGTTCAATATTGGTTTTGGCATTGCAAGGGAAAGTTTGCGTAGGTTTTTTTACTTGAGTGTGAAGTCTTGCTCCTACAGTTCTCGGTGGAGTTGGTAAATATTTGTTGATAATTAGTGGGTTGATGTTTTTTTAGGGGGAAGGGGGGAATCATTTTGTAAAAGATTGAATGGATTGCTAACGGTTGGCTGGGAAAACAGGGAAGGGGACGGAGGTCTGGTGGTCGGGATTTCCATTGGCAACCTGTCCAGGCGTCGGGCAGGTCATCAATTCCCAGGAAGGTGGTCGGATTTGGTCAAAATTTGTGCTATATTCCGCGCCCGCGATTTCCCTGCACACCAGAACCGGTCACTGACATGCAAGCAGCCAAACCACTCTACGACTATCCAAAGTACTGGGCCGAATGCTTCGGGCCAGCGCCTTTCCTGCCCATGAGCAGGGAGGAGATGGATCTGCTCGGCTGGGATTCCTGCGACATCATCATCGTGACCGGCGACGCCTACGTCGACCACCCGTCGTTCGGCATGGCCATCATTGGCCGCCTGCTGGAAGCCCAGGGCTTTCGCGTGGGGATCATCGCCCAGCCGAACTGGCAGTCCAAAGACGACTTCATGAAGCTCGGCGAGCCGAACCTGTTCTTCGGTGTGGCCGCGGGCAACATGGACTCGATGATCAACCGCTACACCGCGGACAAGAAGATCCGTTCCGACGACGCCTATACCCCAGGTGGCCTGGCCGGCAAGCGTCCGGATCGCGCCAGCCTGGTGTACAGCCAGCGCTGCAAGGAAGCCTACAAGCATGTGCCGATCGTGCTTGGTGGCATCGAGGCTTCGCTGCGCCGTATCGCCCACTACGACTACTGGCAGGACAAGGTCCGCCACTCGATCCTGATCGACGCCAGCGCCGATATCCTGCTGTTCGGCAACGCCGAGCGGGCGGTGGTCGAGGTGGCTCAGCGCTTGTCCAACGGCGAGAAGATCGAAACCATCACCGATGTGCGCGGCACAGCCTTCGTGCGCCGTGACACGCCAGAGGGCTGGTACGAGATCGACTCCACCCGTATCGACCGTCCGGGCCGTGTCGACAAGATCATCAACCCGTACGTGAACACCCAGGACACCCAGGCCTGCGCCATCGAGCAGGCCAAGGGCGAGGTCGAAGACCCGAACGAAGCCAAGGTTGTGCAGATTCTCGATAGCCCGCGCATGACCCGGGAGAAGTCGGTCATTCGCCTGCCGTCGTTCGAAAAGGTTCGTAACGACCCGGTGCTGTATGCCCACGCCAACCGAGTGCTGCACCTGGAGACCAACCCTGGCAACGCCCGCGCCCTGGTGCAGAAGCATGGCGAAGTGGACGTGTGGTTCAACCCACCACCCATCCCCATGACCACCGAGGAAATGGACTACGTGTTCGGCATGCCCTACGCCCGTGTACCGCACCCGGCCTATGGCAAGGAGCGCATCCCGGCCTACGAGATGATCCGATTCTCGGTGAACATCATGCGTGGCTGCTTTGGTGGCTGCACCTTCTGCTCGATCACCGAGCACGAAGGCCGGATCATCCAGAACCGCTCGCACGAGTCGATTCTTCACGAAATCGAAGAGATGCGCGACAAGGTGCCGGGCTTCACCGGCGTGGTCTCCGACCTGGGCGGGCCAACCGCCAACATGTACCGCATCGCGTGCAAGAGCCCCGACATCGAGAAGCACTGCCGCAAGCCGTCGTGCGTGTTCCCAGGTATCTGCGAGAACCTCAACACCGACCACAGCTCGCTGATCGAGCTGTACCGCAAGGCGCGTGCCTTGCCGGGTGTGAAGAAGATCCTGATCGCCTCGGGCCTGCGCTACGACCTGGCTGTCGAATCGCCGGAGTACGTCAAGGAACTGGTCACCCACCACGTTGGCGGATACCTGAAGATTGCCCCGGAACACACCGAGCGTGGCCCGCTGGACAAGATGATGAAGCCAGGTATCGGTACCTACGACCGCTTCAAGCGCATGTTCGAGAAGTTCTCGAAAGAGGCGGGCAAGGAGCAGTACCTGATTCCTTACTTCATCGCGGCGCACCCTGGCACGACCGACGAAGACATGATGAACCTGGCCCTGTGGCTCAAGAGCAACGGCTTCCGTGCCGACCAGGTGCAAGCGTTCTACCCTTCGCCGATGGCATCGGCCACGGCCATGTACCACTCGGGCAAGAACCCGCTGCGCAAGGTGACCTACAAGAGCGAAGGGGTGGAGATCGTCAAGAGCGAGGAGCAGCGTCGTCTGCACAAGGCGTTCCTGCGCTACCACGATCCGAAGGGCTGGCCGATGCTGCGTGAGGCGCTGCAGCGCATGGGTCGTGCTGACCTGATCGGCCCGGGCAAGCATCAGTTGATTCCGTTGCACCAGCCGCAGACCGACACTTACCAGAGTGCCCGTCGCAAGAACTCGACGCCGGCCGGTAGCCATAAAGTGGGCAAGGACCAGAAGATCCTCACCCAGCACACCGGCCTGCCGCCGCGTGCCAGCGATGGCAGCAAGCCTTGGGACAAGCGCGAAAAGGCCAAGGCCGAAGCGTTCGCCCGCAATCAACAGGCGGCCAAGGAGCGCAGGGAGTCGGCGAAGGGTGGCAAGGGCAAGAAGCCGCGTCAGCCAGTAATCCCGCGCTGATCGAGCGCTAGAACCCTGTGGGAGCGGGTTACCCGCACGAGGGTGGATTCACCGACGTATGTGCGGATGAACCCACTCCCACAGGTTAGCCGTCAGGCTATCGATCGAGATCAATCAGGTTTCTTGTCTACCCACTTTGGCGCCACTGGCGCGACAAAGTTGTCCATCCCATCCAGTAGCTCATCCGGCTGCTCACCCAGCAGCAACATCGCCCGATGCTGCGGCCGCACGAATCCTTCTTCGACGATATGGTCGAGGAACCCGCCCAGCTTTTCATAGAAACCCTTCACATCGAGCAACCCTAGCGGCTTGGCGTGATAGCCCAGTTGCCCCCAGGTCCAGACCTCGAACAGTTCTTCAAGCGTACCCAAGCCACCGGGCAGCGCGATAAAGGCATCGCTCAGCTCAGCCATGCGCGCCTTGCGTGCGTGCATGCCGTCGACCACCTCCAGGCGGGTCAGGTTCTTGTGGCCGATTTCAGCGTTCATCAGGCTCTCGGGGATGATCCCGATCACTTCGCCACCTGCGGCCAGGGCCGCGTCGGCCACGGTGCCCATCAGGCCGACCGCGCCGCCGCCATACACCAGGGTCAGGCCGCGTCGGGCAATGGCCTGGCCAAGGGCCACGGCTGCTTCGCGGTAGGCAGGGTTGGCACCGATGCTGGCGCCGCAGAACACACAAACGGAACGTACAGGCATTGCTCATCTCCAGTCGCATTGCGGTGACAGGGTACGGCTCATGCCTGCTGGTTCCAAGGGCGGTTTCACTCTGGGCGGGAGAATTCGCACATCGCGCCACTGGCACCGTGGGCGTAAGCGGCGAGCAGGCTGTTCATCAGGCTTCCAAGGGACATTTCGGGTGACTCCTAATTGAGAGGTTGTCCCATCGTCCACTATAAGGGCATGATGTGCTCTTAGATTGGTTGTATACAATCAATCGAACAATTCTACTGACTGGCCTCTTGACACCCCTTTGATTCACATCAGGTGGGGGCTGAACGGTTTCAGGCAGTCTCGCAATTGATAAAACCCTGCCAAGGAGATTCATGATGTTTGCGAAAGCTGTAGCGGTATCCCTGCTGACCCTCGCCAGCGCCTCTGTCTTCGCAGCCGAGTGTTCGGTAACTGTCGACTCGACCGACCAGATGTCCTACACCACCAAGGAAATCACCGTCGACAAGAGCTGCAAGGAATTTACGGTCAAACTGACCCACTCCGGCAACCTGCCGAAGAACGTCATGGGCCACAACCTGGTGATCAGCAAGACTGCCGACATGCAGGGCATTGCCACCGAGGGGATGAGCAAGGGCCTTGATAACGATTACATCAACGCCGCCAATGCCGGGATCATTGCCCACACCAAGATGATCGGCGCACCGGAAAAAGAAACCGAGGTGAAGTTCGACACCTCCAAGCTCGAAGCGGGTGGCGACTACAGCTTCTTCTGCACCTTCCCTGGCCACATCTCGATGATGAAGGGCAAGGTGGTCGTCAAGTAATGATGGCTTGAACCAGGGGAGGTCTTTGCCCTCCCTACGCGACGCAAGGCCGCTCCCACAGGATTTAGCGCTTTCTCAAGCACTGCGCAGTCCTCGTGGGCGCGGCCTTGTGTCGCGACAGGGCCGCAAAGCGGCACCAGACGGCTCAAGGGGCGAACGGCAGTTCGCGCTTGTGCTGGGTCTTGCGGTAGGTGTTCACGATGATGTTGAACGCTTCCTGATCCACTGGCAGCCCATGCAGGAACGCGTCGATCTGCTGGTAGGTCACGCCATGGGACGCTTCGTCCGGCTTGCCCGGCGCGAGGTCTTCGAGGTCCGCGGTCGGCACTTTCTCCACCAATGATTCCGGCGCACCGAAACGACGGGCGATCGCTCGTACCTGGTTTTTCACCAGACCGCTCAGCGGAGCCAGGTCACACGCACCATCACCGAACTTGGTAAAGAAGCCCATTACCGCCTCTGCGGCGTGATCGGTACCGATCACCAGGCCAGCGCGGGCGCCCGCGATGGTGTATTGGGCCACCATGCGCATGCGGGCCTTGGTATTGCCCACCACGAAATCCACCATCGACGGCGAGCCGCCTTCCAGTGCTTTCACTTCAGATGCCAGGGCGCGTACTGCCGGGGCGATATCCACCGTGTGCACTTCGTCGGCCTTGATCACGTCCAGGCAGGCCTGGGCGTCATGCTCATCGTGCTGCACCTGGTAAGGCAGGCGCACGGCGATGAAGGTATAGGCCTTATCGCCAGTCTCGGCGCGCAACTCGTTGATCGCCCGCTGGGCGAGCAGGGCGGCGGTCAGCGAGTCGACACCGCCGCTGATGCCCAGTACCAAGGTCTTGAGCCGGGCATTGGCCAGGCAATCCTTGATGAAGGCCACGCGCCGGGCGACTTCGGCCTCGATTGCGGCTGCGTCGGCGAACGGCGGCTGTACCTTGAGCGCCTGGGCAATCTCTTGCTGAACGGCTTGCATGGGTTACTCCTTGCTGGGGATTTTGAATACGTGGCGCATGTAGGCGACGAAGTTTTCATCGCGGCACTGGGTCTTGGCAGCCTCGTCGGAGATCTTGGCCACCGGCGAGCCGTTGCAGTCGGTCATTTTAAGCACGATGTTCATTGGCGCCACCCCAGGAATGTCGCAGGTCAGGTTGGTGCCGATGCCAAAACTGACATTGATGCGACCGCGCAGGGCGCGGAAGATTTCCAGCGAGCGGGTCAGGTTCAGGCCATCGGAAAACACCAGGGTCTTGGTCATGGGGTCTATACCGAGTTTCTGGTAATGGGCGATGGCCTTTTCCGCCCAAGCCACCGGGTCCCCCGAGTCATGGCGCAGGCCATCGAACAGCTTGGCGAAGTACAAGTCGAAATCGCTCAGGAATGCGTCCATGGTGATGCAGTCGGTCAGGGCGATACCGAGCAGGCCACGGTATTCGCGGACCCAGCAATCGAGGGCGGCGATCTGGCTGTCGATCAGCCGTGGCCCCAGTTGCTGGTGCGCCATGATCCATTCATGGGCCATGGTGCCGAGGGGTTTGACATCCAGTTTCCATGCCAGGTCGACGTTGCTGGTGCCGACGAACCGCGCCGGGAAGTCATCGCGCAACACCCGCACCACCTCTTCCTGGACGCGGCTTGAAAAGCGCCGACGTGTGCCGAAGTCAGCGACCTGCAATTCGGCCAGCTCGTCTTCACTGGCATGGGCGCGCAGCCAGTCGAACTTGCGATGCAACTGGTCGCGAGCCTCGGCCAGGCGCATGCGCGGGTGCAAGTGGCGGTTGCGCACTTCGCTGATGATGGCCAGCAGGGGCACTTCGAAGAGGATCACATGCAGCCATGGGCCGCGCAGCCGAAGGCACAGCTGGTTGTTCTCGATGCCCAGATGGACGTAGCTCAGGTTGAAGCGGAACAGCCCGAGAAAGCGCAGGAAGTCGGGTTTGAGAAAACTGATGCGTTCGAGAAAGGCCAACTGGCCTTCGTCCAAGGTCAGGTCGCCGAGCCGTTCGATCTGGTTGCGAATCTCGCCAAGGTAGGGGCGAAGGTCTTCGCCGTTACGACAGCGGAATTCCCATTCCACATCGGCATCCGGGTAGTTGTGCAGCACGCCCTGCATCATGGTGAGCTTGTAGAAGTCGGTGTCGAGCAGGTTATGCACGATGCGCTCGGCGAATGCGCTCTCGCTCATTAAAGGGGCTCCAAAAGCGGCGAATGGCGAACATTGTGCCAGCCTTTTCAGTGCTGATGTGTCGATGCAGGTGCTGTGGCGGGGAAGTCGAGTCGTGCAGACAGGTAACGATTGAAGGCGTTTCGGGCAAATCAGGTGTTTTTTCGTGCACGAGCTAGCCTTGAAGCGGTGCGGTCTGTAGCAGTCGCGCACCAGCGGTGTGCACTTCGGTGACGTCCGCTGTTACAGGCAGGTTGCACGTAAACACTTGCCGAGGTTGCAATGATGGCACCCGATGGTTGCTCCTTGTCTGTACGTGTGGTGGCGCCCGCCGCGCGGCAGACGGTTGCACGCTCAATAAAGAAAAGGCCGTCGGTCGCTTGGACACGACCCTTGCAGTGAGTTTTTCCAGTTCTTATTACCGATGGCACGGCCCTTGCTCCAAGTACAGGGCTGAGAAGTTGTAGTGCCAACCAAAAAAACTCTAGGAGCACCACCTCATGTCGCAGACGTTTTACAAGAAAGGTTTCCTGGCTCTGGCCGTAGCTACGGCACTGGGTGTTTCTTCGTATGTTCAGGCCGACATCAAGATCGGCGTCGCTGGCCCCATGACGGGTGCCAACGCAGCGTTTGGCGAGCAGTACATGAAGGGCGCCCAAGCGGCAGCCGACAAGATCAACGCCGAGGGTGGCATCAACGGCGAGAAGATCGTTCTGGTAAAAGGCGATGATGCCTGCGAACCGAAGCAAGCCGTGGCCGTGGCCAACCGCCTGGTTGACCAGGACAAGGTGGCCGGCGTGGTGGGCCACTTCTGTTCCTCCAACACCATCCCCGCTTCCGAGGTCTACGATGAGGCTGGCGTGATCGCCATCACCCCAGGCTCCACCAACCCGCAGGTCACCGAGCGCGGGCTTTCCGCCATGTTCCGCATGTGTGGGCGCGACGACCAGCAGGGCATCGTCGCTGGCGATTACATCGTTGACGTGCTCAAGGGCAAGAAGGTAGCCGTCCTGCACGACAAGGATACCTATGGCCAAGGCCTGGCCGACGCGACCAAGGCGCAGCTGGAGAAGCGTGGCGTCAAGCCGGTGCTGTACGAAGGCCTGACCCGCGGCGAGAAAGACTTCAGCGCCGTGGTCACCAAGATCCGCTCTGCCGGTGCCGACGTTGTCTACTTCGGCGGCCTGCACCCAGAGGCTGGCCCGCTGGTGCGCCAGCTGCGCGAACAAGGCCTGAAGGACGTCAAATTCATGTCCGATGACGGCATCGTCACCGACGAACTGGTCTCCACCGCTGGCGGCGCCCAATACGTCGATGGCGTCTACATGACCTTCGGTGCCGACCCGCGCCTGCTGCCGGACAGCAAGTCGGTGGTGGAAGAGTTCCGCAAGGCCGGTACCGAGCCTGAAGGCTACACCCTGTATGCCTACGCCTCGCTCCAGGCGCTGGCTGCCGCGTTCAATGGCGCGAAGTCGAACAAAGGCGAAGATGCTGCCAAGTGGCTCAAGGCCAACCCGGTCAAGACGGTCATGGGCGAGAAGAAGTGGGACAGCAAGGGCGACCTGACCGTGTCCGACTACGTGGTCTACCAGTGGGATGCCAACGGCAAGTACCACCAGCTGGATAAACAAAAATAAGAACGGCCAGGCCCGGGGCATGCTTCGGGCCATAGCCCCGCGGTACCTGTCTTTATCCGTAGATCTGCACAGTTCTGCGCTGCGAGGGCCGCTTCATCCGTGGCCCGCCGTGGTCGGCGCTCGTGCAATCTCAATCAGGTGAGATTGCGTTATGGATGGTATTTTCCTGCAGCAACTGGTCAACGGCCTGACCCTAGGGTCGGTCTATGGCCTGATCGCCATCGGCTACACAATGGTCTATGGCATCATCGGCATGATCAACTTCGCGCACGGCGAGGTGTACATGATTTCCGCGTACCTCGCGGCGATCAGCCTGGCATTGCTGGCTTACTTCGGTATCGAGTCGTTCCCCCTGCTGATGCTGGGCACCCTGTTGTTCACCATCGTCGTCACTGGCGTCTACGGCTTTACCATCGAGCGCATCGCCTACAAACCCTTGCGTAACTCCACCCGACTGGCACCGCTGATCAGTGCCATCGGCATCTCGCTGATCCTGCAGAACTATGCGCAGATCAGCCAGGGTGCTCGCCAGCAAGGCGTTCCAACGCTGCTGGAAGGCGCCTGGCGCGTCGAAGTCGGCACCGGCTTCGTGCAACTGACCTACACCAAGATCTTCATTCTGGTAGCCGCTTTCGTCGGCATGGGCTTGCTCACCTACGTGATCAAGTACACCAAGCTCGGCCGTATGTGCCGCGCCACCCAGCAAGACCGCAAGATGGCCTCGATCCTGGGTATCAATACCGACCGGGTGATTTCCTACGTGTTCGTCATTGGCGCGGTGATGGCCGCCCTAGCCGGCGTACTGATCACCATGAACTACGGCACCTTCGACTTCTATGCCGGGTTCATCATCGGGATCAAGGCGTTCACCGCAGCGGTACTCGGCGGCATCGGCTCGCTTCCTGGCGCGATGCTGGGCGGGATCATCCTGGGGATTTCCGAGTCGCTGTTCTCTGGCCTGATCAACTCAGACTACAAGGATGTGTTCAGCTTCTCGTTGCTGGTGATGATCCTTATCTTCCGCCCACAAGGCCTGCTGGGTCGCCCGCTCGTGGCTAAGGTGTGAACATGTCCGCTGCCAATACTGCCCCTGTTATCGAAAAAGGTTTCGACCTCAAACGCAGCTTGCTGGAGACCATCGTCGCCGGCCTGCTGGCACTCATTGTCTTCGGTCCGGTCGTCGGCGTGGTGCTCGACGGCTATAGCTTCAACGCCGAGCCCACCCGTGTCGCCTGGCTGGTCGGCGGGGTGATGGCCGGGCGTTTCCTGCTCAGCCTGTACCTGCAGACCGCCGCCGGACGCCGCATGCTCCAGGGCTTCGAGAGTGGTGGCTCGGGCGTGCATGTGCGTGCGCCTGACTACAAGTCGCGCCTGCGCTACATCATCCCGGCGCTGGTGGTGATCGCCATCGTCTTCCCGGTGTTTGCCAACAAGTACCTGCTTACCGTGGTCATCCTCGGCCTGATCTACGTGCTGCTGGGCCTTGGCCTGAATATCGTGGTCGGTCTGGCCGGTCTGCTCGACCTGGGTTACGTGGCCTTCTATGCCATTGGCGCCTACGGTCTGGCCCTGGGTTATCAATACCTTGGGCTGGGCTTCTGGAGCGTGCTGCCATTGGCCGCCATCGCCGCGGCGTTAGCGGGGTGCATACTCGGCTTCCCGGTGTTGCGCATGCACGGTGACTACCTGGCGATCGTGACCCTGGGCTTCGGCGAGATCATCCGCCTGGTGCTGAACAACTGGCTGTCGTTCACCGGTGGTCCCAATGGCATGCCGGCGCCGTCACCGACCTTCTTCGGGCTGGAGTTCGGTCGTCGGGCCAAGGATGGTGGGGTGCCTATCCATGAATTCCTCGGCATCGACTACAACGCCAACTTGAAGTTCGTGTTCATCTACGCCGTGCTGTTCCTGGTGGTGCTGGCGGTGCTCTACATCAAGCATCGGCTCACCCGCATGCCCGTCGGTCGTGCCTGGGAAGCGCTGCGCGAAGATGAAATCGCCTGTCGTTCGATGGGCCTGAACCACGTACTGGTCAAACTCTCGGCCTTCACCCTGGGCGCTTCCACCGCTGGCCTGGCCGGTGTGTTCTTCGCCACCTACCAAGGCTTCGTCAACCCGTCCTCGTTCACCTTCTTCGAGTCAGCGCTGATTCTGGCCATCGTCGTGCTCGGCGGTATGGGCTCGACCGTGGGTGTGGTGATTGCGGCGTTCGTGCTGACGGTGGCGCCAGAACTGCTGCGCAGTTTCTCGGAGTACCGTGTATTGCTGTTCGGCGTGTTGATGGTGTTGATGATGATCTGGCGACCGCGTGGGCTGATCCGCATCAGCCGCACCGGTGTGGTCCCGCGTAAAGGAGTGGCGCCATGAGCGACGATATCATTCTCTCGGTCGACAACCTGATGATGCAGTTCGGCGGCATCAAGGCGCTCAGCGATGTGAGCCTGAAGGTCAAGCGGAACCAGATCTTCGCCCTGATCGGCCCCAACGGCGCGGGCAAGACCACAGTGTTCAACTGCCTCACCGGCTTCTACAAGGCCAGTGGCGGGCGCATCGAACTGAATGTGCGCGGCAGCCACACCAATGTGATCCAGTTGCTCGGCGAGCGTTTCCAGGCTGCGGACTTCGTCTCGCCCGCGCGCTTTGCCAACCGTTTGTACTACAAGATGTTCGGCGGCACCCACCTGGTGAACCGTGCGGGCTTGGCGCGCACTTTCCAGAACATTCGCCTGTTCAAGGAAATGTCGGTGGTGGAAAACCTGCTGGTGGCCCAGCACATGTGGGTCAACCGCAACCTGCTGGCCGGAGTGCTCAACACCAAGGCTTACCGCAAGGCCGAAAGCGATGCACTCGACCATGCGTTCTATTGGCTGGAGGTGGTCGACCTGGTCGACTGTGCCAACCGCCTGGCGGGCGAGTTGTCGTATGGTCAGCAGCGGCGCCTGGAAATTGCCCGCGCCATGTGCACCCGGCCGAAGATCATCTGCCTGGACGAACCGGCTGCCGGCCTCAACCCGCAGGAAACCGAAGCCCTGAGCGGCATGATCCGTGTGCTGCGTGACGAGCATGACATCACCGTGGTGCTGATCGAGCACGACATGGGCATGGTCATGAGTATTTCCGACCACATCGTCGTGCTGGACCACGGCAACGTGATCGCCGAAGGCTCGCCACAGGATATTCGCCACAACCCGACGGTGATTGCCGCCTATCTGGGTGCCGATGAAGAGGAACTGGTATGAGTGCACCCATTCTCGAGCTGAAGGACCTGGACGTGTTCTACGGGCCGATCCAGGCGCTGAAGAAAGTCTCGATGCATATCAACGAAGGCGAGACGGTCAGCCTGATCGGCGCCAACGGGGCTGGCAAGTCGACACTGCTGATGTCGATATTCGGTCAACCGCGGGCTGCGTCCGGGCAAATCGTTTATCGCGGTACCGACATTACCCGCAAGTCGTCGCACTACATCGCCTCCAACGGTATCGCCCAGTCGCCGGAAGGGCGTCGGGTGTTCCCCGACATGACCGTCGAGGAAAACCTCATGATGGGCACCATCCCCATTGGCGACCAATACGCCAACGAAGACATGCAGCGCATGTTCGAGCTGTTCCCACGGCTGAAGGAGCGCCGCAACCAGCGGGCCATGACCATGTCCGGTGGTGAGCAGCAGATGCTGGCCATCGCTCGCGCGCTCATGAGCCGGCCGAAGTTGCTGCTGCTCGACGAGCCATCGCTGGGGCTGGCGCCGATCGTGGTCAAGCAGATCTTCTCCACCCTGCGGGAGCTGGCCAAGACCGGCATGACCATCTTCCTGGTAGAGCAGAACGCCAACCATGCGCTGAAGCTGTCGGACCGGGCATACGTGATGGTCAACGGGCAGATTCGCATGACCGGCACGGGGCAGGAGTTGTTGGTGAACGAGGAGGTGCGCAACGCCTACCTGGGCGGGCACTGAGTCATCCAAACGCCGGGAAGCCGGTTCCTGCAGCGAGCGCTTCAACCTGTAGGAGCCGGCTTGCCGGCGATGTGGACAACTTGTCGCATATCTTTTCCGAAGCACGCCAGAATCCACTCGCAAGTCATTGTTTCCACAGTTTCTATTTTTCCACGGATAATGTGGAACCGCCTGTGGAAAACATGGTGGCATCTCGTTGTATCCCTTTAACGACGGGGCCTGCAAAGGATCGGTCGTTTTTTGATCAAGCAGCCTTAGTACATGACTTTCCTGGGGATTCTTGCCCAGGCAGGGATGATCGACACGCGTTCAATGCCTGTGGATAACTCTGTGAAAAAGCCTTGGACAGTCCGCTGTAGGCGGCATGTTTGAAAGCCCTGGGCCATCATGAAGACCGTGGCGGACGACCGCAGTAAGCTGAAAGGGTTCCGCTGTGTCGATAAGTTGCCCCCAATCCGTGGGGAAAGCCTTGTGGATAAGTTCTGCATACCTGCCGGCGGGCCCTCTGTTCAGAGGCTTCCGAGCATATGTACAAAAAATGACCAGCGCAGGACACGGCTTGCTGCCCGCGCGCTCGGAAGGCATGCTGCAAACCCTGCCGACGATAATCCACAGCGAGGAACAGAGCATGACGTCCACCGTATTCATCACAGGCGCGACTTCCGGTTTCGGCGAGGCCACCGCACGGCGCTTTGCCGAGGCGGGTTGGAAGCTGATCCTGACAGGCCGCCGCAAGGATCGCCTGGACGCCCTGTGCGCTGAGTTGGCGGCTAAGACCGAAGTGCACGGCCTGGTCCTGGATGTGCGTGACCGCAAGGCCATGGAACATGCCATTGCCAACCTGCCGGCAGGCTTTGAGAAATTGCGCGGCCTGGTCAACAACGCGGGCCTGGCGCTGGGGGCGGACCCGGCGCAGAAGTGCGACCTGGATGACTGGGAAACCATGGTCGACACCAACATCAAGGGCCTGATGTACACCACCCGCCTGCTGCTGCCGCGGTTGATCGCCCATGGCCGTGGTGCGTCGATCCTCAATGTGGGTTCGGTGGCCGGCAACTATCCGTACCCTGGCAGCCACGTGTATGGCGGTACCAAGGCGTTCGTCGGTCAATTCTCGTTGAGCTTGCGTTGCGACTTGCGTGGCACTGGCGTGCGCGTCAGCAACATCGAACCGGGCCTGTGCGAGAGCGAATTCTCGTTGGTGCGTTTCGGGGGCGACCAAGCCAAGTATGACGCCACTTACGCTGGCGCCGAGCCGATTCAGCCGCAGGATATCGCCGACACGATCTTCTGGATCCTCAACCAGCCGGCGCACATCAACATCAACAGCCTGGAGCTGATGCCGGTGAGCCAAGACTGGGCAGGTTTTTCGATCGACCGTTCGGCCAAGGGCTGATCGGCGGCCAGCCCGCTCCTGCAAGGCTCGCATGAGCCTTCGGGAGCGGAATTGCGTCAGTTCAGGCGCTGTAGGCCTTGCAGGCAGGTCGCCAAGTGATAGGGGGTGGTTGAAGGCATGTCGTGGCGGCTGACAGCGCCCTGACCATCCCGGCACTCATACCAGCCGCCAGCGTGAAGGAACCGTTGATCCATCGCCTTCAACTGCGCAGGCAGTTTCGCGAGTCCCTCTGGCCGCAACACCAGCGCCCGCAGGTATTCCGCCTGTGCCCAGATCCGCTGGGTGGCATCGAGCACCTTGCCGTTCACCTCCAGCATCGCCAGCACGGCCGCGTCCTTCACGCCGCACCGCTCGGCATAGTCGAATGCGCGGTCTATCGCTGCATGCAGTGGGGTTTCGCGCAGCAGCGGTGAGGTATCGAGCAGGTAGAACCATTCGAACTGATGGCCCGGCTCGAACCAGTTATCCACAGCATCGCGCGGTTTTTCCAGCATCAGGCCGTGCTCCGGCTCGATGAAGTGCGCGTGCAGGGCGTCGCACAGCCGCAGCAGTGCCTGGCGTGCCTGGTCGTCCTCGCGCACTGCCAGTACCTGAAGCAGGGCCTCGGCCAGGTGCATCTGCGGGTTCTGCAGCGGTCCGCTACCCAGATCCGACCAATCCTGGTCCAGGCTGGCTTCGTACAGGCCGTCGTCGCGGGCAAATTGTTGCGCGATGACTGTCAGGGCTGCGTTGAGGGTGGACTCCACCAGGCTCTCGCGCACCTTGCCCCAGTAGTGTGCGCAGGCGAACACGATGAATGCGTGGGTGTAGAGGTCCTTGCGGGTGTCCAGTGGCTTGCCGTCGGCATCGATGCTGTAGAACCAGCCGCCGTGCTCGGCATCGTGGAAATGCCGCTGCAATGAGCGGAACAGCGCGGCGGCACGTTCCGCTGCACCGGGCTGCTCGATGCGGCTGCTGAACAGGTAGAGTTGGCGGGCGCAGGCCATAGCGCGGTAGCGCTGGACCGGCAGCGGGCGATGCTGGGCGTCCAGCGCCTCGTAGGGCAGGGCCATGTCGGCGTTCCAGCCCGGGCCTTGCCACAGCGGCACGATGCGCTCGGCGAAGTGCTGGTTGAAGCGGGCCAGTTCGGGCAGGGTGGGGCGGGGGTCGGACATGAAGGCGCTCGTCGCAATCGGGCAGTGCGCCATGTTAGCAGAAGTGAGGTTGGGGATTGTTCGTGCCAGCCTGCCAGGAGCCCGGCCGCTGCAGCCAGCCGATCAGCCAGGATTGCCCAACCCCTGCCAATGTCGTGCCCCGACGAAGATGAAGCGCAGTTGCTGGGTGATCTTCTCTTGTGGCGTCAGTGCCTGTGGATAACCAGGCTCCGGACTGTCGATCAATTCGGGCAAGGTTGCGAACACGGTTTTGACCACAAGGTCGGCCATCACGGCCAACGCGGCCTGATCCAGATGTTGCCAGCGCTTCATGCGTCCAAGGTCGGTCGCCAGGTCGTTGCTGATGCCTTGGCGCAAACCGGCGATGGCTTGACGTACTGCCTGTGAACCCCCGTATTGCTCGCGGGCCAGAAACAGGAACTGGGCACGGTGAGCCGCGACCACATCGAGGAAGATGCGTACCGAAGCATCGGTGATGCCGCCAAGTTCGAATTCGTTGTGCCGAACAAGGCGAATGGTCTGGCGGAAGGTGGCGTCGACTTCGGCGACCAGGGACAGGCCCAGGGCGTCCATGTCAGGGAAATGCCGGTAGAAACCGGTGGGTACGATGCCCGCGGCCCTGGCGACTTCACGCAGGCTGATGCTGCCGAACCCACGGCCGCTCTCCATCAACTGGCAGGCAGCGTCCAGCAGGGCCTGGCGGGTCTGTAGCTTTTGTTCGGCGCGAGGCAGCATGGGGGCGAATTCTGTGGCTGTACGGCTGGGCATTCTGGATAAAAAAACAAAGCCCGGTCAATGGACCGGGCTTGGAGGGGAGCAGGCGCTTTGCGTGGGATTGTTCTTTTCGGCCATGGCGATCAGCTCACACGGCTGAGTTCGACCAGACGATCCGAACCACCCTCGGCGACACGGCTGGAGCGTTCGATCAGACGGTCCGAGCCACCTTCGGCAACACGACCGGAGCGTTCGATCAGACGGTCCGAGCCACCTTCGGCAACACGACCGGAGCGTTCGATCAGACGGTCCGAGCCACCTTCGGCAACACGACCGGAGCGTTCGATCAGACGGTCCGAGCCACCTTCGGCAACACGACCGGAGCGTTCGATCAGACGGTCCGAGCCACCTTCGGCAACACGACCGGAGCGTTCGATCAGACGGTCCGAGCCACCTTCGGCAACACGACCGGAGCGCTCGATCAGGCGGTCCGAGCCACCTTCGGCAACACGGCCGGAGCGCTCGATCAGACGGTCCGAGCCACCTTCGGCAACACGGCCGGAGCGCTCGATCAGGCGGTCCGAGCCACCTTCGGCAACACGACCCGAGCGTTCGATCAGGCGGTCGGAGCCACCTTCGGCAACTCGACCCGAACGTTCGATCAGGCGATCCGCGCCACCTTCTGCCAGCGTTTTCAGCGGTTGGGCCATTTCGGCAGCGCTGGAACGCGATTCGGCGGTCAGGTGCTGGTCATCGGCTGGCATGGCGAAAGCGTTGGCGGCAAGGATTGAAAGGGTCAGGGTCAGCAGTTGGCGTTTCATGATTTCGGTGCTCCTCTCGGGGGCTGGAAAGTGGGTACGGAGTTAATGTTACGCCCGGTAACGCCAGAGAGAAGTTCATAAGGGTAATGGTGACAATCGACGATATTGATAGACGTTTAGACCGCTCTAGCAAGGGGTTTCCATGGCAGGTAACGGCTAACGGCCACTGTTTCCGTGATGCGTGCGAAGGGCTGGAGATGACGGAAAGCTGAGCGGGGCATCTGGAAAAACCTGGTTATCATGGCCTCCTCGATAAAACCTCACTGGTTTTCATCAGTCCGAGATATTGAGTGCCACCATTGCGCTCGCTTCGTGCCATGTTGTCAGGAGAATCACGCAATGACGCGCCCCGCCAGAATCCTCGTCTGGACCCTCAGCAGCCTTGTGACCGTACTGGCGATCGTGCTGGTGGTGATTGCCACGTTCGACTGGAACCGCATCAAGCCGCTGCTCAACGAGAAGGTATCCGAAGCCTTGCATCGCCCTTTCGCGATCAATGGCAATCTTGCCGTGCAATGGCGTACCGAGCCGGAGGAAGGGGGCTGGAGAGCCTGGGTGCCGTGGCCGCGCTTCATCGCCGAAGACCTCACCTTGGGCAATCCTGACTGGTTGAAGGCGCCGAAGATGGTTGGGCTGGAACGTGTGGAGTTCCGCCTGTCGCCCTTGCCGCTGATCTTCCGGCAGATCGTCATCCCCCGTATCGACCTGACCCAGCCGACCGCCAGCCTCACACGGCTAGCTGACGGCCGTGCCAACTGGACATTCGACTTCGGGCCGAAGGACGAAAACGAAGCGCCTTCGCAGTGGCAACTGGATATCGGCGCCATCGGTTTCGACCAGGGCAATGTCAGTGTCGATGACCAGACATTGAAAACCAGCATGAAGGTGCAGATCGACCCGTTGGGCAAGCCGATCCCATTTGGCGACATCGTCGGTAAAGCACGCGCCGAGAAGGCCGGTGGAGCCCAGGATTATGCCTTCGGCCTCAAGGCCCAGGGCCGTTACAAGGGCCAGCCGGTGTCTGGTACCGGCAAGATGGGCGGGCTGCTGGCCTTGCAGGACGCCAGCCAACCCTTCCCGCTGCAAGCCGACGTCCGGATTGCCGACACCCATGTGGTGCTGAGCGGCACGCTGACCGACCCGCGCAATCTTGGCGCGCTGGATTTGCGCCTGAAGTTGTCGGGTGCGAGCCTGGGCAACTTGTACCCCCTGACTGGCGTGACCCTGCCGGACACCCCGGCGTACTCCACGGACGGGCGGTTGAGCGCCAACCTGCGAGCCCCAGAAGGCGCAACGTTCAATTACCAGTCGTTCAACGGCAAGATCGGTGACAGTGATATCCATGGCGACCTGGCCTTCGTCGCCAGTCAGCCCCGGCCAAAGCTGTCGGGGAACCTGGTGTCCACTCAACTGCTGTTCAAGGACCTGGCACCGCTGATCGGTGCCGACTCGAACGCCGAGCAAAAGGCCCGCGGCGGGGCCAGCAAGCAGCCGTCGGGCAAGGTGTTGCCTGTGGAGGCGTTTAGGACCGAGCGCTGGCGGGCGATGGATGCCGACGTCACCTTCAGCGGCAAGCGCATCGTCCACAGTGCACAGTTGCCTTTCACCGATTTGTCAGCCCACGTGATGCTCGACGATGGATTGCTGCGCCTGGAGCCTCTGCGCTTCGGTGTGGCGGGTGGCAACCTGGCGTCGGATATCCGCTTGGACGGTCGCAATGTGCCGTTGCAGGGGCGCGCCAAACTGACTGCCAGGGGGTTCAAGCTCAAGCAACTGTTCCCAAGCTTCGCGCCGATGCAGACCAGTTTTGGTGAACTGAACGGCGATGCCGACATCAGTGGCCGTGGCAATTCGGTGGCGGCGTTGTTGGGCACTGCAAACGGTGACCTGCGCATGTTGATCAATGACGGCGCTATCAGCCGCAGCCTGATGGAGATCGCTGGGCTGAACGTGGGCAACTACGTGATTGGCAAGTTGTTTGGCGATGAAGATGTGAAGATCAACTGCGCAGCCGCGGACGTTGGGATCAAGAATGGGTTGGCGACGACGCGATTGTTCATTTTCGATACGGAGAACGCGATCATCTACATCAACGGTACGGCCAACTTTGCCAGTGAACAGCTCGATTTGAAGATCACACCGGAGTCCAAGGGCGTTCGCTTGTTCTCGCTGCGCTCGCCATTGTATGTACGGGGGCCGTTTGCCAAGCCTAGTGCGGGTGTGCAGGCGGTGCCGTTGGCGTTGCGCGGGGCGGGGATGGTGGCGCTTGGCGTGGTTGCTGGTCCGGCGGCGGGGTTGTTGGCATTGATAGCGCCGAGTAGCGGTGATGAGCCCAATCAATGTACGCCGTTATTGCAACAGATGAAGGCAGGCAAAGCACCAGCGGCAGTGAAGAAATAGCGCGGTCGCGCTGTGCGCTTCGCTTGTTCTGCTGTTGCGTTGCTGCTGTGCTTTGCTTTTAGTGCGCGAGGATCCAGGCACCACACATCACGAGGTCAGGAGGCCGGAGTGAGGGAGCCCCGAAACGTAGGGGCTGGATGGTAGGGGCCAACGGTTATGGTTACTTTGGCCACGACCAAAGTAACCCACCGGAAGGGCGGAAAGGTGAAGAAGCGACTCCATGGCAAATGGATATTCACGCGGGACAAATGCCGGCTTTTAGTTAAATTTTCGGCCTATGGTTGGCCCGTGGTAAGTGGGTCAGCCTAACCTTGTGCCAAGGCGAAGTTCCATCACCGTTCCGCTCTTACGCAAAGCAGTCAGAGGCCCTGCAGCAAATCCGACATGTCATCGGCGTGCTCTTCTTCCTGTGCCAGAATATCTTCGAAAATACGCCGCGTAGTTGGATCCTTATCGCCGATGTATTGGATGATCTCCCGGTAACTGTCGATGGCAATCCGTTCCGCTACTAAGTTCTCCAACACCATTTCCTTGAGCGATTTACCCTCTACATACTGGGCATGCGAGTGCTTCGAGAGGTTATCCGGATTGAAATCAGGCTCCCCCCCCAGCTGAACAATCCGCTCAGCCAATTTGTCAGCATGCTCGGCTTCCTGGTTGGCATGTTCCAGAAACTCCTGCGCCGCTACACTGGCCTTGATACCACTGGCCATGAAGTAGTGCCGCTTGTAGCGCAAGGTACAGACCAGCTCGGTGGCCAGCGACTCGTTGAGCAGCCGCAGGATTTTCTCGCGATCAGCAGGGTACCCCTCGGTCACGGCGCCTTGCTCGACATGCTGGCGTGCCCGCGCGCGCAAGGTGTTCACATCGGTCAGTTCAACGTTGCTCATGGTGGTCTCCAAACAGATCAGGACAGGTGTTCA
Source organism: Pseudomonas sp. SK2 (assembly GCF_016772395.1). Classification (NCBI taxonomy): domain Bacteria; kingdom Pseudomonadati; phylum Pseudomonadota; class Gammaproteobacteria; order Pseudomonadales; family Pseudomonadaceae; genus Pseudomonas; species Pseudomonas sp. SK2. The sequence goes on from NZ_CP061944.1 coordinate 636,377, forward strand.
GGTGTCAGGAAGGTTCACGCGCCATGGACAGCTTCGCTGTCCTTTTCGCGTTGGTTGCAGGTCTTGAAGCCCTTGGCATCGACATGGCCGGTCGCATCGAAACGCACGTAGTAAGGTTGCTGGTGCCCATCGCGGTTGAGGATGTAGTCATTGCAGGTGCCGCCGTGGGGCAGGTCGATCACGTTCGAGGGGCTGCCACCGATGGCGATGACTTTCTGCATGGTCATGCCGTTCTCCACCTGCTTCACCAGCGGCTCGTCACGGAAGGTGACATAGTCCACCGGGTTTTCCGGACGGCTGCCGCACGCCGCCAGGGTGGCACTTGCCAGAAGAATCGCCAGGGTCTGCTTGTACATGGTCCCGCTCCTTGCTAAGGGTCTGTTCTGGATTGGAACCACAGCGCACGCCAGGAGTTCGATTGCGATGCCCGCCGCCTGCGCGGTAGTGTTGGCCCATCGTCCAAGGACAGGGGCCAGGCAATGGCGCAGGAACTGGCAACGCGATACCCACTGGTACTGGTGCCGGGCATGCTTGGGTTCGTGCGGGTGCTGCTCTACCCCTATTGGTTCGGCATCGTCCCGGCCCTGCGTCGCGGCGGTGCACAGGTGTTTCCGGTACAGGTCTCGCCCGTGCACTCCAGCGAGGTGCGAGGCGAGCAACTCCTGGCGATCATCGAAGCGCTCTGTCAGCGCAGCGGCGCCGAGAAGGTCAACCTCATCGGCCACAGCCAAGGCGCCCTGGATGCGCGTTATGCGGCGGCCAGACGGCCAGATCGCATCGCGTCAGTGACCTCGGTGGCAGGGCCCAACCACGGCTCGGAGCTGGCCGATCATCTGGCGCGGGTGGCGCCTGGCGACTCCCCGCAGGGGCGCGTGCTCAAGGCGGTGCTGCATGGGGTGGCGGTATTGCTGGTGTGGCTGGAGACCAGCTGGCGCCGCGATCCGCTACCCATCGATGTGCATGCCTCGCACCAGTCGCTGACCAGCGATGGCGTTGCACGCTTCAACCAGGCTTATCCACAAGGCTTGCCGCATACCTGGGGTGGTGAGGGGCCAGTAGAGGTCAATGGCGTTCGCTACTACTCCTGGTCGGGAACGCTGCAGCCGGGGCTGACCGACCAGGGCCGCAACCGGTTCGATGGCAGCAACCGCTTCTGCCGCCTGTTCGCCCGCAGCTTCGTGAAAGAGAAGGGACAGTGCGACGGCATGGTCGGGCGGTTCAGCTCGCATCTGGGGCAGGTGATCGGTGATGACTACCCGCTCGATCACTTGGACATCGTCAACCAGCAACTGGGCGCGGTAGGCAAGGGGGCCGATCCGGTGCGGCTGTTCACCGAGCACGCAGCCCGGCTCAAGGCTGCAGGGCTGTAGAGAAAACGACTACACTCAGCCCCATGTCCGTGCATCGGGCGCGGAGACAAGGAGACCACTCCATGAAGATGCTGCAAGTGCCTGTGCTGGTGTTGGGTGTGTTGATCTGTGGGCAAGGATTCGCCGCCACGGCGCAACAGGAGAAGATGAAAACCTGCAATGCCGAAGCCACCGAACAAGCCCTAAAAGGGGACGAGCGCAAGGCATTCATGAGCAAGTGCCTCAAGGCGACCCAGCAGGAAAAAATGAAAACCTGCAACGCCGACGCCACCGCCAAGGCGCTTAAGGGGGACGAGCGCAAGGCTTTCATGAGCGACTGCCTGAAGAAGAAATGACCTGTGCCTATGCCTGTAGGACGAAGGCTGGCAGACTGCGAATCTTTTCCGTTGTCTGCCGCTGAGGCTGTATGACCTTCACCCCCCGCCAGATCAACCTGGCCAGTTGGATCATCGTATTTGCCGGCCTGTTGCTGGCGTTGCCCCTCAAGTTGCTGCCCAGCCTGCTGGCCGGGTTACTGGTGTTCGAACTGGTCAACATGCTCACGCCACGCTTGCAGCCGGTCATTACCGGCCAACGGGCACGCTGGCTGGCCGTGGCCATGCTGGGGACCTTGGTGGTCAGTACCCTGGCGCTGCTGATCGCCGGAGCCTTCAGCTTTCTGCTGCACGAAGCCGAGAACCCCGGTGCCTCGCTAGACAAGTTCATCGGCCTGGTAGAGCGTGCACGTGGCCAACTGCCGCCGTTCATCGAAGGCTACCTGCCGGCCAGCGCCGCTGAGTTCAAGGTCGCCATCGGTGACTGGATCAAAAGCCACCTCAGCGACCTGCAGCTGGTGGGCAAGGGCATGGCGCACATGTTCGTGACCCTGCTGATCGGCATGATCCTGGGTGCCATCGTCGCCCTGCAGCGCATTCCCGACATTTCTCGGCGCAAACCCCTGGCGGCGGCACTGTTCGAGCGGCTTAGCCTGCTGGTGCAGGCGTTTCGCAACATCGTCTTCGCACAGATCAAGATCTCGCTGCTCAACACCGTGTTCACCGGCATCTTCCTGGCGGTGGTGCTGCCTCTGTTCGGCGTGCACCTGCCGTTGACCAAGACGCTGATCGTGTTGACCTTCCTGCTGGGGCTGCTGCCGGTCATCGGCAACCTGATGTCCAACACCTTGATCACCATTGTCGGGTTGTCGCTGTCGATCTGGGTGGCGGCCGCCGCCTTGGGCTATCTGATCGTCATCCACAAGGTCGAGTATTTCCTCAATGCGCGGATCGTTGGCGGGCAAATCAGTGCCAAGGCCTGGGAGCTGCTGTTGGCGATGCTGGTGTTCGAGGCGGCGTTCGGGCTGCCAGGGGTGGTGGCGGGGCCTGTTTACTACGCGTATCTGAAGAGTGAGTTGAAGCGGGCCGAGCTGGTGTAGGTTCCCCTGCCTCATCGCCGGCTCGCCGGCTGCTGCGGGCGATGAGGCAGGGAAGGATTCAGGCCGCGCCGTATCGCTTGCGCGCCTCGATCGCCAAGCCGCTCCCAATACTGCCGAAGATGTTGCCTTCCACGTGCTGGGCATTGGGCAGCATTGCCGCCACACTGTTGCGCAGCGCGGGAATGCCGCTGGAGCCCCCGGTGAAGAACACCGTGTCCACCTGGGCTGGGCTTACACCAGCCTTGCCCAGCAGCTCGGTCACGCTGCCACGCACACGCTCCAGCAACCCCTCGATAGCGCCTTCGAACAGTGTGCGGGTCAGGTCGACACCCAGCTCCCGCTCGACGCGGCCCAGGTCGATGCGTCGGCTATCGTGCTCGGTCAGCTCGATCTTGCTGGCTTCCACTTCCATCGCCAGCCAGTGCCCGGCGCGCTGCTCGATCAGCTTGAACAGACGGTCGATGCCGAGTGTATCCTCGATGTCGTAGCGCATGCTGCCCAGCGCCAGTTGCGACTTCTGCGAGTACAGGGCGTTGATGGTGTGCCAGGTGGCCAGGTTAAGGTGGTAGCTGGTGGGCATCAGGGCGCCGCTTTTCATCCGGCTGCCGTAGCCGAACAATGGCATCACCCCTTGCAGGCTCAGTTGCTTGTCGAAATCGGTACCGCCAATGTGCACGCCGCCGGTGGCAAGGATGTCGCTCTGGCGTTCGGCCACCTCGTGGCGCTCGGGCGACAGGCGGATCAGGGTAAAGTCCGAAGTACCACCGCCGATATCGACGATAAGCACCAGCTCTTCGCGGCTGATGCCCGACTCGTAGTCGAAGGCCGCGGCGATGGGCTCGTACTGGAACGACACGTCCTTGAAGCCGATCTTGCGCGCCACTTCGGCGAGGGTGTCCTCGGCCTCTTGGTCGGCAGCCGGGTCTTCATCGACGAAGAACACCGGGCGGCCCAGCACCACGTGCTCGAATTCGCGACCGGCGGCAGCCTCGGCGCGTTTTTTCAGCTCGCCGATGAACATGCCCAGCAGGTCCTTGAACGGCAGGGCGCTGCCCAGCACGCTGGTGTCGTGCTTGATCAACTTGGAGCCCAGCAGACTCTTGAGCGAACGCATCAGGCGGCCTTCATAGCCTTCCAGGTACTCGTGCAGCGCCAGACGGCCATACACCGGGCGGCGCTCTTCGAGGTTGAAGAACACCACCGAGGGCAAGGTGATCTTGCCATCTTCAAGGGCGATCAGCGACGAAGCGCCCTGGCGGTGCCAACCGACGGTGGAGTTCGAGGTGCCGAAGTCGATACCGAGGGCGCGGGCCGGTGATACGTCAGACATGGGAAAAGGCTTCCGGAGGCAAAACGGCCGCGCAGTTTATGCCACTTGGCAACAGAATCAAGACCGGCCGTCTGCCTTGGAGCAAAGCCAAGCGAAGCTTGAAAGGCTATGCTTGACCCCAATCTTCAGAAGCAACACGCAATTTCACACTGGTGATCCATAGATGGACTTCAAAGACTACTACAAGATACTTGGCGTAGAGGCCACCGCGGACGAAAAGGCGATCAAGGCCGCGTACCGCAAGCTGGCGCGCAAGTATCACCCCGACGTCAGCAAGGAGCGCGACGCCGAGGAGAAATTCAAGGAGGCCAACGAGGCCTATGAAGTGCTGGGCGATGCGCAGAAGCGCGCCGAGTACGACGAAATTCGCAAGTACGGCGGCCAGCATGGCCGACCGTTCCAGGCGCCCCCAGGCTGGGAAAGCCGGGGGGGTGGTGGCGGTTTCGAAGGCGGCGATTTCTCCGACTTCTTCAGCTCGATCTTCGGCGCCCGTGGCGGCAACCCCTTCGGTGGCCGTGGTCAACAGCGCAGTGCGGGTAGGCGAGGGCAGGACGTGGAACTGGAACTGGCGATCTTCCTCGAGGAGACCCTGAGCAAGGAATCCAAGCAGATCAGCTTCCAGGTGCCGCAAACCAATGGTGCAGGCCAGCGCACTGGGTTCACCACCAAGACCCTGAACGTGAAGATTCCCGCCGGGGTGACCGACGGCGAGCGCATTCGCCTCAAAGGCCAGGGTGCGCCGGGCAGCGGTGGCGGGGCCAATGGCGACCTGTTCCTGACCATTCGCATGGCACCGCACCCACTGTTCGATGTCGAAGGTCATGACCTGATCGTCACTGTGCCGCTGGCACCGTGGGAGGCAGCCCTGGGCACCAAGGTGGAGGTGCCGACCCTGGAGGGCAAGATCAACCTGACCATCCGCCCCGATAGCCAGAGCGGCCAGCGCCTGCGCGTAAAGGGCATGGGGCTGGTGAACAAACAGGGCGAGCGCGGCAACCTTTACGCGCAGCTCAAGGTGGTCATGCCGACCACATCCAATGAGGCTGCCCGCGAACTGTGGACCAAGCTTTCCGAGAAGGCAGCGTTCAATCCGAGGGCTCAATGGAGTAAGTGATCATGAGCAGCACCCTGATCGTTCAACTGGATATGCGCACCCTGTGCCAGGAAGCCAACATCACGAAGGATTACGTGATCGAGATCGTCGAGCACGGCATCGTTGAACCAAAGGGGCGAACGCCGGAAGACTGGCTGTTCGACGACCAGGCGCCGCTGTTGGCCAGGCGCGCGGTCAAGCTGCACCAGGAGCTGGATCTGGAATGGGAAGGCGTGGCCCTGGCGCTGGAACTACTGCAGGAGGTGCAGCAGTTGCGCAGTGAGAACAGTATGTTGAGGCAGCGCCTGGGCAGGTTTACCCAACTCTAGGCCGTAACGGCCGATTTCTGGCCCAGCCTCAAGGTTGCAGGGGCTGCTTTGCAGCCCTTTCGCGACGCAAGGCCGTTTGCACAGGGGAAGGCGCTTCAGCGTGGTTCAGCTCCTGGGGTCAGCAGCAACTGCATGAAGGTCAGGTCCAGCCAGCGCCCGAACTTCACTCCAACCTGCGGCATTTGCCCGGTCACCACGAACCCCAGCCGTTCATGCAGGCGCACCGACGCCGCATTGCCGCTCTCGATGGCCGCCACCATCACATGCTTGCCACAACCCCGGGCACGCTCGACCAGCGCACTCATCAGCTGCGGCCCGAGTCCTTTGCCACGCTGATCGTCGCGGATGTACACCGAGTGCTCCACGGTATGGCGAAAGCCCTCGAATGGCCGCCAGTCACCGAACGAGGAATAACCCAGTACACCGCTGTCATCCACGGCCACCAGGATCGGATACCCCTGTTGCGCCCGGGCTTCGAACCAGGCCTGGCGGTTGGCCAGGTCGACCGGTGTTTCGTTCCAGATGGCCGTGGTGTTGCGCACCGCGTCGTTGTAGATGTCGAGGATGCCCGGCACATCGGCGGGCAGGGCGTCGCGGATTTCGTAACTCATGACAGCGTCTCGCAGGATCGATGGCTGCAGATTAAATGGTTACCAGCCCGCGCACACCTTCTGCCTGCATGTTTTCGCCACGACCCCGTTGCACGATCTCACCACGGGCCATGACCAGGTACTGGTCCGCCAGCGCCTCGGCGAAGTCGTAGAACTGTTCCACCAGCAAGATGGCCATGTCGCCGCGCGCTGCCAGGCGCCGGATCACTGCGCCGATCTCTTTGATCACCGAGGGCTGGATGCCTTCGGTGGGCTCGTCGAGGATCAGCAGGCGTGGGCGGCTGGCCAGCGCGCGGCCGATGGCCAGCTGTTGCTGCTGGCCGCCGGAGAGATCGCCCCCCCGCCGTTGTTTCATCTGTTCGAGCACTGGGAACAGCTCGTAGATGAACGCGGGCACTTCACGGGCTTCGCGGGCCGGGAAGCGCGACAGGCCCATCAGCAGGTTCTCCTCGACGGTCAGGCGCGGAAAAATCTCGCGGCCTTGGGGCACATAGGCGATACCGGCATGCACCCGTTGCTGGGGCTTGAGCGTGGTGATGGCCTTGCCTTCCCATTCGATGCTGCCTTCGCGGGCTGGCACCAGCCCCATCAAGCAGCGCAACAGGGTGGTCTTGCCCACGCCGTTGCGCCCGAGCAGGCAGGTGACCTCGCCGACCTTGGCCTCGAAGGACAAGCCTCGGAGGATGTGGCTGCCGCCGTAGAACTGGTGCAGGGAGTCGATTTTCAGCATGTGAGAATTCCTGAAATGGTTGCAGTGCTCATGCCAGCCGCTTTGCGGGTAAACCACGAAGAGGCTGGCACAGCCACCGGAGAATCATCGGCCCAGATACACCTCGACCACCCGCTCATTGGCCTGCACCTGCTCCAGCGATCCCTCCGCCAGCACACTGCCCTGGTGCAACACCGTCACATGGTCGGCAATGCTGCCGACAAACCCCATGTCATGTTCCACCACCATTAGCGAGTGCTTGCCGGCCAGACCCTTGAACAGTTCGGCGGTGAACTCGGTCTCGGCATCGGTCATGCCGGCCACCGGCTCGTCCAGCAACAGCAATTGCGGCTCCTGCACCAGCAGCATGCCGATCTCCAGGAACTGCTTCTGGCCATGGGACAGCAACCCCGCCTGGCGCTGAGCCAAGGGCAGCAGGCGCAAGGTGCTGAGCACCTCTTCGATGCGCTGGCGCTGTTCGCCGCTCAAGCGCGCCGCGAGGCTGGCCCAGACCGATTTGTCGGTCTTGAGCGCCAGCTCCAGGTTCTCGAACACCGTCAGCGCCTCGAACACCGTCGGCTTTTGGAACTTGCGGCCGATCCCGGCCTGGGCGATCTGGTACTCGCTCATGCGGGTCAGGTCGAGGGTGTCGCCGAAGTAGGCACTGCCGGTGTCCGGACGGGTCTTGCCGGTGATCACGTCCATCATCGTGGTCTTGCCCGCCCCGTTGGGGCCGATGATGCACCGCAACTCGCCGACGCCGATGTAGAGGTTCAGCGCGTTGAGGGCCTTGAAGCCATCGAAGCTCACGCTGATGTCTTCCAGGCTCAGCACCGTGCCGTGGCGGGTATCCAGGCCGGCCTTGCGACGCTGGCCCAGGCCGATGGCGTCACGGCTGGGGCCGAGGTTGTCGAAAACCGGTTCGAGCATGAACTCCGGATGCACAGGGGGGACGCCTTTCATGGCTGGCTCCTTTTTTTCAACAGGCCGACCACCCCCTTGGGCAGGTAAAGGGTGACGAGGATGAACAGCGCGCCGAGGAAGAACAGCCAGAATTCCGGGAATGCCACGGTGAACCAGCTCTTCATGCCATTGACCAGGCCGGCGCCGAGCAACGGGCCGATCAGCGTGCCACGGCCACCCAGGGCGACCCATACCGCGGCTTCGATGGAGTTGGTCGGCGACATCTCGCTGGGGTTGATGATGCCTACCTGGGGCACGTACAAGGCGCCGGCCAGGCCGCATAGAACCGCGCTGAGCACCCACACCAGCAGCTTGAACCCGCGCGGGTCGTAACCGCAGAACATCAGGCGGTTCTCGGCATCGCGCACGGCGGTGAGCAAGCGTCCGAACTTGCTCTGGGTCAGACGCCAGCACAGGTACAGGCTCGCCAGCAGCAGGCCGACCGTCAGCAGGAACAGAACCGCCCGGGTGCCCTGGGCGGCGATGTCGAAGCCCAGGATGGTGCGGAAGCTGGTGAACCCGTTGTTGCCACCGAAGCCCGTCTCGTTGCGGAAGAACAGCAGCATGCCGGCGAAGGTCAGCGCTTGGGTCATGATCGAAAAATACACGCCCTTGATCCGCGAACGGAAGGCGAAGAAACCGAACACCAGCGCCAGCAGCCCAGGTGCCAGCACTACCAGGCATAGCGCCCAGGCGAAGTGCTGGGTTCCAGCCCAGTACCAGGGCAGCTCGTTCCACGACAGGAATGTCATGAACCCAGGCAAGCCGTCGCCAGCGGCCTGGCGCATCAGGTACATGCCCATGGCGTAGCCCCCCAGGGCGAAGAACAGGCCATGACCAAGGGACAGCAAGCCGGCATACCCCCACACCAGGTCCAGTGCCAGCGCGACGATGGCATAGCAGAGGATCTTGCCGACCAGCGTCAGTGTGTAGGCCGAGACCTGCAGGGCGTTGTCCGCCGGCAGCAGTGACAGCAGTGGCAGGGCCACCAGCACCAGCACGACGAGGGCACCGATGGCCAGGGTCAGGCGTGGCCCGGCCTTTTGCGAAGCGGTAACAAGCAGAGGCTGGTTCATCAGTCGATTACCCGTCCCTTGAGGGCGAACAGGCCTTGCGGGCGTTTCTGGATGAACAGAATGATCAACGCAAGGATGAGGATCTTGCCGAGTACCGCGCCAATCTGCGGCTCCAGCAGCTTGTTGGCGATGCCCAGGCCAAAGGCTGCCCAGAGGCTGCCGGCGAGCTGGCCGACACCGCCGAGCACCACCACCAGGAACGAATCGATGATGTAGCTCTGGCCCAGGTCCGGGCCAACGTTGCCGACCTGGCTCAAGGCCACGCCGCCGAGCCCCGCAATACCAGAGCCGAGGCCGAAGGCGAGCATGTCGACGCGCCCGGTGGAAACGCCGCAGCAGGCCGCCATGTTGCGGTTCTGGGTCACGGCACGCACGTTCAGGCCCAGTCGGGTGCGGTTGAGCAGCAGCCAGGTGAGCAGTACCACCGCCAGGGCGAAGCCGATGATCACCAGGCGGTTGTATGGCAGCACCAGGTTAGGCAGCACCTGGATGCCACCGGACAACCATGCCGGGTTGCTCACTTCGACGTTCTGCGCGCCGAAGATCAGACGAATGGCCTGGATCAGGATCAGGCTGATGCCCCAGGTCGCCAACAGGGTTTCCAGCGGCCGGCCGTAGAGGTGGCGGATGACGGTACGTTCCAGCGCCATGCCGACCCCGGCGCTGACAGCGAAGGCCACAGGCAAAGCGATCAGTGGATAGAACTCGATGGCGCCCGGTGCATAGCGTTGCAGCAGCACCTGGACCATGTAGGTGCTGTAGGCGCCCAGCATCAACATCTCGCCGTGGGCCATGTTGATCACCCCGAGCAGGCCGAAGGTGATCGCCAGGCCCAGGGCGGCCAGCAGCAGGATCGAGCCCAGGGACAGCCCGCTGAAGGCCTGGCCGAGCAATTCGCCTGCCAGCAGCTTGCGTTTGACCTGGGCCAGGCTGGTTTCGGCCGCGGTACGCACGCCGGGGTCGCGTTCGGCGTCAGGTTGCAACAGCGCTTCCAGCCGGGTACGGGCCAGGGGGTCGCCGGTTTCGCCGAGCAGGCGCACGGCTGCCAGGCGCACGGCCGGTTCGCTGGCGCCTAATTGCAGGTTGGCCAGTGCCAGGCCGAGCGCGGCATGCACGGCGGCGTCCTGCTCGCTGGCGAAGCGCCGGTCGAGAAAGGCCATTTGCGCCGGTTGTGCGCTTTTCTGCAGTTGCTGGGCGGCGGTCAGACGCGTGTCGCGGTTGTCGCTCAGCAGTTGGTGGCTGGCCAGGGCGTTGTCGATCAGCCCGCGCAGGCGGTTGTTGAGGCGGACTTTGCGGCTATCACCTTCGGCGATGCGGCCCTGACGAAGGTTTTCCAGCAGCGCAAGACGCGCGGCATCGGGTTGCGCCGCCCAGCCTTCGAGCAGGCGAGCCTGCTCGGCGGGCTTGGCGGTGAGGAAGAATTCGCCCTCGTTGGCCTGGGTTGCCAAGGGCATCAGCAGGAGCAGGGTGAGCAGCAGTCTGAGCATGCGGGTAATCCTGGAAATCGGCGGTGGATTCTTCGCGGGTCAACCCGCTCCCACAGGTACGCTGCACAGTTTGAATAGGGTGCGGTCTCTGTGGACGCTGGGTTACCCGCGAATGGGCCGCAAAGCGGCCCCAATGCACTCAGTTACCTTTCACCGCGTAGTCCGGCCGCTTCTCATTGCCCGGAATGAACGGGCTCCACGGCTGTGCACGCAGCGGCTGCTCGGTTTCCCACACCACGCTGAATTGCCCGTCATCCTGGATCTCGCCGATCATCACGGGCTTGTGCAGGTGGTGGTTGGTCTTGTCCATGGTCAGGGTGAAGCCCGACGGTGCCTTGAAGGTCTGCCCGGCCAGGGCTTCGCGGACCTTGTCGACATCGGTCGACTTGGCCTTCTCGGCAGCCTGTGCCCACATGTGGATGCCCACGTAAGTGGCCTCCATCGGGTCGTTTGTCACTGCCTTGTCGGCGCCTGGCAGGTTCTTGGCCTTGGCATAGGCTTTCCAGTCGGCGACGAACTTCTGGTTGACTGGGTTATCCACCGACTCGAAGTAGTTCCACGCGGCCAGGTGGCCCACCAGTGGCTTGGTGTCGATACCGCGCAGCTCTTCCTCACCCACCGAGAAGGCCACCACCGGCACGTCGGTGGCCTTCAGGCCCTGGTTGGCCAGTTCCTTGTAGAACGGCACGTTGGAGTCGCCGTTGACGGTGGAAATGACCGCAGTCTTGCCACCGGCGGAGAACTTCTTGATGTTGGCGACGATGGTCTGGTAGTCGCTGTGGCCGAACGGCGTGTAGACCTCTTCGATGTCTTTGTCCGCCACGCCCTTGCTGTGCAGGAAGGCGCGCAGGATCTTGTTGGTGGTACGTGGGTAGACATAGTCGGTACCCAGCAGGAAGAAGCGCTTGGCGCTGCCGCCGTCCTCGCTCATCAGGTATTCCACGGCCGGGATGGCCTGCTGGTTCGGCGCGGCGCCAGTGTAGAACACGTTGGGCGACATCTCTTCACCCTCGTACTGCACCGGGTAGAACAGCAGGCCATTGAGCTCCTCGAACACCGGCAGCACAGACTTGCGCGACACCGAAGTCCAGCAGCCAAACACCACGGCGACCTTGTCCTGGGTCAGCAGTTGGCGGCTCTTTTCGGCGAACAGCGGCCAGTTGGAGGCCGGGTCGACCACCACCGGCTCGAGCATCTTGCCGTTGACCCCGCCCTTGGCGTTGATCTCGTCGATGGTCATCAGCGCCATGTCCTTGAGCGATGTCTCGGAAATCGCCATGGTCCCGGACAAAGAATGCAGGATGCCGACCTTGATGGTTTCGGCGGCCTGGATGCTCCAGCTCAGGCCCATCGCCGCGAGCGATGCGCTGAGGGTAAAGGCCTTGATCAGACTGCGACGCTTCATGTGCTCTCTCCGCTGAGTTTTTTATGGTGTTGGGCAAGCGGGGAGGGGCTTTGCAAGGGGTGTGCCTAGTGGCAGAAGGTGCACAATAGAGGGGTTGTGCGAGGTATTAGGGCGTGAAGTGGATCCGATTTGGTGCCTGCGCTTTTGGCGTGCACAGGATTGGGGCCGCGTAGCAGCCCCAAGGGTTGTATCAGCTGTTGGACGCTTCACTCACGGCTGCACGCGGATGCCGCTTGCTGCGTACGAACTGATAGGTCACCGCCAGCAGCAGGAACCAGATCGGCGTCACCACCAGCGCAGAGCGGGTGTCCGCTTCCAGGCTCAGCAGCACCAGGATGAACGCGAAGAACGCCAGGCAGACGTAGCACATGAAACGACCGCCAGGCATCTTGTAGATCGAAGCCTGGTGCAGCGCCGCGCGGTGCTTGCGGTACTTCAGGTATGACAGCAGGATCAGCGTCCACACGAACATGAACAGCACCGCCGACACGGTGGTCACCAGGGTGAATGCCTCGATCACGTTGGGTACCAGGTAGATCAACACTGCCCCGAGCAGCAGGCAGGTGCAGGAGAAGTACAGGCCGTTGGCCGGCACCGAGCGGCTCGACAATTTCTCGAATGCCTTGGGTGCATCGCCTTCCTGGGACAGGCCATAGAGCATGCGGCTGGTGGAGAACACGCCGCTGTTGGCGGACGACGCTGCCGAGGTCAGCACCACGAAGTTGATGATGCTTGCCGCCGCCGGCAAACCCGCCAGCACGAACAGCTCGACGAACGGGCTCTTGCCCGGCACCACCTCGCGCCATGGGGTCACGGCCATGATCGCGACCAGCGCCAGGACATAGAACACGATGATCCGCACCGGGATCGAGTTGATCGCCCGTGGCAGGGTGCGCTCTGGGTTCTTCGCTTCAGCAGCGGTGGTACCGACCAGCTCGATGCCGACGAAGGCGAACACGGCAATCTGGAAGCCTGCGAAGAAGCCCATCAGGCCATTGGGGAACATGCCGCCGTCGTTCCACAGATTGGCCAGTTGCGCGGTATGGCCGCTAGGTGCGTTGAAACCGGTCACGACCATGTACAGGCCGGTGGCGACCAGGCCGAGGATGGCGACGATCTTGATCAGGGCGAACCAGAACTCGAGTTCACCGAACATTTTCACGGTCACCAGGTTCAGCGACAGCAGCACCGCCACGCAGGTCAGCGCGGGTATCCACTGCGGCAGTTCGGGGAACCAGAACTGGGTGTATGCGGCGATGGCGACCACGTCGGCAATGCCGGTGACTACCCAGCAGAACCAGTAGGTCCAACCCGTGAAGTAGCCCGCCCATGGGCCGAGCAGGTCGGCAGAGAAGTCGATGAACGACTTGTAGTTGAGGTTCGACAGCAGCAGCTCGCCCATGGCGCGCATGACGAAGAACAGCATGAAGCCGATGATCATGTAGACGAAGATGATCGAAGGGCCTGCCAGGCTGATGGTCTTGCCCGAGCCCATGAACAGGCCGGTGCCGATCGCGCCGCCAATGGCGATCAGTTGGATGTGGCGGTTGGTGAGGTTGCGTTGCAGGTGCTGATCTTCAGCAGGAGGAGATGAGGTCCGGGTCATGGGCTGCATTCCATCGAGAGTCGGTCTTCTTTTCAGAGGTAGCCGGCTAGGCTAACACGCTCGTTCCAGATGTGTGCGTGACAGATCGACTCGTTTTTTGGGTGGCAGCCTGTGTCCCGCGGCGGCCCTTTCGCGGTAAAACCCGCTAATGGGCCGGCACCTATCGAGATTCAGGCATTGGCCAACGCCCGGTGGCGCCGCAGCACCAGGCTGTCCACCCCCCACATCACGACCATCGACACTCCCACCAGCGGGAACATCACCCCGAGCACCAGCATCACTGCCACCGCCGTCTTCCAGCGCGGCAGGTCATGGCGCAGCGGCGGCACGCCCAGGCCACCTGCTGGCCGGCGCTTCCACCACATCACCAGGCCGCTGACCGAACCCAGCAGAATCATCAGGCACACCAGCAGGATGATGATCTGGTTCAGTGCCCCGAACATCTTGCCTTCATGCAGCATCACACCCAGTTCGGTGGTCTTGGCCACCGGGCTGTAGTCGTGCCAGCGCACGTCGGCCAGAACCTTGCCGCTGTACTGATCCACGTGCAGGGTGGCATCGTTGCGCGGATCGTCGGCGAACACCGAGACGGTGAATACGCCTTCGGCCGTGGTCGGTAGCGTGATGCTGTAGCCGGGTTCGACCTGGCGGGCGGTGGCGATGTCCTCGACCTGCTGCACGCTCACTTGGGGCGCCGCTGGCGCGTTGGACATCATGTGATGCCCAGCATGTTCGGCATGGGCACCGGATTGTGGCATTGGGGTGTTCTCCATGGCCCAGGGCACGGTCTGGCGATGGGCGCTGTTGAGTTCACGCGCTTGCTGGTCCGACTTGGGCACGTCGTTCCACATGGCCGCCGGGAAGCGGTTCCACAGATCGGCGTACTGCTTGCCCCACAGCCCGGTCCAGGTCATGCCGCTGAGCAGCATCATCAGCAACAGCGCCGAGCCCCAGAAGCCGCTTACTGCGTGCAGGTCGCGCCACAACACGCGGCCACGGGCAGACAGCCTGGGCCACAACACGCCGCCACCGCTGCGCCCTCGCGGCCACCACAGGTACAGGCCAGACACCACCAGCACGATACCCCAGCCGGCAGCCAGCTCGACCAGCCTGTCGCCGACCGTGCCGACCATCAGCTCGCCGTGCAGGGCCCGGGCGATAGCCTGCAGGTTCTGCTTGGCGTCCTGGTCGCCGAGGATCTTGCCGGTATAGGGGTCAACGAAGACGTTGAGCTCGCGAGCGCCCTCGTGCACCACGAACTGCGCACTGCGCTCGGCATCGACGGGCGGCAGGTACTGGCCCACGTGCCCCTGTGGATAGGCCTGGCGCACTTCAGCCAACAGGGTGTCGGCACCCTGTCGCTGCGTACCGGCTTCGACCACCATCAGGTCGCGGTACATCAAAGGATCGAGCTGTGGCTTGAACAGGTAGATGATCCCGGTGATCGCCAACAGGATCATGAAGGGCGCGACGAACAGCCCCGCATAGAAATGCCAACGCCAGGCCAGGTTGTAGAAAGAAATGCGTGTTCCGCTCATGGGAGCCTCCTGTCTTGACCTGCTGATGGGCGCGCCCGAAGCCGCGCCCGTTGTTATTGTCAGAAGCTGAAATCGACCTTGGTCCAGAAGGTCCTGCCTGGCTCGTTCACCGGCTGTGGATCACTGGCCGGGTAGCCGAACCCGGCATTCCCTGCCAGGTTCAGGTGCTCGGCGTAGGCCTTGTCGAACAGGTTGTCGACCCCCGCGCTGAGCTTGAGGTTGTGGCTCACCTTGTAGGCGCCGTTGAGCGAGAACACGCCGAAGCCCGCGCTTTTCTGATAGTCCTTGCCCACCACGTTGCCCTGGTTCTCGGCGATACGGTTCTGTTCGGCGACCAGGCGCCAGAGGGCGCCGACGCTCCAGGTGTCGCGGCTGTAGGTCAGGCCCAGGCGGCTCTCCAGCGGTGGCATTTGCGGCAGTGCCTTGCCGTCGCTGCTGTTCTTGCCCCAGGCGTAGGCCAGGGTGGCGTCGGCCTTCCAGTTTTCGGTCAGCTTGTAGGCCGCCCCCAGTTCGCCGCCCATGATGCGGGCGTCGATGTTCTGTGCCTGGGTACTGCTCATGCCCATCATGCCGGTGCGATAGTCGAACAGGATGTAGTCGCGTACCTGCCCGATATATCCCGAGGCCCAGGCTTCCAGGCGCTCGTCGCGGTACTGGATGCCAACGTCGAGCTGGGTGGTTTTCTCAGGCTTGATGCTGTCGAAGGCATTGGTCGAGCCGGTTGGGCCCTGGTCCGGGGAGAACAGCTCCCAATAATCGGGGAAGCGCTGGGCATGGCCGAGGCCGATGTAGGTGGTGGCTGGCAACGCCGCCAGGTCGTGCTCGTAGCGAACGAAGCCGCTGGGAAGGGTGTCGGCACGGGTGTTGCCCTGGGTGGCGCTGTCCTCGCGAAAGTCCCTGGCTGAGGCACGGTCCAGGCGCAGGCCGGTGACCAGGCGGTCTTCGCCGGTGGCGTACCAGGTGAGTTCGCCGAAGGCGCCATAGTTGTGGAAGTCGGCGTCCTTGTCCCAGGGTTTGTCCTTGTAGGTGTCCACGCCCATTGCGCTGCGCGCGCGGTGCTCGTTGGTCTGCGCGTCGATGCCGCTGATCAGTTGCACATCGGCCCAGCGCCAGGTGGCCTTGATCCGTGCCCCCAGCGTGCGGCGTTCGACAGCGGCGGCCATCGGCCCGGCCATCATGCCGGTGCCTGACGGAGTACGCAGGCTGTAGTTGTCCATCACATGGTCGGCGTAGTTGTAGTAGACCTGCGCCTCGATTTTGTCGAGCACCTCGCCCAGGTTGGATTTCTCGAAGCGCAGGCCTAGGCTCTCGCGCTTGAACTGCGAACCATCCATGCCCCGCCCGGCGTAGCGTGCCTCGCCGTCGCCCTTGCCGGCGGTAAGCTCCAGCAGGGTGTCCTGATCTGGCGTCCAGCCAAGGGTCACATCGCCGTTCCATTTGTCCCAGCGAGACGGCACGGTGTCGCCATTGCCGTCCTTGTAGTCGTCCGAGCGTGACTGGTTACCGACGAAGCGAGCGTAACCGAGACTGTTGCCAGCCGCGGCGTCGAGGACCTTATCGAAGCGGCCGTTGGAGCCGGCCAGTAGGCTGGCGTTGACGCGGCTGCCGATGGTGCCGAAGCGTTCCGGATCGCGTTCGAAGAGAATGGTGCCAGCCGAGCCCCCGGGGCCCCAGATCACGCTTTGCGGGCCTTTGATGACGGTGAGGCGGTCGTAGGTTTCCGGCGAAATGTAGGAGGTCGGCGCGTCCATCCGGTTGGGGCAAGCGCCGAGCATCACGCCGCCGTTGGTGAGGATGTTCAGGCGTGAGCCGAACATGCCGCGCAGTACGGGGTCGCCATTGGTGCCGCCGGCGCGGATCGCCGAGAAGCCGGGAATGGTCTTGAGGTAGTCGGCACCATCGCTGGCCGGCACCGGTTGGCGAGGGTCTTTCGGATGGGTGACGACGGTCAGCGGCGAGCTTGGCGCTACGGCGGTGATCACCGTCGGGCTCAGTTCCGCTTCATGGCCTTCATGGCCGGTATCGGCGGCCAAGGCCATGGGGGCGAGCAGCGAGCCGCACAGTGCGGCGAGGGTCCCGCAGACGGCGGGAGCGAATACAGGGGTGCAGCCGGACATAATGATTCCAGTCGATCAGTCATGAGTAAGCGCGAAGCCTCCTGGCTCCGGGCGATATCGGGGGTTCAGACGCTGATCGAAAGGGGCGGCGCGCGGCTGCGTGCGCCGGGGAACACGGCCTGCCGGGCATGGCCCTGGCGCGTGGGTGCAAGGATGAAGGTGGAGGGCGCTGTGCTGGCTACGCTGAGTGGGCTAAGGGTTTGCGGCAGGGCGGGGCAGTTGAACAGCAGGCTGCAATAGCCACATTTTTCCCACATCACATGCAACTGGCCATCGTTGCCCATGCCGTGATGTGTATCGCCGCCATGCTGATGGGCAGCCGCCATCGGCATGTCCATTGGCATGCTCATGCTGGCGTGGTGATCCATCGGCATCGACTGGGAAATCAGCGGGCCGATGAAGATCATCCACATGGCGAACAGGCTCAGCCAACCGCCACCGACGCGCCTGCGTTCAGGGCGGGTGGTACGGCTGAGGCTGTTACGTGGCAGGCTCATGGTGGCGAGCGCCTGTCAGCTGGCGTCAGTGCGCGTGTTCGTGGGCCTGCGGCTGGTCCGTCGGTGGCTGCTTCTGCACGGCCACATCGACGGTGATGTCGCCGGCCTTCTCGAAGTGCAGGGTCAATGGAAAGCGCTTGCCGTCGCTGAGCAGGCTGCGTTCTTTCGGTTGCATCAGCATCACGTGGTAGGCGCCAGGGGCGAAGGTCAGGTCCTTGCCCGCAGGTACCGTTACGCTTGGCACCTGCTGCATCTTCATGGTGCCGCCGCTGGTCTGGGCGTGCTCGTGGAGTTGCGCATCATCGCTGATCGGGCTGTCGACGCCGAGCAGGCGATCGTCGGCCTTGCCATTGTTGTGGACGACGAAATAGGCCGCGACGTTGGGGGCGTTCGGCGGTAGCGCCAGCGACCAGGGGTGGGCGATGTGCAGGTCGCCTACGGTGTACTCGTGGGCATTGGCGTAGGTGCCAGGCAGCAGCAGGGCAGCCAGCATGAGGGTGCGTTCGAGCATGGGCATGTCTCCGTTCTGATCGGGTTCGAAGCGAAAGCGTGATGAACTCAGACCAGGGGAGAGGCTCGGGGGTTGAGCGCGGGCCAAAGCTGGCGGGGCGTAGGTTGGTACGCGGCAAGCTGAGGCGCGAGCCCGGCAAGCACGGTGGGCGGATTGTGCAATTGCGGCGGATAGCCCGGCAGGGCAAGCAAGGGCGCGGCGCCCGAACAGCACCAGCAGTGCTGCATGTTGGAGTGGTCGTCGCTTTGCGTACCCAGGTCGATCTTGGCCAGGGCCTGGACATCGACCTTGGCCTTGCCCGCCATGCTGGAACAGAAAGCCCCCCACAGCAGCTGCTCAGCAGGGCCCTTGGGCGCAGCAGAGGACAGCGGCATGGCCAGCAGGTTGAACAGCACTGCAAGGCAGGCTATCCAGGCGATGTGCCGACGTGGGGGCATGGAGAGATCCGGTCAGGAATCGTGGTGGCTATTGTACGGCGGAGTATAGGTAAAAATGGCGGGGTGCGGTGAAGTGACGCAGTACCCCTGGACGCTTCGCTTCGATCCGCTGACCGAATCCAGCTTCGACGCCGCACAGCTAACGCTGAAAGTCTTCGCCCACCTGGCTTTCCGGCTGGCCTCGCTTCGGCAGATCCGCCGCGCGGTCGGTGCTTGGCAAGCCCAATGCCTCAAGCAGCGTGCTTGCCGAGTGGAATTCGCGCTCTGCCTTCGGCAACGGCGGGCGTTTCAGGACCAGTACCGGCACCCCCCGTTCCCGCGCCACTTCCAGCTTTGGCTCGGTGGCCACGCTGCCGCTGTTCTTGCTGACCAATACATCGATGTCCCGACGATCGAACAACGCTCGCTCACCGGCGATGTCGAACGGCCCGCGTGCGCCGATCACCTCGCAGCGCGCATTGCCTGGGCAGGCCTCTAGGGCGCGGAGTGTCCAGAACTGGCCAGCCGGTATCTCCTCCAGATGTTGCAAGGGCTCGCGGCCCAAGGTGAACAGCGGGCGGCGGAAAGGGGCGAGAGCCTGGATCAGGTCCGCCCAGTTTTCCACCTCGCGCCAGTCATCGCCAGGCTGAGGCTGCCAGGCCGGGCGGCGCAGGGCCCAGCACGGGGTGCTGGTGGCGCGGGCGGCGCTTGCCGCGTTCTGGCTGATCTGTGCGGCATAGGGATGGGTGGCGTCGATCAGCAGGGTAATGCCTGCTTCGCGCAGGTAGCGCGCCAGTCCCTCGGCTCCCCCGAAGCCGCCGACGCGCACCTGGCAAGTCAGGTCCTGGGGCACACGGCCTATACCGGCCAAGCTGTAGACGTGCTCGGGGCCCAGTCGACGGGCGATGGCCAGGGCCTCGGTGACGCCACCGAGCAGCAGGATGCGTCCGCTCATAAGGTACCCGCGCGGCCTACGATGCCGCCTTGCCGGTCGATGGCGATCACTTCCATTCGCACCTGCGCGGGCACCACGCTGCGGGCAAAGGCCAGGGCGTGGTCACACACTGCATCACCCAGGGCTATGCCTTGGGCATGGGCCAGGGCCAGCGCCTGCTGGCTGGTGTTGGCGGCGACGATGGCGGTTTGCAGTGCCGGGTCGGCACCGATGTCCGCCGCCCAGCCGGCCAGTTGCGGCAGGTCGATGCTCGAATGGCGGCTGTGCAGGTCCATATGCCCGGCCGCCAGCTTGCTGATCTTGCCGAAGCCGCCACACAAGGTCACCTGGGCTACCGGCACTTTGCGCAGGTGCTTGAGCACCGCGCCGACGAAGTCGCCCATCTCGATCAAGGCGATTTCCGGCAGGCCGTAGACGCGGCGTATGGTGTCCTCGCTGGCATTGCCGGTGCAGGCGGCGATGTGGGTGTATCCGTTGGTATGGGCGACGTCGATGCCTTGGTGAATCGAGGCGATGTAGGCGGAGCACGAAAACGGCCGGACGATGCCGCTGGTGCCGAGAATCGACAAGCCCCCCAGGATGCCCAGCCGTGGGTTCATGGTCTTGAGCGCCAGCTGTTCGCCGTTGCGCACGTTGACCGTGACCTCGAAGCCCCCAGCGTAGGCACAGTCGCTGGCAAGTTGTTGCAGGTGCTCGCTGATCATGCGCCGCGGCACCGGGTTGATCGCAGGTTCGCCTACCGCCAGTACCAGCCCAGGTCGCGTGACCGTGCCGACGCCTTTACCCGCGACGAAGCGGATGCCTGGCTCCGCCAGTAAACGCACCTGGGTGTAGAGCAACGCCCCATGGGTGACGTCCGGATCGTCGCCTGCATCCTTCAGGGTACCGGCTTCAGCGCCTTGGTCATTGCGCCGGCAAAACTCCAGGCGCATCTGCACCACTTTGCCCTTGGGCAAGGTAATGCTCACCGCATCATGGCACTCACCGGTCAGCAACAGGCGCGCCGCCGCCAGGCTGGTGGCCGTGGCGCAGCTGCCGGTGGTCAGGCCGCTGCGCAGGGGGGCTGGTTGTTCTTGGGTTTCTTCACGCATCGGCAGGCTTCACCACGTCGAGCAGGGTGATTGGCAGGGCTTGGCGCCAGGTGTCGAAGCGGCCCAGAGGTTGCGCCTGGGCGATGTGGATACGCGTCAGTTCGCCACCGTGCTGTTCGCGGAAGTGGGCCAGGGCCAACTCGCTTTGCAGGGTCACGGCGTTGGCGACCAAGCGCCCACCAGGCCGCAGACGCTCCCAGCACAGCGGCAATACGCCCTCACGGGTGACGCCGCCGCCGATGAAGATCGCGTCGGGGCGCTCCAGTGCCTGCAGGGCGTCGGGTGCCTTGCCACGGATCAACTGCAGCCCAGGCACGCCCAGCGCGTCGCGGTTATGTTCGATGAAGCCTTGCCGCCCTTCGTCGGCTTCGATGGCCAGTGCCCGACAGGCAGGATGCGCGCGCATCCACTCGATGCCAATCGAGCCGCACCCCGCGCCCACGTCCCACAGCAGCTCGCCCGGCTGCGGTGCCAGGCGGGCCAGGGTGATGGCGCGGACATCGCGTTTGGTCAGTTGGCCGTCATGGCGAAAAGCCCCGTCGGGCAGCCCGGCGACCCGAGGCAGGCGCAACGCATGCGGGGTCGCGATGCACTCGATGGCGACCAGGTTGAGTGCGGCAACCTGTGCATCAGGCCAGTCTTCGGCCGTCGCTGACAAGCGACGTTCCTCGACGCCACCCAGATGCTCGAAGACTTGCACGCGGCTGGGGCCGAAACCCCGCTCGCGCAGCAAAGCAGCGATGGCACCGGGGCTGCTGCCGTCATTGCTCAGGACCAGCAGGCGCACACCGCTGTGCAGATGAGCGTTCAGCGTTGCCAGGGGCCGGCCGACGACCGACACCACCTGCACCTCCTGCAATGGCCAGCCGAGGCGGGCGGCGGCCAGGGCACAGGACGAGGGCATCGATAGCACCTGCATCTCGTCGGCGGGGAGCTGTCGCGCCAGGCTGGCGCCGACGCCGTAGAACATGGGGTCGCCGCTGGCCAGCACGCACACCGGCTCGCCGCGCAGGGCCAGGACCGGGGCCAGGGAGAAGGGGGCAGGCCATGGCTGGCGCTCGCCAGGCACGCAGCGTGGCAGCAGGGCCAACTGGCGCGGGCTGCCGATGATCCGCGAAGCGCTCAGCAGGGCGCGCCGGGCGTGCTTGCCCAGACCGCTGAATCCGTCTTCGCCGATACCTACTACTGTCAGCCAGGGGGCCATGGGTTCCTCTTCACTATTTTCGGGGTTGTGCACCGACCCCAAACCACGTCACAAGACCACCGGCTTTTCATGCCGCCGGACAAAGCAGGCATAATACCGCGCCTTCTACACTCAAGCGCATTTTCGCAGATTGCCGGACGCCCCATTGAAGCAGCCCAACGCCCCCGAAGTTTCACCCCGTCCCTCGGCTTGTCCGGGGTTGTGGCGCATCGTCAGTGCCCTTGACGGTGGAATCTGCCGGATCAAGTTGCCCGGTGGCCTGCTGCTGGCCGACCAGGCCGAAGCCGTTGCGGCGGCAGCCGAGCGTTATGCCGGTGGTGTGATCGAGGCGACCAACCGGGGCAACCTGCAGATTCGCGGCATTGGCCGCGATCCGAGCGGCTTGATCGACAGCCTGCTGGCTGCCGGGCTCGGCCCGCGCGAGGCCGCTGGCGACGATGTGCGCAACGTCATGCTCAGCCCTCTGGCCGGGCATGACCCGGCAATGTTGCTGGATGTGCGGCCCTTGGCGCTGGAGATCCTCCAGATGCTGGAAAGCACCCCGCGCCTGCATCAGCTCTCCGCCAAGTTCGCCGTGCAGCTCGATGGCGGCGAGGGCCTGGCCATGCTTGAGCATCCACACGACCTGTGGCTGTCGGCCGTGCGCCTGGAGCATCGCACCTGGTTGGCGTTTGGCCTGGCGGGCAGCCTGGTCGATGGGCAAGTGCTGGGCGCCGTGCCGGTGGCGCAGGGCTTGGCCCTGGTGCGTGCCGTGCTGGAGCGCTTCCTCGACCTGGCCAGCCCCGAGCAGTCGCGTATGCGTCAATTGCTGAAAAGCTGCACGCCCCAGGCGTTCATCGATGGGCTCGGACTGGATATCCGCCACGATGCCGCCGTGCTGAGCTGGAGGCGGACAGGCCGCGCCAGTCCCCGGCTGGGCGTTCTACCCCAGGCCCAAGGCATTGCCCTGGGCGTTGCACCGCCGCTGGGGCGACTGACACCCCACATGCTGCGCGGCGCCGCAGAGGTTGCCCGCGAAATGGGCGATGGCAGCCTGCGCATGAGCCCTTGGCAAAGCCTGGTGCTGACCAGTATCGCTGCCGACCGCAGCGATCAGGCGCTGGCGGCGCTCGCAGCCACCGGCCTGTTGTGCGACAGCCAGGCTCCCCTGGCCCGAATCACCGCCTGCACCGGTGCCAGCGGCTGCGCCAAGGCCCAGGCCGAAACCAAGGCCGATGCCGTTGCCCTGGCCTCGCTGTTGCGCCCAGGCGCTCCTGGCAGCGTGCATTTGTCTGGCTGCCCGCGATCCTGCGCCATGGCCCACGTCGCCCCAGCCACGCTGCTGGCCCGCTCGCCGGGCCGTTATGACCTTTACCTGCGCGATGCGCGCCTGCCGGGCTTCGGTGCCCTGCGCGCCGCCAACCTCACCTTGAACGAAGCAGGCGCCATGCTCGACCTGCCGACGGAGCACCTTGATGATTGACTACATCCGCGATGGTCAGGAGATCTATCGCAATTCCTTCCGGATCATCCGTGAGGAGGCCCGGCTCGAGCGGATTCCCGCAGATCTCGAAAAGCTCGCCGTGCGGGTGATTCATGCCTGTGGCATGGTCGACGCCATCGATGGCCTGCAGTTCTCCGAAGGCGCGGGCCGCGCCGGGCGCCAGGCCCTGGCCAACGGTGCGCCGATCCTGTGTGACGCGCACATGGTGGCCGAAGGCATCACCCGTGCGCGCCTGCCGGCCAACAACCAGGTGATCTGCACCCTGCGCGACCCAAGCGTGCCGGGCCTGGCCAAGGATGCCGGTAATACCCGCTCTGCCGTGGCGCTGGAGCTGTGGCGGCCTTACCTTGAGGGCAGCGTGGTGGTGATCGGCAACGCGCCGACCGCCTTGTTCTATCTGCTGGAGATGCTCGACGCTGGTGCACCGAAGCCTGCGTTGATCCTCGGTTTCCCGGTCGGCTTCGTCGGTGCCGCCGAATCCAAGGCGATGCTTGCCGCCGACAGTCGTGGCGTGCCGTTCGTGATCATGCAGGGCCGCCTGGGCGGCAGTGCGATGGCCGCCGCCGCGGTCAACGCCCTGGCCACGGAGGTGGAGTGATGACGCCGCGCGGACGTCTGCTGGGCCTGGGCGTGGGCCCTGGCGACCCTGAACTGATCACCGTCAAGGCGCTGCGCCTGCTGCGCGAGTCGCCCGTGGTTGGCTACTTCGTGGCCAAGGGGAAGCGTGGCAATGCCTTCGGCATCATCGAGGCGCACCTGCAACCTGAGCAGACCTTGCTGCCGCTGGTGTACCCGGTGACCACCGAAGCCTTGCCAGCACCCTTGTCCTACGAGCAGGTGATCAGCGATTTCTACGACGAAGCCAGCGTACAGGTGGCCGAGCACCTGGATGCCGGCCGTGACGTGGCGGTGATCTGCGAGGGCGACCCGTTCTTCTACGGCTCGTACATGTATCTGCACGACCGACTGGCCGACCGCTACGACACCGAAGTGATTCCGGGGGTGTGCTCGATGCTCGGCGGGGCTTCGGTGCTGGGTGCGCCACTGGTGTACCGCAATCAGAGCCTGTCGGTGCTGTCTGGCGTGTTGCCGGCCGAAGCGCTCAAGCGCCGCCTGGCCGACGCCGACGCAGCGGTGATCATGAAGCTTGGCCGCAACTTCCCCAAGGTGCGCGAGGTGCTGGCTGAACTGGGCCTGGACGGTCGTGCGCTGTATGTCGAGCGCGCGACCATGGCCAATCAGAAGATCGTGCCGCTGGATGAGGTCGATCCGCAGTCGTCGCCGTACTTCTCGTTGATCATCGTGCCGGGTGAAAAATGGCAGGGATGAACATGCACAAGGCGCCTGCGATCATCGTTCTGGGCCCTGGCAGCTTGGTCACGGCGCAGCGGATCAAGGGGCTTTACCCAGGTGCTGCGATCCATGGCCTGAGCGGGCGGGTCGAAGGCACCGACCATAGCTATGCGTCGTTTGGCGACACCTTGCGTGGTTTGTACCAGCAGGACACGCCGATCATCGCGCTGTGCGCGGCCGGCATCGTCATTCGCAGCCTGGCCAGCATGCTCACGGAGAAAGGCGTCGAGCCGCCCGTGCTGGCAGTCGCCGAGGATGGCAGTGCGGTGGTGCCACTGCTGGGCGGTCTGGCCGGGGTCAATGTCATGGCCCGCGAGATTGGCGAGGCACTGGGTGTGCCTGCGGCGATCACCACCAGCGGCGAGTTGCGATTCGGCACCTGCCTGTTGAACCCACCCGAGGGGTATGCGCTGGCGGACATCGAGCAGGGCAAGCGTTTCGTTTCGGACCTGCTGGCTGGCGAGACGGTACGTGTCGAAGGCGATGCCCCGTGGCTTGCGCAGGTTCAGCTGCCGGCCAGTGAGTCCGCGCAGCGCATCATTCACGTAGGGTGCGAGGCGCGTCCGGCCAGCCGTGATGAATTACTGATCCACGCCCGCTCGGTAGTGGTCGCCATCGAGTCCGTTGGGCCGGCTCTGGTCGAGCAGGTGCGTGCTGCCTTGGGGGCCGCGGGCATCGCCGAGCCGTCACTGGCCTGCTTGCTGGTGGCCGAGCAGGCCATGGCAGAGCCGTCCCTGCATGAGGCTGCGCAGACGCTCGGCGTTGCGCTGCGCTTCGCCCCGAGGGTGTCCGGTCTGGCGGACCTGGCGAGCGCTGCCTTGCCTGGAGCACGCCTGATCGAACAAGGCGGTGTGGTCATCGCGTTGGCCCCGTCGCCCGTGGATGTCACCCGGGTCGGCCGCCCCCGTGGCCGCCTTGCGGTCATAGGACTGGGGCCTGGCGCCGCCGAATTGATGGTTCCCGCGGTCAAGGCTGAACTGGCCCGCGCCCAGGATGTGCTTGGCTACGAGACCTATGTGCGCATGGCCGGCCCCTTCCGTGGCGACCAGATTCTGCATTGCACCGACAACCGCGAAGAGATGCAGCGTGCTCGCCACGCCTTCGAACTGGCCGCCCAGGGGCGCTCGGTGGTGGTGGTGTCGTCGGGCGACCCAGGGGTATTCGCCATGGCTGCCGCCGTACTGGAAGCCCTGCACGAATCGACCGACCCGGCCTGGCATCGCGTGGACCTGGAGATCCTGCCGGGGGTGTCCGCTTCGTTGGCCACTGCCGCGCAGGCTGGCGCGCCGTTGGGGCACGACTTCTGCGTGATGTCACTGTCGGACAACCTAAAGCCCTGGTCGATCATCGAGCGACGTCTGGACCTGGCGGCGCAGGCCGACCTTGTCCTGGCGTTCTACAACCCCATCTCGCGCTCGCGACCTTGGCAGTTGGGGCGTGCCCTGGAGATCGTGCGTCAGCATCGGGAGGGGAACACGCCTGTAGTCCTCGGTCGCGACGTTGGTAGGCCCGGGCAGACGCTCAAGGTCGTACCTTTGGCCGAACTGGTGCCAGAAATGGTCGACATGCGCACCATGGTATTGATCGGATCCTCCACCACCTGCACCTTCGAGCGTGCGGACGGGGGGCTGTGGACCTACACCCCGCGCTGGTACGGCAGCAAACCGTAAGCGGTTGGAACAGCTGCCGTCGAGGAAGCATTTCAGGCAGGGCAAGGTGTCTGGCGATCGGTAGGTTTGTGGGTGGGCCGCAAGGGCTCACCCCCCCTATCACGGAGATCCGCCACATGACCGCCACCCGCGAGAAACAGACACTTCAACTGCTCGCCGACGAAAACCTGTTCGTGTTCAGCGACAACGTCACCGAGCTCGTTCGCGAAGCCAGTCGCGACAGCCATGCCCTGGCCACCCAGGCCGCCAACAAGAAATATCACCCCACCAAGGAGGTGGAGGCCTGGTTCGAAGAATACCTGCGGATCATGGGGGCGACGGGTTGGACGGCACTCAAGTACGAAGTCAACAAGGTTACGGAGTCCGGGTCGTACGTCGAGATGAGCAACCTGTTCTACCAGGGGCTTCAGTCTGCATACGGGTCGGCGACCGGCGATATCAGGCAAAGCCTCAAGGACCTGGGTGGCGCCGTCATGGAGGCGCTTCAGGACAGCAAGATCATCAAGCTCCCGGGCACCCGCACGCGTGAAGACGACCGGGTGAGCATCAGCCTGTGCAAGTGCGCTCAATCGGAAAGTGGTGAGGTGGTCATGTTGGTCTGCGCCCTGCAGAACGATGAACTTCCCGACAGGAAAGGCGAAACCCTGCTGGGCAAATGGGAGCACCGTGGCGCCACGACCTATGCCTGCGCCGCTTCGCTGAGCTTCAGCCGCCGCCGTTACAACAATGCCCGCGAACTGATCGAGCTGAAACTCGATGCCAAGGCGCGTGAAGTGCTGGCTGAACTCAAACTCGACTGATCTGCGGGGCGGGACATCGGGACTGGCTTTCCGATGTCCCGCCCGGTATGCGACCTGGAGGTACTGGAAGATGTCTGACCTGAACCCTGTATCGTTATGCGGCACGGTTGTCGAAAGCAGCATCATGCCGTTTTCTTCCGATGTCAGCCGTGAGGCGCGAGAGGACATTCTGTTGGTGGTCCGCTTTGCACACCGTGTGGCGACGGAGGAGAAGGAGGAACCGCTGTGTCTGGACTGGTTTACCAACTACCGGCGCAAACTGTGTTTTCTTGGATGGGATGCGACGCCTGCGCCTATCGTAAGACACCCAGGCCCAAGCCGAGAGCGGATACTGGAACGGGCATTGTCGCGAATCGGGCAAGTGGGTAGGCCGGAGCACCTGGCTGTCGCGGAACGGTCCATCCTGGCATTGCAGCGCGATCCGACGTTGATCAAGCGCTTCGAAACGCGGATGAGAGAGCAGAACAAGACCCAGATTCAGCTGATGCCTTGTGTGCGCAGAGCGGGTGACGTCTACGACATGGTGCTGTTCCACATGGAGATGCTCGAACTGGACAGCTACAAGAACCTCTTGTTCGCCAAGGGGGAGTTGAAAATGGCACTTCATGCACACAGTGCCGAATTGATACGGTTCAACCTGCGTTTGTTCAGGGACCAGCACAAGCAGTTGGTCTTGTCGCGGGTGCTGTCCAAGGATCGCCAGCTTATCGAGGACTTGAAGCTCTAGGGCAACAGATAACCTTTGATTCCGGTAAAGATGATCTGCGCCGCAAGGGCGCAGACGAACAGCCCCATCAGGCGACTGACGATCTGCAAGCCCTGGTCACCCAGAATCCGCTCGATGCTGTTGGAGAGGTACAACACCAGGCCGACGGTGAAACTGGCCAGGGCGATGCTGACGATGGCCAGCAGCTTGTCGTCCCAATGCGGTTGGCCCACGCCCATCACCAGCAAGGCACCGATGGTGCCGGGGCCAACGGTCAGGGGGATGGTCAGTGGCACGATGGTCACGTCTTGTTGCACGTTGTCGGCCTGCACCGCCGGCTTGCCCTGGGCCATGCCCAATGCCGAGATGAACAGCACGCTGCCGGCGCCGATGCGGAAGGCGTCGGCCGTGATGCCGAACACCCCGAAGATCACCCGCCCGAACAGGTACAGCAGCACGCTGGCGACCAGCGCGGCGAAGGCCACGCGCCATGCCAGTTGCTTGCGTTCCTTGCTGGAATAGCCGCGGGTCAGACCGATAAAGCACGACAGCACGAAGAATGGGCTGTAGAGCACGAGCATCTTCAGGTAGACGCTGAACAACTCATGGAGCATGGCAAGGTCCATGGCAGGAAGGGTGTGGGGAGTGTATCAGCGCCCCCATCGCCCGTGTAGGCGCGACAGGCCCTGCACATCACGAGGTATGCGCAGTATCCGCCTGGGCCTCACGGTTGTTCGCCCAGTACTGGATCAGCTCGCGCAATTGCGAGAGCTCCACCGGCTTGGCCATGTGCCCGTCCATGCCAGCGAGGCGCGCACGCTCTTTGTGCTCGGCCAGAATATGCGCGGTCAATGCCACCACCGGCGTGCGCTGGCGTTGGTTGGCGGCCTCCCACGCGCGCAGTTGCTGCGTCGCGGAGAACCCGTCCAGTACCGGCATCTCGCAGTCCATCAAGACCAGGTCGTAGCGCTGTGCCTTCATGGCTTGCAGGGCTTCTTCGCCGTTACTGGCGGTATCTGGCTCCAGGTCCAGCTTGCCGAGCATACCTCGGATCACCTTGGTCGAGATGCTGTTGTCCTCGGCCACCAACACGCGGAAATCGCGGGGCAGCTCAAGTGCTGGCGCCGCGCCGGGCATCGGTATGGACACGGCCTGTTCGCGGCCGCGTTGCGCCAGTTCCTCGGCCAGGGTGGTCTTGAGCGTGTAGCCCGCCACGGGCTTGGCCAGGATTCGCTTGACCCCGGCATTGCGGGCAATGACCTTGCTCGGTGCATTGCTGATGCCGGTGAGCATCACCACCAGGATGTCGTGGTTCAGGCTCGGGTCTTCCTTGATCTTGGCGGCCAGCTGCATGCCGGTCATGCCAGGCATGTTCTGGTCCAGCAGCACAGCGTCGAAGTAGTCGCGCAGATGCGCCTTGGTGCGCAGCAGGGCCAGCGCCTCCTTGCCCGAAGGCACGGCGCTGACATTCATGCCCCAGGCGCTGCATTGCTGCACCAGGACCTTGCGGCAGGTGTCGTTGTCGTCGACCACCAGCACCCGGGCATCGCGCAGCGGGCCGTCGAGGTCGGTGGGCGGTTGTTCGAGTCGCGAAGGGTCCAGCGGCAAGGTCAGCCACAGGGTGTTACCCATGTTGGTGCTGCTCTTGATGCCGAACTCGCCCTGCATCATGCCGATCAGCTGCTTGGCGATGACCAGGCCCAGGTGGCCGCCCAGCTTGTTGCTCGACAGGAAGTGATGACTGTGCAGCTCGGCCTGCAGCAGGGCTTCGCGCTCTGCGGCCGGCAGTGGCTCGCCGCTGTCCTGTACGGCGATGCGCAAGCGTGGTGCCTCGCCGCGCTGGTCCAGTGCCACCACCAGCAGGATCTCGCCCTGGTCGGTGTTCTTCAGGGCATTCTCCAGCAGGCTCGACAGTGCCTGGCGCAGGCGGGTCGGGTCGCCGCTGATGACGCGTGGCACCTGCGGCTGGGTGAAGCTGATCAGCTCGATGTTCTGCTGTTCGGCCTTGGCCCTGAAGATGTTCAGGCAGTCTTCGATCAAGGCATTGAGGTCGAACTGCACATCGTCCAGCTCGATCTGCCGCGACTCGAGCTTGGAAATGTCGAGAATCTCGTTGATCAGGGTCAGCAGTTCGTTGCCGGCGCTGTGGATGGTCTGCACGTAGTCGCGCTGCTTGACCGACAGCGGCGTGCCGAGCAGCAGCTCGGTCATGCCCAGCACGCCGTTCATGGGGGTGCGGATCTCGTGGCTGATCTTGGCCAGGAACTCGGCCTTGGCATTGATTTCGGCATCGCTGGCAGCCAGCGCGCGGCTGGCGCTGAAGCGTTCCTCGCTCATCCGGCGCAGGCGTTCGCTGACGGCCAGGTTGAGGAGCAACCCGCTGGCCACGGTCATGGCCATGAGGATGCACAGCAGCCAGGGGGTCGAGGTGCGGGTCAGCCCGAGCAGTGCCGGAAGCAGTACCAGGCCGCAGAGGTTGTAGATCACCATGGCGAGACTGAACAGGCGCGCTGGCCCATAACCCTTGTACCAGTGGTAGCTGCTCACCAGCAGCATGCTTACGCTGCCCAGCGACAGCAGTGCATAGGTCATCAGGTTCAGCGGCAGGGTATCGACGAACAGCAGGACCAGGCCGCTGACCGCCGTGACCAGTATCTCGCCCTGCAACAAGCGGTTGAGCCGTGGCGAGCTGCAGGGGGAAAAGAAATGCTGGGTGAAGTACAGCCCGGCCAGCCCTGCCAGGACCAGGGTCAGGTAGGCCGCCGGCGTCTGCGCGCTATGCCACAAATGCCACCATGGGCCGCTGAGGTTCAGCAGAATCAGGCCGCTGAGCAGCATCAGGCCGTGATACAGGGCCAGCACCAGGGTGGTGCTGGAGCGGGTGTAGAGGAAGCGGATCAGGTTGTGCAGGATGAGCATCACCAAACCGCCGAACAGCATGCCGAACAGCAAGGGCTGAGCCTGGTCGGAGGCTGCTACCGCGGCGGGCTCCAGGCTGATGGCCGGGCGCAGCTGGTGCTCGGAGACCAGGCGCAGGTAAATATCCAGCGGCTGCTGGCGGTTGGGCAGAGGTAAGACATGGTCGCTGCCGCGCAGGGTCGGGCTGGCGTTGCCGGCCTGGGGGCCATGGTGCAGCTGACGGAGCAATTGGTCGCCGTCGAGGGCGTAGAGGTCGAGGCGTGAGAGGTCCGGGGCGAACACCCGCAGCAGTTGTTCCTGGTCGCCAGGCTCCAGCCGGTAGTGCAGCCACAGGGCCTGTTCCGCGGGCGCGGCATCCAGGTCGCCGAGGGCGATGGGGCTGAACTGGCTGCGGTAGCGATCGGAGCGCACATCGCTCAATTGCAGGTTGGCCTGTTCATCGAGCAGAACCGACCAGCCTCCGCCTTGTTCGGCCGAAGCCGGAAGCAGGCAGAGCAAGGTCAGCAAGCTGACGATCAGGGCTGTGGCAATCCGAAGCCGACGCACGACGAAATCCCTTCTTAGCTGATGTGCCGGGTATTAACTATGCGCGGCGCGCCAAGTCGAAGGCAAGGCCTTGGCCAGAGCCTGTCGACGAGCCGAAGGCCGTGGGCGCAGGGCACCACGGCGATTCGGTAATGCTTACTGCTGGTGCTCACCGCGCTCGCGGGCAATGGCCCGGTAGCCGATGTCGGTCCGGTAGAAGCTACCGTTCCAGCTGATTTCCTTGGCCAGGCGGTAAGCCTGCTGCTGAGCGTCGGCAACCGTGCTGCCCATCGCCGTGGCGCAGAGCACGCGGCCACCGTTGGTCACCACTTGGCCATCCTTGAGCGAAGTACCGGCGTGGAACACCTTGCCTTCGATCTTGGCCGCTGCTTCCAGGCCGCTGATCACGTCGCCCTTGGCGTAGTCGCCCGGGTAACCGCCTGCTGCCAGCACCACGCCCAGGCTCGGGCGCGGGTCCCACTGGGCCTCGACCTTGTCCAGGGCCTTGGCGAAGGCGGCCTCGACCAGCAGCACCAGGCTCGACTCCAGGCGCAGCATGACCGGTTGGGTTTCCGGGTCGCCGAAGCGGCAGTTGAACTCGATGACCTTGGGGTTGCCCGCTTTGTCGATCATCAGGCCTGCGTACAGGAAGCCAGTGTAGACGTTGCCTTCCTCGGCCATGCCCCGCACGGTCGGCCAGATCACCTGCTCCATCACACGCTGGTGCACCTCGGCAGTGACCACCGGGGCAGGGGAGTAGGCACCCATGCCGCCAGTGTTCGGGCCGGTGTCCTTGTCGCCGACGCGCTTGTGGTCCTGGCTGGTGGCCATTGGCAGCACGTTCTGGCCGTCGACCATGACGATGAAGCTGGCTTCCTCGCCGTCGAGGAACTCTTCGATCACCACGCGCGAACCCGCGTCGCCGAAGGCGTTGCCGGCCAGCATGTCACGCACGGCGGCTTCGGCTTCTTCCAGGGTCATGGCGACGATCACGCCTTTGCCTGCAGCCAGGCCGTCGGCCTTGATCACGATTGGCGCACCCTTCTCCTTCAGATAGGCCAGGGCAGGCTCGATCTCGGTGAAGTTCTGGTAGTCGGCGGTCGGAATCTTGTGACGGGCGAGGAAGTCCTTGGTGAAGGCCTTGGAGCCTTCGAGCTGGGCCGCGCCCTTGGTCGGGCCGAAGCAGTCCAGCCCACGGCTGCGGAACAGATCGACCACACCGATAACCAGCGGTGCTTCAGGACCGACGATGGTCAGGTCGACGTTCTTCTCGGCGAAATCGGCCAATTGCTCCAGGGCACAGACGTCGATGGCGACGTTCTCGCACTTGGCTTCGATGGCGGTGCCAGCGTTGCCTGGGGCAACGAAGACTTTCTCGACGCGTGGGTCCTGGGCGACTTTCCAGGCCAGGGCGTGCTCACGGCCGCCGCTGCCGATGATCAAAACTTTCATGTCAAAACCTCGAAATCTGTCGAACGAGAGTGGTTGCCTCTCGCTTTGCGAGGTCGCAGTAAAGCAGGTGGATGCAAGGCGAAGCCGGTTCCGATGAGCGTAGTTGCCTTCTGGCAATGAGCATCAGCGGAACCGGCCCCAACGCAGCAGATACCTGCTTCAGTGCGGCCGATTGCCGTAAATCAGTGGCGGAAGTGGCGCATGCCGGTGAAGACCATCGCGATGCCGGCTTCGTCAGCAGCAGCAATCACCTCGGCATCACGCATCGAGCCACCGGGTTGGATCACGGCGCTGATACCCACTTTAGCCGCATTGTCGATGCCATCACGGAACGGGAAGAACGCATCCGATGCCATGACCGCACCCTGAACCTGCAAGCCGGCATGCTCCGCCTTGATGGCGGCGATACGGGCGGAGTTCACGCGGCTCATCTGGCCAGCACCGACACCGATGGTCTGACGCTGCTTGGCGTAGACGATGGCGTTGGACTTGACGAACTTGGCCACTTTCCAGGCAAACACCAGGTCATGGATTTCCTGCTCGGTCGGGGCGCGCTTGGTGACGATCTTCAGGTCATCGGCGGTGATCATCCCGATATCGCGGCTCTGCACCAGCAGGCCACCGTTGACGCGCTTGAAGTCCCAACCGGCGGCGCGCTCGGTAGGCCACTCGCCACACTCCAGCAGACGCACGTTCTGCTTGGCGGCAACCACTTCACGGGCGGCCTGGGAAATTTTCGGCGCGATGATCACTTCGACGAACTGACGGTCGACGATGGCTTTGGCGGTTTCGCCGTCCAGCTCGCGGTTGAAGGCGATGATGCCGCCGAAGGCCGACTCGGTGTCGGTGGCGTAGGCCAGGTCATAGGCCTTGCGGATGCCGCCTTCGTCTTCAGGGACGACGGCCACGCCGCATGGGTTGGCGTGCTTGACGATGACGCAGGCTGGCTTGACGAAGCTCTTCACGCACTCCAGCGCGGCATCGGTGTCGGCCACGTTGTTGAACGACAGCTCCTTACCCTGCAGTTGGAGGGCGGTGGAAACGCTGGCCTCGCCTTTCTTGGCCTCGACGTAGAACGCCGCGCTCTGGTGTGGGTTCTCGCCGTAGCGCATTTCCTGGGCCTTGACGAACTGGCTGTTGAAGGTGCGCGGGAATTCGCTGCGGCCTTCGGTGCTCAGGGTCTCTTTGGCCTGGTCGATGGTGCCCATGTAGTTGGCGATCATGCCGTCGTAGGCGGCGGTGTGTTCGAAGGCCTTGAGCATCAGGTCGAAGCGCTGGGCGTAGGTCAGGCCACCGGCCTTGAGGTTCTCAAGGACGCTGGCGTAGTCGCTGGCGTTGACCACGATGGCCACGTCCTTGTGGTTCTTGGCGGCCGAACGGACCATGGTTGGACCACCGATGTCGATGTTCTCGATGGCGGTTGGCAGGTCACAGCCCGGCTTGGCGATGGTGGCTTCGAACGGGTACAGGTTGACGGCGACCAGGTCGATCGGCTTGATGCCGTGCTCGTTCATGATGGCATCGTCGATGCCGCGGCGGCCCAGGATGCCGCCGTGGATTTTCGGGTGCAGGGTCTTGACCCGGCCATCCATCATTTCGGCGAAGCCGGTGTAGTCGGCCACTTCCACCGCGTTCACGCCGTTGTCCTTGAGCAGCTTGTAGGTGCCGCCGGTGGACAGGATCTCGACACCGAGCTGTTGCAGCTCACGGGCGAATTCGAGGATACCGGTCTTGTCGGAGACGCTGATCAGGGCGCGGCGGACTGGCAGGCGGGTAGTCTGGTCGGTCATTTCGGGTTCCAATAACGCGGTGGAGTCAGCAAAAAAGGCGTCCCTTTGCAGAGGCCGCCTTTTCTGATTGGGATTCTGGCTTTACAACAAGTCGTACTGCTTGAGCTTCTTGCGCAGGGTGCCACGGTTGAGTCCGAGCATCTCGCTGGCCTTGGTCTGGTTGCCCTTGACGTAGTTCATCACGCATTCGAGCAGGGGCGCCTCGACTTCAGAGAGCACCAGGTTGTACACGTCCGTAACGGTAGCGCCTTCCAGGTGGGCGAAGTAGTTGTGCAGCGCCTTCTCGACGCTGTCGCGAAGGGTCTGGCCCTCTTCGCTCGGCGTGTTGAGGTGCTGTTTGAGGTTGGCGTTGTCGCTCACGGGCGTTGTTCCACTCACTAATGTCTCGGTCATCATCGTCATGCGGCCACCCCTTGTCCGTCCTCTGTCTCAAGGCTCTGTCGACGCTCGCTGAAAAAGGCGCGAACGTTGGCGCACTGCGCTTGTGTGTCTTCCAAAGCGTTGAACCGGGAGCGAAACTCCTTGCCACCGGGTCTTGTTGCCAGGTACCAGCCGACGTGCTTGCGGGCGATACGTACGCCCATTACATCGCCATAGAAGGCATGCAGCGCGGCCAGGTGCTCCAGCAGGATGCGTTCCACTTCGTCCAGCGTGGGGGCTGGCAACTGCTGGCCAGTCCTCAGGTAATGCTCGATCTCGCGAAAGATCCAAGGCCGCCCTTGGGCAGCCCGGCCAATCAACAGGCCGTCGACGCCGGTGGCGTCCAACACCGCCCGGGCCTTTTCTGGCGAAGTGATATCGCCGTTGGCGAAAACCGGGATCGACACCGCCTGCTTGATGGCAGCGATGGTGTCGTATTCGGCTTCGCCGGTATACAGGTCGGCGCGTGTGCGGCCATGTACCGCCAGCGCCTGGATGCCGGCCTGCTCGGCGATTTTCGCCACGTTCAGGCCGTTCTTGCTCGCCCGGTCCCAACCCGTGCGAATTTTCAGCGTCACCGGGACATCCACTGCACCGACTACGGCGTGGAGGATCTCGCTGACCAAGGCTTCATCTCTCAATAAAGCAGAGCCTGCGGCTTTGTTGCAGACTTTTTTTGCCGGGCAGCCCATGTTGATGTCGATGATCTGGGCGCCAGCTTCGACGTTGGCCCGGGCCGCCGCTGCCATCATCTGCGCGTCACCCCCGGCGATCTGGACCGAGCGAGGCTCGGGATCGCCTTCATGGATGCGGCGCAGGCTGGACTTGCGGCTGTTCCACAGGCTCATGTCGCTGGTCACCATTTCCGATACCACCATGCCTGCGCCCAAGCGCTTGCAAAGTGTGCGGAAAGGTTGGTCCGTAACCCCGGCCATAGGAGCAAGGATCAGGTTGTTTCGCAGTGTATAAGGGCCGATGCGTACCGCCGACATAGGTGTTCCCTGTTGTGGGGCCGAATCATTGGAGTCCGAAAAAGGGTTGGCATGATACCCGCTCTCGGTGACCGGATAAAGATGGATTTGGATAAAATCTGAACAGCTGCGGCCTTATGCCCGAAGGTTTGCGACAGCAGGCCAGCGCCGGCAAGATGCCGGCCCGACACCGCCGGTCACTCGGGAGAGCGGAAGCTGAGGCTGTAGTTCACGGCCTTGGGGCCCGGGTCGAGAATGTCCAGGGCGATGTGGATCGGGGTCTGGCTGGGCATTTCGCCACGCCCGGCCAGCTCCCCGGAGAGGTACTCGCTGGGCTTGAAGCGACGGCTGGCGATCAACTGGCCGTTGAGGTCGGCAAAGCGCAGCTCCAGCAGCGGGAATGGCTGCGCGAAGGGCGCGCGGTTGTAGATGATCGCATCGACGATCAGTGCACCCTTGAAGTCGGGGTGGCTGCGCACCACAAGGTTGCTGCTCTTGATGCGGGATATGTCGACGCGGGTCGGCACCTCGCAGCCCAGCAGCGGGCAGACTTGCTGGAACCAAGGACGGTACTGGTCCTGGCGGGCCATCTCGTCGAAGTGGTACCAGATGTACTGGAAGGCCAGCAGGCCTGCGGCCACTAGCGTCAGTAGGCCCCACAAAAGACGTTTGCCCCAGTTGGGTCGGGGTTTCTCCCAGTCCAGTTGCAGCGGGTCGTCGACCACATCGACCAGGGGTTCCTTGCGCGCCGGGCGCTCGGCCTTGGCGACCAGGTCGGGTTCGATGCGCTCGCCCGGCACCGGCTCGAACGGTTCGTCGTCACGGGCCGACAGGTGCAGGTCGGTGTCGTCATCGTCACGGGCGCTCAGGCCTTTGACGTGGACTTCATCCTCGGCTACCGAGAGCGGCTCGCTGAAGGTCTCTTGCGGCTCGACCTCGGTGCTTGAGCGCGCTGGCGGTTCGTCGTCGAAATCCAGGTCCAGGGTCGTGCCCAGGGTCGGCTCGGTGCGGTCGCCGGGTTCAGGCTCCCGTTCCAGTGGCTCCTGCTCCAGCAAGACGGGGGCAGGCTCGGCCGCAGCTTGGGGTTCGAGCGGTTCAGGTGGTTCGTCGATGGCGTTGCCGAACGGCTCGTCTGCCAGATCGGGCGGGGCGGGCTCGTCACGACGGGCGTGCAGTGCCCTGTCGCTGTTCGGGATGTGTGGCTCTGCCGGTTGGCCACGTCGCTCGAGTCGGGCCAGTTCCTGGTCCAGGTCGAGTGCGTCCAGCGCTTGCGCGGTGGCAGCCCAGTCTTGCGGCTCGGCAGCAGGCTCGCTGACCGGCGGTAGCGGCGCGAGAGCAGGTGCCGCGACAGGCTCTGCTGGCGGTACGGGCGCGCGAGCGGCGCCAGCACGGTTTTGCTCCAACAGTTGCTTGGCCGCATTGAACACCTGCAGGCAGTGGCCGCAACGTACTACGCCGCGCGCCACGCTCAACTGGTGATGGGTGACGCGAAAGCTGGTTTGGCAATGCGGGCACTGGGTGACGAAACTGTCGGTCATGCGGCAATCCGGGAGCTGTGCAGAGACTTATTCTAGGCCTGCCTATCGGCGGCGACCACTGATGCGCACCCAGCCGTCACGGACGACGATCGGGTCCAGCTCGAAGTCGGCGGCGTAGGCAGCGGCCACTTCTTCGCCTTGCTCGGCGAGAATGCCCGACAGGGCCAGCAGGCCACCTGGACGAACCAGGCCAGACAACTGCGGTGCCAGCGAAACCAGCGGGCCGGCCAGAATGTTGGCGACTAACACGTCGGCCTGCATGGCCGGCATGTCTTCAGGCAGGTACAGGGCCAGGCGCTCATCGGCGATGCCGTTGCGCTGGGCGTTGTCGCGCGAGGCCTCCAGGGCCTGTACGTCGATGTCGGTGCCGACCGCTTCACGGGCGCCCAGCAGCAGCGCGGCGATGGCCAGGATGCCCGAGCCACAGCCGAAATCCAGCACCTGGGTGTCTTTGAGCTGTTGGCCATCGAGCCATTCCAGGCACAGGGCGGTGGTCGGGTGGGTGCCGGTACCAAATGCCAGGCCGGGGTCGAGGAGCAGGTTGACCGCGTCTTTCTCGGGCGCCTCGTGCCAGCTTGGCACGATCCACAGGCGCTGGCCGAAGCGCATCGGCTGGAAGTTGTCCATCCAGCTGCGCTCCCAGTCCTGGTCCTCGATCACTTCGGCGTGGTGCTCGGGCAACGTATCGCCGGTCAGCAGGCGCAGGTGGGCGAACACATGCTCCGGCTCGGCGTCGGCTTCGAACAGGGCCAGAAGATGGGTGTGCGACCACAGTGGGGTGGTGTTGAGGTCGGGCTCGAAGATCGGTTGATCCTCGGCGTCCATGAACGTCACCGAGACGGCGCCCACTTCGAGCAGGGCGTCTTCGTAGGTTTCGGCTTGTTCCGGGCTGATGGCCAGGCGTACTTGCAGCCAAGGCATGGCGGGCACCTTTGGTAAATCGACAGGGGCAGCCCGAGGCTGCGCGAAGGCTGGCAGTTTACGCGAGTGCGGTGGGTTTGTGGATGACTTGCGGGCTAATCGGCGGCAAGCAGACGCCTACGGATACACACGTGCGCTGTAGGAACCGGCCTGCCGGCGATGGAGTGCAAAGCACTCCTCCAGAATCACTGCTGACGCAGGCTCTCGAGCAACTTGTGCGTCGGATACCCATCCGCCGGCCATCCCAGCCCTTGCTGGGCATTACGAATGGCCTTGCGGGTGTTCGCGCCAATGATGCCGTCGGCATTGCCTGCTTCATGGCCGCTGGCGTTGAGCAGGTTTTGCAGTTCAACGCGCTCGGTCCGGCTCAGCGGCAGGTCTTCCTTCGGCCAGCTGCCGGCGATGAAGCCCCAGCCACTGAAACGGTCCCCCAGCAGGCTCACGGCCAGGGCATAGGACGACGAGTTGTTGTACTTGAGGATCGCGCGGAAGTTGTCCAGGACCAGGAACGCCGGGCCGCGTGCGCCGGCCGGCAGCAGGAGTGCGGCAGACAGCTGGTTGCTGCCCGAAGGCAACTGCGTGCCGGCGGGCAGTTTCACGCCCATCTGCAGCCACTCGTAGACAGGCTTGCGCAGCGCGCCATCAGCTTGCCAGTAATCGAAGCCGGCCGGCAGCTGGACCTCGAAGCCCCACGGTTGGCCGCGTTTCCAGCCCGAGCTCTGCAGGTAGTGAGCGGTGGAGGCCAGGGCGTCGGGGGTGCTGTTCCAGATATCCCGGCGGCCATCGCCGTCGAAATCCACTGCATGGGTGTTGTAGGTGGTCGGGATGAACTGGGTCTGGCCCATGGCACCGGCCCAGGAGCCGCGCATGGCGTCTGGCTGGATGTCGCCGTTCTGCAGGATTTGCAGGGCAGCGATCAGTTGGTCCTGGGCGAACTGTGGGCGGCGGCCTTCATAGGCCAGGGTAGCCAGCGAGCGGATCACCGACTTGTTGCCCTGGAACTGGCCGAAGTTGCTCTCCATGCCCCATACCGAGACCAGCACCTGGCGGTCGACACCATATCGTTGCTCGATGCGGCTCAACAGTTCGGCGTTCTGCTCCAGCAGCTTCTTGCCGTTGCGTACGCGCAGCGGCGACAGGGCACCTTCGAGGTACTCCCATACCGGACGGGTGAATTCAGGTTGGCTGCGGTCAGCCTTGATCACGTCCATGTCTGGCGTCACGCCAAGGAATGCACGGTCGAAGGTGTTGGCCGCAATACCGGCTTGCAGGGCTTGCTGGCGGAAACCGGCCTGCCACTGGGCGAAGGTTTGCAGAGGCTGGATTTCAGTGCTGACGTCAGGCGTTGCGGTAGGCAGCGTCACTACCGGGGCGGGCTGGGCGGGTGCCAGCGGCAGGGCGTCGGCGGCGGTGGGTTTCTCCGCGCAGGCGACGAGCAGGATGAGGCTGGATGCCACGATCAGTTGGCGGGTTTTCCAGCGAGGGCGAAGACTGAGAAGCATGCACAGATCCAGAATTGCAGGTCAGGTGCCGACCATACCATGCCTGCGCTCGCGATGCTTTCATGCTGCCAAAAAGTACGAAGCCTCCCAATCTCTCGATTGGAAGGCTTCGCGGCGGTAGCTGCCTTTGCCCTTGTTCGGTCGTTCTTGTCGGCATCGGAACAGGGGCTGGGCGACGATGGACTTGGCCTTGTTGGGCCCGTGCTTTTTCGGCTTTTTGCTCATGGTGCAATTCCCGTTGGGGTGGGTGTCGGGGCGCACTGTAGGCCTGTGGGCAGGGTGAGGCCAATTGATTGTGTTTATGGTCCGGCGGCCTATCGCCGTGGTTCGTCGTCACGGCACTCTGGTACCTGGCGGGTGTGCAGGAGCTGCGTGTCGGCCAAGAGGCTCATTCGGGGGGCAGGACCAGACGCTGTCCGGCCATCAACAGCGATAGCCTGGCAAGCCCCGTCCATGGCGAGCCCTCGGCCTGGCCCTTGATCTGCGCATCGATACGCTGGGCGTCCTGCAGCAATTGCGCCCAACGCTGCGCGGAGAGACGCTGCAGGGCCTTGCTGACCAAGGGGCGGCGTTTGTCCCACACGGGCGGTCGCGCCTGGCTGAAGGCCTTGTCCAGCGGCACGCCTTGGCTGAACTGCTGCGCCAGGCCCGCCAGCAACCGCAACTCGCGGGCCAGCGCCCAGAGGATCACGGGTGGCTCGACACCTTCGCCACGCAGGCCTTCGAGCATGCGCAGGGCGTGGGCTGCCTCGCCATTGAGAATGGCATCGACCAACCCGAATACGTCGAAGCGGGC
The DNA here is from genome assembly GCF_016772395.1 of Pseudomonas sp. SK2. Lineage (NCBI taxonomy): Bacteria > Pseudomonadati > Pseudomonadota > Gammaproteobacteria > Pseudomonadales > Pseudomonadaceae > Pseudomonas > Pseudomonas sp. SK2. The sequence goes on from NZ_CP061944.1 coordinate 676,945, forward strand.
GCTGTCGGCAACTGCCGCCTGCACGGTTTCGACGGTGATCTGGTTGCCTTCGGCGAGCAGCTTGAGCTTTTCGATTTCCTGGGCGGCGGCCAGCAGGTTGCCCTCGACCCGTGCGGCGATCAGGTCGACGGCATCGCGCTGCGCCGACAGGCCAGCCTGGGACAGGCGCTGATTGATCCACTGTGGCAGTTGCTGAGTATCCACCGGCCAGATCTGGATGAACTGGCAGTGGGGCCCTTCGATCAGCGCCTTGCCCCATTTGGTCTTCTGCGCGCTGCCGTCCAGCTTGGGCAGGCTGATCAGCAGCAGGGTGTCCTCGGCAGGTTTGGCGCAGTACTCCATCAGCGCGCTGGCGCCCTTGTCGCCGGGCTTGCCCGAGGGCAGGCGCAACTCCAGCAGGCGGCGCTGGGCGAACAGGGAGAGGCTGGCGCCCGCCTGGAGCAGGGTGCCCCAGTCGAAGTTGGCGTCGGCACTGAACACCTGGCGTTCGTCGAAGCCTTGCTGACGGGCTGCGGTACGGATGGCATCGGCGGCCTCCTGGCACAGCAGCGGATCGTCACCGCTGACCACATAGACCGGCGCCAGGGCACCTTGCAGGTGCTTGTTGAGTTGGGCGGGGGAGAGCTTCATGGGAAACAGGCGGGGCACCCTGGGGCGCCCCGCACGGGCTTAGTTGCCCGGAACTTCCAGCGGCGATTGCTGTGGCGTCTCGGCCTGCTGGCGGCGAGCGGCCTCCAGTGCGGCGGCTTCTGCCTTGGCGCGTTCGTCGGCTTCCTGCTGCAACTGGTCAAGCTGCGTCGGCGTCAGCATCTGCAGGCGCACGACCATGGCTTGCACCAGGTCGCGACGCATCTCGGTGCGGGCCTGTTCGGCTTCCTGGTCGGAACCTGTGATGTTGGAACCGTCGTGGATGTAGATCTTGCGGACTTCCAGCTTGTCGCTGAGCAGTTCGAGGTTGTTCAGGCCCAGGATGCTGTAGTCCAGCTCGGTGGTCAGCTCGTATTCGGCCGAGCGGTTGCCACCGCTGTAGGTCGCGGCGCGCTGGCTTTCTTTCTCGTTGGTCAGCACCAAGCGGTAGGGTGCGCCTGCGTGAACGTTGACGCCACTGCGCTGCAGCACTTCGCGCAGCTGGGTCACGGTCTCGCCGTAGGCGTTGCGCGCGCTGACGTCCATCTCTTTGACGCTCAGCTCGGTGGTACCGGTGCCGCGCAGCTGGAAACCACAGGCGCTGAGCACGACGGCCAGGCCTATTACCAGCAGATTGCGTTTGATCATGTTGTTGCTCCCTTGTGAGCCGATTCCGCCCGCCCGCATAGGCTGCGGGCGGGCGTTGCCATCAGTTGGCGACGATGTTGACCAGCTTGCCCGGTACCACGATGACCTTGCGGATGGTCAGGCCGTCGGTGAAGCGCAGGACGTTCTCGTTGCTGCGGGCTGCGGCTTCGATCTCCTCGCGGCTTGCGGCGGCCGGCATTTCCACCTGGCCACGCAGCTTGCCGTTGACCTGGACGACCAGGGTCACGGTGTCCTGCACCAGTGCGCTTTCATCGACAACTGGCCAGCTGGCGTCGATCACGGCCTGGTCATGGCCCAGTGCCTTCCACAGCTCATGGGAGATGTGCGGGGTGATCGGGGCCAGCAGCAGGGTCACGGCTTCCAGGCCTTCCTGCAGCAGGGCGCGGTCCTGTTCGGTGGCCTGCGGGGCTTTTTCCAGTACGTTCATCACGGTCATCACCTGGGCGATGGCGGTGTTGAACTTGTGGAACTGGCCGACATCATTGCTGGCCTGCTTGATCGCAGCGTGGATGGCTCGGCGAATGACCTTCTGCGCGTCGTCCAGGGCGGCGACATCCAGCTTGCCCGGCAGACCCTGGATAACGTGGGCCTGGGCCAGACGCCAGACACGGCGCAGGAAGCGGCTTGCGCCTTCGACGCCGGAGTCGGACCACTCCAGGCTCATGTCGGGCGGCGAGGCGAACATCATGAACAGGCGGCAGGTGTCGGCGCCGTAGGCTTCGATCATCGACTGCGGGTCGACGCCGTTGTTCTTCGACTTCGACATCTTCTCGGTGCCGCCGATTTCAACCGGCAGGCCATCGGTCTTCAGGCGAGCGCCGATGATCTTGGCCTTGGCATCACGCTCGACTTCGACGTCGGCCGGGTTGAACCAGTCCTTGCCGCCGTTGCTGGCAACGCGGTAGTAGGTCTCGGCGACCACCATGCCTTGGGTCAGCAGGTTCTTGAACGGTTCGTTGGAGGTGACCAGGCCTTCGTCGCGCATCAGCTTGTGGAAGAAGCGCGCGTACAGCAGGTGCAGGATCGCGTGCTCGATACCGCCGATGTACTGATCGACTGGCAGCCAATGGTTGGCCGCTTTCGGGTCGACCAGGCCCTTGTCGTAGTTGGGCGATGCGTAGCGGGCGAAGTACCAGGAGGACTCGACGAAGGTGTCCATGGTGTCGGTTTCGCGCTTCGCTGCGGTGCCGCATTTCGGGCAGGTGCACGCATAGAACTCGGGCATGCGCGCCAGCGGCGAACCAGCGCCGTCCGGTACCACGTTCTCCGGCAGGACGACCGGCAGTTGGTCTTCTGGTACTGGCACGTCGCCACAGGATGGGCAGTGGATGATCGGGATCGGGCAGCCCCAGTAGCGCTGGCGGCTGATACCCCAGTCGCGCAGGCGGAACTGAGTGCGCGATTTGCCCAGCTCCTTGCGGATCAGGGCTGCTTCGATGGCGTCGAATGCGCCCGCGAAGTCCAGGCCGTCGAACTCGCCGGAGTTGATCAGCTGGCCGTGTTCGCCATAGGCCGCCTGCCATTCGCTGCCGACTTCGTCGCCAGCGCTGGTGCGTACCACTGCCTTGACTGGCAGGTTGTACTTGTGGGCGAACTCGAAGTCGCGCTCATCGTGGGCTGGAACAGCCATTACAGCGCCGTCGCCGTAATGCATCAGCACGTAGTTGGCGACCCAGACCGGCAGCTTCTCGCCGGTCAGCGGGTGCTCGACCAGCAGGGAAGTGGCCATGCCTTTCTTCTCCTGGGTGGCCATGTCGGCTTCGGCAACGCTGCCGCTCTTGCATTCGTCGATGAATGCCTGCAGCGCCGGGTTGCCCTGGGCGGCCTGGGTGGCCAGCGGGTGCTCGGCGGCGACGGCGACATAGGTGGCGCCCATCAGGGTGTCCGGACGGGTGGTGAAGACCTTCAGGGTACCTTCGTGGCCGATGCTCGCCTGGTCGTAGGGGAACTGCACTTCCATGCCGCGCGACTTGCCGATCCAGTTGCGTTGCATGGTCTTGACCTGTTCAGGCCAGCCCGGCAGCTCGTCGAGGCTTTCCAGCAGCTCGTCGGCGTAGTCGGTGATGCGGAAGTAGTACATCGGGATTTCGCGCTTCTCGATCAGCGCGCCCGAACGCCAGCCACGGCCATCGATGACCTGTTCGTTGGCCAGTACGGTCTGGTCAGCCGGGTCCCAGTTCACGGTACCGTTCTTGCGGTAGATGATGCCTTTCTCGAACAGGCGGGTGAACAGCCACTGCTCCCAGCGATAGTAGTCGGGTTTGCAGGTGGTGACCTCACGTGCCCAGTCGATGGCCAGGCCCAGGCTCTTGAGCTGGGTCTTCATGTAGTCGATGTTTTCGTACGTCCACTTGGCCGGCGCGACGTTGTTCTTCATCGCGGCGTTTTCCGCGGGCATGCCGAAAGCATCCCAGCCCATCGGTTGCAGGACGTTCTTGCCCAGCATGCGCTGGTAGCGGGCAATCACGTCGCCGATGGTGTAGTTGCGAACGTGGCCCATGTGTAGCTTGCCGCTCGGGTACGGGAACATCGATAGGCAATAGTAGGTGTCTTTGCCTGGCTGTTCGGTAACAGCGAACGATTGTTGCTCGTCCCAGAACTTCTGGGCGGCGGCTTCGATATCACGGGGCGTGTATTGTTCGTGCATGGCTACTTTTGGCTGAGAGAGAAGAGACCTTGTTCCAGGCAGCGGAACCTCGCTGCGTCCGGCACTCCGGTGTCGTGAGCGTGAACGCCGTAGCATACAGCAGCGCCGCACATCGTGGGAAACCCTGATTGCGAACGTCCGCTGGTCGCAGGGGTCGGCTGCTTTTTACAGTGACGCTAAGCTCATGGTTGGGGGGAGATATTCTTATCTTCAATGAGGTGAACGGATGGGAGAGACGCAGCTACCCGCAATCAAACCGGAGCTTTACGAACGCCTGATCGACCGTCTTGGGCTGGCGCTGGAAGTTGCCAGGACCTCGGTACGATTGCGCGACGAGATGCCCGCCGAGCTGGAACTGCGCGGCTTGAGCCATGCAGAGTTCGAAGTGATCAAGGCCTACCTGGAGTCGCTCCCGGAACGCCGAAATGCCTGCGTTGGCGCATACCCGCAAGCGGAGCCGGCCTCGGCAAAGATCATCTGGCTCAAGGACAAGCGACGCTCCACCGGCACGGCAAGATCCAGGACGCTGCCAAATCGTTAGCCGTTCAGGATTAAAGGCGCAGGCCATCGTGCGCCGGTGCTTCGATATACACCCTATGATCGGCGTCGGTCGCACTCTTGTTGCCCGACGCCGATCCTCTTAGGCTGCACGCCTTCCATGGAGGTGTGCCAATGCCGATTCGATTCTTCATCAAACAATGGTTGATGCCACCCGGCATCCTGTTCCTGCTCTTGCTGGCTGCCTGGTGGCTGCGTGCCAGGCGCCCGCGCCTAGCGGCGTTGTGCTTTGCTGTCGGGCTCGGAGGCTTGTGGTTGATGAGCCTGCCTGCGGTGGTGCAGGAGTCGGCGCGTTTGCTGGAGACCGAACCGCCTCTGGCTGTTGGTGAATGGGCGGGCCTGGCGAGCCGGGCCGATGCCATCGTGGTACTGGGGGCCGGGCGTGAACGGGGCGATCCGGCCTGGGGCGGTGGCGACCAGCCCAGCGCCTTGGCGCTGGAGCGCATGCGCTTTGCGGCGCGTCTGGCCAAGGCCTCTGGCCTGCCGGTGCTGACCAGCGGCGGCTTGCACTACGGCACGCCGCCGAGTGAGGCGCAGTTGATGGCCGACCGGTTGCAGGAGGACTTTGCCGTTGGCGTCAAATGGAAGGAAGAAGCCAGCCGTACGACCTGGGAGAATGCCCAGCTCAGCGCCCGGCTGCTTCAGCCTTTGGGTATTCGCCGGGTAGTGCTGGTGACGCAGGCATGGCACATGCAGCGCTCGCGCTGGAGCTTCGAGCAGGCGGGCTTCGAGGTGGTGGTGGCGCCGATGGGATTTCTTGGGCGTGATCATGCGCGGCCGTTTGGCGGGTTGCTGCCGGAGAGCCGGGCGGTGTGGCAAAGCGGGCAGTTGCTCAATGAGGCGGTGGGGTTGCTAGGGTATCGGTTGTTCTATTGAGATGGCCGTTCACCGGCAAACCGGCTCCAGCAGTGCCCCGCACGCTCTCGGCTCTTGCCCAGGGCTGTTGTTTCCAAGCCCCGAAGTTCTTGGATGGGCGCGGCCATGCGACGCGAAAGGGCTGCGCTGCAGCCCTCGCCTGTCCCGTGTCGTCAAACGGTCTTCGCGATCCGCCCGGCTGCCAACGCCCAACCCAGCAACAGCGCACAGACGATCGCCAGCGGCCACGAGCGCCATTGCAGATAAGGTGTCAGTTGCTGCATGGGCACCACCTCGCCATACAGGATCGCCTGCTGGAATTGCGGTATTTGCGCGGTGATCTTGCCGAATGGGTCGATCAGCGCGGTGACCCCGTTGTTGGTGGCCCGGATCATCCAGCGGCCAGCTTCCAGGGCACGCATCTGCGCCATCTGCAGATGCTGCAGCGGGCCGATCGAGGTGCCGAACCAGGTGTCGTTGCTGATGGTCAGCAACAGGTCGCTGCGGGCAGCCAGGCCGGCGGCGAATTCCGGGTAAACGACTTCGTAGCAGATGTACGGCGCAATCTGGTAGCCCTTGGCTTGCAGTAGCGGCTGGTCTTCAGGTCCCCGGGCGAAGTCGGACATTGGCAGGTTGAAGAACTCGATCAGCCCCCGAAGCATGTCCTGCAGTGGCACGTATTCGCCGAACGGCACCAGCTTTTGCTTCAGATACGTGCCATCGCCCTCACCGGTGACGGTGATACCGTTGTAGTAGCGGCGCTGGTGGTGCACCACTTGCCGCACAGGTACGCCGGTGATCAGCGCAGAATGCCGCTCGGCGGCAAAACGCCCCATCACGTCGATGTAGCCCTGCGCCTGGTCCTTGAGCACCGGTACGGCTGTCTCGGGCCAGACCAGCAGGTCCACGGGCTTGGAGGTGAAGCTCATGTCGCGGTACAGCGCCAGCTGTGCGTCGATATGGGCGGGGTCCCACTTCAGGTCCTGCTCGACGTTGCCTTGCACGGCAGCGACCTTGAGCGGGTCGCCGACCGGGGTGGTCCAGGCGTGGCCCTTGAGCGCAAGGCCCAGGCCCCAGGGTGCCAGCAGCAGCACGATGCCGACCGCCAGGAATGACGGGCGTGCCCGCAGACGCGGCAGGTTGCACAGCAGCGCAGCGCTCATGGCCAGAACGAAGGACACCAGCCACACGCCACCCAGCGGGGCAAGCCCGGCCAGCGGACCGTCCAGCTGGCTATAGCCTGCGTATAGCCACGGGAAACCGGTCAGGAACCAGCCTCGGAAGGCCTCTTGCAACAACCACAGCGCAGCAAAGCACAAGGCATCGGCCAGGGGCGCCTCATTGCGCCGTAGCCAGCGCGCCCACAGCCAGGTGGGCAAGGCGAAGAACCAGGCAAGCGCCGCGAAGAACGCCAGCAGCAGCAGAGTCGCCAGCAGCGGAGAAGCACCGCCATAGGTGTTCATGCTGACGTAGATCCACCAGGTGCCGGCACCGTACAGGCCGAAGCCGAAGCACCAACCGCGGCCCATGGCCTGGCGCGGGCTGAGCTCGCGCAGGCCGAGGTAGAGCAGGGCGATGGACACCAGGGCCAGCGGCCAGATGTCGAATGGCGCCAAGGCCAGGAGAGTGGAGGCGCCGGCCGCCATGGCCAGCAGGTTACCGGGCCAGCCGGGGCGGGTGATCCAACGCATGTTTGTCCTTAGCGGGTGATCGGTGTCAGGCGCAGCAAGTGTATCCGCCGGCTATCGGCGTTGAGAATACGGAATCTGTAGGAACCGATCTCGGTAGTCTCGTTGCGCTTTGGCAGGTGGCCAAAGGCGCTCATCACCAGGCCGCCGACCGTGTCGAACTCGTCGTCCGAGAACTCGCTGTCGAAGAACTCGTTGAAGTTGTCGATCGGTGTCAGTGCCTTGACCAGGAAGTCGCCGCTTGGCAGTGGCTTGATGTAGCTGTCTTCCTCGACATCGTGTTCGTCTTCGATGTCGCCGACGATCTGCTCGAGCACGTCCTCGATGGTCACCAGGCCCGCCACACCACCATATTCGTCGATGACGATGGCCATGTGGTTGTGATTGGCGCGGAATTCACGCAGCAGCACGTTCAGGCGCTTGGATTCCGGCACGAAGGTGGCGGGGCGCAGCAGGTCCTTGATGTTGAAACTGTCGCCGTTCTCTTTGAGGATCAGCGGCAGCAGGTCCTTGGCCAGCAAGATCCCGAGCACATCGTCATGGCTTTCGCCGATCACCGGATAGCGCGAGTGGGCGGCGTCGATCACCGCAGGCAGGAACTCACGTGGCGACTGGGTAGCCTTGATGCTGATCATCTGCGAGCGTGGCACCATGATGTCGCGCACCTGCAGGTCCGCGACCTGGATGGCACCTTCGACGATGGTCAGCGCTTCGCTGTCGAGCAGCTTGTTCTGATGGGCTTCACGCAGCAGCTCGAGGAGCTCCTGGCGGTTTTTCGGCTCATGGGCAAAAGCCTGGGTCAGTTTACCCAGCCAGGACTTCTGCCCGTTGCTCGATCGATCTTCGCTCATGGCGGTTCTCGTGATCCTTGCAGTATCAGTGTGTGATTGATTCGTTTTCATCGTCGGCATATGGGTCGGGGTGACCCAGTTCTGCCAGCAATTCCCGTTCCAGCGCTTCCATTTCCTCGGCCTCATCGTCTTCGATGTGGTCATAGCCGAGCAGGTGCAGGCAGCCGTGGATGACCAGGTGCGCCCAGTGAGCCTCCAGGGACTTGCCCTGTTCGGCGGCCTCGCGCTCGACCACTGGCACGCAAATGACCAGGTCGCCCAGTAGCGGGATATCCAGCAGGTCGTCCGGCACGTCGGCTGGGAACGACAACACATTGGTTGCGTAGTCCTTGTGCCGGTAGGTGTGGTTGAGTTCGCGGCCTTCGGTTTCGTCGACCAGGCGAATGGTCATTTCCGAGTCGGCGCTGCGCTGGCGCAAGGCCAGTTCGCACCAGCGGCGGAAGGCGGCGTCATCCGGGGCGGCAGCGTCCGTGGCCCGTTGCAGGTCGAGTTCAAGCATCTTTGCCGGGAACCTCGGGTTTTGCCTGACGGGCGTCGAAACGGTCGTAAGCTTCGACGATGCGCTGCACCAGTGGGTGACGAACCACGTCTTTGGGTTGGAAGTGGGTAAAGCTGATGCCCGGAACGTCCTTGAGCACCTCGATGACGTGGGCCAGGCCCGACTTGGTGCCGCGTGGCAGGTCGACCTGGGTGATGTCACCGGTGATCACCGCCGTCGAGCCGAAGCCGATTCGGGTGAGGAACATCTTCATCTGTTCGAGCGTGGTGTTCTGGCTCTCGTCGAGGATGATGAAGCTGTTGTTCAGTGTGCGGCCACGCATGTAGGCGAGGGGGGCGATCTCGATCACCTGGCGCTCGATGAGCTTGGCCACATGCTCGAAGCCCAGCATCTCGTAGAGCGCGTCGTAGAGCGGGCGCAGGTACGGGTCGATCTTCTGCGCAAGGTCGCCTGGCAGAAAACCGAGCTTCTCGCCGGCCTCGACGGCCGGACGCACCAGCAGGATGCGACGCACTTGCTCGCGTTCCAGGGCGTCCACGGCGCAGGCCACGGCCAGGTAGGTCTTGCCGGTACCGGCCGGGCCGATGCCGAAGTTGATGTCGTTGGCCAGGATTTCCTTGACGTAGCGCTGCTGGTTGACCCCGCGCGGGCGAATGTTGCCCTTGCGTGTACGCAACGAAACGCTCACCTCATTGACCGCCGGGTTGTCGATGTTCTCGACCGTGGACTCCTGCAGGTACAGGTGGACGGTTTCCGGCGACAGGTCGGAGGATTTGGCCTCGCGATAGAGACGTCGCAGCAGTTGCTCGGCAGCGGAGGTCGTCTTGGGTTCGCCGATCAGCTCGAATTGGTTGCCGCGGTTGCGGATTTCGATGGCCAGGCGTTGTTCGATCAGGCGCAGGTGCTCGTCGAACTGGCCGCACAGGTTGGCGAAACGGTGGGCCTCGAAAGGTTCGAGGATGAAACGATGGGGTTCTATGGGTGCGTTCAAGGTCGTTTTTTAGCCGCTCGACGGCAATGAATGTGATCTCAAGAATAACCCTTCGATGGCAGTGGCGAAAGCACTGAAACGATCAAGGGTTGGCACAAGCTATGTACTGCCCGTTCCGGCCTTGTCGCCGGCGAGCCGGCTCCGGCCGGAAGTGCGGGACTCGTGCTGGCTGGAACCGGCGGCACAGATCGATCTGCCTCTCTGCTATGATGCCCGCCTTTTCTTACGCATGTGTTATCTCCGCAAACATGAGCAAACGCGAACCCGCCATCTATAAAGTCATTTTCCTGAATCAGGGCCAGGTCTTCGAAATGTATGCCAAGCAGATCTACCAGAGCGATCTGTGGGGCTTTCTCGAAATCGAGGAGTTTGTCTTCGGCGAGCGCACCCAAGTGGTGGTCGACCCGAGCGAGGAGAAGCTCAAGAACCAGTTCGAAGGGGTGATCCGCAGCTTCGTGCCGATGCACTCGATCGTGCGTATCGACGAAGTGGAGCGTCTGGGAACGGCCAAGATCAGCGAAGCCAAGGGGGGTGGCAATGTAATGCCATTCCCGATGCCGATGCCGGAGAAGTAAGGCGTTTCAGGGAAGTGGCGAGAACGGCGTGCGCCCTTCGGCGTTCTGTAGTTCAAGCAGGTACTTGCGGAAGATCTGGCCGAGCACCTGGGTGGCATGCTCCAGCTCGTCACGGGGCATCTGCTCGGTCACTTCATCGGCCATGTCCAGTGCATCCTCGGCACCGTTGACCGCGGCCATCTTCAGCAGGATGTAGGCCTGCACGTTATTGGCCTTGACCCCTTCGCCATGGAAGAACATGGCGCCCAGGCGGTATTGGGCTTCGGCGTGACCTTGCAGCGAAGCTTTCTCGAACCAGTCCAGGGCCTTTTTCAGGTCCTTTGGCGTTTGCGTGTAGTAATACTCGCCCAGTTCGAACTGCGCTTGGGCGTCCCCGGTCGCCGCCGTCTGCTCACAGGCCTTCAAGGCATTGTGCAGGTCTTCTGGCTGAACGTTCAAAGTGCAGCGGCCCGTCGCTGGAATCAGCAACGAGTTACCGCCCTCCGCCAGGGCCAGCAGGGGCTGAAGAAGCAACAGGCAGCCCATGGTCAGGGCGCGGCCGGTGCGGTTCATGGGGATCGACTTACCTCTGCAAAGCTACGGCCAATGTCTCTGGTGGCACATTATGGGATAAGCAGCGCCAACCTTACAAAGTTTTACGCGAATTTCTGTTTGGTTGGGGAAGTCAGTGCGTGTTGCAGGCTCTTTTATTACCCGCCCCCACAGGTATTGCACAGGTTACCAGGCCTGTGAAGTACCTGCAGGAGCCGGCGGCCGGCGATCAGGGAGCTTACTTGAGCTTGGCGAAAGCGCGCTCGGCCGCATCCAGGGTGATCTGCAGCTCTTTCTCGCCGTGGGCGATCGAGGTGAAGCCGGCCTCGAACGCGCTTGGGGCCAGGTATACGCCACCTTCGAGCATCAGGTGGAAGAAGCGCTTGAAGCGCTCGGCGTCGCTGGCCATCACGTCGTCGAAGGTGACGATGTCGTCGGCGCCACTGAAGTACAGGCCGAACATGGCCCCCGCCTGGGTCGTGACGAACGGAATGCTGGCAGCATCGGCGCGCTGCTGCAGGCCATCGAGCATGCGGCTGGTGAAGGCGCTCAGTTCATCGTGGAAGCCCGGGCGGCTGATCAGTTTCAGGGTGGTCAGGCCGGCCGCCATGGCCAGTGGGTTACCCGACAGCGTGCCCGCCTGGTAGACAGGGCCCAGCGGGGCGATGCAGCCCATGATTTCGCGTTTGCCACCGAAGCAGCCGACGGGCATGCCGCCACCGACGATCTTGCCGAAGGTCGACAGGTCCGGCTTGATGCCGTAATGGCCCTGTGCGCCACCGAGGGAGACGCGGAAACCGGTCATCACTTCGTCGAAGATCAACACCACGCCGTGCTTGTCGCACTGCTCACGCAGGCCTTCGAGGAAGCCTGGAGCCGGTGGTACGCAGTTCATGTTGCCGGCCACCGGCTCGACGATGATGCAGGCGACGGTCTGACCGACTTCGGAAAGGGTCTTCTCCACCGCAGCGATATCGTTGAACGGCAGGGTCAGGGTGTGCTTGGCGAAGTCCGCCGGGACGCCGGCGGAGCTAGGCACGCCCTGAGTCAGCAAACCAGAGCCGGCCTTGACCAGCAGGCTGTCGGAGTGGCCATGGTAGCAGCCCTCGAACTTGATGATGGCGTCGCGGCCAGTGTAACCACGGGCCAGACGAATGGCGCTCATGGTCGCTTCGGTGCCCGAGCTGACCATGCGCACCATTTCCATGGACGGCACGATCGAGCAGACCAGGTCGGCCATTTCGGTTTCCATGGCGGTCGGTGCGCCATAGGACAGGCCGTGTTCGAGCTGCTTGCGTACCGATTCGAGTACGTCCGGGTGGCCGTGGCCGAGGATCATCGGGCCCCAGGAGCCGACATAGTCGACGTAGCGCTTGTCGTCCTCGTCAACCACGTAGGCGCCTTCGGCGTGCTTGAAGAACAGTGGCGTGCCGCCGACGCTCTTGAAGGCACGGACCGGCGAGTTGACGCCGCCGGGGATGTGCTTCTGGGCTTGGGCGAACAGGGATTCGGAACGGGACATGGAGTTATCTCTCGAAATCAGGAAGCGAACAGGGCGTTGAAGGCGCGGGCGCGGCGGGTAACTTCCTGCGCGCTGTCGGCACCGAACAAGCCATGGATCACCGCCAGCAGGTCTGCACCATGGGCGACCAGCGGGGCGGCGTTGTCGAGGGTGATTCCGCCGATCACGGCGATCGGCAGCTTGACCTGGGCACGGGCCTGTTCCAGCAGCTCTACGCTGGCGGCCGGCGCACCGGGCTTGGTCACCGAGTTGAAGAAGCGCCCGAAGGCCACATAGCTGGCGCCTTCGTTGGCCGCTTGTCTGGCCAGGTCGAGCTGGGCGTGGCAGGTCGAGCCGATGATGGCATGGCGGCCCAGCAGGGCGCGGGCGGGTGTCAGTGGGCCATCGGTTTGGCCCAGGTGCACGCCGACGCCCAGGCGCGCGGCCAGTTCGGCATCGTCGTTGATGATCAGCTGGGTGCCGTAGCGCTCGCAGAGCTGCTTCAGCGCCTCTGCTTCGCGCAGGCGGCGGGCGGCATCGTCGCTTTTGTCACGGTATTGCAGCAGGCACACGCCGCCTTCAAGGGCTGCCTCGACGTGGGACAGGAAACGGCCGGCGAGCAGCTGGCTGTCGGTGATCGCGTACAGACCGCGTAGCTTCATCGGAAAGCCTCGTATCAGGAACAGAAGTCCAAGGGCAGACGGCGCGGGACGAACTGGCCTTTGCCCAGTTGTTCGGCATCGCGCAGGGTTCGCCAGGTGTAGTCCAGGGCACTGCGTACGGCGCTCTGGAGCTGCTCGCCAAGTGCCAGGCGACCGGCTAGGGCACTGGCCAGCGTGCAGCCCGAACCATGGTAGCTGCCGGGCAGACGTTGGCAGGTCCAGGTGTGGCTCTGGCCGTCGCGGCTGTACAGGCGGTTATGGATTTCGTCTTCGTCACCGTGGCCACCGGTGATCAGCAGGTGTTTACAGAACGGCAACAGTTTTTCGGCACACTCGTCGGCGCTGCCGTCGGGCAGTTCGGCCAGAATGCGTGCTTCGGGTAGGTTTGGCGTGGCGATGGTGGCACGCGGCAGCAGGCGTTCGCGCAGGGCATAGCCGACCTCGTCCTTGCCCAGGCGGCCGCCGCCACCCGCGCGCAGCACGGGGTCGCAGACCAGCGGGAGGTGAGGGTGGGCGCTGAGCAGTTCGGCAACGGTGTCGACCATTTCGATCGACCCGAGCATGCCAAGCTTGACCGCAGCGACATCGGAGTCGGCCAGCACGGCGTTGGCCTGTGCCAGTACCCATTCGCGGTCGAGCACGCGGAAATCGGTAACGTTGACGGTATCCTGGACGGTCAGGGCTGTTACCGCGGGCGCGGCGTGACAGCCTTGGGCGATCAGGGCTTCGATATCTGCCTGCAGGCCGGCACCGCCACTGGGGTCGTGGCCGGAGAGACAGAGGACAACGGGGCGGGAGCTGTAGGTATTCATGGTCGGCGAGCTTACCACCAATCCCATTTGCGCGGATCGTCCTACAAGCGCTATTTGTTGATCAATCGGTCAAATTATTGGTTTCGGATGTCTGCAAGCCATTGATCTAGAGCGGTTTCTTTAAAATATGAAGTGGCCCAATGCCTTCGTTGAAGGCTATGCTAGAGTGCTCGGATAATTCGACTAACGGGTACTGCCGGGGTACGTCGTCTCAAAGGGATGGGGGGCAACCACGACGCGACCGGACAGGCCATGCTGGGGCTGTATGCGCTATTTGCTGATTGTGCTTCTGGGCTGGCTGCCCGTGCTGGCCGGTGCGGTCGAAATAACCGACGCGACCCGGCATCTCCCGCTTGGCAGGGTCATGCAGGTCTACGAGGACCGCGACGGCAGCGCCAGTATCGCTCAGGTCAGCGCACCTGCGTTCGCCAGCCGTTTCCGCCAGCATGGTCAGGACGTGCTCAATGCTGGTTACTCGACGTCGGTGTTCTGGCTCAAGTTCGACCTGCGTTACGCCGCTGCCCCGGGTGCGGCGCCGCGTCAGTGGCTTCTTGAACTGGCCTACCCGCCATTGGACCATCTCGAACTGTATCTGCCTGACGCCAGCGGAGCCTACCGCCTGGCCCAGCGTACCGGCGACGCGCTGCCTTACCACAGCCGGCAGATACGGCAGAACAACTACCTCTTCGAACTGCCCTTGCGCCCGGGCCAGGCGGTCACGGCCTATCTGCGCCTGCACAGCCAGGGCTCGGTCCAGGCCCCCTTGGCGCTGTGGTCGGCCGAAGCCTACATCGAAGAGCAACCTGCGCGTTTGTACGTGCTAGGGATCATCTACGGCGTTTTGCTGGTGATGCTGGTGTACAACCTGTTCATCTACCTGAGCGTTCGCGACGTCAGCTACCTCTATTACATTGCCTATATTGCGTCGTTCGGCTTGTATCAGGTATCGGTCAATGGCGCGGGCGTAGCCTACTTCTGGCCCGACAGCCCCTGGTGGGCGAATGCGGCGACGCCGATGTTCATTGGCGCTGCCGGCTTGTTCGGGTGCCAGTTCGCCCGGCATTTCCTGCAGTTGAGCAGTATTGCCCGTGGTTTCGACCGGCTGTTGCAACTGTTGATGCTGGGCGGTGCGCTGGTCATGGTGCTGGCAGTGAGCATGCCCTATGGCGTCGCCTTGCGCATGGCCACCTTGCTGGCGCTGGCGTTCACCGTGAGCATTTTCGCGGCGGGGCTTTATGCCTGGTGGCATGGCCTGCGGGTGGCGCGCTGGTTCATCATCGCCTGGTCGGCGTTCCTGCTCGGCGGCCTGGCCAACACCCTGATGGTGCTGGGCTATCTGCCGAATGTGTTCCTCACCATGTACGCCAGCCAGCTCGGCTCGGCGCTCGAGGTGGCGCTGCTGTCCTTGGCCCTGGCCGACCGGATCAACAGCCTGCGCGAGCAGCAGGCCAGCACGTTACGCGACACGGGGCGGACGTTGGAGCAATTGAACCAGCAACTGGCACGCAGTAACCGCCTGAAGGACGAGTTCCTGGCCACTGTGACCCACGAACTGCGCACGCCGATGAATGGTGTGATCGGTTCGCTTGAGTTGATGCACACGCTACCCATGGACGCGGAGATGGCTCAGTACCACCGGACGGCGGTGGGCTCGTCGCAGGACATGATGGACATGGTCGACGACATTCTCACCCTGACCGAACTCCAGGCCGGCCGCCTGCGTGTGCAAGGCACGCCGTTCAGCCTGCGGCGTCTGGTCCAGGACCTGCGGGCGGGCTACGCCGGGCGTGCGCTGGGCAAGGGTTTGTACCTGAGCCTGGACATTCCTGCAGAATTGCCTGACGCGCTGGTTGGGGACGCGCAGAAGCTGGCCCGCTGCCTGGGTTGCCTGGTGGATAACGGCCTCAAGTTCACCCATCAGGGGGGTGTCATGATTCAAGCCCGAGGCCGGCGTCTTGGCCCGGACAGCCTGTCGCTGACCTTCACGGTCAGCGACAGTGGCATCGGCTTCGATGACCTGGACCAGGCGATTCTCTACCAACGCTTCTTCCAGGTGGATGGCTCGATGACCCGACGTTATGGCGGCCTGGGTATCGGCTTGTCGATCTGCCGACAGTTGGGCGAGTTGCTCGGGGCCACGTTGTCCCATGAGTCGACGCGGGGGTTGGGTAGCCGATTCGAACTGACGCTGGAGGTGGCCATCGAGCAGGTGCAGATGCCTCCCGGGCGGACGGCCTCCGGGGCAACGCGGTTCTAGGTCATTCCGTCGCCGTCTGTTTAGTCATATTTGTCACTATGACTGCCTGGCAGGGAGTGCTTCACTGGGGTTTCAGGCTTGCCCGGATCCAGGAGCTCGACGATGAACCTGCACCAGTACGCTGAAACCCACGAAGTGACGAACCAGCCGCCCTCCCTGGATGGCGCCAACCTGTACCGTCTGGACCAGCCGCTACAGGAGTGGTCGCAGCGTTGCGGCGCGGGCTGGGCGGAGTCGCGGATCGACGCCTATGGCGCCCTGGCCGGCGGACCGCTGATGGCGGCTGGCTTTCTGGCCAATGCGCACAAGCCGGAGTTCAGCAGTCACGACCGTTATGGCCATCGGATCGACCTGGTGGAATTCCACCCCGCGTATCACGAGCTGATGCGCACGGCTGTCGAGCACGGGTTGCCTTCACTGCCCTGGGCCGAACCACGCCCGGGCGCCCACGTGGCCAGAGCGTGCATGACCTACCTGCACAGCCAGGCCGAAGCCGGCACGGGCTGCCCGCTGACCATGACCTTCGCCGCGGTGCCGGCTTTGCGCGTGCAGCCGGAGCTGGCCGAGTACTGGTTACCGAAGATCCTGGCGCGGGAGTACGACCCCCGAAACGTCGGTGACCGGCACAAGGCCGGGGTTACCCTTGGCATGGCCATGACGGAAAAACAGGGCGGCACCGACGTGCGTGCCAACACCACCCGGGCCTACCCGGTTGGCGCTTCCGGGCCCGGCCAGGCGTACGAGTTGGTCGGGCACAAATGGTTCTGTTCCGCGCCCATGTGCGATGCCTTCCTGACGCTGGCCCAGACGGAAAAGGGCCTGAGCTGTTTCCTGTTGCCCCGGCATCGGCCTGACGACAGTCGTAACCAGTTCTATATCCAGCGGCTGAAGAACAAGTTGGGCAACAGCTCGAATGCTTCGAGCGAAGTGGAGTTTCGTGGTGCCTTGGCGTGGATGATCGGTGAGGAGGGGCGGGGCGTGCCGACCATCATCGAGATGGTGGCCATGACCCGTTTCGACTGCATGGTGGGTTCCAGTGCCTTGATGCGGCAGGCGTTGACCCAGGCGGCCCATCATTGCGCGTATCGCAAGGTGGGTGGCCGGGTATTGAGCGAGCAGCCGTTGATGCAGAACGTGCTGGCTGACCTGGCCCTGGAAAGCGAGGCGGCGCTGGCCTTGAGCTTGCGCATGGGGCAGGCGCTCGATCAGTTGGACGATCCTCAGCAAGCGCACTTCGCGCGGTTGGTGACGGCGGTGGGCAAGTATTGGATCTGCAAGCGGGCGCCGGGGATGATCAACGAAGCGGCGGAGTGCCTTGGGGGCGCGGGTTATGTCGAGGAGAGCATCTTGCCCCGGCTGTACCGAGAGGCGCCGGTCAACTCGACTTGGGAGGGTTCTGGGAACGTGCAGTGTCTGGATGTGCTGCGGGCGTTGTCCAAGGAGCCGGGAGTGTTGGACGCTTTGTTCGCCGAGTTGGGCGATGGCCATGGTGACCCGCGGCTTGCAGCGCATATTGGCAATCTCAAGGGGGCTTTTGCCGACACCGGAGACATTCAATACCGCGCCCGGCAGTTGACCGAAGATATTGCGCTGGCGCTGCAGGCCAAATTGTTGCTGGAGGCAGGTAATACAGCGGTGAGTGATGCATTCATTGGCAGCCGGTTGTGCACGGGTGGCCGGGTGTATGGGGCGTTGCCCAGGGGTATTGATGTAGGAGCGCTCGTGGCGAGAGCTACGCCTGTTTGGTCAAATTGAGAAGCGCCTCATTTTGAGTTCTTGCTCTTGCTCTTGCTCTTGCTCTTGCTTTTGCTCTGCTTTTGCTTCTAATGCGCGATAGTCCAGACGCCACGAATTGCGACGTCAGGAGGCCGAGCGTAGGGCTTGCGGAGGGAGGTGACGGGCATGGATGCCCGTCAAGCGCTGCGGCCCAGGATGGGCCGTTCAGCGCGGTCCTCCCGGGAGCAAGACCGTAGCGAGGGGACCCCGAAGCGCAGCGTAGGGGCCGGATGATAGGAGCCAACGGTTTTGGTTACTTTGGCCACGACCAAAGTA
Source organism: Pseudomonas sp. SK2 (assembly GCF_016772395.1). Taxonomy (NCBI): domain Bacteria; kingdom Pseudomonadati; phylum Pseudomonadota; class Gammaproteobacteria; order Pseudomonadales; family Pseudomonadaceae; genus Pseudomonas; species Pseudomonas sp. SK2. Next base: position 694,720 of record NZ_CP061944.1, read on the forward strand.
ACCCGCCGGAAGGGCGGAAAGGTGAATAGGCGCCTCCATGGCAAATGGATATTCACGCTATTTGAATGCCAGTACCAAGTATTCGCTTTGAGGTTTGAGGTTTGAAGTTTGAAGTTTGAAGTTTGAAGTTTGAAGTTTGAAGTTTGGTATTTAGATTTATGAGCATATCCATTTGCCAAGGCGACGCTCAATCACCTTTCCGCTCTTACAGCGGGTCACTTTTTGGCAGACGCCCCAAAAAGTAACCAAAAAAGTCTGGCTCCTATCATCCGGCCCCTACGCTGCGCTCCGGGGTTCCCTCACTCCGGCCTTGCTCCGGGAGGACCGCGCTGAACGGCCCATCCTGGGCCGCAGCGCTTGACGGGCATCCATGCCCGTCACCTCCCTGCGCAAGGCCTGCGTTCGGCCTCCTGACGTCGCAATTCGTGGTGTCTGGACTATCGCGCACGAAAAGCCAGAGCAACAGCCAGAGCACAAGCCACAGCACAGCCAGAGCACAAGCCACAGCGACAGCCAGAGCGACAGCCAAGCCAGAGCGAGATACTCCTGATCAATGGGGATGTAATTACCCGCGAAGGTAGGCAAGATGACTCCCATGCATGTCCAGACAGGAAGCCCAGTGTGAGCCAAGCTTTTGTAGTCGTTGATACCCCCGAACAGGCCGTCGATCGTCTGGCGGCCTTGCATGAACAGGCCACCGGGGCCCTCAGCCAGGCCCTGAAGCTTTACCTGAAGGACCGTACCCAGCCCAATGACGACGAGCGGGCCTTGTTCCGCTACCCGGCCCTGCGCCTGACCTACTACAGCCATGGCGAAGTCGCCGCCACGACCCGGGCCTACGCCAAAGTCCAGGTAGCCGGCACCTACAGCGTTACCGTCACCCAACCCGCCGCGTTCAGAAGCTACCTCCTGGAACAGCTGCGCCCGCTGATGAGCGACTACACCGTAACGGTGGAAGTCGGTGTCAGCGAACAGAACATCCCATACCCCTACGTGGTCGACCAAGGCGACGAACTCGCCGGCAGCGGCATCACCGCCGCAGAACTCGCGCGGGTATTCCCCAGCACCGACCTGTCAGCCGCCACCGACAACATCGCTGACGGCCTGTGCGACTGGGGCAGCGCCGAAACCCTGCCGCTGGCGCTGTTCGACGCCGCCCGCGTCGACTTCTCGCTGCGCCGCCTGGTGCACTACACCGGCAGTGACTGGCGCCACATGCAGCCGTGGATCCTGCTGACCAACTACCACCGCTATGTCGACCAGTTCATCAGCCACGGCCTGGAGCAATTGCGCGAGGACCCACGCTTCGTACGCATGGTGTTGCCAGGCAATGTAGTGATCGAGAAGGGCATGGACCACGGTGAGGCCCAAGCGCTGGTCGCCAGCGTCGTCTGGCACCGTTACCAGATGCCGGCCTACCACCTCATCGCTGGCGATGGTGATGGCATCACCCTGGTCAACATCGGTGTCGGCCCGTCCAACGCCAAGAACATCACCGACCACCTGGCGGTGCTGCGCCCGCACTGCTGGCTGATGATCGGCCACTGTGGCGGCCTGCGACAGTCGCAGACCATCGGCGATTACGTGCTGGCCCACGCCTACATGCGCCGCGACGGTATCCTCGACCGGGTCGTGCCGCCGAACATTCCGATTCCGGCCCTGGCGGAAGTGCAACTGGCACTGCAGGAAGCCGCGGCGCAGGTGACCGGCGAGCGTGGCGAGGCCTTGAAGAAGCGCCTGCGCACCGGCACCGTGCTGACCTACGACGACCGCAACTGGGAGCTGCGTTGGGCCCAGGAGCGTCCGCTGATCAACCTGTCCCGCGCCGTGGCGGTGGACATGGAAAGCGGCACCATCGCCGCCCAGGGCTACCGCCTGCGTGTGCCGTACGGCACCTTGCTGTGTGTTTCGGATAAGCCGCTGCACAGCGAGATCAAATTGCCTGGCTCGGCCAATGCCTTCTACAACCGCGCCGTCAGTCAGCACCTCAAAATCGGCATCGCTGCCCTCGATCTGTTGCGTACCGAGCTCAATTCGTTGCACTCGCGTAAACTGCGCAGCTTCGATGAGCCGCCGTTCCGCTGAGGATCCATGCCCCTGCCACCCCGTTCCAAGCCGCGCCGTCCCTCGGCGCGGCCTGCCGGTCCACGTCGCCAACCCAAGGCGCCGCCGGCCGAGCCCCGCCTGATCCTGTTCAACAAGCCGTTCGACGTGCTGACCCAGTTCAGTGACGGCGAAGGGCGTGCCACCCTCAAGGACTACATCGACATCCCGGGCGTCTATCCAGCCGGGCGGCTGGATCGTGACAGCGAAGGCCTGCTGCTGCTGACCAACGACGGTGGACTGCAAGCGCGCATCGCCGATCCGAAGCACAAGTTGGCCAAAACCTATTGGGTGCAGGTCGAAGGCGAGCCGAGCGACGAGCAATTGCAGCGGCTGCGCGACGGCGTGGAACTCAACGACGGGCCCACCTTGCCAGCACAAGCGCGGCGCCTGGATGAGCCTGATCTGTGGCCGCGCAATCCGCCGGTGCGGTTTCGCAAGAGCGTGCCGACCAGTTGGCTGGAGCTGGTGATTCGCGAGGGGCGCAACCGCCAGGTGCGGCGGATGACGGCAGCGGTAGGGCTGCCTACCTTGCGTCTGGTGCGGGTACGTATTGGTGACTGGACCCTGGATGGCCTGGACCAGGGCTGCTGGCGCGAGGTGGCGCCAAAGCTCGTGCGCTAACCCAGCGCCGTCGGCAGGGGCAACACCGCCCCTGCAGGAGCTGGCTTGCCGGCGCTGAGCTCCGCCAAACCGCTAAACCCCCTCCAGAAACCCCACCACCACGCTCTTGATGATGAAGGCCAGTACACCCAGGCCCAACACGAAGAACAGAATCAGCGTACCAAAACGCCCCGCCTTGGATTTCTTGGCCAGGTCCCAGACGATGAAGCCCATGAAACCGATCAGCACGGTCACCAGGACGATCATCATCCACTCTTCAAATACAGCCGGATCCATCTGTTTTCTCCTGTTGCGATCAGCGCAGGTGGGTCAGCGGCATTTCGGTGCTGGCCAGCACCTGGTTGAGCACGAAGCTCGAACGCACGCTGGTGACGCCTTCGATACGGGTCAGGCTGCCTAGGAGCAACTTCTGGTAATGGTCCATGTCGGGCACCACGACCTTCAGTTGATAGTCAGCGTCCATTCCCGTGACCAGGCTGCATTCCAGCACCTGGGGCAGGTTGCGGATGGCGGCTTCGAAGGTTTCGAAACGCTCCGGGGTGTGACGGTCCATGCCGATCAATACATAGGCAGTCAGGCTCAGGCCGAGTTTCTTGCGGTCGAGCAGGGCGACCTGGCGCGAGATATAGCCGTCGTCTTCCAGTTGCTTGACCCGACGCGAGCATGGGGAGGGCGAAAGACCGATACGTTCTGCCAGCTCCTGGTTGGAGATGCGTGCGTCACGCTGCAATTCGGCGAGGATGCTCAGGTCGTAGCGGTCAAGCTTGCTCATGGGAAAGGCCTTTTCTGTTCAGATTGCGATGAATTATCAATCCAGGGTGAAAAATTGCGCAAGTGCTATTTATCCGAGCAATCTTCGCAATCATCTGCTGCACCGTCTCCCGTATCGTTACTCACAGAATCACTGCCCGGACATGAGTCCACGGCGACGCGCCCTAGGCGGGCGGTCGCGGCCAGCCATCCAACAGGATCCGCCAGGCCCCCGGGCTACACACCGTCCAGAAGACGATGTGAGGTGAGCCGGTGCCACAAGCACCGAGCACGGACGACAATTCCCAAAGGGAGGCCCAGCGGCCTCCCTTTTTTCATGCCTGCGTTTTTCATCTGCCCTTGCCATGGGCGCGGTAGACTGGCGGCCAGTGCAGTGCATTCACCGAGAGGAACAACATGAAGTCGCGCATCTGGCAGTTGGCAGGTGTTGGTGTGTTGGGGCTGGGCATCAGCTTGGGCGCTTTGGCCCAAGGGCCGGGCGAGGGCTATGGCGGTCAGGGCGACACCCCCCAGCAAGGCGCCAATGGTGGCGCCCCAGGCCGTGCGCTCAACTCGCGCGACGAAGTGCGTCAAACTCAACCAGCGCGACAGGGTTACTACCAGGACATCCCGCGTCGCAATGGCGAGGTGCGTTCGTGGGAGGCGGGTGGCCCAGGTCAGCGGCCTGGGGGCGACTGGCATGGGCGTCCGGACGGGCATGGCAATGGCTGGGGGCCTGGGCCGCAGTACCGCCCTGGGCATACGGTAGACCGCTTCCCCGACCGTTACTGGAAGGTGCCCTACCGTGGGCAGGATTACTTCTACTCTGGCGGTTACTGGTATCGCCCTCATGGGGGCCGCTATATCGTGGTGACCCCGCCGTATGGTGTGCGGGTCGATTACCTGCCGCCTTACGCCCGCGAAGTATGGCTGGGCGGGGCGTTGTTCTTCCTGGTGGCCGATACCTATTACCAGTACCTGGCCGACAGCCGCGAATATGCAGTGGTCAACCCGCCTGTGGCCAGGCCTGCACCGGTAGTGCCCGCCGCCAACGGTTATGACGTGGTGGCCTACCCGATGTATGGCCAGGGGCAGGAGCAGCAGGATCAGGATCGCTACCAGTGCCACCGCTGGGCCGTAAGCCAGTCGGGGTTCGACCCCGCGAACGCCAGCTATGCGCCCGCCGCCAACGTGGCGGACACCTACCGACGTGCGCTGGGCGCTTGTCTGAGTGGGCGGGGATACAGCATCAACTGAGGCTGTGTGTCGCCTGGATAGACCCTATCGCCGGCCAGCCGGCTGCCGCACCCGTTGGCGATAGGGGGCTCAGACAGGGTCCGCATGCACCATCACATCCGCCTTCGGATACCGCTGGCGGATCGCCGCAGATGCTGCCACGCACAATGCATGTGCCTCGTGCAGCGGCAGTTCCCCGGGCAGCTCCAGATGCAGTTGCACGAACCATTGGTTGCCTGACATACGCGTGCGCAGGTCATGCACGCCTTTTACCCCAGGCACCGCCAGCACTTGTTCGGCCATGCCTTCGGCGACATCCGCAGGCAGCTCCTGGTCCATGAGGATCGCCGTGCTCTCCCGGGCAATCTGCAGCGCGCTCCAAAGGATGTATACCGCGATGCCGAGGCCGAACAGCGCATCCACTTGTGGCCAGCCGAAGCGGGCCAGCACCAGGGCCAGCAGGATGCTGCCATTGAGCAGCAGGTCAGAGCGGTAGTGCAGCGAATCGGCGCGTACGGCCGTGGAGCCGGTCAGGCGGATGACCTTGTGCTGCAAGGCCAGCAACGCCACGGTCAGTACCAGCGACAGCAACATCACGGCGATGCCGATGCTGGTGTCGCCCAGAGGCTGCGGTGTCTGCAGGCGCTCGACCGCTTGCACCGCGATCAGCACCGCGCTGCCACCGATGAACAATGCCTGGGCCATGCCGGCCAGGGCTTCGGCCTTGCCATGGCCGAAACGGTGGTCGTCATCGGCCGGGCGCAAGGCGTAGTGCACGGCCAGCAGGTTGAGGAACGAGGCGACGGCGTCCAGCGCCGAGTCGGTCAAGCCCGCCAGCAGGCTCACCGAGCCGCTGAGCCACCAGGCGACCGCCTTGCTCAGGACCAGGATGCTGGCCACGGCCAATGAGGCGCGGGTAGCCAGGCGCAGCAGGCGTTGGTGTTCAGCCGGGGTGATCATGCCGGAGGCGATGTCCTTGTGTGGTTCAGGCGGCCGGGACCAGGCCGTAAGCGGCCAGTTGCTCGACGCTGCCACGGTGCTGGATCAAGCGCGGGTCGTTCAGCGGCAAGCGCTGGCCCAGCTCGCTTTCGAGAATGGCCTGCAGCTTGAGGTTGTCGACCTTGCCGTCGGGCGTGACGGCTTGGCGCAGTTTCTCCGGCGCGACCTGGGCCGTGGTGCCGCCGGGGTAATAGATGGCACCGGTGGCGAAGTCCACGCCGAAGGCGATCAGGCCAGGAATGACATAGAACAGGATACCGATGGCATCGAGCGCGGCGACCACAGGGTCGATCTTGCCTTCGATCTGGCCGCGACGGTCAGGGTAGAACAGCGTGCCACAGGCCGTCAGCTGGGTCAGCAGGGTGGCGATGAGTACGCTGCCAATGACGCGGGAAGGGATACGCATGTGAATCTCCGAAAAAGGTGTACTGCAAGGCTAGGCGTTACGCCAGCACCTGATGCTAAGACCATGATAGAGCAGGCTCGGTTCGCCGTTATACTCGGACGATTGTTCGAGGACCACCATGATTTCATTACCAATCGATGCTGTCTTGCCCGCCCTGCGCCGGGCGCTGGAAAACCGTGACGAAGCGGTGCTCGAAGCGCCTCCCGGTGCGGGCAAGACCACCCGGGTACCCTTGGCGTTGCTGGACGAACCTTGGCTGGCCGGCCAGACCATCCTCATGCTCGAACCCCGTCGCCTGGCCGCCCGTGCGGCGGCCGAGCGCCTGGCCAGCGAGCTGGGCGAGAAGGTCGGGGAAACCGTGGGCTACCGCATCCGGCTGGACAGCAAGGTGGGCCCCCATACCCGCATCGAAGTGGTCACCGAAGGTATCCTCACGCGGCGCCTGCAGGCTGACCCGGCGCTGGACGGGGTGGGCTTGCTGATTTTCGACGAGTTCCACGAACGCAGCCTGGACGCCGACCTGGCCCTGGCGCTGAGCCTCAACGGCCGCGAACTGCTGCGCGACGAGCCGCCGCTGAAGATCCTGCTGATGTCCGCGACCTTGGAAGGCGAACGCTTGTCGCGGCTGCTGGACGATGCGCCGGTGGTCAGCAGCGAGGGTCGCATGCACCCTGTGGATATCCATTGGGGGCGCCCGTTCCAACCCGGTGAATTCATCGAGCCACGGGTTGTGGACAGTGTGCTCCAGGCCTTGGCGGACCAGACCGGCAGCCTGTTGGTGTTCCTGCCCGGTCAGGCCGAGATTCGACGTGTTAACCAGAGCCTTCGCGATGCCCTCGGCGAACGTCCCGAGATCCTGCTGTGCCCATTGCACGGCGAACTCGACCTCAACGCCCAGCGTGCGGCCATCGACCCTGCGCCCAAAGGCCAGCGCAAGGTGGTGCTGGCCACCAATATCGCTGAAACCAGTCTGACCATCGACGGTGTGCGCGTGGTCATCGACGCCGGCCTGGCACGCGTCCCGCGTTTCGACCCAGGCAGTGGCATGACGCGCCTGGACACGCAGCGCATCTCGCGGGCCAGTGCCACCCAACGTGCCGGGCGGGCTGGACGTCTGGAGCCGGGGGTGTGTTACCGACTGTGGTCCGAAGCCCAGCACGACCAGCTGGCGGCCCACGGCAGTGCCGAAATTCTTCAGGCCGACCTGGCAGGCCTGGCCCTGCAACTGGCGCGATGGGGGGTTGAACCAGGGCAACTGCGCTGGCTCGACCAGCCGCCGACTGCTGCGTTCGCTCAGGCCCGGGACCTGCTGGCACGGCTGGGCGCGTTCAAGCCGGGCAGCCGCGATCATCTCAGCGAGCACGGCCAGGCCATGGCCGAGCTGCCTGCCCACCCGCGCATTGCGCACCTGCTGTTGCGCGGGCAGAGCCTGGGGTTGGCCGACATGGCCTGCGATGTCGCCGCCTTGCTGGGCGAGCGCGATATCCAGCGCGGAGCTGGCGCCGACTTGCACAGCCGACTGGCGCTGGTCAGCGGCGAGGCCAAGGCCGGTCGTGACAGCCAAGGGGGCGTGCAGCGTGCGCGCCAGCTGGCCCGTCAGTACCGGGGGCTGTTGCGCGGCAAGGCCGCAGCGGCGGTTACCGACCCTGATCATCCTCGTTGGCTCGGTGCGCTGTTGGCGCTGGCCTATCCCGATCGGGTCGCTCAGCAGCGCCGCGAGGGCGGTGCCGAGTATCGCCTGGCCAATGGCCGCGCAGCGCTGTTCGCCGAGGTCGATGCTCTGATGAAGTGTCCATGGCTGGTGATCGCCGACCTGGGCAGCCGTCAGGGGCAGCGGGAAGAGCGCATCTACCTGGCGGCCGAGTTCGACCCGGCGCTGTTGGACGGCGTGCTGGCCGAGCAGGTCGATGTCCTCGATATCCTTGACTGGGACGAGCGGGAGAACGTTTTGCGTGCCGAGCGTCAGCGTAAAGTGGGCGAACTGGTACTCAGTCGCGAACCCTTGCCTGGTTTGGATGAAGAGGCGCGAACCAAGGCCCTGCTCGGTTTGGTGCGACGCAAAGGCCTCAACCTGCTGACCTGGACGCCGGAACTGCGCCAGTGGCAGGCGCGTATTGCGTTGTTGCGCCAGCTCGATCTCGCGCAGGACGGCCAAAGCGAATGGCCTGATCTGAGCGACGAGGCATTGTTGGCGAGCCTCGATGTCTGGCTGCAGCCGTACCTGGGCAACGTGTCGCGGCTGAGCCATTTTGCCGCGCTGGATGTGTCCTCGATCCTGCGCAACCTGCTGCCCTGGCCGTTGCCGCAACGTCTGGATGAGCTGGCGCCGCAATCGCTGACAGTGCCTTCGGGTTCGAACATCAGGCTCGATTACTGCGAGTACCCGCCGATTCTCGCCGTGCGCCTGCAAGAGCTTTTTGGCTTGGCGGATACGCCACGTCTTGCGCAAGGACGCCTGCAGGTGAAGCTGCACTTGCTGTCACCCGCGCGCCGACCGGTGCAGGTCACTCAGGATCTGGCCAACTTCTGGCGCACGACCTATGCCGAAGTGAAGAAAGACTTGAAAGGACGTTACCCGAAGCACTACTGGCCGGATGACCCGCTGGTGGCCGAGGCCACGGCGCGGGCCAAACCACGCGGCACGTGACAGCGCCGGCACCGTTGCTGAAATGGGCGGTGCCGGTCAGGTATCACGCGCCAGCTTCGCCTTCGAGCAGCATGAACAGGCGGTAGAGCACCACGGTGCTGAACAGTTGCAAGAACCCGCTGAGGCTGTCCATGGCCAGCTTGGCGGCCGGCGAAGGCTCTGCAATGGCCATCAGCAGCGTGCCATCGATCAGCCAGATCGGCGCCAGCACGCCCACCACGCAGATCATGATGCGCATGAAATGGCCGGTGGTCATCCGCGCGCTTTCGCGCATCGCTTGCACCACTGGCAGGCCGCGCAGAACCAGCAGGTACTCGGCGAACACCAGGTTGATCATGATCCACACGCCCGGGAAGATGAACAGCGCCAGGCCCGCCATGATCAGCAGCGAGCTGATCAGGATCAGCAGCGCCAGTTGCGGCCACAGCTGCACGGCGCGGGCGAACAGGTTGCGCTTGGGGATGTCCTGGCCGTTGCTGCGGGTGTCCAGGTAGAGGATCAGCGCCGCGCTGTAGAGCGGGTAGAACAGAAGACTGACCAGCATGCCGTAGGCCGGTGAGGCCTGCTCGCCCATTTGCCGGTACAGCAGTTGAGTCAGCAGGGCTTCGAGCACCACCAGTGGCAGGCACAGCGCAATGATGCTCTGCAAGTGGCGGCGGAAGAAGTACAGGGAGTCGCGCAGAACGCTCAGCGGATTCATCAGTCAACATCGCATGGCTGTAGAAGCAGGGGCCTTACTTTAGCCCAGAGCGGCCAGTTGCTAAAAAATGTTTCACCGTCTCGATGATTGAATCCTCTGGTTACGCGCCCCATCTTTGACACATCCGATGTCCTGCTCCCCCATGAGGTAGCTCCATGAACACTGAAGAACAAACCCTGATCGACGGCCTGTTCGGTCGCATCAAGCAAGCCGAGGACCCGAGCCAGCCTCGCGATGCCCAGGCCCAGGCGCGCATCGAGGACCACCTGCGACAGCAACCGGCCGCGCCTTACTACATGGCCCAGGCCATTCTGGTCCAGGAGGCTGCGATCAAGCGCCTGGACGAGCAGAACAAACAGCTCGAAGCCGAACTCAAGCAAGCCCGTGCCCAGCTTGAGGCAACCCGCAGCAGCAACAGCAGCAGCGGTGGTTTCCTGTCCAGCATCTTCGGCGCAGGCACACGCAACCCAGAGCCGGTTCAGCAACCTCAACGCCCAGCAGCGCCTGCTTCCGGTGGAGGCGGCTGGCGCGAGCCGTCCGCACCTGGGTTCTCCCAGCCCCCTGTGCAGCAGCCAGGTTTCGGTGCAGCCCCGGCCCGCAGTGGTGCCAGCAGCTTCCTCGGCGGTGCCATGCAGACCGCGGCCGGTGTGGCGGGCGGCGTCTTGCTGGCGCAGGGTATCAGCAGCCTGTTCAACCATCACTCGCAGCCGGATGAGGTGGTCGAGGTGATCAAGGAAGAACCGGCCCCGGCCAGCGACAACGGTGGTTGGAACGACGCTTCCGAGCCTCGGCAGGTCGCCGACAACGGTGGCTGGGGCGCTGATCAGGGGGGGTATGCGGATACCGACTATGGCAGCGATGACGGCGGGTTCTTCTCCGACGACGACACCTTCGTCTGACCGGTCTGGCATACTGGCGGCATTTCAGGGGTGCGTTGCGCCCCTTCCTGCCGAGAGTGAGTCGTGAAGAAGATCGCGCTGTTCGCCGATGTGCAGAACCTCTACTACACCGTGCGCCAGGCCTACGGTTGCCACTTCAATTACACCGCGCTATGGGCCGATGTGTGTCGCGAGGGCGAGATCGTCGAAGCTGTGGCGTACGCCATCGACCGTGGCGACACCAAACAACAGCAATTTCAGCAGATCCTGCGCAACCTCGGTTTCGATGTACGTCTCAAACCCTTCATCCAGCGCAGCGATGGCTCGGCCAAGGGCGACTGGGACGTGGGTATCACCCTGGATGTGATCGATGCCGCCAGCCGTGTCGACCAAGTGGTGCTGGCCTCAGGCGATGGCGATTTCGACCTGTTGCTCGAGCGCGTGATCCAGCGCCATGGCACCGAGGCGGTGGTCTATGGCGTGCCAGGGCTGACCGCGTTGTCGCTGATTCGCGCCGCCAGCCGCTACGTACCTATCGAGGGGCGCCTGTTGCTGCGCCATTGAACTCAGCTTTTCTTGCCATTGCTCTGCAGGTGATCCAGCGGCACCCGCCGTTCCACCGCGCTGGACAGAATGATCGAGGTCTTGCTGAAACCCAGCTGCGAAACGCGGTTGATCAACGCTTCCAGTTCAAGCATCGAACCCACGGCAGCCTGCATGATCACGCAAGGGTCGCCGGTCACCCGGTGGCACTCGGTCAGCTCGGGTATGCGGGCCAGCTCGTCGTAGCTCTGTTGATTGCCATGGCTGGCCAGCCGCAATTCGATCACGCACTGTATCGGCAGGCCGATCTTGGCCAGGTTGACCTTGGCCGTGTAGCCAGAGATGACCCCTGTGGCTTCAAGCTTGGCCACCCTTTCCGCGACCGCCGGCGCCGAAAGATTTACCTGGCGAGCCAGTTGTGCGTAGGTGGCCCGTCCGTTTTCGAGCAGGGCGGCGAGCAGCATGCGGTCGTATTTGTCCATCTGAGGTTCCTGCTTTGCATTCAACGGCAAAATGGCCGAACAAACGTTCATTGCAAAGTGTAAGGGCGTGTTAAACGTGTTTTGTAACTTAAGTTTGCACGGAAGCCTTTCTAAACTAAGTCACCCGTAAACGGATTTCGAGTCTTTTTCCATGCCTGCCTCCCGTCGCCTTCCCTGGTTGCTCATTGGTGCCTTCCTGGCCTTGTATCTGGTCTGGGGTTCCACCTACCTGTTCATCCGCATCGGTGTCGAAACCTGGCCGCCGATGCTCATGGCCGGGGTGCGATTTTTGATTGCCGGTAGCCTGTTGTATGGCTTCCTGCGCTGGCGTGGGGTGCCGGCACCGAGCTGGACGCAGTGGCGTGCGGCAGGCGCCATCGGCTTTCTGTTGCTCAGTTGCGGCAATGGCGGTGTGACCCTTGCCGAGCATGCCGGGGTTGCATCGGGTGTGGCGGCCTTGGCGGTTGCCACCGTGCCCCTCTTCACCTTGCTGTTCGGGCTGCTGTTCGGTCACCGCAACTCGCGGTTGGAGTGGGCGGGGATCGTCCTTGGCCTGGTCGGTATCGGGCTGCTGAACCTGGGGTCGAACCTGCAAGCCAGCCCCATGGGCGCGGCACTCATCCTGTTCGCGGCGGCGGCCTGGGCGTTCGGCTCGGTGTGGAGCAAAAACCTGCCCTTGCCCCAGGGCGCGATGGCCAGTGCCGCCGAGATGCTGGTCGGCGGCGCGGTGTTGCTGCTGGGCAGTGCCCTGAGCGGCGAGCGCTTGACGCAGATGCCCACCGCAGCCGGTTGGGGCGCGCTTGCCTACCTGGTGTTCTTCGGCTCGATCCTGGCCTTCAGTGCCTACATGTACCTGCTCAAGCACGTACGTCCGGCGGCAGCGACCAGCTATGCCTATGTCAATCCGGCAGTTGCGGTGTTGCTCGGCATCGTCTTTGCCGGTGAGACCATTGGCGCCGAAGAATGCCTGGCCATGGCGGTGATCATTGGCGCGGTAGTGCTGATCGGCCTGCCACAGTGGCGCAGGCCGCCGCAGCCCGTGCAGCCGTTGAAAGGCGAAATCTGCAAGTAGGGAGGGGTGTTGCGGTAAACTTGCCGCCTTCGCTGAACCCCCCTGACGGTATTGCCATGAATTTCGCCAAACTCGGCCTGATCGAACCCTTGCTGCGCACGTTGCAGCACCTGGACTACAACACTCCGACCCCTGTCCAGGCCAAGGCCATTCCCGCCGTGCTGGCCGGCCGCGACCTGATGGCCGCGGCCCAGACCGGTACCGGCAAGACCGCGGGTTTTGCCCTGCCGGTGTTGCAGCGCCTGGCCCTCGAAGGGGAAAAAGTCGCCAGCAACTCGATCCGAGCGCTGGTGCTGGTGCCGACCCGTGAACTGGCCGAGCAGGTGCATGCCAATATCCGTGAGTATGCCGAAAACCTGCCGCTGAGCACCTATGCGGTGTATGGCGGTGTCAGCATCAACCCGCAGATGATGCGCCTGCGCCGGGGTGTCGACCTGTTGGTGGCAACCCCAGGGCGACTGCTGGACCTGTTCCGTCAGAATGCGGTGAAGTTCGGCCAAGTGCAGACCCTGGTGCTCGACGAAGCCGACCGAATGCTCGACCTGGGGTTCGCCGAGGAGCTGCAGGCGGTGTATGCCGCCTTGCCGCGCAAGCGCCAGACCCTGCTGTTTTCCGCCACCTTCTCCGACCAGATCCGCATGTTGGCGGGCCTGGCCCTGAACGATCCGCTGAGCATCGAGGTCAGCCCGCGCAACACCACGGCTTCGACGGTCAAGCAGTGGCTGGTGCCGGTGGACAAGAAGCGCAAGGCCGACCTGTTCTGCCATCTGCTGCGCAAGCAACGCTGGAAGCAAGTGCTGGTGTTCGCCAAGACCCGTAACGGTGTCGACCAATTGGTGGAGCGTCTGATGGGCGAGGGCGTGAACGCCGATGGCATTCATGGTGACCGGCCACAAGCCACGCGCCAGCGTGCGCTGGACAGTTTCAAGGCCCGCGAGATTCAGGTGCTGGTGGCCACCGATGTGGCGGCGCGCGGCCTGGACATCGACGACCTGCCACTGGTGGTCAACCTGGACCTGCCGATCGTGGCCGAAGACTATGTGCACCGCATCGGCCGCACCGGCCGGGCGGGCAACAAGGGCGAGGCCATTTCGCTGGTGTGTGCCGACGAAGTGCAACTGCTGGCCAGCATTGAAACCTTGATCCGCCAGACCCTACCGCGTCATGAAGAGCCGGACTTCATCCCCGATCACCGGGTGCCGATGACCGATGCCAGCGGCCAGGTGATCAAGAAGCCGAAGAAGCCCAAGAAGCCGAAAGAGAACAGCGCCAAGCGTGGGTTGGGACGGTGGATGGACAGTGCCGAGTCTGGCGCCTCGGAAGCCCCGGTCAAGGCAGTACGCAAGGTGCCGAGTTTCAACAGTGGGCCGCGTAAGCGTAAGCCTTGAGGTGGTCGGGGCCGCATTGCGGCCCAATCGCCGGTGAGCCGGCGCCTACCGTGCGGGTTTGGGATGGGCCAACCACTGTGCGGCAGCGCGCCCCGCTCGCAGCCCGCTGGCAAAGCACGCCGTCAACAGGTAGCCCCCGGTCGGGGCCTCCCAGTCCAGCATCTCTCCGGCACAAAACACGCCGGGTAGTTGCTTGATCATCAACCCCTCATCCAGCCCCTCGAAGCGCACGCCGCCGGCGCTGCTGATCGCTTCATCCAGCGGCCGTGGACGCAGCAACTCGATGGGCAATGCCTTGATCGCCTGTGCCAACGCTTGTGGGTCGGCAAAGGTGGCCTGGTCGGTCAGTTCGCGCAGCAAGGCGGCTTTCACGCCGTCGAGCCCCAATTGGCTGTGCAAGTGCTTGGCCATGGAACGCGAGCCTCGTGGCTTGGCCAGGGCGAAAGCGATTTTATCCACAGGCCGGTCGGGCAGCAGGTCGAGTCGCAACGTTGCTCGGCCATCACGGTTGATCGCCTCGCGAACCGGCGCCGACCAGGCATACACCAGGCTGCCCTCGACACCCTGGGCGGTAAGAATGAATTCGCCCTTGCGCGGCGCACTGCCAGGCACGCTGAGGGCGATGTTCTTCAGTGGTGCGCCGGCGAACTTGTCCTTGAGCAATGCACTCCAGCCTGCGACTTCAAAGCCACAGTTGCTCGGTTGCAGCGGCGAGATATCCACACCCCGGGCGGCCAGCAGCGGCTGCCAGCTGCCATCCGAGCCCAGGCGTGCCCAGCTACCACCACCCAACGCCAAGACTACCGCACTGGCGCGTACACTCAGTTCGCCCTGTGGATAAGCAATCCGCAGGCTGCCGTCATCGTTCCAGCCCAGCCAGCGATGGCGGGTGTGGATAACCACGCCGCTGTCGCGCAGGCGCTTGAGCCAGGCGCGCAGCAGTGGCGCGGCTTTCATGTCGCGGGGGAAGACACGGCCCGACGTGCCGACGAAGGTCTCGATGCCCAGGCCGTGGATCCACTGGCGCAAAGCATCGGCATCGAAGTCGTGCAGCAGGGCGTCGATCTCACCCTGGCGTTCGGCGTAGCGCGAAACGAAGGCCGGGTAAGCCTCGGAATGGGTGATGTTCATGCCACCCACGCCCGCCAGCAGGAACTTGCGACCCACCGAAGGCATGGCGTCGAAGACCTCCACGGCGAGGCCGGCCTGGGCCAGGGCTTCGGCGGCCATCAAGCCAGCGGGGCCGGCGCCAATGACGGCGACCAGGGGAGGGGAGGCAGGGTGTAGATCGGGCATGGTGGGGGCAGGCTGTGGAAAAGAGCGCGCATTCTACCGCAGGCAGGCCTGTGGCGGCACTGAACAAAAAATGATCAGCACCTTGTACGCCAGGTGTTCAGGGGGCTGCAGCCGCTTTCCCGCAGGTTATCCACAAGCGGTTCCACAGTCATTGTGAACAACCGATGACTTTCGCAGCGCTGTGGTGAAGGATCCCGTGGCGCTTGGCCAGGGCCAGACGGTCCTTGCTGTAGCCGCCACCGATGACGCCCACCACCGGGATATCGCGGCCCAGGCAATGGCGCAGGACCTGTTCGTCACGCGCAGCCAGGCCCTCATCGGTCAGTTGCAGGTAACCCAAGGCATCGTCCTTGTGCACATCCACCCCAGCGTCGTACAGCACGAGGTCGGGCTGGTACAGGGGTAACAGGTAGTTGAGGGCATCGTCCACCACCTTCAGGTACGCAGCGTCGCCCATGCCTCGGGGCAACGGGATGTCCCAGTCGCTTTGCGCCTTGCGGGCCGGGAAGTTCTGTTCACAGTGCAGCGACACGGTGATGGCATCGGGGGTGTCATGGAGAATGCGCGCGGTGCCGTCGCCCTGATGCACGTCGCAGTCGAAGATCAGGACCCGGTGCACGCGCCCAGCCTCCAGCAGGTAACGGCTGATCACCGCCAGGTCGTTGAAAATGCAGAAGCCGGCGGGGTGGTCGTAGTGGGCATGGTGGGTGCCGCCGGCCAGGTGACAGGCCACCCCATGGCACAGCGCCATTTCGGCGGTGAGCAGCGACCCGCCGACGGCGCGCACGGTCCGCCGAGCCAGGGCCTCGCTCCATGGCAAGCCAAGACGGCGCTGGTCTTCGCGAGACAGTTCGCCACTCATGTAGCGCTCAATGTAGCCCCTGTCATGGGCCAGGGCGAGGACGTCGTTCGGGCAGATTTCCGGACGCAGCAGCGCCTGGTCGGTGGTCAGTCCGCTGTCGATCAGGTGATCGTGCAACAGGCGGAACTTGTCCATCGGGAAGCGGTGCTCGGGGGGAAATTCCGGGCTGTAGTCTTCGTGGTAGATCAACGGCAACGGCATGGCAGGTTCGCATTCAGGGCCAGCGGCCATCTTGCCAGCAGTTGCCGTGTCGTTGCCAATGCCAGCGTTGCAAGGCTACCGCTCGGTCGTGGCCAGTACCCGCTGCCAGTCCGGCGCGTTCATGCGCCCCAGGATCCTTGCCTTGCCGGTGCTGTCCACCGAAACGAACAGGGCGCTGGCGTATCCGCTGTCACGCTCGCCGCCAGCCACCTTCTGCGCGCGCTGGAAATGGTCGATGCAACCATTGTGGGTGACCAGCACCAGGTTGTGGCCTGGGCGCTTGCGAGCCAGCGCATCGTCGACGAACGAGCGGTCGCAGCGCTCCAGCCAATCTTCGCTGGGCACGGCTTGGCCAAGAATGAAATGAGCCGTCTGGCGTGTGCGCAGCTTGGGGCTGCTGAGCATGTCAGCGTTGGCCAGCCCCAGGTGTTGCAAGCCCTGGCCGACGCGGGTGGCGGCCTCACTGCCGGCCACGGTGATGCCGGTGGGGTCGTCCAGGCACGGGCCGGGGGCGCTGTCGCAGCGTTCGGCATGGCGGACCATGACGATCACCGCACCCTCGGCCCAGTCCTGCAGCAGGCCGCTGTCACTTAACTGTTGTTCGTTGCCAAGGTCCACGATATGCGTCCTCGTTGCCAGCCAGGTGCTCAACGCCGCCAGTATCAGGCACAGGCCGAAGGCGGCACCGAGAAGCGTGCGCAGGCGTCCACTTCGCTTGCGTTGGGTGTGGGCGATAGGGGCTTCCAGTGTGTTGCTCGACTGCATGCGTCACTCCGATGGCATGACCGCGCCAGGCGCGGCGTTGGATGCCGGCATTCTGGAAAGCGTGCTGTCGGGAGGCGGTGAAGGGGTTGTGAAAATTGCATTCAAGGCGCCCTGGCCGCGCCTACGCTTTAAACTGCAAGACCGTGAAACCGGAGCCTCATCGATGACCCCTATCCTGCATCTGGAAAGCGCACGTCTGGTGCTGCGTCAATGGCACGACGACGACTTGCGCGAGTTCGCCGCCCTGTGCGCGGACCCGCAGGTGATGCGTTATTTCCCTGCCCCCATGACGCGCCTGGAAGCGGCAGCCTTGATCGGACGGATCCGTGGTCACTTCAACGAATACGGCTTTGGCCTGTGGGCGCTCGAGCGCAAGGACAGTGGTGCCTTCATCGGCATGACTGGCCTACTCAACGTCAATTTCGACGCCCCCTTCGCCCCGGCCGTCGAGATAAGCTGGCGCCTGGCGCGGCGGCACTGGGGGTTGGGTTTCGCCAGCGAGGCGGCCTGGACGTGCCTGCGTTGTGCTTTCGCCCAATTGCGCCTGGATGAAGTGGTGTCGTTCACTACCGAGGGCAACCTGCCGTCGCAGAAAGTCATGCAGGCCATTGGCATGGTGCAGGACGTTTCTGGCAGTTTCGAACACCCCCGCCTACCCGCAGGTCACCCTTTGCGCCCCCATGTGCTGTATCGCATCGACCGGGCGCACTGGGAGCAGACCCTGCGCGGCTGAATGGTTGGCCATGCGCGGTGCCGATGACAAACCCTGTATCATTTACCCCGATGAGCGCGCCGAAGAGCTGTGATGCCTTGCTAGGAGAACCCCCGATGAGCCATGTGTTGGACGACCTGGTCGACCTGTTGAGCCTCGAGTCGATCGAGGAAAACCTGTTCCGCGGACGCAGCCAGGACCTGGGCTTCCGCCAGCTGTACGGTGGTCAGGTACTGGGCCAGTCGTTGTCGGCGGCCAGCCAGACGGTCGAGGATGCGCGCCATGTGCATTCGCTGCATGGCTACTTCCTGCGGCCGGGCGATGCCAGCCTGCCGGTGGTCTATTCGGTCGACCGCGTGCGCGACGGCGGCAGCTTCAGCACGCGCCGGGTGACGGCGATCCAGAAGGGCCAAACCATCTTTACCTGCAGTGCCTCGTTCCAGTACGACGAGGAGGGCTTCGAGCACCAGGCACAGATGCCTGATGTGGTGGGCCCCGAGAATCTGCCCAGTGAAGTCGAGCTGGCGCGCACCATGGCCGATCACCTGCCCGAGCGCATTCGCGAGAAGGTGCTGTGTGCCAAACCGATCGAAATCCGCCCGGTCACCGAGCGCGACCCGTTCAATCCCAAGGCTGGCGACCCGGTCAAGTACGCCTGGTTCCGCGCTGACGGCAGCCTTCCGGACACCCCGGCGCTGCACAAGTACCTGCTGGCCTATGCCTCGGACTTCGGCCTGCTGACCACCTCGCTGCAGCCCCATGGCAAGTCGGTGTGGCAGAAGGATATGCAGATCGCCAGCCTCGACCACGCGCTGTGGTTCCACCGTAACCTGCGCGCCGATGAATGGCTGCTGTACGCCACCGACAGCCCGTGGGCTGGTAACTCCCGTGGTTTCTGCCGTGGCAGCATCTACAACCGCGCCGGTCAGTTGGTGGCGTCTTCCACCCAGGAAGGTCTGATTCGTCACCGCAAGGACTGGGCATGAGCCTCGCCGAGATTCGCAACTGGGTGTTCGACATGGACGGCACGCTCACCGTGGCGGTGCACGATTTCGCGGCCATCCGCGAGGCGTTGGAGATTCCTGCCGAGCATGACATCCTCACCCATCTGGCGGCGTTGCCAGCAGCGGAGGCGGCTGTCAAGCATGCCTGGCTGCTGGAGCACGAGCGTGACCTGGCCATTGCCTCCACGGCCGCGAGCGGCGCGGTGGAGCTGGTGCGTGAGCTGGCCGCGCGTGGCTGCCGGCTGGGTATTCTGACCCGTAATGCCCGGGAGCTGGCGCATGTGACCCTGGAAGCGATCGGTTTGGCGGACTGCTTTGCGGTCGAGCACATCCTCGGGCGTGACGAGGCCGCGCCCAAGCCCAGCCCAGATGGCTTGTTGAAGATCGCTGATGCGTGGGGCGTGGCCCCGGGCGAGCTGGTGATGGTCGGGGACTATCGTTTCGACCTCGATTGCGGGCGCGCAGCGGGCGCGCGAACGGTGTTGGTGAACCTGCCGGACAACCCCTGGCCTGAGCTTGCCGACTGGCATGCCGCCGACTGCCACGCGTTGCGCAGCCTGTTGGGCTGAAGGGCCTGTCGCCAACGGACAATCCGCCTGGGGCTGCGCGGCGTCCGCCGGCGATGGGGCCATTACAGACACCGCCGCCATTGCTGGCTAAGCTCCTGTTCTGCTTCCCCATCCAAGGAGTTCCAGCCATGAGCAGCAAGGCCATCTACGTCCAACCCGGCGGCGGCTACGACAAGGTCCAGGTCGGCACCTGCGAGGCCCCGGCACCAAAGGCCGGCGAGATCACCGTGCGCCTGCACGCCAGCTCCCTCAACTACCATGACTTCGCCGTGGTCAGCGGCATGTGGGGGCCGAGCGAGCGGCGTATTCCCATGGCCGATGGCGCGGGCGACGTGGTTGCGGTCGGCGCGGGTGTCGATGAATTCAAGGTCGGCGATGCCGTGGTCAGCACCTTCTTCCCAGGCTGGCTCGACGGCCAGGCCCAGGTCGAAGGCTTCGCCAGCGTCCCCGGTGATGGCATCGACGGTTACGCCCGCGAACACGTGACCGCCCGTGCCACCGCCTTCACCCTGGCCCCCAAAGGCTACAGCCATGCCGAAGCCGCCACGCTGACCACCGCCGGCCTCACCGCCTGGCGTGCGCTGATGAGCGATGACCACCTCAAGCCCGGTGACACGGTGCTGGTGCAAGGCACCGGTGGGGTATCGATCTTCGCCCTGCAATTCGCCAAGTTGGCCGGCGCGACGGTCATCGCCACCTCATCCAGCGACGCCAAGCTCGAACGCCTCAAGTCGCTGGGCGCCGACCACCTGATCAACTACCGCACCACCCCCGCCTGGGGCGAGCAGGTGCGCCAGCTCACCGACAACCGGGGTGTCGATCACGTCATCGAAGTGGGCGGCCCTGCGACCCTGGAGCAGTCGATGATCGCCGCACGGATCGGCGGGCATATCTCGCTGATCGGCATCCTCACCGGGGTGGCAGGGCAGTTGCCGCTGGTGCAGGCGCTGGTACGGCAGATC
Organism: Pseudomonas sp. SK2; assembly: GCF_016772395.1. Classification (NCBI taxonomy): domain Bacteria; kingdom Pseudomonadati; phylum Pseudomonadota; class Gammaproteobacteria; order Pseudomonadales; family Pseudomonadaceae; genus Pseudomonas; species Pseudomonas sp. SK2. The sequence continues at coordinate 714,919 of NZ_CP061944.1, forward strand.
CGCCTGCAGGGCGTGCTGGTGGGCAGCCGGGCGCAGCAACAGGCGATGGTCCGGGCGATCGATGCCAATGGCCTGCGGCCTGTGGTAGACAAGCACTTCGAACTGGAGCAGATCGTCGATGCGTTCCGCTACCAGGAGAGCAATCGCCATTTCGGCAAGATCTGCCTGACCTGGTAACCCGTTCGGTCAGTCCGGCAACAAACGGTCCCGGCTGTTGGACAGGTGCAAGCAGATCGCCGCCCGCGCCGCATCCGGGTCCTTGCGCCGAATGGCATTGAGGATGGCCTCGTGTTCGAGGTTGGCCAGGTAGGCATGGCGAGCCAGGTTGGCGCCCGAACGCTCGTTCAGGGCCATGCGGTTGCGCGGGATCATGCCATTGCCCAACTGCATCATCATCTCGGTGAAGTACAGGTTGCCAGTGGCTTCGGCAATCAGCAGGTGGAAACGCCGGTCGGGCTCGATGCAGCTGTCGCCGGCCGCTGCCAAGTCCTGGTAGTCGTCCAGCGCCTGGCGCATGCGCTTCAGGTGCTCGTCGCTGCGGCGCAGGGCGGCGAGGGCGGCGGCCTGGCCTTCCAGGCCGATTCTCAACTCCAACAGGTCGCGCACACTGGCGGCGTTCTCTGCCGCCACCCGCAAGCCCGCCTGGGCCTGGCGCTCGATCACGAAGGTGCCGATCCCGTGGCGTGGCTCCACCAGTCCCGACGCCTGTAGCTTCGACAAAGCCTCGCGTACCACCGTGCGGCTGACGCCATGCTCGCGCACGAGCGTGTTTTCTGAGGGCAGCTTGTCACCGGGCTGGAAGGTGCCCAGCAGAATGTGTTGGGTCAGGCTCGAAACCAGGTCGTGGGCGCGGCTGTGGCCACGGGAGTGGGTGTCCATGGGTTTTCCTGGTAGCCGTTAACTTGTATGACAAGATAATGCATCGAAATATTTTTTGCAGATTTTTTGTATCGAAGACGGAGTGGTCTTGCCGCTGTTTTAACGAATATCGCGCAATTTAGGCTTTTTGCAGCTTGTATTTTGCCATTTAGACGGTTTTTCACGTCTTGTCGTACAACTGCCCGGCGAATATGCTCGTTCCCACTGGCCTGTCAGACAACCCCGGCGGACTGCCTCCCGCCAACGACAGCCTCTCGACCCGCACAAAAACAATTAGTGGGAGATTTCACGTGAACGACACCCTCGATCCGTCCGCCCGAAGCGGTGGCGACGCGTTGGCCAGTGCCGTGGCCAAGGTCAAGCGCCATGTCCTGCCGCTGTTCGTCATCATGTTCATCGTCAACTACCTCGACCGCGTCAACATCGGTTTCGTGCGCCCGCACCTGGAAAGCGACCTTGGCATCAGCGCGGCGGCCTACGGTTTCGGCGCAGGGCTTTTCTTCATTGGCTACGCCCTGTTCGAAGTGCCGTCGAACATGCTGTTGCAGCGTGTCGGTGCACGCCTGTGGCTGACCCGCATCATGTTCACCTGGGGGCTGGTCGCTACGGCCATGGCGTTCGTGCAGAACGAAACCCAGTTCTATGTACTGCGCTTCCTGCTGGGGGTGGCCGAGGCCGGTTTCTTCCCAGGGGTCATCTATTACTTCACCCGTTGGTTGCCAGCTGCCGAGCGCGGCAAGGCCATTGCCATCTTTCTCAGCGGTTCGGCAGTGGCATCGCTGATTTCCGGGCCCCTGGCCGGCGCCTTGATGCAGATTCAGGGCATGGGCCTGCACGGCTGGCAGTGGATGCTGTTCATCGAAGGCATGGTCTCGGTGGTGCTGTGCTTCTTCGTGTTCTTCTGGCTCGACTCCAAACCACAGGACGCCAAGTGGCTGAGCAAGGCCGAGCAGGATGCCCTGGTCGAAACCATCGACCGCGAGCAGCGTGAGCGCGAGGCGGGCGGGGTGGTGAAGGTGTCGGCCTGGCGACTGCTCAAGGACCGTCAGATCGTGCTGTTCTGCGTGATCTACTTCTGCATCCAGCTGACCATCTACGCAGCGACCTTCTGGCTGCCGAGCATCATCAAGCGCATGGGCGAGCTGTCCGACATTCAGGTGGGCTTCTTCAACTCCATCCCCTGGCTGATCTCGATCCTGGCGATGTATGCCTTCGCGGCAGGCTCGGCGCGCTGGAAGTTCCAGCAGGCCTGGGTGGCCGCCGCGCTGGTGGTCGCGGCCATCGGCATGTTCATGTCCACCACAGGCGGGCCGGTCTTCGCATTCGTCGCCGTGTGTTTCGCCGCCATCGGTTTCAAATCGGCCTCGTCGTTGTTCTGGCCAATCCCCCAGGGGTACCTGGATGCGCGGATCGCTGCGGCGGTGATCGCCCTGATCAACTCCGTCGGCAACCTCGGTGGCTTTGTCGCTCCCACCACCTTCGGCCTGCTCGAGCAGCAGACCGGCTCGATCCAGGGTGGCCTGTATGGCCTGGCGGTGACCTCGGTGCTGGCAGCGATCCTGGTGTTCTTCGTCCGCACCCGCCCCAACACCTCCTCGAACAGCCTCAAGCCGCAGTCGGCGTTGAGCCAGACCCACTGAACCTGCAGGAAACCCTACATGAACATGCAGAGCACTCCAGAATCCTTCAGCGGCTCCCCGGTACACACCGCCACCCCAGTGGTCACCGACCTGCGCGTGATCCCGGTGGCCGGCCACGACAGCATGCTGCTCAACCTCAGCGGTGCCCATGGCCCGTACTTCACCCGCAACGTTGTGGTGGTGCGTGACAGCGCTGGCAATACCGGCCTGGGTGAAGTGCCTGGCGGCGAGAGCATTCGCCAGACCCTGGAGGACGCCCGCAGCCTGGTGGTCGGCCAGCCCATCGGCCACTACCAGCGCGTGCTCAACGCCATGCGCCAGACGTTCGGCAACCGCGACGCTGCTGGTCGTGGCCTGCAGACCTTCGACCTGCGCATCACCGTGCACGCGGTGACGGCCATCGAGTCGGCCTTGCTCGACCTGCTTGGCCAACACCTGGGGGTGCCGATGGCAGCACTGCTGGGTGAAGGCCAGCAGCGCGAAGCAGTCAAGATGCTGGGTTATCTGTTCTACATCGGTGACCGTCAGCAGACCAGCCTGGCCTACCGCAACGAAGCCGACGCCGATAACGACTGGTTCCGCCTACGCCACGAAAAAGCCCTGACCCCTGAGGCTGTGGTGCGCCTGGCGGAAGCTGCGAAGGCGCGTTATGGCTTTGGCGACTTCAAGCTCAAGGGCGGCGTGCTGCGTGGCGAGGAGGAGATGGAAGCGGTCACCGCCCTGGCCGAGCGCTTCCCTGAGGCACGCATCACCCTGGACCCCAACGGTGCATGGTCACTCAAGCAAGCCATCGCCCTGTGCCGCGACAAGCACGCTGTGCTGGCTTACGCCGAAGACCCATGCGGTGCCGAAAATGGCTACTCGGGCCGTGAAGTGATGGCGGAATTCCGTCGTGCGACCGGGCTGCCGACCGCCACCAACATGATCGCCACCGACTGGCGGCAGATGGGCCACGCGATTCAGTTGCAGTCGGTGGACATTCCGCTGGCCGACCCACACTTCTGGACCCTGCAGGGTTCGGTGCGTGTAGCGCAGATGTGCAACGACTGGGGGCTGACCTGGGGCTCGCACTCCAACAACCACTTCGATATTTCCCTGGCCATGTTCACCCAGGTGGCGGCCGCGGCGCCGGGCGAGATCACCGCCATCGACACCCACTGGATCTGGCAGGACGGCCAGCGCCTGACGCGCGAGCCGCTGCGCATCGTCGACGGCCATGTGCGCGTGCCGCAGCGCCCCGGGCTGGGCGTGGAGCTCGATGAAGACCAACTGGCCAAGGCCCATGAGTGCTACCGCAACATGGGGCTCGGCGCACGGGATGACAGCGTGGCGATGCAATTTCTGATTCCGGGCTGGACGTTCGATCACAAGCGGCCCTGCCTGGTGCGCTGATTCCAATCTGCTCGCGAAAGCCCTTTCGCGGATAAACCGCTCTTACAGGCACGGCGCCGTCCCCAAAAACCGCTGGGATCCTGTAGGAGCGCGTTTCACTCGCGAACACCGGCGAAGCCGGTGCCATCCTCCCGGAACGTCTACTCCGCCCTTAACCCCGCCCCGCAGGCTCACGCCGCCCCAGCACATCCGCATGAAAAACGAAACCTCCAATTCGCCAGCAGGCGCGTTCAGACACGCCATCTGCAACTTGTGACGCAATCGGAAAACCCTTGTCGTGATCGCGCACCTACGGGACGTTCTCGTGTAATTTCCTACAGCCTCACGGGGCTTAAATGAAGCCCGAATTCCGCTGGCGCGTTGCTCTGTAAAGCGTGCAAAAGGCCTACAACAGAGCGCGAGTGACGTGCCCCTTACGTTCTTCCCAAGGAGATTTTTTCGCTTACGTCTGCCCGTCCTTTCCTTGTGTCAGCAAAAAGAGAACAACATCAATGAGCACCGTGGGATCTGATGGCAACCTTGCACAAGGTTTCAAGCCACGTCACGTAACGATGCTGTCCATCGCGGGCATCATCGGCGCCGGACTTTTCGTGGGTTCCGGGCACGCCATCGCGGCGGCCGGGCCAGCAACCATTCTTTCTTACTTCGTGGCCGGAACCCTGGTGGTGCTGGTCATGCGCATGCTCGGCGAAATGGCCGTAGCGCACCCCGATACGGGTTCATTCTCCACCTACGCCGACCAGGCCATAGGCCGCTGGGCCGGCTACACCATCGGCTGGTTGTACTGGTGGTTCTGGGTCCTGGTGATTCCCATCGAAGCACTTGCCGCCGGGCACGTGCTCAACGCCTGGTTCCCGCAGGTGGACAGCTGGATCTTCGCCCTCGCGTCAGTCCTGCTGCTGGCCAGCACCAACCTGTTCAGCGTGGCCAAGTACGGTGAGTTCGAGTTCTGGTTCGCCATCCTCAAGGTCACGGCGATTCTGGGCTTCATCGGCCTAGGTTTCGCCGCGCTGATGGGCTGGCTGCCCAACCGCGAAGTCAGCGGCCTGAGCACCCTGATGGCCGAGTACGGCGGCTTCGCCCCCAAAGGCTGGTCGGCGGTGGTCGGTGCCTTCATCACCGTGATGTTCAGCTTCATTGGCACCGAGGCGGTGACCATCGCCGCATCCGAGTCCAGCGACCCCTCGCGCAACATCGCCAAGGCCACCCGCTCGGTGATCTGGCGCATCAGCACCTTCTACATCCTGTCGATCTTCGTGATCATCTCGGTGGTGCCGTGGAACGATCCACAGCTTGCGGTGGTGGGTTCGTACCAGCGCGCGCTGGAGATCATGAACATCCCCAATGCCGCACTGATGGTGGATTTCGTGGTGCTGATCGCCGTCACCAGTTGCATGAACTCGTCGATCTACATCGCCTCGCGGATGATGTACTCCTTGGCCAAGCGCGGTGATGCCCCAGCCTTCCTCAACAAGACCTCCAAGGTCGGCGTGCCGCGTGCGGCCGTGTTCGGCAGCACCCTGATCGGCGCGGCCATCGCCGTCCTCAATTACTTCGCGCCCAAGGGCGTTTTCGAGTTCCTGCTCGCAAGCTCCGGCGCCATCGCTTTGCTGGTGTACCTGGTGATCGCCATTTCCCAGCTGCGCATGCGCCGTCGCCTGGAGCGGGAAAATGCCGAGCTGAAGTTCCGCATGTGGCTGTTCCCATGGCTGACCTGGGCGGTGATTGCCTTCATCAGCGGTGCGCTGGCGGTGATGATGTATACCCCGGAGCACCGGGCTGAGGTGACGGCGACCTTGAGCCTGGCGATCGTGATTTCCTTCCTAGGGATCGTGACCTCGCGTGGGCATGCGCGGGCAGTGGCGGTGCGGTCGGTGGGCTGATGGGGTTCACTGATTGAAGGTGAAAAGAGCACCCTGGGATGGGTGCTCTTTTTGTTTGGGCCTTCAAGACCAATCCAATTTAAGCAAACCCCCCGTTAGCAGGCATCGCCCCATAGAGTTTCTGGGACGACCAAATCGGCAAGAGTTCTAAATGTTTACATGTTTTATAGCTGGTGATGGCAGACAGGCAGGCAGCTCTATTCCGTGTCTTGGAACCTGCACCATTTGTTTACCTGTATGCACAGACAATCTGGACGCAGCATGTCATTTTGCTTAGGTTGTGGCCATTAGACACTACCTGCAAGGCGGCCTGCATGAAGCGTGAACAGTTCCTGACGCAACCGGAAGTCGAGGCATTCGTAGATTGGCTCGTAGTCAATTTGCCTGCCCTTACCTTCAAGTTGCGCTTCAAATCCAGCAAATTTGTGCCCGGCGGTTTGGCGGTTGATGTGCAGGGGCTCGAGCAGGTACTTGGGCACTACCGCTGGAAGGCCAGCTGGATCGACGCCAGCCAGCACCCGGTCGACTCTGCAAGCTGGGCAGAGACCCGATGCTCGCTTGGGCAGTTGCGTGAGTGGTTGGCCGGTGCGGTAAACGCCAATGATGACCGCCAGGCGCTCCAGGCCTGTTTGCAGATTCTTCGTTGGGGCGGGGTGAGGGGCGCGATTCCATTTCTACATCGGTTGACCGCTGAGGGTAGGTTGTCGAGTTACCTGCGCACGATGGCCGGGCTCATGTCGCTGGAAGGCGACACCGATCTGGATGATCTCGATGCAGGCAGCGTCGAGCGTTTTGACTCTGGCCTGACCAAGATTCACGCATTGCTCGACCTCACGGGCTCGCCCATTTACGACAGTCGTGTCGGTGCTGCGATGGCAATGTTGTATTCGCTGTTCCGTCAGCACTGGACGGGCAGAGGCAAGCCACTGCTGAAATTCCCCTCTGGCGGCGCCCGAGGTGATCAGATTCGTAACCCCGGGGCCTTCGCTGGCAGTCTGGCGGCACCGCAATTCTCGACCATCGAATATGCCGAGTGGGCGCGTTGGCAGGTGCGGTTGGGGTGGATCATTCGAGCGGTGCTCGAGCGCACTCAGTGGTTTGCCGACCAAGGTGCACTGCCGGCTCGTTGTCACGCGTTCGAAGCCAGCCTGTTCATGCTCGGTTACGACCTTCGGTGCTTCGGTTCGATGCCGATACCCGAGGCCAAGGATGACGCGCCAGCAGAGCAGGGGAGCGATGAGGTGCGCAGCGGCAAGGGCTGGGTACCTACGGGACACCCCTTCGGCCAAGTCCTCAAGGATTACCTTGCGTTTCGTAAGAGTGGAGCACCTGACACGAAGGCGTCGTTCGTTGACTGGCTCGTGAACCAGCCGCGTGAAGAGAAGCCGCTCTCGCGCACTACTGCGCAGGGCTACTGTTTTGCGTTTTCCATGGAGGAGTTCGACTTGTTCGGTCGACCATTGACCGAGCTCGAGCGAATCGTCGCAGGTGGAGAAGATGGATTGCGTGCTGCCATGGGGACCGAGGCACTGGAACCGTTCACCGTGGGGGACGAACGCGTGAATGTTTGTCTGGTGGATGTACTGATCACTGGTAACGCGTATGCCTGTGCAACAACCGAACAGGCCCGCGTCGAGCGCATCCTGAGTGCCGGATATGCCGGGACCGAAAATGCCGCCAAGACGCTGATGGCCCTGGGGCGCAACGTGGGCAAGCACTTTGGCCTGCTTGATGAGCAGCATTTGCCGACGGAATTGTTCCGGTACTTTTTCCAGCAAAGTGTGCTCGACGCCTGATTCACGCGCAGGGCACTGGGCAACTGAAAATGCCCATGTAGAGGTGCGACACCCCCCGTTGCACCCGCCTTTCATGATCAACCCACCAGCAGAGTGAGCGGTGGTTCAAACTGCTCTGAAGCGCTGGAAACTTTCATTCCGAAGAGGTCGTGCCATGAAGAATCTGTTCGCACTTGTTGGCGTTATCGTGGTGGCCAAGAAAGGCTACGCGTTTGTCCGTGAGTACATGGCGATGAAGGAAGAGCTACAAAGGCGAGCTTCCGAGTCGGCATGACGCGATACAACAAGTGCCAATGCACTGTCATTATTCCGCTACCCACGGGGGCTAGCTCCGATGCCCATACCGCCTCGTCCGTTTACGTTCAGCTGTTCCAAATGCCGCTGGCACACCACGACGATACCTGCCAGTGACGCATTGTGTGAGGGGCGAGACTGGTACTCGACCTGCCCGTCATGCCAGAACACCGAGCTGAATGTCCGGGCTGCCTCCCAGCTGGGGATACTCAAAGCCAAGCTTTTGCGACCGTTTAGCTAACGTCTTCTTTCACTGTGAGGTTTGCGATGAGTGACGGGCAAGAACCCGGCGAGCCGGATGCAATTCACGCTGCGCAGGATCCTCAAGATGAGGTCGAGTACAGCGAGGACTTTGCTGCGATGATTCTTGCGCAAGAGGAACGCGGCTTTGAGGAAATCGATGTTGATGATCTGCTGGCACTGCTTGAGCGGATGATCATCGAGGCCCGGAGGTTGGGGCCAAATCGGCAGTGATTGAAAACTACCGTTTGGGCCTGTCCCGTGACACGGACGCCAAGAGGCTGGCAGCGAGCGACAGCTGCTGGTACTTGGTGGCGCGCACCTGGCAGCAGCTGAGCGCCATGATAAGCAGCTACCGCCGCACTTGAATGCATCCAGGCCCCCGTCCCAGTATCAGTACTTCATCAACCATGGCTGCAGTTCCTGGAGGTTACTCACCACCAGTTGCTGGGCCTCGGGAAGTATCGCCATGTTGCGGTGGTCGAAATGGTATCGCTGCAACACATACTTCACCAATGCCCTGCGGCTGGGCACCACCAATTGCCCGTCTGTCATGCCGAAGTCGGTTTCAATGATTGCCTTTTGGGCTTCGTTCAACCGCCCATCAGGCGCGAAGATGACCGGCACCTCGACATTCCAGTCTTCATCCTGTTCGCGCGTATTCGGCGACGCGTCCAGCAAGTCTGGCTGCCCGCGCAGACGGCTGAGGACGAAGTCACGGTATTGGCCGTTCTTTTCGCAATAGGCCCGCACGTGCCAGCGCATGCCCGTGTAGACCAGCGTGTGGGGCGCGATCAGGCGCACCTCTACGTTGGGTGTATTGAAGGACACGTATTCGGTTTCCAAGCGCAGACCCTCACGGCAGGCCTTGAGCAAGGGGCGCAGTACCTCTGGTCGAATGGGGCGGTCAGGCACTTCCAGAACGCGGGTATGCGCATACGCCAGAGCCAGTCCGTCGATGTGCGGGGCGCGTTCATTGTTCTGGTAGAGCAGGTGCAGGTAGGCGCTGGCGCTGTTGTCGATGAACAGGGGTTTGAAGTGCTTGCTCGGGACGTAGCCCTTGAGCTGCTTGTCATATGTCAAGTTTTTGGGCGCATGTTCGGTAATGTAGGTATTGATGTCCTTCGAAGCCTGCTGGCGGCTAATACCAAAGCTCTGCATCAGGTGGCCCGTGGTCAGCCGGCCTTCCCACCAGGCGACGGTTTCGATCAAACGATAGCGAAGTGCCAGGTCCCAGCGTACCTGCTCGATGGATTGCTTGCGTTTCATACCCTCTCCATGTGCGCGATTACTTTACCTGTATAAGTCTACATTCTATACCTGTCGTCAATCACTACATATCGTGTGTCTGTCTTCGAAATAAATTGAAGTCAGCAAAGGAAGTGGACATGACGATGCCGGAAGTGGTTGCAACGGGTGCGCTGGTAGCGATGGGGATCATCTTGCTGGTGCTGATACATCAGGGGCTAAGGCTCGGCGAGCTTGGCAAAAGCGTCGAGCACTGTCAGCGGGATCTTCGCTGGCTGCAAATCTGGGAAATGGAGAACCGCGAACTGCGCTCGGCGTTGCGGGCGGAGCGGGAGCATGTAGCGCAGTTGCAGCGTAAGGTGGAGATTTTGCAGGGGCTGGTGCCGGTTGCTGAGTAATTGTTGCCAGCGTTCTGCAGGAGTAGGTACAGATGTCGATGAAACCAAAGCCTTTCACGCTGGTGTGCAAAGACTGCAACTGGAAGGAGGCCAACGCTTAGCACAGCGAGGCACTGAGATCGGAGGAGCGGTTTATTGTATGCCCCGGGCGCGGAAGTACAGCTTTGAAGATGCGTGCGGCGGGAGAGTTTCGAGGTGCTGCCCCGGAGTTTCTGGAATGTCGGAGGCTAGCTGAACTGCGGGGATGGGAGGCACTGTGTGCTGAGGCCTGGCATCCGCGCAGGAAACTCAGTCGTCAAGCGCCCGCTGCGCTTTGCAGCAGGCGCTTGAAGCCAGTCAGTTCAATCTCTTGAATTCTGCGTCGATAGCTTCGGCCTCCACGCGCCAGGCTTGGAAGCGCTGTTGACGTAAACGGCTTTCATCCACATTGGCCTGCAGTTCTTGTCGACGTGTGTTGAGCAGCAAGTAGTCGGGGAAGAACTGCTCTTTGAAGCGTTCGGAGTTGACCAGGTCAAGGAAGTCCTGACGCTGCTTCTCGAAATTACTGACTATTTCAACGACAGTCTTCTTGAACGCTTCTTCGCGTTTGTATTGTTCCCAGCTATCCCAGGCTTCAAGCGCTACCCCGATAAAGGCCAGTGCTCCGTTTGCTCCTTTGGCAAACTTCACGGCGCCCCATGGCTTGAACTTCAGGTACTTGCCGATATCCATGCCCACCGTCTTGGCAATCGTCGTCAGGCCATCGCGCGCTGCCAGTACCGTGGTGTTGTTGATCAGGTTGCCTTTGAGCACATGGTTGATGCCTTGTTTGCCCAGCGCCTTGACGGTGGTATTGAAGTGGTTGACCTCACTGTCGAAGCCAACCTGCATTTTCTCGACCTCAAGCGTGATCGACTGGGTTTGACGGCTGAACTCATTCTGCAGGCGAGTGGACACGATAATGCCTTCTGCGCCAATTTCTCGCTCGAAAAAGTCACCGAAAGTTTCCAGGCTGGAACCCTTGGCTTGAAGGATCAGGTCAGAGAAATAGCGTGCGGCAAAGTTGCGTAGGTTGATGCGTGCATCTTCGATTTGCTGTCCGGTCACTGCCAGCTGTTTGACCAGACGCGTGTTGAGTTCGTCAAGCCGGCCAACCTCCTGCGCAACCTTCTCATCGTTTTCGATGGCAACAGGCAGCTGGTTGTTGAGCACGTCACGGATCACGCTGGCGCGCATTTCGTTGGCCAGCGCGACGCTGCCTCCGTTTTGTTGGATCTTGCCTGTGGTAGCCGTCTGCAAGGTCTCGATATGCGACAGCGCTTTGAACTGCTCAAGGTTAGCCAGCCAGTGTTCGACACCCAGGTCGAAGGGGTTGGCGGCGACGGCGACAATGGAGAGCTCGGTCGCCTCTTTGTCGGTCAGTCCGATCTGTTCACGAAGTCGACCTACCACGTTGTCGCGTTTGACCTGCAGGTTGGATTGGTAGTCCTGCTCGTCCTCTACATCGGCCACTTCGTCGAAGCGGCTGAGCACGAACACGGTGCGAGGCAGTAGACCCAAGGTGCGGAACAACCAAGTCAGGTCATCCTTGTGGCTTTCCTTGATAGGATTGGTCGAGTTCATTACGTAGAGCACCAAGTGCGATTCGCTCACGTACTTCTTGGTAATGTCCTTGTACTTTTCGAGGCTGTGCGTTTCGGTATTTTCCTGCTCCTTGAAGCCGAACAGCCCGGGGGTGTCGATCAGCACGAAGTCTTCGCCGACCTCGTAGACTTTCACCTCATTGGATGACTCCTGGTGGCTAATCTTCATGCTGGACTTATCCAGCTTTTCCATCCAGGCCGCCGCGATAGAGGTCTTGCCTTCGGAAAAGCCGCCAATAAGCGCGACCTTGAGTTTTTCACCCGACATACTGTTGATCGCATTCTGCAGCTTGCCGATCAACGCAGGATCAATCGGTATTCCAGCCTGTGCGCCTTGCCCGAGAAAGTCTTGTAGCCTGTCAAGCAATGTCAGTGCGCTCGCCTGTTGGGCCTTGAACGTCTTGAGGGTGTTTTCCATTACAGGTTTCCTGCGATTTCGATTTGGCGGGAGAGGATTTTCAAGCGTTTGGTCGAGCGAGACAGCGTGTTCACCTGGTTTTCAGCCTGTTTAGCAGGTGCTTCCAGTGCGTGTTCAAGTTGCTCGATAGTTGCCTGCATATCGTTTAGGGCAGCGTCGAGGCTTGCGTGTAGAGTTTCGCGCAGTTGCTCGGTAGCGCTGCGCAGATTCTTATCAAGGGCCTGACGTTGCTGGGACTTTTTGTAGTCTGAGCTGAGCGCGCTAAAAATGGCCTTACCGACCGAGACGAGTGCGGCAACTACCGAGGCGCCCACGAGCCAGAGACTGGCCCCGCCAGTAAATGGAGCCGCTGCGATCCCCGCCAGGCTGGCCAGCAGCCCAATGACATTGATGCCGTTATCGATTTTTATGTTGAGGTTGAAATGCTCGTTGAAGCGCATGCTGCCCAGCTTTGCATAGCTGGCAGTCAATTCCTGAGCATGTTTTTCGAAGCGCTTGAGAATATCTTCGGCCGCCTTCTGGAATTTGCCGACTTCTGCGTTCACCGCCACCGGTAGTTGCTTGCCCAGCAGTTTTTGCTGGGTTTCAAGCTCCTCGGCCAAGGTGCTTTTGAACGCGTCGTTGCTGATATCGGCTTCGATTTGTTTGTAGACACTGTTGCGCACGGTGCTGGCGAAGTCATCGATCAAGGTCTCGCCGCAGGCTTCCAGCCGTTTTTTCAGCGCCTGGTAGCTACTGCTCAGCTGACTCTTGGCACTTTGCTCTTCTTGAGAGAGCTTTTTCGACAGGGCGCTCAGGGTTTGTTGCACGCCTGAAAGTGTCGTGGTGGTCTGGTTGAGCGCATCATTGGCCTTGTTGAAGTTGGCCCGGACGATCTTGGCTTTGCCATTGAGGATCAACCGGTCACCCAGCAACTGCAGGAAGGCACGCAGGCGGGACTTTTCCAGCAACTCGTCGGCGCCGAAGTCCTCAAGCGCTTTGCTGCGACGTTTGGCATTCTGCGAGCCGGGTGCAAGGTGGTCGGTGGAGGCGAGGAATGCCGGCAGCGCGCTCAGAGGGAACACCTCCTGATAGTGCTTGCCAAGCTGCTCGCTCATCTTCTCGTCCAGCCCAGCGAGGCTGATGCTTTCGTCATCGGAAACCAGTGCTCTGTTGCCCAAAGAGTGCTTGGGGCTGGTGATCTTCTTGTTGAAAATGGTCCAGACTTCGGTTTGAGCCCCCAAGTGCTGCTTGATCTTCTCAAGTGTGCCTTGGTGCTGCCCATCGCCCGTTTGGGGCGGTGCCGGCTGGTTAGTGACATAGAACACGGCATGAGCCGTCTGCACCGCGCGTTCTATCTGGTCGAGTACCAGGCCTTCCTTGCCCTCGATACCAGGGACATCCAGCAGTGCGAATGGCTGGCCGTCCAACTCGAATTCGTAGCGCTGTGTCTCTCGGGTATAGTCGGCACGGCCGTCACCGATGATTTCACCATCGGCATGCACCTGTAGTTTTCCAACCAGGTCTGCCAGCTGGCTCTCACTTTCCAGGCGCTGCTGAACCAGCGTCTGTTGCTGTTGGGCCGCCTGTGCCTGTTGGGCGGCAAGTGCCGCATTGGCGTCGTCGCGCGCCGTCGTTATAGCACTGAGTTGCTGCTCTAGCGCGAGGCGCTCTTGGCGGGCCTTCTGTTGTTCGGCGTTCAGGATAGCTGCGGCGTTGTCGCGTGCCTGCGTAGTCTCGGCCAGTGAGGCGGTGGCCTCGTTCAGCTCGATTTCTTCGGGCATCTTCCTGAACAGGCCCAAGAGCTTCTGCCAGAGTGAGGCGGTGCTTTTGCGTGTGGCGAGAAGCGTATGCAGCCGGGTAACGGCTTCGAGGGCATCTTTGTGCGCCTGCTCGTGTTGTGCGAATTCAGACCCAAGTCGTTGATGCAATTCGCTGGATCGGGCATCAGATTGGTCGAGTGCGTTCTGGGCTTCCCTGAACGGTTGTTCGAACTGTTGCATGGTGGCACTCAGTTGCTGCGTCAGTTCGTCAAGTTGCGCTTCGGTTTGCTCGATGTCCTGTTGCAGCCGCTGCAGTTTTTCTTCGGTCACCCCATACTGCTCGCGCAACGTGCGGAAGGCTTGCTGGCTGGCCCGCTTACCGGGCTCTTGTAGCAGAATGCGCAACGTTTCGATCAGGGTCGACTTGCCCGCGCCGGTCTCTCCGTAAAATGCAATGGTAAATGTGTTCCACTCGGCGTTCTTCTCAAGTTCGGCGAGCCGCTCGTGCAGGGCTGCGCGATGTTCGTTAAGGCGCTGGAGCGCCTCTTCTCGAGCCTGGTTCAAGGCCACGTCTTCCGAAGGGTGTCGCAGTTCAGCAATGATCAATGCCAGCTCATCGTTGATTTGCTGGTAAACGTCACGCGGGCTGTTCAGTTCGAGTTTCATCGTGTTTGCTTTTTCGGGTTGTTTGGGCGCGCGGGTTGGCTTTTTTTCTGAAGCGGATGATGGAGTGGGCGCTGGGGAGGGCGGTAAGTCCGCTTTGAAGCGTGATTTGGTCAGGACTTCGGGTAGCCGCTCCCAGTAATCGGTGTGGCCGAAGTCATTCATCTCGATGCTCTCGAAGTGCTCGGCTTCATTACGCCCCAGGCAAGTTTCACCCACGTTCAGCAGCAGGGTCTTGTCGGCCTTCGAATAGGCATTGATCAATCGGCCCTGGAGTACGCCCCGCATTTTGCGTGCGTCGAGAGCGGTGACCTCGACGGCTGCCGCCATCAGCAAAACGTCGTTGATGATCAGCTGTTGCCGGCTCGAAAAGCTTTTCAGACTGCTGATGACCAGCCGGCCGCCGAGCGAGTGGCCGATCAAGTTGATGGTCTTGATCTGGGGGTGGTGGCTGTTCAGGTAGTCCTGAAGTTGGTCGAGTAGTACTGCACCCATGCTTTCCGCGCGCGCGCGGGCTTGAGTGAAGTTACCCATCCGGTCCTGGGCGAGGGTGCCCACAATGCCTAAAGAGCCCATGGGCGCGCCCATGAGCGCAGCCCCCGCACCCAGGCCAGCCGAGCCAATTCTCCAGAGCGAAGATTTGTCGAACCGGAAGATATGATTCGAAGGCCAGAACGCGAAAATGTTGGTGTAGTGCTTTAGTTGCTCGGGGATCTTGTCGAGCAGAAGCTGCTTGTCCTCATCGCTATGCCCGGCGCTGTAGCCGTGGATGAAGATGTTAGCTTCTGTGGTGTTGGCGCCGGCAGACCGTGCACTCTGGAAACGGAATGGATGAGGCATGAAGGCTTCCTATCTACGGCCATGCTGCTTTTTGAGGAGCACTCGTGCAGAGCGGTAGTACGGGAGGCCTGGAGGCAGGTGCGGCAGGGGAAGGTGTTTGGGAGGAGTTTCCCTAGGGGTGGGCATCGCTACTTCCTTGTTGTCTTGAGCCGGGTGGCGGTTGTCGACCTCATTTTCTGTGGGGAATTTACCCTGTTTTGATGGCGGTTTGCTATTGCTGTTGGGCTTGCCCGGAAGGAGGGGGGACGTGGCGATGTTGTTGCGTGCACTTCGGGTGGAAGGGCAGCAAACAGGATGGGGTGAGTCGAGCGACGGGCGGATTTGAACCTGTGTCTAGCCCTTGAGTGTGAAGGGCACAAGTCCACGCCTGTCATTACGCTGTCGTTCCGGGAGGTTTGAGCAAGTGGTACAGCAAAACCCTGAAACTTCCGTCCACAGGGAATCGGGTGTGAATCAATATTCCCCAGCAAGGCTATCTCGGCGTCGACCGCGTCCTAGGCGGGGCTCCCCCAGCCAGTGAATTCACGGTGGCGAAAGATGGCGAGGAGCGGCCAGTATCAGAAGTCGCACTCCGTGCTAACTACCACGCTGCATCCATTAACGACCTCGAGCGCTGCGAGTACCTGGTCCCAGTGCAATGGCTGCAAATCTTCCCGTAGACCCGGCCATTCGAGAGATCGGAATGTTTGGCAACCAACACCATGTATGCCGGCTCAGAACATCGAAACGGAGATCAATGATCGACCGTCTGAAGGAGTGCTTTCCGCATTTCGATGACTCGGCCACTACCCAGGTCATGCAGTAGTGGCCTGTGGGCACATAGACCTGGGCTTCAGCGCAGCAGGCCCAGTTCAGCATCATCCAGCAGGGCTTTGCCCAGCGCGCAGAGGTAATGCGCAGCCCATATCAGGCTGGGTTTGTCCTCCATCAACCCGTCGATGGTCAGGTCTCGTGCATAGCCCATCAGTTCCGAGGCCTGTTCGCGGGCGTTTTGGCAGGGGATGCCGGCTTCGATGCGAAACAGGGGGTGGGTCTGGTTTTCACCTTGGTAGAAGATGGTTTTGCCCACTGTGCATTTGATGTCTTCGGTGGCCATTGAGGAATCTCCCTGGGGTGGGACGGTGCCTGGGCTGGCCCTATTGCCGGCAAGCCGGGCTCGTACAGGTTGAGTGGGGGAAAGGGCCAGGCAGGTCATGATGGCGGTTCAATGCAGCGTTTGCGGGTCCGCTGGTTTTTGGACCTGGGCCAGTGCGGTTTCGAGTAACCTTCGCAGCGTTTCGAGCTCGTGCATCGACGCCATGAGCAGCAACGATGCGGGCGATTTGGGCTGCATCAGCATCGCTTGATGCGCGACGGCTTCGGCACAGACTGCGTAGTCCGAGGCCAGGATGAGCGTGTCTTCCAGGGAATGGAGGTGGTGGGGTGGATCCGGCACTATCTTCAACATGATTGCTTCCATATCAGGGCTCTCACTCCCTGCTGTCAAACAGAGGGTGGCAGCTGTACGCGGGTTGACAGACCGGCGGAAACAACAAAGTTCCGGCGCACGCAAGCGTGCCCGCACGTACAGCTGCCATAGAGGCGAGCCGTGCTGTTGTTTACCGTCGCGACCTGTCAAAGTCATGCCGTTGATGAGCAACGACCGCCCGAGACTAAGATCCTGAAAAGACGTCTGCAACGGAAAACAGGCGCGGGGAGTATCTTTGGGAAACGTCCTACATGAAAGGGGTTAAATCTGATTTTCCTAGTTCGCGTACCCCAGATGGCAGGCGCAAAAAGACGCACGAAGGCGTCTTCTTTTTTGGAATTTTGTTGGGCCGGGGTAATCTGAATTAAGTCAGTAACATATTGATTAATTGGGTGAAACCCGGTTTGTATTTTAAGTTGGAATACCGATTGGAGTACGGCGACAAGTATTCCCGGCCTATCGATGACCAGCTCGGTCGCCAGCTTCCGGGCGACCTCGGTCCAGCGCTGTCACTGAGCTAAACGACTACGGAATAACAGGTATCACCCCACAATGTGTTCTGGCTATCCAGCATCTGCAGAATAATGACCGGAACCAGCTTGTCGAGCAGGTTGACGCTGCTGAGATCTAAATGTCAGTACTTCATCAACCACGGCTGCAGTTCCTGGAGGTTGCTCACCACCAGTTGCTGGGCCTCGGGAAGTATCGCCATGTTGCGATGGTCAATCTGGTACCGCTGTAACACATACTTCACCAAGGCCCTGCGGCTAGGCACCACCAATCGTCCCTGCGTCATGCCGAAGTCGGTTTCGATGATTGCCTTCTGCGCCTCGTTCAACCGTCCATCAGGCGCGAAGATGATCGGCACCTCGACATTCCAGTCTTCGTCCTGCTCGCGCGTATTCGGCGATGCGTCGAGCAAGTCTGGCTGCCCACGCAGGCGGCTAAGGACGAAGTCGCGGTATTGGCCGTTCTTTTCGCAATAGGCCCGCACGTGCCAGCGCATGCCGGTGTAGACCAGCGTGTGCGGGGCGATCAGGCGCACCTCGACATTGGGGGTATTGAAGGACACGTATTCGGTTTCCAGGCGTAGGCCCTCACGGCAGGCCTTGAGCAAGGGGCGCAGTACCTCTGGCCGAATGGGGCGGTCAGGCACTTCCAGTACCAGAGTGTGCGCATACGCCAGAGCCAGCCCGTCGATGTGCGGGGCGCGCTCATTGTTTTGATAGAGCAGGTGCAGATAGGCGCTGGCGCTGTTGTCGATGAACAGCGGCTTGAAAAGCTTGCTCGGCACATAACCCTTGAGCTGCTTGTCATATGTCAAGTTTTTGGGCGCATGTTCGGTGATGTAGGTGTTGATGTCCTTCGACGCCTGCTGGCGGCTGATGCCAAAGCTCTGCATCAGGTGGCCCGTGGTCAGCCGGCCTTCCCACCAGGCAACAGTCTCGATCAAACGATAACGAAGTGCCAGGTCCCAGCGTACTTGTTCGATGGATTGCTTACGTTTCATACCCTCTCCATATGCGTGATTATTTTACCTGTATAAGTCTACATTCTAGACGTGTAATTTTCCATTACATATCTTTGGCTGGTCTTCGGAATACATCGGGGGCAGCAAAGGACATGAGCATGACTATGCCGGAAGTGGTTGCGACGGGCGCATTGGTAGCGATGGGGATCATCCTGCTGCTGATACAGCAGGGGTTGAGGCTGGGCGATCCGGGTAAGAAGGTCGAGCATTGCCAGACGGATTTGCGCTGGTTGCAGATCTGGGAAATGGAGAACCGCGAGCTGAGGTCGGCGTTGCGGGCGGAGCGGGAGCATGTGGCGCAGTTGCAGCGCAAGATGGTGGTCTTGCAGGACCTGGTTGCTGCGGGTGAGCGTCAAGCATGAACAGAATTGAACGGATTAGAGGCTGCCTGCTTGGTGGTCCCGCCGGAGATGCGCTGGGCTGCGCCGTGGACTTTCTTGAGTGGCCGTCGCTCGAGGCCAGGTTCGGGGCGCACGGTATCATTGATTTTGCCCCCGCTTATGGTATTGCCGGTGCGGTTAGCGACAGTACACAGATGATGCTGTTCACGGCAGAAGGCTTGCTGCGGGCTTATGTGCTGGGCAGTTCACGATTGGCATGTCATGTGCCCAGCGTTATCCATCATGCACTGCTGCGCTGGCTGACGACTCAGGATCACCCCTCGACGATACCGGTAACCGCAGATGGCTGGCTGATCAGGCAAGCGGAGCTCTGGTCGCGTCGCGCCCCTGACACAACTTGCCTGAATGCGCTCAAGGTCAGCGCGCGATTAGGTGCGGTTGCCGAAAACTACAGCAAGGGCTGTGGCGCCCTGGTTCGAGTCGCACCCTGTGCATTCTTTGCCAATGCCTTTGACTACGCAACGCAGAGCGGGCGGCTGACGCACGGACACCCGACGGGTTACCTGACGGCAGGGCTGTTCGCCGACATTCTTCAACGGGTAGTCGATCAACAAGGCAGCCTGGAGCACGCCGTGACGCAGAGTCTGGCCAGGTATGGACAGGTGCCTGGCATGGAGGAAGCGCGCAGCCTAATCGAGCGCGTGATGTTCTTCTATTACGAGGGGTATGCACCCTCCCCGCAACGGATTGATGACTTTGCCGCTGGTTGAGGGGCTGAACAAGTGCTGGCGATTGGGCTGTGGTGTGCGTTGACTGCGCGGTCTCTTGAAGAAGGGGTAATTGCGGCGGTGAACCACAGTGGTGACAGCAGCAGTGCAGGGCTGGTTGTCGGTCACTTGCTGGGTGCGCAGTATGGCGTTGACGCTATTCCTCAGCGCTGGCTTGAGCGCCTAGAACTGCGGCAGGTGATTGCACAGGTGGCCGAAGATATTGAGCGTGTTCCGCGGGAGTATTGCGGGGTGGGGGGGAGTTTGATGAGCAGATTGAGCTGGCTTACCCGTGGAGTTAAGTGCATTGAAAACGGTGAGCTTTCACAGGGATCAAGGAGCTTGAAAATGGCGATCAGACCCAGGCCCTTCACCTTTGAATGTGAAGGTTGTGGCTGGACGAAAACAGTGGCGCCGCGCAGTGATGCGTTGGCGCCGGGGGAGTGGGTGGATCAGTGCCCGAAATGTGGGAGCAAGGCGCTGAAGATGCGCCCTGCGGGGTGGTTTAAGGGGGCGTTGGCGCAGTTGCTGGCGCGGCGGCGATTTTAGGGTTTGGCAAACAAGTCGATTAATCAGGAGCATTCAACCATGAAGAATATCTTTGCCTTTGTCGGGTTTATCGTCATCGCTACCAAGGGGTATGAGTTGTATCGGGAATATAGCGACATGAAGCGTGAGAAAACGGCGCGTGAGGCGGGCGGCGGTTTGGTTTGACGCGTGCCCAGGGAGGGCTGGTAGTCCAAGTATATGCTGGCCAGGAATCGAAGCAGCGTACTCCGGAGATCTTTGATCTTTACCAGAGCCGGATGCTGTTTGCAATAGTCCAAGGCTATTGGCGATTCGGTAAGCGTCCTTATTTTATCACAATCAAAAAACAGTGATATCATATGGCCTCCATTGGTGTGTTCAGGCTTCGAGGGTTTACCATGATGGACCAAATTTCTGACACCGATTTGAAGGCCCTTCAGAATGCAAGAAATTTACTGGAGAATCCTGGCGTTGCAGTGAAGGTCACTAATCTTTTAGGTGCGCCAATCGAAAAGGGATTTGAGTTGTTGCCTAAGGATTGGAACAAAAATATTGGTGATGTTGTAAAGACAGCTCTGCTCAAAGCATCAGATATGGCTACCTTCACGATGAAAGATGTTCCGGGTGAGGAATCCTCCAACATTTGGCATAAGTTGGGAGTGGCTGTCACCGGCGGAATTGGAGGTTTTTTTGGATTGCCAGCTTTGGCAATCGAGCTTCCGATCTCGACCTCAATTATGATGCGTTCCATCGCCGATATCGCAAGAAGCGAAGGCGAGTCAATATCTGACGCCGAGACCAAACAAGCTTGTCTAACGGTGTTTGCTCTTGGCGGCGAAAGTATTGATGATGACTGCGCTGAAAGTACATATTACGCTGTGAGAACAGCCCTTGCTAAGTCAGTTGCAAGTGCTTCTGAGTTTCTCGTAACGAAAAAGCTTACCGAGGAAGGCGCTCCAGTCCTAGTGAAGCTAATAGCCGCAATTGCAGAACGGTTTAGTATTCAAGTCACTGAGAAAGTTGCAGCGCAAGCTGTTCCGGCCATTGGTGCGGCAGGAGGTGCATTTATAAATACTATATTTATGGATCACTTTCAGGATATGGCAAGAGGACACTTTACCGTCAGGCGCTTGGAGAGAAAATATGGTGCTGAGTTGGTGAGGTCAGTTTACGACGGGCTTCCAAAATTCGGTTAAGTCTAAAGGCCGCAACCTAGGCGGCCTTTATACGTAGTTTATCGTAAAATTCGGTCAATTGAATCGCGGAGGGTTTCTGCGGAATGAGAGCTGTCAAGTGAAACACTTTCACGAAGCCGCTTCAGTGCTCGAAGTGCGGGCTCATCATTTTTCAATAAATCTTGAACCTCCCATCCCCCCATAGCAGCCAAGGCAAGAGCGCGTTTCGAAGCATTGTTACGCTCGCTAGTGTTATTTTGATTGTAAAAATCTCTAAGGCGGTCGGAAGATGCGTTGCGCATTTTATCCCAGGCTTCAAGTTGTTGCTTTGTGACCGCATCTCCCATGGACTTGACCGCTGCTTTACCAATGCCAGCAACGATATCAAATAATCCCATTTTGCATTCCTCTTGCTTGTATGCACTGTTTGCCCCAATACATTTTGGGACCGCCCAACTAGTTTAGGCTTTCTTTTTTTTGGTGGCAATACGCCATCGTCCAGGTCAGATTTTGTCTTAGGCTTAGGCGCCTTTTCAGAGCTCATGCTCGTGCACCGAAACCATGATCAATATTAAGCCCGGTGATTTGCGTAGCCCCTGATGAGCTACGGGTTCTAGGGAGAGGGTAGTCCGAGGCCTACATAGGGTGGTTTTTTCGCGGAGTGGAGGTGGTGAGGTGGGGCAAGTTGATTGCAACGACCCACCTCACCTAGGCGGTAAAACCGCTTATCGTTTGCCAATTGCCAAGCCATTGGTGATCTTGCACTTGGTAGGCTCCATCCCGCCCCAATGATTGGACGGGAAAGGCCCTGCATTCACTACAGTCCCCTCGGCTGTCTGAACCTCCAGAACGGCATTCCACAACGATACCCGCGGTGCCTCAAGCATCGGGTCCAGACACAGAAGATGAGTCACGTTGGTTTTGGAACGTGCCTCTGGTCCGTCGATGAGTTGCCCCTGATAGCCGACCACCAACAGCCAATGACCCTCACCGCCCGGCCAGTCCACCCCGATGATCGTGGAGTATCCAGCGCTGACTGCGGCGACCAGATCAGTGACAAGCGAGCGCGTTGTGCCGCTGAATTTTTTCAGGCTGAGTTGGTTGCGGAAACATTCCAGTAACCAGTCCAGGTCGTACTCGTTGGTGCCGCTGTTGATCAGCCCACCGAACTCGACCAGCCGGTTATGAAATTTCCCCAACCGGGTACGGCCGTCTTGCAGTCCCATGTAACTCGCTTCATAGCGAGCAACAGTACCATTGGCTACCAGCGCCATCATCAAGCTGTAAGGACCGCACGCCCCGTCGAGATCCCCTTGGCGGAAGTGCACCGCCTCGCCGGCTTCGTTGACCGGTCCTGTAGGGGAGAGGGAGAGTTGGGGCATTACGTTCATCACGTTCAAAGGCATGCGTCCGATGCTGGGGCGAGCGGCCGGTGTGGTTGGTCATTCGCGAGGAAATAGTCGAAAGTAGCGGTGAATGATGGCTAATTGCCCTATGTCTGTCGAGTATGAAACACTGGGTGCAGACTTCAGCGCATCATGCCCCGTTCGGCATCACCCAGCAGGTACTTGCGTTGAGACTGATCAACAATGCTGGGGACGCCGGGCAATCATCGTGCGCTGTACATCGATTCGTTTTGGGGCTTGCAAACCTATTACAGCCTAGAAGACAAACCATCATATGGGCTCGGGGCGGAGTGTTGTCGAGCCTGATCACATTTACTTCGGCCAAGCCCGTTTGACGCTTAAAAAATACTGGAGTGCACCTGTGAGTCATGCGCAAGGAAAGCTGTTCAAAGTTTGGTTAACCGATACCGGAAAATCACCGAATACCGCCAATGGCTACCGTTCTGCCCTCAATACCATCAATAACCACCTGGGGCGTGACGTGCTGCTGATCACGGACGTGGATGAGTTGACGATGCTCTACCAGCAATACGGCCCAGGCGGTGAATTTGCGCAGATTGGTGCGAGCAACAGCAACAACGTGCAGAGTGGGCTAAAGCAGTGGCTTGAGTATCAGCGACAGCTTTCGCGAGGTGCAATTGCGGGCTATGCCGATCAGCGTGTGATTCAGCTTCTGGAGAAAGGTACCGTTGAGGAGCAGGCGTGGGTCTGGATGTTGCTCACGTGTTTCCGTGAACGCTACCCACAGGCTGATCATTGGACGGTTAACATCACCCCAGCGGATATCCGGATTGGCGTGCGTGAGCAAAACAGTCTGAAAGGAAAACCTGCATTCACCCTTTACTGGTATGGAGGTGAAATATGCTGTTCACTTCGCGGAGTAGCGGATCATCGGGCGCTGATGGAAGCAAAAGAAAAAAGCTGGGAAATCAGCGCGCAACGCTGTCCCACTCAAGCCGATGTAGAGGCTTGGATGAGCACCGTTGACAATATACTTGAGAACCGGCAATTACCATTGAAGGGGAGTGGGTTGGTACCTAGTGACTATGACCAGGCTGAGCCAGAAGGTCCGGAGGCCGTTATCGACTTGTTGGCGACCAAGCCCCCGCTCAATCAAATATTGTTCGGCCCGCCCGGTACCGGCAAAACGTACGCCACCATCAACCAGGCATTGGCAATTCTTGCGCCCGAGTTCCTGGCACAGAACACCGGCAATTCTCCTGAAGCTCGCCAGCGGTTGAAAGCCGAGTTCGAGCGCTTGGCTTCCGCGGGGCGCGTGCGCTTCGTGACCTTCCATCAGAGCTTCAGCTATGAAGACTTCGTCGAGGGCATCCGCGCGGATTCAGACAGTGAAACGGGGCAGTTGCGTTACCCCGTAGAAGCGGGTGTATTCAAGCGCATCTGCGACGACGCCAAGACGCAGCCTGTTGCAGACTTGGGGGTTCGCCCCAACGCTGCCATCTGGAAAATTTCCATCGACGGCTCTGGCATGTCACCCAGCAAAAACTATTGCCTGACGCATGGCGAGGCCCGTATTGGATGGGGCGATAGCGGGGACTTAAGCGAAGACTATAAAGCCAATGACTATTACCAGGGCCTAGGCTCCGGTGATAAAGGCACACTCAACTACTTTGCTGAGCAAATGGCAGTGGGGGACGTTCTGTTGTGTATCCAGTCGGCCGAGAAGGTCGGCGCCATTGGAGTAGTGACGAGCGAGTACCGCTATGAAGCCACGGTGCCCGATGGGGTGAAACCTGATTATCAGCATGTGCGCTCAGTGCGTTGGCTTTATCGGGACATCAACCTGTCCATTCTGCCCATCAACGATGGCTGTCAGTTCACGTTGAAAACCGTCTACGCGATGAACCGCTTCACCTGGGCAGACTTGCTGACTTACTTGCAGCACGAAGGTGTTAAAGCCGTCGAACCCTCAGTATCCACCTCGCCAGCGGACACGCCTTATGTGCTCATCATCGACGAGATCAACCGGGGCAACGTGTCGCGTATCTTCGGCGAGCTAATCACCCTGATCGAGCCTTCCAAGCGCGATGGTGCGGATGAAGCGCTCAGCCTGCAACTACCCTATTCGAAAAAGCCGTTTACCGTGCCTCAGAACGTGCACCTCATCGGCACCATGAATACCGCAGATCGTTCGCTGGCCGGGCTCGACATCGCGTTGCGCCGGCGCTTTGTATTCAGAGAAATGTTGCCAGAGCCACATTTACTGGATGGTACTACGGTCGAGGGGGTGAACATTGGCCAATTGTTGAGGGTGATGAACCAACGTATCGAAGTGCTGCTCGATCGCGAGCACTGCCTGGGGCACGCCTACTTTATGCCGTTGCTGAACGGTGGCACGCTGGCGCAGTTGGAGCTGATTTTCCGCAACCAGGTACTGCCGCTGTTGCAGGAATACTTCTTCGAAGATTGGCAACGCATCCAGTGGGTATTGAACGACCACCGTAAACCCGTCACCGATTGTTTCGTGCTGCGCGAAACCCAGAACTTGCTGGCGCTATTTGGCGACAAAGTACCTGCGCAAGACCAGGTGTGGCGTATCAACCCGCTGGCTTTCAGTCGGCCGACGGCCTATGCCGGGGTGATCAGTGTCCATGCCAGCACTCAGGATGCCATTACCCCGGAGGAGCAAACGGCGTGAGCACGAACGTTATCGTTCGGGAGTACGCCAGGCTTACCACGGCGCCGGTGCCGCCGGGCAACCTGGATTGCGCGCACATCTCGGAAACGGCGTTCGACTGGCTGTGCGACCTCAGCGCAAGCTTCAACCGCGCTGGCGCGACCCTGCTGCAGGTCGAGGGCCGGCAGTCGCTTAAATGGGACAGCTATGTGGGCGTTATCGAAACTCCCTGCGGCACACGGCTTGAAATACTGCCCAAGCATTTCGAACAAGGTGACTGCGTGCTCAAGAGCCGCACGCTGTTACGAAAGTTGATTCAAGCGGCGCTGTTTTTAAAGCCACGGCAGGTATCAGTTACGGCGCTGGAATTGTTCGATGCACCGCTCACTGAATGGGTGATGGGGCAGTATCTGAATGAGTTGGATGCCTTGGTGAAGCGCGGTATTCGTTTCGACTACACACGCGTCGAGGAGGAACGACCTTTTTTGCGTGGTCAGCTCAATGTAGTGGCGCAGCTCCGCCAGCCCCCGGGGCGGCAGCACCAGTTTCAAGTGCGTCATGACGTCTATCTGCCGGACCGTGCGGAAAACCGGTTGCTGAAACTCGCGTTGGAACGGGTCGCTAAGGTAACCCAACTGCCTGCCAACTGGCGTCTCGCCAACGAGCTGCGTGCCTTGTTAGCAGAGATACCTGCCAGCCGGCACGTCGGACAGGATTTCCGCCTGTGGAGCCGTGATCGCCTGATGGCACATTACGGCGCCATTAGGCCCTGGTGCGAGCTGGTCTTGAACCAGCAGATGCCGGTTGCGGTGCAGGGCACTTGGCAAGGGGTGAGTCTGCTTTTCCCGATGGAGCGGTTGTTCGAAAGCTATGTGCAGCAGTCGCTTGACAAGCAGTTAAGGCCGGGTGTCAAGCTGACAGCGCAGATGTCGCAAGAGGACCTCTGTCGCCATGGCGACAGAGGAATATTCCGGCTGAAGCCGGACTTGCTCATGGATACTGCCGAGCAACGCTGGGTGTTGGACACTAAGTGGAAACGCATTGACCACCGCAACGCTGAGCAGAACTACAACCTAAGCCAGAGTGATTTTTACCAACTGTTCGCGTATGGCCATAAATACCGTAGCGGCGGACGTGTGCCGAGACTGGTGCTGATTTACCCATACTGGGCTGGTTTGCAACGGCCGTTGCCAGTGTTTGATTACGGGGAAGGGCTGCAGTTGTGGGCGCTGCCGTTTGATTTGGAAACAGGGTGCTTGGTGGATGCGGAGGTAGCGAGTGTGCCGCTGGTGGGGAGAGCGCTTGGCGCGGTCAGGGGATAGCGTTGCTGGATGCAGTTGCACGGGTGAACGTGAGGCGGCGATGTAGTCCCGCGGGACTGTCAGATTTTTTGTGTGCGCCGATTCACCAGTAGTGTCGCCTGTCAGGTGACCTCTGCACCTATCGCGGTCATCTGGCTAAACAACAAACGGATAACAAGCATCCACCCCACAACGCTTCTGGGTTATCCAGCATCAGCAGAATGATGACCGGTACCCGCTTGCCGAGCAGGTTGGCACAATCATGTAACTGATCCTGGTTGACGCTGCTGTTCCACGTAGCGCCGCCATGCTTGATCTGATTGCGCAGGGTATCGGTCGCATCCTGAGGAGTGATCGAGCAATTCGCCGCCATGGGCACGAGGCTGTGAAGTATCTCGACAAAGATGCTCAGCACCTGCGCTTGAGGCCTGAGGGAGCTCGATGCCTACGGCAGGGCCAACTGAAGCGCCTCCGTCGAAGATAATACTTCGACGTGCTGGCGCCGGAGTAAGACAGCCTTGAAGTCCTGCGGGTATCACGATCATGGATAGCTTCAATGCACTAGTAGTGGAGAGTAACCGGCGGCTCGGCAATGCTAATGTCCGACGAGCGCATGGATCTCTTTCACCTGCACCATGCTCATTCCTTTATCATCCATCATTTTGCAAGGACGGCAGGCTCCGCGCCTGCCTGAGCCGCTTCTTCGCAGTAGCGACCGGGATAGCCTCACATGAACGCCGTAGAAATCGAACAAGCCATCACCGACCTAGCGGAACAGCCGTTTGACCGGATCGAGTTCCCTTATGCCTTCCTACAGGCTTTCGGCAACAAGGACACCACCCTGAAGCGTCTGCGGTCGGGGGCAACCAACAAATCCGATTTGGGTGGTGTGTTGCAAACTAGCAACATCCACTTAGCAGTATGCGAGAGTGGCAAAGTCACGGAGACCTTGGCGGCCCTCAAAGCCAGTCCGGGCACTGCGCGGGCAAAGGCTAAATATGTGCTCGCCACTGATGGCGAGATGCTGGAGGCGGAGGAGTTGGCAAGTGGTGAAACCGTTGCCTGCGCCTACCCTGAATTCCCGGATCACTTTGGTTTTTTCCTGCCGCTGGCGGGTATTTCCACAGTCAAGCAGATCCGCGAGAACTCCTTCGATATCCGTGCTACCAGTCGCTTGAACCGGCTCTATGTGGAACTGCTCAAGGACAACCCGACCTGGGGTACCGCCGAACGCCGCCATGAGATGAATCACTTCATGGCGCGGTTGATCTTCTGCTTTTTCGCCGAAGACACCGACATTTTTAACGGCATCGGCCTGTTCACTGACACTCTCGCGCAGATGAGCGACCGCGATGCGAGCAATTTGCATGAGGTGATGGGCGAGATCTTCCGAGCTATGAACACGCCCATTGCCCAGCGTGCTTCGGCGAACCTGCCGCGTTGGGCGGATGCTTTCCCCTACGTTAACGGTGGGCTGTTCTCCGGCGAGCCCGACGTACCGCGTTTTTCACGGATTGCCCGTAGCTACCTGCTGCATATCGGCGCGTTGGACTGGAAGCAGATCAACCCGGATATCTTCGGCTCCATGATCCAGGCCGTGGCCGATGACGATGAGCGTGGTGCCTTGGGCATGCATTACACCAGTGTGCCCAACATCCTCAAGGTGCTGAATCCACTGTTTCTCGATGAGCTGCGCGCCAAACTGGAAGAGGCAGAAGATAACCCGCGCACGCTGCTCAATTTGCGTAAGCGCTTGGCGCATATTCGTGTCTTCGATCCTGCTTGCGGCTCGGGAAACTTCCTGGTTATCGCCTACAAACAACTGCGAGAGATTGAAAACACAATCAATGAGCGTCGTGGCGAGCCTGGACGCAAGAGTGATATCCCTCTTACAAATTTCCGGGGCATTGAACTACGGGATTTCTCGGCCGAAATCGCCCGTTTGGCCCTGATCATTGCCGAATATCAGTGTGACGTGCTGTATCGAGGTCAGAAGGAGGCCCTTCTCGAGTTCCTGCCACTTAGCAACCAGAACTGGATTACCAGCGGCAACTCGCTGCGTCTCGACTGGTTGAGTGTTTGCCCTCCGACTGGAACTGGCGTGAAGATGCGGGCTGATGATTTGTTTGGCTCATTCCTCGACCAAGCAGAGATCGACTTTGAGAATGAAGGCGGCGAAACGTACATCTGCGGCAATCCTCCCTATCTCGGCAGTCGATGGAGAGACAAAGATCAGCAAGACGACTTGGCGGCCTTATTCTCTGGTCGCGCCCCCAGCTTCAAAGACTTGGACTACGTTGCCGCTTGGTACTTGAAGGCTGCGGATTACCTTCACGCGGTGGCCGATTGTGCATGTGCGTTTGTTGCTACTAAGTCGATTTGTCAAGGTGAGCAAGTCGCGATGCTATGGCCTTTGGTCTTTGGACAAGGCCTGGAAATATCCTTCGCTCATCGTCCGTTTCACTGGAGCAATCTGGCGGCCGCGAACGCGGGAGTGACTGTGGTCATTGTCGGCATCTCATCCGCGCGCTCTAGCAAGAAGATACTTTTTGAGGGTGATGAAAGGCGGGTCGTAGATAACATCGGGCCATACCTTATTCCCGTTGGGAATGTCATTGTTCAAAAGGCTCCCCGCCCCGTAAACGGCCTGCCTCGGATGGACTATGGAAACAAGCCTACAGATGGCGGTAACCTGATCTTGGACCGAGCAGCGAAGGACGGCCTTGTCGCAGTACGCCCTGAGGCCGCCCGGTTCATAAAAGCGTATGTTGGATCGACTGAGTTCATCAATGGCGTGCCTCGTTTCTGCCTGTGGGTTGAAGATGGGGAAGTTGATGATGCACGCTTAATTCCCGAGCTTTGTGAGAGGTTTGAGAACGTTCGAACACTTAGGGCCGAAAGCAAGGGACAACAGGCGAACGCAAATGCAGACACGCCTCATCGGTTTGTTTTCGCGCCTCATAGGTCTGGAAACGCGCTAATTGTTCCCCGCGTCTCCTCCGAGCGCCGCCCGTACTTGCCAGTAGGGTTTGTCGATGATACGACAGTCATTTCTGATCGGGCTGCGGTGATATACAGGCCCGAAACGTGGCTACTCTCAATAGTGGCGAGCCGGATGCATTTGATCTGGATCGCTACTGTATGCGTCCGCATGAGAATGGACTTTTCTTATTCGAACACACTCGGCTGGCACACGTTCCCTGTGCCGACACTGACCGAGAAAAACAAGGCCGATCTCACACGCTGTGCGGAGGACATTTTGCTTGCGCGCGAGCGTCACTTCCCGGCCACCATCGCGGACCTGTACGATCCCGAAAAAATGCCCTCTGACCTCCGTGCCGCCCATGATCGCAATGACGAGGTGATAGAGCGTATATATATCGGTCGTCGTTTTAAAAACGACACTGAGCGTTTGGAAAAGCTGTTCGAGTTGTACACCAAAATGACAGCCACCCAGAAGGCACGGAAGGCCAAATGATGAACATTTTTGTCCTTATCAAAACTGCAGGCATGAAGCCCAGAATGGAAGCGAAATCATGACCCAATCTGTTCCCTCAGTTTCCGTCTCCTATGCCCAGAACGGCCGCTCCACCAAGGCCAACGAGCTGGGCATGCGCCCCATGCAGGAGCGCGTCTTTGAGCGGCGTGGTGAGCAATATCTGCTAATCAAGTCGCCACCTGCTTCCGGTAAAAGCCGGGCCTTGATGTTCATTGCCTTGGACAAGCTGGCCCACCAGAACATCAAGCAGGCCATCATTGTAGTGCCGGAAAAGTCGATTGGTTCCAGCTTTCACGATGAGCCACTTAGCCGCCATGGCTTCTGGGCTGACTGGCATGTGGAACCGCGTTGGAACCTATGTGATGCCCCCGGCACCGATGACGGTGGAAAAGTCAATGCGGTGGGCGCGTTCCTTGAAAGCAGTGACCAAGTGCTGGTTTGTACCCATGCGACGTTCCGTTTTGCGGTAGAAAAATTCGGGGTGGCGGCGTTCGATGATCGGCTAATTGCCGTGGATGAGTTCCACCACGTTTCCGCCAACCCGGAGAACAGACTGGGCACGTATCTGGGACAACTGATCGCCCGCGATAAGGTGCACATCGTGGCAATGACCGGCTCCTACTTCCGGGGTGATGCCGAGGCTGTGCTGTCACCTGCCGACGAAGCCCGCTTTGATACTGTGACCTACACCTACTACGAACAGCTCAACGGCTACGAGCACCTGAAGAATCTGGACATTGGTTACTACTTCTACTCAGGGGCCTACTCCGACAGTATCCTCGATGTGCTCGATCCGAGCGAAAAAACCATCGTACACATCCCCAACGTAAATTCCCGAGAAAGCACCAGGGACAAGATGCGCGAGGTGGAGCATATCATCGAAGAGTTGGGCGAGTGGCGAGGCGCCGACCCGGTGACGGGGTTCCAATTGGTGGAAACCGCCGATGGGCGCATACTGCGCGTTGCCGACTTGGTGGATGACGACTCGGCCAAGCGCGACAAAGTCTCGGCCGCCTTGAAAGATCCTGTTCAGAAGAACAACCGCGATCATGTCGATATCATCATCGCATTGGGCATGGCCAAAGAAGGCTTCGACTGGATCTGGTGTGAGCATGCACTCACAGTAGGCTACCGCTCCAGCCTGACCGAGATCGTGCAGATCATTGGGCGGGCGACCCGCGATGCTCCCGGCAAAGCACGCGCGCGCTTCACAAACCTGATCGCCGAGCCGGATGCCAGCGAGAAGGTAGTGACCGAAGCCGTAAACGACACGCTTAAGGCGATTGCCGCCAGTCTCTTGATGGAACAGGTTCTGGCGCCGCGCTTTGAGTTCAAGCCGAAATCACCCACCAGTGGGCCGCAGGAAGGCTTTGACTACGGAGATGCAGGCTATCAGCCGGACAAGTGCAATGTGGGCTTCAACCACGAAACCGGCCATCTGCAGATCGAAATCAAGGGGCTGGCTGAACCCAAGAGCCCTGAAGCCAATCGCATTTGCCAGGAAGACCTGAACGAGGTCATTGCCAGCTTCGTACAGGACAAAACCAATATCGAGCGTGGCCTGTTCGATGATGAGCTGGTACCCGAGGAACTGACTCAACTGCGGATGGGCAAGATCATTCGCGACAAATATCCCGAGCTGGATGCCGAGGATCAGGAAGCCGTTCGCCAGCACGCTATTACTGCTCTGAACCTGACCCAGCAGGCCAAGCAACTGGTACTAGGTGATGATCCGCAGGGTACGCTTATCGGGGGGAATTGCGTCCCCAGCACGGCTCTGATTGATGGTGTGCGCAGATTTGCGATGGATGTGCGCGAATTGGATATTGACTTGATCGACCGGATCAATCCGTTTAGCGAAGCATACGCCATTCTGGCCAAGACCATGAGCGAGGAAAGCCTCAAGCAGGTCGCTGCGGTGATCGGTGCCAAGCGTACCCGTCTGACGCTAGATGAGGCCAAAGACCTCGCCGTCCGAGCAGTAAAATTCAAAAAGGATCATGGCCGGGTACCTTCCCTGACTGCTCAAGACCCTTGGGAGCGGAGCATGGCGGAAGGCGCAGCAGCCTTTGTGCGTTTCAAGAAAGAGGGCCGTTATGTCAAATGAATTAGATCTGGATGAGTTGGAAGCAGAGCTTTCCGATTTTGCCACGTCAGACAAGAAGACCGGTCGCACGCCTCGCGAGGAGCGCATCATCGCTGGCTTTGAGGATATTCAACGTTTCGTTGAGCAGCATGGCCGCGCGCCACGCCACGGCGATGACAAAGAGATTTTCGAGCGCCTATATGCCGTGCGCTTGGATCGCCTGCGCGATCAGGATGAATGCCGCGCGTTGCTGCAGCCGATTGACCATCAATGCCTGTTGAATGCCGTTGAGGTACGGGAGCCGCAAGGCGAGTACACGATGACGGACGATGAGCTGTTGGCAGAACTGGCTGGGGAAGATGATGGGGCTGACATCCAAAACCTCCGTCATGTTCGCAGCAACGCCGAGAAGCGTGAAGCCGAGGAGATTGCGCAGCGCGAGCGTTGCGAGGACTTTGAGAGCTTCCAACCGCTGTTTGAGCAGGTCCAACGCGAACTGCAGTCGGGTGTTCGAGTAACCCGTCCGTTCATGAGGGACACCACCGTTGAGGCTGGACAGTGGTTCGTTCTCAGTGGCCAAACAGCGTACGTGGCCGAAGAGGGTGAGGATTTTGACTCGCCTCAGGGTAAGAAAGATGCGCGTCTGCGTGTGATTTTTTCCAATGGCACGCAGAGCAATATGCTGCGCTTGTCGCTGGTACGAGCTTTGTATAAAGACGACGCCGGCCGAAGAATCACCGATGCTGATGCCGGTCCTCTGTTCGGCGAAGCTTTGGAGGCAGACGATATCGAGAGCGGCACTATTTACGTGTTACGTAGTCACTCAACGCATCCCTTTGTAGCTGAGCATCGCGCGCTAATCCACAAGATAGGCGTCACTGGTGGTAAGGTAGGTGCGCGTATCGCAGGCGCCGATAAGGATGCCACTTACCTGTTAGCGGAGGTTGAAGTTGTAGCTACCTATAAGCTGCACAACATCAATCGGGTCCGCATGGAGAATTTATTTCACCGGCTGTTCAGTCGTGCCCAAATAGAATTGACCATTCCCGACCGCTTTGGTAATCCGGTACAGCCTAGAGAATGGTTCCTCGTACCTCTGAATGTTATTGACGAAGCTGTAGAAAGTATTCGCAACGGGTCTATTACTCAAAAGGTTTACAATCCCGAAACCGCGCGACTTGATAGTGTGAAGTAGTGGTAAAAGGGCGCAGGTGATTATGAGTCTGCGCCTTTGGTTTCTTGTCTATGATGCTAAAGCATCGAAGTGGTTAGACGAGTCTTAATTTTGGAGGCTTTTTAACTTGGTTTTTTGTGTTCTCCGAGCGGCCGGGAACTACAGATAGTTTAGTGAGGTGGAATGTCAATGAGTTTATTTCGTCCGTGCTGATACTTAAGCTTTCGGCAATCTCACGGCGGCCTAGTTTTTTACTTTGGAGATGATCCATGACCTTGGAAAGGAGTTGGGAAGTTTCTCGTTCCATCGGTTCTGGTTCGCTGGTACGATAGCCTTGCTTGGCGATTTCAATGCATAGGCTTCGATAGTTCCACTCGCTTATCATTCCCAGTGAGTTAAAGCGGTATGCGATAGCAACCAGTGATACTCCCCAGTAATGCTTAAGCTTCATTAAGTACTTTATGGTGAAAGCAGGAGGCGGATTCGCTACTACGCTTGCCATAGGCATAAGGAAAGCTGAAGCGAATGCATCGGCTTGTCGCTCCATCTCTGGTCCGTGAGCTTGGCCATGCCGCATGCTGTAAACGTCGCGTACTAAATGTCCCAGCTCATGTGCTGCATCGAAGCGGCTTCGTTCTGCAGATTTAAGGGTATTTAAAAATATAAAAGGCTGTTCTTCATACCAAGTACAGAATGCGTCAACTTCGCGCGTTTCCTCGGCCAGCGAGAAAACACGGATTCCTTTAGATTCCAGTAAGTGAATAACATTGTGAATAGGGGCGTTGCCTAAACCCCACATCCTTCGGAGCGCTGTAGCTGCCTCTTCAGGTGTCAAGTCACTCAGGTCTGGAAGGTTGGGGATTGGTAAGTTAAAACGCTCTTCAATCCATTGGTTGATTTTAAGCGCAATGGCGCCTGCTGCAAAAGCACAGCCTTTCATAGCCTCTGTCATTTTCGATAGCTTGCGAAAACTAACTGTATGCTCTGCAATTTCTGGCATTTCCTCTTCCAAATAAAAAAACTGGAGTGGGAAATTCAGTGCGATTGCTATTTTTTGAAGCGTCTTATCGTCCGGTGCGGAGGCGCCAGTTTCGTAGTTTTGCAAGCTGCGACTAGTTATTTCAAGTTTTTTCGCCAGCTGGGATTTTGTAAGGCGTCTCCTTACCCTGGCAAATGAAATTTGCTTGGGATTTACTTCTGGCATGATTCTATAACTCGTTAAATTCCCGGTTTTGGTGCTACTTCTACAGATGCGGGTTCGATCACTTCATCGCTGAGGATTTCAAAGCTGGATGGGTTATTGGATATTTTGCCGAGGCCTATGCGTTCGCCCCATGATGTAATCTTCTTTTTGCCGAAGCCGGTTGGTAAGGATAACTCATATCTTACCTCATTAAGAGCTTTGTCATAATGGTAGAGTAAAGCCCAAACTTGAGTTTCTTTACTTTTGTCTTTGGCTAGCTTAAATGAATCTTGATTGAATAGCTCAAGTTGCTGATTTTTTTGGATGTAGCTTTCGGCTACAGCTCCCTTCTCGGCTTGGTTAGTGGGGTCTTCAGTGCCATCCCAACCGGTGTCACTATTACCAGTCATTACAACAATGGATATTAGCCGGTCAGGAGAGGTGATAAACGGACAGTTTTTTTGCTCATGGATATACCACCGTTCAGTACCTAGCAACGTGCGTAGGTCTTCCACCGTTTTCAGCCATTGCTGAACACCTGCTGCTGTCGGCGCAGAAGCTCGGGTGACATCGTTTCGCGCATTGAGGCCACCCAAGATGGCGTCACGAAGCAGCCTTGTGTTCAGATCAGGGTGCAGACTGAGCAGCCGTGCCTCTACTCGATCTGGATCGTCAATGAATGCAGCTCGGCGGCCGCTGGCGGATAAAGAGGTCAACTCGAATTCGCGCATTGCTCACTCCTTCATGATTTCCGTAAATCATACCTCAGGTCGAGGTAAAAAAAACGGAAATTTGATCTGTGAGCACGCTCAACCATCGCCGCCGAGCTGCCCTGTTCAACCACCTTGGCTAAGAGGTGCCGTCTGTCTACATGCCGAGGCATCGTTCCAGTGATTTGACGGTATTCTGTGAGGCCTTGAGGCGCTGCGCGATCAGCAAAGCGGTGAGCAGGTAATAGTATCGGGAACTTTGGGCATGATCTCTCAGATAATGGGTTAGGAACCAGCGCCAATGCTTGTGCCGCCAGGTCCAGGGGTTGTCTCTCTGCCATCGCTGTTGAATGGCAGCTCGCATGATTCGGGCTTGGCGTAAGTGACGTTGCTGCGTGACCTTCGAGCCAGTCAGTACGCCACTTAGGAACAGCGCCATATCGAAGGGCCGGGTCATGCTCGGCCTCCGATGTAGGCCGAAACGACATCGACGCGGTTATGTCCGAGCTCAAGACTGATTTGTAGGCGTGCCTGTCGATCCAGGTCAGGGTTAATGTGATGGCAACGGCCACCATTGACTGGGGCTGCATTGCCTGTGAGACGCTCGTAACGTTTGCAAGCGTAGGCCGCGCGCAGTTCATGAAAACCCTTTAGCTCGTGCCTATGAAGAATTTCACGGGCGGGGAGCACTGTACGTTGCAAGAACGCGGCGTAGCTTTCGGCTCGCTGCAGTAAGTTGCGGCTGCCGACCGGCGATGCTTCGCGCGCCAGTAGGAGTGCTGCTTTGACCTCTTCATTGGCGCAGATCCAACGCGGCGCTGATGCTCCGGCTCGACCGCCTTTGGTACCGTCCTGGATGTTGATCCGACCAAGGGACTCGGCTTCGCGGTGCAAGCGTGGCAGATCAGCCAGGATTGCTTCGCGCAGGCGCATACCGGTAGTGCGCGTCAACATAACAATTGCGGCCACCCGCTCGTATTTCTGTTCAACCAGCGCCTGCAGCAAACGCTGTAACTGCTGTTGGTCTTGGCCATCCGGCGCCCGCGTGCGTTTTGTGGAGCGCTGCTGCCCCAACGCCTGACTCGGACTGAAGATTCTCACGTTCTGATTACCGCGCAGCGCAGCGAGGGTACGGTTAACGCTGCTCAGGCGGTTTTGCGCGGTGGCGATGCACAGCTCGCCTTGTTGGATCTGCTGGCGCAGGTATGCGACGTAGTCTTCCAGCGTCTGTCGATCAATCTGGCGCGCATCGTTGTAACCAGGACCGTCCTCTGACCGGCACCAGCGCACAAAGGCTTGCCAGCGATCGCTGTGCGCTTTGACTGTGGCGAAGTGGCCGCCGGCAAACAGATCTTCCAATGCCTGCCGACCGGCGTAGCTCAGTTGGCGGCCGTAGCCAAAGTTGCGACCGTCACGCCGACCGACCAGCGCCATTGTCTTCACCTTGAGCGTTGGTTTGTAGGAGCAGCAGCAGGGCTTTCCAGTGGGGGCCGATGGTGTCCAACTGTCCCCAGTGTGTTGGGCGGATGAGGAGGGCATTTTCGCTGTGTTGCAGCAGAGCCCCTTCGTCTCGCAACTGCTCGATGAGCCGAACGAGCTCGATTGACTCAGATGTTGGAGTGGCGACAGCGGCGACACTGGCGACAACCCCCGCCGTACCTGGATTGGCACGTGGCGACAAAGTGGTGACGGTGGTGGCGACACACCGTAGCTCGGTCGGGGAGTGATGTTGCGCCCGATAGCGGCGTACGGCCTCAGTGAGGCGGAACACGGCGCACCTCGAATGTCTTTCCGTCGGTGTTCAGCCACCGATGATCAATCAATACCACCAGCAACGCGGCGGTGTGTGTGGTGCTTTTACGGGCAAAGCGAGGGCCTTTGCGCGTGAGGTCACGGATGTTGAAAGGAGGCCAATTCTTCTGTACCAACCAGCGCAGCAGGCAATCAGCCTCTGCGCGAAGTTTATTCAGTGGTTCCTGTTCAGTCAGGCGTTGATTCTCGGCCAGGTAGTAATCCATCAGCGTGGAGGCGCGCTGAATGTGCAGGTCTTCCAAAACAGTCGATTCTTCAACCACCGCCATCACACCAGCCATGCGTAGAACGTTCGCGGCGGCTTTGCCCGCGGCAGCTTGCACGTTGACCAGCTCGCCGAATTCCCCGGACTCGCATTCAATGGTGTCGTGAATGGCAATCCAGGCCTCACGGGCGCGGGGGCTCAACTCCAGGGCCGCAGGGTTGAGGCCACCGTCGTTATGGCGTGACCAAGGCTTCTGCATCAGCGTGGAAATGCGCTGCTGGTACAGGTGCACCTTTGGATCTCGGGTCAGGTCGATGGCTTTGTACAGCCGTTGCCCAACCAGACGCTCGGGCCAACTGATCAGGCAACGTCCCAGGATGCCTTGGTCTTTGATATCAGCGTCCTGCAGCAAGCGGTCGGCCAGGCGGGGTTGCAGCATCAAGTGCATGCTGAGACGGCGGTCATAGGCACGAAGACTTTCCCCAGCCATCGCGCGCGACCGATCAATCGGGCTACCGTCCCACAGCGTCGACAAGTGAGTGATCGCCTTGATCATGTTGTCCTTGCTCATGGTGCTACCGCCCAAAAACTGCCCGCCCTCATCGCTGAACAGCCCCATGCTGGGCAAGCCGTGGCACAGGCTTTTGACCAGGCCCTCAATGGTCGGTTCAGCAGTGAGCAGTCTTGGTTGGACAGGTTCAGGTTGGGCGTCCAGCGCTAGCTGCGCTGACTTTTTCGAGGTCGGTGACTTCGCGGTGAGGCTCATTGCAGCTCGGTGCGCCTTGAGTTGTTCGCCGTAGGCGATCCACTGCTGTCTTTCCCAGTCGCGTACGGCCTGCAGCGCAATATGGTCCACCGCGCTTTTGCGATCACCCGAGCAAGCCACCGTCAGCAAGTACAGCGACAACGGATAGATTCGGCCGTCGAGGTGAACATTGGCGTGCGCCTGGCTCGCTACTGCTGCTGTGGCCAGAACAGATTGCGCGGCCATGGCGCAGGGCACGCCGATCACATTGGCCATGCGTTCCACGGCAGGCCCCAATAGATCGCCCAGCGCCGCGACCGGGTAGGGTAGGGGCGTAATCTGCTGTTCCAACAAGGGGCGTGGTGGCCGTTGTACTTCGCGCAGTTGCATAGCCGTCCTCCATAAATTACCGATCTCTCCCTCACGTCATCCCGCCAAGAATGCTGAGTGTTATCAGGGATCAAGGCCCCTGCGGCCTGTGAGGGTGTCCACTGACGCGGGACTGGCGGCTCCTTACGACCAGGAGCAAGGGCATCTCATGATCTGGCCTCCTGAACACCGTTACCGGTGGGCGGGTGGAGGCTGCACTGGCTGACGAGACCAGCGCCGCGAGATTCTGAGCCACAAGCAAGCAGCAATGCGATGACCGGGGCATGCCTGACTGTCAGTCAGGTGCAGTCCATTCCTTGGGCTGCGGCACCATCATCTACAGCGCTGTTGCTGGTGACATCGGCGTTTGTCACGCCGATTGTCACGAGGGGGATTGCCGCAAAGCCATGTGCGATCAGGGCTGCAGCAGTGGTAGGAGCGCCCGTCTCTTTTCTGGAAAAAGAGACGGGCGAACGGTTGGCGCAACACGTTGGCCGAGCAGGTTCGTTGCTGCAGGGCTAAAGGGTTAGTGGGTAGCCGCACTAGGCGGATTGTTTAGAGGGCGTCCATCATTCTGGCGAATGACCGTGCGAGCCTCCGGGCGCGAGTCGCACTTTGGGATGAACCACCGGGTTAGCGGCATGACCTTGAAGGCTCTGGTCATCTGGGGTGCTGCCTAAGGCAGCGCTTTGAATCTTCGTTCTATCGGTCACCGCGGCACGGGTCAATTGGTGAAGGGCACATGGAAATGCGCCAGATTCCTCCTGTGGCGTGCTTTGGAAGTCGGTGGGTGTCAGTGGCAAAGTGGCCGTTTGTCGCTTTTCTAGTGTTAGCCCATGAGCATGGGGATGCGAAGCCTCCCCATGCTCATGGGCTTAGTCGGAGAAGCCAAAATCGAGGCGAGTTGGCGACTGTCGCCATCCGCTCAGATGACAAGGATGTAGGCGCTACGTGGTCTGTCGCCGTTGTCGCCGCCCAAACTGATTGGGATGCAATGCTTTTCGGCTACGTAAGCCGCGGTGCCGCCACCAAGGTGGTGGTTGAGGAGTGGTGAATCAGAGAACGGTCTAAAAATTTGCGGAGGCAGTCTTTTGTCCGAATAGTTCCATTTCAGCGCTCGCCGACCTTTACGCACGAAAATCAGGTGGTTATTGTGATCGCAGTCACACACAGCGACCTACGAAGTTGTGTACGGAGGGGCACAAAGCCGCTTCTCTGAGCGCTTATTTGAGCTGGCGCTGCCGCGCCTCTTAGGAATTCAGCATGGACAAGAAGTCGCTCTCATTACGAGACATCTGCCGAAAACTTATCTCACCAGCCATCTCCTGTCAGCGATGGGGCATGGGCAAGCAGGTGTGTGAGAAATTCGGCCTGATAAAAGGCAGCATCGTTGCGCGCGGCAACTCGCGCCTAAGCCTCATGGGGGCGATGACGTTGAGCATTCAACACTCTTTTCCTCCCGCGTAATAACACATTACTTGTCGCCAAGGCTGATCAACTAACGTCAATCCGCGGCTAACCCAACGCCCCGCTCAGCCAGACATTGCCAGCAACATAAACCACTGGCCAATGTGCTCGTTGAGAAGGCTGCCTATTCACTGCTAACGCTGATCCTTCGGACCGATATCATGGAATTCTTGAATCACCTGCTGCCCAACTTTTCTTTGCTGAAGAGCGGCAGTACCGAGGCCTTGGGTGTCGTGTTCTGGTTGATCATGGCAGCACTTTTCTCCTACTCGCTCTACTCCTTGTTTCGCAGCGGGCTGAGCTTCAAGGCGCGCATGCAGGCGCTGAACAGTCTGATCGTTGGGCAGAGTCGTGAAAACCTGGCCTTGAATCGGCGAGAGACCTTGCAGAAAGCGCTTGGGCTCAAGGTCAAGCGCATCGGCGCGCTGTGGCATGAGTTTGACGATAGCTTAGTGAGTTCGAGTGACCACAAGCAGTTGTTCAACACCCTTGATGCTGAGCATTTCTTCAATGCGCGCACCTTGGCTCCGGGCCTGAGCGGAAGTCGGTTTTTCGGTTCGCTGCCCGGTTTATTGGTTGGGTTGGGCGTTCTGGCCACCTTCGTGGGTCTTACAATTGGCCTCTCCAAACTGAAGCTGGACAGCAGCGGAGGAGTGGATCAGCTGCGGGTAGGCATCTCCGTAATGATCCAAGGCGCGGCGGTTGCCTTCATGGCATCGGTATGGGGTGTTGGATTCAGCCTTGTGTTGAACTTGATCGAGAAGGTCACCGAACGCTGGGCATTGGGCCGAATACATGACCTGCAGCACCAGATCGACGCGCTATATCCACTTATTCCTGCCGAGCAGTCCCTGGTCCATATCGCCGATTACAGCCGTGAGAGTAAGGAAGCCCTCCAAGAGTTGCACGAGCGTATCGGCGATCGCTTGCAGGAAAGCCTTGCAGGTATGAATGAGGCGATGCAGGCGGCACTCACCGATGCGCTAAACAACATCATGGCCCCTGCTATTCAGACGCTCGTCAGCACCACCAGTCAGCAATCTACTCAGGTCCTTGAGCAACTGGTAAGCAACTTCACGCAAGGGCTGACATCGGCTGGGCGTGAGCAGGGTAATCTAATGCAGCAGGCTGCTGCGGATGTGAACACCGCCGTAAGTGGCATGTCGCAGCAGATGAACCAGCTTTTCCAGAGTTTGAGCGATCAGCAGGGGCGCCAACTGGAAGTCGCCCGCCAGCAAAGTGGAGAGTTCCAGGCCCAGTTGCAACAGCTTTCCACTTCGGCAGACCAGCGCCAGCATCAATTGGAGGCGCGCTTCAGCGAGCTTATGAGTGGGTTGACTGGGCAACTGGATGGACAACTTGCGTCTGCTGAAAGACGGGATGTGGAGCGCCAATCACTGTTCGAGCGAACGCTGGCCAAGGCAGGTGAAAGCCAGTCTGCGCTGCTTGAGAAGTTCGCCGGCGCCAGTCGTGAACAGCTGCAAGCCATGGCTGAGGCTGGCAATGAGCGACACAGTAACCTGGAAGCCGTGTTCTCCCGATTGATGATGACGTTGAATACTCAGCTGGATTCGCAGATGGGCGCCGCAGAATCACGTGAGAAAGAGCGCGCTCAGCGTCACGAGCAGCAACAGGCCGCCTCGCTGGCGCAACAGCAGCAATTGATTGGTAGCCTGGGGCAAACCAGTCAGCAGCAAATCAACGCTATCGCTGAGGCTGCCTCTGCTCAGCAGCAGGCACTGGAAGTCACCGTCGGCAAAATGCTGGGTAACTTCAGTGAGCAGATGGCGGGTCATGACCAGCAAGCGGAAAACCGCGAGCAATCGCGCCAAAAGCTTTTCAACGAGCAGATGCAAAGCATGGCGGCTCAACAGCAGGCGCTGCTTGAGGGTATAGCCACGGCCGTTCAGGCGACTCAGCAACAGAGCCGGCAGATGAGCGAACAACATCTGCAACTGATGGGCCGCCTGCAGCAGGCCAGTGAGGCCGCAGCTGCCAGCAGCCGGCATATGGACAGCAGTGCCAATCAACTGGGTCTGCTTTCGACCAATGTTCGTCAGGCGGCTGACTTGCTCGGCCAGCGTTTGGAGAGCGTGACGCAGCGTATCGAGTCCGCAGGCGAGCAGAACGCTCAGCTGGCTGGCCATCTGCAAGGCCAGGCCGCCGCTTTGTCGCAACTTCAGAGTGCCCTGTTGGAAAGTGCGCAGCGTTTTGAGCAGACTGCCGCTGAGGCGCGCAATGGATTTGGCGAGTTGAGGGGGCACCAGCAGGAATTTCTTACTGGCGTGCGGGGCGAGTTCACTGCTTTAGGTGAGGTTCTGCGTGAGCAGGTGCAGGGCATCGAGCAGCAGGCCGAACAATGGCTGCGAACATACTCCAGTGAGGTGCGTGACCAGGTTCATGAGCGCATGGATCAATGGAACAAAGAGACTATGAGCTTCGCCAGTCAGATGCATGCAGCGGTACAGGCGATCAGCAACGTAGTCGATGAGCTGGAGGCCCGTTGATGCGCTGGCGTAAATCCAATGACGTGCCGATGGAGGATGAGGATCCGTACTGGAAGTCCTTCGTGGATATCATGTCGGCGCTTCTGGTGCTTTTTATCCTCGCCTCGGTTGTTCTTATTTTGCAGTTGATGGAGAAGAGCGCTGACTTCGATCAGCAGGTCGAACAACTGAAGAAGGCCGAAACGGTACGGCAGCAGATTCTCGATGAGGCAGTCGAAAAACTGAGGGAGCGGGGCATCAAGGTAGAGGTCAGTGAAAACCATACGGTGCTGCGCATTCCCAATGAACTGCTTGGTTTCGATACCGGCGCTTACGAGATCCAGCCGCGTTATCAGCAGACGGCACTGGAAATCGGTGAGGTCATCAATCAAGTGATCAGCAAGGACGACCGAATCAACTACCTTGACACCATTTTTATCGAAGGTCATACGGACAATCGTCCGTTTCCTGGCTTCATGGGTAAAGGTAACTGGGGGCTTTCGACATTCCGCGCAATTTCGCTCTGGCAATTCTGGAGCAATGAGATACCAGAGGCTGATCGCCTGAACCGGCTGAGCAACCAGGATGGTGAACCTCTGTTCTCAGTCAGTGGCTATGCGGAGACTCGACCTGTGAGCAAACAGCAGGATGGAGAAGATGACTATCGACTGAACCGTCGCATTGACATCCGATTCACTATCCGCCGGCCGCAAAGTGCTGATTATGAGGCGGTCAAGACCTTGCTTGGGAGCTCTAGCCAATGAATCTGCCGCCGATTGACAACCGCCCGGGTGAATGGCCGCCTACGGTCATTGAGGGTTGGGTGCGGCTGGTGGAAAAGGCCAATCGGATGAAGGCCAAAGTGGGAGGAAGCGACGCTTTTGAACGAATGCTGGCTCGATTTCGCGACATGGCTAGCAGCGGGCGCTTCGACGGCCTTAAAGAATTGCTTGGGCGTCGGTTGGGTGCGAGGGCGCTGACTTGGCTCTGGTTGCATGACGAGGTTGTGGGTTTCCGACTGTTCAACGCGCGAATGCTCGATGCATTGATCGAGCACCAGCAGCCTCGCCTTAGCCGACTGACTCTGATTCAACTGCTGCAGTTGTACTTCCGCTATTTCGATCGCTTGGACGAGCGGGACAAACAAGCGGAAAGCAGCTTGCGCGGTCGATTGGAGCTTCACCTGCTGGACCAGCTTCAGCGAATGCCGGCGCCACGCCAGGTATTCGGCGTAGATCCGCTCGTCAACCTGAATCGGGAAGGTGAGTGGCTGCTGACGCTCGATGGCCCGACGGCGCTGGTGAAGTCAGTACGTAGTAAGGGGGGCGAGCTGGGAGAAGCGTTTGAAGCCCTTGGTCTAAGTGGCTTTGATGTCGGGCGTTATGGCGATATTTGTCGCGCACACTACTATCTTGATGTGTTAAGCCAGTTGCCTCCGGGGGAATGGGATGATGTGCTCGACGAGCTACTCAAACCCTCGGTGAGCAAGGCTCCTTACGAGGGCGAGAAGCGAATCGGTCATGCCGCGCTAGAGATAATGATCGACCGAGCGGGGGACGATCCTGGTGACGCTTGGCAGAACTTCTTCCTCACTCTGGCCGGCGACCCGCGAATTGCCAGTTCAGCACCGAACTTCCGGGAGTGGTGGAAGCCACTAGGCGATGAGCGTATCGCTAAGGTCTGTGGCTGGCTGTCCAAGGAGGACTTGCGTTTATTCCTGCAGGCAGTCGAACAGTATGGGGTGGAGTCGGGAAAAGAAGATCTCAAGCGAATGTTCCCGGCGCGTAAATTGTTTTTGGAGGGTTTGTTCAGGCTCGGATTGATCCGACATACGAGGCTGATGCTCGGTCGTAGTGCCAAAGCCTCGGTTAAGCGCATTCTCGGAGGAGATGTAAAAACCAGCTTTGCCAGCATGGACTCCGTGATGAATGACAAGGCTGTGATCTATCTGGACTGCGGCGACTTTCATCTGGTCGAGGGCTCTCACAGCTTCAAGATCTGGGTGTATCTCGCCCAACCTGGGGATTGGATCAAGTCATACGAACGCAATCAGTTTTCGCACTCCGATTTGACCATTTCGTTGCCTGGTCAGTACAGGGCCGCCTACCCGAATCTTCCCTACGAGTCCGTAACCCACAACGGTTCCTGGCAACGCAAGGTATTCGACTTCTTGGCGACTAACGGTATTGCACTGGATATCGAGAAGCTGCTGAGTCGAGCTGAGTACAAGTCATATTTGACTAGGTACGGTATGCCGGTAGTAGGGCCGAAGGCGGCGCGGGATGAGCCACCGTTGCATCAAAGTGTGCGTTCTGATTCAGCTCCTGCCGCCGAGCCAGCAACGCGTGCTGCTCGGTTAGCGCAACGTTTGGCTGTTTCTCGCTTTGGGACCGAAGTCGTTGATGCAGACACTGCCATAGGGCAGCTCGGCTTATTTGAGCTGCAGGTGCTGTGGTATTTCAAGGAGAATCCAGGGGACAAGATTCGATACGCGGCGAATGTGCTGGGGGTTGAAGCACATGAAATCAGCCGAGCGCTCCAAGGGCCGTTGAAGAGCTTTTGCGAACAAGGGAGCAGCTTTAGTTGGTCATTGAAGGAAGATATTTCTTCTGCACTCGATCGTCAGGCTACAGACAAGTGAGAAAACTATGGGGCTAGCTGACATCTTCAAAAGCCTGCTCGGCGAAGGGCGAGCAACGCTGAGTACTCAGCAGGGCTTCTCCCATGCGGCGGACTCGGATGGTGTGAATTTCTATCTGGATAAGACAGCGTATGGCGCATTGCTGGAGGGGAAAGGTAATTCCCTACAGAAGGTCCAGATGGTTGTGCTGCGCATGCTGCAGGAGCAGGGTTTAGCTGAGCCACTCGCCAATGGATTCCATGTCGCTGCCGAAGACGTTGCAGGCATGGACGAGGAGCAGGCGGAAATTCTCCGGCTGCCTCGACGCTTCAACATGAACTTCACCAGCAAAATCAGTG
Organism: Pseudomonas sp. SK2; assembly: GCF_016772395.1. Lineage (NCBI taxonomy): Bacteria > Pseudomonadati > Pseudomonadota > Gammaproteobacteria > Pseudomonadales > Pseudomonadaceae > Pseudomonas > Pseudomonas sp. SK2. The sequence continues at coordinate 759,844 of NZ_CP061944.1, forward strand.
GTAGGACGGGGAATAGCGGTTTTCATGTCGATCTGGCAGTTTTATCCGATGCCGCCGAGGTACCGTTCCAACGTAAAGGACCGCTGCTTTTTCTCACTTCAACAGAGTCCTATCGCCTAACCCCGGCGGAGGTGATGGGCTTGATGGCTTGGGAACGTCACCAGAATCTCCCCCCCCAGCAGCGTGGGGAGGCAGCCAATCTGCGTATGATGGCTGAGCTGCAGACCGCGGCCCGCAGCGGCATGCGCGTCGACCTCAGCCATTTCGACAGGCTTGATGTGGTGGTGCCAGAGAACATCGGTGTGATTGCCACCCGTTTGCCCGATGGCAGCCTGATGCTCAGCCCTAGCTTGGGAGATGGCTCTACGCCGGACCAATTAGAGAAGCGCTGGTCGCAATTGGATATAGGGGCAGATGGCGGCGTTCTGCGAATTGACAATCGCGTGGTGCTGCTTGAACCGCAAAAAATGGCGGCAATTAAGGAAGTGCTGGGCAGCAAGCGTATTCCAGCTGACAAAGTAGCTGAGTTCATCGCTACTCCTAGTGCTTTCCTGGATGCCGCCCTGGTCAATCTCGATCTTGGCTTCTCAATTCGTGTCGCTGGCATCGGCAAGCTCCAACATATGGAGTTTGGTGACCTGGACAATCGGAAGAGTGACTGGTTCGCGCTTGATTCTCGGCCGGCGCCCGCAGAGATTATTCCAACTTTGGTGCAATCCGCGGAAGATTTGGCGCGTTTCAACGAAGCCTACAAGGCTGCCAAGGAACAGGGCGCAGACAGCATGAGTTTCGCCGGAGAGGTCATTGATATCTCCGATCCTGTTCGTGTCGATCTGCAGCTCGACAAAGTCGAGAACCACCTGAGAGACCCAAAATCCGACGTACCTGCTGACGTGGATCCATCGGAGGGACCGAAGGAGCGAGTCAGCGTGCTGTTGCACGATGCCGACGAGATCAACAGTGCGTTGCTGAGTAAGGCAAGTGAAGCGAAGCCAGAGCATGAACCAGATTGGGGGAGCTACGCGCGCCAACCGTTCCCGCACCAGCGCGAGGGTGTTGAATGGATGCTGGGGCTGTTGGAGTCTGCCGTTCGAGATGATCATGGTGATCTCTACCGACTTCAGGGTGGGCTATTGGCCGACGACATGGGGCTTGGCAAAACCTACATGTCATTGGTTACGGTAGGTGAATACCTTGTCCGCCAGAAAGTTGCGGGGCGTGCGCAGAAGCCCGTTCTGGTCGTGGCTCCCTTGAGCCTCCTTGAGAATTGGGAGGATGAGGTCAGTCAAACCTTCAAGGGCATTCCATTCCGGGACATAGTGGTGTTGCAGGCGGGAAGAGATTTAAGCCGCTTCAGGGTCAAGGGCGCCGAGCGGGAATCGGTGCAGTTGGCCTCTCTCATTGATGAAGACGGAGCGATGGCCGATGATGCTATTCGTTACGCCCTTACTATCGGCCCGGAGTCTGGAATACATCGTCTGGACATGGATCGCCGTTTGGTACTGACCACCTACCAGACACTAAGGGACTATCAGTTCTCATTGTGCAGAATTGATTGGGGATTGGTGATCTTTGACGAAGCGCAGAACATCAAAAATCCCAATGCTGCGCAGACGCGAGCGGCAAAAGGACTGAAAGCGGATTTCAAACTGCTGGCCACTGGCACACCAGTCGAGAACAGTCTGGGGGATTTCTGGTGCCTAATGGATACCGCACAGCCAGGCATCCTTGGAGGATGGAGCCAGTTCCGCGATAGCTGGATCAAACCCATCCTTTCCGCAGCAGATGATGAAAAGGATGAGGTAAGGCGGAAGATTGGCGCGGGGCTACGCGAAGCTGTTGGCAGGTTCATGCTCCGTCGCATCAAGGAAGATCAGCTTAAGGGGCTTCCCAGCAAGACCATCCATAGCGGTGTGGAGCAGCCGAAGGGTGGCCAACTGCTACACGCGGCTCATCTTTCCGTTTGTATGAAGGGTGCTCAACTGCAGGCATACGATGCAGTACTCAATGATTTTCGTGCCCGACGTGCGACCGAGGACATGCGAGGTACTGCACTGGCAGCGTTGGCCCAGTTGCGAGAGATCTCTCTGCATCCTCGCCTTCGCGAAGAAGCAAAACTGATGGCAAACAGTTCCAGCGAGGCGCGTGAGAACATGGCGCAGTCGGGCAAATTGGCAGTGCTGTTGGAGTTACTTGATCGTATCCGGCAGAACGAAGAAAAGGTCATTTTGTTCATGGTCACCAAGCGGCTCCAGAGAGTCCTGAAGCTCTGGCTTGATCAGATCTATGGGCTGGATGTAGCAGTCATCAATGGTGATACGGCGGCAGTTGCAAAGAAATCTGACGAGCTGACTCGCAAGAAATTGATCGGTGTCTTCGAATCTAAGCCTGGTTTCAACGTGATGATCATGTCACCAGTAGCTGCAGGGGTTGGATTGACTGTGGTTGGTGCCAACCACGTTGTCCACTTGGAGCGTCACTGGAACCCTGCAAAGGAAGCTCAAGCATCTGACCGAGTCTATCGAATTGGTCAAAAGAAAGACGTGCACATTCATCTTCCTGCTGTACGACACCCACAATTTGATTCGTTCGATGTCCATCTGGATCGCCTTCTTCGAGGCAAGTTGATGCTAAAGGATGCGGTCGTGACGCCTGAAGCGGTTAGCGAGAGTGAGATGATTCAATCCATGGGGCTCTAGCTTTCTCAACACAAAGATAATCAGGAACCACTGTTGACCGATCTCGTCGAGTAGCAAAGCATTCAGAGTCAGCATTGTTGTCATTGCCCTTGTAGCGGCAATCAGCGGATTGGCACGACATTCCTGTCTCTGGCTTGAACGTACGCTGAGGCGAGTAGGCTGCCGGTGGCGGCTTTCTGGATGTACTCACTCCACCAGGCCATCATCGGGCGCCGGCGCTCAATGTAGTCGGCTCGGTTGTAGGCACTGCGCACCTCATCCTTGTCGACATGTGCCAGTGCGACCTCAATAAGCTCCGGGTCCCACCCATGCTCATTCAAGATGGTGCTGGCCATTGAGCGCATGCCGTGGCTGACCAACCGATCCTGGAAGCCCATGCGTTTCAACGCCATGTTGGCCGTTTGGCTATTGGCGTGGGTGCGTGGATTTCTGTCTGCCGGGAAGACGTATTCGCGATGGCCGCTGTGGGTCTTCAGTGACTCCAATAGTGCGACGGCGTGATCACTCAACGGGATGCTGTGTGGGCGGCGCTTCTTCATCCGCTCCGGTGGGATAGTCCAGACACGCCTCTCAAAGTCGATGTCTGCCCAGCGTGTGGTCGCCGCCTCGGCGGGGCGAGTCATGGTGTGCAACTGCCATTCGATCAGGCAGCGGGTCGTGCGTTTGATACTGGCGTTCGCGATCTCCAGCATGAGCTCCGGGAGCTCTTCGGGTGGAAGCGCAGCCATATTCTCTTTCTTTGGCTTCTTGAATACTGCTCTGATGCCGCTGAGCGGGTTGGCGAAGATCAGGCCGGAATTTACGCCGTAGGTCATGATCTCGTTTAGCCGCTGGCTAAGACGTTTGACCGTCTCCAGGCTGCCTTTCGCTTCGATTGGGCGAAGCAATGCGATCACCATCGGCGCGGTGATTTTCGCGAGTGGTGTCATCCTCAAGTCGGGGAGCACGTGCAGCGTCAGCGACCGCCAGATGTCCTCGGCGTAGGCCGGGGTGACTGAGTCTTTCTTGAGTTCAAACCAGGCGGTGGCCACGTTCTCGAAGGTGTGTTCGGTTTCCGCGCGTTTGGCTTCATTCAACGTATTGCGCTGCACCTTCGGATCGATGCCTTGAGCGAGCAGCTCGCGGGCTTCGACTGCCTTCTTTCGTGCGTTCGCCAGTGACAGTTCGGGGTAGGTCCCGAAGCCAATGTTGATGCGCTTCTTGGTCACCGGTTCGCGGTAGTTGAAATTCCACAGCAACGAGCCGTTGCTGCGTACGCGGAACTGCAAACCATCACCGTCAGTGAGGACGTAATCCTTGGACGCCGGTTTGACTCCCTTGAGCTGTCGATCGGAGAGGCGGAGGTTTTGAGCAGGCATGAGATTGTCCTCAAGCACTGATTCGGTATTCCAAAGATTAGCACCGGGTGAGCTGGAATACCGTCTGGAATACCCGAACGGCTGGAACTCAAAAACCCTCAAAAGACCGCAAAAGCGCTGGAAGCCGCGTATTTACTGGATCTCAGGCACAAAAAAAGACGTCCGTGGACGTCTTTGATTGATCATTTGGTGGAGCCGGGGGGATTTGAACCCCCGTCCGCCAGTACTCCGCTGTCGGTACTACATGCTTAGCCGTGTCTACTGAGTTAATCCGCAGCCGCCCGACGGGCAGGGTGCTTTGGACGAGTTGGGTAAGTTTTAGTCGCTTTGCCCCCAACGTGCTACACGACGATCCTGTTCTGTATGACAATCATTTCGGGTTTACAGGCATCCCCTGATGATTGCTGGAGCCGAAGCTACCAGGAGAGCGGGCTCAGCTGCTTACGCAGCGAGAGCGTAGCCCTCGTAGTTTTCGTCATTGGCAACTATAGAAAGTTGCAACAGTGGATTTACGAGTTCTGTTACCAACTCGGCATGCACCTAGAGTTTCGCTACCGGCGTCGAATCCTGATCGGCCCCACGCTACAGCTCTCTAGCTGGCTTACCTTTCGGTACGCACGATGGAGTATACGCGTTTGCGCGGGCGACGTCGACTGTCCGTCCTGTCGCCCGCCCCTTGGGGTCACGCTCCGCTCGGGGAGCCACTGCTCTTGTCGGTTTTCTCCAGACGCTCAAGCACTTTGGTGGTAATGGCGATGCACTCTTTGGTATCGCCTGAGGCTTGTGCTGCCTTGGCTTTGTCGACGTGCTCGGTGATGGCTTTGTCCAGGCCTTCGGAGGTGGCGCCAGCGGTGGCCATGCTGTCGTCGATTTTCTGCAGGTTGGCCGTGCAAAGGTCTTCGGCGGCGAACGTTGGGGCAGCCAGGAGGGTGGCCGCGGCGAAGAGGGCGGAAAGCGCAGTACCTTTCATGGGTGTCTCCTTTGAGGGCCTCTGGAAGGTGGGCCTGTTAGGTGGACTGTGGGGAGGTGCCGAGGGTTCAATCGGGGTGGTGGTGGGGGGGAGGGCTTGGGTTGTTAGGGGGATTGGGCGCGGCGCATCGCGAGCAAGGCTCGCTCCTACACTGGTTGGGGGCCGTTTTTGCCGATGCGATATGCGTGCGAGCGCTTGGGTGCCTAGCGCGATACCGGGTCGTACATACCAGGCGGTCGCGCGGATCTGTCACTGGCGTTATTGGCCCGAAACAGACGTAGGGAGCCAACTGTCTTTGCGCTTACGCCCGACCAACGCACCTATTAGGGCGTGCAGGCGCTAATTCTGCCTCCAGGGTACACGTTCGAACTGGCTGATCACCCCCAAGGCATCGCCCATGGGGGCCTGGGAGATCGAGCGCCGCCTGCGCGGCGCATCGCGAGCAAGGCTCGCTCCTACGATTCCTGCGGGATTCGCGCGCGAACGCCTGGGTGCATGGCACCATATCGTGTCGTACAAACCAGGCGGTCGCGCGCACCTGTCACTGTCGTGACTGGCCCGAAACAGACGTAGGCGCGAGCCTTGCTCGCGATGCGCCGCGCGGGCGGCGCTCGATCTCCCACCCCCTGACACCTCAAGGCGATCACCTCTCGAGACCACCCCCCCTCAACTCAGCCCCCCCGAGGCCGCGTCACGCGGTCCACCAGGTACACCAGCCCGTGGTAGTCGATACCGCTATGACTGGACAACCCAATCTCACAGGTACGACTCGTAGAAATGCCCTCACTGCAATACTGCACCGCATCCTTCAGGCTGCGCAGCGAATGCGCATTGAGCTCAGGCGTGGTGAAGCCCTTGTCACCGGCAAAGCCGCAGCAGTGAATACCTTCCGGGATCACCACCTGATTGCTGCAACGCCGCGCCAGGTCGATCAGGGCCTGGCTCTCGCCCAGGTGCTGGGTGCTGCAGGTCACATGCACGGCCACCGGCTCGTCCTGAGGGGTGAACTCCAGCTTGTCGAGCAGGTGAGTGCGGATAAAGCGCACCGGGTCGTACAGGTCCAGGCGGGTTTCACCCAGGTCCTGCACCAGGCGCAGGGTGCAGGGGCTGGTGTCGCAATAGATCGGGTCGAGGCCGCCACGGCTGGCATGCAGCAGGGCGTTGATCAGCTCCTGGCGCTTGTGCTCGGCCTGCTCGGGATAACCTTTCGAGGCGAACGGCTGGCCGCAGCACAGGCTGTCGGCGTTCTCCGGGAACACCACTTGGTAACCTGCCTTTTCCAGCAGGGCGCGGGTCTTGTCGAGCAGTGAACTTTGCTCGCGGTCGGCATAAGCCGGGCCCATCACCCGCGAGACGCAGGCAGCCAGGTACACCACGCGTGGTCGGGCGTCGTTGCTGGCCGTGCCGAAATCCAGCGGGCGCAGCGGCTGGGGCATCGCCGGCGTCCACTGTGGCAAGCGGCCTTTACTGGCTTTGCTCAGGCTGGCGCTCAGGCGGCCCAGGCGGGGGGCGCCGAGCAGCTTGCGGGCGGTGTTGGCGGCGGTCAGGGTCAGGCGGGCACCGCCCAGCGCGGTGCCGAAGTGGTCGGCCAGCCAATCGGCGGTCTTGCCATGCTCGGCGGCCTGGCTGCGCAATTTCTTCACCAGTTCGCCGGTGTTGATGCCCACCGGGCAGCGCTGGGCGCACAGGCCGGTGGCAGCACAGGTGTCGATGCCTTGGTATTGGTAGGTCTGCAGCAGTTCGCGGGTGTCGATGCCGGCGCGTTTCTTGGCCTGGATGTCGCGCCACATGACGATGCGTTGGCGTGGGCTGAGGGTAAGGCCCTTGGACGGGCACACGGGCTCGCAGAAGCCGCACTCGATGCACTTGTCGACGATCTCGTCGGCCGCCGGCAGGGGCTTGAGGTGCTTGAGGTGGATGTCCGGGTCTTCGCTCAGCACCACGTCCGGGTTGAGGATGCCGTTGGGATCGAGCAGGCGCTTGAGCGTCCACATCAGCTGATAGGCATCATGGCCCCACTCCAATTCGACGAACGGCGCCATGTTGCGGCCGGTGCCGTGTTCGGCCTTGAGCGAACCGCCGAACTCCACCGCCACCAGTTGCGCCACGTCATCCATGAAGGCTTGGTAGCGCGCCACTTCCTCGGCGCTGTTGAAGCCTTGGGTGAAGACGAAGTGCAGGTTGCCCTCCAGCGCATGGCCGAAAATGATCGCTTCGTCGTAGCGGTGCTTGTCGAACAGCTGGATCAACCGGTTGACGCCTTCGGCCAGTTGCTCGATGGGGAAGGTCACGTCTTCGATGATCACGGTGGTGCCGGTCTGGCGCACGGCGCCGACAGCGGGGAAGGTGTCCTTGCGGATTTTCCACAGCTGGTTGTACACCGCGGGGTCTTCGCTGAAGTCGACTTGCTGCTCCAGCGGGAACTCGGCGATGGAGGTCATTACCTGCTGCAGTTGTTCGTGCAGCAAGCTCCGGCTGGCGGCGCGGGACTCGATCAGCAGGGCGCAGGCGTGGTCCGACAGGCCTTTTACCCACAGCGGCATGCCGGGCATGTCCTGCACTGAACGCAGGCTGCGGCGGTCGAGCAGTTCGACGGCGGAAACCGGCTGGCGCTTGAGCACGGTCACGGCGCGGCAGCAGCTTTCCACGCTGGGGAATACCAGCAGGGCGCTGGCTTTGTGCGGGTGGTCCGGCACGGTGTCGTAGGTGACGGCGCTGATGAAGCCCAGGGTGCCTTCGGAACCGACCAGCAGGTGCTGCAGGATATCCAGCGGTTTGTCGTAGTCCACCAGGGCGTTCAGCGACAGACCGGTGGTGTTCTTGAGCCGGTACTTGTGGCGGATGCGGTCGGCCAGTTCGGTGTTGGCGCGGGTTTCCCGACCGAGGCGGGCCAGGGCGTCGAGCAGGCTGGCGTGGCTGTGCTCGAAGGCTGCGACGCTGGCGGGGTCCTCGCTGTCCAGGCGCGTGCCATCGGCCAGCACCAGGCGCATGCCGGCCAGGGTGTGGTAAGTGTTCTGGGCCGTGCCGCAGCACATGCCGCTGGCGTTGTTGGCGACGATGCCGCCGATCTTGCAGGCATTGATCGAGGCCGGGTCGGGGCCGATCTTGCGGCCAAAGGGGGCCAGCCAGGCGTTGGCCTGGGCACCGATGACGCCGGGCTGCAGGCGGATCTGCTCGCCCTGGCCACGGATTTCGCGGCCGTTCCAGTTGTCGCCCAGGACGATCAGCACCGAGTCGCTGATGGCCTGGCCAGACAAGCTGGTGCCAGCCGCGCGGAAGGTGACCGGCACGCGTTCGCGCTGGGCCAGGTGGAGCAGGCCGACCACTTCGTCCTCGGACTCGACGCGCACGACCAGTTTGGGAATCAACCGGTAAAAGCTGGCGTCCGTGCCGAAGGCCAGGGTCGAGGTCGGGTCGTCGAAACGGCGTTCGGCGGGGATCAGGCGCTCGGCATCACGCAGGAACGCGGCGGGCAGGCTCATGCAGTCTCCTCGCGGGGCCGGGCGTCTGTCGCGCCGCGTGCCCCGGGTTTATCAGGCAGTCAGGCGGGGATGGCTTCGTGGGAGCGGCTCAGCGCGCCCAGTTCGCGAACCAGCGAATCGCGGGTGATTTCGCTGATCGACTTGGCACCGGTCAGCACCATCGCCACGCGCATTTCCTTCTCGAACAGTTCGAGCAGGTTCTTCACCCCAGCCTGGCCGTGGACGGCGAGGGCATAGAGGAAGGCGCGGCCGATCAGGACGGTGTCGGCACCCAGGGCGATCATGCGCACCACGTCCAGGCCACTGCGAATGCCGGAGTCGGCGAGAATCTTCAGGTCGCCTTTCACCGCGTCGGCAATCGCCGGCAGGGCGCGGGCGCTGGACAGCACGCCGTCGAGCTGGCGGCCGCCGTGGTTGGACACCACGATGCCGTCGGCGCCGAACTTGACCGCGTCGCGGGCGTCGTCGGCGTCGAGGATGCCCTTGATGATCATCGGGCCGTCCCAGAATTCACGAATCCATTCCAGGTCTTTCCACGAGATCGACGGGTCGAAGTTGTTGCCCAGCCAGCCGATGTAGTCGGCCAGGCCGGTGGGGTTGCCCCGGTACTTGGAGATGTTGCCCAGGTCGTGCGGGCGGCCCATCACGCCAACGTCCCACGCCCATTCAGGGTGGGTCATGGCTTGCAGCACGCGGCGCAGCGGGCCGTTCTTGCCGCTCATGCCGGAGTGGGCATCGCGGTAGCGGGCACCCGGCACTGGCATGTCGACGGTGAATACCAGCGTCTTCACGCCGGCGGCCTTGGCGCGCTCCAGGGCGTTGCGCATGAAACCGCGGTCTTTGAGGACATACAGCTGGAACCACATGGGCCGGTCGATGGCCGGAGCCACTTCTTCGATCGGGCACACCGACACCGTGGACAGGGTGAACGGAATGCCATGGGCAGCGGCTGCGCGCGCCGCCTGCACTTCACCACGGCGCGCGTACATGCCGGTCAGGCCAACGGGCGCCAGGGCCACGGGCATGCTCAGGGTTTCATCGAACAGCTGGGTCTTCAGGCTCAGCTCGGACATGTTCTTCAGTACGCGCTGGCGCAGGGCGATGCTGGCCAGGTCCGAGACGTTGTGACGCAAGGTGTGCTCGGCGTAAGCGCCGCCGTCGGCGTAGTGGAAGAGGAAAGGGGGCAGCTTGCGTTGGGCCGCGGCGCGATAGTCGGTGGAGGCGGAAATGATCATGGATTCTCGCAGCGTGGGTTGAGGAAGTTACCGGGCGCGCCATGGCGCCCGGCCCCTTTCACTTTAGTGATGAACCAGCATGCCGGTCAGCCAGTAAGCCTGGATCAGGGTGATCAGGCCGACGATGGTGGCGAAGAACAGGCTGTGCTTGACGGTGAAGCGGAACAGGTCGGATTCCTTGCCGACCAGGCCGGTCGCGGCGCAGGCCACGGCGATCGACTGCGGTGAGATCATCTTGCCGGTCACGCCGCCGCTGGTGTTGGCAGCCACCAACAGGGTGTCGTTGACCCCGATCTGGTGCGCGGTGGTGGCCTGCAGCGAGCTGAACAGCGCGTTGGACGAGGTGTCGGAACCGGTCAGGAACACGCCCAGCCAGCCGAGGAACGGCGAGAAGAACGGGAACGCAGCGCCAGTACCAGCCAGCACCAGTGCCAGGGTCGACGACATGCCCGAGTAGTTGGTGACGAAGGCGAAGGCCAGCACCATGCCAATCGAGAGAATGGGCCAGCGCAGCTCCCAGAGGGTTTCCTTGAAAGTGGTCAGACCAGTTTTGACGTTGATCTTGAGCACTGCCATGGAGATCAGCGCCGACAGGAAGATCGCGGTGCCGGTGGCGGAGATTGGGTCGAGCTTGAACACGGCCGGCATTGCGGTGGCGGTGGTGACGATCGGCGCGGTCTTGATCACCAGCTGGTCAAGGTGCGGGATGGCGAAGTTGAACACGAAGTTGTACATCGAGCCGCCAGCGGCGAAGGCGGCTTTGAACGGCTTCAGGGTCCAGAGGGTGACCAGCACGGTGAGGATCAGGAACGGCGACCAGGCCTTGAAGATCTCGCCCAGGCTGTAGGGCGAAGGCTGGCTGCCACCGCTGCTGACCACGGCGGCGCCGACACTGCCCTTGGCTTCTGCGAACGAACGCTTGGGTTGCCACACTTTCAGGAAGAGGGTCAGGGCGATCAGGCTGGCCAGTGCCGAGGTGATGTCCGGCAGTTCTGGGCCGATGAAGTTCGAGGTGAAGTACTGGGTAACGGCGAAGCTCAGGCCTGCGACCAGGGCTGCTGGCCAGGTTTCTTTCACGCCGCGCAGGCCGTCCATCATGAACACCAGCCAGAACGGTACGAACAGCGACAGCAGCGGCAGTTGACGACCGGTCATGGCGCCAATGTGGAAGGCGTCGATACCGGTGACCTGGCCCGCAACGATGATCGGGATACCCAGGGCGCCGAAAGCCACGGGCGCGGTGTTGGCGATCAGGCACAGGCCGGCGGCGTACAGCGGGTTGAAGCCCAGGCCGACCAGCAGCGCGGCCGTGATGGCCACCGGTGCGCCGAAGCCGGCCGCGCCTTCGAGGAAGGCACCGAAGCAGAAGCCGATCAGCAGCACCTGCAGGCGCTGGTCATCGGTGATCGACAGCACCGAGCTGCGGATGACTTCGAACTGGCCGCTCTTGACCGTGAGTTTGTAGAGGAACACCGCGGCAACGATGATCCAGGCAATTGGCCAGAGGCCGTAGAGGAAGCCATAACCGGCGGCGGCGAAGGCCATGTCGGCAGGCATCTGGAAGGCGAAGATCGCCACCAGGATCGACAGTGCAAGGGTGATGCTGCCGGCGACGTGGCCTTTGAGGCGGAACACGGCGAGCGCGAGGAAGAAGAACACGATAGGGATGACCGCCGCCAGTGCGGACAGGCCGAGACTACCAAGCGGGGTATAGAGTTGTTGCCAGGTTTGCATATGGGGTGGCCCCTAATTGTTGTTGGTCAGGCACTGGCATTGGATAATTGGTAAGACCAATTTACAATGGCTGGACGCTAGGTTAAAAGCGCTGTCGTGGGTGTGTCAATTTGTCCGAGGCAAAACTTTGGTCGCGTGCCGATGAGTGGCCAGCTGATTGGCTGGCAAAATCCATAGCTGATGGGTGTCTGCGCGGCGCGGATCGGCGAGAATAGACGCCCCCCGAAACAAGCAGGGGGTTCGTGGAGAGCATGTGATGGTTTTTGATCAGGTCCGCCAACGGCGTCTGTCCGACGACATCGTCGATCGGTTGGAAGGGATGATTCTCGAGGGTACCTTGACCTCCGGGCAGCGGCTTCCTGCGGAGCGCGTGCTGGCCGAGCAGTTCGGGGTGTCCCGTCCGTCGCTGCGCGAGGCCATCCAGAAGCTGGTGGCCAAAGGGTTGCTGGTCAGCCGTCAGGGTGGCGGCAACTATGTCGCGCAGAGCCTCGGTTCGACCTTCAGTGACCCTCTGCTCCAGCTGCTCGAGCACAGCGCCGAGGCGCAGCGCGATTTGCTCGAGTTTCGCCATACCCTGGAGGCGTCCTGCGCCTATTACGCGGCGCAGCGTGCCACCGAGCCTGATCGCGTGCGCCTGAAGGCGGCATTCGACACCTTGCAGGACTGCTATACCCGGGTCGATGAAGTCACCCGGGCGGAGGAGGGCGCAGCCGATGCGCGTTTCCACTTGGCCATTGCCGAGGCCAGCCACAATGCGGTGCTGCTGCACACCATCCGTGGGTTGTTCGACCTGCTCAAGCGTAACGTGGTGACCAATATCGGCGGCATGTACCAGCAGCGCTCAGAAACCCGGGACATGCTGATCAGTCAGCACCGGGAGCTGTACCTGGCGATTGTCGAGGGCAGGGCTGACGATGCGCGGGAGGTGTCCAGCCGGCACATTCTGTATGTGCAGGAGGTGCTGGAGGAGGCGCATGAAGAGGCGCAGCGGGTCGCGCGGGCGGAGCGGCGTAGCGGGCGTTGAGTACGCTGGCCCTTTCGCGGGTTTGCCCGCGAAAGGGCCAGCACAGGCCGAAGCGTATTACTCTTCCTTGCCCTTGTTGCGCACCGCACGCTGCAGCTCGCGGTTGGAGTCGCGTTCGCGCATGGTATCGCGCTTGTCGAACTCCTTCTTGCCCTTGCCAAGCGCGATTTCGCACTTGATCAGGTGCTTGCTCCAGTACAGCGACAGCGCCACGCAGGTGTAGCCTTTTTGCGCCACGGAGGCTTCCACGCGCTCGAGCTCGCGCTTGTTCAGCAGCAGCTTGCGGGTGCGGGTGGGGTCGGCGATGACATGCGTGCTGGCGGTGGTCAGCGGGGTGATGTGGCTGCCGAACAGCCAGGCCTCGCCATCCTTGAGCAGCACATAGCTGTCGGTCAGGTGTGCCTTGCCGGCCCGCAGGCTCTTTACTTCCCAACCGGACAGGACCAGTCCGGCCTCGAACTTGTGTTCGATGAAGTAATCGTGTCGCGCCTTCTTGTTTTGCGCGATGGTCCCGGTCGGATGTTTCTTTTGTTTAGCCATAGGGGCGGCATTATAGGCAGTCGCTGCGTCGTCGGCTACGGGATTTCAGTGTGCTTGAGCCAGTGGAATGAATACCGGACAATACGGGCCCTGTCTTTTGCACAGAACCTGTTTTCGGCACGCTGCGAAGCGCCGCCACCCAGCCTTGGAAGTGACGCCTGGATGACTACCCATATTCAACGCTCCGCCCTGCTGCCGTATCCCGCCCAGGCGCTGTACGATCTGGTCAACGACGTAGCCAGCTACCCGAAGTTCCTGCCCTGGTGCTCGGCATCGACCGTGATCGAAGCCAGCGATACGCACATGCGCGCGAAGCTGGAAGTGGCCAAGGGTGGCATGAGCCAGCAGTTTGTAACGAGCAATGTGCTGGTGCCAGGCCAGTCCATCGAGATGAATCTCGAAGAAGGGCCGTTCACCCAGTTGCATGGTGTATGGGTGTTCAAGCCGCTGGGTGAAAAGGCCTGCAAGATCAGCCTGGACCTGTCCTTCGACTACGCCGGGCCTATCGTGCGGGCAACCCTGGGGCCGTTGTTCAACCAGGCGGCGAATACCCTGGTAGATGCGTTCTGCCAGCGCGCCAAGCAGCTCAATGGTTGAGCGCTCGCTGAAAATCGAAGTGGTCTATGCCACGCCCGAGCGCCAGTGGTTGCTTGCCTGCGAAGTGCCCCGTGGTACGACCGTACGCGAGGCATTGCGTGTTTCGGGGATTGCGGGGCAGGTGGCCGGTCTGGATGTCGAAGGTTGCCCTGTGGGCATTTTCGGCAAGGTGGTCAGTGACCCGGCGGTGCGCCAGGTAGAGGAGGGCGATCGCCTGGAGATCTATCGGCCCCTGCTGGTCGACCCTCTGGAGGCGCGCAAGCAGCGCGCCGCCAAGGCCAGGGCCAAGCGCTAGTCGCCTGGGGTGCACAAAAAAGCCCGGATGCGATCCGGGCTTTTTGTTGTCCGCAATATTACTGCGGCGAGGTTTCCAGCGGTGCTGGGGTCGGGACCGGGGTGGTCTCGATGGTGTCGATTTCGCGCTGGATGGATTCTTCCACCGAACCGGGTTTGGCAGGTTTTTCTTCCGGCTGCGGCGTCGGTTGGCCTTCGCCGGCTGGGCTGACGGTGGTGTCGCCGCTGCCGCCGAGAATTTCCTGGTCCTTGCTCACGCCGGGCATGAAGTCGCCGGACAGGCTGACCAGTTGGTCGCTTTCGTTGAAGAAGACGCTCATGCGCTCCTGCTGGCGCTGCCCGCCACCAGGCTGCAGACTGTACAGGTAGTCCCAGCGGTTGGTGTTGAACGTGTCCTGAATCAGCGGGTTGCCCATGATAAACCTTACTTGCCGGCGGGTCATTCCGGGACGTAATTGGTCTATCATGTCTTGCGTAACGACATTGCCCTGCTGGATGTCGATTTTGTAAACCCCGGGAAACGAGCAACCGGCGAGTGCGAGCAGTCCCACAAAGGTGAGGCTGGTTAGCAAGAGCTTGGTGTTTTGCATCGGTGGGCGACTTCCACTATCTTGGCTGGACAACGTAAACCCCGATCATACCCGTATTAAGAGAAGCTGCGAAGCAGCATCGGCGAGAAAGCTGACCATGGTTGAAAATAGCGAATTGCGCAAAGCCGGTCTCAAGGTGACCCTGCCTCGAGTCAAGATCCTTCAAATGCTGGACTCGACCGAGCAGCGTCACATGAGTGCCGAGGATGTCTACAAGGCGCTGATGGAGGCGGGCGAGGACGTCGGTCTGGCTACTGTTTATCGCGTACTGACCCAGTTCGAAGCAGCGGGTCTGGTGGTTCGCCACAACTTCGACGGCGGTCATGCAGTGTTCGAGCTGGCGGACGGCGGTCACCACGACCATATGGTCAACGTGGACACCAGCGAAGTCATCGAATTCATGGATGCCGAGATCGAAAAACGTCAGAAAGAGATCGTCGCCGAGCATGGCTACGAGCTCGTGGACCACAATCTGGTCCTGTATGTACGTAAGAAGAAGTAACGATTTTTATCGTTGTTCATGACAAAGGCGACCTCAGGGTCGCCTTTGTACTTTAGGGCTCGGGTGATTCATGTCTGCCCAATCGCCAGCGCGCCGGCTCGGACACGGCTCCGGTGGGCCCGAAGATCTCAAGCCTTCCCGCTGACCACCATCTTGCGCGCATGCGCCAGGGATTCCTTGGTCAAGTCGATACCGCCGAGCATCCGCGCCACTTCCTCGACCCGCTCGCGCTTGGCCAGGCTGGTCACTGCGGTGTGAGTGGTGTCGCTGTTGCGCACCTTGTGCACGAACAAATGGTGATGCCCTTGTGCGGCGACTTGCGGTAGGTGGGTCACGGTCAGGACCTGGCCGCGTTCACCCAATCGGCGCAGCAACTGGCCGACGATTTCGGCGGTGGGGCCGCCGATGCCGACGTCGACTTCGTCGAACACCAGCGTCGGGATGCGGGAGGTTTGAGCAGTGATCACCTGGATCGCCAGGCTGATGCGTGACAGTTCACCGCCCGAGGCCACCTTGGCCAGGCCCTTGAGGGGTTGCCCAGGGTTGGCGCTGACCAGCAGTTCGATCTGCTCAAGGCCGTGGGGCGACAGTTCCTGGCCGTCGTTTGGTGTCAGTTCGATGCAGAAACGCCCGCCGGGCATGCCCAGGCGCTGGATCTCCTGCTCGACGGCAGTTGCCAGCTGGCTGGCGGCCTGCCGACGCAGTGCGCTCAGTTCGCTGGCCTTCTCTTTATAGTGGTGGGCGTAGGCGGTCAGCTCATCGCCCAGGCGTTCGATGGATTCGTCACTGGCATTGAGTCCTTCCAGCTCTTCCATCAGCTGTTGTTGCAGGTGCGGTAGCTCGGTCGGGTGCACGCGGTGCTTGCGTGCCAGGGTGTAGAGGGTGTCGAGGCGTTCTTCCAGGGCTTGCAGGCGCATGGGGTCGGCATCGAAGTTGTCCAGGAAGCGGTTGAGTTCGCCCACGGCCTCTTCGACCTGGATCTGCGCGCTGGCGATCAGGTTGGCGGCCTCTGCCAGTGCCTTGGGGGCATGGTTGGCGGCGCCCAGCCGGTTGAGGCTGGAGGTGAGGGCGCTCAGCACATTGCCCGAGTCGCTCTCGCTGCACTGGTCGATGACCTGGCGGCAAATGCCGAACAGCGCCTCGGCACTGGTCAGGTTCTTGTGTTCCTGTTCGAGTTGTTCGAGTTCGTTTTCGCCCAGGCCCAGGTTGTCGAGTTCTTCCAGTTGATAGCTGAGCAGCTGATGGCGAGCGCGTTGCTCGTCGCTCGAGTTGGTCAGGCGCTCCAGTTCGAGGCGGGTCTGGTTCCAGCGTTTGGCGGCCAATTGCACCTGGCGCGCCAGGTCGATGGCACCGGCATATTCGTCCAGCAGGCGGCGATGGGTGTCGGTCTTGAGCAGCGACTGGTGTTCGTGCTGGCTGTGAATGTCGATCAGCAGTTCGCCCAGCGCCTTCAGGTCGCCCAGCGGGCAGGGTGTGCCGTTGATGTAGCCGCGGCTTCGGCCCTCGGCGGTGATGACCCGGCGCAGGATGCACGGCCCGTCGATGTCCAGGTCGCGTTCGGCCAACCAGGCGCGTGCCTCGGGGATGTCCACCAGGTCGAAGGTGGCGAGGATGTCCGCCTTGTCTGCGCCGGGACGCACAACGCCGCTGTCGGCACGGTCACCCAGGGTGAGGCCGAGGGCGTCGAGCATGATCGACTTGCCTGCGCCGGTCTCACCGGTGATGACGGACATGCCACGGGCCAGTTCGAGGTCGAGGTGCTCGACGATGGCGTAGTTGTGAATGGACAGGTGCACCAGCATGAGGGCGGCTCCCGAAGCGGTTGGTCTGGTTATTTATACAGTAGTTTTTTCGAGGCTGACAATGCCCGTTGGCAGATTCTTGCGTTGCCTGAAAACCACATTGCCCCTTGAAGCCTGTTTTTCCGGCCCCATATAGCCGACAAACAAGGCGAGCCAGGCTCGCAGACCAGAAATTTGCGGAGGAGAACACCCATGGCTGACGAACAGCTGGATGAAAACACCCTTAATACCGAAGAGGCTGGTGCGACGTCCGTCGATGCCCGCGTCCAGGAGCTAGAGGAGCAGCTGGCCGCCGCCAAGGATCAGTCCCTGCGCACCGCCGCCGAACTGCAGAACATTCGCCGTCGTGCCGAGCAGGACGTCGAGAAGGCGCACAAGTTCGCCCTTGAGAAATTCGCCGGCGACCTGCTGCCGGTCATCGACAGCCTGGAACTCGCCCTGACGCACTCCAGTGCCGAAGACGAGCACGTCAAGCAGATTCGCGAAGGCGTCGAGCTGACCCTGAAGATGTTCCAGGACACCCTCAAGCGCTACAACCTCGAAGCCATCGACCCGCACGGCCAGCCGTTCAATGCCGAGCACCATCAGGCGATGGCCATGCAGGAAAGCGCCACTGTCGAGCCCAACAGCGTGCTGAACGTGTTCCAGAAGGGCTACCTGCTCAATGGCCGCCTGCTGCGCCCCGCCATGGTGGTGGTCAGCAAGGCGCCAGCAGCGCCACAACCTTCTATCGATGAAAAGGCTTGAAATCCGTCAGGGCATCCCCATCTAGGTGTCAAGCCTTCAAGTATTACCGCAGTTGGCTGAATGAAGTCGCTGCTACCAAATTCAAGTTTCGGGAGATTCAACATGGGTAAAATCATCGGTATCGACCTGGGGACCACCAACTCGTGCGTCTCCATTCTGGAAAACGGTAACGTCAAAGTCATCGAGAACGCCGAGGGCGCGCGTACTACCCCTTCGATCGTGGCTTACGCCAACGATGGCGAAATCCTGGTTGGCCAGTCGGCCAAGCGCCAGGCCGTCACCAACCCGCACAACACCCTGTTCGCCGTGAAGCGTCTGATTGGCCGTCGCTTCGAAGAAGACGTCGTGCAGAAAGACATCAAGCTGGTGCCGTACAAGATCGTCAAAGCCAACAATGGTGACGCTTGGGTCGAGGCCGGCGGCAAGGAAATGGCTCCGCCGCAAATCAGCGCCGAAGTCCTGAAGAAAATGAAGAAGACCGCCGAAGACTACCTCGGCGAGCCGGTCACCGAAGCGGTCATCACCGTTCCGGCCTACTTCAACGACAGCCAGCGTCAGGCCACCAAGGACGCCGGTCGTATCGCGGGTCTGGACGTAAAACGCATCATCAACGAACCGACCGCTGCTGCCCTGGCCTACGGCATGGACAAAGCGAAGGGCGACCACACCGTGATCGTCTATGACCTCGGTGGTGGTACCTTCGACGTTTCCGTGATCGAGATCGCTGAAGTCGACGGCGAGCACCAGTTCGAAGTACTGGCCACCAACGGTGACACCTTCCTCGGTGGTGAAGACTTCGACATGCGCCTGATCGACTACCTCGTCGACGAATTCAAGAAAGAATCGGGCATGGATCTGAAGAACGATCCGCTGGCCCTGCAACGTCTGAAAGAAGCGGCTGAAAAGGCCAAGATCGAGCTGTCCTCGTCTCAGTCGACCGACGTCAACCTGCCGTACATCACTGCGGACGCTACCGGTCCTAAGCACCTGAACGTGAAGATTTCCCGCGCCAAGCTGGAGTCGCTGGTCGAAGACCTGGTCAACCGTACCATCGAGCCTTGCCGCATCGCGCTGAAAGACGCGGGTATCGACGCAAGCAAGATCGACGACGTGATCCTGGTCGGTGGCCAGACCCGTATGCCGATGGTGCAGAAAGCCGTTGCCGACTTCTTCGGTAAAGAAGCACGTAAGGACGTCAACCCGGACGAAGCCGTTGCCATGGGCGCAGCCATTCAAGGCGCGGTACTGGCCGGTGACGTGAAGGACGTACTGCTGCTGGACGTCAGCCCGCTGACCCTGGGTATCGAAACCATGGGCGGCGTGATGACTCCGCTGATCGAGAAGAACACCACCATCCCGACCAAGAAGTCGCAGGTGTTCTCGACTGCCGATGACAACCAGGGCGCCGTGACCATCCACGTTCTGCAGGGTGAGCGTAAGCAGGCCGCTCAGAACAAGTCGCTGGGCAAGTTCGACCTGGCCGACATTCCGCCGGCCCCACGCGGTGTGCCGCAGATCGAAGTGACCTTCGACATCGACGCCAACGGCATCCTGCACGTCAGCGCCAAAGACAAGGCCACCGGCAAGTCGCAGTCGATCGTGATCAAGGCCAACTCCGGTCTGTCGGACGAAGAAATCGAGCGCATGGTGCGTGACGCCGAGGCCAACGCCGAGGAAGACCGCAAGTTCGAAGAGCTGGCCGCTGCCCGTAACCAGGGTGACGCGCTGGTTCACTCGACTCGCAAGATGGTCGCTGACGCCGGTGACAAGGTTACCGCCGAAGAAAAAACCGCCATCGAAGCTGCGGTCGTTGCCCTGGAAGCCGCCGTCAAAGGCGACGACAAGGCTGCCATCGATGCCAAGGTCGAGGAGCTGTCGAAAGTCTCCGCGCCAGTGGCTCAGAAGATGTACGCCGAACAGGCTCAGCAGCCGCAGGGCGGTGCCCAGCAGGCTGAGCCGGAAGCCAAGCACGATGACGTGGTTGACGCCGAGTTCGAAGAAGTGAAAGACAACAACAAGCAGTAATCCCTGCATGTTGTCGGCCAGTGAGCGTCATTTGACGATGAACTGGTAGGATGTCGCCGCGCGGGGGCTTGCTCCCGCGTTGGTGTGTCTGGAATACGAGAATTTTTACAGCATCTGTCAGGGCGCTTTGGGCGTGTAGCGGCAGGTGCTGACGGCATGGAGCATGCCGAACGCCCTCAAGAGTGCAAATGACCTATGGCAAAGCGTGATTATTATGAGGTCCTGGGTGTCGAGCGTGGCGCCAGCGAAGGTGACCTCAAGAAGGCTTATCGCCGCCTGGCGATGAAGTACCACCCCGACCGCAACCCGGATGACAAGGCGTCGGAAGAGCAATTCAAGGAGGTCAGCGAGGCCTATGAAGTGCTGTCCGACGCGAACAAGCGTGCATCCTACGACCAGTATGGCCATGCCGCTTTCGACGCTGGCATGGGGGGCGGTGGCGGCGCTGGTTTCGGTGGTGCCAACTTCTCTGACATCTTCGGTGATGTCTTCAGTGATTTCTTCGGCGGCGGACGCGGTGGTGCTCGTGGCGGCGCGCAGCGCGGCAGCGACCTGCGATACACCCTGGAGCTGAATCTGGAAGAGGCTGTGCGCGGTACCACGGTCAATATCCGGGTGCCTACGCTGGTCAACTGCAAACCCTGCGACGGTTCGGGTGCGAAGAAGGGGTCGACCCCATCCACCTGCCCGACCTGCGGCGGTGCTGGCCAGGTACGCATGCAGCAGGGCTTCTTCGCCGTGCAGCAAACCTGCCCCCGTTGCCATGGGCAAGGCAAGATCATCACCGACCCTTGCACCTCTTGCCATGGCGAAGGCCGTGTCGAGGAATACAAGACCCTTTCGGTCAAGGTGCCGGCGGGCGTCGATACCGGCGACCGCATCCGCCTGTCCGGTGAGGGCGAGGCCGGTACCCATGGTGGCCCGACCGGCGACCTGTACGTGGTCATCAATGTGCGTGAGCACGCGATCTTCCAGCGTGATGGCAAGCATCTGTACTGCGAAGTGCCGATCAGCTACACCGATGCGGCCCTGGGCGGCGAGCTGGAAGTGCCGACCCTCGATGGTCGGGTCAAGTTGAAGATCCCCGAAGGCACCCAGACCGGCAAGCAGTTCCGCCTGCGTGGCAAGGGCGTGGCGCCGGTGCGTGGGGGTGCGGCGGGCGACCTGCTGTGCCGTGTCGCGGTGGAAACGCCGGTCAACCTCAGCCGCCGTCAGCGCGAGCTGCTTGAAGAACTGCGCGATTCGCTCGATGGCGACAGCTCTCATTCGCCCAAGGCCAGTGGCTGGTTCGAGGGTGTGAAGCGCTTCTTCGGCGATCTCTGACAAGGAACAGACGTATGCGACGTATTGCAGTGATGGGCGCGGCGGGGCGGATGGGCAAGACCCTCGTCGAGGCCGTGCAGCAACAGGCGCCTCAGGCAGGCCTGACGGCGGCGATCGATCGCCCCGACAGTTCCCTGGTTGGGGCGGATGCGGGTGAGTTGGCGGCCCTGGGCCGTATTGGCGTGCCGATTTCCGATGACCTGGCCAAGGTCGCCGACGAGTTCGATGTGCTGATCGACTTCACCCATCCCTCGGTCACCCTGAAGAACCTGGCGTTCTGCCGCAAGGCAGGCAAGGCCATGGTCATCGGTACCACTGGCTTTACCCCGGAAGAAAAGCAGCAACTGGTCGAGGCGGGCAAGGAGATTCCGATCGTCTTCGCCGCCAACTTCAGCGTTGGCGTCAACCTGTGCCTCAAGCTGCTGGATACCGCAGCGCGGGTATTGGGCGACGATGTGGATATCGAGATCATCGAGGCGCACCACCGACACAAAGTCGATGCACCTTCGGGTACCGCCCTGCGCATGGGGGAGGTGGTTGCCCAGGCGTTGGGGCGCGATCTGCAGGAAGTGGCCGTTTACGGTCGCGAAGGCCAGACTGGCGCGCGCGATCGTCAGACCATCGGTTTCGCTACTGTGCGTGCCGGTGACGTAGTCGGTGACCACACCGTGCTGTTCGCCGCCGAAGGCGAGCGCGTGGAGATCACCCACAAGGCGTCCAGCCGCATGACCTTTGCCAAGGGTGCCGTGCGTGCGGCGCTGTGGCTGGATGGGCGTGAGCCGGGCCTGTACGACATGCAGGATGTGCTCGAGCTGCGTTAAGCAGGTCGAGCGGCGGTGGCTTCATCGCGGTAAGCCTGCTCCCGCTCCCGCATGGAATGGCGTTGCTCCGAGGTTTGGCGCGGTGTCTGTAGGAGCGGGTTTACCCGCGAAGGGGTTTTCAGGGATGTCAGTCTGTCGCAATCATGTGTTTTAGAGACACATATGCGGTAGACCTAAAACGCACTTTTCTGTAAGCTACAGCTTTAGTGTGTCCACTAAAAGCGCGCAGCGAATTGAATTCAGCACATGAAAGCGGGGTGACGTGTCCATACGTCACTCCGCTTTTTTGCAACCTGCGATCGCCCTTTCATGCTTGATTAACGGGAGGTCTTCTTGACAAAGCCAGCCATACTCGCCCTTGCCGATGGCAGTATTTTCCGCGGTGAAGCCATCGGAGCCGACGGTCAGACCGTTGGTGAGGTGGTGTTCAACACTGCTATGACCGGCTACCAGGAAATCCTTACTGATCCTTCCTACGCGCAGCAAATCGTTACCCTGACCTACCCGCACATCGGTAATACCGGCACCACCCCGGAAGATGCCGAGTCGAACCGCGTCTGGTCCGCTGGCCTGGTCATCCGTGACCTGCCGCTGCTGGCCAGCAACTGGCGTAACACCCAGTCGCTGCCTGAGTACCTGAAGGCCAACAACGTCGTCGCCATCGCCGGTATCGACACCCGTCGCCTGACCCGCATCCTGCGTGAGAAGGGCGCCCAGAACGGTTGCATCCTGGCCGGTGACAACATCAGCGAAGAAGCCGCCATCGCCGCTGCCCGCGCCTTCCCGGGCCTCAAGGGCATGGACCTGGCCAAGGTCGTTTCCACCAAAGAGCGCTACGAGTGGCGTTCCAGCGTGTGGGAGCTGAAAACCGACAGCCACCCGACCATTGACGCTGCCGACCTGCCTTACCACGTGGTGGCCTTCGACTACGGCGTCAAGCTGAACATCCTGCGCATGCTGGTCGCCCGCGGCTGCCGCGTGACCGTGGTGCCTGCCCAGACCCCGGCGAGCGAAGTCCTGGCAATGAATCCAGATGGCGTGTTCCTGTCCAACGGCCCTGGTGACCCCGAGCCTTGCGACTACGCGATCCAGGCGATCAAGGAAATCCTGGAAACCGAGATCCCGGTCTTCGGTATCTGCCTCGGCCACCAGCTGCTGGCCCTGGCCTCCGGCGCCAAGACCGTCAAGATGGGTCATGGCCACCACGGTGCCAACCACCCGGTCCAGGACCTGGACACCGGCGTGGTGATGATCACCAGCCAGAACCACGGTTTCGCCGTCGACGAAGCCACCCTGCCGGGCAATGTCCGCGCCATCCACAAGTCGCTGTTCGACGGCACCCTGCAGGGTATCGAGCGCACCGACAAGAGCGCGTTCAGCTTCCAGGGCCACCCTGAAGCGAGCCCAGGCCCGACCGACGTCGCGCCACTGTTCGATCGTTTCATCGATGCCATGGCCAAGCGCCGCTGAGCATCCTGCTTCAAGGCCCCGGGCCGGCTCGTGCCGCGCCCGGAAGCGCCTGACCCAGATTGTTCAAGACGGCTTGCCGACTGACCCGCGGATTTGAGTGACAACCCAATGCCAAAACGTACAGACATTAAAAGCATCCTGATTCTCGGCGCTGGCCCGATCGTGATCGGCCAGGCCTGCGAATTCGACTATTCCGGCGCCCAGGCCTGCAAGGCCCTGCGCGAGGAAGGTTTCCGCGTCATCCTGGTGAACTCCAACCCAGCCACCATCATGACCGACCCGGCCATGGCCGATGCCACCTACATCGAGCCGATCAAGTGGCAATCGGTGGCCAAGATCATCGAGAAAGAGCGTCCGGATGCCCTGCTGCCGACCATGGGCGGTCAGACCGCACTGAACTGCGCCCTGGACCTGGAGCGCCACGGCGTTCTGGAGAAATTCGGCGTAGAGATGATCGGTGCCAACGCCGACACCATCGACAAGGCCGAAGACCGTTCGCGCTTCGACAAGGCGATGAAAGCCATTGGCCTGGAGTGCCCGCGTTCCGGTATCGCCCACAGCATGGAAGAGGCCAACGCCGTTCTCGAGCGCCTGGGCTTCCCGTGCATCATCCGTCCGTCGTTCACCATGGGTGGCACCGGTGGCGGTATCGCCTACAACCGTGAAGAGTTCGAAGAAATCTGCGCCCGTGGTCTGGACCTGTCGCCGACCAAGGAGCTGCTGATCGACGAATCGCTGATCGGCTGGAAGGAATACGAGATGGAGGTGGTCCGTGACAAGAAGGACAACTGCATCATCGTCTGCTCCATCGAAAACTTCGACCCGATGGGTGTGCACACCGGTGACTCCATCACTGTCGCTCCGGCGCAAACGCTGACCGACAAGGAATACCAGATCATGCGTAACGCCTCGCTGGCGGTACTGCGTGAAATCGGCGTCGAAACCGGCGGTTCCAACGTTCAGTTCGGTATCTGCCCGAACACCGGCCGCATGGTCGTGATCGAGATGAACCCGCGTGTATCGCGCTCCTCGGCCCTGGCCTCGAAGGCTACCGGCTTCCCGATCGCCAAGATCGCCGCCAAGCTGGCCGTGGGTTACACCCTCGACGAGCTGCAGAACGACATCACCGGCGGCCGCACTCCGGCTTCCTTCGAGCCGTCGATCGACTACGTCGTCACCAAGCTGCCGCGCTTCGCCTTCGAGAAATTCCCGAAAGCCGACGCCCGCCTGACCACCCAGATGAAGTCGGTCGGTGAAGTCATGGCCATCGGCCGTACCTTCCAGGAATCCCTGCAGAAAGCCCTGCGCGGCCTGGAAGTCGGTGCCTGCGGTCTGGACCCGAAAGTCGACCTGGCCAGCCCGGACGCCAACAGCATCCTCAAGCGCGAGCTGACCGTACCGGGCGCCGAGCGTATCTGGTACGTGGCCGACGCCATGCGTGCTGGCATGACGTGCGAAGAAATCTTCAAGCTGACCGGCATCGACATGTGGTTCCTGGTGCAGATGGAAGATCTCATCAAGGAAGAAGAGAAGGTCAAGACCCTGGCCCTGTCGGCCATCGACAAGGACTACATGCTGCGCCTCAAGCGCAAGGGCTTCTCTGACCAGCGTCTGGCCAAGCTGCTCGGCATCACCGACAAGAACCTGCGTCGTCACCGCCACAAGCTGGAAGTGTTCCCGGTCTACAAGCGCGTCGACACCTGCGCCGCCGAGTTCGCCACCGATACCGCCTACCTGTACTCGACCTACGAGGAAGAGTGCGAGGCCAATCCGTCGACCCGCGACAAGATCATGATCCTGGGTGGCGGCCCGAACCGTATCGGTCAAGGTATCGAGTTCGACTACTGCTGCGTACACGCTGCCCTGGCGCTGCGTGATGACGGTTACGAGACCATCATGGTCAACTGCAACCCGGAAACCGTTTCCACCGACTACGACACCTCGGACCGTCTGTACTTCGAGCCGCTGACCCTGGAAGACGTGCTGGAAGTCTGCCGCGTCGAGAAACCCAAGGGCGTCATCGTCCACTACGGTGGCCAGACCCCGCTGAAGCTGGCTCGCGCCCTTGAAGAAGCTGGCGTGCCGATCATCGGTACCAGCCCGGACGCGATCGACCGCGCCGAAGACCGTGAGCGTTTCCAGCAGATGGTTCAGCGCCTGAACCTGCGCCAGCCGCCAAACGCCACCGTGCGCAGCGAAGACGAAGCCATCCGTGCCGCTGGCGACATCGGCTACCCGCTGGTCGTGCGTCCGTCGTACGTACTGGGCGGTCGCGCCATGGAGATCGTCTACGAACTGGACGAGCTCAAGCGCTACCTGCGTGAAGCGGTCCAGGTCTCCAACGACAGCCCGGTGCTGCTCGACCACTTCCTCAACTGCGCCATCGAAATGGACGTGGATGCGGTGTGCGACGGCACCGACGTGGTGATCGGCGCGATCATGCAGCACATCGAACAGGCCGGTGTTCACTCCGGTGACTCGGCGTGCTCGCTGCCACCTTACTCGTTGAGCAAGGAAGTCCAGGACGAAGTCCGTGACCAGGTGCGCAAGATGGCCCTGGAACTGGGTGTCGTCGGCCTGATGAACGTGCAGCTGGCCCTGCAGGGCGACAAGATCTACGTGATCGAAGTCAACCCGCGTGCGTCGCGTACCGTTCCGTTCGTTTCCAAGTGCATCGGTACTTCCCTGGCGATGATCGCGGCGCGCGTCATGGCGGGTAAAACGCTCAAAGAGCTGGGCTTCACCCAGGAAATCATCCCGAACTTCTACAGCGTCAAGGAAGCCGTCTTCCCGTTCGCCAAGTTCCCAGGTGTTGACCCGATCCTCGGCCCTGAGATGAAATCTACCGGTGAAGTGATGGGTGTCGGCGACAGCTTCGGTGAAGCCTTCGCCAAGGCCCAGATGGGCGCCAGCGAAGTGCTGCCGACCGGCGGTACTGCGTTCATCAGCGTGCGTGACGACGACAAGCCACAAGTGGCTGGCGTTGCCCGCGACCTGATCGCCCTGGGCTTTGAAGTGGTTGCAACTGCCGGTACCGCCAAGGTGATCGAGGCGGCTGGCCTGAAAGTGCGCCGTGTGAACAAAGTGACCGAAGGTCGCCCGCATGTGGTCGACATGATCAAGAACGACGAAGTGTCGCTGATCATCAACACCACCGAAGGCCGCCAGTCGATCGCCGATTCCTACTCGATTCGTCGCAATGCGCTGCAGCACAAGATCTACTGCACGACCACCATTGCGGCAGGTGAAGCCATCTGCGAAGCGCTGAAATTCGGCCCTGAGAAGACCGTTCGCCGCTTGCAGGATCTGCATGCAGGACTTAAAGCATGAGCATTACCAAGTACCCGATGACCGTCCAGGGCGCTCGCGCCCTGGAAGAGGAACTGACCTTCCTGAGCAAGACCGAGCGCCCGCGCCTGAGCCAGGCAATCGGTGAAGCGCGTGAGCTGGGCGACCTCAAGGAAAACGCCGAGTACCATGCTGCCCGCGAAGAGCAGGGCATGGTCGAGGCGCGTATCCGTGACATCGAAGGCCGTCTGCAGAACTCGGTGGTGATCGATGTCACCACCATCGCGCACACCGGCAAGGTGATCTTCGGTACCACCGTGGACCTGGAGAACACCGAGACCGGCGATCAGGTGACCTACCAGATCGTGGGCGAGGACGAAGCCGACGTGAAGAAAGGCAAGCTGTCGAACAGTGCGCCGATCGCCCGTGCCATCATCGGCAAGGAAGAAGGTGACACCGTTGTCGTCAAGACGCCAAACGGTACGGTCGAGTACGAGATTGTCGAAGTCAAGCACATCTGACCGGCGCCTTCGGGCGCCCTCCCTCGAGGGAATCCTCTGGCAGTTGGCCCAGGTCTTCTGGGTTGGCGGCCTCTGGGTGTTCCATGTGGGTTTGGTGCCTGCGCTCAAGGTCAGTGGCCTGGCGCCATTGCTGGTGCAGGATATCGCTGGGCAGATTGACCGCTGGTTGATCGGCGTGGCGTTGCTTGGGCTGTTGACCCAGCTGGCGGTGCTGGCGAGGGTGGAGGGCCTGGCGGCCTGGTGGCGGCAGTTTCGCGGCCAGATGCTGTTGCTCGGCTTCGGTGCTTGCGTGGGGTACTACACCCTGCGCTATGGCATCTCGGTAGGCGAGCGCTGGCAGATGTTCTGTTTTCTGGTGCTGGGCTTCTCCGGCATCGTGCTGGTAGCCCAGCCTGTCCCGGTCAAGACGCGTTCACCGCGCCACTGACAGGGAAGGCGCCGAGGCCTCGACGCTGGCAAGCCGGCCCCCACAGGGTGAATACCTGCGGGGGCCTTTCCGTTACTTGTAACGGTGGATGTTGGACAGCTGCTTGTTCGGCTGCGGGTTCTTGCGGTAGATCAGCGCTTTCTTGCCGATGGTCTGCACCAGCTCCGCGCGGCCAGCCTTGCACAGCTCGGCGATGGCGGCGGCACGTTCTTCACGATCTTCGGAGCGAATCTCGACCTTGATCAGTTCGTGGTCGGTGAGTGCACGTTCCAGTTCGGCGATGACGCCTTCGTTCAAGCCGTTGCCAGCCACGATCAAGACCGGCTTCAGGTCATGACCAATGGATTTGTACTGTTTCTTCTGCTCGTTATTGAGCGGCATAATCTGACCCTTTTCGTCTGATTCTGTAAAATTGACGGGCATTTTACCCGAGGGCCCGTGGCTCCGCCCAGTCAAACACGACGCATATCATCGAGGTGCCCCGTGGCGCAACGTTCCAAAAGCAGCCATAACTGGCTGAGAGAGCATTTCAACGATCCTTTCGTCAAGCAGGCGCAAAAGGATGGCTACCGCTCGCGCGCGAGCTACAAGCTGCTTGAGATCCAGGAAAAGGACCGACTGATCCGTCCTGGCATGAGCGTGATCGACCTGGGCGCCGCCCCAGGAGGCTGGTCGCAGGTGACCAGTCGTCTGATTGGTGGGCAGGGTCGCTTGATCGCATCCGACATCCTGGAAATGGACGCGATCCCCGACGTTACCTTCATTCAGGGCGACTTCACCCAGGATGAAGTCCTCGCCAGCATTCTGCAGGCAGTCGGCGATTCGCACGTGGACCTTGTGATTTCCGACATGGCCCCCAATATGAGTGGTACGCCTGCGGTGGACATGCCGCGCGCCATGTTCCTGTGTGAGCTGGCCCTCGATCTGGCCACCCGCGTCCTCAAGCCGGGCGGCGATTTCCTGATCAAGATTTTCCAGGGCGAAGGTTTTGACGTGTACCTCAAGGACGTGCGCAGCAAGTTCGACAAGGTACAGATGCGCAAGCCGTCGTCCTCGCGGGATCGCTCGCGTGAGCAATACCTGCTGGCCAGGGGCTTCAAAGGGGTGTGAAAAGGCGGGTTGCGGGGTGGTCGATAGTTATTTCCAATCGCCCGCCCCCTCAGGATCGTCCGAACTTCGTGTAGTCTAGGTTTCACAAAGGGTTACAGACGGTGCCTGCGGATGCGTAGGTAATGTAGTAAGTTAGGGCGACGAATATCATGCGAGGCACGGCTGCGTCGTGCGCCGGCCTCAGAGGGTAGCGAATTGAACGACATGGCAAAGAATCTGATCCTCTGGTTGATCATCGCGGCGGTCCTGGTGACGGTGATGAACAACTTCTCGAGCCCTAACGAGCCGCAGACCCTCAACTACTCCGACTTCATCCAGCAGGTAAAAGACGGGAAAGTCGAGCGTGTGACCGTCGATGGCTACATCATTACCGGCAAGCGTTCCGACGGCGACAACTTCAAGACCGTGCGTCCGGCCATTACCGACAATGGCCTGATCGGCGACCTGGTCGACAATCACGTCATCATCGAAGGCAAGCAGCCTGAGCAACAGAGCATCTGGACGCAGCTGCTGGTAGCCAGCTTCCCGATCCTGGTGATCATCGCCGTCTTCATGTTCTTCATGCGCCAGATGCAAGGCGGCGCGGGGGGCAAGGGCGGGCCGATGAGCTTCGGCAAGAGCAAGGCGCGCCTGTTGTCCGAAGACCAGGTCAAGACCACCCTGGCCGACGTCGCAGGTTGCGACGAAGCCAAGGAAGAGGTTGGCGAGCTGGTCGAGTTCCTGCGCGATCCGGGCAAGTTCCAGCGCCTGGGTGGCCGTATTCCGCGTGGCGTACTGATGGTAGGCCCGCCCGGTACCGGTAAGACCTTGCTGGCCAAGGCCATCGCCGGTGAAGCGAAAGTGCCGTTCTTCACCATTTCCGGTTCCGACTTCGTGGAAATGTTCGTGGGTGTCGGTGCCAGCCGCGTCCGTGACATGTTCGAGCAGGCCAAGAAGCACGCGCCTTGCATCATCTTCATCGACGAGATCGACGCCGTGGGTCGCCACCGTGGCGCGGGCATGGGCGGTGGTCACGACGAGCGCGAACAAACCCTCAACCAGTTGCTGGTCGAGATGGATGGCTTCGAAATGAACGATGGCATCATCGTCATCGCCGCCACCAACCGTCCGGACGTACTGGACCCTGCGCTGCTGCGTCCCGGCCGTTTCGACCGTCAGGTCGTGGTCGGCCTGCCGGATATCCGCGGCCGTGAACAGATTCTCAAGGTGCACATGCGCAAGGTGCCGGTCGGCGAGAACGTCAATCCGGCGGTCATCGCCCGTGGTACCCCTGGCTTCTCCGGTGCCGACCTGGCCAACCTGGTCAACGAGGCTTCGCTGTTCGCCGCACGCTCCAACAAGCGCCTGGTCGAAATGAAAGAGTTCGAACTGGCCAAGGACAAGATCATGATGGGCGCCGAGCGCAAGACCATGGTCATGTCCGAGAAGGAAAAACAGAACACTGCCTACCACGAGGCGGGTCATGCCATCGTCGGTCGTCTGGTGCCTGAGCATGATCCGGTCTACAAGGTGTCGATCATTCCTCGTGGCCGCGCCCTGGGCGTGACCATGTTCCTGCCGGAAGAGGACCGCTACAGCCTGTCCAAGCGCGCGTTGATCAGCCAGATCTGCTCGCTGTACGGTGGCCGTATCGCCGAGGAAATGACCCTGGGCTTCGACGGTGTCACCACGGGTGCCTCCAACGACATCATGCGTGCCAGCCAGATCGCCCGGAACATGGTGACCAAGTGGGGCCTGTCCGAGAAGCTCGGCCCGCTGATGTACGCCGAAGAGGAGGGCGAGGTGTTCCTCGGCCGCAGCGCTGCCAGCCAGCACGCCAGTGTCTCCGGTGAAACCGCCAAGCTGATCGACTCGGAAGTGCGCAGCATCATCGACCAGTGCTATGCCACGGCCAAGCAACTGCTGACCGACAACCGCGACAAGCTCGATGCCATGGCCGAGGCGCTGATGAAGTACGAGACCATCGACGCCGAGCAGATCGACGATATCATGGCCGGCCGTCCACCCCGCGAACCGCGTGACTGGGACGACGACTCGGCTTCGGGCACCTCTGCAACCCAGGGTGATCGCCCAGAGTCGCCGATTGGCGGCCCAGCGGCACAACACTAAGGGCACTTATGAGCTCACAGCAGTACCCGACCCGGTTGCCTTGCGGCAACCGGGTTCTTGATTTGTCCCGTACCCATGTCATGGGTATTCTCAATGTCACCCCCGACTCCTTCTCCGACGGCGGGCGCTTCAATCAGCGCGACGAAGCGCTTCGGCATGCCGAGGCGATGGTCGCTGCAGGCGCCACGCTGATCGACATCGGTGGCGAGTCGACCCGGCCTGGCGCGCGGGCAGTATCGGTTACTGAAGAGCTCGAGCGCGTGGCGCCGATGGTCGAGGCGATCAACAGTCGCCTGGATGTGGTGATTTCCGTGGATACGTCCACCCCGGCCGTGATCCGCGAGTCGGCGCGCCTGGGGGCCGGTCTGATCAACGACGTGCGCGCGCTGGAGCGCGACGGTGCACTGGATGCCGCTGCCGATACCGGCCTGCCGGTCTGCCTCATGCACATGCGTGGCGAGCCGGGCAATATGCAGGATGATCCACATTACGACGATGTGACCGCCGACGTTACGCGCTATCTTGAACAGCGGATGGCGGCCTGCGCAGCGGCCGGTATCGACGCTGACCGAATCATTCTTGATCCTGGCTTCGGTTTCGCCAAGACCCTGGCGCATAACCTGAGCCTGTTCAAACACATGGAAGCGCTCTACCGCTTGGGGCGCCCGCTTTTGGTGGGCGTTTCGCGCAAAAGCATGATCGGCTTGACCCTGGATCGCCCGGTGGGCGAGCGGTTGTACGGCAGTCTTGCGCTGGCGGCATTGGCGATGACCAAGGGTGCTAGCATCCTGCGCGTCCATGACGTGGCCGAGACCGTTGATGTCGTGCGCATGATCGCTGCGGTACAGAACGCCGAATAAGAACATTGGAGTCCCTATGAGCAGAAAATACTTTGGTACCGACGGCATTCGTGGCCGCGTCGGCGAATACCCGATCACACCGGATTTCATGCTGAAACTGGGTTGGGCTGCGGGCATGGCGTTCCGCAAGCAGGGCAATTGCCGAGTGCTGGTAGGCAAGGACACCCGTATCTCCGGGTACATGTTCGAATCGGCGCTCGAAGCCGGTCTTTCTGCCGCCGGTGCCGATGTCATGCTGCTCGGGCCGATGCCGACGCCGGCCATCGCCTACCTCACCCGGACCTTCCATGCCGAAGCGGGGATCGTCATCAGCGCCTCGCACAACCCGCATGACGACAATGGCATCAAGTTCTTCTCGGGCCAGGGCACCAAGCTGCCGGACGAAGTCGAGCTGATGATCGAGGAGTTGCTGGACCAGCCGATGACAGTGGTCGAGTCGAGCAAGCTGGGCAAGGTGTCCCGTATCAACGACGCCGCCGGTCGCTACATCGAGTTCTGCAAGAGCAGCGTGCCGAGCAGCACCAGTTTCGAAGGCCTCAAGCTGGTGGTCGACTGCGCCCATGGCGCTACCTACAAGGTTGCGCCCAGCGTGTTCCGTGAGTTGGGCGCTCAGGTGACCGTGCTGCATGCCCAGCCGGACGGCCTCAACATCAACGAGAATTGCGGATCCACGCACATCGAGTCGCTGCAGGCTGCCGTACTGGTCGGCCACGCCGACCTGGGCATCGCATTCGATGGCGATGGGGACCGTGTGCTGATGGTCGACCACACCGGCGCCATCGTCGACGGAGACGAATTGCTGTTCATCATCGCGCGCGACCTGCACGAGCGCGGCAAGCTGCAGGGTGGCGTAGTGGGTACCCTGATGAGCAACCTCGGCCTGGAGCTGGCGCTCAAGGACCTGGATATTCCGTTCGTGCGGGCCAAGGTCGGCGACCGCTATGTCATGGCGGAGTTGCTCGAGCGCGAGTGGCTGGTTGGCGGGGAAAACTCCGGGCACGTGGTTTGCTGCAACCACACCACCACTGGCGATGCGATCATTGCCGCGCTGCAGGTGCTGTTGTCGCTCAAGCGCCGTGGCGAGACCCTGGCGCAGGCCCGCCAGGCCGTTCGCAAATGCCCACAGGTGCTGATCAACGTGCGCTTTGGCGCAAGCAAGGTCGACCCGCTGGAGCATCCTGCGGTGAAGGAGGCCAGTGCCAAGGTCACCGAGGCGATGGCTGGGCGCGGACGGGTACTTTTGCGCAAGTCGGGTACCGAGCCGCTGGTGCGGGTCATGGTCGAAGGCGACGACGAAAACCAAGTGCGCAGCCACGCCGAAGCCTTGGCCAAGCTGGTCAGCGAAGTTTGTGCCTGAAATAGGCTTGCCAGCGCAGATCTGGTTGGGTAAGATCTGCGCCCACTTTGACCGACGAGGTAAAGCATGCGTCGCCCCATGGTAGCTGGTAACTGGAAGATGCACGGTACCCGCGCCAGCGTCGCTGAGCTGATCCAGGGCTTGGGCAATATGTCCTTGCCAGACGGTGTGGAAGTCGCGGTGTTTCCGCCGGCGCTGTTCATCAATCAAGTCATTGATGGGCTGCAAGGCAGGGGGATCATCGTAGGTGCACAGAATTCTGCGGTAAAACCCGAAGAGGGTGCGCTGACGGGTGAAATTGCACCCAGTCAGTTGGTTGAAGCAGGTTGCAAGTTGGTTCTGATTGGCCATTCCGAACGCCGCCAAATTATTGGTGAAACTGAGGAAGTGCTGAAAGATAAGTTTGCAGCTGCTCAACTTAGTGGTTTAATGCCGGTGCTTTGCGTAGGGGAAACTCTCGAAGAGCGCGAGGCGGGCAAGACGCTTGAAGTTGTCGGGCGTCAACTAAGCAGTATCATCGATGCATTCGGTGTTAAGGCTTTTGCCAATGCAGTAATTGCTTATGAGCCCGTGTGGGCCATTGGCACAGGTTTGACGGCTTCGCCGCAACAAGCGCAGGATGTGCATGCAGCCATTCGCGCGCAGTTGGCGGCGGAAGACGCCGAAGTTGCCGCGAACGTGCAGCTTCTCTACGGCGGCAGCGTGAAGGCGGCCAATGCGGCTGAGCTGTTCGGCATGCCGGATATCGATGGGGGGCTCATTGGTGGAGCGTCCCTGAACGCAGACGAATTCGGTGCAATTTGTCGCGCCGCAGGAAACTGAACAAATGCTGGAAACAGTTATCGTTGTTTTTCATCTGTTGGCAGCGCTGTCACTCGTAGTGCTGGTTCTGTTGCAACAGGGTAAAGGTGCGGAAGCAGGTGCATCTTTCGGCGCAGGTGCCTCTAATACTGTGTTCGGAAGCCAAGGTTCCGCTACCTTCCTGAGTAAATTGACTGCTATACTCGCTGCCACTTTCTTTTTGACAGCACTTGGGTTAGGATACTTCGCCAAGCAACAAGCTCACCAGCTGAGCCAGGCGGGTCTCCCAGACCCAGCGGTACTGGAAGTGAAAGAGCAGAAGCCGGCAGTTAATGATGATGTACCGGTGCTCCAGGAGCAGAAGAGCGAAACCACCAACGCTGGTGACGTACCTCCTCCGGCTCAAGAGCAGAAGTAACGGGTTTCAAGTAGTAATATTGCCGAGGTGGTGGAATTGGTAGACACGCAACCTTGAGGTGGTTGTGCCCATAGGGTGTAGGGGTTCGAGTCCCCTTCTCGGTACCAATTAAAGCTTGAGAGCCCGCTTTAGCGGGCTTTCTTGCAGGTGGAGGTTAGATTGACCCTGTAGCGGGTTCAGTCTTATACTTTCGCCCCAGCTTTGTCGCGGGGTGGAGCAGCTTGGTAGCTCGTCGGGCTCATAACCCGAAGGTCGTTGGTTCAAATCCAGCCCCCGCAACCAGCTTCAGCGGAGCCCCTTTTCAGGGGCTTTTTGCTAGCCGAACAGTTATCGGCGTCGTTGTCCAACGGCGCTTTCAGGGATGGGCGCTTCGCCCATTTTTTATTTGCACAGCATGCACGAGGGGGTTCAGGTGTCGAGCAAGCTAGAACAGTTGCAGGCCTTGTTGGCCCCGGTGGTCGAGGGTCTGGGCTACCAATGCTGGGGGATCGAATACATCTCCCAGGGCAAACATTCGGTCCTGCGTATCTACATCGACAAGGAAGGCGGAATCCTGGTGGACGACTGCGAAGCGGTCAGCCGTCAGGCCAGTGCCATCCTGGATGTTGAAGATCCGATCAGCAGTGAATATACCCTCGAGGTGTCCTCTCCAGGCATGGATCGCCCGCTGTTCACTCTGGAACAGTTTGCTTCGCATGCCGGCGAACAAGTGAAGATCAAGCTGCGTACGCCCTTCGAGGGTCGTCGTAACTTCCAGGGCCTTCTCCGCGGTGTGGAGGAGCAGGATGTGGTGGTCCAGGTGGACAATCACGAGTTCCTGTTGCCGATCGACTCGATCGACAAGGCCAATATTATTCCCAGTTTTGACTGAGACGTGCCGGGCCCGGCGGACTGTCCGGACCCAATGGCTTGCGCAAGGCGAGGCGTACGATGAGCAAAGAAGTACTGCTGGTTGTTGAATCGGTATCCAACGAGAAAGGTGTACCGCCCGGCGTCATTTTCGAGGCGCTGGAAGTGGCCCTGGCCACTGCAACCAAAAAACGTTTTGAGGACGAAGTCGACCTGCGTGTGGAAATCAACCGCCACACCGGTAGCTACGAGACCTTCCGCCGCTGGACCGTGGTCGACGAGAACGACCTGGACGATCCGGCTATCGAAACCTGGCTGAGCAAGATCCAGGACACGCATCCGGATGCCAAGATCGGTGACGTGATCGAAGAGAAGATCGAGTCCATCGAGTTCGGTCGCATCGCCGCCCAGACCGCCAAGCAGGTCATCGTGCAGAAAGTGCGCGAGGCCGAGCGTGCCCAAGTGGTCGACGCCTACCGCGAGCGCGTTGGCGAGATCATCTCCGGTACCGTCAAGAAGGTTACCCGCGACAACGTCATCGTCGACCTGGGTAACAACGCCGAGGCCCTGTTGGCTCGCGAAGACATCATTCCCCGTGAGACCTTCCGTGTCGGCGTGCGCCTGCGTGCGCTGCTCAAGGAAATCCGCACCGAGAACCGCGGTCCGCAACTGATCCTGTCGCGCACTGCGCCACAGATGCTGATCGAGTTGTTCCGCATCGAGGTACCGGAAATCGCCGAAGGCCTCATTGAAGTCATGGCTGCATCCCGTGATCCGGGTTCGCGTGCCAAGATCGCCGTCCGCTCCAAGGACAAGCGCATCGACCCGCAAGGTGCCTGTATCGGCATGCGCGGTTCGCGTGTCCAGGCCGTATCCGGCGAGTTGGGTGGTGAGCGTGTGGATATCGTCCTGTGGGACGAGAACCCGGCGCAGTTCGTCATCAACGCCATGTCGCCGGCTGAAGTCGCGGCGATCATCGTTGATGAAGATGCCCATGCAATGGACATCGCAGTTGCCGAAGACAACCTGGCCCAGGCTATTGGCCGTGGCGGTCAGAACGTTCGCCTGGCCAGTCAGCTGACCGGTTGGACCCTGAACGTGATGACCGAAAAGGACATCCAGGCCAAGCAGCAGGCTGAGACCGGCGACATCCTGCGCAACTTCATTGAGGAACTGGAAGTCGACGAGGAGCTGGCACAAGTGCTGGTCGACGAAGGCTTCACCAGCCTTGAAGAAATTGCCTACGTACCGTTGGAAGAAATGCTCAACATCGATGGCTTTGACGAGGATATCGTCAATGAGCTCCGCGCTCGTGCCAAGGACCGTTTGTTGACCAAGGCCATCGCTACCGAAGAAAAACTGGCAGACGCCCATCCGGCTGAAGACCTGCTCTCCCTCGAGGGCATGGACAAGGACCTGGCGGCGGAACTGGCGGTGCGCGGCGTGGTTAACCGCGAAGACCTGGCCGAGCAGTCGATCGACGATCTGCTCGACATCGACGGCATCGACGAAGAGCGTGCCGGCAAGTTGATCATGGCCGCCCGAGCCCACTGGTTCGAGTAATTAGGCGCGGCCTGAGGAGAGAAGTGCATGACGCAAGTCACGGTGAAAGAACTGGCCCAAGAGGTCGAGGCACCGGTAGAGCGCCTGCTGCAGCAGATGCGTGAGGCAGGTCTGCCGCACACCGACGCCGGTCAGGTAGTGACCGATAACGAGAAGCAGGTTTTGCTGACCCATTTGAAGAGCAGCCACAAGAGCAAGGCGGAAGAGCCGCGCAAGATCACCTTGCAGCGCAAAACCACCAGCACCCTGCGTGTAGCCGGTAGCAAGAGCATCAGCGTAGAAGTACGCAAGAAGAAAGTATTCGTGCAGCGCAGCCCGGAAGAGATCCAGGCTGAGCAGAAGCGTGAACTGGAAGAGCGTCGTGCGGCCGAGAACGCCGTTCGCGAGAAGGCTGAAGCCGAGGCTCGCCAGCGCGCCGAGGAACAAGCCCGTCGCCAGGCCGCCGAAACCACTGCTACGGCCCCTGCGGCCAAGGCAGAGCCGGCGCCTGCCCCTGCAGCTGCTGCTCCGGTAGTGGCCGAGGCGCCAGCGTCCGAAGACGCTGCCGCACGCGCTGCCGAGCGCAAGAAGGACGAGACTCGTCGCAACGAAAGCCGCACTCGCGACGAAGACCGTCGTGGCGGCGAGCGTCGTGGCGAAGCCCCGCGCGTGTCGATCAAGGTCAAGGTCAAGGAGAAAGAAAAAGCTCCTACGCCTCGTGCCGCGCCACGCACCACCGATGAAGAAAGCGATGGTTTCCGTCGCGGTCGCGGTGGCAAGGGCAAGCCGAAGAAGCGTAACCAGCATGGCTTCCAGAACCCGACCGGCCCCGTCATTCGTGACGTGACCATCGGCGAGACCATCACGGTCTCCGAACTTGCCCAGCAGATGTCGGTGAAAGCCGCTGAAGTCGTCAAGTTCATGTTCAAGCTGGGTACCCCGGTCACCATCAACCAGGTGCTCGACCAGGAAACTGCTCAGCTGGTCGCTGAAGAACTGGGCCATAAGGTCACCCTGATCAGCGACACCGCCCTGGAAGACTCCCTGGCCGAATCGCTGAAGTTCGAAGGTGAGACCGAGCCTCGTGCACCGGTAGTGACCGTCATGGGTCACGTTGACCATGGTAAGACTTCGCTGCTCGACTACATCCGTCGTGCCAAGGTTGCTGCTGGCGAGGCCGGTGGTATTACCCAGCACATCGGTGCCTACCACGTGGAAACCGACCGCGGCATGGTCACCTTCCTCGATACCCCAGGCCACGCTGCGTTTACCGCCATGCGTGCCCGTGGTGCCAAGGCCACCGACATCGTCATCCTGGTGGTGGCGGCTGACGACGGCGTGATGCCGCAGACCCGTGAGGCCGTGCAGCATGCCAAGGCAGCTGGCGTTCCGCTGGTGGTCGCGGTGAACAAGATCGACAAGCCGGGTGCAGACCTCGATCGTATCCGCAACGAACTGGCCGTCGAAGGCGTAACCTCCGAGGACTGGGGTGGTGACACTCCGTTCGTCAAGGTTTCGGCGAAGATGGGTACCGGTGTCGACGAGCTGCTCGAGGCCGTCCTGCTGCAGGCCGAGATCCTCGAACTCACCGCCACTCCGACCGCACCAGGTCGTGGCGTCGTGGTCGAATCGCGCTTGGACAAGGGCCGCGGTCCAGTGGCTACCATCCTGGTTCAGGACGGTACCCTGCGTCAGGGCGACATGGTCCTGGTCGGCTCCAACTACGGCCGCGTGCGTGCCATGCTCGACGAAAACGGCAAGCCTGTGAAGGAAGCCGGTCCGTCGATTCCGGTCGAGATCCTCGGTCTGGATGGTACGCCGGAAGCCGGTGACGAGCTGTCCGTGGTTGCCGACGAGAAGAAAGCCCGCGAAGTTGCCCTGTTCCGTCAGGGCAAGTACCGCGAGGTCAAGCTGGCCCGTGCTCACGCCGGCAAGCTGGAAAACATCTTCGAGACCATGGGTCAGGAAGAGAAGAAGACCCTCAACATCGTCCTCAAGACCGACGTGCGCGGTTCTCTGGAGGCCCTGCAAGGCTCGCTCAGCGGCCTGGGCAACGACGAGGTTCAGGTTCGTGTCATCGGTGGCGGCGTCGGTGGTATCACCGAGAGCGACGCCAACCTGGCGCTGGCGTCCAACGCGGTGCTGTTCGGCTTCAACGTGCGTGCCGATGCTGGCGCCCGCAAGATCGTCGAGCAGGAAGGTCTGGATATGCGTTACTACAACGTGATCTATGACATCATCGAAGACGTCAAGAAGGCCCTGACCGGTATGCTCGGCAGCGATGTTCGCGAGAACATCCTGGGTGTCGCCGAGGTCCGTGACGTGTTCCGCTCGCCGAAGTTCGGCGCCATTGCCGGCTGTATGGTCATCGAGGGTACTGTGTACCGCAACCGTCCGATCCGCGTACTGCGCGAGGACGTGGTGATCTTCGAAGGCGAACTGGAATCGCTGCGTCGCTTCAAGGACGACGCCTCCGAAGTGCGTAGTGGCATGGAGTGCGGTATCGGCGTCAAGAGCTACAACGACGTCAAGGTCGGCGACAAGATCGAAGTCTTCGAGAAAGTCCAGGTGGCTCGTACCCTGTAAGGGGTGGGCATGGCGCAGGCCTCGCCCCAGGGCGTTTGGCAGTGCCTCTGAAGGTAGCGCCCGGTCAGGCTTCAGCTTGACCGGGCGTTTGCCGCTTTACGTTACAGGTAGCAAGAATGGCAAAAGAATATAGCCGTACCCAACGCATCGGTGATCAGATGCAGCGTGAGCTGTCGGAGCTGATTCGCCGTGAAGTCAAAGATCCGCGCGTCGGCCTGGTGACCATCACCGCCGTGGACGTCAGCCGCGACCTGGGGCACGCCAAGGTCTTCATCACCGTCATGGGCCAGGACGGGACCGACGCCGTACCTCAGACCCTCAAGGCCCTTACCAGTGCCGCGAGCTTCCTGCGCCTGCACCTTGGGCGTGTCATGCAACTGCGCAGCGTGCCGCAGCTGCACTTCCACTTCGACGAGAGCGTCAGCCGTGGTGCCCATCTGTCGGCACTGATCGAGCGCGCGGTCGCCGAAGACCGTCTGCACCAGGATGCCGACAAGCCGGACGCCGGGGAGTAAGCGGTGGCCCAGGTCAAACGTATTCGCCGTAATGTCAGCGGCATCATCCTGCTCGACAAGCCATTGGGGTTCACCTCCAACGCCGCGCTGCAGAAAGTCCGCTGGTTGCTCAATGCCGAAAAGGCCGGTCACACCGGTAGCCTCGACCCACTTGCCTCCGGCGTACTGCCGCTGTGCTTCGGTGAGGCGACCAAGTTCTCGCAGTACCTGCTCGATTCCGACAAGGGCTACGAAACGGTCATGCAGCTGGGGCAGACTACCAGCACCGGCGATGCCGAAGGGGAAGTACTCAAGACTCGCGACGTGACCGTTGGTCGCGCCGAGATCGAGGCTGTGCTGCCGCGTTTTCGTGGTCAAATCAGCCAGGTACCGCCGATGTACTCCGCCCTCAAGCGCGACGGCCAGCCGCTTTACAAGCTAGCTCGTGCAGGAGAGGTAGTGGAGCGCGAGGCGCGTTCTGTTACTATTGGCCGCTTGGAATTGCTCGAGTGCGAAGGCACCCGTGCGCGCCTGACCGTCGGTTGCAGCAAAGGCACCTATATCCGCACCCTGGTGGAGGATATCGGCGAGGCCCTGGGCTGTGGCGCCTATGTCGCCGAGCTGCGCAGGACCCAGGCCGGGCCCTTCGAGCTGGCGCAGACGGTAACGCTCGAAGAACTCGAGCAGGCCCACGCCGAAGGGGGCAACGAAGCGCTCGATCGCTTCCTCATGCCGTCCGACAGCGGCTTGCAGGACTGGCCGTTGGTGCGCCTGTCCGAGCACAGTGCGTTCTACTGGCTGCATGGGCAGGCCGTGCGTGCTCCGGACGCGCCGCAATTCGGCATGGTTCGGGTACAGGATCACAATGCCCGCTTCATCGGTATCGGTGAGGTGAGCGAGGACGGGCGCATTGCGCCGCGTCGACTGATTCGGTCGGAATGACCGAACACACAGGGTCAGGCTTGCGCCGAGCCCTGTGGACACGAGGGTGGCTGTCAGTAGGCACGGTCACACCTCTTTTATTAATACGGGGATATTGTCCCTGGCCTATTGGACCCCGCTTGCGGGATCCGTTTATCAGGAGAAGCCAAATGGCCCTCAGCGTTGAAGAAAAAGCTCAGATCGTTGCCGAATACCAGCAAGCCGCCGGCGATACCGGTAGCCCGGAAGTGCAGGTTGCTCTGCTGACCGCCAACATCAACAAGCTGCAAGGCCACTTCAAGGCCAACGAGAAAGACCACCACTCCCGTCGTGGTCTGATCCGTATGGTTAACCAGCGTCGTAAGCTGCTGGACTACCTGAAGGGCAAAGACACCACTCGTTACAGCGCCCTGATCGGTCGCCTGGGTCTGCGTCGCTAATAGCGGCCTGGCCAGTGGTGTGCATGGCGTGTTGCATGCTCGATGCTGTATGGCAGCAATGCTGTACAGCGTTGGCGTCCAACACGCCACGCGTATCTCCGAGGTTGGCAGCCTGGTGATGTCGAGCGGATTTTCCGCTGGGCAGCCAGGCTCCCAGCCTCGTGTTGTATCTGGACGGTCAATGGGGCCGATTCCCCGTTCTGCCCAAGAATTCGCAAGAAACCAGTTCCCCCAGAGCCACTGAAAAAGGTAGGAAACCGTGAACCCGGTAATCAAGAAGTTCCAGTTCGGTCAATCGACCGTTACCCTCGAAACGGGCCGCATTGCCCGTCAGGCGACCGGCGCCGTGCTGGTCACCGTCGACAACGACGTCACCGTGCTGGTGACCGTGGTTGGCGCCAAGCAGGCCGACCCAGGCAAGGGCTTCTTCCCGCTGTCGGTCCACTA
Organism: Pseudomonas sp. SK2; assembly: GCF_016772395.1. Lineage (NCBI taxonomy): Bacteria > Pseudomonadati > Pseudomonadota > Gammaproteobacteria > Pseudomonadales > Pseudomonadaceae > Pseudomonas > Pseudomonas sp. SK2. The sequence goes on from NZ_CP061944.1 coordinate 801,227, forward strand.
TCAGGAAAAGACCTACGCCGCCGGTAAGATCCCAGGTGGCTTCTTCAAGCGCGAAGGCCGTCCTTCCGAGAAAGAGACGCTGACCTCGCGCCTGATCGACCGTCCGATCCGCCCGCTGTTCCCAGAAGGTTTCATGAACGAAGTGCAGGTTGTCTGCACCGTCGTCTCCACCAGCAAGAAGACCGATCCGGACATCGCTGCGATGATCGGTACCTCGGCTGCCCTGGCGATTTCTGGCATTCCGTTCGAAGGCCCGATCGGCGCCGCCCGCGTTGCCTTCCACGAGAGCACCGGCTACCTGCTGAACCCGACTTACGAGCAGCTGCAGGCTTCGAGCCTGGACATGGTCGTGGCCGGTACCGAAACCGCCGTTCTGATGGTTGAATCCGAAGCCCAAGAGCTGACCGAAGACCAGATGCTGGGCGCTGTCCTGTTCGCCCATGACGAGTTCCAGGCCGTGATCAAGGCCGTCAAGGAACTGGCCGCCGAAGCCGGCAAGCCAACCTGGGACTGGCAGGCGCCAGCCGCCAACACCGAACTGCTCAACCTGGTACGTGCCGAGTTCGGCGAGGCTATCTCGCAGGCCTACACCATCACCATCAAGGCCGACCGCTACAACCGCCTGGGCGAATTGCGCGACCAGGCCGTTGCCCGTCTGGCCAACGAAGAAACCGGCCCGACCGCTGGCCAGATCAAAGAGATCTTCGGCGAGCTGGAATACCGCACCGTTCGCGAGAACATCGTCAACGGCAAGCCGCGTATCGACGGTCGTGACACCCGCACCGTGCGTCCGCTGAACATCGAAGTCGGCGTTCTGCCGAAAACCCACGGTTCGGCCCTGTTCACCCGTGGCGAAACCCAGGCCCTGGTCGTTGCGACCCTGGGTACCGCCCGTGACGCCCAGTTGCTGGACACCCTGGAAGGCGAGAAGAAAGACCCCTTCATGCTGCACTACAACTTCCCGCCGTTCTCGGTGGGCGAGTGTGGTCGCATGGGCGGTGCTGGCCGTCGTGAAATCGGTCATGGCCGTCTGGCGCGTCGTGGCGTTCAGGCCATGCTGCCGAGCGACACCGAGTTCCCGTACACCATCCGTGTGGTTTCGGAAATCACCGAATCCAACGGTTCTAGCTCCATGGCTTCGGTCTGCGGTGCTTCCCTGGCCCTGATGGACGCCGGTGTACCGATGAAGGCGCCGGTTGCTGGTATCGCCATGGGTCTGGTCAAGGAAGGCGACAAGTTCGCGGTCCTGACCGACATCCTGGGTGACGAAGACCACCTGGGCGACATGGACTTCAAGGTAGCCGGTACCGCCAAGGGTGTTACCGCGCTGCAGATGGACATCAAGATCAACGGCATCACCGAAGAAATCATGGAAATCGCCCTGGGCCAGGCCCTGGAAGCGCGCCTGAACATCCTCGGCCAGATGAACCAGGTCATCGCTCAGTCGCGCAGCGAGCTGTCGGCCAACGCTCCGACCATGATCGCGATGAAGATCGACACCGACAAGATCCGTGACGTCATCGGTAAAGGCGGCGCCACCATCCGCGCGATCTGCGAAGAAACCAAGGCCTCGATCGACATCGAAGACGATGGTTCGATCAAGATCTTCGGCGAAACCAAGGAAGCGGCCGATGCAGCCAAGCAGCGCATCCTGGGCATCACTGCCGAGGCCGAGATCGGCAAGATCTACTTGGGCAAGGTCGAGCGCATCGTCGACTTCGGTGCCTTCGTGAACATCCTGCCTGGCAAGGACGGCCTGGTGCACATCTCCATGCTCAGCGATGCGCGTGTCGAGAAAGTCACCGACGTGCTGAAAGAAGGTCAGGAAGTCGAAGTGCTGGTACTGGACGTGGACAACCGCGGCCGCATCAAGCTGTCGATCAAGGACGTTGCCGCTGCCAAGGCATCGGGCGTCTAAGTCTTTTTCGAAAGGCTGGAAAGAAGGACCCTTCGGGGTCCTTTTTTTGTGCGTGCGATTCTATTTGGCGGACTTGCATCTTGCATGCAGGAAATACCCCCTGCGTGCAAAATGCACGATGAACGATCCCGGGGTTTTTCTATAAATCATTGATTTAATTGGTATTTTTATAAAGGCAAAAGCTGGCACATGCCGTGCAATATCTCTTGTACCTGCCGCCAGGAATCAAGGCGCAGACCTTTCGACAAACAGGAGTGACCTAAATGAAGAAGTTCGCCATTGCTGCCGCTACTGCTACCGCTCTGACCCTGACCATGGCTAACGCGGCATTCGCCCAGCAGTCCACCCAGGCCCCGATGACGCTGGCGGCCGGTGAGGTGACCAAAGCCAAGGAAGCAACCTCCGATACCTGGATCACCACCAAGGTCAAAGCTGACTTGATGACCGAGAAAGGCGTGCCTGGCAGCGACATCAAAGTCGAAACCAACAAGGGTGTGGTCTCGCTCTCTTCCGACGTTGCCATCACCGATTCGCAGAAAGAAATGGCCATTGCCATCGCCAAGAAGATCAAGGGCGTTCAGGCCGTGTCGGCCGATGGCCTGAAATCCGAGTAAGGGATGTCCCGTCGGCCAAATGGATTTGGCCACTCATTCAAGAAAGCCCCGGCATTGGCCGGGGCTTTTCTTTATGCGACGGGGTTTCGCGCTACCACATCGCTTTCGAAGCACACCTGCTCGATGATCAGGGGCTCGACGAGCGGCCTGCTGTCGCGAAAGTGCGCAGTCTGGGTATGGGCTTCATAGGCGTGCTCATCGCGGTAGATTTCGTAGAGGTAGATCAGATCCGGGTCAGCGCGGTCCTGGGATACGTCGAACACCAGGCAACCAGGCTCGGTGGCCACCGAAGCCGCAGCGTTGGCTTTGATAGCGCTGAGGAACGCGGCAGCGGTACCGGGTTTAACCCGGGTCTTGATGAAGAGACTGTACACAAGCGGATCCTTTTGTTTTAAATTCACAAAAGAATTGTATACAAAATAGGAGCCGCGCGAATGTCCGAATTACCCACCCGTCCTGGTCGACTCAACGGCCTGCGTCATATCGCATTACTGGTGCCCAACCTGGAGGAGTGCGAGCGCTTCTACGTGGACGTGCTGGGCATGCAGGTGCTGCACCGGGCCAACGAAGACCTGGTGTACCTCACCTGTGGCAACGACAACCTTTCGCTTGGACGTGGGGCGGGCGCGTCGAACGGTTTTCAGACCCTGGATCACTACGGCTTCATCGTCGATACCGTGCAGGAGCTGGAAGCCTGGTACCACTACTTCAAGGCACACGGCGTGACCCTGCTGGATCGGCCCTTCGACCATGGCGACGGTGCCCGGAGCTTCCACCTGCTTGACCCGGCGGGCAACAAGGTCCAACCGCTTTATCACCCAGCGGTGTCGGGGCAGCGTTTGGCGTGAGGATGTATGTGGCTCTCTGGCCGGCAAACGGGCTCCTACAGGCGCCTGTTTGCCGGCGATGAAGACCTGGCGATCACTCCGCGTCCAGGTGCATTGGCGTCACCACGCGGCCATCGCGCTCGGCTTGCCCCAGGTTGGTGTCGATGAAGTACACCCGGTCGTCCTCGAGCTTGCCCTTGTCGACCAGATAGTCCTTGATGCTGCTGGCGCGCTCCTGGCCCAGGGTGCGCAACAGTGCTGTGCTTTCAGCCCAGGACTTGATCACCGCTTCGCGTAGCTTGGCCGTGCGCTCTTCGCGGCTCAGTTGCTCCCATTCGGCCGGTGGCTGCTGCTTGAGCCTGTTACGGTAGATGCCTTCGAGCATGGCGGGCTTGTCGCTGTCGTCGACTACCAGCATCGAGGCATTGGCCGGGACCTTGTCGCCACGGCGTTGAAGGATCTTGTACCAGGTGGCCTGATACTCACGCTCCAGGCGCTGTTCAGCGATCAATGGGCCATCGCTGCTCTGGGCACTGGTGCCTTCGATCTCCAGGCGCAGTTCTGGGCGCTGTTTGAGCGCGGCCGACAGTTTGTCCAGTGCAGCCTGCGCATCGGCGCTCAGTTCGCTGGAGCCTGGTGCGAAGGCGACGCTGCCAAGGTCTTCCGCGCCGCCGCCGGCAATCAGCCCGCCAATGAACTTGAACGGTGCCTGTGCCGCACGCAGCACCAGGTTGCGCAGTGTCTGCCAGACGATGGGCATGACGCTGAACTGAGGGTTGTTCAGGTCGCCCGCAACCGGCAGTTCGATGGAGATCTTCCCTTCGGTGTCCTTGAGCAGCGCCACCGCCAGGCGAATCGGCAAATCGACCGCGTCCGGGCTGTCGACCTTCTCGCCCAATTGCAGCTGCTCGACGACCACTTTGTTCTCGGCCTTCAGCTGGCCATTGGTGATCAGGTAGTGCAGGTCGAGATTCAGCCGGCCTTTGCGGATGCGAAAGCCTGCGAACTTGCCGGAGTAAGGCGTAAGCGTAGTCAGCTCGACTCGCTTGAAGCTGGTGGCGATGTCCAGGCTGGCCAGTGGGTTGAAGGGGTTCAAGGCACCTTTGATGGTAACCGGCGCATAACGGTCGACTTTGCCTTTGATATCGACCTTGGCCGGTGACGGCCTACGGTTGTCGATGGTGCCGATCTGACCGTTAAGCTGCTGGATGGCGGTGGCGAAGTTCGGGGTAAGGGTCAGGTCGGCGAAGTTTGCCGAGCCATCGTTGATGTCGATCTGGCCGATGCGTATGCCCAGCGGCTTGTCGCTGCCGCCTCCGGCTGGCTTGGCCTTGGCCGAGGCAGGGGCATTGGCCGGTTGAGGGATCAGCAGGTCATCAATATTGGTGGTGCGGTCTTCGTTGATGATGAAGCGGGCATAGGGCTGCAGCAGGGTCACCTTGTCGATGGCCAGGGCGTCGCCGTGCACGTACGAGAGACCGTCAACGTTGACCTGCTGCCATTTCACGAAATCGCGGTTCTTGATGGTATCCAGGGTGTGCAATTGGCTGACCTGCGCTTTGCCGGCGACCGTGAAGGCCAGTGGCTCGGTGCTCTTGAGGTCGACCTTCAGGTCGCTGCCCAGCATGCCGCTGCGCAGCTCCAGGCGGATGAACGGGCTGATGTAGGACTGGGCGACACGCAAGTCGATGTCCCGGGTGCTGACATCGAGCTTGGCGCTGACCGGTGCCAGGTTCACCTGACCTGCCGCTTGCAGCTTGCCCTGTTTACCGACGCCCGTGTCGAGCTTCAGGGTGAAGGGTGATTGGTTGAGGCTGTCGAAGCCCTGCAAGTCCAGGTTCAGGGGGCCGACGTCCAGTGCCACGGGCTCCGGCTGGCTGCGGTCGGCCAGGTGCACCCTGTAGTTGCGCAGCTGCACGTCCTTGAGCAGCACCTGCCAGGGCTTGGCCGGCTCCTTGGTGGCTTTTTCTTCGGGTGTAGGCTCGGCGGCGGCGGGCTCGGCTTTCTCCTGTGGGGTGGCCTTGGCCGGCTGGCTGGCAAACAGCTTCTGCCAATCGAGCTGGCCGTCTTTCTCGCGTGCTGCCCAGGTTTCGAGCTGTTCGCTGCGGACCTTGCCGACGGTGACCAACTGCTTGGCCAGGTCGATCGACGTATCACTGACTTCCAGGCTGGCCAGGCGCGCCAGCTGACGGCCATCCGGCGCCTTGATGGCGAAGGGCGCGACCCGCACGGAGGTCTTGTCGAGCAACAGCTGTGTTTCTTTGGACAGGTTGAGAGTGTAGTGGGTGTCGAGGTTGATCACGCCGTCTTCCAGCACCAGCGGTACGGCATCGCGTACATAAGGCCAGAACACTTTCATTTTGCCGTCGGTGACCTTCAGGGTGCCTTCCGAGGCGATCGGCGACAGGCTGAACGTGCCGTTCCAGTCGATGCGCCCGCCGTTGGGACCCGCGGCCACCAGGGTCATGTCGGCGTTGTCATCTGGCAGGGTGCTGAGGTTTTTCAGCTCCAGATTCATCGCGTCGTAGAGGAACTCGATCGGCTCGCTGGGGCGGTCGTCCTTGAAGTGCAGGTAGCCGTCCTTGAGCTTGATGCTGCCGATGCGCAGGGGGAACGGATCGCTCGGTGGCTCCTCGGGCTTGGGCTCACTGGGCGGCAGCTTGAACAGCTGGGTCAGGTTGAGCGTGCCGTCCTTGGCGAACAGCAGTTCGCTGCGCGGCTTGTCGAGCTCGACCGCATCCAAGTGCAGTGCGCCTTTCCACAGGCTGTCCAGCGACAGGTTGGCGTACAGCCGCTCGAAGCCGACCTGCTCCTTGCCAGGCTCACCCAACTGCAAGCCCCATAGCGTCAGTTCGAGGCTGAAGGGGTTGAGTTCGATACGTTGCAGGTGCGCAGGTAGCGTGGCGTATTGGGCCAACTGCTGGTTGGCGATGCGCAGGGCGACGCCAGGGAGGATAAGGAAGCCGAGCAGGCTGTAGAGGGCAACGAGGGCCAGCAGTGCGCCGAGGGCGCGAGTCAATCCTTTGTACATGTGTCGCTTCGTCTGTCTAAGCAGGGGTCGTTGGAGTATGGCACGTTAAATCGGTTCCGCAGCGGCGACCATTTGACCTCACTCAATGCCCATGCGCCGTTTGGCCCGGTGGGCGGAGCCATTGCGCATGGCCCAGCGCAACACGGGGGCCGTGCGTTCGATTCCCAAGCGGATCATGCGCCGCTGTAAAGGGCCTTGCTCAAGGCCCAGCATGGCTTGCGCCCATTCCGGCAACAGGTCGATGCCTGCCTGCAGCATCAGCTTGCCGATCGGCTCGGCCAGTCGGCTGGGGGCAGGGGCGTTGAGCAGGATCTCTACCACTTCCAGGCTACGGGCATCACATTGCAGGTGTGGGCGCATGCGCTGCAGATAATCCTCGACCTGTTGGCGTGAGCGCGGCACATCGTGGGCGCCCAGGCGTTCGGCGATCAGGGCGATCTCGTCGTAGTAGGCATCCTGGTCGGCAAGAGACAGTTGCGGATTGCGGTAGCGCAAGTGGGCGGCCAGGAAACTGCTGACCTCGGCAACGTGCACCCAGGTCAGCAGGTCGGGATCGCTGGCGGAATACGGACGGCCGTCGGGTGCGACGCCGGTCACCTTGAGGTGAATGGTGCGCACTTTCTCGATCAGCCATTCGGCATCGCGGGTGGAGCCGAAGGTGGTGCCTGAGATGAACTGGCTGGTGCGGCGCAGGCGGCCAAGCAGGTCGTGGCGGAAGTTGGAATGATCCCACACCCCTGCCAGTGCCAGCGGGTGCAGCAATTGGAGCATCAGCGCGCTGATACCACCGACCAGCATGCTGGGAAAATCGCCATGCACGCGCCAGCTGATGCTGTGCGGGCCGAACAGGCCCGGGTCGCCCTTGGGCGACTCCAGGTCGAGCTGGCCCAGCGCCAGCCCGGTGAGGCTCATGACCTGGGTTTCGATGCGGCGACGTAGGGTTTCCATGGCGACCTGTCTTCAGGGCGGCCATGAACCCAGGCCGCCGGTTATTTGTTGAGGCGTGTGTCGATCAACCCCTGGACCACGCTTGGGTCAGCCAGGGTCGAGGTATCGCCCAGGTTCTCCAGTTCATTGCAGGCGATTTTGCGCAGTATACGCCGCATGATCTTGCCCGAGCGGGTCTTGGGCAGTGCGGGGGCCCATTGGATCAGCTCGGGTTTGGCGAAACTGCCGATTTCCTTGCTAACCAGATCGAGCAGCGCTTTCTTGAGCTCATCGTCCGGGGTGACACCGTTCATGGGCGTGACGAAGGCATATACCCCTTGGCCCTTCAGATCGTGCGGGTAGCCGACAACGGCCGCCTCGGCGACGCTGTCATGCAGCACCAGTGCACTTTCCACTTCGGCGGTGCCGATGCGGTGGCCGGAAACGTTGATTACATCGTCGATGCGACCGGTGATCCAGTAGTCACCCTCGGCATCGCGCCGAGCACCGTCGCCGGTGAAGTAGTAGCCTGGCATGGGTTTGAAATAGGTGTCGACCATACGCTGGTGGTCGCCATAGACACTGCGGATCTGCCCCGGCCAGCTGGCCTTGATGGCCAGAATGCCAGCCCCGGGCCCTTCGATGAGCTTGCCTTTGTCATCCAGCAGCACCGGTTGCACGCCGAACATCGGTTGCGTGGCGCAGCCTGGCTTGAGCTTCTGCGCGCCGGGCAGGGGTGTGATCATGATGCCGCCGGTTTCGGTCTGCCACCAGGTGTCGACGATGGGGCAGCGTTTCTGCCCGACTGCCTCGAAATACCATTCCCAGGCTTCCGGGTTGATCGGCTCGCCAACGCTGCCCAGCAGCCTCAGGCTTTGACGCGAGGTGCTCTGCAGCGGCCCGGAGCCTTCACGCATCAGCGCCCGCAGGGCGGTGGGGGCGGTGTAGAAGATATTCACCTTGTGTTTATCCACGACCTGCCAGAAGCGTGAAGTGTCCGGATAGTTGGGCACGCCTTCGAACATCAGCGAGATGGCGCCGTTGGCCAGCGGGCCGTAGACGATGTAGCTGTGGCCGGTGACCCAGCCGACATCGGCGGTGCACCAGAACACCTCGCCCTCGCGGTAGTCGAACACCACCTTGAAGGTGAGGGTGGCCTGCAGCAAGTAGCCTGCGGTGGTGTGCAGGACTCCCTTGGGTTTGCCGGTGCTGCCGGAGGTGTACAGGATGAACAGCGGGTCCTCCGCTTCCATGGCCTCTGGCGGGCAGTCGTCGCCGGCCTGTTCGGTCGCCTCGTGGTACCAGAGGTCGCGCTGGTTGATCCAGGCCACTTCGCTGCCGGTGCGACGCACGACGAATACGCTGCTGACATTGGGGCAACTGGCCAGGGCTTTGTCGACGTTCTGTTTCAGCGGGATGCGTTTGCCGCCGCGGATACCTTCGTCGGCGGTAATCACCGTGCGGCAGTCGGCATCGAGGATACGGTCGCGCAACGCATCAGGGGAAAAACCACCGAACACCACTGAATGGATGGCGCCGATGCGTGTGCAGGCGAGCATGGCATAGGCGGCCTCCGGGACCATCGGCATGTAGATGCAGACCCGATCGCCTTTCTTCACGCCCCGCGCTTTCAGGGCATTGGCCAGGCGGCAGACCTGGCGGTGCAGCGCTCGGTAGGTGATGGCCTTGGACTCGCCAGGGTCATCGCCCTCCCAGAGCAGGGCGGTTTGCTCGCCCCGTTTGGCCAGGTGGCGGTCGATGCAGTTGTAGCTCACGTTCAGTTGGGCGCCGTCGAACCAGCGCGCCTTGCCACTTTTCATGTCGCACTGCTGCACGCTTGACCAGGGTTTGATCCAGTCCAGGCGTTTGGCCTGTTCGGCCCAGAAGGTGTCGGGGTCTTCGACCGATTGACGGTAGAGGCGACGGTAGTCGTCGGGGGTTATGGCGGCAGATTGGCTGACGGCGAGCGCCTGGGGAAAATCGCGGATATCGAACATGGCGGGTTGTCCTGCTCTTGTCGGGGCGATGGACTGCTTCGGCTATTCGATAGGACAGTGTAGCTGGAGGGGTGTTCAACCGGTGCCGACCCTTCGCGGAGGAACCCAGGGGTACTGCGCCGCTTCACGGCGTGCGCAGTACCTGGAGAGGCGGGTTCACCCGCGAGCAAGCCGGTGTCGGCGCGGAATCAGCCGCGGTGACGGCCGCGGAAGTAGTTGATCAGGCCTTGCGTCGAGCCGTCCTCGGCGCTGTCTTCCAGGCTGCCGACCAAGCGTTGGTAGACGCCCTTGCCGAGCTCTTTGCCCAGCTCCACGCCCCACTGGTCGAAGGCATTGATGCCCCAGATCACGCTTTGCACGAAGACCTTGTGTTCATACATGGCCACCAGGGCGCCCAGGCGGCGCGGGCTGATGCGTTCGACCACCAGGGTGTTGCTCGGCCGGTTGCCCGGAATCACCTTGTGCGGGGCGAGCTTCTCGATATCGGCCTCGTTCAGGCCTTTCTGGCGCAGTTCCGCCTCGGCTTCCTCTCGGGTTTTGCCCAGCATCAGTGCCTGGCTCTGCGACAGGCAGTTGGCGTACAGCCACTGGTGGTGGTCCGCCACGGGGTTGAAGCTCACCACCGGTACGATGAAGTCCGCCGGGATCAGCTGGGTGCCTTGGTGCAGCAACTGGTGGTAGGCATGCTGGCCGTTGCAGCCAACGCCGCCCCAGATTACCGGGCCGGTATCGGTCTTCACTGGACTGCCGTCCTGCAACACGCTCTTGCCGTTGGATTCCATGTCCAACTGCTGCAGGTGCTTGGTGATGTTGCGCAGGTAGTGGTCGTACGGCAGGATCGCGTGGCTCGATGCCCCCCAGAAGTTGCCGTACCACACACCTAGCAGGGCCAGCAGCACGGGCATGTTCTTGTCGAACGGCGCGGTCTGGAAGTGCTGGTCCATGGTGTAGGCACCCGACAGCAGTTCCTTGAAGTTGGCCATGCCGATGGCCAGGGCGATCGGCAGGCCGATGGCCGACCACAGCGAGTAACGCCCGCCAACCCAGTCCCACATCGGGAAGATGTTCTCTTCGCGGATGCCGAAGGCCACGGCGGCGGCCTTGTTGCTGGAGACAGCGATGAAGTGGCGGTACAGCTCGGCTTCGGAGCCGCCCTGGGCGAGGTACCAGGTACGTGCGGCCATGGCGTTCTTCAGCGTCTCGAGGGTGTTGAACGACTTCGACGAAACGATGAACAGGGTCGTCTCGGCGCGCAGGTTGGCCGACAACTCATGGAATTCGCTGCCGTCGATGTTTGCCAGGTAATGGCAACGCACACCGCGCTGGGCATAGGGCAGCAGGGCTTCGGAGACCAGCTCTGGGCCGAGGAACGAGCCGCCGATGCCGATGTTCACCACGTCGGTGATCGGTTTCTCGCTGTAGCCCCGCCACAGGCCATCATGAATGCGGCCGACCAGCTCGGTGATCTGGTTCAGTACCTTGTGCACTTCCGGCATCACGTTGACGCCGTTGACGCTGAGTTTGTCGCCGACCGGACGACGCAGGGCGGTGTGGAGCACCGGGCGTCCTTCGGAAGCGTTGATGATCTCGCCGCTGAACATCGACTTGATCGCATCCTGCAGGCCGACCTCATTGGCCAGGCCTACCAGCAGGTCACGGGTCTGCTCGGTGATCAGGTTCTTGGAATAATCGAGGAACAGGCCGCAGCTGCTCAGGGAGAACTGGTCGAAGCGCTTGGCATCGCTGGCGAAGGCTTCGCGCATGCTGAAGCCTTGCATGGCGTCGCGGTGTTGCTGGAGTGCCTGCCAGGCGGGCAGGGCCGTAACATCGTGGGGTGTACGGTAATACGCCATTGCGGAGGGTTCCTTGGTGCGTGGTGTTGCCTTGGACAGGGCAGTGATTGCCGGGTTCAGGCTGGCCATCATTATAGGCAATGGCCCGGCGCAGGGAATGGGGCGAGAAGGGGAATTTAGGCGTGCCGCGATCCCTTTAGGAGCGGCCGTGTGTCGCGGTAGGGCTGTGTAGCAGCCCCGGATTCCAGCGTCCCTGCATCAGAGGGTGGGGGGCTGCCGGGCAGCCCTATCGCGACACAACGCCGCTTCCACACCCAATCGCAGCAGGCTTACGCGGTTTTTTCGTCCAGGTGCAGATACAGGTTGTCGATCAACCGGGTGTTACCCAGGTAAGCCGCAGCCAGAATCACCAGGTCACGGTCACCAAAGGTGGCCGGTTGCAGGTTCACGGCGTGGCGCACTTCGAGGTAATCCGGGCGCAGGCCGGCGGCGTTCAACTGTGCCTTGCCTTCCTCGACCAGTGCGGGGAAGTCGACTTGGCCACGGGTAATCTGTTCGCTGATGTGTTTCAGGGTGCGATACAGCACCGGCGCGACAGCGCGCTGCTCGGGCGTGAGGTAGCCATTGCGCGATGACAACGCCAGCCCATCCTCGGCACGTACGGTCGGCTCGCCGATGATTTGAATCGGCATGTTGAGGTCACGCACCATCGCCCGGATAACTGCCAGTTGCTGGTAGTCCTTCTCGCCAAAAACGGCGAGGTCGGGCTGGACCATGTTGAACAGCTTGTTGACCACCGTGGCCACACCCTCGAAGTGTCCCGGTCGGCTGGCACCGCACAGGCCTTCGGAGAGGTTCGGCACGCTGACGCGGGTCTGCACGCTCATGCCGTCGGGGTACATTTCCTCGACCGTCGGGGCGAACAGTAGGTTGCAACCGGCCTCGAGCAGGCGTTCCTGGTCGGCAGCCAGGGTGCGAGGGTATTTGTCGAGGTCTTCGTTGGCGCCGAACTGCAGCGGGTTGACGAAGATGCTGGCAACCACGAAGTCGGCTCGTTGAGCCGCCTTGGTCACCAGTGCGGCGTGGCCGCTGTGCAGGTTGCCCATGGTGGGCACGAAGCCGATGCGTTTGCCCTCGCTGCGCGCGCGCGCGACGGCGGCACGCAGTTCCCGGACGGTCTTGACTGTATTCATGCGCTGAACCCGTGTTCGCTACCTGGGAAGCTGACCTCTTTGACGGCCTGAACGTAGGCGGCAAGGGCGCTCTGGATGTCTGGCTGGCCGGACATGAAGTTCTTCACGAACTTCGGTACGCGACCGCTCAGGGACAAGCCGAGCATGTCATGCAAAACCAGCACTTGGCCGTCGGTAGCATTTCCCGCACCGATGCCGATCACCGGGATGCTGACCGCCTGGGTGATCTCAGCTGCCAGTTCACTGGGCACGCACTCGAGCAGCAACATGGCCGCTCCGGCCTGCTCCAGGGCAATGGCATCGGCACGCATTTGCCGCGCCTGGGCTTCCTGGCGACCCTGTACCTTATAGCCGCCCAGCACGTTGACGGTTTGCGGGGTCAGGCCCATGTGCGCGCACACAGGTACGCCACGGTCGGCGAGCAGTCGAATGGTCTCGGCCAGCCAGGCTGCACCTTCGATCTTGATCATGTGAGCGCCGGCACGCATCAGGGTCGCGCAGTTGGTGAAGGCTTGCTCTGGCGTGGCGTGGGCCATGAACGGCAGGTCGGCCAGGATCAGGGCGCCATCGTTGCCGCGTTTGACGCAGGCAGTGTGGTAAGCCATTTCGTCGGTGGTGACAGGCAGCGTGCTGTCATGGCCTTGCAGGACCATCCCCAGGGAGTCGCCCACCAGCAACACTTCGACACCGGCTTGGCTGGCCGCCTTGGCGAAGGTGGCGTCGTAGCAGGTCAGCATGGTGATTTTTTCACCCTTGGCCTTCAGGCCATGGAGGGTGGTCAGGGTTACTTCAGGCATTTAGGAAAATCCTCGTTCAGGCGCTTTGAAAAACGACTGCGACCAACACGTTGAGTCATCTTCCGGAGCGGCACATCATCGCTTGTGATGTTCGGGCACAGGTCCGTCCGGGCCTAGATACGGGTATGCGGCACTTTGGTGCCACACGGGACGCCTATAGTCGTGAGCGAGGTGGGGGAAGTCAATCACCCTGTTACCGCATTGTTACGATTCGGGTGTTACTGGCGTTACCTTGGTCTGGAACGCCCGGATTACAGGCGTTCCAGCCCGACGAACGGGCAGTCTGCGAGCAACTGCGCGAGGGCGCGGCCATCGGCCAGGCGGAAGTCCGCGGGTACCAGTTCGGCAAGCGGGTACAGCACGAAGGGCCGTGCATGCATGTGGTAGTGCGGGACTTTCAGGCGCGGTACGTCGAGCACCTGGTCGCCGAACAGCAAGATGTCCAGGTCGAGCGTGCGCGGGCCCCAGCGCTCCTTGCGCACACGCCCCTGGTCATTTTCGATGGCTTGCAGGGCATCGAGCAGCGCCAGCGGTTCAAGCGATGTGTCGAGGGCGGCTACGGCATTGGTGTAACGCGGTTGGCCTGGCAGCAGCGAGTCGCTGGTATACAAGGCGGATGCGGCGACCAGGTGGGAGCCTTCGACCTGGTCGAGCGACTGCAAGGCACTGCGCAGTTGCTCGGCAGGCTGGTCCAGGTTGCTCCCCAGGCCGATGTAGGCGCGCGTGTTCAATCGAAGGCCTCGTCACCGCCACGCTTGCGCTTGCTGCCACTGCGTTTGCGTTTGCGCGGGCCGGCACCGGCGCCATCGTCACGGCTGCCCAGCTCGCGGATCATCTCGCGGCGTTCGCTGTCGTTGGCGTCCTGGTAGTCGGTCCACCACTGGCCGAGGTCGTCGGTGTCTTCACCGGCGCTTTCACGCAGCAGCAGGAAGTCGTAACCGGCACGGAAGCGCGGATTGTCCAGCAGTAGGTCGGCACGTTTGCCGCTGCGGCGCGGCAGGCGCTCCTGCATGTCCCAGATTTCGCGGATCGGCAGCGTGAAGCGCTTCGGGATGGCGATGCGTGCGCATTGCTCGGCGATCAGGTCGTGGGCTGCGCCGTTCATGGCCGGAATCGGCGGTACACCCTGGTTCTGCAGGTGCAGGACGCGGCTTGGCAGCGCTGGCCAGAGCAAGGCGGCGAACAGGAAGGCCGGTGTTACCGGCTTGCCTTGCTTGACGCGCAGGTCGGTGTTGTTCAGCGCCTGGCTGATCAGGGTGTGGGTGTAGGTCGGCCGCTCTTCCAGGGCATGGGCACTGGCCGGGAACAAGGGGTCGAACAAGTGCAGGTCGACCAGCATCTCGAAGGCGATCGCGCCTTGGCCGGAGAGGAACAGCTTGAGGGTTTCCTCGAACAGGCGGGCTGGCGGGATGTCACGCAGCAGCGGAGCCAGTTCACGAATGGGCTGGTAGGTGTGTTTCTCGATACCGAAGTCGAGCTTGGCGGCGAAACGCACAGCGCGCAGCATCCGCACCGGGTCTTCCTGGTAGCGGTGGGTTGGGTCGCCGATCAGGCGCAGCAGGCGGTTGCGGACATCGTGCACACCGTTGGCGTAATCGAGGATGCGCTCGCTGACCGGGTCGTAGTAAAGGGCGTTGATGGTGAAGTCGCGGCGTTGGGCGTCTTCCTCCAGCGTGCCGTAGACGTTGTCGCGCAGAATGCGGCCACTGGCATTGTGTGACGAACGGTGGCTGTCGCCCTGGTCTTCTTCGGAGTGAGGCGCACGGAAAGTGGCGACTTCGATGATCTCACGGCCGAAATGCACATGGACCAGCTTGAAGCGGCGGCCAATGATGCGCGCATTGCGGAACTCGGCGCGGACCTGCTCGGGGGTGGCACTGGTGGCGACGTCGAAGTCTTTCGGCGTGATGCCCAGCATCAGGTCGCGGACACAGCCACCGACCAGGTATGCCTGGTAACCAGCACTTTGCAGCCGCTCGACGATATTCACCGCGTGGCGGCTGAACTGGTGGCGTTGCAGCGAGTGTTGGCTCTTGTTGATCACCTCAGGCGTGGTGCGTCTGTGGTGCTGGCCCGGTACGGGCGGGCGGAACGACTGGAACAGCTTCTTCAGCATGGGATGCACTGTTTGAAGGAATGTTCGGCCAAGAATAGGAGAATGGCCGCATGATGGGCGGGGATTCTAGCATTTACTCGGGGAATGGTGTAGGCGGTCGCAGGAAGCCTGCTGGAAGGAGAGAAACGACAAGGGGAGCCTAAGCTCCCCAAGAAGTCGTTGCGTGCTCTTATTGTTCTTCTGCTGGGCTTCTTGTTTTTGTTGAGTGCCCTGTCCACAAATCTCAAAGCTTGTGGACGACCCCCAATCCAGGGGTTAAGAGCAAACGGATTGCTTTGGTCGCTGATGTCACGTTGATCTATCGATCCAACCAGTTCAGGCGCTGCTTTTTAGTGCAGTTTTTGTTGTTCTCTGCCTGGTCGTGGGGCAAGCCCCAAACACGCATCCTCTCCAAAAGAATCAGTTAGCTGCGCCTCCGCCGTCTTGTTTTTATTGTGCGTGAGCCGTTTCGTCTTGTTCTTATTCTGAGTTGCAGTGCTTGTTATTGTTCTTGTGCCAAAGATATAGCAGGTGCCGTGCCAACTTTTGAAAACACAATAAAATCAAGAGCTTGGAGAGATTTAGCGGAAGCGGGCGGGCGGGAAATGTAGAAATTTCGTTACCGTACACCTCGGGAACTGTTACGCGGGGAGAGCCTGGGTAACAGATTGTTGGGGTGGGGAGGTGTTACCTGGGAGGTTTACAGTCCGCAAGGGCCTGACGTAGCAGGTTTGGCGCCTGTGGGACCGAGCGCCGCCTGCGCGGCGCATCGCGAGCAAGGCTCGCTCCTACGTTTGTTTCGGGCCAATCATCCCTGCGGGATGGGCGCGCGACCTGTAGGAGCGAGCTTTGCTCGCGATGCGCCGCGCAGGCGGCGCTCGATCTCACAGGTCCCTGAAAATCTGGCAGCGCGCCGTCCCCAGCCTCAACTATCGCTGGTGGCGTTGCTCTTGCGACGAGGAATGCCCAGGCGCTGGTGGCGCTCCCACAGGCACTTGCGGCTTACGCCCAGCTTGCGCGCAAGCTCGGGGGAGGTGTTACCTGGGAGGTTTACAGTCCGCAAGGGCCTGACGTAGCAGGTTTGGCGCCTGTGGGACCGAGCGCCGCCTGCGCGGCGCATCGCGAGCAAGGCTCGCTCCTACGTTTGTTTCGGGCCAATCATCCCTGCGGGATGGGCGCGCGACCTGTAGGAGCGAGCTTTGCTCGCGATGCGCCGCGCAGGCGGCGCTCGATCTCACAGGTCCCTGAAAATCTGGCAGCGCGCCGTCCCCAGCCTCAACTATCGCTGGTGGCGTTGCTCTTGCGACGAGGAATGCCCAGGCGCTGGTGGCGCTCCCACAGGCACTTGCGGCTTACGCCCAGCTTGCGCGCAAGCTCGGGGGAGGTGTTACCTGGGAGGTTTACAGTCCGCAAGGGCCTGACGTAGCAGGTTTGGCGCCTGTGGGACCGAGCGCCGCCTGCGCGGCGCATCGCGAGCAAGGCTCGCTCCTACGTTTGTTTCGGGCCAATCATCCCTGCGGGATGGGCGCGCGACCTGTAGGAGCGAGCTTTGCTCGCGATGCGCCGCGCAGGCGGCGCTCGATCTCACAGGTCCCTGAAAATCTGGCAGCGCGCCGTCCCCAGCCTCAACTATCGCTGGTGGCGTTGCTCTTGCGACGAGGAATGCCCAGGCGCTGGTGGCGCTCCCACAGGCACTTGCGGCTTACGCCCAGCTTGCGCGCAAGCTCGGGGGAGGTGTTACCTGGGAGGTTTACAGTCCGCAAGGGCCTGACGTAGCAGGTTTGGCGCCTGTGGGACCGAGCGCCGCCTGCGCGGCGCATCGCGAGCAAGGCTCGCTCCTACGTTTGTTTCGGGCCAATCATCCCTGCGGGATGGGCGCGCGACCTGTAGGAGCGAGCTTTGCTCGCGATGCGCCGCGCAGGCGGCGCTCGATCTCACAGGCCCCCGAAAATCTGGCAGCGCGCCGTCCCCAGCCTCAATTATCGCTGGTGGCGTTGCTCTTGCGACGAGGAATGCCCAGGCGCTGGCGGCGCTCCCACAGGCACTTGCGGCTTACGCCCAGCTTGCGCGCAAGCTCGGTTTCGGTCATGTGGTCCTGGTGCTCGAGGACGAAGTGCTGGAAATAGTCCTCCAGTGACAGGTCCTCGGTGGGCTCATGGCTGGCATTGTTGGCGTTGCTACCCGCGATGATCGGGGTGTCGTCGAGAATATCGTCGTCCAGGTCGCTCAACTCGATATCGATGCCCAGCAGTTCGGCAGAAATTTCCGGGCTTTCGCTCAGAATGACTGCACGCTCCACGGCGTTCTCCAGCTCGCGCACGTTACCTGGCCAGCTGTAGTGACGGATCGCTTGCTCGGCCTCTGCCGAGAAACGCAGGTCGTCACGGCCAATGCGCGCACTCTGGCGAGCCAGGAAGGCGTTGGCGATTTCGTTGACGTCACTGCCGCGCTCACGCAGGGCCGGCAATTTCAGGGCAATGACATGCAGGCGGTAATACAGGTCTTCACGGAATTGCCCGGCCTTGGCCAGGTTCTTCAGGTCCCGGTGCGTTGCAGCGATCAGCCGCACATCAACTTTCTGCGACTGAACCGAACCCACCCGGCGAATCTCGCCTTCCTGCAGCACACGCAGCAGGCGTGCCTGGGCCTCCAGCGGCAGTTCGCCGATCTCGTCGAGGAACAGGGTGCCGCCGTCGGCTGCTTCCACCAACCCCGCACGCCCCGCGCTGGCACCGGTGAAGGCGCCTTTTTCGTGGCCGAACAGTTCGGATTCGATCAGGGTCTCGGGAATGGCCGCGCAGTTGACCGAAATCATCGGTGCCTTGGCGCGGCGCGACAGATTGTGCAAGGCGCGAGCGACCAGCTCCTTGCCGGTGCCCGACTCGCCCTGGATAAGTACGTTGGAATCGGTGGGCGCGACCTTGCGGATCTTGCTGAACATGTCCTGCATCGGCGGGCAGGACCCGATGATGCCGATTTCACCATTGGCCGGTGCCATGCTGCCTTTGTCGGCCAGCGGTGCCTTGCCATTGGGGCGCGGTTCGGCGGTGACTGGGGCCACGACAGGTGCGTTCTGCCGGTCACGCAGAATGCGCGCGACGGCCTGGAGCATCTCGTCGTGGTCGAACGGTTTGGCGATGTAGTCCACCGCGCCCATTTTCATCGAATCTACTGCCGAGCGCAGGCTGGCATAGCTGGTCATGATCAGCACCGGTGTGCCCTGGCCGAGCTTGATCAGCTCGGTACCGGGTGCACCGGGCAGGCGCAGGTCGCTGACGATCAGGTCGAAGGTGGCAATGCTGAAGCGTTCCTGTGCTTCCTGTACCGAGCCGGCTTCGCTGACCTGGTACTGGTTCCGCTCCAGCAGACGACGCAGGGCCGAGCGGATGATGGTTTCGTCTTCGACGATCAGAATGTGCGGCATTGATTCAATTCTCTCGACGGTCTCGAATTTCAGGGGACGTCGCTACGACATGCCGGGGCAGGGTCACGCGGATCCGGGTGCCACGTTGCCGTTCGATGTCGGCCGGGCTGTCGATGGTGATTTGCCCATAATGCTCCTCCACGATGGAATAGACCAGAGCGAGCCCCAGTCCGGTTCCCTCGCCAGGGTCCTTGGTGGTGAAGAACGGTTCGAACAGGCGGTCCATGATGTTCTTGGGAATGCCGCTGCCTTCATCCTCCACGATCAGGTCGACCGTGTGCTCGTTGGCCTCGCTGCGCACACGAACGGCGCTGCCAGGTGGCGAGGCATCGCGGGCGTTGGAGAGCAGGTTGATCAGCACCTGAGCCAGTCGCTGCGGGTCGCCCTCGGCCCAGTGGTCGGGGTCGCAGAGGTTGAAGAACTGTACTTCGAAGTTGCGCCGGTTCAACGCCAGCAGACCAATGGCGTCCTGGGCCACCTCTGCCAGGCACACCGGCTCTTCGCTGTTCTGGTGGCTGCCGCCGGCGTGGGCGAAGCTCATCAGCGACTGGACGATGCGCGACACTCGCTTGGTCTGCTCCAGGATCTGGCTGGACAGCTCGATGATCTCGCCGTCACCCTCGCGCTCTTCACGCAGGTTCTGCGCCAGGCAGGCGATGCCGGTGATCGGGTTGCCGATCTCGTGGGCTACACCGGCGGCCAGACGGCCAATGCTGGCCAGGCGTTCGGAATGCACCAGTTTGTCTTCCAGGGCCTGGGTCTCGGTGAGGTCCTCGACCAGCAGCACCAGGCCGCTGTTGCCTGGTGCCAGTGGCTCGTCGATGGCCGCCTTGTGCAGGTTCAGCCAGCGGGGTTGACCGTCCAGGGCCAGGCGCTGCTTGTGCAGGTGCTCGTCGGGCACATTGATGAAGCCTTGCAACAGGCCGCGCCAGGGTTCGCTGATGGTGACCAGGCGCGAGCCCACCACGTGCTTGGCGGCAATGCCGGTGAGTTCTTCCATGGCCTTGTTCCACATCAGGATTTCCTGGTCCTTGGCCAGCGAGCATACGCCCATGGGCAGCTCTTGCAGGGTCTGGCGGTGGTAACGGCGCAGGGCATCGAGCTCGGCGGCCAGGCCGGTCAGGCGCGAGTGGTAGTCTTCCAGACGGCTTTCGATGAAGTGGATGTCTTCGGTGACATAGTTCTCGTTGCCGGACTTGTAGGGCAAGAAGGTCTCGACCATGTCCTGGGCAACGCTTGGCCCCATCAGGCCGGACAAGTTCGCCTCGATGCGGTCGCGCAGGCGGCGCAGGGCGTAGGGACGGCGCTCGTCGAAGGGCAGGTAGAGATCGCGTAGCGCCTGCTCGACTTCCTTCTGCGCAGCCTTGGCGCCCAATGGCTTGGCCAGCTGGGTGGCGAACTCCTGGGGCGAGGCGGCATGCAGCTCACGACGTTGCGGGCGGCGTACGTTGTCCACCGCGCAGGCCTCGGCGGCGCTGGCTTCTTCGGTGCTGGCGTTGGTGAACAGCGAGATCAGGGTGAACAACAGCACGTTGGCCGCCAGCGAGGCAATGGCCGCCATGTGCCAGCTGGTGTCGTCCAGCACGTAGATCATGTCCAGCAGCGGAATGTAGAAGCCCTGCAGGTTGCCCAGCAACGGCAACAGCATCGTTACCATCCACACCAGGGTGCCCGCCAGCAGGCCGGCGATGAAGCCACGGCGGTTGGCGGTCGGCCAGTACAGCACCGACAGCACGCCGGGCAGGAACTGCAAGGTGGCAACGAAGGCGACGATGCCGAGATTGGCAAGGCTTTGGTGGTTGTTCTGGGTGAGGTAGAACATGAAGCCGGCGGTGATGATGGCGACGATCAGTGCGCGTCGGGTCCATTTCAGCCAGCGGTAGATGTTGCCCTCGGCGGGGGGCTGGTACAGCGGCAGCACAAGATGGTTGAGCGCCATGCCCGATAGCGCCAGGGTGGTGACGATGATCAGTCCGCTGGCGGCCGACAACCCGCCGACGTAGGCGAGCAAGGCCAGAGCCGGATTGCCGGCAGCTATTCCCAGGCCCAGGGTGAAATACTCGGGGTTGGTGCTGGCGCCCAGGCGCAAGCCGGCCCAGAGCACCAGGGGCACCGCCAGGCTCATCAACAGCAGGAACAGTGGCAGGCCCCAGCTGGCGCTGACCAGCGAGCGCGGGTTGAGGTTCTCGGTGAAGGCCATGTGGTACATGTGTGGCATGACGATAGCCGAGGCGAAGAACACCAGCAGCAGGGTGCGCCATGGCCCTTCCTGCAGCGGGGTATGCAACGCCGCCAGGGCGGTCTGGTTCTGCAGCAGCCACACCTCTAGCTGGTGAGGGCCGCCGAACACGCCATACAGGGCATACAGTCCGATACCGCCCAGGGCCAGCAGTTTGATCACCGATTCGAAGGCGATGGCGAAGACCAGACCTTCGTGTTTTTCGCGCGTGGCGATATGACGTGAGCCAAAGAAAATGGTGAACAGGATAATCAGCACGCAGAAGGCGAACGCCACCCGCGCCTTGACCGGTTCTCCGGTGAGAATGCTGATCGAGTCTGCGACCGCCTGGATCTGCAGGGCCAGCAACGGCAACACGCCGATCAGCATGATCACCGTCGTCAGCGCACCGGCCCAGGTGCTGCGAAAGCGAAACGCCAGCAGGTCTGCCAGCGAGGAAAGCTGGTAGGTCCGGGTGATCTTCAGGATCGGGTAGAGCAGCACCGGCGCGAGCAGGAACGCGCCTGAGACCCCCAGGTAACACGCCAGGAAGCCATAGCCATACTGGTAGGCCAGGCCAACCGACCCATAGAAGGCCCACGCGCTGGCGTATACCCCCAGCGACAGCGTGTAGGTCAGGGGGTGACGGATGATGGAGCGGGGAATCAGCCCTCGCTCGCTGATCCAGGCCACGCCGAACAGCACCAGAAGGTACGCGGCGCTGATCAGGATCATCTGGGTCAGGCTAAAGCTCATCGGCATCTCGTTGGCTCTGCAGGATGAAGGTGACGACGATCAGGATCAGCCAGAGCAGGTAGGGGCGGTACCAGGCTCCGGTCGGTTCGATCCACCAGTCCATGATGGCCGGGGAGAACAGGTAGATCCCCACGACCAGAAGCAGGACCAAACGATAGATGTACATGCTGGCCTCGATGGTTGGGCGCTGCGGGCTTGGACTTATTATTGGCGCAAATGGCTGGGGCGATGCTAGCGGGAATCCATGGGGTTCGCCAAGAGTTTGAATTTATTGGGCTTTTGTTTTCGAGAGGCCGGGCCTGCGTCAGTGCAAGTCTGCCTCTGCAACAGTGGCCTGCCGGGCAATCGCCTCTGGCCGCCACTGCTTGCGGGCTACCGCAAGGACTTCAGCCGGTGTTGCCAGCCGCAACTCCGGGTCTGCTGCCTGCCCCAAGGCCCGCAGCGCGCGCAGCAGCAAAGGCGTCGCCTGTTCCGCCTGCAGCGGCGGCGAGCGATAGGACTTGCCCAGCTTGTGTCCATCCGGCTGCACGATGAGCGGAATATGCAGGTAACGCGGCTGCGAAAGGCCCAGCAGTTCCTGCAGGTACAACTGGCGTGGGGTGTTGTCGAGCAGGTCCGCCCCGCGCACGATGTCGGTAACACCCTGCCAGGCATCATCCAGCACCACCGCCAGTTGATACGCATACAGCCCATCACGCCGCTGGATCACGAAATCGCCCACTTCACGCCCCAGGTGTTGCTGGAACTCGCCCTGCACCCGGTCTGTAAAGCGGTAGATCAACTCAGGCACCCGTAGCCGGATCGCTGCGCCTTCTCGGGCATGCCCGGCGTTACGGCAAAAGCCTGGGTAGATGCCGTTGTAGCCCTCCAGCTGCTTGCGCGAACAGGTACAGGCGTAGGCCAGGCCCATGCTGAACAGGCGGTCGACCACCGCGGCGTAGGCGTCGTGGCGCTGGCTCTGGTAGACCACTTCGCCATCCCACTCCAGGCCGTAGCGCTCTAGGGTCTGCAGGATCGCGTCGCGGGCCCCGGGCATTTCCCGGGGCGGGTCGGTGTCTTCCATGCGTACCAGCCAGCGGCCATCGACCGCGCGGGCGTCGAGCCAGGAGGCGAGGGCGGCGACCAGCGAGCCGAAGTGCAGGAAGCCGCTGGGAGTGGGGGCGAAACGTCCGATATAGCGGGAGTCTTTCATGGGCCGTACAGGTCGTAAAAATGAAAACGGGGCGCATGGTGCGCCCCGTTCGAATGGGAAAAGAGTCAGCCTTTGCCGACCGTCTTTTCCTTCTTCTCCGCGATTTCCTTGCAATCGAAGCACAGGTCGGCGGTGGGACGGGCTTCCAGGCGACGCAGGCCGATCTCGATGCCGCACGATTCGCACCAGCCGTATTCGTCGGCCTTGATCTTGTCGAGGGTCTTGTCGATCTTCTTGATCAGCTTGCGCTCGCGATCGCGGTTGCGCAGCTCAAGGGCGAATTCTTCTTCCTGGCTGGCGCGGTCAGCCGGGTCGGGGAAGTTGGCAGCTTCGTCCTTCATGTGATCCACGGTGCGGTCCACACTGTTCATCAGTTCCTGTTTCCAGGCACCGAGAAGCTTGGTGAAGTGCTTTTTCATGGGCTCGCCCATGTACTCTTCGCCCTGCTTTTCTACGTAGGGCTCGACACCGTACATGGTCTGGGCTTTGTGCTTTTCTACGGTGGACATGAATAGACCGCCTCTCACTCATCTGATCCAATGCGCAGGCTGCTCCATCTCCGGCACCCGCCGGCCCTGCGACTGCGAGCCGCCGAACTTACCAGATAGATCGGGGGTGCGCTACCCCGCCCGATTCTAGTGGTTGACAGCGGCGCAAGTCGTACGTTCGGTGCCGCGCAGAGGTAGAATCCACAGTTTAGACCCAATTGAGAGAAGGTCATGGCCCACACCCACAGTGCGCGCAGTCGCGCCATCGAACCCTTCCATGTCATGGCACTGCTGGCGCGGGCCAACGAGTTGCAGGCGGCTGGGCACGATGTGATCCACCTTGAAATCGGCGAGCCAGATTTCACCACCGCTGCACCCATCGTCGCGGCGGGCCAGGCGGCGCTGGCGGCAGGTCATACCCGATACACCGCGGCCCGTGGCTTGCCGGCCTTGCGCGAGGCGATCGCCGGCTTCTACCAGCAGCGTTATGGCGTGACGATCGACCCGCAGCGCATTTTGATCACCCCTGGCGGATCGGGCGCGCTGTTGCTGGCCAGCAGTCTGTTGGTGGACCCCGGCAAGCACTGGTTGCTGGCCGACCCAGGCTACCCCTGCAATCGACATTTCTTGCGCCTGGTCGAAGGCGGCGCCCAACTGGTCCCGGTGGGGCCGGACGTCAACTACCAACTGACGGCCGATCTGGTCGAGCGCCACTGGGACAAGGACACCGTTGGCGCCCTGGTCGCTTCGCCAGCCAACCCGACCGGCACGGTGCTCAGCCGTGACCAGTTGGCCAGCCTGTCCAGGGCCACCCGTGAGCACCATGGTCACCTGGTGGTGGACGAGATCTACCACGGCCTCACCTATGGCATGGACGCTGCGAGCGTGCTGGAAGTCGATGATGAGGCCTTTGTCCTTAATAGTTTTTCCAAGTATTTCGGCATGACCGGATGGCGCCTGGGTTGGCTGGTGGCACCGCCCAGTGCCGTGGCCGACTTGGAGAAACTGGCGCAGAACCTCTATATCAGCGCACCGAGCATGGCCCAGCACGCCGCGTTGGCATGCTTCCAGCCCGAGACCTTGTCGATTCTCGAAGAGCGCCGCGCAGAGTTCGCCCGCCGTCGCGATTTCCTGTTGCCGGCGCTGCGCGAGCTGGGCTTCGGGATCGCCGTCGAGCCTCAGGGCGCGTTCTATCTTTATGCCGATATCAGCGCATTCGGCGGCGATGCCTTTGCGTTTTGCCGGCATTTCCTCGAAACCGAACACCTGGCCTTTACCCCAGGTCTGGACTTTGGCCGCCACCTGGCCGGTCATCATGTGCGTTTTGCCTATACCCAGAGCTTGCCGCGCCTGGAGGAGGCGGTACAGCGCATTGCCCGTGGCCTGCGGAGCTGGCAAGGCTGATGCGCTTTTCACCCGCACTCGAACAGGGGCGCCTGCTGCGTCGCTACAAACGCTTTCTGGCCGATATCGAACTGGCCAGCGGCGAGCAGCTGACCATCCATTGCCCCAACACCGGTTCCATGCTCAATTGCATGCTTGAAGGTGGTCAGGTCTGGTTCAGCCGCTCCAACGACCCCAAGCGCAAGTTGCCTGGAACCTGGGAAATCAGCGAAACGCCTCAGGGGCGCCTGGCCTGCGTGAACACCGGTCGGGCCAATGCATTGGTCGAAGAAGCGTTGCACGCAGGTGTCATCCGTGAGTTGGCAGGTTTCACCGGACTCAAGCGCGAGGTGGCGTACGGCGAAGAACGTAGCCGTGTGGATTTTCGCCTGGAGTTCGCCGATGGCCCGGCTTATGTCGAGGTCAAGAGCGTGACCCTGGGTTACCCGGACTCCTCGGTCGCCGCCTTCCCCGATGCGGTGACCCAGCGCGGTGCCAAGCACTTACGCGAATTGGCGGCCCTGGCCCGGCAAGGTATTCGTGCGGTGCAGCTGTACTGCGTCAACCTGACCGGTGTGGACGCTGTGCGCCCTGCCGAAGAGATCGATGCGGCCTACAGTCAGGCCCTGCGCGCGGCCGTGGCGGATGGCGTAGAAGTGCTGGCCTACGGCGCTCGCCTGGACGCCGGTCAGATCGTCATCGACCGCCCTTTGCCGGTGCTGCTCAACCGGTAAGCCAGATGCCCTGGCTGTCCTCACGGCAGCCCAGGGCCTCCAACGCCTCGCCCTCGCAGGGGCCGGCCACGCATTCGCCACTTTCGATCAGGAACAGGGCGCCGTGATGGGCGCAGTGGATCAGGCTGGCGCTGTCATCGAGAAAGCTGTCCTCTGCCCAGTTCAACGCAATACCGCGGTGGGGGCAACGGTTGCGGTACAGGTACACCTGGCCTCGGCGACGTACGCCGAACACCGCGGTGCCGTCTACGCTGAAGGCGCGGCTATGGCCCTCGGGCAGCCCGTGGGAAGTACAAAGGAAGTGCATGGCAGGGGTGTTCCAGGTGGCAACGTCTGGCTTGACGCTTTAATGCGAATAATTATCAAATTGCAGCCGCTCGCTGCGCCTGCCTGCCTATGGTGCGCAGTTCCGCCGCCCGCCACAAGGCGCGTGGCCTGCCTTCAGGAGGAATCCGATGATGCGTCGTATCGCTGCCCATGTCGCCCTGTGCGTGGGCCTGGTGCTTTCAACCCAGGCCCTGGCCACCGACTCGCCGCAACGCTGGGTCAGTGCTGGGGGCTCCCTGAGCGAATGGATCAGCCTGCTGGGTGGCGAGCAGCGGCTGGTTGGTGTCGATACCACCAGCCAGCATCCTGAGTCGCTGAAGGCATTACCAAGCATCGGGTATCAACGGCAGCTGTCGGCCGAGGGCATTCTCAGTTTGCGCCCGGATGTACTGGTTGGGACCGAGGAAATGGGGCCGCCGCCGGTGTTGGCGCAGATTCGCAAGGCCGGTGTGCAGGTCGAGCTGTTGTCCAGCAAGGCCGAGCTGGCTGCCGTGGATGAAAACCTCAAGCAGCTGGGCAAATTGTTGGGGGTGCAGCAGAAGGCTTCGGAGCTGGCTGCGGGCTACCACCAGCAACTGGAAGCGCTATCGGCAAGGGTCAGACAGGCCCAGGCAGGCCAGAAGGCGCCGGGCGTATTGCTGCTGGTCGGCCATGCGGGAGCCAAACCGTTGATTGCCGGGCAAGGCACGGCGGGCGATTGGGTAGTGCGTCAGGCTGGTGGGCGTAACCTCGCCGAACACCCAGGCTACAAGCATTTCTCCGTCGAAGCGTTGGCTGCGCTGGACCCGGATGTCGTGGTGTTCTCCGACCGTGCCCTTGTGGGCGAGCAGGCCTTGCAAGCATTGCTCAAGGAAAACCCGGCACTGGCCGTATCACGCGCGGTGCGTGAGCAGCGCCTGGTTGCGCTGGACCCGACCCTGTTGGTGGGTGGCCTTGGCCCACGCTTGCCGGCCACCCTGCAAGGGTTGGCGGAAAGCTTCTATCCCAATGCCAAGGCACGTCCCACTCAATGAAGCAGCGAATCGCGCCGCGCAGCGTGTGCCTGGGTTTGGGCCTTCTGTGTCTGCTGGCGGTCTGGCTGTCGCTGGCACTAGGGCCGGTCAGCCTGCCATTGTTCGATACCCTGCGCGCGGGGCTGCGCTTGCTCGGGCTGCCCGTTGGAGGTGATGGCCTCGAGCAGGCGCAGATGATTCTTGGCCAGATCCGCGTTCCGCGCACCTTGCTAGGCCTTGCCGTCGGAGCGGTGCTGGCGCTGTCCGGGGTTGCCATGCAAGCGCTGTTTCGTAACCCGTTGGCTGACCCGGGGCTGGTGGGCGTGGCGAGCGGCGCGGCGCTTGGCGCGGCAGTGGCGATCGTGGCGGGGAGCTGGCTTGGAGGTTTGCCAGAAGCGCTGGCACCGTACCTGCTGTCGGCTTGTGCATTCGTCGGTGGGCTCGGTGTGACCGCGCTGGTGTATCGCCTGGGCCGGCGCGATGGCCAGACCCATGTCGCCACCATGCTCCTGGCCGGCATCGCCATGACCGCTTTAGGCGGCTCGGCGGTGGGGTTGTTCACCTATCTGGCCGATGACGCCACGCTGCGTACACTGACATTCTGGAGCCTGGGCAGCCTCAATGGCGCCAGTTACGAGCGTTCATGGCCAGTGCTTCTGGTCACGCTGGCCGTGGCGATCTGGCTGCCGCGTCGGGCGCAGGCGCTAAATGCCTTGCTGCTGGGTGAATCGGAGGCCCGTCACCTGGGAGTCGATGTGGAGCGGCTCAAGCGCGAACTGGTGCTTTGCACGGCGCTGGGCGTAGGTTCGGCGGTGGCGGCAGCCGGCCTGATCGGCTTCGTCGGTCTGGTGGTGCCGCACTGGGTGCGGCTGCTGGCTGGCCCGGATCATCGGGTATTGCTGCCGGCCTCGCTGCTGGCAGGCGGCGCGCTGCTGTTGTTTGCCGATTTGGTTGCGCGCCTGGCCCTGGCCCCAGCCGAGTTGCCGATTGGGATCGTTACCGCGTTCATTGGTGCGCCGTTCTTTCTGTTCTTGCTGGTACGGGGGCGCAACTGATGCTTTCAGTCGAGGGCCTGCACTTGCGGCGGGGAAGCAACGAGGTGCTGCACGGCCTCCACCTTCAGTTGCAGCCAGGCCAGGTGCTGGGCGTGCTCGGTCCGAACGGTGCGGGCAAAAGCAGTCTGTTGGGTGTGCTGTGCGGCGAGCTGGCGCCCAGCGAGGGCCAGGTGAGGTTGCAGGGGCGGGCATTGGCCGACTGGCCAGGGCAGGCGCGGGCACGACGCCTGGCGGTGCTGCCACAGGTGTCCAGCCTGGGGTTCGCCTTTCGTGTGGACGAGGTGGTCGGCATGGGGCGTCTGCCTCATGACACCGGCCGGCAACGTGATCGAGAGATCGTCGAGGCGGCGTTGCAGGCAGCGGATGCCTGGCATCTGGTCGAGCGCAGCTACCTGGCGCTGTCCGGCGGCGAGCGTCAGCGGGTTCACCTGGCGCGGGTCCTGGCCCAGCTATGGCCAGGCGAAGTGGGGGCCACGTTGCTGCTCGACGAACCAACCTCGATGCTCGACCCTCTGCACCAGCACACCACGTTGCAGGTTGTGCGAAGCTTTGCCGACCGTGGTGCGGCGGTGCTGGTGATCCTGCATGACCTGAACCTGGCGGCGCGTTACTGTGATCGCATCCTGCTGCTGGAGCAGGGGCGCTGTCATGCGCTTGCTGAGCCGCAGGCGGTCTTGACGCCTCGGGCGCTCAAGGCGGTATTTGGCATCGATGTTCTGGTGCAGGAGCACCCAGAGCGTGGCCACCCGTTGATCATCACTCGCTAGGAGGCTCTGTGCATGCGTCATCCATGGCTGTCTGCTGTTTCGCTGGGTCTGGGGCTGGCCTTGGGCGGGTGCCAGGCGAGCTTGCCGACGCTACCGGCCTGGCAAAGCAGTGAAGGGCGTGACAGTGCGCGGTTGGGGCAGATTCGCGACCTGACCAGCGGTCAGTCGATCAGCCCTGAGCAACTGGTCCGGCGCCTGGCCGATGCGCCACGAGTGATTGTGGGCGAGAAGCATGACAACCCTGACCACCATGCCCTGCAGCTATGGTTGCTGCGTGCCGTGCAGACCCAGCGCCCCCAGGGCAGCCTGTTGATGGAGATGCTGCAACCGGACCAGCAGTCCCAGGTCGATGCCGTGCAGCAGCAAGCCCAGTTGCCTCAGGACCTGCCCAAGGCTCTGGCCTGGGATGACGGCTGGGATTGGCCATTGTATGGGCCGATCGTGCGGGAGGCCTTGCAGGGGCATGTCCCCTTGCTGGCGGCCAACCTTTCACCCGAGCAGATGCGTCAGGCCTATCGCCAGCCGCCGCCATTGCCCGGCACACGCTCCAACAGCCCGGCAGTGAAAGCGGCATTGCTCAAGCAGGTACGGGAAGGACACTGTGGTCTGTTGCCGGAAAGCCAACTGCCGGCGATGCTGGCCGTTCAGCAGCAGCGTGACCGGCGAATCGCCGAACGACTCAACGATGCGCCGCAGCCTGCAATGTTGCTGACCGGGGCCTATCACGCGCGCAAGGACCTGGGCGTGCCACTGCATTTGGCCGACCTGGAGGCGAAAGGGGAGACCAAGGTGTTGATCTTGGCCGAGGTGGGTCAGACTGTGGAAGCTGGCATGGCCGATTACGTGTGGTACACCGCCGCCCTGCCCGAGCAGGATTACTGCGCGACGCTGCGTCAGTAACGATTTCGGCGCGCCGGTCAGCATCCAGGCAAAAAAAGACCCGGCAAAACTGCCGGGTCAATAACCGTGATTAGCCTGATGAGGAGATAATCTGAGAGTCCGAACCAGGGGCTTTCAGCTTATCCAACCAGTCTCGCGACCAGTTGTGATAATCATAACGATTCTCATTTAATCGTCAATCCCCTTTGTGCGTTCATTTCGCATTTTTTTGCGTAAGGCATTTCGCATCCAGTTGTTGGTTGAGTGCTTCCTTGCGTTCGGCCGGCAAATCGTTCCAGTGCATGTCCAGGAGCGCGCCTTCAATGGCGTACAACAGCACCTTCGATGCCCGGAATCCCCGCGTTTTGACGGCTTGGTACGCACCCACGGCACCGAGACGACGCAGGTCCGACGCACTGTGTATACCCGCCGCGTGCAACCACTGCGCAGAGGTCTTGCCAAGATTCTTCAGATGCTGCAATTCATCGTTCATCTAGCCTCCTTGCGATGGCTGAACGGGTCTTGGGGGATAAATCGCGAGCAGGTCAGAAAGGAGTGTAGCGGGGGTTCGCAAATGCGCGGCCTTTTGCCATCGGGGCCGACGAGATGCCCGAGAGGTGGGGCTGTCGGGCAGCCCCAGCCATGATTCAGGCTTTCGGTCGATAGCGCATGCGCGTGCCGAACTTGGCTGACATGAGGATTTCGTCCGCGCTCAGCTCCGGCGGGAAGTACGTGCCGGAGATCTGGGCATGGGCGATGCTCGCCCCTTCCAGGCCATTGTCACGCAGGTCCAGCCCGCGCAAGTCGGCAGCGCGGAAGTACGCGTCGGTGAAGTCGATGCCACGCGCATCTAGCTCACGCAGGTCCAGGCCACGGAAGTCGCCGCCGCGAAAGTCGATCAGCCCCTCGGCGGGTCTTTCACGATTGAATGCGCTGATGTTCTCGTCGCGGACCAATGCGTACAGGGCATTGTCCAGTTGACGGGGCTGGTTCATGACGGCGCCTCCTTATGATTGTGATGATATTGTAATGCCATCACTGTGGAGGCGCCGAACTTCAGGCGTGAAGTGTCGACTGCTTCACGCCTTTAGGCTCAGAGGCCTGGCAAACGCTGGCGAACCTGATCGATCACCTGGTTCATGCTGGCGCTGTCCTGGGTGTCGACGCGGGTGCTGTGTTTGAGTTCCTCCTCAT
The DNA here is from genome assembly GCF_016772395.1 of Pseudomonas sp. SK2. Classification (NCBI taxonomy): domain Bacteria; kingdom Pseudomonadati; phylum Pseudomonadota; class Gammaproteobacteria; order Pseudomonadales; family Pseudomonadaceae; genus Pseudomonas; species Pseudomonas sp. SK2. Next base: position 831,828 of record NZ_CP061944.1, read on the forward strand.
CCAGAGGCTCACGGCTGGCCTGCTGCGCCTTGATCACCTCCAGGGTGGCATCCGAAGGGTCGCTGTTTTCTGCCTGGCGCTGCTCCAGCCAGCTGGCGATGACGGCCTCAGGGGCGTGGCAGTCGAGGATCAGGAAAGGCACGCCGGTGTGATTGGCGACTTCCGCCGCTGACTGGCGCTGTGCGCGTTTGAGGTAGGTGGCATCGAGCACTACCGGGAACCCGGCGCGCAGGATGGTCGCCGCCAGCTCGTGCAGGCGCTGGTAGGTGGCGGCGCTGGCGTTCTGGTCGTAGATGCCGGTGTTCTGCTGCCCGGCGTTTGCCGCTTGCTGCTCACCGAACAGGCGTTTGCGCTCTACGTCCGAACGCACGCGGATGGCCCCCAGGGCTTCGACCATGCGCATGGCGACATGGCTTTTGCCCACGGCCGAAACACCGTGGGTGATGGCCAGAAGGCGCGAGGGGATGGCGCTGTAGCTTTCCGCCAGGTTGGCGTAGTTACGGTAGGTACGCAGGGTGGTGGCGCGTTGTACGCCGTCGGCGTCTGCCGGCAGGCTGAACAGCGCAACCTTGGCGCGTACCAGGGCACGATAGGCCTTGTAGAAGTTGAGCAGCTCCAGGCCCTCGTAGTCGCCGGTGAGCTCCAGGTACTGGCTGATGAAGCGGCGCGACAGACACTTGAGGCCACGGTCTTCCAGGTCCATGGCCAGGAAGCCGACGTCGGCGTAGACATCGGTCAGGCGGAAGGGCTCGTTGAACTCGATGCAGTCGAAGATCACCACCTTGCCGTCGATCAGGGTGGCATTGCCCAGGTGGATGTCGCCATGGCACTCACGGATGAAGCCTTTGGCCTTGCGTTGCTCCAACAGGCTGTGCAGGCGCTCGAAGCTGCTGTGGGCCCAGGCTTGCAGGTTGTCCAGTTGTTGCAGGTCGGCCTTGTCGGTGAGGAACGGACGGATCTGCTCGAAGTTCTGCTTCACCGGCGCCATGACGCTGTCCGGGGTGCCCAGCGGGTGGTCGACCGGCACTTTTGGCGCCTGCAGGTGGAACTCGGCGATCTGTCGGGCCATCTGGTCGATATGGCCAGCATTCAGTTCACCGTTGGCCTGCAGCGTGTTGAGCATTTGGCCCTGGGGGAACTGGCGCATTTTCAGGACGTATTCGATAGCCTCGCCCTCGCCGCCGATTTGCGGTGCCTCGGCAGTACCGGTGATCGGCAGGACCTCAAGGTAGAGACCGTCGGTCAGGCGCTGGTTCAGACGCAACTCTTCGTTACAGAAATGCTGGCGCTTATCCAGGCTGGTGAAGTCGAGAAAGCCGAAGTTCATCGGTTTCTTGACCTTGTAGGCGTACTCGCCGGTGAGCAGAACCCAGGAGATATGCGTCTCGATGAGTTGGAAGCCATCCACCGGGTGAGGGTAGAGGGCTGGGTTCTGCAAGGCGTTGATCAAGGCTTGGCTCACGAGAAATCCTTCCGGGGCAGGGAATTCGAATGCGCCATTATGGTCAATGGTGCCGTCCCTGCATACCGCCAGAGGGCGTCTGCCCAGCCTTTACAAAGTGCGTATAATCCGCCGCCATGACTCGAACTCGATCCCCCCGCACCCCTCAGAAACGCCCGACCGGCCGCTCCCGCGCCTGGCTGGGCTGGGCTTTGAAGCTCAGCCTGGTTGGCCTTGTGATCGTCGCCGGCTTCGCGGTTTACCTCGATGCCGTCGTCCAGGAGAAGTTCTCTGGCAAGCGCTGGACCATCCCGGCCAAGGTGTATGCCCGGCCGCTGGAGCTGTTCGTAGGACAGAAACTGAGCAAGAACGACTTCCTCACCGAACTCGATGCGCTCGGCTATCGGCGCGAGAGCTCCGCCAACGGCCCAGGTGCGGCCGCGGTCAATGGTAACAACGTCGACCTCAATACCCGTGGCTTCCAGTTCTACGAGGGCATGGAGCCGGCCCAGTTCGTGCGCGTGCGTTTCTCCGGTGACTATGTTGCGGGGCTCTCCGGCGCCAACGGCGGCAAGCTCGATGTGGTGCGCCTGGAGCCTTTGATGATCGGCGGTATCTATCCGAAGAACCTCGAAGACCGCATTCTGATCAAGATCGACCAGGTGCCGCCGTACCTGCTCGAAACCTTGGTGGCGGTGGAAGACCGCGACTTCTACAGCCACTTCGGCGTATCGCCCAAGTCGATTGCCCGCGCCATGTGGGTCAACACGTCATCCGGCTCCATGCGCCAGGGCGGCAGTACCCTGACGCAGCAGTTGGTGAAGAACTTCTACCTGACCAGCGAGCGCAGTCTCAGCCGCAAGCTCACCGAAGCGATGATGGCCGTGCTGCTGGAGCTGCATTACGACAAGCGCGAAATTCTCGAGGCCTACCTCAACGAAGTGTTCGTTGGCCAGGACGGTCAACGTGCCGTGCATGGCTTCGGCCTGGCCAGCCAGTTCTTCTTCAGCCAGCCGCTGTCGGAACTCAAGCTGCATCAGGTCGCCTTGCTGGTGGGTATGGTCAAGGGGCCGTCCTACTACAACCCGCGCCGTTACCCGGAGCGTGCGCTGACTCGCCGTAACCTGGTGCTCGACCTGCTGGCCGAGCAGAACGTGGTGAGCAAGGAAGTCGCCGAAGCGGCCAAGAAAATGCCCTTGGGCGTGACCAAGCGTGGCAGCCTGGCCGACAGCTCGTTCCCGGCCTTCCTCGACCTGGTCAAGCGTCAGCTGCGCCAGGACTACCGCGATGAGGACTTGACCGAAGAAGGCCTGCGAATCTTCACCAGCTTCGACCCGATCCTGCAGATGAAGGCCGAGAGCGCCATGAGCGAGACGTTCAAGCGCCTGGCCGGGCGCAAGGGCGCTGATGAGGTGGAGTCGGCAATGGTTGTGACCAACCCGGAAACCGGTGAGGTGCAGGCGCTGATCGGCAGCCGCCAGTCGGGCTTCGCCGGCTTCAACCGCGCCATCGATGCGGTGCGTCCGATTGGTTCGCTGGTCAAGCCAGCGGTCTACCTGACCGCGCTGGAGCAACCGACCAAGTACACCCTGACCAGCCGCGTGCAGGATGAGCCGTTTTCGGTCAAGGGCGCTGACGGCCAGGTATGGCGTCCGCAGAACTACGACCGCCGCCCCCATGGCACCATCTACCTGTATCAGGGGCTGGCCAACTCCTACAACCTGTCGACCGCCAAGATCGGCTTGGAAGTGGGGGTCCCGAACGTCATCAAGACCATTGGGCGGCTGGGCGTGAATGTCGATTGGCCAGCCTTCCCATCGATGCTGCTGGGCGCCGGTGGGATGTCGCCGATGCAGGTCGCGACCATGTACCAGACCATCGCCAATGGTGGCTTCAATACCCCGATGCGCGGTATTCGCAGCGTGCTGACGGCCGAAGGCGAGCCGCTCAAGCGCTACCCGTTCCAGATCCAGCAGACTTTCGATCCGGGCTCGATCTACCTGGTGCAGAACGCCATGCAGCGAGTGATGCGTGAAGGTACCGGTCGTTCGGTGTACAGCGTGCTGCCAAGTTCGCTGACCCTGGCAGGCAAGACCGGGACCAGTAACGATTCGCGCGACAGCTGGTTCTCCGGCTTCAGCCAGGACCTGCTGGCCGTGGTCTGGCTGGGCCGCGACGATAACGGCAAGACACCGTTCACTGGCGCCACCGGTGCCCTGCAGGTATGGACCAGCTTCATGCGCAAGGCCGACCCGCTGCCGTTGGACATGCCGCAGCCGGACAATGTAGTGCAGGCCTGGATCGACCCGTACAGCGGGCAAGGTTCCGATGGCAGCTGTCCGGGAGCCGTGCAGATGCCGTATATTCGCGGGAGCGAACCGCCCGCGGGTGCGACCTGTGGCGGTGAGCAGGATCCGGTTGAGTCGGTCATGGACTGGGTCAAGGGCTGGATGAATTAAGCACTGGCTGCATTGATGAGGTGTGAAGTGAAAAAGTGGTGGTTTCCTGCCGTGACGGCACTGGTTGTGCTCCAGGGTTGCTCCAGCGTTCCGCGGGGCAATATCCCGGTCGTCGACTCGAGCACACGCGTGTCCAACAGCGAGCGCATCACTGCCAACCGTTCGGCGGTTGGCATGAGCGGTGGCACCTCTCAGGCACAGACGCTGCCCGAGGACTCCGGGGTGACCGTGGTCATTCCACAGGGCGCGGGTTCCGCGCCAATCCAGACGTTCCCGGCCGCGACCGGGGCGGCGCCGATCAGCACTGCGCCAATCAGCACCACACCGATCACGACCAACCCCAATCCGATCGCCGACGAGCCGTTCGACATCGCGTCGATGAGTGGCGGTTCGAGCGCCACCAGCGCCCCGACCGGTATTCCACGCAGCGGTGCCTCGGGTGGCCTGTCGGCCGATGAGCAGTTGGACGGCCCGGTGCTGGCATTGCTCACCACCGCCCAGCAGCAGCAAGGCAGTGGCGACTTCAATGGCGCGGCTTCCAGCCTGGAGCGTGCCCAGCGCATCGCCCCGCGCGAGCCGCAAGTGCTGTTCCGCCTGGCCCAGGTACGCTTGTCCCAAGGGGATGCCGCTCAGGCCGAACAACTGGCGCGTCGTGGCCTGAGCTATGCCAACGGCCGCCCGAGCCTGCAGGCCGAGCTGTGGAACACCATCGCCCAGGCACGCGAAAAGCAAGGCGATAGCGCCGGTGCCGCACTGGCGCGGCAAAAGGCTCGGGTCAGCTCCTGATGGTCGAACAACGGATCCTGGACATCGCCGATCACCTGCTGCTCATCGAGCGTGAGCTGCAGGTGCAAGGCTGGTGGAGCGACGCCTCGCCGAGCAAGCAGGCGCTGGCCAGCACGGTGCCATTTGCGGTCGATACGCTGAGCTTCGAGCAGTGGCTGCAGTGGATCTTCCTGCCCCGCATGAGGCTTATCATCGAGCGGGGCCAACCGCTGCCCAACGCCTCGGGCATCCTGGTCATGGCCGAAACCGTCTTTGTCGATCGTCCGGAGCAAAGTCGTGAGCTGCGGCGCCTTTTGGCAGCTTTCGATCAATTGATCGCTCCTTCCGCCTGATTTCTTCTTTTTTTCCTTCAAGGGCCGCAGATTGTGGCCCTTTTTTATGGAAATCTTATTTTTTCTGCTGCTGAGGCGGTTTTTAGTGGTGGCAGGAATTCATCTTGAGGAAAAATTGGCAATAATTTTTCTTGACTTGTAGCCGCCAAATCACAAGAATCCAGATTCCGCTGTAGAGGGACTGCCAGAAGCAGACCCGCTAAGCAGATCATGAGGCGCACACCCGCGCCGACCTGTTACACCCCGCAACGCGTTACCTCGCGCTGGGTGGGAAACCCCCGCAACACTCTGGGGAGCTCCCAATACTTGCTCAGTCAGTGCTGACGTTCGCTCATGCTCTGCTTGGCAGTAAACCTATTAAGACCCGTCCATGTGGGCGGTATTCTGGCGTTTTAGAGGTGAACAACGTGGAGCTTTTATCTGGCGCTGAGATGGTCGTCCGCTTCTTGCGTGACGAAGGCGTTAAGCACATCTACGGGTACCCTGGTGGTGCTCTCCTTCATGTTTACGATGCACTGTTCAAGGAACCGGAAGTCGAGCACATCCTGGTTCGTCACGAGCAGGCTGCTACCCATATGGCGGACGGCTACGCCCGTGCCACCGGCAAGGCCGGTGTGGTGCTGGTGACTTCCGGCCCGGGTGCGACCAATGCCATTACCGGTATTGCCACCGCCTACATGGACTCGATTCCGATGGTCATCCTGTCCGGCCAGGTGCCTAGCACCATGGTGGGTACCGATGCCTTCCAGGAAACCGACATGATCGGGATCTCGCGGCCTATCGTGAAGCACAGCTTCATGGTCAAGCATGCCTCGGAAATCCCTGAAGTCCTGAAAAAAGCGTTCTACCTGGCGCAATCCGGCCGTCCTGGCCCGGTCGTGGTCGACATTCCAAAAGATATGACCAACCCGGCCGAGAAGTTCGAATACGTCTACCCGAAAAAGGTCAAGCTGCGCTCCTACAGCCCAGCCGTACGCGGCCACTCCGGTCAGATCCGCAAGGCAGCCGAGATGATCCTCGCCGCCAAGCGCCCGATCGTGTACTCCGGTGGCGGCGTCATCCTCGGTGGTGGCTCCGAAGCCCTGACCGAAATCGCCAAGTCGCTGAACCTGCCTGTCACCAATACCCTGATGGGGCTGGGTGGCTTCCCGGGCACCGATCGCCAGTTCCTTGGCATGCTCGGTATGCACGGCAGCTTCACCGCCAACATGGCCATGCACAATGCCGACGTGATCCTGGCGGTTGGTGCGCGTTTCGACGACCGTGTGGTCAATGGCCCGGCCAAGTTCTGCCCCAACGCCAAGATCATCCACATCGACATCGACCCTGCGTCGATCTCCAAGATGATCAAGGCTGACGTACCGATCGTGGGGCCAGTCGACAGCGTGCTGAGCGAAATGCTCACCATCCTCAAGGAAATCGGCGAGCAGCCTGACAAGGCCGCGTTGGATGCCTGGTGGAAGCAGATCGACGAATGGCGCGGTGACCGTGGCCTGTTCCCTTACGACAAGGGCGACGGCAGCGTCATCAAGCCACAGACCGTGATCGAGACCCTCTGCGAAGTGACCCATGGCGACGCCTTCGTCACCTCCGACGTAGGTCAGCACCAGATGTTCGCGGCGCAGTACTACCGCTTCAACAAGCCGAACCGTTGGATCAACTCTGGTGGCCTTGGCACCATGGGCTTCGGTTTCCCGGCGGCCATGGGCATCAAGCTGAACTTCCCGGATCAGGACGTGGCCTGCGTCACTGGCGAGGGCAGTATCCAGATGAACATTCAGGAACTGTCCACCTGCATGCAGTACGGCCTGCCGGTGAAGATCGTCAACCTGAACAACGGCGTGTTGGGCATGGTCCGCCAATGGCAGGACATGTCCTACAACGGTCGTCACTCGCATTCGTACGTCGAGTCGCTGCCTGACTTCATCAAGCTGGCTGAGGCCTATGGCCATGTGGGCATCCGCATCACCAGCCTGAAGGACCTCAAGCCGAAGCTGGAGGAAGCCTTCGCGATGAAGGACCGCCTGGTGTTCATCGACATCGCGGTTGACCGTACCGAGCACGTCTATCCGATGCAGATCAAGGATGGCTCGATGCGTGACATGTGGCTGAGCAAGACGGAGCGTACCTGATATGCGGCACATCATCTCCCTGCTGCTGGAAAACGAACCCGGTGCGTTGTCCCGTGTGGTCGGCCTGTTCTCCCAGCGCAACTACAACATTGAAAGCCTGACCGTGGCGCCGACCGAAGACCCGACCCTGTCGCGTCTGACGCTGACCACCGTTGGCCATGACGAAGTGATCGAACAGATCACCAAGAACCTGAACAAGCTGGTCGAAGTGGTCAAATTGGTCGACCTGTCGGAAAGTGCTCACATCGAGCGCGAGCTGATGTTGGTCAAGGTCAAGGCCACCGGTGCCCAGCGCGCCGAGATCAAGCGCACCACGGATATCTTCCGTGGCCAGATCGTCGACGTCACCGCCAGCGTGTACACCGTGCAACTGAGCGGTACCAGCGACAAACTGGACAGCTTCATCCAGGCGATCGGCACTGCATCGATTCTCGAAACCGTGCGCAGTGGCGTCACCGGCATTGCCCGTGGCGACAAAGTGCTCAGCATCTAAATTCAAAAATTAGCGATGGCTCCGCAGGGGGCCGAGATATAACCAGGGGTATTTCCATGAAAGTTTTCTACGACAAAGACTGCGACCTTTCCATCATTCAGGGTAAGAAAGTCGCCATCATCGGTTACGGCTCCCAGGGCCACGCTCAGGCGTGCAACCTGAAAGACTCCGGTGTGGATGTCACCATCGGTCTGCGTAAAGGTTCGGCCACCGTTGCCAAGGCAGAAGCCCATGGCCTGAAAGTGACCGACGTTGCCTCTGCCGTCGCTGCTGCCGACCTGGTCATGATCCTGACTCCGGACGAGTTCCAGGGCCAGCTGTACAAGAACGAGATCGAACCGAACATCAAGAAGGGCGCCACCCTGGCCTTCTCCCACGGCTTCTCGATCCACTACAACCAAGTCGTTCCTCGTGCCGACCTGGACGTGATCATGATCGCGCCGAAGGCTCCGGGCCACACCGTTCGTTCCGAGTTCGTCAAAGGCGGCGGTATCCCTGACCTGATCGCTATCTACCAGGACGCCTCCGGCAATGCCAAGAACGTTGCCCTGTCCTACGCTTCGGGCGTTGGTGGCGGCCGTACCGGCATCATCGAAACCACCTTCAAGGACGAGACCGAGACCGACCTGTTCGGTGAGCAGGCTGTTCTGTGTGGCGGTACCGTCGAACTGGTCAAAGCCGGTTTCGAAACCCTGGTCGAAGCTGGCTACGCGCCGGAAATGGCCTACTTCGAGTGCCTGCACGAGCTGAAACTGATCGTTGACCTCATGTACGAAGGCGGCATCGCCAACATGAACTACTCGATCTCCAACAACGCCGAGTACGGTGAGTACGTCACCGGCCCAGAAGTCATCAACGAAGAATCCCGCAAGGCCATGCGCAACGCTCTGAAGCGCATCCAGGACGGCGAATACGCGAAGATGTTCATCTCCGAAGGCGCCACCAACTACCCATCGATGACCGCCAAGCGTCGTAACAACGCTGCCCACGGCATCGAGATCATCGGTGAGCAACTGCGCTCGATGATGCCTTGGATCTCGGCTAACAAGATCGTCGACAAGACCAAGAACTAAGTCTTATCGAAAGATGAAAAACGCGGCTTCGGCCGCGTTTTTTCGTTCCGACAGTCAGCTTCTGGTATAAAGCAGACCAGTGGCTTGCTGTAAGAACCTGTTTTGCAGGCCCGTGTCGAACATTTTCCATCCTGTTGCAAGGTACCCTCCATGAGCGAACGTCCCGAAGAGCCGAACAAGCCCTCCGACGCCGAAAGCCTGCTACCTGTCGATGAGCACGTTGAAGAAGGGCATGACGCCGAAGGGCGCAAGGTGCGCCATCGCGGCATCTATCTGTTGCCTAACCTGTTTACCACCGCCAACCTGTTCGCGGGTTTCTATTCCATCATCAGTTCGATGAGCGCACAGAGCGCCCTCAGTGCCGGTGACCCGCGGGAGGCGAGCAAGTATTTTGCCTTTGCCGCCATCGCCATCTTCGTTGCCATGGTGCTTGACGGTCTCGATGGCCGAGTGGCACGCATGACCAATACCCAGAGTGCCTTCGGCGCCGAGTACGACTCGCTGTCGGACATGGTTGCCTTTGGCGTGGCACCCGCGTTGCTGGCGTTCGGCTGGGCGCTGGGCGACATGGGCAAGGTCGGCTGGATGGTCGCATTCATCTACGTCGCTGGCGCCGCGCTGCGCCTGGCGCGTTTCAATACCCAGGTGGGCACTGCTGACAAACGCTACTTCATCGGCCTGGCCAGTCCGGCTGCCGCCGGAGTGGTCGCCGGTACCGTATGGGCTTTCAGCGACTACGGCATCCAGGGCTCGAAACTGTCGTTTCTGGTCGCGCTGCTGGTAGCTGCTGCCGGCATGCTGATGGTCAGCAACATCAAGTACAACAGCTTCAAGGAGCTGGACCTCAAGGGACGCGTTCCGTTCGTGGCGATCCTTGCTGTGGTGCTGGTGTTCGCCGTGGTGTTCAGCGACCCGCCACGCATCCTGCTGCTGATCTTCCTCGCTTACGCGGCTTCGGGGCCAATCCAGTTCCTGTTGAAAGCGCGCCGTCGTAAAGCGTGACATTCTTTTAATGGTGGAATAACCCTCCGGCTCCATAGTCTTACTGGAACATCCGCTATCCAGTGCTATGGAGCCGACCATGCTCATCAAGCTTCCCAAGTCTTCCGAGTGCAAGGCATCGGAGATCACCCCCGAAGGCGTATACCTTTCCCGTCGAACCCTGCTGGGTGGCTCCCTGGCTGGCCTCGCCCTGGGCGCATTGCCGGGCCGGGCCAGCGCGGTTGAAGCCTCGCGTTATGCCGATGTGCAGGCCGGCGCCGCACCGGCTTGGTTCACCGAGAAGCTTGCAGCTACACGCTGGCAGGCGGTAACGGTCAAAGATGAGGCGATCACGCCCTTCAAGGATGCGACCCACTACAACAACTTCTATGAGTTCGGGCCCGACAAGGGCGACCCGGCGGCCAATGGTGGCAGCCTGAAGACCGAGCCGTGGAGCGTGGTGATCGATGGTGAGGTGGGCAAGCCGGGGCGGTATGCGCTGGAAGACTTCGTCAAACCCTATCAGCTCGAAGAGCGTATTTACCGATTGCGCTGTGTCGAGGCCTGGTCGATGGTCATCCCCTGGCTGGGTTTTCCGTTGGCGCAGTTGCTCAAGCAGGTCGAGCCGACCTCGAAGGCGCGTTATGTGCGCTTCGAAACCCTGAACGATCCAGAGCATATGCCTGGGCAGCGTTCAGGCTTTGCCCTGATCGACTGGCCCTACAGGGAGGGGTTGCGCCTCGACGAGGCGATGCACCCGCTGACGATCCTGGCGGTTGGCATGTACGGCCGGGAACTGCCTAACCAGAATGGCGCCCCTTTGCGGCTGGTGGTGCCTTGGAAGTATGGGTTCAAGAGCATCAAGTCGATCGTGCGCATCAGCCTGGTGGCCGAGCAGCCTGGCACCACATGGCAAGGGTTGGCGCCGGATGAGTATGGCTTCTATGCCAATGTGAATCCGACGGTCGACCATCCGCGTTGGACTCAGGCGCGTGAGCGGCGTCTGCCCAGTGGGTTGTTCAGTCCCAACGTGCGGGAAACCCAGATGTTCAATGGCTACGCCGACGAAGTTGCGTCGCTGTATACCGGGCTGGATCTGCGGAAGAACTATTGATGCGTTATCCCTGGTTGCGACTGGCCATTTTCGTTGTGGGCTGCCTGTTTCCGGTGTGGTGGCTGTATGAGGCCGCGATGAATCTGCTTGGGCCGGATCCGGGCAAGATCATGATGGATCGCCTGGGGCTCGGGGCGCTGACCTTCCTGCTGGTCACCCTGGGCATGACCCCGCTGCAGAAGTTATCGGGGTGGTCGGGCTGGGTCGTGATTCGGCGGCAGCTGGGGTTGTGGGTGTTCGCCTATATCGTGCTGCACATCCTGGCCTACCTGTTCTTTATCCTCGGGCTGGATTGGGCGCAGTTGGCGGTGGAGCTGCGTAAGCGGCCTTACATTATCGTGGGAGCGCTCGGGTTTCTTGGCTTGCTGGTGTTGGCGGTCACCTCGAACCGTTACAGCCAGCGGCGGCTTGGGGCACGCTGGAAGAAGCTGCACAGGTTGGTGTATGTGATTCTTGGGTTGGGGTTGCTGCATTTCCTTTGGATCGTGCGTTCCGACCTCAGGGAGTGGGCCATCTATGCGTCGATAGGCGCCTTGCTGATGGCGCTGCGGATTCCAGCTGTGTCGCGGGTGCTTCCCAGGATCGCCAGGAAGCAGGGCAGGGTGGTTTGAGGCGTAGCTGCCTTGGTCGTTCTGGCGCCTATGGGATTGAGCGCCGCCCGCGTTGGTATACGCCACGTTATCGAACCGTACAAACCAGGCGGTCGCGTGCGTCTGCCACTGGCGTTACTGACCAAAAACAACCTGTAGGAGCGAGCCTTGCTCGCGATGCGCCGCGCGGGCGGCGCTCGATCTACAAACCGCTGAATGCATCGCGGCGGGCACCTGGCGGCCTCGATACGGTCCGTGTTTGCCATTATTTCAATTTAAATGAACATTAACGGTTGACGGCCTCTCGAATCCCCTTATAATGCGCCCCACTTCCGACGCAGTCGAAACGAAAAACTCCTTGTTAATCAACAGGTTGAGCGTTTAGAAAGCAATCGGAAGCGCTGAAAGAGGTGGTTGACAGCGTTTTAAAACGCTGTATTATTCGCCTCCCGCTACGAGAGATCGCAGCGAGTCAAGTGTTTGAAGCTAAACGAGTTTCTCGCAAAAAACTTCAAAATAAACGCTTGACAGCAAATGAGGAAAGCGTAGAATGCGCGCCTCGGTTGAGACGAAACGCTCTTAGCCAAACGCTCTTTAACAAATCGAATCAAGCAATTCGTGTGGGTGCTTGTGAGTACGGACTGATAGTCACAAAGATTATCAGCATCACAAGTGGCCATGCGAGAAATCACATAGTCATTTGAGATTGCTGAGCCAAGTTTAGGGTTTCTTAAAAACCCAAGCAGTATTGAACTGAAGAGTTTGATCATGGCTCAGATTGAACGCTGGCGGCAGGCCTAACACATGCAAGTCGAGCGGATGACGGGAGCTTGCTCCTTGATTCAGCGGCGGACGGGTGAGTAATGCCTAGGAATCTGCCTGGTAGTGGGGGACAACGTTTCGAAAGGAACGCTAATACCGCATACGTCCTACGGGAGAAAGCAGGGGACCTTCGGGCCTTGCGCTATCAGATGAGCCTAGGTCGGATTAGCTAGTTGGTGAGGTAATGGCTCACCAAGGCGACGATCCGTAACTGGTCTGAGAGGATGATCAGTCACACTGGAACTGAGACACGGTCCAGACTCCTACGGGAGGCAGCAGTGGGGAATATTGGACAATGGGCGAAAGCCTGATCCAGCCATGCCGCGTGTGTGAAGAAGGTCTTCGGATTGTAAAGCACTTTAAGTTGGGAGGAAGGGCAGTAAGCTAATACCTTGCTGTTTTGACGTTACCGACAGAATAAGCACCGGCTAACTCTGTGCCAGCAGCCGCGGTAATACAGAGGGTGCAAGCGTTAATCGGAATTACTGGGCGTAAAGCGCGCGTAGGTGGTTCGTTAAGTTGGATGTGAAAGCCCCGGGCTCAACCTGGGAACTGCATCCAAAACTGGCGAGCTAGAGTACGGTAGAGGGTGGTGGAATTTCCTGTGTAGCGGTGAAATGCGTAGATATAGGAAGGAACACCAGTGGCGAAGGCGACCACCTGGACTGATACTGACACTGAGGTGCGAAAGCGTGGGGAGCAAACAGGATTAGATACCCTGGTAGTCCACGCCGTAAACGATGTCAACTAGCCGTTGGAATCCTTGAGATTTTAGTGGCGCAGCTAACGCATTAAGTTGACCGCCTGGGGAGTACGGCCGCAAGGTTAAAACTCAAATGAATTGACGGGGGCCCGCACAAGCGGTGGAGCATGTGGTTTAATTCGAAGCAACGCGAAGAACCTTACCAGGCCTTGACATGCAGAGAACTTTCCAGAGATGGATTGGTGCCTTCGGGAACTCTGACACAGGTGCTGCATGGCTGTCGTCAGCTCGTGTCGTGAGATGTTGGGTTAAGTCCCGTAACGAGCGCAACCCTTGTCCTTAGTTACCAGCACGTTATGGTGGGCACTCTAAGGAGACTGCCGGTGACAAACCGGAGGAAGGTGGGGATGACGTCAAGTCATCATGGCCCTTACGGCCTGGGCTACACACGTGCTACAATGGTCGGTACAGAGGGTTGCCAAGCCGCGAGGTGGAGCTAATCTCACAAAACCGATCGTAGTCCGGATCGCAGTCTGCAACTCGACTGCGTGAAGTCGGAATCGCTAGTAATCGCGAATCAGAATGTCGCGGTGAATACGTTCCCGGGCCTTGTACACACCGCCCGTCACACCATGGGAGTGGGTTGCACCAGAAGTAGCTAGTCTAACCTTCGGGAGGACGGTTACCACGGTGTGATTCATGACTGGGGTGAAGTCGTAACAAGGTAGCCGTAGGGGAACCTGCGGCTGGATCACCTCCTTAATCGACGACATCAGCCTGCTGATGAGCTCCCACACGAATTGCTTGATTCATTGTCGAAGACGATCAAGACCCTATATAGGTCTGTAGCTCAGTTGGTTAGAGCGCACCCCTGATAAGGGTGAGGTCGGCAGTTCAAATCTGCCCAGACCTACCAATATGCGGGGCCATAGCTCAGCTGGGAGAGCGCCTGCCTTGCACGCAGGAGGTCAGCGGTTCGATCCCGCTTGGCTCCACCACTCGCTTACTTGATCAGAACTTAGAAATGAGCATTCAGATCGAATGTTGATTTCTGACTTTTGTCAGATCGTTCTTTAAAAATTCGGATATGTGATAGATAGACTGGCACGCACTTTCACTGGTGTGATGTCAGGCTAAGGTAAAATTTGTGAGTTCTGCTCTTAATTGAGCAACATGCGAATTTTCGGCGAATGTCGTCTTCACAGTATAACCAGATTGCTTGGGGTTATATGGTCAAGTGAAGAAGCGCATACGGTGGATGCCTTGGCAGTCAGAGGCGATGAAAGACGTGGTAGCCTGCGATAAGCTTTGGGGAGTCGGCAAACAGACTGTGATCCAGAGATCTCTGAATGGGGGAACCCAGCCAGCACAAGCTGGTTATCTTGTACTGAATACATAGGTGCAAGAGGCGAACCAGGGGAACTGAAACATCTAAGTACCCTGAGGAAAAGAAATCAACCGAGATTCCCTTAGTAGTGGCGAGCGAACGGGGACCAGCCCTTAAGTTGATTTGAGATTAGTGGAACGCTCTGGAAAGTGCGGCCATAGTGGGTGATAGCCCCGTACACGAAAATCTCTTGTCAATGAAATCGAGTAGGACGGAGCACGAGAAACTTTGTCTGAACATGGGGGGACCATCCTCCAAGGCTAAATACTACTGACTGACCGATAGTGAACCAGTACCGTGAGGGAAAGGCGAAAAGAACCCCGGAGAGGGGAGTGAAATAGAACCTGAAACCGTATGCGTACAAGCAGTGGGAGCCTACTTTGTTAGGTGACTGCGTACCTTTTGTATAATGGGTCAGCGACTTATATTCAGTGGCGAGCTTAACCGAATAGGGGAGGCGTAGCGAAAGCGAGTCTTAATAGGGCGTTTAGTCGCTGGGTATAGACCCGAAACCGGGCGATCTATCCATGGGCAGGTTGAAGGTTAGGTAACACTGACTGGAGGACCGAACCGACTACCGTTGAAAAGTTAGCGGATGACCTGTGGATCGGAGTGAAAGGCTAATCAAGCTCGGAGATAGCTGGTTCTCCTCGAAAGCTATTTAGGTAGCGCCTCATGTATCACTCCAGGGGGTAGAGCACTGTTTCGGCTAGGGGGTCATCCCGACTTACCAAACCGATGCAAACTCCGAATACCTGGAAGTGCCGAGCATGGGAGACACACGGCGGGTGCTAACGTCCGTCGTGAAAAGGGAAACAACCCAGACCGTCAGCTAAGGTCCCAAAGTCATGGTTAAGTGGGAAACGATGTGGGAAGGCTTAGACAGCTAGGAGGTTGGCTTAGAAGCAGCCATCCTTTAAAGAAAGCGTAATAGCTCACTAGTCGAGTCGGCCTGCGCGGAAGATGTAACGGGGCTCAAACCATGCACCGAAGCTACGGGTGTCATCTTTGATGACGCGGTAGAGGAGCGTTCTGTAAGCCTGTGAAGGTGAGTTGAGAAGCTTGCTGGAGGTATCAGAAGTGCGAATGCTGACATGAGTAACGACAATGGGAGTGAAAAACTCCCACGCCGAAAGACCAAGGTTTCCTGCGCAACGTTAATCGACGCAGGGTTAGTCGGTCCCTAAGGCGAGGCTGAAAAGCGTAGTCGATGGAAAACAGGTTAATATTCCTGTACTTCCAGTTATTGCGATGGAGGGACGGAGAAGGCTAGGCCAGCTTGGCGTTGGTTGTCCAAGTTTAAGGTGGTAGGCTGAGATCTTAGGCAAATCCGGGATCTCAAGGCCGAGAGCTGATGACGAGTTGCCTCTAGGCGACGAAGTGGTTGATGCCATGCTTCCAAGAAAAGCTCCTAAGCTTCAGATAACTGGGAACCGTACCCCAAACCGACACAGGTGGTCGGGTAGAGAATACCAAGGCGCTTGAGAGAACTCGGGTGAAGGAACTAGGCAAAATGGCACCGTAACTTCGGGAGAAGGTGCGCCGACGAGGGTGAAGGACTTGCTCCGTAAGCCCATGTCGGTCGAAGATACCAGGCCGCTGCGACTGTTTATTAAAAACACAGCACTCTGCAAACACGAAAGTGGACGTATAGGGTGTGACGCCTGCCCGGTGCCGGAAGGTTAATTGATGGGGTTAGCGCAAGCGAAGCTCTTGATCGAAGCCCCGGTAAACGGCGGCCGTAACTATAACGGTCCTAAGGTAGCGAAATTCCTTGTCGGGTAAGTTCCGACCTGCACGAATGGCGTAACGATGGCGGCGCTGTCTCCACCCGAGACTCAGTGAAATTGAAATCGCTGTGAAGATGCAGTGTATCCGCGGCTAGACGGAAAGACCCCGTGAACCTTTACTATAGCTTTGCACTGGACTTTGAATTTGCTTGTGTAGGATAGGTGGGAGGCTTTGAAGTGGGGACGCCAGTTCTCATGGAGCCATTCTTGAAATACCACCCTGGCAACTTTGAGGTTCTAACTCAGGTCCGTTATCCGGATCGAGGACAGTGTATGGTGGGTAGTTTGACTGGGGCGGTCTCCTCCCAAAGAGTAACGGAGGAGTACGAAGGTGCGCTCAGACCGGTCGGAAATCGGTCGCAGAGTATAAAGGCAAAAGCGCGCTTGACTGCGAGACAAACACGTCGAGCAGGTACGAAAGTAGGTCTTAGTGATCCGGTGGTTCTGTATGGAAGGGCCATCGCTCAACGGATAAAAGGTACTCCGGGGATAACAGGCTGATACCGCCCAAGAGTTCATATCGACGGCGGTGTTTGGCACCTCGATGTCGGCTCATCACATCCTGGGGCTGAAGCCGGTCCCAAGGGTATGGCTGTTCGCCATTTAAAGTGGTACGCGAGCTGGGTTTAGAACGTCGTGAGACAGTTCGGTCCCTATCTGCCGTGGACGTTTGAGATTTGAGAGGGGCTGCTCCTAGTACGAGAGGACCGGAGTGGACGAACCTCTGGTGTTCCGGTTGTCACGCCAGTGGCATTGCCGGGTAGCTATGTTCGGAAGAGATAACCGCTGAAAGCATCTAAGCGGGAAACTTGCCTCAAGATGAGATCTCACTGGAACCTTGAGTTCCCTAAAGGGCCGTCGAAGACTACGACGTTGATAGGTTGGGTGTGTAAGCGCTGTGAGGCGTTGAGCTAACCAATACTAATTGCCCGTGAGGCTTGACCATATAACACCCAAGCAATTTGCTGACGCAGATTGCGGTGGTGAAGACGAAACGACCGAAAGTTCGCAAGACCACAAATTCACATATCCGAATTGGCCAAGAGTGTTTACACGACATTCTGGCAACAGAATTTCTTGACGACCATAGAGCATTGGAACCACCTGATCCCATCCCGAACTCAGCAGTGAAACGATGCATCGCCGATGGTAGTGTGGGGTTTCCCCATGTGAGAGTAGGTCATCGTCAAGATTCATTTCGCAAAACCCCTATCTGCGCGAGCAGGTAGGGGTTTTGTCTTTCTGGCGCAGAACACTACTGCTCTGGCGCACCGCGCCCCCCAGTTCAAGGGCTGTCGCACAACCGACTGCGACACATTTCGGTGTCTGCCCCGTGATATGGTTCCGCACCAGAACCGACCAGTTACCAGAGAACGCTCAATGGCTAACAGCACCCCACTTCATCCCGGCTTCATGATCGTCCACGGCAACCGACTGGATGACCTGCGAAGCCTGGTGGTGAGCTGGATGCGGCGCTACCCGCTGGCGCCACTGGAAAACGAAATCGCCCTCGTGCAAAGCAACGGCATCGCGCAGTGGCTCAAGCTGGCCCTGGCTGAGGACCCGCAGGACGACGATCAAGGAGGTTGTGGCATCGCGGCCGCCATTGACGTGCAACTACCTGGCAGTTTCATGTGGCAGTTGTACCGGGCCATACTGGGGCGCGAAGAAATCCCCGAGGTATCCCTGCTCGACAAGGCCCCGCTGACCTGGCGCCTGATGCGCTTGCTTCCCGCCTTGATCGAACGTCCCCATTTCGAGCCGCTGCGCCGTTTCCTCACCGACGACAGCGACCTGCGTAAGCGTTATCAGTTGGCGGAACGCCTTGCCGACCTGTTCGACCAATACCAGGTCTACCGCGCCGACTGGCTGAAGGACTGGGCTGCCGGTGAGCATGTACTCAACACCGCCCGTGGCGAACGCAAACCGTTGGCCCCCGGTAATCGTTGGCAAGCCGAGCTGTGGCGAGCGCTGTTGGAAGATGTCGGCGAGCAAGGCATGGCCCAGAGCCGTGCCGGAGTGCACCAACGCTTCATCGAGCGTATCAACCAACTTCAAGACGCACCGGCGGGCCTGCCTTCACGGGTAATCGTGTTCGGTATCTCGTCCTTGCCTGCCCAGGCACTGGAGGCGTTGGCCGGCCTGGCCCGTTTCAGTCAGGTCTTGCTTTGTGTGCACAACCCATGTCGTCACCACTGGGCCGATATCGTCGCCGACAAGGACCTGCTGCGTCATCAGTACAAGCGCCAGCAGCGCAAGCAGGGCATGCCCTTGCAACTGGATGATGAATCGCTGCATCAGCATGCCCATCCCCTGCTTGCCGCTTGGGGCAAGCAGGGCCGCGACTACATCAACCTGCTCGACAGCTACGACGACCCTGGCAGCTACCGGGGCGTGTTCAGCGATGGGCGTATCGACCTGTTCAGCGACGGCGCGCCCACTACATTGCTCAACCAGTTGCAAGACGACATTCTCGAACTTCGTCCGCTCGCGGAAACCCGCGAGCGGTGGCCACAAGTCGACCCTGGCAAGGATCGTTCGGTGCGTTTCCACGTGGCCCATAGCCCCCAGCGTGAGGTCGAGATCCTCCATGACCAGTTGCTTGCCCGGTTCAGCGCCGACCCTACCCTGAGGCCACGTGACGTCATCGTCATGCTCCCGGCAATCGACACCTATGCCCCGCACATTCGCGCTGTGTTCGGTCAACTGCAGCGTAACGATCCCCGCTACATCCCCTACACCCTCACCGATCAGGGGCAGCGTGGTCGTGACCCACTGCTGATCGCCCTCGAATACCTGCTCAAGCTCCCCGACAGCCGCTTCGCCGTCAGTGAAGTGCTCGATCTGTTGGATGTCCCGACCGTTCGCGCCCGTTTCGGCATCCGTGAGAGCGACCTGCCGACACTGCATCGCTGGATCGAGGGTGCCGGTATTCGTTGGGGTTTGAGTGCCGAGCAAAGGGCCTCGCTGGGGTTGCCGGAAGGCCTGGAGCAGAACAGCTGGCGATTTGGTTTGCGCCGCATGCTGCTGGGCTATGCCGTCGGCGTGGGTGAGAGCTGCGACGGCATCGAGCCCTACGATGAGATCGGCGGCCTCGACGCTGCCTTGATCGGCCCATTGGTGGCGCTGCTGGAGGCCTTGGACGTGGCCTGCGAAGCCTTGCGCCAACCCGCTACCGCCGCGCAGTGGGGCGAGCGTCTGCACGCGCTGTTGCAGGTATTCTTCCTGGCAGAGGAAGAACACGATGAATTCCTCTTGATGCAATTGCAGGAGCTGCGCGACAGCTGGCTCGAAGTCTGCGAAACCGTGGGGCTGCAGGATTTGCTGCCGCTTACCGTCGTGCGCGAGGCCTGGCTGTCCGGTCTCGACCAGGGCAAGCTGTCTCAGCGTTTTCTCGCCGGGTCGGTGAACTTCTGCACCTTGATGCCCATGCGCGCCATTCCTTTCCGTGTAGTCTGTCTGCTGGGCATGAACGATGGCGATTACCCGCGCGCCCAGCCACCCCTGGACTTCGACCTGATGGCCAGCGATTACCGTCCAGGTGACCGCTCCCGCCGTGAAGACGACCGCTACCTACTGCTCGAAGCCGTGCTTTCGGCTCAGGACCAGCTGTATGTCAGTTGGGTCGGTCGCAGCATTCGCGACAACAGCGAGCGGCCAGCCTCGGTGTTGATTGGCCAGTTGCGTGACCACCTTGCGGCCGGTTGGCGCCTGCTCGGTGCCCAGGATGGCGAACAGCAAGACCCCGGCCAGCAACTGTTGCATGCCCTGACCCAGGAGCATCCATTGCAGCCGTTCAGCTGGCGTTATTTCCAGAAGGGCAGTGCATTGTTCAGCTATGCCCATGAGTGGCAGGTGCTGCATCAGGCAGTCGAACAGGTGCCACTCAGCGACGCACTGGCGCCCTATGACAATGAGGAGGCCCTGACGCTGATGCAACTGCAGGACTTCTTGCGTCACCCGGTCCGGCATTTCTTCAGCCAACGGTTGAAAGTGTTTTTCGAGGCGTTGGAAGCACCAACCCCAGATGAGGAACCGTTCGTGCTCGACACCCTGCAACGCTACAGCGCCAGCGAAAGCTTGCTGGGCGCCGCGCTGGCCGATCCCGACCACGCCGAGCAGGCCTTGCACGCCCAGGCCCGTCGTCTGCAGGCCTGTGGGGCGCTGCCTCTGGCGGGCTTCGGTGAACTGCTGCAGGCCGACTTGGTCGAGCCCTTGCCTGATCTTTTGCAACGTCACCGACAACTGTTGCAACGCTGGCCAACCTTGGTTGAGGGGGCGCTACCAATTCATTTCGAGCAGGGTAAGCATCGCCTCGAGGGTTGGTTGGGACGCGTCTACCAGGCCGATGACCAGAGCCTACTTAGCGTCACCACGGTACCCAATACCATCAGTGCCGGGCGCAACAACTTCAAGTGGCACCGCCTCACGGCAAGCTGGGTGATGCACCTGGCAGCCTGCGCTGCCGGTTATCCGCTCAACAGTGCCGTGGTGGCCAGTGACCTGACCCTGCTGCTGCCGCCCCTGCCACAGGCGGATGCCGCCAATCTGCTTGGCCACCTGCTCGTGGCACGCCAGGCGGCGATGAACGCACCGCTGCCGGTGGCCGCTAAGACAGCGTTCGCCTGGCTCGCCCAGGAAGACCCGGAGAAGGCCCTGGCCGCCGCTGAGCGTGCCTATGAAGGGGATGGCCGAACCAGCTTTGGCGAACGCAGCGAAAGCCTCGCCCTGGCGCGCCAGTTCCGCGACTTTGCCGCACTCATGGCCGACGAGACCTTCGAGGGCTGGTGCGAGACCCTGTACCGACCGTTATTTACCGCACCCTGGCAAACCCTGGGTAACCCGGAGAGTGGCGCATGACCCAGGTTCGACCTCTGGCATTGAGTTTTCCCCTGCATGGCAGCCAGCTGATCGAGGCCAGTGCCGGTACGGGCAAGACGTTCACCATTTCCGCACTGTACCTGCGCCTGATCCTCGGCCACGGCGGCGAACAAGGCTTTGGTCGCGAACTGCTGCCACCGCAAATTCTCGTGGTGACCTTCACCGATGCCGCCACCAAGGAGTTGCGCGAGCGCATTCGTGCCCGCCTGGCCGAGGCTGCACGCTTCTTCCGGGGCGAACTGGCCGCCGCCGATCCGCTACTGCAGCAGCTGCGTGACGACTATCCCGAGCACGACTGGCCGCGCTGCGCCAGCCGTCTGGAAATCGCCGTTCAGTGGATGGATGAAGCCGCAGTATCGACCATTCACGGCTGGTGCCAGCGCATGTTGCGCGAGCATGCCTTCGACAGTGGAAGCTTGTTCACGCAGAGCCTGGAGACCGACCACAGCGAGCTGCTGGGCCAAGTGATGCGCGACTACTGGCGACGCTTCTGCTACGCCATGCAGGGCGAAGCACTGGCCTGGGTGCGCGACCACTGGGGCAGCCCGGACGCGCTGCTTCCCCGTATTCGTCCGCTGTTCGGGCGAGTGGCCATCGACCTGGACGGGCCAGAGCCACAAGCGTTGATCGAGGCTGCGCTGCGCCAGCGCGGTGAACAGCTGCGCCAACTCAAGGCGCCCTGGGCGCAATGGGCCGACGAACTACAGCAGCTCTGCCAGGATGCCGTCGCTGCCAAGCAGGTCGACGGACGTAAACTACAGGCGCGGTTTTTCGTCCCATGGTTCGACAAGCTGCGTGCCTGGGCCAGCGACGATCAGCTCGCGGAGCTGGAACTGGGCACCGGTTTCACACGCCTCACCCCAGACGGCATGGCCGAGATCTGGAAGTCGGGTGCGCCTCCGGCGCATCCCGGACTGGATGCCATGCAGTCGCTTGAGCAGCAATTGCAGGCCCTGGCCAGTCCCGACGCACGCTTGCTGGAACAGGCTGCGGGCTGGGTATCGGCACGCTTTGAAGTGGAGAAGCGCCGCCGTGCGGAAATGGGCTTCGACGACATGCTGACGCGATTGCAGCAGGCATTGACGAGCGAGGCTGGTGAGCGCTTGGCGGGACTGATACGCGAGCAGTTCCCCGTGGCGCTGATCGACGAGTTCCAGGACACCGACCCGGTGCAGTACGGCATCTTCGAGTGCATCTACCGGATTACCGAGAATCGCCGGGAAACCGGTCTATTCATGATCGGCGACCCCAAGCAGGCGATCTACGCTTTCCGCGGCGCCGACATCCATACCTACCTGACTGCCCGACGTGCCACCGCCGACCGACTGCATAGCCTGGACACCAACTACCGGTCCAGCCAGGCCATGGTCGCCGCAGTCAACCAAGTGTTCCTCCAGGCAGAAGGCCGGACGCAGGGGCGAGGGGCGTTCCTGTTCCGCGAGGCGCATGACAACCCATTGCCCTTCGTAGAGGTGAAGGCCAAAGGTCGAAGCGAGCAATTGCTCGTCGATGGCCAGCCATGCGCGGCACTGCATTGCTGGCGACTGGAGCGTGACGAACCGATCTCCAGTACGCTCTACCGGCAGCAGCTTGCGGCCAGCTGCGCCAGCCACATCGTGACCCTGCTCAACGGCGGCCAGCAGGGCACGATCGGCTTCGGTAAGGGGGATGGCGACTGGCGTCCCTGCCTGCCTTCGGATATCGCCATCCTCGTGCGCGACGGCAACGAAGCGCAGTTGATTCGCAGCGAACTGGCGGCGCGCAGCGTGCGCAGTGTGTACCTGTCCGACAAGGACTCGGTGTTCGCCGCCCAGGAAGCCCATGACCTGCTGGCCTGGCTCAAGGCCTGCGCCGAGCCGGACTCCGAGCGCCTGCTCAAGGCTGCCCTGGCCAGCCTCACCCTCGACCTGCCGCTGGCCAGGCTGGACCAGCTCAACCAGGATGAGCGGGTCTGGGAAGACTGGGTGATGCGTTTTCGTCACTACCGCGAACTCTGGCAGCGCCAGGGCGTGCTGCCGATGCTGCGCCACTTGTTGCACGACTTCGAGCTGCCCCGAACCTTGCTTGGCCGCACCGACGGCGAGCGTGTACTGACCAACCTGCTGCACCTGGCCGAGCTGCTGCAACAGGCCGCCACCGAACTGGATGGCGAGCAGGCGCTGATCCGTCACCTGGCCGAGCACCTGGCCAACTCGGGCCAAGCCGGCGAGGAGCAAATTCTGCGTCTGGAAAGCGATGAGCAGTTGGTCAAGGTAGTCACGATTCACAAGTCCAAGGGCCTGGAGTATCCGCTTGTCTATCTGCCGTTCATCTGCACCAGCAAACCGGTGGATGGCTCACGACTGCCGCTGGCCTGGCACGACGGCGCGGGCAACGCCCACCTGACCTTGACGCCCACCCCAGAACAGATAGCTCAGGCCGACGACGAACGCCTCGCCGAGGACCTGCGTCTGCTCTACGTGGCCCTCACCCGCGCCCAGCATGCCTGCTGGCTGGGTATTGCCGATCTCAAGCGTGGCAACCAGAAAAGCTCGCAGTTGCACCGTTCGGCGCTGGGTTACTTGCTCGGCGGCGGGCTGGCGCTTCCCACCTCTGAACTGTTGGCGGACTGGTTACAGGCATTGGCGTCGGCTTGCCGCCATATCGTCTGCTCCAGCCCTCCTGAAGTCGATGAAACGCTGTACAGCGCACCGCGCAGCGAGCAAGAAATGGTGCCGGCGCGCAAACCGCGTCGGGCCGCGGCCGAGCATTGGTGGATAGCTTCCTACAGTGCGCTGCGGGTTGGCGAACAAACCCTGGGGGCAGACAGTTCCCTGGCTCAGCAACTGCTCGATGATGAAGCCGTCGATGCCCAACGGGTGCGTGAAGTGCCAGCCGAAGGGGGGGATATCCACCGCTTCCCCCGCGGACCGAACCCCGGCACCTTCCTCCATGGCCTACTCGAATGGGCCGGTCGCGAGGGCTTTGCCGAGGTCAGCGCCAACCCCAGGTTGCTCGAACGCACGGTGGGCCAACGCTGCAATCGGCGAGACTGGACCGGCTGGATTCCGGCCTTGAGCCAGTGGTTGCAGCGGCTGCTGACCGAGCCGCTGTCGATCGACGGTGGCGATGCGACGCTGTCACTCGCCCAGTTGCGGCACTACCAGATCGAGATGGAGTTCTGGTTCGCGAGCCACCAGGTCGACGCCGAGCAGCTTGACCGCCTGGTGGCACGCTACACGCACCCCGGTGCTGGCCGTCCGGCTGCCCAGCCGACGCTGCTCAATGGCATGTTCAAAGGATTCATCGACCTGGCCTTCGAGCTCGATGGCCGCTATTACGTGGCGGACTACAAGTCCAATTGGCTCGGTCCCGACATCCAGGCCTATGACGGCATGGCCATGGAAAAAGCCATCCTGGAGCACCGTTATGACCTGCAATACGTGCTGTACCTGCTGGCCCTGCATCGCCAGTTGCGCGCACGACTGCCTGACTACGACTACGACCGCGATGTCGGCGGTGCACTGTTCATTTTCCTGCGGGGAGCCAGCAGCGGCCACGGCGTGTACTTCGCCAAACCTCCCCGAGTGCTGATCGACGCGCTGGATGCCCTGTTCCGTGGCGTTCACCAACCCGAACAGCAGGACCTGTTTGCCGGAGTCGCGCCATGAGCCGAAGCCTTGACGATCTTTTGCCCACGCCGCTGGATGCCGAGCACCTGCAGGCACTGGCGCCGCAACGTGACAGCAACGACCTGTTGCAATTGCTCGACCGTTGGGTAGAGCGGGGCTGGCTACGCGCCCTGGACCGCGCGTTCGTGTCGTTTCTCGAAGAGCGGGCGCCGGGCAGTGATCCTTTGTTGCTGCTGGCGGCGGCGCTGGCCAGTCATCAGCTGGGCCATGGCCATGTCTGTCTGGACTTGCAGCAGACCTTGGCCGAACCGGACTTCGCCCTGTCACTGCCGCCCGAAGGCGATGCCTTGGCCGGTCCGCTGATGCTGCCCTCGCAACTGCTGGCGAATCTGGACCTCTCTACCTGGCGCCAACGTATCGCCGCCAGCCTACTGGTGGCCGCCGGCGATAGTCATGAGCAGCGTTCGCGTCCATTGGTACTCAGTGGCGAGCGCCTTTACCTGCGCCGGTACTGGAGCTACGAACGGCAGATCGACCAGACGCTGCGCCAACGCCTGGGCCGCGGCGAGGTACCGCCCGATGAACTGCCCGAACGTCTGGCCCAGTTGTTCGATGGTGGCTCACCGGCAGGCCAGGTGGACTGGCAGAAGCTCGCGTGTGCCCTGGCCACGCGGGCAGGCTTCAGCATCATCACTGGCGGCCCCGGCACCGGCAAGACCACCACGGTGGTGCGCCTGCTGGCGCTGCTGCAGGCTCCGGCGGTCGAGCAGGGCCGGCCTCTGCGCATCCGCCTGGCCGCGCCGACCGGCAAAGCCGCTGCTCGCCTGACCGAGTCCATTGGCCAGCAGGTCGAGCGGCTGCAGGTCAGCGCCGAGGTACGCGGGCAGATTCCCACCGACGTGAGTACGGTGCACCGCTTGCTGGGCAGTCGCCCAGGGTCTCGGCATTTCCGTCATCACAGCGCCAATCCGTTGCCGTTGGATGTACTGGTGGTCGATGAAGCCTCGATGATCGACCTGGAGATGATGGCTAACCTGCTCGATGCCCTGCCGCCAAGGGCCCGCCTGATTCTGCTGGGCGACAAGGACCAGCTGGCCTCGGTCGAGGCCGGTGCCGTGCTGGGTGACCTGTGCCGGGACGCGGAGGAGGGCTGCTATTCGCCTGAAACCCGAGCCTGGCTTGAGCAGGTGGGCGGCCAATCGCTGGCCAACAGCGGTCTCAAGGCCGGTGATGCACAGCGCAACCCACTCGCCCAGCAGGTGGTGATGCTGCGTTTCTCCCGCCGCTTCGGCGAGGGCAGTGGTATCGGCCAACTGGCTCGTCTGGTCAACCGCCAGGAGGCGCAAGCTGCGCGCGACTTGTTGACCTTGCCACCGGCGGACGTGTTTGGCCTTGCCCTGCGCGGTGAACAGGATCGTGCCTTCGACCGCCTGTTGCTCGATGGACTGAACCGGGGCGAGGAGGGGCCACACGGTTACCGTCACTACCTGCGTGCCATCGGGCGTTTTCGCCCCGCGCCAGGCACCGCCTTCGACGACCCACGCTGGCAGCAATGGGCGAGCAAGGTGCTGCAGCATTTCGAGGACTTCCAGCTGCTGTGCGCGGTGCGCAAGGGCGCCTGGGGGGTGGAAGGGTTGAACGAGCGGGTGACTCGCGTGCTGCACAATGCAGGGCTGATCAATAGCCAGCAGCCCTGGTACGAGGGGCGTCCAGTCCTGGTGACGCGAAACGACTACGGCCTGGGGCTGATGAATGGCGACATCGGGATCGCCCTGTACCTGCCGGATGAACAGGGCCAGCCCCTGTTGCGCGTGGCCTTCCCACGTAACGACGGCAGTGGCGGTGTGCGTTTCGTCCTGCCCAGCCGCCTTAACGAAGTGGAGACGGTGTTCGCCATGACGGTGCACAAGTCCCAGGGCTCGGAGTTCAGCCATACCGCCCTGGTACTGCCCGATGCCCTGAACCCGGTGCTGACCAAGGAGCTGGTGTACACCGGCATCACGCGCGCCAAGCACTGCTTCAGCCTGATCGAGCCGCGCCAGGGTATTTTCGAAGAGGCGGTGATGCGTAAGGTCCGGCGTATCTCGGGGTTGATGCTGGAGCAGGTCTAGCCGCCTGTGGGGCGGCGTTATGCTATCGTTGCGAAATAATTTGAAAGGGATGTGAGAGATTTCCCACATGACAGGGGCTGGGGGACGGTTGTCGCGCTGCGCGCTTTCGCTGCTTCTGGCTGCTCTGTCGCTATTGGCAGGCCCTGTGCGCGCCGACGCCACGGCGACGGCCGAGCAGGCGCAACAGCGGGCCAAGGCCGTCACTCAGGTAGTGCTGGGGATCTTCAGCTATGCCCGTTGGCCGGTGCCACCTTCGCCGTTGCGCTTGTGCCTGGTCGGGCCTACCGAATATGCCGACGACCTGATCAAAGGCAATGTCCAGAACGCCGGCCAGCCGCTTCAGGTGCGCCGCCTGTTGGCCGACGATGCCCAGCTCGCCCAGTCCTGCGATGCGCTGTACATCGGCAGGCTTGACCCCGGCCAGCGTGACCGCCTCTTCCAGTCGGTCAGCGGCCACCCGGTGTTGAGCATCAGCGAGGCTGACGACCCCTGCACGGTGGGCAGCCTGTTTTGCCTGCGGGTCACTGACCAGCAGGTCGCCTTCGAGGTGAACCTCGACTCCGTGGCGCGCTCAGGCGTTCGTATTCACCCTAGCGTGCTGCAATTGTCGCGGCGTCGAGCGGTGCAGCCATGAAGCCTGGCAAGCAGCGTAATGCACGCCCGACCCTGCGCTCGGTGCTGAGCCGTGGCCACCTCAGCGTGGCGTTGCTGGCAGTGGGGCTGGCCGGTATATCCCTGACCCTGCTCGGGGTGCTTGCCCTGCAAGCTTATGCCAATCACAACCTGCACTTGATTGCCCGCTCGATCAACTACACCGTCGAAGCCGCCGTGGTGTTCGACGACAGTGCCGCGGCCAATGAGGCGTTGGCGCTGATCGCCAGCACCGAAGAGGTGGCCGAGGCCAAAGTCTTCAACAACGATGGCGATCAGCTTGCGCACTGGCAACGCCGCGATGACAGCATGCTTGCCCATCTGGAAGCCCGGGTGGCAACTGCCTTGCTGGACGAACCGATCAACCTGCCGATTTTTCATCAGCAGCAGAAGGTGGGGCATATGGAGCTGGTTGGCCAGGGCCGCAGCCTGTTGTTATTCCTGCTCAGCGGATTGGGCGGCATTCTGTGCTGCACTCTGTTGAGCGCGGTGGTTGCCCTTTACCTGTCGCAACGCATGCTGGGCGACATTGTCCGCCCGCTGCGCGGCCTGGCCAGCGTCGCCCATGCCGCGCGCCGTGAGCGCAGTTTCGACCGTCGCGTGCCGGAAGCACCCATTGCCGAGCTCAACGAACTGGGTAACGACTTCAATGCCTTGCTCGATGAACTGGAGGTCTGGCACAGCCACCTGCAGAACGAGAACCAGACCCTGGCCCATCAAGCCAGCCACGACAGCCTCACCGGCTTGCCCAACCGCGCGTTCTTCGAAGGCCGTCTGAACCGCACGGTGCGCAATGCGGCCCGTCAGGGCGATCACTTGGCACTGTTGTTCCTCGATAGCGACCATTTCAAGCAGATCAACGACAGCCTCGGCCATGCCGTGGGCGACGAAGTGCTGATCTGTGTTGCCGAGCGCGTTCGCGCCCAGTTGCGCGAACACGACTTGGTGGCGCGCCTTGGCGGTGATGAATTCGCCGTGATCCTGACACCGATGCAGTCGCGCGAAGATGCCGAGCGCATTGCCGAGAAGATCGTTGCCAGCATGAAGCTGCCCATCCAACTGGACAGCGGCAGCAGCATCAGCACGTCGGTGAGCGTGGGCATCGCTTACTACCCGCAAGATGGCACCGACCCTGCCAGCCTCCTCAATGCCGCCGATGCGGCGATGTACCAGGCCAAGCGCAGGCGTCGGGGTCATTGGCAAGCGGCGCAAACGGAGTAGTCCGCCGTAGAAATAAAAAACAGGAGTTGAACCGTGATACTGCGTTTACGTTTTCCCTTCGTTGCGTTGTTGCTGGCCCTGCTGGCGCTGGGTGGTTGCCAGAGTGCGCCACCCAAAGGACTGAGTGCCGAACAGATCGCTGTCCTCAAGCGTGAAGGGTTTGCTCCGACTGAGGAGGGTTGGGCTTATGACCTGTCGGGCAAGGTGCTGTTCGGCAGCGACCTGGACAGCCTCAACGGCCAGAGCGAGGCGATAGTCGAGCGGATCGGCAAGGCGTTGTTGAGCGTGGGTATCCAAGGTGTGCGGGTCGACGGCCATGCCGATGCCTCGGGCAAGGCTGCCTACAACCAACAGCTTTCCGAGCGCCGGGCACAGAGTGTGGCCAGGGCTCTGATTGGCATCGGCATGCCGGCACAGAACATTCAGACCCGAGGTCTGGGCAGCAGTCAGCCGGTTGCAGACAACCGCAGCAGCGCTGGGCGCATGGAAAATCGCCGTGTGTCGATCGTGGTGGCGTCGTACTGAATCTTGCGCGATCACGGTAGAAGCCAACACGCCGGCTCCTACCGTGGCCTTGTGGCCTCTCAGGTCTGAACGAACCGCATCTTGCGCGTTTCACCCATCAACAGCGGTGCATTCGCCTCGGTCACCTCACGTATGTAATCCCACAGCAAGGTAATCCGCTTCAACTTGCGCAAGTCCTCCCGGCAATACATCCAGAACTGCCGCGTCACTTCGATCTCCTCCGGCAGCACCGTCACCAGCCGTGGATCCTGCGCCGCCAGGAAGCACGGCAGAATCGCCAGTCCTCGACCCTGCAGCGCGGCGGTGAACTGGGCGATCACGCTGGTGCTGCGCAGGTGCGCACTGGCATTGGGAATCAGGTTGGCCAGGTACAGCAGCTCCGAGCTGAACGCCAGGTCATCCACATAGCTGATGAACGGATGCTCGACCAGATCGCTCACCTGGCGAATCGGCGCGTGGCTGTCCAGGTACTCCTGGGTGGCATACAACCGCAGGCGGTAGTCGCACAGCTTGCAGCACACGTACGGCCCATGCTCCGGACGTTCCAGGGCAATCACGATGTCCGCCTCGCGCTTGGACAGGCTGATGAAGTGCGGCAGCGGCAGGATATCCACCGAAATGGCCGGCCAGGCATCGACGAAATGGCTCAATTGCGGGGTGACGAAGAAGCTGCCGAAACCCTCGGTGCAGCCCATGCGTACGTGCCCCGACAACGCTACCCCAGAACCGGAAACCTGTTCGCAGGCCATGTGCAGGGTGCTTTCGATCGACTCGGCATAGCCCAGCAAGCGCTGGCCCTCGGCCGTGAGCACGAAGCCGTTGGTGCGTGATTTTTCGAACAGCAAGGTGCCCAGGGCGCCCTCCAGCGAGCTGATGCGCCGCGATACCGTGGTGTAGTCGACGCTCAGGCGCTTGGCGGCGCTGCTGGCCTTGCGGGTGCGTGCCACTTCGAGGAAGAACTTGAGATCGTCCCAGTTCAGCGCGCTCAATGAGGTGAGGTCTTTTTGCATGATGATCCGGTTTTTTTGTGCGTTCTTGTTGGATGTTTGCACATCTATACTCGAAAAAAGCCCCAAGACCCAAGCGCCACCTCGCGTTTGCCCCCGGCGCTGGCGATCTCGTCCTGACAATAATTCCAAGGAGAACGCAGATGAACGCACCGCAATCCCCCGACCAGACCAAGGTCGAACAGGTCAAGCTGCTGATCGATGGCCAATGGGTCGAATCGAAGACCAGCGAATGGCGTGACATCGTCAACCCGGCCACCCAGCAGGTGTTGGCGCGAGTTCCCTTCGCCACTGTCGAGGAAGTGGATGCTGCTGTGGCCGCCGCCCAGCGCGCCTTCCTGACCTGGCGCGACACCCCGATCGGCGCACGCATGCGCATCATGCTCAAGCTGCAGGCGTTGATCCGCGAGCACACCAAGCGCATCGCCCAGACCCTCAGCGCCGAGCAGGGCAAGACCCTGGCCGATGCCGAAGGCGATATCTTCCGTGGCCTTGAAGTGGTCGAGCACGCAGCGTCCATCGGTACCCTGCAGATGGGCGAGTTCGCCGAGAACGTCGCCGGTGGTGTCGACACCTACACCCTGCGCCAGCCCATCGGCGTGTGTGCAGGCATCACCCCGTTCAACTTCCCGGCGATGATCCCGCTGTGGATGTTCCCCATGGCCATCGTTTGCGGCAACACCTTCGTTCTCAAGCCATCCGAGCAGGACCCGCTGTCGACCATGATGCTGGTCGAGCTGGCGCTGGAAGCCGGCGTGCCAGCGGGCGTTCTGAACGTGGTCCATGGTGGCAAGCAAGTGGTCGATGCGATCTGTACCCACAAGGACATCAAGGCCATCTCCTTCGTCGGCTCCACCGAAGTCGGCACCCACGTCTACAACCTGGGCAGCCAGCACGGTAAGCGCGTGCAGTCGATGATGGGCGCCAAGAACCATGCCGTGGTACTGCCCGATGCCAACCGCACGCAAACCGTCAATGCTCTGGTCGGCGCCGCTTTCGGCGCAGCCGGCCAGCGCTGCATGGCCACGTCGGTGGCGGTGCTGGTGGGCAAGGCCCGTGAGTGGCTGCCGGACATCAAGGCGGCGGCGAGCAAGCTCAAGGTCAATGCTGGTTGTGAACCAGGCACCGATGTGGGCCCGGTGGTATCCAAGCGCGCCAAGGAGCGTGTTCTGGGCTTGATCGAAAGCGGTATCAAGGAAGGCGCCAAGCTTGAACTGGATGGGCGCGATGTGAAGGTCCCAGGCTACGAGCAGGGCAACTTCGTTGGCCCGACCCTGTTCTCTGGGGTGAAAACCGACATGCAGATCTACACCCAGGAGATCTTCGGCCCGGTGCTGGTGACCCTGGAAGTCGACACCCTCGATGAAGCCATCGCCCTGGTCAACGCCAACCCGTTCGGCAACGGCACTGGCCTGTTCACCCAGAGTGGCGCGGCGGCGCGCAAGTTCCAGAGCGAGATCGACATCGGCCAGGTCGGTATCAACATCCCGATCCCAGTGCCGGTTCCGTTCTTCAGCTTCACCGGTTCGCGCGGCTCGAAGCTGGGCGACCTGGGCCCGTACGGCAAGCAAGTGGTGCAGTTCTACACTCAGACCAAGACCGTCACCGCCCGCTGGTTCGATGACGACAGCGTCAATGACGGTGTGAACACCACCATCAGCCTGCGCTAAGGAGATCGCCATGCGTATCGCATTCATCGGCCTGGGCAACATGGGTGCCCCCATGGCCCGCAACTTGATCAAGGCCGGGCACTCGTTGAACCTGTTCGACCTGAACAAGACCGTGTTGGCCGAGCTTGCCGAGCTCGGGGGGCAGGTCAGCGCCTCGCCCAAGGACGCGGCTGCTGGCAGCGAACTGGTCATCACCATGTTGCCGGCTGCGGCCCATGTGCGCGCCGTGTACCTCAACGAAGAAGATGGCGTACTGGCGGGCATCCGCCCCGGTACGCCGACGGTGGATTGCAGCACCATCGACCCGCAGACCGCCCGCGATGTATCCAAGGCCGCCGCGGCCAAGGGGGTGGACATGGGCGATGCTCCGGTGTCTGGCGGCACCGGCGGCGCGGCGGCTGGCACATTGACGTTCATGGTCGGCGCCAGTGCCGAGCTGTTCGCCACCCTCAAGCCAGTGCTGGAGCAGATGGGCCGCAACATCGTGCATTGCGGTGAGGTCGGGACCGGGCAGATCGCCAAGATCTGCAACAACCTGCTGCTGGGCATCTCCATGATCGGAGTATCCGAAGCCATGGCCCTGGGCAATGCGCTGGGCATCGATACCAAGGTGCTGGCCGGCATCATCAATAGCTCGACCGGGCGTTGCTGGAGTTCCGACACCTACAACCCATGGCCGGGCGTCATCGAGACCGCCCCGGCGTCACGGGGCTACACCGGAGGTTTTGGTGCCGAGTTGATGCTCAAGGACCTGGGGTTGGCCACTGAGGCTGCGCGGCAGGCGCACCAACCGGTGATTCTCGGCGCCGTCGCCCAGCAGTTGTACCAGGCGATGAGCCTGCGGGGGGACGGTGGCAAGGACTTCTCGGCGATTGTCGAGGGGTATCGCAAGAAGGATTGACGAGCGAGGCTTGATCGCGGGTTGGGTGCTTTTCCCTCTGTAACTGCGCACCAGAAGGAGGGACACCTGGCCCGCGATTTTTTTTGCCTGTCGTAAGGTTTTTGGCGTTTGCAAGATCGAGCGCCGCCCGCGCGGCGCATCGCGAGCAAGGCTCGCTCCTACGCGTGGCGAGGGGTATCGCAAGAAGGATTGACGAGCGAGGCTTGATCGCGGGTTGGGTGCTTCTCCCTCTGTAACTGCGCACCAGAGGGAGGGGCACCTGGCCCGCAATTTTTTTTGCCTGTTGTAAGGTTTTTGGCGTTTGCAAGATTGAGCGCCGCCCGCGCGGCGCATCGCGAGCAAGGCTCGCTCCTACGCGTGGCGAGGGGTATCGCCAGAAGGATTGACGAGCGAGGCTTGATCGCGGGTTGGGTGCTTCTCCCTCTGTAACTGCGCACCAGAGGGAGGGGCACCTGGCCCGCGATTTTTTTTGCCTGTTGTAAGGTTTTTGCGTTTGCAAGATTGAGCGCCGCCCGCGCGGCGCATCGCGAGCAAGGCTCGCTCCTACGCGTGGCGAGGGGTATCGCAAGAAGGATTGACGAGCGAGGCTTGATCGCGGGTTGGGTGCTTCCCCTCTGTAACTGCGCACCAGAGGGAGGGGCACCTGGCCCGCGATTTTTTTTGCCTGTCGTAAGGTTTTTGGCGTTTGCAAGATCGAGCGCCGCCCGCGCGGCGCATCGCGAGCAAGGCTCGCTCCTACGTTTGTTTACGGCCAATAACGCCTGTGACAGACGCGCGCGACCGCCTTGTTTGTACGGCGCGATATCGAGCCATGCGCCAACGCGTTCGCGCACGAATCTCGCAGGAATAATTGGCCCGAAACAAACGTGGGAGCGAGCCTTGCTCGCGATGCGCCGCGCGGGCGGCGCTCGATATACGCATCACCGCTAAACCATGACAGCCACCTAGCATCCCCAACCCATATCAAGAATCAGGCGAAGACGAAATACTTGCGCACGGTCTCGACCACTTCCCAGGTGCCCTTCATTCCCGGTTCGATCACGAACACATCACCGGCTTTGAGGTGCTTGGGCTCTTCACCTTCCGGGGTGATGATGCAATAGCCATCGAGGAAGTGGCAGAACTCCCACTTTTCGTAATTCACCTCGAACTTGCCTGGCGTGCAGATCCAGGTACCCATGATCTTGCTGCCGTCGGCAGACAAGTAGGCGTTGAGGTTGACGGTGTGCGGATCGCCGCCGATGCGCTTCCACTTGGTGGCGTCCACGACCGGCGTCGGGCAGGTCTCGCGCAGGACGGTGATGAAATCGGACATGGCACAACTCCTGGTGACTGGCTGAATGACGTATCACCATAGGGCCATTGGCCGAGCGCCAGTTGCCTGGGCTCGACGTCCAGCTGCCTGACCGCGCTATGCCGTCGACCCGTGCAGCGCCACGGCTCACGCCCACCAGTAGCGCACAAAGTGAAAGAACACCGGCGCAGCGAAGCACACTGAATCCATCCGATCGAGCATGCCTCCGTGGCCCTCGATCATGTGCCCCCAGTCCTTGACCCCACGGTCGCGTTTGATCGCCGACATCACCAGCCCACCGAAAAAGCCCATGGCATTGACCGTCAAGGCCATCAATGCAGCCTGCCAGAAGCTGAACGGGGTGATCCAGCACAGTAGGGCGCCGACCAAGGTCGCCAGTGCCACACCGCCGGCCAGGCCTTCGACGGTCTTCGACGGTGACAGGTTGGGCGCCACCTTGTGCTTGCCGAACAACTTGCCGCACACGTACTGCAGCACGTCGCTGATCTGCACCACCAGAATCAGCCAGGCGATCAACAACAGGTTGCGGCCTTCGTAACCGGGTATATCGAGGGTCAGCAGGGCGGGTACCGAAGACAGGCAGTAAACCGCGATCATCAGGCCCCACTGTACCTTCGAGGCCCGTTCCAGAAAGCGCGTGGTGTCACCGCCGAAGCTGGCCAGAATCGGCAACAGCAGGAACAGGTACACCGGGATGAAGATGCTGAACAACCCGTACCAGTCCATGGCAATCAGCAAATATTGCACCGGCAGCGCCACGTAGAAGGCGGCCACGAGCGCCGGGTAGTCGCTGCGTCGGGTCGGGGTGAGGGTCATGAACTCGCGCAAGGCGTAGAACGAAACGCCGTAGAACAACACGATCACACCGTACTTGCCGAACAGGAAGGCGATGCCGATCACCAGTACCATCACCCACCAGGCATTGATGCGGGCGTTGAGGTTGTCGATTACCGCATGAGGGGCAGGGCCTGCACGCCATTTGAGCAAGCGACCGATCACACTGGCGAGCAATAGGAGCGCGCCAATACCGGCGAACAGCAGAAGGGTGTTGTCGTCCATGTCAGGCATCCTTTGGTGCCAGATTCAGCAGGGCCTGACTGGCCCGCTCTAGAAAGTCCTGCTTGCCCTCGTTGGCCTGCAGGTGAATGGGCTCACCAAAACTCAAGGTGCACAACAGCGGCAACGGTAGGGCCCGGCCCTTGGGCATCACACGGTTGAGGTTGGCGATCCAGACGGGCACCAATTGCATGCCGGGATTGGCGGCGGCCAAATGGAACAATCCACTTTTGAAGGGCATCAGCGGCTCATCGCCCAGGTTGCGGGTGCCCTCCGGGAAGAAGATCAGGGAATCGCCCTGGGCCAGGGCGTCGAAGATCGGTTGCAGTGGGTTGCCCTGGCCTTCGACCCGGTGCCGGTCGATCAGCACCCCGTTGAACACTTTGCGGATCAGAAAGTCGCGCAGCCCAGGCTTGGCCCAGTAATCGGCGCCTGCCACGGGCCGGGTATGCCTGCGCAGCGGCGCAGGCAGTGAGGCCCAGATCAGCACGAAATCGCCGTGGCTGCTGTGGTTGGCGAAATACAGGCGTTGCACCGGTTGCGGTGCGCAGCCTAGCCACAGGGCGCGGGCGCCGGTGATCAGGCGCGCTGCGCTGGTGATGATGAAGGCAGTCAGGGCGGCAAGCATGGCTCGGTGATCATCCAATGAAAGGCACTGTCAGCAGGGTAGCCAACGTCAGCAGCGCCTGCAGGCCAAGGCACAGGGTCTGACGGCGCAACAGCGCCAGTGCCGCCTGGCTTCGGGCAGACCAGTCGCGGGCGTCTTCGGGCTGGGTTTTCAAATGCAGGTCGAACAGGGCATGGTCCAGAGCCTGGGTATCGGCCGCCAAATCGGTGCTGGCGCCAAGTCGGGCGAACAGGTCGGCGTCCAGCGCGACACGTACCGCCCAGTATTTGTGCAACACACCGAGGGCGAGCAGGGCAGCGCACAGCAGGCTGGCCGATGGCGTCAGCGCTGCACCCAGCAGCGGCGCCAGGCCATAGGCCAAGGCCAGCAGGCTGATGCCATCGGACAGACGCTCCAGCTGCGCGCCACGACCGAGCAGGCTGGCCACCACCATCAGCTTCATGGCGGGCTGCCCAGCCGTTGCAGCGCCAGGCGATGGGCGGGCGACAGCACCACGCCCTGGCGAGCCTTGCGGATCAGTACCTGTGCCTGGGCGATGTCGCTGCATCGACCAGTCAATAGCAGCCAGGCGGCGACCGCGCTGGCACTGCGCGAGTAGCCCAACGCGCAGCAGACCAGCAAAGGGCCTTGGTGGCGCGACCGCTCGATCGCCGAGGCGGCTTGCTGCAGCAACTGGCTGTTCGGCGCGATCAGGTCGAGCGTGGCCAGCACGTGGTAATCGACCCCCTGGGTCATCGGGCAAGGCAGTTCCGCACAGAGGTCGACGATTGCGGCATAGCTCGAAGCTTCAACTTGGCCTGGAATACGCCCCAGGAAAACCCCGTCGCAGACTGCGTCGGCATTGGGGTGACGCCATGTCCACAGTCGCGAATTGATCCATGCCGCCAGCGTGTAGGGGGCAAGCAGCGCGCTGGCAGCAATCGACAAGCGTCCGTCATCACCTTTCTGAAAACCCTGTGCGCCCAACGCCGCGTAGTTCAGCGCTACCAGCAGCAGCGCCACGGCCGGCCAAAGCAGCCATAACCCGGCACCACCCACCAGCAGCGCAATTACCACGCTGCCCATCGCCCCGGCCCCATAGCGCAGCGCCAGGCGCCAGCGATAAGGTTCGCGAGCCAGGTGGGCATGCTGCCAGGGCAACTGGCCCTTAGGCGGCCAGAGCCAGAGGCAGGCGAATCCGGACAATGCTCCGGTGGGCAGGTCGATGAAGTGATGCTGCCAAGTGGTGAGCACGGACACCCCGATCAGCGCCATCCACCCATGCATGACCCAACGCCAGAGCGGGCGATGTAGATGCCGGGCGAACATCGACCAGATGATGACCAAGAGTGCGATGTGCAGCGAGGGGGCCTGGTTGAATGGCTTGTCGAACCCCATCAGCACCTCGAACAGCCAGCCGAACAGACCATCCATTGCCGGCCGTTCGAAGGTGAAACGCAGGGGCCAGAGCAGAAAGCAGCTGACACTGATCACCTGCGCGGTGAGCAGGGCCAGGGCATGGCGGTCCATTTCGCGGCGTGTACGCGGCAGCAGGAAGGACAGGCCATAAAGGAGGTCGATCGACCAGTACGGCAGGATGGTCCAGGGCCAGAGCGGTATGTGCCGTTCCCAGGCGAACACCAGGCTGCCGACATCGTCGCGGCCCTCGGTGTGACTGTTGGCCAGGCCATAGCTGAGGAAGAAGACTGGCCCGAGCAGCAACAGCCACAGCACGCCTCGCCGGATAAGCCCAGGCTCACGCATCGGCTTCACTCACGAACTCGCTGCGCCAGGCTCACGCTGAAGATGCCCCATTCATCGATGCGCTGGGCCAGCTTGCGAAAACCCGCGGCTTCCACCAGTTGGTCCATCTCTGCCTGGCTGCGTCGCCGCATCACCCAGGCCTCGCCACCACGGTGGCTGGTAAGGGCGCGGGCGATCATCTCAAGCTGCGGGTGCCAGGGCTGGCCGGTGTAGACCAGGTAACCGCCGTCCTCCACGGCTTGGGCAAGGCCAGCCAGGGAGTTGCCGACCAGGGTGTTGCTGGCGAACAGTTCATACAGGCCGGACACCACGGCCAGTGTCGGGCGTGGCTCCAGCGCAGCCAGGCCCTGGCGGTCGAATGCATCGGCTTGCACGAAGCGGGCGATGCTGGCCAAACCCTTTTCTTCGATCAGGGCACTGCCCTGTTGCACGTTCAGTTCGCTGTAGTCGCGCAGCAAAATCGAGTCCGGCTGCCGATCATGTGCCTGCAAAGCTTCGAGAATGTAGCGGCCATGGCCTGCCGCGATATCGACGATATGCACGGGTCGCTGTTGCTCGCGCAGGCGATCGATGGCCAGTCGCAGCAATTCCTCGACGTGCAGCTTGCGTTGGCGGATGCCTCGCCAGCCTATGGCGTTCAGGTAGTTCTGGTCGATCAGACGGCCCAGTGACCCCTTGCCCGAGGGCTGGTTGCGGTAGACGTAGTCGAGTGTGCTGCCAGAGTCGAAGCCGGTGTCGAAGCCCAGCCTCACGCCTTCGGAGAAGCCCCTGCCCAGGCGCAGCCCTGCGCGGGTGGCGCGCCAGTAAAGCTCGCGGGGCGAGTTGCGGGGTAGCGGCGCGGCGAGGCTTTCGGCTTCGGCGCAGCTGGCGCCGGTCTTGTCCGCATCGAGCAAGCTGGGCGCTGCCACGGGGTTGTCGAAGCTGTGCTCGACGAAGCGCTCGATGCGCCTGAGTACATGGCCGCGGTCGCGTTCGCCCAGGGTGTCGTGGAAGAAGCCGGGAAGCACATGCATTTCCTTGCGCAGGCACCCAAGGCGCTCGAAGAAGCGCTCCTGCGGTGCGCGCTCGACCACCAGGTCGGCCCCCGACACCAGCAGTTGGGTCGGCACCTGGATCGCCTGGGCATCGGCGACCACGCGGTCGGCTGCCTCGTACAAGCCCAGCAGCATGGTTACCGAAATGGGCCGGCTGATCAGCGGGTCGGCGATGTACGACATGACCCGCTCCGGGTCGTGGGTCAGCAGGCGCGGCTTGACATAGCTGTTGACGAAGAAGTTGCCGCGCAGGGCCTTGAGCAACTTCAGGCCTGGGCGGGCGAAGGGCACGTACAGCTTCACCTTGAAGGCCGGCGAGGCAAGCACCAGGCAGCGCACCTTGGGGGCGTAGTCATGGGCCCAGGTGGCGATCAGAACCGCGCCGACGCTCTGGGCAAGCACCACGATGTCTGGCTCGGCAATACCGTGGCGCGCCTGGATGTGCTCGATGAAGGTCTGCACATCACGCACGCTGGTGGCAAACCCTGGGCTATCGCCGCGAGCACCGGGCGACTGGCCATGGCCACGCGCATCCCAGGCGAAGAAGTCGTAGCCAGGCATGTCCAGCTCGTCGGCCAGATGAGCCATGCGCCCGCCGTGTTCATGGCCTCGGTGGAACATCACCACCGCCCGTCTTGGCTGATGTTCGTTTCGGGTGGCGGGCCAATGACGGTAATGCAGTTCGACACCATCATGGGTAGGGAAATACAGCGATTGCGCTTGGCGCATGGCGAAGGTCCTTGTCCGGCGACACTAGGCTCAGCGGGTTTCTACCAGACCCTGGCGAACCCGGTTGTAGAGGGTATAGAGCGAGAGGGCGAGGATGACCAGCAGCAGGCCGTCGATCCACGCCGGGCTCAGGAGGTGGAACGCCACGCCCGCGCCCAGCAGGCCGAAGGCGAAGGCCCGGTCGCTTTTGCCCATGGGGCCGTCATAGCGCCGCGAAGCACCCACCAGCGGCCCCATGACCCCGGCGTATTCGCTGATCAGCGCACTGATCACCACCAGTACCACCAGCAGTGGCGTCACCCCAGGCAAGCATGCGAATGGCAGGTAGAGCGCGGTGTCCGCGATCACGTCGCACAGCTCGTTCAGGTAAGCCCCCAGTTTCGATTGCTGGCCGAATTCACGGGCCAGCATGCCATCGACCGCATTGAGCGCCATGCGCAGCAACATCCATATGGGGATCAGGATGAACAGCCATGTGACAGGGCTCAACCACGCCAACAGCAAACCCAGCAATACCGACACCAGTGCCGCTGCGACCGTGACCTGGTTGGCCGTGACGCCACGGCCGTGGAGACGGTCTACCGCAGGGCGCAACAGGGCCTGGAAGTGTGGTTTCAATTGGTAGATCGATAGCACATCAGGCTCCCATTGCAGTTCGGTATTGCAGGACGACTGGAGCAAGTGGCCTCGAGCCTGAGGGCTACGGCTCGATGAGCTGCCTCAGGTAGCCTCTTGCCAGAGCAATGGTAGTCAATGGTTGGAGAATCGCGGGTGGGTTCGTTGTGAAACGGCGCACTATGTGATCTTTCTGATGTATGAAGCAGACGAGTCCTACATCGGCTGCGTGAGGGGCCGCTTGTCACCTTTGGCGTGTAGCAAGCTGCTGACCAAGCCAGCCGTATAACCTGGCAGCGCGGCGAAGTCCCGCGCACAGAGCAGCAGTTGCCGCTTGGCCCAATCCTCCTGCAGTCTTCGCCAATGCAACGCGAGTGTCGCTTCCCAACGGCGTACCGAGGCCAGCGGCACGATGCCGATACCGGCGCCCCCGGCCACCATACGGATCAACCCATCGAAACCCTCCGCCCGTACCCGCACCTGCATGCGTCGCCCCTGTCGCAGCGCTTGTTCTTCAAGGTGCAGCGCCAATGCACTGCTCGCATCCAGGCCCACATGGCCATGGGCGAGGCTGGCGTTGAAACTGACATCTTCAAGGCTTGCCAGCGGGTGGTCAGGGGACATCACCAGCACCAATGGATCTTCGCGAAAC
Organism: Pseudomonas sp. SK2; assembly: GCF_016772395.1. NCBI lineage: Bacteria > Pseudomonadati > Pseudomonadota > Gammaproteobacteria > Pseudomonadales > Pseudomonadaceae > Pseudomonas > Pseudomonas sp. SK2. Next base: position 872,281 of record NZ_CP061944.1, read on the forward strand.
GGGAGAGTCTGCAAATGATCACTGGGCACGGCGGTGGAGATGATGCCAAGGTCGGCCATGCCCTGGGTGATCGACTGGACGATGCGCAGGCTCGGCAGCTCTTGTACATCGATGCTGACGCCCGGTTGCTCGGCCAGGTAACCGGCCAGCAGCTCCGGCAGGTATTCGGTCAGTGCCGCCGTGTTGCACAGCAGGCGTACCTGGCCTTGCTGCCCCTGGGCATATTGCGCCAGGTCGAACTGCAACCGCTCGACCTGCTGCCCGATCATCCGGGCATGCTGCAACAGCGCCTGGCCAGCAGGCGTCGGCTGCACGCCCCGGCGATTACGGGCCAGCAGCGCAATCCCGAGCGAGCCCTCCATCGCACGGATACGCGCACTGGCCGCGGGCAGGGACAGGTGGCTGCGCTGGGCACCTGCCGTGATACTGCCGCACTCCAGCACATGCTGGAACAGGTTCAGGTCGATCAAGTCGAAGTGCATGTGCCTCTGTCCTGGCAAGAGTCAGGCTGAGTATATGGCAGATGTTCAAACCAGCGGATACTGCCCATCATGGGCGCATGAACACACTGATCGCTTTCTATCAAGACATAGGACCGGCGCTGTCGTTGCTGGTGGTGATGACCTTCCTGCTGGCCGGTACGGTCAAGGGTGTCATCGGCCTGGGCCTGCCGACCATCGCCATGGGGCTGTTGGGTCTGGCTATGACGCCGGCACAGGCTGCGGCGTTGTTGATCGTTCCGTCGACGTTGACCAACCTGTGGCAATTGGGTGCTGGCGGGCACCTGCTGGCGTTGTTGCGCCGTCTGGGCCCCCTGTTGCTGATGATCGTCGTTGGCACCCTGCTTGGCAGCGCCTGGTTGGGTATCGACAGCGGACCTTGGGCCGTTCATGCGCTGGGCGCAGCGTTGCTCGCCTACGCGCTGTACGGCCTGGTCGGCCGTGGTTTTCAGCTATCGCCAGCGCAGGAAAGATGGCTAGGCCCCCTGTGCGGACTGGTGACCGGCGTGGTGACGGCGGCAACCGGCGTGTTCGTGATGCCGGCGGTACCTTTTCTGCAGGGCCTTGGGCTGAACCGTGACGAAATGATCCAGGCCCTGGGCCTATCGTTCACGGTGTCTACGCTGGCCCTGGCCATTGGCCTGGCCAGGCAGGATGCCCTTGGCGGTCAAGCCTTGGGCGCATCGCTGCTGATGCTGGCGCCAGCATTGCTGGGCATGCTGGCCGGCCAGTGGTTGCGCCAACGCATCAGCGCGGTAGGGTTCAAGCGCTGCTTCTTCGTGGGCCTGGCCGCGTTGGGCGGCCACCTGCTGGTCAACGGCTAGCGGATGAAGGGCTGAGCATCTCGATGAGCTGGATATCGAAATCGCGCTCCAGGTAGTCCATGCGCTTTTCAAAGAATTCGCGCATGTGCGGCAAGGCCGAGTGCTCATCCAGGGCGGCCTTGCTGGCCCAGACTTCGTAGAACACGAACAGGGTCGGGTCTTGCTTGTCGCGCAGCATGTGATATTCGACGCAGCCCGGTTCCTGGCGGCTCGGTTCTACGTACGCCCGGAACAGGGTTTCAAAGGCTTCGGACTTTTCAGGACGGGTTTTGGCCTTGAGGATGAAGGCGTGCTGCTCGCTCATGGGGGGTGCCTCTAAGGTTGAATGACTGAAACGATTTTAAGGCAACAATGGCCGAACCATTGATGATTTCAAGGCAAAAGTATTTTGCCCCAAGGCCGCTTTTTCTCAGCTTGCCCGCTCCGTAACCTGCCGCCATCCCATTCGGCTCGATCGGCAGGCGCAGCGCCTCGGATCGACACCCACGTTCGAGGTTACCCATGAAAAAGATCCTGTTGCTCAACGGCGGCAAGCAGTTCGCCCATTCCGACGGTCGTCTGAACCAGACCCTGCACGATGCGGCGGTTGCCTACCTGGACCGCGCCGGTTTCGATGTGCGGGAAACGTTCATCGATGGCGGCTACGACGTCGCTGAAGAAGTGCAGAAGTACCTGTGGGCCGATGTGGTCATCTACCAGATGCCAGGTTGGTGGATGGGCGCGCCGTGGACCGTGAAGAAGTACATCGACGAAGTCTTTACCGCAGGTCATGGCAGCCTCTACGCCAACGATGGTCGCACCCGGTCGGATGCCTCGCAGAAGTACGGCAGCGGCGGACTCGTGCAGGGCAAGCAGTACATGATTTCGGCGACCTGGAATGCTCCTGAGCAAGCCTTCGACGACCCGACCGACTTCTTCGAAGGTAAAGGTGTGGATGCGGTGTACTTCCCGTTCCACAAGGCCAATCAGTTCCTCGGCATGACTGGTTTGCCGACGTTCCTGGCGGTGGATGTGATGAAGCGGCCTGACGTACCGGCGGCGCTGGCAGCGTATGAGGCGCACCTGGGAGAGGTGTTCGGCAAGCAAGGGTAACGGTTTCGCGGTGCCTGTGCCGGCCTCATCGTCGGCGAGCCGGCGCCTGCAGGCACTGTGCTTGACTTGCGCAGTGCCCGGCGACCCGCTATCAATCACAGCACTTTTCGATACAGGCCTGCCACGTGAAAACCCGATCCGAAGAACTCCAGGTTTTCGTCGCCGTTATCGACAGCGGCTCCATTTCCGCCGCTGCCGAGCAACTGGGCCAGACGCCGTCTGCTGTCAGCCGCACCCTGTCGCGTCTGGAGGCCAAACTCGATACCACGCTGGTCAACCGTACCACCCGACGCATGGACCTGACCGAAGAAGGCCGCTTCTTCCTTGAGCGCTCGCGGCTCGTCCTCGAACAGATGGATGAAATGGAAGAGCGTCTGTCGATGAACCGCCAGACCCCCTCCGGCCGCCTGCGTATCAACGCCGCTGCCCCGTTCATGCTCCATGCCATCCTGCCGTGGATTGGCGAGTTCCGGCGCCTGTACCCCGGCATCGAGCTGGAGCTGAACACCGACGACCTGATCATCGACCTTCTGGAGCAAAGCACCGACGTGGCCATTCGCATCGGTGAACTGGCCGATTCGAGCCTGCATGCGCGTTCGCTGGGGTGCAGCCCCGTGCAGGTGCTGGCCAGCCCGGCCTACCTGGAGCGGCACGGCGCGCCGCAGCGAGTGGAAGACCTCGACGACCACTGCTTGCTCGGCTTCAGCCAACCCGAGGTGCTCAATCAATGGCCGCTGCGCCATGCGCACGGCGATCGCTGGACGATTCGTCCGGCACTCATCGCTTCGAGCGGCGAAACCCTGCGCCAGTTGGCCTTGGCGGGAGAGGGCATCGTCAGCCTCTCGCACTTCATGACCCACGAGGACATTCGTACCGGTCGTCTTCAGGTCGTGCTGGGCGATGCCCACAATGGCTACCGGCAGCCGATCAACGCGGTGTACTACCGCAACACGCAATTGGCCCTGCGTATCCAGTGCTTCCTGGATTTCATCCAGAACAAATTGGCGATGTACGCCTGCTGAGTTGCCTGGGGGCGACAATTGCTGTCCAAGGGCGGCGAAAGCTCCTAGGCTCTGTACGAAAAGCGTTGATACTCGGTGATGCTGCGTTGAAAACAGCCTGACCTTCGTCTCAAGACTTTTCACACAGAGTCTAAGGTTGTTTGCACGGTCGGTAAGTTCCGGTATTACTGACCGATCAACAAAAACAACACCAAGGAAGTGTTATGCGTAACGTCCTGTTCACGTCCATGGCTCTCGGAGCCGCGATTCTGAGCTGTTCTTCGGCTTACGCCGTAACCCTTGAGGGCGCAGCGGTGGCTGCACCTGATCAATATGGTGCGCAGGTGGCCGCCGATATCCTGAAGAAAGGCGGCAACGCAGTGGACGCCGCAGTGGCCACTGCCTTCACCCTGGCGGTGACCTACCCTGAGGCAGGCAACATCGGCGGTGGTGGTTTCATGACCCTGTTCGTCGACGGCAAGCCCTATTTCCTCGACTACCGCGAAGTGGCGCCCAAAGCTGCAACGCGCAACATGTACCTGGACGAAAAAGGCGAGGTGATCGAGAACCTCAGCCTGGTCGGCGCCCGCGCAGCAGGCGTGCCTGGCACTGTCATGGGCTTGTGGGAAGCGCACCAGAAGTTCGGCAAGTTGCCCTGGAGCGAACTGCTGACCCCCGCCATCGGCTATGCCAAGAATGGCTTCAAGGTCGCGCAGAAACAGTACCAGTACCGTGACGACGCCCAGGGCCTGTTCAAGGCGGGCACCAACTTCAACGACTACTTTTCCAGCATGAAGGTCGGCGAGCTGTTCAAGCAGCCGGAAATGGCGCAAACCCTCGAGCGCATCGCCGACAAAGGTGCCAGCGAGTTCTACCAGGGCAAGACTGCCGATTTGCTGGTGGCGCAGATGCAAGCCGACAAAGGCCTGATCACCAAGGAAGACCTCAAGGACTACAAGGCCATCTGGCGCCAACCGATGGCAATCGACTGGCGTGGCAATGTGGTCTACACCGCTCCGCCGCCCAGCTCGGGAGGCGTTGCCCTGGCGCAATTGCTGGGCATCAAGGCCAACCGCGAAGCTGACTTCAAGGGCGTGGAGCACAACTCGGCGCGCTACATCCACTTGTTGGCCGAAATCGAAAAGCGGGTGTTCGCCGACCGTGCCGACTACCTGGGCGACCCGGCCTTCACCCAGGTGCCGGTGGACAAGCTGATTGCCAAGGACTATCTGGCCAAGCGCGCAGCCCAGGTCAACCCGAATGCCATCTCCGATACCGATGGCGTCAAGCCGGGGCTGGAGTCGCACCAGACCACGCACTTCTCCATCGTCGACAAGCAGGGCAACGCCGTCAGTAACACCTACACCCTGAACCTCGACTACGGCAGCGGCGTAGTGGTCAAGGGGGCGGGCTTCCTGCTCAACGATGAGATGGACGACTTCAGTGCCAAGCCTGGCGCAGCCAATGCCTTCGGTGTGGTGGGAGGCGCGGCCAATGCCATCGAACCTGGCAAACGCATGCTCTCGTCCATGAGCCCGAGCCTGATGACGCGCGATGGCAAGGTGGTGCTGGTGATCGGCACGCCAGGCGGCTCGCGGATCTTCACCTCGATCTTCCAGGTGATGAACAATTTGTACGACTATGGCATGCCGCTTGAGAAGGCAGTCGCGGCCCAGCGCGTGCACCATCAGTTGTTGCCCAAGGACACCCTCTACTATGACAGTTATGCACCGCTCACCGGGCCAGTGGCGGATGAGCTGAGGAAGATGGGTTATGTGCTGGAAGACCAGGGCTGGGAGATGGGTGATATCCAGGCGATCCGGGTGACGGGAGAAAAGCTTGAGACGGCCTCTGACCCGCGTGGACGTGGGGTAGGGATGATCGTCAAGTGATACTGGACTGACCGTGCTGACGCATTCGTGGGTGAACCCGCCCCCACCGGTACGGCGCCTTGCGCCGATTCCGTGGGAGCGGTTCTACCCGCCAAGGCCATCTCTCGGTCAAACGCGGAACTGACTGACCAGCATCTGCAGGTGCCCACCCAGGCGAGCCAGCTCCACGCTGGAGGCCGCCGTCTCGTCACTGGCCGCCGCGGTCTGCTCCGACACATCCCGGACATTGAGGATGCTACGGCTGATTTCCTCGGCCACGGCGCTCTGCTGCTCGGCCGCTGCCGCGATCTGCTGGTTCATCGACTGGATGTTCGACACCGTACTGGTGATGCTTTCCAGCGATGCACCGGCCTTGCGCGCCAGCTCGACGCTGCTGTCGGTCAGGGTGCGGCTACCTTGCATGGCGTTGGCCACCTGCTGGGTGCCACTTTGCAGGCTGGCCACCAGCTCTTCGATCTCTTCGGTGGATTTCTGCGTACGCTGGGCCAAACCGCGCACCTCGTCGGCGACCACCGCGAAACCACGGCCGGCCTCGCCAGCACGGGCCGCTTCGATGGCGGCGTTCAGGGCCAGCAGGTTGGTCTGCTCGGCGACCGACTTGATCACGTCCATGACGCTGCCTATCTTCTGGCTCTCCTGCTGCAGCAGGTTCATGGCCTCGGTAGAACGGTGTACTTCCTCGGCCAGGCGCTCGATCTGGCTGATCGCTTCACCGACCACGCGGTCACCGGCCCGGGCTTCGCCGTCGGCACCGGTGGCGGCATGGGAAGCGTGTTCGGCATTGCGCGCCACTTCCTGAACCGTGGCGGCCATTTCATGCATGGCCGTGGCGACCTGGTCGGTTTCGACTTTCTGGCTGTTGGCGCCGGCGCTGGTCTGCTCGGTGACGGCCGAAAGCTCCTCGGCGGCGCTGGCGATTTGGGTAACCCCGTCGCGAATGCCGGAGATCAGTTCGCGCAGGGTGGTGCCCATGCGGGCGATGCCCTGCTGCAGCACACCGATTTCGTCGCGGCGGGTCACCCGCAGATCGTGGGTGAGGTCGCCGCCAGCGATCCGTTCCACCGCGTGCAAGGTTTCGCGCAGCGGGCGGGTGATCTGGCGGGTGATGATGACCGCCGCCAGCACACCTACCAGCAGTGCCAGCAGGGTGGCGATGGTCTGCAGGCTTCGGGCCTGGGTGCTTTCCGCGTCACGACGCTCAAGTTGGATCTTGTACAGCGCATCGCTGCGCTTGACGATGTCCGCGCCCTGTACGGTCATTTCCGCGCGTGCAGTGGTGATACCGGCGACGGCATCGCGGAACTGACGCACGGCATCCCGGTAGGCCTGCACCGACTGCTCGAACTGCTGCAGGCGGTTGGCGTCGCCAGGCAGTTGGCGCTTGAGGGTTTCGACTTCAGCCAGCGCCGCGTCGAGCTGGCGCAATGCGGCCTGTTCGTTGGCAGCAGTGTTGTCGGCAATGTAGCCGCGTACATCGATGCGCACCTGCAGCAATTGCTGGCGGGTCTTGCTGATCAGTTGGTACTGGGCCAGACGCACGCTGTCGGTCTCTGGGCGGGCCATGACCTCCTCGCTGAGGGTGTCCATGGCTTGGTCAGCCTTGATGGCCGAGCTGTTCATGGCTTCGCGGGCCGCCAGGGAGTTCTTGTAACCGGCGCGCATCTTGTTCAGCGACACCTTGTACTCGCTGATGGTCTGGCCCAGTTCATTGAGCAGCTTGACGTTCTCTGGGCTCTTGAAGGTATTGGCCAGGTATTGCTGCTGCTTGCTGAAGGCATCGAGCTTGGCCTGGGTATTGGCTGCCGCTGCGTCATCGCCGTTGGCGATCATGTATTGCAGGCGCGCGACCCGAAGGTCGGTCAGGTCTTTGTTGAGCTGACCGATGTCGCCCATCCAATTGCTACGGTCGATCAGGCTGCCCAGACTGGTCCAGCCAGTCAGGGCCAGCAGGCCGGTCAGGACAAGGACCAGGCCAAAGCCCAGGCCCAGCTTGAGGTTTACGCTGATGTTGGCGAACCAGCTGTTCATGCACGCTCTCCAGAAAAATGATTTCGCTCGCTTGATCTTCGATCGCTAGGCGTTGTTCTTCTGGGTGCCTGCTGATTCGTGCAGCAGTTATCGGCAAGAAAAACGGAAGCTGAAACGCTTTTTCAGCTGATTTGTAACCTTATGAAAACGTTTGCGTTTTCATAAGGCCGTGGGTGGACTTACCCGTGAATCTCAAAGATTCCGCGCACTGAAGGTATCGCAGCTGTTCACATCCCCCTGGGCGAAACCGGTCTTGAACCAACGCACCCGTTGTTGCGAAGTGCCATGGGTGAACGAATCGGGCACCACGCGCCCTTGGCCCTGCTGTTGCAGGCGGTCGTCACCGATGGCATTGGCGGCATTGAGCGCTTCTTCGACATCACCCGGCTCAAGCCAGTTGAGCCGCTGCTGCGCCTGATAAGCCCAGACGCCGGCCAGGCAGTCGGCCTGCAGTTCCTGGCGTACCAGCAGGCCATTGTCGCCCTCCATGCGCTGGCCGTTGCGCCGCGCGGCATCGACCTTGGCCGACACGCCGAGCAGGGTCTGCACGTGGTGACCGATCTCATGGGCGATGACATAGGCTTGGGCGAAGTCGCCTGCGGCAGCGAAACGGGTTTCCATTTCACGGAAGAAGGTCATGTCCAGGTACACCCGTTGGTCCGCCGGGCAGTAGAACGGGCCCACCGCCGCCGAGGCAAAGCCGCAGGCCGAGTTGACCTGGCCGCTGAACAGCACGAGCTTGGGGTCGCGGTATTGCTTGCCGGCCTGGGAGAACAGAGCCTTCCAGGTATCTTCGGTGTCGCCGAGGATCGAGGCGACGAACTCGGCCTGCTCGTCGTTGGCCGGCGGCGCCTTGCCGCCAGCCCCACTGGGGACTTGTTGCTGCTGTTCCATCTGCCCGGCGAGCTGGCCAAGGATCTGCAGAGGGTCCTGTCCGGTGAGCCAGCCAATGCCGACGATCAGCAGGATTGCACCCAGCCCCAGCCCCTTGCCGCCGCCAAAGCGCATGCCGCCGCCACCACCTTCGCCTCGGGCATCGACCACATTGTCGCTGCGTCGGCCTTTTCGCCATTCCATGAAGTGCGCTCCAGAGCGTGAAACATGAAGACATAGGTTAGTTCAGTGCAGCGCAACCTGTTAGCCCTGGGTAGAGATGCATAACCATTTGGTTATGTAATTGGCGCGTGTTTTCAATATTCATCCCGCGCGACTTATCTGAAACTGCAAGTCCGCCTGTCATCCACAGGCGTTCTGATAATTCCAAGAGAGGAAATCGGCATGCCCGCTCAGGACAACAGCCGCTTCGTGATCCGTGATCGCAACTGGCACCCCAAGGCCCTCACGCCCGACTACAAGACGTCCGTTGCCCGCTCTCCGCGCCAGGCTCTGGTCAGTATTCCGCAGTCGATCAGCGAAACCACCGGTCCGGACTTTTCCCACCTGGGCTTTGGCCCGCACGACCATGACCTGCTGCTGAACTTCAACAATGGTGGCCTGCCGATCGGCGAGCGCATCATCGTGTCCGGCCGCGTCGTCGACCAGTACGGCAAGCCTGTGCCGAACACCCTGGTCGAGATGTGGCAAGCCAACGCCGGTGGTCGCTACCGGCACAAGAACGACCGTTACCTGGCGCCGCTGGACCCGAACTTCGGTGGTGTCGGCCGCTGCCTGACCGACCGTGACGGCTACTACAGCTTCCGCACCATCAAGCCCGGTCCGTACCCATGGCGCAACGGCCCGAACGACTGGCGTCCGGCGCACATCCACTTCTCCATCAGCGGCCCGTCGATTGCCACCAAACTGATCACCCAGCTGTACTTCGAAGGTGATCCGTTGATTCCGATGTGCCCGATCGTCAAGTCGATCGCCAACCCCGAAGCCGTGCAGCAGTTGATCGCCAAGCTCGACATGAGCAACGCCAACCCCATGGACTGCCTGGCGTACCGCTTCGACATCGTGCTGCGTGGCCAGCGCAAGACCCACTTCGAGAACTGCTGAGGACCCCGACATGCCCATCGAACTGCTGCCGGAAACCCCTTCGCAAACCGCCGGCCCATACGTACACATCGGCCTGGCCCTGGAAGCGGCCGGCAACCCGACCCGTGCTCAGGAAATCTGGAACTGCCTGGCCAAGCCAGACGCCCCAGGCGAACACATCCTGTTGATCGGCCATGTATATGACGGCAACGGCCACCTGGTGCGGGATTCGTTCCTGGAAGTGTGGCAGGCGGATGCCAACGGCCAGTACCAGGATGCCTTCAACCTGGAAAATGCCTTCAACAGCTTCGGTCGCACCGCCACCACCTTCGATGCGGGTGAGTGGACCTTGCAGACGGTCAAGCCGGGTGTCGTGAAGAACGCTGCGGGCGTGCCCATGGCGCCGCACATCAACATCAGCCTGTTTGCCCGAGGCATCAACATTCATCTGCACACGCGGGTGTATTTCGATGACGAGGCAGATGCCAACGCCAAGTGCCCGGTGCTCAACCTGATCGAGCAGCCGCAGCGCCGCGAGACGCTGATTGCCAAGCGTTGCGAGGTGGATGGGAAGACGGCGTACCGTTTCGATATCCGTATTCAGGGGGAAGGGGAGACAGTCTTCTTCGACTTCTGATTCAAGCCTGGGGCTGCCTTGCAGCCCCTTCGCGACCCAAGGCCGCTGCCACGGATATTGCGATAGCGCGATATTCGTGGCAGCGGCTTCGTCGTTGAGCCGTCAGCGCCGGACCAGCAACACCCCACTCTCCATGTGGTGGGTATAGGGGAACTGGTCGAACAACGCACAGCGCTCGATCTGGTGCGTGTCCTGCAACTGGGCAATGTTGGCCGCCAATGTTTCCGGATTGCACGAGATGTACAGGATCCGCTCGAAACGCCGGGTCAGCTCGCAGGTGTCCGGGTCCATGCCGGCCCGTGGCGGGTCGACGAACACCGTGCCGAACTCATAGCGCTTGAGGTCGATGCCTTCCAGGCGGCGGAACGGGCGAACGTCGTTCAAGGCCTGGGTCAGTTCCTCGGCCGACAGGCGCACCAAGCGCACGTTATCCACCGCGTTCTCGTCGAGGTTGCTCAGTGCGGCATTGACCGAGGTCTTGCTGATCTCGGTGGCCAGCACCTTGCGCACGCGGGTGGCCAGCGGCAGGGTGAAGTTGCCGTTGCCGCAATACAGCTCCAGCAGGTCGTCGTCGCGCTCGCCAATGGCGTCGTAGGCCCAGTTCAGCATCTTCTGGTTCACCGCGCCATTGGGCTGGGTGAACGCACCTTCCGGCTGGCGGTAGCTGAACACGCGGCCCGCCACGTCGAGCTTTTCCACTGCATAGTCACGCCCGACCACCAGCCGCTTGCCCTTGGAACGACCGATGACGCTCACCCCAAGGTCGCTGGCCAGTTGGCGCGCAGCCACTTCCCACGCCTCGTCCAGCGGGCGGTGGTAGCACATCGTGACCATCGCATCGCCGGCCAGGGTGGTGAGGAACTCCACCTGGAACAGGCGGTTTCCCAGTGCCTCGCTGGCCTGCCAGGCCGCTTTCAGGCGCGGCATCAGCGCGTTGATGCGCTCGCTGGCGATGGGGAAATCGTCGATCAGGATCGCCTTGTGTTTCTCCCCGGGGGCGAACATCGCATAGTGACGCTGGCCGTCCTCGCGCCACAGGCGGAACTCGGCCCGCAGGCGGTAGTGTTCGCGGGGCGACTCGAAAACAACCGGCTCCGGCGCGCCGAAGGGCGCCAGCAGCTCTCGCAGCCGGGCTACCTTGGCGTCCAGCTGCGTGGCGTAGGAGGAGGGGTCGAAGACAGCACTCATGCGTTGAACCAGCCCAACTTGATGACGAACAGGATGGAGAGGATCACCAGTGCCGGGTTCAGGTCGCGGTGGCGGCCGGAGATCAGCTTGACGGCGGTCCAGGCGATGAAGCCGAAGGCAATGCCGTTGGCGATCGAGTAGGTCAGCGGCATGGCCAGGGCAGTGACCACCACGGGGGCCGCTTCGGTGACATCGTCCCAGTTTATTTCCGCCAGGCCCGAGGCCATCAGCACCGCGACGAACAGCAGCGCCGGGGCAGTGGCGAAGGCCGGTACGCTACCGGCCAGCGGGGCGAAGAACAGCGCCAGCAGGAACAGCACGGCAACCACGATGGCGGTCAGGCCTGTGCGGCCACCGGCACTCACGCCCGCAGCCGATTCGATGTAGCTGGTGGTGGTCGAGGTGCCCAACAGCGAGCCGGCCATGGCCGCGGTGCTGTCGGCGATCAGGGCGCGGCCCATCTTCGGCATGTGGCCGTCCTTGCCCATCAGGCCGGCGCGCTTGGCCACACCGATCAGGGTACCGGAGTTGTCGAACAGGTCGACGAACAGGAAGGCGAAGATCACGCTGACCAGGCCAATGTCCAGGGCGCCTTTGATGTCCAGCTGCAGGAAGGTCGGTGCCAGCGATGGCGGCATCGAGACCACACCACCGAACGGGGTCACACCCATCAGGATCGAGGCAAGCGTGACCGCCAGGATACCGATCAGGACCGCACCGCGGACCTTGAGCGACTCAAGGCCAACGATCAGGAAGAAGCCCAGGGTGGCGAGAATCGGAGCGGGTTGCTTGAGGTCCCCCAAACCCACCAGGGTGGCAGGGTTATCGACGACGATGCCGGCATTGTGCAAGGCGATCAGCGCCAGGAACAGGCCGATGCCGGCGGCGATCGCCGAGCGCAGCGGCAGCGGGATGCTGTTCACGATCCATTCGCGGATGCGGAAGATCGACAGCAGGAAGAAGCACACCGCCGAGATGAACACTGCACCCAGCGCCACCTGCCAGGTGTGCCCCATATGCAGGACCACGGTGTAGGTGAAGAACGCGTTCAGGCCCATGCCCGGTGCCAGGGCGATCGGGTAGTTGGCGATCAGGCCCATGGTCGTCGAGCCGATGGCCGCGGCCAGGCAGGTGGCGACGAAGATCGCCCCTTTGTCCATGCCGGTCTCGCCGAGGATACTCGGGTTGACGAACAGGATGTAGGCCATGGCCAGGAAGGTGGTGACGCCCGCGAGAATCTCGGTGCGCACATTGGTGTTGTGTGCTCTTAGTTGAAACAGCCTTTCCAGCATGCCCGCTCCCCAAGGCGCCCCCGGCGCCGTGAATGTATCGACCCCATCAGCAAAGCACACGTCGTGGCGAACGGTGGTTTATGTGGGGCGGAAAAAAGCCGCGCATCATACCAGCATGGGGGGCCGGGGAGTATGGCCGTCGGGAGGGCTGTTCGGCCCTATCGCCGGCCAAAGGTACCTCGGCGACGTGCAGGCACCGGTGCAGGCCACGCTTCAGCTGTTGTGAAGCCGATCCCGCTTGGCCAACGTCGGGAACAGTTTTATCCACACCCCAGTCACCACCAGCGTCCCCACGCCACCCAGCACGACCGCCGGCACCGTGCCGAACCAGTGCGCCGTGACTCCGGATTCGAACTCTCCGAGTTGGTTCGAGGCACCGATGAACAACCCGTTCACCGCGCTCACCCGCCCGCGCATTTCGTCCGGTGTCTCCAGCTGTACGAAGGCGCCACGGATCACCATGCTGATCATGTCGGCCGCGCCCAGCACCACCAGTACCGCCAGCGAGAACCAGAAAGAGGTGGACAAGCCAAAGGCGATGGTCGCCACGCCGAACACGCCGACAGCGGTGAACATGGTCCGGCCCACTTTGCGCTCCACCGGGAAGCGTGCAAGCCATAGCGACATGAGCAGCGCTCCCACTGCAGGCGCCGAGCGCAGCAGACCAAGGCCCCAGGGGCCGGTGAGCAGGATGTCCTTGGCGAACACTGGCAGCAGCGCGGTGGCTCCGCCCAGCAGCACCGCGAACAAGTCGAGCGATATCGCCCCGAGAATATCGGGGCGGCTGCGGATGAAGCGGATCCCAGCCATCAGCGATTCCAGGCTGGCGCGGCCACGCTGAGTCACCTGCTGGCGGGATTCGAGGCTGAGCATTAGCAGGCAGGCGGTGGCATACAGGGCCACGGTTGGGCCGTATACCCAGATGCTGCCGAAGGCGTACAGGACCCCCCCCACGGCTGGAGCGATGATGGTCGCCGCCTGAGTCGCCGAGGCCGAGGCCGCCACCGCCCGCGGGAACAGTCCAGGCGGCACGACATTGGGCAGCAGGGCCTGGGTGGCCGGCATCTCGAACGAGCGGGTCGCCCCCAGGAGGAAGGCCAGCGCGAAGATCAGCTCGCGGGTGACGTTGTCGGTCAGGCTGCCCACGGCCAAGGCCAGTGCGATCAGCCCCTGGAGGCTTTGGCAGAGCGCGGCGACCTTGCGCCGGTCATAGCGGTCGGCGACATGCCCGGTGTGCAGCATGAACAGCACGCGGGGAGCGAACTCCACCAGACCGACCAGGCCCAGGTCGAGGACATTTCCGGTGAGCTGGTAGAGGTGCCAGCCGATGGCCACGGTGAGCATCTGGAAGCCGCTGGCGGTGAACACCCGGGCGAGCCAGAAGGCCAGGAACGGACGGTGGTGACGCAACAACTGCGGTGCGGAATCGGACATCGGAAACCTGTGGGCCTCGGCGCAGTAGAGGGGGCGGCAGGTTACCATCTGTTTGTAACAAGCGGTTACTGTTTGCCCAAATCGGCACTTTTTCACACCCTGGTAAAGTGGGTGGGGCAACCGGTCACGCGGCAATCCACCACACCGCCCAACGGTCCAATCGGGACTATGCTTCCAGAAAATTGTTGACTTGGATCAATCGTTGCGGTTGCAACGATACCGTCAGCGATTTTGGCCTTTTGGCCGGATTCCCTGCAGTCGAACAGAACAATTCCAACGCGCCGCACTCGACTACCGTGGGGGCAGTGGGTGATTGGGCCACACGCCCGGTCGCCGGATTATCTGAAGAGGAAGCACCATGTTCGGCTTAGAAGCCCTTGAGCTCGCCCGAATCCAGTTTGCCTTTACCGTGTCCTTTCACATCTTGTTCCCAGCCATCACCATCGGGCTGGCGAGCTACCTCGCGGTCCTCGAAGGCCTTTGGCTCAAGACCCACAACGATGTCTACCGCGACCTCTACCACTTCTGGTCGAAGATCTTCGCCGTCAACTTCGGCATGGGTGTGGTGTCCGGCCTGGTCATGGCCTATCAGTTCGGCACCAACTGGAGTCGATTCTCCGATTTTGCCGGTGCCGTTACCGGGCCATTGCTGACCTACGAGGTGCTCACGGCGTTCTTCCTCGAAGCCGGTTTCCTGGGTGTCATGCTGTTTGGCTGGAACCGTGTCGGTCGCGGCCTGCACTTCTTCGCCACGGTCATGGTGGCGCTCGGGACCCTGGTCTCGACCTTCTGGATCCTGGCGTCCAACAGCTGGATGCAAACACCCCAGGGCCACGAAATCATCGATGGCCGGGTGGTACCGGTGGACTGGCTGGCGGTGGTGTTCAACCCATCGTTCCCCTACCGCCTGATGCACATGGCCACCGCCGCCTTCGTCGCCACCGCCTTCTTCGTTGGCGCCTCGGCGGCCTGGCACCTGCTGCGCGGCCGGGATAACCCGGCGGTGCGCAAGATGCTGTCGATGGCCATGTGGATGGCCTTGATCGTGGCACCGGTGCAGGCAGTGATCGGTGACTTCCACGGCCTGAACACCCTCAAGCACCAGCCAGTGAAGATCGCCGCCATCGAAGGGCATTGGGAGAACGTGCCCGGCGAGCCGACCCCGCTGATTCTGTTCGGCATCCCTGACATGAAAGCCGAGACCACCCGCTTCAAGATCGAGATTCCCGCACTCGGCAGCCTGATCCTGACCCATAGCCTGGACAAGCAGGTTCCGGCGATGAAAGAGTTCCCGCCTGAGGACCGCCCCAACTCGACCATCGTGTTCTGGTCGTTCCGGGTCATGGTGGGCCTGGGCTTGCTGATGATCTTCGTCGGCCTGTGGAGCCTGTGGCTGCGCAAGCGCGGCACGCTGTACAGCAACCGCCCCTTCCTTTACCTCACCTTGTGGATGGGGCCATCCGGGCTGATCGCCATCCTTGCCGGTTGGTTCACCACTGAAATCGGCCGTCAGCCGTGGGTGGTGTATGGCTTGATGCGCACCTCCGAAGGGGTTTCCAACCATAGCTACTCCCAGCTTGGCTTCACCCTGGTGGCGTTCGTGGTGGTGTACTTCGCCCTGTTCGGTACCGGTCTTGGCTACATGATGCGCCTGGTACGCAAAGGGCCTAAGACAGGTGAGGGCGACGAGCACACGCCCGGGGGTCCTGGCCAGAAACGCACACCGGCGCGGCCGTTGTCCGCCGCCGATGATGGCAAAGAAGCCAACACCGTCAGCCTGAGCAAGGGGAACTGAGCCATGGGTATCGACCTTCCGCTGATCTGGGCGGTGATCATCATCTTCGGCGTCATGATGTATGTCGTGATGGATGGTTTCGACCTGGGAATCGGCATGCTCTTCCCCTTCGTCAAGGGCGAGCGTGACCGCGATGTGATGATGAATACCGTTGCGCCCGTATGGGACGGCAACGAGACTTGGCTGGTCCTGGGCGGGGCAGGACTGTTCGGTGCCTTCCCGATGGCCTATTCGGTGGTGCTCGAAGCGCTGTACCTGCCGCTGATCCTCATGCTGATCGGCCTGATCTTCCGGGGAGTGGCGTTCGAGTTTCGCTTCAAGGCCAAGGCCGACAAGCGCCACATCTGGGACAAGGCCTTCATCTGGGGTTCGCTGGTCGCGACGTTCTTCCAGGGCGTTGCGTTGGGCGCTTTCATCGAGGGCTTCAAGGTCGTCGATCGGCATTTTGCCGGTGGCACCCTCGACTGGTTGACCCCGTTCAGCCTGTTCAGCGGTCTGGGCCTGATCGTCGCCTACACACTGCTCGGCTGCACGTGGTTGATCATGAAGACCGAAGGGGCGCTGCAGCAGCAGATGCATGACCTGGCCAAGCCCTTGGCGCTGGTGCTGCTGGTGGTGATCGGTATCGTCAGCCTGTGGACGCCGATTGCCTATCCGCAAATCGCCGACCGCTGGTTCAGCATGCCCAACCTGGTCTGGTTCATGCCGGTGCCGATCCTGGTGCTGGTGACCTTCTACGGGTTGCTCAAGGCGGTGGCGCGCAATGCCCACTACACCCCGTTCCTGTTGACCCTGGTGCTGATTTTCCTCGGCTACAGCGGATTGGGTATCAGCCTGTGGCCGAACATCATCCCGCCGTCGATCTCGATCTGGGATGCCGCGGCACCGCCGCAGAGCCAGGGCTTCATGCTGGTGGGCACCTTGTTCATCCTGCCGTTCATCCTGGGGTATACCTTCTGGAGCTACTACGTGTTCCGCGGCAAGGTGACCCCTGACGACGGCTATCACTAGGAGGGCCGCACGATGACCGGTAAACATGGCCTGGAAGAGAAAAAGCCACTGTGGCAGCGACTGGGTTGGCTGGTGTTGATCTGGGCGTTGAGTGTCGCGGCACTGGGCGTGGCGGCTTACGTGATGCGCCTGTTCATGGGGGCGGCGGGTTTGACCACCCACTGAGCCTTTTGGCCTGATCGCCGGCAAGCCGGCTTGCCGGCGATCAAGCCCTGGACCTTAGCGACTCACTTGCGGGCTTTGAGAATCACGAACTTCGGTGTCGCCGCCACTTGCTCCACACCCCGGAACAGCCGCGACAGCTTGCTGTGGTAACCCAGGTGCCGGTTACCGACGATGTACAGCGCGCCGCCCACCACCAATGCCTCACGGGCCTGCTGGAACATGCGCCAGGCAAGAAAGTCGCCTACTACTTGCTGTTGGTGGAACGGCGGGTTGCACAGCACGACGTCCAGCGATTGTCTTTCCTGTCCTGCCAGCCCGTCGCCCGGCATGACGGTCACCGCGCGGTCGCCCAGCGCGGCTTGCCAGTTTTCCCGGGCCGATTGCACGGCCATGTACGATTCATCGACCAGCGTGTAAAGGGCGTCCGGGTTTTCCAGAGCGCTGGCGATCGCCAGCACGCCATTGCCGCAACCCAGGTCCGCCACGCGGGCCTGGCCCAGATGACGCGGCAGATGTGGGAGGAAGGCGCGGGTGCCGATATCCAGCCCTTCGCGGCAGAACACGTTGGCATGGTTGACCAGTTCGAGCGTCGGGGAGTCCAGGCGGTAGCGTGTCGGGTAGGGCGAGGTGGCGACTGTGCGCTCGGCGACCGTGGCCGTCAGCAGCCGTGCTTTTTTCTGAGCCAGTGACGCCTGTACCGGGCCGATGTACTTTTCCATCAGGTCGCCCGCAGCGCGCGGCAGGTGCTTGATCATGGCGCCGGCAATCACCTGGGTACCGGGCGTCAGGTGACCTTGCAGACGGATCAGCTGCTCTTCGAGCAGGGCCAGGGTCTTGGGTACGCGCACCAGCACACGGTCGAAGGGGCCTTGCCAGTGTTCGCTGGCCGGGACGAAGGGCACGCTGTCATAGGCCTGGCCATTACGCGCAAGGTTCTTTTCCAGGGCCAGGCGGGCCAGGTGCGAGTCGCCGCTGCTGACCACCTGGAAGTGGCCGGCCAGACTGACGGCCAGGGCGCCGAAACTGTCATTGAGCACCAGTACTCGGCAGCCTGCGTCGTTCGCCTGAGCGTGCAAGTGCTCGAGCAGATACTCATCGGCGGCATCGAAAGCCTGCAGCGGGTCGTTGGCCTGCTCCGGCTGGCGGATCAGGTCGAGTTCGGCGTAGGGGGTGTTCAACAGGGGCATGGCGTCTGGCTCGGGTACGGATCTGCCCAAGGCGGATCGCCTCGGACTTTGCTGCGGATTCTACAGGGCTTTGCCGAAGGTCGCAGGAAAGGCTGTCAGATCCACCCGCGCAATGCGGCAATGGCAATGGCGCCTGCCTTGTTGGCGGCATTGGTCTTGGTGATGACGCTGCGGATGTGAAA
The DNA here is from genome assembly GCF_016772395.1 of Pseudomonas sp. SK2. Classification (NCBI taxonomy): domain Bacteria; kingdom Pseudomonadati; phylum Pseudomonadota; class Gammaproteobacteria; order Pseudomonadales; family Pseudomonadaceae; genus Pseudomonas; species Pseudomonas sp. SK2. The sequence continues at coordinate 890,486 of NZ_CP061944.1, forward strand.
GTTCACCGTGCTTTGCGACAGGGACAGGATGCAGGCAACGTCGGCGGCGGTCTTGCCGGCGGCCGACCACTTCAGCACTTCCAGTTCTCGCTCGCTCATCTTCGGTTGCGGGGGGCACAGTTCACTCAGGTGGTATTCGCCAATCACCGCGTGCAACGTTTGGCACAGCCACAGGACGCTCGCGCCTTTCTCATAGAGCTCTTGAATACCTATCGGGTTGCACGGTCTGGACACACTCAACTGGCTTTCGTTGTGCTGTAAATCGTGCACCGATTGGGTCCAGCCGTGACGCAGGCCGTGCAGGCAGGCGGCTTCACGAAACTGCGGCGCTTCACGATACAGCTCGTCCGACCAGAGCACCGGCATGGTTGAGTGGTGACTCATTTGCGCGGCCGCGTCTTGCTTGTGAAAGTCATCGCACTGACAGCGTGTGATCCATTCGTTCGGGTAGTTGCTATAGAGATAAAGCTTGGGCGTCTGCGTGGCGATCTGGATGCGAAGCTTCAGGCCGACGTATTCCATGCCGAGGTCCTGGGCCAGATGCACCGCCAGGTCGAACAAGCGAGAGGGGTCGCGCTCGGTGGCAAGCTCATGAAGATGCTCGGGCTTCCAGTGAAGCATCGGGTCACACTCCCTTAAGGCTCTTGAAGAATCCAATTCATTTGCACACAGCGATTGATTGTAGGAAAAGTCCGACTATTAAGTTGGGATTTTTTTGTTATAGCGATCAAGTTTTTCTGTGAATTTGACGTGATAATCCGACTTTGGCCCTACAATCCGACGGTTTTTATCCAGGCTGCTTTGCGCGACACTGGGGGCACGCCCACCATGGAAGCCCGTCATGACCGCCAGCGCCGAGAAGTTCACCCGTCAGACCCTGCTCGATGTTCAGCCGCTGACCCCCAGCCTGTTCAGCTTGCGCGTCACCCGTGACCCGGGCTTCCGTTTCCGCGCGGGTCAGTTCGCGCGGCTGGGCGTGACCAAGGCTGATGGCAGTGTGGTATGGCGTGCCTACTCCATGGTCAGCGCACCCCATGACGAATTTCTCGACTTCTTCTCCATCGTGGTACCCGGCGGCGAATTCACCAGTGAGCTGAGCCGGCTGAAAGAGGGCGATTCACTGCTGATCGATCGCCAGGCTTTCGGCTATCTGACCCTGGACCGCTTCGTCGGTGGGCGTGATCTGTGGCTGTTGGCAACCGGCACAGGTATCGCGCCATTCATGTCGATCTTGCAGGACTTCGAGGCCTGGGAGCGCTTCGACAACATCAAGCTGGTGTATTCCGTGCGCGAGGCCAGGGAGCTGGCGTATGTGGATGAGATCGCCGGGTTGGAGCTGCGTGACTACCTGGCGGAGTACGCGGGCAAATTGCAGTTCATGCCAGTGGTCACCCGCGAAAGGCACCCAGGCGCGTTGAATGCGCGTATCACCACGCTGATCGAAAACGGCGAGCTGGAAAAAGCGGCGGGGCTGGAACTGTCGCCTGAACATTCGCGGATCATGCTGTGCGGTAACCCGCAAATGATCGACGAGACACGCAAGGTGCTCAAGGCACGGGATCTGCACTTGAGCCTGAGTAAGCGCCCGGGCCAGGTGGCGGTGGAAAACTACTGGTAAGCGTCTGAAACGGTGCCGGTTCCGTAGCGGCCGGCTGGTCGGCGATGGGGGGCGCAAGGCGCCCCCAGCCATGTCACGGCAAGCGATTCTGGTTCTGCGTCTTGAGTAGATCGCGAATCTCGGTGAGCAGCGTTTCCTCGGCGCTCGGCACTGGTGGAGCGGAGGGCGCCACGGCTTCTTCACGCTTCAGGCGGTTGATCGCCTTCACGCCCATGAAGATGGCGAAGGCAACGATCAGGAAGTCGATGACGGTCTGGATGAACTTGCCGTAGGCCAGCACCACCGCCGGGACATCGCCCTCTGCGGCCTTCAGGGTCACGGCGAGGTCGCTGAAGTCGACACCACCGATGATAAGGCCCAGTGGCGGCATGATCACATCGCCCACGAAGGACGAGACGATCTTGCCGAAGGCGGCGCCGATGATGATACCTACCGCCATATCGACGACATTTCCCTTGACCGCGAAGGCCTTGAACTCACTGAGCATGCCCATGCTGGACTCCTTGTAACAAATGGTTAGGTAAACGCAGTGTAAGCCAACAAATCGCTTTATGCGTTGCATTCAGGCTTACCGACTGCGGCTGCAACGAATAGTTTTGTCGCATCCCGAGGCGTTCGAGACACGTCCCGCTCGGCTATCATGGCGGTTTTTTCCAGGAGACCGAGTCCATGGCCAAGGCCAAGCGCTTGTATGGCTGCACCGAGTGCGGCGCGACCTTCCCCAAATGGGCCGGCCAATGCGGTGAGTGTGGGGCCTGGAACACCCTGGTCGAAACCATGATCGAAAGCGGCGGTGCAGCTGCACCGAGTGGCCGTACGGGATGGGCTGGGCAGCAGGCTCAGATCAAGACCCTGGCCGAAGTCAGCGTCGAGGAAATCCCGCGTTTCACCACCAGCAGCGCTGAGCTTGACCGCGTACTGGGTGGCGGTCTGGTGGACGGCTCGGTGGTGCTGATCGGGGGCGATCCGGGTATCGGCAAGTCGACCATCCTGCTGCAGACCCTGTGCAACATTGCCACGTCCATGCCTGCTCTATACGTCACGGGCGAAGAGTCCCAGCAACAGGTGGCCATGCGCTCGCGACGCTTGGGCTTGCCGCAGGACCAGCTCAAGGTGATGACTGAGACGTGCATCGAGACCATCATCGCCACTGCGCGCGTGGAAAAGCCTCGGGTGATGGTGATCGACTCGATCCAGACCATTTTTACCGAGCAATTGCAGTCGGCCCCCGGTGGCGTGGCTCAGGTGCGCGAGAGTGCGGCGTTGCTGGTGCGCTATGCCAAGCAGAGTGGAACCGCGATTTTCCTGGTCGGGCACGTCACCAAGGAAGGTTCGCTGGCTGGCCCACGGGTACTGGAGCACATGGTCGACACCGTGCTGTATTTCGAGGGTGAGTCCGATGGCCGACTGCGTTTGTTGCGGGCGGTGAAGAATCGCTTCGGCGCGGTCAACGAACTGGGCGTGTTCGGCATGACCGACCGTGGCCTGAAGGAAGTCTCCAACCCGTCGGCGATTTTCCTCAACCGCGCCCAGGAAGAAGTGCCGGGCAGTGTGGTCATGGCTACCTGGGAAGGCACCCGGCCGATGCTGGTGGAAGTGCAGGCATTGGTCGACGACAGCCACCTGGCCAACCCGCGCCGGGTCACCCTGGGCCTGGACCAGAACCGCCTGGCGATGTTGCTGGCAGTGTTGCATCGTCATGGCGGTATCCCTACGCACGATCAGGATGTGTTCCTTAACGTGGTGGGTGGGGTCAAGGTGCTGGAGACAGCCTCCGACCTGGCCTTGTTGGCGGCGGTGATGTCCAGCTTGCGCAATCGCCCGCTTGCCCATGGCTTGCTGGTATTCGGTGAAATCGGCCTGTCCGGCGAGGTTCGCCCGGTGCCCAGTGGCCAGGAACGCCTGAAAGAGGCGGCCAAGCATGGCTTCAAGCGCGCCATCGTGCCCAAGGGCAATGCGCCGAAGGAGGCGCCGGCAGGATTGCAGATAATTGCAGTGACACGCCTGGAACAGGCGCTGGACGCACTTTTCGAGTAGCGTTTAACCCGTTGCGGCCCTTTGGCGGGTACTGCGCTGCGTTGAGCACCTACGGCGAGGGGGCCAAGGCAGGCCAATGAAAAAGGGGCCGACGATGCGCATCGGCCCCCACCTTACCGCTCAGTCAGCGGTCAATGCTCGGCAACCGGCGTTCGTTTGGGTGCTGCGTTGCCATGCTCGTCGAGCTCCATCACGGGCACTTCAGTCCCCTCGGCATCGAATAGCTTGCCGTCCTTGAAGTAGTCGCCATCACGCAACGCCGAGATATCCGAGTACTGGATGGTGCGCTCATAGGCTGCGGCAAACACCGACTGCTGGTCCGAGTTACCCGCAGTGAAGTGGTTGAAGATCAGGTTGAGCAGAATCGCCATGATCGCCGCCGAGCTGATGCCCGAGTGGAAGATGGTCTCGAACCAGTTCGGGAAGTGATGGTAGAAGGTCGGTGCCGCGATCGGGATCATGCCAAAGCCCAGCGAAGCGGCGACGATGATCAGGTTCACGTTGTTCTTGTAATTGACCTTCGACAGGGTACGAATCCCGCTGGCCGCCACGGTGCCGAACAGCACGATGCCGGCACCGCCCAGTACAGGCGTGGGTACCGCGGCAATCACGCGTCCCATGATCGGCAGCAGCCCGAGTACCACCAGGATCGCACCACCGGTGGCCACCACATAACGGCTCTTGACCCCGGTCACCGCGACCAGGCCGACGTTCTGGGCGAAGGCGCTCTGGGTGAACGAGCCGAAGATCGGTGCCAGGATGCTCGATGCCATATCGGCGCGCAGGCCGTTACCCAGGCGCTTGGAATCGACCTTGGTGTCGATGATCTCGCCGACGGCGAGGATATCGGCCGAGGTTTCCACCAGGGTCACCATGATCACGATGCACATCGACAGGATCGCGGCGATGTGGAAGGTCGGCATGCCGAAGTGGAACGGGCTTGGGAAGGCGAACAGCGGGCCTTCGGTGACCTTGCTGAAATCGGTCATGCCCAGCGCCCAGGCAATCAGGGTACCGACCACCATGGCCAGCAGGATCGACAGGCGCGAGATGGTCGCGCTGCCCAGCTTGCTCAGCAGCAGGACGATGGCGAAGGTCAGCGCCGCCAGGCCAATGTTGGCCACACTGCCGAACTCCGGTGAGGCGCTGTTGCCCCCCATCACCCAGCGTGCGGCCACGGGCATCAGGGTCAGGCCGATGGTGGTGATGACGATACCGGTGACCAGTGGTGGAAAGAACTTGGTGATGCGCGAGAACACCGGGGTGATCAGGAAGCCGATGAACGACGCCGCCATGACCGCGCCTAGCACGCCTGGCAAACCGCCGCCTCCCTCACTGCTGAGAATCGCGCCCATGGTCGCCACGCCGGCGAACGACACCCCTTGCACCAGTGGCAACTGGCAACCGAAGAACGGCAGGCCAAGGGTTTGCAATAACGTGGCCAGCCCCCCGGCGAACAGCGACGCTGCGATCAGCAGGCCGATCTCGGCGGGGTTCAGGCCGGCAGCCTGCCCGAGGATCAGGGGGACCGCGACGATCCCGCCATACATGGTCAACACATGTTGCAGACCATAGGCCAGGTTGGCACCAAGACCGAGGTTTTCGTCCTCGGGGCGCTTGGCGGGAGACGTGCTAGGGGACGACGTAGTCATGGAGCAGGCTCTCTGTTTATTGTTGTGCGACTACTGTAGACATTTCCTACAAATCATTGCCACAACAATTGTATACAATTTTTTGATTGGAGCAGGAACACAGATGCCCGCAAGGGGCGTTTTGCGTGAATGCAGAATGCGTTCCAACTTGTGAAAAGCTGTATCAGAGGGGTGTGTACAAAGCGCCGGTAACCCGGAAGAAAGCTGTCTGGGTAGACAAGAAACGTGATGTGGGAACTACGTTAGCTAGCTAAGAGATTTCATTCTTCGATGAGTTGGCGCAGTTCGCGCATCATTTCGGTGCTGTCGGCCACGTTCAATTCCACAAGACGGTGCAAATGCGTCATGGACTCGATGTCGATGTATAGGCAAGTGAAGCCGAGGCGGTGAGGTTCCTCATGGCGCAGTTCCACCTGCATCTTCACGCGGTTCTGTGGGTCGAGTTCGATGATCGCGTCGAAATCCTGGGTCAGGTCGGCATCCCAGGGTTGAGGGCATTCGACCAGCAAGCCCTTGAGCGACAGATCGAGCAGTTTCACCGGCCAGCGGCGATTGCCCTGGCGCAGTTCGGTGGGGGCATCGAAGGGGATGCGCTGAAAGCGGCGGCGTTCGTCGTGTGCGCTCATGTGAAAGCCCTCGTGGGTTCTTCCTGACTATAGTTATTGCTGTAGATGAACCAGGTACTCGAATCTGGCCGCAGAGGCTCTAGGCCAAAGCAGGTATGGCAATGCGCGATGACACGCCCTAGACTCGATGGGCGGTCTTTTCCAATCCACCAGCTGGAAGCAAACCATGAACAACAATAATAGCCTGCTACGCCACATTCCGTGGTTGGCGCTGGCAGTCATAGGCGCCTGTGCGCTGGGTGTGGTCGCCCTGCGCCGCGGCGAGGCGATCAACGCCTTGTGGATCGTGGTCGCGGCAGTGGCCATCTACCTGGTCGCCTATCGTTACTACAGCCTTTTCATCGCCACCAAGGTGATGCAACTCGACCCTCGGCGGGCAACCCCGGCGGTACTCAACAACGATGGTCTGGACTATGTCCCGACCAACAAGCACATCCTCTTCGGTCACCACTTCGCTGCCATCGCAGGCGCTGGCCCCTTGGTCGGTCCGGTTCTGGCCGCGCAGATGGGCTACCTGCCCGGCACGCTCTGGCTGATTGCCGGTGTGGTGCTGGCCGGTGCGGTGCAGGACTTCATGGTCCTGTTCCTGTCTACCCGCCGCAATGGCCGCTCGCTGGGCGACATGGTGCGCGAGGAAATGGGGCGTATCCCAGGGACCATCGCCCTGTTCGGCTGCTTCCTGATCATGATCATCATCCTGGCGGTGTTGGCGCTGATCGTGGTCAAGGCCCTGGCCGAGAGCCCATGGGGTATGTTCACGGTCATGGCGACGATCCCGATCGCGATGTTCATGGGCATCTACATGCGCTACATCCGTCCGGGCCACATCGGCGAGATTTCGGTCATCGGCGTGGTCTTGCTGCTGGCGTCGATCTGGCTGGGGGGCCAGATCGCCGCGGATCCAGTCTGGGGCCCGGCGTTCACCTTTACCGGCGTGCAGATCACCTGGATGCTGGTGGGCTACGGCTTCGTCGCTGCCGTGCTGCCGGTATGGCTGGTGCTGGCGCCGCGTGACTACCTGTCGACCTTCCTCAAGATCGGTACCATCGTTGGCCTGGCCATCGGTATCCTGATCATCGCCCCTGAGCTGAAGATGCCGGCGCTGACCCAGTTCACCGACGGCACTGGCCCGGTGTGGAAGGGCACCCTGTTCCCGTTCCTGTTCATCACCATCGCCTGCGGTGCGGTGTCCGGCTTCCACGCGCTGATCTCCTCGGGGACCACGCCCAAGCTGCTGGATAACGAAACCAATGCCCGTTACATCGGCTACGGCGGCATGCTGATGGAATCGTTCGTCGCCATCATGGCCATGGTTGCCGCGTCGGTGATCGAGCCGGGCGTGTACTTCGCCATGAACAGCCCGGCCGCAGTGGTCGGTGCCGACGTCGCTTCGGTGGCGCAAACGGTCAGCAGCTGGGGCTTCATGATTACCCCAGAGCAGTTGGAAGCCACTGCCCGCGACATTGGCGAACACACCATCCTGGCCCGTGCCGGTGGTGCGCCGACCTTGGCGGTGGGTATCGCGCAGATCCTGCACCAGGTGCTGCCGGGTGAGAACACCATGGCCTTCTGGTACCACTTCGCGATTCTGTTCGAGGCCCTGTTCATCCTGACCGCGGTGGATGCCGGTACCCGTGCTGGCCGCTTCATGCTGCAGGACCTGCTGGGCAGCTTCGTGCCCGCCCTCAAGCGCACCGAGTCGTGGACCGCCAACCTGATCGGTACCGCAGGATGCGTGGCGCTGTGGGGTTACCTGCTGTACCAGGGCGTGATCGATCCGCTGGGTGGCATCAACACCCTGTGGCCGCTGTTCGGTATCTCCAACCAGATGCTGGCCGGTATCGCCTTGATGCTCGGCACTGTGGTACTGATCAAGATGAAGCGCCAGCGCTATGTCTGGGTCACCCTGCTGCCAGCGGTGTGGCTGCTGATCTGCACCACCACGGCGGGCCTGATCAAGCTGTTCGACCCGAACCCCGCGGTCGGTTTCCTGGCCCTGGCCAAGAAATACAGCACCGCACTGGACGCCGGCCAGGTACTGGCCCCGGCCAAGGACATCGGTCAGATGCAGCATGTGATCTTCAATGCCTACACCAACGCCGGCCTGACCGTGCTGTTCTTGTTGGTGGTGTTCAGCGTGCTGTTCTTCGCCATCAAGGTTGGCTTCGCCGCCCTGGGTCGCAAGGAGCGCACCGACAAGGAAACCCCGTTCCAGGCGCTGCCTGACGCGTAACCCAAGAGGAATACCGAGATGTTCAACGACCTGGGTCGACTGGGGAAGTACCTGGGGCAGGCAGCCCGCCTGATGGTCGGCATGCCCGACTACGACAACTATGTCGAGCACATGCAGACCAAGCACCCGGACAAGCCGGTGATGACGTACGAGGAGTTCTTCCGGGAACGCCAGGAAGCGCGTTACGGTGGCAAGTCCGGACCCAAGTGCTGTTGAACATCGACCTCTGCTAGCTTGTCCCGGCCTCATCGCCGGCAAGCTGGCTGCTACAGGAACCCAACAGGCCTCAGGGCGCGTTCGGTTGTAGTAGTAGCCAGCTCGCTGGAGATGGGGCCGCTGTCTTTTCCGCCAAGGAGATTTTCTGCGTGCAGACGCCTATTCCCGTTACTGTTCTCACCGGCTTCCTCGGGGCTGGCAAGACCACGCTGCTCAAGCACATGCTCAAGACCGAGCACGGCCTGAAAATCGCCGTGATCGAAAACGAATTCAGCGAGGCCGGCATCGACAGCCAGTTGCTGGGTGACGAGCCGGTTCAGGTGATGACCCTAGCCAATGGCTGCGTGTGCTGCAGCATCCATGGTGACCTGACCCGCGCGCTCTACCTGCTGCTCGAACGCCTGGATGCTGGCGAAATTGCCTTCGATCGCCTGGTGATCGAGTGCACCGGCCTGGCCGATCCGGCACCCGTGGCCCAGACCTTCTTCGTCGATGAGGAGCTGCGTGATCGCTACATCCTCGACGGCATCATCACCCTGGTCGACGCCGCCCATGCCGACGTGCACCTGACCCAGACCATTGCCCAGGCACAGGTCGGTTTTGCCGACCGCCTGTTGTTGAGCAAGACCGACCTGGTCGAACCGGCAACCGTGGAGGCACTGCGCGAGCGCCTGGCGCGTATCAATGGCCGGGCGGCCATTCGTGTGGTGGAGCACGGCCGTATCGATCTTGCCGAGCTTCTGGATGTTCGCGGTTTCAACCTCAATCCGGACTTGGGCACGAACCTCAAGCCATCCTTGCGCCCGGTACTCAAGCCGGCCACGCCGGACCGCATCAGCACCCTGGTGTTGCGTACCGAAACGGCGCTGGACATCGACCGCCTCAGCGCCTTCATGAACGAGCTGCTGGAAAACCACGGCAAGCAATTGCTGCGCTACAAGGGCGTGTTGAACATTGCCGGGGAGGACCGCAAGCTGGTGTTCCAGGGCGTGCTCAAGCTCTATGGCTTCGACTGGGATGCCGAATGGGCCGAGGATGAAGTGCGTGAAAGCGTGATGGTGTTCATCGCCGACGAGCTGCCCGAAGTCAAGATTCGGGCTGGGTTCGAGGCGCTGGCCGAGGGTTGAGCCGGGTGGGCGCCTGGGCCTCGAACCACTGTGGCCATGAGCTGCGGTGGCGTGTCTGGACTTCGATGCACGGGATCAGCCGCTCGCTGAGCACCGCGGTCTGCCGCACCGCCTTGGCGGTGCGATACTTGACGCTGTGGATGCATTCGCGGTCGCCGAACTCGCAGCGATTCAGCGCGGTGCCGCCGCAGGGCCCGTTGGCCAGCCCCTTGGGGCAGGTTTCCGGACAGATATAGAGCGTGTCTTCGAGGCGGCAGTGGCCGCATGTGTCGCAACCCACCAACGGGCGCTTCACGCCACGTTCCAGCGTGTGCAGCACACGGGCGCCAAGGCGTGTTGTCCACAGCGGTTGTCGCACCGCCCAGCCAAAGGCCTTGCTCAGCCAATTGCGGCGGCTGAACAGCAGTCGGTGCATCCCGTGCATCACGTGATAGCGCAGCTTCTCTCTACCCGAGGCAGCGACCCGCGACTCACCCTGGCGCCAACCGGCCTGAGGAGGATGGAACACTACCGCAGGCAGCCCCGGCATCTGCCAGCTGGCCTGCCAGGCGGGTGCCCATTGCTGCAACGAGTGGATTTGCCCTTGCCAGTGCTCGATCCGTGCCTCCAGGGCCAGCAGTTGCTTGAGCGCGTGAATACCTGACAGGTGCACGCCGGCGTAGCCCATCAACCGGGTGCCAATGATCTGCAGCGCCAGCCGATCGATGCTGCGGGCCTGGGCGAAGGCCTTGGACTGTGCGGCTTCCGCTTCAAGGATGTCGCGCATGGAGGGCGTGACGGTGACGCCGGCCACATGGTCGAGCATCGCTGCGCGCCCATGGGTGAGGCTCATCAGGCAGGCTAGCATCGGCTTGGGCGTGGCCTGGCGGCTCATCCAGCGGATGGCTTCCTGATGTTTGTCAGCGTCGAAGCCCAGTTGAAGGGTGAAGAAATCGGCGCCTGCTGCCAGTTTTTTCTCGGCCTTGAAGTACTGGGCACCGCCTTCTTCCTCGCGGTACTTGAATGGATTGAGCGCGGCACCGAGCAGCCAATGGGGGCAGGCTTGTCGCGCGATCTGCAAGGCTGCTACCGATTCCAGGTAACGTATCGAACGTTGTCCGGGTTCATGGCCTGGCAGGCGGTCGCCAGTGAGCAGCAGCAATTGATCGAGGCCGGCGGCGTCCATGCGTTGCAACTGGGCAAGCAGATGATGGCGCTCGCGGTCCTTGCCAGAAAAATGCGGCAAGGCAGGCAGCGGTTTGCCGAAAGAGGCGAGGGCGTCCAGGGGTGACATGTCCAGCGGGCTGCCGACTCGGTCGCCGATGGCCACGGTCATCGGCCAGCCACACAGATGCGCACGGTCCATGATCGCTTCCATGGCGGCGAAGCGTTCCGCGGAGGGCTTGGGGACGAACTCCATGACGCAGACGAAGGTATTCTCGCGAAGCGCCGTTTTCAGCAGGCTCATGGGGGTACCTGGTTGGGGCAGGGGAGCATTGTGCGGCAGGTTGTGAAGAGGGTCATGTCTGATAGCGTATGGAATTGCTTTGAAAGAGACATTCATCCTCATGCCGCGGGTGTAATCCGCTTTGTCGGCAAAAAAGAAGCGCGAACCCAATCATGAGTAAATCTTGTGTTCATCTCAAATTTAATGAGTTTGTCTCAAGATTACCCGTGCCTGACAATTCCCTCATTCATTTTCTGCATTCTGAGGGACAAGAACATGGCACTGGCACACAACCTCGGCTTTCCGCGTATCGGCCGCGATCGCGAGCTGAAAAAGGCCCAGGAAGCGTTCTGGAAGGGCGAGCTTGACGAAGCCGGACTGCGAGAGGTCGGCCGTGCGCTGCGTGCCAGTCACTGGCAGTTGCAAAAGGACGCGGGTATCGACTTGCTGCCAGTGGGCGATTTTGCCTGGTATGACCAGGTACTGACCCACTCCCTGACGTTTGGCGTGATCCCTGAGCGATTCCGTGGCCAGGACGGCGCCAGACCTACCCTGCAGACGCTGTTCGCCATGGCACGTGGCGTCAGTGCCAACTGCTGTGGCGGTGCTCACGCTCAGGAAATGACCAAGTGGTTCGACACCAACTACCACTACCTGGTCCCGGAGTTCACCGCAGACCAGCTGTTCAGCCTGAGCTGGGAACAGCTGTTCGAGGAAGTAGACGAAGCCAAGGCCCTGGGGCATGGGGTCAAGCCGGTGGTGATCGGCCCCCTGACCTACCTGTGGCTAGGCAAGACCAAGGGATCGGACTTCGACAAGCTCGACTTGCTCGATCGCCTGCTGCCGCTCTACGACCAGATCCTCAATCGTCTGGCTATCCAAGGCGTGGAGTGGGTGCAGATCGATGAGCCGATTCTGGCCCTGGACCTGCCACAAGATTGGAAAAACGCGTTCGAGCGTGCCTACAACATCCTTCAGCGTGCACCGCTGAAGAAGCTGGTCGCCACTTATTTTGGCGGCCTTGAAGACAACCTGGGCCTGGCTGCCAACCTGCCCGTCGATGGTTTGCACATCGACCTGGTACGTGCGCCGGAACAGTACCCGACCATCCTCGACCGTCTGCCGGCCTACAAGGTGTTGTCGCTGGGGCTGGTCAACGGTCGGAACGTCTGGCGCTGCGACCTGGAAAAAGCCCTGCAAGTGGCGCGTAATGCCCATGACCGCCTGGGTGATCGCCTGTGGGTCGCACCGTCCTGCTCGCTGCTGCACAGCCCAGTGGATCTGGCCCGTGAAGACCAGCTCGATACCGAGCTCAAAAGCTGGTTGGCTTTCGCTGTACAGAAGTGCGAAGAGGTGGCGGTGCTGGCCCAGGCGCTCAATCAGCCGCAAGCGGCCGAAGTGGCGGTGGCCCTGGAGCGTAGCCGAGCGGTGCAGGCCAGCCGCGCTGCTTCGCCGCGTATCCACAAGCCCGCGGTGCAGGCGCGTCTGGCGGCCATCAGGCCCGCCGACAGCCAGCGCCAATCGGCCTTCGAACAGCGTATTGTCAAGCAACGCGCAGGCCTGGCCCTACCAGCGTTTCCGACCACCACCATTGGCTCGTTCCCGCAGACCTCGGCTATTCGCCTGGCGCGCCAGTCGTTCAAGCAGGGCAAACTGACCGAGGCCGACTATGTCGAAGCCATGCACAGCGAGATCCGTCACGCTGTCGAGATCCAGGAAAGCCTGGGCCTGGATGTGCTGGTGCACGGTGAAGCCGAGCGCAATGACATGGTCGAATACTTTGCTGAACAACTCGATGGCTATGTGTTCACCCGTTTCGGCTGGGTCCAGAGCTACGGTTCACGCTGCGTGAAGCCTGCGGTGATCTACGGTGACCTGAGCCGTCCCAAGCCCATGACCGTGGGTTGGATCAGCTACGCCCAGAGCCTCACCAGCAAGGTGATGAAGGGCATGCTGACCGGGCCGGTGACCATGCTGATGTGGTCGTTCCCACGCGAGGATGTGAGCCGGGAAACCCAGGCCCGCCAGCTGGCGCTGGCGATTCGCGACGAAGTGGTCGACCTGGAAGCAGCGGGCATCAGGATCGTACAGATCGACGAAGCAGCGTTCCGCGAGGGCTTGCCTCTGCGCCGCAGTGCATGGGCGGCGTACCTGGAATGGGCGACCGAGGCCTTCCGACTGTGTGCGTCGGGCGTGCGTGACGAAACCCAGATCCACACCCACATGTGCTACAGCGAGTTCAATGACGTGATCGAGTCGATCGCCGCCATGGACGCGGATGTGATCACCATCGAGACCTCGCGTTCGGACATGGAGTTGCTGGAAGCCTTCGAGCAGTTCGACTACCCCAACGAGATCGGTCCAGGCGTATACGACATCCACTCGCCGCGAGTGCCCAGTCGTGAAGAGATGGTCAAGTTGCTGCGCAAGGCGGCTCAGCGTATTCCAGCCGCGCGCTTGTGGGTGAATCCGGATTGCGGGCTGAAGACCCGTGGCTGGCCGGAAACCGAAGCGGCGTTGGTCAACATGGTCGCTGCGGCACGCGAGCTGCGCGCCACGGCGTGATGACCTTATCGCCGGCAAGCTGGCTCCTACAGGTGCGACGTAGGCGGCAGGCGTGCCGGCGATGAGCCACGAATCAGCGCTCGATGGCCAGGGCAACGCCCTGCCCACCACCAATGCACAGGGTAGCCAGCCCTTTCTTCGCATCGCGTTTGATCATTTCGTGCAGCAGCGTCACCAGTACGCGGCATCCGGAAGCCCCGATCGGGTGGCCCAGGGCAATGGCTCCACCATTGACATTGACCTTGTCGGTATCCCATTCCAGCGCCTTGCCCACGGCCAGGGCTTGTGCTGCGAAGGCTTCGTTCGCTTCGATCAGGTCCAGGTCGGCCAGCTGCCAGCCGGCCTTGTCCAGGCAACGCTGGCTGGCGGATACCGGGCCGATGCCCATGATCGCCGGGTCTACCCCCGCGCTGGCGTAGGCGGCAATCCTCGCCAGCACCGGCAAGCCCAGGGCTTGGGCCTTGCTGGCGCTCATCAGCAGCACGGCCGCAGCGCCGTCGTTGAGGCTGGAGGCATTGCCTGCGGTCACGCTGCCATCCTTCTTGAATGCCGGGCGCAGTTTGGCCAGGGATTGTGCAGTCGTGTCGGGGCGAGGTTGCTCGTCACGGTCGAAGACCTTGGGGTCGCCTTTTTTCTGCGCCAGCACGATCGGGGTGATCTCGTCCTTGAAGCGCCCGGACTCGATGGCAGCCACGGCCTTGCGTTGGGACTCGGCGGCAAAGGCATCCTGCTGCTCACGGCTCAGGCCGTACTTGTCCACCAGGTTCTCGGCGGTGATGCCCATGTGGTAGTCGTTGAACGCGTCCCACAGGCCGTCGGTGATCATGCTGTCGATCAGTTGGCCATGGCCCATGCGCTGGCCGGTGCGGGCCGACGGCATGACATAAGGCGACAAGCTCATGTTCTCCTGGCCGCCGGCAATCACCACCTCGGCGTCGCCGCAGCGAATAGCCTGGGCCGCCAGGTGCAGGGCCTTGAGGCCCGAGCCGCAAACCTTGTTCAGGGTCAGCGCTGGCACACTGTAGGGCAGGCCGGCCTTGATCGCCGCTTGGCGGGCAGGGTTCTGGCCGGCTCCCGCGGTGAGTACCTGGCCAAGGATCACTTCGTCGACCTGGGCCGGGTCCAGTCGGGTTTGCTCCAGCAGATGCTTGATCACGGCCGCGCCGAGCTCTACGGCAGGCACGTTGGCCAAGGCACCCTGGAAGCTGCCGATGGCGGTGCGGGTTGCGGCGACGATCACCACGTCGTTCATTTTGTTGTTCTCCGGGCAAGGGGGCGCCGCGCGGGCGCATTACCGCCAGCATCGGTCGGTTGGGTTCATTTGTTAAGTTTGTTTTTCTTTGGCATTGATATGAAAAACAAATAAGTGCCTGGCCTCGCCGCTCTTCGCGCGGATACTTCAACCTGGTGTCACCGGATGGGCGCCAGAACGCCTCGCGCGGTTTGAATCCCCCCAATCACCCCGTAATATGTGTCGGATAACCGGTGGGGGTAGTCTCACCCTCTAGATCAATCGGAATCGCCCGTGGCGGCGCTTCCTGGCATAAACCTGACGAGGTACAGACATTGGCCATCATTCATCCTAAGGTCCGCGGTTTCATCTGCACCACGACCCACCCGAAGGGCTGCGAGCTCAACGTCCGTGACCAGATCGAAGCCACCCGCAAGCTGGGCGTGCGCGAGGATGGTCCGAAGAAGGTCCTGGTCATTGGTGCCTCCAGTGGCTACGGCCTGGCTGCTCGCATCACCGCAGCCTTTGGCTTCAAGGCCGATACCCTGGGTGTGTTCTTCGAAAAACCGGGCACCGAGACCAAGGCGGGTACCGCCGGCTGGTACAACGCCGCTGCCTTCGACAAGTTCGCCAAAGCCGAAGGCCTGTACAGCAAGTCGATCAACGGTGATGCCTTCTCGGACGAAGCCCGCGCCAAGGTCATCGAACTGATCAAGAACGAAATGGGCGGCCAGGTCGACTTGGTGATCTACTCGCTGGCTTCGCCTGTGCGTAAGCTGCCACAGACCGGTGAGCTGGTTCGTTCCTCGCTCAAGCCGATCGGTCAGCCGTACAAGTCGACCGCTATCGACACCAACAAGGACACCATCATCGAGGCCAGCATCGAGCCGGCCACCGAGCAGGAAATCGCCGATACCGTCACCGTCATGGGTGGCCAGGACTGGCAACTGTGGATCGACGCCCTGGCAGGCGCCAACGTGCTCGCCGAAGGCGCACGCACCGTTGCCTTCAGCTACATCGGCACCGAAATCACCTGGCCGATCTACTGGCATGGTGCCCTGGGCAAGGCCAAGCAGGACCTGGACGAAACCGCCCTGCGCCTGGACAAGAAACTGGCCGGTGAGATCAAGGGCGGCGCCAACGTGGCAGTGCTCAAATCGGTGGTCACCCAGGCCAGCTCGGCCATTCCGGTGATGCCGCTGTACCTGTCGATGGTGTTCAAGATCATGCAGGAAAAGGGCGTCCACGAGGGCACCCAGGACCAGCTGGACCGTATGTTCCGCGACCGCATGTACCGTGCCGATGGCCAGCCGGCCGACGTCGATGAAAAGGGCCGTCTGCGCCTGGACGATTGGGAGCTGCGCGACGACGTACAGGACGCCTGCAAGGCGCTGTGGCCGCAAGTGACCACCGAGAACCTGTTCGAGCTGACCGACTATGCCGGTTACAAGAAGCAGTTCCTCAACCTGTTCGGTTTCGAGCGTGCTGACGTCAACTACGACGAAGATGTGGCTACCGACGTGAAGTTCGACTGCATCGAGCTGTAATCGGGTCCGGCCCGTACTGCCCCTGATCGCCGACAAGTCGGCTCCTGCAAATCCTGTAGGGGTCGGCGTGCCGGCGATAGGGCCGGTACAGACATGCCATTTTTTGCTAGCGTTGGCGCACAACAACAGGACGCGCGCCATGAGCAGCCTTACCCAGCCCGCCACTGCTTTTCGTCACGCCACCGCCGACGGCTACAGCCTCGGAGGTTTCCTCTGGCGTCACGCCGAACCCGACGCCCAGCGTCCCCTGGTGATCATCAACGCCGCGACTTCGGTGCGTTGCCGCTACTACTCGCGTTTTGCCGACTACCTGTTCGCCCACGGCTGGGATGTGCTGACCTACGACTACCGTGGCATCGGCGAGTCACGCCCGAATTCGCTACGCGGGTTCAAGGCGTCCTGGAGTGACTGGGGGCAGTTGGATTTCGAAGCCATGCTGACCTATGCCGCACAGCAGTTTCCAGGGCAGCCCGTGGATGTGGTCGGGCACAGCTTCGGCGGTTGCGCAGTAGGACTGGCGCCGTCGGCCGGGCAGGTGCGGCGGGTGGTGATGGTAGGGGCGCAATTCGCCTATTGGCGTGACTATGCGGCGGACCAGCGTTGGCGGCTGTTGGGTAAATGGCATGTGGTGATGCCGTTGCTGACGCGGGTTTTCGGGTATTTCCCCGGCAAGCGTCTGGGCTGGATGGAAGATACACCGGCGGGGGTGGTACAGGACTGGACGGCGCGCACTCCACGTTACGAGCAGCGCCCCAGCGGGAGGCAGCTGCAAGGCTTGCCCTTTGCCCAGGTGCGCGCTGCGACGCTGGCGATCAGCCTGACCGACGACCCGTTTGGCACGGTGGCGGCGACAGAGCGCCTGCTGGGGTACTTGAAGCATGCACAGCGGTTGCACCTGCGCCTGGCGCCTGTGGATATCTCAGTCCGAGAGATCGGCCATTTCGCATTCTTCCACGACCGCTTCCGCGAGCCGCTGTGGCCGATTGCGCTTGCCTGGTTGCAGCGGGGGGAGGTTTCGGCCGAGTGGGCGGGGCAGATCTTTTCGGCCTGATTGCCGGCAAGCCGGCCCCTGCAGCGGTCTTGCAGGACCCGGCTTGCCGGCGATGAATCACGCGGGGCTCACGCCAGGCGCGAGAGTGGCTGCTCGGCGAACTTCACGCCAGCCAAACCCTGCTTGATCAGTGCACGGATATTGCCGTGGTCGCTGCCTTCAGGGGTCGCCAGCACGCTGCGGTAGTGCTCGCCGAATGCCAGCAGTGCTTCCTCATCGCTCAGGCCTTCTAGCAGGGCCAGGCCCAAGGTCTTGCACGAGCCTTCGTTCTGGCCGGCGGCGTTCTCGACACCGCCGTTGTTGAAGGCCTGCGGCTGGTAGCTGTAGTGGGCGGCAATGAACGCCAGGGTGTCGGCAAAGACGTGTTCGCCGCTGGTCAGGCTGGCGCGCAGGGAATTCAGATCAGTCACGAGGTTTTCCTTTTTCAAACGCCGCTTGCTGCTCGGCGCTGGCTTCTTTCTGGTATTGGGCTTTCCACTCGGCGTAGGGCATGCCGTACACCGCTTCGCGCGCATCATCCATGCTCAGTTCGACCTGGCGCTCGTCGGCGGCGGCCTTGTACCACTTCGACAGGCAGTTTCGGCAGAAGCCGGAGAGGTTCATCAGGTCGATGTTCTGAACATCGGTGCGTTTTTGCAGGTGTTCGACCAGGCGCCGGAATGCGGCGGCCTCGAGTTCGAGTTGCTGTTGAGGCGTCATGGGGTTCTCTCAGGTCATGCGATTCTTCAGGTGACGGCCGCCATTGATGACCACCTGGCTGCCGGTGCTGTACTGGCTGGCAAGCAGGTATTTGACCGTCTCGATCAGTGGGCCGGCGCCGGGTTCGAATTCCAGCAGGGCCTTTTTCAGCGTCTGCTGGCGGTACGCTTCATCGCCGCCTTCCTTGAGGATCAACAGGCCCGGGAGGATACCGTTGACATGCACCTTGGGCGCATATTTTTCGGCGAATGACAGCACCATGTTCTGCAATGCGGCCTTGGTGGCGGCATAGCCGATGTGGCTCTTGCTGCCGCGCGAGGAGGTCTCGTCGCAGATGTGAATGATATCGGCCTTGTCCACCTTGGACAGCAGGTCGCCCAGTGCCAGGTTCAGGTGGTAGGGCGCTTCGACGTGAAGGCGGAACATGGTCTCGAGGTTGTCGAGGCCGTCATCCAGCCACAGCGAAGCGTTGTGGATGATCGCTCGCAATCCGTCGTAATGACTGTGCAGGAAGTCGATCAATGCCTGGCGATCGGCCTGCTGGCAGAGGTCGGCCTTGAACGGGACGATATTCGGGTGCGCAGGTTGCGGCTGGAGGCTGCGGCTGGCACTGATCACCGTATGGCCGGCCTGTGCCAGTTCGAGGGCCAGAGCCAGCCCGACACGCTGGCTGGCTCCGGTAACGAGGATTGGGCTGTTCATGTTCGGGCGGTCAACTTGTCTGTCCTTTCATTGCTGACCAGCATACCCGAACTGTTTCCCTCTTGCGTGGCCTGGCCTCAACGGCTGCGTAGCGCCGCGCCGGTGTGTGGCGTGGCATTAAGCCAGTTGGCCAGCAGGCGGGTGGAGAGAGGAATGAAGACATAGACCATCACGGGGGTCAGCATCAGTGTGCTGAGCATCACCCGGGGTACCAGGTCCAAGGCCGCCAGCCAATGGCCGAACAGCAGATTGAACAGCAGCGAAACCGGGAAGAAGGCGAGCCAGATAGCAACGGCTTGCTTCCAACGCGGCGGTTTTTGCACCATATTAGTGCCGAACCAGTCGTCAATGCCGGTTACGCGCCTCTCTTTGGGGCGCTCGAACAGGCCGTTGCCCCGCTGCAACCAGGCTCGGCGCGAGGCGGAATGTTCCCAAGCGTGCAGGGTGGGTTCGTCGCTGAAGCGGAAGATGATCTGAAATTCATCGCCATCGTGGGGCGGTGCGAGGATGCCCGAACCAAGATAGCCGGGAAAATCGGTGGCCAGTTGCTCGCCTTCGTGTAGCCAGGCCAGCAAGTCCTGGTAGCGGCCATGGGCGGCGCGACGTGACACCATCAGGGTGACGGGTGGCGTAGACATCGTGTATCTCCTGACGACGGGGCTGGCGGGTAGCTGGCCCCTTGGCTGTGTCGCCCGGGGTGGTGGGCGACGCAGGCGAACATGCAAGAATCGGGCACGGATTATCGCGACTGTTGAGCGCCAGGCAAGTCTCAGGCGGCGAACGGTCACAGACCGATAATCTATTCTGTCGTAGTAGTATGCGCGTTCAATCAAAGCGCACAGGGTGCTTAGTGCAGATGAACAAAACGGCAATGGAGGCCGGCCTGGAACACCAGGACCTGTTTCCAATCCGCGAAGTTTCCCGCCTCACGGGCGTCAACCCGGTGACCCTGCGTGCCTGGGAGAGGCGCTACGGGCTGATCCAACCGACCCGAACCGACAGTGGCCATCGTCTTTATTCCCAAGCCGATATCGACGACATTCGCCTGATCCTGGGCTGGCTCGAGCGTGGTGTCGCGGTGAGCAAGGTCGGTGGCATTCTTGCCCGAGGCCAGGCCGTGGCGCGCGAAGCCCGTCCCGCCGTCACAGCCAATGCCCAGGGGCCGTGCCAGGCCCGGTTACGCGAGGCCTTGCGCACCTTCGACAGCGCGATTCTGGGGCAGTTGTTCGACCAGGCATTGGCCCATGGCACCCTACAGAACGCTTTCACGGAGCTGTTTCTGCCGGTCTGGCACGATCTGGCGGCAGGGCATGGGATGTTTGGGCAGACCAGCGAATGGCTGTTCCTTGATCAGTTCTTGCGAGGACGCGTGCTGTCGCTGCTGCAGTCTTCGCGCAAGAGCGGTACTCAGCGAGTGCTGATGGCGGCTCTGCCCGGGCCTTGCCAAGAGCTGGAGTTGCTGGTGGCCGGCCTGCTCTTGAGCAGTGATGACGTGGCGGTGACCTTGCTGGCCCCAGGGCAACCGCTTGAAGAACTCACGCTGGTCTGCGAGCGGTTGCGTCCCGCTGCCTTGGTGATGTTCTCCAATCACCGATTGACGCTGGACCTTGGCAAACGTTTGGTGCGCCTGGTGGTGGGGCTGGAGTGCCCACTACTCTTGGCTGGAGAAGCCGCGGAGCTGGCCCAGGACAGTCTGGCAGGAAGCCCGGTGGCGTGTCTGGGCGCTGAGGCGGGGTTGATGCGGCGGCGCTTGCGGCAGTTTCTGGCCGGTCAGCTCGATACCTGAGCGTACAGTTCAGGGTGGGCCTGGCGATGTGCCTGGAGAATGTACTCGCGCAGCCGCTCGATTTCTTCAGCCGGGCTTTGGCTCAGGTCATAGGCAGCCAGATCTGGACCAATGCGCCGGCCCAGAGTCCCCTGCAACTCGATCGGGGTGATTCCACCTGGGGCGAAATACAGCTCGAAATGCGCTGGGGCATGCTTGAGGTCACGAACTTCCAGCAGCGCCCCTTTGAAGGAGATTTCGCGCACCCACAGTCCGCTGACCTTGTCGTGAGCATCGAGCAACGCGCTCGGCTGGTCCAGCGTCAGGCGCCAGGGACGCAGCATCGGGCCGTCCTCGTAGATTTCCGGTGAGCCCAGTTGCAGGTGCAGGGCGTGGAACTCGTCTTCGACCAGTTGCAGCGGGAAGCTGATCTGCTGGTTGTTGAATTGGGCCTGCAACGTCACCTGCTCATTGGCCACCAGGCGGGTGAGCAAGGTCTGGATGCGGCGGTCGCCATTGACCAGCAGGCTCGACATGGGGTCGGCCAGGTTCAGCTGCGGCGTGTGCTGCATGCCCTGTATGAAGTCCAGCTCGTCCTGGGTCAGGAGCGCGTTTGCTTGCATGATCGAACTCGGAGGCGATTTCTTCAACGGGATGGACAATGCTCCTGGGGCTTGGTTCAGGTACGTTCGTCGGAATTCAGGCGGGCATTGAGTTCGGCCAGCTCGCGCTCCAGCTCGACCTGCCGGCTGACATCCTTCTGGATGCCGATGAAATAGGTTCGTTGCTCGGCGTCGTTCTTGACCGGTGTGATGGACAACTCGTTCCAGAAAGCCGTGCCGTCCTTGCGGTAGTTGCGTAGCACTTCTCGGCACGGGCGGCCTTCGGCGAGGGCTTTGCGGATGCGCGCACGGCCGAGTTGATCGCGATCGTCGGCCTGCAGGAAACGGCAGTCCTGGTAGAGAATCTCATCCCGGCTGTATCCGGTCAGGCGTTCGAACGCCGCGTTCACGTAGATCAGGATGGTGTCTTCGCCCTCCTGTTCGGCAACCACGATACCGTCGTTGGACGCATCGACCATGGATTGCAGCAATTGCGCGTTGATCATGTCCGGGCCATCAATTGAAAAGGAGGACTATGGTAGAGGCGGCCTTTTGCCAGCGCCGGATGTTAGTATCCTACGTTTTCACTCAGTTTCGGAATCCTCTCCCCGATGAAAGTCGCCATTATTTCCGGGTCGGTGTATGGCACCGCCGAAGAAGTCGCCCGTCACGCCGAGTCCTTGCTCAAGGCAGCAGGTTTCGACGCCTGGCACGCTGCGCGGGCTACGTTGCAGGATTTGCAGGGCTTCGCGCCAGAGGCCTTGCTGGCGGTCACCTCGACCACCGGCATGGGTGAGCTGCCGGACAACATCATGCCGCTGTACTGCACCATTCGTGACACCTTGCCCGCTGCCTGGCGTGGCCTGCCGGGCGCGGTGATCGCCCTGGGCGACTCCAGCTACGGTGATACCTTCTGCGGTGGCGGCGAGCAAATGCGCGAGCTGTTCGCCGAACTGGGCGTGCGTGAAGTGCAGCCGATGCTGCGTCTGGATGCGAGCGAGACGGTAACCCCGGAGGCCGATGCCGAGCCTTGGCTGGCCGAGCTGGCCCAGGCGCTCAAAGGCTGATTCCAGCGGCTCCTGCCAGGTCCGCTGCGGACCTCGCAGGAGCCGGCTTGGCGGCGATGAGGTCGGTCAAGACGCTCAAGGCGCCTGCCGCACCAATTGCAACCATGCCTGCGCCGCCCGCGACAGATAGGCCCCGCGCCGCCAGATAAAGGCGATGTCCCAGCGCAGCTCCGTGGGCGCGCGCAGT
Source organism: Pseudomonas sp. SK2 (assembly GCF_016772395.1). Taxonomy (NCBI): domain Bacteria; kingdom Pseudomonadati; phylum Pseudomonadota; class Gammaproteobacteria; order Pseudomonadales; family Pseudomonadaceae; genus Pseudomonas; species Pseudomonas sp. SK2. The sequence goes on from NZ_CP061944.1 coordinate 912,837, forward strand.
GCCAGGCGCACCACTCCGGGGCGCTCCAGCGCTTTTGCCACCACCCGGGGCAGCAGCACCACGCCTTGGCCCGCTGCCACCAGCGCAGCCAGAAAGTCAGCCTGGCCGCTGCGTCCACCTTCCTTCGGCGTGAATCCCTGCTGCTGACAAGCCTTGAGCAAGCGGTCGTTCAGTACGAAGCTGCGCTGGTACAGCAGAAACGGTGTCTCGGCCAACTGATGTAGATCGATCTGGCCCAGGCCCGCCAATGCATGCCCAGCCGGCAACAGCACATCCAAAGGCTCGTTACAGAACGGTTGGTACGCGAAGGCCGGGTCACTGGGCGTCAGGCTGCCGCCAAGTTCCAGTTCGCCGGTTCTCACCGCTTGTTCCATGCTGTGGCTGCCGCCTTCGAGCAGTTGGATCGAGATATTCGGGTAGCGCCGTCGATACTCGGCGAACAGCCCCGCGAACAAGGCATCGCTGCCTAACAGCGGCAGGCCAAGGCGCAGTTCACCCCGGCCCATCTGGTTCAGGTCGTCGAGTTCTTCGAGTAGCGCCTGGCGTTGGCGCAGCAAGGCTTCGCCACGCTCAAGGACGATGCGCCCGGCAGCGGTCAGGTGCAGCTGCGAAGCCTGGCGCTCCAGCAGGGGCTGGCCTACATCTTGCTCAAGTTGAGCGACCTGTTTGCTGACCGCGGACTGGCTGATGTGCAGGGTGTGCGCGGCTTGCGTGAACCCCCCGCGGTTGACCACTTCGATGAAGCTACGCAGTTGTTTGAATTCCATGGCCTGAATTCCAAAATGGAATGCCGTGCAGTCTAACAATTCGCTTCTGGCCTAGGCAGGCAAATTTTAAGATGAGGGCCTGTCGAGGACTCCCCCATGAAACCCGCGTTACTGAAAAAGATCCTGCGTCTGCTTGGCGAGCTGGCGGTGCTGTTGGCGTTGTTCCTGCTCGGCGGCCAATTGGCCGCCTGGTTGGGCTGGCCCATCCCGGGCGGTGTGATGGGGCTTGCGCTGCTGTTGCTGCTGTTTGCCAGCGGCGTGATCAAACCCGCCACCTTGCAACTGGGCGCCGGCTGGCTGATGGCTGAGATGCTGCTGTTCTTCATTCCGGCACTGATGAGCCTGCTCGACTACGGCGCCTTGATGCGCCACGAAGGCTGGCGAATATTGCTGGTGATCGCCGTGAGCACACTGATGGTGATGGTGGTCACTGCCGTGACCGTCGAGTGGGTGTGTCGCTGGAGGCTGCGCCATGAGTCTTGAGCCCATGCCGCTATTCTGGTTGGCCCTGACCCTGGCCGCCTACCTGGGCAGCCGCTGGCTGTACCGGCGTAGCGGTCGCTACCTGCTGTCGCCGTTGATACTGGTGCCAACGCTGCTGTTGGCGGTCGCCATTCCGCTGCACACGGCCTACGCCGAGTACGCACGCAACACCCATTGGCTGATGAGTGTCCTTGGGCCGGTGACCGTGGCATTCGCGGTACCTATCTGGCAGCAGCGGGCCCTGTTGGCCCGGCACTGGCCAGCATTGTTGATCGGCATGGTGGCTGGCAGCGCGGCTTCCATTGCCAGCTCCTGGGGGCTGGCGCACCTGTTGGCGCTGGACAATGCGATCAGCCTGTCGCTGGTGCCTCGCTCGATCACCACGCCCTTCGCCATGCCGCTGGCCCACGACTTGGGTGGCGTCCCGGAGCTGACGGCCGTGTTCGTGATGTTCACCGGCGTGCTGGGGGCGATGTTCGGGGGTGTGCTGCTGCGTTGGTTGCCCTTGCGCACGCCTTTGGCCAGAGGGGCCCTGTTCGGGGTTGGGGCTCATGGCGCTGGGGTCAGTCGGGCGCAGGAAGTGGGCCGCGAAGAAGGTTCCGTGGCCGGCCTGGTCATGGTCCTGACGGGGCTGCTGAACCTGTTTGCGGCGCCGCTTCTGGCCATGCTGTTGTGACCGTTCGTGCCACTGACTCGCTGAGTCATCAAGCTGGCTGTCAACGCAAGTTTCTCTGCTTCGGCGGCTGGCTAGACTGAGGTTCGATGTAGAGAGCACATGTAAGTGCCGAGGTGACATGCAATGACCGCAGCCTTGCCCTATTCCACCAACCCTTATCCGACGGGACGATTCTGATGCCTTTGGCCGAGATTCCATTGTGCGTCTGGCGTACCCGGGGACAGCATTTCTCATTCCGGAGCCAGAGCATCCGCTACTGGACCGCAGGGCAAGGAGAGCCCCTGCTACTGTTGCACGGATTTCCCACCGCGAGTTGGGATTGGCACTACCTGTGGGCGCCGCTGGCTCAGCGCTTCCGGGTCATTGCCTGCGACATGCTGGGTTTTGGCGACTCTGCCAAACCGCTCAAACACACCTACAGCTTGATGGAGCAAGCCGACTTGCAGCAGGCTTTGCTTGCCCATCTGCAGGTCGACCAGCCGGTGCACCTGCTGGCGCATGGCTATGGTGGCAGCGTCGCCCAGGAGTTGCTGGCGCGACACCACGAACAGCGCGCGGACATCGCCAGTTGCGTGTTCCTCAACAGCGGATTGTTCCCCGAGCGCTGCCAGGTGTTGCTGATTCAAAAGCTCCTGCTCAGCCGGCTGGGTTGGCTGGTGGGCCGTTCGTTCGGGCGGGACGACCTGGTGCGCAGCGTCACCCAGATCTATGGCCCATGCACACATCCCAGCGAGAGCGCGCTGGACGATTGCTGGAGTCTGATCGCGGCCAACCGGGGTACACGCATTCTGCACAAGCTGGTGGGCTATGTACCCGAACGCAGGCTGCACCGCGAGCGCTGGGTCGCGGCAATGCAGCGCGCAGGGGTGCCGATGCGCTTGATCAACGGTGTGGTCGACCCGATCTCGGGCATCCGCATGGTCGAGCGCTACCGGGAACTGGTACCCGAGCCGGACACCGTGCAGCTACAAGGCATTGGCCATTACCCGCATACCGAGGCACCCGTGCAGGTGCTGCGTCACTACCTGGCGTTTCGCGAACAACCGTTGAGTGTCCTGCCGCTGAAGGTCGCCTGGTCCTGACCAGGCGATCATCGCCCTGCGTTATCGCCCGGCATTCAGCCTGAGTGAGCTTGATTGTTCGCCCTGCGGGGCTGGCGGACACTCGCTGCATCCAACCTGACCAGGAGCCACGAACATGAGCGAGCCGGTGCAACTGCAAGACCGAGTGGTGATCGTCACGGGAGCCGGGGGTGGCTTGGGCCGCGCCCATGCATTGTTGTTTGCCGAGCGTGGCGCCAAAGTCGTGGTCAACGATCTGGGCGGCTCGACCCACGGTGAAGGTGCCAGTGCTTCGGCGGCTGATCGCGTGGTGGCCGAGATCCGCGCTGCAGGGGGAACGGCGGTGGCCAACCATGACTCGGTCGCCGACGGCGCCCGTATCGTCGAGCAGGCCCTGGACAGCTTTGGTCGGGTCGATGTACTGGTGAACAATGCCGGCATCCTGCGTGACAAGACGTTCCACAAGATGGAAGACAGCGACTGGGATCAGGTCTATCAGGTGCATGTCGAAGGCGCCTACAAAGTGACCCATGCAGCCTGGCCGCACCTGCGCGCGCAGAACTGGGGACGCGTGATCTTCACCGCCTCGACGTCCGGCATCTACGGCAATTTCGGCCAGGCCAACTACGGGATGGCCAAGCTCGGCCTCTACGGCCTGACCCGTACACTGGCCATCGAAGGACGCAAGCATGGCGTTCTGGTCAATGCCATAGCGCCGACGGGGGGGACCCGAATGACCGAGGGGTTGATTCCGCCGCAAGTGTTCGACCGGCTCAAACCTGAGCTGATCAGCCCGCTGGTGGTGTACCTGGGTAGCGAGCAGTGCCAGGACACAGGTCAGCTATTCGAGGTCGGCGGTGGCTGGATTGGCAAAGTGCGCTGGGAGCGTAGTCTGGGCGTCGGCTTTGACCCACGGGAAGGTTTCACCCCCGAGCAGGTGGCGCAAAGCTGGGAACAAATCGGCGATTTCCAGGGTGCGGTACACCCAGAGGACAGCCTGCAGGCATTGCAGCAGATGATGGCGAATCTGCAGAAATATCCGCTGGGTTGATTGTGGCAAGCCAAAAAAAAAGACCGCTGCAAAGGCAGCGGCCAATCGAGACGTATGATCAAGGAGCTTCAAAATCAACGTCGGTGAACCCTGTTCGGCGCGAAAGGCGGGGGGGGAGAGCCCTTCGTGCCAGCCAGTGAGACAAGAATAAGCGCTTGATCCTGGGGGAAAAATAGTCGCTGGTGACATTCACCTTTACGTTTCGGGTAAAAGTGCCCGTAGCGCAATTCCTGTCTCTTTTCAGGTTTTCACCTCCGCCCTGCAGGCTTACTCAACCCTCGGCGAATAGCCCATCCGCCAACTGACCTCTTGAGCCGCCGCTAACAGCTGCCGTGCCGCCGGGCCAGATTCGTCGGCATGGAAGATCGAGGTTGGCCCCACCACGGTCATCACGGCGGCAATCTGGCCCATGGCATTGAATACGGGTGCCGACAGCGCATCGACCCCCGGCATCAGCAGGCCATGCACATGGTGCAGGCCGCGCGCGCGGATACCGGCCAGCACGGGTTCATAATCCGCAGGCGTTTGCCCCAGCGAAGCCAGCTCGCGGTCACGCAATTCTCGCGTTTCGCGTTCGGGCAGGTAGGCGGCGAAGACCAGCCCGGTCGAGGAACTCAGCAACGGCAATACCGAGCCGATCTGGGTCACCACGGTCACCGCACGCACCGCCGGCTCGATGCTCACCACGGTCGCTCCCTGGTTGCCCCACACCGCGATGAAGCAGCTTTCGTTGAGTTCGTCGCGCAACTGCGACAGCGGCAAGGCCGAGATTTTCAGCACATCGATGCTACCTAACGCGGCTAGCCCCACCCGCAAGGCCTCGCGTCCCAACCCATAGTGGTTGGTGGCTGCATCCTGCTCAGCGAAGCCGCTGGCGATCAGCGCCTGCAAATAGCGGTGCACCTTGCTTGCGGGCATCTGCACATGCTCGGCCAGACGCGACAACGACGTGGAAGGGGAGAGCTCGGCCAGGGCCTTGAGGATGTCGGTGCCGACTTCTGCCGAGCGGACCTTCTGCTTGCCGTTGTCGGCGGGGGGGCTGGCTTTGGCCATGGACTGGGGCTTCCGGAGTCTTCGAGTGGCGTCTTTATAGCTTGACGCCTTTCGGGGAGCAAATTACGTTATACGTAATCTGATTACGATAAAAACAATGCAGACGCGCTGCCTTCTCCCGCAGCCAGCTGCCAACAACGGCTCTGCACGAGCCCGGAGGCATCGATGAACAGTGACACGTCCCCCGACCTTCACTACTTGAGCGGCTTTGGCAACGAGTTTGCCAGTGAAGCGTTGCCTGGCGCATTGCCGGTGGGGCAGAACTCGCCGCAGAAAGCCCCTTACGGCCTGTACGCCGAACTGCTTTCCGGCACCGCCTTCACCATGGCCCGCAGCGAACTGCGTCGCACTTGGTTGTATCGCATTCGTCCCTCGGCACTGCACCCGCGCTTCGAGCGCCTCGAGCGCCAGCCACTGAACGGCCCGCTTGGTGCGAGCACTCCCAACCGCCTGCGTTGGAACCCACAGCCAATCCCCACCGAGGCCACCGATTTCATCGAAGGCTGGCTGCCAATGGTGGCCAACGCGTCGGCGGAAAAACCCGCTGGCGTCAGCATCTATATCTACAGCGCCAACCGTTCCATGGAACGGGTGTTCTTCAATGCCGACGGCGAACTGCTGCTGGTGCCGGAGCAGGGACGGTTGCGCATCGCCACCGAGCTTGGGGTCATGGAAGTCGAGCCGCTGGAAATCGCGGTGATCCCGCGGGGCATGAAGTTCCGTGTCGAACTTCTCGACGGCCACGCCCGTGGTTACCTGGCAGAGAACCATGGGGCGCCGCTGCGCATTCCGGAGCTGGGGCCAATCGGTAGCAATGGCCTGGCCAACCCGCGTGATTTCTTGACGCCGGTCGCCCATTACGAAGAGTCCACCGGGCCGGTACAACTGGTGCAGAAGTTCCTCGGCGAGCACTGGGCCTGCGAGCTGCAGCACTCGCCGTTGGATGTGGTCGCCTGGCACGGCAGTCATGTGCCCTACAAGTATGACCTGCGCCGTTTCAATACCTTGGGCACGGTCAGCTTCGACCACCCGGACCCATCCATTTTCACCGTGCTGACATCACCGACCAGCGTCCACGGCATGGCCAACATGGACTTCGTGATCTTCCCGCCACGCTGGATGGTGGCCGAGAACACCTTCCGACCCCCATGGTTCCACCGCAACCTGATGAATGAGTTCATGGGCCTGATCCAAGGCGCCTACGACGCCAAGGCCGAAGGTTTCCTGCCTGGCGGCGCTTCGCTGCATGGCGTGATGAGCGCCCACGGGCCGGATGCCGAAACGTGCGAGAAAGCCATCGCCGCAGACCTTGCGCCGCACAAGATCGACAACACCATGGCTTTCATGTTCGAGACCAGCCAGGTGCTGCGCCCAAGCCGCCATGCCCTCGAATGCCCCCAATTGCAGGCCGACTACGATAGTTGCTGGGCAACCCTGCCGAGCACCTTCAACCCGAACCGGAGATAACCGATGAACCAGACCGCCATTGCCCGCAGCTGGGTAGAGCACGCCAACGGGCATAGCGACTTCCCGTTGCAGAACCTGCCATTGGGAATCTTCAGTCGTCCTGGTGAGGCACAGCGATGTGGCGTCGCCATTGGCGATGCCATCCTCGACCTGGAGGCGGTACTGGCCGCCGGCCTGTTCGAAGGGCAGGCCAAGACTGCGGTCGAGGCTACTCGGGGTGGGCAACTGAATGCCTTCTTCGCGCTGGGCCGCAGCGCCCGTGTCGCCCTGCGCGAGCGCCTGTTGGTGCTGCTGGGGGAGCACAGCGAGCATCAGGCTGCCCTCAAGGCCGCGCTGTATCCGGCCGGTGACTGCCAGCTGCACCTGCCAGCCAAAGTCGGCGATTACACCGATTTCTACGTCGGTATCGAGCACGCCAAAAATGTCGGCAAACTGTTCCGTCCCGACAACCCGTTGCTGCCCAACTACAAGTATGTGCCGATCGGCTATCACGGCCGGGCATCGACCCTGCGCCCCTCCGGTACCGAGGTGCGTCGTCCCAAGGGCCAGACGCTGCCGGCCGGGCAGAGCGAGCCGACCTTCGGCCCCTGCGCGCGGTTGGACTACGAGCTGGAACTGGGCATCTGGATTGGCCAGGGCAATGACCTGGGCCAGGCGATCCCAGTGGGGGATGCCGCCGAGCACGTGGCCGGCTACTGCCTGCTCAACGACTGGTCGGCGCGTGATATCCAGGTCTGGGAGTACCAGCCGCTGGGCCCGTTCCTGTCCAAGAGCTTCATCACCAGCATTTCGCCCTGGGTGGTGACCGCCGAGGCGTTGGAGCCTTTCCGTTGCGCCCAGCCAGCACGCCCTGAAGGCGACCCGCAACCGCTCTCGTACCTGCTGGACAAACGTGACCAGGCCAATGGCGCACTGGACATCGAGTTGGAGGTGCTGCTGCTCACCGAAGGCCTGCGCGAGCAAGGCCTGCCGGCCCACCGCCTGACCTTGAGCAACACCCGCAGCATGTACTGGACCGTGGCGCAGATGGTGGCTCATCACAGCGTCAACGGCTGCCAGCTACAACCGGGCGACTTGTTTGGCTCCGGGACGCTGTCCGGGGCCACGCCTGGCTCCTACGGCAGCCTGCTGGAGATCACCGAAGGTGGCAAGCAGCCGGTAGCCCTGGCCAGTGGCGAAGTGCGCAAGTTTCTCGAAGACGGCGACGAAATCATCCTGCGTGCCCGCTGCACGCGCGAGGGCTTCGCCAGCATCGGTTTCGGTGAATGCCGCGGCAAGATCGTAGCGGCCAATTGAGCGAGGGTCGGCACATGGAGCTGTATACCTACTACCGTTCCACCTCTTCCTTTCGGGTGCGTATCGCCCTGGCGCTCAAGGGCCTGGACTACCAGGCCCTGCCGGTGAACCTGCTCAAGGGTGAGCAGCTCGGTGCAGGTTATGCCGCCATCAACCCACAGGGCCGTGTGCCGGCCCTGCGCACCGATGGCGGTGATGTGCTGGTGCAGTCCCCTGCGATCATCGAGTACCTCGAAGAGGCGTATCCACAGCCTGCACTGCTGCCTGCGGGTACCGAGGACAGGGCCAGGGTGCGAGCTGTAGCGGCGATCATCGCCTGCGATGTCCATCCATTGCACAACGTCAGCGTGCTCAACCAGCTGCGGCAGCTGGGGCATGACGAGTCGCAGGTCAACCAGTGGATCGGCCACTGGATTGGCCAGGGGTTGGCGGCGATCGAACAACTGATCGGTGACGAGGGCTTCTGTTTCGGCGCTTCGCCAGGGTTGGCGGATGTGTACTTGATTCCACAGCTGTACGCGGCCGAGCGGTTCACTGTCGACCTGGGTGCCTACCCGCGTATCCGCCGAGTCGCGGCCCTTGCGCAGCGACACCCCGCCTTCGTGACGGCTCACCCATCCCGCCAGCCGGACACACCGGCTCAGTGAATCGACCGGTTTACCGCCGGTAGCTGGCCGATGCGCTCGGTCAGCTTCAGGCGCTGGATCGGATCGTCGGTCAGCAGCAAGGCATGCTCCAGGTCGAAGCGTTCGGCCTGGGGGCAATCCAGATGCTGGTAAAGCGAGGCCCGGGCCGTGTAGTCACTGGCCTGGACTGGCCCCAGTTGCATGACCCGCTCAGCATCGATCAACGCGGCCAGGTGGTTATCGTTGCTGATGTGCAATTGACGCAGGTTGCGCGACAGTCGCTGCAGCATCTGCGTCGGGCTTGCCACCCGCAGATGCTCGGCGGTCAGTGGCACATGCGGGCCGAACTGGCGGGCCAGCAGTTCGCGGCAATCCGCCGGGTACAGGCGCCGGCCGCCGCAGGGGTCGAGCAGGTGATCGGCACCGGGAACGCGCAGCAGGAAGTGCCCGGGAAAACCAACGCCCTCAAGGGGGATGGACAGCCGTTGCGCAAGCTCCAGGGCCAGTATGGCAAGGGTCAACGGTTGCCCGCGACGACGTTGCAGCACCTTGTCCATCAAGGCTGCCTGTGGGCGTAGCGGGTGGTATTCGTCCTGCTGGAAGCCAAGGGCATTGAGCTGACGCAACAGTGGCTGGGCCAGTTCACACAACGGCAGCATCGGCAGGTTGGCGCTGATCTCACGCTGCAGGTTGTGCACCGTGACAAGGCACGCGGCCGGGTCGACATTTCGGTCGTGCTCGGCGGCGATCCAGAGGGCGGCTTCCAGCAGGGCGACCGGCTGGCGCTCCAGGCAGGTCTGGCAGGCTTGACGTGGGTTCATCGCGCTTCTCCACATACGCTTAACTATTAGCTTTGACGCCCTCGTTCGTCCAGTGGTCCGCCAAAGTGCCTTGGATGGGCTGCCTGCCTATACTCAAAGGAGCACCTCTTGGGGGAGCCAGTTGATGTTCGCGCTGATGCAAAGCACCCGCACCCAGTCAATGCACCTGTGGATCGACCCGACCACAGGGTTGAAGGCTGTGGTGGCGATTCACAGCGAACACCTGGGGCCGGCCATGGGGGGCTGTCGCTACCTGCCGTACGCCGATGACGAAAGCGCCATGACCGATGCCATTCGCCTGGCTCAAGGCATGAGCTACAAAGCGGCGCTGGCTGGCTTGTCGTTCGGTGGCGGCAAAGCGGTGATCATGCGCAACCCGCATGTGGAAAACCGAGCGGCGTTGTTCGAGGCCTTTGGCCGTTTTGTCGACACCTTGCAAGGTCGCTTCATAACCGCCGTGGACAGTGGCACCTCGACCCTGGACATGGACTGCATAGCCCAGAGCACGCCCCACGTCACCAGCACCACCGCCTCGGGTGACCCATCGCCGCATGCTGCGATGGGCGTGTTCGCCGGTATTCGCGCCACGTCCCAGGCTCGCCTGGGCAGTGGCAATCTGGAGGGCTTGCGGGTAGCGGTTCAGGGGTTGGGCAATGTGGGCTATGCCTTGGCCGAGCAACTGCATGCGGCCGGTGCGGAGTTGCTGGTGAGTGACCTGGACCCTGGCCGCGTACGCCTGGCGGTTGAGCAGTTCAACGCCCACCCGGTGACCAACGACGCCTTGATCAGCACCCCCTGCGACATCTTCGCTCCGTGCGGCGTGGGGCCGGTTCTCACCGGCCAGAGCGTGATGCAGCTGCGCTGCGCGGCGGTAGCGGGATCGGCGAACAACCAGCTCACCACATTGCAGGTGGCGGACCAGTTGGAGGCCCGCGGAATTCTTTATGCGCCCGACTACGTCATCAATGCTGGCGGGTTGATCTATGTGGCCCTCAAGCACCGTGGTGAAGACCTGACCACCATCACCGCGCATCTTGCGCGGATCCCCTCGCGCTTGACCGAGGTATTCGCCCACGCCCAGGCAGAAAAGCGCTCGCCAGCGCGGGTGGCGCAGATGCTGGCGGAACGGCTGTTGTACGGTTGAGAGGCGAAGGCTCATGCTCCTTCGCCAGCTGCGCGCCAGCCGCTATTCGCTCGGCTGAACCAGTTCGCCCAGGGCCGACGCGTTGCTCTTGAACGCAGTAGCGAACACTGCGCGGTTCTTGGCCATGAAGATGCCTGCGTCTTCGGCCTGTTTTTCACTCAGGTTGGCGACATTCTTCAGCAACACTTCGGTGAGCGCCTCGGCGAGTTCGAGCATTTGGTCATGCGCATCGGCGAGTTTGCGGTCCACGAAAAGGGTCTCCAGGTCTCGAGAGCTGCGGTAAAGGGTTTCAACAGCCATTGTTTGGCCTCTTCAGCGAAGGAGAAGGGAAGGTGCTAGGTGATATCTGTATATTCATACAGTATCGACGCTAATGCAATCCTGCATGCTGGCGAACTGGCATTTTTATAGCCCAGTTTGGCGTCGGCGGCCTCTCTCAGGTGTCTTGCGGCGTTCGGTCGCCTTCCAAGAGAGGGGGCCTGGCCCTTTAACTGCATGGCACAAGCGTCACAGGCGTGATGCATCATCCTTCATGTCGTATCGGGGAATGGACAATCGTGAACATCAAATGGGCTGAAAAACTGCGCAAGGGCCTGCACGGCTCGGCCGACTCGCTGGGCAATCTGTGCGTCGAGGCGTTCCACTACTTGGCGCTGTTCGGCATCGGCGCTATCACCGCCTATGCGGCAGTGATGACCTTCCTGGACATGCTGGGCAAAGGCGGCATCAGCGTGGATGACATCCTGCTGCTGTTCATCTACCTGGAGCTCGGGGCGATGGTGGGGATCTACTTCAAGACCAACCACATGCCGATCCGCTTCTTGCTGTATGTCGCCATCACCGCGTTGACCCGCCTGCTGATCGGTGACGTATCGCACCACAAGGCGCCGGACGAAGGGCTGCTGTACCTGTGCGGCGGTATCCTGTTGCTGGCGTTCTCGATTCTGGTGGTGCGCTACGCGTCGTACCGCTACCCGTCGACCAAGGTGCTGGACGCTAACGGCAAAGAATTGGAAGAGGGCAAATGAGGGGCTAGATAGTTAGCGCGGGTGTTAACCTCCCCGGCGGTTCAATGATGTCCGGCGTCGAGTCCTTGATCGCGACACAGGGTCGCGAGCTGCGTACGCCGAATGGAGAACCCCATGACGATTGAAGCTGAAAGCGTCCGCGCTTACCTGACCGAGGCCTTCCTGCCGCTGGGAATCGACCTGGATACGGTGTATGTCACCGAAATTGCCGATGTGATCGATTGCGATGTGGTCGTCTCGCGCAACCTGGTCGATGAAGTCTTGCACCATCTGCGTCGGGGTGAGGAGCCTACCTACGATCAGGGGTTGTTTGGCCTGTTCCACCAACCTGCCACTTTCGACCTTCGTTACCGTGTGCGCGGCCTGCATTTGCTGGACCTCGAAAAAGAGATCGGCAACATGCTGGGTTTTGGCTGACAGCCCACCCCTGCTTCAGTTAGCGACGCCCACGGCGGAGAAATTGCGCGGTTCGGGACGTGGGTCGCGGGTTAGCGCAGCAAGCACCTGCAACGGGTTCTGTCCCAACTCGATGGCCAGGCCCAGGCGAATGCTGTCGATGACACGCTGCAAGCGCACCGGGTCGTTGCGCTGGGCCTGGCTGATCAGGCGCTTGACGACCATGCCGCTATCGTCCGAAAGCGTCAGCATGATACTGCCGTCCAGGCGTTCGATGCTCAGGTTGACCCGGTAGTCGGGGGCGAAGGCGGCGCTGATCTGCTCGAAAGGGTTGTTCATGGTCAGGCTCTGCACGTGATGATTGCAGAAGTTGACCGGCAATCGCTGGCTTGGTTCAGGCGCGATGGCCGACGGAAACGAAAACGCCCGGCGCAAGGCCGGGCGTTGTTGTACATAGGGCTTGATCAGGCGTCAGGATCACTCAGTTCCAGTGCCCCGCGCTTGCTGCGTAATTTGCCGTAGAAGTGCTCCAGCGCATTGTTCAGCTTGCTGGCGGCGCCATCGACGGCCTGGTCCAGCGAGGTGGCGGTGTGGGTCACGGAAATCGGCTGATGGCCTTTCGGGCGAGCCTCCATCTGGCAGCGTTTGTCATGCGGTCCGGGCTTGGCGCCGTTCTCGTCGCGCAGGTGCACCTCGATGCGGGTGAGGTCGTCCTCGTAACGTTCGAGAGTGCTCTGCAGTGTGCTGCGGACCCACTCATTGAGCCGGATGTTGCCTTCGATATGGTTGCTGCTGTTGACCTGGATTTGCATGATTCAATCCTTATTCAGCTTGCTCGCATGGAGGCGTGCCTAGGCCATTGAGGCCCTTGGAATTTCTTCGCCTCTTGACCCTAAGGTCAGGCAACGGCGCGACGATTACAACCCCTTTTTGAAAATAAATTTCCTGTTGCAATTAGCCTGTTGCGGCTACTGCGCAAACAGACTTGCGGCAGTCAGGTCAGGAAAACCGCATTCCCGGCCTTTGCTTATGAGAATTGAAATCATTATTATTGAATGCGGCCTGGCCAGCTATGGCGGCAACTTCACGGCTATCTCAATGACCTGTTTCTGCCGCCCGGGGCGGGTGGCGCTGGCCCTATGAACCCATGAACGAATCAGACTCCGACAGCACAGGCGGGCGTGCACGTTTTCTGCAGGTATTCCTGGCCCAGCGCGCCCGCATGGAAGCGCTGGTCAGCCGGCGGATCGGTTGCCGCGCAACAGCCGCGGACCTGGTCCAGGAACTGTTCCTGCGCTTCTGGCGTCGGCCCGAGGTCAAGGTCGAGGCGCTCGACACTTATCTGCTGCGCTGCGCTGGCAACCTGGCCATCGACCATCTGCGCAGCGAAGGCAGCCGCGAGCGCGTTGCCGAAGCCTCGCTGCCGTTGGACGAAACGCCTGTCGCCCAGGCACCAGAGCAGGCGCTGGAGGTCGAGCACGACCTGCAATGCATCGAAGCTGCGCTGCGGGCGCTGCCCGAACGCACACGGCAGATCTTTCTGCTCAACCGCATTCATGGCTGCAAGTACGGTGAGATCGCCCAAGCCATGCAACTGTCCCAGAGCGCCGTTGAAAAGCATATGATGCGCGCCCTTGAAGCGTGCAAGGCGAGCGTCGCCGAGCCCGTGTCGTCCACACGCAGGCCAGGGAGCGCCCGTCGATGAGCCGCCGTCCGAATTCGATTTCCGCCGCCCAGTCCCAGGCAGCGTTGCACTGGCTCAGCCGCATCAATGAACGGCCAGAGGAAGCGAACGGCGCGGCGTTCAAGCGCTGGCTGCTGGCCGACCCCGCACACCGTGATGCCTATGCCGATGCCCAGGAACTCTGGCGGCTGAGCGCCGCACCGGCTGCCCGACTGGCGCAGGAGGAGCGTGCAGGCTTGCAGCAGTACCTGGACGCGATGGTAGCGACCCCGCGCAGGCGCCGCTGGTCGCGAATGGCAGGGCCCCTGGCTGCAGCGGCATGCCTGGTGTTGGCCTTGGGCACTGCCGGTGGTTGGCATCCAGGCAACTGGCTGCAAGACCTGCAGGCCGACTACAGCAGCACCGGGCGAGTGCGCCAGGTCAGCCTCGCCGACCAGTCGCAGGTCGTGCTGGATGCCGACAGTGCGATTGCCGTCGACTTCAGTCAGGGGGCGCGTCGCGTACGGCTGTTGCGCGGGGCCGCGTACTTCCAGGTGACCCACACCGGCGAGCCGTTCCTGGTAGAGGCGGCAGGTGGTGAAGTGCGCGTGCTGGGAACCCAGTTCGAAGTGCGCGAGCAGGGCGCCGGTGCCCAGGTCACCGTGCGCAGCGGTCGCGTGGCGGTGACGCCGGCTCAGGGCCGGGCTGCTCGTGAGTTGACTGCCAATCAGCAACTGGTCTATGCCGAGGGACGGCCAGGCGAGACCTTGAGTGTGGACAGCGAAACCCGCTTGGCTTGGCGCCAGGGCTGGCTCAATTACTACCAGGTGCCGTTGGCGCAAGTGGTCGAGGATCTGGGGCGTTATTACCCAGGCCGTATCCTGCTGCTCGATGAGCAGTTGGCTCAACGCAAGGTCAGTGGCAGTTTCCCGGTCCAGGACCCTTTGTTGGCGCTGGACTCACTGGGCAAGGTGCTGGGCTTCTCGCGTCAGACGGTCCTTGGGCGTCTGACTGTTGTTCGGTAAGTGTGCAAGCCCAGGGAGGAGCCGGCCTGCCGGCGATGCGGCCGACACAGGTAAAAAATGTTCAAAACAAGGTGAGGTAACGGAACCTGGCGTACGTGTAATGAGTGGAAGTGCGATTCATTCGCAGTAATAACCCTCTCACAGGTCAGCGTCCATGAAGTTCACCCCGCGTTGCATTCCTCTCTGCTTCGGCCTCGCGGCGCTTGGCGCCGTGCCCGTCGCCCCGCTGGTGCAGGCCGCCGAGCAGGTTCAGTTGTATGCCTTCGCTCAGCCCAGCCAGCCTTTGGCTCAGGCAATCAACGCTTTCAGTCGCGCCACTGGCCAGAGCGTGGTTTATACCCTTGAACTGCCTGTCATTCAGGCGCCGGCACTCAACGGCAGCTTCAGTGCCGAGCAGGCATTGCAGCAGTTGCTAGGTAATTCCGGCCTGACCTGGCGGCGTGTCGATGCCCGTACCTTGACCCTCGAACCTATGGACACCTCGGGCGCGCTGAACCTGCAAGCCACCACGGTGACCTCGCAGATGGACACCCACAGCTACCAGCCACCAGCGGTAGCATCAATCATGCGTGGGCAAGGACCGACGCAGGACATACCCCAGGCTATCAACGTGGTTCCGGCGCAGGTCATTCGCGACCAGGCCCCACGCAACCTCGACGATGCGCTGACCAACGTCAGCGGCATCACCCAGGGCAACAATTTCGGCGGCACCGCCGACACCGTGATGAAGCGCGGCTTTGGCGACAACCGTGACGGTTCGATCATGCGCGATGGCATGCCCATCGTGCAGGGCCGAAGCCTCAATGCCAGCGCCGAGCGGATCGAGGTGCTCAAAGGTCCGGCCTCGCTGCTGTATGGAATCCAGGACCCAGGTGGCGTCATCAACGTGGTCAGCAAGCGGCCACAATTGGAGCAGTACAACGCGCTGACCGTTCGAGGCTCCACCTATGGGAGCGGCAAGAACGGCAGTGGTGGCGGGTTCGACAGCACCGGCGCGTTGGGTGACAGTCAATTCGCCTACCGCCTGATCGTCGATCATGAAGACGAAGACTACTGGCGCAATTACGGCGTGCATCGCGAGTCTTTGGTCGCGCCGTCGCTGGCCTGGCTGGGCGAAGACACCCAAGTGGTACTGGCCTATGAGCACCGCGAGTTTCTCTACCCCTTCGACCGCGGCACCGCCTTCGGCAGCGATGGCCATCCGTTGAACATCCCGGCCACCCGGCGCCTGGACGAGCCGTTCAACGACATGCAAGGGCGCTCTGATCTCTACCGCCTGGAGGTCGACCACCAGCTGGCCGATGACTGGAAACTGCACGTCGGCTACAGCTTCAACCGCGAGACCTACGATGCCAGCCAAGTTCGCGTGACCGGCGTGAACGAAGCCAATGGCACCCTCAAACGCAGCATCGATGGCACCCACAACGCCATGAGCCGCGACCAGTTCGTCACGGTCAGCCTCAACGGCAATGTCGAACTGGCGGGCATGCAGCATGACCTGTTGCTCGGTGCCGACCACGAGGACCGCAAGATCTTTCGCGGCGACCTGATTCGCCAGAGCAGCCAGTCGACCTTCAGCTACCTCAACCCAGTCTATGGCCAGGAAGTGGAGGGCAGCACCGTGCGGGCCAGCGACAGCGACCAGACCGACAAGCTGCGTACCGATGCGCTGTTCTTCCAGGACGCGCTGCACCTGGACGACCATTGGATCCTGGTGGCCGGCGCGCGTTTCCAGCAGTACGACCAGTACGCCGGACGCGGTCGCCCGTTCAAGGCCAACACCGACACCAGCGGCCAGGCCTGGGTGCCGCATGCAGGCATCGTGTACAAAGTGGACGAGCAATTGTCGTTCTACGGCAGCTACAGCGAGTCGTTCAAGCCTAACTCGAGCATTGCCCCGTTGACCGGCGGGCTGGTACTGGACTCGTCCATTGCGCCGGAGGAGGGCAAGTCCTGGGAGATTGGCGCCAAGCTCGATGTGCCTGGCAAGCTCACCGGTACCCTGGCGCTGTTCGACATCACCAAGCGCAACGTGCTGGTGGCCAACTTCGATACCAGCAGTGGCGAAACCGTGTACAGCAACGCCGGCGAAGTCGGTTCGCGAGGCGTCGAACTCGATCTCACCGGCCAGTTGAGCGAGCGCTGGAGCCTGATCGGCAGCTATGCCTACACCGATGCAGAAGTCACCAAGGACCCGGAGCTCAAGGGCAATCGCCTGCAGAACGTGGCCAAGCACAGCGGCTCGTTGTCGGCGGTGTACGACTTCGGCAGTCTGTTCGGCGGCGACAACCTGCGCCTGGGGACAGGAGTGCGTTATGTGGGGGAGCGGGCAGGCAACGCGACCAACACCTTCGACTTGCCGTCCTACACCGTGGCCGATGCGTTCGCCAGTTACGAAACCAAGCTGGACGAGCACAAGGTACGCCTTCAGTTGAACGTGAAGAACCTGTTCGACAAGGTGTACTACAGCTCGGCCGTGAATCAGTACTTTGTCGCGATAGGCGATGCGCGGCAGGTGAGCTTGTCCAGCACGCTTGAGTTCTAGGAATGTGGGGCTGCAGTGCGGCCCCGATTTCACGTGTCGAAAGCCAAGCGGTATTCGCCGGGTGTTGCACCGAACGCCTGCTTGAACCGATTACTGAAATGGCTGGCACTGGCAAAACCGCACGACAAGGCAATCTCTCCGAGCGCCATCTCGCCCCGCCGCAACAGCTGGCAAGCCCGGTTCAGGCGCCGGGCCAGCAGGTACTGGTGCGGCGGTAGCCCGAAGCTGGTGCGGAACATGCGTGCAAAGTGATATTCGGAAAGGTTGCAGTACAGCGCCAGCTCGCTCAGGGTAATCGGCTGGTCCAGATGCGCTTCGATGTAGTCGGCCAGTTGCCGGCGCGCACTGGGCGCCAGCCCACCTTTCAAGCGCAACCCTTCGCGCAGGCCAACCTGACCGAGCACTGCATGGTCGACGATCTCATGGGCCAGGCTGCTGGCCAGCAGTCGTTCGCTGGGTTCGTCCCAGTTCAGGGTGATCAACTGGCGAAAGCGCCCGGCCTGCTGCGGGTCGTCCAGGAACGTCGCTTCCCGTAACTGCAGTTCGCGAGGTTCGCGGTCGAGCAGACGTATGCAGCCAAGGGCGAACTGCGTTTCGCTGACGTACAGGTGCGCCAGGCGTATCGAGCCATTGACCACCCAGTTCGACTCGTGGCCGGCGGGCATGATGCACAGCTTGTTCGGCGCGCCTTTGTCGTCCGGGCGCTGGCGCCGGAAAGTCCCTGTGCCGTCGGCGATGTAGCACGACAGCGTGTGGTGGCTCGGCGCCTGGTAGTCGCGGGCATCGTCGCGGTTGCTCCACAGCGCCGCTGCCAGCCCATCGCCCAGGTGCGCGCTCAGCTCCAGCCTGGCGTTGGGCGAGGCATGCATGGCGTTGAAGACTTGCAGCTGGGACAGTGGGGTCATGGGCGTTTCCTCTGGCAGCCATCGTACTGCGGTTGCAAGGCCGTGGCAGCTACCGGCGAAGCAAAAGCGCAAGTTTGTGCAAGCGCCAAAGGTCGACAGAAACAACACTGGTGTCTCATCCCCGGCAATACCGGGCTTCTCCAGGAGCCAGCTTGCCGGCGATAGGCCGCCAAGCGGCCTTGGCAAGCATGGACGAATACCCAAGGAGCCACCCATGAACCTGTCCTTGTATTTACTCACTGTGCTCATCTGGGGCACCACCTGGATCGCTCTCAAACTGCAGTTGGGCGTGGTCGCCATCCCGGTATCGATCGTCTACCGTTTCGCCTTGGCCGGCCTGATCCTGTTCGCCATCCTGCTGTTCACGCGCCGGCTGCAGCCGATGAACCGGCGTGGCCATCTGGTTTGCCTGGCGCAGGGTTTGTGCCTGTTCTGCGTCAACTTCATGTGCTTTCTCACGGCCAGCCAATGGGTCGCCAGTGGCCTGATTGCGGTGGTGTTCTCCACCGCCACCCTGTGGAATGCGCTTAATGCTCGGATCTTCTTTGGCCAGAAAATCGCCACTAATGTGCTGGCTGGCGGGGCGACGGGCTTACTCGGCCTGGGCCTTCTGTTCTGGCCTGAACTGTCCAGCCACACGGCCAGCCGCGAGACCTTGTATGGACTGGGCCTGGCCCTATTGGGCACCCTGTGCTTCTCGGCCGGCAACATGCTTTCCAGCCTGCAGCAGAAAGCGGGGCTCAAACCCATGACCACCAACGCCTGGGGCATGGTCTATGGCGCGTCGATGCTGGCGCTGTATTGCCTGGTCAGCGGTATTCCCTTCGCGATGGAATGGAACCTGCGCTACATCGGTTCGTTGCTGTACCTGGTGATTCCAGGTTCGGTGATCGGCTTCACCGCCTACCTGACCCTGGTAGGTCGCATGGGGCCTGAGCGAGCGGCCTATTGCACGGTGCTGTTCCCGCTGGTGGCATTGAATGTGTCGGCGTTCGCGGAGGGGTATCAGTGGACGGCACCCGCCCTGTTGGGGCTGGTGGCGGTGATGGCGGGGAATGTGCTGGTGTTTCGTAAGCCCAAGGCACGTGACGTGGCTGGGGCGGTGGCAGTCAGGTAGCGCCCATCGCCGGCACGCCGACTCCTACGGAGGACAGCGCGGTAGGAGCCGGCTTGCCGGCGACAAGGCTGGAAGAACTCAACAACGATACATCAATGCTTCCAGACCTGCGGGTTCACCAGGTCCCGAGGACGCTCACCCAGCAGCGCCGCGCGCAGGTTGTCGATCGCTCGGTTGGCCATGGCTTCACGGGTCTCGGCGGTGGCCGAGCCAACGTGTGGCAGGGTCAGGGCGTTCGGCAGCTTGAACAGCGGCGAGTCGCTCAGCGGTTCTTTCTCGTACACATCCAGGCCGGCGCCGCGAATGGTTCCGGCTTGCAGCGCCTCGACCAGCGCTGCCTCGTCCACCACCGGGCCACGGGCGATGTTGATCAGGAACGCACTTGGTTTCATCAGTTTGAGCTCCCGTGCACTGATCAGCTTGCGGGTGGCATCGGACAGCGGCACCACGATGCAGACGAAATCGGATTCGGCCAGCAGTTGATCCAGGCTGCGGAACTGAGCGCCGAGTTCCTGCTCCAGCGCGGTCTTTCGGCTGTTGCCGGCATACAGAATCGACATGTTGAAGCCGAAGCGACCACGACGGGCCACGGCCGCGCCGATGTTGCCCAGACCGACGATACCCAGCGTCTTGCCGTGCACATCGGTGCCGAAGTGGGCCGGGCCGACGGTGGCCTGCCACTGGCCAGCCTTGGTCCAGGCGTCGAGTTCGGCGGTGCGGCGGGCGCAGCCCATGATCAGCGAGAAGCCCAGGTCGGCGGTGCTTTCGGTCAGCACATCCGGGGTATTGGTCAGGGCGATGCCGCGCTCGTTGAAGTAATCCAGGTCATAGTTGTCGTAGCCGACCGACACGCTGGAGACCACTTCCAGCTTGGCCGCGCCTTCAAGCTGGGCGCGGCCAAGCTTGCGACCGACGCCGATCAGACCATGGGCCCCAGGCAGGGCTTCGTTGAACTGGGCAGCGATGTCGCCGAGCTTAGGGTTCGGCTGGATCACGTTGAAGTCTTGCTGCAGGCGCTCGGCCATGGCCGGGGTGATACGGCTGAAGGCCAGGACGGTCTTTTTCATCGGGCTACTTCTCTGCAAGGCGGTAGGACAGTGGTGGCGGCTTCGCGGATGAACCGGATCGTTGCGAAGAGGCCGGTATTGGTTAGCAACCTACCATTGTCCACCGCCTTGGCGCAGCAGCTTTTTCAGTTGGCGATCTGCAGCTCGTGGGTTTTCAGGTCCGCTTCGTGGGCCGCGAGAATCTCTGGCAGGGAGTTACGCAAGTACTCCACCCAGGTCTTGATCTTCGCATCCAGGTACTGGCGAGAGGGGTAGATGGCATACAGGTTCAGCTCCTGCAGCCGGTACTCGGGCATCACCCGCACCAGGCTTCCGTCGCGCAGGCCGTCGATTGCCGAATAGATCGGCAACACGCCCATGCCCATGCCGCTGCGAATCGCGGTTTTCATCGCATCGGCCGAGTTCACCTGGAACGGCGAGGTGGAGATGTTGACCAGTTCCTGGCCTTCCGGACCATCGAACAGCCACTTTTCCAAGGGAATCACCGGGCTGACCATGCGCAGGCAGGCGTGCTTGAGCAGGTCGACCGGTTTGTGCGCGAAACCCTGCTTGGCCACGTATTCAGGCGAAGCACAGACAATGCTGTAGGTGATCCCCAGGCGCTGGGAAACGAACCCCGAGTCGGGCAGTTCGCTGGCCAGCACGATGGACACGTCGTAGCCCTCGTCGAGCAGGTCCGGTACGCGGTTGGCCATGGTCAGGTCGAAGGTGACGTCCGGGTGCGATTCGCGGTAGCGGGCAATGGCGTCGACCACGAAGTGCTGACCGACACCGGTCATGGAATGCACTTTCAGTTGCCCGGCCGGACGGGCGTGGGCATCGCTGGCTTCGGCTTCGGCTTCCTCCACGTAGGTGAGGATCTGTTCGCAGCGCATCAGGTAACGCTTGCCCGCCTCGGTCAGGGCGATACGCCGGGTGGTGCGGTTCAGCAGCCGGGTTTGCAGATGGGCTTCCAGATTGGATACCGCCCGCGAAACGTTCGCGGTGGTCGTATCGAGCTGCGCGGCGGCAGCCGTAAAGCTGCCCAGCTGAGCTACGCAACTGAAAGCACGCATGTTTTGCAGGGTGTCCATGGGTCACTCTCGATGTAGAGGACAAAATTGTGACACGAAGTAACGAAAATGTTCCTTCGACCAAAGCCGGATTATCGCCGTTTTGGTAACAAAGATTCGCAGGAATGTGCGCTTATCGCCAGTGCGGCTGCCCCCTAGAATTGCCCGGCCTCTCCACTTCTTCCTCGGGAAATCGCAGCTGTGCCGCGTCGCATCATCGGAACGCTCCAGGCGTTCAGCGTCTGTGCCCTTAGTCTCGCCTTGAGCGGCTGTATTGGAACCTGGGGCATAGCCCCGAAAAGCAAAACCCTGCAAGCCAACACCCTGATCACCGATGCGGCCATTCGCGAAGCCGCAACCGATGCCCATTGGCCTGATCAACAGTGGTGGCACGCCTACCACGACCCGCAACTGGACCGTTGGGTCGCCCTGGCAGTGGCCGGCAGCCCGAGCATGGCCATGGCCGCCGCGCGAGTGCGTCAAGCCAAATCCATGGCGGGCGTGGTCGAGTCGGCAGAAAAGCTGCAGGCCAACGGCCAGGCGACGCTCAAGCGCCACAACTGGCCCGAGGACCAGTTCTACGGCCCCGGCGCGTTGTCGGGTGCCAACACCTGGGACAACAATGCCGCCATTGGCTTCAGCTACGCCCTCGATCTGTGGGGGCGCGAGCGCAATGCCACCGAGCAGGCCGTGGACCAGGCGCACATGAGCGTGGCCGAGGCGCGTCAGGCGCAGCTCGAGCTACAGAACAATGTGGTACGTGCCTATATTCAACTGAGCCTGCATTTCGCCCAGCGCGATATCGTCAAGGCCGAACTCGATCAGCAGGAGCAGATTCTGGCCCTGGCCCAGCGTCGTCTGGACGCCGGCATCGGTACCCATTTCGAAGTCAGCCAGGCCGAAGCGCCCCTGCCTGAAACGCACCGCCAGCTCGACAGCCTCAACGAAGAAATCGCCCTGACCCGCAACCAGTTGGCGGCATTGGCCGGCAAAGGCCCAGGGGAGGGTGCCAGCATCGAGCGACCCACCCTGACCCTGGGGGCCGACCTCAAGTTGCCATCGGCCTTGCCTGCCGAGCTGGTCGGGCAGCGCCCCGACGTGGTTGCCAGCCGCTGGCAAGTGGCGGCTCAGGCGCGGGGCATCGACGTCGCCCATGCCGGGTTCTTCCCCAATGTGGACCTGGTCGGTAGCCTCGGCTTCATGGCCACCGGCGGCGGCCCGCTGGAGTTTCTCACGGGACGCAAGTTCAACTACAACGTAGGCCCGGCCATCAGCCTGCCGATTTTCGACGGTGGTCGCCTGCGCTCCGAGCTGGGCGTCGCCTCGGCCGGTTACGACGTGGCCGTGGCGCGCTACAACCAGACGGTGATCGGCGCGCTGAAGAACATCTCCGACCAGTTGATCCGCCGCGAGTCGATGAAAGAGCAGTCGCACTTCGCCGCCGAGTCCGTGGCCGCCGCGCAGAAGACCTATGACATCGCCATGGTTGCCTTTCAGCGTGGCTTGACCGATTACCTCAACGTGCTCAACGCCCAGACCCTGCTGTTCCGTCAGCAACAGGTGCAACAGCAGGTGCAGGCTGCACGACTGGCCGCCCACGCCGAGCTGGTCACCGCGTTGGGCGGCGGCCTTGGGGCCGGTGAAGACGTACCGGACCAGGTGCGTCAGGCCGCGCCGAAAATCCCCGCCACGCTGGCCATCTTCGACAAGCCGGAACACGCTGAATGAGCACATCGAGCTTGCCCCTGCGCTGGCTGCAAAGCCTTGAGTGGCGTCGGGGTTTCTTTGCCTGGGCGCGTACCGATGGGGTGACCTGGGTCTACATCTTCAAGATCATCGCGGCTGCGCTCATCACCCTGTGGTTGGCCATGCGGTTGGAGTTGCCGCAACCGCGCACGGCAATGATCACTGTGTTCATCGTCATGCAGCCGCAGAGCGGTCATGTATTCGCCAAGAGCTTCTACCGGGTGCTCGGCACCTTGGCCGGCTCGGCGATGATGATCGCGCTCATTGCCCTGTTCCCACAGAACACCGAGTTGTTCCTGCCTTGCCTGGCGGTGTGGGTCGGCCTGTGCTCTGCCGGTGCCATGCGCTACCGGACCTTCCGCGCCTATGGGTTCGTGCTCGCCGGCTATACCGCGGCGATGATTGGCCTGCCGGTGCTCGAGCACCCAGACCAGGCCTTCATGGCCGCCGTGTGGCGGGTGCTGGAAATTTCGCTGGGCATCCTGGTGTCGACGCTGGTCAGTGCCGCCGTGTTGCCACAATCGGCCAGTGCTGCCATGCGTAACGCTCTCTACCAGCGCTTTGGCGTGTTCGCCGGGGTCGTGGTCGAGGCGCTGCGCGGCGAAAGTCAGCGTGACCGCTTCGAAGCCAGCAACGTGCGCTTCGTCGCCGAGGCCGTGGGCCTGGAAAGCCTGCGCAACGTCACCGCGTTCGAAGACCCGCACATGCGACGTCGCAGTGGCCGGCTGGTACGCATGAACAGCGAGTTCATGGCCATCACCACGCGCTTCAATGCCCTCAATCGCCTGCTCGAACGCTTGCGTGCACGCGGGCCGCTGCAGATCGTCAGTGCTATCGAACCCGGTATCGAGACCTTGGCCAAACTGCTCGACCCGTATGTGGGCCGGGCCTTGACCGATGCCGATGCTCTGCGCCTGGCCTTGGAGTTGGCGGCCTACAAGGAAGGTCTGCAGGCCCAGGTGCGCAGCCTGCGCGCCGACTACCTGCAAACCGAGCCCAGCGAGTCGGACCTGCTGGACTTCCACACTGCGTTCGAGTTGCTGTACCGGTTCGTCGACGAGATGTTCAGCTACGCCGAAACCCATGCCTCGCTGGCGGCCCACAACCATGCGCGTGAGCAGTGGGACGAGCCTTACGTGTCGCGCACTAACTGGCTGGTGTCGCTGGCCGCGGGCGTGCGTGCCTCGGCGGTGTTGCTGCTGTTGGGCAGCTATTGGTTGCTCAGTGACTGGCCTAGCGGCGCCATGATGACCTTGGTCGCCACGGTGACGGTGGGCCTGTCGGCGGCCTCGCCAAACCCTAAGCGCATGTCGTTCCAGATGGCCTGCGGCACGATGCTTGGGGCTTTCATCGGCTTCTACGAAACCTTCTTCGTCTTCCCCTGGATCGACGGCTTCCCGTTGCTGTGCGTGGTCCTGGCACCGGTCTTCGTGCTAGGCGCGTTCCTCGCATCGCGCCCGGCCTATGCCGGGTATGGACTGGGGCTGCTGGTGTTCTTCTCCATCGGGTCGGTGCCCAACAACCTCACCACCTACAACCCTTACAGCTTCATCAACGACTACATCGGCATGGTCATCGGTATGCTGGCCTGTGCGGCTGCGGGGGCGATCATCCTGCCGCCGAACAGCCGCTGGCTGTGGAGCCGCCTGGAGCAAGATTTGCGCGCGCAGGTGCTGTTCGCCATCGGCGGACGCCTGCGCGGTTTGGGCAGCGCCTTCGAAAGCCGAACCCGCGACCTGTTGCACCAGGCCTACGGCCTTGCCGCTGGCAAGCCCGAGGTGCAAAGCCAATTGATGCGCTGGATGTTCGTGGTACTGGAAATCGGCCACGCCATCATCGAACTGCGCAAGGAACAGGCCCGTGCTCCGGTGCATCCGGCCTATGCCGAATCGCAGCCTTGGCGCCAGGCTATCCGCGTGATGGGCCGTGCCCTGGCCCGGTTGTTCCTGCAACCTAGCGCCAGCAATCACGAACGTGCCCTGGTGGCGGTGGACCATGCCATCAGCCGTGTGCAGGCCACCGACGAACCCTTTGCCCGGCACTTCGACACTTCGGTGCTGCGCCGGGTGCAGAGCTATTTGCATTTCATCCGTACTTCCCTGCTCGACCCACAGTCGCCACTGGCCCCGGCGAAAGGATTGCACCATGCCCCGTGAGATCGCCTTCCATGGCGTTTACATGCCCACCATGACCCTGATGTTCCTGCTCGCCCTGGGCCTGGCCTGGGGTCTGGACCGGTTCATCGCCAGCCATGATGGCTATCGTTTTTTCTGGCATCCGGCGCTGCTGCGCCTAAGCCTGTTCGTCTG
The DNA here is from genome assembly GCF_016772395.1 of Pseudomonas sp. SK2. NCBI lineage: Bacteria > Pseudomonadati > Pseudomonadota > Gammaproteobacteria > Pseudomonadales > Pseudomonadaceae > Pseudomonas > Pseudomonas sp. SK2. The sequence continues at coordinate 938,135 of NZ_CP061944.1, forward strand.
CTTGTTCGGCGCCATGGCGCTGTCTCTCTACTGGTGAGAATCCTTCGATGAAAAAGTTCTTCAGCTTGATCGCCACTCTGCTGGTGCTGGCCGCCGCCGTGGTGATCGGCCACCAGTTGTGGAAGCACTACATGACAACGCCGTGGACCCGTGACGGCCGCGTGCGTGCCGACATCATCAACGTCGCCGCCGACGTGCCCGGCTATGTAGTGGAGGTGCCGGTCAAGGACAACCAGCGGGTCAGGAAGGGAGACCTGTTGATCCAGATCGACCCTGAGCACTACCAACTGGCGGTCGACCAGGCCAAGGCCCTGGTCGCCTCGCGTAAGGCCACTTGGGAAATGCGCAAGGTCAACGCCAAGCGCCGTGCCGACATGGACAACCTGGTGATCTCCAAAGAGAACCGCGACGACGCCAGCAACATCGCCAATTCCGCGCTGGCCGACTACCAGCAGGCCCAGGCACAGTTGGCGGCCGCCGAACTGAACCTCAAGCGTACGCGCATCGTTGCGACGGTGGACGGGTATGTCACCAACCTGAACATTCACCGGGGCGACTATGCACGTACCGGAGAAGCGGTGATGGCAGTGGTCGATGAGAACTCGTTCTGGGTCTATGGCTTCTTCGAGGAGACCAAGCTGCCGCATGTGAAGGTTGGTGACCAGGCCGAGCTGGAGATGATGAGCGGCGAGCGCATCAAAGGGCATGTGGAGAGCATCGCCCGCGGTATCTACGACCGCGACAACCCACAAAGCCGCGAGCTGATCGCCGATGTGAATCCGACCTTCAACTGGGTGCGCCTGGCGCAGCGGGTGCCGGTGCGGATTCATATCGATGAAGTGCCGCAGGGGTATCTGCTGGCGGCGGGGACCACTTGTACGGTGGTGGTGAAGCCTGGGGAGAGGTGAGATGTTCTGGGGCCAGGCATGGGATTTGTGGCGGGTTTGAGATCGAGCGCCGCCCGCGCGGCGCATCGCAAGCAAGGCTCGCTCCTACGTCTGTTTAGGGCCAATTATGCGTGAGTGCATGGTGCGATACCGTGTCGTACAAACAAGGCGGTCGCGCGCGCCTGCCACTGGCGTTACTGGCCAGAAACAAACGTAGGAGCGAGCCTTGCTCGCGATGCGCCGCGCGGGCGGCGCTCGATCTCACTGACGCTACAACACTCACGGCGAGCCCTCCGCAGCCCCCACCAAAACAGGCACCTGCACCCGATCAATCACCTTCGCGCTGATCGACGGATCCAGCAACCGCCCCAGCCGGGACAGGTGCCGGTGCCCCATGATGATCAATTCGCACTCCAATTCCTGGGTCTTGGCGACAATCGCCTCGACAGGCTGCCCGGCAACCATGCAGCCCCGGGCAGCAAAACCAGCTCCTTGCAAAGCCTCTACAGCCTCGGCCACCGCGCGGTCGCCCAAGCGCTGCTCTTCACAGGCAGCGGGGTATTGCTCCAGTTCTTCGGCGGTGTAAGGCGCGGGTGTGTCGTGCACGGCGAAAGTGGAGTCGATGGCCAGCAGGATATGCAGTTCATGTTCGCCTGGGCGGCAGTAGCGTTGGGCCAGGGCGAGCAGCCCGGTGGAAGCGGGGGAAGCGTCGATGGCGATGAGTACGGGGCTGGGCATGTGCGATCCTTGTGGGGGTGATGTGTTGCCGGCGATGGCGCCGGTACAGCCACTGCATTCCTTATGGCCCATCCGCACGCCGAGATAAATGCCCCATCATGCATGGCCGCATTGCGTCTGGTGCAATCGTCCGACCTGTTAACATGATGGCCCCCACAGCTGTCACGGAAAACGGTCATGCAACTCCCGGACATGAACCTGCTCGTCGCCCTCGACGCCCTGCTTGATGAAGGCAGCGTGGTCGGCGCGGCGCAACGCATGAACCTGAGCCCGGCGGCGATGAGCCGGACCCTGGGGCGGATTCGTGATGCGCTGGGCGATCCGATCCTGGTGCGTGCCGGCCGTGGTCTGGTGCCGACGCCCCGGGCACTGGCCCTGCGCGAGCAGGTCAGCCAGCTGGTGGAACAGGCCGGGCAGGTGTTTCGCAATGGCGACGATGTCGACCTGCCAAGCCTCGACCGGGCCTTCAACATTCGCACCAATGACCTGTTCATCGCCCTGTATGGCGCCCGTCTGCTGCACAAGATGCACGAGCAGGCGCCGCGCACCGTCTTGCGTTTCGTTCCGGAAAGCCCCGGGGGCGATGACGACAGCGTGCTACGTGATGGGCGCACTGACCTGATCATCAGCTCGACCGTGGACTTGGGTCCGGAAATCAAGGTACAGAGTCTGTTTCATACGCATTACGTTGGGCTGGCGCGCAGCGACCACCCGATTTTCCAGCAACCGATCACGCCGTTGAGCTTTGCCAGTTATCCACAGATCAGCGTGTCGCGGCGTGGCCGTGCCAATGGGCCGATCGACGTCGAACTGGCCAACTTCAAGGTGGAGCGGCGGGTGGCATTGATCACCCCCAGTTTCCACTCGGCGCTGTTCTCGCTGCCGGACTCGAACCTGATCCTGCCGATGCCGGCCAATATTCTCAGCAGTGTGGAGAGGCTGGGGTTGCCCCTGCGCTCGTTCGAAATTCCAGTGCCGCTGGAGCGGGTGAACGTGATGCAGGCGTGGCATCCGCGGTTTCACAACGACCCGGCGCACCGCTGGTTGCGGCAAACCCTCAAGGCTTGCTGCAACATCGACCCTTGATGCTCACGTCGCTCGCTTCGCAGGTAGCTCCGCGAAAGTACGCACTGCTCCACCGATTGCGTCTGACGCAACATAAAACTGCCAATAAGTCGATTTTCGTCAGCATTCGACTTTCATAGACTTCTCCAGCCCGAAATTTGTTGCTGGAGATGTCACCCCGTGAGTTCCCTGTCTGCGCCCGCCACCGCGATAGTCGCCGCCCCAGCGCCGGCCGCGCCCGTGCAGACGGCGTTCGGCCTGCGGGTGGTGGTTGGCCTGTTCGGTGTACTGCTGGCGGTGCTGTGTGCCGGTCTGAACGAGTCGGTGACCAAGATTTCCCTGGCCGATATTCGTGGCGCGATGGGCATCGGTGCCGACGAGGGCGCCTGGTTGCTGGCGGTCTACAGCGCGGCATCGGTTTCGGCCATGGCCTTCGCGCCGTGGTTGGCCACCACCTTCTCCTTGCGCCGCTTCACCATGACCGCAGTCGGCCTGTTCGCGGTGCTCGGTCTGCTCCAGCCGTTCGCCCCGAACCTGCACAGCCTGATGCTGTTGCGCATACTCCAGGGCTTCGCTTCCGGCGCGTTGCCACCGATGCTGATGAGCGTGGCGCTTCGCTTCCTGCCGCCGGGCATCAAGGTCTATGGTCTGGCGTGCTACGCACTGACCGCCACCTTCGGGCCCAATCTCGGCACGCCGCTGGCCGGGCTGTGGACCGAATATGTCGGTTGGCAGTGGGCGTTCTGGCAGATCATCCTGCCCTCGGCCGTGGCAATGTTCTGCGTCGGCTGGGGCCTGCCGCAGGACCCGCTGCGCCTGGAACGCTTCAAACAGTTCGACTGGCGTGGCGTGGTGCTGGGCTTGCCGGCGATCAGTTGCATCGTGCTGGGGCTGTCGTTGGGCGACCGTTGGGGGTGGTTCGATTCCCCGTTGATCTGCTGGCTGCTGGGCGGCGGCCTGCTGTTGCTGGTGCTGTTCATGTACAACGAATGGTCCGAGCCACTGCCGTTCTTCCAGTTGCGCATGTTGCAGCGGCGCAACCTGAGCTTCGCCCTGTTGACCCTGGCGGGTGTGCTGATCGTGCTCTCTGGTGTGGGCAGCATTCCATCGGCCTACCTTGCGCAGATCCAGGGTTATCGCCCTGCGCAGACCAGCCCGCTGATGATGCTGGTGGCCATGCCGCAACTGATCGCCCTGCCGCTGACGGCAGCGCTGTGCAATATCCGTGCGGTCGATTGTCGCTGGGTGCTGGGCATTGGATTGGCCATGCTGGCGATGTCCTGTGTCGGCAGTAGCCTGCTGACCTCCGAATGGATTCGCGGCGATTTCTACCCCTACTACCTGCTGCAGGTGTTCGGCCAGCCGATGGCGGTACTGCCGTTGCTGATGTTGTCCACCAACGGCATGACCCCGCAGGAAGGCCCCTTCGCCTCGAGCTGGTTCAACACCGTCAAAGGCCTCGCCGCCGTGATCGCCACAGGCCTGCTGGATGCGCTTGGCACCCTGCGTCGACATTTCCATTCCAACCACCTGGTGGACAGCCTGGGCAATGCCCCGCTGATCGACGACAACACCGCAGGCCTGGCCGGGCGCATTCACGAGCAGGCGCAGGTGCTGACCTGCGCTGACCTTTACCTGGTCATGGCCTGTATCGCCGTGGCGCTGATCTGCCTGATTCCTTTCGTGCCTACCCGGGTCTATCCACCGCGTGCGGTGGCCTGAACCCTGGATGAATTCGAGAACGCTGAAAATGAGCAACAACCGCAAGACTATCGTGATCGGCTCGGTGCTGGCCGTGGCTGTGCTGGCCGGCATCGTCGGCCCCTGGATGCTGGGCAGCGATCATCGTCAGAGCACCAATGACGCCTATGTGACCGCCGACTACACCGTGGTCGCCCCCAAGGTCGCAGGGTTCATCAAGGACGTACGGGTGGAAGACAACCAGCAGGTTCACGCTGGCCAACTGTTGGCGACCATCGATGACCGCGATTATCGAGCCGCACTCGATGCCGCCCAGGCGCAGTTGTTGGTGGCCAAGGCGCAGAGCGCCGATGCCCGCGCAACGCTCGATCGGCAGGCGGCCCTGATCGCTCAGGCTGAAGCGGCCGTCAAGGCCGCCCAGGCCGAGGCAGCTTTCGCCGACCATGAAGTCAATCGCTACAGTCGCCTCGCCGAACAGGGCGCCGGAACCGTGCAGAACGCCCAGCAGGCGCGCAGCCGGGTCGACCAGGCCCGTGCTCGCCTGGCCAATGCCCAGGCAGCGCTGGTGGCCACGCGCAAGCAGGTCGATGTTCTCACCGCCCAGGTCGCCAGTGCCGATGGCCAGCTCAAACGCGCCGAGGCAGGTCTGGAAAAAGCCCAGCTGGATCTCTCCTACACCCGTATCACCGCCCCCGTCGACGGCATGGTGGGCGAGCGCGCGGTGCGGGTTGGCGCTTACGTCAATCCAGGCGCGCGGCTGCTGTCGGTGGTGCCGCTGGAGCGCGCCTACGTCGTGGGCAACTTCCAGGAGACCCAGCTGACCCATGTGCAGCCAGGGCAGCCGGTGAGCATCAGCGTCGATACCTTTTCCGGTGAAACCCTCAAAGGCCACGTCCAGAGCATTGCCCCGGCCACAGGCGTGACTTTCGCCGCTGTGAAACCTGACAACGCCACTGGCAACTTCACCAAGGTCGTGCAGCGTATTCCGGTGAAGATTGTGTTCGAAGATGGCCAGCCGCTGCTTGCCCGCCTGCGCGTGGGCATGTCGGTGGAGGCGACCATCGACACCCATGGCGACAAGTTCGAAGGCAAAGAGGTCAGTGCGCGATGAAACCGGCCTTGCGTTTGAGCCCCGTGTTGCTGGCTGTGGTGCTGGCCGGCTGCACCCTCGGGCCGGATTTCCAGCGTCCGGATAGCCAGGCGCCACAGAACTGGGCGTCTTTGCAGGGTGACGCTGCTCCCAGCCAGCCGCAGGCCGAACCTATGGAATTACGCTGGTGGGATAGCTTTAACGACGCCCGCCTGAGTGCCTTGATCCAGAAAGTCGCCGAGCGCAACCTCGACCTGCAGATGGCCAGTGCTCGCCTTGTGCAAAGCCGTGCGCTGCGCAGTACGGTGGCCGCCGATGAAGCACCGTCTGTGGACGTCGACGCAGGCTACAGCCGCGCCCGTAACAGCGCCGAGGGGCTGAGCGACCCGTCCGGCAATGCCGGCAAGTCTGCGTTCAACCTGTGGCAGGGCGATTTGGTCGCGGGTTGGGAACTGGACCTGTGGGGTCGCGTACGCCGCCAGGTGGAGGCTGCCGATGCCACAGTCGAGGTGGCCGAGAACGACCGTCGCGCTGTGCTGCTGGCCCTGCTGTCCGAAACGGCCGGCAACTACATCCAGCTACGTGCCGTGCAGCACACGTTGGCGGTGACCCAGGACAACCTGGAGGTGGCACGGCACAGCCTGAAACTGTCCGAGGACCGCCAGGCCGAAGGGGTGGCCACCCGACTCGACGTCGCTCAGGCCAGCGCCCAGGTGGCCTCGATCGAGGCACGCCTGCCTAGCCTCCAAGCCAGGCGCGATGACCTGATCAACGCCCTCAGCTTGCTGGCCGCCGAACCGCCACGCAGCTTGCAGGCCGAGTTGCTGGAGGGAGGTGAGCTGCCGACGCCGCGACAGAGGTTTGCCATTGGCCTGCCGTCAGAGTTGGCCGAGCGGCGCCCGGATATCCGGCTTGCCGAAGCCCGACTGCATGCCGCCACGGCCAGCATCGGTGTGGCCAAGGCCGACTTCTACCCGAGCATACGGCTGTCGGGCAGCATGGGTTTTCAGGCCATGCAACTGTCGGACTTCGGTAGTTGGGATTCGCGGCGTTTCGCCTTTGGTCCGCAATTGTCGCTGCCGATCTTCGAAGGCGGCAGGCTCAAGGGCACCTTGGAATTGCGCGAGGCGCAGCAACAGGAGGCCGCGCTGAACTACCGCAAGGTCGTGCTCGGTGCCTGGCATGAAATCGACGATGTACTGCGTCTATACAACGCCAGCCAGTTGCGTCGCGACCACCTGGCCGAAGCGGTGCGGCAGAACCGCATCGCCCTGGAGACTGCCCAGCGTCAGTACGTGGAAGGGGCGGTGGACTTTCTCAATGTGTTGAGCGTGCAGGGTGCCCTGTTAGCCAGTGAAGAGCAGTGGATCGACAGTTCGGCTGCGGTTTCCCAAGCGTTGGTTGGCCTATACAAAGCCCTAGGTGGAGGGTGGCAGGCATTCGATATGCAGCCGCATAAAGCATGAGGATTGGCGCCGCCGCTGCTTTGAGGGAGGGGCCCTGTGTCTTGGAAGGGCTGCACAGCAGCCCCCCATGACGGCATGGGCTCAAAGCGGACGCAAAAGCCCAAAGCGCTTGCGCAACACCCAGTCCAGCATGCGGCGCGGCAGCAGCCGGGCCATCAACGGTAGTGCCGTGCTGCCATTGCCCAATCGCACAACGGCGGGCACCTTGCGCTTGCCCGTCGCTGCTAGCACCCCTTTGGCGAACACCGCCGCAGGCGTTGGGCGGTCCTGCGATGCCCGGGCCCGTGCCTGAACCTGTTCGCGCAAAGGCCACCACGCCGAGTCCGCTGCCAGCACCTGATCGGCCTGGCGTTGGGCATTGCTGGCGAACTGCGAGGCAATCGCCCCTGGCTGCACCTCCATCACCTGAATGCCAAAGGGCGCCAACTCAAGGCGCAAGGCATCGCTCAGCGCGTTCACCGCGGCTTTCGAGGCGCAGTAGGCTCCCGCAAACGGGGTCACCAGCACGCCTGACACGCTGCCGATGTTCACCACCAGACCACGGGCGCGGCGTAGCAGCGGGAACAGCGCGCGCGTCACGCCGATCACCGCGAAGACATTGGTTTCGAATTGCTGGCGCAGGGCATCAACCCCACCGTCGAGCAGCGGCCCCATGGCGCCGTAGCCGGCATTGTTGATCAGCATGTCCAGTTGGCCATGACGGTCCTCCAACTCGTCAGCCAGTCGCTTCAGGGCCTCGCTGTCATTCACATCCAGCTCACGTGCGGCGAAACCGGCTGCGGCCAGCACCGCGACGTCTTCGGGCTTGCGGGCGGTGGCCCAGACTTCATAGCCAGCATCGCGGAAGGTATCGGCCAGGGCGCGGCCGATGCCGCTGGAACAACCGGTGATCAGGACGGTGGGCATGCTTGGGACCTGTTGTCAGTGAGTGGGTTATTTCCCGTGCCGCGTCTTCGCGGGTTACCCCGCCGAAGGGCCGGTAGAGGCGACGCATCAGTTGGCAAATGTACCTTGCAGGTGCTCGGCCCGGAATTCCAGGGTCTGTGGCCGGTACCCCGAGCGCAGCGGCGGAAGTGGCAAGCAGTCTTGCCACTGTGCCCCCGGCTGCAATTCGCCCGGTCCGCGGTAACGCGGTGCATTGTAGGTATTCTCGGCAAGGTTCACCGTATCGCCAGGGGCGTAGGCTGCCACGCGCCAACGCAGTTCGGTCAGCGGGACATCGTTGCCGTTTTTCATGGTCACCCGCAGTGCGCGGTCGGCGGGGCATTCTTGCGGTGCGTAGGTCAGGCGCAGGTCCAGGCGTGCCAACTGCGAGGTTTCACGGTTGTCCTGCCAGGCCACCCACAATGCCACCAGACCCAAGCCGCACACGGCGGCCATGGAAATCGGCAAGGCCTTGGCCGGGTAGCGCAGCAGCAGGACAAGCCAAGTGAGTATCAGAGCGGCGCCGATAAGCATCAGTCAGTGACCTTCAATGCACAGGTTCATCCATCCTAGCGGTAAATCGATCCAGCTTGAAGGACGCGACGCTGTCTACGGCACACCTGGCATTTCTGCCAGTTTCGAATGCCTCTCTGCGCTCGTAGCCTTTCTCCAAGGCGGCACGTTCTCACATGCAGCATCTACTTCATAACGCTTGCGCCGCCGCAGGAGACAAGAAAGTGAATTCAAGCAAGGAAAAAGTGGGGCAGTTGGTTGGACAAATGACTGCCGTGATCAGTGGACGCGATGCAAGGTTCAAGGCCAGCACGATCAACTATCTGCCAGGCAATGCGGTGTTCGCGATCGACGATGAAGCCATCGATAACGAGCCATTCATTTATATTCACCTGCCCGAAACGCCAGAGGTGAAAACCTACGATATCGAGCCTCTGGAAGCTGGCAAGGTTTGGGCGCACCTTGGCATCGAAGGCGCCGGTTACGCGCAGACCGGCAGGCTGGCCATCGAGGTGTTGGGAAGCTCGGGCGAGCCGAAGCAGGCAAGCTTCGACTTCAAGGGCGGCAACAGCTCGTTTTCGGTGAGCGATGGTCACTTTGAAATCGACAGTCAGGTGAGAACCCTGGCAGCGAAGGCTTCCGGGACCGCCACGGCACAGGTAAGCCCGGTCCTTGAAAGCAATGGTGGGTTCACGGCTGATCAAATCCGGCCACTCTACAACTCGGCAGGTGAACTGTCGGGCGTTCTGGTTAGCCAGCGAGAGGGGCTCAAGGGTGGCCTGGAGGATTTTGGCGCGTTTTTCCTGTTCACTGCTGACAGCGTCACCAATTACTTCGCCGTTGTTGACCGTGGGCTTTATGCGGGGCAGCCAAGTGGTGGCAACCCGCCGATCGGCAAGTTCGAATACAGACAGGGTCAAAGCCTGCTCATCGAATTCGAGTTTGAATTCACCAGGTCCGGCAAGAAGTACGTGCTGAACAGCGGGCGAGTCGAGCTCGATCTGCGTCCCAAGTAACGCCGCATTGAAAAAGCCCCGTGGTCGTCCAAGGCCACGGGGCTTTCTTTACGTCCGCTATTTACTGCGCGATGGTCTTCACCGAAATGCCGCGCTCGATGGGTGTGGATGTACGCCCATACACGTCTTCGAATCGCTCGATGTCATCCTCGCCCAGGTAGCTGCCAGACTGAACCTCGATGATCTCCAGTGGGATCTTGCCCGGGTTGCGCAGGCGGTGGACCGAGGCGATCGGGATGTAGGTCGATTGGTTCTCGGTAAGCAGGAACACATTCTCGTCACACGTCACTTCGGCGGTGCCGGACACCACGATCCAGTGCTCGGCGCGGTGGTGGTGCATCTGCAGCGACAGGCTGGCGCCCGGCTTGACGGTGATGTGCTTGACCTGGAATCGCCCGCCCATGTCCACCGAGTCGTACGAGCCCCACGGACGATACACTTCCAGGTGGTTCTGGGTTTCGCTGCGGCCTTGCTCGTCGAGCGTCTTGACCATCTGCTTGACGCCCTGGACCTTGTCCTTGTGGGCGATCATCATCGCGTCCTTGGTCTCGACCACCACGATGTTCTCCAGGCCAATCACCGACACCAGCTTGCCGTTGCCATGGATCATGCAGTTGCGGCTGTCCTGCACCACCACATCACCCTTGGTGACGTTGCCGTCGGCGTCCTTTTCGTGCACGTCCCACAGCGACGACCAGCAGCCCACATCGCTCCAACCGGCGGACATCGGCACCACGCAGGCGCGCTGGGTCTTTTCCATCACGGCGTAGTCGATGGAGTTGTCCGGGCAGCAGGCGAAGGTGGCTTCGTCGATGCTCAACACGTCGCCGTCTTCAGCGCTGCGCTCCAGGGCCAGTACGCAGGTGTCGTAGATGTCGGCGTCATGTTTCTTCAGTTCTTCGAGGAAGCGGCTGGCGCGGAACAGGAACATCCCGCTGTTCCAGAAGTAACCACCGGCCTGAACGAATTCGGCGGCGCGTTTTTCATCGGGCTTTTCGACGAACTGCGCAACCCGCGCCACGCCCTCAGGCAGCAGGGCATCCTGGCTGGAGCGGATGTAGCCGTAGCCGGTTTCAGGCTTGGTGGCCGGCACGCCGAACAGCACCATCTCGCCACGTTCAGCAGCCACGGTGGCCAGGGCCAGGGCGCGTTGCAGTGCCTTCTGGTCCTCGATCACATGGTCGGCCGGCAGCACCAGCATCAGCTCGTCGCGGCCTTCGTTGACCAGCTTCATGGCCGCCATGGCTACCGCTGGGGCGGTGTTGCGACCGAACGGCTCCATCAGGATGCCTTGGGTCTGCAGCTTCAGCGCGGCGAGTTGTTCCTGAACGATGAACTTGTGGTCCTTGTTGCAGACCACGATAGGCGCGTCCATGCCTTCGAACACCAGGCGCTCCAGGGTTTGCTGGAACAGGGTGTGTTCACCGGTCAGGGCCAGGAACTGCTTGGGGAACTGCTTGCGCGACAGAGGCCACAGACGGGAACCGCTACCACCAGAAAGAATTACCGGGATCATCATGTTTCTCCAATAGTCGTTTAGAGGCAGGGGGATCAGTTGCTAGCCACGGGGCGAGTTACCCACACCGGCGACAAGCTGTTGCCGGAACCCGTTACGTACAGCACTGCGGCTTCGCCGCGCTCCAGAGCGACCGGCTTGAGGTCGCTGACTTTCTTGTCGCCTTCGAACAAGGCCAGGTTGACCTTGACCGGATTGATTTCACGTTCGCCACGGCCCTTGGCGGTTACCGAATCCACCACGGCAGTCTTGCCATCGGCGGTTTTCAGGGTCAGGGTCTGGTCGCTGAGGTTCTGGACCCGGACAAGTGCTTTCTGCTTGTTCTTGAACGGCGGTTCTTCGATCAACTGCGGGTTGCCGCCGGCGTTGTTGACCAGGGTGTAGTACTTGTCGGCGGCCAGTTTGACCGGGACGCTCTTGCCGCCGACCTGGGCGGTGTAGTCACCCCCCGGCAGGAAGCTGAAGTCGCTGCTGGCCTGGGCGCCGACCTGCTTGATCTGGGTGTTGCCGACAGTGGCGGCGGTGGGTGCGCTGGAGGCGTTGTACAGGCGCACGAAGGTCGAACCCTTCGGTGCGGTTGGGCCGTACAGCGCAGCGTCGGCGCCGGCGAAGGCTTGCATCGAAGCCAGGGAAAGGCCTGCCGCGAGGGTGAGGGCTTTGGCAATGGAAGTCTTGGTAGTCATGTGCGTGTTCCTCTCTATCAGTGGTTCGTCCGGGAGGACGACAAGGCCAGGTTTTCTTCGGATTTACGTGCGCTCTTGAGCTGTGCGATCCAGTTCGGGTCGAAGCTGCTGAGGTCGTTCTTCATTGGCAGATATCGTTCTGGGAATTCCCACACCACCACTTGTGGCGCGGCATTTTTGAAGGCATCGCTTTGCAGGTACTTGAGCATCGGCAACACCGGGCCATGGCCGTCTTCGGCGTAGTTGGCCACGTCGCTGCGCAGGGCTTGCTGCAGGGCACCGAGGAAGTTCCAATGCGGGTTTGCGCTGTAGCTGGTCCCCACCAGGGCCACTGGAATTCGGGTGTCGGCGAACAGTGCGTCGTCGGCCTCGCCCTCGGTTTGCGCAGGGCGCGTGGTGCGCTGCTGCAGGTTGTCGGGGGTCGGCAGCAGGTTGCTGAAGAGTGGGTCCAGCGGCAGGAAGTTGGTCAGGTCGCCCTTGTACGGTGCGCTGTTGCCAGCCTCGGTGATGAACGTCTGCGGCTCGCCATTGAGCAGGTTCTGACGGCCAACGGCTTCGGCCAGGGCCTGTGCGACGACTTCGGCGCCCATGGGCGTCCAATGGGTGTCGGTACGCAGGAACACCTGGCCACGGGCCTTGGCCTGTTCCAGGGCCGCCTGCAGGTCGGGAGCGAACACGTTGGCCTGGCGGGCCTGGGCATGGAAGCGGTTGTACAGGTCATCGTGCAGGCTGGCCGGTTGTTCCTTGCCCAGGTACTCCGAGTAGATCCGCGCCTTGGCTGGGACGATTGCCAGCACCAGTTGCACGTTGTGGCGCTTGAGGGTTTCGCTCACGCCACGGATGAGGGCGAGGTTTTCCTGCATCAACTGTTCGGCGCCGGCAGTCGGCTTGAACTCTTCGTCACTGAACAGCCACTGGTCGCGCCCCAGGACCACGCCCGGGCGGCCTTCGTTGAACAACTTGAAGTCCAGCGCCGCCCAGACGTTGGTGCCCAGGCGCTTGATCGGGAACTGCTCGTCGTAATGGGTCTCGGCAGCCTTGGCCAGCTTGCCGTCGAGCATGGTCATCTGCTCGGTGCGCTGGAAGCTTTGCAGGCCACCGGTGGACCACACGCCCATGCCCACCAGCAGACCGAGGAACGACAGGGAGTAAGTGATGCGTAATGTCCGGGTCATGGTCATCAGCCTCAGAACTGGAAGTAGAGGAACGGCGAGTAGCTCTGCGCCGAGAGCTTGAGGATCGAAGCCACGAACAGCAGCAGGATCAGGGCGCGGGACATTACCCGGGTCCAGTCCAGGCCGATCGAGCCATCGGCATTGACCTGCACCGGGCTTGCCACGGGGCTCGGCTTGGCATTGCGGTAGAAGTCGCGCAGGCCGAAGAACGCCAGGGTGATGTAGGCGATGACCAGCGTGGCCACCTGCAGGCCAGTGAGCTGGGCGCGATTGAGTTCGGACAGCTGCCACTGGCCGAAGCTGAACATGGCGCCATACATGCGGCCGGCCACTTCCAGGTTCTCGGCGCGGAAGATCACCCAGCCGACCACTACCAGCAGGAAGGTGAAGGCCCATTTGACCGGGTTGAAGCGTTGCGGATTGGTGTCGATGCCCAATGCACGCTCGATGGCCAGCCACATGCCGTGCCAGGCGCCCCAGATGATGTAGGTGAAGTTGGCGCCGTGCCACAGCCCGCCCAGCAGCATGGTCAGGAACAGGTTGCGGTAGGTATTGAAGGTGCCTTTGCGGTTACCGCCCAGGGTGATGTACAGGTAGTCCCGCAGCCAGGTCGATAGGCTGATGTGCCAGCGGCGCCAGAACTCGGTGATCGACTGGCTGATGTAGGGCTGCTTGAAGTTCTCCATGAAGCGGAAGCCCATCATCAGACCCAGGCCGATGGCCATGTCGCTGTAGCCGGAGAAGTCGAAGTACAGCTGCGCGGTATAGGCCAGGGCGCCGAGCCAGGCGTCGCCAGTGGTGGGGTTCTGCAGGGCGAAGCAGTGATCGGCGACCACCGCCAGGGTGTCGGCGATGAACACTTTCTTGATGAAGCCCTGCATGAAGCGGGTGCAGCCTTCGGAGAACTTGTCCAGTGTGTGGGTGCGGTTATTGAACTGGTCGACCAGATCCTTGAAGCGCAGCACGGGGCCTGCGATCAGGTGCGGGAAGATGGCCACGAACGCCGCGAAATCGATCAGGTTGCGGGTGGCCGGGGTGTCGCCGCGATACACGTCGATGATGTAGCTGATCGACTCGAAGATATAGAACGAGATACCGATCGGCAGCAGCACGTGGGTGAGGATGAACGGCTCCAGGCCAAACGAGGTGATGATCGCGTTCAGGCTGTCGACGCCGAAATTGGCGTACTTGAAGTAGCCCAGGATCGCCAGGTCCACGCCTACGCCAAGCAGCAGCCAACGTTGGGCCGGCTTGGTGCGCACGCCCGCGGCACCGACTTTCAGGCCGATCCAGTAGTTCCACAGGGTGACCCCGGCGAACAGGGCGAGGAAGTCCACCCGCCACCAGGCGTAGAAGATGTAGCTGGCAACCAGCAGCAGCAGGTTGCGATAGCGTTGCCCGCTCAAGTAGTACAAGCCGAGGAAGACCGGCAAGAACAGGAACAGGAACACGTTGGACGAGAAGACCATCCCGGTTCTCCTTTTTGTTCACAGCATCCAGGGCAAAGCGCCCCCCAAACCCCCCACTCGAAAAGTGGGAGATACCTAGTCCCTTGCAGGAGCGGATTCATCCGCGATTGCGATGGTCATGGCAGCGGTTGTGAGCCTGCCGACGCCAGCGCGGATGAATCCGCTCCTGCAGGGCCTTTGCGTTACTTCTTGCGCGCTGCGCTCGGGTCGTAGACCCGGGTCAGGTTGCCACCCAGCCGGAAGCTGTCGAATGGCTGCATGTCGCGCTTGCGCTCAAGGGTGTCGGCGTTGCACGAATACAGCTGGCACCAGGGCTCCAGCCAGGCGTACTTGTTGTCGATCTTGAGGTCGTCCATGTCCTGCTTCTCGCCATTGCGGGTCTTGAACGCACTCGGATCCCTGGCCCCGGCCAGCACTTTCTGCCCCAGGCGCTGCAGGGCGTTGTTGTTCTCGCCACGCAGGTCCACGCCATTGGCCTGGGCGAAGCTGGCAATCATCGCCAGGGGGGGCAGGGCATAGTTGTGGTAGGCCAGGGCGCGCTGCTTGCGCTTGAGCTCGTTTGGCAGGAAGCCCTGGGCATCGACCTGGTTGGCGCCGACCTTGTATTCCTTCACCGCCCAGTCGAACAGGTCACGGCGGTCGGTGGCCACGGCGGTAGCCATGACCGACCAGGCCGCCCAATAGCTGTGGTTGTTGATCTTCTGCAGGGGCAAGTTGCTCCAGTCGCGTACGGTCTGCTCGGCCAGGCGGGCGAACCACTTCTCGATCAATTCGGCCTGGGCCTGGTGCGCCGCCAGTGGTTGCGAGTTAGAGAACTTAAGGCGCAGCCAAGACCCGCTCATGCTGCCCAGTGCCCATTTGCGCATGGACTTGCCGGTGTGGTTGTAGTTGGTCGACATCAGGGCATCGGCCCGTGCCCAGGTGCTCAGCCAGTTCAGCGTGCAGTCGAGCTGCGCGGGCCGACCGTCTCGCATGTACTGGTTGACCATCTTGGCCACGCCACGCTCCAGGGTGGTGATTTCCTTGGTGGAGTCGCGGAAGGCCTGTTCCGAGTCCAGGTTCAAGGTTGCCCGGGCACTGTCCGAGCCCTCGTACTTGCTGCGAAACTGCAACGCGCCGGTATAGGGTCTGGGCGGTGCCGCGCAACGGAAATTGCCGTCGCTGGTCTTGAGTTTCTCGATGCCTTCGTAATAGCCCTGGGGCGGTACCAGCGCGGCATGCGCGGCGCCGCCGAACAGCGCCAAGGCAAGAAGTGCGGGTGCGGTGGTTCTGCTGAGCTTGGTCATGTTCGCCTCACTGGCCAGCTTGCGCGGTGTGCATAGGGCTGGCGAAGTTGTTGCGTTTGCAAAGCTTGGCTTCGACTTTGCGGGTGCCGTCCTCAGGCCCCTGGACCTCGACGGCCAACAGGTTCTGGCTGGCCCAGTCTTCGTCTTCGCGCATCTGGAAAACGAAGCGACCGTCGGTTTCGGAGGTGTCCGGCTTCTCGATCTTGATGTCTTCGTGGCGGCCATTGAGGTACCACAGGGTGGCCTGCAGGGTCTTGACCGAGGTGTCCTCGAACTTGAAGTCCATCTGCAGGTTGCGGTTGATCAGGTCTTTGATCACGCCGCCCTTGCCGTTGACCATCAGCTCGTTCTTGCCGGGCTTGAGTTCGGCGCTGGCGCTCATCAGCGCAGGACGCGCGTCGCAGCCATCGTCGAGCAAGGCGAGGATCTGGCGCCAGATGGTTTCCTGGTCGAGGCGATACAGCGGAGAGAACTCCCAGATCAGGATCTTCGGCGGGTGCTTCTGGAACTCTTCGCTGCCCAGGTACTGGATCATCGAGCCTTCCAAACCGCCGCCTGGGAAGGCGACGTTGAGCACATCGGCGCCGATGTACTGTTGCAGGAACCCGGAGAAGTTGTAGTTCTTGCCGCTGTGGCTGGTGCCGACCAGGGTGATCTGGGCATTACCGCTGTCACCGAACAGGTCGTCGCCGCCGCTCGAACCCTTCGGTTCGGTGGCGAACTGGTCCATGTACTGCACGGCGTAGCTGGTGCCACAAAGCTGGCCGGCAACGTTATGCAGCGTACCGGTCTTACCCATGCGGCCCGACTTGTGGGTTTCGAATTCCTTGCGTGGAATGCCTTCGAACGCCGGCATCTTGTGCACGGTCTCGGCCACGATCTTCGCTGCGCGCTCGGCGCCGTAGGGCGTCCAGTGCTGGTCGCCGCGGAAGTAGAAGTCCTTGCCCTGGTCGGCTGCGGCCAACTGCTCGTTGGTTAGCGGCGAGAGGTCGGGTACGTTGTAGCCCATCTTGGCAAAGCGCTGCAGCATGGCCTGGTAGTTGCTCAGGGCCTTCTGATAGTTGAAGGCGGCTTTTTCTTCAGGCTTGAGCATGTTGCGGTTCACCAGGCCGCGGGTCGGCTGGTACACCACGACCAACTCCACGCCGCGCTTCTTGAAGGCGTCGTGCACTTGCTGAAGGCGTTTGTAGCCAGACGGTGTGGTGTCGAACTCGGTACGCAGGTCTTCGCGGGTCCGGAACAGCCAGTCGCCCTGGGCTTGCACCAGGGTGGTGAAGTTCTGCTGGTAACGCGTGGTGTAGCGGCTGGGGTCATGCGCCTCGGGGCACAGTTGGCAGCACGGCTCGGCGGTGAAGGTCGGTGCCTTCACGTCGTCGGCGCGCACGCCCTGGCTGATGGCCAGGAGGGCAGCGGACAGACCGAGCAGTTTCATCAGGTGTGGGGTCATGGTCGGGCTTCCTTAGTCGATCATTTCGGTCTGGCGTTCGACCGGGTCGATCAGCACAGCCTTCTGCTGGCGCACCAGCAGGTCGAGGATTTCGTCCTGGCGCTCGCCGAGGATGCCGTTGAGGCTGATGCCGTTGGCCTTGCGCGGGGCGAGCATCGAGACCTTGTACAACTCCACCGAAAGGGGCGAGTCGATCGACAGCGGCCCCGAGCCGTTGGCCGCCAGCTCACCGCCGACCACGATCAGCGAGACCTTGGTGTCGAACGGGTCGAGGGCGATGTCACGGTCGGTATCCGACAGATCCTTGATGTGCCCGTAGACGCCCACCAGGCCGTTGGCCATGGCGACGTTTTCGTACAGACGAATGTTCACGCTGTTGCGCACGCGGATGCCGTGGCGACGGTTGTTGATCAGCTTGTTGCCCCAGATCAGGTTGTCGCCGCTTTCGTACAGGGTGATGCCGTCGGTGTGGTTGCGGTAGATCTCGTTGTAGGCGATCAGGTTGTTGACGCTGTTACGGTCGATCACCACACCCGAGAGCTTGTTGTCGTAGCTCTTGTTGTTGATGATCCAGCTGTCGTTGACCTCACGCGAGACGATGATCCCGTGCTTTTTCTTGGTGCCGTAGACAGTGTTGCCGGCGATGATCAGGCGGTGCGAACGGTCGTGCGGGTCGATGCCGTAGACGATGTTGTCGCGGTAGACGCTGTCCTTGACCACGAAGTCCTGGGTTTCGTAGCAGTAGAAGCCGTACCACATGTCGCTGAACTCCGAACCGATGATCCAGCCGGTCGGTTCAGGGCGGCCCATGCGCTTGGCCATGTTCGGGGTGTACTGCGAGATGCTCACACCGTAGGACTTGGACTTGGCATAGCCGAAGCTGGCCATCTTGGTGTTGACGATGTAGGTCTCGGTGCCGCCCCAGGACAGCAGGAACGGGCGGAATTCGCTGGGCGAGCGGAAACTGGCCGGGCCGTTGTCCTTTTCGCGCCAGCCGGTCACCTGGGTGTCGGTGACGAACAGCTTGCCGTCGTTGACCAGGAACGAACCGCCTTCCTGGGACAGGCGCAACTGCTTGACCTTGCCGTCGATCTCGAGGATGCCCTTCTGCCCGACCACGATCGGCAAGCGTGCCAGGTACACACCAGACTCGACCTCGCTCAGGTACTGCTTGGGTACTTTCTTGCTCAGTTCGACCAGGTTGACATGGCCGTTGTCGACGAAGATCGCCTGGGGAATGCCATGCTGGCGCTGCACCCACTCGGCGGCTTTGTTGTCACCGCCGATGAACTCCTTGAGCGATTCTTCCTGCAGCATGCGGCGTACGCTGACGGTGCCCTTGTGGCTGCGGTCGATCTTCTTCTGCACGGCCTCTGCGGTGTAGCCGGACAGGTCGGGCAGCTTGGGTGGGTCCATGTGCAGCGGCTCGACCGGTGCACTGGACACGGTGTAGGTCTTGGCCTGCTGCAGTTCCTTGGCCTTGTTGGCGGGGTTGTCCGCGAACGCAAGGCCCGAGGCCAGCAGCAAAGCGCTGGCCAGGAGGCTGTGGCGAAGGTTCGGGTGAAGGGTCATGTGGTTCCTCTCCCGGCTCAATAGCGCCAGATCACGTCGACGAAGGCGCGGTGCATGTACGAGTCCGCTTCCTGGCCATAGGCGTCGCCCGGCTTGAACACACCGGCACGCAGACGTACCAGGGCCGAAGGTTCGTCGATGGCCTGGCTCATCGACGCCGGCAGCAGGCCTTGCTTGAAGTACTTGGTGACGACCACGTCCATCTCCTGGCCCAGGTCTTTCTCGCCATTGACCAGTGGGCGGTTCACGCCGTTGTCGTTGACCACGGCGTTGATGCCGCTGGAGCCGATGTTCTGTTGGTCATCGACACGCCAGAACTTGTGGTAGATGAAGCTTGCGTCGTAGTCGTCGCGCAGTTGCCAGGAGGCGAACAGGGTGGCCGCCTGCAGGTTGCCCAGCTCGCCACGGAACGCCTCGCCGAAGCGGTGGACGCGCGAACGGGTGCCGGTGAAGTTGGACCGGTTGCTTTCAAGGCCGGTCTGCTCGAAGTTGTTCGAGCCGTCGCTGCCGCCACCGCCGCTGCCACGGGCATAGGCCGCGCCGACTTGCCAGTTGGGGTCCAGGCGCAGGCGGATGCCGAGGTCGGTGCCCCAGGCGTTGACGTCACCGCTCTGCTTGCCGGTTGCCACCTGCTCGTTGCCCACCTGTTGGCTGCTCAGGGTGTCGCGGTCGCCCGTCAGCCAGGTGACGCTGCCCCAGTAGTTGACGGTGTGGTCGTTGCGCCAGTTGTAGGCATCGCTGTTGGCTTCCAGGCCCAGCCAGGTGAGGTCGCCAGTGCGGGTCTTGTCCAGTGCGTCGACGGTTTCGCCTGGGTTTTTCAGGCTGCCGCTGTCGTGGCTGTGGTGAGCGCGCAGGCCGACCCAGTGGCCAGGGGTCCACTGTGTGGCGACATTGCCGTAGACATGGGTGCGGTCCTTGTCTTCCGGCGCCAGTTCGGTGAGGTCGGTGCGGTATTCGCTGAAGCGCTGGGCCACGCCCAGGTCAGCCTTGAGCAGGGTGGTGTCGAAGGTCCAGTTCAGGGCTTCGATATTGGTGTCGCGCCACATGCCATCATCGCTGCGCAGGCGTTGGCGACCCAGGCGAAGCTGCTCGCCGGGGTAGGCGGTGAGGCCGCTGTAGCCGACCCAGAACTCGCGCAGGGCCAGGTAGCTCTTGTCTGGCGTGCGGCTGTCCTCGCCAGTGTCGGTGGTGGTGCCGTCGTCGTTCTGGCGCAGGGTGTCGGTTTCGATGGTGTCGGTAGCGGTCACGGCCTGGCCCATGGCGTAGGCACTCCAGTTACCGCGTTCGCCGTACACCCATGGGCGCAGGTCCAGGCCCAGGCCATTGACGTCGCCGCCGGAGCGGGTGCCCAGGTCACGGTCGTCCTCGGACTGACCGGTGATTTTCACGTCCAGACCAAAGTTCTTCTCGGCGGTCATGTCCGCCAGGGTCGGGCACGACCACAGCAGGGCGAAGCTCAGGCCGATGCCGGCCTTCACGAAGGGATTGAGCGTCATAGCATGTCCTCACCGTCTACTTCTTTTTCATCGTCTTGCAGCGCTTCGATGGCCAGTGTGCTGGTGGCACCCCGGCCCATGCTGCCGCGTGCCTGCTTCTCCTGGGCCAGCAGTTGCTGGGCCTGGCTGCGTTGTTCAGGCGTGAGTTGCTGATCGAGCTGTGCAAGCAGTTCAGCCGACTGCGGCGTCGGGTTGGCCTGGGACAGCTGGGCGAACACCCAGGCATTGGCCGGGTTGCTGCGGATACCATGGCCCTCGCTGAACAGCTGGGCCAGGGCGTAGTCGGCGCTGTTCTGGCCACCACGGGCGGCATTGAGCAAGTGGTCGACCGCTTTCTGCGGCTCGACATCGCCCAGGTATCCACGGCGGTACAGTTGGCCCAGGTAGTAGTCGGCACTGACTTCGCCGGCGTTGGCCGCCGCTTGCAGGTGTTGTTCGGCCTTCACGGCATCGGCCGGTACGCTCTTGCCTTCGTAGTAGAGACGGCCAAGCAGCAGTTCAGCACGGGGCTGTTGCGCTTCGCGACCTTTGTCGATGTAAGCCATCAACTGGTCGGTGTCGCCCAGCTCGGGGAAGTCGTACACCAGTTGCGCGAGGCTGACCCAGGATGCCGGATTAGATGGCGCGATCTGTTCGAGCAGGTCCTTGGCGGTTTTCTCATCGGTCTGGCCGAGGTTGCGGTCGGCCAGGACGCGGGCGACGCTGTCGACGCGGCTGGCCGGCACCGAGCCGCGGGCGTAGGCCGACTTGAGCTGTTGCAGCAGGGCAGCCTGCTGGTCGGTCTGGCCCCGCTTCTGGTAGACGGTCGCCAATTCGGCATAGCAGACGTCCAGGGTGTTCAGGGCTTCCTTGCAGAGCGCCTCGACCTTGTCCAGATTCTGGTCATAGGTGCCTTGGGTGCGGTACAGCAGCACCTGGGCCAGGCCGGCTTCCGGATAGCCAGCCGCGCGCCACTGGTCGATCTGCTGCTGGGCGTTGACCTTGGGGAAGCTCTGCGGGTACAGCAGGTAAAGCATCGCCAGTGGGATCAGGGTCTTGTTTTCGCCCTGCGCCGAAGCCTGCTTGAGCAGCCGTTCAGCTTCCTCGCGCTCGGCCTGGGTGCTGTCGGGTTTGGCCACCAACAAGCGGCCAAGGCGCGCCTGGGCACGCGGCGAGGTTGCTGCCGCGGCGCGGTAGGTCGCTTCGGCTTCCTTGAACTGCGCAGGGTCGCCACTGGTGACCTTGATGTCGGCCAGGCCCACCTGCGCGTCGCTGTAGCCCAGGTCGGCCAGCGCTTTGTAGTTGCGCTCGGCCAGGGCAGTGTCGCCACGCTTGAGCGCTTCGTTGGCCAGGCGCTGGTCGGGCAGACCGGCGCAACCGGCCAGGCTGACGGCCAGCGCCAGTGCACACCATGCAGATGGGCGAGCGCTGCGCACTCCAGTGGACGACGCAGGCCCTGTGGCTGTGGCCTTGAGTCGCGATGGAGGGCAGAGCCCTCGCAACGGCGTCATGCAATTCATCAGCTCGATCCTCTTAAAGCCCACGGGCAACGGCTTTGTCGATCAACCAGTCCAGCGATGGACCACGGTCGCTGGTGACCGAGGCCGGGCGGCCGGCCAATTCGGCCGGCAAGGCGCCGTCAGGCTTGATTTGAACGCGGATATCGGAGGCCAGGTCTTCGCTGTTGAGGCTGGTGCTGCTGACGATATGGCCGGTGCGCACGTCGTCTTCGCCGGCGATCTGGAAGTTGACACGGGTGCCTGGTTGGACCTTGTCGAACTGGCGGTAGCTGAAGCGCGCCTCGATCAGCGGGTTGCTGGTACGCGGGATCAGCTGGAAGATCGGCTGGCCCTTGGCGGCGTACTGGCCGTCGTCCACCAGCTGGCGGGCGACCACGCAATCGCAGGGACTGGTGAGAGTCCCGGAGAGTTGCTTGCCGAACAATTCCTCGACCTTGGCCGGCTCCAGCTGCGAGTCGTCCAGATGGCCCTTGAGCATGTCCAGCATGCTGGTGCTGAAGCTGGCCAGCGGGGCGCCTTTGGCGATCAGGCCACCGCTTTCGACCAGGCTGCTCACCGTACCGTCGCGGGGCATGGTGACGTTGGTGGTCGGCACTGCCACCACGCCGGCTTCGGCATGGCTCACGAAATACATGCCATACAGCGACTTGGCCACGAAGCCGAAGGCGGCAATGCCCACCACGAACACGCCCAGGGTCACGGTCACCGCTTTCAGGCGGCCGAAGGCCGACAGGCCGGTACCTGAATCCTTCTGCTTGCGGGCCTTGGTGAAGTTGTCGCGCTGCAGGGTGCTCAGTACATCGCCGATGCTGATCAGCTCACCGGACAGGTGGCTGGTGATGATGTGGCGCAAGGTGGCGATGTCGCGTGGTTCCAGGTTCTGGAACTGCGCACCGGTACGGCCGGTGTCGGCGAGGTAGGAGCGCACCTGGAATTCGATGTCCATCGACAGGCCAAGGTTGTCGACCACGAACTGCAAGCGCCCACGCAGCACATCGCCAACCTTCAGTGGCTGCTTGGTGTGGAAGCTCAGGCCACCGGCGGAAAGGTCGTCGACCTTCACATCATGGGGCTGGCGCTGGGCATCCAGGAAGCGCAGCTTGGCGGGGATGCGCACCCGGGCGTGTTGGCGCTGGGCTTCGGACTCATGCACGACGTTGACATTCACGGCGGTATTCATGGTGGTTTGTTCCTTTAGTTCCGATCCGGGTTGGGCTCACACGACCATGAACAGCACAGCAACGAAGATGCTGGCAGCCGAGAAGGTCATGGTCCGCGAGGACCAGGTGTTGAACCATTGTTGAAAACTGGCGAGGTCGCGCTTCAGGGCAGTGGGCTGACGGGTCCAGGACTGCTTGTCGAGGCGGAAGAACACGTAGATCTTCATCAGCGCGCCGACGATCTGGTTGTAATAGAGAATTAGCGGGTAGGCCGGACCCACGTTGTGGCCGGAGCACAGCAGCATCACCGTCAGGATCAGGCGGGTGATGCCGATCCACAGCAGGTAAACCAGCAGGAAAGCCATGCCGAACTTGAGGCTGGCGATCACCGCCACGGTAAGGCCCAGCAGGCTGGTCCACATCGACACGCGTTGGTCGAACAGCACGATGCTGGTGAACAGCCCCAGGCGACGAACACCCAGTCCCAGGGCGCGGGAATTTTGCCGCAGGTTGTTGCCGTACCAGCGGTACATCAGCTTGCGACTGGCCTTCAGGAAGCTCTTCTCGGGCGGATGTTCGACCGTGTTGATGGCGGCATCGGGCACGTAGAAGGTGTCGTAACCCAGGCGCATCAGGCTGAACCAGCTGGACTTGTCGTCACCGGTGAGGAACTTGAACCGGCCCAGGCGCCAGTGCATCAGCGAGTCGCTTTCGACGTCGGCGATGAACTCGGGGTTGGTCACCACGCTGGCGCGGAACATCGACATGCGCCCGGTCATGGTCAGCACGCGCTTGCTCAGTGCCATCGAGCACATGTTGATGTGACGCTGAGCGAAGCGCAGCTTGTGCCACTCGCTCATGATGTAGCCGCCGCGCACTTCGCAGAATTCGTTGGTGGTCAGGCCGCCAACGTTGGGGTAGAGCTTGAACCAGGGCACGGTCTTGTTCACCACGCCATCGGCCAGCACGGTATCGCCGTCGATGACCGCGACCACGGCGTTCTCGTCCGGCAGCATGCGCGAGATGGCGCGAAAGCCATAGGCCAGGCCGTCGCGCTTGCCGGTGCCGGCGATGCGCACGATGTCGAGTTTCACATGTGCTGGCGGGTTGTACTTGGCCCACAGGCTTTTCACCAGCAGCTCGTCGGACATCTCCACCAGTGAGCACACCACGGTCGTCGGGTAGCCGCAGTTGATCGCTTCACGGATCACCGAGCTGTACACCTGGGCCGTGGTCAGTGCGTCGATGCGGAAGCTGGTCACCATCAGGTAGACATGCGACGGGTCAGCCGCCTTGCCCAGTTTCTGCACCTTGCGGCGCAGGTAGGGGTAGACCAGGTACAGGAAGATCATGCCGCGGATGAAATGGGTGGCGCCCATGGAGTAGCGCCAGATGCCGACTGCGCCGACCAGGAAGATGAAGTGCTTCGACTGCGAGTCGAAGATATCGCTGGGCAGGGCCAGGGCGATCAGCATGAGCAGGCTCATGTAGAGCAGCCACCCGGCGCACTGCAACAGCACTGTCTGGAGCCTTTGCATGTTCAGCATCCGTCGCGAAATCAGAAAAAGGGAGGGCAGCGGCGGTGGGGAGGCCACCGCTGCCCGGCCAAGGGCTTACCAGCAGATACCTTCGGTACGGCTGGCAGCGCAGGTGCCTTTGCTCATGAAACCGACCAGGTCGATCACTTGCTTGCCGGCCGGCGCTTGCTCGGCAAGGGCGCGGAACTGCTCGTCACGGTTGCCCAGGACGATGATGTCGGCGTTGTCGATGACCTTTTGGAAGTTGGCGTTGAGCAGCGACGAGACATGCGGAATCTTCGACTCGATGTACTCTTTGTTCGCCCCGTGAACGCGGGCGTACTCGACGTTCTCGTCGTAGATATCCAGTTGATAGCCCTTGCCGATCAGGCGCTCGGCCAGTTCCACCAGCGGGCTTTCACGCAGGTCGTCGGTGCCGGCCTTGAAGCTCAGGCCAAGCAGGGCGACCTTGCGCTTTTCATGGGCTTCGATCAGCTCGAAGGCGTTCTGGACCTGCGATTCGTTGCTGCGCATCAGCGAGTCGAGCAGGGGAGCGCGTACATCGAGGCTCGCGGCACGATAGGTGAGGGCGCGTACGTCCTTGGGCAGGCAGGAACCACCGAAGGCGAAGCCTGGGCGCATGTAGTACTGCGAAAGGTTCAGCACTTTGTCCTGGCAGACCACGTCCATCACATCGCGGCCATCGACACCCACCGCCTTGGCGATGTTGCCGATTTCATTGGCGAAGGTGACCTTGGTGGCGTGCCAGACGTTGCAGGTGTACTTGATCATCTCGGCCACTTCGATCGGCTTGCGGATGATCGGAGCGTCGAGCTCTTCGTACAGGCTTTGCAGGATGTCGCCGCTGGCGCTGTCCAGTTCGCCAATGACGGTCATCGGTGGGTGGTCGTAATCCTTGATCGCGGTGCTTTCGCGCAGGAACTCAGGGTTGACCGCGACGCCGAAGTCGACCCCGGCCTTCTTGCCCGAGCAGTCCTCGAGAATTGGGATGACCACGTTCTTGACGGTACCAGGCAGCACGGTGCTGCGTACCACGATGGTGTGACGACGGGTGGTGTCGCGCAGCACATAGCCGATTTCGCGGCACACCGACTCGATGTACTCAAGGCCCAGGTCGCCGTTTTTCTTGCTCGGGGTGCCGACGCAGATCATCGATACATCGCTGGCACGGATGGCCTCGGCGAAGTCGGTGGTGCCACGCAGGCGGCCGTTGGCGATGCCTTGCTGCAGCAGTGCTTCCAGGCCTGGTTCGACGATGGGCGACTTACCCTGATTGATCAGGTCGATCTTGGTGCTGGAAACGTCCACACCAATCACGTCATGGCCACGTGCCGTCAGGCAACCTGCACAGACTGCACCCACATAACCCAAACCAAAGATGCTGATACGCATCGCTATCACCTCATGTGTTTATCACGCCAGCTCCTCCGGGAAGAGCCGGACTGGGTTGATTAACAACAGTTTTCGGGCGCACGGATCCATGGCGAAAGCACACTTCGCCGAGCGCAGGCATGAATGAATCCAGAGCGCACGAAGTTGTGCACTCAAAGTTGGCAGTCAAAAGCCAATAATTAAAAGGCGTGCCCTGAAATGCAGCCGTCTTTATTGCAAGGCGCTACTTGGCGCGATGCTGTGCTTGTTCTTTCAAGTGAAAAAATCCTTTGAAATCAACCACTAGGACGATTTGTTAGGGGCGCGTCTCTCCTGTAAAGACAGGGTTCTCGGGCTTTCCGTAGCCACTGTCGAAGTTTCCATGGCGGGTATGGATACCTGCCGTTGTCATCTGTAAGTCATCTCTCACACCCACGGCGCAAGATATTCGTTACGGCACTATGAGCGATGGGTCGTAGCAGAAGTTCCGAGGTGGGTTCCGCTCGGATGAAAGATTTCTAAATATTTTTTCAGTGGCTAATACTTTCATTCTGATAGCACGTCCCGGTTTCGTACCTATATACAAAGGGCGAAGTCGGGGTGGGATGTTCTTGTGCCAGCATCCAAAAAATTTTTTCAAAAATCGTCAAAAAACTACGGGCGGTCTTATGGCGTTTGGCGATAAGGGAGTTGTTGCTGGATTTTTGGCGCTGGAAAAATGGCGCTTTGCCGAATGAAGCCTGCGCTGCCGTGGTGCAGGGTCACATTCAGACATATTCAAAGCCCATAAAAAGTCTAAGGCTTTCTCGATGGCTGCCGTTAAGCCCTATGGACGCCCTTCGGGAGCTGTCCACGTACGAAGGAACGTCTTGGACATGCTTGGGACCACCTAAGGGCGCCTCATCCATCAACACACGGAAGAGTCGAGAGAGCGCCAACGTATGAAGAAGACATCGCTGTCACTGTTTGCCACGGCTTCGCTGATTTTTGCCGGAGGGGTGCAGGCGGGGCCGCCTGTAGAGGTAACGTTCAAGAATCTGGGAACACAGCCAGCTGTGTTGAAGCTAGTGACATCCAACGAGAGCAGTACTTACCAGATAGCCAATCCCAAACCTGACCAGACCGTTGAGCCTGGATCGGCGACCTACATGCGCGTTCAGCGCATTATCAGCCCGGACGTGAATGCCGCAATGGTGCGTTACACCATTGGTAGCAAAGCCTGTGCCTTCGGCACAACGTACCAACTGCGAACACTCCCAGGTGGAATCCAGAAGCCCGAATGGACAAAGGCTGCAACGCCGAGTGGTGGGGCCACTTGCCAGGCAACCATTATCAGGACGGCTGCTGATTATTCGTGGGTCGTTGAGTTCACCATGAAATAGCACACGGTAATAGCCTGGCCATGAAGGCACCTCATTGGCGAAGTGATGAGGTGCCGCTATTTCAAGATGCAATGGATATGTTGAGGTGCAATTAATGGATTCCATAAAACGGGATTTACTATCCAGTAGTGTACGGGCTGTTGTCACTCATGTGAAACGCTTGGATGAAAGTTCGGGCAAGTCAGTCATTGCTGTCGATCCCACGGAGGATGCTGGAAAAGAAGTAGAACTGTCAGCGTTCGCACAGCAACTAGGTGCTGCTGCCGAGCGTGCTGCAGCCCGAGACAGCCAGCTTTCACGCAAAGAGCTCGCCGCATTCGCAGCCAGGATCCTAGATAGCATAGGAGGGGCTGGGTACTTGCTTGCGAAAGACTTCTATGACAGCCAGCTCCCCGACACCGATGATCCTGAACTCATTGAACGTGCCAAAAAGGCAAACGCATTTGCCATGGGGACAGGTGATAATCCCTTCAAAGGGCTCAGTCGCGATCAGTTGAGTCTGATTATTTACGATGAGAGTGGGGCATTCACCATCAGTGAACGGCGTGCCGCATTGAGTGAAAGAACTGAGCAGCACAATGCGTGGGCTCGGCATATTATCGACAAGATGAATTCGGAGTATCGGAAAACGGGGCGTATTGATAACGGATTGCAGGAGACTCTCGATTACTACAAATCGCTCCCCCCTGTAGAGGTGGCGCAGTACGGTAACTACGAAGCCGGAATCATGATGCAGATGGGCTTGCAAGAAGTTGAGAGGCCCGAATTCAACATCTCTCTAATGGACCTGATGGCCAACGAATGGAAGCTCGCTACCGAAAGCGACCCATCGTCAAAGGACCCAGAGGCCGCCCTTCCAGCGACTGACACTGACGAGGAGGGAGCACGCGGATGAGCCCAATCCTTTCCCTGGATGGCGTTACCCGTTTTCTGGGCAATCAGCCCATCCTGCACGATGTCTCGCTGTCGATCCCTTCTGCCCAGACCTGTGCCATCGTCGGCCCTTCCGGTTCAGGCAAGAGCACCTTGCTTAATTTGATGGGCCTGCTGGATCAACCCTGCCAAGGCCGTGTGCTATTGGCCGGCCGCGACATGACAGCCGCGAACGCCGACCAACGCGCGATCCTGCGCAACCGCATGATCGGCTTCGTCTTCCAGAGTTTCAACCTGATACCGCGCCTCACGGCGCTGGACAACGTTGCCTTGCCGCTCTGTTATCGGGGTGTTCGGCAAGCAGCGGCACGCCGGGCGGCGCAGGTGCAATTGGAGGCGGTCGGGCTTGGGCTGCGGGTCCGGCATCGCCCCGCAGACCTCTCGGGTGGCCAGCGCCAGCGGGTGGCCATGGCCCGAGCCTTGGTGACAGAACCTCGATTGCTGCTAGCCGACGAGCCGACAGGCAACCTGGATGCGGCTACGTCCAACGAGGTGCTGGAATTGTTGTTGGCGCTGAACCGGGAACGGGGCGTGACCTTGGTCATGGTCACTCATGACGCCACCCTGGCCCGTCGTATGGAGCGGTGCCTGCAGGTGCAGGATGGAGGTGTCGCGAGTGCCTGAGGCCTACGGCCCTGATTGGCGGCATCGCGTGGGTGAGGCGTTGGCCAGTTTGCGTTTGCTGGGGCGCCGTGCCTGGCTGGCGTTGCTGGGTATCGCGGTAGGCTGCGCTGCCGTGGTGGCTTTGCTCAATATTGGCCACAGTGCGGCGCAGCATGCCAGGCAACTGTTTCAGGGCCTGGGCAGCGAGCTCATGCTCATCGACCTGACACCCGCAGGCCGTTTCCCTGGATTTTCCGGGCTGCCGGCGGAAATCAACGCGATCGCGCCGTTGGCAATGGCGGTGGTCACTGTGCAGTCGCGTGGACAACAGCGAGAAGTGCTGGTTGCCGGCAGTACTCCACATTTGGTGCAGGTCCTCGGCTTGACCGCTGGCGAGGGGCGTCTGTTGTCGATGTATGACGATTCCAGCCCCCACGTGCTTTTGGGTGCGACATTGGCTCAGACCCTCGATGTCAACGTAGGAGATCGGCTGGCGCTGGGCGCCTACCTGTTCAATGTCGTGGGGATACTCGCGCCGCAGGGCTACAACCCGATGCTACCGGTGCAGCTGGACGATGCCGTGCTCATGCCGTTGCAGGGCATGAGGCGCCTATTGGCCTCCCCTGAGATCGGCACACTGCTGGCGTTGGGGCGTGATACTGCAGTCATGTCGCAGGCTGCCATTGCCCTGAAGGACTACCTGAATGCTCGGCTTGCGGGGCATGAAGTCGAGGTACGTCTTCCGCAGCAACTGATCGAAGGCATGGCCGACCAGTCGAGCCTGTTCCGTTGGTTGCTTGGCGGGTTCGCGGGCATTGCGTTGTTGCTGGGTGGCGTTGGGGTAATGAACGTGATGGTGATGAATGTCGCTGAACGACGCCGAGAGATCGGTGTGCGTTTGGCGTTGGGCGCACGGGCTCGGGATATCGCCTGGCTGTTCCTGCTCGAAGCCATTTTGTTGGCCGGTGCGGGTGCATCAACGGGAGCGCTGGTCGGGCTTGTAGGCGCTTGGCGCTTTGCAGTCGCATCGGGGTGGCGTTTTACCGTGGACGGCTCGTCGTTGCCTTTGGGGGTTGGCAGTTCGCTGATTGTGGGCGTGTTCTTCGGGTTGCAGCCCGCGCTCGCCGCTGCGCGTTTGCAACCGGTGGTGGCGTTGCGTGATGACTAGGTGGCTGGCGATCGCCTGTGGGTTGTTGATGCCTTTGCAAGGGGTTGCCGGTGACCGCTTGCAACCGTCTCGGCCAACGCAAATCCACGCGGTATCGGCCAAAGCCTTCGCGGTCGATGTCGGGGAGGAACTGGCCCTGGAACTGGTGGATGCCATCGCCTTGGCCCTGCGTGACAATCGGGCGATTCGCAGCGCCTACCTCGAGCGTATCGCTCAGAAGTTCGACTTGCGTGTGGCACGTGATCACTTTGCCCCGCAACTAACGCTCAAGGCGCGTTTTCTGGGCAGTCGTAACCAGGACGATCGCTATCGCGAGGCAGAGGTGACGCCGTCGGCCAGCCTGCTGACGCCCTATGGCACTCGCTTGAGCCTTGACTGGGCCTATGGCCAAACGCGTGCCGAGGAAGCGGGTAATCGCTACCGTGATGGCGCCAACCTCATGGTGGTCCAACCCCTGTTGCGTGGTGCCGGGCGAGCGGTGGCAAGCGCACCGTTGCGCCAGGCGCGGTTGACCGAGCAGACCAACCGGCTGGCGCTCAAGGACAGTGTGGCGCAGGTGATCACTGACACGATCAAGGTCTACCGTGACCTGCTGCAAGCCCAGGAACAACTGCGCATCGCTCGCGATAGCCTGGCCAGGGCGCGGCAACTGGTGGAGGTCAACCAGGCGTTGATCGCTGCTGGGCGCATGGCAGCGTTCGAAATTGTCCAGGCTGAAGCAGAAGTTGCCAATCAGGAACTGGCATTGCAAGGCAGTCTCAATCAACTGCATGCCCGCCGCCTGGCACTCGCTCAAACCCTTGGCATAGCGCTTTCCACACCGCTACGGGCGACGGAAAAGCCAGTGGTACGGCCGCTGCAGGTGGATGGCCAACAGGCGATAGGCAAGGCCGAAGCGATGCAGCCTGCGTACCTGATGCAACTGATTGCCGGCGAGCAGGCCGCGATCGATTTGCAGGTGGCGCGCAATGACCAGCGGTGGGACCTGTCGCTGGTCAGCGGTGCCACTCAGGCACGAGCGCGCCCTGGCAAGGACAAGGCGTGGGAACACTACGTTGGGTTGGAACTGGACATTCCCATCGGTGACTTGAGTCGTCGTCAGACGGAAGTCCGGGCGCAGGTCGCCTTAGAAAACCATCAAGTGAGCCTGGCGGAGTCCCATCAGCAACTGCAGCGCGATGTCGCCAATGCGGTTCGGGACATCAATGTCCGTTGGCGTCAGTTAGAGATCGCTGGGCGTGCGTTGGCACTGTCACGTCGAAAGCTGCAGATCGAGCAGGAAAAACTGGCCGTGGGGCGTTCGAGCAATTTTCAGGTGCTCAGTTTTGAAAACGACCTGCGCACTGCCCAGAGCATTCACCTGGATGCCACGATCGCTTACCTCAATGCTCAAGCCGAACTGGACCAGACATTGGGTACCACGCTCGATAGCTGGGATGTGACGCTCAATGACTAGGCGACACCTGTTGGCGTGCGCGTTCGTGACGCTTGCTGGAGCCTTGATGGTGTTCTGGCTATCGCGACCTGTGTCGACAGTGCAGGGCGGTGTCGAGCGCTGGCAGCGCGTGGAGCCGCACCTGCTGGAGAGTCAGTTGGGTCTTGTCGGGCGGATTCACGCCGGTCGCCAGCTCATCCTGGCCGCGCCTTTCGATGGCTCGATTGCCGCGTTGTTCGTCGAGGATGGGCAACAGGTGCAGTCTGGCGAGACGTTGATGATGCTGGATACCGAGGGTCTGGAAATCCAGTTGCGCGAAGCGCAAGCGCAAGTGCTCAAGGCCGGTGAGGCGCTGCGGCAGATGCAGGGTTGGCAGGACGGGCCAGAGGTGGCGCAGGCCCGACGTGCGCAGGACCGCGCCCGTGGCGCATTGGCTGTGAGTCAGGCGGAGCTTGACGATACCCGACGTTTGTTCGATCGCGGCATCGTTGCGCGAATGGAGGTCGATAACCTCATTCAGCAGGTACGGGTCCAGCAACAGGGCGTGCTGGAGGCAGAACATGCGTTACGGCTGACCCGCGCGCGTGGTCAAGGCAATGACCTGCGCATTGCGCAGATGGAGATGACCAATGCCCAGGCGCGTTGGCAGGCATTGGCGCGCATGTGCGAGCAACGGGTGATCAAGGCGCCTTTCCCGGCATTGGTGGCGCGGGCAAGCCATGCTGTTGCAAGACCGCAGCGGCACCTTCAGGTGGGGCAACAGGTTGCTCAGGGGCAGCCTTTGCTGGCCTTGGTCGATGTGGGGCGGTTAGAGGTGTTGGCGAAAGTGGAGGAGGGGGACCTGGGCAAACTGCGCGAAGGCATGTCGGTTGAGGTCAGGGTGGCCGGCCAGCAGCTTGCAGGGCGGGTGCAGCGCATCGCACTTCAGGCCAGGGAGGACGGAGGTGACGGTGCCTGGTATGACCTGGTGGTATCGCTCGATACACCGTCCCAACCGTGGGCGTTGGGTTTGCGGCTAGGCATGAGCGCGCAGTTGAAGGTGGTCGTGCATCGCAGCGAGCGGGGGATTGCCGTGGCGCCTGAGTCGTTGCGTGTGGATGAATCAGGACGAACCTATGTGGTCTACCGCGAGGCGGAAGGCCAACCCGAGCGCAATGTCTTCGTCGAGATTGGCGCAACCGTGGCCGAGGGCGTTGAGGTGCAGGGGCTGGGGGCGGGGGATGTGCGGATGCCTTAGGCGTAGGTCGATAGCGTTGTTGTGGTCTTGAGATCGAGCGCCGCCCGCGCGGCGCATCGCGAGCAAGGCTCGCTCCTACGTTTGTTTCGGGCCAGTGGGTTCTGTGGGATTTGCGCGCGACCGCTTTGGTGCACGGCGCGATATCGAGTCGTGCAAACAGGCCGCATTGGCCGGGGAGAGGCTATGTGGTCTACCGCGAGGCGGAAGGCCAACCCGAGCGCAATGTTTTCGTCGAGATTGGCGCAACCGTGGCCGAGGGCGTTGGGGTGCAGGGGCTGGAGGCGGGGGGATGTGCGGATGCCTTGGGCGTAGGTCGATAGCGTTGTTGTGGTCTTGAGATCGAGCGCCGCCCGCGCGGCGCATCGCGAGCAAGGCTCGCTCCTACGTTTGTTTCGGGCCAGTGGGTTCTGTGGGATTTGCGCGCGACCGCTTTGGTGCACGGCGCGATATCGAGTCGTGCAAACAGGCCGCATTGGCCGGGGAGAGGCTATGTGGTCTACCGCGAGGCGGAAGGCCAACCCGAGCGCAATGTTTTCGTCGAGATTGGCGCAACCGTGGCCGAGGGCGTTGGGGTGCAGGGGCTGGAGGCGGGGGGATGTGCGGATGCCTTGGGCGTAGGTCGATAGCGTTGTTGTGGTCTTGAGATCGAGCGCCGCCCGCGCGGCGCATCGCGAGCAAGGCTCGCTCCTACGTTTGTTTCGGGCCAGTGGGTTCTGTGGGATTTGCGCGCGACCGCTTTGGTGAAGGCCTCATTGGCCGTAAACGACCGTAGGAGCGAGCCTTGCTCGCGATGCGCCGCGCGGGCGGCGCTCGATTTCAAAACCACACGCCAACCAAAACAGGGCCGACACTCATTCCCCCGGATGATCCCGCAAGAACACGAGGTGATCCGCCTTCGACTGCTCCGCGCTGTAGTAATACCCCTGCACATCGAACTGCTTGAGCTGTGCCGGGTCGTTGACCTGCTCCTGGATCACGAAGCGGCTCATCATCCCGCGGGCCTTCTTGGCATAGAAGCTGATGATCTTGTACTGGCCGTTCTTCAGGTCCTTGAAGTCCACGTCGATCACCCGCGCCTTGAGCGCCGAGCGCTTCACCGCGCTGAAGTACTCGTTACTGGCCAGGTTCAGCAGCAGGTCATCGCCTTGGTCGGCCAGGGCCTGGTTCAGCCATTCGCTGATACGTGTCCCCCAGAAGGCATACAGGTCCTTGCCCCGGGCGTTGGCCAGTTTGGTGCCCATTTCCAGGCGGTAGGGCTGCATCAGGTCCAACGGGCGCAGCAGACCGTACAGGCCGGAGAGCATGCGCAGGTGATCCTGGGCATAGCTGAAGTCGTCCTCGCTGAGGGTCTGGGCATCCAGGCCGGTGTAGACGTCGCCCTTGAAGGCCAACAGCGCCTGCTTGGCGTTGGCGGGGGTGAAGTCCGGGGTCCAGCTGCCGAAGCGGGCGGCATTGAGACCGGCAAGCTTGTCGGAAAGGTGCATCAGTTCGCTGATCTGGGCTGGCGACAGGTCGCGCAGTTGCTGGATCAGCACCTGGGAGTCGTCCAGATACTGGGGCAGGGTGAACCGCTCGGTCACCGGCGGGGTTTCGTAGTCGAGGGTCTTGGCGGGGGAAATCACCGTCAGCATCGGTTCGGCTCCTGGAATCGTTGCCGCGAATTCTACGGATAGATGGAGTTAAGTCCAAACTATGGCGACGATAGCCACAGACCATCGCCTCATCAGGCGCTATAGTGCGCGTTTCGCCGCTGCGGAGAGTCTGAACGTGCGCATCGCTGGTGCCTTCCTGGTCATGCTGTTAAGCCTGGCTACCCAGGCCGCCCCCCTTCCACCGGCCAGCCTGGACCGCCGCGTGTGGCCAGAAGCGCTGAACAGTCCGGCGCTGTTCGATGTCGCTTCGCGCGCCGAGATTCTCTCGTTTGCCCAGGTGCTGCACGAGAGCGAGCTGCTGGACGACGCGGCACTGGCCAAGCGCCTGGGCCTGCGCCAGATCAACCTGCAAAAGATTCGCGCGGTGCGGGCACGCATGTGGCAACGCGTGTTCCAGGGTTACCAGCAAGCCCAACGCAGTTGCGAGCAGGACGCCTCGTTCTGCTATCCGGTCGACTCGATGGCCGACTTACGTGCTCAAGCGGCGACGTTCGCAGGCGATGTTGGCACGTTCTACACCGGTTGGATCGAGCCGAGCCACCAGTTCCATGTGCTGTACCTGGATGAGCAGTTGCGCAAGGCGGCGCTGTTGCCGCAGACCACCAGCGAGGTCGAGCGTCTGTCGAGTCGTGAGCGCAATGGCGATGAGCTCAATGACCGTATGTTCCTGCTCACCTTCGTGGGCGGCCCGGGTCCGGAGGAGGGCAGCACCGATGCATTGAGCCGTTACCTACGTAGGCAGAAGATGCAAGGCACGTTCTTCGTGCTGGGTAACCGGCTGCAACAACGGCGCGACGGCGGCAAGGCCAATGCGCTGGCCGAGCTTTATCGGGGTCAATGCGTGGGTATCCAGGGCTGGGAGTACCGTTCCCATGCCCAGTGGCAGGACTGGCAGGATTCGCTCAAGCGCAGCCAGGCCAGGGTGCAGGCCGACCTGCCAGAGCAGTATGTGCCCCTGTTCCGTCCACCTTACGGCCAGCGGCGGGCCGATGGCGAGGCGTTCATGGCCCGTCAGCAGTTGCAGGTTTCGCTATGGGATATCGATGCCCAGGACGCTAGCGCCCTGAGCGCCGAGGCCTCGGCACAGCGTGTGCTGACCTTGATGTTGCTTTGGCGCAAGGGTGTGATCCAGCTGCATGACAGCCTGCCCAAGGCGCAGCCGGTGGTGGAGTGGCTGTTGCACAACACGGCGCAGAGCGGAATCGGCTGGGAAGGCTGCCGCGATTACGGGTATCGCGAAACGGGGGTATGACTTTTGACTGTAGTCCTCGCGAGCCTGGTCGCCAACCCCTGTTCGTCAATCGGAAAAATAAACTTCATTGACGCGTAAAAATACTTTTTTTAGTCATGGTTTTTGCGGTATGAAGAAACCAGACAGCCGATTCCTGCAGCACAGGTGGCGTCATCCAGGCCCTCCTTGCCAGGTGCGCTCCCCGCCCGTAACAACGCGGATACGGGGAGAACGGCAGTCACTCTGCGGCGCAGCGGTACGCGTCGTGTGGCTTTCACATAAGGTGACCGAGTATGGATGACCAAGGACGCAACCCTTCCTCCAACCAGCCTATCCTGTATGTGCTCGATACCAACGTCCTGATTCACGACCCCAATGCTTTGCTGAACTTCGAGGAGCACCACGTCGCGATCCCGATGACCGTGCTGGAGGAACTCGACAAGCTCAAGACAGGCAAACATACCATCGCCGCCGAATGCCGCCAGGCCATCCGCCTCATCGACCAGACCCTCGCAGACGCATCCCCCAGCGATGTCGAGCAGGGTGTGCCGATCCAGCGTGG
This sequence comes from Pseudomonas sp. SK2, assembly GCF_016772395.1. Lineage (NCBI taxonomy): Bacteria > Pseudomonadati > Pseudomonadota > Gammaproteobacteria > Pseudomonadales > Pseudomonadaceae > Pseudomonas > Pseudomonas sp. SK2. The sequence goes on from NZ_CP061944.1 coordinate 973,950, forward strand.
CAAGAGCGGTCCCAAAGGGTTCCTGTCGATCCTGATGAGCCCACGCAGTGAACCCAACCGGCTGTTGCCGGAGAACCTGGCCGACAACATCATCATCAACCAACTGCTGGAGCTGCGTTCACGCCGCGCCGACCTGGACGTGGTGCTGGTGACCAAGGACATCAACATGCGGCTGAAGGCGCGTGCCTGTGGCATTGCCGCCGAGGATTACAGCACCGACCAGTTGGTCGACGACGTGTCGTTGCTGTCCAAGGGTTACCATTCGGTCACCGGTTCGTTCTGGGACCGGGTCAGCAAGGTCGATACCCGCCAGGAGCGCGGCCGCACCTGGCATCGGGTGCAATTGATCGACAACCTGCCCGCTGTGCACGTCAATGAATTCATCATCGACGAGCAAGGCTTCGTTGGCTGGATCAAGGGCATTCGCAACGATGAACTGCTGCTGCTCGACCTGCACCAGGAGCCGCTGCTGCACCAGGAGGCCTGGGGCCTGAAGCCACGTGACATCCATCAGAGCCTGGCGTTGTTCGCATTGCTCGACCCCGATATCCACCTGGTCAACCTGACGGGGGCCGCCGGCTCCGGCAAGACAATCCTGGCGCTGGCCGCAGCCATCGAGCAAACCATGGTCAGCAAGCGTTACCGGCGCATCATCGCTACCCGCAGCGTGCAGGGGCTGGACCAGGAGATCGGCTTCCTGCCGGGCACCGAGGCCGAGAAAATGGAGCCTTGGCTGGGTGCCATCACCGACAACCTCGAAGCCTTGCACATGGATGACGAAAGCACCCATGGCAGCGTCGAGTACATCCTCGAGCGGGTTCCGTTGCAGTTCAAGTCGCTGAACTACATCCGTGGTCGCAGCTTCCAGCAGAGTCTGATCCTGATCGACGAGTGCCAGAACCTGACGCCGCACCAGATGAAAACCATCATCACCCGTGCCGGCTCGGGGTCCAAGGTGGTCTGCCTGGGCAACCTGGCGCAGATCGACACCCCCTACCTGTCCGCGACCAGCTCGGGCCTGACCTACCTGACCGAGCGCTTCAAGGACTTCCCTCATGGTGTGCACATCACCCTGCAAGGGGTGCCGCGGTCGGTGCTGGCCGAGTACGCCGAGTCCCATCTGTAACCTTTGCAGCCGGGCGGCCCGCCGCCCGGCTTTTTTGCCGCCACACAGACCTGTCACTGGATTGAGTGCCGGGGGTGCCTGCACGGGAGTAGGTTGACCGCGACGAGGCCAGGGCTGGCGATACATTGCACTGCTCAAACCTGACCCACAGGTTTACACTCTTCGTTCCCTTCCCAGGAGCAGAGCAGTGCTGACTCATCTCGATTCCCAGGGACGCGCCAACATGGTCGACGTCACTGAAAAAGCCGTAACCGAGCGCGAAGCCACCGCCGAGGCGCGGGTGCGCATGTTGCCGCAGACCTTGCAGATGATCGTCGATGGCGAGCATCCCAAGGGCGATGTATTCGCCGTGGCGCGTATCGCCGGGATACAGGCGGCGAAAAAGACCAGCGACCTGATTCCACTGTGCCACCCGCTGATGCTGACCAGCGTCAAGGTCGAGCTCAGCACTGACGGTCAAGACGCCGTGCGTATCGTCGCCCGCTGCAAGCTGGCCGGGCAGACTGGCGTGGAGATGGAGGCGCTGACCGCTGCCAGCGTTGCTGCCCTGACCCTCTACGACATGTGCAAGGCTGTGGACAAAGGCATGGTCATCGAGCAGGTACGCCTGCTGGAGAAGCTCGGCGGCAAGAGCGGCCACTACAAGGCGGAGGCGTGATGAAGGTCAAGGTGATGTATTTCGCCCGTTACCGTGAGCGGCTGGGCGTGGATGCCGAGCGCCTTGAAGGTGAATTCAAGGTGCTCGACGACGTGCGCCAGGCCCTGTTGGCCAAGGGCGGGCGGTATGAGGTGCTGGCCGAACAGAACCTGATGTGCGCGCGTAATGAAGAGCTCTGTCGGCTTGACGAGCCGCTGGAAGAGGGCGACGACGTGGCGTTCTTCCCACCGGTGACTGGAGGCTGAACATGGCGGTGCGAGTGCAGGAAGGTGCTTTCGACCCCGGGGCCGAGGTCAATGCCATGCATGCCGCGAATGTCGGTGTGGGAGCGGTGGTCGGCTTCGTCGGCTATGTGCGCGACTTCAACGATGGCCGGGAAGTGGCCGGGATGTTCCTTGAGCACTACCCGGGCATGACCGAGAAGGCCTTGGCCAAGATTGTGGTCGACGCCGAACAGCGCTGGCCGTTGCTCAAGGTGGAGGTGTTGCACCGTATCGGTGCCCTGGAGCCGGGGGAGCCGATCGTGTTCGTGGGCGTGGCCAGTGCCCATCGGCAGGCAGCGTTCGATGCCTGCAATTTCATCATGGATTATCTGAAGACGCGGGCACCGTTCTGGAAGAAGGAAAATACCCAGGAAGGGCCGCGGTGGGTCGAAGGGAAGCAGAGTGACCAGGAGGCGGCGGGGCGCTGGTAAGTGTGTGGTGGATGACCGGGGCTTTGCCCCGATTCCTGGGTAAACCCGCTCTCACAGGGTGGCGCTGGCCTGTGGGAGCGGGTTTACCCGCGAAAAGGTCACCACCGATCAATGATGCTTGCGCGGCACCGGCTTGAGCAGTTCATCCGGTGGCATCTCGCATTTGATCTTGCGCCCCAGTAGCGCCTCGATAGCTGGTAGCTGGTAGGAGTCATCCTCGCCGGCGAAGCTGATCGACACACCACTGGTGCCCGCCCGTCCGGTACGACCGATGCGGTGCACATAGTCATCCGGGTCTTCCGGCAGGGTGAAGTTGATCACATGGCTGATGCCGTCGATGTGAATGCCGCGCCCCGCCACGTCGGTGGCCACCAGCACGGTGATGCGCCCTTCGCGGAAGTTCTCGAGGGTGCGAATCCGCTTGTGCTGTGGCACGTCGCCGGAAAGTTGGGCGGCATTGATGCCATCGCGCACCAGCTTCTCTTCGATGCGCCGCACTTCGTCCTTGCGGTTGGCGAATACCATCACCCGTTCCCACTTGTTCTGGGTCACCAGGTTGTACAGCAGCTTGTACTTGTCGCTGCCCGCGACTGCATAGACATGCTGCTCGACCGTCTCGCTGGCCACGTTCTCCGGTTCGATCTCGACGATTTCCGGGTTGGTGGTCCACTGCTTGGCCAGATTCATCACATCGTCGGTGAAGGTGGCGGAGAACAGCAGGGTCTGGCGCTCGCTCTTGGGCGGTGTCTGGCGAATGATCTGGCGGACCTGCGGGATGAAGCCCATGTCCAGCATGCGGTCGGCCTCATCCAGCACCAACACTTCGACCATGTCCAGGTGCACTTCGCCGCGCTGATTGAAGTCCAGCAAGCGGCCCGGTGTAGCGACGAGAATGTCGCAGTGGCGCGCTTCCAGGCTCTTGAGCTGCTTGTCGAAGTCCATGCCGCCGACGAAGCTCATCACGTTCAGGCCACTGTACTTGGTCAGGGCCATCGCGTCCTTGGCGATCTGCACCACCAGCTCGCGGGTCGGGGCGATGATCAGCGCGCGAGGCTCGCCCATGTAGCGTTCCTTGGGCGGTGGTGTCTGCTGCAGCTGCGAGATGATCGAGATCAGGAACGCTGCGGTCTTGCCGGTACCGGTCTGGGCCCGGCCGATGGCGTCCTTGCCGCGCAGGGTATGGCCGAGCACCTGGGCCTGGATCGGCGTGCAGTATGGGAAGCCCAGGTCGTGGATGGCATGCATCAGCTCGTTGGAGAGCTTGAAGTCATGGAAGCGTGTCTTGCCTTCCTGTGGCTCGACCACGAAGTCTTCAGGTTTCCACAGGCTGGCTTGTGGTTTGGGTTTGCGCTCGCGGCGCGGTTTGTCTTTGGCCGGTTTGTCGGCGGCGGCAGGGGCTGTGGGTTGGGTGCTGGCCTCGGCCGGAGCGGCTTCGGGTTGCACGGTAGGCGCCGGCGCGGACTTGTTCACCGGCGCTGCGGGTTCGACGGCCTGAGGCGCGGCGTCTCCCTTGCCGAATATTTTCTTGAGTGCCTTGAGCACGATCGTCTCATCAATTGGTTAAGGAATGTACGCCGGGCAGTGTAATGCAAGATTCAGGCGCGGCGTAGTGGAATGCGCAGGCAGCTACACGCTTGGCCTATTGCAGTTGCTGGCTCAACCAGTCGTGGATGTCGCCCAGTTCTTCGACCATCACTTCATGTTCCATGGGGTATTCCTGCCAGCGGGCGGCAACGCCCCAAGTATTGAGGAATTCGAAGGCCGTACGGCCCATCGAAGGGATCACCACCGAATCGTGCACACCATGCAGGCACAGGGCTGGCGTGCGTTGCTGGCACGCGCTGAGCTGATGACTGTCGGTAAAGGTTGGAGCGTAGGTGGACAGCGCGATTACCCCTCCCAGTGCCTCCTGCCACTTTATATAAGCGGTGTGCAGCACCACGGCGCCGCCCTGGGAGAAACCGGCGAGGAAGATTCGCGACAGGCTGATGCCCTTGGCCTGCTCGGCCTTGATCAAGGCGATGACCTGCTGCGCCGACTCTTCCAATTGCCCTTCGTCGATGGCGCGGGCCGGGGTCATGGCCTTGATGTCGTACCAGCTTGGCATGGAATAGCCGCCGTTGATGGTAACCGGACGGGTGGGCGCCTGCGGCATCACGAAGCGGGTAGTGAGCAGCCGTTCCTGCAGAAATTCGGCCACCGGTAGGAAGTCGTAACGGTCGGCACCCAGGCCGTGCAACCAGATCACACAGGCGTCTGCGGTTTTCTGTGGTTCGAGAATCAGCGGGTTGGTCATGACTGCTCCGAAAGTGTGCATGCCTGGTAAGAACGTGCGTGAAAAGAAGGCCTGGCTATTGATTGTCAGAAAAAGAATGTCGCAACGATACAACTTTCCCTACTTGACTAGCGCTTAAACGCTTAAGCCGCCAACTGTGGTACGCGCTTTGCTATGGATCCGTTGAGGCAAAGGGACTATCCGCGACGGTAACACCCTTTGCACGCGAAGGCTGTCACAGAACAGCTCATTGCGCCAATTGACCCAATAACAAGCCAACAAGGGTCGGATGCGCCTCATAAGGGTGCGGTGCAATTCCGGCTCGGTACAACAAGAGCGATTTGGAGGTTGTGAATGAAGATGTTGAAAACCACCCTGGCAGTCCTGACCGCTGCCGCCGCGCTGGGAGCCACCAGCTTCGCACAGGCCGGCGCCACTCTCGATGCGGTCAAGAAGAAGGGCTTCGTCCAGTGTGGCGTGAGCGACGGTCTTCCAGGCTTCTCGGTCCCCGATGCTAAGGGCAAGATCATCGGTATCGACGCCGATGTATGCCGCGCTGTCGCCGCTGCGGTGTTCGGTGATGCCACCAAGGTCAAATTCAGCCAACTCAACGCCAAGGAGCGCTTCACCGCCCTGCAGTCGGGCGAAGTCGACGTGCTGTCGCGTAATACTACCTGGACCAGCTCGCGCGATGCCGGCATGGGCCTGGTGTTCGCCGGTGTCACCTACTATGACGGCGTGGGCTTCCTGGTCAACAAGAAGCTGGGTGTTTCCAGTGCCAAGGAGCTCGATGGCGCGACCATCTGCATCCAGGCCGGTACCACCACCGAACTGAACGTATCCGACTTCTTCCGCGCCAATAATCTCAAGTACACCCCGATCACCTTCGATACCTCCGATGAGAGCGCCAAGTCGTTGGAGTCCGGCCGTTGCGACGTGCTCACCTCGGACAAGTCGCAACTGTTCGCCCAACGTTCCAAGCTGGCTGCACCGACCGACTACGTGGTGCTGCCGGAAACCATCTCCAAGGAGCCTCTGGGTCCGGTGGTGCGTAAAGGCGACGAGGAGTGGTTCAGCATCGTCAAGTGGACCCTGTTCGCGATGCTCAACGCCGAAGAGGCCGGCATCACCTCGAAGAACGTCGAGGCCGAAGCCAAGTCCACCAAGAACCCGGACGTCGCCCGTCTGCTGGGTGCCGACGGTGAATACGGCAAGGACCTCAAGCTGCCCAAGGACTGGGTAGTGCAGATCGTCAAGCAAGTCGGCAACTATGGTGAAGTGTTCGAAAAGAACCTTGGTCAGAGCACCGACCTCAAGATCGACCGTGGCATGAACGCCCTGTGGAACAACGGCGGCATCCAGTACGCGCCACCTGTGCGCTGATGGCTGCACCCTGCGGCGGCATCCCGCCGTCGCAGGTTGTTCGGATCCCTTTTTTTCGGGGCACTTCATGCAAAATCAAATCGGCGCACCCAAGGGGTTATCCCTGAGCGATCCACGTGTGCGCGCGTGGCTGTTCCAGATCCTCACGATCGTTTTCGTGGTCGGTCTGGGCTGGTATCTGTTCCACAACACCCAAACCAACCTGCAACACCGGGGCATCACCTCCGGCTTCGACTTCCTGGACCGCAGTGCCGGGTTCGGCATCGCCCAGCATCTGATTCCTTATGTGGAATCCGACAGCTATGCGCGAGTGTTCGTCATCGGCCTGCTCAACACCCTGTTGGTGACGTTCATCGGTGTCATTCTGGCGACGATTCTGGGCTTCATCATCGGTGTGGCTCGTTTGTCACCGAACTGGATGATCAACAAGCTGGCGACCGTGTATGTGGAGACCTTCCGCAACATTCCGCCGCTGCTGCAGATTCTGTTCTGGTACTTCGCGGTGTTTCTGACCCTGCCGGGACCGCGGGGTAGCATCAACATCGACGACACGTTCTTCATCAGCAACCGTGGCCTGAACATGCCGGGTGCCTCGATGGCCGAGGGCTTCTGGCCGTTCGTCGTCGCGCTGGGACTGGCGATCGTGGCCATCGTGTTCATGGTGCGCTACGCCAACAAGCGGTTCGATGAAACCGGCGAGCCTTTCCACAAGTTCTGGGGCGGCCTGGCCTTGTTCATCGTCATTCCTGGCGCCAGCGCCTTGCTGTTCGGCAGCCCCGTGCATTGGGAAGTGCCGCAGCTCAAGGGCTTCAACTTCGTCGGTGGCTGGGTGCTGATTCCCGAACTGCTGGCCCTGACGCTGGCGCTGACCATCTACACCGCGGCGTTCATCGCCGAGATCGTGCGCTCTGGCATCCGTTCGGTCAGCCATGGCCAGACCGAGGCTGCGCGCTCGCTGGGGCTGCGTGAGGGGCCGACCCTGCGCAAGGTGATCATCCCCCAGGCACTGCGGGTGATCATTCCGCCGCTGACCAGCCAGTACCTGAACCTGGCGAAGAACTCGTCCCTGGCGGCCGGTATCGGCTATCCGGAGATGGTCTCGCTGTTCGCCGGTACCGTGCTCAACCAGACCGGCCAGGCCATCGAGGTGATTGCCATCACCATGAGTGTCTATCTCGCCATCAGCATCAGCATTTCGCTGCTGATGAACTGGTACAACAAGCGCATTGCGCTGATCGAGCGGTGAGGATACGCCCGTGAATGCCCATGTTTTCAAACCCGACATGCCGCCGCCGGTGAAAACCGTCGGCGTGCTCGCATGGATGCGTGCCAACCTGTTCTCCAGCTGGCTCAATACCTTGCTGACCCTGTTCGCCCTGTACCTGATCTGGCTGATCGTGCCGCCTCTGGTGCAATGGGCGCTGATCGACGCCAACTGGGTAGGCACCACCCGCGCCGATTGCACCAAGGAAGGTGCCTGCTGGGTGTTCGTCCAGCAGCGTTTCGGCCAGTTCATGTATGGCTACTACCCGACCGAACTGCGCTGGCGCGTGGACCTGACCGTCTGGCTTGCCGTGCTCGGTGCCGCACCGCTGTTCATCAAGCGCTTTGCGCGCAAGGCGTTTTACGGCCTGGGCTTCCTGGTGCTGTATCCGATCCTGGCCTACACCCTGCTGCACGGCGGCTACCTGGGGCTGGATACCGTGCCGACCAGCCAATGGGGCGGCCTGATGCTGACGCTGGTGATCGCCACCGTGGGCATCGTCGGCGCCTTGCCGCTGGGCATCCTGCTGGCGCTGGGCCGACGGTCGCGCATGCCGGCGGTGAAGGTGGTATGCGTCACCTTCATCGAGTTCTGGCGTGGCGTGCCGCTGATCACCGTGCTGTTCATGTCCTCGGTGATGCTGCCGTTGTTCCTGCCCGAGGGCATGAGCTTCGACAAACTGCTGCGGGCGATGATCGGCGTGATCCTGTTCCAGTCGGCGTATATCGCCGAAGTGGTGCGCGGCGGCCTGCAGGCCATTCCCAAGGGGCAGTACGAGGCGGCCGCGGCCATGGGCCTGGGCTACTGGCGCTCGATGGGGCTGGTGATTCTGCCCCAGGCGCTCAAGCTGGTGATCCCAGGCATCGTCAACACCTTCATTGCTCTGTTCAAGGACACCAGCCTGGTGATCATCATCGGCCTGTTCGACCTGCTCAACAGTGTCAAGCAGGCGGCTGCCGATCCGGCCTGGCTGGGCATGGCCACTGAGGGCTATGTGTTCGCCGCCCTGGTGTTCTGGATTTTCTGTTTCGGTATGTCCCGCTACTCCATGCATCTGGAGCGCAAGCTGGACACTGGCCACAAGCGTTAGGAGTTTCGAAATGAGTGAAGCGATCAAGCAGCCTGCCGGCCCCGAAGGCATCATCCAGATGCAGGGCGTCAACAAGTGGTACGGTCAGTTCCATGTGCTCAAGGACATCAACCTGAACGTACGCCAGGGCGAGCGTATCGTGCTGTGCGGGCCGTCTGGCTCGGGCAAGTCCACCACCATCCGCTGCCTCAACCGCCTGGAAGAGCACCAGCAGGGGCGCATCGTCGTCGATGGCGTAGAGCTGACCAACGACCTCAAGCAGATTGAGGCGATCCGCCGCGAGGTGGGCATGGTATTCCAGCACTTCAACCTGTTCCCGCACCTCAGCATCCTCGAGAACTGCACCCTGGCACCAATGTGGGTGCGCAAGATGCCGCGGCGCAAGGCCGAGGAAATCGCCATGCACTACCTGGAGCGGGTACGCATCCCGGAGCAGGCGCACAAGTACCCCGGGCAGTTGTCCGGTGGTCAGCAGCAGCGCGTGGCGATTGCCCGGGCCCTGTGCATGAAGCCCAAGATCATGCTGTTCGACGAGCCGACTTCGGCGCTTGACCCGGAAATGGTAAAAGAGGTGCTCGATACCATGGTAGGTCTGGCCGAGGATGGCATGACCATGCTCTGCGTCACCCACGAGATGGGCTTTGCCCGCACCGTGGCGAACCGAGTGATCTTCATGGACAAAGGTGAGATCGTCGAGCAGGCAGCGCCGGATGACTTCTTCGACCGGCCGCGCAGTGACCGGACCAAGCTGTTCTTGAGCCAGATTCTGCATTGATGTGACGGGGGGCGCCTTGCGGCCCTTTCGCGCTGCAAGGCCGCCCCAGCATCAACTTACTTCTCTTCTTTGGCAGCCACCGGTGCAGGTGGCGGTCGCAGCCCCACCTCGGCAACCAGTTTCAGTTGCTGCCCGTTGCGCACCACCTCGATGGTGATCTTCTCGTTGGGCTTGATCCGCGCAACTTGGTTCATCGACTTGCGTCCGTCTCCCGCAGGTTCGCCATTGATGCTCAGGATCACGTCACCCAGCTGCAACCCGGCCTTTTGCGCCGGCCCATCGCGGAAGATCCCCGCCACGACGATGCCTGGGCGGCCCTGCATACCGAACGATTCCGCCAGTTCCTGGCTCAATGGCTGCACTTCGATGCCCAGCCAGCCGCGAATCACCTGGCCATGCTCGACGATCGACTTCATCACCTCCAGCGCCAGCTTGACCGGGATGGCGAAGCCGATGCCCTGGGAACCACCAGACTTGGAGAAGATCGCGGTATTGATGCCGATCAGGTTGCCATTGGCATCGACCAGCGCACCACCGGAGTTGCCTGGGTTGATGGCCGCGTCGGTCTGGATGAAATCTTCGTAGTTGTTCAGGCCCAGTTGGTTACGTCCGGTGGCGCTGATGATGCCCATGGTCACGGTCTGGCCGACCCCGAACGGGTTACCGATGGCCAGGGAGACATCGCCGATGTGGATGTTGTCGGAACGGCCGATGGTGATCGCCGGCAGGTTCTTGAGGTCGATCTTCAGTACCGCGAGGTCGGTTTCCGGGTCGCTGCCCACGACGCGCGCCAGGGTCTCACGGCCGTCCTTGAGCGCCACCACGATCTGGTCGGCGCCGCTGGTAACGTGGTTGTTGGTCAGCAGGTAGCCCTCGGGGCTCATGATCACGGCCGAACCCAGGCTGGACTCCCAGCGCCGCTGCTTGGGCAGGTTGTCACCGAAGAAGCGGCGGAACTGCGGGTCTTCGAACAAGGGATGGGCGCTCTTGTTCACCACTTTGGTGGTGTACAGGTTCACCACCGCTGGGGCGGCGAGGGTCACGGCGTCGGCATAGGACACCGGCCCCTGCATGATCCGGGTGGTCTGCGGAGCCTGCTGCAGGTTGACGTCCTGGCTGGGCAGGCCGACCCATTCAGGGAAACGCTGGATGACCAGCATGGCGATCAGCACGCCAGTAATCAGGGGCCAGCCAAAATAACGCAGAGCCTTGAGCATGAACGAATCCTGGGAGTAGGGCGGGGGCCAATTGGCAGCGCAGCGGGGCGCGAGCGCGCGCGATCATACACAGGTACAGAGCGATCGGCGATGTGCAAACCGATTTACCTGCTTCGCGGTTGAGTCCATGTCCTCCAGGGACCACGCTGGCCCCTGGGGGAGCGGGTCTGCCCGCGAATGCTGGCGCCTCGGTCTTGCCCCCATGCGACTGCCGCCGGTTTCCCCGAAGCCGGCGACGGCCCATAATGGCCGCCATTATACGGGCGTTGTGCCCGTCGAAAGCGCAGATTTCGAGGAGATTTTCCATGGCCGTCGCACTGAACACCCTGGTCGAGGAGGCCGAGCGCTACCTGGGTAGCGCGAAGATCCAGGATTACTGCCCCAACGGCCTGCAAGTCGAAGGGCGACCTCAGGTCAGTCGCATCGTCAGTGGCGTGACCGCCAGCCAGGCGTTGCTCGACGCGGCGGTCGAGGCCGATGCCGACTTGGTGCTGGTTCACCATGGTTATTTCTGGAAGGGCGAGAACCCGTGTGTCACCGGCATCAAGCAACGCCGCTTGAAAACCTTGCTCAAGCACGACATGAGCCTGCTGGCCTTCCACCTGCCGCTGGATGTGCATCCCGAAGTGGGCAATAACGTGCAATTGGCTCGTCAGCTGGACATTACCGTCGAGGGGCCGCTGGACCCGGAGAACCCAAAGGTCGTGGGGCTGGTCGGGTCGCTGGCCGAGCCAATGACAGCGCGGGATTTCGCCCGGCGCGTGCAGGAGGTGATGGGACGTGAGCCGCTGCTGGTGGAAGGCGATGTCATGGTTCGCCGGATCGGCTGGTGCACCGGAGGCGGCCAAGGCTACATCGATACTGCGATCGCCGCCGGAGTCGACCTGTACATCAGTGGCGAGGCGTCCGAGCAGACCTTTCATAGCGCGCGCGAGAACGGCGTGAGCTTCATCGCCGCAGGCCACCATGCCACCGAGCGTTATGGCGTGCAGGCGCTGGGGGATTACCTGGCGCGTCGGTTTGCCCTGGAGCACCTGTTCATCGACTGCCCGAACCCGATCTGACCTTTGGGGCCTCATCGCCGGCAAGCCGGTTCCTGCTGGCGCGCTCGTCTCAGGCGCTGGCCTGTCGGCGATGCGTTGCTCGAGCCCCAAACCCCCAGTCATATCGTTAGATTGTTTCGATCTAGTGCGGCTCCTAAATAGAATCAGCCGCTGTGATAAAGTGGCTCGCTCGAACACGGCCCGCAGGCCGTCCATAAGATCGTTTTTCGTGAGTAGCCATGGTCGACAAACTGACGCACTTGAAACAGCTGGAGGCGGAGAGCATCCACATCATCCGCGAGGTGGCCGCCGAGTTCGATAACCCGGTGATGCTGTACTCGATCGGCAAGGACTCCGCCGTGATGCTGCACCTGGCGCGCAAAGCCTTCTTCCCAGGCAAGCTGCCGTTCCCGGTGATGCACGTCGACACCCAGTGGAAATTCCAGGAGATGTACCGCTTCCGCGACAAGATGGTCGAGGAAATGGGTCTGGAGCTGATCACCCACGTCAACCCCGAAGGTGTGGCCCAGGGCATCAACCCGTTCACCCATGGCAGCTCCAAGCACACGGACATCATGAAGACCCAGGGCCTGAAGCAGGCGCTGGACAAGCATGGTTTCGACGCCGCCTTTGGTGGCGCCCGCCGCGACGAAGAGAAGTCCCGGGCCAAAGAGCGCGTTTACTCGTTCCGCGACAGCAAGCACCGCTGGGACCCGAAGAACCAGCGCCCCGAGCTGTGGAACGTGTACAACGGCAAGGTCAACAAGGGCGAGTCGATCCGTGTGTTCCCGCTGTCCAACTGGACCGAGCTGGACATCTGGCAGTACATCTACCTCGAAGGCATCCCGATCGTGCCGCTGTACTTCGCCGCCGAGCGGGAAGTGATCGAGAAGAACGGCACCCTGATCATGATCGACGACGAGCGCATCCTCGAGCACCTCACCGACGAGGAAAAAGCCCGTATCGTCAAGAAGAAAGTGCGGTTCCGTACCCTTGGCTGCTACCCGTTGACGGGTGCCGTCGAGTCGGAGGCCGAGACCCTGACGGACATCATCCAGGAAATGCTCCTGACCCGTACGTCCGAACGCCAGGGCCGAGTCATCGACCATGATGGCGCAGGCTCGATGGAAGACAAAAAACGCCAAGGCTACTTCTAATTTCAGGGTTTCATCATGTCGCACCAATCCGATTTGATCAGCGAAGACATCCTCGCTTATCTGGCTCAGCACGAGCGCAAAGAACTGCTGCGTTTCCTCACCTGCGGTAACGTGGATGACGGCAAGAGCACCCTGATCGGGCGCCTGCTGCACGACTCGAAGATGATCTACGAAGACCACCTCGAGGCCATCACCCGCGATTCGAAGAAAGTCGGCACCACCGGCGAAGAAGTCGACCTGGCATTGCTAGTCGATGGCCTGCAGGCCGAGCGCGAGCAGGGCATCACCATCGATGTCGCCTACCGCTACTTCTCCACCGCCAAGCGCAAGTTCATCATCGCCGACACCCCGGGCCACGAGCAGTACACCCGCAACATGGCGACCGGCGCCTCGACCTGCGACCTGGCGATAATCCTGGTCGATGCCCGTTACGGCGTGCAGACCCAGACCCGCCGTCACAGCTACATTGCCTCGCTGCTGGGCATCAAGCACATCGTGGTCGCGGTCAATAAGATGGACCTCAAGGGCTTCGATGAGCAGGTCTTCGAGTCGATCAAGGCCGATTACCTGAAGTTTGCCGAAGCGATCAACCTGAAGCCGTCGAGCCTGCACTTCGTGCCGATGTCGGCGCTCAAGGGCGACAACGTGGTCAATCACAGCGAGCAATCGCCGTGGTACGCCGGCCCGACGCTGATGGAAATCCTCGAAACCGTGGAAGTGTCGGCCGACCGCAACGTCACCGACCTGCGTTTCCCGGTGCAGTACGTCAACCGTCCGAACCTGAACTTCCGCGGCTTCGCCGGCACCATCGCCAGCGGCGTGGTACACAAGGGTGACGAAATCGTCGTGCTGCCTTCGGGCAAGAGCAGCCGGGTCAAGTCCATCGTCACCTACGAAGGTGAACTGGAGAACGCCGGCCCCGGCCAGGCCGTGACCCTGACCATGGAAGACGAGATCGACATCTCCCGTGGCGACTTGCTGGTGCATGCCGACAACGTTCCGCCGGTGACCGACCAGTTCGACGCCATGCTGGTGTGGATGGCCGAAGAACCGATGCTGCCGGGCAAGAAATATGACATCAAGCGCGCCACCAGCTACGTGCCGGGCTCGATTGCCAGCATCACCCACAAGGTGGATGTGAATACCCTGGAGCAAGGCGCTGCCAGTGCACTGCAGCTGAACGAGATCGGTCGCGTCAAGGTGTCCCTGGATGCCGCGATCGCCCTGGACGGTTACGACAGCAACCGCACCACCGGCGCGTTCATCGTCATCGACCGCCTGACCAACGGCACTGTCGGTGCCGGCATGATCATCGCCCCGCCAGTCCTGCCGCATGGCACCACAGGTCAGCATGGCAAGTTGGCTCACGTGTCCACTGAAGAGCGCGCGCTGCGCTTCGGTCAGCAACCGGCTACCGTGCTGTTCAGCGGCCTGTCCGGCGCTGGCAAGAGCACCCTGGCCTATGCCGTCGAGCGCAAGCTGTTCGACATGGGCCGTGCGGTCTACGTGCTCGATGGCCAGAACCTGCGTCACGACCTGAACAAGGGCCTGCCGCAGGATCGCGCGGGCCGCACCGAGAACTGGCGCCGCGCCGCCCATGTGGCGCGTCAGTTCAACGAAGCTGGCCTGCTGACCCTGGCCGCCTTCGTTGCGCCTGATGCCGAGGGCCGTGAACAGGCCAAGGCCTTGATCGGCAAGGAGCGCCTGGTAACCGTTTACGTGCAGGCATCGCCAATTGCCTGCCGCGAGCGTGATCCTCAGGGCCTGTATGCCGCTGGCGGTGACAACATCCCGGGTGAAAGCTTCCCGTACGATGTGCCGCTGGATGCCGACCTGGTGATCGACACCCAGACCACCAGCGTGGACGAGGGCGTGAAGCAGGTGCTGGATGTGCTGCGTCAGCGCGGCGCGATTTAAGCGTTAGTGCTGTATGAGAAACCCCGCTTCGGCGGGGTTTTTGTATTTGGGATTGGCGTCGGGGCTGTTGGGTGCTTGGCGTGAGAGGTGCGGCGCTCGATTTGCGCACCACCTCAAAGCTCAAGTCAGGCCGTCCTCCCCAGAAAGAACCTCAACTTGTTTCCGCGATGCAATACCGCTCCTTCAGGTGTCGATCGTGGCAGATCTGTCTCAGATATGCTTTTCCGATACAGGAATCACGCGCTTTTCCTTAACCGCCTTATACGAAAAGCTCGAATATATCTCCTTCACCCCCGGCAACCGCTGCAACACCTCACGGGTGAATTCCCCAAACGACTCCAGATCCCGCGCCAGAATCTCGAGCAAGAAGTCATACCGCCCGGAAACATTGTGGCAGGCAATGATCTCTGGAATTTCCATCAGCCGCTTTTCGAACGCCAGCGCCATGTCCTTGGTGTGCGAGTCCATCATGATGCTGACGAACGCGGTCACACCAAACCCCAGCGCCTTGGGCGAAAGAATGGCCTGATAACCGGTGATGTAGCCGTTGTCCTCCAGCAACTTGACCCGGCGCCAGCAGGGCGAGGTGGTTAACGCGACTTGGTCGGCAAGCTCGGAGACGGTGAGGCGGGCGTTGCCCTGCAAGGCTGCGAGCAGGGCGCGGTCGGTGCGGTCGAGGGTCGAAGGCATATTTTGCCCTCCTGATCTGTCATGTGTTGTTTTTGTTCCAAAACTAGCCATTTCGCGTAGGAGATTTTGGAAAAAATCAGGCGGCTTGGTGGCATAAGCTTATAACAAACCACCAGAGGTTGTTGCCATGCGCGACTCCCATAACAACAGCGGTTTTTCCACGCGGGCCATCCATCACGGGTACGACCCGCTCAGCCATGGCGGCGCCCTGGTGCCGCCGGTCTACCAGACCGCTACCTACGCTTTTCCTTCCGTCGAATACGGTGCTGCCTGTTTTGCAGGCGAAGAACCCGGGCACTTCTACAGCCGTATCTCCAACCCGACCCTGGCCTTGCTGGAACAGCGCATGGCCTCGCTGGAAGGGGGCGAGGCAGGCTTGGCCCTGGCCTCGGGCATGGGGGCCATCACTTCGACGATCTGGACGTTGCTGCGCCCTGGGGATGAACTGATCGTGGGGCGCACACTATATGGCTGCACCTTCGCCTACCTGCACCATGGGATTGGCGAGTTCGGAGTCAAGATCCGTCACGTCGACCTCAATGACATCAAGGCGCTGAAGGCGGCGATCACCAGTAAGACGCGAATGATCTACTTCGAAACCCCAGCCAACCCGAACATGCAGTTGGTCGATATCGCTGCCGTGGCCGAAGCGGCGCAGGGGCATGACCTGCACATCGTGGTCGACAACACCTATTGCACGCCGTATCTGCAGCGGCCGTTGGAGCTGGGTGCCGATCTGGTCGTGCACTCGGCTACCAAGTACCTCAGCGGCCATGGCGATATCACCGCCGGGCTGGTGGTCGGGCGCAAGGCGCTGGTCGACCGGATTCGCCTGGTAGGGCTCAAGGACATGACTGGCGCGGTGCTGTCGCCGCATGATGCCGCGCTGCTGATGCGTGGTATCAAGACATTGGCCCTGCGCATGGACCGCCACTGCGCCAATGCACAGCAGGTGGCTGAGTTCCTGGCGGAGCAGCCTCAGGTCGAGCTGATCCATTACCCGGGCCTGTCGTCATTCGGGCAGTACGCGCTGGCACAGCGGCAAATGCGCATGCCGGGCGGGATGATCGCTTTTGAGCTCAAGGGCGGGATCGAGGCCGGCCGACGCTTCATGAATGCCTTGCAGCTGTTCGCACGTGCGGTCAGCCTGGGGGATGCCGAGTCGCTAGCGCAGCATCCAGCGAGCATGACCCATTCCAGCTATACGGCGAAGGAGCGGGCGCATCACGGGATATCGGAAGGGTTGGTGAGGCTGTCGGTGGGGTTGGAGGATGTAGAGGACTTGCTTGCCGATATCGAACAGGCGCTCAAGCACTGTGTATGAGGTTGGCTGCAAACTTCCTACTTATCGATGCCGGTTTTCGACAGCGATATCAAGAAACGTCGGATAGAGCCTGTTGAGGTGGTCACTTAGTTTGGGTGTTCGCACGGAATCTGTTCCGTGCCTAGTCCATTCACCTGAACAGGCATGAGTATGAAATTCAAGAGTGTACTTTCGCACGCCGCCCTGGCGCTTGCGGTGGTTACTGCCAGTGGGGTCGCTTTGGCAGGCGATGTGGGCCAGCCATGCTGCCCTTTCAGCGATAAAAGCCTGAAGACGTCGCCAGAGGCGCTGTCGGGTTCCACTCAGCAGTTGTTGAAACTGCAAGGTATGAAGTTCACCTGGAAAGAAACGGGGCGCAAGGATATTGGGCTGATGGCGCAGGATGTCCAGGCCGTGTACCCGGAACTGGTTCATGAGAAGAACGAAAAGCTGACGGTGGACTACCAAAAATTGGTCGCACCACTGATTGAGTCGATACGTGAACTGAATCAGCGGATCGATACACTGGAGAAGGCTCAGGCCAAGACGATGTAACGCGGGTTGTTGCCGTGTTCTTCACGCAATAAGAAAGGCCTCTTCCGAGGCCTTTTTGCATTTCACCCGCTTAACGCTTGAGCCCGTAGCTCTCGTCCAGCATGCCTGGCGAGTTCGGCGCCTTCGGCGCATAGTCGCGAGGCACTTCGGCGGTGTCCTTCGGCGGGGTCAGGCGGTCACGTGGGGCCTGGGCGGCCTCGGAGTGCAGGGCGGCCAGCAGGCGCTGACGGGTAACCTCGTCCAGCGCCAGGGCATTGGCGCCTTCGGCCAGGTGGTCCTGGACATCCTGGTAGCTCTGGGTCAGCTTTTTGACCAGCACGGCAGTGCTGTTGAAGTGGGTGACCACTTCGTTCTGGTAGGTGTCGAAGCGTTGCTGGATATCGTCCAGCTGGCGCTGTGTGCTGCTCGGCGCGGCATTGGGCAGCAGGCGCGCGACGACGAAACCGACCACGACGCCGACGACCAGGGCCAGGGTCGGCAACAACCAAACAAGGAGCGAGTGTTCCACGAGTCCTTCCTCTATAAACGGCTTTGCTTTACGTTAACGGCTCAGACCTGCGCTGTATACCGCGAGCGATCGCAAATCAGAACAGAATTCCTCAGCTAGACGAATCGACCCCTCCCGAGGTCACGGAGTAGTGCCTTGCTTGTCCGCGAAACCCCCTTGTTCATCGATGGCCCCGTTGGCCAGCTGGAAGCCTTGTACCTGGACGTGGCCGATGCCCGCGGTGCGGTGCTGATCTGCCACCCCAACCCGGTTCAGGGCGGCACCATGCTCAACAAGGTGGTTTCGACGTTGCAGCGTACCGCCCGCGATGCAGGCTACGTGACCCTGCGCTTCAACTACCGTGGTGTGGGCCAGAGCGCCGGCAGCCATGACATGGGCGCAGGCGAGGTAGCGGATGCCGAGGCCGCTGCTGGCTGGCTGCGCGAAAAGCACCCCGATCTGCCCTTGGTGCTGATGGGTTTCTCTTTCGGTGGTTTCGTCGCTACCAGCCTGGCCGGGCGGCTGGAGGCTTCTGGCGTGGCCTTGCAGCAGTTGTTCATGATTGCCCCGGCGGTGATGCGTCTGACGGCCGATTTCCCGCTGCCGCAGCATTGCCCGATCACCGTGGTGCAGCCGGAGAGCGACGAAGTCGTCGATCCGCAGCTGGTTTACGACTGGTCCGACAGCCTGTCGCGCCCCCATGAGCTGCTGAAAGTGGCAGAATGCGGACACTTCTTCCATGGCAAGCTGACCGATCTGAAGGATCTGCTGCTGCCGCGCCTTTCGAACTGAGCCAAGCCTGAATAAGCGAACACCCATGACCACGCGCATTCTCACCGGTATCACCACCACCGGCACCCCGCACCTGGGCAACTACGCCGGAGCTATCCGCCCGGCCATTCTCGCCAGCCAGCAGCCCGGTGCCGACTCGTTCTACTTCCTGGCCGACTATCACGCCCTGATCAAGTGCGACGATCCGCTGCGCATCCAGCGCTCGCGCCTGGAAATCGCTGCCACCTGGCTGGCCGGTGGCCTGGATCCGGACAAGGTGACCTTCTACCGTCAGTCAGATATTCCCGAGATTCCTGAGCTGACCTGGCTGCTGACCTGCGTTGCCGCCAAGGGCCTGCTCAACCGCGCCCACGCCTACAAGGCTTCGGTGGACAAGAACGTCGAAGCCGGTGAAGACCCGGATGCCGGTGTGACCATGGGGCTGTTCAGCTACCCGGTGCTGATGGCGGCGGACATCCTGATGTTCAACGCGCACAAGGTGCCGGTAGGCCGTGACCAGATCCAGCACGTGGAGATGGCCCGTGATATCGGCCAGCGCTTCAACCACCTGTTCGGTCAGGGCAAGGACTTCTTCGCCCTGCCAGAAGCTGTGATCGAAGAAAGCGTGGCGACGCTGCCAGGGCTGGACGGTCGCAAGATGTCCAAGAGCTACGACAACACCATTCCGCTGTTCACCAGCGCGAAGGACATGAAGGACGCAATTTCGCGCATCGTCACTGACTCCCGTGCCCCAGGCGAGGCCAAGGACCCGGACAACTCGCACCTGTTCACTCTGTTCCAGGCCTTCTCCACACCAGCCCAGTGCGCTGAATTCCGTGAAGAACTGCTGCAGGGCTTGGGCTGGGGTGATGCCAAGCAGCGTCTGTTCCAGCTGCTCGACAGCCAGCTTTCCGAGAAGCGTGAGCACTACCACCAACTGATCTCGCGACCGTCGGACCTGGAAGACATTCTTTTGGCCGGTGCCGCCAAGGCACGCAAGATCGCCACCCCGTTCCTCGAACAACTGCGCGAGGCCGTAGGCCTGCGCTCGTTCCGCAGCAGCGTCCAGGCAACTGCCGAAGTGAAGAAGAAAGCCGCCAAAAGCGCCCGTTTCGTCAGCTTCCGTGACGAAGACGGCAGCTTCCGCTTCCGCCTGCTTGCCGCCGATGGCGAGCAATTGCTGCTCTCGCGCAGCTTCGCCGATGGCAAGAGCGCCGGTGCGGTAAGCAAGCAGCTGCAGCAGGGCGGTGAGGCTGATGTGCGAGTCGAAGGCCTGGGCTTCAGTCTGTGGCTGAACGGCGAGCAGGTGGCCGACGGGCCGCAGTTCGACAGCGCCGAAGCCCGCGATTCGGCTATCGAAAGCCTGCGTGTAGCGCTGCAGCCCCTGTAGGAGCGGATTTATCCGCGAACACCGGCATAACCGGTGCCAGGCACCGCGTTGTCTGTTTTGCGGGTAGGCCTTCGCCCTCAGGAATGCATACCGCCTGAGGCATTTCGCCGCAAGTCTGATTGCCATTAAGCGGGCCTGTCGCTACAGTGACGGCCCGTTTTTTGTTGCCTCGCTAACGAATCATGACGCCCCTAGAACGATATCAAGCAGATCTGAAACGTCCCGACTTCTTCCATGACGCGGCGCAGGAGACTGCTGTGCGTCACTTGCAGCGTCTATACGACGATCTGGTCGCTGCGCACAACAGCAAGCCAGGTGTATTCGGCAAGTTGTTCGGCAAGAAGGAGCAGACCCCGGTCAAGGGCCTGTACTTCTGGGGCGGTGTGGGCCGAGGCAAGACCTACCTGGTGGATACCTTCTTCGAGGCGCTGCCATTCAAAGAGAAGATGCGTACTCACTTCCACCGCTTCATGAAGCGTGTGCACGAAGAGATGAAGACCCTCAAGGGCGAGAAGAACCCCTTGACCATCATCGCCAAGCGCTTCTCCCAGGAAGCCAAGGTCATCTGCTTCGACGAATTCTTCGTTTCCGACATCACCGATGCCATGATCCTGGGCACGCTGATGGAGGAACTGTTCAAGAATGGCGTTTCCCTGGTCGCGACCTCCAACATCGTGCCGGACGGCTTGTACAAGGACGGCCTGCAGCGGGCGCGCTTCCTGCCGGCCATCGCGATGATCAAGCAGAACACCGACGTGGTGAACGTCGACAGCGGGGTCGATTACCGCCTGCGTCACCTTGAGCAGGCCGAGCTGTACCACTACCCGCTCGATGATGCGGCGCACCAGAGCCTGCGCGCCAGCTTCAAGGCACTGACCCCTGAGTGCACCCAGGCGGTCGAGAATGACGTGCTGATGATCGAGAATCGTCCGATCAATGCCTTGCTCACCTGCGACGATGTGGCCTGGTTCGACTTCCGCGCCCTGTGCGACGGGCCTCGCAGCCAGAACGACTACATCGAGCTGGGCAAGATCTTCCACGCCGTGCTGCTGAGCAACGTGGAGCAGATGGGTGTGGCTACCGATGACATCGCCCGTCGTTTCATCAACATGGTGGACGAGTTCTACGACCGTAACGTCAAGCTGATCATCTCGGCCGAGGTGGAGCTGAAGGACCTGTACACCGGTGGCCGCTTGAGCTTCGAATTCCAGCGTACCCTGAGCCGCCTGCTGGAGATGCAGTCGCACGAGTTCCTGGCGCGCGCGCACAAGCCATAAGCCTCGGAGTTCGGGGCCGCTTGCCGGCCCCGCTCATCTCAAGCTTCTTGCATGAACTGCTGCCGATACTGGTTCGGGGACAGCTCAGTGTGCTGCCGGAACAGTCGGGCAAAGAAGCTGGCATCGTCGTAGCCAACCTCGTAGCTGATGGTCTTGATGCTCTTGCGCGTGCTCGACAGCAACCCCTTGGCCGTCTCGATGCGTAGCCGTTGCAGGTAGTGCAATGGTTTGTCGCCAGTCGCGCCCTGGAAGCGACGCATGAAGTTGCGAATGCTCATGCCGTGGTTGCGGGCCACGTCCTCGAAGCGGAACTTGTCGGCGAAGTGTTCTTCAAGCCAGTGCTGGATCTGCAGGATGATCAGGTCCTGGTGCAGCTTCTGCCCACCAAAGCCCATGCGTCCAGGGGTGTAGTTGCGCTGCACCTCGTAGAGGATGTCGCGTGCCACGGCGCGAGCCACGTTGGCGCCGCAGAAGCGCTCGATCAGGTAGATGTACAGATCACAGGCCGAAGTGGTGCCGCCGGCACAGTACAGATTGTCGGCGTCGGTAAGGTGCTTGTCCTGGTTCAGCCTGATCTTGGGGAAGCGCTCGGCGAAGCTGTTGAAGAAGCGCCAGTAGGTAGTCGCTTCCTTGCCGTCGAGCAGCCCGGCCTCGGCCAGCCAGAAGACCCCGCTTGCCTCGGCGCACAGTACGGCGCCGCGGGCATGTTGCTCGCGTAGCCACGGCAGCACCTGAGGGTAGCGCTGCAGCAGGTTGTCGAAGTCGTCCCAGAAGGCTGGGAGGATGATCACATCGGCATCGTCCAGGCCGCCGTCGACCGGCAACTGTACGCCGCTGAAGCTGTCCACGGGCTGCCCGTCGGGACTGACCAGGTGGATTTCGAACATGGGCTGCAAGCCCAGGCCCAGTTGCTTGCTATAGCGCAGGCTGGCCAGGTGGAAGAAATCCTTGGCCTGCATCAGGGTCGAGGCGAACACCTTGTCAATGGCCAGGATGCTGACGCGCCGCAACGACGCGGAGGGTTGGGTAAACATCATTGTCATTGTTCTTATAGGGTAGAGTGGTCAATCACCGGCTGGATCGTCTTATTTTTTGGCGATTGTGTCTACCCCGCAGATTCGCGCTACCTGCTTCGCGGGTAAACCCACGCCCACGAGGGCTGCGCGTAGCCCTACGGGAGCGGGCTCACCCGCGAAGCAGGCGATTGTGGTTCGGGTCAAGGCGCCGGATTGGGCTGCTGCTGATGAATCGCCTCAATCCCCGCCAGCAGCTCATCGCTGAGGTTCAGTGCCAGGCTATTGAGGTTGCTCTTGAGCTGATCCAGGTCGGTCGCTCCGATGATATTGCTGGTCACGAACGGTTGCCGAGTCACGAACGCCAAGGCCATTTGCGCCGGGTCCAGGCCATGATCGCGGGCCAGTTGCACGTAGCGGCTGCAGGCTGCGACTGTCTGTGGGTTGGAGTAGCGGGCGAAGCGGCTGAACAGGGTCAAGCGTGCCTTTGCAGGGCAGGCGCCATTCTCGTATTTGCCCGAGAGCATGCCGAACGCCAGTGGCGAGTAGGCCAGCAGGCCGCATTGTTCGCGAATCGCCACTTCCGCCAGGCCCACCTCGAAGCTGCGGTTGAGCAGGTTGTACGGGTTCTGGATCGACACCGCGCGCGGCCAGCCACGGGCCTCGGCCAGTTGCAGGAACTTCATGGTGCCCCACGGCGTTTCGTTGGACAGACCTACATGGCGGATCTTGCCGGCGCGAACCTGCTCATCGAGCACTTCGAGGGTTTCCTCCAGCGGGGTGAAGTGGTCCTGCGGCAGGTGTTGGTAGCCCAGTTTGCCGAAGAAGTTGGTGCTGCGTTCGGGCCAGTGCAGTTGGTACAGGTCGATGCGGTCGGTCTGCAGGCGCTTGAGGCTTTCGTCCAGCGCCGCGACGATGTGCTGGCGGTTGTGCTTGAGCTGGCCGTCGCGGATATGGCTGATACCGTTGCCAGGGCCCGCGACCTTGCTGGCGAGGATCCAGTCGTCACGATCACCGTGCTCGCTGAACCACTTTCCGATGATCCGCTCGGTGGCGGCATAGGTCTCGGGGCGGGGTGGCACCGGGTACATTTCGGCGGTGTCGATGAAGTTGATCCCGGCCTGCTTGGCCAGGGCAATCTGTTCGAAGGCCTCTTCCTGGGTGTTCTGCTCGCCCCAGGTCATGGTGCCCAGGCACAGGGCGCTGACGTGGAGGTCGGTACGGCCGAGCTTGCGGTATTCCATCGGAAAGACTCTCCTTGGCAAAGATGCCCATAAAAGCAGGTTGAATTTTCTGGCGCAATCTGGATAATTCGGCCCCTCTCCGTGTGGCGGAAGTGATGCACCACCATGCAGGAAGAACCCCGTCGAACATTGGCGTGCCCGACCCGAGCCCCCAAAAGCGTCAGCGTTCGGCTGCGCGCTTGCCCTTGGCAAGTTGTGCACTATCCAGTAAGATTCGCCGTCTATTTTTCGCTGGGCGGCCTCTGAGGCTTTAGAGAATGAAAACTTTTACTGCTAAACCGGAAACAGTAAAGCGCGAGTGGTTCGTAGTCGACGCCGCTGGCCAGACCCTGGGTCGTCTGGCTACCGAAATCGCTAGCCGTCTGCGTGGCAAGCACAAACCAGAATACACCCCTCACGTTGACACCGGCGACTACATCGTCGTTATCAACGCCGAGCAGGTTCGTGTGACTGGTGCCAAGTCTTCCGACAAAATGTACTACTCCCACTCCGGTTTCCCAGGCGGCATCAAGGAAATCAGCTTCGAGAAGCTGATCGACAAAGCCCCTGAGCGTGTTATCGAAACCGCGGTCAAAGGCATGCTGCCTAAGAACCCGCTGGGTCGCGACATGTACCGCAAGCTGAAAGTGTACGCGGGTGCAACTCACCCACACACTGCTCAGCAGCCTCAAGAACTGAAGATCTAACGGGAAAAGTTCATTATGTCGGCGACTCAAAATTACGGCACTGGCCGTCGCAAGACCGCAACCGCTCGCGTTTTCCTGCGTCCGGGCACTGGCAACATCTCCATCAACAACCGTTCTCTGGACGTGTTCTTCGGTCGCGAAACCGCTCGCATGGTTGTTCGCCAGCCGCTGGAGCTGACCGAGACCGTTGAGAAGTTCGACATCTATGTCACCGTTTCCGGTGGTGGTGTCAGCGGTCAAGCCGGTGCGATCCGTCACGGTATCACCCGCGCTCTGATGGAATACGACGAAACCCTGCGTGGCGCTCTGCGTCGTGCTGGCTACGTCACCCGCGACGCTCGTGAAGTTGAGCGTAAGAAAGTGGGTCTGCGTAAAGCGCGTAAGCGTCCTCAGTACTCCAAGCGTTAATACCGCTTCGGCAGTCAAAGAAGCCCGGTTCCTTTGGAACCGGGCTTTTTTTATGTCTTGAACTAACCTGTCAGCATGTCGGTGACAACTGGCCGCATAGACGCAGATCAAGCAAAGCGAGGGTTGTAGCCCGTTGCAGGGGTAATCACCTTGTCAGTGTGTGGTTTTGTTTCTTACCATGGCGGCCAATTTTTAGTGCCACAGACATTACCTAAGTACAGGCCTGATTCAACAGGCCAAGCAAGCTGATGGGAGAGGACTGAATGAGCAATGACGGCGTCAACGCAGGCCGGCGCCGCTTCCTCGTAGCCGCGACATCCGTGGTCGGGGCGGCGGGGGCAGTGGGGGCTGCGGTACCGTTCGTAGGGTCATGGTTTCCCAGTGCCAAGGCGAAGGCCGCAGGTGCACCGGTGAAGGTCAACATCGCCAAGGTCGAACCCGGGCAGCAGATGGTGGCCGAGTGGCGCGGCCAGCCTGTATTCATCGTCAGGCGAACGGAAGAGATCCTCGGGAATCTCAAGAAGATCGCCGGTGAGCTGTCCGACCCTGAATCGAAGGCATCGGTGCAGCCGGCCTATGTCGATCCCCAAGTGCGTTCGATCAAGCCGGAGATCCTCATTCTCGTCGGTCTGTGCACCCACCTTGGGTGTTCCCCGACGTTCCGTCCGGAAGTGGCGCCGGCCGACCTTGGTCCTAAATGGGTGGGTGGCTACTTCTGCCCTTGCCATGGCTCCCACTACGATCTGGCCGGGCGGGTTTACAAGGCCCAGCCTGCACCTCTCAACCTGCCAGTGCCGCCTCACTCTTACGAGTCGGACGACATCATTGTCATCGGCGTCGATCAGGAGAACGCATGATGAGCAAGTTCATGGACTGGATTGATGCTCGCTTCCCCGCTACCAAGATGTGGGAAGACCACCTGAGCAAGTATTACGCGCCCAAGAACTTCAACTTCCTGTACTTCTTCGGCTCCCTGGCCCTGTTGGTATTGGTCAACCAGATCGTCACGGGTGTGTGGCTGACCATGAGCTTCACGCCGTCGGCGGAAGAGGCCTTTGCCTCGGTCGAATACATCATGCGTGACGTGGAATACGGCTGGATCCTGCGTTACCTGCACTCCACGGGGGCGTCGGCATTCTTCATCGTGGTCTACCTGCACATGTTCCGCGGATTGCTCTACGGCTCCTACCAGAAGCCCCGTGAGCTGGTGTGGTTGTTCGGCATGCTGATCTACCTGGCGCTGATGGCCGAGGCCTTCATGGGCTATCTGCTGCCTTGGGGGCAAATGTCCTATTGGGGCGCCCAGGTGATCATTTCGCTGTTCGGTGCCATTCCGGTGATCGGCGATGACCTCACTCAGTGGATTCGTGGTGACTACCTGATCTCCGGCATCACCTTGAACCGCTTCTTCGCCCTGCATGTCGTGGCCTTGCCGATCGTCATCCTGGGCCTGGTCGTGCTGCACATCCTCGCGTTGCACGAAGTAGGTTCGAACAACCCCGATGGCGTCGATATCAAGAAGAAGAAGGACGAAAACGGCATACCGCTGGACGGCATTCCGTTCCACCCGTACTACACCGTCAAGGATATCGTCGGCGTGGTGGTCTTCCTCTTCGTATTCTGTGCCGTGGTGTTCTTCTTCCCGGAAATGGGTGGCTATTTCCTGGAAAAACCGAACTTCGAGCAGGCAAATGCCTTCAAGACGCCAGAGCATATCGCCCCGGTGTGGTACTTCACGCCGTTCTACGCAATCCTTCGGGCGGTTCCTGACAAGCTGTTCGGGGTGATCGCCATGGGGGCGGCCATTGCCGTGCTGTTCGTGTTGCCCTGGCTTGACCGCAGTCCTGTGCGCTCGATGCGCTACAAAGGCTGGTTGAGCAAGATCTTCCTGCTGGTGTTCTGCGTGGCCTTCGTGATCCTCGGTGTGCTGGGCGTTCTGGCGCCGACACCAGGGCGCACCTTGCTGTCGCAGGTGTGCACGGTGTTGTACTTCGCCTACTTCCTGCTGATGCCGTTCTACACAAGGCTTGAGAAGACCAAACCGGTTCCGGAAAGGGTGACTGGCTGATGAAAAAGTTGATTGCAGTATTTTTGCTGGCAGTGATGCCTGCCTTTTCCTACGCTGCCGAAACTGGCCTGACGTTGGACAAGGTCGATATCGACCTCGCCGACAAAGCGGCCATGCAGGATGGTGCTCGTACCTTCGCCAACTATTGCATGGGCTGTCACAGTGCGAAGTTCCAACGCTATGAGCGTGTGGCCGATGACTTGGGCATTCCACACGAGCTGATGCTCGAGAAACTGGTGTTCACCGGTGCCAAGATCGGCGACCACATGAAGATCGGCATGCAGCCAAGTGATGCCAAGACCTGGTTCGGCGCGGCGCCACCTGACCTGACGCTGGTTGCCCGGGTGCGCGGTACCGACTGGTTGTACACCTACCTGCGCAGCTTCTATGAAGACAAGTCGCGTCCTTATGGTGTCAACAACAAGGTGTTCCCGAACGTCGGCATGCCCAACGTGCTGGTGGGACTGCAGGGTAACCAGGTCATCGGCTGCAAGCAGGTGCAGACCGTGGTCGACGGCAAGAAGCAATTCGACCCATTGACAGGTAGTCCGCTGACCCATGAGGCTTGTGACCAGCTGACCATTACGCCGAATTCCGGTACCCTGACCACCGAGCAGTTCGACGAGAAGGTCAAGAACCTGGTGACCTTCCTGGCCTATTCGGCCAACCCGGTCAAACTGGAAAGCCAGCGTATCGGTACTTATGTGTTGCTGTACCTGGCTTTCTTCTTCGTATTCGCCTATTTGCTCAAGCGCGAATACTGGAAGGACGTGCACTGATCACGCAGTAGTTTCTGGTAGTTGAACGCGCCCTGGGCGCTCCACCGCTGACGCGGAGGGGCCTCCAGGGCGCGTTTGCATTTGCAGTTTCATAAGCATCCCCATGCGAGGAGGCGCTACATGGGCGCAACCAACAGGTTAGCCTGCTATTCCGACCCCGCTGATCACTATTCCCATCGCGTGCGCCTGGTGCTCGCGGAGAAAGGCGTCAGCGTGCAGATCATCGATGTGGATCGCGGTCGTCTGCCACCCAAGCTGGTTGAAGTGAACCCCTATGGGAGCGTGCCGACCCTGGTCGACCGTGACCTGGCGTTGTATGAATCGACCGTGGTGATGGAGTACCTTGAGGAGCGGTACCCGCATCCGCCGCTGATGCCGGTATACCCGGTGGCACGTGGCAACAGCCGTCTGCTGATACATCGTATCCAGCGCGACTGGTGTGCGCTGGCCGATACCATCCTCGATGCGCGCAGCGCCGATGCCGCGCGTGCAGAGGCGCGCAAGGTGTTGCGCGAGAGCTTGACCGGCGTGTCGCCGCTGTTTGCCGAGTTCGCTTGCTTCATGAGCGAGGAGCAAAGCCTGGTCGACTGTTGTCTACTGCCCATACTCTGGCGTTTGCCGGTATTGGGTATCGAATTGCCGCGGCAGGCCAAGCCGCTGCTGGATTACATGGAGCGACAGTTTGCCCGTGAGCCATTCCTGGCAAGCCTGTCCTCCGTTGAACGTGAAATGCGCAAGCTTTAAGGAGCCGTTGATGAACTCCAGTCGCCCCTATCTGGTTCGAGCGCTGTACGAGTGGATCGTCGACAACGATTGCACCCCTCATATGCTGGTCAATGCCGAATATCCGGCGGTCCAGGTGCCGCAAGGCTTCGCCAGTGACGGTCAGATCGTCCTGAATATTTCCCCCAGCGCGGTACGCAGCCTGCACATGGACAACGAAGCGGTGAGCTTCGAAGGCCGGTTCGGCGGTGTGGCGCATTCGCTGTTCGTGCCAGTTGGCGCGATCCTCGGTATCTATGCCCGCGAAAACGGCCAGGGTATGGTCTTCGAGCTGGAGCCTCCACTGATGGATGGCGACGACGACATCGAAGATGAAGGTGTCGAGCCGGATGACGATGGCCCGCCTGAGGGAGGTGGCCAGCCGCCGCGTCCGAGTGGGCGGCCAAGCCTGAAGGTGGTCAAGTAAACAAAAAAGGCGATCCATGCGGGATCGCCTTTTTTATGGCTGCGGGCCAGGACTTACAGGTCGCTGATGCTGCGCACCTGGTCCTTGTTGACGCGGGTGCGTTTGCCGTCGAGCTGCTGGAATTCGTAGAAGCCAGCGTCCTGGTCGAACTGCGGCTCATCGACGGTCTGGAACTCGCGGCCGTCGTTGAGGGTGATCAGGCTTGGAGTGGAGCAGCCGGCCAGGGTGGCGAAGGCGCCGATCAGCAGGGCGGGCAGCAGAAGCTTTTTCATGCGGTGTTTCCTGGGTTTCTGTAGGGGTGGTGCGGAGGGAGGCCCATGCCGGCTCCGTACAGGTCGTTTCCACCTGCAGGAGCCGGTCGCCGGCGATCATTCCGGTGCGGGCAATCAAGGAATCAGTCGATGTACTCGTACAGCTTGACGATTTTCTGCACGCCCGACACGCCCTGTACCACGGCGGTGGCTGCGTTGGCCTCGCCTTGGGTGACCAGGCCGAGCAGATAGACGATACCGTTTTCGGTGATCACCTTGATGCGCGAGCTGGGTACGTTGGCGTCAGCCAGCATCTGGGTCTTGATCTTGGTGGTCAGCCAGGCGTCGTTGTTGCGCGCAAGGATGGAGGAGGGCTGCATCACTTGCAGCTCGTTGTGTACTTTCTTGACCCGCTGGACCTGGCTGGCGGTCTGTTCCGCCAGGCTCTTGAGGTCGGCGCGAGGTGTCTGGCCGGCAAGCAGCACGATGCCGTTATAGCTGCTGACGACAATGTGCGAACCTTTGTCCAGGTCCGGGCTGGCCTTGGCGATGTTTACCGCAGCCTTGGTTTCGATCAGCGAATCGTCGATCTTGCTACCGATGGTGCGAGTGCCGCGATCATCCTCGATCGGCGAGTTGCGGGTCGAGGTCAGTACCGAGCTGCAGCCGGTGACGCTCAGGCACAGGGTCAGGGCCATCAGGCCGAGGCGCTTGGGGATCATTCTTCACTCCCGAACAGTTGGCTGTCGATCAGATCGCACAGGCAATGGATCGCCAGCAGGTGGACTTCCTGGATGCGTGCAGTGACCGTCGAGGGCACGCGAATCTCGACGTCCTCGGGCAGCAGCAGTGAAGCCATGCCGCCGCCGTCACGACCGGTCAATGCTACGACAATCATTTCACGATCATGTGCGGCCTGGATGGCCTGAATGACGTTCGCCGAATTGCCGCTGGTGGAAATGGCCAGCAGAACGTCGCCCGGTTGGCCCAGGGCGCGGATCTGCTTGGAAAAGACCTCGTTGTAGCTGTAGTCGTTGGCAATCGAGGTCAGGGTCGAGCTATCGGTGGTCAGGGCAATGGCCGGCAGACTCGGGCGCTCGCGTTCGAAGCGGTTGAGCAGCTCCGATGAAAAATGCTGGGCATCGCCGGCCGAGCCGCCGTTGCCACAGGCGAGCATCTTGCCCTCGTTGAGCAGTGCGTTGACCATGACCAGACTGGCCTGCTCGATGTGCGGTGCCAGGATGTCCATTGCCTGTTGCTTGGTGTCGATGCTGGCCTGGAACAGCCGGCGAATTCGGGATTGCATGTCCATCGGGTGACCTTAAGTGGGGCGGTGGCCGGCGCGGCGCGCAACAGAGACCAGCCCGCGAAACATAGAGCAAAAAAAATGAAGTGGGTTCAGCATTCGAAGGCGTTTTTCAGCCATTGAAGCGGTCGGCCTGCATGCTGGCTGCCCTGCAGGGCGACAACGTCGAAGCGGCAGGGTTGGTTGGCCCAACGGGACTCCTTCTGCAAGAACAGGCTGGCGGCAAGCGCCAGTCTTTTCTGCTTGCGCCCGTCGATACTGCCGAGGGCGCCACCGAAATCCGCATGCAAGCGGTAGCGGACTTCGACGAATACTACTGTATCGGCGTCGAGCATGACCAGATCAAGCTCGCCGCCTTTACATCGCCAATTGCGAGCCAGCAGTTGCAGGCCTTGCCCCTGAAGGTATTCAAGGGCTTGGTTTTCTGCGGTTTGGCCGGCACGGGTCGGCGATGCGTCCGGCATCAGCGCGCAGTGTCCGGCAGGCGCTTGATCTGGCCGCCCGAGAACTCGGCCCACGGCAGCTGACGCTCCACGCGCTGGTTGGCGTTCATGGTCAGGCTTCCGGAGAGGCCTTGCACGCGGTTATCCGGCAGTGCCTTGAGTTGGCCCAGGCGAGGCGCCAGGCTGTAGGCGTCAACGCCCATGGCGTACAGGCGGCCAAGGCTGCCGGCGGCTTGCGGCCACTGTTGGACCACTTGTTGACGCAAATTGTTGGTGGTGTCGAGCAGCCACGGGGTTTCGCAGAAGCGAATGCCGTTCATGTCGTTGTACTGGTTGACGTCACCGCTGGCGCTGTAGAGGTTCGAGGTGGCGTATACCGGTACGTCGCCCGCGTACTGGAAGTTCAGCGTCGGCTTGATCTGTTGCGCCTGTTGCGGGGTCGAGGCGAGGAAGATGAAGTCGATGTCCTGGCGACGCGAAGGCTGTGCGGCAATGTTGCCACCTACCGTGCTTTGCAAGCTCTGGGCGCGACCTTCGCTCTGGCGAAGTTGGAACAGGTCGGCGATTTGCTGGGCCAGGGCTACTGGCTGGGCGATGCGCTCGGCGGCCAGCAGGGTGCCGCCGTTGCTCTCCCAGTCCTTGCGGAAGGCGGCAAGCACGCGGTCACCCCATTCGCCGCTCGGCACCAGGGCAACGGCCCGGACCATGCCGTCGGCACGGGCGCGGCGAGACACTTCGCGAGCTTCGTCCTCGGCGGCCAGGCCGAACTGGAACAGTTGCGGTGGGGTGGCTTGCCCGGCGTCCGCGTAGTTCAGCGCCAGGGTGGTGATTGGCAGTTGCGGGTAGGCCGCGAGCTTTTTCACCAGTGGTTTTTCCAGTGGGCCGACCACCAGCTGTACGCCTGCGGCCTGCGCCTGGCGGTAGAAGTCGTCGAGGGAGGTGATGCGCGAGCTATCGAAGACCTGAACGGCGGGCGCCGGCTGGCCGGCCTGCTGGGCCTGGAAGTGCGCAGCCATGAAGCCATCACGCAGGGCGCGGGCGACACCGGCCAGTGGGCCCTCCTGAGGCAGCAGCAGGGCGATCTTGGTCAGTGGCTGGCTGGCCAGTTCCTTGAGCTTGGTCAGCGCCAGCGGCAGTTGCTGTGCTGCAGGGTGGTCAGGGTGCTGCTTGCGCCAGGTTTCGATGGCCGCTTGCTGCTGCTCAAGGGTGCCGGCGCTCTTCACTGCAAGGGCCAGGCTGGTCCAGCCGCCCAGGGTTTCGTTGCCTGCTGGCTGCTGCAGCTGTTCGGCCGGCAGTGATGCCACCAGCGCCCAGATCGAATCGTTGTTGCTGCTGGCGGCCTGGCCACTGAGCAGGGGTGCCAGCAGAACGCGCTGCTGGGCTGCGGCAAGCGCCTGGCCGTCGGCTTCGAGGGCGGCGGCATGCACATTGTAGGTGCGGGCCTGTTGTTCTTCCGGCAGCTCGGCAACGCGTTGCAGGCTCGGGTGCGACAAGGCGGCCAGCGCCGCCTTGGGCTGCTTGCGGCTCATCGCCAGTTCTGCGGCGAGGGTGCTGGCGAACACCTGCTGCGCAGGCTTGAGCGTGTCCAGTGGTACTTGTTCGAGAATGCGCGCGGCGCGCGGGAAGTCCTTCTGCTTGTAGGCCAGGTCGGCGGCGCTCAGGCGCAGCAGTGCGGCATCTTCCGCAGATTTGCTGGTGGAGGCTTTTTCGAGCAGTTGCTCGATGCTGGCGTCCGGGGTGCGTGGCAGTTCGCCCAGGCTGGATGAGGGCGAGCTGGCGCAGGCTGCCAGCAAGGTAGCGAGGCAGAGGGCTGTGAGCAGCCGCAGGCAAGCGATCATGTAAAGGTCCTGTTACTCGATCAAGTTGGCCGGCAATTGTACCCAAGCGCTGGCCGGGGCGCGATGTCGCCGATGCGGAACCTTCACTATAGGTGGCTCACCATTGGTCGTATGCGAAGTTCTTTGCGCTCTGTAACAAGCGCTCGGGCTACAATGGCGCCTTTGATCCGAAAGACAGGTGTGCGCAGTGACTGATGTGGCAGGGGCTTCCAAAACCACCGTGGGTACGCTGTACGTCGTGGCAACGCCCATTGGCAACCTTGACGACATGAGCGCCAGGGCGCTGAAGGTACTGGCCAATGTCGCCCTGATAGCGGCCGAGGACACCCGGCACTCGATCCGCTTGCTGCAGCACTTTGGCATCGATACGCCGCTGGCTGCCTGCCATGAACACAATGAACGCGACGAAGGCGGTCGGTTCCTGGGCAAGCTGTTGGCCGGCGACGATGTGGCGTTGGTCTCCGATGCTGGTACGCCGCTGATTTCCGATCCTGGCTACCACTTGGTGCGTCAGGCGCGAGCGGCAGGCGTCAATGTGGTCCCGGTGCCAGGTGCGTGCGCGTTGATCGCCGCACTGTCGGCAGCGGGCCTGCCGTCCGACCGGTTCATCTTCGAAGGCTTCCTGCCTGCGAAGGCTGCCGGTCGCCGTGCCCGGCTCGAGCAGGTAAAGGAAGAGCCTCGTACGTTGATCTTCTACGAGGCGCCTCACCGTATCCTCGAGTGCCTGGAAGACATGGTGGCTGTGTTCGGGGCCGAGCGACCGGCACTGCTTGCACGTGAACTGACCAAGACCTTCGAGACGCTCAAGGGCTTGCCCTTGGGTGAGCTGAGAGCTTTTGTCGCCAGCGATGCCAACCAGCAGCGCGGTGAGTGCGTGGTGTTGGTGGGCGGCTGGAGTGCGCCGGAGGGCGACCAGGCCATCAGTGCCGAGGCCCAGCGGGTGCTGGATCTGTTGCTGGCGGAATTGCCGCTCAAGCGCGCGGCGGCATTGGCTGCGGAAATCACCGGTGTGCGCAAGAATCTGTTGTATCAGGCCGCACTGGAAAAGCAGAAAGCCCAGTAGTGGCCTTATGCTATTCTTTGCGGTATGGCTTGTTCTTGGGCGCGCCTACCGTTAACCTTGGCGGCGGAGAGTCGATCGGACAGTCGCTGCCTGCTTTTGTTCCGCAACTTTTGTTGCGTGACGGCAGGGGGAGGAAAGTCCGGGCTCCATAGGGCAGGGTGCCAGGTAACGCCTGGGAGGCGCGAGCCTACGGAAAGTGCCACAGAAAACAACCGCCTAAGCACTTCGGTGCCGGTAAGGGTGAAAAGGTGCGGTAAGAGCGCACCGCACGGCTGGCAACAGTCCGTGGCTAGGTAAACCCCACTCGGAGCAAGACCAAATAGGGTTCCATTAGGCGTGGCCCGCGTCGGAACCGGGTAGGTTGCTAGAGGCGTCCAGTGATGGCCGTCGTAGAGGAATGACTGTCCTCGACAAAACCCGGCTTACAGATCGACTCTCCACCTTCCTCTCCTGCTTGAATCGATAGCAGATCCCTCTTGGTAATACCGAAAAATTCTTACTCTTAATAAATCACTTTAACTTCAAACTCTATCCGTCTGGGAGCGTTTGATTTTCCCCGTCTTTTTTTCTTTCCGGCAGTGCTTCCTTCTTCCCTTGTTGCGCTAAATCTCGGTCCTGTAAGGGTTTTCCTTATGAACGTGCCTTGACGGTGCAGCGGGCGGATTCCTATAGTGTGCGCAAGTGGCAGAAAGTGGGATGAAGTGGGTTTTCTGGCACAAAAAAGCTAACATTGTGGGGAATCGCAGCCGTGTTCCGCGGAGCCAACGCCGTCAGCCTCGATGCAAAGGGCCGTCTCGCAATGCCGAGCCGGTACCGTGACGAGCTCGATTCGCGTTGCAATGGCCAGCTGATCGTGACCATCGATGCCGTTGATCCCTGCTTGTGCGTATACCCCCTCGATGAGTGGGAACAGATAGAAGCCAAGTTGCGTGCCTTGCCGTCGTTGCGTGAGGAAAACCGCCGCCTGCAGCGTCTGCTGATCGGCAATGCGGTTGACCTGGAGCTCGATGGCAGCGGGCGTTTCCTGGTGCCGCCCCGTTTGCGCGAATACGCCAAGCTCGACAAGAAGGCGATGCTGGTGGGGCAACTGAACAAATTCCAGTTGTGGGATGAGGATGCCTGGAACGTGGTTTCGGCAGCCGACCTCGCAGCTATTCAACAACCGGGCGCCATGCCCGACGATTTGCGTGACCTGATCCTGTGACCATAGATAGCGGCTTCAACCACATTACCGTATTGCTCGACGAAGCTGTCGAGGCATTGGCCCTGCGCGCCGACGGTTGCTATCTGGACGGCACCTTTGGCCGTGGCGGACACAGTCGGCTGATTCTCAGCAAGCTCGGGCCGCAAGGTCGCTTGCTGGGCTTCGACAAAGATCCACAGGCGATTGCAACCGGGCAAGCGCTGGCGGCCGAAGACGGCCGCTTTGTCATTGTGCAGCGCAGCTTTGCCGAGCTGGGCTCGGAGGTGGCCGCGCGCGGGCTGGATGGCAAGATCAGCGGCATCCTGCTCGACCTGGGCGTGTCTTCGCCGCAGCTGGACGACCCCGAGCGCGGTTTCAGCTTCCTCAATGATGGCCCCCTGGACATGCGCATGAACCCGGACCAGGGCATCAGTGCCGCCGAGTTCATCGCCACCGCTGCCGAGGAAGAGATCGCCCGCGTCTTCAAGGAATACGGCGAAGAGCGTTTCGCCAAGCGCATGGCCCGTGCCGTGGTGCAGCGTCGCGAACAACAGCCGTTCACCCGCACCGCCGATCTCGCCGAAGTGCTTAAGGTGGCCAACCCTGCCTGGGAAAAGGGCAAGAACCCAGCGACCCGGGCGTTCCAGGGCCTGCGCATTCACGTCAATAACGAGCTGGGCGACCTCGAAGCCGGCCTGGAGGCTGCAATCGATGCGCTTGAGGTCGGTGGCCGCCTTGCCGTCATCAGCTTCCACTCACTCGAAGACCGTATCGTCAAACTGTTCATGCGCAAGCTGGCCAAAGGCGAGGCGGACAATCTGCCGCGCAACCTGCCGGTGCAGCACAAAGCCTTCGAACCGAAAATCCGCCTGATCGGCAAGGCGCAATTCGCCTCCGAAGCAGAGCTCAAAGCCAACCCGCGGGCACGCAGTGCCGTCATGCGGGTGGCGGAGAAACTGCGGTGAGCCGGCTTTTTGCCAAGCCTCTTCCAGGTGGGAGCTTCCTGATGCTTCTGCTGTTCGTCGCTGTCCTGATTTCGGCCATCGCGGTGTCCTACAGCGCCCACTGGAACCGTCAGTTGCTCAACACGTTGTACGGTGAGTTGAACGAGCGCGACAAAGCCCAGGCCGAATGGGGGCGCCTGATCCTCGAACAAAGTACCTGGACTGCTGCCAGCCGTATCGAGAGCCTGGCTTCCGAGCAGCTCAAGATGCGCGTTCCTGCGGCTGACGAAGTGCGAATGGTGGCGCCATGATGAAGCTCGAAGGCGCACTCTACCCCTGGCGCTTCCGGGTCGTGATCGGCTTGCTGGCTTTGATGGTCGGTGCCATCTGTTGGCGTATCATCGACCTGCAGGTGGTCGATCGTGACTTCCTCAAGGGCCAGGGCGACGCACGCAGCCTGCGCCACATCCCGATTCCAGCACACCGTGGTCTGATCACCGACCGCAACGGTGAGCCGCTCGCCGTCAGTACGCCGGTCACCACCTTGTGGGCCAACCCCAAGGAGATGCAGGCATCCAAGGACCGCTGGCCTCAACTGGCTGCTGCGCTTGGGCAGAGTGCCCAGCAATTGACCGAGCGTCTGACCCAGCAGGCGAACAAGGAATTCATCTACTTGGTGCGCGGCCTGACCCCGGAGCAGGGCCAGCATGTGCTCGACCTCAAGGTGCCGGGTGTCTACGGCCTGGAGGAGTTCCGCCGCTTCTATCCAGCTGGCGATGTCACCGCGCACATGGTCGGTTTCACCGACCTGGACGACCATGGTCGCGAAGGGGTCGAACTGGCCTACGACGAATGGCTGGCCGGAGTGCCCGGCAAGCGGCAAGTGATCAAGGACCGGCGTGGCCGGCTGATCAAGGACATTCAGGTAACCAAGAACGCCAAGGCCGGAAAGACCTTGGCGTTGTCGATAGACCTGCGCCTGCAGTACCTGGCGACCCGCGAACTGCGCAACGCCATCGCCGAGCAGGACGCCAAGGCCGGCAGCCTGGTGATCATGGACGTCAAGACCGGCGAAGTCCTGGCGATGGTCAACCAGCCGACCTACAACCCGAACAATCGCCGTAGCATGTTCCCGGCCGCGATGCGCAACCGGGCGATCATCGACGTGTTCGAGCCGGGCTCGACCGTCAAGCCGATCTCCATGAGTGCGGCACTGGAAAGCGGTCGCTGGAAGCCTACCGACAAGGTCGAGGTGTATCCGGGCAGCCTGCAGATCGGCCGCTACACCATCAAGGACGTGTCCAAGAGCGAAGGCCCGATCCTCGACCTGACCGGCATCCTGATCAACTCCAGTAACGTGGGCATGAGCAAGATCGCCTTCGACATTGGTGGCGAGGCGATTTATCGGGTCATGTCCCAGGTTGGCCTGGGCCAATACACCGGCCTGGGCTTCCCGGGCGAGCGCGTCGGAAACCTGCCGAACCACCGTGAGTGGCGCAAGGCCGAAACCGCGACCCTTTCCTATGGCTACGGCGTTTCGGTCACCGCCTTGCAGTTGGTGCACGCCTACGCGGCGCTGGCCAACGACGGCAAGATGGTGCCGCTGTCGATCCTCAAGGTCGACAAGGCGCCTGAAGCCGTGCAGGCGATTCCCAAGGAAACCGCCGAAACCATCCAGGGCATGCTGCAGCAGGTCATCGAAGCGCCGCGCGGCGTGTTCCGTGCCCAGGTGCCGTTCTATCACGTCGGTGGCAAGTCCGGTACGGCGCGTAAGGCCACGGTTGGCTCCAAGGGCTACACCGAGAACGCCTACCGTTCGTTGTTCGCCGGCTTCGGGCCGATGAGCGACCCGCGTTACGCCATCGTCGTGGTCATCGACGAGCCGAGCAAGGGCGGTTACTTCGGCGGTCTGGTTTCGGCGCCGGTATTCAGCAAGGTCATGTCGGGCACCCTGCGCCTGATGAACGTGCCGCCAGACAACCTGCCGCCCCCAGCACCCGTTGAAACATCGCAAGTCAATGCAGCAGCCGCCAAGGGAGGGCGTGGATGATGACAATGCCATTGAGCAAGCTTTTCGCCCATGCCAGCCGCGATCCGCTGATTCGTGAGCTGACCCTGGACAGTCGCCATGTGCGCCCTGGTGACCTGTTCCTGGCCGTGCCAGGCGCGAAGGTCGATGGTCGTGATCATATTGCCGATGCCTTGGCCCGTGGCGCTGCCGCAGTGGCTTATGAAGAGCGTGGCGCCAATGTGCTGCCGCTGACCGACGTGCCGCTGATCCCGGTCAAGGGCCTGGTTGCCCAGTTGTCCAAGATTGCTGGGCACTTCTATGGTGAACCCAGCCGCCAGTTGAACCTGGTGGGTGTTACCGGCACCAACGGCAAGACCAGTGTCACCCAATTGGTAGCCCAGGCGCTCGATCTGCTTGGCCAGCGTTGCGGCCTGATCGGCACCCTGGGTACTGGTTTCTATGGCGAGTTGCAGAGCGGTCGGCTGACCACGCCAGATCCGATTGCCGTGCAGTCGACCCTTAACGATCTCAAGAAGGGTGGCGCCAAGGCCGTGGCCATGGAGGTGTCCTCCCATGCGTTGGAGCAGGGGCGTGTCGCTGCGCTGGAATTCGACATCGCGGTCATGACCAACCTGTCCCGCGACCATCTG
The DNA here is from genome assembly GCF_016772395.1 of Pseudomonas sp. SK2. Classification (NCBI taxonomy): domain Bacteria; kingdom Pseudomonadati; phylum Pseudomonadota; class Gammaproteobacteria; order Pseudomonadales; family Pseudomonadaceae; genus Pseudomonas; species Pseudomonas sp. SK2. The sequence continues at coordinate 1,012,098 of NZ_CP061944.1, forward strand.
GATTACCACGGCAGCATGGAGGCATACGAGGCCGCCAAGGCCAAGTTGTTCGCATGGCCCAGCCTGCGTTGCCAGGTGGTCAATCTGGATGATGATTTCGGTCGACGCCTGGCCGAAGACTATGCCCGCCGCCCGAGTGTCGACCATGTCGAGACCCGGCTGCTCAGTTACAGCCTGGAAAACCCGGACGCTTCGCTGTTCTGCCGCGAAGCGCATTTCGATGATGATGGCGTGCGCGCCACACTGGTCACTGCCCAGGGCGAACGTATCCTGCGCAGCCAGCTGCTGGGCCGCTTCAACCTGAGTAACATGCTCGCCGCTGTTGCCACGCTGTTGGCGCTCGAGTACTCGCTTGACGAGATTCTCAAGGTCACCCCTGACTTGCACGGGCCAGTCGGTCGCATGCAGCGCCTGGGTGGCGGTGACAAGCCGCTGGTGGTGGTCGATTACGCCCACACCCCGGATGCGCTGGAGAAGGTCCTCGAGGCCCTGCGTCCGCATGCTCACGGCAAGCTGCTATGCCTGTTCGGTTGTGGTGGCGACCGTGATCGCGGTAAGCGCCCGTTGATGGCCGACGTGGCCGAGCGCCTGGCCGACCGCGTGCTGGTCACTGACGACAACCCGCGTACCGAAGACCCCCTGCGCATCTTCGACGATATTCGCCCCGGTTTCAGCAAGCCGGACGCCGCCGAATTCGTCGCCGGTCGCGGTGAAGCCATCGCGCACCTGATCGCAACTGCCGCCGCCGATGACGTGATCGTCCTGGCCGGCAAGGGGCACGAGGACTACCAGGAGATCAACGGCCAGCGCCACGATTTCTCCGACCTGGTCGAAGCCGAGAAGGCACTTGCAGCCTGGGAGGCTCCGCATGCTTAAACCCATGATACTCAGCCACCTGACCACTGCACTGAATGCGCGGTTGGTGGGTACCGATGCCAGCTTCAACGGTGTCAGCATCGACAGCCGCAGCGTCAGCGCCGGCCAACTGTTCGTTGCCTTGACGGGGCCGCGTTTCGACGGCCACGACTACCTGGCTGATGTAAAAGCCAAGGGCGCGGTTGCTGCCTTGGTCGAGCGCGAAATCGCCGATGTCGAACTCCCCCAACTGGTCGTGGCCGATGCCCGGCTGGCCCTGGGACAGTTGGGTGCATTGAACCGCGCCGAGTTCGACAAGCCGGTCGTGGCGATCACCGGTTCCAGTGGCAAGACCACGGTCAAGGAAATGCTGGCGGCTATCCTGCGTACGCGTGGGGTGGTACATGCGACCCGTGGCAACCTGAACAACGACTTGGGCGCGCCGCTGACACTGCTGGAAATCGCCCCCGAGCACAGCGCCGCCGTCATCGAGCTGGGCGCGTCGCGCATTGGCGAAATCCGTTACACCGTGGGCCTCACCCAGCCACAGGTGGTCATCATCAACAATGCCGGTACTGCCCACGTGGGTGAGTTCGGTGGGCCGGAGAAAATCGTCGAGGCCAAGGGTGAAATCCTCGAAGGGCTGGGCGAGGGCGGCACCGCCATCCTCAACCTGGCAGACAAGGCCTTCGAGATCTGGCGCAAGCGTGCCGGCACTCATCGGGTCCTGAGCTTCGCCCTGGACAACCCGCAGGCGGACTTCCATGCCAGGGATATCGGGCGTGATGCCCGGGGTTGCCCGTCCTTCACCCTGGTGGGGCCAGATGGCAGCGTGCCAGTGCAGCTCAACCTGCTCGGCACACACAACGTCAGCAACGCCCTCGCGGCCGCGGCCGCGGCACATGCCGTTGGTCTGAGCCTGCACGGCATCGCCGTCGGGCTGGGCGCCGTGCAGCCGGTCAAGGGCCGGACTGTGGCGCAGATTGCGCCGAACGGCGTGCGCGTCATCGACGATAGCTACAACGCAAATCCCACCTCCATGTGCGCGGCCATTGATATACTCGCCGGCTTTTCCGGGCGCACCGTTCTGGTGCTTGGGGATATCGGCGAATTGGGCCAATGGGCCGAGGAAGGTCACCGTCAGGTGGGCGACTACGCGCGCGGCAAGGTCGATGCCTTGTATGCGGTGGGAACCAACATGACACACGCGGTCAAAGCGTTCGGCGCCAATGGCCGTCACTTCGCAACGCAAGCTGAGCTGATCGACGCCGTTCGCGGCGAGACGGCCAGCGACACCACAATCTTGATCAAGGGCTCGCGCAGCGCTGCGATGGAAAACGTCGTGGCGGCTTTGTGCGGTGCCAGCGGGGAGAAACATTAATGCTGCTGCTGTTGGCTGAGTATCTGCAACAGTTCCACAAAGGCTTCGCAGTCTTTCAGTACTTGTCCCTGCGCGGGATTCTCGGTGTACTGACCGCGTTGTCCCTGGCGCTGTGGCTGGGTCCGTGGATGATCCGCACCTTGCAGATTCGCCAGATCGGTCAGGCTGTCCGTAACGACGGCCCGCAATCGCACCTGTCCAAGTCCGGCACCCCGACCATGGGCGGTGCCTTGATCCTGTCCGCCATCGGCGTCAGCACCCTGTTGTGGGCCGACTTGAGCAATCGTTATGTGTGGGTCGTGCTGATCGTCACCCTGCTGTTCGGTGCCATCGGTTGGGTCGACGACTACCGCAAGGTGATCGAGAAGAACTCCCGCGGCTTGCCGAGTCGCTGGAAGTATTTCTGGCAGTCGGTGTTCGGCCTGGGAGCCGCGGTCTTCTTGTACAAGACCGCTCCGACCAGCATCGAGACCACCCTTATCGTGCCATTCCTCAAGGATGTCACCATCCCGCTGGGTATCGGCTTCGTTGTGCTGACGTACTTCGTGATCGTCGGCTCCAGCAACGCGGTCAACCTGACCGACGGCCTGGATGGCCTGGCCATCATGCCGACCGTGATGGTGGGCGGTGCCCTGGGTATCTTCTGCTACCTGTCGGGTAACGTGAAATTCGCCGAATACCTGTTGATCCCGTACGTGCCGGGCTCGGGCGAGCTGATCGTGTTCTGCGGCGCGCTGATCGGTGCGGGCCTGGGCTTCCTTTGGTTCAACACGTATCCGGCCCAGGTCTTCATGGGCGACGTTGGCGCACTGGCACTGGGGGCCGCGCTGGGTACCATCGCCGTGATCGTGCGTCAGGAAATCGTGCTGTTCATCATGGGCGGCGTGTTTGTCATGGAGACCTTGTCGGTGGTGATTCAGGTCGCCTCCTTCAAGCTCACGGGCAAGCGCGTGTTCCGCATGGCACCGATCCACCACCACTTTGAACTCAAGGGTTGGCCCGAACCGCGGGTGATCGTCCGTTTCTGGATCATCACCGTGATTCTGGTGCTGATCGGCCTTGCAACCCTGAAACTGAGGTAGATGAGCGTGTCACTGATCGCTTCCGACCAATTCCGCATCGTTGTCGGCCTCGGCAAGAGCGGCATGTCCCTGGTTCGCTTCCTGGCGAACCAGGGCATTGCCTTTGCGGTCGCCGACACCCGCGAGCAACCACCGGAACTGGAAACCCTGCGCCGTGAGTACCCGCAGGTGGAAGTGCGCTGTGGCGAGCTGGACGTGGACTTCCTGTGCCGCGCCAACGAGTTGTATGTGAGCCCAGGTCTTGCGCTGTCGACCCCGGCGCTGCAGCAGGCGGCCGCGCGTGGCGTGAAATTGTCGGGTGACATCGAGCTGTTCGCTCGCCACGCCAAGGCGCCGATCGTCGCGATCAGTGGTTCCAACGCCAAGAGCACCGTGACTACCCTGGTCGGCGAGATGGCGGCCAAGGCAGGAAAGCGAGTGGCAGTAGGCGGCAACCTCGGCACGCCGGCGCTGGATCTGCTCGCTGATGATGTCGAGCTGTACGTCCTGGAGTTGTCGAGCTTCCAGCTGGAAACCACCGACCAGCTCAACGCCGAAGTGGCCACGGTACTGAACATCAGCGAAGACCACATGGACCGCTACAGCGGGCTGCCGGCCTATCACTTGGCCAAGCACCGTATTTTCCGCGGCGCCCGTCAGGTCGTGGTAAACCGCCAGGATGCGCTGAGCCGCCCGCTGCCGATCGAAGGTCGCCCCTGCTGGACGTTCGGTCTCAATGCGCCTGACTTCAAGGCATTTGGCCTGCGCGAAGTCGACGGCGAGAAATACCTGGCCTTCGAGTTCCAGGCCTTGATGCCGGTGCGCGAGCTGAAGGTCCGTGGATCGCACAACCAGAGCAATGCCCTGGCTGCCCTGGCCCTTGGCCATGCTGCTGGCCTGCCGTTCGAGCCCATGCTCGAAGCCCTGCGTGAATTTGGTGGCCTGGCCCACCGCTGCCAATGGGTACGCGAGCGCAACGGGGTGAACTGGTACGACGATTCCAAGGCCACGAACGTGGGGGCGGCCCTGGCGGCCATCGAGGGCCTGGGGGCCGACATCGACGGCAAGCTGGTGCTGATCGCGGGTGGCGACGGCAAGGGTGCCGATTTCTCTGCCCTGCGCGAACCGGTAGCGCAGTACTGCCGCGCCGTGGTGCTGCTGGGCCGTGATGCCGAGCGCTTGGCCGAGGCTTTGGGTGATGGCGTGCAGTTGGTGCGGGTCAAGACGCTGGACGAGGCCGTGCAACAATGTGCCGAACTGGCCCGGTCCGGTGACGCCGTCTTGCTGTCGCCTGCCTGCGCCAGCCTCGATATGTTCAAGAACTTCGAAGAGCGCGGGCGCCTGTTCGCCCAGGCGGCGGGAGGGCTTGCATGATCTTCGGCATCCTCAAGCCATACCCGTCGCCGCTGATCAGCGGACGTGGCATCGACCTCGATTTCCCGCTGCTGGCCGGGTGCCTGGCGCTGCTCGGCCTGGGCCTGGTGATGATCACCTCGGCTTCCTCGGAAGTGGCTGCGGTGCAGTCCGGCAATCCGCTTTATCACATGTTCCGCCACCTGGTTTACGTGGTCCTGGGGCTGGTGGCGTGTGGGGCGACCATGATGGTGCCTATCGCTACCTGGCAACGCATGGGCTTCATGATGCTGCTTGGCGCCTTCGGCCTGCTGGTACTGGTGCTGGTGCCAGGTATCGGTCGCGAAGTGAACGGTTCCATGCGCTGGATCGGCTTCAGTTTCTTCAACGTCCAGCCTTCGGAAATCGCCAAGGTGTTCGTGGTCATCTACCTGGCCGGCTACCTGGTAAGGCGGCAGACCGAGGTGCGCGAGACCTGGATGGGCTTCTTCAAGCCCTTCATCGTCCTGCTGCCCATGGCCGCGCTGCTGCTGATGGAGCCGGACTTCGGCGCCACCGTGGTCATGATGGGCGCAGCGGCGGCCATGCTGTTCCTCGGCGGGGTGGGGCTGTTCCGTTTCAGCTTGATGGTGGTGCTGGCGGTAGTGGCGGTGTTCGTGCTGGTGCAGGCACAGCCGTACCGGATGGCCCGTCTGATCACCTTCACCGATCCGTGGTCCGATCAGTTCGGTTCCGGCTACCAGTTGACCCAGGCGCTGATCGCCTTCGGCCGTGGCGAGTGGCTGGGCGTGGGGCTGGGCAACAGCGTGCAGAAGCAGTTCTACCTGCCCGAAGCGCATACCGACTTCGTGTTCTCGGTCCTGGCCGAGGAGCTGGGCGTCGTCGGTTCGCTGGCGACCATCGCTCTGTTCGTGTTCGTCACCGTGCGCGCCCTCTACATCGGCTTGTGGGCCGAGAAAGCCAAGCAGTTCTTCGCCGCCTACATGGCGTTCGGTCTGGCCTTCCTGTGGATCGGCCAGTTCCTGATCAATATCGGGGTGAACGTCGGTCTGTTGCCGACCAAGGGCCTCACCTTGCCGTTCCTCAGCTACGGAGGCAGCTCGCTGGTGATCTGCTGCGCCTGCGTGGGGTTGTTGCTGCGCATCGAGTGGGAAAGCCGCACGCACCTGGGTAGCGAGGAACATGAATTCAAGGAAAGCGATTTTGCCGAGGAGACCAGCCATGGCCGCTAACGGCAAAAACGTACTGATCATGGCGGGCGGCACCGGCGGGCATGTATTCCCGGCCCTGGCCTGCGCCCGTGAATTCCAGGCTCGCGGTTACAGCGTGCACTGGCTGGGCACGCCGCGCGGCATCGAAAACGAACTGGTGCCACAGGCCGGTCTGCCACTGCACCTGATCCAGGTCAGCGGCCTGCGCGGCAAGGGCAAGCTGTCGTTGCTCAAGGCACCGTTCACGTTGGTCAAGGCTGTGCTTCAGGCACGCCGTATCATTCGGCAGCTCAAGCCGGTATGCGTGCTGGGCTTCGGCGGCTACGTGACCGGCCCGGGCGGTGTCGCTGCGCGTCTGTGCGGCATACCGCTGGTCATTCACGAGCAGAACGCCCGCGCCGGCACTGCCAACCGCCTGCTGGTACCGCTGTCGGCACGCGTTTGCGAAGCGTTTCCGAACACCTTCGAGGCCAGCGACAAACGTCGCACCACGGGTAACCCCGTGCGCCCTGAGCTGTTCATGGACGCTCAGCGTGCGCCTTTGGCCGAGCGCCGGGCCCGCCTGTTGGTCATGGGGGGCAGCCTGGGTGCGGAACCCTTGAACAAATTGTTGCCTAAGGCCCTGTCCGAGGTGCCCGCGAACCTGCGGCCCGAGGTATTCCACCAGGCCGGCAAGCAGCACGCGCCGATCACCGCCGAGCGTTACCGCGAGGCTGGGGTCCAGGCTCAGGTCGAACCGTTCATCAAGGACATGGCCCAAGCCTATGCCTGGGCCGATATCGTGGTCTGCCGGGCCGGTGCCCTGACCGTCAGCGAACTCGCGGCGGCTGGCCTGCCTTCGATGCTGGTGCCCTTGCCCCATGCCATCGACGATCACCAGACCCATAACGCCCAATACCTGTCTCGGGAAGGCGCGGCCTTCCTGATGCCACAAGCGACAACTGGCGCAGCGCAGCTCGCTGAACGCCTGAACGAGGTGCTGATGCAACCCGAGAAACTCAACACCATGGCCAGCACCGCACGGAGCCTGGCCAAACCTGCTGCAACCAGCACCGTGGTCGACATCTGCCTGGAGGTGGCACATGGTTGAAAGCCAGAAAGCCATGCCCCAGCCGAAAATGGGTCGGATCAACCGTATTCACTTCGTCGGTATCGGCGGTGTGGGCATGTGCGGTATTGCCGAAGTGCTGCTCAACCTGGGCTACCAGGTGTCCGGTTCCGACCTGAAGGCCTCGCCAGTTACCGAGCGCCTGGAATCGTTCGGTGCCCAGATCTTCGTCGGCCACCGTGCCGAGAACGCCGCCAATGCCGACGTGCTGGTCGTGTCCAGCGCCATCAATCCGGCCAACCCGGAAGTCGCCACCGCACTGGAGCGCCGCATTCCAGTGGTGCCGCGCGCTGAGATGCTTGCCGAGCTGATGCGCTATCGCCACGGCGTAGCGGTTGCCGGTACCCACGGCAAGACCACCACCACCAGTCTGCTGGCCTCGGTGTTCGCCGCGGGTGGCCTGGACCCGACCTTCGTCATCGGCGGGCGCCTGACGGCGGCCGGGACCAACGCGCAGTTGGGCACCAGCCGTTACCTGATCGCCGAAGCCGATGAAAGCGATGCCAGCTTCCTGCACCTGCAGCCGATGGTCGCGGTAGTCACCAACATCGACGCCGACCACATGGCCACCTATGAAGGCGACTTCAACAAGCTGAAGAAAACCTTCGTGGAGTTCCTGCACAACCTGCCGTTCTACGGCCTGGCCGTGATGTGCCTGGACGACCCGGTAGTGCGCGAGATCCTGCCGCAGGTCAAGCGCCCGACGGTCACCTACGGTTTCAGCGAAGAGGCCGACGTGCGCGCCATCAACGTGCGCCAGCAGGGCATGCAGACCCACTTCACCGTGCTGCGCCGCGACCGCGAGCCGCTGGATGTGTCGGTGAACATGCCCGGTAACCACAACGTGTTGAACGCCTTGGCCACCATCGCCATCGCCACTGACGAAGGCATCAGCGACGAAGCCATCGTCCAGGGCTTGTCCGGCTTCCAGGGCGTGGGGCGGCGCTTCCAAGTCTACGGCGAGCTGCCAGTCGAAGGCGGCAGCGTGATGCTGGTCGACGACTACGGTCACCACCCGACCGAAGTGGCTGCGGTCATCAAGGCCGTACGTGGCGGCTGGCCAAGCCGTCGACTGGTGATCGTCTACCAGCCGCACCGCTACAGCCGTACCCGTGACCTGTACGACGACTTCGTGCAGGTGCTCGGCGACGCCAACGTGCTGCTGTTGATGGAAGTCTACCCGGCCGGCGAAGAGCCGATTCCGGGTGCCGACAGCCGTCAGCTCTGCCACAGCATCCGTCAGCGCGGCAAGCTCGACCCCATCTATATCGAACGTGGCGTGGAACTCGCGCCGTTGGTCCAGCCGCTGCTGCGCGCCGGCGACATCCTGCTGTGCCAGGGTGCCGGTGATGTCGGCGGTCTGGCCCCGCAATTGATGAAAAGCCCGCTGTTCGCTGGCGCCAAGCAGGAGAAGTCGAAATGACCAGCGCCTACGACAAGCTGCATTCCACCCTCGACGTCAAGGCATTCGGTCGTGTCGCCGTGCTGTACGGCGGCAAGAGTGCCGAGCGCGAGGTGTCGCTGAAGTCTGGCGCCGCCGTGATCGATGCGCTGACCACTGCCGGTGTGGACGTGGTAGGCATCGATGTGGGTGATGACCTGCTGGCCCGCCTGCAGAGCGAGAAGATCGACCGCGCCTTCATCATTCTCCACGGCCGTGGCGGTGAAGACGGCAGCATGCAAGGCCTGCTCGAGTGCCTGGGCATCCCTTACACCGGTAGCGGGATCCTGGCGTCTGCCCTGGCCATGGACAAGCTGCGCACCAAGCAGGTGTGGCAGAGCCTGGGCATTCCGACCCCGCGCCACGCCGTGCTGGCCAGCGAGAGCGATTGTGTTGCCGCCGGTGCGGAACTGGGCTTCCCGTTGATCGTCAAACCGGCCCATGAAGGTTCAAGTATCGGCATGGCGAAGGTGAACAGCGTGCAAGAGCTGGTCGCCGCCTGGAAGGACGCCGCCAAGTACGATTCGCAAGTTCTGGTCGAGCAATGGATTCACGGCCCGGAGTTCACCATCGCAGTGTTGCGCGGCCAGGTGCTGCCTCCGATTGCGCTGGGCACCCCGCACGTGTTCTACGACTACGACGCCAAGTACATTGCCAATGACACCCAGTACCGCATTCCGTGCGGCCTGGACAGTGCCAAGGAAAAGGAACTGATCGACCTGACCGCGCGCGCCTGCGATGCCATCGGCATCGAAGGCTGGGGGCGGCTGGACGTGATGCAGGACGAGCAGGGCCGGTTCTGGCTGCTCGAAGTCAACACCGCACCCGGCATGACCGACCATAGCCTGGTGCCCATGGCGGCGCGCGCGGCCGGCCTGGACTTCCAGCAACTGGTGCTGGCGATCCTGGCTGAAAGCGTCGTGACGCGAGGTTAAGAGCCATGCAAGGCGCGATGATACGTCAGCAGCAACCCGTTACCGGCCGTAGCAAGCCGGTGCCGCGTGGTGCCAGCCGACTGGTGGCCGACGAGCCCGTATCGGCGCGCCTGCCTCGGCCAAGCCTCGGTGGTCTCAAGCGCCTGCTGTGGCCCGTGCTGCTGGTGGCGGCGGGCTTTGGTGCCTACGAAGGCGCCATTCGCCTCATGCCTTACGCCGACCGGCCGATCACCAAGATCGCCGTACAAGGCGACCTGAGCTACATCAGCCAGCAGGCGGTGCAGCAACGGATCGCGCCGTACGTGGCGTCGAGCTTCTTCAGCGTCGACCTGACGGCGATGCGCGCAGAGCTCGAGCAGATGCCATGGATCGCCCATGCCGAGGTTCGCCGGGTATGGCCGGACGAGGTGGTGATTCGCCTTGAGGAACAGTTGCCGGTTGCGCGCTGGGGGGACGAAGCCTTGCTCAACAACCAAGGCCAGGCCTTCACCCCGCGCGAGTTGGCCAACTACGAGCACCTGCCGCAGCTGTTCGGGCCGCAGCGCGCTCAGCAACAAGTCATGCAGCAGTATCAGGTATTGAGCCAGATGCTGCGCCCCCTGGGCTTTTCCATCGCTCGCCTGGAGCTGCGCGAGCGGGGCAGCTGGTTCCTGACCACAGGCGCGGGTAGCGCCGGGTCGGGTGTCGAGCTGCTGTTGGGGCGCGATCACCTGGTGGAGAAGATGCGCCGTTTCATTGCCATTTACGACAAGACACTCAAAGAGCAGATCACCAACATCGCCCGCATTGATCTGCGTTATTCCAACGGACTTGCCGTTGGTTGGCGGGAACCGATTGCACCGACGACGGCCCAACCCGCCGTTGCGAAGAATTAGAGAGAGGCAGGACCATGGCAAACGCGCATAGCGGCAAAATGATCGTCGGGCTGGACATCGGCACCTCCAAGGTGGTGGCGCTGGTGGGTGAAGTGGCCGAAGACGGCACCCTGGAAATCGTGGGTATCGGCACCCATCCGTCCCGTGGCCTGAAGAAAGGCGTGGTGGTGAACATCGAGTCCACCGTGCAGTCGATCCAGCGCGCGGTGGAAGAAGCGCAGCTGATGGCCGGTTGCCGCATCCACTCCGCATTCGTCGGCGTGGCCGGCAACCATATCCGCAGCCTGAACTCCCACGGTATCGTCGCCATTCGCGATCGCGAAGTGAGTCTCGCCGACCTTGAGCGGGTACTCGACGCTGCCCAGGCCGTGGCCATTCCGGCCGATCAGCGCGTGCTGCACACCCTGCCGCAGGACTACGTGATCGATAACCAGGAAGGCGTGCGCGAGCCGCTGGGCATGTCCGGCGTTCGTCTGGAAGCCAAGGTCCACGTGGTCACCTGCGCAGTCAATGCGGCACAGAACATCGAGAAGTGCGTGCGCCGCTGTGGCCTGGAAATTGACGACATCATCCTCGAGCAACTGGCCTCGGCCTACTCGGTGCTGACCGACGACGAGAAAGAGCTGGGCGTGTGCCTGGTAGACATCGGTGGTGGCACGACCGATATCGCCATCTTCACCGAAGGCGCCATCCGCCACACCGCGGTGATCCCGATCGCGGGCGACCAGGTGACCAACGACATCGCCATGGCCCTGCGCACGCCCACCCAGTACGCCGAGGAAATCAAGATCCGTTACGCCTGCGCCCTGGCCAAGCTGGCCGGCGCTGGCGAGACCATCAAGGTGCCAAGCGTGGGCGACCGTCCTCCGCGCGAGCTGTCGCGTCAGGCCCTGGCCGAGGTGGTGGAGCCGCGTTACGACGAGCTCTTCACCCTGATCCAGGCCGAGCTGCGTCGCAGCGGCTACGAGGACCTGGTGCCAGCCGGCATCGTCCTTACCGGTGGCACCGCGAAGATGGAAGGTGCCGTGGAACTGGCCGAAGAAATCTTCCACATGCCGGTACGCCTTGGCGTACCGCACAGCGTTCGGGGACTGAGCGACGTGGTGCGCAACCCGATCTATTCCACTGGCGTGGGCTTGCTCACCTATGGCCTGCAGAAGCAGACCGAGGACTTGCCCCTGACCGGTAACAGCAGCAGCAACAGCTATGGCGATGAACCGAAGGCCCCAGTGCTTGAGCGCTTCAAGCGGTGGGTCCAGGGCAACTTCTAAGTTTCAAAGCAGTAGTGGTAGGCGCGACAACTAGAGAACTGTAAGGAGAGGGAAAATGTTCGAGCTCGTAGACAACGTCCCGCAAAGTCCGGTCATCAAGGTGATCGGCGTTGGCGGTGGCGGCGGCAACGCCGTCAACCACATGGTGAAGAGCAACATCGAAGGCGTCGAGTTCATCTGCGCCAACACCGATGCTCAAGCGCTGAAAAACATCGGCGCGCGCACCATCCTGCAACTGGGTACCGGTGTGACCAAAGGCCTGGGTGCCGGTGCCAATCCGGAAGTCGGTCGTCAGGCCGCGCTGGAAGACCGTGAGCGTATCGCCGAGGTGCTGCAGGGCACCAACATGGTGTTCATCACCACTGGCATGGGTGGTGGTACCGGTACCGGTGCGGCGCCGATCATCGCCGAAGTGGCCAAGGAAATGGGCATTCTCACCGTTGCCGTGGTGACCCGTCCGTTCCCGTTCGAGGGCCGCAAGCGCATGCAGATCGCCGATGAAGGCATCCGTATGCTGGCGGAAAGCGTTGACTCGCTGATCACCATCCCTAACGAAAAACTGCTGACCATCCTGGGCAAGGATGCCAGCCTGCTGTCTGCCTTCGCCAAGGCCGACGACGTGCTGGCCGGCGCCGTTCGCGGTATTTCCGACATCATCAAGCGTCCGGGCATGATCAACGTCGACTTCGCCGACGTGCGTACCGTGATGGGCGAGATGGGCATGGCGATGATGGGCACTGGCTGCGCCAGCGGTCCGAACCGTGCTCGCGAGGCGACCGAGGCAGCCATCCGCAACCCGCTGCTCGAAGACGTCAACCTGCAGGGCGCTCGCGGTATCCTGGTCAACATCACCGCAGGTCCCGACCTGTCGCTGGGCGAGTACTCCGATGTGGGTAGCATCATCGAAGCCTTCGCCTCCGACCACGCGATGGTCAAGGTCGGTACCGTTATCGACCCGGACATGCGCGACGAGCTGCACGTCACCGTGGTCGCCACTGGCCTGGGCGCTCGTATCGAGAAGCCGGTCAAGGTGGTGGACAACACCCTGCAGACCGCCCAGCAGGTATACGAGTCGTCCAACCCTGCGCCTGCGCGTCAGGAGCAGCCAGCGGTCAACTACCGTGACCTGGAGCGTCCGACCGTGATGCGCAACCAGGCCCATGCAGGTGCCGCCGCGGCAGCTAAACTCAACCCACAGGATGATCTGGACTACCTTGATATTCCGGCATTCCTGCGTCGTCAGGCTGATTAATGGAATTTATCAGGGGTATAGGGGTGATTGGTGTTCAGCAAAGGCCGGGTCTGTTATCATCCCCAGCCTTTGTTGATACCTGTTCGCAATTTGCGCTGAAGCGGCCAATGCCATGATTAAACAACGCACCCTGAAGAATACCATCCGTGCCACAGGTGTCGGTCTGCACTCCGGGGAGAAGGTCTACCTGACCCTCAAGCCTGCGCCTGTTGACACCGGCATCGTCTTCCGTCGCGCCGACCTCGACCCTGTGGTCGAAATCCCGGCGCGCGCGGCCAACGTCGGTGAGACAACCATGTCGACGACGCTGGTCAACGGTGACGTCAAGGTCGATACGGTCGAGCACCTGCTCTCCGCCATGGCGGGCCTGGGCATCGATAACGCCTACGTCGAGCTCTCCGCCTCGGAAGTGCCGATCATGGATGGCAGCGCCGGTCCCTTCGTATTCCTGATTCAGTCTGCTGGCCTGGAAGAACAGGACGCAGCCAAGAAGTTCATCCGTATCCTGCGCGAAGTGACAGTGGAGGAGGGCGACAAGCGCGCTACCTTCCTGCCGTTCGACGGGTTCAAGGTGAGCTTCGAGATCGACTTCGACCACCCGGTGCTGCGCAACCGGACCCAAAGTGCCAGCGTCGACTTCTCCAGCACGTCGTTCGTGAAGGAAGTCAGCCGCGCCCGTACCTTTGGTTTCATGCGTGACATCGAGTACCTGCGCAAGCACAACCTCGCGTTGGGCGGCAGTGTCGAGAACGCCATCGTTGTCGACGAAGACGGCGTGCTGAACGAAGACGGCCTTCGCTATGAAGACGAATTCGTCAAGCACAAGATCCTCGATGCCATCGGCGACCTTTACCTGCTGGGCAACAGCCTGATCGGCGAGTTCAAGGGCTTCAAGTCCGGACACGCGCTGAACAACCAGCTGCTGCGCAAGCTCATTGCTGAAAAAGATGCCTGGGAAGTGGTCACTTTCGAAGATGCCAGTACGGCACCGATCTCGTACATGCGCCCTGTTGCGGCCGTGTAAGTTCGAACACTCTCTAGTTCATTGAGGCCACCTTCGGGTGGCCTTTTTATTGCCTGGATCGTGTGGTGTCGGGAGGAAGGGCTCCCACCTCTGTTTCGGGCCAGTCATGCCTGCGGGATGCGCGCGCGACCGCTTCGGCGCCTGGCACGTTATCGCGCGCATCTTCGGTAGAAGCGAGCCTTGCTCGCGATGCGCCTGGCTACTTCTCTCGGGCGTGCGCGGCCAGTCGTTCCAGTGCGGCGCGCAACTTGGGGTCAGCAATGCCCTCGGCGGTGTCACGCAAGCTCTCGGCCGCCGTGCTCGACAGCTCGATGGCATGTCCGCCACGCTTGGCAGGCACCAGCGGCGGCTGCACCTTGAACAGGATACGGGAGAGGTTGCCGAACGCTTCCATGGCCTGTAGCTGGCGCATCAGGCGCTTTTGCTGATAGCGCAGGCGTGTAGCCCAATGACCGTCGGTCACCACCAGTAACAGCGTGCCGTCGCGCCACGATGCCACATGGCAGTGCTCGCGGGCGGCTGGTTGCAGCTGGCTTTCCAGTAGGCGCTGCAAGTGCTCCAGGCGCTCGGCCTGGTTCAGTAACAAGCGCAGCGGGCGGTTCTGGCGCAACAGGGCAGAGGGCGGCTGGGCGGGAGTGGGTTTGTAGGCCATGGGGTACGCACGCGGTTACAAGATCGGCAGTCTAACATTTCCGACACCCTGGCTGGCCTCATCGCCGGCTGGCCGGCAATACGTCGGTGCAGACCCTGCGGGATACGAGTCATTCGCGATACGTTTCATGAACACAAGGGTTGAACTCAGTGAAAATGACCCTATCTTAGAAACGCCCCCGCCAAAGCGCTGTGCCAGCATCGTGGAAATCCACCACTTTCCTCACCATCGTTTCCGGGTAGAATGCTCGTTCGCATGCGGCCTCAGGGCTGCACGGGCGACTCATGGGGCCGCCCTCCATCCCTACGTGTGGAAGATCCTGCCGATATGTTTGCGCCTTTGTTAAAGAAACTTTTTGGAAGCAAGAACGAGCGTGAAGTCAAACGCATGCTCAAGACGGTGAACATCGTCAATGCTCTCGAAGAGAAGATGGTGGCCCTCTCCGACGAGCAGCTGCGGGGCAAGACCGCAGAGTTCAAGGAGCGCCTGGCCAAAGGCGAGACACTGGACCAATTGCTGCCCGAGGCCTTCGCCGTTGCCCGTGAGGCCGGCAAGCGAGTCATGGGCATGCGTCACTTCGATGTGCAGCTGATCGGCGGCATGACCCTGCACGAGGGTATGATCGCAGAAATGCGCACCGGCGAAGGCAAGACCTTGGTCGGTACCCTGGCCGTCTATCTCAATGCATTGTCCGGCAAGGGCGTGCATGTCGTGACCGTCAACGACTACCTGGCCCGCCGTGACGCCAACTGGATGCGTCCGCTGTACGAATTCCTCGGCCTGACCGTTGGCATCGTATCGGCCTTCCAGCCGCCGGAAGAGAAGCGCGCCGCCTACGCCGCCGACATCACCTACGGCACCAACAACGAATTCGGTTTCGACTACCTGCGCGACAACATGGCCTTCAGCCAGGAAGAGAAGTTCCAGCGTGAACTGAACTTCGCCGTGATCGACGAAGTCGACTCGATCCTCATCGACGAAGCCCGTACCCCGCTGATCATCTCTGGCCAGGCCGAAGACAGCTCGAAGCTGTACATCGAGATCAACCGCCTGATCCCGCGCTTGAAGCAGCACATCGAAGAGGTCGAAGGTCAGGTCACCCAGGAAGGCCACTTCACCATCGACGAGAAGAGCCGCCAGGTCGAACTCAACGAGGCCGGTCACCAGTACATCGAAGAGATGCTGACCCAGGCCGGTCTGCTGGCCGAGGGCGAAAGCCTCTACTCGGCGCACAACCTGGGCCTGCTGACCCACGTCTACGCCGGCCTGCGTGCGCACAAGCTGTTCCACCGCAACGTCGAGTACATCGTCCAGGACGGCCAGGTCCTGCTGATCGACGAGCACACCGGCCGTACCATGCCAGGCCGCCGTCTGTCCGAGGGCCTGCACCAGGCCATCGAGGCGAAGGAAAACCTGAACATCCAGGCCGAAAGCCAGACGCTGGCTTCGACCACCTTCCAGAACTACTTCCGTCTCTACACCAAGCTGTCCGGCATGACCGGTACCGCCGATACCGAAGCGTTCGAATTCGCCCAGATCTACGCCCTCAACGTGATGGTCATTCCGCCTAACAAGCCGCTGGCGCGCAAGGACTTCAACGACCTGGTCTACCTGACCGCGGACGAAAAATATGCCGCGATCATCGCTGACATCAAAGAGAGCCTGAGTCATGGCCGTCCGGTACTGGTAGGTACCGCGACCATCGAAACGTCCGAGCACATGTCGAACCTTCTGAAGAAGGAAGGTATCGACCACAAGGTACTGAACGCCAAGTACCACGAGAAGGAAGCCGAGATCATCGCCCAGGCCGGCGCGCCAGGTGCGCTGACCATCGCCACCAACATGGCCGGTCGCGGTACCGACATCCTGCTGGGCGGCAACTGGGAGGCCGAAGTGGCGGCCTTGGAGAACCCGACCGCCGAGCAGATCGCCCAGATCAAGGCGGATTGGCAGAAACGTCACCAGCAAGTGATCGAGGCTGGCGGCCTGCACGTCATCGCTTCCGAGCGTCACGAATCCCGCCGTATCGACAACCAGCTGCGCGGCCGTTCCGGTCGTCAGGGCGACCCGGGTTCGAGCCGCTTCTACCTGTCGCTGGAAGACAGCCTGATGCGTATCTTCGCCTCCGACCGGGTGAAGAACTTCATGAAGGCCCTGGGCATGCAGTCCGGCGAGGCTATCGAACACCGCATGGTGACCAACGCCATCGAGAAAGCCCAGCGCAAGGTCGAAGGCCGCAACTTCGACATCCGCAAGCAGTTGCTCGAATACGACGACGTGGCCAACGAGCAGCGCAAGGTGATCTACCACATGCGCAACAGCCTGCTGGCCGCCGAGAACATTGGCGATACCATCGAAGAGTTCCGCAAGGAAGTCCTGGATGCCACCATCAGCCAGCACATTCCACCGCAGTCGCTGCCTGAGCAGTGGGACGTGGCCGGTCTGGAAGCGTCGCTGGCCAGCGATTTCGCCATGAAGCTGCCGATCCAGCAGTGGCTCGACGAGGACGATCACCTCTACGAGGAGACCCTGCGCGAGAAGCTGCTGAACGAGATCACCCGCGCCTACACCGAGAAGGAAGACCAGGCCGGCATCGAGGCCCTGCGCACCTTCGAGAAGCAGATCCTGCTGCGCGTGCTGGACGACCTGTGGAAAGACCACCTGTCGACCATGGACCACCTGCGTCACGGTATTCACCTGCGTGGTTACGCGCAAAAGAACCCGAAGCAGGAGTACAAGCGCGAATCGTTCACCCTGTTCCAGGAACTGCTCGAGTCGATCAAGCGCGACACCATTCGTGTGCTGTCCCACGTTCAGGTGCGTCGCGAAGATCCAGCCGAAGAGGAAGCCCGTCTGCGTCGCGAGGCCGAGGAGCTGGCCAGCCGCATGCAGTTCCAGCACGCCGCTGCCCCTGGTCTTGAAGCCGAGCAGCAGAGCGAGGAGGGCGCCGAAGTGGCCGTGGCTGCCGCGCCGGTGCGCAACGAGCAGAAGCTGGGCCGCAACGAGCCGTGCTGGTGTGGTTCGGGCAAGAAGTTCAAGCATTGCCATGGTCAGATCGAGTGATCTGACCTGAGGGGCCGCTCTGCGGCCCTATCGCGACACAAGGCCGCTCCCACAGGTACTGCGCCCAGCTCATCAGCGGCGTGGTATCCGGTGGGAGCGGCTTTGTGTCACGAAGGGGGCGCCAAGCGGCCCCGCTCTACACATTGTTCTCAAACCCTATTTCTAGGAGCGCTCTAATGGCTGTTGGTCTTGGTCCTTTGCCCACCTTGCACCCGGTTCCGGGTTTCGAACTCGGTATTGCATCCGCGGGCATCAAGCGTCCCGGGCGCAAGGATGTGGTGGTCATGCGCTGTGCCGAAGGCTCCAGCGTCGCAGGTGTGTTCACCCTCAATGCCTTCTGCGCAGCGCCGGTGATCCTGTCCAAGCAGCGTGTGCAGGGCACCGTGCGCTACTTGCTGACCAACACCGGCAACGCCAACGCCGGTACCGGCGCTCCTGGTCTGGCCGCTGCCGAGCGTACCTGCGCCAAGCTGGCGGAACTGGCCGGCGTACCTGCCGAATCGGTACTGCCGTTCTCTACCGGTGTCATCGGTGAGCCGCTGCCGGTAGAGAAGATCGAAGGCGCCCTGCAGGCCGCCCTGGACAACCTGTCGGAAAACAACTGGGCTGAAGCCGCCACCGGCATCATGACCACCGACACCCTGCCCAAAGGCGCCAGCCGTCAGTTCCAGCACGATGGCGTGACCGTCACCGTGACCGGCATCAGCAAGGGCGCGGGCATGATCCGTCCGAACATGGCCACCATGCTCGGTTATATCGCCACCGACGCCAAGGTCGCACCGGCGGTGCTCAAGGACCTGATGCTCGATGGCGCCAACAAGTCGTTCAACCGCATCACCATCGACGGCGACACCTCGACCAACGATTGCTGCATGCTCATCGCCACCGGCAAGGCCAACCTGCCGGAGGTCACCCAAGCCAGCGGTGCGCTGTTCGAAGCCCTGAAAAAGGCGGTGTTCGAGGTGTGCATGGAAGTGGCTCAGGCCATCGTCCGTGATGGCGAAGGCGCTACCAAGTTCGTCACCGTTCAGGTCAATGGCGGCGGCAACCACCAGGAGTGTCTGGACGTCGGTTACGCCGTGGCCCACTCGCCGCTGATCAAGACCGCGCTGTTCGCGTCCGACCCGAACTGGGGCCGTATTCTGGCTGCAGTGGGCCGCGCCGGTGTGCCGGAACTGGATGTCAGCCTGATCGACGTGTACCTGGACAACGTCTGCATTGCCAGCAAAGGCGGCCGCAGCCCAAGTTACACCGAAGACCAGGGTGCCAAGGTGATGGCCCAGGAGGAAATCACCATTCGCATCGAGCTGGGCCGTGGCCAGTGCAGCGAAACCATCTGGACCACCGACCTGTCCCACGAGTACGTGAAGATCAACGCCGAATACCGTACCTGATACAAGGTCCTGTTCGCCGGTAAGTCAGCTCCTGCAGGTGCAATGTCCACAGGAGCCGGCTTGCCGTGGTGCCGAACCGCGGCGATAGCCTGCCAGGCAGCCGCCACTCACCCGCATTCAATGGAGCCGACCCATGAGCTATCACCTGATCATCGGCGACAAACGCTATTCTTCGTGGTCGCTACGTGGCGCCCTGGCCCTCGAGCTGGCTGGCGCGGACTATGAAGAAACGCTGATCAAACTCAACCAGCCAGACACCCGCCAGCGCATCCTTCAGTACTCCGCTACCGGCAAGGTGCCATTGCTCAAGACCGAGCACGGCGTGATCGCCGATTCCCTGGCGATTGCCGAATACCTCAACGAACGCCACCCCGCTGCCCAGCTATGGCCTGCAGATATCGCAGCGCGTGCGCAGGCCCGCTCGGCCTGCGCTCAGATGCACAGCGGGTTCACCGCCTTGCGCAGTGCCATGCCTTTCGACTTGTCCCGAGACGCCGCCCTGGAGAGCATCCCGCTGGAGGTGCAAGTGGACATCGATCGTATCGTCGCGTTGTGGTCGGAGTGCCGCCTGGTGGCCAAGGACAGTGGCCCGTTCCTGTTCGGCAAGCCGACCCTGGCCGATGCCTTCTTCGCGCCGGTCGCCGTACGCCTGCGTACCTATCGAGTCGATGTGCCGGCGCATGCGGCGGCCTACATCGAAACCCTCTACCAGTGGCCGGCCTTCCAGGCCTGGCAGAAAGCAGGACTCGCGGAGCGTGAAGGGTGAAACGGATTCATGTCGTAGCAGCGGTCATTCGCGGTGGTGACGGCCGGATCCTTATCGCCCGGCGTGCCGATAGCCAGCATCAGGGTGGCCTGTGGGAGTTCCCTGGGGGCAAGGTGGAGGAGGGCGAAGGTGTCGAGTCGGCGCTGGTCCGCGAGTTGCGCGAGGAGTTGGGCATCGAGGTGACCCGTTCGCGACCGCTGATCAAGGTCAGCCATGACTACCCGGACAAGCAGGTGTTGCTGGATGTCCATGAAGTCGACGCCTTCACCGGCGAACCTCATGGTGCCGAAGGGCAGCCGCTGGCCTGGGTAGCCCCGCGTGATCTTGGGCAGTACGCGTTCCCGGAAGCCAACAAGCCGATCGTCGCTGCCGCGCGGTTGCCGGATCAGTATCTGATTACCCCGGACGGGCTTGAGGTACCCGAGATGCTCAAGGGCATCCAGAAGGCCGTCGCCTCGGGTATCCGTCTGATCCAGCTGCGGGCACCGGACATGTACGACCCCAAGTACCGGGATGTGGCGGTGGACGCGGTTGGCCTTTGTGCTGGCAAGGCGCAACTGATGCTCAAGGGGCCGCTGGAGTGGCTGGGCGACTTCCCCGCGGCTGGTTGGCACCTCACCGCCGCGCAGTTGCGTAAGTATGCGGCCAAGGGCCGACCGTTCCCGACGGCGCGTTGGCTGGCGGCGTCCTGCCATAATGCAGAGGAACTGGCGTTGGCCGAACGGATGGGCGTGGACTTCGTCACCCTGTCGCCGGTTCAGCCGACCCAGACCCATCCAGAGGCGGCGCCACTGGGCTGGGATGCGGCGCGGCAGATGATTGCCGGTTTCAACCAACCGGTATTCTTGCTGGGTGGGGTTGGACCCAGTGAGCGCGAGCGTGCCTGGGACGTCGGGGCACAGGGCGTTGCGGGGATCCGGGCCTTCTGGCCTGAGGTCTGAACGGCGGGGCCGCTGAGCGGCCCTTGCGCGACACAAGGTCCACCGTCAGTCTGGCGTATTCCCTGCAGGCTGCCACAAGACCTCAGCGATTCCTTGGCGGCGCCCAATGATGCGGGCCGCCACGAACAGCAGATCGGAAAGCCGGTTGATGTACGCCAGGCCCACGCCTTCGAGCGGTTCTACGGCGTTCAACTGCTGACACCGGCGTTCCGCAGTGCGGGCCAGGCTCCGACACACATGGGCCTGGGCCACCAGAGCAGAGCCGCTGGGCAGAATGAAATTCTTCAACGGCCCCAGCTCTTCGTTCCACACGTCGATGGCGGCTTCCAGTCGCTCCACCTCGGCCTGGTCCAGCGCCTGGTAACTTGGCATTGCCAGCTCGCCACCCAGGTCGAACAACCGATGCTGGCACGGCGCAAGCACCTCGCTCACTTCATCCAGCCCTTGTTCGGCCAGGCCGGCCAGCAGTAGCCCAAGCTGGCTGTTAAGACTGTCCACTTCGCCGATCGCCTCGATCCGTGGATGGTCCTTGGGGACGCGACGACCGTCGCCCAGGCCGGTTTCGCCTTTGTCGCCGGTGCGTGTGTAGATCTTTGAAAGGCGGTAGCCCATGTCATGCCTCCGTTGTGCCTGGCGCCGCCGTGGTCGGCTGGCCGAGGGGCAGGCGCAGAGTGAAGCAGGTGCCTTGGCCCGGCGTGGACTGCACCTCCATCTGCCCTTTGTGGTTGTTGGTGATGATGAAATAAGAGACCGACAACCCAAGGCCTGTACCCTGGCCCACTTCCTTGGTGGTGAAGAAGGGCTCGAACATGCGCTTGCGCACTGTTTCGGGCATGCCGATGCCGTTGTCTTCCACTTGGATTTCCGCCCAAGGCGGATTGAGCCGGGTACGCAGCGTGATGCGTCCGGGTTCGCAAGGTTGCGGGCGCTGGTGAATCGCCTGGGCGGCGTTCTTCAGCAGGTTGAGCAGTACCTGTTCGAGCTCGTTGGCGGTGCAAGGGACCGGCCCCAGCTCAGGGTCGAACTGGCGGACGATGGCTTGTCCTTTGAAGTCGAAACCGATGGTGAGGTCGAAGTCGTTGCTGGCGATGTCCACTGCCTGATCGATCAAGGCGGGCAGGTCGCACGGCGCCAGTTGCCGATTGCTGCGGCGACTGAAGCTGAGCATGTGGGTAACGATCTTCGCCGCACGCGTGCCGGCCTGCTGGATGCCGTCGAGTAACTGAGGAACGTCGCGGCTCTCCAGATAGCGATTGACGTTGGACAGGTCGATGCCCAGCTCGCTGGCTTGCTCCTGGTTACGGGGCAGCTCTGGCGACAGGCGCCGTCGGATGTTCTGCACGTTGTGCAGGATGGCGCCCAACGGGTTGTTGATCTCATGGGCCATGCCTGCGGCCAGGCCGCCGACCGACAGCATCTTCTCCGACTGCACCATCATTTCTTCCAGTGACAGGCGTTGAGTGATGTCGTCGATGCGGATCACCACGCCGCGGCCGCCGCCGCCCATCAACGGGTAGAACGTCAACGCGTAATGGCGCAGGTCGTCCCCCTTGGGCCAGGTGACCCGCTCTATCTTGGCTACGCGGTGCTTCTCGACGCTTTCCTTGAGCTGCGGCAGGAAGGGCTTGAGCGGCTCGAAGGCGATGAAGATCGGCTGGTTCAGTGCTTCGTCCAGGGGCGTGCCGGAGAGCACCGTGGCCTCATGGTTCCATTGGGTGACGTAGAGCTGCTCGTCCAGGGCGATCAGGGCCGATGGCATCGAGTCAATGATGCTGTTGAGGTAGTTCTGGAAGCCGGTGAGCTTTTTCTCGATCTTGCTGCGTACCTGAACTTCCAGTTCCAGTTTACGGTTGGTGTGGCGGGTTTCCTCGGCAAGACCCTGGGCCTGGTCATAGGCCGTCTGGAATTCATCTCGGGCGCGCTTGAGTTGCTGCTCTCGCGCCTCGATGCGCGACAACATGGTGTTAAAGGCTTCGGCCAGACTGCCGATCTCGTCCTCGTTGCCCCGCTTGGCACGCAGGGCGTAGCTCTCTTCGCGGGTGACCTGGCGGCTGAGTTCCTCGAGCTGGTTGATCGGCTGTGTGATCAGCCGCTTGATCTGTCTGGCGATGACCACCCACAACAGGATACTGAATATCAGGATGGCCAGGCTGGCGCTGAGCGTGCCGGTGTAGAAAGCGGTCGGTAGCTCGCTGCTGGCCACCAGCAGCAGGTGGGCTGGCGGACTGGCGTCCCGGGGGATGCGGATCAGTTGCGTACTGCGAAACTCCATCAGCCGCCAACCGTCGATATTGCGGTAGCGCTTGGGCAAGGTCAGTGGGTCGCCATGCTGGAGCTGCGCGAGCATGCGGCCGTCACCGCCGTAGATCGCGGCGGCGCGCAGAGGGGTGTAGCTGTCCAGTTCCTTGAGCAGGGCGCTGGCCGACTCCGGGCTATCGCCCGCGCGGGTCGACAGCTGGGGGTTGGCCACCAGCCGGCCGATGGTCTGCAGTGCCTGGGGCGCCATGCTCTCCTGGGTGATCCAGTAGGCGGCGCTGATGAACGTCAGGTTGGCCACCAGCAATATGGTGACCAGCAGTACCAGCAGGGCAGCCAGCAGTTTCTGACCTACCGGGAGGTTTTCCAGGCGTTGGCGCAGGGTCATGGGCAAGGCAATGTCCGTATCGGGTTCAATGGCCAGCGTCAGGCGCTGGGCAAGCCGCGGGCCTGCAGGTTATCGACCAGGCGCTGGTGCAACTGTTCCAGCTGCGGCAGGGCTACGCCATGACGGGTGGCGACCCGGCATGCATGGCCGAGCAGGTAATGCACCTCGGTACGTCGGCCGGCCCGCACATCCTGATACATGGAAGAGTAGTTGGCGGCGGTGGCGAGGATCACCCGCTGTACTTCTTCATCGAGGTTTTCCGCTGCCTGGGGCTGACCGCAATGGCACAGCAGCGCGCCCAGCTCGGCGCAAACGGCGTCGACTTCCGGCAGATGCCCCAGCAACCCGCCGTTGTGACAATCATGCAGCACGGTCAGCGGGTTGATGGCGCAGTTCAGCGCGAGTTTGCGCCACAGCCGGGTAAGGATATCCACCGTCCATTCGGCGGGAATCCCCGCCTCATGCAGGTCATCGAACCATTCCGGCGTGCTGGGGTTGACCGGGTCGCCCAGCCAGTTGAAACCATGGCCGGCAAAGCGGACCCGCCAATCATCCTCACGGAACGCGCCTTCGGTGCTCGAGGCGAAGATGCACCGGGCATGGGGGACCTGGTCGGCCACCTCATCCTGGCTACCCAGGCCATTTTGCAGCAGCACGATTTCTGCGCCTTCGGCCAGCCTGGGCGCCAGGTGAGCGACGGCTGGCGCGGCGTCATACGCCTTGCAGGCGACCAGCAGGCGGTGGATCGGCCCGTGGGCCGCAGCGGTTTCGGCGGGTATCGCGTAACGGTTCGAGAGGTCCTGCTCGAGCAGGGTCAGCCCTCCGGCTTGCTGATAAGCCTTCAGGCGACGCTCATCGCGCAGGATCAACCGTACTGCCTTGCCTGCCCGTGCCAGGCGGCAGGCCCACAGGCTGCCGAGGCTGCCGGCGCCGAGAATATGCCAGGTGCTGCTCATCTGCGTTTCGCAACCCGTTATAATGAGCTCGCATTTTAACCGTCAAACCCCGCGCGCTCCATCTTCACGCCGAGCGCGCTTTTATTTTGGAGAACAACATGCCTTCGTTCGACGTGGTATCGGAACTGGACAAGCACGAAGTGCAGAACGCTGTCGACAACGCCATCAAGGAATTGGACCGTCGCTACGACCTCAAGGGCAAGGGCAGCTTCGAGTTCAAGGAAAAGGAGCAGACCGTGCTTTTGACCGCCGAAGCCGAGTTCCAGCTTGAGGCGATGGTCGAGATCCTGCGCCTGGCCCTGGTCAAGCGCAAGATCGACGTAAAGTGCCTGGAAGTGAAGGACGCCTATCCTTCGGGCAAGGAAATGAAGCAGGAAACCAAGTTCCGCGAAGGTATCGACAAAGACTTGGCCAAGAAGATCGTCGCTACCATCAAGGACGGCAAGCTGAAGGTCCAGGCTGCCATCCAGGGCGAGCAGGTACGCGTCACCGGCAAGAAGCGTGACGACCTGCAGGAAGCGATCGCCCTGCTGCGCACCAAGGAATTCGACATGCCGCTGCAGTTCAACAACTTCCGCGATTGATCTGTCCGGCGCAGGAACCTTGGTGGCGTATTGATGTCCACCGGTTCCTGCGGCCGCTGAACGCTCCGCGGACCGTTTTACTGTGCAATTGCCGCTCGGCATCAGGAGATGAATATGGATTTGAACGCTGAAGTCGATCAGCTGGTCCGCCAATCGCAGACCTGGATTCCCTTGATCATGGAGTACGGCAGCCGCCTCTTGCTGGCGCTGTTGACCCTGGCCATCGGCTGGTGGTTGATCAACAAGCTCAGTGCGCGGCTGGGCAAACTGGTGGGGCTGCGGGCCGATGTGGCGCTGCAAAGCTTCATCAGCACCTTGGCCAACATCGTACTCAAGGTGCTGCTGGTCGTCAGCGTGGCGTCGATGATCGGCATCGAGACCACCTCGTTCGTTGCGGCTATCGGTGCCGCTGGCCTGGCCATTGGCCTGGCCTTGCAAGGTAGCCTGGCGAACTTCGCCGGCGGCGTGCTGATTCTGATGTTCCGCCCATTCCGAATTGGCGACTGGATCGAAGCTCAGGGTGTCAGTGGCACCGTCGACAGCATCCAGATCTTCCACACCGTGCTGCGTACCGGTGACAACAAGACCGTGATCATGCCCAACGGCAGCCTGTCCAATGGCATCATCACCAACACCAACCGTCAGCCTACCCGCAAGGTGGTGTTCGATGTCGGCGTGGACTACGAGGCCGACCTGCAGAAGGCGCGTAATGTGCTGCTGGAGCTGGCGCAAGACCCTCGCGTGCTGCCCGACCCTGCGCCGCAGGCGGTAGTTGCGACGCTGGGTGACAGCTCGATCACGGTGTCCCTGCGTCTGTGGACCAAGACCGCCGATTACTGGGACGTGATGTTCATGCTCAACGAGCATGCCCGTGACCGGTTGAAGGCTGAGGGTATCGACATTCCGTTCCCGCAGCGCGTCATTCGCGTGGTGCAGGAGACGGTGGCGTCGTAAGCTACCAGTGCAAGGGGCTGCTGTGCAGCCCACTCGCGACACGAGGCCGCTCCGACGGGTACAGCGTATGGCTGCTACCTGCGGGGCGGTTTCTGTTTTTCCACCGTTACACTTGTTCACAGCCAAAGCTCGCCGTTTCTGGCATATAGGCTGGCCCAAGCTATTTCCACCCGATACCCACCATGAAGCCATTGTTGTACATCCCCCCCCTCAGGGCCCTGCTGTTCGGCCTGACCCTTGCCCTGTTCGAGCTGCTGACTTACCTGGCCAGCGATGCGGTCATGCCTGCCATGCCGGTGGTGGTCGATCATTTGAACGCCAGCCCCGAATACATACCTCACGCCCTGAACCTCTACCTGCTCGGTGGTGTGGTCCTGCAGTGGCTGATCGGTCCATTGGCCGACCGCTACGGGCGTCGCCCCCTGCTGTTGGCCGGTTGCGCCTTCTTCGGCGTGGCTTGCCTGGCGACCTTCTGGGTGAACGACATTGGCCTGTTCAACCTGCTACGCCTGTTGCAGGGCATCGGCCTTGGCTTCGTGGTCACGGTCAGTTATCCAGCCCTGAACGAAGCCTTTAGCGAAGCGGATGCGGTGCGGATGATGGCCCTGTTGGCCAATATCGCCCTGCTGTCGCCATTGCTCGGCCCGCTGGTGGGCACGCTGCTGTTGCAATGGCTGGACTGGCGTTACCTGTTCGTCGCCTTCGCGGTTGGTGCGGTGCTGACGTGGGTGCTGTTGCACCGGTTGATGCCGGAAACCCTGGGCGTCGAGCGTCGCGATGGCTCGCGCCTGGCGTTCACGCCGATCCACTTGCTGCCGTTGCTGGCGGGCTACGCCCAACTACTGAGTAACCGCCGCTTCGTCGCTGGTAGTGCCGCGCTTGGCCTTGTCGGCCTGCCTCTGATCGGCTGGATTGGCCTGTCGCCGGTGTTGCTGATCCACGACGAAGGGCTGAGCACGATGGCGTATGCCCTGTGGCAGTTGCCGGTGTTTGGCGGTTTGATCCTGGGTAACCTGATCATCAACCGCATCGCCGACCGCTACCCGCTGCCAGCACTGGTGCGGGGCGCGCTATGGCCTTACCTGGCCGGTCTGTGCCTGATGGCCGTGGCGACCTGGTACTGGCCTACCGTGACCAGCGTGGTCGCAGGCATGTCCTTGTATGCGCTGGGGCTGGGGGTGGCCAATGCGGTGCTGTATCGCATGACGTTGTTCGCCAGCGAGCAGAGCAAAGGGCTGGTGTCGGCGATGCTGGGGATGATCACCATCGCTTTACTGGGACTGGGCGGGGCGGTATTGGCGATGATCGGGGCGGGCGCCAGCCTGCTGCACTTTGCCCTGGCCGCGGGTGCAGCCGGGGCGCTGGCGCTTTGGCCGCTGTGGTTCGTGGTGGGTGGACGGCCTGGGGAAGGGGCGGTCGCTCAGTAATACTCATGCCCCTATCGCCAGCCAGGTGGTCACCGGCAGGAGCCGGCTTGCCGGCGATAGGATCCGTTGAATCGGTACCCGCCTCAGGGCCGTTCGGCCGCTGAATTCTCCGCCGGCACCTGCTTGCCACGCCCCACTTCCTGATGCCACTGCAGCGCGATCAGAATCAGCGTCGGCACCCCAAGCAAGGCAGTGATCAGGAAGAAGTCGTGGTAGCCGAACTTCTCCACCATCACGCCGGAATACCCGCCAATCAGGCGTGGCAGCAACAGCATGATCGAGCTCAGCAGGGCGTACTGGGTGGCCGAGAACTTGAGGTTGGTCAGGCTCGACAGGTAGGCGACGAATGCCGAAGTCGCCATGCCGGAGCTGAAGTTGTCCAGCGAGATGGTGACCACCAGCATTTCGAGGTTCGGCCCCATGTCCGCCAGCATCAGGAACAGGATGTTGGTTGCCGCCGAGGCCACGCCACCGATGAACAGGATCGGCAGGATGCCGAATCGCACGATCAGCAAGCCGCCGATCCCCGCGCCCACCAGGGTCATGATCAGGCCGAAGATCTTGCTGACACTGGCGATCTGGTCCTTTGTGAAGCCCATGTCGATGTAGAACACGTTGGCCATCACCCCCATGACCGTGTCCGACATGCGGTAGGTTGCGATCAGGCCAAGCAGCAACAGGGCCTGCCAGCGATAACGGGCGATGAAGTCGTTGACCGGCGTGAGCACTGGCGCCAGGCCTCGGCGGCCCAGGGACGACAGGCAGGCCCAGGTCAGCAGCACGTAGAGAATCAGGCGCAGGAAGGCACGGTCTTCCAGCAGCAGGTCGAGCGGGGTGGCATCACCGAAGATCACGCTGGCCCAGTCGGTGTTGAACAGCTGGGTGAAACTGGCGGGTACCGACACCAGCAGGATGATCAGCACGAACACCGACGCCAGCTGGTGAACCAGCCCGTAGCGTGCCGCAGACAGCTGGGTGCGCAGGGGGACTGGAGGTTCGCGCATCACCAGGGTGGTGAACACTGCCGGAAGCATCATCACGCCGAACAGGATGTAGGTCCCAGCCCAGGCCTTGTGCAGGTAGCTGAAGCCCGTGGAGCCGAACCATTCGGCGAAGAAAAGCGCGCCCGCGGTGGCCAGCAGCGCTGCGACGCGGTAACCCGCCATGTAGCTGGCGGCCAGGGCAGCCTGACGTTGGTCGTCGGCGATTTCCAGACGATAGGCGTCGACGGCGATGTCCTGGGTGGCGGAGGCGAATGCCACCAGCACCGCCAGTGCAATCAGCCACGACAGGTGCTGCTGTGGGTCGCACAGGCTCATGCCCACCAGGCCGATGACCACCAGGCTCTGCGACAGCAACAGCCATGAGCGGCGGCGGCCAAGGCCACCGAGCAACGGCAGGCGCCATTGGTCGAGCAGCGGCGACCAGACCCACTTGAAGGCATAGGCCAGGCCGATCAGGCTGGCGTAACCAATGGTCTCGCGGGCCACACCCGCTTCGCGCAACCACACCGACAGCGTCGAGAACACCAGCATGTAGGGCAGACCGGCGGCGAAGCCGAGCAGCAAAAGCACCAAGGTTGACGGGCTGGCATAGGCAGCGAGCGCAGCGCGCCAGGTTTTACGGGGCATGGGCCAACATCTGCCTCAAAATTGCGAAAACAAAGCGCGCACTCTAACCGCTGTGCTCCATCGGGCGCCAGCCATGGCGCGTCATATCCACACGATTATTGGTCACATTCACACCTTCCGCGCGCAGTCGGGCGCGCTGTTCATCGCCCGAAGGCGTGCCCAGCGCCAAGCTCAGGCGGCCGCCCGAACCCAAGACACGGTGCCATGGCAGGCGAGTGTCGGCGGGCAGTTGCCCCAATGTGCGTCCGACCCAACGCGCTGCGCGTCCCAGTCCTGCCAGCTCGGCCAGTTGGCCGTAGCTTACGACCTTGCCGGCAGGCACCTGTCCCAGCACCGAATAGAGTGCCGTTCGTCGGGCGTCTGGGCTGTCCTGGACAGGCGCGTTTTCGCCAGACATCAGGGCTGCCCTGCGCTACGGATGAAACCGGATGAGTGGTCGGGGTAAATGAGAGTTGAACTCATCGGCATGGTCTGTGTCTGTCCTTGCTCTGGTCGTGGGTATCTGGATAATGCCCGGCTTTTTTCGTCAAATCGAACCCATAGTCCGCTTATGCATTCTAGATTCGTGTTGTGCCTGCTTGCCGTTTCCCTGTGCGCCGCTCCTGCGTTCGCCGATACCGTGTGGATGAAGAACGGCGACCGGCTCAGTGGCAAGATCAAGGTGTTCGACGGCGGCAAGCTGCTGCTCGAAACGCCATACGGCGGCTCCATTGCCCTGGACTGGAAACAGGTCCAGACCCTCGAAAGTGATCAGGAGCTGCTGGTCAAGCAAGACGCCTACACCGGTGAAAAGGCCAAGTCGCTCAAGGCTGCCGAGCCTGGCAAGGTCACCCTGGCCAATGGCGAAGCACCCAAGACCGTCGACCTGGCCAGCATCGAGCAGATCATGAAGCCCAAGCCGGTGGTCGAGGACCTTCTGTGGAAAGGCAACATCGACGTCGCCATGGACTACAAGCGCGCTGAGTCCGACAGCGACGATTATGACGTCAGCTTCAAGACCACCGGTCGCCATGGGCGTTGGCGGCACAATGCCGAAGGCGAGTACAACCGCGAGACCAAGGACGACGTCACCACCACCAACAACTGGAGTGCCGAATACGCACTGGACCGCTTCATCACCGAGAAGTGGTTCTGGAAGGGGCGTTTGGAATACAAACGCGACCATATCGAAGACCTGGCTCGCCAGCGGACCGTGGGTACGGGCCCGGGTTACCAGTTCTGGGACGACGAGTTGGGTGCATTCTCCTTGAGCACCCTGGTCAACCGCACCGATTTCGAATACCGCGACGGCGGCAAGGACAACTTCTATTCCACGACGGTGAAGTGGGACTACAACCGCTACCTGATCGGCAAGCGGGTCGAGTTGTTCACCAACGGTGAGGTCGGCAAGCCCCTGGGGGGCGTGGCCAACTACTCGCTGGATGCCGAACTGGGGCTTCGTTACAAGGTGACCGAATGGGCCTCGCTCAACCTCAAGGCGGAAAAGGACGTCATCAGCGGCACGCGTGAAAGTGACCTGGACAAGACCCGCTACACCGCAGGCTTCGGCGTCGCCTGGTAGGCTGCGGCGTTCCTTCGCCTGATTGTGGCACCCGGCTTCGATAGTGCTTATCTTGTCCCCCATCCCTATCACCGCCAGGAGTGCCCTTCGTGAGTACCAACGCCATTCGTCCCGCCCGCGAACTGCTGCTCAAGGAATACCGCGGCGTGCTCTCGACCCATTCCAAGTCCATGCCGGGCTATCCCTTTGGCTCGGTGGTACCGTACTGCCTGGACGCCCAGGGCAATCCGTTGATCCTCATCAGTCGCATCGCCCAGCACACCCACAACCTGCAGAAAGACCCCAAGTGCTCGCTGCTGGTCGGTGAACGCGATGCCGAGGACGTGCAGGCCGTTGGGCGCCTGACGGTCATGGCCCAGGCCCACAAGCTGGTGGCTGAGGCCGAGATCGAGGCTGCGGCCGAGCGCTACTACCGCTACTTCCCCGAAGCCGCCAATTACCATAAAGCCCACGATTTCGACTTCTGGGTGTTGCAGCCTGTGCGCCATCGCTACATCGGCGGCTTCGGCGCCATCCATTGGCTGGACCAGATAACCCTGGCCAACCCGTTCGTGGGCAAGGCCGAGGCCAGCATGATCGCGCACATGAACAGCGATCATGCCAACGCCATCGCCCACTATGTCGAGCTCAGCGGCCTGCCGCGCAGCGCGACGCCGGAAATGGTCGGCATCGACAGCGAAGGCATGCACTTGCGCATCGGGCAGGGTGTTCACTGGTTGCCTTTCCCCAGCACTTGCAACACCCCGACACAAGTCCGCGAAGCCTTGGTGTTGCTGGCTCGCGCCGACCAATGGCCGGTCGCGACAGAAATCGAGGGTTGAAAAGGCGAGCAAACGCATCCATTTGAGGTTCTTACTGGGAGATTGTCTTCCGTCGAGGAACACTTGATGCGTGCTTTTCTACTGCTGTTTCTGATTTTTCCCGTGCTGGAGCTGTTCGTCTTCGTCAAGGTCAGCGCGGCGATCGGTTTCTTCCCGGCGTTGCTGTTGATCATCGCCGGTTCTGCACTGGGTGTGCTGGTCATTCGCGTGGCCGGTCTGGCCACCGCCTTGCGTGCCCGTGAAAGCCTGCAGCGCGGCGAACTGCCCGCTGAGGACATGTTCCAGGGCCTGATGCTGGCCGTCGGTGGTGGCCTGCTGTTGCTGCCTGGCTTCATCAGCGACGTGCTGGGCCTTTTGTGCCTGCTGCCTTTCACCCGCCACCTGGCCGCGCGCAAGATGCGCGAGCGGGCCGAGGCCCAGGCCATGCGCCAGCGAGCCTTCCAGGATGACCCGTTCCAGGCTCGACCCAACGATGCAGGCCATCGCCCCAATGTGATCGAGGGTGAGTACGAGCGCCGCGACAAATAAGATCCAGGGTCGCTGTTGGCCCCCTTCACGACACCAGGGCCGCTCCGGCAATCGTCCGCAGGAGCGGCCTTGTGTCGTGAAAGGGGCACCGCAGCGGCGCCGGTTTCTGGGTCACCTGGTGGTCTGATAAAAAATTTTCCATGGCAAACCTTGTAATTGAATATGACGGCCTCATGTATGTGGTCACCGCAAGGTTTCTGGTGGTGACACCAGACATTACACAGGTGGTTCGCTCCAAGCGGGCCACTCCCGGCTACGCCGGATCGTATCAACCCGCCGGTGTCGACACCGGCCGATGAAAACCACAATTTGGGAGAGATCGACAATGAAGCTTCGTCCTCTGCATGACCGCGTAGTCATCCGTCGCAGCGAAGAAGAATCGAAAACCGCTGGCGGTATCGTCCTGCCGGGTTCGGCCGCTGAAAAACCAAACCGCGGCGAAGTTGTCGCCGTGGGCACCGGTCGCATCCTGGACAACGGCGAAGTACGTGCACTGGCCGTCAAAGTGGGTGACAAAGTGGTTTTCGGCCCTTACTCGGGCAGCAACACCGTGAAAGTCGATGGCGAAGACCTGCTGGTGATGAGCGAGAACGAAATCCTCGCCGTCGTTGAAGGCTAATTTCCCCGACTTCCCGTTACTCCAAAGAATTTCAAGGATTAAACGATCATGGCTGCTAAAGACGTAAAATTCGGCGATTCCGCCCGTAAGAAAATGCTGGTTGGCGTCAACGTTCTGGCTGACGCGGTAAAAGCGACCCTGGGCCCGAAAGGCCGTAACGTTGTCCTGGCCAAGAGCTTCGGCGCTCCGACCATCACCAAAGACGGTGTTTCGGTTGCCAAGGAAATCGAACTGAAAGACGCCTTCGAAAACATGGGCGCCCAGTTGGTCAAAGAAGTGGCTTCCAAGGCCAACGACGCTGCCGGTGACGGCACCACCACCGCCACCGTTCTGGCTCAGGCCATCGTCAACGAAGGCCTGAAGGCCGTCGCTGCCGGCATGAACCCGATGGACCTCAAGCGCGGCATCGACAAGGCCACCGCTGCCATCGTCGCCGAGCTGAAGAACCTGTCCAAGCCATGCGCTGACTCCAAGGCCATCGCCCAGGTAGGTACCATCTCCGCCAACTCCGACACCTCCATCGGTGAAATCATCGCCGAAGCCATGGAAAAAGTCGGCAAAGAAGGCGTGATCACCGTTGAAGAAGGCTCGGGCCTGGAAAACGAACTGTCCGTCGTAGAAGGCATGCAGTTCGACCGTGGCTACCTGTCGCCGTACTTCGTCAACAAGCCAGACACCATGGTTGCCGAGCTGGAAGGCCCGCTGCTGCTGCTGGTCGACAAGAAGATCTCCAACATCCGCGAGCTGCTGCCAGTTCTGGAAGCCGTTGCCAAGGCCGGCCGTCCTCTGCTGATCGTTGCCGAAGACGTCGAAGGCGAAGCCCTGGCTACCCTGGTGGTCAACAACATGCGCGGTATCGTCAAGGTTGCTGCGGTCAAGGCACCTGGCTTCGGCGACCGCCGCAAGGCCATGCTGCAGGACATCGCCACCCTGACTGGCGGCCAGGTCATCTCCGAAGAAATCGGTCTGACCCTGGAAACCACTACCCTGGAGCACCTGGGTAACGCCAAGCGCGTCATCCTGTCCAAGGAAAACACCACCATCATCGACGGCGCTGGCGCCGACGCTGACATCGAAGCACGCGTCAAGCAGATCCGTGCCCAGATCGAAGAAACCTCTTCGGACTACGACCGTGAGAAGCTGCAAGAGCGTCTGGCCAAACTGGCTGGCGGTGTTGCCGTGATCAAGGTCGGTGCTGGCACCGAAGTTGAAATGAAAGAGAAGAAAGCCCGCGTCGAAGACGCCCTGCACGCTACCCGTGCAGCCGTCGAAGAAGGCGTAGTGCCTGGCGGTGGTGTTGCGCTGGTTCGCGCCCTGCAAGCCGTTGCCGACCTCAAGGGCGACAACGAAGACCAGAACGTCGGTATCGCGCTGCTGCGCCGTTCGGTCGAAGCGCCGCTGCGCCAGATCACTGCCAACGCCGGCGACGAGCCAAGCGTTGTCGCTGACAAGGTTAAGCAAGGTTCGGGCAACTACGGCTACAACGCTGCTACTGGCGAATACGGCGACATGATCGAGATGGGTATCCTGGACCCAGCCAAGGTCACCCGTTCGGCTCTGCAAGCTGCAGCTTCGATCGGCGGTCTGATGATCACCACCGAAGCCATGGTTGCTGACCTGCCGGAAGACAAGCCAGCTGCTGGCATGCCTGACATGGGCGGCATGGGTGGCATGGGCGGCATGATGTAAGCCAGCCTTACCCCCTGCACCATGAAAAAGCCCCGGCTCGCGAGAGTCGGGGCTTTTTCATGGGCGTTCGCAAGCGGCGTGGCGGCTATCGCCGGCACGCCGGCTCCC
The DNA here is from genome assembly GCF_016772395.1 of Pseudomonas sp. SK2. NCBI lineage: Bacteria > Pseudomonadati > Pseudomonadota > Gammaproteobacteria > Pseudomonadales > Pseudomonadaceae > Pseudomonas > Pseudomonas sp. SK2. The sequence goes on from NZ_CP061944.1 coordinate 1,046,203, forward strand.
TACACGGTTTTCGGTGCGACCGCGGGCACCACTGCCATCCCCCGTCGGTACAGGACCAGGTAATACGATCCCAAGCCGATCAGCCAGCAGAACACGGCTGTCCACACGTTGTGCGACAGGAAGTGCGCACCTTGCATCATCCGGCCAATCGACAGCACCGACCCGGCGACGAAGGCCACCGCCAAGGCCACCCGAGCCAGGCGAGGGCGACGGTCGCGCAGCATGAAGAACAGGCCGAACAGGCAGAAACCAGTCGCGGCGTGGCCACCGGGCCAGCACAGCCCAGGCTTGTCGGTGGCCGGTCGCGTTTCCAGCAGCTTGCTGTAGGTTTCCTTGCCGCCAAACTGGGTCAGGCTCCATGGGCACTGCACCTGGGTCACTTTTTTCAGTGGCGTGACGAACGCCGTGGAAAGGCCCAGCGCCAGCACCAGACAGCCCAACTCACGGCGCCAGCCGAAAAGCCGCTTCCAGAAGAAACTCAAGGCGAAGGTCACCAGCGCCAGTACACCTAGCAGGATCACACCCTGCTTGACCCTGTCATGCAGAATGTTTTCCAGCAGATAGCTATGGCGGCCGATGAACTGACCGGCCGCCGGGTCGAAGAACAGGTTGGCCACATCCATGTCGAGCGAGGTCAATTCGAGCAGGATCAGCGCCAGCGCGGTGGCCAACGGAATGCCCAGGTACAACCAGAAATTGATCGGACGGGGAGGGGTAGCTTGCTGCATGACAACTCCAGGCACACAAAAGAGCAGCCATTCTGGGCTGCCCGCTATCCTGTGTTCGTGAAGGAACGGTGAAAAATCCGTCAGCCGGGCCGATATTTTCCCAAAGCTGGCGCCAGGCCAGCGATGGCCTTAAGCTGCGCCTGCCGCGCACAGCGAAAGCGCCGCACAGGAGACCTCGATGCGCATTCTTTTGGTTGAAGACAACCGCGATATCCTCGCCAACCTCGCCGACTACCTCGGCATGAAAGGCTACACCGTCGACTGCGCCCAGGACGGCCTCTCCGGGCTGCATCTGGCTGCTACCGAACATTACGATCTGATCGTGCTCGACATCATGCTGCCAGGCATCGATGGCTACACCCTGTGCAAACGCCTGCGTGAAGATGCGCGGCGCGATACCCCGGTGATCATGCTCACCGCCCGCGACCAACTGGACGACCGCCTGCAGGGCTTCCGCTCCGGTGCCGACGACTACCTGCTCAAACCCTTCGCCTTGTCGGAACTGGCCGCGCGCATCGAGGCGGTGCTGCGCCGGGCCCAGGGCGGCGGGCGACGCACCCTGCAAGTCGCCGACTTGAGTTACGACCTCGACACCCTGGAAGTCACCCGCCAAGGGCGCCTGCTCAAGCTCAACCCAGTCGGTCTCAAGCTGTTGGCGGTGCTGATGCAGAAGAGCCCGCACGTGCTGCGCCGCGAAGTGCTGGAAGAAGCCTTGTGGGGCGACGACTGCCCGGACAGCGACAGCCTGCGCAGCCATGTCCACCAGTTGCGCCAGGTCATCGACAAGCCTTTCGAAAAGCCGTTGCTGCATACAGTCCATGGCGTCGGCTATCGCCTCGCCGAGGGCCGCGATGGAGTTTAAGCAAAGCCTTGCCCAACGCATCATCATCGCTTTTGCGCTGATGAGTGCGCTGGTGGCCGGCGCTTTCGCGTTCGGCATCGTCGCCACCGTGCACCTGGTGGAAGAGCGTTTGATCTCCTCGGTCCTCGGGGGCGACCTGCAACGGTTGCTGCGTATGGACAGTGTCAGCGACTGGAGCCACAGGCCGCGCCCCGACCAGCTGTTCTACTTCAGCGGTGGCCGAGACGATTTCGAACTGCCCAAGGACTTGCGTCACCTCGACGTGGGCTTCCACGAGGTGTTCCGAGACCAGCTGTCCTACCATGCGATGGTCGAGATCGTCGACGGACGGCGTTACGTGCTGCTGCAGGACCAGAGCGATTTCGAGGAACGCGAGCGAGTGCTGTTCGCCGTGGTCGTGGTTGGTTTCGTGCTCAGCCTGGTGCTGGCGGTGGTGCTTGGCTGGCTGGTCGCCCGGCGGGTGATGGCCCCGGTGATCCGCCTGGCGCGCCAGGTTCGTCACCGCGACCAGTTGCTGGGCCTTGCCCCCCCGCTGGCGCCAGATTACGCGGCGGATGAGGTCGGCCAGTTGGCCGTGGCCTTCGATGATACCTTGGGCCGGCTGCGTGACGCATTGACCCGAGAACGTCTGTTCACCAGCGACGTCAGCCATGAACTGCGCACCCCGCTGATGGTGCTGGCCACTTCCTGTGAATTGTTGATGGAAAACCCTGCGCTCGACAGCCGGTCGCGTAGCCAGGTAGAGCGTATTGCCCGCGCCACCGAAGAGATGCGTGAGCTGGTCAAGACCTTCCTCATGCTCGCCCGCGCCCAGCGCGACGAGGGCGCGGTGGCGTCGCAGGCGACTTTGCGTGAAGTGGCCGATGACCTGATTGGCGTCTGGCGGGACACCATCGAGCAGAAAGGCCTGACCTTGTACTTCGATGGCCGCGTCAGTGCCAGTTCCGTGTTGTACAACGCCACCTTCCTGCAATCGGTGATGGGCAACCTGCTGCGCAACGCTGCCCATTACACCGACAGCGGTTACATCCGCCTGAGCCTGGAACCCAATGGCTTCAGCGTGGAGGACAGCGGTGTGGGGATCCCGGAAGAGCAGCGCGAGGCCATGTTCCGACCCTTCGTACGCGGGGACGAGCGTCGCGGTGAGGGCCTCGGACTGGGCCTGTCGCTGGTTCAGCGCATCTGCGACGACCAGGGCTGGAGGGTTACCCTCACGGCGACCTCGCCCCACGGTTGCCGCTTCCAGGTGGACCTGAGCAAGACTGCGGAAAAAGCCAACAATCTGGCTATAGCCGAGTAATGTTTAGAAACAGCCCGCATGGCGGCTAACGTATTTTTCACATCCGCATAACCTGATTCCAACGCTTCCTTACCTAAGGTGGGCGCACTGGAGTCAGGAGATGCCCCATGCGCAGCCCCATCAAACTAGAATTTTCCGAGAAGTACGACCAGCAACATGCACAAGAGTACTTCTTGAAGCACCAGGATGGACTGGCTCGCCGCCTTTCTCACCAGCGTGACGAGCAACTGGCTCGCCGCGCCCTGGCCTTGGCTGGCGAGCCAGGGTTGGTGCTTGACCTACCCTGCGGCGCAGGCCGTTTCTGGCCGTTGCTGGCTGAGAAGCCCAACCGCGTAATCATCGGTGCCGACAACTCCGAGGCGATGATCGAGACAGCCTGTGCCTCGCAACCGCCAGAAGTGGTAGCCCGGGTACGACCTTTGCAGACCTCGGCTTTTGCAATCGATCTGCCGGATAATTCCGTGGACAGCATCTTTTGCATGCGGCTGTTCCACCATATCGGCGAGGCGGCCCACCGGAAAACAATTCTTTCGGAATTTCAAAGGGTTAGCCGTGACAGCGTAATCCTGTCATTGTGGGTGGACGGTAATTTCAAGGCGTGGCGGCGGAAAAAGCTCGAGCAGCGCCGTAGCGCCAAGGCGAACAAAGACAGTTACCAGAACCGTTTCGTGTTACCGGCGACCACGGTTGAGGATGAATTCGAAGCTGCCGGCTTCAGGATTCAGGAACGTTTGGACTTCCTGCCGTTCTATGCGATGTGGCGAGTCTATGTATTGCGCAAGGGGTAGTGGTTAATGGCAGTCGGCCAAAGTCAGGCATCGAAGTTCGATTTCTACTGGCACCAGCAGGGTGAATGGGTCGAGGAGCCCAACCAGCGGCGTGGCGGTGAAAGTGGAGTACAGCGGTTGAGCGATGCCAATGGGCAAGTGTTGTACGCCAAGCGTCAGGTCGGGCACATCTATCGAAGCCTGCTGCATCCGTTCGGCAGGCCGACCGTGCTACGCGAGCTCGACGCATTGAACAGCTTCGAGCAACTGGGGGTGCGCGTGCCCCGCATCGTCTTTTGCGGTGCCGAACGCGATGACGACCATCAATGGCGTGCTTTGCTGGTCAGCGAGGCGCTCGATGGGTTCGTCGATCTGGACACCTGGCATGCCGAAGGCGCGCGCGAGCGCTACCCGCAAGTCGTGCACCAGCGCATGATTCAGGACTTGGCCGATAATCTGGCGCGCATGCACCTGGGGCATTGGCAGCACGGTTGCCTGTATGGCAAGCACGTATTCGTCAAGGTGATTGGTGACGGCGAGCAAGCCCGTGTGGAAGTGGCGTTGCTGGACTTGGAAAAGTGCCGGCGGCGGATCAGTTGCCAGCGTGCGGCAGCCAATGACCTTCGCCAATTGCGCCGCCATTCGTCGTTCACCGACGCAGAGTGGCAATCGCTGCTCTATGTTTACAAGATGGCGTTTGGCAGCGCTGTCAAAGGGTTAGAGCAATGAAACTAGAAATCGCTCGAGCTTTGTTCCTGGTAGCTGGCCTGGCGGTGACCACGGTAGCGGCGGCGGCCTGGGAAGAGCCGAAGCCCACGGTGTTCAGCAAGGCCGAGTTGAGCGAGCAGTGTGCACTGCCGCGGGAAGTCAAACAGCAATCCCAGGCCCAGACCCAACCGGATCAGGACCTGCTGCTATTGCTGTTCGGCTTGCGCCAGGGGTTGAGGCCATTTGGTTGAACCCTGCGTTAGCTAGAAAAGCCAGAGGCCTCGCGATTGCGGGGCCTCTGGCATTTTTGTGTCTGTCTTTCCGGCAAAAGTCAGCAATGCTGCGTGCTATCGACCTTGAGGCACATAAGCAGCAGGCAACCGCTAAGCGCGCTGCTCAAGAATAGAATTCCTAAGCTCATTGGAAGTAGGTGTTCGGCTGACGCGACCAAAGTGCCTGCAAGTCCACCGCCGGCAAATAGCAATGTAGTACTGAGGGACGCGGCTGCCCCTGCCTGCTGCGGATAACGGGCCAACGCCTGCGAAGTCGAGGCGGGTCGTACCATCGTTGTTCCTGCCGTGCATAAGATCATCGGTATCATGAGACCAGCTACCGATAGCACTGCTGCCCACTGCCAAATCAATAAAGTGATCCCTGCGGTACCTATAAGCAGGAATCCCGTGCAAATTTGAGCCTGCACACTGACGCGATTGTTCAGGAAGGTCGCGGTTGCACCACCGACGACATACGCCAGCCCATAGGCGATGAATACAACGGAAAACTGATACGGCGTGAGGCCAAGTTGGTCCATCAGTACCAATGGTGCAATGACGATGAAGGCAAAATGGCAGGCGAACGCGAAAGTGGCCTGCAGGGAATAGGCTATATAGAGCGTGTCACGCAGCATGGGAAGATAGCTTCGAATGCCCGCATTACTGCTGTATGACGCAGGTTCTTCATGCGATAGCACCCAGGTAAGAAACATGACAAAAGTAGCGATCAAAATAAATGCCGTAAAGCTGCCTTCCCAGCCGAATAATTGTTGGAGCGCAGCGCCCGCGATCGGTGAAATTGATATGAATAAACCACTTGCACTCGTTATTACGATGCGCATGGTGTTGCGCTGCTTTCCGCTATAGAGGTCCTGTATCAACGCCTGGCCCAGAACCAGACTTCCACAGCCGGCAGCCTGTAGCAACCGGAATGCCATAAAGGTCTCATAGTCAGATGAAAGTAGGCAGCCGGTAGCCCCGGCAATGGATACAGCCAATCCACCGAGTAGCAACCGATTACGACCAATTCGATCTGACAGGGGGCCAATCACCAATTGCGCCACCGCTACGCCAAAGGCGAAGAAACTTACGGAGTAAGCTATTTGCTTTGGTTGTACTTGAAAGGCTTCTGCAAGCGCTGGGAATGAAGGGAGAATGACGTCCAGAGGGAAAACGCCTAGTAGGCATAAAAGAATCAGTAACAATGGGCGAAGAATGGTGCTTTTTAAAGTTTTGGCCTGGTTCATGCTGGCAGTCCTGCTGCCCTGAATTGAATCGCATAGCGCTCATCTTTAAGTAGCTTGGTGCGCTTAATCGCCTGAAGCGTTATTTTGGAAATTGCGGGTAATCGAAGCGTCCAGTTGGATGTTATGTCGTTGATAATGACTTTTGCAATGGATGGGTGCTTTTTGAAAATTGACTGTAAGAATGGCTCGTCGGGTTGGCAGAAAGCGCGGAGCGCTTTCAGTAAAGTAGGAATTAGATAATCCTTCTGAGAGATTGATAGCTGATGCCAGAGTTGTGCGAAACAGTCTGAGAAAAAAATGGCATGGCGCCCTTCATCATGAAGGTGGTCAATCAGCATGTTTGCCACAGGCGTGACAAGTGAATCGCGAATCAAATTGTACAGTTCGTTGGTTATTATTGTTTCAGAAACAAAGGCGATGCAAAAGCGGGTAATCCCGTTGAGCGATTGGGGGCTATTTTGTAATAATTGGTCAAGGCTATTAATGCGCGCAGAATTTATTCGTTCAAGGCAAAAATGGTTCGCTACTGGGTCCGCAATTTCTTTAGAAAAAAGCGCGTGATACGCCTCGTCGGTATAAAGTTTTAACGCATTAAGTTGCACGTCTTTATCAAAGAAATGTTTTAAGTCGCCAGAAATGATACATTGCACGGTTTCATTGATGTGACCCATTTCAAGTCGTGTCGTGTAGTCCATGAAGTGGATGAGGTGGTAGGCGTGCAGTACTAGCAAATCTTTTTTTGAAAGCTGTTTGGCTGAATCATGAGCCAACGCTGGACTTAACGCCCTAGGAAACCACAGGTCGGGTTCGGACTGTGTAAAATCTTCTACGGAAAAATGGTAGGCATAAGGGCGCGAGCGTACAGCACTCGTGATGTGCCAGCTTTTAAATACAGTACTGCTACGGGTTGTAATTTTTTCCATGCGTGTGTCTCGCGCCAGTACTTTACGATATCAGAGCCCTTAAGGAACGAGGTGTCGCATTTCCGTTGCTATAGCCACATGCGACGAAAAAAAGGACGTGTTCACTTGGGTTGTCGAACATGAGTAGAGGCTCGATGCTCGTTTCGTTTAATGCGCCGGTGAGCCAAGTATTCATGCCTCTGTCGGTTGCGGCGAGTTGGAAGGTCTGTGCGGCATGACCAACTTCTATTAGTGCCATTCGATAGGCGCGCGAATGCTCGTATTTCCACCACAATTTGTCGAATCTGGAGCTCAAGAACAATCCAGCGGGTATGTCATTGGCGAAGTGCTGGCCCGATAATAAATCACCCAGGGCACAAGGCAGTGGGCTTCGCCAATGAAGCTCATGTCGCCGTGGGTCGTAGTAATAAATTCCGGCTTCCAGGCTGTCTACGTTGTTTACATATACATAGCCTTCAGTAGCGTTCAGCCCGCCTACTGAGGGGGTGGCGCGGCGTCTTGAGTATTCATTTTCTTCCTCTTTGACGTAATTAATGGTTCTGCTTCCAATAAAGCCTAAGGTATGGTGTAAAATTTCGGCAAGATCAGCTAAGGAGATCGGTATTCGCTGGAAGTCTCTAACGGTTGCTCGGTTTTTGAATGCCTTGTCAACTGCAAATGTACTTCTTGGTATAGGCAGTGAAATGCCGCTTTCGCTGGTGCGGGAATTATCAGGCTGTATATTCTTGTTTAGTACGGAGTTGCAGTGTTCAAGGTGCTGCAGTGCCCACTCCTCCTCGCTTGAAGGGTGATTTTCTATAGGGATGTCTTTAGTGCCGTAATGGAATATTCTTGAGAGTACATCCCAGCCCCAGTCAGAATTGTCGTCGGCATCGTCCATGAAAACGTTGCAGCATTTCAGATCGGCGGTTAGATCGTCATTTAACTCTTTGTGATCTTTCTCGTAAATGAGATGGATTAACCGGTTTGCGTGGTCTCTGGATAACTGGTACTGTTTGTGGTTTTTGAAATCCCAGCAAATCAGGGAGTTATTCATGGCGATAAAGAAGCAATTTTTACTTATCATGCTCCCTCCTTTAACAACTGAAGGGCAGGCCGGCACTGCTCTTCAGTATTTATGGGTTAAGGCTTGTTTGGTTTTTTTGAACAAGTGCGCCATGTTCGCCAATTTGGTGCATTCCATCTTAATGGTTTTCATATTGTTCTCTCCATTTTGGTGTCGCGTCATTGCGACGTTTTTGATAATAGCGGTAAGTTCAAGATGTACAAGTCGAAGAGGGTGGCGAAAATTCTGATGTGGTTGTAGGGATTTTTACCATGGCCACTTTAAAGAGCGGATTTGTTTCTCTGTAAGGCGTCTAGAATGCGGGTGCCCTAGCATCTCCATGCTGACTGTTATCATGCGAATTAGATGCAGGAATTGCTCTGTCTTTCACTGATAACCAGCAAGATCAGGCGTGAATGGATGGTGTGAGAGCCTGGGAGCGGTAATTTTTAGATTGTGTTGCGGAGCAGCGCTTTTCTATTGGGGATTTTGTATCTGGCTTTTCGGCCTCTTCGCGGGCGAGCCTGCGAAGAGGCCGGATCAGGTTAATGCGGGCTCGTTGGCCTTCGCCTTGTGCGCCAACAAGGTGTAGATACAAGGCAACACAAACAAGGTAAACAGCGTGCCAATCGACATCCCGGTGGCAATCACCGTACCGATGTCAAAACGGCTCACCGCCCCGGCCCCGGTCGCCAGAATCAGCGGCACCATGCCGAACACCATCGCCGCCGTGGTCATCAGCACCGGCCGCAGTCGAATGGCCGCCGCTTCCTCGATGGCCTCACGCACGCTCAAGCCGCGTTCCTCACGCAACTGGTTGGCGAATTCGACGATCAGGATGCCGTGTTTGCTGATCAGCCCGATCAAGGTCACCAGCCCGACCTGGGTGTAGATGTTCATGCTCGAAATACCCAGGAATAGCGGCAGCAACGCCCCGCAGATCGATAACGGTACCGTTACCAGGATCACCAGCGGGTCGCGGAAACTCTCGAACTGTGCAGCCAACACCAGGAAGATGATTGCCAGCGCCAAGCCAAAGGTAACCCATAGTGCGCTGCCTTCCTGGACGAACTGCCTGGCCTGCCCGGCGTAGTCGAAGGCGAAACCGTCCGGTGCTTCTTCACGGGCGATATCCTGCATCGTCTTGAGCGCTTCCCCCATGCTGACCATCGGGACGCCCTGAATGATCGCCGAGTTCAACTGCTGGAACTGGTTGAGCTGGCGTGGGCGGGCGCGGTCGCTCAGGGTGATCAAGGTCGACAGCGGCAGCATCTGGCCCTGTTCGTTCTTTACGTAGTAACTGTTCAACCAGCCAAGGTTGTCGCGGTAGGGCCGTTCGACCTGGGCGATCACCTTGTAGCTGCGGCCTTCGAGGGTGAATCGATTGATTTCCGCCTCACCCAGCAGGGTCGCCAGGGTACCGCCGAGGGTCTCCATGGAAACACCCATTTGAGCCGCCTTCGCCCGGTCGATGTCGACCAGCACTTCGGGCTTGTCGAAGGCCAGGTCGATATCGAGGAAGGCGAATTTTCCCGAGGCCTGAGCGCGAGTCTTGACCCGTTCGGCAACCTCCAGCAGGGCAGGGTAGTCACCGGCTGTGTTGATCACGAACTGGAACGGCAAGCCTTCGCCGGTGCCGGGCAGCGACGGCAGGTTGAAGCCGAAGATCTGCAAGCCACCAATCTCTTCGAGCTTGGCTTGTACCAGCGGCAGCAACTCCATCTGGGTGCGCTCGCGTTCGTTCCAGGGTTTGAGCAGGAAGCCGCCGATGCCGGTCTGCACGCCGTTGAAGCCATTGATCTGGAATGACGAGTAATACTCGGGAAAGGTCTTGAAGATCGGCGTGAAACTATCGGTGTACGCATTGAGGTAGTCGAGGTTGGCCGGTTGCGGCGAGCTGCTCATCATGAATATCACCCCCTGGTCCTCGTTGGGGGCCAGTTCGCTTTGGGTGAATTTGAGCAGCACCGGAATCAGGCACAGGATGATCACCGCGAACACCAGTACCACGGGCCGACTGTCGAGGGTGGCATGCAACATTCGCTGGTAGCGGACTTTCAGACGCTCGAACAGGACGTCCAGCCGGTGGGTCAGGCCGCTGGGGTTTGCATCGGCGCGCAGCAGCAGCGCGCACATCATCGGTGACAGGGTCAGGGCGACGATGCCCGAGATGATCACCGCACCGGCCAGGGTCAGGGCGAACTCCTTGAACAGTGCCCCGGTCAGCCCGGTCAGAAAGCCGATGGGGGCATAGACGGCAGCCAGGGTGATGGTCATCGACACCACCGGCAGGGCGATCTCGCGTGCGCCTTCTATCGCCGCATTGAACGGTGACTTGCCTTCCTCGATGTGTCGGTGGATGTTTTCCACCACGACGATGGCATCGTCCACCACCAGCCCGATGGCCAGCACCATCGCCAGCAGGGTCAGCAGGTTGAGCGAGTAGCCCATCATCTGCATGAAGAACAGTACGCCGATCATCGACAGTGGGATGGTCACCACGGGGATCAGCACCGAGCGCAAGGCACCGAGGAACAGGAACACCACCACGATGACGATCAGCACCGCCTCGCCAAGGGTCTTGATCACTTCGTCGATCGAGGCCTGGATGAACAGCGTGGCGTCGTAGGCAATCGACACTTTCAACGCCGAAGGTAACTGGCTCTCCAGCTCGGGCATGATGCGACGCACTTCCTTGATCACGTCCAACGGGTTGGCAGCGGGGGTGGCCTTGATACCGATGTACACCGACGGGGTGCCGTCGAACGAGCTGACCGTATCGTAGTTTTCCGCACCCATCTCGACCCGCGCCACATCCCCCAGCAGCACCCGGCTGTCGCCGTTGGTCTTCACCGGCAGGGCGGCGAACGCCTCGGCCGACTTCAACTCGGTGCTGGCGTTGATGCTGGTGACCACGTATTCGCCCTTCACTTCGCCGGCAGCGGAGAGGAAGTTGTAGCGGCGCACGGCGTCGGTCACGTCAGTGGCCGACAGGCCGAAACCGGCAAGCTTCACAGGGTCGAGCCAGATTCGCATGGCAAACACCTGGTTACCGAGGATCTCCGCTTCGGCCATGCCTGGCAGGGTGGCGAGCTTGGGCTGGATGACCCGTGACAGGTAGTCGGTGATCTGCGGGTTGCTCATCTCCTTGCTGTAGAAGCTGATGTACATCAGCGCGGAAGCATCGGCGGCTTCCTTGCTCAGCACCGGGTCTTCGGCGTCTTGTGGCAGTTTGTTGCGCACTTCGTTGGCTTTGGCCAGCAACTCGGTGAACAAGCGGTCGCTGTCGGCACCAATGCGCGCGTAGATGGAGATGACCGAAAAATTCTGCCGGCTGACCGAGGTCATGTAATCGATGCCCTCGGCACTGGCGAGGCTCTGCTGCAGGGGCTGGGTGATGTAGCCCTGGATGGTTTCGGCGTTGGCCCCGGGGTAGGCGGTGGTCACCGTGATCAGGGCATTCTCCATTTGAGGATACTGGCGGATCTGCAGTTTGCTCCAGGCCTGGAAACCCAACAGCAGAATTAGCAGGCTGACCACGCAGGCCAGTACCGGGCGGCGGATGAACGGGTCGGTGAATGCCATGCCTGACTCCTGTTCAGTCCGCGGGCGGGGCGCTTTGGGCGGGACGCAGCGCGGTGTCCTGGCCGATGCGGATGGCCGCACCAGGCGTGAGCTTGAGCTGCCCGGCGGTGACCACCTGCTCCCCGGCCGCAAGGCCTTTGCTGACCACCACCACGCCGTCGCGACGCTCGCCGGTTTGCACGGTGCGTTGCTCGGCAGTCAGTTGCGGGTGGCCTTGGGCATCGTGCTCGATCTTGCCGTCCTTGTCCTTCTTCGGGGTGGCTACATACACCGAGTTGCCGTAGAGGGTGTAGGTGATGGCGCTTTCAGGCACCACTACCTGGAGTTGTGGGTTGGGCAACAACACCAGCAGGTTGGCGAACATGCCCGGTAGCAGCTTGCCGTCCGGGTTGGCCATGGTGGCGCGCACCAGCAGGTTGCGGGTGTCCTCATCGACCTTGGGGTTGATCGCGCTTAGGCTGGCGGGGAAGGTCTGGCCTGGGTACGCCGCCACCTGTACCAGCACCTGCTGGCCCAGGCTCAGTTGCGGTAAAGCTTGCTCGGGCACGTTGAAGTCGACGTAGAGGCTGCTCAGGTCTTGCAGGGTAGCGATCACCGTGCCGCTGGCCAGGTAGTCACCGACATCGACCTGGCGAATGCCGATGGTGCCACTGAAGGGGGCGTTGATGCTCTTTTTCGCCAGGGAGGCCTTGAGTTGGTCGACCACTGCCTGGTTGCGCCGGTACTGGGCCGTCAGGCGGTCGAACTCGCCCCGAGAGATGGCTGAGTCGCCCACCAGCTGGCTGCCGCGTCCGTAATCAACCTTGGCCAGGGCCAGGTCAGCCTGTGCCGTGCCCAGCAGAGCGGCTTCCTGGTCGCTGTCCAGTTGCAGCAGGAGTTGCCCTGCCTTGACCTGCTGGCCGGAGTCGAAGTGCAAGGCCTTGACCGTACCGGACTGCTCCAGGCTCAGCTCGACTCCCTGCCATGCCTTGAGGCTGCCCACAGCAGGCAGGCGTGTCTGCCACTGGCGCTCTTCCGCCAGGGTGGCAGCCACGGTGATCGGTGGCCTGGGCGCAGAGAACACCTGGATCTGTTGATAGATCGAGTACGCCTTGATGCCCCCCAAGGCCAGCACGATCAGCACAACGACGGCCAACATGATAAGCATGCGGCGGCGCAGCATAGGTCCACTTCCTTGGATAGGTGGTTGTTATTCGCTTTGACACGACAACGGGCGATCCTGCCCACGTGCGATGGGGGAAGTATTGACTGTTTTCGACGGGCGGGGAAGGGGAGTGTCGTGGCTGTGCTGCCCCCATCGCCACGGTGGGTCTTGGCGACCAACCGTGGCGATGGGGGCAGCACAGGTATCAAGCCAGGTGCAGATGGTTGTCCCAGAAGCCCGAAGGCAGGTTCATCGGCTGCCCGATCAGTTCCGCTTTGCGGCAATCATAGAACCTGCAACGGCCCTGTCCGGAGGTCACGACGAAACCGTCCTGCACCGCACCCACACCGGCGCAATCGGGCATCGGCGCATCAAGCTTGACCGCGCCGCTGTCCAGGTCCCAGATGAACAGCCGGTTGGCCCGAGGCGCGGTCAACGCCACCAGGCGCAGGTCGCTATGGATGGCCACGCTGGCGGTGTATTGGGCCATTGACTGGAGTTGGCGTTCCGGCACCGGGAAGGCCTTGAACGGCTCGCCCGGACGCTTGATCGCCAGCAGCTCGGCGGTCTCGGTGGCATCGCCCATGAACTGTTGGCAGGCGGCAATGGTACCGTCGCTGCCCACCGCCAGGTGGCGCACGCTGTTCATCTGTTGGGCGAGGGTTTCCTTGCTCAGCAGGGTGCCGTCACGCTGCATCAGCACCAGGCTGGGCTCCATGGCATCAAGGTTCATCTCGACCCGGCTCTCGGCTTCGGTGCGGATGCCGCCGTTGGCCACGACCAGGGTTTCGCCATCTGGCAGCCAGGCCACCTCATGCGGGCCGATGCCATGGGTCGGGATCTCGCCGGTATGCACCAGGCGCTCGCCCTCGAAGCGATAGATACCCAGCACGCCCCGACCTGGGTCGGTGGTGTCGTTTTCCGTCGCGTACAACCATTGGCCATCCTTGTGAATGACTGCATGGCCATAGAAGTGACGGTTCGGCTGTGAGGTGACGGTCTGCAACAGGCGCCCGTCGCGCAGGTCGACCAGGTAGCTTTCGGTACCAGGACGCCGGGCGACGAAAAGCGCTATCGGCAACTCGGGGTGGTTGATGATGGCATGGCAACGCTGGGCGACCTGGGTGCTGAACACCAGGGTGCCATCCAGGCGAAACCCGACGGCATAGTGCTTGCCGTCGCCATCGTCACGCGCCGAGAGCAGCAGGGGCTCGCTGCCTTTGTTGCGCAGCAGGCTCCAACCGCCCAGGGTAAGGGCGCTGAGCAATACGCTACCGAGTTTGAGTGCCTGGCGTCGCAGCATGATCAGTCACCGTCGTTGGCATTGAAGCCAAGCTGGATGTTCAACGCCTTGGCCAGCTCGCCTTCGTGCAGGCGGTGGACGACGTTGAGGCTGTCGTAGATCTGGTTGAGGGTCTGTTGGCCAGCTTCGTCGGCAAGCAGCTCACCCAGTGTCTTGTGATTGTCGGCCAGCAATTTGAGCGACGTCGCGTAGGCGTCGTCGATCTTTTCCACCAGCGCTTTCTGATCGCTGCCCAGCAGACCGCGCAGGCCCTGGTTGTCGACCCCGACCCAGACCGCTTGGGCAGCTTTCAGGCTGGCTTCCAGGCTCTTGAGCGAGGAGTGGCTACGCCAGGCTTCGGCTTGCAACGGCTGGGCGATACCCTTGCTCTGACGGCCCATCGGTGCGCCGAGCTTTTTCTTCAGAGTGTCCAGGGCGGTGACCTGGGCGCGCAGCAGGTCGGCGATGGCCTCGTGGGAGTCGGCATAGCGCTGGTTGGGGAACTTGGTCATCTGCGACAGCATCCCGTCGGTGCTGTTCCAGGTCTTGAGGATCTCCTCGGCCAACACCTTCTGGTGTTCGCCGATGGCCACCAGCAGTGGGCAGTAGCGGGCTTTCTGCTCGGCCGTGGCGATGTCCGGCTTGCTGTCGAACAGAATGTATTCGTAAGCCGACAGGCCACGGACCACGACGCTGGCCTTGCTCAGGGCTTCGGCGTCGACCGGCTTGTCGCCACTGAGCAATTGCTCGACCTGGCGACCGACCAGGTTCTTCTTGTCTGGCCAGAACTGCACTTGCCAGGCCCGGTTGCCCTCGGCCAGCGGGCCGACGAGCAGCGGCTGCAGTTCGGCCCATGCCTTCTGCGCATTGAGGAAGTCGGCGCGGGCGGCCTCCAGGGACTGCTTGCCTTCGCAATAGGCCAGGGCGCTGGCAGCCAGCTGGCGGTCGGCTTCGACCCAGCGGCTGTAGGTGGGCAGGATCACTTGCTTGGCGATCGCGGCGGAGGTGATTGCCTGCGGATCCTGCGGCGAGCAGGCGCCCAGGGCGAGTGCGGCGAGGCTGGTGAACAACAGTTTGGGTCGGAACATGCCGGGTCCTTACGCGTTAAAGTGAATTCAGGAAAGCCAACAGCGCAGCGCGCTGTTCGGCATTGAAGGTGAGCACTTGGTTACGTGCCGCCTCGGCTTCGCCACCGTGCCAGAGCACGGCCTCGAGCAGGTTTCGGGCACGACCATCGTGCAGGAACTGGGTGTGGCCGCTGACCGTTTCGGTCAGGCCGATGCCCCAGAGCGGCGGCGTGCGCCAATCCTGGCCGTTAGCGGCGAACTCGGTGCGCTCGTCGGCAAGGCCGGGGCCCATGTCGTGTAGCAGCAGGTCGCTGTAGGGGCGGATGACCTGGCCCGACAGTTCCGGCTCGGCAGCATTGGTGGCTGTGGTGAACTGAGGGGTGTGGCAGCCTTGGCAACCGGCTTGGAAGAACAGGTTCTTGCCGGCCAGTACCTGCGGCGCATCCACGTTGCGTCGGGCTGGCACGCCGAGGTTGCGGGTATAGAACGTGACCAGTCGCAGAATGTTGTCGCTGACTTCCTTTTCGCCATTGGCGCCGTCGCCATTGGGCGCAGACAAGCAGGCGGTTTGCGCCGAGGTACAGTCGTCCTTCGGTTGCAAGGTGCTGGTCAGGCCCATGTCGCCAGCAAAGGCGTGCACATTTTGCTGGTTGACGTTGGGCTGGCCGGCTTTCCAGCCGAAACGGCCAAGCACCGGTTTGCCCTGTGCGTCGTCCCAGACCCGGTTGCCGCGGCCACGGATGCCGTCGCGGTTGCGGTCATCGGGGTCTTCATTGGCCAGGATGTCGGCTTCGGGGATGGCTTCGAGCAGGCCGAGGCCGATCATGGGCGGCGCTACACGGGCGGAGAAGCGTGTATCGGGGTGCATCGGCCCGTAGCCAAGCTGGGTGATCTGCAAGGTCGGCTTGCGCAGTTCGACCTGGTGGCCGTCCTCGAAGGTCACGGTCTGGCGGTCGTAGCTCACGCGCACCTTGCCTTCTGGTGCCACGCCGGGGATGGCCATGTCCTGCAACTGGGTGCCATAGACTGGCTCGGGCACCACGCCCAGGCGTTCGATTTCCTTGGCCAGGTAGGGTTGGTCGGGAATCGACAGGCGCACGAGCATCGACACCGCATTGCTGTCATCCGGGCCGGGCGGGTGGCCGCGTCCGTCACGGACATGGCAGTTCTGGCAGGCATTGGTGTTGAACAGCGGGCCCAAACCATCACGTGCGGTGGTGGTGGAGGGAGCGATCACCCAGGGGTTGCGGAAGAAACTGTTGCCGACGCTGAAGTCCAGGCGCCGCTCGGGCGACAGGTTTGCCGACGGCATCGAAAAGGCGTTGCGGTCGCTACGCTGCACGGTCGCTTGACCCGCGGACAGCGCTTCGCCGGGCTCGGCCTGGGTAAAGCGCGGGGCGTCGTCACAGGCGGTGAGCGCGAAGGCCAGCAGCAGAGGGGAAAGTCGGGACAGCGTCAAGGACATCGAGAATCCTGGGCGTGAGCGAAAAACCGGCGTGCAAGCTTAGCAAACCAGGGAAGTTTGAATAAGAGCAATTTGCAATTGCCAGATGAAATGGGTGTGAACGAAAAAGGCGACCCGAAGGCCGCCTCTTCCCACATTGCCACTGCTGAATCAGAACTCGTGATCAGCGGTATCCGGGTTCAGGTTGGCAATACCCAGCTTGCCAGCGGCCTGTTCGATCGCACCGGTCTGCTTGACCAGCGAGGCGATGGCGTCGCGCACGATCTGGTTGCCGGCAGCATTGTCGGCGGCGATCAGTTGGTCGTAGTGCTCGCCTTTGAGGGCGTGGTCGACGATGACCTGAATCTTCGCCTCGGTGGCCTCCAGATCGGCCTTGAGGGTGGCGTCGGCAGCCGGATCGACCTTGGCCACCAGTTCCGACAGGCTTGGGCCGCTCAGCTTGGTGCCGTCGGGACGGGTGTACTCGCCCAGGTAGACGTTGCGGATGCCCTTGGCGTCATAGAAGTGCGAGTAGTGGGTGTTGTCGCTGAAGCAGTCCTGCTCGTCTTCAGGGGAGTTGGCTTCCAGGGAAACCTTCATGCGCTCGCCCGCCAGTTCACCCAGCGACAGGCTGCCCATGCCGAACAGCATCTTGCGCAGACCGTCGTTGACAGGCTCGGCTTCTAGCTTGGCGCGGTAGTTGTCGGCGACGTTCGGCGCCCAGTTGCCGACCATCTCTTCGAGGTCTTTGACCAGCAGTTCGGTGACGGCCTTCAGGTAGGCGCGGCGACGCTCGTTATGGCCGCCAGTGGCGCCTTTGCCTTCCAGGTAGTCGGAGGCTGGACGGTTGCCAGCGCCTGGGCCGGTGCCGTTGAGGTCCTGGCCCCAGAGCAGGAATTCGATGGCGTGGTAGCCAGTGGCGACGTTGGCTTCGGAGCCGCCCAGCTCATTCAGGCTGGCCAGTTTCTCCGGGGTGATGTCCTTGACGTCGACCTTCTCTTCGCCCACCTGGATCTGGGTGTTGGCGATGATGTTGGCGCTGGCGGCCGGGTTGCCCAGGGCGTGTTCGTAGCTCTTGTCGACATAGTCGATCAGGCCTTCGTCCAGGGGCCAGGCGTTAACCTGGCCTTCCCAGTCGTCGATGATGGTGTTGCCGAAGCGGAAGGCTTCGCTCTGCAGGTACGGAACGCGCGCGGCGGCCCAGGCAGCCTTGGCGGCTTTGAGGGTTTCGTCGTTGGGCTTGGCCAGGAATGCCTCGACGGCGGTCTGCAGGGCCTTGGCGGTGCTCAACGAGTCGCTGTACACGGCGTAGACCATCTCGGTGTAATGCTTGACCACGGCCTTGCCGGCCGCTTCGTCGACAGCCCCCGGCGCTGCTGCAGCGGTGCTGGCGGCAGCAGGTGCCTGAGCTTGCGGAGCGGCAGCCTTGTCATCCTTGCCTTCACCGCAACCGGCGAGAGCGATGGCGATGGCCAGCAGACTGGCGGAGGCCAGAGGCATTCGAATCATTGTTGGTTTCCTGCGTCGTGGAGTTGGACCATGGGTTAGGCCGTGTGCCGTGGCACGCGAAAGCGTAACATCATGCGAAAGATTTGCATTTGCTGTAAAGAGGCCAGCATGCAATTCATGTAAATGCAGGTCACGGCCTGTAACCAGAGGGGAGCGGTGTTACAGCGCGGATACGTGGTTGCGCTGCGCCTGCTTGAGGAAACTCACCAGTTCACGCGCGGACAGCGGTTTGCTGTAGTGGTAGCCCTGGCCCTCATGGCAGCCCTGGGCAATGATGTAGCTTTCCTGCTCGGCGGTTTCCACGCCTTCGGCAATCACCTGCATGCCCAGGCTCTTGCCCAACTGGATGATGGCGCGAACGATGGTGGCATCGTCGTCATCGTCCAGCAGGTCCTGGACGAAGCTCTTGTCGATCTTGATCTTGTCCAGCGGTAGCGACTTCAGATAGCTGAGCGAGGAGTAGCCGGTGCCGAAATCGTCGATGGCGATCATCGCGCCGGAACGACGCAGGCTCAGCAGGTGCTGGGCAGCGGTGCTGATGTCTTCCATCAGGCCGGTCTCGGTGACTTCCAGCTCCAGGCTGCGCGGCGGCAGGCGGTAGGCCTGCAGCAGGTTGTTGACCACCCGTGGCAGTTCATTGTGGTGCAGTTGCACGGTGGACAGGTTCACCGCCATGCGCAGATCGCTGAAGCCCATGTCGTGCCATTCGCGTAATTGGCGACAGGCCTGGTCGAGCACCCATTCGCCGATGGCGATGATGTTGCCGTTCTGCTCGGCCAAGGGGATGAACTGGTCCGGTGGGACCATGCCCAGCTCGGGGTGATGCCAGCGCAGCAGCGCTTCCACACCCACCACCCGGTTGTCGCGGTAGCTGATCTGCGGCTGGTACACCAGGTACAGCTGGTTACGCGACAGGGCTTCGCGCAGGTCTTTTTCCAGTTCGCGGCGTCGGCGCATCTCGCTGTCGACGCTGGCGATGTAGAACTGGTAACGGTTGCGCGAGCGTGCCTTGGCCAGGGTCATGGTCTGTTCGGCTTTTTGCAGCAGTTTTTCGGTGCTGTCGCCATCCTCAGGGAACAGAGTGATGCCAATGGTGGCGCGCAGGCGGATTTCCTGATGGTCGAGGGCGAACGGCACTTCCAGGTCGTCGAGGATGCTCTGCGCCAGCTCGGCCGCCTCATAGGGCTGCTCGATATTGGCCTGGACCAGGGCGAACTGGTCGCCGCCCAAGCGCGCCAGGGCACCGAGACGGCCGCTATGGGCGCGCAGACGGTCGGCCAGGGCCAGCAGCAGTTGGTCGCCCGCCTGGTAGCTGAATTGCTCGTTGATGCCCTTGAAGTCATCCAGTCCCACGCACAGTACCGCTACGCGGTGCTGCAGGCGGCCGCCGTCGACGAGGATCTTGTCCAGCTGTTCCTGTAGTTGCTGGCGGTTGGGCAGGCCGGTGAGGAAGTCGTACTGGGCCATGCGCTGCAGGCTGTTCTCGGCTTCATGGCGCAGGTGGGTATTGCGCTCGATGGAGGCCAGCAGCTGGTTGGCAGTGTTGACCCAGATGCCCAGTTCGTTCTTTTCGTGGCCCTTGAGCAGCGGTATCTGGTGCTGGCTGGGGCGGTCGGGGTTGATCTGGGTCAGGTGGTCGATGATCTTCGACAATGGCTTGGTGAGCAGCCAGTGGTAGACCAGGTACAGTACCAGGCCCATGGCCAGGGCGCGCAGTACGCCGGAAATGAAGATGATCACCGCATTGATCAGGAAGTCTTCGCCGTAGGCGGCGGTGTCGAGGGTGATGCTCAGGTCGCCGTAGTACTCGCTGTAGGGGCCGCGGCCAACCAGTTGGGTGGTGTAGGTGCGTTCCTGGCCGAGGATCAGGTCGGTCAGCCAGCGCATCGACATGTCGCGCAGTGGGCGGGATTTTTCGGCCAGCATGGTTTCGTTGGGGTGGCCGATCGAGGCCATGCGCACCGACTCGTCCTGGAACAACCCCTCCATGACCTGCATGCCCATTTCCCGGTCGAGGCTGTACACCGCCTGGGTCGATGGATCGCGGAACATGTCGAGGATCCGCTGGGCATCGCTGTTCACGGCCTGGCGGGTCTTGTAGGTGTCGTAGACGATCTGCGCGCAGCTGAGAACCACGCCGACCGCCAACGCCGACAGCAGCACGACCCTGAGCAACTTGACCGACAAGCTGTTCCGCAATTCCAGCTTCAATGGGGTTTCCTTAATCCATGCGCATGGCATCATTTTGCCATCAACGTTGGCAATACACTATCGGCCGGTTGCCACGGGCAGTTCGCGAGTCGCGGCGGCTCATTGCGGGTTCCGTCCTGAGCAGTGTATCGGTTGCGCTGTCATGCGACTTGAGTGCGCTGCATCAACATTCCAGACGTTTGATGTTAGCGCGCTATGCGAGGGGAGCAAGAGGGGGAGGCATCTATTCGGACATGAGGGAAAATGCGGGCGGTTATGAGATCGAGCGCCGCCCGCGCGATGCGTCGCGTAAGCGGCGCTCGATCCTGCACCGGCCCCATATCGGCGAACAAAAAAGCATCGCGAGCAAGGCTCGCTCCTACCTTGATTGGCGTGAAACAACCGTAGGAGCGAGCCTTGCTCGCGATGCACCGCGCGGGCGGTGCTCGATCTGACATGCCCCGCACCACTCACGGCATGCATCGAAGTCAACGCTGAGCCCAATAAAAAACCCGGCGCTGGGCCGGGTTTTTCGGACAAGCCTGAATCAGGCCTTGAAGGTCTTGCCTTCGAACTGCTCGGCAACGAAGGCCCAGTTGACCAGGTTCCAGAACGCCTCGACGTACTTCGGACGCAGGTTGCGGTAGTCGATGTAGTAGGCGTGCTCCCAGACGTCGCAGGTCAGCAGCGGGGTGTCGCCGCTGGTCAGCGGGCAGCCAGCGCCGATGGTGCTGGCCAGGGCCAGGGAGCCGTCGGCCTTCTTCACCAGCCAGCCCCAACCGGAACCGAAGGTGCCGACGGAAGTCTTGGTGAACTCTTCCTTGAACTTGTCGAAGGAACCGAAGGCGGCGTTGATGGCGTCAGCCAGGGCGCCGGTCGGTTGGCCACCGCCGTTTGGCGACAGGCAGTTCCAGTAGAAGGTGTGGTTCCAGACTTGAGCGGCGTTGTTGAAGATGCCGCCCGAAGAGCTCTTGACGATCTCTTCCAGGGTCTTGCCTTCAAATTCGGTGCCTGGGACCAGGTTGTTCAGGTTCACGACATAGGTGTTGTGGTGCTTGTCGTGGTGATACTCCAGGGTTTCCTTGGAGATGTGCGGCTGCAGGGCATCATGGGCGTACGGCAGCGGCGGCAATTCAAAAGCCATGGTGGATCTCCTGATTCAGGTCTAGTTCGCGGTTTGCGCAAGGCCGATCACGGGCGGCCCGGTAGGCGTCAGCGAGTATGTACTCTTTGCGACGCGAGGGCAGGATCATAGCACCAGCCCCCGCGCATAACCACGCGACAAAGATAGGGAATAGAGGTTCCAGAGCGGTTGCCAGCACCGGCCTCATCACTGGCACGCCAGGTCCTGCAGGCGCTGGGCTCAGTTGAAGATCAACTGCGCCGCCACCGCGAACATCATCACCGCTACCATCAGGTCTAGCAGGCGCCAGGTTGTTGGGCGTGCCAGCCAGGGGGCCAGCCAGGCCGCGCCCAGGGCCAGGGTCGAGAACCACACCAGTGAAGCACTGGCCGCACCGGCCACGTAGGCGCCTGGCACAGTTTGCTGGGCACCGAGCGAACCGATCAGCAGTACGGTGTCAAGGTACACGTGTGGGTTGAGCAGCGTTACCGCCAAGGCACTGAGCAACACCGCTCGGCGCGAGCGCATACCCTGGCCTTCCTGATGTTGCAGGCTCTGCTTCGAGCAGGCGCTGCGCAGCGCCTTGGCGCCATACCAGAGCAGGAACAGCGCGCCACCCCAGCGGGCAATCGCCAGCAGCGTCGGATTGTGCGCCAGCACCGTGGCCAGGCCGAACACACCGGCGGCGACCAGGATCGCATCGCACACGATGCACAGCGCCGCCACCGGCAGGTGATGCTCCCGGCGCAGGCTCTGGGCCAGGACGAACGCATTCTGCGCGCCGATGGCCATGATCAGGCCGAAGGCCACCAACATACCGTTCAAATAGCTTTGCCACATGGCGGGAACACTCCACTGACACCCACGAAGCCGTGGGTGCTGATGACTGAAAGAAGTTGCTGGCCATTGTGGGGAACAGCGCTGTATAAGAAAAACAAATAACGCTGATCCGTCATTAGGGAAATTGATGTTCGACTACAAATTGCTCTCTGCGCTCGCCGCCGTGATTGAGCAAGGCGGCTTCGAACGGGCGGCACAGGCGCTGGGGTTGTCGCAATCGGCGATTTCGCAACGCATCAAGTTGCTTGAGGCGCGAGTCGGCCAACCGGTGCTGGTGCGGGCTGCACCACCGAGTCCGACCGAGGTCGGTCGGCAGTTGCTCAACCATGTGCAGCAGGTGCGTCTGCTTGAGCGCGACTTGCAGCGCCAGGTACCGGCGCTGGACGAGGAGGGCTTGCCCGAGCGCTTGCGCATCGCGCTTAACGCCGACAGCCTGGCGACCTGGTGGGCGCGCGCGGTGGGGGCGTTCTGTGCCGAGCAACAAGTGCTGACCGACCTGGTGGTGGAAGACCAGGAGGTTGGCCTCAAACGCATGCGCGCCGGTGAAGTGGCGGCCTGCCTGTGCGGCAGCGAACGACCGGTGGCCGGTGCGCGCAGCCTGGCGCTGGGGGCGATGCGCTACCGGGCGCTGGCCAGTCCGGCATTCATGGCGCGTTATTTCCCCAAGGGTTTCGATGCCAAGCGGCTGGCGCGCTCCCCGGCCATCGTTTACGGGCCGGACGATTTCCTCCAGCACCGCTACCTGGCATCACTCGGCATACAGGACGGCTTCCTGCACCACCTTTGCCCATCGTCTGAGGGTTTTCTGCGCATGACCGAAGCCGGCCTGGGCTGGGGACTGGTTCCCGAATTGCAGGCCCGCGAGCAACTGGCCAACGGTCAGTTGGTGGAAATCTGCGTAGATACTCCTATCGATGTCCCGTTGTACTGGCATCATTGGCGCAATGGCGGGCACCTGCTCGCGCAACTGACCGATCACTTGCGGCACAGCGCACGGCAATGGCTGGTGCCCTTGTAGTCGCGGCTGGCGTCAGTTGCATCTGAAATCTGGCAAGACGGGGTCTTACATGCGAATTCTGGTCACCGGCGCGAGTGGCTTCATCGGCGGACGCTTTGCGCGTTTCGCCCTGGAGCAAGGCCTGGACGTGCGGGTCAGCGGTCGGCGTGCCGAAGGTGTCGAGCATCTGGTCAAGCGCGGTGCGCAGTTCATCCCGGGCGACCTGGGCGATGCCGAGCTGGCGCGTCGTCTGTGCCAAGGGGTCGAGGCGGTGGTGCACTGCGCCGGAGCTGTGGGCAACTGGGGGCGTTACCAGGATTTCCACCAAGGCAATGTGGTGGTCACCGAGAACGTCGTAGAGGGCTGCCTGAAAGAGCATGTGCGGCGCCTGGTGCACTTGTCGTCGCCGTCGATCTACTTCAATGGCCGCTCGCGTCTGGACGTTCGTGAAGACCAGATACCCCGGCGTTTCCACGACCACTACGCGCAGACCAAGTACCTGGCCGAACAGAAGGTCTTCGGCGCCCAGGAGTTCGGCCTGGAAGTGTTGGCCCTGCGCCCACGGTTCGTCACGGGCGCAGGGGATGCCAGCATTTTCCCGCGCTTGATGAACATGCAGCGCAAGGGCCGGGTAGCCATCATTGGCAATGGCCTGAACAAGGTCGACTTCACCAGTGTGCACAACCTCAACGAGGCGCTGCTCAGTGCCCTGTTCGCCGAAGACCGTGCCCTTGGCCAGGCCTACAACATCAGTAACGGGCACCCGCTGCCGTTGTGGGACGTGGTCAACTATGTGATGCGCCAGATGCAGTTGCCGCAAGTCACCCGCTACCGCTCCTATGGGCTGGCCTACAGTCTCGCGGCCATCAACGAGGCGGCCTGCCTGCTCTGGCCCGGTCGACCGCAGCCAACGTTGTCACGCCTGGGGATGCAGGTGATGAGCCGCGATTTCACCCTGGATATCAGCCGCGCGCGGCACTACTTGGACTACCAGCCCAAGGTGAGCCTGTGGACGGCGCTGGATGAATTCTGTGCGTGGTGGAAGCACTTGCCGGCTGGCCAGTGAACCTGGCGTGCCGATGATGGTCATCAGTGCGCCGCGCGAGCGGTTTATAATCATGCCTCTTTGCTACTACTGCGGTTGAATGCACCCATGCGTAACGATTCCCACGACGACTTCGATGACGTGCCGACCCTGCGGGCCGGCACCCCTGATGATGACGAACTGCTGCCCGCGCACGTGGCGCGCAGCCGGCACAAGGCTGCTCGCCCGGCCAGCACCGGCCCGCTGTGGGCCTTGCTCGGGGCTTCGGTCATCGCGCTGGCAGGCCTCGGTTGGTGGAGCTTCCAGCAGATCACGCTGATGGAGCAGCAGCTGGTGGCTACCCAGGAAAGCTTCGCCCGCATCAGCGAGGAAGCCGCTGGGCGACTGCAGGCGATCAGCGGCAAAGTGGCGGCCACGGAGTCCACTGCCAACACCGGGAGCGAGGCTTTGAAGCTGCAGATTCGTCAGTTGCAGGCCAGTCTGGCCGAGCAGGGCAAGCAGCAACAGGGTGTGGCCGGGCAGGCGGGAGACTTGGGCAAGCGTCTGGAGCAAGTGCTGGCTGACACCCGCGAACAGCAGAAGGCGGTCACCGAGCTGCAAAGCCAGCTGCAGGCGCAGTTGAAGGCAGTGAACGCTGAACTGGCGGCACTGAAGTCGGGGCAGGTGGACGGTGGCAAGCTCGATGGCCAGCTGAAGAACCTGAGCGAAGAAGTGGCAGCGCTGAAAAAGCAGGGCAACCCCAACGCCGCGATCGAGAGCCTGGAGCAAGATGTGCTGGTATTGAAGAGCCAGGCGGACAACCGACCGGCAGCGGCCTCTGGTGGGGCTTCGGTCCAGGAGTTCGATGCGTTTCGTGGGCAGACCACTCGTAGCATCAATACCCTGCAAAGTCAGATCCAGAACCTGCAACAGCAGATCAACGCGCGGCCCTGAGAACCGTTGCACCCCTGATCGCCGGGTTGCCGGCGACCAGGGCTGCGATTACATCCGCGGATAGTCGATGTAGCCGACCGGCCCCTTGGCGTAGAAGGTTTCAGGGTGCGCCTGGTTCAGCGGCGCATCCGCAGCCAGGCGTGCAGGCAAGTCAGGGTTGGCGATGAATGGCACACCAAAGGCCACTGCATCCGCCCTGCCACTGGCCAGTGCCGCGTTCGCGCTGGTCTTGTCGAAACGTTCGTTGACGATGTAAGGGCCTGCGAACGCTTCCTTGATCAGCGGGCCGATGCTGTCATCGGCTTCCTTCTCGCGCGAGCAGATGAACGCAATGCCGCGCTTGCCCAGTTCACGGGCGACATAGGTGAACGTTTCGGCACGATTGTCGTCGCCCATGTCATGGGAGTCGGCACGTGGCGCCAGGTGAACGCCGACGCGGCCAGGGCCCCATACTTCGATTGCCGCATCGGTCACTTCCAGCAGCAGACGCGCACGGTTTTCCAGCGAGCCACCATAACGGTCGGTGCGCTGGTTGGTGCTGCTCTGCAAGAACTGGTCAAGCAGGTAGCCGTTGGCGCCGTGAATCTCGACGCCGTCGAAACCGGCGGCCTTGGCATTTTCCGCACCTACCCGGTAAGCCTCGACGATGTCGGCAATCTCTTCGGTCTCCAGGGCACGCGGGGTAGGGTAGTCGGCAAGGGGCCGCACCAGGCTCACGTGGCCCTTGGGCTTGATCGCGCTCGGTGCTACCGGCAATTCACCATTGAGGTAGCTGGGGTGCGAGATACGGCCAACGTGCCACAACTGCAGGAACATGCGACCGCCTGCGGCGTGCACTGCCTTGGTCACGTTGTTCCAGCCGCGTACCTGGTCGTCGGACCAGATGCCGGGGGTGTCGGGGTAGCCGACGCCCATGGGCGTCACTGAAGTCGCCTCGCTCAGGATCAGCCCGGCGCTAGCACGCTGCACGTAGTACTCGGCCATCAGTGCATTGGGCACGCGGCCTTCGTCGGCGCGGCAGCGGGTGAGAGGGGCCATGATGATGCGGTTGGGCAATTGCAGGTCGCCGAGGGTGATCGGATCGAAAAGGGTGGTCATGTCGTGGTCCTTGTCAGAGCTCTTGGCTCATCTGCGCGAGGAACGCCTTGATGGTGTCCTCGTTACGTTTGAAAAAATGCCACTGGCCGATCTTCTGGCTGCTGATGAGGCCGGCGCGTTGCAAGGTGGCCAGGTGGGCGGAGACCGTCGACTGCGACAGGCCGCAGCGTTGGTCGATCTGCCCGGCACAGACGCCGTGCTCGGTGCTGTGGTACTGGTCAGGGAATTGCGCTGCCGGGTCCTTCAGCCAGGTGAGGATTTCTCGCCGGACCGGATGGGCCAAGGCTTTGATGATTTCGTCGAGATCGAGAGGCATGGTTAGGCTCGTGGTGTAGCGGTATATCGCGATGAAGCGAAATGTAGATCGTTAGTTCGCGATATACAAATATGAAGTCGTTCTGAGCTGAGCACGAATCGCTATATCGCGTTATAACGATATGCCCGGGGACGGTGCTAGACTGCGTCCATGAACTATCTCGCGCATCTGCACTTGGGGGGGCCGGCGCCACAGCAACTGCTGGGCAGTCTCTACGGCGACTTCGTCAAAGGCGCCTTGGAAGGGCGCTTCCCGCCAGCCCTTGAGGCTGCCATTCGGCTGCACCGTCACATTGACAGCTACACCGACCGCCATCCCCTGGTGTTGGCCGCGTTGGCGCGTTTTCCCCAGGAGCGGCGGCGTTATGCCGGGATCATCCTGGACGTGTTCTTCGACCATTGCCTGGCACGTCATTGGGGCGACTACGCCGATCAACCACTGGCGGCGTTCACGCAGGACTTCTATCGCGTGCTGCTGGCCGAGCCCGAGCTGCCAGGGCGACTGGCGCATATCGCGCCGTTCATGGCTGCGGATGACTGGCTTGGGGCCTATGGCGATTTCGCGACCCTGGAGCAGGTATTCAGGGGTATTGGCCGGCGGTTGTCGCGCCCTGAGGGAATGGGCGGTGTCATGGACGAGCTGGAGCGGTTGTACGAGCCATTGCTGGCGGATTTTCGTGCGTTCTATCCGCAGTTGCAGGCATTCGCCGCAGCGGGGCGTGTTTGAACCAGGGATCCCCCGCGAAAGCTTCAGGCCGCCCGAGGCTGCCGACGGGTTACCACCTCGTCCTCCCTGACCCCGAACAGCGTCAGGTGGATCGCCTGCTGCGCCTGAAATGCCAGGGCCGCTCGCTCTTTTTCCACGCTGCAGATAGGCGCCAGCAAGTGGATGTGCACCTCGCCTGGCGGCTGACCAAACAATCGCATCAAATGCGATACGAGGTCGTCCTCGCCAATGAACGGTGCAAAGGGGTCGGTTTCGCCTTCACGCAGGTACTGGATGGCCACTGGTTGCACCGGTATGCCGCGATCGATGGCGCCCGCCAGCAAGCGGCCGTGGAAGGTGCGCAGTTGCCGGCCATCGGTGGTAGTGCCTTCCGGGAAGATCAGCAGCGGCTGCGCCTGGCCCAACCGCTCGCTGATCTGCTCGCGCAGGCGCTGGGCGTCGCCACCGCCACGGCGAATGAACAGCGTGCCGGCCTTCTCTGCCAGCCAGCCGGCCAGCGGCCAATGGCGCACTTCGGCTTTGGACAGGAACGACAACGGCATCAGCATGCCCAGCAGTGGAATATCGGTCCAGGACACGTGGTTGCTGACCCACAGCATCGGTTTTGGCGGCAGCTCGCCGAATACCCGGATCTCGAAGGGCAAGGCGGCGACCAGCCGTTTCATGAACAGGCAAGTCCAGCGCTGGCGGCGTTCGGAGGACGCCTTCAACCCCAGGCGTTCGCCGAGGGCGATGACGCTGGCCATCAGCACGCCTAGCAGCAATACCAGCATCAGTCGTGTCAGGCGGGCCAGTACCCGCACTTTCGGCATCAGACGGCCGCCTTGAAGTGGCGGGCGTACCGCGGGCAGAGGTCGTCCCGCTTGAGCAGGATGAACACGTCGGCAACCTGGAAGTCTTCGTCCCAGCATGGCTCGCCGCAGATTTTCGCCCCCAGGCGCATGTAGGCCTTGAGCAGGGGCGGCAGCTGGGCAATGACGTTGTTCGGCAGCGGCAGGCTCGGCAGGGGTTTCTTCGGTTCGGCACGCAGGTGTTCGGTGCACAGGTAGCGTTCGCGCAGGCGCTGCATGATGGCGTGGGCCTGGACGCCGCCGTCCTGCATCGGAATGCTGGCGCAGCCCATCAGGTAGCTGTAGCGGCCTTCGTTGAGCACTTCGGCCAGTTCGCCCCAGAGCACGGCGATGGTGCCGCCATTGCGGTAGGCGGGGTCGACGCAGGTGCGCCCCAATTCCAGGAGCGGCCCTTGCAATTGCAGCAGACCGTGCAGGCTGAATTCTTCTTCGCTGTAGAAACGACCCAGGCTACTGGCAGCCTGGTGATCGAGCAGGCGTGTGGTGGCTACCAGTTCGCCGGTGCTCAGGTCGCGCACGCCGATATGACGGCAGTGCACGTCGTAGTCGTCCATGTCCAGACCCTGTTCGGCACCTTTGAGCTTGGCCTTGAATTCTGCGCTGAACACTTTGTAGCGCAAGGCCTGGGCTTCCTGCAGGGCCGTGGCGCCGACCAGGCGTTCGGCTTGCAGACGGCGTTCAGTGCTATTGTCGCCAGAGCGAGCGATCCGAGTCATACGAGTCTCCATAAGCCAGCCATGAAGGGTTGCGGCCGGTCGGCTTTGTTGTGCAAAGTCAGCCTAGGTAGGTGCGGTGTCACCCCCGTGAATCTTTGGTGATGCTTGCGTGACAACCCCTCGGAGGAGCCTGTGATGCCCTGGTTGCAACGACTCAACGACCCCTATCGCCAGCCGCTGGCGGGCACCCTGGGCGAGGTATACACCGCACAGCTGGAGCGCCTGGGTGCGGCTGCTCCGTTCGAGCTGGCCGTGCTCGGGGGGCGTGCCATGGCCACGCCGGGCCTGGCATTTCTGATCGGTTACCAGGCGGCGCTGCGCGTGCTCTGGCCCAGCGCGCCTGCCAGCCTTGGCGCCTTGTGCGCGACCGAACGGCTTAGCGTGCGGCCGGCGGACATGCATACACGGCTGGACGGGCTGCGCCTGAGTGGTAGCAAGGACTTCGTCACCGCCGGGCTCGATGCCGAGTGGCTGCTGGTGGCTGCGCGCAGCGAAGCGCCAGGTGAGGCGCCGAGGTTGCAACTGGCGGTGGTGTATCCAGGCGAGCCGGGCGTGACGCTGGAAGCGTTACCAACCTTGCCGCTGATGCCGGAGGTCGGCCATGGCCGATTGGTATTGCAGCAGGCTGCCTGCGAGTTGTTGGCGGGGGATGGCTGGGATGCCTACGTCAAGCCGTTCCGTTCGCTGGAAGACCTTTATGTGCTCGCGGCGCTGACGGCATGGCTGTATGGCGTCGGTCAGGAATGCGCTTGGCCGCAGGAATTGCGCTTGCGGCTCCTGGGAGTGCTGGCGGGTTGCGCCGAGGGCAGTCGTCAATGTGCCGACAGCGTGGGTTGTCATCTGCTGCTGGGCGGACTGTTCGCCCAGTTCCAGGCATTGCGGGGGGATATCGACAAGGCCCTGAAAGCTGGGCCGGCGCATTGGGCGCAATTGTGGCAACGGGATCAGGGCGTCCTGGCGCTGGCAGCTGCGGCGCGGGATAAACGCCTGGCCAAAGCCTGGGAGACAGCGGGATTGTCATGAACGTCAGGCAGGCTTCGGAGATCTGACGAGCCTTGGGGCCGCTTTGCGGCCCTTTCGCGACGCAGGGCCGTAGCCCCCAGGACCGCACTGATCGTTGAATCCCATGACCCTCCTCAGGCAATTGCTGCTCGTGTCCGGTATGACGTTAGCCACAGCCTGGGCCGAGGAGTGGCCCGAGCCGGATTGGCGGCTCGAAAACACCCCTGTCGACTGGCACTCCGTCGACACTTACGCCTTCGCCGAACGCAGCCCCACCGAGCGCAGCGGCGTGCGCACCGATGCGCTGTTGATCATCCACGATGGGCGCATCATCCACGAGCGTTACGCAGCCCCCACCACGGCCAGCACGGCGCACCTGACCTGGTCGGTCAGCAAAAGCGTGCTGGCCACGCTGCTGGGGGTGGCCCACGGCGAAGGACGTTTTCAACTTCAGGACCCGGTGGCCCGCTTCTACCCGCCCATGCAGGCACACCCGGACGTGCGCCTGGCCGATCTGCTGCACTGGGCCAGCGGGCTGGACTGGCAGGAAGACTATGAATACGCGCCGTTGAAGTCTTCCGTGGTGGCCATGCTGTATACCCGTGGGCGTAACGACATGGCCGCCTATACCGCCTCGCGTGGCGCCAGCGAGCGGCCAGGCCAGCGCTTTTTCTACTCCAGCGGCGACAGCAATGTGCTGGCGGCAGCCCTGCACGGTATGGTCGAGCCGGAGACGTACGCCGACTATCCCTGGCAGGCGTTGTTCACTCCTCTGGGCATAGAAAGCGCAGTCTGGGAGCGTGATGGCGCAGGCACCTACGTCGGCTCTTCCTATCTGTACCTCAGCGCCCGGGACCTCGCGCGTATCGGCCTGCTGATGCTGCGCGAAGGCCGCTGGCGTGAGCGGCAACTGCTGCCTGCGCAGTGGGTCAGCTTCAACCGTACGCTGTTCGACGAGGCCCAGGCCGTACCCGGCGAAGCCAACCCAGGCGGCCATTGGTGGCTCAACCAGCCACTGCCCGGCCATGCCCCGCCGTGGCCGGATGTACCGCCACAGGCCTATGCCGCGCTTGGCCACTGGGGCCAGGCACTGTATGTGCTGCCGGCGCAGAAACTGGTGGTCGTCCGCTACGCCGATGACCGTGACGGCCGCTACAGCCACAACGAGTTGCTCAAGCGAGTGTTGGCGGCCGTGGTCAAGGAGGGGGGATGAAACCCGTGCTGTTGCTGGTGTTGGTGATACTGCTGGCCTGGGCGTGGCAGGAGCGTCAGGCGCTGGCGGATTTTCCCGCGATACTGTCAGCGTATTCTGCCAAGGAGTATTGCTCTTGCCGGTTCGTCATGGGCTTCGACCGGGCCTATTGCCGCGGTTACGTGAAGCAATACCTGCCGTTGAGCCTGCTACAAGAGGACCCCATGCAACGCCTGGTCACCGCCGAAGGCCTGGGCCAGCGCAACCAGGCGCTCTGGCAGGGCGAGCGCGAGGGCTGCCGCTTGCTGCCTTGAAAGCGGGCGGGTAAGGTTGGCGGTCAAGTTTCACGAGATCTGTCATGTTCAAGCTGCCCCGTCTTCTACCCGCATTGCTCCTGGCCATGTGCCTGCCCGCCCACGCCAACTGGCACCTCGATGGCGAGTCTTCGCGCCTCTCGTTCGTCACTGGCAAGAACGGCGACACGGCCGAGATCCATCGCTTTCTGGTCTTGCATGGCACAGTCGACCGCAAAGGTGCAGCGGCACTGCGTATCGAGATGGATTCGGTGAGCAGCGGTATTCCGTTGCGTGACGAGCGCATGCGTGAAGACTTGTTCGACGTCGACCAATTCGCCGAAGCGACGGTCAAAGCGCAGATCGACCTGCGGCCCATCAACGACCTGGCCAACGGAGCGCAAATTGAACTGCGCTTGCCGCTCACCGTTACCCTGCACGGTCGCTCCCACAGCTACAACGCCTTGCTGTTGGCCACTCGGCTGGATGAGCGGCGGTTTCAGGTAGTAACGCTCGAACCCCTGATTCTGCGCGCCGAGGACTATGGTCTGCTGCCTGGCCTGCAGCGTCTGCGCAAGTTCGCCAAGCTCAAGTCCATCAACCCTACGGTGCCGGTTAATGCGGTGCTGATCTTCAACGCCCGCTGACATGCCGGGGCCGGTATTCCCTTGGAGGGATGGCAATCAGTTCGAGCTGCTGATCGACGGCCCTGAGTTCTTTCCGCGCATGCTGCAGGCCATTGCGCGGGCCGAGTTCCAAGTCGATCTGGAGTTGTACCTGGTCGAAGCGGGCGCCTGTGCCGAGGCGGTGGTCGAAGCGCTGGAGCAGGCCGCCGGGCGCGGCGTGCGGGTACGCTGCCTGTTCGATGACTACGGCTCGCTCGCCTTTACGTCCGTTTTGCGCCAACGCTTGCTGGACGCCGGGGTGTACCTGCGCTGGTACAACCGCCTGCGCTGGCGTCGGGGGCTGCGAAACCTCTACCGCGATCACCGTAAGTTGCTGTTGGTGGACGAAAGCTGGGCAGCGGTCGGCGGTACGGGCGTCACCGACGAGTTCTGGACACCGGGCCACGAAACCAGCGAATGGCATGAGGTCATGGTGCAGATGAGCGGGGCTGTGGTGTCCGACTGGCAAATGCTTTTCGATCGCCAATGGCAGGCCAACAACCGGCGCACGGCCTGGCGTCCTGCCGAGGGCTTTGGCCTGCCGCGCCTGCCCAAGGTTCCGGTGCAAGGGCAAGGCATGGGCAGGGTGGCATACGCGGACGCCCGTCAGCATCAGGATATCCTGCACTCGCTGGTACGCGCGCTGAACAGCGGGCAGAAGCGCATATGGCTGGCGACGCCATACTTCCTGCCGACCTGGAGTGTGCGCCGGTCGTTGCGACGGGCGGCCGGCAAAGGGGTCGATGTCCGCCTTCTGCTGACCGGACCACGCACGGATCACCCCTCGGTGCGTTATGCCGGGCATCGGTATTACCCCCGTCTGCTGCGCGCCGGTGTACGGATCTATGAATACCAGCCTTGCTTCCTGCACCTGAAAATGGCGTTGGTGGATGACTGGGTCAGCATTGGCTCGTGCAACTTCGACCATTGGAACTTGCGCTTCAATCTCGAAGCCAACGTCGAAGCCCTGGATCCCTCGCTCACGGCCGCTGTGGCGGCAAGCTTCGAGCGTGATTTTGCCCTGAGCGAAGTCGTCGACCTCGACCATTGGAATGCCAGGCCACTCTGGCGGCGGGTGAAGCAGCGGGTGTGGGGTTGGCTCGATCGACTGGTGGTGAACTTCCTCGACCGCCGCGATTGAGACTGGCGGCGCATATCCAGAGGCGCATAACCCGTCTATCGTGCAGTGACTGTTCCCCTACAACGGAAGGAGTGGATGCGATGACGGCGAAGAAGATTCTCATGCTGGTGGGCGACTACGTCGAAGATTACGAAGCGATGGTGCCATTCCAGGCCCTGCGCATGGTCGGTCATACCGTGCATGCGGTGTGCCCGGAAAAGGTCGCCGGGCAGACCGTGCGCACGGCGATTCACGATTTCGAGGGCGAGCAGACCTACAGCGAAAAGCCTGGGCACAACTTTGCGCTGAACTACGACTTCGTGCAGGTCCGCGCTGAGCGCTATGACGCGCTGCTGATTCCAGGAGGGCGCGCACCGGAGTATCTGCGCCTGAATGAAAAGGTACTGGCGCTGGTCAAGGCATTCGATGACGCAGGTAAACCCATTGCAGCTGTGTGTCATGGCGCGCAGTTGCTGGCGGCGGCCGGGGTGCTCGAGGGGCGCGAGTGCAGTGCCTATCCGGCGTGCGCACCCGAGGTGCGACTGGCGGGTGGTAAATTCATCGATATTGCAGTGGACCAGGCGCATGTGGAAGGCAACCTGGTGACTGCGCCTGCCTGGCCGGCGCATCCGGCGTGGCTGGCGGCATTTCTGAAGGTACTGGGCACGCGTATCGCCTGACCGGGGCACGATCGCCAGCAAGCCGGCTCCTGCAGAATCGGTGGAGGAGCCGGCTTGCCGGTGATAGCGCGATTCGCTTCAGGCCACCTGCTCAACCCAGTCATTGAGGTTGTAGTAGTTGGTCACTCGGGCGATCTTGCCGCAATGAATATAGAAGAACGCCCCGGCCGGCAGCACATAGGTCTGTCCATTGGCCGGCGGCAAGCCCTCGTCATCGGCCAGATACGCCCCATGCACGGTGAACTCCGCTGCAGCCCGGCTGCCGTCGGCGTTCTGCATTACCACGATATCGGCCAGGCGCTCGCGGTAGCAACGGTTCATCTTGTCCATGAACGCGGCAAAGGCCGCCTTGCCCATCTGCCGCTCGCCCTGGTTGATGTCGTGGATCACATCTTCGCTGAGCAAGGCGAGAAAGGCCGGCATGTCGCCGGCATTGAAGGCGGCGTAGTAGGCGTTGACGAGTTCGGTAGCGGTCATGGCAATGTTCCTGTCGTGTACGGGAAAGGGATCGACGTTGGCCCGATGATAGGGTTTCCCCTCAAGCCCGGCTTAGCCGAGCACGTCATCCACATCGACAAAACGACCGCCAAGCATGGAAATCCGCCTGTTGCACGGCGCCGCCAGCGCGCCTTACATCGATGACCTCGCTCGCCTACGCCTTACAGTGTTCCGCGAGTTTCCCTACCTCTACGACGGCGACATGGAATACGAAGCCGATTACCTCGACACCTACGCGCGTTCCGGACGTAGCCTGGTCGTGCTGGCGCTCGATGACGGCAAGGTGGTCGGTGCCTCGACCGGCCTGCCGTTGGTCGATGTGGCCACGCAGTTCCAGCAGCCGTTCCTGGCCCAGGGGCGCGACCCTGCCAGCGTCTATTATTTTGGCGAGTCCGTGGTGCTTCCGGCTTATCGGGGGCGAGGCCTGGGTGTGCGATTCTTCATTGAACGTGAGTCCTACGCGCACAAACTGGCTGAGTTCGATCACTGTGCATTCTGTGCGGTCGAGCGCCCAGGCGCGCACCCGCGCAGGCCCGCCGACTACAAGCCCCTGCACGGCTTTTGGCGAAACCGCGGGTTCCTGCATGACCCCTCGCTGCGGACCACCTATGCCTGGCGCGACCTGGATGAGCAGGAGGAATCTGCCAAGCTGATGTCGTTCTGGGTCAAGGAACTGCCGATATGATTCGCCTGGCGGCTTGCCAGTACGCCATCGAGTTGCATGAAACCTGGGAAGCCTATGCCGGGCACTTACAGAGGCTGTGTGCGGCAGCGGTGGCCGAGGGCGCTCAATTGCTGCTGTTGCCGGAATACGCAGGGCTGGTACTGAGCGGGCAGTTACCGACGGAGCAGCGTGGCGACCTGAGAGCGTCCATCGCTGGCATCCAGCCCCTGGTGGAGCGTTGGCTGGCGTTGTGTGAAGGCATCGCTCGGCAATGGGGCGTTTACCTGCAGCCCGGCAGCTTGCCGGTGCTCGACAGTGATGGGCAGTACCGCAACCGCGCCTGGTTGTTCGGCCCGCAGGGGATGATGGGTTATCAGGACAAGCTGATGATGACCCGTTTCGAACGTGAGCAATGGAACATCGCAGCGGGGCAGGGGTTGCAGGTATTCGACACCCCTTGGGGGCGACTGGGCATTCTGATCTGTTATGACAATGAGTTTCCGATATTGGCCAGGCGTTTGGCGGAGCAAGTGGCCGACCTGATTCTGGCACCTAGCTGCACCGATACCGAAGCGGGTTTTCATCGGGTACGCATCGGCGCCCAGGCGCGAGCCCTGGAGAACCAGATCGCCGTTTTGCAAAGCCCTACGGTGGGCCTGGCGCCTTGGTCACCGGCCTTGGACGAAAACATTGGGCGGGCAGGGCTGTTCGTGCCACCCGATTTCGGGATGCCCAGCGATGGTGTGATTGCCCAGAGCGAGCAACTGAATCCGGCGAGCAGCCAGTGGTTGGTGTGCGAGGTGGACCTGGAGGCCGTGCGACGGGTGAGGCGAGAAGGGCAGGTGTTTACCCGTAGGGACTGGCCGGAGCAGTTCGAGAGGGTCGGCTAGGCTCGTACGGACCCATTGTCGGCAAGCCGGCACCTACAGGTTTTGTAGGGGCCGGCGCCGGTTACTACAGCCTTACTTCACTTCAACCGCCAGGCTTTCGGCGATTTTGCTCTGCCACAGGGCTGGGCCAGTGATGTGTACCGATTCGCCTTGGCTGTCCACGGCGACGGTCACTGGCATGTCCTTGACCTCGAACTCGTAGATCGCTTCCATGCCCAGCTCGGCGAAGGCCAGAACCTTCGACTTGCGAATCGCCTGGGCCACCAGGTAGGCGGCGCCGCCGACGGCCATCAGGTAGACGGCTTTGTTGTCCTTGATCGCTTCGATGGCAGCAGGGCCACGCTCGGATTTACCGATCATGCCCAACAGGCCGGTCTGCTCGAGGATCTGGCGGGTGAACTTGTCCATGCGGGTGGCGGTGGTCGGGCCGGCTGGGCCTACCACTTCGTCACCGACCGGGTCGACCGGGCCGACGTAGTAGATGAAGCGGCCTTTGAGGTCGACCGGCAGCTCTTCACCACGGTTGAGCATCTCGACCATGCGCTTGTGCGCAGCGTCGCGGCCGGTCAGCATCTTGCCGTTGAGCAGGATGGTCTCGCCCGGTTTCCAGCTGGCGACTTCTTCCGGCGTGATGTCGTCGAGGTTGACGCGACGGGCGCTCGGGCCGGCTTCCCAGACGATTTCCGGGTAGGCGTCCAGCGATGGCGCTTCCAGCTCGGCCGGGCCGGAGCCATCGAGCACGAAGTGCGCGTGACGGGTGGCGGCGCAGTTCGGGATCATGCACACCGGCAAGGAGGCGGCGTGGGTCGGGTAATCCATGATCTTGACGTCGAGCACGGTGGTCAGGCCGCCCAGGCCCTGGGCGCCGATGCCCAGTTGGTTGACCTTCTCGAACAGCTCCAGGCGGATCTCTTCGAGGCGGTTCTGTGGGCCGCGTGCTTTCAGTTCATGAATGTCGATGGACTCCATCAACACTTCCTTGGCCATGACCGCGGCTTTCTCGGCGGTGCCGCCGATGCCGATGCCGAGCATGCCAGGCGGGCACCAGCCTGCGCCCATGGTCGGGACGGTCTTCAGGACCCAGTCGACGATCGAGTCGGACGGGTTGAGCATGGCCATCTTCGACTTGTTCTCGGAGCCGCCGCCCTTGGCCGCGACATCGACTTCGACCTTGTCGCCAGGGACGATCGAGTAGTGGATGACAGCCGGGGTGTTGTCCTTGGTGTTCTTGCGGGCACCGGCCGGGTCGGCCAGGATCGAGGCGCGCAGGACGTTCTCAGGCAGGTTGTAGGCGCGACGCACACCTTCGTTGATCATGTCGTCGACGCTCATGGTGGCGCCGTCCCAGCGCACGTCCATGCCCACGCGGATGAACACGGTGACGATACCGGTGTCCTGGCAGATCGGGCGGTGGCCGGTGGCGCACATGCGCGAGTTGATCAGGATCTGGGCGATGGAGTCGCGCGCAGCAGGCGACTCTTCACGCAGGTAGGCCTCGTGCATCGCCTGGATGAAATCGACGGGGTGGTAGTACGAGATGAATTGCAGGGCGTCGGCGACGCTCTGAATCAGGTCGTCTTGCTTGATCACGGTCATGCAGCGCGCTCCTCTTAAAGACGGGAACATTCAAAAAGACGCTCGACGGTGCCGACCAGCGTGTCGAAGCGCCTTGCAAGGCGCCGGCTGGTCAGGCCGACGGAAAAAGGCGCGGCAGTATAGCGCGCCTGTGGCGATGAAACACCTGCGACTGGTCTGGACCATGGTCGGCAGCGCTTGGGCATCTTTTTTGCTGCCGTTGCGCCCTTGACTTACAGTGCAAGCGTGACTTTTGGAGAAACACGCACCATGCCCGAACTTTGCGTGGGCGAGCACCGCTGGGCGGTGCCGACCGGCAGTAACTTGCTCGATGCCCTCAACGAGGCAGGGTTCAACGTGCCTTTCAGTTGCCGGGCAGGCAGTTGCCATGCCTGCCTGGTGCATTGCCTGGATGGGCAGCCGGTGGATGCCTTGCCCGAGGCATTGGCGCTGGAAAAGCACGCCCAGGGTTGGCGCCTGGCCTGTCAGTGCCGCGTGGTCGAGGATTTGCGCGTGGCGGTATTCGATCCGCTGCACGATGGCATCGCCGCGCAGGTCTGCGCGGTGGACTGGTTTGGCGAAGTGCTGCGTCTTCGTCTGCGGCCGGAGCGGACGTTGCGTTACCAGGCCGGGCAGCATGTGGTGCTGTGGAACGGCTCGCTGGCGCGGCCTTACTCCGTGGCAAGCCTGCCCGGCGAAGATGACTTTCTTGAGTTTCATATCGACTGCCAACGGCCAGGCGCCTTTTGCGACAAGGCGCGCGTGCTGCAGGTCGGTGACGTGCTGCGCGTGGGGGAGATTCGAGGCGGAGCGTTGCATTACGACCCAGACTGGCAAGCGCGACCGCTCTGGTTGCTGGCAGCGGGTACGGGGCTGGCGCCATTGTGGGGCATCTTGCGCGAGGCGTTACGGCAGGGGCACCAAGGGGAAATCAGGGTGGTGCATGTCACGCGCGATGACCTTGGGCACTACTTGGCGGGTCCGTTGCGGGAAATGGAGGGTGTTCAGGCCGAGCTGGTGCTGGCGGAGCATATGGAGGAGGCGCTGGCAGGGTTGCGGCCGTCATCGCGGCAGACCGTCGCGCTGGTGTGCGGGGCGCCGGGGAGCGTCGAGCGGTTCGCGCGGCGGTTGTTCATAGCCGGCGTGCCGAGGAATCAGGTGTTTGCCGACGTGTTCGTCGAGCATGCATGAGGCAGTTGCGACTGATCGCCAGTCAAGCCGGCTCCTGCAATCCTGTAGGAGCCGGCCTGCCGGCGATTGGGCCGGGGCTATCAGCCGACCAGCGGATCACCAACGTGCAGGATCTTCATGCCGTTGGTGCCACCGATGGTGTGGTAGCTGTCGCCCTTGGTCAGGATCACCCAGTCACCTTGCTCTACCAGGCCGCGCTTGAGCAGCTCGTCGACGGCCGCCTGGCTGACCTTGTCGGCTGGCAATGCCGCCGGGTCGAAGGCGATCGGGTAGACGCCGCGGAACATCGAGGCGCGAGCCTGGGTAGCGCGGTGTGGCGACAGGGCGAAGATCGGCACGTGCGAACGCAGACGCGACATGATCAGCGGGGTGTAGCCACTTTCGGTCAGCGCGATGATCGCCTTGACGCCTGGGAAGTGGTTGGCGGTGTACATGGCCGCCAGGGCGATGCTCTCGTCGCAGCGCTCGAACGTGGTGTGCAGGCGGTGGCTGGACTTCTGGCTGGTCGGGTGCTTCTCGGCGCCCAGGCAGATGCGGGCCATGGCCTGAACCGCTTCGATCGGGTAGGCACCGGCGGCGCTTTCGGCCGACAGCATCACCGCGTCGGTGTTGTCCAGCACGGCGTTGGCCACGTCCGACACTTCGGCACGGGTCGGCATCGGGTTCTGGATCATCGACTCCATCATCTGGGTCGCCACGATCACCGCCTTATTGTTGCGGCGGGCGTGCTGGATGATCTTCTTCTGGATGGCGATCAGCTCGGCGTCGCCGATTTCCACGCCCAGGTCGCCACGGGCAACCATCACCGCGTCGGAAGCGGCGATCAGGCCGTCGAGGGTTTCATCGTCGGCCACTGCCTCGGCGCGCTCGATCTTGGCCACCAGCCAGGCGCTGCCACCCGCTTCGTCCCGTAGCTTGCGGGCGTATTCCATATCTTTGGCGTCGCGTGGGAAGGACACGGCCAGGTAGTCCAGGTCCATTTCCGCGGCTAGCTTGATGTCTGCCTTGTCTTTTTCGGTCAGGGCTGGAGCGGTAAGGCCGCCACCTTTGCGATTGATGCCTTTGTGATCCGACAGCGGGCCACCGACGATCACCACGCAGTGCAGGGCGTCGGCAGTGGCGGTTTCGACCCGCATCACCACGCGACCGTCGTCGAGCAGCAGTTCGTCACCGACGCCGCAGTCCTTGACCAGATCGGGGTAATCGATACCGACGATGTCCTGGTTGCCTTCGGTCAGCGGGTGGGCGGTGGAGAAAGTGAATTTGTCACCGACTTTCAGTTCGATGCGCTTGTTGCTGAATTTGGCGATGCGGATCTTCGGACCCTGCAGGTCGCCCAGCAGTGCGACATGGCGGCCGTTCTTGGCGGCGATGTCACGGATCAGGCGGGCGCGCGCCTTGTGCTCGTCCGGGGTGCCGTGGGAGAAGTTCAGGCGTGCCACGTCCAGGCCGGCGAGGATCAGCTGTTCGATCACTTCCGGCGAATTGCTGGCGGGGCCAAGGGTGGCGACGATTTTGGTACGGCGGATGGTCATGCACAGACTCCTATAGTGAAGCGCAGCGAAAGGCTACTCCTGAATCTCGCTGTAGTCATTGTTCCGTTGCACTACCTGCAACCAAGGCAGGGTGGCATTTGAACGGGCGGGGTATCCTTGCAAAAGGGTGTGAAGATTTGCGTGCAAAGGCCGATAATCTGGCATCAAAGGAGATTCCCCATGCGAGCCCTGATCGTTTTAGCCCTGGCGGCCAGCACCGTCGGTTGCACCCGCTGGTCCATGGACCATCATTTGAACAATGCCTACCGTGCCTATGACCGTGGCGATTGCCAGCGGGTCATGCTCGAACTGTCGCAGGTTGACCGAACCAGCCGTGCCCGGCCGTTCATCCATCCCGAAGTGTCCCTGCTGCGCGGCCAGTGCCTGGAGCGCCAGAAGCTGTTCGTCGATGCGGCGCAGACCTACGAGTACCTGATCCAGCAGTATCCAGGCAACGAGTACGCCTATCGCGCTAAGGCACGCCTGCAAACGCTGGAGAAGACCGGTCATTATCGGGTGGGAGACACGGCAGTGGCGAACCCGGTCAACACCACTCCTTGGCGTTAACACCAACGTGTCAACTAATTCACGGGATTTGCCGCGAGTGTTGAGCTAACCTGTTAATTGGATGTAACAACCACTCGCCAGTCTCTTGCATTCCTGGCATCGGGTACGGACTGCAATAGCGATCATGTACAACCAACGCCATATCGAACGCCATCAGCTGCCTTGTGTGCTCAAGGTCTACAACCGCTTCACCGAGCAGCAGATCGGCTTTCTGGGTAATGCCTCGGAAGATGGCTTGATGTTGATCAGCCAGCTGCCGGTGCTGGTCGGCCCGGATTTCGAGTTGCAGCTGCGCCTGCCATTGGCCGGTGGCGGCTTGCAGTTCATCAACGTGACAGCCAGCTGCCTGTGGTGCCGTGAGGACCAGACCCCCGGCCACTACGATTCTGGTTTCATGCTCTTGCAAGCCCCCCGCGAGTACGACGATTTCGTCCGTTCATTGCGAGACTATTTCAGTTTTAACCCTGCCAACGCTTCCGCCTGAAGCTCGGTCCGCTAGAATCGGGACGACCTCGATACAGGACGACCCCGTGAGCTCCAGCATTTTCTGGCACGACTACGAAACCACCGGCATCAACCCACGCTGCGACCGACCGCTGCAGGTTGCCGGTGTGCGCACCGACCTCGATCTGAATGAGATCGAAGCGCCTATCAACCTCTATTGCCGCCCCTCCGACGACATCCTGCCGCACCCGGCCGCGTGCCTGGTAACCGGTATCACGCCCGAACAGTTGGCGACCCAGGGCCTATGCGAAGCCGAATTCATGACCCGGGTTCACGAGCAGCTTGCGCGCCCGGGAACCTGTGGCGCGGGCTACAACACCTTGCGTTTCGATGACGAGGTCACGCGTTACAGCCTGTATCGCAACTTCTTCGACCCCTATGCCCGTGAGTGGCAGGGCGGTAACAGTCGTTGGGACCTGATCGACGTCGTGCGCACGGCTTACGCGCTACGCCCTGAGGGCATCGTCTGGCCCCAGCAGGAGGGCCGTACCAGCTTGCGCCTGGAGTTGCTCAGCCAGGCCAATGGCATTGTCCATGGGCATGCCCATGAAGCACTTTCCGACGTGCGGGCGACCATTGGGTTGGCCCGTCTGATTCGCCAGAAACAACCTAAGTTGTATGACTGGTTGTTCAACCTTCGCAGTAAGCACAAAGTGCTGGAACAGATTCGCTTGTTGCAGCCGCTGGTGCACATATCCGGACGTTTCTCGGCCGCGCGTCATTATCTGGGCGTGGTGTTGCCACTGGCCTGGCACCCGCGCAATCGCAATGCACTGATTGTGTGCGACCTGCATCAGGAAACCCTACCGTTATTAAGGGAAAGTGCCGAAGTCCTGCGAGCGCGCTTGTACACTCGGCATGAACATTTATCTGAGGGGCAACTACCGGTACCGCTGAAGTTGGTGCAAATCAACCGCTGCCCGGTAGTGGCTCCGCTATCGGTATTGCGCCCTGCAGATCAACAACGCCTTGGGCTGGACATGGCATTGTTGCAATCGCGCGGTGAGGCCTTGGCCACGCAACAGTCGGTTTGGCAAGACAAGCTTGAACACATCTATGGCACGGAAGATTTCACCCCCAGCGAAGACCCTGAACAGCAGTTGTATGACGGTTTCCTGGGAGAGCGTGACCGTCGTCTATGTGAACAAGTGCGTACCCTGGAACCAGCGCAATTAGGGCATGGCCACTGGATGTTCGATGACCCACGAATGCCTGAGTTGCTGTTCCGGTATCGTGCGCGAAACTTCCCCGAGACCTTGAACCCCCAGGAGCGTCAGCGCTGGTTCGCGTTCTGCCAGCAGCGTTTGAGCGACCCTTTGCACGGCGCCCCGAACACGCTGGCGGGCTTCGAGCAGGCCCGGCAGGGGGCTTGGGCCGATGCCGATGAAGCGGGGCGCAAGGTGCTGGACGCCTGGCAGGCCCATGCCGGGCAATTACAGGCACGGTTCGAATTGCACCCGTGAATGAGCCAACAAAAACGCCGGCATTAAGCCGGCGTTCGTGTTTGCAAAAGCGAGGAAACAGTGCGGACTATCAGTCCAGCAGAGTCGCCCAGCCTTCAACCACATCACCACCCCACTTGGCTTTCCATTCTTTCAGGGTCTTGTGGTTACCGCCTTTGGTTTCGATCACTTCACCGTTGTGCGGGTTTTTGTATTGCTTGACTTTGCGTGCACGCTTGGTGGTAGTGGTTTTAGCCACGGCGCGCGGGCCTTTGCTCAGTTTCGACTCTGGGTCGAGCAGGGCGATCACGTCGCGCAGCGACTTGGAGTATTCACCCATCAGTGCGCGCAGTTTGCCTTCGAACTCCAGTTCTTGTTTCAGCTTGTCATCCTGCGACAGGTTGGCCAGGCGGGCCTGAAGTTCCTTGATGGCTTCTTCGGTAGCGCGGTACTCGTTGATCAGGGACATGGAGTGTTCCTTAGTGCGTGTTCAGAAATGTGTGTGCCAATAATAGACAGGCGATACTCTCAAGTAAACATATAAATAAGCAATAAACTGTTAATTAGGTTGCGACAACATATTTCTTCGGTTAAGAAAAATTCACAAAACTCTCGATCCCGAGGTGGTAGTGCCAGGGACAGTGGCATAAGGCTGGCGCTGGCGGTGCGGGCGCACACGATCAATACTGCGTTTTTGCTGGTGTGCCGCTAGAATGAGCGCCTTTGCGAAGTTTTGGAGTCTTATTCATGCGCACCTATCGTCTGGTGATCGCCTGCCCCGACCGTGTAGGCATCGTGGCGAAAGTCAGTAATTTCCTGGCCTTGTACAACGGCTGGATCAACGAGGCCAGCCACCACTCCGACGAGCAAAGTGGCTGGTTCTTCATGCGCCATGAAATCCGTGCCGAGTCGCTGCCGTTCGGTATCGAAGCCTTCCGCGAGGCGTTCGCGCCCATCGCCGAAGAGTTCTCCATGACCTGGCGCATCACCGACTCTGCGCAGAAGAAGCGCGTGGTGTTGATGGCCAGCCGCGAATCCCATTGCCTGGCCGATCTGCTGCACCGCTGGCACACCGACGAGCTGGACTGTGAGATTCCTTGCGTGATTTCCAACCACAACGACCTGCGCAGCATGGTCGAGTGGCACGGGATCCCGTTCTTCCATGTGCCGGTGGACCCCAAGGACAAGGCCCCGGCCTTTGCCGAAGTGTCGCGCCTGGTT
Source organism: Pseudomonas sp. SK2 (assembly GCF_016772395.1). NCBI lineage: Bacteria > Pseudomonadati > Pseudomonadota > Gammaproteobacteria > Pseudomonadales > Pseudomonadaceae > Pseudomonas > Pseudomonas sp. SK2. Next base: position 1,089,960 of record NZ_CP061944.1, read on the forward strand.
CAGGAGCATGCGGCCGACGTGGTGGTGCTGGCCCGCTACATGCAGATCCTGCCGCCGCAACTGTGCCAGGACTACGCTGAAAAAGTGATCAACATCCACCACAGCTTCCTGCCCTCGTTCGTTGGCGCCAAGCCTTACCACCAGGCTGCGCTGCGTGGCGTGAAGCTGATCGGCGCAACTTGCCATTACGTGACCGAAGAGCTCGATGCCGGCCCGATCATCGAACAGGACGTGGTCCGCGTGAGCCACGCCGACAGCATCGAAGATATGGTTCGCTTCGGCCGTGACGTCGAGAAGATGGTGTTGGCCCGTGGTCTGCGCTATCACTTGGAAGACCGTGTACTGGTCCACGGCAACAAAACGGTGGTCTTCGACTGATAGCGAGGTGGCCTGTGGCAGATCCGCGTGACAAGGCGGGTGCCTCGGCACCTGCGACCCTCGGCGAGGGCTGCCTGGCCCGCTTCGATCCCGAAGCGCTGAGCGACGACGACGGCACCGAGTTTTCCGGTGCCGCCGAACTCTGGCAGCAGCTCAATGCGCCTGACCCCGCCAGCGCGCCAGCAACGGACGCGCCAGCAGGCACACGAACACCGGCCCTCCGGCAAGCAGATAGAAGTAGTAAGTGACTGCCCGCCAGATCAGCACTGCCGCCGCTGCGGTCGAGCTGCCGACCAAGGGGGTCAGCAAGCTCGCCGACGTCAGTTCTGCGGCGCCTGCACCACCTGGCAGCAAGCTGAACTGACCGGCGCTCAGCGAAAGCATCTGCACCAGAAAGCTCGGTATCCACGAAAGCTCCACACCCAATCCCCGCAGTACCAGGAACAACACGCTGTAGCGTAGGCTCCAGTGCGCGCAGGTGAGGGTGAATACCAGCGCCAGCGTGCGTTTGGGCAGGCGCCAGGTTTGCGCCAGGGCATGGATGAAGTGCAGCAGCTTGCGAGCCCAGCGTTGTCGACGTTGCCGGGCAACGCCAAGGCGCCTTAGCAGCCGCCCGATGAAGCGCATCACCCGGCGTCGGTAGCGTAGTAAACCAACCACCAGCGCCAGCGCCACGCACAGCAGCGATGCGCTGCCCAGCAGCATGCTTTCCTGGCTTTGCCCGAGGCTGTGAAACGCGGCATAGCCGGCGATAGCCAGCAGGGCACAGAAGAAAAACACCAAGTCGTTCAGTTGGTCCATGGCAAACACCGCCCCGCTGCGCGCTGGGCCGATGCGATCATGGGCCAGCAGCGCCATCAAGGTCAGCGGTCCGCCGCTACCCCCCGGGGTGGTGCAGATTGCGAACTCGGTGGCCATCACCACGCCCAGGCTGCGTACCCGGCTAATCTTCTGCGCCTGCTGGCCGAGCAGCAGGCGCAGGCGAACGGCGTTGATGACCCAGCACAGCATGATCATCCCCAGCAGCGACATCATCAGTGTCGGTGCGAAGGCGCGTAGCCTGGGTAGCAGTTCGCTGCCGCCCAGCAGCGTCGGCACCAACACCGCCAAGAGCAAGGCCAGGACCAGCCAGCCCAGGCGGCTCATGCGATCACCTGGCGCTCCAGCCAGCTTGACTTGGTCAAGGGCTCGCGGCCTTCTGCCAGTAGGGTCTGGAGGGTGCGCAACCAGTACTGTCGTGAGTCGCGATGACGCATGTCCACCGGGTGCAGCCCCAGGCGCAGTGTCTCTGCCTCGCGCCAACGTCGGCATTGCCAGTCACAGAGCAGCCGAGACAGTCCCCGACGCCAGGCACTGCGGGCGCTCCATACCAAACCAGGGGCTGGGATGGCGGTGAACTCGGGCAGGCGGTACAGGTGCTGGGCTGTGCTGGTGTAGCGCAAGGGCAGATGGCGCAGCGCCTGTCGGGTGCCTTCGCTCATCAACCAGGCCGGTGCGACGAAACCTGCTACCGGCCAGCCTTGCCGCTCGAATAGCGCCAGGCCGCTTTCCAGGCGTTGCAGAGCTTGCTGGCGGTCCAGCCGGTAGAATTCGCCTTCATGGGTCAAGATACGGCGCATGAAGTATTCGCCAGGGCTGCGTGGTGGCGGCCCGTCATCGGCATGGTAGAAGCCATGCAAGGCAAGTTCGTCTCCCCGCGCCAAACGGTGTTCGAGCATGCGGCAGAAGGTGGGCGAGCGTGACAGCAGGTTGCGGTGATGGAAGTCCGGCACCACCAACCAGGTCATCGGCACATTGCCCAGTTGGTCGACGGCCTCGACGAACGGCTGGTAGTCGGGCCAGGTTTCGGGCGCGATGTCGTGCAGCACCAGCATCAGGCTGCGCGGCTTGCCGCTGTTTTCAACCATGGGCACGTACCTGCGGTGTGTGGCCGAGCACGGCCTGATAGTGCCCCAGCAAGCCGCTTACCACGCTGTCCCACGAGTAGTGTTGCTCTGCCTGGCAACGGGCTTGGACGCCTAGGTCGTGAATGCCTTCTTCGAACACCTCACGCACGGCGGTGGCCATGGCCCGGCCATCGTTGGGGCGGCACAGGCGCCCGCACCGGTCGTTGATGATCTCGCTGAACGCCCCGGCCCGCACCGCGACCACCGGGGTTGCGCTGGCCATCGCTTCGAGGATGACCAGGCCGAAGGTTTCCTGGTCGCCTGCGTGAACCAGCAGGTCGGCACTGGCCATCAGCCTGGCGACCTCATCGGGTGGGCAGAATCGATCGATCACGGTGACGTTGGCTGGCACATTGGCTGGCATGTTCGAGCCAACCAGCAACAGGTGATACGGTCGGCCCAGGCGCTCTATGCAGTCGAGCAGAACGGGCAGGTTCTTCTCCCGCGAACCGCGACCTGCGTAGATCAGCAGGCGGCTGGTGTCGGGAATCCTCAGTCTGGCTTTCAGATGCGGATCGCGGTGCCCAGGGTGGAAGGTCGACAGGTCGACGCCCAGAGGCTGCACATGAACTTGTTTAACCCCCAGGCGGCGCAGTTTGTCGGCCATGACTTGGCTGGGAGCCAGCACCCGGTCGAAGTTGCCATACAGCTTGCTGACATAGGCTTCGACATTGGGGGTGAACCAGTTGCCCATCCGATTGCTGACCAGCAAGGGGAGATCGGAATGATAGAAACCGATCACCGGCACGTTGAGCTTGCGCCGCGCTTCCAGGGCTGCCCAGGCGGTCAGGTAGGGGTCGCCCACCTCGATCAGGTCGGGCTTGAGGCGGCGAAGCACGTTGCACCAAGGGGCCAGGCGCACCGGGAAGCGGTAGCCGTTGCCAAACGGCAGGGGAGGAGCGGGCACCTGATAGATGCCGTTGTCGTGGCTGGCGCTGGCGCCGGGGATCAAGAGACTGTGGCGCACGCCTGCAATGGCGTCGAGTCGATGGTGTTTGGCATCAAGATAGGTACGTACGCCGCCGCTGGCCGGGGCGTAGAACATGGTGATGTCAGCAATGTGCACGATCAGCATCCCTCCGGGATCGTCTTCGGGTCTGTCATCCGGCTGCAACGGGCCGGCGATGACGCGCCTAAAGGTTGACCTTCCTGAAGAATAGTTTGTTCGATCGGGGTAGGGGGCTTGGCGGGATAGCTTCGAACGACAGGAGCAGGCAGGCGGACTGCCTGCTCCTGTGGCGTGCGGTCAGATGCGGAACGTGCCGACCAGATGCTTGAGGCGGCTCGCTTGCTGCTCCAGGTCAGAGCATGCACGCAGGGTGGCCTGGAGGTTTTCGACGCCTTCCTGGTTGAGCATGTTGATTTCGTTGATGTCCATGTTGATCGAATCGACCACGGCGGTCTGTTCCTCGGTGGCGGTGGCCACCGACTGGTTCATGCCGTCGATCTCGCCGATGCGCACGGTCACGCTGTCCAGACGCTCGCCGGCCTGGTTGGCGATCTCCATGCTGTCCTGGCTGTGGCGCTGGCTTTGGCCCATGGTCTCCACCGATTCGCGGGCACCGATCTGCAGTTCCTCGATCATGGTCTGGACCTGCTGCGCCGATTCCTGCGTGCGGTGGGCCAGGTTGCGCACTTCATCGGCTACCACGGCAAAGCCTCGGCCAGCCTCGCCGGCGCGGGCAGCCTCGATCGCGGCGTTGAGTGCCAGCAGGTTGGTCTGCTGGGAGATACTGGTGATGACTTCGAGAATCTGGCCGATGTTGACGGTCTTGCTGTTGAGGGTCTCGATGTGCGCGCTGGAGCTGACGATCAGGTCGGACAGGCGGTTCATCGCCTCGATGTTGCGCTCCACTACTTGCTGGCCTTCCTCGGCCAGCAGGCGAGCCGAGCTGGCGTGTTGCGAGGCTTGGGCCGCATTGCCAGCGATCTCCTGGGCGGCAGCACCCAGTTCGTTGATGGCGGCGGCGACGCTGTTGGTGCGGTTGGACTGTTCGTCGGAGTTGGCCATCGACGAGTTCGATGCGCTGATGACCCGAAGGGCTACTTCATTGACCTGCTCGGTGGCCGAGGACACTTCGCGGATCGAGCTGTGGATACGCTCGACGAAGCGGTTGAAGGCGGTACCCAGAATACCGAACTCGTCGTGGCTGTGGATTTTCAGCCGCTTGGTCAGGTCGCCTTCGCCTTCGGCGATGTCTTCCATCGCTCGGGTCATGGTGTGCAGCGGCTGCATGAGTGCGCGGATCAGCAGGCCGAGCAGACCGATGATGATCACCACGGCAACGACCGTGGCGATGACCGCCGAGGTGCGGAAAGTGCTCAGCATGGCGAAGGCTTTTTGCTTGTCCACCGACAGGCCGATGTACCAGTTGGCCGATGGCAGGCCTTTGATCGGCGTGAAGGTCAGCAAGCGCGCCTGACCGTCGGTATCGACTTCGGTCAGTTCACCGGACAGCTTGGGGGTCTTTTGCGGGAACAGGTCCGACAGCGACTTCATCACCAGCTCTTTGTCCGGGTGAACCAGGATCTTGCCTTGATCGTTGACCAGGAAGGCATAACCCATGCCGCCGAAGTTCAGCGAGTTGACGATCCGTACCAGGCCATCGAGGTCCAGGTCGCCGCCGACCACGCCGACGGAGCCGGAAACCTTGTTGATGATGCCGATGACCATCTTGTTGGTGGCCATGTCGATGTAAGGTTCGGTAAGCGTCACGCCGGAGGCGTTCATGCCGTCCTTATACCAAGGGCGGGTACGTGGATCGTAGCCATCGGGCATCTTGGTGTCGGGGCGGACACTGAAACCACCATCGACCTTGCCCAGGTACACGGTCAGGAAGCTGGAGGTCAGGGCATTCTGGCCCATCAAGGTGTCAGCCTTGGCGGGTTCCTGGGCAATGTTCTGTGCCAGATTCTCCACCAGTTTTATGCGACCTTCGAACAGGTTGCGAATGTTGGTCGAAGTGGATTCGCCCATTTCAGCCAGATAATTCTCCAGATTTTCCCGGATCGCATTACGCTGGAGGTAATCGTTGTAGAGGGTGAACAAACTGAAGGCGAGTATCACGATCAGTGAGGCTGCCAATAGGATCTTATGGCTGAAACGAAGGCTTTTGTTCATGGCGTAATCGGTTCCGCTAAGGTTTTTATCGGGCGTTCGCACGAATACAGCAGTCAAACAGTGCAACATCCCGGAAAGTCCTTTTTCGGTTGTTCCTGCTTTGAAGGCGAATATCACATGGGTGTATCGGCCGATTCAGGGTGAAGCTTGAGTAGAGGAAGAGAGAACATGTCGGATTCTTCGCAATTAGTTGTCGGCGCAGGTTTGGATGGCCAGCCCGTCACCCAAGCCATGCGCCTGGCCAACCGTCATGGTTTGGTCGCCGGGGCCACGGGGACGGGTAAAACCGTCACACTTCAGCACCTTGCGGAAGCTTTCAGCGATGCGGGGGTGGCGGTATTCGCGGCCGATGTCAAAGGTGACCTGTGTGGCCTGGGGGCGATGGGGGCCCCGCAAGGCAAGGTAGCCGAGCGGATTGCCGGCATGCCCTGGTTGGGACACACGCCACAGGCTTATCCGACCAGCCTCTGGGATATCGCTGGCCAGTCCGGTCACCCGCTGCGTACCACCCTCAGCGAAATGGGGCCGCTGTTGCTGGGCAACTTGCTTGAACTGACCGACAGCCAACAGGCCGCGCTGTATGCCGCGTTCAAGGTGGCGGACCGCGAAGGCCTGTTGCTGCTGGATCTGAAGGACCTCAAGGCTCTGCTAGGGCATTTGAAGGACAACCCACAATTGCTCGGCGAAGACAGCGCTCTGATGACTGGCGCCTCGACCCAGGCACTGTTGCGTCGGCTGGCCACCTTGGAGCAGCAAGGCGCCGAGGCCCTGTTCGGCGAGCCAGCCTTGCAGCTCGAAGATCTGCTGCGCCCTGACCACGACGGGCGTGGGCGCATTCACCTGCTCGATGCCAGCCGCCTGGTGCATGAGGCGCCGAAGGTGTATGCGACCTTCCTGCTATGGCTGCTGGCTGAGCTGTTCGAGCAACTGCCGGAGCGTGGGGATGCCGACAAGCCTGTGCTGGCGCTGTTCTTCGATGAAGCCCACTTGTTGTTCAACGATACGCCCAAGGCTTTGCAGGACCGGCTGGAGCAGGTGGTGCGGCTGATTCGCTCAAAAGGAGTGGGGGTTTATTTCGTCACTCAGTCACCGGGCGATCTGCCGGATGCCGTGCTGGCTCAACTGGGATTGCGCATCCAGCATGGTCTGCGGGCATTCACCGCCAAGGAGCAGAAGTCGCTACGGGCGGTGGCTGATGGTTTTCGGCCGAATCCTGCGTTCGATACCTTGGCTGTGCTGACCGAGCTGGGTATCGGCGAGGCCTTGGTGGGAACACTGGAGGAGAAGGGCACGCCAGCGATGGTCCAGCGCGTGCTGATCGCCCCGCCGCAGTCGCGGATCGGGCCGCTCACGGCAGCCGAGCGAAGTGCCTTGATCGCCGGCTCACCGTTGCTAGGACGCTATGACAAGCCGGTCGACCGCGAGTCGGCGTACGAGATGTTGAGTCAACGCAAAGGTGAGCCGGTGGAGCCTGCGCCGGTGCCTAAGGTGGATGAAGACAGTTTTGCCGACAAGGCCGGGGAGTTCTTGCAGAGTGCGGCAGGGCAGGCAATCAAGTCGGCGGTGCGGCAAGCGGTCAACCAGTTGGGGCGCCAGCTGGTGCGGGGGTTGATGGGGTCGTTGTTGGGAGGCAGGAAGCGGTAGTGAACCTGCGCCGACCCTTGCGCGGGTAATCCCGCTCTTACTAAGCAGGGGCGGGGAGCAGATATGAAAAGGGCGCCCGAAGGCGCCCCTTTCACATGTGCGGTATCACTTAGCCAATGGCTTTCGACGCCAGCCAGAACAGGCCGGCCGCGAGGCCCATCGAGGCCGGCAGGGTCAGGACCCAGGCCAGCAGGATGGTTTTCACGGTACCGCCCTGCAGGCCGCTCTTGTTGGCGACCATGGTACCGGCGACGCCGGATGACAGGACGTGGGTGGTCGACACCGGCAGGCTGAACACGTTGGCCATACCAATGGCGCAGGCTGCGGTGATCTGTGCCGACATGCCTTGGGCGTAGGTCATGCCCTGTTTGCCGATTTTCTCGCCAACGGTCAGTACCACGCGTTTCCAGCCGACCATGGTGCCCAGGCCCAATGCCAGCGCAACGGCAACGATCACCCAGAACGGAGCGTACTCGGTGGTGGCGGTGAGGTCCTTGCGCAGTTTTTCCAGGTCGGCCTTCTCACGGGCTTCCAGGCCTGGCAGCTTGCCGACCTTCTTGGCCGTGTCATCCAGGCAGAGCAGGTAGCGACGTACTTCCACGCGTTTTTCCGCGCTCAGGTCGCGGTAGTCGGTCACGCCTTGCAGCGAGGTCTGCAGTGCCGCGATGGTGGGTTCGGTCTGCTGGGGGTTGCAGCTGAACTGTTCCGGCAGGTCGCTGGCCTTGGCCTTGCCCAGCGCCAGGAATTCGCCCAGGGTCGCGGCGTTGCGCTGGTAGAACTGGCTCATGTGCAGGGTGGCGTCGCGGGTACGCTCGATCTGGTAGGTCGTGCTGTTCAGGTCGAGGACGAATTTGGCCGGGACGATACCGATCAGGACCAGCATGATCAGGCCAATGCCTTTCTGGCCGTCGTTGGAGCCGTGCACGAAGCTCACGCCCATGGCCGAAATAACCAGCACCAGGCGGTTCCAGAAGGGGGGGTGTTTCTTGTCGTCGAGCTTGCGACGCTGCTCGGGCGTCTTGTGCATCTTCGACAGCGGGCGCCACCATTTCAGTCCGATCAGGACCAGGGCTGCCACGGCGAAGCCCGCCATGGGCGAGACCACCAGGGACATGGCGATGTCGATCGCCTTCTGCCAGTTGACGCCGTCACCCAGCGGAATGTCGTTGATCAAGGCATTGGCCAGGCCCACACCGAGGATCGAGCCGATCAGCGTGTGCGAGCTGGAGGCGGGGATGCCGAAATACCAGGTGCCGAGGTTCCAGGTGATGGCCGCAGCCAACAGCGAGAAAACCATGGCCAGGCCATGCCCGGTGTTCACATTGATCAGCAATTCGACTGGCAGCAGGTGCACGATGGCATAGGCCACCCCGACTCCGCCGAGCAAAACGCCGAGGAAGTTGAACACGCCGGAGAAGAATACGGCGAGGTGCGGCGGCATGGCTTTGGTATAGATGACGGTGGCTACCGCGTTGGCGGTGTCATGAAAGCCATTGATGAACTCGAATGCGAGCACGAATGTCAGCGCGAGCAGCAAGCTCACCAACACCCAGGCATCCAGTCCGCTGAATAAATCGATCATGAAGGTTGTCTGGCGGTCAAAGGGGGCGCGATTATGCCAGAAAACCTTGGCAATCGATGCACCTGCTGCTGACCGATGGCAGTCATTCTCGACCTGGGTTCGGACGCCGAAGCCGTATTCCAGGCAGATTAATGGCGCCTAAAAGTCGTGAAAACCCTGTAATTTCGGCAAATTATCAAAAAAAACAGTGCGGCCTCCCGGTTCAAACGGTCGTATGAAATTTGTGTAATTCCATTTCATCCCCGATCTCCCGGTAAAGATCGCCCGCGCCCTGGCCTTTCAGCCTGCGGCGCGGATGCCAGGGATCGGACGCTCAGGATTTCTCGCTGCGCAGTTCCTTTTCCATCTTTTCCAGTTCATGGCTGAAGGCTTGGTCTTGCACGGTGGCTCGTTTACGCCAGGGTTTGCGTTCCGGGTCCGGTTGGGCGGCGTAGGTTGTAACTTCCCCGCCGTAAACTTCCTTGTAACGTTCAGCCTGGCGCTCGAGTTCCGCGCGCAGTTCATCTTTCGTCACAGTAATACCTGAATGAGTTGGTTACCTGTTTGTTGTTTGCCAGGTGCGTTGCGTCCACGCGGGTATCGCCTGTCGACGCTCTGGGTATTCGCCGAAAGCGCATGGAACAGCGGAAGGCGTGAATCAGCAGCCTGAGTGCTGGCGATTGGATAAGCATGACCCCGGTGAAGTCCATGACCGCGTCTCGATCCGGGCCAGCAGAATCGATTATAGCAACCGTTAATTCGTCGAACAGGGTTATTTACCCAATACTGACATCGCCTATGCAAGTTGTTGTCGCGTTCGCCACGAAGTGCCGGGGTTCGATGTTGGAACAACAGAAGCGGAAGTCGGTGTTGCAAGAGGATAATGAAAAACGGCCTCGCGCGAGGCGAGGCCGTTGCCTGGGGACTTCTACGGTGGGTACCTGACCAGTCTCTCCAAAGAAGCCACATGTGGCAGGAGAAAGGTATAAGCAAAAGTGTCAGCGGTCAATTGCGATTATCGGCCGTTCGTTCGATAATCGCACGAGCGAGCGATTTTTTTAGAGGTGTGCGATGAGCGATGAAACCCTGGTCAATGAGTCTGCCCACGCAGAGCCGGTGCGTGGTGCCGCTCCCTCGTTGGCACCACCGATCGTGGCTTCACCGGCCAAGCGGATCCAGGCGTTCACGGGCGACCCTGACTTCATGACCTCACTGGCGCGGGGACTTGCAGTGATCCAGGCGTTCCAGGAGCGCAAGCGCCACCTGACCATCGCCCAGATCAGCCACCGTACCGAGATTCCACGGGCTGCCGTTCGGCGTTGCCTGCATACCTTGATCAAGCTGGGGTATGCGACCACCGACGGGCGCACGTATTCATTGCTGCCCAAAGTGCTCACCCTTGGGCATGCCTACCTGTCTTCGACGCCGCTGGCCGTTTCGGCGCAGCCTTATCTGGACCGCATCAGTGACCAACTGCATGAGGCGGCCAACATGGCCACGCTCGAAGGTGACGACATTCTTTATATCGCGCGTTCGGCAACGGTCGAGCGGCTGATCTCGGTCGATCTGTCGGTAGGTGGGCGGTTGCCGGCCTATTGCACGTCGATGGGCCGCATCCTGCTGGCTGCGCTGGACGACGCCAGCCTCAGGGAGTACCTGGAACGGGCGGACCTCAAGGCGCGTACCAGTCGCACATTGCATGACCCCGATTCATTGTTCGCCTGCATCCAGCAAGTGCGTGCCCAGGGCTGGTGTGTGGTGGATCAGGAGCTGGAACAAGGGCTGCGATCGATTGCAGTACCCATCTATGACGCATCGGGTCAGGTGCTGGCTGCCTTGAATGTCAGCACCCACGTGGGCCGCGTCAGTCGCAGCGAGCTGGAGCAGCGGTTCCTGCCGATTCTGTTGGCCGCCAGCCAAGACCTGTGCCACCAGCTTTTTGGCTGAGGCGAGGCGTGGCAGCGTTTCCTGTTCGATAAACGCACAGTGTCGTTGCTGGTCAATTGCGCAGTCCCAAGGCGCTGATTAATGTCTCTCGCAACGGTCGGCTTTGCCGACCGAACAAAAACAACACGAGAGATACCTTGATCATGAACACTGTCGCTTCGCTGCTGCGGCCGCACCCGCACGCAGTGCCCTCGTATCCAGGCTGATTCCAGCCGCACTCCACCGACTTTCGAATACGTTGCTCGTGCCTCGCGTGCAGTGGTTTGTCCGTGCCCATCATTCTGGATAACAACAATGAATCAACCGCAATCTGTCGGGAACAGCCTCGACGTCCAGTCGTTCATCAATGAACAGCCTCTGTCCCGCTTTCAGTGGCGGGTGGTGATCCTCTGCTTCCTTATTGTCTTCCTTGACGGCCTGGATACAGCCGCCATGGGTTTCATCGCGCCGGCCTTGTCCCAGGAGTGGGGCATCGACCGCGCCAGCCTTGGCCCGGTGATGAGTGCGGCGCTTATCGGCATGGTGTTCGGGGCCCTCGGCTCGGGGCCTTTGGCTGACCGCTTCGGTCGTAAAGGTGTACTGGTGGGGGCCGTGCTGGTGTTCGGCGGCTTCAGCCTGGCTTCGGCCTACGCCACCAATGTCGATCAGTTGCTGGTGCTGCGCTTCCTGACCGGCCTGGGTCTGGGGGCAGGCATGCCCAACGCCACCACCTTGCTGTCCGAGTACACCCCCGAGCGCCTGAAGTCGCTGCTGGTGACCAGCATGTTCTGTGGCTTCAACCTGGGCATGGCGGGTGGTGGTTTCATTTCCGCCAAGATGATCCCGGCCTACGGCTGGCACAGTCTGCTGGTGGTGGGTGGTGTGCTGCCTCTGCTGCTGGCCTTGGTGCTGATGATCTGGCTGCCGGAGTCGGCGCGTTTTCTGGTGGTGCGCAACCGGGGCACCGACAAAGTGCGCAAGACCCTGGCACCGATCGCCCCTGCGGTGATCGCTCAGGCGGCCAGCTTCAGTGTGCCCGAACAAAAAGCGGTAGCTGCTCGCAACGTGTTTGCAGTGATCTTCTCCGGTACCTATGGCGTCGGCACTTTGCTGCTGTGGCTGACCTATTTCATGGGCCTGGTGATCGTGTACCTGCTGACCAGCTGGCTGCCCACACTGATGCGTGACAGCGGTGCCAGCATGGAACAGGCGGCCTTCATTGGTGCTTTGTTCCAGTTCGGCGGCGTGCTCAGTGCGGTCGGGGTGGGTTGGGCCATGGACCGCTTCAACCCGCACAAGGTCATTGGCATCTTCTACCTGCTGGCCGGCGTGTTTGCCTACGCAGTGGGGCAGAGCCTGGGCAACATTACCTTGCTGGCCACACTGGTGCTGATCGCAGGTATGTGCGTGAACGGTGCGCAGTCGGCGATGCCCTCGCTGGCGGCGCGCTTCTACCCGACCCAAGGCCGTGCCACCGGGGTTTCGTGGATGCTGGGCATCGGCCGTTTCGGCGCGATTCTGGGTGCCTGGAGCGGTGCGACCCTGCTGGGCCTGGGCTGGAGCTTCGAGCAGGTACTGACTGCCTTGCTGGTGCCCGCAGCGCTGGCGACGGTGGGTGTAATCGTCAAAGGGTGGGTGAGCCACGCGGACGCGACCTGATCCTGGCCGGCAAGCGGGTGTCTGCGGGGCGTTGCAAGCCCCGCGTGAGCCCGGCTTGCTGGCGATGAGGTCTTGAGAGACAGAAGGTTAGCCTGGCAACAAATTGTTCGATAACCGCACAAATAGTCGATTATCGGATTGTAGCCACCCACCAGTCTCCTTAATCTGAGTTCAACGTAGCACCCTGACCAGGAGTCTCCCCATGGCTGCAATCCTCCCGCTTCACGAAGCTGTGAAGCAGTTCATTCAAGACGGCGATACCGTCGCGCTCGAAGGCTTCACCCACCTGATCCCGACCGCCGCTGGCCACGAGATCATCCGTCAGGGCAAGCGCGACCTTACCCTCGTGCGCATGACCCCGGACCTGATCTACGACCAGCTGATCGGCGCCGGCTGCGCCAAGAAGATCATCTTCTCGTGGGGCGGCAACCCAGGTGTCGGTTCGCTGCACCGTCTGCGTGACGCGGTCGAGAAGCAGTGGCCGCACGCGATCGAAATCGAAGAGCACAGCCACGCCGACCTCGCCAACGCTTACGTCGCTGGTGCTTCCGGCCTGCCATTCGCGGTGCTGCGTGCCTACGCCGGTTCCGACCTGCCGAAGGTCAACCCGCTGATCAAGAGCGTTACCTGCCCGTTCACCGGCGAAGTCCTCGCCGCGGTACCGTCGGTGCGTCCGGACGTCACCGTGATTCACGCGCAGAAGGCCGACCGTAAAGGTAACGTGTTGCTGTGGGGCATCCTCGGCGTCCAGAAAGAAGCCGCCCTGGCCGCCAAGCGTTGCATCGTCACCGTCGAAGAAATCGTCGATGACCTGCAGGCACCGATGAACGCCTGTGTCCTGCCGACTTGGGCGCTGAGCGCAGTCTGCCTGGTACCGGGTGGCGCACACCCGTCCTATGCCCATGGTTACTACGAGCGTGACAACCGCTTCTACCAGGATTGGGACCCGATTGCGCGCAACCGTGAGTCGTTCAGCGCCTGGATCGACACTTATATCCGTGGCACCGCTGACTTCAACGAATACAAGGCCAAGCTGGCCAGCTCCTCGGAGGCTGCACAATGAGCTACTCCACCTCTGAAATGATGACCGTCGCCGCTGCCCGTCGCCTGCGCAACGGCGCTGTCTGCTTCGTCGGCATTGGCCTGCCATCCAAGGCTGCCAACCTGGCTCGGCTGACCTCCTCGCCAGACGTGGTGCTGATCTACGAGTCTGGCCCGATCGGTGCCAAACCGAGCGTACTGCCGCTGTCGATCGGTGACGGCGAGCTGGCCGAAACCGCCGATACCGTGGTGCCGACCGGCGAGATCTTCCGCTACTGGCTGCAGGGTGGTCGTATCGACGTGGGCTTCCTCGGTGCCGCCCAGGTGGACCGCTTCGGCAACATCAACACCACCGTGGTGGGTGACTACCATGCACCCAAGACCCGTCTGCCGGGTGCGGGTGGCGCGCCGGAAATTGCAGGTTCCGCCAAGCAAGTACTGATCATCCTCAAGCAGTCGACCCGTGCCTTCGTCGACAAGCTGGACTTCATCACCTCGGTCGGTCACGGCGAGGGTGGCGATTCGCGCAAGCGCCTGGGCCTGCCAGGTGACGGCCCTGTCGGGATCATCACCGACCTGTGCATCATGGAGCCTGAAGCTGGCACCAACGAGTTCGTGGTCACCTCGATTCACCCTGGCGTCACCCGCGAGCAGATCGTTGCCGCCACCGGCTGGGCGATCCGTTTCGCCGACGATGTGCAGACCACCAGCGCACCGACCGAAGTCGAACTGACCGCTCTGCGCGACCTTGAAGCCCGTACCGCCGTGGCCCATGGCCAGGTGGCAGGAGAAGCCTGATGCGTGACGTATTCATCTGTGACGCCATCCGCACCCCGATCGGCCGCTTCGGCGGTGCCCTGGCCGGTGTGCGTGCCGACGACCTCGCCGCAGTGCCGCTCAAGGCGCTGATCGAGCGCAACCCGTCGGTACAGTGGGACCAGGTCGATGAGGTGTTCTTCGGCTGCGCCAACCAGGCTGGCGAAGACAACCGCAACGTGGCGCGCATGGCGCTGCTGCTCGCGGGCCTGCCCGAGAGCATTCCCGGCGTCACCCTCAACCGTCTGTGTGCTTCGGGCATGGACGCTATCGGCACGGCCTTCCGCGCCATCGCCAGCGGCGAAATGGAGCTGGCCATTGCTGGCGGCGTCGAGTCGATGTCGCGTGCCCCGTTCGTCATGGGTAAGGCCGAGAGCGCTTACTCGCGCAACATGAAGCTCGAAGACACCACCATCGGCTGGCGTTTCATCAACCCGCTGATGAAGAGCCAGTACGGCGTGGACTCGATGCCCGAGACCGCCGACAACGTCGCCGACGACTACCAGGTATCGCGTGCCGACCAGGATGCGTTCGCCTTGCGTAGCCAGCAGAAGGCCGCAGCGGCCCAGGCTGCCGGCTTCTTCGCCGAGGAAATCGTCCCCGTCCGCATCACCCACAAGAAGGGTGAGACTCTGGTCGAGCAGGATGAACATCTGCGTCCGGAGACCACCTTGGAAGCGCTGACCAAGCTCAAACCGGTCAATGGCCCGGACAAGACCGTCACCGCTGGCAACGCGTCGGGTGTCAACGACGGCGCCGCAGCCCTGATCCTGGCGTCGGCCGAGGCAGTGAAGAAACATGGCCTGACCCCACGTGCTCGAGTGCTCGGCATGGCCAGCGCCGGTGTGGCGCCCCGTGTCATGGGCATTGGCCCGGTACCGGCAGTGCGCAAGCTCACCGAGCGTCTGGGTGTGGCGGTTGGCGACTTCGATGTCATCGAGCTCAATGAAGCGTTCGCCAGCCAAGGCCTGGCGGTGCTGCGCGAGCTGGGTGTGGCCGATGACGCGCCGCAGGTCAACCCCAATGGCGGCGCCATCGCCTTGGGCCACCCGCTGGGCATGAGTGGTGCGCGTCTGGTCCTGACTGCGCTTCACCAGTTGGAGAAGAGCGGTGGGCGTAAAGGCCTGGCGACCATGTGCGTGGGTGTAGGCCAAGGTCTCGCCCTGGCCATCGAACGGGTCTGACCCGTACCGGCGCTATTGCCGGCAAGTCGGCTCCTGCAGGGAACCACGCAATCCTTGTGGGTGCCGGCCTGCCGGCAATAGGGCCGGTAGCTACGACACAAGGCCAATTGCCAGCCTCCGTGCGGAACGAGTGTGTTACTAGGTATGTCTAGAATACCTATGACCCTCCAGGAGTAAACACACCATGACCTCAGCCTATTACACCGGCGAAGAGCGCAGTAAACGCATCTTTGCCATTGTCGGTGCCTCTTCGGGCAACCTGGTGGAGTGGTTCGACTTTTACGTCTACGCCTTCTGCGCGATCTACTTCGCGCCGGCTTTCTTTCCCTCCGATGACCCCACCGTGCAGCTGCTGAACACCGCTGGCGTGTTCGCTGCCGGCTTTTTGATGCGGCCCATCGGTGGCTGGATCTTTGGCCGCCTGGCCGATCGTCATGGCCGCAAGAACTCCCTGATGATTTCGGTGCTGATGATGTGCGCCGGTTCGTTGATGATCGCCTGCCTGCCCACATACGCCAGCATCGGCACCTGGGCGCCGGCGCTGCTGTTGCTCGCGCGCCTGATCCAGGGCCTGTCGGTGGGTGGCGAATACGGCACCACTGCCACCTACATGAGTGAAGTGGCGCTACGAGGCCAGCGTGGTTTCTTCGCCTCGTTCCAATACGTAACGCTGATTGGTGGCCAACTGCTGGCGGTGCTGGTAGTGGTCATCCTGCAGCAACTGCTGAGCGAGGATGAACTGCGTGCGTGGGGCTGGCGCATTCCGTTCGTGGTCGGTGCCATTGCCGCCCTGGTCTCGCTGATGTTGCGCCGTTCGCTGGAGGAAACCAGCAGCGCCGAAACCCGCAAGGACAAAGACGCCGGTACCATCGCTGGGTTGTTCCGCAACCACACCGCAGCGTTCATCACCGTGCTGGGCTACACCGCCGGTGGTTCGCTGATCTTCTATACCTTCACCACGTACATGCAGAAATACCTGGTCAACACGGCGGGGATGAACGCCAAGAGCGCAAGCTTCGTGATGACCGGCGCGTTGTTCCTGTTCATGATCCTACAGCCGTTCTTCGGCATGCTCTCCGACCGAATCGGTCGACGTAACTCGATGCTGCTGTTCGGCGCTTTGGGCACCCTGTTCACCGTCCCGCTGCTGATGGCGCTCAAGACCGTGACCAGCCCGTTCGTGGCCTTCGTGCTGGTGACGCTGGCCCTGTGCATCGTCAGTTTCTACACCTCGATCAGCGGCCTGGTGAAGGCCGAAATGTTCCCGCCGCAGGTGCGTGCGCTGGGTGTGGGCCTGGCCTATGCGGTGGCCAACGCCATGTTCGGCGGTTCCGCCGAATACGTTGCCCTGGGCTTGAAAACCATGGGCATGGAGAACACCTTCTACTGGTACGTGACGGCCATGATGGCAGTTGCCTTCCTGTTCAGCCTACGACTGCCGAAGCAGGCAGCGTACCTGCATCACGATCATTAAGGACGTTGCATGAGCAATCTGCTGTTCGACGCTTATTTCACCGCACCGGCCATGCGTGAGATTTTCTCCGACCGTGGCCGGCTGCAGGGCATGCTCGATTTCGAAGCCGCCTTGGCCCGTGCCGAAGCCAGCGCCGGGCTGGTACCGCACAGTGCGGTGGCCGCCATCGAGGCGGCCTGCCACGCCGAGCGCTACGATGCCCGCGCCTTGGCCGATGCCATCGCCACTGCCGGCAACTCGGCTATCCCCTTGGTGAAGGCGTTGGGCAAGGTCATCGCCAGTGGTGTGCCTGAAGCCGAGCGCTATGTGCACCTGGGCGCCACCAGCCAGGATGCCATGGACACCGGTTTGGTCCTGCAACTTCGCGATGCGCTCGACATGATCGAAGCGGACCTCGGCAAGCTTGCCGAGACCCTCGCGCACCAGGCTTTGCAGCACGCCGACACCCCGCTGGTGGGCCGCACCTGGCTGCAGCACGCCACGCCGGTGACCCTGGGCATGAAGCTGGCCGGCGTACTCGGTGCTCTGACCCGTCACCGCCAGCGCCTCAAGGAGCTGCGTCCGCGTCTGCTGGTGCTGCAGTTCGGTGGCGCGTCCGGCAGCCTCGCGGCCTTGGGCAATAAAGCGATGCCGGTCGCAGAGGCCCTGGCTGAACAACTCAAGTTGACCTTGCCTGAGCAACCCTGGCACACCCAGCGTGATCGCCTGGTGGAATTCGCCTCGGTGCTGGGCCTCATCGCTGGCAGCCTGGGCAAGTTCGGGCGGGATATCAGCCTGTTGATGCAGACCGAGGCGGGGGAAGTGTTCGAGCCTTCCGCGCCGGGCAAGGGCGGCTCTTCGACCATGCCGCACAAGCGTAATCCGGTGGGCGCGGCGGTACTGATCGGTGCTGCCACTCGTGTGCCGGGCCTGCTGGCGACCATGTTCGCGGCCATGCCTCAAGAGCACGAGCGCAGCCTTGGCCTGTGGCATGCCGAATGGGAGACCCTGCCAGACATCTGCTGCCTGGTCTCTGGCGCGCTGCGCCAGGCCCAGGTGATTGCCGAGGGGATGGAAGTCGATGGTGAACGCATGCGCCGCAACCTCGACCTGACCCAAGGCCTGGTGCTGGCCGAAGCCGTGAGTATCGTGCTTGCCCAACGCCTGGGCCGTGACCATGCCCACCACCTGCTGGAGCAATGCTGCCAGCGTGCCGTGGCCGAGCAGCGCCACCTGCGCGCCGTGCTCGGTGACGAGCCGCAGGTCAGCGCCGAGCTGTCCGCCGAAGAGCTGGACCGCCTGCTCGATCCTGCCCATTACCTTGGCCAAGCCCGCGTCTGGGTGGCGCGTGCCGTGGCCGAACATCAACGTTTCACTGCCTGAAGGAGACCGCTGTGGCGCAATTGCAACTGGCCGATGGCGTATTGAACTACCAACTCGACGGCCCGCAAGACGCACCGGTGCTGGTGCTGTCCAACTCGCTCGGCACCGACCTGGGCATGTGGGACAGCCAGATTCCGCTGTGGAGCGAGCACTTCCGGGTGCTGCGCTACGACACCCGTGGCCATGGCGGGTCGCTGGTTACCGAAGGCCCTTACAGCATCGAACAGCTGGGGCGTGACGTGCTGGCGCTGCTCGATGGTCTGGATATCGAGCACGCGCATTTCGTGGGCCTGTCGATGGGCGGCCTGATCGGCCAGTGGCTGGGTATCAATGCCGGTGCACGCCTGCACAGCCTGACGCTGTGCAATACCGCCGCCAAGATCGCCAATGACGAGGTGTGGAACACCCGCATCGACACCGTGCTCAAAGGTGGCCAGCAGGCCATGGCTGACCTGCGTGACGCCTCCATCGCCCGCTGGTTCACCCCAGGCTTCGCCCAGTCGCAGCCGGAGCAGGCCCAGCGTATCTGCCAGATGCTCGCAACGACTTCCGCGCAAGGTTACGCAGCCAACTGCGCCGCGGTCCGCGATGCCGATTTCCGTGAGCAACTGGGTCGTATCCAGGTGCCGACGCTGATCGTGGCGGGTACCGAAGATGTGGTGACCACCCCGGAGCATGGCCATTTCATGCAGGCTGGAATCATTGGTGCCACCTACGCCGAGTTCCCTGCGGCACACCTGTCCAACGTCGAAATCGGCGAAGCGTTCAGCCGCCGCGTGCTCGACTTCCTGCTGGCTCGCTGAGGGTAGCGCAATGGATGAGAAACAACGTTACGAGGCCGGCATGCAAGTGCGCCGGGCGGTGCTTGGCGACGCCCATGTCGACCGCAGCCTGGAAAAGCTCAATGACTTCAACAGCGAGTTCCAGAACATGATCACCCGGCATGCCTGGGGTGATATCTGGACTCGCCCCGGCCTGCCGCGCCATACCCGCAGCCTGATCACCATCGCCATGCTGATCGGCATGAACCGCAACGATGAGCTGAAATTGCACCTGCGCGCCGCGGCCAACAATGGTGTGACCCGCGACGAGATCAAGGAAGTACTGATGCAGAGTGCGATCTACTGCGGTATTCCGGCGGCCAACGCCACCTTCCACCTGGCGGAGTCGGTGTGGGATGAGCTGGGGGTCGAGTCGCGCCAGGCTTGAGTGTGCAGTCGCTGCCGCCTCTGGCACCGGCACGTCAGCCCCCGCAGGTTGGGGGCTGGCGTTACCGGCAATGTCCCATCAAACGGTCGCTTTCTTCTGCCGGATAGCCACCGGGCCGGCCTTGGCCTCCACCGCCTGCTTCAGCGTCGGACACAGTCCCAGCATGAATGCAGCTTCTGCCACCACGAACAAGGGCCCGATGATCAGCCCGCTGATGTCGTCGACGAATGCTGGCTTGCGGCCTTCGTAGTAATGACCGACGAACTGAATGATCCAGCCCACCACGAAGGCACCGATTCCTGCTGTGAGCCACAGCGCGGTGC
Source organism: Pseudomonas sp. SK2 (assembly GCF_016772395.1). Lineage (NCBI taxonomy): Bacteria > Pseudomonadati > Pseudomonadota > Gammaproteobacteria > Pseudomonadales > Pseudomonadaceae > Pseudomonas > Pseudomonas sp. SK2. The sequence goes on from NZ_CP061944.1 coordinate 1,109,604, forward strand.
TTTGCATCGCCAGCACCTGGCCTACCCACAGGCACAGCCCCAGCAACAGCCCCATCACCAGGCCCAGGCGCAGGTCAAGGCGCAGGTAGAACCATGCCGATGCCGCCGCCGCCAGCATGGCCGGGGACAGCCATGCGCCTGCAATGTCCCAGCCGGGGCGTGACAGCAGGATGGTCACGGCCACGACGATCATCGGGATTCCGATGAAATGAGTGGCGATGTTGCGTGGGTCGCGGTGGTAGCTGGCGTATTGGCTCAGGTGGTCGACGAGGTTTTTCATTGTTGTTCCTCCCTGGGGGGCCTGTTCTGCTCCCGATATAACTGAGGATAGCCCGCAACCGATAGCATCATCAGTTCAGCGAATGGCGGTAGCGTACGCCGGCGTATTCAGGTCGATCGCGGTGCGCAGGGCAGCGCAGGGGAGGTGGCGGGGGCCGTAGAAGCGCAAGTGAGGAAGGGTGCTGTAGTGGCCTCATCGCCGGGCGATGAGGCCAGGCCAGCTTACAACAGGTTCAGCGGATAGCTGACGATCAACCGATTCTCATCGAAGGCGTTGGTGCTGAAATCGCGGCGCATGGTGGAGTTGCGCCATTTGACCGACAAGTCCTTGAAGGTGCCGGACTGCACCACATAAGCCAGCTCGGTCTCCCGTGCCCATTCCTTGCCATCGTCGACGCTGCTGGTGTGAACGTTGTCGCCCTTGATGTAGCGGTTCATCAAGGTGAGACCCGGCACGCCGACAGTGGCGAAGCTGAAATCATGACGTACCTGCCACGAGCGTTCCTTGGCATTGTCGAAGCTGGAGTTGTAGCTGTCGTTGGCCAGGGTGCCGCCACTGGTGCCGTTGACCCGCATCCAGGCGTCGTCACCGCTGACCTTCTGCAAGCCGACGTAGAAGGTATGCCCCTTATAGCGGGCCGAGAGCATGGCCGACGCGGTGCGGTTGTCGAGTTCGCCTGCGCGCTCGGCGCCGTCTTCCTTGCCGATGAAGTAGCCGAGGTTGGCGCCCAGGGTCCAGTCACCCAGTGGCTGGCTGTGCACCAGGTTGATGTATTGCTGGCGGTAGATGTCCTTGAGCTGGGCATCCCACAAGCCAATCATCGTGCGCTTGTCGTTGAAGGTGTACTCACCCCCGCCGAAATTGAAGCGATCCGAGGTGAAGGCGGCGCGGCCGTTGAGCGACATGTCTTCCATGCTGGCGTCGTTGCGTGGGCTGTTGCCACGGAACTGGCCGGCATACAGGGTCAGGCCGTCGATTTCCTTGGAGGTGATCTGGCCGCCGCGGAAGGTTTGCGGCAGCGAACGGCCATCGTCCGAACGCAGGATCGGCAGCACCGGCATCCACTCGCCGACCTTCAGTTCGGTTTGCGAAAGCTTGGCTTTGAGCGCCACGCCCAGACGGCCGAAATCATCGGCAGGGCGACCATCGTCATGAACCGGGAGCAGGTGGGTGTTGGTGGTGCCTTTGCCGCCATCGAGCTTGACCGAGTACAGGCCTAATACATCGACGCCAAAGCCTACGGTGCCCTGGGTGAAACCGGAACGGGCGTCGAGGATGAAGCTTTGCGTCCACTCTTCGGCCTTCGCTTGTGGGTGGGCCGAGTCGACGAAATTGCGATTGATGTAGAAGTTACGCAGGTTAAGTGTGGCCTTGGCATCCTCCACGAAACCGCCTTCGGCGGCCAGAACAGGGAAGGCGCAGGACATGGCCAACAGGCCGGGCAGCAGCTGGCGTGCGGGGTACGAAGTGCTCATCTGTTGTCAATCTCTTGTTTTTATGGGGCGAACCGGCGCGCTGCAGGGACACGTGTGCAGGGGCGGGTCTTTTTTCTGATGAACGTGTGCAGCGTTTCGGGGCAGATGGTGCTGAATCGGGGGAGGGTGGGGCAATTGGTCGCAAACGGAAGCGGGCGATAATCGAACGGAATGTTCCAGCTGGTTAATTGTCCGCAGTCGATGGGGTCGATACGGCCAGGTCGCAACAAAAAGCCCACCGCGAAGGTGGGCTTGATGTTTTAGCTGTCGACTCAGCTTTTCGGTGTTTCCACCGAAGCTTGCTGGTTGGCTTGTCCGGTCTGCTCGTACCAGCCCCCACCCAGAGCCTTGTACAGGTTGACCTCGCTGGTCAGCTGCGAGAGGCGGTCGCTGATCAGGGCTTGCTGGGCGCTGAACAGGTTGCGCTGGGCATCGAGGAAGGTCAGGTTGCTGTCGATACCGATACGGTAGCGACGCTCGGCCAGGCGGTAGTAATCCTGGTTCGCCTGCACCAGGTCACGCTGTGCCTGCAACTGCTCTTCGAAGGTCTTGCGCGCCGCCAGGCCATCGGAGACTTCCTGGAAGGCGGTCTGGATGGTCTTTTCGTACTTGGCGACGTTGATGTCCTTCTGGATCTTGGAGTAGTCCAGGCTGGCCTTCAGGCTGCCGGCGTTGAAGATCGGCAGGTTGATCTGCGGCTGGAACAGCCAGGTGCCTTGGCCGCCCGAGAACAGGTGACCCATGTCCGGGCTTAGGCTGCCTGCGTTGGCGGTCAGGCTGATACTCGGGAAGAACGCGGCCCGAGCCGCGCCGATGTTGGCGTTGGCGGCCTTGAGCAGGTGCTCGGCTTCCTGGATGTCCGGACGGCGCTGGAGGATGTCCGATGGCAGGCCGGCCGGTACCTCGGCCAGCTGGTCGGCATTGAGCTCCAGCGGCTTAGGCAGGTCGGCCGGAATGCTGGTGCCGAGCAGCACCGCCAGGCTGTTGACGTCCTGGGCGACCAGGCGCTGGTACTGCGAGTACTTGACCCGGGCGCCTTCCACGGCGGTGCGTGCCTGGCTGACATCGAGCGCGGAAGCCACACCGACTTCGTTGCTGCGGCGAGTCAGGTTGTAGCTTTCCTCGTAGGTCTTGAGGGTCTCTTCGGTGAGCTTGAGTAGCGCCTGGTCGGCCTGCCAGGTGTAGTAGGCATTGGCCACGCTGGCCACCAGGGCGATCTGCGTGGAGCGACGTGCCTGCTCGCTGGACAGGTAGGTTTCCAGGGCCTGCTCGGTCAGGCTGCGCACTCGACCGAACAGGTCCAGTTCGTAGGCGCTGACACCCAGCGTAGCCGAGTACTGGCTGTTGATCCCGGCTTCACCGGTGGTCGACATGTTCGCCGGCACCCGCTGGCGGCTGCCGCTGCCAGTGGCCGAAACCGCTGGGAACAGGTCGGCCCGCTGGATGCGGTATTGCGCGCGGTAGGCGTCGATGTTCAGCGCCGCCACGCGCAGGTCGCGGTTGTTCTCCAGGGAGGTCTGAATCAATCGCTGCAGTGCCGGGTCGTGGAAGAACTGGCGCCAGCCCTGCTCGGCGGCGGCTACCTCGGCCGATTGGGTAGGCGAGTACGCAGGGCCTTGCGGCCACTGCGCTGCCACCGGAGATTCCGGGGGCTGGTAGTCAGGGATCAGCGAGCAGCCGCCGAGAATGAAAGCGGTTACCGCCAGGGTCAATAAAGACTTGGTCATTGCCCAGCCTCATAACGTGGAGTTTCAGGGGTGGCGTCTTGTTTCGGTTCTTTGCTGCCGAACAGCGACGACACTGCGACGAAGAATAGCGGTACCCAGAAGATGGCCAGTACGGTCGCACTGATCATGCCGCCGATCACGCCCGTGCCGATGGCGTGCTGGCTGCCGGCGCCCGCGCCGCTGGCGATGGTCAACGGTACCACGCCGAGGATGAACGCCAGCGAGGTCATGATGATCGGACGCAGACGCATACGGCACGCCTCGATCGCCGCATCGTATAGGCTGCGGCCCTGCTCGTGCAGTTCCTTGGCGAACTCGACGATCAGGATCGCGTTCTTCGCCGCCAGGCCGATGGTGGTCAACAGGCCCACGAGGAAGTACACGTCGTTCGACAAGCCGCGCAGACTGGTGGCGATCAGCGCACCGATGATACCCAGCGGTACGACCAACACGACGGCGATCGGGATCGACCAGCTTTCGTACAGCGCTGCCAGGCACAGGAACACGAACAGAACCGAGAGGGCGAACAGTGCTGGCATCTGCGAGCCGGAGAGTTTTTCCTCGTAGGACATGCCGGTCCACGAGTAACCGATACCGGACGGCAGTTCGCCAACGATGCGCTCGACCTCGGCCATGGCTTCACCGGTACTGTAGCCCGGCGCCGGGGCACCGAGGATCTCGACCGCTTCCACGCCGTTGTAGCGCGACAGCTTCGGCGAACCGTAGCTCCATTCGCCTTTGGCGAAGGACGAGAACGGCACCATCTCGCCTGCAGCGTTGCGCACGTACCACTTCTGCAGGTCTTCCGGGCTCATCCGCGAGCTTGGCTCGCCCTGGATGTAGACCTTCTTGACCCGGCCACGGTCGATGAAGTCGTTGACGTAGCTGGCACCCAGGGCGATCGACAGGGTGCTGTTGATGTCGGCGATGGTCACGCCCAGCGCGCTGGCACGTTCGTCATCGACTGTCAGCAGGTACTGCGGCTCGTCGTTCAGGCCGTTCGGGCGTACCGCGCTGAGGATCTTGCTTTGCGCGGCCTTGGCCAGGAACTGGTTGCGCGCCTCCATCAGCTTGGTATGGCCGACGCCGGCGCGGTCCTGCAGGAACACGTCGAAGCCGGTGGCGTTACCCAGTTCGAGCACCGCGGGCGGTGCGAAGGCGAACACCATGGCATCGCGGAAGCTGAAGAAGTGCTGCTGGGCGCGTTGTGCCAGGGCAAACACGCTGTTCTCCTTCGAGCGCTCGTCCCACGGCTTGAGCATGATGAATGCCATGCCCGAACTCTGGCCACGACCGGCGAAGTTGAAGCCGTTCACGGTAAAGACCGAGGCAACGGTTTCGGACTCGTCCTTGAGCAGGTATTCACGCATCTGGTCGATCACAACCTGGGTGCGCTCGGCGCTGGAACCTGCTGGCGTCTGCACCTGGGCGAACAGTACACCCTGGTCTTCCTCAGGCAGGAATGCCGTTGGAATGCGGGCGAACAGCCAGATCATGCCGACCACGATCAGGGCGTAGGCGAGCAAAAACGGCAGTTTGTTGCGCAGGATGGCACCGACGCTGCGCTCGTAGCCTTGTACGCTGCGGTCGAAGTTGCGGTTGAACCAGCCGAAGAAGCCGCGCTTGGCCACATGGTGTTCGCCTTTCTTCAGCGGCTTGAGCATGGTGGCGCACAGGGCCGGGGTGAAGATCAGGGCTACCAGCACCGACAGGCCCATGGCCGAGACGATGGTGATGGAGAACTGGCGGTAGATCACACCGGTGGAGCCGCCGAAGAAGGCCATCGGTAGCAGTACAGCCGACAGCACCAGGGCGATACCCACCAGGGCACCCTGGATCTGTTGCATGGAACGCTTGGTCGCTTCCTTGGGCGGCAGGCCCTCCTCGGACATTACCCGCTCGACGTTTTCCACTACGACGATGGCATCATCCACCAACAGGCCGATGGCCAGTACCATGGCGAACATGGTCAGGGTGTTGATGCTGAAGCCTGCGGCGGCCAGGATACCGAAGGTACCCAGCAACACCACCGGCACGGTCATGGTGGTGATGACGGTGGCGCGGAAGTTCTGCAGGAACAGGTACATCACCAGGAACACCAGGACCACCGCTTCGATCAGGGTATGGATAACCCCGCTGATCGACTCGGTCACCACTGGGGTGGTGTCATACGGGAACACAGCCTTCACGCCCGGCGGGAAGAACGGCTCCAGGTCGCTGATGGTCTTGCGCAGGGCCTTGGCAGTGTCCAGGGCGTTGGCGCCGGTGGCCAGCTTGACCGCCAGACCCGACGCCGGCTTGCCGTTGAACTGGGCGCTGACGGCGTAGTTTTCGCCGCCGAGGCCAACGGTCGCCACATCGCCCAGGCGGACCTGGGAACCGTCGCTGTTGACCTTGAGCAGAATCTTCTCGAACTGTTCGGCGGTCTGCAGGCGGGTCTTGCCGATGATGGTGGCGTTGAGCTGGTTGCCAGGCAGGGCAGGCAGGCCACCGAGCTGGCCGGAGGATACCTGGATGTTCTGCGCGCTGACGGCGGTCTTCACATCGACCGGAGTCAGCTGGAACTTGTTGAGCTTGGCCGGATCGAGCCAGATACGCATGGCGTACTGGGCACCGAACACCTGGAAGTCACCTACACCGGCAGTCCGAGAGATCGGGTCCTGCATGTTGGAGACGATGTAGTTGGCCAGGTCGTCCTTGGTCATGCTGCCGTCTTCGGACACCAGACCGATCACCAACAGGAAGTTTTTCACTGCCTTGGTAACGCGGATGCCCTGTTGCTGCACTTCTTGCGGCAGCAGCGGGGTGGCCAGGTTCAGCTTGTTCTGTACCTGGACCTGCGCGGTGTCGGGGTTGGTGCCCTGCTCGAAGGTAGCGGTAATGGTCATGCTGCCGTCGGAGTTACTTTCCGACGACACATAACGCAGGTTGTCGATACCGTTGAGCTGCTGCTCGATGACCTGCACCACGGTGTCCTGCACGGTCTGCGCCGAAGCGCCCGGGTAGGTCACGGCGATGGCGATGGCCGGCGGCGCGATGCTGGGATACTGGTTGATCGGCAGCTTCAGGATCGACAAGGCGCCGACCAGCATGATCACCAAGGCGATCACCCAGGCGAAGATCGGGCGATCGATAAAGAACTTCGACATGGTTTACTCCGCTTTGGCGTCTGCTTTGGCCGTGCTGGCCTGGGCTTGGCCGGCCGGCTTCTTGACGTTGGTGGCTTCGCTGACCTTGACCTCGACACCCGGACGCACATACTGCAGCCCTTCGGTGATCAGGCGGTCGCCAGGGTTCAAACCTTCCTCGATCAGCCAGTCGCTACCCAGGGTCCGGCTGGCCTTGAGCTGGCGCAGCTCGACTTTGTTTTCCTGATTGACCACCAGTGCGGTCGGCGCACCCTTGAGGTCGCGGGTCACACCCTGCTGCGGGGCCAGGATGGCGTTGCTGTTGACCCCGGCCTGCAAGCGGGCATGTACGAACATGCCTGGCAGCAAGGTGTGTTCAGGGTTGGGGAAAATGGCGCGCAGGGTGACCGAACCGGTGGTCTCGTCGACCGCGACTTCGGAGAACTCCAGGCGACCTTCCTGCTTGAACAGGCTGCCGTCCTCCAGCACCAGTTGCACCTTGGCGGCATTGTTGCCGGCCTTCTGCAGCTGGCCGCTCTCCAGGTCACGGCGCAGCTTGAGCAGCTCGGCAGTGGACTGGGTGACATCGACGTAGATCGGGTCGAGTTGCTGGATCGTCGCCATGGCATTGCTCTGGCCATTGCTCACCAGGGCGCCTTCGGTCACCGAGGAGCGACCGATACGGCCGCTGATCGGCGCCAGTACCTTGGTGTAGCGCAGGTCGATCTGGGCGCTCTTGAGGGAAGCCTCGGCCTGCAATCGTTTGGCATTGGCATCGTCGTATTCCTGCTTGGAGACAGCCTGTTCGTCGATCAGCTGCTTGTAGCGCTCGGCCAGCGAGCGGGTCGCCTGCAGGTTGGCCTGGGCATTGGCCAGGTTGGCTTCGTAGACGGCCGGGTCGATCTGGTAGAGCTGCTGGCCTTCCTTGACGTCGCTGCCTTCCTTGAACAGGCGTTTGAGAATGATGCCATTGACCTGCGGACGCACTTCGGCGACCCGATAGGCACTGGTACGCCCCGGCAGTTCCGAGGTGAGGGTGAAGGCTTGTGGCTGGATGGTTACGACGCCGACCAGAGGAGCCTGCGCTGCGGGCGCTGCTTCTTCTTTCTTACAGCCACTGAGCAGGGTTGCCAGGGCGACGGCGGAAACCAGAGCGGTAACGGCTGGCTTGAATTGCATGAGGATCCTCGGGTCGCTAGAGCAGGGAGACGCTCAAGAGTAATGGAAGAGTCTTGTCAGAAAAAAATCTATCCGGTGGATAAATAGCTTACTAACGAATATACTTACATTCACGGTTGTTTGTAAATACCGCTGGGTGGTACTCGGCTACTGCCACAGCCCTTGATTAGCCTGTACGGAAGGTGCCCTGCAGAGGCAGCTCCGGTGGTTTCCCCGTCCGCGACACGCGTTCGGGCCCAAATGAGGTTGTACTGCCATGGTCCGTCGAACCAAAGAAGAAGCCCAGGAAACCCGCGCCCAGATTATCGAAGCCGCGGAAAAGGCCTTCTACAAGCGCGGAGTTGCGCGAACCACCCTGGCCGACATCGCTGAACTGGCGGGCGTAACCCGGGGGGCGATCTACTGGCATTTCAATAATAAGGCCGAGCTGGTTCAGGCGCTGCTGGACAGCCTGCACGAAACCCATGACCACTTGGCGCGTGCCAGTGAAAGCGAGGACGAAGTAGACCCGCTCGGCTGCATGCGCAAGCTGCTGCTGCAAGTGTTCAACCAGCTGGTGCTCGACGCCAGAACCCGGCGTATCAATGAAATCCTGCATCACAAGTGCGAGTTCACCGATGACATGTGTGAAATTCGCCAGCAGCGCCAGGGCGCGGTGCTGGACTGCCACGAGGGCATTACCTTGGCACTGGCCAATGCAGTGCGCCGGGGCCAGTTGCCTGCCGAACTGGATGCAGAACGCGCTGCCATCGCACTGTTCGCCTATGTCGATGGCTTGATCGGGCGCTGGCTTTTGCTGCCGGACAGTTTCGACCTGCTGCGCGATGCCGAACAATGGGTCGACACCGGGCTGGATATGCTGCGCTTGAGCCCGGCGCTGCGCAAATGACACTTTGTTAAGGATTGTGATGAAGTGTTTCCCCCATGTATTAAGGGGGGATTAACTGGGCGAGCCTGGCTTACCGTCCCCGCAACTGCCGATCAGGCAACGCAATCGCCGCCAGCAACCCTAACACCGCGGCCAGCGCACTTCCCATCAATAGCTGGCGGAACGTCTCAAGCAATCGCGCCTGGGTCTGCGCGTCTGCCTCCCCGGCCTGCAGGCTCCCCAGCAGTGGGTTGCCCAATAATTCGAAGCCGCCCTGGTGCAGCAAGGCCAGCAGGAAGCTGGACATGCACGCCACGCCCATGGCTCCGCCGAGCGAGCGGAACAGGTTGGTGGTGCTGGTGGCTACACCGATATCCTTGATGTTCACCGCGCTCTGCGTGCCCACCAGCGAGGTTGGGAACTGCAACCCGCAAGCGATCCCGGTCAGCAGCATGAAGAGGCCACTGAGCAGGCTGGATTGTGGCGGAGTGATGGCCATGGCGAAGATCGCTACCGGCATCAGCAGCGCACCGGCCAGGATCTGTGGTTTGTAGCGGCCGGTGAAGCTGGTCAAGCGCCCGCCGGTGAAGGCGCCCACGGGCAGCCCCATGGCGAGTGGCAACAGGTGCAGTGCGGCGCTGTCGGCGCCGGCACCGGTGATGCCCTGGAAACGCAGCGGCATGAGCATGGTCAGCGAGATCGACTGGAAACTGGCGAAGAAAATCACGCACCAACACAGCACCGCGACGCGATTACCGAACAGGTCCATGGGCAGCAGTGGTTCGCGGCAGCGCCGCTCGTGCGCCACGAACAGGGCCAAGCCGAGGGCGGCGCTGGCCAAAAGGGCCAGTACCGGAGCGGCTGTCCAGCCCTCGCCCTGGCCGACCAGTGTGATGCCCAGCAACAGGCTGCCCAGGCCAAGAATCAACAGCACCGCGCCCAGATAATCGACCCGCGCCTCGCGACGCCTGACCGGCATGTCGCGCAGGGCGCGGTGGATCGCCCATAGCGCGAAAAGGCCCAGCGGCAGGTTGATCCAGAACACCCAGCGCCAGGACAGGTATTCGGTGAGCCAGCCGCCGACCACGGGCCCGGCCACGCTGGCCAGGGCGTACATGCTGCTGAAATACCCCTGGTAGCGACCTCGCTCCCGAGGGGGCACGAAGTCGCCGATGATGGCCTGGCTCACCGATACCATGCCGCCGGCGCCGATCCCTTGCAGCACCCGGGCGAGCACCAGTTGCTGCATGTCCTGGGCCAGGGCACAGGCGACCGAGGCCAGGGTGAACAGGCCGATGCCGGTCAGAATCATGCGGCGGCGCCCATACAGGTCGCCGAGCTTGCCGTAGATCGGTACGGCCACGGTCATGGCCACCATGTAGCCGGAGATGACCCACGCCAACAGGCCGACGTCGTTGAACTGTGCCGAGATGGCAGGCAGTGAGATGGCAACGATGGTCTGGTCGAGGGCGCCGAGGAAGATGGCCAGCATCAACGCGGTGAGTACGTTGCGCAAAACGGCGGGGGGCAGGGCGGCGGTCACGGGGCTTACCTTGTCTTGGCTTTGGGCAGTGGCTCTATCTCGGTGACAGGGGCGCCGTCGTCAGCGAAAGCGGCGTGTTTCCTGTGAGAGCGGAGTTGCCCGCGATGGGCGGGTGCGAATTCCCGGATTGTAACCCGAGTTAGGTAGCTCCCTATGTACTATCTGCATCCCCTATGCAAGATCGGCATTGGCGCATTCATCCAGAGCTGCATGGCTGCGTGCTATCTTGGCTGAGCCGCAGAGGCTGAAATCCGGGGCTTGCCCCAGCTTGGTGCGAACTGCAAATGCCGGATTTTCTCGTCGCTGTATCCCATACCTTTTATTCCTCTGCCTGCATGTCGAGCATGACCGCCCAGATGGCGACGGTTGGAACAGGTCAGGTAGACCCGATTCAGGGGTCGGTAGCAACCGTTCAATTTCACGTTATTGCGGAGTGATCATGCCCAAGGCTTCCCATAAAGATCTGCGTATTGCCTTCCGCGAGCTGCTCGCTTCAGGTTCCTGCTATCACACCGCGTCCGTGTTCGACCCGATGTCGGCGCGCATTGCCGCTGACCTGGGCTTCGAAGTGGGCATTCTCGGTGGCTCGGTGGCCTCGCTCCAGGTGCTGGCCGCCCCGGACTTCGCCCTGATCACCCTGAGCGAATTCGCCGAGCAAGCTACCCGTATTGGCCGTGTGGCCCAGTTACCGGTGCTTGCCGATGCCGACCATGGCTACGGCAACGCGCTCAATGTCATGCGTACGGTCATCGAACTGGAGCGCGCCGGTGTCGCCGGCCTGACCATCGAAGACACCTTGCTGCCGGCCCAGTTCAGCCGCAAGTCCACCGACCTGATCTCGGTCGAGGAAGGTGTCGGCAAGATCCGTGCGGCCCTTGAGGCCCGAGTCGATTCGTCGATGGCGATCATTGCCCGTACCAACGCAGGGGTGCTGAGCACCGAAGAAATCATCGTGCGCACCCAGAGCTACCAGAAGGCCGGTGCCGACGGCATTTGCATGGTGGGCGTGAAGGACTTCGAGCAGCTCGAGCAGATTGGCGAGCACCTGAACGTGCCGATGATGCTGGTGACCTACGGCAACCCGAACCTGCGCGACGACGAGCGCCTGGCCCGCCTGGGCGTGCGTGTGGTGGTCGATGGCCATGCCGCCTACTTTGCCGCGATCAAGGCCACCTACGACTGCTTGCGCCTGCAACGGGGCCAACAGAACAAGTCGGAGAACCTCAGTGCGACCGAGCTCTCGCACACTTACACCCAGCCCGAGGACTACATCCGCTGGGCCAAGGAGTACATGAGCGTCGAGGAGTGACCGGCGCGTGGCGCCGAGGTCAACGCACGGCGCTCAAGGTTGCACTCTGAGGCACGCAGTGCTCATGCTGGCAACTGGCTGCTGAGTGGGGTTGGCTGCGAAGCAGCTCTACCCGCCAGCAAGCCGAGCCGTAAACACCCGCTACGGCCAGCAGCATTACCACAAGGGCGATTCTTCTGGTTTTGATGCCCATGATGCTCACCTCCAGTCCCGGCAACAGGTGATACACCTGAGCATAGGTCAGTCGGGACGGCTTGTCAGGGCCAGCCCTGGTCCCATTCTGGTTCCGCCTGAAAACGTTGAGACAGAAAATCCAGCATGCTGCGCAAGGTTGCTGGCATGTGCTTGCGCGAGGTGTACACCGCGTTCAGGCTCAGCGCTTGCGGTTGTGCCTCTGGTAGCACGCGAACCAACTCTCCACTGCGCAGCGCCGCGGCAGCCAGGTAGCTTGGCAACATTGCGATACCCGCGTTGGCCAGCGTCGCCGTCTGCAGGGTCATGGCCTCGTTGGCGGTGATATTGCCTGCGACGGGGACCGCGATCTGTTGGCCCTGCACATCGAATTGCCACAGGTCGTGCCCGAAGTAGGCGTGGGTCAGGCAGTTGTGCCGGCTCAAATCCTCGACCCGCTGTGGCGTTCCGTGCTGGCGCAAGTAGGCTGGTGAAGCGCACACCACCGAACGGCACACGGTCAAGCGTCGGGCGATCAGGTTCGGGTCAAGGTCGTTACTGGTACGAATCGCCAGGTCGATGCGTTCATCGACCAGATTCACGGTGCGGTCCAGTACCTGCAGGTCAACCTTCACCCCTGGGTAGCGCTGCACGTAATCGGCGATCGCGGCCACCAGTTGTGCCTGTGCGAACGACGTGCTGACGCTGACGCGCAGCTCACCACGCGGTGCATCATCCGGCTGGCGCACGGCTGTTTCCAGCTCGCCGGCCAACTCCAGCAATTGGCGACAGCGGGGCAGGGTTTGCTGGCCGGCGGCGGTCAGGCTCAGCTTGCGTGTGGTGCGTTGCATGAGGCGCGCGCCGACCCAGTCCTCCAGCGCTGCCAGATACCGCGAAACCACCGGTCGCGATAATTGCAGCTGATCCGCCGCCGCCGATTGGCTTCCCAGGTCGACGACGGTGACGAAGACGCGCATGGCGTTCAGACGGTCCATGATTTGCTCGATTTCAGAAACAAACTATGTCCCAGCATCGCATTTTTCGTAATGGAGCGGGCAACTAAGCTGATGAGCATGTTGTCGCCGCTGCCTTGGCGATCGAAGTGGTAAACACCTTAACGAAGGGAGTGTTGTTCATGAGCAAGATCGCAATCATCGGTGCCACCGGCCGGGCTGGCGGCCAGTTGCTGGAGGAAGCCCTGCGCCGTGGTCATAGCGTCGTCGCGATTGCCCGCGACCCCTCGCGCTTGCAAGGGCGTGCAGGTGTCACGGTCAAGGCGTTGGATGCCAAGGACAGCGCAGCCTTGCAGGCGGCCGTTGCGGACGTGGACGCAGTGCTGAGTGCAGCGCACTTCTCGACCCTCGAACCGCAGGCGGTTATCGAGCCGGTCAAGCGCGCTGGGGTAAAGCGACTGCTGGTGGTAGGCGGCGCCGGCAGTCTGCTGCTACCGTCCGGCCAGCGGGTGATCGACAGTCCTGACTTCCCCGAGGCGTACAAGGCCGAGGCCAGTGCAGGGGTTCGTTTCCTGGATGCTTTGCGCCAGGAACAAGCGCTGGACTGGACCTTCCTGTCGCCTTCGGCGGAATTCGTCGAAGGAGAGCGCACGGGCCATTACACGCTTGGCAAGGATCATCTGTTGATCGGCAAAGACGGCAAGAGCTGGATCACTTTCGCTGATTTCGCCATCGCCCTGATCGATGAATTGGAAAAACCAGCGCATTCGCGGCAGCGGTTCACCGTTGGCTATTGAGTCGGCTTCGAGTTCCGACAAGCCGGCCTCTACAGGGGGGCTGGTTCACTGATGGGCGCGTTGCTCCAGCCAGTCCAGCAATTCGATCAAGCCCGCTGGCAGGCTCTTGGCCTGGCTGACCAGATAGTAGCCTTTGCCGGTCGTGACCTTGACCCCGAATGGCATGCACAGGCGTCCGCTGCGCAGGTCGTCGCCAATCAGCGCCCAATCGCCAATGGCCACGCCGGTGCCCTGGGAGGCCATGGCCATCGCCATGTCCAGCGTCTCGAAATGTTGTTTCGGGCCTTGTGGGTCGAAGGTTGCCCCGGCAGCCTGCAGCCATAGCCGCCAGTCATGCTCGTCGCGCGAAGGGTGCAGCAGCATGTGACGCGCCAGGTCTTCGATCTGGCGCAGCGGCACGGGCCCTTCCAGTAGCGATGGCGCGCAGACCGGGGTCAGTTGCTCGTCGAACAGCTTGCGCACCCGCAGCCCATGGTTCGGCAGACTGCCGTAGACCACGGCGGCGTCAAAGCCTTCGCGACGGAAATCCACCCCGTGTTGCACGGTCGTGGTCAACTCCACCGGTATGTCGGGGCGCAAGGCCTGCCATTCCATCAGGCGCGGCAGTAGCCAGCGCATCACGCAGGTCGGTGCCTTGAGCTGCAACGTGGCATTGCGCCCGCTCACTTCGCGCACGCCATGCTCGATCAGGGCGAATACCTGCTGCACCCGTGGCAGCCAGTCCTGGCCTTCACGGGTCAGGCTCAGCCCCCGGGCCTGGCGCTGGAACAGGGTATAGCCCAGATGTTCCTCGAGCCCGGCAATCTGCCGGCTTACGGCACCTTGGGTGATGTGCAACTGTTGCGCCGCACGGGTGAAGTTGCAGTGCTGCGCTGTCACCAGGAACGTGTGCAGGGCGGACAGGGGCGGAAGGCGTTTCATCGCGGCGAGCCATGATTAAAGGACATGGCTAGTATGTGTTTTTTTGCCTTGTGGCGATAGCCATGGCTTGGGTCCAATGGGCACAGATACCCAACAAGATCCAAGGTGAATTCCATGGCAACCTGCGGCGAAGTACTGGTCGAACTCCTTGAAGGCTATGGTGTGGACCATGTCTTCGGCATACCCGGCGTCCACACCGTGGAGCTTTACCGGGGCTTGGCGGGCTCCACCATCCGGCATGTCACCCCGCGGCACGAGCAAGGTGCTGGGTTCATGGCTGATGGCTATGCCCGTACTCGCGGCAAGCCAGGGGTGTGTTTCATCATCACCGGCCCGGGCATGACCAACATCACCACCGCGATGGGCCAGGCCTATGCCGACTCGATCCCGATGCTGGTGATTTCCAGCGTGCAATCGCGCGATCAACTGGGCGGCGGGCGCGGCAAGTTGCATGAGTTGCCGAACCAGGCAGCATTGGTGGGGGGCGTGGCGGCCTTCTCGCACACGCTGATGAGCGCCGATGACCTGCCGCACGTGCTGGCCCGAGCGTTTGCCGTGTTCGACAGCGGGCGTCCGCGTCCCGTGCATATCGAGATTCCCCTGGACGTTCTGGTCGAGCCGGCCGATCACTTGCTGCCCGCACGCGTGGTACGCAGTCATCGGGCCGGCGCCGCTGCGCAAGCCGTGGCGGCGATGGCCGAACGCCTGGCCAATGCACGCCGGCCGCTGATTCTGGCCGGTGGTGGCGCCTTGGCTGCGGGTGCGGTTCTGGTGCGTCTGGCCGAGCATCTGCAGGCTCCGGTGGCGCTGACCATCAATGCCAAGGGCCTGTTGCCGTCCGACCATCCGCTGCAAATGGGTTCGACCCAGTCGCTTGTGGCGACGCGCGCCCTGGTGGCAGAGGCCGACGTGGTGCTGGCCATTGGTACTGAGCTGGCCGAAACCGACTACGACGTGACGTTCAAGGGTGGTTTCGAAATCCCTGGCTGCCTGCTGCGCATCGATATCGACCCCGACCAGACCGTGCGCAATTATCTGCCGGCGCTGGCGCTGGTGGCCGATGCAGAGCTGGCGGCCCATGATCTGCTCAACGCCTTGCAAGCACAACCGCAGCCGGCGCGTGCCGAGGACTGGGGTGTGGCGCGGGTAGCGCGCCTGCGCCAAACGCTGTCGGCCGGCTGGGACCAACCGACTTTGAGCCAGACCCGGCTGCTGCGTAGCATCCTGGACCGGCTGCCCAACGCCATTCTGGTTGGGGATTCGACCCAGCCGGTGTACACCGGCAACCTGACCCTGGACATGGACCAGCCACGTCGCTGGTTCAACGCCTCGACCGGCTATGGCACCCTCGGTTACGCCCTGCCGGCCGCCATGGGCGCATGGCTGGGTAGCGCCGAAGCGGTGGCTGAGCGCGCCCCGGCGGTGTGCCTGATCGGCGATGGTGGGCTGCAGTTCACCTTGCCGGAACTGGCCAGCGCGGTGGAGGCCCAGGTCCCGCTGATTGTCCTGCTGTGGAACAATCAGGGCTACGAGGAAATCAAGAAGTACATGGTCAACCGTGCCATCGAACCGGTCGGCGTGGACATCCACACCCCGGATTTCCTGGGTGTGGCTCGGGCATTGGGCGCTGCGGCGGAGCATGTGGCCGATGTCGCCCAACTGCAGGAGGCATTGGGGCATGCCGTGGAGCGCCAGGGGCCGACGTTGATCCAGGTGGATCAGAACCAGTGGCAGTCGGCGGTTCGCGGCTGAGTTTTATACAGCCACGGCGCCTGTGGAGCGGCAATCAACCGGCACTGGCACGCAGCCGGGCCACATCGCGGATCGGTGGCGCGCCATACAGGCGGCTGTATTCCCGGCTGAACTGGGATGGGCTTTCATAGCCCACCCGGTACCCCGCCACCGCCGCCTCCAGGCCATCGTTGAGCATCAGCCTTCGTGCCTCCTGCAGGCGCAGTTGCTTCTGATACTGCAAGGGGCTCATGGAGGTCACGGCCTTGAACCGGTGGTGCAGGGTCGAAGTGCTGAGGTTGACCTCTCGGGCCAGATCCTCGATGCGCAGCGGCAACTGGAAGTTCTGGTTGAGCCAGGTGATCGCCTGGCAGACCCGATGGGTCTGGCTGTTCGCCAGCGCAATCTCGTACAGCCGATAGCCCTGTGGCCCTCGCAGCAGGCGGTAGAGAATCTCGCGGCGGATCAAGGGGGCCAGCATGGCAATGTCTCGCGGTGTGTCCAGCAGTCGGACCAGCCGCAGCAAGGCATCGAGCAACTGCGCATCGGTCCTTTCCACATACAGGCCGCGGCCCGAAGGCAGGT
The DNA here is from genome assembly GCF_016772395.1 of Pseudomonas sp. SK2. Lineage (NCBI taxonomy): Bacteria > Pseudomonadati > Pseudomonadota > Gammaproteobacteria > Pseudomonadales > Pseudomonadaceae > Pseudomonas > Pseudomonas sp. SK2. The sequence continues at coordinate 1,126,271 of NZ_CP061944.1, forward strand.
TGGGCACCAGCATCGGTCCGCTTTCGGCAATCAGCTGGCTGATCTCGGCCGGGTCAAGGTCAAGGCGCAACCCCAGGCTAGGGTTCTCCGGGCTCGCATCGAGCTTGACGCCACTGATCGGCAAGGTCACCGACACCACCATGTAATGCAGAGGGTCGTAGGCATACTGCTCGTCACCCAGAAACAGGCTCTTGCTGCCCTGCGCCAGAATGCACAACGCTGGTTGTGCCAACGTGGGCACGGAGCGGATGTTTTCCCGATAACTGACCAGGTACAGGTCATCGATGGCCGAGGCCGGCCCATATGGGTCGCCGGCGTGGCGGCGGATCAGATCGGCCAGTTCCTGACGTTGCAGTTCCAAGGTCGGGTCGATGGACGTGGCGGTGGTCATGGTGGCTTTCCTCTGCTGACCGACGCAGCATAGGTTTGGGCAATGACGGGCGCTAGTCGAAACCTGCACATCGATTGCCTGATCCTGCCGCGCTGCAGGATCAGGCAATCGATGTGCAGTAATGGCCTAACGTGACGCGTGTGCGACGCCCTAACCTTGGCAGCCTGGCTTTTTTGTCTGTCCGCTTCAAGGAGATCGTGCAATGACCCTACGACAACCGGTCACCCATTTGGCTTTCATCCGTGCAAGCAGTGGTCGTTCGGCAGAGCTGGGCGCCCGTCTGCGTGATCTGCTCGAGCCTTCGCTGCGCGCACCGGGCTGCTTGAGCTTCACCGTGCAGCGTTCGCAGGCCGATGGCGACCTGTGGCTGCTCAGCGGCAGTTGGCGGGACCAACAAGCGATGACTGGGTATTTTGCCTCGCCTACCTTGGAATTGTTCGGCGAACTGGTGCAGGCCCAGGTGGTCAGCAGCCTGGATTTGCATACGTTCGATTGATCGTGCGCGGGCTGATCGTCGGTAAACCACCTTGTGCAGGGTGTGTGCAGCCGGCGGAGGGCGACAGGGCTCAAGTGGGCAAGCTTGAGGTAAGATGCCGGCCTTCGATCAACGACGCGGATTGCAACATGGCACGTAGAGAGTTCCCGCATTTCGAAGCGGTTTCGGCAATGGTCCCGGTGCAAGGCGGTGGCTACAACGCCGCCATCGCCATCAAGGCCCTGGGCATGGGCGGTGCCCCACGTTTTCATAAGGTGCTGGACGGCGAGGTGTTCAAGAGCGCCGTGGCGGCCGATGAGGCCGCCTGCGCCGAGCTGGCGCGCCTGCAGGGTGTCAGCGAAGAAGGCGAACTGATCTGGTGATCAGCCGTTTGCCTGGGGCCTGACCATCTTGAACAGGTTGCCCAGCTCGAAGTAGTCCGCCGGGCCACCGCCACGCAGGATCGGTTCGGCGGCAGCGGTATCGTAGATGCCATCCTTGAGCAAATGCTCGGCGATATGCACCGCCACCACCTCGCCAAGAATCAACCAGCTGGGCACCCGTTCCTGGTCAGCTCGTTTGAGCTGGACGATCTGGCTGACCTTGCACTCGAAAGCCACGGGGCTTTCGCCTACCCGGGGCACGTTGACGATGCGCGATGGCGCTGCTGTGAGGTTGCTCAATTCGAACTCGTTCACTTGCGCGGGCACCGCGGCGCAGCTCTGGTTCATGGCTTCGGCCAGGGGGCGGGTGGCGAGGTTCCAGACGAATTCCCCGGTCTGCTCGATGTTGTTCAGGCTGTCTTTGCGCCCGACACTGCAGAAACCGATGATTGGCGGAATGTAGTTGAAGGCGTTGAAGAAACTATAGGGCGCCAGGTTCAGCTGACCTTCGCTGTCTTGCGAGGAAATCCAGCCGATGGGGCGGGGGCCGACGATGGCGTTGAACGGGTCGTGGGGCAGGCCGTGGCCTTTGCTAGGTTCGTAGTAATACATCTGTAGTGGGCTTGCTGGCCCTACCTCTGGGGGGACGAGAGTCCTAGTGTGCCAATCCTTTGCTCCCCTGAAAATGATCAAGCCCGGCCGAAGCCGGGCTGGTTGGCTCACATCAGGTATCAGCTGATGCGGTTAGCGTTGGTGCGGTCGTAACCGTCTTCGGCGAAGCGTTGGCCGTTGGTGCGGTCGAAGCCGTCTTCGGCGAAGCGTTGGCCGTTGGTGCGGTCGAAGCCGTCTTCGGCGAAGCGTTGGCCGTTGGTGCGGTCGAAGCCGTCTTCGGCGAAGCGTTGGCCGTTGGTGCGGTCGAAGCCATCTTCGGCGAAGCGTTGGCCGTTGGTGCGGTCAAAGCCGTCTTCGGCGAAGCGTTGGCCGTTGGTGCGGTCGAAGCCGTCTTCGGCGAAGCGTTGCGCGTTGGTGCGGTCGTAACCGTCTTCGGCATAAGTAGCCGACTGGCTCTGTACTGCGGCGAAGGTGTGGCTGTTGGTGCGGTCGTAGCCATCTTCGGCGAAGGCGCCTGCTGCGAAAACGCTGAGGGCCAGGGTCAGGATGATTTTGTTTTTCATGATCGTTGCTCCGTGGGTTTTGAGAGGTTGTTTGTTTCTATGGGTTTAATGCTACTCCGATTAATTTGATTAAAAAGCGCAAAAAATAGCGTATAAAAATCGAATTAATAGATGTATTGGTGCGCCTAAGTGACCGCCCCAATGCAAAGTCTCAGCATTCAGATATGGGGAATTCCTCGGGCGTCTGAGGCTTTTCGCGCTATGGAAAGCATGGGGGAGTGAAATTAATGGGGGGTTAAGACAGAAAAAATTCCGCTCCATCGCCTGGCCAACGCTTTTTTCATACGTCGCCAACCGATTTTTCAGGCTTTGCTCATCACCATCGCCGCACCCCAATCTGGAGCGGTAAACAATGAATAAACTTCCGCAAATCACCTTGGCCTTCTGGGTCATGAAGATCTGCGCCACCACCCTTGGCGAGACCGCTGGCGACCTGCTGTCGATGACTCTGAACATCGGCTACGCGCTCAGCTCGGTGTTGCTGATCTGCGTGTTCCTGCTGACCCTGTCGGGCCAGTTGTTCTCGCGCCGCTACCACCCGATGCTGTACTGGTTGGTGATCCTCTCCACCAGCACCGCTGGCACCACCCTGTCCGACTTCATGGACCGTACTCTGGGTCTGGGGTATGCCGCCGGCTCAGCGTTGTTGATCGGCATTCTGCTGTTGACCTTCCTGGCCTGGCGTTTGAGCGGAAACCCGCTGGACGTTACCCGCATCAGGAATCGTGCTGGCGAGCTGTTCTATTGGGTGGCGATCCTGTTTTCCAACACCTTGGGCACCGCGTTGGGTGATTACCTGGCCGATGATTCGGGGTTGGGCTTTGCAGGGGGGGCTCTGTTGATTGGCACTACCATCGGCCTGGTGGTGCTGGCGCGCTACTGGACGCGTATCCCGGGCGTGGTGCTGTTCTGGGTCGCTTTCGTCCTGACTCGACCGTTCGGCGCGACCCTTGGCGACTTCCTGACCAAACCTTACGAGAAGGGTGGGCTGGACTTTGGCACCATTGGCTCTTCGGCTGTGCTGGGCGGTTTGCTGCTGGTGCTGGTGCTGATGGCGACCTATTACCAGCGTCGTGAGCCGCGTCAGGTGTTGGAGATGTCCTGAACGGTCTGTTATCCCGCAATTGCAGTGTCGATCGCAATGAAGAAGGGGCGCTCCGTGCAACGGAGCGCCCCTTTCTCAACGGCGCAAACTCAGGATCAGTCAGTGGTGATGCGCGAATGCTTGCGGGTGTCCTTCATGGTTGCGTACACCAGCAGTGAGCATGCGATGCAGCCGGTGACATACCAGTAGAAGCCGGTTTCCATGCCCACGCTCTTGAACCACAGGGCGACATATTCGGCGGTACCGCCGAATACCGATACGGTCAGGGCGTAGGGCAGGCCGACACCCAGGGCACGGATTTCGGTTGGGAACAGCTCTGCCTTGACCACCGCGTTGATCGAGGTGTAGCCGCTGACGATGATCAGCGCGGCCATGATCAGGAAGAACGCGCCCCACCAAGTCTGGATGGTGTGCAAGGTGCTGAGGATCGGCACGGTGAACAGGGTGCCGAGGACACCGAAGGCGATCAGGATCGGACGACGGCCGATCTTGTCGGACAGGCCCCCGATCACCGGTTGCAGGCACATGAACAGGAACAGGGTGGCCGCCGAGATGGTGGTCGAATCACTGATGCTCATGCCCACGGTGTTGACCAGGTACTTCTGCATGTAGGTGGTATAGGTGTAGAAGGCCAGGGTGCCGCCCATGGTCAGGCCGACCACGGTCATCAGTTCCTTGGGGTGGCGCATCAGGGTGCGCATCAGGCTTTCCTTGGACTTTTCCTTCTTGCTGAAAGAGGCGGTTTCTTCCATGCCACGGCGCAGCCACAGCGCGACCACCGCGCACAGCGCCCCGATCACGAACGGTACGCGCCAGCCCCAGGCATACAGCTGCTCGGTCGTCAGGGTCTGTTGCAGGACGATCAGCACCGCCAGGGCAATCAGCTGGCCGGAAATCAGCGTCACGTATTGGAAGCTGGAGAAGAAGCCACGGCGGTCCTTGCTGGCCATCTCGCTGAGGTAGGTGGCCGAGGTGCCGTATTCACCACCGACCGACAGGCCTTGCATGAGGCGGGCGATCACCAGCAGGATCGGTGCAGCGACGCCGATGGTTTCGTAGCCGGGGGTCAGGGCGATGACCAGGGAGCCGGCGCACATCAGCAGCACCGAGGCCATCAGCGCGGCCTTGCGGCCTTTGCGGTCTGCATACAGCCCCATCAGCCAGCCGCCGATCGGGCGCATGAGGAAGCCCACGGCGAAGATCGCAGCGGTATTGAGCAATTGAGCGGTGGAGTCGCCAGCAGGGAAGAAGGCTTTGGCGAAGTACAGCGAGAATGCAGCGTAGACGTACCAGTCGTACCATTCGACCATGTTGCCGATGGATCCACTGAAGATCGACTTCAGGCGGCTGGCGGTGGTTTTTTCCGCGGCGGGCGCAATGGCCGCCCCGGCGGGCAGGGAGGTGGCGTTATCCATCAGGGATACCTTCTCGTTGTTTTTGTGGAGCGCGCCAAAGCGCAGCTTGAGAAGGGTTTTGCAGAAGGTGTGCCAAATGAGTGCGGGACGATCCATTCGAGGGCGCCGCATGCCTGTCATCTACCGGCCAGCCCTTGCGCAGACTGGCCTTGCCGCAATCCCAGCAGGCGCTGGCGTGCCGGCGATGGGCTGCAAAGCTGAGCAGTCCGGACATGCCGATAAGCGGATTTCCGCCTATCTCTAGCGCTGGTTAGGCAAGTTTCCGCCTATTGCAGAAAGTCCTCGCGCACCAACCCATGCCGCTGCATCTTCTCGTTCAGCGTTCGCCGTGGCAGTTGCAAGGCCTCCATCACCGCCTTGATTTCGCCCTTGTGCTGGCGCAACGCTGCGCGCAGGCACTGTGCCTCGAAAGCCTCCATCTGCTCGACCAGCGACTGTCCGGCAGGACTCACTTCGATGTTCGCTGAACCCAACCCCAGGGCATGGCGTTCTGCTGCGTTGGCCAGTTCGCGCACGTTGCCCGGCCAGTCATGGGACAGTAACTGCGCCAACTGAGGCCCCGACAACGGCGGCACGGTCCGTCCCAATTTTTCAGCGGCCGCACGGGCGAAATGCTCGAACAGCAGCGGTAGGTCTTCACGCCGTTCACGCAACGGCGCCAGACGCAGTTCAGCCACATTCAGGCGGTAGGCGAGGTCTTCGCGAAAACGGCCGGCGCGGGCTTCTTCGAGCAGGTCGGGCTTGGTCGCGGCGACGATGCGCAGGTCGACATCGATGCTCTTGTTCGCTCCCAGGCGTTCCAGCTTCTGCTCTTGGATCACCCGCAGCAGTTTGGCTTGCTGGGCCAACGGCATGCTTTCGATTTCGTCGAGGAATACCGTGCCGCCGTTGGCGTATTCCAGTTTGCCGATGCGTTTGCCTTGGGCCCCGGTGAAGGCGCCGCTCTCATGGCCGAACAGCTCCGCTTCGAACAGCGACTCGGGAATCGCCGCGCAGTTGAGCGCGACGAATGGTTTGTCCGCTCGCGGACCGAAGTCATGCAGGCAGCGCGCCACGCGCTCCTTGCCGCTGCCGGTTTCGCCGCGAATCAACACATTGACCGGGAGACTCGCCAAGTCGAGCACTTGCCGACGTAACTGCTGCAGACCCTGGGACATGCCCAGCAACGTGGACTCAAGGCGCAACTTCAGGTCAGCCTGTAGGTGCAGGTGGCGGTTTTCCAGAACCAGCTGACGTTTTTCCAGGGCCCGGCGCAGGCTGCCCAGCAGGTGTTGCGGGGTGAAGGGTTTTTCCAGGAAGTCGTAGGCACCGTTGCGCATGGCCTCCACGGCCATGGGCACATCTCCATGGCCAGTCAGCAGGATTACCGGCAGGTCGGGGTCTTGCGCGTGCAGATTGCCAAGCAACTGCAGGCCATCCATGCCAGGCATGCGCACATCGCTGATGATCACGCCGGGAAAGTGCGCTGGCAGCTGGGCCAGGCAGTCTTCGGCGCGGGCGAACAGCTGCACGGTGAAGCCGGACAGGCTGAGCCATTGCTCTACCGCCGTGCGAATGCTGGCTTCATCATCGACGACGATCACTGAATTCAACATACAGGTTCCAGGTCGCGGGGCAGGGTGAGGCTGAGACGGGCACCGCCAGGCAGGTTCTGGGCCTGCAACTGGCCACCGGCCTCATGCACGATACCGTAGGAAATCGCCAGGCCAAGGCCCAGCCCTTCACCGACCGGTTTGGTGGTGAAGAAGGGATCGAAGACTTTGCCAAGGTCAGCCTCTGCGATGCCGCCTCCAGAGTCCAGAACGCTCAGGCGCCACTGCTCGTCATCGGCTTCGATGCGGATCTCCAGGCGTTTGTAGCGCTTGTCGGCCATGGCGTCCAGGGCGTTGTGCAACAGGTTGATCAGCACCTGCTCCAGGCGGATGGCATCGCCCCGTACCCAGGCCGGGCGCGCCAGGTACAAGGCGACTTCGACCCCTTCGTTGCGGATGCGGGTGTCGAGCAGGTGCAGCGCCTGGTCGACCACATTGGCCAGGTCCAGGCGCTCGCGCAGCCCGACCGGGCTGTTGCGGGCAAAGGTCTTGAGGTGGCTGGTCAACGCCGCCATGCGAGTGAGCATCTGTTCCAGCGGCTCCAGCGCCTTGCGGGCATCGTCGTAGCGGCCATGGTCGAGCAGCAGGCGCAGGGTTTCCAGTTGCATGCGCTGGGTGGTCAGCGGCTGGTTGATCTCGTGGGCCAGGGCCGCCGACATCTGTCCCAGGGCGGCGAGCTTGGCCGACTGCACCAAGCCTTCCTGGGCCGTGCGCAGTTCACGGGTGCGCTCCTCGACCAGGCGCTTTAGCTCTTCGCGGCTGCGCTGGCGCAGGCGTGCCAGGCGCAAGCGCTGGCTGACGAACAAGGCGGCGAACACCAGGCTTAGCCACACCGCCGCGGCGCCCAACGCTGCATTACGGCCGTCGGCGGCGACCTGCGGTTTGCGCAGCAGGTGCAAGGTCCAGTCCTCGCTCTGCAGCGGCAGGCTTTCCCACAGGTAGTCGGCCGGACCGTCCGGGCCTTGTACACGGGTCAGGTGGCTATTGCTGGCGAAACGGGTGAGTACATGGTGCTGCAAGGGCACCAGGGGCTGCTTGTCGTACTGGCGGGTTTCGGCGAGCTCCGCACGGTCGGCGGCACTGAGCGGTTGCAGCTCGCGGTAGCGCCAGCCGTCCTGGTTGGCGATGAATGTGATGCCACGGGCGTCGCTGACCAGCAACACGTCGCTGCCCTGGCGCCATTCGCGTTCCAGCTCGGGGAATTCGAGCTTGACCACCATGGCGCCGAGGAAGCGCCCGTGTTCGTCGGTCACCGCGCTGGCAAGAAAGTACCCGGGTACGCCGCTGGTCACCCCAACGGCGTAGAAGCGGCCGCTGCCTTCGCTGCGGGTCTGTTTGAAGTAGGGCCGAAAGGCATAGTTGGAGCCGACATAGGTGGTTGGCAGGCGCCAGTTGCTGGCTGCGATGGCCAGGCCGGTTCGGTCCAGCAATTCCAGTGTCGAAGAGTTGGCTGCGCCGTTTATTCGCTCAAGCTTGCGGCTCAGGGCGTTTTGCTTCGCCTCGTCGACCGGGCCGCGCAAGGCCTCGACGAACTCCGGGTCCAGCGCCAGTACCGCGGGCAGGGCGCGATAGCGCTCGATCAGGGTGTGCAGGGCATTGGCGTAGAGCCCCAACTGTTGGCTGGCGCGGCGGGCATCGTCCTCCATTGCCTGGCGCTTGGCCTGGTGCATGGCCCAGCCTGCGCTGAGCGAGGTGCCCACCAGAATCAGCAGGATGATCAGCCCCAGACGCAGGGCGCGAAAGGAAAATGGCATGGGGCGGTCCGGTGAACGATGGTTGAGGCCTTCTCGCCGGCAAGCCGGCTCCTACAGGGATTATCATGTCCTTGTAGGAGCCGGTTTACCGGCGATAGGGCAAGCTGCTTACAGCAATTCGAAACGCTTCTGTTGCACCGCCTCGGAATCGAGCCCGACCTGGACGTTGAATTCCCCTGGCTCGGCGACCCGCTGCAGTTGGCCATTGTAGAACTTCAGGTCGTCTTCACTGATGCGGAAGGTGAGCGTTCGCGACTCACCAGCCTTGAGCATCAGTTTCTGGAAGTTCTTCAGCTCCTTGACCGGTCGGCTCATGGACGCCGAAACATCCTGCAGGTACAGCTGCACGACCGTTTCGCCGTCGCGCTTGCCGGTGTTCTTCACGGTCACCTTGGCTTCCAGCGTGTCGCCGCGCTTGAGGTCTTTCTTCGACAGGGTAAAGCCGGACAGCTCGAAGCTGCTGTAGCTCAGACCGTAGCCGAAGGGGTACAGCGGGCCATTGGGTTCCTCGAAGTACTGCGAGGTGTAGTTGCCCGGTTTGCCCGGCGTGAAAGGCCGGCCAATGCGGGTGTGGTTGTAGTGCATCGGAATCTGCCCGACCGAACGCGGGAAGGTAATGGCCAGCTTGCCCGACGGGTTGTAGTCGCCGAACAGCACATCAGCGATGGCGTTGCCGCCTTCGGTTCCGGCGAACCAGGTTTCCAGAATGGCGTCGGCCTGTTCGCGTTCCCAGCCAATCGACAGCGGACGACCGTTCATCAGCACCAGCACCAGCGGTTTGCCGGTGGCCTTGAGCGCCTTGATCAGCTCACGCTGGCTGGCGGGGATTTCAAGGGTGGTGCGGCTCGACGATTCGTGGGACATCCCGCGGGATTCGCCGACCACCGCAACCACCACATCGGACTGCTGGGCGGCCTTGACGGCCTCATCGATCAGCACGGCAGCAGGGCGTGGGTCGTCGACGATCTCTGGCGCATCGAAGTTGAGGAAGTTCAGGTAGTCGAAGATCGCCTTGTCGCCGGTGACGTTGGAACCTTTGGCATAGACCAGTTTGGCCTTGCCTTCCACGGCGCGGCGCAAGCCCTCGCGTACGGTCACCGAGTGCACCGGTTTGCCGTCGGCGGCCCAGCTGCCCATCATGTCGATCGGGGCGTCGGCCAACGGCCCGACCAGGGCGATGGTGCCGGACTTTTTCAGCGGCAGGGTCTGGTGGCGGTTTTCCAGCAATACCAGGCTGCGGCGTGCGACATCCCGGGCCGCCTCGCGATGCAGACGCGCATCGGCGTAGGGTTCCTTGGGATCGTTCTCTGCCTTGCCGATCCGCACGTACGGGTCCTTGAACAGGCCCATGTCGTACTTCGCCCCGAGCACTTCGCGAACCGCCTGGTCCAGTTCGGCCTGGGTCACTTCACCCGTCTTGAGCAGCCCGGGCAGCTCCTGGCCATACAGCGTGTCGTTCATGCTCATGTCGATGCCGGCCTTGATCGCCAGTTTCGCCGCCTCGCGGCCATCGCGGGCCACGCCATGGCGGATCAACTCCTGAATGGCACCGTGGTCGCTGATGGTCACGCCCTTGAAGCCCCACTCCTTGCGCAACAGGTCATTCATCAACCAGGTGTTGGAAGTGGCTGGCACGCCGTTGATCGAGTTCAGCGCCACCATCACCCCGCCCGCGCCGGCATCCAGTGCCGCACGGTAGGGGGGCAGGTAGTCGTTGTACATCTTCGGCAGGCTCATATCGACCGTGTTGTAGTCGCGTCCGCCTTCCACTGCACCGTACAGGGCGAAGTGCTTGACGATGGCCATGATGCTGTCGGGGTTGGCCGGGCTGTTGCCCTGGAAGGACTGGACCATTACCTGGCCGATCCGCGAGGTCAGGTAGGTGTCTTCACCAAAGCCCTCGCTGGTGCGTCCCCAGCGTGGGTCGCGGGCGATATCGACCATTGGGGCGAAGGTCATGTCCAGGGCGTCCGCCGAGGCTTCGATGGCCGAAGTGCGGCCGACCTTGGCTATGGCGTCCATGTCCCAGGTCGCGGCCATGCCCAGGCCGATCGGGAAGATGGTGCGGTTGCCATGAATGACGTCGTAGGCGAAGAACATCGGGATCTTCAGGCGGCTGCGCATGGCCGCGTCCTGCATCGGGCGGTTCTCGGCGCCGGTACGGGAGTTGAAGGTACCGCCGATACGGCCGGCGGCGATCTCCTCGCGGATCTTGTCGCGGGGCATTTCCGGGCCGATGCTGATCAGGCGCAGCTGGCCGATCTTTTCGGCTTCGGTCATCTGGCTGATCAGATGGTTGATGAACGCCTGCTTGTCCTCGAGGGGGGGAGCGGTGGGGGCGGCGAGGGCCGCCTGACTGGCAAGGCCCAAGGCCAGGCCCAGCAAAGACAGTTTCATCATCAATTCCATTGTCGAGGCCTCTGCCGTATCCAGGGGGCGATACGCGCGCGGCCGAAGTTTTCAGGCGGCTATTGTTGTACAGTTTGCAAGGATCACGTCCAGCGGCGAATTATGCCTGAATATGCAAGCCGCGGATGAGCACCTATGTGCCGGGACGACAACTATAAGAACGATCGAGAGCGCCAAGGCATGACCCTCCTCAACGAATATGACCGGCGCCGAATCGCCGAGGCCATCGCCCGTGCCGAAAAGCGCACCGATGCCGAACTGGTCACCGTGCTGGCGCGCCGCGCCGATGACTACGCTTATCTACCGCTATTCTGGGCCGCCGTGCTGGCATTGGCCGTGCCCGGCCTGCTGCAATGGTTGTCTGGCTGGCCGGGCATGCGCGGGCTCCTGGTCGCCAATGTGTTGCTCTTCGTCGGCTTGTGCCTGCTCTTGCGCAGCCCACGCCTGGCGGGATGGTTGATTCCACAGGCGCTGCGCCGCTGGCGGGCGTCGCGCCTGGCTCGCCAGCAGTTTCGCGAGCAGAACCTGCAACGCACGGCGGGCGGCACTGGTGTGCTGATTTTCGTCAGCGAGGCCGAGCAGCATGTCGAAATACTGGTCGATCGAGGCGTCAGCCAGCACCTGGACGCTGCTGCCAGAGCTGCCATCGTCGCCCGCTTTGCCGAACACGTGCGCCAGGGGCATACCTTGCAAGGCTTCGTCGAGTGCATCGAGGCTTGTGGCGAATTGCTGAGCGAACACCTGCCATCGACCCACGCCCGCAACGAGCTGCCCAACCGCTTGGTGGTCCTCGACTGATCGGCTCCCACTGGGTTGTCGTGGCACGGTAGAATGCGCGCATTGCGCTGCGCGCTTCCCGCTATTCGAGGCACCCGTTTTCCATGTCTGCTCGTACTTTCGCTTCACCCGCGCCGGATGCGCGTGCCCAGTTCCTTGAGCTGCTGGGCGCTGCCATGCACGGCAATACCCTGGTCAAGCTGGTGCTGGCCCGCCATGTGGGGGCCGACCAGACCTTGCAGCGGATCATGGCCAAGCCAGTGCAAGTCAAAGGGCAGCCCAACCTGTCGCTGGTGTACCGCCACCAGACCCGCGATATCACCCGCAACCTGTCATTGGACCAGGCCCTGACGCTGGTCGCCGAGCTGCTGCCGGAGAGTTTTCGCAATGCCCATCTGTTCGACGCTGACGGCGAAGTGCAGCTGACCTTCAGCAAGAAGGGCAAGCCAATGTTGCAGCGCCATGGCGCCCAAGCCCTCCGCGAAACGTCAGTGAGCACGGGGCACGACCGCGAGAAGAAGCGTTACCTGGAGCTGTCCCGGCCGTTTCTGCGTGATCTGGGGGTAACTGATGCACAGGGTGCGCTGATCCCTTCCATGTCGCGCAAATGGAAGCAGATCAACAAGTTCATCGAAGTTTTCGACCATGCGCTGGCCAATGCCCCGGTGCCGGCCGAGCAAGTGCTGCGGGTGGCCGACTTCGGTTCGGGGAAGGGCTACCTGACCTTCGCCATGCATGATTACCTGCGCAACACGCTTGGCCGTGAAGCCCAGGTGACGGGCGTCGAGTTGCGTCAGGACATGGTCGACCTGTGCAATGCAGCGGCTTCGCGCCTGGAGCATCCTGGCCTTGAGTTCCAGTGTGGTGATGTTCGCAGTGTGGTGCCAGAGGCCATCGAAGTAATGATTGCCCTGCATGCTTGCGACATCGCCACTGACTACGCCATCCACACCGGTATTCGCTGCAACGCCGCGATCATCATGTGCTCGCCATGCTGCCACAAGCAGATCCGCCCACAGTTGCACAGTCCAGGGCTGCTACAGCCGATGCTGCAATACGGCCTGCACCTGGGGCAGCAGGCCGAGATGCTGACCGACAGCCTGCGCGCGCTGTACCTGGAAGCCTGCGGCTATGAAACCAAGGTGTTCGAATTCATTTCGCTGGAGCACACCAACAAGAACAAGATGATTCTGGCGGTCAAGCGTCGACAGCCGGTGGACAATGGCGCATTGCTGGAGAAAATCTCGCAGCTCAAGGCGTTCTATGGGGTGCAGGAGCATTGCCTGGAGACGTTGCTCGCCGCCGACGGCCTGATCGCTCGCTGACCCCTCAACTGCGCCCGCTCGGTACCTCGATGGCCAACTCCGCCAGCCCCAACGGGTGGCTGCTCGCATCGAAGAAGTGCACTCCCGTTCCAGGCAAGTCACCGAACCTGTCCATGAAGTGTTGCTTCTGGTTGATTACCGAAGCGTCACTCAATGGTCGGATGGCGATCGCCAGGTAGGCCGGTCGGGCATGGCGAATGGCTTCGAGCAAATGCCCGTCTGTGCTGTCCAGGTGTTGTCCGAACAGGCACAGGCCCTGGCTTTCCTGCGCCAGCTGCGTCAGGCACCAGCCGAGGTAGTCGGAGTTGCGGATGGCGCGCAGTTTTTCGTCGCTGCGTTCTTCATTGACGAACAGTGGCACCTCCCCCGGAATGTTCACGGCGAAGCCATCGAGCAGTTCAGCGCATTCGGCACTGCGCTGGCGGGTGGAGCCGTCAGGCAGCTTGAGCAGGTGCATCCCGCCGTGCAGGTGCATGACCCGGGTGCCTTCGCAGCGGGTGCGGCGCAGGTCGAAGAAGCCTTGTTCGTCGAACAGCGTGGCGAATCCCTGTGGGGCGTGCTGCAGAGCCCACGGCAGAATCAGGTCGTAGTTGCTGGTATAGACGCTGCGGTACTGTCGCAAGGCCTGGTTGATGGTTGTCAATGTGCTCGCCGGCATCAGCGACCAGGGCAGGTGCACGGTGCGCACGGCGTGGATCAGTGCTTCCTTGATCGAGTAATAGCGGTTCAGGGGGGCAGTGGAGTTGATCGCCAACGCAGCATTGGCACGTACGGTATGGTTGAGGGTGCTGAGTACCGTCTCGAACATCTCCGTGCCCAGGGACTTGAACAGGGCTTGGTCGCTGACAGCAAGGCCTTTCTTGCGTCCGGCACGCTGGGCTTGTTCGAACAGCGAAAAGTAGCCGAACGGTTTCCACAGTGCACGGCTGGCACCATTGCCCAGCAGCAGGGCGTCGCAGCGGTGGCGTTGGTGGAGGTCGGGCCAGGTGGCGAGGTGGGCGTCGAGTGCAGGCATGCGAAGGTCCATTCGGTGGAGCGGGGCGGGGCGACTTTAGCATGTCGGGCAAGGCGAGGGTGGCTGGCTACCCAAAGGGCACACGCCACACAGCTTGCTCGCCCTCTGGACGCCGCCCCAGCCATGAAGTAGCGACCCCCGCCTGTGGCCTGCTGGCAATCACTCGGGAGCAGGGTTCCGTTGCGGGTTCCGGCTCCTGTTGCGCCATAACCGATACGCCCTTATCCCCGCGCGAACCGAGCCGAACAGCAGCTTGTCTTCCATTTCCCGCGCCATACCGGAGCGCACCAGCATGCGCAGGAACGTGCCACGGGCACGGGCGATGGCGAAGTGGATGCCCTGGGCCGAGAGGGTATCGCGCACTTCGCGCAGGGCGGCGATGCCGCTGACATCGATACGGGTCACCGCTTCGGCGTCGAACAGTACGGCCTTGGGCTCGGCCTGGCTTTGCACCGCTTCGAGCAGGCGCATCTTGAAGTAGTCGGCGTTGAAGAACAGGATCGCGTCATCGAAACGGTACACCACCAGGCCCGGCACGGTGCGGGCTTCCTTGTGGAGGCGGATGTCGACCTGGCCTTCTGTTCCTGGCAGCCAGCCCAGCACGGCGTCGGTGGGTTGGTAGATGCTGTACAGCAAGCGCAGGATCGCAAGGGTCACTGCGAAGACGATGCCTGGCAGTACGCCCAGGCTCAGTACGCCGACGGTGGTCAACAAACACAACCAGAACTCGAAGCGGCTCAGGCGTTTGATATGCTCAAGGGACTTGATGTCGATCAGCCCCCAGCCGGCCATCAGCAGCACGGCTCCGAGCGCGGCCTGTGGAATCCAGGCCATGGGGGCGGTGAAAAACAGCAGTATCAGCGCAATCACCAGGGCGGCGATGATGCCCACCAGTTGGCTCTTGCCACCGACCATGTCATTGACCGCCGTACGCGAGTCCGCGCCGCTGATGGCAAAGCCTTGGGAAATACCAGCGGCCAGGTTGCTCACGCCAAGGGCCACGAACTCATGGTTGGCGTTGATCGCGTAGCCGTGGCGTGCGGCGAAACTGCGTGCGGTGAGCATGGCGCTGCAGAAGCTGACGGTGGCGATACCCAGGGCGTCGCGCAGCAAGCTTTTGGTTTCCGCCAGGTTGCTCTGTGGCCAGGCCAACTGGGGAATGCCGGCCGGCACCGGACCGAGGATGGCCACCCCGAAGCGGTCCAGACCGAACAGGCCGACCACCAAGGTGAACAGTGCAACGGTGACCAGTGCCGCCGGTAGGCGCGGGTGGCGTCTTGGCAGCCACACCAACAGGCCCAAGGCGGCGATGCCAATGATCAGCGTCAGCCAATGGATCTCGCCCAAGCGCTGGGCAAAGTTGATCAGGCTGAGAATGAAACCGTCACCTTCGATCTTGAAGCCAACCACCTTCGACATTTGCCCAGCGATCAGGCTCAGGCCGATGCCGTTGAGGTAGCCGATCAGAATGGGCCGGGAGAAGAAGCTGGCGATGAATCCGGCCCGGGCAAGCCCTGCGCCGATCAGCATGACCCCCACCAGCACCGTAACGATCACCGAAAGTTCGGCGATGCGTTGCGGATCACCCATCGCCAACGGCGCCACGGCGCCTGCGATCATTGCGCAGGTGGCAGCATCGGGGCCGACCATCAGTTGGCGCGAGCTGCCGACCAGGGCATAGACCATCATTGGCAGTACGCAGGCATACAGACCGTATTGGGGGGGCAGGCCGACGATTTGCGCGTAGGCAATGGCGATGGGAATCTGGATCGCCGCCACGGACAGGCCTGCCTGCAGGTCGGCGTGGAACCAGTCACGGCGGTAATGCAGCAGGTTGGCCAGGCCCGGCAACCAGCGGGAAAGAAACATACGCGGTCCTTTCGAAATGTTTCACGAGTCCATGGAACATATGCCTGGCAAATTGCTTTGCCGGCAAGTGAATAGTGCGGCGGGAATTCAAGCCGAATGGGTGGCACATGGCCATAGGGCCAGATCAAGGAAAAGGCAGAAACGAAAAAAGGAGCCGAGGCTCCTTCTGACAGCGATGACGTTGCTGGAACGTCATGCGGGAATGCGATGTGGAGCGGGTAGAGGGAATCGAACCCTCGTCGGAAGCTTGGGAAGCTACTGTTCTACCATTAAACTATACCCGCGTAGACGGTCGACTTTTTACCAGAACCCTCCTTCCTTGAGAAGCCCAAGTTATAAAAAAGCTGTCGGCGACCCATAGCCTGCGGGTGAACGGCTACGGGACGCCGATGCGCTCAGATGGCCAGTGCATGTTGCCCCGGGACGAAGTTGAAGCGTTGACGGGTTTCACGCACGGTTGGCTTGAGGAAGCCCAGCACGACATCACGGGTTTCCTCGCAGGCGGCCTTGTGCTCCATGTCGAGGAAGTGGCCAGCATCGCGGATCACGCTGAAGTGGCTCTTGCCAACGTGCTGGCTGAAGTGCCGGGCATCCTCGGCGGTGGTGTACTCGTCGCGATCACCGTTGATGAACAGCACCGGAATGTCGATGTTGACCGCAGCTTTCAGTGCACGCTCCAGGTCGTGTTGCAGCACTTGATTGATGTGGAAGTGCATCTGTGCGTACTCGTGGCTGTCCAGGCTGCTGACATGCCGGTAGTTGAAGCGCTTGAACAGCGACGGCAGGTGCTTGCCAATGGTGTCGTTGACCAGGTTGCCCACCTGGTAGCGGTCGCAGGCAGCCAGGTACTGGCATCCGCGCTCCAGGTAGTCGCGCATCGCTTCGTTGATGATTGGCGAGAACGAGCTGACCACCGCTTTCTTCACCAGTCGCGGCTGGTGCGCCAGCGCCAGCAGGGTACAGGCGCCACCCCAGGAGAACGACATTACGTGGTCGGCGCGGAAGTGCTCGATCAGCTCAAGAAGAATGTGCGCTTCGGTCTCCTTGGTGATCAGGCGCTCCTGGCGGTTGTGGGGCTTGGACTTGCCTGCATAGGGCTGGTCGTACAGCACCACGTTGAATTGCGGGTGCAGGTTGCGCACCGTCTGGGCGAACGAGGCCGTAGTGGCCAGCGACCCGTTGATCAGGATGATCGTTTTTTCGGCCGCTTCCGCGCGATAGAACTCCGTGTAAACCCGATACTGACCTTGAATATCAAGTACAGCAATTTCTGGCCTCATGTCTTCGACTCCTGGCGCAAAAAGGGTATTCGCGTCACCTAGGGTGCACGTTCTTTATGACAGGTAGGCATACGCCTGAAGAGAAACCGGGGGCCCTGTGTCGATCCTTGGCACGTGTGTCGACGGTATTGTTTTTCGCGGGCGATTCGCCGTGCCCCAAGGCATCGAGGCCCTGGGTGGCCGGCAAAAGGCGTCTTGGACTGCGTGTGTGACTAGCAAGTCACATGCAGACTGACGATTTGGATTCAAGCAGCAGGTGCGGGATCCCGCAAGTGCCGTTCAGGGAAAAATGTGACGTTGGCCGCTGGACGGTCGTGTGTCGATCATCTGCCGCCTGCCGGGGGGCCTTGGTCGGCACGCCGGCTCCCGCCTTCGCCGCTTTTCGTGGCCCTGGAAGGTGAGCTAGACCGAGGCGATTTCCTCGGCTGTCAGCGCCCTGAACGCCCCTGGCTCAAGGGCTGGGTCCAGTTGAATCGGGCCCATGCTTTCCCGGTGCAGCCCCACGACCTTGTTGTCGAAGTGCCCGAACATGCGCTTGACCTGGTGGTAACGTCCTTCGACGATTGCCAGCCGGGCCTGCCGCGGGCCGAGGATGTCCAGTTGGGCAGGCAGGGTGGTGAGGTTTTCGAAGGCGAAGTAGAAGCCTTCCCGGAACCTGGCGACATAGTGGTCGCCGATCTCGTCCTCGGTCTCGACCAGGTAGCGTTTGGGCAGTTTGGTCCTGGGCTGGGTGAGTCGTCTCGACCATTGGCCGTCATTGGTCAGGATCATCAGGCCGGTGGTGTTGTAGTCCAGGCGTCCGGCGATGTGCAGGCCGTCTCGCTGCTCGGCGGGTAGCAGGTCCAGCACCGTGCGGTGCCGAGGGTCCTGTGTGGCGCTGACGCAACCGGTGGGCTTGTGCAGCATCAGGTAGCGAGCCGGGTAGCCTGCCTGAAGCAACTTGTCGTCCACTTCGATGCGGCTGAAGTCGTTCACTTCCAGCAGTGGGTCATGCGCCACCTCGCCATTCACTCGCACACGTCGTTGTGCCAGCAGTCGTCGCACCTGCTGACGGTTGTAGTCGGGGAGATTGGCGAGGAAACGGTCAAGTCGCATGAGGCACGGCAGGGATAACAGCGGGGGGGCAGTCTAGCGCGTTGGCGAGTCGGGCGCTGCTTCGAGTTGTGCCAGAACACCGGCACAGCGTGGACACAGGCAGGCCTTGTCGCGCAGCTCGGCGGGCAGGGCCTGGAGCACGGCGGGGTCGATGGCCACGCCAAAGCACCAGCAAGCCTGGGTGGCGCTGCGTGGATCGGCCAAGGTGCACTGGTTGGGGGCGCCACAGGCGGGGCAGTGCTGCTTGTCATTCATGGTCGGATCCGGGGATTTCAGTGCAGACGCGGTTGCGACCGGCCTGCTTGGCACGGTAAAGCGCTCGGTCGGCGCGGGTCAGCAGGGTATGGACGGTGTCGCCCGGCTGAAGGTTGCCCAGGCCGATACTGGTGGTCAGGCGTAGCGGTTGGTCTTCGTAGGTGAACGTCAATTGTTCGGTGCGTCGGCGGATCTTCTCGGCCACTTCGATGGCTTGGCGACCGTTGGCCTCGCGCAGCAACACGATGAACTCCTCACCGCCCCAGCGGCAGATTATATCCGACTGGCGCAGGCTGCCTTGCAGCACCTGGGCGAACTGGCGCAACACTTCGTCGCCTGCCAGGTGGCCGTGGGTGTCGTTGAGCGCCTTGAAGTGGTCCAGGTCGATCAGCAGCGCCACCAGTGGCGCCCGGTCACGCTGGGCTTCCAGCAATGCCTGGGCGGCCAGTAGGTCGAAACTGCGTCGATTGGGCAGGCCGGTAAGGCTGTCGAGCGTGGCCAACGCGGTCGTGCTGGCCTGGTGCCGCTGGAGCATTGCATTGAGCAACGACAGCACCACCAGGGTGATCATCGCGCAGATCGCCAAATTCAGGTAAAGAGCATGGCGGACGCGGTCCAGCGTGCCGGTCTCGCGCTTGTCCACCAGGAGGTACCAGTCCAGCTCAGGCAGTTTGCGCACGTTGAGGAAGTGACTGTGTCCAGCGCCATCCTGATATTCGTGGCTGCCTTCGTCAGGCACCGCGGCTTGCGCCAGCAGCGCGGCGAAGTCGCCGCTGTCGCCGAGCATCTGTCCGACGCGCAAGCCATGAGGACCGCCATCGGAGCCGGTCAGCAGGATCTTGCCTTGGGCATCGGTGAAGAACACCGAGCGCTGATAGCGCCGTTGGTAGTTGTCGATCAGCTTGACCACCGACGCCACGCTGAGCCCCACACCTGCCGCGCCGATGAAGCGTTGCTGGTAGTCCAGCACGCGATAGTTGATGAACACCGTCAGGCTGTCCTGGTTGGCCATGTCCAGGTCGACGTTGATCTCGTAAGGGGCCTTGAGCTCGCGCAGGCGGAAATACCATTCATCGCGCCAGGTGCCGGGCTGGACTTGCTTGAGTACGCCTTTGGCCTGGTAGTAAGTGAGGCTGCGGTCGGAGACGAAGAACGAGGTGCAGGTGTCCTGCTTGCCCATGACTTCGCCCAGGTAACGGGTGATGCGCCGGGTGTCCTGTTCGCCGGCCAGCACCCAGTCGCGCAGGAAGGTGTCCTGGGCCATCATCGAGGCGATCAGTACAGGGCGAATGAGGTCTTTCTGGATTTCCGAGTAGACCGTGTCGGACGTCAGCGGCAGTTCGGTATGGACGATTCCGTCATGGATGGCGCTACGCGAGGAGTAGTAGCTGAGCAGCGAGGTGGCCAGGAAGCCGCAGGCCAGCAGCACCAGCAGGGTGAGGATCAGCGAGCGCTGTGAAAACAGGGCGGAGCGTGGAGGCATGATCGTCCCGTGATGTGTGCCGAGCTGCCCATTCTAGTGAGATGCCCGAGAAATGACTGCATCTTTTTTGGGGGTACTCGGACCTGTTTCAATTTGTTGCGAAAATGGCACTGCACCCCGACTGGACGGTCTTATTGGTTGTCGACGATCGCTTCTCGTCGACGCTCGCCAGCGCCGCTGTTCGGGCACCCCTGCGGTCCAGGAGGCCGCCATGTCCTATCGAATTCTGCTGATCGCCCTGCTGGGCCTGATGACGTCCGCCTGCGTGCCCTACTACGAGAGTGGGGGCTATTACCGCTCGGATTACTACTCCTCCGATCGCTACGTGTCGCCGGGGTACTACCGTTATGACCGCTACTATGTAACGCCACAACCGCGCTACTACTATCAGCCAGCGCCACGCTATTACCGGCCAGCGCCTGCACCGTACTACAGGCCTCATCCCCGTCCGGGTGTGAACCAGTGGCATGGTAACCCTCGCTTCGACTATGGCCATCGCCAGCGCTATGACGATGGGCGTGACCGCGATCGTCACGACTACCGCAATGACAGCAAGCGTTACCAGAACGAGCGGTGGCATTCGAACGGACACGGTGACCGTGACCGGCGGCCGGACCGTGGCCGCGGAGGGGACCGCAACTGGCAACGGTGATTCAGCTCCATCGCTTGCTGCAGGGGCTGCACTGCAGCCCCGAACACCAGGGTGCTAGGCCAGGTCGGCCAATGGATGCCGGCCTTCCCACACTTTGGCGAAATGTGCCTCGACCACCGCCAAGGGCACCTGTGCGATGTCTGGCCAGTGCCAGTGTGGCTGGTTGTCCTTGTCCAGCAGACGGGCACGTACGCCTTCGCTGAACTCTGGGTGCCGGCAGCAGTTGAGGCTCATGGTGTATTCCATCTGGAAAACCTGGGCCAAGGAAAGATGCCGCGCGCGCCGAATTTGTTCCCACACCAGATGCGCGGTCAGCGGGCAGCCTTCGTGCAGGCGTTGGCCTGCTTCGGCCAGCAGTGGGTCCGAATGCTGTTTCAGACCCTCAAGCGCACGCCAGGCACTCGCGGGGTCGGCCACGTCGAGCAACTCGTCGATCATTCGTCGGCGCGGCAACCACTGCGCCTCGGGTAACTCGGCACAGGCTCGATGCTGTTCGGCCTTGAGCAGACTGTTCAGTTGCAGTTCGGTCTGTTCCTGCCAATTCAGTTGCAGCAGCTCCTCGATCAAGGCTTCTTGCTGGTGTTCGCCCAAGAAGCGGTCGGCCAACCCCAGGTCAATCGCGTCGCGGGCGTTGATCGGTGCGCCGGTCAGCCCCAGGAACAGCCCCAACCTGCCCGGCAGACGGGCGAGGAACCAGCTGGCGCCGACATCCGGATAAAGCCCGATGCTGATTTCCGGCATCGCCAGGCGGCTGCTGGGTGTCACGATACGTACCCCGGCGCCCTGCAGCAGCCCCATGCCGCCGCCGAGCACATGGCCGTGGCCCCAGCACAGCAGGGGTTTGGGGTAGGTGTGCAGCATGTAGTCGAGGCTGTACTCGGCGGCGAAGAAGGTCGCTGCCAGTGGTGGGACGCTGCCTGGGTGTTCGCGGCAGGCTTGGGCCAGCGCCCGCACGTCGCCTCCTGCGCAGAACGCCTTGGGCCCGCTGCCGCGCAGCAATACGCAGACTACGCCAGGGTCGTGGGCCCAGGCATGCAGGTGTTCAGCCAACACCTCGATCATCGGTAGATTGAGGGCATTGAGCGCCTTGGGGGCATCCAGCGTGGCAATGCCGATACGGGCGCCGTCGGCGCCGGTGAGTACCTCGCAATGAATGGACATGTGCTACCTCGTACAGGTCATCGCACAAGTATGGCTTGCCTTGCCGATCATGCCGGTCGCCGGTCGGACTGATTGACAAGGGGGGGCGGCTTACCTAGTGTCGCGCCATTGTTTACGGATGGCCCCATGACTGACGACGATCGCATCAAACTCGAACCCAGCTGGAAAGCCGCATTGCGTGGCGAATTCGACCAGCCCTACATGCACCAGCTGCGCGAGTTCCTGCGCCAGGAGTACGCGGCCGGCAAGGAAATCTACCCACCGGGGCCGCTGATCTTCAATGCGCTCAACTCCACCCCGCTGGAGCAGGTCAAAGTGGTCATTCTCGGCCAGGATCCTTACCACGGCCCAGGCCAGGCCCATGGTCTGTGTTTCTCGGTGCAGCCGGGCGTGCCGACACCACCGTCACTGGTCAACATCTACAAGGAACTGCAACGCGACCTGAACATCGCCATCCCTGATCACGGCTATCTGCAAAGCTGGGCCGAGCAGGGCGTGCTGCTGCTCAACACCACCATGACCGTGGAGCGTGCGAACGCGGCTTCGCATGCCAAGAAAGGCTGGGAGTTCTTCACCGACCGCATCATTCAGGTGGTGAGCGAGCAGTGCCCGAATGTGGTGTTCCTGCTGTGGGGCGCGCATGCCCAGAGCAAGCAGAAGCTGATCGACGGTACCAAGCATCTGGTGCTCAAGTCGGTGCATCCGTCGCCGTTGTCGGCCTATCGCGGTTTCTTTGGGTGTGGGCATTTCAGTCGGGCCAACAGCTTCCTCGAGCAGCGGGGGTTGGTGCCGATCAACTGGGCATTGCCGCCACTTTGAACAGGGTCATCGCCGGCTGCTACAGAGGCGACGCGCTCCGCACAGGAGCCGGCTTGCCGGCGATGAGGCCCGGGCGCGCTCAAGTCTTCCACAATCTGAACAACGGCTCTGCCAGGAACAGCACCATCAGCAGGCGCATCACCTGCAAGGCCGTCACCAGTGGCACCGACAGCTGCAAGGTCTCGGCCGTCAAGCTCATCTCGGCAATCCCACCGGGCATCATCCCCAGCGTCAATGACCGCAAATCCAGCCCGGTCATCACGCTCAAGGCCCACGCCGCACTTCCGGCAATAAGCATGCACAGCGCCGTGGCAATCAATGTGCGTCCGAGAAACGACGGTGCCCGGCGGAAGAACGCACGGTTGAAGTGGCAAGCCAGGCCGCTGCCGATCAGCCATTGGCCGATCTGACTGGCGCCGTTGGGCAGGGCGATTTGCAGATTGCCCGCCAGGCTGACTGTTGCCGCGACCAACAATGGCCCGAACAACCAGGGGTTAGGTTGACGTAAGCGCTGCCAGGCCAGGCCTGCCAAGATGCTCAGTGGCACGATCAGGGCCAGCCAACTCCAGCTCACGCTGCCGGCATGATTGAGCGGTATGCCATCCCCCTGCAGGAACTTGAACAGCGCCGGCACCACCAGCACCACGGCCAGCACCCGCAGGCTCTGCGCCGCAGCGACCTGGCTGAGCACGGCTCCGTTGCGTGCGCCGAGGTTGACCATTTCCCCGGAGCCGCCCGGCATACTGGCGAAGAACGCCGTCGCCCGGTCCTCGCCGGTGCGGCGCAGCATCCAGACCCCAATCACGCTGGACAGCGTGGTGAGCAGTGCGCCGAAGAAGATCAAGGCAAAATGGCTGCTGACCTGCTCGACCACCGCCGGCGTGAAGTGCAGGCCGATGCCGATGCCGATGATGCATTGCCCGCCCTTGCGGCCATTAGGGATTTCCGCGAGCTGCCAGGGCGTCAGGCAGCGCACCAGGATGATCGCCAGCAACGAGCCGACCATCCATGGCAAAGGCCAGCCGATCGTGCTGGCGAGAAAGCCACCAGCAAGCCCGACCAGCCCGGTTGCCCAGAACAGAGGGAACTGCCGATCAGGCATCGGCCATGGCCCGACGCTGCAGGCTGCGTTTACGCCAGATGCGCACCAGCGGCAGGGCCAACATGCACACCACCAGTACCCACACACCCATGCTGATGGGGCTCGACCAGAGGATGCCCAGTTCACCGTTGGAGATCGACAGCGCGCGGCGCAGGTTTTGCTCCATCAGGCCGCCGAGGATGAACCCGAGCAGGATCGGCGAAAGCGGGAAGTCCAGCTTGCGCAGGATGTAGCCCATGATGCCGATGCCGACCATCAGGAACAGGTCGAAGGTGGTGGCGTGCACGGCGTATACGCCGATCGCGGTGATGATCGCGATCACCGGCACCAGTGCCCAGTTCGGTACTGCGAGGATGCGGGTGAAGAGGCGGATCATCGGGATGTTCAGGATCACCAGCATGATGTTGGCGACGAACAGCGAGGCGATCAGACCCCAGACGATGTCCGGTTGTTGCTCGAACAGCAGCGGGCCCGGTGTGATGTTGTACAGGGTCAGTGCGCCGATCATCACCGCCGTGGTTCCCGAGCCCGGTACGCCGAGGGTCAGCATGGGCACCAGCGCGCCACAGCACGAAGCGCCGATGGCGGTTTCCGGGGCTGCCAGGCCTCGGGCATCGCCCTTGCCGAACTTGCCCGAGCTACCCGCGATGCGTTTTTCGGTCATGTAGGCCACCGCGCTGGCCAGGGTTGCCCCCGCACCTGGCAGCACGCCCATGATGAAGCCAAGCAGTCCGCAGCGGATGTTGACCACGAACACCGAGGCGGCTTCCTTGAAGTTGAACAGCATGCGCCCGGTGGCCTTGACCGCGGCGTGGCCGTGGTGGGTCTTCTCCAGCAGCAGGAGAATCTCGCTGATCGAGAACAGCCCCAGCACCAGGACCACGAACTGAATGCCGTCGGCCAGGTGCACGCTGTCGCCGGTGAAGCGGTATACACCGCTGTTGGCGTCGATGCCCACTGCCGACAGGAACAAGCCGATAAGTGCCGCGATGAAGGTCTTCAGCGGTTTGTCACCGGCCATGCCGCCGAGGGCGACGATGGCGAACACCATCAGCACGAAATACTCGGCCGGCCCGAAGGCGATTGCCCATTTCGCCAGCAACGGCGCGAACAGCACCATGCCGCAGGTGGCGATCAAGGCACCGATGAACGAACTCCACGCCGACAGCGACAGGGCCACGCCAGCCAAGCCCTGGCGGGCCATCGGGTAGCCGTCGAGGGTGGTCATGACGGTGGAGGCTTCGCCCGGAATATTCAGCAGGATCGAACTGATCCGGCCGCCGTACTCGCAGCCCAGGTAGACCGCGGCCAGTAGAATCAGGGCCGACTCCGGCGGCAGGCCGAGGGCGAAGGCGATGGGAATCAGCAGGGCCACGCCGTTGATCGGACCCAGGCCCGGCAACAGGCCGACCACCGTGCCGATCAGGGTACCGGTGAGGGCGGTCACCAGGTTGTAAGGGCTCAGGGCCACGCCGAAGCCCTGGCCCAGGTAGCTCAAGGTATCCATGTGTCAGTTCTCCAGTACGTCGAGCAGGCCGAGGGGCAAGGGCACATCCATCACACGGTCGAACAGCCAGTAGAGGAACAGGCTCATGCCCACCACCACGATGGCGCTGTGCAGCCAGCGGCCGCCGTACAGGCGGGCCATGGGGATGCCGACCAGGATGGCGCTGAGGATGAAGCCCAAGGCCTCGAAGGTGCTGGCGAAGACCAGCAACAGGCCAATGCACAAGCCGATCTTGGTGAGGGTTTCGCGGTCCAGTTCGGGTTCGTCGTCCTTGCGCACGATGGGCGTTGGGCGGATAGCCAGGTACAGCAGGCCGACGCTCATCAGGCCGAGCATCAGCAAGGGGTAGGCGCGCGGGCCCACCGGTTCATAGGAAAATGCAGCCTGGTAAGGCCAGGCCATCACGGCCAGGGCGGCGCACACCGCCAGCAGGACCAAGGCGAAGAGGCGTTGCAGGATCATCAGGGAGTCCTCGTAGAACGCGGCCGCTGTGGGAGTGGATCAGGTCCGCTCCCACAGGTGGGTGAAACAGCGTTGATGAGTTACTGAATCAGGCCGAATTCCCTGGCCAGCGACTTGTAGTCAGCCACCTGCTTCTTCACGTAAACGTCCAGCTCTTCACCGGTCATGGCGAACGGGAACAGCTCGCGCTGGTCACGCAGCTTGGCGAAATCCTCGGACGCCAGCATCTTGTCGAACGAGGCTTTCCACCAGGCGTAGTCTTCGTCGCTGACCTTCGGGCCGAGGTAGAAGCCGCGCACCACTGGCCAGACGATGTCGTAGCCCTGTTCCTTGGCGGTAGGGATGTTCTTCATCTCGGGCTCGTCCAGGCGGTTTTCGGCGAATACCGCGAGGATGCGCATGTCACCGCTCTGGATATGCGGCATGGAGTCGGAAATGTCGGTGGAACCGACCTGGATATGCCCGCCCAGCAGCGCGGTGGCAATTTCGCCACCCCCTTCCAGGGCCACGTAACGCAGATCGCGGGGGTTGATGCCGGCCGCCTTGGCGATCAACGCGGTCTGCATCCAGTCCTGGCTACCCACGGTACCGCCAGAGCCGATCACCACCTTGCTTGGATCTTTCTTCAGGGCCGCGACCAGGTCATCGAGGGTCTTGTAGGGCGAATCGCTCTTCACCGCGATGGCGCCATAGCTGGTGCCGACCGCCGCCAGCCACTTCACGGCGTTCTCGTCGAAGCGGCCGAACTTGCCCTGGGCCAGGTTCAGCAGCGAGCCGCTGGACCAGGCCACCAAGGTGCCGGCGTCGGCCGGGCGCTGGGCGACCACGGCGTTGTAGGCCACTGCGCCGACGCCACCTGGCATGTAGGTCACGCGCATGGGCTTGCTGAGGATTTTCTCCTCGACCAGCGCGCTCTGCACCAGCTTGCAGGTCAGGTCGAAACCACCGCCGGGCGAGGCCGGGGCGATGCATTCAGGGCGTTTGGGTTCGGCGGCCAGGGCGTTGCCGGCCAACAGCAGGCAGCCGGTTGCCAGGACGAGGTGGCGCATTGAAAAGGTCATCGTCGATCTCCGTGAGCGTTGTTGTTATGGATTACCACAGGGCTACGCTGTAGCTCACCAGCAGCCGCACTTCGTCGGCATCGCGCGCGAAGTTGGAGCGGAAGGTGGCGTTGCGCAGGCGCACGGCGACGTTCTTCAACGGGCCGCTTTGTACCACGTACTTGAATTCGGTGTTGCGCTCCCACTCCTTGCCCTCGCTGCCATCGGCGCGGCTGACGTTGTCGCCATTGATGTAGCGGGTCATGAAGGTCAGGCCGGGAATGCCGAGCGCGGCGAAGTTGTAGTCGTAGCGCACCTGCCAGGAGCGCTCGTCGGCACCGGCGAAGTCGTTGATCTGGACGAAGTTGACCAGGTACGGGTCAGCGCCGTCGACGTAAGGAAAGGCGCTGTCGCCGGACAGATGCTGGTAAGCCGCGCTGACCTTGTGCCCGCCCAGGGCATAGCTGAGCATGCCGTTGACGGTGGTGTTGTCGATGTTGCCGGCCTTGGCTGCGCCTTGGTCGTCACTCACCGCCAGGCGCAGGTCGGCGCCCAAGGTGCCTGGGCCCCATGGCTGAGTGGCGACCATCCCAAGGAAGTGCTGACGGTAGATGTCGTCCAGCTGGGCGTAGTGGTAGCTGCCGGTGATGCGGTCGGTGAACTGGTAGTCGAGTCCGGCGAGGTCGAAGTTGTCGGCGGAGAAGGTACCGCCGAAGCGACCGTTCTTGTTGTTGAGGGCGAGGTCTTCCCAGTTGGTGTCGTTACGGTCCTTGGCCTTTTCCAGGCGCCCGCCGGTGAAGGTCAGGTGGTTGATCTCTTTGGAAGTCAGCAGCCCGCCTTCGAAGGTCTGCGGCAGGATCCGCCCGTCATTGGGCTGCAGGGTAGGCAGTTCGGGAATCAGGGTACCGACCTTCAGTTCGGTCTTGGAGACCTTGATCTTGCCGGTGAGGCCGAGCTTGGAGTACTCATCGGCGGCCTTGCCATCGTCGTGGGTGGGCAGCAGGCCGGTGTCGGTGCGATCAGGGCTGGAATCGAGCTTGACCCCGAGCATGCCCAAGGCATCCAGGCCGAAGCCTACGGTGCCTTCGGTGTAGCCGGACTCGAAATTGAGCATGAAACCCTGGGCCCATTCGTCGCGCTTGGATTGTTGCGCGCTGGTGCCATCGCGAAAATCGCGATTGAAGTACATGTTGCGGGTTTCGAAGGTGGCCGTGCTGTCTTCGAAGAAAGCGGCCTGGCTCATCGGTGCGACACCGGCAAGGGCAAGAGCGCTGGCGATGGCGCTTGGACGTGCGGACAGGTAACGGGTAGGCGCGAACGCCTGCGGCTGCGATGACAGCATCGAGGATGACTCCGTTTATTGTTCTTATCGGCTGCACCTTGCTGGTGCTTTTTTCGGCGCGTGGGGCGACCGTGGTGCGATGCTAGGCAACGAACCTTTCGCTAACCTTTCAGCGTGAAAGGTTTGTGAATGGGGGCTACACAGGTCGTGCGACGGCGTTACACTCCGCGCCACCGTCAAACCCGAGCAGGGAGAATCCGATGCGTGTGCTGCTGGTCGAAGACCACCTGCAACTGGCCGAAAGCGTGGCTCAAGCGCTGAAAAGCCAAGGCCTGACCGTGGACGTTCTGCATGATGGCGTAGCCGCCGACCTGGCCCTGGCCAGCGAGGAATACGCCGTTGCGGTGCTGGATGTCGGCCTGCCGCGCATGGATGGCTTCGAGGTGCTGGCGCGCTTGCGAAGCCGAGGCAAGACCTTGCCCGTGCTGATGCTTACCGCCCGCAGCGATGTCAAGGACCGGGTCCACGGATTGAACCTGGGCGCCGACGATTACCTGGCCAAGCCGTTCGAACTGACCGAACTGGAGGCGCGGGTCAAGGCGTTGCTGCGCCGCAGTGTGCTCGGCGGTGAGCGTCAGCAGCGTTGCGGGCCTTTGGTCTACGACCTGGACACTCGGCGCTTCACCTTGGGTGAGGACAACCTGACCCTGACCTCGCGAGAGCAGGGCGTGCTGGAAGCGCTGATCGCCCGCCCGGGTCGCGTGATGAGCAAGGAGCAGCTGGCGGCCCAGGTCTTCGGCCTGGACGAGGAGGCCAGCCCAGACGCCATCGAGATCTACGTCCACCGCTTGCGCAAGAAGCTCGATGGCCATCCGGTGGCGATCGTGACCTTCCGTGGCCTTGGTTACCTGCTCGAGCACCGCGATGCGTGACAATGGCAGCCTGCGTGGCCGGCTGTTGGGCAACCTGGCCTTGCTGCTGGTGGTGCTGATGCTGGCCAGCGGCCTGAGCGCCTACTGGAACGGCCGTGAAGCTGCCGACACCGCCTACGACCGCACCTTGCTGGCTTCGGCGCGGACCATTGCCGCAGGTCTGTCACAGCGTGATGGTTCGTTGAGTGCCGACGTGCCTTACGTTGCCTTGGATACCTTCGCCTACGACAGCGCCGGGCGCATCTACTACCAGGTATTGGATATCCAGCAGCGGCTGATCTCGGGGTACGAGAACCTGCCGCCGCCACCACCGGGTACGCCGCGAACCGACGACTATCCGGCATTGGCCCGCTTCTACGATGCGACCTACCTGGGCCAGGACGTGCGTGTGGTCAGCCTGCTAAAGGCGGTCAGCGAGCCGAACATGAACGGTATGGCCGAGATCCGCGTGGCCGAGACCGAAGAAGCGCGGGTCCGTATGGCCCGCGGGTTGATGGCCGACACTTTGCTGCGCCTGGGCATGCTGGCCTTGGGGGCCCTGGTGATGGTCTGGTTCGCCGTGAGTGCCGCCCTGCGCCCGCTGGAGCGCTTGCGCACAGCGGTCGAAGAGCGTCAGCCGGATGACCTGCGCGCGTTGCCGGTGGTGCAGGTGCAGCGAGAGCTG
Source organism: Pseudomonas sp. SK2 (assembly GCF_016772395.1). Lineage (NCBI taxonomy): Bacteria > Pseudomonadati > Pseudomonadota > Gammaproteobacteria > Pseudomonadales > Pseudomonadaceae > Pseudomonas > Pseudomonas sp. SK2. The sequence goes on from NZ_CP061944.1 coordinate 1,155,690, forward strand.
GGCCCTCTGGTGCGGGCGTTGAACCACTTCACCGAACGCTTGCGCGGGCAGTTCGAACGCCAGGCGCAGTTCATCGCCGACGCGGCCCATGAACTGCGGACCCCGTTGGCCGCGCTCAAGGCTCGTGTCGAACTGGGCTTGCGCTCGTCGCAGCCAGAGGTGTGGCGCCAGACCCTGGAAAGCGCAGCCCAAGGCACCGATCGCCTGACCCATCTGGCCAACCAGCTGCTATCGCTGGCCAGGGTGGAAAATGGCGCCAGGGCGATCGCCGAAGGGGGCGCACAGCGTCTGGACCTGAGTCAGCTGGCCCGAGAGCTGGGCATGGCCATGGCGCCGCTGGCGCACAACCGTGGAGTGGCGTTGGCGCTGGAAGCCGAGGCGCCGGTATGGCTCAAGGGCGAGCCGACCCTGCTCAACGAGCTGCTGAGTAATCTGGTGGACAACGCCCTGGCCCATACCCCGGCGGGCGGTAATGTCATTTTGCGGGTATTGGCGCCAGCGGTCCTTGAGGTCGAGGATGACGGACCGGGAATTCCCGAGGCTGAACGCGAACGGGTGTTCGAGCGGTTCTATCGGCGTAGTGCCCAGGGCAGTGGCTTGGGGCTGGCGATTGTCGGAGAGATTTGCCGCGCCCATCTGGCGCAGATCAGCCTGCATGATGGGGCGAACGGTGGGCTGAAGGTGCGGGTGAGTTTTATCGCGGATTGAGGCGGGTATTGGGCAGGCTTGTTCGCGGACAAACCACGGTTTGGACTGCCCCCACGAAGTTGAACAAAAATCCAATCCGTTGGGGCAGTTCAGCTCACCCAGCGCATCCGTGGGCACAGGGCGCCCGCGAAAAGCCCAGGCGGCACCGCCACCTCAGCGCAACATGCTTCGGGCTTCGAGCAACTCACCGATCTCAAGCTCTGTCCCATGGGGCAGATTCAGGTGCCGGTAAGCCGGCAGTGCGGTCAGTGGCAGGTTGCGACCACGGTGGCTCAGGGCGCGGGCTATCTGCACGATGTCGATGTAGTCGATCTTGTCGGTCTCGCGTTCCAGGTTCTGAACCTGGCTTGGCAGATTGACCAGTTGCTCGGGAAACTCCCACGAAGTCAGAATCTTGTCGCCCAGAGCCGGCTGGATCTCCTCGATCACATAGTGCAGGCACACCGGGTCGGACAACAGTTCGTTGTGCTCCTCGGCGTAGATCAATACCGGCAGGGCACCGATCTGGTGAACCAGCCCGCCCAAGGTGGCCTGGTCAGCCTTCAATTGTGTGTAACGGCGGCACAGTTCATAGCTGATGCCTGCCACTTCCAGGCTGTTGGCCCAGATATCCCGTAATTTCTGCTCTACGGCAGGCGAGCGGGCATGGAAGATCTGTTCGATCACCAGGCCGATGGCCAGGTTGCAGCTGTAGTTGATGCCCAGGCGGGTGATGGCGGTATGCAGGTCGGTGACTTCGACCGCTGCACGCAGCAGCGGGCTGTTGACCACTTTGATCAAGCGCGCCGAAAGCGCGGCATCGCGGCCGATCACCTTGCTCAGGGCGGCAACACTGATCTCGCTGTCCTCGGCCGCTTCGCGGATGCTCAAGGCAACCTCGGGCAAGGTCGGCAGGACCAGGTCATCATTGTCGATGGCATCGAGCAGTTGTGCTTGAACCATCTCGGCCAGCTTGTTCATGGGCTTTTCTACCGCAGTGGTGGTGCGGCCCCGCCGACAGGGCGGGGCGGGCTGGTCAGCGTTGGATTTCCCGGTCGCGGTCCAGTGTGTAAGGCAGGTCGAGCAGGGTAAGGCGAGGGCCTTCCGGGCTACCCAGGTGCAGGTTGTCGTCCTCGACCGCCTCGGCGCTCAGCACGGCGAGCAGTTCGCAGCCCGGGCCGTCGCTGGCGGCGATAACGACTTCACCGACCGACGAGCCATGGGTGGGCGAGAAGATTTCGGTGCCGGGTGCGGGAACCGCCTGCTCGTCGAGCGCCAGCCGGTACTGGCGACGTTTGAGCTTGCCCAGGTACTGCATGCGGGCAACGATTTCCTGGCCGGTATAGCAGCCTTTCTTGAAGCTCACGCCATCCACGGCCTGCAGGTTGATCATCTGCGGTATGAACAATTCACGGGTCGGGCCCGTCACCTGGCCGATACCGGCGCGGATCTGACCCAGCAGCCAGTCGTTGAGGCTGCCTTCGGGCAGACTGGCAGCCAGGACCTCGCGCACGGCGTCAGCTTGTTCACCAGGCACCCAGAGTTCGATGCGATCTGCGCTGACGCAGAGGGCGATCAGGCCCTGGTGACGGACTGTGGCGCCGATCGAGGTTGGCGCTGTCAAGCCCAGCGCTGCCAGCGCTGCGTTGCCGCCTTGCAGGCCGAAGCGCGCCCATGCGGCGCTTTCGTCGGTCAGCGTCGCCTTGGAGAACACAGCGTACTTTTTCAGGTCGGCCATCTGCGCTTCGAGAAGTTCGCTGGCCATGGCCAGCAGGTAACCGTTGCCTTCGGGAAGGATACGGAAGCTCGACTGCATGCGCCCCTTGACCATGCAGCGGGCACCCAGACTGGCGTACTCGAGGCTCAGGTAGTTGATGTTGCAGGTCAGTTGACCCTGCAGGAACTTGCCGGCATCGGAGCCGCGGACGGCGAGGATGCCTTCGTGGGACAGGGGACTGAAGAAAGCGGAATCGGCCATGGGTCATCGAGGTGGCTAAAGACTGGCGGCCATCATAGAACGCCGGTAACAAAATAGGTAGGTGACTAGACCAACGCCCGGTGCCGCATCGTTGCGGGCGCTGTATACTGGCCGGCCATTCGAGGAGGGCCCCATGGTCGAACAAACTGAACTCAACCGGCTTTTCTGGCACAGTCGCCGCGGCATGCTGGAACTGGACGTACTGCTGGTGCCATTCACCCAGGAGGTCTATCCGACCCTGAGCGAAGCCGATCGCGAGCTCTATGTTCGCCTGCTCAGCTGCGAAGACCAGGACATGTTCGGCTGGTTCATGGAGCGTACCGAGTCCGAGGATCCTGAACTGCAGCGCATGGTCCGCATCATTCTGGATCGTGTCCAGCCCAAGTGAGTCCTTCGAGTGCCGTTGGCAGGGCTCGCCGCTGCTGCTGACGGCCTACCTGTTCTGTCAGGTGTTGGCGTGGTTCGTCTTATGGGTCATCGCGCTGCCCTGGTGGTTTTCCGTCCTGGCCGTTGTCGCCTGCCTTGCTCATGCTGGCTGGGTAATTCCCCGACGTATCCTGTTGACCCATGATCACGCCGTTGTCGGCGTGCGCCGTGATGCACTTGGCTGGCGAGTGTTCAGCCGTGCGCGCGGTTGGCAGCCGGTGCGGCTGTGCCGCGATAGCGTGGCATTGCCTGGCGTGGTGGTGTTGAGATTCGTACGCGAAGGCGGCTGGCTGGGCGAAGGCCAATGCGTGCTATGGGATGCCGTGGGTGCTGATCAGCATCGGCGTCTGCGGGTTCGGCTGAAGTTCAGCCGTCGCCGGTGGGGTGAGGTGTCGGCGCGGTAGGCAGATGACGCGTCGTCGCTACCGCCTGCGAGCCGGCTCCTGCAAGGATGGCGCTGGGCGTGCAGGAGCCGGCTTGCCGGCGATCAGGATGAGGCCGAGTCACAGGCCGGGCTCAGGATCGTATCCTTCGCCTCATCCAGCATTCCCGGATAATCCAGGGTGTAATGCAGCCCACGACTCTCCTTGCGCTGCATCGCTGAGCGAATCATCAGCTCCGCGACCTGGGCCAGGTTGCGCAATTCGATCAGGTCGCGGCTGACCTTGTAGTTGCTGTAGAACTCGTCGATTTCGTCCAGCAGCATGCGCACCCGGTGCTGGGCGCGCTGCAAACGCTTGCTGGTTCGTACGATGCCGACGTAGTCCCACATGAAACGCCGTAGCTCGTCCCAGTTGTGCGCAATGATGACGTCCTCGTCCGAGTCGGTGACCTGGCTGGCATCCCAGCAGGGCAGGGCCTTGGGCATTGCCACTTCATCGAGGTGCGCCTGGATGTCGGCAGCGGCCGAACGGCCGTACACGAAGCATTCGAGCAGTGAGTTGCTGGCCATGCGGTTGGCGCCGTGCAGGCCGGTGAAGCTGGTCTCGCCGATGGCGTAAAGACCCGGCACATCGGTGTGGCCGCGGTCGTCGACCATCACTCCGCCGCACGTGTAGTGCGCCGCCGGCACCACCGGAATCGGCTGGCGCGTGATGTCGATGCCGAAGGTCAGGCAGCGTTCGTAGACGGTGGGGAAATGGCTCTTGATGAAGTCGGCAGGCTTGTGGGTGATGTCCAGGTACACGCAGTCCACGCCCAGGCGCTTCATTTCATGGTCGATAGCGCGGGCCACGATGTCCCGTGGAGCCAGTTCTTCGCGGGGGTCGAAGCGTGGCATGAAGCGCTCGCCATTGGGCAGGCGCAATAGCGCACCCTCACCGCGCAGGGCTTCGGTAATCAGGAAGCTCTTGGCCTGCGGGTGGTACAGGCACGTGGGGTGGAACTGGTTGAACTCCAGGTTCGCTACCCGGCAGCCGGCGCGCCAGGCCATGGCAATGCCATCGCCGCACGCCCCGTCGGGATTGCTGGTGTAGAGGTAGACCTTCGCCGCTCCGCCGGTGGCCAGCACCGTGAAACGCGCACCGAAGGTGTCGACTTCGCCGGTATTGCGGTTCAGCACGTAGGCGCCCAGACAACGATCTCCCGGCAGCCCGAGGCGGCGTTCGGTGATCAGGTCGACTGCCACGCGCTGTTCCAGCAACTCGATGTTCGGGCGCTGACGGGCCTGGCCCAGCAGCGTCGTGAAAATGGCCGCACCGGTGGCGTCCGCGGCGTGGATGATACGCCGATGGCTGTGGCCGCCTTCGCGGGTCAGGTGAAACTCGAAGCCACCGTCGTCGACACTGTAGTGTTCGTCTCGGGTGAACGGCACGCCCTGTTCGATCAGCCATTGGATGGCTTCGCGGCTGTGTTCGACGGTGAAGCGCACGGCTTCTTCATTGCACAGGCCACCGCCGGCATTGAGGGTATCCTCGACATGGGACTGCACGGTATCGGTATCGTCGAGCACCGCCGCGACGCCCCCCTGGGCCCAGAAGGTCGAGCCGTTGGCCAGGTCGCCCTTGCTCAGTACCGCGATGCGCAGGTGGCCAGGGAGGTTGAGCGCCAAGCTGAGACCGGCGGCACCGCTGCCGATCACCAGGACATCATGTTGGAATTGTTGGCTCATGTCGGGACACTAGTAATCTTTGGAAGGGGCGCGGCACAATAGTCAGGCACAGATGGCATTGTGAAACTATCGTGAAACGCAGCCGGGCTGCCTTTATAGCAGCCCCCGGTGGCCAATTTCCATGCCACTTGTGCGGTGCGTTCAGCTTTTGTGGGAACTTTCCGACACGGCAGGAAATCCTATGAAGGCTGCCCGCACGCCATAATATGTCGCGGCGACGCAGGGCGGTGGCTCTATCCGGGCTGACCTCTGCGTATTCGAAACCCGATTATCGTCGCAGCCGGCCGTGACCGCGCTGCGTCTTTCGTGCGAGCCGACCAAGGGCCGCAGGAAACTTGCTTGGAGGGGAGAACTTTTGCGTAAAGCCCGAGTCTATGGTTGCAAGCCTGAACGAAGGTTGTTGCAACGCTCCTTCGAGTTCACTGAGGAGTGTTCATGCTAACCCAGGAAGAGGATCAGCAGCTTGTCGAGCGCGTGCAGCGTGGAGACAGGCGAGCGTTCGATCTGTTGGTGCTGAAGTATCAGCACAAGATTCTCGGGTTGATCGTGCGGTTTGTCCATGACACCCACGAAGCCCAGGATGTGGCGCAGGAGGCCTTTATCAAGGCTTACCGAGCGCTTGGTAATTTTCGCGGTGACAGTGCGTTTTATACCTGGCTGTACCGCATCGCCATCAACACGGCGAAGAACTACCTGGTGTCCCGTGGAAGACGGCCGCCAGACAGTGATGTGAGCTCCGAGGATGCGGAGTTTTACGACGGCGATCATGGCCTCAAGGATCTCGAGTCCCCAGAGCGCTCGTTGTTGCGGGATGAAATCGAAGGCACTGTCCATCGCACCATCCAGCAACTGCCCGAAGACCTGCGTACGGCACTGACCCTGCGCGAGTTCGACGGGTTGAGTTACGAGGACATTGCCAGCGTCATGCAGTGTCCGGTGGGTACCGTGCGCTCTCGGATATTCCGCGCTCGGGAGGCCATAGACAAAGCCCTGCAGCCGTTGTTGCAGGAAACCTGAGACAGCGGCGACAGCCAAGAGAGGAACCGCCATGAGTCGTGAAGCTTTGCAGGAATCGCTGTCCGCGGTAATGGACAACGAAGCGGACGAACTGGAACTGCGTCGGGTATTGAATGCCGTTGACGATGCTGAAACCCGTGCCACCTGGTCGCGTTACCAGGTCGCTCGCGCAGCCATGCACAAAGAACTGCTGCTGCCCAAGCTTGATATCGCCTCGGCGGTGTCCGCCGCACTGGCTGACGAGGCCGTGCCGGCCAAGGTCAAGCAAGGCCCTTGGCGCAGCATCGGTCGCCTGGCGGTTGCCGCTTCGGTGACCTTGGCGGTGCTGGCTGGGGTGCGCCTGTACAACCAGGACGAGATCACCGGTGCCGAGCTTGCGGCCCAACAACCTGCGCAGCAGGGGCTGGCCATGCCACAAAGCCAGGGTCCGGCCGTTTTGGCAGGCTATAGTGAAAGCAGTGAGCAACCGACCGGGCCGATGGCCAACGGTGTGCTGCAGAACCAGGCCGGCTGGGATCAGCGTCTGCCAGGTTACCTGCGCCAGCATGCCCAGGAATCTGCGCTCAAGGGCACTGAGACCGCTTTGCCCTACGCACGGGCCGCCAGCCTGGAAAACCGCTAAGTAAGGAGGATCATGCGCGCGCTACCTCTCCTGTCGCTGCTGATAAGCAGCTGCGTGACGGTGCCAGCATTGGCGGCCAACTCTTCGCCTCAGGCGAGCGAGTGGTTGAGCAAGCTGGCCCAGGCCGAGCAGAAACAGAGTTACCAGGGCTCCTTCGTCTACGAACGTAACGGCAGCTTTTCTTCCCACGACATCTGGCATCGGGTCCAGGACGGCAAGGTCAGCGAGCGGCTGCTGCAGCTCGATGGCGCCGCCCAGGAGGTCGTGCGCGTGGATGGCAAGGTGCAGTGCGTCAGTGGTTCCCTGGTCAGTGGCGTCGGTACGCCGCCCGACTCAACACCGCGTGTGCTTGATCCTTTGAAGCTGATGAGCTGGTACAACCTGGGCTTGGCGGGCACGTCGCGGGTCGCCGGGCGCGATGCCGTGATCGTGACTCTCACGCCACGCGACCAGCATCGTTACGCCTTCGAGCTTCATCTCGATCGCCAGACCGGCCTTCCGCTTCGTTCGTTGATGATCAACGACAAGGGGCAACTGCTCGAGCGTTTCCAGATGACACGTCTTGAAACCCACCTGCCGAGCGACGACGACCTGCGTCCCAGTGCTGCCTGCAAGCCGGTCGAGCGGGTCGCCAGTACCGATGGCGAAGCCGTTGCCGGGTGGCGTTCGGACTGGCTGCCGGCGGGCTTCGAATTGATCAACAGCTCGGTCCGTCGCGACCCTGAGCGCAACAGTGCGGTCAGCAGCCTGATGTATGACGACGGCTTGGCGCGTTTCTCCGTATTCCTCGAACCGGTGACCGACGATGCCGGCCCTGACACCCGTGCCCAGCTCGGGCCTACCGTGGCGGTATCACGCCGTCTGAATACGCCCAAAGGCAAGGTCATGGTCACGGTGGTTGGCGAAATTCCGCTGGGTACCGCCGAGCGTATCGCACTGTCGATGCGCCCCCAGGACAGCTAGGCGTGCCAGTGACGACGGGCCGTGCGCAGGCTCCGGGAGTCCGCGGCTGAAATGAAATTAAAGCATTGTCATTTGCAATCCATCGGTAAATTTTCTATAGGTCAGGCTTCTTGGAGCCTGGCCTTTGCTGCTTCTGCAGATGGTCTAACTAACTTACGCTCGTTGTGACGGGAGCCGTATGTCAATACCACGCTTGAAATCCTACCTAACGATGTTCGCCGCCGTGCTCATGCTCGGTCAGGTGCTCACCGCCCAGGCCGAGGAAGCCCTGCCGGACTTCACGACCCTGGTCGAGCAGGCCTCGCCGGCCGTGGTCAACATCAGTACCAAGCAGAAACTGCCGGACCGCCGCGTGGCTGCCGGGCAGATGCCCGATCTCGAAGGCCTGCCGCCGATGTTCCGCGAGTTCTTCGAGCGCAACATGCCGCAACAACCGCGCGCGCCCCGGGGCGACCGCCAGCGAGAGGCCATGTCGCTGGGCTCGGGCTTCATCATCTCCAGCGATGGCTACGTGCTCACCAACAACCACGTGGTCGCCGATGCGGACGAGATCATCGTCCGCCTGTCGGACCGCAGCGAGCTGCAGGCCAAGTTGATCGGCACCGACCCGCGTACCGACGTGGCGCTGCTGAAGGTCGAAGGCAAGAACCTGCCGACCGTGAAGCTGGGCGATTCGGAAAAACTGAAAGTCGGTGAGTGGGTCCTGGCCATCGGCTCGCCGTTCGGCTTCGATCACTCGGTGACCAAAGGTATCGTCAGCGCCAAGGGGCGTACCCTGCCTAACGACACCTACGTGCCGTTCATCCAGACCGACGTGGCCATCAACCCGGGCAACTCGGGTGGCCCGCTGTTCAACATGAAAGGTGAAGTCGTGGGTATCAACTCGCAGATCTTTACCCGATCCGGCGGCTTCATGGGCTTGTCCTTCGCCATCCCGATCGACGTCGCGCTGGATGTTTCCAACCAGCTGAAGAAAGACGGCAAGGTCAGCCGCGGCTGGCTGGGTGTGGTGATCCAGGAGGTCAACAAGGACCTGGCTGAATCCTTCGGCCTCGACAAGCCCGCCGGCGCCCTGGTGGCCCAGGTACTGGAAGGCGGTCCTGCAGCCAAGGGTGGCCTGCAGGTGGGCGATGTGATCCTGAGCATGAACGGTCAGCCGATCGTCATGTCGGCCGATCTGCCGCACCTGGTGGGTGGCCTGAAAGACGGCGAGAAGGCCAAGCTGGAGATCATTCGCAATGGCAAGCGCCAGAACCTGGACATCACCATCGGCGCGATGCCCGATGACGATGCCGATATCGAAGCCAGTGCCCAGGGCGGCGCAGAGCGCAGCAGCAACCGCCTGGGTGTCTCCGTGGCGGACCTGACCGACGAGCAGAAGAAAACCCTGGAGCTCAAGGGCGGCGTGGTCATCAAGGAAATCCAGGATGGCCCGGCTGCCTTGATCGGTCTGCGTCCAGGTGACGTCATCAGCCACCTGAACAACCAGGCGATCAGCTCGGCCAAGCAATTCACTGAAATTGCCAAGGACCTGCCGAAGAATCGTTCGGTCTCCATGCGCGTGCTGCGTCAGGGGCGTGCGAGCTTCATTACCTTCAAGCTGGCTGAATAAGCCGGGTTCGACGTGGAAAGGGCAGCTCAGGCTGCCCTTTTTCATGAGATTTCATCCTCGTCTGTGTCGGCCGGCGACAGGGCCGGAGTAGGCCACCCAGGCTATTTGCATTTTTGCGCAACAATGTCAGCCGATCAGGAATCTCCCATATCCCTGCGGCTTGAGGTACAATTCCCGGCTATTTTTCGGCGGGCGTCCGGCTCGCAGCCTTTTCGAGTGTTGACCCGTGAGTGATTTGAGTCATATCCGCAATTTCTCCATCATCGCCCACATCGACCATGGCAAGTCGACGCTGGCAGACCGTTTCATCCAGATGTGCGGTGGCCTGTCGGCACGCGAAATGGAAGCCCAGGTCCTCGATTCGATGGACCTCGAGCGCGAACGCGGGATCACCATCAAGGCCCACAGCGTCACGCTCAACTACAAGGCGCAGGACGGTAAGGTCTACCAGCTCAATTTCATCGACACCCCCGGTCACGTCGACTTCACCTATGAAGTCTCCCGTTCGCTGGCCGCGTGCGAAGGTGCGCTGCTGGTGGTGGATGCCGGCCAGGGCGTCGAGGCCCAGTCCGTGGCCAACTGCTACACCGCCATCGAGCAGGGCCTCGAGGTCATGCCGGTGCTGAACAAGATGGACCTGCCCCAGGCCGACCCTGACCGCGTCAAGGACGAGATCGAGAAGATCATCGGCATCGACGCCACCGACGCCGTGGCTTGCAGTGCCAAGAGCGGCATGGGCGTCGACGAGGTGCTCGAACGCCTGGTCCAGACCATTCCCGCGCCGGAGGGCGATATCGACGCGCCGCTGCAGGCGCTGATCATCGACTCCTGGTTCGACAACTACCTGGGCGTGGTTTCCCTGGTGCGTGTGCGCCATGGCCGTGTCAAGAAAGGCGACAAGATCCTGGTCAAGTCCACCGGCAAGGTGCACCTGGTCGACAGCGTGGGCGTATTCACCCCAAAACACACCCAGACCGCTGATCTCAAGGCCGGTGAAGTGGGCTTCATCATCGCCAGCATCAAGGACATTCACGGGGCACCGGTCGGTGACACCCTGACCCTGTCCACGACCCCCGAGGTCGAAGTGCTGCCAGGCTTCAAGAAGATCCAGCCACAAGTTTACGCCGGTCTGTTCCCGGTCAGTTCCGATGACTTCGAAGACTTCCGCGACGCGCTGCAAAAGCTCACGCTCAACGACTCTTCGCTGCAGTACATGCCAGAAAGCTCCGACGCACTGGGCTTCGGCTTCCGTTGCGGCTTCCTCGGCATGCTGCACATGGAGATCATCCAGGAGCGCCTGGAGCGTGAATACGACCTGGACCTGATCACCACGGCGCCAAGCGTAATCTACGAGCTCGAACTCAAGACCGGTGAGACCATCACCGTCGACAACCCGTCGAAGCTGCCAGACGTCTCGGCCGTGGCTGATTTCCGCGAGCCGATCGTCACCGCGACCATCCTGGTTCCGCAAGAGCACCTGGGTAACGTCATTACCCTGTGCATCGAAAAACGCGGTGTCCAGCGCGACATGCAGTTCCTCGGCAGTCAAGTCCAGGTGCGTTACGACTTGCCGATGAACGAAGTGGTGCTGGACTTCTTCGACCGCCTGAAGTCGACCAGCCGTGGCTACGCGTCGCTGGACTATCATTTCGACCGCTACCAGTCGGCCAACCTGGTCAAACTGGACGTGCTGATCAACGGTGACAAGGTCGATGCCCTGGCACTGATCGTGCACCGTGACAACGCGGCCTACAAAGGCCGTGCGTTGACCGAGAAAATGAAGGAGCTGATTCCTCGGCAGATGTTCGACGTGGCGATCCAGGCAGCCATTGGTGGCCAGATCATCGCGCGTACTACCGTCAAGGCACTCAGAAAGAACGTACTGGCCAAGTGCTACGGTGGTGACGTGAGCCGTAAGAAAAAGCTGCTGGAGAAGCAGAAGGCTGGTAAGAAACGCATGAAACAGGTCGGTAACGTGGAGATTCCACAGGAAGCCTTCCTCGCCGTGCTCAGGTTGGATAGCTAGGTCCTATGTCGCTAAATTTCCCGCTGTTGCTAGTGATTGCCGTTGTCGTCTGCGGCCTCTTGGGCTTGATCGACCTGCTGTTCCTGGCCCCGCGCCGGCGGGCAGCGGTCGCCAACTACCAGGGCAGTGTCAGCCAGCCTGAAATGGCCGTGGTCGAACGACTGAACAAGGAGCCGTTGCTGGTCGAGTACGGCAAGTCGTTCTTCCCGGTGCTGTTCATCGTGCTGGTGCTGCGCTCGTTCCTGGTCGAGCCGTTCCAGATTCCTTCGGGGTCGATGAAACCCACGCTGGAAGTGGGTGATTTCATCCTGGTGAACAAGTTCTCCTACGGCATCCGCCTGCCGGTGATCGACAAGAAAGTGATCGAGGTAGGTGACCCGCAGCGTGGTGATGTCATGGTGTTCCGCTATCCAAGCGACCCGAACGTCAACTACATCAAGCGAGTGGTTGGCCTGCCGGGCGATCAGATCCGCTACACCAACGACAAGCGGCTGTTCGTCAACGGCCAGCTGGTTGCCGAACAGTTGGTCGGCACCGAGCCAGGCACCTTGGGCAGTGCGCAACTGTACAAGGAGAAGCTGGGCGAGGCCGAACACCTGATCCGCAAGGAGATGAGCCGTTATCGCATGCCGCCGGACCAGCAATGGACCGTACCGGCTGGCCATTACTTCATGATGGGCGACAACCGCGACAATTCTAATGACAGCCGTTACTGGGACGATCCGAACATTCCGAAGGAACTGCACGGCATGGTTCCGGACCGGAACATCGTCGGCAAGGCCTTCGCGGTCTGGATGAGCTGGCCGGAGCCCAAGCTGAGCCACTTGCCCAACCTTTCGCGGGTCGGCTTGATCCATTGATACCCATCGGCGCTGTCCAGCAGACAGCGCCGAATGCATTTCTGACATAGGCTGTGTTCTCAGGGATGGAGAGATTCGCCGTTCATGGCGACGGACCACAGCCAAACAGTCTTTCAGGATGTTGATTTGAACAACGCGTTTAACAACGAGCGGGTGGCTGCATGAGTGCTTCCCTTACCCGTCTGGAGCGAAAGCTCGGATACACCTTCAAGAACCAGGAGCAGATGCTGCTGGCCCTGACCCATCGCAGCTATGCCGGGCGCAACAACGAGCGCCTGGAGTTCCTCGGCGACGCCATTCTCAACTTCGTGGTGGGCGAGGCGCTGTTCGAGCGCTTCCCCCAGGCCCGCGAAGGCCAGCTGTCGCGCCTGCGAGCCCGCCTGGTCAAGGGTGAGACCCTGGCCCGCCTGGCCCGAGGCTTCGACCTGGGTGAATACCTGCGCCTAGGGTCGGGTGAGCTCAAAAGTGGCGGTTTCCGCCGTGAGTCGATCCTGGCCGATGCCCTGGAAGCGCTGATTGGCGCGATCTACCTGGATGCGGACATGCAGACCGCCCGTGAGCGCATTCTCGACTGGCTCACCGACGAGTTCGATGGCTTGACCCTGGTCGATACCAACAAGGACCCCAAGACCCGCCTGCAGGAATTCCTGCAGTCGCGTGCCTGCGAGCTGCCGCGTTACGAAGTGGTGGACATCCAGGGCGAACCGCACTGCCGCACGTTCTTCGTCGAATGCGAAGTGGTGCTGCTGAATAACAAGAGCCGCGGCCAGGGCGTGAGTCGGCGTATCGCCGAACAGGTCGCCGCCGCCTCTGCATTGATCGCCCTGGGCGTGGAGAATGGCAATGACTGATAACAACCCGACCCGTTGCGGCTATGTCGCCATCGTTGGCCGCCCAAACGTGGGCAAGTCGACCCTGCTCAACCACATCCTCGGCCAGAAGCTGGCGATCACCTCGCGCAAGCCGCAGACCACCCGCCACAACATGCTCGGTATCAAGACCGAGGGTGACGTACAGGCGATCTACGTCGACACGCCTGGCATGCACAAGGCCAACGACAAGGCCTTGAACCGCTACATGAACCGCAACGCGTCGGCAGCCCTGAAAGACGTCGATGTGGTCATTTTCGTGGTTGACCGTACCCGTTGGACCGACGAGGACCAGCTGGTGCTCGAGCGCGTGCAGTACGTCACCGGCCCGGTCATCCTGGCGGTCAACAAAACCGACCGGATGGACGAGAAGGCCGAACTGATTCCGCACCTGCAATGGCTGCAGCAGCAGCTGCCGAATGCCGAGATCGTGCCCATCTCCGCTCAGCAGGGGCACAACCTGGAGTCGCTGGAAGCACTGATCGCCAAGCATCTTCCAGAAAACGAACACTTCTTCCCGGAAGACCAGATCACCGACCGCAGCAGCCGCTTCCTGGCCGCCGAACTGGTCCGCGAGAAGATCATGCGCCAGCTGGGCGCGGAGCTTCCGTACCAGATCACCGTCGAGATCGAAGAGTTCAAGCAGCAAGGGCATGTGCTGCACATTCACGCGTTGATCCTGGTCGAGCGTGATGGGCAGAAGAAGATCATCATTGGTGACAAGGGCGAGCGCATCAAACGCATCGGTTCCGATGCCCGCAAGGACATGGAAGTGCTGTTCGATGCCAAGGTGATGCTCAACCTCTGGGTCAAGGTCAAGGGCGGATGGTCGGACGACGAGCGTGCTCTGCGCTCGTTGGGTTACGGCGACCTGTAATCCCTTCAGGCGGCCAGCACCTCTCTGTGGGAGCGGGTTCACCCGCGAAAGCGTCAGTGAATCCACTGCAGCGTTCGCGGGCGAACCCGTTCCCACAGGCACATCTGGCCTTTAGAGAGTTCTGATGGAACAACCTGCCGCCCAGCCGGCCTACGTGCTGCACAGCCGCGCTTACAAGGAAACCAGCGCACTGGTCGACTTCTTCACGCCGCAAGGGCGTGTACGTGCCGTGCTGCGCCGTGCACGCGGCAAGGGTGGCAGCCTGGTGCGCCCATTCGTGCCGTTGGAAGTGGAATTGCGCGGACGCGGCGAGCTGAAGAACGTTGGGCGCCTTGATACAGTCGGGATTGCCGCCTGGTTGCATGGCGATGCGCTGTTCAGTGGCCTGTATCTGAACGAGCTACTGATGCGCCTTTTGCCTGCCGAAGCCCCTCAGCCCGAGTTGTTCGAGCATTACGCCCTGACCTTGCAGGCACTGGCGGCCGGGCGTCCGCTCGAGCCCTTGCTGCGTTCGTTCGAATGGCGGCTGCTCGAAGACCTCGGTTATGCCTTCGCACTGGACCACGATGTCAACGACCAACCCATCGTTGCGCAAGGTTTCTACCGCCTCCAGGTCGAGGCTGGCCTGGAACGGGTTTATCTGGTGCAGCCTGGGTTGTTCAACGGCAACGAGCTGCTGGCCCTGGCTCAAGCCGACTGGGACGCACCGGGTGCGCTGCTGGCGGCCAAGCGCCTGATGCGCCAAGCGCTGGCGGTGCACCTGGGGTCAAAGCCATTGGTTAGCCGGGAACTGTTTCGCAAGCGCTGAGCACGTCGTATGCTGTGGGGCTACATCTTCAGGAGAGCCTTTCGTGACTCACAGCAACCGCATGCTTCTCGGCGTCAATATCGACCATGTGGCGACCCTGCGCCAGGCCCGGGGCACGCGCTATCCCGACCCGGTCAAGGCCGCGCTGGACGCCGAAGAGGCGGGCGCCGACGGCATCACCGTTCATCTGCGCGAAGACCGCCGGCATATCCAGGAGCGTGATGTCGTGCTGCTCAAGGATGTGCTGCAGACCCGCATGAACTTCGAGATGGGCGTCACGGAAGAGATGATGGCCTTCGCCGAGAAGATTCGCCCGGCGCATATCTGCCTGGTACCGGAAACCCGTCAGGAGCTGACCACCGAAGGTGGCCTGGATGTGGCCGGCCAAGAGGCGCGGATCAAGGCAGCAGTCGAGCGCCTGTCGCGCACCGGTGCCGAAGTGTCGCTGTTCATCGATGCCGACGAGCGGCAGATCGAAGCCTCGCGTCGCGTTGGTGCACCGGCCATCGAGTTGCACACCGGTCGTTATGCCGATGCCGAAACACCGACCGAAGTGGCAGACGAGCTCAAGCGCATCGTCGATGGCGTCGCCTTCGGCGTTGGCCAAGGGCTGATCGTCAACGCTGGCCATGGCTTGCATTACCACAACGTCGAGGCGGTGGCGGCAATCAAAGGCATCAACGAACTCAATATCGGCCACGCCTTGGTCGCGCATGCATTGTTCGTCGGCTTCAAGGCCGCTGTAGCAGAGATGAAGGCGCTGATCGTGGCGGCTTCGCGCTGATTCTTCCTTCTCATCGCCGGTAGTCCGAACCTCTAGAGACAGGTTGACCGGCGATGGCACCCCGCGATTGAAACGGGTCCGGCCCTTCGGGCCAGCGGCCCACCGCTGCCTTCCTTCATGCAGCGGCATGATCACCGTCCCCCTCGTTAGCCACCAGCCCCTGTCGGATCAGGAAAGCCTGCCCGCTGCTGTGGTGCATGACGATTGCCGTACTTTGCCCTGACCGAGCCAATGTAGGGCTCGTATACAGGGGCGAAATCATGAATGAACAATGGGCTGACTATGAGCTGCTTCAACAGAAAGCTGCTAAATACCCGCAAGCTGTAGTGAACGGCTTGGCCTCGCTCGATGGTGAGGGCCAAGGCGGCCTGACGCTCAGTCGCGAACACATCCTCACGCTCAATCGCTATGCCAATTTTGTCTTCGCGTTGCCCTCCAGCCGCGACAACCTGGAGCGTTGGTTGGGCTACAAGCAAATCGAAGAGCCCGAACTTACGCCCGAGTCCATGGACGAGCTGTTCGAGAGCCTGCGCACTCATGCCCGTACATGGGCGCCGCTGTCGGACAGGAGCAAGAAACTGGCAGCCGGGCTTTCTTCCACCGCTGCTTCGATCAACGCGGCCGGTGAAGGCATCCTCGAAGAATCCCGGCGTGCGGTGGGCGAGGTCAAGCACTGGGAGAAGCTCCTGCTAAGCACTCCGGTGAAACTGGACGGCCCAGGCAGGCAGTCAGTTTCGCTACTCGTCGTTTACATGGGCATTCTCAAGGAGGATGTGCAGTGGTATGCGCAGCAGGTGGAAAGCGTAAGGCTCGAAACCGAGAGCTTCCGGGACATCGCGCGTTTCGAGCTGATTCCCGCGGTTAAGCAAAAAGGCCATGCAGTCGAGCGAAAGCAGGGTGACAACCAGGTAGAGAACCTGCGCGAGCAGCTGAAGTTGCTCGACCAGGACATCACTGCACTTAGCACTGAGTACGATCAATACGTGAAGCTGGCGTTGGGTGGCCTGGCCGTTGGCCCCATCGGAGCGGCAATCACCGGGGGAATATACGGCAGCAAAGCGGAGAAAGTGCGCAAAGAGCGCAAGAAGCAGCAGGAGGAGCGCCGTAAAGTCAGCGATCAGTTGCGTCTGCGGGTGAATCTTGAGGGCCGCATGGAAGAGTTGGCGACGTTTGTCGGCGAACTCGACACCCGACTGCAAGACGTGGTCACCGCTGCTTCCCACCTGCAAACGGCGTGGGACACCGTAGGTTCCTATATCGATGCGTCGATCGAAAAGCTCGAAAGCATTTCCGACAACAAGCAGTTGATCAGGTTCTCTTTGTATTTCCGCCAGTTCCTCGCGCAATGGAAACATATCCAGGAAAAATCCCTGCAATTAACCCAAATCTTCGACGATGCAGCCTCGGCCCAATAAGGTGAAACGACCATGAACGACAACGTCCACGTCCTGCCCATGACTGCCGATGCGCCCGAGCTCGGCAAAGTGCTCGCGGCAACACGAAGCTACACCGAGGTGTGGCAGAAGGGTCAATTGAAGTTTTCGAC
This sequence comes from Pseudomonas sp. SK2, assembly GCF_016772395.1. NCBI lineage: Bacteria > Pseudomonadati > Pseudomonadota > Gammaproteobacteria > Pseudomonadales > Pseudomonadaceae > Pseudomonas > Pseudomonas sp. SK2. The sequence continues at coordinate 1,172,875 of NZ_CP061944.1, forward strand.
ACCGCTCCAGGAAAACCTGGAGCGACACATGAGGCTGTTCACCCATTGCATCGATCAAACGGTGCGTAAGGCCCAAAGGCTGACTGCCGAGCTGGATAACGAAGCGTTGAGCGATATGCTCGCCAGCCTCGGTAGTGGTCACGACAGTGACGTTCTCGCCATAGCCGCAGAAGAGCGAGATACGGTGAAATCGCGACTGGCTGATCAAATATCCCATTTGGGCAGAGAGCTCCAGGCGCTCGCTACGTTGCCTTTGCTGGTCGGTACAGCCGATCAGGAGCGATTGAACAAGCAGCAGCAAAACCTGGTCAGGACCCACGCCCAGTTGGTGGAAGAGCATGATCGGGAGCAGCAGAACAAGGAGACGGTCGAGAAGGCCATTGCCACCTTGGAAGCCAATGGACTGCAGACGCGATTCGGTGGTGTGGTCCCTTCACTCGACGATCTCGGCAAACTGGCCGTTCCGGGTGGTGAAACGGTCGTCACCGTCGAGGCTGTCTCCAAAGCCGTCGAACAGCTTCAAACCCTGCTGGGCGATGTCGTCGAAGGTATGCGCTACACCCAACTGCAGCAGGAGCGCCGCAACATCGGTGAGCGCGTGCGCAAGCTAGCCGTTCAGGTCAGAGAACTCGTACAGCGCCAGGCAACGGTGACGCAGAGGCTTGCTGCACTGGAAATGCTGCCGATGCTGCAGGAGCAACGCACGGATTGGGCATCTGGCATGACGGTCGTCAGGCAGGCTCTGGGCAATTTCCACACCCATTTGGAGCGCGCTCCGATCGGTGACGGCGAGCAATTGCGAGTACTCAATGGGCTCTTCAAGCAATTGCTGACCTACCAGCGCCAGCTGTTGGAGCAACACCGTCGCGCGCTTTGAGGGCGCCCATCATGTCGCGCTCTGCGGAGCGCGATTTCTTTGCTATCGACGTCAATTGAAGACTCATGAATCCACGTACGTTGCCTTTCGAAGAGCAGCAGATGAAAGCGATCGTCCTGCCGGGTGAACTGATCCAGGCCATGGATAATCGAGATGGGCAGGGTTCTGCGGGTTTGATCCTTACGGCCGAATCGCGGTCGACGATCAGAAACTACAGCGAACGCATGCGCGTATTGCCGTCCACGCTGGCGCAAACCATCGCGTGGCTGGGGTACGACAGAATCACCGAGCCAGAATTGGCTCCCGAACGGATGTTGGGCCTGTTCAAACACTTGGCGTTGCATGCCCGTACATGGTCGATCCTCGACACGCAGTGCCTGGCTGTCACCACCGCCCTTGCAGAGCATGCCAGGCAGGTCGAAGCGCTCGGTGCCCAGGTGCTGGACCTTGCTGCACGCACACGGGCAATGGGCATCGATCGCGCATCCTGGGCCACGTTGCTTTCAGCGCCGGAAATGGACCTTGGCCCTCGGGACCTGCAATTGCTCCGGTCAATGGCTGACCAGTTGATGTGGCTGCACGGGCAAATCGACGATTTTGATCAACAAGTCGATGGGGTTCGCCTGGGACTCGAGAATTTTCGCGACCAGGCGCGCTTCACACTCAGGCCAGCGGTGTTCGAAAAGTGCCGTGCGGCCAAACGATTCTCGCTGGCGCCGGACGCTGAAGACCTCGAGTGGGAGTTGAGTCGCTTGGACGGTGAGATTCTAGACGTCCGTCATGATTACAGATCCTTCTCCAAGCAGTCGACATTGGGCTGGCTAGGTGGACCGTTCGGAGCCATTATCAGCAACTCGATCTATGGTGCAAAGGCCAGAAAGGCCCGCGCCCAGCTGCATGAGCTGGAGCTGCGGCACCGTCAGCTCAGCCAACGGCTGGCGGAGATCCAGCGGGTGAGCGGTCGCGTCAATGAGCTCAATGCATGCATGGGCGAATTGGAGATCGACTTATGGGACGTGGTGCTGGCGTCAGGGCATCTGCACACGACCTGGCAGACCATCGAGGCCTACCTGGAAAGTTCCGTGGTCCGGCTCGGCAGGATGAACACCCGTCAGGAACTGGTGGTGTTCATCCTGCACTTCCGCCAGTTCCTGGCACAGTGGAGCGGAATCGGCAGGCATGCGGGGCAGATGAGGAATATCTTCGCGTAGGCCAAAAAAACCGCGACGACCACGGGGGTTGCGTTTTACTTGCGGGCCACCAAGGTTGCCCGACGCGGGGCTGGCAGGCCTTCGATGGTCAGGCTGTGGTCGTGGGGATCGAGAAAATCGCTCAGCGACTGATAACGCATCCACTCGGTGCTGCGCTGCTCTTCGATGGTGGTCACGCTGACATCGACACAGCGTACGTCACTGAAGCCCGCCCGGCGCAGCCAGCGCGCGAGCGCAGGCACCGAGGGCAGGAACCAGACATTGCGCATTTGCGCGTAGCGGTCCTCAGGCACCAGCACCTGTTGTTCATCGCCTTCCACGACCAACGTTTCCAGCACCAGCTCGCCCCCTTTGACCAGGCAATCCTTGAGAGCCAGCAAGTGCTCGATCGGCGAGCGGCGGTGGTAGAACACGCCCATGGAGAACACCGTATCGAAGCCTTCCAGGTTGGCTGGCAGGTCTTCGAGGGCGAAGGGTAGGTGCCAGGCCGGCAGTCCTGGAAGGAATCGCTGCACCGCCTGGAATTGGCAGAAGAACAGCCAGTTGGGGTCGACGCCGATCACCATGTCGGCGCCAGCGCCGAGCATGCGCCACTGGTAGTAACCATTGCCACAACCCACGTCGAGCACGCGCTTGCCCTTGAGGTCCAGGTGCGGGCTGACACGCGACCACTTCCAGTCCGAGCGCCATTCGGTATCCACATGAACGCCGAACAGGTTGAACGGTCCCTTGCGCCAGGGCGACAAGCCCATCAGCGCCTGGCGCACCTGGGCGCGGGTCGCGTCGTCGCAGGCGCAGTCCAGACGCAGGCCGTCGACCAGGTCGATTTCGCTAGGCTGCAGGACGGGCAAGGCATCGAGGGCGCCGCGCCAGCGGTCGAGGTCACCGTGGCCTTTTTCCAGCTTGGCATCCAGCTGTGCTTGCAGGCCCTGGGACCAGGTAGCGAGGGGCGTACCCGCCAAGCGGCGGACCAGAGGGGAAAGATCGATCATGGCAGGGCTATCAGTGAGGCGAAGTTGAGGCATTGGAACCAAGGCACGACCTTGGAGAAGCCAGCGGCGTGCAGACGTTCCTGGTGGGCCTGGAGGGTATCGGGCTTCATCACGTTTTCGATGGCACTGCGTTTCTGGGCGATCTCCAGTTCGCTGTAGCCATTGGCACGTTTGAAGTCCAGGTGCAGCTCATTGAGCAGGGTTTGCTCCTCGTCATCGGCGAACCGCAGTTTCTCCGACAGGATCAGCGCGCCGCCCGGCAGCAGGGCCTGGCGGATACGGCCGAGCAACACCAGGCGTTGGTCAGGGGCGATGAACTGCAGGGTGAAATTCATCGCCACCACCGAGGCCGGCTCGAAGGGCAGGGCCAGGATATCGGCTTCCAGCACCTGTACCGGCAGCAGTTCCTGGAACATCGAGTCCTGAGCGGTAAGGTATTGGCGGCAGCGCTCGACCATGGCCGCCGAGTTGTCCACGGCGATGACTCGGCAGCCATCGCTGCGCACGTGACGGCGCAGGGACTGGGTCACAGCGCCCAGCGATGCGCCCAGATCGTACAGCGCGGTATTGGGCTGGGCGAAGCGCGCGGCCAGCACGCCGAGGTTCTCGACGATGGTCGGGTAGCCGGGCACCGAACGCTTGATCATGTCCGGGAATACCCGCACCACGTCTTCGTTGAAGACGAAGTCGGGCACCTGCTCCAGAGGCTGGGCGAATAGGCGGTCGGGTTCTTTGCTCACGGTGGATCCAGGCGCTGGCGATAGACAGGGCCGGCATTCTAGCCAAACCGCGGCGAGGATGCATGGTTGGCTGACCAGCGCTGTGCGATCACTTTACCCGAATGGCGCAATCGAAGGTCTGGACAGGCCTTACTTCGGGAGCCCAGGGTTGTTGGTAGACCAGGACCAGGTGGCCTTCGCCAGCTGACTTGGCCTGGAAGCGCCAGGTCGACAGGCCGGAACTGCCGACGATGCCAGCGTCCTCAGGGTCGCTGTAAACCTCGGGGCCGAGGCTGCGCAGGATGTCCGACGCTGGGTTCTGCACCAGCCAGCGGTAGCCGGTGGTGGGGTTGCTGGGCAGGGTGAGGGTGAGGGATTGACCGACCTGAAGGCGCTTGGGGCATTCGCTTTCAGCGTCCAGTTCGACGGTTTGTCTGGGCTGCTGGGCGCAGGCGGTGAGCAGGGCAAGGCTCAGGGGAACGAGTAGACGAGGGACGGTCATGGTGGCTCCGGAGGCTGGCGTTGGCCTGAGGATAACCGATGATCGCGCGGTTTTGTGCCACTTGTGCCGGCCTCTTCGCGGGCTTGACCCGCGAAGGGCGCACTATCGGTCAGAACAACACTTTGGCGACATCGGCGAAGCGTTTGGCGAAATGCACGGTCAGCCCTTCACGCAGGTAGTCCGGCAGCTCCTCGAAGTCTCCACGGTTGGGCTCCGGCAGAATCAGCTCGAAGATCTTCTGCCGCCGCGCCGCGATCACCTTCTCGCGCACCCCGCCGATAGGCAGGACCTGGCCAGTGAGGGTCAACTCGCCAGTCATGGCCACGCCTTTCTTCGGTGCCTGGTCGCGAGCCAGCGACAACAAGGCGCTGGCCATGGTGATACCCGCACTTGGACCGTCCTTGGGCGTGGCCCCTTCCGGCACGTGCAGGTGGATGAACGCTTCGTTGAAGAACGCTGGATCACCACCAAGCTGCTTGAGGTTCGAGCTGACGTAGCTGTAGGCAATTTCGGCGGACTCTTTCATCACATCGCCCAGCTTGCCGGTCAGCTTGAAGCCGCGGTTCAGGGTGTGGATGCGGGTGGCCTCGATCGGCAAGGTCGCACCGCCCATGCTGGTCCAGGCAAGCCCGGTTATCACGCCCTTGCCGGCCAAAACCTGTTCGCTGCGAAACACCGGCATGCCCAGGGCAGGCTCAAGGTCTTTGTTGCCGATCTTCAGCTTGGCGTCAGGGTCATCCAGCAACTTGACCACCGACTTGCGCACCAACTTGCCCAGTTGCTTCTCCAACTGCCGTACACCGGCCTCACGGGCGTAGCCTTCGATCACGGTGCGCAGGGCGCTGTCGCTGATGCTCAGGCTGGCCTTGGCGACGCCGGCTTTTTCCAGTTGCTTGGGCCACAAGTGGCGCTTGGCGATGGCCAGTTTTTCCTCGGTGATGTAGCCAGACAGGCGGATCACTTCCATCCGGTCGAGCAGCGGGCCGGGGATTGAGTCCAGCGTGTTGGCGGTGCACACGAACAGCACCTTGGACAAGTCCAGGCGCAGGTCCAGGTAGTGATCGAGGAAGTCGACATTCTGCTCCGGGTCGAGGGTCTCAAGCAGTGCCGAGGCCGGGTCACCCTGGTAGCTTTGACCCATCTTGTCGATTTCGTCGAGCATGATCACCGGGTTCATCACCTCGACCTCTTTCAACGCCTGCACCAGTTTGCCTGGCTGGGCGCCGATGTAGGTGCGGCGGTGACCCTTGATCTCGGCCTCATCGCGCATGCCGCCGACGCTGAAGCGGTAGAACGGCCGCCCCAAGGATTCGGCGATGGACTTGCCGATGCTGGTCTTGCCCACGCCAGGCGGGCCTACCAGCAGCACGATGGAGCCGCTGATCTCGCCTTTCCAGGCACCGACGGCGAGGAATTCGAGGATGCGTTCCTTGATGTCATCGAGGCCGGCATGGTGCTGGTCCAAGACCTTGCGGGCGTGCTTGAGATCGAGCTTGTCCTTGCCGTACAGGCCCCAGGGCAGGGCGGTGGCCCATTCCAGGTAATTGCGGGTGACGGCGTACTCGGGCGAGCCGGTCTCCAGAATCGCCAGCTTGCCCATTTCTTCGTCGATGCGTTTTTTCGCCTGCTCCGGCAGGGTCTTGCCTTCCAGGCGCTGTTCGAACTGCTCCAGGTCGGCGCTGCGATCGTCCTTGGTCAGGCCCAGCTCCTGCTGGATGACCTTGAGTTGCTCCTTGAGGAAGAACTCACGCTGGTGCTCGCCGATCTGCCGGTTGACCTCGGCGGAGATCTCGTTTTGCAGGCGTGCGACCTCGACTTCCTTGCGCAGCATGGGCAGGACTTTTTCCATGCGTTTGAGCATGGGCACGCAGTCCAGCACTTCTTGCAGCTGATTGCCGGTGGCGGAGGTGAGCGCTGCGGCGAAATCGGTCAGCGGCGACGGGTCGTTGGGGCTGAAGCGGTTGAGGTAGTTCTTCAGCTCCTCGCTGTACAGCGGATTGAGCGGTAGCAGTTCCTTGATCGCATTGATCAGGGCCATGCCGTAGGCCTTCACCTCATCGGTAGGCTCGGTCGGTTGGCGCGGATAATCGACCTCGACCAGATACGGTGGGCGGTGGTGCTTGAGCCAGGTGCGAATGCGCACCCGGGTCAGGCCCTGGGCGACGAACTGCAGCTTGCCGTTCTCGCGGCTGGCGTGGTGCACCTTGACCAGCGTGCCGTACTGCGGCAGGGCGGAGGTATCGAAGTGGCGATGGTCTTCGGGTGGCGTGTCCATGAAGAACAGTGCCAGGGAGTGGTGCGGTGTCTTGGCCACCAGGTCGAGCGTTTCTGCCCAAGGCTCTTCATTGACGATGACCGGCAGGACTTGGGCCGGGAAGAACGGGCGGTTGTGAATCGGGATCACATAGACCTTGTCCGGTAACTGCTGGCCGGGCAAGGCGAGGGCGTGGCCAGTGTTGGCCTGGGACTGAAGGTGTTCGACTTCGCTGTGTTCGTCGGGTTGTTCCGGGAAATCCTGCTGGTCGCTCATGGGGCACCTGCGTAAATGACTATGGTGCTTAGATGGGGCGGGGGGGAATGGGTTTCAATGGTGTAGGAGCGCCCTTGTGTCGCGCAAGGCTCGTTTAGCAGCCCCAGTTCCCCGGCCGGTAGCGTGACCTCGGGGTTGCTGGGCAGCCCTTTCGCGACACAAGGCCGCTCCCACAGGCGTGGACCTGGGGGAGCGGTGGTGCTTACTCCGAGAGTTTGTAAGCGATGATGTAATCGCCCATCTTGGTGCCCAGCGAGCCATGGCCGCCAGCCGTGACCAGCACATACTGCTTGCCGTCCTTGCCGGTGTAGGTCATGGGGGTGGCCTGGCCACCTGCTGGCAGGCGGGACTTCCACAGTTCCTTGCCGTTGTGGGTGTCGTAGGCGCGCAGGTACTGGTCCAGCGTGCCGCTGAGGAAGCCGACGCCGCCAGCGGTGACGATCGACCCGCCCATGCTCGGCACGCCTACCGGCAGGCCGATCGGAATTGGCGTGCTGTCACGGGTGGTGCCGTTCTTGTGCTTCCACACGACCTTGTTGGTGAACAGGTCGATGGCGGCTACATAACCCCAGGCAGGCGCCTGGCACGGAACGCCCAGTGGCGACATGAACGGGTGCATGATCACGGCATACGGAGCGCCGGTGTTCGGCTGCACGCCGCTGGTCTCGCTTTCGCGCTTGCTACCAGCGGCAACTTGCTCGCGTGGCACCATCTTCGAGACGAAGGCCATGTAGTTCGGCGAAGTGAACAGCAGCTGGCGCACCGGGTCGACGGAAACGCTGCCCCAGTTGAACACACCGACGTTACCCGGATAGACCAGCGAACCCTGCTCGGACGGTGGGGTGTACTGGCCCTCGTAGCGCAGCTCACGGAACTGGATACGGCACAGCATCTGGTCGAACGGGGTGGCGCCCCACATGGCCTGTTCGGTCAGCTCGGGGCCGAGGAGGTTGAGGTCCGAACGCGCCTGGGTCGGTGCCGTGTGGTCGCCCTTGACTGCGCCTTGCGGCACCGGGATCTCGCGGATCGGCACGATCGGGGTGCCGTCGCGGCGGTCCAGGACGTACAGGCTGCCCTGCTTGGTCGGCACGATAACCGCAGGCTTCACGCCTTCCTTGGTTTTAAGGTGAACCAGGGTCGGCTGGCTGCCCACGTCCATGTCCCACAGGTCGTGGTGGGTGAACTGGTAGTTCCAGCGAGCCTTGCCGGTGGCCAGGTCCAGGGCGACGATACCGGCGCTGTACTTCTCGGCGCCTGGGGTACGGTTGGCGCCCCATTGGTCAGGCGTCTGGTTGCCCAGCGGCAGGTAGATCATGCCCAGGTCTTCATCGACGCTGGCGATCGACCACATGTTGGCCGAGTTGCGGCTGTAGGTCTTGCCGGGAGCCAATGGCTTGGTGTCGTCCGGGTTGTTGCTGTCCCAGTTCCACACCAGGTGGCCGTCGTGCACGTCGTAGGCGCGAATCACACCGGAAGGCTCGTTGGTCGACTCGTTGTCGGTCACGTGGCCGCCGATGATCACCAGGTCACGGGTGATGGCTGCAGGCGACGTGGAGTAGTAGCCGCCAGCGGTGAACGGACCGATGCCGGTGGTCAGGTCGATCACGCCCTGGTTGGCGAAGCCTTCGCAGACTTTGCCGTTGTCGGCGTTGATGGCGATCAGACGCGCGTCGGCGGTCGGCAGGTAGAGGCGGCGTGGGCACGCCTGGGCAACAGCCTGGCCGGCATCCGAGATTTTCGGCGCAGGGCTGCCGTCGCGGCTGACGTAGCGGTTTTCGTCATAGTACGAAACGCCACGGCAGGTCATGTGGGCAAAGCCCTTGAAGGTGCCTACCGGGCTTTTCACCTGAGGGTCGAAACGCCAGATTTCCGCGCCAGTGTCCGGGTCCAAGGCCAGGACCTTGCTGTGAGCGGTGCAGGCATAGAGCATGCCATTGACCTTCAGCGGCGTGTTCTGGTTGGTCAGCTCAACAGGGTCATTTTCCGTCGGCAGGTCGCCGGTACGGATACGCCAGGCCTCCTCCAGGCGATAGACGTTCTGCGGGGTGATCTGGCGCAGGGGCGAGTAGCGGTCGCCATGCTCGGTGCGGCCATAGGCCTGCCATTCACCGTCAGGCATGTCCGGTGCGGCGCTGGCCATTTCGCTGCTCTCGCGGCCCAATTCGCCGAACACTTCGCCAGGGTGGGTAAACTGGCTGGCCAGGGCGCAGGCACCAGAGGCCACGACCGCGACGCTGAGCAGGGCGGTATTGGCTTTCGAAGCTGGGCCGGTCAAGGGGCGGCGGGCCCACGGCAGCAGCAGAAGCACGCCAATGGCGAACCAGATGGCCAGGCGTGGTACCAGTTGCCACCAGTCCAGGCCGACTTCCAGCAGGGCCCACACCGTGCTGCCGAGCAACACCAGGCCGTATAGCCCCAGGGCGATGCGCCGTTTGGCCAGCAGCAGGATGCCGGACAAGGCGAAGCCGATACCGGCGATCAGGTAATAGAGCGATCCCCCCAGCTGGCTCAGCTTGATGCCGCCTGCCAGCAGGGCCAGGCCCATCAGCAATAGCAGCACGCCCAGAAGGCGCGGCAGCCAGCGGGTTCCGTTCTTGGCACCGTCAGTGCTCATCGTAGGTTCTCCGTTAGGTCAAAAAGTGATGCAAATGCGTCGATCAGAAACTGCTTTGGATCTTCAGGCCGCCAATCAGGGCGTCCTCGACCTGCGACACCCCGCCCGGATGGCGGATGTACTGCAGGTTCGGGCGCACCGTGAGCCAATCGGCCAGGTGGATGCCGTAGTAGAGTTCGGCGCTGTACTCGGTGTCCTGTACAGGCAGGAAATTCGGGTTGTCATAGTCATCGAGGCCGGCGGCCTGGTTGGCCAGGCGGGCGTTCTTGCGGTAGCCGGGATTGACGTGCACGCGGGCGAGGGCGAAACCGATGTCGTCCTTGGCGCGGGCGTCGAATGGGCCCTTGTAAACCAGTCCTGCCTGAACATAGTTGTCGATGGCATTGGTCTTCTTGTCGTGCATGGTGGCGTTGGCGAACAGGCTCAGGCCACGTGACTGGTCGGACGCCAGCGATGTCACCTGCTGTTGAGCGCCAAGCCAGAAGCCATGCTTGCTCGAACGGCTGCGGTAGGCGGCGCCGCTCAGGGCTGCCGGCTGGCCGTTGCTGTCCTTGAGAACGTCCTGAGCCTTGGCATTACTGTAGTAGTACCCGGCGCGATATTCCCCTTTAAAGCCATTGAGTCTTGGGGTCCACACCAGTTCCACCGGCATCACCGCACCTTGGGTGCCGCTTCCGCTGAGCTTGAAGCCGTTGCCGGATTCGAGGTTGGAAGGGTTCTGCTCGAACACCCCGACCTGCGCGTACAGCTCGCTGTTGAGGTTGTAGCGCACACGCAGCGCCCACTGGCTGACTGGCCAGTTGTACCAGATGCCGCCCACCCAGTTGCCCACCTGCGAGCCGCAGAACGCCAGGTTCTGGAAGTCACACGGGAAGCTGTTGAAGTCTTCGCCTTCGCCGAAGCGGCCGAATTTCACATCCAGAGCACCGTCGAAGTATTTCTGCTTGATCCACAGTTGGGTCAGCCGCCAGGTTTCGCCTCGACCCCAGACTTCCTGGGCAGAAGTGAAGCCGCCGACCCGTGGGTCGTTGATACGGTCGTTGCTGATGTTGTCGCCGTGGCGTTCGGTGAGGGTCAGTTGCAACTCGGTGTCTTGCCAGCCGAGGATTTTTTCCAGGTTCATATGGCTGGCGAAGGTGAACTGGTCGCTGTAGCGTGCGGTGCGGTCGTGGTCGTAACCACCGTGCAGGTTGCTGCCCATCTCGCCGGTGTAGCCGAGGGTGAAGTCGTAGCCTTTTTCCAGCAGTTCGCTGCGGGTGCCCCCCCAGTCACCGAGCATCCAGGGAGAGTCGCTGGCGAACATGTCGTTGGCGCAGGCGTTGCTCGCGAGTGCAGTGAGGGCAAGGCCGATGTAACAGTTTTTGGGCAGTTGGAGCATGAGATAGCGCTATCTTTTGATTATTGAAAAAACGGCAAGCGCACCAAAGGGCGGGCCCTTCGATGAGGATGGAGACAGGGTTCGGCAGATGAAGCGATTCAGCTTGCGGTGTGGAGGATATAGAGGAAGTTGTAAGAAAAAAAGACAAATTGTCGCAGTTGATTGTTGTCGAGTTTGCAACAGTCCGGCCCTGCCGGAGCGGGCTTACCGGCGATAGGGGCGCAAAGCGCCCCCGCGACCTCAGAACGAAGTGCGTAATCCGACTTCCACGCTGCGCCCAGGGGCCGGTGCGATATCGCGCAGGATCGAACTGGCGTAGCGCACCGTCTGGTCCGTCAGGTTCTCGCCCCGGACGAATGCCAGCCACTGACTCTGCCCGATATCGAACCGGTAGCCGACGCTCGCGCCCAAGGTGGTGTAGCCATCGGTGCGGGTTTCATTGGCTGGCTTGCGATGTTGCGCTGCCGCATGTTGTACATCCACCCTTGCTTGCCAGCGGTCCAGTTCCCACACCAGGCCGCTGTTCAGTCGCAGTGGTGCGATGCGGGGCAGGGGTTCGCCACTGTCGAGGTTCTTGGCTCGGGTGTAGTCGCCGGACAATTCCAGGGCCAAATTGCCGTAGCGGTTCTCGGCCAGTTGCCAACGATCCTGGGCTTCGATGCCGTAGAACCGCGCTCGTACCCCTTGGTACTGGTACTCGGGCAAGCCTTCGTCGTGGTCATGGTCATGATCATCGTCGCCATGGTCGTGATCATGGCCTTCACGCAGATTGCCCGTGCCGATCAGGCCGATGTAGTTGCGGAAGTGGCTGTAGAACACCCCCACGCTGCCCTTGTGGGTGCCATTGTCGAAGCGCAAGGCCAGGTCGGCGGAAATGGCTTTTTCCTTGTTCAGATTGGCGTCGCCGACTTCGAAGGCGCCGGTGGCCACATGGGCGCCATTGGCGTACAGCTCGTAGAAGGTCGGAGCGCGTTCGGTGTAGCCAAGGTTCGCGGCCAGCGACCAGTAGGGGTCGAGCTGGTACACCGCACCCGACGATAGGCTCCAGGCATTGAACGTGCTGGCGCTGTCGGCGTTGGCGAAGTTGTCGTTGCCTTTGGCATCCGGCTCGACTCGTGTGTGCTCGAGGCGTGCGCCGAGGCTCAGGTTCAGACGCTCGCTGGCCTGCCATTGTTCGAGCAGGAACAGTGCCAGGCTGTCAGTATCGGTATGTGGGACGAAGGCTTCCTCGCCCAGTGCGGAGAATTCATTGCGGTTGACTTGCGCGCCGATCACGCCTTCGACCGGGCCGATAGGCTGGTGGCGGGCCTCGACCCGCGCTTCGTAGCCTTTGTTCTTGAAGGTGGTGTGCACCTCGCCTTCTTCAATCTCGCTGTGTTCGTAGTCGGTGTAGCCGGCATCGACCTTGATCGAGCTGAAGGGGCCTTCCAGATCACGGACTTCGGTTTCGAAACCGTAGTGATCCTGTTTCATGTCCAGGCGCACGCCGGACTCGGCCACCGAACCGTAATTGCTGTCGTAACGGCTGTAGGACATGCCGGTGTAACCGTGGTCCCAATGGTAGGCGCCTCCGAGGGCGCCGCCGTCCTGGCGCCCATCGCTGTTTTCCAGGCGGTGGCGGCTGCCGGGGTCGTCGCTGTCACGGACTTTGGAGCTACGTGCATAACCGGGTATGCGCAAGTCGTTGAACTGTCGGCTGCTGGCATCCAGATGTAAGGCGAAGGTCCCGTCGCCGGCCTCGAGCTTGCCGGCGCTGCTGCGAGTGGTATCGGCGCCGCCGTAGCGCAGTTCACCCGCGCCATGAATGCCTTCGATGGGGGTAGCGGGGATGCGGTTGTCGAAGGTGTTGACCACGCCGCCGATGGCATTGCCGCCGTACAGCAAGGCAGCGGGGCCGCGGACGATTTCGATGCGGTCGACGTTCACCGGATCCAGCGGTACGGCGTGGTCGTAGGACAGCGACGAGGCATCCAGGGCGCCTACGCCATTACGCAGGATGCGGATGCGGTCACCATCGAGGCCGCGAATGACTGGGCGGCTGGCACCAGGGCCGAACCAGGTGGAGGCGACCCCAGGTTGTTTGTTGAGCGTTTCACCGAGGCTGCCGTGCTGCTGTTGCAGCAGTTCGTCACCTTCAAGGATGGTGCTAGGGGCTGCCATCTGTGGGTTGCCCAGTGGGTTGGCGGTGATGACCTGGGGTTCGAGTTCAACGGCATGGCTGCTGGTTGAAACCAGCCAGAGCGTGGCGGCGAGGGGGGTTAGGCGTAAAGGTGAGCACAGCATGGGGATGTGACGGTCCTTGGCAGATAACGTTACTGTTATAATATAACGTTTCTATTTGATCATGCAGTGGCCTGTTATGGCTAGCGTTATGTGCGGGCTGCTCTGGCCACTACACTCGTGTAAGGTGCGCATCTTTCCCACGCTGGAGCACTGGCATGAGCACGGCCCAACACAACGCGCTGCACGGCAAGACCTTGGAGCAGATCCTCACCGAGCTGGTGGCGCACTACCAATGGCAGGGGCTGGCCGAGCGCGTGGATGTGCGCTGTTTCAAAAGCAACCCGAGCATCAAGTCGAGCCTGACCTTCCTGCGCAAGACGCCCTGGGCGCGAGAAAAGGTCGAACAGTTGTACGTGAAATTGCAGCGCCAGGCCTGACATGCCGTGTCGTCCCTGGTTGACCTTGGCGGCGGTGCTGGGCTGGGTGGGCCTGTCGGTTCAGGTACATCTGGTACTGCTGGCGCGCTGGCAGGAGCAGGCCAGCCTGATCGGCGGCCTGGTCAATGTATTCGGCTATTTCACGGTGCTGACCAACACCTTGGTGGCGACGGTGCTCAGCTATGCAGCCTTTGGCCGTGATTCAGGTGCCAAGCGTTTCTTTCTGTCACCCTCGGTAAGTTCCGCGGTGGCGGCCAGTATCGTGCTGGTGGCGATCGCCTACAGCCTGCTACTGCGCCATCTGTGGCAGCCCGAGGGTTGGCAATGGTTGGCGGACGAGTTGCTGCACGACGTCATGCCGCTGCTGTTCGTCCTGTATTGGTGGTGCGAGGTGCCCAAGGGGCGCTTGCGGCTTCGGCATCTGGCGGCCTGGGCACTGTACCCGGCAGCCTACTTCGCCTATGCCTTGTGGCGGGGCAATGAAATCGGCGTCTACCCCTATCCATTCATCGACGTGGCCAGCTTGGGTTACAGGCAGGTCATGTTGAATGCGTTGGGAGTGTTGTCAGGATTCTGGGGCATTGGCCTGGTGCTGCTCGGCCTGGACCGATGGCGGGGGCGGCGAGTGCCTGCGTCGGTGTAGGGCCTCATCGCCAGCAAGCTGGCTCCGGCAGGTACCGCGTGGCACCCGCAGGAGCTGGCTCGATACTCATCACTCGTCGTCGGCAGTTCCATCGGCACGCCAGTAGGCGGCGGCCTTCAATGCACTTTCCTTGACGCCTTTTTCCAGCAACAACGCCTTGACCTGGCGGGTCAGCGATTTCTCCAATGCGACCCAGCTGTACAAGTCGCCCTCAGGCAAGCCCAGTGCTTCGATTCGGGCGAGCAGATCTTCATTTCGGTGCACCCAGATTATTTCCAGCTGGGCCTTGCTCTCCAGGGGCTGGCGCTCCTGATCGTCTTCGATCTGGACGACCGCCAGCACTTTGCGACCCGCTGGCAGTTCTTCCAATCGGCGGCCTATGGCGGGAATGGCAGTTTCATCGCCGATCAGCAGGTAGCTGTCGAAGATGTCTGGTACCACCATCGAGGCACGTGGGCCGGCGATGTCCAGTGTCTGTCCTGGGGCTGCCTGTGCGGCCCAGGTCGAGGCAGGACCATCGCCATGCAGGACGAAGTCGATGTCCAGTTCGTTGTTGACCAGGTCGATGCGTCGTGGCGTGTACTCGCGCATGGTAGGCCTGACGCCCCCGTCCCGCCCGAGATTGCGAGCGTCGATGGCCTGCTGCTGTTCGGCGGTTTCGGCGAACAGCAACTTGATATGGTCATCGCTGCCGAGGCTGGTGAAACCTTGCAACTCCTGGCCGCCGAGGGTGATTCGGCGCATGCGTGGGGTGAGGTCGGCCACCCGCAGCACGTGCAGGCGGCGCTGGCGAATCTGGTGGTTGACGCGGTGAATGGTGTCACTCATGGATGGTTCTCCGTAACGGGGTCGGCTGGCCCCGAGGCGATGGCCTTGGCCGTGTCGTTGAGCAGGTTGCGCACGCGTTCGATCTCTTCGGCAGTCCAGCGGCCACTGTGCATGTGCAGGGCATGACGCAGGTTGCCGACGGCTTCGTGAATCTCGGGTGGACGGTCATGCCCGCGCAGGGCGCGCTTGCTGACTTCGATGCGCATGCGCACGCCGTCCAGGGCAATGGCCTGCTCGCTCAGGGCGTTGCGGCCCGCTTCGGTGATGACGTACAGGCGTTTGCTGCCTTCGACCTGGCCGCTGATCAGCTCGGCTTCTTCAAGGAAGTTGAGGGTGGGGTAGATCACGCCTGGGCTAGGGGTGTAGTTGCCGTCGAACAGGCTTTCGATCTGGCGGATGAGGTCATACCCGTGGCCAGGCTGCTCGGCCAGCATCGACAGCATCAGCAGTTTGAGATCACCGGGCGCGAACACCCGAGGGCCGCGTTCGCCCCGGCCGGGGCGGCGCTCGAAAGGGTCATGGGCAGCAGGGTCGCGCATGGAAGGTGGCTCCGTCTGTTTAGATATATCGCAAGATATTACTCAAGATATATCTAAAGACAAGACGAAAAATGCGGATGATTATCATCTAAAGCTTCGATCAATCCGCTACAACACCCTCAGTTTTGGCCCTGCATCGCCACTTGTGGCGGTTTGCACTCGTTCGGGTTACCTGGCTCCAGGTAGGGCATGAGAATTGGTGCCATGCCCTTGAGCACCTGTACCGGCAAGGCCGAGGTGAATTTGAATGCTTCCGCCGAACGCCCCGGCACGAAGGCGGTGAGCGTGCCGAAGTGGTTATCGCCAAGGAAGAACACGAAGGTCGCGGTTCTGTTCAACGAACGGGAACCGATCAGCCGACCACCCGCGCCGAAGCTCTCGATCCGGTTGTCGCCGGTGCCGGTCTTGCCCCCCATCACCAGCGGGGTGCCGTCATGCAGTTTGAAACTGCCGGAGATACGCCGCGCGGTACCGGCGTCCACTACCTGGGACATGGCCCCTTTGAGTGCACGCGCAACCTCGACTGGCAAGATCCGCTGCCCCCGGTCCGGGTCGCTGATCAGCTTGGTTTCATAGGGCGTGTTGGCGGCGAAGTGCAGGGTATCGATACGCAAGGTCGGCAGCCGCACGCCATCGTTCTGGATGATGCCGACCAGCTCCGAGAGCGCCGCAGGACGGTCGCCGGAGCTGCCGATGGCGGTGGCCAGCGACGGGACGAGGTGATCGAACGGGTAACCCACGCGTTTCCAGCGTTGATGAATGTCGAGGAAGGCCTCGATTTCGACCATGGTGCGAATGCGGCTGTCGCGGGCGCCCTGATGACGGCTCTTGAACAGCCAGCCATACACTTCCTGGCGCTCGAAACGGCTGGCATTGGCCATTTCGGTGGGCGTTGCGCTGGGGTTCTTCAGCAGGTAACCCAGCAGCCACAGGTCCAGTGGGTGGACCTTGGCAATAAAGCCTTGGTCGGGCAGATCGTACTTGCCGGGGCCGTAGGCCTCGTACATCTCCACCAGGCGACTGTCGGTGAGCTTGGCGAGGGCTTTCTTGTCTTCCTTGCTGTGAGCGCGGACGAAGGCATTGAAGGTTTCCTGGCCGGCTTCAGGGAACAGGTAGCGATGCACCGCGGCCAGGCGCTGAGGGGTGATACGCATGCTGTCGAGGAAGGTGTCCAGGCGTTGTTGCGAGGTCTTGCGCTGGTATTTCTTCCAGAAACGCATCAGGTAGTTGGTGCCTTCCTTGTCGGCGAAGCGGGCCAGGTATTCCTGGCGCCGTGGGTCGGCGTCATCCTTGAGCAGCGCCACGCGGTTGAACGGCTGCTGATAGGTCACGTACCGCACCAGGTCGCGCATCAGGCGGATGAACGGCAGGTTGATCGATTCGCGCAGCGCTTCCTTGAGGGTGGGGTTGCGGCTGTTGTCTTCCTTGCGGAAGTTGTTGAACACATGCATGCCGCCGCCGGTGAAGAACGCTTCGCCGGTGTTGGCCGAATACTTGCGCTCAAGCGCTGCGTCGAGCATGGCATCGAGGCTCTGGTTCTTGGCGTTGAGCATCAGCCATTCCAGCGACCACTGGGTGATGCGGTCGAGCTCCGCGACCTCGACTTTCTTCAGCTCGGCGGCAGGTTTGCCGGCGTATTTGTCGTGCAGTTCGGCGATGATTTCCAGATAGGTAGTGAGCACACGAAGCTTGGCTGTGGAGCCCAGTTCCAGCTTGCTGCCCTCGTTGATATCGAACGGCTGGTCGGTGCTGTCGGTCTGCACCCGAACCCGCGATCCGTCGGCTGTGCGTTCGAACAGCGTGAAGCTGTAGCGCACTTGGTCGGTGGTCTTGGAGGTCAGCAGGCGCTCGCCGATCAGGCCGATCTGCGCGGCGAATTCAGGGTCGGAGAGATTCTTCAGGTACTGACTGGCTTGCATCTGCAGGTCGGCCTGCAGCGTGCTGGTGGCCGACAGGTCGAGGCGGTCCAGATCATACAGCGGCCGGTTGAGCATGGCTGCGAGGCGGTTGCGTGCCAGGCTGATACCCTTGTTGGTGATGATCGGCACGATGGTCGGTTGCGCCACCCAGTCGCGGTACACAGCCTTGCTGGCCAGTGCGGCATCGGCGGTCTTTTTGTCGACCACGCCGTTGGCCGCCAGCAGGCGAATGTGGGAGTCGGTCAGTTCGGCCAGTTCGACCCGACCCTTGGACAGGTAATGGGACGGACGGCGCTGGGCGATCATCAACGACAGCACCTGGCGCAGGGCCAGGCCGCGCGCGGCCATGCTGTCCGGGTCACTTGCCGTAGCGCTCAGGGCCTGGTTCACCTGGTCGAAATCGGCGCCGTACCAAACCCGCAGGCCCTCCGCCATGCCGTGGACCTCGCCATGGCCAGGGACCGCCGACAGCGGCACGCTGTTGAGGTAGTCGCGCACGATGCGCTGGCGGGCCTCGGTGGTGTCCGGGCCGCCTTGGTAGGCCCGCACGCTGGCGGAAATCATCTGGCGGATTTTCTCGGCGCCGGAGACGGTCAGGCCATCGGGGGAGTGCCTGTATTTTTCCAACTGGGTCGCCAGGGTACTGCCACCGGCCGACTGCCCTGGCAGGGCCAGGTACTTGGCCACCTGGCTGTAGGCCGCCTTGGCGAAGCGTGGCCAGTCCACTGCTGGGTTGTTGCGAGGGTCCTTGGCATCGAGCAGGTCGCGGTTCTCGATGAACAGCAGGCTGTTGACGATGACCGGAGGGATCGAACTGAAGTCCGGGTACAGGTGTTGCGGGTAGTTGTACTGGTACAGCGTGTCGCCGCGACAGTCGGTGATCGACAGGCCCGCCTGGATCTTCTCGATATAGGGCGCGAACAAGCCATGATCGACATAGTTCATCAGCGCCGGCGAGAACCGTACTTGCTCGCTGATCAGGTAGTCGCGCTTGAGCAGGCGTGGCAGGAACTCGCCCAGCGCGCTATAGCCCAGGCGTTTGTCGAACGGGCCTTC
The DNA here is from genome assembly GCF_016772395.1 of Pseudomonas sp. SK2. Lineage (NCBI taxonomy): Bacteria > Pseudomonadati > Pseudomonadota > Gammaproteobacteria > Pseudomonadales > Pseudomonadaceae > Pseudomonas > Pseudomonas sp. SK2. The sequence continues at coordinate 1,191,343 of NZ_CP061944.1, forward strand.
ACCGGGATAGACGATGGCGTCACTGGGCCCCGGTTGCAGCGAGTAGGTAAGTGTGGCGGCCAGCTTGCTGAACTCCCGGGACTGCAAGTTCGAGGTGCGGAACTCGTCATAGGCGGCGAAGCCGATGGCCACGAGCGCCACCAGCAGGATCAGCAGGATCAACCGCCACCACAGCCGACGCTGACGTGGGGGCTTGGGCTGTGGCGTCTCGGCCAGAGGTGTCTCGGGTGCTTCCGTTCTGGTTGGTTCCGATTGCCACAGTGCGCCCATAGTCTTCAATCCGGCCAGGTTTTTTCGTATTGCTTGCCTGAAGCTTAGACGTTGGCCGAGTCAGGTGAAAAATTTGTAGGAAGAACATAAAGCTGACGTGGGAATGCGGCTTTGGTGGCGCATTCGTTCAAGGCCGATATTGCTATGGTAGCCGTGCGAGAGGGCCCACTGGCACCTGCCAGCGACGGAAGTTTTCCCCAAATCTTCCGTTTTTATAGTGAAAAGCCCTACGACAGCCTTCCTATACTGCTCGGCCCCTTCGCCTTGCCGACCGCTCTATTCCGGCATGCGGGCCCTCCCACAAGGTTAGCCCGACAAGCAACGCCACGCCTATCGGCATGGCTGAGGCTGCACGAAGGTCAAATCCAATAACAAAATGAGGTTGTATTGCTATGCCAGTCGGCAACCACCCTGCCCACGGCGAGACCGTCCAAGGCGGCCCGCTCAAGCGTGAACTGGGCGAACGGCACATTCGTCTGATGGCGCTGGGCGCCTGTATCGGTGTCGGTCTTTTCCTCGGTTCGGCCAAAGCCATCGAAATGGCCGGCCCTGCCATCATGCTTTCCTACATCATTGGCGGCCTGGCGATTCTGGTGATCATGCGCGCGCTGGGCGAGATGGCCGTGCACAATCCCGTCGCCGGTTCCTTCAGTCGCTACGCCCAGGATTACCTCGGCCCATTGGCGGGCTTTCTTACCGGTTGGAACTACTGGTTCCTGTGGCTGGTGACTTGCGTTGCGGAAATCACCGCCGTGGCCATCTACATGGGCATCTGGTTCCCGGACGTGCCTCGCTGGATCTGGGCCTTGGCCGCCTTGGGCAGCATGGGCGCCATCAACCTGATCGCGGTCAAGGCATTCGGTGAGTTCGAATTCTGGTTTGCCCTGATCAAGATCGTCACGATCATCGCCATGGTGCTCGGTGGCATCGGCATCATTGCCTTCGGCTTCGGTAACGACGGTGTGGCCGTGGGTATCTCCAACCTGTGGAGCAACGGCGGCTTCATGCCCAATGGCGTGACCGGTGTGCTGATGTCGCTGCAGATGGTGATGTTCGCCTATCTGGGCGTGGAAATGATCGGCCTGACCGCCGGTGAAGCGCGCAACCCGCAAAAGACCATTCCACAGGCCATCGGCTCGGTGTTTTGGCGCATCCTGCTGTTCTATGTCGGCGCGCTGTTCGTCATCCTGTCGATTTACCCCTGGAGCGAGATCGGTAGCCAGGGCAGCCCGTTCGTGATGACCTTCGAGCGCCTGGGCATCAAGACCGCCGCTGGCATCATCAACTTTGTGGTCATCACCGCAGCGCTGTCGTCGTGCAATGGTGGCATCTTCAGCACCGGGCGCATGCTCTACAGCCTGGCGCAGAATGGCCAGGCCCCAGCGGCTTTTGCCAAGACCTCCAGCAACGGCGTGCCGCGCAATGCCTTGCTGTTGTCGATCGGTGCGCTGCTGCTGGGTGTGCTGGCCAACTACCTGGTGCCTGAGAAGGTGTTCGTCTGGGTGACCTCGATTGCCACCTTCGGTGCGATCTGGACTTGGGTGATGATCCTGCTGGCCCAGATCAAGTTCCGCGCCGGGCTGTCCACGGCTGAGCAGAAGGGCCTGAAGTACCGCATGTGGCTGTGGCCGCTGAGCTCTTACCTGGCGCTGGCGTTCCTGGTGCTGGTGGTGGGGCTGATGGCGTACTTCGAGGATACCCGGGTGGCGTTGTACGTCGGTCCGGCGTTCCTGGTGCTGCTGACGGTGCTGTACTACACGCTGCGCTTGGCACCGAAAGAGGAGCAGGGCGCGGTCGGCACGGCGTCTTGATCTGAGATTCTCGGGGCCGCTTCCATTGGGGGCGGTCTCGATTCGCAAGCGCTCAAGCCACCGTTTCACCCTGCGGCTCGAAGCTGTCTGCCCGTGCCATTTGCCACATACTCGAGTAGAACTGGCCATCCACCTCACCGGTAAGCCGCTCCCCCGGCTTGAGGAATACTGCATCTGCGAGAACAGCTTGATCTCGGTGGCCGACACGCGCCGCACCAGGTGCTTGGCTTCCAGTTGGGCCGGATGCTCCAACCCCGCCGCCGCCAGCATTTCGGCCAGGGCGCGCAGTGTGTTGTGATGGAAGTTCAGCACCCGCTGGGCCTTGTCCGGCACCACCAGGGCGCGTTGGCGCAATGAATCCTGGGTTGCCACGCCGGTCGGGCATTCTTCCCGCACCGCCCCCCACGCCTTGTACTGCCCCGCCCACGCAACGTTGCCGTGCTGATCGGTCAGCTCCATCGGCGTGCCCAGGTGATCGCAGTGGTACCAGGCAATTGCATGGAACGCCTGCGGCGGCATCGTCGTTTGCCACAACGGATCCTGATCGAAGTCGTACTCGCGCTGACGCCAATCCGGCTGCCTGTGCAGCACGATCGGGCGCTTGTGCAGGGCCTGTGCCACCGGTACGAAGCTGCCCGGTTCATACAGGTAATGCACAGTACGCCCGGTATTGCCATCGTCCCGCTTCCGGCCGGTCCCAGTAGTGCGCTACCGAATACTTATGCAGCCGGCCGCCAAAAGTCGCGGTGCGAACAGTACGGAAAAGTGCTTCCCAGATATGTCAGACGCAGTTCGACACGACTCGTAGGATGCGGACTACATCAGGCGGGATGAGTAAACGTGGCCTTTAAAGGTGCGAGATTCGTGGGCAGCCTCCGCTCATTTTCACAAGCATCAAGTAACCTGTGCTGCGTTCGACCAGCGTACCCACCGCAGAAGCATTGGCTTTGCCTTTGATAAGGTCGCCCTCCCAATGGCCTGGCATTTGGCGATCTTCCACCTCGGGCGGGCGAACGTGAATGCTGACCAAGTCGGGTATTTGACCACGGCGATCCACCCCGCCAGAACGTGGGCGGCGGTTGGTTTTGCCCTGTCGCAGACAGATGATCAACTCCTTGCGAAGCTCGCCCACCGGCAGCGCATGAATGGCGTTGTAGATCGTCTCGCGACAGACGTATGCATCTTCAATATTCGGAAATTCCATGGCGTTAAGCTTGCCGGCAATTTGCTGGGGAGAAAAGCATTTACGCAGCAGATAAACCACCAGGTCAAACGGTTGGCTTCCGGGCAGCAGCTTACGCTTGGGGCGGCAAGCCAGGCGCCGGTGTCGCATATGCTGATGAGCCTGACTCGCCGAGTACCGGCCCGCCTCAGGGGCGTTGCGACGAAGCGCTCGGCTAATGGTCGAGGGGCTGCGATCAAGCAGCCTGGCAATAGCCCTCTGGCTCATGCCTTGGAGTTGGCCAAATTGAATCGTGATGCGCTCTTCGATGCTGAGTTCTTGATAGGACATAGGCACACTGTACCGGGTTGGTCAGGTGTTGCACTCAGTTTTTGCCGCCGCCCTATGTTTATGCATTCAGCTTCGCCCGAGCCTTGTCAATGGCGTCCATAAGCACACGAGCATCGTCCACCGTCAGCTTTAAACTTTTTATTCCGCCCATCATTTCGACAGAGCGAGCCAAAGCGTCAAACATCAGATTAGCCTGCTGAAGGCCTTCAGACTCCTTAAACTCACGAAATGGTAACTGCACACGCAACTCAACAACATTATTTGATTTATGGTAGCGCTTAACCTCCGGATAGTCCTCGACTATATCATCCGGCATAACAATAGATATAAAACTCCACTGTTTCGCACCACATGATAGGTCTACACCTTTAAGCAACTCAGAGATGATAGGTTCTACCGCTTTGCGAGCAGCTCTCTCTGAGTCACCTACTTGCACATCCTTCTCACTTGACATCCAGAAATCCATCAAAACCTCCTAGTAATCACTTCTATTTAGCGGGGGTCTATCCCCACCATTTTTAGCCTTGTGCTCAAGAATTTTCTCATGTTGCCAAGAGTGCATCTCCCTCTTACTACCGGATGCTTCCCTGAACATTTCAAGATTATTTTGCCGCATATACTTTTCTGGATAACGCCGCGTACCCATGGTGGTTTCTCCATATTTCATTATTTCACCCGTATCGCGATCCCTAAGCGTATATCCAATTGCTGGCTTGGTAGTGTTATGACTATTTCCATGGGTACCCTCCGTCTTACACGGACACGGTTTCGAAGGATCTTTTCCCGCACCAAACTGCCCATTCGCCTGCCGCGGCTGGCCTTTCCATAGCCCTAACGGGTCAATCCATTCAACAGGGTTCGGTGCGTAGACAAACAGATTGAACCCACCGGTGTAACTGATCGGGTCCTGATTCAGGAACCTTCCAGCCCTTGGATCATAGTAGCGATAACGGTTGTAATGCAGCCCAGTCTCGTGATCGTGATACTGCCCCTGGAAGCGAATCGGGTTACTCATCCCGACCTGCTTGGCCCACTCCGAACGCTCCTCCCGCACCTCACCCCACGCCTTGTACTGCCCCGCCCACGCAACGTTGCCGTGCGGATCGGTCAGCTCCATCGGCGTGCCGAGGTGATCGCAGTGGTACCAGGCAATCGCATCGAACGCCTGCGGCGGCATCGTCGTTTGCCACAACGGATCCTGATCGAAGTCGTACTCCCGCTGACGCCAATCCGGCTGCCTGTGCAGCACGATCGGGCGCTTGCGCAGGGCCTGGGCCACCGGCACGAAGCTGCCCGGTTCATACAGGTAGTGCACCGTGCGCCCGGTATCGCCATCGTCCCTTGGCGGTGAGCTTTCCCAGGCCAGGGTGTCGCCGTCCCAGCCGAACAGGGTGAAGCCACAGCCGAGATCACGTTGGCGCTTGGCCTGGCCCAGCGTGTCGAGGAAGCGCGGAACACGGGCGGCCAGGCGCTCAAGGGTATCGATCAGGGGCTGCAACAGTTTCGGCAAGGCTTCGTCGAACTGTCGCGCAACGCCGTTGTAGGCGCTCTTGAGCAGGCCTTCTCCAGCATTGGCGAGGGCCGCGGCGGCCAGGGTCCAGGCGTCGACTTCGAACAGGGAGTCGTACAGCGCCACCTGGGCCAGTTGCTGGCGGGCCCGGGCATGATTGACCTCGGCGTCGAGGTTGCCGCTAGCGGCGTCCTTGAGCAGCCCGGCCAGCCCACCGAACAGTTGGCTGGCGGTCTGGCCGGCGGCTTCGAGCATGGCAGGCAATTGCTCGAGGGCGCCGTCGACGTAGTGCTCCAGCTCACCGCGAAGGTTGGCGTGCAGGTGGCCTTCGAGGATTTCCAGGAACACCGCGCCCAAGTTGGCCCGGGGGTTGCGCCGCAGCTTCTGTCGGGTCAGGTGCAGCACCGGCCGCAGCACCATGCGCGCCCGTGCCAGGCCGAGCGGAACCGGCACCACGCCAATCAGGTTGATGCCCAGGCTGACCCATTGCAGCGGATCGTTGCTGGGATTTCGTACCAGCTCGGCGATATCGAGCAGCGCATCCACCAGGGCGAAGGCGTTGGCCACAACCGGCACCGAGGCTTCGAGGTGATAACGCACCGATTGCAGGTCGAGCAGACCGCAGCTGATGTCCTGCAGCCACTGGTCGACGGCGGCGGCAGCGGCACCGAGGTCTTCGCGCAGCAGGGTTTCCAGCGGGGCGATGGCGATCTGGACCTCGCGCTCGGACAGCGCGGATCCGGGGGAACCTTGGGGCATTTGGCAGGCCTTCCTAGCCGGGGGATTACCCCGGGAAATCCGAGAAGGCCAAAGGGTATGAGTGGGGTTACCTGACTAGATGCCAGGCAAATTCGACCTGTACTGTAGGGAAGATCGACTTGCACCCATCAGTGCGTGTGTATCAATCTCGGCGGTCGCGCGCGTCTGCCACTGACGTGACTGGCCAAAAACAAACGTAGGAGCGAGCCTTGCTCGCGATGCGCCGCGCGGGCGGCGCTCGATCTCCTAGGCGCAGAAACCTCATCCTGGTGCCCGTAGCCCCCCCTGAATCCCAGTCAACCCCCACCCATGTCACGCAACAGCTTCTGCTTCCAAACCGCCTGCTCCCCTGCTACCCCCTCCACCAGGTAGCTATAACGCCCAGCCACCCGCGCCGCCACCGGCACGCCATCGCGATAAAGTAGACGGTTACCCGCGACCGCGGGCACTTTCACCCCAGGAAGCAACGTCCCGATCAGGTTCAGCGGGTCGCTGGCGCTGATGACGATCAGCGACCCATCCAGTGCTCTACGCCTTACCTGGCGCAGCAAACCGATCGCTTCCGGCAAGGCGAATTGCTCACCCGCCAGCCCGGCAATGAAGCGTCCCCCCCGAATCTCCCCTCGCGCCTCCAGCCGGTGATAGCAACGCAGCAGTTCACGCCAGGGCGGCAGCACATCGCTTTCCCGCTCCAGCAGCCGCCAGCAGATCACCCCATAGCGGCGCAGCAGCGCGCGGGCGACGTGTTCTGTACGCTGGCCTTCGTCCACCGGGCCACTGCCTCTGCGCAGCAACGCCCAACGTCCGGCATGGGCCATGCTGCTGGATAGCGGTGAGTGGCCGCGGCGGCTGTTGCGCGATGCGCGTTTCGCCGCCGGAGTGATAAGGCTGCGCAACCCGGTGAAGCTGTCGGCGCTTACCAGTCCGGCTCCCACCAGCTCCTGCAAGGCAGCTTCCAGCTCGCTGGGCAGCAGATGGGCCTCCACGACCAGTTCGTCGAAGAACAGTGCACCCTGCGCGCGCAGCGCCTCCAAGACCCGTTGCGCCCGCCCGCCCAGTGCTTGCGCTGCAGGCTCGGGGGCCAAGCTGCGCCACAGGTTCATGTGCTCGCGTGGCAGCAGGACCAATGGCGTACTGGACAAGGTGTTGCTCGCCGTTGTCGTGGCCAGTCGGCTCCAGGCGAACTGCCCGCTGCGACAGGCATCGTCGAGCCAGTGCGGGCTGTAATCCTTGATCCGTGCAGGTAGCAGCTCTGCTTCCCATGCCCCGGCAGCGCTGGGGAAACCTTGCAGTTGGGCCAGCACATGGGCCACGGCCTGCGGGCCGCGCAGGCGTTCATCCGCTGCCAGGTGCTGCCAGTCGAACAGAAAACGCATGAAGTCCTGCAAACTGACCGGCTCGATCTCCCGACGCAGGCGTTTGACCGTGTAACGATGGATGCGCGCAAGCAGGTGCCGCTCACACCACTGCGGTTCGTCCACCCCAGGAGTGAAGTGGCCGCGCAATACGTAGCCCTCTCTTTCCAGGCGGGCTAGCGCCTGCTCGACGTCAACAGGGCGCTGGCCCAGCGGCGCGGCGATCTGGGCCACGGTCTGCGGCCCGTAGCCACTCAGGCGGGCACGTAGCAGCTCGCTCAATGCGTTGTCCGGGTCGATGCCCTGGTCGAAGCCCGGCAGCACGTCCAGCGCCGGCTCCAGGGGGGATGCCGGATAGAGCGCCCGCAACAGGCTCAGGCGCTCACGCGCCAGCCAGAGTTTCGCTGCGGTCAGGCGCATGGCTCGTCCGGCCTTGGCGAGCTGGCGCAGCAGCAAATCCCAGCTGGGGTTGGCCTGGACCTCTTCATGGCCGATGGCGCCCAGGCTCATCAAGGCTTCATGCATCTCGTCGGCATTGCCCGGTCGTGGCCATGCCTCGTCCTGTACGCTGACGATCGCATCGGCGTCCAGCGCGCCGAGGTCATCGCGGCTGTTCACCGCGTTCCAGCGCCGGTTGAGCACCGCCTGGGTGCGCCGCTCTTCCAGCGGGGCATCGTCGAGGAAGGCATACGGCCTGGCATTGAGAATCGCCGAGGCCAGCGGCGAGGGGGTCGGCAGGTCACGGCTGAGCAAGCGTACCTCGCCGCTTTCGATGCGTCGCAGCAAGGCCAACCAACCTTCGCTGTCCATGGCCTCATGCAGGCAATCGTCGAGGGTTTGCTCTACCAGCGGGTGATCGGGTATCTGCCGCTCGCCGACGATGTTCTCCAGGCAAGCGAGCTGGTCGGGAAACACCGAGGCAATCAGGTCTTCACTTTTCATCCGCTGGATCTGAGGGGCTACCTTGCGGCCGCCGACAAAGCGCGGCAGGGCCAGGGCCACCGATGCTGTCCAGCGCCAGCGCACGCCGAACAAAGGGGCATCGAGCAAAGCCTGGACCAGCATGTGTTCGGCGCTGCGGCTGGACAGGTAACGCCATACGTCGTCGAGCTCGAAGCTGTGGCTGGTGGACAGCGACAGCACGATAGCGTCTTCGCTGGCCGCTGCCTGCAACTCGAAATTGAAGGTGCGGCAGAAACGCTTGCGCAGGGCCAGGCCCCAGGCGCGGTTGATCCGGCTCCCGTAAGGCGCGTGGATGATCAATTGGGTGCCGCCCGACTCGTCGAAGAAACGCTCCATCACCAGGGTCTGCTGCGAAGGCAGGGCGCCCAGCACCTGACGGGTACGGCCCAGGTAGTCGAGTAGCTGGCTGGCGCAGGCTTCGTCCAGTTCGAAGGTGGACTGCAGCCATTGCAGCACTGGCGGGAAATCGCCACCACTCATTGCCAGGCGTTCGTCGACCCGGGCTTGCAGGCGGGCAACCGCGGCAGACAACTCATCGCTGCGGCCCGGCGCCTCGCCGAGCCAGAATGGAATGGTCGGTGGCAGGCCATGGGCGTCTTCGACACGTACTCGCCCAGGTTCGACCCGCAGAATGCGGTAAGAGGCATTGCCTAACTGGAAGATGTCGCCAGCGATGCTCTCGACGGCGAAGTCTTCGTTGACGCTACCGATGTTCAGCGCCTGAGGTTCGAGCAGCACCGCATAGTCGGCGGTTTCGGGGATGGTGCCGCCACTGGTCAGCGCGGTGAGCTGGCTGCCCCGGCGCCCGCGCACCGTGCCACTGACCGCGTCGCGGTGCAGATAGGCGCTGCGCACGCCCTGTCGGCCGTTGTAGCCATCGGCGAGCATGCGCAACAGTGCTTGGTAATGGCCCTCGTCGAGTTCGGCGTAGGGCGTGGCTTTGCGCAGCATGTCGAACAGCGCGGACTCCGCCCAGGGCTGGTTGCTCACTTCCGCGACGATCTGCTGGGCGAGTACGTCCAGGGGCGCTTTGGGGACTCGCAGTTCATCCAGGTCTCCCCGGCGCACGCCGTCGAGCAGGGCCACGCACTCGATCAGCTCGTCCCGTGACGTGGGAAACAGCCGCCCCTTGGGCACGCCATCGACCTGGTGCCCGGATCGGCCGACGCGCTGCAGGAAGGCGGCGATCGAGCCGGGTGAGGCGATCTGGCACACCAGATCGACGTCGCCGATGTCGATGCCCAGCTCCAGCGAGGCGGTGGCCACCAGCACTTGCAGATCGCCGGCCTTGAGCCGTTGTTCGGCGGCCAGGCGATACTCCTTGGCCAGGCTACCGTGGTGCGCGGCCACCGCATCGTTGCCCAGGCGCTCGCCGAGGTGACGGGTCAGGCGCTCGGCCAGGCGCCGTGTGTTGACGAAGATCAGCGTGGTGCGGTGTTCGCGGGCCAGTTTGGCGAGACGATCGTAGACCAGGCCCCAGGCATCGGTGGACATCACCGCCTCCAGGGGAACCGGTGGTACCTCCAGTGCCAGGTCACGCTGGCGTACGTGGCCGACATCGACGATCGCACAGGGGCGCCCATGCCCGACCAGAAACTGCGCCACCCGCTCGACCGGTCGCTGGGTCGCCGACAAGCCGATCCGCCGCAGCGGTCGCCCGGCCAGCGCCTCCAGTCGCTCCAACGTCAATGCCAGGTGGCTGCCGCGCTTGTTGTCGGCCAAGGCGTGGATTTCATCGACGATCACCGTGTGCACACTGGCCAGGCCTGCGCGGCCCGAGGCCGAGCCCATCAGAATGTACAGCGACTCGGGTGTGGTCACCAGAATGTGCGGCGCCAGCTTGCGCATGGCGGTGCGTTCTTTCTGCGGGGTATCGCCGGTGCGCACGGCGGTGGTGATACGCGGTGCCTTCAGGCCTTGCTCTTCCAGGACTTTGGCGATGCCTTCGAGCGGTGCCTGCAGGTTCAGCTGGATGTCATTGGACAGGGCCTTGAGTGGCGAGACGTAGACGATCTGGGTGTGAGCGGGCAGCGCGCCATCTCGGTCAAGGCCGTCGCGAAAAAGCTCGTCGAGTACGGCCAGGAAGGCACTCAAGGTCTTGCCCGAGCCGGTCGGTGCGGCGAGCAACATCGACCGTCCGGCATGAATCAGCGGCCAGGCTTGAGCCTGGGCATCGGTGACCGTGGCGAAACGGCGGCGGAACCAGGTGCCGACGGCGGGATGGAACAGCTTGAGCACCGGGTGCTGGTGGGCTGGCAGGTTCATGTGTTGGTTATGGAGGGTTAGCGTCGGGTTGGCAAGGGGCCGTTCGTCGTTGATCTTCTGTAGACTGTAGCGCCCCAATCGTCGGCAAGTTGGCTCCTGCGGGTTTGGCAGGGGCTGGCGATCAGGCCCTCCTATGCATTTATTTTCAGCGAGCCCTTCAATGTCCAACACCATCCGCATCGCCGCCGCCCTGCTGATCGACCCGCAAGGCCGTACCCTGTTGGTACGCAAACGGGGAACCCAGGCCTTCATGCAGCCTGGCGGCAAGATCGACGCGGGCGAGTCGCCGGCCCAAGCCCTGGTGCGCGAGCTGCATGAAGAGCTGGGCCTGCGCGTCGATCCCGACGCCGCTGTGCACCTGGGCCGCTTCAGCGCTCCGGCTGCCAACGAGCCTGGATTCGAAGTGCAGGCCGAACTGTTCCGCGTCGACTGCGCCGAGGCTGTGGCCCCGGCGGCGGAAATCGAAGAAGTGATTTGGCTCTCGGCAGAGGAGGCCACGGCGCTTGACCTGGCTCCGCTGACCCGCGACCTGATCCTGCCGCTGTGGCGCGACGGCCTCAACGCACCGCGCTGACCCCATCGAGGGTGGCGAACGAAGTGTCCTTGGCGGTCAGCAGGAAATCGCGCATGTACGGCGCATCGAGCATGTCGGTGCGCACCGCTGCGTAGAGCGTGGCGAACAGGCCTTTCTCGCCCAGGCGCTTGCCCTTCACATAGCCCCGCGAACTGTATTCGTGCAGCGCCCAGTGGGGCATGCCGCACACCCCACGGCCGCTGGCCACCAACTGCATCATCATGACCGTCAGCTCGGACGTGCGAACAGCCGCCGGCTCGATGTCGGCCGGTTCGAGGAAGCGGGTGAAGATGTCCAGGCGGTCGCGCTCGACCGGGTAGGTGATCAGCGTCTGGTCGATCAAGTCCTGGGGCACGATGTACGGCTTGCTGGCCAGCGGATGCTGGTTGGCCACGGCGAGCATGGCCTCGTAGGTAAACAGCGGTACGTAGGTGATACCGGCCAGGTCCACCGGGTCGGATGTCACCACCAGGTCCAGGTCGCCACGGGCCAGTGCCGGCAAAGGGGCAAAGGCAAAGCCCGAGGCCAGGTCCAGCTCCACCTCCGGCCAAGCGTCGCGGAACTGGTCGATGGTCGGCATCAGCCACTGGAAGCAGCTGTGGCATTCGATGGCCATGTGCAGGCGCCCAGCGGTACCGCCGGCCAGGCGGGCGATATCGCGTTCGGCGCCGCGCAGCAAGGGTAGGGTGGCGTCGGCCAGTTGCAGCAGGCGCAGACCGGCGCTGGTGAAGCGAATGGGTTTGGTCTTGCGCACGAACAGCGGCATGCCCAGGCGCTCCTCCAGTTCCTTGAACTGGTGCGACAGCGCCGATTGGGTCAGGTGGAGGCGTTCGGCGGCCTCCACCAGGCTATCGGCCTCGCGCAGGGCATGAAGGGTTTTCAGGTGGCGGATCTCCAGCACGGCTGACTCCGAGGGTGAAACTGGGTTGAGAAGGGATTCAGTTGAGTTTCCCTCATGTTGCCCCTGGCTGTCGACTGGCCTTTGGTACTGACCGCTCAGCAGGGTTCATCAAACTGTCACCGAACTGTGGCAGCGCGCCCGAACAGATTTCATCAGACTCACGCTCTACTGGGGATATGCATTCTGGTGTTTCTTTCATGCGGGCCTTCTTGTTCTTTTTGTGCTTCGTTTTCAGCGTACCGACTACCTTTGCCACCGGGCGCTGCGATGCCCAGGTACCGGTGCAACGGGCTGAGATCGGTGAGTTGAGCCTGGTGTACCAGAGCGTCGGCGCGCCCAGGGACCCGGCTTTGCTGCTGGTGATGGGCCTAGGTGGGCAGTTGATTCATTGGCCCGACGATGTGGTGCAAGCGTTGTGTCGCCAAGGGTTTCGGGTCATTCGCTACGACAACCGCGATGTTGGCCTGTCGCGCTGGAACCAGTTGCCACCCTCGGCCAACCTGACGGTCGAGTTGCTGCGTTACAAGTTTGGCTTGCCGGTGGCCGCGCCTTACACCCTGACCGACATGGCGCGTGATGGCTTGCGGCTGATGGATACACTGGGGATAGGGGATTTCCATGTGCTGGGGGTGAGCATGGGCGGCATGATCGCCCAGCACATGGCGGCCATGGCGCCAGAGCGGGTTCGTAGCCTGACACTGGTGATGTCCAGCTCCGGTGCCGCAGGCTTGCCGGCACCGAACCCTGCCTTGGTCCAGCTGCTGGCCCGTCGCAGTGCGCCGAACCGGCAAGTGGCCATCGAGCAGCAGGCGGACTTGCTGGCTGCGCTGGGCAGCCCCGAAGTCCAGGATGATCGGGCGGTGTTGTTGCAGCAGGCCGCGGCCGCCTATGACCGGGCGTTCAATCCTGAAGGGGCGAAGCGCCAGATCATGGCGATTCTCGCTGAGCCAAGTCGGGTCGAGTTGCTCAACCAACTGCGGGTGCCAACGCTGGTGGTGCATGGCACCGCCGACCCGCTGTTGCCGGTGATGCATGGTGTGCATCTGGCAGCGCACATTCAGGGCAGCCAGTTACGGCTGATACCGGGGTTGGCGCATCGGTTCCAGGAGCCGTTCAAGGCGCCGTTGCTGGGGGCGGTTCTACCCTACCTGCAGTCGCAACGCGAAGGTGTCACGCACATTGCCGGGCTTTGAACCGCAGGCACGCGGGTTCCCTCAGTGCATCCGCACCCAAACCGTCACCAGCACCGTTGCCGCCATCAACCAGGCCACAGTCGCCAGCGCCAGCGATGCTTCAAGGCGCATCCGGTCTACCAGTACGTACAAGGCCGCCAGGTAGACGAAGTAGGGAATGATCGACCACATTCCGAACAGGATCGTGGTCTTCAGGTCCTCGACACCACGCCCTTTGCCCACGATGTAGTGGGCGATCAGGGCGAAGGTGGGAAACAACGGCACCAGCCCGGCGATGTAGTAGTTGCGGGTCTTTGAAAGAATGGCCAGCAGAACGACGACCCCAGCGCCCAGGGCCGCTTTGAATACCAAGTCCACGTCGTATATCCAGATCAGGTTGAATTCAGCCGAGGCCGTACTTTTTCACTTTGTCGAACAGTGTCGTCTTGGCCATGCCCAGTTCCTGGCTGGCCTGGCTGAGGTTGCCGCCAGTGCGCTGAAGGGCATCGCTGAGCAGGTTGCGCTCGAATGCCTCGACGGCCTCGGAGAACCCCAGGCCCTGGGCGGCGCCACCACTGCTGCTTTTCTTGAACGCTGGCAGGCCCAGCGCATAGCGCTCGGCAACGTTGCGTAGCTCACGCACGTTGCCTGGCCAGTCATGGGCCATCAGGCGCGAGAGGGTCTGGCTGTCGAGCGTGGGGACGTCGCGGTCGAAGCGTAATGCAGACTGCTGCAGGAAGTGTTCGAACAACTGCAGGATGTCTTCGCGACGCTCACGCAGTGGCGGCAGTTCCAGGGTGACCACGTTCAAGCGGTAATACAGGTCGCTGCGGAATTGGCCGCTCTGACCCAGCGCGTCGAGGTCGGACTTGGTCGCGGCGATCACCCGGCAGTCTACCGGGATGCTCTGGTTCGAGCCCAGGCGTTCCAGTGTGCGTTCCTGCAGGACACGCAGCAGTTTTATCTGCAGGTTGATCGGCATGCTTTCGACTTCGTCAAGGAACAGCGTGCCGCCATTGGCATGCTCGATCTTGCCGATGCGGCGCTTGCCGGCGCCGGTGAAGGCATTGGCTTCGTGGCCGAAAATCTCGCTTTCGAAGAGGTTTTCCGGAAGGCCGCCGCAGTTCAAGGCAACGAATGGTTGGCCGTGGCGGCGGCTGAAATCGTGCAGGCAACGGGCGACCAGCTCCTTGCCGGTACCGGTCTCGCCTTCGATCAGCACGTTGGCCGAAGTGTCGGCGACATTGGCGATCAGCTCGCGCAGGTGCTCCATGGCCGGTGAACGGCCGATGATGCGTCCCTCCAGGCTACTTTGACTCGCCAACTGGCGGCGCAGGGCCACTACCTCGCGCGACAGGCCGCGTTGCTCCAGGGCCCGGCGTACCACATCGACCAATCGTTCTGGCGAGAAGGGCTTTTCCATGAAGTCGTAGGCACCGTTGCGCATTGCGCCCACCGCCATGTCGATGTCGCCGTGGCCAGTGATCAGCACCACGGGCAGGCTGCGGTCGCGGGCCTTGAGCCGGTTCAGCAATTCCAGGCCGTCGATGCCCGGCAGGCGGATATCGCTGACGACGATGCCAGCGAAGTCATCGCCAATACGTTCCAGTGCTTGTTCGGCACTGCCGACGCCTTCGCAGGCGATATCTTCCAGGGCCAGTGCCTGTTGGCAGCCGAGCAGCACATGCGGGTCGTCTTCGACGATCAGGACAGTGAGAGGTGCTTGGTTCATGGGTGCTCTGCCGATTCGCTAGGGGGCGTGGCCAGGGGCAGGGCCAGCACGAAGGCAGTCCCGCCGCTGGCGGGGTGCTCGACGCTCAGGGTGCCCTTGGCGGCGGCGGCAAGGCTCGCCGACAGGGTCAACCCCAGGCCCAGGCCATGTTCGCCCGGTTTTGTGGTGAAGAAAGGTTCGAACAGGTGCTTGCGTGTTTCGGGGTCAATGCCATGGCCATTATCGCGTACTCGCAGCCGGTACTTGTCGTCCTGCAGTTCGCCTTCCAACCAGAGTTCCGGATGCGGTTGGCTGGCCATGGCATCAAGGGCGTTGCCGATCAGGTTGACCAGAATCTGCTCGAGACGGGTCTGGTCGATGGCCAACTGCTGGTCATCGAACTGGCTGTGCAGTCGCAGCTGGCAGCCGGCGATGCGGTTGCCCAGCACCTGCAGGCAGGCTTCCACGGCCTTGGCCAGCGAAGCCTGGCCGCGGTCGTCGCCACGGCGGGCGAACGAGCGCAGGCTGGCGGTGATGCGGCCCATGCGGTCGATCAGGTCGTTCATGGTACGCAAATTGGTGCTGGCGGTCTCCAGCGCACCGCGTTCGAGGAAGCGCACGGTATTGCCTGACAACGTGCGCAGTGCCGCCAGCGGCTGATTCAGTTCGTGGGCGATGCTGGTCGACATTTGCCCGATGGCCGCCAGCTTGCCGGCCTGGACCAGTTCGTCCTGGGCATGGCGAAGCGTCTGTTCCGCGTGGCGACGTTCGCGGATCTGTCCTTTGAGCCGCTCGTTGCTGGCCCGCAGGTCGGCGGTACGGTCGGCGATGCGCCGCTCAAGCTGGCTGTTGGCCTCTTCCAGGGCTTCACGGGCAGCCAGACGGGTGGCGATCACCTTGCGCCGCTCGTTCCAGGCGATCCCCAGAATCGCCAGCAGGGCGAAAGCCACCGCCACCAGGACGCCTTGCACCATGGACTCACGGCGCAGGTCCTGCAGCGGGGTCAGCAGGGTGAAGTGCCAGGGCGTGTCGACCAGTCGGCGGGTCTGGGCCAGGTAGGCCACTTCGTGGACTTTGCCGTGGGCGGTTTCGCTGTTGGCCGGGAAGGTCAGTTTCTCCACGCCATCGGCCAGTGTTTCGCGGGCCAGGGGTTGCAGCTCGTTAAGCGGCCACCAGTAGTACTGCAGGCTGCGCGCCAGGCGCTCCTTGATTTGTGGCGTCAGCGGACGAACCGACTTCAGCCGCCGGGCCGGATCGCTGGACAGGATGATGATGCCGTTCTCATCGCTGACGAAGGCTTCGAGTCGCGCGCGCTGCCAGCGCTCTTCGAGGGTATCCAGGCGCACCTTGATGACGGCCACGCCTATGATCTTGCCGTGCTCTTCCAGGCCATGGGCCAGGTAGTAGCCGGCTTCCCCAGTCGTGCTGCCGATGCCGTAGAAGCGCCCCGGTTCACCGCGCACGGCATCCTGGAAATACGCCCGGAACGACAGGTCTTCGCCGAGGAACGAATCGGCATCGCGCCAGTTGCTGGTAGCCTGCACCCGGCCATTGGTGTCGAGCACGAAGATCGCCCGGCTGCGGCTGCGTCGGTTCAGGCCTTCAAGGTATTCGTTGACGGTCTGACGGTATTCGCCATCCGGGTCGGTGAGCAGCTTCGAGACGCTGTCTTCCAGTTCGAGCAGGCTCGGTAGGTAGGTGTACTTGCTGATTTCGCTCTCTACTGTGCGCGCATGCAGTTCCAGCTGACGCTCGCCA
This sequence comes from Pseudomonas sp. SK2, assembly GCF_016772395.1. Classification (NCBI taxonomy): domain Bacteria; kingdom Pseudomonadati; phylum Pseudomonadota; class Gammaproteobacteria; order Pseudomonadales; family Pseudomonadaceae; genus Pseudomonas; species Pseudomonas sp. SK2. The sequence goes on from NZ_CP061944.1 coordinate 1,207,905, forward strand.
TTTTCGCTGAGGCTACGGATGCCGTTGCTCTCGCTGATCAGATAGCCAGCCAGGCCCAGGCCGATCATCAGCAGGATGACCAGGGGTGGCAGCAGCAGTTGGCGGATCAGGCGGGATTTCACGGCAGGCTTGGCAGGGAGAAGAAGCGAAGGATCGCATTTCATCACAGTGGCCTTGTCACGACCAGCACCCGCTGCCCGGAGGCAGCGGTGCAGGCCGGCTTGTTTGGCGCAGGATCAGTGTTGCAGGATCTTGCTGAGGAAGTGCTGAGTCCGTTCGTGGCGGGCGCCTGGGTCGCCGAAGAAGTCTTCCTTCTGGCAGTCCTCGATGATGCTGCCCTTGTCCATGAAGATCACCCGGTTGGCTACCTTGCGAGCGAAGCCCATTTCGTGGGTGACGCACATCATGGTCATGCCTTCGTGAGCCAGTTCGACCATGACGTCGAGCACTTCGTTGACCATTTCAGGGTCCAGTGCCGAGGTCGGTTCGTCGAACAGCATGACGATCGGGTCCATCGACAGCGCACGGGCGATCGCCACACGCTGCTGCTGGCCACCGGACAACTGGCCAGGGTGCTTCTTGGCGTGTGCGCCCAGACCTACTCGGTCGAGCAGCGCCAGGCCTTTCTTGGTGGCTTCGGCTTCGCTGCGGCCAAGCACCTTGCGCTGGGCGATGGTCAGGTTCTCGGTGATGGTCAGATGCGGGAACAGCTCGAAGTGCTGGAACACCATGCCCACCCGCGAGCGCAGTTTCGGCAGGTTGGTTTTCGGGTCGGCGATGGAGGTGCCGTCGACCACGATGTCTCCTTTCTGGAACGGCTCAAGGGCGTTGACGCACTTGATCAGGGTGGATTTGCCCGAGCCCGACGGGCCGCAGACCACCACCACTTCACCTTTCTTGACCTCGGTGCTGCAGTCGGTCAGCACCTGGAAGTCCCCGTACCACTTGTTGACGTTCTTGATGGAAATCATACGGTGATCCTTTTTTGCAGGCGCTTGACCAGCCACGAAGCGGAGAAGCTGATGAGGAAGTACACGACACCGGCGAAGATCAGGAACTCATGGGAGCGCCCGATGATGTCGCCGTTGGAGCGTGCCGAGTTGAGGAAGTCGACCAGACCCACGGTGTACACAAGCGAGGTGTCCTGGAACAGGATGATGCTCTGTTGCAGCAGCAGCGGGGTCATCTTGCGAAACGCCTGGGGCAGGATGATCAGGCGCATGGTCTGGCCATAGGTCATGCCCAATGCTTGCGCGGCGCCCATCTGGCCCTTGGAGATCGACTGCACGCCGGCCCGCACGATCTCGCAGAAATAGGCGGCCTCGAACATCATGAACGCGACCACGCAGGAGGTGAAGGCACCCACCGGGGTGTCCTCGCCGGTGATCCAGCGCAGCACGAACGGTACCGCCAGGTAGAACCAGGTGATCACCAGCAGCAGCGGGATCGAGCGGAAGTAGTTGACGTAGGCGCCAGCCAGGTTCGAGAGCAGCTTGTTCGACGACAGGCGCATCAAGGCCAGGATGGTACCGAGCACGATACCGCCGACCACGCCCATGACCATCAGCTTGAGGGTCATCAGCATGCCTTCCCAGAGGGCAGGCAGGGCCGGGATGATTTCGCTGAAATCCATGTCCATTTACTTGCCTCCCACGGAAATCAGGCCAGGCACCGCGACTTTCTTCTCGACCATGCGCATCAGCAGCATCAAGCCCATGTTCAAGGTGAAGTAGATCAGGGTGGCCAGGGTGAACGCCTCGAACAGGTTGGCGGAAAACTCGGCGGTCTGCTTGGTCTGCGCCAGCAGCTCCATCAGGCCGATCAGCGATGCCACCGACGAGTTCTTGAATACGTTGAGGAACTCGGAGGTGAGCGGCGGAATGATGATCCGGTAAGCCTGGGGCAGCAGCACGTTGTTGTAGATCTGCGGCAGGCTGAAGCCCATGGCGCGAGCGGCGGCCTCCTGGCCACGCGGCAGCGCCTGGATGCCGGTACGTACCTGCTCGCAGACACGCGCGGCGGTGAACAGGCCCAGGCAGATGACCACGCTGATCAGCGCCGAAGTGGTCGGGTTGAGGTCTTGCTTGAACCATTCCTGCAGGCCTTCAGGCAGCAGGTCCGGTACCAGGAAGTACCAGATGAACAGCTGCACCAGCAGCGGCACGTTGCGGAACAGCTCCACATAGGCGGTGGCGATGCCGGATACCAGGCGGTTCGGCACGGTACGCATGACGCCGAGCACCGAGCCCAGCAGCAATGCGATGATCCAGGCGGAGATGGCGATGGCGATGGTCCAGCCCAGGCCGGTGATGTACCAGTCCAGATAGGTTTCGCTGCCCACGCCGGTGGACTTGAAGAATACGCCCCAGTCCCAGTTGTAATTCATCGGGATTTCCCCTCAGACGGTTGTTTCACGGGCACCTTCGAGCATCCAAGGGCGTTGAACGCCCTCGGATGAAAGGGTAGACACTTAACGGTGGCCCGCACGGCAAAAGTGCGGCGGGCCACTAACCGGGGATCAGGACTTCTTCTCGTCCGCCGCCTTGTCGGTCGGCTCGGCGATCAGTTTCTTCAGCTCGTCGCTCATCGGGAACTGCAGGTTCAGGCCTTTTGGCGGGATCGGCTGCTGGAACCACTTGTCGTAGCTCTTGTTGACTTCGCCCGACTTGAAGTAAGCCACGATGGCATCGTCGACCGCTTTCTTGAACGCGGCGTCATCCTTGCGCACCATGCAGCCGTAGATTTCGAATGACTGTGGCGTGCCGGTGATGACCCAGTCGGTCGGCTTGCGAGCCTTGGCCATTTCACCGGCCAGCAGAGCGTCGTCCATCATGAAGGCCACGGCGCGGCCGCTTTCGAGCATGTTGAAGGCTTCACCGTGGTCCTTGGCGGAAATCACGTTCATCTTCATCTGCTTGTCGGCGTTCATCGCCTTGAGGAGGCGTTCGGAGGTAGTACCGGCGGTGGTCACCACGTTCTTGCCGGCCAGGTCAGGGAAGTCCTTGTATGCCGGTTGACCGTCCTTGACCTTGGTCAGAAGGCGAGTGCCGACTTCGAAGATGCCCACCGAGAAGCCAACTTGCTGCTGGCGCTCGACGTTGTTGGTGGTGGAACCGCACTCCAGGTCGACGGTGCCGTTCTGCACCAGCGGGATACGGGTTTGGGAAGTGACGAGGTTGTAGCGGACCTTGATGTCGGTGCCCAGCTGTTTTTTCAGGGCCTCGACGACAGCCAGTTGGATGTCGTGGGAGTAACCCACGGGTTCCGGCTTGCCAGCCAGGTAGGAAAACGGAATCGACGAGTCGCGGTGACCCAGGGTGATGGTGCCCGAGTCCTTGATCTTCTTCAGGGTGCCGGTCAGCTCCTCGGCCATGACAGGCGAAGCGATGACTGCAGCCGCGATGGCGGCGCCCAGCAATTGACGAACGATACGCATCAAATTTTCCTCGACGTGTTTGTTTTTTTTATGGAGCCGTTGGCGGACTCTTCGTTCAACGAATACATCATCAAGTTGGTGTGCATTCGGCTACCAAGTGTAGAGCATGACTCGTGCCAAGCTGTTGTTCTTGTGTACAAGCCCCGAAAATTCAAGCCATTGCACGTTTCGGGGCCTGTTGCAGGAACGCCAATGTACGGACTTCCGAACGCGCGGCGAATTAGTGTTCGGTAATCCGAACGTGCGTTTAGCCTCAGGTGACTAGAACTAACTAATTAACACCTTGGGTATGACGGACGGGGGTTTCTTGTTTCCTTTTAACCGAGGAAGCAGACATGACCCCCTTGATAGAAGATGAAGGAGCGTCCCACTCCATCGATACCCTGATTGCCGCGCAGTTGCCGGCCTGGGCGAAGAATGCCTCCGTCGAGGCGCTGCGATCCCTGCGAGCGGCCTTGATCAGTGAGCAGCATAGCGCCGAACAGGTCAGGCTGTTGTTGGGCCGTGTTCCTGACCTGGCGGATTTCTGCGCGCCCCTGCTGGAGAAGGCCATTCTCAGGAAGCATGGCGTGCGGGTTAACGCCAGAACCGCGAAACTGTCCACGGTCGTACGCAAGACGGTGGCTTTCGTATTTCCCCACGTTCCGGTGGAAAGGGTCGTAAGGATGGGCTCGCTGCCTTTACTGGCTGCGGCGCTGCATAATTTTGCCGAGGACGAATTGCAGCACCGGTCTCGCATTCGACGAAGGCTGGAAACTCACACTGGCGCTGCGTTGCCTATTTCGTTCGTGCAGTTCGCCAGGCTGTGCCGTGAGCTGGATCTGGGCGGTCGCTATCAAGCTGCCCTGCGTGAGCTGCTGTTGCCCGCGGATGCTGAAGGTGATGCTTCGGGGCAAGCTCGACAGGCGGTTGAGCGTGTGCTGGAAGAGGCCCAGCGGACAGCCATGGAAGCAGCCGTGCGGCTTGCCACCCTCCAGGGGCAGCTCGACGAGCGCAGCTATCTGCAGATGCTCAGGGTGTTTTCGCCCAAGGCAATCGTACCGGCCGATACCCGCGTGCTCGTGATGCGTCAGCTGCTGTTGCTAGGCAAACGGGTACGAGGTGTGGTCGTCGTCGAAGCGCGGGATAGCGACGGCGGCGCCCTGAGAAACCTCATCGTCTGGGTACCGGGCGATCCTGTCAGGGCTGTGCAGTCATGCCGAAACTGGGAAGCGGTATACCAGCTTTTTGGACTGCGCTTGCGCGAGTCGAGCTATGCGCAGTTTTTCATGCGATTCATCACGGAACGCGATCGCATGGTGTTCTCGGCGAGCCTACGCCGTCTGCATGCCGATACCGCAAAAGGTGTCGCGCTGCAGTTGGATGGCCGGAACCTGCCAATCGACCAGCCCATCTTTGCCTATCTACGCGCCCAGCGCATCGAAAAGATTCTAGACGATGCCAGAGTCCTCGCGGTTCCCACCGGCGATGAAGACGCCGCGACGCGAAGCGCTCGGCTGGCCGCCTACGAGAGTACCGGCCTGACCCTTCTGGGTCTGGCTGGCCTGTTCGTACCGGTGCTGGGAGAGGTCATGCTGGGCGTTGCGGCTGTACAGATGGCCGATGAAGTGTACGAAGGCTACCAGGACTGGAAGTTGGGTGACCGTGAAGCGGCCATGGGGCATCTGTTCGCAGTGGCGGAAAACCTGGTGGTCGGCGCAGCGATTGGTGTTGGCGTCTCGGCAGCGGCTCAGGTGGTCAAACGCGTGGCTTTCGTCGATGAATTGGTGCCGGTCTGGTCGGGTGCCAAGCGCCTGAAACTCTGCTCGGGCGACATGCAGCCCTACCGGGTCGAGGCAAAGCAAGCGCACCTCGCCGGTCAGCCACCGGAGCCGTTGCCCTGGCCAGAGCACGCCTTTGAACTTGCGCATGCCGAGGATAAACAGGGCCTGGTGATCAAGCATCCGACGCGTGCCAGCGCCTATCGGCCGCAGATCGAACGCAATGGCAGTGGGGGCTGGCGCCATTCCCTGGAGCAGCCTCAGGAATGGGCCGGTGAAGTGCACCTGTTGCGAAGGTTGGCCGCCAACTTCATCGACTTGAGCGACGAACAAGCAAGGGCGCTGATCGACTGCACCGGCTTCGATGAGGCGCAGCTGCGCCGCTTGCATGTGGAAAACGCGCCTGCACCTGCGCGGCTTCAGGATGCGCTGGAACGCCACCGGTTGCACACCTTGTATCCGAAGGTGGCGGACGAAGTGTTCGAGTTACTGATTGCCCAGACCCAGGACGCAGAGGAGGTGGAGGACCGGGTATTGCGTCGAGACTTTCCCGGGTTGTCGGTGCGAGGCGCGAAGGAAATTCGCCGGCAAGCCGATGGACAGGATCTGGAGCAGCTTGCATCGACCGGGCGTGTGCCTTTGGCCGTGGCGGAAAGGGTACGCTGGTTCATCCGCGACAGCCGCCTTGATCGAGCCTGTGCCGGGCTCCGACAACCCCAGGCCCTCAACGCCGACAGCGAAAAACTGGCGCTTGGCTTGGTCCATGAACTGGCGCCATGGCCTGCGTCGCTCCGTGTCGAGTTGCGGGCATTCTTTTCCGAAGGACCACTGCTGAGCCACGTGGGTGCCGATACGGCAGAGGACGTCATCAGCATCATCAGCGACGAAAACGGTTACAGCGTGCAGGATCGGTCCCTCCATCCGCACGTTGCCGGATCAAGCACCGACAGCTTCATGCACGCATTGTTGCTGAGCATGGATGAAAGCCAGAAAAGCGTGTTGGGCGATGCCTCGCTCAACGAACAGCAACTGGTCGACATTCTGGCAGGCTGCGCCCGGGAGCGCCGCGACCTGGCTGCCAAGCTCATCGGGCTGGCGGATATCAGTGCCGGAGTCAGGCCGCCCGTTCGCTTCGCCGACGGTCGCCTCGGCTACCCGCTCAGCGGTCGCGGTGAGAGTCGCGGCCAGGCCAGCAGGCGCGGCATTAGGCAGATATTTCCGACCATCGACGACGTGGAGTTGCAGCAATACCTGCTGGGTCTGATTTCCGATGGCGTCGACCCCTGGACCCACTATCAATCGTTGCACGGCCAGTGGACGGCTCTGCGCCAGGCGCTGGTCAATTGGCGAGCCGAGTATGGTTCGATGCTCGACTTGTTGCGACGCAGCAGGGTGGCCAACACGATTCGGCGCTGCTGGCGTCGTAAACTGGGGCGGCGAGGCGATGGTACTTATGCATTGGAAGTCCGGGGCGAGCGGTTGAGCGAGTTGCCTGAATTGCCCCTTGGGATCATGTTCGAGCATGTTTCACGCCTGGCGCTGCGAAACATGGAGCTGACGGAAGTCGGCGCTGACTTCCTCGGTCACTTCCCCAATCTCAGGGAGCTCGACCTGCGCCACAATCGCTTGCTCGCGGTTCCGGCAGGTATCGAGCGGTTGATCGAGCTCCGCCTGTTGCGCCTGGACCATAATCATATCGTCCTGACGCCGGCAGACAGTCAGCGCCTGAACGCCTTGCTCAACCTGGAGCGGTTGGAAATCGGTTTCAATCCGCTGGGCAGCGTGCCTGAGGTCCGGCGGTTGCTGAATGTTCGCCAAGTAGGGCTGCGTGCTGCCCAGATAGCCGATGTGCCGGCGCAGATTCAGCAACTGCCTTGGCAGGGGATTGTCGACCTGCGGGAGAACCAGATCCGCCAGGTGCGTCAGGAGGTGCATGGAATGCGCATGCGTGTGCAGCAAATGGCGCTGCACGACAACCCGCTTGATGCCCCCAGCGAACGTTACCTGAATGAGTTGCGCACCCCTGCCTCTCCAGAACAAGTCGTCGCGCACAATCCTTATTACCGGCACCATCTGGTTCGTCAGGCCGAGTTGTCCGAATGGTTGGTTGGTTCGGCCGGTGCGCAACGAACCGAGCGCGAGGTGCTGTGGAGCAACCTTCGCAACGAGCCGGGGGCGGATGATTTCTTCAACTTCCTGGGCGATTTCTCGCGTTCGCCGGACTACCTCAAGCACCCCGCGTATTATCGGGCGCGGGCTTGGAACATTATCGAGGCCTGCGAGCAGGACAGCGAGCTGCGGGAAGTGTTGTTTGAGCAGGCCGGTGGCGTGGCGACCTGCGAAGATCGCTTGCTGTGGCTGTTCAGTGAAATGGAAGTACGCGTCCTGGTGCATCGGCAGACGGCGGGACTGTCGCAGATTCAGAGTGAGTCGGCCCTGATCAAACTGGGGCGTTCACTGTTCAGGCTGCAGGAAGTCAACAGAATTGCCGCCCGTAAGCTCGAGCGACTGCGCCTTACGTACGCAAACGAACCGGACGTCCTGGAACGCATCGACGATATCGAAACCTATCTTGCGTACCGAACTCGCTTGGCAGGCCCGCTCCAGCTACCGGGACAGCCTGTCCGTATGCACTATGAGTCCGAATCATTAGTGACCGCCGAGGACATCAACGTGGCCAGGGCTGAAGTGCTTTCGCTGGAAAACAACGAGACGCTGTCGCGCGCCTTGGCCGATCAGTCGTTTTGGCAAGCATTCCTGCGCGCCACCTATTACCGCAGTTTCAGGGAGCAGGTGGATGCCAGGCGGGCGGCGCTAGAGCTATTGGAGACGCAGGTGGAAAGCGGTGCGATCGACGAGCAAACTTACCTGGAACGCTGCGAAGAGCTCAAGGTCGACCTGCAAGTGCAAGAGCGGGTGCTGGTCCAACGCCTGACAGAGCAGGCCATTGCACGTTGGCCAGTTTGATGTGCCTGTGAAGCCCCCTTGCAGCGCTCGGCGCTGACAAGGGGGCGCTGGGGTTCATGCCGCTTGGGTAGCGTCTGGACGTTCAGTCTTGCGTAGGTAGTCGGCGAGCGCGTGTTGCTCGGCCTGCGTGGTGAACAGGCCAAGTTTGGTTCGACGCCACAGAATGTCCTCGGCGTCCACAGCCCATTCCTGGCTGCGCAGGTAATCGACTTCTCGACCGAACAACCCGCCGCCGATCGCCTGGCCCAGGTCATCCGGCCCTGTTACCCCTTCCAGCAATTGCCAGGTGCGGCTGCCATAGGTCACTGCCCAGCGTTTGGCGATATCCACTGGCAACCAGCCATGGCGGGCGAGTAGGGCATCGACCAGTGCTTGCACGCTGGTCATCTGCTCGCCACCAGGCAACGGCCCGCTGGCGGTCCAGCTGCCGCGCATCTGGCTGAAGAATGGCTTGAGTTCGGCCATGGCCGACTCGGCCAGCTTGCGGTAAGTGGTCAGCTTGCCGCCGAACACCGACAGCAGTGGCGCCTGGCCTTCGGCGCAGGACAATGCCAGGGTGTAGTCGCGGGTGACCGCCGACGGATTGTCCGATTCATCGTTGCACAGCGGGCGCACGCCCGAGTAGGTATGCAGGATGTCGGCGCGGCTAAGCTGATGATTGAAGTGCTGGTTGACCACATTGAGCAGGTAGTCGGTTTCCTGCTCGGTAATGGCAACCTTGGCCGGGTCGCCGCTGTACTCGCGGTCGGTGGTGCCGATCAGGGTAAAGCGGTCGAGATAAGGGATGCAGAACACGATGCGCTGATCTTCGTTCTGCAGGATGTAGGCATGTTCACCTTCGTACAGCCGCGGCACGATCAGATGGCTGCCCTGGATCAGGCGGATGCCGTACGGGGCATCCAGCTTGAGGTCATTCTTGATGAAACTGGCTACCCACGGCCCGGCGGCGTTGACCAGGGCGCGAGCGCGGAGGGTCTGCTGGCTGCCGTCGGCGTGTTGCAGCTCGACTTCCCACACGCCGTCGATACGCTCGGCGCGCAGGCAGCGGGTGCGGGTGCGGATGTGTGCGCCGTTCTCGCGCGCAGCCATGGCGTTGAGCACCACCAGGCGAGCGTCGTCCACGGCGCAATCGGCGTATTCGAAACCACGGGTGATGGAGGGTTTGAGCGGGTAGCCAGGTCCGAAGCGCAGGCTGCGCGAGGCGCCCAGGCGCTTGCGTTTGCCCAGGTGGTCATACAGGAACAGGCCGGCGCGGATCATCCAGGCCGGGCGCAGGTGCGGACGGTGGGGCAGCACGAAGCGCATTGGTTTGACGATGTGTGGGGCCTTGGCCAGCAGGACCTCGCGTTCGGCCAGTGCCTCACGCACCAGTCGGAACTCGTAGTGTTCCAGGTAGCGCAGGCCGCCGTGGATCAGCTTGCTGCTAGCTGAGGAGGTGTGTTGGGCCAAGTCGTCCTTCTCGCAAAGGAACACCTTGAGGCCGCGCCCGGCGGCGTCGGCAGCAATGCCTACGCCATTGATGCCGCCGCCGATCACGGCGAGGTCATAGCAGTCGGCGAGTGCGGGCTGGGACGGAACGGGTTGGGACACGGGCAAGGCCTCCTGAAGCTGCTCACATCGAATATGAACATTAATGTTCGTTTCCGAAAATACTAGCGCAACACAAAGCCGGTCGCCAGTCAGTCTTTATAGAAAAAACTGATCAGATGACAGTAAGTGAACAATTTCGAAAATGCAGGGCCGCTGGGCGACCCTGCACGGCTCAGACCACGTCTAGGCGAATCTTGTATTGGTTGAGCAGTTGGGTCAGCGCGGGGGAGGGTGCCTGGTCGGTCACCAGGCAATCGACCAGGCTTATCGAGCCCAGGCGAACCATGGCATTGCGCCCGAACTTGCTGGAGTCGGCGGCGAGGATGACTTGGCGGGCGTTGGCGATTATCGCCTGCGAGACGCGTACTTCCTGGTAGTCGAAGTCCAGCAGGCTGCCGTCTTCATCGATGCCGCTGATACCGACCAGAGCAAAGTCGACCTTGAACTGGTTGATGAAATCGACGCTGGCCTGGCCCACCACGCCGCCATCGCGACGCACCGTACCGCCGGCGACCAGCACCTCGAAATCGTCCTTGGCAGCCAGGATTGCCGCCACATGCAGGTTGTTGGTGATCACCTTCAGGTGATTGTGGTTCAGCAGTGCCCGGGCGATGGATTCGGTCGTGGTGCCGATGTTGATGAACAAGGACGCATGGTCGGGAATCTGCCGCGCCACAGCTTCGGCGATGCGTTGCTTCTCGTCGCGCATCTGGTCGGCGCGCATGGCGTAGGCGGTGTTCTCGACGCTCGAATCGTAGGCCGCTCCACCGTGATAGCGGCGCAGCAGGTTGAGCTCGGCGAGCTGGTTGATGTCGCGACGGATGGTTTGCGGGGTCACGACGTACAACTGCGCCATTTCCTCGATGCTGACATAGCCACGTTCGCGTACCAGTTCGAGAATTTGTTGTTGGCGAGGGGGCAGATTCATGGGCGGTCCTTATGGGCTGCCGGACAAATTCTGCAATGATGCCGTAGGAAGGGGATGACGGCCAGTGGCTGCACGTTACGGCTCATCGACGGTAAGCCGACGTCTACAGGCGTGCGTGCGTTTTCTGTAGGCGTCGGCTTGCCGGCGATGGCTGCCCTGCAGCGTTCTCTGCTGCGATCAGGCGTCGTGGTCTTCCCAGTCACGGGTGCGCTCGACCGCTTTTTTCCACCCTGCGTACAGCGTCTCTTTCTGCGTCTCGTCAAGCTGAGGGCTGAACTCGCGCTCGATGATGGCCTTGTCGCGCAACTCGTCCAGGCCACTCCAGAAACCACATGCCAGCCCTGCCAGGTAGGCAGCGCCGAGCGCGGTGGTTTCGCGCATTTTCGGACGTTCGACGCAGGTGCCGAGGATGTCTGCCTGGAACTGCATCAGGAAGTTGTTGGCCACTGCACCGCCGTCCACGCGCAGCTCGGAAAGGCGCTGGCCGCAATCCTGCTGCATGGCGTCGAGCACATCGCGGGTCTGGTACGCGATCGACTCGAGTGCGGCACGAATGATGTGGTCGACTTTCACGCCACGGGTCAGACCGAACAGCGCGCCGCGGGCGTAAGGGTCCCAGTACGGGGCGCCCAGGCCTGTGAATGCGGGTACCAGGTAAACGCCGTTGCTGTCCTTGACCTTGCTGGCGAAGTACTCGGTATCCAGCGCATCGTTGACGATCTTCAACTCGTCACGCAGCCACTGCACGGTGGAGCCGCCATTGAACACGGCGCCCTCCAGCGCGTAGGCCACTTCACCTTTCGGCCCACAGGCGATGGTGGTCAGCAGGCCATGGGACGACTTGACGGCCTGGCTGCCAGTGTTCATCAGCAGGAAGCAACCGGTGCCGTAGGTATTCTTCGCTTGGCCCGGCTCCACGCACATCTGGCCGAACAGCGCCGATTGCTGGTCACCGGCGATACCGGCGATGGCGATACCGCTCTTGGTCTGGCCGTAGACCTCCGAAGAAGGACGTACCTCAGGCAGCATTTGGCGCGGGATGCCGAGAATATCCAGCAGTTTGTCGTCCCACTGCAGCGTGTGGATGTTGAACATCAGGGTGCGCGAGGCGTTGGTGTAGTCGGTGACGTGCACCTTGCCACCGGAGAATTTCCAGATCAGCCAGGTGTCGACGGTACCGAACAACAGTTCGCCACGCTCGGCCCGTTCGCGGACGCCTTCGACATTGTCCAGAATCCACTTCAGTTTAGTGCCGGAGAAGTACGGGTCGGTCACCAGGCCTGTGGTGTCGCGAATGTACGTTTCATGGCCATCACGCTTGAGCTGGGCACAGATTTCAGTGCTGCGGCGGCACTGCCAGACGATGGCGTTGTAAACCGGGCGACCGGTTTCCTTGTCCCAGACCACCGTGGTTTCACGCTGGTTGGTGATGCCCAGTGCGGCGACCTGGGCATGGCTGATTCCAGCCTGTGCCAGTGCCTCGACCATGGTCGCGCTCTGGGTGGCGAAGATTTCCATGGGGTCGTGCTCGACCCACCCGGCTTGCGGGTAGTGTTGGGCGAACTCTCGCTGTGAGGTGCCGACCACGTTGGCGTCGCGGTCGAAAATGATAGCCCGCGAACTGGTAGTGCCCTGGTCCAGGGCGATGATGTAGTTCTTATCCTGGGTGTCTGTCATGGTCGTAGGCCTTGCAAATGGGTTAGGTCAGGGCTCGGGCGGGCGAAATCGCGCGGCGCCGGTATCAGTTGACTTGAGTATCGCCCTGGGGATTGTCGTTTGTCTCCGAGGTCACGGTTTGCGCCGCTGGCAGGTTGCGGGCGATCAGGCCACGGTACAGCGCAGCGCCCAGGCAAGCACCGAAGATCGGGGCGAATACCGGAACCAGGAAATAAGGGATGTCACGTCCGCCAGTGAAGGCGATTTCGCCCCAGCCGGCCAGGAAGGTCATCAGCTTGGGCCCGAAATCACGGGCTGGGTTCATCGCGAAACCGGTCAGTGGGCCCATGGCACTGCCGATCACGGCAATCAGCAGGCCGATCAGCAGTGGGGCCATGGCGCCACGGGGCAGGCCGTTGTTGTCGTCGGTCAGGGCCATGATCACGGCCATCAGGATGGCGGTGATCACCACTTCGACCAGAAAGGCCTGGCCGATGGACAGCGAAGGATGCGGGTAGGTCGAGAACACCGACGCCAGTTCAAGACTGGCCTGGCTGCCACGCAACATTGCGTGAGCCTGTTCGAAATCGAAGAACAGGTTGCTGTAGAGGGTATACACCAGCGCCGCACCACAGAACGCGCCGCACACCTGGGCGAGCATGTAGAACGGCAACTTGCGTTTGTCGAAGGCGGCGAACAGGGTGAGGGCGATGCTCACGGCCGGGTTCAGGTGCGCACCGGAAATACCGGCGGTGAGGTAGATCGCCATGCTCACGCCGACGCCCCAGATGATGCTGATTTCCCAGAGCCCGAAGCTGGCGCCCGCGACTTTCAGGGCTGCAACGCAGCCAGTGCCGAAGAAGATGAGTAGCGCCGTTCCGAGGAATTCGGCCAGGCATTGGCTGGACAGTGTGGGTTCGCGAAGAGCAGTCGTCATGTATGACCTCGTTTTTTTTGTTGTGAGGCGCTTGGCGCTCGACAGCAAAGCCCGGCGTCTATCCCCATTGACGACGGGCGGGTACAGGAAAATGCACCTTATAAGTGCACCATTTATTCACAAACGAAAAAATATAGACAAGAAACGCTGATGTCAAAGGTCGAAAGTGAACGGTCAGTCACGAATTGGCCGACTATTACAGGCGTGACTCCGCATGCTAGAGAGGCGCGTCCGCTCTGCGCTGGCTGGCTTGTGGGATTTATCCTAAAGTAGCCGCCGACCTGTCCCAGACCGGAGTGCTGCATGACCCCCGCCCTCGACTTGCTTAAAAAAGTGCGTGCCGAACATCGTGTGCACAGTTATGAACATGACCCCAAATCAGCCTCTTACGGGCTTGAAGCCGCCGAGAAGCTGGGGCTCGACCCGCAGCAGGTGTTCAAGACCCTATTGGCCAGCAGTGAGAAGGGGGAATTGCTGGTGGCCGTGGTGCCGGTGGTCGGTACCCTGGACTTGAAGGCCCTGGCCCAAGCGGCGGGGGTGAAGAAGTGCGAGATGGCCGACCCGGCGGTGGCCCAGCGCGCTACCGGCTACCTGGTCGGCGGTATCAGCCCTCTCGGGCAGAAGAAGCGGTTGCGCACATTCATCGACGAATCCGCGCAGCAGTTCCCAAGCATTCATGTCAGCGCCGGGCGGCGGGGGCTCGAGGTGGAGTTGGCGGCGGCAGTGTTGGCCGAGCATACCCAGGGCAAGTTCGCTGGGATTGGTCGAGGCTGAAGCTGGGCTGGTTCCCTGGCGGGCGGCGTGGTCCGCTCGGGCGTGCCGGAGGATCGCAGGTGATGGGCCGCAAGGCGGCCCTTCCAGGCTGTGAAATCAGGTTGCGGAACTGTACCGGCGAACCCCGTTTTCCTGACGCAGCAGCTGCGCCGCCACGCTACCAGGTACCGCGAAGAGCACCAGGTGGTCTGCCTTCACGGCAATGCCGACATCCTGGCCGACCTGATGATCGATATGGCTGGGGAAGATCGCCTCGAGCTGGCTGCCCGTGGGCAGTTGCAGACGGTACAGGGTCGAAGCGCCCAGGAAACTCTTGCCGACGATATTGGCGCGCAGCTCGCTGTCCGGGTCCGGCACGATATCGTCAGGACGCAGCAGCACGTCTACCGAGCTGCCTACGGCCATGGTGTAGGCCCGATTGCCACGCAGCTCGCCCAATTCGGTGTTGACCGACTCATGGCTACTCATCTGGCCACGGATGAAATAGCCCTGGCCAATGAAGCTGGCCACGAACGGGGTCTGCGGTTCGTGGTAAAGGTTGTACGGTGTATCCCACTGCTCCAGGCGGCCTTCCTTGAACACGCCTACGTGGTCACTGACGGCAAAGGCTTCTTCCTGGTCGTGGGTGACCAGAATGGCGCTGGTACCACGGCTCTTGAGAATGTCACGGACCTCGTGGCTCAACCGGCGACGCAATTCCACGTCGAGGTTGGAGAAAGGTTCGTCGAGCAGCAATAGCTGAGGCTCGGGTGCCAGGGCGCGCGCCAAGGCTACACGCTGTTGCTGGCCACCGGACAGCTCATGGGGGTAACGACCGCCCAGGCCGCCCAGCTTGACCAGATCGAGCATCTCCTCGATCACGTCGCCCTGGCGCGGGTGCTTGGCAATGCCGAAAGCGATGTTCTGCGCCACGGTCAGGTGTGGGAACAGGGCGTAGTCCTGGAACACCATGCCAATGCGGCGTTTCTCGGGTGCCAGGGTGAACCCAGCACGGGATATGACCTCGCCAGCCAACTGGATCTCGCCTTCATGGACCGGCTCGAAGCCGGCGATGGCGCGCAAGGTGGTGGTCTTGCCGCAACCGGATGAACCCAGCAGGCAACCGATGTCGCCTGCGTTCAGGTGCAGGTTGAGGTTTTGAACGATGCGCTGCTCGCCATAGCCGCAGGCGAGGTCGCGCAGGTTGAGCAGTAGGGGTTGACTCATGCGTGGTGGTAAGCCGGTTCTACAAGGAATTCGAGAAGCGCCTTCTGTGCATGCAGCCGGTTTTCAGCTTCGTCCCAGGCGACCGAACGAGGGTCGTCGAGCAGGTCCTGGCTGATTTCCTCGCCACGGTGGGCAGGCAGGCAGTGCATGAAGAGGACATCGGGTGCCGCCAGGTCGAGCAGTTCGCGGGTGACCTGGTAAGGCGCGAAATGCGCCAGGCGCCGTGCAGTTTCCTCCTCCTGCCCCATGGAAGTCCAGACATCGGTGGTCACCAGGTGCGCGCCACGCACCGCTTCCTTCGGATCGCGGACGATCTGTATGCGGTCGCCGCCCAGGTCGAGGAAACGCTGCTCGGGCTCGTAGCCTTCCGGGCAGGCGATACGCAGTTGGAAATCGAACTGCACTGCAGCCTCGATGTAGGAGTTGCACATGTTGAAACCATCGCCGACCCAGGCCACGGTCTTACCCTGGATCGCGCCACGGTGCTCAAGGAAAGTTTGCATGTCGGCCAGCAGCTGGCACGGGTGCGATTCATCTGACAGACCGTTGATCACCGGAACACGGGAGTTGGCGGCGAACTCGGTGAGGGTGCTGTGGGCATGGGTACGGATCATCACCGCATCGAGCATGCGCGACATGACGATGGCGCTGTCGGCGATCGGTTCGCCACGGCCCAGCTGGGTATCACGCGGCGACAGGAAGATGGCCTGGCCGCCAAGCTGGATCATGCCGGCTTCGAACGACAGGCGGGTACGGGTCGAGGACTTCTCGAAGATCATCCCCAGCACGCGGTTTTTCAGCGGTTCGAACAGCACGCCTCGGTTACGCAGGTCCTTCAGCTCGATGCCTCGACGGATCACGCCGAGCAATTCGTCAGCTGTGAAATCCATCAGGGAGAGAAAGTGCCTAGCGCTCATGATTGACTACCTTATCTGCAACGGTATGCAGGTCGACCGTATGGTTTTTTTGACAACGGGAGTGACCTGCGGCGTAAGCCGCACGGGGCGGACGAAATAGGGAAAGGCGCAATACTATAATTAAATGTCGCCTGAAACCAAGAGGGAGAACAGCAGCTCTGTTGCAAAGGGTGTCGTAACCCGCTGAGCCTGTGCTGTTTTTTATTTGCTACACAGGTTGTACACGGCTTGCTGGCAATTTGGCAAATGGATGTCGCGAATCGTGCGCTTGATGTCGGGGGATTCATGGGACGAAGCGCGCTGGCCGCCGGCTCGGGCTGGGCGCATAGTCGTGCCTGGACAACTACAAGGCAGAGGCGGCCATGACCAAGACCCTGCATCACCGTGCCTGTCACCTGTGCGAGGCCATTTGCGGCCTGAGCATCGAAATTAGCGATGAGGCCGACGGGCGGGCGCGAATCAGTTCGATCAAGGGCGACGCCCAAGACCCATTCAGCCGGGGTCATATCTGCCCCAAGGCGGTGGCGCTGCAGGACATCCAGGACGACCCCGACCGGTTGCGCGTGCCTCATCGGCGCATCGGCGACCGTTGGCAGCCGATCAGTTGGCAGGAGGCCTTCGCCCTTGCCGCGGACAAGCTCTGGTCGGTGCAGCAGGCCCATGGTCGTAACGCCGTGGCGGTCTACCAAGGCAACCCCAGCGTGCACAACTATGGGTTGATGACCCACAGCAACTACTTCCTGGGCTTGCTCAAGACCCGCAACCGCTATTCCGCCACCTCGGTGGACCAGCTTCCACAGCACCTCACCAGCCACTTGATGTACGGCCACGGCTTGCTCCTGCCGATCCCGGACATCGACCACACAGACTTCATGCTGATCCTGGGTGGCAACCCGTTGGCATCGAACGGCAGCATCATGACCGTGCCGGATGTGGAAAAACGTCTGAAGACGCTGCGCGCCAGGGGGGGAAGGCTGGTGGTGGTCGACCCTCGGCGTAGCGAGACGGCCGCCATGGCGGATCGTCATCTGTTCGTGCGCCCCGGTGGCGACGCCGCGTTGTTGTGCGGCTTGCTCAACACTTTGTTCGATGAAGGGTTGGCCCGGGGCTCGCATCTGCCGGTCAATGGTTTGGAACAGGTCATTGAAGCGATCTCACCCTTCACCGCCGAGAAGATGAGCGCCGTCTGTGGCATCCCTGCCACTGACATCCGCCAACTGGCGCGTGATTTCGCCGCTGCGGACACGGCCGTGTGCTATGGCCGCATGGGCGTATCGACCCAGGCCTTCGGCAGTCTCTGCCATTGGCTGGTGCAATTGATCAACCTGGTCACCGGCAACCTCGACCGTGTCGGAGGGGCGTTGTGTACCGAGCCTGCGGTCGATCTGGTGGCCAGCACCTCGGGCGGTCACTTCAATGCATGGCAGAGTCGCGTATCGGGCCTGCCTGAGTATGGCGGAGAGTTGCCGGTGGCGGCGTTGGCCGAGGAAATGCTCACGCCTGGGGAGGGACAGATCCGGGCGTTGATAACCGTGGCTGGCAACCCGGTGCTGTCCACGCCCAATGGCCGACAGCTGGATTCGGCGCTGGACAGGCTCGAGTTCATGCTTAGCATCGACCTTTACATCAACGAGACCACCCGCCATGCCGATCTGATCCTGCCATCGACCTCGGCGCTGGAAAATGATCACTACGACACCACCTTCAACCTACTGGCAGTGCGCAACGTCACCCGCTTCAACCGGGCGATCCTGCCCAAGCCAGAGGGGGCGCTGCATGACTGGGAGATTTTTGTCGGCCTGGCTCGCGCCTTCGCCGAACGCGCAGGCCTGGAGCTCAAGCCGACCCTTGCCCCGGCGCAGATGATCGACATGGCGCTGCGCAAAGGGCGCTATGGCGAGGCGTCGTCCTGGGGGCTTTCTTTGGACGCGCTTTTGGAGTACCCCCATGGCCTGGACCTGGGGCCGCTGCGGGCCAACCTTGGGACGCGCCTGCGCACCGAGAGCCAGGTCGTCGAGGCGGCGCCCCAGGTGTTGCTGGACGATTTGCACCGGCTTGCCTTGCAAGCGCCGCCACCGGCGGGGGAGCTGCTGCTGATCGGGCGGCGCCATGTCCGCAGCAACAACTCGTGGATGCACAATTACCAGCGCCTGGTCAAAGGCAAGCCACGCCATCATTTGCTGATGCACCCAGAGGACCTGCAGCAGCGGCAGTTGGAGAGTGGGCAGCGTGTGCGTATCCGATCGCGCACCGGCACGCTCGAAGTCGAAGTACTGGCCTGCGAGGACATGATGCCAGGCGTCGTCAGCCTGCCCCATGGCTATGGCCATGGCCGCCAGGGCGTGCAACTGCAGATCGCCCATGGACAACCCGGGGTCAGCGCCAACGACCTGACCGACGAGCATTTGCGCGATCAGGTTTCGGGTAACGCAGCTCTCAATGGCGTGCCGGTACAAGTGGAGGCCGCTTGAGCAATGGTAAGGCCGAGCACGCCGCTCGGCTTTCCGTTACAATGCGTCACCGTGCCGACGACCGTGTCGGAAAGTTCAGCCGAGGTGCTACATGGATATCATCGAAACGATCAAAGAGCAGATTGCCAACAACACCATTCTGCTTTACATGAAAGGCTCGCCGAATGCCCCGCAGTGTGGCTTCTCCGCGCGTGCCTCGCAGGCTGTGATGGGTTGCGGCGAGAAGTTCGCCTACGTCGACATCCTGCAGAACCCGGAAATCCGCGCCAACCTGCCTAAATACGCCAACTGGCCAACCTTCCCGCAACTGTGGGTGGCCGGCGAGCTGGTCGGCGGTAGCGACATCATGCTGGAAATGTTCGAAAAGGGTGAGCTGCAGACCCTGATCAAGGACGCG
Organism: Pseudomonas sp. SK2; assembly: GCF_016772395.1. Lineage (NCBI taxonomy): Bacteria > Pseudomonadati > Pseudomonadota > Gammaproteobacteria > Pseudomonadales > Pseudomonadaceae > Pseudomonas > Pseudomonas sp. SK2. Next base: position 1,226,944 of record NZ_CP061944.1, read on the forward strand.
GCTGCCAAGGCCAAGGCTTCCGAAGCCTGATTGCTCCCAGGCATAAAAAAACCCGCTTGATGCGGGTTTTTTTATGGGGGTAGAAATTTATTCTTCGCCCATCTGCGATTGCAGGTAGTTCTCGATGCCGATCTTGTCGATCAGGCCCAGCTGAGTTTCCAGCCAGTCGATGTGTTCTTCCTCGGCTTCGAGGATGTCTTCAAGCAGATCGCGCGAACCGAAGTCGCCGGCCGTTTCGCAATGAGCGATGGCTGCCTTCAGGTCGATAAGACCTTTCTGCTCGATCTTCAGGTCGCACTCGAGCATTTCCTTGGTGTGTTCGCCGATCAGCAGCTTGCCGAGGTCCTGGACGTTGGGGATGCCTTCGAGGAAGAGAATCCGCTTGATCAGCTTGTCTGCATGCTTCATCTCGTCGATGGATTCTTTGTACTCGTGCTTGCCGAGCTTGTTCAGACCCCAATCTTCGTACATGCGCGCGTGCAGGAAGTACTGGTTGATTGCGACCAGCTCGTTTCCGAGGATCTTGTTGAGATGCTGGATGACGCTTACGTCGCCTTTCATGTCGGGTTCCTGCCCTGTAGAAGTGTGCCAATACCGCGAAGTTTGAGCCTGATGCCGGGGGCTGTCAAACCTAAGTTATTGAATAATAAATAAAAATTAATAGGAATAAGAATGTTTGTGAACCGCGTTAGAGCGCTAACTTATTGAATTGCGGGCATAAAAAAACCGGACGCAAGGTCCGGTTCTTCGAATTCGGGCAAATCAGGCAGCGGTAAATTCAACGGGGTAGGGCAGGGCGGCGTGTTGGCTTGCCTGGATTTCGGTCAGGGTCTCACGGACGACCTGTTTGGCTAGGCAAGCGCATTTGCCACATTGGCTGGCGACGTTGGTCGCGGTTCGCACTTCCTTGTAGCTGCAGCATCCTTCATAGATCGCATCGCGGATCTGTCCGTCGGTAACGCCGACACAAAGACACACATACATAGAGGCTGACCATCGCTGGTTGGGTCGATGGGAGGGAGCTTAATGTTAATGAGAATGCTTGTCAAAGGACTTTCGGAAAGGTGCGCGCTTGAGCGACCGGCGGTTGGATTCGGACTGTCACCGCAAGCCGTGTATGATGGACGGCCTTTGTTGGATGTCGGGCAAGCCAGCCTTGCACCGGCAAACGATTCTTCACCCTCATCAGGAGATAGCAATGAGCGTACTCGTTGGTAAAAAAGCCCCCGACTTCACCGTCCCCGCCGTACTGGGCAACGGCGAGATCGTCGACAGCTTCAACCTGGCTTCGGCCATCAAGGGCAAGTACGGCCTGGTGTTCTTCTACCCGCTGGACTTCACCTTCGTCTGCCCGTCCGAGCTGATCGCCCTGGACAACCGCATTCCTGACTTCCAGGCACGTAACGTTGAAGTGATCGGCGTGTCGATCGACTCGCACTTCACCCACAACGCCTGGCGTAACACCCCGGTGAACAGCGGCGGTATCGGTCAAGTCAAGTACACCCTGGCCGCTGACATCACTCACGAAATCTGCAAAGCCTACGACGTCGAGTCCGAAGGCGGCGTGGCCTTCCGTGGCGCCTTCCTGATCGACACCAACGGTGTGGTTCGTTCGCAGATCGTCAACGACCTGCCACTGGGCCGCAACATGGACGAACTGCTGCGTCTGGTCGACGCTCTGCAATTCCACGAAGAGCACGGCGAAGTCTGCCCTGCCAACTGGAAAAAAGGCGACCAGGGCATGACCGCTTCGCCGGAAGGCGTTGCTGCCTACCTGAGCGAGAACGCTGGCAAGCTGTAATTGCCGCGTGCATGAAAAAACCGGCCTAAGTGGCCGGTTTTTTTTGCTGCACTTTTCGGGAGTGCCGTGCGCTCGCGACACAAGGTCGCTCCCACACTGGGTGTGGAAACGACCCTGGCATTCGACTCAATCGTTGAAATCCCGCCAGCCGCCCATTTCCTTCCAGCGGTTGACGATGCCGCAGAACAGCTCGGCCGTCTTCTCGGTGTCGTAACGCGCCGAGTGCGCTTCACGGCCGTCGAAGTCGATGTCAGCGCTCTGGCAGGCACGTGCCAGCACGGTCTGACCATAGGCCAGGCCCGCCAGGGTGGCCGTGTCGAAGCTGGAGAACGGGTGGAATGGATTGCGCTTGATGTCGTTGCGCGCCACGGCAGCGTTGAGGAAGCCCAGGTCGAAGCTGCTGTTGTGCCCGACCAGGATCGCCCGTTTGCAGCCGTTAGCCTTGAGCGCCTTGCGCACGCCTCGGAAAATGTCCGTCAGCGCGCTGTCCTCGCTGACCGCCATGCGCAGCGGGTGGTCCAGCTTGATGCCAGTGAACTCCAGGGCCGCCGGCTCGATGTTGGCGCCTTCAAAGGGCTCCACGCGGTGAAAATAGGTGTGCTCGGGGAAGAGGAAGCCTTTCTCGTCCATGCCGATGGTGACAGCGGCGATTTCCAGCAACGCGTCGGTGGCGCTGTTGAAGCCACCGGTCTCGACATCCACCACCACGGGCAGGTAGCCACGGAAGCGTTCGGCCATCGGATGACGTGGGCCGCCGCTGACCTGACCGTCCTGGTCGTCTTCGTAGAGGTCTTCGCTCACGCGTTGTCCTCCAGCAGGCGCCAGCGCAGCTTTTCACCGGCGCGCAGCGGAACCACGGTCTGCTCGCCAAAAGGCAGGCTGTCCGGGGCGGTCCATTCCTCACGGACCAGGGTAATGGTGTCGGTATTCGCTGGCAGCCCATAGAAGGCCGGGCCATGCAGGCTGGCGAAGCCTTCCAGCTTGTCGAGCGCGTTACGCTGCTCGAAAGCCTCGGCGTACATCTCGATGGCCGCATAGGCGGTGTAGCAACCGGCGCAACCGCAGGCAGCTTCCTTGGCATGCTTGGCATGAGGTGCCGAGTCGGTGCCGAGGAAGAACTTCGGATTGCCGCTGGTGGCGGCGTCCAGCAAGGCGACCTGGTGGGTGTTGCGCTTGAGGATCGGCAGGCAGTAGAAGTGCGGGCGAATACCGCCGACCAGCATGTGGTTACGGTTGTACAGCAGGTGCTGCGCGGTGATGGTGGCGCCGACGTTGGCCGGAGCCTCGGTGACGAACTGCGCGGCATCGCTGGTGGTGATGTGTTCGAATACCACCTTCAGGGTCGGGAAACGTTCGACGACGCGGCGCATGTGCTCGTCGATGAAGCGCTTCTCGCGGTCGAATACATCGATCTCGCTACGGGTCACCTCACCGTGTACCAGCAGAGGCATGCCAACTTCAGCCAGCGCCTCGATGGCGGGGAAGATGTTGTCGATGCTGGTCACGCCGGAATCGGAGTTGGTGGTCGCGCCAGCGGGGTATAGCTTGGCGGCGTAAACGAAGCCGCTGGCCTTGGCCGCGCGGATGTCCTCGGGGCTGGTGCGGTCGGTGAGGTACAGCACCATCAGTGGCTCGAAGCGGCTGCCGGCCGGACGTGCGGCCAGGATGCGCTCACGGTAGGCGCCCGCCTCGACGGCGTTGCGTACCGGCGGAACCAGGTTGGGCATGATGATAGCGCGGGCGAAAGTGCGCGCCACGTCGCCAACGGTATGGGGCAGGACGGCACCATCGCGCAGATGGATGTGCCAGTCGTCGGGGCGCAGGAGGGTCAGGCGATCGGACATTGGGGATTCCAGGCGGGTCGAACTCAAGCCCCAATGCTACCGGAAAACCCAGGGACGAGCACGGCTATCAAGTTTTCCGGTCGGCGCCCGATAGCCTCAAGGTAAGCCGTCAGAAATAGTGGAGCCGCCCGTGCGCCAGCGTTACCTAGCCCTGTTGACCCTGTTCGCCAGCCTGCCGGCTGGTGCGCTGACCTTCCAGACCCGCATGGAGAACATCGCCTGGAAAGTCGAGGGTGATCAGTTCGAATGCCGTCTTGTCCAGCCGATCGACGGTTTTGGCAGCGGTGAGTTCGTGCGCCGGGCTGGCGAGCAACCGGTCTTCAGGTTGCGTTCGGACACCAATGCCCTGGGCGCAGGTTCCGCGACGCTGCTGGCAGCGGCGGCGCCATGGCAGCCTGGACGGGCCGACATCAACCTGGGGGCGGTCCGTATGGCGCGCACCGGCGTGCTGTTCAGTTCTTCCCAGGGCCAAGCCAGCCGCTTGATCAACGGTCTGCTCGACGGACGTAGCACGGTGGTGCGCGCATACACGGGCGAGGGCGGGCGAGCCATGGAGGTGCGTGTGCTGCCGGTGAGCTTTGCCAAAGCCTACGGCGACTACCAGGCGTGTGCGGGCAAGCTGTTGGCAATGAACTTCGATCAGGTCCGCCAGACCCAGGTGGGTTTCCCAGGGGGTGGCATCGAGCTGGATGCCTCGGCCAAGGCACGTCTGGATGTGATTCTCGAGTATCTGAAGGCCGATCCGACGGTCAACCATATCGAGCTCAACGGCCACTCCGACAACAGCGGCAACCGCCTGACCAATCGTGACAGCTCGCGCCGCCGGGCGCTGGCCGTGGCCGACTACCTCAAGGCCAACGGTATACCGGAGGAGCAGATCGTCGTGCGCTTCCACGGCGAACGCTACCCGCTGGTGAAAAACAACACCCCTGCCAACCGTGCGCGCAACCGCCGGGTCAATATCGAACTGGACCGCGTCGCGGCAGTCGAGAAGCCTGTGGAGGCGCCCGTCGAGCAGCCGGCCGCGCAACCTGCCGCGGCACCGGCCGCCACAGCACCGGCCCCGGCCGCCCGGGCACCCGCGGCAAAATCCTGATTCCCCGCGACAGGGAGTCGCGCTATCGACAGTTCCTGTCGCTTTGTCATCACAAGCTGTCGCCCCACTGTAAATTTGGCCACAACACCGTTAGAATCGGTGGCTTTCCGTACAACCCCGTGGAGTGATGGCATGGCGGACGTAAAAAAGGTCGTACTGGCGTATTCCGGCGGCCTTGATACTTCGGTGATTCTCAAGTGGCTGCAGGACACCTACAACTGCGAAGTGGTGACCTTCACCGCTGACCTCGGTCAGGGCGAAGAGGTCGAGCCGGCTCGTGCCAAGGCCCAGGCAATGGGCGTTAAAGAGATCTACATCGACGATCTGCGCGAAGAGTTCGTGCGTGATTTCGTCTTCCCGATGTTCCGCGCCAACACCGTCTATGAAGGCGAGTACCTGCTGGGTACTTCCATCGCCCGTCCGCTGATCGCCAAGCGTTTGATCGAAATCGCCAACGAAACTGGCGCCGATGCCATTTCCCATGGCGCGACCGGCAAGGGTAACGACCAGGTTCGTTTCGAGCTGGGTGCTTACGCACTCAAGCCGGGCGTCAAGGTCATCGCCCCGTGGCGCGAATGGGACCTGCTGTCCCGCGAAAAACTGATGGACTACGCCGAGAAGCACGGTATTCCGATCGAGCGTCACGGCAAGAAGAAATCGCCGTACTCGATGGATGCCAACCTGCTGCACATCTCCTATGAAGGCGGCGTACTGGAAGATACCTGGACCGAGCACGAAGAAGACATGTGGCGTTGGAGCGTCTCTCCGGAGAAAGCCCCCGACACCCCGACCTACATCGAGCTGACCTACCGCAACGGTGATATCGTCGCCATCGACGGCGTCGAGAAGTCCCCGGCCACCGTCCTGGCAGACCTGAACCGCATCGGCGGCGCCAACGGTATCGGCCGTCTGGACATCGTCGAGAACCGTTACGTCGGCATGAAGTCCCGTGGCTGCTACGAGACCCCGGGCGGCACCATCATGCTCAAGGCTCACCGCGCCATCGAGTCGATCACCCTAGACCGCGAAGTTGCCCACCTCAAAGACGAGCTGATGCCGAAGTATGCCAGCCTGATCTACACCGGCTACTGGTGGAGCCCGGAGCGTCTGATGCTGCAGCAGATGATCGACGCTTCCCAGGTCAACGTGAACGGCGTCGTACGCCTGAAACTGTACAAGGGCAACGTCATCGTTGTCGGCCGCAAGTCGGATGACTCGCTGTTCGATGCCAACATCGCGACCTTCGAGGAAGATGGCGGCGCCTACAACCAGGCCGATGCTGCGGGCTTCATCAAGCTCAATGCGCTGCGCATGCGCATTGCTGCCAACAAAGGCCGTTCGATGCTTTAACTGCTGCCTTGAGCTGCACCAAAACCTCGGCTTCGGCCGGGGTTTTTTTTGCGTTAATCGCGCCGCAGCACTTCAAGGCGCAAGTGCCGCCGTGTGCTTAGGAAGTGGTCCTAGAGTCAGGTTGATGGACTGATGTTTTTCCAGGTCCAGAAACAACCAGCTGCGCTCGGTGTCGTTGGGATACTCCAGCGCTTCGAGCACTTGCTGGCGTAGCGTCGACTGCGCATGGGGTCCATGGAACATCACTGTTACTGGAGTGGGCGTGAAAACCTGGCTCGGGCTCAGTGGGCTCATCGCATGAGTGGCTGTTTCGCCAAGGGCGGTGTCGGGCACGTAGAAGGACTTGTAGTTGAAGTTCAACGTGAGAAAGAACAACGCGGTGAGGAAGAACGGAAAGGCGACGAGGAACCAGGTGTACAGGGTTTGACTGTCCTCGCTGAGGAAGGGCAGGGTGGCCAGCGCGGAGGCTTCGATGATGCCCGCGAAGACAGCGATTATGGTCAGCGGCGCGACAGGTTGAGCGTTGGGCATGAGGGTGGTCTCCTGCTGTTTTCTTCTCAATACCGCACTAAGTCAATCAACTAAAGAGTGGGACTTTCCACGCTTGAAGCCACCTGCCGTTCAACCTGACGACGATAAGTTTCGCTTGCATCCGCGCAGCGAAGTTTCACTCAAGTCGTGCGGATAGTTTCAACTGTTCAATTCCGAAGCAGCGCAGGTAATTTGTGATACGAAGAAGTTGAGTGAAAGTACAACCAACTTGTAGGAAATTTCTCCAATTGCTGTAAGTTCCATCTATTCGCGTATTCGAGCGGAAAATCGTAACGCAAGAGTTGTTCTGCTCGGTTATCTTGGCGCGTCAACGAAAATAATGAATGGATTTCGCATGAATAAAGTGCTTATCGTGGATGACCATCCGGTCATACGTTTGGCCGTACGCATGCTGATGGAGCGGCACGGCTACGATGTGGTCGCCGAAACCGATAACGGCGTGGCCGCCTTGCAACTGACGCGAGAACACCTACCGGACATCGTGGTGCTGGATATCGGTATCCCGAAACTCGATGGGCTCGAGGTGATCGCCCGCATGGCCTCGGCCAGTCCGGGAAGCCGAGTTCTGGTGCTGACCTCACAGGCACCAGGCCACTTCTCGATGCGTTGCATGCAGGCGGGGGCTTCGGGGTACGTGTGCAAACAGCAGGAGCTCACCGAGTTGCTCAGTGCGATCAAGGCCGTGCTGTCGGGTTACAGTTATTTCCCGAACCAAGCGTTGCACCCGTCGCGAGGAAGGGGAGGCGGCGCGACCGAGAGCGAAATGGTCGAGCGTTTATCCGCCCGGGAAATGATGGTGCTGCAGCAACTGACACGCGGCAAGTCAAACAAGGAGATTGCCGAAAGCATGTTCCTCAGCAACAAGACGGTCAGTACCTACAAGACTCGATTGTTGCTCAAGCTCAATGCCCGGTCGTTGGTTGACCTGATCGAGCTTGCCCAACGGCATGGCTTGACCTGAGTGCCATGAAGCGGAAGGCCTCCACCAGGGAGGCCTTCCGGGGGACTACAGGTCGTAGTCGAAATCGGCCAACTGCTTTTGCAGGCGTCGCTCTTCCAGCAGGTTGTCAATGGTGCGGCGTTTGCTCAGGTTGGTCTTCGCGGTTTCTACCTGAGGTTCCGCTTCGTCGTCGGCGGTAGCAAATTCATCTTCGATGGACAGGTCGTCGTCTTTATCGGTGCTCATTGAGTCGCTCCAAGCCAAAGGGCCATTGGCGGTCCTTATAACGAGAAAGCTGAGCCCGGTAAAAAAGATTTTTTCAATCGTCAGCCCCCGTTTTTTGCTATCGACTCAATCGTCCGAAGTCTTGTGCTTGTACTCGCAAAGGTCTTCGATCCGACAGCTTCCGCAACGCGGCTTGCGCGCCTGACACACATAGCGCCCATGCAGAATGAGCCAGTGGTGGGCATCGAGCAGGTAATCCTTGGGCACGAACTTGATCAGTTTCTTTTCCACTTCCAGCACTGTCTTGCCGGGCGCGATGCCGGTGCGGTTGCTGACCCGGAAAATATGCGTATCGACCGCCATGGTGGGTTGCCGGAAGGCAGTATTGAGGACCACGTTGGCTGTCTTGCGGCCCACACCCGGCAGGGCTTCCAGGGCCTCGCGCGTTTCCGGGACCTGGCTGCCGTGGCGCTCGATCAACAGGCGGCAGGCTTCGATGACGTTCTTGGCCTTGCTGTTGTAGAGCCCGATGGTCTTGATGTATTCGCTCAGCCCCTCAACGCCCAGGGCATAGATGGCTTCTGGCGTGTTGGCCACGGGAAATAGCCGCGCCGTGGCCTTGTTGACGCCAACGTCGGTGGCTTGAGCCGAGAGGGTCACGGCTACCAGCAGTTCGAACGGTGTGGTGTAGGCCAGCTCGGTCTTCGGGTCCGGATTGTCTTCGTGCAGCCTGCGGAAGATTTCCAGGCGTTTTGCGGCATTCATGGGGCGACGCTTTCCTTCGGCGTTAAGGGCAGGGTTGGGCGAAGGCGATTGTACAAGGCCAACAGCATGCCGAGTATCAGCAGGGCGCCTGGGGCAAGGCTGGCCAGATGCAGGTTCAGGCCTTCACTCAGCCATTGGCGGGTGGCGCCCAAGAGTGTGCAGATCATAACCATACCGCTCAGTTGCCATACCCACTGTCGCCAACGCCCCTCCATTGGCAACAAGTTGTCCCACGCGATGCACGCAAGGCACAACAGCACCGGGTAGAAGCCCAGCGACTGGGCAATCGGCAAGGCCCAGGCACGCAGGCCAAGCTGCAGGCAACTGGTAAGGGCAGCGATCAGTAGCAGGCTTGCCAGCTGGTACGCCGCTGCGCTGAGCCGGCAGCGCAGAGGCGCCAGCAATGCCTGGTGAGCGAGCGTCAAGCCCAGCATACACAGCGCGATGCAGGCGCCTTGGGTCAACGTGCGGGTAGCCCCGAGCACGGGGAGCAGGCTGGCAGCCAGCCAGAAATAGTTATTCATGAACAGCGTCCTCGAGCAGCGTTTGCCGATGCTTGTCGAAGTAACTTAAGGCGTCCTGCAACGCTGCGATCACTGCCCGCGAGGTGACCGTGGCGCCCGCCAACTGGTCGAAATCTCCGTGGTCGCGCTTGAGCGCCCAGCGGTCCTTCAACTGCCGGTTGGCAAACTGTGCCAGCCAATCCACTTGCGGGTCGATGATTCGCGCGCCCAGTCCAGGGCTTTCCTGTTGTTCGAGTACCTGGCTGCCAATCAAGCGCCCGTCGGGGGCGATGGCGATGCTCAGCTGGATGACGCCGGAATAGCCTTGGGTCTCGCTGAGCAAGATGATAGCCGTCAACCTCGTGCCGAGCGTCGCCCGGTAGGCCGCGATGATACGGCTGTGCGGCTGCTCGGCTTCGGGTACCTGCAACGCGGCGGCCAGCGGACGGTTGTCATAGCTGCCTGCGGGCAGGATGACGAGCAGTTGACGTTCCTTCAATGCTTGCTCGGCTTGGGTGATCGCGGGTTGAGTCCAGTGGTGCCAGGCCAGTGTGGCTGACACGGCCAGTCCCCCAATGGCGATCAGCCAGGCTGTCGAGGCGTTGAGGCGGTTCACGGCGAGGCCTGCGTGCGTCGCAAGGCAAGACGCTCAAGGCAGGGGACGGTAAGGTTCATCAGCAGGATGGCAAAGGCGGTGCCATCAGGGTAACTGCCCCACGTGCGGATAAGGTAGATCAACAGGCCCGCACCGAACCCGAACAGCAACTTGGCCAAGTCGCTCTTGGGGCCGGAGACAGGTTCGGTGGCAATGAAGAAAGCCGCCAGCATGGTCGACCCGGAGAACAGGTGAAGCAAGGGTGAGCCATGGGAGTCCGAGCCCGAGCCGTTCCAGCCCAGCAAGCTGAACAGCGCAAGCCCCGCGAGCAACCCCGTCGGCGTCTGCCAGCCGAACACCTTGCGCTGCATGAGCACGAGGCCTGTGAGCAGGAACGTCAGGTTGACCCACTCGATGCCGCGCCCGCCAAGGGTGCCGAAACCTGGATGTTGGGCGAACAGTTCGTCGATGGTCAGGCTGCGGTTGTGGCGCAGGCCGTCGAGGATGGTCGGTTGTGCCCAGGCATCGATGGGCTCGTTGGCCAACACCTGTTGCAGGCTGTCCAGAAGGCCGGGCGACTGCCCCGGCCAATGGTTCATGTGCAGCGGGAAGCACAGCAGTACCAAGGCGTAGCCGACCATGGCCGGGTTGAACAGATTGCGGCCCACACCCCCAAAGGCTTGCTTGCCAATACCAATGGCGGCGCTGGCGGCGATCACCGGAATCCACCAGGGCGCGTGGGTCGGCAGGGCGGCAGTCAGCAGCACTGCGGTCACCAGTGCACTGCCATCGGCCAGCGTCTCGGCGACGGGCTGGTCGCGCAATGCCAGCAGCGATGCTTCACAGGCCAGGGCTGCGCCGCAGCACAACAGCAAGCTCAACAATAGGCCCCAGCCGTGCAGCCAGAACAGTGCCAACAGGCCAGGCACGCAGGCCAGCAGCACCAGCCCCATGGCGTTGCGCATTCGCGGCTCAGGCGCTGCCATTTCCAGGACCTGCCTGAAGCGCATCGAGGTGTTGCTGGGCCTGGTCAGCGGCAGCTTGCAACGTTTGCAGTTGGGCGAGCTGGTCGTCGCTGGGCGTTGCGCCAAGCGCGGTTCGGGCCTTGCTCAGCTGCGCCCGGCTCATGGCTGCGGCAATCTTGGCCTGTTTGAGTGCCGCATCATTGTTGGAGGCTTGCTGGGCTTGTACCCGTTCCATGGCCGCCTTGATCGGGTCGGACGCCCTTAGTGTGCTGTCAGGTGCGCTCGCGGCTTTGGCTGTATGGCGTGCCGCACGCTGGGCTTCGCGGCGGGCTTCATCGCGCAGCAGGCGGATCGCGCGCTGTTCATGGCGATGACGCGCCTGATCGCGACGCCGCTGGCGGTCCTGCAACTGCCTGGGGGTATGGGCCAAGCCACCGACTACCGGTACGACATCGGGCGGTACGGGGAGCATGTCGATGCAGTCGACCGGGCACGGGGCCAGGCACAGGTCGCAGCCGGTGCACTCGGCGGCGATCACGGTGTGCATCAGCTTGGCCGCCCCGACTATGGCATCGACTGGACAGGCCTGGATGCACTTGGTGCAGCCGATGCACTCCGCTTCGCGTATGAACGCCACCTGCGGTGGCGCGCTGCCACGCTGTGGGTCAGGCGCGATCACCGGGAGGTCCAGCAAGGAGGCCAGGGCCTGGATGGTTTCGCTGCCGCCTGGCGGACATTTATTGATCGCTTCGCCCGCGGCAAGACCTTCGGCATAGGGCCGACAGCCTGGGTGGCCGCATTTACCGCATTGGGTTTGCGGTAGCAGGGCGTCGATGCGTTGTATCAGACTCATTGTGTGAATAATCCGTTCAGGCCGGAGAACGCCATCGCCATGATCCCGGCGCCGAGCAAGTCGATGGGCAAGCCCCGCAGGCTGACCGGGATGTCGGCCTGTTCGGTGCGCTGGCGCAGGTCGTTGAACAGCGCCAGTGCCAGCCAGAAGCCAAGGCCAGTCAGTAGCGCGCTGGTGGTGACCACCAGTGCGCCCTGGCCTTCGGCCGTCGCTTGTACCGACAAGCCTAGCAGTGGAGCCCCGGCTGGCATGAGCGCCGTTAGCGCGGTAACAGGCCAGTCTGGCCGTAACTTTGCCAGTACCCATTGCACCGCCCAACTCACCAGCGCGAGCCATGGAAGTAGCAGCAACAGTTGCAGATCCTGCAGTTGCCAGGGCACCAGCAGTACGCGCACCAGCAATTGCCCGCCAGTCACTCCCAGTAAGATCGCCAATGCGCACGCCATGCCAAGCACATGCACGTGCAGCCGCGAAGCGGGCTGGCGTTGAAGGGTCAGGAAGCTGATCAGTGCAGCGCTGACCAGAACCAGCATGTAGTCGTTCATGGGATGACGATAGCCGGGAAATGTCGGCCGTGGATGCAAATGCCCCGGCGGTTGAGCCGGGGCTGGGGCGTTACTTGATGCGTTGGCCTGGCTTGGCACCACTGTCGGGGCTGAGCAGGTAGATTTCTTCACCACCAGGGCCTGCCGCCATGACCATGCCTTCGGAAACGCCGAAGCGCATTTTGCGCGGCTTGAGGTTGGCAACCATCATGGTCAGGCGGCCTTCCAGCTTCGATGGGTCAGGGTAGGCCGACTTGATGCCCGAGAACACGTTGCGTTGTTCGTCACCGATGTCCAGTGTCAGGCGCAGCAGCTTGTCTGCGCCTTCAACCGATTCGGCCTTGACGATCAGCGCCACGCGCAGGTCGACGGCGGCGAAGGTGTCGAACTCGATTTCGGCCGACAGTGGGTCCTTGGCCAGTTCGCCGTTGCCAGCAGGGGCCTTGGCTTCGGCGGCCAGCAGGTCTTCCTTGCTGGCGGCGACCATGGCTTCGACCTTGGCAGGTTCGATGCGGCTCATCAGCGCCTTGAATGGGTTGAGCTTGTGATTTTCCAGGCGCAACAGGTGGTCATTCCAGGACAGCGGGGCGACGTTGAGGAACGCCTCGGCATCGGCGGCCAGTACCGGCAGTACCGGTTTGAGGAAGATCACCAACTGACGGAACAGGTTGATGCCCTGGGCGCAGATAGCCTGGACTTCATCCTGCTTGCCTTCCTGCTTGGCCAGCGACCACGGCGCCTTGTCGGCGATCCAGGCGTTGGCGCGGTCGGCCAGTGCCATGATTTCGCGCATGGCCCGACCAAAGTCGCGACCTTCGTAGGCTTCGGCGATCGATGGCGCCGCCGCCAGGAACGCTTCGGTCAGCTCGGGTGCGGCGTCGCCGGCAACCATCACGCCGTCATTGCCCTTGTGAATGAAGCCTGCGCAACGGCTGGCGATGTTGACCACCTTGCCGACCAGGTCGGAGTTGACCTTCTGCACGAAGTCTTCGAGGTTCAGGTCCAGGTCGTCGACGCCACGTCCCAGCTTGGAGGCATAGTAGTAGCGCAGGTATTCGGGCTGCAGGTGGTCCAGATAGGTGCGCGCTTTGATGAAGGTGCCGCGCGACTTGGACATTTTCGCGCCGTTGACGGTCAGGTAGCCGTGCACGTTGATGCCGGTTGGCTTGCGGAACCCCGAACCTTCGAGCATCGCTGGCCAGAACAGGGCGTGGAAGTTGACGATGTCCTTGCCGATGAAGTGGTACAGCTCGGCCTTGGAGTCTTCTTTCCAGAATGCGTCGAAGTCAAGCTCCGGACGGCGTGCGCAGAGGTTCTTGAAGCTGGCCATGTAGCCGATCGGCGCGTCCAGCCAGACATAGAAGTACTTGCCCGGCTCGCCTGGGATCTCGAAGCCGAAGTACGGCGCATCACGGGAGATGTCCCACTCCTGCAGGCCGGCGTCCAGCCATTCGGCGAGCTTGTTGGCCACTGCGTCCTGCAAGGTGCCGCTGCGGGTCCACTGCTGCAGCATGGCCTGGAAGTCGGGGAGCTTGAAGAAGAAGTGCTGCGAGTCGCGCAAGACCGGGGTCGCCCCCGAGATGGCCGACTTGGGGTTCTTCAACTCGGTCGGCGCGTAGGTGGCACCGCACTTCTCGCAGTTGTCACCGTACTGATCTTCGGCCGCGCACTTGGGGCAGGTGCCCTTGATGAAGCGGTCAGCCAGGAACATGCCCTTCTCTGGGTCGAAGTACTGGGTGACCGAACGGGTGGCAATGTGTCCGGCATCACGCAGGCGCGTGTAGATCATGCTGGACAGCTCGCGGTTTTCTTCGCAGTGGGTGGAGTGGAAGTTATCGAAGTCCACCAGGAAATCGGCGAAGTCGCTGCTGTGTTCGGCCTGGACGTTGGCGATCAGTTGCTCAGGCGTGATGCCTTCCTTCTCGGCGCGCAACATGATGGCCGAGCCGTGGGCGTCGTCGGCGCAGACATAGATGCACTGGTTGCCACGCAGTTTCTGGAAGCGAACCCACATGTCCGTCTGGATGTACTCGAGCATATGGCCAAGGTGGATGGATCCATTGGCATAGGGCAGGGCGCTGGTGACGAGAATCTGGCGTGGCTCGGACATGTTGGCTCGGCTACTTATCTGGCTCGGGTAAAAACAAGGGTGATCGGCAACTATAAAGGGCTGGGAAATATATTTCACCCTAAGGACGCATCTACTGACGATTGACGGGTTAGGATAAGCGCCTGTTTCACTTTCGTTTGCCAATGGGAGCCTCCATGAGTGCCGTCACCCGTGCCGCCGTCGAAGGCGTGCTTCGCCAGTACACCGACCCGTATCTGAACCTGGACCCCGTGAGCGCCGGCTGCGTGCGGGCCATCGACATCCAGGGCGGCCAGGTCAGCGTGCAGTTGCAGTTGGGGTATGCCGCTGGCCTGTTCAAGAATGGCTGGGCCCAGGTGCTGCAGACAGCGATTGAGAACCTCGACGGCGTCACCTCGGCCCAAGTGTCGATCGACTGCGTGGTGGCTGCGCACAAAGCCCAGGCCCAGGTGCCGGCCATGGCCAATGTCAAGAACATCATCGCCGTGGCGTCCGGCAAGGGCGGGGTAGGCAAGTCGACCACCGCGGCCAACCTGGCCCTGGCACTGGCCCGTGAAGGCGCCCGAGTGGGCATTCTGGATGCCGACATCTATGGCCCGAGCCAAGGTGTGATGTTCGGTATCGCCGAAGGTACGCGCCCGCAGATCCGCGAGCAGAAGTGGTTCGTACCGATCAAGGCCCATGGTGTGGAAGTCATGTCCATGGCGTTCCTGACCGACGACAACACACCGATGGTCTGGCGTGGCCCGATGGTCTCCGGCGCGCTGTTGCAACTGGTGACCCAGACCGCCTGGGACGACCTTGACTACCTGGTGATCGACATGCCGCCCGGCACGGGCGACATCCAGCTGACCCTGGCTCAGAAGGTGCCGGTGGCCGGTTCAGTGATCGTCACCACACCTCAGGACCTGGCGTTGCTGGACGCCAGGAAAGGCGTGGAAATGTTCCGCAAGGTGAACATCCCGGTATTGGGTGTGGTGGAAAACATGGCCGTGCACATTTGCTCGAACTGCGGCCACGCCGAGCACCTGTTCGGTGAGGGCGGCGGTGAGAAACTGGCTGCGCAGTACGGTGTCGACCTGCTGGCCTCGTTGCCGTTGTCGATGCTGATTCGCGAACAGGCAGACAACGGCAAGCCGACGGCCATCGCCGAGCCGGAAAGCCAGATCGCCATGGTTTATCAAGAGCTGGCTCGCCAGGTGGGCGCGCGGATCGTGCTGCAGGAAGCGGCTGCACCGGCGATGCCGAGCATCACCATCAGCGAAGACTGAGGTTCGCTCAGGAGGCTGCGCGGCAGGCGCCGGTTTGCCGGCGATCACCGACGCGGCCACCACCAAGCAGCGCGCCAGCGCCTGAAAGCACCGCGACGATTTTCCGATCACTGCAGTAGCAGTGTGATCCAGGCATAAAAAAACCCGCCAGATGGCGGGTTTTTTTGAAAGCGAGGAAGCGAGATCGACTTAGGCGATCTGAACTTCTTCAGCCTGCATGCCTTTCTGGCCGCGGGTAGCGACGAAAGTAACAGCCTGGCCTTCTTTCAGGGTTTTGAAGCCGTCAGCTTGGATGGCTTTGAAGTGCACGAACAGGTCGTCGCCCGACTGAGGGGTGATGAAGCCGTAGCCCTTCTCATCGTTGAACCACTTAACAACACCGGATTGACGGTTGGACATGTTTCTGTCTCCTTGGACAAAGTTGATTACGGTCAGGAAAAACCCTGGCCGGGACTGAGCGCAAAGAGAGCAGAAAATTCAGCGATGGGTCGATAGGAATCGTGCATCAAACTAGAGATTCTCGGTGTCACGTGCAGCACAGTGGCGTCACCTTAACCCACTTTCCACGACCTGCCAATCACCAAGATGGCCTTTGTCGAAATTCAGATCGACGGCCACCGTAGGCCCCGTCTGGCGCGGGGTGCGGCATGGAACTTTAACCTGAGCGCGTGGACCGGTAAGATGCGCATCTCGATTTTCACCTCGCAACCCTTCAGGACACCCCCGCCATGAGCATCAAATCGGACAAGTGGATTCGCCGCATGGCGCAGGAACACGGCATGATCGAACCGTTCGTCGAGCGCCAGGTGCGCGGCGAGCAGGACAGCCGGGTGATTTCCTTCGGCGTCTCCAGCTACGGCTACGACGTGCGCTGTGCCGACGAATTCAAGGTGTTCACCAACATCAACTCGGCCACGGTCGACCCGAAGAACTTCGATGCCGGTAGCTTCGTCGACGTCAAGAGCGATGTCTGCATCATCCCGCCAAACTCCTTTGCCCTGGCGCGCACGGTCGAGTATTTCCGTATTCCACGCAACGTACTGACCATCTGCCTGGGCAAAAGCACCTACGCCCGTTGCGGCATCATCGTCAACGTCACCCCGCTCGAGCCTGAGTGGGAAGGGCACGTGACCCTGGAATTCTCCAACACCACTACCCTGCCGGCGAAAATCTATGCCAACGAGGGTGTGGCGCAGATGCTGTTCCTCGAGTCCGACGAAGAATGTGAAGTGTCCTACAAGGACCGCGGCGGCAAATACCAAGGTCAGCGCGGCGTCACCCTGCCGCGTACCTGAGTCGACGAGCGCGGGGAATTCCTTGCGCCTTTGGCACTCCAACGAGGTAACCGTGCCGATGCGCGTGAGGCGCATCGGCTCTGCTCAGGAGCTGTCAATGAAACTCCATCCCGCGATCAGTGCGAAGCTGGCTGTGCTTGAGCCTAATCAGATCGGCCTGCTGGCGTGGTCATTGCTGGCGCACCCGCTGCCGATGCAGGCGGGCGGTGTGCCGCATCAGCCCGACCCTGATACTCCGCAGCCGCCCGACCCTGGTGAAGGCCAACCCATGGAGCCCGGCGAGCCAACCTTGCCCGACGAGCCACCGCCTTCCCCCGTGGCCTGACACCCGGCTGCCTGAGCGTGCTCAGTTGGCCAGCAGGTAGCCGCTGCGCACCACCTGTTCCCCCGCGACATGGGCGATAACCATGCCGGCGGTTGTCATACGCCGCACACTGCGGGCGTACAGCAGCCCCGGCTGACTGTTGCGGATCGGCGTGACCCGGTCATTGAGCGGGTCGATGACTTCTGCGATCAATTGGCCCGCTTGCACATGCTCTCCCGGTTTGGCGTGGTACACCAGTAGCCCGCCCAGCGGGGTGTGTACCGGTTCAACGGCCGCCAGGGGAGTGGCCGGGCGGGGCAAGGCCGGCAGCGGCGCGCAGGCACCTTCGACAACCCCTTTGTAGGTCAGGTAGTCGAGAATGGCCTGGCAATCCTTGCTGGCCAGTTCATGGCTGACGTCGGCTTGCCCGCGCAATTCGACGGTGACCGAGCAATTGCCCAGTGGAATCGGATAGCGCTTGCCGAAGCGTTGTTGCAATTGCCACCAGACCAGGCTGAAGCATTCATCGAATGACTGGCCCCCGGAGTCGGTTGCCAGCAGGCTGGCCTGCGCTCCCAGGTAACGGGCCAGAGGCTCGACCTGCGGCCAGGCTTCCGGGGTGGTGTACAGATGTTCGACCGCTTCGAAGTCGCAATGCAGGTCCAGCACCAGATCGGCATCGCAGGCCAGGCGCTGCAGGGTCAGTCGCAATGACTGCAGGGGCGTTTGCGCCGGATGTGCGTCCAAACCCCGGCGCAGGTATTCGCGGATCAGCGCGACATTGTGCGCAGGATCCTGGCTCAGGTGTTGTTCGACCTGGTCGCCGATGCTGTCCGACAGGTCGACGAACTTGCGGTTGAAATTCTCGCCACTTTGCAGCTCGAAGCGCCCCAGCGGGGCGTCCAGCAGCACCTGTTCCAGGCCGACCGGGTTGGCCACCGGCACCAGAATGATCTCGCTGCGCAGGCGGCCTTGCTGTTCCAGTTCGGCCAGCCGACGCTTGAGGTGCCAGGCCACCAACATGCCCGGCAGCTCGTCGGCATGCAGCGAGGCCTGGATATACACCTTGGTGCTACCGCGGGGGCCGAAGTGGAAACTGTGCAACTGGCGAGTGATCCCCGGCACCGGGGAAAGCAGGTCATGGGTCGAGTGGTGCATGGTGGTCCTGGCTACGTGGCGAAAACGGTCTGCGACACGGGTCGGCACAAAAATAGAAGCATAAACTGCGCGGTTGCGCCTGTCCTGGACGCCACCGCGTGATCCATCTACTTGCCAGGGACCAGCGTCAGACGTTGGTTGCCGTACACCCGGGCGAAGTTCTGCGGTTGCATTGGCAGGCTGGTGAATCGACCTTTGAACCAAGCGTCCAGGCCGTCACTGTAATGCCTGCTGGCCGGGTTGCCGGATTGCCCATTGCTGGTCAGCACCTGCAGCGGTTCGGCCTGGCCAAAGTCGACGATCAGGCGGGCAGACGCCGGAAGCCGGGTATCGAAGTCGTTACCCCAGGCGTAAGGCGTCAGCGCCAAGGTGCTGAAGTCGCCTCCGGCGGCCAGCGGCGGGCGGCTGAGAGCATCGCCCAGGCCATGGTAGGCCGTGCCTGGCCAGCGATACTGGTGCAGTTTGCCCCACTGCCAGGCGCGACGGTCCGCACCCAGTTGCGCTATACCGGCATCCACCGCCGCCGCCAGGCTGCGCGCGAGAATGGCCGGTTTGTCTTCTTTTTGCGGGGTGTTGCGATCGTCCCAGAACGGGCTGTCTTCGCGTCCCAAGAGGTGATCGGCCTGGGCCGAGTAAGACAACCGCGCATTGCCGACGAAGGCGTGCCAGACGGCGCTGGATTCCGGGCCGAGGTCGTCGAGGAAGGTCTGCCGGGCAGCTTCCTGAAGGAACAGTTCATACAGCGCCGCATCGGCCGATACCGGGCTCAGGCGGCCATCGAATGCCTTGAGCCGCGCCAGGGCATCGCGGGCTTTCTCGCGCTGACCAGCGGGCAGGGCGTCGATGGCCTGCTTGAGTGGTTGGGCCATGCCTGGCGCGTCGAACATCTGCTTGAGCTTGTCGGCCAGCAGCGTGACCTGGTCGTTTTGCAGCGCCATCAGGCTGCGGCTGTCATGGCGACCATTGCCGGCCAGCTGAGCGAGGCGTTCGGCGCGCTCTGGGTAATACCAGGTGTTGGACAGTTGCATGCCATAACCGCGTGGCTGACTGCGCTGGTTGGCGTGGCCAAGCCAGCCGGCGGGTGGGTCCTGGTCGTAGGGGTGCAGCATCGGATCGGCGAAGCCGTCCCAGTCGTAGCGTCCGTCCCAGCCGGGCGATGGCAGCAGGCCCTGACCTTCGCGGCGGTTCGGGTATCGACCGCTGACCTGCCAGCCGATGTGCTCCGCTTCGGCGAAGACGAAGTTCAGAGCGACGGCTGTGACCTCGCGGGTGTTGTCGAAGGCGCGTTCCACCGAAGGCGCGCGGGTCAGGTCGAACAGCGCGTCGAGACTGCGGTCGCCCTTGAGCTGTGGCAGATTCAATGCCAAGCCCAGCGTGGCGTTGCCAGGTTGGGCGAGCAGGGTACCGTGGCGGGTGTCATACATGATTTCGCGCAGCGGGCGTTGGCCATGGACGAAGAAGGTTTCGCTGCGCGCGCGGGCAGCTTGCCACTTGCCATCGGCCAGGTAGTTCAGTTGGTTGCCCTGGCGGCGCAGCTGCTCTATGTACAGGTCCTGGTTGTCGGCCATGACCGCGCTGCTGCTCCAGGCCAGTTTGCCGTTGTAGCCTGCCAGCACGATGGGCAGGCCGGGCAGCGACAGGCCGGCGACTTGATACTTGCCAGTGTGGATCTGCACTGGGGTCAATGCCCAGGCTGCGCGGCTATCGCTGGCCAGCAGGCTCTTGCCACTGCGGCTGCGTTGCGGCCCCAGGGCCAGGTTGGCCGAGCCTGGGCTGCCGAGCAAGTCAAGGTCGGCAAGCTTTTGACTGGCCGCGGTCAGGGGCGCCAGGCCCGGTAGCTGACTGGAAATGTTCAGGCCTTTGAGCTTGTCGAGTTCGGCCTCGGCCAATGGTTCGTCCGCAGCGCCAGGCAACAGCCAGTGCAGCTTGTCGTTGCCGACCTTCTGCGCCAGGGTCAGGGCGCTCAGTTCTTCCTGCAGGTTCACGGACTGGCTGAAGGCGTACAGGCTGAAGATCAGGGCTGAGTCTTCGGGTTTCCAGTACTCCGGCCGGTAGCCGCTGTTGGCCAGGTTGGCAGGAAGTTTGTCGCGGTAGCGGAAAAGATAGGCATTGACCCCGCGTGCATAGACTTCGAAGAAGCGTTTCAGACGTGGTGAGGCGTCTGCATACAGTTGGGCCGAGCTTTGCTTGAGGTTGGCGGCCCGCATCAGGCGGTCGATGTCCAGCGCATCGCTGCCGGCCAGTTCGGCAAGGCGGCCTTGGGCGAGCAGGCGCATGGCCAGCATCTGTTCGATGCGATCGCCAGCGTGAAGGTAGCCCAGGCTGAACAGTGCGTCGTGGAAGTTGCTGCTTTCGATCAGTGGCGCGCCCATGGCGTTGCGTCGAACCGTGACATTCTGTGCCAAGCCTTTGAGCGGCTGGACGCCAGTGGTCGGTGGGACACTGTCTTGGTAGCCGCCCATCTGGCAACCGGCGAGTCCGAGCATGCCGAGCAGCGTGGCAGCCATCGTGAGCCGCGGGCGGAAGGGTGGAAAGGCGGGGGCGGCCATGACAAGGCTCCTGCTAGGTATGGCGGGGGGTTGGAAGGCGCTTAAGGTAGCATGCCGGTAGATTTTTCAGCGGGTTCGAGATCGAAAGGTGCCGGCGCGACGCATCGCGAGCAAGGCGCGCTCCTACAATCCCTTCGCACCTCGTTCACGGTCGAATGACTGTAGTGCGCGCCTCGCTCGCGATGCCGCCGTTCTAGGCGGCGCTAGAAAACCCAAGACCTGCTCGGTACTTCACGCACCGTGGCACTTCTTGAACTTCTTCTGGCTACCGCATGGGCATGGGTCGTTGCGACCGACGTCCTTGAGCGCATTGCGCACCGGCTCCTGGTGGCCATGGTTGCAGTGCGGACCGTGTACATGGCCGTGATCGTGGTCATGATGATCGTGACCGTGGTTGCAGTCCGGGCCATGAACATGGGGTTGTTGAGTCATTGCAGGGTTACTCCGGTTTGAGATCGCCGGGCATTATCTCACCACTGCGCGACAAGTGCAGGCTTCGGAAGATGAGCAGCCCGGTATTGAGCTCGCCCTGCAGGGTGTAATGCAGCGGCTCACCACTCTTGAGCAGCTTGGACAAGGGTTTGAGGTGTTCCCACAGGTTGGTGCGAGCCGTGATCTTGAAGGTCCGCCGGGCATGGCCGCCGACGCTGCGCCACAAACTGGCCTCATCTTCTACCAGTAGCAAGTTGTTGAGCCGCACCGAGTAATCGAGGTTGCGGATGAACAGGCGGCTGTCATTCGGGTTGTCGATGCGCACATGCAGCACGAACTCCTGTTGAAGCAACCTGGCCTTCACGGTCTCGACCTTGACCAGATGCACTTGAGGATCGCGCCAATCGCTGCGCCACCAGCCGGCACAGCCCGCCAGCAACATCAGCAACGCACTGAGTACGGACAGGCGGGCCAGGGCGAGCATGTTCAGCTACCCACGTAACTGGCGCAGCATTTCTTGAATTTCTGCCCGCTGGCGCAGGGGCAGGGGTCGTTGCGTCCGGCCTTGAGCCCGACGGTCGGGTCGATGAAGTACCACCGTCCGTCATGCTGTACGAACGCCGAACGCTCGCGATGCTGGTGGTCACCCTCCTGGTCATGCCAGCGCGCCGTGAAGGTGACGAAGCCGTGCTCGGGCTGGCCACCCAATACCTCGGCACTTTCCACCTCCAGACCCAGCCAGGTGCTCTGGGCGCTCCAGGCAGCCATGGCCGTGCGGTCCAGGCCCGCCTGCTGGGCAGGCAGGGTGGTGGCCACCAGGTAGTCGATCAGGCCCAGCACATAGGCGCTGTAGCGCGAACGCATCAGCGTCTGTGCATCCGGCGCCGGGGTGCCGGCATGGTAATGCCCGCAGCAGGCATCGAGCAGGTTGCCGCTGCCGCAAGGGCAAACCGAGACACTCATCATCACCACCAGTACTTGCCAAAGTTTTCAGGGTTGGCCCAGAACTTGGCGTTGAGCCAGTCGGGGACCTGCTTGTAGTCATGTAGATCATAGGTGAACAGGCTCAATACCTGTTCATCGCGGCGGAATTTCTCGCTTGCCGACAGCGCCAAGGCAAAGAAGTCGGTGTCTTGCCAGCCACATACCGACAGGTCGGCCAGCACTGCCACTCGACTGGCATTGAGGTTGCGAATACCGCCCAGCAACTCCAGACCGACACGCTTGGGCAGGTGCTCCAGGCAGTCCACCAGCACAGCCAGGTCGAAACGTTGGGCCGCAAGTTCGGCAGGTAGCGGGCCGGCGGCAGCGGTTTCTATCCGTACCTGGGGATGCGCCTGGGCAAAGGCCTCCAAGGCCGGGAAACGCGTGCCGACCAGCAGCAGACGTTGCGGGGTGAAGCGCTCTAGCAGGGCCGCCAGGGCTTGTTGCGGGGTGCGTTGGGAAAAACCGTCGGTCATTGCCAATCCTCATTCTGGTCGTCCAAGACTAGCGGGCTGTCGGCTGTGGGCAAAGAGGCATGTGGCCGCGTCGTGGCTTATCGCTGGCAGGGATGGATTGCGCGGTCTTTACTCCCAAGGATCGGCCATATGCCGATTCCCCCTAGGAGACGCAACAAAATGAGCATAGTACGCACAGCGATACCCCTGGTACTGCTCACCAGTGTGTTGACTGGTTGTGCAGGTTTGCAGAAAACCGACTGGCCGAAGTGTGCTGCCGTCGGGGGCGTGGGCGGCGCCGCTTTGGGCGCTATAGAAAGCTCCAGCTGGGCTGGCTGGGGCGCGTTGGTGGGCGGTACCATGGCGGCCGGCTATTGCTGGGTTCATGGCGATGGTGACGAAGACGGCGATGGTGTGCCGGATAGCCGCGACAAATGTCCAGGCACGCCGCGCGGCGTGCAGGTCGATGCCAATGGTTGCCCACCTGAACCGGCTCCGGTGGTGCAGGAGGCCGTGGTCCAGAAAGAAGAAGTCATCGTCATTCGCGATGTACGCTTCGAGTTCGACTCCGCTCGCCTGACGACAGCGGACAAAGAGCGACTCAATACCATCGCCGCGCGGCTGAAGCAGGAAGCGCCGAGCGCTCGGCTGAGTGTCACTGGCCACACCGACAGCGTAGGCTCGGACAGCTACAACCAGAAATTGTCCGAGCGTCGTGCTCACTCGGTGACGGATTACCTGGTCGAGCAAGGCGTACCGCGCAGCAGCTTCGTCTCTGTGGTTGGTGCCGGCGAGACCCAGCCGGTGGCCGATAATGCCACGGCCGATGGCCGCGCCATGAACCGTCGCACTGAGATCAAGATCCAGCGTTGACAGCCAGCGCCCGCGTCTTGAGAAGTGGCGCGGGCGCGTCTTTACTCCTGTGTAGCCGGTTGCGGCCAATGACACAGGAGCATTCACCATGAGTGTTATGTCGAAGGCGGCACTGCCGCTGTTGCTGGCATCGAGCCTGCTCGCAGGCTGCGCTACGCACAGTGATGGCAGTGCGCCGCTCAATCAAAGGACTTGGCCTGTCTGCAGCCTGCTGGGTGGCTTGGCAGGCGGTGGTCTGGGGGCGATCGAGAGCTCTGGCTGGGCCGCGGGAGGTGGAGCCCTGGGCGCAATCGCCGGAGGCCTGATCTGCTATGCCCAGGATGGCGACGAGGATGAAGACGGCGTGTTCGATCGCCGCGACCGCTGCCCCGATACCCCGGCAAACACGCCCGTCAACCACATGGGTTGCCCATTACCGCAGTATCCAGCGTCCGCTCCGGCCAGCGAAGCTGCGCCCACGCCCGAGGTGATCACCCTGGATGATCAGGGGCAGGTCATGTTCGCTTTCGACTCCGCCGAGCTCACCAGCGCCGCCCAACAGCGCCTGCAAAGCCTGGTGCCCCGGCTCAACGAACCGGCGGTGAACCGCATCAAGGTGGTTGGCCATACCGACAGCGTGGGTGCGGACAGCTACAACCAGGCATTGTCCGAGCGCCGCGCCAGCAGCGTGGCCGAATACCTGATTGGCCAGGGTGTTGCACCCGCCAAGGTCACCAGCCAGGGCAGTGGAGAAAGTGAACCGGTGACTGAGAACGACACCGAGGAGGGACGCGCGCTCAACAGACGGGTGGAACTGCACCTCAATTGATGCCGCTGGCGCAAACCTTGGCATTGACGCTACTGTTAGCTGCGCACCCCGCTCGAACGGGATGCGACGGCATAACAATAAATAAGTAGGGGCGGGTATGAAATTCATCCTGGGCCTTGGCAAGGCCCTGACGGTCCTTTTCTGGTGGGTGGTGTTGTTCAATCTGTTGAAGCCGCAACCGCTGCCACTCAATTTGCTGATCAACGCAGTCGGCATCACGTTGCTGACCCTGCATTTCCTTGAAATGCTGTTCTTCAATGGCAGCCTGCGCGGGCGTAGCCATCGCTGGTTCGACCGTCTGCAGATTCTGCTGACGGGTATCTTCCATGTCATGTCCATTCCGCGTCCGCAGGAGGCTCCGCGCCATGCATAAATTGATGTTGCTGGCCGCATTGGTCGCTCCCCTGGCCCAGGCCGAAAGCCTGCAAGTCGCTGCCAACTCCATGTTGCGTCTGCCGAACAAGTCGGCAACCGTGCACCTGGAGCGCCTGCAACTGGCCAACTCGGCCACCTTGATGCTGCCCGCGTCGCTGAAAGCATTGAACATCGATCAATTGGAACTGGGGCGCGATGCCCGGATCGCCATCGCCCCATCGGAAAGCCCACTGCTGATTCAGGCGCGCGCCGCTCGATTGGAGGAAGGCAGCGAATTCAGCGCTACAGGGGCGGCCGGCACCTATGAACGGGCCGCCCGCGCCGGTCGCAACCTGGATTTGAGACTCGATGCGATCACGGCTGAACGTCTGGCCATCGACGCCCGAGGCGGTGCCGGTGCGCCGGGGTACGTCGGCTTGGATGGCGCCAATGGTCAGGCTGGTGGCTGCACCTGGGGGCAGGCCACCCGGGGGGGCAATGGCGATGACGGCGGCAATGGCCATGACGGCGCACCGGGAGGGCGAATCCGCCTGAGCGTCCCGCAGAGCTTCCCGCAGGAGCGCATCGTGGTCCGCCTCGATGGCGGCGCACCCGGTAAACCCGGGGCTGCCGGCAAGGCCGGCAAAGGCGGGGCGAGCAAGGGCTGCCTGGTCTACCGCACCGATGCCGGGGCCAATGGTCGTCCAGGGCAGCCAGGGCAACCTGGCCTGGCAGGGGCCACTGGTGAGCTGATTCTGCAGCCGCTGTGATCTAGGCTCTCAGGACGTTTCATGCAGGCCCTAACGGCATGGCCGTGGCCGCTCTGCGTCTACAGCACCAGACGCGAGCTGGCCACCGCCACCACCGCCAGGCCCAGCAGCAGGTTGATCCCCACCATCCGGCGAATCCGCGCCAGTACCGCAGCGCCTGTCGACCAATCCTCGTCCTGCACGGCAGTCCTGAGCTCTGGCAGCAGCAGCGCCTGGATACGCATGAACAAGGCGAACATGGCAATGCCACCGCCGATCATCACATGCACGTAGCGCGGTGCGGTTTCGAAACCGTTGAAGCGCATGTGCAACATGCCGATACCACTTATCGCCAAAATGGCTACGGCCAGCCAGACCCATCCGAAGAAACGTCGGAAAACTTCCACCCACAAGCGCAGGCGGGCAGGCCCTTCAAGGGTCGCAACCGTGGCCGGGCGGAGCACCAGCCAGGCGAAGAACATGCCACCGACCCAGACCAGGGCCGCTAGAACGTGCAGTGTGTAGGGCAAGGCAAAGGCTAGCATCCGGATCTCCATGCGGCACAAAGGGCAATAGCGGGGTATGATAGCCGCCCCATGCGAAACACTGAAAATATATCCAGCCCTCCGGGCGCTTGCAGACCATGATCAGCAACGAACTCAAAGCCACCATCCAGGGCGCCTACTCGCGTTTTCTCGAAGCCAAGAGCCTGAAGCCGCGCTATGGCCAGCGTCTGATGATTGCCGAAGTGGCCAAAGTGCTCGGCGATATCGCCTGCGACGACGAAGGCCGTCGGGCGGGCGAGCCTGCCGTGGTGGCGGTGGAGGCCGGTACCGGTACTGGCAAGACGGTGGCCTACAGCCTGGCGGCGATTCCGGCAGCCAAGGCGGCCGGCAAACGCCTGGTGATCGCCACCGCAACGGTTGCACTGCAGGAGCAGATCGTGTTCAAGGACCTGCCCGACCTGATGCGCAGCAGCGGCCTGAACTTCAGCTTCGCCCTGGCCAAGGGGCGAGGCCGCTACCTGTGCCTGTCCAAGCTCGATGTACTGCTGCAGGAGGGCCATGCGCAATCGGCCACTGCCCAGTTGTTCGAGGAGGAGGGTTTTCATATCGAGGTCGACGAGCGTAGCCAGAAGCTGTTCAACAGCATGATCGAAAAGCTCGCCGGCAACCGCTGGGACGGCGATCGCGACAGTTGGCCCGAGGCACTGGAGGACCAGGACTGGGCCCGCCTGACCACCGATCACAGCCAGTGCACCGGTCGTCATTGTCCGAACTTCCAGCAGTGCGTGTTCTACAAGGCGCGGGAAGGCATGGGCAAGGTCGATGTCATCGTCACCAACCACGACATGGTCCTGGCTGACCTGGCTTTGGGCGGCGGTGCGGTGTTGCCCGACCCTCGCGACACCGTCTACGTCTTCGATGAAGGCCACCATCTTCCGGACAAGGCCATCGGCCACTTCGCCCATTATTCGCGGTTGCGCTCGACCGCCGACTGGCTGGAGCAGACGGCCAAGAACCTGACCAAGCTGCTGGCTCAACACCCGCTGCCGGGCGATCTGGGTAAGCTGATCGAGCAGGTGCCAGAGCTGGCGCGGGAAATCCGCACGCAACAGCAGTTCATGTTCACCCTGTGCGAGCAGGTCGCCGACTTCCGTCCCAGCGAGGACACGGAGGGCCGCGAACGCCCACGTTATCGGTTCGAAGGTGGCGTGGTTCCCGAGGCGATCCGCGAAGCGGGAATCGAGCTGAAAAAAGGGTTCGCCCGCCTCAACGACCTGTTCACACGCCTGGCCGACTTGCTCAAGGAAGGCATGGACGGCGAGGTCAACATCGGTATCGCCAGCCATCAGGCCGAAGAGTGGTACCCCTTGTTCGGCAGCCTGGTGACCCGCGCCCAAGGCAACTGGGAGCTGTGGACCGCCTTTACCGCCGAAGACCCTGAAGACAGCCCGCCGATGGCCCGCTGGCTGACCTTGGCCGAAAGTGGTGCGCTATTCGACATCGAGGTCAATGCCAGCCCCATCCTGGCCGCCGAGATGCTGCGCCGCAGCCTTTGGAACGTGGCCCACGGCGCCCTGGTGACCTCCGCAACCCTCACGGCCCTTGGCAAGTTCGACCGCTTCCGCATGCGCTCGGGGTTGCCCCGCGATGCCGTGACCTGCGTCGTGCCCAGCCCGTTCGTGCACGGTGATGCCGGCTTGCTGCGGGTGCCGGACCTGGGCGCCGACCCGCGTGACGCCACGGCACACACGGCGGCGATCATCCGCGAACTGCCGGGCATCGTCGAGGATGCCCGCGGCGCCCTGGTGTTGTTCTCCTCGCGCAAGCAGATGCAAGACGTATTCGATGGCCTGGACCGTGACTGGCGCAAGCTGGTGCTGATCCAGGGCAACTTGTCCAAGCAGGAAACCCTCAACAAACACAAGGCGCGGGTCGACGATGGCCAGCACAGCGTGCTCTTCGGCCTCGCCAGTTTCGCCGAGGGCGTCGACCTGCCCGGTGCCTACTGCGAGCATGTGGTTATCGCCAAGATCCCCTTCGCGGTGCCCGACGATCCGGTCGAGGCGGCATTGGCCGAGTGGATCGAAGCCCGTGGCGGTAATCCCTTCATGGAAATCGCCGTGCCCGATGCTTCATTGCGCCTCATCCAGGCCTGCGGTCGCTTGTTGCGTACAGAGCAGGATCGCGGCGTCATCACCTTGCTTGACCGGCGTCTGGTCACCCAGCGCTACGGCAAGGCTATTCTCAATGCGCTGCCGCCATTCCGGCGGGAGATTTCGTAACGGCCGGAGCACGATGCACCGGCTCGTTGTCCATTACCCGGACGTGGGCTCATGAGGGCCCTGAAGGAGAGCCCCAGCCCTATGATCCGCCACACCCTGCCCGCCATTCTCACCCTGTTGTTCAGCACGCCGCTGCTGGCCGGACAACAGACGCTTTTCAGCTTCGTGCGCCCGGCCTCGGTGGTCAACGTGGTGACCGACGATGCCAGCATGCCCCAGTACAACGCGGAGCAAACGGCCGAAGGCGAAGTCTTGCGGCGGGTGGTGTTCAACCCGGTGGCGCGCCCGACGCTGCGCCTGAGCCCACAAAGCGGTGTCTGGGACTGGTCCGCCGGTCGGTTCCTGACCCTGCGCCTGCAAAGCGCAATGGACTGGGCGCTGACCGTGGATGTCACCGTACAGGGCGCTGATGGCCGCACGTTGACCAGCCGTATCGACCTGCCTGCCGGGCCGGCGCAGACCGTCATGATGCCGCTGAAGGCGAGCTCGCCCCTGAACCAGGGTATGCGTGCCGGCCCGCCAATGCCTTGGACCCATGAAGGGCAGCGTCTGCTGCTGGCCAGCAGTGCCGGGGAAGTCGACCTCAAGCAGGTGGTGTCGGTCAGCCTGAGCATTCCCGGCCCCAAGGTTGCGCAGAACTTGCTGATCGAGAAAGTCGGCCTGCAGGATGACGACAAGGCGTACCAGGCCGCTTATCGCGAGCTGATCGATGCGTATGGCCAATCCACCCGGGCTCGCTGGCCGGAGAAAATCGTCGATGACGAACAGCTCAAGGTGGCCGATCAGCGGGAGCGGCAGCAGCTCAAAGGGTGGCTGGCCGAGCGCCAGAAGCAGCCATTGGACAACTACGGCGGTTTGCTGGCCGGTCCGGCCTTCGAAGCCAAGGGGTTCTTCCGCACCGAGAAACGAGCCGGACGCTGGTACCTGGTGACTCCCGATGGCCACCCGTTCTTCTCGCTGGGCGTCAATACGGTGGCTGCCGATGGCGGGCGCACCTATGTCGCGGGGCGCGAAACCATGTTCAAGGCATTACCGGCCGAGGGCGAGCCCCTGGCGGCTTTTTATGGCGAAGGGAACAATGACGATGGCAATGCCTCGTCGCAAGGTCGCGGCTTCAAGAAGGGGCGCTGGTTCGACTTCTATGCCGCCAATCTGCAGCGCACCTACGGCCAGCCGTGCGGTGCCGGTGCAGCCGACCAGCCCCCGGTGGGCTGCCCGCAGCCAGTGCTGGATGCCGCGCGCTGGCAGGCCCATACGCTGGACCGGTTGCAGGCCTGGGGTTTCAACACGCTGGGCAACTGGAGCGACCCTGCGCTGGCCCAGGTCAAGCGCATGCCTTACACCCTGCCGCTGTCGATCATCGGCGACTACGCCAGCATCAGTACCGGCATGGACTGGTGGGGGCGCATGCCCGACCCCTTCGACCCGCGCTTTGCCATGGCCACCGAGCGCGCCGTGGCCATTGCCGCCCGAGACCATCGTGACGACCCTTGGCTGATTGGCTATTTCGCCGATAACGAGCTCGCCTGGGCTGCCCCGGGAGACGATCCCAAAGCCCGTTACGGTCTGGCCTACGGTACCCTGCGGCTGACCACCGACGTGCCGGCCAAGCGTGCTTTCCTCAAGCAATTGCGGGACAAGTACCGCAACCAGGAAGGGCTGTCAAAGGCCTGGGGCATTGACTTGCAAGCCTGGGAGCTGATGGAAGACCCAGGTTTCGAGGCGCCATTGCCCAGCCCTGAGTACCCTGAAATCGAGCGCGATTACCAGCACTTCCAGCAGGTATTCGCCGATACCTACTTCAAGACCATTTCCGATGCCTTGAAATGGCACGCGCCCAATCACCTGCTGCTGGGCGGGCGCTATGCCGTGAGCACGCCAGAGGCAGTCAAGGCATGCGTCGAGTTCTGCGATGTGCTGAGCTTCAACTTCTATACCCTCAAGCCTGAAGATGGCTATGACTTCGCCCGCCTGGCCGAATTGGACAAGCCTGTGCTGGTATCTGAGTTCCAGTTCGGCTCCCGCGACCGCGGCCCCTTCTGGCCGGGGCCGGTGGAAGTGGCGCGTGAAGAGGACCGTGGACCGGCCTATGGCACCTTCCTCAAGGCGGCGATGGCACAACCGATGATCGTCGGTGCGCATTGGTTCCAGTACCTCGACCAGCCGGCCAGTGGTCGACTGCTCGATGGCGAGAACGGGCATCTGGGGCTGGTCGCGATCACCGACGTGCCTTATTTGTCGTTCGTCGAGTCGGTGCGCCAGAGCAATTGGCAGGTTCTTGGGCAGTTTCGCAGCGGGCTGGAGAAGCCTGTATCGGCGACCACCGGGCCATAGCCAGTTTGCAAAACCTCCAACTACTGAAACAATGCACGCCTTTGACAGCAAGGTCGTACGGAGAACAGGCGGGTGCAGATCCAGGGTCACTATGAGCTGAAGTTCGAGGCAGTGCGGGAAGCATTCGCCGCGTTGTTCGATGATCCCCAGGAGCGCGGCGCTGCGCTGTGCATCCAGGTGGGCGGGGAAACCGTGGTCGACCTGTGGGCGGGCAGCGCCGACAAGGACGGCCAGCAGGCCTGGCATAGCGACACCATTGCCAACCTGTTCTCCTGCACCAAGACCTTCACCGCGGTCACCGCATTGCAGTTGGTGGGGGAGGGCAAGCTTGCCCTGGATGCTCCGGTTTGCCGTTATTGGCCTGAATTCGCCCAGGCGGGCAAGGAATCCGTCACCCTGCGTCAGTTGCTCAGCCACCGTGCTGGTTTGCCGGCCATCCGCGAGCTGCTGCCTGCCGAGGCCCTGTACGACTGGCAAACCATGGTGGATGCCCTGGCAGCAGAGGCACCCTGGTGGACACCGGGCACCGAGCATGGTTACGCCGCCATTACCTTTGGTTGGCTGATCGGCGAGCTCATTCGTCGGGCCGACGGCCGTGGTCCAGGCGAGTCGATCGTTGCCCGCACCGCCCGGCCGCTGGGGCTTGATTTCCATGTCGGCCTGGCCGACGAAGAGTTTCATCGCGTGGCGCATATTGCCCGTGGCAAAGGCAACGCCGGTGACGCCGCCGCCCAACGCTTGCTGCAGGTCACCCTGCGTGAACCAGAAGCGCTGAGCACCCGCGCATTCACCAACCCGCCTGCGATCCTCACCAGCACCAACAAGCCCGAATGGCGGCGCATGCAGCAGCCTGCGGCCAATGGCCATGGCAATGCACGGAGCCTGGCGGGTTTCTATGCCGGCCTGCTGGACGGCAGCCTGCTCGAATCCGAACTGCTCGATGAGCTGACCCGCGAACACAGTTTCGGCCAGGATCGCACCCTGTTGACCCAGACGCGGTTCGGCCTTGGCTGCATGCTCGACCAGCCCGACGTTGCCAATGCCACCTTCGGGCTCGGGGCGCGTGCTTTTGGGCACCCGGGAGCCGGCGGTTCCGTCGGATTTGCCGACCCGGAACATGACGTTGCGTTCGGTTTCGTGGTCAATACCCTGGGTCCATACGTGCTGATGGACCCCCGTGCGCAGAAGTTGGTCAGGGTGCTCGGCAGTTGCCTTTGATCGGGTTGTGCGGGTATTGCACGGTCCCTTTGACTATCCTGAATGCCAACGCCTGAAACGCGTGAGCAAAATTTCTTTTAATTTCATGGTGTATCGCTGATGTCTTCACATAAAACCTTAGCACTCGCCCTGTGCCTGACCGCTGTCACGGGCTGTGCCAGCCATTCCCAGGACGCCTCGAAGGACAGTGGCCATAGCTGGTGGCCCTTCGGTTCAGACAAGGTGGCCGAGCAGGAAGTGAAGGCAGCCGTCACCGATAAAGTGGCCAAGGCCGACGCCAAGTCCGAAAGTGCCAGCCGCTGGTGGTGGCCATTCGGTGGTGACGACAAGCAAGCCAAGGCGTCCGCCGTACCGAAGATCGATCAGAAGGCTACCCAGGCCTGGCTGGACGAGTACGAGCCGAAGGTGCGTGAAGCGATCAAGGGTAGCAAGCTGGAACTGGAGCGCCGTGAGGATGTGCTGGCTGTGACCATTCCGGTGGATGGTTCCTACAACCCTGACCGACCTAACATGTTGCTGCCAATCACCTTGGGCCCTATCACCCGGGTGGCCAAGACGGTCGAGGGCGATACCAAGTCGGCCGTGCTGGTACTGGGTCATGCCGACAACAGTGGTGCAGCCGCTGCCAACCAGAAGCTCAGCCTGGAGCGCGCTGCCTCGGTGTCGGCGATCTTCCGCCTCAGCGGCCTGCAGCGTGACCGCCTGACCCTCAAGGGCATGGGGTCGGTCATGCCGCGCGCCGCCAACGACAGTGCCGAAGGCCGCGCCCTCAACCGCCGTGTGGAAATGCTGCTGACGCCACAGAACACCATGGTTGCGCTGTTGGCCAAGTACCAGCAAGCCGCCCCGGCACAGAGCCCGGCGTCCCTGGTCGCTGTGCAGGACGCCAAGCCAGCCGCTGCCAAGGCCACTGACACCAAACCTGCTGCCAAGACCGCGGCGAAAAAGCCGGCGGCCAAGGCCAAGGCACCTGCAAAGGCACCCGCCAAGGCTACTGCCAAGAAGAAAGTCGCGCCGGCCAAGCCCGTCGCCAAGAAAACCACGGTCGACAAGAAAGTCGCCGCCAACAGCCCTGCGAAGACCAACTGATCGTCAAGGAAACGCAGCCATGACCCAATCCCTGGCCGATATGCGTCGCGACTACACCCGTGATGGCCTGGCCGAAGCCCAGGCACCGGCTGAGCCGTTCGCCCTGTTCCACCAGTGGTTTGCCGACGCGGTGAAGACCGAGCAACCGCCAGTGGAGGCCAATGCCCTGACTCTGGCCACCGTCGATGGCGAGGGGCGGCCTCATTGCCGCGTTTTGCTGCTCAAGGGCCTCGATGAGCGCGGTTTCACCTTCTTCACCAACTACGACAGCGCCAAGGGCCAGCAACTGCTGGCCAATCCCTTCGCCGCCATGACGTTCTTCTGGCCGGCGCTGGAGCGTCAGGTGCGCATCGAAGGTCGGGTCGAGAAGGTCACGGCCAAGGAGTCGGACGACTACTTCCAAGTGCGTCCGCTGGGCAGCCGCCTGGGAGCGTGGGCTTCCCCGCAGAGTCGGGTGATTGCCGGGCGTGAAGAGTTGGAGGGCCTGGTCAAGGCGACCGAGGCACGGTTCTCCGACACCCAGCCACATTGCCCGGAGCACTGGGGGGGGTATCGCCTGTTGCCGGAGCGCATTGAATTCTGGCAGGGCCGTGCGAGCCGGTTGCACGATCGCCTGAACTACCGTCTGGTCGATGGCCAGTGGCTGCGCGAGCGCCTGGCTCCCTGATAGCGTAGGGGCCGCTGCACGGCCCTTTCGCGTCACGAGGCTGCTCCTGCATGTACCCTGCAGATCGTGTGGGGGCTGGCTTGCCGGCGACGATGCCAGTCAGTTCCCTCGATATTCTTGCGCCTCGCGCGCCAACCAGGCCGCCAACGCCTTGCCCTTGAGCTTCTGCGCCTGGGCCCGTTCGAGGCTCCGCAGCATGAATTCACGCTTTTTTGGGTCCGTTCCCGCCAGTGCCAACGCCAGGTCCCGGTCCATCCAGCGGTGCATGCGTACATACAGCCAGCCGTGGAAGTACAGCCCCGCGAGCGTGGTTACAACGACGATGAAGTAATCCATGGCTATCCTTGGTCTGACTTCAAAAGCCTGCAAAACAGCCGGTTGTGGCTGTACCAGAGCTGAATAAAAGCAATTTTGTTACCTATGTATCGTGACAGCCGTCAAGGCACAGCGTCTAATGGACACCTGACTTATGGAGACTGTACCCATGCGTAAATCTGTTTTGCTGGTGGCGACCTTCACCACCATGTCGCTGTTGCTCGGTGGCTGTGCCTCGAGCCTGACAGGCGACAGCTATTCCCGTGATGAAGCCCGTCGCGTGCAGACCGTGCGCATGGGTACCATCGAATCCCTGCGTCCGGTGAAAATCGAAGGCACCAAGACCCCGATCGGCGGCGGCGCTGGCGCCATCGTCGGTGGTGTCGCCGGTAGTGCCGTTGGTGGTGGCCGTGGCAGCATCGTCGCTGCCGTCATCGGTGCGGTCGCTGGTGGTTTGGCAGGTTCGGCCGCTGAAGAAGGCCTCACCCGTACCCAAGGTGTGGAAATCACCGTACGCGAGGACGACGGCAGCATGCGTGCTTATGTCCAGGCCGTGCAACAGAACGAAATCTTCCGCGTCGGTGATCGCGTGCGCATCATGACCGTCGACGGTACCAGCCGCGTCACCCACTGATCGTAGACGCGACACGAAAAACCCCGAACGGGCATGGCCGGTTCGGGGTTTTTTGTTGGGCGGCGCTAGCGCTATCGCCGGCAAGCCGGCTCTTACAGGCCGAGCATGTCCCGGGCCACTGCCTCGGCGATGCGAATGCCATCGACACCCGCCGACAGGATGCCCCCCGCGTAGCCGGCACCTTCGCCTGCCGGGAACAGCCCCTTTAGGTTCAGGCTCTGGTAATCCGCGCCACGCGTGATGCGCAATGGCGACGAGGTGCGGGTCTCGATACCGGTCAGCACTGCATCGTGCAGGTTGTACCCCTTGATCTGGCGGTCGAACGCGGGCAGGGCTTCGCGGATGGCCTCGATGGCGAATTCTGGCAGGCTAGGGGCCAGATCGCCGAGGGTGACACCCGGCTTGTAGGATGGCTCGACGCTGCCCAGCGCAGTGGAAGGACGCCCTGCAACGAAGTCGCCCACCAGCTGTGCCGGGGCCTGGTAATTGCTGCCGCCCATCACGTAGGCATGGGCTTCCAGGCGTTCTTGCAACTCGATACCCGCCAGCGGGCCGCCCGGATAGTCGCGCTCCGGGTCAATGCCGACGACAATGCCGGAGTTGGCGTTGCGCTCGTTACGCGAGTACTGGCTCATGCCGTTGGTGACCACACGTCCCGGTTCGCTGGTCGCGGCAACCACGGTGCCGCCCGGGCACATGCAGAAGCTGTAGACCGAGCGACCGTTCTTGGCGTGGTGCACCAGCTTGTAGTCGGCTGCGCCCAGTTTCGGGTGGCCGGCGTACTTGCCCAGCCGCGCTTTGTCGATCAGCGTCTGCGGGTGCTCGATGCGGAAACCAATGGAGAATGGCTTGGCCTCCATGTACACGCCCTTGGCGTGCAGCATCCGGAAGGTGTCGCGGGCACTGTGTCCCAGTGCCAGCACCACATGCCGTGAGTGCAGCTGTTCGCCGTTTTCCAGCACCACACCTGTCAGTTGGCCATCCTCGATCAGCAGGTCGGTGACTTTCTGCTGGAAACGCACCTCGGCACCCAGGGCGATCATGTCCTGGCGCATCTGCTCGACCATGCCGGTCAGGCGGAAGGTACCGATGTGTGGCTTGTTGATGTAGAGGATCTCTTCCGGTGCGCCAGCCTTGACGAACTCTTCCAGCACCTTGCGGCCGTGGTGGTTCGGGTCCTTGATCTGGCTGTACAGCTTGCCGTCGGAGAAGGTGCCGGCGCCGCCTTCGCCGAACTGCACATTGGACTCTGGGTTGAGCACGCTTTTGCGCCACAGGCCCCAGGTGTCCTTGGTACGCTGACGTACTTCCTTGCCGCGTTCGAGGATGATCGGCTTGAAGCCCATCTGCGCCAGCAGCAGGCCGGCAAAGATACCGCACGGGCCGAAACCGACCACGATGGGGCGCTCCTGGAGGCCGGTCGGGGCCTGGCCGACGAACTTGTAGGTAACGTCGGGGGCTACGCCGATGTTGTGGTCGTCGGCGAACTTGCTGAGCAGTTCGGCTTCGTTGCTGGTTTCCAGGTCGATGGTGTAGATGAACAGCATTTCGCTGTTCTTCTTGCGCGCATCGTAGCTGCGTTTGAACAGGGTGAAACCGAGCAGTTGCTCGTCCTCGATGCCCAGGCGCTGGACGATGGCCTCGCGCAGGGCTTCGTCGGGGTGGTCCAGGGGCAGCTTAAGTTCGGTGATTCGTAGCATGGCAGGGTCCAGTATCCCGGCCATGGCGGCCGGCGGCTTTACACAAACCGCCAAGTATAAGCTGTTAGCCGCCCTGACTGGCAGGATAAAAGTGCCCGGCGATCAGTTGTCCCGTGCACCGCCATAGTAGCCGCAGCCTTTGAGGGTCTGGCCGTCGATGTGCAATTCGGCGCGCAAGTGCTGCACGGCGCCGGTGGCCGTATCGACGCAGCGCTGTGGGGCAACCCACAACTCGACGTGCTTGCCGTTGGCTTCGCTGGTCAGGGTCAGGCCGCCGCCGGGCACTTCCTCTTCAAGGAAAGGCAGTGGCAGTGGGTCCTGGCCGACACGGTTGAGCACCATGCCCTTGCCGCTGGCTTTGATGTCCCAGCCCGGCTCGTGGCCGCTGGCACGCAGGGTCAGTTGCTTGAAGTTGGGGTCTTCGCAGGCGCGGGTGGAACCTTCCAGGCGGTACAGTCGGCGTACTTCGAGTTGGCCGTCGTTGTTCGCCTGCTTGCTGCCGGTCAGGCGGCCACGCACATCGGCGAAGAGTTTGTCGTTGGCATCGTCGGCCAGGTTGGCGGCTTCCTGCAGGATACCGGTACCGCCGACGTCGCTGATCACGAAGCGACGGCTCTCACCGCAAGGCTTGAAGAACAACTGGCCGCCACCGGCGCTCAGCTCGCCCTGCATGCGCGTGGTACCGATGTTCGGGTCGCTTGGTTGATGGGCCATGAGCTGGCAGCCGGCGAACAAAGGCAGCAGGCTGGCAAGCAGCAGGGTGGGGGTTATGCGCATGGGGCTGGCTCCGGGAATCTTGCATCAAGAGCTGGCCACGGTACTCAGGCCAAGGGATGTGCACAAGGGGGCTGTGCGATCGCGCTAGCGCTTTAGCAGCCGGCTTGCCGGCGCAAGGCACGCCATGGCGGACTCATCCTATTAGACAGAAAAAAGGGCCCGAAGGCCCTTTCCCGAAGCGGACGTCGATCAGCCTCCAAGGTACGCGTCACGTACCTTAGGGTCGGTCAACAGCGCTTCGCCGGTCCCTTGCATCACGACCCGACCGTTTTCCAGGACGTAGGCTCGGTCAGCAATCTTCAGCGCCTGGTTGGCGTTCTGCTCCACCAGGAACACCGTCACACCGTCACGGCGCAACTGCTCGATGATGTCGAAGATCTGTTGGATGATGATCGGTGCCAGGCCCAGCGACGGTTCGTCGAGCAGCAGCAACTTGGGCTTGCTCATCAGTGCGCGGCCGATGGCCAGCATCTGCTGCTCACCGCCGGACATGGTGCCGCCACGCTGGATGTAGCGCTCCTTAAGGCGAGGGAACAATTGCAAGACCTTGTCCAATTGCTCCTGATAATCGCCCTTGTTGGTGAAGAAACCGCCCATGGCCAGGTTTTCCTCGACGGTCAGGCGGGCGAACACGCGGCGGCCTTCAGGGACCACGGCGATGCTCTTGCGCATGATGTGCGAGGAGGGCTGCCCGACCAGCTCTTCACCCAGGTACTTGATGCTGCCGCTGTGGGCCTGGGGCGAACCGCACAGGGTCATCAGCAACGTCGACTTGCCGGCGCCGTTGGCACCGATCAGGGTGACGATCTCGCCTTGGTTGATTTCCACGTTGACGCTGTGCAGCGCCTGGATCTTGCCGTAGAAGGTGGAAACGTTTTCGAACTTCAGCATTTACGCTTCCCCCAGGTAGGCTTTGATCACGTCAGGGTTATCGCGGATCTCCTCCGGCGTACCGTGCGCCAGGGGCGTGCCCTGGTTGATCACCACGATATGGTCGGAGATGCTCATCACCAGCTTCATGTCATGCTCGATCAGCAACACGGTGACGTTGTGCGATTCCCGCAGGTAGGCGATCAACGCCTTCAGGTCCTCGGTTTCCTTTGGGTTCAGACCGGCCGCGGGTTCGTCGAGCATGATGATCCGGGGTTGGGTCATCATGCAGCGGGCGATTTCCAGGCGACGCTGCTGGCCGTAGGCGAGGGTTCCGGCGGTACGGTTGGCGAATTCGGTCAGGTTGACCTTTTCCAGCCAGTACTGGGCGCGCTCCATGGCCTCTTTTTCGCTGCGGCGGAAGCTCGGGGTCTTGAACAGGCCGGCGAAGAAGTTGGTGTTGAGGTGGCGGTGCTGGGCGATCAGCAGGTTTTCCAGGGCGGTCATTTCCTTGAACAGACGCACGTTCTGGAAGGTTCGCACCACGCCCTTGCGGGCGATCTGGTGGCCGGCCAGGCCTTGGATCGGCTGTCCATCGAGCAGGATGGTGCCGCCACTTGGCTTATAGAAACCGGTCAGGCAGTTGAACACGGTGGTCTTGCCGGCGCCGTTCGGGCCGATCAGCGCCACCACCTGTTTTTCCTTGACGGTCAGGCCCACGCCGTTGACCGCCAACAAGCCGCCGAAGCGCATGCTCAGGCCGCTGACTTGCAGAATTTCGCGGCTCATCGACGCAGCTCCATATGTGGACGTTGCATAGGCAGCAAGCCTTGCGGACGCCAGATCATCATCAACACCATCAGCGCACCGAACATCAGCATCCGGTATTCGCTGAACTCTCGCATCAGCTCGGGCAGCAGGATCATCACGATGGCCGCGAGGATCACGCCCAGTTGCGAGCCCATGCCGCCGAGCACGACGATGGCGAGGATGATCGCCGATTCGATGAAGGTGAACGACTCAGGCGTCACCAGGCCTTGGCGCGCGGCGAAGAAACTGCCGGCGAAACCTGCGAAGCAGGCGCCCAAGGTAAAGGCCGAGAGCTTGATCACGGTCGGGTTCAGACCCAGGGCACGGCAGGCGATCTCGTCTTCACGCAGCGCTTCCCAGGCACGACCGATCGGCATGCGCAGCAAGCGGTTGATGACGAACAGCGCCAGCAGGGCCAGCAGCAGGGCCACCAGGTACAGGAAGATGACCTTGTTGATCGAGTTGTATTCCAGCCCGAAGAACTCGTGGAAGGTCTGCATTCCTTCGGCGGCACGACGTTCGAAGGTCAGGCCGAAGAACTCCGGCTTGGGGATGTTGCTGATGCCATTCGGGCCGCCGGTCCAGTCGGTGAGGTTACGCAGGAACAGACGGATGATCTCGCCGAAGCCCAGGGTCACGATCGCCAGGTAGTCGCCGCGCAGGCGCAGCACCGGGAAGCCGAGCAGGAAGCCGAAGGTGGCGGCCATCAGGCCGGCGATCGGCAGGCACACCCAGAAGCTCCAGCCCAGGTAGTGCGAGAGCATGGCATAGCTGTATGCGCCAACCGCATAGAAGCCCACGTAGCCCAGGTCGAGCAGGCCTGCCAGACCGACCACGATGTTCAGGCCCAGGCCCAGCAACACGTAGATCAGGATCAGCGTGGCAATGTCGACCGCGCCGCGCGAGCCGAAGAACGGCCACACCAAGGCGGCGACGATCAGGCCCATGATCACGTAGCGCTGGGTCTTGGGCAGGGTCAGGTAGTTGCTGACCGCTGGCGGGATCAAGGCGCGATCCGAGCGACGGCCCATCACAGCATTCCACTGCTTGTCGAACAGCACGCGCAGGAACATCAGCACCGAACACACAGCGATGATGCCGATGGTGAACGAGCCTTGGCTGTGCACCACCAGGCTGATGCCGTCGATGCTCAGTTTCAGGCCAAGCACCGGGAAGGCCACGGCCCATACCAGCAAGGCGCTGAAGAACGCCTGTTTGAGATTTCTGTTCATACTTTTTCAACCTCCGGACGGCCCAGGATGCCGGTCGGCCGGAACAGCAGGACAAGAACCAAAAGGCCGAATGCAACCACGTCCTTGTACTGGTCGCCGAAGATGTCGGCGCCGAACGCTTCGGCCACGCCCAGCACCAGCCCGCCGAGCATGGCGCCCGGAATGCTGCCGATGCCACCCAGTACCGCCGCGGTGAAGGCCTTCAAGCCCACCAGGAAGCCGGCGTTGGGGTTGATAACCCCGTACTGCATGCTCAGCAGCACGGCCGCCACCGCCGCCAGTGCGGCGCCGATGACGAAGGTCAGGGCAATGATGTTGTTGGTGTTGATGCCCAGCAGGTTGGCCATCTTGATGTCCTCGGCGCAGGCGCGGCAGGCGCGGCCCAGGCGGGAGCGGGAGATGAACAGGGTCAGGCAGGTCATGGCCACCAGGGTGACCACGAACACCAGGATCTGCATGTAGGACACCAGGACTTCTTCCGCACCGCCTGGCCCGAAGGAGAAGCTTCCTGGGATCAGGTTAGGGATGGATTTGTCCTTGGAGTCCTGCGAGAGCAAGACAGTGTTCTGCAGGAAAATCGACATGCCGATGGCAGAAATCAGCGGGATCAGACGGTTGCTGTTCCGCAGCGGGCGGTAGGCGACCCGTTCGATGCTGTAGCCATAGGCACTGGTGACGAAGATCGTCGCGACGAAGGCGACGGTCATCAGGATCGGCAGGGAGTGGATACCCATCATGGCCAGACCCGCAAGCGCGATGAAGGCCACGTAGGAACCGATCATGTACACCTCGCCGTGGGCGAAGTTGATCATGCCAATGATGCCGTACACCATCGTGTAACCGATGGCGATCAAGGCATAGGTGCTGCCGATGGTCAATCCATTAACCAGTTGTTGGAAGAAATGGTAGATCTCAGGCATTACAGCGCTCCTAAAAACCTGATTTGCATTTCGCCGGCCGGGTGACAGCCAGGAAACCGCGGGTGACGGTTTTAAGATTTTCAGGTGAACCCGCTGCCGGATCGCGGCAATCAGGCCCATGAACCTCGTAAAACAAAGCCCACTGCTCGCACAGTGGGCTTCTACGGTCAGCTATTAGTCACGCAGTTACTGAGGGGAGACTTCGGTCTTCGGCTTGCCGAAATGCCATTCGTAGACCACGAATTTGAAGTCTTTCAGGTCGCCTTTCTCGTCGAACGACAGGTCGCCGGTCGGGGTCTTGAAGGTGCCGTTGTGGATGGCAGCAGCCACCTTGTCGGTGTCTTCGGACTTGGCCGCCTTGATGCCTTCGGCGATCAGCTCGACGGCCGAGTAGGCCGGGAACACGAACGGGCCGCTTGGGTCTTTGCCGTCGGCCTTGATAGCGTCGACGATGGCCTTGTTCGCCGGGTCGGCATCGAACGATTTCGGCAGGGTGACCAGCAGGCCTTCGGAGGCGTTCTGGGCGATCTGCGAGATCGAGTCATTACCCACGCCCTCTGGACCCATGAACTTGGCTTTCAGGCCTTTTTCCTGGGCTTGACGCAGGATCAGGCCGAGCTCTGGGTGGTAGCCGCCGTAGTAGACGAAGTCGACGTTGTTCTGCTTGAGCTTCTGGATGATCGAGGAGAAGTCCTTGTCACCGGCGTTCAGGCCTTCGAAGACGGCAACCTTGGTGCCTTTCTTCTCAAGGGTCTGCTTGACCGCGGTGGCGATGCCTTCACCGTACTGCTGCTTGTCGTGCAGTACCGCGACGACCTTCGGCTTGACGTGGTCGGCGATGTAGTTGCCGGCCGCCGGGCCCTGGGCACTGTCCAGACCGATGGTGCGGAAGATCAGCTTGTAGCCACGGGCGGTGATTTCCGGCGAAGTGGCTGCCGGGGTGATCATGATCACGCCTTCGTCTTCGTAGATGTCGGACGCAGGCTGGGTGGAGCTGGAGCACAGGTGGCCGATGACGAACTTGACGCCGTCGTTGACCACTTTGTTGGCGACCGCAACGGCCTGTTTAGGGTCGCACGCGTCGTCGTATTCCTTGGCTTCGAGCATCTTGCCATCCACGCCACCCTTGGCGTTGATGTCTTTGATGGCTTGTTTGGCGCCGATGAACTGCATATCGCCGTACTGAGTGACCGGACCGGTCTTGGGGCCAGCGATACCGATCTTGATGGTATCGGCGGCAAACGAATGGCTGGCAACCCCGGCCAGAACCATTGCGGCGAACAGCTTGGAAATCTTGATCATAGTGCTCCACTCATTCTGTTGTAATTCTTATAGTCCTGGCGGCCAGGGCTACAGACCGGGCGGGATTTGCGGTATGGCCACGCCATACTGCATGCCCACCTTCCCCCGGAACATGTCCCGGAACTGTACCGGTACAGTGTAGAGCGCCGTTCGAGCGCTTGAAAAGCGGGCGAATTGCGCCTGTCTCAGGGGTTGTCGCTTGATCGACAGAAAGATATAGAAAAGCGCCATCACTTTGCCTTTATCCCTGGCCCCACCCCACAACTTCGGGGCCAATCGACCAAATTACGTATTTGAAACCGGGTTTTTCTGCAAAAATAGCGGCCTTTTTTATTGGCCGATTGATGCGTGTACAAACCCATGACTGATCAAACAAGCACCCTCTATGCCAAATTGCTCGGCGAGACCGCGACCATCGAGTGGAAAGCCTTGGAGCGTTTTTGGGCCAAGGGTGACCTGATTTGGGTCGACCCCTCCCTGGACCTGATCGCCGTTGCCGAAGCGATGGCCGAGAATCGCAGCGAGATCTTCGCCAAGTGGCGTAGTGATGGCACTGTGGGGCCAGTCACCGCAGAGCAGGCGATGGACCTGCAAAGCCGCGATCCAGAGATCTGGGCGGTAGTGGTTTCGCCGTTCATCGTCATCCAGGTCAAGCAGGCTGAGTAGCTATGCGCTTTTTTGGTGCGTGAAAATGCGCAGCCGTGTCACAACGGTGCGCATTG
Source organism: Pseudomonas sp. SK2 (assembly GCF_016772395.1). Lineage (NCBI taxonomy): Bacteria > Pseudomonadati > Pseudomonadota > Gammaproteobacteria > Pseudomonadales > Pseudomonadaceae > Pseudomonas > Pseudomonas sp. SK2. Next base: position 1,269,677 of record NZ_CP061944.1, read on the forward strand.
ACGCTCACGTAAGGTGGAAGTTGGTAACAGTGTCGTGTTGATTCGGCGGGGCGGTAACAGTTTACGGGATGCGTAATGTCCCACCGCCGACCAGCCGGCTCCTACCGGGTGCTGTAGGAGCCAGCACGACGATGTCAGTAATCGACCCGGCCGGTGTGGCTGTTGAGCGAGATCACCCGGGTCTTGCCGATGCGGTGGCGGAAGATCTCGCGCAGGTACTTCACCGCCTTCTTCACGCATTCGCGCGACAGCCTAATGTCATTGATCGACACGAACCGGCTCTTGTCGTTGATCAATTCCCGGTATTTCTTCTCGTACATCGGCTTGATCGCATACCAGTTGGTATCGAGGATCTTCGCCGGGTTCTCGAACTCGTTCAGTAGGTCGTCGATGCGGTCTTCATCGAAGTGCTCGCTGGTGATGAACTCCAGGATGGCGTTGTCCAGGGTGTCGTCGAAACGGTACGGCGTGCGGGCGAAGCAGCGTTTGATGAACGCCACGATCAGGGTCAGGAAGTCATCCGACAGGCACGGGCTCTTGGCGATCAGTGTGGTCAGCGACAGGTTGGCCGAGGCGCCGATGACCAGCGCATAACGCTTGAGCGTGGTGTTGGGGAACAGGCTGTTGAGGTGGGTCTTGAGCCGATTCAGGTCCATGTACGACAGCTTGTAGTCCTTGGGCAGCGACACGATCGACACCACCGACGAGCAGTTCTTGAAGAAGTGCAGGTCGTGCAGGGCCGCGGCGTCGTAGCCCGAAGCCTGGTATTGCTCCAAGGCTGCCCGGTAGCGACGCGACTCGATCGGCAACAGGCTGATGCCTTCGATTGCCTGGGTCTGCTTGTTGAAGTGCGGCAGGTCGATCGAGCGGAAGAACAGGTCGTCGATGTCCAGGCGCGGCGTTTCGCGCTCGAAGACCTTGAACTTGTCCGAACCCTGGACCGGAATTTCCGGCACCACCGATTCTGCGTAGGCAATGGCCACTGGGCCGGCCAGGCTCATGAACAGGTCGTTGGCGTCCAGGCGGATGGTTTCGCCGATGTCGATGCCGGCGCGACGGAAGTAGTTCTGGTCGTAGTCGGTAGTGACCGCCTGGGCCGTGAGGATGTTGAAGATTTGCTGGGAGATGTACTGGTTGGCGTGCTTCTCCATGGCGTTGACGTCGATGTTGTGGATCGTGCCGTCGTCGCTTTCTTCGGCGTAGCGCATGATGTCGTTCGAGATCAGCATCATTGCGTTCCAGGGGCGAATGCGGCCCATGACGCTGGCTTCGCTGCTGTCCTCGTTGTCGAAGTTGTACGAGAAGTCCCATTCTTCGGACAGGTATTTGCACAGCAGCCGGCCGGCGTTGATGTGCAGCGCTTCGGACATTTCGCTGCGGTGGTCCGAAATGTTTGGCAGCACGCAGATGCCGCTGGTGAAGATCGGCTCGAAGACGAACGAGTGTCCGCTCTTGCCGTCGTTCTCGTCCGCCTGCTTGGTGTCGAAGGTCTTGTTCATGTACGAATACTGCTGGGCCAGGCCGAACTCCGAGGCCATGCCTGAGCCGGTACCGCCGCCAGCGCTGAAGATGTAGAAGTACAGGCGCGACTGGTTGGCCTTGATGCCGCAGGAGTCGATCAGGTACGAGTGGATCAGTTTCCAGTCGGCGCTGGAAAAGCGCTGGGTGTCCTTGTTGAGGATGATCTTGGCCAGGTACTGGCCGAGGATTGGGGCATTACCGGCCCCCCCTGCGTGGACCTCGGACAGGTCCATGATCTTCATCTTGCTGTAGTCGCGCAGGAACTCGCCACGCTCGCCCTTGCGCGAGAAACGAATGCGCCCGGCGATGTCTTTGTCCAGGTCGCCCAGCATCACCAGCGGTTCGACCAGAAACACGGGTTTCGCGCCTTTGTTTTGCACCAGGCGCAGGTTCTGACGAATCCAGCGCGCCGGGCTGTAGCCCGATTCGCCCTTGTTACGGTCCTCGTTGTTGAATTCGTTGAGGAAGAAGGTGCGGGCGTTGTACACCAGTTCGGCAACATCAAGAGCAATGTTCGAGCCGCAGCGGCCCAGGCCGATCAGGCAGACCGAGGGAAACTGCTGTTCCAGGCGCAGCTGGCTTTCGTCTTCGATGTGCAGGTTCTGCGGGAACACCAGGTCGCGCAGGCCGTCGAGGTTGTCGAGGATGCGCTGAATATCCTGCTCGGTGAAGTACAGGTACTGCTGTGCTGGCGCGCTGCGCACTGGCAGAGCTTCTCGAGCACCGCTGGCGGTCAGCGAAGTGGAGTGTGTCGTCGACTCGGGGACCGCATTGGCAGAAGTGTTCGTAGAAGTCATAGTGCGCCATTTACCTGAGGTGGTGGGCCCCTGGGTGGGCATGTCATCTAGCCATCACCAGGGTTTCGGCGACTGTAGCAGTGCGCCTTTTTCGGATGCGATAGGGGTTTGCCTTACAGCTTCTAAGGATTTTTTCTATCGCTCCGGCACTGCATCGTCCGATTGTCATGCTTCTTTAATCTTCTGCCAGGAGTCGTTCATGAGTACTGCACTGCCTTCGCTGGGATTCGCCGGAATTGGCCTGATGGGACTGCCAATGTGCCGGCGCCTGCTGGCTGCGGGTTACCCCCTGACCGTGTGGAATCGCAGCCCGGAGAAGTGTGCCGAGCTGGTTGCCGCCGGGGCGAAGCTGGCACATAGCCCAGCAGAACTGAGCCGTGGCAGCGACATGGTGCTGCTTTGCCTGGCCGATACGGCAGTGGTGCGTGAAGTGGTGTTCGGCGAGCAAGGCGTCGTTCACGGAGGGCGCAGCGGGCAATTGCTGATCGACTTCTCCAGTCTTGAACCGACGGCCACTCGCGAAATGGCTGCTGAAGTGGCCGCCCTGTGTGGCATGGCCTGGCTGGATGCGCCGGTATCGGGGGGGACGCCTGGCGCGGAAGCGGGGACCCTGGCGATCATGGTCGGCGGGGAGCCGAGTGATCTTGAGCGCGCTCGACCCATTCTGCTGACCCTGGGCCAGCGAGTCACGCACATGGGGGCAGTGGGAGCGGGGCAGGTGACCAAGGCCTGCAATCAGATGATCGTGGCGTGCAATGCCTTGGTGATTGCCGAAGTGGTGGCCCTGGCGGAGCGGTCAGGGGTTGACGCGACCTTGATCGCCGAAGCGCTGGCAGGGGGCTTCGCCGACTCCAAGCCCCTGCAGATCCTGGCGCCGCAAATGGCCGAAAGCCGCTTCGAACCGATCAAGTGGCATGTGCGCACGCTGCTCAAGGACCTCGATGGCGCCGTCAAGTTTTCCCGCGAGCAGGGCTCGGCAACACCCGTTACCGCCCTCGCCGCGCAACTGATGCGCTTGCACGGTAGCCAAGGGAATCTGCAAAAAGATCCGGCGACCCTGGTAGAACTGTATCGTAACAAGGAGTGAGGCGGCTTTCCTGGCGGTCGAGCCGCTCCAGGATCGGCCGCAGGTCCGCCAGCGGCACTGGTCGGCTCAGCAGGTACCCTTGCAGGTAGTCGCAGCCGTGGGTGGCGAGGAATTCGTGTTGTTCGATGGTCTCGACACCCTCGCAGACCACCTGCAGGTGGAGGGTGTGGGCCATGACGATGATCGCCTGGACGATTTCCCGGTCCTTCTGGTTGCCGGGCACGTCCTGGAGAAAACTGCGGTCGATCTTCAGCACATCCAGCGGCAAGCGCTTGAGGTAAGCCAGCGACGAATAGCCGGTGCCGAAGTCATCGATCGACAGGGCAACGCCCTGGGCGCGGATACGCTTGAAAAGCCCTGCAGTGCGCTGGACATCACCCATCAGGGCATTTTCGGTCACCTCGAGTTCCAGTTGGCGCGGCGCAAGCCCAGCTTCCAGCAAGGCCATTTCTACCTCATTGGCCAGCTCTTCGCGGCCTAGGGTCACGGCCGAACAGTTCACCGTAACCTTCAGGCTGGTGTAGCCGTGGCGGTTGAGCTGGGCCAGGTCCTTGCAGGCGTGGTGCAGCACCCACAGGTCAAGGTCGACGATCAGCCCGTTGGCTTCGGCGATGCCGATGAAACGATCGGGGCTTAGCAGGCCGTGTTGCGGGTGTTGCCAGCGTACCAGCGCTTCGAGTTTGGCCACCTGGCCCGTGCGCAGGTCGAAGATGGGCTGGTAATGCACGCACAGTCCGCACTCCTCGAGCAGGGCGATGCGCAGTTCCTCTTCCAGTTGCAGTTCAAGGGTCGCCCGGTTCTTCAGTCCGCTGTTGAAGAAGTGCAGGCTATTGCGTCCGCAGCCCTTGGATTGATAAAGGGCCAGGTCGGCATGCTTGAGCAGTTCTTCAGCGGTTTGGCCATCTTCCGGGAATATGCTGATGCCAATACTGGTGGTCATCACCATGCGCCGGCCGCCCAGGTCGATGGGGTCTTTCATGCGTTGCATGATGCGTTGGGCCAGGTGGCGAGCCTCATCGGGGTTGTTCAGGCTGGTGACCACGCAGAACTCGTCGCCCCCCAGCCGTGCCACCAGGTCCTGACTGCGGGTGGCGGCCTTGATATGGTCGGCGATGACCTTCAGTAGCTCATCGCCCGCATCGTGACCAAGGCTGTCATTGATGCGCTTGAAATGGTCGATGTCGAGGAACATCACCGCCAGGCGACTCTGGCGGTCCTGATGCTCGGCCAGGCGTTCGGCGAACACTTCGTTGAAACCTCGGCGGTTGACCAGATTGGTCAAGGCATCGTAGTGAGCGGCTTGCTGCAGGGAGGCGCGGGCCTGATCGAGCTGGTTGAGCAGGACGCTGTAGCGGCGCAGGTCGTGTTCCTGACGTTGCAGCTTCTTGTCGGCCAGCGCGGCGCTGATGCTGCTGCCACTGATCAGCAAGGTGATCACGGCGATGGTCAGGCCCAGTTGCAGGCTGTTATCACCCGAAGGCAAGCTCAAGGCCGTGTCGGCTGGTATGACCAAGGTCATCGCGGCCATGGCGGTGAAATGCGTGGCGACGATACCGCCCGCCATGACCAGGCTGGCGCCGTATTTCATGGCCAAATGCCAAGTGCCGCTACCGTTGCGGAAGTACCGCGCCAGCAGCAGGGCGGTGAGGCTGGTGAGAAAGGCGATGGCGGTACAGGCCAGCAACAGGTCGGTACGGTAATACTGCTGGGCGCCGGTCTGCAGCGCAGCCATGCCGACGAAGTGCATGAGGATGATGCCCGCGCCAATGAGCAGGGCGCTTTGCAAATAGTTGTGCGCAAGCATTTGTACACGGTTGAGGCTGTACATCGCCAGCCAGGCAACCACCAATGCAATCAAGAGCGAAAGGCCGGTAAGAGAGACGTCATAGTGGACTTCCAGCGGTGCCTGGAAGGCGAGCATGCTGATGAAGTGCATGGCCCAGATACCGCCAGCCAGGCAGAAGGCGCCAAGTGCCCGCCATTGTCGTTGGGCTTTGGCATTTTCGCAGTGACATTGGCGTTCTGCCATGTCCAGGGTGGCGAAACACCCGGCACAGGCCACGGCATAAGCGAGCAGGATCAGTAGCGGCTCATGCCGGCAGTCAATGACAATCTGCCCGTTGATAGGAAGCTCGGAGAACAATTGCAGTCCCAGCCATTCCATAGCATGCCTCTTCGTCGAGTTTTCACTCGTCTCCAAAATGCGGGGTGGAGACTGACCAGACGAAAGTATAGGAACAGCTATTCAGGCCTTCATGACTAATGGCACTTTGAAAGCAATGATTTCGGCATCGGGCTGATAGCGGAGGGATATAACGACCTCGCGAACGAAAACTTGCGGGACTTACCCATGTGGTAGCGGATCGCTGTGGGAGCGGTCTTGCGTCGCGATAGGGTCGCATCGCGGCCCCCCAGGCTTCCCGCGCAGCGGAGCGCGGCCCGTCTCGACAGCAAGAGGCTCCCACAGAGCCGGCGGATAATCAGCCTGCGACCAGCACTCGAATCGCCTCCAGTCGCAAGGCTGCCTTATCCAGCATTGCCAAGCCTTCTTCACGCTGCTTGCGCAGGGCGTCGATTTCGCTGTCACGCACGCTTGGATTGACGGCCTTGAGCGCGGTCAGACGCGCCAGCTCTTCATCCGCCTCGGCGGCCAGTCGGCGCTGGGCCTCGGCCACGCGCTCGATGTGGGTCGGCATGACCTTGGCTTCGCCACCGCTGATCCGTTTGGCCAGCACGTCGCGCTGGGCCTGGACGAACTTGTTGGCGCTGGCGCGAGGTACGCTTTCGAGTTGGTCGTTGAGGGTTTCGAAGGCGACGCGCGCCGCCAGGTCATTACCGTTGGCGTCCAGCAGGCAGCGCAGTGCAGCAGGTGGCAGGTAGCGGCCCAACTGCAGGCTGCGCGGTGCCACCACTTCGCTCACGAACAGCAATTCCAGCAGCACCGTGCCGGGCTTGAGCGCCTTGTTCTTGATCAGGGCTACGGCGGTGTTGCCCATCGAGCCGGACAGCACCAGGTCCATGCCGCCTTGCACCATCGGATGTTCCCAGGTCAGGAACTGCATGTCTTCGCGCGACAGCGCCTGGGTGCGGTCGTAGGTGATGGTCACGCCTTCGTCGTCTCCGAGCGGGAAGCTGGCATCGAGCATCTTCTCGCTTGGCTTGAGGATCAGCGCGTTCTCGGAGTGGTCTTCGCTGTCGATACCGAAGGCGTCGAACAGGGTTTCCATATAGATAGGCAGGGCGAACTGGTCGTCCTGCTCGAGAATCGCCTCGACCAGCGCCTGGCCTTCGCCAGCACCGCCGGAGTTGAGTTCCAGCAAGCGGTCACGGCCGCTGTGCAGTTCGGCTTCCAGACGCTCGCGCTCGGCGCGGGCTTCGGCCACCAGCCCATCCCATGCCTTGGCGTCGCCACCTTCGAGCATCGGCAGCAGGCGTGGGCCAAACTGGTGTTGCAGGGCGTTGCCGGTTGGGCAGGTGTTGAGGAAGGCGTTGAGGCCCTGGTGGTACCACTGGAACAGACGCTCCTGCGGGCTGTCCTGCAGGTAGGGAATGTGCAGCTCGATGGTGTGTTTCTGACCGATTCGGTCGAGGCGGCCGATCCGCTGTTCGAGCAGGTCCGGGTGGGCCGGCAGGTCGAACATCACCAGGTGATGGGCGAACTGGAAGTTGCGGCCCTCACTGCCGATTTCGGAGCAGATCAGCACCTGGGCGCCGAACTCCTCGTCGGCGAAGTAGGCCGCGGCGCGGTCGCGCTCGAGGATACTCAGGCCTTCATGGAACACCGTGGCTGGAATGCCGGAGCGCACGCGCAGGGCGTCTTCCAGGTCCATGGCAGTCTCGGCGTGGGCGCAAATCACCAGCACCTTGGTGCGTTTGAGCATCTTCAGGGTGTCGATCAGCCAGTCGACCCGTGGGTCGAAACGCCACCAGCGTTCGTCATCGCTGACCTCGCCCTGGGCCTGGAAGGCCACTTCCGGGTAAAGCTCCGCGTGCTCGCCAGCGGGCAAATCGCGGTACTGCTCCGGATTGGCCAGCGGGTAAGGGTGCAATTGGCGCTCGGGAAAGCCCTGGATCGCCGCCCGGGTGTTACGGAACAGCACGCGGCCGGTACCGTGACGGTCCAGCAGCTCACGGATCAGGCGCGCGCTGGCCTCGGTGTCGCCATCGCTCACGGCTGCCAGCAGGGCTTCGCCCTCGGCACCGAGGAAGTTGAGGATGGTGGCGTGGGCCTTGGGTGACAGGCGACCTTCGTCAAGCAGCTCCTGGACAGCCTCGGCAACCGGGCGATAGTGCTCGCTTTCGGCGCGGAAGGCGGCCAGGTCGTGGAAGCGGTTCGGGTCCAGCAGGCGCAGGCGGGCGAAGTGGCTGTCCTGACCGAGCTGTTCAGGCGTCGCGGTGAGCAACAGCACGCCCGGGATCACCTGGGCGAGCTGTTCCACCAGGCCGTATTCGGCGCTGACCTGGTCTTCGTGCCACACCAGGTGGTGCGCTTCGTCGACCACCATCAGGTCCCAGCCGGCAGCGAACAGGGCATCCTGGGCCTTTTCGTCGTCCACCAGCCATTCCAGCGCGACCAGCGCCAGCTGGGCATCTTCGAATGGGTTGCTGGCATCGCTTTCGATGAAGCGTTCGGCATCGAACAGGGCGACTTGCAGGTTGAAGCGCCGACGCATTTCCACCAGCCACTGGTGCTGAAGGTTTTCCGGGACCAGGATCAGCACTCGGCTGGCACGCCCGGACAGCAACTGGCGATGGATCACCAGGCCAGCCTCGATGGTCTTGCCCAGGCCGACTTCGTCGGCCAGCAGAACACGAGGCGCGCTACGGTCTGCCACTTCGCGGGCAATATGCAGCTGGTGGGCGATGGGTTGCGCACGGCAACCGCCCAGGCCCCATAGCGAGGACAGCATCTGCTTGCTGGTGTGCTGCAGGGTGTTGTAGCGCAGGGAGAACCACGACAGTGGGTCGATCTGGCCGGCGAACAGGCGGTCACTGGCCAGACGGAACTGAATGAAGTTCGACAGCTGGGTTTCCGGCAGGGTGCGCGGCTGATTGTTGCCATCCAGGCCGTGGTAGACCATCAGGCCATCGGCATCCTCGACTTCGCGTACGGTCAGCTTCCAACCTTCGAAGTGTGTGATTTGGTCACCGGGCGAGAAGCGCACACGGGTCAGCGGCGCATTGCGCAGGGAATACTGACGTGTGTCGCCAGTGGCCGGGTAGAGCACGGTCAACAGGCGGCCATCCTGCGCCAGGATGGTACCCAGGCCGAGCTCGGCTTCGCTGTCACTGATCCAGCGTTGCCCCGGTTGATACTGCTGCGCCATACTGCCTGAACTCCCGCGTTGAAAAGCCGGCTATGTTAACGGATAGGCCGGTCAGACCAAAGAGTGAAGACCAAGAGTCTAGCTGTTTCATCGACGAACACCGTCCTGCCGACGAGGGTCCGAACCGATATGCCTGTGAAGCACCCCTGGTTGAGCGCCTCAATGGCCATCAGTAGCGTTTTGCTGCTGGCCGCCTGTGAACAGAAGAATTTCGAGACCCTGCCTGCGATCCCGGTCGATCAGCTCGAGGTGCTGGGGGTGCAGACGCCGATCAAGAGCGTCCACTTCCGTGACCGCGATGGCGAGGGCCTGTTGGTACTGAGCCGCGTCGATGGCCAGGCCACCGACCCTGACACCGAGCAGGAAGTGGACAAGGTGCAGCTCAAGGCCACCCTGTATGGGCGTGCCGCAGAGCGCGACGCATTCAAGCCGCGCTGGCAGATCGAACAGGAGACCAGTTGCCCGGGGCTGGACCTGGATGTGGACTTCTACACCGATGTCAGTGACGTCAGCGACTTGAACAAGGACGGTGTCGCCGAGGTCACAGTGGCAAGCCATGCCTTCTGCGGCGGTGGCATCGATCCGCACGATATCTCCATCGAGCTACGTGAGGGGCAGGCAAGCTACACGATTACCGGGCAGTCGCTGATCACGCCCGCGGGCGAGGAGCCGATCGGTGGCGAGCGCGACGACAGTGCATCGCTGAAGAACGCGCCCCAGGTCCTGCGTGAGCACATGGATGCGGTCTGGCAGCAGGTTTACAAGCGCCCCTGGAGCGAAACCAGCCCGCCGGTCGATGACGACCCCGAGGACGACACCGAGTAAGCGTCGTCCTCATCGGCGGCCACTGACCGTGACACACCACAGGTTTATACCCACCAGGATTCAAGGCGGATTCTGGCCGGCCGATACAGTGGCTACAGGAGAACTCCCATGCTGCCGCCGCTCATCCCGCTCAGTGCTGTCCCGGTCACCTCGCAACTGGACCCGGTCAAACCGACGCCCGACATCAAGCCGGTGGTGCCCGCGCAGCCATCCTCCAGCGAAAGCGCCATCGACCTCAAGCAGCACCGTGATCCCGAGGAGCAGGCCGTGCTGTTGCGCGACGAGCAGCGGCGTCAGCAGCGTCGCAAGAAGGGCGATGATGAGCGCTACACTGCGCTGCCTGGTGACGAGGTGAATGCAGACAACACCGTGCCGGTCGCGCCACTGATGGGCGAACAGCCGCGCCAAGGGCTGCTGGTGGACATCGAAGTCTGACCAGGGACTGGTCATGACCGGCTCCTGGCTTCATCATGCAAGACTCTGCTGACCGTCGAGCCCACCCATGAGCCAAGACAACCTCATCGACTTCGATGCTGAACGCGCCAAGCGCATTCACGACCTCAAGGAAAAGCGCCTGAACGAAGTGCGTCAGGCCTTCGAGCAAGCCATGCCGCTGGCTGGCGCGAAGAAAAAGAAGCCCAAGGGCAAGCCCAAGAAGCGCTGAAACTTGACGCAGGTCAACCCTGTACCCGCCTCGCGTGCCCGCTCCAGGGCACCATTGACACCGATCAATTATTCACTCCCCTCGATTAGATACCTTGCACCCATCGGACAACGGCAAACGAATGGGAGGCCGACATGTTCTTCGACAATGTGGTCATCGCTGGCGTGGTAACAGTCGGGTTGATGTTTGCATTCTTTGCCGGTCTAGGACTTTTCATCTGGAAGGATTCGAACAAGCGCAAGCCGCGCTGACCTTCCAGATTCACGTGCACGCAAGGCATTTAGGGCGACTTCGGTCGCCCATTTTTTTGCCCGCGATTTGCTAAATCCAGGCCAGGTATCGCCTGACTTGAATAGATTGATAGCTAGCTAATTAATCGGTTCCGCATTATCCTTCTCCGTGTTGTCTATCTTTTCTGTAACCAGCCCCGCAAGGTCCGATTCGTGCCCATCACTTTCCAGGCCCTGTTCGCTCCCAGCAGCCTCGCCATCAAGTTCGCCATCAAGACCGTGCTCGGCGGTGGTCTGGCGCTCTGGCTGGCCATGCGCTGGGGGTTGGAGCAGCCGTCTTGGGCGTTGATGACCGCGTTCATCGTGGCTCAACCGCTATCGGGGATGGTGGTGCAGAAAGGCCTGGCTCGATTGGCCGGGACCTTGGTCGGTACCATCATGTCGGTGGTGTTCATGGCGTTGTTCGCCCAGACACCCTGGTTGTTCCTGATCACCTTGGCGCTGTGGCTGGCGTTGTGCACAGCGGCCTCGACCCAGCTGCGCAGCGCCTGGGCCTATGCCTTCGTTCTGGCTGGCTACACGGTGGCGATCATTGCCCTGCCGGCAGTCAATCACCCGCTGCAGGTGTTCGACCAGGCCGTGGCCCGCTGCACCGAAATCTGCCTGGGGATCTGCTGCGCTACCGCCACCAGCGCGTTGCTCTGGCCAATGCGGGTCGAGCAGCAACTGAGCGGCCAGGCGCGTCAGGCCTGGCAGACCGGGCTGCAAGCGGCCGCCGCCATGCTCGGCGGGGAGGACGAAGCGCGTAAAGGATTGCTGGAGATTCTTGGACGCATCGTGGCCATCGATTCCCAGCGTGAACACGCCTGGTTCGAAGGTAATCGTGGGCGGCAGCGCGCCAGCGCCATCCGCGGGCTTAGCCAGAAACTGATGGTGCTGTTGCGCATCTCGCGCTCGGTGCGTCGGCAATGGCGCCAGCTCGATGAGCAGGAAGCCGGTCATATCGCGCCCTGGCTGGAGGAGGTGCGGGCGCTGCTGATCCAGCCTGACAAGCCAAGCTTGCTGGTTTTGCGCCAGCGTATCTGGGATGCGGCCCACGATGAACATATCAGCTCGGCAGAACACTATTGTCTGGCGCGCATGACGCTGTTGATCGACGTTGCCATGGCCGCGACCCAGGCGGTGGAGGATGTCGAGGCCGGCAGGGCGCCGAAGGATGCCGCGCCGGGCCTTGCCGTGCACCGTGACCTGCCGCTGGCCCTGCTGTTCGGCGCCCGCAGTGCGTTGGCGTTTCTGGTCATGAGCAGTTTCTGGCTGGCTACCGCCTGGCCGTCGGCGCCAGGCGGCCTGGTGTTGACTTGCGTTGTCTGCAGCCTGTTTGCCAGCCGTGAGAATGGCGCACAGATAGGCCTGAGCTTCCTGCGTGGGATCTTGCTGGCGTTTCCGGTGGCATTTCTGGTCGGAGAAATTCTCCTGCCCCAATGGAGCAGCTTCGCCATGCTTTGCCTGGGCATGGGCGTGCCGTTGTTCTTCGGCGCTCTGTGCATGGCCAACCCTCGCACGGCGGGTACGGCCACGTCCTATTGCCTGCACTTCATCGTCTTGGTGTCGCCGCTCAATACCATGAAATTCGATGTGGCGAACATGCTCAACAGCGCGCAGGCCATGTTGATCGGGGTCGGAGCGGCCGTGCTGGCGTTCCGTCTGGTGGTGTTGCGCCACCCAGCCTGGCTTGGCCGACGCCTGCGGGCCGCGACCCAGAGCGACCTGGTGCGCCTGACCCGACGTGATTTGCGGGGTGCCGACAGCTGGTTCGGCGGACGGATGGCCGACCGCCTGATGAAGCTTGCCCATCACGCCAGCGAACTCCCCGAGGCTGAGCGCAAACGATGGGACGATGGCCTGCATGGCCTGGATATCGGTGATGAACTCGTTCACCTGCGCATGTGCCTGGCGGTGGCGAACGTGCCGATTGGCAGCTTCGAGCGCGAATACCTGCAGCAAGTGGAGCACGTGTTGGCCAATGGGCCGGCAGCCGGGCGTGGGGAGCAGCTGGATGCTGCCAGCGAGCGCTTCATCGAGGTCTTGCGTCGTCAGCCACCCAGCGATCCGCTGCGATTGGCCGAAGGTGCGGTGCTGCAATTGCAGAAAAGCTGGCGTAAATGGTGTCGCTGGCAGGAGGAAGCCCATGGGTTTGCGTGAGTGGGCGGTGGGCGGCGTGCTGCTCAGCCCTTTTCTGATCTACGTCTTGATGGCATTGGTGGTGACTGGCGTATTGCGTCTGGTGGTCCAGGCCACGCCCCTGGGGCGCTGGATCTGGCACGAAGCGTTGTTCGACGCGGCGTTGTTCGTCTGCGTGCTGTACCTGGTGGTGCGTTCGTTGGGACCTTTGTAAGGAGTTGAGTCGATGCGTACAGTCGTACGTACCTTGGTGACCCTCTGCGTGGTGGCACTTGCCGTGCTCGCAGGTTTCAAGCTTTGGCAGTACTACATGCTCACCCCCTGGACCCGTGACGCACGTGTGCGTGCGGATGTGGTGGTGATCGCCCCCGACGTCTCCGGTTGGGTCCGCGGGCTGAACGTTCATGACAACCAGCAGGTCAAGGCCGGTGATTTGCTCATGAGCATCGACCGCGAGCGCTTCGAGGCTGCGGTGGAGCAAGCCAGCGCCGTGGCCGAGACCCGTCGTCAACAGGTTCGCCTGCGTGAGCGCGAAGCGGCGCGGCGCACGGCGCTGGGGCCGGACGCGATCAGCGCGGAGCTACGCGAGAATGCCCAGATCAACGCCGCCATCGCGCGTGGCGAGTTGCGCGAGGCAGAAGCCCAGTTGCAGGTCGCCAAGATCAACCTGGCCCGCAGCGAGGTGCGGGCGCCTCGAAGTGGGCATATCACCAACCTGCGCCTGGCCGAAGGCAACTATGTGAATACTGGGCAAGCGGTGATGGCCCTGGTCGACGATTCGACGTTCTACATCCAGGCCTATTTCGAGGAGACCAAGCTGCCAAGCATCCGCGAGGGCGATACCGTGAAGGTCTGGCTGATGGGCGCGGGCGAGGCGATGCAAGGGCATGTACAAAGCATCGGCCGGGGGATTACCGACAGCAACAGCAACCCGGACAGCCAGCTGTTGCCGGAGGTAGAGCCGACGTTCAACTGGGTGCGGCTGGCCCAGCGGATTCCCGTGCGTATCCGACTCGACGAGATTCCCGAGGGCGTGCACCTGAGTGCAGGGATGACTGCCAGCGTGCAAGTGCACGACGACCCGCAACCGTGAGGGCCGCAAAGCGGCCCCGGCAGACCGTCAGAGGAACATACCGCCCGAGACCTCCAGCCGTTGCCCGGTGATCCAGCCATTGCCCTCCGCGAGCAGCAGGGCAATCGCCGCGCCGATGTCGTCGGGCAAGCCGACTCGTCCCAGCGCTGTATTGCTGGCAATGAAGTCATTGACCTGGCGGTTGTCGCGCACCACACCGCCGCCAAAATCGGTCTCGATCGCGCCGGGGGCAAGGATGTTGACCCGGATACCCCGCGCGCCTAGTTCCTTGGCCTGATACCGCGTCAACACCTCCATCGCACCTTTCATCGCGGCATAGGCGGCGTAGCCTGGCAGTACGAAGCGCGCCAAGCCGGATGAAATGTTGACGATGCGGCCACCGTCGGCCAGCACAGGCAGCAGCTGCTGGGTGAGGAAGAACGGTCCCTTGAGCTGGATGTTCAGCAACTGGTCGAACTGTGCTTCGGTGGTTTGCGCGAACGGCACGTTCAGGCCGATTCCGGCGTTGTTCACCAGAAAATCCAACTTCTCGCGCGCGAATCGCTCCCGCAGTGTGGTGCTCAGGCGTTCGGCGAAGGCCTTGAAACTGCTGCTGTCGCTGACGTCGAGTTGCAGCATGGCGGCCTTGACTCCTGTCTGCTCCAGGGCGATGGCCACTGCTTGGGCGTCGTCCACCTTGCTGTGGTAGGTGCCGATGATATCGATGCCACGTGCGGCCAGATGTTCGGCTGTGTTCCTGCCCAAGCCGCGGCTGGCACCTGTGATCAGGGCAATCTTGCGGGTCATGTCGATTTCCTCATGGGATGGCGATGAGGAAAGGTTATTGGTCGTCCTTGTGCTGTTAAATCCCGCGAAACCGGAAATACTGTTCGGCATGTCCGAATAATCAGAGGGTCCGTATGAACAAGCTGGCGTTACTGCGCACTTTCGTCCGGGTGACCGAGGTCAACAGTTTTACGCTGGCCGCCGAAAGTCTGGGTCTGCCGCGCTCGACGGTTTCCGAGCAGATCAGGGCCCTTGAGCGGTTGCTCGGCACCCGGCTGTTCAACCGCACAACCCGACGGATGCAGGCCACGCAGGATGGTGCGCTGCTTTATGCGCGCAGCAAGGACTTGCTGTCGGGCATGGATGAGATCGAGAGCCTGTTCCGTGCCGATGACGCCGAGTTGGCTGGGCGCCTGCGCGTCGATTTGCCGACCATGATGGCCAGACGGGTGATCATTCCGGCATTGCCGGCGTTTCTGGCGCGTTTTCCGCGGCTGGAGGTGGAAATCAGCTGCACCGACCGGCAAGTCGATTTGCTGCGAGAGGGGTTCGATTGCGTGATGCGTATCGGCGCCTTGAGCGACCTGGATGTGGTGGCGCGGGCGATCGGCCAACTGAGCATGTGCAATTGCGCGAGCCCTGACTACTTGGCCCGCCACGGCGTGCCGAGCCGCCTCGAAGACTTGGCCGGACATCAGTTGGTGCATTATGTCCGAAACCTCGGTGCGCGCAGTCCAGGGTTTGAGTACGAGCGGGACGGCGAACTGCATTACCAAGCCATGGCCGGCGTGGTCACGGTCAACAATGCTGAAGCCTATTCGGCCGCCTGCCTGGCCGGCCTGGGGTTGATCCAGGTCCCCGCGGTTGGGGTTTCCGAGCATCTGGCGCAGGGCAATCTGGTGACAGTGCTTCACCCTTGGCAGGCACGCGCCATGCCGGTGTCACTGTTGTACGCCCGGCAACAACATGTACCGCGTCGGGTCCAGGCGTTCATGAACTGGCTGACGGTGCTGTTGGCGTCGCAGGTCGACCCTTCGCGAAACTGAAATTTCTTGGCAAATGCCTGGCCAGTTACGCTAGGCTGGCCGCTGCGCGTTGCCCGTCAGAGGCAACCGTTCCCCGCCAGGCGTGCGTTACTTCCCATTATTTTGCGAGGTTACGACATGGCCATTTCCTCCCAGGACATCTGCAACGCCGCCGACCAGCTCAAAGGGTTCGTGGGTTTCCACGGCAAGCGCGGGGTTCATATCGTGCGTTTTTCCGAAGACTCGTTCGGCATGGATGTGGCCGACGACAGCATCACGCCATGCAGCGAATTCGTCTGGCGGCCCGAGCCGGGACAGCGCATGGCGTTGTGCCGGACGCGGCTTGCCCTGTTGCTCGCGCAACACGTGGATGACCGCTTGAATATCGGCGAGCCATTGCGCATTTACCTGCGGCGTAGCGACCTGCCGGAAATCCTGGCCGAGCGCCGTTTGCGCTAACACGCTCAGGAGGCATCGAGCGAGCGGCCGGGCGCTTGCTGCAGCAACGCCTCGAACCCTGCCTTGTCCAGCGGCCGGCTGAGGAAAAAGCCTTGCACCTCGTGGCAGCGGTCGTTCTCCAGGGCCTTGAGCTGTTGGGCGGTTTCAACGCCCTCGGCAGTGACTGTCAGCCCCATGGCTTGCCCCAGGTTGATGATTGCCTGGACCACCGCACGATCGCTGGCGCTGGGGTTGTTCAGGCCTGCGATGAAGCGCTTGTCGATCTTGATGCTGTCGAATGGATAGGTGCGCAGGTAACCCAACGAGGAGTAACCGGTTCCAAAGTCGTCCATGTTCAGGCGCACGCCCAGTTCCTTGAGCGCCTGCAGGGTGGCCAGGGCGCCCTCGATATCATTGAGCATCACGTTTTCGGTGATCTCCAGCTCCAGGCGCTGAGCCGGGAAGCCAGTCTCCAGCAGGATCTGGCGCACATCGGCCACCACATTGCTGCGCAAGAACTGTGCGGGCGACAGGTTGACGGAGATCAGCAGGTTGTCCGGCCAGCTGTAGGCGGTATTGCAGGCCTCGCGCAGTACCCACCGGCCAAGGGCGTTTATCAGGTCGCTTTGTTCGGCCAACGGGATGAAGGTATCGGGACCCAGCAGCCCCTCCTGAGGATGCTGCCAGCGCACCAGCGCTTCGACCGAGACGATGCGCAGGTCGTCGAGGTTGTAGCGTGGTTGGTAGTACAGCAGCAGCTCGTCGTTGCGCAGGGCTCGACGCAGATCGTTTTCGAGCTGGCGACGGTACTGGATCTGCTGGTTCATTTCCGGGGCGAAATAGCGCCAGGTGCTCTTGCCTTCTGCCTTGGCCTGATACAGCGCAATATCCGCACAGCGGATCAGTTCACCGGCATCACAGCCTTGCGTGCGGGTCTGGGCGATGCCCATGCTGACGCCGATATGCACGGGCTGTTCTTCGAACAGGATCGGCTGCTTGAGCAGTTCGACCAGGCGCGCGCATAGCCGGTCGACTTCATTGCGGTTGTCGATGCCATCCAGCACCACGACGAACTCGTCGCCGCCCAGTCGGGCCACCAGGTCCACATCACGAGTGGTATCACGCAGGCGGGTGGCCACCTCTTGCAGCACCGCGTCACCCGCCGCGTGGCCGAGGGAATCATTGATCGGTTTGAAATTGTCCAGGTCCAGCAACAGCAAGGTCAGCGAACAGGCATCGCCTCCTTGCAGCAACGCCTGTTCAAGGTGCCGGGACAGCTTGTTGCGATTGGCCAGCCCGGTCAGCGGGTCGTGCAAGGACAAATGCTGGATGCGCGCATGGGCCGCGACCTCGTCGGTGATGTCGCTGGCGGTACCGCGAAATCCGAAGGGTTTGCCATCGTAGATGATCGCCCTTGCCGAGATCCGGCAGTAGCGGTTCTGTCCGGTACTGTCGCGGTAGGCACAGCGCAGGTTGGCCAGTTGCTGTGGGTCGGCCTCGGCCTGGGCATCGAGCCAGGTCGACAGGGGCGTGGTATCGCAGGCCAGCAGCAGGTTGATAGGTTGCCCCAGCCAGCTGTCGACCGGGTAGCCTGTGACGCTGACGAAGCGCTGGGACAGATACGTCAGGCGCTGCTGGCGGTCGGTTTCCCAGATCCAGTCGGAAGCGGCTTCGGCCACGGCCCTGAAACGCTGTTCGCTGGCCTCGAGGGCGCGATTGCTCTGTTGCAGGCGCTCAAGACTCAGGTCGATGGCGCGGGCGCTGCGCAGGGCATGGCGGAACAGATACAGCATTACCAGGCTCAATACCAGTAGCGCGCACAGCAGCGGGGGCAGTACCGCCCAGAGCAATTGGCGCCCTGGCGATGGGCTGTCCCAGGCCAGGTGGTAACCGGTTTCACCCAGGGCAATACGCTGGGTCGTCCGTGAGCCGGGTGTGTCTCTTTCGATGTGCATGTTCGCAAGGCCTGCGCCAGCGCCGAGCCGGGCCAGCTTGTCTTCGGTCAACTGGTCGACGAACAGCATGACCGGCGCTTCCCGCACTTCGCTGTCCTGCACGTCCCTGTCCGGACGCACCGCAGCGGCGCTCAACACGGCGGGCCAGCCGTTGAACAGCACGAAGCGGGTGACTTGCTCCCGTGCACTGGCAGCACGGCGGGCTTGGGCGACGATGTCGGCCAGCGGCGCGTCGATGTAACTACTGGCCGCAGCTTCGGTGGGCTTGCCCTTGAACAGGGCGTAGCCGGTGCGCTGGTCATCGACCACGAACACCCCTTCGTAACCACTGGCGCTGTAAAGCGACTCGCCGACGTTTTTCTCTTCATACGCCCACTGCCAGTCCACTACCTTGGCCAGGTGCTCGTAGGCGGCGTCCCAAACCGCGTAGCTGGAGAGAAATTGTCGCGATGCCTGCAAGCGCTGCTCCAAGGCCTGTGTGGCATGGAAAGTACTGCTTTGCTGCTCCTGTCGATCGAGGGTGGCGGCGATGTTGAACAGTGCCCCAAGGGTCACCAGGCACGCGAGGCCGAATACTGCGCAGAAGCCGGCGACCAGACGGCCCATCGGTAGGGACGGGGAGGGGGTGTCGAGAGGAAGGGTGGCGGTCCTGGCCATGGGCGAACGACTCCTTCGTGAACTCCGAGCTCCCGCAGGTCAACCCCTCGGAAGGTTCACTCAGGATAGGCCAGCTTGAGTGTCGTGGCCTTGTGGAGAGCGAAATTGACCGATGACAGCGTTCATCGCATCGATCGCACCGACATGAGTGAACAGCGCTTGATCGCGGAAAAATGCCCTTAAAAGCCATTTCACGGTTGATGCGAGCGCTGTGGGGTAACATGAAGGCTTTCCTCATGCTTGGAGTCCTGCAGCTCATGGTCCAGATGGCTACCCCTGCCAGCGAGCTGGCGCCACGGCGCGACGGGCGCTTTCACAACCAGGTGCTTCTGCCACAGGACGGCATGTTGAAGAAACTGCGTATTGGCCTGAAGTACCTGTTCATCCGCAAACCGCCTGAAACCCGACCCGCAGCGGCCATCAGTCTCCAGGCGATGACCCGGCAGCAGGTGCTCGATGCGCCAGATCACAGCCTCTGGCGGTTGGGCCACTCCACGGTGTTGATCAAGTTGCGTGGACGGTTTTTCATGACCGACCCCGTATTCGCCGAGCGTGCCTCGCCGGTGCAATGGGCCGGCCCGCTGCGCTTCCATGCGCCACCGATGGGGCTGGACGACTTGCCGCGGCTGGCAGCGGTGGTGCTGTCCCATGACCATTACGACCACCTCGACGAGCAGGCCATTCGCCGCCTCGCCCCAAAACCGAACGTTTTCTAGCGCCGCTGGGGGTGGGAGACCTGCTGATTGGATGGGGTGTGCCGGCGCACAAGGTCGCCCAATTGGACTGGTGGCAGGAGACCGAAGTCGATGGCGTACGTTTCGTGGCTACACCCGCCCAGCATTTCTCCGGGCGCGGGTTGTTCGACAGCAATCGCACCTTATGGGCGTCCTGGGTGGTGATCGACGAACAGATGAAGCTGTTCTTCAGTGGCGACACCGGCTATTTCGACGGTTTTCGCCAGATCGGCGAGCGCTTTGGTCCCTTCGATCTGACCCTGATAGAGACCGGTGCCTATAACGTAGCCTGGCCGAACGTGCACATGCAGCCCGAGCAAAGTCTGCAGGCCCACCTCGACCTGCGTGGGCGCTGGCTGCTGCCGATTCACAATGGCACGTTCGACCTGTCCATTCATGGGTGGCAGGAGCCCTTCGAACGAATACTCGAATTGACCTCTGCCGCGCAGGTTCGCCTGTGCACCCCGCAGATGGGCGAGCGTGTCAGTATCGACTCGCCTCACGAGGGGCAGAACTGGTGGCAGCCACGGCCCGTGCCAGAGCAGGGCAGCGTGCCTGAACGTGCCGTGGCCAGCCGCTGAGGGCTATTGGCCATCCGGTCCACGGAAAGATCGTTTCTCGTCCTTCAATAGCTGCGACGGGGGCTTGCCGCTGTCGCTGCGTACCTGGGCATGGCTGATCAAGGCAAATATGAAACTGCCCCCGATGATGTTGCCGGCCAGTGTCGGCAGCGCGAATGCCAGCCAGAAATTCTGCCAGGTCTGCTCCCCGGCCCAGACCAGGTAGGAGACCTCCACAGACCCCACGACGATATGGGTAAAGTCGCCCAGCGCCATCAGATACGTGATCATCAGGATGATCCAGATCTTGGCATGTTCCATCGACGGGATCATCCACACCATGGTGGCGATCATCCAGCCAGAGACGATGCCTTTGGCGAACATCTGGCCGATGTCGTTCTTCATGACCTTGCGCCCCACTTCCAGGAAGGCGACGTCGGTCTTGGTGTCGAAAATCGGCAGTTCGAGCATGACCCAGGCGACCAACAGCGTACCGGCCAGGTTGCCCAGCAGCACGACGCCCCACAGGCGCAGCAGTCGCCCGAAATTGGCCAGGGTCGGAGTGGTCATCACGGGCAATACGGCGGTGAGGGTGTTTTCGGTGAACAACTGCTGGCGCGCCAGGATGACCGCCAGAAAGCCTGCGCTGTAGCCGATGCTGGCGACCACCTGGGCGCTCTCGCCCTCGGGCAGCCGGGCATAGAACAGACCCATGGCCATGAGTGACAGGCCCATGCTCAGCCCGGCAGCCAGCGCGGACCACCACAAGGCGGCCAATGTACGTTCCAGCTCCTGGTCACCCTGAAAGCGGATGATCTCGTGCAAGACCGCCGCCCTGGGCGGTTGATTCTGGCTGACCTCCTGCTCTTCGTCCGCTGACAGGCCGGGGGTCTTGTCGTTCTGTTCCTCGCGCATGGCCGTTTCGCTCCATAGGGTGTTCCTCTACAGATCCAGCACGCCTTCATTAGTTGCGCAGGAGGCGAGGAACGGCAGGGGAAAGTTTTTTCAGATCAAGGTGTTGACTCTGATTTCAAACCGCGTATTATTCGCCACCTCGCAGCGACAAACGCAGCGAGGCAAGCGGTAAGTTGTTGAAGTTGAACGCTTTTGCAAGAAAGCAGCTTCGCAAAAACTTAAAAATAAACGCTTGACAGCAAATGAGGAAAGCGTAGAATGCGCGCCTCGGTTGAGATGAAACGCTCTTGGCCAAACGCTCTTTAACAAATCGAATCAAGCAATTCGTGTGGGTGCTTGTGAGTACGGACTGATAGTCACAAAGATTATCAGCATCACAAGTGGCCGTGCGAGAAATCACATAGTCATTTGAGATTGCTGAGCCAAGTTTAGGGTTTCTTAAAAACCCAAGCAGTATTGAACTGAAGAGTTTGATCATGGCTCAGATTGAACGCTGGCGGCAGGCCTAACACATGCAAGTCGAGCGGATGACGGGAGCTTGCTCCTTGATTCAGCGGCGGACGGGTGAGTAATGCCTAGGAATCTGCCTGGTAGTGGGGGACAACGTTTCGAAAGGAACGCTAATACCGCATACGTCCTACGGGAGAAAGCAGGGGACCTTCGGGCCTTGCGCTATCAGATGAGCCTAGGTCGGATTAGCTAGTTGGTGAGGTAATGGCTCACCAAGGCGACGATCCGTAACTGGTCTGAGAGGATGATCAGTCACACTGGAACTGAGACACGGTCCAGACTCCTACGGGAGGC
Organism: Pseudomonas sp. SK2; assembly: GCF_016772395.1. NCBI lineage: Bacteria > Pseudomonadati > Pseudomonadota > Gammaproteobacteria > Pseudomonadales > Pseudomonadaceae > Pseudomonas > Pseudomonas sp. SK2. Next base: position 1,291,255 of record NZ_CP061944.1, read on the forward strand.
AGCAGTGGGGAATATTGGACAATGGGCGAAAGCCTGATCCAGCCATGCCGCGTGTGTGAAGAAGGTCTTCGGATTGTAAAGCACTTTAAGTTGGGAGGAAGGGCAGTAAGCTAATACCTTGCTGTTTTGACGTTACCGACAGAATAAGCACCGGCTAACTCTGTGCCAGCAGCCGCGGTAATACAGAGGGTGCAAGCGTTAATCGGAATTACTGGGCGTAAAGCGCGCGTAGGTGGTTCGTTAAGTTGGATGTGAAAGCCCCGGGCTCAACCTGGGAACTGCATCCAAAACTGGCGAGCTAGAGTACGGTAGAGGGTGGTGGAATTTCCTGTGTAGCGGTGAAATGCGTAGATATAGGAAGGAACACCAGTGGCGAAGGCGACCACCTGGACTGATACTGACACTGAGGTGCGAAAGCGTGGGGAGCAAACAGGATTAGATACCCTGGTAGTCCACGCCGTAAACGATGTCAACTAGCCGTTGGAATCCTTGAGATTTTAGTGGCGCAGCTAACGCATTAAGTTGACCGCCTGGGGAGTACGGCCGCAAGGTTAAAACTCAAATGAATTGACGGGGGCCCGCACAAGCGGTGGAGCATGTGGTTTAATTCGAAGCAACGCGAAGAACCTTACCAGGCCTTGACATGCAGAGAACTTTCCAGAGATGGATTGGTGCCTTCGGGAACTCTGACACAGGTGCTGCATGGCTGTCGTCAGCTCGTGTCGTGAGATGTTGGGTTAAGTCCCGTAACGAGCGCAACCCTTGTCCTTAGTTACCAGCACGTTATGGTGGGCACTCTAAGGAGACTGCCGGTGACAAACCGGAGGAAGGTGGGGATGACGTCAAGTCATCATGGCCCTTACGGCCTGGGCTACACACGTGCTACAATGGTCGGTACAGAGGGTTGCCAAGCCGCGAGGTGGAGCTAATCTCACAAAACCGATCGTAGTCCGGATCGCAGTCTGCAACTCGACTGCGTGAAGTCGGAATCGCTAGTAATCGCGAATCAGAATGTCGCGGTGAATACGTTCCCGGGCCTTGTACACACCGCCCGTCACACCATGGGAGTGGGTTGCACCAGAAGTAGCTAGTCTAACCTTCGGGAGGACGGTTACCACGGTGTGATTCATGACTGGGGTGAAGTCGTAACAAGGTAGCCGTAGGGGAACCTGCGGCTGGATCACCTCCTTAATCGACGACATCAGCCTGCTGATGAGCTCCCACACGAATTGCTTGATTCATTGTCGAAGACGATCAAGACCCTATATAGGTCTGTAGCTCAGTTGGTTAGAGCGCACCCCTGATAAGGGTGAGGTCGGCAGTTCAAATCTGCCCAGACCTACCAATATGCGGGGCCATAGCTCAGCTGGGAGAGCGCCTGCCTTGCACGCAGGAGGTCAGCGGTTCGATCCCGCTTGGCTCCACCACTCGCTTACTTGATCAGAACTTAGAAATGAGCATTCAGATCGAATGTTGATTTCTGACTTTTGTCAGATCGTTCTTTAAAAATTCGGATATGTGATAGATAGACTGGCACGCACTTTCACTGGTGTGATGTCAGGCTAAGGTAAAATTTGTGAGTTCTGCTCTTAATTGAGCAACATGCGAATTTTCGGCGAATGTCGTCTTCACAGTATAACCAGATTGCTTGGGGTTATATGGTCAAGTGAAGAAGCGCATACGGTGGATGCCTTGGCAGTCAGAGGCGATGAAAGACGTGGTAGCCTGCGATAAGCTTTGGGGAGTCGGCAAACAGACTGTGATCCAGAGATCTCTGAATGGGGGAACCCAGCCAGCACAAGCTGGTTATCTTGTACTGAATACATAGGTGCAAGAGGCGAACCAGGGGAACTGAAACATCTAAGTACCCTGAGGAAAAGAAATCAACCGAGATTCCCTTAGTAGTGGCGAGCGAACGGGGACCAGCCCTTAAGTTGATTTGAGATTAGTGGAACGCTCTGGAAAGTGCGGCCATAGTGGGTGATAGCCCCGTACACGAAAATCTCTTGTCAATGAAATCGAGTAGGACGGAGCACGAGAAACTTTGTCTGAACATGGGGGGACCATCCTCCAAGGCTAAATACTACTGACTGACCGATAGTGAACCAGTACCGTGAGGGAAAGGCGAAAAGAACCCCGGAGAGGGGAGTGAAATAGAACCTGAAACCGTATGCGTACAAGCAGTGGGAGCCTACTTTGTTAGGTGACTGCGTACCTTTTGTATAATGGGTCAGCGACTTATATTCAGTGGCGAGCTTAACCGAATAGGGGAGGCGTAGCGAAAGCGAGTCTTAATAGGGCGTTTAGTCGCTGGGTATAGACCCGAAACCGGGCGATCTATCCATGGGCAGGTTGAAGGTTAGGTAACACTGACTGGAGGACCGAACCGACTACCGTTGAAAAGTTAGCGGATGACCTGTGGATCGGAGTGAAAGGCTAATCAAGCTCGGAGATAGCTGGTTCTCCTCGAAAGCTATTTAGGTAGCGCCTCATGTATCACTCCAGGGGGTAGAGCACTGTTTCGGCTAGGGGGTCATCCCGACTTACCAAACCGATGCAAACTCCGAATACCTGGAAGTGCCGAGCATGGGAGACACACGGCGGGTGCTAACGTCCGTCGTGAAAAGGGAAACAACCCAGACCGTCAGCTAAGGTCCCAAAGTCATGGTTAAGTGGGAAACGATGTGGGAAGGCTTAGACAGCTAGGAGGTTGGCTTAGAAGCAGCCATCCTTTAAAGAAAGCGTAATAGCTCACTAGTCGAGTCGGCCTGCGCGGAAGATGTAACGGGGCTCAAACCATGCACCGAAGCTACGGGTGTCATCTTTGATGACGCGGTAGAGGAGCGTTCTGTAAGCCTGTGAAGGTGAGTTGAGAAGCTTGCTGGAGGTATCAGAAGTGCGAATGCTGACATGAGTAACGACAATGGGAGTGAAAAACTCCCACGCCGAAAGACCAAGGTTTCCTGCGCAACGTTAATCGACGCAGGGTTAGTCGGTCCCTAAGGCGAGGCTGAAAAGCGTAGTCGATGGAAAACAGGTTAATATTCCTGTACTTCCAGTTATTGCGATGGAGGGACGGAGAAGGCTAGGCCAGCTTGGCGTTGGTTGTCCAAGTTTAAGGTGGTAGGCTGAGATCTTAGGCAAATCCGGGATCTCAAGGCCGAGAGCTGATGACGAGTTGCCTCTAGGCGACGAAGTGGTTGATGCCATGCTTCCAAGAAAAGCTCCTAAGCTTCAGATAACTGGGAACCGTACCCCAAACCGACACAGGTGGTCGGGTAGAGAATACCAAGGCGCTTGAGAGAACTCGGGTGAAGGAACTAGGCAAAATGGCACCGTAACTTCGGGAGAAGGTGCGCCGACGAGGGTGAAGGACTTGCTCCGTAAGCCCATGTCGGTCGAAGATACCAGGCCGCTGCGACTGTTTATTAAAAACACAGCACTCTGCAAACACGAAAGTGGACGTATAGGGTGTGACGCCTGCCCGGTGCCGGAAGGTTAATTGATGGGGTTAGCGCAAGCGAAGCTCTTGATCGAAGCCCCGGTAAACGGCGGCCGTAACTATAACGGTCCTAAGGTAGCGAAATTCCTTGTCGGGTAAGTTCCGACCTGCACGAATGGCGTAACGATGGCGGCGCTGTCTCCACCCGAGACTCAGTGAAATTGAAATCGCTGTGAAGATGCAGTGTATCCGCGGCTAGACGGAAAGACCCCGTGAACCTTTACTATAGCTTTGCACTGGACTTTGAATTTGCTTGTGTAGGATAGGTGGGAGGCTTTGAAGTGGGGACGCCAGTTCTCATGGAGCCATTCTTGAAATACCACCCTGGCAACTTTGAGGTTCTAACTCAGGTCCGTTATCCGGATCGAGGACAGTGTATGGTGGGTAGTTTGACTGGGGCGGTCTCCTCCCAAAGAGTAACGGAGGAGTACGAAGGTGCGCTCAGACCGGTCGGAAATCGGTCGCAGAGTATAAAGGCAAAAGCGCGCTTGACTGCGAGACAAACACGTCGAGCAGGTACGAAAGTAGGTCTTAGTGATCCGGTGGTTCTGTATGGAAGGGCCATCGCTCAACGGATAAAAGGTACTCCGGGGATAACAGGCTGATACCGCCCAAGAGTTCATATCGACGGCGGTGTTTGGCACCTCGATGTCGGCTCATCACATCCTGGGGCTGAAGCCGGTCCCAAGGGTATGGCTGTTCGCCATTTAAAGTGGTACGCGAGCTGGGTTTAGAACGTCGTGAGACAGTTCGGTCCCTATCTGCCGTGGACGTTTGAGATTTGAGAGGGGCTGCTCCTAGTACGAGAGGACCGGAGTGGACGAACCTCTGGTGTTCCGGTTGTCACGCCAGTGGCATTGCCGGGTAGCTATGTTCGGAAGAGATAACCGCTGAAAGCATCTAAGCGGGAAACTTGCCTCAAGATGAGATCTCACTGGAACCTTGAGTTCCCTAAAGGGCCGTCGAAGACTACGACGTTGATAGGTTGGGTGTGTAAGCGCTGTGAGGCGTTGAGCTAACCAATACTAATTGCCCGTGAGGCTTGACCATATAACACCCAAGCAATTTGCTGACGCAGATTGCGGTGGTGAAGACGAAACGACCGAAAGTTCGCAAGACCACAAATTCACATATCCGAATTGGCCAAGAGTGTTTACACGACATTCTGGCAACAGAATTTCTTGACGACCATAGAGCATTGGAACCACCTGATCCCATCCCGAACTCAGTAGTGAAACGATGCATCGCCGATGGTAGTGTGGGGTTTCCCCATGTGAGAGTAGGTCATCGTCAAGATTCATTTCGCAAAACCCCTATCTGCGTGAGCAGGTAGGGGTTTTGTCTTTCTGGCGCATCATCACCCCCCCGGGCCCGTTCGGCGCATAGACCTCCGTCTAATTGCTGTTAGTCCATTATTGCTGTTCATAAATCTCAAGGTGCGACATTATTAACCATCCAGTGACGTGACTTTCCCGCGCCTTGCCTACGTCAAGGCTTAGGTTCGGGGCACTCCTGGCCCCCGGATAGAGCGATGCCAGCGTACCGTGCTGCGCATTTCTGGACTTTCACCGTCCTATCACTTGAGGTTACAAGCAAGATGGCCAAGGCCGCCGATGTCGTTGTGCAATGCCTGGAAAACGAAGGTGTCGAGTATGTGTTCGGCATTCCCGGTGAGGAAAACCTCGACCTGCTGGAATCCCTGCGCAAGTCGAAGATCAAGCTGGTACTGACCCGCCACGAGCAGTCCGCGGGCTTCATGGCCGCCACCTATGGCCGCCTGACCGGCAAGACCGGCGTCAGCCTGTCGACCCTGGGCCCTGGTGCGACCAACCTGGTAACCGCCAGTGCGTACGCCTACCTGGGCGGCATGCCGATGATGATGATTACCGGCCAGAAGCCGATCAAGAAGTCCAAGCAGGGCCGCTTCCAGATCATCGACGTGTGCGGGATGATGGACCCCATCACTAAGTACACCCACCAGTTCGCCTCGGCCGACAACATCCCGGCGCGCATGCGAGAAGCTTTCCGTCTGGCCGAGGAAGAGAAGCCGGGCGCGGTGCACCTGGAACTGCCGGAAGACATCGCCGCCGAGCAGACCGATGCCCTGCCGATCCCGCGCAGCCTGCACCGTCGCCCGCTGGCCGAGCACGTGGCCATTGAAGCTGCCGTGGAGAAACTGCAGAAGGCCCGTAGCCCGATCCTGGTGATCGGCGCCGGCGCCAACCGCAAGATGACCGCCAAGGTCCTCAAGCAATTGATCGACAAGACCGGCATCCCATTCATCACCACCCAGATGGGTAAAGGTGTGGTCGACGAGCGCCACCCACGCTTCCTCGGCAACGCCGCGCTGTCGTCTGGTGACTTCGTTCACCGCGCCATCGAAGCCGCTGACCTGATCATCAACATCGGTCATGACGTCATCGAGAAGCCACCATTCTTCATGGTTCGTGGGGGTACCGAAGTCATCCACATCAGCTTCCGCTCCGCCGAAGTCGATGCCGTGTACTTCCCGCAAGTAGAAGTGATCGGCGACATCGCCAACGCTGTATGGCAGATCAGCGAAGCACTGAATGACACGTCGCACTGGGACTTCACCCGCCTGATGACCATCCGCGAAGCGAACGAATCGCAGATCGCAGAAGGCGCCGACGATAACCGCTTCCCGGTTTACCCGCAGCGCCTGGTCGCCGACATCCGTCGCGTGCTGCCGTCCGAAGGCATCGTTGCTCTGGACAACGGCATCTACAAGATCTGGTTCGCCCGCAACTACAAGGCGCACAAGCCCAACACCGTGCTGCTGGATAACGCCCTGGCGACCATGGGCGCTGGCCTGCCATCGGCCATGGCTTCGCACCTTGTGTACCCAGACCGTCCGGTGATTTCCGTGTGCGGCGACGGCGGCTTCATGATGAACAGCCAGGAGCTGGAAACCGCAGTACGTCTGGGCATGCACATCACCGTGGTGATCCTGCGTGACGACGGCTACGGCATGATCCGCTGGAAGCAGGCCAACATGGGCTTCACCGATTTCGGCCTGGATTATGGCAACCCGGACTTCGTCAAGTACGCCGAAGCCTACGGCGCCACCGGCCACCGCGTGGAAAGCGCCGAAGGCTTGCTGCCGCTGCTCGAGCACTGCATCAAGACCCCGGGTGTACACGTGATCGACTGCCCGGTCGATTACAGCGAGAACGACCGCATCCTCAACAGCGAGCTGCGTGAGCGCGCGCTGGCGGTCTAAGCTGTAACGCCCTCCATCGCCGGCAAGCCGGCTCCTGCCGGTACCCTGTGGTACCGACGGGGGTCGACTTGCCGGCGATTGCTTTTGAAGGGATACCCCATGTGCTAGGGTGCACGCAATTCGACTCCCCAGGACGTCCGCACATGCTTGCCCCGCTCAGCGACAAAGAACTCGCCCGCCTCGAAGACTTTTTGTACACCTACGGCAACGATTACTCGGTGCTGAACCTCGCCGAACTCAACGGCGTCCTCACTGCATTGGCCAGTTCTCCAGTCACGGTCACCCCCGAACAATGGTTGCCTGCCGTCGCCGGCGGCAAGGTGCCGAAATTCAAGAGCTCAGCCCTTGAAGAGGCGTACACCGCGCTGATGCTGCGTTATGCCCATCAGATAGCACAAGCCTTGGCTGACGACCTCGATCACTTCGAGCCATTGTTCGAAGAGCGCGAAGGCGAGCAGGGGCCCGGGGTCGACATGGAAGAGTGGTGCTTTGGCTATATGCGAGGTACCCAGGTCGCCGAATGGAGCGCACTGCCCCCCGAACAGGACCAGTTGCTCAAGGCCATCTCTCTGCATGGTTTGGAAGACGACTTCGAATTGCTCGACTCGATGAGCTTCGATGAGCGGCAGGCCTGCGTTCCAGGTGTCGTCCAGGCCGTGCGCGGACTGTATCGGTATCAGAAGCAGCAACGGCATTGAGGTCACCCATCCTGTCGTCAGCTTGCTGGCGACAGAATCGTGGATGCCGCGCGATTGTTTCGCAGCGCGAAATTATGGTTTCCCCACCACGCTGATTCTGCTGTCAGCCGAATCAGCGCAGCATGTGCTCCACCAGCCCATCCCGGTGCTGACCTGGAGCCATGCCAATGTCTACCCCGATCAAGCTCTACAACTTTCCCAAGTCCGGCCATGCCCACCGTATCGAACTGATGCTGTCCCTGCTCCAGCTCCCCACGGAGCTGGTGTTCGTCGATCTGGCCAAGGGGGCGCATAAGCAACCGGACTTCCTGGCCCTCAACCCCTTCGGCCAGGTGCCTGTGATCGACGACAACGGCACGGTCATTGCCGATTCCAATGCCATCCTGGTGTACTTGGCCAAGGCCTATGGCGGCGAGCGCTGGCTGCCGGACGATTCGATCGGCGCAGCCCGTGTGCAGCGCTGGCTGTCGGTCGCTGCCGGGCCAGTGGCCTTTGGTCCAGCCGCGGCGCGCCTGGTGACGGTATTCGGCGCTTCGTTCAACACCGACGAAGTCATAGGCCGTGCCCACACCCTGCTCAAGGTGGTCGACGCCGAACTGGCCAAGTCGCCATTCCTGGTGGGTGATCACCCGACCATCGCAGACATCGCCAACTACTCTTACATCGCTCATGCCCCCGAGGGCAACGTCTCGCTTGAACCCTACCCGAACGTACGCGCCTGGCTTGCTCGCGTCGAGGCACTGCCGGGCTTCGTGCCGATGCCACGTACGGCCATAGGCCTTCAAACCACCGTCTGAACCTTTGAGGAATGCCGCCATGCAAGAACGCACCGGATCGCCCTGGCACGCAGGTGAAAAGCGACTGCAGGAGCACGTTGGCGTTGCAGAACGCATGGAGGTATTCGGACAGAAGGTCATTCGAGACTACATGCCCGATCAACACCGCGCCTTTTACCAGCAACTGCCGTTCATGGTAATTGGAGCGGTGGACCCACAGGGCAACCCCTGGGCGACACTGCTCGAAGGCGCGGAAGGCTTCGTCAGTTCGCCCGACCCTCGGACATTGCTGATCAGCACGCCACCGGCCAGCGACGATCCAGCAGCGCCAGGCCTGGCCACAGGCGACGCCGTCGGCCTGCTTGGCATCGAACTGCATACCCGTCGACGCAACCGCATGAACGGGCTGATCCGCCAGGCTTCGGCCGAGCAACTGGAGGTGAGCGTCGAGCAGTCGTTCGGCAACTGCCCGCAGTACATCCAGCTGCGCAATTACGTACGCGTCGATGAGCCCGCCCAGCAACGCCGAGACTCGGCCGGGCTGGATGAGACGACCCGTGCCATGATCGAGAACGCCGACACCTTCTTTGTCGCCAGCTTCATCGATCATGAGGATGGGCGTCGCTCAGTGGATGTGTCCCATCGCGGTGGTCGTCCCGGCTTCGTTCGGGTCGAAGGCAATCGCCTGACCGTTCCCGACTACGCCGGCAACCTGCATTTCAACACCCTTGGCAATCTGGTCGAGAACCCGGTGGCGGGCCTGTTGTTCGTCGATTTCACCACGGGCAATGTGTTGCAGGTGTCCGGGCGCGCCGAAGTGATCCTGCAAAGCCCTTTGATCACGGCATTCGAAGGCGCCGAGCGCATCTGGACCCTGGAGGTGACGCATGTGGTGCTGCGGCCAGCGGCGTTGTCGCTACGTTGGGCATTTCAGGAATATGCGCCCACGAGCCTTGCGACTGGCACCTGGACCGAGGCCGAGCAGCGCATGCAACAGGTACAGCGCCAACGGCAATGGTTGAGCTGGCGAGTGGTCCGGATGGAGCAGGAAAGCCGCGACATTCGCTCGTTCTACCTTGCTCCAGGTGAGCCGGTGCCATTCGCGCCAGGGCAACACCTGCCCGTGCGTATCCCGCAGGGGGACGCTGCGCCATTGGTTCGTACCTACAGCTTGTCCTGCGCGCCCTCTGACGGTTTCGTGCGTATCAGTGTCAAAGCCCAGGGCCCGGCTTCCCGCCACCTGCATGAGCGAATCGCCGTCGGCGACCTGCTTGAGGTGCGTCTGCCGATGGGCAACTTTATCTTGAACAGCGAAAGTCAGCGGCCGATCGTGCTGGTTGCGGCAGGTGTGGGGATCACCCCGTTGATCGCCATGTTGCGTGCGCAGCTGGCCAGTCCCATGCCCCGGCGCATTCATCTGTTCCACGGCGCGCGCAGCCTTGCTGACCTGCCTTTCCAGCAGGAACTGGCCGGCTTGCGCCAGCAGGCAGGAGAGCTGCTGAGCGTGCATCGATCCCTGAGCCAGCCGGAGGCAGACGCCGTAGCAGGGCGCGACTACGAACATACCGGCCGCCTTGGCATCGAGCAGATCAAGGCAACGCTGGCGCTGGACGACTATGACTTCTACCTGTGTGGCCCAGCCAGTTTCACCCAGGACATCTACGACGGACTGCGCACGGTGAATGTGCCCGATGGCCGCATCCACGCAGAGGCCTTCGGTCCCTCGACGTTGCGTCGTCACACCGATGGCGATCGACCGGTGCTGCAACAACCGCCGGCAGCCAGTGAGCCGGTGCCGGTGTATTTCGCTGCGTCGGCCAAGGAGGCACGATGGACGCCGGGCGCTGGCAGCTTGCTGGAACTTGCCGAAGCACGAGGCTTGTCGCCTGATTTCAGTTGCCGAGGAGGCTCATGCGGGACCTGCAAGACCCGGCTGGTGAGTGGCCAGGTGCATTACCCGAACCCGCCAGCCGAAATGCCGGAAAGCGGTACGGTGCTGATCTGCTGTGCAGTACCGGCCCAGGCGCAGGAGCGCGGATTGGTTCTGGACCTTTGATACGAAGATGGGCGAACGTTGCAGGCGTTGGCTTGTCGGCGACCGGGCCGGTGCGGACAATACACAACCCACGATACTCAGGAGCCGGCATGGATCAGATTCACCTGATGAAGGTGTTCGTAGCCGTTGGCGAGCTGGAAAGCTTTGCCGCCGCGGCCCGTCATCTGGACATCTCGCCAGCGGCAGTCACCCGGGCTGTCAGTGCCCTGGAAGAACAGCTTGGGGTCAAGCTGTTGCTGCGCACTACCCGCAGCGTACGCCTTACCGAGGCCGGTAGCCGTTACCTGGAGGACACCCGGCACATCCTGGCCAGCATTCACGAAGCCAACGAAGCGGCAGCCGGCATCAACGCCACGCCCAGGGGCGAACTGGCGGTGACGGCGCCGATCCTGTTCGGCAAGAAGTTCGTCATGCCGTGCATCGTCCGCTACTTGCAGCAGTATCCCGAGGTGGATGTATCTGCGTACTTCCTGGACCGAATCGTGAACATGGTGGAGGAGGGCATGGATGTGGCGGTGCGCATCGGGCCACTGCCCGACTCCGGACTCAAGGCCCTGCGCGTCGGCAGGGTGCGCCGGATGCTGTGTGCATCGCCCGACTACCTGGCCCGGCATGGTGTGCCCCTGCACCCGTCGGATCTGCTGGAGCATTCCGTGATCGCCACCACCACCCTGTCGCCGAAGGCCGGCTGGCGTTTCGGCCTGACCGACGAGCCGACCATGGTGCGGATGAAGCCCCGACTGACGGTGACCAGCAACGATGGCGCGATTGCCGCGGCTGTCGGCGGTTTGGGTATCGCGCGGCTGTTGTCGTACCAGGTGGTCGAAGAAGTCGCCAGCGGAAAGTTGCAGGTGATTCTGGCCGAGTACGAAGAGGCGCCCTGGCCCATCCATGTGCTGCACCGCGAGAGCAAGTACGGCTCCTCGAAGGTCAGGACCTTCATCGACATGCTGGCGCAAACATTACGGGCGCAACACCTGGACTGAGACCACATGGCAAGGGAGGCGTCGTCTAAGACCCTCGGTAGCGCAAGCTGAAACCCAGACTCATCGCTTGCCCTTGCTGCAACAACCGCAACCCCGGCCGCCCCGGCAAGTGATGGGCATTGATCGGATGGCTGACCGGCTCGAAGCAGAAGAACGCCTGTCCCGGCGGGCAGTACAACAGAAAATGCTCGGTGCCACGGGCCCTGCATTCCAAACGATACCCCGCACCCGGCTGCTCGATGATGCAGTCTCCCGTCCATCCACTGAACGCATGATCGACCAGCGTCTCCGGCAGCAGTCCGGGGGCTTCAAAGTTCCAGTCCGGAGGTATTTCAGCCTGATACGACGGCAGCCGATCTGGCTCGGCCAGCCACACATGGCGCGCGGCAGCCTGTATCTGGGTGTCGGGATAGCGCGGGAAGTAGGGGTGCAGCCCCAACCCATACCAGGTAGCGACCTGGTCCAGGTGCGTCACGCGCAAGTCGAGTTTCAGGCACCCTTCGAGCAGATGTACATCCAGTGTCGCCCGGTACGCGAATGGCTGTTCACTGACGAGCGTCAGCCTTGCGTGGTGCTCGCGGTGAAGGTCCACATGCCAGGCCTGTTGCCAGGCGCTGCCATGAATTGGGTAGGGGTCATGGGCGGTGTTGGGGGCCAGCGCCTGCCACCCGTCGGGCCGTGCGAAACCGCCTTCGGCAATCCGGTTGGACCAGGGCGCCAGCGGATAGCACGCCAGTTGCCGTGGTGTTCCGCTGGCCAGCGCGGCCGGGTCGGAGTGACGCAGCAGCGCCTGTCCGGTGGACTTGGCCTCCCAGTTGATCAGGCTGGCGCCCAGGTCGGGCGTGAGGCTCAGCCGGGTCAGGCGGTCCTGCAGGTGCAGCTCGGTTACAGCCATCAACGACTCCTTCAAGCGTGGAGATCAGCTTGCCTTGCGGTAGGTCAGCAACACGATCCCGCACACCACCACGGCACCGCCGACCAGTTGCAGCGCGCTTAGGCGCTGGTCGAGCAAGGCCCAGCCCAGCAGCAAGGTAGCGATCGGCTCTACGTTCATCACGGGTGCGTTCTGGGCCATGTTCAGCCGTGGCACACAGACGAACAGCAGGCTGAAGGCCAAGCCGTAAAGCACCACCAGGCTGGCCAGGGCCACCCAGCCGCCGATACTGCCCGGGAGCGACAACCCCGATGGCATCACACCGCTCACACCAGCGACCAGCATGCTGGAGAACACCACCAGCAAGGTCAGCAGGCTGCGTACTGGCCCGCGTACGCCGGCCAGTTTGTGATCGGTGATCCACAAACCGCAGGCGAAGGCGCATGCGGCGCAGAAGGCAAGGCCAACGCCCAGGGCCCAGTGCGGATTGGCATCGCTGCTGTCGTCCATTCGCGCGGGTACGTCCAGTGCCAATACCAGGCCGCATAGAATCAGCCCCATGAACAACACCGTTCGGCCGGTCGGGCGTGGGCCGCCCAGTGCCCAGGTGAGCAGTGCCAGTAACATCGGGAAGGTGTTGCCCACCAGTAACGCCAGGGCCACCGGAATACGTGCCACCGCCGAATACAGGCACAGGCTCTGGGTGGCGATCAGCAAACCGAGCAGCAACTGCCAGCCCCGCGTGCCAGCCGGCAGGCTCAGCCCTTGGCGTTGCCACACCAGCAGGCAGGCCAGTACCAGGAAGGTAATGCCGGAGCGGCAAAGGATTGCCAGCAACACACCGGTGCCGTCATCGAAAGCGATGCGCGCGGCGACGTGGTTGGCGGCGAACGAGCAGGCCAGCAACGCCAGCAGAGCGATCGCCAGCTTGCGGGGAAACAGGGTAGCAGCGCAGGAGGGGAAAGCCATGTGCAGGATCCATTTGCAAAGACGGGCTGTCTTGCGGTTTATCGCCGGCAAGCTGGCTCCTGCAGGTTCCACACTCACCCTGCAGACGCCGACTTACCGGCGATGGGCCACATCGTGGCCCCAAACAAGGCCACCTAAAGCACGACGCTAGGCAGCCACAACGAGATAGCCGGGATGTAAGTCACTGCTATCAGCACCAGGAACAGCGCCAGGTAGAACGGCAGCAACGCCTTCACCGTGGCCTCGATACTGACCTTGCCGATGGCCGACCCTACGAACAGCACGGCCCCCACTGGCGGCGTGATCAGGCCTATGCCTAGGTTCACCAGCATGATCATGCCGAAGTGCACCGGGTCCACACCGATACCCGTGATCACCGGCAGCAGGATCGGGGTGAGGATCAGGATCAGCGGTGCCATGTCCATCACGGTGCCCAACAGCAGCAGCATGAAGTTGATGCACATCAGGATCACATAGCGGTTGTCCGACAGGGTCAGGAACGCGGTGGTGATCTTCGACGGGATCTGCATCAGGGTCATCACGTAGCCGAAGCTGGCCGCGAAGCCGATCAGGATCATCACGATGGAGATGGTGCGTACCGTGCGATGCATCAGCTTGGGCAGGTCGCGCCACTTGTAGTCGCGGTAGATGAACATAGTCACGAAGAACGACCACACCACCGCCACGGCGGCCGATTCGGTTGCGGTGAACACCCCCGACAGGATGCCGCCGAGGATGATCACCATGGCCATCAGGCCCCAGAGCGCCTCACCGGCGATCTTCAGCGCCTGGCGCAGCGGAATCACCTCGCCCTTTGGGTAGTTGCGCTTCTTGGCGAAGATCAGGCACAGGCCCATCATCACTGCGCTCAGCAGCAACCCAGGCATGACGCCGGCCATGAACAGCGAGGCGATCGATACCGTGCCGCCGGCCGCCAGCGAGTACAGCACCGAGTTGTGGCTTGGCGGGGTCAGCAATGCCTGCACCGAGCCACTGACCGTGACGGCGGTGGAGAACTCGCGTGGGTAGCCCTTGCGTTCCATCTCCGGGATCAGCACCGAACCGACCGACGCGGTGTCGGCCACCGATGAGCCGGAGATGGCGCCGAAGAAGGTCGAGGCCGTGATGTTGACCAGTGACAGGCCACCGCGTACGAAGCCCACCAGCACCCCGGCGAAAGCCACCAGCCGGCGTGACATGCCACCCTCGGCCATGATCGCGCCGGCCAGCACGAAGAAGGGAATGGCCAGTAGCGAGAACTTGTTAACCCCGCTGGCGACCTGGATCATCATCGCTTGCAACGGGATGTCGATCCACCACGCACCGATCAGTGCCGCCATGCCTAGCGCGTAGGCCACCGGCATGCCCAGCAGAATCAGCAGGATGAAGCTGCCCAACAGAATGAACGCATCCATTTACACCGCTCCTTCGCTTTCTTCCACCAGGTCGAAGCGCACGACCTTGCGGTTGCTCTGATCGCCCAGCATGAGTTTTTCCAGCACGAAGATCAGGGTCAGCACACCTCCAACCGGGATCGGTGCATAGCTCATGCCTACCCGCACCGCAGGCAGAGAAGCCATGTACTGGTTCCAGGTGGTGATGCACAGCTGGGTGCCGTACCAGGTCATGAAGATGCACACCACGACCATCAGCAGCTGCACCAGTACGGCCACCGAGCGACGGGTTGGTGCGGGCAGACGGTCGGTGACCATTGCTACGGCCATGTGTGCGCCGGCCCGGTAACTGGCGGCGGCACCGACGAAGGTGAACAACACCATCAGCAGAATGGCCACAGGCTCCGGCCAACTGGAACCAGTGCCCAGGACGTAACGGGCGAAGATGCCCCAAGGGATGATCAGCGACATGGCCAGTACCGCCAGGCCCGCGATCCAGATGCAACTGCTGTACAACCTGTCATTCACACGCAGGAAAAGGTTTTTCATTGGCATCACCGAAGCTGCAGGGCGGCGAAAACCGCACTGCAGGGGTCATCTGGGAACGGAGCCGGCGTCACTGGACGTCGGCGATACGCTTCATCAGGTCGGCGTATTGCGCGCCGTACTTCTCGCGCACCGCAGCGGTGGCATCGTAGAACGGCTTCTTGTCGACGGCGATGAACTCGACACCGGCGGCCTTGAGCTTCTCTTCGCTGGCAATGGACTTGGCGTCCCATAGCGCACGCTCTTCCATTTGCGCTTCACGGGCGACCTTCTTGACCAGCGCCTGCTGCTCGGGGGTCAGCTTGTTCCAGGTGGTCTTGGACATCACCACCGGTTCCGGAAGGATCAGATGCCCGGTCAGGGTGTAGTACTTGGCGTTCTGGAAATGGTTGTGCTCAAGCAGGGTCGGCGGGTTGTTCTCGGCCCCGTCGATGACGCCCGTCTGCAAGGCGCTGAAGATTTCGCCGGTGTCCATCGCGATGCCATTGCCGCCCATGGCGTTCATCATATCGATGAACACCGGGTTGCCTTGCACGCGAATCTTCATGCCCTTGAGATCGTCGATGCT
Organism: Pseudomonas sp. SK2; assembly: GCF_016772395.1. NCBI lineage: Bacteria > Pseudomonadati > Pseudomonadota > Gammaproteobacteria > Pseudomonadales > Pseudomonadaceae > Pseudomonas > Pseudomonas sp. SK2. Next base: position 1,306,865 of record NZ_CP061944.1, read on the forward strand.
GCGCACCGGGTGCTTGGTGTAGAGGTTACGGGTCCCGCCGTCCATCCAGGCCAGGGCCACCAGGTTGAATTCGGAGTTGGTGATCTTGTCGAGAATCTCCTGGCCGATTTCGCCGTCGATGACTTTGCGCATGTGGTCGTGGTCGCGGAATACGAATGGCATGTTGAACACGTTCACGTCAGGCACTACCGGGCCGACGATCCCCAAGCTCACGCGGGTCATTTGCACGGCACCGATCTGTGCTTGCTCGATGACTTCCTTCTCGGAGCCCAGCACGCCGCCGGCGAACATCTTGAAGGTGATATCGCCATTGCTGGCCGCCTCGAGTTTCTTGCCCATGTTCTGTTCGGCGACCACGGTCGGGTAGCCGGCGGGGTGAATCTCGGCGAACTTGATGTCCAGCGCCGAAGCGGTGGAGGACAGGGTGAAAGTGAACGGGAGTACGGCAAGAAGCAGCTTGCGTTTGAACGTCATGATGAAACTCCGTGTTTTTTATTATCTGGTTTCGTACGTGTCGGTGTAGGTGCGGCAGGTGGCGGTTCAGCCCCGGTAGGCAGGTTCCTCCAGGCCTTGGACGCCAGGGTTCAAGGCAAACACTCCCCCAGCCAATGGCTGGTCGGAGAGGTCGATGCCCGGGGGGCGAATCGACGTGACGAACAGGGTGTCGAGGTGGGCCCCCCCGAAGGCGCACATCGCCGGTTTTTTCACCGGCACGCTCAATGAGCGGTCGAGACGGCCGTCAGGGCTGAAACGGTGGATCTGGCCGGCGTCGTTACCGCAGATCCAATAGCAGCCGTCTGCGTCGACAGCGGCGCCGTCGGGCCGACCGGGGTAGGCGCGCATGTCGACGAACAGACGCTGGTTGTGTGGGGTGCCGCTGTCGATGTCGTAGTCGAAGGCCCAGATCTTCTGCACGTTGGGGTGCGAGTCGGATAAGTACATGCGTGTGCCATCGGGGCTGAATGCCAGGCCGTTGGGCACGATCATGTCCTTGAGATGCACGTGCATCTGGCCTTCGCCATCATGGCGGTACAGGGCGCCGACATGGGCGCCTTGCTGCATGTCCATGAGCATGGTGCCGGCCCAGAAGCGGCCTTGGCGGTCGCAACGGCCATCGTTGAAGCGCATGCCTGCCTGGGCATGTTCGACGGCGCTCAGCAGGCGGCTGTCGAGGGTACCGTCCGACCTGCTTCGAAGCTGGAAGATGCCGGTCTGCATGCCAGCGATCCAACCCTGCTCGCCACGGGCGATGCAGGCGAGCATTTCCTCGCCTTGCCAGACGTCGTGGCTGCCGTCTCCCTGCCAGCGATGCAGCTGGCGGGCGGGAATGTCGACCCAGTACAGGGCTTGTTCGAGGGGGTGCCACACGGGGCTTTCGCCGGTGCCGTTGCGGGCGTCGACGATCAGTTCGCAGTTCATGGCCGTACCTCCTGGCGCGCCGTGGATCAGTTGAACGGTCCGGCCACGGTGAACGCACCGCCCTGGTAGACCATGCTTGGATCATCGGCGGCGGGCGCCGGCTCGGCTTCAACGGCTTCGCGAAAGACCTCGGAGGTATCCTTGGGCGCATAGCCCAGATGCGCGGCATGACGGTTGTCCCACCACACCGTGCGGTTGTTCGAAGCGCCATAGACGACGGTATGGCCGACGTCGGGAGTGGACAGGCCGCGCGCTATCAACTGGACCAGATCGTCGTAACTGAGCCAGGTGCAGAGCATCCGGCGGTTCTGCGGCTGCGGGAAGGACGAGCCGATACGAATGCTCACCGTTTCGATGCCATAACGGTCGAAGTAGAAGCTGGCGACGTCCTCGCCATAGCATTTGGATAGCCCATAGTAGCTGTCGGGGCGGCGCGGGGAGAGAGCGTCGATGCGCTCGTCCTGACGGTAGAACCCTATGGTGTGGTTTGAGCTGGCGAAGACGATGCGCTTGACCCCGTGCTTGCGCGCCGCTTCGTAGATATGGAATACCCCGCAGATGTTGGGGCCGAGGATGTCCTCGAAAGAATGTTCGGTGGACACGCCGCCGAAGTGGATGATCGCATCCACGCCTTCGACCAGCGCATGAACGGCGGCCTTGTCGGCCAGATCGCAGGTCACCACTTCTTCATGGGGGCCCGCGGGGGGAGCCATTGGCTCGATGTCGGAAAGGCGCAGGACCTCGGCGTAGCCTTGCAGGCGTTCGCGAAGGACCTTGCCCAGGCCGCCTGCCGCTCCGGTGAGCAGCAGGCGATTGAGGGGAGTAGGGGTCATGGCCGGCTCTTGTTGTTAGTTGTTGTAAGTTGTCGTATGACTTTGTTGATTATCGGTAGTGGTTTCCGCGGTTGTCAATGCTGCTGTGCGGCTCCCACTGCAATAGCGTCAAAGGAGCGACAATGGGTAGTTGAAGATCAACCGGTTCTCATCGAACTCGTTGTTGCTGTAGTCACGACGAATGCTTGAGTTACGCCATTTCACGCTCAAGTCCTTCAGAACCCCGCTCTGAATCACATACGCCAGTTCCGTCTCCCGTACCCATTCCTTGCCATCGGTCACGGCCCCGCTGTGCACGTCGCGCCCGCTGATGTACCGGTTCATCAGGGTCAAGCCAGGCACCCCGACGGTGACGAAGTTGAAGTCATGACGCAGCTGCCACGACCGCTCGTTGGCGTTATCGAAGCTGGAGTTGTAGCTGTCGTTGGCCAAGGTTCCGCCGCTGGTGCCATTGACCCGCATCCAGGTGTCGCCATCGACCTTCTGCAGACCGACCCAGAAGGTGTTGCCGCCATATTTGGCCGACAGCATCGCCGAGTAGGTATCGTTGTCCAGTTTCCCGGCGCGTTCTGAGCCGTCCTCGCCGCCGTGGAAGTAACCCAGGTTGGCACCTAGGGTCCAGTTGCCCACCGGCTGGCTGTGGCTCAGCTGCAGGTACTGCTGCTCGTAAACGTCCTTCAGCACCGCGTTCCACAGCCCTACCAGCGTACGGTCTTGGTTGAACTTGTATTCGCCACCGACGAAGTTGAAGCGGTCCGACACCCCGCCGCCGTAGCTCATGTCCTCCATGCTCGCATCGTTGCGCGGGCTGTTGCCGCGGAACTGGCCACCATAGAGTGTCAGCCCGGCGATTTCATTGGAGGTTACCTGGCCACCACGGAAGGTTTGCGGCAGCGAGCGGCCATCGTCCGAACGCAGAATAGGCAGTACTGGCATCCATTCACCGATCTTCAGTTCGGTCTTCGAGATACGCGCCTTGCCCGCCACTGCCAGACGCCCGAAATCATCTGCCGGCCGTCCGTCGTCATGGCGCGGCAGCAGTGCGGTGCCGTAGGTGCCGCCACCGCCATCGAGCTTCACCGACCACAGCCCCAGCACATCCACACCGAACCCTATTGGCCCTTCGGTGAACCCGGAGCGTGCGTCGAGGATGAAGCTCTGGGTCCATTCCTCGGCCTTGCTTTGCGGGTTGCTGGGGTTGGTGAAGTTGCGATTGATGTAGAAGTTGCGCAGGCCCAGGGTGGCCTTGGCGTCCTCAACGAAGCCTTCGGCCAGGCTGATACCGGGCAGGCTGGCCAGCAGGCCGGCGCCAAACAGGGCGAAGGGGAGGGTTCTTTGGCAGATTTTCATTGTTGTTGTGCTCCACAAAAGGGTGCGGCAGCCCGTCCACCGCACGCGCGCGAGCGGCCTACGGGGGGGAAGATATGCAGGTGCGACGATGCCGGGGCGCTAGGTGCCCGTGGCCTGAGTACAGGGGAGGTATGAAATGCGAGGGTGGGGTGCAATGGGTGTCGACATGGGATCGTCCACAGATTGTTGTTTTTGTTATGTGTTGTCGTACAACTATGGCGATTATTAGCAAGCACGGACGGGTGTGTCAACGCTTCGCGATGGCCGTATTGCTGGGGATTTCGCTCTGATTTCGAGTGCCTGTGCGAGCAATGGCTCTAGCACGCTAATCCGATGACATCCTACGACTAAAGTGTGGTTTATCCATCACCCACCCACTTTCGGGTCCGGGTCGAGCTAGCGGGTGTAATGCCCGTCGAAGAAGCGCCCGGTCATCCGACCGAGTTCGTGGGCGCAAAAGCACACTTAGGATTCGAACCCGAGTGCCTGGAGGGGACGGTTGTGACGGGTGAAGAGGAGGGCTGGTGGAGATCAGTCTTGGCTGGCCTCCGGGCTCTCCATGGTTTGGAGCAGACGGGGCGCATGTGCCAAAGGCCTGCGAACGCTGGTTTCGTTAGGGCTGGGTGTCGGGAGCTATGGGGAGTTGGGTTTAAACAATCAGAAGCTCGCCAGAAAACAAGTGCGGAAGAGCGTTTCTCCAATTCGATAAAAAGGCTGCCCGAAGGCAGCCTTTGGGGGCATCAATCCCAGCTCAACGCACCACCCGTCTGGTACTCGATCACACGGGTTTCGAAGAAGTTCTTCTCTTTCTTCAAGTCCATGATCTCGCTCATCCAAGGGAACGGGTTGGTAGTCCCAGGATACTCTTCCTTCAGGCCAATCTGGGTCAGGCGACGGTTTGCGATGAACTTGAGGTAGTCCTCCATCATCGCGGCGTTCATGCCCAGTACGCCGCGTGGCATGGTGTCACGGGCGTATTCGATCTCCAGCTGGGTCCCTTGCAGGATCATCTGGGTGGCTTCTTCCTTCATCGCCGCATCCCACAGGTGCGGGTTCTCGATCTTGATCTGGTTGATCACGTCGATACCGAAGTTCAGGTGCATCGACTCGTCACGCAGGATGTACTGGAACTGCTCGGCAACGCCGGTCATCTTGTTGCGGCGGCCCATCGACAGGATCTGGGTGAAGCCGCAGTAGAAGAAGATGCCTTCCAGCACGCAGTAGTAGGCGATCAGGTTGCGCAGCAGCTCTTTGTCGGTTTCGACGGTACCGGTGTTGAATTCCGGATCGGAGATGGCGCGGGTGTACTTCAGGCCCCAGGCGGCTTTTTTAGCGACCGACGGGATCTCGTGGTACATGTTGAAGATCTCGCCTTCATCCATGCCCAGTGACTCGATGCAGTACTGGTAGGCGTGGGTGTGGATCGCCTCTTCGAACGCCTGGCGCAGGATGTACTGGCGGCACTCGGGGTTGGTGATCAGGCGGTACACGGCCAGGGCCAGGTTGTTGGCCACCAGCGAGTCAGCGGTGGAGAAGAAGCCGAGGTTGCGCATCACGATGCGGCGCTCGTCTTCAGTCAGGCCGTCCATGCTCTTCCACAGGGCGATGTCGGCGGTCATGTTGACCTCTTGCGGCATCCAGTGGTTGGCGCAGCCATCGAGGTACTTCTGCCAGGCCCAGTCGTACTTGAACGGAACCAGCTGGTTGAGGTCGGCGCGGCAGTTGATCATGCGCTTTTCGTCAACGCGAACGCGGGCGCTGGAGCCTTCCAGCTCGGCCAGGCCTTCGGCGATGTCGAGGTCGTTCAGGGCGGCCTTGGCGCGCTTGACTGCGTCGGAGTCGTCGGCGGTGGCTACTCGGGCTTCCTGGGCGGCGGCATCGCCGGCGCTGTCGAGCTTGTCCAGGGTGGCGGCAGCGGCCTGCGCAGGGGTGTTGCCTTTTGCGGCGACTTCGCCGTCTTCCTTGTCGAATTCGTCCCAGCTCAGCATGGTTTGGCTCCTGCTTGAGGGTCGCCCTCGGGCAACCGGTTGGATAGTAAGAATGTGATGCCTGACGCAAGGCCGTTACGGCGAATGGACAGCTCGAGAGGCTGACTCTCGTTACATCTGAGTGTGTTCTGGCTTGTACCTGGCCAGTCCTCGCAGAGGGGCCAGGACAATAGAATGGGCCCTTTTCAGAGGGGGCGCAGTATACCGGATTTCGCCTTCGATCGGGGTGCGTGTCGCGCGGGCGAGGGTAACTTTTTCGACCGGTTTTACGCGCATCCGTTCACGAAGCTCGTGTCGTTTTCTACGGTGAAAGAGTGTAGCGGCAAAAACAAACAAGCACTACATATTGTGCCTTATTATTTTTTCTGCACAGGATATTGGGTTGGCGCCATCGCTTGTAGAAGCGGCTTCATGTCGCGGAAGGGCTTGCTAAGCGGGCCCCCAATCGCATTGATGACGCCGAGATCAGGGGCGCGCCTCGCGACCCTTTCGCGATACAAGGCCGCTACCAAGAACACCGAGTCAACTGCGCTGCTTATGCAGCGTTTCGACGATATGCGTCTTGGGATGCCTGCGTGCTTCTTCGACCGACGTGAAGCGGCCGGTTTCAGCGTTGCGACCGATCTTGCGTATTGCCACTTGTTTCCGCGCCATGAGGATGTCCTTCTTGGAGAGGGGTCTGTCCCTTTTACCGAAGCGCCAGAGCGCAGGGCAAAGGGTGAGGTTTCTCCGTGACGCGGATACAAAAATGCCGCAAGGGGCACCCAAAGGCACCCCTGCGGCACTGAGCCTTACTGGCAGGCTTCGCAGTCAGGCTCGTCGATCGCGCAGGCCTTCGGCACTGGCGCAGGGCCGGCAGCCTGGACCGGGGTGCTGTCGCCACCGCTGGAAACGGCGTTGAGTTTGCCGGTGTTGATGGTCGACTTCTCGGTGCTGGTCGCGGCCAGGGCACGGAGGTAGTAGGTGGTTTTCAGACCACGGTACCAGGCCATGCGGTAGGTCACGTCCAGCTTCTTGCCCGAGGCGCCGGCGATGTACAGGTTCAGCGACTGAGCCTGGTCGATCCACTTCTGGCGACGCGAGGCGGCGTCGACGATCCACTTGGTCTCGACTTCGAACGCGGTGGCATAGAGGTCCTTGAGCTCCTGCGGGATACGCTCGATCTGCTGCACCGAACCGTCGTAGTACTTCAGGTCGTTGATCATGACCGAGTCCCACAGGCCGCGGGCCTTCAGGTCGCGCACCAGGTACGGGTTGATCACGGTGAATTCGCCCGACAGGTTCGATTTCACGTACAGGTTCTGGTAAGTCGGCTCGATCGACTGCGAAACGCCGGTGATGTTGGCGATGGTCGCGGTCGGCGCGATGGCCATGATGTTCGAGTTGCGAATACCTTTCTTGACGCGCTCACGCACCGGCGCCCAATCCAGCGACTCTTCCAGGTTGACGTCGATGTACTTGGCACCACGGGCCTCGATCAGGATCTGTTGCGAGTCCAGTGGCAGGATGCCTTTGGACCACAGCGAGCCCTGGAAGGTCTCGTAGGCACCGCGCTCGTCGGCCAGGTCACAGGATGCTTGGATGGCGTAGTAGCTGACCGCTTCCATCGACTTGTCGGCGAACTCGACGGCAGCGTCCGAGCCGTAAGGAATGTGCTGCAGGTACAGCGCATCCTGGAAGCCCATGATGCCCAGGCCGACCGGACGGTGCTTGAAGTTCGAATTGCGCGCTTGCGGCACCGAGTAGTAGTTGATGTCGATCACGTTGTCGAGCATGCGCACGGCGGTCTTGACGGTACGCGCCAGTTTCGCGGTGTCCAGCTTGCCATCGACGATGTGGTTCGGCAGGTTGATCGAACCCAGGTTGCACACGGCGATTTCATCGGCGTTGGTGTTCAGGGTGATCTCGGTGCACAGGTTCGAGCTGTGGACCACGCCCACGTGCTGCTGCGGCGAACGCAGGTTGCACGGGTCTTTGAAGGTCAGCCACGGATGGCCGGTCTCGAACAGCATCGACAGCATCTTGCGCCACAGGTCTTTGGCCTGGATGGTCTTGAATACCTTGATCTTGTTGTACTCGGTCAGGGCTTCGTAGTACTCGTAACGCTCTTCGAAGGCCTTGCCGGTCAGGTCGTGCAGATCAGGCACTTCCGATGGCGAGAACAGGGTCCACTTGCCGTCGTCGAAGACGCGCTTCATGAACAGGTCAGGGATCCAGTTCGCGGTGTTCATGTCGTGGGTACGACGACGATCGTCACCGGTGTTCTTGCGCAGTTCGAGGAATTCCTCGATGTCCAGGTGCCAGGTTTCCAGGTAGGCACACACGGCACCCTTGCGCTTGCCGCCCTGGTTGACGGCAACGGCGGTGTCGTTGACCACTTTCAGGAACGGCACGACGCCCTGGGATTTGCCGTTGGTGCCTTTAATGTAGGAGCCCAGTGCCCGTACCGGAGTCCAGTCGTTGCCCAGGCCACCGGCGAATTTCGACAGCATGGCGTTGTCGTGGATCGCGTGGTAGATGCCCGACAGGTCGTCCGGGACGGTGGTCAGGTAGCAGCTGGACAGCTGCGGACGCAGGGTGCCGGCGTTGAACAGGGTCGGGGTCGAAGCCATGTAGTCGAACGACGAGAGCAGGTTGTAGAACTCGATCGCACGGGCTTCCTTGTCTTTCTCTTCCAGCGCCAGGCCCATGGCCACACGCATGAAGAACACCTGCGGCAGCTCGAAGCGCACGCCGTCCTTGTGGATGAAGTAGCGGTCGTACAGGGTCTGCAGGCCCAGGTAGGTGAATTGCTGGTCACGCTCGTGGTCGATGGCCTTGCCCAGACGCTCCAGGTCATAGCCTTTCAGGGCCGGGTCCAGCAGCTCGAACTCGACGCCTTTCTCGACATAGGCCGGCAGGGCTTTGGCATACAGCTCGGCCATTTCGTGGTGGGTGGCGCTGTCGGCCACGCCCAGGAAGCCCAGGCCTTCGGCACGCAGGGTGTCCATCAACAGGCGGGCGGTGACGAACGAGTAGTTCGGCTCGCGCTCGACCAGGGTACGGGCGGTCATCACCAGGGCGGTGTTGACGTCCTTGATGGCCACGCCGTCGTACAGGTTCTTCAGGGTGTCGCGCTGGATCAGCTCACCATCGACTTCGGCCAGGCCTTCGCAGGCTTCGCTGATGATGGTGTTCAGACGGGCCATGTCCAGCGGTGCCAGGCTGCCATCGGCCAGGGTGATGCGGATGGACGGGTGCGGCTCGACCACGGCGTCGGTGTGGGCGCGTGTGGCACGCTCCTTGGCGCGTTGCTCGCGATAGATCACGTAGTCACGGGCAACTTTCTGCTCGCCAGCACGCATCAGGGCCAGTTCGACCTGGTCCTGGATTTCTTCGATGTGGATGGTGCCACCCGATGGCATGCGACGCTTGAACGTGGCGGTGACCTGCTCGGTCAGGCGCGCGACGGTGTCGTGGATGCGCGACGAGGCAGCGGCGGTGCCGCCTTCAACTGCGAGGAACGCCTTGGTGATGGCCACGGTGATCTTGTCGTCGGTATAGGGGACGACAGTGCCGTTGCGCTTGATCACGCGCAGTTGGCCAGGGGCGGTGGCAGCCAGATCCTGGTTGGAATCGGCGGCCTGCGGCGCCTGGGCCTGCGGGTTCTCGCGAGTTGTCTCGGTTTGCATGGGTGGGTGTCTCCACAGTTTCTATATTGTTCAGGCGCCTTTTGGGCGCCCACCGTTCCGTCCGCTTGCTCGATGGCCCAGGGGGATGCGACGTGCACGCGCATCCGCCCGCTCGGGCGTACCGACTTCGGGACAGACTCAGGAATAAGGGGCAATAACCTGCCGCTCCCTGGCCGAAGTCAAAGGTTCTGGGCGTTGCCCAAAATCTGTTGCTGATGGATGTCAGGCTTGGCCTGCAACACCCATGCCCGAACAATGCCCTGCATGGGCTTGCCTCGGACGCCTCCGCAGGAGCGGTTTGGCTGCTGAAATCACCTGAAGTTCAGCCAGAAATTTCGCTTGAAATCCTGCGCCGACTTGTGTTTGTGATTTTGCGCGAACCCCAATATCTAGTGGTTCGCTGCGATGGGGATACAAGATAATGCGGTATCGGGGCCTTTGCAAGGATGGCGACTGTGGATAACTTGTGCGTACTTTGTGAGTGAATAGTGGGTATGCGCTGTAGGCCTTGTACCAAGAGGTTTGCACTATTTTTCTGCGTCTCGCTGCCCCCGGGCAGAATTTTGCGGGCGCGAACCCTATCACAAAAATCGGTTCAGTCGAGGGCCATTTCGGGTGAGGCTGGCAGTGTCGTGGAGCGGGCCGTAGTATCCGCAGCAAATGTGTCAGTTGTGCAGGCCTTTTCGCGGGTCAACCCGCACCCACAGGTCAAGCGCAGGCAGTCAATAAAGAACAACAACCAAGAGACCCGGCCATGGACCAGCCACCGAACCGCATCCTCATCGTCGAGGATGACCAGCGTCTTGCCGAGCTTACCGCCGAATACCTGCAGGCCAACGGCTTCGAGGTGGCGGTGGAGGGCGACGGCGGGCGCGCCGTGCGGCGTATCGTCGACAGCCAGCCAGACCTGGTGATTCTTGACCTGATGCTGCCAGGTGAGGATGGCCTGAGCATCTGCCGCCGGGTGCGCGGTCAGTATGCCGGTCCGATCCTCATGCTCACCGCCCGCAGCGACGAGCTCGACCAGGTCCAGGGCCTGGACCTGGGCGCTGACGATTATGTGTGCAAGCCGGTACGCCCACGCCTGTTGCTGGCGCGGATCCAGGCCCTGTTGCGGCGCAGCGAAGCGCCAGACAGCAAGCGTCCGGACCTGGCCTTCGGCGGGTTACGAATCGACAACCGACTGCGCGAAGCCTGGCTCAACGATCAACTGATCGACCTGACCGGCGCTGAATTCGATTTGCTCTGGTTGCTCGCCAGCAATGCCGGCCGGGTACTGTCCCGCGAACAGATCTCCACGTCCTTGCGTGGTGTCGGCTATGACGGTCAGGACCGCTCCATCGATGTGCGCATTTCCAAGATACGCCCCAAGATCGGTGACGACCCCATCCACCCGCGATTGATCAAGACCCTTCGCAGCAAGGGCTATCTGTTCGTCGGCGAGGGCCCATGAACAACTCGATCTTCCTGCGTATCTATGGCGGCATGCTTGCCGTGCTCGTGCTGGTGGCGGTGCTTGGTGTGCTTAGCCTGCACCTGGTCAACCAGGTGCGCGCCAGTCAGCACCGTGAGAACCTTGCCCAAGGTACCTTCAGCCTGATGGCCGATAACCTGGCCCAGCAGTCCGAGGTCGAGCGCAAGCGTTCGCTAGTGATGTGGGAGCGTTTGCTGGGGGTGCCATTGTCGCTGCAACCGATGTCGGCGCGCACCTTGGATGGCGGCCAGCGGGCGCGCCTGTACCGTGGTCTGGTGGTGGTGGAGAAGACAGGGCCGCATGCCGCCCAGGTGTTGCGCAAGGTGGGTGGCGAAGAGCTGCTGCTGGTGGCGCAGGTCAGCCAGGTCAGCGAGCAATTGGCGCGGGCCACCCTGTACCTGCTGGCCGACGAGCTGGTGCGTTACCCGGTGACCGAGCAGCAACGGCGCCTGGCCGAAATCAAACAGAGCAAGGGGTTCGGCTTCGACATCGCCCTGCAGCGCCTGGAGCGGGTCGGACTGGACGACGACCAGCGGCGGCGGGTGGAGGAGGGCGATACGGTCATGGCGCTGGGCAAGGACGGCGACTCGATCCGGGTGTTCGCCGGCTTGGCGGGTTCGCCCTGGGTACTGGAGATTGGCCCGCTGTACCAGCTCAACCCCTACCCGCCCCAGCTGCTGATCCTGATCACTTTCCTGGGCTTGTGCCTGATTGGCCTGGTGGTTTATCTGCTGGTACGACAGCTGGAGCGGCGCGTTTCAGGGCTGGAGATCGCCGCCACGCGCATCGCCCAAGGCAGCCTGGATACCCGCGTGCCGGCAGGTGACGCCGACTCGGTGGGACGTCTGGCCGCTGCGTTCAACGGCATGGCCGAGCACCTGCAACGCTCGTTGAGCATGCAGCGAGAGCTGGTGCGGGCAGTCTCCCATGAGCTTCGCACCCCGGTGGCGCGCTTGCGTTTCGGCCTTGAGATGATCGAAAGCGCCAGCACCGAACAGGCCCGCGCCAAGCACCTGGCTGGCATGGACAGTGATATCCAGGACCTGGATAAACTGGTCGATGAGATGCTGACCTACGCCCGACTGGAGCAGGGCGCGCCAGCGCTGAAGTTCCAGCGGGTCGACCTGGATGCCTTGCTCGATCGGGTCATCGAAGAGTTGGCGCCGTTGCGCGCGGACGTGAGCGTAGTGCGCGGGGAGTGCCAGTGCGATGCCGAGCAACAGGCGTGGGTCGAGGCCGAGCCCCGCTACCTGCACCGTGCCTTGCAGAACCTGGTGGGCAATGCCCTGCGTCATGCCGGCTCGCAGGTGCACGTGAGCTACCAACTGGGTCAGCAGCGCTGCCGTATCGATGTGGAAGACGATGGGCCTGGCATTCCCGAAGGTTACTGGGACCGCATCTTCACCCCGTTCACCCGCCTGGACGACAGCCGCACCCGTGCCTCGGGCGGGCATGGCCTGGGGCTGTCGATCGTGCGGCGGATCATCTACTGGCATGGCGGACGAGCAACGGTAGGGCGCAGTGAAGCACTGGGCGGCGCATGCTTCAGCTTGAACTGGCCCCGCGAGCAAGCGCCGCTGTAGGCCTCAGACGCTGATCAGGCTGAGCAAGTGGCCTTCGTGCTGGCAGAACTGGCCCTCCAGCTCGATACCGTGGCGCCACTGGGCGGAGAGGTCGGTGAGCAGGCGCAGGCGGGCCGAGCCCTCCGAGGACCACTCCAGCAGTTCGGCGTGTTCGAAGTAGAAGCGCTGTCCGGTCAGGGGGTACAGGGCCTTGAACAGACTTTCCTTGAGCGAGAACGTCAGGGTGACGGTCAGGCTTAGCTGGCGCCGGTCCAGGCGCTCGAGCTCTGCTGGGGTCAGGATTTCGCCCATCAGGCGTTCGGCGCGCTCGTCGTCGAGCAGGCTCTCCTGATCCAGCCCCAGTCCCTGGCAACTGCCATCGGCAGCGACCACGGCGGCAGCCCAGCCCTTGCCGTGGGTGATCGAGCCGTGGATACCCGGGGGCCAGATCGGCGAGCGATCCTCGTGGGTGCCGGGCACATAGTCACGACCATCCAGGCGTTGCAGCGCGGCCCGGGCGCATACGCGTCCCGCCAGGTATTCGGCCTGGCGCTTGGCGACCGAGCGCTGAAGGCTGGCGCTTTGCGCGATGCCGGCACGCTGGAAGTCGTCGGCGGCCAGGCGCGCGGGGTCGAAGGCGCAACTGACCAGCACCGCGCCGGGGAGCGGGCTGGGGAGGGGCCAGTGGTACTGGAGCGGGGCGCAGCAGTTTGGAAGTGTGTTCATGGCGGTATTGTGCCAGTGCCGAAGGCTCTTCGGGAGTCGCCCAATCGCCCTGTGGCTGGCCATAACCTCTGAGACGCCGGCGAACCTGCCGTAGGGAAGTAGAGACTGTGCGCTCGAATGCACGGGTGAACTTTGCGTTTAAAACAACTGGAACGAAATTCAGACGCAGCCGACATACGGTCGGCTCTCGGTTACGTAGGCTTTGGTCATTCACCTTTCGGGAGATTCGTCCATGGCTGTCAACGGATACATGAGCGTCGTCGGTGAACGACAAGGCCTGATTTCGGCAGGTTGCAATTCGCAGCCGTCCATTGGTAACAAATGCCAGTCTTTGCATCAGGATGAAATCTTGGTGCTGGCTTACAGTCACGAGCTTGCCAATCCAGGCAGTACACAACGTGCCATCCATCGTCCAGTGATGATCACCAAGCTGGTTGACAAGGCCAGTCCCTTGTTGGCCCAAGCCGTGGACAGCCGCGAAGTGGTCCGCTGTGACATACACCTTTATCGCTTTCATCCAGCGGGTCATCAGGAAAGGTACTTTTCGGTAAAGCTGGAGGGCGCCGTGATCGTCGCCCAGAGTTTTGATGTCCCACACGCGATATTGATGTCCGATCAGGAGGCCGAAGAGCGGCTGCTCATCAGTTATCGCTCGATCAGTTGGATTCATCATACGGCTGGGACGACGGGGCATGCTGCCTGGGAAGAAACGCCATGAGTCGCCAGGACGATTTTGGCGAGCGTCTGGATCAAGCGTTTTGAGAGCTCAACACAGCTGCCTCCGGGCTGGTTGGCTACGGCTGCAGCGTCAGTGCGCGTTACCTGCAAGATCGCGGATTGCGTATGCAATTCAATCGGGAGTTGGCGTATTACGCGCGGCGGGTCCTGGACGATGTCATCCAGCGGCGCATCAGCCCGGAGGAGGGGCTTGAGCGCATTCAGGCGGAACAAAAGAGTTTGTTCTCGGAGGCCCATCGTGTTTTCACGCAGGTTGGTGGCATAGCCGGTGGTGTTTCGCAGGTAGCCACAGGTCTGACGAGTTGTATAGGCAGCCTCGGTGCAGCGTGCGTGTTCCATGGAGGGCCCTTGATCGCACATGGCGGAAACAATGTCTATGAGAATGCCTTGGGGTTGTATGAAGGGCGCACTGATGTAGTGGGGCCTGTCCGAGAAATATATCAGGATGCCGCCAAGTCAATGGGGTATGGCGAGCGCGAGGGGAACATTGCTTATTACAGTGCTGATCTCATTTTTTCTGGGCGGGCTTTGTGGCACAAGGTTCCTAGGAAAGGCGCTTGGCGTCTTTATAAATATTTGGATACCGACAAGGAGCGAAAGTACAGGCAGCTAGGAATCAAGGGGCTTTCACTTGAAATTGGCGCGTCTGTATTGACGTTTAAGCAACTCATGGAGGAGTACAGTAAATGAAGTTGGTTGGTTTTCTGGTCTTTGTCGTATGCGATGTGATTCTGAGGTTGATACTGAATAGGTCATTTTTCAGAGAGCTGGTCAGTGGATGGAAGGTGTTTTTTGCACTTGCTTATTGCTCAATCATGGGGTGTGTTTATAGGGAAGTGATGGGGGGGGAAGGGGTGTTTGGGTTTTCCCAAGAATCCCCTCACCCCGTCGAAGCTTGGGTTGTCATTATCCTCTGCGGTGTCATGGTATTTTTCCATATATGGGCGTTCACTTCGAAATTGGACGATTAGGGGCCGCCCCCTGATGCGCTGGTTCGGCCCCAACAATCCTCAATCAAACGCCTTCTTGAAAAACGCCTGCATGTCCGCCCACGAGCTTTCGTCCGCCGCCTTGTTGTAGCCGATGTCCGGCCCGCCATGCTCACCATGGCTCATGCGGTCTGCGTCGGGGTTGGTGAAGCCGTGCTTGGCGCCTTGGATGGTGACGAATTCGTAACTGACCCCGGCCCTGTCCATTTCCTCCTTGAACGCCGTGACCTGTTGCTCGGTGACGATGCTGTCGGCCGCGCCGTGCTCGACCAGGATCTTGGCCCTGACCACGCCGGGCTTGGCTGGTGTCTGGGTGGCCAGCGGACCATGGAAACTCACCACCCCATCGAGTTTCTCCCCACGCCGTGCGGCGTCGAGCACCACCTTGCCGCCGAAGCAGTAGCCGATGGCGGCCAATTGGTGCTTGTTGGTGTTCGGCTGAATCTTCAGCAGTTCCAGACCCGCGTCGAAGCGCTTGATGGCACCCTCGGGGTCCTTCATCGCGGCCTCGAGGAAGGCCTTGGCCTCATCCGGATGCTCGGTGTGCTTGCCATCGCCATACATGTCGATGGCCAGCGCGTTGTAGCCCAAGGCAGCCAGGTCACGAGCCCGGCGCTTGGCGTAATCGTTCAGCCCCCACCACTCGTGCACCACCAGAATACCCGGGCGCTTGCCTTCGACGGCATCGTCATAGGCGTAGTAGCCAATCAGGCGATTGCCGTCGGTATCCTGGTAGGGGATCTCACGGGTCTGTACCGCCGCCTGGGCCACGGCGGCGCTGCACAACAGGGTCAAAGCCAGCAGGGCACGCATGCTCAGTACTCCTTGTTCAGCAAACGGTTCGTTCAGCCCTGGTTCAGCCAGGGTTCAGCCGCGGTTCAGGGCGCTCTGCTTACTCTAGCTTCCAGACAGAAACAGCGCACCCAACTGGAGTACGAATCCATGAAAACGCTCAATTCCCTGATTGCCGCCATGGCCGTTTGCGCCGCAGGTTTCACCGTGACCGCCCAGGCCGACGACAACTTCGCCAGCCTGACCTATGGCCAGACCAGCGACAAGGTCCGCAAGTCCGGCCTGCTGCAAAGCAACACCGACCACCTCAATGCCGACGGCATCATCGGCAAGGACGACACC
The DNA here is from genome assembly GCF_016772395.1 of Pseudomonas sp. SK2. Classification (NCBI taxonomy): domain Bacteria; kingdom Pseudomonadati; phylum Pseudomonadota; class Gammaproteobacteria; order Pseudomonadales; family Pseudomonadaceae; genus Pseudomonas; species Pseudomonas sp. SK2. The sequence goes on from NZ_CP061944.1 coordinate 1,322,749, forward strand.
TGGGGCGTGCGCCTGGGGCGGATCAACGACCAGGGCCGCTACTACATGACCTACGACAACGTCTCGGGTGACCACAGCGGTTACAAGCTTCGCCAGGAAAACCTGCTCGGCAGCTACGACCTGTTCCTCCCGGTGGGAGATACCACCAAGTTGTTCGGTGGCGCCAGCGCGGGCATGACCAAGCTCACGCAGGACTCCCCGGGTGCCCGTCGTGACACGGACTACGGCTACGCGGTCGGCTTGCAGGCCGGTGTGATCCAGGAGCTGACCGATAGGGCTTCGGTTGAACTGGGCTACCGTTATCTGCGCAGCAATGCCAGCACCGAAGTCGGCGACCATGGTGGGCCTAAGGATGGCACCCTGCGCCTGACCAGTAGCGCCCAGACGTACCTGTCGGCCAACTACAAGTTCTGAAGACCGTTGCATGTCGCATCACTGGTAATCTGTAGCAGCCTGATCGCCGGCAAGCCGGCTCCTGCAGGGACAGCACCGCCCTGGTAGGAGCCGGCTTGCCGGCGATAGGGGCGCTACAAGCAGCAAATGACAAGGAGAACCCCCATGAAACTGCTGGTGGTCGAGGACGAAGCGCTGCTGCGCCATCACCTGCACACCCGCCTGGGCGAGAGCGGCCATGTGGTCCAGGCCGTGGCCGATGCCGAAGAGGCGCTGTACCAAGCCGGGCAATACCACTTCGACCTGGCCATCGTCGACCTGGGCTTGCCGGGCATGAGCGGGCTTGAGTTGATCGGCCGGTTGCGCGGCCAGGACAAGACCTTCCCCATTCTCATCCTCACCGCGCGCGGCAACTGGCAGGACAAGGTCGAAGGCCTGGCCGCCGGTGCCGACGACTATCTGGTCAAGCCGTTTCAGTTCGAAGAGCTGGAGGCACGCCTGAACGCCTTGTTGCGTCGCTCCAGTGGTTTCACCCAATCCACCATTGCCGCCGGGCCGCTGGTGCTGGATCTCAACCGCAAGCAGGCCACCCTGGACGACAACCCCTTGAGCCTGACGGCCTACGAGTACCGTATTCTCGAGTACCTCATGCGCCATCATCAGCAGGTGGTGGCCAAGGATCGGCTGATGGAGCAGCTCTACCCGGATGACGAAGAGCGCGACCCGAACGTTATAGAAGTGCTGGTCGGTCGCCTGCGTCGCAAGCTCGAGGGGGACCGTGGGTTCAAACCGATCGATACGGTACGCGGGCTGGGCTACCTGTTCACCGAGCGCTGCCGATGATTCGTTCACTGCGGGTGCGCCTGATGCTGGCAGCGGCATTGCTGGCACTGCTGTTCATGCTGGCGTTGCTACCGGCGCTGCAGAAGGCGTTCAGCCTGGCGCTGCAGGAATCCATCGAGCAGCGTCTGGCGTCGGATGTGACCACGCTGATTTCCGCGGCTCGCATCGAGCACGGCCAATTGCAGATGCCGACGCTGTTGCCGGACGAGCGCTACAACCTGCCGTACACCGGATTGCTGGGCTACATCTTCGACCGGAGCGGCCAGTTGGTCTGGCGCTCGCGCGCCACGGCCGACCAGAACATCAATTACCAACCGCGCTATGACGGGCGTGGCAACGAATTCGCGCGTATTCGCCAGCGCGATGGCGAGGAGTTTTTCGTCTACGACGTGGAAATCAAGTTGCTCGGCGGCCAGAGCGCGGCCTACAGCATTGTCGCCTTGCAGCCAGTGCGCGAGTACCAGCACACCCTCGATGGCCTACGCGAAAAGCTCTACCTGGGCTTCGGTGCGGCCTTGCTGGCCTTGCTCGGGTTGCTCTGGGCGGGTTTGACCTGGGGCCTGCGCTCGTTGCGCAGGCTCAGTCACGAGCTGGATGAGGTGGAGGCGGGCACGCGTGACGGGCTCAGCGCTGAGCATCCCCGCGAGCTGTTGCGCCTGACCGGGTCGCTCAACCGCTTGCTGCGCAGCGAGCGTGAGCAGCGCCAGCGCTACCGCGACTCACTGGGCGACCTGGCGCACAGCCTCAAGACTCCGCTGGCAGTCTTGCAAGGGGTGGGCGAAAGCCTCGGGCAGGGCAGTGGCGAGCGCGAGCAGGGGCGGGTCTTGCAAAGCCAGATCGAGCGCATGAGCCAGCAGATCGACTACCAGCTGCAACGCGCCAGCCTGCGCAAGAGTGGCCTGGTGCGCCACAAGGTCCTGCTGCGGCCGGTGCTCGACAGCCTGTGCAGCACGTTGGACAAGGTCTATCGGGACAAGCGTGTGCACGTTGACCTGGACCTTGCCGAGCAGGCGTTCGTGCCGATGGAACAGGGTGCCTTGCTGGAGTTGCTCGGTAACCTCTTGGAGAACGCCTACCGGCTATGCCTGGGCAACGTCCGCGTAAGCCTTCGGGAAACCCCAGGGCAATTGGTGCTGTGCGTCGAGGACGATGGGCCCGGCGTACCGGCAGATCAGCACCAGCGCATTCTGCAGCGCGGAGAGCGGTTGGACCGCCAGCATCCGGGGCAAGGTATCGGGTTGGCGGTGGCCAAGGACATCATCGACAGCTATGACGCGCAGCTGAGCCTGGAGGCGTCGGCGCTGGGGGGCGCAGCGTTCCTGATCATCTTCCGGCTTGATTGAGCCGCTGGCAGTGCCGGCCCCACCGCCGGTGCGGGCGGATTCCCGCCAACCACCCTGTTCAAATTCCGCCATCGGGCGGAAATCCGCCAGGCCTTCCGGATTTTTCTGCCCTGCTCTTGGGCGTTTTCACCTCGTGAATACAGGGTTTGCACCCATCATGGGCATTTTGGCATCGCCCTTGCTATTGGACTTGTCAGAGGCCTGCCCAGGCAGCTCGAACACAACGACAAATCCCTCCGGGTGCAGGAGGGTTAGCGATTCAGGTGCCCCGACACCCTGGGAAGGGTGAAGCCGGCACACTTGAGGAAAATTAGCCATGACGACACGTCAGCCGCTGTACAAGTCCCTGTATGTCCAGGTGATCGTTGCCATCACCATCGGCATCCTGCTCGGCCATTTCTACCCCGAAACCGGCGTCGCCCTTAAGCCTTTGGGTGATGGTTTCGTCAAACTGATCAAGATGGTCATCGCGCCCATCATCTTCTGCACCGTGGTCAGCGGTATCGCCGGCATGCAGAGCATGAAGTCGGTCGGCAAGACCGGCGGCTACGCGCTGCTGTACTTTGAAATCGTTTCCACCATCGCCCTGATCATCGGCCTGGTAGTCGTCAACGTAGTCAAGCCGGGCGCAGGCATGCACGTCGACGTCAGCACCTTGAATGCCAGCAGCGTGGCCGCCTATGCCGCCGCCGGCGCGCAGCAGACGACGGTCGGCTTCTTGCTGAACATCATTCCGAACACCATCGTCGGCGCCTTCGCCAACGGCGATATTCTGCAAGTGCTGATGTTCTCGGTGCTGTTCGGCTTCGCCCTGCACCGCCTGGGCAGCTACGGCAAGCCGGTGCTGGACCTGATCGACCGCTTCGCCCATGTCATGTTCAACATCATCAACATGATCATGAAGCTGGCGCCGGTCGGTGCATTCGGCGCCATGGCCTTCACCATCGGTCAATACGGTGTGGGTTCGCTGGTACAGCTGGGCTACCTGATGGCCTGCTTCTACATCACCTGCCTGCTGTTCATCCTCATCGTGCTGGGCGGCATCTGCCGTGCCCACGGCTTCAGCATCCTCAAGCTGATTCGCTACATCCGTGAAGAGCTGCTGATCGTACTGGGTACTTCCTCTTCGGAGTCGGCCCTGCCACGCATGCTGGCCAAGATGGAGCGTCTGGGCGCCAAGAAGTCGGTAGTCGGCTTGGTCATCCCGACCGGTTATTCGTTCAACCTCGATGGCACCTCCATCTACTTGACCATGGCTGCGGTGTTCATCGCCCAGGCTACTGACACCACCATGGATATCACCCATCAGATCACCTTGCTGCTGGTGCTGCTGGTGGCTTCCAAAGGTGCCGCGGGCGTAACCGGATCGGGCTTCATCGTCCTGGCGGCCACCCTGTCGGCTGTTGGCCACCTGCCAGTTGCCGGCCTGGCGCTGATCCTCGGTATCGACCGCTTCATGTCCGAAGCCCGCGCCCTGACCAACCTGATCGGCAACGCCGTCGCCACCGTGGTCGTGGCAAAATGGGTCAAGGAAATGGACAACGACACCCTGGCCGCCGAACTGGCATCCGGCGGTGCGCCGCTGATCGACACTCGTCCGACCGACGACTTGGGTGTGGCTGAAGGCCCGGCCCGTTGATCGAGCGCTTGTAGTGTTGAAAAGCCCATCTTCGGATGGGCTTTTTTTGTTCTGTTTTTAGGGGGGAAATGTCCTACCCGAGAAGTGTGTTTTTCGCGCCTGTACGTCCGATTGGTTACCTGATGTCTGTCAGCCGTTGTTGCTAGATTCGACCTCACTGCAATGGCAACGCGAACGTTGTTTCGCATTACAGCAGGTTAAATTTTCGGCTTTACAGGAATTCAAGGTAATGACTCAATCCAATGATCTGAATAACCACACCGACAGTGTACTTGTCGGTGGCAAGGGCAATGACCGCCTGGTGGGCGGAGATGACGCCGACGTCATCCTCGGTAAAGGTGGCGACGATGAGCTGGAAGGTGGCGACGGTCCTGACGTCCTGCGTGGCGGCAAGGGTAGCGACGTGATCGACGGCGGCAAGGGCCACGATTACCTGCATGGCGGCAAGGATGACGATGTCCTGATCGGCGACACTGGCAACGATGTCATCTTCGGCGGCCAGGGCGATGATGCGATCGAAGGTGGGCCTGGCACCGATATTCTCAGTGGTGGCAGGGGGGCTGATCTGTTCGTGTTCGCCAAGCTGGTGGACATGGGCGTTGGCCAGAAGCGCGATATCATCACCGACTTCAACGGTGCCGAGGGTGATCGCGTCGATCTGCGAGGCTTGGCGCAATCCTCGGGGCTGGAGTCCCTGACCTACATTGGCAGCGAAGCGTTCACCGACAAAGGTCAGATCCGTTTCGAAAACGAAATACTGTCGGGCAGCATCCATGGCCCCCAGGTAGATTTCGAGATTCAATTGGTCGGTGTGAAGACCTTCACCGCTGACGATCTGCTGCTCTGATCGTAAGCCCCACGGCAACTGGACGAGACGTTTCGCTGCCGCCGGGGTCACTCGACGCGGGTTTCCCCGCTGTAGACCAGGATTTCCCGGCACCGCCGGCACAGATAACGCCGACCCTGGCGCACCAGCTTGTGCCGCTGGGCGGTGAACGGGAAATCACTCCCCGGGCACGGGCACCGATAGATGTACCGTGTCGCCACCCGCCGCTGCACTTCATAGTTATGGCACCGATGAGGGGGCAGTTCATACACCCCGCGCATGATCAACTGCCATTCCTCGCCATGGGCCTGGATCCGGTCCCCGAACAATTGATGAGCGACCAGGTGCGCCACTTCGTGCGCCACGGTCTGGCGCAGGAAGTCTTCCTGGTTCTCACGGTACAGTTGAAGGTTGAAGCGCAGCAGGTTCTCGTGCAGGTGGGCGACGCCAGCTTTCTGCCCGCGCAGCTTGAAACTGACTTCGGGGCGTGCAAAGGGGCGTTTGAAGAAGGCTTCGGCTTGCTGGTAACAGGTTTCGACGCGTTGTTTGAGCAGCTCTGGCATGGCGGGGTGGTTCTCCTGACCGGGCATTATGCCGCAAGCAAAAGCGGCTTGCCGAGCCGCCGGTCAGCAGACAGCCAAAGGCCGCCTTGCGGCGGCCCTTGGTTTGATGCCCCAGTGTTGGTTGGATCTAGTTGGTGTAAACGGGCCCCACGCCCAAGCCCCAGATGATGACCGTGGCGGCCATGATAGCCACCAGGACCACCAGCCCCACTGCCAATACCGAACTCGAGAACAGGAAGCCCTCGTCGGACGGTATGTTCATGAAGGTCGGCAAGCCGACATACAACAAGTAGACGGTGTAGCAGATGGCCGCGGTGCCGATCAGCATGCCCAGCCACAGGTGCGGGTAGAGTGCCGCCAGGCCGCCGAGGAACAGGGGGGTCGCGGTGTAGGTGGCAAAGGCGATGCATTGCGCCATGGAAGGGTTGGCGTCGTAGGTGCGGGCCATCCAGTGAATGAAGGCGCCCATCACCGCCACCCCGGCGAGCATCGCCAGGTAGGACATGATGCTCATCCACAGCGCGCTTTCCATGGTCAGCATCACCGCCGGCCTGTCGCCGATGACCCAACCGACCTGGGTAGTGCCGATGAATGCCGATACGGCAGGGATCGCTGCCAGGATCAAAGTGTGTGTCAGGTACATGTGGCTGATGCTTTCTTCCTCGCCACGAATTTCCCGCCATTCCTGGTCGGGATGAGTAAACAGCCCAACAACGTGATGAATCATGCCGGTCACTCCTCTCAATGTTGCCAACCGCCCCCCAAATGGAGCGCAAGCGGCCTGAGGCCTGAACACCGATGCAAGCGGTAATGTGGCCTTAAGTCGCAGTATAGGAAGCCGTTCCACGCACAAAACCGACTTTTTAGAGCAAATTGCGCTGTCAAGACGGGTGTTGATTACCTTGGGGCCTTTATCGGAATTGCATGTCTTTCACTGGCTAAGCCCTACGCCCAGGCTCGGTTTGTGCGTAAAATAGCCGGCTTTTGTCACACCTCGCGGATCCAAGCGCTATGGGCACCCTCTCGGTCAACCAGAACAAACTGCAAAAACGCCTGCGTCGCCTCGCTGGCGAAGCCATCACCGACTACAACATGATCGAGGATGGCGACAAGGTCATGGTCTGCCTGTCCGGCGGCAAGGACAGCTACACCATGCTCGACGTTCTGTTGCACCTGCAGAAGGTGGCGCCGATCAAGTTCGAGATCGTCGCGGTGAACATGGACCAGAAGCAGCCAGGCTTCCCGGAGCACGTGTTGCCGGCCTACCTGAAGGCGCTGGGCGTCGAGTACCACATCGTCGAGAAGGACACCTACTCGGTGGTCAAGGAGTTGGTGCCAGAGGGCAAGACCACCTGCTCCCTTTGCTCGCGCCTGCGCCGTGGCACCCTGTACACCTTCGCTGACGAGATCGGCGCGACCAAGATGGCTCTGGGCCATCATCGCGACGATATCGTCGAAACCTTCTTCCTCAACATGTTCTTCAACGGCGCCCTCAAGGGCATGCCGCCCAAGCTGCGTGCCGACGATGGCCGCAATGTGGTGATACGCCCATTGGCCTATTGCAGCGAGAAGGACATCCAGGCCTACTCCGACATGAAGGCGTTCCCGATCATCCCGTGCAACCTGTGTGGTTCGCAGGAAAACCTGCAACGCCAGGTGGTCAAGGACATGCTGGTGGAATGGGAGCGCAAGCACCCTGGTCGTACCGAGAGCATCTTCCGTGCATTGCAGAACGTGGCGCCCTCGCAGCTGGCCGACCGCAACCTGTTCGACTTCACCAGCCTGAAGATCGACGAGAACGCCACCCCGCGCTTCCTCGACGTGCTGAACATCTGAGCCCATGCGCGACTACCAGTGGCTGCACACATACTGCCTGAACCGCTTCGGCTCGGCCCAGGCGCTGGAGACGTTCCTGCCACAGCCCAAGTCGCCGGAGCAGTTGCGTGACATCAGCGATGACCGCTACCTGTCGACCCTGGCCCTGCGGGTGTTCCGTGCTGGACTGAAGCACAGCCTGGTGGATGCCAAGTGGCCGGCTTTCGAGCAGGTGTTCTTTGGCTTCGACCCAGAGAAGGTCGTGCTGATGGGGGCCGAGCACTTGGAGCGGTTGATGCAGGACGAGCGCATCATCCGCCACCTGGGCAAGCTCAAGAGCGTGCCACGCAATGCGCAGATGATCCTGGACGTGCAGAAGGACAAGGGCAGCTTCGGTGCGTTCATCGCCGACTGGCCGGTAACCGACATCGTTGGTTTGTGGAAGTACCTGGCCAAGCATGGCAATCAGTTGGGCGGCCTTTCGGCGCCGCGTTTTCTGCGGATGGTGGGCAAGGATACGTTCATCCCCACCGAGGATATGTCAGCGGCATTGATTGCCCAGGGCATCATCGACAAGGCGCCGACCAGTCAGCGAGACCTGGCGTTGGTGCAGCAAGCGTTCAACCAGTGGCACGAAGAGAGCGGGCGGCCATTGTGCCAGCTGTCGGTGATGCTGGCGCATACCGTGAATCATTGAGGCTTTCGGGGCCGCACGGCGGCCCCTGAAATTCAGCTCCCTTCGCCAGCAAGGCGCCGCTCATGCTGGAACTTCCAGCGTACAAACAGCAGGCCGCTGACGAACAACCCCAGGCTCACCAGCACCTCGACCCAGCCAAACAGCGCTCGGGCTGGGTCGAACGCTGCCAGCACCCCTTTGATGAAATAGAGGTTCACCACGAAGCAGGTCCAGGCATGCGCCCGGGCACTGCCCTTCAGCATGCCCGGCAGCAGCAACAGCAGGGGAACCAGTTCGATGGCCAGAATCACCCCGACCCGCGCCCCGTGCAGGTTGGCGAAGAACAAATTGTTCACCGCCAACAGCGTGATCAGGCCAAGGAAAAACGCCAGGCTCAGCGCCCGCGTCAAGCGCAGGCGAGGCTCCAGCCAGGCCAGTGGCGGCAGAACCTTGGGTTTTTTAGCCACGCGCGGCCTCCAGGGCCTTGGCAGTGGTCGCCAGGCGTTGGCCAAGGGCTCGGCACAGGGCGATCTCGTGCTCGTCCAGTTCGCGCTTGCCATCGGCACCGGCATGGTGGCTGGCGCCATATGGCGTGCCGCCTCCGCGGGTCTCGAGCAGCGCCGACTCACTGTAGGGCAGGCCCATCACCAGCATGCCGTGGTGCATCAGCGGCAGCATCATCGACAACAGTGTGGTTTCCTGGCCGCCATGCAGGCTGGCGGTGGAGGTGAACACGCCGGCCGGTTTGCCGACCAGTTCTCCGCCCAGCCACAGGCTGCTGGTGCCGTCGAGGAAGTACTTCAGCGGTGCGGCCATGTTGCCGAAACGGGTCGGGCTGCCCAGCACCAGGCCGGCGCAATGGCGCAGATCGTCCAGGGTGGCGTACAGTGCGCCGCTGGCCGGGATGTCTGGGGCCACAGCCTCGCATTCGGTGGAGATCGCCGGTACGGTGCGCAGGCGCGCCTCCATGCCGGCCATTTCGACACCGCGCGCGACATGTCGGGCCATCTCGCTGGTCGAGCCATGACGGCTGTAATACAGCACCAGAACGTAGGGTTCACTCACGGCAGAATCTCCAGGACTTTCTCGGGTGGCCGGCCGACCACGGCCTTGTCACCGGCGACCAGAATCGGGCGCTCGATCAGTTTCGGGTGCTGGACCATCGCGTCGATCAACTGGGCATCGGTGAGTGCCTGGTTGGCCAGGTCAAGGGCCTTGTACTCCTCCTCGCCAGTACGCAGCAATTGGCGCGGGGCGATGCCCAGCTTGCCCAGCAGTGCCTTGAGGGTAGCGGCATCCGGCGGTGTTTCCAGGTAGCGAACGATGGTTGGCGCGAAGCCTCGTGCTTCGAGCAGTTCCAAGGCGCCGCGGGATTTTGAGCAGCGCGGGTTATGATAGAGCGTCAAGTCAGTCATGTTGGTTCGCATCCAGCGGGGTGTGGCAGCTATTCTAACCGCAGCGACTGACCCATTTGCTTGAAACTTCGAGAAGGATTGACCCATGGCAAGGCGTTTGGCAGCAGTACTGGCCATCACCGCGAGCCTGTTGCTCGGTGGTTGCGGTGCCGACTACGGCGTGGACCAAAATGGCAAGATGGTGAAGGCCGAGCAGATCGACGGGCACTGGGTGGTGCTCAATTACTGGGCGGAGTGGTGTGGTCCGTGCCGGACCGAAATTCCAGAGCTCAACGCCGCGGCCAAGCAATGGGCGAGCGAGGGTATCAAGGTGGTGGGCGTCAACTTCGATGGCTTGCAGGGGCAGGACCTGAAGCAGGCCGCCGAGACGCTCGGCATCGCTTTCACCGTGCTGGCCCAGGACCCAGCCGAACGTTATGACCTGCCGCGTAGCGAGGCGTTGCCGGTGACCTACATCATCGACGACAAGGGCAAGGTGCGTGAGCAATTGATGGGCGAGCAGACCCTCGAAGGGTTGCAGGCCAAGATCAAGGCGCTCAAGGGCGCTTGATGCAGGCCAGTGCCCGCCCTATCGCCGGTTGGCTGGCGATAGGGCGGGTGTTGCCATCAACCTTCCTCAGGCCAGAAACGCAGCGGCTTGCCCTCGGCCGGCCAGAAACGCATCTGTTCGATGGGCGATACATCCCAGCGTTGCACCGTCTCCAGAGCCTGCAGGAAACGTTTTTCCTGCTCCATCAATGCGGGCGCGCATAGTTTGCGGGTCTTGCCGACCTTGCCAAAGCGCAGTTGCTGGCCATCGAGGGTATAGGGTGCGAACCAGTGGTTGCAGCCTGCGTTGCCATAGGCACGGCCGTCGCTGGCCAAGGTCAGGGTCAGGTGGCTGTAGTCGATCAGCGGGCGTTCACCGATCCACTCCAGCACATAACTGCGCTCCTGCTGCAGCTGCGAAGGTTCGGTGGCACAGCCGAGCAGGCCGGTGGCAATCAGCGCGCCGGTCAGCAGATTCTTCACTCGGCGCTCTCCTGGCAACGCGGGCACAGGTGCTTGTCGCCACGGCTGGCCCAACCCAGCTCTGCGATGCGGGCGCTGGCCGCCGGTTGACGGGCTTTCTTGCCCAGCTTGGCGTCCACGGCGAACTCGAAGTCCAGCACGGCGTCGCAGTGATCGCAGGCGACCTGCCAAGTGAGGATCTCCAGCTCATTGAACACCGGGCCGCTGGCCACGGCGACCCATTGGCCGCGCGGATTGATCAGGTGGCGCACGCTTTCCACGGTCAGGCGCATGGACAGGTCCTTGCTGCCTTTGAGGGTGACCAGCAGAACGTCATCCTTGTGCATCGAACCGCCGTTGCCAGTGACCTGGTAACGGCCCGGCACCAGGGCGCGGCATTCGATCAGGGTGTGTTGCGGATTGAAAAGGGTGTAGCGGAAATCGTGTTCGACCATGGGTCCTCCAGAAATGCCGCGTATCCTAGCATCAACCCGAGACCAGATTCTGCGGATTGCCTGCCGCCCAGCGGATGATATTTTCCAGGGTGGTCGCGGCGATGGCGTCCAGCGCTTCGCGGGTCAGAAACGCCTGGTGCGCGGTGACGATCACGTTAGGGAAGGTCAGCAAGCGTGCCAGCACATCGTCCTGCAGCGGCTGGTCGGAACGGTCTTCGAAGAACAGCTGTGCTTCCTCTTCATAGACATCAAGCCCCAGGTAGCCAAGCTGGCCGCGCTTGAGTGCGTCGATCAGCGCAGGGGTGTCGACCAGGGCGCCGCGACCGGTGTTGATCAGCATCGCGCCGGGTTGCAGTTGGGCGAGGCTTTGGGCATTGATCAGGTGTTTGGTTTGCTCCGTCAGCGGGCAGTGAAGGCTGATGATTCGCGCTTGTTTCAACAGATCGGGCAGCGCCATGTAGCGTGCGCCCAGAGCCTGCAGTTCGGGATTGGGGAAAGGGTCGTAGGCCAGCAGTTGGCAACCGAACCCGGCCATGATGCGGGCAAAGGCGGTGCCGATCTGTCCGGTGCCCACCACGCCGACGGTCTTGCCGTACAGGTCGAAGCCAGTCAGGCCATGCAGGGTGAAATCGCCTTCGCGGGTGCGGTTGTAGGCCCGGTGCAGGCGGCGGTTGAGCGCCAATACCAGGGCCACGGCATGCTCGGCCACGGCGTGTGGTGAATAGGCCGGTACCCTCACCACGGTCAGGCCCAGGCGTTGGGCGGCGGTCAGGTCGACATGGTTGTAGCCAGCCGAACGCAGGGCGATCAGGCGGGTGCCGCCAGCGGCCAGGCGCTCCAGTACCCGCGCGTCGAGTTCGTCGTTGATGAAGGCACAGACCACTTCGAAACCTTGTGCGAGCGGGGCGGTGTCGAGGGTCAGTCGGGCAGATTGGAAGTTCAGGTCCAGGGCCGTTTCAGCGGCGGCCTGGGTGAAGCTTTCCTGGTCGTAGTGCTGGCTGCTGAACAACAGTGCGCGCATGGTTGGCGTCCTTTGTGAGCGTTTGCTTGGTTTCTCGGGTGTTGGGTAGATTGAGCGCCGCCCACGCGGCGCATCGCGAGCAAGGCTCGCTCCTACGTTTGTTTAGGGCCAATTATGTCTGTGCCGGACGCGCGCGACCGCCTGGTTTGTACAATCCGAAAACGGTCGCGCGCAAAGCCCACAGGATTCATTGGCCTGAAACAAACGTAGGAGCGAGCCTTGCTCGCGATGCGCCGCGTGGGCGGCGCTCGCTCTCAAAAACGCCACAACCCCGTCGCCAAACCCCATCCCCGAACCACTCAGGCGCTGAGCCGCGCCTGGGCCGCCAGGCGGATGATCGCCCCATCCAGCTCGTCCAATGCCTGCTCCGCCTGTGGGTGGTCCTGCTTGAGCAGGGTCTCGCTGCGCTGGCACGCCGCCCGCAACTGCGGCACCCCGCAATAGCGCGAGGCGCCGTTGAGCCGGTGCACCTGTTCGATCAGCGCCAACTGATCCTCGGCCTCTCGCGCCGCGCGGATCGCTTCGCGGTCGTCTTCCAGCGAGGCTAGCAACATTGCCAGCATGTCGGCGGCAAGGTCGGGCTTGCCAGCTGCCAGGCGCAAACCTTCCTCGGGGTCCAGCACCGGCAGCTCCCGGTTCTCGTCCTGTGGCTCGTCCGGCCGCTCCCGCGGTGGTGTGCCCAGGCTCATGCCGGTCCACTTCATCACCACCTGGGCCAATTGGCGTTCGCTGATCGGCTTGGTCAGGTAGTCGTCCATGCCGCTGTGCAACAGGGCGCGCTTTTCGTTGGCCATGGCGTGGGCGGTGAGGGCGACGATGGGCAGCGGGTTGCCGCTCTGGGTGTTTTCCCACAGGCGGATCTGTTCGGTACAGGCGCGACCGTCCATGCCAGGCATCTGCACGTCCATCAGCACCAGGTCGAACGGTTCGGTCTGCACGGCCTGCACCGCGGTATAACCGTTGTCCACCGCCAGCACCTCGGCGCCAAGGCCTTCGAGCAGGGTTTTCACCAACAGCAGGTTGGCTGCGTTGTCGTCGACGCAGAGGATTTTCGGCTGGCGATGGCCATTGCCCGCTGCTGTTTCACTCTGCGGGCGACGTGGCTGCACCAGCTCCAGCAGCAGCCGTCGCAGCTTGCGCGTGCAGGTTGGCTTGGACAGCAACTGGCCGTGGCCATTGGGCAGGTACGGGTGGTACAGCGCCTGCTCGGTGGTGGGGCACAGCACAACGCACTGGCACTGACAGCGCTCGAACGCTTGATGGTAATGGCCCAACTGCTCTGGCGAGAGGTTGCCCAGGTTGGCACCCAGCACGGCGAACTCGAATGGCTGGCCCGCCTGGTGGGCGGCCTGTACACCTTGCAACAACTGGTCGTAGGTGGCGAACAGGCTGACGCTCAATCCGCAATCTTCCAGCTGGTGCTCAAGCGCCTGGCGGGCCAGTTCGTGGCTGTCGACAATGGCGGCCCGGCGTCCCAGCAGCGGTTGCAGCGGCCGCTCTTCCATGTCGTCGTGGGCCTTGGGCAGGCTCAGGCTGATCCAGAATTGCGAGCCCTCGCCCGGAGTGCTGTCGACACCGATCTCGCCGCCCATCTGCTCGATCAGGCGCTTGGAAATCACCAGCCCAAGGCCGGTGCCTCCGGGTTGGCGTGCCAACGAGTTGTCGGCCTGGCTGAAGGCCTGGAACAGCGTGCGCACATCTTGCGGTGACAGGCCGATGCCGGTGTCCTGCACGCTGATGCGCAGTTGCGCGCTGTCCTCGTGCTCGTCCTCAAGCATGGCGCGTACGACGATGGTACCTTCGCGGGTGAACTTGATCGCATTGCTTACCAGATTGGTCAGAATCTGCTTGAGCCGCAGCGGGTCGCCGATCAGTGAGGTGGGCGTATCGCGGTAGATCAGGCTGAGCAGTTCGAGCTGCTTGGCATGGGCCGCCGGAGCGAGGATGGTCAACGTGTCCTGGACCAGGTCGCGCAGGTTGAAAGGAATGCTGTCGAGCACCAGCTTGCCAGCCTCGATCTTGGAGAAGTCGAGGATCTCGTTGATGATACCCAGCAGGTTGTCGGCTGATTTTTCGATGGTGCCCAGGTAATCCAGCTGGCGCGGGGACAGTTCACTCTTTTGCAACAGGTGGGTGAAACCGAGGATACCGTTGAGCGGCGTGCGGATTTCGTGGCTCATGTTGGCCAGGAACTCGGACTTGATGCGGCTGGCTTCGAGTGCTTCCTTGCGGGCCATGTCCAGCTCGATGTTCTGGATCTCGATGGTCTCGAGGTTCTGGCGCACGTCTTCGGTGGCCTGGTCGATGCTGTGCTGCAGTTCTTCGTGGGCGCTGTGCAGGGTCTCGGCCATGCGGTTGATGCCGTGCGCCAGCTCGTCCAGCTCGTGGCTGCCCATCGCCGGCAGGCGTTCGTCCAGGTGGCCGTCCTTGAGTTGGTTGACCGCATGCTTGATGCGCTCGATCGGGTTGTTGATGGTGCGGCTCATGCGCATCGCCAGCAGGCCGCTCAGGGCCAGGCAGGCGAGGATCAACAGCAGGCTGGTGAACAGGTTACGATAGCCGCGCAACAGGGTGCCGTCATGGGACAGCTCGATCTCGACCCAGCCCAGCAGGCGCTCGGCTTCGGCGGGCACGGCATCGGTGGCCAGGTCGCGGTGATGGCCGAATACTGGCATCAGGTAGCGGGTGGCGTCATTGCCGCTGCGTTGCAACAACTGGGTGCCAGTGCCACCGCTGGGCGCCTGATTGAGCATGCTTGGCCCAGCATGAGCCAGGCGCGTGCGGTCCGGAGCCAGGAACGCCACGGCGCGTACATCGGCTTGTTCCAGTGTCTGGGCAGCGATCCGTTCCAGTTGCGCAGGCGTGTCTCTGGCCAACGCTGGCGCGGCCAGCGGTGCCAGTTGTTCGGCGATCATCTTGCCGCGCTGGAGCAACTGGGAGCGCAACTCACTTTGCTGCAGCCAGGTGAAATAACTGCCCAGCACCAGGGCCATCAGGCTGGCGGGCAACAAGGCCAGCAGCAAGACCCGGCTTCTGATTCCCAAACGATCGAGCACACTTGCCTCCTGTCATGTGCCTGCATGCCGTCCCCAGAGGGACGGACCAAGGCGAAAAGTTACTCTGCCTGCCCGATGAATGCACTCATTAGCTTGGCTTTTCGTGCGCCGGCGCAGCGCGTTGGTCGTTGTTCGGTTGCCTTGCGGGGAGTCGATGCTCAATAATCGTCTAATTGAGAATGCATGACAGTTGCCAATGAATCCCGAAGCTATTCAATCATCCAGCATCCTCGCCATCGAGGATGACCCGGTATTAGGCGCCTACCTGCATGAAGAGCTGCAGCGCGGCGGCTTTCAGGTGACCTGGTGCCGTAACGGGTTGGAAGGTCTGGAAACTGCGGGTCGCCAGGCCTTCGACGTGGTGCTGATGGACATCCTGCTACCTGGGCTCAACGGTCTGGAAGCCTTGGCCCAGTTGCGCCGGCGCAGCACCACGCCGGTCATCCTGATGTCGGCACTGGGGGCCGAAGCCGACCGCATCAGCGGTTTTCAGCGCGGTGCCGACGACTACCTGCCCAAACCCTTCAGCATGGCCGAGCTACAGGTGCGCATCGAGGCGATCCTGCGCCGCGTGGCCCTGGAGCGTCGTCACCCGCCGCGCCAGGAGATGGCCGGAAGCGGGCTGCAGTTCGACGATAGCCGTAGCGATGTCAGCCTGGGCGGTCAGTGGGCCGGGCTTACCCCAAGTGAATACCGCCTGCTCGACCTGCTCAATCGCAACCAGGACGAGGTGCTCAGCAAGCCTTTCCTTTATCAGCAAGTGCTGCAGCGCGGTTACTCGCGCCATGACCGCAGCCTGGACATGCACGTGAGCCAGATCCGCCGCAAGCTCAAGGGCATTGGTTACCTGGAACGGCAAATTCGCACGGTCTGGGGCAAGGGATACGTGCTCAGCGTCGGCGAGATGGACTGAGCCATGCTCGACCGCCATTCGCTGTTCTGGAAGCTGGTCATCCTGTTGGTGGGTTTCTGTTTGCTGATGATTGGCCTGAGCTACACCTGGGGCCGTCACATGGAAACCCAGAACGCGTTTCTCTCAGAGCCCGCCCGCCAAACGCTGCGTGGCTATGCGTCGGAAGCCGAGCAGGCCTGGCGAAGCGCAGGCCGTGCCGGGCTGGACCTTTGGGTGGCGCAGATGCGGCAACGTGAGCAAGGTTGGATTGGCGTGCTCGACACGCGCCTGCAACCGCTGGACAGCGCCACCCTGACCCCCGATATCATGCAGCGCCTGACCCGCTTGCGCGGCGTCGACTGGCCCATGAGCCGGCGCAGTGTCGACCAGCCCTGGTTGCGCATCCCATTCCCCGGCGCGCCCGAGCAGGGCATGCTGGTGATCGAGCTGCCGGAGCGGCTGAACCCTGGCAAGTACCGCTTGCTGTGGCAGGTCGTGACCAACGGCATCATGCCTGGTCTGTTCACCCTGCTGTTGTGCGTGGGGCTTTATCGCATGCTGATCGTGCCGTTGAACCAGCTGCGCGAGCAGGCCAATGCCTGGCGCGCGGACCAGCTTGCGGCACGCCTGGACCCCCGCACCATCGCCCGTCACGATGAACTGGGCGAGCTGGCCCGTGCGTTCGACCAGATGGCCGAGCGCCTGCAAGGCACGGTGGCCTTGCAGCAACAGTTGCTGCGCGACCTGTCCCATGAAATGCGCACGCCACTGAGCCGCTTGCGGGTGGCTTGCGACGGTGAAACCGACCTGCAGCGCCTGCGGGAACGATTGGGGCGCGAAGTGGACTGCATGCAGCAGCTGGTCGAGGACACCCTGCAATTGGCCTGGCAGGACGCCGAGCGTGCCCCGATGAACCTGGAGCCGATCGAGGTTCAGGCACTGTGGGACCTGCTGGTGGAAAACGCTTGCTATGAAAGCGGTTGGGCCGCCGCCCGGATGCATTGCGAACTGCCCCGCAGTTGCTGGGTTCAGGGCAACCTCAATCATTTGGCTCAGGCCCTGGAAAACATGCTGCGCAATGCCATCCGCCACTCGCCGGAAAACGGCCAGGTGCGCCTGGGTGGCCAGCGCGAAGGCGGTCATTGGCGGCTGTGGCTGGAAGACGACGGCGGTGGTGTTGCCGAACAGGATCTGGAACGGATCTTCGCGCCGTTTTCCCGGCTCGAGGGTTCCCGGCCCGGCGATGGCGGGTTCGGCCTGGGGTTGAGCATCGCCCGCAGTGCGATCCAGCGCCAGGGCGGCACTTTGTGGGCCGAGAACGGCAAGCGCGGGCTCAGGCTGTGCATGCGTTTGCCGGTGCAGGCGACAACCCCATCCCGACGGCTGGCGGAGTCGCATTGACCTCAATCCTCGTGCAGGGGCCGGCTTGCCGGCGATGAGGTCGAAACCGTCAGATGACCGTTGTTCCCACGGTGATCATGCTGACAGGTATAGAATGCCCCTACGGGTGAGCGGGTTCACCCGCGAAGCAATGCTGGGGTTATAGCTTGTAGCTATACCGACTACAGATTGCGTGATATGGCCAAGCCGGGTTTGCCGGTATGATAGGCGCCCCTGCCGTCCGGACTGTGAAATACGCCATGACCTTGCAGTACCCAACCATCGCCGATTGCGTCGGCAATACGCCTCTGGTTCGCCTGCAGCGCATCGCTGGCGAAACCAGCAATACCCTCCTGCTCAAGCTCGAAGGCAACAATCCCGCTGGCTCGGTCAAGGACCGTCCGGCCCTGTCGATGATCACCCGCGCCGAACTGCGCGGCCAGATCAAGCCAGGCGACACGCTGATCGAGGCGACCTCGGGCAACACCGGTATCGCCCTGGCCATGGCGGCAGCCATCAAGGGTTACAAGATGATCCTGATCATGCCGGACAATTCCACCGCCGAGCGCAAGGCCGCGATGACCGCCTATGGCGCCGAGCTGATCCTGGTGAGCAAGGAGGAGGGCATGGAAGGTGCCCGCGACCTCGCCGAGAAATTGCAGGCCGAAGGCCGCGGCCTGGTCCTGGACCAATTCGCCAACGGCGACAACCCTATCGCCCACTACACCAGCACCGGTCCGGAAATCTGGCAGCAGACCCAAGGCACCATCACCCATTTCGTCAGTTCGATGGGCACCACCGGTACCATCATGGGCTGCTCGCAGTACCTCAAGGAACAGAATCCGGCGGTGCAGATCATCGGTCTGCAACCGATGGAAGGTTCCGCCATTCCAGGCATTCGCCGCTGGCCTGAGGAGTACCTGCCGAAGATCTTCGATGCGACCCGCGTCGACCGTGTGGTGGACATGTCCCAGCAAGAAGCCGAGGAAACCACCCGCCGCCTTGCCCGTGAAGAGGGCATTTTCTGCGGCGTGTCATCCGGTGGTGCGGTCACGGCCATGCTGCGCCTGTCCCGTGAGCTGGAAAACGCGGTGATGGTGGCGATCATCTGTGACCGCGGTGACCGTTACCTGTCCACCGGCCTGTTCGACGCAACCTGATGTCCAAGAAAAAAAGCAACAGCGGCCTGCGCTTCCAGCCGGCCGGCGGCAACCGTACCCCACAGGTTCCCGTGGGCAAGAAGCAGCGTCTGGACATCGAGCGCCTAGCCGGTGACGGCCGTGGCATCGCTTTCCATGACGGGCGGACCTGGTTCGTCAGTGGCGCCCTGGCCGGGGAAGCGGTCGAAGCGCGGGTACTCAATGCCCGCGGCAAGGTGGTCGAAGCACGTCTTGAACGTGTGCTGCAGGCCAGCCCGGAACGCCGGCAGGCGCCGTGCCGCCATTACGCACGCTGCGGTGGCTGCAACCTGCAACACCTGCCCCATGAGGCGCAGTTGGCGCTCAAGCAGCGCACCCTGGCCGAACAACTGCAACGGGTGGCCGGCGTGCAGCCCGAGCAATGGGCCGCGCCGCTGAGCGGACCGGAATTCGGCTACCGCCGTCGTGCGCGGGTGGCCGTGCGCTGGGACGTCAAGACGCGCCAGCTGGAAGTCGGATTCCGCGCCGAAGCCAGCCAGGACATCGTCGCCATCGACGACTGTGCGGTGCTGGTACAGCCTTTGCAGTCCATTGTGCGCCACCTGCCGACCGTACTGCGGTCGTTGAGCAAACCCCAGGCCATTGGCCATGTGGAGTTGTTCAGTGGCACCGCCGAGGCGCTGCTGGTACGCCATGTGGCACCGTTGCCAGCCGACGACCTGAGCCGTTTGCAGGCGTTCTGCGATGAGGCCAAGGCGCAGCTGTGGCTGCAGGGCGAAGGCGAGCCGGCGCCGGTGGAGGCCGCTACGACACTGGGGTTCGTTCTTGAGCCATGGCAGCTCGAGCTTGCCTGGCGGCCGGGGGACTTCGTGCAGGTCAATGCCCAGGTCAATACGGCGATGATCGAGCAGGCACTGGCCTGGCTGGCGCCGCAAGCTGACGAGCGGGTGCTTGACCTGTTCTGTGGCCTGGGCAACTTCGCCTTGCCACTGGCTCGGCAGGCGCGGGAAGTGGTGGCAGTGGAAGGTGTACAGGCCATGGTCGATCGGGCCGAGGCCAATGCCCGGAACAACAATGTGCATAACGCACGGTTTTTTCAGGCCGATTTATCGCAGCCTTTGGCAGGCGCCGGATGGGCCGCCGAAGGCTTTTCTGCGGTACTCTTGGATCCACCGCGTGACGGTGCCTACGAGGTCGTGCAAGACATCGCACGCCTCAAGGCACGGCGGCTGGTCTATGTTTCGTGCAATCCGGCCACGTTGGCGCGAGACGCCCAGGTGCTGGTCGGCCAGGGGTACCGGTTAAAAAGGGCCGGGATTCTCGACATGTTTCCTCAGACGGCGCATGTCGAGGCCATGGCGTTATTCGAAGTGGGTTAGCCAAGCTGGCCCCTTGGTGCGGCTTCCATGGAGTGGAAGGCGTACGGTGATAGCCAGTGCACCCGCGAGGTGCGCTGTATGGAAAGGTAGAAAAAAGATGGTACAGGTGAGAGTGCACCAGCCGGTCAACACTGACGGCAGTATCAATCTCGAAGCATGGCTGGATCATGTGGTGAGCGTCGATTCGGCGTTGGATCGCGTGGCGCTCAAGGAGGCCTGCGAGTTCGCCCAGGAAATCGAGAAGAAGGGCAACCCGGCCAAGCATTCCTGGGCCGACGGTACGTCCAGCTTCCAGGCCGGCCTGGAAATTGCCGAAATCCTTGCGGACCTCAAACTCGACCAGGACTCCCTGGTGGCGGCGGTCATCTACCGCTCGGTGCGTGAAGGCAAGGTTACCTTGGCCGAAGTCGGCCAGCGTTTTGGCCCGGTGGTGTCCAAGCTGATCGACGGTGTGTTGCGCATGGCGGCCATCAGCGCCAGCCTCAGCCCGCGCCAGTCGCTGGTGCTCGGCTCCCAGGCGCAGGTCGAGAACCTGCGCAAGATGCTAGTGGCCATGGTCGATGATGTGCGCGTGGCCCTGATCAAGCTGGCCGAGCGTACGTGCGCCATTCGTGCGGTGAAGTCCGCCGACGACGAAAAACGCCTGCGCGTGGCGCGTGAGGTGTTCGACATCTACGCACCGCTGGCACATCGCCTGGGTATCGGTCACATCAAGTGGGAGCTGGAGGACCTATCCTTCCGTTACCTCGAGCCCGACCAGTACAAGCAGATTGCCAAGCTCCTGCACGAGCGCCGGCTGGACCGCGAGCGCTTCATCAGCGACGTGATGAACCAACTGCAGAACGAGCTGCTCGCCACCGGCGTGAAGGCCGACATCAGCGGCCGGGCAAAACACATCTATTCGATCTGGCGCAAGATGCAGCGCAAGGGGCTGGAGTTCAGCCAGATCTACGACGTGCGCGCCGTGCGGGTGCTGGTACCGGAAGTTCGCGACTGCTACACCGCGCTGGGTATCGTCCATACCTTGTGGCGGCATATTCCCAAAGAGTTCGACGATTACATCGCCAACCCCAAGGAGAACGGCTACCGCTCGTTGCACACGGCGGTGATCGGCCCAGAAGGCAAGGTGCTGGAGGTACAGATCCGTACCCACGGCATGCACGAAGAAGCCGAGCTTGGGGTCTGCGCCCACTGGCGGTACAAGGGCACCGACGTCAAGTCCAGCTCCAACCATTACGAGGAGAAGATTTCCTGGCTGCGCCAGGTGCTCGAGTGGCATGAGGAGCTGGGCGACATCGGCGGCCTGGCCGAACAGCTGCGTGTCGACATCGAACCCGACCGGGTCTATGTATTCACCCCCGACGGCCACGCCATCGACCTGCCCAAGGGCGCCACGCCGCTGGACTTCGCCTACCGGGTGCACACCGAGATCGGTCATAACTGCCGTGGCGCCAAGATCAACGGCCGCATCGTGCCGCTCAACTACAGCCTGCAAACCGGCGAGCAGGTCGAGATCATCACCAGCAAGCATGGCAACCCAAGCCGTGACTGGTTGAACTCCAACCTGGGTTATGTGACCACTTCGCGGGCGCGGGCCAAGATCGTGCACTGGTTCAAGCTCCAGGCGCGGGACCAGAACGTGGCGGCGGGCAAGACCTTGCTCGAACGCGAGCTCAGTCGTCTGGGTCTGCCTCAGGTGGATTTCGAGCGCCTGGCCGAGAAGACCAACGTCAAGACTGCCGAAGACATGTTTGCCGCCCTTGGGGCCGGCGACCTGCGTCTGGCCCATTTGGTCAACGCTGCCCAGCAGTTGCTCGAACCCGAGCGCATCGAACAGATCGACCTGGTTTCGCGCAAGCCCGCTACCCGCAGTGGCAAGCGTGGCGACATCCAGATCCAGGGTGTCGGCAACCTGCTCACGCAGATGGCCGGGTGCTGCCAACCGCTGCCGGGCGATGCCATTGTCGGCTACATCACCCAAGGGCGCGGTGTGACCATCCACCGTCAGGACTGCGCGTCGGTGCTGCAGCTGGCCGGCCGTGAGCCGGAGCGGATGATCCAGGTCAGCTGGGGACCGATACCGGTGCAGACCTACCCGGTCGATATCGTCATCCGTGCCTACGACCGTCCGGGCCTGCTGCGGGATGTGTCGCAGGTGCTGCTCAACGAGAAGATCAACGTACTGGCGGTCAACACCCGCTCGAACAAGGAAGACAACACCGCATTGATGTCGCTGACCATCGAGATTCCTGGGTTGGATGCCCTGGGTCGCCTGTTGGGGCGGATCTCGCAGTTGCCGAACATCATCGAAACGCGGCGTAATCGAACCCCGTGAGACTCGAAGCAGGGGCCGCCATGCGGTCCCTTGCCGGCGACACGGCGCCTGCAGCCTTGGCGCTGCAGTTGTAGGCGCTGGCTTGCCAGCGATCGGGGCTTCGCCTGCGGCCAGGAAAACACCAATGACCTATACCCTCGACGACCTGCTGCACCTCATGGCCCGCCTGCGCGATCCGCAATACGGCTGCCCGTGGGACCTGAAGCAGAACTACGCCAGTATCGTCCCGCACACCCTCGAAGAGGCCTATGAAGTCGCCGACACCATCGAGCGAGGCGATTTCGAGCACCTGCAGGGCGAGCTGGGCGACCTGCTGTTCCAGGTGGTCTATTACAGCCAGCTGGCACGGGAGGAGGGGCGTTTCGAGTTCGATGGCGTGGTCGATGCCATCACCCGTAAGCTGATCCGCCGCCACCCCCACGTATTTCCCACCGGTGAGCTGTATGCGCCACTGGACACTCCCAGCCTGAGCGAGGCCCAGGTCAAGTCGCGCTGGGAGGAGATAAAGGCCGAGGAGCGCGCTGAAAAGAGCGAGCCGGAACAGTTGTCGTTGCTCGACGATGTGCCGGCTGCATTGCCAGCGTTGTCGCGGGCCGCCAAACTGCAGAAGCGTGCGGCCACCGTCGGTTTCGACTGGCCTGACGCCTTGCCGGTGCTGGACAAGGTCCGCGAGGAGCTGGATGAAGTCTTGCAGGCGATGGCTGACGGCGATGGCCAGGCCCTGGAGGACGAAGTCGGCGACCTGTTGTTCGCTGCCGTCAACCTGGCGCGCCACCTCAAGCAAGACCCGGAGAATGCCCTGCGTCGTGCCAACCGCAAGTTCGAGCGGCGTTTTCGCTTCATCGAGCAGGCATTGCGCGACAGTGGCCGGCCGATCGAAGATTGTAACCTTGATGAGTTGGACGCCCTGTGGGGCGAGGCCAAACGTCAGGAAAAGAACCTGCCCAGCTGCGGCTGAGCGGCTGCATAAGTGAGTGAACATCCATGAGTCTTTCCCTTCGCGATCAATTGCTCAAGGCCGGTCTGGTCAACCAGAAACAGGTCTCGCAGGCCAACAAGGCCGAAAAGAAACAAAAACGCCTGGAGCACAAGGGCCAGGTCGAAGTCGATGACAGCCAGCAGCGCATGGCCAAGGAAGCGATGGCCGAAAAAGCCAAGCGTGACCAGGAGCTGAACCGTCAACAGCAGGAAAAGGCCGAGCAAAAAGCCCGGGCCGCGCAGATCAAGCAGTTGATCGAAGCCACGCGCCTGCCCAAGCTCAACAGCGAGGACTACTACAACTTCGTCGACGATAAGAAGGTCAAGCGCATTGCCGTCAACGCCTTGATGCGCAGCAAGCTGAGCAATGGCTCGCTGGCGATCGTGTCGTTCGGCGGTGGTTACGAGGTGATCCCGCGGGAAGCGGCGGTGAAGATTCAGGAGCGCGATCCTGGCCGCATCCTGTTGCTGAACACCCACGTCGAGGAAGCGGACGAAGACGATCCGTACGCCGCCTACAAGATCCCTGACGATCTGATGTGGTAAACGAGAAACCCCGCCTTGGCGGGGTTTCTTTTTGAAGACCCTGTCATTGTGTGGGACGCTGGTTCTCGAGGTTTTCCAGTTCTGCACGATATTGATGGGCTTCGTGTTCATGGTGGAACATGCCAACCAGTTGGCCTTGCTGATACACGTCCCAGATCCGCACACCGGCGGCCAGGCCTTCGTGGGACATTTTCGATTCGTCGCGTTCGGTTACTTGGACTGTCATCGGTAAACTCCACTTTTCAGTTAGCTGCGGCACTGTGTCGCAGGCCTTCTTTATAGAGTTTGTTAGCAGGCTAAGTAAATAAAACGGGCGTGAAACAAGTTTCATGTAGCACGAAGGATCCCCGCACGCATGAAAAAGCCCCGCACGCAGGCGGGGCTTGAGGTGCTGCTCGCGATGGTGAATCAGTTACCCTTCACCGACTTGCCATCGACCGTGCCATCTTGCAGCACGATCACGTACTCCTTGCCATCGGTCTCGACTTGACGCAGTTGTACCAACAGGTAGTCCCAGTCCTTGGCGAACCACAGCTCGGTGATGCGCTTGCTCTGGCTCGGGTCGCGCACGCGCTCGACTTTCACCGCCTCGACCTGGCCGGTCTTGGTGGTGACTTTCTCGGTGCCCAGGACGCGGAAGTCGTAGGTGTCGATCTCGTCACCATCGACCACCTGGTAGGTCATGCTTTTCTTGCCGGCAGCCACATCATGCTGCAGGGCCAGCTGATAGGACGATTTGTCCAGCACGCCGCGGTTGAGCGGCAGGCTGATCGCATCGCCACGGTCGCTACCGGTGACTTTCTTGCTGTTCCAGTCGAACGTCAGGTCGACTTTCTTGGCCTTGCCCAGGCCGCCGCGTTCGAAGTGGTACTTCTGTGGTAGCAGGGTGTCGTTTTCCTGGCGCAGGGTGCTTTGCTCGGTCAGGCTGGCGATCATCATGGAGGCCTTGAAGTTAAGGTCCCAGGTACCGTTGGCATTCTTGACCAGACTGCGCTCGGCGGTGCCGCTCATGGGCAGTTGTTTCCAGTCTGCGGTGTAGCTTGCCGAGAACGGCTTCAGATCAGCTGCCTGGAGGGGCAGGGCGAGCACGGCGAGAGCCAAGAGCAGGGCGCGACGCATAAAATCTCCTAGGGTCGAATCAAGTGACCGCTGGCCGACAGCGGCTGGCCATCCAGTAACGCACCCTGATCGCCCAGGCGCAAGCGACCTTCGGCGAACCAGTGCACCGCTAGCGGGTAGATCTGGTGTTCCTGGTGGTGAACCCGTTGGGCCAACGTCTCGACGGAGTCGTCGGAGGCAACCGGGACCACAGCCTGTACGACCAGAGGGCCGCCATCGAGTTCCTCGGTGACGAAGTGTACGCTGCAGCCATGCTCCGCGTCGCCTGCCTCCAGCGCCCGTTGGTGAGTGTGCAGGCCCTTGTACTTGGGCAGCAACGACGGGTGGATGTTGAGCAGGCGTCCCTGGTAGTGGCGCACGAAATCACCACTGAGGATGCGCATGAAGCCGGCCAGAACCACCAGGTCGGGTGCAAAGCTGTCGATGCGCGCCATCAGCGCCGCATCGAAGGCTTCACGGCCGTCGAAGCCCTTGTGGTCCAGTACCGCGGTGTCGATGCCAGCCGCCGCTGCGCGTTGCAGGCCGTAGGCATCGGCACGGTTGGAAATCACCGCGCCGATGCGTACCGGGCTGCCGTCGATGCGGCTGCTGTCGATCAGGGCTTGCAGGTTGCTGCCGGAGCCCGACAGCAGTACCACGACATTGCAGGTCTTGCTCGGCATCAGTGTGCCTTGAGGTTCTGCAGCTCGACCTGGGCAGCGCCTTCGGCGGCTTCGGCGATTTTGCCGATTACCCAAGGTTGCTCGCCGGCCTTGCGCAGGACGTTCAGGGCATTCTCGACCTGGTCCTGAGCCACGCAGATGACCATGCCGACGCCGCAGTTCAGCACGCGGTGCATTTCGTGCTCATCGACGTTGCCTTTTTCCTGCAGGAAGTCGAACACTGCCGGACGCTGCCAGCTGGCCACGTCGATCACGGCCTGGGCGTTAGCCGGCAGTACGCGTGGGATGTTGTCCAGCAGGCCGCCGCCGGTGATGTGGGCCATGGCCTTGACCGCGCCGGTTTCCTTGATCAGCTGCAGCAGCGGCTTGACGTAGATGCGGGTCGGGGCCATCAGCAGGTCGGCCAGTGGCTTGCCGTCGAGCTGGGTGTTTTCGATGTCGGTGCCGGAGACTTCGAGGATCTTGCGGATCAGCGAGTAGCCGTTGGAGTGCGGGCCGGAGGACGGCAGGGCGATCAGCGCATCGCCAGTGGCGACCTTGGAGCCGTCGATGATTTCGGCTTTTTCCACCACGCCCACGCAGAAGCCGGCCAGGTCGTAGTCTTCGCCTTCGTACATGCCGGGCATTTCAGCGGTTTCGCCGCCGACCAGCGAGCAGCCGGCCAGTTCGCAGCCGGCACCGATGCCGGTGACCACGGTGGCGGCCACGTCGACGTTGAGCTTGCCGGTGGCATAGTAGTCGAGGAAGAACAGCGGTTCGGCGCCGCAGACCACCAGGTCGTTCACGCACATGGCGACCAGGTCCTGGCCGATGCTGTCGTGCTTGTTCAGGTTCAGCGCCAGGCGCAGTTTGGTGCCGACGCCATCGGTGCCGGAGACCAGAACCGGTTGCTTGTAACCGGCCGGGATCTCGCAGAGGGCGCCGAAGCCGCCCAGGCCACCCATGACTTCAGGACGTGCGGTGCGCTTGGCGACGCCCTTGATGCGTTCGACCAGTGCTTCGCCGGCGTCGATGTCTACACCGGCGTCTTTGTAGCTCAGGGAGGGTTGCTTGCTCATTGATCCAGGCCTTTAGGAGGGAGGGATTCTTAAAAACGACCGTGACGGCCAAGGCCGGCGAGCGTGCGGCGGCTACCTGAAACGTCAGTGGTCTGTGAAGGCGCGCGATTTTATCAGGGTTGCCCGGCAGCGGCCATCCTCAGGCCGACGGGCAGGGCCCTAATCCATGAAAAAACATCCTTTCATGGTCTGCGACTGGTTGCCAGGCGGGGCGCTGTATAAGGTATAGAAACGCCGTCGAGGTGAAACGGGCCGCACAGAGGGAGCATTTGTCGCCCTGTCGCGGTCACAGCCAGCACCCAAACTGACCCGGTGCCCCGTCATCTGGTCTTCTGGACAGGAATCCTCCATGCGTTCTTTCAATTTTCTGGCAGCCGGTTGCCTTGCGTTGGCCAGCGCCATCGTGCAGGCCGAGACCGTTTCCGGGCTTTACCAGGTGCGTGAGCCCATCGAAGGGCAGGGCGCCGAAGCCCGCGCCCAGGCCACCGGCAAAGCCTTGGACACCCTGGTATTGCGCCTGACCGGCGACCCCAAGGCCGCGCAGAGTCCGGCGCTGGCCGGACTGCGCAAAGACCCGCAGCAAATCATCAACCAGGTCGCTACCGAGGCTGGCCCGCCCGAGTCGGTGCTGGTCGAGTTCGACCCCGGCAGTACCGAGCGCGCCCTGCGTCAGGCAGGTCTGGCCTTGTGGGGCAACAATCGCCCGTCGATCCTCGGTTGGTGGCTGAACGAAAGTGCCGAGGGCAGTAGTCTGGTCGGCGATGGCCAGTCCAGCGCGCAGCCTTTGCGTCGAGCTGCCCAGCACCGCGGGCTGCCGCTGCGCCTGCCGTTGGCCGACTTGCAGGAGCAACTGGTGGCCAACGGCAAGCAGTTGGAGGGCAAGGACCCGGCGCCCCTGCGCGAGGTCTCCGAGCGTTACGGCGCCGATGCCTTGCTGGCGGTGCACGCCCAGGAGGCCGACGGCAAGTGGCAGGGCAAATGGCAGCTATGGCTGGGTGACAAGCGCGAGCAAGGCAACGCCGAAGGCGCCGATCAGGCGGCCTTGGCCGATGCGGTCATGCTTGCAGTGAGCAACCGGTTGGCGCCGCGTTACGTGACCCGGCCGGGTGCCAGCGGTGCCTTGCAGGTCCAGGTGCAGGGCATGAACCTGCAGCGCTACGCTGAACTCAGTCGCGTGCTCGAGCCGTTCGGCCCGCGTCTGCAACTGGCTGATGGCAAGACGCTCACCTACCAGGTCACCGGCAACCCGGATCAACTGCGCGCCCAGCTGGGCTTGGCCAAGCTGCAGGAAGTGCCGGCCGACCCCGTACCGGCCACCCCCACAGCACCCGCGCCAGGGGCTGCCCCGGCGGCTGAGCAACCTGCAGCCCCCAAGCCGTTCGATGGCTTGCGTTTTCGTTGGTAAGGAGACCCGATTTTGACCGATGTACGCCGTTGGATCTGGCTGGGCATCGCCCTGCTGATCGCCGTGCTGCTGTATAGCCTGCACAACATTCTTTCACCGTTTCTGGTCGGCATACTGCTGGCCTACCTGGCCGACCCACTGGTCGACCGCCTGGAGCGCCTGGGGCTGTCGCGAACCTGGGGCGTGGTCGTGGTGTTCAGCCTGTTCACCCTCATTCTGCTGGCGCTGTTGCTGGTGCTGATACCGATGTTGGCCAAGCAGTTGGTGCGCCTTTACGAGTTGGCGCCGCAGATGCTCGATTGGTTGCAGCACGTGGCGTTGCCGTGGGTGCAAAGCCGTCTGGGCCTGGCCGAAGGGTTCTGGAAGTTCGACAAGATCAAGGCCGCCGTCAGCGCGCACATGGGCCAGACCACCGATATCGTCGGCATGCTGCTGTCCCAGGCCACGGCCTCCAGCCTGGCGTTGGTCGCCTGGCTGGCCAATCTGGTGCTGATTCCCGTGGTGGGCTTCTACTTGCTGCGCGACTGGGACCTGATGATGGCCAAGCTGCGCGGCCTGCTGCCGCGCCACCGGGAATCGCAGGTGGTAGGACTTGCGGGTGAGTGCCACGAAGTCCTGGGCGCTTTCGTCCGTGGCCAGTTGATGGTGATGCTGGCGCTGGGGGTGATCTACTCGGCCGGCCTGATGCTGGTGGGGCTGGAACTGGGCCTGCTGATCGGCATGCTGGCAGGGCTGGCGGCCATCGTGCCATACATGGGGTTCATCATCGGTATCGGCGCTGCGCTGGTGGCCGGGTTGTTCCAGTTCGGCGGCGACCTTTATCCGATGCTGGGCATCGTGGCGGTGTTCATGGTCGGGCAGGCGCTCGAAGGCATGGTATTGACCCCGTTGCTGGTAGGGGACCGGATCGGCCTGCACCCGGTGGCGGTGATCTTCGCCATCCTGGCGGGCGGCGAGCTGTTCGGTTTCACCGGTGTGTTGCTGGCCTTGCCAGTCGCCGCCGTGATCATGGTGCTGCTGCGCCATGTGCACGATCTGTATAAAGAGTCGGACATGTATGCCGGGGATGTCGACCCAAAGCTGTGATCCTTTCGAGCGGCAAGCGCGGGCATGGCAGGA
Organism: Pseudomonas sp. SK2; assembly: GCF_016772395.1. Lineage (NCBI taxonomy): Bacteria > Pseudomonadati > Pseudomonadota > Gammaproteobacteria > Pseudomonadales > Pseudomonadaceae > Pseudomonas > Pseudomonas sp. SK2. The sequence goes on from NZ_CP061944.1 coordinate 1,351,796, forward strand.
GCCGGCTTGCCGGCGATAAAACGGGAAGCGTTGCTTTTGTAGCGCAACTCGTTGATTTTGCTTGGGCAATCCTGCTCGGTCATTGTGCCGCCCGCAAGGCGGGTATAGACTTTGCACACTGTTCACCAAAGGCCCCCTGTGGTCCTCTCGACCGCCCGCCAGCATGAAACCGATCCAGTTGCCCCTGGGTGTGCGTCTGCGCGATGACGCCACCTTCATCAACTACTATCCGGGCGCCAATGCCGCGGCGTTGGGCTATGTCGAGCGTCTGTGCGAAGCCGACGCCGGCTGGACCGAAAGCCTCATCTACCTGTGGGGCAAGCAAGGTGTGGGTCGCAGCCACCTGCTGCAGGCGGCCACCCATCGCTTCCAGCAGCGCGGTGAGCCCGCGGTCTACCTGCCCTTGGCGCAACTGCTCGACCGAGGCGTGGAACTGCTGGATTACCTGGCGCAGTACGAGCTGGTCTGCATCGACGACCTGCACGTTATCGCCGGCAAGGCGGACTGGGAAGAGTCCATGTTCCACCTGTTCAATCGGCTGCGCGATAGCGGTCGGCGCCTGTTGCTGGCGGCCTCCAGCTCACCGCGTGAGCTGCCTATCAAGTTGCCCGACCTCAAGTCGCGCCTGACATTGGCGCTGATCTTCCAGATGCGTGGGTTGTCCGACGAAGACAAGCTGCGAGCCCTGCAATTGCGGGCCTCGCGACGGGGGCTGCACCTGACCGACGAAGTTGGCCACTTCATCCTGACCCGTGGCACCCGAAGCATGAGCGCGCTGTTCGACCTGCTCGAACGTCTCGACCAAGCGTCGCTGCAAGCGCAGCGCAAACTGACCATTCCTTTCCTCAAGGAAACCCTCGGCTGGTAAGCCCCGAAATACGGGGCTTGCAGCAGCGTCACGGAAAAGTCACATCTTTTTCGATAAAATTTGCAAATGGTCCCGATAGAAGGCATAGTTTCCACCTTCTAAAGGATTACAGACACGGTCGTGCCCATGCTGAAGCGCTTCGCACCCCTCGTGCCACTCGCACTCGTGACCCTGCTTTTTGGCTGCGCGGCTCATGGCCCGGTTTCCCAGCCTCAGGATCACACCCCGGTCGCCTCGACGTCGGCGATCAACGCCAAGACTTCCACTTCGTCGGTATTCAGCGAAGAGGACCTGGCCACCGAAGATGACCTGGAGGCTTTCTCCAGCGGCAAGCCTTACCAATTGCCGGCCCTGGCCGACAGTATTCTCGAACGTGGCATGTCGTTGATCGGCACGCGCTACCGTTTCGGCGGTACCTCGGAGAAGTCGGGCTTCGACTGCAGCGGTTTCATCGGCTACCTGTTCCGCGAAGAGGCGGGTGTGACCTTGCCGCGCTCTACCCGCGAGATGATCAACGTCGACGCACCGAAAGTGGCGCGCAACAAGCTCAAGCCGGGCGATTTGCTGTTCTTCAGCACCAATGGCCGTGGTCGTGTCAGCCATGCTGGCATCTACCTGGGTGACAACCAGTTCATCCACTCCAGCAGCCGCCGCAGCGGTGGTGTGCGCATCGACAGCCTCGGTGATCGCTACTGGAGCAAGACCTTCATCGAAGCCAAGCGAGCCTTGGCGATGGCGCCGACCAATATCGCGCGCAACTGATGGCAAAATGATGTACCCTGCCGCGGCGGCGATGCTGAAAAGCTCGCCGCCGTGCGCATTTATAGAAAGCGTCTAATCTAATTTCTCAACTCTTTTGGGCTGCGGCCCTACGGTCTCAGACAGGAAGTTCTGGCCATGGCGATGATGGCGCGCTTCGCATTCCTTTCCCTGGTGGCTCTGCTTGCCGCCTGTTCCAGCCATGCTCCGGCACCGGCCCCTGTGGTTCAGCCACAGATCCCGTACGCCCAGCCTGACATTTCGCCGATTGCCGACGATGTGCTCATACGCGCCATCGGCCTGGTCGGTACCCCCTATCGCTGGGGCGGTAACACGCCGGATTCCGGCTTCGATTGCAGTGGCCTGATCGGCTATGTCTACCGCGATGCAGCGGGCATCAGCCTGCCGCGATCGACCCGCGAAATGATCGTCATGCGTGCGCCAACGGTGGACCTCAATGCGCTGCAGTCCGGGGACTTGGTGTTCTTCGCCACCGGTGGCGGCTCGCAAGTGAGCCATGCCGGGATCTACGTGGGCGAAGGCCGCTTCGTGCATGCGCCTTCCACAGGCGGCACGGTGCGCCTGGACTACCTGTCCAACAGCTACTGGGCCAAGGCCTACCTGCAGGCCAAGCGAGTCATTCCCCAAGGCCACCTGGCGCAGAACCGCTGATCAGCTGATCGCATCCCCGGCGAGCGCTGGCGCTTGCGGCGGTCACCGAGGTAAGTCGCCAGGCCACCGCCGCGCCGCGTCCTGGAGAATGACCCCGCTCGTCGAACGAGCGCTTCGATTGACGCTCCCGGCCCAACCCTCTAACCTTCGCGCGTGTTTCAGGTGTCCTGCCAGCCTCGACTGGGCAGGGTGAAACTGGGAAGCCGGTGGGCGTCGGAAGGCGCGAGCCCGGCGCTGCCCCCGCAACGGTAGGTGAGACGCGGCCGCGCAGGGCCACTGGGTGAACGCCCGGGAAGGCGCGCAGGCCAGGGCCACAGGCCCGCTCACGAGCCCGGAGACCGGCCTGATACTGCCAACGGCATCACGGAGGGTGATGCGCGGTGCACCGTGACCAGAGCGGGTCATGGCCCCTGCGCGTCCTCCGTCTGCCTGCCTATCGACCTGCCGCCGCTTCTCGCGTGGCGTCAGCCTGCGGAGAACCCTCATGAGCGAAACCACCGAACGCGACGAACGTCATCTGGCGCGTATGCAGCGCAAGAAGGCGATCATCGACGAGCGCATCGCCAATTCCCCCAACGAATGCGGCCTGCTGCTGGTGCTGACCGGCAACGGCAAGGGCAAGAGCAGTTCGGCGTTCGGCATGCTCGCCCGTGCGTTGGGCCATGGCATGCAGTGTGGTGTGGTGCAGTTCATCAAGGGCCGCAACAGCACGGGAGAAGAGCTGTTCTTCCGCCGCTTCCCCGAGCAGGTGCGCTACCACGTCATGGGCGAGGGCTTCACTTGGGAAACCCAGGACCGTCAGCGCGATATCGCTGCTGCCGAAGCGGCCTGGGCGGTGTCGCGGCAGTTGCTGCAGGACCCTTCGGTGCAGTTCGTGGTGCTCGACGAACTGAACATCGCCCTCAAGCATGGCTATCTCGATCTCGACCAGGTGCTGGCCGATATCCAGGCTCGCCCGCCAATGCAGCATGTGATCGTCACCGGCCGCGCAGCCAAGCCCGAAATGATCGAGATGGCTGACACGGTTACCGAAATGGGCATGCTCAAGCATGCGTTCCAGGCCGGTATCCGTGCGCAGAAGGGCGTGGAACTGTGAACCAAGCGCGCCAATGCCCTGCGGTGTTGATCGCCGCACCTGCATCCGGACAAGGCAAGACCACCGTCACCGCTGCGCTGGCACGGCTGCATCGCAACCTTGGGCGCAAGGTACGAGTGTTCAAGTGTGGGCCGGACTTTCTCGACCCGATGATCCTCGAGCGGGCCAGTGGTGCGCCGGTCTACCAATTGGACCTGTGGATGATCGGTGCGCAGGAGAGCCGTCGCTTGCTATGGGAAGCCGCTGCCGAAGCCGACCTGATCCTGATCGAGGGCGTCATGGGCCTGTTCGATGGCACCCCTTCGAGCGCCGATCTGGCGCGTCATTTTGGTGTGCCGGTGTTGGCGGTGATCGACGGCACGGCCATGGCCCAGACCTTTGGAGCATTGGCCTTGGGCCTGGCGCGCTACCAGGCCGACCTGCCGTTCGCCGGCGTGCTGGCCAACCGCGTCGGCAGCCTGCGTCACGCCCAATTGCTCGAAGGCAGCCTGACCGAAGGCCTGCGCTGGTATGGCGGTTTGTCCCGCGAGCGTGGCATCGAGCTGCCCAGTCGTCACCTGGGGCTTGTCCAAGCCAGTGAACTGAATGACCTCGACGCCCGCCTGGATGCAGCTGCCGAAGCCTTGGCCGCCAGTTGCGACGCAAGCCTGCCACCGGCGGTCACTTTCGCCGCACCGGAGCCGCGTCAGCTGTCGTCGTCGTTGGCTGGCGTGCGCATCGGGGTGGCCCGGGACGAAGCGTTCGCCTTCACCTATGGTGCCAACCTCGACGTGCTGCGAAGCCTGGGCGCGCAGCTTGAGTTCTTCTCGCCCCTGCATGACCGTGAAATGCCCCTGGTCGATAGCCTGTACCTGCCGGGAGGCTACCCCGAACTGCACCACCATGCATTGGCTGCCAACACCTCGATGCTCGACGCCCTGCGTGCCCACCACGCGCAAGGCAAGCCCCTGCTGGCGGAGTGTGGCGGCATGCTGTACCTGCTCGACGCGTTGACCGACGTGGCGGGCGAGCGGGCCGAGTTGCTTGGCCTGCTGCCTGGCGAAGCGATCATGCAGAAACGCCTTGCCGCCTTGGCCTTGCAGGCTGTGGAACTGCCAGAGGGCACCTTGCGTGGGCACACATACCACCATTCCCTGACCATGACCGAGCTTGAGCCGATCGCCCGCGGACTCAGCCCCAATGGCGGGCGGGGCAATGAAGCGGTCTATCGCCTGGGGCGCCTGACGGCGTCCTACGTGCACTTCTACTTCCCCTCCAACCCCGAAGCGGCGGCGGCGCTGCTGCAGCCATGAGCGAACATGCCTACAGCGACGCAGAACGCGCCGCCATCTACCGGGTCATCGGCGAGCGTCGCGACATGCGCCATTTCGCCGGTGGCGACATAGCCCCCGAGGTGCTTGGTCGGTTGTTGGCGGCCGCGCATCAGGCACCCAGCGTCGGCCTGATGCAGCCCTGGCGGTTCATCCGCATCAGCCAGCGCGAGCTGCGTGGTCGTATCCAGGCCCTGGTTGAACAGGAGCGAGTGCGCACCGCCGAGGCCCTTGGCGAACGCTCCGACGACTTCATGAAGCTCAAGGTCGAAGGGATCAGCGACTGTGCCGAGGTGTTGGTGGCGGCCTTGATGGACAACCGCGAGCCGCACATTTTCGGCCGACGCACCCTCCCGGAAATGGACCTGGCGTCCCTGGCCTGCGCCATTCAGAACCTGTGGCTGGCCGCACGTGCCGAAGGGCTGGGTATGGGCTGGGTATCGTTGTTCGAGCCGCAGGCCCTGGCAGACCTGCTGGGGATGCCGGCGGGCGCCAAGCCGGTGGCGGTGCTGTGCCTGGGGCCGGTGACCGAGTTCTACCCGGCGCCGATGCTGGTGCTGGAAAACTGGGCCGAACAACGGCCCTTGAGCGAGATGCTGTACGAAAACCACTGGGGAGAGCGTTGATGAGCGTGGCCTTGCTGACCGTGGCCGGAGTGGCCCTGGACGCGTTGCTGGGCGAGCCGCGCCGGCGCCATCCACTGGTCGGCTTCGGCAAACTGGCGTCGCGTCTCGAGCAGCGGATGAATGCCGGTGGGCGTGGCTGGCGCAGTCACGGCGTGAGTGCCTGGTTCCTGGCTGTGGTGCCGCTGACATTGCTGGCATTGCTGCTGTCATGGCTGCCCTGCATCGGCTGGCTGGTGGACGTGCTGGCGCTGTATTGCGCCGTGGGGCTGCGCAGCCTTGGCGAGCACGTGCTCCCGGTGGCCAATGCCCTGCGCCACGGCGACCTTGAAGAAGCGCGGCGCCGTGTCGGCTACCTGGTCAGCCGCGAAACCCGTGAGCTGGATGAGCCCGCCGTGGCGCGGGCGGCTACCGAGTCGGTGCTGGAGAACGGCAGCGATGCGGTGTTTGCCGCGCTGTTCTGGTTCGTCGTGGCGGGCGCTCCCGGTGTGGTGCTGTATCGCCTGAGCAACACGCTCGACGCCATGTGGGGCTATCGCAACGAGCGTTTCGAACGCTTCGGCTGGGCGGCGGCGCGCATCGACGATGCACTGAACTATATTCCCGCAAGGCTGGTGGCGCTGACCTACGCGCTGCTTGGCAAGACCCGCCTGGCGTGGGCCTGCTGGCGCAACCAGGGGCCCTTGTGGGACAGCCCCAATGCCGGGCCGGTGATGGCGGCGGGCGCCGGTGCGCTGGGCGTCGAGCTTGGTGGCCCGGCGGTGTACCACGGCGAACTGCACGAGCGACCTCGGCTGGGCGAAGGGCCGATGGCCGATGCCGAGGCCATCGAGCGCGGCTGGAGCCTGGTACAGCGGGGTGTATGGCTGTGGCTGTTGGTAATCTGCCTGGGAGCTTACTTGAATGCTTGAACACGGTGGCCGTCTGCTGCGCGCGGTGCGGCAATACGGGATTGCCCGCGAGCAATGGCTCGACTTGTCCAGCGGCATCGCCCCGTGGCCGTACCCGATCCCGCCGATTCCCGTGGACGCCTGGGCCCGTCTGCCTGAGGTCGAAGATGGCCTGGAAGCAGCAGCGCGAGCCTATTACGGCGCCAGCCAGTTGCTGGCCGTGGCAGGTTCCCAGGCGGCGATCCAGGCCTTGCCACTGCTGCGGCCATCGGGGCGGGTAGGGGTGTTGGCGCCATGTTACGCCGAGCACCCGCACGCCTGGCGACGGGCCGGGCATACGCTGGTCGAGCTGGATGCGTCCAGCGTCGAGTCCACGCTCGACAGCCTGGACGTGCTGGTGCTGGTCAACCCCAACAACCCCACGGGTCAGCGGATCAGTCGCGAGCGTTTGCTGGCGTGGCACGCCCGGCTGGCCAGGCGAGGCGGCTGGTTGCTGGTCGACGAAGCCTTCATGGACAACACGCCCGCATTCAGCGTGGTCGATTGCGCCGAGCGCGAAGGCCTGATCGTTCTACGCTCGTTCGGCAAGTTCTTCGGTCTGGCCGGCGTGCGCTTGGGCTTCGTGGCGGCTGAGCCGGTATTGCTGGCGCTGCTGGCAGACAGGCTTGGCCCCTGGACCGTCAGCGGGCCGACTCGGGTATTGGCACAGACCAGTTACGCCGACCACGCAGCGCATCAGGCCCAGATCGCCCGCTGCGCCGCTGCCAGCCAACGCCTTGCGGCGGTGCTAGAAGGCGTGGGCCTGGCGCCCAGCGGTGGCTGTGACCTGTTCCAGTACGTACGCTGCGAGCAGGCGGCGCAGTTGCATGAGTTTCTCGCCCGGCGCGGCATTCTGGTGCGTCTGTTCGACCAGCCGCCAGCCGTGCGCCTAGGCCTGCCCGCCACTGCGGCGGACGAGCAGCGTCTCGCCTTGGCCCTGGCGGACTACCACAAGGAAATGGCATGACCACCCTCATGGTGCAAGGCACCACCTCCGACGCTGGCAAAAGTACCCTGGTGACCGCCCTGTGCCGCTGGCTGCTGCGCCAGGGTATCGGTGTGGTGCCCTTCAAGCCACAGAACATGGCCCTCAACAGTGCGGTGACCGCCGACGGGGGGGAAATCGGCCGGGCCCAGGCGGTCCAGGCCCAAGCGTGCCGACTGGCGCCGCACACCGACATGAACCCGGTCCTGCTCAAGCCCAACAGCGATACCGGAGCCCAGGTGATCATCCACGGTCGAGCGGTCGCCAGCATGAATGCAGTGGCCTACCACGACTATAAGGCCATCGCCATGCAGGCGGTGCTGGCCTCTCACCAGCGCCTTAGCGCCACGTACCCCGTGGTGATGGTGGAGGGGGCTGGGTCGCCGGCAGAGATCAACCTGCGGGCTGGCGACATCGCCAACATGGGCTTCGCCGAAGCGGTCGACTGCCCGGTGATTCTGGTGGCCGATATCAACCGGGGCGGCGTGTTCGCCCACCTGGTCGGCACCCTGGAGCTGCTCTCTCCCAGCGAGCAGGCGCGGGTCAAAGGCTTCGTCATCAACCGTTTCCGCGGCGACATCGCCTTGTTACAGCCAGGGCTGGACTGGCTGCAAGCGCGCACCGGCAAGCCGGTGCTGGGTGTACTGCCGTATGTCACCGACCTGCACCTAGAGGCCGAGGACGCGATCGACATGCGCCAGGCCGTGAAGGGTGAGCGCGTGCTCAAGGTGATCGTCCCGGTGCTGCCCCGTATCAGCAATCACACCGATTTCGACCCGCTGCGTCTGCACCCCCAGGTCGACCTGCAGTTCATTGGCCCAGGCCAGCCGATTCCTGCCGCCGACCTGATCATCCTGCCTGGCTCAAAGAGTGTTCGCGCTGATCTGGCGCAGTTGCGCGCACGCGGTTGGGACAGCGCCATCGCTCGTCACCTGCGTTATGGCGGCAAGCTGATCGGTATCTGTGGCGGTCTGCAGATGCTTGGCCGTGAGGTGCACGACCCGCTCGGCCTGGAGGGGCCGGCAGGCTCCAGCCCAGGGCTGGGGTTGCTGGACTACGCCACGGTGCTCGAAGCGGACAAGCAACTGCGCAACGTCGCCGGTACCCTGAATCTGGAACAATCCGCGGTGGCCGGCTACGAAATCCATGCCGGTGTCACCCACGGCCCTGCGTTGGAGCATCCTGCCGTGCAACTGGCCGATGGCCGCAGCGATGGCGCGATCAGCGCCGACGGGCAGGTCCTCGCCACCTACCTGCACGGTCTGTTCGAAGGTAGTCAGTCGTGCGCTGCCTTACTGCGCTGGGCCGGTTTGCAGGACGTGCAGACCATCGACTACGAAGCCTTGCGCGAACGCGACATCGAGCGCCTGGCCGATCTGGTGGAAAAGCACCTCGATACCGCGCGTCTGCGCGGGCTGTGTGGAGTCGCCTGACATGCTCAACCTGATCCTCGGTGGCGCCCGCTCCGGCAAGAGTCGCCTGGCCGAACAGCTGGCCACCAACAGTGGCTTGCCAGTGACCTACATTGCCACCAGCCAGCCGCTGGATGGCGAGATGAGCGAACGGGTGCGTCTGCACCGCCAACGTCGGCCCGCCGAGTGGGGGCTAATTGAAGAACCTGTGGCGCTGGCCAGTGTGCTACGCGCCCACGCCAGGGAAGGGCATTGCCTGTTGGTCGATTGCCTGACCTTGTGGCTCACCAACTTGCTGATGCTTGAAAACGACCAACGCCTGGCCGAGGAGCGCGATGCCCTGCTCGAATGCCTTGAACAGTTACCAGGCATGGTCATCCTGGTCAGTAACGAAACCGGCCTGGGCGTGGTGCCCATGGGTGAATTGACCCGGCGTTACGTCGACCTGGCCGGCTGGCTGCACCAGGCCGTCGCCCAGCGTTGTCAGCGCGTGGTGCTGACCGTGGCAGGCCTGCCCCTCATGCTTAAAGGACCCGCACTATGAACCAGCAATGGTGGCGTGAAGCCTGCCAACCTCTTGATAACGCTGCCATGGACCAGGCCCGCGCACGCCAGCAGCAGCTGACCAAGCCTGCCGGCTCGCTCGGGCAGCTGGAAAGCTTGGCCATCCAACTGGCCGGCCTGCAGGGCCAGGAGCGCCCGACTCTGGAGCGGGTTGCGATCACGATCTTTGCCGGCGACCACGGTGTGGTCGAGGAAGGCATCTCGGCCTATCCGCAGGCCGTGACCGGGCAGATGCTGCGCAATTTCGTCGGTGGCGGCGCGGCGATCAGCGTGCTGGCGCGCCAACTGCAGGCCAGCTTGGAGGTAATCGACCTCGGCACTGTCGACACCCGGCTGGAACTACCGGGTGTGCGCCACCTGCGCCTGGGCGCGGGCACCGCGAACTTCGCCCGCCAGCCCTCGATGAGCGAAGAGCAGTTGCTGGCTGCGCTGCAAGCCGGACGAGACAGCGCCAAGCGGGCAGCCGACCAAGGCGCCCAGCTGTTCATCGGTGGCGAGATGGGCATTGGCAACACCACGGCTGCGGCTGCCCTGGCCAGCCATCTGCTGGACTGTCCGGCCCGCGAGCTCAGCGGCCCGGGCACTGGCCTGGACAGTGCCGGGGTGAGGCGCAAGGCCGAGGTGATCGAGCGCGCGCTGGCGCTGCATGGCCTGCGTGCCGACGACCCGTTGCAAGCGTTGGGTTGTGTGGGGGGATTCGAAATTGCCGCCCTGACCGGGGCGTACCTGGCCTGTGCTCAACACGGTATCGCGGTACTGGTCGACGGCTTCATCTGCAGCGTCGCTGCACTGGTCGCCGTGCGCTTGAACCCGCACTGCCGGCCATGGCTGTTGTTCGCCCATCAGGGCGCCGAGCCTGGTCACCTAGCGCTGATCGAAGCGCTGGAGGCCGAGCCATTGCTCGCCCTGGGCCTGCGTCTGGGTGAGGGCAGTGGTGCTGCTTTGGCCGTTCCGCTGCTGCGCCTGGCCTGCGCACTGCATGGGCAGATGGCCACCTTCGCCGAAGCTGCGGTGGCGGACCGTCCGGCATGATCCTCGACCTGCTGCGTCATGGTGAGACCGAACAGGGTGGCCTGCGCGGCAGCCTGGACGATGCCCTGACCGAAAAAGGCTGGGTGCAGATGAGCGCGGCCGTAGAGGCAGGTGGGCCGTGGCAGGTGCTGGTCAGCTCGCCCTTGCAACGTTGCGCCCGCTTCGCCGACGCATTGGGCGAGCGGCTGGGCTTGTCGGTACAGCGTGAAGCCGATTTGCGAGAGCTGCACTTCGGCGACTGGGAGGGACGCACCGCGGCGCAAATCATGCAGACCCAAGCCGATGAGCTTGGGCGTTTCTGGTCTGATCCCTATGCCTACACACCGCCTGGCGGGGAGCCGGTCGGCGCATTCGCCGAGCGGGTGGTCACGGCCATGGAGCGGCTGACGCGGCAGCATGCTGGCAAACGCGTGCTGCTGGTGACCCACGGCGGCGTGATGCGCCTGTTGCTGGCGCGAGCCCGTGGATTGCCCCGTGAGCAGTTATTGCAGGTCGAAGTTGGGCACGGCGCCATGGTGCGGTTGGTGTTGAATGAGGATGGTGTGTTGAGCGAGGCTGATTGAGATGGTGCCATTCTGGATCGCCTTGCAGTTTCTGAGCAGCTTGCCTGTACGGTTGCCGGGTATGCCGGCACCGCGAGACGTTGGTCGTTCGCTGCTGTGGTATCCGGTGGTAGGGGTGTTGTTTGGCCTGCTGTTGTGGTTGGCCAGCCATCTGTTGAGTGGCACGCCTGCGCACCTGCATGCCGCATTGTTGCTGACGCTTTGGGTGCTGCTCAGCGGTGCCTTGCACCTGGATGGCCTGGCCGACAGCGCCGATGCCTGGCTGGGTGGCTTCGGTGACCGTGAGCGCACCCTGCACATCATGAAGGATCCGCGCAGCGGACCGATTGCCGTCGTCACCCTGGTGCTGGTGCTGTTGTTGAAGTTCTGTGCGCTTTGGGTGCTCGTCGAGCGAGGCGCCGGCGCGGTGCTGGTGTTGGCGCCTTTGGTGGGCCGTAGCGCCATGCTCGGGTTGTTTCTGTCCACCCCTTACGTTCGGCCGGGAGGGCTTGGCCAGGCATTGGCCGAGCATCTGCCGCGTCGCGCCGGGGCCTGGGTATTGTCGGGTAGCTTGGTGCTGGGCCTGGCTCTGGTCGGCAGGTCGGCGATCTGGCCCTTGGTGGGCGCGTTGGCAGGCTTCTGGTGGTTGCGCCAGCTGATGTGTCGTCGATTGGGTGGGACCACCGGGGATACTGCCGGGGCGATGCTGGAATTGCTTGAGTTGGTGGTGTTGCTGGCCCTCGCGCTGACGAGGTGAATGCGTCATCGCCAGCATGCCGTCACCCGCAGCGGTCGGGTGCTGAAATTTCTTGCAACACGCTATAAGCGGGTATATACACGTAACCATGTTGACCAGTGAATGCATCTGCACCCACCTGCGCCGAGCCGCTCGCGGGGTGAGCCGACACTATGACGAGGCCCTTGCCGGCTTCGGCATCAATGTCGCCCAGTTTTCCCTACTGCGCCACCTTCAGCGGCTGGATCGTCCGAGTATCACCACGTTGGCCGAGGCCATGGGCCTTGAACGCAGTACCTTGGGTCGCAACCTGCGGGTGCTCGAGGCCGAAGGGTTGGTGGCCTTGGCTGACGGCGACGACCAGCGTAACCGTGTGGTGCTGTTGACCGACGAGGGTACGGCGCGGTTGCAGCTGGCCTATCCGGCCTGGCAGCAGGCGCAGCGACAGTTGGTGGAGCAACTGGGTGAGGGCGCGCGGGATGAGTTGGTACGTCTGCTGGAGCGGCTTGCCTGATCAACTACGATTTCAAGCGGGTATATACCCGTAAAACCTTGCGATGGGCTGGAGAAAAACAAAATGACTTCGTTGTGGCGAACCAGCGGGTGGGTATTGGGGGGCGCGGCGTTGATCCTCGCGCTGTCCTTGGGCGTGCGGCATGGTTTTGGCCTGTTCCTGGCGCCGATGAGTGCCGAATTCGGCTGGGGGCGTGAAGTATTCGCTTTCGCCATTGCCCTGCAGAACCTGATCTGGGGCTTGGCGCAGCCGTTTGCCGGCGCTTTGGCCGATCGCTTGGGCGCGGCACGGGTGGTGTTGATCGGGGGCTTGCTCTATACCGCAGGGCTGATCCTGATGGGCATGGCCGACTCGCCCTGGTCGTTGTCGCTGAGTGCAGGCCTGCTGATCGGCATCGGCCTCTCCGGCACGTCGTTCTCGGTCATCCTGGGGGTGGTGGGGCGTGCCGTGCCGGCGGAAAAGCGCAGCATGGCCATGGGTATCGCCAGCGCGGCCGGCTCGTTCGGTCAGTTCGCCATGCTGCCTGGCACCCTAGGCCTGATCGAGTGGCTGGGCTGGTCTGCGGCCCTGCTGGTACTAGGGTTGCTGGTCGCACTGATCGTGCCGTTCGTTGGCTTGCTGAAGGACAAACCGTTGCCCAGCCATGGTGCCGAGCAGACCTTGGGCCAGGCCCTGCATGAAGCCTGCTCGCATTCCGGCTTCTGGTTGTTGGCGCTGGGCTTTTTCGTGTGTGGCTTCCAGGTGGTGTTCATCGGTGTCCACCTGCCAGCGTATCTGGTCGACCAGCACTTGGCGGCTACCACCGGTACCACGGTGCTGGCCCTGGTCGGGCTGTTCAATATCGTCGGTACCTATACCGCTGGGTGGCTGGGCGGACGCATGTCCAAGCCGCGTTTGCTCACCGGACTGTACTTGCTGCGTGCAGTGGTGATCGTGCTGTTCCTGTGGGCCCCAGTGACCCAGTTCAGCGCCTATCTGTTCGGCATCGCCATGGGCTTGCTGTGGCTGTCGACGGTGCCGCTGACCAACGGCACCGTTGCCACAGTGTTCGGGGTACGGAATCTGTCCATGCTCGGTGGCATCGTGTTCCTGTTCCACCAGTTGGGTGCCTTCCTGGGCGGTTGGCTGGGCGGCGTAGTGTACGACCGTACGGGTAGTTACGATCTGGTCTGGCAGATTTCCATCTTGCTCAGCCTGCTGGCTGCCGCACTCAACTGGCCAGTGCGTGAGCGACCGGTGGCCCGGTTGCAGGCGCAAGCGATATGAACGGCACCCTGCGCCGCGTGCTGCTGGCGGCGGCTGCGCTGCTGGTGCTGGCCTTGGTCTGGTGGGGTTGGCAGCAGGGGGGGCTGGCATTGATGCAGTTGGGCATGAGCCTGTGTTAAGCGCTACCCTGCAAGTTCAAGGACTGTCTTGCCGGAGAACGACATCATGCGCGTACCTTGGTTGACTCTGCCATTGTTGGCCCTGCTGGCCGCCACTCCCACTTGGGCCGCTGACTGCCCGGCGCTGTTGCAGGGCACTTTGCCCGAGCTGCGCGGTAAAGAGCAGGTCGACCTGTGCCAGCGCTTCGCCGGCAAACCCCTGGTGGTGGTGAACACCGCCAGCTACTGTGGTTTCGCCCCGCAATTCGAAGGGCTCGAAGCCGCCTACAAGGAGTACCACGAGCAGGGCCTGGAAATGCTCGGCGTGCCGTCCAACGACTTCAAACAGGAAGCCGGTGACAGCGAAGAGACTGCCAAGGTGTGCTACGCCAACTACGGCGTGACGTTCACCATGACCAAGGCCCAGCCGGTGCGTGGCGAGGACGCGATCCCGCTGTTCGCCGAACTGGCCAGCCAAAGCAGCGCGCCGAAATGGAATTTCTACAAGTACGTGATCGACCGCAAGGGTAAGGTGATCGGCAATTTCTCCAGCTTGACCAAGCCTGACGACCCAGCCTTCAGGGCCGCGATCGAAAAGGCCATCGCATCGCAGCCCTGATCTCGGGCGCTAGGGTCTGTATGAAACGTCTTGAGACGAAGGTCAGGCAAGGCGAAAACAGCCGAGAAAGCGGTGTTTACGGGTTGTAAATGAGCATTCCGAGGCTGTTTTCAACGCAGCATCACCGAGTATCAAGGCTTTTCGTATAGAGCCTAGTGCGCGTGCACGGTGAGAGCCACCAGTCGCATCACCACCGGCCGGACCATCAACACGCAGACGAAGGCCACCGGCATGGCCAGCTGGTAGGCCTTCAGTACATTGTCCAGGTACTGCGGGTTAAAGCCAGTCGTGGCGGCGGTGATCACGAAGCACATCAGCAACGCCATGATCGACGACATGTAGAACGCAAAGGCATAGGGGGTTGCGCGTGGGTGCAGCTTCCTTCGGCTGCGCGGTTGGATCAGGTCGTTCATGCGAACTCCTTTCGATGAGAGTGGAGGCACAGGTTAACAACTGCCCAAGGGCAGGCTGTAGACTGGCCTTGCTGAGTTCTTTATAAAGAGATTCTTACGAATCAGCAGAGCCCACACATGGATTTGCTCAACGCCATCCGTAGCTTCATCAAGGTGGTCGAGGCGGGCAGCATCGCCGCCGGCGCGCGTAACCTGGGCATCAGCCCGGCGGCGGTCAGCCAGAACCTGGCGCGGTTGGAGCAGCACCTGCAGGTGCGATTGTTGAGTCGTACCACGCGCAGCATGGCACTGACCCCCGCGGGCAGTTTGTATTTCGAGCGGGTCAGGCATGTCGCACGCGATCTGGCGCTGGCTGAGTTGGCGGTGACGACGCCGGACAGCGAGCCGCAGGGGCGCTTGTGCATCGCCTCGACTTCGGCCTTCGGTCGTCATGTACTGGCGCCCCTGATTCCTGCCTTCAGTGCGCGCTATCCGCGGCTTTCGATAGAGTTGGTAACGACTGATCGGCGCGTGAACCATGCGCAAGAGGGTGTGGACGTGAGCGTGCGTATCGCCCCGCAACTGGAAGACCATTTGCTGGCACGGCATATCGCCCGGGTCCCGTTCATCTGTTGTGCCTCGCCTGGGTATCTGCAGCGCGCGGGGTTACCTTCAACGCCAGAGTCGTTGCGGGAACATCGGTGCCTGGTATTTCGCTACCCGGTCGATGGGCGCTTCTTGCGTTGGGGGTTCATCCGTGACGGGCTTCGTTTCGAGGCCGAATTCGGCACCGTGTTGATCAGCGACGATATCGATGCCCTGACCCAAATGGCCCTGAACGATGGTGGGATCACCCGGCTCGCCGAGTTCATCGTGCGGCCACACTTGGACGCTGGGGCGTTGGTTCCGCTGTTCGAGCAGGGGGAAGCGGGCCGGGCGTATGCCCAGACAGAGCCGATGGATGTCTATGTCTGCCTGGCTGACCGCTTTGCCATGACGCCCAAGGTGCGTGCGTTCATGGATTACCTGCAGGAGTGCCTGGGGGCTGACTGGCAGGTGAGTGCTTGAAGATCGGGGCTGCATAGCAGCCCCGATTCATGCAGCCGATGCGACTCAGAAGCGGTAGGTGAGGGAGGCACCGATACCGTGAGCGCTGTTCTCGTACTTAGCCTGGTAGCTGCCCTTCAAGGCACCTTCCGTCAGCGAGCTTGGTTGGTTGTTCACCTTGGTGTCCTCTTCCCACAGGTAGGAGTAGGCCACGTCGATGGTCATGTCGTCGGTCGGACTCCAGCCGGCACCAAGGCTGAAGACTTTGCGGTCGCCAGTCGGGATGCGCGGGGAGCGGTCATGATTGTTGGTAGGGGACTGGTCGACGGAGAAGCCTGCGCGCAGGGTCCATTCCTTGTTCACCTTGTAAGCAGCGCCAATGGCATGAGCCCAGGTGTCATGCCAATTCTGCTCTTCGGTGATGGTCTGGAGCGGGTACCCAGCAGGTGCGTCGTTCTTGACCGTGATGTTTTCCAGTCGGCTCCAGCGCGTCCAAGTGCTACCCGCGTACAGCGTCCAGTGGTCATCCAGTTCATGGGTGATCGAGAAGTCCACGGATTCTGGCGTCTTGATTTTCAGGCTGGCGTCGAACTTGCCGCTGAGGCCGAGCGCTGGAATTGGATAGGAAACACGGGTATCGCCTTCGAGCTTGTAGTCGACCATCGAGTGATAGGTCAGACCCAGGCGGGTGCGGTCGGTAGCCTGCACAAGCACGCCGATGTTGTAGCCGACGGCAGTGTCGTCGCCCTTGATCTTGACCTCGCCATCGGTGCCGGCTGGGCCCAGGAAGGCTTTGCTGCTCAGGTTCGAGCCCAGTTCACCCTTGATGCGGTTGATGGTCGGGCCGAAACCAACCGACACCTTGTCATTGAACGCATAGCTGACGGTTGGCTGGAAGGTGATCACCTCGACGTGGCTTTTCTTGCCCCAGTAGCGCGCAGCATCGTCGCTACCGTAGTCGGTGACCAGGCCAAACGGTACATAGACACCGAAGCCGACGCTCCAGTGGTCATCGATTGGCTTTACGTAATACCCCATCGGTACGCCAACCACAGGCACCATGTCGCCATCGGTTTCCCCCCCGTAGCTGCTACCTGGCCCTGAGATGTCGGTTTTTGCGATGACGGCGGCACCGCCCACGGTGATCTGCTCGCGTTTCAGGCGTGACATGCCGGCAGGGTTGCCGAACACGGTGCTGGCATCTTCGGCAGAAGAAGAGCGGCCAGCGAAACCTGTACCCATGCCACTGACGCTTTGTTCGTTGAGGGCAAAGCCGCTGGCGAACAGTTGGCTGGAAGCGAGAGCAACGGCTACGCCGAGGGAGGTTTTGAGCATTGCTTTTTTCATTATTAGAAACTCCTTGGTATCTCCGGGGCGGAAAGCTACCAACAATTCACGCGCCGCGCTATAGCCTCAATCACGGGAGATAGAGCGGTTTTGTAGGACAATCCGACCAAAATTCCGTTTTTTCCGGTAAATCTGTAAGGCCTTTCTCAGGAGGCTTGAGGCAATCTCTGATCTATGCAGGTGTGCCAAGCGTGAGTGAAGTCGCGCAGGCGACCTTGGGGGTGGAATATCTGCCGCCAGATGCGCGCCAACCCGAGCAGATCGTCAGCGGCTGGCAACGGCGTTGCCTGCTCTTCGATCAGCATCCAGGCGATGGCAGTGGAGTAACGCAGGTTGACCGTGAGTTCCAGGTGCGGACCACCCAGGAAGGCATGCTGGCTGGCCAGACCCCGTACCAGGCTGGCCAGTTCAGGATCACGCGCCAGGAACTGGTCCCAAAGGGCTTGGTGGCGGCTTTCGCCGATTCGGTACAGACCATGACCGCGTCGGTCATGCAGCGCCGAACCGAGCGCCGACTGGCTGGCGGCTATGCCCAGCAGCAAAGCCTCGGCACTGGCGCAATGACGGTTGAGGTAGACCAAGGTTGGTCGGATCACATACTGACACAATTCATTCGCCGCGATACCCATGATGCCCTCGAGCAATTAAGGGCCGACGGGCGCTGGAGCTTGGCAGCTGGTGGATGATCAGGCCCGCCGGAAGCGGCAAGTACCGCTCGAGTTGAAGTGTAGTGTGATAATCGTGGCGTAAAAGGCTGTTTTTAAATCGTTTGCTGCCTGAGGTCCTTTGCCATATGCCCTGTGGCAATTACAGCAAGAACGATCAGGCAGGCAAATGTCGCAATCATCGATGGGGTGAATACCGCAGTATTCGCCGCTCACGCGGTGAGCGACTGACGGGTCCGGGCGATTACCGCTTGCAGCGGTTCCGACGCGCTGTACTGCTCGGGGTACAGGCGCTCGGTGTGGCAGGCGACGCCATGTTCGTCCACCAGGGTGAAGCTGAAGCTGCCCTTGCGGGGGGCAACGATAAGGCACTTCAACGGCGAGAAGGCCTGGGAAAGGGTGCCAATGGCAGCCTGAATTTGAGGATGAGTATGCATATTGTTGGATGTTCCTGCTTTAAACACGGAAGTTAGGATCCGTGCATGATAGAAACGTTCCAGTGACGCCTTTATTAACGGACGAATGAACCTGACTGGAACAGGGCAGCCAGAGGGGCGCGATCAAAGGTTTGCGCTTGGGCTGACTGGTAGGTACTTCAGAAGGCAGGCAGCACACCGGGGCCAAGGTTCGAGGCCATCGGAGTGGAATCCTGATCAATCTGTCGCGTGATTCGTGCTTGGGCAGCCTTGGCTGGCGAGTGAATCATCGAGGGGGCCGGTCCTGGTTTCAGCAGCGATCACTCGGGAGAGGAAAGGCTGCAAGGACATTTTGGCCAGAATTGACTTTCAGCTTGGTACTAACGAGGCGCACCTTAACGTAAACGAGCACGCTTGGCAAGCGTTGCTGCTTTTCATCAGGCGAGCCGCACAGTATGGCGTTTCTTTTCCAGGCTGTGAAGGGGGGGGAAAGTGCCAGCAATCTCCCCGGATGTCCTAATTTCGTGCAGGTCACTGCTGGTTTACGGTGCACTTGTTCACAATTGAGGCAGGCCTTGTAACAGCGTACTAACACCCCGGGAAGGCTTCGCCAATGCCTTGACTGACCCCTTAAGTCAATGAAAAAAAACACTAATTTTTGCTGGTGAAAAAATCGTCAGTTTGTTCGAAAGCCCCATTTCATAGGGGTTTGCGGGGTCTGTAATAGGGTTGTCCACCGAGTTATCCACAGGAATTGTGGATTGTCCCGAGCGCTTGCTCTAGGACGGGCGTGCCAGCAGTTTGTGGAACTGTCCGACAATTGTCGGGCAGTGAACGACCCACGGGTCACTTCTTCGAAACGTCAAGAAAAGAACACCGAAATTTTTTTTCAATACTCCATGAATCGACAGGTCATGGGGCAAAAAAAAGAGTAGAGTGGCGCGCCTTTCGAGCTGCCTTCTCCATGGGTCATGAAGTTTCGCGGTAAACACCTCGCCAGCACCGCTGACGCCACGTCAGTGCCTTCCCCAAAACGCTTTTCCCTGAAAGTGGCCCTCTGGCTGCTGGACAGCCCACGCCTGGGGCACAAGCCACAGGTCAAGCACCTGGCCGGACGCCTGCTCAAGCAACCGGCGCGCCAGGGCGTGGTCGTGGCGCAGAGCCGTCTGGGGCAGATGCTCTGCCGCGACTGCGGCAATGCCCGCGATCGGCGCATCGGCCATGAGTTGCTGCGCCAGGCGGCCCGGGCGGGCGACCGCCGTGCCCAACTGGAGTACGCCCGCTTGTGCCAGGCGAACGAGCCGGATCAGGCCCGGTACTGGTTGGAGCTCGCAGCAGGGCAGGGCTCGCAAGAGGCCCGTCGCCTGCTTCGGCAGTGGTTCCCGGATTGAGCCTGGCAGACGCCATGTTCAGCAGGCTGATAAGCTGCGCAGTAAGTGCACAAGACGGATCGGGGAAACCATGGCAGTGGATCTGACCAGCATTCTGCTGGGGTTGGTGTTGGGGGCGGTGCCGTGCCTGGGGTGGGTGATGCAACTGCAGCGGCGTCAGGGGGCCCGCCAGGGCGAGCAGGCCTTGCTGGAGGAACGCCTTGCCAGTGCGCGGCTAGCCCAGGAAGGTTTGCAGGCCCAGCTCGATGCCAGCCGTGACGAAATCAGCGATCTCAGCGAAGCCAACACCCTCAAGCAAACCCAGTTGGCCGCCCAGGGCCGTGAGCTCGAATTGCTGCAGATCGAGCGCGACAATGCCCGCGATGCGGCCCATGCCTGGAGCCTTGAGCGTGCCAATCGCGAAGCCGAGCTGCGCCGTCTGGAATCGCAGACGGCACGGCTGGAGGCCGAGCTGCGTGAGCAACAGGAAAGCCATCAGCAGCGTCTTGATGACCTGCAGGAAGCTCGCGATACCCTGCGGGCTCAGTTCGCCGACCTTGCCACCAAGATCTTCGACGAGCGTGAGCAGCGCTTCGCCCAGACCAGCCAGCAGCATCTGGGGCAGTTGCTCGACCCACTGAAAGAACGCATCCAGGCCTTCGAGAAACGTGTCGAGGAAAGCTACCAGCAGGAAGCCCGCGAGCGTTTCTCCCTGGGCAAGGAACTGGAGCGCTTGCAACAGCTCAACCTGCGCCTGTCCGACGAAGCCACCAACCTGACCCAGGCACTCAAAGGCCAGAAGACCCAGGGTAACTGGGGCGAGCTGATCCTGGAGCGGGTACTGGAGCACGCCGGCCTGGAGAAGGGACGCGAGTACCAGACCCAGGTCAGTCTGCGCAGTGCCGATGGCGAGCGTTTCCAGCCCGATGTGTTGATCATGCTGCCCGGCGATAAGCAGGTAGTGGTCGACGCAAAGGTCAGCCTCACGGCTTACCAGCAATTCGTCAGCGATACCGACAGCGAACGTGCCCAGGCCGCGCTCAAGCAGCACGTACAGTCGCTGCGTAGCCATGTAAAAGGCCTGTCGAGCAAGGATTACAACCGCCTCGAAGGCTTGCACAGCCTGGACTTCGTGCTGCTGTTCGTGCCGATCGAAGCAGCATTCTCGGCGGCCTTGCAGGCTGAGCCGAACCTGTTCCAGGAAGCCTTCGACCGGCAGATCGTGATCGTCAGCCCGACTACCTTGCTCGCCACGCTACGGGTGATCGACAGCCTGTGGAAGCAGGAACGTCAGGGCCAGAACGCTCGTGAAATCGCCGAGCGCGCCGGCTGGCTGTACGACAAGTTCGTGTTGTTCATCCAGGATCTGGACGAATTGGGCAACCGCCTGCAGCAGGTCGACAAGGCCTACGCGTCGGCGCGCAACAAACTCTGCGAAGGACGCGGCAACCTGGTCAGCCGTAGCGAACAGCTCAAGCTGCTCGGCGCCCGGGCCAGCAAGAGCCTGCCCGCCGATCTCCTTGAGCGAGCGCTGTCCGACGAAGCCCTGGCGGACGAGGTGCTTACTGAACCTGGCTCAGATGGCGGTTGAGCAGGGCTCGTAGTGCTGCCGGCTTGACCGGCTTGGCCAGGTAGTCGAGGCCGGCGGCATGCACTTGGGCGATGGTTTCGTTGCGCCCGTCGGCGCTGATCACGACCCCCGGCACTGGCTCGCCCAAGTGGGCGCGTAGCCAGCCCATCAGTTCGGTACCGGTTTCGCCATCGTCCAGGTGGTAGTCCACCAGCGCCAGGTGCGGGCGCATGCCCTTTGCCAGCAGCGCTTCGCATTCGGCGCGGTTGCGTGCCGTCCACACCTGGCAGCCCCAGCGGCTGAGCAGGCTGTTCATGCCGATCAGGATGCTGTCTTCGTTGTCGACGCACAGCACCTGCAACCCGGCCAGCGGCTGGCTGGCCTGTTCCGCAGGGGCCACGGGGGCCGCTACGGCCTGACGGGCGATCGGTACGCTGACACGAAACACCGTGCCCTTGCCAGGCCACGAGCGCACTTGCAGCGTGTGCCCGAGGACGCGACACAAGCCATCGGCGATCGCAAGCCCCAGTCCCAGACCCTTTTCGGCACGGGTCTGATGGCTGTCCAGGCGTTTGAACTCTTGGAAGATCACCTGCAACTTGTCGTCGGCGATACCCGGGCCGCGGTCCCAGACTTCCAGCCACAGGCGCTCGCCCTGACGCCTGACACCCAGCAGGATCGGGCTCTTGCCATAGCGCAGGGCGTTGGTCAGGAAGTTCTGCAGCACCCGGCGCAGCAGCCGCATGTCGCTGTCGACCCGCAGGCGGCTGCCGCGCAGGCGGAATTCCAACCCTTTTTCCGCGGCCAGCACCTTGAACTCGGCGCCCAGTGTGTCGAACAACTCGCTCAGGTAGAACGGCTTGGGGTCCGGGGTGATCTTGCCGTTTTCCAGGCGCGAGATGTCCAGCAGGTCGCTGATCAGCTCTTCGGCCGAGCGCAGCGAGCTGTCCATGTGCTGCACCAGTTGCTGTGCTTCTTCGTTCATGCCCTCGGCCTGCTGCGACAGGGCGGCGGAGAACAGTCGCGCGGCGTTGAGCGGTTGCATCAGGTCATGGCTGACCGCGGCCAGGAAGCGTGTTTTCGACTGGCTTACCGCTTCGGCCTGGCTCTTGGCTTCGCTCAGTGCCTGGTTCAGTTTGGAGAGTTCCTGGGTGCGCTCGGCGACCCGTTGCTCCAGCCCTTCGTTGGAATCGCGCAACGCCTGTTCGGCCTCGCGGAACGGGGTGATGTCGGTGAAGCTCATGACGAACCCGCCGCCGGGCATCGGGTTGCCAATCAGTTCGATCACCCGGCCGTTGGGGAACAATCGCTCCGAGGAGTGCGCTCGGCCCTGGCGCATCCAGTGCAGACGCCGGGCTACATGCACCTGTGCCTCACCCGGGCCGCACAGGCCACGTTCGGCGTTGTAGCGGATGATGTCGGCGATCGGCCGACCCACGCTGATCAGCCCGTCGGGGTAGTTGAACAGTTCCAGGTATCGGCGGTTCCAGGCCACCAGATGCAGGTTCTGGTCGACCACGCTGATGCCCTGGTTGATGTTTTCGATAGCCCCTTGCAGCAGAGCGCGGTTGAATTGCAACACCTCGCTGGCTTCGTCGGCGATGCGCACGACGTCCTCGAGTTGCATGTCACGGCCTTCGATGGCGGCCTTGACCACCGCCCGGGTCGAGGAGGTGCCCAGCACACCCGCCAACAGGCGTTCGGTGTGCTCGATCCAGTCACCGTCGGCGTTTTGGTTGGGGTTGAAGCCCTTGCCCTGGCGGTACGCGAAGCGGATGAAACTCTGCCGTGCGCGCTCCTCGCCAACGAAGCGCGAGGCAAGGTTGAGCAGGTCGTCGATCTGCACCGCCAGCAGCGGCTTGCTGCTGGGGCGGGCGCTGGTCTGCTGGCCAATGAAGCGGCCGGCCTGCCAGTGTTCCGAGACCCGGGTGCGCGACAGCATCGAGACCCAGACGAACAATGTGAAGTTGCCCGCCAGTGACAGCACTACGCCTTGGGTCAGCGGGGTGATCGGCAGGTTCAGCGGGTTGCCATGCAGCCAGGCCAGGCCTGGGAACAGCTCCAGCGACCAGCCGACGCTGTGGGCGGCAATGGGCAGTACCAGGGTGTAGAACCACAGGAAGATGCCTGCGGCCAGGCCGGCGAACACGCCACGGCGGTTGGCCTGCTTCCAGTACAGCGCGCCGAGCATGGCGGGGGTCAACTGGGTGACGGCGGCGAAGGCAATCTGGCCGATGGTCGCCAGGCTCGCCGTTGAGCCCAGCAAGCGGTAGCTGACATAGGCCAGCAGCAGGATGACCACGATGGTCACCCGGCGTACCGACAGCATCCAATGGCGGAACGCCTCGAACGGCCGCTCGGCGTTGGTGCGGCGCAGCAGCCAGGGCAGCAGCATGTCGTTGGAGACCATGGTCGACAGTGCCACGGCTTCGACGATGACCATGCCGGTAGCGGCCGATGCGCCACCGATGAACGCCAGCAGGGCCAGGCTCGGGTGGGCTTCGGCCAGTGGCAGGCTGATGACGAAGGAGTCGGAAATCACCGTGCCCGGCAGCAGCATCTGCCCGGCCAGCGCAATCGGCACCACGAACAGCGCCGCCAACGCCAGGTACATTGGGAACACCCAGCGCGCCAGGCGCATGTCCTGGGGCTCGATGTTCTCCACCACGGTCACATGGAACTGTCGCGGCAGGCAGATGATCGCCATCATCGCCACGGCGGTCTGCACCACCATGGACGGCCAGTTGATGGTCTCCTGCCAGTAGTCGCTCAGGTGTACCGACTCGCGCGCCTGGCTGAACAGGTCGTCGAAACCGTCGTACAGGTTGAACACCACGAACACGCCGACGGCGAGAAATGCCAGCAACTTGACCAGCGACTCGAAGGCAATCGCCAGCACCATGCCACGGTGGTGCTCGGTCACATCCAGGCTGCGGGTACCGAAGACGATGGCGAACAGCGCCAGCACCAGCGATACCACCAGCGCGGTGTCCTGGACGCGGGTGCCGGTGGCGTCGGCGTTGGCGCCGATCAGCAGGTTGACGCCCAGCACGATGCCTTTGAGCTGCAGCGCGATATAGGGCAGCACGCCAACCAGGCAGATCAGCGCCACCACGACCGCCAGGCTCTGGGACTTGCCGTAGCGTGCGGCGATGAAGTCGGCGATCGAGGTGATGTTCTGCTGCTTGCTGATCAGCACCATCTTCTGCAGCACCCAGGGCGCGAAGATCAGCAGCAGCACCGGCCCCAGGTAGATCGGCAGGAACGCCCAGAGCTGCTCGGCGGCCTGGCCGACTGCGCCGAAGAAGGTCCAACTGGTGCAGTAGACGGCCAGCGACAAGCTGTACACCCACGCACGCAGCCGCGGCGGCAACGGTGTGCTGCGGCGGTCGCCATAGAAGGCGATAGCGAACATGATGGCCATGTAGGCCAGGGCGACCACAGCGATCAGCCCGCTGGACAACGACATGAAAACTCCAGAGCGAAAAAGGTAACGCAGTCCCGATCAACCAGTTTGGCACGCAGGTGCAGCTTCGTCAGTGCAGACGATGGTCGCAGCCCAGCATGATATCCCTGCAGGAGCGGGGTCGCCCGCGAGTGGGCCAGTCCAGCCAACATCAATGACGGCGGGTACCCAACCCGTAGAACACCCCCGCCAGTATCACCGACAACACCAGCAGGTAGAAGATCGCCCCCGGCCACAGATGCGTCAGGGCAAACCCCACCATTACAGGCCCCAGCGCCGCCCCCAGGTTCGACAGGTTCTGCGCGCCGTAATAGACCCCGCGCAGATGTTCGGGAGCGATCAGGTCGATGAACATGTACTCGGCCGGTATCACGATGATCTCGCCTAAAGTGAACACCAGCATCGCCAGGCACCAGGCCAGCACCGAGCCGGCCAGCGCGAACCCCAGCAGCCCAGCGACGAACAGCGCCATGCCGGCCAGCAGCCACGACATCAGGCTCTGGCGGCTGATGCGCCGACCGATCAGGTACTGCAGGGCGATCACCGTCACGGCGTTGGTGGTCACCAGGTAGCCAACCAGGCGTGCGGCCTGCTCAGCGCTCGTGGTCACCACCAGATACTGTGACAGGTAGGCGGTGAACTGGCCGAACACCACGGCGCTGAGCACGCCCCCCAAGGTGAAGTACACCAGGCGGCGGTCGCGTGCCAGGCCCATGGCTACCTGGGCGAACCCGCTGCGCTCCGGGCTTGGGTCTCGGGTCTGCAATCCACGGTCGCCCAGCTGCCAGTAGGCCAGGCTCATGCCCAGGCCAATCAGCGCCGAGGCCAGGAACGGCAGGTGATCGTCGAATTCCAGCAAGGCTACGCCGAGCAGCGGTCCTGCAGCGTAGCCCACATTGCTCAAGGTGTACTTGATGGCGAACACCTCGGCCCGCTCGTCCACCGGTAGCAGGGCACAGAAGCCAGCCTTGGCGGCGATGTCGACCACCGCCAAGGCTAGGTTGATCAGCACCAGGCACAGGAAGAACAGTGCGCTCGAGCGGCTGGCGATGGCGCCGATGAAGGCGAGGGCGAATACCAGGGTGCTGGCGGTGACTACCGTATGGTTGCGCAGGATATCGACCAGGTGCCCGCCGTAGAGGCTCAGCAGCGAAGCGACGATCAGCGCGCCACCGATCAGCAGGCCGATATGGCTGATCGACAGGTGGAAGGTGTGCGCCAGGTAGACCACCAGGTAGGGCAGGGTGAGGGCGCGGGCCACGGTCAGGGTGAAGGTGGTGCTGAGTAGCAGGCGTACGGCAGTGGGGTAGCGCTTGAGGGCGGCGAGCATTGCCACGTCCTTGTCAGGGTGAAGTTGCCGGTGCCTGAGCATAAGGGAGCCCAGGCGCTTGTGTCGCCTGTGTCTGCTGTTTCGTCGCCAGTTCACCTTCGCTGAGCAACGCTTCGGACTCGGGCCAGAGCTGACCGGTGGAGGATTGACATGCCAGCACCCACCGGGAATACTCTCGGAAAAATTCATATATATGTTTATATAACAAGACGAGAGCGACCCATGCACCCACTGTCCGGTGATGCTCGACTTCCCCGCTATCAACTGCTGCGCGACCACCTCGTGGAGCAGATCGCCAACAACCGCTGGCGTCCAGGCGAGGCTATTCCCACCGAAGCGGCGTTGTCGGCCGAGTTCGACATGTCTGTCGGCACCGTGCGCAAAGCCGTCGATGCGCTGGTGGCCGAAGGCGTGCTGGAACGCCAGCAGGGCCGGGGTACCTTCATCCGCCGCCCACAGTTCCAGTCCTCGCTGTTCCGATTCTTCCGCTTCGAAACCGTCAGTGGCGAACGGGTGATGCCGGAAAGCCGAATTCTGTCCATCGAGCCGGTCCTGGCGCCTTCCGCTGTGGCCCAAGCGCTTGGACTGCCGACCGAGGCCGAAGTCATCCGTATCATCCGTACCCGTCTGCTGGGGGCCCAGCCGGTGCTGGCCGAAGAAATCTGGTTGCCACGCCAGACCTTCCAGCCCTTGCTGGAGGTCGACCTCAACCAGAAGGGCCCGCTGCTTTACCCCATCTATGAGGCGCTATGCGGCCAGGTCGTCGCCTCCGCTGAAGAGACCCTGACCGCCGAAGCGGTCGATGCGGTGCATGCGCGCGTGCTGCAACTGCCGGTCGACAGCCCGGTAGTGGTGATCGAGCGCCTGGCCCGTGATTACGCCGGCAAACCTCTGGAGTGGCGCCGTTCACGCGGCCATGCGCAGCACTTCCGCTACCGCATCGACATTCGCTAAGCCGGTTTCATCCCGTTACCCGTCTGTGCCCTGGTGTCAGGGCGCAGTGGCTTCGCATGCCCGGTCGACGCGTGCCAAGCGCTTCGGCGCGCCCGACCGTCACACACACGACTAGAAGGATAACAATCATGTTCAGCTGGTATCGCCAGATCACTTCACGGGAACGCAAGACGTTCTGGGCCTGTTTCGGTGGCTGGTCGCTCGATGCGCTGGAAGTGCAGATGTTCGGCCTGGCGATTCCCGCCCTGATCGCCGCGTTTTCCCTGACCAAGGGCGATGCCGGCCTGATCAGCGGCCTGACCCTGGTCACTTCGGCAATCGGTGGTTGGCTGGGCGGTACCCTGTCGGACCGCTATGGCCGCGTGCGTACCCTGCAGTGGATGATCCTCTGGTTCTCCTTCTTCACCTTCCTCTCGGCCTTCGTTACCGGCTTCTACCCGCTGCTGTTCGTCAAGGCCATGCAAGGCTTTGGCATTGGCGGTGAGTGGGCTGCCGGCGCGGTGCTGATGGCCGAGACCATCAACCCGAAATACCGCGGCAAGGTCATGGGCACCGTGCAAAGCGCCTGGGCCGTGGGCTGGGGGCTGGCGGTGGCGCTGTTCGCGCTGATCTATTCGCTGGTGCCGCAGGAATTCGCCTGGCGGGTGATGTTCTTCGTCGGGTTGCTGCCGTCGCTGCTGATCATTTGGGTGCGCCGCAACGTGCAAGAGCCGGACAGTTTCCAGCGCTTGCAGAAAGAGAAGGCCATCCCCGGCAGCTTCTTCACGTCCATGGCCGGTATCTTCCGCCCGGAACTGCTGCGCGTGACGCTGTTGGGTGGCCTGCTGGGCCTGGGTGCCCATGGTGGTTACCATGCCGTCATGACATGGCTGCCGACCTTCCTGAAGACCGAGCGCAACCTCTCGGTGCTGAACTCCGGCGGCTACCTGGCCGTGATCATCTTCGCCTTCTGGTGTGGCTGCGTCGTGAGTGGCCAGTTGATCGACCGTATTGGCCGTCGCAAGAACATCCTGCTGTTCGCGCTGTGCTGCGTACTGACCGTGCAGGCCTATGTGTTCTTCCCGCTGACCAATACCCAGATGCTGTTCCTCGGTTTCCCGCTGGGCTTCTTCGCAGCGGGTATTCCGGCCAGTCTGGGGTCGTTCTTCAACGAGCTGTACCCAGCTGATGTGCGCGGTGCCGGGGTGGGCTTCTGCTACAACTTCGGGCGTGTGCTGTCGGCGGTGTTCCCGTTCCTGGTCGGCCACATGAGCGAGTCCATGTCCTTGGGGTCGGCCATCGGTATCGATGCGGGCATCGCCTATGGCGTTGCCGTGATCGCCGCGCTGTGCCTGCCGGAAACCCGTGGCCGCACCCTCGAAGCCGAACCGGCACCGGCGCTGTCTGGCGCTGTGACCAAGTAATTTCGATCAACCCGTTTCGATGAGAGCCATGCCCGACGTTCCCGCTCCAACCCTGACCGCCATCGACAGCCATGCCCACGTGTTCAGCCGTGGGCTGAACCTGGCCAGCGAGCGGCGTTATGCGCCCAGTTATGACGCCCCCCTGGGCGATTACCTGAGCCAGCTTCAGCACCATGGTTTCAGCCATGGTGTGCTGGTCCAGCCCAGCTTCCTGGGCACCGACAACCGCTACCTGCTGAGCGCCCTGCAGACCGTCCCGGGGCAATTGCGAGGCGTGGTGATGCTTGACCGGGACGTCGAGCGCCAGACGCTCGATGACATGACTCGCCAGGGCGTGAGGGGTGTTCGCCTGAACCTGATGGGCCAGGCTCTGCCAGACCTGACGGATGCGCAATGGCGCCCGATGCTGGAACGCATTGGCGAGCAGGGCTGGCATCTGGAGCTACACCGGCCTGTGGCGGACCTGCCCAGGCTGGTCCGCGCCCTGGAGCCCTATGGCCTGGATATCGTCATCGATCACTTTGGTCGGCCCGATGCCCGTGGCGGTTTGGGCCAGCCAGGTTTCGCCGAGATGCTGACCCTGGGCGGCAAAGGCAAGGTCTGGGTGAAAGTGTCCGGTGTCTATCGGCTGGAAGGTTCGCCCGAGCAGAACCTGGCGTTCGCCCGCCGGGCGCTGGTTGCGCTTGAAGCGCACTATGGCGCCGAGCGTCTGATGTGGGGCAGTGACTGGCCGCATACCCAGCATGAGTCGGCGGTGAGCTTTACCACGGTGATAGAGCAGTTCGAGGCGCTGGGTTGTTCGACCGAGTTGCGTCGGGCGTTGTTGGTGGATACCGCTCGATCGCTGTTCGGGTTTGCGTGACCGGTGGGCTGTACTGGCCTTCGCGGGTTCACCCGCGAAGAGGCCAGAAGCCTTACACCCGCATCACAGCCGGAACCGGCTGATCATCTCCTGCAATTGCCCGCCCAACCGCGCCAACTCGACACTGGATGCCGATGTCTGCTCACTCGCTTCTGCCGTTTGCTCTGAAATGTCCCTTACCGTCACCACGCTACGGCTGATTTCTTCAGCCACTGCGCTATGCTGCTCCGATGCCGCAGCAATCTGCTGGTTCATCGACTGGATTCCGGAAACCCGCTGGGTGATCCCTTCCAGCGCCAGACCTGCTTCGCGCACCAGTGCAACGCTGCTCGCGGTCAAGCTCTGGCTCTCTTGCATCAGCTCACTGACCGAGCGAGTGCCTTGCTCCAGGCTGCCGATCGCCGATTCGATCTCTTCGGTGGACGCCTGGGTGCGCTGGGCCAGGCTGCGCACTTCATCCGCCACAACCGCGAAGCCACGGCCAGCTTCACCAGCGCGGGCGGCCTCGATGGCGGCGTTGAGCGCCAGCAGGTTGGTCTGCTCGGCCACCGCCTTGATCACGTCCATCACCTTGCCGATGCGCTGGCTTTCGCTGCGCAGCGCATCCATGGCTTCACCGGTGGCCGCCACTTGGCTGGCCAGGCGATCTATCTGCACAACCGCGCGGCTCACCACGTGGTCGCCCTCACGGGCTTCCTGGTCGGTGGCGCTGGCGGCTTGCGAGGCTTCACCGGCATTGCGCGCCACTTCATGAACAGTGGCTGCCATTTCCTGCATGGCGGTGGCCACCTGGTCCGTTTCCACTTTCTGGTGAGTGGCGCCAGCGCTGGTTTGCTCGGTAATGGCCGACAATTGCTCGGTGGAACTGGCGATCTGCGAGATGCCGTCACGAACACGGGCAATGAGTTGGCGCAGGTTCCCGGTCATGGTCTTCAGGCTGTTCTGCAACTGGCCCAGTTCATCGCGGCGCTGGCTGGCCGGTTGCTCGCTGAGATCGCCCGCAGCCACTTGCTCCATGGCGCGCAGCACACGCTGCAGCGGCTGGCTGATCTGACGGGCGATGATGACCGCCGCCAAAGCACCCAACAGCAGGGCGAGGGCGGTGGTGACCAACTGCAAGGTCCTGGCGAACTGGCTGTCGTCTCTCACCGACGCCGCCTGGGCATCGAGCAGTTGGCCAATCACGCTGTTCAGGGTTTCGACGTTCTGGCCCATGGCGTTGCGGTAGTCCACCAGTTTGCTTACCTCGCCCCGGAAGGCTTCCACGGCCGCGGCGTAGGCATGTACCTGGCCGTTCAACTGTTCGAACTGGGGGCCAAAGCTGCCGTTGAACTTCGCCACCAGCCCTGGCAGATCATTCACGGTGGTAGCGATCTGCGCGTTCATCAACTGTTCGGTGTCGGCATTGGTGTTACCGGTATAGCCACGCACGTGGTAGCGCAGCAGGATCAGGTTTTCGCGGATCTGGTTGATCGCTTCGCTGCGCTCGAAACGCTGTTCGGCATCCGGCAGCGCACGCACCTGCTGGCGGATTTCTTCGATGCTGGCGAATGAGCGCGTGGCCAGCGCGCCCATTTCCTTCTGCGCTTCGCGCATCTTCTGATAGGACTGGAAGCTCAGCGACTGGTTGTGCGCATAGGCCTGCAAGGTTTGCTCGGCATCGTGCAGCCGCGAGAGATTGTCGCTCTTGACCAGGACGGCCCGCAATTTCGCCATCGGCGCCTGGAAAGCCTCCAGCGCGGCCTGCAACGCCTTGGCCTGGCTTTCCTCGCCATTGGCCATGGCATGGCGCAGGCGGGCCTCGCGCAAGTCGCCGAGCACATCGTTCAGGCGTGAGACATCGTTGACCACCTCGCTGCGGCGCACCAGGCTGCCGAGTCCGTTCCAGCTGATCAATGACTGGGCAAGGGTCAGGCACAGCACCAGGCCAAAACCAAGGAAGAGTTTACTGGCGATCTTCAGGTCGCCGAACCCGATAAACATAAACTGCTGCGCTCCTTTTCTTATGTGTTGGAGGAGACCGGAGGTCCATTCCCGCTACGAGATGTAGTCATCTATATGAATTATCGTCATATGTATCAAAATCTGAACCAGGAATGCATTAAATTTGCTGTCACATGGCCATCATTCTGTGATGAAGCGCCCAAATTCACGGCCTGGCTTGCCAACCCGAGGCTTTCCCGTGCAGATTTGTGGCCTGCCGCGTTGAACGTGCCTCCAATGACAAAAGCACTTCAGGAACATGGACGATGAGTCACCCCTCGCAATTCACCTTGCTCGGCAAACGGCGCTTCCTGCCGTTTTTCGTCACCCAGTTGCTGGGTGCTTTCAACGACAACCTGTTCAAGCAGTCATTGATCCTGGCGATCCTGTTCAAGCTCAGCCTCGGGGACGACGACCGCTCGATCTGGGTCAACCTGTGCGCGTTGCTGTTCATCCTGCCGTTCTTCCTGTTCTCGGCACTGGGCGGTCAGTTTGGCGAGAAATTCGCCAAGGACGCGTTGATCCGCGCGATCAAGCTGGCCGAGATCGGCATCATGGCGATCGGTGCGGTCGGCTTCGTCACCGATCACCTGGTGCTGATGTTGGTGGCGTTGTTCGGCATGGGGACCCACTCGGCGCTGTTCGGCCCGGCAAAGTATTCGATCCTGCCCCAGGCCCTGCGTGAAGAAGAGCTGGTGGGCGGTAACGGGCTGGTGGAGATGGGCACATTTCTGGCGATCCTCGCCGGCACCATCGGCGCTGGGGTGATGATGTCGACCGACAGCTATGCCGCGGTGGTGGCGGGCGGCGTGGTCGGTACCGCGGTGTTGGGTTACCTGGCCAGCCGCTGGATTCCGCGCGCCGCTGCCGCCTCCCCGCAGATGCCGCTGGACTGGAACATCTTCAAGCAGTCCTGGGCGATCCTGCGCCTGGGCCTGGGGCAGACGCCGGCGGTATCGCGCTCGATTGTCGGCAACTCCTGGTTCTGGTTCGTCGGCGCCATCTACCTGACCCAGATTCCGGCCTACGCCAAAGACTGGCTGCACGGAGACGGCACGGTCGTGACCCTGGTGCTGACCTTGTTCTCGGTGGGCATCGCCCTGGGTTCACTGCTGTGCGAGCGCCTCAGTGGGCGCAAGGTGGAGATCGGCCTGGTGCCGTTCGGCTCGTTCGGCCTGACCCTGTTCGGCCTGCTCTGGTGGTGGCATTCAGGGGATGTACCAGCCGCAGCCACCCCCCACGACTGGTTGACCTTGCTGGGCATGAGCCAAGCCTGGTGGATCATGCTGTCGATCGTCGGGCTTGGTGTGTTCGGTGGTTTCTACATCGTGCCGCTGTACGCATTGATCCAGGCCCGCACGGCCGAAGACCAGCGCGCTCGGGTCATCGCCGCCAACAACATCCTCAACGCCTTGTTCATGGTGGTTTCGGCGATTCTCACCATCCTCCTGCTGGGGCTGGCGGAGCTGACCATCCCGCAGCTGTTCCTGGTGGTGTCGTTGCTCAATGTCCTGGTGAACGCCTACATCTTCCGCATCGTGCCGGAATTCACCATGCGCTTCCTGATCTGGTTGCTCAGCCATTCCATGTACCGGGTGGAGCACCGTGACCTTGAGCGTATTCCTGACGAGGGCGCGGCGCTGTTGGTGTGCAACCATGTCTCGTTCGTCGACGCCTTGCTGCTGGGTGGGGCCATTCGCCGGCCAATACGGTTCGTCATGTACTACAAGATCTTCAACCTACCGGTGCTCAACTTCGTGTTCCGCACCGCAGGCGCCATTCCCATTGCCGGGCGCGGCGAGGACGAGGTGATCTACGAGCGTGCCTTTGCCCGCATTGCCGAGTACCTGAAGGCGGGCGAGGTGGTGTGCATCTTCCCCGAGGGCAAGCTGACCGGTGACGGGGAGATCGACGTATTCAAAGGTGGCGTCAGCCGTATTCTCGATGAAACCCCGGTGCCGGTGATTCCCCTGGCACTGCAAGGGTTGTGGGGCAGCTTCTTCAGCCGTGATCCGGCCAAGGGCTTCTTCAAGCGCCTGTGGTCACGCGTGACCATCGTGGCTGGCGCCGCCATCCCGGTGGAGGCGGCGCAGCCTGAAGCCCTGCGTGAGCAGGTCAGTCGCTTGCGAGGGGAGGTTCGCTGAGGTGCAGGGGGAAGGTCAGCTGGCGCTGACCTTCAGGCCGACCAGGCCGGTGACGATCAGTGCCACGCTGGCCAGTCGCACCAGAGCCATGGATTCGCCGAACAGGATGATGCCAGCGATCACCGTGCCGACTGCGCCGACACCGGTCCAGATGGCGTAGGCGGTGCCCAGGGGCAGTTCCTTCATCGCAAGCCCCAGCAGACCGAGGCTGATGGCCATGGCCGCGACGGTGAGCACGGTGGGCAAGGGTTTGCTGAAGCCGTCGGTGTACTTGAGGCCGACCGCCCAGCCGACTTCGAACAAGCCGGCGAAGAACAGAATGATCCAGGACATGAGTGTGTCTCCATCGTTTGAAAGATGGGGCCGTCCCCGGAATGGTCACGCGGTGCGTCGTGAGGCCGTCCTCACAGTGGGCACTATAGTGCACATTTGCGCGGTTCCGGGCAAGCCTGTGCCGACGTGATCGCCCCCTGTCCGACTGCAGCAGACAACCTGTGTGAACGGGTTTACCCGCGACGAGGTCGGCACAGGCACGCTGTCAATTCCCGGCCGGTTCAATGTCTCCAACCGCAGGCTTCGGCGCTTCCAGGCGGCGGAACCAGGTGGACAGCAACGCCCCGGAAATATTGTGCCAAACGCTGAACAACGCACTCGGCACTGCCGCCAGCGGGGAGAAGTGCGCCGCAGCCAACGCCGCGCCAAGCCCCGAGTTCTGCATGCCCACCTCCAGCGCCAGCGACTTGCGCTGGGCCAGTGGCAGTTTGCACAGCTTGCCGGTGAGGTAACCCAGCAGGTAGCCGAAGCTGTTGTGCAGTACCACCACCGCCATGATCAGCAGGCCGGACTCGGCAATCTTCGCCTGGCTGGCTGCCACCACGGCGCAGACGATCATCACGATGCTGATCACCGACACCAGCGGCAGTACCTGTACCGCCACTTGGACCCGCGCACCGAGCAGGCGCTGGGCCAGCACGCCGAGCACGATCGGCAGCATCACCAGCTGCAGAATCGACCAGAACATGTCCATGAAGGACACTGGCAACCAGGCCGAAGCCAAGAACCAGATCAGCGCCGGGGTGAGCAGTGGCGCGAGCAGGGTGGTTACCGCTGCGATCGCCACCGCCAAGGCAAGGTCGCCCTTGGACAGCCACACCATCACGTTCGAAGCCGTGCCACTGGGGCAGCAGCCAACCAGGATCACACCCACCGCGATTTCGGCGGGCAGGTGGAATAGCTGGCAAAGCAACCAGGCCATGCCTGGCATGATCACGAAATGCGCCACCACCCCGAGGGCAACGCGCCACGGCTGGCGAGCGAGGGCGGCGAAGTCGTCGAGCTTGAGCGTAAGGCCCATGCCGAACATCACCACACCCAGGAGCGGCACGATGGCCACTTTCAGCGCGATGAACCATTGTGGTTGCAGGAAGGCCAGGCAGGCGAACACCAGTACCCACAGGGCGAAGGTGTTGCCGACGAAGCGGCTGAGGGCGGCGAGTGCACGCATGGGCAGGTCCTTGTTCTGTTAAACGCTGTTTTTTGCAGGCCCTATCGCCGGCAAGCCGGCTCCTGCAGGTGTTGCGAACCCCTGCAGGAGCCGGCTTGCCGGCGATAGGGCCGCTACTGACCCAGACTGAATTCCCGGCCAGCACCGCCAGTCGATGCGACTCAGACCCCTTGTGGGATCTCCTCGCCACCCAGTGCCTCGAACAGCGCCGGCAAGAACTCGGTGAAGGTCATCATCATCAACGTGAAGCTGGCATCGAACTGTTGCTGGGCTTCGTCGCCACCGTCCTGTTCGGCCTGCTCTTGCAGCAACTCCTCGAACTTCAGGCGCTTGATCACCATCTTGTCGTCGAGCACGAACGACAATTTGTCCTGCCAGGCCAGGGCCAGCTGGGTAACCACCTTGCCGGTGCTCAGGTGCAGCTGGATTTCCTCACCGGTCAGGTCCTGACGCTTGCAGCGCACGATGCCACCGTCTTCGGCGGTGTCGCGCAGCTCGCACTCGTCCAGCACATAGAAGCCTTCGGCCGCCTGTTGCGACTTGACCCAGTCGGTCATCGTCGCGGTCGGCGCGATCTTCACGGTCGCCGGGCGAACCGGCAGCGAGCCCATGACTTCACGCAGGGTCGACAACAGGTCTTCGGCGCGCTTGGCACTGGCCGAGTTGACCAGAATCATGCCCAGGCGCGGGGCGATGGCGGCGAAGATCATCGAGCGACGGATGAACGCGCGTGGCAGGAACGCCTGGATGATGTCGTCCTTGATCTGGTCGCGCTCCTTTTTATAGACCTTGCGCATTTGCTCGGTCTCGATCTCTTCGACCTTTTCCTTCACCGCATCGTTGACCACGCTGCTAGGCAGGATGCGCTCTTCCTTGCGCGCGGCAATCAGCAGGAATTCGCCGCTGACGTGCACCAGCGGGGCATCCTCGCCCTTGCCGAACGGCGCGACGAAACCATAGGTGGTCAGCTCCTGGCTGGCGCAGGGGCGGGCCGGCTTGCTGGCCAGGGCAGCTTCCAGCGCTTCGGGCTCGAACGGGACATCCTGGGTCAAGCGGTAGGTCAGCAGGTTCTTGAACCACATGAGGGGGAATCTCTCCTTAGTGCATAAGGCGGGCATTATTCTCCGAGGGGTGGTCCCAGGCCAACCCTGTCATAGGGCCAGTAGCTATATAGAGAGAAGGAAAAGCCAGCTGCTGCTAGGTCTTTGAAAGGCCTGAAAATTTTTTTTAAAAAAGTCGAAAAAAGTGCTTGCCAGGGTGGGAGGTCATCCGTAGAATGCGCGCCACACCGAGACGAAAGGGTGATTAGCTCAGCCGGGAGAGCATCTGCCTTACAAGCAGAGGGTCGGCGGTTCGATCCCGTCATCACCCACCACTCGATGTATAGTGCAGCGGTAGTTCAGTCGGTTAGAATACCGGCCTGTCACGCCGGGGGTCGCGGGTTCGAGTCCCGTCCGCTGCGCCATATTCCAGCTTCCAGGGCCCACTGAACACCCGGAAGCCACAAAGAAAGCGACCTTAGGGTCGCTTTTTTTGTTTCTGCGCCGGCTGAATCGGCGTGGCGGAAGGTGTCGCCGCCGATTTGCCCCTATTGGACGGCATCGCCACCTCGCCAGTCTCAACGATTGCGCTCTTCCTCCCGTAGCGTCAGTACCTCGACGCCGTTTTCAGTCACCGCCACGGTATGCTCCCACTGCGCCGACAGCGTGTGGTCGCGGGTAATCACTGTCCAGCCATCGCGCAGCGTTCGTGTTCCCCGCCCGCCCTGGTTGATCATCGGCTCGATGGTGAACACCATCCCCGGTTGCAACTTCATGCCCATGCCGCGTTGGCCGTAGTGCAGCACTTCGGGCGCCTCATGCATCTGCTTGCCGATACCGTGCCCGCAATACTCGCGCACCACGCTGTAGCCCGCCGCCTCGGCGTGGGCCTGGATGGCGTGACCGACATCGCCCAGGGTGGCCCCGGGGCGTACCTGCCCGATGCCTTTCCACAATGCCTCATAGGTGGTGTCGACCAGGCGGCGGGCCTCGTCGCTTATGGCCCCGATGCTGTACATCTTCGATGAATCAGCGATGTAGCCACCCTGTTCGAGGGTGATATCGACATTAATGATCGAGCCTTCCTGGAGCACCTCCTCCGCCTTGGGCATGCCATGACACACCACATGGTCCACCGAGGTGTTGAGCGAGTAGGGGAAGCCGTACTGGCCTTTGCTGGCCGGGCGTGCCTTGAGGGTCTGGGTGATGAAGGCCTCGGCACGGTCGTTGATCTGCATCGTGGTAATGCCGGGGCGAATAAAACAGTCGAGGTCGGCGAACACCTGCGCCAACAGTTGGCCTGCGTTGCGCATCAGGTCGAGTTGGGCGGGCGTCTTGAGGATCACCTTGGACATGGGACAGGAAGCGGCTCTTGATGAAAAGTGCCCCAGCATAGCGCTGCGGGGCTTGATCACGCCACCGCGTGGTGCGCTGCCTGGCCGATACCGGCAGGCGCCGGCTTGCCGGCGATGGTGCCGGTCCAGCTGGCCCAAAACTTGCTCAGCCACTGCCTAGAGGGCCATCAACGTCGATGCCCCCGACATTCCACGACAAAGGCGCCGTGTTGCCCCCCGCTTGCCAAGCAAGCTCGGGGCAGCCGGCGCCTTTTTCGTTTCTGCCTACAGGAGACTACCCATGACCCGCAGCGAAGTACGCAGTGTCTGCCCGTATTGCGGCGTCGGCTGCGGCATTGTGTTGAGCGTGGCCAATGGCAAGGTCGGCAAGGTCAGTGGCGACAAGCTGCACCCCAGCAATTTCGGTCGTCTGTGCACCAAGGGCCTCACCGCCCATGTGCCGCTGAACGCTGCCGGGCGTATGGAGGAGGCCTTCGTGCGCCAGCAGCGCAACCAGGAGCCAGCCCGCACCCCTCTGGACCTCGCCATCGAACAAGCCGCCGGGCGTTTGCGTGGCATCATCGACCAGCACGGCGCCGATGCCGTGGCACTGTACGTCTCTGGGCAAATGTCGCTGGAAGCCCAGTACCTGGCCAATAAATTGGCCAAGGGTTTTATCCGCACCCGCCATATCGAATCAAACTCGCGCCTGTGCATGGCCAGCGCCGGCAGCGGCTACAAGCTTTCGCTCGGCGCCGATGGCCCGCCCGGCAGTTACCAGGATTTCGAGCATGCCGAAGTGTTCCTGGTGATCGGCGCGAACATGGCCGACTGCCACCCGATTCTGTTCCTGCGCCTGCTTGACCGCGTCAAGGCCGGGGCCAAGCTGATCGTGGTCGACCCACGCCGCACGGCCACTGCCGACAAGGCCGACCTGTTCCTGCAAGTGCGTCCCGGCAGCGACATGGCGCTGCTCAATGGCCTGCTGCATCTGCTGCACCGCAATGGTCATACCGACCCGGATTTCATCGCCCGCCATACCGAGGGTTGGGACGAAATGCCCGATTTCCTCGAGGACTACAGCCCCGAGCGCGTTGCCGCCATCACCGGATTGGCGCAAGCCGATATTCGTCAGGCCGCCGAGTGGATCGGCTCGGCCGGGGAATGGATGAGTTGCTGGACCATGGGCCTGAACCAGAGTGTCCACGGCACCTGGCACAGCAATGCCCTGTGCAATCTGCACCTGGCCACTGGCGCCATCTGTCGTCCAGGCAGCGGGCCGTTCTCCTTGACCGGGCAGCCCAATGCCATGGGGGGCCGCGAGATGGGCTACATGGGGCCGGGCCTGCCGGGGCAGCGCTCGGCACTGGTGGATGCGGATCGGGCCTTTGTCGAGCACCAATGGGGCCTGGCCCCAGGCAGCCTGCGCAGCGAAGGTGCAGAGGGCACGGTGGCATTGTTCGAGCAGATGAAGGCTGGCGAGGTGAAAGCCTGCTGGATCATCTGCAGTAACCCCGTGGCCAGTGTCGCCAATCGCCAGCAAGTCATCGAGGGCCTGCGCCAGGCTGAACTGGTCATCAGCCAGGATGCCTTTCTCGACACCGAGACCAACCGCTACGCCGACATTCTCCTGCCTGCCGCGCTCTGGGCCGAAGGCGAGGGTGTGATGATCAACAGCGAGCGCAACCTTACCCTCATGCCTCGCGCTGTCGAGCCGCCGGGGCAGAGCTTGCCCGACTGGCAACTCATCGCCCGGGTGGCCTGCGCCATGGGGTATGCCCATGCCTTCGACTACCGCGACGCCGAGTCGGTATACGAGGAGATCCGCCAGTTCTGGAACCCCACCACAGGCTACGACCTGCGGGGTATCGGCTACCCCGAACTGCGCCATAGCCCCCGCCAGTGGCCCTGCGCGCCAGGCGACGAGGGCGATCGCAGCCCAGTGCGCTACCTCAATTACGGTCGAAGCCAGCACCTGGTGAGCGACGCCGAAGGCCTGCGCCCCGCACTGGCTTTTCCTACCCCCAGCGGCAAGGCGCGTTTCTTCGCCAGGCCGTGGCTGCCGGCACCAGAGCTGCCGGATGCCGATTATCCCCTGGTGCTCAACACCGGGCGCGTGCAGCACCAGTGGCACACGCTGACCAAGACCGGCAAGGTGCCGGCGCTGAACAAGCTGGAGCCCGGCCCCTTCGTCGAGCTGCATCCGGAAGATGCCGAGCGCCTGGGCATTCGCGACAAGGACCCAGTGGCGATCCGCTCG
The DNA here is from genome assembly GCF_016772395.1 of Pseudomonas sp. SK2. Taxonomy (NCBI): domain Bacteria; kingdom Pseudomonadati; phylum Pseudomonadota; class Gammaproteobacteria; order Pseudomonadales; family Pseudomonadaceae; genus Pseudomonas; species Pseudomonas sp. SK2. The sequence goes on from NZ_CP061944.1 coordinate 1,390,908, forward strand.
CGCCGTGGCCAAGCCGTGTTGCCCGCACGGGTCAGTGACCGGGTCATGCCTGGCAATTGTTTCGCGCCATTCCACTGGAACGATGTGTTCGGCGAGCACTTGGCAATCAATGCCGTGACCTGTGATGCGGTCGACCCCCTGTCGCTGCAGCCGGCCTTCAAGCATTGCGCGGTGGCCCTGGAGCGGGTCGCCGGTGAACGCATCGACGCCCTCGACCTGGGCGCCGCCACCCGCACTTCGGAGCCCGCCACCATGCCGACCGCCACGCTGTCCCGTCTGCTTGGCCTGGATGCGCTGCCTGCCCCGGTTCTGGCCGACGATGAGCGCCACTACTTGCAAGGTTTCCTGCTCGGCCTGGACCAGGCGCGCATTGAAGGGGTGCCGTGCCTGCCAGCCAACGCGCCGCTGGCGGCGGCCCAACGTTTGTTCGTCGATGGGCTGCTGGCGGGGCTTTACGCCCAGTCGGCGCCTGCGCAGGTCGATGTCCCCCGGCACCAAGTGCTGTGGGCATCGCAGACCGGCAATGGTGAAGCCCTGGCCGAGCGTTGCGCTGGGCACTTGCGCAGCGCCGGCCTGGCGGTGCAGTTGAACTGCATGGAGGCGGTCACCCCACGGCAGTTGCAGGGCGCTGCGAGCGTTGTGCTGATTGCCAGCACGTTCGGCGACGGTGATGCGCCCGATACCGGTACTGCGTTCTGGAATGCGTTGCAAGGCGAAGAGGGGGGGCATTGCGCCGATCTGCCCTATGCCGTGCTGGCCCTCGGAGACTCGAGCTACGACCAGTTCTGCGGGTTTGGCCGCAAGCTCGATCAGCGCCTTGCCGAGCTGGGCGGCCGACGCCTGTTGCCGCGTGTCGACTGCGAGCCGGATTTCGACGAAACCTTCGCCAACTGGCTCCAAGCCTTGCTGCCCGAGCTCGGGCCTGCCACCACGCTCGAACCAGCCAGGGAAGCCCTGCCGGCGCCGCTCTACAGCAAGCAACGACCATGGTCGGCGACCCTACTCGAAAACCGCGTGCTCAATGCCCCAGGAGCCAGCAAGGAAACCCGTCAGCTGGTATTCGACCTCGCTGGCAGTGGCTTCACCTATGAGGCCGGTGATGCCCTTGGGGTGTGGCCACGCAACTGCCCGGCATTGGTCGAAGAGCTCTTGGCGTTGATGCACCTCGATGGCCAGGCGTTGGTCGAACTCAACGGGAAGCCCGCCATGCCCTTGGTTGAGGCCCTGGCGCAGCACCTGGAGATCGCGCGGGTCACGCCGCAGCAGTTGCAGGTATTCGGTCGCCACCAGCCGGCCTTGCAGCGTCTGTTGCAACCGGAGCACAAGGCCGAATTGCAGGAGTGGCTGTGGGGCCGGCAGTTGGCCGATGTGCTGCGCGAGTATCCTCAGGACTTACCGCTGGCCAGCTGGCTTGAGTTGCTCAAACCACTGCAACCGCGCCTGTATTCGATCAGCTCGAGCCCGTCCGCTCACCCCGATCAGGTGCACCTGACCGTCTCGACCGTACGCTATGGTCAGCGCAAGGGCGTTTGCTCGGCTTTTCTCGCCGACCGCGCGGACACCTTGAAGGTGGCGATTTTCCCGCAGGTATCGAAGCACTTTCGCCTGCCGGAGGACGACAACGCGCCTGTGATCATGGTCGGCCCCGGTACCGGCATCGCACCGTTCCGGGCGTTTCTGGAAGAGCGTGAGGCTCGCGGTGCCTGTGGCGAAAACTGGCTGTTCTTCGGCGAGCAGTACGCCGCCAGTGATTTCTATTACAAGGAGCAACTGCTGGCCTGGGTGGCAGCCGGGCATCTGCGTCTGGACACCGCGTTCTCCCGCGACCAGGCCGAAAAGATCTACGTGCAACAGCGTCTGCGTGAGCAAGGCGCGCAGGTGTGGCGCTGGCTTGAATCAGGGGCGTACTTCTATGTGTGTGGCGATGCCCAGCGTATGGCCAAGGATGTGGACGGCGCCCTGCGCGAGGTCGTGGCGGTGCATGGCCAGATGAGCAACGAGGCGGCGGAGGCTTACGTTGAAGCGTTGAGCAAGGCCAAGCGCTACCGGCGAGATGTGTATTGATTGCACCGGGATGGTGAGGGATGCACTTCGGTGGTGCGGTTTTCAATGCCTTATCGCCGGCAAGCCGGCGCCTGCGAAGACCGCACCGAACCTGTGGGCGCCGGCTTGACGGCGATGAATCCAGCGCAGTCACCCCATCGGCAGTGGTCCAGCAGCATTTGGCACACTCCCTGCTACATCCGTTTCACAACATGCCCCACTGATCAACGGCGATCAATCAGGGGCCCACCGTGATGAGTACAGGCAAAGGCGCCTGGAGCTTCGGCTCCAGGCGCTTTTTTTTTGATCGAGGATCGGCTATGAACGCAACAGCGAACGGCGGGCAACGAGAGCGAGTGGTGATTGTCGGCAACGGCATGGTCGGCCATCACTGCGTCGAGCAACTGATCGAACGTGGCGCCCTGGCGCGCTTCGAGGTGCGGGTGTTCGGCGAAGAGCGCCAGCGTGCATACGACCGTGTGCACCTGTCCGAGTACTTCGGCGGCAGCTGTGCCGAAACCCTGGCCCTGTGCGAACACGGGTTCTACGGCGACAACGGTGTGCACCTGCATCTGGGCGAGGCGGTGCTGCAGATCGACCGCGAACGCTGCGAAGTGGTCACCGCCGAAGGCCGTTACGGCTACGACCACCTGGTCCTGGCCACGGGCTCGTATCCCTTCGTGCCACCGATCGAAGGTTCCAGCGGCAATGCTCGACTGGTCTATCGCACCCTCGACGACCTGGACGCCATTCGAGCCGCCGCCAGCGGTGCCCGTCGTGGCGTGGTGGTGGGGGGCGGCCTGCTTGGCCTGGAAGCGGCCAATGCACTCAAGTCACTGGGCCTGGAAGCCCATGTTGTCGAGTTCGCCCCACGGTTGATGCCGGTGCAACTGGACGGCGAGGGCGGTGCTGCGCTCAAGGCACGGATCGAAGCGTTGGGCGTGGGCGTGCACCTGTCCCGTGCCACCCAGTCGATCAGCGCCGGCGAGGCTTATCGCTACCGGATGAACTTCGATGGTGGGGAACACCTGGAAACCGACCTGATCGTATTTTCTGCTGGTATCCGCCCGCAAGATGCCCTGGGGCGGGCCTGTGGCCTCGAGATCGCCCCACGCGGTGGGGTAGTGATCGACAGCCACTGCCGCACCAGCGACCCGCGCATCTTCGCCATCGGCGAGTGCGCTTCGTGGAATGGCAGCATCTTCGGTCTGGTTGCCCCCGGTTACAGCATGGCCCGTAATCTGGCGGCGCTGCTCACCGGTGAGGCGGCCGCCGAGTTCGGCGGTGCCGATATGTCGACCAAGCTCAAGCTGCTGGGGGTCGATGTCGGCTCCATCGGCGATGCCCACGGCGCCACCCCAGGGTCGCGCAGCTACCGCTTCATCGACGAGGCCACCGCCGCCTACCGCCGTCTGGTGGTCGATGCCAGTGGTAAGCGCGTGCTCGGCGCGGTGCTGGTTGGCGACAACAGTTACTACGACACCCTGTTGCAATACGCCCAGAACGGCATTGCCCTGCCAGCGGACCCCGCGGGCTTGATCCTGCCGCAAAGTGCCGGCGCCCCAGCGCTTGGGGCCGACGCCTTGCCTGACAGCGCGACGATCTGTTCCTGCCACAATGTCAGCAAGGGCGCGGTCTGCGCAGCCATCGACAGCGGCTGTAGCGACCTGGCTGCCCTCAAGGGTTGCACCAAGGCTGCGACCGGTTGTGGCGGCTGCGCGGCCCTGCTCAAGCAGGTCTTCGAGCATGAGTTGACTGCCCGTGGCGTCACCGTCGACAAGCGTCTGTGCGAGCACTTCGCCTACACCCGCCAGGAGCTTTACGGTCTGGTCCGCGTCGAAGGTATCCGCACCTTCAATGAGTTGCTCGAACGCCATGGCAAGGGCCCTGTCGGCTGCGACATCTGCAAGCCGACGGTGGGCTCGATTCTCGCTTCCTGCTGGAACCAGCCGATCATGGACCCGGCCCTGGTGCCGCTGCAGGACACCAACGACACCTTCATGGCCAACATGCAGAAGAACGGCACCTACTCGGTGGTACCGCGCATCCCGGGCGGCGAGATCACCCCCGACAAGCTGATCGTGATTGGCCAGGTGGCGAAGAAATACGACCTCTACACCAAGATCACCGGCGGCCAGCGTATCGACCTGTTCGGTGCCCAGTTGCACGAACTGCCGCTGATCTGGGGCGAGCTGATCGACGCCGGCTTCGAGACCGGCCATGCCTACGGCAAGTCGACCCGTACGGTGAAGTCGTGCGTCGGCAGCACCTGGTGCCGGTATGGCGTGCAGGACAGTGTGGGCATGGCGCTGCGCCTGGAAGACCGCTACAAAGGCCTGCGATCGCCGCACAAGCTCAAGTTCGCAGTGTCCGGCTGCACCCGCGAATGCGCCGAAGCGCAGAGCAAGGACATCGGCGTGATCGCCACCGACAAGGGCTGGAACCTATACATCTGCGGCAACGGCGGCATGCGACCACGTCATGCCGAGCTGTTCGCCACCGACCTCGACGACGAGACATTGGTGCGCCTGATCGACCGCGTGCTGATGTTCTACATTCGCACCGCCGACAAGTTGCAGCGCACTTCGGTGTGGCGCGAAAGTCTGGAAGGCGGCCTGGACTACCTCAAGCAGGTGATTCTCGACGACAGCCTGGGGCTGGCCGCCGAGCTGGAGGCGCAGATGCAGCATGTGGTCGACCAGTATGAGTGCGAATGGGCCAACGCCCTGAACGACCCCGAAAAGCTCAAGCGCTTCCGTACCTTCGTCAACGACCAGCGGCCCGACCCGGACGTGCATTTCGTTCGTGAACGCGATCAGCGCCGGCCTGCCGCACCGTTGCATTTGATCCCCACCGCCGAGGAGGCTGTCTGATGAACCTGTCCAATGCTGCTGTCGCCAAGCAACCGAACTGGCAAACGGTCTGCCAGGCCAATGACCTGGTCGCCGATTCCGGCGTTGTGGTGTGGTTCGACGGAGCCCAGGTGGCGCTGTTCTATCTGCCAGGCCAGGTACAGACGTTGTACGCCGTGGACAACCGCGACCCACGTTCCGGGGCCAACATCATCGGCCGCGGACTGGTGGGTAGCCTGCAGGGGGAGTTGGTGGTGGCGGCACCGTTGTACAAGCAGCATTTCAGCTTGAAAAGCGGTAGATGCCTGGAAGACGACGACCAGCGGTTGCGGGTATGGCCGGCACGCTTGAACGGTGAGGCGGTGGAGTTGGCGGTGGCCTGACGGTCGATTGCTGGCTGCGCTGGGGCGTTCGCGGGTTATCTACGTTCGTCAATGCGGTAAGCTTGCCGCATGAACCTCGATACCCGCATCAAGTACCGCCACCTGCTGTGTTTCCTGGAGATTGCCCGTCAAGGCAGCCTGGCCAGGGCTGCCGACATTCTGGCCATCAGTCAGCCGGCGATCTCCAAAACCCTCAAGGAGCTCGAAGACCTGCTTGAAACGCGGTTGTTCGAACGTAGCCGCCAGGGCGTCGAACTGACACCGGCCGGCGCACGCTTCATGCGTTACGCAGGCCCCAGCGTGCAGGCGTTGCGCGATGGGGTTAGCAGCCTTCGCGGTGAGGCGCGGGCACCTTCGCAGGTGCGCATCGGCGTCTTGTCCACGGTCGAAGGGCTGTTGATGCCCGAAGTGCTGTGCCGGTTGCATCAGCGGCACGAGGCGCTGGTGATCAGCGTGGTTACCGGGGTCAGCGCGCAATTGCTGGGGCAATTGCACCTGGGCGAGCTGGAACTGGTGGTCGGGCGCATGACCGACAGCCCGCAGATCCAGGGCTTGTCGTTCGAGCATCTGTACAGCGAGTCGATGAGCCTGGTGGTGCGGCCCGGCCATCCGCTATTGGCTACAGCCCCGCTGGAGCGCTCGCAGGTCGGGCGTTATCCCTTGGTGTTGCCGCCGGCAGGCACGACCATCCGCCAGCACGCCGACAGCCTGTTCGTGCAATGCGGCATCCAGATGCCGGCCCAGCGCCTGGAAGCCCTGTCGCTGGCGCTGAGTCGGCGTTATCTGCTGGGTAGCGATGCGGTCTGGGTGGCACCGCGCGATGCGGTATTGCTTGACCTGCGCCGTGGCGAACTGGTCGAACTCGACCTGGGCGTGCGCGAGCCGGGCGGCTCGGTGGGCATCTGCCGTAATGCCGCCTTGCCGCAGAGCCTGCCGGGGCAGTGGGTATGCGAGGTGTTGCGAGAGGTGGCGGGGCAGTATCGGGAGGGTGAGTATCCCTGAGGCTTGCCGGGAGGTATTGAGCGTCATTGAGATCGAGCGCCGCCGGGGCGGCGCATCGCGAGCAACGCTCGCTCCTACGGTTATCCGGATGCACCAAACCCTCTTACAGATCCGATGACGAGCACTCTCGGAAACCCTGGAAACATATCGCCATAAAAATCCGGCAGAACCGGTGCAACGGGTCAATACTGGCCATTTACCGCACCCCCATGATGAAGATGTTTTTAATCACTGAACTTCCAAGGCCAAACCCGCTCTTATGCCGGTAGCCATTGGTCATGGCCGCCTGCTAAGCTCGCGGCTTTACCCTGATTGCCCTCATGGCGCATGAACAAGGAAATAGCATGAAACAGCATCGTCTGGCGGCTGCGGTTGCCCTGGTAGGCCTGGTACTGGCTGGCTGCGACCAGCAGGCCAGCACGCCCGAGCTGAAGACTCCGGCACAAAAAGCCTCCTACGGTATCGGCCTGAACATGGGCAAGAGCCTGGCTCAGGAAGGCATGGAAGACCTTGATTCGAAAGCCGTTGCCCTCGGCATCGAAGACGCCGTCGGCAAGAAAGAGCAGCGCATCAAGGACGAAGAGCTGGTAGAAGCCTTCACCGCGCTGCAGAAGCGCGCCGAAGAGCGCCTGGCCAAGGCCAGTGAAGAAGCTGCCTCCGCTGGCAAGAAATTCCTCGAAGAGAACGGCAAGAAGCCAGGCGTAATCACCACCGCTTCCGGCCTGCAGTACGAAGTGGTCAAGAAAGCCGATGGCCCGCAGCCCAAGCCGACCGATGTGGTTACTGTCCACTACGAAGGCAAGCTGATCGACGGCAAGGTGTTCGACAGCTCCGTCGAGCGTGGCAGCCCCATCGATCTGCCGGTCAGCGGCGTGATCCCAGGTTGGGTCGAAGGCTTGCAGCTGATGCACGTCGGCGAGAAGTACAAGCTGTTCATCCCGGCTGAGCTGGCTTACGGCGCACAGAGCCCGAGCCCGCTGATCCCGGCCAACTCGGTGCTGGTGTTCGACCTCGAACTGCTCGGCATCAAGGACCAGAACCAGCCGCAAGGCGAGGCTCCGGAAGCTCCGGCTGAAGAGCCTGCCAAGTAAGAGCCTTCGCGCTACGAACAACGCCCCGTCCTGACGGGGCGTTTTCGTTTGAGTGGGGGCGAACCTCGTGCCGGGTGAACGGTCCGAGCAAAGGCGAGGGAACGAAGTGGGATGCGTCTGACGCAAATCGTTTGCGGATCTGAAACGACTGTGTAAAAAACGCCCGATCTGAGTGCCGCCCTTGCCTCATGGGCACCTGACGTCGGAAACTTCGCCCTGTTCACAAGGTTATCCACAATAAATGTGGATAACCCATTCGCTGTTGGAGGCTCCATGAGCGAACCTTGGAATTTCGCCCGTTTCCTGCCCCTGGCCGAGCGCCTGCTCAGCCGTGGCCGGTTACCTGCGCTGCTGTTCGCCGTGGCCCGGAAGGGGCCGCGCCTGGGGCAATTGCGTGAGGACGTCAAACTCTTGCAGTCGCTGTGCCTGGCCTGGTGGCGCGGCGAGTATCGCGCTATCAGTCCCAGGGCTTTGGTCACGGTGGTGGCGGGGCTGCTGTACTTCGTCAGCCCTATCGATGCCATTCCGGACTGGCTGCTGGGCGTGGGTTTTCTCGACGACATCGCCGTGCTGGGCTGGGTGCTCAAGACCGTGGCCGATGAGCTGGCACGCTTCAAGGCCTGGCGTGACAGCCAGTCACCCGAGCGCCTGAGGGTGCTCGAACGCTTGCCAGATACCCCGCAAGCGCTGCGCCTAGAACGGAATAAGCACTGAAATCAACCTGATCTGCACAGACTCCCAAGCTTGGTAATATAATTGGCATAAGGATTATGCCTACGGATTACATGCCGTAATCCTACGTGAGGGGGTTGTAATGGGTATTCAGGTTATCAGCCGGGACGGTCAGCCCGAGTACGCAGTCGTTCCATGGGAGCAGTATCAGGCGCTGCTCAAGGCCGCCGGGCAGGCGCCAGCGGTCGCCAGCGTCGCAGCCAGCGAGGACGACAAACCGAGCGCCAGGCTGCCGGATTTCAGTGAGGTTGCCCAGTTGCGCCAGGCCAAGGGCCTGGCACCTGAGCAGTTGGCCCGTAATGTCGGCGTCAGTCCGGCGTATCTGGCCATGATCGAGTCGGGAGAGCGCCAGCCAGACGCTGCGATTCGCCGCGCTCTGGCCTGGCATCTGGGGGTGGCCGGCTGGAGCGAGCCATCATGAGTCAGGTCAGGATCAGCCGCCAGAATTGGGATCACCTGCTGAGCGAGCTTGACCTGGCCCGACGACAGCGCCACTTGCTCACCTACCGCGCCCTGATCGAGCGCCTGCAATTGCCCAGCCCGGCCATGCAGACACTGACCGCCGCGCTCGAGTACCTGGCCGTGCTGGATGCTCGCGCCGAGCAGCCGCTGCGCAGCTCGCTGGTGATCAGCCAGGGCGCCAGCCGACTGCCGCGTACCGGGTTCTTCGAATGCGTCGAGCGCCTGGGGCGGTTTTCCGGACCGGTAGATGGGATGGAGGCAGCCTCCTGGCATGCCTCGGAGGTGGTTCGGGTGTTCGAGTACGCTTACCCCGAAGAGGCGTGAGGTATCGGTACTGGCGCTATCGTCGGTACCGACATCACACTGCGATGAATCTGGCCGCAGGGTTTGCCATCCCCATCGAGCACCGCCAGTGTTTCAAGGTGGGCATGGCGGCGGAACGCATCGAGCATCTGCCCAACCGTCGCATTCAGGCTCACGCTGGGGCGTTCGCTCGGGCGCGTGTGCAAGGGCACCGGCAGGTTGTCCTTCATCCCAAACTCCAGCGGTCTCCCCAACAGATACCCCTGCACCAGGTCCACCCCCATCTCCATCAACACCGCCAGCTCTTCGGCCAGTTCTATACCCTCGGCGATCACCTGCGCCTTCGAGGCGCGGGCGATTTGCAGAATCGAACCGACGAATTCGCGCTTTAGCGGGTCGCAGTGGATACCGTCGATGAAATGGCGGTCGATCTTGACGTAGTCCGGGCGCAGTTCCGACCACAACCGCAGGCTCGAATAACCGGCCCCGAGGTCGTCCAGGGCAATGGAAAAGCCCATGTCGCGGTAATGGTGCAGTGCATTGAACAGCAGCTGGAAGTCATCGGTGGGCGTTTGCTCGGTCAACTCGATCACGACCCGGCTGGGCGACAGCCCCAGCTGTTCCAGCAGCTTGAGGGTACGGCCGGACGGGTAGTGCGGTTCAAGCAGTGACTCCGGCGAGATGTTCAGGAACAACTTGCCTTCAAGGTTCTGCTCGCTGAAGCGGCGGCAGGCGCTTTCCCGGCAGGTGGCTTCCAACTCGGTCAGGCGGCCTGCCTGGCGGGCGATGGTGAACAGGTTAAGGGGCGAATGCAGCGGGCTGTTGGACGGGCCACGGCTCAAGGCCTCGTGACCGAAAATGCGTCCATCGTTGGGGCTGATGATCGGCTGGAACAGGCTGTGAATACTGCGATGAGCCAAGATGGCGCTCAAGGCACTGAGCTGTTCGGCGACGGTCATGACGGTTTCCTGAAAGTGAAAGGGCCGGACGTTTTCACGCCCGGCCCTCTTATTTCACGACAACCCGATGACTGTTTAATGACAGGTCGCATTATTCTGCCATTACCGCATCGTTCCCTCAGTGCTTGGCCACCGCCGAGCTCAGGCTCAGGTAGTCGAGCAGGATGCGACCGGTTTCGGACAGGTAGGCGTCATCTTCCGGCTTGGTGTTCTCCTCCTCGGCCGGCAGGGCGTCTTCATCCTCTTTCTTCAGCTCCTTGAGCGGTTCCTCACCCTTGGCCTTGCGGCGGATGTTCTCCAGCGCCAGTTGCTTGCCCTCGATCTCGTCGTGGCGGGCACGGCGTGTCTGCTCGTTGAGGCTGACGGTTTTCTCGTTCATCAGCTTCTGGGTCAGCGCCAGGCGGTCACGGATATAGGTGAACTCCGCATCCTTGGCGCTGCGTGCTTCATGCTGCGCCTTGAGCTGGGACAGGAACGGCTTGAACGGGTCGGCAGCAGGCCTGACCACCGGACGGATGGTGTCCCACGGCATAGCCTCGGGCAGGGCGCTCTCGCCGATTTCCTTGGTGTCGATGATCGACGGGTAGTCGATGTCCGGCAGCACGCCCTGGTGCTGGGTGCTCTGCCCGGAAACCCGGTAGAACTTGGCCAGGGTCAGCTTGAGCTCGCCATGGTTGAGCGGCTGGATGGTCTGTACCGTGCCTTTGCCGAAGGTCTGGCCGCCGATGATCAGCGCACGGTGGTAGTCCTGCATGGCGCCGGCGAAAATCTCCGAGGCCGAGGCCGACAGCCGGTTGACCAGCAGCGCCAGCGGGCCTTTGTAGAAGGCACCTGGGTTCTCGTCCTCGAGCACATCGACGCGGCCGTCACTGTTACGCACCAGCACGGTCGGGCCTTTCTCGATGAACAGGCTGGTCAGCTCGGTGGCTTCCTGCAACGAGCCACCGCCGTTGTTGCGCAGGTCGATGACCACGCCGTCGACTTTCTCTTTCTGCAGTTCGGTGAGCAGTTTCTTCACGTCGCGCGTGGTGCTCTTGTACTCGGGGTCGCCTGCGCGGTAGGCCTTGAAGTCCAGGTAGAACGCTGGGATCTCGATGATGCCCAGTTTGTACTCACGACCGTCCTGCTTGAGCTTGAGCACCGACTTCTTCGCCGCCTGCTCCTCGAGCTTGACCGCCTCGCGGGTGATCGAAACGATCTTGCTGGTCTGGTCGTTAGGCGCGTTGCTGGCCGGGATGATCTCCAGGCGCACCACCGAGCCTTTCGGGCCACGGATCAGCTTGACCACTTCGTCCAGGCGCCAGCCGACCACGTCGACCATTTCCTTGTTGCCCTGTGCTACGCCGATGATCTTGTCGGCCGGGGCCACCTGCTTGGTCTTGGCCGCGGGGCCAGCCGGTACCAAGCGCACGATCTTGACCTGGTCGTTGTCGCTTTGCAGCACCGCACCGATGCCTTCGAGCGACAGGCTCATGTTGATGTCGAAGTTCTCCGCGTTGTCCGGCGACAGGTAGTTGGTATGCGGGTCGTAGGACTGGGCGAACGTATTGATGTAGGCCTGGAAGATATCTTCGGCACGGGTCTGATCCAGACGCGCCAACTGGTTCTTGTAACGCTTGGTCAAGGTTTCCTGGATCTGCTTGGGATCCTTGCCGGCGATTTTCTGGCGCAGCACTTCGTCTTTCACGCGCTTGCGCCACAGGTCATCGAGCTCGGCCTGGTTCTTCAGCCACGGTGCATCCTTGCGATCGACCAGCAAGGATTCGTTGGCAGTGAAGTCCATCTTGTCGACACCTTTGGCCAGTTCGGCCAGGGCGAAGTCCAGACGCTGTTTCACGCGGTCCAGGTAACGCTTGTAGATGGTGAAGCCTGGGTCGAGGTTGCCGCTCTTGAGGAAATCGTCGAATTGCGTTTTCCATTTGTCGAATTCGGCAATATCGGCCGCGGTGAAGTAGCTGCGCGCAGGGTCCAGCAGCTTGATGTAGCTGTCATAGATGATGACCGAGCGGGCATCGTCCAGTGGCGGTTTGCTGTAATGGTGCCGCTTGAGCAGCTCCACCACGTTGAGGCTGGCGACGATTTCGTCGCGGTCCGGCTGCAGGCTGTCCCACTTGTTGGCGGCCGCCGCATTGCCGCCGAGCGTAAGGCTACCCAGGCCAATCATCAGGGCCAGGGCGGTGCTTGGAAGGAAATGCTTCATGCTGATTCGACGTGGAGGCAATTGATCACGCATAGTAGGCCGTCTTTTCCGTTCGCCGGTTCCATCAGAGCCGGACGCATACTGCAAAAAGCCTGGGAAATGCTTGCCCAGGCTCAGTCATATGATTCAACTATGGAGGCACTGTGAAGGCATTGCAAGGCGTTGACGGACATGTGGCCTGGGTCGAGGCGCAGCGCCCGACCTGTGACGCCGGTCAGGTACGTATTCGCGTGGCCGCTGCGGGGCTGAATCGAGCCGATTTGCTGCAAATGAAAGGTCTTTACCCGCCACCGCCAGGCGCCAGCCCCTACATGGGCCTGGAGTGCTCGGGTGTGATCGAGGAAGTGGGTGCCGGCGCCGACTGGCGCATCGGTGACCGGGTCTGCGCGCTGTTGGCCAGTGGTGCGATGGCCGAGGAAGTGGTGGTCGATGCCCGCCATGTGCTGCCGGTACCCGAGGGCCTGAGCCTGCATGAGGCGGCGGCCCTACCCGAGGTGTACGCCACGGCCTGGCTGAACATCTTCCAGCTCGGTGCGGCCAAGGCCGGTGAGAAGGTGCTGGTGCACGCCGGGGCCAGTGGTGTGGGTTCGGCGGCAATCCAGTTGGGCAAGGCGTTCGGCAACCCTGTCTGGGTCAGCGTTGGCTCCCAGGACCGCCTGGCCTATTGCCAGGCGCTGGGCGCTGCAGGTGGCGTCGTGCGCAACGCGAACCTGGAAGACCTGGAAGGCTTCGGGCCGTTCGATGTGATCCTCGACCCGGTGGGCGCCAGCTATGGGGAGTTGAACCAGAAGCTGCTGGCCCGCGATGGTCGATGGGTGATCATTGGCCTGATGGGCGGGCGCAAGGTCGAGTTCGACCTGGCATTGGTGCTGGGCAAGCGTCTGCAGATCACCGGTTCCACGCTGCGTAACCGGGACGATGGCTTCAAGGCCGAGCTGCTGCGTGAGCTGCAACAGCAGGTGTGGCCGCTGTTTGCCGAAAAACGGTTGTCGCCGCAACTGGTCGACACCTACCCCGTGGAGTTTGCCCAGGCGGCCTATGCCGAGCTTGAGAGCAACCAGGTATCGGGCAAGCTGGTCATGGTGATCGACCCAAGCCTGGCCTAAGCAGGCTCTGCCCTTTCGCGGGTAAGCCCGCTCCCACAGGATAAACTGCGGTCCCTGTGGGAGCGGGTTCCACCGCGAGGAAGCTGGTACAGCTCACCTGGCGCTTCAGGCCCAGCTCAGTACCGGCCAGCCATTGGTCTGGGCATGCTCCCGCAATACCGAGTCCGGGTTCACCACGTGCGGGTAGTCCACCTTCAGCAGCAGCGGCAAATCGTTGCGCGAGTCTGAATAGAACGTCGCTCCTTCAAGATTCTCCTGCTCCTGGTCCAGCCACTCCAGCAGCCGCGTGATCTTGCCCTCGCGGTAGGTCAGCACCCCATGGGTCTTGCCGGTATACACCCCGTTCACCGCCTCCAGTTCGATCGCCAGGTATTCGTCTACCCCCAGCCGCGCCGCAATCGGCCCGACCAGATGGGTGCCCGAGGCGGAGATGATGAGAATACGGTCGCCACGCTTGCGGTGCTCGGCAATGCAGCGGCACGCATCGCCGAAGATGATCGGCTCAATCACGTCCTCGACCCAAGGCTCGACCAGGTGCTCGACCTCTTCCAGGGTGCGTCCGGCAATCGGCTCCAGGCTGAAGGCCATGTAGTCCTCCATCGCCAGGTGGCCTTTGCCGTAAGCCTCCATCAGTTCATGGTCGCGCTTGAGGAACGACGTGCCGTCGACCCAGCCGAGGCGGGCCATCTGCTCGCTCCATAGCGACGCACAGTCGCCGTGGATGAGGGTTTCGTCCAGATCGAAAATTGCCAATGCCATAGCGGTAATCTCCTAGGCCACTTCGCGCAGCGCCGTGGGGTCGATCGACAGCGAAACACGCTGGCCGTCGGCATGCAGATCCGCCGACGAACGATTGAGCACGTCCACCACCAGCTCCACATCGCGTACCTGGACCCGGTAGCGGATCACATTGCCGAGCAGGCTGTGGCTGCGTACCTCGCCGTCCAGATCGCCATCTGTGCCCAGGGTGATGGACTCCGGACGGATCGCCAGGCGGCTGTTCACCGGGCGCTGCAGTAGGCGGCTGGCGCTGTCGGCGTCCAGCAGGTTGTAATTGCCAATGAAGCCGGCGGCGAACAGGTCCACCGGCGCGGTGTAAAGGGTCTCGGCATCGCCGCTCTGGACGATGCGCCCCTGGTTCATCAGGAAGATGCGGTCAGACATCGTCAACGCTTCCTCCTGGTCGTGAGTGACGAAAATCGTCGTCAGCCCCAGTTCACGCTGGATGGCGCGGATCTGCTCGCGCAGGTGCTTGCGGATGCGCGCATCGAGCGCCGACAGCGGTTCGTCCAGCAGCAACAGGCGCGGCCGGGTCACCAGCGAGCGGGCCAGGGCCACACGCTGGCACTGACCACCGGAAAGCTGGTGCGGGTAGCGCCCGGCGAAACTGCCCAGCTCCACCAGCTCCAGGGCTTCGCGCACCCGAGCCTGGCTTTCTTCGGCGCGGACCTTCTGGATACGCAGGCCGAAGGCGACATTCTGCTCCACGGTCATGTTGGGGAACAACGCATAGCTCTGGAACACCATGCCGATCCCGCGCTTCTGCGGGCTCAAGGGCACCAGGTCCTGGCCATCGAGCAGGATCTTGCCGCTGTCCACCGGGGTCAGCCCGGCAATGCAGCGCAGCAGGGTGGACTTACCGCATCCGGACGGACCGAGCAGGGTGACGAACTCGCCACGTTCGATCTGGCAGTCGATGTCGTGGAACACCGGGCTGCCGGCGTAGCTTTTGTGCAGTTTCTGTACGCTGACGAAGCTCATGTCAGGTTTTGTCCTTGTTCAGTCGGTTGGCGACCCAAGTCAGTACCAGCACAAAGGCGAAGTACGAGATCACCAGCGCGCTGTTGAAATGGCCGCTGCTGTTGCGCATGTTGTTCAGGTATACCTGCAAGGTCTCGTAGCGCGTGCCCACCAGCAGGTTGGCGAACACGAATTCGCCGAACAGGAACGAAAACGACAGCAGCAGCGCCACCATCAGGCCTTTGCGCAGGTTCGGCAGTACTACCAGGAACGCCGCCTGCCAGGTACTGGCACCCAGCAGTTGCGCGGCGTCCATCAGGTCGCGCAGGTTGATGGCCTGCAGGTTGTTGGTGATGGCCCGGTACATGAAGGGCAGGGCGATGGTGAAGTAGCAACCGATCAGGATCCACGGCGTGCCGACCATCGCCATCGGCCCGCTGCCATACAGCTGCAGCAGCCCCACCGAAGACACCACCGGCGGCACCGCGAACGGCAGCAGGATGAGGATGTTCATCAGCGCGTCGAGCTTGGGGAAGTGGTAATGCACCACGAACAGCAGCGGCAGGATCAGCACCACCGACAGCACCAGCGCACCGATGCACACCAGCAGCGACTGGCCGAAGGCGGCCAGGAAACGCGGTTCGCTCCACAGCGCCACGTACCACTTCAAGGTCAGGCCACTGGGCAGCAGGCTGGCCGACCAGCTGGTGGCCAGCGAGTAGAGCAGGGTGCCGGCCAGCGGCAGCAGCAGGATGAGAAACAGCAGGTACACCACGACGCGGTGGTAGAGGCTGCCGCGGGCAGATTCAGCGCGCATGGTAGCTCCTTTTCAGCAGCCATTGATGGACCACGGTCACAAGGGTCATCAGCCCCACCAGCACCATCGCCAGGGCACTGGCCAGGTTCGGGTCGAGGGTGATGTCACCGGCCACCAGCGCCGCGATGCGGATCGGCAGCACGTTGAAGTTGCCGGTGGTCAGGGCGTAGACCGTGGCGTAGGCGCCCAGGGCGTTGGCCAGCAGAATGACGAAGGTGCCCAGCAGTGCCGGGGTCAGCACTGGCAGGCCGATGTGTCGCCAGTACTGCCAGGGGCTGGCGCCGAGCAACGCGGCCGATTCGCGCCAGTCCTCGCGCAGGGCGTCGAAGGCGGGGTAGAGCAGCAATACGCCCAGCGGGATCTGGAAGTAGGTGTACACCAGGATCAGGCCGCTCTTGGAATAGATGCTGAAGTCCTCGAGCAACCCGACCTGCTTGAGCAGCAGTGTCAGCGCACCGTTGAAGCCGAGCAGGATGATGAAGGCGAAGGCCAGGGGTACCCCGGCGAAGTTGCTGGTCATGTTGGCGAACGCGCTGACGAAGTCGCGCAGGCGCGAGTCCACCTGGCGCAGCGAGTAGGCACCGAGTGTAGCGACAACGATGCCGAACAGGCTCGACCAGAAGCTGATTTCCAGGCTGCGCTGCAATGCTTGCAGGTAGAACTTCGACGCGAACACTTTGCTGAAATTCTCCAGCCCCCAGCCGGCTTCCGATTGCACGCTGTTGAGGGCGACCCAGCCCAGCGGGGCGATCTGGAACACGATGAAGAACACGGCGAACGGCAGTAGGCAGAGCAGGGCCAGGTAACGACCGCGATGGCTGGCATTCACTTGAGAAGCTCCCGGCACACGGGTTTGTCGTGGGGGGCACCCAACAGTTCGCAGAGGGTTCCGCACAGCTCGGTCTGCAGCGGCTTGGCCGCCGGGTCGAGGCTGAAGGCTTCGCCGAAGACGAACAGCGGCACTTCGCGTTCCTCGGCCAGCAGGCCATTGTGCGAGCGGTCGTTGTTCATGCCGTGGTCGGCGGTGACCACGACCTGGTAGCCCTCTTCGAGCCAGCGTGGCAAGTAGTCGGCGAGCAGGATATCGGCCGAGCGGGCAGCGTTACGGTACTGGCTGCTGTCCAGGCCATGGCGGTGGCCGGCGTCGTCGATGTTCATCGGGTGCACCAGCAGGAAGTTGGGCGCATGGCGGCGGCGCAGGTACTCGGCGTCGGCCAGCAGGTGCGAGTCAGGGTAATGGTCGGCCCAGTAGAACAGGCCGTGCTGGATCGGCAGCTTCGGCGCATGGGTGTGGCGGTCGCGCAGCGGGTCGAACGGCGAACGGTTGTACAGCTCGCTTATCCAGTGGTAGGCCGCCGCCGCCGTGCCCAGTCCCGCCTCGCGGGCATAGTGGAACACACTGCGCTGGTTGGACAGCCGGTTGACATTGTTGTGCACGATGCCGCTCTCGATGGGCGGAACACCGGTGAGGATGCACTCGTACAACGGCCGCGACAGCGAGGGCAACTCGCATTCCACGCGGTACAGCGCGGCGCGGTCGGCTTCGACGTAGGCATGCAGGTGACCCATGGCATGGTAGGCCACCTGATGGTTGAGGCCGTCGAGCAAGACCAGTATGACGTTGTGGTTCATTCAACACTCCAGGCAAGGGACCGGGGAGGACCATGCCCTCCGATCGCCGCTCCCACAGGCTTCCCGTCGTCCGCTGGGGCGACGCAACGACCTGTGGGCGCGGCCGTGCGTCGCGACGGGCCGCATAGCGGCCCCAGACAGCGAGTGCCTCACTCCATCTCGATGATCACTTGTTCCTGCCACATCTGCGGCAGTTTCTTCGAAGTCGCCTCCCAGGCCTCGGCGTTCTTGATTGGCTGGGCCGCCTTGTACTGCTCGTTCGGCAGCAACTTGGCCTGCACATCTTCCGGCAGCTTCAGGTGCTCGGCACGGATCGGCCGTGCATGGCCCTTGGCCAGGTTGATCTGCCCGGCATCGCTGAAGATGTATTCACGCGCCAGCTTGGCGGCGTTGGGGTGCTTGGCGTACTTGTTGATGATCGTGGTGTAGCCGGAAATCACCGAGCCATCGGACGGTATCAGCACTTCGAAACGCTTGGGGTCGATCTGCTCGCGGTAGCTCAGACCATTGAAGTCCCATACCACGCCCACTTCCACCTCGCCCTTCTCCAGGGTCTGGATGGTCGGGTTGGCCAGCGACAGGCGTTTCTGCTGGGCCAGCTTGGTGAACAGTTGCAGGCCCGGGGCCAGATTGCTCTCGTCGCCTTTGTAGGCAATCGCCGCAGCCAGCACGCCGTTGGCCGCTTGGGCCGCGGTACCGACGTCGCCGATGGCGACCTTGTACTTGCCTTTTTCCAGGTCATGCCAGGAGGTTGGGCGTTCGCCTTCCTTCACCAGGTCCTTGTTGATGATGAACGCGATGGTGCCGGTATAGGCCAGGGCCCAGTGGCCGTCCTTGTCCTTGGCCCACTCCGGTACCTGGTCCCAGGTGCTTGGTTTGTAGGGTTGGGTTACGCCCTTGGTGGTGGCGATGGGGCCGAAGGCGGCCCCGACGTCACCAATGTCGGCGCTGGCGTTGTCCTTTTCGGCTTCGAATTTGGCGATTTCCTGGGCCGAGCTCATGTCGGTGTCGCTGTGCTTGAGACCGTACTTACTGGCCAGGTCTTCCCAGGTGCCTTTCCAGTTGGCCCAGGCATCGGGCATGCCCACGCTGTTGACGGTGCCTTCCTTGCGGGCGGCCTCTTCCAGGGCCTTGAGGTCCGCGGCCATGGCCGAGGTGCAAAACGCGATGGCCGAACCGAGCAGTGACGCCATGAAGAACTTTTTCATCCGAAGCTCCTTGGGTGAGTGCTTAAGCGATCGTTGTTATGAGTGAAACCTGTGCTTGAGGACCGTTGGTCTAGGTCAGCAAACCTTGAGCCAAGGTAGGCTGCTTGCGTGACAGTTTGATGTTGGGGAAGGCCGATTTGGGCTGGCGTGGCTTCCTGGAACTACAGCGTAGACCAGATGGCGGCCCTGAATTTGCTGGCTTGGCCCGGATCTGGCAACGCGCTGTCAAAGCCTTTGTCACAGGATGTTCATCAGCCCTGCCTAGGCTTGCACTATTCTCCAGATGCCCTGTTATGGGGCTGGACTAGTCCAGATAGGTAACCATTTGATGCAGTCGACGCCACCGCGTGCGGTAACAGCCATCTGTCACGCCCTGCAGGAGCAGATCGAGCACGGCCTGCTGGCGCCGGGTGGCAAGCTGCCGGCGGAACGCAAGCTCAGCGAGGTGTTTGCCACCACCCGCATCACCCTGCGCGAGGCCTTGGTGCAGCTCGAAGCCCAGGGGCTGATCTACCGGGAAGAGCGGCGCGGCTGGTTCGTCGCCCCGGAACGACTGACCTACGACCTGATCGAACGCAGCCACTTCCACGCCATGGTGCGGGAGCAGGGCAGAGAGCCGCGAACCCAGTTGTTGTCGGCACGCTTGCAGCCCGCATCGGCCGCCATCTGCGCCCGCTTGCGCTTGCCAGCGTTGTCCAGTGTGGTGCGCATCTGCCGTTTGCGGCGCATCGATGGGCGTGCGGTGCTGTATGCCGAGCATTACCTCAACCCCAAGTACTTCCCCGATATCCTCGAGCAGGACCTGGCCCAGTCGCTCACTGAAATCTACGGGCGGGTATACGGGATCCGCTATGGGCAGGTCTGCTTCGAGATCTTGCCAACGGCCTTGCCAGTGGATGCGGCCAGCGCGCTGAAAGTGTCCGCGGGCAGCCCGGGGCTGCACATCACCCGGGTCAACAGTGACCAGCATGGGCACCTGATCGACTGTGACCTGGAGTATTGGCGCCACGATGCGATTCGCATTCGGGCGCAGGCGGGGTAGGCGGTGGCCCTTTCGCGGGTTTACCCGCGAACAGGCCCTAACTGGAAGCGCTGGCCTCGCTGACGCCACCCCCGCCTGCCGTCACCACCTGTACCGACAGCCGCGGCGTCGCCAGGTCCAGCCCCGCCTCGTCCAGTTGCCGTTTCAACGCCAGGTTGAATGCCCGCGACACTTCCCACTGCTTGATCGGCGCGGTCTTGAACCGCGCCCGCAGAATCGCCGAGCCAGACTCGAAGCTCTCGACACCCTGCAACTCCAGCGGCGACCAGATGTTACGGCGCATCAGCGGGTCGTTGCGCAGCTTCTGGCCTACCTCGCGGATCAAGCTGATGGCCTGGTCGATGTTCATGCTGTGGGGAATGGCCACACGGAAAATCGCATAGCCGAACTCCCGCGAGTAGTTCTTGATGCTCTTGATCTCACTGAAGGGAATGGTGTGCACGATGCCGTCGATGTCCCGTAGGCGCACGGTGCGGATGGTCAGGCCTTCCACGGTGCCCAGGTGCCCGCCGACGTCCACGTAGTCATCGATGGCCAGCGAGTCCTCGATGATGATGAACAACCCGGTGATCAGGTCGGCCACCAGCGATTGGGCGCCAAAACCGATGGCCAGGCCAATCACACCGGCACCGGCCAGCAGCGGGGTGACGTTCATGCCCATGTTGGCCAGGGCCACGATCACCGCGATGATGAAAATGGCCACGAACATCACGTTGCGGATCAGTGGCATCATGGTTTGTGCACGGGCGTTGGCCATGCCCCGGCGCGAGCGTACCAGCGCGTGGTGCACGGCGGTATCGGCCAGGATCCAGACCAGCCAGGCGGCAATCAGCGTACCGGCCAGGCCCAGCAAGCGCAGGCTGACCTCGTGGCCCTCGCCCTCGGCGAACCCGATCATCGACAGGCCCCACACCCGAAGGCCCAGCTCGATGAACAGCAGCCAGATGAACAGATGCACCAGGGCATAGCCGAAATTGCGCAGTCGCTCGGTGTAGACGGCCTGGCGTTTGTTGGCGCGTTTCGGGTTGGCCGCGTGGCGGCGCACCAGGCCGTTGAGCACCATGCATACCACCACCAGTACGGTGCACATCAGCGACTGGCGCAAGGCAGTGCTGGTGTCGCCGGCCGAGACGAAGGTGGCGAACAGCGAAATGGCCACCAGGATCAGCGCCGGGATGAACCAGAAGCTGCCGAGGATCTCGATGGTATCGCTGAGGGTGCGCCGGGTCAGGCGCCGGGACAGCGGTTGGTTACGGATCAGGTGGGCGATCGGGCGTCGGAAGCGCAGGATGAACAGCCCGGTGCACAATGCCGCGATCACGTTGGCCAAGGTCGCCAGGGCGTGGGCCAGGTGGCTGCCCAGGGCGGCGGTCAGGCGAGGGTCGCTCATCGCCTCGCCGAACGCGGCGAAACTGCCGATTAGCCACAGCGGGCGGAAGGCCTGGTGACGCAGGATGTGCAGCGCGCGGTGGCGGTGCGGGCCGTCGAGCAGCGAAAAGGCGATGACGCAGATGGCCGAGAAACAGGTGCCTACCACCAGTGCGTAGGCCAGGACCATGGCCATCGACTTGCCCAGCGAGGGGGGCAGGGCAAAGCTCAGGTAGACGGTGAAGATCAACGCGACCAGCCAAGGTCCGAGTTTGCGCAAGGCAAAACGCACCAGGTCCCAGGTGCGCGGGTGGTGGGGCAGTTCCTCGGTCAGGCCAAAGCGCACGCGCACGCGGTGGCCAATCCAGTTGAAGGCATAGGCCAGCAGGCTCCACACCGCGATGACGGCGGCAAAGCCAAACAGGATGGCGGGCCACTGGTGCACCGGCACCATCAGTGCCGTCAGCTCGGCCTGGGCCTGGTCGATCTCCTGGGACCAGCGATTGAACGGGCTGGCATCGCCGCTGAACTGCTTTTCCAGATCGTGCAGCGCACCGCCAATCAGCCCCAGCACGCCTTGTTCCACGGTGGGTTGCGACTGTTTCGTGGCATCGCGCAGTTTTTTCAGGTCGGCCAGCAGTTTGGCCCGCTGCTGGTCGTTCTCCAGGTTCTTGATGACCTCGTCCAGCGACTTGGCCAAAGGTTCGCTGGCTTCGGGTTGCGCGCTCGCGCTCGAACCCAGCAGGCCGGGAAGCCCAGCGGCCTGGACCGGGGTGATGAACAGAAACAGCAGGAAGGTCAGGCAACGCAGGAGGGCAGGCACCGGTAAATCTACCTCAGGTCAAACGATTGACCGAGTGTAGAGGTTTATGACGGCAGTTGCTCCAGGATCTTCCAGCAGGTGAGGCCGAAGATGCCAAGGGTGCCGATCCACATCATCAGTACACCGATGTTGCGCTCGCGCAGGCTGAAGCCGATGGTCAGCAGCATCAGGAACAGGAAGACAGGGACGAACAGGGACAGGAAGGGGGACATGGACAGCAATCCTTGTGCTTTGGGGCATGTCTTAAGCATAGCGGTTCAAGCGGGTTGGGGCTTGATCTTGAGCAGGTCCGGGCTGATCGCCGACAAGCCTCGTCCTGTGGGATCGTGCTTGCCGGCGATGTGTCTGGCTCAGGGCAATTCGCGGCTGCGGTAGAACGCCGTCAGTACCTTCACCAGGTGCGCCAGGTCATGGCTGCCGCACAGCTCGCGGATCGAGTGCATGGCGAAGGTCGGCAGGCCGATGTCGACCGTGCGTACACCCAGATGGCTGGCGGTGATGGGGCCGATGGTCGAACCACAACCCATGTCGCTGCGTACCACGAAACTTTGTACCGGTACTTCCTCGGCCATGCACAGGTGGCGGAAGAAGCCGGCGGTTTCGCTGTTGGTGGCGTAGCGCTGGTTGTTGTTGACCTTGATCACAGGGCCGGCATTGAGTTTCGGGCCATGGTTGCCATCGTGCTTGTCGGCATAGTTGGGGTGTACGCCATGGGCATTGTCGGCCGAGACCATCAGCGAGCGCTGGAGGGTGCGCACATAGTCGTCACCGTCGGGCAGCAGGCGCTGCAGGGTCTGCTCCAGCATCGGGCCGTCAGCGCCGCAGGCCGAGCACGAGCCAACTTCCTCGTGGTCGTTGCACACCATTACGCAGGTTTCGTCGCTGTCGGCGGCCAGCAGGGCCTGCAGGCCGGCGTAGCACGACAGCAGGTTGTCCAGGCGGGCACCGGCGATGAAGTCGCCGTTCAGGCCGACCAGTGCGGCGTCCTGGGTGTCGTAGAAGCTCAGTTCGTAATCCAGCACCACGTCGGCATTGAGGTCGTGCTCGCGGGCCAGCTGCTCGGTGAGTACGGCGCGGAAGTCGATACGCTCGTCGCCCGCCACCTGAGCCAGGATCGGCGGCAGTTCGTTCTGCGGGTTGATCGCCCAGCCCTCGTTGGCGGTGCGGTTCAGGTGGATCGCCAGGTTGGGGATGATCGCGATCGGCAACTTGAAGTCGATCAGTTGGCTTTCGACCTTGCCGTCGCGGCGGAAGGTGACCCGCCCAGCCAGCGACAGGTCGCGGTCGAACCACGGGGCCAGCAGGGCGCCGCCGTACACTTCGACGCCCAGTTGCAGGAAGCCCTGGCGCTGCAGCTCGGGCTGCGGCTTGACCCGCAGGCAAGGGCTGTCGGTATGGGCGCCGACCATGCGGATACCGCCCAGCAGGGGCGATTGCTTGCCCAGCTTGACGGCGATGATCGATGAGTCGTTGCGGGTTACGTAGTAGCGCCCACCAGGCACGGTGGCCCAGCTGTCGCGTTCGTCCAAGCGCTGGTAGCCGGCCGCCTCGAGGCGCTGGGCCAGGCTGGCGGTGGCGTGGAAGGGCGTCGGGGAGGCCTTGAGGAATTCGATCAGGCCGGCATTCAGGGAATCGCGCATAACTCACTCCAGACAGCAGTGGCGCGAGTTTAGCGCAGTTGGTCGGGAAAATGTGCCGGCCTCTTCGCGGGCAAGCCCACACAAGTTGACCTATGCCCTCAAGGCCAGTGGTGTTCCTGTGGGAGCGGGTTTACCCGCGAAGAACCCAGCACCGATGGATCAGAACGGCGCCGGACACTCGAACTTCAGGCGCTCGCCGGACACCGGGTGGGTAAAGCTCAGCATCGACGCATGCAGGCACAGCCGCTCATGGGCTGCCAGCGCCTCGGGGTTGGCGTACAGCCGATCCCCCAGCAGCGGATGGCCGATCGACAGCATGTGCACACGCAGCTGGTGCGAGCGCCCGGTGATCGGCGTCAGCTCGACCCGGCAATGATCACCGCAGCGCTCGACGATGCGCCAGAAGGTCAGGGCATGCTTGCCCTGCTCATGGTCGACCACGTGGCGCGGCTTGGTGGGCGGGTCGTAGCGCAGCGGCAGGTCGATGCTGCCGCTGTCCAGCGCCGGCTGGCCCCAGCACAGTGCGGTGTAGGCCTTCTCCGTCTCGCGGTCGTGAAACTGGCGAGACAACTCGCGATGGCTGTCGGCGTCGCGGGCGAGCAGGATGATGCCGGAAGTTTCCCAGTCGAGGCGATGAACGATCAGTGCATCCGGGTAGCCGTTTTCCTGCAGGCGGGTGATCAGGCAGTCCTTGTTGTCCTCGGCACGGCCTGGCACCGACAGCAGCAGGGTCGGTTTGTTGATGACCAGGATGGCGGCGTCTTCGTGAAGGATCTGGATGTTCGACAGCGGCATTGCGGGGTCTCTGTGAAAGCGGGGTAAACCATTGGGGCCACCTTGCGGCCCATCGCCAGCAAGCCGGCTCCTACCGGTTGGGTGTAGGAGCCGGCTTGCCGGCGATGGGCTGCAAAGCAGCCCCAATGATCACAACCCGATGCCGAATCAGCGATCCGGCAGGGTGATGTTCAGTTCCAGAATCGAGCAGCTACCCTGGTTTTCCAGCTCGATGTGCACATCGTCGTTGCCGATGTTCACATACTTGCGGATCACTTCGAGCAGTTCTTTCTGCAGGGCCGGCAGGTAATCCGGCTCGCTGCGCTGGCCGCGCTCATGCGCCACGATGATCTGTAGACGCTCTTTCGCTACCGACGCGCTGGTCTGTTTCTGTCTGCCACGAAAGAAGTCAAAAAGGTTCATGGTTTACTTGCCTCCAAACAGGCGCGCGAAGAATCCTTGCTTCGGCACTTCGATGAACCGCAGGGGCTTTTCTTTGCCCAGCAGGCGGTCGACGGTATCGCTATAAGCCTGGCCGGCATCGCTCTGGTCATCGAGGATGACCGGGATACCCTGGTTGGAAGCCTTGAGCACCGCCTGGGACTCGGGGATTACACCCTTGAGTTTGATCGCCAGGATCTCTTCGACGTCGGCGATGCTCAGCATTTCGCCTTTTTCCACGCGCTCGGGGTGATAGCGGGTGATCAGCAGGTGTTCCTTGATCGGCTCTTCACCGTTCTCGGAGCGGCGCGACTTGCTCGACAGGATGCCCAGCATGCGGTCGGAGTCACGTACCGAGGAAACCTCTGGGTTGGTCACCACGATGGCTTCGTCGGCGAAGTACATGGCCAGGTGCGCGCCTTTCTCGATACCGGCAGGCGAGTCGCAGATGACGAAGTCGAACTGCTCCTTGAGCTCCATCAGCACCTTTTCCACGCCTTCCTGAGTCAGCGCGTCCTTGTCACGGGTCTGGCTGGCAGCCAGCACGTACAGGTTCTCCAGGCGCTTGTCCTTGATCAGGGCCTGCTGCAGGTTGGCTTCGCCGTTTACCACGTTGACGAAGTCGTACACCACGCGGCGTTCGCAGCCCATGATCAGGTCGAGGTTACGCAGGCCCACGTCGAAGTCGACGATGACAGTCTTGTGGCCACGCAGTGCGAGGCCGGTACCGATGGCGGCGCTGGTAGTGGTCTTGCCCACTCCCCCCTTGCCGGAAGTAACCACGAGAATCTTGGCCAAGGTGTTTCACCCCTAAATAAGTCGGGACGCGGGTCCCTGCAAAATACAAAAAACGGCAACGCACAAAATGTTGCCTAAAAATGTCGGCAAGTATCCGTTAAAGACGGGTGATGTTCAACACGTCGCCAGACAGGCTGACCTGCACACCCGAGCCCCACAGCGGGTCGCGGCGCAGGTCTTCGCAAACCTTGTATTGGCCAGCGATCGAGACCATTTCGGCGGTCATTTGCTGGCAGAAGATACGCGCCTTGGTGTTGCCCTTGATACCTGCCAGGGCACGGCCGCGCATGGCGCCGTACACATGGATGTTGCCATCGGCGAGAAGTTCCGCACCTGGGCTGACCGAACCTGTGACCACCAGGTCGCCGCCCTGGGCGTAGATCTGCTGGCCGCCACGCACCGGCGAGGTGACGATGCGGGTCGGGCGCACCTCTGGCTCGGGCGGTGGCGGCGGGGCAGGGGCCGGCTCGGGCTTCTTCACTTCGGGCTCGGGCTCGAGCGGTCGCTCGCGGGCCCCGGACGGCGGCAGCACCGGCAGGTCGATGGCGATCGCCGCGGCGATGTCCTCGATACGGCTGGCACGAATCGCCAGGGTACGCAGGCCATGGTGGCGACAGATGCGCATCAACCCAGGCAGGTCGATCGCCCCTTCGTCGGCCGGCAGCTTGTCCAGCGCCAGCACCAGCGGCGTGTTGCTGAAGAAATTCGGGGCCTGAGCCACTTTCGCCGCCAGCTGGCGATCGAGGGCTTCGAGGTCGTTGCGCCCCAGTTCCAGCACAGTGATGGCGAGCATGCTGCCCTTGAGCTGGAACACGGTGGGGGTGTCGGGTGTGTGGTTTGGGCTCATGGTCTGCATAGACGGCTTGTTGCGAAAAAAGTGCCCTGACTTATAACGATAAGACCGGTTGGCCGCAACCGGCGGCGAACCGATGTAGAATGCGCGCTCTTTGTCTTGCCGGAAGCTTCAATGGAACGCCCGCGTTTTCGACCCTATTTCCTTCACCCGCGATTCTGGGGCCTGTGGCTGGGCCTGGGCCTGCTGTGGCTGGTGGTGCAGCTGCCCTACCGTGCCCTGTTGTGGCTTGGCAGTGCCCTGGGCGCGCTGATGTACCGGGTGGCCGGTGAGCGCCGGCGCATTGCCGCACGCAATCTGGAGCTGTGTTTCCCGGAGTTGTCGGACGACGAACGGCGGCGTCTGCTCAAGGCCAACTTCGCCTCCACCGGCATCGCATTCTTCGAAATGGCCATGAGTTGGTGGTGGCCGAAGGCCAGGCTGGCTCGCCTGGCGCACATCGAGGGGATCGAGCACTTGCAGGCAGCCCAGCAGGCGGGCCAGGGCGCGATCCTGATGGCCGTGCACTTCACCACCCTGGAAATCGGCGCCGCATTGCTCGGCCAGGCGCACACCATTGACGGCATGTACCGCGAGCACGGCAACCCGCTGTTCGACTATATCCAGCGTCGCGGTCGCGAGCGTCACAACCTCGATTCGCTGGCCGTGGAGCGTGAGGATGTGCGCGGGATGCTCAAGTTGCTGCGTTCGGGCCGGGCGATCTGGTACGCACCGGATCAGGACTACGGCGCCAAGCAGAGCCTGTTCGTGCCGCTGTTCGGCATTCCGGCGGCAACCGTGACCGCCACCACCAAGTTCGCCCGCCTGGGCAAGGCGCAGGTCATTCCCTTCACCCAGAAGCGTCTGGAAGATGGCAGCGGCTATCGTCTGGTGGTGCATCCACCGCTGGCCGATTTCCCTGGTGAAAGCGAAGAGGCGGATTGCCTGCGTATCAACCAGTGGGTCGAAAGCGTGCTGCGCGAGTGCCCCGAGCAGTACCTGTGGGCGCACCGACGCTTCAAGTCGCGCCCTGAAGGTGCGCCACGGCTGTACGACAAGAAAAAGCGCTGACCTCCCGTGTGGCCAGTTCCGGCGATTAAGGTCAGAACAGACAGGATGAATCGATGACCTCAACCACAGGCCTGATCCTTTCCGGCGGCGGTGCCCGTGCTGCCTATCAGGTCGGTGTGCTGGCCGGCATCGCCGAGCTGCTGCCACCCGGTGCGCCCAATCCGTTCCCGGTCATCGTCGGCACCTCGGCCGGCGCCATCAACGCCGTGACCTTGGCCAGTGGCGCCACCCGCTTCACCGAGGCGGTGCACCGGCTCACCGCATTCTGGCAGAACCTGCGCAGCCACCTGGTGCTGCGCAGCGACTGGCCTGGCGTCATCCGTCAGGCCAGCCGTTTTGTCGCGCACAACCTGATGGGGCTGGGAGGGCCGGTGCCGGTCGCGCTCCTGGACAACCGACCCCTGCATCGCCTGTTGCAGTCGCACTTGGACCTGGATGGCATCGGCCATGCCCTGGCCAGCGAACAGCTGCGCGCCGTGGCGGTCACCGCTTTCGGCTACGAGTCAGGGCAGGCGGTGACCTTCTACCAGGCCCGTAGCACCATCGAGTCGTGGTTGCGTCATCGACGCATCGGTGTGCCCACGCCCCTGACCATTGAGCATCTGCTCGCCAGCGCGTCTATCCCGTTGCTGTTCGCGCCGGTAAGGCTGGGGGACGAATACTTCGGTGATGGAGCGGTACGTCAGTCCGCCCCTATCAGCCCGGCCCTGCACCTGGGCGCCAGCCGGGTGCTGGTGGTGGGGGTCAGCGGCAACCCCCAGCGGCCGGCACCGCCCCTGCCGACCCAGCGCGTGTTCAGTGGCCAGCAGCCCAGCTTGGCGCAGATCGGCGGGCACATGCTCAACAGCACGTTCATCGACAGCCTGGAAGACGATATCGAGCTGCTCCAGCGCCTCAATTACCTGAGCCGCCTGTTGCCGGCCCACCTGGACGCGCGGCGCCTGGGCCTGGCGCCGATCGATGTGCTGGTGGTGGCGCCCAGCCAGCCGCTGGACGAGATCGCAGCGCGGCATCGGCGTGAACTGCCTGCGGCTTTGCGGCTGTTCCTGCGCGGGCCGGGCGCGACCCGGACCAGCGGAGCGGGGGTGTTGAGTTATCTGCTGTTCGAGGCCAGTTACTGCAGTGAACTGATCGAACTCGGGCGGCGGGATGCGCTGGCCAAGAGCAAGGAACTGCGCCAGTTCCTCAACCTCTGAGCCATCGCGGCCGGCTTGCCGGCGATCGGGCCGCACGCGGCCCCTGCTCTGTCACTCCGCTATCTGCAGCTTGCGCGCCTGGGTATACACATACCGCACCTTTTCGTACTCGAACGGCGAGTTCAGCTGGCCATAGCGGAATTGGGTGGTGTAGCGCTTGTCCACCACACGCAGTGCCAGGATTTCCGGGTGGTCCGTACTGGCCTCGGCAACGTTCAGGTAGTTGGCCGCCTGCTCGCCAACGTAGTCCACCACCTGCCCCGTGGTGTCGCGCAGGTTCGAAGGCCCGAGGATCGGCAGCATGATGTAAGGCCCGTCAGGCACGCCATAGAACCCCAGGGTCTGGCCGAAGTCTTCGCTCTGACGCGGCAGGCCCATCTTGGTTGCCGGGTCCCACAGCCCGCCGACGCCGATGATGGTGTTGAACATCAGCCGCGCGGTGATCTGCGCCGAGCGCTTGACCTTCAGCTGCAGCACGCTGTTGGCCAGGTTCGGCACATCACCCAGGTTGTTGAAAAAGTTGCTCACGCCGGTACGCACGAAGCTTGGGGTGACGTAGCGGTACCCGTCGACCAGCGGCAACAGCACCCATTGGTCGAAGCGGTAGTTGAAGTGGTAGATGCGCCGGTTGATCGACTCCAGCGGGTCATAGATGTTCAAGGCTTCCAGGGTCGAGCGCTCGAATTCGCGCTGATCGAGCCCAGGGTTGAATTTCAGTTCGCGCAGCGGGTCGAGGAAACCATCGGACTCGGGGGTCACGACCGGGTCGGCCTCGATCACGCTGGCTCGCGGCGCGCGCTCTGCCGCCAGGGTGTTGCCAGCAGCGAGGAGGGCGCAGACAAGCAGCAATTTCTTAACCACGGAAGAACTCCAGCATGGCGTCGCTGTTGACGCGGTAGTTGAGGTTGCC
Organism: Pseudomonas sp. SK2; assembly: GCF_016772395.1. NCBI lineage: Bacteria > Pseudomonadati > Pseudomonadota > Gammaproteobacteria > Pseudomonadales > Pseudomonadaceae > Pseudomonas > Pseudomonas sp. SK2. The sequence goes on from NZ_CP061944.1 coordinate 1,420,333, forward strand.
GCAATGGCCGCCATGGGGGTAAAGGGTCAGGCGATCACCGAACACCCTGCGCAGGAAACCGATATCGCCTGGGCCGAGGATGACATCGTCGGCATTGTGCATCACCGCGATCTTATCGTTGTTGCGCAGGTAGTCTTCCAGGGCATAGAGGCTGGCCTGGTCGATCAGTTGCAGGATGCTGCCGCCGTCGGTGCGTGCCCGCCACATGGGAATGACCTGCTCGGTCAGGTAGCAGTCGAAGTCGCATTGCAAGGCGCGCTTGAAGAACGGCGTCAGGCTGCTGCCCTCGGTGATCGGGAACTTCGGCGGAATGATCAGGCCACGGCGGTTGATCAGGTCGGAGGTGAAGGCGATGTCGGCTGCCGAGAAACGGAACGAGGTGCCGATCAGCATGGCCATCTGTTCGTTGGACAAGTGCTGGCGTGACTGCTGGAAGTCGTACAGCAGGGCATCGTTGAGGTCGATGTAGCCTTTTTCCTGGAAGTAGCGGGTGAGCTTTTTCAGCATCAGTTCATAGAATGTGGTGCTGCGGTTGATGCCTTTGACCTGGGTCTGCACCAGTTTGTCCAGGTTGTTGATCGAGGTATACAGGTTGACCGGCGGGTTGAGCAGCAGCACGCGCTTGAAGTTGAAGCTGCGGCGGGTTTCGTCGAGGTGGCTGACGAACGCTGCGTCCAGTGCACCGAGGCTGTAGCCGGTGAGGTAGAAGTCCTTCACTGGCAGGCGCGGGTGCTGCGCACGTACCGCCTGCATGACCCGGTACATGTCCTCGGCGTCCTCCTGGCTGACGCCCGGTGTGGCGAAGCGCGAGGCGGCGCTCATGAAGTCCCAGCTGGTGGGCGACGACAGTTGCACCACATGGAAGCCGGCTTGGTAGAACAACTTCTTCAAGTACTCGTTGATGCTGCTGGAGTAGGGCGCGCCGGTGCCGGCGATGATGAAGATCAGCGGCGCTTCGCGGTCCTGGCGGGCCAGGCGGTACTTGAGTTTCTTCACCGACCAGAAGTTGTCGGGCAAGGTGAATTCGCGCTCGGGGCGCAGGTTCAGGCTGTAATCGGCCTGGTTGATGTCATCGTCGCTGGGCAAGGCCGGGCGCTGCTCGGGCGGCGTGGTGGCGATGGTGGCCTCGAACGGGTTGGTCAAGGGGTAGCCGTAGCTCGCGGCGTCAATATCACGCGCCGACGCGGCCACAGCCATGAGCAGGCCGCAGAGCAGGGCGGCAAGGCGCAAAGGTCGAAGCATGTGTTCCCCCAGAAAAGCGCAAGGTAATTCGGTACGCAGGCTAGGACCACGTTATCCGGGGCAAAGTTGCCCGGTGCGGTGGTCTTTGTCGCCCCAGATGTTATGGCGATGCAGGTTCTGTGCACCTTAGCTGTCGGGATGTGATTTTGCCTTAGTCCTAGGCCTGGGCGATCATGAAGACCCTCGATTACCGCTATTGGAGAACTGGATGTCTCGTTCGTTGCCGGCCATTGTGCTGCTCACGGCGCTGGCCTTGTGGCTGGCTGCAAGCTACGGCGTGCGCTATGGGTTGATGGAAGACAGCCAATGGGTCGGGCTGTGCACGGCGCCTGGCGAGTACTGGCAGTGCCAGGCGCGCGCGTTGCTGGGGTTGGGGATCCATTACCAGCTACTGGCCTGGGCCGGGCTGGGCCTGGCGTTGCTCGCCCAGGTGGTGCCGGGCAGGGCGGGCTGGTGGTTGGCGGTGCTGGCACTGCTGTTCGGCATTCCGGCTTTGGTGTTGTATACCGCCAGCATGGCGGTGTTCTCCGTGGTTTTGGCCGGGTTGCGGTTGGTACGGCGGGGTAGGGATTGAGATGCGCAAGGGTTGAATGCCAAGGTGGGCTGCAGTTTCACGCCTTCCTAAGCCGCAGGCTGCGCCACAACGCGCCCACCATCAGCACACTCACCACCGCCCAGCTCCAGGCCTGCTGGTTTTCAAGCCCTTCCCTGAACAGCTGCGGCGCCACGCCAGCACCCACGATCAACGCCAGCAAGGCCGCTTCCGCCCGCGCCGTTGCCACTGGCCGCAGCAGGTACACCACCGCCGGCAAAGCCAGCGCGGCGGTGGGGAAACTGCGGTAGCGTGGGTCGAACACCATCGCCAGCATGCTGACCGCCGCTGCGAAACCTCCAGCGAGCAACAGCCATCCGGCGCGCGCCTGCAACCAGGCGAACAGCCGCGCTCGCCAGCCTTCGTGGCGCGTCAGCGCCAGCACACCGTGCACCAGCACCAGCAGGTTCAGCGCAGCCAGCAGTAAAGCCCACACCCATTCACCGGCAAACCGAGCATGGGTGCGCATCAGCTCGCCCCACAGCCCCAGGCAGGCTGCACCAAACGCAGCCAGTAGCGGCAGCAGAAAAGCCGCCTCAGGCGTCGCAGGGCGCCCGGCCAGCAGTAGCAGGGCCGCCATCAGCATCCCGCAAGCCAATAGCCACTGCGGCCAATAGGGCAGGTTGCTCACGGGCCCTTCCAGCACGCCTTTGTCCTGCCGGTCGGCGTCGTAAAGCCCCCAGTAACCTCCCACCGCACCCTCGCTGGCGCGCTTCCAGGGCTGGTCGAAGGCCTCGATGAGGTTGTAATCCCAGCCGTTTGCCTCAGCCATGGCGACGAAACCGCGGATGAAGCGTGCTTCGTTGACCCGGCTGGGCACGGCGGTTTCCCGTTGGCGGCCTTCGCTGGGCCAGCCGGTTTCGCCTATCAGGATGTTCTTGGGGGCGAAGCGGTTGCCGAACACGCGGCGTACCTCGGCAACATGGGCCAGGGCATCGTCTATGCCGCGTGGGTCATCTTCCCAATAGGGCAGCAGGTGAATGGTCAGGAAGTCCACTGCAGGTGCCACCTGTGGATGCTGTAGCCAGAACTCCCAGACATCGGCGTAGGTCACCGGCACCTTGACCTGGGCCTTGACCTTGGCGATCAACCCCGCAAGCCGTTCACCGGTGACCTCCTTGCGCAGCAGCGCCTCGTTGCCGACGATCACCGCGCTGACCACATCGGGGTTGGCGTTGGCCGCCGCGATGAGCAAGTCCACCTCCTTTTCGGTGTCCACCGGATTGGCGTTGACCCAGGCCCCAAGCATCACCTTCAGGCCGTGTTTGCGGGCCAGTGCAGGAATGGCTTCAAGACCGGTCATGGAATAGGTGCGGATGCACTTGAATCGTTCAGCCAGCAGCGCCAGGTCGGCGTCCATCCGCGCCGGGCGCAGGCGAAATGGCTGGTCGAAAGGGGACTGGTCCTTGTCGAAAGGGGTGTACGAGGCGCACTGCAGCTTGTGCGTGGGGCTCGCCGCATCGGCCAGGTGCACCGGCTTGCCAAGCCCGTACCAGAGCGCCCCAAGCCCGATGAGGGCCAGCAGGCAGGCAAGCAGGTATACAGGCAGCGTCCAGCGGGCAGCAGTGGGCATCAGGCGGTCCATCGTCAGGCACAAAAGGATAGATAGTAGCCTGGCGCCAATGCTTTGGCATGCAAGGATCGCGCAGAGCGGTGCAGAGATATGGCGCTAATGGCGAAGTGCTGTCGCATATGGTTCGGGTAAAGGTCGCAGATGGAGCAGGGGTGCCTGTGTGGCAGGCAGATGATGCAATCTCCAAGACCTGACGAGGGAATGCTTTGATGGCTACTTTTACAAAAATGCGTCGTTTCCTGGGCGTGGGCACCGCCATGGTATTGGCCATGAGCGCGGCTCAGGCAATGGCCAAAGAAGTCAGCATCGGTTACGTGGATGGGTGGGCCGACAGCGTGGCTACAACCAACGTGGCCGCCGAAGTAATCAAGCAAAAACTCGGCTATGACGTGAAGCTACAGGCCGTGGCCACTGGCATCATGTGGCAGGGCGTGGCCACCGGTAAGCTCGATGCCATGCTGTCGGCCTGGTTGCCGGTGACCCATGGCGAATACTGGGCCAAGAACAAGGACAACGTGGTCGACTATGGCCCGAACTTCAAGGATGCCAAGATCGGCCTGATCGTCCCCGAGTACGTCAAGGCGGTGAGCATTGGCGACCTCAAGACCGATACTTCCTTCAAGCAGAAAATCGTCGGCATCGACGCCGGCTCCGGTGTGATGCTCAAGACCGACCAGGCCATCAAGGACTACGACCTGACCGGTTACAAGTTGCAGGCCAGTTCGGGCGCGGCGATGACCGCGGAACTGGGCCGTGCCTATGCCAAGCAGCAGTCCATCGCCGTGACTGGTTGGGTGCCGCACTGGATGTTCGCCAAGTGGAAGCTGAAGTTCCTTGAAGATCCGAAAGGCGTCTACGGCGCTGCCGAGACCGTCAACAGCATTGGCAGCAAGGAACTGGCCACCAAGGCACCGGAAGTGGCGGAGTTCCTGAAGAAGTTCAGCTGGCAGTCCAAGGACGAGATCGGCGAGGTGATGCTGGCGATCCAGGAAGGGGCCAAGCCTGAGGCAGCGGCCAAGGATTGGGTCGCCAAGCACCCAGAGCGGGTCAAGGAGTGGACTGGCAAGTAATCACGGGTAGGGGGAGGTGCTTGCCGTTGATCCTTGAGCGCCTGTGAGATCGAGCGCCGCCCGCGCGGCGCATCGCGAGCAAAGCTCGCTCCTGCGTTTGTTTCGGGCCAATCGCTCGTGTGGGTCTGCGCGCAATGACAGACCTCCCTGGCCGTGAACCCACGTAGGAGCGAGCCTTGCTGGCGATGCGCCGCGCGGGCGGCGCTCTATCTACGTGCCTGTGCAAGACCCAAGACCAGCACAGCTTTTTTACGGATTCTGTAAAACACCGTTGCATCTAAGACTAAGGTCGTCTGGTTGGTGTCCAAAGGCAGCATAAAGTAAGGGTGTGGGTTCCATCCCCTATCTGTGCTGCTAGGACAAAAACAATGAACGACAGCATTTACCTCTCGATACAAAACAGCCCGCGGTTCAAGGAGCTGGTCACCAAACGCGAACGGTTTGCCTGGGTTCTCTCGGCAATCATGCTCGGCCTGTACTGCGCTTTCATCCTTCTGATCGCCTACGGTCCTCAGATTCTGGGCGCCAAGCTCAGCCCTGAGTCGTCGATCACCTGGGGCATTCCCCTGGGCGTCGGTCTGATCGTCTCGGCATTCGTCCTCACCGCCATCTACGTTCGCCGCGCCAACGGCGAGTTCGATGAGCTGAACAAGGCCATCCTGAAGGAGGCGCAACAATGATTCGCCACGCCAAAGCCTTGGCCGTACTGGCCTGCGGTGCTTTCGCACCCGCCGTGTGGGCTGCCGATGCCCTGACCGGCGAGGTGCAGAAACAGCCGCTGAACGTGTCGGCGATCGCCATGTTCGTGGCCTTCGTCGCTTTCACCCTGGGCATCACCTACTGGGCCTCCAAACGCAACAAGTCGGCGGCGGACTACTACGCTGCCGGCGGCAAGATCACAGGCTTCCAGAACGGCCTGGCGATCGCCGGCGACTACATGTCGGCAGCCTCGTTCCTGGGTATTTCCGCGCTGGTGTTCACCTCTGGCTACGATGGCCTGATCTACTCGATCGGTTTCCTCGTCGGCTGGCCGATCATCCTGTTCCTGATCGCCGAGCGGCTGCGTAACTTGGGCAAGTACACCTTTGCCGACGTGGCTTCTTACCGCCTCGGGCAGAAGGAGATCCGCACCCTGTCGGCATCCGGTTCGCTGGTGGTGGTGGCGTTCTACCTGATTGCGCAGATGGTCGGCGCGGGCAAGCTGATCGAGCTGCTGTTCGGCCTGGACTACCACGTCGCGGTCATCTTGGTGGGTATCCTGATGTGCCTGTACGTGCTGTTCGGCGGCATGCTGGCCACCACTTGGGTACAGATCATCAAGGCCGTGCTGCTGCTGTCCGGTGCCAGCTTCATGGCGCTGATGGTGATGAAGCACGTGGGCTTCGACTTCAACACCCTGTTCTCCGAAGCGATCAAGGTGCACAGCAAAGGCGAGGCGATCATGAGCCCTGGCGGCCTGGTCAAGGACCCGATCTCGGCGTTCTCCCTGGGCCTGGCGCTGATGTTCGGTACCGCTGGCCTGCCGCATATCCTGATGCGCTTCTTTACCGTCAGTGACGCCAAGGAAGCTCGCAAGAGCGTGCTGTATGCCACTGGCTTCATCGGTTACTTCTACATCCTGACCTTCATCATCGGCTTCGGCGCGATCCTGCTGGTCAGCACCAACCCAGACTTCAAGGACGCCGCTGGCGCCCTGATCGGCGGCAACAACATGGCGGCGGTGCACCTGGCCGATGCCGTGGGTGGCAGTGTGTTCCTCGGCTTCATCTCGGCGGTGGCCTTCGCCACCATCCTGGCGGTGGTCGCCGGCCTGACCCTGGCCGGTGCCTCGGCGGTGTCCCATGACCTTTACGCCAGCGTCTGGCGCAAGGGCAAGGCCAACGACAAGGACGAGATCCGCGTGTCGAAGATCACCACCATCGCCCTGGGCGTGCTGGCGATCGGTCTGGGTATTCTGTTCGAGAAGCAGAACATCGCCTTCATGGTCGGCCTGGCCTTCTCCATCGCCGCCAGCTGCAACTTCCCAGTGCTGCTGCTCTCGATGTACTGGAAGAAGCTGACCACCCGTGGCGCCATGATCGGCGGCTGGCTGGGGCTGGTCAGCGCGGTGACGCTGATGATCCTCGGCCCTACCATCTGGGTGCAGATCCTCGGCCACGAAAAACCGGTCTACCCGTACGAGTACCCGGCGCTGTTCTCGATGCTGATCGCCTTCGTCGGTATCTGGTTCTTCTCGGTCACCGACAAGTCCAAGGCCGCCGAAGACGAGCGTGCGCTGTTCTTCCCGCAGTTCGTTCGTTCGCAAACGGGCCTGGGGGCTTCTGGCGCTGTGTCCCACTAAACACTGAAGATGTAAAAAAACCGCGATACGGGGCGACCCGTATCGCGGTTTTTTCGTACCAGGCCGGCTAGATCATGCCCAGTAGCAATAGCACCAGCAGAATCACCAGCACCACGCCGATGATGCCGGAAGGGCCATAGCCCCAACTGCGCGAGTGTGGAAAGACCGGTAAGCCACCAATCAAGAGCAGGATCAGGATGATGATGAGGATCGTGGTCATAACGGAGTCCTTGGGTAGTTGAAGGGCAAGGGCCTCGGACTGCTGGCCTCTTGCTAATTCGGACTGGTGGGCGAGGGGAAAGATTCCATTTTTGTGTGTTCGGCCCCACGCACCCATCGTCGGCAGGCTGACTGCTGCGGGCGATGGGCCCCCATTCACTACCCTGATTAACCCTGCCTGCCACCCACGCCTTGATTAGACTCGTCTCATCACCTGTCAGAACAAGGCCTGCCACCATGCAAAACCGCATCATGATCACCGGCGCCGGTTCCGGCCTCGGCCGCGAGATCGCCCTGCGCTGGGCGCGCGAGGGCTGGCGCCTGGCGCTGGCCGACGTCAACGAAGCCGGCCTGCGCGAAACCCTCGAACTGTGCCGCGCGGTCGGTGGCGACGGCTTCGTGCAACGTTGCGACGTGCGCGACTACAGCCAGCTCACCGCCCTGGCCCAGGCTTGCGACGAGAAACTCGGCGGTATCGATGTCATCGTCAACAATGCCGGTGTCGCCTCGGGTGGCTTCTTCGCCGAGCTGTCGCTGGAGGACTGGGACTGGCAGATCGCGGTCAACCTGATGGGCGTGGTCAAGGGGTGCAAGGCATTCCTGCCGCTGCTCGAACGCAGCAGGGGGCGCATCATCAACATTGCCTCCATGGCTGCGTTGATGCAGGGGCCGGGCATGAGCAACTACAACGTGGCCAAGGCCGGTGTGTTAGCGCTTTCGGAGAGTCTGCTGGTCGAACTGCGCCAGGTCGAGGTGGCGGTTCATGTGGTATGTCCGTCGTTCTTCCAGACCAACCTGCTCGATTCTTTCCGTGGGCCGGACCCGGCCATGAAGGCCCAGGTCGGCAAGCTGCTGGAAGGCTCGCCGATCAGCGCCGCCCAGATTGCCGAGCATATCCATCGGCAGGTGGCAGCCGGGGAATTCCTGATCCTGCCTCACGAAGCGGGCCGCCAGGCCTGGCAACTCAAACGCCAGGCCCCGGAGCGGCTGTATGACGAGATGGCGGAAATGGCGGTGAAGATGCGAGCCAAGGCTCAAAGCCGCTGACCGTGAGGGTTGTCTGTAGGGCGATTTACCACATCGTGTAGGGTTGTTCTGAATTTCGGTCAAGGCGTTGAGTAGCCTAATGTACCCGATGCAGTCTCCAGTTTTCCCTGTCGCTGGAGGATCGGAGCATGTTGGTCATTACGCGTGAAATCGGCGAGGTCATCACCATCGGTGACGACATTCGGATCAAGGTGGTGGAGGTACGGGACCACGTGGTGCGCATGGGCGTGGATGCACCGCGTGAAGTGGCGGTGCACCGCAGTGAGGTCTATAAGCGCATCAAGGCCGGCGAGCAACCCAAGCTGCACACGCTTTGACGGTCAGTCGAGCAATTCCTGTGGCACATCGTGGCGGGCCAGCAGCTGGCACTGCTGGCTCTCGGGATCGAAGAGAATGAACGCCTGCCCTTTGGCCAGCGCTTGGCGCACCCGCAGCACGCGGGTTTCCAGCGGGGTATCGTCACCGTTGTCGGTGCCGTCGCGGGTCACGAAGTCTTCGATCAGGCGGGTCAGTGTGTCGGCTTGCAGTTGGTCGTAGGGGATCAGCATGTCAGGTGCGTTTCCAGGAGCGTAGGTACGGGCATGCTACGCGAAACCTCAGGAAGTGGGGGGCCGCTGTGCGGCCCATCGCGACGCAAGGCCGCCCCACTTCAACCTTTGTTGCCGATCAGGCTGTCCACCGCGGGCACCCGGGTGTCGCTCTCCATTTGCGCATCGTGCTCCAGTTGGTGGCTGAAGCGCTCGAGCGAGGTATTGGCCGGCTGCGAGTCGCTGGCGAACACCGGCGGACTGAGCAGGTAGCCCGACAACAAGCGGCTGAGCGCGGCCAGGCTGTCGATATGGGTGCGCTCATAGCCGTGGGTGGCGTCACAGCCGAAGGCCACCAGCGCGGTGCGGATATCGTGCCCGGCGGTGACTGCCGAATGGGCGTCGCTGAAGTAGTAGCGGAACACATCGCGCCGCACCGGCAGGCATTGGTCTCCGGCCAGTTTCAGCAGGTGGCGCGACAGATGGTAGTCGTAGGGACCGGAGGAGTCCTGCATGGCGACGCTTACCGCATGCTCGCTCGATGCCTGGCCGGGCGCGACTGGCGCGATGTCGATGCCGACGAATTCGCTCACGTCCCAGGGCAGGGCGGCGGCGGCGCCGGAGCCGGTTTCCTCAGTGATGGTGAACAGCGGATGGCAGTCGATCAGCGGCTGTCGTCCACTGTCGACCACCGCCTTGAGGGCGGTCAGCAAGGCCGCCACGCCGGCCTTGTCATCCAGGTGGCGGGCGCTGATATGGCCACTTTCGGTAAACTCCGGCAGTGGGTCGAAGGCAACGAAATCACCGATGGCCAGGCCCAGCGCCTCGCAGTCGGCCCGTGTGGCGCAATAGGCATCCAGGCGCACCTCGACGTGTTCCCAGCTCACGGGCATCTGGTCGATGGCGGTGTTGAAGGCGTGACCGCTGGCCATCAGCGGCAGCACGCTGCCGCGGTAGACACCGGTGTCGGTGAACACACTGACCCGGCTGCCTTCGGCGAACCGGCTGGACCAGCAACCCACGGGCGCCAAGGCCAGGCGGCCGTTGTCCTGCAGTTGCCGCACGCTGGCGCCGATGGTGTCCAGATGCGCCGAGACGGCGCGGTCGGGGGAGTTCTGCCGGCCCTTGAGGGTGGCACGGATGGTGCCGCGTCGGGTCAGCTCGTAGGGGATGCCCAGTTCATCCAGGCGTTCGGCCACGTAGCGCACGATGGTGTCGGTGAATCCGGTGGGGCTGGGGATGGCAAGCATCTCCAGCAGCACGCGCTTGAGGTAGTCCAGATCGGGTTCGGGCATGTGCACTCCTCTGATCGTTGTATGGGCCATGCCGGCTTCTTCACCGGTAAACCCGCTCCCACAGGTTCAGGGCAGGAGCGGAGAGGCCGGCACAGGCGCTGAAATTCATCCACTCAGGCTAGGCTCTGTACGAACAGCCTTGATACTCGGTGATGCTGCGTTGAAAACAGCCTCGCAATGCTCATTTACAACCCGTAAACGCCGCTTCCTCGGCTGTTTTCGCCTTGCCTGACCTTCGTCTCGAGACGTTTCATGAAGACCCTAATGGCCGGCTATGCGGAAACAGCAAGTCGACGAAGCGTTCGGCAGTGGGTTGCGGTTCATGGTTGGCCAGGCCAACCCGCTCGTTGGCCTCGATGATCACGTAGTCCAGCTGCGCGGCATCGCGCACCATAAGGTCAAGGCCAACCACCGGAATCTCCAGCGCGCGGGCAGCCCGCACGGCCGCATCGGCCAGCACCGGGTGCAGGCGTTCGGTCACATCCTCCAGGGTGCCGCCTGTGTGCAGGTTGGCGGTGCGACGCACAGCCAGGCGCTGGCCGGCAGGCAGCACGCTGGCGTAGTCCAGGCCTGCGTCGCGCAAGGTGCGCTCGGTTTCATCGTCCATGGGAATACGGCTTTCGCCACCGGTAGCGGCCTGGCGACGGCGGCTCTGGGCGTCGATCAGCTGCTTGACGCTGTGCTTGCCGTCGCCGATCACCTGGGCCGGATGACGAATGGCCGCCGCGACCACTTCATGGCCAATCACTACGATGCGCAGGTCGTGGCCGGGGTGGAAGCTTTCCAGCAGCACGCGGCTGTCGAAGCGGCGGGCTTGGTCTACAGCCTGGCAAACCTCGTCGTAGGTGGTCAGGTTGACCGCCACCCCTTGGCCTTGCTCGCCATCGACCGGCTTGACCACCACCGCCCCATGCTCTTCGAGAAACGCCAGGTTGTCGTCGGCGTTGCCAGCCAGCTGCTGCACCGGCACCTGCAATCCGGCAGCGTGCAGCGCCTGGCGGGTGAGGCACTTGTCCTGGCAGAGGGTCATGCTCAGCGCGCTGGTGAGGTCGCTCAGCGACTCGCGACAACGCACCCGCCGCCCGCCCAGGCTAAGGGTGAACAGCCCATGGGCGGCATCGTCCACCTGCACCTCGATGCCGCGTCGGTAGGCTTCATCGACGATGATCCGGGCATAGGGGTTGAGCTCGGCCTCGGGGCCGGGGCCCAGGAACAGTTGCTGGTTGATGCCGTTCTTGCGTTTGACCGCGAAGGTTGGCAGGTTGCGGAACCCAAGCTTCTGGTAAAGGCGCTTGGCCTGACGGTTGTCGTGCAACACCGACAGGTCAAGGTAGGCCAGGCCACGGCTCATGAAGTGCTCGATCAGGTGACGCACCAGGACTTCGCCGACGCCTGGACGGCTGCACTGCGGGTCAACCGCCAGGCACCACAGGCTGCTGCCCAATTCCGGGTCGTCGAAGGCCTTGGCATGGTTCAGGCCCATCACGCTGCCAATCACCGCACCACTGTCTTCATCTTCGGCCAGCCAGTAGACCGGCCCGCCCAGGTGGCGCGGCGTCAGTCGCTCGGCCTGGATCGGCAGCATGCCTCGCGCCTGGTACAGGCCGTTGATGGCCTGCCAGTCAGTTTCGCTTTGCGCCCGGCGGATACGAAACCCGCGGAATACCCGCTGTGCCGGACGGTAGTCGGTAAACCACAGACGCAGGGTGTCGGAAGGGTCGAGGAACAGATGCTGCGGCGCCTGGGCCAGCACTTGCTGGGGCGCGGCCACGTACAAGGCGATATCGCGCTCGCCGGGGCGCTCCTCCTGCAGCGCCTCGGCAAGGCTCGGGGCATCCGGGAAGGTGTGGCCGATCAGCAGGCGGCCCCAGCCGCAGTGCAGTGCCCGGGGCTGGTCGTGGGGTTCGCTGCCGTCACCGGCCAGGCGCGCCTGCAGGCGCTCATAGGACGGCGACTGGCCACGCAGCAGGCGCTGACCGTAAGCGATTTCGTGAGCTTTCATCGGTCAGATTCCTTGTTCGCTGAGCCACAGGTTCAGGGCTGCCAGTTGCCACAGCTTGGAGCCACGCAGCGGGGTCAGTTGGCCGTGAGGGTTACTCAGCAGGCGGTCGAGCATGGCAGGGTTGAACAGTCCACGGTCCTGGCTGGGGTCAGTCAGCAGTTCGCGCACCCAGTCCAAGGTCGCGCCTTGCAAATGCTTGAGGCCCGGTACGGGAAAGTAACCTTTCTTGCGGTCGATCACCTCATGGGGGATAACTCGCCGCGCGGCATGCTTGAGCACGTGCTTGCCGCCATCGGGCAGCTTGAAGCGGGCCGGTATGCGCGCCGAAAGCTCGACCAGACGGTAATCCAGGAACGGCGTTCGGGCTTCCAGGCCCCAGGCCATGGTCATGTTGTCGACGCGCTTGACCGGGTCGTCCACCAGCATCACCGTGCTGTCAAGGCGCAGGGCCTTGTCGACGGCATCGGCGGCACCTGGCCGGGCGAAGTGTTCACGCACGTAGTCGCCGGCAACGTCGGTTTCCAGCAACCAGGGGGCCTGTACCGTGTCGCGATACTCGGCATGGCTGCGATCGAAGAACGCGTCGCGGTAGGCGCTGTAAGGATCCTGGGCGCCCTCCAGCTGCGGGTACCAATGGTAGCCGGCGAACAGCTCGTCGGCGCCCTGGCCGCTCTGCACGCCCTTGCAGTGCTTGGCCACTTCGCGCGACAGCAGGTAGAAAGCGATGCAGTCGTGGCTGACCATCGGTTCGCTCATGGCACGGAAGGCGGCCGGCAACTGCTCGATGATTTCCTGTTCGGCGATGCGCAGCTTGTGGTGTCGGGTGCCGTAGTGCTTGGCAATCAGGTCGGAGTACTGGAACTCGTCGCCGCGCTCGCCGCCTGCGTCCTCGAAACCGATGGAGAAGGTCGACAGGTCGTCCACGCCGACTTCACGCAGCAGGCCGACCAGCAGGCTGGAGTCGACCCCACCGGAAAGCAGCACTCCGACATCCACCGCGGCGCGTTGGCGAATGGCCACCGCCTCGCGGGTGGCATCGAGCACCCGGGTGGTCCAGCCTTCAAGGTCGAGCTCCCGCTCATTCAGGTTCGGCCCATAGTGCAGCTGCCACCAGGTCTGGCGCTCGACTTCGCCATGGCGGTCGATACGCATCCAGGTGCCCGGTTCCAGTTTCTGCACGTTGGCCAGCAGTGTGCGTGGCGCCGGCACCACGGCGTGGAAGTTCAGGTAGTGGTTGAGGGCGACCGGGTCGATCATCGGATCGATGTCGCCGCCCTTGAGCAGCGCAGGCAGCGTCGACGCGAAGCGCAGGCGCTCACCGTTGCGAGACAGGTACAGCGGCTTGACGCCCAGGCGGTCGCGGGCCAGGAACAGGCGCTGCTGATCGCGCTCCCAGATAGCCAGGGCGAACATCCCGTTGAGCTTGGGCAGCAAGGCGGCGCCCCAGGCGTGATAGCCCTTGAGCAGCACCTCGGTGTCGCCGTCGGACCAGAAGGTGTAGCCCAGGTCCTGCAGCTCTTGGCGCAACTCGGGGAAGTTGTAGATGGCGCCGTTGAACGCCAGCGACAGCCCCAGGGTGTTGTCGACCATGGGCTGGGCCGAGCCATCGGACAGGTCCATGATCTTCAGCCGACGGTGGCCGAGGGCGATCGGGCCTTGGCTATGGAAACCCCAGGCATCGGGGCCTCGGGGCGCCAGGTGATGAGTGATGCGCTCTACCGCGGCCAGGTCGGCCGGGCGAGGGGCTTGGTCGAGGGGGGTGAAACGTAACTCTCCTGCTAATCCGCACATAGGTCCTTACCGGTTTTTCCGTTGGGGAATCAGTGCCCTGTGAAGGGCGTGTACCAGAAACTGACCGGAGGGGATTGTGAGAGTTTTAGAACGATCTGTTATATGCAGCCCGCTGCGCTTACACACCGCGCCAGGAGCGAGCCGTGCTCGCGATACGCCGCGCGGGTCGCGCCCGATCCCACAGACGCACCCCATCGATCGGCAACCCGCCCATCACGTTCCCCGAATCAACCGGCGCAACGCGAACCGATTCGGATGACAAGCCTGTGCCACTGCCTGTGGCACTGGCAATGGCTCACCGCTTGCCCAAGCCGCCACCAGTTCCCCGCAAAGCGGCGCGGTAATCAGCCCGCGCGACCCATGCCCGCTGTTCACGTACAGCCCTTCGACCCACGGACACGGCACGTCCGGCACCTGCCGCGCATCCTTGCCCAGCACCGCGTAGGCCTCGTTGAACGCCTGCGGCTCGGCCACAGGCCCGACGATCGGCAGGTAATCCGGGCTGGTACAGCGGAACGCGGCTCGCCCCTGCAGCTGCGCGGGGTCGAGGTCGGCGGTAGCCAGACGTTGGGCCAGATCCACGGAGATCTCATCCAACAGCGCCAGGTTGCCTTGGTGCTCGGCCAGGGTCGGCGCCAGGTCCTGGTTATGGAAATCGAAACTGGCGCCCAAGGTGTGTTCGTCGCCACGCGGCGGTGCCACGTAGCCCTCGGCACACACGACCGTGCGCAGCGCTCGGCTGCTGTCGGTCGCCGGCAGGCGGGTGATCTGCCCCCTGATACGCTTGAGCGGCAGCCCGGCGCAAGGTTCGAAGCGACGCACGTCAGCAGCACCGGCCAACACCACCACTGGCGCGCTGGCCAGCAGGCGTTCGCCATTCCAGGCCTGCCACAGGCCATTGGTCTTGCGCAGCTCGATCACCTCATGATGCGTCAACACGCGAATGCCGGGGTGCTGCAACTGTGCCTGGCACAGCGCGGGGGGGTGTACCCAACCGCCTTCCGGATAGAACAACCCGCCCGCTGGCAGCGCGACGCCGGCAACCGCCTCGGCTTCGGCGCGCTCAAGGCTGTGCAGCAGGCTGCTGTCGAAGGCGTCGGCGAGTTTCTGCTGGCGCTCGGCCTCCTTGGCGTCGAACGCCAATTGCAAAACCCCACAGCTGTCCCACGCCTCGCCGCGTTGCAGGCGCTCCAATTGTCGCCGGGTGTAACCGAAGCCAGAGAGGATCATCTGCGACAGGGCGGTGCCGTGGGCGGACAGTTTCAGGTACAGCACCCCTTGGGGGTTTCCGGAAGCTTCCCGGGCCGCGGCATCGTGGCGTTCCAGCACCGTGACCTGCCAGCCGCGGGCGGCGAGGCTGGCGGCGCTGGCACTGCCGGCCAGCCCCGCGCCGATCACCAGCGCCTCGCGCGGGCCGTCGATAGCCGGTGGTCGGGCATACCAGGGTGGGGTTTGCGTGCTTGCCGCGAGGCCGCCGAATTCGCCGCTCATCACTTCCCATTTCTTGCCGATGCCGGGCACCTTCTTCATGGCGAAGCCCGCTTCCACCAGCCCACGGCGTACCCAGCCGGTGGTGGTGAAGGTGCCCAGCGTGGTACCTGGGTACGACAGCCGGGCCAGTTGCGCGAACAGCTCAGGGGTCCACATGTCGGGGTTCTTCGCCGGGGCGAAGCCATCCAGGAACCACACATCGACCTTGGCATCGAGCTGCGGCAGTTGCTCCAGCACGTCGCCGATCAACAAGGTGAGGGTGACACGGCCATCGTCGAAGGTGAACGGCTGAAACCCCTGGTGCACCGCCACGTACTGCTTCAGGAACGGCTCGGTGCAGGCCGCCAGCTCCGGCCACAGGCGTACCGCGCGGGCCATGTCGGCAGGGGCGAGCGGGTACTTTTCGACACTGACGAAATGCAGGCGCGCCGTGACGGGGGCGTGCTGCCTGAACAACTGCCAGGCGCAGAAGAAATTCAGGCCGGTACCGAACCCCGTCTCACCGATCACCAGGCAGGCTTGAGGTTCCAGGTTGGCGAAGCGCTGACGCAGACGGTTCTGTTCGATGAACACGTGCACGGTTTCCTCGATGCCTTCGTTCTTCGAGAAATACACATCGTCGTACTGCCGCGAATGGGGGCGGCCCTGGTCGTCCCAGTCGATCTGGGCGTGCTGGAGGAGGGTGGACATGGTGGGCTCGGGTTGTCGCGAAGGGGGGATTTTATGCCATCTGCCGGCGTTGCGCAGTCCTCGCCGGCAAGCACCTCGATAGAGCCAGTGCAGGTGGCGCAAATCCGCTAGTCTTGTCTATCCAATGCAAGGAGCCAGCGCAGCCATGTTCGAATCCGCGGAAATCGGTCACAGCATCGACAAGGAAACCTTCGAGGCCGAGGTACCGGCCCTGCGTGAAGCCTTGCTCGAAGCCCAGTACGAGCTCAAGCAGCAGGCGCGCTTTCCGGTGATCGTGCTGATCAACGGCATCGAAGGCGCCGGCAAGGGCGAGACGGTGAAGCTGCTGAACGAGTGGATGGACCCGCGCCTGATCGACGTGCTGACCTTCGACCAGCAGACCGACGAAGAGCTGGCCCGTCCACCGGCCTGGCGCTACTGGCGCGCCTTGCCGCCCAAGGGACGCATGGGCGTCTTCTTCGGCAACTGGTACAGCCAGATGCTTCAGGGGCGGGTCCATGGCTTGTTCAAGGATGCCGTGCTCGACCAGGCGATCACGGGTGCCGAGCGCCTGGAGCAGATGCTCTGCGATGAAGGCGCGCTGATCATCAAGTTCTGGTTCCACCTGTCCAAGAAACAGATGAAGGCCCGGCTCAAGGCGCTCAAGGACGACCCGCTGCACAGTTGGCGCATCAGCCCGCTGGACTGGCAGCAGTCGGAGACCTATGACCGCTTCGTTCGCTTTGGCGAGCGTGTGCTGCGCCGCACCAGCCGCGACTATGCGCCCTGGCATGTCATCGAAGGCGTCGACCCCTACTACCGCAGCCTGGCGGTGGGGCGCATCCTGCTCGACAGCCTGCAAGCGGCGCTGGCCATCAACCCCAAGGGCAAGCACCAGGGCAACGTGGCGCCGCTGGGGCGTAGCATCGACCAGCGCAGCCTGATCGGCGCCCTGGACCTGACCCGGCGGCTGGACAAGAGCGACTACCAGGAACAGCTGGTCACCGAGCAGGCACGCCTGGCCGGCCTGCTGCGGGACAAGCGCATGCGCCGGCATGCCCTGGTCGCGGTGTTCGAAGGAAACGATGCCGCCGGCAAGGGCGGGGCCATACGCCGCGTGGCTGCCGCGCTCGACCCCCGTCAGTACCGCATCGTGCCGATCGCCGCGCCCACCGAAGAAGAGCGCGCCCAGCCGTACCTGTGGCGCTTCTGGCGGCACATTCCGGCACGGGGGAAGTTCACCATCTTCGACCGGTCGTGGTATGGACGCGTGCTGGTGGAAAGGGTCGAAGGGTTCTGCACACCGGCCGACTGGATGCGCGCCTATGGCGAGATCAACGATTTCGAAGAGCAACTGGTCAATGCCGGCGTGGTGTTGGTCAAGTTCTGGCTGGCCATCGACCAGCAGACCCAGCTGGAGCGCTTCGAGGAGCGCGAGCAGATTCCGTTCAAGCGCTACAAGATCACCGAGGAGGACTGGCGCAACCGCGAGAAGTGGGGCGTCTACAGCGAAGCAGTGGGCGACATGGTCGACCGTACCAGCAGCGAGATCGCGCCGTGGACACTGGTGGAAGCCAATGACAAGCGCTGGGCACGAGTGAAGGTGTTGCGCACTCTCAATGACGCGTTGGAAGCTGCGTTCGCCAAAGACAAGAAATAGCGGAAAGGGGAGGTTGGCTGGGCGGGCCTCCTCGTGCAACCTGCTTCCTCAGGCGTCGTGGGGCATGGCTGGCCCATCCATCAAGCCATGCCTTGCAAGAATGACCTGATGAATTCTTTTCTCGCCACACGCCGCAGACTCAGGCCTGTAAACCCGTAGAATCCTACCTACCCCCACCACGGGCTCGTTCGAGGACACTATGCACACCACTTCCGGCCGCTGGGGCTATGGACTGTTCCTGGCCCTGTTGACGGCGCTGCTCTGGGGCATATTGCCGATCAAGTTGAAGCAGGTGCTGCAAGTGGTCGATCCGGTCACCGTCACCTGGTACCGCCTGCTGGTGTCGGGCGGGCTACTGTTCGCCTGGCTGTCGGCCCAGCGGCGGCTACCCTCGTTCGGCAAGCTGGGGCGCAAGGGCAAGGGCCTGGTGGTGGTTGCCATCGGTGGCTTGATGGGCAACTACGTGCTCTACCTGATCGGCCTCAAGTTGCTCAGCCCCGGCACTGCGCAACTGGTGGTGCAGCTTGGGCCAGTGCTGTTGCTGGTGGCCAGCGTGTTCGTGTTCAAGGAGCGGTTCAGCCTGGGGCAGGGCATTGGTTTGCTGATTCTGCTGGCAGGCTTTGGCCTGTTCTTCAACCAGCGGCTGGAAGAGCTGCTGACCTCGCTGGGTGTCTACACCACTGGCGTACTGACCATCATCCTGGCCACCAGCATCTGGGTGTTCTATGCCTTGAGCCAGAAGCAGCTGCTGACGGTGTGGAATTCGCAGCAGGTGATGATGGTGATCTATCTGGGTTGCGCGGCGTTGCTCACCCCCTGGGTACACCCGCTGGAGGCGCTTGCGCTTTCGCCGGTGCAAGGCTGGCTGCTGCTGGCCTGCTGCCTGAATACCCTGGTGGCCTATGGCGCCTTTGCCGAGGCCTTGGCCCATTGGGAAGCGTCGAAGGTCAGTGCCACGCTGGCGCTGACTCCGTTGGTAACCTTCGTGGCGGTTGCGGCGGCGGCCTGGGTATGGCCGGACCATGTCCACGCCGAGGAGATCAATGGCCTGGGCTATGTGGGGGCGGTGACGGTGGTGATCGGTTCGGCGCTGGTGGCGTTGGGGCCGTCGCTGGTGGCCGGGTGGCGGGCAAGGAATGCACGCCTGGCTCAAGTTCGCTGAACATCGCCGCCCAGTCGGATTTTACAGTGCATTTCACGGCCCATGTGGCCCATGGGGAGTGGCCTTGCGTCGTGAAAGGGCCGCAGCGCGGCCCCGGCTTGCTCGACTGCGACGCACCCTGGGTTAGCCCTTGCCTCCGGGCGCCAACATGTTCTGCGGCCTGACCCATTCATCGAACTGTTCGTTGGTCAGGTACTTCAACTCCAGTGCCGCCTCACGCAAGGTCTTGCCCTCGGCGTAGGCCTTCTTGGCAATTTCCGCGGCCTTGTCATAGCCGATATGCGGGTTCAGCGCGGTCACCAGCATCAACCCTCGCTCCAGATGCGCGGCCATTTGCTCGGCATCCGGCTCGATCCCGGCCACGCAATGCGCCTGGAAGTTGCGACATCCGTCGGCCAGCAGTTCGATGGACTGCAGCAGGTTGTGGATGATCACCGGCTTGAACACGTTCAACTGCAGGTGACCTTGGCTGGCGGCGAAGCCGATGGCGGCATCATTGCCCAGCACCTGACAGGCCAGCATCGACAGCGCCTCGCACTGGGTCGGGTTGACCTTGCCAGGCATGATCGAACTCCCAGGCTCGTTGGCCGGCAGGCGCACTTCGGCCAGCCCTGCGCGCGGCCCGGAGCCCAGCAGGCGCAGGTCGTTGGCGATTTTCATCAGTGCCACCGCCAGGGTCTTGAGGGCGCCGGCCAGGCTGGTCAGGGGTTCGTGGCCGGCGAGGGCGGCGAACTTGTTCGGCGCGGTGACGAAGGGCAGGCCGGACAGTGCGGCCAGCTCGGCAGCCACGGCCTCGGCGAACCCGTGTGGGGCGTTCAGGCCTGTACCGACGGCCGTGCCGCCCTGGGCCAGTTCGCACACTGCCGGCAGCGTGGCGCGGATGGCGCGCTGGGCATAGTCGAGCTGGGCGACGAACGCCGACACTTCCTGGCCGAACGTGATCGGGGTGGCATCCATCATGTGCGTGCGGCCGGTCTTGACCAGCTTGTGGTGGCGCGCCGAGAGCTCGGCAAGGCCCGACGACAGTTCGGCAATCGCTGGCAGCAGGCGCTCCTGCACCGCTTGGGCGGCGGCGATGTGCATGGCAGTGGGGAAGCAGTCGTTGGAACTCTGCGAACGGTTGACGTGATCGTTGGGGTGGACCGGCGCCTTGCCGCCACGGCCCTTGCCGGCCAGCTCGTTGGCGCGCCCGGCGATCACTTCGTTGACGTTCATGTTGCTTTGCGTGCCGCTACCGGTCTGCCAGACGACGAGTGGAAACTGGTCGTCGTGCTGGCCTGCGAGCACTTCGTCGGCGGCCTGCTCGATCAGGCGGGCGATGTCGGCGGGCAAGTCGCCGTTGCGGTCGTTGACCCGTGCCGCGGCTTTCTTGATCAGCGCCAGGGCGTGCAGCACCGCGAGCGGCATGCGTTCCTTGCCAATGGCAAAGTTGATCAGCGAGCGCTGGGTCTGCGCGCCCCAGTAGGCGTCGTCCGGAACTTCGACCGGGCCCAGGCTGTCTGTCTCGATACGGCTCATGCTGCGCTCACTCCTTTGTAGTCTGAAATCGCAGTTTAGGCCCTCATTCGGCAGAGCGGTTCCATCGCTCGTCGTGCCACTTGAGCACTTCGCCACCACAGCGCAGAATGCTCTACTCTGAGGTACCCGCCTCCCTTTCTTGAAGGAAATGCAATGACCCGTCTCCGTGTCCTCTGTGCCGCCGTTGCCCTGGCCTGCGCCAGCGGCCAGGTGCTCGCTGCCACCGCCAGCCACAACGCTGCCGCCGAGAAATTCCTGACCCTGGCCAACGCCGACAAGCTGGGCACTCCGGTGTACATGCAGGTCCAGCAGATGTTCGCCCAGCGCTTCGCCCAGACCAAGGCGCCTGCCTCCAAGCAGTCGGTGCTGGAAAGCTACCAGGCCAAGGCCAACGCCGCCCTGGACAGCGCCATTGGTTGGAACAAGCTCAAGCCGAAGATGGTCGACCTGTACACCCAGACCTTCACCGAGCAGGAGCTCAAGGACCTGGTCAAGTTCTACGAGTCGCCGCTTGGCAAGAAAGTGCTGCGCGAAATGCCCAAAGTCACCCAGCAGTCGGCCCAGTTGACCCAGCAGAGCCTGGAGCCTGCCGTGCCGGTGGTGAACAAGCTGCTCGACGACATGACCAAGGAACTGGACCCGAACGCTGGCAAGGCCGCGGCGCCGGCGAAGAAGTGAGTAACACCCGATGACCATGCAGGAACGTATCCACCAGCAACTGACAGCGCTGGCGCCGCAACACCTTGAAGTGCTCAACGAAAGCCACATGCACAGCCGTGGCCAGGAGACCCACTACAAGGCAGTCATCGTCAGCGAGCAGTTCGCCGGCCTGAACAGCGTCAAGCGCCACCAGAAGGTGTACGCCACCATGGGCGAGCTGATGAGCCAGATCCATGCACTGGCGATTCACACCTACACCGCCGAGGAATGGACCCAGGTTGGCGCCGCACCGGCCTCGCCAGTGTGCGCCGGTGGCGGCAAGCACTGATTCCTTTTTTTTGTTCTGGTAGAATCCGCGTCATCCCAAGGGGGCCGCTGCGCGGCCCATCGCCAGCAAGCCCGCGCCTACAGCCTGTAGGCGTCGGCTTGCCAGCGATGGGCTGCACGGCAGCCCCTTTGCTTTTGTAGAACCCGGTCCGCCCCTTACGAGGGCAACCACCTGGAGATTCAGATTCATGTCCCAAGCTATCGTCGTGGCGGCGCTGTACAAGTTCGTCACCCTGGAAGACTACGTCGAACTGCGCGAGCCGCTGCTAAAGACCATGCTCGACAACGGCGTGAAAGGTACCCTGCTGCTGGCCCA
The DNA here is from genome assembly GCF_016772395.1 of Pseudomonas sp. SK2. Taxonomy (NCBI): domain Bacteria; kingdom Pseudomonadati; phylum Pseudomonadota; class Gammaproteobacteria; order Pseudomonadales; family Pseudomonadaceae; genus Pseudomonas; species Pseudomonas sp. SK2. The sequence goes on from NZ_CP061944.1 coordinate 1,441,835, forward strand.
CGAGGGCATCAACGGTACCGTTTCCGCCACCCGCGAAGGCATCGACGCGCTGCTCGCCTGGCTGCGCAACGACCCGCGCCTGGTCGATGTCGACCACAAAGAGTCCTACTGCGACGAGCAACCGTTCTACCGCACCAAGGTCAAGCTCAAGAAAGAGATCGTCACCCTCGGCGTGCCGGGCGTGGACCCCAACCAGAAGGTCGGCACCTACGTCGATCCGAAGGACTGGAACGCCCTGATCAGCGACCCGGAGGTGCTGCTGATCGACACCCGCAACGACTACGAAGTGGCCATCGGCACCTTCAAGGGCGCCATCGATCCGAAGACCGAAACCTTCCGCGAGTTCCCCGAGTACATCAAGGCCAACTTCGACCCGAGCAAGCACAAGAAGGTGGCGATGTTCTGCACCGGTGGCATCCGTTGCGAAAAAGCCTCCAGCTACATGCTCGGTGAAGGCTTCGAGGAGGTCTATCATCTTAAGGGCGGCATTCTGAAATACTTCGAGGAAGTGCCTCAGGAAGAAAGCCTCTGGGACGGCGACTGCTTCGTCTTCGACAACCGGGTCACGGTGCGCCATGACCTGAGTGAAGGCGAGTACGACCAGTGCCATGCCTGCCGCCACCCAATCAATGTGGAGGACCGTGCGTCCGAGCATTACTCGCCTGGTGTCAGCTGCCCACACTGCTGGGACACCCTGAGTGAGAAGACCCGGCGCAGCGCCATCGACCGGCAGAAGCAGATCGAGCTCGCCAAGGCGCGCAACCTGCCACATCCGATCGGTTACAACTACAAAGCCGAGGCTTGATACATGTCCGCACGCCTGCTCTATGTGATGGACCCGATGTGCTCCTGGTGCTGGGGCTTCGCACCCGTTGCTGAGGCCCTGATCGCCCAGGCGCGTGAGGCCGGTGTACCGACGCGTGTGGTGCCGGGCGGGTTGCGTACCGGCGGCAGTGCCTTGGACGCATCCACGCGTAAGTACATCCTCGAGCATTGGCAGGCGGTGGCGGATGCCACCGGGCAACCGTTTCGTTTCGACGGGGCGATGCCCGACGGTTTCGTCTATGACACCGAGCCGGCATGCCGCGCCCTGGTAACCGCCCGCGAGCTGGACGCCGAGCGCGTCTGGCCGCTGCTGGCGCTGATCCAGCGTTCTTTCTACGAGCAGGGTGTGGATGTCACCCGTGCCCCGCAACTGGTCGAGCTGGCCGAACAAGTGGGCTTCGACCGCGAGCGGTTTGCCCAGCACTTCGCCAGCCACGACGTCCGCGCCGCCACGGCAGCCGACTTCAGCTGGGTGCAGGATTTGGGTATCGCCGGTTTTCCGACCCTGCTGGCCGAGCGTAATGGGCAGTTGGCCTTGCTGACCAATGGCTACCAGCCGCTGGATCGCCTGCAACCCTTGCTTGGCCGCTGGCTAGGGCAGGCCGCCTGTGCTTGATCTGCCAGGGTCACCCGACCCTGTGCCGGGGAAACCCTCTTCCGTGGCCGATCGTCTGAGCTGGGCGGAAATTCGCCGCCTGGCCCTGCATCACAAGAAACAGCTGTGGTCCGCCAACCTGGTCGCCGTGTTGGCCGCGTGCTGCAGCGTGCCCATTCCGCTGCTGCTGCCATTGCTGGTGGACGAGGTGCTGCTCGGCCACGGTGATGCTGCATTGAAGTGGATGAACCACCTGCTGCCGACCGGCTGGCAAGTGGCCGCGGGCTACATCGGCCTGATGCTGGTGGCCACGCTGTGCCTGCGCCTGGCGGCTCTGGCGTTCAACGTTATCCAGGCCAAGCTGTTCGCCGGTTTGGCGAAGGACATCGTCTACCGCCTGCGCATCCGCCTGATCGAGCGCCTCAAGCGCATTTCCTTGAAAGAGTACGAAAGCCTCGGCAGCGGCACGGTGACCACTCACCTGGTCACCGACCTGGATACCCTCGACAAATTCGTCGGCGAGACCCTTAGCCGGTTCCTGGTCGCCATGCTCACACTGACCGGCACCGCCGCCATCCTCATCTGGATGCACTGGAAGCTGGCCTTGCTGATTCTGTTGTTCAACCCGCTGGTGATCTACTTCACCGTGCAGTTGGGCAAGCGCGTCAAGCACCTGAAGAAGCTCGAAAACGACAGCACCTCGCGCTTTACCCAGGCCTTGGCCGAAACCCTCGACGCCATCCAGGAGATACGCGCCGGCAACCGCCAGGGCTACTTCCTGGGGCGCCTTGGCCTGCGGGCCCGGGAGGTGCGGGACTACGCCGTGGAGTCGCAATGGAAGAGCGATGCCAGTGGCCGTGCCAGTGGCCTGCTGTTCCAGTTCGGTATCGATATCTTCCGTGCCGCGGCCATGCTCACGGTGCTGTTCTCGGACTTGTCCATCGGCCAGATGCTGGCCGTGTTCAGCTACTTGTGGTTCATGATCGGGCCGGTGGAACAACTGCTGAACCTGCAGTACGCCTATTATGCGGCCGGTGGTGCGCTGAGCCGTGTCAACGAGCTGCTGGCACGTGACGACGAGCCGCAGTACCCGGCGGCCTGCGACCCGTTCGCCGGGCGCGAGACGGTGGGCATCGAAGTGCGAGACCTGCGCTTCGCCTACGCCGACGAGCCGGTGCTGGAACACCTCGACCTGGCCATTGCGCCGGGGGAGAAGGTGGCCATCGTGGGCGCCAGTGGCGGAGGCAAGAGCACGCTGGTGCAACTGCTGCTGGGGCTGTACAGCGCCCAGGCCGGCACCATTCGCTTCGGTGGCGCCAGCTTGCAGGAAATTGGCCTGGAAACCCTGCGCGAGAACGTTGCGGTGGTGCTGCAGCATCCGTCGCTGTTCAACGACACCGTACGCGCCAACCTGACCATGGGCCGCGAATGTACCGACGAGGCCTGCTGGCAGGCCCTGCGCGTGGCCCAGCTGGATGCGACCATCGCTGCTTTGCCGCAAGGCCTGGACAGCGTGGTCGGCCGTTCCGGGGTGCGCCTTTCCGGTGGCCAGCGTCAGCGCCTGGCCATCGCCCGTATGGTACTGGCCGAGCCCAAGGTGGTGATTCTCGACGAGGCCACCTCGGCCCTGGACGCTGCCACTGAATACAACTTGCACCAAGCCTTGTCGCACTTCCTGCGGGGCCGCACCACGTTGATCATCGCCCACCGCCTTTCGGCAGTGAAGCAGGCGGATCGGGTGCTGGTGTTCGATGGCGGGCACGTGGCCGAAGATGGCGGACACCAGCAGTTGATCGCCGAAGGCGGCCTGTACGCCAAGCTTTACGGGCATTTGCAGCAGACTTGACGAGCCGGTCGCCGGCTCGTCGGTCCGCCCGGAACCGCAAAATTTTCCCGATTACCGCCCTTAAAAACCCCGTCGTGCAGATGGCAAATGGCCTACGCTGTGCTTGTCTGGGTTGATCGACGCCTCATCTGCTCTGCGACAGGGATTACATGAAGGGAAAACGGACTCTCGAAGCGCCAAAGCTACTCGGTATCATTTGGCCCTTCATTGCTGTTGTGGTCTTCCAGGTGTTGCTGGGCAGTCTCAGCCTTTATGCGCTGTCGGCTGTGCGCGCCTACGTGGCTGGTGAAAGCCTGTGGTCCAAGGCCCAGAAAGACGCCATCTACTACCTCAACCTTTATGCCGACAACCGCGATGCGCAAACCTTCGAGCGCTACCGCGAGGCGATCAAGGTGCCCCAGGGCGATCACGAACTGCGCGTGGTGCTCGACCAGCCCAACCCGGACCTGGACGCGGCGCGCCGGGCTATCTTGCAGGGCGGCAACCATCCCGATGATGTCGACCGCATCATCTGGTTCTACCGCAACTTTCGCCAGATCAGCTACATGCAGCGGGCAATCGCCTACTGGGATATCGGCGATGCCCACCTGAACCAGCTGGATGTGCTGGCCACGGAGATGCGCGAAGGCTTCGCGTCGGCCAGGGTCAATGCGCGGCAGTTGGGCGAGTGGAAGGCACGCATCGTTGCCATCAATGAAGGCGTGACCCCAGCGGCCAAGGCATTCAGCGATGCCCTGGGCGAAGGCTCGCGCATGCTGTTGCGGGTGCTACTGATCACCAACCTGCTGACCGCGCTGTTCCTCATCAGCTTTGCCTGGCGCCGTTCGAGCAAGCTGTTGGCCCAGCGCCAGGCCTTCGCCAGCGCCCTGCAGGAAGAGAAAGAGCGGGCGCAGACTACCCTGCAGGCCATCGGCGATGCGGTGATCACCACCGATGTCGAGGGTTGCATTGGCTACATGAACCCCGCCGCCGAGCAACTGACCCACTGGCAGGCCGGCCAGGCCCATGGCTTGCCATTGTCGGCGCTGTTCAGCCTGGTGGACGAACAGGACGACCAGGAAAGCGCCTCCCTGGTCGAACAGGTGATCAGCGGCAACCTCAAGGGTGGCTCCGACCATTCCAGGCTGATCCAACGCCTGGATGGCAGCACGGTGTCCATCAACCTGGTCGGCTCACCCATCATCAACGAAGGGCAGGTGGCCGGCATCGTGCTGGTGCTGCACGACATGACCCAGGAGCGCCAGTACATCGCCAACCTGTCCTGGCAGGCGACCCACGATGCCCTGACGGGGCTGGCCAACCGCCGTGAATTCGAATATCGCCTGGAGCAGGTGCTCAACGACCTGGCGCGGCAGAATGGCCGGCACTCGCTGATGTTCCTCGACCTCGATCAGTTCAAACTGGTCAACGACACCTGCGGCCACGCTGCCGGCGATGAGCTGCTGCGGCATATCTGTGCAGTGCTGCAGGCCTGCCTGCGCGAAAGCGATACCCTGGCTCGCCTGGGGGGCGACGAGTTCGGCGTGCTCTTGGAGAACTGTCCGGCCGAGCAGGCCGAGCGCATCGCCGAGCACCTGCGCCAAAGTGTGCAGAGCCTGCATTTTGTCTGGAAGGGGCGGCCTTTCGTCACCACCGTCAGCATTGGCCTGGTGCACATGGCCCAGGCCCCTGGCACCCTCGAGGCATCGCTGCGGGCTGCCGACATGGCCTGCTACATGGCCAAGGAAAAAGGCCGTAACCGGGTTCAGGTGTACCACGTCGATGACAGCGAACTGTCCATGCGGTTTGGCGAGATGGCCTGGATCCAGCGCCTGCATGTGGCCCTGGAGGAAAACCGCTTTTGCCTCTATGCCCAGGAAATCGCCGCGCTCAAGACCCTCGAAGGCCCGGGCCACATCGAGATCCTGTTGCGCCTGCACGATGAAGGCGGCCGTACCATCTTGCCTGACAGCTTCATCCCTGCGGCTGAACGCTATGGCTTGATGACCGCCCTGGACCGTTGGGTGGTGCGCAACGTGTTCCAGGTGATTCGCCAGTGCCTGGACGAAGGTCGCGAAGGGCCGTTGTCGATGTGCGCGATCAACCTTTCAGGCTCCAGCATCGGTGACGACAAGTTCCTGGAGTATTTGCAGAGGCTGTTCGCCGAGTATTCGATTCCTCCCCGGTTAATCTGTTTTGAAATAACCGAGACCAGCGCTATCGCCAATTTGGGTAGCGCTATTCGCTTCATCAATGAATTGAAAGGATTGGGCTGCAAATTCTCCCTCGACGACTTCTGCGCCGGAATGTCGTCATTCGCCTATTTGAAGCATTTGCCTGTAGACTTCCTGAAGATCGACGGAAGTTTCGTAAAAGATATGCTCGACGATCCGGTCAATCGTGCCATGGTCGAGGTGATCAACCACATTGGCCATGTGATGGGCAAACGCACCATTGCCGAGTTCGTCGAAACCCCGTTGATCGAACAGGCCTTGCAGGAGATCGGCGTGGATTACGCCCAGGGCTATTTGATCGAACGTCCGCAGGTATTCACCTGCGACAGTCTGCAACGCCAACGGATTGCCGCGAGACCCCTTTTGCACAGGGCGCCGGGAACGTTTCGCTGAAATGTCCCGATAATCACATGGATCAAGGAGCTGAACGTGATTGACTCATTCATACGTATCGGGCCACTGATGGACCCGGCCAGTTACCCGCAATGGGCTCAGCAACTGATTGAAGAGTGTCGTGAAAGCAAGCGCCGGGTGGTCGAGCATGAGTTCTATGAGCGCCTGCGCGATAACCAACTACGACCTGCCACGATTCGCCAGTACCTGATCGGTGGCTGGCCGGTGGTCGAGCAGTTTTCCCTGTACATGGCCCATAACCTCACCAAGACCCGCTATGCCCGCCATCCCGGCGAAGACATGGCGCGGCGTTGGCTGATGCGCAACATCCGGGTCGAGCTGCACCATGCCGACTATTGGGTGAATTGGTGCCAGGCCCATGGCATTCACCTGCACGAGTTGCAGGCACAGGAAGTGCCGCCAGAGCTGAATGGCCTGAATGACTGGTGCTGGCGTGTGTGTACCACCGAATCGCTGGCCATTGCCATGGCTGCGACCAACTACGCCATCGAAGGGGCGACCGGAGAATGGTCGGCGGTGGTCTGCTCGACCGACACCTATGCCGAGGGCTTCCCGCCAGAGCAGCGCAAGCGCGCCATGAAATGGCTGAAAATGCATGCTCAGTACGACGATGCCCACCCTTGGGAGGCGCTGGAGATCATCTGTACCCTGGCGGGTGAAAACCCGACATTGGGTCTGCGCACCGAGCTGCGCAGGGCGATCTGCAAGAGCTACGACTGCATGTACCTGTTCCTTGAGCGGTGCATGCAGCTCGAAGGGCGCCAGCAGGGGCGTCTGCGCCCGGCGTTGGTGGCCGGTTGAGTCTTGCGGATGGGGCCGTAAAGCGGCCCCATCCGTGACGAACGGGCTTACTGGGCGTCGAACGCCTGCCCATTGACCCCGGAGCTGTCCGGCCCCATCAGGTACAGGTACACCGGCATGATTTCTTCAGGCAGCGGGTTGTTCTGTGGGTTCTCGCTCGGGTACGCCTGTGCCCGCATCGCGGTGCGGGTAGCCCCAGGGTTGATGCTGTTGGAGCGCACCGGGGCAACGCCGTCGAGCTCGTCGGCCAGGGTTTGCATCAGCCCTTCGGTGGCGAACTTCGAAACACCATAGGCGCCCCAGTATGCCCGGCCCTTGCGCCCGACGCTGCTGGAGGTGAACACCACCGACGCGTCCTCGGACAGCTTGAGCAGCGGCAGCAGGGTGCTGGTGAGCATGAAGGTCGCGTTGACGTTGATGTGCATCACGCGCATGAAATTGTCACCCGACAGCTGCTCCAGCGGCGTGCGCGGGCCGATGATCGAGGCGTTGTTCAGCAAACCATCAAGGCGGCCGAACTGTTCCTCGATCATTGCCGCCAGCTCGTCGTACTGGTGGGGCAGGGCGGTTTCCAGGTTGAACGGGATCACCACCGGTTGCGGGTGGCCGGCCGCTTCGATCTGGTCATAGACCTCGTTGAGGTTGGCCTCGGTCTTGCCCAGCAGCAGCACGGTGGCGCCCAGGGCGGCATAGGCCTTGGCGGCAGCGGCGCCGATGCCGCGACCGGCACCCGTGACCAGAATGATGCGGCCCTTGAGCAGGTCGGGGCGGGCGGTGTAGTCGAACATTGTTCTGTCCTTCGAGTTCGTGCGGGCGACCCGGCCCCCTTGTGGGGGCGGGTTTACCCGCGAATGCGTACGTTCAGGCGCCGTGGTCGTCCGGGCTGGCGCATTCGCGGGTAAACCCGCTCCTACAGGGACGGCGCCCGGCGCATCAGTCGGGTTTCAGCAACCGCACAGCGCGCTGTCGATCACTTTGCGCAGTTCCAGCGGGTGGTCCACCACCACGTCGGCACCCCAGTTGTTCGGGTTGTCTTCTGGATGAATATAGCCATAGCGAACTGCCGCCGTGCGGGTGCCGGCATCGCGGCCGGACTCGATGTCCCGCAAGTCGTCGCCGACGAACAGTACGCTGGCCGGGTCAAGGTTCAGCGTGGTGCAGGCCAGGATCAGCGGCTCGGGGTCGGGCTTGCTGTTTTTCACGTGGTCCGGGCAGATCAGCAAGGCCGAACGCTCGGCCAGGCCCAGCCGCTGCATGATCGGCTCGGCGAAACGCACCGGTTTGTTGGTGACCACGCCCCACAGCAGGTTGCCTTTCTCGATGTCGGCCAGCAGTTCGCCCATGCCGTCGAACAGCCTGCTGTGCACTGCGCAGTCGCGCTGGTAGCGCTCCAGGAATTCCAGGCGCAGGGCCTCGAAGCCCTCGGCGTCGGGGTCCATCGCAAAGGTGGCGGCGACCATGGCGCGGGCGCCACCGGAAATCACGTCACGGATGCGCTTGTCGTCGATGGCCGGCAGGTTACGCTCGGCCAGCATGGCCTGGCAGATGGCGATGAAGTCCGGCGCCGTGTCGAGCAGGGTGCCGTCCATGTCGAAGAGTACCGCTCGCAAACGCATGCTCATTCCTCGCGCAGGGTCTGGATCATGTAGTTGACGTCTACATCGCTGCTGAGCTTGTAATGCTTGGTCAGCGGGTTGTAGGTCAGGCCGATGATGTCCTTGACTTCAAGGCCGGCGGCGCGGCTCCAGGCGCCCAGTTCCGAAGGGCGGATGAATTTCTTGAAGTCGTGGGTGCCGCGCGGCAGCATCTTGAGGATGTACTCGGCGCCGACGATGGCCAGCAGGTATGCCTTCGGGTTGCGGTTGATGGTGGAGAAGAACACCTGGCCGCCGGGTTTGACCATGCGGTAGCAGGCGCGAATCACCGAGGAGGGGTCCGGCACGTGTTCGAGCATCTCCAGGCAGGTGACCACGTCGAATTGCCCGGGCATCTCTTCGGCCAGGGCTTCGGCGGTGATCTGCCGGTATTCGACCTGCACGCCGGATTCGAGCTGGTGCAGCTGGGCGACCGCCAGCGGGGCTTCGCCCATGTCGATGCCGGTGACGGTGGCGCCGCGCAGGGCCATCGCCTCGCTGAGGATGCCGCCGCCACAGCCCACGTCGAGCACTTTCTTGCCGGCCAGGCTGACGCGCTCGTCGATCCAGTTGACCCGCAGCGGGTTGATGTCGTGCAGCGGCTTGAACTCGCTTTCGCGGTCCCACCAGCGGTGCGCCAAGGCTTCAAACTTGGCGATTTCGGCGTGGTCGACGTTGCTCATGTGAACAGTCCTCTGAAACTTCGCTAGATTGCGCGGGAGTATACCCGAGCGCCCAGGGCTGAGGGTCGCTATAATCGCCCGCTTTTGACATCCGAACGACGGGGAGAGGCGATGCGCGAGCGACTTTTGGCGGCGGAGAAGGTGACCGGGATCCGCTGGCAGGACGGCGCCCTGCACCTGCTCGACCAGCGTTTGCTGCCATCGCAAGAGCGCTGGCTGGCCTGCGACAATGTCTCACAGGTGGTGGAAGCGATTCGGGATATGACCGTGCGCGGCGCTGCCGCCATCGGCATTGCCGCGGCTTTCGGCCTGGTTCTGGCGCTGCGCGAGCGCCTGGCGGCGGGCGGCGACTGGGAAACCGACCTGGAAGAGGATTTCCTCAACCTGGCCGAGGCGCGCCCGACCGCCGCCAACCTGTTCTGGTCGCTCAACCGCATGCGCGAGCGCCTGCTGCGCTTGCGCCCCGAAGAAGACGTGCTGGCGGCGCTGGAGGCCGAGGCGGTGGCCATTCACGAGAGTGATCGCGAGGCCAACCTGACCATGGCCCAGCACGGCATCGAGCTGATCCGTCGTCATCAGGGCAACGAGCAGACACTGCTCACCTACGGTAATGCCGGCGCCCTGGCCAGTGGCGGCTTCGGTACCGCGCTGGGGGTGATCCGCGCAGGGTTCCTGGAGGGTATGGTCGAGCGGGTCTACGCCGGCGAGACCCGCCCGTGGTTGCAGGGCTCGCGGCTGACCGCCTGGGAGCTGGCCCGCGAGAGTATTCCCGTCACCCTGTGCGCCGATTCGGCCTTGGCCCACCTGATGAAAAGCAAGGGCATTACCTGGGTAGTGGTCGGTGCCGACTGCATCGCTGCCAACGGTGACGTGGCCAGCAAGATCGGCACTTATCAGCTGGCAGTCAGCGCCATGCACCATGGTGTGCGCTTCATGGTGGTGGCACCGAGCACCAGCATCGACCTGAACCTGGCGACCGGCGAGGACATTCCGCTGGAAGAGCGTGATGCCGACGAGTTGCTGGATTACGCCGGTACCCGGGTCGCGCCGGATGTGGAAGTGTTCAATCCGGTGTTCGATGTGACTCCAGCGGATCTGATCGATGTAATCGTGACCGAGAAAGGTGTCGTCGAACGACCGGACACCGCCAAGCTGGCGCAATTGATGTGTCGCAAGCGTTTGCACTGACCGGGGTGTAGGGCGGGGGCGTCTTTGGGGTCGAGCGCTGCCCGCGCGGGGCATCGCGAGCAAGGCTCGCTCCTACGGTTGTTTCGAGGCAATGAGTTACTGGCCTGAAACAGGTGTAGGAGCGAGCCTTGCTCGCGATGCCCCGCGCGGGCGGCGCTCGATCGCCCAGGCGATACACCGCTTACGTCAGGCCACCTGCCACATCTCCCCACTGCCACTGCCTTTGTGGTAACATCCGGCAGTTTCCAAGACCGCCCATGACGGCGGCCTTCATTGCGCAAGTCCATGGCTCAACTCATTGATTTGTCGTAAGTCGTCGCACCCTTATGCGCTGCGGCGGCGAGCTTCGTTCGGCCCTTGAAGGAGGCTGCGAAGTTTCACCAGAAAAAGGAATCAGGCTTCTCATGGGCGAACTGGCCAAAGAAATCCTCCCGGTCAATATCGAAGACGAACTGAGACAGTCTTACCTCGACTACGCGATGAGCGTGATTGTCGGGCGAGCGCTGCCCGATGCGCGTGACGGCTTGAAGCCCGTGCATCGCCGCGTTCTCTTTGCGATGAGCGAGCTGGGCAACGACTGGAACAAGCCGTACAAGAAATCCGCCCGTGTGGTCGGTGACGTGATCGGTAAGTACCACCCGCACGGCGATACCGCGGTCTACGACACAATCGTGCGTATGGCCCAGCCATTCTCGCTGCGCTACCTGCTGGTCGACGGCCAGGGCAACTTCGGTTCGGTGGACGGCGACAACGCCGCGGCCATGCGATACACCGAAGTGCGCATGGCCAAGCTGGCCCACGAGCTGCTGGCCGACCTGCACAAGGAAACCGTCGACTGGGTGCCCAACTACGACGGCACCGAGCAGATCCCGGCGGTCATGCCTACCCGTATTCCCAACCTGCTGGTCAACGGTTCCAGCGGTATTGCCGTGGGCATGGCGACCAACATCCCGCCGCACAACCTGGGTGAGGTCATCGACGGCTGCCTGGCGCTGATCGACAACCCGGACGTCACCGTCGACGAGCTGATGCAGTACATCCCGGGCCCCGACTTCCCCACTGCCGGCCTGATCAACGGTCGTCAGGGCATCATCGAGGCCTACCGCACCGGCCGTGGCCGTATCTACATGCGCGCCCGCTCCGAGATCGAAGACATCGACAAGGTCGGTGGTCGCCAGCAGATCGTGATCACCGAGCTGCCTTACCAGCTGAACAAGGCGCGCCTGATCGAGAAGATCGCCGAGCTGGTCAAAGAGAAGAAGATCGAGGGCATCACCGAGTTGCGCGACGAGTCCGACAAGGACGGCATGCGCATCGTCATCGAGCTGCGTCGCGGCGAGGTGCCGGAGGTGGTGCTGAACAATCTGTATCAGCAGACCCAGCTGCAGGCCGTGTTTGGCATCAACGTCGTTGCGTTGGTCGATGGCCGTCCGCGCCTGCTCAACCTCAAGGACCTGCTCGAAGCTTTCGTCCGTCACCGCCGTGAAGTGGTGACCCGTCGTACCGTGTTCGAGCTGCGCAAGGCCCGTGAGCGCGGCCACATCCTCGAAGGCCAGGCGGTCGCGCTGTCCAACATCGACCCGGTCATCGCCCTGATCAAGGCTTCGCCGACGCCGTCGGAAGCCAAGGAAGCGCTGATTTCCAAGGCTTGGGAATCCAGCGCCGTCCAACTGATGGTCGAGCGCGCCGGAGCCGACTCCTGCCGCCCAGAAGACCTGCCGGAGCAATACGGCCTGCGTGACGGCAAGTATTACCTGTCGCCGGAACAGGCCCAGGCCATCCTGGACCTGCGTCTGCACCGCCTGACCGGCCTGGAACACGAGAAGCTGCTGGCTGAGTACCAGGAGATCCTGGAACAGATCGGCGAGCTGATCCGTATCCTCAACAGCGCCCAGCGCCTGATGGAAGTGATCCGCGAAGAGCTCGAAGCCATCCGCGCCGAATACGGCGATGCCCGTCGCACCGAAATCCTCGATGCCCGCCATGACCTCAACTACGGCGACATGATCCCGGAAGAAGAGCGCGTGGTGACCATTTCCCACGGCGGCTACGCCAAGACTCAGCCGCTGTCGGCCTACCAGGCCCAGCGCCGTGGTGGCAAGGGCAAGTCGGCCACCGGCGTGAAGGACGAGGACTACATCGAGCACCTGCTGGTCGCCAACAGCCACGCCACGCTGCTGCTGTTCTCCAGCAAGGGCAAGGTCTACTGGCTCAAGACCTACGACATCCCAGAGGCGTCCCGTGCCGCCCGCGGCCGTCCGCTGGTCAACCTGCTGCCGCTGGAAGAGGGTGAGCGCATCACCGCCATGCTGCAGATCGACCTGGAAGCACTGCAGCAGAGCGCTGGCGCCGAGGAAGAGCTGGAGGACGGGGAAGACACCGTGCTCGAAGGCGAAGTGATCGAGGCCGAGGAAGTCGACGAAGAAGACGGCGACACCCCGGAATGGGTCGCCGAACCGACCGGCGCCTACATCTTCATGGCTACCGCTTCCGGTACCGTCAAAAAGACCCCGCTGGTGCAGTTCGCCCGTCCGCGCTCCAACGGCCTGATCGCCTTGAAGCTCAAGGAAGGTGACACCCTGATCGCTGCGGCCATCACCGACGGCGCCAAGGAAGTCATGATGTTCTCCGACGCGGGCAAGGTGATCCGCTTCGCCGAAAGCGTGGTGCGTGAAATGGGCCGTAACGCCCGTGGTGTACGCGGCATGAAGCTGGGCAAGGGGCAGCGGATCATCTCCATGCTGATTCCTGAGTCCGGCGCCCAGATTCTCACCGCTTCCGAGCGTGGCTTCGGCAAGCGCACCCCGCTGTCCAAGTTCCCGCGTCGCGGCCGTGGTGGCCAGGGTGTCATCGCCATGGGGACCAAAGGCCGCAATGGCCTGCTGATCGGCGCCATCCAGGTGCAGGAAGGCGAAGAGATCATGCTGATCTCCGACCAGGGCACGCTGGTGCGCACACGGGTTGGCGAAGTCTCCAGCCTGGGTCGTAACACCCAGGGCGTGACGTTGATCAAGCTGGCCAACGACGAGACGCTGGTGGGCCTGGAACGGATCCAGGAACCGTCCGAGGAAGAAGTCGATGAGATCATCGAGTCGGACGAGGAGGGTGTCGAAGCGGCTGTGCCGGATGCGGCAGACGATGACACTGCGGGTGCCGAAGAGGCACCGCAGGAATAAGCAAGCGCAAAACCCGAGCGGGGCGACCAAGGTCGCCCCGTTTGACTGATTAAGCTGGGCAATTGGGGCGCAGAGCAGCCCTGATACAGGCGTCACAATGTCGACTGGTCGGCATCGAATTACGATTTTGTTCTATTTGGCAGAGCGAGAGTGGATGTGAGCAAACGAGCCTTTAACTTCTGCGCAGGCCCTGCCGCGCTTCCGGACGCGGTCCTGCAGCGCGCCCAGGCTGAAATGCTGGACTGGAATGGCAAGGGCCTGTCGGTGATGGAGATGAGCCATCGCAGCGACGACTACGTGGCCATCGCCGAAAAGGCCGAGCAGGACCTGCGTGACCTGCTGTCCGTCCCCTCCAACTACAAGGTGCTGTTCCTGCAGGGCGGTGCGAGCCAGCAGTTCGCCGAGATCCCGCTGAACCTGCTGCCGGAAAGCGGTACCGCCGACTACATCGAAACCGGCATCTGGTCGAAAAAGGCCATCGAGGAAGCCCGTCGCTTCGGTAACGTCAACGTGGCTGCCAGCGCCAAGCCCTACGATTACCTGGCCATTCCTGGTCAGAACGAGTGGAAGCTGACCAAGAACGCGGCCTACGTCCACTACGCGTCCAACGAGACCATCGGCGGCCTGCAGTTCGACTGGGTGCCCGAGACGGGCGACGTCCCGCTGGTGGTCGACATGTCGTCCGACATCCTCTCCCGCCCGATCGACGTCTCGCAGTACGGCCTGATCTACGCTGGCGCGCAGAAAAACATCGGCCCGAGCGGCCTGGTCGTGGTCATCGTCCGTGAAGACCTGCTGGGCCATGCCCGTAGCATTTGCCCGACCATGCTCGACTACAAGATCGCGGCCGACAACGGCTCGATGTACAACACCCCGGCCACCTACTCCTGGTACCTCTCGGGCCTGGTCTTCGAGTGGCTCAAGGAGCAGGGCGGCGTCGAGGCCATGGAGCAGCGCAACCGCGCGAAGAAAGACCGCCTGTACGGCTTCATCGACGCGAGCGAGTTCTACACCAACCCGATCAGCCACAACGCCCGTTCGTGGATGAACGTGCCGTTCCGCCTGGCCGACGAGCGCCTGGACAAAGCCTTCCTGGCCGGTGCAGACGCCCGTGGCCTGCTCAACCTCAAGGGCCACCGTTCGGTGGGCGGCATGCGCGCCTCGATCTACAACGCCCTGGGCCTGGAGGCGGTAGAAGCGCTGGTGACCTACATGGCCGAATTCGAGAAGGAGCACGGCTGATGTCCGATCAAGAGCTCAAGGCGCTGCGGGTACGCATCGACAGCCTCGACGAGAAGATCCTCGAGCTGATCAGCGAGCGTGCCCGGTGCGCCCAGGAAGTGGCCAAGGTCAAGACCGCCTCGCTTGCCGAAGGCGAAAAGCCAGTGTTCTATCGCCCCGAGCGTGAGGCCGCCGTGCTCAAGCGCGTGATGGAGCGCAACAAGGGCCCACTGGACAACGAAGAGATGGCGCGCCTGTTCCGCGAAATCATGTCGTCCTGCCTGGCCCTGGAAGAGCCTCTGAAGGTCGCCTACCTGGGCCCTGAGGGTACCTTCACCCAGGCTGCGGCGATGAAGCACTTCGGTCATGCCGTGGTCAGTCGCCCGATGGCGGCCATCGACGAAGTCTTCCGCGAGGTGGCGGCCGGTGCCGTCAACTTCGGCGTGGTGCCGGTGGAGAACTCCACCGAAGGTGCAGTCAGCCACACCCTGGACAGCTTCCTCGAGCACGACATGGTGATCTGCGGTGAAGTCGAGCTGCGTATCCACCACCACTTGCTGGTGGGCGAGAACACCAAGACCGACAGCATCACCCGCATCTACTCCCATGCCCAATCGCTGGCCCAGTGCCGCAAGTGGCTCGATGCGCATTACCCGAATGTCGAGCGCGTGGCGGTGTCCAGCAACGCCGAGGCCGCCAAGCGAGTCAAGGGTGAGTGGAATTCCGCGGCCATCGCCGGCGACATGGCGGCGAACCTGTACGGTTTGACCCGCCTGGCCGAGAAGATCGAAGACCGTCCGGACAACTCCACGCGCTTCTTGATGATCGGCAACCAGGAAGTGCCGCCGACCGGCGACGACAAGACCTCGATCATCGTCTCGATGAGCAACAAGCCGGGTGCGCTGCACGAGCTGCTGGTGCCATTCCACGAGAACGGCATCGACCTGACCCGCATCGAGACCCGTCCCTCGCGCAGCGGCAAGTGGACCTACGTGTTCTTCATCGACTTCGTTGGCCACCACCGCGACCCGCTGATCAAGGCGGTGCTGGAGAAAATCAGCCAGGAGGCCGTTGCGCTCAAGGTCCTGGGGTCGTATCCGAAGGCGGTGCTTTGATCGAAGATTGCCGGGGCTGCAAAGCAGCCCCTGCGGTCTCACAGACTGTCCTGATTTCTGAACAGGGTTCGCACCAGTGGTAAAAGCAGTAACAACCAAACCCGCGCCAATCATCAACCGCCTGGTCGTGGTCGGCCTCGGCCTGATCGGCGGCTCCTTCGCCAAGGGCCTGCGTGAGAGCGGCCTGTGCCGCGAAGTGGTCGGCGTCGACCTGGATGCCCCGTCGCGCAAGCAGGCCGTGGCCCTGGGCGTGGTCGACCGTTGCGAAGAAGACCTCGCCGCCGCCTGTGTCGGCGCCGATGTCATCCAACTGGCCGTGCCGATCCTGGCCATGGAAAAACTCCTCGCCCGCCTGGCTCAGCTCGACCTGGGCAAAGCGGTCATCACTGATGTCGGCAGCGCCAAAGGCAATGTCGTACGCGCTGCCCGTGCCGTCTTCGGTGAGCGCCTGGCGAACTTCGTGCCGGGCCATCCGATCGCCGGTTCCGAGCAAAGCGGGGTAGAGGCCTCCAACGCGGCCTTGTTCCGCCGGCACAAAGTCATCCTCACGCCATTGCCGGAAACCGACCCTGCCGCCCTGGCGCTGGTCGATCGCCTGTGGCGTGCGCTGGACGCCGATGTCGAGCACATGCAGGTCGAGCGCCACGACGAAGTCCTGGCCGCCACCAGTCATTTGCCGCACCTGCTGGCCTTCGGTCTGGTCGATTCCCTGGCCAAGCGCAATGAAAACCTTGAGATCTTCCGGTACGCTGCGGGTGGTTTCCGCGATTTCACGAGAATCGCCGGAAGCGACCCGACCATGTGGCACGACATCTTCCTCGCCAACCGCGAAGCCGTCCTGCGCACCCTGGATACTTTTCGCAGCGACCTCGACGCCTTGCGCGACGCGGTCGATGCTGGGGACGGGCACCAGCTGCTGGGTGTGTTCACCCGCGCACGCGTTGCCCGCGAGCATTTCAGTAAAATCCTGGCCCGCCGGGCCTATGTGGACGCTATGAACGCCAACGATCTGATTTTCCTGGCCCAACCTGGTGGCCGCCTGTCCGGACGGATCCGCGTTCCGGGCGACAAGTCGATTTCCCACCGTTCGATCATGCTCGGTTCGCTGGCCGAGGGCACGACCGAGGTCGAAGGCTTCCTCGAAGGCGAGGACGCGCTGGCGACCCTGCAGGCCTTCCGTGACATGGGTGTGGTCATCGAAGGCCCGAACCATGGTCGTGTGACCATTCATGGTGTCGGCCTGCACGGCCTCAAGCCGCCACCTGGCCCACTGTATGTCGGCAACTCCGGCACGTCGATGCGCCTGCTGTCCGGCCTGCTGGCGGCGCAGCCATTCGACACCACCATGACCGGCGATGCCTCGCTGTCCAAGCGCCCGATGAACCGCGTGGCCAATCCGCTGCGCGAAATGGGTGCGGTGGTCGAGACCGGTCCTGAAGGGCGTCCGCCGCTGACCATCCGTGGTGGCCACAAGCTCAAGGCCCTGACCTACACCCTGCCGATGGCCAGTGCCCAGGTTAAATCCTGCCTGCTGCTGGCGGGCCTGTACGCCGAAGGCAAGACCACCGTCACCGAGCCTGCGCCGACCCGTGACCATACCGAACGCATGCTGCGCGGCTTCGGCTACTCAGTGGAAAGCAATGGCCCGGTCGCGTCCTTGCAGTCCGGTGGCAAGCTCACCGCGACGCGCATCGAAGTGCCGGCAGACATTTCCTCCGCAGCCTTCTTCCTGGTGGCCGCCTCGATCGCCGAAGGCTCCGAGCTGGTGCTCGAACACGTCGGCATCAACCCGACCCGCACGGGCGTCATCGACATCCTGCGGCTGATGGGCGGCGACATCACCCTGGAAAACCAGCGTGAAGTCGGCGGTGAGCCGGTGGCCGACCTGCGCGTGCGCGGTGCCAAGCTCAAGGGCATCGACATTCCCGAAGAACTGGTGCCGCTGGCCATCGACGAGTTCCCCGTGCTGTTCGTCGCCGCGGCCTGTGCCGAAGGCCGTACCGTGCTGCGTGGCGCCGAAGAGCTGCGGGTGAAGGAGTCCGACCGCATCCAGGTGATGGCCGATGGCCTGATCACCCTGGGCATCCAGTGCGAACCGACCCCGGACGGCATCATCATCGATGGCGGCCAGCTCGGCGGCGGCGAAGTCCACGGTCACGGCGACCACCGCATCGCCATGGCATTCAGCGTCGCCTCGCTGCGAGCCAGCGCGCCGATCCGCATCCACGACTGTGCCAACGTTGCCACCTCGTTCCCCAACTTCCTGGCGCTGTGCGCCGAAGTCGGTATTCGCGTTGCCGAAGAGGGTAAGTCGTGAGTTCGCTGGCACCGGTCATCACCATCGACGGGCCAAGCGGCTCGGGCAAGGGCACGGTGGCTGGCTTGCTGGCCCGTGAGCTGGGTTGGAGGCTGCTGGACTCCGGCGCGCTGTACCGCTTGCTGGCATTCAATGCCACCAACCATGGTGTCGACCTCACCAACGAAGAGCTGCTCAAGGCCTTGGCCGCCCATCTGGATGTGCAGTTCATCGCTGCCGAGCCCGGTAAGCTACAACAGATCATTCTCGAAGGTGAGGACGTCAGTCACGTCATCCGCACCGAGACGGTCGGCGCCGGCGCCTCCATGGTCGCTTCGCTGCCAGCGGTGCGCGAGGCGCTGTTGCAGCGCCAGCGCGCGTTCCGTGAAGCACCGGGGTTGATCGCCGACGGTCGCGACATGGGCACGGTGGTGTTTCCAGACGCGCCGCTCAAGGTCTTCCTCACTGCCAGCGCGGAGGAGCGCGCACGCCGCCGCTACCTGCAGTTGAAGGCCAAGAATGAAGATGTTAGTCTGTCGAGTCTGCTAGATGAGATACGTGCGCGTGATGAGCGTGACACCCAGCGCGCAGTGGCCCCGCTGAAGCCAGCGGCCGATGCCATACAGCTGGACTCTACCGAGTTGTCCATCGAGCAGGTGTTGCAACGTATCAGGAGCGAGATCGCCCAGCGCGACCTTCTCTGATCGCCAGGAAGGCAGGCAGGGGCACCAGTCAACGTCCTGCCCGCTTTCCTTTACTTAAACGAAACCCACATTGTCTGGAATGTGGCTCTGGGCGTATGTTTCGCCCGAATCTACAGGAATTAAAATGAGCGAAAGCTTTGCAGAACTCTTTGAAGAAAGCCTGAAAACCCTCAATCTTCAGCCGGGTGCCATCATCTCCGGTATCGTTGTCGACATCGACGGCGACTGGGTTACCGTACACGCTGGTCTGAAGTCCGAGGGCGTCATCCCGCTCGAGCAGTTCTACAACGAAGCTGGCGAGCTGACCATCAAGGTCGGTGACGAAGTTCACGTTGCGCTGGACGCGGTCGAAGACGGCTTTGGCGAAACCAAACTGTCCCGTGAAAAAGCCAAGCGCGCCGAGTGCTGGATTGTTCTGGAAGCAGCTTTCGCCGCCGAAGAAGTGGTCAAGGGCGTTATCAACGGTAAGGTTAAGGGCGGCTTCACTGTCGACGTTAACGGCATCCGTGCGTTCCTGCCGGGCTCCCTGGTTGATGTCCGCCCTGTGCGCGACACCACCCACCTGGAAGGCAAAGAGCTGGAATTCAAGGTCATCAAGCTGGACCAGAAGCGCAACAACGTCGTTGTTTCGCGTCGCAGCGTCCTGGAAGCCGAGAACAGCGCCGAGCGCGAAGCCCTGCTGGAAACCCTGCAGGAAGGCCAACAGGTCAAGGGTATCGTCAAGAACCTCACCGACTACGGCGCCTTCGTGGACCTGGGCGGTATCGACGGCCTGCTGCACATCACCGACATGGCTTGGAAGCGTATCAAGCACCCGTCGGAAATCGTCAACGTTGGTGACGAAGTCGACGTTCGCGTCCTGAAGTTCGACCGTGAGCGCAACCGCGTTTCGCTGGGTCTGAAGCAAATGGGCGAAGATCCGTGGGTAGCTATCACCGCTCGTTACCCAGAAGGTACTCGCGTAACCGCTCGCGTTACCAACCTGACCGACTACGGCTGCTTCGCTGAGCTGGAAGAAGGCGTTGAAGGTCTGGTACACGTTTCCGAAATGGACTGGACCAACAAGAACATCCACCCGTCGAAAGTCGTTCAGGTTGGCGACGAAGTGGAAGTCATGGTTCTGGACATCGACGAAGAGCGTCGTCGTATCTCCCTGGGCATCAAGCAGTGCAAATCGAACCCATGGGAAGATTTCTCCGGCCAGTTCAACAAGGGTGACAAGATCACCGGTACCATCAAGTCGATCACTGACTTCGGTATCTTCATCGGTCTGGAAGGCGGCATCGACGGTCTGGTTCACCTGTCCGACATCTCCTGGAACGAAACTGGCGAAGAAGCCGTGCGTCGTTTCAAGAAGGGCGACGAGCTGGAAACCGTCATCCTGTCGGTTGACCCAGAGCGTGAGCGCATCTCCCTGGGCATCAAGCAGCTGGAAGACGATCCGTTCTCCAACTTCGTTGCTGTCAACGACAAGGGCGCTATCGTCAAGGGCATCGTGAAAGAAGTTGACGCCAAAGGCGCCATCGTCACCCTGGCCGACGACATCGAAGCTACTCTGAAGGCTTCCGAAATCAGCCGTGACCGCGTTGAAGACGCGCGTAACGTTCTGAAGGAAGGCGAAGAGATCGAAGCCAAGATCATCAGCGTTGACCGCAAGTCCCGCGTCATCAGCCTGTCCATCAAGTCGAAGGACGACGCTGAAGAGCGCGAAGCTATCCAGAGCCTGAAAAACACCGCTCCGGAAGCTGCTGCCGACACCACCATGGCTGCGCTGCTGCGCGAAGCTATGGCCAAGCAGAACTAAGTTCTGTTTGATCGGTAAAAAAGGGGTGGCCTTCGGGTCGCCCTTTTTTTTCGCTTGAGTTTTGTGGTGTGGCGTAGATCCAGCGCCGCCCGCGCGGCGCATCGCGAGCAAGGCTCGCTCCCACGTTTGTTTTCGGCCAATTATGCCTGTGGCATACGCGCGCGACCGCTTTGGCGCACGGCACGATATCGAGTCGGACAAACAAGGCGGTCGCGCGCGCCTTTCACAGGCGTTACTGGCCGAAAACAAACGTAGGAGTGAGCCTTGCTCGCGATGCGCCGCGCGGGCGGCGCTCGATCTACCAGGCGCTGCATCCCGGCAGCCATGCACTCATAACCACACCGCATCCCAATGTGGATAATCGCCGACCCTGGCAACCAATCCAGCCCTGATCGGATTGGCGACGATATACCTGGCTATCTTCAAGACATCGTCATCACGACGCAGGGCTCGGTCGTGATATCCCGCTTGCCAGACCGGCGTGGCCTTTAACCCTGCCTTGCGCAATGCGTGACTGGTTCGGGATTTGAAGCGTTGCATCAGTGCGCTAAGCGTCACATCCCTTAACTCAAGCAACCAATGCACATGGTCAGGCATCACGACCCAGGCTAGCGATCGACAATATTGCTTATGTTCGACATGGCGAAGGTTGTGAATGACCAGGCGCGCAAAACGGAAGTTGAAGAACAGCGGGTGACGTTGATGCGTGACGGTGGTCAGCATATAGAGCCTGCCTGGCTCAGAGTGTCTTGCTCGGCGAAGCATGCAGCCATGAGGTTTGGGCACTGGTTTCTTCCTTGAACGATTTTGTGCCCGTTGAGCGTAGCCAAGCGCATTTAACCCCGGAATGGTTAAAGATTCTCAGTATGTTAAATACTGGTACTGGGTGCAGGGGGGGGGCGTGAGTGCCGTGGTCGCAATGTTTGAATTTTGTGGTGGGGCGTAAATCGAGCGCCGCCCGGGCAAGGTGCTCAATCTCTCGTCGATACGACTCCGATCCCAAACGTCCCCCAGCCACAACAGTCCCGCAACACCCGTAGGAGCGAGCCTTGCTCGCGATGCGCCACCCGGGCAAGGTGCTCAATCTCTCGTCGATACGACTCCGATCCCAAACGTCCGCCAGCCACAACAGTCCCGCAACACCCGTAGGAGCGAGCCTTGCTCGCGATGCGCCACCCGGGCAATGTGCTCAATCTCTCGTCGATACGACTCCGATCCCAAACGTCCCCCAGCCACAACAGTCCCTTAACACCCGTAGGAGCGAGCCTTGCTCGCGATGCGCCACCCGGGCAAGGTGCTCAATCTCTCGTCGATACGACTCCGATCACCAACGTCCCCCAGCCACAACAGTCCCGCAACACCCGTAGGAGCGAGCCTTGCTCGCGATGCGCCGCCCGGGCAAGGTGCTCAATCTCTCGTCGATACGACTCCGATCACCAACGTCCCCCAGCCACAACAGTCCCGCAACACCCGTAGGAGCGAGCCTTGCTCGCGATGCGCCACCCGGCGGCACTCGATCTCCTGCCCCGCACGACCCCTCAAGCCAAGCGCCTCCCTGCCAATCTGCGGTCCATTTCCTCGCACACCCATTCTTGAATTTTTTTATTAAGTCAAGAACCACCCTGTTCAAATCCCTCCCAGCGTGCTACAAACTGATTAAGCAATGATCTAGCTGCTTGATAACGAAGGGAAAAATATGACGAAGTCGGAGCTGATCGAACGTATTGTCACCCATCAAGGGCTGCTCTCGTCCAAGGACGTCGAGCTGGCAATCAAGACCATGCTTGAACAGATGTCCCAATGCCTGGCCACTGGCGATCGCATCGAGATCCGTGGTTTTGGCAGTTTTTCCTTGCACTATCGCGCCCCCCGGGTAGGTCGTAATCCCAAGACCGGACAGTCGGTGGAGCTCGAAGGCAAGTTCGTTCCGCATTTCAAACCGGGCAAGGAGCTGCGTGATCGGGTCAATGAAGAAGACCACGCACACACCTGAATGATCAAGGAGCAGTCTGATGCGTAACCTCAAGCGCGCCGTGGCGGCGTTGTTCGTGCTGCTGTTGGCGGCTGTGGTGCTGTTCTTCGTGCTGGAGAACCAGCAGACAGTCTCCCTCGTGCTGTTCGGGTGGTCGGCACCCGCGATGCCGGTTGCGGTGCTGGTGCTGGCAGCCTTGGTGGTCGGCCTGGCGGTCGGCCCGTTGCTGGGCGCTTACGGCGTGATGCGCAGCAAGCGCAAGATTCGCGCATCGGCCCGGCAAGCCGCCTTGAACGGTAATTGAGGATTTTTCCGACCCCAAATCCGTCACCACCCTCTGTCAACGCGCCTCACGACATGAAGTAATACGCCACTTCATTTTTGATTCAGGCGAGTGTGAAGCAGCATGGAATTCCCCGTTCTTTCTCACCACGGTGGTACCCGAGGCGTAACCGGTTCCTGTCATCAGCTGCATCTCGACGCGACGACCAGCCTTTTGGTCGATTGCGGCCTGGAGCAGGGCGCCGATGCATCACCTGGTGCTGAGGCGGCGGCACTCGCCTTCGACATCCAGGGTATTCAGGCCCTGGTCATCACTCACGTTCATCTCGATCACGTAGGTCGCATTCCTGCCTTGCTCGCCGCAGGTTTTCGCGGCCCCATCCTGTGCAGCGAGCCTTCGGCCAAGTTGCTGCCACTGGTACTGGAAGACGCCTACAAGTTGAGCATCAGCAGCCAGCCTGCCCATGTCGCGCGTTACCTGGAGTTTCTTGAACGCCTGATCGTCCCGGTGCCCTTCGGGCAGTGGCACGTAATCGTCGATCAACCGGACCTCAGTTGCCGCATTCGCCTGCAGCGCGCTGGGCATCTGCTGGGGTCTGCTTATGTCGAATGCGACATCGAAAGGCAAGGGATCAACACCCGTGTGGTCTTCTCCGGTGACCTGGGTGCGCCATGTAACCCGCTGCTACGCCCAGTCGAGCCGCCCGAGCGTGCGGACATGCTGATACTGGAAAGCACCTATGGCGACCGCCTGCATCCCGGGCGCAGTGATCGACTGCAGCAGCTGGAGGCTGCCATCGACCGCGCCCTGGCGGACAACGGCACGATTCTGATCCCGGCATTCAGCCTTGGTCGTACGCAAGAGCTGCTGTACGAAATCGAAGATATTCTGCACCGCAAGGCATTGCTGTCTGGCCCGCACAAGCGTCAGGGGCACGACCCGCTCGACTGGTCGCAGCTGCCGATCATCCTCGACTCGCCCTTGGCGCAGCGCATCACCAAAGCCTATCGGCAGTTGCATGAGTACTGGAATGCCGACGCCCGCGCGCGCTTGGGCGAGGGGCGTGATCCATTGGGGTTCAACCAGTTGATCAGTGTCGATACCCATGCCCGGCACCAGCAGGTGGTCAACTACCTCAAGAGCACCGGCCGCCCTGCGATAGTCATTGCCGGCAACGGCATGTGCTCTGGCGGGCGGATCGTCAACTACCTCAAGGCCATGCTCGGTGATCCGCGGCATGAAGTGATGTTCGTCGGGTACCAGGCCAAAGGTACGCCGGGGGCGGTGATTCAGGCCAGTGAAGGGGCAGAGGGGTTTGTCCAGATTGATCTGGATGGAGATATGTACGACATCCGCGCCAAAGTCATTACGTTGAGTGGCTATTCGGGGCATGCCGATCAGGCGGGTCTGGTGGCGTTCGCATCGGGGTGCTCAGCGCGGCGGGTGGCATTGGTGCATGGAGAGCAGCAGGCCAAGCAGGTGCTTGCCGGGGTTTTGCGGGAGCAGTTCGCAAAGCTGGAAAAAGAGGTGTGCGTCACAATTGCGCGATGACCATTGGGCGGGTAGCGTGGTGTCCGTCGGCTGCTGAGGAACTTCTGCGGGTGAGGTCCCTCTATTACTGATTGATGTTTAAGGTGAAGAGCGTGGTGAGCATGTTGGCAAAATGCCGCTACGCTTGCTCTGAGAGGTCGCCGTGGCGGTTTGCGGGCTGAGGGGCGGCTTCGAGAGACGAATGCAATCAGACGGACCCAAGGAAAAATAGAATAAATGCGCAGTGAACGTGAGCGCTTGGTGGATGACGAAGAGATCGATCTGTTTGAGCTTATAGGGGGGCTGTGGAAGCAGAAAGTATTGGTTGTTTTAACCGGCGCAATTGTGACTGCGCTCGCCGTGGCTTATGCCCTTCTGGCTACGCCTATCTTCGAGGCAAAAGTGATAGTACAGCCTCCGACTCAGAATGATATTGCTCAGCTCAATTATGGGCGCGGGGGAAATAGTGGTCTGAGTGTAATTTCCGTCAAGGATGTCTATGGCGTCTATCTGAGAAACCTTCAATCAGAATCGTTGCGCCGAGAGTTTTTTCGAAAGGTTTATCTTCCAAGTCTTTCAGAAGAAAAGCGCAAAGGGTCGCAGGATGCTCTTTATAACCAATTTAGGGACCTTCTGAGTCTGGGTGTCGTTAGCAAAGACACGCCAGATCGATTTTTTGTAACCTCCAGTCAGCCCAACCCGGGACAAGCTGCTCAATGGGTAGTGCACTATGTGGAGATGGCAGGTGACCGCGCCAAGAAAGAAATCATCCAGGATGCGCGAGCTGACGCATTAGTGAAGGCTGACAACCTTGAACAGCAGATAAGAGCTGAGCGGGAAAGTGCTAGAAAGCAGCGTGAGGATCGGATCGCTCAATTGACGGAGGCGCTTCGAGTTGCTCACTCGATTGGTTTGGAGAAGCCGCCAATTATCTCTAATAACCTGTCGAGTGAACTGTCTGCTGGCATGGATGGCTCGATCACCTACATGCGCGGCTCCAAGGCTCTCGAGGCTGAAATCGAGAATCTGCGTAGCCGAACCTCTGATGACCCCTTTATAGCCAAGCTGCGGCAACGGCAGGAAGCAATGGCATTCTACCGTTCGCTTCAGGTGGATCCCGCGGTCATTCAGGTCTACCGTCAGGATGGCGCTATCGAGTCGCCTGACCGGCCTGTGAAGCCAAAAAAATTCATCATCGTAGTGTTGGGCGCTGTTTTGGGCCTAGGACTGGGTGTATTTATGGCCCTTGTTCGCCATTTCTGGATGTCGCGAATGCGGAACGTCTAGGGCGGATGACGGTCCTGGGGCGGGTGGTCGTGGCATGAAATCGGTGTCACAATGCCACCTTCGTCCTCGGGGACAGGGAAGTTCTACTTGAGCAGAAGGTGGCGGAACGCCTACGGCGCTAGTGCTGGCCTTGTCTTCGGAATCTGTTTTCATTAAATCGAACAGGCTTCACCGTGACAAGCATTCCCAAGATTTCCCCCGTTCAACATCGTGATGAGATTGATCTCTTAGGCTTATTCCAGACACTCTGGAATAAAAAAGTCCAGATTGGAGCATCGGCGTGCCTAGCCGGGTTACTGGCCGGCGGATACGCCTTCATGCTCACGCCCGAGTATCAGGTGAGTACAGTGTTGCGCCCAGCAGCGTTGAATGATCTGGATGGATTGAATCGGTCAAAGGTTTACACCCTCACGCCAAACCAGGCACTCAATCGGATTGGAGCGTCTCTGGACTCGTACGACACACGTTTGGGGTACTTCCGTACCAATCCTGAGCTGCGGGAGGCATTTGTTACGCCAGGTCGTTCAGAAGAGCAAGGGTTTGAGCATTTCAATCGCAGTGCATTGAGGGTTATCCAACCTGACTCCAAAAAAGCCGACTTGTTGACCACCTTTATTGGGCTTGATCTTCGTTATCCGAAAGGTATTGATGGGCATCATGTCCTCAATGGACTTGTTCAATACGCGATTCAAAAAGAACGTGAGTCGGTGGCTGAAGATCTTAACGTGATTGTGAAAAACCGAATCAAGGAAATTGACGACGAATTGGCGTCTGCTCGCGCGGAGTACGATATCGCTAAGAAGAGCCAAATCGCAGCCTTGCAAGAAGATGATGAGGTAAAGCGTGGTCAGCTCAATGACGAGCTTCGAGCCTTGCGCGTGCAACTCAAACTGCGCCGAGCAGACCGCATCGCCCAACTTGACGAGGCCATCGCCATTGCCCGTAGTCTTGGATTGAAACGCCCTTCCACGCCATCTTCGATGGCCCATAGCGAAGCTGAAGGAGGCGGGAGTGTGATCCGTACGGAGATAAACAACCAGCAGGTACCGATGTATTTTCTCGGCACTGATGCTTTGGAGGCAGAAAAGCAGGCTCTACGGGAGAGAAAAACTGACGATTTTGTCGAGCCGCGAGTCGCTCAGATTCGTAAGGAGCTGATGATGCTGGAGCAGAACCGTACGATGCAATCCCTTGAACAGCGTAAAAATGATGAGCTGTTCATCAAGGGTGTGGAGGTCCTGCGTGCGGAACGTTCGCGTTTGAACGCGGTGAATACGGATTTGAGCGGCTTGCGTCTGGTCAGTGTCGATCAGCAGGCGACGGAGCCGCTTAGCCCCGTCTTCCCACGGAAATCGGTGTTTATTTCCCTTGGCGTAATTTTCGGTGGGGTAATTGGAATGGTTTACGTGCTGTTACGCCATGCTTTGAAGAGTCGCCGGCGGGACGAGCTCCGTGAGACCATTTTGGTGAAGAATGTGATTGGGTCTGAGGTGATTGCACCGTTGCCAAGCACGGCTCAGTGACTTTTAATGGACGGTCCATGATCTTCAGTTGTGCAGCCTAATATGATGGCAAATTGATGGTTATCACAGATGCTGCTGCACATTAGGCTCACATCACGTGAGGGGAGGCTCGTCATAGAGAGGAGAGGTCTTAGTAACTGGTTCTCTATGGTTCCATGGCAGCCCCTATCAGATACCTGTAAGCCCCTAACACCTTGAACATAGCAGAACGCCGTTTTTCCATCATATTCGGCGGAAATAGGGTCCGGGTGAGGGGGTTTTCTACTACATTGCTCAATTAGTCACTAGGTTGGATGACACATGTTCTCATTGAAAGACGTCAAACTCGCAGTAATTGGCCTCGGTTACGTCGGCTTACCGTTGGCAGTAGAGTTTGGGAAGAAACGTTCTGTCGTTGGTTTTGACATCAATCAGACGCGAATTGATGCATTGCGCAACGGCCACGATTCGACTCTGGAGGTCAGTGGTACAGAGCTGTTGGAGGCTGAATATCTCCAGTACAGTGCCTCCATTGAGGATTTGCGGGAATGCAATGTCTTCATCGTGACAGTCCCTACTCCAATCGATGATTACAAGCAACCCGATCTTACGCCCCTGGTCAAGGCTTCCGAAACCATCGGAAAGGTGCTTAAGCGCGGCGATATCGTGATCTACGAATCTACGGTTTACCCAGGCGCTACAGAAGACGATTGCGTTCCGGTGCTGGAGAAAGTGTCTGGCTTGCTTTTCAACCACGAGTTCTATGCTGGCTACAGTCCAGAGCGAATTAACCCGGGTGACAAGGAGCATCGTGTCACCACTATCAAGAAAGTCACTTCGGGGTCGACGCCAGAAGTCGCGGAGCTGGTTGACTCGCTCTACCGTGAAATCATCATCGCGGGCACCCACAAGGCCAGCAGTATCAAGGTGGCGGAAGCGGCCAAGGTGATTGAAAACACCCAACGCGACCTTAACATTGCCTTGATCAACGAATTGGCAGTGATTTTCAACAAGATGGGCATTGATACCGAGGCAGTGCTGCAAGCGGCCGGGACCAAGTGGAACTTCCTGCCTTTCCGTCCAGGCTTGGTGGGTGGCCACTGCATTGGCGTAGACCCGTACTACCTTACACATAAAGCGCAGAGCATCGGCTATCACCCTGAGATTATCCTTGCGGGTCGCCGCCTGAACGATGGCATGGGTGCTTATGTGGTGTCTCAGCTGGTCAAGACCATGGTCAAGAAGCGCATTCACGTAGACGGAGCCCGTGTACTGATCATGGGGCTCACCTTCAAGGAAAACTGCCCTGACCTGCGCAACACTAAAGTGGTGGATATCATCAAAGAATTGCAGGATTACAACATCCAGGTAGATGTTCATGATCCATGGGTCAGTGTTGAGGAGGCACAGCATGAGTACGGGGTTACTCCGGTTCAGGAACTGGTAGCTGGCACCTACGATGCAGTGATCCTTGCCGTTGCCCACCAACAGTTCAAGGAAATGGGCGCAGCCAGCATTCGTGCGGTGGGGAAGCCTGAGCATGTGCTTTACGACTTGAAGTACCTGCTGCCTGCTGAGGCCAGTGACCTTCGTCTGTGAATTGCCCAGGGGAGGGAGCTATGTCAGCCACCCTTCCCTCTACATTTTCCTGAGGTTTGTTCATGAATACCTACCAAACATTGAATCAAGAACTCGCCAGCCATCCGCGTACATGGCTAGTGACTGGGGTTGCCGGATTCATTGGCTCGAATTTGCTCGAAACA
The DNA here is from genome assembly GCF_016772395.1 of Pseudomonas sp. SK2. Taxonomy (NCBI): domain Bacteria; kingdom Pseudomonadati; phylum Pseudomonadota; class Gammaproteobacteria; order Pseudomonadales; family Pseudomonadaceae; genus Pseudomonas; species Pseudomonas sp. SK2. The sequence goes on from NZ_CP061944.1 coordinate 1,470,687, forward strand.
TTGCTAAAGCTCGGCCAGAAAGTCATCGGACTGGACAATTTCGCTACGGGTCACCAGCGTAATCTGGACGAAGTCGAAAGCTTGGTCTCGGCTGAGCAGTGGGCGGCTTTCAGGTTCATCGAGGGTGATATTCGAAACTTAGAAGACTGCAAGCGCGCATGCACTGGAGTGGATTACGTCTTGCACCAGGCCGCCCTTGGCTCTGTACCTCGTTCTATCAATGATCCCATCACTACGAACAGCACTAATATCGACGGATTTCTCAACATGCTGGTGGCGGCCCGTGATGCTGGTGTGAAGAGCTTCACATACGCAGCGAGCAGCTCCACCTATGGTGACCACCCAGGTTTGCCAAAAGTTGAAGATACAATTGGCAAACCGCTTTCTCCCTATGCGGTAACCAAGTACGTCAATGAACTGTATGCCGAAGTGTTTGCCCGGACGTACGGATTCAAGACGATCGGCCTGCGCTACTTCAACGTATTCGGCAGGCGTCAGGACCCCAATGGTGCCTATGCCGCAGTGATCCCCAAGTGGACCGCCGCCATGATTAACGGTGAGGACGTCTTCATTAATGGTGATGGTCAGACTAGTCGTGATTTCTGCTACATCGAAAATACCGTGCAGGCCAATCTCCTCGCTGCTACAGCCACGGATGAGCAGGCGCTCAACCAGGTCTATAACGTGGCAGTCAGTGGGCGAACGGACCTGAATCAGTTGTTTGCGGCGTTGCGTGGTACGCTCGCGGAGAATGGCGTTGACTACAAGAGGGAGCCGGTCTACCGCGACTTCCGTGCAGGTGACGTGAGGCATTCCCAGGCCGACATCAGCAAGGCCCGTCGGTTGCTCGGCTACGAGCCCAAGTTTGATATCGAAAGCGGCATCAGCCAGGCCATGCCGTGGTATGTGAAATTCCTTAAGTAGTAGATGCTTAGCTCAAAGTGCTGATTGCATCGCTCCTTTGATTTGTGCGCTTTCAAGGCACAAAAGGTCGACTCAACGGCATCAAGATTATGGCCCCAGGCGGAGTTAGCTTAACTGGATCGACAGTGGTCCGGAACATTGAGCGTACCGCTCACGGAGCATGGACAACCTTTACGGTCAACACGTGTTGTCTCTGACCGAGGAATTGCAATGAGCGAAAAACCAGTTTACGTCACCCAGCCATTTCTACCAGCGTTGGAAGATTTTGTACCTTACCTGGAGAAAATTTGGGATAACAAGATACTCACCAACGGCGGGCCAATGCATCAGCAGTTAGAGCTAGCGCTCTGTGAGTATCTAGGTGTTGAGCATGTCGCGTTATTCAATAACGGGACAATTGCGCTACTGACTGCACTCCAGGCCCTGCGTGTGACAGGCGAAGTCATTACTACACCCTATTCGTTTGTCGCCACTGCGCATTCCTTGTTGTGGAATGGTATAAAGCCGGTGTTCGCCGATATTGATCCGCACACACTGAATCTGGACCCGGAAAAGATCGAAGCGGCGATCACGCCGCAGACGACCGCCATCATGCCAGTACACTGCTATGGCAACCCTTGTGATGTGCAAGCGATCCAGCGTATTGCCGACAACTACAATCTGCGCGTTATTTACGACGCTGCACACGCATTTGGAGTTGAGGACGCGGGCGGCAGCGTGTTGCGTCATGGTGACTTGAGCGTTCTGAGCTTCCACGCTACCAAGGTCTTCAATACGTTTGAAGGTGGCGCAATCATATGCCCCGATGCCAAGACCAAGAAGCGGATTGATCAGTTAAAAAACTTCGGGTTTGTTGACGAACTTACAGTCGTTGCGCCTGGTATTAACGGGAAAATGAGTGAGATCAATGCGGCATTTGGCTTGCTACAATTGCAGCACATTGATGCTGCTATGCGTCGTCGGCAATCTATAGACCAGCAGTATCGTCGTGGGCTGGCAGGGGTGACTGGCATTAAGCTAGTTGAGGATGCGGATCAGAAGGTAGCGAACTACTCATACTTCCCCATTCTAGTAGGGGCTGACTACCCATTGGCGCGCGATGAGCTTTACGAAAAGCTCAAGGCGAATAATATTTTTTCTCGTCGTTACTTTTATCCGCTAATAAGCGATTTTCCGATGTATCGCGGTATGAAGTCCGCAAATCGGGAGAACCTTCCGGTCGCTGCTAATGTGGCGGAGAAAGTCCTATGTTTGCCAATTTATCCGGCGCTGGAGGACTCTTCAGTACAGGAAATTATCTCCATTGTTAAGGCGGCCCGATAGTGAAGTTGGCGATAATGCAGCCCTACTTGTTTCCTTATGCGGGCTATTTTAGTCTCATACGGCAGGTGGATAAGTTTGTATTTTATGATGATGTTAATTTTATTAAGGGTGGTTGGATTAATAGGAATCGACTGCTGGTCGGTGGGGAAGCTCGGTACTTCACGGTGCCGCTGTCGGGTGCGAGTCCAAACCTGAAAATCAACGAGGTTAAAGTACAAGCGCGTGCGGTTTGGGAGAGGAAGCTTTTAGCCTGTATTCAACAGTCTTATTCTAAAGCCCCTAATTTCAAAAAGGCTTTTGATTGCGTTCGCGAAGTGTTGGGTTTTAACGAGTTTGAGAATATAGCTCAACTGGCTAAGCGTAGTATTATAATTAGTGCTGAGAGAATGGGGCTGGCGGTCGACTTTGTAGAGTCGTCTGCTATTTATGGAAATCAGCATCTCTCAGCAAGCAGTAGGGTATTGGATATCTGTCTAAAGGAAGGTGCGGATATTTATGTTAATCAACCGGGCGGGAGGTCGCTATATGATAGCCTGGAGTTCTCGTCAAAGGGGATTGCTCTCAGGTTTAATGATGCTCCGCTAAGGGCATATAAGCAGTTTTCGGAGCACTTCACTCCTGGGTTGTCAGTACTCGACATGATGATGTTTAATTCCTTTGAGGAGTGTGGGTCACTTATTTTGACCTAAAAAATAAATGGGATCTAATATGGATGAGATAGATTGGCTGGTTAAGGCGGAGCAAGTTGCACAATGCGGTCGTTTCATTCAAGGGGTCTCGGTAGATGAATATTTGAATAAAATAAAGAAAAGCGCTGAGTTTTTGACCCATTCTATAAACGGGCAGTGTGCGGGTTTTGTGGCTTTTTACTGCAATGATCAGCGCGGGAAGCAGGCATTCATAACGCTTTTGCTTGTGGCGCCAGACTTCAGAGGGCAGAAGGTTGCTAGTGCTTTGTTGGGGGGGGTGTTTTCGCTATCCCGCTCGCGGGGATTTCATACCTGCCAATTGGAGGTAGATATTGATAACTGTGCTGCGATAAAGCTTTATGAAAAGTTTGGCTTTAGGTCGGTGTTGTCAGAGGGTTCCAGAAATAAAATGGTTTGCGTGTTATAGATCACGTCTAGAATAATCGTGATAAGGGCCTATGCATCGTGGCATTGAAGCAGAATATTGTTGCTAACTATATCAGCCAGATTTACGTGGCTGCGATAGGTATACTAATTTTGCCCTTGTATGTGAAATACATGGGGGCCGAGGCGTATGGATTAATCGGATTTTTTGCCATGCTTCAAGCATGGTTTGCACTTCTGGATCTTGGTTTGACCCCTACGATCAGTCGAGAGGCAGCCCGATATAACGGCGGGGCGATTAGTGCCCTTGATTTTCGTCGACTTTTTAGAGCGTTGACTACAGTCTTTGTGGTTATTGCAGTGCTGGGGGGAGGGCTTTTATGGCTTGTAGCTGAAAAGATCGCCATGGGTTGGCTGAACATCAATCAACTCGATCCCAATACTGTAGTTTTGTCTATAAAAATTATGGTTGTTTGCGTATCCTTGCGATGGATGGGGGGGGTCTACCGAGGTGTCATCAGCGGTTCAGAGAGACTGGTATGGTTGAGTATTTTCAATATGGTAATCGCTTCCCTGCGATTCTTTGCCGTGTTTATTAGTCTTTATGTATTTGGATTCAGCCCTGTAGTGTTCTTTTTTCACCAGCTATTTGTTGCTGTAGTTGAAATGGTTGGTTTGCTCCTCATGGCAACTAAGCTGCTACCAAGGCCCGCAGAGGGCGTTCTAATCCTGAACTGGTCATTTAGGCCAGTATTGCCACTACTTAAGTTTTCCTTGAGTATCGCCTTCACATCTTCGGTATGGGTGCTTATGACTCAGACGGATAAGCTGATTCTTTCAGGTATTCTCCCGTTGGCGGACTATGGCTATTTTTCTTTAGCAGTGCTGGTGGCCGGTGGAATAATGATTATCAGCGGGCCGATAAGCACAGCCCTCCTGCCTAGAATGGCACGCTTGTATGCGCAAGAGGAGCATCAACAACTCCTTTCACTATATCGAATGGCCACCCAAAGTGTGGCTGTTCTGGCAGGGGCAGCCTCCGTCACCATTTTCTACTGTGCGAAACCACTGCTAATGGCTTGGACAGCGGATGCTGAACTTTCTAGCAATGCCGCTCCGATTCTTAGTTTATACGCTCTTGGGAACGGCATTCTCGCGATTGGCGCATTTCCATATTACTTGCAGTATGCTCGTGGGCAACTTAAGTATCACCTCATTGGTAGCGTCGGAATGGTGCTCGTTTTGCTGCCTGCTATAATTATTGCCGTGAAAAATTTTGGGACTGTCGGGGCTGGATATGTATGGCTAAGTGTAAATGCTATTTATGTTCTAATTTGGGTGGCATTTGTTCATGGCAGGCTTGAGCCAGGACTGCATTTAAACTGGCTTTTCAATGATTGTCTAAAGATCTTTGCTGCTCCGGCACTGTTGCTTGCTCCGCTGGCCTGGTTCCCGCTTGATTTCGAGAATCGACTGCAACTGATTGGTTTTCTTTTTGTTGTTAGTGCGCTGGCTTTGTTGTCAGCGATATTAAGCGCCAGCCAAATTAGGCAGATGGTTGTCGCTCGTTTTAAAAGAGTAATTATTGATGGCTAACAAAAAAGTATCTGTTTGTGTCGTGACGTACAATCAAGAAAAATATATTGGTCAATGTTTGCAAAGTCTGGCTGATCAGGTGGTTGACTTTGAATATGAAGTGCTGGTTAGTGACGATGCGTCAAGTGATCGTACGCCGGAGATTGTAAAAGAATTTCGTGAGCGCTACCCGGATACATTCAAGGTTTTTTTACATGAAAAGAATATGGGGGCAGGTAATAACTATTTATTCGTTCATGGTCAGGCGGTAGGGGATTATATAGCGCACGTTGATGGTGATGACTATTATTATAATAATAAGCTCCAGGCGCAGGCTGACTTTTTGGACAAGCATCCACGTTGCAATATCGTCTGGCATAGGATGAGAGCTGAGTTGCCAGGCGGGCGGTTAGAGACATCCACTCAGACATCCCCGGATGCTTTTGAGAACGGGGGATATTTGTATGACATGGAATTCGATCGAGCTGCAATTTTGCAATTTATTGCAGTGGGGCCGAATAGCTCAAAAATGTACCGAAGAACTGTCCGGGAATTCAGTGTGGCGAATTTTGAAGTCCTAGATTATTTTGCCAACGTCGAACAAGTTGCCGATGGCGTAGGATGTTACGCTTGCGATGTTCCTCTTGGCGTCTATCGGGCTGGAGTTGGCATGTCTTCAGGTAGTAATAAAACAAGATTGTTGTTGTGCAAAACCTTTTTATTCTTTGCGAAAAAATATCCGCAGTATAAAGCTCAAATAAATACCGCAGTTTTGACATATTTTATCAGTGATCTCAAGAATCGTAGAGGAACGGCGTGGGATTTTTTTAAGGTCTATGTGTTGACTTTTCGCCCCTCTTCGGTCGTTAGGCTTTACCGTAGTATGAAGGTCATTCGTCAATTGAGGTTCTCGAAATGAAATTTTTCTCAAATATTCATAGTGATCTTTTGCGTTTCAGCAATAACGGCGGCGCGCTGAGAAATTTGAAAATTGTATTGGTCAGTCATTCGTTTCACCTAGTTGCTCTTTATAGGATTGGCGTGTTTGCGTCAAAGCTTCCGCTGGGGGGGGAGTTGATTCGGGTGTTCTTTGAATACCTCATTCGTATTGTATATGCTAGCGATATTTCCCTGAGATCAAAAATAGGGCCTGGCTTAGTAATAATGCATGGGCATGACATAGTGATAGGGAGCGCAGTTGTTATAGGTGAAAATTGCAAGATTTTAAATGGTGTAACTCTCGGGAATAAGGATACAGAGTCATCTGTAAATCAGCAACCTATTGTTGGGGATAATGTCGTAATCGGATCAGGAGCAAAGATACTTGGATCGATAGTTGTCGGTGATGGAGCAAAAATTGGCGCTAATAGTGTAATTATTAAGGATGTGCCGTCCGGTGCAACTGTAGTTGGTGTTCCTGGGCGATTGATTTCCATCGATGGCAGTGCCCGCTGACAACGCTTTTGGAGATCTATATGATAGTTTCCCCGTTTGTTGTTCTGATGTTGCTGTATTTTTTTGCGAATTTTGTTTCTTTGGTTTTTGCTGTTAACGATGATGGGATGTTTCTTGAGGGAAAGTTTTTTCAGTTGTCTAGTGAAACATTGATTTGCTCATTTGCACTACAAGTATTTTTTTTACTATTGTTGTGGCTTGTTTATCGACTTTTCCTAGATCGTGGAGTGTCCTTCCATCGCGAGCTAGGGCGTGCTTATGGTGTTTTTTTATTTTGGTTGCAGTTAGCCTTTTTAACATTTAATCAAATATCTGGCGTGAATGTGGCAGGGGTTGATTCTCAGGGAGGGGGGGGAGTCAGTTATCTATTTATTTTTCTCCAGCCAGATATTTTATTTATATTGATTGGGCTGGGTTTAAAGTCGAATAGGTTGTTTTGGCTCAATTGTATAGTTTTTCTGTTGTCTATGCTGCTTCGGGGGTGGATGGGCGGAGTTTTTTTGGTCCTGGTTATGCTGATGTGTCGCGGCTATCCGATATATATATCTTTGCGGATGTTGTCTAAGGGTGTTTGCGGTTTATTAATTCTATTTGCTCTTTTGCCTGTTTTTATCGAAGCGAAATGGGCGATGCGTTCTGGCTTGAGTGTTTCGGATTTTTTTACCAGCATCCTTTCTATGAGTTTTGAAAGCTATGGTGAAGCGGTTAAGTATGTGATGAATCGCTTCCAGCATGTTGGGCATGTTGCGCTAATAATTGAAAATTGTAATCGATTGCATTCTAGCTATCTTAATGGGGAGTTTGTTTCGTATTGGGCGGATGGGCTGCCTCAGATGGTTGTTTTCAAAGCTTTTGGTCTAGAATATATCCGCTTAAACTCGTTTTTGGTGGCCGATACCCTGGGGTACACCGATGCCTATTGGAATACCAATCCTGGTTTGGCAGGTTGGGCGGCAATTCTTCAAGAATACGTGGTGCTTTTGTTAGCTTATGTAGTATGCCTTTTGGTGGTGGTTTACAGTTTTATGCAGAGGTTTGCGGGTCCTCGGTATGTAATGCTGATCTCATGTTTTTCTTTGGTCTATCTTTTTCATGGGTGGATTGGGGCGTTCTTTAATCTTTGCTTCTACGCAATTATGTTAATGTTCTGGGTTCGACTTCGCTTTTTGCCAAGGTCGAATAAAAAAGTTTTGAAAGAGGCTATGCTCTGATGTGCGGATTTGCTGGATTTCTTCTTTCCTCGAAGTCTCTTGATAACCCGCACGTGGTGCTGGAGGCAATGGGTGATGCTATTAGGCATCGAGGCCCCGATGACGGTGGGTTATGGTTCGATTCTAATTGTAATGTCGGGTTTTCACATCGTCGCCTTGCAGTGGTAGATCTTAGTGCTGCAGGCCATCAGCCTATGTTTTCTAATACTTTGCGATATGTAATTGCTTTCAATGGCGAGATTTACAATCATCTAAAATTGCGTGCTCAGCTTGAACGTGAGATGGTGTCTATTACTTGGCGTGGCCATTCAGACACTGAAACTCTACTAGCATGCTTTGAAGCTTGGGGTATTGAAAGAACGCTGAAAGCCGCCGTGGGTATGTTTGCTCTGGCGTTGTGGGATTATCAAAGCGGGCACTTAACACTGGCCAGAGATCGTATGGGCGAGAAGCCGCTATATTGGGGTAAAAGTGATAATGCCCTGTTATTCGCTTCTGAGTTAAAATCACTTCGGGCCTTCCCAGGGTTGCGTAGAGTAGTCTCTACTCAAGCATTGGAAATGTTCCTTAAATATAATTATGTGCCTGCGCCTTATTCTATATATGAAAATGTATATAAGCTTCGCCCGGGAACATTCATCACTATATCTCAAGATGGGAGCCTGCTCGCAGAGTATACATACTGGAACTTGCAGGAGGTTGCGCTATCGGGAATTGAGAGCCAGTTCTTAGGTGGCGATGACGAAGCAATTGATCTGCTTGAGGAACGTATCGTCGATAGCGTCGCAGGGCAAGTATTAGCTGACGTGCCGCTGGGAGCTTTTTTGAGTGGCGGTATTGACAGCAGCGCCATAGTCTCACTTATGCAGAAACAAAGCAGTCGTCCAGTACGGACGTTTACTATTGGATTCGAAGATTCTGGGTTCGATGAGGCCGTCTATGCGCGGGCTGTTGCTCAGCATTTGGGGACCGATCATACGGAACTGTATGTTGGTGCTTCTGACGCGCAATCTATTATTCCTGTCCTTCCAAAAATCTACTGTGAACCCTTTGCAGATGGTTCGCAAATTCCAACGCTCTTAGTGAGTCGAATGGCTCGGAAGCTTGTGACAGTCGCTCTCAGCGGGGATGGCGGTGATGAACTGTTTGGTGGTTATAACACCTATCAGTTTGCCCCTCGTTATTGGCGTCACCTGTCAAGCGTCCCGTTATTCTTTCGGGATTTTGTTCAAAAATTTACTCCCTCCATGTTTGGTCCGGATAAACTGCAAAAGCTTTTAGAAATTTGCAACGCTGGTAGTAAGGAGCAATTTTACGATTTGCTAATGAGTCACTGGAAGAGGCCTTCCGATATTCTTCTGCGTGAGCGAGAATTTCCGAGTTCGCTTAATAGTGCTGAAACCAGTAAGCTGTTTGACAGCTTTGAGCATTGGATGATGTATAAAGATGCTCAAAATTATATGGTTGATGACATTTTGGTAAAAGTTGACCGTGCTGCCATGTATAACAGTTTAGAGACCCGCGTCCCCTTATTGGATCACAGGGTTGTGGAGTTTGCTTGGACGCTTCCGCTTGATAAAAAGATACGCCATGGTAAAGGGAAGTGGATACTGCGGGAGCTTCTCTATCGTCATGTTCCAAAGGAGTTAATTGAGCGACCCAAAAAGGGGTTCTCTATTCCACTCGGGGGATGGCTCCGAGGACCTTTGCGTGACTGGGCCGAAACTTTACTAGATTCTACGCTGCTAGAACAGCAAGGTTACTTTAATTCAGGTGCTGTTAGGAGAGTTTGGGCGCAGCATATCGATGGGCAGGTGGATCGGTCTAGGAAGTTGTGGAGCATTTTGATGTTCCAGGCGTGGTTAATGGAGCAAGATTTGTGAGAGTCCTGCATATCATCTCCGGACTCAATGTTGGCGGTGCAGAGCTTATGCTCAGGCGTCTCATTGAGTCTCACCTTCATCTGCCGCAGTACGAGCATATTGTTATTTCTCTGACCGGACAAGGAGTAATAGGCCCGCAGTTACAAGCGCTAGGTGTAAAGGTCTTTGATCTGCAGATGCAGGGCTTTAAAAGTACGTTTTTTGCTATTTTTCGCCTCTTTAGGCTCATCCGTAAATATTCGCCAGACATTGTTCAAACTTGGATGTACCATGCGGACTTGCTGGGTGGCTTGGCTGCTCGCGCTGCGGGGAATCAGAACATAATTTGGGGCATCAGAACAACTGATCTTGAACGAGGCGGGAAACTTGGTACACGATTAGTCAGAAAGGTATGCGCTTCGCTTTCGAAAATGGTGCCCACTCGAATAGTCTGCGCGGCTGAAGCATCCAAAGAAATACATATCAGGATCGGCTATGATGCCGCTAAAATGCTCGTCATACCCAATGGTTTCGATATCACTCGGTTATCTGCTAGTGATGAGCAGCGGCGACGTATTCGCGAAGATTTACTCCTGACTGATGAAAATTTGGTTATCGGTAGCCTAGGGCGGTTCAACCCCGTGAAAGACCAAGCCAACTTCATCGACGCCACATCGATCTTGGCAAGGCAGTATCCCAAGCTTCGCTTCCTAATGGTTGGTAGAGGGTTGGATAAAGAGAACGAGGTTTTGATGCGGCTTATCTCTTCAACGGGCTACTCTGAACGGTACCTTCTACTGGGAGAACGCCAAGATGTCGCACCGTGCTTGAAAGCGATGGATATATTTTGTCTGCACTCACAGACCGAAGGTTTCCCCAATGTTCTCGGCGAGGCCATGCTCGTTGGTGTTCCATGTGTCTCCACAGATGTCGGCGATGCATCTATTCTGCTCGGTGGAAAAGGGATCCTGGTCCCGCCTCAGAATGCAGTTGAACTATCCGACGGCCTAGATCAGATGATTAAAAAGAGTAAAGATGAACGTAAGCAGTTAGCAGATGACGCAAAAGCTCGCGTGATCAGTGAGTTTAGCCTTTCGCTTGCCTCTGAGCGCTTTGGTAAGTTGTATGACACATTGGTTAAAAGGGTTTAAGAAAGTGGAGAATAACCGCAACTTCGACGCCGAAAGGATAGGTCGCAAAGCGCCTGTTTTGCTTATAGTTGTTAACGAGCCATCTTTCTTTCTCTCTCATCGCCTCCCCATTGCTGAGGAAGCTCGGATGCAAGGATACCAAGTTCATATAGCAACACAGTCAGGTGCTGCTGTCGCCGAGATCGAAGCGCTTGGATTTAGGCATCATATGCTTCCGCTGTCGCGTAGCGGAAAGAATCCACTTAGTGAAGTTAGAGCAGTCTTCGCTCTTTGGTGTTTATGTTGGAGGATAAGGCCCAGTATTCTTCATCTGGTGACTATAAAACCAGTTTTATATGGAGGAGTCGTTGCGCGCTTATCCCCGGTGAAGGGGGTGCTTGCGGCAATATCCGGTCTTGGCTTCGTATTTATGGCTAGTGGTAGAAAAGCGACTATACTTCGTCAGGTTATCTCTGTTTTTTACAGGTTTGCATTAGGTAAGAATAATTTAAAAGTAGTTTTCCAGAATCCAGATGATAAAGAAGCACTGAAGGCGTTAGGGGCAATTACTGAAGAGAAAAGTATTATAATTCGTGGTTCAGGTGTTAGCCTTAGTCAGTATAAAGCCCATCCTGAACCGATGGGCATACCCGTCATCACGCTTGCGGCCAGGTTGTTGCGTGATAAAGGTGTAGTAGAGTTTGTTGAAGCTGCACGCTTTTTAAAGCAGCAAGGTCTCTCTGCAAAATTCCAATTGATTGGGGAGCCTGACCCAGGCAATCCAACCAGTATCAGCCTTGATCAATTGCAGAAGTGGACGGAGGAGGGCGTGGTAACTTATCTGGGGTATCAGTCTGACATAGCTACAGCCTTCTGCAATTCTCATATTGTCGTATTGCCATCATATCGAGAGGGACTACCCAAGGTCTTGGTTGAGGCGGCTGCATGCGGCAGAGCGGTTGTTACAACTGATGTTCCTGGTTGCCGAGATGCGGTTGTGCCTGGGATTACCGGGCTTCTGGTTCCAGTTCGAGATGTCTATTCTCTAGCGGATGCCATAAAGAGTTTAGTTGATGACCCTCAGCGGCGTATTGAAATGGGCGTTGCAGGCCGGGCTTTTGCAGAGCATGTCTTTGCTATTGAAGGTATTGTCGCTCAGCATCTTGAAATTTATCGCACTTTGGAGAGCGGCGTGTGATGAAGCGAAGAGTTTTAGTCACAGGAGCTACAGGGTTTGTGGGGGGCCATGTTATGCGGCGGTTGCTGCAGGAACCAGACGTTGAGGTGATAGCGGGTGTACGAAAAGCCAATGTAGCACTGCCTCCTTATGTGAAGACCTTAGTCATGGGGGATTTGGCCGAGGTTGAGGATCAGCCATCACTCGAAGGGATTCAGACCGTTATTCATTGCGCTGCCCGTGTCCATATCATGAATGACCCATCTGCGCACCCTCTCCGAGAGTTTCGTAAAGCCAATGTGCAAGGTACGTTGCAGCTGGCCCAAAAAGCAGTTGATGCGGGCGTCAAGCGTTTCGTTTTTCTGAGCTCGATCAAGGTAAACGGCGAAGGAACTGATGGCCGCGCGCCTTACTCTGCGGACGAAATACCTACGCCTGTTGATGCCTACGGGTTGTCTAAGCTTGAGGCGGAGCAAGCCTTGCTTACCTTGGCTTTTGAAACGGGGATGGAGGTGAGTATCATCCGTCCTGTACTTGTCTACGGCCCTGGCGTGAGAGCGAATTTTCTCTCCATGATGCGCTGGTTGCTTAAAGGTGTGCCCCTTCCGCTAGGGGCGATCCATAACAAGCGTAGCTTGGTTGCATTAGATAACTTGGTTGATCTGATAAGGGTTTGCACTGATCATCCGCGGGCGGTGAATCAGGTATTTTTGGTTAGTGACGGGAACGACCTCTCCACGCCACAACTCATGCGTAAAATGGCTATTGCTCTTGGCTGCAATGCCATGTTGGTTCCTATCCCTACGCTTATCTTAAGGGCAGGGGCGAAGTTGCTTGGAAGAGCAGCAGTAGCAGATCGCCTCTGTGGATCATTACAGGTCGATATCACAAAAACCCAAGAGCTGCTTGACTGGAAACCGCCCGTGACAGTCGAGCAAGCCTTGCTCCAAACGGCTAATCACTATCTGGAACTTTTGAAAGCATGATCGCGTGGACTATTCTGCCGGCACTCATTGTCTTTAGTTGGCTCATGACGGGAGCGTTGCGGCGCTATGCCTTGGCTCGAAGCATTATTGATGTACCGAATGCTAGAAGCTCACACACGTTGCCGACCCCCCGAGGCGGTGGTCTCGCGATTGTTGTGGTCTTTCTACTCGCCATTCCATTCCTTTCCGGATTGGGTCTACTTCAGTCGGATGCCGCCATTGCACTGGTGGGGGCGGGGCTGGGCATCGCGTTGCTAGGTTTTCTGGATGACCATGGGCATGTCGCTGCGCGGTGGCGATTACTAGGTCATTTTCTCAGCGCAGCATGGGTGCTGTTCTGGCTGGGTGGTATGCCCGCAGTGATGGTCTTCGGTCATCGGGTCGATCTCAGCTGGTGGGGGCACGTGCTCGCAGTCTTATATCTGGTTTGGCTTCTTAATCTCTACAATTTTATGGATGGTATCGACGGCTTAGCGAGCATTGAGGCGGTCACTGTTTGCTTTGGAGGTGCAGTGCTTTACAGCTTGCTCAACCAGCAATCACATGCTGTGCTGCCAATTTCTCTGGCATGTGCTGTCCTGGGCTTCCTGATCTGGAACTTTCCACCTGCCAAAATTTTTATGGGCGATGCGGGTAGCGGCTTCCTGGGTATTACCCTAGGTATTTTTTCGCTTCAGGCGGCATGGATCTCGCCAAGCCTTCTCTACGGTTGGTTGATTCTGTTGGGCGTATTCATCGTCGATGCCACGGTGACCTTGCTCCGGCGTTTGCTGCGCGGGGAAAAGGTCTATGAGGCCCACCGTAGTCATGCCTATCAGTATGCTTCGCGGCATTATGGCCGCCACCTGCCGGTCACAATGGCAGTGCTATTCATAAATGGGCTGTGGTTGTTGCCATTGGCCTGCCTCGTAACCTTGGGGATACTGAACGGTGCGCTGGGTTTGGTCATCGCATACGTGCCTTTGTTGCTTTTAGCTCTAAAATATCGGGCGGGGCAAGCTGAGGTCCGCTGACCTGCTTCCACCCTTGAAGTGGCGCAGAGGTACAATCATCGAGGTAGTGGATGGCGAATGGGAATTGAGGGTTTATGGATAGTTTGAGAAAACGAATGGTCGCTTTGCCGCGACGCTACAAGCGTGCTCTGCAGGTTGTCGTGGATGTCCTGCTTGTGTGGATAGCGCTGTGGCTAGCATTCGTCGTCCGTTTAGGCTACGAGGAGATGAGCAATCCGCTTATTGGTCATCTTTGGCTTTTCGCCTCCGCTTCTGTGGTCGCGATCCCGATTTTTATCCGTTTTGGTATGTATCGGGCAGTCATGCGCTATTTCGGTACTGATGCGTTGATCGCTATTTTCAAGGCGGTAACCCTATCGGCTCTCATCCTTGCCTTGATAGTTTACTGGTATAGCAATCATAAAACTGTCGTTCCGCGGTCCATCATTTTTAATTACTGGTGGTTAAGCTTGGTGATGATTGGCGGTTTGCGATTGTTGATGCGCCAATATTTCCTGGGGGATTGGTACGCTGCGAAGCAGCATGTTCCCTTTGCCAGCCGCGACAATGGGCTACCGAGAGTGGCCATCTACGGGGCAGGTGCTGCTGGAAACCAATTGTTGGCAGCACTGCGTATGGGGAGGGTTTTGCGACCTGTTGCATTTATCGATGATGATGAATCAATTGCCGATCGGGCCATCTCAGGCTTACAGGTATTTAGCGGTAAGAATATCCAGCGAATGATAGATCTCACCGGGGCTGAGGAGATTCTGTTGGCGATTCCTTCTGCAACACGTGCTCGACGCAGGGAGGTTTTAAGCGCGCTTGAACATTTCCCCTTACACGTCCGGAGTGTTCCGAGCGTAATGGACCTTGCTAGTGGGCGGGTAAAAGTCGACGACATCCAAGAGGTCGATATCGCTGACTTGCTCGGCCGCGATGCGGTCCCTGCGCAGAGTGATCTGCTTGCGCACTGTATCACCGGCCAAGTCGTTATGGTGACTGGAGCAGGGGGGTCGATTGGATCAGAGCTTTGCCGGCAGATTTTATTGCTCAAGCCAAAGGCCTTACTGCTGTTCGAGCATAGCGAATTTAATCTTTATAGTATTCATAGTGAACTCGAGCAGAGAATATATCGCGAGTCTCTGTCTGTCAGGTTGGTGCCATTTCTCGGGTCTGTTCGGAATTCGAAACATTTGCTCGACACCATGATATTGTGGCGCGTCGATACAGTATATCACGCTGCTGCTTACAAGCATGTGCCTATGGTTGAGCATAACATTGCCGAGGGCGTCCTTAATAATGTTATGGGAACTTTGAACACTGCCCAAGCAGCGCTGCAGGCTAACGTGGCAAATTTCGTGTTAATTTCAACGGATAAAGCCGTTCGGCCGACTAACGTGATGGGCAGTACCAAGCGTTTGGCGGAGATGGTTCTGCAAGCGCTCAGCAAAGAAGTTGCGCCTGTATTGTTCGGGGACTCAGCGAACGTAGCGCGGGTCAACAAAACACGTTTCACCATGGTGCGTTTTGGTAATGTCCTTGGTTCCTCGGGTTCAGTGATTCCATTGTTCCACAAACAGATAAAGGCGGGCGGTCCGCTCACCGTTACGCATCCGAAAATCACTCGATATTTCATGACGATTCCCGAGGCTGCTCAATTGGTGATCCAGGCAGGCTCCATGGGGTTGGGGGGCGACGTTTTTGTGTTGGACATGGGGGAACCTGTTAAGATCGCAGCTTTAGCCGAAAAGATGATTCATCTTTCTGGGCTTAGTGTTAGATCGGAAAAAAATCCACACGGAGACATTTCAATTGAGTTTAGTGGGTTGCGACCCGGCGAGAAACTTTATGAGGAATTGTTGATAGGAGATAATGTCGCACCAACACAGCATCCGATGATCATGACTGCTAGTGAAGATTTCATGACTTGGGATGCGCTCAAGGAGCATTTGTCATCCTTAATGGCTGCAATTACTGACGAAGACTTTGTTCGCGTGCGCCAGCTCCTGAGAGTACTGGTGAGCGGCTACTCACCGGAGGGTGAGATCGTCGATTGGGTTTACCAGCAGCGTCGGATAGACGTCTAACCAGAGGCAAAACCAGCTTAGATTCATATTGGTTTTACCGGTCTACACTTAGGTTGGTGAATTCAACGATTTGTACAAATAATTGAGGAAATTTCATGATTTTTGTTACAGGCGGTGCTGGCTTTATCGGTTCCAACTTCGTACTTCAATGGTGCGCTCGCAACGATGAGCCCGTCCTGAACCTCGACGCTTTGACCTATGCTGGCAACCTGTCCAATCTTCAGTCGCTTGAGGGAAACGACAGCCACCATTTCGTTAAAGGCAACATTTGCGATGCGCCGCTGCTGGCCCAGCTATTCGCTGAGCATCGGCCTCGCGCGGTACTTCATTTCGCAGCGGAATCCCATGTAGACCGCTCTATCACCAGTCCAGAAGCCTTCGTTGAAACGAACGTAATGGGCACATTCCGTTTACTGGAAGCCGCTCGCATCCACTGGAACAGCCTGGAAGGCGCAGAGAAGGAGGCATTTCGTTTCCTGCATGTGTCAACCGACGAGGTGTACGGCACCCTGAGCCCTACCGACCCAGCTTTTACCGAGACCACACCTTACGCACCAAACAGTCCTTACTCTGCAAGCAAGGCAGCGAGCGATCACCTAGTGCGCTCGTATTTCCATACTTACGGTCTACCGGTGCTCACCACCAATTGCTCGAACAACTACGGCCCGTTCCACTTTCCCGAGAAGCTTATCCCACTGATGATCGTCAATGCCCTGGCCGGCAAGGCGTTGCCGGTCTATGGCGACGGCCAGCAGATCCGCGATTGGCTATTCGTCGAAGACCATTGCTCCGGTATTCGCCGGGTGCTGGAGGCCGGAACCTGTGGCCAAACATACAATATCGGCGGCTGGAACGAGAAAGCCAACATCGATATCGTACGCACGCTCTGTGCGCTGTTGGATGAACTCGCCCCTGCGACGTCACGCAATGTGGTCAACCAATCCACGGGCAAGCCAGTTGCGCACTATGCTGAGCTCATTAGCTACGTAGCAGACCGTCCAGGCCACGATCGCCGTTATGCGATCGACGCCCGTAAAATTGAACGCGAACTCGGTTGGAAGCCCTCAGAAACCTTCGAGTCCGGTATACGGAAAACGGTCAACTGGTACTTGGCTAACCAAGAGTGGGTTAAGGGGGTCATGGACGGTAGCTACCGCGATTGGGTTTCACAGCAATATGGGGTGAGAAAAGATTGAGAATTCTGCTGCTGGGCAAAAATGGGCAAGTCGGCTGGGAGTTACAGCGCTCGCTGGCACCGTTGGGAGAGGTGATCGCGCTTGACCGTAATGGCGACGGTGACTTATGTGGGGATCTCAGTGATCTTGATGGGGTAGCGGCGACGGTGCGGGCAGTCGCTCCGACTGTAATCGTCAACGCTGCCGCATATACAGCAGTGGATAAGGCTGAAAGCGAGCCTGCGCTAGCGGCCAAGATTAATGCCGAAGCACCCGGCGTGCTTGCTCGAGAAGCGGTTAAATTGGGTGCTTGGTTGATTCATTACTCTACCGATTATGTGTTCGATGGGAGTGGTGAGGCTGCGTGGCTGGAGGATTCCCCAACCGGCCCGTTGTCTGTTTATGGCCGTACAAAGCTCGACGGTGAGCGGGCAATCCAAACAAGCCGTGCTCTTGCGATGGTATTGCGTACTAGTTGGGTATATGCTGCGCGCGGTCAGAATTTTGCCAAGACAATCCTGCGCCTGGCGGTCGAACGCGAGACGTTAAATGTGGTGGCTGACCAGTTCGGCGCCCCGACGAGTGCGGAGCTGATCGCCGACGTCACTGCGCATTTATTGCTGCAGGTCTTCAGTAGACAGGATTCGAACCGATTGGCTGGCACGTATCACCTAGCGGCCGCCGGGGAAGCTACTTGGCACGCTTATGCCCAGTTTGTATTGGCACATGCCAGCCGAAATGGCGTTCTCCTTAAGGTTTCCCCAGAACAGGTTGGCGCGATCAGTACCGAGGCTTATCCCCTTCCAGCGGCGCGACCGCGAAACTCTCGTCTGGCATTGGCTAAACTTGAAAAAACCTTCAACCTCAAGATGCCGCTTTGGCAACAAGGTGTGCAACGGATGCTGGACGAAATTCAGCGCTAGGAATTCTTATGGCACGTAAAGGACTCATTCTGGCAGGTGGTTCGGGCACGCGCCTGCACCCTGCGACCTTGTCTGTATCGAAGCAGCTGTTGCCGGTGTACGACAAACCGATGATCTACTATCCGCTAAGCACGCTTTTGCTGGCTGGAATTCGTGACATCCTGATTATTTCGACACCCCAGGACACCCCTCGTTTTGAGCAACTGCTGGGTGATGGAAGTCGATGGGGTATCAACCTCTCCTACGCGGTACAGCCAAGCCCGGACGGGCTGGCGCAGGCTTTCACGATCGGTGCCGACTTTATTGGAAACTCGCCATCTGCGTTGGTGCTGGGGGATAATATTTTTCATGGCCATGACTTCCAGTCATTGCTTATGAATGCACACCAGCGAGAGGAGGGGGCATCCGTTTTCGCCTATCACGTTCACGACCCGGAGCGTTACGGGGTGGCAGAGTTTGACGAACACGGCCGTGTGTTGTCGATCGAGGAAAAGCCAAAGGTACCCAAGTCTAGCTATGCGGTCACTGGCCTTTATTTTTACGACAACCAAGTGGTCGAGTTGGCCCGACAGCTGAAGCCTTCAGCACGTGGTGAGCTGGAGATCACCGATCTTAACAACTTGTACCTCCAGCAGCAGCAATTGCACGTCCAGATCATGGGGCGCGGCTACGCATGGCTGGATACTGGTACTCATGACAGCCTGCTTGATGCTAGCCAATACATCGCGACCATGGAACGGCGTCAGGGGCTTAAAGTCGCATGCCCGGAAGAAATTTGCTTCCGCGCTGGCTGGATCAACGCTGAACAGCTTGAAAATCTGGCGCAGCCGCTGCTGAAAAACGGTTACGGGCAGTATTTGAAGAACCTGCTGAAGTGAAGGTATTTTGATGCACGCTATTCCACTGGCCATCCCTGAAGTTGTTCTGTTTACGCCCAGAGTATTCGGCGATGAGCGTGGCTTTTTCTACGAGAGCTTCAATGCACGAGTCTTCATGGAAGCAACCGGCCTCCAAGTGGACTTTGTACAAGACAACCACTCCAAATCAGTAAAAGGTGTACTGCGGGGTTTGCACTACCAGTTGCCACCACACGCTCAAGGCAAGCTGGTGCGTGTGGTGCAAGGCGAGGTGTTTGACGTGGCCGTGGACATCCGCCGTAGCTCACCCACCTTTGGGAAATGGGTGGGTACCGTGTTGTCTGCACAAAATCACCAACAGTTGTGGATTCCGCCAGGGTTCGCCCACGGCTTTGTGACGCTGAGTGAGGCGGCGGAGTTTCTCTACAAGACAACAGACTTTTACTCGGTTCAGAGTGAGCGCTGCATTGCTTGGGATGATCCGGATATCGCCATTGATTGGCCCATTGACTTTGTGCCCTCGCTCTCTGCAAAGGATCTAGTAGGTAAAGCACTGGAAAACGCTGACTTGTTTGAGTGAGTCGGTCCTCTGGGTAGTACACCTTGATACTGCGCTAACCTCGGACGGCTAGTTTAGGTTTCGGTGGGTGTGGGGCTTATGGGCGCGCGCGCAGTGGATTGGCGCCCCAATTATGCCAGCCCCCATGGAGGTTCATTGGGTCGTTGGCAGGTTTCCATCTTGGATGAAGGGCGAGGGCCAATCCTGTGACTTGGAAGGGGGGATACGAACCTGTTGTGCGAAATTGTACCGCAACATGTTGTGACGTCTAATTCAGTCACAATTCCCGAGACGTACTTGCTGGTCGGATTGCGAGTGAACCGCTAGGTTGAGTGGGCAGCCATGGAATCCGCTGCATACCCACCTAACTCAATGGAGTGATCACTCATGCGCAATACCGTCCTCAGCTACCTGTTGTTGCCATTGTTCGCCAGCCTGTCCTTTTCTCTGAGCGCTGCGCCGACTGATGTCAGTGCGGTGAAAGAGCCTGTTCCATTGGTGAGCCAGATGGAGGCCCGGTCTGGGCAGTTGGACTTGAACAAGGCCGATGCGGTCACTCTGCAGAAAGAGCTCAATGGAATCGGTAAAGCCAAAGCTGAGGCCATTGTTGCCTATCGGGAGGCCAACGGACGATTCACGTCGGTAGATGAGTTGCTGGAAATCAAAGGGATTGGCAATGCCTTGCTGGAGCGAAATCGGAGCAAACTCATGGTTGAGTAAGCCAGGAGGGAATGCTGGCTCTTGTTAATGCGTTTTTCTCAACGCCTGTATCGCCGGTGTCAGGGCTGCTTTGCAGCCCATCGCTGGCAACCGTTTGAGGGCCTTGCGGTATCAAACATCAGTAAACCAATAGCTTTTATGGTGGAGACGTACAAATTCGAACGCTAGGATGAGTGCTCATCTCATGCGGAATAGACTGGAAAATCGGTTCCAAAAACGAAGAAGAAACAGCACAACTGCAGGCCTTATACTGCAGGGTCGACGCTTCAGTTGTGGAATCGATTTTCCCCTCTTTCGATGCTCTGCCGGCCGTGGTGGTTGCAATTACAACAGCTACCCCTAAAAGGTCGACGACTGAGCGGTACCGATCTCCCCCCCCCCCACCACAGCCGGTAGGCGGTTCTCTGAACCTGCGAACCCTCCCCCTCACTTAACGACTCAATGGGTCCTGGCTACGCATAGGGGGACGCTATCGCAAAACCACGCACTGCCCGAATGACGATATTCCCTGTAGAATTTTGCGCCACCTTGGCGGGCACCGTAGCACCCGTCACCTATTTGGATTGGTATCAGTGAGCCAGACGGATAATAATCGCGACGTGCGCGCGTTCAGAGTTGACATCAACGGCCTAAGGGCGTGGGCTGTTGTAGCTGTAATTCTCTACCACTTCGGAGTACCAGGTTTTACAGGAGGCTTCGTTGGTGTGGATGTATTTTTCGTTATATCCGGTTTTCTGATGACATCTATCATTGTTGCCGGGCTTGAATATCGAAAATTTTCTTTAATGAATTTTTACCTGGCCCGTGCCAAAAGAATTCTACCCGCACTGATGGCCTTGTGCGTAACGCTATTGCTCATGGGTTGGTTTGTCTTAGCCCAGGGCGAGTATAAAACCCTGGCGCACCACGTAATATCGGCGCTAACCTTCAGCTCCAATTCAACATTCTGGAAAGAATCAGGTTACTTCGACGTATCCTCTTACGACAAATGGCTGCTGCACACCTGGTCACTTTCTGTTGAGTGGCAGTTTTATCTGGTTCTTCCTATGGCTTTGATGGCCGCGTGGAAGTTTAAACCTAGCCATCTAAGCGCCTTCGTTGTGCTGTCGGTAGTGGCTATGGTTTCGTTGCTTGCTTCTATATCTCTTTCTTCCACCTACCCCTCCGCCTCCTTCTATTTACTACCCATGCGCGCTTGGGAGATGTTGCTCGGCGGCCTGGTATTTCTAATTTCACTACGACTCCCCGCGTCTGGCACTGCGGCCAAATGCATTGCACTTCTCGGCTTCACCCTGATTGCTTATTCGATTGCTTTCATCTCTCCTAGTGATGTGTGGCCCGGTTGGCATGCACTTATTCCAGTGCTAGGCACGTCCTGTGTAATTGCAGCCTCAGTTCAAGATTCACCACTAACCAATCTCAGGGCCCTCCAATGGCTTGGGGATCGCTCCTACTCCCTATACCTTTGGCATTGGCCAATAGCCGCTGCCCTTGTTTATCTTGAGCTTCGTCAGGATATAGGGGCCACCACCGCAGGCTTGCTAATTACTCTGATACTTGGCCATATCTCCTACAGTGCAATAGAGTTAAAGTCAAAAAGCATTTTGACGGCTAACTCTACAAGAACTGCTTACTTAACGATCGTAGCGGCCATGGCACTCATCTTGGTCCCCAGTCAGCTAATCAAGACTGATGACGGTGTTCCAAGCCGACCAGTCGCCATCAATAGTAGCCGAATCTTTCACGATAGTTCTCTAAGAAATCCGAGGCTTAGAGAGTGCTTTGTGAATGCTAGCAAAAATAAAGTTATAACATCCCAATGTTCATATGGAGGTAATGAGCTAGGCGCAATTGTAATCGGGGATAGCCATGCTGCATCTATCGTCCGCGCAGTGGAACGATCACTCCCCAGCAAAAGCTTGAATGTCTTGGACTGGGAACTACATAGCTGCGCAACAATCCTGGGCCTGAAGCTTATTACCGATCCAAAAAATACGTGCAGCGAATTCTTGGAGCTGGCTGTAGAAAAGCAAAAATCGTTACCAGCCGATGTGCCAATTATCATTGTTAATCGCTGGTCAACCTATCTGTTCGGCCCAAATGAGCCAGACCGCCAGGCCGAAGTGTCGACCCCCACATTTTATATAGATAAACCATACCCTCCCAAAGCACCTGAGTTACTCGCCAAAATGCGTGAAGGAATCATTTCTACAGCATGCGAATTTGCAAAGACAAGGCCCGTGTATTTGGTCCGGCCGTTCCCGGAGCTTAAAATAAGCGTGCCTAAAACCATGGCGAGAAGGGCCTTCATTCCCGGCAGCAACAAACGAGTGTTCATCAGCATGGAAGAGTACATGCAAAGGAACGAGTTCGTATGGGAGGCGCAAGATGCTGCAAGCAAAAAGTGCGGGGTTAGAATTTTAAACCCACTGCCTTATCTCTGCAGCGATGGGAAGTGTTACGGGGATCACAATGGTACACCGATCTATGTCGATGACGATCACCTGAATGAGCACGGGGGTGATGCTTTGATCCCTATGTTCTCTGAAGCCTTCCATTCACAGGATTCGCAACAGACAGCCACAAGTCACCATGTGAATGCGGCGGCACAATGAAGTCACTTTAAACAGAGGCCTGTTCATCCGTACGCAATGCGGTGGGCAATAAGTAGCACTTAGAGCGCACCAGCATCTCACGCGTGCTTGATCAACGCCTCCTCTTCCTCGACCATCCTTAAGAATGGTGTGCTTGTCCAAGGTATCCGATCCATGAATCCCCGGGACTGAACATCTAGAGATGCCACGGTAAGACGTTGGTCAAGTGTTGGGTAGGTGGGGGCATGGATCGCATTCGGCGTACCCGTCAACCCTTCATCTGTCCTGCGCATCCTTGGCATCCGCCTCGGCATTGCGCTCATGCACCTTCTTGAGCTGTTCCTCAGTCAAAGGCAGCTTCTTCGCCGTATCTCGCAGCAACATCAGCCCACCGACAATCGAGCCGAGGGCTATGATGAGTATCAGCCAGGCATACCAGGGCATCTGTTGTTCTCCTGTTATCATCAATGCAATCGCTTGTACAAATTTTGAGCGATTGCCGTCTCCGTTGGTTCAATTATAGGAGCCGGCCCCCGTTGGGCCAATTCTGCTGCCCCATGGCCACCCAAGCCTGTGCCACATCGTTTACAATGCGCGCCGTTTTCGAATTGCCAAGAGACCCAGACCATGTCCGCCTGCCAGACGCCCCTGATCGTTGCCCTGGATTTCCCGACCCGCGAGGCCGCCCTGAAGCTGGCTGACCAGCTTGACCCCGCCCTGTGCCGGGTAAAGGTTGGCAAGGAACTGTTCACCAGCAGTGCCTCGGGCATCGTCGAGACCCTCTGCGCCAAGGGTTTCGAAGTGTTCCTCGACCTCAAGTTCCATGACATCCCCAACACCACGGCCATGGCAGTGAAGGCGGCAGCCGAGATGGGTGTGTGGATGGTCAACGTTCATTGCTCTGGTGGCCTGCGCATGATGTCGGCTTGCCGTGAAGAACTGGCCAAGCGCAGCGGGCCGCAGCCTCTGCTGATTGGCGTGACCGTGCTCACCAGCATGGAGCGTGAAGACTTGGCAGGCATCGGTCTGGATGTCGACCCGCAAGTGCAGGTGCTGCGCCTGGCCGCTCTGGCAGAGAAGGCCGGTATGGACGGTTTGGTGTGCTCGGCACTTGAGGCTCCGGCGCTGAAGGCGGCACATCCTTCGTTGCAACTGGTCACTCCGGGCATTCGCCCGGCGGGCAGTGCCCAGGACGACCAGCGTCGCATTCTGACCCCGCGCCAGGCACTGGATGCGGGCTCGGACTACCTCGTGATTGGACGCCCGATCAGCCAGGCAGCAGACCCGGCCAAAGCCTTGGCTGCGGTCGTGGCAGAGATTCGCGGCTGAGCCAAACGCAATCACTGAAGTTCAGAAACCGAAATCGTATAGGACATACGATTTCGATGTCCTATTTGTCAGAGAACGCTAAATGTCAGTTGATGTTGCAGTTGAATCGCCAGTTCAGCGCCTGGGTAGCCTGATCAATAGCTACGTTTTGCCGGTAGGGTGGGTGGTCATCCTCACAGGGATGTTCTGGGCTTGGGACCGTGCTGCGTTCCATAAACTGTTTTATATCTTTCTGGCGGTTCCCACGCTGCTGATGCTGGTCAAGCAGCGGGATCTGTTCAGGCCTATGGTCATGAACCCGTTGTTTCTGGCTTTCCTGGCGTTCAGTGCGTACACACTGTTGACCATTGCCTGGTCAGACACCGAAAACTCTACAGGCAGTCTGGTCAAGCGGCCCCTGTACATTGCCATGCTGCTGTTTGCTGCGGGTATCATCAGCCTGCGTTCCCCTACGCAACTGGACCAGTGCACACGGTTCGCGGCGATCTTTGCTGCGATGGCAGCGGGTTTGTCGCTGGCTTACTACCTGTACAGCACTCCAGTGCTAGCCGGTCGGCGGTTGAATGGATACGGTGCGCTCTACAATCCTCTGCTCACCGCTCACGTATTTGGGGCATTCGCGGCCTACTGGTTGGCGTCCTGGTTCCAAGCGCGCAGCCCGTTCAGCCCGCTGCCACTGCTCTCTCTCGCAGTGCTGGGGCTGGCAGTGCTGGCAACGGGTTCGCGTACACCATTGGTTGGCTTGGCTGCCGCT
Organism: Pseudomonas sp. SK2; assembly: GCF_016772395.1. Lineage (NCBI taxonomy): Bacteria > Pseudomonadati > Pseudomonadota > Gammaproteobacteria > Pseudomonadales > Pseudomonadaceae > Pseudomonas > Pseudomonas sp. SK2. The sequence goes on from NZ_CP061944.1 coordinate 1,495,396, forward strand.
TTAGGCTGGCTTCTGATAGTAGGAGATCGTCGACGTGGTCTGCTGGCCATTGCGGCGGTCGCAATCGCAGCCATCTGCGTGGTACTGGCTTACCCTGAGGCTGTTATCCAGCGTGGTATGTCATACCGTCCGGCTATTTGGATGGAAGCCCTGCGTCAGATCGGTGAGCATCCCTGGCTTGGCCATGGTTTCGACGCTCCGATGACGGTGATCATTCCCGGTTTGACCAAAACCTTGGCCGACCCGCACAACATCGAATTGGGTGTGTTGTACGCGGGTGGCATCGTAGGGCTAGTGCTGTGGATGACGCTTTACGGATTGGCGATGCACTTCAGCTGGCTTTATCGCAAGCACCCCGGCGTTACAATTGCAGCCACTTGGCTGATCTTCGGCTTCGCCTCGGGCCTGACAGAAGGCAGCGCTTTCATGTCACGCCCTAAGGAGCATTGGTTCCTGATCTGGATCCCCATGGCGCTCGTCTATGGCCAATCGCTGATCCACTGGAAGCGCGGTCGGTCTGCTTAAGAACAGACCAGTCGCCACATGCCGCGCAAGGTCTTCCGGTTCCAGTACCTGACCGGGATTTCCGAAAGGATTTCCCGGCTCAGCGCCTTGTCTCGGTTGGCGTACTTCAACACCATCGAGTTACGGAAGTTCATGCACACCTGCTCATACTGTGGGTGGTCCTGGAACACCGCGTAGGTTTGCAACACATTGTCGACCATGAAGCGGCCGTTCTTGAAGGTATTGCTCGGGTGGTCGCGGTATTGCGCCAGCACCTCGCCCAGCACATCGATGTAGTAGCCGGCACGGGTAATCGCCAACTCGATGTACACATCCTCCAACCGAATGCTGTCATGGAAGCCACCGACTTTATCGAGTGCTTCACGGCGTATCATTAGAGTCGCAGCCATCGGCCCGGGCTTACGGTCCAGGAACAGGTCATCGAAGTCCAGACGGCGGAAGGGCAGGTTACGGTTGCGCTGCTCGCGTGCGCCCATCACTCGACCATTCTGGTCGATTGTTTCGATATTCGCCGAGCAGATGCCGACTTCAGGTTTCCCTTGCAGGTATGCCACTTGGGTGGCGATACGGTGGGGCAGCATGATGTCGTCAGAGCCGAACGGGACAATCAGCGAGCCTTTGGCACGTGCGATGGCGTCATTCAGGGTGCGCGCCAAGCCTTGGTTGGCCTGGAGTCGCAGGTCGAAGCCATGTTGCGCTTGCAACCGCTTTAAGAGAGTTGGGCTTTCATCTTTCGAACCGTCATCGATAATCAACAGCTCAATGTTTTTATAGGTCTGGTTTAAAACGCTGTTGATACTTTCTTCAATGTAGCGCGCGTGGTTGTAAGACGCGATGATGACTGTCACCAGAGGTGTATCAGTAGCATCGAGACATGGGGCGTGCATAGTTAAGCCTCTAACCTTGACTCTTTACTGCATTCATGGTGTGCAGTTTGTTGGCATTTTTTTACCGCTCGACTGGAAGGCCCAAGGATGGCGGTTTCGCAGCAAGGGTACGCGAAGCCCAAAGGCTTGTACACCTGGGCCGGCTCTGGGGAGCGGCTACCGCTAAGCGGGAGCTACCCAGTGCAAGGGCAGGGTCGAGGACCGTAGCTGTTGTAGTTAGGAACCTACTGATTCCTCCAATCCCCTGTTGATTTTCAACCATTCTTTGGTGAATTCTCCTACTTTCATTTCAATTTCTTGGGCTATTGATTTTGTAACAATGATTAACATATTGCAGGATGTAGTAGCTCAATAGGCTACTTGTCTTTAGCGGTCGCCATTGTGGGTATGGGCTGACTAAGGAGAATGCAAATCCAGACGAAGGTTTCCTTTGGCGTCCGCTGAAAGGAGTGGGCGCGGAGTGCAGCAACCTGCTGCATCTCCGTCGCCATTTGGGCATCATGGCGGGTCGATCCCATTGGTACCCGCGTGTGAACCTCGAAAACCTACTCGAATGCTGGCGGCAGGAAGTCTCCAACAAGAAAAAGCCAGGACGCCGAATCAGCCTGTTGTTCAACATCCTCCGACGCATACGGCGGCACAATAAGCTGCGTTTTCTCTTCAAGTACCGGCTTGCTCAGTACCTAAACGCCCGAGGCGGCCTGGCCAGGAGCTACGCTCGGGGAATGCAGCAGAGGCTCAACCTCAAGTACGGGGTAGACATTGACATCGGCGCGCAAATCGGCCCCGGCCTACGCATCGCCCATTTGCCCGGCGTAGTGATCACTGGCTACGTGACTATCGGTCGCAATTTCTTCATCCGTCAGAACTGCACGATCGGCATCAAGACCCTCGGCCTGGAGCAATACTCACTAACCATCGGCGACAACGTCAGCCTCGGTGCCAACAGCTGCATCATCGCCGACTGCATCAGTATTGGCGACAATGTCGTCATAGGCGCCATGTCGCTGGTGACCCGGGACATCCCGGCGAACACCACCTTTTACAATCCTCGGCAGACGATTCTTCTTCCAATATCGGAATAGTCTGATGGTGGACTGGAGCTGTGCGTGGTTGATCTTGGATGGTTCTTGGTAAACGTTTTGTGTATAGTCCGCCGCGCACGATTTCAGTGGAGGCACGGTGGAAGTACTCAGCGTCAAGAGGCAATCTCTTTGGGGGCCTGTAAGAGATTTCGCGACATGCCGTGGTATCGCCAAAGGGCCGGTGTTTATTGTCGCCTCTGGCTCCTCAGCCAAGGATTTTCCCCTCCAGCGTTTTGCCGACATTCCGATGATCACGCTCAACGGCGCGATCTCGATGTTCGAGGGTAGCGGTATCCGTCCGTTCTTCTATGTATGCACGGACACCGGATTCCCTTTGCAGCAACCTGACCTTTACGCCAGTGCTCTTTCGCTGAGCCGCCGGCTCGCTCTTTGGCCGGACGAGATTGAAGCGGCCCAGACTTCGACCAGTGCTGAAATCTACCCACTAACCAAGGCAAGCCGCTCGACCCTTTACGAATCGGCGTTCAATCCACAGCCGGACCTGGTACGCAGCCGTGAATTCTGGCGTTCGCGCTCACGGACATTGGGCTTCAGCAAGGACCTATCCGCTGGCTATTTCGACGCCCGGACCGTTGCCTATGCCGCATTGCAGATTGCCTACCACGTAGGGTTCACGCAGGTGTTCCTGGTGGGCGTTGATCTGACGCAGGCCGCTGGACGTTTCTACGAAACGGCGGGACGAGCTATTTCGCCTTGTGGCCTGGACGATTACTTCGAAAGCCGCATCTTGCCATCGATGAAGTTGATGGCTGACCGTGTCGTGGACGAACGCTTCTCCGTCTACAACCTGTCGCAAACCTCCAGGATTCCGGATGCAGTGATCCCAAAGGTGTCCGTCGAGCAGGCTGAAGACATCATCTTCTCCGGGCTCAGCTTCTAACCGACAAGCCAAGCCAACGGGCGCAGCGTTCATGCAAGCGTTGCGCCCACCGGGTCATCGGAGAGGGGAAGCTATCAAACCTTCAACACCAACTTCCCAAAATTCTCCCCACTGAACAGCTTCAACAACGTCTCCGGAAACGTCTCCAACCCTTCCACCACATCCTCTTTGCTCTTCACCTTCCCGCTGGCCAGCCACCCGGCAATCTCCTGAGCGGCCTTGCCATACTCCTTGGCATGGTCCATCACCACGAAGCCTTCCATGCGCGCCCGGTTCACCAGTAGCGCCAGGTAATTGGCCGGCCCTTTGACCGCTTCCTTGTTGTTGTACTGGCTGATGGCGCCACAAATGACGATGCGTGCCTTGAAGTTGATGCGGGTCAGCACGGCATCGAGGATCTCGCCGCCAACGTTGTCGAAGTACACGTCCACGCCTTTCGGGCACTCACGCTTGAGGCCGGCGAGCACGTCTTCGGCCTTGTAGTCGATCACGCCATCAAAGCCCAGTTCGTCCTTCAGGTACTGGCACTTCTGCGCGCCGCCGGCAATACCGACCACACGGCAACCTTTGATCTTGGCGATCTGCCCGACGAGGCTGCCCACCGCGCCCGCAGCGCCAGAGATCACCACCGTCTCCCCAGCCTTGGGTTGACCGACGTCGAGCAGGGCGAAGTAGGCGGTCATGCCGGTCATGCCCAGTGCAGAAAGGTAACGGGGCAGGGGGGCGAGGCGTGGGTCGATCTTGTGCAGGCCCTGGGGCTCGCCGGTGAAATAGTCCTGTACGCCGAGGGCACCGCTGACGTGGTCGCCCGGCTTGTAGTCGGGGTGGCGGGAGCTGATCACTTCGCCCACGCCCAAGGCCCGCATCACCTCGCCCAGGCCAACGGGCGGGATGTAGGACTTGCCTTCGTTCATCCAGCCGCGCATGGCCGGGTCCAGCGATAGGTAGAGGTTGCGCACCAGAACCTGGCCGTCGCCCGGCTCTGCGGCAGGCACCGCCTCGAAGGTGAAGTCGTCGCGGCGCACGGCACCGACCGGGCGTTTGGCAAGCAGGAAGCGGCGATTGGTGTGGGTCATGACAGGTCCTTTAGGCAGGTGGATGGCTCAATTTACCTTGCTGATGCAGGTGGGTCAGTAACATCACTGACAAGCATGTTAGCCCAACTGCTGCCTTGATGATGCTGCCCAGCCTAAAGGCGGTCTGACTAGACTCTGCTCGATATCCGATGAGCCTTCATCGCCGGCCAGCCGGCTCCTGCAACGGCCTCGGAACCCTGTAGGCGCCGGTGAGGCCGGAGCATCCAACCCAAGGAGCGAGCTATGAGCATGACCTTTTCCGGCCAGGTAGCCCTGGTCACCGGCGGCGCGGCGGGCATTGGCCGGGCGACGGCGCTGGCCTTCGCCCGGGAAGGCCTCAAGGTGGTGGTGGCCGACTTGGACGAGGCGGGTGGCGAGGTGACCGCCATGCGGATTCGCGAGGCGGGTGGCGAAGCGTTGTTCGTGGCCTGTGACGTGACCCAGGACGCGCAGGTGCGCCACCTGCATGCAAGGACCATCGAGGCCTTCGGGCGACTGGACTACGCCTACAACAATGCCGGCATCGAGATCGAGCAGGGGCGCCTGGCCGAGGGTAGCGAGGCAGAGTTCGACGCCATCATGGGCGTCAACGTCAAGGGTGTCTGGCTGTGCATGAAGTACCAACTGCCGCTGCTGCTGGCCCAGGGCGGCGGGGCGATCGTCAACACGGCGTCGGTGGCGGGCTTGGGGGCAGCGCCGAAGATGAGCATCTACAGCGCATCCAAGCATGCGGTGATCGGCCTGACCAAGTCGGCGGCCATCGAGTATGCGAAGAAGGGCATTCGGGTGAATGCGGTGTGCCCCGCCGTGATCGACACCGATATGTTCCGCCGCGCCTACGAGGCCGACCCGCGCAAGGCGGAATTCGCAGCGGCGATGCACCCGGTTGGGCGCATCGGCAAGGTAGAGGAAATCGCCAGTGCGGTGTTGTACCTGTGCAGTGATGGCGCGGCGTTTACCACTGGGCACTGCCTGACGGTCGACGGCGGCGCGACGGCCATCTAGGACGACGCCTGGGCTGCCAGCTGTGCCGGGCGTGCGCCGCGTACCAGGGCCACGGCCACACTTGCGCAGCCCAGTAGCAATGCCAGCCCGAACACCACCAGTGCCAGCCGCGGCCCGAGCCGGTCGCTCAGCAACCCGGTGAAGATCACCGGCAGGCTGAAGCCGAAGTAGGCCAGCAGAAAGAACCCGGCGCTGGCGCGGGTCTTTTCTGTGCCGGCCAGGTGGTTCACTGCCGCTAATCCACCCAGGTAGATGAACCCGTAACACGCACTGCTGGCGGCGACTGCACCCAACAGCACTGCCGCCAACTGCCCGTGGTCGGCTCCCCAGGCCAGCAAGGCGTAGCTGCACGGTAAAATCGCAAGTCCCAGCAGAGTCGCTTTGCTGCTGGCCATGCGGCGTGCCATGGGCTGGAACGCCAACCCGCAAGTGATCACGCAAAACGTCGAGACCCCCGACCATTCACTCAGGCCGTGCTGGCGCAAAATGCCTGGCAACAGCGCAATCACCAGCCCCGAGCAGGCCCAGGCCAGCAGAATCGCAAAGCCATAGGCAACGCTGCCTCGGGGGTAGAAGGGCAGGCGCAGCATGGCGCCGCGTTGCGCCTGGCGTGGGTCGGGCAGGCGCCACACCAGCAGCACGGCCAAGGCCGCAAGTAGCAGTTGCAAGTGGAAACTGCCGGGTGTGAGGCTGGCTTCGTGCAACAGGAACAGGCTGGTCAGCGCCGCCCCCAGGCCAAAGCCCAGGGAGGTGCTGGCGGTCACCCAGGTGGCGGCGCGTGCGCTGTGGTCGGCGCCCATCAGTTCGCCCATGTAGGCGGTCGCCGTGGCGGTGGCGAGGCCAGTGCCAAGGCCCAGGCACAGGCGCGCCAAGGCGAGGGTGTGCAAGCCGGGGGCCAGCAGCATGAGTGAGGTCGCGATCATCGACAGCAACAGCGCGGCAATGATCAGTGGTCGTCGCCCGATGCGGTCGGCGAGGCCGCCCAGGGCCAGCAGCACGGGAATGACGCCCACCACGTAGGCGGAGAACGCCACGGCAGTGGCGGCGGCGCCTTGGCCGGAGAGGTCGGCGTAGGCGATGTACAGTGGGGCTGGCAGGTTCACCGCAAGGGTGATCAGGCACAGGGCGAAGGCCAGCAGGGCGGGGGTGGGGTGCGGGGGCATGGTGTTCAGGTCCTGAGTTTATTGGGTTCGCCACAACTATTTTGGGTGCCTAGCAGATCGAGCGCCGCCCGCGCGGCGCATCGCGAGCAAGGCTCGCTCCTACGTTTGTTTCGGGCCAGTTATGCCTGTGGGATATGCGCGCGACCGCTTTGGCGCATCGTTCGATATCGAGTCGTACCAACAAGTCGGTCGCGCGCGCCTGTCACAGGCGTTATTGGCCCGAAACAAACGTAGGAGCGAGCCTTGCTCGCGATGCGCCGCGCGGCGCTCGATTTTCGTGGCACCTCAAAGCTCAAGTCAGGCCTCTTCTCCAGAATTCCGGTTAGGGTGTCAGTGCGCCCATGCCCCTCACAAGACACACCCCGCATCGATTTATGCTTAACTGTTCGCCAAAAAACAGCGAACACTTGCCCATGCACATCCCCCTGGACCGCGACAGCGCCACCCCTCTGGTGCAGCAACTCACCCAGCACCTCCAAACCTGGATCACCCAGCAGCGCCTGCGCCCAGGCGCGCGCCTGCCGTCGATCCGCACCCTGGCCCGCGACCAGTGCGTCAGCGCGTCCTGCGTGATCGAGGCGTACGACCGCCTGGTCGCCAGCGGCTGGCTGGAGGCGCGCCACGGTACTGGCTTCTTCGTCGCCGAGCGCAAGCCGGGCCTGGCTCTGGACGATGAGCCGACCTGGGGCGAGGCGGGAGATGGCAGCTGGCGCCAGTTTCGCGAAGGCCACGAAGAACTGCTGAAACTGGGATGCGGCTGGTTACCTATCGCCTGGCGCGCACACGAGGAGCTGGCCCAGGCCATCCGCCAGGTCAGCCGTGGCAACCCGCAGGACCTGTTCGACTATTGCCCGCCGCTGGGGCTGGCCAGTCTGCGCCAGCAACTGCACAAGCGTCTGGCGCGCCTGGACATTGCCGCCGGGCCTGAGCGCATCCTCACCACCCAAGGCGCCAGCCATGCCCTCGACCTGCTGGTGCGCACCTTGCTGCGCCCCGGCGATACGGTGCTGGTGGAAAACCCTGGCTACTACAACCTCTACAACCTGCTGCGCCAGCACCAGGTGCGTATGTTGCCGGTGCCGCGTACCGTTGAAGGCCCTTGCCTGGCCACCCTCGAGCAGATGCTGGCTGAACACCGTCCGCGTTGCCTGTTCGTCAACAGCCTGTACCACAACCCCACCGGCACCAGCCTCACCCCCAAGGTCGCCTACCGTTTGCTGGAGCTGGCCCGCGAGCATGACCTGCGTATCGTCGAAGACGATATCTACGCCGATTTTCAGGAGGGGCCGGCCACGCGGCTGGCGACCCTCGACAGCGAACAGCGGGTCATCTACCTGGCCAGTTTCTCCAAGACCCTGAGCAGTTCGTTGCGGGTGGGCTACCTGGTGGCCGATGCGCCGCTGTTGGCGCGCCTGGCCGAGCTGAAGATGGTGACTGGCATCGGTAACTCGCGCTTTGCCGAGCAGGTGGTCGGGCAGATGCTTGCCAATGGCAGCTATCGCAAGAGCACCCAGCGCCTGCGGCTGCGCCTGGGGCAGCATATGGCCAGGCTGCAGGGGCAATTGGAGCAGTTCGGTTGGGAGGTGATGTGCGAACCCTATGGCGGCATGTTCGTCTGGGCGCGGGTGCCGGGGCTGGGCTATGCCCGACTGGAGCAGCTGGCGCTGGAGCATGCTGTGCTACTCACCCCAGGCAGCGCATTCGACTACCAGGGGGCGCCCAGTGAATGGCTGCGGATCAATGTCGCTTTCGGGCAGGACTCTCGCGCCCAGGCCTTCTTCCAGCACGCAGGACGACCTTCAGCACGCTGAAAACGACACGTTCATAGCTATTTGACACTATTCTGACGTCAAGCCCTTGTGAGCAGGCCAGCGGCATTGCCACTCTTGGCTTTCGGCAAAACCTGACAGGGTGAGGGGAGATCGGCAATGGGCGCGACCAGGCACGGTATTCTGGCCAATCTGGGCATGGCCCGCAAAATGGGCCTTGGTTTTGCCTTGGTGCTGTCGTTGACAGTCGCGGTGGCGGGCATCGGTGTCGTGGCGTTGCACGGTGTCGGCCAACGGTTCGATGGCCTGCGCCAACTGGCCCAGTTCAACACCGATTTATTGCGCTTGCGCCAGCATGAACAAGCTTTTGCGCTGCGCTCCGATATCAAGGAGGCCGAAGCCTTGCGTGCAGGCCTGAAGGACCTCACCGAGCGTGCGCGCAGTTTGCCGGCATTGAGCGGTGCACCCGCTGAGCTCGACGCCTACGGCCAGTCCTTCGAGGCTTTCGTCGAAGTGGTGCAGGCCAAGGAGCTTGCGTTGGACATGGCCAGTTGGGCGGTGTCCAGCGTGGCCAACAACCTCGACGTGCTGCAGTCAGGCCTGGCCGACGATGGTACCTATACCCTGAAGCAATCCCAGGGCCAGCAGGGCGGCGAATTCCTTGAGCAGGCGACCCAGGTGGCGCAGGTGTCGCGATTGATGCTGCAGGCCATGGACGAAGCCCGGGTGCGCCTGGATAAAAGCCGCAAGGGCGAGGAGCAAGGCAGCCAGGAGCGTATCGCCCAGACCGTCGAGGCTGCCAGCTTGGTCGATCAGCTCAAAGGTGCCATTAGCGATGCCGGCTATCAGAGCGTGCTGGGTGAAGTGGCCGGGCACATCGGCAGTTTCTCCGACAAGCTCAACGAATACACCGACCTGCTGGGCAAGGAGCAGGGCATCAAGGCCCAGTTGCAGGCGCGGGCGGCCCATGTCACTGACTTGGTCGACCAGGCCTACGTAGGCCAGGAAAAGGCCATGCAGGGTGAACTCTCCCGAAACGCCCTGGCCATCGCCCTGGCCACAGGCCTGGCCTTGCTGGTCGGGATAGTGGCAGGCTGGCTGATTACCCGTGCCGTGGTCGGCCCGCTCAAGCGCGTGATTGGCCGCGCCCAGCGCATCGCCGCGGGCGAGCTGAGCCTGGAGGAGGAAGCACCTCGTCGTGATGAGGTGGGGCAACTGATGCAGGCCATGCAGCAGATGGCTGCCGGTTTGTCAGGCGTGGTCAGCGGCCTGCAGCAGGGGATCGAGCAATTGGCCGGCAGCGCCCAGGCGTTGTCGGCGGTCACCGAGCAGACCAACCGCGAGGTGGGTAGCCAGAAAGAAGAAACCGAGCAGGTGGCCACTGCCATGCAGCAGATGACCGCCACCGTGCACGATGTGGCGCGCAACGCCGAAGAGGCGGCTCAGGCGGCGCAGTCGGCCGACGACAAGGTTGGCTCCGGGCAACAGGTGGTGCGCCAGAGCATGCAGCGTATCGAGCAGTTGGCCGCTGCGGCGGAGACCGCCAGCGCCGGTATCGACAGCCTCAGCGCAGAGATCCACACCATCGGTGATGTGCTGGCGGTGATCAAGAGCGTGGCCGAGCAGACCAACCTGCTGGCGCTCAATGCCGCCATCGAGGCGGCGCGGGCAGGGGAGCAGGGGCGTGGCTTCGCGGTGGTGGCCGACGAAGTGCGGGCCTTGGCCCGGCGTACCCGGCAATCCACCGATGAGATCGAACGCCTTGTCGCCAGCCTGCGCGGCAATGCCCAGCAATCGGTCGAGCAGATCCGTGGCAGTACCGAGCTGGTGCGCCTGGCGGTGGCCGATGCACTGCAGACCGAAAGCGCCTTGGGCAGCATTGCGGTGGCGGTGTCATTGATCCAGCAGATGAATCAGCAGATTGCCGCGGCGGCCGAGGAGCAGAGTTCGGTGGCCGAGGAGATCAGCCGCAGCGTCACGCAGATTCGTGGGAGTGCCGATCAGGCGGCATTGGCCATGCAGGACAATGCCCGGTCCAGTATCGAGTTGGCGCAGTTGGGCAGTGACCTGAAGGGGATGGTGGGGCATTTCAGGTTGTAGGGGATGGGGGGTGGTGGGATTGGCGGGGTTGGCGGGATTGGCGCGGTTGGCGCGGTTGGCGGAAGATTTTTGGTGTTTTTGAGATCGAGCGCCGCCCGCGCGGCGCATCGCGAGCAAGGCTCGCTCCTACGTCTGTTTCGGGCCAGTAACGTCAGTGACAGGCGCGCGCGACCGCCTTGTTTGTACGACCCCAATATTGCGCCGTGCACCAAAGCGTTCGCGCGCAAATCTCACAGGCATAACTGGCCCGAAACAGACGTAGGAGCGAGCCTTGCTCGCGATGCGCCGCGCGGGCGGCGCTCGATCTCAACCGCGACCAATCCCTACCGCCGTACCTCCCGCGGATTGAGGATCATCAACGTAATCACCCCCGCCACGATCCCCCAGAACGCCGAACCGATCGAGAACAACGTCAGCCCCGACGCGGTCACCATGAAGGTGATCAACGCCGCCTCACGCTCCCGCGCCTCGCTCATGGCCACGCTCAACCCGTTCATGATCGAGCCGAACAACGCCAAGGCCGCAATCGACAACACCAGCTCTTTCGGCAACGCCGCGAACAGCGCCGCCAGGGTCGCGCCGAACACCCCCGCAATCCCGTAGAAAATCCCGCACCACACAGCTGCGGTGTAGCGCTTGCTGGGGTCTTCATGGGCATGCGGCCCGGTGCAGATAGCGGCGCTGATCGCCGCCAGGTTCACCCCGTGGGAACCAAACGGCGCCAGCAGCAACGAGGCGAAGCCGGTGGCCGAGATCAACGGCGAGGCCGGCACCTGGTAGCCATCGGCACGCAGTACCGCCACGCCAGGCATGTTCTGCGACGTCATCGCCACCACGAACAGCGGGATACCGATGCTGATGGTCGCCGCCAGCGAGAAGCTCGGGGTGGTCCACACCGGTGTGGCGACCTCCAGCGTGAAGCCGCTGAAGTCCAGCAAGCCCAGGGCCCCGGACAACGCTGTGCCCACCAGTAATGCCGCCAGCACGCAGTAACGCGGCGACAGACGCTTGACCAGCAGATAACTGAAGAACATCCCCAGCACCAGCAGGGTGCGATGTTGGGCTGCGACGAAAATTTCACTGCCGATCTTGAACAGAATGCCCGCCAGCAGGGCCGAGGCCAGGGACGCCGGGATGCGTTTGACCAGGCGCTCGAAGCTGCCGGTCAGGCCGCAGACCAGCACCAGCACCGCGCAAGTGATGTAGGCGCCGATGGCTTCGCTGTAGCTCACCCCGCCAAGGCTGGTGATCAGCAGCGCCGCGCCTGGCGTGGACCAGGCCACGGTAATGGGCGTGCGGTAACGCAGCGATAGGCCGATGCTGCAGATCGCCATGCCGATCGACAGCGCCCAGATCCACGACGAGATCTGCGCGCTGGTCAGTCCGGCTGCCTGGCCGGCCTGGAACATCAGCACCAGCGAGCTGGTATAGCCGGTGAGCATGGCGATGAAGCCGGCGACCACCGCCGAAGGGGAGCTGTCTGCCAGGGGCCGCAGGCGTGCGGATGTGGCGTGGGGCATGGGTAAGTCCTTGTACGTGGATTAGCCGTTTTTTGCAGACTAACGCGAGCGCGACCGATGCTTGCGATACAGCAGGCATTGCAATTAGCCGTACAGTCGCGAACTATTGGGCACAATTGCGCAACTGCACGGGAGAAATGGGCGATGTACAAGGTTTACGGGGATTACCAGTCGGGTAACTGCTACAAGATCAAGCTGATGCTGAGCCTGCTCGACCTGCCGTATGAATGGCACTCGGTGGATATCCTCAAAGGAGAGACCCAAACGCCCGAATTCCTGGCGATGAACCCCAACGGCAAGGTCCCGGTGCTCGAGCTCGAGGATGGCACCTGCCTGTGGGAATCGAACGCCATCCTCAACTACCTGGCCGATGGCACTGAGTTCCTGCCCAGCGAGCCACGTTTGCGTACCCAGGCGCTGCAATGGCAGTTCTTCGAGCAGTACAGCCATGAGCCGTACATTGCCGTGGCGCGTTTCATCCAGTTTTACCTGGGCCTGCCGGATGAGCGTGTGGAGGAGTACCGCAAGCTGCACAAGGGCGGCTACAAGGCGCTCAAGGTGATGGAGCGCCAATTGCAGATGACGCCGTACCTGGTGGGGGATCAATATTCGATCGCCGATGTGGCGCTGTATGCCTACACCCACGTGGCGCATCAGGGCGGCTTCGATCTGGCCGATTACCCGGCAGTGCGTGACTGGTTGGCCAGGGTGGCCAGCCATCCGCGTCATGTGCCGATGAGCGAGTGAACCTGGCCTCGCCTCTTCGCCGGTTTACCTCCGCGAAGAGGCGAGCGGTCGCTATAAGGCTTACGCGAACCGCTTGTCCAGGTAGGCAATGATGTCCTTGGACTCGTACATCCAGGTCACCTTGCCCGCTTCTTCGATACGCAGGCATGGCACCTTCACCCGGCCCCCGCCTTCCAGCAGTGCCTGACGGTGCACAGGGTCGTTCTTCGCGTCGCGCAGCGCCACCGGCACGTTCAAGCGGTGCAGGGTGCGGCGTGTCTTGACGCAGAACGGGCAGGCATGGAACTGATACAGCGCAAGGCCACTGGCCTGCTGCTCGACAAGCGTCTGGGCGGCGGCATCGCGTTTGCGCTTGGCCGGGCGGCTGATCCAGTCGCCGAACACGATAAGCTGGCCGAGGCCGACCCGCAGGGCTTTGACGATCATGGGCAACTCCTGAAAATGCAAAAGCCGACCCATGGGGTCGGCTCGAGGTTACGTGCCGATCACTTGATCAGGCTGAGGAACTCGCTACGGGTGGAGGCGTTTTCGCGGAATTCGCCCAGCATCACCGACGTGAGCATGGTCGAGTTCTGCTTTTCCACACCGCGCATCATCATGCACATGTGCTTGGCTTCGATCACCACCGCCACGCCAGCAGCGCCGGTCACCTGCTGCACGGCCTCGGCGATCTGGCGGCTGAGGTTTTCCTGGATCTGCAGGCGACGGGCGAACATGTCGACGATACGGGCAACCTTCGACAGGCCCAGCACCTTGCCCTTGGGCAGGTAGGCCACATGGGCCTTGCCGATGAACGGCAGCATGTGGTGTTCGCACATCGAATACAGCTCGATGTCGCGTACCAGCACCATCTCGCTGTTGTCGGAGCTGAACAGCGCGCCGTTGGTGACTTCTTCCAGCGTCTGCTCGTAACCGCGGCAAAGGTATTTCATCGCCTTTGCAGCCCGCTTGGGCGTGTCGAGCAGGCCCTCACGGGAGACGTCCTCGCCGAGTTGGCTGAGGATCTCGGTGTAGTTCTGTTCCAGGGACATGGATCTACCTGTGGGTAAAAAATCGCAAAAACGAAGGGTACGGCGGCAAAGGCGGCGCTGCAAGCGCGGCGTTATTCGTCGCGGCCTTCCATCATGGTTCGCTTGAGCATTACATACACGGCACCAGTACCGCCGTGGCGGGCCTGGCAGGAGGTGAAGCCGAGCACTTGCGGGTGCTGGCGCAACCAGGTGTTGACGTGGCTCTTGATCATCGGGCGCTTGCCATCGAGGCGCGCGGCCTTGCCGTGGGTGACGCGCACGCAGCGCACTTCCAGCTTCGTGGCTTCGGCGATGAAGGCCCACAAGGTTTCACGGGCTTTTTCCACGGTCATGCCATGCAGGTCGAGGCTGCCCTCGAAGGCGATCTGGCCAAGCTTGAGCTTGCGGATCTGGCTTTCCTGAACGCCGTCACGGCGCCACATCAACTCATCCTCGGCACCCACGTCGATCACGAACTGGTCGGACAAACCGTCGATGACCAGCGCCTGATCGCTGCGCACGGTCGCCGCTTGGCGCAGGCCAGCCAGTTGCTTGCGATCGGCCTTGGGCTTGCCGACGTCGGCGCGGTCGTGCTTGATCGGCTTGACGCCGCGGACCTCGGCGTGGAACAGGGAAAAGTCGTCGTCTTGCATGATGCCTCCACGTGGGCGGCGTAGTTTACGCGACTGCGGGCCGCTGTGCAGCCTTGTGTCGCCAGTGCTGGCCTGTCGCCGGCGCAGCTCACTCAGTCATGCTTCTTCATCAGGTGCGGTGCCAGGTTCAACTCGCGCCCGCGACGCAAGCGAATGCGGCTGCGCCGCCAGAAGCGCACGCCCAGGTACAGCATGGACAGCCCGACCACGGTCAGGATGGCGGACAGCGGGCGGTTGGCGTTGAGCTCGGCCAGGGCAGGGTAGTTGCCCAGCAGGCCGGCGACGCCAGCCATGGCCAGCAGCACGCCAAGTGTCGCCAGCAGGGCCGAAAGGCCAGCAGCCAGGCGAGCGCCCCAGTTACGCGGCTCTCGCGTACGCAGGTGTTTGGCATCGAAACTGCCTTTGAGCTTCATTCCGAGTTCCTCTGTAGGTAGCCGGAATTGGACCTGGCGCCCGCCCTTGGGTTCCGCCCGTGTGCCGGGCGGTCATGCCGGCCGGGGTCAGATCAGGCTGGCGGTCGGAGCGACACAAGCGAAGTTGTCGGCCATCACGGCCATTTCGCACTGGTGGATCTGTGCAGCCGGAATCACGCTGTCCTTGAACGCCAGGTCGCGTGTCGCCGAGGCGTCTTCCACCAGCGTGCAACGGTAACCATAGTCCTTGGCGCGGCGCACGGTGGTGCTGACGCTGGAATGGCTCATGAACCCGCAGACGATCAGGTCCAGGTGCCCCAGCTCCTGCAGGGTCTCGTGCAGTTTGGTGTTCTTGAAGGCGTTGGGCATGCGTTTTTCGATGACGATTTCACCCTCGCGCGGCTCCAGGCCCGGAATGAACTGGCCGGCAGGCCCCTGCGGGTCGAAGCGGCCGCCGACGGTACCGAGGTGGCGGACGTGGATGATCGGACGGCCAGCCTTGCGGGCGGCGTCGAGCAACCTGGCGATGTTGGCCACGGCCTCGTCCATGCCCGACAGCATGAGAGGACCGCTCAGGTACTCTTTTTGTGCATCGATGACGATCAGGCTGGCTTGGCTCAGCTTGGCCGGCGGATAGTCGCGGCCAGTGAGGCGGAACATCGTGGTTGGAACGGACATCAAGGGCTCCTTGGGTAGGGCTTTTGTATACCTATTCTCCCTTGCCTTGGCGCCAATGGGAATGGTTGACATCGCAGGCAGCATGGTTACTGGCCTGTGGCGGATCGCCGGTGACGCGCAAGGAACATTTGTGGCGGTTGGGCTGTTAGACTTTTGTCATGTCTGAATAGGAGTACCCCGTGATCACATCCCGTCTGCGCACGCTGCGCGACCATATCCGCTGGGCGGTCAGCCGCTTCCATGAGCACGAGCTGTTCTTCGGCCACGGTGCCGACAATGCCTGGGACGAAGCCCGCCTGCTGGTGCTGGGCGCCGTGCACCTGCCCTGGGAGGTGGCCGACAGCTACCTGGATTGCCAGCTCGAGGACGATGAGCGGGTTCGCCTGCAGCACCTGCTCACGCGCCGTATCGAAGAACGCGTACCCACCGCTTACCTGCTTGGCGAGGCCTGGTTCTGCGGCATGTCGTTCCTGGTCGACGAGCGCGTGCTGGTGCCGCGTTCGCCCATCGGCGAACTGATCGAAAAACGCTTCGAGCCTTGGCTGGCTGCCGAACCTGCGCGCATCCTCGACCTGTGCACCGGCTCGGGCTGCATCGGCATCGTGGCCGCCGATGTGTTCCCCGATGCCGAGGTCGTGCTGGCCGACCTGTCATTCCAGGCCCTCGAAGTGGCCAACCAGAACATCGAGCGCCATGGCCTGGACGGGCGGGTGTACACGGTTCAGGGCGATGGTTTCGACGGTCTGCCGGGGCAGCGTTTTGACCTGATCCTGTCCAATCCGCCGTATGTCGATGCCGAGGACTTCGGCGACATGCCGGCCGAGTATCACCATGAACCAGAAATGGGCCTGGCCTGTGGCAACGACGGACTCGACCTGGTGCGGCGGATGCTCGCCGAAGCGGCTGATCACCTGACCGAAAAGGGCCTGATGATCGTGGAGGTGGGCAACAGCCAGGTGCATGTCGAGGCGTTGTACCCCGAGGTCGATTTCGCCTGGCTGGAGTTCGAGCGGGGCGGGCATGGCGTGTTCATGCTGACGGCCGAGCAGTGCCGCCAGCATCAGGAGTTGTTCAAGGCCAGGGCTTGAGGTGATCCCCTCGCAAGCGAGGCTCGCTCCTACGGTCACCCTGCTGTGTAGGAGCGCGCCTTGCTCGCGATGCGCCGCGCGGGCGGCGCTCGGTCTCACAGGCGCCAGAAAGCTCTAGCCAGCCCTCAGCGTGTAGCAATCCAGATCAACAACCCCGCCTGGAACACTGCAAACGCCACCAGGCAAGTGATGGTAAAGCGCAATCCGCTGTCTTCGCGACGGTACTTGGCCACCCGCTCATCACGCTCGCGCAGCTGCGCTTCCTTTTCCTGCAACTGCTGCTCGGCACTCTGCAGCATGTTCGCTGCATCGAGGATCTCGACCCGCTGCACCTTCTCGCTGTTCCAGCCCACCTTCAGCTGGCCCACCGTGGCTTCGACGGTGCGACCTTTCATGTGCTGAGGGTCGGCGTACTCCACCTCAAGGCCAGTGGCGCGCAGGAACTGGTCGCGGCGCAGGCGTGAATCTTCGTTCAGCGCATCCTTGCTGGGCAGGGTGAAGCCTTCGACCCGGTAGTGCGACCACTTGCGCTGCAGCCATTGCACCGCCTGGGACAACATGAAGCGGCCGAGGCCACGGTTGAGCGGTTCCAGTTGCAAACCGTTGCTGTCACCGATCGTCACCCGGCGCTCGGCGTGGTCCACACGCACATCCAGCTGGTTCTGTTCCTTGCGCACTTTCTGCCCTGGCAGGCGGATTTCCATGCGCAGCAGGCTGTGGTCCTTGTCGTGGCGTTCGGCATAGCCGAACTGCACGAAACGCTGCGGCCGTGCACCGCTGTTGCGGTCAGTGGGCAAGGCAGCCAGGCGCAGCAACTGGAAGTGCTCGACGGCCAGGTCGGTCCAGGGCAGCGGGGCGCTTTCCGGGGCTTGCGGCTCTTCGGTCGCGTCTACGGAGGCGGGGGCATCGGTCATTACGGCAGTCCTCATCAGTGCAGCCAGGCTGGGCGCAATGGCGACGCCAGCATCCGGTTATCGGCCGATCCGCCCAGGACGTGAGCGCAATCTATGCCGATACCTTCAGGCCGACGGCAGATGATGGATGAACGTGACGACCCGCTCGCCCAGTTCGCGGGCCAGCGGCAGTTCAGGGTTGAGGTAGCTGTCGCGCTGCTCGCTCATGGCCTTGGGGCTGATGCGCAGCATGTGGTTCATGCCGTCGATCAGCACCAGTTGCGCGTCCGGTTTGGCTGCCTTCAGGCGCTCGGCGTCGGCCACGTCGACCTGCACATCGTTGCGGCCCTGGACGATCAGGGCTGGCATGGGCAGTTGAGCGAAGGCGGCGGCCGGATTCTGCCGCAGCAGCGTGATCAGGTAAGGCTGCACGCTGGGGCGGAATACCTGGCGCAGGGGGGCGGGTACATCCAGGCTGGTCTGTCCTGCCTGCAAGCGGTCGAGCAGCGCGCTGCCGCGGGCGAGTTGGGCAGGCGGCAGGCGCTTGGCCAGTTGCTCGCGCAGCACTTCGGCCAGGGGGCGACCGCTGCCGGCCAGGGTGATCACGGCGCTTGCGCCGGCCTGTTCGGCGGCCAGGCTGGCGATCAGCGCACCTTCGCTATGGCCGATCAGGATCAGTGGGCCAAAACGCGGGTCGGCCTTGAGCTTGCGGCTCCAGGCCACGACATCGGCGACGTAGCGCTCGACGCTGAGGTCGCGCTCGTCCGGTGTGGCCGGTTGGCTGGCGGCGACGCCGCGCTTGTCGTAGCGCACACTGGCGATGTGTTCGTTGGCCAACAGCAGGGCGAGGCGCTTGAGGTTGTCGACCCGTCCGGCGGCAGGGTTGTTGCCGTCACGGTCGGTAGGGCCGGAGCCGGCGATGATCAGCACCACCGGTGGCGGTGTGTCCTGTTGCGGCAGCAGCAGGCTGCCATGCAGCACGCCCTGGCCGGTGTCCAGGTCGATGGGGCGTTGCAGCACAGTAGGGGCGGCGGCCTGGGCCAGGCCGGAGCACAGCAGCAAGAACAAAGCGACCAGGCGCGACATCATGCGGTACTACATAGGGAGGTGTCGGTTGGACCCCTCATTCACGGGAAGGTTCGGCGGGTTGGCGATAGCCCCCTCACACATAGCCAATCCTCTGTATACTGCCCGCTTTCGATCACCTCAGGCAGACTCGCGGAGCGTCCATGTCCGGTAATACCTACGGCAAGCTGTTCACTGTCACCACCGCTGGCGAAAGCCATGGCCCGGCGTTGGTCGCCATTGTCGATGGATGCCCACCGGGCCTTGAGATCTCCCTGGCCGACCTGCAGCACGATCTCGATCGTCGCAAGCCTGGCACCAGCCGTCACACCACCCAGCGCCAGGAGCCCGATGAAGTCGAGATTCTCTCGGGTGTGTTCGAAGGCCGCACCACCGGTTGCTCGATCGGCTTGCTGATTCGCAACACCGACCAGAAGTCCAAGGATTACTCGGCGATCAAGGACCTGTTCCGCCCGGCCCATGCCGACTACACCTACCACCACAAGTACGGCATCCGCGACTACCGCGGCGGTGGCCGCAGCTCGGCCCGCGAAACTGCGATGCGCGTGGCTGCCGGCGCCATCGCCAAGAAGTACCTGGCCACCCAGGGCATCCGTGTGCGTGGCTACATGAGCCAGCTGGGCCCGATCGAAATTCCGTTTCAGACCTGGGACTCGGTGGAAGAGAATGCCTTCTTCAGCCCCAACCCGGCCAAGGTGCCTGAGCTGGAGGCCTACATGGACCAGCTGCGCCGCGACCAAGACTCGGTCGGTGCCAAGATCACCGTGGTCGCAGAGGGCGTGATGCCTGGCTTGGGCGAGCCGATTTTCGACCGCCTCGACGCGGAACTGGCCCACGCCCTGATGAGCATCAACGCGGTCAAGGGCGTGGAAATCGGCGCAGGCTTCGCCAGCGTTGCCCAACGGGGCACCGAGCACCGCGACGAGCTGACCCCGGAAGGTTTCCTCAGCAACAACGCTGGCGGCATCCTGGGCGGTATCTCGTCGGGTCAGCCGATCGTCGCGCACCTGGCGCTGAAGCCGACGTCGAGCATCACCACTCCTGGCCGCTCCATCGATGTGGACGGTAACCCGGTAGAGGTGGTGACCAAGGGCCGTCACGACCCGTGCGTCGGCATCCGCGCCACACCGATCGCCGAAGCGATGATGGCCATTGTGCTGATGGATCACCTGCTGCGCCACCGCGCGCAGAACGCCGACGTCAAGGTCGCCACACCGGTGCTGGGCCAGCGCTGATGCTTCAGTTGGCTCGGTGTTGATCGTACCGAACCTATCGCCGTCCAGTCGGCTCCCGCAAGCACACGGCTGTGGGGGCTGGCTTGCCAGGTATTAATGCACTACCGGCCTGCCCCCATGCCCCCGATTCCCTACTGGCGCCTGTCCAGCTTCTACCTGTTCTACTTCGCCCTGCTCGGTTCCACCGCCCCGTTCCTGGCGCTGTACTTCGACCACCTGGGTTTCTCCCCGGCGCGCATCGGCGAGTTGGTCGCCATCCCCATGCTGATGCGCTGCATCGCTCCGAACCTGTGGGGCTGGCTGGGTGACCGCAGTGGCCAGCGCCTGCTGATCGTGCGCCTGGGGGCGTTGTCGACGCTGGCGACCTTCTCGTTGATCTTCTTCGGCAAGAGCTACGCCTGGCTGGCGCTGGTCATGGCCTTGCACGCGTTCTTCTGGCACGCAGTACTGCCCCAGTTCGAAGTCATCACGTTGGCCCACCTGCATGGCCAGACCTCGCGTTACAGCCAAGTGAGGCTGTGGGGCTCGATCGGTTTCATCCTAACGGTGGTCGGGCTGGGTCGGTTGTTCGAGTGGTTGAGCCTGGATATCTACCCGGTCGCCCTGGTGACCATCATGGCCGGTATCGTCCTGGCCAGCCTGTGGGTACCCAACGCCCAGCCGGTGGAGCAGGGCGAGCGCAGCACGGCCGGGGGCTTTGTGCGCCAGTTGATGGCGCCAGGCGTGATGGCGTTCTATCTCTGCGTGGCGTTGATGCAGCTCAGCCATGGGCCTTACTACACCTTCCTGACCCTGCACCTGGAGCATCTGGGTTACAGCCGTGGGGCCATTGGCCTGCTGTGGGCGCTGGGCGTGGTCGCCGAAGTGCTGGTGTTCATGTTCATGAGCCGGATCTTTGCGCGGTTCTGCGTGCAGCGGGTGCTGCTGGCCAGTTTCCTGTTGGCGGCGTTGCGCTGGCTGCTCTTGGGCAACCTGGCGGGTGAGCCTGCAGTGCTGGTTTTCGCCCAGGTGCTGCACGCGGCCACCTTCGGCTGCTTCCACGCCGCCGCCATCGCGTTCGTGCAATCGAGCTTCGGCGCGCGCCAGCAAGGCCAGGGGCAGGCGCTGTATGCGGCGCTCTCGGGAACCGGTGGTGCGCTGGGCGCTCTCTACTCAGGCTACAGCTGGAAATTGCTGGGGCCGACCTTCACCTTTGGTATGGCCAGCGCCGCAGCCCTGGCGGCAGCCGTTATCATTGCCCTACGTTCGAAACCGACCAGGACACGTCACTGATGAGCATCCTCAGCGTTTTTCACCCGTCCAGCCCGGACCTGCCGAACAAGGTGCTGACCCACCACGATGACATCGCCGCCACCTTGGCCGAGCAGGGCG
Organism: Pseudomonas sp. SK2; assembly: GCF_016772395.1. Classification (NCBI taxonomy): domain Bacteria; kingdom Pseudomonadati; phylum Pseudomonadota; class Gammaproteobacteria; order Pseudomonadales; family Pseudomonadaceae; genus Pseudomonas; species Pseudomonas sp. SK2. The sequence continues at coordinate 1,516,601 of NZ_CP061944.1, forward strand.
TGCGCATCGTTCATCGCCCCCATGCCCTTCGTGTGCGGCCCGGCAGTCATCCGGACGAAGTGCTGGAGGCTTGCCGCGAGCACCTCGACCAATTGATGACCGCCCATGGCTGCCAGGCCTTCGCCGTGCTCAACCGCGACGGTGCCGACCTGGCCCAGACCGATCTGCGTGACGAGCATGTGCAGGATGCCGATGAGGTGTTCGCCTTGGTGTCCGGACGTGCCCAGGTTGGCATGCGTTTGGGGGACTACGTCTATGCGGTGCTGTGCGAGAAGGGGGACGAGCTGGTGATCCCGGCAGGCGTCCGGCGTTGGATCGACCTGGGTGACAACCCGTTCTGCGTGGCATTGCGATTGTTCGCCAATGAGCAGGGGCGACAGGCGCGGTTCACTGGCGATGAGACGGCGCGACAGTTCGCCGGGTTTGACGAGCTGTGAATCAGTGCTTCATCGCTGGCAAGCCGGCTTACCACAGGTAGGTGCAGGCTTGCCGGCGATGAGGCCCGTCAACGTTCAACGGTAGGTTGGCAGTGCGAACCGCTGTTGGCTCTGCAGCATCGAAATCACTGGCAATTCACTGGCTTGTTCCGCCAGATCGCGACGGATGGCACTGATCGCCCAGGACAGCTGCTCAGCGCTGTGCAACTGCGCGTAGCTCAGCACGCGTCGAGTCACCTTGCCGTCGGCAGCCCGCAAGGTCAGCAGGACGCCGCCGTCGGGTCGAGGCTGGGTGGTGACCTGATAGGCCGAAAACACCGAGACGAACTTTTCCTGGATGAGGTCCATATCAACTCCTGACTGTAGGTGGCAGACGTGAGTGGATATTTGCAGTGACCGTGCCAGTCGCAGTCTTGAATAAAATCCTTTTAAATCAATAAGTTAAATCGTTTCTGTAGTGTGAATATCGTGCAGGATGCAAGGTCGTGCATTTTGCACAGTGCATTTTGCACGGTCGCCGCCATGGCGGGCGGTTAACGGTCAACCGGCGTTTGCGGCTATCCTTGGCGACTTTTCACCCGTTGCAGGCTCCCCCATGAAAAACCAGTTGCTCGAACTCATCAGCCTCATCAGCGCCGGATGCATGCGCGAGGAAGACATCGAGCGCATCGCCGACGAGGCTGCCCAAGCCTACGCCGACCCTGCCGCCTTCCTGGCCGCCAACCCGGACATCAACTACGACGACACTTTCCCCATTCCGCTCGGCGAGTGGGTGGTGCTCGGCAGCTTGCCGGATACCGTGGTGTTCCAGGCAGACACCTATCAGGACCTGTTCCAGCAAATCAGCGACTCGTTCGACAAGAGCGTGCCGTTCACCCTCAAACCCAAGCAATTGGCGCGTGCCGAACCGCTGACCGCACTCAATCGCATCCAGGTGCAGATGGGGGCGCTGAACAAGGAAGCCGGCGGCTACGTGCTGTTGAATTTCAGTCAGTTGCTCGATGATGAGTTGCAGATGGTGATGGTGGGCCAGAACGATCTGGCGCGGGTACTGGAACTGGGCGAGGCGGTTGGCATCAAGGTCGAGCCAGCGCTGGAAGCCCTGAAAGTGGCGGTGCACGTCTGACGTCATCGGCGACTGGCTAATGACAGGGCCCTCACAGGGCAGGTTCCTCCAGCCGTCCAGCACCTGTGGTGCAGCCTTGTCTTGGGACAGGGGCGCACAGCGCCCCTCCTTCAGCGTCAACCCAGCGCCGTGTCCAGGAACATCATGACCCCAAAGCCACCCATCAACCCCAGGGTTGCCGCCGTCTGGTGGCCATTGCGGTGGGTTTCGGGAATCACCTCGTGGGAGACCACGAAAATCATCGCCCCTGCCGCCAGCCCCATGCTGATGGGGTAGGCCAGGGCAAAGCCGGTGGAAATCCCCAGCCCGATCACCGCACCCAAGGGCTCCATCAGCCCTGAACCGATCGCCACCAGAGCCGCCTTGAAGTTCGACAACCCCGTGGCGCGCAACGCCAGGGCGACCGCCAGGCCTTCGGGAATATCCTGAATGGCGATGGCGCTGGTCAGCGGCAAGCCGATGGCCATGTCACCGTTCGCGAAGCTCACGCCAATGGCCATGCCCTCTGGCAGGTTGTGCAAGGTGATCGCCAGTACGAACAGCCACACGCGGCTGACCCGCTCGGCGTCCGGCCCGCATGGGCCAGTGCTTTCATGTTCGTGCGGGGTGAAGCGGTCCAGGCCCAGCATCAGCAGCACGCCAAGGCCCATGCCCAGCACCACGGTGAAAGCGGCAGCAGGGCCATTGCCGGTGATCTCGCGGGCTGCATCCAAGCCCGGCAGAATCAGAGAGAAGGAACTGGCCGCAAGCATCATGCCGGCGGCAAAGCCGAGCATCACATCCTGGCTGCGAGCGCTCACATCGCGCATCACCACCGCCAGCACCGCCCCCAACGCGGTAGCGCCGAAACCGGACAACCCGCCCAGCAGCGCCAGGTGCAGGTTGTTGGCATGGTCGCCATTCACCGCGTTCCATAGGCTCGCCGCCAGCAGTATCAGGATCGCCAGCAGGCTTAGCCCCAGGCCTGCGCTCAGCCAGGGCGTGTTCAGGGCTTGTTGCCGCCAGGCGTTCAACCAAGAATGCGCCGTGGCTGTCGGGGAGTGGGCTGGGGGCATGTGAACCTCGATTCAGTCGATACAGGCAGTCTAACCAGTGACCCGCGCGCCAGGCCAAGGATTCCCTTCTATCAGGGCGATAGCCTGACTATGCTCACCCCGACAGTCTTTCAACAGGAGCGTATACATGGGTTCCACATTCAACAGCCTGGTGGGCCTGATCATTCTGGCCCTGGATATCTGGGCGATTCTCAACGTGATCAAAAGTGGCCGCGAAGTCGGCGTCAAGGTCCTGTGGATCCTGCTGATCGCCTTGCTGCCGGTGGTCGGCCTGATCATCTGGGCGATCGCCGGGCCCCGGGGCAACATCCGCTTCTGATCGCCAGCCAAGGGCTGCACCGGTAGCGGGCCGGTGCAGACACCGTTGCAAATGACCCGTGACAAAATTTTCACATTGGTTTAAACACAATCCGCAGCCGCACTTGCTGCGTTGGACTATGCTCAGCACCCTCTTCGCAAACCTGCATTCCTAGGACCTCCCCATTCATGGCTAACCTGGACGCCTTGAAGCAACGAGGCGCGCAAGCGTCATTCGCGCCCACATTGAAATCTCACCTGGCCTATACGCTGCTCAGCGGGCTGGTGATCATGTTGATGCTCAGCCTGGTGCGCGTTGCGCTGTTGGCCTATAACAGCGACATGGTGGGCGATACGCCTGCTGCGACGGTCGCCGAAGGCTTCCTCAATGGCTTGCGCTTCGACCTTCGGGTGGTGGTGTACATCAGCATTCCGTTGCTGTTGGCCATCCTCAGCCCATGGGCCATGGCACGCCGTGGCGTGTTCCGCTTCTGGCTGACGATCGCCTCCAGTGTGGTGATGTTCCTCGGCCTGATGGAGATGGACTTCTACCGCGAATTCCACCAGCGCTTGAACGGCCTGGTCTTCCAGTACATCCAGGAAGACCCCAAGACCGTCCTGAGCATGCTCTGGTACGGTTTCCCGGTGGTGCGCTACCTGCTGGCCTGGCTGTTCGGCACCTGGCTGCTGAGCCTGCTGTTCAAAGGTATCGACCGTCTGACCCGCAGCAGCGCGGCCGTGACGCTCGCCAGCCCCCGCCGTGGTACGCCGTGGTACAACCGCCTGGCGGTGTTCATGGTGGTCCTGCTGGTGGCCGTGGTCGCTGCCCGTGGCACTCTGCGCCAAGGTCCGCCCATGCGCTGGGGCGATGCCTTCACCACCGATTCCAACTTCGTCAACCAGCTGGGCCTGAACGGCACCCTGACGCTGATCGACGCCGCCAAGAGCCGGTACGGTGAAGACCGCGCCAACATCTGGAAGCCGGTGCTCGAGCAGGGCATGGCCACCCAGAGCGTGCGGGAGCAGCTGCTGACCCCGCACGACACCCTGGTGGACGCCGACGAGGCGGCCATCCGCCGTGACTTCGTGCCGCCGGCCGAGCGTACCTTGCCGGTCAAGAACGTCGTGGTGATCCTCATGGAAAGCTTCGCCGGCCATTCGGTTGGCGCGCTGGGCAGCCCGAACAACATCACCCCGAACTTCGACAAGCTGGCCAAGGAGGGTCTGCTGTTCGACCGCTTCTTCTCCAACGGCACCCATACCCACCAGGGTATGTTCGCCACCATGGCCTGCTTCCCCAACCTGCCAGGCTTCGAATACCTGATGCAGACCCCGGAAGGCGGTCACAAGCTGTCGGGCCTGCCCGCGCTGCTCAGTGCTCGTGACTATGACGATGTCTACGTCTATAACGGCGACTTCGCCTGGGACAACCAGTCCGGGTTCTTCGGCAACCAGGGCATGACCACCTTCATTGGCCGTAACGACTTCGTCAATCCGGTTTTCTCCGACCCGACCTGGGGCGTGTCCGACCAGGACATGTTCGACCGTGGCGCCGAAGAGCTGGCCAAGCATGATGGCAAGAAGCCGATCTACGCACTGCTGCAGACGCTGTCCAACCACACCCCTTATGCGCTGCCGAAGGACTTGCCGGTGGAGCCGGTGACCGGCCAGGGCCGACTGGACGAGCACCTGACCGCGATGCGCTACTCCGACTGGGCCTTGGGCCAGTTCTTCGAGAAGGCGCGCAAGGAGCCGTACTTCAAGGACACCCTGTTCGTCATCGTCGGCGACCACGGTTTTGGCAACAGCCAGCAGGTGACCGAGCTCGACCTGGGGCGTTTCAACGTACCGCTGCTGTTGATCGCCCCGGGTATCCAGGAAAAGTTCGGCGCGGTCAATCACACCGTGGGTACCCAGGTCGACATCGTGCCGACCATCATGGGCCGCCTGGGTGGCCAGACCCGTCACCAGTGCTGGGGGCGCGACCTGCTCAACCTGCCTGAGGGTGACCAGGGCATGGGCATGATCAAGCCGTCGGGCAGCGAGCAGATCGTCGGCCTGGTGCAGGGTGATCGTATCCTCATCGAGTCCAAGGACATGAGCCCACGCATGTACCGCTACCAGCTGGGCCGTGAGTTCAAGGCCGAACTGATCGAGAGCCCGGACCAGCCAGACATGGTCAAGCGCCTGGAAGCCTACATCCAGACCGCGACCAAGAGCCTGATGGACAATACCGCCGGCGTCGTGCACGGCGTACCGAAGTAAGTCCCGCATCACCGGCGAGCCGTCTCCAGCAGGGGTCGGCTTGCCGCTGATCGCCGCGCTGCACATCCCCCCTGACTGAACAAATCTCCCCGCCGACGGTCAAGCAATTACAGGTTGCACATCCCCTGTATTCCTTGAGGGCATTTCAATGAAAGAGTGGGAAGTCATTTTTGCCGACCAGAAAGGTGAGCCGACCTCGCTGCTACTGCACAGCGACCAATGCCCCAGTGAGGAGGACGCTGCGCGGGCCATTCGTTCGCATCTGTTCCCGGTCATGGACGAACTGGACCTCAACGACTTCCAGGATCGCACCCATTCCCCTACTGCCCGCTGGCTCAAGGAGCATAGCGGCGTGACCATCACCCGAATCTGTCCCGCCCCCTGAAGGCGCCTGGCTGGCGCGCTGCCGTGGCAGGCACTACGCTGGTGTGAGGTGCCGGCCGTTCAGCAGGTCGGCACCCCCTTGGTTCGCGTCTCGCATCAGCTCGATCTGACCGGTTCTGCCGGCAGGTGCGTAGTGCACGGAAAGTCTATCCATTGCTTTGCAGGAGGACGTTTCATGAGCAGCCAGAACGACGATATCAGCAGCAATGTCCTGCGCCAGATGAAAGCAGGCGGTTTCGACTTCACCCGCATCCATCCCATTGAGTTCTATGCCGTATTCCCCGACGAAGCCGGTGCGCGACGAGCCGCCGGACAGTTTCGCGGCGAGTCCATCAACGCCCAGGTGCGTGAGCTGGACGACGGCGTCTGGCACCTGGAACTCAGCAAGGTCATGTACGCCACTTACTGCGGCATCGGTGCATTCGAGGAAGCCTTCGAGGCCGTGATCTCGCCCTTGGGCGGAGAGCTCGAAGGGTGGGGCGTCAAACAGGAACGGCCCATCGCCTAGCGATGGGCGCGGCCTTGCCTCAGGCCCTCAGGGCTTGCGCAAGGCCATATGCCCCAAGTAAGCCAGCAACGCGTCCAGCGCCTGATCACTCAACACATTTTCGGCAAAACCCGGCATCCTGGCCTGTGGCCAGTGCCGCAGGCTTTGCGGGTCGCGAATGTACTGGCGCAGGAACGCCGGCTGGAAATACTCGGTGGGGTTGTGCGGCAGGTTCAGGTCCGGACCGAACTGCGCATCGCCAGCGCCATTGAGCCGGTGGCACGCCAGGCAGTTCTGTTGGAACAGCGCAAAACCCTCGCGTACCGGGTCATTGGCCGGTAAGCGCGGGTCGGGCAGCAGGGCTGGGAAACGCTGTTCCACGGGCGCCAGGCGGCGCAGGGTGGTGATCTGGAACGGCCATTGTTCCGGGCGAATCCCGCTCGCCTGCGGTTGGGTCCAGACCAGGTAGAACGGCCCGGCACTGGGCTTGCCGTCACCCAGCGCCGGCCAAGGGGCAGCCGGGTCCTCGACCGCCAGCCAGGCTTGTGCCGGGCCATGCTGCAGCAGTGGCCCTGCTGGCATTTCGGCGGCAAAGCCATCCAGCGCCACGGCTTGCAGATGGTCGTTGTCGCTCACCCCGTCCAGCAGTGCGGCCAGAGGCACCGCGCGGTAATGCATGGGGCGCTTGTACGAGACATCCTGCTCGATGCTGATGTCTTGCGCCTTGGGGTGGTCGAGCAGGTCGCGGCTGCTTAACTGACGCGGCGTATCGCCCAGTTCAAGGTGCAGTTGCGCCGCCTTGAGGGGCAGGCTGAGAAGGAGGGCTAGCAGAGCAAGGCAGACGCGCATGGGAGGTCTCCAACCATCAAGGTTGGCAGGTTACCTGTGCATTGCCTGAAAAGGCCACAGCCACCATCATCCGAACAAGCGGGTAAGGTTCGGGAGAATCAGCAGCAAAGTCGTGGCGAAGAGAATGAGCCCAGCTTGGCGAATTTTCGATTGTCTGAACATGGCTGACCGCCTTCTTGTTGTTATTCCTGAATACCCGTTGGCTTCCTTGTCGCGCTTCGGGTCGATCACAGTGGCGCGCCTGGCGCCCACTCTGTTTGCCTCTTGTTACTGCATATACAACCAAAGGTAGGGGTTACGTCATCCATACCAGAGAACCCTTTGTTCTAAAAGATGAGCAAATTGCTGAAATACGGTTATGAGGCCAAAGGCCAGCTTGCTGGCATCCTCTGGCTAGACCGCTGCGTACCCGGGACCAGGACGCCGACGAAATGTGACCGTTCGTCAGTGCAGCCTACTTGCTTGTACGTGCCTTTCGCGTCAGTCTCTACAGCAGATTCCCACCCATGTCGTTCAGGACTATCCCTATGTCGTTACGCATCTGCATCCTTGAAACCGATGTCCTGCGACCTGAGCTGGTCGCGCAGTACCAGGGCTACGGAAGGATGTTCGAGCAGCTGTTCTCGCGTCAGCCCATTGCCGCCGAATTCGACGTGTACAACGTCATGAACGGTGACTACCCACCCGATGGCGATAAGTTCGATGCCTACCTGGTCACAGGCAGCAAGGCTGACTCGTTCGGTGATGACCCCTGGATCCAGACCCTCAAGGCCTACCTGCTCAAGCTTTATGAGCGTGGCGAGAAGCTTCTGGGCGTGTGCTTCGGCCACCAGCTCCTGGCGTTGACCCTCGGTGGCAAGGCTGAACGTGCCGACAAGGGTTGGGGGGTGGGCATCCACCGTTATTCGCTGGCAGCCCATGCGCCATGGATGGACCCGGAAGTGTCAGAACTGACCCTGCTGATCAGCCACCAGGACCAGGTGACCGAGTTGCCCGAAGGCGCCACGGTGATCGCCTCCAGCGATTTCTGCCCGAATGCTGCCTATCACATTCGTGACCAGGTGCTGTGCTTCCAGGGCCACCCAGAGTTCGTTCACGACTACTCCCGGGCACTGCTCGACGCGCGCAAGGACTTCCTGGGGCATGAGGTGTACCAGAAGGCCGTTGCCAGCCTGGCCTCGGAGCACCAGGGCGACCTGGTCGGGGAATGGATGATGCGCTTCGTTGGGCAGACGGCGAAGGCCGGCGATAACGCCGCGTGATCGCCAGCCAGCCGGGTCCTGAGGTAGGAGCCGGCTGGCCGTCGACGGGGCTGCGCGACAGCCTCTACAACCACCCCGACCGCTTGAAACTGGCATACAGCGCCGTACACCCCACGCCAATCAACCCCAGCACGCCAAAGTAGCCATAGTGCCAGCCCAGTTCCGGCATGTTCTGGAAGTTCATCCCGTAGATGCCGGCAATCGCCGTGGGGAAGGCGAGAATCGCCGCCCAGGCGGCGAACTTGCGCTGCACGATGCTCTGCCGTGACGACTCCAGCAGCATGCCGATCTCGATGGTCTGGCTGGCGATGTCACGAATGCCGGCCAAATCCTCCATCTGCCGGGTGACATGGATCTGCACGTCGCGAAAGTACGGGCGCATGTTCTTGTCGATGAACGGGAAACTCAGGCGCTGCAGTTCCTCGCTCACTTCCACCATCGGTGCCACGTAGCGGCGCAGGCGCAGGATGTCGCGGCGCAGGCTGTGCAGGCGCTGGATGTCTTCTTCCTTCAGCGAGCCGCTGAGCACGCTTTGCTCCAGCTCCTCGATTTCGCCATGAATGGCTTCGCTGACGGGCTGGTAGTTCTCGGTGACGAAGTCGAGCAGCGCGTACAGCACGAAGTCTTCGCCATGTTCCAGCAGCAGGGGGCGCGCCTCGCAGCGTTGACGCACCAGGGCATAGGATTTCGAGTGGCCGTTACGGCACGTGATGATGTACCCGTTGCCAGCGAAGATATGGGTTTCGATGAATTCCAGCTTGCCTTCATGTCGGACGGGGGAGTAGGTGACGATGAACAGGGCGTCGCCGAAGGTTTCCAGCTTGGGGCGGCTGTGCTTTTCCAGGGCATCTTCGATAGCCAGTTCGTGCAGGTTGAACTGGCACTGCAGGTTGGCCAGCTCCTCGGCGTTGGGCTCTTCCAGGCCGATCCAGACGAAGTGCCCTGGCTTGCGTGCCCACTCGCTGCCTTCGTCGATGCTGATGTTGGTGACTTTTCTGCCGGCGCTGTACACCGCCGATGCCACGACTCGCCCCATGGTTGTCCGCTTTTGTCGGTTGAACACGTCCTACAGCTTGGGCCGTGAAGGGCGCGAGAGCAACCTGTCGGTTAGGCGAAGTCAGGCATGGGGCAGTTCGTTTTCCATGTGGTCGATGCACTGCTGCATTTGCGTGCGGCAGTGTTCGATCAGGGCCGGCAGGTCTTGCTGGGTCATGCCGGTGGTGGCGATGGGTGGCAGCGACCGCACGATCACCGTGCGCTGGCGCCAGCTGTTAAGACTCAGGCGTCGGGCGTAGCGGCTGACGCACACCGGCACGATTGGCACACCGGCTTCGACGGCCATGTGAAAGGCGCCTTTCTTGAACGCCAGCAGCTTCGCTTCGGGGTTGCGCGTGCCCTCCGGGAAAATCCAGATCGAGGTGTCGTTGCGCAGGGTACGGGTGGTCTGCTGCATGGCTTTGCGCGCCTGGTAGGCGTTCTGGCGGTCGACCAGCACGTTGCCGCCAAGCCAGAACAACTGGCCGAACAGCGGAATCCAGCCCAGGCTTTTCTTGCCGATGGCCACGGTCCGCTGCGGTACCACATGGCCAAGGATGAACAGGTCGAAGTTGGACTGGTGGTTGGCGACGATCACGCAACCGGGGGGCTGGTCCCACAGCGGGCCCACTTCGGACTTGACCTTGATGCGCATCATCCAGGTGGCCGGCAGGCTGTACAGTCGGGCAAAGATACGGCTGTTGTCGGGGTTGAAAGGGCGGCACAGGCCAATGACCAGGCCGACGGCACCCACCAGCAGAAAGTGCAGCCCCAGCAGGAGCATGCGAAGGGAATAAAGCATGGTACGACTCACACCAGACAGTCGCGGCGCAGTGTACGGCTGTGCACTGTTTGGGGCAAACCTTGGGTGAGCGCCTGTGAAGGTCTCATTGTCGTGGGAGCAGCCTTGCGTCGCGACAGGGCGCTCCCACAGGGGCGGCATCCTTGGTGGGGCTCAACCCATAGGGTTCTGGTCCGCCAGGATTGCTTCATCCAGGGCATCCAACAGCCCTTTGCGCACTTTCAGCTTGGTGTTCTTGTGGGCCAGCATGTTGAGTTTCTTCAGCTCACGCGCCGCCGCCAGGGCGGCTTCCTGCAGCTGCTCGGCAGGCACTACCTTGTCGAGGAAGCCAGCGTCCACGGCCGCCTGCGGGGTGAATACCTCGGCATTGTTGACCGCACGCTGGAACGCGGCGCGGCTCAACCGGTCCCGTGCCAGCTCGATGCCGGCATGGTGCATGGTCATGCCGATCTGCACTTCGTTCAGGCAAATCTTGTAAGGCCCTTCGACGCCGATGCGGTAGTCGGCCGACAGCAACAGGAAGGCACCCTTGGCCACGGCATTGCCCGGGCAGGCGACGATGATCGGGAACGGGTGCGAGAGCAAACGGCGGGTCAGGGTCGAGCCTGCGGTCACCAGGCCGATGGCTTCCTTGGGGCCCGCGGTCATCACCTTGAGGTCGTAGCCCCCGGAAAGAATGCCCGGCTGGCCGGTGATGATCACCACTGCTCGTTCCTGTGCTGCGCGATCCAGGGCTGCGTTGAAGGCCACGATGACATCCGGCGAGATGGCGTTGACCTTGCCGTTGTTCAGGGTCAGGGTGACGATGCCGTCTTCGGCGTGGTAGGTAATCAGCTCGCTCATGGCAGAGTCCTTTGGGTAACGTGGCAACGACGTTACCCAGCACCGCCAGCCAGGTAAAGCAGTAAGGCTGACCAGTCAGTCAGCGTTTGCGCGCCATGCCTTGCCGTGTCGGGGGAGGGCGTCAGGAGAGGGTAAAAGCGCAAGCGAGATTGGCAGCATTGCCCTGCCAAGCGAGGTTTTTCGGAGAATTTGCTTAAGCGCATGAAAATTCTGAAAAAAATGCTTGCCAAAGGAAAAGCCTTCTACTAAATTAGCGCGCCTCGACAGGCTGAATAGCTTGAAGAGAAAACGGTGAAGTGTCCGAGTGGTCGAAGGAGCACGCCTGGAAAGTGTGTATACGAGAAATCGTATCAAGGGTTCAAATCCCTTCTTCACCGCCACATTCTGCGAAAAGCCCCCGAACTGAAAGGTTCGGGGGCTTTTTGTTTTGGGGCTCACAGGGGTTCATCGGGCGATCTTTTCGGCTGTGAGATCGAGCGCCGCCCGCGCGGCGCATCGCGAGCAAGGCTCGCTCCTACGTTTTTTCGGACCACTGAGTCCTGCGGGATTTGCGCGCGACCGTTTTGGGTGACCGGCGCGTAGGAGCGAGCCTTGCTCGCGATAGCGGCATCACCGCAATACTCAGTCGTTAGAGGCCGGATGCCGATGGCGACGCCAACTGTCATCGATCTTCGACCAGGTCTTGCCGTCGGTGATGGCCATCAACTTGCGACCATCCTTGAAGGTGGCGAGGAAGGTCGCTTCCTCTTCCTTGCCGCCGAGCCACAGCCCGGCCAGCAAGCCGACCGGGCCTGCCACCAAGGCACCCGCCACGCCCCAGCCGATCGCGGTACCCAGGCTGCGGCTGGACTCAAGGCTGGCGAGCCTGAGGTCGGTGATTCGTGTGAGAGAAATCCGCTCGCCGGGCGAGGGGCTGCGCGGGGTCTTGAGAGTGAGCGCTCCATTGCGGTACTCGCCTTCACCTTGCAAGAAATCGCCGGATTGAACCGTGAGCCTTGTCATTGAGTCGTCCTGTCGGGAAAGGGTCTTGACCAACACCTACTGAGCCCCTCCTTGGCCGGCAAGTCAACGATCGGGCGACGGAGGGTCGTGGCGGTTGGTCGCGGTCCTGCCGGCAGGCGTGGCTCAGGTAAGTTGTAGCGCACGCTTGCGTTTGCGCTCGGCCATTGCCCAGACCAACAGTGCCAGCGCCCCAATGGCAAGGCCGGCCGTGACGATGCCCATCCAGCCGTGGTGCTGGAACAATTGCGTTCCCAGCAGCGAGCCCAAAGCGCCGCCAATGAAGTAGCACGTGATGTACCCGGCATTGAGCCGTGTGCGGGCTTCTGGACGAAGGGCAATCACCGCGTTCTGGTTGCTCACATGCACCAGCTGCACCGCCAGGTCGAGTACCAGCACGCCCAGTAGCAGCGCCAGCAGGGACTGCTCGGCAAAGCCCAGAGGCACCCACGACAGCATCAGTGCGACCAGGCCGACGGTGGTGCCCAGTGAGCCCTTGCCGCGGTCGGCCAAACGACCTGCCCAGTTCGCCGACAGCGCTCCCGCCGCGCCAGCCAGGCCGAACAGCCCGATCACGGCATCCGAATAGTGGTAGGGCTCACTGGCCAGGAGGAAGGCCAGTGGCGTCCAGAACAGCGCGAACAGGCTGAATGCCAGCAGGCCAAGCAAAGAACGCAGGCGCAGCACCGGTTCTTGCACGAACAGGCGGAACACCGAACCGATCAGTGCCGGGTACTTCAGCCCGGCATGGCTGTTGTGCTGCGGCAAACTGCGATAGAGGGCGATGGCGGATACCGCCATGAGGACGGCCGCGAGCACGTAGATACTGCGCCACCCGCCGAGTTCTGCCATGAATCCTGCAGCCGTGCGGGCCAGCAGAATACCCAGCAACAGGCCGCTCATCAGCGTACCCACCGCACGGCCCCGCTGGTCTGGCGCGCTCAGGGCCGCGGCCATGGGCACCAGAATCTGCGCCACCACCGAGAACAGCCCGGTCAGTGCCGTGCCCAGCAGCAACCAGGGCAGGCTCGGCGCGCAAGCGCTGATTACCAGGCCCAAGGTCGAGATGGCCGTCATCACCACGATCAGTCGGCGCTGTTCGAACAGGTCGCCCAGCGGTGCCAGCAGCAGCAGGCCCGCGCCATAACTGAGCTGGGCGGCAATGACGATGCTACCGGCACTGGCGGTGCTCAGGCCGAACTGTTCGGCGATGCTGTGCAGCAGTGGCTGGGCGTAGTAGTTGCTGGCCACGGCCAGGCCAGTGGCGGTGGCCATCAGCAGGATGAGGGCGCGACTGAGCGTAGGGGTGTTCATGAGCATCTCGTAGCGGGCAGAAATCAGTGGGCGTCAGTATCGGGAAGTCTTGAGAATGACACCAATGTATAGTTTTCAGCTTGTCCATCTAAAAAGCAGATTGATTCGATGAACCTCAAGCAGCTTGAGTACGCCCTGGCCGTCGCCGACACCGGCAGTTTCACCCGTGCCGCCGAGCGCTGCCACGTGGTGCAATCGGCGCTCAGTCATCAGGTTGCGCGCCTGGAGGCGCAGTTGGGCGTGAGCCTGTTCGAGCGCAGTTCGCGGCGGGTGCGCCTGACCCACGCAGGCGAAGCATTCGTTCTCAGTGCGCGTCCGGCCGTGCAAGCTGCCCGACGGATTGCCGATGACGTCGCGGCGGCCTGTGGCCAGGTGAGGGGGCGTCTGTCGATTGGCGAGATCAGTTCGCTCACGGCGTTGGACCTGGTTGATCTGCTGGCGGTGTTCCACAGGCGCCATCCGGATGTGGACCTACGCTGGTTGACCGCCAAGAGCGAGCTGCTGGTGGCCGATGTGTGCGAGCGGCGCCTGGACGTTGGGTTCATCGGTCTGTGGCAGGGCGAGGAGCCGCAAGGGGTGCGCCACCGTCTGTTGGCACGGGAGGAGTTGGTGGCGTTGTTGCCACCCACGCACATCCTGGCTGGCCGTGGTCAACTGGCGCTGGCTGACCTGGCGAACGAGGTCTTGGTGGACTTCCCCGAAGGCACGGGGGCGCGGCGCCAGACCGACGAGGCGTTCCTGGCGGTGGGCGTGCAGCGGCGGGTGCAGTTCGAGATCGGCCATATTCGTCTGGTCGAGAAGTTCGTGCAACGCGGTATGGCTGTGGGGCTGGTGCCGGAGCGACTGGCCGAAGGCATGCCGGGTGTGGCGGTGGCGCGCCTGGGAGATGCGCCGGTGCGTCATTTGTACGCGGTGTGGTCGCAGAGCCCGACGCCGGCGGCGCGGGCGTTTCTCGAAGTCATGGAGCAGCACCTGCTGGCGGATCGGGCCTGATCGCTGGCTAGCCAGCTCCCACGGTGGGGCTATCTGTAGGAGCCAGCTTGCCGGTGATAAAGCCCCAGCCGAATCTCAGGCCGCAAACCCACCATCTGCCGTCAGGCTGGCCCCGGTGATGTAGCCAGCCTCCGGTCCTGCCAGGTAGGCGACGAAGCTGGCGATTTCATCCGCCTGCCCGTAACGCCCGATGGCCATCAATGGAATGAGGCTTTCCGCAAACTCCCCGCTGGCCGGGTTCATGTCGGTGTCCACCGGGCCAGGTTGCACGTTGTTCACCGTGATGCCCCTTGGCCCCAGGTCGCGAGCCATGCCGCGGGTCAGGCCGACCAGGGCGGATTTGCTCATGGCATAGGGGGCACCACCGGCGAAGGGCATGCGTTCGGCGTTGGTACTGCCGATGGTGATGATCCGCCCACCTTCGCTCATGTAGCGTGCTGCCGCCTGGCTGGCGACGAACACGCTGCGCACGTTGACTGCCAGCATGCGGTCGAATTCGGCGAGGTCGAACTCGGTGATTGGCGCCACCGCCAGCACGCCGGCGTTATTGACCAGGATATCGAGGCGGCCGAGCTGTTTTACCGTGTCATCCACAGCCATTTGCACGGCGGCTGCATCGGCACTGTCGGCGCGCAGCGCCAGTGCCTGGCCGCCTTGCGCGTTGATTTCCCGGGCCAGCTCTTCGGCGGGGCCGGCGGAGCTGACATAGGTGAAGGCGACCTTGGCGCCCTCACGGGCCAGACGCCGCACGATCGCTGCGCCGATACCGCGCGAGCCGCCCTGGACCAGGGCGACCTTGCCTTCGAGTGTGAGTTGCTTGGACATAGTGATCTCCAGTGGAAAGCCAGGCCGTATGCCGTGGATGGACGCAGTATCAGTCGTCGATTAGGTGCTGATAAGATGGCAATCACTATCAGCTGAGTAAACTTTTGGTTGCCAATCATGGCCATGGAATCGTTCAGCGCCATCGAGTGTTTTATCCGTAGCGCCGAGGTGGGTAGCTTCGCCGAGGCGGCCCGCCGGTTGAGCCTCACGCCTGCCGCAGTGGGCAAGCATGTCGCCCAGTTGGAGGCGCGCCTGGGTGTGCGTCTGTTCCAGCGTAGTACGCGCAAGCTGACCCTGACCGAAGCCGGCCAGCGCTTTCTGGGCGAGGTCAGCGACAGTTTTCGCACCATCCAGCACGCCATAGCCAACCTGGCCAGTGCCGAGGGCCAGCCTGCCGGGCTGCTGAGGGTGAGCATGGGCACGGTGTTCGGGCGCTTGTACGTGGTGCCGCTGTTGGGCGAATTTCTGCGGCAATACCCAGCGATCACACCGGACTGGCATTTCGATAACCGTCAGGTCGACCTGATCGGCCAGGGTTTCGATGCGGCCATTGGTGGCGGCTTCGATCTGCCCCTGGGCGTGGTGGCGCGCAAGCTCACCCCGGCCCATCGGGTTCTGGTGGCGGCACCTGAGTACCTGCTGCGCCATGCGCCGATAGACGGTCCGCCGTCATTGCAGCGTCACGATGGCATTTTCATCCGTTCGCCGCAGACCGGTCGGGTGCGTTCCTGGCCGTTGACCAGCCGTTGGCAAGACCAGCAGCCGTTGCTGATGCGACAGGCCATGACCATGAGCGACTCAGATGCCGCTTGCGCCGTGGCGCAGCAGGGGCTGGGGGTTGCCCTGGTCAGCCTGCCGTTCGCCGTGCCCTACCTGGAGGCCGGAAGGCTGCAGCGGGTGCTGCCGGATTGGTACGTGGACGACGGGCACATCTGCCTGTACTACGCCGGGCACAAATTGCTGCCGGGCAAAACGCGGGCGTTCATCGATTTCGTGGCGCAGCAGTTCGCCGCGCAGGGGTTGGCGACGCGGTTCGATGCCTTGCAGGCGACGTGAAGGAATCGCTGCTTGCCGGCGGTAAAGTACTGTCAGTCGACCTCGACGATAAACAGCGCCTGGTTGCCCAGGATGATTTCATCCTCGACCCGCTTGCCAACCAGTTGCTGGCCCAAAGGCGACCGAGGGGTAATGACGGTTACCCGTTCATCCCCCTCGCCGATCTTCAGCCCGGCGGCTTCCGGCCCGAGGAACAGCACCCGACGTGCGCCATCTTCATCCTCCAGCGTCACCAGGTTGCTCACCTGTACCCCGCGCGACGGGTCGTAGTCGCGCAGCACCAACTGCTGGTAGGTCAGCAATGCCTGACGAATCTCGGCCGTGCGCCGGGCCTGGCCGGTGGCCAGGTACGAGGCCTCGAGGCCCAGGGTGTCGTACTTGTTCTCGGCGATATTCTCTTCAGCCGTGGCGGTTTCGTAGGCGCTTTGGGCAGCGCGACGCAACACGTCCATGTCGTGTTCCAGGGTGGCGACGATCTGGGCAAGGAGGGCGGCTTTGTTCATGGTCAGTAGCAGAACTCCAGGACATTGGCCTGGCTCTTGTCGGTTGGCGCGGTGCGGTTCTGTTGCAGCCAGAACTGGCACTTGGGGCTGTTGAGATTGCGTGGGTTGCCTTGGGCAGCTTCGGCGGCCTGTTGCATTTCCTGCTTTTGCAGGATGTCTTTGTAGCGTTCGAACATGTCGCTTTGCGCATCGGCTGGTTGCACAGGTGGTGCAGCGGGGTGCGCGTAGGTGGGGGCGACGGCCTGGGCCACCGGCTGCACCTGGTCGGGCCAATACTGCAAGGCCAGCCATAGGCTCAGGGCGATGGCCACGGCGCCCAGCCACAGTCCGAAAGCCACGCACAGGATCAATTGCAGTGGCTTCAGGGTGATTTTCAGTTCACGGTGGCGGGGCATGGTGGCCTCCTGGCAAGGCGGGACGAGCGGGTATTGTCGCATGGCACCGAGGGTTTTTTCAGCGTCGGTGCTTTTGTCGGCGACAATTTATGCGCAGAATCCGCTGCTTTTCCGTACGACGAGGGTAGGGCACATGAAGGCCACCTGGGACATTTTCTGCACCGTCGTCGACAACTATGGCGACATCGGCGTGACCTGGCGCCTGGCCCGGCAACTGGTGGCCGAGCACGGCCTGGCGGTGCGCCTGTGGGTGGATGACCTGCAGGCCTTCGTGCGCCTGTGCCCTGGCGCCGACCCTGCGGCCGACCAGCAGTGGCAGCAAGGCGTCGACGTGCGCCGCTGGCCGACCGACTGGCAGCCAGTGAACGCCCCTGAGGTCGTGATCGGCGCCTTTGGCTGCCGCTTGCCGCCGGCCTACATCGACGGGTTGAAGCCCACTTCGACGTTATGGCTGAACCTGGAATACCTCAGCGCCGAGGACTGGGTGGAAGGTTGCCATGGCTTGCCTTCGCCGCAGCCCAGCGGCCTGCGCACGGTGTTTTTCTTTCCCGGTTTCAGCGACAAGACCGGCGGCTTGCTGCGCGAAGCCTCCTTGCTTGCGCAACGAGAGGCCTTCGAGGCCAGCCCCGGGCTACGCGAGGCGTTCCTTAACCGGCTGGGAGTGCACCCCCAGGCCGATGCCCGCTTGGTTTCGCTGTTCGCCTACGAGAACTCGCAGCTAAGGGGTTGGCTCGATGCCATGGCCGAGGCAGAGCGGCCCACCCACTTGCTGGTGCCGGAGGGGCGTATCCTGGGTGACCTGCAAGGTTGGCTGGGGGAGGCATCGTTGGCCCCGGGCGACCTGCGCCGCAAAGGCGCGTTGACAGTGCAGGTGCTGCCTTTCGTCAGCCAGGACGACTACGACCGCGTGCTCTGGTGCTGTGACTTCAATGCCGTGCGGGGCGAAGACTCCTTCGTCCGCGCCCAGTGGGCAGGGCGGCCGCTGCTGTGGCACATCTATGTGCAGGACGAGAACGCTCACTGGGAAAAACTTGAAGCGTTCTTGGCGATTTATCGACATGGGTTGTCGGAAGAAGCCGGTGAAGCACTGGTCGAGCTCTGGCGTGCCTGGAACATGCATCGCGACATGGGCGCCCCGTGGCGCGGGGTGCTGGCCCACTGGGACGAGCTGCAGGCGCATGCCCGCCATTGGTGCACCAAACAGGCCGCTCAGCCGGACCTTGCCATGACGCTGGTACAGTTTTACCGAAATTGGCTATGATACGCGGCCTCGATTTTTATAAATCCATCCAGATTCGGATACTTTGTAATGAAAACTGGTAAAGAACTGAAACCCGGTACCGTACTGCGGATCGACAACGACCCGTGGCTGGTACAGAAAGCCGAATTCACCAAGTCCGGTCGCAACAGCGCGATCATGAAGACCAAGCTGAAGAACCTGCTGACCGGCTACAAGACTGAAACCGTCTACTTCGCCGACGACAAGCTGGACGACGTGATCCTCGATCGCAAGGAAGTGACTCTGTCGTTCATCAGCGGTGACGCCTACACCTTCATGGACACCACCGACTACACCATGTACGAACTGAACGCCGAAGACATCGACGCCGTTCTGCCGTACATCGAAGAAGGCATGCAGGACATCTGCGCCCTGACCATGTACGAAGAGAAAGTGGTATCGGTTGAACTGCCGACCACCATCAGCCGTCAGGTCGTCTACACCGAGAACGCTGCCCGCGGCGACACCTCGGGCAAGGTCATGAAGCCTGCCAAGCTGGCCAACGGTACCGAAGTACAGGTTGCCGACTTCATCGAAATCGACGAGTGGATCGATATCGATACCCGCGACGGCAGCTTCAAGGGCCGTTCCAAGAAGTAAGACTTCTTGCGATACGCAGAAAACCCGGCCTTGGCCGGGTTTTTTTTGCTTGCGAGAATCTCGCCCGCTGGCGGATCTTCGCTTTTGCAGGGACCGCGCAAGCCTCTGTTGTGTCAGAGGCTGCGCGCATCCATCACACCGTCACATGCAGCCGCACATCCACGTTACCGCGAGTGGCGTTGGAATACGGGCAAACCTTGTGCGCCTTCTCGACCAAACCTTCGGCATCGGCCTGCGCCAGACCTGGCAGGTTGATGTGCAGGTCGATGTCCAGGCCAAAGCCACCTGGGATCTGGCCGATGCCCACGTTCGCGGTGATCGAGGCATCGGCTGGCAGGGCTTTCTTCTCCTGACCTGCGACGAATTTCAGGGCGCCGATGAAGCAGGCCGAATAACCGGCAGCGAACAGTTGCTCGGGGTTGGTGCCGTCACCGCCCGCGCCGCCCAGCTCCTTCGGGGTGCTCAGCTTGACTTCCAGCTTGCCGTCGCTGGAGCGGGATTTACCGTCGCGCCCGCCAGTGGAGGTGGCTTCGGCGATGTACAGCGGAGTGACCTTTTGCATGTTGAGCCTCGCTTGAGTGATGTGCGCCGGGGCGCTGAGTGGGTACGGGATTTAAATTAGCGCGCAATTAGTTAGTGCGCAAGATAAATCTTTGACCATTCATCCGAACGGCCACCTCAGAGCATAGTCCTCAGAGGTTCTTCTGCAGGTTGTCGCGTAGTTCCAGCAGTTCGGCTTGCAGCTGCTGCAAGCGTTCCAGGCTATGGCCGCTGGCCTTGAGGATGCACTGGGGCACGCTGCGCGCTTGCTGGTGGAGGGCACGGCCCTTGTCGGTCAGTTGCACCAGGACGACGCGTTCGTCTTCGCGACTGCGGGTGCGCTTGAGCAAACCTTCGCTTTCCAGGCGTTTGAGCAGGGGGGTAAGCGAGCCGGGGTCGGTGAGTAGGCGTTGGCTGATTTCGCCCACGGTCAGGCCGTCCTGCTCCCAGAGCACGAGCATGGCCAGGTACTGCGGGTAGGTCAGCCCCAACGCCTGCAGCAGCGGCTTGTAGACCTTGGTCATCAGCAACGAGGTGGAGTGCAGGGCGAAGCAGACCTGGTTATCCAACAGCAGCTCGTCACAGGGGGCTTTGGGGTCGGCGTTCATGCAGATCCTTGAAATTGATCAATGTGAAAATCTAGCACGCTGATGATTGGCGCGCTCATTACCAGCGCAATTCGCTTCGCAAGGCCAAGTCCCAAGGTGGAACCGGGCTGAAGCGGCTCTTGAGAAATTCGAGCAGTAAACGGCTGCGAGAGTTCGTTTCATGTTCAAGGCGCAGTGCGTAGATGCCGCTGGACTCAGGCTCGGGCAGGCCGCCTTCGCAGAACAGCGGTATCAGTTCACCGCGCAGCAGGTAGTCGCTGATCAGCCAGGTGGGCAGGTGCGCGACACCCAAGCCTGCCAGTGCGCCGAACAGCAGCGTTTCGGCGTTGTTGGCGGCCATGCGCATGCGCTGCGGGCGATACAGGCGGGTTTGTCCCGCGACCGTGAAGCGCCAGGCGAACGGCGGCGCGAGCCCGTCCCAGTCCAGGCCGTCGTGGTCAGGTAGCTCGCTGGGGCAAGCCGGTACGCCACGGTTGGCCAGGTAGGCGGGGCTGGCGCAGGCGATACGCACCATGTAGGCCAGCGGTGTGGCGACCAGTCGGGTGTCGGCCAGGGGGCCGGCGCGCAGCACCAAATCCACCTCGCCCAAGTGGCTGCCATGCAGGTCGACGAAACTGTCGATCAGGCGCAGTTGTACATCCAGGCCAGGGTAGGCCACCAGGAAATCGGCGATGGCCGGCGCCAGGTGACGACGGCCGAATGCCGCCGGGGCGTCGATGCGAATCAAGCCTTCCGGGGCATTGCTCAACGACACTGCCTCGGCACGGGCCAGGCGCAGCTCTTCGATGATGCGCCGGGCGCGCTCGGCGAAGGCATTGCCAGCGGGGGTGGCACGCACGGCATGGGTGCTGCGCACGAACAGTCGGCTACCGACGGCCGCTTCCAGGTTGTCGATGCGCCGCGCCACCGCCGAGGGCGTCAGCGGGTGACGGCGGGCGGCGGCCGAGAAGCTGCTGGTTTCCAGCACATCGAGAAACAGGCTCAGTTGTTCGGTCAGGGTGTCGGGGCTCATGGCGACTCTGCTTTGCGAAACACGCATAGCCATTGTGCGTTGCTGTGCGTTTCCCCGCCAGCCCTGACTGGGTAGGATGCTTGAATTCCAACTACAGGCGGATGAGGCCCTGATGATCGAGTGGTTGATGTATGTCGCGCTGGGCGCAGCCCTGGGTACCCTGGGTGGGCTGTTCGGCATTGGTGGAGGGTTGATCGCGATCCCGGCGTTGGGTGTGTTGTTCGGCCTCGATCAGCAATTGGCGCAGGGCACCGCGCTGGTGATGGTGGTCCCTAACGTGTTGCTGGCGCTGTGGCGTTATCACCAGCGCAATCGCATCGAGCTGCGCCATGCACTGCCGCTGTCACTGTGCAGCCTGCTGTTCGCCTGGTTAGGGTCGATCTGGGCAGTGGGGATCGACGCGCAGTCGATGCGCCTGGGCTTCGTCGGCTTCCTGGTGGCCCTGGCCATCTGGAACGTGGCGCGGATGTTCCTCAAGGTGGCGCCACCCTCCGCCGAGCTGCGCTACCCCTGGCCGTGGCTGGGTGTGCTGGGCAGCTTCTCGGGCGCCATGGGGGGATTGTTCGGGGTAGGCGGGGCCGTGGTCGCAACGCCGATCCTCACCAGTGTGTTCGGTACCACCCAGGTGGTAGCCCAAGGGCTGTCCCTGGCCTTGGCGGCGCCAAGCACGGCGGTGACCTTGCTGACCTACGGTGTGCACCACAGCGTGAGCTGGAGCGTGGGCATACCACTGGCGGTGGGGGGCTTGCTCAGCATCAGTTGGGGTGTGCGGCTGGCCCATGCACTGCCCGAGAAAGTGCTACGGGCGTTGTTCTGCGTGTTTCTGGTGGTGTGCGCGGCGATGCTTGGGTTCGAGCTATAGCCGACAGTGGTGGCCCGCGGTCATTTGAACCCTTCCACGATGTAGTCGGCCATGCAGTCGGTAATCGGTGACTGGCTCTGCGAATTGCGCAGCAGCATCACATTGGCCAGCGGCAACTGCGGCAAACCGCTCTGTTCGCCAAGAATGCGCACATTACCGCCAATCAGGCTCTGCAGCTGCGCTGTCACCGCCAACCCAGCGGTGACGATGGCGAAGATCGCCGCCAGGCTGGGGCTTGTGTAGGCAATGCGGTAGTCGATGCCCTGGGCCTCCAGGGCATTGCAGGTCCAGGCGCGGCAGAAGCAATCGGTGTTGAACAACGCCAATGGCACGGGCCGCTGCTCGTGTGGGCAGAAGCCTTCGGCAGCGGCCCAGACCAGCCGCTCCTGGCGCAGCAGCTGGCCGACTTCGTTACCCGGCTCGCGGGTGACGATGGTCAGGTCCAAGTCCTGGCGCAGCATCAGTTGCTTGGACGAGTCGCAGTGCACTTCCACCTGCACCAGCGGGTAAGCCTGGGCGAAACTCGACAGGATTGTCGGCAGAAAACGCATCGCATAATCGTCCGGCGTGCCGATACGCACCACGCCGACCATGTGTGGCATGCGCAGGGTGTTGAACACCTCGCCGTGCAGCTTGAGGATGCGCCGGGCATAACCCAGCAACACTTGCCCTTCGGCGGTCAGGCGCACCTGGCGGCCGTCGCGCTCGAAAAGCTGGCGTTGGAGGATGTCTTCTTCCAGGCGCTTCATCTGCATGCTGACTGCCGACTGCGTGCGGTTGACCACCTCGCCGGCGCGGGTGAAGCCGCCTTGTTCGGCAATGGCGACGAAGGTGCGCAGCACATCGGCATCGAGACTCTGATAGTGGGACATTGCATCAATCTCCGAGATGCATGGCATCAGAAACATTCGTTGGATTGATCTTAAGCCTGGGATGAGACTGGAGCCATCAACACGGAGGGCCTCACGATGAAAGGTCATGTCAGCAGCATCGAGCACACCACCTTTTCCCTGAACCACCTGTGGCATGTGGCGATCGAGCGTTTGGCGCGCTGGCTGCAGTTGTATCGCCAGCGTCAGGAGTTGGCTCGCCTCAGTGACGCGACGTTGCAGGACTTGGGGTTGAGCCGGGCCGATATCCAGCAAGAGGCGGATCGGCATTTCTGGGACGATCCGCTGCGTAAATGAGGGTAAGAGCCTGTGCTGGCCGGAAACAAACGTAGGAGCGAGCCTTGCTCGCGATGCACCGCGCGGGCGGCGCTCGCTCTCACGAACGCCCCCGCTTTCAGCCAACCGCTCCCGCTCAGCGCCGCACTTGCTTGAGCGTCTCGGCGATCAGGAACGCCAGCTCCAGTGACTGGTCGGCATTCATGCGTGGGTCGCAATGGGTGTGATAGCGGTCTGAGAGCGCGTCTTCGGTGATCGGCCGGGCGCCGCCGATGCATTCGGTGACGTTCTGTCCGGTCATCTCGATATGAATCCCGCCCGCATGGCTGCCTTCGGCCTGGTGCACCTGGAAGAACTGTTTCACCTCGTCCAGGATCTGCGCAAAGTCACGGGTCTTGTAGCCGCTGCTGGCCTTGATGGTGTTGCCGTGCATCGGGTCGGAGCTCCACAGCACCTTGCGCCCCTCGCGCTCGACGGTGCGGATCAACCCCGGCAGGTGGTCACCCACCTTGCCGGCGCCCATGCGCACGATCAGGTTCAGCCGGCCCGGGTCGTTGTCCGGGTTGAGGATGTCGATCAGGCGGATCAGTTCTTCAGGGTTCATGCTCGGCCCGACCTTCACCCCGATCGGATTGTGCACGCCGCGCAGGAACTCGACATGGGCACCATCCAACTGGCGGGTACGGTCGCCGATCCACAGCATGTGCGCCGAACAATCGTAGTGGTCACCGGTCAGGCTGTCCTGACGCACGAAGGCCTCTTCGTAGTTGAGCAGCAGCGCTTCATGGGCGGTGAAGAAACTGGTTTCGCGCAGTTGTGGGGCGCTGTCCAGGCCGCAGGCGCGCATGAAGGCCAGGGTCTCGTCGATGCGGTTGGCCAACTGGTGGTACTTGTCGGCCAGCGCCGAGTTGGCGATGAAGTCCAGGTTCCACTTGTGCACCTGATGCAGGTCGGCGAAACCGCCCTGGGCGAAGGCGCGCAGCAGGTTGAGGGTGGCGGTGGCCTGGTGGTACGCCTGCAGCAGGCGCTCCGGGTCCGGCACGCGGCTTTTCTCGTCGAACCCGATGCCGTTGACGATGTCGCCGCGGTAGGCGGGCAGGGTGACGTTGCCGATGGTTTCATCGCCTGCGGAGCGAGGCTTGGCGAACTGCCCGGCCATGCGCCCGACCTTGACCACCGGGCAGCCGGCGGCGAAGGTCATGACAATGGCCATCTGTAGCAGCACCTTGAAGGTGTCGCGGATCTTCGCGGCCGAAAACTCGGCGAAGCTTTCGGCGCAGTCGCCACCTTGCAACAGGAAGGCCCGGCCTTCGGTGACCTCGGCGAACTGTCGACGCAGCTCGCGCGCTTCGCCTGCGAACACCAGCGGCGGGTAGCTGGCCAGGGTCTGCTCGACCTTCAGCAGGTGCGCGGCGTCGGGGTAGGTCGGTTGCTGCTGGATCGGCAGGGCACGCCAGCTGTCAGGGCTCCACGGTTGGTTCATCACAGGCTCGGTCTTGTCGGTTGTAGGCTGTTCGTCATGGTAACAGTTGGCGGTGCGCTTGTTGCGTTGCAGGTGTTGACGGACAATGCGCGTTTTTGTGTGGGCAGGTGGCAGTGATGGCGACGGAGCGGGAAGAGCGGCTACTGGCCCGGGTCGAAGATGCCTTTGGCGTGATCAGCGTGTACGAGGTGGACGACTACCGTTTTCTCGAGTTCGGCGATGCGATCGAGCAAAGCTGCGTGTTCACCGCCGACCCCAGCTGGCTGGAGTACGACTACACCCGTGCCATGCTGGTGGGGGCGCTGTGCCACGCACAGCCAGAGAGTGCGCTGTTCCTGGGGTTGGGGGCCGGTACCCTGACCCAGGCCTGCATGAAATTCCTGCCGCTGGAGGACATCGAAGCCATCGAACTGCGCCCGGATGTGCCGCGCCTGGCCATGGAGTACCTCGGGCTGGACGATGATCCGCGGCTTTACGTGCGTATCGGCGATGCCCTCGAGTTGCTGCCGAGCGCGGAAAAAGCCGACCTGATCTTCGTTGACCTGTACACCGACCACGGACCGGGTGTCGGGCACCTGGCCTGGCGGTTCCTGGAAAACTGTCAGCAGCAACTCAACCCCGGCGGTTGGCTGGTGATCAACCAGTGGGCCAATGACGATGGCCGGCCGCTGGGTGCGGCGTTGCTGCGCGGGCTTTACCACCGGCATTACTGGGAGCTGCCGGTGAAGGAGGGCAATGTCATCCTGCTGGTGCCTGCGGACCTCGAGCAGACGTTGGACCTGGACGGGGTGCGGGCACGCGCCGAAGCGCTGGCGCCGCGCCTGGGGTATAGCCTGGAGAGCCTGATCCGGGAAATTCGGCCAGCGACCTGAAACCGTGTTGCGCTCTTCGCGGGTAAACCCGCTCCTACGGGGACTGCGCCGTGCTCCAGGGCAGTGGGCTCTTCGGAAGCGGGGCAGGAAGGGGGCTGCTGGAGAAAAACGTTTCAGCCGGTATCGATTGATGGCCTGATACTGGCTACCCAAACTGAAAAATTTCCTCACTGTCCCCTTCAATTCGGGTATAGTACGCGCCGGTCTTTTAGCGGACCTCAAAATCAGGTGGTGCAAATCCTCCGAGTCCAGCTTCGGCTGCGCGTCCGCTAGGCGGACCTTCCCACGTATTCATTTTCAATCGTTTTCGCAAATCCCCGCCGCCAAAGCTGCCTGGGTGACCGTTTGGTCTTTCAAGGCATGTGCAGCTTTGGAGCATGGGTCTTTGCGGATGCACCTAGAGGCAGACCCATGACCCAGGAAACCGGCGGATTCGCCGCTCTCGAACTCAATCCGAACATTGTTGCTGCCGTACTGGCTACCGGCTACGAAGAGCCGTCCGCCATTCAGCAACAGTCGATCCCGATCATCCTCGCCGGTCACGACATGATCGGCCAGGCGCAGACTGGCACCGGCAAGACCGCTGCCTTCGCCCTGCCGATCCTCAACAAGATCGACGTGAGCAAGCGCGAACCGCAAGCCCTGATCCTTGCGCCAACCCGTGAGTTGGCGCTGCAAGTAGCTACCGCATTCGAAACCTACGCCAAGCAGATGCCGGGCGTTAACGTCGTGGCCGTGTACGGTGGTGCCCCGATGGGCCCACAACTGCGTGCCATCCGTAACGGCGCGCAAATCGTCGTCGCTACCCCTGGCCGCCTGTGCGACCACCTGCGCCGCGACGAGAAAGTCCTGTCCACCGTTCAGTACCTGGTACTGGACGAAGCGGACGAGATGCTCAAGCTGGGCTTCATGGACGACCTCGAAGTGATCTTCGACGCCATCCCTGAATCGCGCCAGACCGTGCTGTTCTCCGCCACCCTGCCGTCTTCGATCCGCAGCATCGCCGAGCGCCACCTGCGCGAGCCGAAGCACGTCAAGATCCAGAGCAAGACCCAGACCGTCACCGCGATCGATCAGGCCCACCTGATGGTCCACGCCGACCAGAAGATCCCGGCTGTGCTGCGTCTGCTGGAAGTGGAAGAATTCGATGCGCTGATCGCCTTCGTACGCACCAAGCAAGCCACCCTGGACCTGGCCTCCGCCCTGGAAGCCAAGGGCTACAAGGCTGCCGCGCTGAACGGCGACATCGCCCAGAACCAGCGTGAGCGCGTCATCGACTCGCTCAAGGATGGCCGTCTGGACATCGTCGTCGCCACCGACGTCGCGGCCCGTGGTCTGGATGTTCCGCGCATCACCCACGTATTCAACGTGGACATGCCGTACGACCCAGAGTCCTACGTTCACCGTATCGGTCGTACCGGCCGTGCTGGCCGCGATGGCCGTGCGCTGCTGCTGGTTACCCCGCGTGAGCGTCGCATGCTCCAGGTGATCGAACGTGTAACCGGTCAGAAAGTGGCCGAGGCCCGTCTGCCGAACGCGCAGGCCGTACTGGATGCCCGCATCAAGAAGCTGACTTCGAGCCTGGCGCCGCTGGTGGCCGAAGCGGAAGCCACCCATGGCGAACTGTTCGACCGTCTGACCGCCGACCTCGGCTGCAGCCCACGCGCACTGGCCTCGGCCCTGCTGCGCAAGGCCACCAATGGCCAGGCTCTGGATCTGGCGGCTGTCGAGCGTGAGCAGCCGCTGGTGCCAAGCTTCACCCCGCGTGAGCGCAGTGGTGAGCGTGGCGACCGTGGTGAGCGCAGTGAGCGTGGTGACCGCGAGCGTCGCGCGCCGATGCCGCTGGCTGAAGGTCGCGTTCGTTGCCGTACCGCGTTGGGTGCCCGTGACGGTATCGCCGCCAAGAACCTGCTGGGTGCGATCCTCAATGAGGGCGGCTTGGCTCGCGACGCCATCGGCCGGATCCAGGTTCGTGACAGCTTCAGCCTGATCGAACTGCCGGAAGACGGCCTGGAGCGTCTGCTGTCCAAGCTCAAGGACACCCGTGTGGCGGGCAAGCAGCTGAAGCTGCGCCGCTACCGCGAGGACTGATCCTGGCGCCATGAAAAAATCCCCGGCCTAGGTCGGGGATTTTTTTGCCTGCACGCTCAGCTTTACCGGCAGGCGGCGGCCTGCCGGCAAGAGGTCCCTTCAGTCGAATCGATAAATGTCCATCCCCAGGGCCCCCAAGGTGAACCCCTGGTGCACCACGGCAAACCGCTTTCCGGCCCCCAGGGCAAAGAACAGCGGCAGCAAATGCTCATCGCTGGGATGGTTGCGCACCGCAAACGGCGCCTGGTGCCGGTAATCCAGCAATGCAGCTTGGTCATCCTCGGCCAGGCGCGCCACCACCCAGTCCCTGAAGGCCAACGCCCAAGGCTCGATCACATCCGGCCCGGCGTGCCAGTCCAACTCGCCCAGGTTGTGGGTGATGCTGCCCGAACCGATCAGCAACACACCTTCCTCTCGCAGCCCCGCCAACGCTTGGCCGACCTTGATCTGCAGCGCCGGGCCCATGTGGCTGGGCAGTGAAACCTGAATTACCGGAATGCCCGCATCCGGGTACATGAGCGACAGCGGTACCCAAGCACCATGGTCGAACGGTCGCTGCGGGTCCAGGCGGGCGGGCAGGCCGGCCTTGGTCAACCGTTCGCTGACCTGGCCGGCCAGGCCAGGTTCGCCCGGCGCCGGGTACTGCACCGCATACAACGCGGCGGGGAAGCCATGGAAGTCATGCCAGGTCCCTGGTTGCGCACTGCCGGTCACCCGCAGTTCGCGGCTTTCCCAGTGCGCCGACACCACCACGATCGCCTTTGGCCGTGGCAAGGCGTTGGCCAGACCAGCCAGGGCCGGACCGCTGGCGCCGGGTTGCAGGGCGAGCATGGGGGAGCCGTGGGAAATGAACAGGCTGGGCAGCATGGTGGTGTCCTGGCGGTTAAGATGCTGACATCTTCGATCAGATACAGATCGAATTCCAATATAAGATTTTAGCGTTATCTATCGAGTAACCAGGAGGAAAGATGGACGCGGCGTTCTGGCATCGCAAGTGGGCCGACAACCAGATCGGTTTTCACCAGGCCCAGGTCAACCCCTATCTGCAGCGGTATTGGCCAGCGTTGGGGTTGGCACCCGGTAGTCGGGTATTGGTGCCGCTGTGTGGCAAGAGCCTGGACCTGGCGTGGCTGGCAGGGCAGGGGCACCGGGTGTTGGGGGTGGAGTTGTCGCGGCGGGCGGTGGAAGACTTCTTCCGCGAGCAGGGGTTGTCGGCCGAGGTATCGCAGCAGGGCGTATTCGAGCTCTGGCAGGCCGGCGCGGTGCAAGTGTTGTGCGGGGATGTCTTCGCCTTGCAGGCCGAGGATGTCGTCGACTGTGTCGGGCTCTACGACCGGGCCGCGCTGATTGCCTTGCCCCCTGAGATGCGGGAGCGGTACATGGCGATGCTGTCGAATATCCTGCCTTCTGGTGGTCGAGGGCTGCTGGTGACACTGGACTATGACCAGGCCAAGCTGGAGGGGCCGCCGTTTTCGGTGGGGGATGAAGAGGTGCGGCGCGGCTTTTGCGCTTGGAAGGTGGAGGCGTTGGAGGCCGTCGAGGTGATCGAGGAAAGTCCGAAGTTTCGCCAGGCTGGAATCGCGAGCTTGCTGGAGCGCGCCTATCGGCTAGGGTTTTGATCGATAGCGCGCAGGTCCCGGACGCTTTGCGGGTAAGCCCGTCCCCACAGGTGTTGGTGGGGAGAGGTAGGCGTAAAAAAAGGGCGACCTGAGTCGCCCTTTTCATACCTCGACCCATCAACCGCGGCGACGCAGCGCCTCGATGCGGTCTTCCAGTGGCGGGTGGCTCATCAGCAAGCCAGCGAGGCCATGCTTCAGGCCGCCGTTGATGCCGAAGGCACGCATGGTGTCAGGCATGTGCACCGGCAGGCCTTGCTCCACGCGCAGGCGCTGCAGGGCGCCGATCATGGCGTTGGTACCGGCCAGTTGTGCGCCAGCTTCGTCAGCGCGGTATTCGCGGCGACGCGAGAACCACATCACGATCATGCTGGCCAGAATGCCCAGCACCAGCTCGGCGACGATGGTGGCCACGTAATAGGCGATACCCTGGCCTTCCTCGTTCTTGAAGATGACCTTGTCGACGAAGTTGCCGATGATCCGGGCGAAGAACATCACGAAGGTGTTTACCACGCCTTGCACCAGCGCCAGGGTCACCATGTCGCCATTGGCCACGTGGCCGATTTCGTGGGCCAGCACGGCACGCACTTCATCGGGCGAGAAGCGCTCCAGCAGGCCTTGGGATACGGCGACCAGCGCGTCGTTGCGGTTCCAGCCGGTGGCGAAGGCGTTTGCCTCGTAAGCTGGGAAGATACCCACCTCGGGCATCTTGATGCCGGCCTCGCGGGACAGCTCCTCGACAGTCTGCAACAGCCACTGTTCGTGACGGGTGCGCGGCTGGGTGATGATCTGGGTGCCGGTGGTCATCTTCGCCATCCACTTGGAGATGAACAGCGAAACGAGCGAACCGGCGAAGCCGAACACGGCGCAGAAGACCAGCAGGCTGCTGAGGTTGAGGTCAACCCCATTGGCGGCCATGAACCCGTTGAAACCGAACAGGCTCAGGGTAATGCTTGCAACCAGCACCACCGCAAGGTTGGTGGCTACAAACAACAGAATGCGCATCATGGTTGTTACGTTCTCCTGACGGATGAGTTCGTTGCGTATGCGGGGTATATAAGGGGCCTGTCGCGCCGATTCAATCGGGCGACTATTTCAAACTGTGTACGGCGGAGTATGGCAGAGGATATCGCGGGGGCTGTGAGCTAGAGCGTTGCAGGATGTAAGAAACATGCTGAGAGGGCTGTCGGACGTTGTTTCATGGCCCTAAGCAAGCGTAGGAGCGAGCCATGCTCGCGATGCGCCGCGCGGGCGGCGCTCGATCCACGCGCCGCCACGAACCCCAAGCCGACCCTACTGCGAATACCCCTTCAGGAAATTACCGATGCGGCCAATCGCCTGCTCCAGGTCATCCACACGTGGCAAGGTCACCACGCGGAAGTGGTCCGGCCACGGCCAGTTGAACGCGGTGCCCTGAACGATCAGTAGCTTTTCCGACAGCAGCAGGTCGAGCACGAACTTCTCGTCGTTGTGGATTGGGCACACTTTCGGGTCGATCTTCGGGAACGCGTACAGCGCGCCCATGGGCTTGACGCAGCTCACGCCTGGGATGGCATTGAGCAACTCGTAGGTGCGGTTGCGCTGCTCCAGCAGGCGCCCTGGTGGCAGCACCAGGTCGTTGATGCTTTGGTAGCCGCCCAGGGCGGTCTGGATGGCATGCTGGGCGGGCACGTTGGCGCACAGGCGCATGTTGGCCAGCATGTCGATACCTTCGATGTAGCTCTGGGCATGCTGCTTGGGCCCGGAGATGATCAGCCAGCCGGAGCGGAAGCCAGCGACCCGGTACGATTTGGACAGGCCGTTGAAGGTCAGGCACAGCAAGTCCGGGGCCAGCGAGGCGGTGCTGATGTGCACGGCCTCGTCGTAGAGGATCTTGTCGTAGATTTCGTCCGAGAACACCACCAGGTTGTGCTGGCGCGCCAGTTCCAGCATGCCCAGCAGCAGTTCCTTGGAGTACACCGCGCCGGTCGGGTTGTTCGGGTTGATGATCACCAGGGCCTTGGTGTTCGGCGTGATCTTGGCCTTGATGTCTTCCAGGTCCGGGAACCAGTCGGCCTGCTCGTCGCACAGGTAGTGGACCGGTTTGCCGCCGGCCAGGCTGACCGCAGCGGTCCACAACGGGTAGTCGGGCGCTGGGATCAGCACTTCGTCGCCGTTGTTGAGCAGGGCCTGCATCGACATCACGATCAGCTCGGACACACCGTTGCCGAGGTAAATGTCCTCGATACCGACGCCTTCGATCTGCTTCTGCTGGCAGTA
The DNA here is from genome assembly GCF_016772395.1 of Pseudomonas sp. SK2. NCBI lineage: Bacteria > Pseudomonadati > Pseudomonadota > Gammaproteobacteria > Pseudomonadales > Pseudomonadaceae > Pseudomonas > Pseudomonas sp. SK2. The sequence continues at coordinate 1,547,916 of NZ_CP061944.1, forward strand.
CTGCATCACCGCCTTGCGCGCGCTGAACAGGCCCTTGGAGTCGCTGTAGCCCTGGGCGGTGGGCAGATTGCGGATCACATCCTGGAGGATTTCGTCCGGTGCCTCGAAGCCAAACGGCGCCGGGTTGCCGATGTTCAGCTTGAGGATGCGATGGCCTTCCTCTTCCAGGCGCTTGGCGTGCTTGAGCACTGGGCCGCGAATGTCGTAGCAGACATTGGCGAGCTTGTTCGATTTGCTGAACTGCATGATGTGATCCCGATTGAGAAGTCGCAGGCGCCGCCGTCGAAAGGTTTGAAAGGGCGGGGCGCGGGTGCCAGACTTGGAGCCTTGCACACGAAGCCGACTAATATACGTGCCACCCGCGCCCTGGAAAAGACGGCGCAGCGTGAAATTCAGCCTGCCGAGGTCACCTTATGCAAAAGATCGACAAAACCCTTGAAGAATGGCGTGCCATGCTCGACCCGGCCCAGTACCAGGTGTGCCGTCTCAAGGGCACTGAGCGGCCGTTCAGCGGCAAGTACAACAGCGAACGGCGCGACGGCATCTACCATTGCATCTGCTGCGACCTGCCATTGTTCGACGCACAGGCCAAGTTCGATTCCGGCTGTGGCTGGCCCAGCTTCTACCAGCCGATCGAAGACAGCGCGATGATCGAAATCCGCGACACCTCCCACGGCATGATTCGCACCGAGGTCACGTGCGCCCGCTGCGATGCCCACCTGGGCCATGTGTTCCCCGACGGCCCGCCACCGACCGGGCTGCGCTACTGTATCAATTCGGTGTGCCTGGACCTCAAGCCGCGTGACTGAACGGAGCTGAACATGGCTGGATCGATACTCGACATTCCCTGCGTGACCCTGGGCGGTGAGCACAAGGTGCTGGGCGACTTCGCCGGCAAGGCACTGCTGGTGGTCAACACCGCCAGCCAATGCGGCTTCACCCCGCAGTACAAGGGCCTGGAGCAGCTATGGCAGCAGTACCGTGATCGTGGGCTGGTGGTGCTGGGCTTCCCGTGCAACCAGTTCGGCCAGCAGGAACCGGGCGATTCGCGGGAAATCGCGCAGTTCTGCGAGCGCAATTTCGGCGTGAGCTTCCCACTGTTTCGCAAGATCGACGTCAACGGCCCTGGCGCCCACCCGCTGTTCGTCGAGCTCAAGCAGCGCGCCCCAGGCCTGCTGGGCACCCAGAAGATCAAGTGGAATTTCACCAAGTTCCTGTTCGACCCGGCCAGCGGCAAGGTCAAGCGCTACGGGCCAACCACCAAGCCCCAGGCCCTGGAGGCAGACATCGAGCGTTTGCTCAGCCGTTGACCGGTACCCAATGGTCGATCAGCGCCAACAGCTCCTCGCGGCGGAACGGCTTGGCCAGATAGTCGTTCATGCCCGCCGCGCGGCAGCGCTCGCGCTCCTCGGGCATGGCATTGGCAGTCAGCGCGACGATGGGCAGCTCGGGCCAGCGACCGCTCTGACGAATCCGCCGGCTGGCTTCGTAGCCGTCCATCACCGGCATGTTGCAGTCCATCAGCACCATGTCGAACTGATTTTCCTCGAGCATCTCCAGCGCCTCGGCGCCTTGGGTGGCGAGCTGCACCTGGCAACCGAGCTTGGCCAGCATGCCCTTGGCCACCAGTTGGTTCACCGGATTGTCCTCCACTAACAGAATGCGCGCGCGGCCTTCCTCAAGTGTGGCGCTGGGGTTGGCCAGTGGATGTTCGGGGGCCTGTCCTTGCAGGGTGCGGCGCAGCATCTGGTACAGCGGATTGCGCGCCAGCGGACGGGCCAGTTGATGTAACGGGGCGAGCAGGCTGGACTGTTCGCTGGGCAGGAAATTGCCATAGGCGGTCACCAGCAGAATCGGCGCCTTGAAGGCTGGGCGCAGGTCCTGCAGGTGGTCCAGGTCATCGGTGATCAGCACGTCGACGGCTTTCATCCGCACGTTGCTGGCATCGTCATGACGGCTGTAGTGCAGGCCCCAGGCGGGCAACAGGCTCTGCAGCAGTTCGCCCAGGCCGCTGCCGGCGCGGGTCAGGGCCACCACCTGGCCGTGCAGCGGCGCTGGCGCGATGGCTTCGGTGTGTGCGGCCAGTGGCAGGTCGGCGCTGAAGCGGCTGCCGAAGCCCGCCTCGGACTGGATGTGCAGGTGCCCTTGCATGGCTTTGCACAGGTTGCGGGTCAGCGCCAGGCCCAGGCCGGTGCCGCCGTACTGGCGGGTAATGCCGGCGCCTGCCTGGATGAAGGGCTGGAAGATGCGCGCCTGGGCTTCCTCGGGAATGCCGATGCCGGTGTCGTGCACTTCCAGGCGCACACCGCCGACGATGACGCTCAGGCGCACGTCGACGCGGCCGAAACGGGTGAACTTCAGCGCGTTGGACAACAGGTTACTGACAATCTGCCGCACGCGTGTCGGGTCGCCGAGTACCATGCTGGGGAAGTCGTTGGCGATCAGGCAGGTCAGTTCGACGCTTTGCGCGGCATTCTGCGACAGCAGGTTGGCGGTGTCCTCGATCATCGCGGCCATGTCGAACGGAATGCGCTCTAGCTCCAGCTGGCCGGCATCGAACTTGGACAGGTCGAGGATATCGTTGAGCAGCTCGACCAGTACCTTGCCCGAGTCGTGGGCGATCGACAGCTGCTGGCGCTGCTCGCCGGCCAGCGGGCTGTCCAGGGCCAGGGCGATCATGCCGAGCATGCCGTTGAGCGGGGTGCGGATCTCGTGGCTCATGTTGGCCAGGAAGGCGGCGCGGGCCTGGGCCATGTCCAGGGCACGCTGGCGGGCTTCTTCCAGTTCCTGGTTGAACTGGCTCAGGCGACTGTTGCTGGCCTTCAGCTCAGTGGTGCGCGACGAGACGATGTCTTCCAGTTCATTGAGGTACTGGGTGAGGCGGTTCTCGGCACTGCGCCGCTGCTGGATTTCGGTGGCCATGCTGACGAACTGCTGGTTGGCGACCTTCACCAATACGCCGATCTCGTCTTTTTCGTGACCGTGCGGGCAGTCCACCCGGGTTTGCCTGCGTTGGCCCGCGTCGTTGCTGAGCGCGCCGATGACGGTCACCAGGGGTTTGGTCAGCATGAAGTAGAACAGGGCCAGGAGGATGCCGGTAAGCACCAGGCTGCGGGCGAAACCGTTGACCAGGGTGACGCCGGCGCGGTCGAGGAAGCGGCTGCCGAAGGCGTAGGTGTCCACGTCTAGGTAGAGGGTGCCCAGGTACTCGTTGGGCATGTGGGTCAGGAACAGGCGGTCCTGGAACTGGCGCTGTTCGCCGAACAGGAAGTCACTCAGCGGCCGGTAGCGGTCCTCCAGGCGCGAGCGTTGCACGTCGGCCAGTACGGTGTCGTTGTTGTCGATCAGCCGCGCGCGGATGACGGCTGGCGATTGCAGCAGGCCACGCGTCAGCTCCAGGGCCAGTTCGGCGTCGATGTTGTAGGCGATGCGCGAGGCCGGGTTGTGGCTGATCTGTAGCAACGCCTGCACTTCGCGGTTGATGGACGCGTCTTCACTGGCATAATCAATGCCGATCTGGATGAGACTGAGCAATGTTCCCAGGATGAAGCCGACCAGGACTGTCAACCGGGCTTGCTTGTATGACAGGCGATTGGTGAACTTGATATCCATGGGTCCCGAGCCGGTTTCATGTCCCTTGCGCTGCGCAAGCATAGCCGATCAGCCCCGGCTGCTGGCGGGTCTGTCAAACATTCAAACTTGATTGTTGTTGGTTGTACCGGTGTCTTCGCGGGTAGACCCGCTTATACAGGCCGTAGCCACCTTTCAGGGGGCTGGATTGTTCGCGACAGGGCCGGTACCGCCGTAAAACTCATGTTGTCTTGCTAGGAGTCGTCATGGACGCCCGCTTGTATGCTTTCCTGGAACGCGCCGAATCGGTACTGGCGCGTCTTGAACCCCTGTTGCCAGCACCACGCCCGGACATCGACTGGCATACCACCCTGGCCGCCCGCTGGCAGCGCGACGGCCGCACCGGTTACCTGATGCCGCTGGAGGTCAGCCTCGACATCCGCCTGAGCGACCTGATCGGCGTCGACCAGCAGCGCGACCAGCTGGGCCGCAACACCCATCAGTTCATCAACGGTCTGCCGGCCAACCATGCCTTGCTGTGGGGCTCGCGCGGTACTGGCAAGTCGTCGCTGGTGCGTGCGCTGCTGGCCGAACATGCCGGTGCCGGTCTGCGCCTTATCGAAATCGAGCGCGATCACCTGGCCGACCTGCCGCGTGTGGTCGAACAACTGCAGACGCTGCCGCAGCGCTTCATCCTGTTCTGCGACGATCTGTCGTTCGAAGCTGGGGAGGGCGACTACCGGGTGCTCAAGAGCGTGCTCGACGGCTCGCTGGAGCAAGCCCCGGACAACGTGCTGCTGTACGCCACCTCGAACCGCCGCCACCTGGTCCCGGAAAAAGAGAGCGACAACGAAAACTGGAAGCGCGTCGATGGCGAGCTGCACCCCAGTGAAGCGGTGGAGGACAAGATCGCGTTGTCCGACCGTTTTGGCCTGTGGCTGTCGTTCTACCCCTTCACCCAGGACCACTTCCTCAATGTGGTGGAACATTGGATCGGCCAGTTGGCCGCCAAGGCCGGGTTGCGCTGGCAGCGTGACGAAGCCCTGGATATTCTCGCCGTGCGCTGGGCAACCGGGCGCGGCAACCGTAATGGCCGTTGTGCCTATCAGTTCGCCCGCTATTGGGTCGGGCTGCAATTGTTGGAGCAGAAATAAATGATCGACCTCAACGCCAGTCGCACTGGCCTCGATGGCTATGACCTGCTGGCTGCGCAAGTGCAGGCGCTGTTCGCCGACGAGCGCGACTTCATCGCCAATGCCGCGCAGTTTTCCGCGTTTCTCTACCACCAGGTGGATGACCTGAACTGGGCGGGGTTCTACCTCAATCGCAACGAACAACTGGTGCTCGGCCCGTTCCAGGGTCAGGTGGCCTGCGTGCGCATCCCGTTCGACAAGGGCGTGTGCGGGGCGGCGGCGGCAACGCGTCAGACCCAGCGCGTGGAGGACGTGCACGCATTCCCAGGGCATATCGCCTGTGACAGTGCGTCGAACAGTGAGTTGGTGATTCCGCTGGTCAAGGAGGGCAGGCTGATTGGCGTGCTGGACCTGGACAGCCCGAAGCTTGCGCGTTTCAGTGAGGCGGATCAGGTGGGGCTGGAGCGTTTGGCCGCGATTTTTCTCGACTTGACCGACTGCTGAGACCGCAGCGCCGGCGTATTCACCAGAATGACTGAAGCTGGCGAGCTGCCTTTTCGCGCCCCAAGGCTGCCCACCAGCTTCCGCGCTCAGTCGTAGATGACGCGCTTCTTCCAGGTCTCTTCTTCATCGGTCTTGAGCCCTTGGGTCAGCGCGTTCTCGTCATTCTCGGCCGGCTCCATCTTGTCCAGCACCTGGGCATTGGCCCGCGCCAGCAGTTTTTCCAGATAAGTCAGCTGCTCTTCGTAGAGCTTCGGCTCAGGCTGCTTGCGCAGGTACTGCACGCCCCGTTCGAACGCCAGGCGTGCCTGGCCGGGTTGTTCCTGTTGCAGGGCCTGCTGGCCGAGGTTGTTGAAGAACTCGATATGCAGCAGCACCAGGATATGGCGGATTTCCTTTACCCAATACTTGCCCTCGTTGGTTTGCAGGACGTTTTCCTGGGTGGCGCGGACGATCTGGGTGTGCAGTGCCTCAAGCAGAAACCGCACGTCCTTGGCCTTGACCTCGGTCTGGATCGGGCTTGGCGGGTTGTTAACCGGAATCTGCTCACCCTTGGCGACCAGGCCTTCGAGCTCGGCGATGCGCGCTTTCAGGTCGCCGTTGTGCTTGTCCAGTGCCAACTGGCGCTGGTTGAGGTTGAGCTCGAGCCGGGCGAGCATCAGCTTCAGCGCTGGCGTCATGAACTGGCCTGGGAAGGTTTCGGTGATTTCGCCACAGCGGCGTACACGGTCGGCCAGCTCGACCTTCAACCGGGCGCGTTCGAGCTTGCTGTTTTCGACCACGTTGTTGAGGTAGCCGATCACGATCAGCAACGCGATGCCCGCCACGATGAGCAGAGTGATCAGAAGTGGTGTCACCTTTAACGCCTCATCAAGAAGTTTTGCTTTATTGAGTGTAGTGAGTTCGCCGAGGGGCGAACAGCGCAGCCTGGCGGACGACTCTGTGTCGGCTCGGGCTGCGTTATCTAAAGCCTGATGGCACTTTGCTTGGGCTGCGTCAGAAAATCAACGCCAATCCTCGGACGCCCCTTGCCGTGGCCGGCCCGAAGGGTGGAAGTCATTGATTTAAATAAATTTCTACAAAGGGGTTGACGACCTGCCAAGGCATCCATAGAATGCGCGCCACTTGCAGCGTAAAGCACACAGCGAAACGCAGCAGGGAGTGAAAGCAGCATGTGAATGCTTGCAGCGTGTCCCCTTCGTCTAGTGGCCTAGGACACCGCCCTTTCACGGCGGTAACAGGGGTTCGAGTCCCCTAGGGGACGCCAATGCGGGAATAGCTCAGTTGGTAGAGCACGACCTTGCCAAGGTCGGGGTCGCGAGTTCGAGTCTCGTTTCCCGCTCCAGTTTCTCCGGCAACGCCTTGCGGCGCGGCAGGAAAAGAAAATCCAGGCTGAATCGTGAGGTTCATGTGCTGGTGCACTGAAAAGTGTTGTGTCCCCTTCGTCTAGTGGCCTAGGACACCGCCCTTTCACGGCGGTAACAGGGGTTCGAGTCCCCTAGGGGACGCCAAATGCGGGAATAGCTCAGTTGGTAGAGCACGACCTTGCCAAGGTCGGGGTCGCGAGTTCGAGTCTCGTTTCCCGCTCCAGTTTAGATACTGTGGCGTCTATGCGGTGCAGTGGTGGTGAAGGTCGTAAAGGCGCTTCACGCCGATTGGCGGTAAAGTTTCACAATGCGGGAATAGCTCAGTTGGTAGAGCACGACCTTGCCAAGGTCGGGGTCGCGAGTTCGAGTCTCGTTTCCCGCTCCAAATACAGGTATGCAAGGCTGAATCCAACCTTGCAAACCTTCAAAAAAAGACGCTTAGGCGTCTTTTTTCGTTTCTGACCATTTATTCTTATCGTGACAAAGGCCGCAGGGTATTCGCCCTGTGGCCTTTTTTGCGTGTTATTTGTAGCTTACGGTAAAGGTCAAGCCTCCTTCGGCCAAGCCTGGCGTTACCACCGGTGCGCTCTGGTAATAGCGTGCCTGAAAGTCCAGCTGGGTGATGCCAATACTGACTGGCTTGACCAGCTCGTCGGATTGAAGTGGCATGGGCGTTCCATCGCTGCGCAGTAGTTGAATTTCAACCCCGGCGGCATCGGAAGCGGCACCCAGGCTGAAGCGCCCCTCGGCCGGAACGGTCGGTACCGAGCCGTTGGCGCCATCCAGTTCGATGTACACATTCGCGGCCGCTGGATTGGGGGCGCTGGCGTCTTCGCAATCACTGAGCGTGATATGGAACGGGACGGACGCGGTCGTGGTACCTACCCCTGTGAAGTCAGCAAGGGTGTGATCACCCAGTTTCACGGGGTCGGCGCTTACGGCATTGGATTTCAGGGAGCACTGTGCCTGGTTCACCGTCGCGCTCAAGCGGTATTCCATGACCTTGCCCAGATTATGCAAGAATCCATGAAACATCTCGCCGTTGACACGTTGGGGGCCGGGTGCAATTGGCCCGGTCTTGATGAACCAGGCATTGCCGCGCATGACCGACACCAGTACGTTGAAGGGCTGGTCTCGCAGGGTCCCCGAGTAGGGGATAACCGCAGAGGTGCCAGGATCAGGGATAAAGGAGTTGTTGGCTGCGCCGTCAAAAGGTGAACCAAGCTCCATGTACACGCCGATCCCGGGAATGTTGGTTTCCATGACATGCCCATTGATGTCCTTGCCACCCAGCGGGGGCAGGGTGCCCGTGAAGATTGGCGCGGTGTTGGGCAGCCTTGCCTGGGGCGGGCTGGCGGAGTCCCAAAGGCACGAGGCCCTCGCGCCTTCGTTGTTGCTTCTGGTAAGCGAGCTGGTACCGATCACGGTACCGATTGCGGCATCGCGGGGTACCCAGAATGTCCCCATGTCACGCTCGAAGGTCATGTAGTTGCTGGCTGTCTGGAACGAACAGCTGGCGTAAGCGTTGCCAGAGAACAGGCCTAGGGTCAGGCAGCAGGCGGTCAGCCGCAAGCTGCGGTCGATGTTGAAGGTCAATGCGGTCATCAAAGCATTTCCTGGGTATTGTCGCCGGGCAGAAGAGGCTGGCCGCTGGCCACGGGCCGTGCGCAGCGCAGGGTTTGCAGGCGGTAGCCACCTTCTTGTGCAAGTGCCTGCGGGTCTATGTTGAGTGTGCAGTCCGTATCGCTGGCCTCGCCCCACATCACGCCTATCGCCTGCGGGCCTGTGGTGCGGGTGGACACTAGTGCTTGGCCGGCCTGCCCGACCACGCCCAAGCTCTGGCCATCGGCATCGAGCACCTGGGCGCCAAATGGCACGGGTTGCCCATTGGCTTGCAGCAGGGTCAGCACCAGGCGGGCCACATGCTCGGCCTCGTAGCTGGCCTTGACCACGGCGCCGCGGCGCGGAACCACTTGCTGGCTGGCATTGGCAATCACCACTTCCGGCGAAAGGTCGTCGGTTTGCAGCACCAATGCATTGAGCCGATAGGGGCGCAGGTACGGCACTAGCGCGTAGCCATGGGAATTGGTGCGCGCCGAGGGTGTATTCTGCACGCCGACACCTGGCACGTCGGGCACATGCACCAGGGCCATGGTTTCTCCCAAGTGGCTGCCAAATGCCACGCCGTCTCCATGCAGCATGACGGCACCGCTGGCGTTCACCGACATGCTGCGGTAATCGTTGCCTTCGTTGTAGCCCATGCCGACACTGGCCTGGCTGCCCTGATAGTTGATGGACAGCCCGCCACTACTGCGACCTTGACTGTCGTTGGTCAGCGAGGTGCTGTAGGTCAGCTGGTTGTCCAGCAAGCCGCCGCTCAGGCTGGCGCGTTCGCTGGCGCGGCCATTGTCGTTGCGCAGGTCGAAGCTGGCCTGTTGCTGCCGGCCGAAGTCTAGCGGCACGCTCAAGCTCAAGCCGAACAGGCGGCTATCGTCGTTTTTCGAGTCCAGCGCCTGGGAGGCAAACAGGTTGATCGCGACCTTGCCCACGCGGGTGGTGTATTGCAGTTGGTACTGGCGGCGCTGGAGGCTGGTTTGCCAGTAGGTGTCCTGGGAAAAGGTCAGGTTTAGCGCGCTGCGTTCGCTCACGCGCTGGTACACCGATGCTTCCAGGCGGCTGCGGCGGTTGCCCAGGTAGCGGCTGGCATTGCTGCGTTGCTGCACGGCTTCGTCGAAGTCGCGGTAGCCCTGGGTCGAGTAGCGATAACCGGCAAAGCGCAGGTTGGTGCGGGTTTGGAAGCTTTTGCCATAGCGCAAGGCAAAACTGTGGCCCTGGGTCTCACCCAGGGTGTTGCCCAGGTCGCTGGAGGAACGGGTGACATCGAACGATAGCGCGCCCAGATGGCCGACGTCGCGGGCCATGCCCAGCACACTGGCGTTGTAGTACTCACTGGAAAGCAGGCCGCCGTAGAGGGTGGTATCCCAGGCCCCGCCACGGGCCAGGGTGGCTTGCCAGAACAGTGGGTCGTCAAGCTGCTCGGCGCCGTCGTAACGGCCCACGGTCGCGCTGTAGCGCCATACGCCTTCGCGCAGCAGGCTGCCCATGCTCGAATAGGGTTGGGTAAAGCGACGCACCTGGCCGTCAGCCTCGGTGATCACCACTTCCAGCTCGCCGTGGCCGGAGCCCACGCTGAGGTCATCGATGGCATAGGGCCCGGGGGCCACGTAGCTGGAGTAGATGGGGTAGCCGTTGTGCAGGATCTCGACCTTGGCGCGGCTCTGGGCCACCCCGCGGATCACCGGGCCGTAATGCTGCATCGCGTCGGGCAGCATGCCGATGTCCGAGGCCACCTGTGCGCCGGTAAAGCGTACGCTGCGGAACATGTCGCTGTTGGTGAAGGTTTCACCCAGGGTGAAGTTGGCCTGTAGGCCTGGCAGGTCGCGCTGTGCGTAGGTGTCGCTGCGGGTCCAGCGGCGCGCCCCGTTGGCCTCCTCGCGCAGCGCCTGCTTGCTGCGTAGCCGCCAGGCACCCAGGTTGAGGCCGCTGTTGAGGTACAGGTCCTGGCTGCTGCGGTTGCCGCCGCCGTGTTGGCTGCTGTGCTGGGCCGAGGCCTGGTAGCTGATGAAGGCGGCGTTGATGCCGTTGCTCCATCTGGCCTCGGGGACGCTGCCTGAACGGTCTTGGCGCAGGGCGATTTGCGGGATCGACAGGGACAAGTGCAACTGCGCAGGGTCGAACATGACGCTGGCGTGCGGCACCAGTTGCATCAGGTTCACGCAGCTGTCGTCGTCTGGCAGTGGCGTTTCCAGGGCCTGTTCACGCAGGTCGAGGGTGCGTAAAACCTCGGCCGTCAGGCAGGGCTGCAGCCCTTTACCATTCCGGGCCTCGAAGAAGTTGATGTCTTGCTCGGGCTGAGGGCTGAGGTTGAGCGAGACCCGCACCCGGTAGCGTCCTGGCGGCAGGTGTGCCTGCGCGGCCAGGTTTTGCAGCGCCAGGGCACCGGCCTCGGAAGACTGGCCGGGGGGCTGGCGCATGAAACCGGGTAGGAAGGCAATGCCGGCTTGGTCTGCCAAGGCGGCGGGGGCGAGGGCCAACGCCAGGCAGCCGCCGAGCAGGGGCGGCAGCGGGGCGAAGCGCGGGCGCAACGGCAATAGCCTGCGCCATTCGAGCTGGAGCATGAGCGTGTCCTGGGCGGCGCCTACGGACGATGCTCAGGTGGGCTCGTGGTGGGCGCCTGAAGCTGGAAATGAGGGGTGAAGGCAGGTGGTGCTGCCGGGTCACGGTTTTCAGGCGGGGACAGGGTAGGTGGGAGGGGGAGGTTTGAAATGTAGGAAAAGCCAGTAGCTGGAAGGGGATGATTCGACGAAGTAAGTGTTGGGAGGCCTTCGGGATCTTGCCCGCCACCTTTCGGCAGCGGGCTTCGAGATTGACTGGCGGCGCGCGTCGTCCATGCAGGCGCCGTGGGGTTGTGCAGGGTCGGTGTGGTCACCAGTACCCGGGCAGCGTTGGCGGGGCCACCCGTGACGAGTCTATCCTGCCGCCCCTAAGACTACTGGGTTTAAATACCCCGCCTTTGTATTTGCCAACAATGAAAACTCCCCATTGGTTGCCATTCGGCGCCGCCGGTGCACCGTTTTGCATTGGTAGTGCCATACCTCCGTTTTGTGGAGCGGCTACGGAGCGGGTCGCTTGTGCAGACCCGGTAGCATTGCTGCTTGCGGCAGGGGCAGGCGTAGATGCCGAGCTTGGTCCCGGAGCTGACGAAGGTCGTTCGGTCAATGACCGTAAACTCGCGCGAGGTCGCTGAATAATACCTCTTGATGATCTACTCGAGTAGGAAATGTGAGTTGTATAATTGTTCGTAATGTTCTGAACTATTGTCTTCCCACCTGTATTCGCCGTCATTACAGGCGCCGCCGCCGCCTGCGTTGAATTCGCCCCCGCTCTGAGTGCTTTCACCGCCCCTCTGGTCGCCGCAGCCCCATACCCTGACGCGAACATACCGATGACGGAAAACACGATCGCAAAGTTCTGCAGCAGGCCCGACACTTCCGGGTTGCTGTAAGTCATCGCCGTCGCCACCCCTTGCATGACCAAGGCGATGCCGTTGGCTGCCACACCGATCACGCCGACGACATAACTGGTGGTCACGCCGATGATGGCCGGTGCCGTCCATGGCATTGCTATCGCCGATGCCACGAAAATGGCGGCGGCGGCAGCCACGCCAATCCAGGCATACCAAGGCACCTTGGGCTTGTCCTCTTCGATGCGTTCCAGTGGTGCCTCGCGGCCGCGGGTTACGGGCACGTTGCGGTGGCCGCTCGGGTCTTGCCAGTAAACGGGGTTGCCCAGGGCGTAGACGTACGGGTTGATGCCGGCCTCTTCGGGCGGCAGCGAATCAGGGCTGTGGAAGCGCATCAAGACCGGGTTGTAGGCCCGGTAGCCGCTGCCCAGCAGATACCAGCCAAAAGCACGCTCGCGCGCCTCGCCGTTGAAGGCCAGCAGGCTGCGCATTTGCTTTTCAGTATCCTCAGGCAGTTGCTCACCATAGGGGGCATAGTGGGCATGGCGCGTGCCGTCTGCATCGTGCTCGGTGTTCACGCTGCCTGCATGGTCGGTCAGCAGCAATATGGCGCTGCCTGCTTGCTGCTGGCCCTGGGCTTGGCCGCCGGCATACAAGTACTCTGTGAGCAGGCCGTCTTCCAGAATGCTGTCCAGGGTATGCCCCTGATAGCGCCGCTGCGACTTGCGCTCATCGGTGCCCGAGTAAAGCAACTGATCATGCCCGTCGTAGCCGTACTGTGCCGCTACCTTGTTGTTGGCATCCTGCACCCGGTGCAGGCGACCGAGGCTGTCGTAGTACAGGGCATTGCCGCATTCATCATTGAGCATGTTGCCCAACTCATCGTATTGGAACGACTGTTCTGCCGGGCACCCTTCAGGAGGCAGGGTATGGGTGACCTTCTGTAACCGGAACCTGTCTTGAGATGAGTAGGTAAAGTTCGCGTCGTCCCGGTCTCCGTTGTTGAACGTTGTGCGGCAACGCTCGATGTTGTCTACCGCGTCGAACCTGAACAGTTGGGTTGTTATCTGCTGGCCGCCGGCGGTTTCGACGGGGCAATCGTACCTGATCAGGCGGCCGAGGTCGTCATACTCGAACATCTCCTCACGCACCTTTTGCTCGCCTTGCCAAAGTGTTCGCGAATGCAGCATGTCGTTGTCCAGCCACACTTGCACCAACGTGCGCACGTGGGTGCCGGCGCTCAACGTGCGGCGGGTCTCCCTGCCCAGGGTGTCGTAGTGCAGGGTGCACAGGGTGACGGGCTGTTTTTTCAGGTCGGGGTTGGTCGTGTCGCGCGTCTCTGTGCTTTCCAGCAGCCCGGTGTCTTTGGAGTAGCTCAGCGTCGACTGGAGTTTGCCCTGTGTCACCGTTTTCAGCCGGCCCAACTCATCATAGGCGTAGTCACAGGCCTGGCCATCGCTGTGCTTGCGTCGCGTGGGCAGCCCTTGCCAGGAGTGCTGGTAAGTGGCGCTGTACGACGTGCCGTCAGTGTCGGTCAAGTGCTCTTCGCTAAGGTCGCCCTGGTCGTTGTACACATATCGGCGTTTACCCAACGCGTTGTTGGCATGGATAATTTCCGAGCTCTCACCGTCATAGTCGAAGTCTGCTGCCTGCTGGCCTTCTTGTGTCGCACGCCCGTGTTCATCTTCCCGTGTTGCAACGAGCTTGCTGGGTTGCTCGGTCAGCTCCGGCTTGTATTCATAGGCGATGACCCGCTTGCGGACGCCCTTGCCTGTTGCTTCGCGGCTAAATGATGTGCGCGTGTCGACCAGGTGGGTCATGCCCTGATAGGTGTATTCTTCTACCCGCGCACCCACACTCATGTGGACAAGGCGGCCAAGCCCGTCGAACTTGCGCTCGTAGAGCATTTGCTCAGGTGAACTGCTGTCCACTTTCAAATGCAGTTCCGTGACCAGCTCGCCCATGCTGTGGTTGGCGAACGTGCGCGACAGGGTGCTGTTGTCAGGCCGCTGGTGGGTGGTCATGCGCCCGAGGGCGTCGTAGGTAAACCTGCTGGTGAATGTTCTGAGTTCCGGAACGTTGAGTGTTTCGGTTCGGCTCAGGCAGCGACCAAGGCCGTCGTAGGTAGAGTCAGTGCGACCGGCCACGCGTGAAACCCATTTCGCACCGCTTTCAGGGGCTTCGGGGTCATCCACTGCTTCTTCTACCAGGCGGTACTCATAAACGGGTTTGTTGAAGCGATTGAGCTTGCTTACGGTCTGCTGCAGCCTGCGCCCAGGCGCGTCCGGGCTCTCGATCCAGCGGGTGACCAGCGGGCCACCGGGTTCGAGCGGCGATGTGTCAACGCATTCCTTGATGCCATCGGGGCGCACGGTTTCACACAGTTGGCCCCAGCCATCATAGGCGTAGCGTGACTCCAGCTCGAGAACGCGCGGCTCTGGCGCCCCGTCCTTGCCCGGTAGATAGTCATAGGTGGTTTCGCTCTGCAAGCGGCCGGCCGAGTCATAATGCTGCTCGGCCATCGTGCGCTTGACGACCACCCCGGTCACGGCATCCTTGGCTTCGCGCTCCTCCCGGATCGGGCGGTGACTGCCATCGAAAACGATCCGTGTGATTACACCTTTGCTGTCGGTGGTTTCTTCGCAAGCGCGTTTGCGGCGGTTGTCGTCGATCAGCTTATAGACGGTGGTACGTGTGGTGGCAAAGTCAGTACCGGGGCTTGCGATCGTCGCAGTGACGCGGCCAAGTACATCATGGTGGTAGCGGGTGAACACATCGTTGGCATCGTGTTCCAGCACCACCTGGCCGTCGTACATGGAATAGGTGGTGGCCGTTTTTTTCACAAGCGTATGGGTGTGGTCGGTAAAGGTTTCGGTACTGCGGCTCCAGGTGAGTTCGCCGTTGTCGTCCTTGACCTTTTCGTACTTCCACTCGCTGGTGGTTGTCTTGTCGTTGATCGTCAGCGATTGTTGATCGAGTCGCCCATGCAGGAACGGCGTGTCCATTTTGTCCAGGTAGCGGCGATGCTTGCTGTTCAGTAGTTTGCGTTCTTTACCGAGACCTTCGAATGTGTCTTCCTGTTCCAGTGACAACCATGCTGGCAGGTCCAGGTCAGGATCCGTTTGTGGCAGTGCGGCCAGGCGGGTATAGACGTATTCGCTACTGATGGTCTGGGCCTGTGGTTCTCCCGGGCTGGATGGGGCGGCAGGGTGGATGACGACGGACTTGAGGTTGCGTTCAAAGCCTTCCGGGTCATCCGCACCAGGGTAATAGGTGCGTTCCATGCGCGAGCCGTCAGCTTTGAGCTCCGTCAACAAGTTGCCATGGTCATCGTAGGTGGTTTGCGTCTGCTCGTAGTCGCCCACCGTCGGATCGCCCACCTTACCCCAGGACTTCGTCACGCTGGCTGGCAGCTGGAAATACGTAGGTTGATCTTTGAACTGTACGTTTGCTCTTTCGTGATACACCGTTTTGATGGTCTCGATACAGCCGTTATCCGTGGTCGCCTGAGACGTCATCAAGTGGAACCGGTTGAACGTGCTTTCGACCGTTCGGTAGATTTTATTGTCGCGGTAGTGCTCGGCGGTAGATCCGTATTCAAAGGTATGACCTGTAAACTTGTAGAGTTGGTCCGTTCCATCCTCAGTGCCATACACCAGCCCTGTGCCGTTACCTAAGAAGTTATTGCTGGAATAAGTGTATTTCGTGAGGATATGCGTGCTGCTGTCACGCTCATCGGGTTTGACCCAGTGCTCATTGACGGAGGGTAAGTATCGGTCGATGCCTGGATATTTATGGCCAGCAGTCCCCTCGTGATAACTGATCGTTTCCAGGCCTTTGTCGGGGTTTTCGACACTGACGAGGAAGGGCAGTTGATCGTAATGTTTGTATTTCAGTTCCCAGTATTCGTCGGCCGATGTGGGCAGGGTTAATTTTCTAAGTTCGTTGTTCTCCAGGTCCAACGTGTACTTGGCCGGGCGGCGCGTTGTGGGGTTGACGATCACCTCTGCCTGGATGTCGGAGGGGTATTTTATCTCCAGCAGTGTACGACCCGTGTCATCTTTGATGAGCTGCAGACGTGCCTTGGACTTACGGGTGTCGTAACTCAGATTGATGCCATGGCCAGAGGCTCCCATGACACGGACAGGCACGGCAATGGTCGCGTCGTTTACCTGAGGCTCGAGTATCTCCACCAGGCCGCCTTTATGGGCAACGCGAAGGCGTTTCCGATTGCCTTTACTGATGTTGCTGAAGCGAAAGCTGTCCAGTTTCTTTTCTACGATAACAGGCGGATTGCCCGGTCCGTTGTCGGCGACGTTAAACGATTCGCCGGTGTGCAGGGCGAGCATGCCGGTGCTGATATTGAACGTGCTTAGTTTAAGGCTCCAGCCCATGCCAAACCCGTTGTTATCGTTGCTCATTGGGTTGAAGTTCAATTGCAAGGGCAGGTCTGGGCCGCACTGATCGTTGGCATTCAAAGCGGGAAGGGCAATGGACAACGTGTAGAGGCCAGTACGAGGGTCGACGCTGCTCTGCATGAAACTTGAGAAATTGAATGCATTCGATGTGGTTGCCATGATGCAGGTTCCTGGGGGGGCGGTATGCGTTGAATGGCCTGTGTTCAGCGATGGGCCCACTACCAGAATTTTTCCGCTGGGGCGGATACGCCCTCGTCATAACTGCTGTGCGGTAGTCAGGGATCGCATTCGAGACAAGCTGTCTACCCCGAAGGCTAAGAAAAAAGCCAACTACATGCACCTGGCAAAACTGCTAGGTCTGTGCGCTTCCCCGCGTTTCGGGCCGTACGCGGTCAACCTGTTATTTTTGCTAGTTGTGGGGCAGGCGAGGTCGGACTAAAACTGTCCGGGCAAGCAACTGAGCCGGGTGACAGGCATTGTAAGAATGCCGTTTTCGCGCTGTTTATTTAGCTAATTGATGGATGCGCACCTGAGCGAAGTGCAGGTGTTCGCCCTTTTATGGAAGTTTCGATATGAATGAGCAGCTTGATAAAGACGAGGCTTTGGAGGCGCCCGCGATTGAGGGCTTGACTGCATTCGGTGAAATTGATCTGGATGAACTCGGCAACAAGCCTCTGAAGACCTTGATCAAATACACAGGTATGAAGATTGACGATCTGGTGCGGGTGCGCTGGCTGGGCCGTAGTGTTGCCGGCGAAGCGTATGACTTCGCAGCGGACTATCCCGTCCAGGACGAACATCTGGACGACGGACTCCAAATAGAGATCGCGAATGGTTATATCGCAAATGCCGCAGGCGGTGAGGCATTTTATTCCTATACCCGTCTGGCTGATGGCCCGGTGCCTGACGCTGAGTCGTTACGAACGTTTTGCTATATCGGCGTGAGGCCGCGCGGACAAGTTGAAACACCGTCTGTACTGCACGCTATTCATTCCCATGGATTGATCATTCAACCCGATAAGCTGCCAGGCGCAGGTATGACCGTTGTGGTGCCCCGCTACCAGTCAATGCAGGAGGGAGACAAGGTCACTCTAACGGTCGAGTGCTATGAGCCGGACGGGACGCGCGATGACACCTGGAAAAAGGTGGTCACGGTCGGTAAAACCCACCTCGATCAAAATACCATTAGTGATGGCGTGCCCAGAAGTTACTTCGATTGGATCGACCCAGGCTATGTGTTGGCCTACTACGAGATTGAATTCGCAGTGGGTGGGCGCCTGAAATCACCGGTGCAACGCTTGGAGGTCGAATCGAGAAGCGGCAGTTTGCCTGGCTATCTCGACAAGCCGGCCATCGAAGGCCACAGCGAAGGCGACCCGCTGGACCCGAACAAATACCCCGATGGTTTGCTGATCAAGTTGCCCAAGTATCCAGGCATTGCAGATTCGGACCACCTCATCCTGATCTGGTCTATCCC
This sequence comes from Pseudomonas sp. SK2, assembly GCF_016772395.1. Taxonomy (NCBI): domain Bacteria; kingdom Pseudomonadati; phylum Pseudomonadota; class Gammaproteobacteria; order Pseudomonadales; family Pseudomonadaceae; genus Pseudomonas; species Pseudomonas sp. SK2. The sequence goes on from NZ_CP061944.1 coordinate 1,565,405, forward strand.
GGGGGGAGCGCAATACCTGCCATCGCGTGTGGACCCCAGCACGCGGGCTGCCGATTCGATCGTGTTCCAGATCAGCCCAGAGCTCTTGGCCATCAGCCGGGGTAGCACTGTGAATGTTTCGTACTTGTATGGCCGCGAGGGTGCTGCGTTGAGCTCGCAAGTGCTGCAAGTCGATGTGCAACTTGTACGTTCCCTGGGGGGGCCTAGGGTAGAAGGCGCCGATCAGGATGGCGCGGGTGATCGTGGCCATATACTGGCTGATAGCGCCAACCCTGGTGGTGTCTACATTAATGTGCCTGCCGGTATCGTATTGCCGGATGAGGTGCTGCATGTGCATTGGAGTGGCTATGGGCCGCTTGGCGAGTATGTAGCCGAAGCACCGTTCTCAGCAGAGAAGCCGTTGCGCTTCCACATCCCGGCAAAATATGTTCCTGCCAATATGGGCCGCACTCCGGTGGACACCAGTTTCCGATTCGACGTGTTCTATAGATTGTCGAAAGCGCCAGGCGATTATATCGATTCACTGCCTTACAAATTGCGTATCAAACCATTGGACAGTGGACTTCCGACGGTTGACCTACCGCCTGGACCAGTCTCTCTCGGCGCGATGCCTGAGGCGGGAGTCAAACTGTCCATGGGGACTTGGCCGTTCATTGCGCCAGGCCAACTACTGACGATAGTGATGGAGGGGGTGAGTGGGCAGAACGCGCCGGTAGAGGTCATTGTTCGGGACCAACAGGCGGTGACGGAGTCCGAGAGCCTGCGGGGTGTGAGTGTAATGCTTGCAAAATCAGAGTTTCGAAAGTTGCAGGTAGGGGAAAGCTTTACCTTGTATGGCAGGGTTAGCTTCAATGGTGGTGAGTTCTATTTGAAATGCCCTTCGCAGTCGTCGAAGTTGAACCCGTAATTTAAGAAATTCATTACTTTTGTGCATGCAGGCTCCACGGTGATCGTGCGGGTGTCTGCTAGGGAGAATAGTATGGCCAGGCTGAACTTGGATCAATACAGCAAATACATGCGTGCGGCGCCCCGCACCCGGGGGTTCGGGGCCTTTCTGGTCTATGATCGCCAAAAGGCCAACTTATTGTTGATGCAGGAGCATATCTTGCGGGCCGATAAACAGGCCTGGATAGAACCGGTGTCGGGTGAAAAGCAAACTGAAAACGGTAAGTTTTCAAGGTTGTCGGATTTTGCCTTTGGTGCACCGGTACTGTCGTTTGAAAATTCCAACATCAGCAGTTCGAGGGCTGCGCTGAGCATACCGGTTGTGGGTGGCAAGCTGACCGAATGGAGCCGAGAGCCAGGGGCCGAGCTGCCAACGCTGGTGGGTATCACGCACATGGACCCGCTGACCGCACCACGCGTCAAGATGAACATCAGACTCAGTGAAGGTGCAGGTGGTGTGGTTGATGAAGACGGTCGCGTGTATCTGGACTTGTCGGAAAGCAGCGGTTACTCCTTTGAAGTGAGCCAATGGGAAGAACTGAATACCAAACTGGGTGAGTTGATCGAAGAGAAGTTCAAGGACCCCGAGAGGGGGGAGCAGATCTGGGAGCTTAATAAGCTCGCGCCGGTTGAAGGGAGTTTAAACCCGACTTCATTCAGAGTGCGCACACACTCGCTGGCCAAGGCAGGGAGCACGGTCGCCAGTACGAATCAGGCGGATCTGGAAGAAGGCGCGGTCATTGTGGGGCTGGAGTTCAATGGTGGCACGGATGGCAGTTTCCCTGATGCGGATGGGGATATGCCGTTTCTGCTGCCTGAGCGCGAGTCTGGTGGTGCGTATACGATGAACGTTGTTTTATCCAACGAAGCGTGGTTTAAGCAGGTGGTTTCGTTACTCGCTGAAAGTATGGATGGGATCGAGGTTGCTGAACTTAAGTATGAGCGCGACGATAAAACATTTGTTGTCGCGGTTTCTGGGGTTCGACTTCGTTACAGTCGATATGAGGAGTTGGTGAGAGCCACCGATGGACCTCTAAAAGGGTGCTACTGGGCTGCGCGTGTTGGAGATGATGCTGAGTTGTTGGGCCATTTTCGATTTACTGCTGTCGGTGAAGGTGATATTCAAGTTGAATGGAAGCCTGAAGAGAAAATTGGACAAATAGAGGTCTATAGCCCAAGAGATGTATTTTTATCGTATATGTCGACGCTTCACTCTGACTTTAGGGCGGTTTGCACACTTAGTCTAGACAAGACAAGTCACGTCCTGACCATGGTCAAAGGCGATGTAGAGGTTACCGGTGGTGCATGGACTGTACCCTACAATGGAGGTGACGAAAATGGCGGAGCGACGGGTAAGTTTAAAGACAGTGTGCCTGCTATTAAGGCTGAAATTAAGTCTGCAATTGAAAAGGCAATGGCCTCTATTGTCGGTCGAATAGAAGTTGTGGACCTCTTACGTCTGAATGGCTTGCTCTTCCGCAACGGTCAACGCTCAGTCATGGATACATTGTTCGCCACTGGCGATATCTCGATGCTAGGTGAACTCGCCCCCACCCTTACGGCCTTCGCGATCGACCCAATTGAAAAAAGGCTTATCGCCGGCAGCACGCAACAGCTCACGCTTACGCCTAAACCTCAGCCTGGCGAGACGGTCACCTGGGAGGTGAAGGCGCTGCCCGATGACCCCGAAGCACCCGTAGGGCCCGAAAAACTGGGTGAAGTCGTCAACGAGGTGTACAAGGCGCCCAAGGCCGAAACGATCGCCGGCAGATTCCGCCAGGTCATCATTACCGCAACGGTGGGTGTCATCAGCAGCAGCGCCCTGTTCACCATCGTACCCAAAGCCGTGGCGGTAAGGCCGAACTTGCAAAATGCGCTCTTCTCCCTTCCCGGTGTGCCCCAGCGCTACGTGTTGGAAGGTGGCAGCGTCGAATCGGTACTGGACTGGACAACCGGTACCGGTTTCAAGGGAGAACTGCGTGATCCACTCCCTAGCGAATTCGAGGAATTGAATATTCCAAGGGACAAGAACACCAAAGTCTACGTCGCACCCGCAAAAGATCCTGACTTTGGGGAGGTGCTGGGTGCGCTCATGCACCTGGACCAGGTGCACGTCACAGGTGCTGGCCGTACCGAGACCATCGATATCACGGTGCTCTGGCATGCGACTACCGCCACCCTGAAGGTCGAGGCGCAAGGTGACGCACTGAAGCTGGTGCTGGCTGTTCAGTCGTGGGGCGGTGGTCCGGTGGATCTGCCACCTGACCAGACAATATGGTTCGTGGCCAAGGGCAAAGGCACCCTCGACGAAACCGTTGGTACCTATAAGCCAGCGGCGGATGAAGGTGACTACGTGATCATCGCCGGTGTGGGCCGGGCTTCGGGGCAGTGGAACTACGCTGTGCTGCCCATGCCGTACACCGCCGATGAGGCCAAGATCTTCCATGAGGTGAACAACGCCATCAAAGGCACGAACACCAGGGTTGCGCACACCGCCGAGCAACTCCAAGCCATGGAGGAAGTGAAAAAGATCTTCGGCAGCCAGAGTGTGACAAGGACCTGATCATGACTACCAATACCAAGGAAACACTCCTCGAAGAACTGGCAAAAGGCGACAGCATGCGGCGTTGGGGCGCGGTACTGGCGCTTGGCCGCGATGCTGTCAACGATGCCTTGCAGGCCAATTTCGTCGAGCAGTTCGATCAGCGCGGTGGGTTGCCTGTCATCAACGGGGAGTATTTCATCGACCCTGCCACCAGAACCGAAAGGGTGGCGTTCCAGAACCTTACGCTGGGCGCGCCACAGGTGTCTTTCAAAGGCGCCGTGGGCGTTTCGACGCAGGTGAGGGTGAGCATGGAGTTGCTCACCGGGCAGTGCGTTTCGTCGACGGTCATGTCTGGCAATGTAGAGCAGTTCAGACGAAGCCACCTGTTGGAAATGGGCATGGGCTATCGATTCGAAGCCTACGCGCAACTGAAGGCTCAACCACACCCGTATCTCGAGAAGTATCAAGTGGTGCTCGACTTCAGCGGTGCCAGCGAGCCCAGTTGTACACTGGGCGGCAATGGCTACGCTGCGGTGAAGATGGGCGAGTTCATCCTGGAGCAACTCAAGTACGAATGGGTGCTCAACAGCCCATTGCCGGTGCTGGAGTTTGATATTTTCGGGCACAGTGGCCTGTCAACGCGTCGTATCGATGTGGTTGCGCAGCAAGCACCCGCCGGAGGTGGCGGTGGTGCATCACCGGAAGACGATGGAGCGTTGTTGGTGCTGATGCAACTGGTTGGAGGCGAAGAGGTTGGGCAGACGACCAGCTCCATCCCGTATTTGTTGCCGCGCAAGAATAACACTGCCAACTATACAAGTGCACTGTTGGTCAGCCGGGAACGTGCGCCAATTGCCAAGGAACGACCCAGTGTAACGCTGGAGCAACTGGTATTGCCCGACGCCTACGAAGTGGTGTTGGAGCAGCAGGAGCACAACCCGCACGACATGATCGTCTTTGGCGATGTCAGTGCTACTGCATCCTCCCGTCGACCCGTGCCACGAATTGCCAAAGCATCGGCAGGTAAGAGCGCACAGTTCTCGGTCGCCAATCAGTCCGTTGACTTCTGGACGGCACGTGACGTGGTTACCCCACGCGACTCGGGTGAAATCGAAGCTGGCAAGTACACCGCGCCCGGGGCCAGAACGTTCCCGCTTCGCCAGCGCCTGGTGAACGTCAAGGCAAACTTTGCGGAGATTCAGCAAGGGGCGAGCAAGTCGGCATTGGTGGTGGCTTCCAGCGAGCCGCTGGTCATTTTACCGCGTGTGGTGATCTGGACCAAGGGGGATGGCCCCGTGCGGCTGACCGCATCGCAGGGTGGTCGGTTGGAGTGGGAGCCTGATGGCGACACGTTTGGCACCATCGTGCGGGACCCTGAGGGCGACAGTGAAACACCGCATGCTCTATATACACCGGAGGAGCCCACATTCAGCCCGCCCGTTCGACTGCAGCGAATCAAGGTCACCAACTGGGGCGGGGACAGTGGCTACGCGACGGTGGTGATCCTGGCTTCGCGTGCGGCCCTGCAACTGCAGCCATTCCACGTGCCGAACATGCCTGCGTCAGGCTCGCAGCGGTTTGACCTGAACCCAGTGTTCGCCGAACAGCCCGCGCATGACACATGGGGGGGGCGCCCGGCGGTGCAAAGTACAACGTGGGAGCTGTACGGTGAGGGCGAACTTGTAGATGGGAAGTACACCGCGCCAGCCACGAGTTCAGGTCCAGCCAGTGTAGCGGTGGGTGTATTTGGCGGTCAGGCTGGCATTGCAGTGATTGAACACAATGATAATGCCGGCCCGCGTAATACCATTGGTTTGCAGCGCTGGATGGCGCTGAGTGAGTTCAAGTTGTTGCTCAATGACACATCGCGAAAAAAAGTATGGGCAAACGGCAGGCAACAAGTGGGTATCGATATCCACATCAAAACCGCGCCACTCAAAGATGAAGATGGCAATAATATTTACGATCCGGTAAGCGATGCAGAGTTGGCGACGCTGCAGCTCACTCATCGCGATGGCACCCCGATCGAGTGGTTGCCGGCTGACACTGAGGCAATGAGGGCGGACGGGAGAAATTGGGCAGCTAGCAAGTTTCGCAACCGCTTTGATTATTTACCCGCCGGCGAAGGATTGGTGTCTGAGCAGGAGGCAAAACAACCGCAGGCGAGGAAGGAGCAGTCCCAGGCCGTGGCGGTAAAGGGGCCGGAGGAGGCACTACGCATCGTCACGGTTTACCTTCAAACCACGGAAGCCGAAGTGCGTTGGATTCGGGCCAAGTTCCAGAGCCATCGCAACACCTGGCATTACTCTATTGTACAGCATCCCAGTGGAGAGGGGGAGGTGGAACTGGGTGGGCTGGTACCCAGAAAGCTGGATGTAGCAGACCTCGAACCGTTTACGGGAAAACGCGTGGCCCAGGCATCAGGGTTTGATGTGGTCGATGAACGCGGAAGAGTTGTCGACGGCCACAATTACTGGCACTACACCACGGACTATTGGGTCTTGCGCGCCAGGGGGCAGCGCCGCTTTGTCGATGTGCGCTTCGATCATGTTTCCATACTGAAGTACGAAAGCGAGTTGTTGGATGAAGCGTTCAGCAGTTACGTCGGCGTTGCCTATGTTCCGCGTGTGCTGCCGGGGCGCACCGTGGATCGACGGATTGAATATCAGGCAGAGCTGGAACTGATGGCCTTGAATCGGGCGGGCACCCCACTGAATCGCGAGTTCGCAAACAATGAGCACTTGTCCTCAGGCACATTGCTGGTTTCGCTCGAGCGGGTTTCAGATATGAAGTTCTGGTATGCCGGTCCGGGTGATCATTGGCCCAAGCGTCTGGACGGCCCCTTGAAATTCATCGTGATCGATAACTATGGGACGGACCACGCACTTTATATCAACTGGGGATTGCAGTTGGACGATGGTTCTATAAGCCCTATTGATTCACGCAACTATCTGCACTGGAAGCTCCAGTGATGGCGCCTGCCCCTGCGGGGGCAGCACGTACTTCGAATGAGGGAATAACACATGACAACGAATTCGCTGGTGCATTCCAATGCATTCAACTTTATGAGTTTCGTTCAAGGCGGCGTTGACCCACGAACGGGTCAATATAATGTGTCGCTTGAGTTGCCGGCGTTGGTCGCCAACCGTTTGAACGGTCCCCACTTGCCCCTGCGCATTGGCTTCAACCCCATGAATCCCGAGGATTCTGGCTTTGGCGCGGGTTGGCGTTTGAACCTGAGCGAATATGACCCGGAAAGCCAGATGCTCAGCCTGCACAGCGGTGAGCGGTTCAAGGTGTTCGACAACGGCCCGGGCAACGAGCCCGTGATACCGGAACGCAAGATCGAGAGTTTCCACTTCGAGAATATTTCTGATGACAAGGCCACCCTTTATCGTGTGGCACACAAGTCGGAGATGATCGAAGTGCTGGGGTTGCACGACATGGCCGAGCAAGGCAAACCCACCCGGCAAGTGGCGCTGCCGGTGCGCGTGCTGACGCCGACCGGGCATGGGATTTCCTTGACCTACAAACAGGTGGATGTGCGCTCACCACAGCCGGGTGTTCCAGCCAAGCGCGTGCCCTGCCTTGAGCGGGTGGAAGACGACAGTAAACGTAGGCTGCTGGAAATCGATTACTCGAACCTGAATCGAGTGTTGATCACCCTCAACCCAGGTTCGGTGGCCCAGGCTGTCTATACACTGGAGTGTAACAACAGTGAGCTGGTCAAGGTCACGTTGCCGACTGCGGATAAAGGCCGCTGGGCGTTCAGGTACAGGCTATTCGGCACGGTACGTTGCATTGAGGAGCTGTGGACTCCTGTCAATGGCCGTGAAGAAATTATCTACAAAGAACGCGGGCATGCGCTGCCCGGCGGTGAGCGCAGGACGCTGCCTCATGTAGAGCGGCATGTGGTCAACCCGGGTTCAAACCAGCCGCCACTGCGCACTGACTATGCATTCAGCTCCAATAACTTCCTGGGTAACAATACAGGTATTACCTGGGGCGATGACGGCGAAGACAACCTTTACAAGGCCACGGGTGCGGACTACCGCTATGACGGCACGGCCACGCATTACAAGGGCGACCAGCCGGTGTATACGGTCAAGTCGACATTCAACCGTTTCCATTTGATGGTCGAGCAGGTCACCACGCAGAACGATTGCATCGAAACGCAGACCCTTGTCTACCCGGAAATTGCCAACCGGCAGTTCAAGGACCAGCCTAACAACTTCCAGCTGGCAGAAACCACCACCACGTCCTGGCGCAAGGGCTTGGCCGGGGCGCCCCGAGAAGAGACGTTAACCACCCGTTACGACGAGCATGGCAACCTGGTGGAGAAAATCGAAGCCACCGGCAAGCGCACGCTGATGTCGTACTACCCGTCCGCGGACGACCCGGAAAGGTTCGTGCGTTCGCTCGAGACCGAAGAGGTTGTTCCGGGGCCTGGCGAAGCGGGTGCCGAAGCTTTGCGCAACGAGTACCGCTATCAGCGGGTTTCTTCCCTGGATAACGACGGGCATGCACGCGGAGCCCTATTGCGTAGCCAGGAGCAACAGCTGCGCGTGCGTGACGGGGTGTTGTTGTCGCAGGTGGATACCCTCTATCACGATGCGCCGCTTGACTCTCTCAAGCATGGTCGTCTCGCTGAACAGAAGCTGACGCTCAATGGCAAGGTCACCAAAACCGACTACGCATACAGTGAGGTTTCGGTAGAGGGGCACGCGGCGGTCCAGACAGAAGAAACCTTGACCGGCTTCGATCACGGTCAACCCCTGCAGCCGCGTGAGGTGAAGTATGCCAAGGGGAAAGTTGCGCGGCATGCCCAGAAAGTCAATACGCTGCAGCATTCCATACTGATTGGCGAACCGTTGCTCAACTATGACGACAATCAGGTACAGATTGCCTACACGTATGACGAACTGCGTCGCGTAACGAGCGAGACAGTCGACCCCAAGGGCAAGTACAAGGCAACGCGCGAGTATCAGTACTACCTGTCGTCCGATGGTCAACAGGCGTGGCAGATGCAAAAGGATGTGAAAGGCGTCAAAACCTGGAGCTTTGTGGACGGGCTCAACCGCGCCGTACGTGTAACGCGCCAGGACCCGGACTTTGGCCCCACCCGAAAAGCCAGGGAAGAGGGGCGTCTCAGCTATTCTGCCCGCTATGACGCACTGGGCAATCTGGTGGAAGAGGTCGAGTATGACTGGCTGGCACTGAAGAACCTGCCGCTGCGAACTCTGTATGAGTACGACGACTGGCGCCAGCGCAGCAGTGAAATGGGCCCGGACAAAGTGCGCATCTGCACGCAGACCGACCCGGTGGGGTTGCCGGACTGCCTTGGGCCGGTACGCAAGGAGTGGCGCGAGTCCATTCCGCGCAAGCTGTTCACCGGCACCACCATTACCCGGCTGAACCTGTTCGAGCAACCTGTGGATGTCGAGCGCATCGACAACCAAGGCAAGCGGGTGAGTTTGCACCAGTACTTCTACGACGGCCTGGGACGCACCGTGCGCGAAGTGGATGCGCGCGGTTATGAAACGGCCACCACCTATGATGAGTTTGACAGGCAAGTGGACCAGAAGCTGCCTGATGGTTCGGTGGTGCACCGCGACTATGCCTTGCACAGCAAGGATGATTTGCCGGTCCTGATCAAGGTGCTCGACAGCACCGATGGCATCGATCACGTGCTGGGTACACAAACCTTCGATGGCCTTGACCGTATGATTGAGTCGGTCACGGGTGGGCGCGTGCGTACCATGTTGTATGGCGTCGGGCAGCGTCAGCCTGAGGCGGTGATCACGCCGGCAGAAAACCGCATTGACTATGAATATGTCCCGCAGTTGGGCGAGGAACCACTGAGTCGCAAGACGCTGGGAAAAAATGCGGACTACACCTATGACGCGCAGAATGCCCGCCTGCTGCATTGCACCGAGAACGATGAGACGCTAGAGCGCGAGTATTTCAGTACCGGTGAATTGAAGGTTGAAAGACGCCAGCGCAGTGACGAAGCACAACCGCACGAAATGGTGTATGTGCACAGCCTGAAAGGCCGCATCGTGAGTTATACCGATGTGCTGGGTAAAACCCAGTCTTATGAATACAACCCGTTTGGACAACTGCAACAAACCAGCCTGGAGAATGTCACCAGCACCTTCCGTTATGATGAATTGGGCAGGACCTCCAGTATTCTCACTGAAACCGAGGACGAGGACGGGACCCTGCGCAGCCTGAAGACTGAACTGTTCTACGACGAGTTTGATCGCGAAATCCGCCGTCGCTTCGACTTTGGCGATGCGGTGCAGACATTGGCGCAAACGTATAACGAAGTCGATGGCATCGACAGCAAGACGCTGACAGAGGGTGAGGAAGAGGGGCGGAAGCTGCGCCATGAAACCTTCGACTACGATAATCGGGCGAGGTTGTCGAAGTATACGTGTGAGGGTGCAAACGACTATGTGCCTGTCGACCCATATGGTAACAAGATAGCCAGCCAGTTGTTCCGCTTCGATGGCCGGGACAACATTACCCGGGTCAGGACCGACTTCGAGGGCGGCAGGCTCAATGCCACCTACCAGTTCACCAATGAAAAGGATCCAGTGCAACTGATGGGCATTGAAATGGAGTGGGCAACCGTGGTCAAAACGCAGGGCGGCGACCAAGAAGCGCCTTACGAAAAGGAAACTATCGAACTGCATTATGACCCTGACGGCAACCTGGAACTGGATGAGAAAAAACGCCAGTTAACCTATGACCCGCTGGGGCGCCTGGTGAGTGTATCTGTGCCTTCGCAAGGTATTACTGCCAACTACGGTTATGACCCGTTGGACCGTTTGGCGTCGCAGGAGGCTTGAGCAAACAGTTTTAGGGTTTGATTGATTATCGGCAAAGGCCAGGGCCTGCACGCGTGCAGGCCTTTTTTATTTTAATTCAGGAGCCGTATTGTCAACTGATAAAAATGCCAGTTTTGGGGGTGGTCAATCAGTGATTAAATGCATGCTCGGCTATGGGTGCTGTATTTAATGACTGGCGTCGACCATGACAGGTGAGACCATGAGCAAAGAAAGCGGAATCTACTTAGCGGCTGAGAAAGTGCGTCAAGAAGTCAGGCAGGGCAGGGCAAAAAAGCGCACGGTTGCCACGCTTGCAAAGCCCGGCATTGACCGGGCACTGTTGGCGGACGAGACAGATGGCACGGTGTTTAGCGCAATTTTGACTGACCCTTCGAAGTCTCTTGCTATTACCGTTGACGCCTGGCCTATGCTAGGGTCGGTGCCGGCGGGTTATTACGATACGCTTGAAATCTACCACACAAGTGTAAATGGTACAGAGACGTTGTTGTCGAGTGAGCAGTACACGGGATCAGATGTCACCTCGTTTCCTGTGACGTTTGTGATCACTAAAGACAATATCGAAAACTGGGTAGATGGTAGGCAAACCTTCAGTTACAAGGTCGCTCCGTTCAATGCTACGAATCCGACAGCCTCTGAACCGTTGGAGTTGATATTTGACCGTACCCCTCCCTATGGCAATGCCACGCCTGCGGCCATGCCTGCGTTGGGCTATGATGTCACGGATAGTAATATTGATAACGTTGTTATCACGTTGCCTGAATATGACACTCATGCTGCAGGTGATACGGTCTACGTTTACTGGTTAAACTATGTGCCGGATGATCCTGCTTTGGTGGCGCCGGTTGTTACTGAAAAGGTCGATACGTTACCGAAACCATTGACGGTGCCAAAGGCTGCAGTCGAAGCAATCGGTGACGGTGGCGTTTATGTGCTTTATGTACTGGTCGACAAGGCTGGTAATATCAGCCGACTCTCGATGCCTTTACCTGTGGGTGTGGCTATAGGCCCTTTGCCCAGTGGGCTCAAGGACCCTGAGGTACCCTTGGCGGATGACGACGGACTGATTGATCAGGAAGATGCCTGGACGGGTGTGGCAGTCGAGATTCCACTGTTTGGCAATTGGAAACCCACGGACTGGGTGCAAGTTACCTGGGGCGGGCTGGAGCTGGGCTGGCGGGAAATTGGTAGTGCCCCGAAATGGCCATTGGAATTTACACTGTCGGGTGGGCAGTTATGGGATCAGTATGGCGCCACCACCACGGGTGAAAAAGTAACCAATGTCAGTTATGCGTTGCGCCGGGGGACGGTCGCGCAGGGCCGCAAGGCTATTGATGTACAGGTCAACTTGGAAGTTGTGGGGCCTGTGGACCCAATTGTCGACCCTGAATGGCCAGATCCGGTTAACCCAAGGTTGCCCAAGGTTAAAGTGTTAGGAAAGAATTCAAATGTCGACAACCATTTGGCTCCCGCTGATGAGGGTGAAGATGGCATTGTCAAAGTGGTCGTTGATGCAAGTTTGAGAGAAAATGATGTCATAAAGTTTTATTGGGAAGGCGTTCATATTCCAGAGGCCGACCATACGATTATAACTACGGAGGTGGGGGCGGAAATAACGGAGGCCATTCCCTGGTCCTACATTGAGGTGCGGAATAACGGGCAAATACCCGTGCATTACGTGGTCGAACGCCCAGGCGTACCTAATCGCGCCAAGTCCACCGCGACCATTGTAAATGTTGAAGCGATTATCTTGCGCCCGGAGGCTCCAGAATTCCTCGGCGGGAACACGGAAGTTCCCGTAGGTTGGCTAACTTGTAATGCCTTGTATGACGATGCCAATCCAAACCCACTGGACCCGGCCATCCGGGTTTTGGTGAAAGACCTGCGTGGTTACGGCTTGAAGGCCGGGGATACCGTGACGTTTCATTGGTATGCAGTACATGGTATGACCGGCGAAGAAAAAATCGAAGAGACCGTATTCGATGACCCCGTCGAGCTTAAAGAAGCCGATCTCGACGAATTTGTATGGCGTGTGCAACCCTACACAGACTACATCCTTCCAATCTTTGACTACAGCGCCACGCTTCATCTGGGGCGCGGGCGTGTTACTTACAGTTTTGATCTGGACGGCAAGCCAATTGTGTCAAAACAAGTGGAAGAAATTGTTGCCATGCATGACGCGGTAACTAGCTGCCCGCTCAGGCCTTGAGCGAAACCTCATGGCCGTGGGGTAATTTGCGAGCGGTTGAGATCTTCATGTGCTGTTTGAGGGGTTTTCCTACAGGAATTTGGGAAATCCCTCGGTAGCCTTGTCGGTGATTGTTTGATATTTCGACATGAATGAGGTCATGAGTTAGATGGGGAAAATACGAAATTTCTTTCTGAGTCCTATGGCACATGCTGTTCGCATGGCACCGTTACTATTGCTGGCCAGCCCTTTTGCCGCAGCAGTGACTGTTGTTGAGGGTACGTATGACATCGACAGTACTACCCCGCTCGACAGCTACCGTCTGAGCGCCAATGCCCGTCTCAATGCGACAGGTGCATCCCTGCGTGAGGTCAATGTTGGTGCAGGTGCTCAACTGAACATGCAGGCGAGCACGGTTGAGGCATCGAGGGCTGATGGCGTTGCCCTGGTAGCGGGGGCGTCCGCCAATGTAGCGGGTAATTCACGAGTGGTCAGCGATCGTTTTGGCTTGCGTTTGCAGCGTAATGACACCGAAGGCGCTTCGGCTGTTGTGACTGATAGCTATGTCGAGGGGGGCAATGCCGGGGCGCTGGTGTCTGCCGCTTCACGTTTGACGTTGCAACGCAGCACCTTGGTAGGCAGTGGCACGGCAACGGCAGCCCAACTGTTTGGTAATGCCGAGTTGATCGCGCAAGACAGCACGATAGTGGGAGGCAGCGATGGCTTGCGCGTGCTGGCGGACTCCGCCTTTACCGGGCCTGCCAAGGTTAATTTGGTGGGCTCCACAGTTGAGGGCAAGGACGGCTCGGCAATTGTGGTGGGCAATCCGCTGATCGGCCCGGCAAAGGCAGACATCATCGTTGCTGGCGGTACCAGCCTGGTGGCGAGCAATGGCGTCCTGCTTGATGTGGTCGGCGGGTCGGACGCCAACATGACCGTAGACAACAGCCACTTGGTGGGGGACGTACGAGTCGAAGCGGGTTCTACGGCCTCGTTGATGCTGGACAACCAGGCCAGCCTGACCGGCAGGCTGGAGAACGTGGCTGGGTTGAGCTTGAGCAACCAGGCACGTTGGAACATGGTGGAGGACAGCCAGGTCGGCAGCCTGGCGCTCGACGGTGGTGTAGTCAATTTTGGCGAACCTGGGCAATTTCAGCGGCTCACACTCGGCACGCTGGCCGGTAACGGTACTTTTGTCATGGATGCCGATTTCAGTACGGGTGAGTCCGACTTCCTCGATGTAGGTAACGCCAGCGGCACCCATAGCCTGCTTGTGAGCAGCAGTGGTGCGGACCCGCTGACTGAAAACCGGATTCACTTGGTGCATACCGCAGCTGGCGATGCCAGTTTCTCCCTGCTCGGCGGGGTGGTGGATCTGGGGGCCTTCTCATACGAACTGTTGCAGCAAGGGGGTGATTGGTACCTTGACGGTTCGCGCAAGATCATCAGCCCTGGTACCGCATCGGCGTTGGCGCTGTTCAATACTGCACCCACCGTATGGTACGGCGAGTTGACGACGCTGCGCAGCCGCATGGGCGAGTTGCGCCTGGATGAACGTAAATCGGGCGCCTGGATGCGCGCCTACGGCAACAAGTACAACGTATCGGACAGTGCCGGCAGCCCCTATAGCCAAGTTCAGCGCGGCTTTTCGATCGGTGCCGATGCGCCGCTGCCGGTTGGCGATGGCCAGTGGCTGGTCGGGGTGATGGCGGGTCACAGTTCGTCGGACCTGGACCTGATCCGTGGGAGTTCTGCCGAGGTCAAAAGTTATTACGTCGGGCTCTATACCACTTGGCTGGATGCCCAGAGCGGTTACTACTTCGACGGCGTGGTGAAAGCCAACCGCTTCGATAACAGCGCCAAGGTCGAAATGAGCGACGGCAAGCGCAGCAAGGGCGATTTCAACAACGTGGGCGTGGGTGCCTCTGCTGAATTCGGGCGCAATATCGACCTGGGCCAAGGCTACTTCGTGGAGCCCTATACCCAATGGTCGGTGGTATCGATCCAGGGAAAGGACTATCACCTGGACAATGGGCTGCAAGCGCGTGGTGATGATGCGCGGTCGGTGCTGGGCAAGGCGGGGGCAACTGTCGGGCGTACTCTGCAGCTTGGTAATGGCCAGCAGGTCCAGCCTTATGTACGGCTTGCCTACGTGCATGAGTTCATTCGCAACAATGAAGTGAAGGTGAATGACCATCGGTTCGACAACGACTTGTCAGGGTCACGGGCAGAACTGGGAATGGGCGTCGCCATCAATCTGAATGATCGCATGCAGCTGCATGCCGACTTCGACTACTCCAACGGGGAGAAGATCGAACAGCCGTGGGGGGCGAATGTAGGGCTCCATTACAGCTGGTAAGTATCAAGACGAAGGAAGGCCTGGGCCTTCCTTTTTTGTGGCTGGCAAAAAGAGGGTGGTGTAATGCGCATGATTCTAAAGCGGGCGCTGGGTTGGCTGAGCGCACTGTGGCCTGGCTTTTTCCAGACCAAGTTGCTTGCCCCGCCAGACGCGCCAGATGCGTTGGAGGATATTCCTGACGGCGAGCCAAACCTGCTGCCGCTTTCAATCCTAGGTCAGCCCTTGAAGATTACAGTGCCCATGTGGCCGATCTCCAACCCGACACCGGCCACCCCGGAAATGCTTCGGCTGTACTGGAACGATGCGCTGGTTGATGAAAAGCGATGGGAGGCTCCGATTGCCGAAGCGGACCTGTTCGTTGAGGCCCCGGTTTCCGTACTGCAGCATGGCCGGGCAGAAGTATCGTACGAGGTGCAGGGTTTCAATAGTGTCATTACACCTTCCCAAGTGTTGATAGTGACGATAGACAAAGTGCCGCCAGTGCTCGGCAGTGCTGAGGGACTTCTGCTTTTCGATGAGGCGGTCCTGCGCGAAGGGTTAACGGCGCGCTATCTGGAGCAGCACGAGGATGTTGTACTTGCTGAGTTGCCCCCTTACGATGCGCCCGCTGTGGGTGATGTCATCACCTTGTATTGGGATGATCAGCCGTTCGCCAATGATCGGCTAAGTGAGCGCATTGTCACCAGGCAAGACCTTGACAAGACGATTTACCTGTCGATACCAGGGGATGATGTCAGGGCCCGCGGCGATGGGCAGCGCTATGTTCATTACCAGATTCGCGACCGTGCGGGTAACCTCAGTGCGCGCTCCAGGCCGGCAGTGCTGGAGGTGGATGCCACGCCCATTCCCAGAAGCCTGCCGTGGATCGAGGTGCCCCAGGCCGTTGGTGCCGAGGGCGACCTTTCCATGAGGTTGGATGATTATGCCGACCCGTTGGTGGTCATCGTACCGGCAGATGCGGTGATCTATCCGGACGAGCGGATCACCGTGCAGTGGGGGGCGCCGGGTGACCATGGTTACTACACCTCGTCCGAGCCGCAACCGGGAACGAATGACCGGTTTTTGATTCCAGAGCCTAATGTATTGGCGTACAGCAAGCGCACGCTGGAAGTCAGATATGTGGTGAACGATGGAAAACAAGATTTCGCAAGTGTGCCATGCAGCCTGAAAGTGATCGAATTTGCTACGGGGGGATTGCCCAGAGTCGCGCTCGAAGGGGCCAATTCCAGCGGCTTCAGCCTCGGCTCAGCGCCACAGCAGGTGCCTGTCAGCCTGGGGACATGGAGGGGGATTGCCGTAGGGCAGCGGGTCAACATCACGGTGACCGGGGTGCTTCAGAGTGGGGCGGATGCGCGCCCCTACAATGTCCTGACCGCCCATGCAGTCACGCAGGCGCAAGTAAGGCAGGGCATTGGCGCGAACAAGGAAGTGACCCTGCCCAGGGCCTATCTTGAAACGCTGCGCAGAGGCGAGGCGTTCACCTTCCATGTCCAGGTCAGTTTTGACGGCGGTACCACATGGGTCGACTTCCCGCTCTACAGCCCCAAGCTGATCCCTTGAGTGCATTCACAGGCGCCCCACTGGGCGCGACAATTCGGGCGTGAGGCCGCCGTAGTCATTGATGGTTGTGAACTGGACCTTCAGGCCGTCCTGCACGGTTGCAGCTTTGAGTGGGTAGGTTTGTCTGCCCATGGGGATAGCCATCTTCCTGGCATCGATTTTTTCGCTGCCCTTGGCGCTGTGCAAGGTGAGCTGGTTGAAGGTGAAGTAGTACGGAGATGGGTTGTCGACCACCAGGTGAGGCTTGCCGTCCAGCGTTTGCACCGACCAGGCCAGGCTTTGCAGGTAGTCTTGTGGACGGCCCTTGAGTTGGGTGGGGCGGTAGAAGACCTTGATGCGGGTCCGCAGGGCGATGGTCAGGCTATTGCTCGGCTTATCGTCTGCCTGCGGAATTTCCTGCAGATTGAAGTAGAACACCGACTCACGGTCGTTGGGCAGATCATTGGGCAGGCGGTTGAGTTGAACCGTCTGTTCGCCGGTCGGATCGATGCGGAACAGGGCAGGTGAAGCGATCAGGGGGACTGCGGTGGTGCTGTCGTCGGCCTCGGTATTGATCCAGGCCTGGGCCGCGTAAGGGCGTTGGCTGGGGTTGGCGACCACGATGCTGGTGCTTTGACGGTCGCTGGGCTGGATCACTCGGGTAGAGCTGATGGTCAGGGCAGCGTGGGCGCTGGCTTGGACGAGCAAGGCAAAGCAGGTGCCGATTGCCATGGCAAGCCTGGAGGCAAAGGAGTTGGGGCGGGGCATGGGCATGTCTCTCTGCTGCATTTCGCAGGGGACTCCAGGTGCATTCGCGGACGCGCCTGGAGTGCAACGGATTACTTGATGTCCACGAGGAAGGTGACTTCCGATGCCGCGTCGCCTTCAGTTACGGTAGCTGCGGTGGACTGATACATGGCGTAGAACAGCATGTCGGTGGGTTTTGCAACATCGAGCAGGTAGGCGACCGATTCCTTGTCCGGGGCCAGGTTGGTCAGGCTCTTGTCCTGAATGGCCAGTGCCAGCCCGCTGGTGCCGCCTGGGCGCAGTGCGTAGAGGTCGGTGCCTTCGGGGCCGTAGATCGCCGAGAAGGTGACATAGCCCTGTTCGCCAGCGGCGATGGTGCAAGTACCAGGGGTAAGGCGCAGGGCGAACGGAATAGGGCGTGTTTGCTTGCCGACCTTGTCGAAGAAACTTGGGTGATAGCTACCGATCACGACGCGAGGCAGACCACCGCCAGTGCCCGGTTCGACCACTTCGATAGGGCAGGTACCGCCTGGGGTGATGGTGCCGTGGAAGTTGATGTTGCCAGTGTTTGCAAATGCTGCAGTGCTCGCCAGGCTCATGGCGAGAGCGATAAGGGTCCGTTTCATTGTTTATATCCTGGTGTTGGGAGGCGTTCGAACATGCATCTGAATGTTCGGTCGGCAGGATATTCAGGGGAGGCGGGCCGAGGCTGTAGGGCAATTCAACAATGGATGCAGGAGCGATGGACAAAAACCGGGACGGCGCAGCGAACCACGCCGGTCGGTCGACGTGGTTAGATGCACAGACTCAGTGTTGGAGGTTCCCGCCAGCTTGGCTCAGCAACTGCTTATGCTGGTTCCAGTCAAAGGCTTCGCCGTTCTGTTCAGCCTCGTAACGGCGTTCTTCCAGCTGTTGGTAAAGCTCCAGCTCTGGGTCAGGCATGAAGTGCAGGCAGTCGCCGCCGAAGAACCACAACAGGTCGCGCGGAACCAGGTGAGCAATTTGCGGGTAGCGCTGGATCACCTGGCAGATCAGGTCCTGGCCCAGGTACTGGCTTTGCAACGGGTCTTTCGGCAGCAGGGTCAGCAGTTCGTCGAAGCGTTCGAGGAACAGGCCGTGGCTTTCCTCCGGTACCTGCTCGGCCTCACCCAGTGCCACCAAGATGGTGCGCAGGTGATGCAGCAGTTGCAGGTGGTATTCCAGGTGGGGGTTGGCCATCGTGTGATCCTTGAGGGTAATTCAAACAAGGCAGAAGTATACGCCGGTTGTAGGCCTATTGTGGAACGTCCGCCGGACCAGCCGCCTGTCTGCCCATGATGTGTGCCGACCTATCATTTCTGCCAGGTGCGTGCCTGTCGCCGCTGATTTAGATTCAAGCCTGAGTCAACGATGCGGTCCTTCAACAGGTGATGGCCGGTGTCGAGGGCATACAATTTTCTGCGCGAGATCAGCACCATGGCAAACGACAACACCCTAAAGCAGAGCGGTTCTATCATCTTCTGGAATGGCAGCAACGATAGCGTTGGACTCAACTTGCCGGCAGAAGGAAGCGGCGAAAGCGTCAGCAAGACAATTGTCGCCAACCACAGCAAAATCGAGATGAGTGACATCCCTTCTGCCACGACCATCAAGTTGGTCTACAGACCAGCCCCAGACGACTGGACTGTCCTATCCTCCATTACACTGCGTACCACTCACAGACCCGCGTCGCTTAACCGTACCGAATACAGCTATCTCTTGAACACCTATGCCGTTGGCGATTTCATCAGTGAGGCGCTAGGTGTGGAGGTGATTGCAAAAAAGGCCGGACCTTCCCGTCAGGCTGATGTCCTGGCGGACCATCAAATCGATTGTTACGTCAGACTTTCCAGCTCGCCGCCCAGCGCCTGAACGGATCTCACCCCGGCATATGAGTATCGGTGATTGCAAGGTGCGGGGGCGTGCCGGGGAGGCACGCGGATGACGCTGCCTCTTGGCCAAGCGCCGCCCTGGCACCTGAATGGGGTTATCGCCTAGCGCACCTTACCCGCTTGCGGTAGCAACTGCCCCTTGTCGAAAGCGTCCACATCAATCACTGCGCGGCAGGCTTGCTCTGCTTCGCGCAGCCGTTGTGCCGAGCCGGGTTGAAGCACGCCGCATTCGACTGCCGCGTCGATCACCGATTGACCGAGCGCCGTTTGCACCTTTCCCTCCTTGATTGCCTGATGCAGCACCTTGCGCAATGGCCCTACTTCATCAAGTAGATCACAGGCCCGCTGCAGTGCTGCCACAGGGTCGTCTTTGGCGTGTGGTCGGAAGCAGCCGGCCAACAACGCTTCCAGCGCCGGGTCGCCTTTGCTGCGCCCGATCAGTGCCGCCACTTCGGCATCCAATTCATCGCTCGGCCCTGTATGACGGCGGCCGAACGGGAACACCAGCACGCGCAGCGCGCAGCCGACAAACCGGTTAGGGAAGTTGTCGAGCAACTGATCCAGGGCTTCCTCGGCCTGGCCCAGGCTTTCTTCCATGGCCCAGCGCAGCAAGGGCTGCATGTGTCCTGGCGAACCCAGGTCGTGGTAGCGCTTGAGTGCGGCGCTGGACAGATACAGGTAGCTCAGCACATCGCCCAGGCGTGCACTCAGGCGTTCGCGGCGCTTGAGCGCACCGCCAAGCAGCATCATCGACAGGTCCGCCAGTAGAGCAAAGGCGGCAGCCTGGCGATTGAGGGCGCGGAAGTAGCCCTGGCTCAACGTATCGCCCGGTACTTTCTCCAGGCGCCCTAGCCCCAGCCCGAGTATCAGCGTACTGGCGGCGTTGCCGGCGGCGAACAGGATGTGTTTCATCAGCAGGTCGTCGAATTCCTTCAGTGCCTGGTCACTGTCTTCCCGGCCGGCCAGGGCCATCTCCTTGAGCACGAACGGGTGGCAGCGAATGGCGCCCTGACCGAAGATCATCAGGTTGCGCGAAAGGATGTTGGCGCCTTCGACGGTGATGAAGATCGGCGCCCCTTGCCAGTTGCGGCCCAGGTAATTGTTCGGCCCCATGATGATGCCCTTGCCACCGTGCACGTCCATGGCGTGCTGGATGCATTCGCGGCCACGCTCGGTCAGGTGGTACTTGAGGATCGCCGACAGCACCGAGGGTTTTTCCCCCAGGTCCACGGCCTTTGCTGTCAGCAGTCGGGCACTGTCCATCAGCCAGGCGTTGCCGCCAATGCGCGCCAGCGACGCCTGAATGCCCTCGAAGGCTGCCAATGGCACGTTGAACTGTTCGCGAATGTTGGCGTACTGGCCGGTGACCAGGCTGGTGTACTTGGCCGCACCGGTGCCAACGGCCGGCAGCGAGATCGAGCGGCCCACCGACAGGCAGTTCATCAGCATCATCCAGCCCTTGCCGAGCATGGCCTGGCCGCCGATCAGGAAGTCCAGCGGTACGAACACATCCTTGCCGCTATTGGGGCCGTTCATGAAGGCAGCGCCCAGAGGCAGGTGGCGTCTGCCGATTTCGACCCCAGCGGTGTCGGTGGGGATCAGGGCCAGGCTGATGCCCAGTGCTGTCTCTTCACCCAATAGATGGTCCGGGTCATAGGCCTTGAATGCCAGCCCAAGCAACGTCGCGACGGGGCCGAGGGTGATGTAGCGCTTCTCCCAGTTCAGGCGCAGGCCGAGCACTTCTTCGCCGTTCCACTGGCCTTTGCAGATGATGCCGGTGTCGGGCATCGCGCCGGCATCGGAGCCGGCCAGCGGGCCGGTGAGGGCGAAGCATGGGATCTCGTCGCCGCGTGCCAGGCGCGGCAGGTAGTGGTTGCGTTGCTCGTCGGTGCCGTAATGCAGCAGCAGTTCGGCGGGGCCCAGCGAGTTGGGCACCATCACCGTCGAGGCCAGGTCGCCGCTGCGGGTGGCGAGCTTCATGGCTACCTGCGAGTGGGCGTAGGCCGAGAAGCCTTTGCCGCCGTATTCCTTGGGGATGATCAGGGCGAAGAAGCCCTGTTCCTTGATGTACTGCCAGGCTTGGGGCGGCAGGTCCATGTCCTGACCGATCTGCCAGTCGCTGACCATGGCGCAAAGCGTTTCGGCAGGGCCATCGATGAATGCCTGTTCTTCTTCGGTCAACCTGGGCGCTGGGTAGGCAAGCAGGGTGCCCCAGTCGGGGCGGCCGCTGAACAGTTCGCCGTCCCACCAGACGGTGCCGGCTTCGATGGCTTCGCGTTCGGTCTGCGACATCGGCGGCAGGGTCCGTTTGAACCATTTGAACACCGGGCCGGTGAATACCTTGCGCCGCCATTCCGGCAGTGCAACCAGGGCAGTCTTCAGGGCCAGCACGATCCACAGTAGCGCCAGCAGCCAGCCAGGTGCGCTGCTGAAAATGCTCATCAGCAGCACATAGGCCGCCATGGTGCCGAGAATCTGCAAGGGCGCCAAGCGCCGATGCGTGAGGTACGCTGCGCCGATCACCAGCACCACCAACCACAACAGCAACATAATCGGTCCTCCTTGGAACCAGGGGCTTGAGCCGTCCCAGATAGCTTAGACGCATCGCTGTGAACGACAGGTTCACAACAGTGACAGGGTGTGGCGGTGGGAGTTTCAGTTGTTTGTTTGCCTGTGCCGGCTCTTTCGCGGGTAAACCCGCTCCTAGAGGAATATCGATGGCCTGAAGGTTGGGGCGATCCTGTAGGAGCGGGTTTACCCGCAAAAGGGCCGGTACAGGCGGCGAAGGTCTGGAGTAGACTGTGCCCCTCCCGCATTCATAAGGACGTTGCCATGCTGAAGATCTGGGGCCGCAAGAATTCGAGCAATGTGCGCAAGGCGCTGTGGATCGCCCATGAGCTGGGCCTTGATTTCGAGTCCATCGATGCCGGCGGTGCCTTCGGCGTGGTCAACGAGCCGCACTACCGGGCTCGCAACCCCAATGGCCTGGTGCCCCTGCTCGAAGACGGCGACCTGACCCTGTGGGAATCCAACGCCATCGTCCGCTACCTGTGCGCAGAATACGGTGCAGAGCAGGGCTGGTACCTGGACGACCCGCACCAGCGCGCCCTGGCGGACAAATGGATGGACTGGACCACCTCATCCTTCGCCGGCCCGTTCCGCCCATTGTTCTGGGGCCTGCTGCGCACCCCCGAAGACCAGCGCGACTGGGTGGCGATCAATGCGGCGCACAAGCAATGTGCCGAACTGCTGTCGATCGCCGACCAGACCCTGGCCCACCAGCCATACCTGTCCGGTGACCAGATCGGCATGGGTGACATCCCACTGGGTTGCTTCATCTATGCCTGGTTCGAAATGCCTATCGAGCGCCCGGAAATGCGCCATCTGGAGGCTTGGTACGCGCGCCTGAAACAGCGGCCCGCCTACCAGGCCGCGGTGATGACTGCGCTGACTTGATGCCGCTTCGATAGTCACTATCAATAGACATGACTGTACTTGTGCGGCCAGGCCTTGCACCATGGCCGCACTCACTGCGCCAGTGACCTGCCCTGGCGTGTCCTGACCTTTTCACTCGGTACGTGACCCGCTATGAGTTCCGCCCTGTCCATCCGACAGCTGACCAAGACCTACGGCAACGGCTTCCAGGCCCTCAAGGGCATCGACCTTGACGTCGCCGAAGGTGACTTCTTCGCCTTGCTTGGCCCCAACGGTGCTGGCAAGTCCACCACCATTGGCATCCTCTCGACCCTGGTCAACAAGACCAGTGGCACGGTGAGCGTGTTCGGCCATGACCTGGACCGCGAGCCAGCGGCGCTCAAGCGCTGCCTGGGCGTGGTCCCCCAGGAATTCAACTTCAACCAGTTCGAAAAGACCTTCGACATTGTCGTGACCCAGGCCGGTTACTACGGCATCCCGCCCAAGGTGGCCAAGGAGCGCGCCGAAAAGTACCTGACCCAACTGGGGTTGTGGGACAAGCGTGACGTGCAGTCGCGTTCGCTGTCCGGCGGCATGAAGCGCCGTCTGATGATCGCCCGCGCGTTGATCCATGAGCCGCGTCTGCTGATTCTCGACGAGCCGACCGCAGGTGTGGACATCGAGCTGCGCCGCTCGATGTGGAGCTTCCTCACCGAGCTCAACCAGAAGGGCATCACCATCATCCTGACCACTCACTACCTCGAAGAAGCCGAGCAGCTGTGCCGCAACATCGGCATCATCGACCACGGCACCATCGTCGAGAACACCAGCATGCGCCAGTTGCTGGGCAAGCTGCACGTCGAGACTTTCGTGCTGGACCTCAAGCAAGACCTGGCCAGCGCACCGACATTGCAAGGATACCCCTGCCGCTTGCTGACCCCGCACACCCTGGAGGTGCAGGTGGACAAGGATATTGGCATCACCGCGCTGTTCGGCCAGCTGGCGCTGCAGAACATCGAGGTGCAGAGCCTGCGCAACAAGACCAACCGACTCGAGGAGCTGTTCGTGTCCCTGGTGGAAAAGAACCTGTCGAAGGTGGCCGTATGAGTGTGGAACTGCGCACCAACTGGGTCGCCCTGAACACCATCGTCTACCGCGAAGTACGGCGCTTCCTGCGCATCTGGCCGCAGACCCTGCTGCCGCCTGCGATCACCATGGTCCTGTACTTCGTTATCTTCGGTAACCTGATCGGTCGGCAGATCGGCGACATGGGCGGGTTCACCTACATGGAGTACATCGTCCCGGGCTTGATCATGATGTCGGTGATCACCAACTCCTACGGCAACGTGGTGTCGAGCTTCTTCGGCAGCAAGTTCCAGCGTTCCATCGAAGAGCTGATGGTGTCGCCGGTTTCGCCGCACACCATTCTGGTCGGCTACGTGCTGGGTGGCGTGCTGCGGGGCCTGGCAGTGGGTGTGATCGTGACCATCCTGTCGTTGTTCTTCACCCATTTGCAGGTCCATCACTTGGGGGTGACGGTGGTGGTGGTGTTGCTGACCGCGACCATCTTCTCGCTGCTGGGCTTCGTCAATGCGGTGTTTGCGCGCAACTTCGACGATATCTCGATCATCCCGACCTTCGTGCTGACGCCGCTGACCTACCTGGGTGGGGTGTTCTACTCCATCAACCTGCTACCGCCGTTCTGGCAGACCGTGTCGCTGGCCAACCCGGTGCTGCACATGGTCAACTCGTTCCGCTACGGCATCCTAGGGGTGTCGGACATCAGCATTGGCACGGCGATCACCTTCATGCTGGTCGCCACCGCAGTGCTCTACGTGGTGTGCGTTCGCCTGCTGGTCAGCGGCCGCGGCATGCGCGCCTGAGGCCTTGCACCGGCATTGGCGGCGGCGCCACTGCCGGCCCACCCACCAGCGCCAGTAGGCCATGGTGGTGAAGTAGGCAAGGATGCCGAGGACGATTCCGCATACCACCGAACCCAGCAGGAAGGGCTGCCAGAGGGTCGACAGCTGGTCGGTGATCCATTCGAAGGTCAGGTCGTCGGGCAGCGTGCGTGCCGGTGTCTGCAGCAACCAGGCACCGGTCATGTAGGTGACGAAGAACACCGGCGGCATGGTCAGCGGGTTGGTCAGCCACACCAGGCTGACCGCGATCGGCAGGTTGCCGCGCACCGGAATGGCCAGGCTGGCTGCCAGCAGCATTTGCATGGGAATGGGAATGAGCGCCGCGAACAGGCCAACCCCCATGGCCCGCGCCACCGAGTGGCGGTTCAGGTGCCAGAGGTTCGGGTCATGCAGCAGCTTGCCGAAAAAGCGTAAGGACTTGTGTTCCCGAATGCTGGTCGGGTCCGGCATGTAGCGTTTGAAAAGTCGGCGCGGCATGTAGGCTCCCGGGGCGTTGATGAAGGCAGTATGCCCTGATTCCATCTCTGCCTTGTTCAGAGTTTGTGACAATTGTTGAGCAAGCTCAGGCGCCAATTCGTCTATGCCTCAGAAGGTATTTTCGCTTCTGGAGCTCTATCTCATGCGCAAAGGGATGCTTGCGCTCGCCATTGGGCTGTTGTGCCTGGGGTTTCTGCCGGCCTTGCCGTCGGTCGGCTGGCTATTGCTGTTGCTGTGCTGTGGCTTGGGCTGCCTGTGTGTTCGGTGGTGGCCGGTCGCCTGTTTTCTGCTGGGCGTGTGCTGGGCCTGCTGGTCGGCCCAGCAGGCCCTGGATGATCGGTTGGCGCCGCAGCTCGATGGCCGTACGTTATGGCTGGAGGGCAGGGTGGTCGGGTTGCCGACTCGCACCGCGCAAGGCGTGCGTTTTGAGTTGTCGCAGCCACTCTCGCGCCGAGCCGAGTTACCGACCCGTCTGCAACTGAGCTGGTTCGACGGTCCGCCGCTGCGCGCGGGCGAACACTGGCGTCTGGCCGTGACCTTGCAGCGTCCGACAGGCTTGCTCAACCCCCATGGCCCGGACCGCGAGGCAAGCCTGTTGGCCCGACGGATCGGCGCAACCGGCACGGTCAAGGCCGGCGAGAAGCTGTCGTCCGTAGCGGGCAGTTGGCGCGACCAACTGCGTCAGCGGCTGCTCGCGGTCCAGGCACAGGGCCGTGAAGCCGCGCTGGTTGCCTTGGTGTTGGGCGATGGAGCGGCATTGGCCCGGGACGATTGGCAAACCTTGCAGGCCACGGGCACGGTGCACTTGCTGGTCATCTCCGGGCAACACATCGGTCTGGTGGCCGGCCTGCTGTACGGGTTGGTCGCCGGGCTGGCGCGCTGGGGGCTCTGGCCTCATCGCCAGCCTTGGCTGCCGTGGGCCTGTGGCCTGGCCATGGCGGCGGCGCTGGGGTATGGCGGGCTGGCGGGGTGGGGCGTGCCGGTGCAGCGAGCCTGTTTGATGTTGGCCGTGGTACTGGCCTGGCGCCTGCGCTTCCGCCACATCGGTTCCGGGATACCCTTGCTGTTGGCGCTCATCGCGGTGCTGTTGTTCGAGCCATTGGCTGCGTTGTTGCCCGGGTTCTGGTTGTCTTTCGCCGCGGTGGCCGTACTCATTTACTGCTTCAGCGCACGTCTGGGTGGCTGGCGACCCTGGCAAGCCTGGACCCGTGCGCAGTGGGTAATCGCCATTGGCCTGCTGCCAGTGTTGCTCGCCACAGGGCTGCCGGTCAGCCTGAGTGCGCCCCTGGCCAACCTCTTTGCAGTGCCCTTGATCAGCCTGACGGTGTTGCCGCTGGCGTTGCTCGGCACGCTGCTGCTGCCATTGGGCAGTGTGGGCGAGGGCTTGCTGTGGCTGGCGGGTGGCTTGTTGGAGCTGCTCTTCTGGCTTTTGGGCAAGGTGGCGGGTTGGCGTTCTGCCTGGATGCCCGCTGCATTGCCCCTGTGGGCATGGCTGTTGGTGGCGGGCGGGGCACTGCTGGTGTTGTTGCCCAGAGGCGTGCCACTGCGTGGCTTGGGTGGGTTGATGCTGCTGGCCTTGTGGGTACCGCCAGAGCAGGTGCCGCAGGGGCAGGTGGAGGTCTGGCAATTGGATGTCGGCCAAGGGTTGGCGGTACTGCTGCGAACCCGAACCCACAGCCTTCTGTACGATGCAGGGCCGGCACGCGGTGACAGCGACCTGGGTGAATGGGTGGTGCTGCCGACCCTGCGCAAGCTGGGGGTGAGCCGCCTGGACATGATGCTGATCAGCCATGCCCATGCCGACCACGCCGGTGGCGCGCAGGCTGTGGCGCGCGGGTTGCCCATCGGGCGCCTGCTGGCGGGAGAGGCACAGGCGCTGTCTGGAGCGCAGCCCTGCGTCAGCGATGAGCGCTGGGAATGGGATGGCGTGCGCTTTTCGCTGTGGCGATGGCCCGAGGCGCAAGGCAGCAATGACCGCTCTTGCGTGCTACTGGTCGAGGCGCAAGGCGAGCGGCTGCTTTTGGCGGGTGACATGGAGGCGGGTGCCGAGCGTGCCTGGCTGGCCGCCAGCGAGCAGCCCGACATCGACTGGTTGCAATCGCCCCATCACGGTAGCCGCACGTCGTCCACCGAGGCTTTCATCAAGGCCACCAAGCCGCGTGGCGTGTTGATTTCGCGAGGGCGCAACAATGGGTTTGGCCATCCGCACCCGCAGGTGATCGAACGCTACCGGCGCCATGGCGTGGTGATCCATGATACGGCGGTGGAGGGGGCATTGCGCTTGCGCCTGGGGCATCGCGGTGGGGTAGAGGGCCTGCGTGCGCAGCGGCGTTTCTGGCGTGCGGCAGCCCCCTCGCCATCCAGCCAGGTACCGCGCTGATGCCTGTGGGAGACGGCTTGGCGGCGATAGGGCCAGTGCCGTCGGCACAATTCCCTGACCTCCGGCAGATGAGCCCCCTCCGGTCCTATGGTAGAGTGGCGGCCTTTTTCCGAAGGGGCGTTTACTGTGTGGGAATTGGTCAAGTCCGGCGGTTGGATGATGCTGCCGATCATTCTGAGCTCCATCGCCGCCATGGCTATCGTCGTCGAGCGCCTGTGGACCCTGCGCGCCAGCCGTGTCACTCCGCCGCACCTGTTGGGCCAGGTGTGGATCTGGATCAAGGACAAACAGCTTACCAGTGACAAGCTCAAGGCCTTGCGCGCCGACTCGCCGCTGGGTGAAATCCTCGCCGCAGGCCTGGCCAACTCCCGCCATGGCCGCGAAATCATGAAAGAGTGCATCGAGGAAGCCGCCTCGCGCGTCATCCACGAACTGGAGCGCTACATCAGCACCTTGGGCACCATCGCCGCCATGGCTCCGCTGCTCGGCCTGCTGGGCACCGTGTTGGGCATGATCGACATCTTCAGTGCCTTCATGGGCTCGCAGATGACCGCCAATGCTGCCGTGTTGGCCGGGGGGATCTCCAAGGCCCTGGTCACCACCGCTGCGGGCCTGATGGTCGGTATTCCGGCAGTGTTCTTCCATCGCTTCCTGCTGCGCCGCATCGATGAGCTGGTGGTCGGCATGGAGCAGGAAGCGATCAAGCTGGTGGAAGTGATCCAGGGCGACCGCGAAGTGGAAGTGGCTGGAGGCAAGGCGTGAAGTTCCGGCGCAATCGCCAGCGGGAGAACGTCGACATCAACCTCGCGTCGCTGATCGACGTGGTGTTCGTGCTGCTGCTGTTCTTCGTCGTCACCACCACCTTCACCCGCGAAACCCAGTTGCGGGTCGAACTGCCCGAGGCCGCCAGTGCAGAGCAGCCACCAGCCGACCAGGACAAACTGGTGGAAATCACCATCAGTGCCGATGGCGTGTACTCGGTGAACAACCACCTGCTGCCCAAGAGCGACCTGGCCACCCTGACCGAGGCCATCGAGCGCGAATCCGGTGGTGACACTACGTTGCCACTGGCCATTAGCGCCGATGGCAAAACCCCGCACCAGGCCGTGGTCACTGCGATGGATGCTGCCGGTAAGCTCGGTTTCAGCCACCTGCGCATGACCACTGTCGAGGCTGCCCAGGGGACGCCTTGATGGCCTTCGCTGACCGTCTGCTCGCGGCCTGGTATGCCGGGCACCCGGCCCTGGCCCTGCTGCGCCCGCTCGAAGCCTTGTACCGGCGTGTGGTGGTGGGCAAGCGCGCGCGATTTCTCAGCGGCGAAAGCCCCAGCTACCGTGCGCCGGTGCCGGTCATCGTGGTGGGCAACATCACCGTCGGCGGTACCGGTAAGACACCGATGATTCTGTGGTTGATCGACCACTGCCGCCAGCGCGGGCTCAAGGTCGGCGTGGTCAGCCGTGGCTATGGCGCCAAGCCGCCGCAGTTGCCGTGGCGCGTCAGCGCCGAGCACAGTGCCGAACAGGCCGGCGACGAGCCGTTGCTGATCGTCCAGCGCACAGGCGTGCCGTTGATGATCGACCCAGACCGCTCCCGCGCCGTGCAGGCGCTGCTGGCCAGCGAACCACTGGACCTGATCCTGTGCGACGACGGCATGCAGCACTACCGCCTTGCCCGCGACCTGGAACTGGTGCTGATCGACGCCGCCCGTGGCCTGGGCAATGGCCGCTGCTTGCCGGCTGGGCCCTTGCGCGAGCCAGCCGAGCGCCTGCAGGCGGCCGATGCGGTGCTGCTCAACGGCGCCAGCGCTGACCGCGAGGGTGGTTTCGCCTTCAGCCTGCAGCCCTCTGCGCTGGTCAACCTGCGCAGTGGCGAGCGTCGTGCGCTGGACCATTTCCCTGCCGGCCAGGCACTGCACGCCGTGGCGGGCATCGGCAACCCCCAACGTTTCTTCAACACCCTCCTAGGGCTAAACTGGCAGCCGGTGCCGCATCCTTTCGCTGACCACGCGCAGTTCAGCGCTGAAAGCCTGGCCTTCAGCCCGCCGTTGCCGCTGGTCATGACCGAGAAAGATGCGGTCAAATGCCGGGCCTTCGCAGCGGATGACTGGTGGTACCTCACCGTCGAGGCGCAGCCCTCGCCAGCGTTCGTCGGCTGGTTCGACGGCCAGCTGCAGCGCTTGCTGCCCCAGCCCTGAGCCCTTATTCAACACACGGCCACCTGGCCTCAAGGACGCTTTCCATGGACACCAAACTGCTCGACATCCTGGCTTGCCCGATCACCAAGGGCCCGCTCAAGCTCAGCGCCGACAAGACCGAGCTGATCAGCAAAGGTGCAGGCCTTGCCTACCCGATCCGCGATGGCATCCCGGTTATGCTGGAGAGCGAGGCTCGCACCCTGACCGACGACGAGCGTCTGGACAAATGAGCCTGAACTTCACCGTGGTCATTCCGGCCCGCCTGCGCTCCACGCGCCTTCCGGGCAAACCGCTGTTGCCGATCGCCGGCAAGCCGATGATCCAGCACGTCTGGGAACAGGCCCGCAAGAGCGGTGCCAACCGCGTGGTGATCGCCACCGACGACAGCAGTATCGTCGAAGCCTGCCAGGCATTCGGCGCCGAAGTGCTGATGACCCGTGCCGACCACGAGTCCGGCACCGACCGTCTGGCCGAAGTGGCGGCCCACCTGGGACTGCCTGCCGATGCCATCGTGGTCAACGTGCAAGGCGACGAGCCGCTGATTCCCCCGGTGATCATCGACCAGGTGGCGGCTAACCTGGCGGCCCATCCGGAAGCGGGCATTGCCACCCTGGCAGAGCCGATCCACGAGCCGCAGGCGGTGTTCAATCCCAACGCGGTCAAGGTGGTCAGCGACAAGAACGGGCTGGCCCTCACGTTCAGCCGCGCGCCACTGCCGTGGGCTCGCGATGCTTTCGCCAAGGACCGCGATCGACTGCCCGAGAGCGTGCCTTACCGCCGCCATATTGGCATGTACGCCTACCGCGTGGGCTTCCTCCAGGACTTCGTCAGCTGGGGCCCATGCTGGCTTGAGCAGACCGAGGCACTGGAACAGCTGCGCGCCCTGTGGCATGGCGTGCGTATTCACGTCGAAGATGCGATCGAAGCGCCAGCGGTGGGTGTGGATACCCCTGAAGACCTGGAGCGCGTCCGGCGCTTGCTGGAGGCCTGATGCGCGTTCTGTTCGTCTGCCTGGGCAACATCTGCCGTTCGCCAACCGCCGAAGGGGTGCTACGCCATCAACTGCGGGCCGCTGGCCTGGCCGACCAGGTGCACGTGGCCTCGGCCGGCACGGCTGAATGGCATGTGGGCAAAGCCCCTGACAGCCGCACCAGCAAGGCGGCGCTGGCGCGTGGCTACGACCTGTCGCGGCAACGTGCGCAGCAGGTGAAGGCGGCGCATTTCGCCGAGTACGACCTGATTCTGGCCATGGATGAAAGCAACCTCAGCCACCTGCGCGCCCTGCGTCCGCATACGGCAAAAGGCGAGCTGGACCTGTTCCTGCGCCGCTACGGTGCTGAGCTCGACGAAGTGCCAGACCCTTACTACGGTGGGGCAGAAGGTTTCGAGCGCGTGCTGGACCTGATCGAAGCGGCATGCCGCGAGCTGGTCGTGGAAATCAAGGGGCGGTTATGACGGCGCATTGGCAGGAGCAGGTATCGCTCAAGGCCTACAACACCTTCGGCATCGACGTGAAGGCACGATATTTTGTCCAGGCCCACAGCGATGCCGAAGTGCGCGCGGCGTTGGCCGAGGCGCAGCAGTGTAACGTGCCGGTGTTCGTTCTGGGGGGAGGCAGTAACCTGCTGCTGACCCGCGACATCGACGCACTGGTGCTGCACATGGCCAGTCGCGGCCAGCGGGTGTTGCTGGACGATGGCAGTCGCGTGGTGGTCGAGGCCGAGGCCGGTGAGCCCTGGCATCCTTTCGTGCAATCGACGTTGGCGAAGGGTTTCAGTGGTCTTGAGAACTTGAGCTTGATCCCCGGCACTGTTGGCGCGGCGCCAATTCAGAACGTGGGTGCCTATGGCGTCGAGATCAAGGACGTGTTCGCTGGGTTGACCGCGCTCGACCGGGAAACCGGCGAGGTGCGGGATTTTGCCCTGGAAGAATGCGCGTTCGGCTACCGTGACAGCGTATTCAAGCGCAACCCAGGCCGCTGGCTGATCTTGCGCGTGCGCTTTGCCCTGAGCCGAGCCTTGCAGGCGCATCTGGATTACGGCCCGGTGCGCCAGCGTCTGGCGGAGCAAGGCATCGAACAGCCGACTGCGCAAGCGATAAGCGACGCGATCTGCAGCATTCGTCGCGAGAAATTGCCTGATCCGGCCGAGCTTGGCAATGCCGGGAGCTTCTTCAAGAACCCGGTGGTACCCGCAGCGGTGGCTGAGCGAATTCGTGCACAGCATCCAGGCGTGGTGGCGTATGCCCAGGCCGATGGCCAGGTCAAGCTGGCGGCGGGTTGGTTGATCGAACAGGCGGGCTGGAAGGGCTACCGTGATGGGGATGCCGGCGTGCATCGGTTGCAGGCGCTGGTGCTGGTCAATCATGGCCAGGCAAGTGGGGCGCAGTTGCATGATCTGGCGCGACGGATTCAAGCGGATATTTACGAACGGTTTGGGGTTGAGTTGGAGATGGAGCCCAACCTCTACTGAGGGCTGGGGTTGCCTTGCGCTTGTCTTGGGTTTAGAGGTGGTGGGTAAATCGAGCGCCGCCCGCGCGGCGCATCGCGAGCAAGGCTCGCTCCTACGCTTGTTTACGGCCAAACATGTCTGTGACAGGCGCACGTGACCGCTTTCTTGCGTCGTGTGACAGAGCGCTCGCGCGCAAATCCCGCAGGACTCATTGGCCCGAAACAAGCGTAGGAGCGAGCCTTGCTCGCGATGCGCCGCGCGGGCGGCGCTCGATCTCAAAGCCGCTGAAAAACCTCCGACAAGCGCATCCATCCTCAAACCAAAACGCTCCCCAAGAAAAAGCCCCGCCCAGTTTGCACTGGCGGGGCTTTTTCACTCAGGCGATGGCATCAACCGTGGTGTGGCTTCTGCTCGTCAGCGGTTTCCAGCGCTGGCTCTCCAGCCGACGCAGCCGCTTCTTGCGCAGCCTTGGCCGCTGCTTCGGCTTCGAGGCGGCGGCGGCGCACTTCACGTGGGTCGTTCGGTGCACGGCCGTTTGGCAGCATCACGGTAGCAGGTGCTTCAGCCGCTGCTGGCTCGGAAACCACAGGGGCGGGCTCGGCCGCTACTTCGGGCTGGGCTTCGACCGCCGGGGCCTCGACCACGGGCTCGGCAACCGGGGCCGCTTCAACGACCACAGGTGCCTGCTCGACTTCGACGGCAGGTGCTTCAACGGCGGCTACTTCCGCCGGCGCTTCGACAACCACCGCAGAGGCTTCTTCTACCGCAGGCTGTGGCGCGACTTCCACTGCCGGCTCGACACTGGCTTCAACCGGAGCGACCGGCTCGCTGACTGGCTGTTCGACCGCAGGGGCAATCGCCACTTCTTCAGCCTGTTCAGCCTTGACGCTTGCTTCAACCTGCTCGGCAGCCTGAGGCGCTTCGACGGTTTCAGTGCTGGCGACTTCAGCGGTGGCACGCTCTGCCTGCTGATTGGCTTCGGCCTCGGCGGTGGCGCTGATGTTGCTGGTGGCGACCGCGGCGGTGACGGCCAGGCCGGCTGCCAGTTCGGCACCCAGCTCGGTGGCCTGGTGCTGTTGTGGCTGCTCTTCGCTGCCTTCTTCCTCGCTGCCTTCGATCAGCTCGCCGTTGGCATTGCGCTGGCGCTCACGGCGGTTGCTGCGACGACGCTGACCGCGCGAACGGCGGCGTGGGCGCTCGCCATCGGCACCTTCCAGCTCGTCCTGCAGTTGCTCTTCGTTCGGCAGTTGCTCTTCGGCCTGCTCCGCAGCCTGTTCGCTAGCGCGAGGCTGGCGCTCCTCACGCGGTGGGCGCGGCGCACGCTCCTCACGGGGGGCGCGTTCTTCGCGTGGAGCGCGTTCTTCACGCGGAGCCCGCTCTTCGCGTGGTGCTCGTTCTTCACGCGGAGCGCGCTCTTCACGTGGCGCGCGTTCCTCACGCGGTGCACGTTCTTCGCGAGGCGCACGCTCTTCACGCGGTGCGCGTTCTTCTCGGGGCTGACGTTCTTCACGCGCGGTCGGTGCGGCGTCCAGCGGTTCGCGCAGTTCGCGTACCCGCTCTTCACGGTTGGCACGGCGATCTTCGCGGGGTTGGCGTGGTTGACGCTCCTCGCGTGGGGCGCGCTCTTCGCGGGCGACACGCTCCTCGCGCGGTGCACGTTCCTCACGCGGCTGGCGCTCTTCGCGTGGGGCGCGCTCGGCACGCTCTTCACGCGGCTTGCGTTCGTCGTCGCGACGGCCGTTTCGGTTGCGGCTCTGCTGGCGACCGTTACGACGCTCTTCGTTGCGTTGAGGGCGTTCAGTAGCGGGCTTCTCGGCGGCGACCGCTGGCGCTGCGGCAGGCTCTTCCTTGCCGGCGAACAGGCTGACCAGCGACTTCACCAGGCCTTTGAACAGGCTTGGTTCTGGTGCGCTCGGGGCCGGGGCCGGGGCGGGTGTTGCGGCAGGCTGTTCTTCAGCGCTCGGGACCGGTGCGTTGGCGCGGGCCGGGGCGGTCTTGACAGCGGCTTCCTGACGAACCAGGGTGCGGGTGGCGGTCGGCTGCGGCGCTTCTTCGGTCTCGGCGGCGGCGATTTCGTAGCTGGACTGGTTGTTCAGCACGTCCGGGTTGTCGTCGCGCAGGCGCTGGACTTCGAAGTGCGGTGTCTCCAGGTGATCGTTCGGCAGGATGATGATGCGCGCACGGGTACGCAGTTCGATCTTGGTGATCGAGTTGCGTTTCTCGTTGAGCAGGAAGGCCGCGACCGGGATCGGCACTTGGGCGCGAACCTCGGCGGTGCGGTCTTTCAGCGCTTCTTCTTCGATCAGGCGCAGAATCGCCAGCGACAGCGACTCGACGTCACGGATGATGCCGGTGCCGGAGCAGCGTGGGCAGACGATACCGCTGCTTTCGCCCAGCGACGGACGCAGGCGCTGACGGGACATTTCCAGCAGGCCGAAACGCGAAATGCGGCCAACCTGGACACGGGCGCGGTCGGCTTCGAGGCATTCGCGCACGCGTTCTTCGACGGCACGCTGGTTCTTGGCCGGGGTCATGTCGATGAAGTCGATGACGATCAGGCCGCCGATGTCGCGCAGGCGCAGTTGGCGGGCGATTTCCTCGGCCGCTTCCAGGTTGGTCTGCAGGGCGGTTTCCTCGATGTCGCTACCTTTAGTGGCGCGCGCCGAGTTGATGTCGATGGACACCAGGGCTTCGGTCGGGTCGATCACGATCGAGCCGCCGGACGGCAGGTCGACGACGCGCTGGAAGGCGGTCTCGATCTGGCTTTCGATCTGGAAACGGTTGAACAGCGGCACGCTGTCTTCGTACAGCTTGACCTTGCTGGCGTACTGCGGCATGACCTGGCGAATGAAGGTCAGGGCTTCTTCCTGGGCGTCGATGCTGTCGATCAGCACTTCGCCGATGTCCTGGCGCAGGTAGTCGCGGATGGCGCGGATGATGACATTGCTTTCCTGGTAGATCAGGAAAGGCGCGGCGCGATCCTGGGACGCTTCCTTGATGGCGGTCCACAGCTGCAGCAGGTAGTCGAGGTCCCACTGCATTTCTTCGCTGCTGCGGCCCAGGCCGGCGGTGCGCACGATCAGGCCCATGTCGCCGGGAACGGTGAGGCCGTTCAGGGCTTCGCGCAGCTCGTTGCGCTCTTCGCCTTCGATGCGGCGGGAGATGCCACCGGCGCGCGGGTTGTTGGGCATCAATACCAGGTAGCGACCAGCCAGGCTGATGAAGGTGGTCAGGGCGGCGCCTTTGTTGCCGCGTTCTTCCTTCTCGACCTGGACGATGACCTCCTGGCCTTCGCTGAGGACTTCCTTGATGTTGACGCGGCCTTCAGGGGCTTTCTTGAAGTATTCGCGGGAGATTTCTTTCAGCGGCAGGAAGCCGTGACGTTCGGAGCCGAAGTCGACGAAGGCGGCTTCGAGGCTAGGTTCGATCCGGGTGATCTTGCCTTTGTAGATGTTGGCCTTTTTCTGCTCGCGGGCCCCGGACTCGATGTCCAGGTCGTAGAGACGTTGGCCGTCCACCAGGGCTACACGCAACTCTTCGGGTTGAGTCGCGTTAATCAGCATTCTTTTCATGTTGTACCGTCGGTTTCCGGGCTGCCGGAAACGGCGTTCGGCACACACGACTTCTCATGGTCGGTGCCAAGGTGCGCAAAGGGTGGTAAGGCCACCCCCGTGTCTGGCGACGTTCGGCACCAGCCGGTTGCCCAGCCTGCCGTTGTCGCGACGACGCGTCCTGTTTGCTGCGGTGTCATGAAGCCTGTGGTATCCGAATCAACCAAGCAGGCCTCGTGCACTCAGTCAGGAGGAGGAATCAACCGTCAGCCGTGGACGCCCGGAGGCATCTGTTCAGGACCTTATCCGCTCGCCGGCCATTCAGTGGGCCGGTGGCCGGACGCGGTGCTACACGGTCCGAGGGCTGTGCATCTCCACCCTGCACGTATCCCTGATAATTCGGGTGCTGCCGCGCGCTGAATCCGCAACGGGTTGCATTTTTCGCCAGCGCATGTTCTGGGCTGGCGCCATTCATGTCCGAGGCAGGTATTTCCGAAGCATTCGCCAAACGTTGCGTGGAAGCGACGGGCGGGCAGAGGTGCAGCGAAAAGAATCGGGTAAGCAGGTGAAACACCGCACTTGTCGTTTTTTTTCGGTCTTCTCTACACAGCGCTGGTGGCGATTCCAGGCAATTCGGTAAACTGGCGAAAACCCCGTCGGACGGCCTCGCGTCCTCGAGAATTGCGTTGGTCAGGGCCGGCGAAGAGCCTGGTGCCGCTGGCCTGCCGCTTTTGGCGGCGTTCGCGACTATAGCAGTAATGATTAAGTGCTTCAATTCCATAAAAAATTGTTATGATCCCGCCATGACGACCAATACCCCTCCGACTTCCGGCGTTCAGCTGATCGAAGTCGCGCCGGAACTTGCCGGCCAACGCATCGACAATTTTCTCATTACGGCCCTCAAGGGCGTGCCCAAGACACTTGTGTACCGCATCCTGCGCAAGGGTGAGGTGCGGGTGAACAAGGGGCGGGTCAAGCCTGAATACAAGATTCAGGCTGGCGACATCGTCCGTGTACCGCCTGTCCGGCTGCCTGAGCGCGACGAGCCAGCGCCGGTCGCCCAGGGCTTGTTGCAGCGGTTGGAGGCGGCCATCGTCTACGAAGACAAGGCGCTGATCGTGATGAACAAGCCGGCTGGCATCGCCGTGCATGGCGGTAGCGGCCTGAGCTTTGGTGTGATCGAAGCGCTGCGTCAATTGCGTCCGGAAGCCAAGGAGCTGGAGTTGGTGCACCGCCTGGACCGCGACACCTCTGGCCTGCTGATGATTGCCAAGAAGCGCAGCATGTTGCGCCACCTGCATGCCGCGTTGCGCGGTGATGGCGTCGACAAGCGCTACATGGCGCTGGTGCGCGGACATTGGCCGACGTCCAAGAAGCAGGTGAGTGCGCCCTTGCAGAAGAGCAACCTGCGCTCCGGTGAGCGTATGGTCGAGGTGGATGAAGAGGGCAAGGAGGCGTTGACGCTGTTCCGCGTCCTGCGCCGTTTCGGTGAGTTCGCGACCATCGTCGAGGCGCGTCCGATCACCGGTCGTACCCATCAGATACGCGTGCACACCTTGCATGCCGGTCACATGATTGCCGGCGACAGCAAGTATGGTGACGAAGATTTCTCCCGCGAGATCCGCGAGCTGGGTGGCAAGCGCCTGTTCCTGCATGCCTATGCCCTGACCGTGCCGCTGCCGGATGGTGGTGAGCTCAAGCTCGAAGCGCCCGTGGATGAAATGTGGGCCAAGACCATTGAACGCTTGAGTGCGAGCTGATCCATGCGAAGCCGTTACGAGCTGTTGATCTTCGACTGGGACGGCACTCTGGCCGATTCCATTGGTCGCATCGTTCATGCCATGAACGTCGCTGCCGAGCGCGCTGGCGAGTTGCCAAGTGATGATGAGGCGGTGAAAGGGATCATCGGCCTGGCGCTAGATGAGGCCATTGCCACGCTGTATCCGCATCTCGATGCTGTGCAGGTTGAACGTTTCCGTCAGCACTATGCCGATATTTACGTGGCTCTGGATCAACAGCCTTCGCCGTTGTTCGACGGCGTGGTGGAGTCGCTGGAAGCGTTTCGTGCCGAGGGCTACCGCTTGGCGGTGGCCACTGGCAAGGCCCGTCGAGGCCTGGATCGGGTGCTCAAGGCCAATGGCTGGGAGCACTTTTTCGATATTACGCGTGCGGCGGATGAGTCGCGCGGCAAGCCGCACCCGCTGATGCTCGAGCAGATTCTCGGCCACTGCCGGGTCGATGCCGGGCGTGCGTTGATGGTGGGGGATTCGGCATTCGACCTGCAAATGGCCAGCAATGCCGGCATGCACTCGGTTGCAGTGGGTTATGGCGCCATGTCGCTGCACGCGTTGGCCGAATTTGGCCCGCAAGTGTGCATCGATCATTTTTCTCAGTTGCGCGACTGGCTGTCCGGTCCCGCGCACGTTCAATTCCAAGGTAGGTGAGCATGGCTGACGAATGGAAGGCGCCCGAGCCCGAAGGTGACGGCGAAGAGCGCAAGAGCTGGAAGTTGCTGGAGAAGACCCTGCTGGCGGGTGTTCAGGAGCAGCGCCGCGCGCGCCGCTGGGGGATTTTCTTCAAGCTGCTGACCTTTCTCTACCTGTTCGGCATCTTGTTCCTGTTCATGCCGATGATGGATGTGGACAAGGCGGCTTCGCGCAGTGCCAGTCACACCGCGCTGGTCGAGGTGCGTGGGGTGATTGCCGACCAGGAAGCAGCCAGCGCCGACAATATCGTCAAGGGGCTGCGCGAGGCGTTCAGGGATGCCAAGACCAAGGCCGTGGTGATGCGCATCAACAGCCCGGGGGGCAGTCCGGTTCAGGCGGGTTACGTGTATGACGAGATCCGGCGTCTGCGGGCCGAATACCCGGCTATCAAGCTCTATGCGGTGATCAGCGATCTGGGGGCTTCCGGTGCCTACTACATTGCCAGCGCCGCTGACGAAATCTATGCCGACAAGGCTAGCTTGGTGGGTTCTATCGGGGTTACCGCGGCGGGTTATGGCTTCGTTGGCTCGATGGAGAAGCTCGGTGTCGAGCGTCGCACCTATACGGCAGGCGAGCACAAGGCCTTCCTTGATCCGTTCTCGCCTGAGAAGCCTGAGGAGAGGGCGTTCTGGCAGGGTGTGCTGAACACCACGCATCAGCAGTTCATCGCCATGGTCAAGCAGGGGCGGGGCGATCGTTTGAAGGACAAGGAGCATCCGGAGCTGTTCAGTGGCCTGATCTGGTCCGGTGAGCAGGCCAAGGCGCTGGGGTTGGTGGATGGCCTGGGCAGTGCCAGCTATGTGGCGCGTGAGGTCGTTGGCGAGAAAACACTGGTGGACTTCACTGTGGAAGAGTCGCCGTTCGATCGGTTCTCCAAGCGCATTGGTGCCAGTGTGGCGGAGCACCTGGCGATGTGGATGGGGTTCCAGGGGGTTCAGTTGCGTTGAGTGATCGTCGCGCGCGCTGAGGTGGGTGTGAGATCGAGCGCCGCCCGCGCGGCGCATCGCGAGCAAGGCTCGCTCCTACGTTTGTTTCGGGCCAGTAACCCCAGCAATAGGCGCGCGCGACCGCCTTGTTTGTACGGCTCAATATCGCGCCCAGCACCAAAGCGGTCGCGCGCAGATCCCACAGGCATAATTGGCCCGAAACAGACGTAGGAGCGAGCCTTGCTCGCGATGCGCCGCGCGGGCGGCGCTCGATCTCACTCGCGCCGAAGCCCCCAGGCCGTACTAGGGCACTGCCACCCCCTCAACCTTCAACATATCCACCAGCCGAATCAACGGCAGCCCGATTAGGCTGGTCGCATCGCACCCATGGGTGCTTTTGAACAAACTCACGCCCAACCCTTCTGCCTTGAAGCTGCCCGCGCAATCGAGTGGTCGTTCCGCTTCCACGTAACGCTCCACGCGCGCTCGATCTAGCTCTCGCATCGTCACCGTGAACGGCACGCAATCGACCTGGCATTGCCCTGTGGCGCTGTTCAGTAGCGCCAGGCCGGTCAGGAAGGTCACTTGCTGTCCGCTGGCCTCCAGCAGTTGCTCGCAGGCCCGTTCGAACGTATGGGGCTTGCCGAGGATCTGTTCGCCGAGCACCGCTACCTGGTCGGAGCCGATAATAAGGTGGTCCGGGTAGCTGACCGCCAGTGCTTGCGCCTTCTGTCTGGCAAGACGTCGAACCAGCTCCGTAGCCGGCTCGTCATCAAGCCTGCGCTCGTCTACGTCGGGGCTTGCCCAGATAAAGGGCAGGCGCAGGCGCTCAAGCAGTTCGCGCCGATAGGGAGAGCTGGAAGCCAGTAACAAGGGAAGCATGATAGACTCCTGATCGTTTGAACCGAATTCTAACATGTGAGATGCCGCCGAATTTCCTTTGACAGGGGCGGGGGGCATCCCTAGAATGCTGCGCCTATGTTGAATGACCCGATTCCACCTCACGTTGACCCGCGCAAATTAGCCGATCGTGGCGTAACCATTAATGGTTCGCTGCTACTCGCTGATTTGGAAAGACTCTGCGACCCGCTTTCCGACGATGTCGGTACGGTGCAGGCGAAGTTCGATTTTGAACGAGATGAACAGCACGTGGTGGTTATCCACAGCGAGCTGGATGTCGAAGTCAAAATGGTTTGCCAGCGTTGTCTTGAGCTGGTCACCCTGCCGATTCACAGCGAATGTACATACGCTGTGGTGAAGGAGGGTGCGAATACCCAGTCGTTGCCGAAAGGCTATGACGTGCTGGAACTGGGCGAAGATCCTTTGGATCTGCAGGCATTGATCGAGGAAGAGCTTCTGCTCGCCTTGCCAATCGTGCCTGCTCATCATCCGGAAGAATGCCAGCAGCCGGCGGGCGCAGACGAGCCCGAATCGAGCAAGGACGAGGTATCGCGGTCCAACCCGTTCAGTGTTTTGGCGCAGTTAAAGCGTGACCCAAACGTTTAGGAGTTAATCAATTATGGCTGTTCAGCAGAACAAAAAATCCCGCTCTGCCCGTGACATGCGCCGTTCCCACGACGCCCTGTCGGAAAACGCGCTGTCGGTAGAGAAAACCACCGGTGAAGTACACCTGCGTCACCACGTGTCGCCAGAAGGCGTATACCGTGGTCGCAAAGTGATCG
Source organism: Pseudomonas sp. SK2 (assembly GCF_016772395.1). Taxonomy (NCBI): domain Bacteria; kingdom Pseudomonadati; phylum Pseudomonadota; class Gammaproteobacteria; order Pseudomonadales; family Pseudomonadaceae; genus Pseudomonas; species Pseudomonas sp. SK2. The sequence continues at coordinate 1,605,971 of NZ_CP061944.1, forward strand.
ACAAGGGCGCTGACGAGTAATCCTTGTCCGCTCAGATCATCGCGATCGACGCAATGGGCGGGGACTTCGGTCCCCGCAGCATTGTCCAGGCAAGCATTGCCTGCCTTTCGGCTACTCCCTCGCTACACCTGACCCTCGTCGGTCAACCCTCCCTCCTCGAAGAGCTTGTCAGCGGCCTACCGGCTGCGGATCGCGCGCGCCTGCAGATTGTTGCGGCCAGTGAGGTGGTCGGCATGGACGAGCGGCCCTCCCAGGCGTTGAGGGGCAAGCCGGATTCGTCGATGCGCATTGCCCTTGAACTGGTGCGTGATGGCAAGGCCCAGGCCTGCGTGAGCGCTGGCAACACCGGGGCGTTGATGGCGCTGTCGCGCTTCGTGCTCAAGACCTTGCCCGGCATCGATCGGCCGGCCATGGTGGCGGCGATCCCTACCCAGACGGGCTACTGCCAGTTGCTCGACCTGGGCGCCAATGTCGACTGCAGCGCCGAAAACCTCTACCAGTTCGCCGTGATGGGTTCGGTGGCCGCACAGGCGTTGGGTATTCATCGCCCGCGCGTGGCGCTGTTGAATATCGGCACCGAGGACATCAAGGGCAACCAGCAGGTCAAGCTGGCGGCCACCTTGCTGCAGAATGCCCGGGGCCTCAACTACGTCGGTTTCGTCGAAGGTGACGGCCTGTACCGCGGCGAAGCGGATGTGGTGGTGTGCGACGGTTTCGTCGGCAATATCCTGCTCAAGTCCAGTGAGGGCCTGGCGACCATGATCGGTGCGCGCATCGAGAAGCTGTTCAAGGGTGGTGTGCTATCGCGTGCCGCCGGTGCCTTGGCCATGCCTTTGCTCAAGCGTCTGCAGGACGACCTTGCGCCTGCACGGCACAATGGTGCCAGCTTCCTGGGGTTGCAGGGTATCGTCATCAAGAGCCATGGCTCGGCGGGCGTGCAGGGTTTCCAGAGTGCGATCCAGCGAGCGTTGATCGAGATTCAGGAGAACCTGCCGCAGCGCCTGCATGGTCGGCTTGAAGACCTGTTGCCTTAGTTTGCCGGCATCGGCCGCTTCGCAGGCAAGCCGGCTTCTGCATGGCGCGCACGCTTGCGGTGTGCGCCTTCCTGTTGGTGATGAGGTCGCGGCTGACACGACAAAGGCCTTAGGCATATCGCCGATGAAGTGCTTAAATGTGACCGCTTGGTCTGCGTCTTCATCCAAGCTTTCAGATTCCGCGTCCGGCCCAAGGCCCGACGCACCCTATCCGACGACAAGATCATAAGGGCTTGTTCAATGTCTGCATCCCTCGCATTCGTCTTTCCCGGTCAAGGTTCCCAGTCGCTGGGCATGCTTGCCGAGCTCGGCGCCGAGAAGCCGGTGATCATCGAGACCTTCAAAGAGGCCTCTGACGCTCTGGGTTACGACCTGTGGAAACTGGTCCAGGAAGGCCCGGAAGAACAACTCAACCAAACCGACAAAACCCAGCCGGCCATCCTTACCGCCTCCATCGCGTTGTGGCGCCTGTGGCTGGAAGAGGGCGGCGCGCAGCCAGCCTTCGTTTCTGGCCATAGCCTGGGTGAGTACAGCGCGCTGGTCGCCGCTGGCAGTCTGTCGCTGAAGGACGCCGTTCGCCTGGTCGAACGGCGCGGTCAGCTGATGCAAGAGGCCGTGCCTGCTGGTCACGGCGCCATGGCAGCAATCCTTGGCCTGGATGACGCCGTGGTCGTGGAAATTTGTGCAGAAGCGGCTGAAGACGAAGTGGTCAGTGCGGTCAACTTCAACTCGCCGGGCCAGGTGGTCATCGCCGGTAACAAGGCTGCGGTCGACCGTGCCATCGAGCTGTGCAAGGCCAAGGGTGCCAAGCGCGCCCTGCCGCTCGCGGTCAGCGTGCCGTCGCACTGCGCCCTGATGAAGCCTGCCGCCGAGCGTTTCGCCGAATCGGTCAACGCCATCGAATGGAAGGCCCCGCAGATTCCGGTCGTGCAGAACGTCACCGCCGCTATCGCCGCCGACCTCGATACACTCAAGCAGGACCTGCTGGCGCAGTTGTACCAGCCGGTACGCTGGGTCGAGTGCGTGCAGACCCTGGCGGCCAATGGCGCCGTCAACCTGGTCGAATGCGGCCCTGGCAAGGTTCTGGCAGGCCTGAACAAGCGTTGCGCGGATGGCGTGACCACTTACAACCTCAATACCCCTGATGCCGTCGCTGCCACCCGTGCGGCGCTGGCCTGATTTGGAGAAGCTTGCATGAGCCTGCAAGGTAAAGTTGCACTGGTCACCGGCGCCAGCCGTGGTATCGGCCAGGCCATCGCCCTCGAGCTGGGCCGCCAGGGCGCGACCGTGATCGGTACCGCCACTTCGGCTTCCGGCGCCGAGCGCATCGCTGCCACCCTGAAAGAGCACGGTATTGCCGGCACCGGCATGGAACTGAACGTCACCAGCGCCGAATCCGTCGACGCCGTGCTGTCCGCCATTGCCGAGCAGTTCGGCGCTCCGGCTATCTTGGTCAACAACGCTGGCATCACCCGCGACAACCTCATGCTGCGCATGAAGGACGACGAGTGGTTCGACGTCATCGACACCAACCTGAACAGCCTCTACCGTCTGTCCAAGGGCGTGCTGCGCGGCATGACCAAGGCGCGTTGGGGTCGTATCATCAGCATCGGCTCGGTGGTCGGTGCCATGGGTAACGCAGGTCAGGCCAACTATGCCGCCGCCAAGGCCGGTCTGGAAGGCTTCAGCCGTGCCCTGGCCCGCGAAGTCGGCTCGCGTGGCATCACCGTCAACTCGGTGACCCCAGGCTTCATCGACACTGACATGACCCGTGAACTGCCAGAAGCGCAGCGCGAGGCTCTGCAGAAGGAAATTCCGCTGGGCCGCCTGGGCCAGGCCGAGGAAATCGCCAAGGTGGTTTCCTTCCTGGCATCCGACGGCGCAGCCTATGTCACCGGCGCTACTGTGCCGGTGAACGGCGGGATGTACATGTAAACTGCAACTCAATGTGACGGATTGCTTAAAAAAAGAGTCATACTCCGAGCCTAAAATCCGTTATAAAGCTGCAACCAGATTCCAGGCAGAGGCTTGGTCGAGTCATACGAAGGTGTGTTCCGCTTGAAAAGCGAACGTCTTTCTATAAACTTGGACACCGGCCAGCTGCCTGACATATGTCCATTAGGAGTGAAAACTAGGTATGAGCACCATCGAAGAACGCGTCAAGAAAATCGTCGCCGAGCAACTGGGCGTCAAGGAAGAAGAAGTGACTGCTGAGAAGTCCTTCGTCGATGACCTGGGTGCCGATTCGCTTGACACCGTTGAGCTGGTGATGGCTCTGGAAGAGGAATTCGAGACCGAAATCCCTGACGAAGAAGCCGAGAAGATCACTACCGTTCAAGCTGCTATCGACTACGTCAAAAACCACCAGGCTTAAGACGTTTTAGTCGACGCTTCTTGTCGGGAAAAACCGCACTGCCTTTGCCGGCGTGCGGTTTTTTCTTTGCGAGGCGCCTGCGTCGCGCAACGAGCATCGAGAGCTTGTTGCCATTTCATTCCGTTGCCTTGAATGCAATGGCAAGAAACTCTGTTATTAGAAAAGGAGAGTACTGTGTCGCGTAGACGCGTCGTGGTCACCGGTATGGGTATGCTGTCGCCACTGGGTACCGATGTACCGAGCACCTGGCAGGGCATTCTGGCTGGCCGCAGTGGCATCGGTCCGATCGAACACACGGACCTGTCTGCCTACTCCACCCGTTTTGGCGGCTCGGTGAAGGGCTTCGAGGTCGAGCAATACCTGTCGGCCAAAGAGGCTCGCAAACTTGACCTGTTCATCCAGTACGGCCTGGCGGCCGGCTTCCAGGCAGTGCGTAACGCCGGTCTGGAAGTGACCGATGCCAACCGTGAACGCATTGGCGTGGCCATGGGCTCGGGGATCGGCGGTCTGACCAACATCGAGGACACTAGCCGCACCCTGCACGAGCAGGGGCCGCGCCGTATTTCGCCGTTCTTCGTGCCGGGTTCGATCATCAACATGATCTCGGGTTTCCTGTCGATCCACCTGGGTCTGCAGGGGCCGAACTACGCCATTGCCACCGCGTGTACCACGGGTACCCATTGCATCGGCATGGCTGCGCGCAACATCGCCTACGGCGAAGCCGACGTGATGATTGCCGGCGGCGCCGAAATGGCCGCTTGCGGCCTGGGCATGGGCGGCTTCGGCGCCTCCCGCGCGCTGTCTACGCGCAATGACGAGCCGACCCGCGCCAGCCGTCCCTGGGACAAAGGCCGTGATGGCTTCGTGCTGTCCGATGGTGCCGGTGCCCTGGTACTCGAAGAGCTGGAACACGCCAAGGCCCGTGGCGCCACCATCTATGCCGAGCTGGTTGGTTTCGGCATGAGCGGCGACGCGTACCACATGACCTCGCCGCCCGACTCCGGTGAAGGCGCTGCCCGCTGCATGGCCAATGCCCTGCGCGATGCCGGTATCCAGCCTGAGGAAGTGAGCTACATCAACGCCCACGGTACGTCTACCCCCGCCGGTGATGTCGCCGAAGTGGCCGCGATCAAGCGCGTGTTCGGCGAACATGCCTACAAGCTGGCCGTGAGCTCCACCAAGTCGATGACCGGTCACCTGCTGGGTGCCGCCGGTGCGGTGGAGGCGATTTTCAGCGTCCTGGCCATCAACAGCCAGATGGCGCCGCCTACCATCAACCTGGACGAGCCGGATGAAGGCTGCGACCTCGACTTCGTGCCCCACGAAGCACGTAGCATGAATATCGACGTTGTACTGTCCAACTCCTTCGGCTTTGGCGGCACCAACGGTTCGCTGGTGTTCCGCCGGTTCGCCGGTTGATGCACAGCTGGATCGACGGCCAGCCGGCGACTGCGGTCAATCTGCAGAATCGCGGCCTGGCCTACGGCGATGGCCTGTTCGAGACCCTCGCCGTGCGCAGTGGGCGGCCCAGCTTGCTGGAGGGCCATTTCGCCCGCCTGGCGCTGGGTTGCCAGCGTCTGGGCATCGACGCCGACCTGGCCCTGGTCCGCGATGAAGTCCTGCGTTATGCCAGTCAGCTCGGCGACGGTGTCGCCAAGCTGATCCTCACCCGAGGCGATAGTCAGCGCGGCTACGCTCCGGCTCCCGGCGCTGCCCCCCGGCGCATCCTGCAAGCCAGCCCGCTGCCCAGCTATCCTGAGCAGCATGCCGAACTTGGCGTGCGCTTGTTCGAGTGTCAGACCCGCCTCGGGGAACAACCGCTGCTTGCCGGCCTCAAACACCTCAACCGCCTGGAGCAGGTGCTGGCCCGCGCCGAATGGCAGGACAGCGAACATGCCGAAGGCCTGATGCGAGATGGGCAGGGCAGGGTGATCGAAGGGGTCTACAGCAACCTGTTCATGGTGCGTGACGGCGTGTTGCTCACCGCCGATCTGCGTCGTTGCGGCGTGGCTGGCGTGATGCGTGGGGCCTTGCTCGAACAGGCACAGGCGCTGGCAATCCCGGTGCAGGTCCGTGACCTGGCCTTCGGCGAGCTGCAGCAGGCGGACGAGGTGTTTGTCTGCAACAGCGTCTATGGCATCTGGCCGGTGCGGGCATTGGCTGCGCTGAACTGGTCGCCGGGGCCGCTCACTCGTAAACTGCAGGCCGTTGCCCGTACGTTACTGGAAACCTGAATTCGTGAGACGCAAATTCCTGCTGCTGCTGGAAATGGGGTTGATCCTGGCTGGCCTGGCATTTGGCTGGTCGGCCTGGAAAGTCAACTCGGTGCTGGAGCAGCCTCTGCAAGTGGCCCAAGAGCGCTTGCTCGATGTGCCCAATGGCACCACCCCGAACCGCATGTTCTACCGCATGCAGAACGAGGGGCTGCTCGACGATGCCCTGTGGTTGCGCCTGTATTGGCGCTTCAACATGGCTGGCACCCCTTTGCACACCGGCGAATATCGCCTGACCCCCGGCATGACCGTGGGTGAATTGTTCGACGCCTGGCGCCGCGCTGACGTGGTGCAGTACAACCTGACCCTGGTGGAAGGCTGGACCTTCCGCCAGGTGCGTTCGGCCGTGGCCAAGCACGAGAAGATCAAGCACACCCTGGACGGACTTTCGGATTCGGAAGTAATGGACAGGCTCGGCCATACCGGCGTATTCCCCGAGGGGCGCTTCTTCCCTGACACCTATCGCTTCGTACGCGGCATGACCGATGTCGAGCTGTTGCAGCAGGCGTACATGCGTCTGGAAGAAGTGCTCGCCAAGGAGTGGGCCGAGCGCACGACCGACTTGCCCTACCGTGACCCTTACCAGGCGCTGATCATGGCCTCGCTGGTGGAAAAGGAAACCGGCATTCCTCAGGAGCGTGGCCAGATCGCGGGTGTGTTCGTGCGCCGCTTGCGCCTGGGCATGATGCTGCAGACCGACCCCACGGTGATCTACGGCATGGGCGAGCGTTACAACGGCAAGATCACCCGTGCCGACCTGCGCGAGCCGACCCCTTACAATACCTACACCATGACCGGCCTGCCGCCGACGCCGATCGCCATGGTCGGACGCGAAGCGATCCATGCCGCGCTCAACCCGTCCGATGGTTCCAGCCTGTACTTCGTCGCCCGCGGCGACGGCAGCCACGTGTTTTCCGATGATCTGGACGACCACAATTCGGCCGTGCGAGAGTTCCAGCTCAAGCGCCGCGCCGATTACCGCTCCAGCCCGGCACCGCAAGGCCAGCCTGGCGCCAGCGAGACGACGCTGGCACCGGATGCGCAGTCCGAACCCGAACCAGGCGAGTCGCAAGAGCAGGCGCCATCTTCTGAAAGCGAAGCGGCGCCGGCCAATGAGCCAACGCCCGACGAACAACACTAAGGACTGCCTGTGAGCGGCTTGTTTATTACCCTTGAAGGCCCCGAAGGCGCGGGCAAGAGCACCAATCGCGACTACCTGGCGGCGCGTCTGCGTGAGCAGGGGCTGGATGTGGTGCTGACCCGTGAGCCCGGTGGTACACCGTTGGCCGAGCGAGTGCGTGAGTTGCTGCTGGCGCCCAGCGATGAAGTGATGGCCGCCGACACCGAGCTGCTGCTGGTGTTCGCTGCGCGTGCCCAGCACTTGGCCGAAGTGATTCGACCTGCGCTGGCCCGGGGTGCGGTGGTCCTGTGCGACCGTTTCACCGATGCCACCTACGCCTATCAGGGGGGGGGGCGTGGCTTGTCCGTCGAGCGTATCGCCCAACTGGAACAGTTCGTCCAGGGCGACCTGCGCCCGGACCTGACCCTGGTCTTCGATCTGCCGGTCGAAGTCGGGTTGGCCAGAGCTGCCGCAAGGGGCCGTCTGGATCGCTTCGAACAGGAGGGCCAGGCCTTCTTCGAAGCTGTTCGCCAAGCCTACCTGCAGCGTGCCCAGCGGGCGCCGCAACGCTATACCTTGCTTGATGCCGCACAACCGCTGGACGCGGTACAGCGCGCCATCGATGGGTTGCTGCCAGGCATCCTGGAGCGCTGCCGTGGCTGAGGCCTACCCCTGGCAGCAGGCAATCTGGCAACAGCTGGCAGGCCGTAGCCAGCACGCCCACGCTTACCTGCTGCACGGGCCGCAAGGCATCGGCAAGCGAGCCCTGGCCGAGCGTCTGATGGCTCGCCTGCTGTGCCAGCACCCTCAAGGGCTGGATGCCTGCGGTCAGTGCAAGTCCTGCCTGTTGCTCAAGGCCGGCAGCCACCCAGACAATTTCGTGCTGGAGCCGGAAGAGGCCGACAAGCCCATCAAGATCGACCAGGTGCGCGAACTCGTCACCTTCGTCGTGCAGACCGCGCAACTGGGCGGGCGCAAGGTGGTGCTGATCGAGCCGGTGGAGGCGATGAACGTCAATGCTTCCAACGCCTTGCTCAAAAGCCTTGAAGAGCCTTCCGGCGACACGGTGCTGCTGCTGGTCAGCCATCAGCCCAGCCGCTTGCTACCGACCATCAAGAGCCGTTGTCAGCAGGTAGCCTGCCCGCAACCGAGCTTCGCCCAGAGCCAGGCCTGGCTGGCCACGGCACTGGCTGAGAGTGACGAGTCGGAGCGTGACGAACTGTTGACCCTTGCCGCTGGTTCGCCGTTGCTGGCGGTCAGCCTGCAGGCCCAGGGGGTGCGCGAACAGCGCGCGCTGGTAACCGATGGCGTCAAGAAGTTACTCAAGCAACAGCTGTCACCGAGCCAGTTGGCCGAGGCCTGGAACAGTGTGCCGCTGCTGCTGCTGTTCGATTGGTTCTGCGATTGGTCGCACCTGATCCTGCGCTACCAGTTGACCCAGGACGAAGAGGGTTTAGGCTTGGCCGATATGCGTAAGGTGGTGCAGTATCTGGCCCAGAAGAGCCGGCAGGCCAAGGTCCTCGAAGTTCAGGCGTGGATTCTCGAGCAGCGTCAGAAGGTGCTAGGCAAGGCCAACCTCAACCGCGCCCTGTTGCTGGAAGCGTTGCTGGCCCATTGGCAGCAACTGCCGGTTTCCCGCTGACTTTCAATCGTTCTTCCATGTGTGCCTACTTCCCATGCTTGTAGATTCCCATTGCCACCTCGACCGTCTTGACCTGAGCGCCCATCAGGGCTCCCTCGATGCCGCCCTGCAGGCGGCCCGCGAACGTGGGGTCGGGCATTTTCTGTGCATTGGTGTCAGTGCCGAGAACGCCGGGGCGGTCAAGGCCTTGAGCGAGCAGTATGCCGATGTCGATTGTTCGGTGGGCGTGCACCCGCTGGACCTGGCGCCGGACGAAACCCCAGCGCTTGAGTGGTTGCTGCGCGAACTGGCCCACCCCCATGTGGTGGCCATTGGCGAGACGGGGCTGGATTATCACTACGAGCCGGAAGCTGCGCAGTTGCAGCAGGCCTCGTTCCGTCTGCACCTGGAGGCCTCGCGTCAGACCGGCAAACCGGTGATCGTGCACACCCGCGCAGCGCGGGCCGATACCTTGGCGTTGCTGCGCGAGGCAAACCTACCGCAGGCCGGTGTGCTGCACTGCTTCACCGAGGACTGGGACATGGCCAAGGCGGCGCTGGATCTGGGCTATTACATCTCCCTGTCCGGGATCGTCACGTTCCGCAATGCCGACGCCCTGCGCGAAGTGGCCCGGCAGGTGCCGGTCGACCGCTTGCTGGTGGAGACCGACTCGCCGTACCTTGCGCCCATTCCGCACCGGGGCAAACCCAACCTGCCGCAATACGTGCGAGAAGTGGCTGAGTACGTGGCATCGCTGCGCGGGGTCAGCTTCGACCAGTTGGCCGAGCAGACCACCGCCAACTTCAAGCGCTTGTTCCCCTTGGCTCGCGTAGCCTGAGCGCGCAAGACCGGTTGGTCGCTGAGGCCGAGGTCGGCGCACGGGCAAAAAAAACCCGGGTTCTGGGGGGGGAATCCGGGTTAAGACCATTAGGAGTAAAACAAAGGTACGCGGTCCCTGAGCACCTTTATCGGCGCGCCACTTGGGGGGGATGCGCCGCGCCAACACTTCAAGTATTGGTCAGGTTTGGCGCAGTGCCAGTGTCTGTTGGTCGTTTTTTAAACAGATTTGGAATACGCCGGGGATCCATTCCTTCCTCAACGCATGGCCAGTCGCCGTACTTGTTGGATAGTCTCGTCGATAAGGCGCTCATCGGTGTAGAAATGGGGTGAAAAACGCACTCCGCCACCGCGCAGGGCACAGATCGTCCTTTCGGCACTCAGCGCCTGATACAGCTCGGTACTGGGGCGTCCCTTGAGGCTGATGGTGACGATGCCGGCCCGTCTCTGCGAGGCCGCAGGCGTATGCAGGCAGACGCCGGGTATGGCGGCGAGGCCCTGGTACAACTGATCGACCCGTTGCCCGAGCAGTCGCGCTACTTTTTCCATTCCCACGTCTTCCAATAGCGAAAGGCTTGCCTCCAGCGCGCAAGCACCCAGCATGTTGGGGCTGCCGCATTCGAAGCGGCGGGCGCTGCGGGCCGGTTGCCACTGGCGGCGCTCGAAGTCGCCCAGGTGTTCCAGCATGTGCCATCCGTAGGCATTGAGGCGCAGCTGCGGGCGCAAGGCGGCGCGGCAGTAGAACACGCCAAGCCCTTCGGGGCCGAGCATCCACTTGTGGCCGTCGGCCATGGCGAAATCGCACTGGTACGCCTGCACGTCGAAGGGCAAGGCGCCGATCTGTTGGATGGCATCGATGCAGAACAGCACCTGGCGCGCCTGGCAGCCTTCGCCAAGGCGCTCGAGGTCCAGGCGCAGGCCGCTGCCGAACTGCACGGCGCTTATCGCCAGCAAACGCGTATGGCGGCCACAAGCATTGAGCAGTGCCGCTTCGGGGTCGGCGCCTGCAAGGCTTACCTGAACCACTTCGACCCCTTGATCGGCCAAGGCTTCCCACACCACGCGATTGGAGGGAAATTCCTCGTCGCTGATCACCACCTGGTCGCCGGGTTGCCAGTCGAGGCCGAAAGCAACCAGCGAGAGCGCTTCCGACGTGTTCTTCACCAAGGCAATGTCGCCTCGGGAGGGCGCGTTGAGCAGGCGGGCCAGGCGTTCGCGCAGGCGCCGCTCGGTGGCGAGCCAGGCCGGATAGTCGCTGGCGCCCTGCGCAACGTTCTCCTGGGCGAAGCGAGCTACGGCGTGGCTGGCGCGTCTTGGCCAGGGGGCGACCGCGGCATGGTTCAGGTAGCGCAAGCCCGGGGACTGGTCGAACTCATCATGAAACATAGACATGGTTGGAAGATCCGTGCAATTTGCCGCCAGTTAGGCATAATAAACCGCTTCGATTGTCATCCAGTCCTTCCTATGCAGAAAGAACCTCGTAAGGTCCGTGAGTTTCGCCGTCGCGAACAGGAAATCCTCGACACGGCGCTCAAGCTGTTTCTCGAACAAGGTGAAGACAGCGTCACCGTCGAGATGATCGCCGACGCCGTGGGCATCGGCAAAGGCACGATCTACAAGCACTTCAAATCCAAGGCGGAGATCTACCTGCGCCTTATGCTCGATTACGAGCGCGATTTGAACGGGTTGTTGCATTCGGCCGATGTGGACCGTGACAAGGAAGCACTGTCACGGGCCTACTTCGAATTCCGTATGCGTGACCCGCAGCGCTACCGGTTGTTCGACCGCCTGGAAGAAAAGGTGGTCAAGGGTAACCAGGTGCCGGAAATGGTCGAGCAGCTGCACAGCATTCGTGCCTCCAACTTCGACCGCCTGACCCAGCTGATCAAGGGCCGTATCAGCGAAGGCAAGCTCGAAGACGTGCCGCCCTATTTCCATTACTGTGCAGCCTGGGCGCTGGTGCATGGCGCCGTGGCCCTGTATCACTCGCCGTTCTGGAGCAATGTCCTGGAAGATCAGGAAGGCTTCTTCCAGTTCCTGATGGATATAGGCGTGCGCATGGGCAACAAGCGCAAGCGCGACCCGGAAACCGCGAACTGAAGCCTTCCGTCCATAGGTCCAGCGCCAGATCGTGATATTGGCGTTGTCCCGGTGAGGCGGGGTAACCGCGAAGGAGCGCGCAGCGGCTCCGTTCAATTGTGCCCGGCATGGAACAAGGGGCTTGCAAAAACCTGATTTATGAGTCAGGTTTTGCCAGCCCCGATTCATCCATGCCGGAGTTTTTCATGATCGTCGATCGTCAAGGCAGGCGTTTTCGTAACCTGCGTGTCAGCCTCACGGCTGCCTGCAACTACGCCTGCACGTATTGCGTACCGGACGGCAAGCGTCTGGTCGCGGCACAGGACGAACTGTCGGCAGAGGCACTGGCGCGGGGTGTGGCCTACTTGGTCGAGGCCGCAGGTATCGAGCGTCTACGCATAACGGGCGGTGAGCCACTGATCAGTCCTCGCCTGGACGCATTCCTGGCGGCGGTCGCCCGGCTCGGTCTGGAAGACATCACGCTGACCACGAATGGTCAGTTGCTCGCGCGCAAGTTGCCACAGTTGCAGGCAGCTGGCGTTCGCCGCCTTAACGTATCCCTCGATACTCTCGATCCACAGGCGTTCCGGCGCATTGCCCGCGGCGGCGACTTGGCGACCGTGTTGGCTGGCATGGAGCAGGCCAGTGCGATGGGCATGCAGATCAAGGTCAACATGGTGCCGATGCGCGGGCAGAACCTGGACCAAGTCCTGCCGCTGCTTGACTATTGCCTGGCGCGAGGCTTCGAATTGCGCTTCATCGAATTGATGCGCATGGGCCATCTGGCCCGAGACCCCAATGCTTTCCTGCAGCATTTCGTCGGCCTGGAGCAGTTACTCGACCTGATCGGTCGCGAGCACGCCCACCACCCGGTCGATGCGCCAACGGATGCCACCGCGCTGCGCTACCAGATCCCGGGTAAAGGTGTTTTTGGTGTGATCGCCAACGAAAGCGTGCCGTTCTGTCGGAGTTGTTCGCGGCTGCGCCTGTCATCCACCGGTTGGCTGCACGGTTGCCTATCTTCCAGCAACCGTCACTTTATCGGCGACTTGCTGGAACAGCCCCGTCACCAAGCGCTGCCTGCCCTGCAACGATTGCTGGTCAAGGCCCTGGCCGATAAGCAGGCACTGGCTTTTTCCGGGGGCGTGACAGTGATGAAGGTGATTGGCGGCTGACTCTGGCGCAAAAGCTGCATCCGCTGGCTATTCGCCGGTTTTTCGTCGCCGGCCATTGGAGGAAAGATGCGTAGCCTGGTCTTGCTGCTGGCGCTGATGGCGCTGGGCGGCTGCATGAATGTCAGCGATATGGGCGAGGGCGTCCGTTACCACATGAGCGATGCCGGGTTGTTGGACCACAGTGACACGCGCCGCTCGCTGTCGATACGGCTGCAACCCGATTCGTTCATCTTCATCGGTCAGGGGGCATTCATGCCACCCGGCAAGGGGCCATTGCCGCGGCAGAACGTGGTGGCCGAACAGGCGTTCAAGAGTTTCGTCGAATACTTCCCACTGGTACGCCGTGCCCAGGGGCCGCTGGGCCTGGAAGAAGCGATCGCGCAGGCGCGCTCGGTGGGCGCCGACTATGTGCTGTATACCCGCTTCGCCCGTACCGACGATCGTATCGGCAATGGCGACGAGTGGTACGACGAGCAAGCCGTCGACCGTCTGGGGTGGGACACTGGCGTCGTGCAGATGATGCTCATCGAAACCAACAGCCGGTATTTGATCGATACCGTGCGCATCAAGAGCCGTGGCGGTTTGTTGACGTTCCACGACAACACCCCGGAGGATTTGCTAGCTGCGCCAATGCGCGAGTACGCTCGTAGCCTTCTGGGTATGAGCGAGTGAGGGCAGGGTGATGACGGATTCCGGCAAGGCCAACGATCTTCTGGCGCAGATTCCCAAGCACAAGGGATTGCCGCCCGTGCATCTGTGGAACCCGGATTTCTGTGGCGATATCGACATGCGCATTGCCCGTGACGGTACTTGGTACTACTTGGGTACGCCCATCGGGCGCAAGCCAATGGTGCGGCTGTTCTCCACCATCATGCGTCGCGACGGCGATGACTACTTCCTAGTAACGCCGGTGGAAAAGGTCGGCATTCGCGTCGACGATGCGCCATTCGTCGCCGTGGCGCTGGACGTGGAAGGTTCGGGTGAGCAGCAGGTGCTGCGCTTTACCAGTAATGTCGATGACCTGGCTGAAGCTGGCCCGGAGCATCCCCTGCGGGTCGAGATAGACCCGGTTACGCAAGAACCTGCCCCGTACGTGCTGATGCGCAGCAACCTCGAGGCGCTGATTCACCGCAATGTGTTTTATCAGTTGGTGGATCTGGCGGTGCCACGTGTCATCGACGGCGAAGAGTGGCTTGGGGTCTGGAGTCGCGGCGAGTTCTATCCCATCGGGCTCAATGGCTGACGTTTCCTGGGGCTCATCGGCGGCAAGCCGGCTCCCGCAGGAGGCGGTCTAGGCCGCGACTGATCGGCCTCCTGGTTTTCCTCTGAATTGGCCGTTTGCCGCGTGCACGCCTGGGCCTAACCTGCTGGCAAATACCCATCAGGAGACGCCCATGAAACCCGCTCATCTTTCAATTGCCTTGTTCATCGCCGCGGGCCTGCTCGCCGGCCAAACGTCCGCGTGGGCGCATGGCGAAGCCGTCGACCAGGTCAAGGTGCTGCAGGAAAAACGGCCCTCCAATGCTCCCGGCAAGAAAGCCGTCATGCTCACCGTCAGCTACGCGCCTGGGCAGGCGTCGCCCGCACATCAGCATCCGGGCGCGGTGATGGCTTATGTACTGGAAGGGGCGGTGGTCTCGAAGCTCAACGATGAGCCGGAGAAAACCTACAAGGCTGGCGAGTACTGGTACGAGGCTCCAGGCACCGTGCACAGCGTGTCGCGCAATGCCAGCAGCGGTCAAGCGGCCAAGTTGCTGGTGTGGAGCCTGGTGGACGAGGGCAAGCCCGTGACCGAACCAGTGGGCAAGTAACGAGCGCAGAAACGAAAAAGCCTCCAGTGCTTGCGCAACTGGAGGCTTTCTCAGTGTTTGGCTCCGCGACCTGGACTCGAACCAGGGACCCAATGATTAACAGTCATTTGCTCTACCGACTGAGCTATCGCGGAATCTGCGGGTATGATACCGGCTACCAAGGGGAAGTCAAGCTACCCCTTGGTAAATCAAGCAGTTACAGCACTTCCACGATGGCCTTTGTAACCACGTGAATGTTGCTTTGGTTCAGCGCGGCGACGGCGATACGGCCGGTGTCCAACGCATAGATGCCGAACTCTTCCTTCAGGCGCTTGACCTGGTCGACGGTCAGGCCCGAGTACGAGAACATGCCCGCCTGGCGGCCCACGAAGCTGAAGTCACGCTTGGCGCCGTATTGGGCCAGCAGCTCGACCATTTGCTTGCGCATGCCATGGATGCGCTCGCGCATCTCGGCCAGCTCTTCTTCCCACATCTGACGCAGCTCGGCGCTGTTGAGCACGGTGGCGACGATGGTGGCGCCGTGGGTCGGCGGGTTGGAGTAGGTGGTGCGGATCACGCGTTTGACCTGGGACAGCACGCGGGTGCTCTCGTCCTTGGAGCCGGTGACGATCGACAGCGCGCCGACACGCTCGCCGTAGAGCGAGAACGACTTGGAGAACGAGCTGGAGACGAAGAACTCAAGGCCCGACTCGGCGAACAGGCGCACGGCGAAGGCGTCTTCGGCGATGCCGGCACCAAAGCCCTGGTAGGCCATGTCGAGGAACGGTACATGGCCCTTGGCCTTGACCACGTCCAGGACGTTTTTCCAGTCTTCGAGTTTCAGGTCGACGCCCGTCGGGTTGTGGCAGCAGGCGTGCAGGACAACGATCGAGCCCGATGGCAGGTTTTTCAGGTCCTCGAGCATGCCGGCGCGGTTGACGTCGTTGCTCGGGGCATCGTAATAGCGGTAGTTCTGTACCGGGAAACCTGCGCTTTCGAACAGGGCGCGGTGGTTTTCCCAGCTTGGGTCGCTGATGGCGACGACGGCGTCAGGCGACAGGCGCTTGAGGAAGTCGGCGCCAATCTTCAGAGCGCCGGTACCGCCAACGGCCTGCACGGTGACCACGCGACCGGCGGCCAGCAGTGGCGATTCGGCGCCGAAGATGAGCTTTTGCACGGCCTGGTCGTAAGTCGCGATGCCGTCGATCGGCAGGTAGCCGCGGGAGGCGTGCTGGGCGGCACGCTGGGTCTCGGCTTCGATCACAGCGCGCAGCAGCGGGATGCGGCCTTCCTCATTGCAGTAAACGCCTACGCCCAGATTGACCTTGTCGGTACGTGGGTCGGCGTTGAATGCTTCGTTGAGGCCCAGAATAGGGTCGCGGGGTGCCAGCTCGACAGCGGAAAACAGGCTCATTGTTACCTTGGCTCTGAATGGAGTGTGATAGGGCGTACACGCTCCAGCCGAATGCACTGAAGCGGTGCACAAACGGGGAGTCAGTATAGTGATACCCGCCGGTCACTGCGACAGTCTGGCACAGCTTTTCAGGCGATTTGGGCAATTATTTTTCGACCATTGGTCGAAATGCCCGGTCCACATTATGGGTTGCCCACTCCAGGGTCGCGAAACCGACGCCACGCGGCCACATTTGGGTATAGACTACTGGCTAAATTTACAGTTGCTGCGTTGCGCGAGGCCTATCATGTCCGAGTTCCAGCTCGTTACCCGTTTTCAGCCGGCCGGCGACCAGCCCGAGGCCATTCGTCAGATGGTCGAGGGCATCGAGGCCGGGCTATCGCACCAGACGCTGCTTGGGGTGACCGGTTCGGGCAAGACCTTCAGTATCGCTAACGTCATCCAGCAGGTGCAGCGCCCGACGCTGGTGCTGGCGCCGAACAAAACCCTGGCTGCGCAGTTGTACGGAGAGTTCAAGGCGTTCTTCCCGAACAATGCGGTGGAGTATTTCGTTTCCTACTACGACTACTACCAGCCGGAGGCCTATGTACCGTCGTCGGACACCTTCATCGAGAAGGATGCCTCGATCAACGACCATATCGAGCAGATGCGCCTGTCGGCGACCAAGGCGCTGTTGGAGCGGCGCGATGCGATCATCGTGACCACCGTCTCGTGCATCTACGGTCTGGGCAGCCCCGAGACTTACCTGAAAATGGTCCTTCACGTGGACCGTGGCGACAAGCTCGACCAGCGTGCACTGCTGCGGCGTCTTGCCGACCTGCAATACACCCGCAATGAAATGGATTTCGCCCGTGCCACGTTCCGGGTGCGTGGGGATGTGATCGACATCTTCCCGGCCGAATCGGACCTGGAAGCCATCCGTATCGAGCTGTTCGATGACGAGGTGGAGAACATCGCCGCCTTTGACCCGTTGACTGGCGAAGTCTTCCGTAAGTTGCCGCGTTTTACCTTCTACCCCAAGAGCCACTACGTCACCCCGCGTGAAACCCTGTTGGACGCGGTGGAGGGCATCAAGGAGGAGCTAAAGGACCGGCTTGAGTACCTGCAGAAGGCCAACAAGCTGGTGGAGGCACAGCGTCTCGAGCAGCGCACCCGCTTCGACTTGGAGATGATTCTCGAACTTGGCTACTGCAATGGCATCGAGAACTACTCGCGTTATCTCTCCGGCCGTCCGGCCGGCGCGCCGCCACCCACGCTTTACGACTACCTGCCGCCAGATTCCTTGCTGGTGATCGACGAGTCCCATGTCAGCGTGCCGCAGGTGGGCGCCATGTACAAAGGTGACCGCTCCCGTAAGGAAACCCTGGTCGAATACGGTTTCCGTCTGCCCTCGGCGCTGGACAACCGGCCGATGCGGTTCGATGAGTGGGAGGCGGTGAGTCCGCAGACCATTTTCGTTTCGGCCACGCCCGGCCCTTATGAAGCCGAGCATGCTGGGCGTGTGGTCGAGCAGGTGGTACGGCCGACTGGTCTGGTCGACCCGCAGGTGGAGGTACGTCCGGCGCTTACTCAGGTTGACGACTTGCTGTCGGAGATCCGCAAGCGCGTGGACGTTGGCGAGCGGGTGTTGGCGACGACCTTGACCAAGCGTATGGCTGAAGACCTGACCGATTACCTGGCGGACCATGATGTGCGGGTGCGTTACCTGCACTCGGACATCGACACCGTCGAGCGGGTGGAGATCATTCGTGACTTGCGTCTGGGTACGTTCGACGTGCTGGTGGGCATCAACCTGCTGCGTGAGGGGTTGGATATGCCGGAGGTATCGTTGGTGGCGATTCTCGATGCTGACAAGGAGGGATTCCTGCGTTCCGAGCGTTCATTGATTCAGACCATCGGGCGTGCGGCTCGTAACCTCAATGGCCGGGCGATTCTGTATGCCGATCAGGTGACGGGGTCGATGCAGCGTGCCATCGACGAGACTGAGCGGCGTCGGGAGAAGCAGATAGCCTTCAACCAGGCGCATGGGATCGTGCCCAAGGGGGTGGTCAAAGACATCACCGATATTATGGAAGGCGCTACGGTGCCGGGTGCGCGTAGCAAGAAGCGCAAGGGGATGGCCAAGGCGGCGGAGGAGAGTGCTCGGTACGAGGCGGAATTGCGGACGCCGGCGGAGATCACCAAACGCATCAAGCAGTTGGAAGAGAAGATGATGCAGTTTGCGAGGGATCTGGAGTTTGAGGCTGCCGCGCAGTTGAGGGATGAAATTACTCAGCTTCGTGAGCGTTTGATAGCCAGCTGATAAGCCCAGTCCCGCAAGTCAGCGTTGTTTTTGCTCTGCTTTTGCTCTGCTTTTGCTCTGCTTTTGCTCTGCTTTTGCTCTGTTTTTGCTTCTAGTGCGCGGCAGTTCAGGCGCTGCCAATTGCGACGTCAGTAGGCCGAGCGTAGGTTTTGCGGAGGGAGGTGACGGGCATGGATGCCCGTCAAGCGCTGCGGCCCAGGAGGGGCCGTTCAGCGCGGTCCACCCGGGAGCAAGACCGTAGCGAGGGGACCCCGAAGCGAAGCGTAGGGGCCGGATGATAGGAGCCAGCGGTTTTTGCCTACTTTTGCCCAAGAGCAAAAGTAGGTCGCCGTAAAGGCGAAAAGGTGAATGAGCGCCTCCATGGTGAATGGATATTCACGCTATCTGAATGCCGCCCTTAAATCTGTGCTTTGAAGTTTGAGGTTTTGGTTTCTGGATGCGTGAGCATATCCATTTGCCAAGGTGACGCTCAGTCACCTTTCCGCTCTTACAGCGGGTCACTTTTTGGCAGACGCCCCAAAAAGTAACCAAAAAAGTCTGGCTCCTATCATCCGGCCCCTGCGCTTCGCTTCGGGGTTCCCTCGCTCCGGGCTTGCTCCGGGAGGACCGCGCTGAACGGCCCCTCCTGGGCCGCAGCGCTTGACGGGCATCCATGCCCGTCACCTCCCTGCGCAAGCCCTGCGCTCGGCCTCCTGAAGTCGCATGAGGTGGCGCCTGAACTACCGCGCGCTAGAAGCAAGAGCAAAGCGAAGCAAAAGAAAGTCCGTCTCGCATTTTGTAGTTTGAATATTTAATGTGCGGCTGGTTTAGCTGTTGTTGTTGTTGTTGTTGTTGTTGTTGTTGTTGTTCGGATTTGGTATTTCATGCGCCGCTTTTGCTTTTCATGCGCGATATCCCAGACGCTGCAAATTGCGACGTCAGTAGGCCGAGCGTAGGGCTTGCGGAGGGAGGTGACGGGCATGGATGCCCGTCAAGCGCTGCGGCCCAGGAGGGGCCGTTCAGCGCGGTCCTCCCGGGAGCAAGCCCGTAGCGAGGGAACCCCGAAGCGAAGCGTAGGGGCCGGATGATAGGAGCCAGCGGTTTTTGCCTACTTTTGCCCAAGAGCAAAAGTAGGTCGCCGTAAAGGCGAAAAGGTGAATGAGCGCCTCCATGGCGAATGGATATTCACGCTATCTGAATGCCGCCCTTAAATCTGTGCTTTGAAGTTTGAAGTTTGAAGTTTGAAATTTTGGTTTCTGGATACGTGAGCATATCCATTTGCCAAGGTGACGCTCAATCACCTTTCCGCTCTTACAGCGGGTCACTTTTTGGCAGACGCCCCAAAAAGTAACCAAAAAAGTCTGGCTCCTATCATCCGGCCCCTGCGCTGCGCTCCGGGGTTCCCTCGCTCCGGGCTTGCTCCGGGAGGACCGCGCTGAACGGCCCCTCCTGGGCCGCAGCGCTTGACGGGCATCCATGCCCGTCACCTCCCTGCGCAAGCCCTGCGCTCGGCCTCCTGAAGTCGCATTAGGTGGCGCCTGAACTACCGCGCGCTAGAAGCAAGAGCAAAGCGAAGCAAAAGAAAGTCCGCCTCGAATTTATAGTTTTAATGTTGAATGTGCGGCTGGTTTAGCTGTTGTTGTTCGGATTTGGTATTTCATGCTCCGCTTTTGCTTTTAATGCGCGATATCCCAGACGCTGCAAATTGCGACGTCAGTAGGCCGAGCGTAGGGCTTGCGGAGGGAGGTGACGGGCATGGATGCCCGTCAAGCGCTGCGGCCCAGGATGGGCCGTTCAGCGCGGTCCTCCCGGGAGCAAGCCCGTAGCGAGGGAACCCCGAAGCGCAGCGTAGGGGCCGGATGATAGGAGCCAGCGGTTTTTGCCTACTTTTGCCCAAGAGCAAAAGTAGGTCGCCGTAAAGGCGAAAAGGTGAATGAGCGCCTCCATGGCGAATGGATATTCACGCGATTTGAATGCCAGCGCCAAGTATTCGCTTTGAAGTTTGAAGTTTGAGGTTTTGGTATTTAGATTTATGAGCATATCCATTTGCCAAGGCGACGCTCAATCACCTTTCCGCTCTTACAGCGGGTCACTTTTTGGCAGACGCCCCAAAAAGTAACCAAAAAAGTCTGGCTCCTATCATCCGGCCCCTACGCTGCGCTCCGGGGTTCCCTCACTCCGGCCTCCTGACGTCGCGATTCGTGGTGTCTGGACTATCGCGCACTAGGGGCAAGAGCAAAAGCAAAAGCAAAAAAGGGTTTGCGGCACTTGAATTTGTGAAAACCAATCTTAGTGCGCCTCACCTGCCTTCAACCCCGCCGGCAACTTCTTAGTCAACAATACCGCCACCATGCTCACCGCCAACCCAATCCCGACAAAATGAAACGCATCGTTATAAGCCATGATCAACGCCTGCTGATGGGTAATCTCACTTAACTTGCCAAGCGCAGCGCTATCGCTCCCCAGCCTCTCGGCCAAAAGCGAAAGACGCTCCGCCACCTGCGGGTTGCTCGGCACCAGCGCCTCACGCAGATAATCGAAATACACCTTGCTCCGCGCATCCAGCAAGGTCGCCAGCAAGGCGATACCAATCGCCCCCCCAAGGTTACGCAGAATATTGAACAGGCTCGAAGCCGACCCCGCATCCTGCGGTAGGATGTAAGCCGTCGCGATCAGCGAAATGGTGACCATGATCATCGGCTGTCCAAGCGCCCGAATAACCTGGATCTGATTGAACTGCGGCCCGGCAAAATCCGGATTGAGCACCCCAGAACCAAAGCTGGCGATGCCGAACAGACAGAACCCCAAGGCACACAGTACTTTGGGCGAAACCACCTTCATCAATTGCGGCACCAACGGAATCAGAAACAACTGCGGAATACCCATCCACATGATCACCTCGCCGATCTGCAAGGCGTTGTAGCCCTGGATCTGCGCCAGGTACAGCGGCAACAGATAGATCGAACCATACAGCCCAACCCCCATCCCCAGACTGGCAATGCTCGACAAGCCAAAATTGCGATTACCCAGAATTCGCAGGTTGATCAGCGGGTGGGGCTTGGAGAACTGCAAGATCACGAATGCGATCAGGCTGATCAAGGCAGTGGTGCCCAGTCCGACGATCAGGCTCGACTCCAGCCAGTCCTTGCGGTGGCCTTCCTCCAGGAATACCTGCAGGCAGCCCAGGCCCAGCCCCAAGGTGACGATACCGGCATAGTCGGTGCTTTTGAGCAGCTCCCAGTGCGCCTCCTTCTTCTCCAGGCCATACAGCAAGCCGGCAATCATCAACAGGCCCGGCGGAATGTTGATGTAGAAGATGTATTCCCAGCCCCAGTTTTCCGTCAGCCAGCCGCCCAAGGTGGGGCCGATGGACGGGGCGAAGGTGGCGGTCATGGCGAACATCGCCATGCCCTTGGCACGGTGGTGTTCAGGCAGCTTGATCAGCGTCAGGGTGAAGGCCAGGGGAATCAACGCCCCCCCGGTGAACCCCTGCAATGCGCGAAACACGATCATGCTCTCCAGGTTCCAGGCCATCGAGCAGAGCAGCGACGACAACAGGAACCCCGTCGATACCCAGACCGCCAGGCGTCGTGCTGAGAGCAACTGCACCAACCAGGCCGTGAGCGGAATCATGATGATCTCGGCCACGAGGTAGGAGGTGGAAATCCATGAACCTTCTTCCAGCGTCGCCGACAGCGCGCCTTGGATATCCTTGAGCGAGGAGTTGGTGATCTGGATATCCAGCACCGCCATGAACGCGCCTAGCATTACGCTCATCACGGCAATCCAGTCGCGTCGGGTCGGCTCCGCCGTCGGTCTCAGCAGCGTGTCACCGGCCATCGCGGGAGCCATGCTCGGGGCGAAGGTCCACGGTTGCCGTCACCGACATACCGGGGCGAATGCGGCCGTGAAGCGGATTGTCGGGGGCAAAGGTCAGCTTCACCGGAATACGCTGCACCACCTTGGTGAAGTTGCCGGTGGCATTGTCCGGCGGCAACAGGCTGAACTGCGCGCCAGAGGCCGCGAACAGGCTATTGACCCGACCCTCGATCGGGGTGTCCGGGTAACTGTCGAACAGCAACTCCACACGTTGGCCCGGCTGCATGCGGCCAATCTGGGTTTCCTTGAAGTTGGCCTGTACCCAGATATCTTCGTCCGGCACGATGGACAGCAGGTAAGCACCCGCTTGCACTACTTGGCCGTTGCGCGCATTGCGCTGACCGATGGTGCCGCTGATCGGCGCGCGGATCTCACAGCGGGTCAGGTTGAGTTCAGCCTGTGCCAGTTCGGCACGGGCGTTGGCGATCTGTGCATCGAGACGCTTGAGCTCAGCGGTCAAGGCGTTTACCTGCTGGCGCTGGCTTTGCAGGTCGGCACGGGCCTTGTCGACTTGAGAACTGGCCACGTGCTTTTCCGCCGACAGCGTCGTGACGCGCTCCTCGGAGACGAACCCAGGTTTGCGCAGCGCCTCGGCGCGGTTCAAGTCCAGGCGCGAACGGTCGAGGGTAGCCTGGTTCGCGGCAACCTGTGCCTGGCCGGCCGCAATCAGGCTGGCTTGCTGGGTCAGGCGACTTTCCGCCTGCGCGCGCTCGGCCTCGCGCGTGGCCAGGGCCGCGTGAGCACGCTCCACGGCCAGCTGGAAGTCGGCGGCCTCCAGGCGTACCAGCAGTTCTCCTTGGCTCACGTGCTGGTTGTCCGCAACCCGCACGTCGTCGATGCGTGCGCCCAACTGGCTGGAGATACGGGTGATCTCGCCTTGAACATAGGCATTGTCGGTACTTTCGAAGAAGCGACCCTTGAAGTACCAGTGAGCCAGGAAGGCGAGGGCGATGAGCGCGACAAGGGTGAGAAAGACCAGCAGGCGGCGTTTGAGTTGGGCGGGCATGAGCACTATCGTTCCAGAAATGTAAACAAATTTAACAGCGACAAACGGCGCAATCACAAGTGACGATCGCGCCATAGCTGGAGCCGAGTGCCCGCTCCCTGCTAACATCCCGCCTTTGTTTCATCTTTCGTTCGAGACTCTCCATGACCACCGTTCGCACGCGTATCGCGCCATCGCCCACTGGCGACCCCCATGTCGGCACCGCCTACATCGCCCTGTTCAACTACTGCTTCGCCAAGCAGCACGGCGGTGAGTTCATCCTGCGTATCGAAGACACCGACCAACTGCGCTCTACCCGCGAGTCGGAGCAGCAGATCTTCGACGCCTTGCGCTGGCTCGGCATCGAATGGAACGAAGGTCCGGACGTGGGGGGGCCACACGGCCCATACCGGCAGAGCGAGCGGGGCGATATCTACGCCAAGTACGCCAAGCAGCTGGTCGACGCTGGCCACGCCTTCTACTGCTTCTGCACTGCCGAAGAGCTCGAGCAGATGCGTGCCGAGCAGATGGCCCGCGGCGAGACCCCGCGCTACGACGGCCGTGCTCTGAAGATGAGCGCCGAGGAAGTCCAGCGCCGCCTGGCGGCGGGCGAGCCGCATGTTATCCGTATGAAGGTGCCGAGCGAAGGCATCTGCGTGGTTCCGGACATGCTGCGTGGCGACGTCGAGATTCCATGGGACCGCATGGACATGCAGGTGCTGATGAAGAACGACGGCCTGCCGACCTACTTCCTGGCCAACGTGGTCGATGACCACCTGATGGGCATCACCCACGTGCTGCGTGGCGAGGAGTGGCTGCCTTCTGCGCCGAAGCTGATCAAGCTTTACGAGTATTTCGGTTGGGAACAGCCCAAGCTGTGCTACATGCCGCTGCTGCGCAACCCCGACAAGAGCAAGCTGTCCAAGCGCAAGAACCCAACCTCGGTGACGTTCTACGAGCGCATGGGCTTCTTGCCTGAAGCGATGCTCAATTACCTGGGGCGCATGGGCTGGTCGATGCCGGACGAGCGTGAGAAGTTCTCGCTGGCCGAGATGGTCGAGCATTTCGACTTGTCGCGTATCTCGCTGGGTGGCCCGATCTTCGACATCGAGAAGCTGTCCTGGCTCAACGGCCAGTGGCTGCGTGAGCTGCCGGTGGAAGAGTTTGCCGCTCGTGTGCAGAAATGGGCATTCAACAGCGACTACATGATGAAGATCGCCCCGCACGTACAAGGCCGGGTTGAAACCTTCAGCCAGATCGCGCCGCTGGGTGGCTTCTTCTTCGAAGGCGCGCTCAAACTCGATGCCAAGCTGTTCGAAAGCAAAAAGCTGTCCACCGACCAGGTTCGCCAGGTGATGCAATTGATCCTGTGGAAGCTCGAAAGCCTGCGTCAGTGGGAAAAAGACCGCATCACCGCCTGCATCCAGGCCGTGGTCGAGGCGCTGGAGCTCAAGTTGCGTGATGCCATGCCACTGATGTTCGCCGCCATCACCGGTCAGGCCAGTTCGGTATCGGTGCTCGACGCCATGGAAATCCTCGGTCCAGACCTGACCCGCTATCGCCTGCGCCAAGCGCTCGACCTGCTGGGCGGGGTGTCGAAGAAAGAAAACAAAGAGTGGGAAAAGTTGCTGGCCAACATCGCCTGACCCTGATCGACAGCTGCAGCGCACGCTGTGGGAGCGGCCTTGTGCCGCGAACGGGCCGCCCTGCGGTCCCAGGGTTTTAGTTGCAACGCAAAATCGCAGGGGTCGCACGCGGCCCTTTCGCGACATAAAGCCCCCCACAGCCTGCCGCGGAAGAGGCGAGGCAACCCGTAGCACTGGGGCAGGGCGGTAAGTGATTGTTATCTCGAAAAAAACTTTTGAATTTTTTCAAAAATTTGTTTGACAGCTCTGCAATCCGATCTTAATATGCGCCCCGTCCACAGCGATGAACTAAAACGAAGCGCCAGGCACCCAGCCGGTGATTCAGTTCAGCGCGACATTGTGGGGCTATAGCTCAGCTGGGAGAGCGCCTGCATGGCATGCAGGAGGTCAGCGGTTCGATCCCGCTTAGCTCCACCAAATTCCGCTTAACGGTGAATGCCGATAAGCAAGACTGGGTCCAGCAACCGGGTCTTGAAGGTAAGAAGGTTCGTCCCCTTCGTCTAGTGGCCTAGGACACCGCCCTTTCACGGCGGTAACAGGGGTTCGAGTCCCCTAGGGGACGCCAGTTTCACACAAGCGATGTTTCAGGATGTCGCTGGGCCGAGAGGCTAGAAATCCGGGGCTATAGCTCAGCTGGGAGAGCGCCTGCATGGCATGCAGGAGGTCAGCGGTTCGATCCCGCTTAGCTCCACCAATTTGCCGCGGTTCGTGAAAACGGATCGGCACGAAGGTTACGTCCCCTTCGTCTAGTGGCCTAGGACACCGCCCTTTCACGGCGGTAACAGGGGTTCGAGTCCCCTAGGGGACGCCACTTTTTCCCGCGTTTTGCGGGGCTTAAAGAGGCTCATTCTTAATGTTGGATGAGCCTTTTGTTTTCGGGGCTATAGCTCAGCTGGGAGAGCGCCTGCATGGCATGCAGGAGGTCAGCGGTTCGATCCCGCTTAGCTCCACCAATTCTGCCAGGGTTCGCTAAAGCGAATCTTCGCGAAGGTTACGTCCCCTTCGTCTAGTGGCCTAGGACACCGCCCTTTCACGGCGGTAACAGGGGTTCGAGTCCCCTAGGGGACGCCATTTTTACCCGCGTTTTGCGGGACTTCAAAGGCTCATTCGATTATTGAATGGGCCTTTTGTTTTTTCTTCCCTCCGCCAATGTGCTCGCCCCGTGCCGGGAGTCGTGTTTTTTCGCTTGCCAAAAAATATTATGAGCATAATATGATGCCTATCATATTCGAGGTGCCCATGAGCGATAAAAAGAGCAAGACCCGCGAACGTATCCTGGAAGCCGCCCGCACGGCATTGATCCAGCATGGGCCGGCCGAGCCCAGTGTCAGCCAGGTAATGGGTGCTGCCGGGCTGACGGTGGGGGGCTTCTATGCCCACTTCGACAGCAAGGACGAGCTCATGCTGGAGGCGTTCCGCCAGTTGTTGAACGAGCGTCGCGCGCTGCTTGCCCAGGTCGATCCGAGCCTGGATGGAGCGGGGCGGCGGGCGCTTGCGGCGGCGTTCTACCTGTCGCGCAAGCACCGCGACGCCGAGGTTCAGGCATGCCCGTTGCCCAACTCGCTGGGGGAGATGCAACGGCTGCCCGAGGCCTTTCGCGACGTGTTGGCCGAGCACATCGAGTTGATGACCGCGCAAATGGTCGACAGCCCCGAAGACATCGACAAGGCCCTGGCCGACCTTGCCTTGATGGTGGGCGGCCTGGCCCTGGCTCGGGCATTGGGCACCGATGTGCTATCCGACCGCATCCTGCGCGCCGCCAAGTCGGCGGTGATCTGAACCCCCTACACCTGGAGCAAGGCGATGACTACCCTGAGCTGGATTCGTGGCGTCAATGGCACCCTGGGTCATCTGGCCCCCGAACACATCGCCGGCAAGATGCGCCGCGCCTTCATGACCCCGCGCAACCTGCCGCCCAAACCGTGGGAGTTGCCCTTGCTGGCCAAGGCCGAGCGCATCACCCTGCGTTTCGGTTTGTCGGCGTTGCGCTGGGGCAAGGGGCCGACCGTGTTGCTGATGCACGGTTGGGAGGGGCGGCCGACCCAGTTTGCCGCACTCATCGAAACCTTGGTGCAGGCCGGGCATACCGTGGTATCGCTGGAAGGGCCGGCTCATGGGCGTTCGCCCGGCCAGCAGGCCCATGTGGTGTTGTTCGCGCGCGCATTGCTTGAAGCCGCTGCCGAACTACCCCCTTTGCGCGCGGTGATCGGCCATTCCATGGGCGGAGCCAGTGTGCTGCTGGCATTGCAGATGGGGTTGCGGGCCGAGGCGGCGGTCAGCATCGCCGCACCTGCGCAGTTGCTGGGTGTGTTGCGTGGCTTCGCCCGGCGTCTTGGCCTGCCGGCACGGGCCAGGGCCGCTTTCATTCGCCAAGTCGAGCGGGATGTGGGGATGCAGATTGCCCGCTTGGACGTCAGCGCCTACCAGCTGGAACTGCCAGGGTTGGTGGTGCACGCCGCCGATGATGCGCTGGTGTCCGCCGATGAGGCGCAGATCATTCACAAAGCCTGGTTCGACAGCCGCCTGATGCTGCTAGAGGAAGGAGGGCACCAGCGGGTGCTGGCCGATCCGCGGCTGAGTGAAGCAGTGCTCGAATTGCTGGCCGGCGCCGGCACTCCCGCGCGGCAAAGCGCCTGAGCTTCCGTTACACTGCCCGCTCATCGACCGGCCCTGCTGTCGGGGCCGGCTTGCCGGCGATATGGCCGGTACAGGCAACCCATTCTTTATCAAGGAAAAGGGCATGAGCTGGGACCTGGCAACACCATTCATCATCGACCTGCGCGTCGGCACCGAGGACATCGACGGTCTCGGCCATGCCAATAACGCGGTTTACGTCACCTGGCTGGAGCGCTGCGCCTGGCGCCACTCCCAGCGCCTGGGGTTGGATTTGGCCGAATACCGGCGTCTTGACCGGGCCATGGCGGTCGTTCGGCATGAAATCGACTACCTCGCTGCCGCCTATGAAGACGATGAGCTGCAACTGGCGACCTGGATCATCGACTGGGATCAACGTCTGCGCATGACCCGTCGCTTTCAGCTCAAGCGCCCGCGGGATGGCGTCACCCTGCTCCGCGCCCAGACCACCTTCGCCTGCATCGAGCTGTCCAGCGGCAAGCCCAAGCGCATGCCGGCGGAGTTTCTCGACGGCTACGGCCCGGCGCTGATCGGTGCCTGACCCGGCGGCGTTTTTTGCTAGACTGCGGCCTTTTCCCGCCGAGACCCAGAAATGCAAATTGCCCTGGCCCCCATGGAGGGGCTGGTCGACAACATCCTGCGCGACGTCCTGACCCGAGTGGGCGGCATCGATTGGTGCGTCACCGAGTTCATTCGCGTCTGCGACCGCTTGTTGCCGGCCTCGTCCTTCGACAAGCTGGCCCCGGAGCTGCGCAGCGGCGCTCGCACCGCGGCCGGGGTGCCGATGCGTGTGCAATTGCTGGGGTCCGACCCGGTATGCCTGGCCGAAAACGCTGCGCTGGCCTGCCAGTTGGGGGCGCCAGTGATCGACCTGAACTTCGGTTGCCCGGCCAAGACGGTCAACAAGTCGCGGGGCGGTGCCGTGCTGCTCAAGGAGCCGGAACTGCTCCATGCCATCGTCCGTGAGGTAAGGCGCGCGGTGCCTGCGCACATTCCGGTAACCTCCAAGATGCGTCTGGGTTTCGATAGCCCTGATGGCGCGCTGGAGTGTGCCACGGCCTTGGCCGAAGGTGGTTCGGCGCATCTGGTGGTCCATGCCCGAACCAAGGTCGAGGGCTACAAGCCGCCGGCCCATTGGGAATGGGTGGCCAGGGTGCAGGATGTGGTCGAGGTGCCGGTGTTCGCCAATGGCGAGATCTGGACCGTGGACG
Source organism: Pseudomonas sp. SK2 (assembly GCF_016772395.1). Lineage (NCBI taxonomy): Bacteria > Pseudomonadati > Pseudomonadota > Gammaproteobacteria > Pseudomonadales > Pseudomonadaceae > Pseudomonas > Pseudomonas sp. SK2. The sequence goes on from NZ_CP061944.1 coordinate 1,634,324, forward strand.
ATTGGCGACGATGCCGCGAGGTCAGCGGCGCCGAAGACATCATGCTGGGTCGTGGCCTGGTCTCGCGTCCGGACCTGGCGTTGCAGATCGCCGCAGCGCGCGATGGCCGCGAGCTCCAGCCGATGTCCTGGGAGGCGCTGTTGCCGTTGCTGCGCGAATTCTGGCGTCAAGCCCAGGCCAAGTTGTCGCCGCGCTACGCGCCAGGGCGCATGAAGCAATGGTTGGCGATGCTGACCCGTAGTTACCCGGAGGCGGTGGTGTTGTTCGCCGAGTTGCGGCGCGAGGATGATTGCCAGCGGATCAGCCGGTTGCTCGGGGTCGAGGTGCCCGCGTTCGAGGAATGCGTGGCTTGATGCGTCCCTGTCGCCGGCTTGCCGGCGATACTGTTTTCAGCCCCCCTAAAATTTTTTTTGCCTACCCCTTGAAAGCCTTTTCCCCGGACATATTTCTTGAGTACGCGATGCCGAAGTCGGGTCGCGCAATGACTTACTTGCTGAAATCTCAGGAGTTTATGACCATGACTAGCGCTTTCTCTCTTGCACCACTGTTCCGCCATTCCGTTGGTTTCGACCGTTTCAACGACCTGTTCGAATCTGCGGCGCGTAACGAGGCGGGTAGCAGCTACCCTCCCTACAACGTAGAAAAACATGGCGATGACCACTATCGTATCGTGGTTGCAGCGGCCGGTTTCCAGGAGCAGGACCTCGACCTGCAAGTCGAAAAAGGCGTCCTGACCGTCACCGGTGGCAAACGCGAAAACACCGCAGCGGAAGTGACCTACTTGCACCAGGGCATTGCCCAGCGCGCCTTCAAGCTGTCGTTCCGCCTGGCTGACCATATCGAAGTCAAGTCCGCGGGTCTGGCCAACGGCCTGCTCAGCATCGACCTGTTGCGCATCGTGCCGGAAGAAGCCAAGGCCAAGCGCATTCCGATCAATGGCGACACGCCAGCGCTGAACTGAGTGCTGCATACACTCAAGAAAGGGCACCCGTAGCGGTGCCCTTTTTTTGTCTCAGTAATTGGCAGGCGCCTCGAGCAGCAGCTGACGAAACTCAGGCAAGGGCAGCGGCCGGCTGTGCAGGTAGCCTTGATACAGGTGGCACCCCAGCAATTCGAGAAACTCCAGTTGCTCGGTCAGTTCCACGCCTTCGGCGATTACCGCCAGGTCGAGGCTGCGGGCCATGGCCACGATCGCGCGGACGATTTCGGCATCGTTGGGGTCGTCCGGCGCATCGCGCACGAAGGTCTGGTCGATCTTCAGTGCATCCACCGGCAGGCGCTTGAGGTAGGTCAGCGACGAATAGCCCGTTCCGAAATCATCCATGGCAAAGCTCACGCCATAACGCTTCAGCTCGCGCATCTTGCTGATGGTATCTTCAAGGTTTTGGATGACGATGCCTTCGGTGATCTCCAGCTTGAGCATATGTCGCGGCAGGCGGTAATCGTCCAGGCTGCGTAGCACGCGTTCGACGAAGTCGTTCTGGCGAAACTGCCGGGGGCTGATGTTCACGCAGAGGCTGAAGTCGTCGGGGGCGACCAGGCCATCTTCGAGCATGCGTGCACAGGCATCGCAGGCTTCGTCGAGAATCCAGCTGCCAACTTCAAGAATCAGGCCGCTTTCTTCAAGCACCTGGATAAATTGCGTTGGTGCCTGCTGGCCCAGTTGCGGGTGGTGCCAGCGCAGAAGCACCTCGGCCCCGACGATCCGGTTGTCGCGGGCATCGACCTGGGGTTGGAAGTGCAGGGCGAGTTCGCCACGCGCCAGGGCCAGGCGCAGGTCGTTTTCCATCCGCAACCGCTCGCTGGCGGCTTTCTGCATGGTCGTGTGGAACAGCTGCGTCGTGTTGCGCCCGGAGTCCTTGGCGCGGTACAGGGCAATGTCGGCGCGCTTGAGCAGGTCGGCTGGGGTCGCGCCATGGTCGGGAATCAGCGCTACGCCAATGCTCGGCGTGACCTGCAGCCGTTGGCCGTCCAGCGACATGGGCTCGGCCAGCAGCTCGCGCAGGGTGTCGGCCAATTCACGGACCTTGTGCTCGACCACCTCACGGCTGCCCTCCAGTCCGCTGAGCAGCACCACGAACTCATCGCCTCCCAGGCGCGCCACGGTGTCTTCCAGGCGCACGCTGGCCTCCAGGCGCGCCGTGATGATCTTCAGCACGGTGTCGCCCACCGGGTGGCCGAGGGAGTCATTGATGTGCTTGAAGTGGTCCAGGTCCAGGAACAGCAGTGCCCCGCGCAGGTTGTGGCGCTTGAGCAGGGCGATCTGCTGACTCAGACGGTCCATCAGCAGGGCGCGGTTGGGCAGGTTGGTCAACGGGTCGTGGTAAGCCAGGTGCCGAATCTGCGCCTGGGCATTCTTCAACTGGCTCACGTCGCGCGCGGTCAGCAGCAGGCATTCGACTTCGTTCAGGCTGATCGGCTCGACCGACACTTCCACCGTCAGGATATCACCGCGTTTGTTGCGCCCAAGCATCTCCCGGTGGTGGACCCGGCCACGCTCGCGGAGTTCGCCGAGCAAGGCGCTGCGCTGCTTGTCGTCGGCCCAGATCCCCAGTTCGTGAACGCTGCGGCCAATCACTTCGGCGGCGCTGTAGCCGGTCAATCGGCAGAAGCCGTCGTTCACCTCCAGGTAACGACCGCTATGGCGTTCGGTGATGGTGATGGCATCCGGGCTGGAGTGGAACGCCTTGGCGAACTTCTCTTCACTGGACTTGAGCGCGGCCTCGGCCCGTTGCTGCTGGGTGATGTCGCGCAGCGTCGTGACGCTGCAGGGCTGCCCATCGACGGTGATCAGGCAACTGGAAATCACGCATGTCAGCGCTGAGCCGTTACGGTGGTTGACCACCACGGCCACATTGTTCAGCGCCCGTTCACGGATGACCCTTTCGATGCGCTGGGCGCGCTCGGAGGTCTCGGCCCACAGGCCGATCTGCTCGGCCGTGCGGCCGATCACCTGGTCGGCGTCCCAGCCAAAGGTCTGGGAAAAGGCCCGGTTGACCTCGATGAACTGGCCGGTGTCCTGGCGGGTGACGCAGATCGGGTCCGGGCTTACCTGGAACAGGCTGGCGAATTTTTCTTCCGAAGCGCTCAGGCGCTGTTCGCGTTCGACCTGGTCGGTGATGTCCAACAAGGTACCGGCCATGCGAAACGGGTTGCCCTGTTCGTCGCGATACAGCCGGGCGCGGCTCTCGATGTAGCGTGAGGCGCCGTTTTCCAGCTGTACCCGATAGGTGATCTGGTAGTTGCCCGCCGGACCTTCGCGCAGACTGCGGTAAGCCTGGCGCATGCTGTTGCGTTCCTGCTCCGGTACGCCTTCGAAGAAGGAGTCGAACGATTCGTGGAAGGGGACAGGGTCCAGGCCGTGTAATTGCGCGGCGCGGGCCGAGCCGTAGAGCATGCCGCTGGGAATGTGCCAGTCCCAGGTGCCCAGTTGAGCCGAGTCCAGGGCCAGGTCAAGGCGCTCCTGGCTGTCCTTGAGGGCCTGCTCGGCACGTTTGCGTTCAGTGGTGTCGACGAAGGTGCTGATCAGGTAGGTGACGCCTTCCAGCTCGATGCCCTGGGTGCACAGGATGCCGTCGTGGATCTTGCCGCTGCTGGCGCGAAACTGCACTTCCAAGGTCAACGGGCCGCCATTGGCACGGGTGGCCTCCAGTACCTGGTGGCGTTGCTCTGGGTTTACCCAAAGGCCCAGCTCGAAACTGGTCTTGCCGATCACCTGGCTACCGGGCCAGCCGAACATGTCTTCGAAGTGCTGGTTGACCTCGAAGATCATGCCGTCATGGCGTCGGGTCAGCAAAATTGCGTTGGGGCTGAGGTGGAACAGGGTGGCAAAGCGCTTTTCCGAGTTGATCAGCGCTGTTTCACGGTCGCGCTGGCGCGTGATCTCGCGGATCACCCCGATCATCTGCGGGCGGCCATGGCGGTCGCGGGTCAGGCTGCCATTGATTTCCAGCCAGTGCAGGCTGCCGTCTGGCCAGCGGATGCGGTGGCGCATGGCCTGCTCCACCGGCTCGCCGTTGACCACCGCCTGGAAGGCCTGGCGGGTGCGGGCGCGATCCTCTTCTGGCAGTAGGTCGAGGTAGTCGATGTCGATGGGCAGCGGGCGTTGTGGGTCGAAACCGAACAGCGCCTGGGTTCCGCGCGACCAGCTGACCCTGCCGCTTTCGATATCCCACAGCCAGGCCCCCAGGTGGGCGCCGTTGAGCGCGGCAAGCAGTTGCGGAGCATTTTGCCAGGCCTGTTCCGACTCCTGAGGGTCGGCCGCCGAAATGCGCGGCAGGCGCGGAAAGCGGTTTGCTGATTTGGGCATCGGTACCAGACCTTTGGCGTGTGACGCGTCCTTGAAGTTGGAAGTGCCGGGCTGACGACCGGTCAGGCGGACCCTGCGTGGCTGTCGAGAAGAGCCATGAAGGCCCTGGCCGCGTTCGATAGCGTTCGCTCCGTGTGCAAAATGTAGCCTAGCTGGCGCGACAGCTGTATGCCGGGCAAGGCGATGGGTGCGACCTGTTCATCCAGCATAGTACGGGGCAGCACGCTCCACGCCAGACCAATCGAAACCATCATCTTGATGGTCTCCAGGTAGTTGGTGCTCATGGCGATGTTCGGGGTCAGGCCCTGGCTTTCGAACAGCCGCTGGACGATGTGGTGGGTGAAGGTGTTGCCGCCGGGGAAAACCGCCGGGTGGCGGGCGACGTCGGCCAGGCTGACCGCCGTGTCGCGGGCCAGGGGATGCTCCGGCGCCGCCACGAAGTCCAGGGCATCGTCCCAGACCGGTACCGCCTTGATCAGGTGATGCGGCTCGGGTGCCAGGGTGATCACGGCAATCTCAGCGCGCCCATGGAGGATTTCATCGTAGGCCGCTTCCGAATCCAGGAACTGAATATCCAACGCCACCGCCGGGTACTGGCGGGTAAACACCCGTAAAAGCGGAGGCAGACGATGCAGGCCTATGTGGTGACTGGTGGCAAGGGTCAGGCGACCGCTCACCTCGCCGGTCAAATTGGTCAGCGCACGTCGGGTATCATCCAGTACGTTGAGGATCTGGTAGGCGCGTGGCAGCAGGGCCCGCCCGGCCTCGGTCAGGGTCACTTCTCGGCCCAGGCGGTCGAACAGGCGCACGTCCAGTTGCTGCTCGAGTCCGGCGATGCGTTTGCTGACGGCCGGTTGAGTCAGGTGCAGGCGTTCGCCAGCCCCCGAAAAGCTGCCGGTCTCGGCGATGGCGATGAAAGCGCTGAGGTTGGCCAGGTCCATTCGAATTCCTGATGGTTATGCGAAGCATGAAAATTATGAATTTGAGTTATTCAATCTATCGCCATAGCATCGTCCGTACAAGCCAAGGGGTCTTTGGCATAGAAAGACGCTGATGAGGAACAGTCTGATGGCTGGCAAAACGCTCTACGACAAACTCTGGGAAGCCCATGAGGTCAAGCGCCGTGATGACGGCTCGTCCTTGATCTACATCGACCGCCACATCATTCACGAAGTGACTTCGCCCCAGGCCTTCGAAGGCCTGCGCCTGGCGAACCGCAAGCCGTGGCGGATCGACGCCAACATCGCCACGCCGGACCACAACGTGCCGACCACGCCAGAGCGCAAGGGCGGCATCGAGGCCATCGTCGACCAGGTTTCGCGCCTTCAGGTGCAGACCCTCGACGAGAACTGTGACGAATACGGCATCGTGGAATTCAAGATGAACGACGAGCGCCAAGGCATCGTCCATGTCATCAGCCCAGAGCAGGGCGCTACCTTGCCAGGCATGACCGTGGTCTGCGGCGACTCGCACACCTCGACCCACGGCGCGTTCGGCGCCCTGGCCCATGGCATCGGTACTTCCGAGGTCGAGCACGTGCTCGCCACCCAGTGCCTGGTCGCCAAGAAGATGAAGAACATGCTGGTGCGCGTCGAGGGCCAATTGCCCGCCGGTGTCACCGCCAAGGACATCGTGCTCGCGGTCATCGGCAAGATCGGCACCGCTGGCGGTAACGGCCATGCCATGGAGTTCGCTGGTAGCGCCATCCGCGACCTGTCCATGGAAGGCCGCATGACCATCTGCAACATGTCCATCGAAGCCGGTGCCCGTGTCGGTCTGGTGGCGGTCGACGAGACGACGGTCGCCTATGTCGAAGGCCGTCCGTACGCGCCCAAGGGCGAGCAATGGAAGCAGGCCGTCCAGGCCTGGAAAGGCCTGGTGTCGGATGCCGATGCCGTGTTCGATACCGTGGTCGAGCTCGACGCCACCCAGATCAAGCCGCAAGTCAGCTGGGGCACTTCGCCCGAGATGGTGCTTGCCGTTGACCAGCGCGTGCCTGATCCGGCCGCAGAGCCGGACCTGATCAAGCGTGGTTCCATCGAGCGTGCCCTCAAGTACATGGGCCTTGCCGCCAACCAGGCGATCACCGACATCAAGTTGGACCGCGTATTCATCGGCTCCTGCACCAACTCGCGCATCGAAGATCTGCGCGCCGCCGCCGAAATCGCCAAGGGGCGCAAGGTCGCTGCCAACGTCAAGCAGGCGCTGGTCGTACCGGGCTCTGGCCTGGTCAAGGCCCAGGCCGAGCGTGAGGGCCTGGACAAGATTTTCATCGAAGCTGGCTTCGAATGGCGTGAGCCTGGTTGCTCGATGTGCCTGGCGATGAACCCGGACCGCCTGGAAAGCGGCGAGCACTGCGCGTCCACGTCCAACCGCAACTTCGAAGGGCGCCAGGGTGCCGGTGGTCGCACCCACCTGGTAAGCCCGGCCATGGCTGCCGCCGCGGCGGTCACCGGCCACTTCATCGATGTCCGCGAGTTGATCCAAGGGAGCGCAGCATGAAAGCCTTTACCCAGCACACCGGTCTTGTTGCGCCGTTGGATCGCGCCAACGTCGACACCGACCAGATCATCCCCAAGCAGTTCCTGAAGTCGATCAAGCGTACCGGCTTTGGCCCTAACCTGTTCGACGAGTGGCGCTACCTGGATGTAGGGCAGCCTTATCAGGACAACAGCAAACGTCCGCTGAACGAAGAGTTCGTGCTCAACCATGCCCGTTACCAGGGCGCCAGCGTCTTGCTGGCGCGCGAGAACTTCGGTTGCGGTTCGAGCCGCGAGCATGCCCCTTGGGCACTCGATGAGTACGGCTTCCGCAGCATCATCGCGCCGAGCTTCGCCGACATCTTCTTCAACAACAGCTTCAAGAATGGCCTGTTGCCGATCATCCTCAGCGACGAAGAAGTCGACGAGCTGTTCAAGCAGGTCGAGGCCAACCCAGGCTATCAGTTGACCATCGACTTGCAGGCCCAGGCCGTTACCCGCCCGGATGGCAAGGTGCTGCACTTCGAGATCGATGCGTTCCGCAAGCACTGCCTGCTCAACGGCTTGGACGATATCGGCCTGACCCTGCAGGACAGCGATGCGATCAAGGCCTTCGAGAGCAAGCATCGTGCACAACAGCCCTGGTTGTTCCGTGATGCCTGAAGTTTGCAGGTGACCGTGCCGGCCCTTTCGCGGAGACACCCCGCGAAGAGGTCGGGACAGGCAATAAAAGACCAAAAGGATTGAGACATGACCCGCACCCAGCATACCGATGTGGTCCAACGCCAGTTCGGCGAACAGGCCAGTGCCTACCTCAGCAGCGCCGTGCACGCGCAGGGCAGCGAATTCGCCCTGCTGCAGGCGGAGCTGGCGGGGCGGGGCGCTGCCCGAGTGCTGGACCTGGGTTGCGGTGCCGGTCATGTCAGTTTCCAGGTCGCCCCGCAGGTAGCCGAGGTAGTCGCCTACGACCTGTCGCAGTCGATGCTTGATGTTGTGGCCAGTGCCGCCGCCGAGCGCGGCCTGGGCAATATCACCACCGAGCGCGGCGCCGCCGAACACTTGCCGTTCGCCGATGCATCGTTCGACTTCGTCTTCAGCCGGTACTCGGCGCACCACTGGAGCGACCTGGGGCTGGCCTTGCGCGAAGTGCGCCGGGTGCTCAAGCCAGGCGGCGTGGCGGCCTTCATCGATGTCATGTCGCCGGGCAGTCCATTGCTCGACACCTACCTGCAAAGCGTCGAGGTGCTGCGTGATACCAGTCATGTGCGAGACTATTCGGCCGCCGAATGGCAGCAGCAGGTCAGCGAGGCTGGCCTGCACGTGCGCAGCCACACCCGCCAACGCCTGCGCCTTGAGTTCGGCTCGTGGGTCGAGCGCATGCGCACCCCTGAGCCGCTGCGTGTGGCCATCCGCCAATTGCAGCAGGCCATGGGCGAGGAAGTACGGCAGTATTACCAGATCGAAGCAGACGGCTCGTTCAGCACCGATGTCCTGGTGATGTGGGCCGAGCGCTGAGTTTTTTACGGCGAGGCTGATCGGGCCGCGCCGCTTGAATGGATAGAGGAAAGCATGAGCAAGCAGATTCTGATTCTCCCAGGTGATGGTATCGGCCCGGAAATCATGGCCGAAGCGGTCAAGGTGCTGGAGCTGGCCAACGACAAGTTCCAGCTGGGCATGAGCCTGCAACACGATGTGATCGGTGGCGCGGCCATCGACAAGCACGGCGTGCCGCTGGCCGACGAGACCCTGGAGCGTGCGCGCAGTGCCGATGCCGTGCTGCTGGGTGCCGTTGGTGGCCCGAAATGGGACAAGATCGAGCGTGACATCCGCCCTGAGCGCGGTCTGCTGAAGATCCGTTCGCAACTGGGCCTGTTCGCCAACCTGCGTCCGGCCATCCTCTATCCGCAACTGGCCGATGCCTCTTCGCTCAAGCCCGAAATCGTCGCCGGCCTGGATATCCTCATCGTGCGTGAGTTGACCGGCGGTATCTACTTCGGTGCCCCGCGCGGTCAGCGCGAGCTGGAAGGTGGTGAGCGCCAGGCCTACGACACCCTGCCGTACAGCGAAAGCGAAGTGCGCCGCATCGCCCGTGTCGGCTTCGACATGGCCCGCGTGCGCGGCAAGAAGCTGTGCTCGGTGGACAAGGCCAACGTGCTGGCGTCCAGCCAGCTGTGGCGCGAAGTGGTCGAGGACGTGGCCAAGGACTACCCGGACGTCGAACTGAGCCACATGTACGTCGACAACGCCGCCATGCAACTGGTGCGTGCGCCCAAGCAGTTCGACGTGATGGTCACCGACAACATGTTCGGCGACATCCTGTCGGATGAAGCTTCCATGCTGACCGGTTCCATCGGCATGCTGCCTTCGGCGTCGCTGGATGCCAACAACAAAGGCATGTACGAGCCGTGCCACGGTTCGGCTCCGGACATCGCCGGGCAGGGTATCGCCAACCCACTGGCGACCATCCTGTCGGTGTCGATGATGCTGCGTTACAGCTTCAACGAGCAGGCAGCCGCCGACGCGATCGAGAAGGCGGTGAGCCTGGTGCTGGACCAGGGGCTGCGTACTGGCGACATCTGGTCGGCCGGTTGCAGCAAAGTCGGTACGCAGGAAATGGGCGACGCAGTAGTCGCAGCGCTGCGGAATCTGTAATCTCTCTGGCCCGCCACCGTTTTTGGTCGGTGGCGGCCCACTTTTAGCAAAGGTGTAGTTGCGATGAAACGTGTAGGTCTGATCGGTTGGCGCGGTATGGTCGGTTCCGTGCTCATGCAGCGGATGCTGGAGGAGCAGGATTTCGACCTGATTGAGCCGGTGTTCTTCACCACCTCCAATGTCGGTGGCCAAGGTCCGAACGTGGGCAAGGAAACTGCTCCGCTCAAGGACGCTTATTCGATTGAAGAACTCAAGACCCTCGACGTCATCCTGACCTGCCAGGGCGGCGACTACACCAATGAGGTCTTCCCCAAGCTGCGTGAGGCCGGCTGGCAGGGCTACTGGATCGACGCCGCTTCGTCCCTGCGTATGCAGGATGACGCGGTGATCATCCTCGACCCGGTCAACCGCAAGGTCATCGACCAGCAGCTCGATGCCGGTACCAAGAACTACATCGGTGGCAACTGCACCGTCAGCCTGATGCTGATGGGCCTGGGTGGCCTGTTCGAAGCCGGTCTGGTCGAGTGGATGAGTGCCATGACCTATCAGGCGGCCTCGGGTGCCGGTGCGCAGAACATGCGCGAGCTGATCAAGCAGATGGGCGGTATTCACGCAGCCGTTGCCGATGACCTGGCCAACCCGGCCAGCGCCATTCTCGACATCGACCGCAAGGTTGCCGAAACCATGCGTGGCGAAGCTTTCCCGACCGAGAACTTCGGCGTGCCGCTGGCTGGCAGCCTGATCCCGTGGATCGACAAGGAACTGCCGAACGGACAGAGCCGTGAAGAATGGAAGGCCCAGGCCGAGACCAACAAGATCCTCGGTCGCTTCAAGAGCCCGATCCCGGTCGATGGCATCTGCGTGCGCATCGGAGCCATGCGCTGCCACAGCCAGGCGCTGACCATCAAGCTGAACAAGGACGTGCCGCTGGCCGACATCGAAGGCCTGATCAGCCAGCACAACCCTTGGGTGAAACTGGTGCCCAACCAGCGTGAAATCAGCATGCAGGAGCTGAGCCCGACCAAGGTGACCGGCACCCTGAACATTCCTGTAGGCCGTCTGCGCAAGCTGAACATGGGCTCGCAGTACCTGGGCGCGTTCACCGTGGGCGACCAATTGCTGTGGGGCGCCGCCGAGCCGCTGCGTCGCATGCTGCGGATCCTGCTGGAACGTTGATCGCGCTGGCTCGACCGAAAAACCCGTACTGGAGCCAGTGCGGGTTTTTTTATGGGCGGGCAGGCAGCTTCGTGGCACGGGCCCCACGCAAAGGCCAGCACAGACAAACGCCTGCAATCCAAGTAAAGTGCCGCCCCCGCCGTTTCAGCAAAAGGATTCTCTTCATGACCCACCCCTTGGATATCGCCGTGGTCGGCGCCACCGGTAGCGTCGGTGAAACCCTCGTACAGATCCTCGAAGAGCTGAGTTTTCCGGTAGCGACCCTGCATCTGCTGGCCAGCATGGAATCGGCGGGCAGTAGCGTCATGTTCGCCGGCAAGAAAATCAAAGTCCGTGAAGTCGACAGTTTCGATTTTGCCCAGGTCAAGCTGGCCTTCTTCGCTGCCAGCCCCGCCGTTAGCCGCAGTTTCGCCGACAAGGCGCAGCACGCGGGCTGTACTGTCATCGACCTGTCCGGTGGGCTGGATGATGCGCTGGCGCTGGTGCCCGAAGCCAATGCCGAGCAAATCGCCAAACTGAAGCTGCCGGCTCGCATTTGCAGCCCCAGCACATCGGCTGTCGCGCTGGCGGTGGCATTGGCGCCCCTGAAGGGCTTGGTGGATATCGAGCGGGTGCAGGTCATGGCGTCGTTGGCGGTGTCTGCCCAGGGGCGTGAGGCGGTCAACGAGCTGGCCCGGCAAACCGCCGAGCTGCTCAATGCCCGGCCATTGGAGCCGCACTTCTTCGACCGTCAGGTAGCCTTCAACCTGCTGGCGCAGGTCGGCGCGGCCGATGAGCAGGGTCACACGGCCTTGGAGCGTCGCCTGGTCAGCGAGTTGCGGGTGCTGCTGGGGCAGCCCCAGCTGAAGATTTCCGTGAGCTGTGTTCAAGTCCCGGTATTTTTTGGCGATAGCTTCAGTGTGGCCGTGCAGAGCCGTCGTCCGGTCGATCTGGAGGCAGTCAAGCAGGCGCTCGAGGCCGCTGGCAGTATCGAACTGGTCGAGGATGACGATTATCCCACCCCGGTGGGTGACGCAGTGGGTCAAGACGTGGTCTATGTTGGTCGTGTACGCCATGGTATTGACGAGCCAGAGCAGCTCAACCTGTGGCTGACCACCGACAACCTGCGCAAGGGCGCTGCACTCAACGCCGTGCAGGTGGCGCAATTGTTGATAAAACACATGGCGTAAAAGATACTGGCGAGCACTTTTGTCCTAAACCTGCGCAGGTTTTGGGACGATTCATACAAGGGAAGAGGTCATGCTTCGAATTCGCAAACTGGTTCTGGCCATGGCGGCAGCGTCGGCGCTGTCGTCTGGCATGGCGAACGCGTTGGGTTTGGGAGAGCTGACCCTCAAGTCGGCCCAGAACCAGCCGTTGGACGCCGAGATCGAGCTGCTCGATGTGCGCGACCTCACCGCTGCCGAAGTGGCGCCGAGCCTGGCGCCGCCAGAAGAGTTCAGCAAGGCCGGGGTCGAATACCCAGGCTACCTGGAGGACCTGACTTTCACCCCGGTGATCAACCCCAATGGCAAGAGTGTGCTGCGGGTAACCTCCAGCCAACCGTTGCCAGGCTCGGTGGTGAAGTTCCTGGTGCAGGTGATGTGGCCGCAAGGCCGTCTGCTGCGCGATTACAGCGTTCTGCTCGACCAGGCCAAGGCCCAGGGCGAACAACCGGCAGCGGCCAATGTCGCTCCGGCGGTCAGCAGCGCCAGCCGCTATACCACCAAGCGTCGTGACACCTTGTGGCAAATCGCCGCGCGGCACACCCAGGGCGGTTCGGTGCAGCAAACCATGCTGGCGATCCAGGCGCTGAACCCGGACGCGTTCATTGGCAACAACATCAACCAGTTGAAGGTCGGCCAGGTCCTGCGCCTGCCCGACCAGCAGCAGATCCAAAGCATTCCCCAGGGAGAGGCAATTCGCGACGTGGCCGAGCAGTATGCGGCCTGGCGTGAGGGCCGGCGCCTGGGGCCACGTGCCCGGCAGTTGGATGCCACGCGGCGCGGTGCTGCCGAAGCCACTCCGGCGCGTATCGCCCAGGGTGACAACCTGCGTCTGGTCAGCCCGGGTAGCCAGGCCGGTGCTGGCAGTGCCAAGGCCATCAGCGACAAGTTGGCCGTGGCCCAGGAGAGCCTGGACACCAGCCGTCGGGACAACGAAGAGCTCAAGAGCCGCATGGCTGACCTGCAGAGTCAGTTGGGCAAGCTTGAGCGACTGATTCAGCTGAAGAATGACCAGTTGGCCCGCCTCGAAGCGCAGAATGCCGCCGATGCTGCGGCCCCTGCTGCGTCTCTGCCGGGCGAGCCTGCGCCGGCACAGCCTGCGGCAACGCCGCAAGCGACTCCGGGCCAGCCCGTGGTGGCGCCAGCGCCTGCGGCGGTCGACACCGCGCCTGAGCCAGCGCCTGAAGTGGCGCTCACGCAGGGGGCTCAGCGGGGCGTGCTGGATGATGTGATGGGTAACCCACTGCTGCTGGGGTTGATCGCAGGCTCGGCATTCCTGGTAGTGCTCCTGCTCCTGCTGCTTCTGGCGCGCAAGCGCAAGGCGCAGCAGGAAGCTGAGAAACACCTGCGCATGGCGCGTGCGCTAGCCGAAGAGGGCGAGCGCGGCAAGGACTTCGACCTGCCTTCGAGTAGTTTCGATGAGCTGGAAGTCTCGGCGCCCAGCGTGACGCTGGCGCCTGCCGTGGTGGCCGCATCCGCCGCTGCCGCCGCCGCTGCGGAAAAACCAGCCGCTGCCGTCGTAGTCGAGGCCCAGCAGAACCCGCATGCCAGCCTGCTGGCAGAAGTCGAGCAGTGCATTGGCCTGGGGCGCTTGAACCGCGCCGCCGACCTGCTGGAAGCCGCGATCGCTGCCGAGCCTGCACACGACGATCTGCGTCTGAAGCTGATGGAAGTGTACGCACGTCAGGGCGACCACAGCGCATTCGTCGAGCAGGAGCACAAGCTGCAGGCTAACGAGGCCAACTCCGCTCAGGTCGGTGCTCTCAAGGAGCGCTACCCGGCGATGCTGGGCATGGCTGCCGGGCTGGGGGCCGCCGCCCTGGCCGCCGAACTTGACGAGCAGTACGTGCAGGACCTGCTGCAAGACTCGCCAGAGACCTCCAGCGTCGTCGAAGAAGCGTCGCAGCCTGTTGCCGATGCCGAAGCGTCTCCAGTCGAGCCTGAACCTGAGCCTCAAGCGCAGGTAGAGCCTGAAGTCGAAGCCGTCGCGCAAGAGCCGGCCCAGGCTATCCCGGATCCGGACGGTGACTTCGATTTGAGTCTGAGCGATGACCTGCCGCTGGAGGATCCGCTCGAGCCACCCATGCTCGACGAAGCCTCCTTGCTCGATCCGGTGGTCGAAGCTGAGCCTGAGATCACTGCCGACGTTGTCCAGGAAGTGGCTTCGCAGCCTGCCGAGACCGATGCCGATGATGATTTCGAAGCGCTGCTGGCCCAGGCCCAGGCATCGGCCGAGCCGCAAAGTGTCGACGATCTGGCCGACTTCGACCTGGATGTCGGCGAGCCGGCTGTCCCGGCTGCCGAGGAAACGCCCGTGGATGTCGCGGCAGAACTCGCCGCGTTCGACGCCATGCCGGAGTTCGACCCGATCTCCGAGCTGGAGCTGCCTGAAGACTTCGACCTGTCGCTGTCGCTGAACGACGACTCGCCGGCGGCAAAGCGTTTTGCCTCGGAGCTCGATGACGTCAACGCAGAGTTGGACAAGTTGTCGCAGAACCTGGAGTCGCCCTCGCTCGAGCCTCACTTCACGGCCGAAGATGCAGCGGCGGAGCCTGCGCCACTGGATGACCTGGACTTCGATTTCTTCTCAGGCGCCGATGAGGTGGCCACCAAGCTCGACCTGGCGCGCGCTTACATCGACATGGGTGATCACCAGGGAGCCCGCGACATCCTCGACGAAGTGGTCAAGGATGGCGACGATACCCAGCGTCAGGAAGCCGAGGAAATGCTGTCCCGGCTGGTGTGACTCCGCATGCGCAGGCCCCTTCAGGCCCCGGCTCGCAGGCGATAGGGACGGTCCAGGCAACAACTTCCTGTGAACCCACAACGGCAGCCCAACACGGCTGCCGTTGTCGTTATAATCCCCGCCAATCGTACTACCCACAGGTTTCAGGTTCTTGGACATCATCGATACCGCCGCCTCCGAATCGGCCGCCGAAGGCTTCACCCGCATTGCCCTGGGGGTGGAATACAAGGGCTCGCGTTACCGTGGCTGGCAGCGTCAGGCCAGCGGCGTGCCCAGTGTTCAGCAGGCGCTGGAACAGGCACTGTCGAAGGTCGCCGACGAGCCGATCACAGTGGTCTGCGCCGGGCGTACCGACGCCGGTGTTCATGGTTGCGGCCAGGTCGTTCACTTCGACACCCGCGCCGTGCGCGATGAGCGGGCCTGGACCTTGGGCACCAACTTCAACCTGCCCCATGACATCAGCGTGGTCTGGGCACGGCCAATGCCGGCGGACTTCCATGCCCGTTTCAAGGCCACTGCCCGGCGTTATCGCTACGTCATCTACAACGACCCGATTCGCCCCGCGCACCTGGCGGAGGAAGTGACCTGGAACCACCGCCCGCTGGATGTGCAGCGCATGGCCGAGGCCGCCCAGTGCCTGCTGGGCACCCACGACTTCAGCGCCTTCCGTGCCAGCCAGTGCCAGGCCAAGTCGCCCATCAAGCACATCCATCACCTGCGGGTGACCCGCCATGGGCAGATGATCGTGCTGGATGTGCGCGCCACGGCATTCCTGCATCACATGGTGCGTAACATCGCTGGCGTGCTGATGACCATCGGCGCTGGCGAGCGGCCAGTGAGCTGGGCGCGGGAGGTGCTGGAGGGGCGCAATCGACGCGAAGGTGGTGTCACGGCGCACCCTTATGGGCTGTATCTGGTACAGGTCGAGTACCCGGAGGCGTTCCCGTTGCCGCGACGTTACATCGGTCCACACTTTTTGACCGGCTACGAGGCCTTGGCAGACTGACGGGTGAAAAGTCATTTGCTACCATCTGGCCTTTAACCGATCACTCAGGGTTCGCAGTCCATGAGCAACGTTCGCAGCAAGATATGCGGCATTACCCGCATTGAAGACGCACTTGCGGCCGCCGAGGCTGGCGCCGATGCCATTGGCTTCGTCTTCTATGCCAAGAGCCCGCGTGCCGTGGATGTGCGCCAGGCGCGCGCCATCATTGCCGAACTGCCACCCTTCGTGACCACGGTCGGGTTGTTCGTCAATGCTTCGCGCTGCGAGCTGAACGAGATTCTCGAGGTGGTGCCGCTGGACCTGCTACAGTTCCACGGCGATGAAACACCTGCCGACTGCGAGGGTTACCATCGCCCCTGGATCAAGGCCCTGCGCGTGCGCCCGGGGGATGATCTCGAGGCGGCCTGCCAGCTTTACGCAGGGGCGCGCGGCATCTTGCTGGACACCTACGTGGCCGGCGTCCCTGGTGGTACCGGCGAGGCCTTCGACTGGTCGCTGGTGCCGGCCCGGCTCAGCAAACCGATCATCCTGGCAGGCGGTCTGTCGGCGGAAAACGTCGGCCAGGCCATCGCCCAGGTACGGCCTTATGGGGTGGATGTCAGTGGTGGGGTAGAGCAGGCCAAAGGCATCAAGGATGCCGCGAAAATCGAAGCCTTCATGCGCGCGGTCAAGCAGGCATGAAGGTGGATGTGACGGCAGGCCGAGCGCCATCGTCCATAGCTATCGCAGCCCTGCGGGGCGACCGCCGGAACATCCGCGGTCGAATGACAAATTGAAGGTGGAGCGGTGCGCAGCCAGGCCTGCGACCGGTCCGTCATCGTTTCATAGAAGAATGTGAGCTCAAGGGCAAGGCAAGGCCGGCTTGGCCGGTCATTGCCCGCCGATACTGGAGAAAGAAAGCATGAGCAACTGGTTAGTCGACAAACTGATCCCTTCGATCATGCGTTCCGAGGTGAAGAAGAGCTCGGTGCCTGAAGGCCTGTGGCACAAGTGCCCGGCTTGCGAGGCCGTGCTGTATCGTCCGGAGCTGGAAAAGACCTTGGATGTCTGCCCCAAGTGCAACCACCACATGCGCATCGGCGCTCGCGCCCGCATCGACATCTTCCTCGATCCGGAAGGTCGCGCAGAACTGGGTGCCGAGCTGGAGCCGGTCGACCGCCTGAAGTTCCGTGATGGCAAGAAGTACAAGGACCGCCTGGCGGGCGCGCAGAAGCAGACTGGCGAGAAGGATGCGCTGATTTCCATGAGCGGCACCCTGATGGGCATGCCGATCGTGGTCAGCGCCTTCGAATTCTCCTTCATGGGTGGCTCGATGGGCGCTATCGTCGGCGAGCGTTTCGTCCGTGCGGCCAACTACGCCCTGGAAAACCGTTGCCCGATGGTCTGCTTCTCGGCCTCCGGCGGTGCACGCATGCAAGAAGCACTGATCTCGCTGATGCAGATGGCCAAGACCTCGGCTGTGCTGGCGCGCTTGCGTGAAGAAGGCATTCCGTTCATTTCCGTGTTGACCGACCCGGTCTACGGGGGTGTTTCCGCCAGCCTGGCAATGCTCGGCGATGTCATCGTTGGTGAGCCGAAGGCACTGATCGGCTTCGCCGGTCCGCGCGTCATCGAGCAGACCGTGCGCGAAAAACTGCCGGAAGGCTTCCAGCGCAGCGAGTTCCTCCTGGAGCACGGCGCTATCGACCTGATCATCCCTCGTGGCGAGCTGCGTCCGCGCCTGGCTCGTCTGCTGGCGCAGATGACCGGCCAGGAAACGCCAGCACAGGCGCGTGAGGCGGCTGCGGTCGCGTGATGACAGAGCGCAACCTGGGCGAGTGGCTCGCCTACCTCGAACAGTTGCACCCTACGGCCATCGACATGGGGCTGGAGCGTTCGCAGAAGGTGCTTGCCCGGCTGGCGCTGGGCAAGCTGGCGCCACGCGTGGTGACCGTGACTGGCACCAATGGCAAGGGCTCGACCTGCGCCTTCGTGGCGTCGATGCTGCGTGCCCAGGGGCTGAAGGTGGGCGTGTACAGTTCGCCACACCTACTGCGCTACAACGAACGGGTGCTGATCGACGGCCATGAGGCCAGCGATGAGCAGCTGTGCGACGCCTTCGCCGCTGTCGAGGCGGCGCGGGGCGAGATTTCCCTGACCTATTTCGAGATGGGTACCCTGGCCGCGTTCTGGTTGTTCCAGCGCTCGGCACTGGATGCCGTCGTGCTTGAAGTGGGGCTCGGTGGCCGTCTGGACACCGTGAACGTGGTCGATGCCGATCTGGCGTTGGTGACCAGCATCGGCGTGGATCATGTCGACTACCTGGGCGATACCCGCGAAAAGGTGGCGTTCGAGAAGGCCGGTATCTTCCGCGCTGGCAAACCGGCGCTGTGTGGTGATCTGGATCCGCCGCAACCGCTGTTGGACAAGGCCGTCGAGCTGGCGGCGCCGATGTTCCTGCGTGGCCGCGACTTCGACCTGGCCAGCGCCGATGACGCCTGGCATTGGCGGGGTACCGCCGCCGATGGGGTGCAGGTAGAGCTGCGCAATCTGCCATTGCTCGATTTGCCGATGGAAAACGCCGCCTTGGCCTTGCAGGCTTACCTGCTGATGGGGTTGCCATGGGATGCCGGGCAGCTTCGCCAGGCGTTGCTCGACACCCGCATCACCGGGCGTCTCGATCGTCGTTCGCTGATCTGGAAGGGTAAGCGCGTCGAGTTGCTGCTGGACGTCGGGCACAACCCTCACGCTGCCGAGTACCTGGCGCAACGTCTGGCGGCTCGCCCGCCGCAAGGACGTCGTCTGGCGGTGTTTGGCCTGCTTGCCGACAAGGACCTGCCGGGTGTTGTCGCGCCGTTGCAGGGCTTGGTCGATGACTGGGCGGTGACGCCGCTGGCGACCCCGCGCAGTCGTCCGGCCGCCGAGTTGCTCGCAGCCTTGACGAACCTCGGCGCGACGGTGAAGTCTTACGCCAGTGTTGCCGATGCCCTGGAAGGGCAGTGCGCGCACGTGACGTCGAATGACCAGATTCTGCTGTTCGGTTCGTTTTTCTGTGTCGCCGAGGCCCTGGAATGGCTGGAGCGGCAGGCCCCGGAGGCTTGATTAGATGGCTGTGCTGGATAAAGGGATGAAACAGCGTATGGTCGGTGCGCTGGTGTTGGTGGCATTGGCAGTGATCTTCCTGCCGATGCTGTTCACCCGCGAGGATGAAATGCGCCAGGTCCAGGTTGAGGCTCCGCAGGCGCCGGCCATGCCGACCTTGCCGCAAGTGCAGGTCGAGCCGGTTGCCGTGCCGGAGCCGCAACCTGTGCCGGAAGAGCCTCAGCCAGCGCCGGTGGTGGTCAATGAGTCCACTGCGCCGGTCACCACCCCAAGCCAGCCGATCACGCCTTCGCCGCAGACCCAGGCCCAGACCAAGGCACAGACGCCAGTGCCGGCGCCTGCGGCTGCACCGGTTGCCAAGGCTGAAACCCGACCGGCGGCTTCTCCCGCCCCGGCACCAGCCGCTTCGGCACCCTCGAAGATCGACGTTAATGGCCTGCCGGTGAGCTGGTCGATCCAATTGGCCAGCCTGTCCAACCGCGCCGGTGCCGAGAGTTTGCAGAAAACCCTGCGCAGTCAGGGCTACAACGCCTACATTCGTTCGGCCGGTGGCATGAACCGGGTGTATGTCGGGCCAATGATCGAGCGTGCGGAGGCCGAGCGCCTGCGTGACACGATCAATCGGCAGCAGAACCTCAAAGGCTTTGTGGTGCGCTTCCAGCCGGAGCGCAGCTGATTTTGCCGGGGCTGCCTTGCAGCCCATCGCCGGCAATGAGTGCATCGCGAATCACCCTGACATTCCGCTTACCCCAAGCCCGCCGCTCTGGTAAAATGCGCCGCCTCAAACGTCTGCAGGCAGCACCGTGGCATTTACCTGGGTTGATTGGGCGATCATTGCGATCATCGCCATTTCCTCACTGATCAGTCTCAAGCGCGGCTTCGTCAAGGAAGCCTTGTCCCTGCTCATCTGGATCATTGCCGGGGCGGTCGCCTGGATGTTCGGTGGGTCGCTCTCGGTGTATCTTGAGAGTTATATCCAGACCCCCTCGATGCGCACGATTGCAGGCTGCGCCATTCTGTTCGTCGCCACCTTGCTGGTGGGGGCCATGATCAACTTCCTCATTGGCGAGCTGATCCGAGTGACCGGGTTGTCCGGCACCGATCGTTTCCTCGGCATGGCGTTCGGCGCCGCGCGCGGGGCCTTGCTGGTGGTGGTGGCCATCGGGCTGCTCAGCCTGGGGCCGGTTCAACAAGATAGCTGGTGGCAGGAATCACGCCTGATACCACAGTTTCTATTGGTCGCTGACTGGTCGAAAAACCTGATCATGGGTTTCACCGGTCAGTGGATGTCCAGTGGTGTGATCAGCGCACCGGCTGATCTTCCGTTCAAGGAACAGTTGCTCGGGCCCACCAAGCCCTGAGTGCTATTCACTCAAGTTTCATCAAAGTAGGGGTTGCGTCGCATGTGTGGCATCGTCGGTATCGTCGGTAAGTCGAACGTCAATCAGGCGCTGTATGACGCGCTAACGGTCCTCCAGCACCGCGGCCAGGACGCTGCCGGTATCGTGACCAGCCATGACGGC
Source organism: Pseudomonas sp. SK2 (assembly GCF_016772395.1). Classification (NCBI taxonomy): domain Bacteria; kingdom Pseudomonadati; phylum Pseudomonadota; class Gammaproteobacteria; order Pseudomonadales; family Pseudomonadaceae; genus Pseudomonas; species Pseudomonas sp. SK2. The sequence continues at coordinate 1,654,502 of NZ_CP061944.1, forward strand.
CGGTTGTTCCTGCGCAAGGATAATGGCCTGGTGCGCGATGTCTTCCAGCAGCGCCACATGCAGCGCCTGATCGGCCACATGGGTATCGGTCACGTGCGCTACCCGACCGCGGGCAGCTCGACCTCGGCTGAGGCCCAGCCGTTCTACGTCAACTCGCCGTACGGCATCACCCTGGCACACAACGGCAACCTGACCAACGTCGAGCAGCTGGCCAAGGAGATCTACGAGTCCGACCTGCGTCACGTCAACACCAACTCCGACTCGGAAGTGCTGCTGAACGTCTTCGCCCATGAGCTGGCGGTGCGCGGCAAGCTGCAGCCGACCGAAGAGGACGTGTTCGCTGCGGTTTCCCACGTGCACAGCCGTTGCGTGGGTGGCTATGCGGTGGTGGCGATGATCACCGGTTACGGTATCGTCGGCTTCCGTGACCCGAACGGTATTCGCCCGGTGGTCTTTGGCCAGCGTCATACTGACGAGGGCGTGGAATACATGATCGCTTCGGAAAGCGTTGCCCTCGACGTGCTCGGTTTCACCCTGATCCGCGACCTGGCGCCGGGTGAGGCGGTGTACATCACCGAGGAAGGCCAGCTGTACACCAAGCAGTGCGCCACCAATCCGCAACTCAAGCCGTGCATCTTCGAGCACGTTTACCTGGCCCGCCCCGACTCGATCATGGACGGTGTCTCGGTGTACAAGGCGCGCCTGCGCATGGGCGAGAAACTTGCCGAGAAGATCCAGCGCGAGCGCCCGGATCATGACATCGACGTGGTCATCCCGATTCCGGACACCAGCCGCACCGCGGCGTTGGAGCTGGCCAACCACCTGGGCGTCAAGTTCCGCGAAGGTTTCGTCAAGAACCGTTACATTGGCCGTACCTTCATCATGCCTGGCCAGGCTGCGCGCAAGAAATCGGTCCGTCAGAAGCTCAATGCCATCGAGCTGGAGTTCCGTGGCAAGAACGTCATGCTGGTCGACGATTCGATCGTGCGTGGCACCACTTGCAAACAGATCATCCAGATGGCGCGCGAAGCTGGCGCCAAGAACGTCTACTTCTGCTCCGCAGCCCCTGCGGTGCGTTACCCCAACGTCTACGGCATCGACATGCCGAGCGCTCACGAGCTGATCGCCCACAACCGTACCACCGAGCAGGTGGCCGAGTTGATCGGCGCCGACTGGCTGGTCTACCAGGACCTGCCAGACCTGATCGAATCGGTCGGTGGCGGCAAGATCAAGATCGAGCACTTCGATTGCGCGGTGTTCGACGGTGAATACGTCACCGGCGACATCGACGAAGCCTATCTGGACCGTATCGAACAGGCCCGCAACGATGCGGCCAAGGTCAAGAATCAGGCAGTCAGCGCGATCATCGACCTCTACAACAACTGATTTGGGAGCGACGGCATGACGGATCAATGGGATGCCGGACGACTGGACAGTGACCTCGAGGGTGTCGGTTTCGACACCCTGGCGGTGCGCGCCGGTCAGAGTCGTACACCGGAGGCCGAGCACAGCGAAGCGCTGTTCCTGACCTCCAGCTATGTCTTCCGCACGGCTGCCGATGCAGCCGCGCGCTTTGCCGGTGAAACCCCGGGCAACGTCTATTCCCGCTATACCAACCCCACGGTGCGGGCGTTCGAAGAGCGCCTGGCGGCCATGGAAGGCGCTGAGCAGGCCGTGGCGACTTCAACGGGCATGTCGGCGCTGCTGGCGGTGGTCATGTCGCTGTGCAGTGCAGGCGACCACGTGCTGGTCTCGCAGAGCGTATTCGGCTCGACCATCAGCCTGTTCGAAAAGTACTTCAAGCGATTTGGCGTACAGGTGGACTACGTGCCGCTGGCGGACCTAGGCGGTTGGGAGAAGGCCCTCAAGGCCAACACCAAGCTGCTGGTTGTCGAGTCGCCGTCCAACCCTCTCGCCGAGTTGGTGGACATCAGCGCCCTGGCCGAAATTGCCCATGCCCACGGTGCCTTGCTGGTGGTGGACAACTGCTTCAGTACGCCGGCGTTGCAGCAGCCACTGAAACTGGGTGCCGACATCGTCTTCCACTCCGCCACCAAGTTCATCGACGGCCAGGGCCGTTGCATGGGCGGCGTGGTTGCTGGCCGTGCCGAGCAGATGAAGGAGGTGGTGGGCTTCCTGCGCACCGCCGGGCCGACGCTCAGCCCGTTCAACGCCTGGATATTCACCAAAGGCCTGGAAACGCTCAAGTTGCGCATGCGCGCCCACTGCGAGAGTGCCCAGAAGCTGGCCGAATGGCTGGAGCAACAGGATGGCGTGGAAAAGGTGCATTACGCCGGGCTGCCGAGCCACCCGCAGCACGCGCTGGCCAAGCGCCAGATGAGTGGCTTCGGTGCAGTGGTCAGTTTCGAGGTCAAAGGCGGCAAAGAGGGCGCTTGGCGCGTCATCGACGCTACCCGGATGATTTCGATCACCACCAACCTGGGCGACAGCAAAACCACCATCGCCCACCCAGCCACCACCTCCCACGGTCGTCTGACGCCGCAGGAGCGTGAAGCGGCGGGCATCCGCGACAGCCTGATCCGGGTTGCCGTTGGCCTTGAAGACGTGGCTGATCTGCAAGCCGATCTGGCGCGTGGTCTGGCGGCGCTGTGATCGACTGGAAAGGCGGTGGGCCGGGCCATAACGGCCGGGTAGCCCTGGTGACCGGGGCCGCTCGCGGTATCGGCCTGGGCATTGCCGCCTGGTTGATTTGCGAAGGCTGGCAGGTTGTGCTGACCGACCTTGACCGCAAGCGAGGGGCCAAGGTGGCCAAGGCACTTGGGGAAAACGCCTGGTTCATCACCATGGATGTCGCCGACGAGGCCCAGGTGAGTGCCGGGGTGTCCGAAGTGCTGGGTCAGTTTGGCCGCTTGGACGCCCTGGTGTGCAATGCGGCGATTGCCAATCCGCACAATCAGACGCTGGAAAGCCTGAGCCTGGCCCAGTGGAACCGGGTACTGGCGGTCAACCTCAATGGCCCGATGCTGCTGGCCAAGCACTGCGCACCCTATTTGCGTGCGCACGCAGGGGCCATCGTCAACCTGACCTCGACCCGTGCGCGGCAATCGGAGCCAGACACCGAAGCCTATGCCGCCAGTAAAGGCGGTTTGCTGGCCTTGACCCATGCTTTGGCCATGAGCCTGGGACCGGAGATTCGTGTCAACGCGGTAAGCCCTGGCTGGATCGATGCGCGAGACCCTTCGCAGCGCCGTGCCGAGCCGTTGACCGAGGCTGACCATGCCCAGCATCCGGCGGGCAGGGTAGGGACCGTGGAAGATGTCGCGGCGATGGTGGCCTGGCTGCTGTCGCGCCAGGCGGGTTTCGTCACCGGCCAGGAGTTCGTGGTCGATGGTGGCATGACGCGCAAGATGATCTACACCTGAACCGCACTGCGACAGGGAAGGGGACCGAAAGGTCCCCTTTTTTGTTTCTCTAGCGGATCACTGCAGGAGCCGGCTTGCCGAAGATGGGCTCGCAACAGGCAGGCAAAACCCCAGGGACCGGCAAACTGTTTTTTGCCCTTTTTGAAAAAAAATTCAATGGGGGTATTGACTTAGCTTCGGCACCTGCGTAAATTTCGCGGCCTCAGCGAAGCAAACGCAACAAGCAACATCGCGGGGGTGATTAGCTCAGCCGGGAGAGCATCTGCCTTACAAGCAGAGGGTCGGCGGTTCGATCCCGTCATCACCCACCACTTCCTGAGATCGTTCCTGGTGCAGGCCGCTTTGAAAGAAGCGAAACGCCAGAGAGGAACAGGACGCAAGTCCACTATGCGCAGCGGTAGTTCAGTCGGTTAGAATACCGGCCTGTCACGCCGGGGGTCGCGGGTTCGAGTCCCGTCCGCTGCGCCACTTTTTCAACAGATGGGTGCCTTGCACCGGTCTGAAGCCAAAAGGCGAAAATGCCTGAGGCTGATCCCAGTTTCAATCAGGCGAAAGCCTGAACGATACGCAGCGGTAGTTCAGTCGGTTAGAATACCGGCCTGTCACGCCGGGGGTCGCGGGTTCGAGTCCCGTCCGCTGCGCCATCTTCGTTTCGAGGTCCTTGAACGCCTCGAAGCAACAAGGGAAGCGATCATCGTGTCGCTTTTTTTGTGTCTGCCGCTGGGTGCCAAGCACCAAGCAGAGTAGATCAGGTTTTACCGGGCGCAAGCCCAAGCGATACGCAGCGGTAGTTCAGTCGGTTAGAATACCGGCCTGTCACGCCGGGGGTCGCGGGTTCGAGTCCCGTCCGCTGCGCCATCTTCGCCTCGAGGTCCTTGAACGCCTCGAAGCAACAAGAAAAGCGACCTCAGGGTCGCTTTTTTTGTTTTTGGCTTTGGCAGTGCTCCGTTGCACCTGCGGCCGAATTTACAAGAAGCTGACACACTCTTCACCGATGAACGGTTTCAGTCACTGCCCAGTGTGTTGCACAATAGACACCTTCTCGACTTACCCGGAATTCGCAATGACCAGATCATCCGTCTTTGGTGCGCTCGGGCTGGCCCTAGTGCTGGCGGGCGTGTCCGGTTGCTCTTCGAAAAAAGCCGCTATCTACGAACACGAGAACTTCGACGACTCGGGAACCTTCTCGCGCAGTTTCCCGGTGAGCGATGCCGGCTCCTGCGAGGCTGCACGGCGTGCCTTGCTCAGCCAGGGCTACATTATCACCAGCAGTGGCGCCAATCAGGTCACGGGCAACAAGAGTTTTCAGCAGAACAGCGAAAACCACCTGCAGATCAGCTTCAACATCACCTGTGCGCCCGATGTGAGTGACGATCAGCGTTCGACCATGTTCGCCAACGCCCTGCAGGACCGCTACAGCCTGAAGAAGTCCAATACCTCCGCCAGCTTGGGTGTCGGTGTGCTGGGCTCGGTTTCCATGCCGATCGGTTCGAGCGACGACTCGATGGTCAAGGTCGCCAGTGAGACGGTGACTGCAGCGCAGTTCTATGATCGCTACTTCGCCTTGGTCGAGAGCTACCTGCCAAAGCCGAAGAAGGTCCAAAAAGCCCAGAAGGCGAAGGTCGAGGCGCCCAAGGAAGAAAAGCCCGCAGCTGACCTTGGCTTGCCGGAGCAGGCATCCGCCGCCCCAGTGGTTGCCCCGCCGCCCGCCGCCGCCCTTCAGGCTCCCGCTGCGGCGCCGTTGGCTGCACAGGCGCCAGCCTCTGCCAACGTTGCACCTGCCAGTGAAGTCCAGGCGACCCCGGTAGTCGATGACAGTCAGGGCTCGCAGCCGGTCGCGCCGCCCGCGGAACCTGCGCCGATCCAGGCGCAGACTCAGGACGCTGCCAGCGCCACCGAAACAGCCACGTCTGCGGCCACACCCACTGTTACAGAAGAGCAGCGCTAACTTCCTGAACACCTGCTACGTTTACCCTTCATGGGAGTTGTCATCATTCCTTCACCTTTCCTGCTTAGGTTGAAGGCATGACCAACGAAAATGAAAGCATGAAGAGGACGCAGGGCAATGGATGATTATCAGGAAGAGCTACTCGAGTACCAGGCTTACGAACTGGACACCCCAGAGCCGGCGGACGACGCCACCGAGCTTTAACCCGCGTGACGTTGGCTACGCCGGAACGTTCCCGGCGTCATGCCGGTCCATCGCTTGAACGCGCGTTGGAAGGCTTCGGCTGACGCAAATCCCAACAAATAGGCAATCTCGCCGAAGGCCAGTTCCGTGTCGCGGATATAGGTCTCGGCCAGGTCGCGCCTCGTATCGTTGAGCAGGCTGCGAAACCCTGTGCCTTCCTCCGCCAGCTTGCGGCGCAAGGTCCAGCAGGGCAGTTGTAGGTGCAGTGCTACTTCTTCCAGGTCGGGTTCACGGCCACCGTTGAGCAAGGGCCCCAGCAAGTGAGTGATGCGTTCGCCCAGGCTGCGCACTCGCGTGCGCTGCTGCATCTGCGCTTCGCACAGTTGCAGCAGGTGGTGCCAGGTGCTCGGGCAATGGTGCGGGTTGACAAGGTCCAGCGTGGCCTTGTTCAGGCGCAGTTGATTGCTGCTGGCGCCAAACTGCACGGCAGTGCTGCACAGTGGCTGGTAATGGTCTGCGTAGTCAGGCGCCTCGAACTCGATCTCCAGGCGTTCGGCCTGCAGCGGGACGCCAGCCAGCCCCGCAAGTTGAGCCAGCCAGCCGGCCAGCAGTGAATCGACCACGAAACGGTTGTAACCGTTGTAAGGGCTGATGGAATAGAAGCGCAGCCAGGCGCCGTACGGGTCCTCCAGGAAACGGGAATGGCCCCGGTAATTGGCAGCATACAGCGGTTCGAAACGCAGCAAGGTGCGCGCAGCTTCACCCAGGGTGGGTGCCTGCGCGGCCGTGACACCCGCGAGCCCGGCGTGCGAGAGGTGGCTCAGACGGCCCATGTGCAGGCCTAGTGCCGGCTCGCCGGTCAGCTCGATGGCCGCATGGCCCAGATGCATGTAACGCGGGATCGACAATCGCGCATTGGCTTCGCCCAGGCGCGTGGTGTCCAGTCCGTAGCGCAGCAGCAAGGGCGCGGGATCATGGCCCAATTCGCGCAGTGCCTGCGCCAATGGTTGGACGAAGCCTACCGACAGGTCTCCCAGGCGCACACGGGGGCGTGGCATGGCTTCACAACCACAGGTTCAGCAAGCGGGCGCCCTGGCTGGGCGGGCCGGCCAGCAGCGCTCCTGCCTGATGGGCAAAGCCCTGGCCATCGCTGCCTTGTTCCCAGAACTGACCACGCATGAAGACGCTCATGCTGCTCACGCTCGCGTCTGCGGCTTGGGTCAAGCGCTGCCAGGCGGTTTGTTCGCTGACTTCACCGCGTTGCAACGCCAGCGCCGCGGCGGCCTGCTGATGCCGATTGCCGCGCCACGGCGTCTCCCAGCTGCCTTTACCGCTCAGGAATACCGGGTTGGCGATGATCTGCACCGATTGTCGTGCCAGTTGCTGGTGGTTCGAGGGATACCAGCTGTCGCTGCCTACCAGGACGCCAAGGCGTCCGGCGGGTGTCTGCACCACGTGCAAGGGTTGCTGGCGGCCATCGTGAATGTAACGGCGCGTCTCGCTGTCGGGAAATTGCTGGCGCTGGGGCTGGCCCAGCGGCGAGCCATTGGCGGCGAACACGACGCTGCTGTTGAACAGTGGGCCACTTCCGGTGTGCAACACTCCATCCTTGATATACGGGGCCGGCAGCACGATCGAGCCGGCGACCAACGTCACCCCGAACTCCTGGGCCAGGCCGCCGAACAGCAGCTGATAGTCGCTGGCCATCTGCTGCGCTTTCATGCGCAGGTGTGCATCGGTACGGCGGTCATCGCCGCTTGCGCTAAGCATCGCCATCGCATAGCGCAGCGGGTTGCTCAGTTCCAGCCATTGCAAGGCTTCCTGGCTGCGAGTGACTTGGTACAACTCGTTCTTCTCACCCCGTGCCCACAGCCAGGTGCCGATGTGTTCGGGTAGCACCACCACCGTGCGGGGGCCTACCAGGCCTTGGGCGCGCGCCTGTTCCAGGTAGGCCGAAAGCTTGCGGTGCAGGCGTTGCAGGTTCTGGTAGTCGCTGGGGTAGAGCAGGGGCTCCACGCCCAGCAGGTTGCCGTTGTCGCCCGGTACGCCATGGTTCAGCGCCAGCTCGATGCGCAGGTCCGAGAGGTAATGGCCTTCCGGTCGTTGCAAGGTCCAGAAGCCGTAGCCGCTTAGCGCGGCAATCATTACCAGCGCCAGGGCGCTTGCCAGGAGTTTTCGCATGAAGCCTTACTGTTGGTTGAGGGGCGAAATGGTCGTGCAGTGACGCAGAGCATTCGCTGCAGCAGCGTGCAGTTGACAGGAAGGTTAAATGATCGGCGGTCTTGAGGGTAGGGCTGGCGATCGAAACCGGGTCGATGCTCGACCTGCCGCCTGGCAGAGGCGGCAGGTTGGAGGGGTAGAAAATCCAGCGTCAGACGGCTTCGACCTTGGTGCTGGCCGCACCCCGGCGCAGGCTCCAGAAGCCCCAGGTGAGGCCAATGACGGCGGCGATGACCGAACCGGACAACACCCCGAGTTTGGCGGCACCCAAGGCGGCTGGATCGGCGTAGGCGAGGTTGGCGATGAAGATCGACATGGTGAAGCCGATACCCGCCAGCAAGCCGATCAAGGTGATACCTGCCCAGGTCACACCGGCAGGCAATGCGCACCACCCCAACCGGACCATGAGCCAGCTGACACTGACGATGCCCAGCGGCTTGCCGAGTACCAGTGCGACCGCTACGGCAGTCATCACCCAGTAAGGCCCTGGAGCGGACAGGTCGACACCCGAGAGACTGACGCCAGCATTGGCAAGGGCGAACAGCGGCATGATGGCGTAGGCCACCCAGGGGTGCAGGTGACCTTGCATGCGCACCACCGGTGCGACCAGTTCGCGTTGTGCCAGGCGCAGACGCTTGAGGGGGTCCATCAGTTGATGTGGATCCTGCTCCGGGGTCTGCGCGCGGCCCAGCAGTTCACCGGTGAATTGCGAGATCGCCTCCAGCGGGCGCTGACGCATGGGCATTGCAGCAACGGGGGTCATCAAGCCGAGCACGACGCCGGCCAGGGTCGGGTGGGCACCGGTCATCAGGATGCCCAGCCAGGTGATCAAGCCTGGTATGACATAGGCGTATGCCGACCCGACGCCTATCTTCTGCAGCCCCACCACCATCAGCAGGCCAACCGCAGCCAAGGCGAGGCCGCTGTAATCGAGGCCGCCGGAATAGAAGAAGGCGATGATCAGCACGGCGATGATGTCGTCGATGATCGCCAGGGCCAGCAGGAAAACGCGGACATTCGCGGGAATCGACTTGCCCAGCAGCGCCAGGACGCCAACGGCGAAGGCGATATCCGTCGCGGTGGGTACCGCCCACCCTTGTTGCTCGGCTGGCGCATGGCCGAAGCTCAGGTAGATCAGTGCCGGGATCGCTACACCACCGATGGCAGCGGCCATGGGCAGCGTGGCCTGGCGCAGGCTGGACAGGGCGCCTTCATGGATTTCACGGCGAATCTCCATGCCGACGACCAGGAAGAAAATGGTCATCAGGCCGTCGTTGATCCAGAAATGCAGCGACTGCGAGACCACCAGCGAGCCGATCCCGAAGGAAATAGGCGTGTGCCAGAGTGCGTCGTAACTGGCGGCAGCGGGGGAGTTTGCCCAGATCAGGGCGGCGATGGCAGCGACCAGCAGGACCACACCACTGACAGCTTCGATATGCAGGAAGCGTTCGAGGTTGGCGAAGGCATGGGCAGCCAGTTGCTGGGCACGGGTTAGCTTGGTTTTTTGCATAGGCGCAAGAACTCCCGCAAGGCGGCCCGACCTGCGTGTCCATTTAACCTGCGTCACTGCCTCATGCAGCTAGCACCCAGGGCGCATTGTACAGGAGTGCGCCGCCTTCAAGGAAAAAAGAACTCGCCATGAGTTCACGCCAAGGCGTGGTGCGGCCTTGTTCATAGGCTTTGGCAGCCCTGGCCGCACTATTTTTTTACATCGCGTTTCCGATCATCCCCGGGGGCCACGAACGATGGCTTGCGCGCCCGGGTCGCCTGCTACGGCTGGCACACCAGGCGCTGGCGTTCATAATTCACCGCTTTGTCCCGTTCGGGCAGGTGATACGCCGCCACACACTGTCGGTCGCTCCACTTGATGGTCAGGCTGCCCTGATCCTGCTCCAACAGCACCAATGCCTTGCCGCTTGGGTCGGAAATCGCCAGTTGCTTGCCTTCGGTATCTTCGACCGAGGCGCCGAATGGAATCGACTGGTTACGCTCGTCGAACAGCTCGAACTGTACCCGACGCCCGCTCTTGCCCGTGTAGCGGGCAAGCACGACGGCGCCGCGTCGAGGCACCAGTTGCTGCGTGGCGTTGTCGATCTCGATGTCGCCCCCCAGATCGCGGGTATCGAGGCTGATCCAGTTGACCCGGTAGGGCTGGGCATTGGGGATCACCGCGTAGCCATTACGTCCGGTTTCCACACCGCTGTAGCTGCTGATCTTTGCACCCTTCACCCCGGGCACTTCGGCCAGTGCGAAGGTTTCGCTCAGCGTCTGGCCGAGGTTGATGCCACCTTGGTGGGCGACGACGGCCCCGGCGATGTTCAGGTTCTGCGAGTCGTAGCCGCGTCCCTGGCTATAGCCCAGGCTGATGTCGGCGACCGAGGTGCGGGTATTGAGGTTGGCCGATGCCGAGCTGCCGCTGGTGCGGCTGTGCCCGCCCTGGATCGAGTAGAAGGTGTCGCTGGTCTCCGAGAGATAACCGTTGACGCCAGCCTGGGTGGTGTCATTGCCTTTCTGCGTGCTCGTGGTGACGAACGCCCGAGGTGCACGGGCGCGGCTGCCGAGCGGGAACGACACCGATACGTTGAACTGGGTATCTTCCCCAGAAGGGCCTGAAGTTCCCAGTTCCTTGGTGCGGCTGACGTCGATGTTGTAGGAAACTTCGCCCCAGTTGTTGCTGTAGCCTGCGGACAGACTCTGCGAGCCGCCTCGGTTCCAGTAGCGCTGGTCGGTGGCCGTCAGGTACAGGCTGCCGAAGGCGCGGTTGCGGCCCAGACTCTGGTTGATGGTCAGGTCGGTTCGGGTCTTGGAGTTGCCGCTGCGTTTGACCAAATCTGTGCTCATGTCCTCGACATGCTGGGCGAGGGTGCGGTAGCCCTCGGTGGAGTAGCGGTAGGCGGCCAGTGTGAAGTTGGTGTCGGTGCCGGTGAATGTCTTGGCGTACAGCGCCCGCAAGCTGTTGCCCTGGGTGGTCTGGCCCTGGGCCTTGCTCGAGGAGTGGGTGACATCGAGCGAGAATGCGCCCAGCAGCGTGTTCAAACCGCTGCCCACGGCCAGTGCCTTGTAGTTGTCGGTGGCTTGCAGGCCGACGACGCCAGTCAAGGTGTTGGACAGGCCGTAGGCCAGCGTCGTGCTGAGCATCTGCGGCCTGGCCAGGCCCTCGGTATTGCTGTTGTAGCGTCCGGCGGAGAGGCTGTACTTGACCTGGCCATCGCGGACCATGAGCGGCAAGCTGGAGAATGCTTGCGTGCTGACCCGCCGGCGACCGTCGGCCTCGATGATGGTGACCTCCAGGTCGCCATTGGAGCCGCTGGGGTAGATGTCGCTGATTTCGAATGGGCCGGGCGGAACGTTGGTGGTATAGAGCACGTAGTCGTTCTGGCGAATCTCGACCCTGGCACTGGTCTGGGCTACACCCCTGACCACCGGCGCGTAGCCGCGCTCGCTATCGGCGCGCATGCCTTCGTCCGAAGCCAGTTTCAGGCCCCGGTAGCGCACGCTGTCGAACAGGTCGGTGTCGCTGAAGATGTCGCCTGCGCTGAACTGGCCCTTGAGCGCCGTCACGTCATGTTGCACATAGCTGCGGTTGCTCTTGAAAGTGTCCGGCCGACCGGTACCGCTGCTGAAGTTCGACTCGTTGCGCAAGCGCCAGCTGCCGAGGTTGATACCGTTGCGCAGGCTCAGGTTGTTGTTGATGCGGGTCTGGGCATCGCCGGCGCTGCGGCTGGTATTGAATTGATAGTTCACGAACGCTGCGGACACCCCGGCATCCCACAGCTGCGGGTCGACATAGCCGCGCAAGCCACGTTTCATCGCAACCTGCGGAATGCTGGCGGACAGGCGCAGGTGATTGGAGTCGTAGCTCAAGCTGGCCTGGTCGATCAGAGTGGGCAGGTCGTAGCACGCCTGGGCGTCAACCAGACGACCTTGGGCCTTGAGCTTGTCCATGTCGATGCCCAACTGTCCGAGCAGCTCCAGGGTCAGGCAGGGTTCCACGACCCCGGTCTGGGGGTTGCGGTTGAAGTCGATGTCACGCCGGCCCACCAGCACGTCGTTGCTGTAGAGGTCTACCCGATAATTGCCCGGCAGCACGCTGTTGGCCGACAGCAGCAGTTGCAAGTCGACCGCCGATTGCGCGCCCTGCAGGAAGGTGGTGTTGAAGCCTTGCAGGTGCGGGTCATCCTGCGCCGCTGCCAAGCCGGGTAGCGTGGTGCAGATGACCAGTGACAGGGCGTTGAGCTTCCAGGCCGGACGAAACGTGCCGCCATTGAGCGCGCGCACGCCTGCAGCGGCGCCGACTACGGAGCGGGAGGCGATGGACAGAGACATACGAGGAACCTATTTCATGTCCCGGCACGGGCTGGGCACGGGGAGGCCGCACGGGACCAGACGCGTGAGGTGTGGGCGCTACGGTTTCACAGGGCGATGGCGGGTTCGGCAGGCTTTGCGCTACCAGGCTGGGCAGTGTTCAACTGCACGGAATATTCATGTTGGGCGCCATAGTCGTTGATGCTCTTGAACGTGAGCGTCAACGGGCCCTCCACCTGGGAAAGTGCCGAGCTGAATGTCCTGTTTGCACGCGGGGCGATCATGGTCGAGTCGACGCTGAGCACAGTTTGCTTTCCGCGTTTAAGTTCGATATCGGCCATGGACACATGGAACAGGCTGGGGTTGTTTACAGTCAGTTGTGCGTGTCCGCCGCGTTGGGTCAGTTGCCAGACCAATTGCTCCGGTGCCAGCAGTGCATTACCGGGCAGGTCGGCCGGGCGAAAGAAAATTTTGATACGTTGACGCACCGCCAGTTGCAAGGTATTGGCCTTGGTACTGGCTTGCGGGATTTCCTGGACATTGAGCCAGACCACCGATTCGCGATCGGTCGGCAAGCCTTGGCCTTCATAGAGAATACGCAGCAGTTGTTCCTGCTTGGGCATTACCCTGGCCAACGGTGGTGTCACAGCGAACGGCGCGGGCGCTTTGGCGCTGTCGCCGCTGTCTACCCAGGATTGCACCAGGACTTCCTGGTTGCCATTGCGCACGATGACATTGGCTTCCTTGTGAGCACCGTCGAACACGACGCGGGTGGCGCTCAGGGAGATGCTGGCGGTTGCCTGGGCGGCAACGAGCATGCCCAGCAACCCGAGAACGGGATACATAGAACGACGCAACATGGTGGATACCTTGCGGGACGAAGGAGTGGCGAGGCTGATCAGCCTCGCCCAGGGAGCAGCTGCGAAGTGATTACTCGTACTGCAGGATGAACGGCAGGGTGGCGTCACCACGACCGGCAGTGGCGGTGCCCGCTGCGCCGGTGGTCACGTAGGCCGCGGAGAAGCTCAGGGTAGCGTCGCCGCCCTCGGCGCCCGTGCCGTGCACTTCGCTCTGGATCTTGGCGGTGGCGGCCGAGCTCAGGTCGATCAGGTTACCGTTGGGGTCGAGCAGGGCGATGCCGACGTTGGCGGCGGTGCCGGTGCCCTTGGTCAGGGCCAGGACCTTCTTGCCAGTGACCAGGCCCGAGCCGCCGCTGTTGGCATCGAAGACCATCGCCACCTTGGTGCCGACGTTGCAGTTGACGTTGAGGTTGAAGTCCTTGCCGGTCACGCGGCCCGAAGTTGGGTTTTCGGCGGTGCCCATGTCCTTGATCGAAACGGTGCCCATGTCTACGGCAATCATACGGTCGGCGTTGGCGCCATCGACCGAGCAGGCGTCATTGTTGATCACGCCGGTGAAGGAAATCTTGCCGCTGCCACCCTTGACCGGTCCGGTGGGCTCGGCGGCCAGGGCGCCGGCCGAAGCGGTGATAAGCGACAGGGTCAGTGCGGCCAGGGAAAATTTTTTCATATTAATGTCCACGTGATAGTGAGTAAGTGCTGCAAGTTAATGCACGCTCACGATAAGTCAGGTGGTTTCCCTGGCACATCAGACGAATCTTAATGGCCCGACAATGACAGTCGTTAATTAGTTGAAGATATGACTCGCCAAGCAGTATTCCAATAACTCCTGGTCGCTGTTTACTTCAAGTTTGCGCATCGCTGAAACTTTCTGCGCACTAATGGTCTTGGTGCTGCGGTGTTGACTGCGGGCAATCTCGCTGACACTTTGGCCGGCAACGAAAAGACGCAGTATTTCGAATTCCTTGGGGGACAGGTTTTCCACCCGTTGGTCGATGGCGGTGGTGCAGGCGAGCACCGAGTGCCTTGCCGGTTCCGGCGCCCGGTAGGTGCTGTTGCGGGCGAGGGCATTGAGCGCCTTTTCAATCTCACCGTGCAATTGGTTCTTCTGGATGACGCCGTAGACGCCCAGTTCCTGCAGCCGTGTCAGGATCAAGGGGTTGGAAATCATGGTCAGCACGAGAATGCGGACTGCGGGATAGTGACGTTTGAGGTAGTCGATCAATTTGAGGCCGTCACCATAGGGGGAGTCTGCCGGCATGTTGTAGTCGGAGATGACCATGTCCACCGGGTGGCGTTCGAGCAGTTCGATCAGCCCTTGCGAGCAGACGGCCTCGCCGACCACTTCAAAGCGTGGGTCTCGCTCGACCAGTTCCCGGACGCCGAGCAGCACGATGGGATGATCGTCGGCGATAATGACCTTGAGTTTTTCCATAAAAGACGATCCGTTAGCCGGTGCGGATGGGAGGGTTGTTTGCAGGCGTTGTCAGCGCTGAAATTGATTCTATGCGAGGGTATCTAGCATTGCAGAAAGCCTGTCCAGTACCCCCCGCAGGTTCTCGGTCAGGGCCGCATCGATCGGCGAGTCGACCAGCGCGTTCTCCAGTGCGCAACACTGTTCGGCCAGGGCCTTGGCCTGTACCGCGCCCAGGGCGCCGGCGATGCTGTGCAGGCGTTCGCCAAGGCGCTGGTGGTCACGCTGCTCAAGCGCCAGGCGCAACTGTTGCATGTCCTGGCGCATGGTGCTGACGAACAGTGCGCGCATCGTGGCGGACAGTTGCACGGTCTCGATGGTGGACGGTGCGGGTCGCTCGCTGGAGCTTTGCGCTTGTGCGCGGCTGGAGCTGTCAGCCAGGGTTGGCCGGCACAGGCGGACCAGATGGCTGCGCAAGGTTTGCAGGCTCAGCGGCTTGACCATCCAGGCATTCATTCCCACCTCGATGCAGCGCTGGCCCTCCTCTCGCAGCGCATTGGCAGTGACGCCGATGATCGGTAGCCTTGCGTCATGCTGGCGCAGGGTCCTGGCCAGTTCGTAGCCATTCATCAACGGCATGTTCACGTCGGTGAGGACCACGTCGAAAAGGCCCGGCTGCCAACGTTGCATGGCTTGTTCGCCGTTGGCCGCCACTACCGTTGTGCAGCCCAGCGCTTCGAGTTGCTCCTGGAGAATCGCCTGGTTGATCGGATTGTCCTCGGCCACCAGGATATGCAGGCGCAGGGCGGCGCTTTGCTGCCGCGCCGTGTCCTGGCCCTCGGGTGCGCCGCCCTCGCGGATCCGGGCAACGGCCTGGGCGATGGCACGTATGTCGTGCAGGTCCACCCGCCAGCTACCGTCGCTGAAACTGGCGGGCACCGGGCCGTCGCTGCTGGCGCAGATACGCTGGCCATGCCAGTTGATGGCGTCCGGACAGTCGAGCAGGTCCACCAGCAGGGCCTGGTGATTGTCTTTTTCCATGGGCGGAATCGTCAACGTGGCGCTGATACCCAGGCGTTGCAGCCAGTCGACGCCGTGCTGGGCAAGCTCCGGGATCGGTGCGCGCACGTACACCGGGGTCGGGTCGGGCGCGACCAGCGGGCAGTCGCTCAACTCACCCGGGGCCAGTGGCAGGCTTACTTTCAGGGAAAAACTGCTGCCCAGGCCCGGCTCGCTGACGACCTTGATCTGGCCGCCCATCATGTCGGCCAACCAGCCGCAGATCGGCAGACCCAAACCGGCACCGCCCTCGCTGGAAGCGTCGACGACTTGGTAGAAAAGCTCGAAGAGCCTGGCCTGCTGCGCTTGTGAAATGCCGATGCCGGTATCGGCGACCTGCCATTGGAGGCTGACCTGGGTGTCGTCGAGCGCCAGCACGCGCGTGCGCAGCACCACCCGGCCAGTGTCGGTGAACTTGATGGCGTTGCTCAGCAAGTTGTTGAGGATCTGGCGGATGCGTATCGGGTCGCCGACCACCTGGGCTGGCAGTCGGGCATCGTGGCAAGCGTAGAGCAACAGTCCCTTGCGCTCGGCGAAGGCGCGGTAGGTGCGCACGGTATCTTCGAGCATGTCCAGCGGGCAGAACGTGACTGGCTCAAGGGCCATCTGTCCGGATTCGATCTTCGTCACGTCGAGCACGTCGCTGATCAGTTGGAACAGGGTCGCCGAGGAACGTTGGATGGTGTGCAGGTAGCCTTGCTGGCGGGCATCCAGGTGGGTCAGGCCGAGCAACTCGAGGGTGCCCAGCACGCCGTACAGCGGCGTGCGAATCTCGTGGCTCATGGTTGCCAGGAAGAGGGTCTTGGCGGTGTTGGCGGCGTCGGCGGCGCGGCGCGCCTCTTCCAGCGCCTGGGCGTCCTCGACGTGGCGGGTGACGTCGTTGAATGCGTAAAGGCGTACGTCTTCGCCATGGTAACGGGTCGACACGAAGCCGACCTGCAAATGGCGGCCCTCGACCTGCAGGTAGTGTTCGCCGCTGCGGGTACTGCCCAGTGCCGGGGCGAGAGTGCTGACCAATTCGCGGGTGCCTTGCCATTGTTGCGCGCGCTGGTTCTCCAGCAGTACCTCGTTGTCGGCGCTGCGAACCACGCACAGGCCGGTCGGCGCGGTGTCGATGACCACCCGGCTGAAGGCCTCGCTCTCGGCGATGGTCTCGTGTGCTGCGCGCGCAGGCAGGATGACCTGGCGCTGGTACCAGCGGATGGCCACCCGGCCCAATCCGACCAGGACGAGGAAGGTGGCGGCGAGGCTGGCCAGCGACCAGAACGCGTAACGGAAGAAGTGCCGGTAGGTCACGGTGTAGACCGCGCTCCAGCCACCGTTGGCTTGCTCGTGAAGGCGGAAAACCAGGCCTTCGGGCTTGATGTTGAGGCCTTCATGCACCCCCTCAAGAGGCATGGGCGTGCCGACCAGCACCTCTCCGGACGGAGCAATCAGGTTGAAATGGTCATACACGGTCCAGGCCATGATGCGTTCGAAGTCGTCGATCTGTGCCAGGTCGACCAGCGACGCCGCTTGCAAATGTTGGCCGCTTGCCTCGGTCGGGCGCAGGGCGATGCTGGCATAGGCCAGTACCCGCGGTGGGGAGTCCTGGTCCGGCTGTTCGACATAGCTGCGCCAGACGATTCCGGCGCCCTGGTCCAGGCCTTGGGGGCGCCGCGCCGCGACCTGCCTGACCACGTCGATGAAAGGCTCGCCCACGTCCTGGGGCTTGCCCCGACTGCGGCCGGCGGCGGGAACCGTGATGTCGTAATGGGCATCCGGCGAGAACAGGAACACCTGGGGCGATCGGTAGGGGGAGGCCGACCAGAACATGCTGTAGAAGCTGGCCAGGTTCGCACCCTGGCTGAAGATGCTTGCCACCTGGTTGCCAGCGAGGCTGTGCGAGTCGAGCTTGAGGCTGAATGGCAGGGAAAATGGAAATGCCTGGCCTTTGTAGATGTCCGGTCCTTGGTCGGGCAGTGGTGTCAGCACCGGTTCGAGCGCACGTGGGTGGTCGAGCAACTCGCCCCTGGCGCTGCGTAGCACGAGGGCCTCGAGGAAGCTTTCCTGTTCCTGGATGTTTTCCATCAGCCGGGCGAAATGGATGCTGACCGTGTCGTTATGCTCGTCGACCAGGCGCTCGATGGACCAGAGGCTGAAGCCGGCCAGCAGCAGCGCCAGGCCAAGCAGAACGGTCATGCCTTTGTTCAGTCGCAGGGAGCTGCGAGCCAGGTTTTCCAGCAGGGCGTTGTATTGTTTCATGAAAGAATCCGGAAGACCTTGGGGGCATCGGTACCCTAGGGATATTACCTCTGATGCCCGGCCGGCGCCGTGAGTTACAACAGTTCAGTAGGCTGACGGCGGACCGTCGCTGTGCAGCAGGCGCTGGAACTGTTCAGCCGAGACGGCATGGGAGATCAGGAAACCCTGAACCTGGTTGCAGTCTACCTTGCGTAGCATCTCGAGCTCCTGGGGCGTTTCGACACCCTCTGCCACCACGGTCAGCCCAAGCTTGCGCCCCAGGGCGACGATGCTGGCCAGGGCCGAAGCCAGGCTCTCGCTTTCATCGCAGCGCTGCACCAGGGCGCGGTCGATCTTGAGCTCGGTGAACGGCGTCGAGACCAGGCTCAGGTACGAGCTGTAGCCTTTGCCGAAGTCGTCCTGGGACAGGCCGAACCCCTTCATGCGCAAGCGGCAGGCGCCTGCATAGAAATTGCTCAGCTCTTCGGGAACTGAACATTCCATCAGCTCGAAGCACAGCTTGCCGGGCACGCCTTGGTGGTGCAGGACGAACTCCAGCAAGCGGTCGGCCAGATCATGGCTGTTGAGCAGGTGGGTCGGCAGGTTGATCGAGACGGGGATGTCATAGCCTCGGTCACGCCACCGTGCCTGGGCATCCATGGCTTGCTTGAGCATCACCCACAGCAGCCTTTCCTCGAGGCCGAAGGCCTTGATCGTCGGTAGGAAGGTGCTTGGCAACAAGACTCCTTGGTCCGGATGCATCCAGCGCACCAGCGCTTCGGCTGCGACGATGCGGCCATTGTGCAAAGACTTCTTGGGCTGGAACCAGGCCTGGAAGGCTCGGTTGTTCAAGGCATCTATCAGTGTCTGGCGATCGAACTCGAGGGCTGTCGGGGCCGCCTGGGCTGGAGCCTGGTGGTGCAGTTGCAACTGGTCGATCAGGCTGCGCAGCGCAGCCGGCTCGACTGGCTTGGAAATCAGCCCAAGCACGTCCACGCCAAGGTTCTTGGCCACCAGGCTTGCAGCCATGAGCATGCGCCGCGAGGCCGCGCTCATGATCGCCAGACCGGGTTTGTGGCGAAGGCCAGCCAGGTGCTGGATAAACTGCACGCCATCCATGCCAGGCATCAGCAGGTCAGTCAGGACCAGGTCGAAGTCGCGCAGTCGCAGGCGCTCCAGCGCTTCCTGGCCATCCCGGGCTGCCTCCAGGTTGAAGGTGCCAAGCTCGCTGAACAGGTGTTGCAGGTACATGTGCTGGAAAGGGTGGTCTTCGACGATCAGGATGTTAAAGGACTTCATGGCGGCTACCTCGATACGGGGCCAGGCAGTTGAACAACACTTGCAGGTTGAAAGGCTTGATCAGGCAGCGGTCCATGCCAGCGGCCAGGCACAGTTCTTCCTCGCCACGCAGTGCATTGGCGGTGGCGCCGATGATGGGCTGGGCGCAGCCCAGACCGCGCAGGGCCCGGGCCAGTTCGTAGCCGTTGATACCGGGCATGTTGACGTCGGTCAGCACCAGGTCGAAGTGCTCGCGTTTCCAACTTTGCAGGGCCTGCTCGCCATCGCTGGCCAAGCTCACGCTGCAGCCGAGCTCCTCGAGCTGATCGCGAAGGATCAACTGGTTGATGAGATTGTCCTCGGCAACCAGCACGTGCAGCCCAAGCGGCTCCGGCGCGCGAACGTCGGGTACGGCTTCGTGCCTGGCACTGCGCAGGCCCTGGGCCTGAGCGACGGCATGGTGCAGGGCGCCCAGGTCGTTGAGGTTGACCTGCCAGTGACCGGCTTCGTGGCGGGCTTCCCAGCATCCCTGGGCGCTGGCCAGGATCCGCGGGCCAGGCCATTCTCCGACCAGGCAGCGCTCGACGCTGCCTGGATGCAGTTCGACCAGCAGTTCGCCGGCCAGGGCGCAGCCCGGCGCACCGACCTGGGCACGAGCCCCCCAGCGACATAACCAGCCAGCGATGGCTTCTGCCAGTTCGCGCGCCGGCGATACCACGTGAATGCGCTCTGCCAGAAGATTGAACGGGGCATTGCTGCGGCCGGACGCCACTTCCAAAGGCAGGGTCAGGCTGAAGCTGCTGCCAAGGCCCAACTCGCTTACCAGGCGCAGTTGGCCATTCATCAATTGGGTCAGCCGCTGGCAGATCGGCAGCCCAAGGCCTGTGCCGGGTATGACCTGGGTATGGCCCTCGGTCTGGTAGAAAGGGTCGAAGATGAACGGCTGGTCCTGTTCGGCGATGCCCTTGCCCGTGTCCGAGACTTGCCACAACAGGCAGGAGCGCTCGCCATCGCGGTTGAGCAGCCGGACCCGCAACACCACGCGGCCGCAATCGGTGAACTTGACCGCATTGCTCAGCAGGTTGTTGAGGATCTGGCGGATCCGGTTGACGTCACCGATCAGGTGTTCCGGCAGGCGCGGGTCCAGACAACTGTAGAGCAGCAGCCCCTTGCTCCTGGCCGCCGCGCTGTAGCCCTGGATTACCTCGCGGACCAGCTCCAACGCACTGAACTCGCTGAGTTCGAGGGCCAGTTGACCTGCCTCGATCTTGGACACGTCGAGGACGTCGCAGATCAACTGCAGCAAGGTCGAGGAGGAGCCTTCGATGGCTTGCAGGTAGTCGCGCTGCTGGGCGTCCAGCGCAGTACGCGACAGCAGCTCCAGGGTGCCCAGCACACCGAAGAGCGGCGTGCGGATTTCATGGCTCATGGTCGCCAGGAACTGGGTTTTCGCTTCGTTGGCCGTGTCGGCAGCGCGCCGGGCATCCTCCAGCGCGGCCTCGATCTGCTTGCGCGCGCTGATGTCGCTGAATGCGCACAACAGAACCTGCTCGCCCTTGTAGCGGGTTGGCGAACAACTCAGGTACAGGTGACGCCCTTCGGCGCTCTCGAAATAGTCGCTGTACTGGCCTTCGTCTGGTTCGAAGACTTTCTCTATCCATTGCGCGCTGCGCGCGTCCCGTGCCTGGCCTTGGCCCAACCACTGCTGGGCCAGGTGATTTTCCAGCACGACCTGTCCATCGCTGCGTCGCAGCACGCACAGGGCCACAGGTGCTGTTTCGATGACATCACGGCTGAACATCTCGCTTTCGACCAGTTCGCGGATACGTTCGACCGTTGGGGTGAAGAAGCGCTGGTCGAAACGCTGGATCAGGACTCTTATCAAGGTGATGCTGAGCACGCAGAACAGCAGGGCACCGAGCAGTTGCTGCCACACGCCGGCGAGGATCGCGGACAGGCCGATCGCGTATACCAGTTGCCAGTCCGAGGACATCAGCGGCTTGCTGATGACCAGGTACTCCGGCAGTAGCCCCTGGCCGACAAAGCCGAAGAAGTCCTGACCCACGGGCTTAGGTAGCGAGCGGTTCAATGCCGGGCCCTGACTGTTGGTGAACACCAGCATCCCGTCGGCGTTGAACATCATGAATTCCCCCGCGCTGGCATCCTTGAGCGATGGCGCCACCGCCTGGCTGTCGATTTCCAGGCCCAGCCAGCCGGAGTCCGCGTCGCGTTCGTCCAGGCGCAGGAAGATGAAAAGGCGCGAGCTTTGCGCGCCCTGGTCGGCCAGCCACAGTTCCCGTGGTGCCTTCACCCGTTGCCCTGCATCGCGGAGTCGGTCGAGCAGGGCGCGTGAAGGCTCCGGCGCCTGCGAGTCGACGTTGTACAGCCAGCGCATGGGGGCTTGGGCATCTGCGCCGACATACAGCAGGTTGACATGGCGCGCCTTGAGATAGGCGCACATGCGTCGTGTCAGCCACAGGCTCCAGCGCTTGCCCGGCTGGTTGCCCAGTTGCAGGTGGACCTCTTCGCCCGGTGCCAGGGGCACCGCTTGGACGCCAGGAACGGCCTGGCGCACGGTTGCGAGGCTCAGGCTTTCGAGCAGTGCCTCACGGTTGGTGAAAAAGGTATGCGCCTCGGCGATCGCACTGCTCATGGCGCCGTGGCGCCGGGCAATGTCGGTGTTGAACGTGAAGGACAGGAAATTGTAGGCCGCGCCGAGAATGCCGGCCGAGAGTACGAACGCCAGCAGCCGAAGCAGCCGGCGTGCTGCTTCGGGGTCGGAGAGTAGAGGGTTGATCTGTTGCAGATAGGCTTTGAGTCGCATCCGGCGAATTTAGGCCCGCCGCTGGCAACTAGACATCAGACGATCCTTAAACGGGCCTGGTCGCGGTGTTACTTGTAGAAAAGGTCCACCAGCGCCATGGCCTCGAACGTACCGGGGACAGGGGCCGAGCGCCAAATCAGGTCGGCACGGAACTCGTTGCGGATCAAGCCCGGTGTAGTGAGGTCCGCCAGCTTGAACCAGGTATCGAAGGGCACCGGTTGGTTGTTGTCCTGCTGGGTCAGGGCGATGCCGACAGAGCTGTTATTGCCGGGCACCAGCAGTTTGTCGATGACACTGGCGCTGCCGGCAACCGGGCTGAAGCGAGCACTGACGGCGTACGGCGTGTCGCAGGTCCTGACCAGGTCGAGGCTGAAATTGGCCGAGCTGGCGACCTGGCCGATTTGTGCCGAGCTGGCGAGGGCGCGGCGGAAATTGACCACCGAAGGTAAGATGGTCAGCTCGGGCGAACAGGGTACGAAGCGCACGTTGTTCATACCGGTGACGACATAGTTGAGGTTGCTGTCAGGCTTGGGGTTGAGTCCGCCCTTGCCGTCCAGCTGGAACACCCGATATTCACTCAGGATGCTGGCTTGTCCATCGGTCGGCGTTTCACCGTATTTTTCGATGAACACGGTGAAGGTCAGGGTGAAGCGGGCCTTGTCCCAGCCCGTGCAGTTCGCCCAGTCGCAACCGTGGAACGAGTTGAAACCGGTGCTGACCGCGCCCGAACTCTGGGTGATGGTCTTGGATCCGTAGCGAATCCCGACCCGTATGCCCTTGCCGATGCTGATTTTCGCAGGGTTGACCCAGAAATAGACGTCTTCCCGTACGCCTGTTTCGTAGTCATCGGCGCAGATGACCGGCACTGAATGTGGCGCAGATTCCCAGATGATCGTGCCGTCCGCCGCGTCGGCCGGCACCGCCAGCGCGGTACCCAGGGCCTCCTTGAACACCGACGCTTTGGAGGGGTCCAGCTTGCATGACAGCGCATAGCTGGTGGCCGGGCAGCTGGCTGCAACGAAGAGCAGGCCCAGCAGGGCTTTTCGAATTGGGATCATGGGGGGGCTATCCTGTAGCGGTGTGTTCACGGCAGCGCGACGCGGTGGCGTTTCTGCAGGCCGATATCGGTGAGCTCGCTGAATGCCACACGACTCTGTGCAGGCAGTGTCGAAGGCGCTTCGAGGGTGAGCGATTCCCCTGGGCGCAGGAGGAGGTAGTCCGTAAGCGGGTATGACTGCCCGAGGCTATCGAGTTGGAGATCGATCAGCGAAACATGGAAGGCACTTGGATTGCTGACTTCGATCGAACGAGGCTCGCGCTTGCGCCATTGCAGGCCGGTGGCCGCTTCGCTGGACGAGCCTGGCAGGCCGGCGGGACGATAGAACAGCTTCAGGCGCTGGCGGATGGCGAACTGCAGGGTATCGGTTTGCGCGGGCTTGCGCGGGATCTCGAGGATGTTCAGCCAGAACAGTGATTCCCGGTCCTGGGGTAGGCCCTTGCCTGCGTACAGTATCCGCAGCGTCTGTTGACCGTTGGGGGGGATCAGCGTCAATGGCTGGACGATGGCGAAGGGGGCATCGTCGTGCTCGTCGGGTGCGCTGACCCAACTTTGCATGACCGTGTCCAGGTCGCTGCGATTGATGACGTTGAGGCTCGCTTCCTTGTTCGTTCCCAGGTAGACAAGACGCGTGCCTTCGATCTTGAGTTGGGCCCAAGCATTGGACGCCAGGCCCGTCATGACGATCGCCGCCATGGCTGGGAGCAAGAGGGTACGAAGCGAGCGCGGCGACATGGTCAGGGAATGGCTCCGGTGATGCGGGTCGGGAGAGTCTCAGCCATCCTAGGCATCGCAGCGGTCGCAGGCTTTGAGACGTTTCTTAAATTGGCTTCTTTGTTTTGTGAACTACCTCACGCCCGCGGCCAGGCTGCCTGACGTTCATCCGATAGGCTCAACATTGGGTTATCGGGAGAGTGAAAATCATGGGCAGCAAGCGATTCGCATTGAGTGTTGCAGTGTGCCTGGGCCTGGTTGGTCAGGCCCAGGCAGACGCCGTCGTTGTCTCGGGCATGCTGCAGTTCACCGGCAGCATCGTCGAGCCGTCGTGCACGACCACCGCCGGCACTGGCGGCTGGCGAATGGAGGCCTGTCCGGCGCTGGCTCGTGACAGCGTCATCGGTATCCAGGGCGTGGACGATCTGGCGGTGCCGGTTCGGGCGTTACGGGTCGACCGAGGGCCTACCGTCGATCAGGCTTACAGGCTGGTCGATGAGCGCGGCGAGCCCCCGACACAAGGTCACTACGTGGTCATCCTGACGTCACCGTAGGCCTTGAATACCGTCGGCGTTCGTTCGAACCGCGTCGAAGGAAAACCTGAAGGTACGTCGGACTGCATTGAATGACCTGACGCTTCGTGTGGCGAAGCGGCTGCGCATTTTGATCAGTAAGTTGTAATTTCCGATCATTGAGCCCATTCAAACGGCTGTTTAATGTCGCAGCAGATAAACGATAGGCCCCGCCAGCGTGCGAGGTGCCTGCATTTCCGTGATCACGCCACATGGGGAACCGTTTCATGGCTGCCGACCGCTATCCGCACTTGCTGGCCCCGCTCGACCTGGGCTTTACCACCTTGCGTAACCGCACCTTGATGGGCTCGATGCACACCGGCCTTGAAGAGCGTCCCGGCGGTTTCGAACGCATGGCGGCCTACTTTGCCGAGCGCGCGCGCGGTGGCGTCGGGCTCATGGTCACGGGGGGTATTGCGCCCAACGATGAAGGGGGCGTTTATTCTGGCGCGGCCAAGCTGAGCACCGAGGAAGAAGCCGACAAGCACCGGATCGTCACCGACGCCGTGCACGCCGCTGGCGGCAAGATCTGCCTGCAGATACTCCACGCCGGGCGCTATGCGTACAGCCCACGCCAAGTCGCGCCCAGCGCCATCCAGGCTCCGATCAACCCCTTCAAGCCCAAGGAGCTGGACGAGGCGGGGATCGAAAAGCAGATCGCCGACTTCGTCAATTGTGCCGTGCTGGCCCAGCGCGCTGGATACGACGGTGTCGAGGTCATGGGGTCGGAAGGGTATTTCATCAACCAGTTCCTGGCCGCCCACACCAACCACCGCACGGACCGCTGGGGTGGCAGCTACGAAAACCGCATGCGCCTGGCGGTCGAGATCGTCCGCCGCGTGCGCGAGGCGGTAGGGCCGGCATTCATCATCATTTTCCGCCTGTCGATGCTCGACCTGGTCGAAGGTGGCAGCAGTTGGAATGAGATCGTGCTGCTGGCCCAGGCCATCGAGCGCGCAGGCGCGACGCTGATCAACACCGGCATCGGATGGCATGAGGCGCGAATTCCGACCATTGCCACCAAAGTGCCGCGCGCGGCATTCACCAAGGTCACCGCCAAGCTGCGCGGCGCGGTCAAGATCCCGCTGATCACCACCAACCGCATCAACACGCCGGAAGTGGCCGAGGCAGTGCTGGCCGAGGGCGATGCCGACATGGTCTCGATGGCCCGGCCGTTCCTGGCGGACCCAGATTTCGTCAATAAGGCCGCCGAAGGCCGTGCCGATGAAATCAACACCTGCATCGGCTGCAACCAGGCCTGCCTGGACCACACGTTCGGTGGCAAGCTGACCAGTTGCCTGGTCAACCCACGGGCCTGTCACGAGACCGAGTTGAATTACCTGCCGGTCACGAAGGTCAAGCGGATCGCCGTGGTCGGCGCCGGCCCTGCCGGTCTGGCGGCCGCGACCGTGGCTGCCGAGCGAGGCCATGAGGTGACCCTGTTCGATGCAGCAGACGAAGTGGGCGGCCAGTTCAACGTCGCCAAGCGGGTGCCGGGCAAGGAAGAGTTCTTCGAGACGCTTCGCTACTTCCGCAACAAAGTGCGCAGCACCGGCGTAGAGCTGCGCTTGAACACCCGTGTCGACGTCGAGGCATTGGTGCAGGGGAAGTTCGACGAAATCATCCTGGCGACCGGCATTGTTCCCCGTACCCCGGCCATTCCAGGGGTCGAGCACAACAAGGTCCTCAGCTACCTGGACGTGCTGCTGGAGCGCAAGCCGGTGGGCAAGAGCGTGGCGGTGATCGGGGCGGGCGGTATCGGTTTCGACGTTTCCGAATACCTGGTGCATCAGGGGGTGGCCAGCAGCCAGGACCGTGACGCGTTCTGGAAGGAGTGGGGCATCGATACGCACCTCGAAGCACGCGGCGGCGTGGCGGGTATCAAAGCCCAGCCGCATGCGCCTGCACGGCAGGTGTACTTGCTACAGCGCAAGAAATCCAAGGTCGGCGACGGCCTCGGCAAGACCACCGGCTGGATCCACCGTACGGGCTTGAAGAACAAGCATGTGCAGATGCTCAACAGCGTCGAGTACCTGAAGATCGACGACGACGGCCTGCACATCCGCGTCGGCGAGGGGGAGCCGCAGGTGTTGGCGGTGGACAATGTGGTGATTTGCGCCGGGCAGGATCCACTTCGTGAGTTGCATGAAGGGTTGGCGGCGGCGGGGCAGTCGGTTCACCTGATCGGTGGGGCCGACGTTGCTGCCGAACTGGACGCCAAGCGGGCGATCAACCAAGGGTCGCGGTTGGCGGCGGAGCTTTGAGCCACTCGCTGTCCAAGTAGTTGCGGTGGTGCTGACCTTTAGGCTTGAAGGCTGGCACCATCGGTTCGGACATGGTTTCTGGCTCGGTGCTAACGAGCGCTTTATGGGAAAGTCGCAATTTCGGTCACGTTGTGCATATCGCACCTAGGCATAAGCGGTTGTTGCGGGAGCAATGTGGGTAGGTAGGAAAGCGCCTGCTCGGTGAGGTCGGGCAGCGAGCCGCAGATCGTTGTGTGCAGGTTTATGGCAAGGCTCTACCCGTGTTGCGGCGCACGAGGAGTGGTGGTGAGCAGGGTAACGATATCGCCCAATGCCCCTGACAGCGCCATTGCATTTCCGGCCACCCATAACTTGGCGCTGCAAGTGTGCAACCGTTGCAGGCAGAGGTGACCCTCACTGACATTGGCCAGCCATCGGGTGAATACATCGATGCGCTGAGCCAGATCCTCGGCTTCCAGGGTTTCGGGAGGCGCGATAACGAACGCAGAGGATATGAGAGGCTCGCCTTCCTCAAGAGACAGGCGAGCGACGTTAAAAAATGAATCTCTATCTGTATGCAGGGGGGGGCTGGGGCGCGTAGGAAGATTCGTTATCTATTCGTGGAAAGGTGGCTCATGCCCCAGGCCCTGCTGCTTCGCCTGGTAAACTGCAGCACCAACCAAGGTCTCTCGCCATGTCCCCGTGCCTCTCAGAGCTACCCTCCGCGTTCTTGCAAACTTTTCATCTGCCATGGCTGCAAAACGCTGCGATCGAAGCCGCCATCCTGCGCCTGGACCTGATCGACCCGCTGATCAGCGGCAACAAATGGTTCAAGCTGCGCCACCACCTGCAGCGCGCACATGAAAAGGGCTCGCCCGGCCTGATAAGCCTTGGCGGCAACCATTCCAATCACCTCCACGCCCTGGCCGCTGCCGGTAAACGCTTTGGTTTCGCCACGGTGGGGCTGCTGCGCGGTCATGCCCAGGACACGCCAACCGTTCGGGACTTGCAGGGCTTTGGCATGGAGCTGCACTGGCTTGGATACGACGGTTACCGTGCGCGCCACGAGCCCGGTTTCTGGGCGCCCTGGCAGGCTCGCTACCCGGGATGGCACTGCATTCCCGAAGGCGGTGGCGGGTTGGCGGGCGCCGAGGGTTGTGCAGCGATCGTCGAGCAGGCACAGGCGCAACTGGGAGCGCTGGGGTGGTCAGCGTACGATGCCTGGTGGTTGGCGGCAGGAACCGGGACCACGCTGGCGGGCCTGGTACTGGCCGAGGCGGGTAGGCACGCCGTTCATGGCGCGTTGGCAGTGCCGTGGGATCATGGTGTGCCGCAGACGGTCAGGGAACTGGTCGGCGCTGACGGTTACCAGCTGCACGAAGCCTGTCGTGGCGGTTTTGCCAAGTTCGATGAGGACCTGCTGGCGTTCGTCGACGCGTGCGAGCGACACAGTGGTGTGCCGCTCGAAGCCGTCTACACCGGCAAGGCCTTGCTGGCCTTGCGCGACCAGGCTGAGGCCGGGCTGTTCGAGCCCGGCACCCGCCTGATCTTTCTGCACACCGGTGGCCTGCAGGGGCGGCGCGGTTACTTGTAGGGCAGCATGCGCAGCAGCGTGTTGTCGCGCTGCACATAGTGGTGGTACAGGCCGGCCAGTGCGTGCAGTCCGATCAGCCAGTAGCCCCAGCTGCCCACGCGCTCATGCCAGCCCTTGATGAACTTGGCTTGATCCGGGTCGGCACCGATCAGGTGTGGCAGTTCCAGGCCATAGAACGGCACCGGCTTGTCGGCGGCGCTCAGAATCAACCACCCGGCCAGCGGCAAACCGATCATCAACAGATACAGCGCCAGGTGCATCAGGTGCGCGAGGCCGGTTTGCCAGGCAGGTGGCTTGGGCACGATGGGGGGGGTCGGTCGAGTCACCCGTACGGCAAGGCGCAACCAGACCAGCACGAATACCGTCAGGCCAAGCATGAAGTGCAGGTCTTTCATCAAGTTGCGTTCGGCGCTGTCCTTGGGGAACAGGCCGCGCAACTCGATGCAGGCGTATACAGCGGCGAGCAACACCAGCATCAGCCAATGCAGGGCGATGGACAGGCGTGCGTAATGAGTCGCGGGGGTGGATGAAGCCATGGTCGGTCCTCGTCATCAGGTCGAAAAGAACGCTCTTGGCGGCGCTCGTTCCTAACTGTAACTGGTACGTGAATCTTTTTTTTGCTTTAGATCTGTGAAACTTCGTCGATACAATCCGCTGAGCGATGGCGAATAGCTATTTGCTGTTAGCTCAAGGAAGCAAGTTATACGATTTTCTACACAAGGACTCTGTGTAAATGAAACCTTTCACAGCCGCTTCGAAGGCGGCGCTGCTTTGTGCTTTATCCACTCTCATGCTGGGCGGTTGCCAGCAAACCCCCGAAACCAAACCGCTTGCCAACCTGACCATCCCCCTGTGCGTCAACGACCAATGCGCGGTCATTGACCAGACTGGCAGTTTGCTGGTGGGCCCCGATAACACTTATTCGGGCCTCTACACCGTACCTTTCAGCAATTCCTTCATTTTTGGCGATGGTGATCACTGGAGCCTGGCCAGCCGTGATGGCAAGCAGGTGATCAAAGCCGATATCACCGATGAGCTGTATACCCTGACCCCTGGCTTGTTCGGCTTTGTCCGTGATGGCAAGGTCGGTGTGATGGACGAGCAGGGCAAGGAAGTCCAGCCGGCGCTCTTCGACACCGTATATGTCGGCGGCGAGAATGACTTCATCGTTTATGAAGTGAACGAACTGCGCGGCATTCTCACGGTCAAGGGCGAGAAGGTCAGTGACCCGGTGTTCGATTCGATGTACGTGCGTGGCGCCATGAAAGGTAACTGGGTGCTCGCCAAGCGCGAAGGCGAAAGCTGGGGCTATAACCTGGATACTCGCACGCTGCGCAAGCTCGACTTCGATGACATCGTCGTCGTCGGCGACGGCCACCTGGTGGTCAAGCGCGAAGGTGCCGAAGGCTCGGGTCTGGCCGATGCCGCGGGTAACCTGGTGGTGCCTTTCGGCAAGTTCTGGCTGGGTAACCCAGGGGCTGGATTGGTGGCCTTCAAGGCCACCTACGACGGGATGTGCGGCTATATGGATTACCAAGGCAAGACGGTCATCGAGCCTCGGTATGAAACCTGCGAAGCGTTCGGCAAGACCGGTGCGATGGTGCAACAGCCGCGTACCGAGGCGGGAAGGGGCAAGGCGGGGATGATCGGCCATGACGGCAAGTGGCTGATCGAGCCGAAGTACGACTCCATTGGTGATGCGGGTACCGGCACCGGCATGATCGGTCATCGTCCGGGCTTCAGCCATATTGGCGTGATGCAGAACAGTTTCCTGGCCACCTTTGGCACCGTCGACCTGGATAAAGGCACCGTGTTGATCGAGCCCACTTACGCTGAGGTCGGTGTGCTGGCGCCTGAGCGTTTCGCCTATTCCGAGCTGCAATCGCCGCGCAAGACCGTCAAGGTCTGGGGGATGCCCGATCAGGTGCGCACTGTGGGGATGATGGATGCCAAAGGCACGGTGTTGATCAAGCCGGAGCAGTTCGTCAGGCTCTCGCTGACCGCCGACAAGCAGCACGTGCTTGCCGCCGAGGGTGAGTCCACCGACGCCAATCGCGCCCTCTACGACCTGGACGGCAAGTTGTTGGTGCCGGCCAAATGGCAGGCCATCAAAGTCGACATGGACCGCGGAGTGATCTTTGGTTATCGCGTCGAAGGGTACAACGACGATGCGGTCAGCACCTTGCGGGCCATGTATCGCCTCGATGGCACGGTGGTGTTCGACACCAACCGCTTACCGTGCGGTGCCGAGCAGGTAGTCGATGGCAAGGGCAAGGTGCTCTGGCCGACCGATGCCCAAGCCCACTGCCCCAAGGCTGAACCGGTAGCCGACGCCTCCTGAGGCACGGCGTTCTCAAAGGGGCAGGTGCGGCCAGTCGTCAGCGACCAGGAACAGCCGCTCTGCCTCTTCCCACGCCCCGTCCGCCTGCTCCTCCAGGCGGACCAGCAACTGTGCAGGGGCATGCTCGTCCAGTGCCTGCAACCATTCGCCGATCCCAGCATGCACCAGCAGGTCCTCGGCCTGGAAGCGAGCCGGTGCCAGCCACGCGTGGCGCGGCAAAGGCTGCCAGCACTGCTGTGGTGGCGGTGACCAATCCTTGCGGTGCGACCAGTGCCCACGCAAATGTTGCGGATTGCTCGGCGACGGTGAGTCGGTCTGGCCGGGACAGGGGTAGAACAGGTAGCCGCTCATCCACAAGTGCGCATTGATCTCATCGACACCCAGATCGGCCAGCCTGTCACGTGCCTGTGCACTGCGCGACATGGGCAACTGGTGACCCACGACATGGGCCAGTTTGCTGCCTAGTCGGTCGTGGCAGCCGGGGCCCAGCCAATCGGCCGGGTCGTGGCCGTCAGTCTGCTGGGGGCCGAGGTACAGCTTTATCGCCAGTTCCAGATGATGCACGCCCTCGCGATCGCGCAGGACGATATCCAATTCGCCCAGCGTTCTACCGCCTTGGCGAATCGCCAGGTTGCCGGCCAGCAACTCGACGCCAGGGGCGTGGCGCAGGGCAAACTGCCAGAGACTTTCGTAGTACAAGCCCAAACGCTGGCTGGTCAGCTGTACCAGCCAGGCGCGCAGCGGCTGGTCGTCGGCATCCAGCGACCGTAGCCACAGCGCCAGGCCTTGTGGATCGTCCGCCCAGGCACTGCCCGTCAGCGGATGGCGCTGGGGGCAGGGCGGGGCACTGAGCAGCGGCGGCGACAGCAGTACCCACGCCAGGTCGCGAACCGCTGGGCGGCGAAGTTGGCGGGGCAGGTCGTGCAGATCGGCAAAAGGCATCATCCTGCGAGCATAGCCGGTTTGCCGCTGCCCGGTCGTTTCGCCCATAATCCCGGCATAGTCACCCGCCGCAGAGCCTCGCAGGAGCCCCATGGAGCAATTTCGCAATATCGGTATCATCGGACGCCTTGGCAGCTCGCAGGTGCTCGACACCATTCGCCGACTGAAAAAATTCCTCCTCGAGCGCCACCTGCACGTGATCCTCGAGGACACCATCGCCGAAGTCCTGCCCGGCCATGGCCTGCAAACCTCCACCCGCAAATTGCTAGGCGAGGTCTGTGACCTGGTCATCGTGGTAGGGGGCGACGGCAGTCTGCTGGGCGCCGCCCGCGCCTTGGCCCGTCACAATATTCCGGTGCTGGGCATCAACCGGGGTAACCTGGGCTTTCTGACCGATATCCGCCCGGACGAGCTGGAAGTGAAAGTCGCCGAGGTGCTCGACGGCCATTACCTGGTGGAAAACCGCTTCCTGCTGCAGGCCGAGGTGCGCCGCCATAACGAGGCCATCGGACAGGGCGATGCGCTCAACGACGTGGTGCTGCACCCTGGCAAGTCGACGCGGATGATCGAGTTCGAGATCTACATCGACGGCCAGTTCGTCTGCAGCCAGAAAGCCGACGGCCTGATCGTCGCCACGCCCACCGGCTCCACCGCCTATGCGCTGTCCGCTGGCGGCCCGATCATGCACCCCAAACTCGACGCCATCGTGATCGTACCGATGTACCCGCATACCCTGTCTGGGCGGCCGATCGTGGTGGACGGCAACAGCGAGCTGAAAATCGTCGTGTCCAAGGACCTGCAGATCTACCCGCAGGTTTCCTGTGATGGCCAGAACCACTTCACCTGCGCCCCTGGCGACACCATCACGGTGAGCAAGAAGCCACAGAAGCTGCGCCTGATCCATCCGCTGGACCACAACTACTACGAGGTCTGCCGCACCAAGCTCGGCTGGGGCAGCCGCCTGGGAGGTAGGGACGACTGATGCTCGATCCGGCGCGAAGTTTCGACATCATCGGCGACGTGCACGGCTGTGCACTGACCCTCGAACGGCTGCTCGACGCCCTCGGCTACAAACGGGTCGGCGGTGTCTGGCGCCACCCTCGGCGCCAGGCGTTGTTCCTGGGTGACATCGTCGATCGCGGGCCGCGCATTCGCGAGGCGCTGCACATCGTCCACGACATGGTCGAAGCCGGCCAGGCGTTCTGCATCATGGGTAACCATGAATACAACGCCCTGGGCTGGGTGACCCCGGCACTGCCGGGCAGTGGCAAGGCCTACGTGCGCGAACATACACCCCGGCATGCCCGCCTGATCGACGAGACCCTGACTCAGTTCGCCCATCATCCAGGCGACTGGCACGACTTCCTGCAGTGGTTCCATGAGCTGCCGCTGTTCGTCGATGCCGGGCGTTTCCGCCTGGTGCACGCCTGCTGGGACGCCCGTCTGATCGAACCGTTGCGCCAGCAATATCCGCAAGGGCGCATCGACGAGCATTTCATCCAGGCATCGGCGGTGTCCGGCAGCTTTGCCGCCACCGTGTGCAATCGCCTGTTGCGCGGCACCGACATGCGCCTGCCGGACGGCCTGACCCTGACCGGTGGCGATGGCCTGACCCGAGCCTTTTTCCGCACCAAGTTCTGGGAGGAAGACCCGCAGACCTACGGCGACATCGTGTTCCAGCCCGATGCCTTGCCGGAGGAAGTGGCCAGGACACCGCTCAGCCACACCGAGAAAAATGCTTTGCTGCGCTATGCCGAGGACGAGCCCATGCTGTTCGTTGGCCATTACTGGCGTAGTGGCCGACCGGCGCCGATTCGCGACAACTTGGCCTGCCTGGACTACAGCGCGGTGCTGTACGGCAAACTGGTGGCCTACCGGCTGGATGACGAAACCCGTATCGACCCGCACAAGTTCGTCTGGGTCGATGTCGACCGACCGCAGGCCAACCAATGAACGTCGTTGAAGTGATACGCCTGCCGCTGACGGTCGACCTCAGCGGCTTCGTCCAGCTGCTGCAGCGCCTGCAGGTGCCGCACCGTGTGATCGTGGAGGGCGAAGCCCAGGTGCTGTGGGCGCCAGAGACAATGGCCGCCGACGTCCTACAGCTTTATCAGCGCTTCCCGGACGGCAACGCCGACGTACCGCTTGCGCAACCCCCTGTGGAAGCCAGTATGCCGGTGAATGCTCCAGCACCACCGTCCCTGGCCGAACAAGCCCGTGCCTGCAAGGTCACCGCCTTCATCCTGTTCCTGTGCCTGGTGGTCGCTGGCCTCACTGGCTTGGGCGAGAACTTCACCACCATAGGTTGGTTCACCTTTCTGGACTTCCGCGTCCAGGGCGAATACCTGTACTTCACCCCCTTGGCGCAAAGCCTGGGCGATGGGCAATGGTGGCGGCTGGTCTCGCCCATGCTGTTGCACTTTGGCGTGCTGCACCTGGCGATGAATGGCCTATGGTACTGGGAGCTGGGCAAACGCATCGAACTGCGCCAGGGCCCATGGATGCTGCTCGGCCTGACCCTGTTATTCAGCCTGGTGTCCAACCTGGCCCAGCATTTCGCCAGCGGGCCGAGCCTGTTCGGCGGCTTGTCCGGCGTGTTGTACGGGTTGCTGGGGCACATCTGGTTGTACCAATGGCTCGCGCCGAACCCGCTGTTCAGCCTGCCCAAGGGGGTACTGGTGATGATGCTGATCTGGCTGGTCATCTGCCTGACCGGCGTGGTCGGCCAGCTCGGGTTTGGTCAGATCGCCAACGCCGCCCATGTCGGCGGGTTGCTCATCGGATGCTTGACGGGCCTCTTGGGTGGGGCCCTTGCCCGGCGTAAACTGTCGGTTTGATTACGGCTTTGTACGAGAAGTGCCTGCCCGACCATCATGCTGCGTTGAAAACAGGCTCGGAATGCGTATTTACAAACAGTAAACTCCGCTTCCTCGCCTGTTTTTGCCTCGCCTGATCGCCGTTCGGCGATTTTCGTCCAAACCCCAGGAGACGCTATGTCCACTTTCGCGCAAATGATCGAAAACATTACCCCTGAAATCTATGCAAGCCTGAAAACGGCCGTGGAAATCGGCAAATGGTCCGATGGCCGCAAGCTCACCCCCGAGCAGAAAGAGCTGTCGCTACAGGCCGTGATCGCCTGGGAGATGAAGAACCTCCCCGAGGAGCAGCGCACCGGCTACATGGGCCCGCAAGAGTGCTCGTCGAAATCTGCGCCAATCCCTAACATTCTGTTCAAGTCGGACTCGGTACATTGATCGAACTCGCTCGTGGCTCTCTGAGCAAGATGGCGGTACGCCTGGAAGCGCCGGTCGTCCAGTACAGCTTCCGCCTGGATGACACGCAGGTGCCGGTGAACCCGCTGATCGGGCAGTCGATCCGCCTGGAATACCTTGGCGCCATTCATTGCACCCACTGTGGCAAACGCACCAAGACCAGCTTCAGCCAGGGCTACTGCTACCCGTGCATGACCAAGCTGGCCCAGTGCGACGTGTGCATCATGGCCCCGGAGAAATGCCACTACGACGCAGGTACTTGCCGCGAACCCGCCTGGGGCGAGCAGTTCTGCATGACTGACCACGTGGTGTACCTGGCCAATTCGTCGGGTATCAAGGTCGGCATTACCCGCGCCACTCAACTGCCCACCCGCTGGCTCGACCAGGGGGCTAGCCAGGCGCTGCCGATCATGCGCGTGGCCACCCGTCAGCAATCGGGTCTGGTCGAAGATGTGCTGCGCAGCCAGGTACCGGACCGCACCAATTGGCGCACGCTGCTCAAGGGCGACGCCGAGGTGCTCGACCTCATGGCCATCCGCGAGCAGATCTTCGACGCCTGCGCCGACGGTATCCGCGGTTTGCAGGAGCGTTTCGGCTTGCAGGCCATCCAGCCGTTGGCGGATGCCGAGGTGGTCGAGATGCGTTACCCGGTGGAGGCTTACCCGAAAAAGATCGTCAGCTTCAACCTCGACAAGGACCCGGTGGTGGAAGGCACGCTGCTGGGCATCAAGGGCCAGTACCTGATTTTTGACACCGGCGTGATCAACATTCGCAAGTACACGGCCTACCAACTGGCCGTGCTTCAGTAAAGGATCGTCACCATGCGCACCGAACAACCGCAAGTGATCTACCTCAAGGATTATCAGGCCCCTGAGTACCTGATCGACGAGACGCACCTGACCTTCGAGCTGTTCGAGGACCACACGCTGGTCCATGCGCAACTGGTCATGCGCCGCAACCCCGAGCGTGGCGCCGGTCTGCCGCCGCTGGTGCTCGATGGCCAGCAACTGGAACTGTTGCGTGCGTCGCTGGACGATCAGGAGTTACAGGCGGGCGACTACCAGCTCGATGGCGACAGCCTGACCGTGCAGCCTGAAGGCGAGCGCTTCACCCTCGATACCAGCGTGAAGATCCACCCGGAATCCAACACAGCCCTCGAAGGCCTTTACAAGTCCGGCAAGATGTTCTGCACCCAGTGCGAGGCAGAAGGTTTCCGCAAGATCACCTATTACCTCGACCGCCCGGACGTGATGAGCACCTTCACCACCACGGTGATCGCCGAGCAGCATCGCTACCCGGTGCTGCTGTCCAACGGCAACCCGGTCGGCAGCGGCCCGGCCGAGGATGGCCGGCACTGGGCGACCTGGGAAGACCCGTTCAAGAAGCCGGCCTACCTGTTCGCCCTGGTGGCCGGAGACCTGTGGTGTGTCGAGGACAGCTTCACCCGCCAGTCCGGTCGCGACGTGACCCTGCGCATTTACGTCGAGCCCGAGAACATCGACAAGTGCGACCACGCGATGGTCAGCCTCAAGAACTCCATGCGTTGGGACGAACAGGTCTACGGCCGTGAATACGACCTGGATATCTTCATGATCGTCGCGGTCAACGACTTCAACATGGGCGCCATGGAAAACAAGGGCCTGAACATCTTCAACTCCAGTTGTGTGCTGGCCCGTGCCGAAACCGCCACCGACGCCGCCCACCAGCGCGTCGAAGGCGTGGTTGCCCACGAGTATTTCCACAACTGGTCGGGCAACCGCGTGACCTGCCGCGACTGGTTCCAGCTGTCGCTCAAGGAAGGCTTCACGGTGTTCCGCGATGCCGAATTCAGTGCCGACATGAACTCGCGCACGGTCAAGCGCATCGAGGACGTCGCCTACCTGCGCACCCACCAGTTCGCCGAAGATGCCGGCCCCATGGCCCACCCGGTGCGCCCGGACAGCTTCATCGAGATCTCCAACTTCTACACCCTGACCGTCTACGAGAAGGGCGCCGAGGTGGTGCGCATGGTCCGTACCCTGCTGGGCGCCGAGGGCTTCCGCAAGGGCAGCGACCTGTACTTCGAACGCCACGATGGCCAGGCGGTGACCACCGATGACTTCATCAAGGCCATGGAAGATGCCAACGGTGTCGATTTCACCCAATTCAAGCGTTGGTACAGCCAGGCCGGCACGCCGCGCCTGGAGGTCAGCGAGTCTTATGACGCGACGGCGCAGACCTACAGCCTGACGTTCCGCCAGAGCTGCCCGGCGACCCCGGACAAGGTCGAGAAGCTGCCGTTCGTGATCCCGGTCGAACTGGGGCTGCTCGATGCTGCAGGCAACGACCTGCCACTGCAGCTGGCCGGTGAAGGCTCGGCAGCAGGTACCACCCGTGTGCTGTCGGTGACCGAAGCCGAACAGACCTTCACCTTCCAGGGCATCGCGGCCAAGCCGCTGCCGTCGCTGCTGCGCGGTTTCAGCGCCCCGGTGAAACTGAGCTTCCCGTACGACCGCGACCAACTGATGTTCCTCATGCAGCATGACAGCGACGGCTTCAACCGCTGGGAAGCGGGCCAGCAGCTGTCGGTGCAGGTGTTGCAGGAGCTGATCGGCCAGCATCAGCGCGGCGAAGCGCTGAAGCTCGACCCGCGGCTGATCACCGCCCTGGGCACCGTGCTGGGCAACGCATCGCTCGATGCAGCCATGGTCGCCGAAATGCTGTCGCTACCGGGCGAGGCCTACCTCACCGAGATCAGCCAGGTGGCCGATGTCGATGCGATCCACGCAGCTCGCGAGTTCGCTCGCCAGCAAATCGCCGAGCAGCTGTTCGACGCGCTGTGGGCCCGCTACCAGGCCAACCGCGAGGTATCGCGCAACACCCCCTATGTGGCGCAAGCCGAGCACTTTGCCCGTCGCAGCCTGCAGAACATCGCGCTGTCCTACCTGATGCTGACCGGCAAGCCGCAGGTGCTGGAAGCGACACTTGAGCAGTTCGAGCACTGCGACAACATGACCGAGCGCCTGACCGCCCTGGCCGTGTTGGTCAACGCCTCGTTCGAAGCCGAGCGGGCCAAGGCGCTGGAGGCCTTTGCCGAACATTTCAAGGACAACCCGTTGGTCATGGACCAGTGGTTCAGCGTGCAGGCGGCCAGTGCGTTGCCCGGTGGCCTGGCGCGGGTCAAGGCGCTGATGCAGCACCCGGCCTTTACGTTGAAGAACCCGAACAAGGTGCGTGCGCTGATCGGTGCGTTCGCCGGGCAGAACCTGGTCAACTTCCATGCGGCCGACGGTTCCGGGTACCGCTTCCTGGCTGACCTGGTGATCGAACTGAATGCGCTGAACCCGCAGATCGCTTCGCGTCAGTTGGCACCGCTGACCCGCTGGCGCAAGTACGACGATGCGCGGCAGGCATTGATGAAGGGCGAGCTGGAGCGGATTCTCGCTTCGGGCGCGCTGTCCAGCGATGTGTATGAAGTGGTGAGCAAGAGCCTGGCCTGAGTGCTCGATAAGCTGAACTCGCCTCTTCGCGGGTAAACCCACTCTTACAGGTACACCACTGCGGTGGGATGACGGTAGGAGCGGGTTTACCCGCGAAGCTTTTGGGGCGGTTAACAAAACATAACGTCCTGCCCGTTGTATTGCCGCGACGTTCCTCGATAGCATGACCCCAAGCTATTGCAGGCCTCTAGATCAGGCTTTTCGCAGTACCTGCAAGGCACAGACCCACCAAGAAAAACACAACAGGGGACGGTCATGAGGGAGCGGTTTTTGACGCAGGCCAGGCGTGGTGCCTGGCCGTTGGCGACCGGTGCGATGCTGGCGCTGGCATTGGGTATGTGGGCGCACACCACGCAAGCGGCCGCCGCCCAGGAGTATTCCACCGAGTCGGCCAAGGCCAGCCAGAGCCTGTTGATCGACGCTGCCCATGCCGGAAAACGGCTGGTGGTGGTGGGGGATCGTGGCCATATCCTGTTCTCCGACGACCAGGGCAAGGCCTGGACCCAGGCACGCGTGCCCACCCGGCAGTTGCTGACCGCTGTCTTCTTTCTCGATGACAAACGCGGCTGGGCGGTGGGTCACGATGCCCAGATCCTCGCCAGCAACGACGGTGGCGCGACCTGGAGCAAACAGTTCGAAGACCTGTCCCGCGAGTCGCCGCTGCTCGATGTCAGCTTCCTCGATGCCCAGCATGGATTTGCTGTCGGTGCCTATGGCGCGTTGCTGGAAACCACCGATGGCGGCCAGCATTGGCAAGATGTGGCCGAGCGCCTCGACAACCCCGATCAACTGCATCTCAACGGTATTGCCCAGGTCAAGGATGCGGGCCTGTTCATCGTCGGCGAGCAGGGCTGCATGTTCCGCTCGGGCGACAACGGCCAGACCTGGTCGAAGGTCGAGGGGCCTTACGAAGGGTCGCTGTTCGGTGTGATCGGCACCTCCCAGCCTCGCACGCTGCTCGCCTATGGCCTGCGCGGCAACCTGTTCCGCTCCACCGATTTCGGCGACACCTGGCAGCCGATCGAACTCAAGGCCACACGTGGCACGCTCGAATTCGGCCTGGCAAGCGCTACGCTTCTCGATGACGGCACTCTGGTGCTGGTCGGCAATGGTGGCAGCGTGCTGCGCAGCCACGATGACGGCCAGACCTTCAGCGTCTATAACCGCGCCGACCGCATCGCCCTGGCCGGAGTCAGTGGCCTGGCCAACGGAGGCTTGTTGCTGGTGGGGCAGGGCGGTGTGCACCTGGCCACAGCCGAAGGTGGCGAGCAAACTACCGGGGAGGTGCGTCCATGACCAGTCGCGAGAGCATTACCATGCATCCTCACCACCAGGACAAGGCCACGTTGCTGGAACGCCTGATCTTCAACAACCGCCCGGTGGTCATCGCTTTGTGCCTGCTGGTGAGCATTTTCCTGTTCTGGCAGGCCACGCAGATCCGCCCGTCCACCAGCTTCGAGAAAATGATCCCACTGCAGCATCCGTTCATCGAGCAGATGATGGAGCACCGCAACGACCTGGCGAACCTCGGCAATACGGTGCGCATCTCGGTCGAAGCAGTCAATGGCGACATCTTCGACAAGGATTACATGGAGACCCTGCGTCAGATCCATGACGAGGTGTTCTACATTCCCGGTGTCGATCGCGCCGGCCTCAAGTCGCTGTGGAGCCCCAGCGTGCGCTGGACCGAAGTCACCGAGGAAGGTTTCTCCGGTGGTGAGGTGATACCCAACACCTACAACGGCTCGGCCGAGAGCCTCGACGCGCTGCGCGACAACGTGCTCAAGTCGGGCCAGGTCGGTCGCCTGGTGGGCAACAACTTCAAGTCCAGCATCATCGATGTGCCGTTGCTCGAGCGTTACCCGGACCCACAGGACCAGGGTAAGCTCATCAAGCTTGACTACCAGCAATTCTCCCACCAGCTGGAAGAGAAGATCCGCGACAAGTTCCAGGCCCAGAATCCCAACGTGAAGATTCACATCGTGGGCTTCGCCAAGAAAGTCGGCGACCTGATTGACGGCCTGGTGATGGTGGCGATGTTCTTCGGTGTGGCGCTGCTCATCACCTGGGCCCTGTTGTACTGGTTCACCTGGTGCATCCGCAGCACCATCGCCGTGCTCATCACCACCCTGGTGGCGGTGGTATGGCAGCTAGGGCTGATGCACGCGGTCGGCTTTGGCCTGGACCCTTACTCCATGCTGGTGCCGTTCCTGATCTTCGCCATCGGTATTTCCCATGGCGTGCAGAAGATCAACGGCATCGCGCTGCAGTCCAGCGACGCCGACAATGCCCTGACTGCCGCGCGGCGTACTTTCCGCCAGCTGTTCCTGCCGGGCATGATCGCCATTCTCGCCGACGCGGTGGGCTTCATCACCTTGTTGATCATCGACATCGGCGTTATCCGCGAACTGGCCATTGGCGCCTCCATCGGTGTCGCGGTGATCGTATTCACCAACCTGATCCTGCTGCCGGTGGCGATTTCCTATGTGGGCATCAGCAAGAAGGCCATCGAGCGCAGCAAGAAGGACGCCACCCGTGAGCATCCGTTCTGGCGCCTGTTGTCCAACTTCGCCAGTGCCAAGGTGGCGCCGGTGTCGATCGCCCTTGCTCTGGTGATGTTCGCTGGCGGGCTCTGGTACAGCCAGAACCTGAAGATCGGCGACCTTGACCAGGGTGCGCCGGAATTGCGCCCGGACTCGCGCTACAACCAGGACAACAATTTCATCATCAGCAACTACTCCACCAGCTCTGATGTGTTGGTGATCATGGTCAAGACGCCGTCCGAGAGCTGCTCGATCCACTCGACCATGGCGCCGATCGACGAGTTGATGTGGACCATGGAGAACACCCCTGGCGTGCAGTCGGCGATCTCTTTGGTGACGGTGTCCAAGCAAGTGATCAAGGGCATGAACGAGGGCAGCCTGAAATGGGAAACCCTGTCGCGCAACCCGGACATCCTCAACAACTCCATCGCCCGCGCCGATGGCCTGTACAACGCCGATTGTTCGCTGGCGCCGGTGCTGGTGTTCCTGAACGACCACAAGGCCGAAACCCTGGAGCGGGTGACTGCTGCGGCCAAGGCCTTTGCCGACAGCCACAACAAAGAGGGGCTGCAGTTCCTGCTCGCGGCCGGTAACGCCGGTATCGAGGCGGCCACCAACGAGGTCATCAAGTCCGCCGAGCTGACCATTCTGATCCTGGTGTACATCTGCGTGGCGGTGATGTGCATGATCACCTTCCGTTCCTTTGCCGCCACCCTGTGCATCGTGCTGCCACTGGTGCTGACTTCGGTGCTGGGTAACGCGCTGATGGCGTTCATGGGCATCGGCGTGAAGGTCGCCACCTTGCCGGTGGTGGCCCTGGGGGTGGGTATTGGCGTTGACTACGGCATCTACATCTACAGCCGCCTGGAGAGCTTCCTGCGCGCAGGCATGCCGTTGCAGGAGGCCTACTACCAGACCCTGCGTTCTACTGGCAAGGCGGTGTTGTTCACCGGGTTGTGCCTGGCCATCGGGGTATGCACCTGGATCTTCTCGGCGATCAAGTTCCAGGCTGACATGGGGCTGATGCTGACCTTCATGCTGCTGTGGAACATGTTCGGTGCGCTGTGGCTGCTGCCGGCGCTGGCGCGGTTCTTGATCAAGCCGCAGAAGCTGGCGGGCAAGGAGGGTGGGTCGATCTTCGCCCATTGACAGCCGTGGGTCTTGATCGCCGGCAAGCCG
Source organism: Pseudomonas sp. SK2 (assembly GCF_016772395.1). Classification (NCBI taxonomy): domain Bacteria; kingdom Pseudomonadati; phylum Pseudomonadota; class Gammaproteobacteria; order Pseudomonadales; family Pseudomonadaceae; genus Pseudomonas; species Pseudomonas sp. SK2. The sequence continues at coordinate 1,696,135 of NZ_CP061944.1, forward strand.
GTTCCTACCCGGGGGTAGGAACCGGCTTGCCGGCGATAAGGCTATAATGCCGCCTCATTTCCAATGGGTACCCCCATGTCTTCCCTCGCCAACGCTCTCCAGTCTTGCGACATGCTCCTGATCGACGGTCTGCACGCCTTCGATTTCACCTTCGACGCCACTGGCCTCACCGTCGAGTGCATGGACGGCCGTCAGATGCGCCGCTGGAGTTTCACCACCGAACAGGTCGCCGCCGCTGTGGGCTCAGGCGATCAGTGGCAGCTCAACGATGACCAGGGCGAGCATCGTCTAGTCTGTATGAGTGCCTTTCGTGCCTCGGATGAAGACGAAGATGAATCGGACCTGGAAGAGCCTGCTGGTCACTAGTTGCATGAGCGTTCTGATCGACGCCCACGCCGAGACCTTGTTGGTGGGCAGCTATACCGATGGCGTCAGCCAAGGCATCTACCGTTATCACTTCGACAGCAAGCGCGGTCACATCGACCCCACTCCCTTGCAGGTGGTCGATAGCGTAAGTCCTTCGTGGCTGGTGCTGTCGGCCGATCACCGGCAGTTGTTCGCGGTCAACGAAACCGCGCAAGGCACCGTCAGCAGCTTCAGTCTCAGCAGCAAGGGTGTGATCAAGCCTTTGAACCAGGTGCCGACGCAGGGTGATGAACCCACCCACGCCAGCCTCAGCCATGACCAGCGTTACCTGTTCGTCGCCAACTACGCGGTCGCAGCCGATCCAGGCGGCAGCCTGGTGGTGGTGCCCGTCGCCAAGGACGGCAAGCTCAAGCCAGTGGTGCAGCAGGCCAGGCACAAAGCCAGTGGCGTCAATCCCGAACGCCAGGCCGGTGCGCATGTACATGCACTGGTACTGTCGCCGGATGGGCGGCACCTGTACGCCTGCGACCTGGGCGCCGACAAGGTGTTCATCTATCGCTACGACGGTGCCAGCCCGACGCATCCGCTGAGCCCGGCGATTCCCGCCTCGGTGGCGTTGCCGCCGGGTAGCGGGCCTAGACATCTGCTGTTCGATGCCAAGGGACGTCATGCCTACCTGACGCTGGAAATGAGCGCAGAAGTGGTCATGTTCGATGTGCAGGATGGTGCGCTGCTGGAGCGACAGCGCTTGCCGCTGACCGAGCGCCAGGAGCCCGAGGCGAAAGCGGCCGGTGGGTTGCATCTGTCGGCCGACGGGCGCTTTCTGTACGTGAGCAACCGAGGCGCGGCCAACGAGATCGTGGCGTTCAGCGTGGCCAAGGACGACGGCCAGTTGAGGTTCTTGCAACGGCGCTCGGTCGAAGGCGACCACCCCCGTGAATTCGCTCTGGATCCAAGCGACAACTTCGTGCTGGTGGCCAATCAGAAGAGCAATCAGATCGTGGTGATGCGCCGCGACCCACGTAGCGGGATGATCGGCGAGACCTTGCAAAAACTGCCACAGGATGCGCCTTCGGACCTGAAGTTTGTCGAGTAACTATCAACCGGCGTGATATTCGCTACTGCCGCAATGAATTTCTGCAGGCGGCTTCAGCGGCGTAAGTTTGACCCAAGGCCCAAACGGGCCAACGTCAAACCACCGCAGTCGAGGTCAGCCCAGATGAACTTCAATCTCTTCCCGGTCATTGCCGCATCCGCCATTTCCGCCTCCGTGGTACTGCCGGCGCATGCCCATGCCGACAGCCGCGCCAAGGCGTCGGCCACCCACAGCTATACCGAGCAGTACCTGCGCCAAAGTGCGCATTTTCATGCGGCACTGAGTGGTAAGCATGCCCATTGAGCATCTGCATTGACCCTATCGCCGGCAAGCCTGCTTCTACTGGGGCCCCCGCCGTATCTGTAGGAGCCGGCTTGCCGGCGATAGGGCCAATAAGCTCAACGGGCCATCACCGCCTTGAACAGGTCCGATGCCAGCCACCCCTCTAGCCAGCTCCGCACTCGCGGATAAGCCGCCTCGGCGAACCACTGAGGTTCGACCCCGGCAAACTGGCGCATCAAGGGTAGTAATGCGGCATCGGCCAGGCTGGGATGGTCGGCGAGCAGGTAGGGGCGTGCTTGCAGCAACTGTTCAAGCTCCGCCAGCCAAGGTTCGGCTTGCTGGCGGTAATGCTGGCGCGAGTGCTGCGGGTGACGCTCGGCGTACTTGTATAGATTGACCTGCGCCTTGAATTCTCGGTCGTTGCGCTCGATCAGCCCTTCGGCCTGCCGGGCTGCCGCGGGGTCGCCCCGCAGTTGCCAATCCTGTGGGTCATGCTGTTGCAACGCCCAGCGCATGATGTCCAGGCTTTCCTCCAGCACTGCACTACCCGTATCGAGCACCGGGACCGTGCCTTTGGGCGACAGGGCCAGCAGCTCGGCCGGCTTGTCCTTCATCGCCACTTCACAGACCTGTACGTCGCAGCCGGCGTAGCGCAGGGCCAAACGCGCGCGCATGGCCCAGGGGCAGCGTCGGAACGAGTAGAGAATCACCCGCACACCTCGACATCGCTCAGGCCGTTGCCCTGGCGACGCACCTGGATCTGCACCGGAATGCGCTCATGCATCTCTTGTACGTGCGAGATCACCGCCACTTTGCGCCCTTGGGCCTGCAAGCCATCGAGGGCATCCATGGCCAGTTGCAGCGACTCGGGGTCCAGGCTGCCAAAGCCTTCGTCGATGAACAGCGACTCGATGCGCAGTGTGCTCGACGCCATCGACGCCAGCCCAAGTGCAAGGGCCAGCGACACCAGGAAGGTTTCGCCACCGGACAACGAGTGCACTGAACGCAGCTCGTCACCCATCTCGGTGTCCATCACCAGCAGGCCCAGTGCACTGCCGCCGCGCTTGAGGCGGTAGCGGCGCGCCAATTGGCGCAGTTGCGCGTTGGCATGGTGCAGCAGCAGGTCGAGGTTGTAGCCCTGGGCGATCTTGCGGAACACGTCACCCGATGCCGAACCTATCAACGCATTGAGCCGCGCCCAGCGCTGCCATTGCTGGTAGGCCTGCTCGATTTCGCCGGCCAGTGCCTGGTGTGCCTGCTGGCGACGTTGATCATCGGCTTGCTGGGCGCGCAGTTCGGCGCATTGTTGTTCAAAGCTGGTCAGATGCTCGCGAAGTTGGGCCAGGGCCTGGTCCAGCTCTTCGGCTGATGCATCGACCGTGGTGTGCGCCGAGTGCTGCTGCAGGCGTTGCTCGCGTTCCTGAAGTACCACGCGGCCCTGTTCGATGGCCTTTTCCGCACCTTGCAGTTGCTGGCGAAGCTCGATCACCTGCGCATCATCCAGCGCCAGCAGGCGGTCGAGACCTGCATCGTCCAGTTCAGGGTGCTCGGCGCGCCACTGGGCGATCTCGCCCCGCAATTGCTGATGCTCTTGTTCGAGTGCCTGGCGGCGGGACTCGTTGGCCTTCAGTTCGCCTGCCAACTGCAAGGCTTGCGTGCGTGCATCCTGCAGATGCTGCGCGGTCTGGGCTTCGAGCGCGCGGGCCTGCTCCAGTTGCTGCTCAAGAGACTGTTGCCAGGCTTCGGCGCTTGGGTGCACCCCCAACAGCTCAGTCAGTGCGGCGCGAGCCTTGTCCATCTGCTCGGCCAGGCCATCGATTTGCTGTTGCAGCTCTTGCTGGCGTTGCACACGAGTCTGCTGCTGGTCACGCAACCGTTCCAGTTGCTGCAGCCGCTGCTGCTGTTCCTGCTGCTCGTCCTTTTGGTGCTCCAGCTGCTGCAGGCGCTGGGCAATCTGCTGGTCGAGGCTGAGGAAGGCATGCGCCGGTTCGTCGCGCAGGGCTTGGAGAATGTCGGCTGGCAGTAGGCTGGCGAAGTCCGCCAGGGCCTGCTCCAGGCGCTGTTGATCCGCATCCAGCGCCTGGTGTTGCTGGTCCAGGCGCTGCTGTGCCTGCTGCTGTGCTTCGCCGGCGGCTTGCAGTTGCTGATTGAGGCGAGCGGCTTCTTTCTGTACCGCGAGCAGGGTGGCCTGACGACTCTCGTCCCGGCTGATCTCCTGCTCCAGGCGACGCAGCTGGCCATCCAGCCAGGCACCACGGGCCGCTGGGTCATGGGCGCTGAGCGCCGCCCACAGGGCATGAGCGGCCAGTTGTTCGGCCAACGGCTGCAATTGTTCGCTCAACTGCCCGTGCTGATGCTGGTATTCCTTGATCTGGCCGTTGACCACACCGACCTGGGTGCGCAGCTCGATCAGGCGGGCATTGAGCTGTTCGACCAATGCGACTGCCGCCGCTTCCTCGGCCTGATCGTGTCGGCCGAGGCTATGCAGCAATGCTTCGGGCTGATGGAACGGGTGCTCGGCACTGCCACACACCGGGCAAGGTTCGCCATCACGCAGTTGGCCACGCAGCTCCTCGACGCTGGTGTTGCGTGCCAGGCGCTGCCGTTCGAGCAACTGGCGGGTCAGGGTCAAGGCTTGTTCGGCGTTTTCCAGCTCGGTCTTGGCGGCGGTGCCTTCGCCGATCAGTTGCTGGCGTTGTTGCAGGGCCTGTTGCTGGCGCTCGCGCAGCGAAGCGATGCCTTGCTGCAGCTCTTGCTCGCGGGTGTGCAGGCGCGACAATTCTTCCACGGCGCGTTGCTGCTTACGGTTTTCCTGCAGCATGCCGCCCAGCAGGTCGAGCTGCTCGGCCAGCGCCTGGGGTTCTGCGCCAGCCTCGCGGAACAGCACCTCGAAGGCGTCGCGCTGTGCTTGCAGCTGGGCATTGGCCTGGCTGGCCTGGGCTTGCAAGCCAGGCAGCTCCTCGCGGCCTTGGCTGAGGCGGTTGCCGATCTGCAGCAGCTGTTGCAGTTGCGGGCGGTAGGCCTGCCAGGCGTTGCTCAGCGTGTGCAGCGAAGCGCTCTCTGCCAGGGCGGCGTCGATCCGTGCCAGTTGCTCCTGGCTTCGTTGCTGCTGCTCATCGAGTTGCTGCACCTGTTGCTGCAACGCGCCGGCGGCCAGGTCGGCCTGCTGGCGCGTTTCGCGCAGCTTGCCCAGCTCTTGCGCCAGACGGGCGAGGGTGTCTTGCTCGGCGAAAGCCTGACGCAGGCGTGGGGCGTTTTCGCTCTGATTGCCTTGGGCTTGGCTCAACGCCTGACGTGAAGTTTCCAGCGCCTGCTCAAGTTCGGTGCAGCGGGTGTTCAGATCGTTGTGCTGGCGCTGCTGCTCGCTGAGGGTGGTGGCCAGCGGTGCCAGTGCCGCCTGCAGCGTCTGCTGGCGATGGAACTGGTGGCGCTGCGGCGCCAGGCGTTCCAGGCGCTGCAGGTCGATGCGTTGTCCGGACAGCTGCTCCCACGCCAGTGCTGCATCCTTGAGCGCCTGCGCAGCCTCGTTGTGCTGGGCCTGCAGCTGCTGTTGTTCGACAAGCCAGGCCCGTTGTTGCTCCAGTTGTCGTTCGCGGGCCTGGTCGGCCTTGAACTGCTGCTGGGCCTGCTCCAGGCGTTGGTCAAGCTCGGCACGGGCTTCGCTGGCCATGGGCAGCAAATGGCTGGCGCGGTCTTTCAAGGCACTGTGGGCTTCGCTGGTTTCCCGTGCCTTGCTGAACGCGCGTTGGCCAAGGCGGGTGTAGATGGCGGTGTTGGTGAGCTTTTCCAGCAGCTCGCTGCGTTCTTTGTCGTCGGCCTTGAGGAAGGCGCCGAACTCACTCTGGGCCAACATCACTGCGCGGGTGAACTGTTCGAAGTTCAAGCCCAGGCGTGCTTCGATCAGTTGCTTGTACTCGTTCTTGCCGCTGCCCAGGAGTTGTTCGCTGTCCAGGTCGTACAGGCTCTGGCGGCTGTTCTGCAGCTTGCCGTTGGCCTTGTCGCGGGCGCGGTTCGCTTCCCAGCGCGCCCGGTAGCGGTGGCCATCGATGCCCAGGAAGTCGACTTCGGCAAAGCCGCTACCCGTGCCGCGGCGCAACAGGTTGCGCGGGTCTGAGGTGGGGATTTCGCCGTCGGCGTCTGGCACCTTGGCTTCACGGCCGATGTCTTCAAGCCGTGGCACGCTGCCGAACAGGGCCAGGCATAGCGCGTCCAGCAAGGTGCTCTTGCCGGCGCCAGTAGGGCCAGTGATGGCGAACAGGCCGGCGCTGGCCAACGGCTCGGCGGTGAAGTCGATGTCGATCGGACCGGCCAGGGACGCCAGGTTCTTGAGGCGAATGGCGAGAATTTTCATGGCAGTTCCTCTTCGAGCTGTACGTCCTGCAGCAACAGGGCGAAGTCGGACAGGGCCTGCTCGTCCACCGGGCTGCCGTAGGCCTGCTCCCAGGCGCGGCTGAACAGGTCTTGCGGCGTCATCTGCGCCAGTTCCACGAAGGCCTGGTCATCGTCCTGCTGTTCGCCACGGCCGGCGTATTCGGCGCTGATGCGCACCAGGCGCACGGCCTTGCCATGCAGGGCCTGCTCGATTTGCTGGCGCAGGTCGGGCTGCGGTTCGTCCAGGCGTACGCGCACTTCCAGCCAGGGCTGGCGGTTGGGGTCTTCGAGCAAGTCGATCATCGGCAAGTCGGCGAGCTGCTGGAGCACTTCACCCAGCGGCGCGGGGCCCAGGCGCTGCAGTGCCACGGCGCGCGGCACCGGGCGCGCTTCGACGCTGATCAGCTCGGTGCCTTCCAGCTCCACCTCCAGTACCTGGTGGGGGTAGTTGATCTCGGCGAACGACAGCGGGATCGGCGAGCCGCTGTAGCGGATGCGGTTCTCGCGGTTGACCTTCTGCGGCTTGTGCAGGTGGCCCAGGGCGACGTAGCTGATGGCTTTGTCGAAGAGCTTGGCCGGCAAGGCTTCGGCATTACCGATGATCAGGCTCCGTTCGGAGTCTTCCGAGACTGAGCCGCCGGCCATGTGTGCATGGCTGATGGCAATCAGCGCCTGGTCTTTCTTGCGTTTTTGCTGCGCTGCGCCGATCAGTTGCTGGTGTACCTGGTGGATACCTTGCAGGTAATCGTCACCCAGCTGCGGGCCAGTGACTTCCGCCGGACGCAGGAAGGGCAGGGCCAGGCACCAGGCGCAGACCTTGCCGCGGGCGTTGGTGAGCGGAATGAGCAGGCGCTCGGCATCCAGCTGGCCTTCGTCGAGCCAGTGCACGCGGCCCAGGGCATGGGTGCGCAGGCGCCGCATCAGCGCGGCGGGCAGTTCGATCCGCGAGCCGGAATCGTGGTTGCCGGCGATCATCACGATGTCCAGCTTCGGCAGCTGTTCATGGGCCTGGACGATGAAGTCGTAAAGGCGCTCCTGGGCTTTGACCGGTGGGTTGACCGTGTCGAAGATATCGCCAGCGATCAGCAGCGCATCGGGTTGGCGCAGCCGTAGTTGGCCCAGCAGCCAGTCGAGGAAGCAGGCGTGTTCGAAGTCGCGTTCCTGGCCGTGCAGGCTTTGGCCCAGGTGCCAGTCGGAGGTGTGAAACAGACGCATGGATGACCTGTTGGTGTCGAGTCGGGCAAGCGAGGGAAAGGGCGGTATGGTAACCCAAGCAGGGGGGCGTGGTGTTTGTCGTGCGGTGTTCCGTGTCGGTTGGATCGAGCCCCGCGCGCGGCGCTCGATCTCCAGGACGCCGCGCACTGAAGGCAGGCACCCCAGCCCCTCACTTGGGATACAGTGGCGGCAGGCTTCCTGTCTCTCCAGCGGGTGGCAACACCTGTTCGGCCGGCGGAATGGTGCCGATGGCGCGCCACAATTCATCGCCATGCCAATACTGTCCGCTTTCGCTGTAGAGAGCCCCGTTCAGGCTGTCCAGTGCATCGGACAAGGGCACGAACCGAGCGGCCATGTCGGCCAGGGTTTCCGGTTGCTGGCGTGCCCAGGCATCGAGCGCCTGGCGCGTGGCCTGCGGGTCGTTGGCCTGGCAGGCTCGCTTGATGTCGTCCATCAAGGTGCGTGGGCTCGGACCATTCTGCGCCGCACGCAACACCGCTGGTTGGGAGCGTGCCCGCCACCAGAGGGCGAAGCCCAGTACCGTGGTGAGGGCCAGTATCAAGGTGGCCAGCTGCCAGGGCCAGAGCAGCGTGCTGCCGCTGCGGGTGTCGCCCACCGGTGTTTCGGCGCTCAGTGCCGGGTTGTCCTGCACATCGAGGTTGCGAGCGGGCAGGCTTGAGTGCTCTAGATGGTCTTCGCGGGTGTTCCACCAAGTGACCTCCAGCGCCGGCAGTGCCAGCTGGCCGCTGTGGATTGGGACCAGTGCCTCGCGTTCCTCGCGGTTGGCGGTCATGCCACGTTCGTTGATTTCATTACGCAGCAACGGTTGGTCGGGATAGCGACGCAGGCCGGTGATTTCAGTGGCTGGCAGTGGCGGCAACTGAGTGCTTGAGAGGCCCTCGGCGCGTAGGGTGATGTTACGGGTCAGCGAGTCGCCGATCTGCACCTTCTGTTGCGCAGGGTCAGGGTTCCAGTGTTCTTCCAGGCTCAGGCTGCGGGCGGGCAGCCAAGGCGTATCGGCAGGCCAGGCGGTGGGAATCGGGCGCACGTTCAAGCGCAGCGGCAGCGAGCTGACCTGCAGCTGGCGGCCGACCCGTGCGCTACCAGCCGGTTGCTGGCCATTGTCGGCGGCGGTGGCGGTGAAGGTCAGCGGTGGAATGTCCACGGTGCCGCTTTGCTGCGGGTACAGAGCGTAACGGGTTTCGATCACGCCATGACGAATGCCGTTGATGTCCTTCTCGTAGGTGCGCGACTCACCCAGTTGCTCGACCTTGGCGCTCTCCAGTTGCAGGGGGCTCAAGCTGCTGTCGTCGTACAGCGATACCGAGTGATAGATGCGCACGGTCAGCACGGCCTGCGCCTGGACGTAGACATCGCTGCTGTCGAGGCTGGCTTCGACGAATACCTGGGCCGCGCTGTCCGTCCGGCTGGCGTCGGCCTGCACCACCTGAAGCTCGATGGTCTGACTACGTGATTGGCCCAGTTGCAGTTCGGGGATGACCAGGCTGCCGCTGCGGCGTGGCAGCAGTGTGATGATCCAGCGGGTGCTGGCACGGGTTTCGCCGTCGAGGGTGTGCAGGCTGTTCAACTGGCGCGTGCCACGCACTTCGAAATCGCCCTCCAGCGCACGCAGGTCAGGCTTGCCGAACTGGGTCACATCCTGGCTTTCAAGGGTCAGTTCCAGGGTTTCGCCGGCTTCCAGGCGAGTGCGGTCGACGCTGGCCTGCAGGCTGGGTTGGGCCTGGGCCACCAGGGCCCACAGCAGACAAAGGAGAAAGACGCCGAAGCGACTCATCGTGGATTTTCCTGATGCAATTGCTGTTCATACCAGAATTTGCGCCGCAGCAGTTCCGCCGGGTTGTCGGGGATCTCTCGCAGCCATTGTTCCAGGGCCTGGCGTTGCTCTGCGTCAAGGCTGGTCGACACCGGGCGTTGCGGCGCCTGGGTAACGCTGTCGTCGTCACCGCCCTGGGTGTTGGGTGGTGTCTGACCGTTCTGACTACTCTCGCCGGGTGCCTCGGCGGCCTGTTCGCTGTTGCCGGGTGTGCCCTGGGCCGGGTTGCTGGCCGAGCTACTGTTGCCCTCGGTGTCGCTGCCGGGAGTGCCTTGGGCATCGTTGTCGGCTTGTGGTTCCTCGCCCTTGGCTTCGCGTTGCAGCAGTTGCTGGACCAGCGCCTGGTTGTCCAGCGCCGCCTTGAGGTCGGGCTGTCGCTCCAGGGCTTGCTCGTAGGCATCCAGGGCAGCTTCCAGCTCGCCGCTACGGGCCAGGGCATTGCCTCGATTGTAGTGGGCCGCGGCAGTGTTGCTCTGTGCGAAGGCCTGGGCGGCGCCCGCGAAGTCGCCGGCCTGGTAGAGCGCCATGCCACGCCACTGTGGGTCCTGGAAGTGATGCGCGGCCTCGGCCGGGCGGTTTTGTTCGAGCAGGCGTTGACCTTGCTGGTCGGGGCGCAGCCACAGGTCGTTGAACTCGAAGGCCTGGCTGGGCTGCGGCACGGCCAGCAGCAGTGGCAGGCAGAACAGCCAGCCGCGCCGGCCGGCACAGGCTGCCAACAGCAACAGTGGGAGCAACAGCCAGTAACCCTGGTCGGCCCAACTGTCCAGTTGCACGCTTTGACCGTCGTTGCGCAGGGCGCGGGGGTTGTCGAACAAGCCCAGGCCACGCAGGTCCAGATCGTCGATGCGGGCGTGGCGATAGCGCCCGCCGGTACTGCTGATGAAGGCCTTGAGGCTGGCGCTGTCCAGGCGCGGCAGCAGGATGCCGCCCTGATCGTCCTTGAGGAACTCGCCATTGGCCTGGCGCACCGGTGCGCCTTGACTGCTGCCGATGCCCAGCATCAGCAGGCTCGGCCCCTGACGGCCCAAGGCATGAATGATGCCCTGGCGTTCCTGTTCGCTAAGCGCCGAGCCAATCAGCAACAGCCGACCCTGGCCCAGGCCACTTTGAGCCAGCAGCGACAGGCCTTTTTGTACGGCCAGGTCGGCACGCTGGCCTGCCTGCGGCATGATCGACGGGTCGATGGCTTCGAGCAGGTTGCGTGTCGTGCCCAGGTCGTCGGATAGCGGGACCAGCGTGTGCGCGCTGCCGGCGTAGACGACGAGGGCGGTCTGGCTGTCGCGACGGTGTTCGAGCAGGTCGAGCACTTTGCGCCGGGCGTGTTCCAGGCGGTTGGGCGGGCTGTCTTCGGCAAGCATCTGCGGAGTCAGTTCGAGCAGGATCACCAATGGGTCGGCGGGGCGCTGGCGGGTTTCTTCCACGCGCTGCCAGCTGGGCCCGAGCAAGGCCAGCACCACCAGGAACCAGGCCAGCCCCAAGGCCACCCATGGCAGTTTGCTGGTGCTGCCAGTGCCGCCCCCTAGCAGCACTGGATGGAAAGCGGGCGGCAAGATCATCTGCCAGCGCCCGGCGCGTTTGCGTCGGTGCCACAGTTTGAAGATCAGCCAGCCGAGTAGCGGCAGTACCAGCAGCCAGAGGGGGCGCAGCCATTGTGGCCAAAGGTCGATCATCGCCGTCTCCTCAGGCGCAGGCGCTTCAGGCGTTGGCGCCATTCCGGGTGAGGCTGCAGGAACCGAGGCTTGCGCAGCAGGCGCTGCAGTCGGTTGTCCGGCCATTGCACGGCAACCACCAGCAGTACGCTCAGCAACAACGCAAGGGCCAGCGGCCAGGCGTACAAGTCTTTGGCCGTGCGTGCCTGGGTCGGTTGCTGGGCCACGGGCTCCAGTTGATCGAGGGTGTCGCCGATGGCGTCCAGTTCGGCGCCGTCGTGGGCACGGAAGTAGGTGCCGTGAGTGATCTCGGCAATCTCCTTCAGCGAGGCCTCGTCCAGGTCCAGGCTCGGGTTCAGGCCGAGCAGGCCAGGGGTTCCGCTGGCCTCGGGGTTCGCGCCGATACCGATGGTGTAGATGCGTACGCCCTCCTGGGCTGCCAAGCGTGCCGCGGTCAATGGGTGGATCTGCCCGCCGTTGTTGGCACCGTCGGTGATCAGCACCAGGACCCGGCTCTGCGCCGGACGCTCGCGCAGGCGCTTGACTGCCAGGCCAATGGCGTCGCCGATGGCTGTGTTCTTGCCGGCGATGCCGATTTGCGCTTCGTCGAGGAAAGTACGCACCGTGCGCCGATCGAAGGTGAGGGGGGCCTGCAGGTAGGCCTGGCTGCCGAACAGGATCAAGCCGACCCGGTCACCCTCGCGGTCCTGAAGGAAGTCGCCAAGCAGTGCCTTGACCAGGTCCAGGCGGCTGATGTCCTCGTCCTTCCATTGCATGTCGGGGAAGTCCATGGAGCCGGAGACATCCACGGCCACCAGCAGGTCACGACCACTGGCCGCCACCGGCACCGGGTCGCCAAGCCATTGTGGGCGCGCGGCGGCGAACAGTAGCAGGAGCCAGATCACGACATAGGGCGCCTGTTGCCGCCAGGTTGGCAGGTTCAGGCGCGCCCGGCGCCCGGCCAGTCCTTCCAGTTCATCGAGAAAACCCACCTTCAGCACCGGCTCGCCGCTGTCGGCGGCGGGCAGCAGCAGACGCGCCAACCACGGCAACGGCAGCAGCGTGAAGATCCACGGCCAGGCCAGCTCAAACATGCTTGCGGATCCAGGTTTCGACCGCCTGGCTGAGCCCGGCGATGGCTTTGTCGTCGAGCTTGCACTCGGGTTTGTAGGCGCCTTCGACTAGCACCATCCAGCGGGTAAGGCCTGCGGCTGGGCAGCGGTTGTCGAGGAAAGCCAGCCATTGGCGTCCGTTGAGGGTATGGCTATTGGCGCCGGGGTAGTGGTTGCGGCACAAACGTTTGAGCAGGGCATTGATCTGTTGCAGCCAGGCACCTGCGGGGGCGCCGTCGTAGGGGCGCGGCAGGCGAGCCAGTTCGGCCAGGGCCTCGACGCGCACCGGGTCGAGTGGTTGTTCGGCGCGCACGATGGGACGCTTGCCGGGGCGCCAGCGGCGCAGGCGCCAAATGGCCCACGCGAGCAGCGGCAGTATCGCGAGCAACAACCACCAGCCTGGCGCGGGCGGCCACACGCCGATCGCCTGCGGCGCGATCAAAGGCTGCAGTTGGTCCAACGGGTTCATTTGCCGCTCCCAGGGCGCTGAGCATTCAGGTACTCGCGCAACTGTTCGATCATTTCGCTCTGAGTGCTCAGCGGCATCATCAGGACGCGCAATTTTTGCGTCATGAGCTCCCAACGCTCGACTCGGGCTTCGGCTTGCTGTCGGTAGGCCTGGCGCAGGTTGGCGTCGAGGGTGTCGAGTTCCAGCTGCGCGCTGCGCTGGGCGAAGCGCAGGAGCCCGGCGGCGGGCAGGGCGTGGTCGAGCGGATCGGACACTGGAAGCAGCAGCAGGTCGCAATGGCGCGAAAGCATGGCCAGGTGCTGTTCGGCCTGGTCGGTCAGCGAGCGTTCGTCGCAGATGACGATGGCTAGGCTACCGGGACGCAGCACCTCGCGGGCCCGGCGCAGGGCAAGGCCGAGGTTGTCGGCCTGGGGCACGGCTTCGGTGTGCAGGGACTGGTTGACCTTGGCCAGACGGTTGAGCAGTTGCAGCAGGCTTTGCTTGCTGCGTCGGGGTTTGACTTCGTGGTGTTCGTTGTCACCGAACACCAGCCCACCGATGCGGTCGTTATGGCCCAACGCGGCCCAGCCGAACAACGCCGCGGCCTGGGCGGCCAAGACCGATTTGAACATCAGCCCCGAGCCGAAGAACAGCCGCTGGCTTTGTTCGACGAGGATGAAGATTGGCCGTTCGCGTTCTTCATGGAAGAGTTTGGTGTGTGGCTCCTGCGTGCGTGCGGTGACGCGCCAGTCGATGTTGCGCACGTCGTCGCCGGCCTGGTACACGCGCACCTGGTCGAAGTCCACCCCGCGCCCACGCAGTTTGGAGTGGTGCAGGCCGACCAGTGGGCTGCGCTGGCCGGGGCGCGAGAACAGCTGGATCTCGCGTACTCGGTGGCGCATGTCGATCAGCTCGGCTAGGCCAATGCGGATGCCGGGCTCGGCCAGCTGAGTGGTGGGCATGGGGTCAGGCTACGGCAACGACGTCGAGGATGCGCTGGACCACGCGGTCCTGGTCGATGCCTGCCGCTTCGGCCTCGAAGGACAGGATGATGCGGTGGCGCAGCACATCGAACAGGACCGCCTGGATGTCCTCGGGGCTGACGAAGTCGCGCCCGGCCAGCCAGGCATGGGCCCGGGCGCAGCGATCGAGGGCGATGGAGCCGCGGGGGCTGGCACCGTAGGCGATCCAGTCGGCGAGTTCGGCGTCGAACTTGGCCGGGGTGCGGGTGGCCATTACCAGCTGGACCAGGTATTCCTCCACGGCGTCGGCCATGTACAGCCCGAGGATTTCCTTGCGGGCGGCGAAGATTGCTTGCTGGCTGACGCGTCGCTCGGGCTTGGCCTCGCCGCCGAGGGCTTCGCCCCGTGCCTGGGCGAGAATGCGGCGTTCGACGGCGGCGTCGGGGAAGCCGATTTTCACGTGCATCAGGAAGCGGTCGAGTTGGGCTTCGGGCAGTGGGTAGGTGCCTTCCTGCTCGATGGGGTTCTGGGTGGCCATGACCAGGAACAGCGGCGACAGGTCGTAGGTACTGCGGCCGACGCTGACCTGGCGTTCGGCCATGGCTTCGAGCAGTGCGGACTGGACTTTGGCGGGGGCGCGGTTGATTTCGTCGGCCAGGACCAGGTTATGGAAGATCGGGCCTTGCTGGAACACGAAGCTACCGGTTTCTGGGCGGTAGATTTCGGTGCCGGTGATGTCGGCGGGCAGCAGGTCTGGGGTGAACTGGATGCGGTGGAACTGGGCTTCGATGCCTTCGGCGAGTTCTTTGATGGCCTTGGTCTTGGCCAGGCCTGGGGCACCCTCGACGAGCATGTGGCCATCGGCCAGGAGCACGATCAACAGACGTTCGACCAGTTTTTCCTGGCCTAGGATCTGGGAGGAAAGAAATGTGCGCAGCGCGATCAGCGCTTCACGGTGTTCCATCGGCGACGGTTCCTGGGATTGGGCCCGGGCGCGCTGTGAGCGGGTGCCTGGGGCAGGGGGTGATACTTTAATCTATCCGGGGGGGTGGCGACCAATGGCGGTGGGTAAAATTCTCGAAAAGTCAGTCGTGCTCGTTGTGTGTTGCTTTTGCTTCGGGGGTACGCGGTCGTTCAGGTATCGCCAATTGGGTCATGAGGTCGAGCTTGGGTTTTCGGGAGCAAGACGTTGGCGAGGTGATCCTGTAGGGGGCGGATATATAGGAGTGGGGCGAAAAGGTGAGTGATCACGTTAGTTGAATGCCGCCCTTAAATCTGTGCTTTGAAGTTTGAAGTTTTGGTTTCTGGATGCGTGAGCATATCCATTTGCCAAGGTGACGCTCAATCACCTTTCCGCTCTTACAGCGGGTCACTTTTTGGCAGACGCCCCAAAAAGTAACCAAAAAAGTCTGGCTCCTATCATCCGGCCCCTGCGCTGCGCTCCGGGGTTCCCTCGCTCCGGGCTTGCTCCGGGAGGACCGCGCTGAACGGCCCCTCCTGGGCCGCAGCGCTTGACGGGCATCCATGCCCGTCACCTCCCTGCGCAAGCCCTGCGCTCGGCCTCCTGAAGTCGCATGAGGTGGCGCCTGAACTACCGCGCGCTAGAAGCAAGAGCAAAGCGAAGCAAAAGAAAGTCCGTCTCGCATTTTGTAGTTTGAATATTTAATGTGCGGCTGGTTTAGCTGTTGTTGTTGTTGTTGTTGTTGTTGTTGTTGTTGTTGTTGTTGTTGTTGTTGTTGTTGTTCGGATTTGGTATTTCATGCTCCGCTTTTGCTTTTAATGCGCGATATCCCAGACGCTGCAAATTGCGACGTCAGTAGGCCGAGCGTAGGGCTTGCGGAGGGAGGTGACGGGCATGGATGCCCGTCAAGCGCTGCGGCCCAGGAGGGGCCGTTCAGCGCGGTCCTCCCGGGAGCAAGCCCGTAGCGAGGGAACCCCGAAGCGCAGCGTAGGGGCCGGATGATAGGAGCCAGCGGTTTTTGCCTACTTTTGCCCAAGAGCAAAAGTAGGTCGCCGTAAAGGCGAAAAGGTGAATGAGCGCCTCCATGGCGAATGGATATTCACGCTATCTGAATGCCGCCCTTAAATCTGTGCTTTGAAGTTTTGGTTTCTGGATGCGTGAGCATATCCATTTGCCAAGGCGACGCTCAATCACCTTTCCGCTCTTACAGCGGGTCACTTTTTGGCAGACGCCCCAAAAAGTAACCAAAAAAGTCTGGCTCCTATCATCCGGCCCCTGCGCTGCGCTCCGGGGTTCCCTCGCTCCGGGCTTGCTCCGGGAGGACCGCGCTGAACGGCCCCTCCTGGGCCGCAGCGCTTGACGGGCATCCATGCCCGTCACCTCCCTGCGCAAGCCCTGCGCTCGGCCTCCTGAAGTCGCATGAGGTGGCGCCTGAACTACCGCGCGCTAGAAGCAAGAGCAAAGCGAAGCAAAAGAAAGTCCGTCTCGCATTTTGTAGTTTGAATATTTAATGTGCGGCTGGTTTAGCTGTTGTTGTTGTTGTTGTTGTTGTTGTTGTTGTTGTTCGGATTTGGTATTTCATGCGCCGCTTTTGCTTTTCATGCGCGATATCCCAGACGCTGCAAATTGCGACGTCAGTAGGCCGAGCGTAGGGCTTGCGGAGGGAGGTGACGGGCATGGATGCCCGTCAAGCGCTGCGGCCCAGGAGGGGCCGTTCAGCGCGGTCCTCCCGGGAGCAAGCCCGTAGCGAGGGAACCCCGAAGCGAAGCGTAGGGGCCGGATGATAGGAGCCAGCGGTTTTTGCCTACTTTTGCCCAAGAGCAAAAGTAGGTCGCCGTAAAGGCGAAAAGGTGAATGAGCGCCTCCATGGCGAATGGATATTCACGCGATTTGAATGCCACCCCTAAGTTCGCCTCATCACCTCTGCCCCCACTCCTTAAAAACGCCCGAAAAAAGTAACTACGAAATCTAGCGGCTATCGTCCAGCCACAGTGCTAAGCCCCCTGAATTCGCAATAGAGGGCGACTGAACCACCGCCCACTAGAAGCGAAATCAAGTTCCAGGCGGAGAAGGGAAATTTCTGTACTCAGATGTTGAATGTGCGGGTAGGCACCGAGGTTAAGCTGTTGCTTGCTGAACTCACCAAGCCAACCGGAGTTCAGCCAGATGGATGAGTTGAGTAAAAAATTCCCCGTGTTCACCAGCACCAAACCTTATGTCCTGCGCATAGGGATCTTCTTCGACGGCACCGGCAACAACGCCCGCAACGCCGTTACCCCCGACTCCCCCACACAAAAATACACCACCGGCAGTTACGCCAACGCCCCAACCAACATCGCCCTGTTACACACGCTATACCCCACCGGCCAACCGCAGGCCACGCCAAATAAGCACTTCATGAAACTCTACATCGAAGGCATAGGCACCACCGAAGCCAGCCAGGACTCGCCCTTCGCCCAAGCCACCGGACGCGGTCAGACAGGTGTCGAAGCCAGAGTCCAGCAAGCCTTGGCCATGGTCGACCATCACCTGATCGACTGCTTGCACACCCACCCCCACCCCCACCACATCGAGTTCGACCTGTTTGGCTTCAGTCGGGGCGCCGCCGCCGCTCGCCACTTGCTCAACCGGCTACACGACGACACACCCATCTGCTCGCAATATCCACACATCAAGACCAGCGTCAACTTCATCGGCCTGTTCGACACCGTCGCCGCCATCACCGCCCCACTGCACAATCGCCTCACCCAGGGCACCGCCCGATTCGGCAAGCTACGCCTGGGCTTGGCCCAGGGTTGTGCGCGGCATGTGGTGCAACTGGTCGCCAGCGACGAGCGCCGACACAACTTCCCGTTGGTGCGCACCGACCACGACATCCACATGCCCGGCGTCCATTCAAACATCGGTGGCGGCTATCCCCAGGCACAGCAGGAAAGCGTCCTCCTGTGCAAACCCAACGCCAGCCGCGTCGCACTGACCACGCCTCCCGAACGGACTCGCGCGTATGCAATCACCCGCGCCTTGCTGGAGCAGGCGTACAAGGATTTGCCCGCGCCAAAGCCACAGCTGTTGACCTGGGAAGCACCCATCGCCGGAAGCCGGAGCCGCCGCGATGATCCGGAAAAACAGGTATATGCCGCCGTGCAGTGGCAGCGGGAGGTGAAGGGACAGTTGTCCCGCATCTACCTGAGCGTCATGCGGGAACTGGCCGTGCGCGGCGGGGTGCCTTTCGCCAATCTGGGCAATGACCCAGCCCATCAACTGCCGGACGATCTGCATACCATCAGCCGCAAATTGCATGACTTCGCTCTCGGGCACAGCGCAGACCCGGGGTTGACGCAGGAGGAAACTGCCCAGTTGCGAGAGAAATACATCCACACCTCGGCAAACTGGAATGCACTCAAGGGGCTATGCAACAGCACACTGGATCAGCTCTACATCGACAGACCCGCTGAAGCAGGTCGAGTCATGCACTCCAACCCCGTGCAATGAGGGCAGACAGTCCACGCAAATGGAGTTGCGTGGACAGCAAGGTTCCGCGGGTCTTGAGGGGCTTCTCGGCAATCGTCTGGCCTGGGGATGGCCGAGGTCGCAGCCTGCGAAGGGGCGTTGCAGAACAGGGCAGCAGGTCCTCGGCTTCCAGGGACGAGCAGTACGTGCGGCATTGTTCCAGGTCACCGCGTTCGAACAGCGCGTTCTTCAGTTCGGTGGTACCTGAACTGAGTTTGTTCCAGATCGTTAGCCAGAAACAGGGGAGGTGCGCGTACCAGCGCCGGATGTTCGCCGACGATCGAGGCCGGTCCTGTGCGCCCTCAAAGCTCGCTAACGAAGGTACCGGTACCCTCGAGGATATTGCGCAACGTCAGCGCCACCTCTTCCAGGTCAGTTCCTTGCGACGTCAACACAATCTCCAGCGACTCATCGCCTTTCAGCGCATCCCGGTCACTGGCAGCCACTTCGATCAACAAGCGCTGGGCACTCAAGGTCACTTTCAAGCCATCCAGGGTCGAGGGTTCGTCGTCCAGGGTCAGGTCGACCGTGTCCTCGTCCGGGTAGCGGGTCAGCAGGAACATCTGTCCCTTGTCGCTGTGGCAGCACAGGGTCGCCATGTCGTCTTCTTCTTCATCGCAGGGCGTGGCGAAGAGCAGGGCGGTTTTGATTTGCATGGGCGGCTCGGATCAAAGGAAATGAGGGGGAATTCTGACAGCCTTGCACGCATCCATAAACGTAAAGTTACCCCCCCTTGACCGAAATTGTCGCAGCGCTGCAAGCCGTAGTGACCACTCAGTCGTTAAGCTGCGCCGAGCCTATGAACGTGGCCTACACGTTCAACGCCTGGTTTTACCGTCCGCCTTGCCACGGTTTGGCTATCGTTGATCCGTACCAAGGCGCACGCATGCGACGCTTCAACTATTACAAAGCCCAAGCGGAGTACCACAGATGGCGTTCTTCACCGCAGCCAGCAAAGCCGACTTCCAGCACCAACTGCAGGCGGCCCTGGCGCAGCACATCAGCGAACAGTCCCTGCCACAAGTGGCGCTGTTCGCCGAGCAGTTCTTCGGCATCATCTCTCTGGACGAACTCACCCAGCGCAGGCTGTCCGACCTGGCCGGCTGCACGCTGTCTGCCTGGCGCATCATCGAGCGCTTCGACCCTGCACAACCGCAAGTGCGGGTCTACAACCCGGATTATGAGCGCAATGGCTGGCAATCGACCCACACGGTGGTCGAGGTGCTGCACCACGACTTGCCATTTTTGGTCGATTCGGTACGCACCGAGCTGAACCGCCGCGGCTACAGCATCCACACCCTGCAGACCACGGTGCTGAGCGTGCGTCGTGGCGCCAAGGGCGAACTGCTCGAACTGCTGCCCAAGGGCACCCAGGGTGAGGGCGTGCGTCATGAATCGCTGATGTACCTGGAGATCGACCGCTGCGCCAATGCCGCCGAACTGACGGTGCTGACCCGTGAAATCGAGCAGGTCTTGGCCGAAGTGCGGGTGGCAGTTGCCGATTTCGAGCCGATGAAGGCCAAGCTGCGCGAAGTGGTCGCTTTGGTGGAGCAGACGCCGTTCGCACCGGTGCAGCATGAGAAGGCCGAGGTCAAGGCGTTCCTCGAATGGTTGTTGGACAACCATTTCACTTTCTTGGGCTACGAAGAATTCACGGTCCGGGACGACAACGCCGGCGGCCAGATGGTGTACGACGAACAGTCATTCCTCGGCCTGCCACGGCGCCTGCGCGTGGGGCTGAGCGCCGAAGAACTGCGCATCGAAGATTACGCCGTGGCCTACCTCAACGAGCCGCTGCTGCTGTCCTTCGCCAAGGCTGCGCTGCCCAGCCGCGTGCATCGCCCGGCTTATCCGGACTACGTGTCGATTCGCCAGCTCGATGCCGCTGGCAAGGTCATCAAGGAACACCGCTTCATGGGCCTGTACACCTCGTCGGTCTATGGCGAGAGTGTGCATGCCATCCCGTACATCCGCGTCAAGGTCAATGAAGTCGAGCGCCGTTCTGGCTTCGATCCCAAGGCTCACCTGGGCAAGGAACTGGCCCAGGTGCTAGAGGTGTTGCCACGCGACGACCTGTTCCAGACCCCGGTCGACGAGCTGTTCAGCACCGTGATGTCGATCGTGCAGATCCAGGAGCGCAACAAGATTCGCGTATTCCTGCGCAAGGACCCCTACGGCCGCTTCTGCTACTGCCTGGCCTACGTACCGCGTGAGATCTACTCCACCGAGGTGCGCCAGAAGATCCAGCAGGTGCTGATGGAGCGCCTGAAGGCCAGCGACTGCGAGTTCTGGACCTTCTTCTCCGAGTCGGTGCTGGCGCGTGTGCAGCTGATCTTGCGGGTCGACCCGAAGAACCGCATCGACATCGACCCGCAGCAGCTGGAAAACGAAGTGATCCAGGCCTGCCGCTCGTGGCAGGACGACTACTCGGCACTGGTGATCGAGAACTTCGGCGAGGCCCAGGGCACCAACATTCTTGCCGACTTCCCCAAAGGCTTCCCGGCCGGCTACCGTGAGCGCTTCCCTGCGCACTCGGCGGTGGTCGACCTTCAGCACGTGCTGGCACTGTCTGAAAACAAGCCGCTGGCCATGAGTTTCTACCAGCCGCTGACCCGTCTTGGCGAGCGCCTGCTGCACTGCAAGCTGTACCACGCCGATACGCCACTGGCACTGTCCGATGTGCTGCCGATCCTGGAGAACCTTGGCCTGCGCGTGCTGGGTGAGTTCCCGTACCGCTTGCGTCATGCCAGCGGCCGCGAATACTGGATTCACGATTTCGCCTTCACCTACAGCGAAGGCCTGAGCCTGGATATCCAGCAGCTCAACGACATCTTGCAGGATGCCTTCGTCCACATCGTCAAAGGCGATGCCGAGAACGACGCCTTCAACCGCCTGGTCCTGACCGCCGGCCTGCCGTGGCGCGATGTGGCACTGCTGCGCGCGTATGCGCGTTACCTCAAGCAGATTCGCCTGGGCTTCGACCTGGGCTACATCGCCAGCACCCTGAACAACCACACCGACATCGCCCGTGAGCTGACCCGGTTGTTCAAGACCCGTTTCTACCTGGCGCGCAAACTCACCCAGGACGACCTGGACGACAAGCAGCAGCGCCTGGAGCAGGCGATTCTCAGCGCCTTGGACGACGTTCAGGTGCTCAACGAGGACCGTATCCTGCGTCGCTACCTGGACCTGATCAAGGCCACGTTGCGCACCAACTTCTACCAACCGGACGCCCATGGGCACAACAAGTCGTAC
This sequence comes from Pseudomonas sp. SK2, assembly GCF_016772395.1. Taxonomy (NCBI): domain Bacteria; kingdom Pseudomonadati; phylum Pseudomonadota; class Gammaproteobacteria; order Pseudomonadales; family Pseudomonadaceae; genus Pseudomonas; species Pseudomonas sp. SK2. Next base: position 1,717,196 of record NZ_CP061944.1, read on the forward strand.
TTCAGCTTCAAGTTCAACCCCAAGCTGATTCCCGAACTGCCCAAGCCGGTGCCGAAGTTCGAGATCTTCGTCTATTCGCCGCGGGTCGAAGGTGTGCACCTGCGCTTTGGCAACGTCGCCCGTGGCGGCTTGCGTTGGTCGGACCGCGAGGAAGACTTCCGCACCGAGGTGCTGGGCCTGGTGAAAGCCCAGCAAGTGAAGAACTCGGTGATCGTGCCGGTCGGGGCCAAGGGTGGCTTCCTGCCGCGTCGTCTGCCATTGGGTGGCACCCGTGACGAGATCGCCGCCGAGGGCGTAGCGTGCTACCGCATCTTCATCAGTGGACTGCTCGACATCACCGACAACCTCAAGGAGGGCGGCGTGGTGCCGCCAGCCAACGTGGTGCGTCACGACGATGACGACCCGTACCTGGTGGTAGCGGCGGACAAAGGCACAGCGACCTTCTCCGATATCGCCAACGGCATCGCCATCGACTACGGCTTCTGGTTGGGCGATGCCTTCGCCTCGGGTGGTTCGGCTGGCTACGACCACAAGAAGATGGGCATCACCGCCCGCGGTGCCTGGGTGGGTGTTCAGCGCCACTTCCGCGAGCGTGGGATCAACGTGCAGGAAGACCCGATCACTGTGATCGGCATCGGCGACATGGCCGGTGACGTATTCGGTAACGGCCTGCTGATGTCCGACAAGCTGCAACTGGTGGCGGCGTTCAACCACCTGCACATCTTCATCGACCCGAATCCGGATCCGGCCACCAGCTTCGCCGAACGTCAGCGCCTGTTCGATCTGCCACGTTCGGCCTGGAGCGACTACGACACCAGCATCATGTCCGAAGGCGGCGGGATTTTCCCGCGCAGTGCCAAGAGCATTGCCATCAGCCCGCAGATGAAAGAGCGCTTCGCCATCGAGGCTGATCGCCTGACCCCGACCGAGCTGCTCAACGCGCTGCTCAAGGCGCCGGTCGACCTGCTGTGGAACGGCGGTATCGGCACCTACGTCAAAGCCAGCAGCGAAAGCCACGCCGATGTCGGTGATAAGGCCAACGACGCCCTGCGCGTCAATGGCAACGAGCTTCGCTGCAAGGTGGTAGGTGAGGGCGGCAACCTGGGCATGACCCAGCTGGGTCGGGTCGAGTTCGGCCTGCACGGTGGCGCTACCAACACCGACTTCATCGACAACGCCGGTGGTGTGGACTGCTCCGACCATGAGGTCAACATCAAGATCCTGCTCAACGAAGTGGTGCAGGGTGGCGACATGACCGAGAAGCAGCGCAACCAGCTGCTCGGCAGCATGACCGACGAGGTGGCCAGCCTGGTGCTGGGCAACAACTACAAGCAGACCCAGGCGCTGTCGCTGGCGGCCCGTCGTGCCCGCGAGCGGATCGCCGAGTACAAGCGCCTGATGGCTGACCTGGAGGGCCGGGGCAAGCTGGATCGGGCCATCGAGTTCCTGCCGTCCGAGGAGCAGTTGGCCGAGCGCCTGGCCGCAGGCCAGGGCCTGACCCGTGCCGAGCTGTCGGTGCTGATTTCGTACAGCAAGATCGACCTCAAGGAGCAACTGCTCAAGTCGCTGGTGCCGGACGACGACTACCTGACCCGTGACATGGAAACCGCGTTCCCGCCGTCGCTGGTCAGCAAGTTCGCCGACGCCATGCGTCGTCATCGTCTGAAACGTGAGATCGTCAGCACCCAGATCGCCAACGATCTGGTCAACAACATGGGGATCACCTTCGTCCAGCGCCTGAAGGAGTCGACCGGCATGAGCCCGGCCAACGTGGCCGGGGCTTATGTGATCGTGCGCGACATCTTCCACCTGCCGCATTGGTTCCGCCAGATCGAGGCGCTGGATTACCAGGTGCCGGCAGAGGTCCAACTGACCCTGATGGACGAGCTGATGCGCCTGGGCCGCCGGGCCACCCGCTGGTTCCTGCGTAGCCGTCGCAACGAGCAGGATGCCGGGCGTGACACCGCGCACTTCGGGCCGAAAATCGCCCAACTGGGCCTGAAGCTCGACGAGTTGCTCGAAGGCCCGACCCGTGAGCGTTGGATGGTTCGTTACCAGGGCTTCGTCGATGCTGGTGTGCCGGAGCTGTTGGCGCGCATGGTGGCGGGTACCAGCCACCTGTACACGCTGTTGCCGATCATCGAGGCGGCTGACGTGACCGGGCATGATCCGGCCCAGGTGGCCAAGGCGTTCTTCGCTGTGGGCAGTGCCTTCGACCTGACCTGGTACCTGCAGGAGGTCAGCAACCTGACGGTGGAGAACAACTGGCAGGCACTGGCCCGCGAGTCGTTCCGCGACGACATCGACCTGCAGCAGCGCGCGATCACCATTTCCGTGCTGCAGATGGCGGATGCGCCGCAGGACATGGATGCCCGCGTGGCGCTGTGGGCCGAGCAGCACCGGGTGATGGTCGAGCGCTGGCGCGCCATGCTAGACGACTTGCGCAACGCACCGGGTACTGACTATGCGATGTACGCGGTGGCCAACCGCGAGCTGGTCGACTTGGCGATGAGTGGGCAGGCGACGGTGGTGCCGTCCTGATCATCAAGCTGAAATGAGAAAGCCCCGGCAGTGATGCCGGGGCTTTTTTATGAGGCTTGGCGGGAGTTTTGTGGTGGTACGCAAATCGAGCGCCGCCCACGCGACGCATCGCGAGCAGGGCTCGCCCCTCGTTTTTTCCGGCCAGTAACGCCTGCCCCAGACGCACGCAAATCCCGTAGGAGCGAGCCTCGCTCGCGATGCGCCGCGCGGGCGGCGCCCGATCTTACAGGGAAAAAATCGCCTAAGACTAACCCCTTGCAGCCCACCCTCTGGCTACTTGAACCGCCGCTCCACCCCTTTCTCCACCAGGATCTTCGCCGAAATCTCCTCCACCGAAAAATGCGTGGAGTTGATGTTGGGAATGTTCTCGCGCCGGAACAGGTTTTCCACCTCTCTCACTTCGAACTCGCACTGGGCAAAGCTCGAATAGCGGCTGTTGGGCTTGCGCTCGTGGCGGATGGCAGTCAGGCGGTCGGGGTCGATGGTCAGCCCGAACAGCTTGTGCTGGTGCTTTTTCAGCACCGCGGGCAGCTGCAGGCGCTCCATGTCGTCCTCGGTCAGCGGATAGTTGGCGGCGCGGATACCGAATTGCATGGCCATGTACAGGCAGGTGGGCGTCTTGCCGCACCGCGATACGCCCACCAGGATCAAGTCGGCCTTGTCGTAGTAGTGGGTACGGGCGCCGTCGTCGTTGTCCAAAGCGAAATTGACCGCTTCGATGCGCTCCATGTAGTTGGAGTTGCCACCGATTGAGTGGGATTTACCGACGGAATACGACGAATGGGCAGTCAATTCCTGCTCGAGCGGGGATAAAAACGTCGAAAAGATGTCGATCATGAAGCCATTCGACGTGGCCAGGATCTCGCGGATGTCCTGGTTGACGATGGTGTCGAAGATGATCGGGCGCATGCCGTCCCGCTCCGCCGCGGCATTGATTTGCTGGACCATGGTCCGCGCTTTGTCAGGCGTATCGATGTACGGGCGAGTGAATTTGTTGAACGGAATGCTATCGAATTGAGCGAGCAGGCTTTGGCCCAGGGTCTCGGCGGTGATGCCGGTGCCATCGGAGATGAAGAACGCGGTTCTTTTCATTTGCATCCTGGGCCTTAAGCTGATGACGTTTCTTGGATATGATAAGTTCGGTTTGCCGAATGCGGCTGTCGGCATTCTCACTTATTTTCCAGGTACAGGCCACAAGCGTCCGGCCAAGTCAGAACAGGCAGGCGGGCGCCCTTGAGCTTTTCCAATACAGTTAGTGGAGAGATCACCTTGGTAGAGTACGTAGTTTCCCTCGATAAGCTCGGCGTCCATGATGTGGAGCATGTGGGGGGCAAGAACGCATCCCTGGGCGAGATGATCAGTAACCTCGCAGGTGCCGGCGTTTCGGTGCCGGGCGGCTTTGCCACTACGGCTCAGGCGTACCGCGATTTTCTCGAGCAGAGTGGCCTGAACGACCGCATCCATGCCGCGCTTGATGCGTTGGACGTGGACGACGTCAACGCCTTGGCCAAGACCGGCGCACAGATCCGCCAGTGGGTGATGGAGGCCGAGTTCCCGGCTCGCCTGGATTCGGAAATCCGAACTGCCTTCGCCGAAATGTCCAAGGGCAACGACAACATGGCCGTGGCCGTGCGTTCCTCGGCCACCGCCGAAGACTTGCCGGATGCCTCCTTCGCCGGCCAGCAGGAGACCTTCCTGAACATCCGTGGCGTCGACAACGTGATCCGCGCGGCAAAGGAAGTGTTCGCCTCGCTGTTCAATGACCGCGCCATCGCCTACCGCGTGCACCAAGGCTTCGACCATAAGCTGGTGGCCCTGTCCGCTGGCGTGCAGCGTATGGTCCGTTCGGAAACCGGCACCGCCGGTGTGATGTTCACCCTCGACACCGAGTCGGGCTTCCGCGACGTGGTGTTCATCACCGGCGCCTATGGCCTGGGTGAAACCGTGGTGCAAGGTGCGGTGAACCCGGACGAATTCTACGTCCACAAACAGACGCTGCAGGCTGGCCGCCCGGCGATCCTGCGCCGCAACCTGGGCAGCAAGGCGATCAAGATGGTCTATGGCGACGAAGCCAAGGCCGGACGGTCGGTCAAGACGGTCGAAGTCGACCGCGCCGATCGTGCGCGCTTCTGCCTGAGCGACGACGAAGTCAACGAGTTGGCCAAGCAGGCCATGATCATCGAGCAGCACTACCAGCGCCCGATGGACATCGAGTGGGCCAAGGACGGCGACGACGGCAAGCTGTACATCGTCCAGGCTCGCCCTGAGACCGTGAAGAGCCGCGCCAGCGCCAACGTCATGGAGCGTTACCTGCTCAAGGAAAAAGGCACCGTTCTGGTCGAAGGCCGCGCCATCGGCCAGCGCATCGGTGCCGGCAAGGTCCGCGTTATCAACGACGTGTCCGAAATGGACAAGGTGCAACCAGGCGACGTATTGGTCTCCGACATGACCGACCCGGACTGGGAACCGGTCATGAAGCGCGCGAGCGCCATCGTCACCAACCGTGGTGGCCGTACCTGCCACGCGGCGATCATCGCCCGTGAGCTGGGTATTCCGGCTGTGGTCGGTTGCGGCAATGCCACCCAGATCCTCAAGGATGGCCAGGGCGTCACCGTCTCCTGCGCCGAGGGCGACACCGGCTTCATCTTCGAAGGTGAACTGGGCTTTGACGTCAAGCAGAACTCGGTCGACGCCATGCCGGAGCTGCCGTTCAAGATCATGATGAACGTCGGTAACCCGGACCGCGCCTTCGACTTCGCCCAACTGCCCAACGAAGGTGTTGGCCTGGCGCGTCTGGAATTCATCATCAACCGCATGATCGGCGTGCACCCCAAGGCGTTGCTGAACTATGCCGGCCTGCCGCCAGAGCTGAAAGAGAGCGTCGACAAGCGCATCGCCGGCTACAACGATCCGGTCGGCTTCTACGTCGAGAAGCTGGTCGAGGGTATCAGCACCCTGGCTGCGGCCTTCTACCCGAAAAAGGTCATCGTGCGCCTGTCGGACTTCAAGTCCAACGAGTACGCCAACCTGATCGGCGGCAAGCTGTACGAGCCGGAAGAAGAAAACCCGATGCTGGGCTTCCGCGGTGCTTCGCGCTACATCAGCGAGTCGTTCCGTGACTGCTTCGAGCTCGAATGCCGTGCCCTCAAGCGCGTGCGCAACGAGATGGGCCTGACCAACGTCGAGATCATGGTGCCGTTCGTGCGTACCCTGGGCGAGGCCAGCCAGGTGGTCGACCTGCTCGCCGAAAACGGCCTGGCCCGTGGCGACAACGGCCTACGCGTGATCATGATGTGCGAGCTGCCGTCCAACGCGCTGCTGGCCGACGAGTTTCTCGAGTACTTCGACGGCTTCTCCATCGGCTCCAACGACCTGACCCAGCTCACACTGGGTCTGGACCGCGACTCGGGCATCATTGCCCACCTGTTCGATGAGCGTAACCCCGCGGTGAAGAAGCTGCTGGCCAACGCCATTGCCGCGTGCAACAAGGCTGGCAAGTACATCGGCATCTGCGGCCAAGGCCCGTCGGACCACCCGGACCTGGCAAAATGGCTGATGGAGCAGGGCATCGAAAGCGTGTCGCTGAACCCGGACTCGGTACTCGAGACCTGGTTCTTCCTGGCCGAAGGCCAGGGTGTGGCCTGATGCAGTGAATTGCGGGGGCGCGTCTGGCGCGTCCCCGCCTGGTTTCATCCAGGGCGAGTTCCAGCAATGGATCCCGCCCTTTTTTGTGCACCAAGCAACTTTATGCAAAGCAGCAGCAATCTTTTTCCCGTGGCCCTGCTCAGTGCCGAGCGCCGCGGTGACCTCAGCGAAGATGTATACCGGATCAAGGCTGGCAACAGCCCTGACCCGAGCGTCGAGCTGGCCGTGACCCGCCTGGGCCTGGCAGATCAGAATCGGGCCCAAGGCCTGCCGGTGATCCTGCTGCATGGCAGTTTCTCCAACCGGCGCTTTTGGTATTCGCCCAAGGGCATCGGCCTTGGGGCCTATCTGGCGCGAGCCGGTTTCGATGTATGGATCCCGGAAATGCGCGGCCATGGGCTGTCGCCGCGCAACCTCAGGTGGAAGCACAACAGCGTCGCCGACTATGCCCGCCACGATCTGCCGTTGATTGCTGCGTTCGTGCGCGAGCAGTCGGGCCAGACGCCTCACTGGATCGGCCATTCGTTGGGCGGGACCACCCTGGTGGCGGCCCTGGGCGGCGGTTTTCTCGAGGCCGAACAGGCGGCCAGCGTGGCGCTGTTCGGTACCCAGGTCAGCCGTGTCTACTGGCCATTGAAGGTGCCGCCGCTGGCTTGGGGGGCGAAGCTGGTGCTCAAGCGCTGGGAACAGATATCCGGGCCGCGTTTCAAGCGTGGGCCGGAGGACGAGCCGATCGGCCTGGCGCTGGAGAGCATGCGCTGGCATGGTCTGTTCGGTCGCTTTGGCGATAAGCAGAGCGACTGGTGGGCGGCGTTGGCCGAGGTGGATGTGCCGCTGCTGGCAGTGGCCGGTGCAGGGGACTTCCAGGACCCGGTATGGGCGTGTCGCAAGCTGTTCGACCAGTTTGGCGGCGAGCGCAAGCAGTTCCTGCGCCTGGGGCGCGAGGAAGGCTTCGATGCCTTCGGGCATGTCGACATGCTGGTGAGCAAGGCAGCGCAGGCCCAGGTGTGGCCTCTGGTGGAGCGCTGGTTGCGAGAGCCGCTGCTGCCGGTGCATGAGTCCACAGTGGTGGCGCAGGCTGTGCCCGCCGGTTGAGGCGTCAGGGCTATCCTCGCCGTCAAACCCGGGGTGGGGCAGTCCATGGGCGCGCCGGCCTGCCGGCGATAAGGCCCGCGCAGACGAAATTCACCTGACTGATCGGTCCCGGATGACTGCAACTGCCTCCCCGGTGTAGCCTTGCGTGATCTACCGCTTTCGTTGTGACTGACAGGAGCTTCCCATGCAGCATTACGTAACGCCCGACCTGTGCGACGCCTACCCGGACCTGGTCCAGGTGCTGGAACCCATGTTCAGCAACTTCGGTGGCCGCGATTCCTTCGGCGGCCAGATCGTCACCATCAAGTGCTTCGAAGACAACTCGCTGGTCAAGGAGCAGGTCGAGCTCGATGGCAAGGGCAAGGTGCTGGTGGTCGATGGCGGCGGTTCGCTGCGCCGTGCACTGCTCGGTGACATGCTGGCCGAGAAAGCCGCCAAGAACGGTTGGGAGGGCCTGGTGATCTATGGCTGCGTGCGAGACGTGGACGTGCTGATCCAGACCGATGTCGGCGTGCAAGCCTTGGCCAGCCACCCGATGAAGACCGACAAGCGTGGCATTGGCGATCTCAACGTGCCGGTGACTTTCGCCGGGGTGACCTTCCGCCCAGGTGAATACGTGTACGCCGACAACAACGGCGTGATCGTTTCGCCAAGCCCGCTGAAAATGCCGGAGTGATGCGCCGCGCGCGCTGATGGAGTGTCGATGTTAGAGGAAGACAACGCGCAGTGGGGGCTGGTGCATGCCCTGGTGCTCGATGGCAAAGGCGGCGCGCGCTCGATCGTCCGTACCGAACTGGACGGGCTGCAGTTGCAGCCGCAGGAAAGCCTCTGGCTGCACTGGGACCGAAGCCATCCGCAGACACGTACCTGGCTGTTGCACGACAGTGGCCTGAGCGAGTTCGCCTGCGACCTGTTGCTGGAAGAGAACACCCGTCCGCGGTTGTTGCCGCTGGCCAGCGAGCAGTTGCTGCTGTTCCTGCGTGGGGTCAACCTCAACCCGGGTGCAGAACCCGAAGACATGGTTTCCGTGCGCATCTTCGCCGAAGCGCAGCGGGTGATTTCCCTGCGCTTGCGGCCTTTGCGCGCCAGCGACGAGATTCTCCAGCACCTGGCCGAGGGCAGGGGGCCCAAGTCGGCGTCCGAACTGTTGCTGTTGATGGGAGAGCTGTTGACGGAAAAGGTTCAGGGACTGGTCAGAGACCTTTCCGAGTGGGTCGACAACGAAGAAGAAAAGGTCGAGTCCGACGAACGGTACTCGCCCGAACAGGCCAGCCTGCAGCAAATCCGCCGTCGCGCCGCCGCCCTGCGCCGTTTTCTCGCCCCGCAGCGAGACATCTACGCGCAGTTGTCGCGCAGCAAGTGGAGTTGGTTCGCCGACGCCGACGCCGATTACTGGAACGAGTTGAACAACAGCTTGATCCGCTACCTGGAAGAGCTCGAACTGACCCGCGAACGTGCCGCGTTGGTACTCGAAAGCGAGGACAGACGCCGCAGTGAGCGGATGAACCGGACCATGTACCGGTTCGGCATCATCACCTGCATCTTTCTGCCGATGAGCTTCATCACTGGGTTGCTCGGTATCAACGTGGGCGGTATTCCGGGGGCGGAAAACCCCTACGGCTTCCTGTTTGCCTGCATCGTCGTGCTCGGGTTGGCGGTGGGGCAGTGGTGGCTGTTCCGGCGGTTGCGGTGGGTCTAGTCGTGCACGGGGCGTATCGCACCTACAGCGAGGCGCCGGCGATCCGGCCGCTGCGCACTCATTTTGAAACACCCACAGCGCCAGTCAGTGTGACCCATCGTCCTGCGCCCTCGTCTCTGACTGACACTGCGTGAGGTGCCTATGCACGATCCGTTCGAAGAATCCTTGCGTGACCTGCTCAAGGCGTCGCCGTCCGGTAAGGACCGTGACGATGCCGCGTGCCTGGGTCGCGTCCTGAAAACCGCCAACCGTCAGGTGGGCGCGGGTGATCTGTTCAGCCTCCTGGGCCGCTGGAGCCAGGCGTTGATGATTGCCGTGAACAATGGCTCGGCGCATGTCGCGCCTGTTCGTAGAAACTCTACCCGCAACGCTGCCGGTGGCAGCAAAGCAGATAAGGCCGATTGAATATGGAACTCGATCTCTGGACCCAGAGCCTGGTCACTGCGATGACCGCCCTTTGGACCAAGGTGGCGAACTTCATCCCGAACCTGTTCGGTGCCCTGGTCGTCGTGCTGCTTGGTTTCGTCGTGGCCAAGCTGCTCGATACATTGCTGTCCAAGCTACTGGCCAAGTTCGGCCTGGACCGTCTGATGGCCGGTACCGGCCTGACCAAGATGCTCAGTCGCACCGGTATCCAGGTGCCGATCTCGACCCTGATCGGCAAGATCGTGTACTGGTTCGTGCTGTTGATTTTCCTGGTGTCCGCCGCCGAATCCCTGGGGCTCGAGCGGGTTTCGGCTACCCTCGACATGCTCGCGCTGTACCTGCCCAAGGTGTTTGGCGCGGCGCTGGTGCTGCTGGCGGGTGTGCTGCTGGCGCAAGTAGCCAATGGCCTGGTGCGCGGTGCCGCGGAAGGCATCGGGCTGGAATATTCCGCAGGGCTTGGGCGTATCACCCAAGGCCTGGTGATCATCATCAGCATCTCGGTGGCCATCAGTCAGCTGGAGGTGAAAACCGACCTGCTCAACCACGTGATCGTCATCGGGCTGATTACCGTTGGTCTGGCAATCGCGTTGGCGATGGGCCTCGGCAGCCGCGAGATCGCCGGACAGATTCTGGCCGGGATCTACGTGCGCGAACTCTATCAGGTCGGCCAGCATGTGCGGATTGGAGAGGTCGAAGGGCAGATCGAGGAAATCGGTACGGTCAAGACGACGGTGCTGACCGATGATGGCGAATTGGTGTCGATGTCTAACCGTGAACTACTTGAGCAGCGTGTCAATAGCCGCTAACCGCACAAAAGCTGTTAATGTATGCCGCCGCGAAAATCGGCCCATGGGGCTAAGCGGCGACATTGACCTGACTGTCGGCCAGATCCGTTTTGAATAAAGTTCATTCGCCGCCCATGCGTTATGACCCCCGCGAGCTCACGGACGAGGAGTTGGTGGCGCGTTCGCATGAGGAGCTGTATCACGTAACTCGCGCCTATGAGGAACTCATGCGGCGCTACCAACGGACCCTGTTCAACGTCTGTGCGCGTTACTTGGGGAACGATCGGGATGCCGACGATGTCTGTCAGGAGGTGATGCTGAAGGTGCTGTACGGTTTGAAGAACTTCGAGGGCAAATCCAAGTTCAAGACCTGGCTCTACAGCATTACCTACAACGAGTGCATCACCCAGTACCGCAAGGAGCGCCGCAAGCGTCGGTTGATGGATGCCTTGAGCCTGGACCCTGTTGAAGAGGCGTCCGAAGACAAGGCGCCGAAACCGGAAGAAAAGGGCGGGCTGGACAAGTGGCTCGTGCATGTGAACCCGATCGACCGGGAGATCCTGGTGCTGCGATTTGTCGCAGAACTGGAGTTTCAGGAGATCGCCGATATCATGCACATGGGCTTGAGCGCAACAAAAATGCGGTACAAGCGCGCGCTAGACAAGCTTCGGGAGAAATTTGCCGGGTTGAGTGAAACTTAGCCGTGTACAAATGTCTCTAACGAATCGGCAAGTTCTGCTAGACTTGCCGTCGAGTTGTCCCCCGGATGTTGGTGGGACTGCTTAACTATCATCAGATGGGGATTTAACGGATGAAATTGAAAAACACCTTGGGCTTGGCCATTGGCTCGCTCGTAGCTGCTACTTCGTTCGGTGCTCTGGCCCAAGGCCAAGGCGCTGTCGAAATCGAAGGCAACGTCACCAAGCAGTACTACGACAGCGAGCGTAACTTCAAGAACGACGGCACCAATCCTGGTGTTCGCCTGGGTTACTTCCTGACCGACGACGTCTCCCTGGATCTGGGTTACAACGAGACTCACAACGCTCGTGGCGAAGTCTTCAACAAGGACATCAAGGGTTCCAAGACCAAGCTCGACGCTACCTACCACTTCGGTACCGTAGGCGATGCTCTGCGTCCGTACGTCTCTGCCGGTTTCGCTCACGAGAGCCTGGGTCAGGCTACCCGTAGCGGCCGTGACCACTCCACCTTCGCCAACGTTGGCGCTGGCGCCAAGTGGTACATCACCGACATGTTCTTCGCCCGTGCTGGCGTTGAAGCCATGTACAACATCGACAACGGCAACACCGAGTGGGGTCCGACCGTTGGTCTGGGTCTGAACTTCGGTGGTAGCGGTGGCAAGGTTGCCGCAGCGCCTGCTCCAGTTGCCGAAGTCTGCTCCGACAGCGACAACGACGGTGTTTGCGACAACGTCGACAAGTGCCCTGACACCCCGGCCAACGTTACCGTTGACGCCGACGGCTGCCCGGCTGTTGCCGAAGTCGTTCGCGTTGAGCTGGACGTCAAGTTCGACTTCGACAAGTCGGTCGTCAAGCCAAACAGCTACGGCGACATCAAGAACCTGGCTGACTTCATGAAGCAGTACCCACAGACCACCACCGTGGTTGAAGGTCACACTGACTCCGTGGGCCCAGACGCTTACAACCAGAAGCTGTCCGAGCGTCGCGCCAACGCTGTCAAGCAGGTCCTGACCCAGCAGTACGGCGTAGAATCCAGCCGTGTTGACTCGGTTGGCTACGGCGAAACCCGTCCGGTTGCCGACAACGCCACCGAAGAAGGCCGCGCTATCAACCGTCGCGTTGAAGCTCAGGTAGAAGCCCAGGCCAAGTAATTGGTTTGACGTTTCATGAAAAACCCGGCCTCGGCCGGGTTTTTCTTTGCCTGCAATTTCAGTTGCCTCACCGTCGGCACTCGGCACATCAGCCGGCCATGACCCGCAGCGCGCGCGCCACCTGCTCGCCAACGACCTCGCCTATCACCAGAATTGCCGGGCTGCTTAACCCGAACCCTTGTGCGTCCTCCACCATTCTCAGCAGATCGCTGCGACACTCCCGTTGCGTTGGCAGCGAGGCATTCTCGATCATCGCCACCGGCATTGTCGGTGTCATGCCGCCATCTAGCAGCCCGCGGCGGATCTCTGCAAGCCGAGCCACGCCCATGTACACCACCAGTGTCGTTCCGCCCTGTGCCAGTGCTGCCCAATTCAGCTCGCTGTCATCCTGGGTATGGGCGGTTACCAGCGTCACTCCTCGGCTCACGCCACGCGAGGTGAGGGATATGCCGCACTGCGTCGCCCCAGCAAGCCCCGCCGTGATGCCGTTGACTACCTCCACGTCGATGCCGTGCCGCTGCAACCACAAGGCTTCTTCGCCACCTCGGCCGAAAATGCAAGGGTCGCCACCCTTGAGTCGTACCACGCAACGACCCTGGCGAGCGTGGCGCAGCATCAGGCGCTGGATGAATGCCTGGGGCGTGGAGCGGCAGCCTCCGCGCTTGCCAACGGCAATGACGCGGGCCTGTGGGCAATACTCCAGTACTGCCGGGTTGACCAGGTCGTCGATCATCACCACCTCGGCCTGGCGCAGTGCGCGTACGGCTTTGAGCGTAAGCAGTTCGGGGTCTCCAGGGCCAGCGCCGACCAGCCAGACTTTCGCATTCATCGGGTGTTCCTCATCGGTAATGGGTTCAGCCCTTGAGCAGGGCGAGCAGCAAGATCAGGTTCAATAGCAAGGACAGTAGCGCCAAGGTTCGCCAGAGCTTGAGGGGTTCCCGCTCCAGGAGCGGTCGATTGCGGCTCGGCAGTTCCTGACGGTCGCCGCGCTCAAGCAGCAGAAGCCACTGTTCGGCGGTCTCGAAGCGTTGTTTCGGATCGGCCGCTACTGCTTGTTGCAGGTTGTGTTGCAGCCATTCCGGCAGATCGGGCCGATATCGCGATGCGTTGATCGCAGTGCCGAAGCGCGGGCGTTGAAAGGCCTCCACTTCACCGTAGGGGTAATGCCCGGTCAGCAACCGATACAGCGTCACACCGACGGCGTAGAGGTCTTGCTGCGGGCTGGGAGGGTGGCCGTCGAACGCTTCGGGTGCGATGAACGAGGGCGTGCCCGGCAAGTCATGGTCTGGTGCTTCGCAGAGGCCCGGGCAGTAGGCCAGGCCGAAGTCCAGAAGACGCAGCTGGCCGTCTTCTCCCAACAGCAGGTTTTCCGGTTTTATATCGCGGTGCAGCAGGTTGCGCCGATGCAGCACGCCGACCGCCTGCAGCAGTTGGCGCGCAACTTCGAGCCACTGCGAGAGCGGCAGGGGGCCTTGTGTTTGCAGCATGCTAGCCAGGCTTTGGCCGCGGTGCTCGCGCATGACGTAGTAAAGGTGCTGGCGCTGGCTGGCCGCATGCACTTCGGGAAAGTGACGCCCGGCGACGCGGCGCAGGAACCATTCCTCCGTGAGCAACCCTTGCGCGGCACCTGGCTCCTGCTCGCGTGCCGCGGGCAAGGTCTTCAGTAGCCACGCCTGGCCCTGGCTATCGCGCACCCGATAGAGCAGGGACTGGCGGCTGTGCGCCAGCAAGGTCTCGACCTGCCAGCCGTCGAGCGACTGGCCTTCGCGCAAGGGGCCAGGCACTGGCCATTGCTGCAACTGGGCCAGGGTGTCACCCAGGTTACTTGCGCCCAGTTGCTCGACGCGCACCAGCAAAGCGCTGGCGTTGTCCTGGCTGCCATTGTGGTGTGCGCTGGCAACCAAGGTTTCGGCGGCCAGCTGCAGGTCGGGTTGCTCGCGCAGCACCGCCAGAATGTGCTGGTCGCCCAGGCTGGCCCAGACACCGTCGCTCAGCAGCAGGAAGCACTCGCCCGCCTGTAACTCGCCTTCCAGGTAATCGACCAGCAGGTGCTGGTCCAGGCCCAGTGCGCGCTTGAGCACATGCTGCATGCCGGGTTGGTCCCAGACGTGGTCTTCGGTCAGGCATTGCAACTGGCCGTTGTACCAACGGTAGGCGCGGCAATCGCCTACGTGGGCAAGGGTGAAACGGCGTCCGCGCAGCACCAGCGCGCTCAGGGTGGTCAACAAGGGCTGACCGCGGCCTTGGGCGCGCAGCCAGCGATTCTGTGCCAGCAGCAGACGGTCCAGGGCCTGGGCCACGCCCCAGGTAGCGGGCGTGGCGTAGTAGTCCATCGCCAGCGCCTGCAAACTGGCCCTGGCCGCAAGGCCGCCGTCGGCGCATTGGCTGACACCGTCCGCCAGGGCGAACAGAAAACCCTTGCTGGCGGCCAGTTCCGGGGCCGGGGTTACCAGGCGCAGGGCGTCCTGGTTCTCTTCTCGTGGCCCGGTGGCGCTGGCTTGGGCGAAACGCAGTTGCAGGCTCATCGGGGGCTCAGACCCGCGCCGCAGTCATTGCGGCAGAACCCCAGGTGGTGCGCCAGCGGCGTTTGACGCCGTGCAGGCCGAACCAGGCCAGCAGGCCCAGACTGGCGAACAGCCACAAGCCAAGCTGGTAGTCGCCGGTGTGCTGCTTGATGGTGCCCAACCCGGCAGCGAGCAGGAAGCCGCCGATGCCGCCCGCCATGCCAATCAGCCCGGTCATGACACCGATCTCCTGGCGGAAGCGTTGTGGCACGAGTTGGAAAACCGCACCGTTGCCGGCCCCAAGGCCAAGCATGGCGCTGACGAACAGGGCCAGGGCGGCAGCTGAGCTTGGCAGGTTGAAGCCGACCGCGGCGATGCAGATGGCTGCCACGCTGTACATCGCCAGCAGCGTACGAATACCGCCGAAACGGTCGGCGAAGGCTCCGCCCAGCGGGCGCATCAGGCTGCCGGCGAACACGCAGGCGGCGGTGTAGTAGCCTGCGGTGACCGGGCTCAGGCCATACTGGTCGCTGAAGTAGCCAGGCAGGGTGCTGGCCAGGCCGATGAAGCCGCCGAAGGTGACGCTGTAGAAGAACATGAACCACCAGCTGTCGCGATCACCCAGAGCCTTGAGGTAATCGGCCATGGCTTTGGGCTTTGGCCGTTCTGGTGCGTTGCGGGCCAGGAGGGCGAACAGCACCAGTGTCAGTGCCAGCGGAATCAGGGCGAAACCGAACACGTTGTTCCAGCCGAAACCTGCTGCCAGTGCCGGTGCCAGCAGCGCGGCGAACACGGTGCCGGAGTTGCCGGCGCCGGCAATGCCCATGGCTTTGCCTTGGTGCTGGGGTGGATACCATTGCGAGGCCAGGGGCAGCGAGACGGCGAACGAAGCACCGGCAAAGCCCAGGAAAACGCCCAGCAGCAGGGCCTGTTCGTAGCTGCGCACGCCAAGGAACCACGCTCCGGCCAGGGCGGCGATGACCACCACCTGGCCGATCAGGCCAGCGGTCTTGGGCGAAAGGCGGTCGACCAACATGCCCATGGCGAAGCGCAATACCGCCCCAGCCAGAATCGGTGTGGCCACCATCAGGCCTCGTTGCTGGGCGCTCAGTTGCAGGTCGGTGGCAATTTGCACGGCCAGTGGGCCTAGCAGGTACCAAACCATGAAGCTCAGGTCGAAGTACAGGAATGCAGCGAACAGGGTGGGCACGTGCCCGGATTTCCAGAAGCTGGTACTCATTTGAACACCTCACTCGGCAAAGCAACGGAAATGAAAAAGACGCCGCTACCCGTTCCACTGGTCTGTGGAGGGGAGGCGACGTCTTTGTCGGGATTTGTGGGCAACCGCCGTTGGCTACCGGTAGGAATTCTTCAGCAAGAGGCGGGCCAAGTCTGGACGTGGGTTGGTCGCGATGAGGCCGGGGCCAGCAGCGCAGTGGCTTGCCCCAGGCGCCTGACTAACCAAGCATCTCGTGCATGGCAATGATCTGCTCGGCCACCTGGATCAGCTTCTGTTGGCGGCTCATGGCCTGGCGGCGCATCAGCGTGTAGGCCTGTTCCTCGTTGCAGTCCTTCATCTTCATCAGCAGGCCCTTAGCCTGTTCGATGCGCTTGCGTTCGGCCAGCTGCTGGTCACGCGCCAGCAACTGGGCCTTGAGCGCCTGGTCGCTTTCGAAACGGGCCATGGCGACATCTAGAATGGGCTGGAGCCGCGCGGCATGGATGCCTTCGACGATGTAGGCGCTGACCCCGGCCTTGATCGCCTGGCGCATGACGCCGGGGTCATGTTCGTCGGTGAACAGCACGATTGGCCGTGGTTGATCGCGGCTGACCAGCACCACCTGCTCCATGACATCGCGGTCCGGGGAGTCGGTGTCGATCAACACCACGTCCGGGTGCACCGTTTCGACGCAGGCGGGCAGGTCGATGGTCAGCCCTGGGGCTTCGATCACCTCGAAGCCTGCCTCGCTCAGCGCGGCCTTGAGGCGGCCGACTTTTTTTTGCGTGTCGTCGATCAGCAGGATGCGTAGCATGTTCGTCACCCTCACAGACCGATACGGGCGCCGCGGGCATCGCCCAGGGCGTGCAGGCGGAAGCTGCGGGCGTAGGCGTGGGGGTCGCTACCGTCCCAGCGGATTCCGTCGATCAGCAGGCTGCTGCGCATGGCGGGTGCATCGCAGGGCACGCCTATGGCATTCGCGGCGTCCCGATACACGTCTAGTTGCTGCACCTGGCGGGCCACGGCAAGGTAGTCGGGGTCTTCGCGCAGCAGGCCCCAGCGGCGGAACTGGGTCATGAACCACATGCCGTCGGACAGGTAGGGCAAGTTGGCCCGTCCCTCGTCGAACAGGCGCAGGGCGTGTCGGTCCTGCCAGTGGTTGCCAAGGCCATCCTGGTAGTCGCCAAGCAAGCGCGGCTCGATGCGTTCCAGGGGCGTGTCCAGGTACGCGCTGCCGCTGAGCAGTTGCGCGGTGCCATGGCGGTTCTCCTGGCTCTGATCGATGAAGCGGCTGGCGGCCAACACCGCCTTGACCAGCGCGCGGGCACTGTTGGGGTACTGTTCGACGAAGGCGCGTGCGCAGCCCAGGACTTTCTCGGGGTGGTCCGGCCAGATCGACTGGCTGGTTGCCAGGGTGAAGCCCTGGCCTTTGGCCACGGCGTCGGCCGACCAGGGCTCGCCGACGCAGAACCCGTCGATGCGACCGGCCTGAACGTGCGCGACCATTTGCGCAGGGGGCACCACCACGCTGTTCACGTCGTCCAGCGGATGAATACCCTGGCTTGCCAGCCAGTAGTACAGCCACATGGCATGGGTGCCGGTGGGGAAGGTCTGGGCGAAGGTCAGGCGCGCGCCTTGTTGGTGCACCAGGCGCGCCAATGCTTCAGGGTTGGTCACGCCCTTGCGTTGCAGGGCCGGGGAGAGATTGATGGCCTGGGCGTTCTGGTTCAAGCCCATGAGCACCGCCATGGCGCTGGCCGGTACGCCGCCGATCCCCAGGTGGACTGCATATATCAGGCCGTACAGGCAATGCGCGGCATCCAGCTCGCCGCTGACCAGTTTGTCGCGCAGTCCTGCCCAGGAGCCCTGGCGCTTGAGGTTCAGGGTCAGGCCATGTTGTTGGGCGAAGCCCTGGGTGGCTGCGACCACTACCGATGCGCAGTCGGTCAGGGCCATGAAGCCGATGTTCAGGCTGGGCTTTTCCGGCGCGTCACTGCCGTTCACCCATGCCAAGGGCATTGCCGGGGGTACTGTGTTCACAAGATTCCTCGCCCGTACTGAATAGGCTGTGTCAGGCAATCGAAGCAACCGATGTGCCAAGGCCCTGTCATGCCGGGCGCGCGCTGGCTATAATCGCCACCTCACTCACCGCGAGTCTTGCCCGCCCATGTATACCCTGGCCCGCCAGCTGCTGTTCAAGCTTTCCCCGGAAACCTCCCACGACTTGTCCCTGGACCTGATTGGCGCCGGTGGCCGCCTCGGTCTCAACGGCCTGCTGTGCAAGCAGCCAGCGGCGTTGCCGGTGACCGTCATGGGCTTGAACTTCGCCAACCCGGTGGGCCTGGCCGCCGGCCTGGACAAGAACGGCGCAGCCATCGACGGCTTTGCCCAGTTGGGTTTCGGCTTCGTCGAGATCGGCACCGTGACTCCGCGTCCGCAGCCAGGCAATCCCAAGCCGCGGCTGTTCCGTCTGCCGGAGGCGACGGCGATCATCAACCGCATGGGCTTCAACAACCTGGGGGTCGACCACTTGCTCGAGCGCGTGCGTGCTTCGCGTTACGACGGTGTGCTGGGCATCAACATCGGCAAGAACTTCGATACCCCGGTCGAGCGTGCGGTCGACGACTACCTGATCTGCCTGGAAAAGGTCTACCGCGAGGCCAGCTACATCACGGTCAACGTCAGCTCGCCGAACACCCCCGGCCTGCGCAGCCTGCAGTTCGGCGACTCGCTCAAGCAGTTGCTCGGTACCTTGGCCGAGCGTCGCGAGAAACTCGCGGTCGAGCATGGCAAGCGTGTACCGCTGGCCATCAAGATCGCGCCGGACATGAGCGACGAGGAAACCGCCCAGGTGGCTGGCGCGTTGGTCGAATCGGGTATGGACGCGGTCATCGCCACCAACACCACCCTGGGTCGTGAAGGCGTCGAGGGGTTGCCATACGGTGGTGAAGCCGGTGGTCTGTCGGGGGCGCCAGTGCTGCAAAAGAGCACTCATACGGTGAAGGTGTTGGCAGGGGAGCTGGCCGGCAAGTTGCCGATCATCGCGGCGGGCGGTATTACCGAAGGCCGTCACGCTGCCGAAAAAATCGCCGCGGGCGCAAGCCTGGTGCAAATTTACTCGGGGTTCATCTACAAAGGCCCTGCGCTGATCCGTGAGGCTGTCGACGCCATCGCTGCCATGCCCCGTACATAAAACGCGCGGGCATAAAAAAGGGCCCCTTGAAAGGGGCCCCTGGGCCTTAGCCCGCCGCCCGGATAGGGCGCGCATGGTAAATCGAATTCAGTGTCCTCGTTCAGCCAACGGCGTGATTTTCGTTGAGTCTATGGATGCCAGCGGTGCCAGTCATTCCGTCCCAGTTATCACCGCGACCTTCACGCCAGCCGTTGATCCAGGCTTGGCGAACAGAAGGAAGATTGAAGGGGCAAAGTTCGCGGGATTTGCCGGTGACCCCGTATTGGTAGCCACGTGAATATGCTCTTTCCAACGGATCACGCTTAAGTCTTCTCATAGGGTGTTGCCCTCACTTGTTGACTGTAATGTCCCGTCGGCCTCTCCGAGGCCGGGCAGAGTCTTTCTGCCGGTTTGCGCTCGCTGCCGGCGTGGCGAGCTGAAGATGCCGCCTCGTTGCGAAGCGGCCTGAGACCAGTTCTAACGAAAGCAGGTCACGGTGTGAATGACCGATTTGTCATAAGGACGTAACCTTTCCGAGGGTGAGGGGATAAGTAAATAAATGCGACTCAACCTTATTTGGCTTTGAGGCCGCTATGATCGGTGTTTGCCGATCGTTGACGTCATTTCGCCAGCGCTGCCGCGGGGTGACAGAAATATTCAGTAATGCGACGAAGGGTCACATTTGACTCCCAGGCGCTGGCATTTTTTGTACTGCTTGATGATCTAAGCTGTCCTCGTCACTGGCGAGCGGCCGATCAATCAGGCGGCCCGGCCTGTACCCGCGCATGTAGCGCAAGGGGCGGCCACCCGGACACCTGTTGGAAAGGGGTTCGGGCAAACATCGGCGGGGCGATGCGTCGCACCGTCACCTATTTAGCCCAAGGCTTTGGAATCCACATGTCGGACCGTTTCGAACTTTATCTCACCTGCCCCAAAGGCCTGGAAGGCCTGCTTGCCGATGAGGCCCGCGGCCTCGGCCTCGAAGAGGTGCGCGAGCATACCTCGGCCATTCGCGGCGTCGCCGACATGGAAATCGCCTACCGCCTGTGCATCTGGTCGCGCCTGGCCAACCGCGTGCTGCTGGTGCTCAAGCGCTTCGCCATGAAGAATGCCGACGACCTCTACGATGGCGTGCACGCCGTGGATTGGGCTGACCATCTGGCCGCAGACGGCACTTTGGCGGTCGAGTTCAGCGGCCATGGCTCGGGTATCGACAATACCCACTTCGGTGCGCTCAAGGTCAAGGATGCCATCGTTGACAAACTGCGCAACCGTGAAGGCCTGCGCCCTTCGGTCGAAAAGGTCGACCCTGATGTGCGTGTGCACCTGCGCCTGGACCGCGGCGAAGCGATCCTTTCGCTCGATCTGTCCGGCCACAGCCTCCATCAGCGTGGCTACCGCTTGCAGCAGGGCGCTGCGCCGCTGAAGGAGAACCTGGCGGCGGCCGTGCTGATCCGTGCCGGTTGGCCACGCATTGCCGCCGAAGGCGGCGCCCTGGCCGACCCGATGTGTGGTGTGGGCACCTTCCTGGTGGAAGCGGCCATGATCGCTGCCGATATCGCTCCCAACCTCAAGCGTGAACGCTGGGGTTTCAGCAACTGGCTTGGCCATGTGCCGGCGTTGTGGCGCAAGGTGCAGGAACAGGCGCAGGCCCGCGCCGAGGCGGGTTTGGCCAAGCCCCCACTGTGGATTCGCGGCTACGAAGCCGATCCTCGGTTGATCCAGCCGGGTCGCAACAACGTCGAACGTGCCGGCCTGGGCGACTGGGTGAAGATCTACCAGGGCGAAGTCGCCAGCTTCGAGCCGCGCCCCGACCAGAACCAGAAGGGCCTGGTCATCAGCAACCCGCCCTACGGTGAGCGCCTGGGTGACGAAGCCAGTTTGTTGTACCTCTACCAGAACCTCGGCGAGCGCCTGCGCCAGGCCTGCATGGGCTGGGAAGCGGCGGTATTCACCGGCGCACCTGAGTTGGGCAAGCGCATGGGCATTCGCAGCCACAAGCAGTACGCGTTCTGGAACGGAGCGTTGCCGTGCAAGCTGCTGCTGTTCAAGGTGCAGCCTGACCAGTTCGTCACCGGTGAGCGCCGCGAAGGCCCGGTCGATGGCGCTGAAGGTGGTCGCCAGGCTCCGGTGGCCAGTGAGCCTGCGCGGCTGTCGGAAGGCGCGCAGATGTTCGCTAATCGTCTGCAGAAAAACCTGAAGCAGCTGGGCAAGTGGGCGCGTCGCGAGCAGGTGGAATGCTACCGTCTGTACGATGCCGACATGCCTGAGTACGCCCTGGCCGTGGACCTCTACCAGAACTGGGTGCACGTTCAGGAATATGCGGCGCCGCGGTCGGTCGACCCGGAGAAGGCCCAGGCGCGCCTGCTCGATGCCTTGGCAGCCATCCCACAGGCGTTGGGTATCGATCCCCAGCGTGTGGTGCTCAAGCGTCGTGAGCGGCAAAGTGGCACTCGCCAATACGAGCGTCAGGCCACCGAGGGTCGCTTCCAGGAGGTCAACGAAGGTGGCGTCAAGCTGTTGGTCAACCTCACGGACTACCTGGACACTGGCCTGTTCCTCGACCATCGCCCGATGCGCATGCGCATCCAGCGCGAGGCGGCCGGCAAGCGCTTCCTCAACCTGTTCTGCTACACCGCCACGGCGACCGTGCATGCGGCCAAGGGCGGTGCGCGCAGCACCACCAGCGTCGACCTGTCGAAAACCTACCTCGACTGGGCGCGCCGCAACCTGTCGCTCAATGGCTTCTCCGAACGTAACCGCCTGGAACAAGGCGATGTGATGGCGTGGTTGGAGGGCAATCGTGACAGCTACGACCTCATCTTCATCGACCCGCCGACCTTCTCCAACTCCAAGCGGATGGAAGGGGTGTTCGACGTTCAACGTGACCACGTGCAGTTGCTTGACCTTGCCATGGCCCGTCTGGCACCGGGTGGCGTGTTGTACTTCTCCAACAACTTCCGCAAGTTCCAGCTCGATGAACACCTGGCCACGCGCTATGGGGTGGAGGAGATCACCGCGCAGACACTGGACCCGGATTTTGCCCGTAACAATCGCATTCACCGCGCCTGGCGCCTGCAATTGCGCTGATACGACGAGGAACGTTGCGCGGCTGATGGCCAATAGCTATAAATGAGCGCAGGGCTGGAAAATTCGCAGGACGCTGACGTGACGAGATTGCTTTATGTCCAAGGGTGGCGTGCATGCGAGGATCCTCGCCCTGTGCAGGGAGGTTGTGCCTGCCTGGGCCGTGGCGTTGGTGGCATTGGTGGCAGGCGGCCTGTTGTCGGCCGCCTTGGCGTTGGCCGCGCAGACATTCTATAAACAACAACTGCGCCAGCGTTTCGACCTGCTGGCCAGTGAGCGTTACAGTCGAATTGCCGAGCGTTTCGAAGACCAGCAGCAGCGCCTGGACGGCCTGCGGCGTTTTTTCAGCTTCTCCAGCGAAATAACCCCCCGCGAATTCGATGGCTATGCCCGGCCATTGCTGCTGCGCACGCAAGTCTACTCCTGGGCTCCGCGCGTGGAGGCGGCGCAGCGTGCCGAGTTCGAGCGCCGTGCCAGCGCCTGGCTCGGGCAGCCCTACCAGATCCGTGAACGGGATGCCCAAGGCAATTGGCATCCCGCGCCGCCACGCGATTACTACTTTCCGGTGCTCTATACCCAGGCAGCCAACATGGACGGTCAACCCTATGGGCTGGACCTGCGCAGCCAGCCTGAGCGCGAGGCGACGCTGGCGCGTGCCGTGGTGCCGGGCAGCATGGCGGTATCGTCACCGCTGAACATGATCAATGTCGCGCCGGACTATACCCGGGGGTTGCTGATGGTGGCACCGGTGTTCTCCGATAACGCAGCCGACGGACCTCCGTCCGGTTACGTGATGGCGTTGTTGAGCATGCGCCAGTTGATCACCGAAGGTCTTCCGGCGGTAGCCAACGACAATCTGGTGGTCCGGATCGTCGACCCCACTGGCACCGGTGGCCAGGAAGTGCTGTTCGACTCGCAGAACCCGGTTGCGCCCCTGCCGCTGGGTAGCAGCCAGTTGCTGCACCTGGCCGATCACGACTACCAGATCGATATCCGCCCCAGCATGGCCTTCCTCAAGGCCAACCGCTCCTCGGCGGCGCTCGGGATCGGCCTGCTGGGTGGATTGCTGAGTGTGTTGCTCAGTGCCTTGCTGTACAGCTTGTTCAGTCAGCGGCAACGAGCATTGGCGCTGGTCGAGCAGCGCACCGCCGAACTGCGGGTGAGCGAGCAGACGCTGCGCGGTACCCACAACCAGTTACGCAGCATATTGGATGCGGCGACCCAGGTGGCGATCATCGCCACCAGTCTCAAGGGCGTGATCAGCACGTTCAATGCTGGCGCCGAAAGCATGCTGGGGTACTCGGCCAGCGAGGCGGTCGGCCATCTGCGGCTCGAGGATCTGGTTCTGCCCCAGGAGCTGCACCTGCGTGCCCACGCGCTGAGCGTGCGTTACGGGCGGGATATCGCGGGGGGGCAGGCCATGTTCGCCGAAACGGTGCAGGAGGCGGGTGGAGAACCTGGAGAGTGGACTTTGCGGCGCAAGGATGGCAGCCAGTTGGTGGCCAACATGCTGGTCACTGCGGTGCTTGACGAGCAGGGGCTGTGGGTCGGTTACCTGGCCATCTGCATCGATGTTACCGAAAGGCGGCGCGTGCACGAGGCGCTGGCACTGCGTGACAGGTTGCTGGAGAAGCTCAGTGCCGAAGTGCCAGGTGGGATTTATCAGTACCGCCTCGATGCCGATGGCCGTTCGTGCTTCCCGTATTCCAGTCAGGGGCTGTACGACATTTACGAAGTGGACCTTCAATTGCTGCGCGAAGATGCCTCCAAGGTGTTCGAGCGTATCCATCCCGATGACCTGGAGCGAGTGCGCCGCTCAGTGCTTTATTCGGCCGAGCATCTCACCCCGTGGCGTGAAGAGTATCGTGTCTGTTTGCCGCGCGCGGGGCTGCGCTGGGTGCGGGGCGAGGCGACGCCTGAAATAGGCGAGCAGGGGTGTACGCTGTGGCACGGCTATCTCACGGACATTTCCGACCTCAAGCGTGTGGAGGAGGAGCTCAGAACCTTGTCGGTGACCGATGCCCTCACCGGAATCCATAACCGGCGCTACTTCCAGGAACGGCTCAAGGTGGAGCTGGAGCGTGCCCAGCGCGATAACTCGGACCTGGCCGTGATCATGCTCGACATTGACCATTTCAAACGAATCAATGACCAGTTCGGCCATGCGGTGGGCGACCATGTGCTGCGCAGCCTGTGCCAGCGCATCGGCAACCGCTTGCGGCGTATCGATGTGTTTTGTCGTCTGGGTGGCGAGGAGTTCATGGTGCTGTGCCCGGGAAGCAACGCCGACCAGGCCTACCGTTTGGCGCTTGAACTGTGGCAGGGGGTACGCAATGTGCCGGTGGACGGTGTCGGCAGGGTGACTGCGAGTTTCGGGATTGCCGGATGGCGTTCAGGCGAGGCGGCCGATGCGTTGTTGTTGCGGGCGGATGCCGGGGTGTATGCGGCCAAACAGGCCGGGAGGGACCGGGTCGAGACGGAGCTGCCATGAGCGCCGCTGCTTGCTGCGGCGCCTTCTTGTAGGAGCGGGTTTACCCGCGAACACGGGCTAAGCCCGTGTCATCCACCGGGTTGCCTGATTCGTGGGTAAACCCGCTCTCACAGGCAAAGCGCGAGCGTCTAGGTGCTCCTGCACGGTCCATGCAGGAGCGCCGATGGTCACTG
Organism: Pseudomonas sp. SK2; assembly: GCF_016772395.1. Lineage (NCBI taxonomy): Bacteria > Pseudomonadati > Pseudomonadota > Gammaproteobacteria > Pseudomonadales > Pseudomonadaceae > Pseudomonas > Pseudomonas sp. SK2. The sequence continues at coordinate 1,741,882 of NZ_CP061944.1, forward strand.
AGCGGTGGATGCCGTGCTGTTGGCGAGCTTGGGCTGGCGATACAGGTCCAGCAGAACCTGGTCCAGCACCTGCGAAGCACCCCATGGCTTTGGATCGTTGAGGATCGCCGCCACCGCCCAGGTATGGCCGTTGCTGTCGCGGCTGAAGCCGGCAATGGCACGTACGGTGTTCAGCGTGCCGGTCTTGATGTGGGCCTCGCCGGTCATCGCCGTGCGTTTCAGGCGCTTGCGCATCGTGCCGTCCATACCCACCAGCGGCATCGAACTGATGAATTCGGCGGAGTAGGGGCTTTTCCAGGCGGCCTGAAGCAAGGCCGCCATCTCGCGGGTGCTCACGCGTTCGGCACGGGACAGACCAGAGCCGTTCTCCATGACCAGATGCGGCGCGGTGATGCCTTTTTTCGCCAGCCACTGGCGGACCACGCGTTGGGCTGCGCGGGCATCGTCACCGTCGGCATCGGTACGGAACTGTGCGCCGATGCTCAGGAACAACTGCTGGGCCATGGTGTTATTGCTGTACTTGTTGATGTCGCGGATCACTTCCACCAGGTCGGGGGAGAACGCCCGGGCCAGCAGACGCGCGCTCTTGGGTACGTTTTCGACGCGGTCGCGGCCCTGGATGCTGCCGCCCAGCTCGTTCCAGATCGCCCGCACGGCGCCGGCCGCGTAGGTCGGGTGATCGAGCAGGGACAGGTAGGTTTGCGAGTTGCAGCCGTCGCCGAGTTGGCCGCTGACCACCACGCTCAGGCCGTCGGGCTGGGCTACCGGGTTGTAGCGCACATCGCCGCTGCACTGTTTGGAGGCCACCGCCTTGACCTGGTTGTTGATACGGATGTTGGCAATCGGCGGCTCGACCGCGACGGTCACCTTGCCGCCATCGTTGCGGGCGACGAACCGCAGGGCCTTGAGGTTGACCAGCAGCGAATCGGGTTTGACCAGGAAGGGTTTGTTGACGTCACCGCCGTCATCATCGAACTGTGGCAGGTTCGGCTGGACGAAGTGGCTGCGGTCCAGCACCAGGTCGCCGGTAACCGTGCGCACGCCGTTGGCGCGCAAGTCACGCATCAGCAACCACAGTTTTTCCATGTTCAGCTTGGGGTCGCCGCCGCCCTTGAGGTACAGATTGCCGTTGAGCACGCCATTGCTCAGCGTGCCATCGGTGAAGAATTCGGTCTTCCACTGATAGGTCGGCCCAAGCAGCTCCAGGGCGGCATAGGTGGTGACCAGTTTCATGGTCGAAGCCGGGTTCACCGAAACATCGGCATTGAACACGGTTGGGGTACCGGGCCCATCCAGTGGCAGCATGACCAGCGACAGTGCCGAGTCCTGCAGTTTGTTGGCTTTGAGGGCCTGCTGGACCTTGGGAGGTAGGGTGGTGTTGACGGCTGCGGCCTGGCTGGGCAGTGCCAGAGGCAGAAGCAGGCCGGCGAGAACAAGGGGACGGAGCGTTTTGATCATGTTCGATAAGTACCCTGCGCACGAGGGGAATGATAGCGGGGCTGTAAAAGATGATGGCCCCAGGACGACATACGAGTGCGCATTATGCCCCAAGCGCGATCTACATGGGCTACGGTTCAACGGAAAAGCGCCGCTGGCGCGTGGAAACTGGTAAAGTGCCGCGCGTTATTACTCAAGAGGATTGTTTCATGGCCACCAACCGTTCCCGTCGTCTGCGCAAGAAGCTGTGCGTGGATGAATTCCAGGAGCTGGGTTTCGAACTGAACCTGGATTTCAAGGAAGACCTGTCCGACGAAGCCATCGATGCCTTCCTCGATGCCTTCCTGGCAGAAGCCATGGACGCCAACGGCCTGGACTATGTTGGCGGCGATGACTTCGGCCTGGTCTGCCTGGCCAAGCGTGGCTCGGTCAGCGAAGAACAGCGCGCCACCGTCGAGAGCTGGCTCAAGGGCCGCAGCGAACTGACCAAGATCGAAGTCAGCCCGCTGCTGGACGCCTGGTATCCGGACAAGCCGATCAACCCGGCTTCCTGATCCACAGCTGAGCGGCCGTCCCGCTGACGGACCGCTTCACTGAGCCCTGGCAGGCCCACTCAGGTGCCTGGCCAGGGCTTTTTCAACTCGGCGCATGTGCCGAGCCAACGCCTGTCGCCGGGTCTTCACCATCGAAGTCGGCAGGGCGGTCTCTTCAAGGGCCTCGCAGGCCGCCATCAAGCGCTGTGCTTCGAGCATGCGCGCTGCGCTGAGGATCTTGTGCGCCTGGTCGGAAATCTCCAAGGCGTCTTCAACGGGGTCCATTTGCATCAACACCGTCAGGTCTTGCCGCAAGCTCTCGAGCAACGTGGTCAGGAACCGAGTGCGGGCGCTTGGGTCATTGCCTACGATCGTGCCCAGGCCTTCGAGACAGAAGGGGTGAAGCTTGGCGGCGCTGGCTGGTTGACGCGGTTTGATATCGGCCAGGTATTTGCTTAGGGTGCCCAGGCTGATGGGCTTGAGCAGGCAGTCGTCCATGCCGGCGTTCAGGCATTTCTGTGTCACCTCAGGCTGCGCGTTGGCGGTGTAGCCCAGAATTACGCAACGCGCTCGTCCACTGCGTTGTTCTTCGGCACGTACCGCTGTCGCCAGTTGGTAGCCATTCATGTGAGGCATGTTGCAGTCGAGGACCAGCGCATCGAAATTGCCCTCACGCCATTTTTCCAGGCCCTCGGGACCATTGTTGGCGCTCGACTGGCTAAGGCCCAGGTAACTCAGCTGCTGTTCCATCAACAGCAGGTTGGCCGGGTGGTCGTCGATGACCAGGATATTCAGCCTTGGGTCGGGGGTTTGCACGGCGTCGTTCGCCGGCACGGCGCGCGACGGTGGGCCCACCCGCTGCAGCGGCATGACCAGGCGCACCTGGGTGCCAACGCCCTCAAGGCTCTTGATGGTCAGCTTGCCGCCCATCATCTCGCACAGGTTCCGGCAGATGGCCAGTCCGAGTCCGGTACCGGCCCGGGCGCCTTGACTGTGAGGGTTGGCCTGGACGAACGGGCTGAACAATCGGTGCAGATCATCGGCCTGTATACCGATGCCGCTGTCACGCACCTCGAGATCCAGTAGGCCCAGGCCGGTGCCGTCATCATCCTGCACGTCCACACTGATGCGCACCTGGCCATGCTCGGTGAACTTGATGGCATTGCTGGTCAGGTTCGACAGCACCTGTTTGAAACGCAGCGGGTCGAGTAACGCATGGCAGCGGGCGCCAGGGGCGATCAGAACCTCCAGTGACAGGTTTTTCTGGCGGGCCTGGCCGTCGAACACGCGTCCTACCGATTCGATCAGTGCAGCGAGGTTTACAGGCTCCGGCGCCAGTGAAAGGTGGCCCGACTCGATCCGAACGATGTCCAGGATATCGCCGATCAAGCCCAGCAGGTCCTTGGCCGAAAGGTAGGCGACTTCCAGTGCCGAGCGGTCCACCTGCCCTCGGTTCGCACGTTTGACCGCCAGCTCCAGCATGCCGATGACCGCGTTCATTGGCGTACGGATCTCATGGCTGATGGTTGCCAGGAAGGTGCTTTTGGCACGGTTGGCATCATCGGCCTGCTGCTTGGCCTGGCGTAACTGCTGGACCAGCTTGCGCCGCTCGCTGATGTCGATCCAGCCGCCGATGATCCCCTTGACTTCGCCCATGGAATCCCGGTACGGCAGAATCCAGTGGTAGATGGTCATCTCCTGGCCCTTGACCCGCAGCGGCCGGTCGAGGATCAATGGGGTACCGATGCTCATCACACGGTGGTAGTCGGCCTGGATCTGCCGTGTATGTTCAGGATCGCCGTTCAGGCTGTCTTCCAGGCGCTTGCCAATGACGTCTTCGGCGCTGGCCTGGACGGCCTCCAGGTAGCTGTCGTTGCAGCTTTGCAGGCACCCCTCGCGATCTCGCACGTACATCGGATGTGGAGTGCCGTTGATCAGGGCACGCATGAACGCCAGTTGATCGTTCAGGGCGCGCTCGGCGAGTTGGCGCTGTTTGATCTGGCGCCGCAGGCGCGCATTCCAAAGCAGCGCCAGCAGCAGTAGCAGGCCGGTTCCCAGCAGGACCTGCACCGCCAGGCGCAGAAAACCCTGCCAGGTGTTGTCCTCATGGACGCTGTAGCCGCGCCAGCGGTTGTTGATGACCCCCAGTTCCTCCGGCGAGATGCTCATCAGGGCTTTGTCGAGAATCGAAGCGAGCTCGCTCGACGCACTCGGCATGGCCATGGCGAAGCTGGCAGGCTCGCTGTCGATCGAGCTGCGGATGATCAGGTCGGGGTTGCCGGACACTGCGTGGTTGGCGTCGAGCAAGGTGGTGATGACGGCGTCGACGGCCCCGCTGCGCAACAAGGCCATGGAATAGAAGGCGCTTTCGGTTTCGATCCAGCCAATCAGGGGATAGCGCCTGGAAAGCATCTCGTCCATGGCGCTGTAGCGGGTAATTGCGATGCGATGGCCTTGGAGTTGCTCCAGGGTATCCAGTGGTTGCTCGTTGGCACGGGTAACCAGTACGTAGGCACTTTCAAGGTACGGGCGACTGAGGCGCAAGGCGGCGCCATCGGCGCCGTCGGTGGCGAACGCGGCGATCATGTCGACCCGGCCATCCTTGAGCCGGGTGATCATGTCGGCGATACCGCTGGCGCGCTGCACCTCGAAGCGCAGGCCAGTACGCAGGCGAACCAGTTCCAGCAGGTCGGCGCTGATCCCGCGAAAATGGCCGACACCATCGAAGAACGAGACCGGCGCTGCCGTCTCGTCGATGGCTACCCGCACTGTCGGATGGGTCTGCCGCCATTTTTCCTCGGCGGCCGTCAGTTGCAGTTGGCGATCGGTCAGCAGCGTATCGCTGCCCGCGCTCCAGCGTTTGAAGATACTGGTGCGCACGACGCTGGGCTGGATATCGAGGGTGGCGTTCACCAGTTCCCTGAGGGTGGTATCGTCCTGGCGCATGGCGAAGCCGAAGCCAACCGCCTCGTGCTGGCTGAAGCTGGCCATGCGTAGGCGTGGCAGGTGGCCGCGATTGAGCTGGTAGTGGGTGGAGATCGTGTCTCCGATGAACACGTCGGCTTGGCCAAAGGCTACGGCGGCAAGGGCCTGGGATGATGAGCCGAAGGCCAGCAGCTCGGCCTTGGGGTAGGTGTCATGGACTTTTCGCTCGGGCTGGTAATGATACAGCATGCCCAGGCGCAGCCCATCGAGGTCACGGTCCACCGCACGTTTTTCATATTCGCGTGTGACCAGCACCGGTTGGTCGATGGCATAGGGGCGGGACAGCACCAAGCCGTCGGTTTGTGCTTCGTAGCTGTTGGCGCTGCCGAGCAGGTCGATTTCACCCCGTTTCAGGGCCTCGACCGCTGCTTGTCGGTGAGGGTAGCGCAAAACCCGTATTGGCAGCTTCAGGGCTTTGCCAATCAGGTTGGCGTATTCAGCGGTGAGGCCCTGGTAGTCGCGGCCACCGCTGGTGATGTCGAACGGAGGGTAGTCCGGTGCCGAGGTGCCCAGCACCAGTTCGCGACGATTCTCCAGCCATTGCTGCTGCTCGGGTGTCAGTTGCGGATAGGTCGCGGTCGTACCGGAGCGGGGCAGCAACGCATAGGCGGTGGCTTCATGGTGTGTCGCCTGGGCCGCACTCATCATGATCAAGCCAAGGAACATGCAGACAACGTAGCGTGCCATGCCAGGCCTCAGACCAATGCGTTGCGTTTGGCCATGTCTATCAGGTCGACCAGTGTATTGACCTTGAGCTTTTGCATCAGTCGTTTCTTGTAGGTGCTGACGGTTTTGTTGCTCAGGAACATGCCCTGGGCAATCTCCTTGTTGCTTCTGCCTTGGGCAAATAGTTGCAGCACCATAAGTTCGCGGTCATTAACCTGTCGGAAAAGTTTTAAATCGACGTCCGACGCTTCCTGGGAATAATTCATTGCCTGGCTGGGGAAATAATTGTATCCAGCAAGTACAGCCTTGATGGCGCTCAGCAGTTCGCTGAGGTCTTCCTGCTTGCACACATAACCGGCCGCCCCCGAATGCATGCAGCGCACCGCGAACAAGGCCGGGGACTGGGCGGTGAGTACCAGCACTTTCAATGGCAAGGCCATGTTCTGGAGGCGTGACAGCATTTCCAGGCCATCGAGCATGGGGATGCTGATGTCGAGAATCACCAGGTCGGGGAGGGCGTCGCGGATCCTCTGCATGGCATCGACACCGTTGTCCGATTCGCCGACGATCTTGTAGTTCTGGTTCTCCAGCAGCATGCGTACAGCCAGGCGGATAACGGGGTGGTCATCGACAATGAATACGGATTGCATGTTCAACTTCCTGCGGATTAGTGGCGAAGGCAGGTGCACCTTAACTCAGTTGGAAGTCAGCGGGCATGCGAGGAACGACTGTTAGCGATATATGGGAAATCGCTTACAAGAAAAAACAAATAAGACTACGAAAATGCCACGTGTTGTTATTCATTTGACTGATTTAGTAACTTTATATTTGCTAAAAACAAGCCGTGTTTAGCCTTGCTCGGCGGTATGTAGGAGTTTTCTTTCAAAAAGGGTGGCGCGGGCAGCCGCCGCGCCACGTGACAGGTACTCATACCGGGCTGGAACGACCTGTCATTTCCCGTGCCATTTCGCTGGCATAGCTGTCGGTCATGCCGGCGATGAAATCGATCATGCGCAGGAAGGCATTGTGCAGTGAACCGTGTGGGTCGGGCGCATTGTTGCCGATCAGGTCGAGCACCCGGCGGCTCTTGAACGACGGTGAGCGGCCGCCATGTTGTTCCAGAGCAGCTCCGCAGAAGGTGTTGAGCAGGATTTCCAGCGTGGTGTAGGCGCCGATCTCGTGCAGGGTCTTGCGTTTGTCCTGGAAGATCTTGTTACGCGCCATGTCCTTGGCCTGCAGAACGCAGCGCTTGGCCGGGCCATGCATGTGCTCCACCAGATCCCCTGGCAGACGGCCGGCCAACAGCGCCTGTTGCTGCTCGACGAAGGCGCGGGCGGCTGCGTTGGTCAGGTGCTCGATGGCCTTGCCGCGCAGGATGGCCAGCTTTCGTCGCCGGGAGTCCGAGGGGCCGAGTTGGCGGTAGGTTTCGGGCAGGTCGTCGCCAACCAGGTCGAGCAGCAGCGCTTCGACCTCCGCGTACTGGAGCAACTCCATTTCCAGACCGTCTTCCAGGTCGATCAGCGCGTAGCAGATGTCGTCGGCCGCCTCCATCAGGTACACCAGCGGGTGACGCGCCCAGCGTTGGTGCTCGAGCAGTGGCAGGCCCAGTTTGCGGGCGATCTGCTCCAACAGCGGCAATTCGCTCTGGTAGCACCCGAATTTATGCTTCTTGTAGCCCAAGGCATCCGCGTGGCGGGCGCTCCAAGGGTATTTGAGGTAGGTGCCCAGCGTGGCGTAGGTCAGTCGGGTACCGCCATCGAACTGGTGGTACTCCAACTGCGTGAGCACACGGAAACCCTGGGCGTTGCCCTCGAAATTGAGGAAGTCGGCCCTTTCGTCATCGTTCATGTCGTCCAGCCAGCCACGATCCGCGGCCTGCTGGAACCAGTGACGAATAGCGTCCTCGCCTGAATGGCCGAACGGCGGGTTGCCGATATCGTGGGCCAGGCAGGCGGACTGTACGATCATGCCCAGGTCGCTGGGGGCGCACCAGTCCGGCAAGCTGTCGCGCAGGGTTTCGCCAACCCGCATGCCCAGCGAACGGCCGACGCAGCTGACCTCCAGGGAATGGGTCAGGCGGGTATGGATATGGTCGTTGCTGGAGACTGGGTGTACCTGGGTCTTGCGTCCCAGGCGGCGAAAGGCGCCCGAGAAGATGATCCGGTCGTGGTCTTTGTGGAAGGGGCTGCGGCCGAGTTCTTCGGGGCTGTACAGGGCTTTGCCCAGGCGTTCACGGGTCAGCAGGGTTTGCCAGTCCAAGGCTCGATCTCCTGTCGGTCGATGGCCATAGCTTCCCGTGTCGCGGCTGGCGGTGCAAGCGCCAGCCGCTGATCATTCCCCTCAGGGGCGCCGATTCTGCATGAACAGGCGAATCAGTGGCAGCAAGCTACCCCCCAGCCGCACCAGACGGGCCAGGTTGCCGCTGCGCATGCCTTTGCCTGTGAGGAAACCCATCGCTACCACAGCGCCGAGCCCCCACAATGGCGCATGCTTGATGCCCAGGCCGTCCTGCAGCGAATTACCCATGCCGCGCACGCGTCTGAGTGGTTCGAGCAGTTGCGCCGACTCGTGGCGAATTTCCTGACGGTGCATTTCCAGGCGCAGACGCAACAGTGCCTTGCGCAGTTCCCTTGGGTTTCGAGTATTTGGCAATTCCGGCAGGCTCATGGCAGTAGGCGCTCCCGGTCCTTGGCCAACTCTTCAAGCGTGGCGTTGAAGGGCGACGATTCGTCGAATACCGCGGCCTTGAGGCGCAAGCCGCAATACAGCGCGGCCAGGCTGTAGAACACGCACAGGCCAATGATGCCGGCCAGTCGATAGCTGTCCCACAGCAGTACCAGCAACAGTCCGGACAAGGCTGTCAGCAACAGCAAAGCGAAGACCAGTGCCAGACCCGCGAACAACAGCAGGCTCAGGGTGCGGGCTTTCTGCTCCTGCAGTTCGATGCCGAACAGTTCGATATGGCTGTGCAACAGCCCGAGCAGGGCCGCACTCAGGCGTTTGCCCGAAACGCCGGCGCCGTTGGCGTCGTTCTCCATGGGGACTCCTCAGCGCCGATTGGCCAACAGGCCGATCAGCAGGCCAACGCCCGCAGCGATACCGATCGCGTGCCAGGGCTTTTCCTGCACATACTGCTCGGCGGCACCCAGGGCGGCCTGGCCGCGTTCGCGCACTGAGTCCTGGGTCAGTTGCAGCGTTTCGCGGGCCTGGGTCAGGCGCTCGTGGATCTGCTCGCGCAGTTCGTCGGCCTGGTCGCCTGCCAGGTTGGCGGTGTCGGCAAGCAGCTTCTCGGTGTCTCGCACCAGTGCCTGGAAGTCAGCCATCAATATCTCTTGTGCATTCTTTGCCGATTTGCTGGCCATGGGGCTCTCCCTTGAGTGTTGGTGAAAATTTCGAGTAACGCGGCGTGGCAAAGGTTCACTGCCAACGCTGGTATGGGCCTTGCTAAGTGTTTTGCCACGTCATGGGGCGATGGCATGGACCGTTGCGCCGATTCAGGGCGACACCCCGGCGGATACCAACAAACCTTAACCCAATCCTCGACAAACCCAAGAAAAAACCACGCAGGCTCCAGCCGGGTCACTGAAACAGGGCAGGGGGGCTGGCACCGATTAGGTGCACGGATGCAGGTTCTTGAACTGTCCTGGTGCTTTTTTCAGCAGGTCTGCCTACGTCATGGAAAACATGCACAGCGCGATGGACTCCCTGGTCCATGGCTCCAATACGCTTTTCATCCTCATGGGGGCCATTCTAGTACTGGCCATGCACGCTGGCTTCGCTTTTCTGGAAGTGGGGACCGTGCGACACAAGAATCAGGTCAACGCATTGTCGAAGATCCTCAGCGACTTCGCCATATCGGCCTTGGTGTACTTCTTCATCGGTTACTGGATCGCCTATGGGGTAAGCTTCCTGCACCCGGCGGCGCAGCTGGCGGCCGACCACGGCTATGCACTGGTCAAGTGCTTCTTTCTGCTGACCTTCGCCGCGGCCATCCCGGCCATCATCTCCGGCGGTATCGCCGAGCGGGCGCGATTCGCCCCGCAGCTGTGCGCAACCGCATTGATCGTTGCGTTCATCTACCCGTTCTTCGAAGGCCTGGCATGGAACGGCAACCTGGGTGTGCAGGCATGGCTGCAGGCTACCTTCGGTGCGCCTTTCCATGACTTCGCGGGCTCGGTGGTGGTGCACGCCATGGGCGGCTGGCTGGCCCTGGCGGCAGTGGTACTGCTGGGCGCGCGGCGTGGGCGCTATCGGGAGGGCCGTCTGGTGGCGTTCGCGCCTTCGAGCATTCCATTCCTGGCGCTGGGTTCGTGGATTCTGATCATCGGCTGGTTCGGCTTCAACGTCATGAGTGCCCAGACCCTGCAGGGGGTGAGCGGCCTGGTGGCGATCAACTCGTTGATGGCCATGGTCGGGGGAACGCTGGCGGCCCTGCTGGCCGGGCGCAATGACCCTGGCTTCCTGCATAACGGCCCATTGGCAGGCCTGGTGGCCGTGTGCGCAGGTTCGGACCTGATGCACCCGATTGGCGCTCTGGCCACCGGGCTGGTGGCTGGCGTGCTGTTCGTCTGGAGCTTCACCGCTGCACAGAACCGCTGGAAGATCGACGATGTGCTGGGTGTCTGGCCTCTGCACGGCTTGTGCGGGGTTTGGGGCGGAATCGCCTGTGGCATCTTCGGCCAGGTCGCGTTGGGCGGCATGGGCGGGGTCAGCCTGATCAGCCAGCTTTTGGGCAGCCTGGCTGGTGTGGTGGTGGCGTTGGTGGGCGGTTTCGCGGTGTATGGAACCCTCCGTGCGCTGCATGGACTGCGTTTGAGCCACGAGCAGGAGTTCCAGGGTGCCGACCTGTCGCTGCACCGCATCGGTGCCACCAGCCAGGATTGAGCCGAGTCAGATGCGCATAGGGCGGGACCGACCTAGAATAGAGGCTCTCCCATTCTCTGACCGGACCTGCCCATGCTGCCTGAATGCCAACTGTTCGGCACCCTCGGTTGCCATCTATGCGAAGTGGCCGAGGCCGTGCTGATGCCTTTCGTCGAGCACGGCCTGCTGGTGGAGCTGGTCGATATCGCCGAAGACGAAGCGTTCTTCGAGCGATACAGCCTGATCATTCCGGTGTTGCGGCGATGCGACAACGGCGCCGAGTTGCGCTGGCCATTCGATGCCGAGCAGGTGGTGACCTTTCTTGGCTGACCTGTGCGAGGGCAGCCTGAATTGACGGAATAGTGAAGCTCTCCGTATGCTGTATATAAATACAGTATCAGGGTGAACTCATGCTCAACGTCGAGCAACTCAAGTACAGCGTCAACCGCATGTCGCCAGACCGGGTATGCGACGCCGTGGTCGAACTGCGTCTTGAAGGCCTGGTGACGGACGACCGCACCCCATTTGGCAAGGTGCATTTCAACACCTGCTTTGCCGAGATCGAGGCCTTGTTCCAACGGGCCGGCTACCACCGGGCGCTCGATGTCGTGGGTTATCAGGGTCTGGTCTATGCGCTCTACGACCCTGGACGTTGGGAGGCGGTGGAGGTGTTGCGTTGGTTGAAAGAGCGTAGCGATGGAGTAGGGCGGGCTGGTTGAGCCGTCGGGCTTGGGGGATAATGCGCGGTCCTGATCGCCCAGAGCTTTGCCATGACCACACCGTTCGACCCCGCTCGCCAGCAGGCCAGCACCGTCTGCCTGCCACCTGGTAACTGGGCGACGGTTCTGGATTGTCTTTGCGACCACTTCAGCGCCATCAGTCGCGACCAGTGGCTTGACCGTTTTGCCCGTGGTCGTGTGCTCGATGCCGAAGGCCAGCCTATTGCAGCTCACCTGCCATATAGGCGGGGCATGCGCCTGCACTATTTTCGCGAAGTGCCCAATGAACGGCCGATCCCGGTGCAGGAAACCATTGTTCACATGGATGAGCACCTGGTGGTGGCTGACAAGCCGCATTTCCTGCCGGTGACGCCGACCGGGGAATACGTCGAACAGACCTTGCTGCGCCGCCTGATCCGCCGCCTGGACAATCCCCACCTGGTGCCGCTGCACCGGATCGACCGGCACACCGCGGGCCTGGTGTTGTTCTCCGCCAACCCTCAGACCCGCAGCGCCTACCAGCGGCTGTTTCCCGAGCGGCGCATCGACAAGCGCTACCAGGCCATTGCTGCGGCGATGCCACAGCATGCATTCCCTTTGGTGCACCGAAGCCGCCTGGTACATGGTGAGCCATTCTTCCGCATGCACGAGGTCGAGGGCCAGAGCAATAGCGAGACCTTGGCCGAGGTGCTGGAAAAGCGAGGCGAGCTTTGGCGCTACGGGCTGTCGCCGGTAACCGGCAAGACTCATCAATTACGTGTTCATATGGCGGCGCTCGGGGCAGGGATCTGCAACGACCCGTTCTACCCGGTTTTGCTCAAGGAAGAAGACGATTACCAGCGACCGTTGAAGTTGCTGGCGCAGAGTTTGCGTTTCGAGGATCCGTTGACGGGGGAGCAGCGGTACTTCGAGAGTGGTTTGACGCTGGATTGGTGAAGCCGGGCCGCTATGCGGCCCGTTTTTCATGCGGGCTCCTCGCAGGAGCACCCGATTGCTGTTGTCTTGCCGGTTCCATTGCTGGCAAGCCGGTTCCTACAGGCGGTGCGCGACGCCTGCAGGAGCGAGCAAGCTTATCGGTTGAAGCGCTCCACCAGCGAATACTGCGTGCCGGCAGTGGAGGTCAGCTCTTCGCTGAGCAGTGCCGAGTGTTGCGCCTGTTCGGCGGTCTGGTCGGCCAGCTCGGCGATGGTGCTGATGTTGCGGCTGATCTCGTCGGCCACGGCGGTCTGTTCTTCGGTGGCCGCCGCGATCTGGGTGGCCATGTCGGTGATATTGGCTACCGCTTCGCTGATTCCAATCAGCGCCTGGTCGGCCTGCATGACCCGCTCGACACCTTCCTGGGCCTGGCGGTGACCGGTTTCCATGGTGAGAACAGCGTTGCTGGCGGTTTGTTGCAGCTTGGCGATCAGGGTGTGGATTTGTCCGGTCGACTCGGCGGTACGCTGGGCCAGTTGGCGGACCTCGTCGGCGACCACCGCGAAACCACGGCCCATTTCACCGGCGCGGGCGGCTTCGATGGCGGCGTTCAGTGCCAGCAGGTTGGTCTGGTCGGCGATGCCTTTGATCACGTCTACCACACCACCGATTTCATCGCTGTCCTTGGCCAGTTGCGTCACGGTCTGACCGGTTTCGCCCACGGCTGTGGAGAGTCGTTCGATGGCTTCGCGGGTTTCACCGGCGATCTGGCGACCCTGGCTGGTCAGGCGGTTGGCTTCCTGGGTGGCGTCGGCAGTGCGTTGGACGTGGTTGGCCACTTCCTGAGTGGTGCTGGCCATCTGGTTGACGGCGGCGGCGACCTGTTCGGTTTCCACCCGCTGACGCTCCAGCCCCGAGGAGCTCTTGTGGGCCAGGGCATCGGACTGGCGCGCTTGCTCGCTGAGGTGTTCGGCACTGTCCTGCAGACGTGTCAGGCAGGTCTTCATCCGCGCATCCTGGCTGAGCATCGCCATTTCCAGGCGTGCCTGTACGCCGCGGCTGTCGGTGAACATCTGCGCGATCAGCGGGTCGGAGGTGGTCTGCTCGGCCAGGCGCAGCAGGCGTTTGAGGCCGCGTTGCTGCCAGGTCAGGCCAAGCAGGCCCAGCGGTACCGACAGGCCGGCGGCCAGGGCAAAGCCCCAGGAATGGCCGAGCCAGTTGCCGATGAGGAAGCCGATCTGGCTGACGAGAATGAACGGCAGCCAGTCCTGCACCACCGGCAGCCATGTGTCGCGGCGCGGGATGGCGCTCTTGCCTTGGTTGATGCGTTGGTAGAGGGCTTCGGCGCGGCGGATCTGCTCGGCAGTAGGTTTGACGCGGACCGACTCGAAGCCGATGACTTGGTTGTTTTCGAAAATGGGGGTGACGTAGGCATTGACCCAGTAGTGGTCGCCCGATTTGCAGCGGTTCTTGACGATGCCCATCCAGGGCAGGCCCTGCTTCAGGGTCTGCCACATATGCGAGAACACCGCCGACGGAACGTCGGGGTGGCGCACCAGGTTGTGCGGGGCACCGGTCAGTTCTTCGCGGGAGAACCCGCTGATCTCGATGAATGCATCGTTGCAGTAGGTGATCACACCTTTGGCATTGGTGGTGGAGATCAACCGCTGTTGGGCAGGGAAAGTCCGTTCTCTCTGGGTAATCGGCTGGTTGTTACGCATGGGCTGAGTAATCCGCAAGGCTTTCCACAGATATCGGCAAGCCACTGGTTTTATTGAATGAATATTTAATTATGGTTGATCTGGCGCAAGGATTGTGAGGTGGGGCTGCATTAGGGAATCCTAGGTTTTCAGGGAAGATGCTGCCTTTACTCGGAACTTTATGACCATTTTGTGACGCTTGGCGTCTATCATGACCGATTGGCCATCAAAGAGCCATCGCGCGATGCATGCTGCGCTTTTGCTTTCTTTTGCTTTTGCTGTGTTCTGGTTTCCAGTACGCGGTTGTCCAGGTGCCGCTACTTGCGACGTCGGTAGGTCGAGCGTAGGGCTTGCTCCGGGAGGGCCGCGCTGAACGGCCCCTCCTGGGCCGCAGCGTTTGACGGGCATTCATGCCCGTCACCTCCCTGCGCAGTCGCATCAGGTGGCGTCTGAACTACTGCGAGCTAGAAGCAAGAGCAATGCGAAGAAAAAGAAAATTTGCCTCGCATTTATGGTTTTAATATTGAATGTGCGGCTGGTTCAGTTGTTGTTGTTGTTGTTGTTGTTGTTGTTGTTGTTGTTGTTGTTGTTGTTGTTGTTGTTCGGATTTGGTATTTCATGCTCCGCTTTTGCTTTTAATGCGCGATATCCCAGACGCTGCAAATTGCGACGTCAGTAGGCCGAGCGTAGGGCTTGCGGAGGGAGGTGACGGGCATGGATGCCCGTCAAGCGCTGCGGCCCAGGAGGGGCCGTTCAGCGCGGTCCTCCCGGGAGCAAGCCCGTAGCGAGGGAACCCCGAAGCGCAGCGTAGGGGCCGGATGATAGGAGCCAGCGGTTTTTGCCTACTTTTGCCCAAGAGCAAAAGTAGGTCGCCGTAAAGGCGAAAAGGTGAATGAGCGCCTCCATGGCGAATGGATATTCACGCTATCTGAATGCCGCCCTTAAATCTGTGCTTTGAAGTTTGAAGTTTGAAGTTTGAAGTTTGAAGTTTGAAGTTTTGGTTTCTGGATGCGTGAGCATATCCATTTGCCAAGGTGACGCTCAATCACCTTTCCGCTCTTACAGCGGGTCACTTTTTGGCAGACGCCCCAAAAAGTAACCAAAAAAGTCTGGCTCCTATCATCCGGCCCCTGCGCTGCGCTCCGGGGTTCCCTCGCTCCGGGCTTGCTCCGGGAGGACCGCGCTGAACGGCCCCTCCTGGGCCGCAGCGCTTGACGGGCATCCATGCCCGTCACCTCCCTGCGCAAGCCCTGCGCTCGGCCTCCTGAAGTCGCATTAGGTGGCGCCTGAACTACCGCGCGCTAGAAGCAAGAGCAAAGCGAAGCAAAAGAAAATTTGCCTCGCATTTATAGTTTTAATATTGAATGTGCGGCTGGTTTAGCTGTTGTTGTTGTTGTTCGGAGTTGGTATTTCATGCTCCGCTTTTGCTTTTAATGCGCGATATTCCAGGCGCTGCAAATTGCGACGTCAGTAGGCCGAGCGTAGGGCTTGCGGAGGGAGGTGACGGGCATGGATGCCCGTCAAGCGCTGCGGCCCAGGAGGGGCCGTTCAGCGCGGTCCTCCCGGGAGCAAGCCCGTAGCGAGGGAACCCCGAAGCGAAGCGTAGGGGCCGGATGATAGGAGCCAGCGGTTTTTGCCTACTTTTGCCCAAGAGCAAAAGTAGGTCGCCGTAAAGGCGAAAAGGTGAATGAGCGCCTCCATGGCGAATGGATATTCACGCTATTTGAATGCCAGCGCCAAGTATTCGCTTTGAAGTTTGAGGTTTTGGTATTTAGATTTATGAGCATATCCATTTGCCAAGGCGACGCTCAATCACCTTTCCGCTCTTACAGCGGGTCACTTTTTGGCAGACGCCCCAAAAAGTAACCAAAAAAGTCTGGCTCCTATCATCCGGCCCCTGCGCTGCGCTCCGGGGTTCCCTCGCTCCGGGCTTGCTCCCGGGAGGACCGCGCTGAACGGCCCCTCCTGGGCCGCAGCGCTTGACGGGCATCCATGCCCGTCACCTCCCTCCGCAAGCCCTGCGCTCGGCCTCCTGAAGTCGCATGAGGTGGCGCCTGAACTACCGCGCGCTGGAAGCAAAAGCAAAAGCAAAAGCAATGATTCATGGTCCTCAACTTGCAATCAATTGCCTCAGCACATAATGCAGAATGCCGCCCGATTTGAAGTACTCCACTTCATTCAAGGTATCGATCCTGCACAACACCTCGATCTTCTCCTGCTCCCCATCCTCACGAGTCATTCGCAACGTTAAACGCATTCCCGGCCGAATAGATGCATTTTCAAGGCCCTCGATATCGATGATCTCCCGGCCCGTCAGCCGCAACTGCTTGCGATCGTTCCCAGCCATGAACTGCAATGGCAATACCCCCATACCAACCAGATTGGAACGGTGGATACGTTCGAAACTCTCCGCCAACACCGCCTTCACACCCAGCAAGTTGGTACCTTTGGCCGCCCAGTCACGGCTCGAACCCGTACCATATTCCTGGCCCGCCACCACCACCAATGGCGTTCCTTCAGCCTGGTAACGCATCGCCGCATCATAGATCGACAGCTTCTCGCCCGAAGGCACATGCACCGTATTGCCGCCTTCCTCACCCCCCAGCATCTCGTTGCGGATTCGAATGTTGGCGAAGGTGCCGCGCATCATCACCTCATGGTTCCCCCGACGCGAACCGTAGGAGTTGAAGTCCCGTGGCTCGACACCCTTCTCGCGCAGGTAACGCCCAGCCGGGCTGTCGGCCTTGATGTTGCCAGCGGGGGAGATGTGATCAGTGGTCACCGAGTCGCCAAGCAACGCCAGGATCCGCGCACCATGGATATCACCGATGTGCGGCAATGGCCCGGCAATGTCATCGAAGAACGGCGGGTGCTGGATGTACGTCGAGTCGTCCTGCCAAACGTAGGTGGCCGCCTGCGGTACCTCGATCGCTTGCCACTGCGCGTCACCGGCGAAAACCTCCGCATACTCCTTGTGGAACATGCCGGTGTCGACTTTGGCCACGGCGTCGGCAATCTCTTTCTGACTCGGCCAGATATCGCGCAGGTACACCGGCTGCCCATCCTTGCCGGTGCCCAGGGCATCTCGTGTCAGGTCCAGGCGCACGCTGCCGGCAAGGGCATAGGCAACCACCAGCGGCGGCGATGCCAGCCAGTTGGTCTTCACCAGCGGGTGCACCCGGCCTTCGAAGTTGCGGTTGCCTGAAAGCACCGAGGCAACCGTGAGGTCAGCGTTGGCAATGGCCTTCTCGATCGCCTCGTCCAACGGCCCCGAGTTGCCGATACAGGTGGTGCAGCCATAACCGACCAGGTCAAAACCCAATTGATCAAGGTAGTGGGTCAAACCGGCTGCCTTGAAGTAGTCGGTGACCACTTTCGAGCCTGGCGCCAGGGAGCTCTTCACCCAAGGCTTGCGTTGCAGGCCCTTTTCCACGGCCTTCTTCGCCACCAGGCCAGCAGCCATCATCACGCTGGGGTTGGAGGTGTTGGTGCAGGAGGTGATGGCCGCGATCACCACCGCGCCGTCGCGCAGGGTGTGGGTTTGCCCATCATGCTGGTAGTCGACTTCGCCAGCTTGATCGGCATTGCCTACCGCCACGCCGCCGCCACCTTCGCTTTCCAGGCGGCCAATCTCCTTGGCCAGTGGTTTGGGCTGCAGTTCGATGAAGTGGTCGAAGGCCTGCTTCACCTGGCCCAGGGCGACGCGGTCCTGAGGGCGTTTCGGGCCAGCCAGGCTGGCCTCCACGTCGTTCATATCGAGCGCCAGGGTATCGCTGAACAGCGGTTCCTGACCCGGCAGGCGCCACAGGCCCTGCGCCTTGCAGTACTGTTCGACCAGCTGCACCGTTTCGTTGGGACGACCGGACAGGCGCAGATACTCCAGTGTCACGTCGTCTACCGGGAAGAAACCACAGGTCGCGCCGTACTCTGGAGCCATGTTGGCCAGCGTCGCCCGGTCGGCCAGGGGCAGGTCCGCCAGGCCATCGCCATAGAATTCGACGAACTTGCCCACTACACCTTTCTTGCGCAGCATCTGTGTCACGGTCAGTACCAGGTCCGTAGCGGTGATGCCCTCACGTAACTTGCCGGTGAGTTTGAAACCGACCACTTTCGGAATCAGCATCGACACCGGCTGGCCCAGCATGGCGGCCTCTGCCTCGATCCCGCCAACCCCCCAGCCAAGCACGCCGAGGCCGTTGATCATGGTGGTGTGCGAGTCAGTGCCGACCAGCGTGTCCGGGAAGGCGTAGGTGCGGCCGTCTTCTTCACGGGTCCAAACGGTGCGACCGAGGTACTCCAGATTGACCTGGTGGCAGATGCCCGTTCCAGGTGGCACCACCCGGAAGTTGTGAAAGGCACTTTGGCCCCAGCGCAAGAATGCATAGCGCTCGCCGTTGCGCTGCATCTCGATGTCGACGTTCTCGGCGAACGCCTGGGGCGAGGCATAGCGGTCGACCATCACCGAGTGGTCGATCACCAGGTCCACGGGTGACAACGGGTTGATCCGCTGCGGATCGCCGCCGGCCTTGGCCACGGCTGCACGCATGGCAGCCAGGTCGACCACCGCCGGTACACCGGTGAAGTCTTGCATCAGTACCCTGGCTGGGCGGTATTGAATCTCGCGATCCGAACGCCGCTCCTTTAGCCATGAGGCCAGGGCGTGCAAGTCATCGCCGGTGACGGTCTTGCCGTCTTCCCAGCGCAGCAAGTTCTCCAGCAGCACCTTCAGCGACATCGGCAGGCGTTGCAGGTCGCCTAGCTGGCGGGACGCTTCGGCGAGGCTGTAGTAGTGGTAGGTATGGTCGTTTACCTTCAGGGTCTTGAGGGTTTTCAGGCTATCGAGCGAGGGCATTGCCAACTCCTTCTGCGCCGGTGCCTGGCAATCATGGATATTTGCCAGTGGCACCGCTCTGTATCGGCCCGTACGTCACGGGCCTGGCTGAAAGGTCAGGTTAGACCTGTTTGTCATGCATGACCCACTTCTGGACCGGCGGGGCATGTCGCAGGTTCCGATCTTCCTTTATCATCGCCGGCCTGCCGGCGCCGGTTGTGCGCCAGCCGAAGTGGAGTGAGAGATGAATACCCTGTTCATGCATTGCCGGCCCGGTTTCGAGGGCGAGGTGTGCGCAGAAATCAGTGAACACGCCGCCCGCCTTGGCGTTGCCGGTTATGCCAAGGGCAAGCCGCAGAGCGCCTGCGCCGAGTTCGTCTGTGCCGAGGCCGAAGGTGCCGAGCGGTTGATGGGGGAACTGCGCTTCGCTCAGTTGATTTTCCCGCGCCAGTGGGCCCGTGGTGACTTCGTCGAGTTGCCGGAAAGCGACCGTATCAGCGTGTTGCTCGAGCACCTCGGCGCTTACCCGGAGTTCGGCAGCCTATGGCTGGAGGTGCTCGACAGCAACGAAGGCAAGGAGCTGTCGACCTTTTGCCGGAAGTTCGAGGTCCCGCTGCGCAAAGCCTTGGAAAAGGCCGGGCGCCTGGTCGAAGACAGAAATCGCCCGCGTCTGTTGCTGACGTTCATCAGCGGCAGGCGGGTGTTTGTCGGCATGGCGCCACCGAGCAACAGCGCGCTCTGGGCCATGGGTATCCCTCGGCTGAAGTTCCCCCGCGAGGCACCCAGCCGTTCGACCCTCAAGCTCGAGGAAGCCTGGCACCAATTCATTCCCCGCGAGCAGTGGGAGCAGCGTCTGGGTGACGACATGACCGGTGTCGACCTGGGCGCATCGCCTGGTGGTTGGACCTACCAGCTGGTGCGTCGGGGCATGCTGGTCACCGCGATCGACAACGGCCCCATGGCCGAGAGCTTGATGGACACCGGTCTGGTGCAGCACCTGATGGCCGATGGCTTTACCTGGCAGCCAAAGCAGACGGTGGACTGGATGGTCTGCGACATCGTCGAAAAGCCCGCGCGCACCGCTGCCTTGATCGAAACCTGGCTAGGCGAGGGGCTGTGCCGCGAGGCGGTGGTCAACCTCAAGTTGCCGATGAAGCAACGCTATGCCGAGGTGCGGCGTCTGCTGGATCGCATGGAAGCCACCTTCAAGGCGCGCAAGGTCAGGGTTTCGATTGCCTGTAAGCAGCTGTATCACGACCGCGAGGAAGTGACATGTCACCTGCGCCGGCTCGACTTGAAGCCACGCTGAGTGCTTGGGGCCGGCAGCCGGCCCCTTGGACCGAAGCCTGGCATGCGCGACAATAGCGATCATTTGCGGAGTTCCACATGACTGAATTCACCCCCGACGCCATCCTCGATGCCACTGGCCTGAACTGCCCGGAGCCGGTGATGATGCTGCACCAGCACGTGCGCGACCTGGCCGCTGGCGGCCTGCTCAAGGTGATCGCCACCGACCCCTCGACCCGCCGTGATATCCCCAAGTTCTGCAACTTCCTGGGTCATGAGTTGCTGCAACAGCAGGAAGAGGCCGGTACCTTCCTGTACTGGATCCGCAAGAAGACCGACTGAGCCGCGCTGGATCAAGCCGGGCGTAGCGCCTACACTGCGTTCCCCGCACAGGAGAGCGCCATGCTGATAGTTGCCGACGAGAATATCCCGCTGCTCGATGCCTTCTTCGAAGGCTTCGGCGAGATCCGCCGTTACCCCGGCAGAAGCCTTGACGCGGCCAGCGTCAAGGATGCCGACGTACTGCTGGTGCGCTCGGTGACCCGGGTCGACCGGCAACTGCTCGAAGGCAGCCGTGTCCGTTTCGTGGGCACCTGCACCATCGGCACCGATCACCTGGACCTGGACTACTTTGCCGAGGCTGGCATCCGCTGGAGCAGCGCACCTGGGTGCAACGCCCGTGGCGTGGTGGATTACGTGCTGGGTAGCCTCCTGACCCTGGCCGACCTCGACGGTGTGTCACTGCCTGAGCGCGTATACGGCGTGGTGGGCGCAGGTGAGGTGGGCGGCCGCTTGGTGCGGGTACTGCATGGTCTGGGTTGGAAGGTGCTGGTCTGTGATCCGCTGCGTCAGGCTGTAGAAGGGGGCGACTATGTCAGCCTTGATACGGTGCTCGAGCAGTGTGATGTCATCAGCCTGCACACCCCGTTGCAGCATGGCGGCGACCACCCGACCTGGCATTTGCTGGGCGAGGCGCAATTGGCGCGTTTGCGTGCTGGCGCCTGGCTGATCAATGCCAGTCGCGGACCTGTGGTGGACAACCATGCCCTGCGCGAGCTGTTGCTGGACCGCGAGGATGTGCATGCCGTGCTCGATGTATGGGAGGGCGAGCCCCAGGTAAACCTGCAGTTGGCTGACTTGTGTACCTTGGCCACGCCACATATCGCAGGCTATAGCCTGGACGGTCGCCAGCGTGGCACGGCGCAGATCTACCAGGCGCTGTGCCGTTTCCTCGGTCAGCCCGAGCAGGTGCAATTGGCAGACTTGCTGCCCAAGCCACCGCTGGCGCAGATCGAACTGGATGCCAGCGCCGACCTGGCCTGGTCCCTGGCGACGCTGTGTCGCGCCGTGTATGACCCACGCCGTGACGATGCTGACTTCCGTCGTAGCCTGAGCGATGACCCGGCCCAGCAGCGGGCGGCCTTCGATGCCTTGCGCAAGCATTATCCACCGCGGCGTGAGATCGAAGGGCTGGCGGTGCGTATTCGGGGCGAGGCGCCGCAACTGGCACAGATGGTCAGCGCCTTGGGTTGCGCGGCCCTGTAAGAGCCGGCTCGCCGGCGTTCAGGCCGGGCAGTCCAGCGCAAAACCCCATCAGGCGCCCATGAAAAACCCGGCCAAAGGGCCGGGTTGTCAGAAATCTATTGCTCAGCCCTTGCGCACTTTTTCTACCCGACTGTCTTCGAGGTCTTTGCACGCTTGCTGGATCATCTGCTCGGTGATCGGCACCTCGCGACCTTGGGCGTCGATGATCGAGCCGCAGACCTTCGACGGTGGTTGATTCTGTGGCTTTTGGCTATCGCTGCTTCGCTGCAGACTCATCTTTCCTGTCTCCTCATCAGGTTCAAGCTCAGGGTAACCCTGCGCCGTGACCGGCCTGTGACAGCTCTGGTTCTGTTGTCACGACAGGGACAGTCCAACAGAAAGCGCCTCAAAGCTCCAGTGACCGGTTAGAACGAAAAGCTATACTCACCAGGGTGTGCGCACTATTGGACTGCATTACCCAGAATTGGTCCGCGCTCGCCTGCAACCGTTCCCCCTTATCGGATGAATGGTAGTCTCAGGGTTCCCGTCTCCTCTGGACCTCACCATGCCCGAATCGGTTTCACCACGTCAGCGACGGGCCCTGCGCCTCGCCTGGCAGTTCATTCGTCCTTATCGGCGCCAGGCCCTGCTGGCAGTGCTGGCACTGGTGGTCACGGCAGGCATTACCTTGTCCATGGGCCAGGGCATTCGCTTGCTGGTGGACCAAGGTTTCATGACCCGCTCGCCCCACCAGCTCAACCAGACCATCGGCCTGTTCCTGGTGTTGGTCCTGGCGCTGGCGGTGGGCACTTTCAGCCGGTTTTACCTGGTGTCATGGATCGGCGAACGCTGCGTGGCCGATATTCGGCGGGCGGTGTTCGATCACCTGGTGGGACTGCACCCCGGCTTTTTCGAAGACAACCGCAGTTCCGAGATCCAGTCGCGTCTGACTGCCGACACCACCTTGCTCCAGTCGGTCATAGGTTCATCGCTGTCGATGGTTCTGCGCAATGCCTTGATGGTGGTGGGAGGTGTGGTACTGCTCTTCGTCACCAACCCCAAGCTCACCAGCATCGTGGTGGTCGCCTTGCCCCTGGTGCTGGCACCGATACTGTTGTTTGGCAGGCGGGTGCGCAGCCTGTCGCGTCAGAGTCAGGATCGGGTGGCGGACGTGGGCAGTTACGTGGCGGAGACCTTGGGGCAGATCAAGACAGTACAGGCCTATAACCACCAGTCGCGGGACCGGGAGCTGTTCGCCGGTACTGTCGAGGCGGCTTTCGGTGTGGCGCGGCGGCGCATTGCCCAGCGCGCATGGCTTATCACCCTGGTCATCGTGCTGGTGCTGGGGGCCGTTGGCGTGATGCTCTGGGTCGGTGGCATGGATGTGATCGCCGGGCGTATCTCGGGCGGTGAGCTGGCCGCCTTCGTGTTCTATAGCCTGATCGTCGGTAGCGCCTTCGGTACCCTCAGTGAGGTGATCGGGGAGTTGCAGCGCGCGGCAGGCGCGGCCGAACGTATCGACGAGTTGCTGGCAGCGCGCAGTGCAATACTGCTTCCCTCGGTGCCGACGACATTGGTGTACCCACGGGTGTCTGGCAGGATCGAGTTGCAACAGGTCGGGTTTGCCTACCCGTCGCGGCCTTCGGTGTCGGCCATCGACGATCTGAGCCTGGTGGTAGAGCCGGGGCAGACCGTGGCGCTGGTAGGACCGTCCGGTGCCGGCAAGTCGACCCTGTTCGACCTGCTGCTGCGCTTCTACGACCCCCAGCGCGGGCGCATTCTGCTCGACGGGCAACCCATCACAGACCTGGACCCGGCCGACGTACGTCGCCAATTCGCCTTGGTTGCGCAGAGCCCCGCGCTGTTTCGCGGTAGCGTCGAGGCCAACATCCGATACGGTCGGCCCGAGGCGACCTGGGAGGAGGTGGAAGCGGCTGCGCGGGGCGCCCATGCCGACGCGTTCATCCGGCAGTTACCCCAGGGCTATCAGACGATGCTGGGGGAGGGCGGGACCGGCCTTTCGGGAGGGCAGCGCCAACGCCTGGCCATCGCTCGAGCGCTGTTGGTAGACGCGCCTATCCTGTTGCTCGACGAAGCCACCAGCGCCCTCGATGCCCAGAGCGAGCACTTGATCCAGCAAGCGCTGCCGAGCCTGATGGCCGGTCGGACCACCCTGGTGATTGCGCACCGCCTGGCCACGGTGCAACACGCCGACCGGATCGCGGTGATCGACAAGGGCCGTTTGGTAGCGGTGGGCAGCCATGCCCAACTGATCGAGCAAAGCCCACTTTACGCGCGATTGGCCTCGCTGCAGTTCAATACGCGTTAGTGCGTGGCCCTATGTAACATTTCTGTAGCAATTGCCTGAGAGTATCTGGATCAGCTGTTGCGTAAGTGCTCGACCTGGCTGCTATCGACCGATGGCAGCTTTTTTTTGGTCTGCGAACGAGGACATGGATGTCTTGATCTGCGCTGCCGGCGCACGCCATTTTCTTCCTCCTGGTTCCCGAGATCCCGATGTTGCGTAAATCCCTCAGAGTACAAATGCTCACCCTGCTGGCCGGTAGCCTGGCGGCGATGCTGTTGATCGCCCTGGTGTGCTTTCAGTTTCTGTCTTCCAGCGTGCGCGGTTATGCCGGGCTGGTGGATGGGCCGTTACGGGCTTCGCAACTGATCGACGAAGCCAATCTGCAGTTCAAGATTCAGGTGCAGGAGTGGAAGAACGTCTTGCTGCGTGGTCGCCAGCCGGCTGATCTGGACAGGTACTGGCAGCAGTTCCAGACGCGTGAGCAGCAGGTTCAACAGTTGCTCGGGCAATTGATCGAGACCACCGATGGCAAGCTCAAGGCGCCCTTGCAACAGTTGCGCGAGAGCCACCGGCAGTTGGGGGTAGCCTACGAAAAGGGGCGTCAGGCGTTCTTGGCCGCAGGCGGCGACCCTGTGGCGGGCGACCAGGCGGTGAAGGGGGTCGACCGCGCTGCCAGCGAGCAAATGAGTGCGCTGGTCGAACAGCTGCGCGCCGATGCCCGCGAACGGGCGTCCCACATCAGCGCCGTCGCCGAGCGCACAGTGTGGTTGGGTGTGTTGGTCATGTTGGTGTCGGCTGCGCTGGTCGGCCTGCTTAGTCTTTGGTTGATCAATCGCAGCCTGATCAAGCCTATCGGCCAGCTGATCGAGTACGTCGCGCAACTGAGTCAGGGCCGCTTTGTCTCGCGGGTGGACAGCCGCCGTGAGGATGAACTCGGTCGCCTGGCCCGGGCAGCCAATACCCTGCGTGACTTCCTCGCCGACACCGTCGGCCGTTTGCAGGACAACGCCCAGGAGCTCGAAGGTGCGAGCGGCCAATTGCGCAGCATCGCCAGTGACATGGCCCGTGGGACCCATGACCAGTTCCAGCGCACCGACCAGGTGACCACGGCCATGCACCAGATGTCCGCTACCGCCCAGGAAGTGGCACGCCACGCTGCCGAGGCAGCACGCGCGGCGGATGAAGCAGACCAAAGCGCCCAGGCCGGCGAGCAGGTGATGCAGCAGACCATCGACATCATCGCCGTGGTCAACCGTGAAATTGCCGGTACGGCTGCGGTGATTCGCGAACTGGAAAACGACAGCACCCGCATTGGCAAGGTACTCGAAGTGATTCGCGGCATCGCCGAACAGACCAACCTGCTGGCGCTCAACGCTGCCATAGAGGCGGCCCGTGCTGGCGAGGCCGGGCGTGGTTTTGCGGTGGTTGCCGACGAAGTGCGCAGCCTGGCCCAGCGCACGGCGGCTTCCATCGCGGAAATTCATCAGATCATAGAGGCGGTGCAGTCGGGTGCGGTGGACGCGGTGAAGGCCATCGAAAGCGGTCGGCAGCGCAGCGAGGAGGGGGCCGAGCAGGTCCAGCAGGCGGGGCAGATGCTGCAGCGCATTACCCTGTCGGTGGAGGCGATTCGCGACATGAACCGGCAGATTGCCACGGCGGCCGAGGAACAGACCAGCGTGGCCGAAGACATCTCGTGCAACCTGATCGAAATCACCCGCATCGCCACGGCGAACCAGGAGGCCGTGCAGCACACCGAACGAGCCGGGCAGCGCTTGCATGGCCTCTCGGGGCAGTTGGGTGAGGTGACGTCACGCCTGACCGCCTGACGCGCAAGCGCCAGGCGCGGGTTCACCGGCGAAGCATCCGGGGGAAATCCGCCACCCAGGTTGGCGCAATCCGCTGCCCTGTGGCGGATTGTCGCCATGCGACCTACCGTCTCACCCCATGTTGCCTGGTCCAGGGCCTGTTGGCACGCTCCCTGCTCATAGCGGCGCGCGTGTACACAACAACTGGATCACATCAATGAAGAAAATCCTGCTGACGCTCCTCTGCCTGAGCGTCATCGGTTGCTCCAAACCCGAGGCGCCGCAAAAGTCCGTCGATGTCCTGCTGATCGGCGGCGGCATCATGAGTGCCAGCCTCGGCACCTACCTCACCGAGCTTGAGCCGAACTGGAAGGTCGACGTCTACGAACGCATGGACCAGGTCGCCGAAGAGAGCTCCAATGCCTGGAACAACGCCGGTACCGGGCATTCGGCCTTCTGCGAGCTGAACTACACCAGTGAGGGCACGGACGGCAGTATCGACATCAGCAAGGCCGTCGGTGTCAACGAGCAGTTTGAGATCTCCAAGCAGTTCTGGGCCTATCAGGTCGAGCAGGGCGTGCTGAGCAACCCCAAGTCGTTCATCAACAATGTGCCGCACATGAGCTTCGTATGGGGCGACGAGAACGTCGCCTTCCTGCACAAGCGCGTGGCCGCACTGCAGCACAGTTCGCTGTTCCGCGGTATGGAAATTTCCGAGGACCACGAGCAGATCCGCAAATGGGTGCCGCTGGTGATGGAGGGCCGGGACCCAGAGCAGAAAGTGGCTGCCACGCGGATGGCCATCGGCACCGACGTGAACTTTGGCGAGATCACTCGTCAGCTGTTCGCCTCGATGGCGCGCAACCCCAACGTCAAGCTGCACCTGCGCCACGAAGTGCGTGACATCGTGCGCAACGATGACGGCACCTGGAATGTGCTGGTGGCCGACTTGGCCAATGGTGGGGAGCAGACTCGCGTCAACGCCAAGTTCGTGTTCATCGGTGCCGGTGGCGGTGCGCTTAAACTGCTGCAGAAATCGGGCATTCCCGAAGCGCAAGGCTACGCCGGCTTCCCGGTGGGTGGCCAGTTCCTGATGACCGACAACCCGGACATCGTCGCCCGCCACAAGGCCAAGCTTTACGGCAAAGCCTCGGTCGGCGCGCCGCCGATGTCGGTCCCGCACCTGGACACGCGGATGATCGATGGCAAGCAAGTACTGCTTTTCGGCCCGTTCGCGACCTTCTCCACCAAGTACCTCAAGCACGGCTCGCTGCTGGACATGTTCGCGTCGTTGACCAGCCACAACGTGCTGCCGATGGTGCATGCCGGCATCGACAACATCGACCTGAGCACTTACCTGATGGGCCAATTGATGCTCAGCTTCGATGACCGCATGAACGCCCTGCGCGAGTATTTCCCCAATGCCAGGAACGAAGACTGGCAGTTGCTGCAGGCCGGCCAGCGCGTCCAAGTGATCAAGAAGGACCCGGTACACGGTGGCGTTTTGCAGTTCGGTACAGAAGTCGTGGCCGCCCAGGACGGCAGCATCGCCGCGTTGCTTGGCGCTTCCCCAGGGGCTTCTACCGCTGCGCCGATCATGCTGACCGTGCTGGAAAAGACCTTCAAGGACCGCATCCGGACGCCGCAATGGCAAGCCAAGCTCAAGGAAATCGTGCCGACCTATGGGCAAAAGCTGAACAACGATCTGGAGCTGACCAACAAGACCCGTCAGTGGAGCAGCGCGCGCTTGCAGTTGCTTTACATACCGGTGCAGGCAGAACAGGCCGTAGCCGACCTTAAGTGAGTGGAGTGCTGTGCCGGCCTGTTCGCAGCGCCGGTACAGCCTGCCGACATTTTCTGGACGCAACAAAAAGCCCGCACAAGGCGGGCTTTTTGAAGGATCTGGTCGGAGAGACAGGATTCGAACCTGCGGCCTTCTCGTCCCGAACGAGACGCGCTACCTGGCTGCGCTACACTCCGATGAACAAAATCCTACTGTATCGCCTTTTTGAACGCAAGCCCTTGTTGTGTAAAGGCCGTTTGCTCGAAGGCGGGCTCCATCAGAGCTCTTTTACGGTGCGAATCTGGTCCTTGTTCAGGCGCGTGCGCTTGCCGTCGAGTTGCTCGAATTCATAGAACCCGGAGTCCTCGTCGAACGTCGGGGTGTCCACGGCCTGGATCTCGCGACCGTCGTTCAGCGTGATGACGGTTGGCGATGCGCAGCCAGCGAGGGCGCCCAGCCCCAGGGCGAGAATGAAGGCAGGAAGGGTCCGTTGAATCATCGTGTTTCTCCAGTGCGATGGTGCTAGATGACATTAAGACGCAGGGCGTCCATGCAAGTTCCTCTGACAGTGCAGCATAGCGCTAAAGCCCGGACATTGACCGGGAACAACGGCGGCATCGGCCAGGGCCGGCTGTGATATAACTGCGGCCATCACTTGCTACTGCGACGAATGCTCATGAAAGCTAAAGCAGACACCCCCTTCGTGCCGCTGAACATCGCCGTGCTCACGGTCAGCGACACCCGTACCTTCGAAACCGATACCTCCGGCCAACTGTTCGTCGACCGCTTGACCGAGGCCGGACACCAACTGGCGGCGCGGGTATTGCTCAAGGACGACCTATACAAGATCCGCGCCCAGGTTGCGAACTGGATCGCCGACGAGACCGTGCAGGTGGTATTGATCACTGGCGGTACCGGTTTCACTGGCCGTGACAGCACCCCGGAAGCCGTGGCGTGCCTGCTGGACAAGCAGGTGGAAGGATTCGGCGAATTGTTCCGGCAGATCTCCGTTGCCGATATCGGCACTTCCACGGTGCAGTCTCGTGCTCTGGCAGGCCTGGCCAATGGCACCTTGGTCTGCTGCCTGCCAGGGTCGACCAATGCCGTGCGTACCGGTTGGGACGGCATCTTGGCCGAGCAGCTCGACGCCCGCCATCGCCCCTGCAACTTCGTGCCGCACCTGAAGCAGGCAACGGCCTGTGACAGCCGTGGTTGAGGCAGTGCAGAAGCAGCCGCTGATGTCGGTCGAAGAAGCGCTGCAGCGCTTGATTGCCCTGGCCGAGGCTGCGCCGATCGAGGCACGCGAGATCGTTCCGCTGGCCGAGGCACAGGGCCGGGTCCTTGCGACCGACCTGGTGGCTACGCTGGACCTGCCGCCCTGGCCGAACAGTGCCATGGACGGCTATGCGCTGCGCCTGGACGACTGGCGAGGCGAGCCGCTGCCGGTCAGCCAGCGCATCTTTGCCGGGCATGCCCCCCAACCTTTGCAGCCTGGAACCTGTGCGCGGATCTTCACCGGCGCGCCGCTGCCCGCGGGCGCCGATTGCGTCGAGATGCAGGAAAACGCCGAGGTGCTGGACGATGGCCGGGTGCGTTTCCTCGAGCCCATGAAGCTCGAGCAGAATGTGCGACCACAGGGCCAGGAGACCCGCCAGGGCGAACAGGTGATGGCTGCCGGTACGCGTCTCGGGCCGATTCAGTTGGGCTTGGCGGCGACACTTGGCTTCGCCACCTTGGAGGTGGTGCGAAAGATTCGAGTGGCAGTGCTCAGCACCGGCGATGAATTGGTGGAGCCTGGCCTGCCGCTAGGGCCTGGGCAGATCTACAACAGCAATCGCCGTCTGCTGGTGAGCTGGTTGCAGCGCCTGGGTTGCGAGGTTCGCGATGTGGGCATCCTGGCTGATGACCTGGCCCGCACGCGCGAATGCCTGGCCGGGTTGGGCGATGTCGACCTGATCCTTTCCACGGGCGGTGTTTCCGTCGGTGAAGCTGACTACCTTGGTGCAGTCCTGCGCGAGGCCGGTGAGCTGGCGTTGTGGAAACTTGCGATCAAGCCGGGCAAGCCCCTCACGTTCGGACATTTCCGTGGTGTGCCGGTGATCGGCTTGCCAGGCAACCCAGCGTCCACGCTCGTCACCTTCGGGTTGCTGACCCGCCCCTACCTGTTACGCCGTCAAGGCGTGACCGAGGTGACGCCCTTGCGTTTCGATATGCCTGCCGGTTTCGAATGGACCAAGGCAGGAACCCGCCGCGAATACCTGCGTGCGCGTATCGAGCAAGGCCAGGTGCGGATCTACAAGAACCAGAGTTCTGGTGTGCTGCGCAGCGCGGCATGGGCCGAAGGTCTGGTGGAGGTACGCGAAGGCACCCTGCCCAAGCCGGGCGACAGCGTGCCGTTCATTCCCTTCAGCGAGCTACTTGACTGAACGCCCGAGCCAGGCAGCATCGTTTTGCCTGGCGTCGGCCGGCGTGGCTTGAGTCAGGCGCATATGCACATTCTCCAACTGCTGGGCGCTGACGCTCCAGTCGTGGCGTTGTCGGGCAAACTGGCGGCCGGCCTCGCTGAGCTGGCACATGCGCCATGGTTGGTTGAGTAGTTGCGTGATGAACAGCGCCAACTGGTCGCCGTCGTCACTGCCCAAGTAGTGCTCGCCGTTGTTCACGGCCAAGCCTGAAACGCCCTTGGCAGTGGTGATGACGGGCAAGCCTGCGGCCATTGCCTCAAGAATTTTCACTTTGGAGCCGCCGGCATAGCGCAGGGGCGCGAAAAACAGCGCGGAACGTTGTTGCAGTTCGCGCAGGTCAGGGCGGTAGCCGAGCCATTCGATGCGCGGATCGTTCCAGTGCAGTTTCCAGCTGGCGGGCATGGCGTGCCCGGCGATAGCCAGGCGCACGGCGGGGTTGCTCATCCAGACTTGGGGCAGGATCTCCTCCAGCGCCCACTCGATGGCTTCGAGGTTGGCGCCATACTCGAAATTGCCCACGAACAGCAGACGCTGGCTATGAAATGCCGGGCGCACGTTCTGGTAGTGATCGCAGTCGACACCGTTGACCACCACGTTTACCGGACGCCCGCTGACCTGGCTGATGAGGTCGGCGTCATGGGTACTCACCGCCACCACTTCGGTGGGTTGGCGCAACACGCGTTGCTCCCAGCGCCGGTAGCGCCAGCGGTCGAAGGCATTGAGCGGTCGCAGCCACAGGGGCAGTTGGTCATGGCAGGCGGCGCCCATCACCGATTCGACCGTGTGCTCGGTCAGCATGTACGGTAAGCCACGGGCCTGCAGGGCTTTTTCGAAAGGCTGGAAGCTGTAGCTGTGCTCGATCTGGATCACATCCCAGGGTTCATCCAGCAATTGTTCGAAGCGGTGTCGAAGGCAGGGGGCCAGGCCGTTGATGATGGCCCGCATCGGGTAGTCGATGATGGGGGATGCCAACAGGTTCAGTGGGCTGTGAAGCGGGCGCCTGGGCAGCACTATCAGGCGCTCGACCAATGGTTCCAGAGCATCGCGGGCGGCATCGCTGAGCGGAATCTTCGACTGCACCAGCAAGGTGATCCGGTGACCGTGCTGCGCGAGGGCACGCAGCAGGTGGTATTGCCGGGTCTTGCTGCCGCTGGTGGTGGGCCAGGGCAGGTAGGGCAGTGTCCAGAGAATGCGCATGACCCGGAATCCTCGCTAAAGGTCGCGGATAACAAGACGCGCCCGCTGACAATCAGCCAGCAGCTGCTGTCGGGGCGCGTCCATAGATATCAGTAAAGCGTACGATGTCGTCTTCGCCCAGGTATTCGCCGCTCTGTACTTCGATCATCACCAGGTCGATGACGCCAGGGTTGGTCAGGCGGTGGGTGCGGCCTGGTTTGATGAAGGTGGACTCGTTGGTATCGAGCAGGAATTCTTCTTCACCATTGGTCACGCAGGCCATGCCGCTGACCACGATCCAATGTTCGCTGCGGTGATGGTGCATCTGCAGTGACAGGGACTCGCCAGGGCGCACCATGATGCGCTTGATCTTGAACCGCGGGCCTTCCTCCAGCACCGTGTACATCCCCCAGGGACGAGTGACGGTGCGGTGCAGGCGATAGGTTTCGTGGCCCTGGTGCTTGAGCTGCTGGGCGATGACCTTGACCTCCTGGCTGCGCGAGGCATCGGCGATCAGCAGGGCGTCGGGGGTGTCGATGACGATCAGGTTGTCCAGGCCCACGGCGCCAACCAGGCGCTTGGGTGAGTCGATGTAGCAGTTGCGTACATCGTGCAGCACCGCTTCACCGTTGCAGTGGTTGCCGGCGTCGTCGGTCTGGCGCAGCTCACGCACCGCTTCCCAGCTACCGATGTCGCTCCAGCCCAGCTCGCAGGGCACCACGGCGACCTTATCGGAGCGCTCCATCAGGGCGTAGTCGATGGAGATGTCCTCGGCCAGGGCGAAGCTGTCCGCGTCCAACTCCACCTGTAGCGCCTTGTCGCCTTGCTTGATGGCACTGCGCTGCAGGCAGGTGGCGACGCTGCCGAGCACTTCGGGGGCGTGAGCCTGCAGTTCCTCAAGCACACTGCTGGCGCGCAGGCAGAACATGCCGGCGTTCCACAGGTGGCGTCCACCGTCGAGGTATTCCTGGGCGGTAGGCGTGTCGGGCTTTTCAACGAAACGAGCCACCTGATAGGCGTGCTCGTTCAGCGCTTTGCCACGTTCGATGTAGCCGAACCCGGTCTCGGCGCGGTCGGGCACCAGGCCAAAGGTGGCCAGCCAGCCGTTTTCGGCCAGCTGGCGTGCATGAGCGACCGCTTGGGCGAAGGCTTCGAAATCTTGTATCAGGTGGTCGGCGGGCAGGATCAGCAGCAGGCTGTCCTCACCATATTGCGTGGCACAGTGGAGTGCGGCGGCGGCTATCGCCGGAGCCGTATTGCGTCCACTTGGCTCCAGAATGAAGTCCAAGGGCAGCTTGCCTGGATTGACCTGGCCATACTCATCCTGGGTGCGAAAGAATACTTCTCGGTTGGTCACGGTCAGCAAGCGCTCGACCCCCGGTAGGGCGCTGGCGCGCACGAAGGTTTTCTGCAGCAGGCTCTCGCCATCCGGTAAGCGCATGAAGGGCTTGGGCATGGCTTCCCTGGAAACCGGCCAAAGACGGGTACCGGCACCGCCAGCAATGATACAGGGGATCAGAACGCTCATTTCACGACCTCGACTCAGGGCGCCGTCAGTGGCGCCATTGAAGGGGAACGATGCGACCTGTCAGGGTTATGGCGGCAAAAAGTCAAAAAACCGACTTTTCTAGGCATCATCTTCCATGAAGGCCAAATATTTGTCGATCATGCTCCCTGTGAGCGAAGCTTTCAATGATGAATGTGTGAATTTGGTTGTTTTTCGTACGATGGCTTGCGCAGGAGGCCCTCGTCAGTCGAGCAGGGCCATGCAGCATTCTGCGAGAGGCGATGGTCGACATCTGGAGAAGACTGTCTTCACTGGGGAGAAAAACGATGCAAGGGCGCAAGGCAGTGTTGATCCTGCACGGCAAGCAGGCGATGAATGACGAAGTGCGTGAAGCCGTGCGCGGTATGCGCGAGCGCGGTTGGACGTTGGATGTGCGCGTCACCTGGGAAGCCGGGGATGCCCAACGCTTTGTCGATGAGGCGGTGGCGGCCGGTTACACCCATGTGGTCGCAGGTGGCGGCGATGGCACTTTGCGCGATGTAGCCGAAGCCGTGGGGCTGGCGGCCACGGACGCCAGCCTGGCGCTGCTACCGCTGGGCACCGCCAATGATTTCGCCAAGGCTGCTGGAATACCGCTGGAACCTGCGGCGGCGTTGGCGCTGCTGGAGCAGCCCGCAAAACCGATCGACCTGGGGCAGGTGGGCGAGCAACTGTTTCTCAATATGGCCACTGGTGGTTTCGGTAGCCAGGTGACGGCCAACACCTCGGAGGATCTGAAAAAAGTGCTGGGGGCGGCGGCTTACCTGTTCACTGGGCTGTCGCGTTTCAGTGAGCTGCAAGCCGCCAAGGTGGCGTTGCATGGGCCGGGGTTCGATTGGCAGGGCGAGTTGCTGGCCCTGGGGATCGGCAATGGACGCCAGGCTGGCGGCGGTCAGGTGCTGTGCCCGGAGGCGGTGGCCGACGATGGCCTGCTGGACATCGCCATCCTCCCTGCGCCTCAGGAAATGTTAGGGGCGCTGCGTGACCTCTTCGCCGGCGAGGGCTTGTTCGTCCGCGCCAGGTTGCCGTGGGTGGAGGTCAAGTGCTCCCAGGGGCTGGACATCAACCTTGACGGCGAACCGTTGCAAGCCGAAAGCCTGCGCTTCGAGGCGAAACCTGCGGCCCTGCGCTTGCACCTGCCGGAGGGCTCGCCGCTGCTCAGTCGTCCAGGCTGATGATTTTTTCGCGTACGGCGAACAGCACCAGGCCGGCCACGTCATAGATCTGCAGACGTTTCATGATCTGCGAGCGGTGGGTTTCAACGGTCTTGATCGACAGGCCAAGGCCGGCGGCGATCTCGCGGGTCGATTTGCCGCGCACGATCAGACGCAGGATCTCCAGCTGGCGGGCGGTCAGGTTGTGACGCTCACTGACGGCGTGCTTGCCATGCTGTGCATGCATGAGTGCCTGATTGATCACGGTGTGGGCGATGGCCGGGCTGAGATAGCGCTCGCCATTGCGCAGGGCGGCCAGGGCCTGTTCCAGCTCGGTAGCGGTGGTGTCCTTGAGCAGGTAGCCATGGGCGCCGCTTTCCAGGGCGCGCATGATCAGCTCCGGGTCGGTGTGCATCGACAGGATCAGCACCTTGCTGGTATTGCCGCTGGCGCGCAGTTGGGTGAGCGCATCCAGCCCGCTGGTGGAACGCATGGAAATGTCCAGCAGGATGATGTCCGGCGCCAACGCATGCACCTGTTCGAGCAGCTGGTTGCCGTCGTCGGCTTCGCCGATCACGGTGTAGCCAGGAATGTCGGAAACCAGGGCTCGGACCCCGGCACGGATCAGCGAGTGGTCGTCCACCAACAGCAATCTACAGGTCATGGGAAGCGGGGGTCCTGGCACGTTCATGGGTGCGTGGCGGCCATGGGAAAATGACATCGATCCGGGTGCCCAGGCCAAGCTGACTGGTGATGGTCAGGTTGCCCTTCAGGGCCACCACCCGTTCCTGCATACCGGCCATGCCGCGTTGGCCGGCCTCGGCCGGGTTGCTCGTGGGAGTGAAGCCGCGACCGTCGTCCTGGATGGTCAGGGCCAGGCCTTCGGGGCTGCGTTGCAGCTTGATGGTCAGGTTGCGTGCCTGGGCATGGCGCAGCATGTTGGTAACGGCTTCCTGGGTGATGCGAAAGACGGCCATGGACACTTCCTCGCCAATCCCCCCCAGGCGTTGGTGGCATTCCAGGCTCCAGTGCACGTCGCTGCTTGCCAGTGTGCGAACCAGGTGAGCACGCAGGCTGGCTTCCAGGCCCAGGCTGGCCAGTTGCCTTGGGTTGAGAATGGCCGAGACATCGCGCACGTTGCTCAAGGTGTCTTCCAGGGTGTCGCGCAGGGTGCTGCACTGTGGCTGCAGGTCGGCTGGCATCCGCCGTTGCAGCCAGTCCAGTTGCAGCTTGGCAGCGGTCAGCAGTTGGCCGATGTCATCATGCAGTTCGCGGCTCAGGCGTTGGCGCTCGCTCTCCTGGACCTTGAGCATGCGGTCGGCCAGTTCCGCCGGCTGCAGGTTGATCGACCTAGCGCCGCGGCTCAAGTGCCAGGCCACACCCAGCGTGGCGATCAGTTGCAATACCAGCAGGCCACCCGGCAGGGGTTGGTTGGCCATGAACAGCACGAGATTGGCGACCAGCGAAGCCACGCACAGCAACGCCGTCATCCAGCGCAGCAGGGCAGTGCGAGAACAGCAACGCAGAGGGATCTTCAAGCGTGGGAGCATAAATAGGGAAGCCACTGAAGTATTGCTGATGGAGGGCCTTGCACAGGTATTACCAGAGGCTTTGGCGTAGTGCTTTCAATCAATCGTCCAGCGCACGTCGAAAGGATCTGCAGGGGTGCCGAGAGCGTTTTCGTGTGCGCATATTAACACTTTGGGATGATTTGGTCGCGGGCAGCCAGAGCATCGAATCCTTAGGATTTGCGGGGGTATCCGGAGGTTTTTTCATCTCCGGACGAGGCAAAATGCCATTGTTTGACCAAGTTGTGTGCTTTTCCGGCGCAACTCGCTTGAATCGTACTCAAGTGCAAACGCCAAACTTTGGCCAAACTTCACTAGTTCGACCATGGTGGGCCTTGAACAATACGCTTAGTTGCTCTTCGGAAGGGGCGTTCGCGCCGCTCTAAAGGGGGGATGAGCGCTGCGCTGGCGCGGCCGAATGAGGATGGGCGCCCGACTGTTCGCGCTCATTGCAGGAGGCACACGTTTGCGGAGCAGGTTGGCCCAATATCCGGGCCAGCTCACCCAGCAGCGTGGTCTGTTCGCAGGTGTCCAGGCTCAGGCGGCCGGTGCGCGGGTCGACCAGCTCCAGTTGCCAGGCCAGCAGTGTCAGGCAGGCATCCACGGCCGGTAGGGCTTCACCCTTTAGGTGTCGTTCGTGGCAAGCAGGGGCCAGCATCCGTTGCAAGGCTTCGGCGTAGAGGGCGACTTCGATCAGGCCCAGGTCGTTGGCGCGACGGGCAAGAGTATCGAGGGTGTTGTTCAGGCAATTGCAGGCATCCGGGTCGTTGTCGATCAGTTCCAGGTGCTGTAGGCATTCCTGGGACTGGGTTAACAAGATCTGCGCATCCAGCAGAAATTCCTGCAGGGCGATGCTGTTCGAGGAGGCGTGGTCCATCATGTCACTCCGGCGGCTTTAGCTGGAGCGGGGGTTGGCAACGCCAAGACGATTGCTAGCAAAAGCCTGACTCCATTCATGCAATGAGAATGGCGTCACATTAATGGCTAAAGGATATTGCGAACATCAGGTTGCACCCGATTGCTGCTAAGGGTTTCCCTGATACTGGGTAGGGGTGGCGACGAAGAAGGTGGGGTTGCGATGATCGCAGTAAAGCATGATGGTAAAGTGATATCAATCGCTGGCAAGGCTTTTTCCTGCGGGGGTCAAGCTGCGCATAAAAATGCCGATACAGGATGGATCAACTCACTTTTCCCACACGAGCCTGGGGGCTTTTCCAATGGCTGGCATTCTCGACACGGTAGACCAACGAACGCAATTGGTGGGTGAAAACCGCCTGGAAATTCTGATGTTCCGCCTGGCAGGTCGCCAGCTGTTCGCGATCAACGTGTTCAAGGTGCAGGAAGTGCTGCAGCTGCCCAAGCTGACCTTGATGCCGCAGCGTCATGCATTCGTCTGCGGCGTGGTGAACCTGCGCGGGCAGACCCTGCCAGTGATCGACCTGTCCCAGGCGATCGGCATGCGCCCGCTGCAGCCGGGCCCGGACAGCACCATCATCGTCACCGAGTACAATCGCTCGGTGCAAGCCTTCCTGGTGGGCGGAGTCGATCGCATCGTCAACATGAACTGGGAAGCCATCATGCCGCCGCCTTCCAGCGCTGGCCGTCAGCATTACCTGACCGCCATTACCAAGGTCGATGACAAGTTGGTGGAAGTGATCGACGTGGAAAAGGTCCTGGCCGAGATCGTTCCCTACAACGCCAGGGTTTCCGGCGACAAGCTCGCCGACCCGGTGCTGTCGCGTGCTCGCGGGCGAGAAGTGTTGCTGGTGGATGACTCCAGCGTAGCCCTGGCGCAGTTGCGCGACACCCTGTCCCAGCTTGGCGTCAAGCTGCATGTGGCCAGCGACGGCCTCAAAGCACTGCGCATGCTCAAGGGGTGGGCCGATGCTGGCGAAGATGTCTGCGAGAAATTGCTGATGGTGTTCACTGACGCCGAGATGCCGGAAATGGATGGTTACCGGCTGACCACCGAGATTCGCGGCGATGCGCGCCTGCGCAAGCTCTATGTGGTGCTGCACACGTCGCTGTCGGGCAGCTTCAACGAGTCCATGGTCAAGAAGGTCGGTTGCGACAATTTCCTCTCCAAGTTCCAGCCTGATCGTCTGGTCGATGTGGTGAAGCAGCGTCTGTTGCTGGATACCGCCAGCGCCTGATACCTGCGCTGACCGTGCGCCGGGTATAAGCTAGGCGTTTTCGGAGAGTGCGAGGCTGGCAAGGATGTTTCTGAGTGAGTTGTATCGATATCCGGTGAAGTCGGGGCAGGCGCAACGCTTGCAGGCTTCGCCGGTGGATCACCTGGGTGTGCTCGGTGATCGTCGCTGGATGGTGGTTGAGGAGGAAAACGGCCGCTTTTTGACCCAGCGCGCCTGGCCGCAACTGAGCCAGCTCAAGGCAAGCCATGTTGAAACGGGGCTGCTCTTGGAAACCCCAGGGCAGCCGTCGCTGCAGGTGAAGATGCCGGAGGCTGACGATGATTTGCGCGGGGTGACGATCTGGCGCGATACCTTGCGGGTGCCCGATGCGGGCGACGAGGCGGCTGCCTGGTTGTCGCAGATGCTCGCAAAGCCTGTACGTCTGGTGTATTGCCCGCCACAGCGTGCTCGCTACCTGCCCAGCGGTTATGGCTTGAACAGCGACCGGGCGGCGTTCCCGGATGGCTTTCCATTCCTGCTGATTGGCCAAGGGTCGTTGGATGAACTCAACCGGCGCATTGGCCGGCCCATGGAAATGCTCCGCTTCCGACCGAATCTGGTGGTGCAGGGCAGTGAGCCGTTCGCCGAGGATAACTGGAAGCGCATTCGCATCGGCGAGTTGGAGTTTCGCCTGCTCAAGCCCAGCGTGCGCTGCATCTTCACCACGCTCGACCCGGTGACCGGAGAGCGCAGCCCGGACCGTGAGCCGTTGACCACGCTCAAGACATTCCGTGAAAAGGAAGGGGATGTGTTGTTCGGGCAGAACCTGGCGGTGGATGGCCGAGGGGTGCTTGAAGTGGGGATGAGGGTCGAGGTGGTGGAATAGCGGGAGTGCTTGCCGGCCTCATCGCCGGCAAGCCGGCTCTTGCAGGGAGCCTGGCCGTGTACCCCCTGACAACCGACAGGGGGAGCATGGCTTACATATCGTCGAAGTACCGCTCATGCCAATCCACCAGCGGTTGCGGCGAATTGAGCTTCTGTCCGTAGATCACCGAATACGACAGCACGTTCTGCACGTACTGGCGAGTTTCATCGAACGGGATCGATTCCACCCACACATCGAAGCTCAGGTGCTTGGCGCCCTTGAGCCACTGCCGTACCCGTCCGGGCCCGGCGTTGTAGGCCGCCGAGGCCAACACCCGGTTGCCGTTGAACTGGCTGTGTACCTGGCTCAGGTAGGCTGCGCCCAGCTGGATGTTCTTGTCCGGGTTGAACACTTGCGACGGCGACGCCAGCGGGATGCTGAACTTGCGTGCGGTTTCCTTGGCCGTTGCCGGCATCAGCTGCATCAGGCCACTGGCACCCACGCTGGAGCGGGCATCTTCCATGAAGGCGCTTTCCTGGCGGGTTATGGCGAACACCCAGCTCGAATGCAGGCCGCGTACCTTGGCCTCGCGCACCAGGGTGTCGCGGTGGGCCATGGGGAAACGGACGTCCAGGTCGTCCCAGTATTGAGCCTGGCTGATGGTGCGAATGGCCGGGAAATACCAGCGCAAGTCATAGGCCAGGCGCGCCTGGGCCACCATCTCGTCACGTGTGAAGTGGCGGCTGACGTGGTACCACTCGCGGCGCCCTTCGACGATCTGGCCGCGGGCGTGGAATTCCAGGGCGCGTTTGATCCCGGGCGTATTACGCACCTTGTTGACCAGTTGCGGGCTCAGCACCAGGGGGCGGTTGTTCAGCTGGTAGGGCGTTTGAGCGCGGTCGGCGGCGAGGAAACCATAGAAATCCCGCTCGCGTGCCACATTCTTGTAAAGCAAGGGGATCTGCGGGTTGTTCGGCTGGGCCAGTTCCAGCGTGCGGGCTTGCCAGTACTTCCAGCGGCTGCTGCTGGCCAGGTCCTGGGGCAGGCGCTTGGTCAGCTCGTAGGCATCTTCCCAGCGGCCCAGACGCAACAGCAGACGCAGGCGCCATTCACTGACGGTGTTGTCGCGCAGTTCCGGGTCGAAACGGGTCATCAGGTCCAGGGCGCGCGGATCATAGCGACGGGCCAGGGTCAGGCCGATTTCCCGGGCGATGGCGACTTTTTCGTCGCGGGAGAAATGCATGCGCTGGGCGTAATCGTCGAGCAGCGCCATGGCGCGCTCTGGGTCCTGCCTGGCGAGGCGGCGCAAGCCGAGGCTGACCACGTCGGACATGGCTTCGTTGACCGGGGTGAAGCGCGAAGGTTGGTTCAGCAGTTCGGGTTTCTGTGCCACGTCGACCAGCAGGCGGCCCTGCGGGGCGAGGGTGGTCAGGGTCTTGACCAGGTTGTTGGCCAGCCCATAGTTGCGGGCTTGGGCGGCAAGCTTGGTGCGATTCCAGCGCTTGGCCTCGGTCAGCTGGCCTTCGGCTGCCCACATGCCGAACAGGGTGTCGCAGGCCGCAGGTTGCGACTTGCCGACATTCCACAGTTTTTCGGCGCTGGCGAAACCTTCGGCACGCATGCCATGGCTCAGTTGGTACTGACCGTTGAGGCAGTCCAGTTCAGTGAAATTGAGCTTGGGGTCGTAGTACTTGGCGAAGGTATTCCATTCGCCACGTTCGGCTAGCCAACGCAGCCAGCGCAGTTTCATCCAGTTGGCTTGTGGCAGGTCGCCATGCTTGGCCAGGAACCCCTCGATTTCTTCATTGCTGGCGCTTTTCAGGCGAGCGGTGAGCTCGTCATAGGCCAGGTAAGGCGTCAGCGGGTAGTCGCGCAGGGCCTGGGCGTAACGCAGGTACGGGCCTTTGTCGCCCTTGGCCAAGGCACGTTTGGCCTCGTCGTAGTACTGGCGTTGCAGGGAGAGGTCGGTGGCCTGCACCGCTGTGGCGGCAGCGGTGAGCAGCAGGCAGGATGCAATGTGTAACAGGCGGCTGCGCATGATACGTCCGGGCAGTTGAACCATGGGAAAGTGACGGCGATGCCAGCACTGTTGGAATCTATTGCTTAGCTTAGCCGTTTGCCCGCGACGGGTGAAAGCGCTGTGCTTGTATCAAGGCGTAAAGTTCGACCGGATGTCGCCAGGCCCTGGCAGGATGGCCAACTTAATGCCGGAAGGGGCCAAGTCAGGTAGAATGCGCGCCCGCTTTCTGGAGACGAACATGACCCTGCTCAAATTCAGCGATGTGTCCCTCGCATTCGGCGCCATGCCGCTGCTGGACAAAGTGTCCTGGCAGATCGCCCGTGGCGAGCGGGTGTGCATCATCGGCCGCAACGGCACCGGCAAGTCGAGCATGCTGCGCCTGGTAAAGGGTGAGCAGAAGGGCGATGACGGCGAAATCTGGCGTGCCCCCGGCCTGAAGATTGGTGAGCTGCCTCAGGAGCTGCCCGTAGCCGACGAGCGCAGCGTGTTCGACGTGGTGGCCGAAGGCCTTGATGGCGTGGGCGCGTTGCTGGCCGAATATCATCACCTGAGCCAGAACATTCAGGGTGATGAAGATCTGGAAAAACTCATGCATGTCCAGCACGAACTGGAGGCGCGCGATGGCTGGCGCCTGCAGCAGGTGGTGGAAAGCACCCTGAGCCGCCTGCAATTGCCGGCCGACAAGACCCTGGCCGAGCTGTCAGGCGGCTGGCGCCGTCGTGTGCTGCTGGCCCAGGCGTTGGTGTCCGAGCCCGACCTGCTGTTGCTGGACGAGCCGACCAACCACCTGGACATCGGCGCCATCGCCTGGCTCGAAGAAGCCCTGAGCGGCTTCAACGGTGCCGTGTTGTTCATTACCCACGACCGTTCGTTCCTGCAGAACCTGGCGACGCGCATCCTCGAGCTCGACCGTGGCGGCCTGATTGACTGGAATGGCGATTACGCCAGCTTCCTGGTGCACAAAGAAGCGGCCCTGGCCGCGGAAGAGACCGCCAACGCGCTGTTCGACAAGCGTCTGGCCCAGGAAGAGGTATGGATTCGCCAGGGCATCAAGGCCCGTCGTACCCGCAACGAAGGTCGTGTGCGTGCGCTCAAGGCATTGCGTGTGGAACGTAGTGAGCGCCGCGAGCGTCAGGGCAAGGCCAACATCCAGATCGAGGCGGCGGAGAAGTCCGGCAAGCAGGTCATGGTGCTGGAGAATGTCAGCTTCGCACACCCTGAGGGGCCGATGCTGGTGAAGGACTTCTCTATGGTCCTGCAGCGCGAAGACCGTATTGGCCTGTTGGGCGCCAACGGTACAGGCAAGACCACGCTGCTGAAGCTGATGCTCG
Organism: Pseudomonas sp. SK2; assembly: GCF_016772395.1. Lineage (NCBI taxonomy): Bacteria > Pseudomonadati > Pseudomonadota > Gammaproteobacteria > Pseudomonadales > Pseudomonadaceae > Pseudomonas > Pseudomonas sp. SK2. The sequence continues at coordinate 1,783,495 of NZ_CP061944.1, forward strand.
GCGATCTTGAGCCGACCTCCGGCAAGGTAGAGCGTGGTACCAAGCTCGAAGTGGCCTATTTCGACCAGATGCGCCACCAGCTCGACCTGGAAAAGACCGTGATCGACAACCTGGCCGAAGGCCGGGACTTCATCGACATCGACGGGCAGAGCCGCCATGTGCTGAGCTACCTGGGCGACTTCCTGTTCAGCCCGCAGCGCGCGCGTACCCCGGTCAAGGCGCTGTCCGGCGGCGAGCGTGCGCGACTGCTGCTGGCCAAGCTGTTCAGCAAGCCTGCCAACCTGTTGGTCCTCGACGAGCCGACCAACGACCTGGATGTCGAGACGCTGGAGCTGCTGGAGGAAGTACTGTCCAACTACAAGGGCACGGTACTGATGGTCAGCCACGACCGGGCTTTCCTCGACAACGTGGTGACCAGCACTCTGGTGTTCGAGGGGGAGGGCAAGGTCCGCGAGTACGTCGGTGGCTATGAAGACTGGATTCGCCAGGGTGGCTCGCCGAAGTTGCTGGGTGTGACCGAAAGCAAGGGCGGCAAGTCGGAGCTCAACAGCGCGGTGGTGGAAAAGCCTGTCGTCGAGGCGGCGCCGGCCCCTGCAGCCGCGGCCGTTGATGCGTCGAAGAAAAAGCTCAGCTACAAGTTGCAGCGCGAGCTGGAGGCGTTGCCGGGGCAGATCGACGAGCTGGAGCAGCGCATGGCGGTGGTTCAGGAAGAGGTCAATGCACCTGGCTTCTACCAGCGCCCTATCGGTGAAACCTCGGCTGTGCTGGCGAAGCTGGAGAAGCTGCAGGCTGAGCTGGATACCTTGGTAGAGCGCTGGGCCGAGCTGGAAGGTTGATCCGACGGGCCCTATCGCCGGCACGCCGACGATAGGGCCCGTGCGGGTTGGATCATTCCTTCTTCTGCAACCGCACCGCCAAGACATCGCAAGGGGCGCCATGCAACACGTCATTGGCGGTAGAGCCCAGCAGCAATGCCAGCCCGTGGCGGCCATGGCTGCCGACCACGATCAGGTCGCAATGTTGTTCCTTGGCCAACTGGTGGATTTCCTGGCGCGGCTGGCCGTAGGTCAGGTGCGAATCGCCACGATTGATGTCCGGGTACTTGTTGAACAGTCGGTCCATGCGCTCCTTGGCCTGGTCGAACTGCTGCTGCTGCAGCTGAGACAGGTCCATGGGCACATCACCGCCGAATGCCATGGCCATCGGCTCGACGATATGCACCAGAGAGACCTTGGCGCCTGTAGGCTCTGCGAGCTTCATGGCGCGCTTGATCACCGGGTCGCATTCTTCGGTCAGGTCGACGGCAACCAGAAGATGTTCGTAGGACATGAGCTGTACTCCTGACAATCGCGATATTGGAAGTATGGTCGCTTTGGGGCAGGTCTTCCGTGAAACTTGAGTAACCCGCTCATTTGCAACGCTTTATGGAATCTAGATATGACGGTATGGCTGGTGGTGTCAATCCTTGCCCTGATTCTCAGTCCGCTTTCCTGGCTGCGTCTTTCACGCAAGCAGGGAGAACAGATGAGTCTGCGCCTGGAGGCTCGGCGCATGGGGCTGGCCATGCAGTTGGCGCCGCAGCAGTGGCCGCACTGGCTGGAAAAAGAGCCGCCTAGTCCGTGTCCTCAGTACCATCGGGCCCGCCGCAAAGGGCACGAAGATAGCTGGTGCTACTGGCAGGTCAGTCCCGGCGTATGGTGGAACCAGTGGCGTGAAGTGTGCGAGGAACCCCGCCTGAACGAGGTGTTCGCGCGTCTGCCTGGGACCGTCTACAAGGTCGAGGCTGACAAAAGCATGATTGCGCTGTACTGGAGCGAGCGCGGTGATAAATCTGTGTTGCAGGATATTGCTCACGCCTTTGAAACCCTCGCTTGAACACGCGTTAACGACAAAGCGGCAACATGGCAACGCCCCAGGAGGGTAGGTGCCAGGTTGCCGCTTTGTCGTTTCTGCAGTGCAGAAAAGGCCAGGCAGGCCGGGAATTTCTTGGAGCCACTGGCAGTGTAGAGGGTTATTGAGAGAATGCCTGGATTTTTTTGTGGGATGTGCGCAGGGGCGCGGTAGGTGGCTGGCGATGATTATTCGGGGCCTGTTCGATCGCCCGCAGCCCGCGCGGCGCATCGCGAGCAAGGCTCGCTCCTACAGATCATCGATTTCCTACCCACAGGAATAACTAGCCCGAAACAGACGTGGGGGCGAGTCTTGCTCGCGATCTACGCTTCACCGAACATCTCAAGACCAACACCTTCGCCCCCCCCTGAATGGTCAATCGCTGACATGAATGATCTGCGATCACTGTCATCATGTATCGAACCCTGCCGTTGCAAAATGACTGGAAAGTCGCGTTTTCATGGTCTTCGCGAGCATTTGACAACGCCGATCTTTTCGGAGAATGTGTGCATACCCAAATCAAACGGGCGTATGAATTGAGCGTTTGTATGTCACAACGCTCACTCAGAACCCCGACTCGCGCGCTAACGGGTGTGCCTGGGGCAAGGGCAGCATGGCCAGCTCTGCCGCCAGCGTTCGGTGCGTACAGTTCAGCTTCCATATCGTGGAGATCAGTTGATGATTTACGAAGGTAAAGCCATCACGGTTAAGGCTCTTGAAAGCGGCATCGTCGAACTGAAGTTCGACCTCAAGGGTGAGTCCGTCAACAAGTTCAATCGCCTGACCCTGGACGAGCTGCGCCAGGCCGTCGACGCTATCAAGGCCGACGCCTCGGTGAAAGGCGTGATCGTCAGCAGTGGCAAGGACGTGTTCATCGTCGGCGCCGACATCACCGAATTCGTCGAGAACTTCAAGCTGCCCGAGGCCGAACTGGTTGCCGGCAACCTGGAAGCCAACCGCATCTTCAATGCCTTCGAAGACCTCGAAGTACCGACGGTCGCGGCCATCAACGGTATCGCCCTGGGTGGCGGCCTGGAAATGTGCCTGGCGGCCGATTACCGCATCATGTCCTCCAGCGCCAAGATCGGTCTGCCAGAGGTCAAGCTGGGTATCTATCCTGGCTTCGGTGGTACCGTGCGCCTGCCGCGCCTGATCGGCTCCGACAACGCCATCGAGTGGATTGCCTCGGGCAAGGAAAACCGTGCCGATGACGCGCTGAAAGTCGGTGCGGTCGATGCCGTGGTCGCCCCTGAACTGCTGCAGGCCGGGGCCCTGGACCTGATCAAGCGCGCCATCAGCGGCGAGCTGGACTACAAGGCCAAGCGCCAACCGAAGCTCGAGAAGCTCAAGCTCAATGCCATCGAGCAGATGATGGCCTTCGAAACCGCCAAAGGCTTCGTGGCCGGGCAGGCCGGCCCGAACTATCCGGCTCCGGTCGAAGCCATCAAGACCATCCAGAAAGCCGCCAACTTCGGCCGCGACAAAGCGCTGGAAGTCGAGGCCGCAGGTTTCGCCAAGCTGGCCCGTACCTCGGTCGCCGAAAGCCTGGTCGGCCTGTTCTTGAACGATCAGGAGCTCAAGCGCAAGGCCAAGGCCCATGATGAAATCGCCCACGACGTGAAGCAGGCTGCCGTGCTCGGCGCCGGAATCATGGGGGGTGGTATCGCTTATCAGTCGGCGGTCAAAGGTACCCCGATCCTGATGAAGGATATTCGCGAGGAAGCCATCCAGCTGGGCCTGAACGAGGCTTCCAAGCTGCTCGGCAAGCGTGTCGAGAAAGGCCGCCTGACCCCGGCGAAAATGGCGGAGGCGCTCAACGCCATTCGTCCGACGCTGTCCTACGGCGACTTCGCCAACGTCGACATCGTGGTCGAAGCCGTTGTCGAGAACCCGAAGGTCAAGCAGGCTGTATTGGCCGAAGTCGAAAGCCAGGTGAAGGAAGATGCGATCCTCGCCTCCAACACCTCGACCATCTCCATCAACTTGTTGGCCAAGGCCCTCAAGCGTCCAGAGAACTTCGTCGGCATGCACTTTTTCAACCCGGTGCACATGATGCCGCTGGTGGAAGTGATTCGTGGCGAGAAATCCAGCGATGTAGCGGTCGCCACCACCGTGGCGTACGCCAAGAAGATGGGCAAGAACCCGATCGTGGTCAACGACTGCCCGGGCTTCCTGGTCAACCGCGTGCTGTTCCCGTATTTCGGCGGCTTCGCCAAGCTGGTCAGCGCCGGTGTCGACTTCGTGCGCATCGACAAGGTCATGGAGAAGTTCGGCTGGCCCATGGGGCCGGCGTACCTGATGGACGTCGTCGGCATCGACACCGGCCACCACGGCCGTGACGTAATGGCCGAAGGCTTCCCGGACCGCATGAAAGATGACCGTCGCTCGGCCGTCGATGCGCTCTACGAGGCCAACCGTCTCGGCCAGAAGAACGGCAAGGGCTTCTACGCCTACGAAACCGACAAGCGCGGCAAACCGAAGAAAGTGGCCGACAGCAGCGTGCTCGACGTCCTCAAGCCGATCGTGTTCGAAGCGCGTGAAGTCAGCGACGAAGACATCATCAACTGGATGATGATCCCGCTGTGCCTCGAAACCGTGCGCTGCCTGGAAGATGGCATCGTCGAAACCGCCGCCGAAGCCGACATGGGTCTGGTCTATGGCATTGGCTTCCCTCCCTTCCGTGGTGGTGCGCTGCGTTACATCGATTCGATCGGGGTGGCCGAGTTCGTTGCCCTGGCTGACCAATATGCCGACCTCGGACCGCTGTACCACCCGACCGCGAAGCTGCGCGAGATGGCCAAGAATGGCCAGCGCTTCTTCAACTGAGCGGCCCCACAGCGCCTGAGAGCAAGAGTAGAGCGAGAGTATTGATATGAGCCTCAATCCAAGAGACGTGGTGATTGTCGACTTCGGTCGCACCCCGATGGGCCGCTCCAAGGGTGGCATGCACCGCAACACCCGTGCCGAAGACATGTCTGCGCACCTGATCAGCAAGCTGCTGGAGCGTAATGACAAGGTCGACCCGAAAGAAGTCGAGGACGTGATCTGGGGCTGCGTCAACCAGACCCTGGAGCAGGGCTGGAACATCGCCCGCATGGCGTCGCTGATGACCCAGATCCCGCACACTTCCGCAGCCCAGACCGTCAGCCGGCTGTGCGGTTCGTCGATGAGCGCACTGCACACCGCCGCCCAGGCGATCATGACCGGCAACGGTGACGTGTTCGTGGTCGGTGGCGTCGAGCACATGGGCCACGTCAGCATGATGCACGGCGTCGACCCGAACCCGCACATGTCGCTGTATGCCGCCAAGGCTTCAGGCATGATGGGCCTGACCGCTGAAATGCTCGGCAAGATGCACGGCATCAGCCGTGAGCAACAGGACCTGTTTGGCCTGCGCTCGCACCAGCTCGCCCACAAGGCGACGGTCGAGGGCAAGTTCAAGGACGAGATCATCCCGATGCAGGGCTATGACGAGAACGGCTTCCTGAAGGTCTTCGACTTCGACGAGACCATCCGCCCGGAAACCACCCTCGAAGGCCTGGCGTCGCTCAAGCCGGCGTTCAACCCCAAAGGGGGTACCGTCACCGCCGGTACGTCGTCGCAGATCACCGATGGTGCCTCGTGCATGATCGTCATGTCTGGCCAGCGTGCCATGGACCTGGGCATCCAGCCATTGGCGGTCATCCGCTCCATGGCGGTGGCCGGTGTCGACCCAGCGATCATGGGCTACGGTCCGGTGCCGTCGACCCAGAAAGCCCTCAAGCGTGCTGGCCTGACCATGGCCGACATCGACTTCATCGAGCTCAACGAAGCCTTCGCCGCACAGGCCCTGCCAGTGCTGAAAGATTTGAAAGTGCTCGACAAGATGGATGAGAAGGTTAACCTGCACGGCGGCGCCATCGCTTTGGGCCACCCGTTCGGTTGCTCTGGGGCGCGAATTTCCGGCACCCTGCTCAACGTCATGAAGCAGAATGGCGGTACCCTCGGTGTAGCCACCATGTGCGTCGGCCTGGGTCAAGGCATCACCACTGTCTTCGAGCGCGTCTGATCGCGTTGCAAGTCAGCAGCCGGGGCCCAGTGCCCCGGTTTTTGTTTTTTTACAGATTTTGTTTCAAGAGGGTGAGTGACATGCAGATACAACCAGGCGTGTATCGTCATTACAAAGGGCCTGAGTACCGTGTCTTCGCCGCTGCCCAGCACTCCGAGACCGAAGAATGGGTAGTGTTCTACCAGGCGCTGTACGGCGAATTCGGGCTGTGGGTACGGCCACTTTCGATGTTCCTCGAATCAGTCGAGGTTGACGGCGAGCAGGTGCCACGCTTTGCTTTGGTCAAGGCCGAAGAGGGGCTGTCCGGGCACTTGGCCGGGCCAGGCGAGTGATCGACCGCGCTTGACCTCACTCTTTTGCCACTATATATAGCGGTGCCGCGTCTGGCACCTGACGCGTTTTTAATCTTCAGATTCAGGAATACTCCGATCCATGGGCAAATCGCTGGTCATTGTGGAATCCCCGGCCAAGGCCAAGACCATCAACAAGTACCTGGGCAACCAGTACGTGGTGAAGTCGAGTATCGGCCATATCCGAGACCTCCCCACCAGCGGTTCGGCCAGCGCCAGCAAAGAGCCGGCCGCCAAGCGCGGCAAGACTGCGGGTGAGGCTCCGGCCCTGTCGCCCAAGGAAAAGGCGCGGCGCCAGCTGGTGGCACGCATGGGCGTCGACCCAGAACACGGCTGGAAGGCCAAGTACGAGATCCTGCCTGGCAAGGAGAAGGTGATCGACGAACTGCGCCGCCTGGCCAAGGATGCCGACACCATCTATCTCGCAACCGACTTGGATCGCGAAGGGGAGGCCATTGCCTGGCATCTGCGCGAAGCCATTGGTGGGGACGACAGCCGCTACAAGCGCGTGGTGTTCAACGAAATCACCAAGAAGGCCATCCAGGATGCCTTCTCCCAACCGGGCGAACTCGACATCGACCGCGTCAATGCCCAGCAGGCGCGGCGCTTCCTCGACCGGGTGGTTGGCTACATGGTTTCGCCATTGCTGTGGGCCAAGATCGCCCGCGGCCTGTCCGCGGGACGGGTGCAGTCGGTGGCGGTGAAGCTGGTGGTCGAGCGCGAGCGCGAAATCCGGGCTTTCATCCCCGAGGAATACTGGGAAGTCCACGCTGACCTGGGCACCGCCAAGAACGCCAAGGTGCGCTTCGAAGTGGCTCGCGAGAACGGCGAAGCCTTCAAGCCGCTCAATGAAGCCCAGGCCATGGCCGCACTGGAGAAGCTCAAGGCTTCCAGCTACAGCGTGGTCAAGCGCGAAGACCGGCCGACCAGTAGCAAGCCGTCGGCACCGTTCATTACCTCCACCTTGCAGCAGGCTGCGAGCAATCGCCTGGGCTTCGGGGTGAAGAAGACCATGATGATGGCCCAGCGTCTGTACGAAGCGGGTTACATCACCTACATGCGTACCGACTCGACCAACCTGTCGGCCGACGCCCTGGACATGGCGCGCAGCTACATCGAGCGTGAGTTCGGCAAGCAGTACCTGCCGGAAGCTGCGCTGGTGTACGGCAGCAAGGAGGGCGCTCAGGAAGCGCACGAAGCGATTCGTCCTTCTGACGTCAATACCCATCCGACCAAGCTCAGCGGCATGGAACGCGATGCCGAGCGCTTGTACGAGCTGATCTGGCGTCAGTTCCTGGCCTGCCAGATGCCGCCGGCGCAATACCTGTCCACCAGCGTCACGGTCGCTGCTGGCGACTTCGAGCTGCGTGCCAAGGGCCGTATCCTGAAGTTCGACGGTTATACCCGTGTGCTGCCACAGCAGAGCAAGCCAGGCGAAGACGATGTGCTGCCGGAAATGGCCCAGGGTGAGGCGTTGAAGCTGATCCAACTCGACCCGAGCCAGCATTTCACCAAGCCACCGGCGCGCTTCACCGAGGCCAGCCTGGTCAAGGAAATGGAAAAACGTGGGATCGGTCGTCCGTCCACCTATGCGGCGATCATCTCCACCATCCAGGACCGTGGCTATGTGACCCTGCACAACCGCCGCTTCTATTCCGAGAAGATGGGTGACATCGTCACCGAACGCCTCTCCGAGAGTTTCTCCAATCTGATGGATTACGGCTTCACCGCCGACATGGAAGAGAACCTCGACGACGTGGCCCAGGGCGAGCGTGACTGGAAGAACGTGCTGGACGAGTTCTACGGCGACTTCAGCAAGAAACTGCTGACGGCCGAGTCGGCAGAGAACGGCATGCGTGCCAACCAGCCGACCATGACCAACATTCCGTGCAAGGAATGCGGGCGGCCGATGATGATCCGTACCGCTTCGACCGGCGTGTTCCTGGGTTGCTCGGGATACAGCCTGCCGCCCAAAGAGCGCTGCAAGGCCACCGTGAACCTGGTGCCGGGTGACGAGATTGCTGCAGACGACGAGGGCGAGTCGGAATCCCGCGTGCTGCGTGGCAAGCACCGTTGCCCGATCTGCGCGACGGCGATGGATGCCTACCTGCTGGACGAAAAGCACAAGCTGCATATCTGCGGTAACAACCCGGACTGTGCGGGCTACGAGATCGAGGAAGGCAACTACCGGATCAAGGGCTACGAAGGGCCGAGCCTGGAGTGCGACAAGTGCGGTAGCGAGATGCAGCTCAAGACAGGCCGTTTCGGCAAGTTCTTCGGTTGCACCAATCCTTCGTGCAAGAACACCCGCAAGCTGCTCAAGAGCGGCGAAGCGGCGCCACCGAAGATGGATAAGGTGGACATGCCGGAGCTCAAGTGCGAGAAGGTCGACGATACCTACGTGCTGCGCGACGGCGCTTCTGGGCTGTTCCTGGCCGCCAGCCAGTTCCCCAAGAACCGCGAAACCCGGGCCCCGCTGGTGATGGAGATCGTTCCACACAAGCACGAGATCGACCCTAAGTACCACTTCCTCTGCGATGCGCCGCAGAAGGACCCTGAAGGCCGTCCAGCGGTGATTCGCTACAGCCGCAAGACCAAGGAGCAATACGTGCAGTCCGAGGTCGATGGCAAGCCGACCGGCTGGAAGGCGTTTTACGACGGGAGTACCTGGAAAGTCGAAGACAAGCGCTGATTCCTCGGTGCTGTAATTGGGGCCGCTTTGCGGCCCTGATCATTTATGATGCAGTAATATGCCTTGCAGCCTATGGGAGGGCACTCGAAATGGCCCAGGAACTCTACACCCGCACCAACCAGAAACTGTTCTTCGCCGGCCTCGCCCTCGAATCGATGGCCAAGGCCGAACAGAGCCAGGCCATGAATGCCCAGGGCCTGGTCCAGGCTGAACGCGAGGCAGCGTTGTTTCACCTCAATGGCGCGCTGCTGGGACTGTGTCACGAGATCGGCGGCTTCTACCGCCTGCCGGTAGTGGCTTCGGTCGAGCAGGCGCTCGCCGACGATGCGCTGAACGACATCGCCATCCCTGAAGTGGCTGAAATGCTCGAACTGGTGCGCCAGCGGGAAACCTGGCTGGCGCAACTGGTCAGTGCTTATGCCGATTTGTTCCGACCGCCGGTCGCGAAGAAAACCCCTAAAACCGACGTCACCCAACCGCTGATCCAGGCTGTCAATCTCGACGAACCCGAGCAACCTGCGCTGTCGAGAGCAACCCTGGAAAGCTGGAGGAACAACCTTAAGGACTTGGTGAGACGGTTCCGTGACGCGTTGAGTGAGTGCTGATCACTGATTCGACTGGTACAATGCTGGCCTTTCGAGGAGAACAGCCCTATATGTCAACGTCCTTTCTAGAAATTGTCGAGTTGCCTGATGGCCGGATCGAACTGCGTCGTGCCGAGGACGAAGGCTCTCTGGTAACCCTGGATTTCTCGGAGGACGCCAAGGCGTTCTTGCAGGGGCAGCACGTCGAAGTCGCCAAGGCAATGCTGAGCGTCGGCGTGCAAATGGCAGGTCGTCTCATGGATGGCGAACTCGAACGCGACGAAGGACCGCGCGTACTGCACTAAACGAAGAGTGTGGTGTGAGGTAACAGGCAAAGCCTGAACATCAGCCGAGGCGGATGTTCAGGCTTTGTGCGTTTCCGGCGTTGGCTGCGCGCACCAATTGCTGGCGTGCGCTGGCGTTGATGTTCCCTAGCCAGCTCACTACGGTGTGGCTAAGGCCAAGGCGCAGGGCTTCACAGGCCAGTTGCAGCGGGCTCTGGTTGCCGCGAGGGTGCAGCAGCAGAATGCGTTCGCGGTTGAGGCCTGCATCCCGCAGCCAGGCTTGGGTCAGGTTAGAGGGTGGGGCGATCAGGGTCAGCCAGCGGGCGTCGTCTTCTTCGCTCAGCTCGCGTAGCACAGGCGCCAGCAGGTTTTGGCAGTGTCCAACTGCGCCGCGCAGTGACAGTTCGCTAAACAGCTCGGGTTGGCTGTGCTTGCGCGCCGGCTCTTGTGCCTTCAAGCCAGGCAATACCGGCTGGGCGAGGAAAGCCTCGAACAGCGGGAGCTGAACTTGCTGGGGTGCATGGATGGACTGCTGCATGACGCCTCCTGGATCAGCGGCGAATGACGCCGACACTCAAGCCCTCGATAACCAGTTCCTGTTCTTTCAGGTCGACTTCGATGGGGGCGAATTCGGGGTTCTCGGCAATAAGCCAGACTTTGCTGCCTTCACGCTTGAAGCGCTTGACCGTTACTTCGTCACCGATGCGGGCGACGACGATCTGGCCGTTTCGGGCTTCACGGCAGGTATGGACGGCGAGCAGGTCGCCATCGAAAATGCCGATGTCCTTCATGCTCATGCCATGTACGCGCAGCAGGTAGTCGGCGCGTGGATGGAAGAAGGCAGGGTTGATGTTGCAGGATTGCTCGATATGCTGCTCGGCGAGAATCGGTGCGCCGGCCGCGACCCGGCCAATGATTGGCAGGCCGTTTTCTTCTGCCTTGGCTTCGAACCCAGGGACACGAATGCCGCGGGAGGCCCCAGGGGTCATTTCGATCGCGCCTTTACGGGCGAGGGCCTTGAGGTGTTCCTCGGCGGCGTTGGGCGACTTGAAGCCCAGCTCTTGAGCGATCTCCGCGCGCGTCGGCGGGAAGCCGTTGTCTTCGAGGCAACGTTTGATGAAGGCCAGAATTTCGGCTTGGCGTGACGTCAGTTTCAACATGGCGAGCGCTCTGTCTTTTTATACAGTGACTGGGATTATATACAGTGGCTGGCCCACTGCAAGCGTTGTGCACGCGGAAAAGGCTGGCAATGTGCTGCATGAGGCGCTGGGCGTGGCGGGCAGCGTGGCCTTCAGCGTGTAGGGCGAAGCTGTGTTTTAATGGCGACCGCACGGTCAGCGAGCCTTGACATAAACAGGCCTGAAACGTATGTTTCAAACACCTGTTTGTCTGGCGGAGTAGTCATGGCCCAATCGGAAACCGTTGAACGCATTCTCGATGCTGCCGAGCAGCTGTTCGCAGAGAGGGGATTCGCCGAAACCTCGCTGCGGCTGATCACCAGCAAGGCTGGCGTCAACCTGGCCGCGGTCAACTACCACTTCGGTTCCAAGAAGGCCCTGATCCAGGCGGTGTTCTCGCGCTTCCTGGGCCCGTTCTGCGCCAGCCTCGAGCGCGAGCTGGAGCGTCGCCAGGCCCGGCCTGAACAGAAACCCTCGCTCGAAGAACTGCTGGAGATGCTGGTGGAGCAGGCGCTTGCCGTGCAGCCGCGCAGCAACAACGACCTCTCTATCTTCATGCGCCTGCTGGGCCTGGCCTTCAGCCAGAGCCAGGGGCACCTGCGCCGCTACCTCGAGGACATGTATGGCAAGGTGTTCCGCCGCTACATGCTGCTGGTCAACGAGGCTGCACCGCGCATCCCGCCGCTGGAGCTATTCTGGCGTGTGCATTTCATGCTCGGTGCCGCGGCCTTCAGCATGTCGGGTATCAAGGCACTGCGGGCCATTGCCGAAACCGATTTCGGCATCAATACCTCGATCGAACAAGTCATGCGCCTGATGGTGCCGTTCCTGGCGGCCGGCATGCGTGCCGACAGTGGCGTCACCGACGAGGCCATGGCCAGCGCTCAGCTGCGTCCACGCAGCAAGAACGCCACCGCCAAGGCCTGAACACTGGGCGGGGCAGGGCGCTTCGGCTAAGCTAGCGCCCATGCCTGACCTCGACTTTCTGCACATTTCCCTGACCGACCAGCGCCTCTACGGCTTCGTCCGTGGGCAATTGCGGGTTCGTCTCGATGTTTCCACGGCACGTAACGGCGCGGGTGAGCGCAATGGCTCCGGCTGTACGCCGCGTGGCCTGCATCAAGTGCGTGCGAAGATCGGTGCGGGTTTGCCGCTCAATGCGGTGTTGAGCGGGCGACGCTGGACCGGTGAGGTCTGGACGCCAGCGCTGCACGAGCAGTGTCCTGGGCGTGACTGGATCCTGACCCGCATCTTGTGGCTCAGTGGATGCGAGCCTGGCTTCAACCGCCGGGGCGGTGTCGACACGTTTCGTCGCTACATTTACCTGCACGGGACGCCGGACATCGAACCCTTGCGCGTACCGTTGTCACATGGCTGCATACGCCTGCGCAACACGGATTTGCTTGACCTGTTCGACCGAGTGCCGGCCCATTGCCCGGTGCGTATCGAAGAGGCTGCCTGCCCCCAGTGGGCTTCTCTCAGTCTTCAATGAAGGATTCCTTATGACCGTCAGCCTGCAAGGCTCTCTGATGGTGGATATTGCCGGTAAATGGCTGACCGCCGAGGACCGACATCTCCTGCGCCAGCCCGAAGTGGCTGGCTTGATCATCTTTGCGCGCAATGTCGAAAACCCCCGTCAGGTGCGTGAATTGTGTGCGTCGATCCGCGCCATTCGTCCCGACCTGATCCTGGCGGTCGATCAGGAGGGCGGTCGCGTTCAACGCCTGCGTCAGGGGTTCGTGCGCTTGCCGGCCATGCGTGCGATTGCCGATAACGCCAATGCCGAGTACCTGGCCGAACAGTGCGGGTGGCTGATGGCCACCGAGGTCCTGTCGGTTGGCCTGGACCTCAGTTTCGCGCCGGTGCTCGACCTGGATCACCAGCGCAGCGCAGTGGTCGGCAGCCGCGCCTTCGAAGGTGACCCGCAACGCGCCACGCAATTGGCTGGTGCCTTCATCCGTGGCATGAATGCCGCAGGCATGGCGGCCTGTGGCAAGCACTTCCCTGGGCACGGCTGGGCCGAGGCCGACTCCCATGTGGCTATCCCCACCGACGAGCGTAGCCTCGAGCAATTGCGCCAGGCTGACTTGCTGCCATTCACCCGCTTGGGCAGCCAGCTTGCCGCCGTGATGCCTGCCCATGTGATCTACCCGCAGGTGGATAACCAGCCGGCCGGCTTCTCGCGCCGCTGGTTGCAAGACATCCTGCGCGGCGAGCTGGGCTTCCAGGGTGTGATCTTCAGTGACGACCTGTCCATGGCCGGCGCGCATGTGGTCGGGGATGCCGCCAACCGCATCGAAGCGGCACTGAGCGCCGGTTGCGACATGGGTCTGGTGTGCAATGACCGCGCGTCGGCTGAACTGGCGTTGAGTGCGGCGCAGCGGCTCAAGGTGAAGCCATCGCCACGGATCGCGCGGATGCGTGGGCAGGGCTTTGCCCGGACCGATTACCGCCAGCAGCCTCGTTGGCGGGAGGCACTCGGCGCACTGAAAGAGGCACAGCTGGTCGACTGAGGCGTCGCTTGCGACATCCCACGGTTTGCGCTATCGCTGTGGGAGCGGCCTCGTGTCGCGAAGGGGCTGCGTAGCGGCCCCAGAAGCTTAGCGCCCGCGTTTGCCTGGCAACGGTGCGAACAGCGCCTCGATCTCGTCATCCCCCAGGCGCCACTGCCCGGCCTGGCCGCCGTCGAGCAAGCCGGACGCAAGCGCCGCCTTCTCCTGCTGCAGTTGCTGGATCTTCTCTTCCACGGTACCCCGGGTGATCAGCTTGAATACGAACACCGGTTTGTCCTGGCCAATGCGGTAGGCGCGGTCGGTGGCCTGGTTCTCGCTGGCGGGGTTCCACCAAGGGTCATAGTGAATCACCGTGTCTGCGGCAGTTAGGTTAAGCCCTGTACCGCCGGCCTTCAGGCTGATCAGGAATACGTCGCTGTCACCGTCCTGGAACTGCTTGACCGGAGCGCGGCGATCTCGGGTATCGCCGGTCAGCAGGCTGTAGCGGATATCGCGTTTCGCAAGCTCCTGCTCGATCAGCGCCAGCATCGAGGTGAACTGCGAGAACAGCAGCACACGACGGCCTTCGCTCAGCAGTTCTTCGAGCATTTCCATCAAGGCGCCGAGTTTGCCTTTGTCGGCCTGGTTGGCCTTGGCCTCCACACCTTTGACCAGGCGCAAGTCACAGCACACCTGGCGCAGCTTGAGCAAGGCATCGAGGATCACGATCTGGCTGCGCGCCGCGCCGCTGCGGGCGATTTCCTCGCGGACCTTCTTGTCCATCGCCACCCGCACGGCTTCATAGGTGTCGCGCTGGGCGTCGCTGAGCTCGACCCAGTGGACCATCTCGGTCTTGGCGGGCAGCTCGGTGGCTACCTGCTCCTTGGTCCGGCGCAGCAGGAACGGGCGAACACGATTGGCCAGGTGGGTCATGCGCTCGCTGTCGCCCTGACGCTCGATCGGGGTGCGGTAGTCCTGGTTGAAACGCTTGAGGTCGCCCAGCCAGCCGGGCATCAAGAAGTGGAATAGCGACCATAGCTCGCCCAGGTTGTTTTCCATGGGCGTACCGGTCAGGCACAGGCGCTGGCTGGCTTGCAGCTCGCACACCGACTGGGCGGCCTTGCTGGTGCTGCTCTTGATGTTCTGTGCTTCGTCGAGCACCAGGACCGCCCAAGGTTGCCCGCGCAGGTGTTCCAGGTCGCGCGGCACCAGGGCGTAAGTGGTCAATACCAAGTCGTATTCATGCAGAGAGGCGAAGTGCTTGCTGCGTCCGGGGCCGTGAAGGGCCAGTACCCGCAGGCTGGGGGCGAAGCGCTGGGCCTCGTCGAGCCAGTTGGGCACCAGGCTGGTCGGCATCACCGCCAGGGCGGGGGAGGTCAGGCGCCCGGACTGTTTTTCCAGCAGCAGGTGGGCCAGGGTCTGTAGCGTCTTGCCCAGGCCCATGTCGTCACCCAGGATCCCGCCGGTACCCATCTCGCGCAGGGCCTGCATCCAGTTCAGGCCCTGCTGCTGATAAGGACGCAAGGTGGCGTTGAGCTCGCGGGGCGGCGCGACTTGCAGGTCACGGGCATCGCGCAGGCGCCGGCCCAGGTCACGTACGTGTTCGCCGCCTTCCCAGTGCAGTGGCAGATCGGCGATGTCGTTCAGGCGTGCAGCGTCGGCGCGGTCCAGGCGCAGTGCCGGGCCGGCGGTGTCCTCGTGCAGGTACAGCTCACCCAAGGTGCCCATCACGGCCTTGATCCTACCGTAGGGCAGGGCGACGCGCAGCGCCGGGCTGTCCAGCCGCCCTCGGTTGAGGTCGATCAGCAGGTGCTCGTCGTCGCTGCGGCGGGCCAGTTCGGCTGGGCGCAGCAGCTCAGGATTGCTGCGCAGCAGTTGCAGCACGATCGGCAACAGGCTGTGGCGCTGACCATCGACCACGATCCCCAGCTCCAGGTCGAACCACTCATGGCCTGGGGCTTCGTCGATGGTGGCGTACCAGTCGTCCACCTCGTGCAGGCTGAAGGCGAAATCGCGGTGGATGTCGATTTCCCAGCCCGCCTCGCGAAGGCGCGGCAGGCCATCGCGGGCAAAGCGCAGCCAGGCTTCGTCGTCCGGCAATTGCAGCATCTCGCCGGCACTGTCGGGCAGGGCTTTGCTCTGCCGGGTGGCGGCCTTGAAACCGAGGTCCCGCACGGTCTTGCGCAGGGCTTGCTCAGCCTGGGGCTGGCGGCGGATGCGTTGGCTGGTGGCGTCCACCAGGCGAGTCAGAGGCTTTTCGTCGCTGCCGCTGGCGCGCAGGCCGTCATAGTCGAACGACAGGGCTGCGCGGTGTTGCATCTGGCGCTGCATGCGACCGGTCTTGGGCATGTAGGCGCTGAATTCGAGGCTGCCGAGGGTCAGTCGACCGCGTGGTGAAATATCTTCGATCTGTTCGCTGCTGACAGCGGTGGGTGTTGGAACCTGGCGGTTCAGGGCATTCAGGCGATGGCTCAAGGGCACGACGAGGTGTTCGGGGACCGTGGGTGCACGGGCGAGCTGGCTGGCAATGAAGGGGTCAAGGTCGTGGTCGAGTATGCCGCAGCGGTGCGACTGCCGGTCCACGTAATACAGTGGCTCGATCGGAATTGCCTGAAGTTGCAGGTGCTCATCGTGGTACCAGGCGCCCCGGTAACTGCCGTTTTCCAGCCTTACCCAGCGAAATTCAGCGTGCAGCTTCGGGCCGCCAAGCAGTGGCGATGGGTCCTGCTCGTAGAGTAGGCGCCCAGTCGCCAGGGCGTAGCCGAACAGCTCTGCGCCCTGCTTGCCTTCCAGCTCGACCACCGGCGTCACGGACTGCGTGCGTGCATCGATCAGGCGCAACAAGCGGCCGTCGTCCTCGGTCACGTAGCGGGGGGTATAGTAGATCAGTTCAGGCAGCGACGTGATTCGGGCCAGCTTGAGCGTGTCGTCTGCCTGGCGGGTGCCTTTGAGCACTTCCATTCGGCATTGTTCGCGGTCTTTGTAGACCCGGTAATAGATGGCCGGCCCCTTGCGCGCCGGTGCCGGAGCACTCACCGGTTTGGCGGGGGTCTCCAGTGCCTGCACCCACTGGTTGAGATCAGGGGGCAGCGAGAGTGCGGCTTGTTCGCGGGTCATGGAGGGGGCGAGACCGCTGGCGCCGTCCTGTACGAGCAGCAAGGCGGCGACGCAGTGCTTGCAGTTCAGGCGCACCGGGCAACTGCAACTGCCGAGAATGCGCAGCTCTCCGGCATGCGCGAACAGCTTGATTATCTGGGTGTACGTTTGCCCTGACGAGCCTTTGCAGGTCGACTCGATGGACGTGGCATCCTGCGACAGAATGCGGGTTCGCTCCTGCGCGGCATATGCGCGACCGCGGCTCAGCGCGCCGGGATCGAAGTGATCGACCCAGTGCGGATAGGCCCTGAGCAATTCTTCTGCGTCACCCGCGTTCACATCACTGCTCCATCATCTCCGGGTCCATGACCGGCATCTTCGGTGTGCCCGGAGGCGTGACCTTCAGCAGCACTGCCAGGTGGCCGCCATCGAGGAAGGTCAGTTGGCCGCCTTTCACATTGCTGTTGCTCTGCTTGAATTGTTCGCTCTGCAGCACGTTGCCGTTGCCATCGAGCTGGTTGACCCAGAAGTTGGCCTCGACAGTGATGAAGCGGCCTTCGGTGATGCTCAGGTTGCCTTCGATGGGGAAGTGGCCGAACTGCTCTTTGCCCGTGCCCAGCGCGATACGGCTGGGCTCGCTGCCCACCTGCTGTTGCCACGCCTTGTGCAACAGCACGGTGTAGTTCGGGGTGGCTTCGAGCCGGGTCACCTCATCGTCCAGGGCGACCCGACGCTCGTCGTCCTTTTCCAGGCGCGGGGCGCCAGCGCTCCAGTCTTCCGGGGCGAACGGGCTGGTGAAGGCGGGCACGTTGTTCTGCCGCACCAGAATCATTTCCACCTGATACAGGCCTTCGGCGAAGGCGGCCGGCGCGAACAGCGTCAGCAGCAAGGTCAGGCAACGGATGGCACGCATGGATATTCCTTAAGCAGGCTGTGGTGTCAGGCGCTCGAACAGCGCCTCCAGGGTGTTGAAGCGTTCGTCGGGGCGTTCCATCGGAACCAGGAAGCGGAACTGGGTCGCGCCTTCGAACTTATAGCGTTTGGGCTGGCGTTGAATCAGCTTGATCAGGGTCAGTGGGTCGACAGGGGTCTCGGCCTCGAACTCGAGTTTGCCGCCGTTGGGGCCGGCATCGACTTTCTTGATGCCCAGCTTCTCGGCATGCAGCTTGAGCTGAGTCAGGCGCATGAGGTTCTTGGTCGGCTCCGGCAGCAGGCCGAAGCGGTCGATCATTTCCACTTGCAGGTCCTTCAGACCCTCCTCGTCAGCGGCCGAAGCGATGCGCTTGTAGAGGATCAGGCGGGCATGTACGTCGGGCAGGTAGTCTTCGGGTATCAACGCCGGCAGGCGCAGGTTGATCTCCGGACCACCGCCCAATGGCTGCTCCAGGTTCGGTTGGGTGCCCTTGCGAATGGCCTTGACCGCCCGTTCGAGCATTTCCATGTACAGGGTGAAGCCGACTGCCTGGATCTGACCGCTCTGACCTTCGCCCAGCAGTTCGCCGGCACCGCGAATCTCCAGGTCGTTGGTGGCCAGCACGAAGCCGGCGCCCAGGTCCTGGGTATTGGCAATGGCTTCCAGGCGCTTCTCGGCATCGGCGCTGATCTGCTGGCGTGGTGGCGTCAGCAGGTAGGCATAGGCTTGGTGGTGACTACGACCAACCCGGCCGCGCAACTGATGCAACTGGGCCAGGCCGAACTTGTCGGCGCGTTCGATGACGATGGTGTTGGCGCTGGGCACGTCGATGCCGGTCTCGATGATGGTCGAGGCGATCAGCACGTTGAAGCGCTTGTGGTAGAAGTCGCTCATCACCTGTTCGAGTTCGCGTTCGCGCATTTGCCCGTGGCCGATGCCGATCCGTGCCTCGGGCACCAGTTCGGCCAGGTCGGCGGCGCATTTCTCGATGGTTTTCACATCGTTGTGCAGGTAGTAGACCTGGCCGCCGCGCAGCAGCTCGCGCAGCAGTGCCTCCTTCACCGTGCTCTTGTTCTGCTCCATGACGAAGGTGCGCACCGACAACCGGCGGGCCGGCGGGGTGGCGATGATCGACAGGTCGCGCATGCCGGACACCGCCATGTTCAACGTGCGCGGAATTGGCGTGGCGGTCAGGGTGAGAATGTCCACCTCGCTACGCAGGGCCTTGAGCTGTTCTTTCTGGCGAACGCCGAAACGGTGTTCTTCATCGATGATGGCCAGGCCTAGGTCCTTGAAGCGCACATCGTCCTGGAGCAGTTTGTGCGTGCCGATCAGGATGTCGATCTTGCCTTCGGCCAGATCAGCCGCCGCTGCCGCCACTTCCTTGGCCGACTTGAAGCGGCTCATGACCTCCACGGTTACCGGCCAGTCGGCGAAGCGGTCGCGGAAGCTGTTGTAGTGCTGCTGGGCGAGCAGGGTAGTGGGCACCAACACTGCCACCTGGCGACCACTGTGCACCGCGATGAAGGCTGCGCGCATGGCCACTTCGGTCTTGCCGAAGCCGACGTCGCCGCACACCAGGCGATCCATGGGCTTGGCGGCCAGCATGTCGGCGCGTACGGCTTCGATGGCGGCTTGCTGGTCGGGGGTTTCCTCGAACGGGAAGCCGGCGCTGAAGGTGGCGTAGTCGGCGGCCGGGTCGGCGAACGCATAGCCTTTGCGCGCGGCGCGGCGGGCATAGATGTCGAGCAGTTCGGCCGCCACGTCGCGCACCTGTTCGGCGGCTTTGCGCTTGGCTTTCTGCCAGGCTTCGGAGCCGAGTCGGTGCAACGGTGCCAGGGCATCATCGCTGCCGGTGTAACGGGCGATCAGGTGCAGGTTGGCCACCGGCACATAGAGCTTGGCGCCCTCGGCGTATTCCAGGGTCAGGAATTCGGCGGCCTGGCCGTCGATTTCCAGGGTTGCCAGGCCCAGGTAGCGACCCACGCCGTGGTCGATATGCACCACTGGCGCACCTTCGCGCAGCTCGGTGAGGTTCTTGATGACTGCATCGTTGGCCGCCTCGCCGCGTTTCTCGCGACGCCGGCGCTGCATGACGCGCTGGCCGAACAGCGGGCTCTCGGCAATCAGCGCCACGGCAGGGTCGTCCAGCAGCAGGCCGTCATCGAGCGGGGCGATGGTGATCGCCAGGCGCTCGCTGCCGGTGATGAATTCGGCCCAGCTTTCGACCGTCTCCGGGCGCAGCTTCAGGCGCTCAAGCAGTTCCAGCAGGACTTCACGGCGGCCTGCCGATTCAGCGGTGAACAGGACCCGGCCAGGGAACTGGTCCAGGAAGTTGGCCAGTTCGGCCAGCGGTTGGTTGGCCTTGGCTTCGATGGCCAGGTTGGGCAAGGCGCGGGCGGGGAAACGCTCACGGCCGGCGCCTGGTTCTACATCGTCGGTACTTGCCACGACGCGCGGCCACTGCTTGAGGCGGGCGAAGCAGTCCTCGACCGGCAGGAACAGTTCGGCTGGCGGCAGCAGCGGGCGGGTCAGGTCGCCACGGCGTTCTTCATAACGGCCGCGGACATCGTTCCAGAAGTGTTCGGCGGCCTGCTCGACACCCGGCAGCGAGAACACTTGAGTGTCGTCCGGCAGGTAGTCGAAAAGGGTGGAGGTTTCTTCGAAGAACAGCGGCAGGTAATACTCGATACCCGCGGGGATGATGCCGCTGGTGAGGTCCTGGAAGATCGCGCTGCGGCGAAAATCGACGTCGAAACGCTCGCGGAAGCGGGCCTTGAAACGGGTCACTTCGTCCTTTTGCATCGGGAACTCGCGGGCCGGCAGCAGGCGAATCGAGTCCACCTTGTCGATCGAGCGCTGGGTTTCCGGGTCGAAGGTGCGCAGGGTTTCGATTTCATCGTCGAACAGGTCGATGCGATAGGGCAGTTTGCTGCCCATCGGGAACAGGTCGATCAAGGCACCCCGCACGGCGAACTCGCCGTGCTCGTAGACGGTGTCGACGCAGCGGTAGCCGGTGGCTTCCAGGCGCGTGCGCATCTGCTCGACATCCACTTTCTGGCCGATGTCCAGCACCAGGCTGCTGCCCAGCAGGAAGCGGGTCGGCGCCAGGCGGTGCAGGGCCGTGGTGATCGGCACCACGAGAATGCCGTGGTCCAGTTCAGGCAACTGGTAGAGGCTGGCGATACGCTGGGAAATGATGTCCTGGTGCGGCGAGAACAGGTCGTACGGCAGGGTTTCCCAGTCAGGGAAAGGCAGCACTGGCAAGTCCGGCGCGAAGAAACGCAGCTCTTGCTCCAGACGGTCGGCGGCCTGGCTGTCGGCCGTCAGCAAAAGGGTGAAGCGACCAGCGTTGCTGGCGGCTTCGGCAATGGCAAGGCTGAGGGCGGCACCGGGCAAGTTGCCCCAGGTTTGTTTGCCGGCCGTGGCCGACATTTGCGGTAGGCGCAGAACTGACACGGGAGATTGCACTCCAAGCGTTGCGGCAAAGAGATCAATTGTACCGGTGCCGGTGCGTGCTGTCAGGCTCGAAAGGCCATGAACACTCGCTCTGGCGTCGGCGACAGGCGCTCATTGCCCGATACGCGTTGGGGCGTCATAATGTAGCCCCTTTTTTCTGTCCCTACATGTGGAAGGTTCCCGTGACTCAGAAGCCCGACCAGTGTCTTGGTGAGTGGATCGATCGTGAAGCTCTTGCTGAAGCGATGATCCCGCTTATCGGTCAGCTCTACCGCAACAACAACGTGGTGAGCTCGATCTATGGCCGTAGCCTGATCAACCGTTCGGTTATCTCGATCCTCAAAGCCCACCGCTTTGCGCGTCACCGTCAAACCGACGAGACCGAACTGTCCGTCCACGAGACATTCCCCCTGCTCAAGGCCATGAGCGAGCTGAAACTGGGCGCCGCTTCGGTCGACCTGGGCAAGCTGGCCAACAAGTTCAAGCAGGAAGGCAACGGCCGCAGCGCCGAGCAGTTCGTGCGTGAAGAGCTGGCTGAAGTGGTTGGCCAGCAGAACGCTTCGGCGCGTAAGGGCACCGACGTCGTGCTGTACGGCTTCGGCCGCATCGGCCGCCTGCTGGCGCGCATCCTGATCGAGAAAACCGGTGGCGGCGACGGCCTGCGCCTGCGCGCCATCGTCGTGCGCAAAGGCGCCGAGAACGATCTGGTCAAGCGTGCCAGCCTGTTGCGTCGTGACTCGGTGCACGGCCCGTTCGATGGCACCATCACCATCGATGAAGCCAACAACACCATCACTGCCAACGGCAACCTGATCCAGGTGATCTACTCCAACGATCCGGCCTCGATCGACTACACCCAGTACGGTATCGAAAACGCCCTGCTGGTCGACAACACCGGTAAATGGCGTGACGCCGAAGGTCTGGGCCAGCACCTGCAGTGCAAAGGCATCGAGCGCGTGATCCTCACCGCACCTGGCAAGGGCGCGCTGAAGAACATCGTTCACGGCATCAACCATGGCGACATCGCCGCCGATGACAAGATCATCTCGGCTGCCTCCTGCACCACCAACGCCATCGTGCCGGTGCTCAAGGCTGTCAACGACCAGTACGGTATCGTCAACGGTCACGTCGAAACCGTTCACTCGTTCACCAACGACCAGAACCTGATCGACAACTTCCACAAGGGCAGCCGTCGTGGCCGCGCCGCGCCGCTGAACATGGTCATCACCGAGACCGGTGCCGCCACTGCCGCCGCCAAGGCCCTGCCAGTGCTCAAGGGCAAGCTGACCGGCAACGCCATTCGCGTGCCGACGCCGAACGTCTCGATGGCCATCCTGAACCTGAACCTGGAAAAGGCCACCAGCCGCGACGAAATCAACGAGTACCTGCGCCAGACCGCCATGCACTCGGAACTGCACAAGCAGATCGACTACGTCAGCTCCCAGGAAGTGGTTTCGACCGACTTCGTGGGTTCGCGCCACGCCGGTGTGGTCGATGCCGAAGCCACCATTTGCAACGACAACCGTGTTGTCCTGTACGTCTGGTACGACAACGAGTTCGGTTACAGCTGCCAGGTGGTTCGCGTGATGGAAGAGATGGCCGGTGTGAACCCGCCAGCGTTTCCGCGCTGATCCGCTTGTAAGGCAATGAAAAAACGGGAACCTTCGGGTTCCCGTTTTTTTTGGCCTGCATTTATTGTGTTTGTACCGGTCTTATCGTCAGTCAGCTGGCTGACGATAAGGTCGGTGCAGGCAATCGAGAACCCAACCTTGCGTACAGCCCTTTTGTTCATCCTGATGCTCCTCACCGCCTGCGACCAGGGGCCGACCCTGGAGCGCCTGAGCGGCCCGACCATGGGCAGCAGCTACAGCATCCAGTACGTTCGCGAACCCGGCGGCCCGGCGCCTGCGCAGGTGCAGGCAGCGGTCGAGACCCTTTTGCAGGGCGTCGACCAGCACTACTCGACCTACCGGGGCGACTCCACCGTCAGCCGCTTCAACCAGCTCCCGGCCAACCAGTGCTTGGCACTGCCGCCTGACATGCTGGAGTTGGTCGCCCTCGGTCAGCGCCTCGCCGAACAGAGCGCGGGAGCCTTCGACCTTACGGTCGAGCCGCTGCTCGACCTCTGGGGCTTCGGCCCGCAGGCACGGGCCGAGCAGGTGCCGGACCCGCAGGCTCTGGCCCAGGCTCGCCAGCGTGTGGGTTATCGCCACCTGCACATCGATGGCCAGGCCCTGTGCAAGGATGCCCCGGTGCAAGTGGACTTCAACAGCATCGCCGCTGGCCATGCGGTCGACCTGATCGCCGAGCGCCTGCGCGCCATGGGTATCGGCAACTTCATCGCCGAGGCCACCGGGGAGCTCAAGGCGGTGGGCCACAAGCCCGATGGCAGTGCCTGGCGCATCGCCCTCGAACTGCCCCGTGAAGATCGCCAGATTGCCCGCCAGATCATTCCCGTCAACGGCCTTGCCGTGTCGACCTCGGGTGACTATCGCCACTATTTCGAGCAGAATGGCCGCCGCTATTCGCACACCTTCGATGCGCGTCTCGGGCGCCCGGTCGATCACAGTCTCGCGGCAGTCACCGTGCTCGATGCCTCGGCCCTGCAAGCGGACGGTTATTCGACCCTGCTGTTGATTCTTGGGCCTGAGCGCGGTTGGGACTTCGCCGTGGCTCATGAGTTGGCGGCGGTATTGGTGACTCGGGCAGAGGGTGGCTTCGTCTCCCGAGCTACGCCTGCGTTCGAACGGGCGGTGAAAGGCGAGTGAAAGCACAAGGACGGATGATCGGCGCCACGGAGTCGGTGAACGACATGTAGTGCAGGTAAAAATAGCCTACGACGCGACCAAGGGTTAATGTTCGCGGCGTTCACGCTTGATTAGACTGCACCCGAATTTTTTCATGGCGCCTCGGCGGCATGATCGAGCCCCGCGAGCCACCGTGACCCGCGGGCCAGTTCTGAAGGAGTACGCATGGCTGTCTACAACTACGACGTAGTGGTGCTGGGTTCCGGCCCGGCCGGAGAAGGCGCGGCAATGAATGCCGCCAAAGCAGGGCGCAAGGTGGCAATGGTCGACAGCCGTCGTCAGGTCGGCGGCAACTGCACCCACCTGGGCACCATCCCGTCCAAGGCACTGCGTCACTCGGTGCGGCAGATCATGCAGTTCAACACCAATCCGATGTTCCGCGCCATCGGTGAGCCACGTTGGTTCTCCTTCCCGGACGTGCTCAAGAGCGCCGAGAAAGTGATTTCCAAGCAGGTCGCGTCGCGTACCGGCTACTACGCCCGCAACCGTGTCGATGTCTTCGTCGGCACCGGCAGCTTCGCCGACGAGCAGACCGTCGAGGTGGTTTGCCCCAACGGCGTAGTCGAGAAACTGGTGGCCAAGCACATCATCATCGCCACCGGCTCGCGCCCGTACCGCCCAGCCGACATCGACTTCCACCACCCACGCGTCTACGACAGCGACACCATCCTCAGCCTGAGCCACACCCCACGCAAGCTGATCGTCTACGGTGCCGGTGTCATCGGTTGCGAATACGCCTCGATCTTCAGCGGTCTTGGCGTACTGGTTGAGCTGGTCGACAACCGTGGCCAGCTACTGAGCTTCCTGGACTCGGAAATTTCCCAGGCGCTGAGCTATCACTTCAGCAACAACAACATCACCGTGCGCCACAATGAGGAGTACGAGCGGGTCGAGGGCCTGGACAACGGTGTGATCCTGCACCTGAAGTCGGGCAAGAAGATCAAGGCCGACGCCTTGCTGTGGTGTAACGGCCGTACCGGCAACACCGACAAGCTGGGCCTGGAAAACATTGGCATCAAGGTCAACAGCCGTGGCCAGATCGAGGTCGACGAGGCCTACCGCACCAGCGTACCTAACATCTACGGTGCCGGTGACGTGATCGGCTGGCCGAGCCTGGCCAGTGCCGCCCACGACCAGGGCCGTTCGGCGGCCGGCAGCATCGTCGACAACGGCAGCTGGCGCTTCGTCGATGACGTGCCGACCGGTATCTACACCATTCCGGAGATCAGCTCGATCGGCAAGAACGAGCAGGAACTGACCCAGGCCAAGGTGCCGTACGAAGTGGGCAAGGCCTTCTTCAAGAGCATGGCCCGTGCGCAGATCGCCGGTGAGCCGCAGGGCATGTTGAAGATCCTGTTCCACCGTGAAACCCTGGAGATCCTGGGTGTGCACTGCTTCGGCTACCAGGCTTCGGAGATCGTTCACATCGGTCAGGCGATCATGAACCAGCCAGGTGAGCAGAACAATCTGAAGTACTTCGTCAACACCACGTTCAACTACCCGACCATGGCCGAAGCCTATCGGGTAGCTGCCTACGACGGCCTGAACCGGCTTTTTTGAGCGGCTCCGGCCGGTGGCCTGAGCCGGTCGGGGAGACCGATTTCAGCCCTACCCGAGGGTGGTCTTGGCCAAACCGGGAAAGTCTGTAATCAGGCTGTCCACGCCAAAATCAGCGAGCCGGCGCATCAGTGCCGGCTCGTTGACCGTCCACACCGATACGTGCAAGCCCTGGTTCTGCGCTTTGATCAGACGCTCAGGGGTGCACAGCGTCCAGTTGAGCGCCAGCATTTCGCAGCCGTAGTTCTGCGCGACCTTCAGCGGGTCGAGCCAGGCGTACTCGGCGACCAGGCCGCGCTTCACGTCCGGGACCAGTTCCTGTGCGGCGCCCAGTACTTCGCGTGAACTCGAGGTGATGGTTACCTTGTCCAGCATGCCGTATTGCTGGGCCAGCTCGCGAATGGCCAGCACGGTGGTGGCGGCGCGGGTGCGCGATGCGCTTTTCACTTCCAGTTGCCAGTGCTCGAAGGCGCATTTCTCGAACAGCTCTTCCAGGCGCGGGATAGGGCAGGGCTGCACATGGCCAGGGCCACCTTTACGGGCATCGTAGGTAACCAGTTCGTCAGCGGTGTGTTCCACCACTTTGCCCCGTCGTCCGGTCGTGCGCTTGAGGGTGGGGTCGTGGATGACCATCAACTCGTTGTCGGCGGACAGGTGCAGGTCCAGTTCGCAGCGGGTGACGCCGTGGGACAGGCACTGGCGGAAGCTGGTCAGGGTGTTCTCGGGTGCTTCGCCCTTGGCGCCGCGGTGGCCATAGATCAGGGTCACGTTCGTTCCTTCAGTTCAAAAGAGTGTCAGGCTCAGGAGGAGGGTGGGTTCTGTTCCAGCTGCTGGCGCCGTTGCTGCTGCTGGCGCTGCAGGATGTAGCGGGCCAGCAACTGGCGCTGGGCGTCGGTCATGTCGGTGAATTCGGTGCCAACCTCGTAGGTGCCGTCCGGTCGAGGATCGCAATGGGTCACCCGGCCTCGCAGCAACAGGCCATGGGCGCGGGGCATGAGCACCATCTTTACCTTCACTCGCGTGCCAGGGGCGATGTGCTTGGCCTGGGCGAATTCGATGCCCCCTTCGGAGATGACCACTGCCTGAGGCTTGCCGATTTCACCGATCAGGGTCTGCGCAACCACGGCGCTGAGCAGGTCCAGGCGTTTGTTCTGGGCGCGCAGGAAGGCGGCCAGGGTGCGGTCCTTCTCGCTCAGCTGGCGCAGCAGGTGCTGGGACTCGAAGTCGGACAGGTGCAGTTCGCTGAGCAGGTTGAACAGCGGGGACTCATCTTGCAACAGTTCTGTCTCAAGGGCTTCGGCCGCGCTCAAGGGACTGATTTCCAGTGCGATCCGGTCTTCGATGCGGTAGTATTCGCGGCGATCTTCTTCGTCTAATGTCGTCATGGCGAACCCATGGTAGCGGCGGTGGTCCGAGTGTAAAGCCGCCGTAGGCGCCTCGCCACAAGGACGTTCCCTTTCATCCGAACAAGCCCCGACATGTTCAGACCTCTTTTCGCATTCATCGGTACGCGTTACACCCGTGCCAAGCGCCGCAATCACTTCGTCTCGTTCATTTCCCTGACCTCGATGATCGGCCTCGCCCTGGGCGTGGTGGTCATGATCGTGGTGCTTTCGGTCATGAACGGCTTCGACCACGAGATGCGTACCCGCGTGCTGGGCATGATTCCCCACGCCACGCTCGAAAGCGGCCAGCCCGTCAACGACTGGCCAGCCCTTGCCAAACAAGTAAAGCAGAATCCGCAGGTGGTGGCAGTTGCGCCCTACACCCAGATGCAGGGCCTGCTGACTCACGATGGCAAGGTGCAGAAGGTTTTGCTCAATGGCATAGACCCTGCGCGCGAGCGTGAGGTGTCGATCATCGACAACTTCATCCTGCAAGGGCGCCTGGAGCAACTGGCGCCGGGCGAGTGGGGCATCATGATCGGCGACAAGGCTGCGGCAAAGCTGGGGGTGGCCATCGGCGACAAACTCACCTTCGTCGCCCCCGAAGTCAGCGTCACGCCGGCCGGCATGTTCCCGCGCATGAAGCGCTTCACCGTGGTCGGCACCTTCCACGTCGGCGCCGGCGAGATCGATGGCTACCTGGGCCTGACCAATATCGCCGACCTGTCGCGCCTGCACCGCTGGAAGGCCGACCAGGTGCAGGGCCTGCGCCTCAAGTTCGACGACCTGTTCCAGGCCCCGCGCGTGGCCTGGGAGATCGCCCAGCGCCTGGGTGACCAGGAATTCTACAGCCGCGACTGGACCCGCACCCACGGCAACCTGTACCAGGCCATTCGCATGGAAAAAGCCATGATCGGCCTGCTGTTGCTGCTGATCGTGGCCGTGGCGGCATTCAACATCATTTCGACCCTGGTGATGGTGGTCAACGACAAGCGCGGCGATATCGCCATCCTGCGTACCCTCGGTGCCACGCCGGGGCAGATCATGGCCATCTTCATGGTCCAGGGCACGGTGATCGGGGTGATCGGCACCTTGATCGGCGCCGTGGTCGGGATTATCGCCGCGCTCAATGTCAGCGCGGTGATCGCCGGCATCGAGAAGCTGATCGGGCACAAGTTCCTCAACGCCGATGTGTATTTCATCGATTACCTGCCGTCGCAGATCCAGGCCAATGACGTGTACATGGTCTGCGGTGCGGCGCTGGTCCTGAGTTTCTTCGCCACCCTGTACCCGGCCTGGCGTGCGGCCCGCACCCAGCCTGCAGAGGCGCTACGTTATGAGTGAGTCGCGCATGAGTGATAAAGCCGTTCTGAGTTGCCGCAACCTGGGCAAGTCCTACGAGGAGGGCCCGGAGTCGGTGCAGGTGTTGTCCGGGTTGAACCTCGAACTGCATGCCGGTGAGCGAGTGGCCATCGTCGGCAGTTCCGGCTCGGGCAAGAGTACCTTGCTCAACCTGCTGGGCGGGCTCGACCGGCCCACCCAAGGCAGTGTCTGGCTGGCCGGCGAAGAACTGTCGGCGCTGGGCGAGCGTGCCCGTGGCCTGCTGCGTAACCGTGAACTGGGCTTCGTCTACCAGTTCCACCACCTGTTGCCCGAGTTCACCGCCATGGAGAACGTGTGCATGCCGCTGCTGATCGGCCGCACGCCCATACCCGAGGCCCGCGAGCGCGCCGAGGCTTTGCTCAAGCGCGTTGGCCTGAGCCATCGTCTGCATCACAAGCCGGCCGAGCTGTCCGGCGGCGAGCGTCAGCGCGTGGCGATCGCCCGAGCCCTGGTCAATCGCCCGGGCCTGGTGATGCTCGACGAGCCGACCGGCAACCTCGATCACCACACCGCCCAGGGCATCCAGGAGCTGATGCAGGAATTGTCCAGTGCATCCAAGACGGCGTTCCTGGTAGTGACCCACGACCTCAATCTGGCGCGTCAGATGGACCGCGTGCTGAAGCTCGACGATGGCCACCTGGTAGCGATCTGATCAGCGTGCCTGGGGCGGCCTGAGCCGCCCCGCAACTTATTCATTGGGTGTTTTCGTACATGTTCAGACCCTTGCCCTTGTTCATCGGTGCTCGCTACACCCGTGCCAAGCGCCGCAACCATTTCATCTCGTTCATCTCCATGACCTCGATGATCGGCCTGTCCCTGGGCGTGCTGGCGATGATCGTGGTGTTGTCGGTGATGAATGGCTTTCAGCGCGAGATGAGCTCGCGCATTCTCGGTTTGGTACCCCATGCGGCGATCCTTGGCGTGCAGCCGCTGGACGACTGGCGCAAGGCGGCCGATGCCGCGCTGAGCAATCCTGCGGTGATGGCCGCTGCGCCTATCACGGAAATGGAAGGCATGCTGTCGTACAAGGGCGCCATGCAGCCGATCCAGGTCAGCGGTATCGACCCCGCCGAGGAGGGCAAGGTGTCCATCGTCGGCCAGCACATCGTCCAGGGGCGTTTGCAGGACCTTGAGCCAGGAGAATACGGGGTGGTGATCGGTGAGCTGACCGCGCGTCGCTTCCGTCTCAATACCGGCGACAAGCTGACCCTGATCGTCCCGGAAATCAGCAAGGAACCGGGCGGTATCACCCCGCGCATGCAGCGGTTGACCGTGGTCGGTATCTTCAAGGTCGGTGCCGAGCTCGATGGCTCGCAGGCCTACATGCATGTCGCCGATGCCGGCGAAATGCAGCACTGGGCCGCGGGCCAGGTCCAAGGGGTGCGCCTCAAGCTGCATGACCTGTATGCCGCGCCCCAGGTGTCCAAGGCCATCGCCGCCAGCCTGGGCGATGCCTACCGCGCCGACGACTGGTCGCACACCCAGGGCAGCCTGTTCAGCGCCATGAAGATGGAAAAGACCATGATCGGCCTGTTGTTGCTGATGATCATCGCAGTGGCGGCGTTCAACATCATCGCCACACTGGTGATGGTGGTGAACGACAAGGGGCCGGACATCGCCATTCTGCGTACCCTGGGCGCCACGCCCGCGCAGATCATGGGCACCTTCATGGTTCAGGGCAGCCTGATCGGTATCGTCGGAACGCTGATCGGCGGTGTGCTCGGGGTGATTGCCGCAATCAACGTCAGTCAGATCGTCGGTTGGTTGGAGCGGGTCAGCGGGCAGCACATCTTCACCTCGGATGTGTACTTCGTCAGCAGCCTGCCGTCCGAGTTGCAGTGGGGGGATGTGGCGATCATCTGCACGGCGGGGTTGGTGATGAGTTTCCTGGCGACCATCTACCCAGCGTATCGGGCGTCGCAGGTGCAGCCGGCTATTGGGCTCGCTGTCTGAAATCGGGTTGGTGCTAGGGGGCGTTTTGCGCCCCTTTCGTTACGCAAGGCCGCTCCCGGGATTCACTGCCGGGCGCTGAATTCGATCACGAACCGCGTCCACCCATCCGTACACTCCGCCCGAATGGTCCCGCCATGGGCCTGTACGATCGACCGGGTAATCGCCAATCCCAGCCCGGCATGTTCGTTATTGCCTTCCCGCCGTGCCGGGTCCGCGCGGTAGAACCGATCGAACAGCCGAGGCAACACCGCCGCCTCTATCGGCGTTCCCGTGTTGGCGACGCAAAGGCGTAGCCCTGGCTCCAACGTCACTTGTATCTGCCCACCGGCGGGTGTGAAGCGCAAGGCATTGTCCAGCAGGTTGGACAGCGCCCGCCGCAACATATGGCGGTCGCCCTGCAGCATCGCTTCACCGTCGCGCTGCATCCGCACCTCGACGTCCTCGGCCAGCGGTGCGTAATACTCCAGCAGGGCATCCACTTCGTCATGCAAGGCCAGCGGCGTAAGGCCGGGTACCAACAAGCCATGGTCGGCTTTGGCCAGGAACAGCATGTCGTTGACCATCTGCGCCATCCGTTGCAGCTCTTCCAGGTTGCCATGTAGCGCCTCCCGGTAGTCTTCTAGGCTGCGCGGGCGGGTGAGGGTGACCTGGGTGTGGGTCAGCAGGTTGGACAGCGGTGTACGCAGTTCGTGGGCGATATCGGCGGAAAACGCCGACAGCCGCTGAAAGGCGTCGTCCAGGCGCTGCAACATGGCGTTCACGGTGCAGGCCAGCTCTGCCAACTCATCTGGCATCTGCTCGGCGGGCAAACGGGTAGTCAGCGAGCGTGCCGACACACTGGCTGCGACCTGGCCCATTTGGCGCAAGGGCCGCAGTCCACGGCGCGCAGCCCAGGCGCCGAGCAGCGCGGTGGCCAGCGCCGAAAGACCGACAGTGAGCCATATCAGGCGCTGCATGCCTTGTAGAAAATGCTGGTGGTGGGTGATATCGAGGAACAGCGTCAGGCGCGCAGCGTGCCGGTCGCCTGCGCTCAAGGGGGCTGTGAGGCTGCGGTAATCCATACCGTTGGCATGCAAGGTGGCCAACCCGGAAGGCAAGGGTGTTTCGGGCAACGCCGACTGGCTGTCGAACCACAGCGTACCATCCTGGCCCTCTACGCGCAGGGCGAGGTCCGACTGGTGGCTGAGTTCGTTGCGCAAAGCAGGCTCGCGTGCGCGCAGATCGCGAGCGTCGTTCACGCCGGCCAGTTGGGTGCGAAACAGCGACAGGCGCGACTCCAGCAACTGCTGGTCCAGTTCGATGAAGTGCTGCCGGCTGGCGTGGCTGAACAGCAAGCCTGCGCCCAGGGAAACCGCTGCGGTACAGGCGGCGAAAAGGAGTGCCAGGCGGCTGCTCAGTGAAACCGGGCGCATCAGTCGTGGCGCTCTTCGAGTACATAGCCCATGCCGCGCACGGTATGGATCAACTTATTGCCATGCGGGTCGTCGATCTTCAGGCGCAGGCGGCGGATCGCGACTTCGATGATGTTGGTATCGCTGTCGAAATTCATGTCCCAGACTTGCGAGGCGATCAATGACTTGGGCAGCACCTCGCCCTGTCGGCGCAGCAGCAATTCCAGTAGCGCAAACTCCTTGGCGGTCAAGTCGATGCGCTGGCCGGCGCGTTCTGCACGGCGGCGGATCAGGTCCAGGCGCAGGTCGGCCAGGCTCAGTGAGGTGTCCTGGGCGGGGTTGGCGCCCCGGCGAAGCAAGGTGCGCACTCGGGCCAGCAGCTCGGAGAAGGCGAAGGGCTTGACCAGGTAATCGTCGGCGCCCAGCTCCAGGCCGTGGACCCGATCCTCGATGGCGTCGCGTGCGGTGAGGAACAGCACCGGTGTGTCCAGGCCGGCTTGGCGTACGGCCTGCAGAATTTGCCAGCCATCGCGTCCTGGCAGCATCACATCGAGAATCAGCAGGTCATGGTCGCCAGTCAGCGCCATGTGCTGACCGGTGTCGCCATCGGCGGCCAGTTCGGTGGCGAAGCCTGCTTCGCTGAGGCCCTGGCACAGGTACTGACCGGTGCGGGCCTGGTCTTCGACGATCAGCAGTTTCATGCATTGTCCGTGTTGGCTGAAGGGGGCCTGTAAATGATACGTGACGATGTGTCCGCTCGGCCAAGCTGACGAAGTTGTAATCTTCCCGTCAGCCAACCGCCAGTCATTGCTTCCTGTTCCCGTCAGGTCGTCGGCCATCGAGTGACAAGAGCCCCAAGGCGAGGCGCAAAAACGGTAGACTAGGGGCATTTCGAACCTTCAGGTCAGTTTCCATGCATCCCGCCGCCGAACATTCCCCGCTGGGCAAGTCCAGCGAATACATTGCCACCTATACCCCTTCGCTGCTGTTTCCGATTCCGCGTACCGCCAAGTGGGCCGAGTTGGGCGTAACCGCCCAGACGCTGCCATGGCAAGGTGTGGATTTCTGGAACTGCTTCGAGCTGTCCTGGCTGCTGCCGTCGGGCAAGCCGGTGGTAGCGATTGGCGAGTTCGCCATTGCGGCCGATTCACCGAACATCATCGAGTCCAAGTCGTTCAAGTTGTACCTCAACTCGTTGAACCAGACGGTATTCGAGTCGATTGCCCAGTTGCAGGCGTGCCTGGTGAAAGACCTCTCCGCTGCCGCCGGCAAACCGGTGGGTGTGCAGGTGCGCACCTTGGCCGAAGTCGAGGCGCAAGGCGTGGTGGCGTTGCCTGGGCAGTGCATCGATGCGCTGGATGTCGCTATCCACAACTACGAGCAGCCCCAGCCGGAACTGTTGCATTGTGACCCTGACCGGGTGGTGGAGGAGACGCTACACAGTCATTTGCTCAAATCCAACTGCCCGGTGACCGGCCAGCCTGACTGGGGCAGCGTGGTGGTCGAATACAAGGGCAAGGCGCTGGATCATGCCAGCCTGCTCACTTATCTGATCAGCTTCCGCCAGCATGCTGACTTCCACGAGCAGTGTGTGGAGCGGATCTACCTTGACCTGAAGCATCTGCTCGAGCCTGAGCATCTGACGGTCTATGCGCGCTATGTGCGCCGGGGCGGGCTGGACATCAACCCGTATCGCAGCACGGGTCCGGTCAGTCCGCAGAACCTGCGGTTGGTGCGTCAGTAAGTCTAGGACTGCTTTACGCCCTGGTGGAGCCGGTTTGCCGACGATGGGCCGCGCAGCGGCCCTCGCTTCTTCAGATACCCATACTGTGCAGCGAGTTGGCGATACTGCGCAGGGTCGCGGTCAGATCCGGGTGATCGGCCTCGAAACGCTCGATCGCCAGGTTCACCCCATCCACCAGGTTGTGGTCTGGTGTCGCTTCCTCAAGCTTCAACTGCGCCTCGATCTGTCGCGCCTCTTCATGCAGGGCGGCCAGTTCCTCATCCGAAAGCGGCACGTTTCGATCCAGTTGCTCGCGCAGGCTGTTCAGTCGCTCTTGCAATTCGCGGGCAGGCATTGGTTGTTCTCCATCAATGGCTTGGCAAGGCATGGACCTCGGCGACGGGGCAAAGGTTCTCGCCTGTCTTCAAGCGTAATCCACTTGCCCACGCTTTGCATGACCCGCATCAACGGTGCTGTATCAGGGTTTTTCGCCTTTGCGTCGGCGCTGGGCGATGTCGACCAGGCAGGTGTCCAGCGCTTCGAGGTGGTCGATGACCGAGTGCACGCCAAGGTCGAACAATGCCAGGGTCGCCCTACCGCGGGCCAGTTCCTGCTCGTGCGGGCTCATGGCTTGCCAATCGCTGGAGGCAAGGTCGCAGGATGGGCTGCAAGCAGCCAGGCCGACGGTCCACAGGCCGGCGCTGAGGCCTGATTGCAGCAGCCGGGGTTCCCCGCTGACCAGTACGCAGCCTTCCAGGCGCGGGCTACCCAGGCACATCAGCGCCTGCCAGCAGGCATTCGGCGCAGGCCATTGGGCGCCATTGGCCCCATGGCCAGGCAGCCATTGCGGAAGCACACTGGCCAGGTGCTTGCTCTGGGCTACGCTCTGCTCATCGAGCCAGATGCATGGCACTTGCCGGCGCCGCAAGCCGGCCAGGGCATCGAGCGCGCCAGGGGCGGGCAGGGGGCTGCCGTTTCGAGCCTGTACCAAGCAATTGCGCAGGCCGAACAGCACAGCGGTGAAGGCAGGTGCATCATGCATGGCAACGTCCCTGAAATAGTCCGCAGGCTAGGGCGCGAATGTTACGGCCCAATGACCAGCAACAGATGTTCACAAAATATTGAGCAAAAATGTGTAAAGCTGTTTCTCAACCCGCAAGCCTTTATACTGGCGGCTTATTTGCAGCGCACTGAGCGTGGCTGCGGCCGAGAAAATCGATGGAGAAACATCTATGCGTAGGATCGGTGCCGGTGTGATCGAGCGGGTCACCCAGGCTTGTGTCTGCGCCAGCTTGCTGCTGGCGCCCGTGGCAGCTACCCAGGCAGCCACCGAGGAGGACCCTTGGGAGGCGGTCAACCGTCCGATCTTCAGGTTCAACGACACCGTCGACACGTATGCACTCAAGCCCTTGGCCAAGGGCTACCAGGCCATTACCCCGCAGTTCCTCGAAGATGGTATCCACAATGTCTTCCAGAACCTGGGCGATGTGACCAACCTGGTCAACGATGTGCTTCAACTCAAGCCCCGTGCTGCCGGCATCGATACCGCGCGCTTGATCGTCAACACCACCTTCGGCCTTGGTGGCTTCTTCGATGTGGGCACCAAGATGGGCCTGCAGCGCAACGATGAAGACTTCGGCCAGACCCTGGGCTACTGGGGCGTGAGCAGCGGTCCGTATGTGGTGATCCCGCTGCTGGGCCCCAGCACGGTACGTGACGGCCTGTCCAAGTACCCGGACACCTACACCAAGCCCTACCGCTACATGGACCATGTACCGACCCGCAACTCGATCTTCGCTTTGGACGTGATCAATACCCGCGCTAATCTGCTGTCGGCGGAAAAGCTGATTCAGGGTGACAAGTACATCTTCATTCGCAATGCCTACCTGCAGAACCGCGAGTTCAAGGTCAAGGATGGCGAAGTCGAAGACGACTTCTGATTCACATTGGTGCGAAAAAGGCGACCTCAGGGTCGCCTTTTTCGTATGCCATGCGTGTTCAATGCATGGCCAGGATACGCAGGCCAAGTTTCTGCTGCCCAGTGGGCTGGTCGGCGATCCACACGACCTCGGTGCTGGCGTGCAATCCCCTGAGTGCCGGATGGTCGGAGTCGATGCGCACTTCGAGTCGATCGCCCACCTTGAAGTGCTGCGCGGCTTGTACCTGCATGCCACCGCTGGACAGGTCGAGGCATACCGCCGCGATCACCTGGCCGGCATGTAGCAGGCTGACCTCGGTATCGATGCGCATGCGGATGAAATCACGTTTTTCGCTGTGGCTGGTGGGCGTCTGGGGCATGCTGCATCCTTCCCATCGGGTTGCACGGGTCGGCTTTCTTATAACTCCCGGTGATTTGCCCTGTAAAGAGCAGGGGCGTCGACCTAGCTGTGCTTGAAACGCCTGGCGGATGGGAGTACCGTCTGCGCCTTACGAGGTACCTCCGCCAGTTGCTGGGTCAGTTTTCTTGTCCTACAACTCAAAGAGAGTGTTACCACCGAGTATCCCTGTAGTCGGCTGTCAGTCTTGATGACACCGCTTCACCAACCCAAACCGGCGCCGTTCGCCCACATGCAGAAAACCAGTGCAACGCTGCTGATCATCGATGACGACGACGTGGTCCGTGCGAGCCTCGCCGCCTATCTGGAAGACAGTGGCTTCAGCGTCCTTCAGGCCAGCAATGGCCAGCAGGGGCTCCAGGTCTTCGAAGAACACCAGCCCGACCTCGTGATCTGCGATCTGCGCATGCCGCAGATGGGCGGCCTCGAACTGATCCGCCAGGTCAGCGAGCGCGCGCCGCAGTTGCCGGTCATCGTGGTGTCCGGAGCCGGGGTGATGAGCGATGCCGTCGAGGCCCTGCGCCTGGGTGCGGCCGATTACCTGATAAAGCCGCTGGAAGATCTGGCGGTGCTCGAGCACTCGGTACGCCGAGCGCTCGATCGTTCGCGGCTGGTGCTGGAAAACCAGCGTTACCGCGAGAAGCTCGAAGCGGCCAACCGTGAGCTCGAGGCCAGCCTGCACTTGTTGCAGGAAGACCAGACCGCCGGCCGTCAGGTGCAGATGAACATGCTGCCGGAAAGCCCCTGGGGCGCCGGCGAGTTCGTGTTCGAACACCAGATCATCCCGTCGCTGTACCTGTCTGGCGATTTCGCCGACTACTTCCGCGTGGATGACCGACGCATTGCCTTCTACCTGGCCGATGTCTCCGGACACGGTGCGTCGTCGGCCTTCGTCACCGTGTTGCTCAAGTTCATGACCACACGGC
Source organism: Pseudomonas sp. SK2 (assembly GCF_016772395.1). Lineage (NCBI taxonomy): Bacteria > Pseudomonadati > Pseudomonadota > Gammaproteobacteria > Pseudomonadales > Pseudomonadaceae > Pseudomonas > Pseudomonas sp. SK2. Next base: position 1,819,942 of record NZ_CP061944.1, read on the forward strand.
TGCTGTTCGAGCTAAAACGCAACAGGAATCGTGAGTTCAAGCCTTCGGAAGTGCTCAGCCACATCAATCGTGGGCTGATCAACTGTAAGCTGGGCAAGCATGTCACAATGGTGGGCGGGGTGATCGACGAGGAAACCGGCCTGCTGACCTACGCCGTTGGTGGTCACCTGCCGCTACCGGTGTTGTATACCCCGGGCCAGGCGCGTTACTTGGAAGGCCGTGGTTTGCCGGTGGGCCTGTTCGACGAGGCCACCTATCAGGACCAGGTGATCGAGCTGCCGCCGCAGTTCAGCCTGAGCCTGATGTCCGATGGCATTCTGGACCTTTTGCCGGGAGACACGCTCAAAGATAAAGAAGCTGCCTTGCCGGACATCGTCAAGACAGCGGGTGGTAGCCTGGATGGGCTGCGCCAACGATTTGGATTGGCTACGCTTGGGGAGATGCCGGATGATATCGCCCTATTGGTGTTGAGCAGGAACCTTCAATGAGTACCGGTAGAATCCAGTTCGCCGAGCAAAGCGGTACCTTTGTACTGAAATTTGTCGGTGAAGTGCGCCTGACCCTGTGTTCGGCGCTGGATGCGACGATCGAGAAGATCTTCACCGCGCTGAACTTCTCGGCCATCGTCATCGACCTGACCGAGACCGAAAGCATCGACAGCACTACCTTGGGCCTGTTGGCCAAGTTGTCGATTCTGTCGCGGCAGAAGGTTGGCCTGTTGCCGACCGTGGTCACCACCAACCCGGACATTTCGCGTCTTTTGCAGTCGATGGGTTTCGATCAGGTGTTCAACATCGTCGATCGTCCGGTGCCGTGCCCGGAATGCCTGACCGACTTGCCATCCCAGGACCAGAGCGAGGACGTGGTGCGCTCCAAGGTGCTGGAGGCGCACAAAATCCTGATGGGGTTGAACGACTCCAATCGCGAAGCCTTCCACGACCTGGTAAATGCGCTGGAGCGGACCTGATCCCACCTCTGCATCGCTGCCTTCGCGGGTTCACCCGCGAAGGCGCCAGTGAATCCAAGCCAAAGCTCACGCCCGTCGCATGAACTCCGTCGCCGTTCCACCGGCGGCATTCAACTGGAACACCCGCGCTGGCCGCCCCTGTTCATCGAAGAATACCTGTCCGAGCCCCGCGCTGTTCCATAGCCGTTCGCCTGCATCGGCATGGCTGGGCGTGCGCGGTATCACTTCCATCTCCCGACGCTTGGTGAACCAGTTGAGCGGCGAGCGTGGCGCGTACAGCCAGCGGTTCAGCCGGTCGAGCACCGCCAGCAGGCGTTTGGGGAATTCGTTCTTGATGCCGCTGCTGGTGATCTGCCACAGGTGCGGGCTGCGCTGACGATGGCGAATCAGAACTTCGTAGACGAACGAATAGTGCACATCCCCCGACAGGATCACGTAATGCCCCGGTGTGCGCGAGTGGCGGAAGATGTTCAGGATCACCTGCGCTGCACCCCGGTGGGCCATCCAGTTTTCGGCATCTACCAGCAGCGGGTAGCCCAGCCAACTGAACACCCTCTGCACGGTCTCGATCAGCTTCACCCCGAAAATCGGTGCAGGTGACACGATGATGGCGGAAGGATGGTCGAGCAGCGCCTGCTGCAGCTCGCACAGCGCTTCCCAATCCAACAGGCCGGAGGGCTTGGCCAGGTTGCTTTCGCTGCGCCAGCGTCGGGTGCGGGTGTCCAGCACCAGCAGAGGCGGATTGGTGGGGAGGTTGAATTGCCAGCCCTGAAAGCGCAGTAGCTCGCCGATCAGTTCATCCTGCACCTGGCTACCCGACGCGGTTTCGGCCAGCGCGCCGACTTGCCCGACCAGCGCTTTGCAGCCATCGGGGTCATTGCCCCAGGCCTGGCACAGCAGGTAGCCCAATAGCGCATTGCCGATGATCCGCCGCGAGAAGGGGTGGCCGTAGGCGGTTTCTTCCCATTGTGCCGACAGGTTCCAGTCATCGGTGATGTCGTGGTCGTCGAAGATCATCAAGCACGGCAGGTGCGCCATCACCCGGGCCACCGGAGCCAGGTTGACGGCAAAGGCCTCGATCAGCGGCAACTCTTTGTGGTACCGACCCTGGCGTTGGGGGTTCAGTCCTTGCGGCATGGTCAGGTCGACCAGTTGCCAGGGCGTGGGCGACCATACCAGCAGGTACATGGCCATGACCTCGGCGAAGGTCACCAGGTGATTGTCGGCATTGCTGGAGGAGAAGATCGGCTTGCGTTTGCCACCGAAGAAACGCTCGCGCAGGGTTTCGTTGCGCTCCTGCGCCGGCAGCAAGTCCGCACGGTGGTAGTAGCAGGCGGGGTGCTTGTAGAGTGCGGCGCTGTTGCTGACCAGGGCGCCGTCCAAGGTTTCATCGAGCAGGCCCAGGCGTGCGATCAGTGCATGGATGGCCCGCAGCATCGGGCCGGCCACATCGTCGGCATAGACCTGATCGCCAGTCATCAACAGCAGCGCCGGACGTTGTTCAGGCCGTTGGCATTGCTGCAGCAGGCGATCGGCACATAACAGGCCATCGGTGGCGGGGTGATGCGGTTTGCGGCAAGAGCCGTGTAGTAGCTGGTCAAGGCGTTCGCGCAGCACGAAGTTGGGGCGCCGCTGGCCGGGGTAAAGCAGGTGCTCGGCCCAGTCGGCAATGCCTCGGCCGCCGAGAAGCACATCGTATTGAAGCTCGACGTTGCAGGGCAGGGGCTGCGCGAAATGGATGTCCAGCAGGTGCAGGTAGGCGTGTTTGCCCACTGGGATGACCTGGCAATCGGTCCTTGGCGTGATGCCAGGGTAGTCCAGGGTGAATTCGGGTTGCAGCGGTTGCGTGCAGGCGAGCCAGATGGCCAGGCGCTGGGGCTCCAGGCGGCGCAATACTGGGCCTGCGAGAACGAGCGGCAAAGAGGAGGAGGGTGTCATTGACAGCTCTGGTGGCTAAAAGGCCCTACGCTGGCAAGCCAGCGTCTAACGGACGGTGCAAAATAAAACGGGCGGAAAATGTGAACACTTCCCGCCCGTCAGGCAAACCCGGTATGTATCAGGCTTTTTCAGCCATCAGTTTTTCCAGTTTCTCCTGATCCCGCGCGAACTGACGGATGCCTTCGGCGAGTTTCTCGGTGCCCATGGCATCTTCGTTCATCGCCCAGCGGAATTGGCTTTCGTTCAGTACCTGCTTGGCCTCACCGGCATTACCCGGCTTGAGTATGCGTGGCAATTGCCCTTGATCATCGCTCAACTGCTGCAGAAGTTCAGGGCTGATGGTCAGGCGGTCACACCCTGCCAACTGCTCGATCTGGCCGATGTTGCGGAAGCTGGCGCCCATGACCACGGTGTTGTAGCCATTGGCCTTGTAGTAGTTGTAGATGCGGGTGACCGACTGCACGCCCGGGTCCTCGGCGCCGACGTACTCCTGGCCGGTACTCTTCTTGTACCAGTCGTAGATACGGCCTACGAAAGGCGAGATCAGGAACACCCCGGCATCGGCGCAGGCCTGGGCCTGGGCGAAGGAGAACAGCAAGGTCAGGTTGGTCTGGATGCCTTCCTTTTCCAGCTTCTCGGCGGCGCGGATACCCTCCCACGTGGAGGCTAGCTTGATCAGCACGCGGTCTTTGCTCACACCGGCGGCTTCGTAAAGGGCGATCAGTTGGCGAGCTTTGTTCAGCAGCGCCGGTTCATCGAACGACAGACGGGCATCCACTTCGGTGGAGATGCGCCCAGGGATGACCTTGAGAATGCCCGCGCCCACGGCCACGGCGAACTTGTCGCACGCCAGGTCGACATTACCCTTGGCGTCCGCTTTCACCTGCTTGAGCAGGTCGGCATAGCCAGGGATGGCGGCTGCCTTGAGCAGCAGCGACGGGTTGGTGGTGGCATCGACTGGCTTGAGGCGAGTGATGGCATCCAGGTCCCCGGTGTCGGCGACCACGGTGGTGAACTGCTTGAGTTGTTCCAGCTTGGAGGTCATGGGCGTGCTCTGTCCTGTGCATTTACTCGACATTACCCGAGCCCCGGCAGCTGCTCAAGGCCTGCCGACGCTGCTCGGGCGAACACCGCGAATCCCTGTGGGCGCGGGCTTTAAAGGTGAGCGTTCGAGTCGCAACCGAGCCAGAGGTTCCTTGGCGTCGCTTTGCAATCCCGTCCCCGTAAAAGACGGCTTGTCGGCAGCAAGGCGCTGACTGGCGTGTCACCGCCCCTGCAGCAACTCCGCCGCCTGGTCGAACACCACCAACGGTTCAGGCGCTTTATGAATATCCGCCGACAGCAACTGCCGGAACCGCCGCGCCCCCGGGAAGCCCTGGCCAAGCCCGAGGATATGCCGGGTGATGTGATGCATTGCGCCCCCGCTTTGCAGATGCGCAACGATGTACGGTCGCAGCGTCTCTAGTGCCTGGCTACGGCTTACCGCCGGCGCTTCGCTGCCGAACAGGCGTTGGTCCACCTCGGCCAGCAGGTACGGATTGTGATACGCCTCGCGCCCCAGCATCACGCCATCGAAGGTCTCAAGGTGCGTCTGGCACTCGTCCAGGGTCTTGATGCCTCCGTTGAGCACGATTTCCAGGTCGGGGAAGTCCGCTTTCAACTGCGCGGCAACGTCGTAGCGCAGCGGCGGGATTTCGCGGTTTTCCTTGGGCGACAACCCTTCGAGGATGGCGATACGCGCATGCACGGTAAAGCTACGGCAACCGGCCTCGCGTACCTGCCCGACGAAATCGCACAGTTCGGCATAACTGTCGCGGCCATTGATGCCGATGCGATGCTTGACCGTGACCGGAGTCGATACGGCATCACGCATGGCCTTGACGCAATCGGCCACCAGCGCGGGATGTGCCATCAGGCAGGCACCGATCATGTTGTTCTGCACCCGGTCGCTCGGGCAGCCGACGTTCAGATTGACCTCGTCGTAACCAGCCTCCTCGGCCAGTTTCGCGCAGGCGGCCAGGTCGGCCGGGACGCTACCGCCCAGTTGCAGTGCCAGCGGGTGCTCGGAAACGTCGTGGCGCAGGAAGCGGTTGGCGTCGTTGTGAAGGAGCGCACCGGTGGTGACCATTTCGGTGTAGAGCAGGGTGTGCTTGGACAGCAGGCGCAGGAAGAACCGACAGTGTCGGTCGGTCCAATCCATCATCGGTGCAACGCTGAAGCGGCGGGAGGGCTCAGGTTGCGTGGTTTGTGGCTTTGAGGCTGATTCTAGGGGCATTCTGGGTCTACGCAGTGTGTACCGTCCTGGAGGCTGCTGAGAGCGACAGGGTAGGGCGTACCCATACCGAGATCGTGCTTGTGCCAACGCAGAACATGTCAATGTCCAAGCAAGCGGGGAGCTGACGGGGCGGTCGACTGCACCGTTCAGGCCCGCCTGAAGAGAAAGTGCCCTAGTTTACCAAGAGTGCCGCACATTCGCCTGTGTGCAGGTCGCATGGGTTTACACCCGATCTTTGCGGTTGCCGGTAGTTCTGGGTGGAACCGAGTTTTTGCTCTGCCATCGAGCGCGAAAAAGCGTCACTGCGCAGGGAGCGGCATTATTGTTCAGGAGTTTGAGTGCACGCCTGAGGCCGATATCGGATCGGTCTGCATGTCCAAACAGACTTCTCTCAACAGCGTGCGTAACCACTGATGCGCGGGATCGGCCGCGAAGCGAGGATGCCAAAGCAACGACAACGTAAAAGCTTCGGTTGGGACCGGCAACGGAAAACTGTACATGCCTTCACGCAGGCTTGTGGTGTGCCGTGCAGGGACGCTAGCGATTAGGTCTGACACGCGAGCCAGTCCCACTGCGGTTGAAAAGCCAGCAACCATCGTAACCACATTGCGCGATAACCCCTGAGATACAAGCGCGTCGTCAATGGGGCCTCTGTCAGCACCAGTCCGCGACACCAGGATGTGCTTGCCTGCCGCGTACCGCTCTGCTGTAACCACGCCTTGAGCCAAAGGATGTGATAAGCACACTACCCCAACATAATTGTCTCGAAATAGCGCCTGGGAGTAGAGCTCTGGTGCCGTAGAGGTCTCTATCACACCTGTTTCGAGATCAACGGCACCTTCGCGCAATGCCTTGCTGTCTTTGTCAGGCTTCTGCATGAAACATAAACGCACATGTGGGGCTTGGTCGGCAACACGGGCAATGAGTTCTGGCCCGAAACATTCTACAAATCCCTCGCTCGTCCTGAGTCTGAACGTGCGCTCCAGCCTCTGCAGGTCGAGTTTTTTCGAAGGACGCAGAACTGACTGTGCTTCGCTCACTAACTGGCTCACCCTGTCACGAAGCTCTATTGCCCTGGGTGTGGGGACAAGGCCACGACCCGCTCTCACCAATAACGGATCGCCCGTCGTCTCCCGCAAACGCGCAAGCGCACGACTCATCGCCGAAGGGCTGAGGCGCAGACGCTTCGCAGCTCGAGCCACACTGCCCTCTGCCAATACGGCTTCGAGGGTGATGAGCAGATTCAAATCGGGAGCAGTCATGTGGAAGTCGCTCGTTCAAGGGAGGTATGGCGTCGTATGCACTATTAGAATGCAGGTATGGCGTCTTCCGCAAACCAACGGTGCTCCCTAGAGTGGAATGGCGAGCAGAAACCGATTGGGAGAGTCTGTATGAGTACGCTTGAAAGATTCGTCAGCAACGTAAGATCTTCATGGGGGCCGATGAGTACCGAGCTTGTCGCGGCCTGCCAGCAACAATTGGACGACCTGGTCAACGCTGACTGCTCTGAGCAATGGCTCGCTTTGCTTCACTTGGAAGCGGCAGTTCAAAAAGAGCTTTATCGGGACCCGGAACATGGGTTCATTCTGCTGGCCTATACGGAGCCGGCTGGACTTTACCGTCAGCCTCATGACCATGGCAGGGGCTGGGCCATCTATGCCGTGCAGCATGGCGCGGTAGAGGTGGGTACATATGCCAGGATCGAAGACCAAAATGGTGATGTAAAGCTCATCAAACGTGGCTCGACAGTGATCCATGCTGGAGAGAGTCAAGTGTACTTGCCCGGAGATATCCACGATACGCGCTGTCTAGGAAGCCAAGCATTGATATTCCGCTTGACCGATCGCGATCTTAAGAAAGAAGACAAGGAGGCGCGACGGATGACTCGGTATGTAGAGCAAGCTGGAAATTGGGTCCCAGAGACGCGGCAGTGAAGAAGATGTCAGGCTCATACGACTTGATGCCGCCTGTGGCCGGACCACACAACACGCCGCCACCATCATCGAAAATAGCGGTCGGCGCCGTACTGGCCGGAATGATGTTGGTGGTTATGAACACCGCGATGGCTACAGTAGCGCTCCCGGCAATGGCCTTGGAACTGCGGGTATCTCCCGCTGATGCCACCTGGATATTGACGGCCTATCAAGCAGGTTTGCTGATAGCGATGTTGCCCTGTGCGGCGCTAGGAGAAAAATTCGGTTATCGCGGTGTGTTCACGTGGGGCCTGGGTTTGTTTGCCGCCAGTAGCTTGGCATGTGCACTAGCGCCTACGCTTGGCTGGCTGGTTGCTGCCCGTTTGCTGCAGGGCATTGGCGGAGCCGCCATAATGGCATTGGGGATGGCACTGTTGCGCAGCATTGTGAGTCATCAGAGACTTGGAGCCGCCATAGGCTGGAATGCATCAGTTGTTGCATTTTCATCGGCCGCGGGTCCTTTCATCGGCACTGCCATAATTTCAGTCGCCCAGTGGTCTTGGCTCTTCAGCGTCACACTTCCAGTGGTGGCAGTGGTGTTGCTTGCAACCGTCTGTCTACCGCCTTCCACGAAGAAAGATGATCCGCTTGATCTGTTCAGTATGTTGTTGAGTGTCGGAGTCTTTGCAGCCCTCATCGCTGCGCTAGGTGTGTTGGCGAGCAGGCCGATAGCGGGTGCTCTGTTGCTTGTGTTTTCTGTTGTGCAGATGTGGATGCTGGTTAGAAGGGAACGGGCGAATGCCGCGCCATTAGTTCCGATAGACTTGCTTAAGCATTACCGCTTGCGTGTGTCGGTTATGTCTTCGATATTTTGCTTTTCGGGGCAGACTGTCGGGATGGTCGCCCTGCCATTCTTGCTTCAAAAGAGCCTTGGTCTGAGTAATTGGGTGGTGAGCGGATTGATGGCGGCATGGCCGCTGAGCGTCGCCGTCATGGCTCCATTTTCCGGAGCACTTGCAGATAGAGTCTCCACGGCAAAACTGTGTCTGTTCGGTGGAATGGGGCTTGCTGCTGGGCTTTTCATTATGTCTTTAGTTGACCGTGGCGTAACCTGGTTGCTAATACTCTGCGTAGTTTCATGTGGGTTCGGATTCAGCGTGTTTAATGTTGCGAACAATCGCAATATGTTCTTGGGCGCGCCAGTGCAGAGGAGCGGTGCAATGGGCGGGCTGCAAGGTACTGCGCGATTGGTTGGTCAGACGAGCGGGGCGGTGATAATGGGTATGTTGTTTAACCTAGAGACTATCGAACAGGCCTCTAGGACGGGTATTGCGATTGGCGCCATCTTGGTGCTGATGTCGGCCTTGCTGAGCTTGCTACACCTCAAGGCGGCACCCGAGATATTTGATGAGGTCGGATAGTTAAATTTCGTGCGGCGTTCACTCAACTATGGCAAAACGCATTAACGAATTTAGCGTGTAAAGGATACTTGCGTTTCAAAACCCTGCCAGCGATCGAGACATTTCGAGACGACCAGTAAGCGATTCCCTGTACCACCGGTGGACGCAACGCAGTGACCCTGCTCATCCCAAAACGCGCTCAGGCCCGCGGCGGCCCACCCGCCAGTCGGGCCGCCATGATTGGCCATCAGTACCGCCATGCCGTGTTGCTCGGCGTATGCCTGCAGAAGCGAGCTATCGTGCGGATAGCCAGCTTCCCCGATGAGTACGCTTGTGGCATACAGGTGTGCGCCCTGCTTCGCTGCATGTGATGGGTGTTCCGCTCGGCTGAAGTCAGCACACACTGACAAGGCTATGGATACGTCCGCGATAGACAACAATTCACCGCCATTACCCGCACTGAAATATTGCTCTTCGCCAACGTGTAAATGCTGCTTGGTATAGGCAGTCACTGAACCGTCTCTGTGCAGTACGAAGGACGCAATTAAAGGCTTTTCATGGCCCGCTAGGCGTAACGGCAAACCGACTACAGTGGTCATGCAGGTTTCCCGTGCAACGTTTCGCAAGGGAGAAATTAGCGGGGTATCGATATTTTGCGCCAAGCCATCAGCCAAGGAGGGTTCGTATCCCGTAAGCGATAACTCGGGGAACAGTAGAAACCTCACCCCATGCTCGTGTGCTTGTCGCATGAACGCCATGTGCATGGCTAGGTTGCCATTGAGATCGCCAGCTTGAACGGCGCACTGAGCTGCTGCAAAGATTGGCGACGACATAGATATCTCCCAGACGAGCAAAACCCTAATTGGCCGCCGTTCAGGCGCCATAAGCTTCTTTAAAGTGTATTAGCCACACGGTACGGTGATGCAATCGAGCCCAGTTTTCCTCAACTTGCGTCGCTTTCCAGTCCGGGTCATTCAATCTTAGGAAGAGGAAAGGGCAATCGGTAAGGTCCGCTTCCGACTCTTACCGCGAGATCCTGAAGGTTTACCTGCTGCCTTGGCGATGACGTTGATCAGCACGATAGAACTGCCCGATCGCCACGGTAACCCCGAGGAATAGGGTTGCCGTCCCCAGCGCTTCCAATGGCGATGGCCAACGCTGCTGGATGAGAAGACCGAACGTAGTGGCGTAAAGCGTTTCGCTGGCAATCAATTGCCCGCCTAACGCCAGAGGAATGCTTCGCGTTGCGATGGACCAAGCCCAGGCACCGCCGAGGGTTGCTGCCAACCCCTGTACCAGTCCGCAGAGAAGCACCGCCGAGGTTCCGTCGAGAGCGCCGCCGTGGCTTACGAAACTGGACAGTTTCAGGTAGAGCCCCACGGGTAGGAATGCGACCATTTCGATGCTGCACGTCAGGATAAGCAGTGCCGACCAGAACAGCGGATCCATGCCCGGTCTTGTCCGGAGCGCGCGCTCGTTCAGCAAGCCGAAGGCAGTCCAGAATCCAATCGCCAGCAGGGAAAGCAAGATGCCCGCCAGCACCATGACAGCGGGCTGCGAGGCTTGCCCATTGGCGCGCTCGAAACTGCTGGCATTGACCATGATGATACCCAACGCGCCCAGCAGCAGTGGGGCGGCGATGCTACGCCAAGGAATCACTTGGCTGTGCAGGTTTCCGGCGATGGCCAGGACGATGGGCACGCAACCTAGCATCACCGGTGGAATCACCGGCCCAGCTGCGATAACGGCACTGGTGATCAGGAAGAAATAGCCGATGTAGCCCAGAAAGCCGAGCAGGCCGACCGTCAGCCAATCGCCAAGTGTCAGCGTCGTCACTTGTCGACGGAACCGAACCAGCACAATGAGCGCCCCCAGGCCGGCAAACGCGTAACTCACCACCGCTAGGTCAAAGGTGCTGTACTCCCCGATCAGGCTCGGCAACAAATAGAGCAACGACCAGGAAAAAGTGGCTGCGATGGCCGCGATCAATCCAACTTTCATGTGCACTGCTCTGTGTGAGGTTGGCAATGCAGCCATTGTCTGGCCATTTGTCGTGCCGTATTGAAAACCGCCGCGCAATTGCCGTGCGCGGCACTCACAAAGCTGCCCTCCAGCAGCAGAAACAGGCTATCGGCGATTTGCTGTGGGGCGTTGAACTTCGCCAGCCTGGCCAGCGAAACCAATTGCTCGCGCACCCCCGCTTTGTGCCGCTCCGCAGCAAGGAATACCGGGTGACTGAATGAGGAAAACTCGGCAGCACTGTTGACGAACAGGCAGCCGCGATGACTGTCGTGCTCGACGTAGCCCTGATAGAGATCGAAGAACGCCAGAAGCGCCTCCAGGGGATCGGGCAAGTCGTTGCGCAGTTGCTCGACTCTCGCTCGCCAGATGCGATCACGCTCCTCCAGGCATGCAACGATCAGCGAATCCTTGGATGGAAAGTGGCCGTAAAGCGTCATCTTGGTGACACCGGCCCGCGCAGCGATGGCCGCTACGCCGGTGACATGTAGTCCTTGGCTCAGAAATAGCTCCAGGGCGGCGTGGATAAGTCGCTGGCGAGTTTCTTCCATGGCGGTTGGCCTTCGCATATGGGGCGGTGATTCGACTATGCCGACCGGTAAGGATTGATTGGGCGCAGAAGCGACCACTCTCGATGTACCAGCGACACCGGCCTGCGAACTGATCTTGATGAGGCTGTCACCTGCGCCCGCGTCTGCAGGAAGCGCTAGCTTCGCCGACTGAATCGCGCACTGAAGACAGCCCACCGAGGCGGACAAGGCGCTTCGCGACCCTGGCACGGTTGTGGTGCTGACGCAATAACTTGCGCCGGGGTTTATCGTTGAGCGATGGGCATCCCGGTGGGCGTGTATGGCCACTGCGACAAGCGCACGCAGCTGCCAACCCTTCACGTCGGTTTCAGGATGCGCCTGGTCGCTCCCACGCACCTTCTTGGCCCTACAAGTGCCATGCTTGTTGGATGCCCCGGAGTCCAGTGCGCGCAGACGCACGGCCTTGGGCAAGGAGGCTGCCGACAACCACGCAACCGTGACGTGGTCGGTACGCCGCAGCAGAACACGCCGGGCACTTGCCACTACAACAAAAGGCGGGCCCGTGATGCAGAGGTCCGCTGTATGCCTGATGAACTGCTTGACCTGCCGTTGATCCACAGCATTCTGGCGCGCGAAAAGGAAAACCCTGGCGCGCTGTTACCGATTCTCCATGCCATCCAGGACAGCATCGGCTACGTACCCGATGCCGCCGTTCCCGAGATTGCCCATGCCCTCAACCTCAGCCTGGCCGAGGTGCGTGGGGTCATCAGCTTCTATCACGATTTCCGCACCGCGCCGCCAGCCCGGCACACCCTACGCCTGTGCCGCGCCGAGTCGTGTCAGAGCCGTGGAGCCGAAGCCCTGGCCGCGCAACTGCGCGAGCAGCTGGCGCTGGACGATCATGGCACCAGCGCCGATGGGGCTATCGGTTTGCGACCTGTGTATTGCCTGGGAGCCTGTGCCTGTTCGCCAGCCCTGGAGCTGGACGGTCAACTGCACGCAAGGCTCACCCCTGAGCGGTTGCGGGCCTTGGTCAAGGGTTGCCTGGAGGACGCAGCATGCTGAAGCTGTTCATCCCCTGCGACTCCGTGGCCCGTGCCGTCGGTGCCGATCAGGTCGCCGATGCCCTGTTGCGCGAGGCCGAGCGTCGGCAATTGCCGCTGCAGATCCAGCGCACCAGCTCACGTGGTCTCTACTGGCTCGAACCCTTGGTGGAGTGCGACTTCGGCCGGGGGCGTCAAGGCTTCGGGCCGGTTACCCCGGAGGACGCGCCAGCCTTGCTCGATGCGCTGGTGGGCGAGCCGGGTGGCCATTCGCTGGCCTTGGGTGCCGTTGAAGACATTCCGTATCTGAAAAGCCAGCAGCGCCTGCTGTTCGCCCGCGCCGGCATCACCCGGCCCTTGTCGCTGGAGGACTACCGCGCCCATGGCGGCTTCGAAGGCTTGCGCAGCGCCGTGACGATCGGCGGTGCCGATGTGGTCGCCCAGGTGCTCGAATCCGGCCTGCGCGGCCGTGGTGGCGCAGCCTTCCCGGCGGGCATCAAGTGGCGCACCGTGCGTGAAGCCGGCGCTGGACAGAAGTACGTGGTGTGCAATGCCGACGAAGGCGACTCCGGCACCTTCGCCGACCGCATGCTGATGGAGGGCGATCCGTTCCTGCTGATCGAAGGCATGGCCATTGCCGGTCTCGCGGTGGGCGCAACCAAGGGGTACATCTATGTGCGCTCGGAGTACCCGGATGCGATCCGCGTGCTCGACCAGGCACTGCTCATCGCCCGTGACGCGGGTTATCTGGGCGACGACATAGTCGGCAGCGGCCAGGCCTTCGACCTGGAGGTGCGAGTAGGGGCGGGTGCTTATATCTGCGGCGAGGAAACCGCGTTGCTGGAGTCCATCGAGGGCAAGCGCGGAATCGTCCGTGCCAAGCCACCGCTGCCTGCCCTGCAAGGCTTGTTCGGCCTGCCGACCCTGGTGCACAACGTGCTCACCCTGGCCTCGGTGCCGACGATCCTGGCCAAGGGCGCGGCGTTCTATCGCGACTTCGGCATGGGGCGCTCGCTGGGCACCATGCCGTTCCAGCTGGCGGGCAATGTCCGCTACGGCGGCCTGGTGGAACGCGCCTTCGGTTTGACCCTGCGGGACCTGGTGGACGGCTATGGCGGCGGCACCGCCAGCGGCCGGCCGTTGAAGGCCGCGCAGGTGGGGGGGCCACTCGGCGCCTGGGTGCCTCCCAGCCACTTCGACACCCCGCTGGATTACGAAGCGTTCGCCGCCATGGGCGCGATGCTCGGCCACGGCGGCGTGGTGGTGGCCGACGACACCCTGAACATGGCCAGCATGGCGCGCTTCGCCTTGCAGTTCTGTGCCGAGGAGTCCTGCGGCAAATGCACCCCGTGCCGAATCGGCTCTACCCGTGGCATGGAGGTGGTGGACCGGCTGATCGCCACCCGTGACCTCACCGAACGCCACGACCAGGCCCTGTTGCTGCGTGACCTGTGCGACACGATGCAGTACGGCTCGCTGTGCGCCATGGGCGGGATGACCTCCTACCCGGTGGCCAGTGCACTCAAATACTTCCCCGCCGACTTCGGGTTGACCACCACGGAGGCCGCCCAATGATCAATTTCTTCGACCCCCAGACCGACCTCGGAACCCCAGCGCGCGAAAGCGACGTGCAGGTCAGCCTGACCATCGACGGGCGCGCGATCAGCGTTCCTTCGGGCACGTCCGTCATGCGTGCCGCCGCGTTGCTGGGCACCAGCATCCCCAAACTTTGCGCCACCGACAGCCTGGAAGCCTTTGGCTCGTGCCGGCTGTGCATGGTGGAAATCGAAGGCATGCGCGGCTACCCGGCTTCGTGCACCACGCCGGTCAGCGAAGGCATGGTGGTGCGCACCCAGACCCCGCGCCTGGCCGGCCTGCGCCGCAACGTGATGGAGCTGTACATCTCCGACCACCCGCTGGACTGCCTGACCTGCTCGGCCAACGGCAATTGCGAACTGCAGACCGTCGCCGGACAGGTTGGCCTGCGCGAGGTGCGCTACGGCTATGATGGCGCCAACCACCTGGCGGAACAGAAAGACCAGTCCAACCCGTATTTCGATTACGAGCCCAGCAAGTGCATCGTCTGCAGCCGCTGTGTGCGCGCCTGCGAGGATATCCAGGGGACCTTCGCCCTGACCATCACCGGACGCGGTTTCGACTCGCGGGTCGCGCCAGCCGGTGGCGACAACTTCCTCAGCTCCGAGTGCGTATCCTGCGGTGCCTGCGTGCAAGCCTGCCCGACCGCCACCCTCAGCGAGAAAAGCGTGATCGAGCTTGGCCAGCCCGAGCGAGCGGTCATCACCACGTGCGCCTACTGCGGCGTGGGCTGTTCGTTCCGCGCCGAAATGAAAGGCGACCAGTTGGTACGCATGGTCCCGGACAAGAATGGCGGCGCCAACCACGGCCATGCCTGCGTCAAGGGCCGGTTCGCCTGGGGTTATGCGACCCACCCCGACCGCATCACCAAACCGATGATCCGCAAGCGACTGGAAGACCCTTGGCAGGAAGTCAGCTGGGACGAGGCGGTGACCTATGCGGCCAGTGAGTTCCGGCGCATCCAGCTCAAATACGGGCGCGACTCGATTGGCGGTATCACCTCCAGCCGCTGCACCAACGAGGAAGCCTACCTGGTACAGAAACTGGTGCGCACCGCGTTCGGCAACAACAACGTCGACACCTGTGCCCGGGTCTGCCACTCACCGACTGGCTATGGCCTCAAGCAAACCCTGGGGGAGTCGGCAGGCACCCAGAGCTTCGACTCGGTGATGCAGGCCGATGTGGTGCTGGTGATCGGCGCCAACCCCACCGACGCCCATCCGGTGTTCGGCTCGCAGCTCAAACGGCGCCTGCGCCAGGGCGCGCGTCTGATCGTCATCGACCCTAGGCGCATCGACCTGGTCGACTCGCCCCATGCCCGCGCCGACCTGCACCTGCAACTGCGGCCCGGCACCAACGTGGCCATGCTCAATGCCTTGGCTCATGTGATCGTCACGGAAGGGCTGCTGGCGCAGCGCTTCATCGACGCCCGCTGCGAGACCGTGGACTTCGCCCACTGGCGCGATTTCGTCAGTCAGCCGGAGAACGCCCCCGAGGTACTTGGCCCTGTGTGCGGTGTACCCGCCGAGCAGATCCGTGCCGCGGCGCGCCTGTATGCAACCGGTGGCAACGCGGCGATCTACTACGGGCTTGGCGTTACCGAGCACAGCCAAGGCAGTACGGCGGTAATGGGCATCGCCAACCTGGCCATGGCCACCGGCAACATTGGCCGGGAAGGGGTCGGGGTGAACCCATTGCGCGGGCAGAACAATGTGCAGGGCTCGTGCGACATGGGTTCGTTCCCCCACGAGTTGCCCGGTTACCGGCACATTTCCAACGAAACCGTACGTGCCGAATTCGAGCAAGCCTGGGGCGTGACCTTGCAACCCGACCCCGGGCTGCGCATTCCCAACATGTTCGAGGCCGCGCTCGACGGCAGCTTCAAGGCGCTGTACTGCCAGGGCGAGGACATTGCCCAAAGCGACCCAAACACTCAGCACGTCACCGCAGCGCTGCTTGCCATGGAGTGCGTGGTGGTGCAGGACATCTTCCTCAACGAGACGGCCAAGTTCGCCCATGTGTTCCTGCCGGGCAGTTCGTTCCTCGAGAAGGACGGTACCTTCACCAATGCCGAGCGGCGTATCTCGCGGGTGCGCAAGGTGATGGAGCCGCTGGCCGGCAAAGCCGACTGGGAGGCTACCGTGGCCCTGGCCAATGCCCTGGGCTACCCGATGAACTACCGCCACCCGTCCGAGATCATGGACGAGATCGCCCGCCTCACGCCGACCTTCCACCGCGTCAGCTACACCGAGCTCGACCGCCACGGCAGCCTGCAGTGGCCGTGCAACGAGGCAGCGCCCGACGGCACGCCGACCATGCACATCGACCAGTTCGTGCGGGGCAAGGGGCGCTTCATGCTCACTGGGTACGTGCCTACCGACGAGAAGGTCAACAACCGCTATCCGCTGCTGTTGACCACCGGCCGCATCCTCAGCCAGTACAACGTTGGCGCCCAGACCCGGCGCACCGCCAACGTCGCCTGGCATGATGCCGACCGTTTGGAAATTCACCCTACCGATGCCGAGAGCCGGGGCATCGTCGAGGGTGACTGGGTTGGCATTGGCAGTCGTGCGGGGCAGACGGTGCTGCGTGCCAAGGTCAGCACACGGGTAGCGCCCGGGGTGGTCTACACCACCTTCCACTTCCCCGAGTCTGGCGCCAACGTGATCACCACCGACAACTCCGACTGGGCCACCAACTGCCCGGAATACAAGGTTACGGCGGTGGAGGTGGTGAAGGTGTTCCAGCCGTCGCAATGGCAGAAACGCTACCAGGACTTCAGCGAGGAGCAGCGTCGTCTGCTCAAGGAGCGCCGCGCCGCGGAACAACCGGAGAAAGCCGAGGTACGTCGATGAGTAGTGAAAACCTGGTGAAGATGGCCAACCAGATTGCCCATTACTTCGACAGCGAACCGGATCACGCCCTGGCGGTACAGGGCGTGAGGCAGCATCTGAAAAGCTTCTGGACACCGGCCATGCGTCGGCAACTGAGCGAGTGGAACCAAGCCCATGGGGGAGAGGGCTTGGACCCGAAAGTGCGGGAGGCTCTGGCCTAGGGGAGGGAGTGCTGGTCCTGTCGCCGGCAACCCGGCTACTACAGAGGGTGTGCCGGGGTGGGGGTGGTGCGAAGATGAAATGTCCGTAATGTTTTTCTGTCGAGTCCTGGGGTAATGCTACGCTCGCGAAAACAACCCCATGCACTCGTTACGGAATTGCACCATGGACATGAACTGGCACCAGGCCTTGCAGGAGAGCCTGAGCTGGCTTGCAATCGCCTCGTTCATCACCCTTGCCTGTTTCACCGCTGCGGCCGCGCTGGCCGTGCGCTATACCCGTTGGGGCAGCCAGTTCTGGCAGTTGGCCGGCCCTTACTTCAGTTTCCGGCGCAGCTGGCGGCCTCTGCTTGGGTTCGCGCTGCTGCTGGTGCTGACCTTGTTCGCGGTGCGCCTGAACGTGCTCTTCTCGTTCTGGTACAACGGCTTCTACAGCGCGTTGCAGGCCCTGGACCAGACAGCGTTCTGGTACTTGCTCGGGGTATTCGCGGTGCTGGCCACCATCCATGTGCTGCGCTCGCTGTTCACTTATTATGTGACTCAGGCTTTCAACATCCATTGGCGAGTCTGGCTGACCGAGCGCCTGACCGGTGATTGGATGCATGGCGACGCCTACTACCGTGGGCAGTTCCTCGCCGAGCCGGTGGACAACCCCGACCAGCGTATCGAGTTGGACGTCAACGCCTTCGTGACCAATTCGGTGTCTCTGGCATTGGGTGCGGTCAGCGCGCTGGTTTCGCTGGTCGCCTTCACGGGCATTCTCTGGGGGCTGTCGGCGCCGCTGTCGGTGGCTGGGTACGAAATCCCGCGGGCGATGGTATTCGCCGTCTACGTGTATGTGATCGTCGCCACCTGGATCGCCTTTCGCCTCGGGCGTCCGCTGATTCGCCTCAACTTCCTCAACGAAAAACTCACGGCCAACTTCCGTTATGCATTGATGCGTCTGCGCGAAAACGCGGAGAACATCGCGTTCTACCAGGGCGCTCAGGTGGAGCGAGGCACGTTGCTCGGCCGCTTCACCGCGCTGATCGGCAACGTCTGGGCGTTGGTGTTCCGAACCTTGAAGTTCAGCGGCTTCAACCTGGGTATCAGTCAGGTGGCCGTGGTGTTTCCGTTCATCCTGCAGGCGCCGCGGTTCTTCAGCGGTGCAATCAAGCTTGGCGATGTGATGCAGACCTCCCAGGCCTTTGGCCAGGTGCAGGATTCGCTGTCGTTCTTCCGCGAGTCCTACGATACCTTCGCTCAGTACCGCGCCACCCTCGACCGTCTGACCGGTTTTCTCGATGCCAACCAGCAGGCCAGCGAACTGCCGCAGGTCACCACGCAGGACCAGGCACACGCGCTGGACATCAGCCGGCTGCAAGTGCTGCGCCCCGACGGCCACCCCTTGATCGCCGACTTGAATCTGAACCTTCAGGCCGGCCAGGCGCTGTTGATCAAGGGGCCGTCCGGCAGCGGCAAGACCACCTTGCTGCGCGCGCTGGCAGGGCTATGGCCCTATGCCGAAGGCTTGGTCCGCAGACCCCTGGGCAATCAGGCGCTGTTCCTTTCGCAGCGCCCATACCTGCCACTGGGCGACCTGCGAACCGCCATCGCCTACCCGGCGAGCAGCGGTGCGGCGGACGATGCGCGCATGCAGCAGGCGTTGCGTCAAGTCAACCTGCCCCACCTGGCCGAGCGGCTGGACGTCAGTTGCGACTGGTCGCACATACTCTCGGTTGGCGAGCAGCAGCGCCTGGCGTTCGCCCGGGTGCTGTTCAACCGGCCCCAAGTGGTGTTTCTCGACGAGTCCACTTCAGCCATGGACGAGGGGCTGGAGCATGCGCTGTATTCATTGTTGCGCAATGAGATGCCTGACACCTTGCTGGTCAGTGTCGGCCACCGCAGTACCTTGGCCAGCTTCCACTCCCACCGCCTGGAAGTGGATGGCCATGGCGGTTGGTCGTTGATCGAACAGGAGTTGCTACCCGTCGGCTAGGGCGTGCACCTGTGGGAGGCGCCTGCCTGTAGTTCAGCGCCGCACTTGCGCTGGGTCGGTTACGGCGGACCACTCGAACTGGTCTGGCGCCAGGTACTGCACCTGCTCCGCCGGCAGCTGCGAATCGAGCCACGACCGCGCGTGTTCCGGCGCCAGCACCAGGGGCAGGGCGGTGCCGGCTCGTGGATCATGGTCCTGCGTCAGGATCACGAAACCATCGTCCTCTTCTGGCGCCAGCCCTATACGAATCTGCGTCAGCGCGGCGACGAAGATCGGAGCCCCGCTTTTCAGGCGAACGAAGTGGCACCGTCGCCCGTTAGGCGCCTGTGCATCGTCCGACCAGGCGTACCATCCGTCCGCCATCACCAGCGCTCGGGTCTGTGGCCACAAGGCATGGAAGGGCAGGCAGGCGCTGATGATCTGCAGTGGCGCGCTGATCGACGCAGGCTGGCGCTTCCCCGCCCACAGCGGTGTCCACCCCCACGGACGTGGCGTCAAGCGCAGGCCGGTGTCGCTGTCGTGCAGGATCAGCATGCGAGTGCCCGGCTCGATGGTGGGGTGGCCAGGGGGCTCGTTGCTGGCGCTGTCGAGCACAGGCTGTTCGGCGCCCAGCACTCGCAGGTAGTCGGCAGGGCCCTGGTATTGGGCGAAGCACTCACACATGGGCGTTACTCCCTGAGGCGGGTGGGGCGAAGCTGGAAGGCTCCGGGGTCTGTGGCACGTTACCTCGCCGACAGTGAAGCGTTGATGATCTATGCAGCGTTTTCACTGTGAGCGCACCTGGCTGCTGAAGTGGGGCAACAGGGCCAAGCCGACCAGCGTGGCGCCGGCGAATGCGGCGCCGACCAGGAATGTGGCCCGAAAACCTGCGCCATCCCATAACAGGCCAGCGACCACGCTGGCACCCAGCAGCGCCGCGCCGGTGAGCAGGTGGAACAGGCCAAAGGCCGTCCCACGCAGTCTGGCCGGGGCACTGTCAGCGATCAACGCACTGAATATGCCCTGCGTGAAGCCCAGGTGCAGCCCCCAGGCCACCACGCCGAGTGCCAGCCCGATCCAGCCCGGACACAGCGCCAGCAGCAGGTCGGCGATCAGCAGCAATGCCAGCCCCAGCATCACCACCACGCGGCGGCCGCGCCGGTCGGACAGCGTACCGGCAGGGTAGGCCGAGATCGAATAGGCCAGGGCCAGGAGCACCAGCACCGCCGGTGCCCACTGCGCGGCCAGGCCCATGTCCTGAGCGCGCAGCAACAGGAAGGCTTCGCTGAAGCGGGCCAGGGTGAACAGCGTGGCCAGGATGATCAGCCGCCAGTAAGCAGACCCTAGCCGCACCAACTGGCGCAGGGCAAGCGGTGAGCGTACGGGACGCGTCTTGGGCAGGGTGTCCGGCTCGCGGACGAAGGCTATGAGGATGAACACTGCCAGGAACGCAGGCACCACCGCCACCCAGAACACCGTCTGGAAGTGACTGGAAGTCAGCCACATCACCCCGATCGCCAGCAGTGGCCCGAGCAAGGCGCCGACCGTATCCAGCGCCTGACGCAAGCCGAATGCTGCACCGCGAAGCTCTGGAGGGGTCACATCCGCCACCAGCGCGTCCCTGGGCGCCCCGCGAATACCCTTGCCGATGCGGTCGACAAAGCGCGCACCGGTCAGCCACTCAAGGCCGGTCGCCAGCGGGAATACTGGTTTGGTCAGGGCCGCGAGGGCATAGCCCAGCACCGTGAGCAGCTTGCGTTTGCCCAGCCGGTCGCTCAAGGCACCGGAGAACACCTTGGTGATCGATGCGGTGGCCTCGGCGATACCCTCGATGAAACCCACCGCAACGACCGAGGTACCAAGCACGGTCACCATGTACAGCGGCAAAAGGGCGTGGATCATCTCCGAGGAAATGTCCATGAACATCGACACGAAGCCCAGCGCCCAGACACTGCGGGGAATTTTCGGCAGTACCCGGGTGGGTCCTGAGCGTTCGGATTTTTCGGCGGCGCGCATGGTTGGCCTCGGCTTCCTACCTTCGAAACTGTAGGAGTCATTGGGCAGGTTGCAACATTGCTGGTGTGCCGGGTTGTTCATGCCAGCCGACCCGCTTTGCCGGCGCTGCGACAGTGCCCGAAAAACGTCTGGGGGCGACGCGGCGACCGTGCTCCCACTCCTGAAGCGAACATACCGAACCCCCGCTTGGCGAAGTTCCGTCACAAACATGTAAATTTCGTAAATAAGATTTAAACACATTTGAGAATCATTATATTCACCATCCCTGTTGGCCCCACACAATACTTGCCGGGCCGAAGGGCGAGGGGCCCGTCGGCGCGCAGGCCGGGCCGTGCCTTTGCCCATGACCGCAGGAGAAGTGTCGATGCAATCCAGAACCTCACCCAACAGCCTGGCCCTGGCGTTTGTCGCGCTGGCGTCGCCGGCCATGGTGGCGACTGCGGCCGAGGCCGAACAGCAACACACCGGTGAGGTGGTGGAGGTTCCGATGGCCGACCCTGCGCTGGTGATCCAGGACACCTTGGTGACCGCCGAGCGTGAGGCACGCCAGGCGCTGGGTTCGTCGATCATCACTGCTGAAGATATCCAGCGTCACCCACCAGCCAATGACCTGTCCGACATCATTCGCCGCGAGCCGGGGGTCAACCTCACCGGCAACAGTGCCAGTGGCGCGCGGGGCAACAACCGCCAGATCGACCTGCGGGGCATGGGGCCGGAAAACACCCTGATCCTCATCGATGGCAAGCCCTCCAGTGCACGCAATGCGGTGCGTTATGGCTGGAACGGCGACCGCGACACCCGTGGCGAAACCAACTGGGTGCCGGCCGAGGCTGTCGAGCGCATCGAGATTCTTCGCGGTCCGGCTGCAGCGCGCTACGGCTCCGGCGCCATGGGCGGGGTGGTCAATATCATCACCAAACGCCCCACCGAAGCGTTCAAAGGCAACGTCAACCTGTACACCCAACTGCCCCAAGACAGCGCCGAAGGGGCTAGCCAACGGACCAACTTCAACCTCAGCGGCGGGCTGACCGAAAACCTGGGGGGGCGGTTGTACGGAGGCCTGGCCAAGACCGATGCCGACGACCTGGACATCAACGCCAGCCATGCCAACAGCGCTTTGGTCGCTGGCCGTGAAGGGGTGCGCAACAAAGACATCAATGGTCTGCTGAGCTGGAAACTCAATGATGAGCATCGCCTCGAAGCCAGCGCAGGTTACAGCCGCCAGGGCAACATCTACGCTGGCGATACCATGAACAGCAACGGTGGCAGCAATGTCGAGCTGATCTCCAGCCTGTATGGCCACGAGACCAATGTCATGCAACGGAGCACCTACGACCTGACCCACCTGGGTGATTTCACCTGGGGCACCAGCAAGACCTCCCTGGCCTACGAGTACGTGCGCAACTGGCGTCTTAACGAAGGCCTGGCCGGTGGGCCTGAAGGGGCGATCAACGACACCGGGGCGGCTATGTCGCGCCTGCGCAATACCCGCCTGAGCAGCGAAGTGAACCTGCCGTTCGCCACGGGCAGCACCGAGCACGTGCTGACCCTGGGCGGTGAGTACCTCTACGAGTCGCTCAACGACCAGGGCTCGTTCCGCCCGCAGAGCTTCGACCCCAGTGGCGCGGGCAACAACGTCATCAGCGGTTTCGACCGCAGCGACTCGAAGATGACCGCCAAGAGCTATGCGCTGTTCGTCGAGGACAACATCGTTATCGGTGACACCACCGTCACCCCTGGCCTGCGTTTCGACCATCACGAGACCTTTGGCGACAACTTCAGCCCGAGCCTGAATGTGGCGCACAAGTTGACTGAGTCGTTGTCGCTCAAAGGGGGGATTGCCCGCGCCTACAAGACGCCGAACCTGTACCAGTCCAACCCTAATTACCTGCTCTACAGCCGTGGTAACGGCTGCAGCGTGCAGCAGACCAACGCCGGTGGCTGCTACCTGCAAGGCAACGCCGACCTGAAGCCGGAAATCAGCGTCAACAAGGAAGTCGGCCTGCTGTACGACCGTGGCACCTGGCGCACCAGCGCGACCTACTTTCGCAACGACTACAAGAACAAGATCATCGGCGATACCGATGTGCTCTACACCATCAACAGTGGCCGTCGTGTGACCCAATGGGAAAACGCCGGCAAGGCGCGGGTCGAGGGTATCGAGGGCAACCTGTTCGTCGAGCTGAGCCCGACGGTGGACTGGAACACCAACCTGACCTGGATGCTCGACAACGACAACCGCGAAACCGGCGAGCCGCTGTCGGTGATCCCCGAGTACACGGTCAACACCACGCTGGACTGGCGTGCCACCGACAAGCTGTCGTTCCAGGTCGCCGGCACTTACTACGGCAAGCAGAAATCGCCGACCTACAACTTCCGCACCCAGGAAGACTACGACGAACAGGCGCAGCAGGATGTCGAAGCCTACGGGTTGGTGGATGTCAGTGCCGGGTACACGTTCAACGCCAACTACAACGTGCGGGTAGGGGTGAACAACGTGTTCGACAAGCAGATCCTGCGCGGCGGCAATGCCAGCAGCTCGGGCGCCAACACCTACAACCAGCCAGGGCGCGCGTTATTCGCTTCGTTGAACATCTCGTTCTGATCATCGCCAGCAAGCCGGCCCCACACGACCCTTGTGGGAGTCGGCTTGTGGTGGTGACGAACCGCAGCGATCGGGCTGCACGCAGCCCCCTAGGAAAAACACCAAGGACCACTCGATGATCAGAGTCCCCGCCTGGCTGCAGATCCTCTCCCGCAGCTGCGCCGCGTTACTCGGCGGCTACGCCTTCAGTTACTCGGCCACCGCTTGCCTTGCCCGTCTGCTGCCGCTATCGCCCGCCGACGCGGTGATCGTCTCGACCCTGCTGGCATTCGTCCTCTACACCGGCGCCATCCTCTGGGCCTTCGCCAGCCGTGACGCCTTGCGCGCCTGGGCGCCGCTCGTCCTGGCAGCGCCGCTGGCGCTCATCGGGTTCTGGCCCCAGACACTGGAGTGGCTGGCATGAAAAACACGTTCACTCAATCCATGGCCTGGCTGCACACCTGGGCCGGGCTGATCTTCGGTTGGTTGCTGTTCGCCATTTTCGTCACCGGCACGTTGGCGGTGTTCGACGAGGAACTCAATCACTGGATGAAGCCTGAGATCCCGACCCGTAGCGTTTCCCAGGCCGATGCTGCCCGACAAGCGGTGGCCTTTTTGCAGGCGCATGAGCCGACAGCGAGCCACTGGGGTATCAGCTTGCCCACCGAGCGGGCGCCGGGGCTGCGGGTGTCCACGGGGGAGCGCCGCCATGGCGGTGGGGTGCAACTGGACCCGGCAACCGGCGAAGTCATCGAGGTCCGTGACAGCGTCGGCGGCAACTTTTTCTTCCGTTTCCATTTCACCCTCGACCTGCCGCGCAATTGGGGCATCTTCGTGGTCGGAGCCCTGGCCCTGGTGATGCTCGCCGCGCTGGTGACCGGCATCGTCATTCACAAGAAAATCTTCAAGGAGTTCTTCACCTTCAGACCGAACAAAGGCCAGCGCTCCTGGCTGGATTTTCACAACGCCAGTGCAGTGCTGTTGCTGCCGTTTCACCTGATGATCACCTACACCGGGCTGGTGATCTTCATGCTGATCTACATTCCCGCGGGCGTCGATGCGCTGTTCGATGGCAACCACCGCGCTTACTTCCAGGCCCAGGGCAATGCGCGGCTCGAACAACCCCGTGGGTTGACCAGGCAACCCGGCGAGCTGGTGGACATCGCACCCTTGCTGGCCCAGGCCGAGGCCCAGCTCGGCCCGATTGCTGGCTTGAGCATCCGTAACCCCAACACGGCCGGCGCACGTATCGAGATCCGCCCGGAGCTGGGCAACCGCATCGCCCTCAGCAAGGGCCAGGCGATGGTGTTCGATGGCGTCAGCGGCAAGCTGCTCAGCGATGTGCCTGAGCTGCGCCCTGCGCCGTTGACCCAGCGGGTGATGGTCGGCCTGCATTTCGCTCAATTCGGGGGCTACCCGATGCGCTGGCTGTACTTCGCCTGCGGGCTGGTCAGCTGCGCGATGATCGCCAGCGGCCTGGTGCTGTTCTGCGTCAAGCGCGGGCGCCAATACGCCAACAGCGGTGCCGAAGCACGCGGGCTTGGTGGGTACCGGGTTGCCGAGGTGTGCAACATCGGCTTCATCACCGGCCTGCTGCTGGCCTGCATCGGCTTGCTGTGGGCCAGCCGCTTGCTGCCAGTCGAACTGGCACTGCGGGAGCAGTGGGAAGTACGGGCGTTCTTTGGCGTGTGGTTGCTGGCGCTGCTGCATGCGGGTGTGCGCCCGGCCAAGCGCGCTTGGGTCGAGCAACTTGGCCTGGCCGCGCTGCTGTGCGCAGGCTTGGCCTCGCTCGGGGGAGTCGGCGATGCCATCCGTCTTGGCGTGGTGGTCACGGCGCTGGTGCTGGGCGGGCTTCTGGGGGCGGCGGCGTGGCGGGTGCAGCGTAAGCCGTCGGCGCCCAGGCAGGCAAGGGCAGGGCGCCTGAGGGAGATGCAAGCATGATCATGCTGGTCACAGGCGGCGTGCTGTGCGCCTACGCTGGAATGCTCGGGCTGTGCCAGGGCCTGGAGCGCCACTACAAGCAGGTCTGGCAGCGCACCTGCCCCCGGTCGCTTCGTCTGACCCTGCGCAGCGCAGGTTGGCTGGCCTTGCTGGCGAGCCTGTGGCTCTGTGCCCAGGCCTGGGGTTGGGCCATGGGACCGGTGGCTTGGTTCGGTGCGATGTCGCTGGCCGGGATGGCACTGCTGATGCTGCTGCCATACTGGCCACGGCTGGCGGTTGCGTTGGTTGCGCTGGTGCCGGTCTGGGGGCTGCTGCAGCTGTGCTTTTGAGCCGGACGCGAGGCTGCAAGCCAGTCCCTGGCGCGCTGACGCTGCCTTCCGTCACCCTGGCGGTTGCGGTAAAACATCCACAGACGTGCTAAACCAGTCTGCTCAACTCGACCCTCAAGAGATTCCCGGTGAAAGCTGTACGCCTCACACTCATTTGTCATGCCCAGACCGCGGCTCAGCGAGCGGGGCGTTTGCATCGTGCGCAGGATGGCATTCTGGACCACGCCGATCGGCCATTGACCCCTATGCCCGATGTGCGCGTGTTGACGGCACCAGAGGCACGTACCAGGGAAACGGCGGCCTGGTTGTCGGGCGCGCCTCAGGTCGAGGTCGGCCTGGCCGATTGCGACCTGGGTCGCTGGCAGGGCATGACGCTGAAGCAGTTGCAGGCCGAGCAGCCCGAGGCGCTGGCGCAGTGGCTGGAGGACCCTCGCAGCGCACCCCATGGGGGCGAATCCTTTGCCGAGGTGTGCCAGCGGGTGGGCGGTTGGCTGGAGGCGTTCGAGGGGAAGGGGGACTGGTTGGCAGTGACGCACCCTATGGTGATCCGGGCAGTGATCGTTCACCTACTGGGGTGTCCGCTGACAGCGTACCAACGCATCGATGTGTTGCCGCTGTCGCGTCTGGCGTTGAGTTACACCGGGCAATGGCGCCTGCGTCTGGCGTGACGCAGGCGCGTCAGCTCAGAACGCCAGCTTGTAGCCGATCAACAGCAGCATGCCGGCCAGGCAAGGCCGCAGCACGCGGTCGGAGATACGCCCGGTGAGGTGGCTACCCAGGTAGATGCCTGGCAGCGAGCCGAGCAGCAGGTAACCCAGCAGCGACCAGTCCATGTTGCCCATGCCCGCATGGCCTAGGCCGGCAACCAGGGTCAGCGGCACGGCGTGGGCGATCTCGGTCCCCACCAGACGGCGGGTAACCAGGAACGGGTAGAGCAGGAACAACGCCACCGTGCCCAGGGCCCCTGCACCGATGGAAGTGAGCGTGACCATCACGCCCAGCACCACGCCGGTGAGCACGGTGAGGATATTCAGGCTGCGATCGCTCAGATGGTAGTGGTCACCGGCATGGCGATTGGCGAAAGCCTGCAGGCGCGACTTGAACAGGATCGCCAGCGCGGTCAGGATCAGCACCACCGCCAGGCCTTGTTTGATCACCGCATTGAGTGCCGAGGTGTCGGTGTGCAGGGTGCTGAGAAACCACAGCGTCAGCGCGGCGGCAGGCACGCTGCCCAGGCTGAGCAGGCCGGTGATCTTCCAGTCGATGTTCCTGTTGCGGCCATGCACCCAGACACCACTGGCCTTGGTGATGGCGGCGTACAGCAGGTCGGTACCCACGGCGGTGGCCGGATTGATGCCGAACCAAAGAAGAATGGGCGTCATCAGCGAACCGCCACCGACGCCGGTCATGCCGACGATGAAACCTACAACCAGTCCGGCAATGGTGAAACCAAAAGAACCTACATCCATACGCTACTCGACTGCCCAGCTTGCCCGTTTTCGGATGCTGCCCAGCATATAGATTTTTTTATAGCCAAATAGACTTGTTCGTTATTAGGTTATAACTGCGCTGATGCAGCGGCATCCCGATGATGCAGCAAACGCCGGCAAGCCGGACCCTCGTCGAAGGGGGAGCCGCCTTGCCAGCGATGGGGCCGAATCAGATTCGGAAGCTACCCACCAGTTGCTTCAACCGCCCGGCCTGCTGGGCCAGCGCATCGCAGTGACGCAGGGTTTCATTGAGGTTTTCCACCCCTTGCTGGTTCAGTGCGTTGATCTGGGTGATGTCCAGGTTGAGGCTCTCGACCACGGCGGTCTGTTCCTCGGTGGCGGTGGCGACGGATTGGTTCATGCCGTCGATCTCGCCGATACGCTGGGTCACGCTGGCCAGCCGCTCGCCCGCCTGGTTGGCCACCTGCACGGTCTGCTCGCTGGACACCTGGCTGGTGTTCATGGTGTGGACCGCCTCGCGGGAACCGACCTGCAGGCTGGTGATCATGCGGTGGATCTCTTCGGCCGACTCCTGGGTGCGGTGCGCAAGGTTGCGCACTTCATCGGCCACCACCGCGAACCCACGTCCGGCCTCACCGGCGCGGGCGGCTTCGATGGCGGCGTTGAGTGCCAGCAGGTTGGTCTGCTGGGAGATGCCTTTGATCACATCGAGGATCTTGCCGATGTCGTCGGTACTGGCGTTGAGCGCTTCGATCTGCTCGCAGGATTCGCTGATCCGTTGCGACAGAGCGGTCATGGCGTTGATCGCTTCTTCGACCACTTCGCGACCGCCATGGGCCTGTTCGCTGGCACCGCTGGCATGCTGCGAGGCATCGGCGGCGTTGCGGGCGATTTCCTGGGTGGCGGCACCGAGCTGGTTGATCGCGGCGGCAACGCTATTGGTGCGCATGCTTTGTTCTTCAGAACCGATGATCGAGGCGTTGGAGGCGTTGACCACCTTTTCCGACAAATCGTGTACCAGGCGAGTTGCCGAAGACACTTCGCTCATGGACGCGTGGATACGCTCGACGAAGCGGTTGAACGAGGTCGCCAATTCGCCGAATTCGTCCTTGTGTTGCACGGTCAGGCGGCGGGTCAGGTCACCTTCGCCCTCGGCGATGTCACGCATGGCGCGGCCCATGGTGGTCAGCGGGCGCATCAGCACCGGGATCAGCAGGCCCAACAGGCCGGCGATGGCCGCTACCGCGATGATCATGGCGATGACCGCCGAAGTGCGGAACTGGCCAAGCGCGGCATAGGCCTTGTCCTTGTCGATCGACAGACCGATGTACCACTTCGCCGAGGGCAGGCCGCTGACCGGGGCGAAGGAAATCAGTCGTTGCTGACCATTGAGCGTGACATCCTGCATACCGGTGGTGACCCGCAGGCCGCTGCCGGGATAGATGTCCTTGAGGTTCTTCATCGCCTGGTCTTTGTCCGGGCTGACGATCACCTGGCCTTCGCTGTCGACGAGGAAGGCATGACCGATACCGCCGAAGTCGACCGAGTTGATGATCTGCACCAGGGTATCGAGGGTCAGGTCGCCGCCAACCACGCCCATCAGCTCGCCGTTGCCCTTGCGCTTGACCGGGGTGGCGATGGTGACCATCAGGCCACCTACGGCGCCCTGGTAGGGGGCGGTGAGGACGGTTTGCCCGGCGCTGACCGCCGCGCCGTACCAGGGGCGCTGGCGTGGGTCGTAGCCGGCAGGCATCTGTGCGTTGGGACGCTGGGTGAACGCGCCGGTAGCCTGGCCCAGGTAGGTGAAGAGGAAATTGCTCGTGTAGGACGGTTGCTCGATCAGCCCGGCCAGGTTGTCGCCAGCGCCTTGCTCGGCGATGTCCTGGGCCAGGTTCTCCAGCACCAGGATGCGCCCGCTCATCCAGTTCTGCACGCTGCTGGCAGTCAGCGCACCGGACTGTTGCACGGACGATTCGATGTTTTGGGCAATGGTGTTGCGTTGCAGGTAATCGTTGTAAAGCGTGAACAGAGCGAAGGCCAGCACCACGACGGCACAGGCGCTGAGCAGGATCTTGTGGCGGAATTTCAGGTTCATGTTTCGAGACCTTGAGCCAGTGATGGGAGGGCGCTGCGCGCTTGTGACGGGCGTGCGGACCTTTCACCTTTCATATCGGCGTGCTGGGTAAAAAATTGAAACAGTAACAGTGACTTATTGATCCTCTGTCGACGGACGGCAGGTCAGCGTGTAGCCAAGTGTTCGATCAGCATGCGAGCAGCCTGGCGCAGCGGCTGTTGCTTGCGCCAGAAGGCATGGATCGGCAGCTGCAGCTCATTGTGCGTGTTGCGAAAATTTAGGCGCACCAGGCGTCCGGCTTCGATCAGCGGGGCGACCCGGCTGAGCGGCAGATCACCCCAGCCATGGCCGGCTTCGACCATCTGCAGGGCGAGGTCGAAACTGTCGGTGTACCAATGGGTGGCACCGATCGAGGCACGCGGGTCGGCCAGCGGCAGGTCGCGGCTGCGCACCAGGATCTGGCGTACGGCAACCAGGTCCTCAAGATAATGGATGCGCTCTTCGAGCATGGCGCGATGGTTGGGAGACAGGGTTGCCACCAGTGTCTCTGTGCCGATGTGCTGGAATCCTCGTTGGGGGTCTACGTGCAGACCGGCGAAGGCCAGGCAAAGGTCCGCCCGCCCACTGTCGAGCAGCTGCAGGGCATCCTCTTGAGGGGCGCTGAGCAGGGCGATGTCCAGCAGCGGATAGCGCTCGCCCAGGTGGGCGATGGCGGCCAGCAAGGGACGGTGGTCGATGTCCGGGACCACGGCGATGCACAGGCTGCTTTCAAGCCCTTGGGACAGCTCAAGTGCATGCACCTGCAGAAGGCCTAGCTGCTCGGCAATCAGCCGGGCGTGGGGCTCGAGGGCCAGGGCACGGGGGCTGGGCCGCACTTCGCGCGGGCCGCGTTCGAACAGGGTATAGCCCAGTTCGGCTTCGAGGTTGCCGATGGCCATGCTCACCGCCGAGGGTACCCTGCCCAAGGCGCGCGCAGCGGCAGAAAACGAGCCATGGTCGAGCACGGCGAGGAACAACTGGATGTTATCGCTGGAAAAGTTCATGGGCAGCCTCCTGTCAGTCAATCTGAAAGCTGTTGACTTTGCCTGTCAATAAAAATGAATCATCCTTGCGCCCATCGCTTTTGTCATTTGAGGTAACCCCTGGTGCAGGGACTGAAACGCAAACTGGTCTATGTGACCTTCTATGAACTGATCGGCCTGTGCATGTCGACCGTGGGGCTGGCCTACCTGTCGGACACTCAGGCATCGCACACCGGGCCACTGGCGGTGATGATCACCACCATCGCCATGCTCTGGAACCTGATCTACAACAGCCTGTTCGAGTACTGGGAGAGCCGCCAGGCCAAGCGCGGTCGCAGCGTGGCGCGGCGGGTGGCGCATGCCGTGGGTTTCCAGCTGACCTTGGTGGTGTACCTGATACCGCTGATTGCCTGGTGGCTGGACATGAGCCTGGTCGAGGCGTTCCTGGTGGACCTGGCGTTCATCGTTCTGGTGCCTTGCTACACCTTCGTCTACAACTGGGCGTTCGACCGGATCTTCGGCCTGCCGACCTCGGCGATGGCCGTGGCCTGACGCCGCCCAGCCAGCCTCAGGGCGGCAGGCGTATCAATAATGGCTCCTGGCGCTGCTGCACTTCTTGCTCCCTCAGCTGTGGTGCGCTGGCCAGCAAGCTGTCCTCGACCTGGCCGGACAAGTAGTACACCCCCGCCATGGCGCCACTCTGGCGGTTCTCCATCAGCGCCTGCCATTCCTGGTTGAGCGCCACGTTCAGGATCACCCGCAACTGCTCGACCATCTGCGGATGCTCGCGGTCGTGGGTGATCATCCCGTAGCCGGCCGAGACGATCGAAATCATCGCCCCGGCCACCTTGCCCACGGCACTGGCCACGGCACTGGCTATGCCGCGTGGCGCCAGGGTGGCCCCGAGCTTCTCGCTGGCGCGGTCGGCAACCGTTGACAAGCCAATATCGGTTTGCCCAGGGCCTTTTGCTGCTTGCAGGTGCAGGTGCTGGCGCAGGGCCTGCCAGGCGGGCTGCTGTTCCAGTGGCTTGGCGCGCAGCAACTGATAGAGGCTGGCATTGCGTGCCTCGGGCGGGCCCAGGGCGATGGCCGGGATGCGATTGAGGCGCTGGCTGAACTGCTCAGGCGGCGCACGATAGCGGGCGATGATGGCTGGCAGTTGCTGGCCGAGCAGTTGCACGTACAACTCGCAAGCCCGATCACGGATGCCTTCGGGGTTGATCTGTTCGGCCACTGGTTCGATCACCCGTTCGTGATACTGCTCCTGCAGGTACAGGGCCAGGCGCTTTTCCGCAGGCTCCCGGCCTTCGCCACTGTCGAGCTTGTACCAGGCGACCTTCAGGGTCAGCCATTGCTGGGTCCAATAGCCGGTGAACCAAGGGATGAAGTCGCTCTCGGTACGCTGCTGCACTTGCTCTTTCCATACCCGCATCGACCGCCGGGCATAGTCATTGGCCGAACCGGCGGCGCCTACCGAAGCCTCGATCAGTTCCTGGTCGATGCGTTGCCAGATGGCGGGCGTGAGCGCCACGGGCGGCGGTGGCGGCGCTGGCTTGCTGGCGCAACCGCCGAGGGCCACCAGCAGGCAGATCAGCAGTGAGGGAATGCGCAGCGTCATGCGAGCGCCTCCCTGATAAGTGAAGGGGGTTCAACGAGTATAGGGGGCGCATTCGGTGCCTGCCTTGCAGCCCATCGCGACGGCGCGTCGCCGCGACGAGCAGCGGCGATGGCGCAAAGGCGGTGTGGATCACTCGAGTTCGAGCTTGTCTTCCAAACGGTCGAGGTGCTGGTGCATCAGGGTCAGCGCTGTTTCCTCGTTGCCGGCTTCCACGGCGTCGATGATCGCGGCATGTTCCTCCCAGGCGCAGTGTTCGCAGCACGGTGATTCGTAGCGCGCGATGATCAGCGAGGTCATCGGTACCAGGCCGTTGAGAAAGCGCGCCAAGGGGGCGTTGGCGGCCACTTGCGCGAGTTTAAGGTGGAACTCGCCCCCCAGTCGAATCGCCGCACAGCGCTCGCCACGCTCGTGGTGCAGGCGTTCGCGCTCCACCAGCGAGCGCAATTGGCGAATGTGCGAGGGCTTGGCGCGCTGGGTGGCCAGGGTGATCAACGTCGTCTCCGCCAGGCGTCGGGCGCTGAGCACCTGGCGTGCTTGCTCAGGGCCAGGTGCGGCCAGGTGGGCGGTGTGGCTTGGGCGCTGAACCACCACTTGCTGATCCGACAGGCGCCCCAGCACCCGGCGAATCACCGTGCGGCTGACGCCGAAGGCATTGCCCAGCGCTTGCTCGGGCAGCAGGCTGCCCGGTGGCAGGCGCTGCTCGAGAATGGCGTCGAACAGCCGGGGGTAGATCTGATCGGCCGACAGGCGCGTCTCGCCAGCGGCGAGCAGGGCAGGCAACTGAGGGGCGGCTTGGGCGCAGGCGGTCATGGTCGCTCTCCTGGGGTCATTGGCTGTGATGTTCGTCCGGGATGTTCAGCTCGATTCCCATGCGCTGGCCTTCGGCCAGGATGTGCCGGCGCATCTGGGCGCTGGCCTGGGCGCTGTTGCGATCACGGATGGCCCGCACCACGGCTTCGTTCTCCTTGAGTCGGGCGGCCAGGTGCTCGGGGGAATTGCGTAGCATGTCGGCACTTTGCTTGAGGGCATTGCTGGTCTGCTGTACCACGCTTTGGAAGATCGGGTTGGTGGTCAGGGCGAACAGCGCCTCGTGGAAGGCAATGTAGGCTTTGACACCGGCTTCGCTGTCATCGGCCTCGAGGGCCTCGCGCATGTCCATCAGGGTCAGGCGCAATTGGCCAATGTCCTGGCTGTTGGCCGATTGCGCCACCAGGCCGACGATGAAAGGTTCGAGGGTGTAGCGCAGCTCCAGCACGTCGGCCAGGCTGGCCGGTGCCGTGGAATCGGCACCGGGCTCGGTCACCATCGCCTCGGCATCGAGTACCAGAACCCCCTTGCCCGGCATGGCGCGCACAAGGCCCAGGGTTTCCAGCACGGTGACGGCTTCGCGCAGGCTAGGGCGGCTGATGCCCAGTTGCTCGGCCAGCTCGCGTTGGCCAGGCAACATGTCGCCGGAGCGCCACTGGCCCCGTGCAAGCGCCTGGCGCAGTTTTTCCACCACTGAGTTGACGACGGTCGATGAGCTGATCACGGTTCGCTCCTGGAGGGGCCGGCATCATTGCCGGCCACACTCGGTCAAAATTCCTGTTGATGGGCGTTGGGCTGCTTGCGTGGGGTGTGGGCGAAACCCGGCTTGCCATCGAGCACATTCTGCGCACGTTGCATGTCGATGTCCTTTTCCCATCGGGCGATGGCCACGGTAGCCACGCAGTTGCCGATCAGGTTGGTCAGCGCCCGGCCGATGCCCATGAACCAGTCCACCGCCAGCACCAACACCAAGCCCACTACTGGAATCGCCGGTACGGCGGTCAGGGTGGCAGCGAGGATGACCAGCGCCGAACCTGGGATGCCGTGGGCTCCCTTGGAGGTCACCAGCGACACCAACAGAATGGTCAGCAGGTCGGTCATCGCCAGCGGTGTGCCGGTAGCATTGGCAATGAACACGATGGCCAGGGTCAGGTAGATGGAGAAGCCGTCGAGGTTGAACGAGTAGCCCGTCGGAATCACCAGGCCGACGGTGGAACTGCCGATGCCCAGGTGTTCGAGCTTACGCATGATCTGTGGCAGCACGGCGTCGGAGGAGGCGGTGCCGAGTACGATGGTCAGCTCTTCGCGCAGGTACTTGATGAACGGCAGCAGCTTGAGGCCCGACAGGCGCATCACGGTGCCGAGGATGATCAGCACGAAGCCCGCGCAGGTCAGGTAGAACAAGGCGACCAGCCCGCCCAGGTGCTGCAGGGATTCCAGGCCGTACTTGCTGGTGGTGAAGGCAATGGCGCCGAACACACCGATGGGGGCCAGGCGCACGATCATGCCCATGATGCGGAACACCACATGGCTCAGCTCATTGATCAGCCGCGAGATACCCGCCGCCGAGTCGCCCACCAGGTTCAGGGCACTGCCGAACAGCACCGAGAACAGCAGCACCTGGAGGATGTTGTTATCGGCGAAGGCACCGACCACCGACGTCGGGATGAGGTCCATGAAGAACGCCGTGGCGCCATGGATGTGCTGGCCACGTTCGGCCAGGCTGCTGGCGTCGGCGCTGGACAGCTGCTCGAGGTGAATGTTGGCGCCGCTGCCGATGCCGCTGGTGAAGGCGAAGACCAGGCCGATGACCAGGGCGATGGTGGTCAGGATCTCAAAATAGATGACGGACTTCAGGCCGATTCGCCCGACTTTCTTCAGGTCGCCGGCGCCGGAGATTCCACTGACCACCACGCAGAACACGATGATGCCGATGAGCATCTTGATCAGCTTGATGAAGCCGTCGCCGAGGGGTTTGAGTTGCAGGGACAGGTCGGGGAAGCTGAGGCCGCAGGCAATGCCGAGGGCAAGGCCCAGCACCACTTGCAGAAAGATCGAACGCGAGCACCATTTGAGCATGGGAGGGGTCTCTGATCGGTGTCCTTGCTTCGATGCCGCGAGGGCGAAAGAGCGCAGGACTTAATTATTGTGGTCTTACCGGTTTGTTCAGTGCAGGGTCATAAAAGCGCGAAAAATCCGACTTTGCAAGGAAATTCGGCCTTACCGGTCTGACCAGTTATGGGGCATTGTGGCCTCACTGGCTCTAGTTCGGTGCACATAGCGTTGCGGGCCTGGTGGGGCGCCCGCGCGGATGAGGCGAAAGAGTTCAGGATTTGGCCAATGCCTGATCCACTGCTGCAATCAGCTTGCCAAGCGCCTTGGGCGGGGCCTTGTGAATCACATCGAACAGGTACGCTCGCTGCTCGTCTTCATCGTCAGGCTCGCAGAAGAAGACCTTGGGCTTGATGCCCAGAACGTCGGCGAAGGTTAGCAGGGCGTCGATGCTGGGGGTGTAGGTGCCGGTCTCGAAGCGGCTGATGGTCTTGGGGTCGAAGCCGGTCTGCTCGCCGAATTGTGCCTGCGTCAAGCCTGCCAGCTTACGGTAGCGGCGCAGGGCAAATCCCAGAGCTGATCTCTTCATCAATTAATTCCCATTTAGAATCAGGAACTTACCGGTATAGTTTGGTGTAAGGCAACGCTGCCTTGGATCACATTTGCTTGATTTATGTGATGGTATTCGTAGAATTCGCACTTTGACCGGCCAGTCATTATCGGCTCTCGCTCTATGCTCGACCCGAGGCTGCAAGGGGCTCAGGTGCTCTGGAGCGTTGGAGCCCCACGATGTGAAGCGGTTCCGGTGTGTCCGATGAGCGCGGCGCCGGTTTTCTTGTGAATGGAGTCCCATCGTGCGTGTCAACCTGCCGGTTACACCGGTCGAGCAGCGTTTCCCCGAAGATCAGCGACTGATATCGGCCACCGATACGGCCAGCCTGATCACCTACTGCAACCCAGAATTCGCTGCCATCAGCGGCTACAGCGAAGCCGAGCTGATCGGCAGCCCGCATAACCTTGTGCGGCACCCGGACATGCCTGAGGCGGTGTACGCATTGATGTGGCGTTACCTCAAGGCCGGTAAAAGCTGGATGGGGATCGTCAAGAACCGCTGTCGCAACGGCGATTTCTACTGGGTCAATGCCTATGTCACGCCGATCCTGGAAGATGGGCGGGTGGTCGGTTACGAGTCGGTACGGGTCTGTCCGACCCGCGATCAAGTGCGTAGGGCCGAGGCGTTGTATGCGCGCTTGCGCCAAGGCAAGTCGGCGTTGTCGACCGGCCGTCGCCTGGCATTGCTGGGGCAGGCGCTGGCACTGCCGATGCTCGGTGGTGCCCTGGCAGTGGCGGCCAACCAGTGCTTGCCTGGTGCGCTGGGCCAGGGCGTGACCTTCGCGCTGTTCGTGGCCTACGGCCTATGGGGACGCAACGATTTGCGCCGGCAGTTGCAGCGTGTGATCCAGGGCGCAGACGGTACCTTCGCGGACCCGATCGCAGCCTTGACCTACAGCGACCTGCCGGGCGCTGCCGGGCAGTTGCAGTTGATCCTGGTCGGTGAGCATGCGCGACTCAAGACAGCGCTGACCCGCCTGAGCGATCTTGCCGCGCAGATGGCCGTGGCCGCCGCGCAGGCGGGGCAGTTGTCCCGTGGCACTGAAACCGCCCTGCTCAAGCAGCGCGCCGAAACCGACCTGACCGCCACCGCCATGACCGAGATGGCCGCCTCGATCGGTGAGGTTGCCAGCCATGTGCAGTTAACGGCCAGTGAAGCCCATACCGCCCATGGGCTCGCCGAGCAGGGGAACCGGGTCGCCGACTCGACCGGTACGGCTATTCGCAACCTCGCGGCCACCGTTGGGCAGATCAACCGGGCGGTCACTGACCTTGCGGACCAGACCGACGCCATCTCCGAGGCGGCCGGGATGATCCGCGCCATCGCCGAGCAGACCAACCTGCTGGCACTGAACGCGGCCATCGAAGCGGCCCGTGCCGGTGAGCAAGGGCGTGGGTTCGCGGTGGTGGCCGATGAGGTTCGGGCGTTGGCCGACAAGACCCGCCAGTCGACCCTGCACATCCAGGGCGTCATCGACACGTTGCGCGAGGGCGCCGAGCAGGCCGTGGCCATCGCCAGCCAGGGCATCGAAGGGGCCGAGCACGGTG
Source organism: Pseudomonas sp. SK2 (assembly GCF_016772395.1). Classification (NCBI taxonomy): domain Bacteria; kingdom Pseudomonadati; phylum Pseudomonadota; class Gammaproteobacteria; order Pseudomonadales; family Pseudomonadaceae; genus Pseudomonas; species Pseudomonas sp. SK2. The sequence goes on from NZ_CP061944.1 coordinate 1,856,686, forward strand.
TAGCCCAGGTGCAGGAGGCGCAACAAGCGTTGCAAGGTATACGCGAGGCGGTGCAGCGAATCAGCGACATGAGCCAGCAGATGGCGACGGCCTCGCAGCAGCAGTCTTCGGTAGCCGAAGAGGTGTCCCGGCAAATCAACGGGGTCGCTGGCATCGCGCAGCAAAGTGCCCATAGCGCCAATGCCGCCGCCTCGCGCGGCGCCGAGCTGGAACAGGTGTGCGCCGGATTGCGCGCCCTTGTGGAGCGCTTCAACCGTTAAAGGCAGGATGCTATGGACGATATCTATCGCGCGGCCGTGGACGCGGCCGCGATCTTTTCCGAGACCGACCTGCGCGGGCGAATCACCTACGTCAACCAGCAGTTCTGCAGTATCTCTGGCTATAGCCGTGAAGAACTGCTCGGTGCCAATCACCGTATTCTCAATTCAGGCCTGCACGAGCCGGAGTTTTTCCTGGGCATGTGGCGGGCCCTGGTCGCAGGGCGGGTGTGGAAAGGCGAGATCTGTAACCGGGCCAAGGATGGCTCGCTGTACTGGGTGGACAGTACCATGGTGCCGCTGATCGACCCCAAGACTGGCAAGGTGCACAGGTACGTCTCGATCCGCTTCGATGTCACTGAAAAACGCCAGTTGCTGCACACCCTGCAATGGCGTGTCGGACACGATGTGCTCACTGGGTTGCCCAACCGCGCGTACTTGTCCGAGTTGCTCAACCAGGCCCTGGCGTTTTCCCGTCGCGAGGACATTCCGTTGGCGGTGTGCATGCTCGACCTCGACGGTTTCAAGGCGGTCAACGATGGCTACGGACATGCCGCGGGCGACTTGCTTCTGGTCGAGGTGGCCCAGCGGTTGAGGAGCATCCTGCGCGGCGGTGATGCAGTGGCAAGGCTGTCGGGCGATGAATTCGTGCTGATCCTGCGTCATGTCGATGGCAGTCAACAGTTGCATGCCGCCTTGCATCGGATACTGCACGCCCTGGCTGCGCCTTATGTCATTCGCGAGCAGCGCCTGGCGCTCAGTGCCAGCGTTGGCGTGACGTTGTTCCCACAGGATGACGAAGATGCCGATACGTTGGTACGCCATGCCGATCAGGCCATGTACGTGGCCAAGCAGCGCGGGCGCAACCGGTATCACATTTTCGATGTTTCCCAGGAACTGGAACTCAAGGCGACGCACCAGACGGTCGCGCAGGTGCGCCGTGCGCTGCGCCAGGGCGAGCTGTGTCTGTATTACCAGCCCAAGGTCAACCTGCACAGCGGCCAGGTGCTGGGTTTCGAGGCCCTGCTGCGCTGGCAGTGCCCAGGCCGTGGACTGGTATTGCCAGGCGAGTTTCTGCCCTTGGTCGAACAGACCGACCTGATCGTGGAGATTGGCGAGTGGGTGATCGAGCAGGCGCTGCACCAACTGCGTCGATGGCAACGCGAAGGGCGTAACTGGTCGCTGAGTGTGAACATCGCCGCCCGACATCTGCAGCGCAATGACTTTGCCGCGCGGCTGGCGCAGTTGCTGGCCGAGCACCCAGGCATTGACCCCACTCGGTTGGACCTGGAGATCGTCGAGTCGGTGGCGCTGGATAATCTCCAGCACGTCAGCCGTTGCTTGGACGCGTGCCTGGCGCTGGGGGTACGTTTTTCGCTGGATGACTTCGGCACCGGCTATTCGTCCTTGAGCTACCTGAAGCGCCTGCCGACTCAGACCATCAAGATCGACAAGTCGTTCGTGCGCGACATCCTCCATGACCAGGATGACCTGGCGCTCACCGGGGCGGTGATCGGCCTGGCACGGGCCTTTGGCCGCGAGGTCATCGCGGAGGGGGTGGAAAGCGTCGAGCATGGGCGGGTGCTGATGGAGCTTGGTTGCGCACTGGCGCAGGGGTATGGCATCGCTGCCCCGATGCCAGTGGGCGAGGTGGCGGCATGGGCGCAGGCCTATCGACAACCGGAGCCATGGCGCTCGGCCTGATCACGGCAGTGGGGCCATGCTCTTGACCGCCGCCAGCTCCGGGTGCGCCACCAGTTTGTCGATATGCAGGGCGTCATCGTTCATCCAGTGTTCGGTAAGGACCCGGTAGTGCTCCATATCCCGACAGCGCATGCGCAGGCTGTAGTCGAAATGGCCGCTGATCAAATGACACTCGTACACTTCGGGGCAACTGCGCATGGTGGCCTCGAAGGCCTTTTGTGCAGCGCGGCCGCTCTGGTTGGAGAGTGCCACCAGTACCAGCAACGAGAGCCCAGGCGATACTTTCTGCAAGTCGATGATCGCTCCGTATCCACGTATCACCCCACGTCGCTCCAGTTTGCGCACACGCTCCAGGCAGGGGCGTGGGGTGAGGTGAACAAGGGTGGACAGCTTCTCGAAAGTGATGCGGCCATCGTGCCGTAGCACGTCGATGATCGCCTCGTCGATGCGGTCCAGGGGGTGGTTGGAATCGGCCTTGGTGTCCATGCGCAATGGCTTCATTCAGCGGGAGGCATGGACAGGTTAGGCGGTAATTCCGCAACTGTCGCTGCAGGGAAAAGAGGGGCCGTCGTGCGGCCCCGCAATATCAGGCGATTGCGCAGCTGGCTGGGTGTGCCGCTCGAATGCCCACCCTGCGCGGTTGCAGCAGTGCGTATAGATCTTTTGGGTTCTCCAGGGTCGGTACCAGCTCGATGTCCTGCCCGATGTCCAGAGCTTGGGCGCAATCCAGTACGTAACGCAGGGCCGCGTAATCCTCCAGGGCAAAGCCGACCGAGTCGAACAGTGTCACCTGACGGTCATGTTCGCGGCCAGGCACCTGGCCCGTCACCACTTTCCAGAATTCGGTGACGGGCAGGTCTGCCGCCGCCTGCTGGATCTCGCCTTCGATCCGGCTCTGTGGCTCGTACTCGACAATCACCCGCGCCGCTTCGACGATGGCCCGGTGCAACTCAGTCTTGCCCGGGCAGTCACCGCCCACGGCGTTGAGGTGCATGCCCGGTTCGATCATTTCCGGGGTAAGGATGGTGGCGTAGGCTTTGTCGGCAGTCACCGTGGTCACGATGTCGGCGCCGCGCACGGCCTCGGCGACCGAGCCTGCCACGGTCAGCTTCAGGCCGGGACGATCTGCCAGGTTGGCCACCAGCTTGGCGGTGGCGGTCGGGTCGATGTCGTACAGGCGAATCTCGTCGATACCCAACAGTGTTTTGAAGGCAATGGCCTGGAACTCGCTCTGTGCGCCGTTGCCGATCAAGGCCATGCTGCGGCTGTCCTCGCGGGCCAGGTAGCGGGCGGCCAGGGCCGAGGTGGCTGCGGTGCGCAGTGCGGTGGTCAGCGTCATTTCGCTGAGCAGCACCGGGGCGCCAGTGTCGACGCGGCTCAGGGCGCCGAACGCCATCACCGTCAGCAGGCCGTCGCGGGTGTTCTTCGGGTGGCCGTTGACGTGTTTGAAGGCATACAGGTTGTGATCGGAAACCGGCATCAGCTCGATCACTCCGTCCGGCGAGTGATTGGCCAGGCGCGCGCATTTTTCGAAGTCCTGCCAGCGCAGATAGTCCTGGCGAATGTACTCGGCCATTTCCACCAGGCAGGTCGACAGACCTTTGCGATTGACCAGGCGGGCGAGGTCTTGCACATCGATATAGCGGGTCATGGGGTTCTCCGTACAGCGGCGCACCTGAGCGTCGGGTGGGCTCTCAGGGTGGGCTGTAGGTATATTTTCCGACAGGCACTGTGCAAAAGCTGGCTGTGCGCAGGGCGGGGCTCAGCCGCAACAGCTGAAATCAAGCGCCAGGCAGCCGAATCGGCTGTGGGCGGCCCTGGCGCGAAGCTCGCCCAAGGCCTGTGCAGGGAACCTCACTGCGTGTTGAACATTGTCATCGCCAGCTGTCGATACAGGGCGTCTTGGGCGTCGCGACGGGTGCTGAGCAGCAATCGGCCAGCCCGTTCGTACAGCTCGCTTTCGCCGCTGTACCGTCCTGATACCAGGTCGATACGTTGCAAGATGCCTTCAATCCGCCACCTTAAGCCCTGTACTGCGGAGGTCTCCCGCTCCAGGGCTTCGATGAATCTCGGTGGCACGGCCGGTCCGGTGTAGGGCGCGATTGCCGAGGTCGGCTCGGTCAAGTCGGTGTAGTACTCCGAAGCCGCCTGCCACTCCCGGGCCAGTGCCTGGAAGGCCTCAGGGTAAAGCCGTTGCACCCAGGCGCGCCAAAAGGGTTGCTCGCTTGCCCAGCGCGCCAGGAAAGCCCCATCCACCTCGGCCAGTACCGCCTGGGCAAGGTGCTCCAATGTGCCCTCGCTCAGTTGCGCCAGGTAGCCGAAAGCGATCTGCGCCGGTTGATCGGGTAGGCTCAGACGTTCACGCAAGGCGATGCGTGCGACCAGGGCTATTTCGATTTCGTCGGGAGGGAGTTGAGGGTCGGTCAGTCGCTCATCGCTCATGTCATCGTCGGCCAACAGCGCTGGAGCGGCCTGGCGCGCGGCCTCGTCCTCGGCTGCGCTCAAGGCTTGGCGTCGCGCCCGGCGGGCGTTGTACAGGGCGCCGACCCGTTCATCGAGACATGCTTGGCGTGCCAGGCTGGTGACCACGGAGACAGCGACAGCCTCGTCCGATGCTCCGGTGTGGGAAGTGGCTACGCAGCGCCACACCGCGACTTGCGTTTCCACTCGCTGGAACAGCAGGCTGGCCTGATCCACGCAGGCCTCGGCGGCATCGTTGATCTCGGCGGTGACTTGTTCGAGCAATTGCGCGCGTCCCCAGCCAGTTTCCCCATCGACAAGATCTTCGGCGGTCAGGGTGCTCAGCACATGGACGATTCGCTCGCGGGTGAGGGTTGGGTTTGAGTGATAGTCCGGTGTTTGGACCATGCGCTCGACCAGGCGATACAGCGCGGACCAGGCGGGGTCTTCGGCATGGGCTTGACGGTGCGCGTCGAGTTCGGCGGGAAGCTCGAGGGCCCAGGGTTCTTCTTCCAGGACGTCGAGGTCAGGGATGGCTTGGAGCCCGGCATTGACCAGCCTGAGCTGGGCCTGTTCGTCGAAGGGGTTGTCGTCGAAGTCATAGTAGGTGCCTTCCTCGCCACTGCGAATGGCTTCGGCGAAGGCTGTGTCGCGCAGTTCGGGCGCGTCAACCAGGCGGTTGCCGCTAAGGTCTAGCGAACGCAGCACCAGGGGGCGCTGATCCATCAAGCCGACGAGTCCCACGGGCCACTGCGTGATCTCGACGCGGTCGAGGTCGAGGGTGTGCAGTCGCTGCCACCCGGTCACGTCAGGCGCGAGGCGCAGCGGGTTCTCGCCCAGGCGCAACGACTGCAGGTGATTCAGGCGTGCCAGCGCGGTGCGGCTTTCCGGGGTCAGGGTGATTTCGTTCGACCCCAGGCTCAGCTCGGTCAATGCAGGCCAACCTTGCAGGGCATCGAAGTGTTCGGCCTGCAGCACCAGATTGTTGAGGTCTGCCTGTAACGAGTACAGGTGCTGCAACTGACCGAGCCGTTCCAGGGCCTGGGTGGGCAAGTCTTCTAGCGCGTCGGTGAGGTTCAGGCGTTGCAGGCGAGGAAGGTGCGCCAGAACGTCGAGGTTGCGAGGCGTGTCCAGAAGCAGGAAGTTTTCCGACAGGTCCAGGGACTCCAGCTGAGTCATCTGGGTCAAGGGTTCAGGCAGCCAGCGCAGCAGATTGCTGGAAAGATCCAGATGGCGTACGCCAGGAAACGCCTGCAGGAATCCATCCAGATTGGCAGCTTCACCGGCGCGTGAACCGACCACGATCAGCCAATTCACGTGCGTCAGGCGTACCGGCAAGGTTGGCAGAGAGCCCAGGTGTTGCACCTCGAGCACCAATTCGACCTGATCGACTTGCGGGCTTTCCCGTCGCCATGCCTGGCGTATGCGACAGGCCGCCTCGGTGCGAGCGATGCGGCGCTGTTCGATGGCGCCCACCATAAGCCCTTCTGCGTCATTGACCCAGGTGTCGAGCGTAGTGCCAAGGCGTTGGTACTCTGTTCGCAAGCCTTCGAGCAGCCTGGTGAACGCGCCGGGTGCGTCTCCGGCCGCCTGGCGCAGGCGATAACGCAACCATTCGCGATCGCCTGGCTCGCGGCTGGGAAACAGCATGTCGAACAACGCGTCGTCATTCGCCCAGCCTTGGCCGCGGCCGCTGAGTGGATAGCCTATGCGTCCTGTTTCCAGAAGGCGCGTGGGTAATTGGTAGAGCTTGCGTACCGGAGCCATGCCCAGCAGGCGGGCAGCATTGTCGCGGTCGGCGGCGGCTTTTTCGAACAATGCATCGCGTAATGGCAGGGGGTCGTGTATCTGCAGGTTCAGCGCTGTCCGCTCGCTGTCCGGCAAGGCATCGAGCAGGGCTTGGTAAAGGGTCCTGTGACCGGACAATGATTCTGCGTGCTCGTCATAGGGTTGGTAGCTTTGTTCATGGCGCACCAGGGTCTTGACCGGTCGACCGCGCGGGCCGGCAGCGTTGATAAGCCGGCCGTGCAGACTGCCTTCGCGCAACTCGATACGTACCGCGTTGCTCCAGCCAGGTAACTGCTCCAGGCAACCCAAGGCCAGGGCATCGCGATCCTGCCAGGGGCCGCTGTCCTGGTAAAAACGCAGCAAGGCGCGGTTGATGCGAGCTTCGCGCAGGTACAGGCGAGCTGTCTGTGCAATGGCGATAGGCAGGCGGCCACTGCGTTGCAGATGGTCCAGGTCGCGGTTGCTGGCTTTGGCAAGGATCTCGGACTTGGCCCTGAGACTCAGGGAAGGAAAATCGCGTCCGAGGACGACCATGCCGGTGTTTGTCGGCCCAGGTGTTGCGGCATCCGTTGCGCCAAGTGCCTGCAGGTTGTCGAGCAGCAGGGCTGGGGCGGCTTCCTGATCGACCACCACGCGGCGCACGGCTGCATCGCTGAAACTGCTGCTGCGCAGGGCCCGTAGCAGGGTTTCGTCACTCACCGCGACGCCACTGTTGCCGATTCGGCGCATGAGCCTGGCGGTGGTCCAAGCCAGAGGTTGCTCGTGTTCGAGCAGCCAAGGACTGTGGCCGTTGCCCAGCAGGCGAGGCTGATACTGGTGGCCTCTGGCGGTTGCGAGACGCCAGCCATGGGCTGCTGTTTTTTCGAGCGGAAGGTGGTTGCCTTCCAGGGTGAGCCAGGGACGGCCCTGATGATGATGCAAGCCTTTGGTTGCCGGAGCGCCTGGTGGCCAGGGCGCTTCTCGGCTGAAAGGCAGCAGGTCTGCATGCCAGAGGCGTTGGCCAGAGGGGCCTGGAATGCGTGTCCAGTTCTCCAGCGGGCCAGTCAGACCGATTGCCGCATGAGCGGCGCCCAGTACGGCAATCTGCACCAGATTGTCGAACACATCGAACAGATGGCCGATGGCCGCATCGGTTTCTCCCTCGTTGAGTGCATGCACGCCTTCGAGAAACGCGTTCACGATCTGCGCGCCGCCGACCACCAGCATCAACTCGCCCAGCGCCGGCACGAACAAGCTCGCCACATTCAGTGCGGTCAGGCCCACGCCCAGCCAGCCCAGCAGGCGTGCCTGCCCGATCGCAGCGTCGAAACGCGCCGTGGGTACGACCAGCGTCACGGCATCGGTCAAGGCGACCTGCACCTGGCTGCTGGCTCGCTGTTCGAAACAGTCACCTGTCCAGGGCGTGAAGGTCAGCGTCAGGCGGGCATTCTTGTCGAGGGTCTCCTGCCATACGTCGTGGGGGGAGGGGAACAGCCGTTTGATCCAACTTACCGACTCGCCTTTTTCCAGCACAGGTGGCGTTGGGTAGAGCAGTGCGTAGGGGTAACGAGGGTAGAGTCTTTGCCGCAGTCGGGCAGCGAAGGCGGGTTGTTGCGCGTGGCTGACGAAGCGGTTGAAGAACAGTCGGAAGTCCTCCTGCCATAAACGGTGGGTAAGCGCTGTGCCGGCAGCCTGCAGGGAGGGGTACTGGCGTACTGCGCCCGAGGGGTCTGCGGGCAAGTAGAGCAGGCAGGGCTCTTGCTCGTCGCGTGGCTCCAGTCGCACCAGCAAAGGCCCGCTCAGGGGGACGCCGAGAACGCTCAGGTAGCCACATTGAAGGCGTCTTGTACCGGTCAGTGAGCGCACTTCGTGCGAGCCTGCGAGCGCGGCTTCGCCCAAGGATTCCCCGCGGCTGTCGATCCGTCCTTGCAGGCGAGCGTAGGTCAGTTCCGCCGCGAAGGCTGCGTGGTCCTGCCCGCGAAGCAGGGCGCGAAAGTCATCCGTGTCGATGTGTTGCCGCAGGTGGTTCAGGTAGCGTTGGCCAAGGTCAAGATTGCGCACGCCTTTGACGAACAGCGTGGTGTCTACGGCCATGGGCTCGAGGGCGTCTTCGGAGGCATAAAGGCGGATGGGCGTGTCGTCGGCCATGTTCTGCATGGCGGCTTCCAGCCAGGACATCATGCGTCGATGAGCGGGCGTGCGGTCGGCCAGCACGGCCGTATCGGGTGAAGGGAGCGGTATGTCCGGATACCAGCGGGCGAGGGCTTCGTTGAGCAAGGGGCGACAGAAGGCTTCCACCGATTCGAGGGGAGTCATGGCCTCGTGCAGTTTTCTCGTGGCCTTGTGGCTGTGCTGCACGCGCTTGCGCAGGATCTGGCGTTGCTGTTTGGTGGCCTCGGTCAGCCAGTCGGGCAGGCGCTGCTGAATCAGCGCCAGGTGGTGAGGTTGCAAGGTCTGCATGGGCTGCTCCTGATGGGGGGGGAGCAGTGAGGCTAATGGCGATGCGGCGAATGCCTTGCGTACAGTGTTAGCACCAGGGGCCGGGTTTGGCGCGGTAGGGCTCGCCAACGAAAACGGCACCCTCTGGGTGCCGTTTCACGTCGTGCGCCACGTGTGCTTACTTGTGCAGTTCTTCCGCTGCGTACAGCGTGTTCTCCAGCAGGCACGCCCGGGTCATCGGCCCGACACCGCCTGGTACCGGGGTGATCCAGCCTGCGCGGGGCAGGGCGGTCTCGTAGACCACGTCGCCGACCAGCTTGCCGTCGTCCTGGCGGTTGATGCCGACGTCGATGACGATGGCGCCTTCCTTGATCCACTCGCCCTTGACCAGGCCCGGCTTACCGGCGGCCACTACCACCAGGTCGGCACGGCCAACGTGGCCGGCGAGGTCCTTGGTGAAGCGGTGGCAGACGGTGACGGTGCAACCGGCCAGCAGCAGTTCCATGGCCATGGGGCGGCCGACGATGTTGGAGGCGCCGACGATCACTGCGTTCATGCCGTAAAGGTCCTGGCCGGTGCTGTGCAGCAAGGTCATGATGCCTTTGGGCGTGCATGGGCGTAGCAGCGGGATACGCTGGGCCAGGCGGCCGATATTGTAGGGGTGGAAACCATCGACATCCTTGTCCGGGCGGATCCGCTCAAGCAGCAAGGAGGCGTCAAGGTGTGCGGGCAGCGGCAGTTGCAACAGGATGCCGTCGACGGCCGGGTCGTCATTGAGGCGGTCGATCAGGTCGGTCAGGGCTTGCTGCGTGGTTTCGCTGGGCAAGTCGAAGGCCTGCGAAATGAAGCCGACCTCTTCGCAGTCCTTGCGCTTGTGCGAGACATAGACTTGGGAAGCGGGGTCGGTGCCGACCAGGATCACCGCCAGGCCTGGAGTGCGCAGGCCTTGCTGGCGACGCTCCACGACACGTTGAGCGATCTGCTGGCGCAGGTTGGCGGCGATCGCCTTGCCGTCGATTAGGTGTGCAGTCATAGACGCGTGATTAACCATCGAGAAAGGAACATTAAAGAGGGCGCATTCTCGCACGACATGGCCAAAGGGCAAAGGCGGGTGGTCGGGCAAATCCCCTAACCCCTTAAATAATTTAAATTTTTTAGAAAAAGGTGTTGACGGTATTCCCGCTCGTCTATAAGATTCGCCGCACTTGTCGGGTACGACCTAGCACGGGTTGGCAAGGTCGGGCAGAATGAGTGGTTTGTTGGCTCGTTCGGTCAGGCACACTGCTTATGCGCCCGTAGCTCAGCTGGATAGAGCATCCGCCTTCTAAGCGGATGGTCGCAGGTTCGAGTCCTGCCGGGTGCGCCATTAGGCTGCTTGGGCGAGCAAGTAAGGCTGTATAGCGATATGGTGGGCGTAGCTCAGTTGGTAGAGCGCTGGATTGTGATTCCAGTTGTCGTGGGTTCGATTCCCATCGTCCACCCCATATTCTTCAGAGGCGCCTTGATTGCATGATCTGGCGCCTTTGTTTTAAGCGCTACGCGGACGTGGTGAAATTGGTAGACACACTGGATTTAGGTTCCAGCGGCGCAAGCTGTAAGAGTTCGAGTCTCTTCGTCCGCACCATGCTTCTGTAAGGTTGTAACACGGTTGTAATGTAGTACCGCAAGACCGCAATATGGTGGGCGTAGCTCAGTTGGTAGAGCGCTGGATTGTGATTCCAGTTGTCGTGGGTTCGATTCCCATCGTCCACCCCATATTCTTTAAGGGCGCCTTGATCGAATGGTCGGGCGCCTTTATGTTATCTGCTGTATGCGGACGTGGTGAAATTGGTAGACACACTGGATTTAGGTTCCAGCGGCGCAAGCTGTAAGAGTTCGAGTCTCTTCGTCCGCACCATCTTTTGCATTGAAAAGCCGCTTATTGCGGCTTTTGTGCCTTTTGGGGCGTGTCTTGAGTTGTTGGCTGGTGCGGGTATCGAGCGCCGCCCACGCGGCGCATCGCGAGCAAGGCTCGCTCCTGCGTCTGTTTCGGGCCGGTACCGCCAGTGACAGACGCGCGCGACCGCCTTGTTTGACGACGCGATATCGCGTCGAGTGCCGAAGCGTTTGAGCGCAAATCTCGCAGGAATGATTGGCCCGAAACGAACGTAGGAGCGAGCCTTGCTCGCGATGCGCCGTGCGAATTGCTGGATTCCCTCCCCCCTTGCAATCCTCTGGTGGCGCCCCAATAAAAGCTGTTAGATTTCAGCCGGTTGAAACACCGGACCATCTGGCCGGCAGAGGAACAACCCAATGATTGCAAAAGAAGCCCGTCAGGCCCTGGCGCTGCAGCGCTTCGCCGAAGCCAATCCGCAGCTGCTCGAAGAGATTTGCGAGCTTGATGCCCGTGAGCAAGCCCAGCAGATCGAATGGGCCTTCGAGGATGCCGCCGAGGAGCAGGGTATCGAGCCCTGGGAGCTGGCGCTGCAGTTGATCGCCGAAAGCCCTGAGCAACTGCAGGCGATGCGCCTGGAGACCCATCGCGAAGTGGCCGAGGCGCTGGGGATGGAGTGGGAAGAGTACTGCCAGTTCAACGAGATCGACCCTGAGTAAACAGTGTCGCTTGCCCTGGCAGTTGTTTGACAAGGTATTTCGGTTGTGTGCCGCCCAAGGCGTCGCGCAGCCTCCTTATATAGAAGGGCCCGGCGGTGCGCCGTGCGGGCCTTGCAAGTTAATCGACCGGCGTGGTTTTCCGTCGTCCCGGGTGGGGTGACTTCTGGTGCGCGACTCACTAGAATGTTTGCCCTTGATTCTGGAGTCGGGCTATCGCCGGCTAACGTCTGTGCAACGAGGAATATCCATGCAAGTTTCTGTTGAAAACACTTCCGCTCTCGAGCGCCGCATGACCATCGCCGTTCCGGCCGAGCGCGTCGAGAACGAAGTCAACAAGCGTCTGCAGCAGACTGCCAAGCGCGCCAAGGTCGCGGGCTTCCGTCCGGGCAAGGTGCCAATGAGCGTGATCCGCCAGCGCTTCGAGGGCGATGCCCGTCAGGAAGTCTTCGGTGACCTGGTCCAGGCTTCCTTCTACGAGGCGGTTGTCGAGCAGAAGCTGAACCCGGCTGGTGCTCCGTCCGTTGAGCCGAAGTCCTTCGAGAAGGGCAAGGACCTGGAATTCGTCGCTGTCTTCGAAGTCTTCCCAGAGTTCACCGTTGCGGGCCTGGAGTCGATCAAGGTCGAGCGCCTGAGCGCCGAAGTGGCTGACGCTGACCTGGACAACATGCTGGAAGTGCTGCGCAAGCAGAACGTGCGCTTCGAAACCGTCGAGCGCGCCGCCGAGAAAGACGATCAGGTCAACATCGACTTCGTCGGCAAGATCGACGGTGAAGCCTTCGCCGGTGGTTCGGCCAAGGGCACTCAGCTGGTGCTGGGCTCCGGCCGCATGATCCCAGGCTTCGAAGATGGCCTGGTAGGCGCCAAGGCTGGCGAAGAGCGCGTTGTCAACGTGACCTTCCCAGAGGACTACCAGAACCTGGACCTGGCTGGCAAAGCCGCCGAGTTCACCATTACCGTCAACGCCGTTGCCGCGCCTCAGCTGCCAGAGCTGAACGAAGAGTTCTTCGCCCAGTTCGGTATCAAGGAATCGACCCTGGAAGGCTTCCGCGCCGAAGTTCGCAAGAACATGGAGCGTGAGCTGCGTCAGGCGATCAAGAGCAAGGTCAAGAACCAGGTCATGGACGGTCTGCTGGCCGCCAACCCGATCGAAGTGCCGAAAGCCCTTCTGGAAAACGAAGTCAACCGCCTGCGCGTCCAGGCTGTTCAGCAGTTCGGTGGCAACATCAAGCCTGAGCAGCTGCCAGCCGAGCTGTTCGAAGAGCAAGCCAAGCGCCGCGTTGTGCTGGGCCTGATCGTCGCCGAAGTGGTCAAGCAGTTCGAGCTGAAGCCGGACGACGTCAAGGTTCGCGAGATGATCGAAGAAATGGCTTCGGCTTACCAAGAGCCTGAGCAGGTCATCGCCTGGTACTACAAAAACGACCAGCAACTGAACGAAGTCCGTTCGGTTGTGCTGGAAGAACAAGTTGTAGATACTGTTCTGCAGAAAGCGACTGTGACCGACAAATCGGTCTCGTACGAAGAAGCAGTAAAACCAGCACAGGCTCCAGCCGCTGAGTAATACGTTTCTCTCGTAGGAAACCCCCACAAGCCAGCCTTCGCGCTGGCTTGTGCGTATTCAAGCCATGACTATTTGGGAGTGAGCGCAGGACATGTCCCGCAATTCTTATATTCAGCAGAGCTCTGACATCCAGGCCGCAGGCGGTCTGGTCCCGATGGTTATCGAGCAGTCCGCCCGTGGCGAACGTGCCTATGACATTTACTCGCGCCTGTTGAAGGAGCGAGTGATCTTCCTGGTTGGCCCTGTAGAGGACTACATGGCGAACCTGGTGGTGGCGCAACTGCTGTTCCTTGAAGCGGAAAACCCGGACAAGGATATCCATCTGTACATCAACTCTCCGGGCGGCTCCGTGACTGCTGGCATGTCGATCTACGACACCATGCAGTTCATCAAGCCGGACGTCTCGACCATTTGCATCGGCCAGGCCTGCAGCATGGGCGCCTTCCTTCTGGCGGCCGGTGCCAAGGGCAAGCGTCACTGCCTGCCGAACTCGCGTGTGATGATCCACCAGCCGCTGGGCGGCTTCCAGGGTCAGGCCACCGATATCGAGATCCACGCCCAGGAAATCCTCAACATCAAGGCGCGCCTGAACGAGCTGCTGGCCTACCACACTGGCCAGGACCTGGAGACCATCAAGCGCGACACCGAGCGTGACAACTTCATGAGCGCCTCGCGCGCGGCCGAGTACGGCCTGATCGACTCGGTATACGACAAGCGGCAACTGGCCTCCTGAACCCAGGTGCCAGAGCAGGTAGGTGCCGAAAGCGCCTACCTGCGGACTTGAAAAAGCCCGCAATTGCCTTCATCTTGTGTTGCAAGCCTACCGGATTGGATCGATCGAATGACTGACACCCGTAACGGCGAGGACAGCGGCAAATTGCTCTATTGCTCCTTCTGCGGCAAAAGCCAGCACGAAGTGCGCAAATTGATTGCCGGGCCCTCGGTATTTATCTGCGACGAGTGCGTCGACCTGTGCAACGACATCATCCGTGAGGAGGTGCAGGAAGCCCAGGCCGAAAGCAGCGCGCACAAATTGCCTTCGCCGAAAGAAATCAGCGGCATCCTGGACCAGTACGTAATTGGTCAGGAGCGCGCCAAGAAGGTGCTGTCCGTAGCGGTGTACAACCACTACAAGCGCCTGAACCAACGTGACAAGAAGGGTGACGAGGTCGAACTCGGCAAGAGCAACATCCTGCTCATCGGGCCAACCGGCTCGGGCAAGACTCTGCTCGCCGAAACCTTGGCACGTCTGTTGAACGTACCGTTCACCATCGCTGACGCCACGACCCTGACCGAAGCCGGTTATGTGGGCGAGGACGTCGAGAACATCATTCAGAAGCTGTTGCAAAAGTGCGACTACGACGTGGAGAAGGCCCAGATGGGTATTGTCTACATCGACGAAATCGACAAGATTTCACGTAAGTCGGACAACCCGTCGATTACCCGCGATGTATCGGGTGAGGGCGTGCAGCAAGCGCTGTTGAAACTGATCGAAGGCACCGTCGCCTCCGTACCGCCGCAAGGGGGCCGCAAGCACCCGCAACAGGAATTCCTGCAGGTTGATACCCGCAACATCCTGTTCATTTGTGGTGGCGCCTTCTCGGGCCTGGAAAAGGTCATCCAGAACCGCTCCACCAAAGGTGGCATCGGTTTCGGCGCGGAAGTGCGCAGCAAGGAAGAAGGCAAGAAGGTCGGTGAGTCGCTGCGTGAGGTCGAGCCGGACGATCTGGTGAAGTTTGGCCTGATCCCCGAGTTCGTTGGCCGTCTGCCAGTGCTGGCGACGCTCGACGAGTTGGACGAGGCTGCACTGATGCAGATCCTCACCGAGCCGAAGAACGCCCTCACCAAGCAATATGCCAAGCTGTTCGAGATGGAAAGCGTGGACCTCGAGTTCCGCAGCGACGCCCTCAAGGCCGTCGCCCGCAAGGCCCTGGAGCGCAAGACTGGCGCCCGTGGCCTGCGTTCGATCCTCGAAGGCGTGCTGCTCGACACCATGTACGAGATTCCTTCGCAGAAGGATGTCAGCAAGGTGGTGATCGACGAGAGCGTCATCGAAGGCACTTCGCAGCCGCTGCTGATCTACGAAAACAGTGAGCCGCAAGCCAAGGCCGCACCTGACCTCTGAGTCGGGCGATGGCAACAAGCAAGAAGGGGCCTACGGGCCCCTTTCTGCTTTTCCTTCTCCAGCGCTTGTAATTTGCCAAGCCTGCCCCCACATTAGGTCCAAGCATAATTTCCACCGGTTTCCGGCCATAAGGCCGCTGTAGAGGCGAAATCATGAAGACCACCCTCGACTTGCCTCTTTTGCCATTGCGCGATGTCGTTGTTTACCCGCACATGGTTATCCCGCTGTTCGTGGGGCGCGAAAAGTCTATCGAAGCCCTCGAGGCCGCGATGACGGGCGAAAAGCAGATTCTCCTGCTTGCCCAGAAGAACCCAGCCGATGACGATCCGGGCGAAGACGCCCTGTATCGTGTCGGTACCGTTGCCACCGTGCTGCAACTGCTGAAATTGCCTGATGGCACCGTGAAGGTGTTGGTCGAGGGCGAACAGCGCGGCGCGGTCGAGCGTTTCACCGAAGTTGAAGGGCACATCCGTGCCGAAGTGTCCCTGATCGACGAAGTCGACGCCGCCGAGCGCGAGTCGGAAGTCTTCGTGCGTACCCTGCTGTCGCAGTTCGAGCAGTACGTCCAACTGGGTAAGAAAGTCCCCGCCGAGGTGCTGTCGTCGCTCAACAGCATCGAAGAGCCGGGCCGCCTGGTCGATACCATGGCTGCCCACATGGCGCTGAAGATCGAGCAGAAGCAGGAAATCCTTGAGATCGTCGACCTGCCGGCCCGTGTCGAGCATGTGTTGGCGCTACTGGATGCGGAAATCGACCTGCTGCAGGTGGAAAAACGCATCCGCGGTCGGGTCAAAAAGCAAATGGAGCGCAGCCAGCGCGAGTACTACCTGAATGAGCAGATGAAGGCCATTCAGAAGGAGCTCGGTGACGGCGACGAAGGCCACAATGAAGTCGAAGAGCTGAAGAAGCGCATCGAAGCCGCCGGCCTGCCCAAGGACGCACTGGCCAAGGCCCAGGCCGAGTTGAACAAGCTCAAGCAGATGTCGCCGATGTCGGCCGAGGCCACGGTGGTCCGCTCCTACCTCGACTGGCTGGTGCAGGTGCCGTGGAAGGCCCAGAGCAAAGTGCGCCTGGACCTGGCCAAGGCCGAGGAAATTCTCGATGCCGACCACTATGGCCTGGAAGAGGTCAAGGAGCGCATTCTCGAGTACCTCGCCGTACAGAAGCGCGTAAAGAAAATTCGCGGCCCGGTGCTGTGCCTGGTCGGTCCGCCTGGCGTCGGCAAGACCTCGCTGGCCGAGTCGATCGCTGCCGCCACCAACCGCAAGTTCGTGCGCATGGCCCTCGGTGGCGTGCGTGACGAAGCCGAGATCCGGGGTCACCGTCGTACCTACATCGGTTCGATGCCGGGTCGTCTGATCCAGAAAATGACCAAGGTGGGTGTGCGCAACCCGCTGTTCCTGCTCGACGAAATCGACAAGATGGGCAGCGACATGCGTGGCGACCCGGCTTCGGCGCTGCTGGAAGTGCTGGATCCGGAGCAGAACCACAACTTCAACGACCACTACCTGGAGGTCGATTACGACCTCTCGGACGTGATGTTCCTCTGCACCTCGAACTCGATGAACATCCCGCCGGCGCTGCTCGACCGCATGGAAGTCATCCGTCTGCCGGGCTACACCGAGGACGAGAAGATCAACATCGCGGTCAAGTACCTGACCCCGAAGCAGGTCAAGGCCAACGGTTTGAAGAAGGAAGAGCTCGAGATCGACGTCTCGGCCATCCGCGACATCATTCGCTACTACACCCGCGAAGCCGGTGTGCGTGGCCTTGAGCGGCAGATCGCCAAGGTATGCCGCAAGGTGGTCAAGGAACATACCGGGCAGAAGCAGGTCAAGGTCAAGGTTACCAGCGAGCAGCTCGAGCACCTGCTTGGCGTGCGCAAGTTCCGCTATGGCCTGGCCGAGCAGCAAGACCAGATCGGCCAGGTTACCGGCCTTGCCTGGACCCAAGTGGGCGGCGAATTGCTGACCATCGAGGCCGTGGTGATTCCGGGCAAGGGCCAGTTGATCAAGACCGGCTCGCTGGGCGATGTTATGGTCGAGTCGATCACGGCCGCGCAGACCGTGGTTCGCAGCCGTGCCCGAAGCCTGGGCATTGCCGCCGATTTCCACGAGAAGCACGACGTGCACATCCACATGCCAGAGGGGGCAACGCCCAAAGACGGGCCGAGCGCGGGTATCGGCATGTGCACTGCGCTGGTGTCGGCACTGACCCAGATTCCGGTGCGCGCCGATGTTGCCATGACCGGTGAGATCACCCTGCGTGGCCAGGTTCTGGCTATCGGCGGCTTGAAGGAAAAACTGCTGGCGGCACACCGTGGCGGGATCAAGACGGTGATCATTCCCGAGGAGAATGTTCGCGATCTGAAGGAGATTCCGGAAAATATCAAACAGGATCTTCAGATCAAACCCGTCAAATGGATTGACGAAGTCCTGCAAATTGCGCTGCAATACGCCCCGGAGCCCTTGCCAGATGTGGCTCCGGAGATAGTCGCGAAAGATGAAAAGCGCGACGGCGATGCTAAGGAAAGAATCAGCACGCACTAGTAGTTTTTAGCTGGGGGGCTTTCCTTGACAGTTTTTTCGGGGCCTTGCTATAAAGCGGCACGCTATTGTCAACAAGCCGCCCAGCGCACGTTTCATAAGCTTTTCATTACATACTTAGAAACAAACTCAATAGAGAATAAGGGGACTTAGAGTGAACAAGTCGGAACTGATTGACGCTATCGCCGCATCTGCTGACATCCCGAAAGCTGTAGCCGGCCGTGCGCTGGACGCAGTCATCGAATCCGTCACCGGCGCCCTGAAGCAAGGTGACGATGTGGTACTGGTTGGCTTCGGTACCTTCTCGGTCAAGGAGCGCGCCGAGCGCACCGGCCGCAACCCACAGACCGGCAAGGCTATCAAGATCGCTGCCGCCAAGGTTCCAGGCTTCAAGGCTGGTAAAGGCCTGAAAGACGCCGTCAACTAAGTCGTCTCTTTCAGCCGGTCCTGGCTTGGCCAGGTCCGACCGCGTGGCGGTGGGGCGCAAACGTTCCCGCCGAGCACGCCCGCTTTGAGAAGGCGCATCCACCGGATGCGCCTTTCTTCATATCAGGACTCTACCCACGCTCCGCGGTTGTCGACGCAGTGGTACAACCGTTTCTGGGGGACGCATGCTGCAAAATATCAGGGACAATTCACAAGGTTGGATTGCCAAGACCATCATCGGCCTCATCGTCGTGCTGATGGCGTTGACCGGGTTCGAGGCCATTTTTCAGGCCGCCACTCATTCGCAGGACGCCGCCAAGGTGAACGGCCAGACCATCAGCCAGAACGAGCTGAGCCAGGCCGCGGACATGCAGCGTCGTCAGCTGATGCAACAGCTGGGCAAGGATTTCGACCCTGCGCTGCTGGATGACAAGATGCTGCGCGACGCCGCGCTCAACGGGCTCATCGAACGCAAACTGCTGCTGCAGGGAGCCGAGGACGCCAAGTTTGCCTTATCCGAGGCAGCGCTGGATCAAGTGATCCTGCAAAGACCGGAATTCCAGGTCGACGGCAAGTTCAATGCCGACCGTTTCGACCAGGTCATCCGCCAGATGGGCTATGGCCGCATGCAGTTCCGCGACATGCTCGCCGAAGAAATGCTCATCGGCCAACTGCGTACCGGCCTTGCCGGCAGCAGCTTCGTCACTGACAAGCAGGTGGAGGCATTCGCTCGCCTGGAAAACCAGACCCGTGACTTCGCTTCCCTGACCTTCAAGGCCAACCCGGCTGTGGTCAAGGTCAGCGACGAAGAGGTCAAGGCGCATTATGACGAGCATGCCAAGGAGTTCATGTCGCCGGACCAGGTGGTCATCGACTACATCGAGTTGAAGAAGTCGGTGTTCTTCGACCAGGTCAAAGTGACCGATGACGAGCTCAAGGCCCAGTACGAGAAAGAAATCGCCAACCTGGCCGAACAGCGCCATGCCGCTCACATCCTGATCGAAGTCAACGACAAGGTCAGCGATGCCCAGGCCAAGGCCCGCATCGAGGAAGTCGAGCAGCGTCTGGCCAAGGGTGAGGATTTCGCCGCCCTGGCCAAGGAGTTCTCCCAGGACCCTGGCTCGGCCAACAGCGGTGGTGATCTCGGTTTCGCTGGCCCGGGCGTCTATGACCCCGCCTTCGAGGATGCGCTGTACAAGCTCAAGGACGGTCAGGTATCGGCTCCGGTGCGCACCGAGTTCGGCTACCACCTGATCAAGCTGCTGGGCGTGCAGGCGCCGGAAGTACCGAGCTTTGCCAGCCTCAAGGACAAGTTGACTCGCGACCTGAAGCTGCCGCTGGTCGAGCAGCGTTACGTCGATGCCGCCAAGCAGTTGCAGGATGCCGCTTACGAGGCGTCCGACCTGGTTCAGCCGGCCCAGGACCTGAACCTGAAGGTGCAGACTTCGGCACCGTTCGGTCGTGAAGGCGGCGAAGGTATCACTGCCAACCGTGCGGTGATCCAGGCGGCATTCTCCGAAGAAGTGCTGGAGGAGGCTGCCAACAGCACCGCCATCGAGCTCGACCCGGAGACCACCGTGGTGCTGCGCGTCAAGGAGCACCGCAAGCCTGAGCAACTGCCGCTGGAGGCCGTGGCCAAGAACATCAGGGAGCACCTGGCCAAAGAGAAGGCTACCGCCGAGCTCAAGGCCAAAGCCGACAAGCTGATTGCAGGTCTGCGCGATGGTTCCATCGCCGCGGGTGCTGCATACGAAGGGCAGGGGTGGACTGCACATGAAGCCGTTACCCGTGGCCAGGACGGTATCGACCCGGCCGAGTTGCAGGCGCTGTTCCGTCTGGCCAAGCCGCAAGCCAAGGACAAACCGGTGTTCGGCAGTGTGGTGCTCAATGACGGCAGCCTGGTAGTGCTGCAACTCAAGGGCGTGAACGAAGGCGCCGCCGCTAGCGACGAGGAGAAGCTGCAGATCCGCAGCTACCTCGCTTCGCGGGCCGGTCAGCAGGACTTCGCGGCCTACCGCAAGCAGCTGGAAGCCAAAGCGGACATCACTCGTTACTGAGTGGTTGCTGCAAACCGAAACAGGCCGCTCATGCGGCCTGTTTCGTTTCTGCGGCTTGGGTTGGCCTCATCACCGGCAAGCCGCTACCGCGGGGTAAGGGGGCGGAGGTCTAACGCTTCTCACCCTCGTAGTTATCGAGGGTATCCCGGGCAATCTCACGCCCCAGTGCGATCAGCTCAGGCGCCTTGTAGAACTCAAAGAACCGGCATACACGTTTGGGCACGTTGATCAGCACATCCGGCGGGTACCCTGCGATCTTGTACTGCGCCAGCGAGGTTTGCATCACTTCGAAGCTCTGGTTGATCAGGTCCAGCAGTGACGCCGGACCGACGTTGTCGATGATGAACGAGCCGGTGGCTGACTTGGGGGCACCTTCGCGCTCCGGAGCTGCCGCAGGCTGCTGAGCTTCGGGGTCGGCGACGTCGGCGAGCCAGGGGTTGGGGGGCGCGAGCCCCTCGGCGACGATCTCCTGTTCGATACGTATCAACTCTTCTGCGGGCTTGCGCCGGAACGGCAAGCGCGACCCCAGCGAGGTCAGCAGCGCGTCGAAGCGCATCTTGAAGGCTGCCGGGCGCTCGATGACAGGCAACTGATACTGTTTCTGGTTGGTGGCGTTGAGATTGACCGCGATGATCAGATCGCAGTGGCTGGATACCACCGGCACGATTGGCAGCGGGTTGAGGATGCCGCCGTCGACCAGCATGCGATTGCCCTGCATCACGGGCGTGAACAGGCTCGGAATGGCCGCCGAAGCACGCATGGCCTGGTGCAGGCAGCCCTCCTGGAACCAGATTTCCTGCTGGTTGGTGAGGTCGGTGGCTACCGCCGTGTAGGGTATGCGCAACTGTTCGATGTTGATTTCGCCGACGATCTTGCGAATCTGGCCAAACACCTTGTCGCCGCGAATGGCGCCAAGGCGGAAGCTGACATCCACCAGGCGCAGCACATCCAGGTAATCGAGGCTTTCGATCCAGTTGCGGTAGTCGTCGAGCTTGCCGGCGGCGTAGATGCCACCAATCACCGCGCCCATGGAGCAACCGGCAATGCAGGCGATATCATAACCGCGCCGTTCGATTTCCTCGATCACGCCAATGTGGGCGTAGCCCCGAGCCCCACCCGATCCCAACACCAGCGCTACACGTTTGTTCATGATCGTTCCCCGGCTTGTGCAACCATTGTCCAACAATGCACGCTTTGATGCCTGTGCTTCAATGTAGACCGCGCTGGACTACTCTAAGCAAGGCATATCGAGCAGGGCACTTTTCAGCGGACCGTGCGTCGAACAGCCACACTTATTTTCTTTTGAGGTAACACTGATGAAAGCCTGGATCTGCCTTCCTCTGATTGCCCTGGCCCTTGCTGGCTGTGCGGGCAAGACGGCCTACCGTGACAGCTGTGCGACCCAGTTGGATGCCGCCTGGAAGGAGCTCGACCTGGCCAAGGCCGAAGGCTTTGCCGGTACCGTCAGTTACTCCAAGGCACTGTCGCTGTTGACCGGGGCCAAGACCCAGCAACAGTTCGAAGGCTTCGAAGGGTGTACCCGCAAAGCCGAGAAGGCACGCTTCTATATCCGTGAGTCCCGCGCCGGGCGCTGACCGGGGAGCGTCATATGCCCACCACCATGCTCGATCATGTCGTTGCCCAGATCCTGAACCTGCAGGTGCGACTGTTGGCGAGTCGCGAGCGTCTGGCTGCCGATACCGACAGCGAGGCGCTGCATGATCTGCGCACCAGCCTACGGCGCTTGCGTAGCCTGTTGCGGCCGTTGCGCGGGTTGCCTGGGGTGGAGCAACTGGAAGATGCCGCCAGGGCGTTGGGTAGCCTGACCACGCCATTGCGAGACCGTGAGGTGCTGGGTGCAGAGCTGGTTCGCCGTGGCATCGTCCAGGCGGGGAAGCGGCGTCTGGAAGGGCGGGGCAATACCTTCGCCAGCGTGGCGAACAGCGCGCAACTAGGCCGGGTGCTGGCCATTCTCGATGCGTTTCCCTTGTTCCTGCGTGCGGCTGATCGCGAGGGGCTGACCAAGTCGCTCGACAGGCGCATCGACAAGCGTCTGGACAAGCAATGGCGCAAATTGCGCAAGGCGCTGGCCGACCCTGCCCATGACCGGCATCGCTTGCGTTTGCTGATCAAGCGAGCCCGTTATGGTGATGAAGCCTATCCGCAACTGGGGCATACGGGGAAGAAACTGCGGCGTCTGCTCAAGCGTGCGCAGGGTGACCTGGGCGACTGGCATGATCGGCTGCAATGGCTGATACAGGCTCGCGAGCAGGCGGACCTAGCCTCCTGCGGTGCGGACTGGGAGCAGGAGTTGCATGAGGCCGAGCGTCAGTCCGATGTCACCTTGGATGCCCTGCAGGCGGCGCTTGAGCACAGATAGCCCTGCAAATGACCGAAATGCGGGCTGATGGCTCGTGGCAGGGCCTTTAGTATGGCCTCATATGCCTGCCCGAGGAGCCTTGCCCCGTGAACTTCGATCAATTGCTCAATGCTGTAGGAGCGCAATCCGACCCCATCAGCATCCCACCTGAGTGGGCCCAGGGCCGCGCTGTGTTCGGTGGCCTCATGGCGGCCATGGTCTACAAGGCCATGAGCTTGAAACTGCCTGACGATCGGCCGGTGCGTTCGCTGGCCATCAGCTTCGTTGCCCCGGCTGCCCCCGATGTACCGATACGCTTCGAGGCCGAGGTGCTGCGCGAGGGCAAGGCGGTTAGCACGCTGCTGGGCCGAGCCGTGCAAGGTGGTCAGGTCGTCACCCTGATCCAAGGCAATTTTGGTGCGGGGCGGCCTTCGGTGGTCGACGTGCCAGCACAGCCTGCGATCCCCATGAAGGCGCTCGAAGCGTCTGCCCCGGAGCTTCCCTATATCAAAGGAGTCACCCCGGAGTTCATGCGCCATGTGGCCCTGCGCTGGGCGATCGGTGGTCTACCGTTCAGCGGCAATGCATCACGGCAGATGGGGGGCTGGGTGCGACTGCGCGATGTTGCACAGGCGCAGGTCAACGTAGCTCACCTGCTCGCCCTGGTCGATGCCTGGCCGCCCAGCCTGATGCCCTTCCTGAAACAGCCGGCGGCGGGCAGTACCCTGACCTGGACCATCGAGTTCATCCAGCCGACGCCGAAACTGTCGACCTTGGACTGGTGCCGCTATTGCGTCGAAACCGAACATGCCCGCGATGGCTACGGACACGCGGCGGCAGCCCTGTGGACGGCCGACGGTGAGTTGCTGGCGCTGAGCCGGCAAACGGTCACGGTATTCGCCTAGCGGGTGCGAAGCAGGACGCCCACAGGAGGGAGGAGCTTCAACGCCGATGTTTGTGTCGCTCTCGCCAGGCACGCCACCAGGCGCCGCTGAGCACGAACCGCGGAAAGGTGATGAACTGCTCGGTCAGCAGGCGTTTTACGGCATCCTTGCGGTTGGCGAAGGGTTCCGGTTGCTCGGCTTCCAGGCGATGGCCTTGGCGCTGCATGCCAAGGCCTGCGATCAGGGCGATGACACCGACTGCGATCTGGCCCAAGTCCAGCGCGACGATACCCGATAGCACCAGTAGCGCGCCCAGGATGAACAGCGGCACCGCGATCAGGTGGAGCACCAGGTTGGTGGGGTGGCGGTGGTTGTGATGGTAGCCGCGCCATTGCCAGGCGGGCAGATTGGGCAGACGTTTGCTCATGGGCATTTCCTCTCGGTCATGCCCAAAGCTTAGTGCCGCCGAGGATCGGCAGCCAATCGACGCTGGCTATGGTGACTATAGCTTGAGTTGGCCAATAGCCTTGTTCAGTTCCCCGGCCAAGGTCGCCAGTTCGCTGCTGGTGGTGGCCGAGCCGACGGTCTGCTGCACGGTTTCTTCGGTCACGTCGCGAATGCTCACCACCGCGCGATTCATCTCTTCGGCGACTTGGCTTTGCTGCTCCGCGGCCACGGCGATCTGGGTATTGCTCTCGCGCATCTGCGCCACGGCGTCAGTGATCTCTGCCAGGGCGATGCCGGCTTCCTGCGCTTGCTTGACGCAGTCGTCAGCCTTGTACGAGCTCTCTTGCATGAACTCGACGGCATCGCGGGTGCCGGACTGCAGCGCCGCGACCATGGTGGTGATTTCGTCGGTGGAGGTTTGTACGCGCTTGGCCAGGTTGCGCACCTCGTCGGCGACCACGGCGAAACCGCGGCCCAGGTCGCCGGCGCGGGCGGCCTCGATAGCGGCGTTGAGTGCCAGCAGGTTGGTCTGTTCGGCAATGCTGTGAATGACGCTGACCACACCGTTGATCTTCTGGCTGTCATCAGCGAGCTGGCGGATCATTTCGGCGGTTTGTTGCACGCCGCTGGACAGCCCGGAGATCGAATCCTGAACCCGGTTGACGACATCCTTGCCGCTCCCGGCCAAGGTATCAGCGGTCTGCGAAAGGTCGCGGGTGGCGCCGGCGTGCTGGGCGATGTGATGCACGGTGGCCGACATCTCGTTGATGGCCGTGGCGGCCTGGTCGGTTTCGCTCTGTTGGCCAAGCATGCCGTGGCGCACCTCGTTCATGCTCGCTGCCAGGCGCGCAGCGCCGGAGTCCAGTTGCGCGGCGGTACGTGCCACGGTGCTGACCACGCGGTGATAGGTCGACTGCATGGCATTGAAGGCACCGGCCATCTGGCCGACTTCATCGCCACAGGCCAAGGGGACCCGCGCCGACAAGTCGCCGGTTTTCTCCACGTGCAGCATGACGTCCTTGAGGGTGTTGAGTTGGCTCAGCAGGAAGCGAATCAACAGTTGCGACGCGCAGAGCATCGCCAGCATCAGGATCAGCACGCACACTGCATAGTTGGTGAAACGGTCAAGGAACACCTGGCGCAGGCTCGGCGAAGCGGCCAGCACCGCAACCTGCTGGTTGCCATGGCGCAGTACTTGGGCGCCACGTAGCGGGTTGTCGCCGAGGATCCAGGCGGCGGGTAACTCGACCCAGCCCTGGGCATCGCGCAGGCCTTCCACGGGTTCGCCGGCATAGGTTGGAGTTTGCCCGGACTGCCAGGTGATGACATTGGCCTGCACGGGCAGGGCTTGCCCGGTTGGCCAGGCAGCCAGTAGCGCTGCCTGGGCGGATGCCTGGCCCTGCGCGGCTTCCGCCCGGGCGCGTTGCTCCAGGTGCACGGCGTACAGCACCAGTAGCAGGGTCGTGACGAAGGCCACCGCGTTGACGGCCCAGAACTTGTACTTCAGGGAAACATTGCTAATCCAGGCACCCATGGGCAGGTCTTCTCTGAGTTGAGCGGGAACATTGTTGGCAAGGTGCCATCATTGTGCCCGGGCAAGCCAGCGCCTGTGTTGATATGCGTCAACGGAGCCCGAAGAAGGCCCGTGCCGTTGCCGTGGTGTGGGCGGCGGTGTGCTCCAGCGATTCGCCACGATGCAAGGCCACCTCGCGCAATACTTCGGGCAGGAACGCTGGCTCGTTGCGTCCATTCTTCGGTTTTGGCCGTAGGCTGCGCGGCAGCAGATAGGGCGCATCGCTCTCCAGCATCAGCCGGCCTTCGGGGATGTTCCCAACCAGAGGGTGCAGGTGGGTTCCCCGGCGTTCATCGCAGATCCAGCCGGTCATTCCGATATGCAGGTCGAGGTCCAGGTAGCTGAACAGCGCCGCGCGCTCGCCTGTGAAGCAGTGCACCACAGCGGCAGGCAGGTGGTCGCGGAAGTCCTTGAGCACCGCCAGCAGGCGTTCGCTGGCGTCGCGCTCGTGCAGGAACACCGGCAGGCGCAATTCGGCGGCGAGCGCCAGCTGGGCTTCCAGGGCTTTTTCCTGCAGCGGGCGAGGGGAGAAGTCGCGGTTGAAATCCAGCCCGCATTCGCCGACTGCACGCACCCTTGGTTCGTTCAGCAGTTGGCGCAACTGGCGTTCGCTGTCGGCATCCCAGGATGTGGCGTCATGGGGGTGCACACCGGCGGTGGCGAACAGGTGGCGGGCGTCTGCATCGAGCTGCTGACACAGGGCCAGGGCCTGTTCGCTGATTTCCAGGCTGGTGCCCGTCAGGACCATCTGCGCCACACCGGCCTCGATGGCGCGTTCGACAATGGCCGCCTGTTGATCATGAAAGCTGCTGTTGGTCAGGTTGACGCCGATATCGATCAGTTGCATGGTGCTACCTCGTGCCGCGGGGCGGCCAGCATAGCAAAAAGCGCGATATTCGGAAAAAAGCCAAGAACTTCAGGCTGTTGCCGTGGTCTTCTGCCGCCGTTTATTACGAGCTGCCTGTGCCACATGGATGCCGCCTCCCGACCTCGGACACGTTCTAGCATGCTGCGATACCTGCTCATCTTGCTGCTGACGCTTGGGCTGCTCACGACCGGCCAGGCCCAGCCGCGTCTGCCTGGCCCTCAGCAGAGCGTGCCGCCTGCCAATGTCCGTGATCTGGAACACGTCCGCGCCAGTAAAGTGTTGCGGGTTTTGGTCAACCAGAGTCGCAACAGCTCGGGCGAGGTCAAGGGCGAGCCGGTTGGCCTGGAGTATTATCGCCTGCGTGCGCTCGAGCATTACCTCAACGCCCGCGCGGGTGACGGCCAGCAGGTTCAGCTCAAGCTGATCCCCAGGGCCAAGGAGCAATTGCTGGGTGCACTGCAGCGTGGCGAAGGAGACCTGGCCGCGCCGGGCGAGTTGCTCGACCCCTCCATGGTGCGCGGCGTCGACACCAGCGCTCCGGTGCTGGACCTGGTGCCGCTGGTGCTGGTGGGGCGCAAGGGCGAACGCAGCTTCAGCCGGGTCGAGCAACTGTCGGGTCGCACCGTGGCATTGACCAGTGCCAGCGCCGCCGGCCCGGTGATCGAACAGCTCAACCAGCAGTTGGCGTTGCGCAAGCGGCCGCCGATCAAGGTGGAGTGGGTCGATGCGACCCTGGCGATCGAAGACGTGCTGGAGATGGTCCAGGCCGGCATCTACCACCTGACCCTGGTCGAGCGGCCCATTGCGCAGCGCTGGGCCAAGGTGATGCCGCGGCTTCGTCTCGACACCCGGGTGCAAGTGGGCAGGCCGCAGGCCATACGGTGGTATGTCCGGCGCGATGCACCGCAGCTGTTGGCCACCGTCGACCGTTTCCTGCAGGTCTACCGTGCACCGGACAACCAGGATGCGGCATTCGAACGCATCTATCGACGCCAGTACCGTGTGCACGACCCGTTGGCCAAGAAGGACCGCCAGCGGTTGGCCTCGCTGCGCCCGGTGTTGCAGAAGCACGGCCAGGCCCAGCAGATCGACTGGTTGAACCTGGCCGCGCTGGCGTTCAAGGAGTCCACTCTGAACCCAAGTGCCCGTGGCAGTGGAGGGGCCCACGGGCTGATGCAGATCACACCCTCGGCGGCGCAGCGGGTGGGGGTGAGCAATACCGCGACCGTCGATGGCAACGTCCAGGCCAGTGCCCGCTACCTGGCGATGATTCGCCGCAAGTTTTTCGCCAGTGCGCAGATCAACGAGCGTGAACGCATGGCCTTCGTACTGGCAGCCTACAACCTCGGGCCAGAGCGCGTCCAAGCCATGCGTGCCGAGGCTCGGCGCCGAGGCCTCAACGGTAACCAATGGTTCTTCCAAACCGAGCGCATCGCCATGGAGCAGGTGGGGATGGGGCCGGTCAACTTCGTCAACAGCGTCAATAAATACTTCCTGGCGTTCAATCGCGAGCGTGCGGTGTTGGAGCGAGTGGCCAAGCGTTAAAGTATCGAATATATCGATAGTGGTTAGCGTTATTTTGCGATTTTACTATCCGTTAATTTGATTAAGATGGCGCCCATCCCAACACACACCGCTTACTCAAGGAAGTCTCGAAATGAACACCACCACTCTCAACGCCCTGTTCTCCACCCGTGCCGGCGCAGGTCTTAGCGTCATTCGCATTCTGGTCGGCATCATCTTCATGGCCCACGGCGCGCAGAAACTGTTCGGCCTGTTTGGCGGCTACGGCCTGGAAGGCACTGGCCAATGGATGGAAAGCATCGGTCTGGCACCTGGCTACCTGATGGCCCTGCTCTCGGGGAGCGCAGAGTTCTTCGGCGGCCTGGCATTGGTGATCGGCTTGTTGGCCCGTCCTGCTGCATTGGCACTGACCGTGCCCCTGATCGTGGCGATCTTCTCGGTGCACATCGGCAACGGCTTGTTCATGTCCAACAACGGCTACGAGTTCGCCCTGGCGCTGCTGGCCGGTACCGTGGCGGTGCTCATCGAGGGCGCGGGTCGCTTCTCGCTGGACCGTTTGATCGCCCGCTGAAATCGGTCTGCGGCAAGCTGCGATGAAGGTCTACTTGCAGCTTGCCGCTTCTCGCTCTAGGATACCGCCTGCGCCGATTTAAACAGCTACTTGCGGGGCGCGGGATAAGCCCCCTCCGGGTCATCCGAAATACCGCTAAAGCGCTGGTTCGGTGACGCCTCCCACCGCTGCCCAGCGGGATTCGCGAGGCGGAGAGATGCTCCATGAGTTGTCCACGTACCAGTGTCTGCTTGACCCCACTGCCTGCCAACCAGGCGTCCCGTACCCCGCGCATCCTGCTCGGCGGCCAGCATCAGCCCACGCTTTTGCGTCATCTCGAAGGCTTGTCGCGCCGTAAAGGCCAGGCCCGTGCGTTTCTCATCCAGTTCGCCGAATCCTGCTTCGACCTCGAACAGTACGGCAACGACCGCTTCGACCTTGCCGTGATCCAGGCACCCACAGCCCAGGATGCCGGCCAGGTCATCGGCCACCTCACCCGCATTGCGCGCCAGGGCCTGATCACCCGCCGCTGACAGCGGTTCAGGCACTGATGGATTGTTGTATGCTTGGCCCCGGACTGTTCGTTGATCAGACGTTGTCGGGGGTCAGAGTTGCCAACAAACATCATCACCCGCCATGGGTTCGAGTCCTTGAAAGGTGAACTCGACCATTTGTGGCGAGTGTATCGGCCGGAAATTACCCAGAAAGTGGCATGGGCAGCGTCGCTGGGTGACAGGAGCGAGAATGCCGATTACCAGTACAACAAGAAGCTGCTTCGGGAAATCGACCGCCGCGTACGCTACCTGCGCAAGCGCCTTGAAGATGTAAAGGTGGTGGATTACTCGCCAGAGCAGGAAGGGCGGGTATTCTTCGGGGCCTGGGTCGAAGTGGAGGACGTCGAGGGCGACACCAAGGCATTCCGTATCGTCGGCTACGATGAAATCTATGATCGCAAGGATTACATCTCCATCGACTCGCCGATGGCCAGGGCACTGCTGAAGAAGTCCGAGGGCGACGAAGTGGTCGTCGCGACGCCGGCTGGCGAAGCTGTCTGGTACATCACCAAGATTACCTATTCCACCCCCTGACGTGGGTCCGCTATGGCCAGCAGCGGACCTTGCCGTGGGCATCCGGGGTTTCAACTTTCTCTGAGGACGGCCAGCGGGCTGGCGTTCAATGCCCGTCGCGTGCCCAACACGCCCGCGCCACCCACCAGCAGCGCGCCGGCCAGCGGTAGCACCAGCAGCCAGGGGTGCGGGCTCCATTGCAAGTCGAAGGCATAGCGATACAGCACCAGCGTGATCAGCTCGCACCCCAACGCCGCGAGCGTGCCACTGACAGCGCCCAGCAAGCCGAACTCGATGCGCCGGGCCTTGACCAGCAGCGGTCGCGGCGCACCCAGTGCACGGAGCAATGCACCCTGGCGGATGCGCTCGTCCAGGGTCGCCTGCAGCCCGGCGAACAGCACTGCCAGGCCCGCCGCCAGCACGAACGACAGGACGTACTCGACTGCCAGGGTGACTTGGGCAAGGATACTGCGTAGCTGCTCAAGCAAGGCATCGACCTGGAGAATGGTCACCGCCGGAAATGCCCGTGACAGTGCCACTACTTCAAGGTCGTGGCCAGGCCCCAGGTAGAAGCTGGTCAGGTAGGTGGTCGGTAGCCCTTGCAACGTGCCAGGCTGAAAGATCATGTAGAAGTTCGGCTGGAAGCTGTCCCAGTGCACGCTGCGCAGGCTAGTGACCCGGGCCTGGCGCTGCTGGCCGCCGATGTCGAAGGTCAACAGGTCGCCCATGTGCAGCTTGAGGCTGCTGGCCAGTTCGGCTTCGACAGAAACACCAGGAATCTGGTCGACGGGCGGCGGAACCTGCCACCAGTTGCCGGCGGTCAGCGTATTGCCCTCGGGCAGTTCGGCGGCCCAGGTCAGGCTAAGGTCGCGTTGTACCGCGCGCTCGCCCGCCGAGTCCTTGCTGACGACCTGCTGCACGGGTTGGTCGTTGATCCGGATCAGCCGCCCCGGCGTGACCGGGTAGAGCGGCGCTGTGCTGGCGTTGACCTGACGCAGACGTTCGGCGAACGGTTCGCGATCGTCCGGCAGGATATTCAGGGCGAAATGGTTGGGCGCGTCCTTGGGCAATTGCGCTTGCCAGGTGTCGAGCAGTTCGGCGCGCAACAGTGCGACCAAAGCCATGGCCAGCAGAATCAGGCCGAACGCCAGGGCCTGGCCGGCGGCGGCCATGGGGTGGCGCAGCAGTTGGCCCAGCCCCAGGCGCCAGGTCAGGGGGGCACCGGCCAGCAGCCGCCTGAGGCTGCGCAAGCCCAGCAAGAGCAAACCGCCGAGCACCAGTGCGGCAAGCAGGCCGCCGCCCAGCAGGGCGAACGTCAGCAGCAGGTCGAGGCTCAGGCGCCACATGATCAGACCCAGTGCGAGCAAGGCCGCCCCGTAGACCAGCCAGCTGCTCGGTGGCACGGGCAGCAGGTCACGACGCAACACCCGCAAAGGTGGCACTTGGCCGAGAGCGGCGATCGGGGGCAGGGCGAAGCCGGCCAGGGCCACCAAGCCGGTGCCGATTCCCGCTAGCGCTGGCGTCAATCCACCGGGTGGTACAACGCTCGGTAACAGACCTTCGAGCAGGCGGAACAGGCCTAGCTGCGCCAGCCAGCCGAGCAGGGCGCCAGCCAGGGCTGCGGCAAGGCCGAGCAGGGCCAGTTGCACGCAATACAGTCCCAGGGCCTGCCGGCGGGAGAGCCCCAGGCAGCGCAGCAGCGCGCTGGCGTCCAGGCGTCGTGCCGCGTAACGGCTGGCCGACAAGGCCACCGCCACGCCAGCCAGCAGCACCGCCACCAGGCTGGCCATGTTCAGGTAACGTTCGGCCTTGCCCAGGGCGCCGCCGATCTGCTGGTTGCCGTCGCGGGTATCGCGCAGTCGCTGGTTAGCCGCCAGCCCGCCTTCGAGGGTCTGGCGATACTGCGCCAGGGCCGGGCCTTCGCCGCGCCACAGGTCGCGGTAGGTCACCCGGCTGCCGGGTTGGATGACCCCGGTGGCGGGCAGGTCCGCGAGGTTCATCATCACCCGGGGTGTCAGGCTATAGAAGTTGTTGGCGCGGTCCGGCTCGTAGGTGAGTACGCGGCTCATGCGCAAGGGTTTCATACCCACGTCGATACTGTCCCCAATCGACAGCCCAAGTGCCGCCAGCAGACGCGGCTCGACCCAGGCTTCACCGGGGGCAGGGCCGCCACCAGGCGCTTCTTGCGCATAAGGCGCAGCGGCACTGCGCACCTGCCCTCGAAGCGGATAGGCGCTATCGGTGGCCTTGATGCTGGACAACTGAATGCCGGCGTCACCGCCCACCACACTGGTGAACTCGACCACCTGCGCATGGCTCAGTCCCAGAGATCGCCCGGCGTCTATCTGGTCCTGGCGGGCGGGCGAGCTACCCTGCAACACCAGGTCTGCGCCCAGGAACTCGCTGGCGCGCAACAGCATGGCGCCGTTGAGGCGGGCACCGAAGTAGCCAATGGCCGTGCTGGCGGCCACGGCGACCAGCAGGGCGAAGAACAGCACGCGCACTTCACTGGCGCGGGCGTCGCGCAGCAGTTGGCGCACGGCCAAGCCGCACAGGCGGGAAAAGGGCATGTGGGTCATCAGACCTCCGCAGCGGCCACCAGGCGGCCAGCGTCCAGGCGGATCTGGCGGCGGCAGCGCTGGGCCAGGCGCTCGTCATGGGTGACCAGCACCAGGGTGGTGCCGCGTTCCTTGTTAAGCTCGAATAGAAGATCGCTGATGCGCTCGCCGGTATGGCTGTCCAGATTGCCGGTCGGCTCATCGGCGAACAGTACCGCCGGATGCGCGGCAAATGCCCGGGCGATGGCTACCCGTTGCTGCTCGCCACCGGACAGTTGGCGAGGCGTGTGGCTCAGGCGCTTGCCCAGGCCGACGCGTTCGAGCAAGGTGCGGGCTTGTTCGCGGGCATCGCGACGACCGTCGAGCTCCAGCGGCAGCATCACGTTTTCCAGGGCGTTGAGGCTGTCGAGCAACTGGAACGACTGGAACACGAAGCCGACATGCTCGGCACGCACCCGTGCGCGCTGGTCCTCGTCCAGTGGCCCCAGGTCCTGGCCTGCGAGGATGACCTTGCCGGCGCTGGGGCGGTCCAGCCCGGCGAGCAGGCCGAGCAGGGTCGACTTGCCCGAGCCCGATGCACCGACGATGGCCAGGCTGTCGCCCTGGGCGAGATCAAGGGAGAGGGCGTGGAGGATGGTCAGGTCACCTTCCGCGCTTGGGACCACTTTGCTAAGGTTCTGCGCAACGAGAATGCTGGGGCCCATGGAGAATCCAATGCGAGTGTGGTGGTTGAGTGCCGGTCTGGCGCTGTTTTGCCTGGCCCAGAGCGCGGCAGCGGGAACGCTGCTGGTTGTTGGCGATAGTATCAGCGCCGGTTTTGGGCTGGATAGCCGCCAAGGTTGGGTTTCCCTGTTGCAGCAACGCCTGAAACGCGAGGGTTTCAACGATCAGGTGGTCAACGCGTCGATCAGTGGCGATACCAGTGCCGGAGGCCAGGCGCGGCTGCCGGCGCTGCTTGCAGCGCATAAGCCGACCCTGGTGGTACTGGAGTTGGGCGGTAACGACGGGCTGCGTGGTCAGCCTCCGCAGCAATTGCAACAAAATCTTGCCTCGATGATCGACCAGTCCCATGACGCGGGCGCCAAGGTCGTCCTGCTGGGCATGCGGTTACCGCCCAACTACGGGGTGCGCTATACCACGGCCTTCACTCAGGTATACGAGCAATTGGCAGCGCAAAAGAAGGTGTCGCTGGTGCCGTTTTTCCTCGAAGGTGTGGGGGGTGTACCGGAGATGATGCAGGCGGATGGCATCCACCCGGCCCAGGGCGCCCAGACACGCTTGCTGGAAAATGCCTGGCCGGCGATAAAACCCTTGCTGTGACGCTTTTAACGGGGCCGGCTTTCGGCTAATGTTGCGCCCCCCGTTTCGAGAGCCCCCAATGCCGCGTCCTGCCTGGTCCTTGTATGCCTACCAACTGATCGAGCCCGACGAACAGCTCGACCTGTTCGCGTGCCAGGAAATCCGCGTTCATCTGGTGGCCCGTCAGCTCGAGCTGGGGGTGCCCGTGGATCGCACGCTGTGTGGCGGTTTGCTGCCGGCGCAACCACGCTGGTCGGGTGTGCAGCGCTCGATCTATCGCGACAACCGTCTGTGCACGTTGTGCCGGGCAATTCTCGAGGCCCAGCGGCGGGGGATGCGCCCCGTGTGGCCGGAACTCTGAGCACCTTTCATCATCTGAAACGCATGCAGCTCGTCAATGCCTCCCGTTCCCAACAGGGCGGGTGTACAATCGACTGTCTTGACCCATCTTTCGAAGGATTTACCGGATGTTGCCGCGCTTTCCCGCCGTCACCCGTAGCCTGTCCCTGGTCGCCCTGCTGGTAGCTGGGCCCGCCGTCGCGCTGGAGCTGCCCTTGCCGCCACCCGGTGAAGACGTCGTCGGTCAAGTGCAGGTCATCAAGGCCAAGTACGAGGACACCTTTGCCGACATCGGCACGGCCAACGACCTCGGCTACCTTGAAATGATCGCCGCCAACCCGGGTGTCGACCCGTGGCTGCCGGGCGCCGGTACCGAAATCATCCTGCCGACCCGTTATGTGCTGCCGCCAGGCCCGCGTGAAGGGATCGTCATCAACCTTGCCGAATACCGCATGTACTACTTCCCGAAAGGGCAAAACGTCGTGCACACCTTCCCACTGGGTATCGGCCGGGAAGGTTGGGGGTCGCCGATCGCCAACACCAAGATCACCGCCAAGACGCCCAACCCGACCTGGACACCACCTGCTTCGATCCGTGCCGAGCACGCTGCCGATGGCGACATCCTGCCTGCGGTGGTGCCAGCAGGACCCGACAATCCGCTGGGCCCGTTCAAGTTCACCCTGGGCGTGCCGGGTTACCTGATCCACGGTTCGAACAAAAAGTTCGGTATTGGCATGCGTACCAGCCATGGTTGCTTCCGCATGCTCAACAACAACGTGTTGGAGTTGTCGAAGATGGTGCCGGTGGGTACGCCGGTTCGTATCATCAACGAGCCTTACAAGTTCGGTATCAGTGGTGGCAAGGTCTATCTGGAGGCTCACACGCCGTTGGACGATCATGGCAACCCATCGGTGGTCGACAAGCACACCGCGGTCATCAACGCGTTGCTCAAGCGTGAAGACCTGGCCAACAACCTGCGCATGAACTGGGACATGGTGCGTGACGTAGTCGCCGCGGAAGATGGCATGCCGGTTGAAATTGCAGTGCCGGTCAACAACCAGGGTGCGGCACCGATGGTGTCGAGCATCCCGGCTGAACTGCAGTAAAGCCGTTTCGCGATGCCTTTAGGGCCTGCCTTAGTGCAGGCCTTTTCGTTTCTGCCGCAGACAGGCAGGTAAAGACGACAGGCAATAAAAAAGCCGACCCACAAGTGGGTCGGCTTCTCAACAATCCGTGAGGATTATTACTTGCGGCTGGCTTTGTCCAGCATACGCAGAGCGCGCTCGTTGGCTTCGTCAGCGGTCTGCTGAGCCTTCTGAGCGGCTGCCAGTGCGTCGTCAGCCTTACGGTAGGCTTCGTCAGCACGAGCTTGAGCGCGAGCTGCTGCGTCTTCAGTCGCAGTCAGACGAGCTTCGGTTTCTTTGGATACGCTGCTGCAACCGGTAGCCAGAACTGCGGCCAGAGCCAGAGCAGAGAATTTCAGAACGTTGTTCATCGTGTTCCCCTTCAAGGACTTTCTATTAAATAGCCATCTCTCGGAAAAGAGAAACTGGCCGGCGTACATAGTACCCATTACTTGTAGTAAGTAAACTGACTAAGCGCAAGAACTGCAAAAAAATGTTGGCGAAGGGGTAGCCGACAAGATTTGTAGGGGATTTGTGAAAAAACCGTACAGGTGACGCAAGCGTTTGTAGCGTGGGAACTTTTTTGTTGAACTAACGGTGACTTTAACTGTCGGTTGACGTCTTAAGCCCAAGAGCATCCGGCTGCTGTTCCGGAGTCCAGGGTGGGTGGTTCGCCGTGGAGTTCCGAGCTTTTTAATCGCTCCCACCTTGAGCAATCCTGCCTGCGGCGCCTACTATTTGTGAGTGCCCAGCCGACCGAACGATTGCAATCGCCTCGAGGTCCAAGGGGCAAATGGTGGCGTAGAGGTTCCTCCGCCGGATAAACCATCATCGGTTAAGGTAAGGGCCTGCCATAAAGGCCTGTGAGGAGTAGTGATGAGTGAAGCGCTGACTATCCACCATGACCAGGCCGGTCATCAGTTCGAGACCAATGTGGACGGTCACCGTGCCTATCTGACGTACATGGACCTGGGCAAGCAGACGCTGGACATTTATCGCACCTTCGTGCCGAACGCCCTGCGCGGCCGCGGTATTGCCGCAGCGCTGACCGAGAAGGCCCTGGAGTACGCCGATCAGATGGGTTACACGGTGATCCCATCGTGCTCTTACGTCGAGCGCTACATGGAACGCCAGCAGCGCCATTCGAGCAAAGTCTGATACCGGCGCTGGACGCCAGATACGAAAACGCCGGGCGATGCCCGGCGTTTTCATTGGGCGTGGCTTAACCGCGTTTGCGCTGCGGCAGCACATCCTTGAGTTTGGCGCGCATGCTGCGCAGGGTCTTCTCGGTGGCACTCCAGTCGATGCAGGCATCGGTGATCGAGACGCCGTACTGCAATTCGCTCAGGTCTTTCGGGATCGACTGGCAGCCCCAGTTCAGGTGGCTCTCGACCATCAGGCCGATGATCGACTGGTTGCCTTCGAGGATCTGGTTGGCGACGTTTTCCATCACCAGAGGCTGCAGGGCCGGGTCCTTGTTGGAGTTGGCATGGCTGCAGTCGACCATGATGTTGGCCTTGATCTTGGCCTTGGCCAGGTCCTGTTCGCACAAGGCGACGCTGACCGAATCATAGTTCGGCTTGCCGTTGCCGCCGCGCAGTACCACGTGGCCGTAAGGGTTGCCCTTGGTGGTGACGATGGATACGCCACCTTCCTGGTTGATGCCGAGGAAGCGGTGAGGCTTGGAGACCGACTGCAAGGCGTTGATGGCCACGGTCAGGCCGCCATCGGTGCCATTCTTGAAGCCCACTGCCGAAGAGAGGCCCGAGGCCATTTCGCGGTGGGTCTGGGACTCAGTGGTGCGGGCGCCGATGGCCGACCAGCTGATCAGATCCTGCAGGTACTGCGGGGAAATCGGGTCGAGCGCCTCGGTGGCGGTCGGCAGGCCCATTTCGGCCAGGTCCAGCAGCAACTGACGACCAATGTGCAGGCCATCCTGGATCTTGAACGAGTCATCCAGGTACGGGTCGTTGATCAGGCCTTTCCAGCCGACGGTGGTGCGTGGCTTCTCGAAGTACACGCGCATGACCAGGTACAGCGTGTCGGAAACCTCTTCGGCCAGGACCTTCAGGCGCTCGGCATATTCATGAGCCGCCTTGATGTCATGGATCGAGCAGGGGCCTACCACGACGAACAGGCGGTGGTCCTTGCCGTCGAGGATATTGCGCACCACTTCGCGGCCGGCAGTAACGGTCTGCAGGGCCTTGGCGCTGAGGGGGATTTCCTTCTTGAGCTGATCAGGGGTGATCAAGGTCTCGTTGGAGGCAACGTTTAAGTCATCGATCGGTAAATCAGCCATCGTGTTACTCGTCAGGTCACGGGTGCCGGCCGCCAGCAATCCCCGTGCGGCCCAGCAGCAAGAAAATTCGCAGCGGGGAGCCGAACCTTAGCGCGTTAAGGGGGGCGCGACAATGGGCTGAGTCCCGTCGTTGCGGGGTTTTTCCCCAAAGCCCTGGGCGCCTGATGGTGAATCAGGTGCTTCGCATCGACAAACCGGTGTAAAAATGCTCACCGTCCTTTACCTGGAGTCCCCCTATGCATTCTGGCAAACCGCGTATCGGCATCATCGGCAGTGGCGCCATCGGTGGCTTTTATGGGCTGATGCTGCTGCGCGCCGGCTTCGATGTGCACTTCTTGCTGCGCAGTGAATACGACGTGGTGCGTCAGCAGGGGTTGAGGCTCGACAGTGCGGTACACGGTGAGGTGCGGATGGAGGTTCAGGCCTATGCTGACGTCGCGCACATGCCGCAGTGCGATTGGCTGCTGGTGGGAGCCAAGGCAACCAGCAATCTCGAGCTGGCACCGCTGATCATGCAGGCAGCTGCGCCGGGCGCCCGCGTGGTGTTGCTGCAGAATGGCCTTGGGGTTGAAACGCAGCTGCGCCCGGCTCTGCGCGACGACCTGCACCTGCTGGGTGGCTTGTGTTTCATCTGCGTCAACCGACAGGCACCGGGGCTGATCCGACATCAAGCCCTGGGGGCGGTCCACCTGGGCTATCACAGCGGGCCGGCCACGGACGGCGGCGAGGCGATCGTCGAAGAGGGCGCCGGATTGTTCCGTACAGCGGGAATCGACTCCAAGGCCATGAGCAACCTTGACCAGGCGCGTTGGCAGAAGCTGGTGTGGAACGTGCCCTACAACGGCCTGTCGGTGCTGTTGCGGGCCAGCACTACGCCACTGATGGCCGACGCCGACAGCCGGGCATTGATTCAGGCGCTGATGGCGGAAGTCGTCCTGGGCGCAAAAGCGTGCGGGCATGCCTTGCCTGAAGGTTACGCTGAACAGCTGTTTCGCATGACCGAGCAGATGCCTGATTACTGGCCCAGCATGTATCACGACTTTGCCCAGCACCGCCCGCTGGAGCTGCAAGCCATCTACGCCGAACCGCTGGCCCAGGCGCATGCCGCCGGCTGCCGCCTGCCGAACATGGAAATGCTCTATAAGGCCCTGGCATTCATCGACCGCGACAGTCGCCGCACCTGAGCCTGCCCAGGCGTGCAGCCCCGGTGCGCCGGGCGGCGAAGCGAGGCTGCCCGGCGCTGCTAAGCTGTAGCTTGCTCTGCCTTAGCGGCAGTCGAGGAGGTCGAATGATTCGTTCCATGTTGTATGCCACCGACCTCGGTGTTTACGCGCCATTCGTCATGCAGCATGCCCTGGCCCTGGCGCGAACTTTCAACGCGGAGCTGTACGTGATCCATGCAGTGGAGCCGATGGGGCAGTTCGCCGAGTCGCTTCTGCAAAGCTACCTCGACGAGCAGACCCTGGATGAGCTGCACAGCGAGGGCGTCAATACGGTCATGGCCAACATCGAGCAGCGGGTGCTGGAGAATTTTCGCGAGGAACTGGGGGAGGCGGCGGACCTGGCGGTGATCAAAAACGTCAGGGTGCGCCAAGGTGATCCGGCCCAAGTGATACTCGACCAGGCGCAGCGCCTGGCGGTCGACCTGCTGATTTTCGGTAGCCACAGCCAGGGGGCAGGTGTCGATGTGCCCCTCGGGCGCACGGCGGTTCGCTTGCTGCAGTTGTCGCCGGTGCCGGTGTACATGGTGCCGCTGGCTCAGCATTTGGGGCGTAGGAAATCGTGACCGTGACGGTAGGAATCTTTCCTGAGGCGTGTAACAAAATAGTTCTAGATTTATTTCGAGAACCACTAATATAGTTATATCTCGTCGCTGCCTGCTGCCGGTGACTTACCGCTGATCCGAGGGAAACCTATGAAGCTTCAACAACTGCGCTACATCTGGGAAGTGGCGCACCATGACCTCAACGTCTCTGCGACGGCACAGAGTCTGTATACCTCCCAGCCCGGGATCAGCAAGCAGATCCGCCTGCTCGAGGATGAGCTGGGTGTCGAAGTCTTCGCCCGCAGCGGCAAGCACCTGACCCGCGTTACGCCCGCAGGTGAGCGCATCATCAACACTGCAGGCGAAATCCTGCGCAAGGTTGAGAGCATCAAGCAGATCGCCCAGGAATTCTCCAACGAGAAGAAGGGTACGCTGTCCATCGCTACCACTCACACTCAGGCACGCTATGCGCTGCCGCCAGTGATCAGCAGCTTCATCAAGCAGTATCCGGAAGTTTCCCTGCACATGCACCAGGGCTCGCCCATGCAGATTGCCGAGATGGCCGCCGACGGCACCGTCGACTTCGCCATCGCCACCGAAGCCCTGGAGCTGTTCGGCGACCTGATCATGATGCCGTGCTACAAGTGGAACCGTTGCGTGGTGGTGCCGCAGGGCCATCCGCTGGCCAAGTTACCGAAGCTGACCCTGGAAGCCGTTGCCGAGTATCCGATCGTCACCTACGTATTTGGTTTCACCGGCCGCTCCAAGCTGGACGAAGCGTTCAATCACCGTGGCTTGACGCCGAAGGTGGTGTTCACCGCCGCTGATGCCGACGTGATCAAGACCTATGTACGATTGGGGCTGGGCGTGGGTATCGTGGCCAAGATGGCTGTGGACAGCAAGCTCGACAGTGACCTGGTGGCTCTGGATGCCAGCGAGTTGTTCGAGGCCAGCATCACCAAGATTGGCTTCCGTCGTGGCACCTTCCTGCGTGGCTTCATGTGCGACTTTATCGAAAAGTTCGCCCCACACCTGACCCGCGAGGTAATGGCCAAGGCCATTCAATGCCATAACAAGCAGGAACTCGAAGAGCTGTTCGACGGCGTCGAGCTGCCCGTGCACTGATAGCGACAGGCAATGAAAAACCGGCTCAAGGGCCGGTTTTTCTTTGCCTGTGGTTCAGGCCTTGCTGATCAGGTTGCCAGCGTGCAGCCCGCATTCCTTCTGGGTCGACTCTTCCCACCACCAGCGACCTTCGCGTTCGTGCTGGTTCGGCAGCACTGGACGGGTGCAGGGTTCGCAACCGATGCTGATGAAGCCGCGCTCATGCAGGCTGTTGTAGGGCAGCTCCAGCATGCGGATGTAGCCCCAGACTTCCTCGCTGGTCATCTGTGCCAGCGGGTTGAACTTGTACAAGGTGCGCTCGGGGGTGGAGAACGCCGTGTCGATTTCCACTACCGCCACCTGGCTGCGGGTGCCGGGGCTCTGGTCGCGACGCTGGCCGGTGGCCCAGGCGCTCACTGTGGTCAGCTTGCGTCGCAGCGGTTCGATCTTGCGGATGCCGCAGCACTCGCCATGGCCGTCCTTGTAGAAGCTGAACAGACCTTTTTCCTTGACGAACGGATCCAGTTTGGCGCGGTCTGGGCTGAGAATCTCGATCGGCAGGTTGTACTGTTCACGTACCTGGTCGATGAAGCGATAGGTTTCCGGGTGCAAGCGGCCGGTGTCGAGGCTGAACACCTTGACCTGCTTGTTCAGCTTCCAGGCCATGTCGACCAGGACCACGTCCTCGGCGCCGCTGAAGGAGATCCACAAGTCGTCGCCAAAGTGTTCGAAGGCAAGCTTAAGGATGTCCTGGGGGGACTTGTTGGCATAGGTCGCGGCCAGGGCGGCGACGTCGAAGGGTTGGCTCATCAGGCGGTTTCCATCTTGGCTGTGGCGCTGTGCGCTCGTAGTGATGTGATGGTAACAAAAAACGGCGGGGCAGACGTCCTGCGTGACAGCCGTCCTGGTCACGTCGCTGATGGGCGAAAGCGCACGCACAATTACATCCCTTGCAGGGTCTGCATCAGTACCCGCACCTTGGCGATCGACTCTTCGTACTCCGACTGCCAGTTCGAATCCGCCACGACGGCGCCGCCGCCCCAGCAACAGGCTTGGCCGTCCTTGATCAGCAAGCTGCGAATGGCGATGGAGCTGTCCATTTCGCCGCGCACGTCCACATACAGCAGTGAGCCGCAATACAGGGCGCGGCGGGTGGGTTCGAGTTCGTCGATGATCTGCATGGCGCGGATCTTCGGTGCGCCGGTGATTGAGCCGCCGGGGAAGCTGTCGCCAATCAGGTCCAGGGCATCTTTGTCGTCGGCCAGGCGACCGGTGATGCTGCTGACCAGATGGTGGACGTTGGGGTAGCTCTCCAGGCTGAACAGCTCGGGCACGTTTACCGAGCCGATCTGGCAGGTGCGGCCCAGGTCATTGCGCAGCAGGTCGACGATCATGAGGTTTTCCGAGCGGTCCTTGGGGCTGTGACGCAGCTCTTCGGCGTTGCGCAAATCTTCGGCCGGGTCGGCAGAGCGCGGGCGGGTGCCCTTGATTGGCCGCGTTTCGACCAGTCCTTGGCTGACCCGGATGAAGCGCTCCGGAGAGAAGCTGAGCAATGCGCTGCCGTCGGCCAGTTGCTGGAAACCGGAGAAAGGCGTTGGACAGGCTTTGCGCAAGGCTTGATAGGCGCGCCATGGATCACCCTGGCAGGGTGCACGGAACCGTTGGGTCAGGTTGATCTGATAGCAATCGCCAGCCTGAATGTACTGCTGGACCTGGTCGAAGGCAGCTTTGTATTGCACTGGGGTCAGATCGCCGGCCATTGGGGCGAGCAGCTTGAATTCGGGGTGCTCGATGCCGGCAGGGGCTTGGAACAGGTCCATCAGCCGGTCCCGCTCGCCAGGCGCCAGGCTCGGGTGCAGGACCAGTTGGCTGGTGCCAAGCTGGTGGTCGGTGACCAGTGCCCAGGCGTACAGGCCCAATTGGGCATCGGGTAGGCCCAGGTCGTCGCGGGCCTTGGCGGGCAGGTGCTCCAGGCGACGGCCAAAGTCGTAGCTCAGGTAACCGATTAGGCCGCCGGCGAACGGCAGTTCGACACCTTCGGGCAACTCGGCCCGGCCCAGTCGTGCCAGTCCGGCACGCAGGCGCTGCAGGAAGGCGCGTCCCGTCTCGTCGGGGTGTGCTTGCAGGTGCTGCATGGGCCAGGCACTGATCAGGTCGAAGCGACCGCGTTCGGCACCGGGGCGGGCGCTATCGAGCAGGATGGCACCGGGCGCCTGTCGCAGACGTGCGAAATAGGCTGCGGGGTCGGGCTGATAGGGTAGGGGATGTAGCGTACAGGTCGGCATCAGGATGGACGGCGATGACAAAGCGAGGAGGGCGATTGTAGACCTGAGTGGGGTATGCGCCTAGCATTGGTGCGGCATTTGTGTGGCGTGTCGCGGCCGCATCGCCGGCAAGCCGGTTCCGACAGGCACCGCGACGATCGCGGAGCGCTGTGGGAGCCTGCTTGCCGGCGATTGGCTGGTGCCGTCAACGCTGAAGAACGTGCCCGAACAGCCCTTGGGCAACGCGCACGCGCTGCTCGGCATCTTCGGTTTCGCCATTCTTGGCCAGCGCTTCCAGGTGCGCCTCGATGGCGTGGGTGCGCTGGGTCAGGCCGCAGTCGTTGGCGATCTGGATGTTCAGGCCAGGGCGGGCGTTGAGTTCGAGAATCAACGGCCCCTTGTCCTGGTCCAGCACCATGTCTACGCCGATGTAGCCCAGGCCGCACAGTTCATAGCAACTGGCGGCCAGCTTCATGAAACCGTCCCAGTTCGGCAACTGCACGCCGTCTACCGCGTTGGTGGTATCGGGGTGCTTGCTGATGATCCGGTTCAGCCAGGTGCCGCGCAGGGTCATGCCG
The DNA here is from genome assembly GCF_016772395.1 of Pseudomonas sp. SK2. Classification (NCBI taxonomy): domain Bacteria; kingdom Pseudomonadati; phylum Pseudomonadota; class Gammaproteobacteria; order Pseudomonadales; family Pseudomonadaceae; genus Pseudomonas; species Pseudomonas sp. SK2. The sequence continues at coordinate 1,899,219 of NZ_CP061944.1, forward strand.
GTGGCCAGGTCCACGCCTACACCGATGGCGCCCTGGTGCAGGTTGGCCTTGCCGCCGGACTGGCGGGTCGGCAAGCGCAGCATGGCCATCACCGGGTAGCCCATCAACACGATGATGCGAATGTCCGGCACGCCTTCGTAGCTGATGCTTTTGAAGATCTGGTCCGGGGTCACCCGGTACTCGATCAGCGCGCGGTCGCGGTGGCCACCTAGCGAGTACAGGCCGGTCAGGATGCTGGAAATCTGGTGTTCGATTTCCTCATGGCTGATGATCTTGCCCGAGACCGTGCGGTAGTTGTCCTCGAAACGGTCGGCAATCACCAGGATGCCGTCACCGCCGGCGCCTTGCGCCGGCTTGATGACGAAATCGTTGCGCTCGCCGATGATCTGGTCGAGCTTCTCGATTTCTTTTTCGGTTTCGATGATGCCGTACATTTCCGGCACATGGATGCCGGCGGCCAAGGCACGTTCCTTGGTGATGATCTTGTCGTCGACGATCGGGTACAGGTGGCGCTTGTTGTACTTCAACACGTAGTCCGCGTTGCGCCGGTTGATACCCATGATGCCCCGGGCCTCCAGGGCTTTCCAGGTCTTGATCAGGCCGAGCATCAGGCGTCAGCCTTCTTCAGGAAAGCCTTGAAGCGCACGAGCTCGGTCAGGCGGTAGCCGCGGTAGCGACCCATCGCCAGCATGAAGCCCACCAGGATCAGCAGTACCGCCGGGAAGGTGAAGACGAAGTACACCAACTCAGGCACGGTCATCAGCAGGTGCGCGAGCGAGGCCGCGAACAGAGTGCCGATGGCGACTTTCATGGCATGGCCGCCGCCACGCTCTTCCCAGGTGATCGACAGGCGCTCGATGGTCATGGTCAGGATCACCATCGGGAACAGGGCGACCGACAGGCCGCGTTCCAGGCCCAGCTTGTGGCTGAACAGGCTGATGGCGGCAATCAGCACCACCACGAAGGTCAGTACCACCGACAGGCGCGGCAGCATCTGCAGCTTGAGGTGTTCGAGGTACGAGCGCAGCGACAGGCCCAGGGCGGTAATCACCGTGAACAGGATGATACCGAAGCCCAGCTGGGTCTCCCGGAAGGCCAGGGCGATCAGCACTGGGGTGAAGGTGCCCAGGGTCTGGATGCCGATCAGGTTGCGCAGCACCAGGATCACCAGCACGCCGATCGGAATCATCACCATGATCATGAAGGTCTGCTGGGTCTGCAGCGGCAGGCCGTAGAGCGAGTATTCGAGGAAGTCGGCGTCGGTGTTCTCGTCGGTCAGCTTGGCCAGGCGGATGGCGTTCATCTCGCTGTTGTTCATGCTGAAGGTGACGTTGGCTTTCTTGCCGCCATCGACGGTGATCAGGTTGTCATCGCCGGTCCACCACAGCAGACGGTCGCTGGGCAGGCCCTGCTCACCGGTGTCCGGATTGAAGTACAGCCAGTCGGTGCCGTTGAAGCTGCGCAGCCACAACTCAGGAGTTTGCGGGGTATCGGCGACCAGGCGGATGGTGTGGACCTTTTCGATCGGCACGTGGGCGATCGACAGCAGCAGGTCGATGACCTGGGCTTTCTTCATCGCCGAGGTGTCGCCGGCAAGCAGCAACTTGACGTTGTCGTCGTTGAGGTTGTTGACCCGTTTGATGGTCTCGCTGACGAAGGTCTCGACGTCGGCCGAGTGCTGGCGGATCGGCGCCATCAGGGCTTCGGCGGCGATCTTCTCAGGGCCCTCGACGGCCAGGCTGTCACGGAAGGTAGGGCCTTTTACCGTGGTTTTCTCTTTGCTATAGCGCTTGGTCAGCACCAGGCGGTAGTAGAGCGTCTGGTTGCCACTGGCGCGGCGGGCCGACCAGGTGACCTTGCGGTTGCCATCGGCCCGGTTGACGCTCACCCCATAGTTGTTGGAAATGAAGCTTTCATTGAGGCTGACGTAGTCGCGGTTCAGCGGCGGCACGAACATCTGGACCTTGACCGGGTCCTTGGCGCTGGCCACGAACTCGACCTTGGCGTCGATGTTCCAGAGGTCATCGGTTTCGTCCTCGGTCACCGGTATGCCGAGGAAGAAGATCTGATAAGCCGTGACCGCCACGCCCAGCAGCACCAGCACGGTGATCAGGACTTTCAAATGGAGGGTAAGAGAGCGCATCGGGATTACTCTGCTTTAGGAGCTTCGGTGGCACAGGCAGGTTTGCCGGCCGCGTATTTAAGGCTTGGGTCGACCAGTGCGTCGAAGTGCTTGAGCGCCTCGGAGCCGATCAGCAGCGGGAACTGGAAGGCGCTGCGGTCGGTGAGGTTGACTTCGATGGTGCGAAGGGTCTGGCCCATGCAGATTTCGAGTTCGATGACCGGGCGGGCCGTGTAGGCCTTGCCGGAGTCTGCATCATAGTCGCCGGCACGGCGCTTGATCTTGCTGACGCGGGCCAGGGGGCGCTCGATCGGGTGCGAGTGGGCGGCATCGATGGCCAGGTAGAAACGCACCCAGCTTTCGCCATTTCGCTTGAAGCGCTTGATGTCGCGCGCGCTCAAGGATGCGGTCTTGGCGCCGGTGTCGAGCTTGGCGGCCACTTCCAGGTCGAGGTCGCCCAGGCGGGCGTATTCGTTCAGACCATACACGGTCTTGCCTGCCGCCTGGCCAAGGGCCGGCAACAGGGTGAGGCATGACAGCAATAAAACGGGTGTAAGTCTCATAGTCCTGGCGCGGTGCTGTGCAGGGTTCGGTGTAAGGCGACTGGCAACTACGGCGCAAGCTTCCTCGTTCATCTGTCAACAACATGAATGGATGACAGACACGCAATCCATACTCCGTTGGAGGCGCGGCATTCTATCACGACGATGTCTTGACGCCAGCGCGTCGCAATCAGACAGCACTGGGCTTGGGTAAGTTCGTTCTTAGACGATTGTCGACAATATTCATTTTGTCTTTGACTGCTTGCGCCTGATTCGCTAGTTTCTGGCGAAGTGACTAGCAAGGTGTCAACAATATGCTGGACCTTTCCATCGACAGCCCGGCAGTGAGCGACGAAACGGAAACCTTGTCCGAGAACGTCTTCCGCCGTATCCAGGCCGCGATCGTCAAGGGCGAGATCGCCCCTGGCAGCAAGATCTCCGAGCCTGAACTGGCGCGTACCTATGGCATCAGCCGCGGTCCGCTGCGCGAGGCCATCCACCGTCTGGAAGGCCAGCGCCTGCTGGTGCGTGTGCCGCACGTGGGGGCGCGGGTGGTTTCGCTCAGTCATGCCGAACTGATCGAGCTTTACGAAATTCGCGAATCCCTGGAAGGCATGGCCTGTCGCCTGGCCGCCGAGCGCATGAGCCTGGCCGACATCGAAGAGCTGCGTCGGGTGCTCGACACCCACGAGCGTGACGCCGCGTTTCAGGCGGGGCAGGGCTATTACCAGCAGGAAGGCGACTACGACTTCCATTACCGGATCATCCAGGGCAGCGGCAACCAGACCCTGGTGAAGATGCTGTGCGGCGAGCTGTACCAACTGGTGCGCATGTACCGCATCCAGTTTTCCGCTACGCCCAACCGGCCGCGCCAGGCCTTCGCCGAGCACCACCGTATTCTCGACGCCATCGCCGACCGAGACGGCGAACTGGCCGAACTCCTGATGCGCCGTCACATCGGCGCGTCCAAACGCAACATCGAGCGTCACTACCTGGACGCCAACAACAACAGCCCACGAGGTGAGTCATGACTGTGAAGAGCACCCCCGGTCAGCGTTTTCGCGACGCCGTTGCCGCCGAACATCCGCTGCAGGTGGTCGGGACCATCAACGCCAACCATGCCCTGCTGGCCAAGCGTGCCGGTTTCAAGGCCATCTACCTGTCTGGTGGCGGTGTTGCTGCAGGTTCTCTGGGCCTGCCGGACCTGGGCATCACCGGGCTGGATGACGTGTTGACCGATGTGCGGCGTATCACCGACGTCTGCGACCTGCCGCTGCTGGTGGATGTCGACACCGGCTTTGGCGCTTCAGCCTTCAACGTGGCGCGTACCGTGCGCTCGATGATCAAGTTCGGCGCCGCGGCCATTCATATCGAAGACCAAGTGGGCGCCAAGCGTTGCGGGCACCGTCCGAACAAAGAGATTGTCAGCCAGCAGGAGATGGTCGACCGCATCAAGGCTGCGGTGGACGCCCGCACCGATGACAGCTTCGTGATCATGGCGCGTACCGACGCCCTGGCTGTTGAAGGCCTGAACGCTGCGCTGGAGCGCGCCGAAGCCTGCATCGAGGCGGGCGCCGACATGATTTTCCCGGAAGCCATCACCGAGCTGTCGATGTACAAGACCTTCGCCGATCGAGTGAAGGCGCCGATTCTGGCCAACATCACCGAATTCGGCGCCACGCCGCTTTACACCACCGAAGAGCTGGCCTCGGTCGACGTGTCGCTGGTGCTGTACCCGCTGTCGGCGTTCCGTGCCATGAACAAGGCCGCCGAGAACGTTTACACCGCGTTGCGCCGTGACGGGACCCAGAAGAACGTGATCGACACCATGCAAACCCGCATGGAGCTCTACGATGCCATTGGTTACCACGCCTTCGAGCAGAGCCTCGATGCATTGTTCGCCCAGAAGAAAGGTTGAGCCTGTGCCCGCGCCGAACCGGTAGGCGCGACGGGGCAGCAGAGTGACCTGAGAAATTAGCCAGACCGCTTCAATAACAATTTCAAGAAAGGAGAAAAACCATGGCCGAAGCAAAAGTACTCAGTGGCGCAGGCCTGCGTGGCCAGGTAGCCGGCCAGACTGCATTGTCGACAGTTGGCCAGGCCGGTGCCGGGCTGACCTACCGCGGTTACGACGTCCGTGACCTGGCCGCCGGCGCCGAGTTCGAGGAAGTCGCCTACCTGCTGCTGTACGGCGAGCTGCCGAGCAAGGCTGAACTGGCCGACTACAAGCGCAAGCTCAAGGGCCTGCGCGAACTGCCGCAAGCGCTGAAGGAAGTCCTGGAGCGCATCCCGCGTGATGCCCACCCCATGGACGTGATGCGCACCGGTTGCTCGGTGCTCGGCACCCTGGAGCCCGAACTGACCTTCGAGGCCCAGCGCGAGAAGACCGACCGCCTGTTGGCGGTGTTCCCCGCGATCATGTGCTACTGGTACCGCTTCACCCATCACGGTGTGCGTATCGACTGCACCAGCGACGAAGACACCTTGGGCGGTCACTTCCTGCACCTGCTACACGGCAAGAAGCCAAGCGAGCTGCACGTCAAGGTCATGAACGTCTCGCTGATTCTCTACGCCGAGCACGAGTTCAATGCCTCGACGTTCACCGCTAGAGTTTGCGCCTCGACCCTGTCGGACCTGTATTCGTGCATCACCGCGGCCATCGGTTCGTTGCGCGGCCCGCTGCATGGCGGCGCCAACGAGGCGGCGATGGAGCTGATCGAGCGCTTCCAGAGCCCGCAGGAAGCCGTGACCGAGCTGCTCGCCATGCTCGAGCGCAAAGACAAGATCATGGGCTTCGGCCATGCCATCTATAAAGAGTCCGATCCACGCAACGAGGTGATCAAGGGCTGGTCGAAGCAGTTGGCCGACGAGGTGGGCGACACAGTGCTGTACCCGGTTTCCGAGGCCATCGACAAGACCATGTGGGAGCAGAAGCGCCTGTTCCCCAACGCCGACTTCTACCATGCCTCGGCGTATCACTTCATGGGTATCCCGACCAAGCTGTTCACCCCGATTTTCGTCTGCTCGCGCCTGACTGGCTGGGCGGCGCATGTCTTCGAGCAGCGTGCCAACAACCGCATCATCCGTCCGAGCGCCGAGTATGTCGGCGTCGAGCAGCGCCAGTTCGTGCCGATCGACCAGCGCTGATCGTGGAAGACGCCGGGGGCGCACTGTGCCTCCGGAGGTCCACGCCGCACCTGCCCCGAACACCGTGACCGAGCCTGATAACGATATGAACACTGCATTTCGCAAGCACCTGCCAGGCACCGACCTGGACTACTTCGATGCCCGCGCGGCGGTCGAGGCGATCAAGCCCGGCGCCTACGATGGCCTGCCTTACACATCCCGCGTTCTCGCCGAAAACCTGGTGCGCCGCTGCGACCCGGCCACCCTCGACGCTTCGCTGGGGCAGTTGATCGAGCGCAAGCGCGACCTCGACTTTCCCTGGTTCCCGGCCCGTGTCGTGTGCCACGACATCCTCGGCCAGACCGCGTTGGTCGACCTGGCCGGGTTGCGCGATGCCATCGCCGACAAAGGCGGTGATCCGGCACAGGTCAACCCGGTAGTGCCGGTGCAGTTGATCGTCGACCACTCCCTGGCCGTCGAGTGCGGTGGTTTCGACCCGCAGGCGTTCGAGAAGAACCGCGCCATCGAAGACCGCCGCAACGAAGACCGCTTCCACTTCATCAACTGGACCAAGAAGGCGTTCAAGAACGTCGATGTGATCCAGCCGGGCAACGGCATCATGCACCAGATCAACCTGGAGAAGATGTCGCCGGTCATCCACAACGACCGTGGCGTGGCCTACCCGGACACCTGTGTCGGTACCGACAGCCACACACCTCATGTCGATGCCCTGGGTGTGATCGCCATCGGTGTGGGTGGCCTTGAGGCCGAGAACGTCATGCTTGGCCGCGCCTCCTGGATGCGCCTGCCGGAGATCGTCGGTGTCGAGCTGAGCGGCAAGTTGGCGCCGAACATCACCGCCACCGACCTGGTCCTGGCCTTGACCGAATTCTTGCGCAAGCAGAAGGTGGTGGGTGCTTACCTCGAGTTCTACGGTGAAGGTGCCCGCGCCCTGACCCTGGGCGACCGTGCCACCATCTCCAACATGGCCCCGGAGTACGGCGCTACTGCCGCGATGTTCGCCATCGACCAGCAGACCATCGACTACCTCAAACTGACCGGTCGCGAAGAACAGCAGGTCAAGCTGGTGGAGACCTATGCCAAGGCGACCGGCCTGTGGGCCGACGCACTGGCCAAGGCCGAGTACGAGCGCGTGCTGCGCTTCGATCTGTCGAGTGTCGTGCGCAACATGGCAGGGCCGTCCAACCCGCATGCCCGCGTGGCCACCAGCGACCTGGCGGCCAAGGGTATCGCCGGAGCCTGGGAGGAAGTCCCGGGCCAGATGCCGGACGGCGCGGTGATCATTGCCGCCATCACCAGTTGCACCAACACCAGCAACCCGCGCAACGTGATCGCCGCAGGCCTCTTGGCGCGCAACGCCAACAAACTCGGCCTGATGCGTAAACCCTGGGTCAAGTCGTCGCTTGCCCCGGGCTCCAAAGCTGTTCAGCTGTACCTGGAAGAAGCGGGTCTGGAGAAGGAACTGGAGCAACTGGGCTTTGGTATCGTCGCCTTTGCCTGCACCACCTGCAACGGCATGTCCGGCGCGCTGGACCCTGTGATCCAGCAAGAGATCATCGACCGCGACCTGTACGCCACCGCCGTGCTTTCGGGCAACCGTAACTTCGACGGGCGGATCCACCCCTACGCCAAGCAGGCTTTCCTGGCCTCGCCGCCTTTGGTGGTGGCCTATGCCATCGCCGGCACCATCCGCTTCGACATCGAGAAAGATGTGCTGGGTGTGGTCGACGGCAAGGAGATTCGCCTCAAGGACATTTGGCCGAGCGATGAAGAGATCGACGCGGTGGTGCGTGCGGCGGTCAAGCCGGAGCAGTTCCGCAAGGTCTACATTCCGATGTTCGCCATCGAGGAAGACCGTGGGCCGAAGGTGGCACCGCTGTACGAATGGCGCCCGATGAGTACCTACATTCGTCGTCCACCCTACTGGGAAGGCGCCCTGGCGGGTGAGCGCACCTTGCGTGGCATGCGCCCACTGGCGGTGCTGCCGGACAACATTACCACCGACCATCTTTCGCCCTCCAACGCGATCCTGCTCGACAGCGCGGCGGGCGAGTACCTGGCGAAGATGGGCCTGCCGGAGGAGGACTTCAACTCCTACGCCACCCATCGTGGCGACCACCTCACCGCGCAACGTGCCACCTTTGCCAACCCCAAGCTGTTCAACGAGATGGTGCGCAAGGAAGACGGCAGTGTCAGGCAGGGATCGCTGGCGCGCATCGAGCCGGAAGGCAAGGTCACCCGGATGTGGGAGGCGATCGAGACCTACATGGAGCGTAAACAGCCGCTGATCATCGTTGCCGGGGCCGACTATGGCCAAGGTTCATCTCGCGACTGGGCGGCCAAGGGCGTACGCCTGGCGGGTGTCGAGGCCATTGTCGCCGAAGGTTTCGAGCGCATTCACCGGACCAACCTGGTGGGCATGGGCGTGTTGCCGCTTGAATTCAAGGCAGGCACCGATCGCAAGACCCTGGCGCTGGACGGCAGTGAGACCTATGACGTGCTGGGCGAGCGCAAGCCGCGTGCAACCCTGACGCTGGTGGTGACGCGCAAGAATGGCGAGCGCGTCGAGGTGCCGGTGACTTGCCGCTTGGATACCGCCGAGGAGGTATCGATCTACGAGGCCGGCGGGGTGCTGCAGCGCTTTGCCCAGGACTTCCTCGAAGCGACCGCCTAATCAGGAGTAGCGCGGTCCCTTGTGGGCGCGGGCAAGCCCCGCGCCCACAAGGGCTGTGCGAGACAGGAATTGAACATGGCCCATGTACCGCAAGTGAAGATCCCCGCCACCTACATCCGTGGTGGCACCAGCAAAGGCGTGTTCTTCCGCCTGCAAGACCTGCCCGAGCAAGCCCAGATTCCCGGCCCGGCCCGCGACGCATTGTTGCTGCGGGTCATTGGCAGCCCCGATCCTTACGGCAAGCAGATCGACGGCATGGGGGGCGCGACCTCCAGCACCAGCAAGACCGTCATTCTTTCGCCCAGCATCAAGCCGGAGCACGATGTCGATTACCTGTTCGGCCAGGTGTCGATCGACAAGGCCTTCGTTGACTGGAGCGGCAACTGCGGCAACCTGTCCGCGGCCGTTGGTGCGTTCGCCATCAGCAGCGGCCTGGTCGACCCAGCGCGCATCCCGCGCAACGGCATCGCCACCGTGCGTATCTGGCAGGCGAATATCGGCAAGACCATCATCGCCCATGTACCGATCACCGAAGGTGAAGTGCAGGAAACCGGTGATTTCGAGTTGGATGGCGTAACCTTCCCGGCGGCCGAGGTGCAGCTGGAGTTCCTTGATCCGGCAGCTGACGAGGATGGCGACGGTGGTGCGATGTTCCCCACTGGCAACCTGGTGGACGACCTGGAGGTGCCGGGTGTCGGTACCTTCAAGGCGACGCTGATCAATGCCGGTATCCCGACCATTTTCGTCAACGCGGCCGATATTGGTTATACCGGCACCGAACTGCAGGATGCCATCAACGGTGACCCGCAGGCCTTGCTGCGCTTCGAGACCATTCGCGCCCATGGCGCAGTGCGCATGGGGTTGATCGACAACGTCGATCAGGCTGCCGGGCGTCAGCACACGCCGAAAGTCGCCTTCGTCGCGCCACCAACCACCTACACTGCGTCCAGTGGCAAGACGGTCGCGGCCGGCGATGTCGACCTGCTGGTGCGTGCGTTGTCGATGGGCAAGCTGCACCATGCGATGATGGGTACTGCAGCCGTGGCAATCGGCACCGCTGCCGCCATTCCGGGCACCTTGGTCAACCTCGCCGCAGGCGGGGGCGAACGCAGTGCCGTGCGTTTCGGTCATCCCTCGGGCACATTGCGCGTCGGGGCCGAGGCGCGACAGGTGGGCGGCGAGTGGACGGTGACCAAGGCAATCATGAGCCGTAGTGCTCGCGTGCTGATGGAAGGCTGGGTGAGGGTGCCTGGCGATAGTTTCTGACGCACCACTGGCGCTTGGCTTTGAATGAGTAGGGCCGCCCTGCGGCCCCGAATTCACAGGAGCTGCAAATGAGCGCCAACGTGGATCTGAACGAGCGCCCCGATTACGACGGCGTGCTACAAACCCTCGCCGACTATGTCCTGACCTACCGGGTCGATTCACCCGAGGCCCTGGATACCGCGCGCAACTGCCTGATGGACACGCTGGGTTGCGGCTTGCTTGCCTTGCGCTTCCCTGAATGCACCAAGCACCTCGGCCCGCTGGTCGAGGGCACCGTGGTACCCAATGGCGCGCGCGTGCCCGGCACCAGCTATCGCCTTGACCCGGTGAAGGCCGCCTGGGACATCGGCTGTACCATCCGCTGGCTGGACTACAACGACACTTGGCTGGCCGCCGAATGGGCGCATCCCTCTGACAACCTCGGCGGTATTCTGGCAGTCGCCGATCATCTGTCGCAAAAGCGCGTGGCCACGGGCGAGCGACCGTTGTTGATGCGTGATGTGCTCGAAGCCATGGTCATGGCCCATGAGATCCAGGGTGTACTGGCGCTGGAAAACGCCTTCAACCGCGTTGGCCTCGATCACGTGATTCTGGTCAAGGTGGCTTCTACAGCTGTGTGCGCCAGGCTGATGGGGGCCAACCGAGAGCAGATGCTGAGTGCGTTGTCCCATGCTTTCGTCGATGGTCAGGCACTGCGCACCTACCGTCATGCACCCAACGCCGGTTCGCGCAAGTCTTGGGCTGCCGGGGATGCGTCCAGTCGGGGCGTGCGCCTGGCCGATATCGCCTTGCGCGGCGAGATGGGTGTACCAGGGGTGCTCACTGCGCCGCAGTGGGGGTTCTACGACGTGCTGTTCAGCCATACCAACAAGGACCTGGCGCTCAAGCCTGCCGGCCAGCAGGCGTTGCGCGTGCCTCAGGCATTGGGCAGCTACGTGATGGAAAATGTGCTGTTCAAGGTCAGTTTCCCCGCCGAGTTCCACGCCCAGACCGCCTGTGAGGCAGCCGTGATCCTGCATCCCCTCGTGCGTAACCGCCTGCACGAAGTCGACCGAATCGTCATCACTACCCAGGAGTCGGCGATCCGTATCATCTCCAAGAGCGGGCCGCTGGCCAATGCCGCCGACCGCGACCACTGTTTGCAGTACATGGTGGCGGTGCCGCTGATCTTCGGCCATCTGGTGGCCGAGCATTACGAGGATGCTTTCCACGCCAACCACCCGAGCATCGACCGCTTGCGCGAAAAAATGGAGGTAGTGGAAGACCCTCGCTTCAGCCGCGAATACCTGGAAGCGGACAAGCGCTCGATCGCCAACGCCGTGCAGGTGTTCTTCAAGGATGGCACCAGTACCGAACAGGTAGTGGTGGAATACCCGATCGGGCATCGGCGGCGGCGTGGGGAGGGCATTGCGTTGCTGGAGGCCAAGTTCAGGGAGAACCTGGCGACGCGTTTTGCGCGGCAGCGGTGTGGTGAGATTCTTCAGGTGTGCAAGGACCAGCAGCAGCTGGAACAGATGGCGGTGCATCGGTTTGTCGATTTGTTCGTGATCTGAGGTTGCTCGTCGTCCTGCACAACCCTCGAAAACTGTGCGGTCCCTGTAGGAGCGGCTTCAGCCGCGAAGAGGTCGGCACAGGTTGAAACAAGAAAGCCCCGGTATTTCTACCGGGGCTTTTCTTTTACATCTTACAACTCAGCTTATGCCTGGACCACTGGGATCTTGGCGTTGGCTGCCGCTTCGCGGAACTCGGCGATCTGGTCGAAGCTCAGGTAGCGGTAGACGTCGGCAGCCATGCTGTCGATGTCTTTGGCGTACTGCATGTACTCTTCGACGGTCGGCAGCTTGCCGATGATCGAAGCGACAGCAGCCAGCTCGGCCGATGCCAGGTACACGTTGGTGGCGTCGCCCAGACGGTTCGGGAAGTTACGGGTCGAGGTGGAGACCACGGTCGAACCGGTCTGCACACGTGCCTGGTTACCCATGCACAGCGAGCAGCCTGGCATTTCCATGCGCGCGCCAGCCTTGCCGTAAATGCCGTAGTAGCCTTCTTCGGTCAGCTGGTGAGCATCCATCTTGGTTGGCGGAGCCAGCCACAGGCGGGTCGGGATGCCGCCCTTGACTTTGTCCAGCAGCTTGCCGGCAGCGCGGAAGTGACCGATGTTGGTCATGCACGAACCGATGAACACTTCGTCGATCTTCTCGCCTTGTACCGAGGACAGCAGGCGGGCATCGTCCGGGTCGTTCGGCGCGCAGAGCACAGGCTCCTTGACTTCGGCCAGGTCGATTTCGATGATTTCGGCGTATTCGGCATCGGCGTCGGCCGACAGCAGCTCAGGCTTGGCCAGCCAGGCTTCCATCGCCTGGGCACGGCGCTCCAGGGTACGGGCGTCGCCGTAGCCTTCGCCGATCATCCAGCGCAGCAGGGTGATGTTGGACTGCAGGTACTCGGCGATGGCCTTCTCTGGCAGCTTGATGGTGCAACCTGCGGCAGAACGCTCGGCCGAGGCGTCGGACAGCTCGAAAGCTTGCTCGACGGTGAGGTCGTTCAGGCCTTCGATCTCGAGGATGCGGCCAGAGAAGATGTTCTTCTTGCCCTTCTTCTCGACGGTCAGCAGACCCTTCTGGATGGCGTAGTAAGGGATGGCGTGAACCAGGTCACGCAGGGTGATGCCCGGTTGCAGTTTGCCCTTGAAGCGCACCAGTACCGACTCAGGCATGTCCAGCGGCATGACGCCGGTAGCAGCAGCGAAGGCTACCAGGCCGGAACCGGCCGGGAACGAGATGCCGATCGGGAAGCGGGTGTGCGAGTCACCACCGGTACCGACGGTGTCCGGCATCAGCATGCGGTTCAGCCAGCTGTGGATGATGCCGTCGCCTGGGCGCAGCGACACGCCGCCACGGGTGCGGATGAAGTCTGGCAGGGTGTGATGGGTGGTGACGTCGATCGGCTTCGGATAGGCCGCGGTGTGGCAGAAGGACTGCATGACCAGGTCGGCGGAGAAGCCCAGGCATGCCAGGTCTTTCAGCTCGTCACGGGTCATCGGGCCAGTGGTGTCCTGGGAGCCGACGGTGGTCATCTTCGGTTCGCAGTAGGCACCTGGGCGTACGCCTTGGCCTTCTGGCAGACCGCAAGCGCGGCCGACCATTTTCTGGGCCAGGGTGAAGCCCTTGCCGGAATCGGCAGGCTGTTCTGGCTTCTTGAACAGGTCCGAAGCACCCAGGCCCAGTTCGGCACGGGCTTTCTCGGTCAGGCCACGGCCGACGATCAGCGGAATACGGCCACCGGCACGAACTTCGTCGAGCAGCACTTCGGTTTTCAGTTCGAAGGTGGTGACCAGCTCGTCGCTACCGTGACGGCGTACTTCACCCTTGAATGGGTAAACGTCGATGACGTCGCCCATGGCCAGGTTGGTGCAGTCGAACTCGATCGGCAGGGCGCCGGCGTCTTCCATGGTGTTGTAGAAGATCGGGGCGATCTTGGTGCCGAAGCAGAAGCCACCTGCGCGCTTGTTCGGCACGTAAGGGATGTCGTCGCCGAAGAACCACAGCACCGAGTTGGTGGCGGACTTACGCGAAGAACCGGTACCGACCACGTCACCGACGTAGGCAACTGGGTAGCCCTTGGCCTTGACCGCTTCGATCTGGGCCAGCGGGCCGACCGAACCAGGCTGCTTCGGCTCGATGCCGTCACGGGCCATTTTCAGCATGGCCAGGGCGTGCAGCGGGATGTCAGGGCGAGACCAGGCGTCTGGAGCAGGGGACAGGTCGTCGGTGTTGGTTTCGCCAGGCACCTTGAACACGGTCAGGGTGTACTTCTCGGCGATGGCCGGGCGGGAGGTGAACCACTCGCCGGCAGCCCAGGATTCCAGGACGGCCTTGGCGTGAACATTGCCGGCCTTGGCCTTTTCGGCCACGTCGTGGAAGGCATCGAACATCAGCAGGGTGTGCTTGAGCTGTTCGGCCGCGACGGCGCCCAGCTCGGCGTCATCCAGCAGCGTGACCAGCGTTTCGATGTTGTAGCCGCCCTGCATGGTGCCCAGCAGCTCGGTGGCGTGCTTGCGGTCGATCAGTGGGGACTTGGCTTCACCCTTGGCGACAGCGGAGAGGAAAGCGGCCTTGACGTAGGCAGCTTCGTCGACTCCTGGCGGAACGCGGTGGGTGATCAGGTCTACGAGGAAGGCTTCTTCGCCGGCCGGCGGGTTTTTCAGCAGCTCGACCAGGCCTGCAGTTTGTTCGGCGTTCAGCGGCTGGGGGACGATACCCAGGGCGGCACGCTCTTCGATGTGTTTGCGGTAGGCTTCAAGCACAGTTATTACCCTCATCAGTGGTCCCTAAAGGGAGTCCGGGACGCTCATCCAGCATTCCCTGCACCCATGCGCGGAGCACGGCTTTTTGAGCCGTCCAGCCAGAGTCGCAGAGAATCCTTACAGAAGCTGCTTTCAAAGTTTTACGCCTGTAGAACGGAAGGCTGATGAGGGCTGGCTCGGGCATGTGGGTACATGGCCCGGGCCAACGCCGTTCTACCGGATGAACTGTGCTCGTGACGCTTTGAAAACAGCTTCCAACGGACATTGTTGCCTTGAAAAGGCGGGATGATTCTACGGCAAAAAAAGCCTGAAGGTAAGGCGGCGAATGTGACTTTAACGAGTGACCCTGGTTAGACAAAGGGCTAACATGGGCCAGTGTTCCATCGCCAAGCCGTTGTTTTTCCATGTCCAATCACGCCATCAAGACCCCTTGCGTCGGCCTGTGCTCCACGGTTTATGGAGACACGGTGTGCCGTGGCTGCAAGCGTTTCCACCATGAGGTGATCCACTGGAACGGCTACGACGACGAGCAGAAGCGCGCGGTCTGGATGCGTCTGGAGCAACTGCTGGCGCAGGTGATGATGGCCAAGCTGGAGGTGTTCGACAAACACCTGCTGCGCCAGCAACTGGTGCAGCGTTCGATTCGCTTCGTCGAACAGCAGTCGGAATATTGCTGGGCGTATCAGCTGATCGCGCGTGGGGCGCGGATGATTCGTGACGTCGAGGCCTACGGGATGGTGTTGCTGCCGGAGTTTCGCGACTGGGAACTGCCGCAGTTGCGCGATGCCATCGACCGGGAGTTCTTTCTGCTTTCCGAGGCGCATTACCAGCGGTACATCGCCCCAGGTTTCCTGCGTGATGCGCTAGAGGGCGGACAGGGCTGAAGCCGTGCAGTGAAGCTGCCTGATACATCGCCAGCAAGCCAGTTCCTACGAGGGGGCGCGTTTGTCCCGCAGGAGCTGGCTTGCCAGCGAAGGGGACGCCAGGTCAGTCCCCGGTATATTCGCAACCGCTGGTGCAGGTTTCGTGGATGCGTACCTTGGACAGCTCTGGCAGCAGCGGCTTGACCTGGTCCCAGATCCACTTTGCGATCACTTCGCTGGTCGGATTTTCCAGGCCTGGAATATCGTTCAGGTAGTTATGATCCAGTTGCTCGTAGATCGGCTTGAAGACTGCCTTGATCTCGGCGAAATCCCGGATCCAGCCGGTGTGCGGGTCGAGTGGGCCGGTCAGGTGCAGGCCGACCTTGAACGAGTGACCATGCAGGCGCCCGCACTTGTGCCCGGCAGGAACGTGGGGCAGGCGGTGGGCCGATTCGAACGTAAACTCTTTGAAGATTTCCACGACTGTCATAACTCTGTGTGAATCGATAATGCGCGCAGTCTACCAGCATGGCCGCTACAAGGCTTGCAGCTGTTCATGCAGCCGCCCGGTGGCAATCAGCTCCAGCAGTTCGTCGCCCAGGCGCTGGCTTTCGGCGATGGCCTTGTACCAGTAGCGCTTGCGGCTTGGCGCATCGCCCATGAAGCGCTTGAAGTCGTTACGGTCCGGCAGCTTGCCGTAGGGCAGCGCTGCCAGGTACTGCGGCGAGGGTGTCATCAGCAGTACGTTTTGCAGGCGCGTGCGGTCGCCCTTGCGCCAGGGCAGGACCTTGTCGAACCAGCCGGGCACCACCTTGTCGGTGAAATGGGGGTAAAGCACCAGGTCGTCGCCGCGGTAGGGCAGGTCCAGATGGTAGTCGAGCAGGCCGCCGTCGCGGTAGGTGCCGGTTCCGGCGCCGGGGATGTCGCGTACACCCTCCATGACCATCGGGATCGAGCCCGAGGCCAGCAGCGCATGGCGCAGGTTGCCCAGGTCGAGCGGCAGGCAGCGTGATGGGAAGTCGGTGAGCGCATCGAGCGGGGGTGTGGCGCGGCCATCATGGAGGATCACCCGCTCGAAGTGTCGACCCAGTCGCGAACGCCCGAGCAGATTGTCAGCGATGACCGACGACAGCCCCATCCCCAATCGACCACGGTGGTCATAAGCGAGCTGGCCGTGGCTTTTGACCACCAGGATATTCAGACGGTAGTGCGGGTTGGCGAGAATCTGGCCATCGCGCCCCTGCAGCAGGTCATCGAGCATGCGCTGGCAACTGCGGCTGATCTGGGCCGGGGTGACGCCCTTGGCGAAGTCCTGTTCGGTGTACAGCTCGCCCAGCAGGCGCAGGGCCGCGACCGGGTCGTCCAGGCAGGCACTGGCGAAGCGCCACGAGCCGATCGACGCACCGATCAGCGACCGCTGGCGCGGCGCCGAGGGCAGCCACTGGCCGAACAATGCCAGGTCCAGCCCCTGGATACCCAGAGGTTTCGGGCCACCCGCGGCGCCGGGCAGCACGCCGACATCGGCCGCCTGCAAGCCACGTTCGCGGATCTGCCGCAGGGCACGGGTGCCGGCCTTGAAGGTCAGGGCGGGGTACTTGATGTGGATGGCGCTCATTGAGGTTCTCGCTGGCAACAAGCGGGTCATTATAGAACCATCGCTCGCAGGTCCGGCGCTTTCCCACACCGGCTCTGCATCCGCGGGGCGCAAGGGGAAACATGCGCTATCATGGCGCCAGCTGTTTTCAGGTTGAATTAAGGACCGCTGGGTAATCTTAACCCCGTAGACAACTTGAACATCTCCAAGGAGAGAAACGATGAAAACCTTGACTGCCCTGTTCGCCGCCGCTGCCCTTGCCCTGGGCGCCAATGCCGCCTTCGCCAAGGACGTTCAGCCTGACGAAGTGGTCAAGCTGGTTAGCGAAAAGACCATCAAGTCGCTGGATGAACTCAAGGCAGCTGCCGTTGCCAAGCATCCAGGCGCTACCGTGACCGACTCCGAACTGGAAAACGAGTACGGCCGTTACATCTACAAGGTCGATCTGCGTGATGCGCAGAACGTCGAATGGGATGTCGACCTGGATGCCAAGACCGGTGAAGTGCTGAAGGACGAGCGGGACAACTGATGATCGCGTTACCGCGGCCGGCGCGTTACCTGGCGCTTTCGCTGCTGGCCGTCTGCTCCCTGGCCGTTGCCCGGGATCTGGATCAGGACGAAGCCCTGGAGCTGCGCCAGAAGGGCATCATCCTGCCGCTCGAGCGACTGCTCGAAACCGCCCTGGGGCGTCACCCCGGGGCGCGTTTGCTGGAGGCCGAACTGGAAGAAGAGGACGACCGCTACGAGTACGAGGTCGAGCTTTTGACCACCGAAGGCGTGGTGCGTGAAATCAAGCTCGATGCCACCTCCGGCGCCCTGCTCAAAGACGAGGAAGACGACTGAATGCGCCTGTTGCTTGTCGAGGACAACGTACCGCTGGCCGATGAACTGATCACCAGCCTGCAACGCCAAGGCTATGCCGTGGACTGGCTGGCCGATGGCCGTGACGCGGTGTACCAAGGCCAAAGCGAGCCTTACGACCTGATCATTCTCGACCTTGGCTTGCCAGGGTTGCCGGGCCTTGAAGTACTGGGCCAATGGCGTGCCGCTGGCCTGGTCACGCCTGTGCTGATTCTAACCGCCCGGGGTTCCTGGGCCGAGCGTATCGAGGGCCTGAAGGCTGGGGCCGACGATTACCTGAGCAAGCCGTTCCACCCTGAAGAATTACAGCTGCGCATCCAGGCCCTGTTGCGTCGTGCCCGTGGCCTGGCCAACCAGCCCACGCTCGAAGCGGCCGGCCTGCACCTGGACGAGAGCCAGCAGTGTGTGAAGCGCGATGGGGTGGATATCCCGCTGACCGCAGCGGAATTCCGCTTGTTGCGTTACTTCATGTTGCACCCGCGGCAGATCCTGTCCAAGAGCCACTTGGCCGAGCATCTGTACGACGGTGAAACCGAGCGCGATTCCAATGTGCTGGAAGTACACGTCAATCATCTGCGGCGCAAACTGGGTCGCAGTGTGATCGAGACCCGCCGTGGCCAAGGGTACCTGTACGCCGGGAGCGCCGAGTGAAGTCGATCCAGGCGCGCCTGAGTCTGGGCCTCGTAGCAGTACTGGTGGTGGTGGGCGTGGCGCTCGCTCAGTTGACGCTGTGGCTGTTCGAGGTGGGGCTGCAGCGCTACCTGGAGGCGGGCCTGCGCAAGGAAAGCGAGAACCTGCTGGTGGCGATGGTGCGCGGGCCGTCCGGCTTGCAGCTCGATGAACGACGTATTTCCGCTGCTTACCAACGGCCATTTTCCGGCTACTACTTTCGTATCGACTTCGACCAAGGCACCTGGCGCTCGCGCTCGCTGTGGGACCTGAACATGCCCAAGCCCGCTGCGCCGGGTCTGTCGGACAGCCATGCGCTAGGGCCAGAAGGCCAGCAACTGCTGGCGTTGCGTGCGGATTATCGGCGCCTTGGACAGGACGTCTCCATCAGCGTGGCCCAGGACTATTCCCCGGTGCGCGAGGGCTTTCGGCGAATGCAGCAGATCGGCCTGGGCATTGGGCTGGTGGCGCTGGTGCTGATCCTGGTGTTGCAGCGGGTCACGGTCACCCGGTCGCTGCGACCGCTGGAGCGGGCACGCCAACAGATCGCCCAGCTGCAACAGGGCCAACGTACGCAGCTGGATGCTGAAGTGCCCACCGAGCTGGCGCCGCTGGTCGACCAGATCAACCACTTGCTGAGCCACACCGAGGACAGCCTGCGCCGTTCGCGCAACGCCCTGGGCAATCTGGGGCATGCCTTGAAAACGCCGCTAGCGGTGTTACTCACCTTGGCGTCCAGCGAGCGCTTGAAGGATTTGCCCGAGGTGCAGGCGCAGATGCGCGAACAACTCGAGCAGATCCAGCAGCGTCTGGCCCGGGAGCTAAACCGGGCGCGCCTGGCCGGGGACGCACTGCCGGGTGCGCAGTTCGATTGCGATGCCGAGCTGCCAGGGCTGCTCGGCACGCTGGCCATGATCCATGGCGAGGGTTTGTCGCTCGTGCATGAGGTGCCGCCTGGGCTGCTGTTGCCGTGGGACCGCGAGGACTTGCTGGAGCTGCTGGGCAATTTGCTGGACAACGCCTGCAAATGGGCCGACAGCGAGGTCCGACTGTCGATTGCGCCGACGCCTGAGGGGTATCGGATCTGCATCGACGACGATGGCCCTGGGATTCCCGAAGGGCAGCGCCAGCAGGTGTTGGAGCGGGGTTCGCGGTTGGATGAGCAGGTCGACGGGCATGGCCTGGGGCTGGGGATCGTGCGCGACATCGTCGAAGCCTGGGGCGGGCAACTGGCCTTGCTGGAGAGCCCCCTGGGCGGGTTGCGGGTCCGCCTCGAACTACCACGCAAGACAGCGCTGATAACCGGCTGACGCGCCTGCAGGTATCAGCTTGCCGAGCGTGGGGCCGTATCAGCACTGCAAAAAAATTGCAGTACAGCCGCATTTTTTTGAATTGGTCCAACCCCTGGGCATCCCTGCACAATGAAACGCTGCAGTTTCCATCTCTCCATGGATGGCTTCCAGGGCCCAGGCCGCTGCGGCTGGGCTTCCTTTTCAACCCAAAAAACATGACCCCCATTACCTGAATGTCTGCCTCGTCTTCTGAAAGCCGTCTGAGCAGGCTGTTGCCTGCCCCCTTGAACATTCCTCCCCAAGAGTGGCTGCGCGCCGCCTTCGGTGCACTGCTTGGCCTGTTCCTCGCCGGTTGGTTGACCAGCCTGGCCTATGGCCCTGGGATTGCCTTGCACTTGCTTGGGCCCTTGGCCGCCTCGGCGGTACTGGTATTCGCCGTGCACTCCGGGCCCTTGGCCCAACCCTGGTCGGTGGTGGGCAGCTATGCCCTGGCGGGTGCCGTGGGTCTGGCCATGCGCCAGGGCTTGGGTAGCGAACTGTGGGTAGCGGCCGTCGCCCTGGGGCTGTCGTTGGTGTTGATGTGCTTGCTGCGTTGCCTGCACCCACCGGGTGGTGGCGTGGCGGTGAGCGCAGTGCTGGCCGACGCGGGATTGACCGCCCTGGGGGATCATCTGCTTGAGCCGGTGCTGCTCGATGCCTTGATCCTGGTGACGGTGGCGGTGATCTACAACCGCATGACCGGTGTGCGCTACCCCAAGGGTGCAGCACCGCGCAATGAACCGCACCACACGCACGACCCGCTGCCCAGCCAGCGTGTCGGCGTCAGCAGCCAAGACCTGGACCAGGCACTGGACGAATTGGGCGAGTTCGTCGACGTCACCCGCGACGAACTGCAACGCATCATTCTCGCCACCGAGCAAAACGCCTTGCAGCGCAGTCTTGGTGGTATCACTGCCGCCTCGGTGATGTCCCGTGACGTGCAGTTCGCCACACCCGACACCACCCTGGAGCAGGCCTGGGCCATGTTGGCCAGTCACCACTTGAAAACCCTGCCCGTACTGGAGCGAGGCAAGCTGGTGGGCATCGTCAGCCTCAGTGACCTGGTCGGCCCGGCCATGCAGCGCGGGCGGTTCGGTTGGCAGGGTCTGTTCGGTCGCAAAACCGTGCGTATGGCTCAGGTCATGAGCCGTCGTGTGGTCAGCGTGAGCGGGCAACACCCTCTTGAGCGCCTGCTGCCACTGCTGTGTGAGCAAGGCCTGCATTGCTTGCCAGTGCTCGAGGGGGAGCGTCTGGTGGGGGTGGTCACCCAGACCGATCTGATCGCCGGCCTCAAGCGCCAGATTCTCAACGGCTCAGATCAGCGGGTCCCAGCGTTGTGACCAATCGCTGGCGCCGGCAGCCACCAGCCGGCGCAGCAGCGCGAAGGACTGCTGCAGGGCTTCGCTGTCACGCTTGCGCGGGTACACCAGGAATGTCGGATAGGTGAACTCCGGTGCCTGAGGCACCCGCTCGAACACCCCGCTGTCCAGGTAGGCCTGGACCACGCGCGTCCGGAAGTAGCCGCTGCCACCCTGGTCGAGAATGAACTGCAGGGCCAGCGGCCCCAGGTTGAAACTCAGGGCTGGGCGCGCGCAGTCAGGCAGGGCGGCATCATGCTGGCGGCGGAAGGCTTCGCCCCAGTCGATGTAGATGTAAGGCTCTGGCCGATCGACGCGACGCACGCGGATCAGCTTCTCTTCCATCAATTGCTCCACTTGCAGCCCTGGGCCGTAGGTCGGCTGGTACACCAGGGCCGCGTCGAGCAGGCCCATTTCAACCTTGCGCAGCAACGACTCGCCGTCGCTGACCTCGCTGTGGATGGCATGGCTGGGTAGCTCACGGTGCAGGGCGCTGACCCAATCGAGCAGCATCGGGTTGCCCAGACTTACCTCGGCACCGATATGCAGCACCTGCTGGCAGCCTTCGGGTAGCGGCAGGTCGCGCCGCGCCGCCTCCCAGGTCTGCACCAGTTGGTTGGCGTAGCTGACGAAGGCTTCACCGTCGCTGGTCAGGCTGGCACCGGTTCGGCTACGCACGAACAGTTGGCAGCCCAGTTGTCGTTCCAGGCGCTGCACCCTCGCGGTTATGGCCGTCTGCGACACGAACAGGCGTTCGGCAGCGGCCACCAGGCTGCCGCACCGCACGATTTCCAGAAATGTTCGGGCCTGATCGATATCCATGGGCTGCTCGGTGACTGAAGGGGCGGCCTATTCTAGAGGCTTTGCACTGTTATGGGGCGCAATTGCGTTGTCTGCAAATTTGCAGGTCGGTTGTGACTTTAGTCCCATGGCGGCCCCGGCGTGCGGGTCCATACTCAATATCCGCCCTTCAATAACAACAAGTACCGGGTTTCCTTCGCCATGACTTACCAGCACAGCTACACCCATTCCATTTCCGACCCTGCTGCTTTTTGGTCCGAACAGGCCGAACGGCTGGCCTGGCACCGCAAGCCTTCCCTAACCCTGCAACAGAACCCTGATGGCACCCACCGCTGGTTCGCCGACGGTCGCCTGAACAGTTGCTACCTGGCCCTGGACCATCAGATCGAGCAGGGCCGGGGCGAGCAACTGGCGCTGATATACGATTCGCCGGTCACCGGCGTGAAGCAAAGCTTCACCTACAACCAGTTGCGCGATGAGGTGGCACGCCTGGCCGGACTGCTGCGTGAGCTGGGCGTGGGCAAGGGTGACGGCGTGATCATCTACATGCCCATGGTGCCGCAGGCGGCCATGGCCATGCTCGCCTGTGCGCGTATCGGCGCGGTGCACTCGGTGGTGTTCGGTGGCTTTGCCGCCAATGAACTGGCCTTGCGTATCGACGATGCCCGGCCAACGTTACTGCTCACGGCCTCGTGCGGATTGGAGTTCGATCGGGTGATCGAGTACAAGCCGCTGGTCGATCGTGCCTTGCAACTGGCCAGGCACCAGCCCAGGCAGGTGTTGGTGCTGCAACGTCCGCAAGCGCGTGCCGAGCTTCAGGCAAGGCGCGATCTTGACTGGAACCAGGCCCTTGTCGACGCCAAGCCGGTGCCCCCGGTGGAGCTGGAAGCCGGCGACCCGCTTTACATCATGTACACCTCCGGAACCACTGGAAAACCCAAGGGCATCGTTCGCGAGAACGGTGGCAATGCGGTCGCCTTGTGCTACGCCATGCGCCATATCTATGGCATGCAGGCTGGCGATGTGTGGTGGGGCATCTCCGACGTGGGTTGGGTGGTGGGCCATTCGCTGATCGTCTACGGCCCGCTGATGAATGGCTGCACCACGGTGTTCTATGAAGGCAAGCCGATTCGCACGCCGGATGCTTCGGCCTACTGGCGCGTGGTCGAGGCGTACAAGGTCAACGCCTTGTTCTGTGCGCCGACGGCGATGCGTGCGATCCGCAAGGAGGATCCGGACGGAGAACTGATCCGTCGTCATGACCTGAGTTCGCTGCGCCACCTGTTCCTGGCGGGTGAGAAGCTCGACTCCAGTACCCACGAGTGGCTGGAACGGGTCAGCGGAAAACCAGTGCACGATCACTGGTGGCAGACCGAAACCGGCTGGCCGGTGACCGCCCCCTGCGTGGGCCTGGAAGGCAGCGCGGCGCGGCCTGGATCCAGCAACCGAGCGGTACCCGGCTACAACGTCCGCGTGCTGGATGACGAAGGGCGCCTGCTTGGGCCGAATCATCAGGGCTCGATCGTCATCGCATTGCCGCTGCCGCCGGGTTGCAGCCAGACGCTATGGGGTGATCACGAACGTTACCTGCAGGCTTACCTACGGACTTATCCGGGGTATTACCACACCGGTGATGGCGGCTATCTGGACGATGACGGCTTCGTCTACATCATGGGGCGCACCGATGATGTGATCAATGTCTCCGGGCATCGCCTGTCCACTGGCGAGATGGAGGACCTGGTGGCACGACATCCCGCAGTGGCGGAATGCGCGGTGATCGGCGTGCATGACGAGATCAAGGGCCAGGTGCCGTTGGCGCTGGTGGTGCTCAAGGACGGGGAGGGCATTGCCGAGTCGCAGCTGCTGGTCGAGCTGGTCGGCAGTGTGCGTGAAGAGATTGGCGCGCTGGCGTGCTTCAACCGGGTACGCCTGGTCAAGCGCTTGCCCAAGACGCGTTCAGGGAAAATCCTGCGGGCGGTGCTGCGCAAGATCGCCGATGGCCAGGACTATGTGCCGCCGTCGACCCTGGATGACCCAGCGGTGCTGGGGGAGATCGAAGCAGTGCTGGCCGACTTGCCACGGGCTGGTTAGATGCTATCGTGCCGCAGAGCCCTGGCTTCGGTGTCACGATGGCTGGGGCTCTGCGCAGCTCTTTCGCGACGCGGGGCCGCGTCCACATGGACCGTGTGCCGTGTCGGCCTTGGGTGACCGGTGCACTAGCAGCAGCTGGCTTGCACGCGGTAGGGTCAGCGAGCGCAACACAAGAAGCTAGTCGCGATCCGGTCCGACTTGATGCAACTGCCCCAGGCGGCTACGCGTGCGCATCAGGTCGGCGAGCGTGCCACCGAGGCTGTCGGCCAGTGGTCGCTGGCCGATGACCGTCAGTTGCTTGTCCTGGTCATACAGCACATCCACCAGGTTGGCGAAGCGTTGCTGCGCGGCCAATGAACACTCCGACAAATCATCCAGCCGGTCGATGATCCATTCATCGTACTGTTGCGTCAGCACCAGGTAGTCGATGACCGCTGTGGCGTGCTCGCACAAGTCCTCGAACGCGAACATCACTTGTCGGCCTGCTGTGGCTAACGCGCGCAGGGGGCGTTTGTTGACCTCCAGCATGATCGGTTGCAGCGCTGGCACGTTCAGCAGCCGGCGTTGTGCAGCATCGCCAGGCCATACAAAACTGCCGTAGGTGAAACGCTGGTGCTCGCGGTTGGCCGGCAGGCTACGAAAATCGGTATCGCCACTGACTTCCAGCACCTGCATTCGGCTGTTGATCAGGCGGATCACCGGCAGGAAACGTTCATGGTACAGCGGGTTGGGCAGCAGGCCCTCCGGCGCATAGTTGGAGGTTACCAGCAGGAAAATTTCGCGCTCGAACAAGGCGCTGAACAAGCGGTTGAGCAGCATGGCGTCGCCGATGTCGTGCACATGGAACTCGTCGAAGCACAGTACCCGGCAATCGCCCAGGAGCTCGTCCAGCGTCGCGCCCAGGGCGTCATCCAGGGCCCTGTGGCGATGCATGCCTTGGTGCAAGCGGGCGAAGAAATCGTGGAAATGCAGGCGCCGCTTGGCCTGCACCGGCACGGCCTGGAAGAAACCGTCGAGCAGCCAGCTTTTGCCACGGCCCACCGAACCATGCAGGTACAGGCTGCGAGGCTGGCCTTGCGCCAGTCGGGCCAGTTGCTCGGACATGCACTGGATGACCCTGCGTTGCCCCTCGCTGAGCTGGTAGCCACGGGCACTGGCCTTGTCTTCGAACCAGGCAAGCAACTCGCTGTCATTGGACATACCGGCGCGCAGGCGCTGGCCGAGCTGACGCAAAGGGGACGGAATCCAGGCGGGCAAGACGAAGCCTCCTTGGGCTATGGCAGGGCAGGGTGCAGTCTGCGGGAAGCCGTCTATTTTGACTAATAATGAAACTTGGAGGCAATCATCGTTGCAGGCGATGTATCGGATTGAGCTGAGGGGGATCGCTGAGCGCTCAGGGTTGCGGTGCAGCCCCCATCAATTGCAAGCGAGGTGCCCAGATGAGCGATGACTTTCAGTTGTCCCGCTTCGTGGACGCGCAGGAGCAGGTGTTCCCGCGTGTGCTGAGCGAGCTTGTGGCTGGACACAAGACCAGCCACTGGATGTGGTTCATCTTTCCGCAGCTCGATGGCCTCGGGCACAGCGCCATGGCCGAGCGCTACGCGATTTCCGGTTTGGCCGAAGCGCGGGCGTACCTGAACCATCCGCTGCTGGGCGCCCGCTTGCTGCAATGCATCGATGCGTTGCTGCCCCACACCGATAAGACAGCTCGCCAGATCCTTGGTCGGCCTGACGATCTGAAGCTTCGTTCCTGCCTCACGCTGTTCGCCCAGGTCGACCCGCATGACAGCGTGATCGACCAGGCGCTTTTGCAGTTTTATGCCGGGGAAGCCGATCCAGCTACCCTCGACTTGCTTGTGCGGTAGCTGGCGTTCGAATACCGAAAAACACTAACTCGCTGTTTTACTGCAATTTTTTTTGCACTAGGGGCTTCCCAGGTACGAATAATGTTGTTAAAGTGCCGCGCATTCCAAGACAACAACCCAGTTGTCACTCACTTGGAATTGTCAAAGTAACATCAAGTTAATGATCGTTACTTCCGATACAGGGGCGTCGCCAAGCGGTAAGGCAGCAGGTTTTGATCCTGCCATGCGTTGGTTCGAATCCAGCCGCCCCTGCCATTTTCCCGTAGAACATTCAAAGCTCAGTGCGGAGTCGATCGGCGCTGGGTAAAGTCGTTTCTGCGCATCATGCCTATCCTGGCATGCCGAGCAATTCCTTCAATATCCGCGCCAATTCCTCGGCCTGCACCGGTTTCTGGATCACCAGGCTGCCCGGCAACTCCAGGCCTTGCAGTTCGGCATAGCCGGTCAGGAACACCACCGGCAGGCGCGGGAAGCGCTCACGCACGGCCACGGCCAGCTGGGCACCATTGAATTCAGGCATGGCGAAGTCAGTCAGCAGCAGGTCGATGCCTTCGTCCAGTTGTGCCAGTGCCTGCTCGCCGTTGTGCGCTTGGCGCACCTGATAGCCGTACTGGCGCAACACATCGCCGATCATGTCGCGTACCAGATGGTCATCATCCACCAGCAGCACGGTTCGGTCCCGGCCGCTCTCGCTGACCGATGGTGCGATGCTGGCCACGATCGGCCTTGCCTCGACTTCTTGCTTGACCGCCGGCAGGTAGACCGCGACCTGGGTGCCGCGCCCTGGCTCGGTGTCGATGCGCACGCCACCGCCGGATTGCTTGGCGAAACCGAACACCTGAGCCAGACCCAGACCAGAACCCTTGCCGATGTCCTTGGTGGTGAAGAAGGGTTCGAAGACCTTGGCCAGCACCTCTTCACTCATGCCGCAACCGGTGTCGCGGATACTCAGCATCACGTATTCGCCAGGCTCTGGGTCTTCCGGACGTTGGGGACGTGCCTTGATCCGGGTGTTGCGGGTCGAGAGCGTCAACTGGCCGCCGTCGGTCATGGCATCGCGGGCATTGATCGCCAGGTTGAGGATGATCATCTCGGTCTGGGTCGGGTCGGTCAGCGCCTGCCAGAGGTTGGTGTCCAGGTCCAGGCGCACCGCGACATTGCCGCCCAGGGTGCGGCGCAGCAGTTCCTCCAGCCCGGCCAGTGTCTGGTTGAGGTTCAATGGGACAGGTTCCAGACGTTGACGGCGAGAAAATGCCAGCAACTGCGAAGTCAGCTTGGCGCCACGCTCCCCGGCTTCACGGATGTGGGTCAGGCGAGAGCGGGCTTTATCCATGTCGGCCTTGGCCAGGTCGCGCTCGAGGAAGGAGGCGCCGGTGAGAATCACCGTCAGCAGGTTGTTGAAGTCATGGGCGACCCCGGCGGTGAGCTGGCCGACCGCCTCCAGCCGCTGCATTTGCTGCAGTGCGGCCTCGATGCGCTCACGCTCGGTGATCTGTTCGCGCAGGCGGGTGTTGGCTTCTGCCAGACCCAGCGCGGACTCACGTTCGCTGGTGATGTCACGGGCTACCACATACAGCAGGGTGTCTTCAGGCACCACCACCCAAGACAACCAGCGCTGCTGTCCGCCAGCATGCTGGATGCGGCTGACGAAGCGGGCACTGGTGCGACCATGGGCCAGGGCCGCCAGTTCGGTGAGCAGGGTTTCCTGGTCGGCCTCGGGAAGCAGATGCAACAGCGAAACCTGGCTCAGACGCTCGCGGGAAAACCCCAGGCTGGCCTCCCATGCTGGGTTCAGCGCGACGGGGGTGAGGTCCTTGTTGAGCACTGCCAACAGGTCTTGGGACAGCTCCCAGGCGCGGTCGCGCTCGCGAGTGCGGCGTTCCACCCGCTCGCCGAGCATCTCATTGAGTTGCTTGAGCGCCTGGGTGGCCATGCGCTGGGTGTGGATGTCCTGCAGCACACCAGAAAAGCGTACACACCGGCCATCGACCCATTGACTCTGGCCGCTACTAAGCAACCAGCGGGGCTCCATGCCGTTGCGCAGGGCGATTCGGAATTCGACCCTGTAATGCCCGTCGCTGTCCGTGCAAAGGGCCTGGTTGACGGCGTCCCGGACCATTTGCAGGTCGTCGGGGTAGATGCCGGCGTAGAACACCTCAAGGTTCATCTCGGTGTCGGTGGGCAGACCGAACAGGGTCTTGCAACGGTCATCCCACAGCAGCACGTCTTCCTGGGGTCGATAATCCCAAGTGCCCATGCCTGCCGCGTTGATGGCGATGCGGGCCCGTGCCTCGACATCGGCCAGCGCTTCTTCGGCGCGACGCCGACGCTGGCGCTCCTGCACTTCGGTCAGGGCCCGGCGAACCGCCTTGGGCAGCAGTGGCAGGTTCTTCTTCAGCACGTAGTCGGTGGCACCCAGGCGGATCATTTCCACCGCATGCTCTTCACCGTAGATGCCAGACAAGAAAATGAACGGCACATCCGGCGCCAGGCGCTGGGCGATGGCCAGCACTTCGGTGCCCGATGAGCCGGGTAGCACGCAATCGCAGAGAATCAGGTCGTAGTCGTTTTCGCGCAGGGCATGTTCAGCCTCGGTATGGTTGAAGACCAATTGCGATTGCACCTGTAGCCCACTGCGTTCAAGGCGCACCAAGGTCAGCTCGGCATCCATCGAGCTGTCTTCGACCATCAGCAGTTTCAGCGGAGTCGGCAGCATGGTTGCGCTCGCCTCAATTGTTGCCACGGCGGTTCAGCCTCAGTGATCCGGGAGGTGGCTCGTTGAGCACGGCCCAGAACACGCCGAGGTCGGAGATCGCGGCAACGAACTCCTTGAACTCCACCGGTTTTACCACGTAGGCGTTGACTCCGAGTTCGTAGGCACGCAACAGGTCGGGCTCTTCCCGCGAGGAGGTCAGCATCACCGTGGGAATGCTGCGCAGCTCCGCGGTGGCGCGAACTTCCTTGAGCACTTCCAGGCCGTCGACCTTCGGCAGCTTCAGGTCCAGCAACAAGACGGCCGGGTTGCCATCGTCGCGCCCGGCATAGGCATTACGGCGCAGCAGGTAGTCAAGGGCATCGGCGCCATCGCGCAGGACAATGACTTCGTTGGCCAACTGGCTGCGCTCGAGGGCCAGAAGTGTCAGCTCCAGGTCACGGGGGTTGTCTTCGACCAGCAGGATAGGCTTGAGCATGGTTTCAGGTGCCTCAATAAATCGAGGGGTCACGTGGAAGGGTGAAATGGAATGCAGCGCCGTGGTCGATCTGGCCTTCGGCCCACACCCGGCCATCGTGGCGCTCGATGATGCGTCGCACACTCGCCAGGCCGATGCCGGTACCTTCGAAGTCTTCCATGCGGTGCAGGCGCTGGAACACGCCGAACAGTTTGTTGGCATAGGCCATATCGAATCCTACGCCATTATCGCGAATGCAGATCTCGATTTCTGTCGGGTGTTGCACAGCACTGATCTGGATTCGGGCCGGCGCTCGCCCGCGGGTATACTTGATGGCGTTGGCGATCAGGTTCTGCAAGGCCATGTTGATGAAGGCGGGGTCGGCGTGCACCTTTGGCAAATCGGCGATGTCCCAGACGATTTCCCGGTCTTTGTAGTCCGGCGCGAGATCGCTACGAATGGCGGTGATCAGGGCGTTGAGGTCAACGTCCGACAGGCGCAAGGCAGAGCGGCCCATCTGCGAGAAGTTCAGCAAGTTGTCCACTAGGCTGCCAGCGAACTGCGCTGCCTCGCCGATGTGCTGCAAGAACCGCCTGCCACGTGGGCTGAGGACTTCACCTTCGATTTCCCCAAGCAGTTCGCTGTACCCGGCAATGTGGCGCAGCGGCGCCCTCAGATCGTGGGACACACTATAGGAAAAGGCCTCCAGTTCCTTGTTGGAGCGACGCAGTTCGTTCGCCAGTTGTGCCAGCTCTTCAGCCTTGCGCAGGACGATGCCCAGCACCGCGGTGCGCAGCTCGACGACGCCTTCGATGAGCAGTGGGTCCCACGGTTCGCTGTAGCCACGCACCTCTTCCTGCCAGCGTTCGAAGCTGTGCCGCGGGTCGAGATTGCCCTGCGGGCCGATATGTTTTTCAGGGCGCCCGGCCCATTGCACGGTGCGAACCTGCTCGGTCCGGAACCACAGCAGGTAATGCGAATGGATCTGCGAAATCGCCACGGCCAGCACACCTGCGACGTGACGGGTGAGCTCGGGAAGTTCGTCGATGTCGCGGCCCACGTTGTCGCTATGGAATACCACTTCGTCATCCCGGGACAGCCAGTGCACCAGTGCAGTCACCTGCGCGACTGGTGGTGTCTGGCCGATGAGCTCGCAGCGTTCGGCGGAGATGACCGCAGCCCCGGTTGCACCGGCAAAGTCCAGCAGTACCTGCGGCAGTTGGTGCAGGCCCTCGCTGACACTGTCATGGTCGGCCATCGACGAAATCATCTGCACGATATGCTGGCGCAGGTCGAGCAGCATGCGGGTACGGGCATGGGATTCGCGTGACTCGATCTGCAGCGACAGCACGCTGGCCAGCAGTTCGCAGGCGGTGCGGGTGCGCAAATCCACGGGACGCGGCTGCGCATGGTGGCACGAAATCAGGCCCCACAGCTGATCATCGACCACGATCGACAGCGACATCGACGCCAGGGTGCCCATGTTGCGCATGTACTGCAGGTGCACCGGCGAAACGCTACGCAGGGTGGCGAAACTCATGTCCAACGTCTTGCCCGTGCGCGGGTTGGCGGCGGGAACCAGGTTTGCCGGCTGATAATGGGCGTCCTCGATCACCCGAATCCGGTTGACCCGGTACAACTCGCGGGCCTGGCGCGGAATGTCCGAGGCCGGGAAGCATAGGCCCAGGTAACTCGGATAACCGTCATCCGCCACTTCGGCCAGTACCTCGCCATTACCCTCGCCATCGAAGCGGTAGGCCTTGACCCGACCGAAGCCGGTGATGCGCTTGATCTGCTCCACCGACTGTTGCAGCAATGCCTGGAGGCTGCCGGCTTTGTGCAGGCTACCCACGAAACCCCGAACCAGCGGATAGTAGTCACCATGGGCTTCGAGGCCCTGCGGCGTGCGCAAAGGCTCGAACTCGGTAATCAGCACCTGGTCGTGACGATGGACCAACAAGCGCAGGACGTCGCCGTAGGGTGAACCAGGGCGCAGGCGCACATCGCCTATGTGAAACGGGAACACTTCCTGCGCAGGCAGCCGCGCAAGGTGCCCGCGCAGGTCGAAGGATCCGCTCATCAGGTCGGCGAACAGGCTGCCCAGCAGCTCCCTGGCCGGCACGCCCAACCAGCGTTCGGTATTGTCGCTGGCCTGAAGGACGCGCAGATCATGCTCGTCCAGCACCAGCAAAAACCCATGGGGCTGAATGCTGCCTGGGACCTGGATCGGCTCCTGGGCGCACCGCTCGAGGGCTTCGGCAAGCGCTTTGTCTAAAGTCATCGATGAAAACTCCTGTCCTTCTGCGCCCATGCATCGTGCATGCGTCTGATACAGGCTGTTGAATGGTGGTTAACGTAACAGAATGTAGGCCGCTTTACCGGCCCAATAGCTATTTGAGGCATGGGAAGCGTCGCGGGTTCGGTGTATGGGTAAATTTTCTTACTCATTTGGCACCACGTCGCGCGTCAGAGTTAATACAAAAGAGTGGCTCAAAGCCATCACGGGAACTGCATTCCGCTGCTACGCTGAAATCCAGCACATAAATACAAGGATAAAAGAGTGACGGAACGCCTTCTGGCCGCGCTGTTGGGCCTGCTGTTGAGCGGCAATGCCGTGGCGACTGACTTCCTTGTGGAAGTGCGGGTTCAGGTAGAGCGCGGTTGCATGCTGGTCAACCAGCAACGCGACGCCGGCGCGCAGGCCTTGGGACGAATCGATCTGGGGGCCGCCGCACGCCTGGACGGCCCAGGCACACCGTTGAGCGGCGTGCTGATCAGCCGGCGCCCCCCGCGCCTGGAATGCAATCCTGATACGCCGTATCAGGTGCGGGTCGATGGTGGCCAGCATGGCGGAGTCGGCGAGCTACGCTACCTGGCGAGCAACGACGGCAAGTCCCGTCCGATTCCTTATCGTCTATACCGGGATGCCGCTTGGCGCGAGCCGGTAGCGGCGGGTGTGCCGCACTCGGCACGGGTGCCTGACAGCGGCTCGGTGGCGCTTCCGCTCTACGCCCGTATCGACAGCCTGGCCTGGGTCCCGCGAGCGGGGCTTTACGCTGACATGCTCAAAGTCACAGTGACTTGGTAGGAAGCCCCATGACCAGGGACGCGACGCCATGAACCGAACCTCGATCTTGTTGCTTAGCCTTGGTCCACTGCTGTTGCCCAGTGGCATAGCCCATGGCACCACCACCGGGTTCATCCAGGCGCGCCTGGTCATCAGCACGGCCTGTCAGATCAGCAACGGTACCGATCAGCCCGCTACCCTGGCCAATCCGGGGGTGATGGATTTCGGCGCGCGCGGGCCGAGCTGGGACCAGCCGTTACGCGGGCGGGTGGACGAAGTGGGCGGTGAGGGCAGCCTGAGGATCAGCTGCACGCCTGAAGTCAGGGCATTCAACGTGCGAATCAATGGTGGCCTCAACGGTAGCGATGGTGTGCGTCGGCTCAGCAACGGCCGCGAAACCATCCCTTACCAACTGGCCTTGGACCCGGGTGGCAATAGCCACTACGGCATTGGCCAGGCACGCGCGTTCACCATCAGCAGCGCCCAGCAGATCCCGATTCCCATCTACGGCGTGGTGGTAGCGCAATCGCGCGCGCTGCCGGCCGGGCTGTATCGCGACACCCTGAGAGTGACTCTGGACTGGTAATCACGCAAGGAGACTCCGATGCGCACGACAATCACCCGTTGTATCCTCGCCGGCCTCGGATTGGCGCTGGCGTACCAGGCTCAGGCCGCCACGGTGACTGGCACCATCAGTGCGACGCTCACGCTGACTGCCGCGTGCCAGGTCAACGGCACTTCAGGCGACTCGGGGTTGAACTTCGGCTCCCTCAACTTCGGCAGCCAGGAAGCCCTGTTCACCAGCGCCAACGCGCAGGTGCTCGGTGGCGCCTCCGCGATGAGCATCCTCTGTTCGGCAGGCACCGTGCCGGTGATCAAGGTGCGCACGGGCACTCATGATGGCCAGTCCAGTGGTGGGACGCGAGCCTTGTCCGATGGCAATGGCAATTTCGTGCCTTACGACTTCTATACCGATGCCGGGCGCACCACGCTGCTGCCCATCGACGGCACCATAACCTTACCGACCAGCACAGGCGTGGCCCAGTCCGTCAACCTGTACGGTCAGGCACGGGGCAAGGCTGGCCTGCCGGCGGGGGTATATACCGACACCGTGGCGGTCGAGCTGTCGTTCTGAGTCATGCGTCCATGGACGAACATCTGCCTCGCGGGGGCGGGGGCGCTGCTGGCCGCGCCTTTGGATGCGGCGACCAGCAGCACATTCCAGGTTTCCGCACAAATCGTTGCTGGCTGCCTGGTGATCGGCGGCGCGACCAACTATGGCCTGCTGGATTTCGGTACCCAGTCGGCGTTGTCGACCAGCACCCTGAACACGTCCCTGGGCGGCACCACGGTGACGTTCCAGTGCACCCCGGGGGTGACCCTGAGCATGAGCCTGGACGGCGGCCAGAACTCCGCCAGTGGTACACGCAACCTCAAGCGCAGCGGTGGAAGCCAATTATTGGCGTATCAACTCTACAGCGATGCCGCCTACAGCCAGGTGCTGGGGATTGGGGCGAGCCTAAACGTCAGCTACGCCGACCCCACCGCGATCAAGTTACCGGTCTATGGCCGGACGCTGTTGAGCGGCACCTTGCCAGCCGGCATCTACACCGACGTGGTGCAGGTGACGGTGACCTGGTGATGCAGCCGGCAACCATGACAAGCAATCAAGGAGAGCAGTATGGCGTCAGGCGCGAAGTGTGCGCGAGGATTGATCGGGGGGTTGCTGCTGGTCTGTTTGCCGGCTGGGGCGGCCACCTCGGTGCTGATCTGGCCGATCGACCCGGTGCTGGAAGCGGGCCAGAAAGCCGGTGCGCTGTGGTTGGAAAACCGCGGGACGGCGCCGGCAAGCCTGCAGGTTCGAGTATTCGCCTGGCGCCAAGGCGATTACCAGGAGCAGTTCCAGGCCCAGCGCGACATCATCGGCAGCCCGCCCGTGGCCACCATCGCGCCGGGGCAGAAGCAACTCGTACGACTGACCCGCACCGGCAGTTCACCTGCCGGCCAGGAGCAGGCATACCGCATCATCATCGATGAAATCCCTTCGCCGCTGCCCACCGACAATGCCAGCCAAGGCACCACCGCGGCCATTCGCCTGCAGATGCGCTATTCGGTGCCGTTGTTCGTCTACGGCGAGGGTTTGTGGGGCAAGCCAGATCCCGAGGGCAAGCGCAGCGTCGACAGTGTCGGCAAGCCGCAACTGAGTTGGCGTGCGGTCACGATACAGGGCAAGCCCTATGTGGAGTTGCGCAACACTGGCCCTGTCCACGCACGCCTGACGGATGTGGTGGTACAGCAGGGCAGTCAGGCCAAGCCGCTGGCCGAAGGCTTGCTGGGCTATGTGTTGCCGGGTGCCAGCATGCGTTGGCCGGCACCACTGGCGCCGAACGCTGGCAGTGTGCTCAAAGGGCGGATCAATGGCCAGGAAGTGGCCGAGGCTATCCGTCAGGGCCAATGAATCTTCAGCTGATTGCTAGGCAGTGGCCAAGGGGGCCCCGGCAATGGTTGGAAACCGTGCGTGAAATGGCTGTCACTGATGGCGCGTCCATGGTGCCTGGGGGCTGCTGTGTTAAGCCCCAACCTCGGCGTGGCCGACGACCTGCCGCCGCCTCCCACGGAGATGGCTGCCGTCGCCGACGCCACGTTGTACCTCGATGTATGGGTGAACCAAGTGCCCAGGGTTGAACTGGTACCGGTCCAGCAGCGCAACGGACGTCTCTATCTGGAAAGCGACGTGCTTCGCAGTGCGGGTATCGACTTGCCGGGCAACCCCCAAGGGGAAGTGGAGCTGGATGCCGTGCAGAGCCTTCACGTCGATTACGACAGTCAGAACCAGCGCCTTATGCTGCAAGTGCCCCCCGCATGGCTGCCAGACCAGCAGGTCGGCGATCGCAACCTGTATCCACCCAGCGACGCCCGCAGCAGCTTCGGCGCATTGTTCAACTACGACCTCTACCTTAATGATACCGATGAGGGTGGTACCTACCTCGCTGCCTGGAATGAACTGCGCTTGTTCGATAGTTGGGGCTCGTTTGCCACCACCGGCCAGTGGCGTCAGTCGTTCCAGCGCATGCCAGGCGATGACAGCCGTCAGGGTTTCCTGCGCTATGACACCCTATGGCGCTACACCGACGAACAGCGCCTGCTGACCTACGATGCCGGTGACCTGGTCACCGGTGCTTTGCCCTGGACCGGATC
The DNA here is from genome assembly GCF_016772395.1 of Pseudomonas sp. SK2. NCBI lineage: Bacteria > Pseudomonadati > Pseudomonadota > Gammaproteobacteria > Pseudomonadales > Pseudomonadaceae > Pseudomonas > Pseudomonas sp. SK2. The sequence continues at coordinate 1,934,144 of NZ_CP061944.1, forward strand.
GGTGCGCGTCGGCGGTGTGCAGGTGTCGCGCGACTTCGGCGCCCGGCCGGACCTGGTCACCTACCCACTGCCGGCATTTGCCGGTGAAGCAGCAGTGCCGACGTCGCTGGACCTCTTCATCAACGGCTACAAGAGCAGCACCACCGAGCTGCAACCGGGCCCCTACACCTTGACTAACGTGCCTTTCATCAACGGTGCGGGTGAGGCCGTGGTAGTCACCACCGACGCACTCGGCCGTCAGGTTTCCACCACCTTGCCGTTCTATGTCACCAGCACCTTGTTGCAGAAAGGCTTGTCGGATTTTTCGGTGGCGGCTGGCAGCTTGCGCCGTGACTATGGCGTGCGCGACTTCAGCTATGGCCCAGGCGTCGCCTCAGCCAGCCTGCGCCATGGCGTTTCCGACAGCTTCACCCTGGAAAGCCATGTCGAGACCGCCGAATCGCTGTTGCTCGGTGGCTTGGGCGGGAACATGCGGCTGGGTAACTTCGGCGTGCTCAATGCGGCCCTGGCCCAAAGCCAGTTCGAGGGGGAAAAAGGCCATCAGGTCGCGTTCGGCTATCAATTCAACAGCCAGCGGCTGGGTTTCAATTATCAGCGCTTGCAGCGTCACGGCGGCTATGCTGATCTGTCACGGGTCGATACCCCGGACATGCAGTTGAGTCAGCGCAGCGAGCAGGTCACCGCGAGTCTGAACCTGAATCGGTACGGTAGCCTCGGTGCCGGCTATTTCGATGTGCGCGCCGGCGATGGCACACGGACCCGCCTGCTCAACCTGAGTTGGAGCAAGCCGCTTTGGGGCAACAGCAGCCTGTATCTGTCGGCGAATCGCGAGATAGGCGACAGCCAGTGGGCAGTGCAGGCCCAGCTGGTGATCCCGTTCGACCTGCACGGAACCCTGGCCCTGAGTACCGAGCGCAGTCAGCAGGGCGAAGACCTGCAACGCGTGAACTATAGCCGCGCCGTGCCATTGGGCGGTGGAGTTGGCTACAACCTGGGGTACGCCACGGGCGGTGACCGCGACGCCTACCGCCAAGCCGATGTGACCTGGCGCCTGCAGTCGGTGCAGTTGCAGGTCGGGGCCTACGGCAGCAGTGGCGCGATGACCCGCTGGGCAGATGCCACCGGTTCCCTGGTGTGGATGGACGCCGGCCTGTTCGCCGCCAACCGCATCGACGATGCCTTCGTAGTGGTCAGCACCGGCGGTTATGCCGATATCCCCGTGCGCTACGAAAACCAGGAGGTGGGCCGTACCGACCGGAACGGCCACCTGCTGGTGCCCTATGGCAGCGGCTACTACCGCGGCAAGTACGAGATCGACCCCATGAACCTGCCGCCGGACATCCTGGCGGCAGAGGTGGAGCAGCGAGTAGCGGTGCGGCGAGGCAGCGGCTATTTGCTGGAATTTCAGCTCAAGCGGGTGATGGCGGCGAGCATCGAACTGGTCGATGTTGGCCAGCAGGCACTCAAGCTGGGCAGCCGTGTGACCCACCAGCAAAGCGGTGGACAGGCGGTGGTCGGCTGGGATGGCCTGGTGTACCTGGAGAATCTGTCGCCGCACAACCGCCTGCGCGTCGACCTGGAAGGGGGCGGGCAATGTCAGGTCGAATTCGATCTGCCTGAAGGGGAGGGCTCGATTCCACTGATCGGCCCACTGGTGTGCCGATGAAGGTGAGACTTGGCGGCTTGCTGTCGTGCGCACTGGTGTCGACCGGGCCTGCCTGGGCGGGATGCACATTGGTATCGACCGCGCCCGCTGCTTTCGGCACGGTCAACTCGACCCTGGTACGCACCGTCGTGCAGAGTGCCTCCACAACCAATGCCGGGCTTCAATGCACGGGCTCTTTGTTGGCGCTGCTGTCGACCACTGACCATTTCTATCTCACGATCACATCGTCGACGACCGGTCTGGTTGGGCCGACGGGGGATGTCATCCCCTATACGATCTATGGCGATAACACTACGTCCTATCCCATCAGCCGCGGCACACCAGCGTTCGACTTCGCACCCAAGGGCATCCTCGAAGCACTCGGGCTGCTTGGCAGCACTGCGCCCAAAACCGTGCCGCTGTACTTCAGGACCCAGATCGGCAGCAATGTGGCGGCAGGCTTGTACCAGGAAACCCTGACCCTTTCCTGGAACTGGGATTATTGCGTGGGGGTCGCCGTCGGCGGCCTGTGCCTGGCGGGGCGAGATTCCGGTAGTGGCAGCAGGTCGCTCAATGTGAGCCTGACCGTGAGCAACGACTGCCAGATCACCACACCCAACATCAGTTTCGCCAGCGCGCCGGTGGTGAGTGGGTTTGGCACGGTTAGCCAGAGCGTGAGCTTGTCCTGTACCAAGGGCAGCAGCTACACGGTAGGGTTGGACGACGGGCAGAACGTATCGGGCGGACGGCGCCGGATGAAATCCAGCGCCAACAATTACCTGGCGTACGACATCTTCAAAAGTGCCGGTGCGGTGCGCTGGGGGGCGTTGAGCAGCGCCCGGCGTTCGAGCAGCGATGCCGACATAAACCCGGGCAATGGGACTGGTACCGGGAGCCAGGTCTTCAACTACAACGCTAAGGTATACACCGACCAGGCCACACCGCCGGCGGCGACTTACATCGATAATGTGGTGCTGGACGTGCAGTTCTGACACCGCTGTTGCGGCCCCCACAGCCTCGTGGGAGCCGGCTGGCCGGCGAGGACGCCGACAACCTCAACGCAAATCATCGACCATCTTCGACAATGTCTCCAACACTGCCCCGGCCAACGCTTTCGACCGCGCCCCCGACCATCCGGTCTCAGGGTTGGGCGCATCGTCATGATCCTTGAACGGCATCTCCAGGGTCAGCGACAGGCAGTCATGGGCCATGCCCACCGCATTGCACGCCAGGGTCGTATTGGCCTGCCCCGGTTCGTCACGGGTATAGCCATATTCGGTCTGAAAGTCTGGCGTCACCCTGCACAGCGTGCTGCGGAACTGCGCCTCCAGCTTCGCCAGCCGCGGCGTGTACCCTGGGTTGCCTTCACAGGCGGCGGTGAACACATGCGGAATTTCCTCATCGCCATGCACGTCGATGAACGCATCCACGCCGTACTGTTTCATCTGCGCCTGGGCGAAGAACACTTCTGGGCTGAGCTCGACGCTGGCGTCTTGCCAGGCCCGGTTGAGGTCCTTGCCCTTGAAGTTGGTACGCAGGTGGCCGAGGACGGCGCCGTCGGGGTTCATGTTCGGGATCAGGTACAGGTCTGCCTTGGCCAGCAGTTGCTGCACCACCGCGTCGTTGGCTTGCAGGCGGTCGATCACACCCTCCATGAACCACTCGGCCATGTGCTCGCCCGGATGTTGCTGGGCGATCAGCCACAACTTGCGTTTGTTTGCAGCGCCATCGCCTGCGCGCAGCAACGGAATATCGCGGCCCTGCACGCTGCGGCCGCTAGCCAGCAGCTCGACTCCCGGAATCTGCCGGGCGCGTTCGATCAGCTGGTTGTGACGGGCGCGGGGGTAGGGCTCGAAATAAGCGAACCAGATCTGCTCCTGTTCGGCCTTCACTTCGAATGACAGGGCCTTGCCATCGAACTGGCTGGGGACCCGGAACCAGGATTGCTGGTCGTAGGACGCCACCGCGTTGTAGCCACTCCAGGCGTTCTTGTAGGAAGACTGCGAAGCGTTGTCCAGGCTGAAGCGATGGACCTGGCCGGGCGTGAGACCGCTGACCTTGAAGTGGAACCACTGGAAATGGCCGCTGTGCGTGTCCGGGCGGATGGCCAGGTGCACCCGGCTCGGGTTGCTGGCATCCAGTACCTGGATGTTGCCGGAATCGAAATCGCAGTCGATTTTCAGGGGGGACAGCGTTGCGGTCATTGTCAGGCTCCTGGGATTTTCGTGGGGGTACTGTACACCGCCTTGGGGCTCGGCGTGCACCAGCGTTTAGGTTGAGTTCCTAGGTCTTCTGGCCCAGCAGGTTGCCGGCCGGGTCGAAGGCGAAGGTCGGGACTCCCTGGCGACTGGTGGCTTGCAGCAGGCGGCCCACCGGGTCGTACTGATAGGCCAGGTGACCACGGCGGGTGTCGTGGATGTCGGTCAGCTGGCCGACGGCATCGTATTGATACTGGCGCTTGAGCAACGTGGACTTGCCGTCGTGGCTACCCAGCCATTGCTCCTGCAGGCGACCCGCCGGGTCCCACGCCTGGGTCTGCATCAGCTGGTTGCCCTGATGCCGGACCACCTCACGGTGCAGAGCATCGCGCTCGTAGGCCAGCAGCTCATGCTGGTCACGCCTGATGCTCGATGGTGTGCGCTGGGTGCTCTGCTTGGGGGCTGCGTGGCGAGATGTTCCGGAGCGCTTCGGCCCAAGGTCAACGGTGTATCAACGGTTTCGAGGCTGGCGTCATCATGGGGCATTCGATCAGATGCTCAAACGGTTACATCTGAGATTGAATGAGCAAGGGTTGATCGATTTGCAAACCTGGATAGTCGACTCAACCGCAGTACGCGCAACCCGAGTCTCATCTGGCGCTCGGAAAAAGGGGGGCTGACGAGCCTACCGGTCACGCTCTAGGCCGCAGTCGCAGTGGAATGAAGCGCAAACCCAAACCTGGCCTACCCAGACTGTTTGAAAGGCCCAAGTACCGACAACGCAACCTCATCGAGCGCATGTTTGGCTAGCTGAAAGAAAATAGGCGCATCGTGACACGTTTCGACAAGCTCGCGAAAAGCTAAGAAGCCACGGTCTCGCTGGCTTGCTCCATGCAGTGTTTGCGACATCTCTTTTCGTCCAGCGCCTAAGTAGGATTTAATTCTAAACGCGCCCTTTCAATCACTTCCTTTAACAAATAGTAATCCTCATATTTTAGCTTTAAGTTCTTCATTTCACCCATCATATCTACAGAGCGCAACAGTGCGTCTAGCAGTAGGTTGACCTGCTGGTTTTCATCAGCATCTCTAAACTCAGAAAATGGCAACTGCACTCGCAGCTCTACATCTTTTTTTGCCTTATGATAGCGTTTCAATTCCGGATAACTTTCCAACCACTCATCGCGCATAATTATAAAAATAACACTCCACTTCTCGAGGTCGCCGACCAAATTAACCTTGTCTAAAATTCGATTTATTACAGGCTCGATTTTGTTACGAGCAGCGTGCTCAGCCTTACCTACCAGCGCTTCCTTCTCGCTCGACATCCAAACTTTCATAAGCCACTCCTAGAAATCGCTTTTATTCAAAGGAGGCCTACCCCCTCCGTTATGAGCCTTATAATCCAAGATCTGCCGATGCTGCCAAGCATGCATCTCCCTTTTCGTGCCAGAAACTTCGATCTGCATATTCACGTTATTTTTATCGAGATATGCTTTTGTATACCGTCTTGTGCCCATCGTCGTTTCGCCAAACTTCATAATTTTTTCATCATCATTACGATCTCTCAGCGTGTAACCAACTGCTAAAGCAGTAGTATTTAAGTTATTGCCATGAACTTTTTCTGAGGTCTCGGTCTCACACGGACACGGTATCGAAGGATCTTTCCCTGCCCCAAACCGCCCATTCGACTGACGCGGCTGTCCTTTCCACAGCCCCAACGGGTCAATCCACTCCACAGGGTTCGGCGCATAGGCAAACAGGTTTAAACCGCCGCCGTAGCTAATCGGGTCCTGGCTCACAAACCGCCCAACCCTCGGATCATAGTACCGATACCGGTTGTAATGCAGCCCGGTCTCATGATCGTGGTACTGCCCCTGGAAGCGAATCGGGTTGCTCATCCCAACCTGCTTGGCCCACTCCGAGCGCACCTCGCGCACGTCACCCCACGCCTTGTACTGCCCCGCCCACGCCACCTCTCCGTGGTGGTCGGTCAGCTCCATCGGCGTACCGAGGTGATCGCACTGGTACCAGGCAATCGCATCGATCGGCTGCGGCTTCACTTCGTGTTGCCACAGCGGGTCCTGGTCGATGTCGTATTCGCGTCCACGCCAGTCCGGCTGCCGTAACAGGCGAATCGGTGCCTTGCGCAGCGCCTGCGCGACGGGCACGAAGCTGTCCGGTTCGTACAGGTAATGCACCGTCCGCCCAGTCTCGCCTTCGTCCTGCGGTGGCGAGCTTTCCCAGGCGAGGTTGTCGCCATCCCAGCCGTACAGCGTGTAACCGCAACCCAGTTCGCGCTGGCGCTTGGCGCGTTGCATCTGGTTCCAGCCGCTGCCCGCACGGGGATCGTCGTAGTGATGCGCGGTCGAGTGTTTGTGCAGGCGACGGCCCAGCGCGTCGTAGCTGTATGCCACGCTGAGCTTGCCATCGTCGAAGCGGACCAGACGGTCGAACAGGTCCCAGGTCAGGCGGGCCTTGTCGCCGTTGTGCAGGCGGTGGATGAGGTTGCCGCGTTCGTCGTACTGGTAATGCGTGCCGGCGTACTCGCGCAGCAGGTTGTCCATCAGCTTGTTGCGACGCGGGTCGCTTTCCAGCGGGCGGTTGAGTTCCTGGGTCTTCTGGTCCAGCAGGTTGCCGGCCGGGTCGAAGGCGAAGGTCTCGACACCCAGGCGACTGGTGGCTTGCAGCAGGCGGCCCACCGGGTCGTACTGATAGGCCAGGTGACCACGGCGGGTGTCGTGGATGTCGGTCAGCTGGCCGACGGCATCGTATTGATACTGGCGCTTGAGCAACGTGGACTTGCCGTCGTGGCTACCCAGCCATTGCTCCTGCAGGCGACCCGCCGGGTCCCACGCCTGGGTCTGCATCAGCTGGTTGCCCTGGTGCCGCACGACCTCGCGGTGCAGATCATCGCGCTCGTAGGCCAGCAGCTCATGCTGGTCGATGGTCATGCCCAGCACGTGACCGCTGCCGTAGGTGAGCGTGCTGACCTTATGGCCATCGGGGCGAATCGTCGCCGTGCGCAGGTTCAGCGCGTCGTACTCGTGCCTCCACACCGCGACCATCGGCACAGCGGTCTTGAGGTAGTACTGATGCTCGCGAGTGAGGTTGCCCGCTTCGTCATGGAACCATTGCAGCTTGCTGTCGGCATTGATGGCCTGGATCAGCTTGCCGTTGCCGTCGTAGGCAAAGGTTTCTTCCTGGCGCTGGTCGCCCTGGCGGGCCGTGCGCGAGGCCAGACGCCCGACGGCATCGAAGGTGATGTCGATCCGGCGTTGACCGACCTGGGTGCTGGCCAGTCGACCGCTGTCCGGGTCGTACTGGTAGCGGGTGACCAAACCATCGAAGCCCTTTTCTTCCAGCAGGCGGCCGACCGGGTCGTACAGGAACGTGGCCTTGCTGTCGTTCTCGTTCTCCAGCCCGATCAGGCGGCCCAGCTTGTCCCAGCGGTAGCGCAAGGTGTGCTCGTTGGCGTCGACCCGTTCGACCAGTTTGCCGGCCGCGTCGTAGGACCAGGTGGTGCAGCGGTCCAGCGCGTCGACGTGGGCCAACAGGCGGCCTTCGGCATCGCGTTCGAAACGCTCTTCGGTGTTGTCGGGGTGGGTGACTTTCGCCAGCTGACCGGCCTTGTACGCGTAGGTGGTCTTGTTGCCCGCCGCATCGGTGAACAGCACCAGACGACCGACGTCGTCGTACTCCCATTGACTGGTCTTGCCCGAGCAGTCGGTGTACTCGATCAGCTGGTCCGCCGCGTTGTACGCCAGCTTCTTCTCGTTGCCGTTGGCATCCTTGATCGCCTTCACCAGGCCCGAAGGCGTGTAGGCGAATTCGGTCTTGTTGCCCAGCGGGTCGGTGGTTTCGACCAGGTTGCCTTTCCGGTCGTAATCACGCAGCCACAGGCCGCCTTCTGCGTCGCGGATCTTGATCGGGTGACGACGGTCGTCGTAGGCAAAGTGCGTCTTGCTGTGGTCGGCACGGATATGGCGAATGACGCTGCCTTGATCGTCGTAGTCGTAGCGGTCTTCGCTGCCATCGGCGTGCACGTGGCGCAGGAGCTTCTTGCGCTCATCGCGGAACAGCCACTCGGAGCGTTCGTCCGGGTAGCGGATGCGATACAGATGGCCCTGGATATCGTAGTAGTACCAGGTACTCTTGGCCTAAAGTCCTGCGGAAACGAGAAAGATCAATGTACTCCCGAACACTCTTAAAATCACCACCCAAAAAAGCACATTGCTTTTTCGTGCAAATGCATAGTGATAGACTTCAAGAAGCCCGCGAAATATATTGTAGCCTATCTTTTTTGCGTAATTCCTCACATATAGATCTGTCGAAAACAGAATTGCGCTATACATTCTGACGTGATGTTATGACCAAAACCCTTGCCAAGGATCCCTCGGTAGCGCAGCCCCTTCACGCATTAAATTCATATAAAGGGGCGCATTGACTCCAGCGACACCAGAATGGGAGACCTTATAATCCGACATCACCAAAGCCCGATCAAATAAACATCAAGTTGTTTGAACTATAAATCTACCCTGCACTTCGCCATCTAGCCTCCCGAGTAGCAGTGTCCCTATACCACCTACAAGAATTCCCTTATGTGAAGGAACCGCTTTATTCAAGCGGGAGCTATTAATCTGTAGGGCATAGCTCATTCCTGGCGTAAATTCTTCATCCTGGAGCCAGCATGGAGTCCCACCAATCTTTGCGATCCCATTTTCATCACTGTCTTCGCCTTGATTTTTGACAACAGAAATCAATCTTGGCGGTAAAAAATCCGTACCATAGCCATAAATTGGCTGCGCGCCCGGAGAATAAATCAACACATCTCCTCCTTCCTCCATGACCTCATCAATATAGTCATCACTCATTTTAGAGTAGGGTACAAATACAGAGACCAACTTAGCACCATCCAGCTTGACATCACTGTATTCAGCCAAAAAGGAAAGCGGAAAACACGCTAAGTGGAGCTTAGGGTTGCCTTGACGGTCTAAAGGCCAGCTTATGGAGCCTGGTAGGTGCGCCCCACCGCCTAGATAAGGTTTACGCAGATCAAATTCGCCCTCTTCAAAAGTCAATTCATTAAACATCCCACACCTCCAAATCAAATCGTACAAGGACAGTTCGACAAGAACTGCTCCGCTTCCTGCCTTAACTGCCGGGCTCGAGAGGCCGGCAGGCCTGATGTTCGCAACGCTCCCTGCCAAATATCCATCTGACGCCTACTAGGACGTCCGTTTGTATCATATTGAAACTCATCCCGGCCAAGCCCTAAGTGCTCAGCAGCAAGCTTGTTCTCATTTCTGTGAACTTGCTGATGTATGGTTTTTGGTATGGCAATTGAAGGATTCGCTTTATTTCTAACCCCCTCAGGCGTCAGACGCATTTGCTCCAGCAACTCATTCCTCACAAACTCATGGGCATCCAACTTGTCTCCTCTATTGGGTTTGCTGGTTAAACTCCCGTAAGTTCCAAGCTGGCAATCTCTTGCAAGCCCGAGCATGTCGCGCCAACCGATGGGGTTCGGTGCGTACTCAAAAAGATTAAACCCTCCACCGTAGCTGATCGGGTCCTGGCTCACAAACCGCCCAACCCTCGGATCATAGTACCGATACCGGTTGTAATGCAGCCCGGTCTCATGATCGTGGTACTGCCCCTGGAAGCGAATCGGGTTGCTCATCCCAACCTGCTTGGCCCACTCCGAGCGCACCTCGCGCACGTCACCCCACGCCTTGTACTGCCCCGCCCACGCCACCTCTCCGTGGTGGTCGGTCAGCTCCATCGGCGTACCGAGGTGATCGCACTGATACCAGGCAATCGCATCGATCGGCTGCGGCTTCACTTCGTGCTGCCACAGCGGGTCCTGGTCGATGTCGTATTCGCGTCCACGCCAGTCCGGCTGCCGTAACAGGCGAATCGGTGCCTTGCGCAGCGCCTGCGCAACGGGCACGAAGCTGTCCGGTTCGTACAGGTAGTGCACGGTCCGCCCGGTTTCGCCTTCGTCCTGCGGTGGCGAGCTTTCCCAGGCGAGGTTGTCGCCATCCCAGCCGTACAGGGTGTAACCGCAACCCAGTTCGCGCTGGCGCTTGGCGCGTTGCATCTGGTTCCAGCCACTGCCCGCACGGGGATCGTCGTAGTGATGCGCGGTCGAGTGTTTGTGCAGGCGACGGCCCAGCGCGTCGTAGCTGTACGCGACGCTGAGCTTGCCATCGTCGAAGCGGACCAGACGGTCGAACAGGTCCCAGGTCAGGCCAGGCGTCGAAGGCGGCGGCGCCGCGGCCCACGTCCTTGGCGTCGATGGTGTTGAGTGGGGCGACCGCGACTTGCGCTTCGCGTTGCTTGGTTTCGCCACTCATGCCAGCACCTCACTGCCCAGCGGGCGCTTGGCCGGGTTGGCGGGAGGGCTCAGGCCGTGCAGGCCACGGCCGCTGTCGTCGAGCTGGAGGAAGGCGGGTTTGTGCAGCAGGCGTTCCAGGTCCAGCGAGGGGCGCTCGCTGACCAGCTCGAGGTCGATGGCGTAGGGTTGGCTGATGGCTTCCGTGCCGTCGAAGGCGAGGACCTGGAAATCGTGCTCCAGGCCGTCGATGTGCAAGCTGAAATGGGTCTGGTTCGCGGCGGCAAACATCCCTGTCCTCCTTTAGGAAAACGTAGTGAAAACGACTGCTGTCCGTCGCGCGAACACGGCAGGGAACGGAACCGAAGTCCGGGAAATGGGCTGGTTAGGCGCGAAGCCTGCGCCGTGGCAATCACTGGAAACACTACGGGAAGGGATTCCCAGGTATGTCAGACGCGGGTCGACACGACTCGTAGGATTGGGACTACAGCGGGTGGAAGGGCTAAACGTCGCACTTGCTCGGCATTCTCTCTGCGATGCCTGTTGAGCTTTGCGGCAAAGGTTGCACTGCGCATCAGTGTCGGGCTTCTTGCCGGCAAGCCGGCTCCTACAGGACTGGAGTGGGCTTGCCCTTGGCCAGAAAATGACACGTCGCTTGACTCGTGAATTTTTTCATGTATTTTTTCATGAAAAATAAGTCTAAAAATTTCACGGTGGCTCTAAGCGATGAAGATGCACGAAGAGGTTGAGGCCCTGGCGATCCTTATTCACGACCTGCGCAAATTCAAGAACCTGTCGTTGAGCGAACTGGCTGAGCGCGCTGATCGTTCGGTGGGCTACCTTTCCCGGGTCGAGCAGGGTGCTACCCGTCCCACCGTGGCGGACCTTACCGCAATCAGCGAAGCGCTCGGCGTTTCCACCGCATACTTCTATAACCTGAGCAAGCCTCGCGCCGTCAGTTGGGTGACTCGCCCTCATGAGCGACGCACGTTGTACTTCGGCTCGGGCATTACCGATGTGCTCGCTTCGCCCACTATCGCTGGCGCCTTCTCCATGCTCGACAGCCTTCTCGAGCCGGGTGCGACCAGTGGCGAGCAGTACCTGAGCGACCGTTCGGAACAGGGCTGCTTCGTGCTCGAGGGTGACCTGACGGTGTGGTTGGACGACAGCGACGCCGTGACACTCCATGCAAACGACAGCTTCCAGCTGCAACCCCACGCGCACTTGCGTTACGCCAATCTGACGGACAAGCCCACCCGCGTGCTTTGGGTATTCAATTGAATTCGTTCACATCACAAGGATAAGAAGATGAGTCTCATCTTTCCGGATCTGTTGACTGAAGTGCGCTCGTTCCGAGCGGAACACCCAGAAGTACGGTATGTCGACCTGATTGCACTGGATATTCCCGGGCACTTTTATGGCAAGCGATACCCAATGGACATGCTCGAGAAAGTCGCAGCCGGCGCCCCGCTGAAGGTGCCGCAGAATTGTGTACTGCTGGGCACCCAGGGTGGCCTCTACCCGATTGGTGACTACTGCTTTGCCGATGGAGACCCGGATGCAGCACGGCGCCTGGTGCCTGGGACGTTGAGACCGGTGCGCTGGGAAAAGGAAGTGATCGCACAGATGCTGATGACTTCGGACGGCACTGCAAATCCTATCGAGTTCGAGCCCCGTGAAGTGCTGGCCCGTGTGGTCGAACGTCTTGCCAAGCGCGGCATCCGCCCGGTCGTGGCCTTCGAGCTTGAGTTCTACCTGTTCGATCGCAAGCTCAAGGACGGCCTGCCGCGGTTCCCGCGCGATACCGCGACTGACGATGAAGATGATCAGCCGAACATGCATATCGAACGGTTGTCGCGATTTTCGTCCGTACTGCATGAGATGGTCGATGTCGCTAACGAGCAGGGCGTGCCGGCAAACGTCATCACGGCGGAGCTTGGCCCTGGCCAGTTCGAAATCAACTTCTCCCACAGCGACGATGCGCTGAGCGCGGCGGACTGGTCGGCGCTGTTCTGCCGCAGCACTCGCGGTGTCGCGATGAAGCATGGCTATCGTGCAAGCTTCATGAGCAAGCCATACCTGGACGCCCCGGGCAGCGGGATGCATGTGCATGTGAGTCTGTACGACGACGCTGGCAACAACATCCTCGCCGGTCGCGAACAGCGCAACTTGCGCCATGCGGTGGCCGGGTGCCTGGAGCTGCTTCCCCATTGCATGCCGATCTTCGCACCCAACCATAATGCCTACCGCCGCTACGGGGCCATGGTCAACGCTGCCAGCGTTGCGAGCTGGGGCTTCGAAGACCGCGACGCCTGCATTCGCATTCCCGAGTCCGACTCGCGCAACGTGCGTATCGAACACCGGCTCGCCGGCGCCGATGCCAATCCGTACCTGGTGCTGGCGGCCATCCTGACTGGGATGGAGCATGGCCTGGATCGCGGCATCGAACCCATTGCGCCACTGAACGACAACCGCAAGAGCGGTATCGACTTTCCCAAGGATGCCCTGAGCGCAATAGCCGCCATGCGCCACCATCCGGTGGTCAACGAGGGGCTAGGCAGTGAGTTCGTGATGGTCTACTGCGAAAACAAATACCAGGAGCAACTGGATTTTCTCAATGACATCAGTGCTCGCGAATATCGCTGGTTCTTGTAAGTGCCAATAGCCAAGTCATGACGCTGCACCCTCTATTCAACAAGTTTGAATTTAACTCCCAACACTGATTTGCCGGAGGATGATATGCCACGTGTGCCCGTTATCGGCATCACAGCATGCACCCGCATGATTGAACAGCATGCGACCCAGATTATCAGCGAGAAGTATGCGCGCGCTGCGGCCAAGGCGGCGTGTGGTTTACCAATCGTGATTCCCAGTCTCGCTGACTTGATGGATACCGCCGACATAATCGACACGGTGGATGGGCTGATCTTTACCGGCTCGCCGTCCAATATCGAACCTTTCCATTACAACGGCCCAGCCAGTGCACCGGGAACTCATCACGACCCTGTGCGCGACGCCACGACTTTACCGCTCATGCGTGCAGCCATCGCGGCAGGCGTTCCGGTACTTGGCATTTGCCGTGGCTTCCAAGAGATGAATGTTGCGCTGGGTGGCACCTTACATCAGAAAGTTCATGAGACGGGTTCATTCATGGACCACCGCGAGGGCAAGGATGAACCCATGGAAAAGCAATATGGCCCGCGCCACACGATGCATATACAGCCAGGCGGCATGATGGACCGCATGGGGTTGCCGGCGATCATCGATGTCAATTCCATACATGGCCAGGGCATAGATGTGTTGGCGCCTGGGTTAAGGGTGGAAGCGCGTGCACCGGATGGCCTGGTGGAAGCGATCTCGGTGGAAGGCAGCAAGGGATTTGCCCTGGCCGTGCAATGGCACCCGGAGTTTCAGGTGCTGGAAAACCCACATTACCTGACGATCTTCCAGTCGTTTGGAAAAGCCTGCCGGCAACGTTCGGTGCTGCGCCAACTGATGTTGAAGTCCGCCTGAAAACTGCCCGATCCCGCATTTAGAAAAGTATCCGCGCAGCCCGCCTGCGTATATTGATGGAGAGAAGTCGATGAGTGAAAAGAATTCGCAGACCCTTGCCTGGCAAGCGATGAGTCGTGACCATCACCTGGCACCTTTCAGCGATGTCAAACAACTTGCCGAGAAAGGCCCACGTATCATTACCTCTGCCAAGGGCGTGTACCTGTGGGACAGCGAAGGCAACAAGATCCTCGATGGCATGGCCGGCCTGTGGTGCGTGGCGGTCGGCTACGGTCGTGACGAGCTGGCCGACGTGGCCTGCCGGCAGATGAAGGAACTGCCGTACTACAACTTGTTCTTCCAGACCGCGCACCCACCCGCGTTGGAACTGGCCAAGGCGATTGCCGACGTGGCCCCCCAAGGCATGAACCATGTGTTCTTCACCGGCTCCGGTTCCGAGGGCAACGACACCGTGGTGCGCATGGTTCGTCACTACTGGGCGATCAAGGGCAAGAAGAGCAAGAAGGTCATCATTGGCCGCATCAACGGTTACCACGGCTCCACCGTGGCCGGTGCGGGGCTGGGCGGCATGAGCGGCATGCACCAGCAGGGCGGCCTGATTCCGGATATCGTGCACATCCCGCAGCCGTACTGGTTTGGCGAAGGCGGCGACATGACCGAGGCCGAATTCGGTGTGTGGGCGGCCGAGCAGCTGGAACAGAAGATTCTTGAGGTTGGCGTGGACAATGTCGCCGCCTTCATCGCTGAGCCGATCCAGGGAGCCGGAGGTGTCATCATTCCGCCGCAGACCTACTGGCCGAAGGTCAAGGAAATTCTGGCCAAGTACGACATCCTGTTCGTCGCCGACGAGGTGATCTGCGGCTTCGGTCGAACCGGCCAGTGGTTCGGTACCGATTACTATGGCCTTGAGCCCGACCTGATGACAATCGCCAAGGGCCTCACCTCTGGCTACATCCCCATGGGCGGTGTGATCGTGCGTGACGAAGTGGCCAAGGTGCTCGGCGAAGGCGGTGACTTCAACCATGGCTTCACTTACTCCGGTCACCCGGTGGCGGCTGCGGTAGGCCTGGAAAACCTGCGTATCCTACGCGACGAGAAGATCATCGAGCGGGTCCGCGAAGAAACCGCGCCCTACCTGCAAAAGCGCCTGCGCGAGTTGGCCGACCACCCGCTGGTGGGCCAAGTGCGCGGGTTGGGCATGCTCGGTGCGATCGAGCTGGTGAAGGACAAAGCCACTCGGGCGCGCTACGAAGGCCAAGGGGTCGGCATGATCTGCCGCCAGCACTGTTTCGACAATGGCCTGATCATGCGCGCCGTGGGCGATACCATGATCATCGCGCCGCCACTGGTCATCAGCATCGAAGAGATCGACGAACTGGTGGAAAAGGCGCGCAAGTGCCTGGACCTGACCTACCAGGCCATTCAGTGAGGGTAGGGCGTCTCGGTAGGGGCCAAGCGGTTCCCGCCGAGGGGCTCGCTTCACTGCCTTGAAGCAAGCGCGGTGGCGGGCTTGATTTGTGAAGGCATTCCTGTATTTTCCATGCCAATCATTTCTATGTTGCTTAGCCGCGCTTGATCTTGGGTCGTACGTTTACTTCGCACAAACTCGTGAACCCGCCTTCATGTTGTCGAGCCCATTGAAGATCACGGCATGCGATGTTCTTGCGTTCAAGGTTCAAGCATGAAAGTTCACGAAGAAATTGAAGAGCTGGCTGTACTCATTCGCGACTTGCGCAAGTTCAAAGGCCTGACACTGGGCGAGCTGGCTCAACGTATTGGCCGTTCGGTGGGTTTTCTCTCCCAGGTAGAACGGGGCGTGTCGCGTCCAACCGTGGCGGACTTGACGGCGATCAGTGAAACGCTCGGTGTGTCGACGGCGTACTTTTACAACCTGGACAAACCCCGTGGGCTTGACTGGGTAACCCGTCCTGAGGCCCGTCGTACGCTGCATCTGGGCGGTGGTATTACCGATGTGCTGGTCTCGCCCACGATCAACGGGGCTTTTTCCATGCTGGACAGCCACCTCGAACCAGGGGCTAGCAGCGGGGAGGAATACCTGGATGACAGTTCGGAGCAGGGCTGCTTCGTGCTCGAAGGCGAGTTGACGGTTTGGCTGGACGACGGTGAGCCTGTGACGCTTCGCACCAATGACAGCTTTCAGTTGCAATCCCACGCACGTTTTCGTTACGCCAACCTAACGGACAAACCCACCCGCGTGCTTTGGGTCTTCAATTGAGGCACGCGCAGTGAGACTGTTTTTTCGCCAGCTCGCCAAGGCTCGTGACCTTCTGCAGGGTGTGCTGAAACCACACGCTCGGCGAGCAGAAGACGCGGTACGCCTCCTGATCCCCGAGTAGTTGGTTTTTCGCGGGCAACCTATCCGACCGCTTCCACTTCCAGGAACGCCGCCTCCAGCAGCTGCCGCGTATAGGCATGCTGCGGCGCATGGAAGATTGTCTGCGCATCCCCTTGTTCCACCACATGTCCATGCTTGATCACCATCAACTGGTGACTCAGCGCCTTGACCACCGCCAGGTCATGACTGATGAACAGGTAGGTAAGGTTGTACTTGCTCTGCAGATTGCGCAGCAATTCCACGACCTGCCGTTGTACGGTCCGGTCCAGCGCTGAAGTTGGCTCGTCCAGCAAGATCAGTGCAGGCTTCAACACCAAGGCCCGGGCAATCGCGATCCGCTGACGTTGGCCTCCGGAAAACTCATGGGGATAACGGTGACGGGTCCGCGGATCGAGCCCCACTTCCTCCAGTGCCGCGATAATCGCCGCTTCCTGTTCCTGCGCAGTGCCGATGCGGTGGATACGCAAACCCTCGCCGACGATGTCCGCCACGCACATGCGCGGGCTCAGGCTGCCGAAGGGGTCCTGGAACACCACCTGCATTTCCCGCCGCAGTGGCCTGACTTCCTTCTGGTTCAAGCGCTCCAGGTTCTGCCCGTGGAACCGGATTGCCCCCTGGCTTGAAATCAAGCGCAGGATGGCCAAGCCCAATGTCGATTTACCGGAGCCGGACTCACCCACGATCCCTAGCGTCTGCCCCTGGGGCAGGCTGAAGTTGACGCCATCCACCGCCTTCACATGGTCAACCGTGCGCCGCAGAAGCCCCTTTTTGATCGGGAACCAGACCTTGAGGTCCTTCACCTCCAGTAGCGGCGCGCCCTCCGGGTTATGTGCAGGCAAACCGCTGGGCTCGGCGTTGATCAGCATCTGCGTGTAAGGGTGTTGCGGTGCGCTGAACAGTTGGCTGCAGTCGGCTTGTTCGACGATCTGTCCGCGTTGCATCACGCACACGCGGTGGGCGATGCGCCGCACCAGGTTGAGGTCGTGGCTGATCAACAACAGGGCCATGCCCAGGCGCTTCTGCAGTTTCTTGAGCAGCTCAAGAATCTTCAGCTGAACTGTCACGTCCAGTGCCGTGGTTGGTTCGTCGGCGATCAGCAGTTCAGGCTCGTTGGCCAGGGCCATGGCGATCATCACCCGTTGGCGCTGGCCGCCGGACAGTTCATGGGGCAAGGCCTTCAGACGCTTCTTCGGCTCGGGAATACCGACCATTTCCAGCAGTTCGAGGGTGCGGGCGGTGGCTTGCTTGCCCGTCAGGCCCTTGTGTATCAGCAGGATCTCGTTGATCTGTTTCTCGATGCAGTGAAGCGGGTTCAAGGAGGTCATTGGCTCCTGGAAGATCATCGCGATGCGGTTGCCGCGAATGTGGCGCATGGCCTTTTCGCTTTGATGCAACAGGTCCTTCCCCTCGTAGCGGATGCTGCCGCCGGGGTGGCGTGCGAGGGGGTAGGGCAGCAAGCGCAGGATCGAGTGGGCGGTCACCGATTTGCCCGAACCGCTCTCGCCGACCAGGGCCAGGGTCTCGCCCTTGCGGATGTCGAAACTGATGCCATCGACCACGCGGTTGACCTGCTCGCCGGTGACGAACTCCACCGCAAGGTCACGGACTTCGATCAGGTTGTCTTCGCTCATGTCATTTCCTCGGGTCGAAGGCGTCACGGGCGGACTCGCCGATGAACACCAGCAGGCTCAACATCACCGCCAGTACGGCGAAGGCGCTGATGCCCAGCCAGGGCGCCTGCAGGTTGGATTTGCCCTGGGCCACCAGCTCACCCAGCGAAGGCGCGCCGGGCGGCAGGCCGAAGCCGAGGAAGTCCAGGGCGGTCAGGGTGCCGATGGCGCCAGTGAGGATGAAGGGCATGAAGGTCATGGTCGAAATCATCGCGTTGGGCAGGATGTGCCGGTACATGATCGCGCCATTGCGCATGCCCAGGGCACGGGCGGCGCGCACGTATTCGAGGTTACGCCCGCGCAGGAACTCGGCGCGGACCACGTCCACCAGGCTCATCCAGGAGAACAGCAGCATGATCCCCAGCAGCCACCAGAAATTGGGCTGAACGAAACTTGCCAGGATGATCAGCAAGTACAGCACCGGCAAGCCCGACCAGACCTCCAGGAAGCGCTGTCCGGCCAGGTCGACCCAGCCGCCGTAGTAGCCCTGCAAGGCGCCGGCAATGACGCCGACGATGGAGCTGAGCACGGTCAGCGTCAGGGCGAACAGCACCGAAACGCGGAAACCGTAGATCACTCGGGCCAGCACGTCGCGTCCCTGGTCATCGGTGCCCAGCCAGTTGTCGGCCGAAGGCGGCGCAGGGGCTGGGACCTTTAGGTCGTAGTTGATGCTCTGGTAGCTGAACGGAATCGGCGCCCACAGCACCAGGCTGTCTTTCTTGGCCAACAGCTCGCGGATATACGGGCTCTTGTAGTTGGCCTCCAGCGGGAATTCGCCGCCAAAGGTGGTCTCTGGGTAGCGCTTGAACGCCGGGAAATACCATTGGCCGTCGTAACGCACGGCGATGGGTTTGTCGTTGGCGATCAGTTCGGCACCCAGGCTCAGGCCGAACAGAATGATGAACAGCCACAATGACCACCAGCCCCGGCGGTTGGCCTTGAAGCGCTCGAAGCGCCGACGGTTGAGAGGGGACAGGGCCATGTCAGTGCTCCCGGCTGGCGAAGTCGATGCGTGGATCGACCAGGGTGTAGGTCAGGTCGCCGATCAGTTTCACCACCAGCCCCAGCAGGGTGAAGATGAACAGGGTGCCGAAGACCACCGGGTAATCGCGGTTGATCGCCGCTTCGAAACTCATCAGCCCCAGCCCATCGAGGGAGAAGATCACCTCGATCAGCAGCGAGCCGGTGAAGAAGATTCCGATGAATGCCGACGGGAAGCCGGCGATCACCAGCAGCATGGCGTTGCGGAACACATGGCCGTACAGCACCCGCGACCGGCTAAGGCCCTTGGCCTTGGCGGTGATCACATACTGTTTGTTGATCTCGTCGAGGAAACTGTTCTTGGTCAGCAGGGTCATGGTGGCGAAGTTGCCGATCACCAGCGCGGTAATCGGCAGTACCAGGTGCCAGAAGTAGTCCAGTATCTTGCCGCTGGTGGACAGCGCGTCGAAGTTGTTCGAGGTCAGGCCCCTGAGCGGGAACCAGTCGAAGTAGCTGCCGCCGGCGAACAGCACGATCAGCAAAATGGCGAACAGGAACGCGGGAATGGCATAGCCGACGATGATCGCCGAGCTGGTCCAGACGTCGAAGTGGCTGCCGTGACGCACTGCCTTGGCGATCCCCAGGGGGATCGACACCAGGTACATGATCAGGGTGCTCCACAGCCCCAGCGAGATCGACACCGGCATCTTCTCTGCAATCAGGTCGATGACCTTGGCGTCGCGGAAGAAGCTTTCCCCAAAATCCAGTTGGGCGTAGTTCTTGATCATGATCCACAACCGTTCCGGCGCCGACTTGTCGAAGCCGTACATCCGCTCGATCTCGGCGACCAGCGCCGGGTCAAGGCCTTGCGCCCCTCGGTAGCTGGAACCGGCCACCGAGACCTCCGCGCCACCGCCGGCGATGCGGCTGGTGGCGCCTTCGAAGCCTTCGAGCTTGGCGATCATTTGTTCCACCGGGCCACCGGGGGCGGCCTGGACGATGATGAAGTTGATGATCAGGATGCCGAACAGCGTTGGAATGATCAGCAGCAGGCGTCGCAGGATGTAGGCCAGCATGTCAGTTGGCCTCATCGGCAGGGGCCGCTGTATCCGGCGTGGCCGGGGCGACTTCGGGCTTGATCCACCAGGTGTCGATGCCCACGTCGTATTTGGGCGACACGTTCGGGTGGCCGACGTTGTTCCAGTAGGCCACGCGCCAGGTCTTGATGTGCCAGTTGGGGATCACGTAGTAGCCCCAGAGCAATACACGGTCCAGTGCCTTGGTATGGTTGATCAGGCTCTGGCGCGAATCGGCGTTGATCAACTGCTCGACCAGTTGGTCGATGGCCGGGTCGCGCAGGCCGATGAAGTTGCGGCTGCCGGGGTTGTCGGCGGCGGCGCTGGTCCAGTACTCGCGTTGCTCGTTGCCGGGCGAGTTGGACTGCGGGAAACCACCGACGATCATGTCAAAGTCGCGCGAGCGCAGGCGGTTGATGTACTGGGAAACGTCGACCCGGCGGATGTTCAGGTCGATGCCCAGGTCGGCCAGGTTGCGCTTGAACGGCAGCAGGATACGCTCGAACTCGGTCTGTGCCAGCAGAAACTCGATGGACACCGGCTTGCCCTGGGCATCGACCATCTTGTCGTCGACGATCTTCCAGCCGGCGTCCTGCAGCAGCTGGTATGCCTTGCGCTGTTGCTCGCGGATCACGCCGCTGGCATCGCTGACCGGGTTGTGGAATGCCTCGGTGAAGACCTGCTCGGGGATCTTGCCGCGCAAAGGGTCGAGAATCTTCAGTTCATCGGCGCTGGGTAGGCCACGGGCGGCCATTTCGGAGTTTTCGAAGTAGCTGCCGGTGCGGGTGTAGGCACCGTTGAACAGCTGTTTGTTGGTCCATTCGTAGTCCAGCAGCAGGCTCAGCGCTTCGCGTACGCGTACGTCCTGGAACAGCGGGCGGCGCAGGTTGAAGATAAAGCCTTGCATACCGGTTGGGTTGCCGTTGGGCAGCTCTTCGCGAACCAAGCGACCTTCACGTACCGCCGGTACGTTGTAGGCGGTGGCCCAGTTCTTCGCGCTCATTTCCAGCCAGTAGTCGAATTGCCCGGCCTTGAGCGCTTCCAGGGCCACGGTGTTGTCGCGGAAAGCGTCGAAGGTCATGGCGTCGAAGTTGTAGAAACCTCGGTTGATCGGCAGGTCCTTGGCCCAGTAGTCCTTGACCCGCTCGTAGCGAATCGAACGGCCAGCCTTGACCTCGGCCACCTTGTACGGGCCGCTGCCCAGCGGAATTTCCAGGTTGCCGCGGGTGAAGTCGCGGCCCTCGTACCAGTGCTTGGGCAGCACTGGCAGTTGGCCGAGAATCAGCGGCAGCTCACGGTTGTTCCCGTGCTTGAACTTGAACAGCACCCGCAGCGGATCTTCGGCGACCACTTCGGCCACGTCGGCATAGTACTGCCGGTACAGCGGCGCCCCTTGCTTGGTCAGGGCATTGAAGGTGAACACCACATCGTCGGCCCGCATCGGGTGGCCGTCATGGAAGCGGGCTTCGGGGCGCAGGTAGAAGCGCACCCAGCTGTTGTCCGGGGCTTTTTCGATCTTGCCGGCCACCAGGCCATACTCGGTGAACGGCTCGTCCAGGCTCTGGCGCATCAACGTGTCGTAGATGATGCTGATGTTGTCGGCGGCGACCCCTTTGTTGATGAAGGGGTTGAGGCTGTCGAAGCCGCCGAAGCTGGACTGACGGAAGGTACCGCCCTTGGGGGCGTCCGGGTTGACGTAGTCGAAGTGCTTGAAGTCGGCCGGATACTTGGGCGCTTCGTCGTAAAGGGTAAGCGCATGTTGTGGCGCGGCCAATGCCGGTAGGCTCAGGCAGGCGAGCAACAGGCTGCCTGCCAGCCGGCGCAGTCGATGCGTTGGCATCATTGGGCTTTCTCCGAAGTCTTGAGCCACCAGCTGTTCAAGCCCAGTGTATAGGGCGGTGTGGCGACGAAAGCGAACCGGTTGCGGTACGCCAGGCGGTGATTGTCGAGATACCAGTTGGGAATCATGTAGTAATGCCACGAAAGCACACGGTCCAGGGCGCGGGCGGCGGCGACCTGGTCGTCGCGGGTACGGGCGGCGAGCAACGTGTCGAGCAGGTGGTCGACCACCGGGTCCTTGACCCCAGCATAGTTCTTGCTGCCCTTGGTGGTCGCCTGGCTGGAGTGGAAGTACAGCCATTGCTCGAGCCCAGGGCTGAGGGTCTGGTTCAGGGTCATCAGGATCATGTCGAAATCGAACTGGTCCAGGCGCTGTTTGTACTGGGCCCGGTCCACGGTGCGCAGGCGCGCGTCGATACCGATGCTCGCCAGGTTTTCGACATAAGGTTGCAGGATGCGTTCAAGGTTGGGGTTAACCAGCAACAGTTCCATGCGCAACTGCTGGCCTTTGTTGTTCACCAGGCGTTGGCCGTCAAGCTTCCAGCCGGCTTGGGCGAACAGGGCCAGGGCCTGGCGCAGGGTCTGGCGGTTGATACCGCGGCCATCGGTGTGGCTGACCTTGTAGGGCTCGGTGAACAGCTTATCTGGCAACTGGTCGCGGAACGGTGCGAGCAGCAGCCATTCCTTGCCGGTGGGCAGGCCGGTCGCCGCGAACTCGCTGTTGGGGTAGTAACTGGTCGAACGCCGGTAGGCGCTGCTGAACAGGGCGCGGTTGGTCCACTCGAAATCGAGCATCAGGCCCAGGGCCTGACGAACCTGCGCATCGCTGAAGGTGGCGCGGCGGCTGTTCATGAACAGCCCTTGGGTCTGGGTCGGAATGCGGTGGGGTATTTGCGCCTTGATCACATCACCCCGGCGCACCGCTGGAAAGTTGTAGCCGTTCGCCCAGTTCTTGGCCTGGTGCTCGATATAGATGTCGAATTCGCCGGCCTTGAAGGCTTCGAAGGCCACCGTGGCGTCGCGGTAGAACTCGTACTCGACACGGTCGAAGTTGTACTTGCCCCGGTTGACCGCCAGGTCCTTGCCCCAGTAATTCTTCACACGCTCGAACACCAGGCTGCGGCCTGGCTGCACCTGGGTGATGCGGTATGGGCCGCTGCCCAGCGGCGGCTCGAAGGTTGTGGCCTTGAAGTCGCGGTTTTGCCAGTAATGCTTGGGCAGCACTGGCATTTCTCCCAAACGCAGGATCAGCAAGGGGTTGCCAGTGCGCTTGAACACGAAGCGGATACGCAGCGGCCCAAGAATATCCACCCGCCGCACTTCCTGCAGATTGGTGCGGTAGATCGGGTGGCCCTCCTTGAGCAGGGTTCGGTAGGAGAACGCAACGTCTGCCGAAGTGATCGGGTGACCGTCGTGGAATCGGGCTTCAGGACGCAGGTTGAATACCACCCAGCTGCGGTCCTCGCTGTATTCCACCGAGCGGGCGATCAGGCCATAGCTGGAGGTCGGTTCATCACCGGATGGGTCGTACTGGCCGGTACCGATCATCAGCGGTTCGTTCAGCTCGCTAATGCCGTATTGCAGGAAGTTCGGTGTGGTGACCGGGCTGGAGCCCTTGAAGGTGTAGGGGTTGAGCGTGTCGAACGTGCCAAATGCCATGGCCCGCAACGTGCCGCCTTTGGGCGCTTGCGGGTTGACCCAGTCGAAATGGGTGAATGTGGCCGGGTACTTGAGCGTGCCGAACTGCGCGTATCCGTGGCTTTCGCTCACCATCGCGACTGCGGGAAAGCTCAAGGCCAGGCTGAGTGACAGCAGGAGGGGACGTATCAATTCGGCATCCGATCCAGAGGCGTTGGGCTTTGGTCGGGCTACAGTAACAGCTTGGCGGGGTTGGAAAAAGGGTGTCTCGGAAGGCCTGTTCGGCTCCCGCCGATTGCCCGCCAATTCATCGAGTCAGCGTTTATCGGTAGGCGCCGACTTGCCGGCGATCACCGGCGAAGCCGGTGCCATGCACCGCGTCGCGTGCCGCACGGGTTAACCCGCGCCCACAAGCTGCCAAGCAACCCGATGCACATCAGTGCGACAGGTAAACCGTCAGGGTCTGCCCTGGCTTGAGGGCATGCCCGCTGCGCGGGTTCCACCGCTTGAGGTGTTTCATCTCGACGTTGAAACGTTTGGCCACCAGGTACAGCGAATCACCTTTGCGCACCTTGTATTGGGTGGAACGCTTCTGCGACGACGCTACACGGTTGCCCGCCGCGCTGGGCGCGTTGCCACCACGCAGGGCCAGTACCTGGCCTGCACGCAGGCGATTGCCCTGGAGTTTGTTCCAGCGCTGGATATCCTTCACTGAAACACGGTTGGCCTTGGCGATGCTGGCCAGGTTGTCGCCACGCTTGACCCGGTAGCTGCGCGCCGCAGGAGCCTTGGCCTCGGCGACCGCAGCCTCGAACACGGCCTTGCGCGGCTGCAGGCTGACCAGTTGTTCTGGCTTGAGGTTGTTCAGGCTGTCGGACAGCAGTTGCGCTTTGGCCGTTGGCACTAGCAGTTGCTTGGGGCCATCGACGGTCATGCGCTTCTTGAACGCCGGGTTTAGCTGGATCAGTTCGTCTTCGTCGATGTTGGCAAAGGCGGCCACCCGTGACAGGTCGAGGCGATCGTTGATCGCCACGGCTTCGAAATAGGGTTCGTTGGCGATGGGGTTCAGGTTCACGCCATAGGCCTCCGGCGTCATCACCACCTGCGACAGGGCCAGTAGCTTGGGCACGTAGTCGCGGGTTTCCTGTGGCAGCGGCAGGTTCCAGTAGTCGGTGGGCAGGCCAAGCCTCTCGTTCCGCTCGATAGCCCGGCTGACCGTGCCTTCTCCCGCATTGTAGGCGGCAAGGGCCAGCAGCCAGTCACCGTTGAACATGTCGTGCAGGCGGGTCAGGTAGTCCAGTGCAGCGTTGGTGGACGCGGTGATGTCGCGGCGGCCATCGTAGAAGTTGGTCTGGCGCAGGTTGAAGTGGCGACCGGTGGACGGGATGAACTGCCACAGGCCGACGGCATGGGCGCGGGAGTAGGCCATCGGGTTGTAGGCACTTTCGATGGCAGGCAGCAGCGCCAGCTCCAGCGGCATGTCGCGTTCTTCGAGCCGCTCGACGATGTAGTGCAGGTACAGGCTGCCTCGCTCGCCAGCGCTTTCGAGGAAGGTCGGGTTGCTGGCGAACCACAGGCGCTGCTGCTCGATGCGCGGGTTGACGTCGATGTTGTCCTGCAGGGCGAAGCCCTGGCGCATGCGCTCCCACACATCCTGGGGTGCCTGGTCGGCAGGCTTGACCGCCAGTGGCGAAGGCTTGTGCTTGATCCGAGCCTGGTAGTTGTGCGCGCGAACGCTGTCGGATTCGTCGAGCTGACGGGTGCTCTGGCAACCCACCAAGGTGGCGGCCAGGGCCAGCGCACTGATTTTGGCCAGGCGCGTCAGGGCGACGGAATGAGAGGTTCTGCGGCTACGGGAAGACATCGGCTGGGACAGGTTTCCGGGCGAAAAATTTCGGCGATTCTAGAAACCGGTCCCTCCCGGGTCAACCGTTGACCACGGTTTGCGATATATCTTGAGGTTATCAGAAGGTGTCCTTCCAAGACCTCAAGGCAGCAAAAACAGTGACCTGCGTGGGGTTTGAATGTCCCTTCCATTCGTCTGCTTTTTGTTTAACTAATGTTTCAGCGGTACGCAGGAAGGGGTTGGTGAGCCGCTCCAGGCCGATAGTTGATGGCAAGGTGATGCGATTGTCGGCGCGCAGCCGGGTAACGTCCTCGAAACGCTGCAGAACGTGCGGGTTGGAGGGCTCCACGGCCCTGGCGAAACGCAGGTTGCTCAGGGTGTACTCGTGGGCGCAGTAGACCTCGGTACGCTCGGGCAAGGCCGCCAGGCGGGCGAGGGCCGGTTGCATCTGTTCTGGGGTCCCTTCGAACATGCGGCCGCAGCCGGCGGCGAACAGTGTGTCGCCACTGAACAGCAGCGGGGTTGACGGTTGGTCGCTGAAGTAGGCGATATGCCCGAGGGTATGGCCGGGCACGGCCAGCACCTGGAAGGTCACGCCCAGTACGGTCAGCTGGTCGCCCTCGTCCAGCGCCAGGTCGCGGCACGGAATACGCTCGTGGGCCGGGCCGCAGACACGGGCGTCGGTCAGGCGCTTGAGCCGCTCGACACCGCCAACGTGGTCGTTATGGTGATGGGTGACCAGGATGTCTTCCAGCACCCAGCCTGGGTGACTGGTCAGCCAGGCCTCCACTGGGCCGGCGTCACCAGGATCGACCACCGCGCAACGGCGTTTGGCAGTATCCTGTAACAACCAGATGTAGTTGTCGGAGAAAGCGGGGAGAGCATCGATCTGTATCATGGTGCGGATCCGAATCGCCAAGCGGCACATGAAGGCATCTTAGCCGCGATGGCGCGGTGCGAGAACCTTCGAGGGAGAGCGCAATGACCGACCAAGCCTTTGCCCAGGCCGACCCGGACTGGGTCGAGCTGATCAGCCTGGCCCGTGACTGGTTCAACGGGCCACTCGGGCGACTGATGCTCGAGGAAGAGGACAAACTGCTCGAAGAAGAACTGGGGCGCTTTTTTGGCGGCTTCCTGGTGCACTACGGCCCCTGCGCCGATGCGCCCCCCAGTGCGCCGCAGGTTCAGCGCAACGTTCGCCTCGGCGCGCCGCTGCCGGGTGTGGAGATCGTCTGCGAAGAACAGGCCTGGCCGCTCGGCGAGCACGCCGCCGACGTGGTGGTGCTGCAACATGGCCTGGATTTCTGCCTGTCGCCCCACGGGCTGCTGCGCGAGGCAGCCAGCGCCGTGCGCCCCGGCGGGCACCTGCTGATCGTCGGTATCAACCCCTGGAGCAGTTGGGGCGTGCGTCATCTCTTCAGCCATGGCGCCCTGCGCAAGGCCCGCTGCATCTCGCCGTCGCGAGTGGGCGACTGGCTCAACCTGCTGGGTTTCGCGCTGGAGAAACGCCGCTTCGGGTGCTATCGTCCGCCGCTTGCCTCGCCCGCCTGGCAGCAACGCCTGGCAGGCTGGGAACGGGTGGCCGGGGGCTGGCAGAGCGCCGGTGGCGGGGTGTACCTGCTGGTGGCGCGCAAGATGGTGGTTGGCCTGCGGCCGCTGCGTCAGCAACGCCGCGAACCCATGGGCAAGTTGCTGCCACTGCCGATGGCCAAGGTCAACCGCGAGCGCAACGAGCCCTGACAGGCCCCGCGTGGCCGACACACTGCATTTTAAACGAGTGGTACATGAGCGATAGCGTCGAAATCTACACCGATGGTGCCTGCAAGGGTAATCCTGGCCCTGGTGGCTGGGGCGTCCTGATGATCTACAAGGGCGTCGAGAAAGAGCTGTGGGGCGGCGAGCGCGAAACCACCAACAACCGTATGGAACTGATGGCCGCGATCCAGGGGCTGATGGCGCTCAAGCGCGAATGCGAGGTGGTGCTGACCACCGACTCGCAGTACGTCATGAAGGGTATCAACGAGTGGATGGTCAACTGGAAGAAACGGGGCTGGAAGACAGCTTCCAAGGAACCGGTGAAAAACGCCGACCTTTGGCAGCAGCTCGATGAGCAAGTCAATCGTCACAAGGTGACCTGGAAGTGGGTGCGCGGTCACATCGGCCACCCCGGCAACGAGCGTGCCGACCAATTGGCCAACCGCGGCGTCGACGAAGTGCGCACCCAGGGTTGAGCTGGGGTACAATCCGCCCCTTTGTCATAGATGCAAGTTGGAGCCCTCCGCGTGGAGCAGCAGCAAGATACCAGGCTGGTCATTCTCGATACCGAAACCACCGGCATGCCGGTGAGCGAAGGCCATCGAATCATCGAGATCGGCTGTGTCGAGGTCATCGGCCGGCGCCTGACCGGGCGCCACTTCCACGTCTATCTGCAACCTGATCGCGAGAGTGACGAGGGCGCCATTGGCGTTCACGGTATCACCGATGCCTTCCTCGTCGACAAGCCGCGTTTTGCCGATGTGGCCGAGGAGTTCTTCGAGTTCATCCAGGGCGCCACGCTGGTCATCCACAACGCGGCGTTCGACGTAGGCTTCATCAACAACGAATTCGCCTTGCTCGGGCAGCACGACCGCGCTGATATCTCCCAGCACTGCACCATCCTTGACACCCTGTTGCTGGCCCGTGCCCGTCATCCAGGGCAGCGCAACAGCCTCGATGCGTTGTGCAAACGCTACGACATCGACAACTCAGGCCGTGAATTGCACGGCGCCTTGCTCGACTCGGAACTGCTGGCTGACGTCTACCTGGCGATGACGGGTGGCCAAACCAGCCTGTCACTGGCAGGCCATGGTGGCGATAACGATCAGCAGGGGCAGGGCGGTGCTGGCAGCGAGATTCGCCGCATTACCGGGCGCGCGCCGGGGCGGGTGATCATGGCCACTGCCGAGGAACTGGAAGCCCATGCCGAGCGGTTGGCGGCAATCGCCAAGTCGGCGGGCGGGCCGGCGATGTGGCAGGTATTGACGGAAACGCCTGCCGGGTAATTCGCTGACCGTACCGGGCTGATTGCCGGCAAGCCGGCGCCTGCAGGGGCTGCCCAGATCCTCAACTACCCTGAACAGCATGACCTGTTCGAAAGGGGGTAGTAGCTGATGTACAAGGACCTCAAGTTCCCCATTCTCATTGTCCACCGGGCAATCAAGGCCGACAGTGTTGCCGGGGAGCGTATACGCGGTATAGCCGAGGAGCTGAGCCAGGACGGTTTCGCCATCCTCGCCGCGGCCGACCATGCCGAGGCCCGTCTGGTTGCCGCCACTCACCACGGACTGGCGTGCATGCTGGTCGCCGCCGAAGGTGTCGGCGAGAATACCCACCTGCTGCAGAACATGGCCGAGTTGATTCGCCTGGCACGCCTGCGTGCCCCGGACCTGCCTATTTTCGCCCTGGGCGAGCAGGTCACGTTGGAGAATGCGCCCGCCGAGGCCATGGGCGAGCTCAACCAACTGCGCGGCATCCTCTACCTGTTCGAAGACACCGTGCCATTCCTGGCACGGCAAGTGGCCCGAGCCGCTCATAATTATCTCGATGGCTTGCTGCCGCCATTCTTCAAAGCCTTGGTCCAGCATACCGCGCAATCGAACTATTCCTGGCACACCCCCGGTCATGGCGGTGGCGTGGCCTACCGCAAAACCCCCGTAGGCTTGGCGTTTCATCAGTTCTTCGGGGAAAACACCCTGCGTTCCGACCTCTCGGTTTCAGTGCCCGAGCTCGGCTCGCTGCTCGATCACACCGGCCCACTGGCAGCTGCGGAGGCCCGCGCCGCCCGCAACTTCGGTGCCGACCACACGTTCTTCGTGATCAATGGTACCTCGACGGCCAACAAGATCGTCTGGCATGCCATGGTTGGCCGTGACGACCTGGTACTGGTAGACCGCAACTGCCACAAGTCGGTAGTGCATGCGATCATCATGACCGGGGCCATCCCCATCTACCTGTGCCCGGAGCGCAACGAGCTGGGCATCATCGGCCCGATCCCGCTCAGTGAGTTCAGTGCCGAGGCCATCCGGGCGAAAATCCAGGCCAACCCTCTTGCGCGCGACCGTGGAGCCCGGATCAAGCTGGCGGTGGTGACCAACTCTACCTACGACGGGCTGTGCTACCACGCCGGGTTGATCAAACAGGCGCTGGGTGCCAGCGTCGAGGTGTTGCATTTCGATGAAGCCTGGTTCGCTTATGCGGCATTTCATGAGTTCTTCGACAATCGCTACGCCATGGGCACTGTCTGTGAGGCGGACAGCCCGCTGGTGTTCAGCACTCACTCGACCCACAAACTGCTCGCCGCCTTCAGCCAGGCATCGATGATCCACGTGCAGGATGGCGCGCAGCGCCAGCTGGACCGCGACCGCTTCAACGAAGCGTTCATGATGCATATTTCCACGTCCCCGCAATACAGCATCCTGGCTTCGCTGGACGTGGCATCGACCATGATGGAGGGCCCCGCCGGACGTTCACTGTTGCAGGAAATGTTCGACGAGGCCCTGAGTTTTCGCCGGGCCCTGGCCAATTTGCGTGAACACATCGCAGCGGATGATTGGTGGTTCAGTATCTGGCAGCCGACGACCGCCGAGGGCATCCACCGCCTGGCGGTACAGGATTGGTTGCTGCAGCCGGGCGCCCAGTGGCATGGTTTTGGTGAAGTGGCGGACGACTATGTGCTGCTGGACCCGCTCAAGGTCACGCTGGTCATGCCAGGGCTCGATGCCGGCGGCGTGCTGGGCGAGCATGGTATTCCCGCAGCGGTGGTCAGCAAGTTCCTCTGGGAGCGGGGGCTGGTGGTGGAGAAGACGGGGTTGTACAGCTTCCTGGTGCTGTTCTCCATGGGGATCACCAAAGGCAAATGGAGCACCTTGCTCACCGAATTGCTCGAGTTCAAACGCCATTACGACGGCAACACGGCATTGAGCGCTTGCCTGCCCAGTGTCGTGGCGGTGGCACCTGTGCGGTACCAGGGCATGGGCCTGAGGGACCTGTGCAACCAACTGCACGATTGCTACCGCGCCAATGCTACCGCCAAGCAGTTCAAGCGTTTGTTCACACGCTTGCCCGAGGTGGTGATGAGCCCGGCCCAGGCCTATGACCGCATGGTGCGCGGCGAGGTGGAAGCGGTGCCGATCGAGGCGCTGCTGGGGCGGGTCGCGGCGGTGATGCTGGTGCCGTATCCGCCGGGTATCGCCCTGATCATGCCGGGCGAACGCTTTACCGAAACCACCCGCTCGATTCTCGATTACCTGGTGTTCGCCCGCGCTTTCGACAGCGGCTTTCCTGGCTTCGTCGCCGATGTGCATGGGCTGCAGCACGAGAACGGCATCTACACGGTGGACTGCATCAAGGAATGCGAATGATCTCGACGCCAGTGCGCGCCAGTTCGAAGCGGTCTTCGCCCAGGTGGTTGACCCGGTCGCCGATGGCCAGGCGATAAGTGGTGATCGGTGCGCCCAGGGTGGTGCCGTCGACCTGGAGCGTGGACTCCTGGAATTCATGCACGGGATAGATACGGCCTTCGGCGTCACGGGCGTGGAACTGACCGACCATTACTGCTGCCATTTGGGTGAAAACCTCTGAATTGCCTGGGAAATGTCTGCAGGCATAGACCGCTCGGGCCCGCAGTAAGTTTTAGCGGCCAAGAAAAAAAACCATGGAACCGAGGAACGGTCATCTATAACTACAACGTCCCATTCCCCAGCAAAGGTTGGAAATCGCCATGAGCCAGGTGTATTCGGTAGCGGTCGTCGTCGGCAGCTTGCGCAAGGATTCGTACAATCGCAAGGTGGCCAGGGCACTTTCGGAGCTGGCGCCGTCCAGCCTTGCCCTGAGGATCGTCGAAATCGCTGACTTGCCGCTGTACAACGAGGATGTCGAGGCCACGGCGCCTGACTCCTGGAAACACTTTCGTGACGAAATTCGTCGCAGCGATGCCGTGCTGTTCGTTACCCCGGAGTACAACCGGTCGGTGCCTGGCTGCCTGAAAAATGCCATCGACGTGGGATCCAGGCCTTACGGGCAAAGCGCATGGGCGGGCAAGCCAACGGCGGTGGTGAGTGTCTCGCCGGGGGCCATCGGTGGCTTCGGTGCCAACCACGCCGTGCGTCAGTCGCTGGTGTTTCTCGACATGCCGTGCATGCAGATGCCAGAAGCCTATATCGGTGGGGCGGCGAGCCTGTTCGATGAAGCCGGCAAGCTCAGTGACAAGACCCGGCCGTTCCTGCAGGGGTTCATCGACAAGTTCGCCTCGTGGGTGAAGTTGAATCGCGCTGTGTAAAGCGGGTCGGACCCCTGTCGTCACGCCGATAGGGGTCGCAACAGCCAGTCAGGAGGCCTGCGGCATTTCACCCTTGGCCAAGCGGCGGTTGATATCGGCAACTACCTCCGGCAGATCGTTGATGGTGTCGATCAGGTAGTGCGGGCGCGACCCTGCGAACATCGAGCGAATACGCTGGCGCTCGCGCTCCAGCTTTTCCACGCTCAATGACTGGTAGCCTTCCCAGGTCAGGCCCAGGGCATTGCCCGAGCACACCAGTGCCACGGTCCACATGCCGGCACGACGGCCTTCGAGAATGCCGGGTACGGTGTCGTCGACCTTGACGCAGGCCGCTACATCGTCGATGCCCAGGGCGATCACGTTGGCCAGTGCCTGGGCCGGCCAAGGACGCCCGTTGGGCGTTTCATCGGTGGCGACGACATGGTCGGCGACATAACCGTTCTGCGCAGCCAGCTCCACCACCTTGTCCATCACCACTTTCGGATAGCCCGAGCAGGAGCCGATCTTCAGGCCATCCTTGCGTAACCCGGTGAGGGTGTCCAGAGCGCCGGGGATCAATGCCGAGTGCACGGCAATCTTCTCGATCTGCAGTGGCATGAAGCGTTCATAGATGGCCGTGACGTCATCGTCGGTGGGCGTGCGGCCAAACACTTTGCGATAGCGCTCGGCGATTTCCGGGACATCGCACAGAGTGCGAATGTGGTCCCACTTGCCCATGCCCATCGGGCCTCGGGCTTCCTCGATGGACACTTGGACGTCGAATTCGGCGAAGGCTTCGACGAAGATCTGGGTCGGGGCGAAGGAGCCGAAGTCGACCACGGTGCCGGCCCAGTCGAGGATGGCGGCTTGCAGCTGGGTGGGGTTGCTGTAGTTCATGTGCGCGAGTTCCTGGGAGTTCGAGGTGATTGGGCGGGTCAGATGTCCAGCACTTCCATTTCCCGCAGCACGTGGGCCACGGCATTGACAGCGGCCTGCATACCGTCTGCTCCGACCACGCCGATGCAGCCGACGCGGAAGGTTTCGACCTGGGTCAGCTTGCCTGGGTAGAGGATGAAACCCTTGGCCTTGACCCGTTCATAGAAGTCCTTGAACTGGTAGCGGGCGTCGTTCGGTGCATGGAAGGTGACGATGATTGGCGCCTGGATCTCGGCCGGAAGGAAACTGCGCAGGCCGATGGCTGCCATGCCATCGAGCAGGGTCTTGCAGTTGTCAGCGTAACGTTGGTGGCGTGCTGGCAGGCCGCCTTCTTCGTTGTACTGCAACAGGGCCTCGTGCAAGGCAGCGACCACATGGGTCGGCGGGGTGAAGCGCCATTGGCCGGTCTTGGCCATGTACTGGTGTTGATCGTGCAAGTCCATGGCCAGGGAATGGGCATTGCCTTCGGCGGCGGCCAGGGCATTTTTCTCGGCGAACACGAAGCCCATGCCCGGTACCCCTTCAAGGCACTTGCCCGAGGCGGCGATCAGGGCTTCGAACGGGATCTTGCGGGCATCGATCGGCAGTGCGCCGAACGAGCTCATGGCATCGATGATCAGGCGTTTGCCGTGGCGCTTGATGACCTGGGCAATCTCCGGCAGCGGGTTGAGGATACCGGTGCTGGTTTCACAGTGGATCAACGCGACGTGTGTCACGGTGGGGTCGGCGGCCAGCAGGCGGTCGACGTCGGCGGCGGTGGTCGGCTGGTCCTCGGCGGTCTCGAAAGTGCTGTAGGTGCGGCCCAGTACCTTGCAGATCTTGGCCAGGCGCTGGCCGTAGGCGCCATTGATCAGCACCAGCACCTTGCCGTCGCGGGGCACCAGGGTGCCGATGGCGGCTTCGACAGCGAAGGTGCCGCTGCCTTGCAGGGGAACGCAGTGGTGGCTGGCGCTGCCATCGATGATCGCCAGCAATTGCTCGCAGACGCTGGCGGTGAGTTGGTTGAAGTCGCGGTCCCAGGAGCCCCAATCCACCAGCATGGCTTGGCGGGTGCGGAGCGATGTGGTCAGTGGGCCGGGGGTCAGCAGAATCGGGGCATTGCTCATTCCGTGGTTCCTCACAAGCTGCGGGTGGTCCGCCAACAGAGGTGGCGCTGAAACTACGGGTGCTAGGTTGCAATTCGCCCTTTTATCAATCAAATTGTTTGTTGTTATGCCAGTCATAAGTCAGGCCGATAGATATGAACCTGTTCCAGTTACGTGCATTCGACGCGGTTGCCCGTGAAGGCAGTTTCACCCGTGCCGCGGCGCGTCTGTTCATCAGCCAGCCAGCGGTGACCGGGCACATCAAGGCGTTGGAGGAGCACTACCAGATCACGCTGTTGCGGCGCACGGCGCGGCGGGTCGAACTGACCGAGGAGGGTACGCGCCTGGCAGCCATCACCCGGGCCATGTTCAGCCTGGCAGAAGAAGCACAGGTGATGCTGGAGGCCAATCGGCAACTGCTGACCGGGCGCCTGGAAGTCGCTGCCGACGGTCCGCACCGGGTGATGCCCATGCTGGCGCAGTTGCGCGCGCGTTACCCTGGTATCACGGTCAACCTGCGCCTGGGCAATGCCCAGGAAACCCTGGCGGCGCTGTTGTCCGAGCATGCCGATGTGGCCGTGCTGACCGAAGTCGAGGCGCGCAATGGCCTGTACTTGCAGGGCCTGGGTGATTCACGGATTTGTGCGCTGTTGCCAGTGGGCCACCCTTGGGCGCATGCCTCGGGTGAGCTGGCGCTGGCCGATCTGGACAAGCAGATCATGGTGCTGCGTGAACCCAGCTCGATCACCCGGCGCACGTTTGACCAGGCGTGTGCGGCAGCCAAGGTGCAACCCCGGGTGCTGCTGGAACTGGACAGTCGTGAGGCGGTGACAGAGGCCGTCGCGGCCGAGCTGGGTATCGGTATTGTCTCATCGGTGGAGGTGGCCCACGATCCTCGGGTGGTGGCTCGGCCCATAGCTGGCGACGGTCTGGTCAACCGGCACATGGTCGGCTGCCTGGAGCGCCGCCGCGAGTTACGTTTGATCAAGGCATTCCTGGGGTTGGATGGGCAATGAGCGAAAAAGACACGATCTCCATGCAACTGGTACGTGAGGCTTTGTTGCAGACATGCCCCGCTGGGTCACCTGACGTGGGCCTGCTGCTTCGCGCCGGCATCGAGCCGGAACAACTGGAGCTGGCGCAGGCGAGGGTGTCTGCCGACGCCTATGCCAAGCTGTGGCGGCTGCTTGCCCGACGTTGCAACGATGAGTTCTTCGCCATGGACCCCCGTGGTTTGCCGATGGGCAGCCTTGCCTTTCTGACCCGCGCAGCCATGGCTCAGCAGAGCCTCGGTGCCGGGCTTGAAATTGCCTTGGGCTTTCTGTCGTTGATGCTGCAGGATCTGCAACCGAGCCTGGTACGCCAGCAGAGCCTGGCCGAAATCGTCGTCAACGAGCCCCGTGACCTGCCACGGCGCGCGTTCACCTATTTCACCTTCTGGATGATCGTGCACGGTGTGGCCTGCTGGCTGGCGGGGCGGCGGATTCCGATCCTGGCTATCGACCTGCGCTGTGCCGAGCCACCGTTCTGCGACGACTACCGGGTGATGTTTTCCGAGAACCTGCAATTCGACCGTCCGCGTACCCGCATGATCATCGCCGCCGACTGCCTGGACCTGCCGCTTAGGCGCACGCCCCAGGAGCTGCAGCGCTTTCTTGCCGAAGCGCCGGGCAACATTCTGGTCAAGTACCGCGATCCGGCCAGCCTGGCCAGGCGCATCCGCAGCGATTTGCTGAAGATCGACCCGGCACATTGGCCGGATGCCGACAGCCTGGCGCGTGGCTTGTGCTTGTCCAGCGCAACCCTGCGCCGGCGCCTGGCGGAGGAGGGGCAGACCTACCAACGCCTCAAGGACAGCGCACGACGCGAGCTGGCGATTGCCTGGTTGGCCCAGGTCGAGCCGGGCCTGGGCGATATCGCCGAACGGCTGGGGTTTGCCGACAGCAGCTCGTTCTACAAGGCCTTCCGTAAATGGTTCGGCTGCAACCCAGGTCACTATCGGGCGCTGATCCAAGCCCGAGACGGGAGCGAATGAATCAACCTCTGCCGTGCGTGTCGAAGCGTTTCCAGCTGCAGCTGAGAGTGGGTTAGGTACAAGCATATGGCCCCTTTCTGCCCAGATCGGAGCCACCATGACGCTTATCCCTCCTTCCCAGCAAGCCTCTTCCGTACAAGCAAGGCTTTCGACCGCTACCGATGACTTCATCCAGGCCCAGTTACCGGACTGGCTGAGGCGAGCCTCGCGCGGGCAGATCAGGAAACTGCGCGATAGCTTCAAAAGGCACCAGGCCAGCCAAGATCGGTTGCGAGCAGCGACCCATGAACTGCTTCCGTTGCAGCAGTTTGCCGAGCGACAGTTCCAGGCCCTGCTAGGCGATGCACTGCCTCCAGGCACACAGGTGTCCGATCTGCACTGGGTCACGGTTTCTCCCGATTTTGCGGGGCAGCTGGCGTGGCCCGACTTTGTCTACAAACCCAAGTACACCCATTCGCCCGCACTATCGAAGCTGATGCAGGGATTTGCCGCGGACAGTCGCTTCTACGTGGGCAGTGGCTTGGTCCTGGAAGGTGCCAATGATGTGCTGGTGGCCGCCGACGACGCGTTCACCGAGCGATGCCGGACGTTGGACGCGGGCAAGCTATACCAGGACCAGGTCGAACAGGTGTATGGCGGGCAGAATCTGAATCTGCTGGCCGAAGACAAGCGCAGTGGATTCATCCTCGCCATCGAAATCGCCGCGCTGCGGGGGGAAATATCCGCGTTGGAGCAAATCGCCCTACGTGACATCGCAACGCACATTCCGCACACGGTCGGGCAACCGGTTCCACACAGTGTCAATCATGTCGAGCTGCTGGGGCAGACGCTTTCCAATGCACTGTTAGTCGTGCTGCGCGAGTTCGATGGTGTGATAAAAAGCGTGCTGCTTTATCTGCCTAGCGCCCCCGACCAAGCCTTGCGACGCTTCACTTCGCTGGCGCAGTTGCACGAGCAGCTGGTCAGCGAACTGCAGCGCCCGGGCTTGCGCCAGTGCCTGTCGGAGCAAGTCCACCTGGAGCATCGCGCAACCTTCCTGCAGACCCTTGATCTGCGCCTGAAGGATGCCCGACCGGACCTGCAATTGGTCAGAGGCTCGATCGTGGAGGATGCGTTCCTCACTTTGGCCAGGGCCCAGGTGCAGCAGGTCAAGGATGATGCGCGGCTATTGTTGGTGCCAACGGCTGAGGTCGATGCCGCCGCCGCTGGGCGACGGATTCAGCGTTGGGAGTCGGTGGGCATGGGGCTTGTCAACCTGGTAGGCCTGTTCAACCCGGTCGTGGGGGCGCTGCTGCTTGGACAGTTGGTGGTGCAGACCTTGTCCGACGTGTTCGAAGGCGCCGTTGATTGGTCCAAAGGCCATCAGCACGAGGCCCTGGAGCATGTGCTGAGTGTCGCAGAGGCCCTGGCCTACACGGTTGCCACGGTCGCGGGCGTGGCCGTGGTGCGCAGTGCCTTCGTGGATGCGCTTGAGCCGATTGCCCTTGATACCCATCGCAAGCGTCTCTGGTCTGGTGATTTGACGCCCTACGAAACCATGCCCGAAGACAGGCGTCTGCAGCCGGACGGCCTGTACGGCCAGGGCAAGCGCCGCTG
Source organism: Pseudomonas sp. SK2 (assembly GCF_016772395.1). Taxonomy (NCBI): domain Bacteria; kingdom Pseudomonadati; phylum Pseudomonadota; class Gammaproteobacteria; order Pseudomonadales; family Pseudomonadaceae; genus Pseudomonas; species Pseudomonas sp. SK2. Next base: position 1,971,187 of record NZ_CP061944.1, read on the forward strand.
GATGCGGGTGCAGACCCGTTACTACGAAGTGCATCGCCCCGATCCCCTGGGCCCATGGCGACTTCGCCACCCTTTGCGTGACAGCGCCTATGGTCCGGTCGTGCAACACAATGGTCAGCGCGGTTGGCGGTTGCAACAGGCTCAACCGCTCGAGTGGGACGATGGCGCGCGCATGCTGGACTGCCTGTGGCCGCAAGCGTCCCCTGTGGATGCTGAAAGGGCCAGGCAGATACTGCAGGTGGCCGGCATGGACGTGGATGAACTGCGGGGTTTGCTGGTGGAGAGCCGACCTGCACCCATCAACCTCGCCGACACGCTGCGCCGGTTCGAAGTTGACGCTCGGATCGAGGCCTTCATCGGCCACCTGAACAGTGGTGCGCTGGGGCAGGATGAAGAAGATCTGCTGGCATGGTGCACTGCTCAACATGAAGTCGCCGGTCCCGAGCAGGGGATGCGCGAGAGGTTGATCGAGCAGATGCCGCTGATGCGGTGGCGGCTGTTCGAGAGCTTTGCCTACGCGCCACGGTCGAGCTCCTCGCTGGCGCTCGTGGTGTCGCGTGATTTTCCCGGGCTTCCCAAAGGCTACATTCCGCAGGTGCTCAGCGGCATTGACAGAAGCGAGTTGGAGATAGCGCTTGTGCAGCAGCGCTTGTCGCTGGCGATGGCAAGCAAGGCGCGGTCTTTGCTGCGGGTGGCTCGGCTGACCCGTGCGCTGGAAGGTTTTTACCTTGGCAGCGCCAGCTGCGCGGAAACCGACGAGCTGGCGATTGCTTTGCTCCGCCAGCTGCCGGGAAGGCCGGCCGATCTGAACCTGGAAGTGCGCGAGGCAACGCCCACGGGGCGTCTGTTGGCCGAACTCGATCCGGCGGGTCCCAAAACGGGGCGCATCAGCCTGGTGCGCGTTGGCAGGCACTTTCAATTGTTCGATGGCCAGGGGCAGTCATGGAGACCTTCGAGAACGGCGCCGACTACCATTTTCGAAGCGATCGCGGCAGTGCTGTCGTCGGCCCAATTGCAGGCGCTGGGCCTAGGCGACGATCCAGCCGATGAGTTACGTCAGTTGCTGATCACGCGGCTTCCGAACGCCCACGACCGGTGCATCGAACTGCTCGGTTGGCCTGCCCAGCCTCGCTGGTTCAACCCAGGTCAACGGCTGCCCGATGGTCGCGTCGGCTACGTGCTGAGCGGGCGTGGCCAAGGCGCGGCGCAGGGTTCATCGAAGCAAACGTTGCTCAATGGTTTGCGCCAGCTGTTTCCCGGTCTGGACGATGACCAGCTTGAACAGGAACTGCAGCGCCTGTTGCACGGTGAAGACATGCCGTTTGCAGGCCTGGCAGCGCTGCAGGATGATCATGTGCAGTTGCAGCAGGCACTGAACAGGTGGGTCTCGGCTGAGCTGAACACGACAAGGCAGGCCAGTCGGCAACTGCTCTCGGACCGCGTGCTACGCGCCTGGCGCGGGCAAGGCGAGCAAGTGCCGGCCGCTGACGGGCAGCCGGGTGGCTTGCGTCTGGCGTTGAGTCTTGGCGAGTTGGCGAGTCTGCCTGCGTTGCCTGGGCAGGTGCAGTTCAATCATGTGACGTCCTTGGCCATCAATGACAGCTCGATCACCGCGGTGCCCGCTGACTTCCTGCACAGTTTCGTCAACGTGAACAACCTGAATCTCAGCGGCAATCGGTTATTGGCCATTCCGACCGGACTGGCCCACATGACCCAGCTGCGTACCCTGCGCCTGGCGCGTAACTTCATTCGCATGACCCTGTCGGCTTTCCAGGCGCTCGCCAGCCTGCCCCAGTTGATGCGGTTGGACCTCAGCTACAATCCCCTGGGCGTGCTCTACGTGCCTTTCGGTCAGCTTCAGCACCTGGTTCAGCTGAACGTACGGCATTGCCGGCTGAGCCTCTGGCCGGGGTACATCGAGTTGTGCCAACACTTGCAATTAGCGGACTTGCGAGACAACCAGCTGGCCGAAGTCGCTCCCGAGACGTTACAGATGCCGCAATCTTTCCGTCAGGCATTCTTGGTGGAGCGCAACCTGTTGAGCAACCGGCAGGTGATACGCCTGTACGCACTCGATACGATACCGGAAGCCCCACAGGCTGGATTGTCCCAGGACGACATCCGCGCTTTGTGGATCGGAATTTTGCCTGAATCCGCGAGGTCGGAACGAGGTTCGACATGGGACGCCGTGATGGGGGCCAGCGGCAGCGGACCATTCGCTCAGCTGATGGGTCAGTTGCAGTATGTCTCTGACTACGCTCAGGCACGCCGGTACCTGGCGACCCAGGTGTGGTCATTGCTCGAAGAACTGCAACAGCATGCTTCGCTGCGCGAGCGGATGTTCGAGTGGGTGGATGAGGTGCCTACCGTGCGCAATCGTGTCGCTGATGTGTTCACCCGCTTGCAGGTGCGCATGTTCGAAGCGCGCGCGGAACGGGCCGCGGTGCAGGGCGTGCAGGGGCGTGCGCTGATCGCACTGGGCCGTGGCCTCTATCGTTTGGACGTTATCGCCTTGCTTTCGCGCGAGGCGACGGTGCGAGTGAACGAGCAACGGGCCATCGCTCGGCGGGCAGATCCGAGTGCCACGCACCTGGCGGATGTCGATGGTCGGGATATCGACTTGCTCTATCGTGTGCGGCTCAGAGAGGCGCTGAGTTTGCCTGGGCAGCCCCAGACGATGCATGGCGATAGCCTTCCGGGAATCACCGAGGAATCGATATTCAGCGACCGGCAACGAATCGAACGGGTTGGAGGAATCGAGGAGCTGGCAGAAGACCTGAGTCAACGCCGCTTCTGGCAGTCCTACCTGGAAAATCGTCACGCCAATGACTTCCAGGTGCTGGAGTCGGCGCACCGGGCTCGCATCGGCAGGTACCACGCAGAAAATCCACAGGCAACAGCGGCCGAACGCGCGCGCGCCCTGGACGACCTTCAGATCGCGCACGATGCTGCAGTGCATCGCCATCGGGTGGCACTGACCCGTCATGAACTGAGGTCCGAAACGGCGCGACTGGGATGACACCGCAATGGCCCGGCGTTGCCTGGGCCAGGCAGTGGATGCCACCCATCGGGTGCAGCGGCGAGCGCCGCTTCGGTGGGTAGCCTTCCCGGTTCAGCCGCGCCTCGGGTGGCGGCAGTGTGAGCGGTCCATCAATCGCTGCAGTACCCACCATGATCGAAACCACCCAAGATATGCCGCGAGAACGCGCGACCGACGCTTTCATTGCACAACTCCTGCCGCAATGGCTCCGAAGCTCCACGTATGCCCAGGTGCAAATCCTGCGGACCTGCTTCGAGCACCATGTGCAGAGCCAGCACAAGGTGCAGGTCGCACTGGCAGGACTCGAACCGCTGGATACATTCGTCACCCAACGCCTGCAAGAGAAACTGCAATCGTCGTTTTCTCTGACCGTAGAGCTGGGCAAGGCGCAATGGCGTGAAGAGCGTCGAAAGCTGGTCGCCGATGCCTCAGGCCCGATACTGCACGAAGCGTATTTCGTGCGTTCGCCGGCAGTGCTGAAACTGATGCAGAACTTCAAGCAAGGCGAGTCGTTCTTCGAGCACACCGCTCTGGTGTACCCCGCCGATCCAGCGACGGGGCAGGCTGAGCGGGTGTTGACCACCGACAGCGAGCAACTGGTGGACATCTGCCGGACGCTGGATGTCGGTCGACAGTATCAGCAGCATCTCGACAGCGTGTTGGACACCGACTACCGGGCTGCACTGGCCGAGGACAAGCGCACGCAATTGAGGCTGGCCGTAGAGTTGGCGTCGCTGAAACGGCAGCTGCCCACCGATGAAGTGAACATGCTGCGGCGCTTCGCGGCTGGTCAGCCGTTGACCCACCCTCATAGCCATAGGGTGCGTGCAGGGGCGTTGGAGGTTCTTGGCTGTCGTGTGGACGGTGCATTGGCTTTCGAGTTGCAACGCCTCAACCCCGCGTTCAGGGATGTTCCGCCGTTCATCATCGAAGGTGTGATTCTGTACTTGCCTGGCGATCCTGAGTGCCCCCTGCGCGCATTCGGCAGTTGGCAGCAAGCCAGTTGGGCGCTGGGAGCCCTGTTGCGCGATGCAGCCTATCGGCAAGCTTTCGTTCAGCGGATTGCAATGGCGGACCGCGCTGCCTACCTCTCGACGCTGAACAAGCGCCTGGCAGACGATCAGACCGATGCAAGCTGTGCGTGTGGGGCAATCGATGAGCAGATATTCAAGGTGCTGGCCGAGCAGCAGTTGCAGCGAATTCGCGACAATGCGCGTTTTCTGGCAGTACCCACCGCACAGGTCGACGCCCGCGTCAGTGCCGAGCACCTGCGAACACTGGAGTCCGTCGGCATAGGCCTGGTCAGCCTGGCCGGGTTGTTCGTGCCGGTGATCGGCGCCGTGTTGGTGACCCACTGGGTGGGGCAGATTCTGTCCGAGGTTTTCGAAGGGGTCGAAGACTGGAAACAGGGCCATCAGCACGAAGCCCTGGAACACCTGCTGGGTGTGGTCGAGTCAGTGGCGATCGGCACCGCGCTGGCGGCCGGGACCACGTTGGCCGCCCGCGGCTTCCTACGCAGCGCCAACGTCGACCAGATGGTGCCCGTGCTGGATGGCGAGGGGCGGGCGCGATTATGGTCCGCAGAGATCGGCCATTACGAAGATCCGTCACCGCCGGATGACTTGCTGGAGCAGGATAATGGCCTGTTGTCCAACGCGCTGGGACAGTGGTGGTACAACGATAACAAGTATTTTCAGGTGGTTCCCGTGCCGGGGCGCAGTTCGTGGCGGTTGCGCCATCCACGGCGCGAATCGGGTTTCGGACCGGAGCTGGCGTTCAATGGAGAGCGCGGTTGGCGGCTGTCATCCGAGCGGCCGCTCGAATGGGAGGGAGCGCCCCTCTTGCTGGGGCGCCTGTGGCCACCGGCAACCCGTTTGGACCCCGAGCGTATCGGGCAGATACTGAAGGTCGCGGATGTCGACCAAGACCACCTGCGCGGCCTGTTGGTCGAGGGGCGGGCGCTCCCGGTTGCACTGCGAGACACCCTGGAACGCTTTGCCGTGGACGCCCGTGTCGACGAATTCCTCGAGCAACTGGATCGAGGGCTGAATGTTGACCCCGAGCTGTTCCAGTGGTGCGTCGAGCACTTCGGGCTCGAGGAGGGGCTGACATCGCAGGAGCAACGCGTGGCATTGATCGAAGAGGGCGCAGCGGTACACGAACAGCTGTTCGATCACTTCTCGCGCAAATACCTTGCCATGGACCCTCTGCTGGACCTGGTTTCGAGAGATTTCAAAGGGTTGCCCGATGCTTATGCGCTCGACGTACTCAGGCAGGCAACCGATACGCAGCGCCGCTGGATGCGCAGCGAACAGCGGATTCCTTTGCCCGTTGCCGAGCGGGCCCGAGCGCATTTGCAGCTGGCGCGGCTGACGCGTGCCCGCGAAGGGCTGTACCTCAAGGGCAGCTATCATCCGGACACGGTTGCGCTGGCCTTTGCGTTGTTGCGCAAGCATGCGCGCCTGTCGACGACAGTGGACATCGAACTGCGCGAAGGTTCGGATGTCGGACGCCCGCTGGCGCGGCTTCATCCGCAGAATGATCCACTGCGCATCTCCACCGTTCTGGTAAGGCAGGCCGGTGGCTTCAAATGCTACGACCTGCAAGGACGCGAACTGAGTGTCGACCAGGTCGACCCTGTCGAGATTGGCGAGGTGTTGGCCAGGTACCTCTCCCGAGACGATCTGGCGCGCCTGGGCTGGGATGGTTCCCAAGCCAGCGAACAGATCAACAATGCGCTACGAGCCTGGTTGCCGGCCGACAACAAGGCGCTTGTCGAGTTGTTGGGCGCACGGGAGATAAAACCTACGAGGAATTCACTACGGCGTCTGCCAGACGGGCGTATGGGTTATCCGCTCAACGGGCATGACGAGGCGCGGCACCCTTCGCGACGCTTGTTGCTAGAGTCCTTGGGCGCACTGTATCCGACACACAGTGCCCAAGCACTGGAGGACTATGTGGCGACCCTGCTGGAGTCGCCGCAGACTGCATATGCCGTGATGATCAGGCAGTACCAGCAGTACCTTGCCCTCGATCGGGCAATGCAGACATGGGTGATGCAGGTGCCAGCGGGGCGTCAGCGGGGGGCACGTCGTTTCGCCTCCGAGGAGCTGCGCCGCAGCTGGCGTCTCGGAGGGCCACAGGACAGCGTTTCGAGCACCACTGCACCGGCCAGTCGCCTGACCCTGGTTGGCCTGGACATCGGAGGTCTGCCCGCGCTGCCAGCCAACACCGACTTTGCGCACATCACCGACCTGGTACTGGTCGGTTTGCAACTGGAACACGTGCCGCCAAGTTTCCTGGGGTCTTTCAGCCGATTGCGTGGGTTGAACCTAAGCAACAACGCCCTGACCAGCCTGCCCGCGGGTATCGGGGGGGTGAGCCAGCTGCGCATACTGCACTTGGCGCGTAACCGGATTCGCATGACCGAAGAGGGCGCCCAGGCTTTAAGTGGCCTTACCCAATTGGACACCCTGGATTTGGGCTTCAACCGACTAGGCTCGATCAGCTTGCGCCTGGGGCAGTTGACGCGTCTGCGTGAATTGAACCTGCGCCGGAACAATCTGCACAGCGTGCCCACAGCGCTGGAGCAATGCCTGCACCTTGAGGCGGCGGACCTGCGTGACAACCAGATCGCGCAGCTCCCTGATACTTTGCTGCTTGCACCGTTGCATGTACGCCTTGCCATCAGGTTGGAAAACAACGCGCTGCCAGTCGCCGAGCGCGAGCGCTTGTACGCTGCCAACCCGGTGCAGGTAGAGCCCCCGGGACCAACGGAAGCGCCAGGCTTGGCCCGCTCGGCCTGGCTGCAGCTCGCGGACTCTGCGACGAGAACCGCAAGAAGCCTGCAATGGGATGATTTGTTGGACGAGCCCGATAGCGATGCGTTCTTCCGAGTGCTGGCAGAACTGACGCAGACCAGTGACTTTCAGCACGTACCGCAGGATCTGTCGCGCCGGGTTTGGGCGATGATCGCCGCAGCCAGCGAGAACGCCGCCCTGCGGGCTGAATTGTTCGAGCTGGCTGCCGTGCGAACTTGCGTCGACCAGGTCATCTCGTGCTTCAGCACGCTCGAAGTCCGCGTATTGCTGGCTGAGGCGATGCAATCTGCGGCGGCAGGCGGGCAGGAGCAGGCCTTGCTCGAGCTGGCTTGTGGACTGTTCAGGCTGGATCGGGTTGCGATGATCGCCGGCAAAGAGGTGGAACGGCGGGTGACCTTGGAGGTAGACCGGCTGCGTACCTCTGGGTGGCCCGAGGAGCAGTCCAGGGAGTTCGCGTTAGCGCAGGTGGACGCGATCGAGATCAGTCTAGCCTATCGCGTAGGCCTGGCTCGCACATTGAATCTTCCAGGACAACCGAAAACCATGCAGTTCGAGCAGTTGGCCGGGGTCAGCCCGATGCAGCTCAGCAATGCCGCAGCCGAAGTGCGCTGGGCATCGGCGACCGATGCGCTGTTGAATGATATTAGCCAGCGGGATTTCTGGATCGCGCACCTGGAACGTCAATACGCCACCGAGTTCCAGCAGGTCAAACAGCCGTTCTGGGAGCAACTGGAGGAGGAGGGCACCGAGGACGCCGAGCGTGTCGCGCACATCCAGCGAGCGTTCGACGACGCCGTTCATCGATTGGTCCTGCGCTTGAGCGCCGAGGCGTTGAGCGTGCAGGATCCAGCCAACTGAAATCCTGCTGGAAACGGCCAAACCGCTCATCCCGATTGAGCGGTTTGGCCATTGCCGAGTGACGTCGGCAGCGACAACATCGTTAGACCCATGGTGCGCTCCAACAATAAGAATCCAGGAGTCTGACGATGCGCGATTACGCCGAGGCCGTCCGTTCGTTCAACTACGAACAGGTTGCTCATACCGCCCTGCACGGCAACCTCAAAGCCCTCAATGCCTGTGTCGAGTGCTGCGACCGACATGCAGGCGGGGGCAGGCTCGCCCTGATCTGGGAAGGCCGTGACGGCCAAAGCGAACGCTACAGCTTCGACCAGCTTCAGCAGCAGGCCGCACGCTTTGCCAATGTCCTCAAGGCACAAGGTGTCCAGGCTGGCGACCGGGTCGCCGGTCTGATGCCGCGCACCCCGGAACTGCTGATCACCATTCTCGCCACGTGGCGATTGGGGGCTGTGTACCAGCCGCTGTTCACGGCTTTCGGCCCCAAGGCCATCGAGCATCGCCTGGAGCAGTCCCATGCTCGTGTAGTGGTCACCGACAGCCTGAACCGCAGCAAGCTGGATGAGGTGAACGACTGCCCGACCCTCATTACCGTGAAAGCGCCGGTAGGCGAACTGGATTTCCATCAGGTTCTGGCTGCTGCCGATCAGCACTGCGAACCTGTCATGCGCAGCGGCGATGATCCGTTCCTGCTGATGTTCACCTCGGGCACCACCGGTCCGGCCAAGCCTCTTGAAGTACCGCTGCGCGCGATCGTCGCCTTCCAGGGCTACATGCGTGATGCCATCGACCTGCGGCCGGACGACAACTTCTGGAACCTGGCCGACCCAGGCTGGGCCTACGGTCTTTACTACGCCGTCACCGGCCCGTTGTCGCTGGGCCATGCCACGACGTTCTACGATGGCCCCTTCAGCGTCGAAAGCTGCGCGCGGGTCATTAACAAGCTAGGTATCACCAACCTGGCAGGCTCGCCCACGGCCTACCGTCTACTGATCGCCGCGGGCAGCGAGTTTTCCACGCCGATCAAAGGCCGGCTGCGCGTGGTCAGCAGCGCCGGTGAACCCCTTAACCCTGAGGTGATCCGCTGGTTCGCCGATGAGCTGGGCGTGACCATCCACGATCACTACGGCCAGACCGAACTGGGCATGGTGTTGTGCAATCACCATGGATTGCAGCACCCGGTGCACTTGGGTTCGGCTGGTTTCTCCATTCCTGGCCACCGGATCGTCGTGGTGGACGAGCAAGGTCTGGAACTGCCGGCCGGTCAACCGGGCATTCTGGCGGTGGACCGCGAACAGTCGCCGCTGTGCTGGTTCGGCGGCTATCACGGCCTGCCCACCAAGGCCTTCGTCGGCAAGTACTACCTGAGCGGCGATACCGTCGAGTTGAACGCGGACGGCAGCATCAGTTTCGTCGGCCGCAGTGACGACGTGATCACCACCTCCGGCTACCGCGTCGGCCCGTTCGATGTCGAGAGCGCGCTGATCGAACACCCGGCGGTGATCGAAGCGGCCGTGGTCGGTAAGCCGGACCCCGAGCGTACCGAGCTGATCAAGGCCTTCGTGGTGCTGGCCGCGGGCTTCAGCGGCAGCCCGGAGCTGGAGGAAACCTTGCGCCAGCATGTGCGCCAACGTCTGTACGCCCATGCCTACCCTCGCGAAATTGAATTCGTCAGCGAGCTGCCCAAGACCCCGAGCGGCAAGCTGCAACGCTTCATCCTGCGCAACCAGGAAATCGCCAAACAACACGCGCACCTGGCAACCCGCGCCAGCGCCTGAAAGGAAAGACAACATGCAAATCAGCCATAAGCACTTCATTGTCAGCGGCGGCGCCTCCGGGCTTGGCGCTGCAACCGCGCAGATGCTGGTCGAAGCTGGCGCCAAGGTGATGCTGGTCGACCTCAATGCCGCCGCCGTCGAAGCCAAGGCCCGCGAGCTGGGTGACAATGCCTGTTTCGCGGTTGCCGATATCAGTGACGAACAGGCCGCCAAGGCAGCGGTGGAGGCGGCGGTCGCCGCCTTCGGCAGCCTTCACGGGCTGGTCAACTGCGCCGGTATCGTCGGTGCCGAGAAAGTGCTGGGCAAGCAGGGGCCGCACGGCCTGGCCAGCTTCGCCAAGGTGATCAACGTCAACCTGATCGGTAGCTTCAACCTGCTGCGCCTGGCAGCCGCGGCCATGGCCGAAGGTCAGCCGGACGAGGGCGGCGAGCGCGGAGTGATCATCAACACCGCCTCCATCGCCGCCTATGACGGGCAGATTGGCCAAGCCGCCTACGCCGCGTCCAAGGGCGCCATCGCCAGCCTGACCTTGCCGGCCGCCCGCGAACTGGCGCGTTTCGGGATTCGGGTGATGACCATCGCCCCAGGTATCTTCGAAACGCCGATGATGGCCGGCATGACCCAGGAAGTGCGCGACTCGCTGTCCGCTGGCGTGCCGTTCCCGCCGCGCCTGGGACGGCCGCAGGAATATGCCGCGCTGGCCCGACACATCATTGAAAACAGCATGCTCAACGGCGAGGTGATTCGCCTCGACGGCGCGCTGCGCATGGCTGCCAAGTAAGGAGAACCGAACATGACCATTGCTAACGATCCGATCGTCATCGTCAGCGCTGTGCGCACGCCCATGGGTGGGTTGCAGGGCGAACTCAAGAGCCTGACCGCGCCGCAACTGGGCAGCGCCGCCATCCGCGCCGCCGTCGAGCGCGCTGGGGTCGATGCCGCCAGTGTCGAGCAGGTGCTGTTCGGCTGTGTGCTGCCGGCAGGTCAGGGCCAGGCACCGGCCCGCCAGGCTGCGTTGGGCGCCGGGCTCGACAAGCACACCACGTGCACCACCCTGAACAAGATGTGTGGCTCGGGCATGCAGGCGGCCATCATGGCCCATGACCTGCTGCTGGCCGGCAGCGCCGATGTGGTGGTGGCGGGGGGCATGGAGAGCATGACCAACGCACCGTATTTGCTGGACAAGGCCCGTGGCGGCTACCGCATGGGCCACGGCAGGATCATCGACCACATGTTCATGGATGGCCTGGAGGATGCGTATGACAAAGGGCGCCTGATGGGAACCTTCGCCGAGGACTGCGCCCAGGCCAACGGATTCAGCCGCGAAGCGCAGGATAACTTTGCAATCGCGTCGTTGACCCGTGCCCAGGAAGCCATCAGGAACGGGCGCTTCGCCGCCGAGATTGTCCCGGTCGAGGTCACCGAGGGTAAGGAAAAGCGCCTGGTCAAGGATGACGAGCAGCCGCCCAAGGCGAAGCTGGACAAGATCCCGCAGCTCAAGCCGGCCTTCCGCGAAGGCGGTACCGTGACAGCCGCCAACTCCAGTTCGATTTCCGACGGTGCTGCCGCACTGGTGCTGATGCGTCGCTCCGAAGCCGACAAACGCGGCCTCAAGCCACTGGCGGTCATCCATGGACACTCCGCATTCGCCGATACGCCGGCACTGTTCCCAACCGCACCGATCGGTGCGATCGACAAATTGATGAAGCGCACCGGCTGGAACCTGGCCGAGGTCGACCTGTTCGAAATCAACGAGGCATTCGCCGTGGTCACCTTGGCGGCCATGAAACACCTCGACCTACCCTCTGAAAAGGTCAACATCCATGGCGGCGCCTGCGCCCTGGGCCACCCCATCGGTGCCTCGGGCGCGCGCATCCTGGTGACCCTGCTGTCGGCCCTGCGCCAGAACAACTTGCGCCGTGGCGTGGCAGCGATCTGCATCGGCGGCGGCGAAGCCACTGCCATGGCCGTCGAATGCCTGTATTGAGGTGAGCCATGTTGGTAACTGATGAGCAACAACAGATCGCCGACGCAGTGCGAGACTTCGCCCAGGAGCGGTTGAAACCGTTTGCCGAGGCGTGGGACAAGGCCCACCGCTATCCACGTGAGGCCATTGCGGAAATGGCCGGTCTGGGCCTGTTCGGCATGCTGGTGCCGGAACAGTACGGTGGCAGTGACACCGGCTATGTGGCCTATGCCATGGCCTTGGAGGAGATCGCGGCCGGCGACGGTGCCTGCTCGACCATCATGAGTGTGCACAATTCGGTCGGTTGCGTGCCGATCCTGAAATTCGGCACCGAGCACCAGAAGCAGCAATTCCTCGCCCCCCTGGCCAGTGGTTCGATGATTGGGGCCTTTGCCCTGACCGAACCCCAGGCCGGTTCCGATGCCAGTAGCCTGAAAACCCGTGCACGGCTCGAAGGCGACCACTATGTGCTTAATGGCAGCAAGCAGTTCATCACCTCCGGGCAGAACGCAGGGGTGGTCATCGTGTTCGCCGTCACCGACCCGGAGGCGGGCAAGCGTGGCATCACCGCGTTCATCGTGCCCACCGACTCACCTGGCTACCAGGTCGCGCGAGTCGAGGACAAGCTCGGCCAGCATGCGTCCGACACCTGCCAGATCGTATTCGACAACGTGCGGGTGCCAGTCGCCAATCGTCTCGGTGAGGAAGGGCAGGGCTACAAGATCGCCCTGGCCAACCTCGAAGGTGGCCGCATCGGTATTGCCTCCCAAGCGGTCGGTATGGCGCGGGCTGCGTTCGAAGTGGCGCGCGACTACGCCAACGAGCGGCAGAGCTTCGGCAAGCCGTTGATCGAGCACCAGGCAGTGGCCTTCCGCCTGGCCGACATGGCCACTCGCATTGCGGTCGCCCGGCAGATGGTGCTGCACGCGGCAGCCTTGCGTGATGCCGGGCGCCCGGCATTGGTGGAAGCCTCGATGGCGAAGCTTTTCGCCTCGGAAATGGCCGAAAAGGTATGCTCGGATGCCTTGCAGACCCTGGGTGGATATGGCTATCTGAGCGACTTCCCGCTGGAACGAATCTACCGCGACGTTCGGGTGTGCCAGATCTACGAGGGCACCAGCGACATTCAGCGCATGGTCATTGCGCGTAATCTTTGAAGGAGCATCCTGCATGGCATTCGAAACCATCCTGTTGGACATCCACGGCAAGGTCGGCCTGATCACCCTCAACCGCCCCCAGGCGCTCAATGCGCTGAACGCGCAGATCGTGGCTGAGATCAACCAGGCGCTGGACCAGCTCGAACGTGACCCCAACATTGGCTGTGTGGTCCTGACCGGCTCCGCCAAGGCCTTCGCCGCCGGCGCTGATATCAAGGAAATGGCCGAGCTCCAGTACCCGCAGATCTATGTCGACGACCTGTTCAGCGATGCCGACCGCATTGCCAATCGACGCAAGCCGATCATCGCGGCTGTTTCTGGCTTTGCCTTGGGCGGGGGCTGCGAGTTGGCGATGATGTGCGACTTCATCCTGGCCGCCGACAACGCCAAGTTCGGTCAACCGGAAATCAACCTGGGCGTACTGCCGGGCATGGGCGGCACCCAGCGTCTGACCCGTGCAGTGGGCAAGGCCAAGGCCATGGAGCTGTGCCTGACCGGCCGCCTGATGGGCGCCGAGGAGGCCGAGCGCGCAGGTTTGGTGGCCCGCGTGGTGCCACAGGCCGAGCTGCTGGAAGAGGCACTGAAGGTGGCTGCGACCATCGCCAGCAAATCGATCCCGGTGAGCATGATGGTCAAGGAAAGCGTCAACCGGGCCTTCGAAGTCACCCTCAGCGAAGGTGTTCGCTTCGAACGTCGCGTGTTCCACGCTGCGTTCGCCACCGAAGACCAGAAGGAAGGCATGGCGGCCTTCATCGGCAAGCGCGAAGCACAGTTCAAGGACCGTTGAGTACAACCCTGTCGTGGCCTGGGCGCCACGGGAGGTTTTCGCGCCTCTTCCCCTGGCCGCCCACGACCGGCAAAGGTCGTGGGTCGGCCCTGCCTGGATCTGCCGATGGGCGGAATCCAGGCCATTTCGGTCAAATTCCCTTGTGATTGCAGTTGCTCCGGGCGACGTGGCGCCTTAGACTGCCGCCCCCTGTAAAAGAGTGCCGGTTGGCGCTTGAAGAATTCCGCTGCCCGCGCCAAGGCGCTGGCGGCACCCGAATCGCCCAATGCACATTTTTCATAGAGAAATCGATGACCAAGGAACAGTTGCTGGCCATGTCGGCCGATGACTACATGAACGCTGAACAGCTGGCATTCTTCACTGCCTTGCTGCAGGCGATGAAAGTCGAAACCCATGAACGCATCGAGCTGAGCCGCGCCACCATCGAAAGCCTGGATACCCCTTCGGATCCAGCCGATGTGGCCTCGGTCGAAGAAGAGCGCCACTGGCTGGTCAATGCCATCGAGCGTGACCAGCGCCTGCTGCCGCAGCTGGAAATGGCCCTGGGCCGTATCGCTGACGAAAGCTTCGGCTGGTGCGACGACAGCGGTGAGCCTATCGGCTTGCAGCGCCTGCTGATCAGTCCGACCACCAAATACTGCATCGAAGCTCAAGAGCGTCACGAGCAGCTCGACCGTCACCAGCGCCAGATCTGAGTCGACGCGTCTGACCAAGCCCCACGGAGCGATCCCTGGGGCTTTTTGCGTGACTGTAGTTTGCGACAGATTTGTTGCCATCGGCGCAATACAGCTGTGCTGAAGCGCGCTTTTTCCGGCACCTTGGCAGGCGTATCATGGGCTCATCGTTAGGTTGCTAATTAAATTCCGGAGGGAATGATGAATAGCCGAGTCGATGTAGCCGTGATGATTGGCTCTGGCGTACCTGCAATGTTGCAGGCGCAGGGGCGGCGGGTGTGCTGGGTGGTACTGGTCAACGGCGAACGCCGGGGCACTGCCTTCGCCAGCCGTGCCGAAGCGGTCGAGTGCCAGGTGGCATGGTTACAGCAATTGGATAAGGGGCGAGCCGCCTAAGTAGGATATTGCGCCCAGCGGCGTAAGAAAAAACCTCTTTTTCTCTCGACGGATTTTGGTGTTTTCGTGCATATTTCCGCCTACGTAATGCACCGATAGATTCCAGCGCCCATTCTGCCGAGGGGCCTGTCGCAATCTGTCGCATCTTTTCTGGCATTTTTGCTGTCAGACTTTACGCTTCCCCGAGGGGAATATGCCGAAAGCCTGCACTTAGGCCAGATCTGGCAAGTCAGAGTAACGATTCCTGCATGCAGCAGCGTCTGCAGGCACAGACATCTCGTGTATTGCGTTATTAATCTTTGTCTATCGACATGAATTGGCCGCGCCTCTTGCACGAAGAGTGAGTGCGGATGTAAACGGTTTGAGGATCACTTCATTGGCAGTCAGTACTCTTGATACCCACGCTCTGTTTGCCTTGGGCGACTTGCGCGCAAGGCTCGTCAAACTGTTTCAGGGGCGTTTTGTCTATGTCACCGAGCAAAGCCCCGAAGGTTTGTACATGGCTGAAATCGACACCGACAGTGCGTTGGTCGTCGACGACAAGCAACGTTTGGAGTTGAAGGTGGGTGACCACTTCCGGGCTGCGGTATTGCCCAGTCGCGAAGGCGGCAAGCTGGAGATGCGCTTTCGTGACATCAAGCTCAATGTCTATGGCGTAGGTGACTATGCGTTCGTTTCCGTCCCTGAAGGTGAAGGCATCGTGTTTCGCGAAGGCCACGGCGTGATGCTGGTGTTCGCCGCCCAGCAACAAGTTCAGGAAGGGCTGGGCAAATTGCTCAAGGCCGTGACCGGCAAGGTTGCGAAATGGCGTAAGGGTGAGTTGACCACCTTCAAGGCCAGTGAATGAGTGAAAGCGCCGTTACGCCCCAGAGCCGGGCCGAGTTTCATCTGCGGTATCAGGCGCAAGCCACCGCGCAGGCCGAGCATCTGTTGGCACAGCGGGAGCGGATGCAGGGTGCCTGGTTGGCCTGGGTAGCGGGCCAGCTCTATCAGCTGAGCCCAGCACCCTATGCCGCGATGGTACGGCGTGAATTGCAGCGTCTGAGCGAGGGGTAGAAAGGCGTCTGCTCAGTGGTCGTGATTTTTGTGGCTGCTGATTTCCTCAGGCACCGCTTCCTTCGACATCCGTTTGCGAAACAGCGCGGCCCTGGCCAGCAACAGTGTGGTTACCGGTACCGTGATCGACAGCAGGATCGGAATCAGCCAGGCGTGCAGTACCGGGCCCTCCTTGAGCCACGAGAAATAAAGGATCGAGGCCAGAGAGACGCACCAGGCGCCGATAGTGGAAGCCAGTGCCGGTGGGTGCATACGCTGAAAATAGTCCTTCAGGCGTAACAAGCCCAAGGCTCCCACCAGGGCGAACAGGCTGCTGGTCAGCAGCAGTGCGGCGGTGACAAGCTCAAGCCACAGAGGCAAGTCCAGGGTGTCCGTCATTCGATCACCTCGCCGCGCAGCAGGAACTTGGCCAGGGCAAACGAGCCGACGAAGCCGAACAACGCGATCAGCAACGCGCCCTCGAAGTAAGTATCGCTGGCATAGCGAATGCCGAGCACCAGCATCATCAGCATCGCCAGGATGTACAGGTAGTCCAGCGCCAGGACCCGGTCCTGGGCGGACGGGCCACGAAACAGCCGGATCAGCGCCAGGGCCATGGCCAACGCAAAGATGAACAGGCTGGCGAGGACTGCATTGGCAAGCAGGCCTGTCATTCGAATATCTCCATCAACGGGCGTTCGTAGGTGTGCTTGAAGTGTTCGATGAAGGCGTGTTCGTCTTCAAGGTCGAACACATGCAGCAGTAACACACTGCGGTCCAGGGCCAGTTCTGACCAGACGGTGCCAGGCACGACCGTGGTGATCATCGACAACGCCGCCAGGCCATGGGCATCACGCAGATCCAGCGGAATGTGCACGAATGCCGAGCGGGGTGGTCGCTTGCCTGCGCGCAACACGCCGCGCGCGACCAACAGGTTGGACACGATCACATCGATACCTACCCGGAAGATCAGCCTGGCGATGACCAGCGGCCGTCGCACATGGGCATGCTGAGGCCGCAGAGGGGCCATGAGCAAAGGCGCCAGCATGCCGAGGGCTGCGCCAAGCAGCAGGTTGCCGGCGCTCACCGATAAGTTGAGCAGCAGCCACAGCACGAACAGCGACAGGGACAGCAGCGGGGCAGGGAATAGTCGGCTCATGGTTGCACCTGCCCGTCGAGCGTGGTGGGGCCCGGTATCGGGCGTGCGGCCATCACGGCTTCTATGTACGCATCGGGTGCTTGCAAGCTGGCAGCGGTGTCCTGGGTATAGCGCAGCACAGGCTCGGCCCTGAAGCTCAGGATGATGCACAGGCCAAGCAGGATGACGATCGGCAGGTATTCGAAGCGGCGCAGTACCGGTGAAGGACGTTCCTCGGGCTTCCAGAAGCGCTGGATACCGACGCGGCAGAAGGCGATCAGAGAAGCCATGCCAGACAGCACCAGCAGTGCCACCAGCCCCCAGCCCGCCGCGCTCAGCGGTTGTTCGCTCGGAGTGCCAAGCCCTTGTGGATTGAACAGGGCGCTGATCAGGTTGAGTTTGCCAATGAAGCCCGATAGCGGCGGCATGCCAATGATCAGCAGTGCGCAAGCGATGAAGCTAAGGCCCAGGAAGGCCATGGTCCATGGGATGATCTGGCCGATCACGGCCTTTTGTTCATCGTCGAGGTTGATGCCTTTTGGAGGGTGCAGCGACTCCAGCGGCGGCGGAATGGCATCTTCCTCTTCATCCAGGGGCAGTTCGTTGGCCGAGCGCGAACGCTCGACCAGTTCTGCAAGCAGGAACAGTGCGCATAGGGCCAAGGTTGAGCTGACCAGGTAAAACAGCGCAGCGCCGATCAGGGCCGGCTGGGCGAAACCGATCGCGCCCAGCAGCGTACCAGCGGAGACCAGGATGCTCAGGGCAGCCAGCCGCTCCAGGCGTTGCGCAGCAAGAATCGACACTGCCGCCACCGCTAGCGTCACCAGGCCACCATAGACCAGCCACTGGCCACCGAAGTGCGCCGAGGCCCCGGCCTGGCCGGAGAACAGCAAGGTCCAAAGGCGCAACACCGCGTACAGCCCGACCTTGGTCATGATGGCGAACAGCGCCGCCACCGGAGCACTGGCTGAGGCATAGGCGGGTACCAGCCAGAAATTCAGTGGCCAGATGCCGGCCTTGACCAGAAACGCCATGGCCAGAATCGCGGCGCCAGCATGCAGCAGGCCACGGTCGGCTTCGGGCACCAGCGGTATCTTCAGGGCCAGATCGGCCATGTTCAGTGTGCCGGTTACGCCATAGAGCATCGCCGCGCCCACCAGGAACAACGACGAAGCGAACAGGTTGATGGCGATGTAGTGCAGGCCAGCCCTGACCCGTGCCCGGCCCGAGCCGTGCAACAACAGACCGTAGGAAGCTGCCAGCAGCACCTCGAAGAATACGAACAGGTTGAACAGGTCGGCGGTCAGGAACGCCCCGTACAGGCCCATCAGTTGGATCTGGAACAGCGCATGGAAGCTGGCGCCGGCACTGTCCCAACGGGCACGGGCGAACATCAGGGCGCTCACAGCAATGACCCCGGTCAGGGTCAGCAACAGGGCAGACAGGTGGTCGACAACCAGCACGATGCCGAACGGTGCCGACCAGTTTCCAGGCAGGTAGACACCAATGGACTCCGCCTGACCTTGGGTGCGCACCCACAGCAACAGGTAGATGGCGATGGCCAGGCCGCTGATGCTGGACAGCAGGTTCAGGCGGGCCTTGAGCTGGCGATGTTTCTCGCCCAGCAACAGCATCACTGCTGCCGTGAGCAATGGCAGCAGGATGGGCGCGACGATCAGTTGGCTCGCTCCAGTCATTCTTCACGCTCCCGGCCATCGACATGGTCGGTGCCGGTCAGGCCACGGGAGGCCAGCAGCACCACCAGGAACAGCGCGGTCATGGCGAAACTGATGACGATGGCAGTGAGTACCAAGGCCTGGGGGAGTGGGTCGGTGTAGTGCAGCAGGTCCTGGGTGACGCCGTCCTTGATGATTGGCTCCTTGCCGATGAACAGGCTACCCATGCTGAAAATGAACAGGTTGACGCCGTAGGACAGCAGGCACAGGCCCATGATCACCTGATAGGTGCGAGGACGCAGGATCAGCCACACTCCAGAGGCGGCCAACACACCGATGGCGATTGCAATGACTTCTTCCATCAGGCGGCTCCTGCTTGGCTGGATTTCGACGGGTTGGCCGGGCGGTAGGCGCGGACCGATTGGTGCGCCAGGGCGGTGAGGATCAACAAGGTCGAACCAACCACGACGGTGTACACGCCGACATCGAAGAACAAGGCGCTGGCCACGTGCACGTCACCCAGCACGGGCAGGTGCAGGTGAGCGGTATGGGTGGTCAGGAAAGGGTAACCCAGCAACATTGCGCCGACCCCGGTCAGGGTGGCGCAGAGCAGGCCGGTACCCATCCAGCGCAGCGGCCGCAGGCTCATCTGGGCTTCGACCCACTGGGTCCCGGCAACCATGTACTGGAGGATGAACGCCACAGACATCACCAGACCGGCGACAAAACCGCCGCCTGGCTGGTTGTGGCCGCGCATGAACAGGTACATCGACACCAGCAGGGCGATCGGCAGCAACAAGCGCACCAATACGGCTGGCACCATCATGAAGCCCAGTGCGGTATCGGCGGCATGACGCGGGTTGATCAGGTCGGTGACCACGTCTGGTGCCAGCAACCGTTGTTGTGCAGGCAGCTGCATGCTTTCCTTGGGCGGGCGGAAGCGGCGCAGCAGGGCGAACACGGTCAGGGCCACGGCGACCAGTACGGTGATTTCCCCCAGGGTATCGAAGCCGCGGAAGTCGACCAGCATCACGTTGACCACATTGGTCCCGCCGCCCTGGGGCAGGGCGCGGCTGAGGTAGAACGATGAAATGTCGTTGGGGGTCGGCCGGGTCAGCATGGCATATGACAACGCCGCCATGCCCGCGCCGACCAGCACCGCCAGCAGCAGGTCGCGCAGACGCCGCAGACGCGCACGCTCCTGGCTGCCGGGCAGCGGCGAGACGCCCTCGATACGGCGCGGCAGCCAGCGCAGGCCGAGCAGTATCAGCACGGTGGTGACCACTTCGACCACCAGCTGGGTCAGTGCCAGGTCCGGTGCCGAGAACCAGACGAATGTTATGCAGGTCATCAGACCGCAGACGCTGACCATGATCAACGCCGCCAACCGGTGGTATTTGGCCTGGTAGGCGGCCCCGATGGCGCAGGCGATGGCGATCAGCCACAGGGCGACGAACACGCCAGAACCCGGGATCTTCGGACGGTCACCCCAGCTCAGGCCGCTGTAAAGCATCGGCGTGAGCCCGGCCAGGAAGGCTGCCAGCACCAGCATGAACAGTTGCGCCTGCAGGCGGCGGGACGTCAACAGCCGTTCGATGCGCCGCGCCAGCAGCATCAGTCGGACCTGGCCGTGTTCGAACAAGCGCTTGCCGTTGAACCGTTCGATCAGTGGTGGGTAAGGGAAACGACCGCGACGCAATTGGTTGCGCAGCAGCAGGTACAACACGATGCCCCCGCTCATGGCGATCAGGCTCATGATCAACGGGGCATTCCAGCCGTGCCAGATGGCCAGGCTGTACTCGGGCAAGGTTCCACCTACCACCGGCAGTGCAGCCGCCGCCAGCAATGGGCCGACCGACTGGGCTGGGAAAATGCCCACCACCAGGCAGGTGAGCACCAGCAGTTCCACGGGGGCACGCATCCAGCGCGGCGGTTCATGCGGGGTGTGCGGCAAGTCCTGCGCAGTTGGGCCGAAGAACACATCGACGGTGAAACGCAGGGCGTAGGCCACGCTGAAGGTGCCCGCCAGCGTGGCAATCACCGGTAATGCGGCTTCGACCCAGGCGGTAGAGGAGATGAACACCGTCTCGGCGAAGAACATCTCTTTGGACAGGAAACCGTTCATCAGCGGTACGCCGGCCATCGAGGCGCTGGCGACCATGGCCAGCGTGGCGGTGTAGGGGACCAGGCGGATCAGGCCGCTGAGGCGGCGAATGTCGCGGGTGCCGCTTTCATGGTCGATGATGCCGGCGGCCATGAACAATGACGCCTTGAAGGTGGCGTGGTTGAGAATGTGGAACACCGCCGCTACGGCAGCCAACGGGCTGTTAAGGCCCAGCAGCAGGGTAATGAGCCCGAGGTGGCTGATGGTCGAGTACGCCAGCAGGCCCTTGAGGTCGTTCTGGAACATCGCGGCGAAGGCGCCAAGCAGCAGGGTCAGCGCGCCGGCACCGCCGACGATCCAGAACCACTCTTCGCTGCCTGAGAGTACCGGCCACAGACGGGCCAGCAGGAACACCCCGGCCTTGACCATGGTTGCCGAGTGCAGGTATGCCGACACGGGCGTGGGCGCAGCCATGGCGTGGGGTAGCCAGAACTGGAAGGGGAACTGCGCACTCTTGCTCAGGGCGCCGATCAGGATCAGTGGCAGCAACACCGGGTAGAGCGCGTGCTGGCGAATGGTCTCGCCAGCGGCCAGCACCTTGTCCAGGTCATAGCTGCCGACCACATGGCCGAGCAGCAGCGCGCCGACCAACAGGCACAGCCCGCCGGCGCCGGTGACCATCAGCGCCATGTAGGCCCCCCGGCGAGCATCGGCGCGGTGGTGCCAGTAGCCGATCAGCAGGAACGAAAACAGGCTGGTCAGCTCCCAGAAGAACACCAGCTGGATGAGGTTGCCGGAAATCACCAAACCGAGCATGGCGCCCATGAATGCCAGGAAGAAGGCGAAGAAGCGCGGTACCGGGTCTTGTGGCGACATGTAGTACCGGGCGTACAGCGACACCAGGGTGCCGATGCCCAGCACCAGCAGCGAGAACAGCCAGGCAAAGCCATCCATGCGCAGCACCAGGTTCATGCCCAGGCTTGGCAGCCATAGCAGTTCTTCGCGAATTACCCCGCCATGGGCGACTTGCGGGTACAACAGTGCTACCTGGACGGTACCGACCAAGGCTACGAGCCCGGCAAGGATGGACTCGGCGTTACGTGCATTGTGCGGCAGCACGGCTGCCAGGCAACTGCCCACGAACGGCAGAAGCAATAGCACTATCAATGACATAGCGTTCTATTCTGGAGAGGTTTGCCAAGGATCATACGTGCCGAGCAGTTGATCACCAACACGCAAGCTGTCGCAGAATCGTACAAAACCGGTGTGACAAGCTGTTTTTTTATAACAGTTTTTTACAAAGCATAGCTGCTGTTACGCGCTTTACCGGCTGCCTTCACGTTCGTGCTGAAGGGTTTCATCCGAGGCGTGGTCGGCCGCGTCACCGCGGCGGACCTTCAACTCGCTGACGATCACGGCCAATACGATCAGAGCGCCGCCGATCAGCGCCACGCCCGGCAGACGTTCGCCAGCGATGCGCCCGACGATCCCGGCCCAGACCGGCTCGCCCGCGTAGATCAAGGTGGCGCGGGTCGGCGATACCGATTGCTGGGCCCAGTTCATGGCCACTTGAATGACCGCGCTCATCGCGCCCAGTCCCAAGGCGCTGGCCAGCAGCAACCCGGAAAAGTCGGGAATGCGCTCCTGGGTCGGAACGATCATCAGAAACGACAGCAACGAAGCGGTGGCCAACTGCACCACGGTCACCCGGCGCACATCGACCTGGCCGGCATAGCGGCTGATCAGGATGATCTCGCCAGCGATGGCCACGGCGCTGACCAAGGTGACCAGTTCCCCTTCACTGAAATGCAGGGCGCCGCCTTCCGGGCCGGCCAGCAGCATCAGGCCGACGAAGGCCAGGCAGATGCCGATGCTCGGCATCAGGCCAGGTCGACGCCCGAGCACCAGCCATTGCAGCAACGGGACGAAGGGTACGTAAAGTGCGGTGATGAATGCCGACTGGCTGCTGCTGATGGTTTGCAGACCCATGGTCTGCAGGCCGTAGCCGAGCATGATGGATACACCGATCAGCATGCCGGCCTTCAGCTCGGTGAAAGTCAGGCCCGACAGTGCGCGCGCCGATACCAGGCCGACGAACAGGGCGGCGGCGGCAAAACGCAGGCCGACGAAGAACATCGGGCCACTGACGGTCATCACGTTATGGACCAGCAGGAAGGTGCCACCCCAGAGCATGGTGATGAACACCAGGACCAGTTCGGCCTTGCTCAGGCGTAAAGATAACGACGTCTTTGGGGCGGTGTCTGGCTGGTTCATGGTCTTGCGCACTCGGAGGGGGCGGCGCACAATCGCCGCAAAGTGGGCAGTATACTGCGCAACCTCTTCCAGTGAGCAATATAGTGCACAAAGATTCCGCGCACCGTTCATCGGTGCTTCAACACGTGAGCCAAAACGTCCGTCGCTTGCGTAACGGCCTGGGGCTCAGCCAAAGTGCCCTGGCGGAGCGCTCCGGGGTTAGCAGGCGCATGCTCGTGGCGATAGAGGCCGGGGAAAAGAACGTCAGCCTGACCACCCTCGACTTGATCGCCGAGGCGCTGGGCGTGGCGTTCAGCACGTTGATCCAGGCGCCTGACCACCGCGACCCAAGCCGCATCGAAGAGCTGGCCTGGGCCGGTGAGCACCCGCAGAGCAAGGCCGTGCTGCTGGCCAGCAGTGCGGCCCGACGAGAGGTCGAGATCTGGGAGTGGACCCTCGCGCCGGGGGAGTGCTACGTCAGCGAAGCCGACGCAGAAGGGTGGAGCGAGCAGATCTACGTGGCTGAAGGGCAACTGACCCTGATCATCGAAGGGGCCGAGCACTGCTTGCAGGTCGGCCAGTTCCATGTGTTTCCCAGCAACTGTCGGTACGCCTACCGCAATGATGGAAACGTGCCCACGCGGTTCGTGCGTAATGTAGTGATCTGACCGTAGGTATGGTCCGGTTTCACTGCCCCAGCAAGTCGTCGGTCTTCAACACCTTGGCATAGGCGAATGCCAGTGCGGCCATGGCCGAGGCATGCACATCGACCGCTGGAACCTGCTTGCCATCGAACTCCAGTGGCAGCGTCGCGCAGGCATCGTGCGCCACCGTGACTGCATAGCCATAGTCGGCGGCGGCACGAGTAGCGGCGTCGATGCACATGTGACTCATGCTGCCGACGATGGTCAGACTTTTTACACCGTGTTGATCCAGGGTGCGCTTGAGCGAGGTGTCGAGGAACGCGTTGACCTTGTGCTTGAGCACCTCTGGCTCACCGTCCAGGGGGGCGACTTTCTTGTGAAAGTGCGCACCGGTCGAGCCAGGGGCGAAGAACGGTGCATCAGCGCTTTCGAACTCGTGGCGAACATGCACCACCAGATCGCGTCGCGCACGGGCGGCGGCGAGCAGTCGTGCAGCGTTGTCGGCAGCGGCTTCGACACCGTCGAGAGGCCACTTGCCGCCGGGGAAGTAGTCGTTCTGGATATCGATGATGATCAGGGCGTGCTTGCTCATGTTGCCTCCTGTGGCAGTAGTCGTTGTCAGGCCATAGTTATAGGCTGTACGCACTGACCTGAGGATTGGCGCGAACGACACTATGGCGGCAAAAACTGACAACCCTGGCAGCCTGGAGATCGGCCTGCTGATCTATCCTGGCGCACAGCGTGCGGCGGTGCATGGCCTCGATGACCTGTTCACCGTTGCCAACCGTGTGGCGGCCGAGTTGGGGGCTGACGACCTGCCACGCGTGCGTGTCAGCCATTGGCAGTTGGACGAGACCGGGCAATTGCGCTGTATTGCCGATGAGCCGGGGCGCGAAGGGCATGGGCTGCGGGTGCTGATCATTCCGCCGAGTCTGGAGTCGATGCCAGTGCCTGAGGTACTGGAGCGTCACCGCTTGCCACTGTGTCACTGGCATGACCGGGGTACGGTATTGGCGTCGGTGTGCATCGGGGTGTTCTTCATTGCCGCCAGCGGGCTGCTCGACGGGCGCGCGGCCAGTACCCACTGGAACTACGCGCATACCTTGGCCCAGCGTTTCCCCAAGGTGCGTGTGGAGGCCAATCAGCCGCTGCTGGACGACGGCGACATCATGACGTCAGCCGGCTTGATGGCCTGGACTGAGCTGGGGCTGCGTCTGCTTGAGCGTTATCTTGGCGCCTCGGTGGCGTGCGAGACGGCACGCTACCTGTCGGTCGAGCCGGTTTCCACGCCAATGCCGGGGGCGCTGTTCAGCCCGAGCCTGGATCATGGTGACGAAGCTGTGCTCAGGGTTCAGCACTGGCTCCAGGCCGGAGCAGCCCACGACGCCGACCTGGCAAGCATGGCCGCCTGCGCCGGGCTTGAGGCGCGCACGTTTCTGCGGCGGTTTCGTGCCGCCACGGGGCTCAGGCCGACCGAATATTGCCAGCAAGTGAGAGTTGGGCAGGCCTGCCGGATGCTGGAATTCACCCGGCGTACGGTTGAGCAGATTGCCTGGGGCGTGGGCTACCAGGATCCGGGCGCCTTTCGTAAGGTGTTTCAGCGAGTCACTGGCCTGACGCCCAGCGAGTACCGGCGAAGATTCGTGTTGCCTTGATCAGGGCAGATGCGGCCCTGGGCCTTCTTCTGCCAGATGATCCTGACGGTTGCGCAAGGGGCAATCCTTCAACGACATGCAGCCGCAGCCGATGCAGCCATCGAGCTGGTCGCGCAACCTGATCATTTCGTCGATCCGCCGATTCAAGTCCTGGCGCCAGCGTGCGGAGAGGTGCCGCCAGTCCTCGGCGGTGGGGGTGTGGTCGCTGGGCAGCTCGGCAAGGGCCTCGGCAATTTCGGCTAAAGGTATGCCCAGGCGCTGGGCCATCTTGATCACCGCGACTCGACGCAACATCGCCCTCAAGTAGCGGCGCTGGTTCCCGGCGTTGCGGGTGCTCTGGATCAGCCCTTTGGTCTCGTAGAAGTGCAGGGCCGTCACCGCGACACCGCTGCGTGCCGCCAGTTGGCCAACACTGAGCAGCTTGTCAGCGGCGATAGGGGGCTTGCTTGGCATGCTAAAAAAGCTCTTGACCTTGAGTTAACTGGAGGTTTTACCCTGCCGAACATCTTGTAGCAAGTGCCCTCGACAAGGAGACTGCTGATGACAGCCACACCGCAAACCCTGTGGTTCACTCAGATGATCGAATACCAAGTGCCCGCCTCGCATCAGGCAGCGTTGGCCCAGGCGCTGGTCGTGCGCAGCGAAGAGTTGGCTGTGCGTTGCAAAGACTTGCAAGGGGTCAGCATCCAGACCAGCGACGATGGCAGTCGGGTGCTGCAGTGTCTGCAATGGCAGTCCCGCCAAGCCTGGGCAGCGGCTGCAGAGTGCTTTGCCGAGGAGCCGTTCTTCGACCTGTTGAGCCTACACCGGGCCCGGGGGGTCAACTTTGCCGCCTACCAGGCATTGTGCAGCCTGGTACGCGACGCCGATGGAGACCTGCACTGCCAGATCGGTGAGGGTCAGGCATACCACGGGGCATAATGCGGGTAGCGGTCGAGGCGTGCACCGATCACCATTTCGCTGATCCACGCCGTCAGGATCGAGCTGTAGGTTTTTTGGTTCTCCTCGCTGGAAAGCGCGTGATCGGCTCCATCGACAATGCGGTGGGTGAGCGAGTGAGCGCTGACGAACGCTGAGCGATAACTCATCATCGTCGTATGAGGGACATAGTCATCCTGCTCTGATTCGACCAGTAACACGTCGCCGCGAAACGCTGCACAGGCCGCCAGGGCGCGGTTGTCGTCCGGGCCAAGCGGGCGCTGGCGGTAGGCGTTGAGGCGCTGGCGGTCGAGGGTTTGCTTGGGGCTATGCCAATCCTCGTCCCAGTACATTGCCGGTACGCGCAAGGCCAACCATTTTACGGGCCGCTGCAAGGTCAGCAGGGTTGCCAGGTAGCCTCCGTAGCTGCTTCCGATGATGGCGATAGCGTTACTATCGACGGCCGGGTGGCCGGCCAGGCGGTCGTAGGCCACCAGTAGGTCTTGGAGGTTCTGCTCGCGCGTGACGGTCAGGCGTTGGCTAGCGGTATTTTCGTGGCCACGCAGGTCGAAGGTCATGCACACGCAGCCAAGTCCCGTAATCTGTCTGGCGCGGGCCAGGTCCCGTTGCTGGCTACCGCCCCAGCCGTGGACGAACAGAATGCCTGGCATCTTGTTGCCGGGGCTGACAAGAGTGCCGGCTATGCTGTCGCCTTCGACCTGCAGATCAACGGATTCACTCTGAATACTCATAGTGGCGAATCCGTGCGAATTTGCTGAGTTGTCCGAGTTCACTGTCGTTTCCTTGGTAGAAGAGGGTGGCGTCAGTGGGTAGTTCAAGTTGCCCGAAAACTTCGTGGGTCGAGGCGCAGACCTGCTGCAGTGCCGGGTCGTCGGCGAAAGCCTGCAGTGCCAGGAGTTCTGCACTGCTGGCGCCGCCGACGCGCCACGATTGCTCGAGCACGCCGCTGCGCAGGCGGCCTTGGCCATTGCTCCCGCGTGCGATGTCATAGTTGCGCCGCGATGCGATGAAACCGGGAAAGTGCTGCTCTGCGGCTTCCTCGTAAATCATGGCCTGGCGGATCGCCAGGCGCACATGGTCTTCCAGGGGCAGTTGCAGCAAGGCGTGGTAATCACCACGTACCACGACCAGTTCTGAGCCGCCGTAGACCTCTTCCCCTTGGTGATCACGGGTCAACTGCTGGGTGCCGTGATAGCTGCAGGTGTGGCCTGCGACCTGTACCTGGCCGACGCTGAAGGTCTGTATGTCGCTCAGGTCTTCCTCAAGCACCAGACCCCAAAGTGCCAGATCCTTGTCGTCCATGCTGGCCAATAGCGGTTCCAGTCCATCCAGTTCGCTGATGGCTTTCTGGCAACGCCCGGCGCGCGACAGGACGGGTTTGATCCGCACTGGCCCGTCGCGCAGCAACAACTGGGCTGCGCGGCGGGCATCGGACTTGCTGAATACGGTGTAGCCGCACAGCAGCGCATCGCTGGCTTGTCGGGCAAAGTCGTCGGTCCAGCCGGGCGGGAAGCT
The DNA here is from genome assembly GCF_016772395.1 of Pseudomonas sp. SK2. Lineage (NCBI taxonomy): Bacteria > Pseudomonadati > Pseudomonadota > Gammaproteobacteria > Pseudomonadales > Pseudomonadaceae > Pseudomonas > Pseudomonas sp. SK2. The sequence goes on from NZ_CP061944.1 coordinate 1,998,620, forward strand.
GGCATTTGCCGGCAGTGGATGGGAGATTGCCTTCGTCGCCATGTAGGGATGGCTGACCAAACCGCCAAACAGGTCACGCGCGCTGTGAATGCCCAGCGCCGTGTACCGTTGCGGGTCGATCAGCGTTTCGGTAGGCAGGTAGTAGCACTGCTCGTGTTGCGACGGTGGCAGGTCGGACAGGACCGTCTCGCACCCCAGCAGTTGGGCCAGGCCCTGGGCCAGTTTCAGATGCACGCTGTGTTCGTGTTCCGGGGTGTGCTCGCGGGTGTCGAGCAGTACCACGGTGGTTTTCTCGGTGACACGTGCCATGTGCTTCCGCCTGAGCGCGATGAACATAGAGTTTGTGAAGCTGTGGCTTGCGGTAAGTTCAGCCGGAACTGATCGGTGGTCCCGCTCGATCGTAGGAAGTGTCTCGTTCCTACAGGGCGTCATGGGCATTGCATGCCGTGAGTCGACGCCACGATTGCGACACCGTGGCTGCTGTTCCATTATCCTCATCCTGGAATAACCAAGATGTGTCCGCAGGAGTGCGCATGAACGTTCAGACCACGATTGAGCAAAGTGTGCCGGAGCGCCTGGCGCGCGTGCGCGAAGTCATGGCGCGGGAGGGTGTCGATGCCCTGCTGGTGCCTTCGGCCGACCCCCATTTGTCCGAGTACTTGCCCGGTTATTGGCAGGGGCGCCGTTGGCTGTCGGGTTTTGACGGCTCGGTGGGCACCTTGGTGGTGACTGCAGGCTTTGCAGGGGTATGGGTCGACAGCCGTTATTGGGAGCAGGCCGAGAAAGAGCTGGCCGGAAGCGGCATCGAACTGATGAAGCTGATGCCGGGCAAGCCTGGGGCGCTGGAATGGTTGGGAGAACATATTCCGTTCGATGGCACGGTGGCCGTGGATGGGGCGGTCATGGCTCTGGCTTCGTCGCGACAGCTTCAAGATCGGCTAAAAGCCCGCGAAGCGCGGCTTGTCACTGACAAGGATCTGCTGGAAGAGGTCTGGGAGGGGCGCCCGCAACTGCCCTTCAACCCGGTCTATCAGCACCTGCCTCCTTATGCCACGGTCAGCCGGGCCGAGAAACTTGCCCAGTTGCGTGGTGCCTTGCAGGAGAAGGGAGCAGACTGGCATTTCATCGCGACCTTGGATGACATTGCCTGGCTGTTCAACTTGCGCGGAAGCGATGTTTCATACAACCCGGTCTTCGTTGCCTTTGCACTTATTGGCAAGGACCAGGCAATTCTGTTCGTGGAGGTCAGCAAGCTCGATGAGCATTTGCGTCATGTGCTTGAAGTGGATGGCATCGAAGTACGTGATTACAGCGCGGTCCACGAGGCATTGAAGCGACTGCCACACGGCAGCCGGCTGCTGGTCGATCCGGCGCGCGTGACCTGCGGCCTGTTGAATAACCTGGACGCAGGGGTGCAACTGATCGAAGGTTTGAACCCGACGACGCTTAGCAAATCGCGCAAGAGCGATGAGGAACTGCGGCATATTCGGCAGGTCATGGAGCAGGATGGAGCGGCCTTGTGCGAATTCTTCGCCTGGTTCGAGGCGCAGCAGGGCCAAGAGGTGATAACCGAGCTGACTGTCGATGAGAAATTGAGCGCTGCGCGTCGACGTCGTCCAGGCTTCGTTTCGCTGAGTTTCTCGACCATTGCCGCCTTCAATGGTAACGGTGCCATGCCGCATTACCGCGCGACCGAAGCGTCCCATGCGGTCATCGAGGGCGATGGCCTGCTGTTGATAGACTCCGGAGGGCAGTACCTTGGCGGCACCACCGACATCACCCGGATGGTTCCTGTGGGTACCCCGAGTCTTGAACAGAAAAAGGACTGCACGCGTGTGCTCAAGGGGATGATCGCGCTGTCCCGCGCCACCTTTCCACGGGGCATCCTGTCGCCGCTGCTTGATGCCATTGCGCGTGCACCGATCTGGGCTGACCAGGTCGACTATGGCCATGGTACCGGGCATGGCGTGGGCTACTTCATGAACGTGCATGAAGGTCCGCAGGTGATTGCCTACCAAGCGGCGGCGGCTCCGCAGACTGCGATGCAGGCAGGGATGATCAGTTCGATCGAGCCAGGCACCTACCGGCCGGGTGCTTGGGGGGTGCGAATCGAGAATTTGGTGGCAACCCGTGAGGCGGGCAAGAGTGTGTTCGGCGACTTCCTGTCTTTCGAGACCTTGACGTTGTGCCCGATCGACACACGTTGCCTTGTCCCGGAGTCGCTAACCGAGGAGGAACGCAAATGGTTGAATGGCTATCACCTAATCGTTCGTGAGCGCCTCGCGCCGCTGTTGCAGGGTGACGCACTGACTTGGCTGGAGGCGCGAACAACTCCGTTGTGACGTGAGCCTCTGCACGACCGAAAAAGGGCAGCACTTGGGCTGCCCTTCCTTATTTACAGATGACGATCATGCTGCGGCTGGTATAGCCGGCGGGATTGATGCCGAACAGGTAATCCCCGGGTTCTTCATCGGTATCCCCGGACCGCGCGATGACTTTGTAGCCTCGCTTGCTGCACGAGTTTGCGGCCTTGCTGTAGCAGTTGTCCCATGAAGAGGAGAGCCCCGAGCAGTTGATATGCAGGCCCTTCTTCCCTCTCTTGACCTCAGTCTTGGCTGTGGCGGCACATCCAGCAATAGCGAAGATGGCCAGGATGACCAAAATACGTTTCATTCCTGTCCTTACTGTGCAGGGCTTGTCAGGTGTCGCCCTGTCGTAATTGCGTCAATTCTTCCTGAAATGTCCCCAGCGTCCGTGTTCGGCTCAGTAGATAGCGTAAACATGATGATTCTGTGACAGCTTAATCAGCACGGCGGGCGCCCACAATGGTTAATCCTGTCTCAAATGAAAATATTTCTCATATCAGTCGGCGGCGACAGGAGGATTCGCTTCCCTGCGCATCGACAGTGTGGCACCCACCGAAGCAGTAATGATCGCCGCGATGGCCAGCCACTGAGTGAATGTCAGGACCTCGCCCAGGAACACCAGCCCTGACATCGCGGCGACCGCAGGCTCGATGCTCATCAAGGTGCCAAAGGTGCGCGCGGGCATTTTCGTGAGTGCGATCATTTCCAGGCTATAGGGCAGGGCGGTCGACAGGATGGCGACACCCAGGGCTAGCGGGATCACGGCAGGTGTCAGCAGGGCGCTGCCGGCGTGGACGATACCGATAGGCGCCACGAAGATGGCGGCGACCACTACACCCAGCGCAGCCCCTTGGATACCGTGCTCGGCGCCGGCACGTTGGCCGAACAGAATATAGAGCGCCCAGCACACGCCAGCTCCCAGAGCGTAGGCGGCACCCACAAGGTCCAGCGACTGGCCGCCATGGCCGGCAGGGATCAGTAGCACTAACCCTAGAGTGGCCAGGCCAACCCACAGGAAGTCGATGGCTCGACGTGAGCCGAACAGCGCCACGGCCAGGGGGCCGGTGAATTCCAGTGCTACGGCGATGCCCAGAGGGACGGTTTGCAGGGACATATAGAAGAGGAAGTTCATGCCGCCCAGCGCCATGCCATAGATGATCACATTGCGCAGCGTGGTGGCGGTAATGCGTGCTCGCCAGGGGCGCAGGATGAGCAGCATGATCACGGACGCAAAAACCAGCCGCAGTGTGGTAGTGCCTTGTGCGCCGATGATCGGAAACATGCTCTTGGCAAGCGAGGCGCCAGATTGAATCGATGCCATGGCAATAAGCAGCAGGCCTATCGGGAAAAGGGTGGCGGCCAGACTGCGGGATTGGGTGTTCATTGCTGTGTTGCGATCCTGGGAGAGGGGTGATGTGCACTATAGTGCGCAATTGATCGGTCGGGCCGCAAGCATTGCTTCTCTATGAGGGGGGGGTGTGGGTTTCTGCGACAGGGGGGGGTTGACGGGCCTTCGAATCCCCTTATAATGCGCACCTCTTCCGACGTGGTCGAAAAAGAAACGCTTTGTTAATCAAAGAGTTAAATTTTCAGGTAGTATCGGAAGGGCTTCGATCTCGAAGTCGGTGGCGGTTGGCAAGAAGGTTGACAGCGTTTTAAAATGCTGTATTATTCGCCTCCCGCTACGAGAGATCGCAGCGAGTCAAGTGTTTGAAGCTAAACGAGTTTCTCGCAAAAAACTTCAAAATAAACGCTTGACAGCAAATGAGGAAAGCGTAGAATGCGCGCCTCGGTTGAGACGAAACGCTCTTAGCCAAACGCTCTTTAACAAATCGAATCAAGCAATTCGTGTGGGTGCTTGTGAGTACGGACTGATAGTCACAAAGATTATCAGCATCACAAGTGGCCATGCGAGAAATCACATAGTCATTTGAGATTGCTGAGCCAAGTTTAGGGTTTCTTAAAAACCCAAGCAGTATTGAACTGAAGAGTTTGATCATGGCTCAGATTGAACGCTGGCGGCAGGCCTAACACATGCAAGTCGAGCGGATGACGGGAGCTTGCTCCTTGATTCAGCGGCGGACGGGTGAGTAATGCCTAGGAATCTGCCTGGTAGTGGGGGACAACGTTTCGAAAGGAACGCTAATACCGCATACGTCCTACGGGAGAAAGCAGGGGACCTTCGGGCCTTGCGCTATCAGATGAGCCTAGGTCGGATTAGCTAGTTGGTGAGGTAATGGCTCACCAAGGCGACGATCCGTAACTGGTCTGAGAGGATGATCAGTCACACTGGAACTGAGACACGGTCCAGACTCCTACGGGAGGCAGCAGTGGGGAATATTGGACAATGGGCGAAAGCCTGATCCAGCCATGCCGCGTGTGTGAAGAAGGTCTTCGGATTGTAAAGCACTTTAAGTTGGGAGGAAGGGCAGTAAGCTAATACCTTGCTGTTTTGACGTTACCGACAGAATAAGCACCGGCTAACTCTGTGCCAGCAGCCGCGGTAATACAGAGGGTGCAAGCGTTAATCGGAATTACTGGGCGTAAAGCGCGCGTAGGTGGTTCGTTAAGTTGGATGTGAAAGCCCCGGGCTCAACCTGGGAACTGCATCCAAAACTGGCGAGCTAGAGTACGGTAGAGGGTGGTGGAATTTCCTGTGTAGCGGTGAAATGCGTAGATATAGGAAGGAACACCAGTGGCGAAGGCGACCACCTGGACTGATACTGACACTGAGGTGCGAAAGCGTGGGGAGCAAACAGGATTAGATACCCTGGTAGTCCACGCCGTAAACGATGTCAACTAGCCGTTGGAATCCTTGAGATTTTAGTGGCGCAGCTAACGCATTAAGTTGACCGCCTGGGGAGTACGGCCGCAAGGTTAAAACTCAAATGAATTGACGGGGGCCCGCACAAGCGGTGGAGCATGTGGTTTAATTCGAAGCAACGCGAAGAACCTTACCAGGCCTTGACATGCAGAGAACTTTCCAGAGATGGATTGGTGCCTTCGGGAACTCTGACACAGGTGCTGCATGGCTGTCGTCAGCTCGTGTCGTGAGATGTTGGGTTAAGTCCCGTAACGAGCGCAACCCTTGTCCTTAGTTACCAGCACGTTATGGTGGGCACTCTAAGGAGACTGCCGGTGACAAACCGGAGGAAGGTGGGGATGACGTCAAGTCATCATGGCCCTTACGGCCTGGGCTACACACGTGCTACAATGGTCGGTACAGAGGGTTGCCAAGCCGCGAGGTGGAGCTAATCTCACAAAACCGATCGTAGTCCGGATCGCAGTCTGCAACTCGACTGCGTGAAGTCGGAATCGCTAGTAATCGCGAATCAGAATGTCGCGGTGAATACGTTCCCGGGCCTTGTACACACCGCCCGTCACACCATGGGAGTGGGTTGCACCAGAAGTAGCTAGTCTAACCTTCGGGAGGACGGTTACCACGGTGTGATTCATGACTGGGGTGAAGTCGTAACAAGGTAGCCGTAGGGGAACCTGCGGCTGGATCACCTCCTTAATCGACGACATCAGCCTGCTGATGAGCTCCCACACGAATTGCTTGATTCATTGTCGAAGACGATCAAGACCCTATATAGGTCTGTAGCTCAGTTGGTTAGAGCGCACCCCTGATAAGGGTGAGGTCGGCAGTTCAAATCTGCCCAGACCTACCAATATGCGGGGCCATAGCTCAGCTGGGAGAGCGCCTGCCTTGCACGCAGGAGGTCAGCGGTTCGATCCCGCTTGGCTCCACCACTCGCTTACTTGATCAGAACTTAGAAATGAGCATTCAGATCGAATGTTGATTTCTGACTTTTGTCAGATCGTTCTTTAAAAATTCGGATATGTGATAGATAGACTGGCACGCACTTTCACTGGTGTGATGTCAGGCTAAGGTAAAATTTGTGAGTTCTGCTCTTAATTGAGCAACATGCGAATTTTCGGCGAATGTCGTCTTCACAGTATAACCAGATTGCTTGGGGTTATATGGTCAAGTGAAGAAGCGCATACGGTGGATGCCTTGGCAGTCAGAGGCGATGAAAGACGTGGTAGCCTGCGATAAGCTTTGGGGAGTCGGCAAACAGACTGTGATCCAGAGATCTCTGAATGGGGGAACCCAGCCAGCACAAGCTGGTTATCTTGTACTGAATACATAGGTGCAAGAGGCGAACCAGGGGAACTGAAACATCTAAGTACCCTGAGGAAAAGAAATCAACCGAGATTCCCTTAGTAGTGGCGAGCGAACGGGGACCAGCCCTTAAGTTGATTTGAGATTAGTGGAACGCTCTGGAAAGTGCGGCCATAGTGGGTGATAGCCCCGTACACGAAAATCTCTTGTCAATGAAATCGAGTAGGACGGAGCACGAGAAACTTTGTCTGAACATGGGGGGACCATCCTCCAAGGCTAAATACTACTGACTGACCGATAGTGAACCAGTACCGTGAGGGAAAGGCGAAAAGAACCCCGGAGAGGGGAGTGAAATAGAACCTGAAACCGTATGCGTACAAGCAGTGGGAGCCTACTTTGTTAGGTGACTGCGTACCTTTTGTATAATGGGTCAGCGACTTATATTCAGTGGCGAGCTTAACCGAATAGGGGAGGCGTAGCGAAAGCGAGTCTTAATAGGGCGTTTAGTCGCTGGGTATAGACCCGAAACCGGGCGATCTATCCATGGGCAGGTTGAAGGTTAGGTAACACTGACTGGAGGACCGAACCGACTACCGTTGAAAAGTTAGCGGATGACCTGTGGATCGGAGTGAAAGGCTAATCAAGCTCGGAGATAGCTGGTTCTCCTCGAAAGCTATTTAGGTAGCGCCTCATGTATCACTCCAGGGGGTAGAGCACTGTTTCGGCTAGGGGGTCATCCCGACTTACCAAACCGATGCAAACTCCGAATACCTGGAAGTGCCGAGCATGGGAGACACACGGCGGGTGCTAACGTCCGTCGTGAAAAGGGAAACAACCCAGACCGTCAGCTAAGGTCCCAAAGTCATGGTTAAGTGGGAAACGATGTGGGAAGGCTTAGACAGCTAGGAGGTTGGCTTAGAAGCAGCCATCCTTTAAAGAAAGCGTAATAGCTCACTAGTCGAGTCGGCCTGCGCGGAAGATGTAACGGGGCTCAAACCATGCACCGAAGCTACGGGTGTCATCTTTGATGACGCGGTAGAGGAGCGTTCTGTAAGCCTGTGAAGGTGAGTTGAGAAGCTTGCTGGAGGTATCAGAAGTGCGAATGCTGACATGAGTAACGACAATGGGAGTGAAAAACTCCCACGCCGAAAGACCAAGGTTTCCTGCGCAACGTTAATCGACGCAGGGTTAGTCGGTCCCTAAGGCGAGGCTGAAAAGCGTAGTCGATGGAAAACAGGTTAATATTCCTGTACTTCCAGTTATTGCGATGGAGGGACGGAGAAGGCTAGGCCAGCTTGGCGTTGGTTGTCCAAGTTTAAGGTGGTAGGCTGAGATCTTAGGCAAATCCGGGATCTCAAGGCCGAGAGCTGATGACGAGTTGCCTCTAGGCGACGAAGTGGTTGATGCCATGCTTCCAAGAAAAGCTCCTAAGCTTCAGATAACTGGGAACCGTACCCCAAACCGACACAGGTGGTCGGGTAGAGAATACCAAGGCGCTTGAGAGAACTCGGGTGAAGGAACTAGGCAAAATGGCACCGTAACTTCGGGAGAAGGTGCGCCGACGAGGGTGAAGGACTTGCTCCGTAAGCCCATGTCGGTCGAAGATACCAGGCCGCTGCGACTGTTTATTAAAAACACAGCACTCTGCAAACACGAAAGTGGACGTATAGGGTGTGACGCCTGCCCGGTGCCGGAAGGTTAATTGATGGGGTTAGCGCAAGCGAAGCTCTTGATCGAAGCCCCGGTAAACGGCGGCCGTAACTATAACGGTCCTAAGGTAGCGAAATTCCTTGTCGGGTAAGTTCCGACCTGCACGAATGGCGTAACGATGGCGGCGCTGTCTCCACCCGAGACTCAGTGAAATTGAAATCGCTGTGAAGATGCAGTGTATCCGCGGCTAGACGGAAAGACCCCGTGAACCTTTACTATAGCTTTGCACTGGACTTTGAATTTGCTTGTGTAGGATAGGTGGGAGGCTTTGAAGTGGGGACGCCAGTTCTCATGGAGCCATTCTTGAAATACCACCCTGGCAACTTTGAGGTTCTAACTCAGGTCCGTTATCCGGATCGAGGACAGTGTATGGTGGGTAGTTTGACTGGGGCGGTCTCCTCCCAAAGAGTAACGGAGGAGTACGAAGGTGCGCTCAGACCGGTCGGAAATCGGTCGCAGAGTATAAAGGCAAAAGCGCGCTTGACTGCGAGACAAACACGTCGAGCAGGTACGAAAGTAGGTCTTAGTGATCCGGTGGTTCTGTATGGAAGGGCCATCGCTCAACGGATAAAAGGTACTCCGGGGATAACAGGCTGATACCGCCCAAGAGTTCATATCGACGGCGGTGTTTGGCACCTCGATGTCGGCTCATCACATCCTGGGGCTGAAGCCGGTCCCAAGGGTATGGCTGTTCGCCATTTAAAGTGGTACGCGAGCTGGGTTTAGAACGTCGTGAGACAGTTCGGTCCCTATCTGCCGTGGACGTTTGAGATTTGAGAGGGGCTGCTCCTAGTACGAGAGGACCGGAGTGGACGAACCTCTGGTGTTCCGGTTGTCACGCCAGTGGCATTGCCGGGTAGCTATGTTCGGAAGAGATAACCGCTGAAAGCATCTAAGCGGGAAACTTGCCTCAAGATGAGATCTCACTGGAACCTTGAGTTCCCTAAAGGGCCGTCGAAGACTACGACGTTGATAGGTTGGGTGTGTAAGCGCTGTGAGGCGTTGAGCTAACCAATACTAATTGCCCGTGAGGCTTGACCATATAACACCCAAGCAATTTGCTGACGCAGATTGCGGTGGTGAAGACGAAACGACCGAAAGTTCGCAAGACCACAAATTCACATATCCGAATTGGCCAAGAGTGTTTACACGACATTCTGGCAACAGAATTTCTTGACGACCATAGAGCATTGGAACCACCTGATCCCATCCCGAACTCAGCAGTGAAACGATGCATCGCCGATGGTAGTGTGGGGTTTCCCCATGTGAGAGTAGGTCATCGTCAAGATTCATTTCGCAAAACCCCTATCTGCGTGAGCAGGTAGGGGTTTTGTCTTTCCGGCGCGGTGGTTGCAGTGTCAACCCCTCGCCAGTTCCGCCAGGTGGGCTGTTGCTTCCTCGCTCTTGAGCACCAATACATCGCCTTTCAACGCGTCTAGCACCACCTCTGCGGTGTTTCCGATCAAAGCGCCGGTTATGCCGGTTCGGCCGACGGTACCCATGATGGTCACGACAGCGTCGTACTTGTCCTCCGTGAAGGGGATTAGAACATCCGCCGGGCCTTCTGCGATGTGCAGGCGATCATCACTGATATCGAACTCGGCTTGGAAAGCTGTGCATGCGTCCCTATAGCGCTGCTCGATGGTTTCGCTGAGTTGGAAGGCGGGGTCGGAAGCGGAAAGCATGGGGGAGGGATGGGCGCAGATCACATGCAATTCCCCTTTGGCCAAGCTGGCGATTGCATAACCGTGATCGATGATACTGGCATGCAGGCGACGGTGGTCCTCGTCCTGATTGCCGACATCAACAGCAGCAAGAATCACTCCACCGGTCCAGGGCCGCTCGCTCTTGACCATCAACACTGCGCAAGGGCACTGACGCAACAGCTTCCAGTCGCTGGGTGTCAGTATCGCCTTTTTCAGTGGGTTATCCGGTCGATGCTCCTTGATCACCAGTTCGCAACCTTCAGCCTGCTGCACCCGAATAATGGTTTCGTGCAGGCTTTCTTGCCAAGCCTCTTCATGGGTGACATTGATATACCCATCATCGCGCAACTGGCTTTGCAGCAAACTCAAAAGGGCACTGTGCTCACGATTCTTGTCACACATCAGCAGGTGCAGGCGGGCACCTGTCACACCTGCGATCAGTTTGGCCCGGGTCAGTGCGCGGCTATGGGCATGCGCAGGGTCTAGAACGACAAGGATGCTGCGGACGGCTTGCATGGGCGTTAGCTCCCTTCAAAGATGGCGACCTGTGCCTGACTATAGTCCGCGCCGCGCACGCCGCCGTTTGATGTACATCAAGCATAGCCACTGGCGTTGGCCGACGCCGCCGGTATAATTCCTGGTCCTGCCTGTCCTGTGTGGTTGTGTGCTTATGTCCCTGATCCCCGAAATCGACGCTTTCCTCGGCTGTCCCACCCCAGACGCTTGGATCGAGGCGGCGCTGTCGGATCAGGAAACCTTGCTGATCGACCACAAGAATTGCGAGTTCAAGGCTGCCAGCACCGCGCTGAGTCTGATCGCCAAGTACAACACGCACCTGGACCTGATCAACATGATGTCGCGCCTGGCCCGTGAAGAGTTGGTGCATCATGAACAGGTGCTGCGTCTGATGAAGCGTCGTGGTGTGCCATTGCGGCCGGTTTCCGCCGGGCGTTATGCGTCGGGTCTGCGCCGTCTGGTACGGGCCCACGAGCCGGTCAAACTGGTCGACACACTGGTTGTCGGGGCCTTTATCGAGGCGCGTAGTTGCGAGCGCTTCGCAGCCTTGGTGCCGCACCTGGATGAAGAGCTCGGCACCTTCTATCACGGGCTGCTGAAAAGCGAGGCGCGCCATTATCAGGGTTACCTGAAGCTTGCACACCAGTACGGTGCTGAGGCGGATATTGCCAAGCGTGTGGAGCTGGTGCGCGAGGCAGAGGTCGAACTGATCAGTTCACCCGATCAGGAATTGCGCTTTCACAGCGGTATCCCCATGGCGCAGGCTGCCTGATCCACTTCAAGAACGCCGCCCCAGCAACAACCCGATGACCAAGCCAAAGCCCGCGGAAATGGCAACGGTTTGCCAAGGATGCCCGCCAATGTAGTCCTGGGTGGCATCCATCACGGGTTGGGCCTTGGCACGTACCCGGTTGGCAGACTCACGGGCCTGGCGCAATTTGAGGCTGACTTGGGCGCGCAGGGTTTCTGCCTCTTCGCCTACCAGGGAGGCGCTGTCGTTGAGGAGCTTCTCTGACTCTTCGATCAATGCCTGCAGCTCGCTGAACACTTGGTCCTTGATTTGTTCGCTTTCGGTAATCAGGGCGGTTTTCCGGGCCATGAACACATCCTCGTCGATGGGTGAGTTGAATAATGGATGCCGGTGCGGCGGGAAAGTTGCGCCGGCTTACCGATCATTCGCCCCTACAGTGTAAGATAGCGACCATTTTTCACATGCAGGTATCCCCATGAGTTTCAATCTGGCCAACAAGAGCTTCGAGGAACGGGCGCAGATCGAGGCAGAAAAGGCCCGCTTGTTCGAACTGTGGCAGAACAACCTCGGCAAAGCCAAGGGCGAGGCCGCGCGGCTGATTGCCGAAAAGCCCCGGCGCAAAGGCAAATGGGCCGAGTGGGTACGTGCCGAGCTTGACAGCATGTCGCCACCGGAATACGCAAACATGGTGCGCAGCGAGGTCAACAAGCTGATGGCCGCCGCCAGCGCCAATCGTTGAGCGCCTGATATCCTGCACTCAACGATAAAGGCTGCCACCCTGAGGCAGGTCAAGCTTGCCCTGGTCGGTGAAACGCACCGTGCCAAACAACCCTCCCGCCAGTTTTCCGCGCAACACATAGGGCAGGCCTTGCAGTGAGTCCAGCTTGCGCAGCCCATAGGCCTGGCGCAGGAAGGAGAACGCAGTGATGCTGACCGGCACCACGATCACCGCTTCGTCGTATCGGCCGATGTGCCCCTTCTGGTCGCTGACGCCGGCCGCCAGTGGCTGGCCATTCACTTCCAGATTGAGTGCGACACCGTCGTAATCGACCGATGCATCATTAGGGTTCTGCACGCGCATCTTCACTGCCATGCGCATCTCCAGTTCTTGTCCTGGCAAAGGCTCGATGCCGATGACGCTGATGTTCAGTGGGTCGCGCGCCTGGAACAGCGCACAGGCACCGAGCCCAAGCGCCATCAATAGCATCAGTGCATAACGGGCGCAGCGCACAAGACGGTCACGCATAGAGGTGGCCTTTTCGTTAGAAAATCAGCATGCAGTGTGGCAAATGCACGAGGACGTTGAAAGTCTCGGGCCTTATGAAAGATACTGTTTCTCATTAACGCCCGATAATCTCTCTTACTGGCTGCTTCTCACTCAATGCTGACGTCTCCCGTGTCTGGTCTGCTGGCAAGTTTCCAGGAGCACTACGACGACCTGCTGCAGTTTCTCACCCGGCGTATGAACGACCGGCAGCGGGCCGCCGATGTGGCGCAGGAGACCTATCTGAAGCTCGTACAGGTCGATCAGCAGGCGATACCGGTTCTGCATGCGCGCAGTTACATCTTTCGCGTGGCCGGCAATCTGGCGATCGATGCCCTGCGTCGTGAGCAGCGTATCGCGTCCCGCCACGATGACAGTGACGGTGCGGGAGAGATTGCCTGTCCGGCCCCCGCGCCGGAAGCGGCGCTGCTTGCCCGCGAGCGTTTGCAGATACTCGACCAAGCGCTGCTGCAATTGCCCAGCAAACCCCGCGAAGCCCTGTTGCTCAACCGCGTCGAAGGCCTGACCCAGGCGCAAATTGCACAGCGGCTGGGCGTTTCCGAGAGCATGGTGGCAAAATACATCGGCCAAGCCCTGCGCCACTGCCGTGACTGGGTCAAACACAACCATGACTGATGCCCTTGCCATGCCCGCGCCTCCACCGACCAGCGACCTGTCCAACGACGCCCTTGACTGGCAGGTGCTGCTGCATTCTGGCAACGCCAGTGCGGCAGACCACGCACGCTATCAACACTGGTGCCAGCTCAGCGCGGCCCATGCCGAGGCGGCGCGGGAGGCCCAAGCGCTCTGGGAGGATATCGGCGGCACTTCCGCTGCCGCATCGTTCATTGCGTCGCTGGCACCGCGCAAGCGCCACTGGTTTGCTGGCATCGCCGCATCAGTGGTGCTGTTGGTGGCGGGCTACAGCGGTTGGCAGCAGGCCCCGGTCTGGCTGGCGGACTATCACACAGGCGTGGGGCAGCGGCAGAGCATTACCCTGGCCGATGGCTCGCGGGTGGTGCTCAACAGTGCCAGCGCCTTGACCGTGGCCTTTACCGATCATGAGCGCAGGGTCGTGTTGCGGGCCGGCGAGGCGTTGTTCGAAACGGTCAACGATGTGCGCCCCTTTGTTGTCGATACTGGCGATGAGACCGTGCGGGGCGACACCGCCGTGTTCAGCGTGCGCAGCGACGGCCGGGTGGTGCTGGCCGAAGGTGAGGCAAGGGTAGCGGGGCAGCTCGTGCCGGTATCGGCAGACGCCAGCGCGCAGACAGCCTGGCAGCGCGGCAAGCTGATTTTCAATGGCAAGCCATTGGGCCAGGTGCTGGCAGAGCTTGAGCGTTACCAGCAGGGTCGCATCCTGTTGTCGGACAGCCAGCTGGCCACACTGCAAGTCAGTGGCGTTTTCGATCTTGACAAGCCTCACGCTTTGTTGCGCACACTCGAGCAGCGTTACGGCCTGAAGGTCACCTATCTGCCATGGCTGGCTGTAGTGCATTGAGTCGTCAGAAAAAATAATCGAAATTTTTTTCATTCAGCACTGCAAGTTCATGCAGGCCAGATCGTCGTAGTGGGACTGATCAGCAACCCATTCTCATTTACGACTTGTCTGGAAGCTTATTCGTGACACTCACGCTCAAGCCTTTGCACCGCCGCGGCGGTCGGTTCCATCATGCCTTGCTGTCCTGCACCGCCCTGGCCATGCTTGCCAGCCCGTTGCAGGTCTGGGCCGACTCCGCTCGCGATCAAGCCCGGGTCGAAGCTCGACAGGTACAGCTCGATCTCCCTGCGCAGGCCCTCGACCAGGCCCTGACCGCGTTTGCCGACCAGGCGGGTTTGCACCTGCTGTACACCACCAGCGACGTCGCAGGGCTCACCAGCCCGGCACTGCAGGGTAGCTACAGCATCGAGCAGGCATTGCAACAGCTGCTGGCCGGAAGCGACATGGCCTGGCAGTTCAGCGACGTCCGCACCGTAACCCTGCGCAGGGCCGAAGGTGCGCCGCAGGCGATCAATCTCAAGCCCATCGAAGTGAGCGTGGCGTCGCGTACCAGCACTGCCATCAGTGAAATTCCTGGTACGGTCTGGGTCGTTGACCAACAGCAGCTGCGCGAGCAGATCGACAGCGGCGTCAGTCTCAAGGAGGCCATCGGCAAGTTGGTGCCTGGCCTGGACCTGGCCCCTGAAGGCCGCACCAACTACGGCCAGAACATGCGCGGGCGCAACGTGTTGGTGATGATCGACGGTGTCAGCCAGAACAGTTCGCGCGGTTTGTCGCGCCAGTTCGATAGCATCTCGCCGTTCAACGTCGAGCGCGTGGAAGTGTTGTCCGGCGCCAGCGCCATCTATGGCGGTGGTGCCACCGGCGGCATCATCAACATCGTGACCAAGAAGGGCGAGCCGGGGCCTGCACGTTTCGAGACTCAGTTTGGCGCCAGCAGCGGCTTCAACAACAGCGACGACCTGGCCACTCGTTTCGCTCAGTCGGTCAGCGGCGGCAATGAGCGGGTTAAGGCTCGCCTGGGAGTTTCCGGCGAACAGAACGAGGCGTTCTATGACGGTGCGGGCGACCAGATTTTCATCGACAACACTCAGACCGACTTGCAGTACAACCGCACCCTCGATGTGCTCGGCACCCTGGGGCTCACCTTGAGCGACGAGCAGAGCCTCGACCTGTTGGCCCAGTACTACGATTCCGGTAACCACGGCAGCACCGGCATCTACTTCCCCAACCTCAACTACAACGCACCGTCAGACCTAGAAGACGCCGAGCTGCGCGGTGGTTATTCCTCTGACCTGGAACCTCGCACCCGGCGTCTGCTACTCAATGCCAACTACCACCACACCGATGTGCTAGGCCAGGACTTCTACCTGCAAGCTTCGTATCGCAAGGAGGACGACAATTTCTATCCGTTCCCTTACTACAACCGCGCCACTCCCACCGGCTCGCGCGGCGTGTACTTCGCCGCGTCGCAGCAGAATTTCGAGGTCACCAGCCTCAAAGGGTTGTTCGCCAAGCAGTGGGACACGCTCAAGCTCACTTACGGGGTAGACCTTGACCGAGAGCGCTTCAATGCCCAGCAGACCACCTTCGATGCACTGACCTCGTCTGAAAGCGGTGGCCTGGACCTGGACAAAGCCAGCAAGGCGGACCGTTACCCCAGCTACCGGGTCGACGGTGTGTCCGTTTACGCCCAGCTCGATTGGCATGCGACCGATAACCTGACCCTGTCCACAGGCGCACGACGCCAGCAGATGGACGTGGATGTCAGCGATTTCAAGGGCGTGCCGGGCGGCAGCAATGACTACCAGGTCAATCTTTACAACATGGGAGCCATCTACGATTTCAAGAATGGCCACCAGGTTTGGACCAACTACGGTGAAGGTTTCGACCTGCCAGACCCTGCCAAATACTACGGCAAGCAAGGCCTGAGCGTGGCCGACAACCCGCTGGCGGGTATCAAGAGTCGTCAGGTCGAGCTCGGCTGGCGCTACGCCGATCTGGATTGGGATGCCCAGGCAGCGCTGTACTACATCTGGTCGGACAAGATCATCAACGTCGACTCGCAGACGCTGACCATCGATGTGGAAGACCAGAAGAGCCGAGACTTTGGCTTTGAAGGGGCGTTGACCCGGCACTTTCAGAGCGGTTGGGAGGCGGGCGGCACCCTGCACCTCACCCGCTCCGAGGAAGAAGACGCCAATGGCGGCTGGGACAAGCGCGACGCTCGATATGCATCGTTGTCCAAATCCACTGCGTTCGTTGGCTGGAAAGGTGACGGCCGTAGCGCACGCCTGCAGGCCAACCATGCATTCAGCTTGAAGGATGACGCTGACCACGAGATCGACGGGTATACGACCTTCGACCTGCTGGCCAGCCAGGACACCGGTTTCGGCACCTTCAGCGCGGGTATCCAGAACCTTCTGGACAAGCAGTACAGTACGGTCTGGGGGCAGCGAGCGACATTGTTCTACTCACCAACTTATGGGCCAGCTTACCTGTATGACTACCAAGGACGGGGCCGGACCTACACCCTGACCTGGAGCATGGCCTACTAACCGGTGCTTGCGCGTGCTGGCCGGATCGCCGGCCGGCGCCTACAGGTGCTTTACGCGCCCTGTAGGCGCCGACTGATCGTTTCATGAGACGAACGCCCCTTGCAGATCCTCCACGAATGCGCCCTGCGCCTCCCCGCAGGCCTGCACTCGATGCCAGGCCAAAGTGAACGGCACAAGGAAATCCAGCGCCGGATCCAGCGCTCGCAGCAGACCTTGCGCCTCCCAAGGTGCTGCGTAATGGCACGGTAGGTAACCGATATGTCGGCCCGACAGGATGAATGCCAGTACACTTTCGGTCTGCTCCGCCACCGCCATGCTTCGGTGGCTTTGAAACGGCTCGCCTGATTTGAGAAAGCGATACGGGTGACGAACCTGGTCCGCTTCGAGCAACTGTCCGTGCTCGACGTGCGGCACCGCGAACAGCGCGTGGCCCTTGCCGCAGTACAAGCGCTGGCGCTCTTCGAACAACGGTTGGTAATCGAACGCTGCCTGGTTACCGGAGAAGTAGCTGATGGCGTAATCCAGCCGCTGCTCCAGCAACAGTCGTTCCAACTCTGCCGGTGGTGCGCTGATCAATTGCAACTGGACGGATTCGTCCCGCTCACGAAAGCGCGATATCGCGTTGGCGATGCGCAGGCTCACCGACGTGTCCTGGCCCTCTGCCAAACCCAGCCGTACAGTCCCCAGCAGCCTTCCGCCAACGCCATTGGCCTGCTGACGAAAGTGCTCGATGTTCAGCAACAATTCGCGGGCAGCATCCAGCAATAACTGGCCTTTTTCAGTCAGTCGGAAGCCACCCTTGCCACGGTTGCACAGGCGATAGCCCAGGCGGGTTTCCAGCTGCGCCATGCGCTGGCTGATGGTGGGTTGGCTGAGCCCAAGTACGCCCTGGGCGGCACTGAAACCACCGGCCTCTACTACAGTGACGAACAGCCGCAGCAGGTGCAGGTCGGGGTCTTGCACTTGGCCAAGCATACATTGCTCCTGATGAATGTCAGCTTTACAAACTTGCCATTCCTGCAATGTAACTCGGCTGGCATGCTGGCGGCATCCACCCATTTGCCGAGGTGTTCGTCATGCGTCGATCGTTGTGTCTGTTGTCCCTGGTACTGGCCTTGCCGCTGCAGGCAGAAGAGAAGGTCGTGAACCTTTACAGCTGGGCGGACTATGTCGCGCCGCAAACCCTTGAGCGCTTCGAGCGCGAGACCGGCTACAAGGTCCGCTACGACACCTTCGACACCACCGAAGTGCTGGAAACCAAGCTGTTGACGGGGGGGAGCGGCTACGATGTGGTGGTGCCATCTTCCACGGTGCTGGCGCGTGCGCTGAAGGCCAGTGCGTTACAACCCTTGAACGCACAGGCAATGCCTGGCTATGCCAATCTCGACAAGGACCTGCTGGCAAAACTGGCCGAGGCCGACCCCGGTAACCGTTACGCAGTGCCCTACACCTGGGGCACATTGGGCCTGGGGGTGAATGTCGAAGCGGTGCGCGAGCGATTGGGTGACGTGCCGCTGGACAGCCTCGACCTGCTGTTCAAGCCCGAGTACGCCAGCCGACTCAAATCATGCGGGATCGCCATGCCCGACTCACCCCAGGAGGTCATCGGCCTGGCCCTTAACTACCTCGGTAAAGACCCGTACAGCCAGGACAAGAACGCGCTTGCCGCCGCCCGCCAGTTGCTGGACCAACTGCAGCCGTCGATCAGCTACGTCGCCAACGGCCGCCAGATCAACGACCTGGCCAACGGCAGCGTGTGCCTGGCATTGACCTACAACGGCGACGCCGCCATGGCGGCCGACCAGGCGCGCAAGGCCGGCAAGCCATTCCAGCTCATCTACCGCATTCCGCGGGAAGGCACCCTGGTGTGGCAGGACAACCTGGTCATTCCCAAGGATGCCCCGCATCCGGAGGCTGCCCGGGCGTTCATCGCCTTCATGCTCAAGCCAGAATCGGTAGCCGCGCTGACCAATACGCTGTTTTTCGCCAACGCCAACCAGGCCGCCACCCCCTTGGTGGACGACGCGGTACGTAACGACCCGGATATCTATCCACCTGCCGCGGTGCGTGAGCGTCTGTACGCCGACCGCAGCATGGCATTGTCCGACCTGCGCCAGCGCAACCGCTTGTGGACGGCATTTCGCAGCGGGCAGTAATCGATAACGACATAGGAGCGACACCGTGGACCAAGCCGCCAACAATGACCAGGCCATGACCCGCGACAGCTTGTACGGCACTGCTGCTGAAAGCACCTACGCAGGCATTACCAGTTTCTCCCGGCGCCGCTACAGCCGCGATTTGCGTGGGGTGGATGTAGTGGTGAGCGGGGTGCCTTTCGACACCGCCACCAGCAACCGCCCAGGCGCACGTTTCGGGCCGCGAGCGATTCGTGCCGCTTCGGTGCAGCAAGCCTGGGCACGGCACTGGCCCTGGGCGTTCGATCCCTTCGACCACCTGGCGGTCATCGACTATGGCGACTGTGCGTTCGACAGTGGGACGCCACAGTCGGTGCCGGAAAGCATAGAGGCCCATGCCAATCGGATACTCGAAGCAGGGTGTGCCATGTTGACCCTGGGCGGCGACCACTTCATCAGCTACCCGCTGCTCAAGGCCCATGCCCGGCGCCACGGGCCGCTGGCGCTGATTCACTTCGATGCACACAGCGACACCTGGCCCGACGAAGATGGCAAGCGCATCGATCATGGCACCATGTTCTGGCACGCTGCGCGCGAAGGCTTGGTCGATCCAACGCATTCCGTGCAGATCGGCCTGCGCACCACCAATGACGACAGCCAGGGCTTTGCCATCCTCGATGCCCGCCAGGTCCATCGCCTGGGCACGGAGGCGGTTATCGAAGCGATCCGCCAGCGAGTCGGTGATCGGCCGGTATACCTGACTTTCGATATCGACTGCCTCGACCCAGCTTTCGCCCCAGGCACGGGGACCCCGGTATGCGGTGGCCTTAGCACCGTACAGGCCCTCGAGATTCTGGGTGGATTGCGTGGCATCAACCTGGTGGGCATGGACCTGGTGGAGGTGGCGCCGGCTTATGATCATGCCGATATCACTGCCCTGGCGGGGGCAACCCTGGCCATGGAAATGCTCTGCCTGTATGCGGCGCGACACAAACTCACCGACACATCACGGGGTCTGTAGGCGTCGGCTGGCCGGCGACCAGGCCATCGGAAAGGACCGATGGCCTTGCGTCGCAACGGTCAGGTACAGCGCCGCCAAAGGCCCATACTGAAACATCACGAATCAACTCCATCCGCTTTCACACTTTTGCCGCGAACCCCTTGCGCCTTAGGCTATCCAACCTTCGAGGCGCGTCATTTTCGTACAGGAGGTGAAGCATGAACATCACGATGCCAACCTTGGGCCTCGGCCTGTTGCTGTGCTTGCCACTGCAAGCGGCGCCCCTCCAGCCGCTGCAGCTCGCTGCTGGCAACAACAACCCTTACAACAGCCCAATCCAGCGCGCCAATCCGAATAGCCGCCAAGGTAGCGTCCAGCCGGCGCCTCCGGTACGCGGGCCTTCGACCGTGCCCATTCAGCGAACGCCCAGCCTGGACAACCGCGGCATCGGTAACGGCGACAACCTTCGGCGTCAGCAGCAAGCGCCAAACCTTGAACCCACTCGGCCACCGCGCGACACCCAGCGCGTGCCGTGAGCCCCGCATCGGAAGGAACCCTGCATGACACGACCCACCTGGCTGATTACCCTGACCGCCGCAGCGTTATTCCCGCTGCTGGCCCAAGCCGCTTCCCAGCAGCAGTTTCCCAGTGAAGAGGGGCCGTTGATCGTCGATACCGTGGCCGATGGCCTGCGCAATCCCTGGTCACTGGCGTTTTTACCGGGTGGCAAGGACATGCTGGTGACCGAGCGGCCTGGCAATCTGCGCATCGTCAATGCCGAGGGCAAGGTTGGACCACCCGTCAGTGGCGTGCCCAAGGTGTGGGCCGAAGGGCAGGGTGGTTTGCTGGATGTGGCGCTGTCGCCTGCGTTCGGGAAGGACCGTACCGTCTACCTGTCATTTGCAGAGGAGGGCAGCGACGGCAAGGCCGGGACGGCCGTCGGTCGCGGCCAGCTTTCGGCGGATCGTGCACGACTGGAGAACTTTACCGTGATCTTCCGTCAGTTGCCCAAGCTGTCGGAGGGCAACCACTTTGGTTCGCGGCTGGTGTTTGACCGAGACGGCTACCTGTTCATCGCGCTGGGCGAGAACAACCAGCGGCCCACCGCCCAGGACCTTGACAAGCTGCAGGGCAAGATCGTGCGCTTGTGGCCCGACGGCAGCGTGCCGAAGGACAACCCCTTCGTCGGCCAGGACGCCGTGCGCCCGGAGATCTGGTCTTACGGCCATCGCAACCAGCAGGGCGCTGCCCTCAATCCATGGACCGGAAAACTCTGGACCCACGAACATGGCCCACGCGGCGGTGACGAGATCAACATCCCGCAAGCGGGCAAGAATTACGGGTGGCCCATCGCAACGCATGGCATCAACTATTCGCTGCTGCCGATCCCCGAAGCCGAGGGCAAGCACGTCGATGGCATGATCGACCCGCACCATGTGTGGGAGAAGTCACCCGGAATCAGCGGCATGGCGTTCTACGATAGCCCCACCTTCCAAGCCTGGGGCCACAACTTGTTCATCGGCGCACTGGCCACCCAGGAATTGATCCGACTGCAGTTGGTGGGAGACAAGGTCGTCCATGAGGAGCGGCTGCTGGGCCAGCTCAAGGCGCGGATTCGAGATGTGCGGGTGGGACCGGACGGTTATCTGTATGTGTTGACCGATGAGAAGGATGGAAAGCTGCTGAAAGTTGGGTTGGACGAAGATTGAGGTCGAGCCGCAGGTCGCAGGAGTGCCTATGCTCAAGCATGCATTCCAGGGAGTCGTCTCATGCCTGCCACCTCCATCACCAGCCTTCGGGCCGCACCCTGTGAGCTGATCATCGACACCGATCCCGGGGCCGACGATCTGGTCGCGCTGTTACTGGCCATGGCATCGCCAGATGAGCTGAGTATTCGTGCGATCACCACCGTGGCTGGCAATGTGCACCTTGCCAAGACCTCGCGCAATGCTCGCCTGGCCTGTGAGTGGGGTGGTCGGGAGGATATCCCTGTGTATGCCGGGGCCGCCCGGCCACTGGTACGTGCGCCTGTCCATGCCGCCGAATTGCATGGTGAAGAAGGCTTGAGTGGTGTGACGGTTCATGAGCCGGCCAAGCCCCTGAGTCAGGGCAATGCCGTGCAGTACCTGATCGACACCCTGGGCGCCGCTGAACCTCACAGCATCACCCTGGCCATGCTCGGCCCGCAGACCAACCTGGCACTTGCGCTGATCCAGCGTCCGGAAATAGCCAAGGGTATCAAGGACGTGGTGGTCATGGGCGGTGCCCACTTCAACGGCGGCAACATCACGCCGACGGCGGAATTCAACATTTATGCCGATCCTCACGCCGCCGAGGTAGTGCTGGCAAGTGGCGTTCGCCTGACCTACCTGCCGCTGGACCTGACCCACACGCTACTCACCAGCGATGCTCGTCTGCGGCAGTTGGCGGCTATCCACAACCGTGCCAGTCAAGTGGTGGTGGATATACTCAACGCCTACATCAAGCACGACATGGACGTGTATGGGATGCCCGGCGGGCCTGTGCATGACGCCAGCGTCATCGCCTACCTGGTCAAGCCAGAACTGTTCAGTGGTCGACGTGTCCATCTGGTGGTAGACAGCCGTGAAGGCGCAACCTTCGGCCAGACCATCGCCGATTGGTACGGTGTGCTCAAGCGTCCGGCAAACGTGATGTGGGTATCGCAAGGCGACGCCCAGGGGCTGTTCGATCTGCTCAGTGAGCGTCTGGCGAGATTGCGATAGCCGGCTGTGGGGCGTAGCGCTCGATGACCTGCTCGACGAAACTGCGCGCTGCTTCGGCACCGCGGTCACGTACCAGCAGGTCGATGGCGATCAAAAGCAGCTCCTCCGGGGTGCCAGGGCTGTAGGCGCTCTGGCCCTCGGCCCATTTGACCTTGATGTCGGCGTCGATGCTGTGGCTGCTCATGGAAGGCTCTCGCTGAAGGCCCGGTATGGAGAGGCGAACACCTGACCCTGGCGTTCGAAGGAGGCATGATGCGCTCCACTTCTTGCAGTAAATCATGACTTTGCGTCAAGCACCCTGCGACTTAAGAATAAAAGGCCATGTCGGGCAAACCAAGAGGCTGGTGCAAAATTCAGTCACGATTGCTTTTCGTCTCGACTGGCGAGATCAGGCAGACTTGTGCGGTTTTGCAACAAACTATGAGTGAAGCTGTCGCATTAGGCAGTTCCCGGATTGATTTTAGGAGGATTCATGTTCCGTACCCGTGCTTCCCTGGCGACCCTGCTACTGGCGTCCGTCCTGGCAGGTTGCAGCTCTGGCGGTCACTCGGGCGGCGGTGCCCCGGCAGCGGCGGCTGGCAACGATGGGCGCTGCGATGCCAGTGGGGCCGATTTCGCCATTGGCAAGCCAGGTAGCGCCGAACTGCTCGAGCAGGCGCGAAAGGCCAGCGGCTCGCAAATGGCACGCATCCTCAAACCCCATGACGTGGTCACCCTGGAGTATCGCTCCGAGCGTTTGAACCTTAATGTCGACGAGCGAGGGGTAGTCATCCGCGCCAACTGCGGTTAAGGGGCAGGGCCGAGCGTGCCCGGCGGACACCCAAAAAAAACCCGCCACGGAGGCGGGTTTTTTCAGCTGTCCGAATTACTCCGGACGAACCTGAGCAGCCTGCATGCCCTTCTGGCCGCGCTCGGCGACGAAGGAAACAGTCTGGCCTTCTTTCAGGCTCTTGAAGCCGTCGGTTTCGATGGCCTTGAAGTGTACGAACAGGTCGTCGCCGCCGCCTGCTGGGGTGATGAAGCCGTAGCCTTTCTCATCATTGAACCATTTGACGGTGCCGTTTTGGCGATTGGACATGGGGTGAATCTCCAGACATTTAATTTTTCAGTGGTGCAATGCGGCCGAGGCTACGGAGCACCGGCGACATCATAGTCTAATTCTGCGCATCTAGCGCCTTTTACCTTCGCAGGATACTGATCCAGGGCAAACAAAGTGTTGATTGCTTGCTCAGGACTTCGGTTTGCATGCCGCCTGCACGACAGTTTGCGCTTTCTGCATCAGCTTGGCGTCAACGCCGTCCTTGCTATCCAGGTCTTCGATCTCCTTATCGCTGAAATTCTTTTTGATGGCTTGCGCGCCGCATTCGCAGTGCTTTTTCGCGGTCGCAGCGTCCACGCCCTGTCCGCTGGCCACTTGGGTGCACTGGGCCATGTAACCAGCCTCCTTCCCAGGGGGGAAGTTGCCAGCGTTCGCAGCGACAGGCAGCAGCAGGGCGCTAGCGGCCGCCAGGGCCAGAAGAGAGTGAAGTCGCATAACCGGTTACTCCTTGGGTTAAGGTCTCATCAAGAGTAGGTTGCTTCCCAAGGTCTGATAGGATTTTTTCCGCGTTAGTTCACCACAACCGCGTAATTCCCAAATATTTCTGCCTGCTGTGCAACCCGCGTGCTAGCATGGCCGGCTTGTGGCTGCCCTGACGGCGCCTACATTTATCTTTTTCACTTTCCAGTCACTCAGGTCCCCCTGGCAAGCCGAAAGGTTTCTGCCACTGTGAGGCAGGCTTTCCCAAGGGAAAGGCAGGTCGGATCTTGTACTGGCTCATCCCAACCCACGTGACCTTTGGTAGGGGTCACCACTAGGAGAGGAGGCGCCATGCCCATTATTACTCTTCCCGATGGCAGTCAACGTTCGTTCGACAAGGCCGTATCCGTAGCCGAAGTCGCCGCCTCGATCGGCGCTGGTCTGGCCAAGGCCACCCTGGCCGGTAAAGTCGACGGCAAGCTGGTCGATGCCTGCGACCTGATCGAGAACGACGCCACCCTGCAGATCATCACCCCTAAAGATGAAGAGGGACTGGAGATCATTCGTCACTCGTGCGCCCACCTGATCGGCCACGCGGTGAAGCAGTTGTACCCGACCGCCAAGATGGTGATCGGCCCGGTGATCGACGAAGGCTTTTATTACGACATCGCCTACGAGCGTCCTTTCACCCCGGATGACCTGGCCGCCATCGAGCAGCGCATGCAGCAGTTGATCGACAAGGACTACGACGTCATCAAGAAGATGACTCCGCGCGCCGAGGTCATCGACGTGTTCAAGAACCGTGGCGAGGACTACAAGCTGCGCCTGGTCGAGGACATGCCCGACGAGAAGGCCATGGGGCTGTACTACCACGAAGAATACGTCGACATGTGCCGTGGCCCGCACGTGCCGAACACCCGTTTCCTCAAGGCCTTCAAGCTGACCAAGCTGTCCGGCGCCTACTGGCGCGGTGATGCCAAGAACGAACAGTTGCAACGCGTGTACGGCACCGCTTGGGCCGACAAGAAGCAGCTGGCCGCCTATATCCAGCGCATCGAAGAAGCCGAAAAACGCGACCACCGCAAGATCGGCAAGCAGCTGGACCTGTTCCACCTGCAGGAAGAAGCACCCGGCATGGTGTTCTGGCACGCCAATGGTTGGACCGTTTACCAGGTACTCGAGCAGTACATGCGTAAAGTCCAGCGCGAGAACGGCTACCAGGAAATCAAGACCCCACAGGTTGTCGACCGTATTCTCTGGGAGCGCTCCGGCCACTGGTCCAACTACGCCGAGAACATGTTCACCACTTCGTCGGAAAGCCGCGATTTTGCCGTCAAGCCGATGAACTGCCCGTGCCACGTGCAGGTGTTCAACCAGGGCCTCAAGTCTTACCGCGACCTGCCGCTGCGCTTGGCCGAATTCGGTGCTTGCCACCGTAACGAGCCGTCTGGCGCGCTGCACGGCATCATGCGTGTACGTGGCTTCGTTCAGGACGATGCGCACATCTTCTGCACCGAAGACCAGGTGAAGAAGGAAGCTGCCGACTTCATCAAGCTGACCCTGGACGTGTACAAGGACTTCGGTTTCACCGACGTCGCCATGAAGCTGTCGACTCGTCCCGCCAAGCGCGTGGGTTCCGAAGAGTTGTGGGATCGCGCCGAAGGCGCCCTGGCCGATGCGCTGAACGAGTCGGGCCTCGAGTGGGAATACCAGCCGGGCGAGGGTGCGTTCTACGGTCCGAAGATCGAGTTCACCCTGCGCGACTGCCTCGGTCGTAACTGGCAGTGCGGTACGCTGCAGTACGACCCGAACCTGCCTGAGCGTCTGGATGCCAGCTATATCGCCGAAGATAACAACCGTAAGCGCCCGGTCATGCTGCACCGTGCCATCCTCGGTTCGTTCGAGCGCTTCATCGGCATGCTGATCGAGCACTACGCGGGTGTGTTCCCTGCCTGGCTGGCACCAACCCAAGCGGTGATCATGAACATCACCGACAAGCAGGCCGATTTCGCCCTCGAAGTAGAAAAAGCCCTGAACGGTAGCGGTTTCCGTGCCAAGTCGGACTTGAGAAACGAGAAGATTGGCTTTAAAATCCGCGAGCATACTTTGCTCAAGGTCCCGTACCTTTTGGTTATAGGGGATCGCGAAGTCGAAACGCAGACCGTCGCCGTACGCACCCGTGAAGGCAAAGACCTCGGCTCCATGCCGGTGGCTGAATTCACGCAGCTGCTCAACAGCGCTGTAGCCCAGCGCGGTCGCCTAGAATCGGAGTAATGACTATTAAGCGTGAAATGAGAAACGATAAACGAACTGCACCGAAAGCCCCGATCAACGAGAATATCTCGGCACGCGAGGTTCGGTTAATTGGCGCTGACGGCGAGCAGATTGGCATCGTCTCGATTGATGAAGCGCTTCGAATCGCTGATGAAGCGAAGCTGGATCTGGTGGAAATCTCTGCAGACGCGCAACCGCCCGTCTGCAAGGTGATGGACTACGGCAAGCACCTCTTCGAGAAGAAGAAGCAGGCCAACGAAGCCAAGAAAAACCAGAAGCAGATCCAGATCAAAGAAATCAAGTTTCGTCCAGGGACGGAAGAAGGGGATTACCAGGTAAAACTACGCAACCTGGTACGTTTCCTTACTGATGGGGACAAGGCCAAGATCTCTCTGAGATTCCGTGGCCGTGAGATGGCTCACCAGGAGCTGGGCATGGAGCTGTTGAAGCGGGTCGAAGCCGACCTCGCCGAATACGGCTCCGTTGAGCAGCATCCGAAGATGGAAGGACGCCAGCTTATGATGGTCATCGCCCCCAAGAAAAAGAAGTAATCTCCCGGGCACGGCAGGCCTGATGATTATGTGTAATTTTATCGAATGCGGAGTTCCAACATGCCAAAAATGAAAACCAAGAGCGGTGCTGCAAAGCGCTTCCTGAAGACCGCTTCCGGCTTCAAGCACAAGCACGCTTTCAAGAGCCACATCCTGACCAAAATGTCGACCAAGCGTAAGCGTCAACTGCGCGGTGCCAGCCTGCTGCACCCGTCTGACGTTGCAAAAGTCGAGCGCATGCTGCGCGTACGTTAATTTCGGTCAAAGATAGAGGAAGTTACTCATGGCTCGTGTAAAGCGCGGCGTTATCGCTCGTAAGCGTCACAAGAAAATTCTGAAACTGGCTAAAGGCTACTACGGTGCACGCTCGCGCGTATTCCGCGTCGCCAAGCAGGCTGTCATCAAGGCTGGCCAATACGCCTACCGTGACCGTCGCCAGAAGAAGCGTCAGTTCCGCGCCCTGTGGATCGCTCGTATCAACGCCGGTGCCCGCACCAACGGTCTGTCCTACAGCCGTCTGATTGCTGGCCTGAAAAAGGCGTCGATCGAAATCGACCGTAAGGTTCTGGCTGACCTGGCAGTGAACGAAAAAGCGGCGTTTGCTGCGATTGTCGAGAAAGCTAAAGCCGTTCTGGCTTAAGTACCCACGACAATCATCCGGCGGCGCGCTGCGGCGCCGGGTGTAAAACGTCATCGATAGGGGAAGAGCCTTCAAAAGCTCTTCCCCTATTTTCGTATCTGGAGTCTGTACATGGAAAACCTGGACGCGCTGGTTGCCCAAGCCCTCGAGGCCGTGGAACGCGCTGAAGACATCACTACCCTGGAACAGATCCGGGTTCAATTCCTCGGCAAGAAGGGCGAACTGACCCAGGTGATGAAGACCCTGGGCAACCTGCCAGCCGAAGAGCGGCCGAAAGTCGGCGCGCTGATCAACGACGCCAAGGAACGCGTCACCGACGTGCTCAACGCACGCAAGGCCGCCTTTGAAGAGGCCGAGCTCAGCGCTCGCCTGGCCGCCGAATGCATTGACGTGACCCTGCCAGGCCGTGGCCAGACCACTGGCGGCCTGCACCCGATCACCCGTACCCTCGAGCGCATCGAGCAGTTCTTCACCCACATCGGCTACGGCATCGCCGAAGGCCCGGAGGTCGAAGACGACTACCACAACTTCGAAGCGCTCAACATCCCAGGCCACCATCCGGCCCGGGCGATGCACGACACCTTCTATTTCAATGCCAACATGCTGCTGCGCACCCATACCTCGCCGGTACAGGTCCGCACCATGGAATCGAGCCAGCCGCCGATTCGCATTGTCTGCCCAGGCCGCGTCTACCGCTGCGACTCGGACATTACCCACTCGCCGATGTTCCACCAGGTCGAAGGCCTGCTGATCGACCGCGGCATCAACTTCGCCGACCTCAAGGGCACCATCGAAGAGTTCCTGCGGGTGTTCTTCGAGAAAGAGCTGGCCGTGCGCTTCCGCCCGTCGTTCTTCCCCTTCACCGAGCCGTCCGCCGAAGTGGATATCCAGTGCGTGATGTGCGCTGGCAACGGCTGCCGCGTGTGCAAGCAAACCGGCTGGCTGGAAGTGATGGGTTGCGGCATGGTGCACCCGAACGTGCTGCGCATGTCTGGCATCGACCCGGAAGAGTTCCAGGGTTTCGCCTTCGGCATGGGCGCCGAGCGCTTGGCCATGCTGCGCTATGGCGTCAACGATTTGCGTCTGTTCTTCGACAACGACCTGCGGTTCTTAGCGCAATTCCGCTAGGCCTATCCGACGCAATTTTCAGGAGAACAGCATGAAATTCAGTGAACAGTGGCTGCGCGGTTGGGTAAACCCGCAAGTCTCCCGTGACGAACTGGTCGCCCGTCTGTCCATGGCCGGCCTCGAAGTCGACAGCGTTACCCCCGCTGCCGGGCAGTTCAGCGGTATCGTCGTGGGCGAGATCCTCGCCACCGAACAGCACCCGGACGCCGACAAGCTGCGCGTCTGCCAGGTAAGCAACGGCCAGGAAACCTTCCAGGTTGTCTGCGGCGCCCCTAACGCACGTCCAGGCATCAAGATCCCGTTCGCCATGATCGGCGCCGAGTTGCCAGGTGACTTCAAGATCAAGAAAGCCAAGCTGCGCGGTGTCGAATCCTTCGGCATGCTGTGCTCGGCCGCCGAACTGCAGATCAGCGAAGAAAACGACGGCTTGCTGGAGCTGGCCGCCGACGCCCCGGTAGGTGAAGACATTCGCCAGTACCTGAGCCTGGACGACGCCAGCATCGAGATCGGCCTGACCCCGAACCGTGGCGACTGCCTTTCCATCGCCGGTCTGGCGCGCGACGTCAGTGCGCTGTACAACGTCCCGGTTACCCGCCCGAACGTGCCGGCGGTACCGGCTGCGCACGACGAAGTGCGTCCGGTCGAAGTCAGTGCTCCGGCTGCTTGCCCGCGTTACCTGGGCCGCGTCATCCGCAACGTCGACCTGAGCAAGCCGACTCCGCTGTGGATGGTTGAGCGCCTGCGCCGCAGCGACGTGCGCAGCATCGACGCTGCCGTCGACATCACCAACTACGTGATGCTTGAGCTGGGCCAGCCCATGCACGCTTTCGACCTGGCTGAGATCAACGGCGGCATCCGCGTGCGCATGGCCGAAGAGGGCGAGAAGCTCGTCCTGCTCGACGGCCAGGAAGTAGCCCTGCGGGCCGATACCCTGGTCATCGCCGACCACACCCGCGCCCTGGCCATTGCCGGCGTCATGGGGGGCGAGCACAGCGGCGTGAACACCGAGAAGACCCGCGACCTGTTCCTGGAAAGCGCCTTCTTCGAGCCGATTTCTGTCGCTGGTAAAGCCCGTTCCTACGGCCTGCACACCGACGCCTCGCACCGCTATGAGCGTGGTGTCGATTCGCAGCTGGCTCGCGAAGCCATCGAGCGCGCTACTGCGCTGGTGCTGGAGATCGTGGGTGGCGAAGCCGGTCCGGTGGTCGAGGCTGCCAGCGAGCAGCACTTGCCGAACATCGCCCCGATCACTCTACGCGCCGACCGCATCACCCAGATGCTCGGCATGGAAATGGACCCGGCCCAGGTCGAGCAACTGCTCAACGCCCTGGAGCTGACCACCACGCGCAGCGGAGAGGGGGAGTGGACCGTCAACGTCCCGAGCCACCGCTTTGACATCAGCCTGGAAGTCGACCTGATCGAAGAGCTGGCCCGCCTGTACGGTTACAACAACCTGCCGGTCCGTTATCCGCAAGCGCGCCTGGCGCCGCAAGCCCGCCCGGAAACCCGTGGCGAGCTGCCAAACCTGCGTCGCCTGCTGGTTGCTCGCGGCTATCAGGAAGCCATCACCTACAGCTTCATCGACCCGAAACTGTTCGAGCTGTTCAGCCCAGGTGTCGAGCCGCTGCTGCTGGCCAACCCTATCTCCAACGATATGGCTGCCATGCGTGCGTCGCTCTGGCCGGGTCTGGTGAAGGCGCTGCAGCACAACCTCAACCGCCAACAAGACCGCGTTCGCCTGTACGAAAGCGGCCTGCGTTTCGTTGGCCAGCTGGGTGATCTCAAGCAGCAGCCGATGATTGCCGGCGTGGTCACCGGTAGCCGCCTGCCAGAAGGCTGGGCCAACGGTCGCGATGGCATCGACTTCTTCGATGTCAAGGCCGATGTGGAGGCCCTGCTGGGTTACTCGGGAGCGCTGAACGACTTCACCTTCAGCGCTGGAAAACACCCCGCCCTGCACCCTGGCCAAACCGCCCTGATCGAGCGCGACGGCAAGCAGGTCGGCTACCTGGGCGCCATCCACCCAGAGCTGGCCAAGGCCCTGGATCTGGATCGCCCGGTGTTCCTGTTCGAGCTGGTGCTGGGTGAGGTGGTCGAAGGCCGTCTGCCGAAGTTCAGTGAACTCTCCAAGTTCCCGGAAACCCGTCGTGACCTGGCGCTGATCGCCGGCCGTGACGTGGCCTCCAGTCAGGTGCTTGAAGTGATTCGTAACAATGCCGGCGAATGGCTGACAGACCTCAGGCTGTTTGACGTCTACCAGGGTAAAGGTATTGATCCTGATAGAAAAAGCCTGGCAGTCGGCTTGACCTGGCAGCATCCATCGCGCACTCTTAACGACGATGAGGTGAACACGACCCTGCAGAACATCCTCACCTCGCTCGAACAAAGGTTGAACACCACGTTAAGGAAATAACGGTATGGGTGCTCTGACGAAAGCTGAGATGGCCGAAAGGCTGTACGAGGAGCTGGGACTCAACAAGCGTGAGGCCAAGGAGTTGGTAGAGCTGTTTTTCGAAGAAATTCGGCACGCGCTTGAGGAGAACGAGCAGGTGAAGTTGTCAGGTTTCGGCAACTTCGACCTTCGCGACAAACGGCAGCGGCCGGGCCGCAACCCCAAGACGGGGGAAGAGATCCCGATTACCGCGCGCCGCGTCGTCACCTTTCGTCCAGGGCAAAAGCTGAAAGCCCGGGTAGAGGCCTATGCTGGAACCAAGCCATAACGACGAACTGCCCCCCATACCGGGCAAACGCTACTTCACTATTGGTGAAGTCAGCGAGTTGTGTGCGGTGAAGCCGCATGTGCTGCGGTATTGGGAGCAGGAGTTTCCCCAACTCAACCCGGTCAAGCGGCGCGGGAACAGGCGGTATTACCAGCGGCAAGATGTGCTGATGATTCGTCAGATCCGTGCACTGCTGTACGACCAGGGCTTCACCATTGGCGGGGCGCGGTTGCGGCTTTCCAGTGATGAGGTAAAGGACGAGTCCAGCCAGTACAAGCAGCTGATTCGGCAGATGATTGCCGAATTGGAAGATGTGCTGGTCGTGCTCAAGAAGTGATCTGCACCCGACGAATGGAAGTTTCTTGAAAAAAAAGCTTCCATTAATCAGATGGTTAGGGTAGATTCTTCATCGTTCTCAGCGGTATCGAGAATAGAGTCGGGGCGTAGCGCAGCCCGGTAGCGCACTTGCATGGGGTGCAAGGGGTCGAGTGTTCGAATCACTCCGTCCCGACCAAAAATCCCTAAAAAATCCAGTCACTTAACGGTGACTGGATTTTTTTATGCGCGGCACTGCGCAAAATGAGCGCAAACCTACCTAGCGATCTCGC
Organism: Pseudomonas sp. SK2; assembly: GCF_016772395.1. NCBI lineage: Bacteria > Pseudomonadati > Pseudomonadota > Gammaproteobacteria > Pseudomonadales > Pseudomonadaceae > Pseudomonas > Pseudomonas sp. SK2. The sequence continues at coordinate 2,030,437 of NZ_CP061944.1, forward strand.
CACTATCCAGGTCGGCTTCGACTTCGGAGCACAGCCTTCTCTGTTTTCTTCTGTACTACATACAGGTAACCCTCACGCACGTCTTCGGATTTCATATCGAGAATGTCGCCTCGTCGTTGCGCGGTGATGACTGCAAGATCGATGGCGTCATTCAGCCAGCGCGGGGAGCCATCGCGGATTGCTTTCAGGCCTTCTAGCGTGTGTCGCTTGCGCTGCTTCTTTACGATTTTTGGAATTGTGCTGGCTGCAGGAATGTCCGGGCACAGGCCTTTAGCAGCGGCATGATTGAATAGGTCGATCAGAATTGCCCGCGCCTGGTTGCCTGCCCGCGGGGTCAGCGGCTCAAGGAACTCGGCAATCATCCTGATAGTGATCTGGTCTATGGAGCGCTCGCCGAAAGTATTTCTGATCTGCTTGAATCTGACGGCATACCGGTCAAGCGTAGCGTTTGCAAGCACCCGAGGTTGGAGAACATCCCGCTCATAGGTGCTCAGAAGCTCTCCCAATGTCACTTTACTTTCGCCAGGAACTCGGTTATCAAGCCACCCCCGCGCAGCGGTGTTGAGCTGGGCAGCCGCATCTTTCCGTCGTTGGGACGCCGATACCCGATAGGTGCCCAGCCTAGCGTCGGAATAAAAGTTCATGGGCAGGCCAAGCGCTTCAGGGAGTGGGTCTGAATCTGCGCCGGGTGGCACTACCTGCCACAATTGCACACGCGATCAACGCCATGCCGGCTGCGCACAGAAATCCATCGGATCGCCCCCCTGGCACGAACTCAATGAACGAAGAAAGGAACTGCCCGCCGAAGATTGCTACAGAAAGCCAGGCCAGATTACGTCCCCGCTGGGCAGCATGACTGAGCTCGATGGTCATGTGGTTGAGCAATGGCACGGTGAGCCCAAATCCTAGACCAAGGCAAAGTCCGCCCTCGATCATCAACGTCAGGTCCTCTGCGGTCACAAACGCCAAGTGCGCCAGCGCGTAAAAAGCCAATCCGAAAATCAGTGTTCCGTGTTCGCCTGCCTTGCGGGCAGCAATGGGCATGACGGCCGCTGCCCCCACCGCAACCAGTGACACACCAGACAGAAAGTACCCGACCTGGGCTTCATTGAGACCAATGCCATGCAACCGCAGTGGCAGCATGATGATGGCGCTGAAGAATACGATCATGGAGAGCGTGGCTAACGCATACACAAGCCTCAGCGCAACCGAGGGGGTACGAGTGATCTCGCCTGCTTCCGTCGAGTGCCTGGTAACGGAAGGCTGAGGGACGCATACCAGCACCAGCACAAGCAGCCCCCACGCGCACAGGTACAGCGCGAATGGCCACTGCCATCCCACGTTTGCCAGAAGACCGGCTGCAGAGAGAAAGAGCACGCCGCCCAGCTCGATTGACATGCCTTGCATGGCAATCATGTTCAACCGGGCATTGCCTTCGTAGAACTCCGAGATCAGCCCGGTTCCGGCGGCCATGATCATGGCCGTCGATCCTCCCAGAAGGAGTCGGTCTACGAATATCGCTGGGCCGTGAAAAATGAAGCCCACCATGCCTAATAGCCCGTAGGCAAACAGGCCAAAGCACAAACTCTTGTATAGCCCGATTCGGTCGATGAGTTTGCCCGCCATTGGCCCAAAGACGATGACACCCAGCGACGGGACAGTAACCAGCCAACTGGCAGCGCTACCGAAGCCCAGTTTGTGAGCAATGGTAGGCAGTCCCGGGACGATGACGCACCCGACCATGATGGTCAGCGACGCGACTGCCAGTAGCACGAGAGATCCTGATCGAGAAAGTGGTGGATTCATGGGGTGTCCGTTTGGTGGAACAAATATCCGAATAACGGAACAGAGCATGTTGGGTTATCCTGTCGATGTCAACGAGAGGATCGACGAATGGTAAAGGGGGAAGAGGTGACATCTGAGGGAGAGGGTGCTGGAAAGCAAGTCATCGCGCGTGCCGCTGCGGTGTTGAAAACGCTGGAAAATCAGCGCGATGGATTGAGCCTGAGCCAGGTTGCCAAGGCGTCCGGGTTGCCGCGCACGACAGTGCATCGCATCGTGACGGCGCTGGAAGCTCAGCAGATGGTGATTACCGGAAGCTCGGGGATTCGTCTGGGGCCTGCACTTGTTCGGCTTGCGGCGTCTGCCCACACAGATCTGGTGGCGATTGCCCGGCCTTATGTCGAGAGCCTCGGGCGGCGTACACGTGAGACTGTCGATGTCTCCGTGTACAAAGGGCTTCATGCCATTTCCGTGGATCAATATCCCTCGGATCAGGAACTGCGCGTCGTTTCTCCGGTGGGAACAGCATTTCCGATCCATTGCACCGCGCATGGCAAAGCACTGCTGAGCGCATTCTCGGAAGCGCTCTTGACCCAGATGCTGACGGCACCCCTTGAACGTCGCACAGCGTCGACCATCGTCTCTCTCAATGTGCTGATGGAGGAAGTGAGTGTCGCCAGACGACAAGGGTGGGCCATCGATCAGGAAGAGCACGCCCAGGGTGTTTGCGGTATCGGCGTGCAAATTCGCAGCGGGTTATCGGAGCACTATGCCATCTCGCTGGCAGTCCCGGCACTGCGCTTCCACACCAATCTGGAAGCGCTGAAGGCGGCGTTACTTCAATGCAAGGCAGAAGTTGAAGCGGTGATTGGGGTGTGAACATCCCCTGAGGTGTCTCGTCGAGAGCAGCCGTTCACCCTAGGCTCTGTACGAAAAGCCTTGATACTCGGTGATGCTGCGTTGAAAACAGCCTCGGAATGCTCATTTACAACCCGTAAACTCCGCTTCCTCGGCTGTTTTCGCCTTGCCTGACCTTCGTCTCAAGACTTTTCACACAGAGCCTAGGCCGCTTTCGACCCATAGCTGCCATTCGCAACCGTCTGCATACCACTTTCTGCAACGTTGCGAGCTATCAAATAGGCGGTTGGTAACGCCGTAGCGCAGGCTTGTCAGACGCTACAGTAGCTTCCATCGCCCAGCAAACGGAAGTATGAGCTTGCTTGATTTACTGAATGAAGGTTTTTTCTCGCTATTTGCCTCCCTGTCGGTTGGCCCATAGTAAGGCTACTCACACTACGTAGACATCCAGAAAAGGCTTCTGGTTTGCTTATGTACGGGGAAACTGCATAAGCATTGCGGCTTGATCACTGTAAACTTCCTGCAAGCAGTATTTTTTTACAAGCGTAGCAGCGCAACTACTTACAATATCATTTTGGTTACGCTGTGCCCGCAGGCTTTCAAACGTTGCCTGAACAGCTACAAAGTAGGCTGTGTGTCCGTCCACTACGATGCGAGTGCCAAGGTCTGCTAGGCCAGGTGCATCTCGCAACTCGCTGTTACCATAGGTTATGAGCATGATCGGAGTGCTTAGGCCGTCTGCGATAGCTGCGAGACTTTCAAAGTCCTTCACTCCCACGAGGCAAATGGCATCGGCACCGGAGCTTTCAAATGCCCGGGTTCGTTTAATGACATCTGATAAAGGCTGGGCACCTGCATGGGTGCGGGCGATTATCGCTAGCGACGCATCCACTCTTGCTTCTTTAGCCGCACGTATTTTACCTACCGCTTCATCAATAGCTATAAGCTCGACCGGTCGTCCCCCGAAGCGCGCAGGCAGGAGTGTATCTTCGATCGTAAGCGCTGCAACGCCAGACCGCTCTAGCTCCGCAACTGTGCGCATCACGTTCAGGGCATTACCATAACCGTGATCAGCATCGGCAATAATCGGTAAACGGGCTACTCTCCCGATACGTGCAGCCTGTTCTGCAAACTCGCTCAGCGTGATTAAAGTGACGTCTGGGGCGCCTAATACCTGTAGAGATGCCACTGAGCCACCTAAGATCCCCACTTCAAAACCAAGGTCTGCAGCTATGCGAGCCGACAAGGGATCAAACACTGAAGCTGTGCTAATACATATTTGACCTTGAAGTACTCTGCGGAAGTCATTACGTAAATCATGATGGGAACGGTTTCGCATAGCGATCCCTTAAAATTATCTAATGAGGCGTCAATTGAGGGCGTGCCAGGATTTATGTTGAGTGTTCGAAGTTATCGATCAGTGCCGTTAAGCGGTTGAAAGACGGGCAGATCAGGCGTATTCGCTGAACTGCCCATGCTCGTCACTTGATGAAACGAACTTGGCTATTGATCTTCTCGATGACCGCACCTTTGCGTTCGTTGAAGCGTGCCTTGTTTTGCTCGAACAGGTTGTTGCCCTTGGTGTCGATGGAGATGATCAGAGGCCCGAACTCACGCACTCGGTTGACCCACAGGGTCTCCGGCATGCCCAAATCCTGCCATTCAGCACGCTCAATTTCCTCGACCTGGGTGGCGGCCAGTACTGCGCAGCCACCGGGGAATACTGCGTGTACGGCTTTGTTCTCCAGGCACCCGGTGGTGGTCTCTGGCCCCATACCGCCCTTGCCTACGATCAGCTTGACACCGGTCTGCTCGATGAACTGCTTCTCGAATTTTTCCATGCGCATGCTGGTAGTAGGGCCGATGGACACCATTTCGAAGCTGCCGTCTTCTTTCTTCTTGACGATTGGGCCAGCGTGGAAAATGGCGCCGCCACGAAGGTCAACAGGCAGCTCGCGGCCCAGCTCGATGAGGCGGCGGTGGGCGACGTCACGGCAGGTCACCAGTTGGCCGGTGAGGTAAACCACATCGCCGACGTTGAGGTTGGCCAGATCTTCGTCGCTGATAGGGGTATTGATGATCTTTTTCACAGTACTACCCCTTCGTGGGAGAGGATGTCATAGGTCAGGTCGGCGTTGATGCGGATCTTGCCGCGGCGGTGTGCCCAGCAACCGGTGGACACAGCCACGCCAATGGTCGAGGGGTGACGCGCCGAAGACTCGATGTTCACGCCCATAACGCTGCTGTTGCCGGTCAGTCCCTGCGGGCCGATGCCGATTTCGTTAAGACCTTCTTCCAGCAGCTTTTCCATCATTGCCGCGCTTTCGTTAGGGTGGCTGGAGTCGACTTCGCGGAGGATGGCCTTCTTCGATAGGCGTGCTGCGGTCTCCACCGATGTGGAGACACCCACGCCTACAAGCAAAGGTGGGCAGGCGTTTACACCACGGGAGGTGATTACATCGAAGACAAACTCAGTCACCCCTTCATAGCCTTGGCCTGGCATCAGTACCTTGGCCGAACCCGGCAACGTGCAACCGCCACCGGCCATGTACACGTCGACGATGGCGTAGTCGGCATCGGGGATGATTTCCCAGTCCAGCCAGGGGATCTTCGAGCCGGTGTTGGTGCCCGTGTTCTTCTCGATGAAGGTTTCCACCGCGTTGTGGCGCAGGGGCCCGTGGATGGTGGCTTCCTTGGTAGCGTTTTCGAGGATGCCTTCCATTTCACCGAGCAACGGGAAACGCGCGCCGGCCGAGATGAAGTACTGGATAACGCCGGTGTCTTGGCAACTGGGGCGGTTGAGCTTGTCGGCGTATTCTTGGTTGTCGGCCATCGAGTCGTACACGGCAATGGCCAGCGGATTGGTTTCTGCTGCACGCAGCTTGGCCGTTTTTTCCTTCACGTCTTTGGGCAGGCGTTTGCCAATATAGGCAGTGAACTTGGCCAGAGTGTCGGTCAGCGATGAGACGGCTGCTTCTTTATCTATGGTATCCACGGTTATTTCCTCAGTGCATCACAAGGTGTTTTTTTTCAGGGCTGACGGCAGCTACTGGAGCCGTCCCCTGTAACTCTTCTTTCTCTGGTTCAGCGCAGGCCTTGCCATCCAGAACCTGATTCATCCGGTCGCTATCAAGTGCACCAACCCACTTCGCGATGGCCATCGTTCCGACCGCGTTGCCGATGGTGTTGGTGATAGCGCGAGCCTCGGACATGAAACGATCGACGCCGAGCAGCAGCACCATGCCCGCTACCGGTATGTTGTCCATGGTTGCCAAGGTCGCAGCGAGAGTGATAAAGCCTGAGCCAGTTACCCCTGCCGAACCCTTGGAAGTGAGCAGCAGCACGCCAAGTACGATCAGTTGATCCATCAGGGACAATGGAGTGTTGGTGGCTTGGGCGATGAAGATCGCGGCCATGGTGTAATAGATGCACTGGCCGTCAGGATTGAAGGTGAGGCCGGAAGGGATAACCAGGCCGACGACAGGCTTAGACACTCCGACCTTTTCCAGCTTGTTCATCATTTGAGGGACTACCGACTCAGATGAGCTGGTGCCGAGCACGGTGAACAGTTCTTCGCGCAGGTACTTGAGAAACTTCCACAAGCTGAAGCCCGACATCCGCGCGATGCTGCCGAGGATGATCACCACGAACAGGAAGCAAGTCAGGTACATGGTCGCCATCAGTTTGCCCAGCGACGCGATTGAGCCCAAGCCGTACTTTCCTACGGTAAACGCCATTGCGCCACAGGCTGCCATTGGCGCGACGCGCATGACCAAGCCTACGATGTAGAACATGCCGTGGGAGAAGGCTTCCAGCACGTCAACGACCGGCTTGCCGCGTTCGCCGAGATTTGCCAGGGCAATGCCCAGCAAGGAAGAGAAAAGCAGGATCTGCAGGATCTCATTCTTGGCAAAGGCGTCGACTACGCTGCCGGGAATCAGATGGAGTAGGAAGTCGGTGAAACCGCCGGTGCCAGTGGCTGCGGCTGAGGTGTAAGTGGAAATTGCCTGGGTGTCTAGGGTGGCTGGGTCGACGTTCATCCCTTGTCCCGGTTGCACCAAATTGACAACAATCAGGCCCAGAACGAGAGCAAAAGTTGACAGTACCTCGAAGTAGATCAGGGCGCGCACACCGACCCGACCCAACTCTTTCATGTTTTCCATTTTGGCGATGCCCAGCACCACCGTCGCAAAGATGATGGGCGCGAACACCATCTTGATCAGCTTGATAAACGCATCACCCAGCGGCTTCATGTCCACGCCGACCTGCGGCCAGAACACGCCTAACAGGATGCCGATCGAGACCCCAATCAGAACCTGCACGTACAACTTACCTACCAATCGCTTGGCCATTGCCGTCTCCGAATTATTGTTGTGAGTCGGATTTATGTGGCGACTGGGCTACGTAGCGGGAGGAAAACCTCACAGGCTGGCAGCTAATAGCCCAGATTTTTTGTGGTTAATCACGCAGGCCTAAAGTAATGGTTTTTTCAGAACGGTGTAATACAATGAAATTAAACTCATTGTTTACCTGGAGTTAATTGTGAACCCGGTGTCTGAGCTTGCTTTCTTTAGTCAGCTGATCGGGGCCGGCAGTCTGGCGGCCACCGCTCGCGAGCTGAACCTCACTCCACCTGCAGTGACGAAGCGTCTTGCGCAATTGGAAAAGCGCCTTGGGGTGCGCTTGCTTAATCGGACGACACGCAGCATCAGCCTTACGGCGGAAGGTGAGACCTATCTGGTTAATGCCAAACGGATCCTTGGGGAGATTGAAGAGATGGAGAGGCAGGTCTCAAGCAGCCGCGCCGAACCGAAGGGTTTGCTGCGGGTGAATGCGCCTCTTGGCTTTGGGCGTACACATGTAGGGCCGGCAATTTCATCCTTTGCCAAGCGTTACCCTGAGGTGGAGGTCCAGCTGCACCTAAGCGACCGTCCTATCCATCTTCCTGATGACGCGATCGATGTAGCCATTCGTTTCGGTGAGCTACCGGACTCCAGACTGATTGCTCGAAAGATTGCCACCAACCGCCGACGGCTCTGTGCCACACCGGGTTATCTCGACACCTTCGGCAGACCGGAGTCTCCACGTGATCTCATGAAGCATAACTGCATAGTGTTGCGGCAAAACGATGTGGCATTTGGCACTTGGCGATTGAGTCGAGGTAAGCAAATCGAGTCCATAAAGGTTCATGGTGGCTTGAGTACCAATGACGGTGAGGTCGCTTTGAACTGGGCCTTGGAGGGGCATGGGATACTCATGCGAGCGGAGTGGAACCTAGCTGATCATTTACGATCCGGAAGGCTTGAGGAGGTGCTAGGGGACTATGAAACGCCTCCGGCAGACATCTATGCCGTTTACTTGGAGCGCCTGAATTTATCTGCCAAAGTGTCCTTCTTCATTGAACACCTCAGGGATTTTTTCAAGAGCAAGGCAGATCAGCAGGCAAATAGTCTTGCTGCCTGGGCGCGTTAATACTGTATCGCACCTGTTGTTGTAGAGCATCGACTGCTTCTGGCCAGAAGCCGCCCTTGGCGAACGTCTGCTTAGGGTCGATAGCGGTCATTCTCGACCGGTAGCTATCGCCCCATAGCCGAAGTGCGCTCTGTTTGTTAGGCTGCCGTACATTAAAGGCCAAGGAATGCTAAGGATCTACAATGGCGGCGATTTTTGCCTATCGGTGCGAGTGTTGTGATGAGGTCCATGAAGGGTCTCCGTCATTTGGTTTCGCTGCACCGGCGTATTATCAGTGGTTGACGGATGAGCAAAAGGCGTCGTGTGGCTGGATCAATGATGATCTATGCACAGTTACGCTCGAGGGACGCACGGATTTCTTCATCCGTTCGGTATTGGAAATCCCGATTCACGGTGTCAGCGAACCCTTTATTTGGGGTGTTTGGGTGTCGGTTTCGGAAAAAAGCTATAGCCGTTATTTAGAGACTCGCAGTGATCCGGCAGATGGCGACGGTTTTTTCGGGTGGTTGGCCAACGACATTCCGAGCTACCCCCCGGGCGGTCCCTTTGCGGTGAACGTGTATTTGCAGCCCGAAGGGCTTCGTCCGACTCTTAAGTTGCAGCAGGGAAGAGGTGAAGATCACCCTTTGTTGACCGATCAGGTTCAAGGAATCACCAGGGCGAAGGCCCAGAAAATCGCTGAATCACTTCTCCACCCGGCGTGAAAGGTATGCCGTTGACTAAGTTCGCACGGATCGCCTGTGGCCGAAAATCGTGGGAAACAAGGTAGTGAGCTACCCACCCCAAAGGGCTGCTTTGGGTCGAATGCAGCCGGTCGTGGGTGACCGCTTTCGACCCAAAGCAGACCTCCGACATGGACCGCTTTCGTCCAAAAGCTGTAGTTCATGACCTATCGAATACGCAGTGTTAGATAATTCCCATTTCTTCAGGCCAAGCTTCCACTTCAAGCTTTTTCGCCGTCTCAATCAAGCAATTTATTTCCGCTTTGGATGCGTCGTTCAGTTCAGCAGCAATTGCCTCAAGCACCGCTACGTCATCATCGTTTTCGACCTTATGCCGGTCGTCAATATGTTTGCAGGCAAGGATCAATGCCCGTGCGATGGTTTCCATGTAGATCTCCAACAAACACGCAACGGTTGTAGAAGTAGTAAAGGGTCATTCGGATACCGCAGAGCGTAGCATTCGAAGAGCGGATGGGCAGCTTCTGGCCGATTTCTGCCGGTGCTGACCGGCAGCTGTGGGTCGGAAGCGGTCGCTCACGACTGACTGCTTTCGACCCATAGCGGTCCTTCAGGAAATTGTCTTGGAGAACCGTAGTACCTTAGTACCACATCTATGCCGGAAAGGAGAGCTAGCAAGCGAAATCTACGAAGGCAGTATACGCCGAATTTAGCGGCACACAGTTCCGGCTAAGCCACCTGTTGCTGCCATGCCTGAGGCGTTAGGCCTTCGGATTTCATAAACGCTCGGCAGAAATGTGGCTGATCGTAGAAGCCGCACTCTAGGGCGATCTCGGCGAGCATCATCGTCGATGTCTCTAGCAGTTCTTTACTCTTCCTCAGCCGCTGCTCACGCAACCACTGCTGAGGAGAGACCTGTCTGGATTCCTTGAACCTGCGCGAGAAATAGCTGCGCGACAGTCCGCATGCTTCCGCAAGTGCGGTGACCGAAATGCCGATATCCAGATGATCCAACATCAGCTGCTTGGCCGTTTTGACTTGCCATGGTTTAAGCCGCCCCCTTTGACTTAATCGCGACGGAGGCTATAACGATGCCTTTAGCACTGTTCATGGAGATCAATTCGTCCTGAAAAAATCTGAAGATGAATTGATCCGGGCGGCACTATTCGGTGAAGCATCTTCTGAAGCTTCAAACACTCCGTCATGACTGATCGTCCGGATCGGTTCGTTCCGGCCCCGCTTGTTGAGCATAAAATCAACTTTGGGGCTGATCAGGTCTCAGATCGATGCGGCCTCGGGCGCCAAGGTAGGACCGTGCTGAACACGCTCTGGCGCTTTGTGCACCATGGTGTAGGCGTAGTCGACGCCCATGCCGTAGGCACCCGAATGCTCTTTGACCAGTTCCATGACCGCATCGTAGGTGTCGCGGTTTTTCCAGTCGCGCTGCCACTCCAGCAGCACCTGTTGCCAGGTTACTGGCACTACGCCCGCCTGGATCATGCGCTGCATGGCGTAGTCGTGTGCTTCCTTGGTCGTGCCGCCGGAAGCGTCGGCAACCATGTAGATCTCGTAGCCCGCATCGTGCATGGCGGACAGTGCGAAGGTGGTGTTGCAGACCTCAGTCCACAGGCCCGAAACAATGATCTTGTTCCGACCGTTCTTTTTCAGCGCGTCGCGAACCTTCTGGTCGTCCCAGGAGTTCATGGAGGTGCGCTCCAGCAACGGCGCATCAGGGAATACCGCGAGCAGTTCGGGGTAGGTATGGCCGGAGAAACTCTCGGTTTCGACCGTGGTGAAGATGGTGGGGACATTGAAGATCTTGGCTGCTTTGGCCAGGCCCACGGTGTTGTTCTTCAACGTCTGCCGGTCAATGCTTTGTACGCCAAAAGCCATCTGCGGTTGCTGATCGATGAAGATCAGTTGGCTGTTGAGCGGGGTCAGGACTTCAGTGTGTGGATTGCTCATTGTTCTTCCCTTTTGTTGAACGGTGGCGAGAGTTTCCCCGGCGGGTTGTCGCCGAGTGCCAGCACAAGATAGCGAAACACTCAGTGAAACGGCGGCGCATTGTTGCGCTCTTGAGGGAGCAAAACTGCACCACAGGTAGCGTCCAATCCGGTGCTAGGATCTCGGCCAGTCGGATCACGTCGATCCATTTTTCGCCAAGGAGAATCCAATGGCCGCTTCACGACCTTTCAACGACGACACCGCCTACTGGGGCGTTCCATGGGAAGAGGGCTACGGCTATCCGCAGGCGCGGCGAGTCGGGAACGAGATTTTCATCTCGGGGCAGTTCAACCATGACGAAGAAGGCAACCTGGTAGCGCCGGCGCCACTAGATGCTGACGGTCGTCCGAGCGATTTTTCGTCAATGGGCGAACAGATGCGGGTTTCCTACGACAACATTGCCAAGTTGCTCGCCCTGTATGGCGCCACGATGCAGGATGTCGTTGAGGAAACGCTATATGTGCTGGACATGGACGCTGCATTTGCGGTCGTCGGCAAGGTGCGTAAGGCAGCTTACGGCACAGAACGCCCGCAGGCGGCCAGCAATATCATCGGTGTATCGCGGCTCGCCCAGCGTCCCCAGCTGATTGAGATCGTGTGTCGAGCTGTCATCGGCGCCCACGCCAAATGAACGGTGCTCCCGGTTTCCGCTATGAAACCGGGATGGCCTGCTGACCTTCGACCAGCGGTTTGAGGTCGGCCACGGCAGCGGCGCAGAACGTCATGAATGCTTTCACCCGCCAGGATTTCCTGATGTCCTGGTGGGTAAGCAACCATAGCTCATCCTGAAGCTGCCCGAACCAATCCTGGGGTAATGTCGCCCAGCATGCAGGGGAGGAAGCCAAAACCGAGACCTGCTGCAATAGCCGCGCTCGCAGCCGCCACGGAATCGGTGCGGTAGGAGATGAACTCAGAGGGCACCCGACATTCGACGTAGCTCGTTGCCTTCAATCCGCACAGGCCTCCCGAGTAGGATACCCACGACTGCCCCTCAGCGAAGGGGTCGGCAATCGCTGCCTGCTTGACGCTGCGATACGGCGCCCAGGCGATGTTGGCGAGCTTGCGACCCACTAGGGTATCTGCCGGTTTTTTGGTCGCACGTATCGCAATGTCCGACTCGTCCCTCGCCAAACTCAACGTCTGGTTGCCGACTAATACCTCAACGGTGATCCCCTCATTGAGGGCTTTGAAGTCCGCGATGATCGGCGTTAGAAAGTACAGCAGCAGCGAGTCGCTGGTGGTGATTCGCAGTTTCCCCAGCGGGCCTTGGCCGGCGCGGGAAACCCTGCGGGTGACACTGACGATGTCCAGTTCAACGCGCTCGGCCAGTGCACGCAGTTCGGTACCCTCGGCAGTCAGCAGATACCCGCCTTACGATGATCGAACAGCGCGACCCCAAGCGTCTTCTCAACCTGCGCGACCCGGCGCGAGACGGTGGACACATTGATGCCGAGCTTCTTGGCCGTGGCCGCGCGGTTGCTACAGTCACTCAGCGTTTTGATGATACGCAAGTCGTCCCAGGAAAGCTGGCTTACAGCTTCTCCGGCATCCCATTTCGGTCCATTAGAATTCGATTGGGTCGGCGAGACACTTCCAGGTGAAGGCTTCACGAAAATCATTCCAGATGAGGAGGAGCAATGATACGAGAAGGGGATTAGTCTGCCCACCATTCTGGGAGTAAGTCACACTCATTCAATCCGAGACATATGCCAGCTTATTTTGAACGCAGTCAATCGCGAGCGTCCGCCTTCGACCCATAGCTGCCCCTCACAGGGGGCAGCTACCGGCCAGAAGCGGACGCTCTGCTCTGCGCATCCGATGCTCGCTAGCGTTCCCCTAGGCGCAGTGGTCCAGACGATAGAGAAGAAACTCCTCCCGGTCTTCAAACCCCAGGCGGCGGTAGAGAGATAGGGCGGATTTGTTGTCGTCGAGGACATGCAAGAAAGGGATCTCCCCCCTCGATACAATATTCCTCCGCAGTGCGTTCATCAGGAGGCCCGCCAACCCCTGGCCGCGATGGGTGCCCTCCACACAAACCGCGCTAATTTCGACGAATCCTTCCAGGCGCATGCGCTCGCCCGCCATTGCTATTAAGCGGCCTTGGTCGCGAATGCCTAGGTAGTTGCCCATCTCAAGTGTGCGTTTGCCAAAGGGGCCCGGGCGCGTCGACTGAGCAAGGCGTAGCATGTCACCTACGTCACCCTTGCCTAGTCTAAGCAGGTTGTCTTCCTGCACTCCAGATGGCATTCCCAGTGCAATCATCTGCCGGACAACACCCAGCCTGGTCAGGTTCAAACCTTCGGTGGGGGGCAGAGTGGTGAGCGACTGCACGATAACTTGATCATCCTGGCCCATGAGCTCGCGAAGCTGCTGGAACGCTTCAGCAGTCAGCGTGGAAGTGGCCGCGAAAGGCGCGACTGCGGGCAAATAGCGACAGGCGAGGGAATTGGTCAGGCTGAGTTGGCGCTGCACCTTACTCACTGCATTCCAAACAGGGTTGTCGAGTGCACTGTAAGTAGCATTCATGGTGTCTTTTCCGGTAGCAGAATGGGAAATCAAGCCAGGTGACTGAGCAGCGTGAAAGCGAATATCAACATCGCTGCTACACCGGCGAAAAACGCCAACGTACGAACCACCGGGATGCCTGCTGAATACACGAGGTAGTGAGCAACGCGCGCGGCCATGTATAGCTTGGTGGCGAACACCGTCGCTGGGGTACTAATGCCCAAGAGCGCGGCCACTAGGACTAGGGGGGCAAACACTGCAAGGTTCTCGATCGCATTGGCGTGAGCTAGGCGAGCACGCCGCGACCACTCCGGTTCCGCCTCTGGAGCAACGCCCAAGACGGGGTTGCCCATGGTGACCAGTAACCCGCGCGTGCGAATTCTCGCGAGTATGTAGGGAGCCCACATTAAGCCTGTAAGTAATGCGGTTAGCGTAAGGAAGAAGAGTTCTGCGGTTGGTTTCATGGTGGAGCTCGATGGGGTGGCCTGGCCAAGGCCGGGAAGAAGCCGGAATGGAGAAAGTCTGTCCCCTCCGGGGTGGTTGGGCTATGTTCTTAAATGACATTTTTAGGATCGTTTACGACATGAAGATCGACATTCTTGCCCTCGACGGTGTATTCGATACCGGGCTCGCCGCTCTGATGGATACGCTTTCCACCGCTAATGAACTGGCCGCAGCGGGCAAACCAGGCGCGCAACCTTTCGATATCAGGCTCATAGGCGTGCGCAGGCGCATACGTACCGCCCTGGGACTGAAGGCAACAGTTGAAACCCCAGCCCGTCGCCCGGACTGGGTGGTGGTTCCAGCACTGAACACCAAGCAACCGGAACTGTTGATTCAAGCGCTGAGTCGCCGCGACGTCATGGAAGCCAAGGTTCAACTGTGCCGGTGGCATGAAGAAGGCATTGGCATCGCAGCAGCGTGCCTGGGTACCTTCATTCTCGCGGACGCCGGGTTACTGGACGCACGACCTGCGACGACAACCTGGTCGTTGGCCCCGTTGTTCCGGCAGCGCTACCCAAGCGTGCACCTCGATGATACGCGCATGGTGGTCGCATCCGCCGGCGTAGCTACCGCAGGGGCTGCCATGGGGCATCTCGACCTGGCGCTATGGCTGGTGCGCCAGGCTAGCCCAGAACTCGCATCGCAAGTGGCGCGCTTCCTGCTGATTGACTCGCGCTCATCGCAAGCGCAATACATCATTCCCGATTACCTGGCCCACGCCGATCCCCTGATCGAGCGCTTCGAACGCTGGGCGCGTACAAATCTCGCCAGTGGGTTTTCATTGCAACACGCAGCAGCAGCGCTGCACATACATCCACGTACATTGCAGCGCCGCTCTGAAGCGGTACTGGGAAAATCCCCGCTAGCATTTTTCCAAGACCTTCGCGTGGAGCGGGCTAAGCAGCTCGTGGCTGAAGGCCAAGAGCTGGAGGTAATCGCCGAACTTGTCGGCTACTCCGATGCGGCAACTTTGCGAAATCTGCTGCGTAGAAGGCTGGGACGTGGCGTGCGCGAGCTTCGCGCGGAGTAGCTTCAAAGTGAGCGAGTCCTCTTCGCTTGGCTCAGTTGAGAACGTTGTCGATACGGTGCTGCGGGCACACTCAAAAAATCCTCTTGGTGGAGATAAGGGGGGCGACGGTTGCCGCGTCTGGTGTGCAATCAATATCGTCCCCTGTTGGTTGATAGCTCCTCCGCGAATGGCTGCTACGGGTCGAGGGCAGCCGGTCACGACTGTCCGCTATCGACCCATTACAGCGGCCGATAAGGTACCGCAGCACATTCTGCTCGATATCCGTCATCAGGGTTGTTTTAGCCAAGCCTTCGGCAGCACCTTACCCGAGAGACCGAAGCTTCGCGATATCTCGGCTCGGGGGAGCCCCAAACATCCGGCTGTATTCACGGCTGAACTGTGACGGACTTTCATAGCCCACTTTGAATCCGGCTGTAGAAACATCCATACCCTCTGAGATCATCAACCTGCGTGCATGGTGCAGGCGAAGTTGTTTTTGATACTGCAAAGGACTCATTGCGGTGACAGCCTTGAATCGATGGTGAAGCGTCGAGTTACTCAGATTGACATAGCTCGCTAGCTCATCAATGTGCAAGGGCTGTGCATAATTGTTGTTCAGCCACTCAATGGCCCGAGTGACGCGGTGGGTCTGGCTATCCGTTATGGCTATCTCATGTAAACGCTGACCCTGCTGGCCTTTGAGCAGCCGGTAGAAAATTTCTCTGAGTGCTAGCGGTGCCAACGCTGGGATATCCGATGGCACATCCAACAGACGTACCAATCGCAGCATCGCATCGAGCAAGGAGCTATCGATCTTATCCAGATATAGCCCTCGGTGGGGCTGTTGGCTCGGCACGCCGATAGGACTGACGTCGGCGATCAGCTGAGCGATTTCTGCCGGATCGATATCCAGGCGGATGCAGAAATAGGGCTTTTCTGAGGATGCCTCTGTCACTTGACCCGCTAGAGGCAGGGTTACCGAGACGACCAGATAGTTCAAAGGGTCGTAGACATAGCTTTCTTCCCACAACTGCACCTCTTTACGGCCCTGCACAACGATGCATAGCCCCGGCTTATGTACAGTGTGGATCACATCGGTTGGAGTATCACTGCGTATGAAATGCAGCGGAGCAATTCCCGTCTGAAACACGCCGTAGGTGGGAGCATAACGATGCATGGTTGATGCTAGCTCGGCCCTCAGACGCGTCAGCTCTTCGTTCCTATCATCCACTGCCATTACCTCCCGTTAGGCTGGTTCTATTGCAGAGAATAAATTGGTCCGCAGTCTTTTGGGTAGATGCTAATAGACACCCTTCAAATGCAAGAGCCCGGCGGGCCGGGCTCTCGGTAGGATGGGCTATATACGTCAGGCATAGGTGGCACGATCCGTATCGACTTTAGCCACTCGACGGGCATTAATACGTTCCGCACCATCTTCAGCCACACGGCGATCATTCAGGCGATCAGCACCACCCTCAGCCACACGGCGGTCATTGAGACGATCCGCACCACCCTCGGCCACGCGACGGTCATCGAGACGATCCGCACCACCCTCGGCCACGCGGCGATCATTCAGGCGATCAGCACCACCCTCAGCCACACGGCGGTCATTGAGACGATCCGCACCACCCTCGGCCACGCGGCGGTCATCGAGACGATCTGCACCACCCTCGGCCACGCGGCGGTCATCGAGACGATCCGCACCACCCTCGGCCACGCGGCGGTCATCGAGACGATCCGCACCACCCTCGGCCACGCGGCGGTCATTGAGACGATCCGCACCACCCTCGGCCACGCGGCGGTCATCGAGACGATCCGCACCACCCTCCACCACAAGGGGGGCCATCACTTCTTTGCAGGTCTGATTGGTCCAACGGCCAATTTCTTTGGCCGGCAGTGCCATCGAACTTGCACTGACAGCAGATAAGGCAATTCCAATCATCATTGAATGTACAGTTTTCATGACAGCGACTCCGTAATTTGCGATGGATTCGTTGCCGGTTGTCAGTGCAAAGCGTGACGTGGATTCCTGTTTGTTGCAGGCTCGGTCGCTCTGATGGCCGGCGGCAGAAGCGGTCTCGCTTTCTGCTTGGGCTCAGATTACGGTGGCGATAAGCAGGCCGTTATTTGGTTCCTGCGAGGCTTTTGCATATTCCTGCGCAGGGCCGCCTTCTGGCAGATTCACTCGAGCGTAGGGCCTTCGAGGTTAATCACCGATTCACATCGAACACCAGTTTGCCGCGAGTATGTCCCCCCCGGCTTAGCATCAAAGCCTCAGCCGCGTTGGAAAGCGGAACGACCTCAACCTCGGCGTGTAGCTTCTTCTCAGCAAACAATTTCGCTATCTCCGCTAACTGGCGCCCGTCCGACCGGGTTGCGAAGTTTTTGCCGACTACGCCGTACTCAAGAGCTTTCTGCACGTTGGGTGTGCTGACAGGCGAGACTAACGCCCCACCGCGATTGATCACCGTCCAGGACCGATCCTGAGTTTCTCCGCCGATCAGATCAATGACGGTATCGACATTGCTGACGATGTTCTCGAACTGTTGTGCGGTGTAATCAATGAACTGATGGGCGCCGAGTGATTGGAGGTAGTCTCGGTTTCTGGCTGAGCCCGTTGCCACTACATGAGCGCCGGCCAGCCGTGCTAACTGGACCGCGAAACTACCCACCCCTCCTGCAGCTCCGTGAATCAAAACAGTCTGGCCTGGCTTGATTTCGGCGTGTTCGTGCAGCGCCTGCCAAGCAGTAAGCGCTGCGGCAGGAATTCCACCGGCGTGAAGAAGTGATAGCCCATCGGGTTTGTGCGCAAGCCTGTCGGGCGTTGCAAGAGCCTGAGTGGCGTAACCACCGACTATTCCAATGAATCCGAACACCTCATCACCCACAGCGTATTCATGAATATTCTTTCCAACTGCTGCAATGGTGCCAGCAACCTCGACACCCGGCGTATAGGGGAAGGACATTGGGATGAACTGCTTCATGGCCCCCGAGAGAATCTTCCAGTCGATCGGATTGATTCCGCTCCCGGCAACGTCAATCAGAACCTGGTCATCGTTGGGCACCAGCTCTTCACGCTCTATCAGCTCAAGCTGCTCAACCTGACCGTACTCTGCCACTTGTATAGCTTTCATGAACTTCCCCGTCTGTAGGTATGGTTTATCTAGTCGATGTTTGGCAGCGCGCGTCAGTTACTGGCGACGTGCGTCCACGCTGAAGCGGCCTGCGCCGTAGGCCACGATCTGCAGCAAACCGCCGGCCATCGCGATGTTCTTGAAGAAGTGAATGAATTGATTTTGATCGGCCAGAGCACTGTGGAAGATCACCGCAGTGAGGACACTGAAAAGCGCCAACCCTGCTGCGACAACACGGGTTTTATAGCCGGCGATCAGAGCTACACCGCCGGCTATTTCTACAAGAATGGCAAGCGCCAGCGCTAAGGAAGGAAACGGCAGACCAACTGAACTGATGTAGCCGATCATCATGGCCGGCGCGCTTACCTTGGATACGCCTGAGAGGATGAAGATCGCGCTCAGAAAAATGCGACCCAATAGTGCAACGGCACCAGTTGTTGCAGCCGAAGGATGAGAGGCTGAGCTTGAAATGGTGGTGGCGTGAGGCATGGCATACGTTCCTTGATGTAAGCATTCCGGAATGGAGCGCTGGTAGGAGTAAGTTTGGAACAGCCGCACATAGCTGAATAGCCGCTTAATTTCGTTGTTTACGTTCGATGAAATAGACAAGCGTGTTTGCTTTTCGCCCGCTGGCATTGCATGACGTCAAACGCCAACCGCTTACGCAGGATCGTGCATGTTGACCGCAGGAATCGGATAACCCAGCCCAGCCAAGTCTTCTTACTCTTGCTTCACCACCTGCTTGCCGGCGGTGGCCTCTTAAGCCAGAAACAGGAGTACGAAAATGCACGGCATCGAACAAAAAGTCATCGTGATCACCGGCGCCAGCAGTGGTATCGGCGAAGCGACAGCCCGCCTGCTTGCCAGCAAAGGCGCTCGCGTGGTCCTGGGCGCCCGCCGCACCGATCGCCTGGAAACTCTGGCCAGGGAGATTCGTTCAGCAGGCGGTGTCGCTGATGTCCTGGCGCTGGATGTCACCAACCTGGATGACATGCAGTCCTTTATCGACTTCGCTGTCGAACTGCACGGACGCGTCGACGTGCTGATCAACAATGCCGGCGTCATGCCGCTTTCGAAACTCGAAGCGCTCAAGGTAGATGAGTGGAATCGGATGATCGATGTGAACATTCGCGGCGTCCTGCATGGCATTGCCGCAACGCTGCCGCTCATGCAAGAACAGCGCGCCGGTCAGATCATCAATATTGCCTCGATTGGAGCCTACGCGGTGAGCCCGACCGCTGCGGTGTACTGCGCTACCAAATATGCCGTACGAGCCATTTCCGAAGGTTTGCGCCAGGAGGTGGGAGGTGACATCCGGGTCACCGTCATTGCCCCAGGGGTCACCGAGTCCGAACTGGCCGACAGCATTTCCGATGAGGGTGGGCGTGCCGAGATGCGCGAGTTCCGCAAGATCGCGATTCCAGCCTCGGCGATTGCCCGGGCGATCGCCTACGCCGTAGAACAGCCCGCGGATGTCGATGTCAGCGAACTGATCGTGCGTCCAACCGCAAGTCCATTCTGAATGTCCGGTCGACAGCGAGGAAATGCCATGGGTGAACCACTTGGAGATCAGGACAAATACGTTGGCATGTGGGTGACGGCTGACGGTCACATTCGCCATGAGCTCCTGCCTGGCGGTCGCTATGACGAGGCCCGCGGAGGGCAACAAAGCGCGTACCAAGGTCGATACTGGCTAGAGGGTGATCACATCGAGTATGTGGATGACACCGGATTTACTGCCGACGGGGAGTTTCGCAGCAACGTGCTGTATCACGCAGGGATGATTCTCTATCCCGAGCGTTGAAGGGCTGGCCGGAATGGAGACATTCCGGCTTTTTTTTGATTTTTTCCTTTAAGAACACGCATCCAGAGCGGGTTCTTTGCGTCCCCTATAGTTCCGCGAACAGCCTTCACTGTTGAAAGCCTAGGCTTGAACTTCACGTACACCCTGTGAGACCAATGCCTAAGATGGCTCGTTTGAGCCCGCGTACTGACTGAGGTGACGATTTCCATGGATGTCATAGACCGGACTTCAGCCCATGGTTTGGAGGCTTACATTCGGGGTGAGCGGCTTGCCGCCTCGGACGTTCTGGCCGATCGGGATATGTTGGTGCAGATCTTTAACCGGGAGCGTAAGGAAGAGAGCTTTATCGTGCCCGCCGTAGCTGAGCCCTTGCTCGTGTGGATCATCTCTGGGAATGCTGCCGTTCAGGAACGTGAGCTTGATGGCGACTGGCAATGTAGCCAGGTAACCAAAGGTGATTTCTTCTTGACTACCTCGACACAGCCTTACGAGATGCGCTGGAACGTAGTCGGTGCAGAACCATTTGAAGTCATGCATATCTACCTCGGCATCCCGCTTCTGGAAAAAGCCATCCATGAGGTCTTGGGTGGGTCTGTGAAAGCGGTTCGACTACGTGAAGTCTCGGGCGGGCGTGACGATGGGTTGTCCGTTCTACTGGAGCAAGTTCGCCTGGAGCTGACGGGGCACAGGACTAGTCCTCTTTATCTTCAGGGGCTGGCCCAGTGCATCGCCATTCACCTTGCCCGCAGCTACCTGGACAGCTCAGCGGACGATATCTTGCGCCGCAATGCATTGCCCGCTTACAAGCTGCGCCGTGTGCTGTCGGCGATGGAGGCGAATCTGGCTGAGGAATTCTATCTCGGGCACTTGGCCGAAATAGCTGGGATGAGCGAGTACCACTTCAGCCGGCTGTTCAAAAAAGCCGCTGGTTATTCCCCGTCGCAGTTCTTTATCAGACTGCGGATGGCAAGAGCCCGGCAGCTCCTGGTCGAAACGGATCGGAGCGTGATCGATATAGGCTTGGAGATCGGATACAGCAGCCCAAGCCATTTTTCGCAGGTGTTCAAACGTGAGGTTGGCGTCACGCCCACTCAATACCGTAAATAGTGAGTGGGCTACGCCAGTCAGAGGTTCTGGGAACGGAATTGCTGGCGAAAGTCCAAGATTTCCCCCGCCACCATGAATTGACCGCCTCCCCTGTAGTGCAGCGTTCTAGGCTGTTCCACCGAGCGATCTACATGCGCTTTGACCACGTGCCAGATGAACAGACCGTACTCGTCGATCAGCGTCGAGTCATACAGCTGGCATTCGAAGCTGGCATAACACTCGGCTATCAGCGGCGCTTCAACCCGCGTCGCAGCTGTCGGGGTAAGACCGAATTGGCCAAACTTGTCCACAGCACTGCCCGTATTGTTGCCCACCGCGACTACTTGGTCCGCCAGCTCTAGGGTGGGTACGTTGATCACGCATTGCTGGCTGTTGCGGATGAGTTCGTAGCTATGGTTCCCCGACCAGATGTAGCAGCCAACAAGGGCTGGATCGAATTGCATCATCATGTGCCAGCCCATGGTCATGATGTTTCTTTCGCCGTTCCAGGCTGAGGTCACGAGCACTATGGGCCCGGTTTCCAGATGCTGGCGAACGTTGATGAGAGGGAAGTCGGATTTTCGAAGTGCGGTCATGACGGCTCCGTTGAATAGGTCTGGTAGCAAGAAAACGCGTTGTGCTGCCAATGCAGCACAACGCGGACAAGGCGAAGGATTAACCTACCGGGACGCTCATGCCGCCATCGGCCATGACCACCGAACCGACAATGAAACTGGCGCGCTCGGAAGCCAGGAAAGAGACAATCTCGGCGATCTCTTCCGGTGCTGCAGCTCGACCGATCGGCGCGGACTTGCCATGCTCTTGCAGGAACCCACGACCGTCTTCCATAAAGTGGTTCAACAGGTTGGTAACCACATCTCCCACGCCAATGGCATTGACCCGAATGCCATGCTCAATCGCTTCCAGCGCCTGGGTACGAGTCAACTGTGCTAAGGCGCCTTTGGACGCGGTGTAGGCCGCGATACCTGGAAATGCGAAGTAGGACGCGTACGAGGCGATGTTCACGATCGCGCCGCTCTTGTTCTTCATCATCTCCTTCATCGCCTCTCGGGAATGAAGAAACGCCCCCGTCACGTTGGTTTGCATCTGCCATTCCCAATCTTCACGGGTCATTTCGACGAGGGGCTTGTATAGGATGCGACCGGCGTTATTGACCAGGACGTCCAGCTTGCCAAACTTCTCTACCGCCAACGCCACCGCTTGCTCGGCAGAACCGTCAACGGTGATATCGGCGACGAAAGGAACCAGGCCGGGACGTTCAAGTGCGTTGACTTTCGGGTCGATATCCTCGGCAATGACTTTCGCTCCACGGCTGTGAAGGAGCTCGGCGATGGCCTTCCCGATGCCGCTAGCCGCGCCGGTTACCAGCACCACTTTGCCTGCCACTTCGTTTGGGGTTGGGATGAAGTCAGTCATTTTGATGTCTCCAAGTCAGGAATTGGTTGTCGCTTTCGACGGTGCCAATTTCTCTCTTTTTGACATTCGACTCCTTGGCGACCTTGCTTTGCCTGTCGGAGTTTTGCTTCTTTCGTGCACTCGGCAGCGCCGCTAGCCCGGCATCACCACGGCGGAGTCCAAGGCGTAAGCCGCCTGGACAGGATCGAAGTACTCACGAATATGTGTCAGCTTACCCTCACGAACGCTAACGAACAGGACATAATCTTGTGAGTAGGTTTTACCCGTCTCAGTGATGATCCCCTGTGCCTTGACTTGCGCGACGGCAGATAGTGGATCAGCGAATTGCTGAATACGTAGATTGTGGAATCGAAACGACTCCACCGCTCCGACAAACCATCCGACGTGATTGAGCACTTGCTCGCGGCCGACCAGCTTCTCCGGGTGACCGAGACTCGGGGCGAAGGGCAGCTCCCAGACGATGTCTGGAGCGATTAGGGATTTCCACTTTTCATGGTCATCAACAAACATTTCGAAATGGTGTTGAAGAAGCTCGGCTGCTGAACACATAGGTTCACCTTTGTAGTACCGGAGTCTTGCGATTATTGAGGCCCAGGCACCGAAGCGCGCGTGTCTGGTCTATGAGCAACAGCCTAACAGGGGCCTGGCTGGCTAAAAACCAGAAGAATATCGAACGGTTTATACGACTTATTCGACAAGTCTAGAGAGCTTCGGCTTGCTGGCCAAAGCGTTTGATGAGCCATAGCCCAGCCGGCCCAGGCGGCGAATCAGTCCGGTAGATAGCGTCAAACGCGTAAGAGCCGCCTTTGCAATCAGGAAGATCGAGATGGATAAGATGTCCCGCATTGAGGTCCGCTTGGACCATAGGTAAGGGCATGTTGCCCCAGCCAATGCCTTCCTTGAGTAGCATGTGTTTTGCGCCTAAGTCTGCGAGCCGCCAGGTGCGGGGGCTCACTACGGCAAAATCTCTGTCCCCGGTAAGCGTTGAGCGATCTGACAACACCAATTGGACGTGATTTCTTGCCGCACCAGGCTCGTTGCGGCCGGCGAGGGCAAGTGGGTGCGCCTGGGCTGCAACGGGTACTAATTCAACACTGCCTACGCCGACACGCTCAAGGCCATCCCACCCCGTGTCCAGGGGGCCACTGATCCCAATGCCGGCTTTTTTCTCAAGTACTAGTTGCGTGACCGCACCTAGCGCTTCCATATGTAGATGCAAGGCCACAGTTGGAAACACCTGTCTAAAAGTCCTAAGCGCATCGACCACCCGCTCCGCTGGCAGCATTACATCCAGAGCAAGATGCACCTCTGCTTCGAGACCGTGCAACAGTCCAGACACCTTCGATCGTAGCCCATTGACTCCGTTGATGATCGTTCGTGCTTCGGCCAACACTGTGCGTCCAGCCTCTGTCAGCTGTGGTTTACGTGTCGTCTTGCGGTCAAAAAGTGATACGCCGAGCTGCATCTCGAGATTGGAAATGGAATAGCTCACCACTGACGTTGCACGATGCAGTTTCCTTGCAGCACCGGCGAAGCTTCCCACCTCTACGACCGTCAGGAGAACTTTCAGCTGGTCTAGAGTTGGTGTGCCAGGATCTGAGATCATTTTTACCAGCTCGGGAATATTGGACTAAGGCATGCTATTTGGGGCGCATCACTATGTCGACAGGTGAGTCGATCCCTCGGCCGATTATGGCTGGAGTTTGCCGAGGCTGCTCGGCTGTGGGCGCTCGAGCATGAAGGGCCTGGCGGGGTTTCAATCTGACAGGGGAGAAGGGGCGGCAGAACGCCGGAGATGTGCAGCAGTGTTCTGCGTGAAATTTGCGTGACGCTTGGAAACGCTTGCAGACACCCATGAGCGGTCGATTGCAGCGAGAGCCGAGGTTAATCCAACGTTTACAGGGTTTATGGCCTGCTACACGCATGGGTGCAAGGGGTCGAGTGTTCGAATCACTCCGTCCCGACCAAAAATCCCTAAAAAATCCAGTCACTTAACGGTGACTGGATTTTTTTATGCCCCCACGTTTTCAACCAGCATCAAAACGCAGCGCCTAACACCACGAAAAGCCTCAAGCAGTGCGCCCGCCGAGCGTCTGCGCGACCCAATCGGCGATGTAGTGCCCGGCATTGATGCTGTTGTCGAAACTTGAGTGCTGTACGCCACCTTCGCGCGCGGTGAAGATCTTCAGTTCGCGTTTCGGGCTATTGACCAGTTGCTCGTAGGTGCGGTGCGCCCATTTGAGCGGGATCTGCGAGTCCTGCTCGCCGTGGGTGACCAGAAACGGAACGCGGATGCGATCGAGCACGCCATCCAGGTGCACGTTCTCGGCGATGCGCATGAAATCGTCCATGTCCTTGGCACCCCAGACCCAACGCACATGCGCCCAGTAATGCGGCACCGGGAAGTCACCTTCTTTCTCCAGTCGGCGCTTCTGCACGTCGCGCCAGTCATGGTTGGCACCCCATACCACCCCGCAGGCGAAGCGCGGCTCGAAGGCCACCGCGCGGGGGCAGTAGTAGCCGCCCAAGGACACACCTTCCATACCGATGCGCTTGGCGTCGACATCGTCGCGGGTTTCCAGCCAGTCCATGACTCGGCTGGCCCAGTGCTCACTGTCGTAGCGTGCAGTCAGGCCGTGCAGACGCAGCGCTTCGCCGGTGCCGGGCTGGTCGATGATCAACGACGACACGCCGCGCTTGGCCAGCCAGGTGGGTAGGCCGACGCGGTATTTCATCTCCTTGGTCGAGTCCAGGCCATTGACCTGCACCAGCAGTGGTGCCGGGCCACTGACGCCTTCTGCGCGAACCAGCAAACCACTCAGGTGCTTGCCTTCGTAGGGGATCTGGACCCGTTCGCAGTTTTCCCGGGACAGGTCGATGCCGCGGGCGAAGGTCTCCAGAAAGCGCTGGTACAGCGCCGCGCGCCCTGGAGCGGCGTGGGCCTGCAGGCGTTCGCAGGTAAGGTAGTAGGTCGCGGCGCGGTTGTACTTCTCGCCAGCGGACAGGCGCCGGCCGGCGGCTTCGTCTTCCTCGGCCAGGGCGCAGAGTTTGTCGGCCATGCTCGACCAGGTTTCCCGGAAGGCCTGGGTACCGGCGGCGTCGGGTTGCTTGGCGGCTTCTTGCAGCGGGGCGCACATCACCTCGATTTCGCCCATGCGGGCGCCCATCTCGATGGCCAGGTCCACCGAAAGGTTCCAGACGTAATTGGTGGGGAAGTAACGGAACATTGTTGTTGTCCTTCTGCGGTCGTTGAGTCCGGCGCCCCTATTGCGGCAGGCACGCAGGGCGCGGTTCGACAGCACGTTACGCAGACAAGACAGGCCGAGGCCAATCGTGATCGGGGATGCAAGGTATCGCCAAACGCGATGCCCCGGCTGCGTTGCGCTAGCCGGGGCGATGGTTACGGATCAGGCGGTGGCGCGCAGGGCTTGTGGCTGTCGCTCGGCGCTCTGGATGAAGTCACAGATCCGCTCTCGCAGCCAGCGGTGCATGGGGTCGCCGTCCATGCTGCGGTGCCACAGCATGAACTCTCGCATCACCGGGATCCTCACCGGTGGCGGCAGGATGCGTAGGGGCAGGTAACCGGCGTACAGCTCGGCCAGGCGGCGGTGCATCGTAGCGATCCGCGAGGTGCCCACCAGCAGTTGGGGCAGGGTGTTGAAGTCGTTGGTGATCACTTCCAGGCGGCGGTTGAAGCCGTACTGGTTCATGAACCAGTCCTCGATGCTCAGGTGCCGGTTGCGGCCGAAGCCTACCGAGATGTGGCCCATTTGCATGTACTGCTCCAGCGTCAGTTGCTCGCCAACCTCCGGGTTATCGCGCCAGACGACGCAGACGTGGTCCTCCTCGAACAGCAGTTGGGCTGGATGGCCGTCGATGAGGTAGCGCTCGGGCACGATCATCATGTCCACCTCACCGCGCATCAGTAGCTCGGCGCTGTTGTCGCCGGGGCTGATCATTTCGAAGGTGATGTGCGGCGCCACCCGGTGAAGCTTCTGGATGACCTGGGCGAACAGCACGCTGATCAGGTAGTCCGAGCTCACCAGGCGAAAGTGACGCTTGCTGCTCGCCGGTTCGAACACGGGCTTGGCGGTGATCGAGGATCGAATGGTAAGCAGCACCTCGCGCACCGGCTTGGCCAGTTCCAGGGCGTAGGGCGTGGGCTGCATCTTGCGGCCGACCTGCACCAACAGTTCGTCCTCGAAAAAGGTTCGCAAGCGCCCCAGCACGCCGCTGGTGGCCGACTGGGTCATGTGCAGGCGTTCGGCGGCGCGGGTGATGTTCTGCTCTTCGAGCAGGACGTCCAAGGCAACCAGCAGGTTCAGATCCAGGTGGTGAAAGCGCATGGTGATAGCTCTCGGCTCTTGTAGTTATTTTCGCGATACCTTCTCGCTGCATTGCCGATACGTCAAGCGCCAGCCGCCTTTGACCGAGCAAACGCCAGGCGCCATGGGCCTGCGCGCAGGTATCGCGATTGCTGATGCCTCGCATCCTGACTCGCGATTGGTCATGCCACCCCAGCGCCGCGCAACCTGCGCTCCAGTCGAGCGGCCGATGCGCCGTCCACGACCCACTGACGGCAGCTCTGCCTCGCCTAATAACAATTTCAATGGAGTGGTAGCCATGAACATTCTTGGTCTCGACGCGCTGGTGTTCGGCGTCGACGATATCCAGGCCTGTGCCGCTTGCCTGCGTGACTATGGCCTTGACACCGTCCACCTGGACGCCGACGGCGGCCGTTTTGAAGCGCTGGACGGGACCGCGATCGTCATCCGTCGCGGCGATGACGAAAGCTTGCCGCCGGCCTTGGGGCCGACCCCATCGCTGCGCGAGACGGTCTATGGCGTGGCCGAGCCGGCCGACCTCGAAGCGATCGCCGACGAACTGGGCCGCGACCGGGAAGTGCGCCGCGACGCCAGCGGCGCGCTGCATACCTTCGATGACCTGGGGTTCGCCATCGCTTTCCAGGTGACCTGCCGGCGTACCTTCGAGGCGCCAGCGGACCTGACCAACGCCCCGGGCAGCACCCCGCAGCGTCCGCTCAACCAGCTCGGCATCACCCCGGACATGCCTGCGCTGCCGCGCACGCTGTCCCACGTGGTGTACTTCGTCCCAGATGCGGCCAAGGGCGAAGCGTTTTACCGCGACCGCCTGGGCTTCGTCACCACCGATAGCTTCACCGGGGTCGGCCCGTTCATGCGTAGCGCGGGCATGGATGATCACCATTGCCTGTTCATGATCCAGACACCGCCGCACATGCAAGGCTGCGAGCACTTTACCTTCCACATGGGCAGCGGCACCGAAGTGTTGCTGGCCGGCACGCGCTTCCAGCAGAACGGTTGGACCAGTTTCTGGGGCCCAGGCCGGCACCTGCTCGGCTCCAACTGGTTCTGGTATTTCAACAGCCCGTTGGGGTGCCACATCGAATACGACGCCGATATGGACAAGCATGACGACGCCTGGGCGGCGCGCCAGGCGCCGATGTCCGCGGACAACTCGCAGTTGTTCCTGTTCACCTCGCGGGAGAAATGGGCCCCCGGCGGCCCACCCCCGAAAAAGGCCTGAGCCATGGGCCGTATGGCGCTGTGTCGGCTCGAAGAGCTGGTTGAAGGCCAGGCCCGCGGCTTCGACCCCAAGGGCAAGGGCGAAGACACGCTGTTCGCCCTTCGCTACCGGGGGCAGGTCCGGGTGTATCGCAACCTGTGTCCGCACCTGCGGGGGCCTCTGGAGTACCGCAAGGACCGTTTCCTCAGTGCCGATGGCCAGTGGGTGGTGTGTTACGCGCACGGTGCGCGCTTCAGGCCCGACGACGGTACCTGTGTCCACGGCCCTTGCCGCGGCGAGGCCTTGCACGTGCTGCAACACCACGAGGCGGGCGGATGGCTGCTAGTGCCGCTGGAGCAGTTGGGCCACTGATCTATCGCGCTGCGCGATAGGTCGCATCCCAGGACACGATTGGTCAAAGCCCGGCGCTGCCGTGAAGCTGTGCCCAGGCACAGGAAACGACCGCCACCCATGACGGGGCGGACAACAAGAACAAGACGTGAGACATGCCATGAATACTGTGAACAAAGTGCTGGTCGTCGGCGGCGGGATCGGCGGGTTGTGCGCCGCCATTGCCCTGCGTCGCAAGGGCATTGCGGTCGACCTGGTCGAGCTCAAGACCGAGTGGACCGTCTATGGCGTCGGCATCATTCAGCAAAGTAATGTCGTGCGTGAGATGCATCGCCTGGGCCTGCTCGAGGCCTATCTCGATGCCGCCTACGCGTTCGAAGACGTGGCCATCTATACCGCCCAGGGCCAACAGCTGGCGCGCATTCCCGGGCAGCGACTGGCCGGCCCCCAGTACCCGGCCAATGTCGGCATCTCCCGCCGCGCTCTGCACAAGGTCTTGAGCGAAACCGCCATCGAACTCGGCACCGAGGTGCGCCTGGGTACCTCGGTGGAGAGTTTCGAACAGGATCGCGGAGGGGTGGACGTGCTGTTCACCGATGGTAGCCAGGGGCGTTATGGGCTGGTTGTGGGTGCCGACGGGCTGTACTCGAAGATTCGCGAGCTGTTGTTCGGTGACCAGTACCAACCACGTTTTACCGGGCAGTCGGTGTGGCGTTACAACTTCCCGCGGGCTGCCGGTATCGACCACCTGGCCAACTACCAGGGGCCGTCAGGCAATGCCGGCCTGGTGCCCCTGGCCGATGACCTGATGTACCTGTTCACCACCTCCCATGAGCCGGGCAACCCCTGGATGGAGCCGGCCACCCTGGCCGATGGCCTGCGCCAGCGCCTGGTCGGATTCGGCGGGCTGATCGGTGAGCTGCGCGAGCAAATCGGCGACAGTCGCGAGGTCGTGTACAAGCCGCTGGAAGCCGTGTTCGTCGACCAGCCCTGGTATCGCGGTCGCGTGTTGCTGATCGGCGACGCCGCCCATGCCACCACGCCGCATCTGGGGCAGGGTGCGGGAATGGCCATCGAGGATGCCGTGGTGCTGGCTGAGGAGCTCACCGCAGGCAGCAGTCTCGACGCCCAGTTGCAGCGCTTCATGGGCCGACGTTTCGAGCGCTGCAAGTTCATCAGCGAGAAGTCCCTGCTGGCCGGCGAGAAAGAGATCCAGGGTGACGCCTCCTTCGACCGCATCGGCCTGGTCAAGCACATGCTGGATGTCACCGCACGACCGATCTGACGCCTTGCAATCGGTGCGCCCCCGTGCTGGCGCACCGGATTCTCCGCCAACACCGACCGACAAGAACAATAAAGAGGAAACCCCGATGTTGACTCGCAAAGGTGCGACCCCACGGCCCCTGCCGGCGCTGAAACCCATCGGCCTGGCGCTTCTGGCGCTGGCCACCAGCCAGGCCCAGGCCTTCGAGTTCGAGACCGGTAACCCCGATCTGCGGGTGCGCTGGGACAACACGCTCAAATACAGCGCCGCCTGGCGCACCCAGGATGCCAGCGGCAAACTCACCGAGGGCCAGACTGCGCTGAACCTGGATGACGGCGACCGCAACTTCGACAAAGGCCTGATCTCCAACCGCCTCGATCTGCTGTCGGAGCTGGACATCACCTACGACAACGTCGGTGCACGGGTCAGCGGCGCGGCCTGGTACGACGATGTCTACAACCAAGGCACCGACAACAACGACCCCAACCGCGCCAACAGCTATTCGGTCGACTACGACGCCTTCACCGACGACACCCGCACGTTGCATGGACGCAAGGGCGAGTTGCTCGACGCCTTCATCTTCGGCAAGACCGAGATCGGCGACATGCCGGTATCCGGGCGCCTTGGCCAATACGCCATGCAATGGGGCGAGAGCCTGTTCTATGGGATGAACGGCATTGCCGGTGGCATGGCGCCGGTGGACGTAGTCAAGGGACTGTCGGTGCCCAACACCCAGTTCAAGGAGCTGATTCGACCCGTGCAGCAGATCTCCGGCCAGTTGCAACTGACACCGGATGTATCCGTTGGGGCTTACTACCAGTTCGAGTGGGAAGCCAACCGTTTGCCTGCGGCTGGCAGCTACTTCTCCACCGACGACTTCTTCGGTGATGGCGGTGAACGCATGTTCGTCGGGGCGCCGGTGTTTCCCGGCGGCCAGCCGCTGGCATTCTTCCGTGGCAACGACAAGGAAGCCAAGGATTCGGGGCAGGGCGGGGTGCAGCTGCGCTGGCGGACCGAGACCGTCGATTGGGGCGTCTACGCCATTCGCTTCCATGACAAGTCGCCGCAACTGAACGTGCGTCCGAACTTCGCCAACCTCGACCCAGTCAGCGGCAAGGCGGGCGAGTTCTACTGGGTGTATCCAGAAGGCATCGAGGCGCTGGGCGCCAGCTTCTCCACCACGCTGGGCAACTTCAACCTCGCAGGTGAGTTGTCTACGCGCTGGAACCAGCCGTTGGCTTCCACCAACCAGCATGCATTGGCGGCGGGGGAGGTCATCGACAACGACGACAACCCGGTCTACGCCACCGGTCGCACTCTGCACGCCAACTTCTCGTGGCTGGCCAGCCTGGAGCCGAACGTCATCGCTGCCGAGTCCAGTTTCCTTGGCGAAATCGCCTGGAACCGGGTGATGAGCGTGAGCAAGAACGCCGATGCCGTCGACCCCAATGCCGACCGCGATGCCACCAGCCTGCGCCTGGTATTCGAGCCGATGTACCGGCAGATCTTCCCCGGCCTCGACCTCTCGGTGCCGATCGGAGCGAGCTACACCAACGGTGCATCCATGGCGCTGGGCACCGGTTTTGGCGCTGACCACGGCGGCGACCTGAACATCGGCCTGAAGGGCAACTACCTCAATACCTGGAACCTGGGTCTGACCTACACGCACTACTACGGCCCGGAAAACACCTTCCTCGATGCCGACAACCATTACACCTTCGAACAGTCGCTCAAAGACCGCGACTTCATCGCCTTCACCGTCAGCCGCACCTTCTGACCGAGGACTTCACGATGAAACACAACAAGAAAGTCGTTTCCCTGTTCACTGCCCTGAGTGTCTCGCTGCTGTTCGCCCATGGCGCTTGTGCCGCGGTATCCGCCGAGCAGGCCGCCACGCTCAAGACCACCTTGACGCCGCTGGGCGGCGAGCGCGCCGGTAACGCCGACGGCAGCATCCCGGCCTGGACCGGCGGTTATACCCAGGCCGACCCCGGCTACAAGGAAGGCGGCAAGCGCGGCGATCCATTCGCCCGTGAAAAACCGCTATTGACCATCACTGCACAGAACATGGCGCAATATGCCGACAAGCTGACCCCAGGCATCCAGGCGATGCTCAAGAAGTACCCGGACAGCTACCGGCTGGACGTCTACCCGACCCACCGTAGCGCTGCCGCACCACAATCGGTGTACGACGCCACCTTCGCCAATGCCACCAGCGGCACGCTTGTGGACGGCCCTGCCGGACCGATGCCGACAGGGGCGGCCGGAGGTATTCCGTTCCCGATCCCCGCCGACGGTGTGCAAGCCATGTGGAATCACCTGCTGCGTTGGCGTGGTGCGTCGTGGCATGCCAGCTTCAAGCAGTACCTGACCACCGCCGACGGCAAGCATGTGCTGACCAACGACTCGCGCGCCGACCTGCAGATGCCCTGGTACCTGCCGGGCGGCAGTGGCGACAAGGGCGTGTTCTGGTCGATCCGCATGACCAACGATGGCCCACCCCTGCGCGCCGGTGAGGCCATCACCGGCTTGGAGAACCTTAACGCCGACAAAGCGGCTGTCTGGACCTACCTGCCGGGCCAGCGCCGCGTGCGTCGCCTGCCCAACGCCTGCTGCGACACGCCAACCCCGGCCACCGCCGGTGTGATGAGTTTCGATGAGCTGTACGTGTTCAACGGGCGCCTCGACCGCTTCGACTGGAAGCTGGTGGGCAAGAAGGAAATGTACATCCCCTACAACGCCAATAAGGTCTTTACCGCTGCCAGCGCCGAGGCGCTGCTCGACCCGCATCACCTGGCCCCAGATGCCATCCGCTGGGAACTGCACCGCGTGTGGGAAGTGCAGGCGACCCTCAAGAACGGCCAGCGTCACGTGATGCCGCGCAGTACCTACTACCTCGACGAAGACACCTGGGCCGCGGTGCTGGGCGAGCGCTATGACGCCCGAAACCAGTTGGCCAAGGTGGTCTGGACGTCACCCGTGGTGCTACCCGACCTGCCTGGCGTGGTGACGCTCACCAATGGCTTCTACGACCTGCTCTCCGGTGCCTGGTTCGCAGGTGACCTGTTCGCCGGCAAGAGCGAGCAGTACCGCATCGTGCCGCCCTACAAGGACTCGGTGTTCACCGCCGACGCCATGGCCGGTGAGGGCGTGCGCTGAACAGGCTCTGCGCCTGGGCTGTACCCACTACAAGAACAAAAGGTTGCGTGCGATGAACAAGATGCTCTACAGCTGGCTGCTGGCCGCCTGTTGCTGGCTGCCTCCGGCGTTCGCCGGAAGTGGCGTGGATGTACTCTCGCAGCCCGCGGTGCATGGGCCACAAGCCCTGCGTGCGGTGCTGCAGGACGTGGCACGGGTTGGTATGCGCCTGGTGGCGGTGGGCGAGCGTGGTGTGGTGTTGCTCAGCGATGACAACGGCGCCACCTGGCGTCAGGCCATGAGCGTACCGGTGAGTGTCAGCCTCACCGCCGTGCAGTTCATCGATGAACGTCACGGTTGGGTGGTCGGTCACGCTGGGGTGGTGTTGCACAGCGCCGACGGCGGTGAGCACTGGACCTTGCAGCTTGACGGCAAGCGCGCCGCGACGCTGGAGTTGCAAGCGGCCCAAGCATCCGCGGACGAGCAGCGCGTGGCCGCCGCGCAACGGCTGCTCGCCGATGGCGCCGACAAGCCGCTGCTGGCGCTGAGCTTCGCCGATGCACGCCACGGCCTTGCTGTGGGAGCCTACGGGTTGGCCATGAGCACTGTCGATGGTGGGCGGACCTGGCAGTCCGCCATGGGGCGTTTGCCGAATCGACGTGGCTTGCACCTGTATGCCCTGGCGCGCCAGGGCAGCGACCTGTACATCGCCGGTGAGCAGGGCCTGCTGTTGAGTTCGCGCGACAGCGGTTCCCACTTCGAACCGCTGCAAGGCCCTTACGATGGCAGCTACTTCGCGGCCGCCATTCTGCCAAGCGGGCGACTGCTGGTCGGAGGATTGCGCGGCTCGTTGTTCGCCTCCGATGACGGCGCAGACAGTTTCGTGGCGCTGGCCAACCCGATTCCCGCCTCGCTCAACAGCATACGCGTCGTCGGTGACCAGCTCTTGCTCGCCAACCAGGCTGGCATGCTCCTGCGCAGCGGCATCGACACCTTCGCCGCGCAGCCTGTGCCGGTCTCCGACGGCTTGCCGCTGACCGCCGCCACCCTCGCGGCAGACGGTGCCATCGTCGCCGTCGGAATGGCGGGTACCCGCCGTCTGGCGGCTTCCAACGTTTCCACCACGGCGGACTGAACCATGCACGCGATGAATTCACCTGCGCCGTCCAGCGGCCGTCTCGATGACTTCGACAGCACGTCCGGCTCGCTGCTAGAGCGCGCGCTGTTCAACCATCGCGCCTGGGTGCTGCTGTTGTGCCTGGCGGCAACCCTGCTGCTCGGCTGGCAGGCCTCGCGCCTGACCCTCAACGCCAGTTTCGAGAAAATGATCCCGCAGGATCACCCATTCATTCACAACTACCTGGAGCACCGCCAGGAACTGGCCGGGCTGGGCAACGCCGTTCGCATCGCCGTGGCCAACCCGCACGGCAGCATCTACGACAAGCATTACCTGGACAACCTGCAGCAGCTCAACGACGCGGTATACCTGCTGCCGGGCGTCGACCGCGCCGCGATGAAATCCCTGTGGACCCCTTCCACCCGCTGGACCGGAGTGACTGAGGAAGGTCTGGAGGGCGGTCCGGTGATTCCCGATGGCTACGATGGCGCCGCCGCGAGCCTGGAGGCGCTCAAGCGCAACGTCGAGCGCTCCAACGAGATCGGCCAGTTGGTGGCCTTCGACCAGCGATCGAGCATCATCTACGTGCCGCTTCTGGAGAAGACCCCAGACGGTCAGTCGCTGGACTACACAGCGTTCGCCCACGAGCTTGAGACCCTCCGCGAGCGCTTCCAGGCACAGGGCGTGCAGATCCACATCACCGGGTTTGCCAAAGTGGTGGGCGACCTGATCGACGGCCTGCGGCAGATCCTGCTGTTCTTCGCCGTGGCAATCGCCATTACCGCCGTGGTGCTCTACGGGTATACCCGCTGTGTGCGTAGCACGGCACTGGTGGTGGTGTGCTCGTTGGTGGCAGTGATCTGGCAGCTCGGCCTGCTGCCGCTGCTGGGCTACGCGCTCGACCCTTACTCGGTGCTGGTACCGTTCCTGGTGTTCGCCATCGGCATGAGCCACGGCGCGCAGAAGATGAACGGCATCATGCAGGACATCGGACGCGGCATGCATCGCCTGGTGGCGGCGCGCTTTACCTTCCGCCGCCTGTTCCTGGCTGGGTTGACCGCGCTGTTGTGCGATGCGGTGGGTTTCGCTGTGCTGATGATCATCCAGATCCAGGTGATCCAGGACCTTGCGGTGATCGCCAGCCTGGGCGTGGCGGTGCTGATCTTCACCAACCTGATTCTGCTGCCGGTATTGCTCTCGTACGTGGGAGTCAGTGCCCGAGCCGCGCGGCGTAGCCTGCGCGCCGAAGAAGCGCAGGCGAGTGGGGCGCGCAAGCAGGCGTTGTGGCGTTTTCTTGACCTGTTCACCCAGCGTCGCTGGGCTGGTGCCTGCATCGCCGTGGCGGCGTTGATGGCCGCTGGTGGGTATGCCGTCAGCCTGCACCTGAAGGTTGGCGACCTCGACGCGGGGGCGCCTGAGTTGCGCGCCGATTCGCGCTACAACCGCGACAATGCCTTCGTCACCCAGCATTACGGCGCCAGCAGCGATGTGTTCGCCGTGATGGTGCGCACCGCTCCCGGCGGTTGTTCGGCCTATGACACTCTCAAGCGGGTGGATGACCTGGACTGGCAACTGCGAGGCCTGCAGGGGGTGGATTCGACCAACTCGCTGGCACTGCTCAATCGCCGGGTGCTGGTCGGCCTTTCCGAGGGCAGTCCGAAGTGGTACGACCTGGTCAACAACCAGGCGACCCTGAACATGGTCACCGCCAATGCCCCGCGCGGGTTATACAACGACGACTGCAGCCTGCTGACGCTCTACGCCTACCTCACCGACCACAAGGCCGACACCTTGGCGCAGGTGGTTGACAGCGTCCAGGGCTTCGCCCAGGCCAACGACAGCGAGCAGGCGAGCTTCCTGATGGCTGCTGGCAGTGCGGGTATCGAGGCTGCCACCAACCAGGTGGTGAAACAGGCCAATCGCGACATGCTGTGGTGGGTGTACGGCGCTGTAATCCTGCTCTGCCTGGCGACCTTCCGCTCGTGGCGAGCGGTACTCTGCGCGGTATTGCCACTGGTGCTGACCTCGATCCTCTGCGAAGCGCTGATGGTCGCGCTCGGTATAGGCGTGAAGGTCGCGACCCTGCCGGTGATCGCGCTGGGTGTCGGCATCGGCGTGGACTACGCGCTGTACGTGATGAGCATCGTGCTGGGCCAGCTGCGTGAAGGGGCGAGCCTGTCCCAGGCCTATTACCGCGCACTGCTGTTCACTGGAAAGGTGGTGATGCTTACCGGAATCACCCTGGCCATCGGCGTCGGTACCTGGATCTTCTCGCCGATCAAGTTCCAGGCTGACATGGGCGTGCTGCTGGCCTTCATGTTCGTCTGGAACATGGTCGGCGCGCTGATCCTTTTGCCCGCACTGGCTTACTTCCTCTTGCCCCACCGCCAGGTCAGTGCCGAACAGCACCCCAAAGCATCGGCCCATGAATCCCAGCCCACGCAGCGCGAGGAAGGGGCAGGGGCGCTGGAACCCAGCGCAGGCTTTCGTCCACTGGAGGAGATGAGCCATGGCCGCTGAACGTATCGCCGGACGCATCCAGGGCGCGCTGCTGCTGTTCGGCAGTTGCCTGCCGGTGCTGGGTGCTGTGCTCATAGCGCCGGTCCTGCCGCGCATGCATGAGCATTTTGCCCAGACTCCGGGAGTCGCCGTGCTGGTGCCCGTGGCGTTGACGCTGCCGGCGCTGGTGATTGCCTTGCTGGCGCCGCTGGCCGGGGTGCTCGCCGACCGTGTCGGGCGTCGACCACTGTTGCTGGCGAGCATGCTGCTGTACAGCCTGTGCGGACTGTTGCCGCTATGGCTGGACTCATTGGCCCTGATCGTCGTCAGCCGCGCCGGTATCGGCGTGGCCGAAGCGGGGATCATGACCTGCTGCACGACGTTGATGGGTGATTACTTCGACGGCCAGCGCCGAGCCCGGCTGTTCGCCCTGCAGATGGTGGTGACGTCGTTGTCGGCGGCGTTGTTCATGGGCATGGGCGGTGCGCTGGGCGAAAGCGACTGGCGTTCCCCCTTCGCGCTTTACGCCGTGGGTGTACTGTGCCTGCCGCTGATGGCCGTCGCGCTGTGGGAGCCCGGCACCTGTCGCAGCGCATGCGAGCAGAAGGCGCAATCGCGTTTCCCCTGGGCAGCCTTGGCGCCTTTGTACCTGCTCACCGGGCTGGCTGGCGTCAGCCTGTTCATCGTCCCGGTACAGGCCGGTTACGTGCTGCAACTGCTGCATGTCGATGCGCCGCAACACGTCGGCTTGACCATGGGTGCCAACCAACTGGGCGTGTTGGCCGGCGCACTGGCTTTCCGGCTGCTGGCGCGCCTGGCTCCTTGCCGCCTGCTGGCATTGGGTTTTGCCACCGCCGGGGTCGGTGGTGGCCTGATGGCGTTGGCCAGCAGTCATGCACCGGTGGTCGTGGCGGTGCTCATCAATGGTTTGGGTGTGGGCCTGCTATTACCGACGCTGATCACCCGGGTAATGCAGCAGGTCGGCTTCGAGCAGCGTGGCCGCGCCACTGGCGGATTCACCGCGGCGATCTTCGCCGGCGAGTTCCTCAGCCCGCTGCTGGTGCTGGCGCTGACGGCGGGCGTGGTTGCGCAATTGCCCCACGCGCTGTTGCTGATCGCCATCGGGCAACTGCTATTGGCGCCAGTGTGCCTGGTGATGATGCGCCGCACACGTCCTGATGCAGTGGTAGGTGCACGATGAGCGAACTGTTTTCACTGGCGGGAAAGACTGCACTCATCACTGGCGCTACCCGCGGCATCGGCCTGGCCATCGCCCGCGAGTATGGGCGTGCCGGTGCGCGTGTCGCCATCAGCAGCGAGAGTGCCGAGGGCTGCGAGCACGCCGTGGCGCAACTGGCGCTGGAAGGCATCGAGGCCATCGCGCTGGTCGCCGATCTGCGTGACGCCGAGGCCGTACAGGGCCTGGCTAGGCGCTGCCTGGATCACTTCGGGCGTCTCGATGCGTTGGTGTGCAATGCCGGTGTCGCCCCGCACATGGGGCCATTGGCCGCGGCTAGCGATGCCGACTGGGAACTGACCTTCACCGTCAACCTGCGCAGCGCGCTGTGGCTGACCAACGCGCTGTTACCGGCCATGGCCGAGGGCGGCGGCGGCAGCGTGGTGTTCATGGCCAGTATCGCCGGTGTGCGCGGCAACAAGGGGCTGGGCCTGTATGGGCTGTCCAAGGCTGGCCTCGCACAGCTGGCGCGCAACCTGGCGGTGGAGTGGGGGCCGGCGAACATTCGCGTCAATGCCATCAGCCCTGGCGTCATCCACACCGCGTTCGCCCGCCCTCTGACCGACAACCCCCAGGTACTGGAGCGGCGCCTGGCGCTCACCCCCTTGCGGCGGGTCGGCCGCCCGGAAGAAGTGGCAGCCCTTGCCTTGCTGCTGGCTGCGCCGGGGGGCGCGTTCATCACGGGACAGAATCTTATTGTCGACGGTGGCACGACCATCGGCGACGGCAATTGAAAGGAGACAACATGCAATCGCTTCCTGCATTCAAACGTGTCGTTACCGGCCACGATGCCAAGGGCCAGGCGGTCATCGCCAGTTGCGGCCCGACGCCAAATAACTTCCCGCTCATGGCGGTCCCCGGCACCCTGTTCTATGAGGTCTGGAACAGTGTCGGCAGCCCCGCGCTACTGGACAACGGCGATGACCCGACCGCGCAGCCACTGCAGCTGAGCCCTGGCAGGCTGGGCAGCGTGATCCGGGTGGTGGACATTCCGCCGGACAGCGTACAGAACCGGGTCAGCGCTGAAGCGGCGGCGGCTGTGTTCGCCGAGATCGGCCAGGTTGGTGCCGGCACGGGCAAGGCCGATTCGAAACACAAGCTGATGCACCGTACACAGACCCTGGACTACGGCATCGTCACCGAGGGCGAGGTCTGGTTGGTGCTGGACGATGGCGAGGTCCACCTCAAGCGCGGTGACATCGTGGTCCAGCGTGGCACCAACCACGCCTGGAGCAACCGCACCGAGCAGATGGCACGGATGGTCTTCATCCTGCTCGATGGCCGTTATGCCGACGACCTCAAGGAGCTGTTGCCATGAAGCTTGCCACACTCGATGACGGCAGCCGCGATGGCCGCTTGCTGGTAGTGGCCCGTGACCTCGGGCAAGCGGTCGATGCCAGCGACATCGCCGCCAACTTGCAGGTTGCCTTGGAGAACTGGCCCCAGGTCGAAGCCCGATTGCAGCAGCGCTATCAGCAGCTCAACGACAACACGGCCAGGGGGCGCTTCGATCTTGACCTGACCCGACTGGCCGCCCCCCTGCCGCGTGCCAGCCAATGGTTGGACGGCTCTTGCTTTCTCAGCCATGGCGAGCTGATGCAGAAGGCCTTCAACCTGGACCCCATTGAGGGCGTAGAGCACACGCCGCTGATCTACCAGGGCGCCAGTGACGACTTCCTCGGCCCGTGCGCGGACATACCTTTGCCCAGCGAAGCCCACGGCATCGACTTCGAAGGCGAGTTTGCCGTGTTGCTCGATGACGTCCCCATGGGCTGCCTGGCTGAGCAGGCGTTGCAGCATGTGCGCCTGGTGCTGCAACTCAATGACGTCAGCCTGCGAGCTCTGGCCCCGAGGGAAATGAAGACTGGTTTTGGCTTTCTGCAGGCCAAGCCTGCCAGCACCTTCGCACCGGTAGCGGTGACGCCGGACGAACTTGGCGATGCGTGGCGCGAGGGTCGCGTGCACCTGCCGCTGCAGGTGGAGTGGAATGGCCAGTGGTTTGGCCACCCCCATGGGGGCACCATGCATTTTGGCTTTCACCAGCTGATCGCCCATGCGGCGCTGACACGGCGTTTGAGTGCCGGCACGCTGATTGGCTCCGGCACCGTGTCCAATGCCGATCGCAGTGTGGGCTCGGCGTGCATCGCCGAGCGCCGCGCCATCGAAACCATTGCCACTGGGGCGCCGCGCACGGCCTTCATGCGTTTTGGCGATCGCGTGCGCATGGAAGCCCGCGGCCTCTCTGGCGAAGTGCTGTTCGGTGCCATCGACCAGCGCGTGGTGCAGGGAGGCGGGCCATGCGCGTGATGATCACCGGCGCCAATGGATTCGTCGGTCGACAACTGGTGCGGCGCTTGTTGGGCAGGGGGCAGTTGCGTGGGCAGCGCATCGAGACATTGCTGCTGCTGGACCAGGTGCTGGATGGCTTGCCCGAGGACACGCGCCTGCGTTGCCACACCGGCAACATCACTGACGCGGCCTTGTTGCGCCGGATACTGGCAGATGGTGTCGACGTGGTGTTCCATCTGGTCAGTGTGCCGGGAGGCGCGGCCGAGGCGCAGTACGAGCTGGGTTATCAGGTGAATCTGCAAGCCAGCCTGGAACTGCTCAACCAGCTGCGCAATCGCTGTCGTCCTCCGGTGCTGGTGTACGCCAGCAGCGTAGCGGTATACGGCGGCGAGCTGCCGCTGCGCATGGACGAAGGCCAACCGGCGTCCCCGCAGCTTTCCTATGCGGCGCACAAGCGCATGGTCGAAATCGCCTTGCAAGACCTGTCCCGCCGTGGCGAGGTGGACGGCCGTGCCTTGCGCCTGCCCGGCATCGTCGCCAGGCCGCGTGAGCCGAACGGTTTGCGTTCGGCGTTCATGAGCGACCTTCTACATGCCTATGCGGCGGGTGACGCCTACACCTGCCCGGTCTCGCCTGATGCACGTGCCTGGTGGATGTCGGCCAATTGCTGCGTGGACAACCTGCTGCGTGCTGCCGAACTGGAAGAACCCGGCAACCAGCGCATCTGGCAGTTGCCTGTGTTGCATCTATCCATCGCCCAGGTGCTGGCCGGGCTGGCGACCAGCTTTGGCGAGGCCAACGGCGCACGCATCAGCTTCGCCCCGGACCCCCAACTGCAAGCGCAGTTCGGCAGCTATCCACCGCTGCGAACGTCCCAGGCCCGCGAGCTTGGTTTCTGCCACGACGGGTCGGTGGCCGCGCTGCTGCGCAATGCCCTCGACCTGCCGCTGCGCCGCAGTAACCGCGCCACCCATCGAAAAGGAATCCCTGCATGAGCATCAGTGCACGTCGCTTGCTGGACCTGTCTGTCACCCTGGACAACAACCCGTACACCGATCCACCGCCCCTGCTGCCGAAGATCGACTACATGGACCACCAGCAGGGCTGGCCGGAGATGGCCGCGATGTTTCCCGGACTACGCAAGGAAGACCTGCCGGGCGACGAATCCTGGGCAGCCGAACGCCTGCAGATCACCACCCATAGCGGGACGCACATGGATGCGCCCTGGCATTACGCGTCAACCACCGATGGTGGCAAGCCGGCCTTCGGCATTGACGAACTGCCGTTGGAGTGGTGCCTGCAGCCGGGTGTGAAACTGGACATGCGCCACTTGCCCGATGGTCACGTGGTCAGCGCGGCCGAGGTCGAGGCAGAGTTGGCGCGCATCGGCCATGAACTGCAGCCGCTGGATATCGTCTTGGTGAACACCCGCGCCGGTAGCCTGTTCGGCCAGCCCGGTTACCTGGAGGCTGGGGTCGGAATGGGCCGTGAGGCGACGCTCTATCTGTTGGAGCGGGGGGTGAGGGTGGTCGGTACCGATGCCTGGAGCTGGGACGCTCCGTTCAAGTACACCCGCGAACGTTTCATCGCTTCGGGCGATGCCTCGATTATCTGGGAGGGGCACAAGGCTGGGCGCGACATCGGGTATGGGCAGATGGAGAAGTTGGCCAATCTTGAAAAGCTGCCGCCGTTCGGTTTTCTGGTCAGTTGTTTCCCGTACAAGATTCGTCGGGCTTCTGCGGGCTTTGTTCGGGCTGTGGCGATCTTTACTTGATCTTGAGGGGCGTCAATCGAGCGCCGCCCGCGCGGCGCATCGCGAGCAAGGCTCCTACCTCTGTTTCGGGCCAGCCATGCCCGCACGATTTGCGCGCGACCGCCTTGCTGCACGGCGCAATGATCGCGCGCTTGCAGGCGCTGGCCTTGCTCGTGATGCGCGGCTCAGGCGCTAAGGCCCAAGAGCAGCAACGCAGCAATGCCGAGGCCGACAGCAATCGAACAGCCACCCAGCGATAACGCCGCCCGGCCTTGTCGGTACCACCCGTCATGCCCCAGCGCACGAGCCGGTGCCAACAGACTTCGCCAGCACAGTTCGGTCTCGTGGAAAGCTTGCAGATGCGCAGGGTCGGCATCGAGCCAGCGGCGGAAGTCGATGCGCTCGCAGGCGCTCGCCTGAGGATTCTGCAGGCGCACGTACCAGTGGCCGGCTAGGCGTGCCAAGGCATCGCCACGGGGACGTGCGCATTGCAGCGCCTGGATCATGTGCCGCTCGACGCTGGACAGCGGCAGGCCAAGGCGGGTAGCGATGCAGGGGAAATCGAGCTGGTCCAGACGATTGAGCAGGAAGACTTGCTGCACGCGGCGTGGAAGCCGCTTGAGGCCATGCAGAAGGGCATCGTCAGTGGGCCCTGCGACGGCATGGGGGCTGTGTTCAACGGGCAGCAGCGAACGGCTCATGGACAGCTCCGTGCTCAAGTGGGAAGGGGGCATCTTCCGTGATGCGGATTCAGAGTAAGTGAAACGAGATTGATTCTCAAGTGCTGATTCCGCAAAGTTTTGTAATGAGCGTTCACGCTCTGAAACATTTTTGCTATCATCGCCGCCATTCAACGATCTTCATTAGCCTGAAGAGCCAAAAAAAAGACCCGGCAAAAAGCCGGGTCAAAAACCGTGATTAGCCTGATGAGGAGATAATCTGAGAGCGACCTAAGCTCCAGGTTATCCAGCGGATCTCGCGATCAGCTGAGTGCAATAATAATCGTTATCATTTGCGAGTCAAATGAATTTTCAGTTATCCGGTAAAAAAGTATTACCGGTGCGCTCCTAGTCCCGGCAACCGGGGCCTTTGCCGTGACGCGGCTATCACGTTTCTCCCTTCCTAATCCGTGCTAAAGGCCCGTCTGCACCGAGCGTTTGTGTTCGAGCAGCGCCCTGGCCATGTCCATCATGTGCATCAACGCGAACGTCAACTCCCGCTGGGTGCCTTGCTGGTGCTGGGCCGTTTCCTGTGCCGTGGCCGCTGCGCAGCGTAGCAGTGCGATGGCGTGTTCCTGCGCCTGTTCGCCGGTAACGCCTTCGTGCAAGGTCCAGATCTTGTTCTGGGCAGTGGGGCGCGTTGGGTTGGGGTTCAGGTAATAGTCGAGGGCACGGCGAGCGGCTTCGCTGTCGAGATCTGTTTCGTCTTTTTTCGAGGGTTTCATCCTGATACCTGTGAATGCCAATGGGGAAAAGGTTCAACCCGAGTTTAATACTTGGGGTATTCTCGTGCTTTCTGATAAATAATACTAAATGTTTATTGAGCGCTCGAAGGCAGTCCGTATCGTGCCAGCGATGAATATGGATAAATGGATTGCCCTCGTCCGTGAGCGGATGGAGGAGCTCGATATCTCCCAGGAGCAACTGGCCGAACGCGTTGGCGTCTCCCAAGGTAGCGTGGGTCATTGGCTATGCAAGCGGCGCCAACCCAGGGTCGACTCGATGAACCGTGTGTTCGTCGAACTGGGCATGCCTCACTATCACGTCAGCATGCAGTTGCGGGTGCTGGGGCGGGTGGGCGAAGACCCAGGTAGCTATACCTTGGATGAGGTCGATGACGACCAGGACCTGATGCAGTACATCGTGTGTTTTCGCTACCCGGTGCTGGGCTGGGAGCAGGTCGGCTCAAGCACGGCCGAATCATCCACGGTGTTCGAGCAGACCGACTATCTGGCACAGGGCAAGGCGTTCTGGCTGCCGGTCGAAAACGACGCCATGAGTACGAACACGGGCCGCAGCGTGCCTCAAGGCATGCGTGTGCTGGTTGACCCAGGGCTTGAGGCTGTGCCGGGAAAACTGGTGATTGCACGGTTGCCTGGCAAGTCGGCGATTTTGCGGGAGCTGGCCGAGGAGGGCGGGCAACGCTATCTGAAAGCGCTCAACAACAGTTATCCGGCGCTCCTTTGCGAGGAGGGGTGTGAGTTTCTGGGCGTCGTCGTGCAGGCGCACGGGGTTTTCTAGCTGGATCGTGGCCTCATCGCCGGCTTGCCGACGATGAGGCCAGAACAGACAACACACACCGTTGCCCAAGCCCAATCACTCAGCCAGTTCGACCAGCGCCGTTCCTTCGCTGACCATATCCCCTTCCTGACAGAACAGTGCCTTCACCGTCCCGGCGTGTGGGGCGCGAATGCTGTGTTCCATCTTCATCGCCTCCAGCACCACAAGCGCAGCGCCGGCCTCCACCCGTTGCCCCAACTCGACCAGCACCCGCACGATACTGCCGTTCATGGGCGCCGTCAGGCCGCCTTGATGGCCATGGCTGGCCTCGGCTTCGGCGATCGGGTCGAACGCTTCCACGGCGTGCACTTCACCTTCCCAGCGCAGGAACAGCGT
This sequence comes from Pseudomonas sp. SK2, assembly GCF_016772395.1. Taxonomy (NCBI): domain Bacteria; kingdom Pseudomonadati; phylum Pseudomonadota; class Gammaproteobacteria; order Pseudomonadales; family Pseudomonadaceae; genus Pseudomonas; species Pseudomonas sp. SK2. Next base: position 2,074,519 of record NZ_CP061944.1, read on the forward strand.
GCTGCCTTTGCGCACGGCCAGATGCCGGCGGCGCATGCCATCGTGGTCTTGGCACAACTGCTCGCCATCGAGCTGCCAGGTCGATGCGGCGCTGCGTTCGAGGGCGACGGCCTGAGCTTGCCCGCCGCTCAACAGGTGCAGGCTGCTGCGTGCCGGCAACCCCAGGCGCAGGCCGTTGTGTTCCCGCCAGGGCGAGCCTGCGTCGTCGGCGCGCTCGTGCGGTGCCTGGCCCAGCAGCCAGGCTTCGGCCGCTGCTTCCCAGAAGGTGGCCGGCAGTGCCTGGGGCGCAGGCAGCAAGACGTCTTGATGGCGCGGGATGAACCCAGTATCGAGTTCTGCCTCGGCGAACGCCGGGTGGGCGAGAATTCGGCGCAGGAAGTTGATGTTGGTCTTGAGGCCGCCGATGGCGAACTCGTCGAGCATCGCCAGCAACCGCAGGCGCGCCTGTTCGCGGTCCTGGCCCCAGGCAATCAGCTTGCCCAGCATCGGGTCGTAGAACGGCGACACCACCTCGCCCTCGCTGACGCCGCTATCGACCCGGCGCCCTTCGCCCGGCGCCGACTCGCGGTACAGCGTCAGGGTGCCAGTGGCCGGTAGGAATTCATTGGCTGGGTCCTCGGCGTACAGACGTACCTCGATGGCATGGCCCATCAGAGGCACCTCGGCTTGGGTGATCGGCAACGGTTCGCCGCAGGCCACGCGGATCTGCCAGGCCACCAGGTCGAGGCCGGTGATGGCTTCGGTGACCGGGTGCTCCACCTGCAGGCGGGTGTTCATCTCCATGAAGAAGAACTCGCCACGGGCATCGAGCAGGAACTCCACGGTCCCCGCGCCAACGTAGCCGATGGCCTGGGCGGCACGCACTGCAGCTTCACCCATGGCCTGGCGCAGTTCCGGGGAAAGGCCTGGCGCCGGGGCTTCCTCGACGACCTTCTGGTGACGACGCTGGATCGAGCAGTCACGCTCGTTCAGGTACAGGCAGTTGCCGTGCTGGTCGGCGAACACCTGGATTTCCACATGACGTGGCTTGAGCACGTACTTTTCCACGAGCATGCGCGAGTCGCCGAACGACGATTGCGCTTCACGCTGGGCCGAGGCCAGGGCGTCGGCAAGCTGGCTTTCGTCCTCGACCACCTTCATGCCCTTGCCACCGCCGCCCGCACTGGCCTTGAGCAGAACCGGGTAGCCGATGCGTTCGGCGGCGGCGCGGAAGGTTTCCAGGTCCTGGGCCTCGCCATGATAGCCGGGCACCAGGGGTACGCCGGCAGCTTCCATCAGTGCCTTGGCCGCCGACTTGCTGCCCATGGCGTCGATGGCACTGGCCGGTGGACCGAGGAAGATCAGCCCGGCTTGTTCGATGGCCCGGGCAAAGGTGGCGTTTTCGGACAGGAAGCCATAGCCGGGATGGATGGCCTGGGCGCCGCTGGCCTTGGCGGCGGCCAGCAACTTGTCGATCACCAGGTAGCTTTCGGCGGCCTTGGTGCCGCCCAGGTCGACACGGATGTCCGCTTCACGGCTGTGGCGGGCGTCACGATCGGTAGCGCTGTGCACGGCGACGGTGGTCAGTCCCATGGACTTGGCGGTGCGCATTACCCGGCAGGCGATTTCGCCACGGTTGGCGACCAGCAGGGTGGTCAGTGTGGGGCGGCTCATGGGCGCGGCTCCTTCTTGTCGTCGTTTTGCCAGGCGGGGCGGCGTTTTTCCAGGAAGGCGCGCAGGCCTTCCTGGCCTTCTGCGCTGACGCGGATGCGGGCAATGGTGTTTTCGCAATAGCGGCGCAGGGCGGGGCTGAGTTCGCCGTCGTCCACTTCGCGCAGCAGGTCCTTGGTGACACGCAGCGCCTGCGGGCTGTTCTGCAATAGATTGGCTACCCAAGCCTCGACCTGCGCATCCAGCTCGGCGGCGGGATACACCTGCGCAAGCAGGCCCAGTTCGTGCGCGCGCACGCCGCTGAAACGCTCGGCGGTCAGGGCATAGCGGCGTGCGGCGCGTTCGCCGATGGCCTTGACCACGAACGGGCTGATGACCGCTGGCGCCAGGCCGATGCGCACTTCCGAGAGGCACAGCTGAGCGTCTTCGGCGCCGATGGCCATGTCACAGCAACTGATCAGGCCCAGTGCGCCACCAAAGGCCGCGCCTTGCACCACGGCCAAGGTCGGCGCCTTGAGACGGTGCAAGGCGTACATCAGCTCGCCGAGTTCGCGGGCGTCGTCGAGGTTGGTGTTGAAGTCCAGCTGCGCCGATTGCTGCATCCAGGCCAGGTCGGCGCCAGCGCTGAAGTGCCGGCCACGGCCGCGCAGCAGCAAAAAGCGCAGGCTCGCGTCCTCGGCCAACTGGTCGAGGGCGACGATCAGCTCGCGGATCATCAGCGCGTTGAAGGCGTTGTTCTTGTCCTCTCGGCTCAGCCACAAGGTGGCGAAGCCGCGCGGGTCGCGAATCACTTCGAGGGTGCTGAAATCGCTCATGGATCACATCCGGAATATGCCGAAGCGGCTCTGTTCGATCGGGGCGTTCAGCGAGGCGGACAACGCCAGGCCGAGCACGTCGCGGGTCTGCGCCGGGTCGATGACGCCGTCGTCCCACAGCCGGGCGCTGGAGTAGTAGGGGTGGCCCTGGTGCTCGTACTGGTCGAGAATCGGCTGCTTCAGGCGCGCCTCGTCTTCGGCGCTGAAGGGCTGGCCACTGCGTTCGCTCTGCTCGCGCTTGACCTGCGCCAGTACCCCGGCGGCTTGCTCGGCGCCCATCACACCGATGCGCGCGTTGGGCCACATCCACAGGAAGCGCGGGTCGTAGGCCCGGCCGCACATGCCATAGTTGCCGGCGCCGAAACTGCCGCCGATGATCACCGTGAACTTCGGCACCTGGGCACAAGCCACGGCGGTCACCAACTTGGCGCCATGCTTGGCGATGCCGCCCTCTTCGTACTTCTTGCCGACCATGAAACCGGTGATGTTTTGCAGGAACAGCAGCGGAATGCCCCGCTGGCAGGCCAGTTCGATGAAATGCGCACCTTTTTGCGCAGCTTCGGCGAACAGGATGCCGTTGTTGGCCAGGATCGCGACCGGATAGCCGTGCAGGTGGGCGAAACCGCACACCAAGGTGGTACCGAACAGCGCCTTGAACTCATCGAACACCGAGCCGTCGACCAGGCGGGCGATCACCTCGCGGACATCGAACGGTTGCTTGGCGTCGGCCGGCACCACGCCGTACAGCTCCTCGGCGCTATACAGCGGGGCGATGGGCGTTTGGCGCTGCAGTTTGCCCAGCTTGTGCCAGTTGAGGTTGGCGACGCTGCGCCGCGCCAGGGCCAGGGCGTGTTCGTCGTTGTCGGCATAATGGTCGGCCACGCCGCTGGTACGGCAATGCACGTCGGCACCACCCAGGTCCTCGGCGCTCACCACCTCCCCGGTAGCGGCTCTCACCAGAGGCGGGCCGGCGAGGAAGATGGTGGCCTGCTGGCGTACCATGATCGCTTCGTCGGCCATGGCTGGCACGTAGGCGCCACCGGCGGTGCACGAGCCCATCACCACGGCGATCTGCGCAATGCCCAACGCGCTCATGTTCGCCTGGTTGAAGAAGATGCGGCCGAAATGCTCACGGTCGGGGAACACTTCATCCTGGCGCGGCAGGTTGGCGCCGCCCGAGTCCACCAGGTAGATGCACGGCAGACGGTTCTGCAACGCGATGGTCTGGGCGCGCAGGTGCTTTTTCACCGTCAGCGGGTAGTAGGACCCGCCTTTGACCGTGGCGTCGTTGGCCACGATCATGCACTCCACGCCCTCGACACGGCCGATACCGGCGATCAGGCCCGCCGCGGGCACGTCTTCGCCATAGACTTCATGGGCCGCCAGCTGACCGATCTCAAGGAAGGGCGAGCCGGTGTCGAGCAGGCGGTCGATACGCTCGCGTGGCAACAGCTTGCCCCGCGAGGTGTGCCGTTCCTGAGCTTTCGGCCCTCCGCCCTGGCTGACCTGGGCGAGCAGGCTGCGCAGGGCTTGGACCTGTTCTAGCATGGCCGCGCTGTTGCTGGCGAACTCCGCCGAGCGCGGGTTGATCTGGGTATGCAGGATAGCCATGGACGCCCGTTCCTTATGCTCAGCGGGTTTCGTTGAACAGTTCGCGGCCGATCAGCATCCGACGGATTTCGCTGGTGCCGGCACCGATCTCGTACAGCTTGGCGTCGCGCAGCAAGCGGCCGGCCGGGAACTCGTTGATGTAGCCGTTGCCGCCGAGAATCTGAATCGCTTCCAGGGCCATCTGGGTGGCGCGTTCGGCGGTATAGAGGATGACCCCGGCGGCGTCCTTGCGGGTGGTCTCGCCACGGTCGCAGGCCTGGGCCACGGCATACAGGTAGGCGCGGCTGGCATTGAGCTGGGTGTACATGTCGGCGATCTTGCCCTGGATCAGCTGGAATTCGCCGATGCTCTGGCCGAACTGCTTGCGATCGTGAATGTAGGGCACCACCAGGTCCATGCAGCTTTGCATGATGCCGGTGGGGCCGCCGGAGAGCACCACACGCTCGTAGTCCAGGCCACTCATTAGCACGCGCACACCGCCGTTGAGCTGGCCGAGGATGTTCTCTTGCGGGACTTCGACGCCATCGAAGAACAGCTCGCAGGTGTTGGAGCCGCGCATGCCCAGCTTGTCGAACTTGTTGCTGCGGCTGAAGCCTTTCCAGTCACGCTCGACGATAAACGCGGTGATGCCATGGGGGCCCTTGTCCAGGTCGGTCTTGGCGTAGATCACGTAGGTGTTGGCATCGGGGCCGTTGGTGATCCAGGTCTTGCTGCCGTTCAGCACGTAGTGGTCGCCGCGTTTTTCCGCACGCAGTTTCATCGACACCACGTCGGATCCGGCATTGGGCTCGCTCATGGCCAGGGCGCCGATGTGTTCGCCGCTGATCAGCTTGGGTAGGTACTTGAGCTTCTGCTCGTGGCTGCCATTGCGGTTGATCTGGTTGACGCAGAGGTTGGAATGAGCGCCATAGGAGAGGGCTACCGAGGCCGAGCCACGGCTGATTTCTTCCATGGACACCACGTGCGCCAGGTAACCCAGGCCGGCACCACCGTACTCTTCCGGCACGGTGATGCCCAGCAGGCCCATGTCACCGAACTTGCGCCACATGTCGGCGGGGAACAGGTTGTCGTGGTCGATCTGCGCAGCGCGGGGGGCCAGTTCGGCAGCGACGAACGTGCGGACCTGGTCGCGGAGCATGTCGATGGTCTCGCCCAGGGCGAAGTTCAGGGAGGGGTAATGCATGCTGGGGCACCTTGTTGTTCTTGAAATAGGGGAAACAGCCTGGCTCAAGGATCCGGCGTCCTGCCTGAGGGCCGGTGTCGTTCATCACCTTTACGTTAACGTAAACCTGACCCTCATCGCTGTCAATCCATTCATCACCTTTACGTAAACGTAAATCTGCGCCAGAGTATTCCTGCTTGCTTCAGTCGTGCCCAGAACAACCACAAGAAGGGACACCCATGAGTCAACCAAGCTACACCCGCGGTCGCCAGGACCGACCCTTGCTGACCCAAACCATCGGCCAGGCCTTCGATGCCACTGTGGCCCGGTGCGCCGACGGCGAGGCGCTGGTGGCCCGCCATCAGGGCCTACGCTACACCTGGCGTCAGTTGGCCGAGCAGGTCGAAATGCACGCTCGTGCCCTGATGGCGCTGGAGGTGAACACCGGCGACCGGGTCGGGATCTGGTCACCCAACTGCGCCCAGTGGTGCATCCTGCAACTGGCCAGCGCCAAGGTCGGTGCCATCCTGGTCAACATCAACCCGGCATACCGGGTGGGCGAGCTGGAATATGTCTTGCGCCAATCCGGCTGCCGTTGGTTGGTATGTGCCGATGCCTTCAAGACCTCCGATTACCATGCCATGGTCCAGGAACTGGTGCCGGAACTGGCCAGCGCCACTGCAGGTGAGCTGGCTTGCGAACGCTTGCCCGACCTGCGTGGCGTGATCAGTCTGGCGGCCACCCCACCGGTGGGCTTTCTACCCTGGCAAGCACTGGCCGAACGGGCAGGGCAGGTCTCGGCGCAGGCCTGCGTGGCTCGCCAGCAAAGCCTGCAATTCGACCAGCCGGTGAACATCCAGTACACCTCCGGTACCACAGGCGCGCCCAAGGGCGCCACGCTCAGTCACTACAATATTCTCAACAACGGCTTCATGGTCGGCGAAAGCCTCGGCCTGACCGAGCGCGACCGCATGGTGATCCCGGTGCCGCTGTACCACTGCTTCGGCATGGTCATGGCCAACCTCGGTTGCATCACCCACGGCAGCACCATGATCTACCCCAACGACGCCTTCGACGCCGAACTCACCCTGCGCGCAGTGGCCCAAGAGCGTGCCAGCATCCTTTATGGCGTGCCGACCATGTTCATCGCCATGCTCGACCACCCCTCGCGTGCACAGATGGACCTTTCGACGCTGCGCAGCGGCATCATGGCCGGTGCCACTTGCCCGATCGAGGTGATGCGACGGGTCATCCACCAGATGCACATGGCCGAAGTACAGATCGCCTACGGCATGACGGAAACCAGCCCGGTGTCGCTGCAGACCGGTCCGGACGACGACCTTGAGCTGCGTGTGACCACCGTCGGCCGTACCCAGCCGCAACTTGAGACCAAACTGGTCGACCAGGAGGGGCGCATCGTCCCGCGCGGCGAGATCGGCGAGCTGTGCACCCGTGGCTACAGCGTGATGCTCGGGTACTGGGACAACACCCAGGCCACCGTGGACGCCATCGACCCGGCCGGCTGGATGCACACCGGCGACCTGGCGGTGATGGACGAGGCGGGCTATGTGCGTATCGTCGGGCGCAACAAGGACATGATCATCCGCGGCGGCGAGAACATCTACCCACGCGAACTGGAGGAGTTCTTCTACACCCACCCGGCGGTGGCCGATGCGCAGGTGATCGGCATACCGTGCAACAAGTATGGCGAGGAGGTGGTGGCCTGGATCAAGCTACACCCCGGGCACAGCGCGACCGTCGAAGAGCTGCAGGCCTGGTGCAAGGCCCGCATTGCCCATTTCAAGGTGCCGCGGCATTACCGGTTCGTCGATGAATTTCCGATGACGGTCACCGGCAAGGTGCAGAAGTTCCGGATGCGCGAGATCAGCATGGCAGAGCTGGGTTGACCGTTTCGGCCTGATCGGCGGCAAGCCGGCGATCAGGCTGACAACCCCACCACGATCCTTGGCTATCCTTATGCCTTCACCGGTGGCTCCTGGCTGGGCGGGTCACCCACGGTTGGCGGCACGGTCGGCTTGATCGGCAGCTCGTTGGGGTCTTCTTCCGGTACCGGCGGCGGCAGGCTGGGGTCGTCGATGTTCGGGTCGGGTGTCTCCGGTGGAATGGGAATGTTCATGGCCTGACCTCGCAGGGTGATAGGAGAGGGTGGTGCAGGCTTTGATGCGTGCCAGCGCCAATCGCTCATTTTTTTTGAACCCCCTGCCGGTCGACGGCTCTGAATCCTTAGCGCCAATGCCAACAGGGAGCCAGGACCGATGACGCGCAACGAGCCCTTCGAAAGCGTACCGATGGCGAACGATCACCCCGACCAGGCCATTAGCCTGTCCCAGGCGCTGCTGGCGCCGCGCATCGTGATCGAGGACACCAGCCCGGTGCTCGACGCTGGCACTTTCGCCGCCAAGGCCATCAGCGGCCAGCCGGTCACGGTCAGCAGCAAGGTCTATAGCGATGGCCATGACCGCCTGGCGGTAACCCTGCTGTGGCGACAGGCCCACAGCCGCCGCTGGCACTGTGTGCCGATGCATTCCCCTGGTAACGACCTGTGGCTGGCCGAGTTCACCCCAGTTGAGCTGGGCTTGCACCTATTCAGTATCGAGGCCTGGATCGACCCGTTCGCGACCTACTGCCACGACCTTGAGAAAAAGTACCATGCGGGTGTCGAGGTGTCGCTGGAGCTGGAGGAGGGCAGGCTGATGCTTGGCAAGGGCCTGGAGCGCAGCGATGGGGCCCTGCGCAAGGAAATCCAGACGCTGCTCGACAGCTTGCCGACCCTGCCGGCGGATGACCAGGTGGCGCTGCTGCTCGATGCCAACACTGCGCGCTTGATGAGCGAGGCCGAACATCGCAGCTACCTGACCCGTAGCACCGAATTCCCGCTGGATGTCGATCGTGAGGCGGCGCTGTTCGCCAGTTGGTACGAACTGTTTCCCCGCTCGATCACCGATAGCCCTGACCGCCACGGCACCTTCAACGATGTGCACGCACGTTTGCCGATGATCCGCGACATGGGCTTCGACGTGCTGTACTTTCCGCCCATCCACCCTATCGGAACGCAGTACCGCAAGGGCCGCAACAATGCCCTGCGTGCTGAGCCGGGTGACCCCGGCAGCCCTTACGCCATCGGTAGCCACGAGGGCGGGCACGAGGCCATTCACCCGCAGCTGGGCAGCCGCGACGACTTCCGACGGCTGGTGGCCGCAGCCGCTGAGCATGGCCTGGAAATCGCCCTGGACTTCGCCATCCAGTGCTCCCAGGATCACCCCTGGCTCAAGGAACACCCCGGCTGGTTCAGCTGGCGCCCCGACGGCACGATCCGCTATGCCGAGAACCCACCCAAGAAGTACCAGGACATCGTCAATGTCGACTTCTATGCGCCCGAGGCGGTGCCATCGCTGTGGCTGGCATTGCGCGACGTGGTGGTCGGTTGGGTCGAGGAGGGGGTGAAGACGTTTCGCGTGGACAATCCGCACACCAAGCCCCTGCCATTCTGGCAATGGCTGATCGCCAATGTGCGCAGCCAGCACCCGGAGGTGATCTTCCTCGCCGAGGCCTTCACCCGACCGGCGATGATGGCGCGCCTGGGCAAGGTCGGTTATGCCCAAAGCTATACCTACTTCACCTGGCGTAACACCAAGCAAGAACTGCGCGAGTACTTCGAACAGCTCAACCAGCCGCCCTGGAGCCAATGCTATCGCCCCAACTTCTTCGTCAATACGCCCGACATCAACCCGTTCTTCCTGCACAGCTCCGGGCGCGCCGGTTTCCTCATTCGTGCCGCGCTGGCCACCATGGGTTCGGGGTTGTGGGGGATGTATTCGGGCTTCGAACTGTGCGAAAGCACGCCACTGCCAGGCAAGGAAGAGTACATGGACTCGGAGAAGTACGAGATCCGTCCGCGGGACTTCACCCAGCCCGGCAACATCATCGCCGAAATCGCCCAGCTCAATCGCATTCGCCGCCAGAACCGTGCCTTGCAGACCCACCTGGGCGTGGCGTTCTTCAATTGCTGGAACGACAACATCCTGTATTTCGCCAAACGCACCCCAGAGCGCGACAACTTCATCCTGGTGGCGGTGAGCCTCGATCCCCATAACGCCCAGGAGGCGAGCTTCGAACTGCCGCTGTGGGAACTGGGCCTGGACGACAACGCCGACACCCTCGGTGAAGACCTGATGACCGGTCATCGCTGGACCTGGCATGGCAAGACCCAGTGGATGCGCATAGAGCCCTGGCATTCGCCGTTCGGCATCTGGCGCATCGAAAAGGCCCATTGACGGTCGCACGCTGTTCCCTGTGGGAGCGGGCTCACCCGCGAACTCGGGCCAATCCGGTGCTATGGAGCCCGTTGCACACTGCGCCGGGATCTGCGGCTCACAGGAGATCGCGCAAGTTCAAGAAAGCTTTGAAAGGAGTCACACATGGCCAAGCGTTCCCGCCCTGCTGCCTTCATCGACGACCCACTGTGGTACAAGGACGCAGTGATCTACCAGTTGCACGTCAAGTCGTTCTTCGACGCCAACAACGATGGCATCGGCGATTTTCCCGGCCTGATCAACAAGCTCGACTACATTGCCGAGCTGGGCGTCAACACCCTCTGGCTGCTGCCATTCTACCCGTCCCCCCGGCGCGACGACGGTTACGACATCGCCGAGTACAAGGCCGTGCATCCCGATTACGGCAGCATGGCCGATGCCAAACGCTTCATTGCCGAGGCGCACAAGCGTGGGTTGCGGGTGATTACCGAGTTGGTCATCAACCACACCTCCGACCAGCACCCCTGGTTCCAGCGAGCCCGCCATGCCAAGCGCGGCAGCAAGGCGCGGGACTTCTACGTGTGGTCCGATGACGACCAGAAGTACGACGGCACGCGGATCATCTTCCTTGACACCGAAAAGTCCAACTGGACCTGGGATCCGGTGGCCGGCCAGTATTTCTGGCACCGCTTCTACTCCCATCAGCCCGACCTCAACTTCGATAACCCGCAGGTGCTCAAGGCGGTGATCGGCGTCATGCGTTTCTGGTTGGACATGGGCGTCGATGGCCTACGTCTGGATGCCATTCCGTACCTGATCGAGCGCGATGGCACCAACAACGAGAACCTCCCCGAAACCCACCAGGTACTCAAGGCGATCCGCGCCGAGATCGACGCCAACTACCCTGATCGCATGCTGCTGGCCGAGGCCAACCAATGGCCGGAGGACACCCACCCGTACTTCGGCGAAGGCGATGGTGACGAATGCCACATGGCATTCCACTTCCCGTTGATGCCACGCATGTACATGGCCCTGGCGATGGAGGACCGTTTTCCGATCACCGATATCCTGCGTCAGACACCGGAGATTCCGGCCAACTGCCAATGGGCGATTTTCCTGCGCAACCACGATGAACTGACCCTGGAGATGGTCACCGACCGCGAGCGCGACTACCTGTGGAACTACTATGCCGAGGACCGCCGCGCACGCATCAACCTCGGCATCCGTCGGCGCCTGGCGCCGCTGTTGCAGCGCGACCGTCGGCGTATTGAACTGCTCACCAGCCTGCTGCTGTCGATGCCCGGCACACCCACCTTGTATTACGGCGACGAGCTAGGCATGGGCGATAACATCTACCTGGGCGATCGCGACGGCGTGCGCACCCCCATGCAATGGTCGCCGGACCGCAATGGCGGTTTCTCCAAGGCCGACCCGCAACGCCTGGTGCTACCGCCGATCATGGACCCGCTGTACGGCTACCAGACCGTCAACGCCGAGGCCCAGTCCCACGACCCGCACTCGCTGCTCAATTGGAATCGCCGCCTGCTGGCCGTCCGCAAACAACAGAAGGCCTTTGGTCGTGGCACCTTCAAGATGCTCACGCCGAGTAACCGGCGGATCCTGGCCTACCTTCGCGAATACACCGACGCGAACGGCAACACTGAAGTGATCCTGTGCGTGGCCAACGTGTCGCGGGCTGCGCAGGCGGCCGAACTGGAGTTGTCGCCGTACGCCGACATGGTGCCGGTGGAGATGCTCGGCGGCAGCGCATTCCCGCCGATCGGCCAGTTGCCGTTCTTGCTCACCTTGCCCCCCTATGCGTTCTACTGGTTCTTGCTGACCTCCCACGACCGCATGCCCAGCTGGCACATCCAGCCCTCCGAAGGCCTGCCGGAGCTCACTACGCTGGTGTTGCGCAAGCGCATGGAGGAGTTGCTCGACGCGCCCTGCCGCGACACCCTGGAAACCGCGATTCTGCCGCAGTACCTGCCCAAACGCCGCTGGTTCGCCGGCAAGGAAGGGCCACTGGACCAAGTGCAACTGAGCTATGGCGTGCGCTTGGCCACGGCCACCACGCCGGTGCTGCTGAGCGAGATCGAAGTTCGCAGCGAAGATACTGTCACGCGTTACCAACTGCCGTTCGGCCTGTTGCCTGAAGAACAGATCACCACCGCGTTGCCCCAGCAACTGGCGCTGTCCCGCGTACGCCGGGGCCGTCAGGTGGGACTGATCACCGATGCCTTCGTGCTCGAACCCTTCATCCGCGCCGTGCTGCGCAACTGTGAGGCAGGCACGAGGCTGCCCTGCACGGCGGGCGAGCTACGTTTCGAACGTACCGACTTGCTTGCGGCAGCCGGGCTGTCTGAGGAAAGCCAGGTACGCTACCTGGGCGCCGAGCAATCCAACAGCTCGGTGGTGGTCGCTGACCGCGTGGTGCTCAAACTGATTCGTCGGGTCAATGCAGGCGTGCACCCGGAACTGGAAATGAGCGCCTACCTCACGGCTGCCGGGTTCACCAACATCTCCCCGTTGCTGGCCTGGGTCAGCCGGGTGGACGAGCAGGGCACACCGCACCTGTTGATGATCGCCCAAGGCTACCTGAGCAACCAGGGCGATGCCTGGGCCTGGACCCAGAACACCCTCGAACGGGCCATCCGCGACCAGATGGAGCCTTCGAGCAACACCCCCGATGCCCACGCCGACGCTCTGGCCGAACTAAACGGTTTCGCGGCCTTGCTCGGCCAGCGGCTGGGCGAGATGCACCTGCTGCTGGCCAGGCCCAGCGACGATCCTGCCTTCACGCCACGGCCCAGCGATGCCCGTGACAGCAAGCGTTGGAGCGAGCAGATCACAGCCGAACTTGCCCGTGCCCTCGACCTGCTGGCGCAACACCGCGACAGCCTCGATGCCGACAGCCAGGCGCTGGTCGATGACCTGCAGCAGCAACGCGACGGTCTCGCCCAGCACATCGACAACCTCGCGCGCCAGGCCCAGGGCGGCTTGCTGATGCGCGTACACGGCGACCTGCACCTGGGTCAGGTGCTGGTGGTACAGGGCGATGCCTACTTGATTGATTTCGAAGGAGAACCCGCCCGTCCTTTGGAGGAGCGGCGCGCCAAGCACAGTCCCTACAAGGATGTAACCGGCGTGTTGCGATCCTTCGACTATGCTGCTGCCATGATCCTGCGCAGCGCCTCGGCGGTAGACCTCTCCGACGCGGCGCGCCAGGCTCGTCAGCGGGTTGCACGGCAGTACCTGCACCAGTCGCGCCACGCCTTCGTCGAAGCCTACGGCCTGGCCACCGCCGCAATGCCCCACGCCTGGCAACAGGCTGAGGGCGAGCGCGCCGCCTTGGAGCTCTTCTGCCTGGAAAAAGCCGCCTACGAGATCACATACGAAGCCGAAAACCGTCCAAGCTGGCTGGCCGTGCCTTTGCATGGCTTGCATGGACTGATCAGTACCTGGGGAGAGTCATAGATGAATGCAACCACGCGTGAAAACGGCGGACTTCGGCAACGGGACCTGGATGCCCTGGCCCGCGCCGAGCACGCCGATCCCTTTGCAGTGCTCGGCCCCCATGGCGATGGAACGGGGGGCTCGTTCGTCCGCGCCTTCCTGCCCAATGCGTTGAATGCACGCGTGCTGGCCCGCCATGATGGGCAAGTGCTCGCCGATATGGTGCAGGGTAGCTTGCCTGGGTTGTTCACCGCGCACTTGGATGAGGCACAACCCTATTTGCTGCAAATTGGTTGGGCAGGCGGCGAGCAGGTGACCGAGGATCCCTACAGTTTCGGTCCGCAACTGGGCGACATGGACTTGTACCTGTTTGCCGAGGGCAACCACCGGGATCTGTCCGGCCGCTTCGGTGCCCAGCCGACGCAGGTCGATGGTGTCGCTGGCGTCTGCTTCTCGGTGTGGGCGCCGAACGCCCGTCGTGTGTCGGTCGTGGGCGACTTCAACAACTGGGACGGTCGCCGCCATCCCATGCGCCTGCGCCACAGTACGGGTGTCTGGGAATTGTTCGTGCCCCGCATCGGTGTCGGCGAGACATACAAGTTCGAGGTATTGGGCAAGGAAGGGGTGCTGCCACTGAAGGCCGACCCACTGGCCCGCGCCACCGAACTGCCGCCCAGTACCGCCTCCAAGGTCGCTGATGCGCTCAGTCACCCATGGCAGGATCACGACTGGATGGCACACCGTGCCCAGCGTCACGCCTACAGTGCGCCGCTGTCGATCTACGAGCTGCACGCAGGCTCCTGGCGCTGCGAGTTGGACGATGCCGGTGAAATCGCGCGCTATTACAACTGGCGCGAACTGGCCGAGCGGCTGGTGCCCTATGTACAGGAACTTGGCTTCACCCATATCGAGCTGATGCCGATCATGGAGCACCCGTTCGGTGGCTCATGGGGCTACCAGCCGCTTTCGCTGTTCGCGCCCACCTCGCGTTACGGCAGCGCCGAAGATTTCGCGGCATTCGTCGATGCCTGCCACCAGGGTGGCATTGGCGTGATACTCGACTGGGTGCCTGCGCATTTCCCCACCGATGAACACGGCCTGGCCCGCTTCGACGGCACGGCACTTTACGAGTACGACAATCCCCTGGAAGGCTTCCACCAGGACTGGAACACCCTTATCTACAACCTTGGTCGCAACGAAGTACGCGGCTTCATGATGGCCTCGGCGCTGCACTGGCTCAAACACTTCCACATCGACGGCCTGCGGGTCGATGCGGTGGCTTCGATGCTGTACCGCGACTACTCGCGCAAGTCGGGTGAGTGGGTGCCCAACCGCCATGGTGGGCGCGAGAACCTCGAAGCCATCGACTTCATCCGCCACCTCAACGGCGTTGCCGCCCATGAAGCGCCCGGTGCGCTGATCATCGCCGAGGAATCCACTGCCTGGCCCGGCGTCAGCCAGCCGATCCAGCAAGGCGGCCTGGGCTTTGCTTACAAGTGGAACATGGGCTGGATGCACGACACGCTGCATTACATCCAGAACGACCCGATCCACCGCACGTACCACCACAACGAGATGAGTTTCGGGCTGATCTATGCCTATTCCGAGCATTTCATCCTGCCGATTTCCCACGATGAAGTGGTGCATGGCAAGCATTCGCTGATCGACAAGATGCCCGGCGATCGCTGGCAGAAATTCGCCAACCTGCGCGCCTACCTCACCTTCATGTGGACCCACCCCGGCAAGAAGTTGCTGTTCATGGGCTGCGAGTTCGGCCAATGGCGCGAATGGAATCACGACGACGAGTTGGACTGGTACCTGCTGCAGTACCCCGAGCACCAGGGTGTGCAGCGCCTGGTGAGTGACCTTAACCGGCTGTACCGCAACCTGCCGCAATTGCATGAGCAGGACTGCCAGCCGCAGGGCTTCCAGTGGTTGATCGGCGATGATGCGCACAACAGCGTGTATGCCTGGCTGCGCTGGAGCAGCCAAGGCGATCCGCTGCTGGTGGTGGCTAACTTCACCCCGGTGCCGCGTGAGGGCTACAGGATTGGTGTGCCGTTCGGTGAACGCTGGCAAGAGCTGCTCAACAGCGATGCCGAGCTGTATGCCGGGTCGAATGTGGGTAACCTGGGCGCAGTGGACTGTGAGGCGGTGGCCAGTCATGGGCAACCGGTGTCGCTGTCGCTGAATTTGCCGCCGTTGGGGGTGTTGGTGATGAGGCCCGCGTAAGGGGAGCGCTGGGGCGTTGGCCGCTCATCGGCTGGTATGCCTACTGCGGTGACCGGACGTAGGCTCCGTTTCGCTGTGGTAGGCTTCAGCTGTTGGCATCGATGCCCCCACTTATGACAGGAGTTCGTACCATGAAAGACATCATCCGCCTCGGCGATTCCACTACCCACGGCGGCAAAGTGCTTGGCTCGTTCGGCAACACCAACGTCAACGGCAAACCCATCGCCGGCGTCGGGCACATGGTCAGTTGCCCGCTGTGCAAGGGGGTGTTCCCCATCGTCGAAGGCAGTGCTACCTACAGCGTCGATGGTATCCCTGTCGCGCTCGACGGACACAAGACCGCCTGCGGCGCGGCGCTCATTGCCAGCGGGCCGAAGAGCGTAGTCGCAAGCTGATCTTTCGGTGTGACTTTACGGTCCGCTCCTGACCTCTAACCTCAGCCCAGTTCGCAAGGCCCCTCGGCTACTCGCTTGGGGGCCGGCTGGCGCTGTGCGTCAAATGTTCGAACGCCCCCTGTCCGATGGTGGCTAATTGACGCCAAAAAAAGTTGGCTTTAGCCGGAAGAGCTGGTAGCTTGCGCGCCACGGTGCACTGGGATGTGCGAAAGTGACTTCAAGGAGCGATACATGACACCGGATCATTCCGTCGTTGGCAGTACTGAGTTGGAGCGGCCACTGGGTCGCCTGGATGGCCGTCTTCCGGGCCATGGCGCGGCGGTGTCGTCGCCTGTGCTTAAGGCCGCGCCACTGCAAGCCAACGCCATCGATGTTCTCGCTGTTGCTACCTCTGCGCACTACCTTCCCGAGCACTCCATCCAGCCCCCCTTGGCGAGCATTCTTGTCTTGCGCTCAAACGTTTGCGTCTTTCCCACGCCATTGTCCGGTCGTAGTCATTAAATTTAATAATTTAATGGATGGATCAACGGGGGTTGTTACGAGTTAATTCAGTATCGGATATTTCCGTAAGACGAATCTGAATTTCCCATGCGGCTATTTTAGGAAGTGGTTAGGGTTTGTATAGTCTTTCGAGTTGATCTGCTGAACTGGAGTTGGGTGGTGAAGTTCCCAAGGCTTTTCGCGGCTTTCGAGACCGTTAGAGTCCTTGGCTTTGGTGCCCGTTTTCCTGGCTGCTCACTAGGGTGTGAGCTTCGATAGTTTGAACTTCGTGTCCACTGAACAAGTGGTTTCGCCAAGTATTGTGCGCGCGAAAGTTCACAATGTGAGATATGGATGTCCTACTCCTCGAAACTGACTGCGCGTTTTGCAGCGCTCGCCAGTAATGCCATCGCGCCGGGATCTTTCGTCGGCGAAGATGTGCGTTTTTCTTCCGAGTTCGAAGCCTTGGAAGCTGAACTTGGCAAGGCTCAGTCAATACATGCCAGCGGCCAGGTCGACTGGCTGAAGATTCTCGAAGGCGGTGAAACGCTGCTGCGAGAGCAGTCCAAGGATCTGCGCGTCGGTGCCTGGTTGACCTGGGCGCTGTACCAGCGCGAGTCCTACGCGGGGCTGCTGGCAGGGCTGGGCATGCTGCGCCAGTTGTGCGAGCAGCACTGGGAGACAGTTCATCCGCAAAAGGCCCGTACGCGCTCGGCGGCGATCGGCTGGCTGGTTCCGCGCCTGGAGCAGGCGTTGGACAGCGATATCGCGATCAAGGAGCAACTGCCACTGTTCCAGCAGATGGTCGAGCACCTCGCTGGGCTCGAGGCGTTTCTCTCGCAGCAACTGGGCACCGATGCACCGATGCTGCTGCCGCTTTGCCGTTCGCTCAAGAACCAGGTGCAACGTTCGGCCAGCAACGAGCCGCCAGCGGGGAGTGTCGGGGCGATCGTCAACCAGGTCAAGCAGGCGGCCACGCAGCTGTTCACTCCTGGCGAACCGGTGGAGAGTGAAAAGGATGCCGGCAAGGCCCTGCGTGCCCAGCAGGAGCAGGGGCGCCAGCTGTGCGTGTGGTGGCAGCGACAGAAAGCCACCGACCTGCGCGCGCTGCGCCTTAACCGCACACTGCTGTGGTTGCCCATCGAAGCCGTTCCCGAACGCAACGCCGAGAATGTCACCGCGCTACGGGGGGTGCCGGCCGACAAGCTCAAGAGCTACCGCGACCGCTTCGAGCAAGGCGCCTATGCCGACCTGCTGGTCGAACTGGAGAACAGCGTGGCCAAGGCGCCGTTCTGGTTCGACGGACAGCGAATGGTCTGGGAGTGCTGCCAGGCCCTGAACGTCGAGGCCGGCATGCGTGAAGTGGAAATGAACTTCGCCTCGCTGCTGCAGCGCCTGCCTATGCTGATCGAGCTCAAGTTTCACGATGGCACACCGTTCGCCGACCCCGAGACCCGCGCCTGGATTGCCTCCCAGGTCTCGCCCCACCTGCAGGCAGTCGTCGCTCAGCCAGTGGTCGAATCCAGCGAGCGCCAGGCGCCCTGGGAAGAGGCCCTGGAAGCGGCGATCCCGGTACTGCGCAAGGATGGCCTGAAGAAGGCGGTGCAGCAGCTCAAGCAGCAGATGCAAGGGTGCCACGGCGGGCGAGAGCGTTTCTTCTGGCAACTCAGCCAAGCCCGGCTGTGCTTCACGGCAAAAAAGTACGAGCTGGCCAAGACCCAACTGGAAGCCCTCGATCTGCAGCTGTGCCAATCCGGCCTGGATGCCTGGGAGCCAGACCTGTCGCTGCAGGTGCTGCATCTGTTGCACACCTGCTGTGAATTGTTGCCGCAGAACCATGTGGTTCGCGAGCGCAAGGACGAGATCTATCGCCGTCTGTGCCACCTCGATCTCGAAGTCGTACTCGAATAGGCCCAAGGGCCATAACCCTCAAGGAGAAAACCAATGGCCAAAGAAGGCTCGGTAGCCCCCAAGGAACGTATCAACGTCACCTTCAAACCCGCCACTGGCGGCGCTCAGGAAGAGATCGAACTGCCGCTGAAACTGCTGGCGATCGGTGACTACACGCTGCGTGCCGATGATCGCAAGATCGAAGACCGCAAACCGATCAGCATTGACAAGATGAACTTCGACGAAGTGCTGGCCAAGCAGGAACTGAGCATGACCCTGGCCGTGCCCAATCGCCTGCAGGAAGGCGCCGAAAGCGACGAGCTTGCCGTCAGCCTGCGCATCAATTCGATGAAGGACTTCAACCCGGCCAGCCTGGTCGAGCAGGTGCCTGAGTTGAAGAAGCTGATGGAGCTGCGTGAGGCCCTGGTCGCGCTGAAAGGCCCGCTGGGTAACGCTCCAGCGTTCCGCAAGGCCATCGAAGGCGTGCTGGCCGATGATGCCTCGCGTGAGCGCGTGCTCGGTGAGCTGGGCATCAATGCAACGCCGGACGCCTGAACCCACTAGTCAAGGAAGCTATTTGTCATGAGCACCGCCGCACAACAACAGAGCGCCGAGAACAGCGAATTCAGCATTCTCGACAGCATCATCGCCGAAACCCGTCTGACCCCCGACGACGAAGCCTACGACATCGCCAAGCGCGGTGTGTCGGCCTTCATCGAAGAGTTGCTCAAGCCGCAGAACGACGGCGAGCCGGTCAAGAAGGCGCTGGTCGACCGCATGATCGCCGAGATCGATGCCAAGCTCAGCCGTCAGATGGACGAGATCCTCCACCATGCCGATTTCCAGGCCATGGAGTCGGCGTGGCGTGGCCTGCAGTTGCTGGTCGACCGCACCAACTTCCGCGAAAACATCAAGATCGAAATCCTCAACGTTTCCAAGCAAGACCTGCTGGACGACTTCGAGGACTCGCCCGAAGTGATGCAGGCCGGCCTGTACAAGCACATCTACACCGCTGAGTACGGCCAGTTCGGTGGCCAGCCGGTTGGCGCGGTCATCGCCAACTACTTCCTGTCGCCGAGCTCGCCGGACGTCAAGCTGATGCAGTACGTGTCCAGCGTAGCGTGCATGTCCCACGCGCCGTTCATCGCCGCGGCCGGCCCGAAGTTCTTCGGCCTGGAAAGCTTCACCGGCCTGCCGGACCTTAAAGACCTGAAAGACCACTTCGAAGGCCCGCAATTCGCCAAGTGGCAGAGCTTCCGCCAGTCGGAGGACTCGCGCTACATCGGCCTGACCGTGCCGCGCTTCCTGCTGCGCAACCCGTACGACCCGGAGGAGAACCCGGTCAAGTCGTTCGTCTACCGCGAAACCGTCGCCAACAGCCACGAACACTACCTGTGGGGCAACACTGCCTTCGCCTTCGGCACCAAGCTGACCGACAGCTTTGCCAAGTTCCGCTGGTGCCCGAACATCATCGGTCCGCAGAGCGGAGGCGCGGTGGAAGACCTGCCGTTGCACCACTTCGAAAGCATGGGCGAGATCGAAACCAAGATCCCGACCGAAGTGCTGGTTTCCGACCGCCGCGAGTACGAACTGGCCGAAGAGGGCTTCATCGCCCTGACCATGCGCAAAGGTAGCGACAACGCAGCGTTCTTCTCGGCCAACTCGGTACAGAAACCGAAGTTCTTCGGCATCAGCGCCGAAGGCAAGACGGCCGAACTGAACTACAAGCTCGGCACCCAGCTGCCGTACATGATGATCGTCAACCGACTGGCCCACTACATCAAGGTCCTGCAGCGCGAGCAACTGGGCTCCTGGAAGGAGCGCACCGACCTGGAGCTGGAGCTGAACAAGTGGATCCGCCAGTACGTGGCCGACCAGGAGAACCCCAGCGCCGAAGTCCGTGGCCGCCGTCCGCTGCGTGCGGCACAGGTCATCGTCAGCGACGTGGAAGGTGAGCCGGGCTGGTACCGCGTGAGCCTGAACGTGCGTCCGCACTTCAAGTACATGGGGGCCGATTTCACCCTGTCGCTGGTCGGCAAGCTGGACAAGGAGTAACACGCCGATGACGAGCGGATACGGAAGCCTGTTCGAACGTTTGAGCGGCGAAGCCGGCAAGCGTGCCAACTGGCGGCGTGAAGATGCTGCCATGGCGTCCGTCGCCGCTCATCTGGCGAAGATGCTCAGCACCCGGGCCGGCAGCGTGCAGACGCTTGCCGACTACGGGTTGCCCGATCTCAACGACATGCGCCTGAGCCTGCACGACGCGCTCAGTCAGGCCCGCCAGGCCATCGAGCATTTCATCGAGGCCTACGAGCCGCGCTTGTCGGATGTCAGGGTGATTTCAAGACCGCGTGATCACGATCAGCTCAAGCTCGCTTTCAGTATCGAAGGCCAGCTTGAGGTGAACGGTATCAAGCGCCAGGTCAGTTTTGCCGCGCGCCTGGATGGCAGCGGGCAAGTCAGCGTAGGTCAGGGAGACTGGTGATGTTGCCTTGCACATGACTGGGCTCTCCCTGTGACTTTTTGACCACCACCGGCTAGCCGCACGCCGTCTGCCAGGGACTGCTCAGGCAGCCACGGTGGTACCCAGACCGAATTCAGGCGAAACGACAGATGTCCTTCAATCATTACTACCAAAGCGAGCTGACGGCCCTGCGCCAGCTAGGTCGCCGTTTCGCCGAGCGTAGCCCGGCGTTGGCGCCGTACCTGGGCCAGGCCGGACGCGACCCCGATGTCGAGCGGCTGCTCGAAGGCTTTGCCTTTCTCACGGGTCGTTTACGCCAGAAGCTCGACGACGAGCTGCCTGAGCTCACTCACTCACTGATGTTGCTGCTGTGGCCCAACTACATGCGTCCGTTGCCAGCCTTCAGCATCCTGCAGTTCGACCCGCTGCGCCAGGCCGGTCCGGCACTGCTGGTCGAGCGCGACACGCCAGTGGAAGGTCGGCCTATCGATGGGGTCAGCTGCCGCTTTCGCACCTGTTACCCCACCGAGGTCCTGCCGCTGAAACTGAGCGCGCTCAATTACTCGCTCAATGGTCAGGGCGCGCTGCTCAGCCTGCGCCTGGACATGAACTGCGATGGCCATGTCGGCGACGTCAAGCTCAGCCGCCTGCGCCTGCACCTGGCCGGAGAGCGCTACATCAGCCAGATGCTCTACTTGAGCCTGTTGCGCGGACTGGCTGGCATCGAGCTCATAGCGCTGTGCAGCAATGGCAAACCGTTGCTCAACGACGCTGGCGATCCGCTGGTCCTCAAGGCGCGGGATGCCAAGGTTCATCCGGTAGGGTTCGCCGAGGAAGAGGCGCTGATTCCTTACCCGTTGAACACGTTTCGTGGCTATCGCTTCTTGCAGGAGTACTTCGCCTTCCAGGACAAGTTCCTGTTCGTCGATGTCACTGGCCTGGACGTTCTGCAGCGGCTGCCCGAGGAAACCCTCAAGCAGGTGCACGGCGTGGAGGTGCGTTTCGATATCCGCAAAGCCGAAGCCCAGCGCCTGCGCCCGACCCTGGACAATGTGAAACTGTACTGCACGCCAATCGTCAACCTGTTCAAGCACGACGCCTTGCCGATCCGCCTGGACGGCAAGCAGGACGAATACCTGCTGTTGCCTGCCGAGCTCGACCCCGAGCACTGCGGGGTATTCTCGGTCGATGGTGTCACCGGCTGGAGCCCCGGAGGACTGGGCTACCAAGAATACGTGCCCTTCGAGTCCTTCGAGCACGACCCCAGCTTCGATGTGCCGCACAGCCGATCGCACTACAGCCTGCGCCAACGCTCTTCGCTGCTGCACGATGGCCTCGATACCTACCTGAGCTTCGGTGTGCATGGCGGCGAGTTCCACGAGACCTTGTCGATCGAGCTGACGTGCACCAATCAGAACCTGCCGCGGCGGCTCAAACTCGGTGACATCTGCATGCTGAGCGAGCAGACCCCCGAGTTCCTGACCTTCCGCAACATCACTGCGGTCACGTCCAGTTATGCACCGCCGCTCAACCGCGATTTTCTTTGGAAGCTGATCAGCAACATGTCGCTGAACTACCTGTCGCTGGCCGATGTGGACGCGCTGAAGGTCATCCTCGAAACCTATGACCTGCCGCGCTACTACGACCAGCACGCGGAGAAGGTCAGCCGACGCCTGCTCGGTGGGCTCAAGTCGATCCGCCACCAGCATGTCGACCGCTTGCACCGTGGCCTGCCGCTACGCGGCCTGCGCACCGAACTGACGATCGATCCCGAGGGTTACATCGGTGAAGGCGACCTGTTCGTCTTCGCCTCGGTGCTCAACGAGTTCTTCGCACTCTACGCCAGCCTCAACTCGTACCACGAGCTGCGGGTGAAAAGCACACAAGGGGAGGTGTACCAATGGACACCACGTATGGGCCTGCAGCCCCTGCTTTGAGCCGGCTGAGCCGGAGCATCCGTGAATACTCGCTGTTCCAGGCGGTTCTGCTGGTCACCGAGCAGTTGCGCGAGCATTACCCGTACCTGGAGGACGACGAGCTGTATGACCTGCTCGAGTTCGAGGCCAACCCGAGCCTGGGCTTTCCGCGCAGCGATGTCGACCGCGTCGAGTTCTTCCGCGAGCACGGCCAGTTGCGTGCGCGTCTTCGATTCAACCTGGTGAGCCTGATCGGTTCCAGCTCGCCGCTGCCCGCGTTCTATGGCGAACAGGCGTTGGGTGACAGTGAAGATGGCAACCCCACGCGCCAGTTTCTCGACCTGTTCCACCACCGGCTGCAACGCTTGCTCCTGCCGATCTGGCAAAAGTACCGCTACCGCGCCAGCTTCAAGAGCGGGGCGCTGGATGGCTTCTCATCGCACCTGTTCGCCTTGATCGGCCTGGGCGGTGAGGAGATCCGCAGGGCCAAGGAACTGAACTGGAAGCGCCTACTGCCGTACCTGGGCGTGCTGAGCCTGCGTGCGCATTCGGCTGCTCTGATCGAGGCGGTGCTGCGCTATTACTTCAAGCACGCCGACCTGGTCATCGAGCAATGCCTGGAACGACGCGTGGAGATTCTCGAGGAACAGTGCAACCGCCTTGGCCTGGCGAACAGCCTGCTCGGTGAAGACGCGGTACTGGGCGAGCGGGTGCGCGATCGCAGTGGCAAGTTCCGTATTCACATCACCCAGTTGGACTGGCAGCGCTTTCACGAATTCCTGCCCATCGGCCTCGGCTATCAGCCGCTGTGTGCGTTGGTGCGTTTCACGCTGCGCGACCCCCTTGATTACGACATCCGCCTGGAGCTGCGCCGCGAGGAAATTCGCGAGCTACGCATTGGCGAGCAGAACGTCTGCCACTTGGGCTGGACCAGCTGGTTGGGGCGCGAGCGCGCCGATGGCGTGGTGACTTTGGGAAGCAAAATTCATTAAGGATCAATGACCATGATCAACGTAGACCTGCAACAACTCGTACAAGCCCTGGATGCCGACAGCCGCCGTGGCCTGGAGCGCTGCGCCGAGCGCTGCGTCGCTCGCAGCGGCAGCAAGATCCTCGTCGAAGACCTGCTGCTCGGCTTGTTCGAACGTGAAGGCAGTCTGTTGCAGCGAGCGCTGCAAGACGCCGAGGTCGATTTCGGCGAATTCCGCGCCGCGCTGCATACGGCGGTCGAGCACAGTGCCACCCGCAACCCCGTGTTCTCCCCGGAACTGGTGCAGTGGTTGCAGGATGCGCTGCTGGTGTCCAACCTTGAACTGAGCCAGGCCCAGGTCGACCAGGCTGCCTTGATCCTGGCACTGTTGCGCAACCCGCTGCGCTATGCCGGCAGCCGTTACCAGAAGCTCCTAGGCCGCCTGGATATCGAACGCCTAAAGGGCTATGCGCTGGCCCAGCAGCCCGCTGCGCCCAAGGCCGCTGGCCAGCCTCAGGGCGAGTCGATGCTGCAGCGTTTCACCCACAACCTTACCGAGCAGGCCCGAGCCGGCAAGCTCGACCCGGTGCTGTGCCGCGACGGTTCGATCCGCCAGATGATCGATATCCTCGCTCGTCGACGCAAGAACAACCCCATCGTGGTGGGCGAGGCCGGTGTCGGCAAGACCGCCGTGGTCGAAGGGCTGGCGGCGCGTATCGTCGCAGGCCAGGTGCCGCCTGCCTTGCAGGGCGTCGACCTACTGGCGCTGGACATGGGCCTGTTGCAGGCTGGCGCCAGCGTCAAAGGCGAGTTCGAGCGGCGCCTCAAGGGCGTGATCGACGAGGTCAAGGCCTCGCCCCGGCCAATCATCCTGTTCATCGACGAAGCACACACTCTGATCGGTGCCGGTGGCAACGCGGGTGGCTCCGATGCCGCCAACCTGCTCAAGCCCGCGTTGGCACGCGGCGAACTGCGCACCATCGCCGCCACCACCTGGGCCGAATACAAGAAATACTTCGAGAAGGACCCGGCACTGGCCCGTCGCTTCCAGCCGGTGCAACTGCATGAGCCGACCGTGGTTGAAGCGGTGACCATCCTGCGTGGCCTGGCGCAGTTGTACGAAAAAAGCCACGGCATCTACCTGCGCGACGACGCCGTGGTGGCCGCTGCCGAGTTGTCGGCGCGCTACCTTACCGGTCGACAACTGCCGGACAAGGCGGTCGATGTGCTCGACACCGCTTGTGCCCGCGTGCGCATCAGCCTGGCGGCGCCGCCCGACAGCCTGGAGCGCTTGCGCGCCGAGCTGGCCGAAGGCGAGCGCCAACGCAATGCCATCAGCCGTGATGCTGAGGCAGGGCTGCAGATCGACCAGGAAGCGTTCGAAGGCTTGCAGCAGCGCCTGGCCGAGGCGACCGAGCAAGAGCGACACCTGAGCGTGCGCTGGACGCGCCAGCGTGAGCTGGCCGAGCAAGTGCTGGCATTGCGTCAGCAAGTTGCCAGCGCTGCCGTGGCGCCGGTGGCCGAGGCGGACGAGGAGGGCACCCTGGTCGAGACCCGCGAGCAGCTGCAGCAGCGCCTTGCCGAGACGCACCAGGCCTTGCTCGATGCCCAGGCGCAAGAGCGCCTGGTCAGTGCCGAGGTCTGTCCACGGCTGGTGGCCGAAGTGATTAGCGCCTGGACGGGCGTGCCGTTGACCCAGCTGGCACGCGAGCATAACGCCAAAGTGGTCAGCTTCGCCGACGACCTGCGTGCGCGCATCCGTGGCCAGGAGCAGGCCGTGCATGCCCTTGACCGTGCCATGCGGGCCACCGCCGCAGGTCTGAACAAGCCCGATGCACCGGTGGGGGTGTTCCTGCTGGTTGGCCCAAGTGGCGTGGGCAAGACAGAAACGGCGCTGGCCCTGGCCGACCTGCTGTACGGTGGTGATCGCTTCATCACTACCATCAACATGTCCGAGTTCCAGGAAAAACACACTGTTTCGCGCCTGATCGGTGCGCCACCTGGATATGTGGGTTATGGCGAAGGCGGCATGTTGACCGAAGCCGTGCGCCAGAAACCATACTCGGTGGTGTTGCTCGATGAGGTGGAAAAAGCCGACCCCGACGTGCTCAACCTGTTCTATCAGATCTTCGACAAAGGCGTGGCCAACGATGGCGAAGGGCGACAGATCGATTTTCGCAACACCCTGATCCTGATGACCTCGAATCTGGCCAGCGATCAGATCAGCGCCCTCTGCGAGAACGGCAAGCGCCCGGATGCCGAGCAGCTTGAAAGCCATATCCGCCCTGTGCTCAGCCGCCACTTCAAGCCGGCCCTGCTGGCGCGCATGCGCGTGGTGCCGTACTACCCGGTCGGTGGCCCGGTGCTGCGCGAACTCATCGAGATCAAGCTTGCCCGCCTGGGCGAGCGACTGCAGCGTCGGCAACTGGCGTTCAGCTATTGCCAGCCGCTGGTCGACCACCTGGCCGAGCGCTGCAGCCAGAGCGAGAGTGGCGCCCGCCTGATCGACCACCTGCTCGATTCGCACGTGCTGCCAAAAGTGGCTGATCGCCTGCTCGATGCCATGGCCAGCGGCGAGGACATCAGCCGTGTGCATGCGACCTTGGACCCGGCTGCGGGCGTGATCTGCGAGTTCGCCTGAGGTGGGAGTGATGTTCACGCATGTGCCGCAGCCTCTGGCCTATGCCGAGACCTTGATGGGGACCTTCACCGAGCTGGCCTGCGCCGCTGACGAGCAGGGCCTGATGCAGGCACTGGTCCAGGCGGTGGCCGGGCTCAGTGGCTGCGCGCTGGTGCAGGTGTACTTGCTCGACTCGACCCACACGCGGCTGGGGCTTGAGGTCGCCTGCCTCGATGGGCAGTTGCAGGCGCGGGACTGTGCCAGCCTGCCGGCCGACTACAATGGCGAGCAGTTGATGCAGTTCGCCTTGTGTCAGAACCGCATGGTGAGCATCGCCGAGCTGTCCGCCAGCATGTTCGACACCAGTTTCCTGCCGGCTCAGGCAACACCATGGCAGGCGCTGCTGGCGGTGCCCCTGGTGACCCCGCAGCAACGGGTGGTTGGCGTGTTGTTGTGCGTAGCCCGGGCGCGCATCGAGCTGGCCGGCTTTGCCGACTCGCTGGGACGCCTCGGTGCTTTCGCCATGGCTCAGTTGCATCTGCTGCGGCGTTTGCGTCAACCCCAGCCGCAGCTGCCGGCCAGTGTCGCCAAGCCGGCCGAGGTCGGTAGTTACGGCCTGATCGGTGACAGCCCGGCCATGCGTCAGACCTGCCAGATGATCAGCAAGGTGCTGCACAGCCCTTACACCGTGCTGGTGCTCGGTGAGACGGGCACCGGCAAGGAATTGGTGGCCCGGGCCATCCACGACTACGGCCCTCGCCGTTCGGGGCCATTCGTGGTGCAGAACTGCGCGGCATTTCCCGAGCACCTGCTGGAAAGCGAGCTGTTCGGTTACCGCAAAGGCGCCTTCACCGGGGCCGACCGCGACCGCCCGGGACTGTTCGACGCCGCGGACGGCGGCACCCTGTTGCTCGACGAGATTGGTGACATGCCGCTGGCGTTGCAGGCCAAGTTGCTGCGGGTGCTGCAGGAGGGTGAGATCCGCCCGTTGGGGGCTAACAGCACGCACAAGATCGACGTGCGCATCGTCGCTGCCACGCACCGTGACCTGGCGCAGATGGTGCGTGACGGTCAGTTCCGTGAAGACCTCTATTACCGCCTGGCCCAGTTCCCGATCGACTTGCCGCCACTGCGCCAGCGTGACGGCGATGTGAGTGCCCTGGCACGGCATTTTTCCGATAAGGCCTGTGCGTTCCTGCAGCGCAGCCCAGTGATCTGGTCCAACGCCGCCCTGAACCACCTCGAAGGCTATGGCTTCCCTGGCAACGTTCGCGAGCTCAAGGGGCTGGTGGAGCGCGCGGTGGTCCTCTGCGAGGGCCGTGAGCTGGCGGCGGAGCACTTTGCGCTGAACGGCGCCGCATCCACAGCGGGCGATGGCGAACTGAACCTGCGCGAACGCCTCGAGCAGGTCGAGCGCAATCTGCTGCTCGACTGCCTGCGCAAGCACGATGGCAACCAGACCATGGCCGCTCGCGAGTTGGGCT
Source organism: Pseudomonas sp. SK2 (assembly GCF_016772395.1). Taxonomy (NCBI): domain Bacteria; kingdom Pseudomonadati; phylum Pseudomonadota; class Gammaproteobacteria; order Pseudomonadales; family Pseudomonadaceae; genus Pseudomonas; species Pseudomonas sp. SK2. The sequence goes on from NZ_CP061944.1 coordinate 2,101,938, forward strand.
TGCCGCGGCGCACCCTGCTGTACCGACTCGGTCGCCTGAATATCCAGATCGGCGATGGCGCAGGCCGGCTGGCATGAACCTTTTCTCTTACATCCAAGGCGCGCCGCAGCTGGTGCTTGCCTGTTTAGCTCATGGAGTGTTTTCGATGTTCATCGGTATCTGGCGGGCTGCGTTACTGGCCCTGTTAACCGTGCTGGTCCTGGCCGGGTGCAGCGGCAACTACAAGTTCGATGACGACCGCTACCGGCCAGTGGGCGACCCACAGGCCCTCAATCGTGGCAACTGAGCCCAAGGAGCCCTGACCATGGAACTGGTTTTCGAGCTGGTGGACAGACGCCAGCACACCCGCACCGACTCGCCCAGCAAGTCGTTTGGCCGCAGTGGCGGCCACATTGGACGCGCCAAGGACTGCCACTGGTGCATCGAGGACGAAAAGCGCCACTTGTCCAGCCACCATGCCGAGGTCACCTATCGCGAGGGCGCCTTCTACCTCACCGACCAGAGCAGCAATGGCATTCGCCTGGCCAGCAGCGGTGCGCAACTGCGCAAGGGCGAGGCCTACCGTATCGAGCAGGGGGCGGTGTACCAGATGGGCGACATCGAGGTGCGCGCCCGCTTGATCGAAACGGATCGTGCCTTGGATGTAGGGCTCGGCATACCGGGATCGGACATCATCCCCGATGATGCCTTCCTCGCGCTTGACCCGCTGTCCGCCCTGGACAACGAAGAGGCGCGCCTTGCACCGATGGATGAACTGGCCGCCATGACCTTGCCCGACACCCCGGCCAAGCAGCGTGCCGACTACGCCCAGATCGACCGCGAAAACATCATTGTGCCGACGTTGGTGCCAGCCCCGGTTACCGAGCCTGCCCCGCAACCGGCCCCGCGCGAACGGCGAAGTGAAGCATTCTGGGAGCGCTTCGGCGCAGCGCTGGGCGTCGACCTCGCCGGTCTCGACGATCAAGCTCGCGAAGACTTCGCGGTGCAGGCAGCCGGTTTGCTGCGCCACAGTATCGGTGCCTTGCAGCAAAGCTTGCGCACCCGTAGCGAGCTCAAGAACGAGTTGCGCCTGTCGCTCACCACCCCGCAAGGCGCCAGCCGGAACCCGATCAAGGCGCCGTTGGAAGCCGACCAGGCCCTGGGCGAGTTGCTCAAGCCGCGCCGGCCCGGACAGTTGTCGGCCGAGCAGGCCGTGGCCCAGGCCTTCCGTGACTTGCAGGCACACCAGGTGGCTTTGCTTGGTGCCAGTCGCAGCGCCTTGCGCAGCACCCTCGAACACTTTGCCCCCAGTCAGTTGGCGTTGCAGTTCGAACGCCTGGGTCGCAAGCCGTGGTTCGGTAGCCGCTGGAAGCAATACGTGCGCTACCACGAAGCACTCAGTGCCGATGCCGACTGGAGCGAGCGCCTGCTGGCCAAGGACTTCGCCCAAACCTACGAAGAGCAGGTGCGCCTGATCGCTTCCCTTCACCACGATCCGCGAGGATGACTGCATGAAACCTATCACCCGCAAATGCTTCGGGGCAGCGTGGGCTTTGGTTGCCGCGTCCTGGTTGACCGGCTGTGCCGCGCTGTCGCCGTATTCGCACATGACCAAGCTCGACCTGACACTGACCGCCACCGACGCGCTCAACCTCGACATCAACGGCCGGCCGTCGCCGGTAGTGGTACGTCTGTTCGAGCTCAAGCACCCGGTCGCGTTCGAAAGCACCGACTTCTTCACGCTCTACCAGCGCCCGAAAGAAGCCCTCGACCTGGACATGGTTGCCAGCGAAGAGCACGAACTGCGCCCAGGCGAAACCCTGAGCCTGAACCTGAGCATCGACCCAGGCAGCCGCTTCGTCGGCGTGCTGGCCGCCTATCGCGACCTGGAGCAAGCCGAGTGGCGCCGGGTGCAGCCGGTTCGGGCCGGTGAGCGGACGGTCGTCAACCTGTACCTGGACAAGACCGGTATTCACAACGGCGTACCAGCGGTAGTCCAAGCGGGTGAACAGCCATGAACGTGCACAAGGTAGTCTGGCAGGAAGGCATGCTGCTGCGCCCGCAGCATTTCCAGCACAACGACCGCTACTACGACAGCCAGATGAAAACCCGCACGCAGCTGCTGGGTAATTGCACCTGGGGTTTCATCGATCTGGAGATCGACCTGCAGTTCCTGACCATGGGCAAGCTGGTGATCAGTCGTGCCGCAGGCATCCTGCCGGATGGCAGTCTGTTCGAGCTCGATGGCAGCAGTGAACCGCTGGCCCTGGACGTGCCGCCAAACACCGGCAGCACGCCGATCTTCATGGCCTTGCCGCTGGTCACCGGAAACCACATCGAGGCCCGCCGGCCGGAGCAGGCCGAGGTATTGACGCGCTATACCACCTACGAGCTGGAGGTCAGCGATTCCAACGCGGGCGATGACAACAGCACCCAGATCAACTGCGCGCGCCCGGACTTCCGCCTGCTGCTGGGCGAGCAGCAGGGCGACCAGGCGTACGTCAAGCTCAAGGTGTGCGAAGTGCTCGACACCTCGCCGGACGGGGTCATTACCCTGGATCCGGACTTCGTCCCGAGCTACATCCGGACCCAATCCTCGGTGTACCTGCAGTCATGCCTGAAGGAAGTGATCAGCATGCTGGCCTTGCGTGGCGACACCCTGGCCGAGCGCATCCGCTCCAATGGCAAGGTCGGCGGTGCAGAGGTGGGCGACTTCATGATGCTGCAGCTGATCAACCGTACCGAGTTGCTGCTGCGTCACTACCTGAACCTTGAGCAGGTGCACCCGGAAGAGTTGTACCGCACCTTCCTGATCATGCTCGGCGACCTGTCGACCTTCTCCAGCGACACCAAGCGCCCTCGGCTGGACGCTCGTTACCAGCACAGTGACCAGGGCAGCAGCTTCCGCAAGCTGATGGAGTCGATCCGTCAGGTGTTGTCGATGGTGCTCGAGCAACATGCCATCGAGTTGGAGCTGCAACAGCGCCAGTACGGCATCCTGGTTTCACCCTTGCACGATCCAGGGCTGCTCACCACGGCATCGTTCGTACTGGCCGCCAGCGCCAACTGCGAATCCGAGGAGCTGCGCCAGCGTCTGCCGCTGCACCTCAAGGTCGGCCCGGTGGAGCGCATTCGCCAGTTGGTCAACCTTCACTTGCCTGGGCTCAAGGTCAAGCCCTTGCCTGTGGCGCCGAGGCAGATCCCGTTTCATGCCAACAAAACCTACTTCATCGTCGAACTCGATGCCGCAGATCGCGCCAAGATGGATGGCTCTGGTGGTTTCGCCTTCCACGTCACCAGTGAGTTCTCCGATCTTGAACTGAAATTCTGGGCCATCAGGAACTGACCGCAATGAGCAAGGACACGGAACACCCGCAGGACGACAAGACCGTCCTGTACAACCAGGATGGCTCGGCACCCTCTGGCCAGCCACTGACGGCCCATGGCGATGCGGCCAAGGTCGAGCCGCTGGAGCAGCGTATGGTCTATTCGGCGCGGCTCCCTGCCAGCGGCAGCTTCAGCGTCGGTCTCAACCCGTTGGTGGCGGCTGCTGGCGAGTTGATTTCGGAAGTGGTGCGGCTCAAGCACAGCGAAACCGCCGAAGACTTGAATACGCTCAAGGAGCGACTGAGCGCCTACATCCGCACCTTCGAAGCGCGCATCCATTACGAAGGGGTCGAGAGCAGCCAGGTGACGGTGGCGCGCTACCTGATTTGCACCGTGGTCGATGAAGCCGTGGTCACCACCTCGTGGGGCAACGAAAGTCAGTGGTCCCAGATGAGCCTGCTCAGTGCGTTTCACAACGAAACCTTCGGCGGCGAGAAGTTCTTCGCCTTGCTCGACCGCATGTCGAAGAACCCGGTCAAGCACCTGGCCATGCTGGAGCTGATGTACCTGTGCCTGTCGCTGGGCTTCGAGGGCAAGTATCGGGTAATCGATCGCGGTATGTCCGAACTCGAAGGCATCCGCGACGCGCTGTTCCGCCAGATCCGCCAGCTGCGGGGCGACGTGCCGCGCGAGTTGGCGCCACGCTGGGAGGGTCACGACCAGCGCCACACTCCGGTGCGTATCGTGCCGTGGTGGAGCGTGGCGTTGCTCACGATGGTGTGTCTGATGGTGCTGTATGCCGGTTTCGCCTGGGTGCTGGGGGAGCAGCGCGCCACCGTCTTGCAACCCTTCCAGCCCCTCGAACAGAACGTGGCCGAACAGAAGCAGTGACACAAGGATCTGTGATGAAGAATGTTTTCAAGAAAGTCGGCGCATTCCTTGCCCGGACCTGGGTGTGGAGTCTGCTGCTGGTGCTGGCCCTGGCCTTGCTGGTGTGGTTCGTCGGGCCACTGCTGGCCGTCGCCGACGACAAGTTCTGGGAAGACGCCGCGGCGCGGCTGTTGACCATCAGTGTGCTGTTCCTGCTCTGGGGATTGTGGATGGTGTACGCCAGCTGGCGTGCCAACCATCGCAAGCAGAAGGCGCTGGAGAGCGAGGGCGGGCAAGAGCGTCTGGAGCGTGAAGAGCGCAAGTACGAAGCGGCCAAGGAAATCAGGGCGCGTTTCAAGCATGCCCTGGCCACGCTCAACACCTCGAGCCTGTACGGTGGCCGTCACGACCGCTGGCGTCGTGATCTGCCATGGTACCTGGTGCTCGGCGCCAATGGCTCGGGCAAGACCAGCCTGCTGGAGCATTCGGGGCTGGAGTTTCCCATCAACGCGCTGGAGCGCAGGCGCTCGCAGGACGCGGGCAATGGCGAATACTGCAATTACTACTTTGCCGAGCAGGGCGTGCTGGTCGACACCGGCGGGCGCTTCCTCGAACAGCGCGACAGTGAGCTGGACGGCCATGCCTGGCGCACCTTGCTCGACCTGCTGCGTCAGCGTCGACGCAATCGGCCGCTCAACGGTGTGTTGATCACCGTACCAATGGATACCTTGCTTGGCGGTGACGCGGCATTGAACGACTTGGCGCAGAAGGTTCGCTCGCGCTTGCAGGAGTTGCGCCAGCGCCTGCACCAGGACCTGCCGGTATACCTGGTGCTGACCAAGACCGACCGGCTGGCTGGCTTTGAGGAATTCTTCGACCAGCAGTCGCGAGAAGAAAACGAACAGGTGTTTGGCGTCACGTTCGGCAAAGGCAAGAATGGCGCCGATACCGAGTTACTGGCCAACGAGTTTCAGGGCCTGCTGCAGCGCCTGGGTGACCAGGTCACCCAGCGCATCCACCACGAGCGCAATACCTTGCGTCGTGCGCGCATCCTCGATTTCCCGCACCAGCTCGGACGCATCGGTGACCAATTGTGCCTGTTGGTGGATGCCGCTTTCACCGGCAACCGCTATCAGCGCGCCAGCCACTTGCGCGGTGTCTATCTGACCAGCGCGCCGCACCATGCGCCGCAGGTCGATAGCGACAATGGCTTCCAGCCCGGTATGCCTGGGCACGGAATCCCGCGGGGGCGGGCGCGCTTCATGCTGCAGTTGTTCACCCGTGTCGTGTTTCCCGAATACGACCTGGCTGGCCTCGACCGCCGTGAGCGGCGCCGCATCAATTGGGGCCAGCGTGCCGTATACCTGACGGCACTCGGCGCGCTGGTGCTGTTCGGCCTGCTGTGGGCAAACAGTTTCTCCGGCAACCATGAGCGTCTGGAAGCGCTGCGTGAACTGGCTCGGCAATGGCAGCATCAGCACCAGAGCCTCGACGGCCGCGACGATGCCCTGGCCGCACTCAAGCCGTTGGATTCGGCCTACCAGGCAGCACGAGTGTTTCCCGACAGTGGCGATGTCTCGCTGCTGCAGCGCGCCGGCCTGTATCAAGGGGGGGCTGCCAACGAGGTGCTGCAACCTGCTTACCAGCGCGAACTCGAGCAAGTCCTGCTGCCGCGCGTCGGCAAGATGGTGGAAGAGCAGATTCGCAGCAACCTGAAGAACCGCGAACGCTTGCTCAACAGCCTGCGTGCCTACCTGATGCTGGGCGATCCCGAGCGTCGAGATCAGGACTGGTTGCAGGATTGGGTGGCAGCCGGCTGGTCGCAGCGCTACAGCGGCAACACCGCCGCGCAGGAGGCGCTCAACGCACACTTCGGGCGCCTGTTGCAGCAACCGTTCGCCTTGCCGCTCAATGATGCGCTGGTGGCACAGGCGCGTCAGGTGTTGCGTGCAGAGTCGCTGGCCAGCGTGGTCTACCGAGTGCTGCGAGAACAGGCCCGCAGTCTGCCCGAGTACCGCCTGAGCCAGCAGTTGGGGCCACAGGCGAGCCAGTTCGTGGGGGTCGACTATGCGATTCCGGGCTTCTACACCTCCCAGGGTTACCAGCAATACTTCTCGGTGCAGGGCGCCAACCTGGTCAACGACATCCTGCGTGACAACTGGGTGCTGGGGGAGGGGCCAGGTATCAGCGACATGGACATGCGACGGCTGATGGTGGCGCTGGAACAGTTGTATTTTCGCGACTACGCCAATTATTGGGGGGAGGCGATCAACCAGGTCGGCTTGATTCCGTTCAGCGACGCGGGGGAAGGCGCTGACCAATTGTCGGCGCTCACCGCCGCCAACTCGCCGTTGTTGCTGCTGCTGACCGAAGTGCGCGAGAACACCCGTTTCCCGACGTTGCCAGAGACGTCAGACGAGGGCGAGCAGGCAGCCGAGGCGGCCGCTGGCAAGGCCGCGGCCAAGAAGCTTGGCAAGAACGGCACTGCCGTGGCTGGCGCGGTCGCCGGCAAGGCCCGTGACGCCCTGGCCAAGCGACCGCTGCCAGACACCGCGCGCATGGCGCTGCAACGGCGCTTCGAGCCGCTGCACCGTTTGCTCGATGACAACAACGGCCCAGGGCCTGATCTGGCGCCGACCCTGCAAGCGCTGAACGATCTGCAACAACAATTGGCCGGGCTGGCGCGCTCCAACCAGGTCGAGGAAGCTTCGTACCAGATGGCCAAGGCGCGCATGTCGGGCCAACGTGACGCCTTGAGCAGCCTGCGCAACGGCACCGCCCGACTGCCACGGCCAGTGGCGGGCTGGTTCAACCTGCTCTCGGACGACATCTGGCGCATGGTCCTGAACGACAGCTACAACTACCTCAACCAGCGTTACCAGAGTGAGCTGTACAGCTTCTATGGCAAGGCCATCGAGTCGCGCTACCCGTTCAACGCCGCAGGCACCGGCGATGTGGCGATCAGCGATTTCCGCGACTTCTTCAAGGCCCAGGGTGTAGCCGACCAGTTCTTCGACAGCTACATGAAGCCGTTCGTCAGTGGCGAGCCAGGCAACTATCGCTTGCGCAGCCTTGACGGCCAGAGCCTGCCGATGACCAAGACGTTCCTTGAACAGATGGGCATCATCCAGGCTGTGCGCCAGAGCTTCTTTGCGCAAAACCCGCAAGAGCCGCAAGTGCAGTTCAAGCTCGAACCGTACACCCTCGATCCATCGGTGAGTCGCGCTGAGTTTCGCTTCGGTGACCAGGTGATCGACTACCGTCATGGTCCGATTGTCTCCACCACGTTCAAGTGGCCGACCGAGGCACAGGACGGCAACAGCAGCCTGACCCTGGAGCAAATCAATGGCCGCCCCATGTCGCTGGAAAAGAACGGCGGCCCGTGGGCGCTGTTCCGCTTGCTCGACCTGATGCAGACCGAGTACCTCAAGGGCCGCGACACCATGGTGGTCAAGGCCAACGTCGGAGGTATGCGCGCCAACTACCTGCTGACCAGCCAGCGCTCGCCCAACCCGTTCGACCTGAACGTGTTGCGTGGCCTGCGGCTGCCGGGTGAACTCTGATGCTGCACGCCAACCCCTGGCGCAGTGCGGCGCGCACAGACGCCGGCAAGGTGCGCGCCCGCAACGAGGATGCATTTCTGGATTGCCCGCAGCATGGGTTGTGGGCTGTAGCGGATGGTATGGGAGGACATGAGGATGGCGATGTCGCCAGCCAGATGATCGTGGCCAGCCTGGCTGAACTGGCCCCTGCCGCCAGTTTCGACGAGCGTGTGGTCGCGGTCCGCCAATGCCTGCACTGGATCAATCGCCGCCTGGGCCAGGAGCTGACAGTGAGCGTCGAGGGCCACGCGCGAATCATCGGAAGCACAGTGGTTACGTTACTGCTTGAAGGCCGCCGTGGTGCATGCGTGTGGGCCGGCGACAGCCGTTGCTACCTGTGGCGTGGGCATCGGCTGTACCAGCTGACCCGCGATCATTCGCTTGCGCAGCAATTGATCGACCAGCAGCGCATGAGCGCCGAGCAGGCCCGTGGCCACCCCTCGGCACGCGCACTGACCCGTGCGGTGGGCGCCAGTGCCGAGCTCAAGCTGGAGGTGCTGGAGTTCGAAGCGTTGCCGGGCGATGTGTTCCTCCTGTGCAGCGACGGTCTCTACGACAGCCTTCAAAGCGATGGTCTCGGCCACGCCCTGGACCTTGCGTCGCCCGCCGATGCCTTGCAGCGACTGTTTGCTACTGCACTGGGCGGTGCGGCGAAAGACAACCTGACCGCAGTGGTGATCCATCAATGAGCGGCGACGCACTGGATATACTCGATGCCCTGGAGCAAGGTGGCGACGCCACCTACTTTTCCTTCACCCAGCCGGCCGGCGAGCCGGATCGGGGCAGCAATGGCAAGGGGCGGCGCAAGCGCCGTGGCAAGGGCAGGGCGGCAGAACCGTTGCCTGCAATCCCGGCAGCCGTCGACGTGTTGCCTGTGCCCGAGCTGTTGGCCGGCCGCTATCGCCTCGAGCGGCTGCTGGGGGCTGGCGGCATGGGCCTGGTGTATCGCGCTCGCGACTTGTTGCAGGAAAGCTACGGTGATCCGCAACCGTTGTTGGCGGTCAAGCTGATGAGCGACCAACTGGCTGCCTCGGCAGACGCCAACGCATTGCTGTTCAACGAATACGCGCTTACCAGCCGCTTGCGGCACCCCAACCTGGTGCGGTTGCATGGTTTCGCTGTCGATCCGCAATGCGGGCGCGCCTTCATCAGCATGGAGTTGATGCGTGGTCGTGCGCTTGACCGCGTACTCTGCGACCAGCCCCTGGGCCTGGCGTGGGCAGAGGTGCGTGAAATAGCCGTGCCGCTGCTCGACGCCCTGGCCTGTGTACACGGCCAAGGGGTGGTGCATGGCGATATCAAACCCAGCAATGTGATGCTCGGCGACGATGGCGTGCGTCTGTTCGACTTTGGCCTGGGCATGGCCGTGGAAGGGCCACTGGCCAGGTTGCCGCATTTGAGCTACGGCCGTTTCGAAGCCTGGACACCGGCCTATGCAGCGCCGGAGTTGTTCGAGGGCAGTAATCCCAGCAGGGCCAGCGACCTGTATGCCGTTGCCTGCGTATTGTATGAGCTGGCCTGCGGCCGTCATCCCTTCGAGCGTGTACCCTCGATCAAGGTCCGCGACCAGGCGCTGAGCTCGCGGCTTTCGGTGCCGCTTGGCATGCCGGCCAAGGCCTGGAGCGCATTGCGTGTGGCGCTGGCGTTCGACCCCGAGCAGCGCCGCGTGAGTGCGGCGCAGTTGCGTGATGCCTTTGCCGCCCAAGGACTGTGGGCGCGGCTCAGGAGCATGCGCAACACTCAGTCTTCCTGAGGGGTTGTAGCACCGAAGCCATAGCCGCGCAGCATGCCCTGGCGCAGGCCATTGCCCCAGGCATACAGGTGCGCCTGATGCGCAGCGGTCCAGTCCAACGTGTTGCGCGCCAGGGTTAACACCAGGCTATCGCTGTTGCCCGCGGTCAGTCCGAATGCCGGTACCTGTGACTTGCCCGTAAACAGCGCCATGCTGCCCAGTAGCAACACGTACAGCGCCAACAGTTTCAGGTATACGCCCGGAGGCTGCGGCAGCCCCAAACGCAGCAGGTACGCCAGCGTTCTGAACAGGTGCACCACCAACCCGATGCTGATCAGCAGCACGGTGACGCCTGGGGTTACCAAATCGCGGTAGCTGTCACGGCCGAGGGTAGAGAGGTCGTTGCTGGCCTCGACGCGTTGCTTCATCAGTTCGCGGGCGTCGTATTGCAGTGCCGGTCGGTAGACTGTGAGCGCGAAGGCTTCCTTGGTCAGGTAGGCATACAAAGTGATGCCAGCGGGTAGGGCCAAATCCTGTCGCCATTGGGCCTGGATGGCGTTAACTGCCAGGAAGCCCGTCCGCGTCAGGCCGGGTTCGATCCAGCCGGCGTCGATGCGTTGCTGGAGTGTTTCGGCGTATCGGTTACGTGCTTCGCGCCGCACCTGCCTGGCGACCGCCTGGTTGAAGCCGCGGCGGTCATCGGGGCGCCAGAGGTCGTTGACCGGAACGTTCATCTGCTCGCGTAGCACGTGGCGCACAGGTTGCCACTCAGCGAGCGGCAGGTTCCATGGATTGAGGGTGCGACCACGCTTGGTGAGCAGACGCAGGTAGTCGGTCCAGGCCTGGCCCTGGCGCTGGAGGATGGCCAGGCGGCTGGTTGCATCCGCGTAGAACTGGCTAGCGCGTCGGTACTGGCGGTAATGGTCCTCCTGCCTGCCGGTGGCTTGCAGGTAACGCTGGTAATTACGCTCCAGGCCCCCGCGTCGTTGGTCGGCGAGCTGCTCGAAGAACGCCTGCGGCGTGAGGCCGTCTGTCAGCGCCACTTGGGGACTGTCCGGTAGCAGCAGGGCCAATTCGGCCAGCCGCCATTTGCCCTCGGGGCTTTGCAACTGCGCGGGCGTGGCGGTCTGGCCGTCGATGCGCAGGTCATGTTCGAGCATGCGGTTGAGCAGCGGCATACCGAAGGCTGCCTGGGCTTGTTGGCTAGGGCTGGTGCGCTCGACCAGGCTATCGATCAGCAGGCGCTGGGCCTGGTTGCCAAGGTACAGGCAGCTTGTGCAGGTCAGCAGCGCCCACAACAGTGTGCGACCGAAGCCCCAGTTCAGGCGCAGCCCCTTGCGCAACAAGCAGCTCAATGCCAGCAGGGCCAGGGCGAAAGCCCCCAACCATTGGCCGTGGTCGGCGAGGCGTTGCAGCACCGCATGCGGCGCCAGGCTGCCGATCAGGTCGGTGATCTGCGCCAGGTATGCCAGGGCAAGCAGCAGGTACATCGCGCTTGGCAGCAGCATCAATTGCGCCAACAAACGGCCCTGGGCGCGCGTCAGCGGCAGGCTGCCGCCCCATAAGGCACGGGTTATACGCTGCCAGGGAGAGAGGTCTTGGCGGGTCCGTTGCAGTAGGGCGCCGAGCATCAGGCGTGGCCTGCTGGCAGAAAACGGGCAGGGCAGGGTGAAGCAGTAACGGAAGTGGTCACGCGCGGCGTTCCTTGTCGAATCGGTAGAGCATCCATGAGTGCGGCACGATGGTAGCACGTTGGTTTTGGTGGCGGCCGGCTTGCTGCATTTCGCGATGGCTTTTACAGCTTCGGCGCACTCTCCTGAGTCAACTGCGCAAGAAGTTGCGCACTCAAATGTCGATATACCTGTGCAAACATTCCTGTAGGCCTTAAGAAATATCCGTTGTGGCAGATGACGATGCCACCGCAGGCGTTCGATGCGATTGCCTGGTACCACTGCGATCACCTCGGCACGCCGATGGTCGCCGTGTGGCAGCACGAATACGACGCCCTCAACCAGCGCGCCAGCACCCTCCGCCCGGATGGCCACAAAGTCGGCTGGCTCACCTACGGCAGCGGCCACCTGCTGGGCATGACCCTCGACCACCACGAGATGCTCGCCTACGAGCGCGACGACCTGCACCGCGAAGTGGTTCGGCAGCAGGGCAACCCCAGGCCTGGGACCTGGTCGGGCGTTTGCAGGAGCAGTGGCTCGGCAGCCACGACAGCCCATCCACGCTGCTCAAGCGCCAGTACCGCTACGCCGTCGCCGTCCAGCTCACCCACTCCACGCCACCCGACGCGGCCCGTCGGAGTACCAGTAGTACCTGCTCGACCGCCCGCTGTAAGCCGATCCACGGTGTAACGAGTTGATGGACAACCGACTGCGAATACGTCGGTGCCGACTACCGCTGCGATGTACAAGGCGGTGGCGAATGCGAGTCCTTTCAACCTGTGCAGGTCACCCTTTAGCATGGCATCCAGGTCGGCCCGTAAGCGGACCCGCCACTCAATTCCGTCCCCTCTAAATGACCTAATGCCGCCCTTGCCCTATGCAGCAGTACACACTACCAACGCATCTTCACCCCCAAACTCCCAATCAACCCATTCAAGTCATTCCCATCCACATCACTGCTGTAATCGGCACTGACAAACAGCGCCACGGACGGGGTGACCCTGGCTACTAGTCCCAAGCCTAACTCCACCGTGGTCGAGTAGCGCGAGCTGGAAATCTTGTCGACCTGGTCCAGCTTCACCGAGTCGGCGTTGCTGAAGTCGTACCAGACGTTGGTCCGCACGTAAGGCTCGATCGGCATGCCGCGCACGGCGTAGCGGCCGGACAACTTGGCACCGACCCGGCCGCTCCAGCTGGGCTGGCTGTCGAAGGCCTGCAAGGTCTCTTCCTGCACTTGGCTGCCGGGGAAGAATTGTTGGTTGATCAACTGTGCCTGTGGCTCGATCACCCAGCCGCCTCCCAACTTGATCGGGTAGCCGCCTTCCACCGAGAAGGTCATCGCGTGGCCGCTGTCGTCCAGGCGCTGGCCGCTTTCGCCACGGCCGTTGACATCAATGCGCGAGCCCATGGCCACGGCATCCAGGTGCCAGCCGCGATCATGGGTCATGCTCCAGTACACCCCCAGGCTCTCGCCGCTGAGGTTGACCGCATTGCGCTGCTTGTCGCCAAGCAACGGGCGCATACCGTTGAAGGTGCTCTGCAGGTTGTTATGGCCAACGAAGATTCCCGCCCGGTGCACATTGCCCGCCGAGGATTCACGTACGAACAGGTCCGGGCCGATCATCAATTGCTGGCTGGGCGCTTCGAGCTGGTCTGGCGGCTGCGCGCCCTGGCGTTGCACGCTGGGGAAGAACTGCGACCATTGGCTGGCGACCAGGTCCGGTGCGGCCTGCCCGTGGCGCTCGCTCATGCGATCGGAAAACTCGTTCAGCGTGCCCAGGGTGAGGCCGACGGCGCTCACCGGGTCGAGTGACAGCTGTGGCATTGACGGTTGTTGCAGGAAGCGGTCGAAGGTCGGGTCGTCCTGCAATTCAAACGCCAAGGTTTCCACAGGGGTTGCCAGAAGCAGCGACGTGGAAACCGCGTAGAAAATGCTGTCGAAACGCCAGGGATTCGAGGTTCTTTTCATAGCGGATCTCCTCATTTTTTGTTGTACAGCCCAAGGACCTGGCCTGTTGTCACGAGCTGTACGGCAAAAACAGAGGGCGACCCAAACCAGCACGCCAGCTTTAGCAAGTGCGCACGAAGGCGCGAGCTAGAGGCCCGGCGTGATTTTTTACGCGTAGTGATAATGTTCAGCTAAGGAGAGGTCGGCGCTTGCGTCAAGAAAACGTGAAAGTCCCGTTCATGCCTTGGTGATTGGCTCAACGCTATGAATCTATTGATAAAAATTGTGGGCATAGCGATGTTCGCTATTTGCCGATCGGCGGCTATGCCGAATCATTGTTAGGGCTAGAGCTCAAGCTCCACCGCCGCTTGGGCGGTGGCGCCCGTTGGGTCTATTCATCTTCTCGTTGGAGCACCATCAGCAGCACCGAGCGGCCTTTGACTTCGAAGGTCGTATCGAACTGCAGATGCTGGGGTTTGCGCATCTCGGGCCTGTCGGTGTTGATCAGGCAGCTCCAGTAATCGCCCTCGGGTACGGCCGGTAGCAGGAACGGTACGGTGTCGTGGTAGGCATTGACGATCAGCAGGAGGGTAGCCTCCGAACCGGGGCGGGCGATGCCGCTCACCTGGGCGCGACCGTCCATTAGCATCCCCAGGCAGCGGCCATGGGGGTCTTCCCATTGTTCTACGCTCATTTCGCGGCCATCCGGTGCCAGCCAGGTGACGTCCTTGACCCCGATCGCTTCGTTGTAGTCTCCGACCAGGAAACGTGAGCGGCGCAGCACCGGGTAGGCCAGGCGCAGACGGGTCAGGCGTTTGACAAAGGCCAGCAGCTCTTCGCCTTCTTCGTCTAACTCCCAGTTCACCCAGCCGATCTCGCTGTCCTGGCAATAGGCGTTGTTGTTGCCATGTTGGGTCCGGCTGAACTCATCGCCGGCGACGATCATCGGGGTGCCCTGGGCCAGCAGCAAGGTCGCGAAGAAGTTGCGCATCTGCCGGGTGCGCAGGGCATTGATGGTCGGGTCGTCGGTCGGGCCTTCGGCCCCGCAGTTCCATGACAGGTTGTTGTCGGTCCCGTCCTGGTTGTTCTCGTCGTTGTCTTCGTTGTGCTTGTGGTTGTACGACACCAGGTCGCGCAGGGTGAAGCCATCATGGGCGGTGACGAAGTTGACTGAGGCATAGGGGCGTCGGCCACGGTTGTTGAACATGTCGCCCGAGGCGGTCATGCGCGAGGCGAAATCGGCTAGCTGGCCTTCGTCACCCTTCCAGAACGCACGCACGGTATCGCGGAAGCGGTCGTTCCATTCCGCCCAGCCCGGTGCGAAGTGACCCACCTGGTAGCCGCCGGGGCCGCAGTCCCATGGCTCGGCGATGAGCTTGACCTGGCTGAGCAGCGGGTCCTGGCGGCAGGCGACGAGGAAGCTGTGACGTTCGTTGTAGCCGTCGTGGTAGCGCCCGAGAATGGTCGCCAGGTCGAAGCGGAAACCATCGACGCGCATCTCGCCGGCCCAGTAGCGCAGCGAGTCGGTCACCAGTTGCAGTACGCAGGGGTGGCTCAGGTCGAGGGTGTTGCCTGTGCCGGAATCGTTGATGTAGTAGCGCTTGTCATCCGGCATCAAGCGGTAGTACGAGGCGTTGTCGATGCCGCGCATGGACAGCGTCGGACCGAGTTCGTTGCCCTCGGCAGTGTGGTTGTAGACCACATCGAGTATCACCTCCAGGCCGGCATCATGCAGGTGAGCGACCATCTCCTTGAACTCGGCGATCTTGCCGCTGGCTAGGTAGCTGGGATGCGGCGCGAAGAAGGCGATGCTGTTGTAGCCCCAGTAGTTGTTCAGGCCTTTTTGCAGCAGGTGCTGGTCGTTGACGAAGGCATGGATCGGCAGCAGCTCGATGCTTGATACACCGAGGTCCTTGATGTGCTTGAGCAACTCGTCATTGGCAAGGCCGGCGAAAGTGCCGCGCAGAGCTTCCGGCACCGCCGGGTGACGCATGCTGATGCCCTTGGTGTGGGCTTCGTAGATGATCGTGCGCTCCCAGGGCACCAGCACACGCTGATCGCGGCCCCAGGTGAAGGCAGGGTCGATCACCTTGCACTTGGGCACGAAGGGCGCGCTGTCGCGTTCATCGAACGACAGGTCGCCGTCGGGGTGGCCAATGGTGTAGCCGAACAAGGCTTCGGACCATTTCAGGCCACCGACCAATTGCTTGGCATAGGGGTCGATCAGCAGTTTGTTGGGGTTGAAGCGGTGGCCGTTCTCTGGCTCGTAAGGGCCATGCACGCGGTAGCCGTAGACCAGCCCCGGATGCGCGTCGGGCAGGTAGCCGTGGTAGATCTCGTCGGTGTACTCGGGTAGCTCGATGCGCTCCAGTTCCTCTTCGCCGCTGGAGTCGAACAGGCACAGTTCGACTTTGCTGGCGTTGGCCGAGAACAATGCGAAGTTGACCCCCAGCCCATCCCAGGTGGCACCAAGGGGGAAGGGCAGTCCTTCGCGGATCCGCGATGGGGCGACAGAGCGGGTTTTCTTTGGGGTGCGGGGGCTCATGGCAATCCTCGAGGGCCTGTGTGGAGGGAAATGTAGGCGGGCTCATCACCGGCAAGCTGGCGCCTGCAAAAGGGCAAGGGCTGGCTACCGGCGATGAGGCCGAGACTGATACCGATTCAGCCGGCAGTGGGCTTTTTCACCGCGCGCGGCTTCTTCACCGGCGCCGGCTTTTCGGCCACGGCAGGGGCTTTAGGTTTGGCCGGGGCGCGCTTGCGTGGCGCCGCCTTGGGCGCCAGGGACTCGGCTTCCGCAAGCTTGCGCGCCATGTCCCAATGGCGTTCTTCCTGGCCTACGGGTTTACCTTCCGACTCCCAGATCTGATAGGCAAATTCGCGAATACGCTTTTCATCGACGCTCATCATGACGCTCCTGATGTTCAAGATTGTTGTATCAACAGATTGACCGGAAACTTCGCCAGTACGCTGTTCAACATCAGCTCCTTACAAGGGCTGACCGCACCGGTGGTGAAAAGTCCCGTCGTATTGGCAGGCGACAAGGCAAACGGCAGGATCAGCCGGGTGTCGTCCCAGTTCTGCGCTGGGATCAACGGTGTAGGGGCATCGCCAAGCAGGCTGCTGGCAAGGCGTGGGGCAATCACGATGGCGCGTTCATCTTCGCCCAGGCGGGCGAAGGCCACGACCTTGTCGGCATGTCGGCCCTGCACGGTCAACGGCAGGTAGGCTCCGCGACGGAACAGCGCGGAGTGTGCCTGACGGCAATCCAATACCTGCGACACCAGCGCCTGCTTGATACGTCCGTCGCGCCAGTGCATGAGCAGCGCGTCGAGCGGTGTGGCAGCGTCCAGGGTGCGACGCCTGCAAGCGTAGTCCACGGGGCGGCGGTTGTCCGGGTCGACCAGGCTGAAATCCCAGTACTCGTTGCCTTGGTACAGGTCGGGCACGCCGGGCACGGTCATGCGCAACAGCGTTTGTACCAGGCCGTTGAGAGCGCCAGGGCAGGCGATCAGGCGCACCGCGTCGGCCAGCGACTGGCGCAGCTGCTGGTTCTGGCGGTCCAGCAGCAGGCTATCGACGTAGGCTGCACAGGCCGTTTCGTAGGCTGTGTTCGGCGCATTCCAGCTGCTGCGAAGCTTGGCCTCGCGCAGCGCTTTCTGCTGCCACTGACGGATACGCTCGGCATAGCTGCGCAGCGCGGCATCGTCGTGCAGGTCGAGCTCCAGTGGCCAACTGCCCAGCAGCGTCTGGAATAGCAGCAACTCATCGCCGGGACTAGGGGCCAGGCCGTCCTCCAGCGACTCGCGCAATGGGGCGGCGAGTTCGCGCCAGTGCTCGACGCGGCTGGCCAGCCAGGGCGCGCGCTCGCTGAGCACGGCCAGGCGCGCGCGGCAGTCCTCGCCACGTTTGTGGTCATGGGTGGCGGTCGTCAGCAGGTTGTCGGGGTAGTGGCGCAGCCGGCGTTGGGCCTGGCTGTGGAACTCGGCCGCATCGGCATAGAACCGTTCGGCCTCGAAGCCTACATCGTTGCGCGACAGCAGGCGGCCGCTGCGGTAGAAGGCGGTGTCTTCCACCGCCTTGGCGGCGCTGGGGGCGGTGAGCTGCTGGAAGCGCACGCAGGCATGGCGCAGGTGTTTGCGTGGCTTGCCCGCAGGCAGGTGCCGCCAGGGCTGGCCGCCCAGCCATTGTTCGAGCTGCGCCAGCAGCGGCCAGTCGGCTTCGCCGAGATCCTGGCGGGCACCGGCAAGCGCCTGCTGAAAGAAAGCTTCGTCTTCGGCCGGGCGCCCGCAGGCATTGAAGTACGTGCGGTAGACTGGGTAATGCGCGACCAGCGCCTGCACGGCGCGGCGGATCGCGCCCAAAGTCAGGTCGCGGGTCATCAGGTCGTCGCGGGCGACCTGAAGGAGGGCTTGGGCCACCGACTCGCAGTCGCCGGCCAGGCTGGCATTGAGCACCAGGTGCCGCGCCTGGCGGACCTCTTCGGGGAAGTCGGGGCGTTCGCTGATGCTCGACCACAACTCGCTAAGCGGCGCCTCGCCAGCGGGGGCGTGCTGCAGCAGCGACACCTGGTTCATGAACTCGTAGCCGGTGGTGCCGTCGGTCAGCCAGTCGCGATGCAGGTGCTCGCCGGCGCCGAGAATTTTTTCCACGTAGATCGGGAAATGCTCGACTGCCGCGTTCACGGGGCGCCGTGCCAGCAGACGATCGACCCGCCTGCGCAGCTTGCGGCAGTACTGGCGCGGATCGGCCAGGCCGTCGATATGGTCGATGCGCAGGCCGTCGACCAAACCGCGCTCGATCAGCTCGAACAGCTTGGCGTGGGTAGCCTCGAACACCACGGCACGCTCGACCCGCAGGCCGCCCAGTTCGTTGATGTCGAAAAAGCGCCGCCAGTTGATGTCGTCGGCGGCGGTTCGCCAACTGGCCAGGCGGTAGGTCTGGCGTTCGAGCAGCGCGTGCAGGTGCTTGAAACCCGCTGTGCTGCGGCTATCGAAGGCCTGCAGCGCGGATGCCAGGTCGGCACCATCGGCGACGCAGCGTGCCAGTTCTGCCTGCAAGGGCAGGGCAGCGTGCAGGGGCTCGTCAGCCAGGTGCAGGGCGGCGAAGCGTGGGGCCAGGGCCTGCAACTGGGGGTCAGGACTCTGTGCGAGGACCCGGCCATAGTCCACCGGGCAGATCGGGAAACGGTGGTCGTAGTGGGCGATATGCAGCACACCGTGCTGATCATCGAAGGTCAGCGGTATTTCGCCGTTCTTCAGTGCCAGCCCATAGTCGTTGCCGAGGAAGGGCAGCAACAGTTGCCCGGCCAGTAGCGGGTCGCTGGAGTGCCACTGGATGTCGAAGAATTCGGCATACGGGCTGCGCCGTCCCCAGGCCAGGAGGCTCTGCCACCAAGGGTTGTCGGCCCCGCCGACGGCCATGTGGTTGGAAACGGTGTCCACGATCAGTCCCATGCCGTGCTGGCGCAACGCGCTCACCAAGCGCTCAAGGGCGGCCTCGCCACCCAGTTCGGGGTTCACGCAGGTGGGGTCGACCACGTCGTACCCATGACGTGAGCCGGCGCGTGCCTTGAGGAGGGGGGAAGCGTAGAGGTGGCTGATGCCAAGCCGGGCGAAATACGGCACCAGCGGCACCGCATGGTCAAGGGTGAAGTCACTGTGAAATTGCAGGCGCTGGGTGGCGGTCAATGGCTTCATCGGTCACGCTCCCAGGCTTGTTCGCGCGCCTGGGCCAGTAGCTCCAGGCGACGGGAGGCATCTTCATCGTCGAGCAATTTGCCAACGGGCTGGGCAAAGCGACGGCGCCAATTGGGGTGGCTGTGAGTGGTGCCCGGCAAGTTGGGCTGTTCGTCGCTGCCGAGCAGGTCTTCGAGGGGCACCAGGACCAGCGGTGCGCGGGTGTGGCCAACGAAGCGGATGGCGGCGTCGATGATGGCGGCGTTGTCTTTCAAGGAACCGTAGTTGGCCTCGAGGATGTGGCGCAGGCCGGCTTGTTCTTTCTGTCGCTCATGGCGCCAGTGCAGTTCGGTGGCAGCGTCGATCAATTGCAGGCGGTGGTTCCAGTCGATGTCGCGGCTTTCCAGCCAGCCGGCCAGAGGTGCCAGGTCGTGGGTGCCGGTGGTGGCCAGCGCGTTGTCCGGCCAGTCGAGGATCGCTTTGAA
Source organism: Pseudomonas sp. SK2 (assembly GCF_016772395.1). Classification (NCBI taxonomy): domain Bacteria; kingdom Pseudomonadati; phylum Pseudomonadota; class Gammaproteobacteria; order Pseudomonadales; family Pseudomonadaceae; genus Pseudomonas; species Pseudomonas sp. SK2. Next base: position 2,121,226 of record NZ_CP061944.1, read on the forward strand.
GTGCCCCGTCGATGTCTGTTCGAACGGCAGCACACGCATGCCGAGTATGGCTTTTGCGGCCAGTCGTTCGCGCAAGCCATCAGGGACGGTGCCGAGGTCTTCGCCAAGAATGATCGCGCGATGGCGTACCGATTCCAGAGCCAGCAAGCGCAGCAGGTCGTCCACTGGGTATTGGAGGTAGGCCCCTTCGGTTGGCTTGGCACCTCGCGGAATCAGCCACAAGCGGCGTAGCCCCATCACGTGGTCGATGCGCAGGCCGCCGGCATGGGCCAGGTTGGCTCGCAGCATCTCAATGAAGGCGCGATAGCCATTGCGCTTGAGGCCCTCGGGGGAAAAGGCGCAGATGCCCCAGTCCTGCCCCGAGCGGTTCAGGATGTCGGGCGGAGCACCCACCTTGAGGTCGGCCAGCAGTTCGTCCTGGCGGCTCCAGGCCTGGCTGCCGGCCCCGTCGGCACCCACCGCCAGGTCGGCGATCAAACCTATCGCCATGCCATTGCTGCGGGCCGCGGCCTGGACGCGTTGCAGGCCGCGCTCGGTCAGCCATTGGCAAAATGCCTGGAACTCGACCTCGGCCTGATGGGCGTCGGCGAACGCCTCGACTTCAGGGTGATAAGGGTCGTGCCAGGCACTTGGCCAGGCTCGCCAGTCAGCGCCCAGACCTCGTGCCTTGGCCTGGATCTGTAGCACTTCGAAGCGGCAGTGGTGCTCCAGCGCCTGGCCACCGGCGGCGCGGAAACTGTCGAAGTCCTCGCGCAGCGGGTGATCGCTCTGGCTGAAATCCCGATACAGGGCTTGCAGCAGACGTTCATGGGCATCGGCTGCGCGGGGCCAGTCGACCAGAGGGCCTTGTTCCAGGTCTTCCAGGATGTGTTCAAGGCCGCAGGCCTCGATGGCCATGCGCACGGCGCGCTCGCCGAGCAGTGCGGCGGGGCTTGAATACAGGGTGTTGAGCAACAATCGGCTGGATGGCGAGTAGGGGCTGTAGTGCTCCTGGTCGATGGCCGAGAGTGCATGAACCGGACTGATGGCCAGGGCATCGGCACCGCGTTCGGCGGCGCTGCGAGCGAGTTGCTCAAGGGCCAGGCAGTCACCGAAGCCACCGTCGCCGTCGCGGCGCAGGCTGTAAAGCTGCACGGCCAGGCCCCAGCAGCGTGGCGGCGGTTGCGTCACGGCCTCGTCCAGGCTATGGCAGCGCAGCGGTGCCACAGCCAGGGTGAAGCTGCGGCTGTCGATGTCCACGGTGTGATAGCCGATGGGCAGGTCACCGGGCAGGCGGGCCTGGGCGTCCAGGGTCAGCAGGCGCTGGCTGCCATCCTCCAAGGTGCAATGGGCCTGGGTTGCGGCGCTGAAGTAGCGTTGCAGTGGCAACGGCTGGCCGACGTCGGCAGTCAGCAGCGGCGGTAGGTGCTCGCTGTCTTCGGCTGCTTCCACGGCCCGCAGGCTGGCCAGGACAGCGGCATCGTCCTGGGCGCAGTGGCCCAGGGCTTCGAGCACGTTGCGCAGCACATCGTCGCTGACCTGCTGGGGCCTGGCGTTGGCGTCGATCCAGTCGCGGGCCAGACCGACGCGGGCAGCCAGGCGGTGCAGTGGGGTATCGCTCATGGGCGCTCCTGACCAGGTGTGAGCAGGCTGACCACGCAGCTGTAGGCGGCCAGGTGGGAATCGGGGTGGGCACTGTCGCTGGTGTCGAACACGCGTTGTTCGAAGCCGGGCAGTCCGACCGGTTGGGCGGTGTCGGCCAGGTTCAGGTCGATACGCAGGGTATTGCCATTGCCCAGGCGCCAGCGGGCGGTGAGGGCTTTTTCGCCGAGCACCTCGGCACCCAGCGCACGGCAACCAGGTAGCTGCGGGATGATGTAGCGGTGGCGCAGGTCGAGCAGGTGCTGGTAAAGACCGTGCCAGCCGGCGAGCACTTCCTTGGCCAGAGGCCGGGAAGCGTCGAAGGTGTCTGGCGCATTGGGGTCGGGGATCTGCTCGCGTGATTGCGGCTGGGTGAATGCAGCGAAGTGGGCGAACTCGTTGCGCCGGCCCTCGCGCACGGCATCGGCCAGTTCGTCGTGAAAATCAGTGAAGAACAGGAACGGCCGGCAACTGCCGTCGTCGTCGCCCATGAACAGCAGCGGAATCATCGGTGCCATCAGTAACAGGGCGGTGGCGGCGCGTAAGGCCGCAGGCGGGCAGAGCCGGCTCAGGCGCTCGCCGAGGGCGCGGTTGCCGACCTGATCATGGTTCTGCAGGAACAGCACGAACGAGGTGGGCGCCAGGTGCCCGCTGGGCTCGCCCCGTGGGGTGCCGTGGCGGTTGGCCTGGCCCTGGAACACGAAGCCTTCTGTCAGGCAGCGTGCCAACTGTTCGATCGGGCGGTGCTGGTAGTCGGCATAGTAGCCTTCGGTTTCACCCGTCAGCAGTACATGCAGGGCATTGTGGCTGTCGTCGTTCCACTGCGCATCGAAGCCTTGTTCCAGCAGGAAAGCCTGGTTGTGCTCGTTCTCCAGCACCAGCCAGACATGCCGGCCGGGGGAGACGGCTGCGCGCACCCGTTGTGCCAACTCGCGCAGGAAGTCGGGGTGGTCGATGGCGTGCACCGCATCCAGGCGCAGGCCATCGCAGCGGTAGTCGCACACCCACATCAGTGCATTCTGAATGAAGAACTCCCGCACCTCGGGGCGACGGAAGTCGATGGCCGCGCCCCAGGGGGTGTGTTTGTCCTCGCGGAAGAATGGGCTGGCATAGTGGTGCAGGTAATTGCCGTGGGGGCCGAAGTGGTTGTAGACCACATCCACCAGCACCATCAGCCCCTGGCCGTGGGCCTGGTCGACCAGCGCGCACAGTTGCTCTGGGCTGCCATAGCTGTGCTGGGGGGCGTAGGGGAACACGCCGTCGTAGCCCCAATTGCGCGTGCCGGGGAACTGCCCGAGGGGCATCAGCTCGATGGCGCTGATACCCAGCTGTGCCAGGCGCGGCAGCTGCCGGGCAACCCCGGCATAGCCATCGAGCACACCCACGTGCAATTCCTGGATCACGGCCTCGTGCCATGGTCGACCCTGCCAGGGGTGCTGCCAATCATAGGCGTGCGTATCCACCAGTTGGCTAGGGCCGTCGACCCCCTCGGGCTGGTAGCGTGATGCCGGGTCGGCTACCCATTGCTCGCCGTCGATACAATAGCGATAACGGTCACCGGCCTGGCACTGGGCAACCCCGGTGTACCAGCCGTCGTTCTCCGGCAGTAGCTCGATCGCCGGCTGTTGCTCCAGTTGAAGGCTCACGCTGCGCGCATCCGGCGCCCAGAGGGCGAAGCGCGCCGACGTGGCGTCCAGCAGGTGTGCGCCATGCCTGTGCATCTTCGGCCTCCGCTCTAGTGGCTGAACTGTGCCTGTTTGACCAAGTCCTCGTAGAGGCGGGCGTAGGGTTCCACCGCCTGGCACCAGTTGAACGGTTGGGTCATTGACAGGCAGCGCATGGCATTGAGCAGGTCCGGTTTGCCGTAGACATAAAAGGCTCGGCTCAAGGCTTCGCGGTAGCTCTCGACCGTCGACTCGTCGAACAGGAAACCGGTGACACCGTTTTCGATGGTGTCGGCCAGCCCGCCCGTATTGCGTGCCACTGGCAGCGAGCCGAAGCGCTGAGCGTACATCTGGCTCAGGCCACAGGGCTCGTAGCGAGAGGGCATGAGCAGGAAGTCGCTGCCGGCGAACATGCGCCGGGCATCGGTTTCATTGAAGCCGATGCGCACGCCGATACGGCCGGGGTGGCGCAGGGCCAACTCACGCATGGCTTGCTCTTCTTCGGGCTCGCCACGGCCGATGATCGCGATCTGCCCGCCCTGTTCGACGATGTAGTCGGCGACGCCCAGGGTCAGGTCCAGACCTTTCTGGTACACCAGCCGCGAAACCACGGCGAACAGTGGGCCTTCGGACGGTGCCAGCCCGAACAGCTCACGTACCTCTTGGGCATTGCGCGCCTTGCCGTCCCAGTCGTTGATGCTGAAGTTGTGCTGCAGGTACTTGTCGGTGGCCGAGTCCCAGCTTTCGTCGATGCCGTTGGGGATGCCGCCGAGCAGGCCTTGCTGGGCCTTGCTGGCGAGGAAGCCATCCAGGCCGCAACCGAATTCGGGGGTGGTGATTTCCCGGGCGTAGGTGGCACTGACCGTGGTGATATGGCTGGAATAGGCAAGGCCTGCCTTGAGGAATGACAGCTTGCCGTAGAACTCCATGCCTTCCTGCTGCATGGCGTGCTCGGGGATCGCCAGTTCCGGGCTGCAACCGCGGCTGTAGACCCCTTGATAGGCGAGGTTGTGGATGGTGAACAGGGTCGGCGTGTTGAGCCCGCGCCAGTGCATGTAGGCGGGAGCAAGGCCGGCCGGCCAGTCATGGGCATGGACCACCTCGGGCTTCCAGTGGATCATGCCTTCGCCGGCAGCGATCTCGGCTGCGGCCAGGCCCAGGCGGGCAAAGCGGATGTGGTTGTCAGGCCAGTCGCGGCCGTTGTTGGCACCATAGGGTGTGCCGTCGCGCTGATACAGTTCGGGGCAGATCAGCACATAAATGACCAGCCCGTCGGCCAAGTCCATGCGGCCGATCTTGCACGGCGGCAGGGCCGCGTGACCGCCCAATTCGCCAACGATGTGAATGGGGTTGTCGCTCTCCATCACCTGGCGGTAGCCGGGGATCAGTACCCGGACATCATGCAGGTGAGCAAGCGCCCGAGGCAGTGCCGCGGACACGTCGCCCAACCCGCCGGTCTTGACCAGGTCGGCGATTTCCGAGGTGACGAACAGGATCTTGCGCTTGTTGGGATTGTGCTGGCGCTGGGCGCCAGGTGCCTTGGCTGTCGTGGCGAAGTCCGGGGTAAGCGGCTCGCGATTGTCCGGTTTGAATGAATCTACATGAGGTTCGACAGCGGCACTGATCATACTTCTCTCCGTCCCTATGTTTGGTCGGGTGCTGGCACCCTTTGCGTTATGTCGTGCTGGTTCTCTCTGAATGCGTTTCTTCGTAGTGCAGTCCTTGCCCCTGAGTCGTGCGCGCAGGCACTGCGCGATCGGCATTCCGGCCGAAAGCGTTTGACTGAATGGGGTGGGTAAGCCTTAGCGTGGGAAGTCCCTTTGCAATGGCCTGTTTACTCCATGACCCGCCGCCTTTTCAGAAAGTTCGACTTTTTTTCCGTCGCTTTTCTACACAGCAAATGGCGGGCCGAAATCAGAGTGTAGGAGACAGGGAGATAAAAAGGTGACCCGTCGGTCACTTTCGTTATGACGCGCGTTAGACGCAAACGTTGGCGTATGTGACAGGATGTGAATGGTGTGTTCCAGGGTGGGGCAGGGGCCAGAAGTGCGTGCGACATGATGTGTCGGCAAATAGCACCTCGCACCGTTTTGGTGCGTCATGGGGAGGGTGTAGGCGGGCGTATAAAGCACGATGTGAAGCAGAGTGGGAGCCAGGAGAGCCCCCACGACAGGGTTCAATCAGACGCTGACGGCTTTGCCACCGTTGCGGCTTTGTGCCAGTTGCAGGTTCAGCAGGGCCACCTGCTGCTTGAGTTGGTCGCGTTCTTCTTTCAAGCGAGCCAGTTCGTCGCGGCGGACGCTTACATATAGGGTCTGGACGGGAGTAGCAGGCATCAAGGTACCCATTGCACACCTCGCAATTGGCTAGTGACGTTTTAAGCGTAGACGCTCGCGCGGCGCGCATTCTGAATTCTTTCTGCCGCGTTGGGAACTTTTTTGTTTATGGTTGTCGCGCCGTTCGTCGGTGAACCTCATGGCGGAGCGCTGGACTAATCTGAACACCTGAACCGCCTTGTCATCCATTTCTAAGGGGAGCGTCGGCACATGCAACTGGGAATCGTCGGGCTGGGCCGCATGGGCGGCAATATCGCAAGACGGCTGATGCGCGCAGGGCATCGCACCGTGGTCAACGACCGCAACCGTGAAGCCATTACGGCACTGGAGGGGGAGGGCGCGCAAGGCGCGCACGACCTCGGCGCACTGGTACAGAAGCTGAAGGCACCCCGCGCAGTATGGGTAATGCTGCCTGCGGGCGAGCCGACCGAGCAGACCATCGCCCAACTGGCCGACATGCTTGAGCCGGGCGATGCGATCATCGACGGCGGCAATACGTTCTACAAGGACGATGTACGCCGCGCCGCCGAACTTGCCAAGCGTGGGCTGCATTACCTGGATGTCGGCACCTCGGGTGGCGTGTGGGGCCTTGAGCGTGGCTACTGCATGATGATCGGCGGTGAAAAAGAGGTGTTCGAGCGCCTCGAGCCGCTGTTCAAGGCCCTGGCGCCCGGTGTCGGCGACATCCCGCGTACCCAGGGGCGCAGTGGTGAGTACCAGCGTGCCGAGCACGGCTACATCCATGCAGGCCCGCCCGGCGCCGGGCACTACGTGAAGATGATCCACAACGGCATCGAATATGGGCTGATGCAAGCCTACGCCGAGGGCTTCGACCTGCTGCGCAGCAAGGGCGGCAATGAGCTGCCAGAAGAGCAGCGCTTCGACCTCGATGTGGCTGAAATCGCCGAAGTCTGGCGCCGCGGCAGCGTCGTCACCTCCTGGCTGCTTGACCTCACCGCCGATGCGTTGGTTGCCGATCCGCAGCTCGCGCAGTTCAGTGGCTCGGTGTCCGACAGCGGCGAAGGGCGCTGGACCATCGACGCCGCCGTCGAGCAGGCCGTGCCGGTGCCGGTGCTCTCCAGCGCCCTGTTCGCCCGCTTCCGTTCACGCCAGCAGCAGGGGACTTATGGCGACAAGATCCTTTCTGCCATGCGCCTGGGTTTCGGTGGCCACATCGAGAAGAAAGGCGAATGACCAGACCGACCATTCCTGCTGCCCCCCCTTGCACCCTGTTTCTGTTCGGCGCCAACGGCGACCTGGTCAAGCGCCTGCTGATGCCGGCGCTGTACAACCTCAGCCGCGACGGGTTGCTCGACCGTAACCTGCGCATCGTTGGCGTCGACCACAACCCGGCCAGCGCAGAAGACTTCGCCGAGCGCCTGCACCGCTTCATGCTCGAACGCGACCCCCAGTGCCTGGACGAAAAGCGCTGGCAGCGTCTGGCCAAGTCGCTGGATTACCAGACCGGCGATTTTCTCGATCCGGCCACCTACACCGCCCTGACCAAACGCATCGACAAGACCAGTCATGGCAACGCGATCTTCTACCTGGCCACTTCGCCACGATTCTTTCCTGAAGTGGCCCAGCGCTTGGGTGAGGCCGGACTGCTTGACGAGCGCGCAGGGGGCTTTCGCCGGGTGGTGGTGGAAAAGCCGTTCGGCACCGACCTGGCCAGCGCCGAAGCCTTGAACGCCTGCTTGCTCAAAGTGATGAGCGAGCGGCAGATCTACCGCATCGACCACTACCTGGGCAAGGAAACGGTGCAGAACATTCTGGTCAGCCGCTTCTCCAACGGCCTGTTCGAGTCGTTCTGGAACAACCACTACATCGACCACGTACAGATCACGGCGGCGGAGACCGTCGGCGTCGAAACCCGGGGGGCGTTCTACGACCATACCGGCGCACTGCGCGACATGGTGCCCAACCACTTGTTCCAGCTGTTGGCGATGGTCGCGATGGAGCCGCCGGCAGCCTTCGGCGCCGACGCTGTGCGCAGCGAGAAGGCCAAGGTCATTGGCGCCATTCGGCCCTGGTCGACGAAGCTTGCGTTGAAGAATTCGGTGCGCGGCCAGTACACTGCTGGCAAACAGGGCCGCAAGCGCCTGCCCGGTTACCGCCAGGAGCCCAATGTTGCCGAAGACAGCCAGACCGAGACCTACGTCGCGCTGAAGGTGATGATCGACAATTGGCGTTGGGCCGGTGTGCCGTTCTACCTGCGTACCGGCAAGCGCATGAGCGTGCGTGATACCGAGATCGCCATCTGCTTCAAGCCTGCACCCTATGCTCAGTTTCGCGAGTCCGAGCTGGAGCGGCCGAAGCCCAACTACCTGAAGATCCAGATCCAGCCTAACGAAGGCATGTGGTTCGACCTGCAGGCCAAGCGCCCTGGGCCGGAACTGGTGATGGAGAACGTCGAGCTCGGGTTCGCCTACAAGGATTTCTTCAAGATGACCCCGGCCACCGGCTACGAGACGCTGATCTACGATTGCCTGACCGGCGACCAGACCTTGTTCCAGCGCGCCGACAACATCGAGAACGGCTCGCGCGCGGTGCAGCCGTTTCTCGACGCCTGGGCCACGGACGGTGAAGTGCATGCATACCCGGCGGGCGAGGATGGCCCTGAAGCGGGCAACGAGCTGTTGGCCCGGGACAAGCGTGAGTGGCACACGCTGGGTTGACCGACCGCTGGCCCCCTATTGCGCCAAGGTCCAGGCCATCACAGCATGAAGCCGCATAACGGCTGCCTGCATTCCCTGCAAACCTGTTAGCCTTGACAGGTTTCAGGCGTTTTGGACAGGCCATGGCCAACCACAAGATCGAAATCCGTCGGCGCAATGTAGAGAAGATTCTGCAGGCGGCCGAGAAAGTGTTCGCCGAGAAGGGATTCGGCGCAACTTCCATGGGTGACATTGCCGAGCAGGCCGAACTGCCGCGCTCCAATCTGCACTATTACTTCAGCACCAAGGACGACCTGTACCGCGCGGTATTGCAGGACCTGCTGGACGTGTGGAAGCAGGATGCGCTGTGCTTCGAAAGCTTCGATGACCCCCGGGTGGTGCTCACCAGTTACATCCGCGCCAAGATGGGCCATTCGCGTACCCGTCCGTTGGGTTCGAAGATCTGGGCCGAAGAAATGCTGCATGGCGCGCCGCTGTTGGGGGCTAGCCTGGATGAAATCCTGGTGCCCTGGGCGCAGCTCAAGGAGGCGAAGATCCGCCGTTGGGTGGAGGAGGGGCGCATCCTGGCGGTGGAGCCATCGGCGCTGTTGTACATGATCTGGGCGGCGACCCAGCACTATGCCGACTTCGGTTACCAGGTGGCCCTGCTCAATGGCGGGGAGCCGCTGTCGGACCTGGCATTCGAAAGTGCGGTGCAGACGGTGACCTGTGTGATCCTGCGCGGAATCGGCCTGGAGCCGTGACGCGGATCGCCGGCAAGCCTGCCCGTACAGGGATCGCTACACACCTGTAGGCGCCGGCTTGCTGGCGATGCGGCCCTCAGAAGCCTCTGTCCGAGTGGGTCAGCTGGCTTCGCGATAGGGGTTGCGTGGGTCCTGCGTCCAGTTCATGTACGGCTTGCCGGTATCCTGCGCCACCATTTCGATGCAGTGCTCCACCGGGCAGGTGATCTGGCACAGGTTACAGCCCACGCATTCCTCTTCGATCACGCTGTAGCTGTGCGTTGCGTCCTCCTTCAACGTGCTGGCGATCGCCTGGTGCGAGGTATCCTCGCAGGCGATATGGCAGCGTCCGCACCCGATACAGGCATCCTGGTCGATGTGCGCCACCGACTTGTAGTTCATGTCGAGGTATTTCCAGTCCGTGGTATGCCCCACCGCCAAGCCGCGGAAAGTCTCCAGATTCTGGTAACCATGCTGGTCCATCCAGCGCGCCAGTCCGTCCTTCATGTCCTCGACGATGCGAAAACCATGCAGCATCGCCGCCGTGCACACTTGCACCGCACCGCTGCCCAGCGCGATGAACTCGGCCGCGTCGCGCCAGTTGCCGATCCCGCCGATGCCGCAGATCGGTAGCCCGCGGGTTTCAGGGTCGCGGGCGATCTCGGCGACCATGTTCAGGGCAATGGGTTTGACCGCCGACCCACAGTAGCCTCCGTGGGTGCTTTGGTCGCCGACGATGGGGTGGGCGACCATGCGGTCCAGGTCGACGCTGGTGATCGAGTTGATGGTGTTGATCAACGACACCGCATCGGCGCCCCCGCGATGGGCAGCGCGCGCCGATTGGCGAATGTCGGTGATGTTGGGGGTCAGCTTGACGATCACCGGCAGCGAGCAGTGCGTCTTGCACCAGCGGGTGACCATCTCCACGTACTCAGGCACTTGGCCGACGGCTGCGCCCATGCCGCGCTCCGGCATGCCATGGGGGCAGCCGAAGTTCAACTCGATGCCGTCGGCCCCCGTGGCTTCGACCAGCGGCAAGATGAATTTCCACGACTCTTCCACGCACGGCACCATCAGCGAGACGATCAGCGCGCGGTCGGGCCAGTCCTTCTTCACCTGGGTGATTTCCCGCAGGTTGATCTCCAGCGAACGGTCGGTGATCAGCTCGATGTTATTGATGCCCTGTACGGTACGGTTGGCGCCATAGTGCGCCGAATAGCGCGACGACACGTTGACCGCCGCTGGGTCTTCGCCCAGGGTTTTCCAGACCACACCGCCCCAGCCCGCTTCGAAGGCGCGCACGACGTTGTAGGCCTTGTCGGTGGGCGGCGCGGAAGCCAGCCAGAAAGGGTTTGGGGCCTTGATGCCGGCGAATACGATGGACAAGTCGGCCATTTACGCAGCCTCCACGTTGAGCATGAGTTGGGCATGGATGGCTTCGGCGGCCAGCTTGCCGTGTTGTACGGCCTGGACGGTCAGATCCTGGCCCAGGTTGGTGCAGTCGCCACCGGCGTATACGCCCGGCAGGCTGGTCCGGAGGTGCGCATCGACGCGAATCCGCTCGCCGTCGCGGTCCAGTTGTGCCGCCAGCGGGTCGCCGAGGCAGGCTTCGTCGAAGGACTGGCCGATGGCTTTGAAGATGGCGTCGGCAGCCAGCTCGAAGGTTTCGCCCGTGTCGGTCAGGCGACCCTCCTGCAGGTGCGTGCGGGCGAAACGCATACCGCGCACACGGCCGTCATCGTCCAGCAGGACGGCATCCGGGCGTGCCCAGGTGTGCAGGCGCACCTGGTTGGCCTTGGCAATGTCCTGCTCGTGGCCAGTGGCGCCCATGTCGGCATGGCCACGGCGATAGACCAGATTGACGTCGCGTGCGCCCAGCCGGCTCATTTGCACGGCCATGTCGATGGCTGTGTTGCCAGCGCCAATCACCAGGCAGCGGTCGGCCAGCGGCAGTTGCGAGAGGTCATCGGCCTGGCGCAGTTCGCGGATGTATTCAGTGGCGGCCAGCAAGCCGGCGGCTTCTTCGTCGGCCAGGCCGAGCTGGCGCACGGCACCAAGGCCCAGGCCGAGGAACACGGCGTCATACTGGTCGCGCAGTTCGGCGAGGCTGAGGTTGCTGCCCAGGCGTTGGCCGTGGCGAATCTCGATGCCACCGATGCCCAGCAGGAACGCCACCTCGCGCTGGGCATAGTCATCCACCAGCTTGTAACGGGCGATGCCGTATTCATTCAGGCCACCGGCTTTTTCACTGGCCTCGAACACCACCACATCATGGCCATGCATGGCCAGGCGATGGGCACACGACAGCCCGGCGGGGCCAGCGCCTACGACGGCAATACGCTTGCCGGTGGATGGGGAGCGGCTGAACGGGTGCTCAGTAAACTGTGCGTTGTCCAGGGCGTAGCGTTGCAGCTGGCCGATCAGGACCGGTGCGCACTCCTGGGCATTGTTGCGCACACAGGCTTGCTGGCAGAGGATTTCGGTAGGGCAGACGCGGGCGCAGCTGCCCCCCAGGATGTTGGCCGAGAGAATACGCTCGGCGGCACCTTGCAGGTTTTCATCGCTGATGCGGTGGATGAACGAAGGGATGTCGATCTCGCTGGGGCAGGCGTTGACGCAGGGGGCGTCGTAGCAATACAGGCAGCGGGCGCTTTCCACGGCAGCCTGGCGCGGGGTGAGCGGCGGCGCGAGGTCGGTGAACTGCTCGGCCAGTTGGTCGGCGCCGGCCCGGGGGCGCGGCAAGTGCTTCAGGGCGTCGATCACGGTTGTAGCCTCTTTGATTTTATTGGGTGTGGCTCAATCGCCGGCAAGCCGGCTCCTGTAGGTCCATGGATGACCTTGAAGTGGATGCGGTCTATGCAGGAGCCGGTGTGCCGGCGATGGGCTGCGTAGCAGCCTCAACAGCACTATCGCTGGACGGGCGTCGGGCGCTGTTGTTCGGCGCGTCGCTCCAGCACCTCGTACACCGAGGGGTAGGGTGGACGTTCCACGTAACGGCCCGCGCCGGGTTCCGCACGCAGGTCGCCATCGGCCCACAACACACGGCCCTGGCTGATGGTGTGGCTGGGTATGCCCCGCACGGTGCGGCCTTCGAAGATGTTGAAGTCCACCCGCTGGTGGTGGGTCTGCGCCGAGATCGTGCGGGTGCCTTGTGGGTCCCACAGCACCAGGTCGGCATCGGCACCGACGCGGATGGCGCCCTTGCGCGGAAACAGGTTGAAGATCTTCGCGGTGTTGGTGGATGTGAGCGCGACGAACTCATGCATCGACAGCCGCCCGCTGTTGACGCCGGCATCCCACAGTACGGCCATGCGGTCTTCGATGCCCGCGGTCCCGTTTGGAATTCGACTGAAGTCGTTGCGTCCCATGGCTTTCTGTTCGGCGCAGAAGCAGCAGTGGTCGGTAGCGGTGGTATGAATGCTGCCCGACTGAAGGCCTCGCCACAGCGCTTCCTGGTGTTCGCGTGGGCGGAAGGGAGGGCTCATCACGTGCCCGGCCGCGGTGGCCCAGTCCGGGTGACGGTAGACGCTGTCATCGATCAGCAGGTGGCCGGGCAGCACTTCGCCGTATACCGGTTGACCCTTGGCCCGTGCGTAGGTGATTTCATCCAGCGCTTCCTTGCAGGACACATGGACCAGGTACAGCGGCGTGCCGAGGGTCTCGGCAATGCGGATGGCCCGGCTGGCGGCTTCGCCTTCGACCTGGGAAGGGCGCGACAGCGGATGCGCTTCAGGCCCGGTCATGCCTTGGGCGAGCAGTTTCTGCTGCAGGTGATAGACCAGCTCGCCATTCTCGGCATGCACCGTAGGTACCGCGCCCAACTGCAGGCAGCGCTCGAAGCTGGCGACCAAGGTGTCGTCGGCGGCCATGATAGCGTTCTTGTAGGCCATGAAGTGCTTGAAGCTGTTCACCCCGTGCTTGGCCACCAGCTCGCCCATCTCCTCGGCCACCTGTTCGCTCCACCAGGTGATGGCGACATGGAAGCCATAGTCGGCGGCAGACTTCTGCGCCCAACCGTGCCAGGTGTGGAAGGCATCCAGCAACGACTGCTGAGGGTTGGGGATGACGAAGTCGATGATCGAGGTGGTGCCGCCGGCCAGCCCCGCAGCGGTGCCGCTGAAGAAGTCCTCGCTGGCCACGGTGCCCATGAAGGGCAATTGCATATGGGTATGTGGGTCGATACCGCCTGGCATCAGGTACTGGCCACTGCCGTCGAGGACTTCGCAATCGGTGGGGACGTCGAGGTTCTGGCCAATGGCGCGGATCAAACCCTCGGCACACAGGACATCAGCGGAAAAACTTTCTTCGTGGGTAACCACGGTGGCACCACGGATCAACAGGGACATGCCGTTTTCCTCGCAGGCTGACCGGTCGAACGCCGGTTCTTGAAGTTTTGATGCCAGTGGCTGGAGGTTGCGATGCAATCCTGTCAGGCCTGACAAGAATGGAATCTAGATGCTGACCAGAGAATGATCAAGAAAAAAGTTTATGAACTTATAACCAACTTAAGTACTTGAAAAATAAAGAATAAAATCACAAATCACCAAAATGGAACGGTCTCTCACCATTTTGACGCACTTGACAGGAAGCGAAATTGGTCAAGATTTTCTATGCAAAATCAGCTGCTTGATGATTGTCCTGCCGGCGCAGGGGGGCCGCTGTTTTTCCAGGCCGCACCAGATTGAAACCCTGGGCGTTGGACACGCCAGGTGTACGGCAGGCAGGTGATGGCCATAGCGCTGTCGTCGGTATTGATGAATACGCTTGCAAGTCAGTGAGTTACCTCCGGTCGGCGGCGACCAAACGGGGCGGCCTTGGCCAACCCGGCACGGTTGTTGAACTGCGTTGGCCGCGACCGCCTGGCCGGGCCGGAGGTGCAGTACTGGTGGTGTGTGTGCTCCGGCCATCGCGTTAGCCCGATGAGCGACAACTAGAAAAAGAACCTGGAGAGCCCCATGCAACAGAGCAGATCGGAAGTGATCGAACAGGACGGGTTGTTCGAGCTGTCCGCCGGCAGCGACGTCCTCGACAGCCCCCGCTACAACCACGATATCGCACCGACCAAAGTGCATCAGCGCACCTGGAACAAATGGCACATCACGGCGTTGTGGGTGGGCATGTCCATCTGCGTGCCTACCTACACCCTCGGCGGGGTGCTCACTGCCTATTTTGGCCTGAGCGTGGGCGAAGCGTTGCTGGCCATCCTATTGGCCAACGTGATCGTGTTGATCCCGCTGACACTCAACGCCTTCGCTGGCACCAAGTACGGCATTCCTTTTCCGGTTCTGCTGCGTTCCTCGTTCGGCATCATCGGCTCCAATGTGCCGTGCCTGATTCGCGCAGTGGTGGCTTGTGGCTGGTTCGGTATCCAGACCATGTTCGGCGGGTTGGCGATTCACCTGTTCCTGGGCTCGATGTTCGAAGGCTGGAAGGCCCTGGGCGGCACCGGCGAGGTGATCGGCTTCATGATCTTCTGGGTGCTCAACCTGTGGGTAGTGTTGCGCGGTGCGGAGTCGATCAAGTGGCTGGAAACCCTCTCGGCCCCCTTGCTGGTAGCGGTGGGCTTCGGTTTGCTGTTCTGGGCCTTGCCACACATGTCGATGACCGAGCTGCTGGCTCAGCCGCCCAAACGCCCGGAAGGGGCTAGCATGGCCAGCTACTTCTGCGCAGGGCTCACCGCCATGGTGGGGTTCTGGGCCACACTCTCGTTGAACATTCCTGACTTCAGTCGGTACGCCAAAAGCCAGAAAGACCAGATTCTCGGGCAGATCCTTGGCTTACCCCTGACCATGTTCCTGTTCGCCTCGTTGGGCGTGGTGATGACCGCGGCATCGGCCTCGCTGGTGGGTGAGACGGTGTCCGACCCCGTGAGCCTGATCGGCAAGATCCAGAGTCCGGGCTGGGTGGCACTGGCCATGGCGCTGATCGTGATCGCCACGTTGTCGACCAACACGGCGGCGAACATCGTCTCACCGACCAACGACTTCCAGAACATCGCGCCACGCCTGATCGGGCGAAGCCGCGCAGTCTGGCTTACCGGATTCATCGGCCTGGCACTGATGGGCCACGAGCTGCTGAAAAAGCTAGGCTGGATCGTCTCGGATGTGAGCCTGGAAAGTATCTATTCCAACTGGTTGCTGGGTTACTCCAGTCTGCTGGGGCCGATTGCCGGAATCATGGTCGTGGACTATTTCCTGATCCGTCGTCAGCGTCTGGACCTCGCCGGACTGTACCGCGACGACGTGTATCCGGCCTGGAACTGGGCAGGCTTCGCCGCCTTCGCGCTGCCGGTGGCGCTGACCGTGATGGCGATCGGCAACAGCAGCTTCAGCTGGTTCTATGACTACGGCTGGTTCACCGGGTCGCTGCTGGGCGGCGTGTTGTATTACGTGCTCGGTGGTGTGGCGGTGCGTGGAGCGGCGCGGCTGGCCAAGCCATTGCCGTAAGACGTGTGCTGGCTTCATCGCCCGCTTGCGGCGATGGCAACAGCGCGACTTCGATGATGATTGCAGACAACAAGAACGCCTGAGGAGACAACCCCATGAGCTTCGTCTTGAAACCGTCCGAACGCCACGTCAACAGCGAACGCCTCTGGCAGTCGCTGATGGACCTCGCGCGCCTCGGTGCCACCGCCAAGGGCGGCGTCTGCCGCCTGGCCCTGACCGACCTCGACCGCCAGGCCCGTGACCTGTTCGTCAAATGGTGCGAAGCCGCGGGGTGTAGCGTCAGTGTCGATAAGGTCGGCAACATCTTCGCCCGCAGGCCCGGCCGCAACCCCGCATTGCCGCCCGTGATGACCGGCAGCCATATCGACACCCAGCCCACCGGCGGCAAGTTCGATGGTTGCTTCGGAGTGATGGCCGGGCTGGAAGTGATCCGCACCCTCAATGACTTGGGGGTGGAAACCGAGGCGCCGCTTGAGGTGGTGGTGTGGACCAACGAGGAAGGTTCACGCTTCGCGCCCTGCATGATGGGCTCTGGGGTGTTCGCCGGTAAGTTCACCCTGGAGGAAACCCTGGCCAAGCGCGATGCCCAGGGGGTGACTGTCGGTGAGGCGTTGAGTGGCATCGGCTACGCAGGTGAGCGTGCGGTGCTGGGCCATACGGTCGGCGCTTATTTCGAAGCGCATATCGAGCAGGGACCGATTCTCGAAGACCAGGCCAAGACCATCGGCGTGGTGCTGGGCGCACTGGGACAGAAGTGGTTCGACCTGACTTTGCGTGGCGTCGAGGCCCATGCTGGCCCGACCCCCATGCACTTGCGTAAGGATGCCCTGGTAGGCGCCGCCGCCGTGGTCGAGGCGGTCAACCGTGCCGCGCTCGGGCACCAGCCGCATGCTTGTGGCACGGTCGGGTGCCTGCAGGCGTACCCGGGGTCGCGCAACGTCATTCCGGGGGAGGTGCGCATGACCCTGGACTTCCGTCACCTTGAAAGCGAGCGCCTGGATTCGATGATCGCCGACGTGCGCGCAGTGATCGAGGCCACTTGCGCCAAGCACGGTCTTAGCTATGAGCTGGTCCCGACGGCGGACTTCCCAGCGTTGTACTTCGACCCCACCTGCGTCGATGCCGTGCGCGAGTCGGCAGGTGCCTTGGGCCTGTCGCACATGGACATCGTCAGTGGCGCCGGGCATGACGCGATCTTCCTCGCCGAGCTGGGGCCGGCGGGGATGATCTTCGTGCCGTGCGAGAACGGCATCAGCCATAACGAGATCGAGAACGCCGCGCCAGAGGACCTGGCGGCCGGGTGCGCGGTGCTGTTGCGGGCCATGCTGGCGGCGTCTGAAGCGATTGCCAAAGGGAAGTTGGCAGCCTAGGAAGCGTGCCGGACTTGTCACCGGCAGCCCGGCCCCTACAGGTGTTGCGTCTTGCCTGTAGGCGCGGCGTCAAACGGCGTGCAGGCAGCCATCACGCCCGATGTGGTAGCGCTGCAGATCCCGCGCGAGGGTCAGGTTGCCACCGTAGTACGCCTGGGCTTCCTCGTGCACATCGTCGATACACGGGCTGCGCTGGGGGTTGGACTGGTAGCGGGCGCTGAAATGGGTCAGCACCAGGTTGCGCACGCCAGCCTGCGCGGCAAAGCGTGCGACCGCAGCTGCGGTGCTGTGGCCGTACGTTACCCCGTTGCGCGCGATGATCGCTTGGGTGAAGGTGGCTTCGTGCACCAGCACATCCGCGTTTCTGGCCACCTCGGCCAAAAGCTCAGGGTTATCGTTGTCGCCGCAGACGATGAGCTTCCGCGCAGGACGAGACGCCCGCAGGTAGTCGTGGCCATGCAGCACTCGTCCGTCGAATTCCACCGAAAGGCCCTGGGCCAGCTCGCCCCACAAGGGGCCACGGGGGATACCCTCGGCGTCCAGGCGCTGTACATCCAGGCGTGGCTCTGGGTTCAGCTCGGTGAACACGAAACCGACGCTAGGCACACGGTGCGACAGTTGCACGGTGTTCACCTGAAGGGTTTCGCTGCACCAGTCGGCCAGGCTCTCGACCGCCAGCAGACGCAGCTCGAACGGCAGGTAGGTTTCACTGGCCGCCAGGCTCAGGCGGATCCAGTCATGCAGCGCGTGAGGCAGCACCAGGTCCAAGGGTTCGGTGCGACCGCTCATGCCGGCGCTGGCCAGCAGGCCTGGAAGGCCAAAGCAATGGTCACCATGCACATGGGTGATGAAAATGCCGCGCAGGTCGCGTATCGACAGCGGTGTATGCAGCAATTGGTGCTGGGTGCCTTCGCCGCAATCGACCAGGTACCAGTGGCGACCACTGGCTTCGATCACGGCGGTGGCGCTGACATTACGGGTCTTGGTGGGCACCCCGGAAGAGGTGCCCAGAAACAGCAGGTCCAAGAGGTTGGCTCCGAAGGGGGTGGGCTTACACCTTAGCTCGGCTGGGTCAGGGCGTCGACGTTTACTGGCGCCAGATCAGCTTGCTGGTGTCATAGCCTTGATTGCGGGCGATCGAAAGCATTTGTTCGCGCGTTTGCTCGGTGACCGTCGGTGTGCGTGACAGCAGCCACAGGTATTCCCGGTTCGGGTGACCCACCAAGGCAACGCGATAGTCCTGGTCGTGGTACAGCACCCAGTAATCGCCCTTGGTCAGTCCCGGCGCCAGGCGGCTGAACCAGTTGTCGAAAGTCACCCACAGCTTGTCGGTCTTGCCAGGCTGCTGCGCTTCGGCGATGCCTTTGGCTTCGTTCCACTGGCCGTCGTTTTCCTTGCAGCGGTTGGTCACGTCGATCCGGCCATCTTCGCGCAGACCGTAATGTGCCTCGGATTGTACGCAGTTGCGCTGGAAGAACATCGGCAACCGAGCCAGTTCGTACCAGGTGCCCTGGTAGCGTTGCAGGTCGACCTGCTGGGTAGTGGGAGGGGGGCGTTGATCGTCGCTGGAGCCTGCGCAGCCGGTCAGGGCCAGCGCCAGGGTCAGGCAGGAAAGCAGCAGGGGCGTGCGTGTTGCCATGGGTCATCTCCGTTTCGCGTAGAAAGGGCTCACCTGTCATTCGATGCGGGGGCGAGGCAAAAGTTGTACGCCGTTGAACAGCATACGCAGGTATCCACCGCACCCGTACGCACGTCGCGTACGGGATACCGGTGCAGGTCCCGCTACAGCCGACTTGTCGTCGATTGGGTCAGGATAGCCGCCTCACAACCAGTAGGTAACCGCCCACCAGCCCAGCCCGCCCATCACCACGGTGTAGGGCAGCGCCATCCACACCATCCGCCCATACGACAGTCGAATCAGTGGTGCGATCGCCGAGGTCAGCAGGAACAAAAAGGCCGCCTGCCCATTGGGTGTAGCCACGCTGGGCAGGTTGGTACCGGTGTTGATCGCCACCGCCAGGGTTTCGAAATGTTCGCGGCTCATGGCGCCGTCGAGGAAGGCTTGCTTGACCTCGGTGATGTAGATGGTGGCGACGAACACGTTGTCGCTGATCGCTGAGAGCAGGCCGTTGGCGAGGTACAGCATGCCCGGCTGCTGCTCGGCAGGCAGCGCCAGCACCCAGGCGATCAGCGGGCTGAACAGCTGTTGGTCATGGATGACCGCGACCACCGCGAAGAACACCACCAGCAGGGCCGTGAAGGGCATGGCGTCCTGGAAGGCTCGGCCCAGGCGATGCTCGTCGGTGATGCCGGTAAAGGCGGTGATAAGCACGATTACCAGCAGGCCGATCAGGCCGACTTCGGCGATGTGCAGGCCCAGGCTGATGATCAGGATCAACGCGGCGAGGCCCTGTACCAGCAGGGCGAGGCGTTGCGCCGGGGTTCGGGCGGCATCATCTTCGGCGGCATAGGCGGCCAGCACATGGCGCACCGGTGCTGGCATCAACACGCCGTAACCGAATAGGCGCAGTTTTTCCAGCAGTACGCAGGTAACCAGTCCTGCACCCAGCACGGGGAGCGACACGGGTGCGACATTGAAGAAGAAGTCGGCGAAGTGCCAACCCATTTCATGGCCGATCAGCAGGTTCTGCGGCTCGCCTACCAAGGTACAAACGCCGCCCAGGGCCGTGCCGACCGCGCCGTGCATCAGCAGGCTGCGCAGGAAGGCGCGGAATTGGTCGAGGTCTTCGCGGTGCAACTGGGCGACCTCTTGGTCACTGTCCAGCGCGCTTTCCTCACGAGGGTTGGCGCCCGAAGCGACGCGGTGATACACCGCGTAAAAGCCCACGGCGGCGCTGATGATCACCGCCGTCACGGTCAGTGCGTCGAGGAAGGCCGAGAGGAATGCCGACAGCACACAGAACAGCAAGGCCAGCACGGCTTTGGAATGCACGCCCAGCAGAATCCGCGAGAACAGGTACAGCAGCAGCTCTTTCATGAAGTGGATGCCCGCCACCATGAACATCAGCAGCAGGATCACTGGGAAGTTGTGCTGTAACTCCTCGTACAATGCCTGGGGCGTTGTCATCCCCACCAGCAATGCTTCGATCAGCAGCAGGCCGCCGGGCATCAGCGGGTAGCACTTGAGCGCCATGCCCAGGGTGAAGATGAATTCGACGACCAGTAGCCAGCCAGCGGCCACCGGGCCAGCCGTGAACAGCAGCACTGGGTTCAGCACCAGGAACAGGCAGATGACGGCCTTGTACCAGCGCGGCGACTGGCCCAGAAAACTCTGGGCAAGCGCGCCCGTCAGGGAGCGGGACATGAATATGTTTCCTTATGATTCAGCGATGGCGCACGGTGCCGCATCAGCTGCCGTTAGGCAAGGCATGGAGTCCCGTTTTTGGCACAAGTGCGGCCACAGGGCTGGGTTAACATCCAGCGCTGTGAACCTTTCCCCTCAAGGAGTACCGCCCGTGACCGACTACAGCGCGTTCAAGGTCGAGCAGACCGACAACATCGCCCATGTGCAGATCAATCGTCCCGAGAAGATCAACGCGATGAATGCTGCCTTCTGGGAAGAAATCGTCGACATCTTCCAGTGGATCGACGACACCGATGCAGTGCGGGCGGTGGTCATCAGTGGCGCGGGCAAACATTTCTCCTCCGGCATCGACCTGATGATGCTCGCCTCGCTGGCCGGGCAGATGGGCAAGGACGTGGGGCGCAATGCCCGTTTGCTGCGGCGCACCATCCTGCGCCTGCAAGCCTCGTTCAACGCCGTCGACAACTGCCGCAAGCCGGTGCTGGCAGCGATCCAAGGGTACTGCATCGGCGGCGCCATCGACCTGGTGTCGGCGTGCGACATGCGCTACTGCAGCCAGGATGCGCAGTTCTCGATCAAGGAAATCGACATGGGCATGGCGGCAGACGTCGGTACGTTGCAACGTTTGCCACGTATCATCGGCGACGGCATGATGCGTGAGCTGGCCTTCACCGGTCGCATGGTCGATGCCGACGAGGCGCTGCGCATCGGCCTGGTAAACCGGGTCTATGATGATCAGGCCGCGCTGCTGGACGGTGTCTTTGCCATCGCCCGCGAGATTGCCGCAAAATCGCCGATCGCCGTGGCCGGCACCAAGGAGATGCTCAGCTACATGCGCGACCATCGCATCGACGATGGCCTTGAATACATCGCTACCTGGAACGCCGCCATGCTGCAGTCCGAAGACCTGCGCGTGGCCGTGGCGGCGCACATGAGCAAACAGAAACCGACGTTCGCCGACTGACAGTCCGGGGGACGCGCTGCAAGGAACCTCCACATGTCAGCTCGCTGGATCACCGCAGTACTCGACCCGCAAATCACCGGGGGACTTGCCGTCGCCCGCAGCCCGGACGGGTTCCTGCTGGATGACAATGGCGCGCTGTTCCCCCGGGACTGGCTCAAGCGCCAGGACCTGGACGTGCTGTGCGAGCAGGGTATCGGCCACTTCGACGGCGAGCCCGTGTTCCTGCTCGAACTGCGCAGCGCCAGCGAGGTGCCGGGTTGCCATTGGCGCGGGCTACGTTCGTTCATGCTCGAAGGCGATTTCGAGACCTACAAGATTCTGGGCTATGCCGCGCAGATCGGCACCTGGGCGCGCGAGCACCGTTTTTGCGGCAGTTGCGGCCAGCCGATGACGCAAATTCGCTGGGAGCGGGCGATGTATTGCCAGCCCTGCGACCTGCGTAGCTACCCGCGTATCTCGCCGAGCATGATCGTGCTGGTGACCCGTGGCGACGAGATCCTGCTGGCCCGTTCGCCACGTTTCGTGAGCGGTGTCTACAGCACACTGGCCGGCTTCGCCGAGCCTGGTGAGTCGGCCGAGGATTGCCTGGTGCGTGAAGTGCGTGAGGAGGTCGCGGTTGAGGTGAAGGACATCCAGTACATCGGGAGCCAGTGCTGGCCGTTCCCGCATTCGATGATGCTGGGTTTCCATGCCGAGTACGCGGGGGGCGAGATCGTCATGCAGCCGGACGAGATCGAAGACGCCAAGTGGTTCAGCGTGCATGAACTGCCACCCCTGCCGGCCGGGCGCTCCATCGCCCGATACCTGATCGACCTGTATGTGGCGCGTCGTTTAGGCCTGCCCGAACCAGTGCTGCCACGCTAGGCGCACGGTCAAGGCCAGCACCACGGTGATGAACACCGGGCGGATGAACTTGCTGCCGCCGCTGATCGCCGTGCGTGCGCCGAAGAAGGCACCGACCATCACCGACAGACCCATGCACAAGCCGACGATGTAGTCCACCTGCCCGGAAATGATGAACACCGTCAGCGCCGCGATGTTGCTGACGAAGTTCATGCTGCGCGCCACACCGCTGGCCCGTACCAAGTCGATGGGGTAGAGCAGCAAGGTGCTCACGGTCCAGAACGCGCCGGTGCCGGGGCCGGCCACACCGTCATAGAAGCCCAGGGTGAAGCCCTGGGGTAACTGCCACTTCTTCTTGATTGGCGCATCGGCGTCCAGGGGCGCCTTGGGCGTGCCACCGAACAACAGGTAGATACCGCAGGCGAAGACGATGACCGGGAGCATCTTGTTCAGCCATTCGGCGGGCATGTAGTGGGCGACCACCGCACCGATCAAGGCACCCACCAGTGTGCCGAGCAGTGCCCGACGCCATTGGGCAGGGTGGAACAGCTTGCGTCGGTAGTAGGTGAAACCGGCGGTAGCCGAACCGAAGGTCGAGCTGAGTTTGTTGGTGCCCAGTACCAAGTGCGGCGGCATGCCAGCGGTGAGCAAGGCCGGCGTGGTCAGCAGGCCACCGCCACCGGCGATGGCATCGATGAAACCGGCGACGAAGGCGACCAGGGCAAGTATCAGCAGGGTAAGCGGTTCTACGGTGAGTTCGAAGGGCATGGATTTTTGGCGGACAGTCAGGCAAGGGGCGGCCATCGGCCGCGCTGGAAGGCGACCATGTTAATCCCGTGCGCCCTGTGTTGCGACCGAAACGTAACGTGGCCTTACCACAATGCCTGCGAAGCCGCCGTCACCACCCGCGAGAAGACTTCGACGGCCTTGTCCACCTCGGCCTCGGTGGTGAACCGTCCTAGGCTGATGCGCACGCTCTTGCGCGCCAGCGCTTCGTCCAACCCCAGCGCCAACAGCACGTGCGACGCGGCGTTGCTTGCCGAGTTGCACGCCGAGGTGGTCGAAAGCGCAAGCTCGCTGGCCAAGGCTGCACTGTTGAACCCTTTGGCCTCGATACACAGGTTCAAGGTGTGCGGGATGCGCTGTGTACGGCTGCCGTTGAGGCTCACCCCCGGCAACGCCAGCAAGCCTGCACGCAGGCGTTCGGCCAGCCGTTCGATACGCTGGTGTTCGCCGTCGCCCGGCTGACCGGCCAGCGCGAACGCGGTGCCCATCGCGACGATCTGGTGGGTGGCCAGGGTCCCGGAGCGCAAGCCCTGTTCATGACCTCCGCCGTGCATCTGTGCACGCATCCATGGAAATGCGCGTGGCCCCACATACAGCGCACCGATGCCTTTGGGGCCATAGACCTTGTGAGCGGAGAACGACATCAGGTCAACCGCCTGGCTGCCCAGGTCGATGGGCAGCTTGCCCACGGCCTGTGCTGCATCCACATGCAGCAAAGCCCCGTGCGCTCGCACATGCTCGCCGATGGCGGAGAAGTCGGTGATGGTTCCCAGTTCGTTGTTCACGGCCATCAACGACACCAGACGGGTGTCGTCGCGCAGCGCAGCCTGTACGGCCTGCGGCTGGATCAGCCCGTCTTCGTCCGGCGTCAGGTAAGTGACCGCCCAGCCTTGGCGAGCCAGTTCGGCGACAGTGTCCAGCACTGCCTTGTGCTCCAATCGGCTGGTGATCAAGTGGCCGGGTTGCCCGGCACCTAGGGCTATGCCCTTGAGTGCAAGGTTGTTGGACTCGGTGGCGCCGGAGGTCCAGACCAGCTCGCTCGCTTTGGCGCCCACGCGATCAGCGACCTGCTGTCGCGCCTTTTCAACGGCATCGCGAGCCGCCTGGCCATAGGCGTGGCCGCTGGAGGCGGGGTTACCGAAATTCGTATGGCGGCTCAGGCAGGAAACCAAGGTTTCGATGACCCGGTCGTCGACCGGCGTGGTGGCAGCGTAATCGAAGTAAAGCGGGGCACTGGGCATTGGGGCGGGTCCGTTTCTGTTGCCGTGGATATGGCGATCTTTGATGAAAGCGTACCCGCTGCTGCCCGAAATGTTTTGCTCAATGGTGGGTCCCGTCGGCCAACCTTGAAAAAATTTCTCTATTGCAAGGCCTTGAGGTAGAAAATTGTTCTCCCGTCGTTGTCATGCCGATTGTAGCGCTTTCTCCTCCTCGAGCACCACGCGCTCGCACAGCTCGATGATCTGTTCGCGCATCCAACGATTGGCCGGGTCCTGATCAGTGCTTTCGTGCCAATACAGGTGCGTTTCCAGCGGTGGCACGTCGACCGGCAGCGGTTGATAGCGCAACTGATGGCGACGGGCGAATCGCTCGGGAACGGTCATCACCATGTCGGTTTGCTGCAGCACCCGCGATGCCATCAAGTAGTGCTGTGAACGCAAGGCAACCTTGCGCTGCACGCCCATCTTGCCCAGCGCCAGGTCGACATAGCCCAGGCCGTTGCGGCGGCTGGAGATGTGGATGTGGGTCATGCCTAGGTAACTGTCGAGCGTCAACTTGGCTTCAGCCAGCGGATGGCCCTGGCGCAACGCGCAGACGTAGCGGTCTTGCATCAGTTTGACATGGCGTACCTGCGGGTCGGTGTTCAAGGGCGCATCGACGGCGAAATCCAGTCTACCGGCGGCCAGCTCCTTGGTGGTCTCGCGGCGCTTGCACAGAAAACTCTCGATCAGCACCGAGGGGGCCTGGCGGCGCAGACGCTGGAACAACGGCGGCAGGATCACCGCTTCGGTGAGGTCGGTCATGCTGATGCGGAAGGTTTTGTTGGCTTGCTGCGGGTTGAAGATGCGGCTTTCCTGCACCGAGGTTCGCAGCAGCGCCAGGGCGTTGCGCACCGGGCCAATGATGTTCTGCGCCATGGGGGTAGGCACCATGCCCTGGGCGGTGCGGACGAACAGTGGATCGTTGAAGGTTTCGCGCAGCCGTGACAGGGCGTTGGACACCGCCGGCTGGGTGATGCCGACGATCTGCCCGGCGCGGGTCAGGTTGGCTTCGGTGTAGATCGCGTCGAAAACGATGAACAGGTTGAGGTCGACCTTGCTGAGGTTCATAGGCGCCGCTCTTTGTTGGAATTATGGGTCGATCATATATCGGTTATGAATGTTTATACACGTAGAAAATAGACTAGGTGGATGAAGGCCGGCTGTTCTAGGCTCTGGTCCATGTATTTCGAACCGTGAAGGTAGCCCAGATGGATTTCGCCTATTCACCCAAGGTCCAGGCCCTGCGCGAACGCGTCGCTGCGTTCATGGACACTCATGTCTATCCCGCCGAACCGGTGTTCGAGCGGCAGGTTGCCGAGGGTGACCGTTGGCAGCCGACTGCGATCATGGAAGAGCTCAAGGCCAAGGCCCGCGCCGAAGGCCTGTGGAACCTGTTCCTGCCCGAGTCGGAGTACGGCGCGGGGTTGAGCAACCTGGAATATGCGCCGCTGGCCGAGATCATGGGCCGCTCACTGCTCGGCCCGGAGCCGTTCAACTGCTCGGCGCCGGACACCGGCAACATGGAGGTGCTGGTCCGCTACGGCAGCGAGGCGCAGAAGCGCCAGTGGCTCGAGCCGCTGCTGCGCGGCGAGATCCGTTCGGCATTCGCCATGACCGAACCGGACGTTGCCTCATCGGATGCCACCAACATGGCTGCCACCGCCGTGCGCGATGGGGATGAGTGGGTGATCAACGGTCGCAAGTGGTGGACCTCCGGCGCCTGCGACCCGCGTTGCAAGGTGATGATCTTCATGGGCCTGTCCAATCCCGATGGGCCGCGTCACCAGCAGCATTCGATGGTATTGGTGCCGACCGATGCACCTGGGGTGAACATCGTCCGACCATTGCCGGTGTTCGGTTATGACGATGCACCCCATGGTCATGCCGAGGTGCTGTTCGAGGATGTGCGGGTGCCCTACGAGAATGTCATCCTCGGCGAGGGCCGCGGCTTTGAAATTGCCCAGGGACGCCTGGGCCCCGGCCGCATTCACCATTGCATGCGGTCGATCGGCATGGCTGAACGGGCACTGGAGTTGATGTGCAGGCGCTCGGTCGAGCGAACAGCGTTCGGCCGGCCATTGGCACGACTGGGCGGCAACATCGACAAGATCGCCGACTCGCGGATGGAAATCGACATGGCGCGGCTGCTGACCCTGAAGGCGGCCTATATGATGGATACCGTCGGCAACAAAGTGGCGCGCAGCGAAATCGCCCAGATCAAGGTGGTGGCTCCGAACGTGGCCTTGAAGGTGATCGACCGGGCAATCCAGATACATGGTGGGGCAGGGGTGAGCGGTGATTTTCCGTTGGCCTACATGTACGCCATGCAGCGCACCCTGCGCTTGGCCGATGGGCCGGACGAAGTGCACCGGGCGGCGATTGGCAAGTATGAAATCGGTAAGTACGTGCCGCCGTCGATGTTGCGCTAGTCTGTGCTGATCACGCAGTTTCTGTGCGGGTTGCCCGCGAAGCATTCGACGCGGTGCATGGCCCTGGCTTTGCCAGTGTTCGCGGGTGAACCCGCTCCCACAGGTCCCTGCTACATCATTGCGGTATGTGCCGTCCTGCGAGGGGCGGCTTGCCGCCGCTGTCTCCGATTTGCCACGGCCAGGATGTAAATGAGTCACTCACCGTTCCACCCCCTCCAATTTCTTGCGGATGCGTTGCAGGCGCACATGCCTGAAGCCACGGATGACGGCGCCCATGACCTGGCGCACCTGCACCGAGTGTGGGCCAACGTACGCAGGATCCACGCGGTAGAGGGCGGGGACCTGGAGGTGTTGCTGGCCGCAACCGTGCTGCACGATTGTGTGGCCGTGGAAAAAGACTCACCCCAACGCAGTCAGGCCTCGCGGCTGTCCGCCAGCAAGGCGGCGCAGATACTCGCAGCTTTGAACTGGCCCACGCCACGCATCGAGGCGGTTCGCCACGCCATTGCCGCGCACAGCTTTAGCGCCCATCTGCCAGCCGATACCCTGGAAGCGAAGATCCTGCAGGACAGCGACCGCCTCGACGCCCTCGGCATGGTCGGTATTGCCCGCTGCTTCTACGTCGGTGGCCGCATGGGTACGGCGCTGTATGACCCGAACAATCCCAAGGCCAAAGGCCGCGACTACCAGGATCGTCAGTTCAGTCTTGAGCACTTTCCCAACAAATTGCTGACGCTGGCGTCGGGCTTTCAGACCGGCGAGGGCGCACGACTGGCGGCTCAGCGGCATCAGCGGTTGGTGTGGTTTGTCGACGGCTTCATGGATGAAATTGGCGTTTCTTGACGCCTGAAAGGTCGCGCTGGGAGAGCTGGTAGGGCAAGTCATTCATGAGGTGATGGATGATTGAGTTTGAAAAGTGGTCGCCGTCATTGAAGAGCGCGTTCTTGATCATTCCTTTCATCATGGCGTGTTGGTCATCGCTTCTAACTCTGCAAATGCAGCAGGCCTTGGGGGCCAGTGCATCCGCAAAGCGGCCCCCGGCTCTGGCTCACACCCTCATTTGCGGATCCTCTTCCTTGTTCACGTTCACGGCCTTGCCTTGCGTCTGATCCATGGGTGGCTGAGCAGCTTCCGGTGCACTCCTACGCGTCCTGAACAACGACAACACGACCCCGCCGAGCAACAACCCGAATGTCACGCCCAACGACAGCAACGCCGGTACCTTGCCCACCATGCCGTGGTAGAAGATCTTGCAGCCGATGAAGATCAGCACCAGCGCCAACGCGTACTTGAGGTAGACGAAGCGGTGCATCAGTGCGGCCAGGGCGAAGTACAGCGAGCGCAGGCCAAGGATGGCGAAGATGTTGGAGGTATAGACGATGAAGGGGTCCTGGGTAATGGCGAAAATCGCCGGCACGCTATCCACCGCGAACACCAGGTCGGCCAGTTCGATCAGTACCAGGGCCAGGAACAGCGGCGTGGCATAATGCAGGGCCTTGGTGTGGCCTGGGGGCTTGAGGCGTACGAAAAAGTGCGAGCCATGGATCTGGTCCGTGACCCGCATGTGCCGGCGCACGAACTTGAGCACTGGGTTGTTGGCAAGATCCGGATGGCTTTCTTGCCTGGAGAACGCCATCTTGACCCCGGTGAACAGCAGGAACGCGCCGAACACATACAACACCCAGGCAAAGTTCTGCACCAGCGCTGCGCCCACGCCGATCATGATCGCGCGCAACACCACGACGCCAAGGATGCCCCAGAACAGGACGCGGTGCTGGTAACGGCGGGGGATGGCGAAGAAGCCGAAGATCATGGCCATGACGAACACGTTGTCCATCGACAATGACTGCTCGACCAGAAAACCGGTATAGAACTCTAACGCCGCCTGCGACCCCAGTTCGAACCAGACCCAGGCCCCGAACAGCACGCCGACGCTGAAATAGCCTGAGTACAACAACAGGCTTTCGCGCATTTCGATCTCGCGGTCCTGGCGGTGCAGAACCCCCAGGTCAAGCACCAGCAAACCGATGACGATGGCCATGAACACCAGCCACAACCAAGTGCTGGTGCCGAGGAACGGGGTGGTGAGGAATGTCTGCAGAGCTGTCATGAGCCCCTCCTTGAATGTCGACGTTGCATGGCAACAGTGATCCGACATGGCGGCTCGGCAGCCGTCAGAGGGGCCCGGTATCACATGGTTCTGAGCCTAGACCCAATTCCCCGTGAAGCCGAATGGTGAGCTGTTACATTTTTTTGCGTGCAGCGCGCCCTAAAGGGCCCTGATCGATGTGCTGATGGCGCGCGCGCATTCGAGAGCGGCCGGCGCCAGTCGGCGCTCGGCATCTTCCACCGACCAGCGACTGGTGGGCGCCACCACATGCACGGACGCAACAGGCCGGCCTTGGCTGTTTCGCACGGGGGCAGCCACGGCCATGTCACCGAGGAACAGTTCTTCGCTGTTGATCGCATATCCCTTGCGCCGGACCTCGGCAATCGCCTCAAGAATCTGCTCGGGGCTGGTGCGGGTGAGGTGGGTATGGCGGATGAGCTCGCTGCGCGCCAGCAGCGCCTTGACTTCATCCTCTTCCAGAGCGCTCAGGTAGGCGCGGCCGGAAGCCGTGCAGTACATCGGTATGCGACTACCGATCGGTAAGTGGATGGGGATGAACTTGGGGCCTACGAACCGCGCCACGTAGAGCATGTCGGTGCGCACGGGCTCGGTCAGGTTGGTGGTTTCGCCGGTAGTTTGCGCCAGTTCCGCGAGGAAGGGGTTGGCCACGTCCACCAAGGTGTCGGCGGCCAGGTAGTTATAGCCGATCTCCATCACTTCCGGAGTGAGCTGGAAACGTTTGCTCAACGGATGCTTGCTCACATAGCCCAGGGCTTCGAGGGTGTAGATCATGCGCTGCGCCGAACTCTTGTTGATGCCGGCGGCCTCGGCCACCTCTGCCAGGTTCATGGTACGGCGGCGGGCATTGAACGCTCGGAGCACGGCCAAACCCTTCTCCAATGACTGATTGAACAGGCTGCTTTCGCTATCGTTCATACGTTGAATCATCCATTTACGCTTCTTTAATATCGATATGCGATATTTGTAAATCTCTTTACGATTTTTGTAAATTGTTTATAGTAAAAAACATGCCTCCTGCCGATACCTGAGGCCAACCCTACGCATAAACACAATAAGTCGCGTGAAATGGGAGTGTTCAGCATGTATCCACGTCTTCGAGCAGTCACCTGCGCTCTGGCCCTGGTCGCCAGTTGTGCCACCGCCTTGGTCGCCCAGGCCGAGACCTACAAAGTGGGCGCCACTGCCACCGGCGTTCCGTTCACTTTCCTTGATGTGAAGAGCAACAGTATCCAGGGCATGATGGTCGACTCGGCTGAGGCCGTGGCCAAGGCGGCGGGCTTTGAAGTGGAAATTGCCCAGACCAATTTCGCGGCGCTGATCCCTTCGCTGACAGCTCGTAAGATCGACCTGATTTCAGCGGCCATGCTGCGCACGCCAGAGCGGGAGAAAGTCGTGCAGTATTCGGAACCGGTGTTCGAGTACGGTGAGGGGCTGATGGTGCGTGCCGACGATGACAAGGCCTACACCAGTATGGATGACTTCAAGGGCGAAGTGGTGGGAGCCCAGGTGGGGACCGTTTTCATCGACGAACTGAATCGCCGTGGCATCTTCAAGGAAGTGCGTGGCTACGACTCGCTCGCCGACCTCACCCGTGACCTGGCGCTGGGTCGGATCAAGGCCGGCTTCGGTGATCACCCGATCCTGGCGTATCAGATGGCGCAGGGCACATTGAAGAAAGTGCGCCTGGTCGAGAGTTACCAGCCGCACCTCAAGGGCCAGGTGTGCCTGATCATGCGCCAGGGCGACCCGCAGATGCTGGCACAGGTCAACAAGGGTATCGCCAGCATCAAGGCCGACGGCACGCTGGCCGGCATCATCGCCAAGTGGAAGCTCGACTGACGGTCGTCATCCTCCGGTGCCCAGAAAGGGCGCCGTCTCTTAGGTACATCCATCCCGGACACGCTTATGTTCTTCCAGAATGCTCTGGACTTCCTGCCCATTCTGCTCAATGGCGCGGTGGTCACCGTGCAGGTCACGATTGCCTCGTTCCTGCTCAGTTCCCTGATTGGTTTGGGCTTTGCCCTGATGATGGTGTCGAAGGTGCGCGCCGTCGCCCTGTGCGGCATCACCCTGGTCAACGTCATCCGTGGCCTGCCGATTATCGTGCAGTTGTTCTACATCTACTTCGTGCTGCCTGAATTCGGCATTCAACTCAGCGCCTTGCATGCGGGCATCATCGGCTTGGGTATCGCCTACTCGGCGTACCAGGCGGAGAATTTCCGCGCCGGCATACAGGCCATTCAACAGGGCCAGATCGAGGCGGCCGAGTCCCTTGGCATGCGTGGGCCGATGATCATGCGCCGGGTCGTGCTGCCACAGGCGTTGCGTATTGCCTTGCCGCCCTACGGCAACACCTTGGTGATGATGCTCAAGGACTCGTCCCTGGTGTCGACCATCACCGTTGCCGAGATGACCCGTGCCGGCCAGCTGATTGCTTCGTCGACCTTCGAGAACATGACCGTCTACACCCTGGTGGCATTGCTCTACTTGTCCCTGAGCCTGCCCCTGTCGTATGCCCTGCGCCGTCTCGAAACGCGTATCGCCACGAGGAAGCACGCATGATCAGCATTCAGTCTCTGCATAAAAGCTACGGCAGTACACCTGTGCTCGAAGGCATCGACCTGAACGTCGACAGCGGTCAGGTGGTGTGCCTGATCGGCCCATCGGGTTCGGGAAAGTCCACCTTGCTGCGCTGCATCAACGGGCTGGAGACCTACGAAGGTGGTGACATCCTGGTCGAAGACGAACGGGTGGACCGCAATGCCAAAAGCATCCACTCCATCCGCAGTCAGGTGGCCATGGTGTTCCAACGCTTCAACCTGTTTCCGCACCGCACTGCGTTGCAGAACGTCATGGAAGGTCCGGTGTATGTGAAAAGGGAAAACCCGCAAGCCGCCCGCGAACATGCTCGGGCACTGCTGGAGAAGGTAGGCCTGGCCCACCGTATGGACGCCTACCCCGACGAGCTTTCCGGGGGGCAGCAGCAACGCGTTGCCATCGCCCGTGCGCTGGCCATGCGGCCCAAGGCGATTCTGTTCGATGAGCCGACTTCGGCGCTGGACCCGGAGCTGGTAGGTGAAGTGCTGGCGGTGATGCGAAAACTGGCAGATGAAGGCATGACCATGGTGGTGGTGACCCACGAGATGGGCTTTGCCCGTGAGGTCGCTGACAAGGTCTGCTTCCTCTACGGCGGCAGGATCATCGAAGAGGGCCCGGCCCGCGAGGTGCTCGGGGCGCCTCAGCAACAGCGTACCCAGGACTTCCTGCGACGTTTGCTGACCAGTGAAGGGGGCCAGGCATGAGTGCTGCGCAACTGGCATTGCCTGCCTCATTATGGGCGGCCACTGCCACGCCGGGGGTGCATACACCGCCACTGGATGACGACAAGCAGGTGGATGTCGCCGTGGTCGGTGCCGGTTACACAGGGTTGGTGACGGCCCTGCACCTGGCCCGCCAGGGTGTGCGGGTTTGTGTGCTGGATGCCGGCGAGCCTGGCTGGGGCGCCTCCGGGCGCAATGGCGGGCAGGTCATTCCGGGCCTCAAGCATGACCCGGAAGACTTGCTGCGCCTCTTCGGCCCGGGGCAGGGGCAGCGCTTGGTCGACGTGGCGGGTGGCGCTGCCGATGAAGTCTTCGCGCTCATCCAGCGTTACGGCATTCAGTGCGACGCGACCCGCAAGGGCTGGATCCAGCCGGCTGCGACGCCGGCCGCCATGCGTGCGATCGAGCGGCGCGCCGAGCAATGGCGCAAGCGCGGTGTGCCTGTCGAGCTGCTCGACCAGGGCCGTGTGAGCCAGCGTATAGGCAGTTATGACTACCTCGGTGCCTGGGTCGACCCGCGTGCCGGTAGTGTCCAGCCGCTGAGCTACGTGCGCGGCCTGGCGCGGGCGGCGTTGAGCGAAGGCGTGCAGATCCATGGCCATAACCGGGTGACCGGCTTGCGTCGTGACAGCAGTGGGTGGACGCTCACCACCGATACCCGCCGCATGGTCACAGCCGAACGGGTTGTGCTGGCCACCAATGGCTACACGGACGATCTGTGGCCGAAGTTGCGGCAGACGCTGCTGCCGGCGAACAGTTTCATCGTCGCCACCCGGCCGTTGCCTGAGCAGTTGCGTCGCACGATTTTGCCGGGGGGCGAAGTCTGCTCCGATGCCCGGCGCCTGCTGGTGTATTTCAAGCAGGACGCACAAGGACGCCTGTTGCTGGGCGGGCGAGGGCCATTTGCAGAACCGCGTGCGGCCACTGACTGGAATCATCTGCGCCGCTCAGTGGTGGGGCTGTTCCCGCACTTGAAGGATGTCGAGTTCGAGTACCAGTGGGCTGGGCGGGTGGCGCTGACCCAGGATTTCCTGCCGCACCTGCATGAGCCGGCCCCTGGCCTGAGCATCCTGCTGGGCTACAACGGTCGAGGCATTGCCATGTCGACGACCCTTGGCCGCCATCTGGCCGAGCGCTTGCTTGGGCAGGCCGAGCATTTTCCGTTTCCGGTGACGCCGATTCGGCCGATACCGCTCCATGGTCTGCAGCGCTTGTACCTGGGCGTTGGCATTGCCTGGTACCGGCTGCTGGACGCCATCCTTTGAGTCCAGGCGCGCATGCAATCCGGCCTGTGGTGACCAAGACGGCGGCCGATAGCCCGTTCGGCCACTGCGTTGTTGGGCAGGGCGCCAACGGCTAAACCTGGGGTTTCAGTAGACCCACACTTCCACCCGCCGGTTGCGCAAACGGCCCTGTTCCAGGTCGTTGCCGGCCACAGGCAGTTCGTCGCCCATACCGGTTATCTCCAGGACTTCGACGCCGCCCCTGGCCAGCTCGCGTCTTACCGCCAGGGCTCGCAGACGTGATAGCAGGGCGGCGCGCCCGGGCGTTTCCTTGGGGTCGCCAAAGCCCACCAGCACTGCCTTGGTGTGCAGCTTTGCGTTCTGGCGCAGGTAGTCGGCCACCCGCTGCACGTCGCGCAGTGCCTTGGTGTCGAGGCTGGCACTGCCTTCCTGGAAGCGGAAGTTGACGCTCAGTCGCTGCGCCTTCAGGGCCAGGGTGCGATAGCGCGGTGGCATGTTGGTGTGTGGCGGCACTGACTGGGCCGTGACCTGTTGAGAAACGAAACCCTGTGCGGCGACGATCGCCTGGCCGGCCGGGCTCTGGGCAAAGTCGGCCAATGCCCGGGCCATGGGTGTGGCATTGGCGGGCAGGTAGAAATACAACCTGCGCGACAACGGGTAATCTTCATTGGCCACCAGCGCGCGCTCCGGGCGCATCGCGGGCGCATCACCCTCGGCGATTGCCAGCACCTTGGCGCCGTGCGCCGCTGCCAGGCTACTGAAGCCGATGGCCTGGCGATCGCCAGCGACCCGTTCGGCCAGTTCGTCGCTGGACTCGAAGCGCTGGGTCTGCGGCATCAAGCTGGCCTGGTGCCGGTCCAGTACCATTGCCTTGAAGGTCTCGAACGTGCCGGAGCGCTCGTCCCGGGCATACCTGTGAATCTCGCCGCCGACCACGCCCAGCTGCTCCCAGCGCTGAATGTGCCCGGAGAAGACTTCGGCCAATTGTTGGGTGGTCAGTTGCGGCAAGGGGTTGTCGGGATGGACGATCACCGCCACACCGTCCAGGCCGATGACTTGCTCGGCACGCGCCGCGCGCAGGTCGCCCAAGGCATGCAGCTGGTTGGCTTCGGCGTCGTTGATGGGGCGGGAGGCCGCGGCCAGGTCAGCCTCGCCGCGGCCCAGGGCGGTGAAGCCGGTGCTCGAACCGTGCGCGGCGATGTCGATCCGCAGGGCGCGGCCTTGGGTATCCTGTGCCTGGATCACACTCTCGTTAGGTACCGCTCCGGGCAATCGCTGGATGGCCGTGGCGTGTTGCGACTGCAACAAGCTTTCGACAAGTGCCGGCAACAAGGTCGCGCCGATGGTGTTGGAACCCTGAATACGCAGGTGCGCTGGTTCGGCCAGGGCCATCAGCGGTAGCAACGGGATGAGCAGGATGAGCAGGCGATGCATGCCGGGGACCTTTGGCACAGGAGTGCCCGGCAGATTACGACAGGGGCGTGACTGAAATGTGACAGCGGGTGGCGGGAGGGAGGGCTTTGCCCGCTTATCGCCGGCAAGCCAGCTCCTACGAAGCGTCGGCTTGCCGGCGATGGCGCTGCATCAATGAGCGCCGGCGGATTTGCTCAGGTCACTTTCGGCCCACTCGGTGTACACGCAGGCATCCGCCACGGCCCAGCGAACCTTCACGGTATCGCCCGGCTGCATGGGCATACCCGCGGCAGACAGCGCCTTGACGGTCAGTTCGGTACCACCGGCGGTCACCACATGACAGGTCTGGCTTTCGCCGAGGAACAGTACTTCCGCGACCTTGGCGCTGACCTCGTTCCAACCTGCTGGCAACGAGTCACGAGCGGCTTGTTCAGCCGTCAGTGCCAGGGCTTTTTCCGGGCGCACCATGATCAGCGCGTCTTGCCCGGCCGTCAGGCCTGGCGTCAGGCGAATGGCTACCGGCTGGCCTTCGAAGCTGCCTGCCCCATTGCTGCTGGCCTTGATGCGCAGGAAGTTGGAATTGCCCAGGAACGAGGCCACGAACGCGTTTGGCGGGTTCTGGTAAAGGTCGTAGCCGGTACCCAGGCCAACGATCTTGCCGTGGCTGAAAATGGCGATGCGCTGCGAAAGGCGCATGGCTTCTTCCTGATCGTGGGTCACGTAGACGATGGTGATGCCCAGGCGCCGGTGCAGCTGGCGCAGCTCGTCCTGCAGGTCTTCACGCAGCTTCTTGTCCAGCGCACCAAGCGGTTCGTCCATCAGCAGGATGCGGGGCTCGTACACCAGCGCCCGGGCAATCGCTACGCGCTGCTGCTGGCCGCCGGACATCTGCGAGGGTTTGCGGTGGGCGAATTTCTCCAGCTGTACCAGCTTGAGCATGGCGTCGACGCGCTTGTTGGTCTCAGCGGCGCCGAGCTTGCGGATGGCCAGCGGGAAGGCGATGTTGTCGCGCACGTTCAGGTGCGGGAACAGCGAATAGCGCTGAAACACCATGCCGATGTCGCGCTTGTGCGGTGGCACGTTCACCAGCGACTGGCCTTCGACCAGAATCTCGCCGCTGCTGGGCGTTTCGAAGCCGGCCAGCATCGACAGGGTGGTGGACTTGCCCGAGCCGCTGGAGCCCAGGAAGGTGAGAAACTCGCCGTCCTGGATGTCCAGGTCGAGGTTGTCCACGGCGGTGAAGTCGCCGTAGTGCTTGTTCAGACCGCGCAGGCTGACCAGGGTCTTGTTGTGCGCGTTGTCTTTGATCACTGCACTCATGGTTGTTCTCTCCGGGCACTCAGGCGTTGACTTCGGTGCGCCGGCGCAGTGCGGCGGCAATAATCATGACAAGAAGCGACAGGCCGATCAGCAGCGTCGATGCGACGGCAATGACCGGGCTCAGGTCCTGACGCAGGGTGGTCCACATCTTTACCGGCAGTGTCTGCAGGTCGGGGCTCGCCATCATCACGCTGAGCACCACTTCATCCCAGGACACCAGGAAGGCGAACAGGCCGCCGGCGATCATTCCCGGGCGGATGGCGGGGAAGGTGACCTTGAAAATGGCCTGCAGGCGCGAGGCGCCGCAGATCACCGCGGCATCCTCGATCGACTGGTCGAACAACTTCAACG
This sequence comes from Pseudomonas sp. SK2, assembly GCF_016772395.1. Taxonomy (NCBI): domain Bacteria; kingdom Pseudomonadati; phylum Pseudomonadota; class Gammaproteobacteria; order Pseudomonadales; family Pseudomonadaceae; genus Pseudomonas; species Pseudomonas sp. SK2. The sequence continues at coordinate 2,157,450 of NZ_CP061944.1, forward strand.
AGTTGATGATCGAGATGATGGTGAAAGGCAGGGCGACGATCACATGGCTGACCACGAAGGCGAACAACGTGCCGGTGTAGCCGAGCTTGAGGAACAGCGCATACACCGCCACGGCGATGATCACCAGCGGCACGATCATCGGCATGGTGAACAGGCCGTAGAGCAACTCACGGCCAGGGAAGCGCCCGCGTACAAGGGCGAAGGCGGTGGGCAGGCCCAGCAGCACGGCGGCAAGGGTGGTCAGCACGGCGACCTTGAGGCTGGCCAGGGCGGCGTCCATCCATTCGGGATTGGAGAAGAACTGGCCATACCATTTGAAGGTCCAGCCTGGTGGTGGGAACACCAGCCACTGGGATGAGCCGAACGACAATAGGACGATGAATACCACCGGCAGCAGCAGGAAGGCCGCGATGACCCCGGTGGTCAAGTACAGGCCAGTACGCAGCGGGCGGCCCATGGCGTTGGGAGACAGGAGCATGACGGCTTACCTCGCGTTGCCAACCGGAGATTCCGGCTGCAGCTTCAGGTACAGATAGAAGAGCACCAGGGTGATCACCACCAGCAGTGCGGCGGCGGCGCTGGCCAGGCCCCAGTTCAGGAACGATTGCACCTGCTGGATGATGAATTCAGGCAGCATCATGTTCTGCGCACCGCCCAGCAGTGCCGGGGTGACGTAGTAACCGAGCGACATCACGAACACCATCAACGCACCGGAGAACAACCCCGAGCGGCACAGCGGCAGGAACACCTTCCAGAAGTTGGTCCAGGGACTGGCACCACAGATCGAGCCGGCCTGCAGCACCATCGGGTCGATGGCGTGCATGGTCGCCTGCAGCGGCAGGACGATGAACGGAATCATGATGTAGCTCATCCCGATCACCACGCCGGTGAGGTTGTGCACCATCTCCAGCGGCGTATCGATGATGCCCATGGCCATCAACGCCTTGTTGATCACCCCCGAGCTTTGCAGCAGCACCAGCCATGAGTAGGTGCGCGCCAGCAGGCTGGTCCACATCGACAGCAGCACGATGTTCAGCAGCCAGCGCCCCCACCCCTTCGGCACCAAGGTGATTGCCCAGGCCAGCGGAAAGCCCAGCAGCACGCTGATCAGGGTCACCAGGCCGGCGACGGAGAAGGTGTTGAAGAGCACGCGCGCGTAAGCCGAGTTTGCGAACAGCTGCTCGTAGTTGCCCAGCCCCGGCACCGGCTCCAGCACTCCGCGCAGCAACAGACCGGCCAGCGGCGCGAAGAAGAACAGGCCAAGGAACAGCAGGGCAGGCAGCAGGTTGCGGCTGCCTTTCCAGCGTTGGCTCAGGCTTGGGCGGCACGCGGCCGCTCCCGGAGCGCCGGTGCCGCTGGGGGCACCGTGCGCGTTATGCAGGGCGTTGATGGCAACTTTCATTTGACCAGCCACTCATTCCAGCGCGCCGCGATGGCCGGTCCGTTCTTGGCCCAGTAGGCGAAATCCAGGGTGACCTGGTCCTGGGCATAGGCGGTCGGCAGGTTTGGCGCAAGGTCTTTGTCGAGTTTGCCGACGCTGTCGATGTTCACCGGGGCGTAGGCGGTCTTGTTGGCGAAATCGGCCTGGCCCTCGGCGCTGCTGGCATTGGCCAGGAACTTCATGGCCGCATCCTTGTTCTTGGCGCCCTTGGGGATGACCAGGAAATCGGCCATGACCAGGTTCTGCTTCCAGCTCACACCCACCGGCGCACCGTCTTGCTGCAGGGCATAGACCCGGCCATTCCAGAACTGACCCAGGGACGCTTCTCCGGAGGCCAGCAGCTGTTGCGACTGGGCGCCACCGCCCCACCAGACGATGTCCTTCTTGATGGTGTCGAGTTTCTTGAAGGCGCGGTCCAGGTCCAGCGGGTAGAGCTTGTCGGGCGCTACGCCGTCGGCCAGCAGGGCAAGCTCCAGCACGCCAGGGCTGGGCCATTTGTACAGGGCGCGTTTGCCAGGGTACGTCTTGGTGTCGAACAGAGCGCTCCAGTCGACCGGTTTGTTGGCACCGAGCTTGCCTTCGTTGTAGCCGAGCACGAAGGAGAAGAAGAACGAGCCGACACCGTGGTCGGAGACGAAACGAGGATCGATCTTGTCGCGCTGGATCTGTTTGAAGTCCAGGGGTTCGAGCAGGCCTTCGCTGGCAGCCCGCAGTGCAAAATCGGCTTCGACGTCGACCACGTCCCATTGCACGTTGCCGCTCTCGACCATGGCCTTGAGCTTGCCGTAATCGGTCGGGCCGTCCTGAACGACTTTGATGTTGGTCGACTTGGTGAAGGGGACTGCCCATGCTTCTTTCTGGGCGTCCTGGGTGGTGCCGCCCCAACTGACGAAGTTGAGGCTGTCGGCGGCCTGCACGGCCTGACATGCCAGGGTCAGCAGGCTGGCGGACAGCACTGCGGTTACACGTTTGCTCAACAGCATGGTTACGCCCTCGTTGCTTTTGTTATTCGAGGCGGGGCTTGTGGTGCGCCCGCCAACAGTGTTCGGGGAGCAGCTTCAACAAAGTGTCTTCTGGCCGTTTGTCATTGTAGGTGCCGGCCTGCTGAATCAAGGTCTACGGGATATCATATTATGGTATTCCAAACATTTGGCAAGAGGGATGAGGCTACCGGCCATCACTCCGAGGTTTTGGTTGCGACGCGGGCCCTCTGCAGGAGCGGCCCGGCTCAATTGGAAAAGGGGAGGTTGTTCAGCCCGCGATCCCCGGTTCGAACGGAATGCTTTGCACCACTTCCAGCTCATACCCTGCCAGCCCTGCGTATTTCAGTGGCGGCCCCAGGTGACGCAGCTTGCCCACGCCCAGGTCCTGGAGGATTTGCGCTCCGGTACCCACCTCCGAGTACACCTTCGATTGTCCGCGCTGGTAAGGCCGTATCGGCTGGGTCAGTTGCGGCACGCGTTCGAGCAAGGCCTGGGAGGATTCGTGGTTGGCCAGGATCACCACCACGCCTGCACCTTCCTCGGCGACCTTCTCGAGCGCCGCCCACAACGTCCAGTTGGCCGGGCCGGCATACTCGGCACCGACCAGGTCACGCAGCGGGTCGATCACATGCACACGCACCAGGGTCGGCTGCTCGCGGCGGATGTCACCCATCACCATCGCCATGTGCACACCGCCTTCGATGCGGTCTTCATAGGTCACCAGACGGAAGGTGCCGTGGACGGTGGGTAGCTCCCGTTCGCCGATGCGCTTGATGGTCTGCTCGGTGCTCAGGCGATAGTGGATCAAATCGGCGATGGTGCCGATCTTGATGCCGTGCCGGGCGGCAAACACTTCCAGGTCGGGCCGCCGGGCCATGGTGCCGTCGTCGTTGAGCACCTCGACGATTACCGATGCCGGGGCAAAGCCGGCCAGGCGCGCCAGGTCGCAGCCGGCTTCGGTATGCCCGGCACGAGTCAGGACGCCGCCTTCGCGGGCGCGCAGGGGAAAGATGTGGCCGGGCTGCACCAGGTCTTCCGGGCGGGCGTCAGGAGCCATGGCTGCCGCCACCGTGCGGGCCCGGTCGGCGGCGGAGATGCCAGTGGTGACGCCGGTGGCCGCTTCGATCGACACGGTGAAGGCGGTGCTGAACACACTGCCGTTGGCCGGTACCATCTGTTCCAGGCCCAGGCGTTGGCAGTGATCGTCGGTGAGGGTCAGGCAGATCAGGCCGCGCGCTTCGCGGGCCATGAAGTTGATAGCCTGGGCGTCACAGCGTTCGGCGGCAATCAGCAGGTCGCCTTCGTTTTCCCGGTCTTCATCGTCCACCAGCAGCACCATCTTGCCCTGCCGGTAATCTTCGAGAAGTTCTTCGATGCTGTTGAATGCCATGCTGCACGCTCGCTGTGATGGGGTGATTTTTATGGTATACCATCATACACAATATCGACGTAGCAGGAGATCAGCGGATGAAGGCTTACTGGATCGCCCATGTGGATGTCAGCGACCCCGAGCAATACCAGCAGTACACCCAGCGTGCGCCGGCGGCCTTCAAGGCATTCGGTGGACGCTTCCTGGCTCGTGGCGGGCGTAGCGAGGCAATGGAGGGGAGGCCTACGCCTCAGCGTAGCGTGGTGATCGAGTTCGATTCGTATGAACAGGCAGTGGCCTGTTATCGGTCGGCGTTGTACCAGCAGGCTTGCAGCCATCGCCAAGGGGTGGCGAAGGCCGAGGTGATCATCGTCGAAGGTTTCGAGCCCTGAGCCATTCGCGACTGGCCTATGGCGGGCTTGCCCGCCGTAGGCCAGTAATGCCTGAGGTAGCCTTCAAGGCATCCCAGGCAACTCATGTGGACGCAGGTCGAATACCAACACTTCGGCATCATTGCCATTGGCCAGCTCCAGCCTTTGCTCTTGGCGAACCCGCACACCGTCCCCCTCATTCAGCGCCTGCCCATTGAGCGCGATGCTGCCCCGGGCGACATGCACATAGGCATGGCGGTTTTCCCGCAGGTTAAGGGTCGCCCGTTCCTCGCCATCGAACAGCCCGGCATACACCCGCGCGTTCTGGCGGACCTGCAATGAGCCTTCGGCGCCATCGGGCGAGATGATCAAGCGCAACCTGCCGCGTTTTTCCTCTGCACTGAAGTGCCGCTGCTGGTAACGCGGTGTCGCGCCCCTGACGTTGGGCACGATCCAGATCTGCAGGAAGTGTACCGGCACCGTCAGGCTGTGGTTGAACTCGCTGTGGGCCACACCGTGCCCCGCGCTCATCAGTTGCACATCGCCGGGGCGAATCACCGAACCGGTGCCGAGGGTGTCCTTGTGCTCCAGTGCACCTTCAAGCACATAGGAGAAAATCTCCATGTCTCGGTGCGGGTGCTCGCCGAAGCCTTTGCCGGCGATGACACGGTCGTCGTTGATCACCAGCAGGTCGGAAAAACCTTGTTCTTCGGGGTTACGGTAATGGCCGAAGGAAAAGGTATGGAACGACTTCAGCCAGCCATGGAAGCCAATGCCACGGTCTTGGGCGTTGCGCAGGGTGAGCATGGTGGTTCTCCTTGAAAAGCCGGGGCCGGAAGGGCCGCAGGGCAATTGATGGGAGAATCGTACTGTCACTTTAAGTGTTTATAAATTAGGTTCAATGAGTATTACTGTCTTGTCCAGGATGACAGCGGTAGACGTGCTCTGACGGCTATTTCTTTTGCGGCAGTAGTACTGTTCCTAATTTTCGCTGACGCGCTTCGGAGGGGGATTTCGGCTGCTAGCTTCCGGATTTTCCACTCGGGAATCGCACTCCATACGTAATGAAATCGACGGTAAAGGCCAGGCAGTAGACGGGGACAGGACCACCACCGGGGCCATCTGCATGGCCAGTGGCAGTGGCTATACCTTCAATGGTCAGAAGGTGCTTCGCCGAGGTGATGTCACTAAGGCTTGTCCGATGTGTGGCCAGGAAGGAGTGATTGCAGAGGGTAGCGAGTTGTTCCTCTCGTTCGGGCAGCCCGTGGCGGAGGATGGATCATTGGTCAAATGTGGCTGCCCGACTGGCAGCAATCGTGTAGTGGCGCCCCTTACGGGGCCGATGCCGTCAGGCCGGAGCTTGGCCACGGCAAGAGCAGTCGCTGCGCCGACAACACGGTCCCTCGGCGCTACTGATTCTGGATTGGAGTCGGGCTTTCATATCGTTCAGCGCAGCATGTCGTTCGAGGAGGTATTGGCGAGCCTGGCTATGCAAAAGCCTTTGCCCCTCTCATCGCTGCAGCGCTTGAATCCCACCTTCGCTGACGGCTTCAAGGCCGGCGAGATCTTTGTGCTGGGCAGCCCGAGCAGCGAGTTTACCTGCAGCCCTGGGGAAACCGAATTGATCATGGTGGCGGAAGAAGCGAGAGCGTCACTGGCGATTCTTTGACCCGAGGAAGCCAATTTCATGATGCGGCACCTAAGCGAGATTGCAGGTGTACTCAATGGCGCGAGCCAGTCGATGGGCGTTGGCATGGATATGCTTGAGCGGGGGCTGGGGCAGGTAACAAATACTCTGAAAGGGATCGAAGCATTGCACCAGCGTCAATTTACCCTGCATGGCCATCTGAACAGCCCAGAGTTCTTTGCCTCGCGCAAGGAGCTCTACAAGCAACTGGATAGCCAATTGCGCATGGCCTTTTTGAACAAGCCGCTAGGTTTGGGAAGTTATGACAGTCTGCGCCGTGATCTTGGTATCTCGTCCAAGAGTGTTGTACATCATTGGAAGAAGGCAGGCGTGTCAGGACAGATACCGGGCTACGCGACGCACCTGGACGAGGTGGCGAAGGTGTCGAAGTATCTCAAATACGGAGGGTGGGTTGGAATCGGACTGGGTGCCGGGTCTTCTTATTTGAAGGTCTATGAAGCGTGCCGATCAGGTGAGACCAAAGCCTGTAAGAAAATTCGATTTACAGAAGCGGGAAGTTTCGCAGGAGGGTTAGCTGGAGGGGTCGCTGGGGGGCAGCTTGCGTCTCTTGCAGCGAAAGCGGTGTGCCGTTTTGGCGTCTATGGTAAGGCTGTTTGTGGTATTGCGATGTTTGGTGGTGGATCCTATGGTGGTAGCACGTTAGGTGAACCGGTGGGCGACGTTTTAGGAGAAATGGCATACGAGGCGCTCTATGATTGATCTATCGAACGTGCCCGTTGGCTTGAAAATAGCGTTTGTGCTTGCACCTTTCATCATCAGTTTGACTGGGGTCGGTATTGGCTACCATAGAGCGGGTTCCCGGCATTTCGAGGTGCTATGCAAGGCATTTAAAAATAGCCAGGGCTTTGTGGAGGACTTTACGTATTGGAGTACTATTTCGCTTAGAACAAGGTCGATGATAGTGTCGGGTGTCACGTTGGCGTCAGTTTGGCCTGGTTTAGGAATTCGCCAAGGGTGGTTGGATGCTGATGACTGCCGAAACTGCCCGCTCTATCTCAGGCGCAGGCTGCAGATATCATTCTGGTGTCTTCTAATCGGTTGTATATGGCTTTTTGTAGTTTGGCTGCTGATTGAACTGGATAGATTGTAGATCCGAAAAAGACCCGCCAAGGCGGGTCTTTTGATCGTTGACTCACTGCAAATGTATTTTAAGTTCGGTGGCCGCCTGCCTCATCGCCGCCTTAACCGCCGGCACCTGATTCAACGGGTTGAGCAGCCCATAGTCGTGAATCATCCCGTTGTACCGCACCGAAGTCACCGTCACGCCAGCGGCATCCAGCTTGCGGGCATACGCTTCACCTTCGTCACGCAGCACGTCGAACTCGGCCGTCTGCACCAGCGCCGGCGGCAGGCCTTTCAACTGCTCACTGCTGGCCCGCAGTGGCGAAGCGTAGATCTGCGCGCGAGCATTGGCGTCGGTGGTGTAGTTGTCCCAGAACCACTTCATCATGCCGGTGGTGAGGAAGTGCCCTTCGGCGAACTGCTTGTAAGAACCCGTCTCGAAGCTGGCGTCAGTCACCGGCCACAGCAGCAACTGGAAGCGCAACGCCGGCGTGCCAGCCTCTTTGGCCTTGAGTGCCACGACGGCCGCCATGTTGCCGCCGACGCTGTTGCCTGCCACGGCCAGGCGCTTGCCGTCCACGCCGATGTCCTTGCCATGCTCGGCCACCCAACGGGTCGCGGCATATGCCTGGTCGATCGCAGTGGGGTAGTGCGCTTCGGGCGACGGGGTGTAGTCCACATAGATCGCCACCGCACCGGAGCCGACCACCAGGTCGCGAATCAATCGCTGATGGGTCGGGAAGTCGCCGAGTACCCAGCCGCCACCGTGGAAGAACATGAACACTGGCAACTCGCCTTTAGCGTTGCTTGGGCGCACCACCTGCAGCTTGATCGACTGGCCGTTGGCCTGGATGGTGCGTTCCTTGACCTCGATGCCGGACAGGTCGACCTTCACCGACGCCTGGGCACCGGTCAGCACGGCACGGGCTTCGTTCGGGGTGAGTTGCTCGAGCGGCTTGCCGCCGCCGCGTTCCAGGGCTTCGAGGAAGGCTTGAGTATGCTGTTCGACACCCGGGCTGCCCGCTGCAAATGCGCTGGAGACGGACAGGGCCAGAAGGCTGGCGGTGAGGGTTTTGTGGACAATGTTCATGTGCGAATCCTTTTCTATGAAGTGTTGGAGTGGGCGTCTTGCCTGGCCTGGGGGCCATCGCTGCGACCTGTGCATAGAGTAGGGAGATGCCTTCGTGGGAAAAAGTCGGTATAAAGCGTTTTACTGTCACGTAGAGAGAGACAATGAACCCATACGAAGACATGCGGATCTTCGCCCAGGTCATGGAAGCTGGCAGCTTCACCGCTGCCGCCGACCGCCTGGGCATGTCCAAGCAATCAGTCAGCCGACGCTTGATGCAGTTGGAAGAACGCCTGGGTGTGCGCCTGCTCAATCGCTCGACTCGGCGCCTGGATGCCACGCCGCTGGGCCAGCATTACTATCAGTCGGCCTTGCGTCTGCTGGGCGAAGTGCAGCAGGTGGAATACGACATCAGCGGCCAGGCTCAGGCCCTGCGCGGTACCTTGCGTTTGAGTGCGCCGCTGTCTTTCGCCATGGCGCACCTGGGATGCCTGCTGACTGAGTTTCTCCGCTTGCATCCGCAGGTCGACGTCGAAGTGGACTTGAGCGACCGCGCTGTCGACCTGATCGGCGAAGGTTATGACTTGGCATTGCGGATCGGCGCACTGGAAGATTCAAGCTTGGTGGCGCGGCGCATCGCCAGTGTCGAGCGGGTGTATTGCGCCAGTCCAGCCTACTTGCAAGCCCGGGGGCAGCCCATTACGCCCGAGGCAGTGAGCGAGCACGATTGCCTGCCATACGGCCACGCACGTCAGGTGCAGTGGCAGTTCAAGGGGCAGGGCAAGGCTCAAAGCATCGCGGTCACTGGTCGGATGCGTGCCAACAATGGTGAACTGCTCAGGGATGCGGCGATCGCCGGCATGGGCATCACCTACCTGCCGACCTTCATCGTTGGGCAGGCATTGGCCGATGGGCGCCTGGTGACGCTGCTGGAGCCCTGGACACCGCCACCCCTGCAGTTGTCGGCGGTGTATCCGCAGCACCGGCAGGTGGCCAGGCCGGTGCAGGGGTTCGTGGCGTTTCTGCGCGAGCGCCTGGCGCAGTTGTAGGCGCCTACTCCAGACCGCGTTGCAATGCTTCGATGAACACACCTTCGGCCCGGCTCAGGCGTTGCTCGCGGTTCCACAGCAGGTGGATGTCCACATCGGCAATGCCTTCGTGCGGGGGCAGCTTCCACAGCAGCCCCGCGGCCACATCCGGTGCCACCACGTGCTCGGGCAGGCAGCCGATGCCGAACCCCGCGATCACCAGGCGGCGGACTTCCTCCAGGCTGGGCGACGAAGCCACGATACGCCCGGAAAAGCCCTGTTGGTCGCGGAAAATGGTCAGCGGCGACAGCATGCCGCCGATCTGGTCGCTGGTGAAGCTGACGAAATTCTCCCGCTGCAAGTCGCCTTCGGCCTGGCCGAACAGACGATGGTGCTTGCCACAGAAGAACGCATAGCGTTGACGCAGGAACAGTCGTTGTTCCAGGCGTGGCTGGGGCCGGCGGTTGAGGCTAAGGCCTGCCGTGGCGGTCTTCTCCTGCAGGGCGGCGACGATATCGGAGCTGCGCATCACGTCGATCTCCACCTCCACCCTTGGGTGCTGGCGATGGAAGGCGGCGAGAAAATCATCGAAGCGCTCGCTGACGATGCGGCTGATCATCAGTAGGCGCACCTTGCCCACCAATTCATTGGCCGGTTGCTCCAGCAGCCCGCTGATTTGCGACATCTGTCCATACACCTCACCGGCCAGCTGGAACAGCTGCTCGCCCATTTCGGTCAGTACGAACCGCGGCCCCCGGCGGGCGATGAGTTGGCGCCCGAGTTGTTCCTCCAGGCGCTTGAGTGCCTGGCTCACGGCAGGTTGGGTCAGGTGCAGCCGGGCAGCGGCGCGGCTGATGGACAACTCCTGGCCAATCACCCGAAACGTACGCAGCAGGTTCCAGTCGAGGCGGTCGTTGAGCAGGCGGTCGGACATGGCGGGACTCTAGAATAAGCTCGATTTATAGTTGGAATAATAAATAGAAAATTGACTAATCATAGCCTCGGAACGATAAATCGCACCTAGACGCCGACAGAGCGCTCCCGTGACTCACTTACTCCTGCCAGAAAAACAAGCAAAGGAGCCATCCATGAAGCCTACCGCTTCACCCCAGCCGCGCCGGGCCGCTGCCGCCGCATTCATCGGCACCATGATCGAGTGGTACGATTTCTACATTTACGCTACCGCCGCGGCGTTGGTGTTCGGTGCCTTGTTCTTCCCCTCCGACGACAGCCTGTTCAGCACCATGGCCGCCTTCGGCACCTTCGCCGTAGGCTTTTTCGCCAGGCCGCTGGGTGGCATTGTCTTCGGCCATGTCGGCGACCGTATTGGTCGCAAGAAATCCCTGGTCATCACCCTGTTGATGATGGGCGTGGTGACGGTCGGCATCGGCCTGCTGCCGACCTACGCCCAGATCGGTACAACCGCGCCGGTGCTGCTGATTTTGCTGCGCATCGTCCAGGGCATTGCCGTGGGCGGCGAGTGGGGTGGGGCGGTCTTGATGGCTGGCGAGCATGCCCCCAAAGGGCGCCGTACCTTCTTCGCCTCCTTCGCCCAGTTGGGTAGCCCGGCGGGTTTGATCCTTTCCCTGTTGGCCTTTGGCGCCGTCACGCGGTTGCCAGAAGCAGAGCTGATGAGCTGGGGCTGGCGTGTACCGTTCCTGGCCAGTGCACTGTTGCTGCTGGTAGGCCTGGCCATTCGCCTTGGGGTCAACGAGTCGCCTGAGTTCATCGCCAGCCGTGAACAGGCCCTGAAGACTCAACGCAAGGAGCAGGCCCCGGTACTGGAAGTGCTGCGTACTGCCTGGCGCCCGTTGTTGCTGTGCATCGGCGCCAATACCCTGGGCATCGCCGGGGTCTATTTCACCAATACCTTCATGATCAGCTACACCACCCAGCAGTTGCACCTGGAACGCGCCTTGATTCTTGAATGCCTGTTCTTCGTGGCTGTCATCCAGTTCTGCGTGCAACCGCTGGCAGCGTGGCTATCGGAAAGAATCGGTGCCACGCGCTTCCTGGCGCTGGTCGCCCTGCTGGCCATGGCTTCGCCTTACCCGATGTTCGTGCTGGTCAGCTCCGGCGAAGGCCCGTTGATCGTGCTGGGTATCGCCCTGGCGGCAGCCTGCATGGCTTCGTTCTACGCGGTCATCGCCGGTTATGTCAGCGGCATGTTCGAAACCCGTGTGCGCTACACCGCCATCTCCATGGCCTACCAGGTGTGTGGCGCCATCGCTGGCGGGCTTACCCCGCTGATCGGCACTTGGCTGGCCCATACCTTCATTGGCCAATGGTGGCCGATGGCGGTGTTCTACACCCTGATCGCCACGATCTCGCTCACTTGCGTGCTGGCCCTGGCGCGCCAATACACCCGCAGTCAGCGCCTGGAGCTGGCCTGATCCCGACCGAATCCGGAGTATTCGTATATGTTGAAAAGCAACGGGGACCGCCTGTGGGCGAGCCTGATGGACATGGCTGAGGTCGGTGCCACCGCCCGTGGCGGCAGCTGCCGACTGGCCCTGACCGACGACGACAAAGCCGGCCGCGCACTGTTCAGTCACTGGTGCCGTGAGGCCGGTTTGACTCTGTCGGTAGATGCCATCGGCAACCTGTTCGCCCGTCGTGCAGGGACCGACCCTGACGCCGCGCCGGTGATGATGGGCAGCCACCTCGACACCCAGCCCGAAGGCGGTCGCTTCGATGGCGTCTATGGTGTGCTGGCTGGCCTGGAGGTGGTCCGCCGTCTCAACGACCTCGCTATCCAGACCCGCAAGCCGCTGGAAATCGCGGTGTGGACCAACGAAGAGGGCGCCCGCTTCACTCCGGCCATGTTCGGCTCGGCGGTGTTCACCGGCACATTGTCTCTTGACCACGCCCTGGCCATCCGTGATGCCGACGGCATCAGCGTGGCCGATGAGCTGCAGCGTCTCGGTTACGCCGGCCAACGTCCGCTGGGAGGCAAGGTCGATGCCTATTTCGAAGCGCATATCGAACAGGGCCCGATCCTGGAAGACAACGCCAAGTCCATTGGGGTGGTCAGTGGCGGTCAGGCCATTCGTTGGTTGGACGTAACGGTCCAGGGCATGGCGGCCCATGCCGGCACCACACCGATGTTGCTGCGCAAGGATGCCCTGTACGGTGCTGCGCAGATGGTCCAGAGCGTGGAGCAACTGGCGGCAGCCTTTGCCCCTGAAGGCCTGACCACCGTGGGTGAGCTGTCCATCGTCAAGTCATCGCGCAATACCGTGCCAGGCTTGCTGCGCTTTACAGTCGACCTGCGCCACCACCGTGATGAAGCCATTGAAGCCATGGAGCGCGATCTGGCCGCGGAGCTGCAGACGATTGCTGCGCAGCGAGGCTTGCAGGTGCGCATCGAGCGCCACTGGGGCAGCCCGGCAACCCCTTTCGATGCCGAGTGCGTGGCGCAGGTGCAGCGGGCGGTCGATGGGCTCGGTTACTCCCAGCAGAGCATCGTCAGCGGTGCTGGCCATGACGCGATCCTGCTGGCCCGCTATTGCCCGACAGCGATGGTGTTCATCCCCTGCGTCGGTGGCCTGAGCCACAACGAAGCCGAAGACGTGCTGCCCGAGGATGCCAGTCAGGGCGCCGATGTACTGCTCAATGCCGTGCTGGCCCGCGCTGGCCGTGTCGAACAAGGAGAAGCCTGATGCGTTGCTACTTCCACCCCGAGCAACTGTTGCACCACCCCCGCAGCTATTACTCCCGCGGCGCCATGCGCACCCCGCAGGAAGTTCCCGAGCGTGCCCAACACCTGCTGCAGGCAGCCAAGGATCTGGGCTTCGACATCCGCCAGCCCGAAGATGCGGGGCTGGCACCGCTCAAGGCTGTGCATGGCGAGGCCTACCTGGTCTTCCTCGAAGAGGCACATGCGCGTTGGAAGGAGGTACCCGAGGATTGGGGCGACGAGGTGATGTCCAACATCTTCGTGCGCGAACCCAATGCCCTGCGCGGCATCCTTGCCCAGGCCGCGCGTTACCTGGCCGACGGCAGTTGCCCGGTGGGCGAGCATACCTGGCGTTCGGCCTACTGGTCGGCGCAAAGCGCAGTGGCCGCGGCCAAGGCCATCCTCGACGGTGAACCCGCCGCCTATGCCCTGTGCCGCCCGCCGGGACACCATGCCCGCTTCGATGCAGCCGGTGGCTTCTGCTACATCAACAATGCCGCCGTCGCCGCCCAAGCGCTGCGCAGCCGATACAACCGCGTAGCGATCCTCGACACCGACATGCACCATGGGCAGGGCATTCAGGAAATCTTCTACGCGCGCAACGATGTGCTGTACGTATCGACCCATGGTGACCCGACCAACTTCTATCCTGGTGTGGCCGGGTTCGAGGACGAGCGTGGCAGCGGTGCGGGGGAGGGGTACAACCTCAATCTGCCGATGGCCCATGGGGCCAGTGAGGCGGACTTCATGGTCCAGCTTGAAATTGCGCTGGATGCGGTGAAGGATTTTGGCGCCGAGGTGCTGGTGCTGTCGCTGGGGTTCGATATCTATGAGCAGGATCCACAGAGCAAGGTGGCGGTGACGACCGAAGGCTTTGCCGCGCTGGGGGAGCGGATTCGGGCGTTAGGGGTGCCATGCTTGATTGTCCAGGAAGGGGGCTATCACCTGGAGAGCCTGGAGGCGAATGCTCAAGCCTTCTTTGCTGAACAAGCAGCTTGGCGATAGGTGAAGGGCCGATAACGGGGCCGTCATGGGCGGCCCAATAGCCGGCAAGCCGCCTCCTGGAGAGACGCCTGCCAGCCCAGCGCAATACCTGTAGGCGGGGGCTTGCCCGCGGGGGGGCGGTTCAGTTTCGCCCGGCAGCGCCTCACGTGTTCCCACGCCGCACGTGCTTGACCAACACCTTCTCCAGCAACTCCCACATCGCCGGGTCGCTGCTGAAGGCCACATTGAACCGCATCCACCCGGTGGCCTGCGCATCGACCATGAACAACTGGCCAGGCCCGAGCATGATCCCTTGCTCCAGCGCATCGTCCAGCAACGCCGCGCTGTCGGGAATCGCTGGGTGGCGGGTCCAGATGTACATGCCTTCGTCCGACTCGGTGAATAACTCGAAACCCAACCGGTGCAGGTGACGGCCCACTTCCTGGTGCGCCTCGGCCAGGCGTTGGCGCAGGCGCTTGAGGTGCTTGCGCCAGCGGCCGTCGATGATGGCGGCGTATACCACGCGCTCCATGACCTGTGACGTGGTAAGGCCCGAGCGCATTTTCAGGTGCAGCAGTTTCTGCATCAGCTCGGGGTTGGCCAGCATGTAGCCGACCCGTACGTTGGGCGAGATGCTCTTGGAGTAGCTGCCCACGTACACCACCTGCTGCAAGTGGTCCAGGCTGGCCAGGCAAGGCTGCGGCTCGGCGACCATGTCGGCGTACAGATTGTTCTCCACCAGCCTGAAACCGTGCTTGCTGGCCAGTTGCAGCAGGCGGTGCAATTGCGCCAGCGGGGTGCGTGAACAGGTTGGGCTGTGCAGGTGCGGTTGGGTGAAAAACGCGGTGGGGCGGTAGTGCGCCAGCAACTGCTCCAGTTGGTTCAGGTCATAGCCTGCCGGTGTGCGGGGGACTCCCACCAAGGTGGCGCCCTGGGTACGCAGGATGCTCATCAGGTTGGGGTAACCCGGGTCGTCCACCAGCACCACATCGCCTGGGCGCACCAGGGTACGCGCTGCAAGATCCAGAGCCTGGCTGGCACCGTGGGTGAGCATCAATTGTGCTGGATTGGCGACGATCGACAGCTCTTGCTGCAGGTTCTGCGCCGTCAGCGTGCGCAGCTCCAACAGGCCCATCGGGTCGCCATAGCCGGACAGCTCCAGCGGGCTGCCGGCCACTTGGCGCAAGCCGCGGCGCAGGCCGTCTTCGTACATCCAGTCGTTGGGCAACCAGCCGCAACCTGGCTTGAACGGCAACTGGCGGATTTCGAAGATCTGCTGCAAGTACCATTCGGAGTTGAACGTTGGTCGACTGGTGTCGGTCTCGGCACTGTGGTTGTCCAGCAACTCGCCCGCTGCGCGATTGACGAAAAAGCCCGCGTTGCCACGGCTTACCAGCAGCCCCTGGGCCACCAGTCGGTCATAGGCTTCGACCACGGTGAAGGTACTCACCGAATAGGTCGCGGCGAAGGCGCGGATAGACGGCACCTTGGCTCCAGGCTTGAGGGTCTGGTTGTCGATCAGCGCGCGCACCCCGTCGATGATCTGGTTGACCAGCGGAGTGGGGGCGTCTGGATGTAGTTCAAACATTGGGGTGCCTTCAGGTGTGCAGAACGCTGGGCGTCTGCGGGGTACTGCGGGTGTATTGCATGGGTGACCTGTACAGTGCAGCGCGTATTTCATGCCACTGTGCATGGCTCTCTGCGCCGGACATTTTTACATTACGTGTCAGATATCGCCACATAAAGCATGTTCAGTCCGCTCCAGGGTCAACCTTGGGGCGCGTAAGCAGGCCGCCATGGAAGGCCTGCGTGTGCTTGTGCACACCTTCCTGCCCGCATTAGCGCTGATGTACAGGTGAGACCGCTAGCCATCGGGGTCTCACAGTTTTCCTTGGATAAAAAGAAGCACGGGGTACACAACTGATGGGAGCAACATCCACAACCACCACCGCCAAGGGCGAGCACGAGAGCAAGCTCAGCGCTTCGCTCAAGTCGCGCCACCTGACGATGATGTCGATCGCCGGGGTAATCGGCGGCGCCTTGTTCGTCGGTTCCGGCAGCGTGATTCACAGTGCCGGCCCGGCCGCTGTGCTGGCGTATCTCGCCGGCGGCATCCTGGTGGTCCTGATCATGCGAATGCTGGGTGAAATGGCGACGTCCTCGCCAGACACCGGCTCGTTCTCGACCTACGCCGACCGCGCCATTGGCCGCTGGGCCGGCTTCACCATCGGCTGGCTGTACTGGTGGTACTGGGTCATCCTGATGGCCTGGGAGGCCTACGTGGCGGGCAAGATCCTGCACGGCTTCTTCCCCGATGTGAGCGTCAACGTATTCGTGCTGGCCACGACCTTGGTGCTGATCACCGTCAACTTCTTCAACGTCAAGCACTACGGCGAATTCGAGTTCTGGTTCGCGCTGATCAAGGTGGTCGCGATTGTCTGCTTCCTGGTGATCTGTACTGCCGCGGTCATGAATATCTGGCAGTTCGGTGAAGTCCGTGGCATCAGCCACCTGACCGCCGAAGGCTTCATGCCCAATGGCATCACCACCGTGATCGGTGCGTTGCTGGGGGTGATGTTCGCATTCCTCGGCGCTGAAATCGTGACCATCGCGGCTTCCGAAGCCAAGGACCCGGCCGCCCAGATCGTCAAGGCCACCAACTCGGTGGTATGGCGCGTGTGCCTGTTCTACGTCGGCTCGATCTTCCTGATCGTCTGCCTGGTTCCATGGAACGACCCGCACCTGGGTGAGTCCGGCTACGGCGCCTACCGTCGTACCCTGGAACTGCTGGGTGTGCCGTACGCAGAACTGCTGATGAACTTCGTGGTACTGACGTCGGTCAGCAGCTGCCTGATCTCCGGTCACTACACCGCTTCGCGCATGTTGTTCTCCCTGGCCCAGCGTGGCGACGCGCCGTCGTTCTTCAAGATCACCCGTGCCGGCACCGGTGTTCCGGTGTACGCGATCATCGGTTCCTGCGCCGTGGCCGTGGTGTGTGCGCTGATCAATTTCAGCGAGACCCTGCGTCCGAAGGACGTACTGGAAACCCTGATGAACACCACTGGCATGATCGCCTTGCTGGTGTACCTGGTAATTGCCTTCTCGCAGCTGCGAATGCGCCGCAAGCTGATCGCCGAGGGCAAGGAAGTGCGCCTGAAGATGTGGCTGTTCCCTTGGCTGACCTACCTGGTGATCGCTTTCATCGTGGCAGCCCTGGTGACCATGGCATTCATGCCTGACTACCAGATCCTGGTGATCTCCACCGGCATCGCCGCTGCCATCGTGGTGGCCATGGGTGTGGTGCACCAGATCCGTACTGGCAAGCAACACTAAGCGTTCAACGCTTGAGAGACGGCCGGCTTCTTCGGGAGGCCGGCCGTTTTTTTTCGTGATGGTGGAGGCGCCACGCGGCGTTACCGAAAGTGTGAGCAAGCGCATGACCCTAAGTATGGGCACATGGCTTATGCTTCGAGCATTGCCCGCCAAAAGGAACCCGCCATGGCCTGGTCCGCCAATCAGTATTCGCTTTTCGAAGATGAACGCACCCGCGCCGTGCGCGACCTGCTCGCCGCGGTGCCGCAGCGCGCGGTGCACCACGCCACCGACCTGGGCTGCGGCCCTGGAAACTCTACCGAAGTCCTGCTGCACCATTGTCCCGATGCCCAGGTTGTGGCCCTGGACAACGACCAGGACATGATCAACAAGGCGCTTGAGCGGCAACGGTTGCGCGTGCTGCGGGTGCGTTGCGAGAAGGCCGATATCGCCACTTGGACCGCATCGAAACCGCAGGACCTGATCCTGGCCAATGCGTCGTTGCAGTGGTTGCCGGACCACGGATCGCTGTACCCTCATTTGGTTCACCAGCTGTGCGAGGGCGGCAGTCTCGCGGTGCAGACGCCCGACAACCTGGACGAACCTGCGCACCGGCGGTTGCGTGAAATCGCCAGCCAGGGCCCTTGGGCCGACAAGTTCGCTGACCATGTCCTGCCGCCCCGGCACAGCGCAGCCTATTACTATGACCTGCTCAGCCCCCTGTGCGCCCGCGTGGATGTATGGCGCACCACCTACCATCACCCCTTGGCGGGAGGCGCCGAGGCAGTCGTGGAGTGGTTCAAGGGCTCGGCGCTGCGACCTTACTTGGCAAAGTTGGACGCGCAGGAGCAGGCCGATTTTCTGCAGTTGTACCTGCAAGCCATGCAGCGCGACTACCCCCCGGCCACCGACGGTAAGGTGTTGTTGCCGTTCCCACGGCTGTTCGTGGTGGCTACCCGCTGAGCCGGCGCTTGCGCCAGACGATGTAACCATAAAGGGCGAGGTTGACCACCAGCACCAGCGTGCCCAGCAGCAACTGAGTCCGTTCGGTCAAGCCGGCGGGGTAAATCAAGGGCCAGATGTAATGCTCGACGAAGCCGCCTTCGTAACCGGCATCTCCTGCGGCACTGCGCATGCGGTTTTCCCACGTCGTCAGGGGGCAACCCAGGTGCAGGCATTCCACGGCCAGGCCCCAGGCCAGGGCTGGCAGGTGAACGAGCAAGGCGCGAGGCCAGCGGATCACCAACAGCCCGCCCAACAGCACCAGCAGGATGAAGGCCAGGTGCAGTAGGACCAAGGTGTCGGCGGTCAGGCGAAAGAGCATGAGGGCTTATCGCTGGGTTCAGGAACGCTCAGCATAAGACAATTGATGGGGCAGCACGGGTCTTGTTGCCGGCTAGCCGGCTCCTACAGGTTCGGCGAGGATTGTGTAGGAGCCGGTTTGCCGACGATGTGCTGACTCAGACCAGGGCAGGCGTGCGCGGCGGGATCATGCGTCGCGAACCGGTGGACTCGAATGCTGCACCGAAGGTCAGCAGGGCATTGTCGGAGTAAGCGCGACCGGCGAAGGTCAAGCCTACGGGCATACCGATATCCGCCATGATGCCCATCGGTACGGTGACGGTCGGCACGCCCAGGTGACGGATCGCCAGGTTGCCGTTGGCTACCCAGATACCATTGCTCCAGGCGATGTCCGCCGACACGGGGTTTACGTCGGCATCGGCCGGGCCCACGTCGGCCACGGTAGGGAACAGCACCGCGTCAAGGCCCAGGTTATCCATCCAGTCTTCCAGGTCAATCTTGCGGGTTTTCTCCAGCCCGCGCAGGCCGTCGGGCAGCGTTTCGATCTGGTCCCAGGTCTTCAAGCCGCGCTTGGCCATGTTGACGTATTCGTCCATGCCCGCGGCCAGGTCGTCTTCACGGTTGGGCAGGGTGCCGGGGTCGTGGGGGAAGATCTGTGGGCCATCGACGTCGGCCAGGCGGTTGAGCTTGGGGTCGTCGTTGGCGCGCAGGAAATCGTCGAAGGCCCAGCCTGACAGTTCCCACAGTTCGTCGTGAAGGAATTCCTTGCTGACGATGCCACGGTTGTACACGGTCGGTGCACCCGGACGGTCGCCTTCGCAGTTTGACACCAGCGGGAAGTCCACTTCGATCACCTCGGCACCGGCGGCTTCCAGCGCCTTGCGTGCCTCTTGCCACAAGTCGATGACGCTGGCACGGGTGTTGATGCGCTGACCGGTCGGGCCACCGATGCCAGGCTTTTCGGAAGTGCCGGCTTCGGGATCGGCGTTGATGTACATGCGAGGCACGCCGAAACGCTTGCCTTTGAGCGCGCTGGCATCCACCGCCAGGTCGAGGTACGAGGTCGGACGCACGGTCGAGGCCGCCGGAATCGGTACCCAAGGTTGCAGGCGCCACAGGTCGCCACGCTTGTCGGCGTCGTCGGCGACCACTACATCCAGAATTTCCAGCAGGTCGGCCATGGTCCGTGCATAAGGCACCACCACGTCCATGGTCGGGGTCAGTGGCCAGTTGCCACGGACCGAAATCACCCCGCGAGAGGGGGTATAGGCGCACAGGCCGTTGTTCGAGGCTGGGCCGCGACCACTGGACCAGGTTTCCTCGGCCAGGCCGAAGGCACTGAAGCTGGCGGCGGTGGCAGTTCCGGCACCATTGGAGGAGCCGGACGCGAACGGTGCGGTCAGGTAGTTGGCGTTGTACGGGCTTTCGGCGCGGCCGTAGACGCCGCGCTGCATGCCGCCGTTGGCCATGGGCGGCATGTTGGTCTTGCCCAGGCACACCGCACCGGCCGCACGCAGGCGCTCGATGGTGAAGGCGTCGCGCTGGGCGACCAGGTCCTTGAAGGCCGGACTGCCGGAGGCGGCGGTAAGGCCTTTGACCAGGTAGCTGTCTTTGGCGGTGTAAGGAATGCCGTCCAGCGGGCTCAGGGTCTGTCCCTTGGCGCGACGCGCATCGGACGCTTCGGCCTCCTTGAGTGCGTCTGGGTTGCGCACGACCACGGCGTTCAGGGCAGTGGCGGTATTGGCTCCATCGTAGGCGTCGATACGCGCCATATAGGCCTTGACCAGCTCGACCGCCGTCGTGCGGCCCGACTCAAGTGCATCGCGCAGCTCGGCAATGGAAACCTCGGTTACCTCGATCATGCTTTCACCAAAAATTGTGCAAGGTGGGGGCTAATGCGAGGAGTGTACAAGAAGGTTTCGGGGGAAGCAGGTTTGCGCGGGAGAAATGGTTTTTTGCAGGCGGGCATTGATGGGGCCGCCAAGCGGCCCGGTGCACTCAGGCCAGGTCTGTCGCCGAATGCCGTTCCGCCACCTGGCTGGCTTCGTCGCCCCAGGTGCGGTTCACCCGTGTGCCGCGCTGTACCGCCGGGCGTGCGGCGATCTGCTCGGCCCAGCGCTGAACGTTCGGGTACTCATCCACCGCCAGGAACTCTGCGGCGCCATACAGGTTGCCGCGTACCAGCTGGCCGTACCATGGCCATACGGCGATATCGGCGATGCTGTATTCATCGCCACCCAGGTAACGGCTTTCGGCCAGGCGGCGATCCAGCACGTCGAGCTGGCGCTTGGCTTCCATGGTGAAGCGGTTGATGGCGTACTCGAATTTCTCCGGGGCATACACATAGAAGTGGCCAAACCCTCCGCCCAGGTAGGGGGCCGCGCCCATCTGCCAGAACAGCCAGTTCAGGGTTTCGGTGCGGGCAGCAAGGGACTTGGGCAGGAAAGCGCCAAACTTTTCGGCCAGGTACAGCAGGATCGAGCCTGACTCGAACACCCGTACCGCAGGTTCGACGCTGCGGTCGAGCAGGGCGGGAATCTTCGAGTTCGGGTTGACCTGCACGAAGCCGCTGGAGAACTGGTCGCCTTCGCCGATGCGAATCAGCCAGGCGTCGTATTCGGCACCGGTGTGGCCGAGGGCGAGCAATTCTTCGAGCAGGATGGTGACCTTGACGCCGTTGGGCGTGGCCAGGGAGTAAAGCTGAAGGGGGTGTTTGCCCACCGGCAGGTCCTTGTCATGGGTCGGGCCAGCGACAGGGCGGTTGATGCTGGCGAACTGGCCGCCGGAAGCGGCCTCGTTGCGCCAGACCTTGGGCGGAACGTAAGGGGACTTGCTCATACGCGGATCTCCTACCTGCAAAGACTTGCATCTATGCCATGGGTTGGGCGCCGAGGGCAAATGCAACCGATGCATGCGAAACAGGGCGCCCTAACCTGAACCTCGACAGCGGCAGGTAGCATAACAGCGGCACTGTTGCGCAAGGCTGGCCGCCAACTGTGCTGGTCCCTGCCGAAGAAATGCCTTTATGCTGTAACGAAATATGTCTAGAACGCCTGAAGAAGGAAGCCGCAATGCCGCTCAAGGACCTGCTGATCGCCCTGGTGGTGATCATCGCGTGGGGAGTCAACTTCGTGGTCATCAAGGTTGGCCTCGACGGTCTGCCACCGATGTTGCTGGGGGCGTTGCGCTTCGTGTTGGTGGCGTTTCCGGCCATATTGCTGGTCAAGCGCCCGAAGCTGCCCTGGCGCTGGCTGATTGGCTACGGTGCGACCATCTCCCTGGGCCAGTTCGCTTTTCTCTTCCAGGCCATGTACAGCGGGATGCCACCGGGGCTGGCTTCGCTGGTGCTGCAATCCCAGGCGTTCTTCACCCTTGGTTTCGCTGCGCTGTTTCTGGGGGAGCGGTTGCGCCTGGCCAGCGTACTCGGGTTACTGGTGGCGGCGAGCGGCCTGGCGCTGATCGGCAGCGAGGACAGCGGGCACGTGCCGATGGTGGCGCTGCTGCTGACATTGTGCGGCGGTGCCATGTGGGGCCTGGGTAACATCATTACCCGGCGCTTCGGCTCGGTGGACTTGGTGGCGCTGGTGATCTGGGGCGGGTTGATTCCGCCATTGCCGTTCCTGGCGCTTTCGTGGTGGCTGGAGGGGCCAGAGCGCATCGGTCATGCATTGGCCAACATCAGCTGGAGCTCGATTCTGGCCCTGGCTTACCTGGCTTTTGTCGCCACCATGCTCGGCTACAGCCTCTGGAGCAAGCTGCTGTCGCGCTACCCGGCGGGCAAGGTGGCACCGTTCTCGTTGCTGGTTCCGGTGATTGGCTTGAGTTCCTCGGCGTGGTTGCTGGGTGAACGGTTGACCGCCGTGCAGGGATGGGGCGCGTTGCTGGTGATGGCCGGGCTGCTGGTCAATGTCTTCGGGCCGAAGCTGGGGCAGCGCTTGAGGGCGGCCAGCGCGCAATAACTGAAAACACACCCGCGTTCAGTTGCAACGGGCAAGCGCCGCAATGCGGGCGAGGGCTTTGTTAGACTGGGCCTCTTTTGCCAGGCCCACGGAGCACGCCCATGATCATTTCCACCACCAGCCAGCTCGAAGGCCGCCCGATTGCCGAGTACCTCGGGGTAGTCAGCTCTGAATCGGTGCAGGGCATCAACTTTGTGCGCGATTTCTTCGCACGCTTTCGGGACTTCTTCGGGGGGCGTTCGCAGACCCTGGAAAGCGCATTGCGCGAGGCCCGCGAACAGGCCACCGAAGAACTGAAGGCTCGGGCACGGCAGTTGCAAGCCGATGCAGTGGTGGGGGTCGATTTCGAGATCAGCATGCCCTCGGTGCAGGGCGGAATGGTCGTGGTGTTCGCCACTGGTACGGCGGTGCGGTTGAGGTAAGGCTTTTTGCCACTGGTCGGGTTTGGATGTTTTGCCCGGGCAGTCTGCAAATGACTGGCTAGTCTCTTTCTTCAACAGACCGCGTTTTTCCTGGGCATGTCATCTACCTGCCGACGCGGTCGTCACTTGAGGGAGACGGGGCATGAGCGAGTCCTTTTTCGAAGACACGAACGACGCATTCCCAATCAACAGCCAGGTATGGTGCGGCCAGTCGTCGTTTCGCCTGGGCTTTGCCAACATGACCCTGGACGAGTCAGAGCAGCTCAAGCCTGCGCATTTGCAGCGCTACAAGAAGGGCCGTTTCACGCCCCGGCTACCTGCGAAGAAGTAACGCTGACCCAAGACCCCGCCGAACGGCGGGGTTTTTGTTTTGGTTGCTTGATCCAGCTCATGGTATCCAGGGGTAGCGCTCGCCGGATCGCGGCGCTTGTGGTCTTCTTGCGCGGCATGTCAGAAAAGGAGGATTGTTTTTCCATGCGCATCAGGGAAGAGACTTATTGGCAGTGGGCTGACGCCCAGCTGCACAGCCGCTGTCATGACGAGGCGCTGAGCGATGGCACCACGCTCGATGTTCAGGTACGTCTGTCGCGCCTGGGTGCGACGCAGCTGTTCCTTGGCTTGTATGCCCAGGACGGCAAGGCGCTGCTTGAGGAGTATTATCCAGCGCGGCCTGGCGAAACCATGACCCGCGCACTGGTGTGGGGTGTGGACCGCGCGCGAGCACTGGCCACAGGTGCACTGCCACTGCCAACCACCGTGCTACGCCGTCAAGCTTGAGCGTGCCGGGCTTCAGACGCCTGGACGATGCGTTGCGCAGGGACGTGCAACTGACGTAGCAGGTAGTCGGAGAACGCCGGGTCCCACCGTTGCAGGGCAATGGCATCGCGCATGCAAGTCAGCCAGACGCTGGCGTGCTGTGCGTCGATCGGCCACTGCGCATGGAACGATGGGATGGCGATCGAGCCGTAGCGTTCACTGTACAGGCGTGGGCCACCCAACCAACCACTGAGAAAACAGGCCAGTTTGTCCCGTGAGCCGCTCAGGTCGTCCGGGTGCATCTGGCGTACGCTGGCGGCTGCCGGTGTTTCATCCATCAGGCGGTAGAAGTCATCGACCAGGCGGCGCATGCCATCGATACCGCCTGCGGCCTGGTAAGAGGCATCGCCGGTGCCGAATGCGGGAGTGTTCATCAAGGGCTCCAAGGTCCAGGGGCCGACAGTTTAACAGGCATGAAAAAGCCCGGCCGTTGCGGGCCGGGCTGATGAGGAGGCGTGCTCGATCAGTTGATCGAATCGATCACCTTGATCGCCTGCCGCTCGCGGGCGGCGGGCCATTCCTCCTGCAGGGTCTGCAGGACGCGGCCTACGAACTCGGTGTCGGCGGCGGCCTTCTTGCCGACGTAGCCCTGGCCACGGCGGTAGACCTTGAAGCGTGCGCGCATGCTGGGCAGGTGCGCTTCGAATTCATCTTCGACGGTGTTTGGCGGCAGACGGTCGAGGCGTACCTCACCGGTCTGGCTGACCCACAGCAGGTGATCGTCGAGGCTGTCCTTGCGTGCGGCGAACAGCTTGGACAGTTGGTCGATCGTGGGATTGTTGTTCAAGTTCATCATAAAGCCCCCATTACCTATTGATTGTGATTTTCACAGTTGGCGCCACCACGGTGTAGCGCACTACCACGGCTGCTACAGCAGCATCGCAACAGGGGCTTTCTCACGCTGCCTTTTGGACAGTTCCCTCTCCACGAACGGCCTGCGTTACCGCGCAGGCCGTCTGGAATACCCTTGCCACCGCTCCCGATCAGGGAGACGGCCTCATCATGCCCAAGGCGGATGAACGGCGTCAACCGTTTTGTAGTGAATATTTTTTCTCACTACATCTTGTCGGACAATCCACCTGTCGGGGCCTTTTCAAGGGTGTCGCCGGTCAATGCGACAGGCCGGACAGAATCTGCCATGCAGCCCGAACCCGCGCCTCGTTGGGGTAGTTGCGGTTGGCTAGCAGCACCACGGCCTGGCCTTCGGAGGGAATGAATACGGCGTAGGCACCAAAGCCATTGGTGGAGCCGGTCTTGTTGTACCAGGCGTTGCGCAAGGCGGGACTGGCAGGCTTCAGGCGTTGGGTGCTCTGAGGTTCGCGGATCAGCCTGGGGCTGTTGCCATTGACGAGGGTCTGCAGGTCGACAGGGTAGGGGTAGCGCTCCCAGCCCAGGCCCTGAGTCATTGTGCCGACCTGGAAGTAACCTGCCTGGGTGATCGCGGTGGCCTCCTGCAGGGGTTGAGGCAAGGCGGAGGGTTGCATGTGCAGGCGTACGTAACGCAGCAGGTCGGTGGCGCTGGTCTTGATGCCGTACGCCGGGTCGGCATATGGGCCGGGGTTGACCCGAACGGGTTGGTCCTGGGCGTCATAACCCTGGGCGTAGAGGCTACGCGCTTCGGGAGGGACGTTCAGATAGGTGTGCTCCAGACCCATTCGCGGCAATAGCCCCTGGGTCATCAACGGGTCGAAAGGCCGATGCTGGGCGCGTGCTGCAAGATCGCCAAACAGCCCAATGCTGGGGTTCGAGTAGCAGCGCTGAGTGCCGCGCTCACTGTGCGGTTTCCACTGGCGGAAGAACGTCAGCACCTGCCGTGGCGTCTGCACATCGTCGGGGAACTGCAAGGGCAGGCAGTCGGCGCTGTAGGCACCAAGCTCCAGCACGCTGACATCACCCAGATACGTGCCGGCCAGTGCGGGCTGGTAGCGGCGGGCAGGCGCATCGAGGTCCAGCTTGCCTTCGGCACTGGCCAGGGCCGCGAGGGTGGCCGTGTAGGTCTTGCTCAGCGAACCGACCTCGAACAGGGTATCGGCGCTGACCGGTGTGCCCGCTGCCTTGTCGGCCACGCCAAAGCTGAAGTAATGCGCCTGGCCCTTGTGGTAGACCCCCACTGCCATGCCGGCGATCCCGTACGCCTGCATCAGCGGGCGGATGGTCTGGGTCACCCGTGCTTGCAGGGTGTCATCGGCGTGGGCCGAGGCATGGACCCAGGCGAGGGAAGTAGCGGTAGCCAGCGTGGCAAGAAGAAAGCGTGACATGGGGGCGGGTCCTGTGCGACGGAGTGTCCGTTCAGCGATACCGGCGGGGGTTCCGGCGTTAGCGGGAAAAAGGCCCAGACCTTATCGTCTGCCCCAGCACAATGACAAGACGGAATCTGTGATGAAGTATTTGCGCATGTTATTCGACAATTTCACCCTGGCGCTGCTCAGTGTGGTGTTCATTGCCACCGTGCTGCCCTGCTCGGGTGATGGGGCGTTGTACTTTGGCTGGTTGACCAACCTGGCCATCGGCCTGCTGTTCTTCCTGCATGGCGCCAAATTGTCGCGTGAGGCCATCATTGCCGGTGCCGGCCACTGGCGTCTGCACCTGTTGGTATTCTCCTGCACCTTCGTGCTGTTTCCTTTGCTGGGGATGGCCTTCAAGCCGTTGTTCGTGCCGCTGGTGGGCAACGAGTTGTACCTGGGCGTGCTGTATTTGTGCGCGTTGCCGGCCACGGTGCAGTCGGCCATCGCCTTTACCTCGCTGGCCCGCGGTAACGTGCCAGCAGCCATCTGCAGCGCGGCGGCTTCCAGTCTGCTGGGTATTTTTCTCACGCCGTTGCTGGTGATGATGTTGCTGGGTGCCAGTGGCGATACCGGTTCGGGCCTGGACGCGGTGCTGAAGATCACTCTTCAGTTGCTGGTGCCGTTCCTGGCCGGCCAGGTTGCCCGCCGCTGGATCGGCAACTGGGTCAAGCGCAATGCACGCTGGCTCAAGCTGGTCGACCAAGGTTCGATTCTACTGGTGGTCTACACCGCATTCAGCGAGGCCGTGGTCACGGGTTTGTGGCACACCGTTTCCTCGCAGCACCTGGCAGGGTTGTTCGCGGTGTGCGCCATCCTGCTGGCCGTGGTGCTCCTGGGCACCCATATGCTGGGCAAGGTGCTGGAGTTCAACCTCGAGGATCGCATCACCATTCTGTTCGCAGGTTCGAAGAAGAGCCTGGCCACCGGTGTGCCCATGGCGCAGGTGCTGTTCGTAGGCAGCGGTATCGGGGCGATGATTTTACCGTTGATGTTATTCCACCAAATCCAACTGATGGTCTGCGCGGTACTGGCGCAGCGCTACGCCAGTCGCGATGAAGCGGGTGAGGTTGTCACCAACGGCTAGCGCGCCTGACCCGAGCCTCGCTGGCGCAGGGTCTTATTCACCTGAGCCTCGATCTTGTAAGCCGGCGCTTCCAGCTCCTCGTAATTTCGGGTGTAGCGCCGCGCGAACTCTTCCACGCCCAATTGCTGATACTGCTGAACGTGCTTGAGTTCATGCGCCCACAGCGCCACGTTGTCCTCGGCATCGGTCGCGTGGCGGAATATGATGGTGTCGATGAGCGTGACCGCATTCACGTCAGGGTTCTGCAGCAGGGCATTGGCGGCGCTCACCTGTTGCTCGTCGCCGACCCGGTAACGTGCGGCGTCGAGCACGGCGAAATCGTACCAGGGTTCCAGTTGTACCCGGATATGCAGCGGAATGGGCTGTGTGCCGCTGGCCGTGGCTTCGTCGCGGGCCTGCTGCAGGGCGAACACCAGGCTGCTGGAGGCGACGACCTCGACGTCCTTGAGAATCTGCCCGGCCTGGCCGGGGTCGATCGGCGCGCAGAAGCATCCCATCAGGCACACCTGGTATTGCCCAGGAGGGCAGGCTTGTTCGGCGAATGCGGGGGCAGACAGCACAAGGCCAAGCAAAAGACTAGAGAGCTTCATTCAAGGCCTTGTCGACGAAGGTACGGTTGGCATCCAGCACCTGGGTTTGCACGTGTTCGCTGACCATCATGCGCCCGACCACCAGGGCGCCCACGCACTGGCTGATCAGCACCCAGGCCAGTTGCGGGTCTTGCAGCGTTTCGCTCCACGCATCATGCAGGGCTACCAGCCAATGCTCGGCTTCCTCGCGCACCTGTGGCTCGGCCCGAGCGATTTCAACACCTAGCGGGGGCAACGGGCAACCACCCTCGGGATTGTGCAGGTGAGCCAGGCTCAGGTATTGCTCAAGACAGCGTGCCAGGCGTGCCTTGCTGGTGCTTCGATTGGCCAGGCGGGCCAGTGGGCTGTTGCACAACTCCTGGCGGACCACTTCGGTGAACAAATCGTCCTTGGATGGAAAGTGGTTGTAGAAGGCGCCGCCGGTCAGGCCAATGGCCTTCATCAGCCCGGCCACGCCGGTGCTGGAGAAGCCGCCACGCTTGGCCAGCGCGCCGCTGCTGGCCAGCAGTCTTTCTCGCGTTTGTTGCTTGTGTTCGGTGGAATAGCGCATCCGAAACCCCCTCGCGCCCTGACTTGACGATGGGGGCGATCATAACATAGCGTTCGTTTACTAAGTGATCGTTCACTAATGGAGGCGGGTCGTGACAGAACAACAAAAAGTAGTGCTGGTGATCGGTGCCGGCGATGCCACCGGAGGGGAAATTGCCAAGCGTTTCGCCCGCGAGGGGTACACCGCCTGCGTCACACGACGCCAGGCCGAGAAGCTGCAACCCCTGGTGGACGAGATCCGCGCTACGGGCGGCCAGGCCCATGGTTTTGGCTCCGATGCCCGCAAGGAAGAAGAGGTGACGCAGCTGATCGAGACCATCGAGCGCGACATTGGCCCGATCGAGGCGTTTGTCTTCAATATCGGCGCCAATGTGCCGTGCAGCATTCTCGAGGAAACGCCCCGCAAGTATTTCAAGATCTGGGAAATGGCCTGCTTCGCCGGCTTCCTGACCGCACAGGCGGTTGCCCGGCGGATGGTGATGCGCGAGCGCGGCACGATCCTCTTCACCGGTGCCACGGCTGGCACCCGAGGCGCTGCCGGGTTCGCCGCCTTCGCCGGGGCCAAGCATGCCTTGCGCGCGTTGGCCCAGAGCATGGCCCGTGAACTGGGCCCGCGAAACATTCACGTCGCCCATGTGGTGGTCGATGGGGCCATCGACACCGCCTTCATTCGCGACAGCTTCCCCGAGCGCTACGCCCTCAAGGACCAGGACGGTATCCTCGACCCGGCACATATCGCCGACAGCTACTGGTTCCTGCATGTCCAGCCACGGGACGCCTGGACCTTCGAGCTGGATCTGCGACCATGGATGGAGCGCTGGTGACCCCTATGTCGAACAAGGAGCTTTCAATGGGCAAGACTGTCGAGTTTTTCTTCGATCTGGGCAGCCCGGCCAGCTATCTGGCCTGGACCCAAGTGGCGGGTATCTGCGACCGCCACGGCGCCGAGCTTCGCTACCGACCCTTGTTGCTGGGCGGTGTGTTCCAGGCGACCGGTAATGCTTCACCCGCCATGATCCCGGCCAAGGGGCGCTACATGTTCACCGACCTGGGGCGCTTCGCTGCGCGCTATGGCGTGCCGTTCGCCATGCCCCCGGGCTTTCCGATCAACACCCTGAGCCTGATGCGCGGCTTGACCGGCACGCAATTGCTGGCATCCGAGCGCTTCGAAACGTTGCTCGACGTGCTGTTCACCGGCCTGTGGGCGAAGCAGTTGAACCTGGGGGATGCTGCAGTGCTGGACGTTACCTTGCGCCAGGCAGGCTTCGACCCTGCCGCGTTCCAGGCCTTGGCCGCCGAGCCACAGGTCAAGGCGACGCTCAAGCAGGTGACCGAAGAAGCAGTGGCGCGTGGGGTGTTCGGTGCACCGACGTTCTTTGTCGATGGGCAGATGTTCTTCGGGCAGGATCGCCTGGACTTCGTCGAAGGTGCGTTGCGTTAGCCAGCCAGCAGTTTCTCGAGCTGGGTACGCTCCCAGAGACTGAGCAGGTCGGTGGGGTTGCTGCCGTAGCGTTGCCAGTCTTCCAGATCGGCCTGCAGGCCCTCGGGGGACTGGCAGCGCACGCAATGGGCCAGGCCTTCGGCATCCACGGCCAGGGTCAGCTGCCAGCCGTCGATGTCCACTTCGACCAGCCCATGCCCATCACGGGCGCGAACCTGCAGCGAGTGAACGCCGAGGGCCGTCTCGCGCAGGCACTGGTAAACGGCCCGGGAGTGCAAGCGCTGGCCGGGTTCAGGCACGGTCAGAAGTTGGCCGGCGTGTTGGCGCTGATGATTTCGGCCTCGTCCGGACCGATGTTCTTGAAACTGTGCGGCAGGGTAGTGGGGATGTAGTAGCCATCGCCGGAGTTGAGCACGCTTACCTGGCCATCGACCCACAATTCGACCGTGCCCCGGGTGACCAGCCCGCATTCTTCGCCCTCGGCATGCACGATCGGCTCGCCGGAGTCGGCGCCTGGTGCATACAGCTCGCGCAGCATACGCATCTGGCGGGCTTCGACGCTCGCACCGACCAGCAGCATGCGCAGGCCGTTGCGGCCCAGGTCAGGCTGCTCGTTGGCGCGGAACACGAAGCGCTCTTCCCGCACCGGCTCGTCGAAGCTGAAGAACTCCGCCAAGGTCATCGGGATCCCCTCGAGCAGTTTTTTCAGGGAACTGACCGAAGGGCTGACGCGGTTTTGCTCGATCTGCGAAATCGTCGAGTTGGTCAGGCCGCTGCGACGGGCCAGCTCCCGTTGGGAGAGGTTGTTGCGTTCACGCACCAGTTTGAGTCGTGTCCCCGTGTCCATAGCCGCCTTGTAATCAGAGGTGTAAAAAATAATGGGCGACGCATTAAAGCACACTCTGAAGCCTTGCGCGCAGTGCTTGTCAGGTGCGTTGGTCGCGGGGCATTGGCCACAGCCCGACCAGCAGCAACAACAGGGCAACCGCAAGGAATGGCAGGCGTGGATCCAGCGCGTAGACCAAGGTGCCAGCCAGTGGCCCTATCACCGCGCCCATCCCCTGCGCCGCGCCGACGGAGCCGGCCGTGGCGCCTTGTTCCGACGCGTGCATGGCATTGGCGGCCAGCGCGGAAAAGGACGGGAACACAAAGCCCATGCCCGCGGCGGCGACGAAGTAGCAACCCCAGAGCCAGGGCGCGCTCGTGGCCAGAGCGCCGCCGGCAAAGCCCAGCGCCGAGACGCTGGCGCCAACCCGTATCATCTTCAGCGGTGGCCATTCCAGCTGGCGCAGGGCGATCTGCGACAGGATCAGTGCCACCCCGACCGTAGTCAAGGCGATGCCGGCTGCCTGGGCTGCCTCGGTCGGCGGCAGGTGCAAACGGTCGAGGGCGAAGAAACCGACGATGATCTGCGAAACGGTGACGCTGAGCATGGCGCTGAAGGCCACCAGCAGGGGGCGGCGCAGGCGCGGGTCGGTCAGGCGCACCGGGCTCGGCGCATGGCTGTGGGCCAACGGTTGCGGCTTTAGCTTGAACAGCAACACGATGAACGCGGTGGCCGGTAGCAAGGACATGATGTGAAACGGCAGGCTCAGACTGTGGCGTGCCAACAGCGCGGCAATCGCCGGGCCCAGTACCAGCCCCACAGCATTGGCTGCGCCCAGGGAGGCCATGGCTCGGGCCCGACGTTGCGGTTCGACATGGTCGGCGATCAGCGCATTGCCGGCCACCGGCAGGGCCGCGTAGAACGCGCCGATCAGCCCGCGAGCCAGCATCAGACCGACGAACGCCAAGGTGGCGTCTGGCAGCCAGCGCAAGGCGCCTTCGACGAACAGGCACAATGACCAGTAGGCCAGGGTAAAGCCCGCACTGCCTAGCAGCAGGATGCGTCGGCGTCCGAGGCGGTCGGCCGCGCGCCCCCAGGGGCGTGCCAGCAGCACCCAGACCACGCCGGCCACGGTCACGGCTGCCCCGGCCTGCCAGGTCGCCATCCCCAGCAGCCGGGCAATTGGCCCGATCAAGGCCACGAAGGCCATCATCGACATGGTGCAGGCCATGTTGGCCAGCAGCAGGGGGCGCAGGTCGAGGGTGCGTGTGACACCCAGGGTGGCAGGATCCTTTGCAGCAGTCATCGGGCAGTCCAGGCAGTTTCAGCGTTAAAGGGCGATCTTATTAAGAGCACTCATCGGTTGTCGAACCGGCCTGGACCGCACGCTGTCATTCGCCGCGGCGCAGGGGGCCTGGCCACATGCTACGCAACACGCCGTCCCGGCGCACCAGTGCGTGCATCAACGCTGCACCCAGGTGCAGCAGGACAGTGGCGAACAACAGGTACCCGGCCCAGCCATGGGCTTGGCGCAGTACGGCGTACAGTTGCAGGTCGTGTGGGGCGATGGCCGGTAGCTGTAGCGGTCGAGGGTAACCGCCCGCCGACAGCATTGCCCAGCCCAGCAGCGGCATGGCCAGCATCAAGGCATAGAGCAGCAGGTGCGAGGCGCCGGCAGCGAACCGTTGCACAGTCGGCAAGTCGTCGGGCAGGGGCGGATGAGGTCGGGTCAGGCGCACGCCGATACGCAGCAGCACCAGTACCAGCAGCGCCAGGCCGGTGGCCTTGTGCAGCTCGACCAGCATCGGGTGGCGGGTTGACAGGTCGGCGACCATGCTCACGCCGATGAACAGCATGGCCAGGATCAACACTGCCATCAGCCAGTGCAGCGAGCGGGCCAGGGGGTGGAAAGCTTCAGGTTTCATGGGCGGGCTCCGGTGCTGAGCGATTCGCGGCTGCGGCGATTGAAAGACTCCGAATAGGCCGCCGAGCGGGCGGCGAGGATCGGGTCGGCGGAAGGTTCGATGCCACGGGGGAGAATCAGCGGGTCGAAGTTCAGGTCGCGGCAGGCACCTTGTTCAGGGGCGTCCACTCGTTCGAGCACTAAGGTGCCAGCGTCCACTCGGCGCCGTTGCGCAGGCCAGGGCTGGGCCGGGTCGTCCACGGCGTCGCCGGCCTCGGCCAGCACCAGGCGCAAGGTCCAGCGCAACGGGCCCTGGGCCAGGCGTTGTTGCAGGTCATGTTGCAGGAATTGTTTGTCATCGACCTTGCCTGGGAGCGCGGCGAAGTGGGTCTGTGGCTCCAATTGCCAGCGCACCGGGTGAGCCTTGCCATCGCCGTCGATCAGGCGAAAGGCATTGATGCTGTGGTATTGGGTGCTGGCGAAGCTGTCGCTCGGGGTATAGCTGGCGGCCCATTGGCGGAACGCCGCGCTTTCCGGATGGGCGGCGAAGAATGCTTGTAGCCTTGCCGGGTCAGGCTTGCCGGTGGCAGGGTCAGGCGCGCTGGCCAGCACCTGTTCATAGAACGCCTGCGGCGTGCTCACCGCCAGCACGGGAGGGTTGTTCATACCGGTACGCCAGAGCTGGCCGTCATCGGTACTCAGTTGCAGCGCCAGACTGCGCACGGGCACCGCGGTGTCCGGTGCGAACGGATTGGCCCCCCCAATGGCGAACCGGCCGATGACCGGTACCCGCGCCTGGCTGAACACCCGCGCCGTCGACAGCGTCGCCGCCTGGCCGCTGGCCTGGAAGTAACCGCTGACACACAGGCCTTTCGCATGGTTCTTGCGGTAGCCGGGGTAATGGCCAGCCTGGGCCTCGAAGGTATCTATGATGCGCTGCGGGGTCACTGTTGGGCCGCCGATCCAGCCAGCGGCATAGGCGAAACCCGCGCCCATGGCCAGCATGATGGCGCCTATGGCGGCCAGCCGCAGGTGCTTGGCGGGGCCGTGCAAGGGTGAGTTCATGGTCATCGTCCGGTGCAGTTGAGGTGCCGGTACGACGGGGCAGGAAGGCGGTTATTCCCTGCGAGGGAATAAATTTTGTGGCCGGGCGTCTGCCCTCTACACTGACCATCCCAGGGGCCGGATGACTTCCATGCATGATTTGGACGAACACCAATGGCGCGAGCTGCTCCAGCGTCTGCGCCGCTTTGCCATCTGGCTGACGCGCGAGTCTGGCAGCGCCGACGACCTGGTCCAGGCGACCGTCGAGCGTGCCCTCAGCCGCAGCAGTCAGCAGCGTGACGCCGACAGCCTGCGCGCCTGGCTGTTCACCATCCTTTATCGGCAGTTTCTCGATGGCAAGCGCCGTGACCGCCTGCATGCGCGTTGGCTGTCCTGGTTTGGGCGCGCCGAGGCGCAGGAAGAGCCGGTTGGCGGCGATATCGAACGCATCATCCTGGCCCAGGCGGACTTGCAGGCCTTCGCGCGATTGTCGGACGAGCAGCGCGCCCTGTTGTTGCTGGTCAGCGTCGAGGGCCTGAGCTACAAGGAGGCCGCCCACGCCCTAGGGATTCCCATCGGTACTGTGATGTCGCGCCTGTCGCGCGCCCGTGCCGCGTTGCGTGAACTGACCGAGGGCAACCCGCAGCCCCCGGCCTTGCGGAGACTGAAATGACGCGCCTTATTCCCAGTGAACACGAGCTGCATGCCTACGTCGATGACCGTCTGGAGCCCTCACGGCGAGCCGAAGTGCAAGCCTGGTTGGCGGCCAACCCGTTGGAAGCGCAAAGGGTCGAGGCCTGGCGAAGCGATGCCCGGCGTCTGCGGGCGGCATTGGCAGGTTTCGGCGAGCAGCCAGGCTCGTCACAGTTGGATGTGGGCAGGCTGCAGCAACGCTTGCGTCATCGCAGGCAGCGCCGCTGGGCGTCGGCTGCGGTGTTGCTGCTGGCCGTGGGAGTGGGTGGATTGGTTGGCTGGCAGGCACGGGACGCCACGTTGGCGGACGCTGGCCTGCCCATGGCCGATGCCGTGCAGGCCCATCGCCTGTTCGCTGCCAGCGAAGCGCTGGATATCCAGGCCAGCGACCCGGCTCAGTTGCGCGACTGGCTGGAGCGGCATTTCAGTCGGGTAGGGCAGTTGCCAGACCTCGCGGGATACGGCTTCAAGCCGGTGGGGGCACGACTGCTCAGCAACGAGCAGGGGCCGGCGGCTTTGCTGGTATTCCAGGACCGTGAAGGGCAACGCATCAGTCTGTTTCTGCGCTCGCCGGGCGAACGCTTCGCGCGCATGCCGCAGGGGCAGCGCACGGATGGGCGGTTGGAGGCACGCTACTGGTCCCATGGGGCGTACAACTTCGCACTGGTCAGTGCGGCGGACGATGTGCGCGGGGCCGGTGTTGGCGAGGCGCTGCGCTTGGGCCTGTAGTCGGTCCGATCGCGGACAAGCCGGCTCTACGGAGCGTACGACGACTTCGTAGAGGCTGGCTTGCCGGCAATTCGTTTCAGCTCAATTCCAGCCAGATCGGCGCATGGTCCGAGGGCTTTTCCATGCCACGCAGCTCGTAATCCACCCCTGCGGCCTTCAGGCGCGGCACCAGGGCTTGCGAGGCCATGATCAGGTCGATGCGCAGTCCGCGCTTGGGCTCGTCCTCGAAGCCGCGGCTGCGGTAGTCGAACCAGCTGAAGCGGTCGTTCACTTCCGGGTACAAGTGACGGAAGCTGTCCACCAGGCCCCAGCCCTTCAGGCGCTCCATCCATTCCCGCTCTTCAGGCAGGAAGCTGCATTTGCCGGTCTTCAGCCAGCGCTTGGCGTTGTCCGGGCCGATCCCGATATCGCAGTCCTGGGGCGAGATGTTCATGTCGCCCATCACCAGCACCGGCTCGTGATTGTGGAACTGCCCTTCGAGCAGGGCCTGCAAGTCGCTGTAGAAGCGCTGTTTGGCCGGGAACTTGGTGGGGTGGTCGCGGCTTTCGCCTTGGGGGAAGTAGCCGTTCATGATAGTGATCGGGGTGCCGTTGGCATCGGCGAAGGAGCCCCAGATGAAACGGCGCTGGGCATCTTCTTCGTCGGTGGCAAAGCCTTTGAACAGGCTAAGAGGCGCCTGGCGCGACAGCAGGGCGACGCCGTAGTGGCCTTTCTGGCCATGGAAGTGCACGTGGTAGCCCAGTGCCTGGACCTCGGCCAGAGGGAACTGATCGTCGCTGACCTTGGTTTCCTGCAGGCCGATCACGTCCGGCTGGTGCTTTTCGATCAGCGCCGCCAGCTGATGCGGGCGGGCACGCAGGCCGTTGATGTTGAAACAGACGATCTTCATCGAAAGACAATCCTGGTAAAAGGCCGGATGCTAGCCGACATCGGCCGTCTCCACCAGCGTGGCAGCCTTGGGGTGGCGCTGCTAACGTGCTGGAGGGGGTGAACGATGTGCGTCCAGGCACCTCCAAGGCACTGAATGACCTTTCCAGGAGGACCGCCCGCGATGCCCGATACCACTGAAGCCAAGGCCAGTGTCTGTATGCTCGATGAGGGCTATAGCCGTGAGGTGCGCTCGCTGCTGTACCACGCCTATCGCCACGAACCGACGTTCGGCTATGTGTTCGAGGGCCAGCGGCCTGGCTACGAAAGGCGCCTGCGGGTGATGGTGCGTGAGTGGGTGCGCCAGCACTTCTATTTGCAATTGCCCGCCATTGGCCTTTTGCTGGATGACCGCCTGATCGCCTTGGCACTGATCGTGCCGCCGCAACGACGGTTGGGGGTGGCCGACAGCTGGGCCTGGCGCCTGCGCATGATGTTGGGCACTGGCTTGCGCTGCACGCGCCGCTACATGGAATACCAGGCCGCATTGGCCAGTTGCCTGCCGGGCGCCAGGGTGCATGTGCTGCCTTTGCTGGGGGTCCATCCGCAATTTCAGGGCCGGCACTACGGTGAACAATTGCTCCAGGCCGTGCACGACTGGTGCGCGGAAGACCCAAACACCCAAGGGGTGGTGCTGGATACGGGCAATGAGCATTATCTGGCGTTCTACCAACGCCAGGGGTACGAAGAGATCGGCGAGGTAGCTGTAGGACCAATCCGGGAAAGGGTGTTCTTTCATCCCAATCCTGTGTCATCAAGAATGACGGAGGCCTGAACGCCTCCCATGAGGGCCCGGCTCTGGTAGCATGCGCCGCATGACGTATTCAGGAAGATTCACCTGGGGCCTTATTTTCTGGGCCGCCAGTTTCGCAGCATGGGGCCAGAGCGAGTTGCTGGTGAAGGTCAAGCCGGCCAATAAAGCGCTCAAGGCCAATGTCGAAGGCTATATCGGTAATCTGGGTGACCGCGACGAGGAAGCGCTGCTGCGCTTCAGTCGCG
The DNA here is from genome assembly GCF_016772395.1 of Pseudomonas sp. SK2. Taxonomy (NCBI): domain Bacteria; kingdom Pseudomonadati; phylum Pseudomonadota; class Gammaproteobacteria; order Pseudomonadales; family Pseudomonadaceae; genus Pseudomonas; species Pseudomonas sp. SK2. The sequence continues at coordinate 2,194,025 of NZ_CP061944.1, forward strand.
GGGCGCAGGAGCAGGCGCGCAAGGCTGCGCAGGCACTGGGCTACTATCAGGCGCAGATCGACACTGAGGTCAAGCCCGCAGCCAAGGCCGACGAACACCCGCAATTGATCATCCGCATTGAACCCGGCGAACCGGTGCGCCTGCGCAACGTGACGGTGCGCATCGAAGGGCCAGCCAGTGAGATGAAGGCGTTTCGCATACCGGATGGTCGTGCGCTGCGTCCGGGCGAGCCGCTTAACCACGGCCACTACGAGGATGCCAAGCGGCTGATCCAGAACCAGGCCTCGCGCTATGGATTCTTCAGCGGTCGGTTCACTCGCCAGCGTCTGGCAGTGGACCCCCAGGCCGGGGTGGCCGACATCGAGCTGGTGTACCAGAGCGGCCCACGCTACCGCCTGGGCGCGGTCACGTTCGGTGGCGACACGCCACTGGATGAAGAACTGCTGCAACGCATGGTTTCGTTCAAGCCTGGCACCCCCTACGATTCGGAACTGGTGGCCGAGCTCAACAACGACTTGCAGTCCAGCGGCTACTTCGAAGGCGTGCGGGTCGACGCGGCGCCCACTGCCGCCGTGGGCGAAGACATCCCGGTGGACGTCCATCTGCAAACCCGCAAACCGCGCACCATGGGCCTGGGCCTGGGTTTCTCGACCGACGTTGGTCCGCGTGGCAAGGCCAACTGGACCCGCCACTGGGTCAACCCACAAGGGCACAGCTACGGCTGGGAAACCGAACTATCGGCCCCGCGGCAGAACGTCGGCCTTTGGTACGACATTCCCCTGGACCCTCCGCTGACCGACAAACTGCGGTTCGCCGGTGGCTATCAGAACGAAGAGCTCGCCGGAACCGACACCCTCAGCAAGCTGTTGACCGTCGGCCCGGAATGGCACAGCAAGCTGCCCAGTGGTTGGCAGCGGGTCATCTCGCTCAAGTACCAGCGCGAGGAGTACCGCCTGGGCGACGACTCGGGCCTTAGCAACCTGCTGATGCCAGGCGTGAGTTTTTCGTATCTGCGCAGCGACAACCGCATCGACCCGCACAGCGGCTACCGCCTGCAGTTCGATGTTCAGGCGGCCAAGGAGGGGCTGGTTTCGGACACCAACCTGCTGCATGGCAATGTCCTGTTGAAAGGCCTGACGACGCTTGGCCACAACCACCGTTTCCTGGGCCGTGTGCAGTTCGGCGGCAGTGCCACCAATGGTTACAAGAACAACATTCCGCCGTCACTCCGTTTCTTCGCCGGTGGCGACCAGAGCGTGCGCGGCTACGACTACCAGAGCTTGTCGCCGAAGAACAGCGACGGCGACCGGATCGGGGGGCGCTACCTGGTGGCCGCCAGCGCCGAGTACCAGTATTCGTTGGCCGAGAAGTGGCGCGTTGCGACCTTCGTCGACCAAGGCAACGCGTTCAATACGCTTGAACTGCCCAGCCTCAAGACCGGGGTCGGCATCGGTGTGCGTTGGGTATCGCCGGTCGGGCCGCTGCGTCTGGACCTGGCCAGGGCGCTCGATGACGATGGCGGTTTCCGCCTGCACTTTTCCATGGGGCCTGAGCTGTGATGCGTGTGTTGAGAACCCTTGTGCTGAGCCTGCTGGCCATCGTGCTGTTGGTGGCCTTGGCGCTCGGCGCGATACTGGCTAGCGAAGCTGTCGGGCGCTGGCTGCTGGGTCAGGTGCCTGGGCTCGAAGTCACTGAATTCCAGGGGCGCCTGGGTGGCAGCTGGCAGGCCCGTCAGATTGTCTGGGCAGATGGCGGTAACCGTGTCGAGCTCCAGGAGCCGGTGCTGTCCTGGTCGCCTGCTTGCCTGTTGCGTGCCACCTTGTGCATCGACCGGCTCAAGGCCCAGCGGGTCGACATGGCCTTTGCGCCCAGCGACGCGCCTGCTGACACCAGCCCTGTGCAGCTGCCGGTGTTGCGCCTGCCGATCGGGATCGAAGTGGGTACGGTCGAGGTCGGGCAGTTGCGACTCGACGGCAATGATCTGTTGGGCGACCTGCAACTGGCGGCGCACTGGACGACCACTGGGCTTCGCATCGACCGCCTGCAAGTGCATCGGGACGATCTGCACCTGGCGTTGCAGGGTAATCTCTTGCCCGAAGGCGATTGGCCGCTGCAACTCGATGGCCAGCTACAGCTGCCAGCCGTGGAAGGTCAGGCCTGGCAACTGGCCGTGACCGCCAAGGGGGATTTGCAGCGAACCCTCGAACTGGATGCGAGCAGCACCGGTTATCTCAATGCCCGGTTGACCGGTGAGCTGCAGGCCCTTGCCGAGCACCTGCCGGCCAAGCTGCACGTCCGTTCCGAAGCGTTCAAGCCCGCAGCTGCGCTTCCGGACACCGTGCAACTCAACCAGCTCAAGCTGGACGCCGAGGGTGACTTGCTAAAGGGTTATCAGCTGACTGGCTCGGCCAGTTTGCCTGCCGAACAAGCCCCCGTGTCGCTGGTGCTGGCGGGGCGTGTGGATGCCAAGGGGGCAAGACTCGATGCCTTGGACCTGAGCGCCAGTGAAACCCAGCGGTTGAAGCTAAGTGCCACCGCCGATTGGCAGAACGCCCTGCAGGCCGATGCCCAATTGGATTGGCTGGACTTCCCCTGGCTGCGCCTGTACCCCTTGGAAACCCCGCCTGAAGTCAGCCTCAAGCGCCTCGATGCCCAGGTGCATTACCGCGATGGCAGTTACCAAGGTACGTTCAAGGGTGAACTCGACGGCCCGGCAGGTGCCTTCACGTTGGCCAGCCCGTTCGAAGGCGACCTGGGCCAGGTTCGGTTGCCGCAACTGGCGCTGGTGGCAGGCCAGGGCAAGGCGAGCGGCAATGTTGCCGTGCGTTTCGCCGACACACTGGCGTGGGATGTCGACCTGCAGCTGTCGGCGCTCGATCCCGCTTACTGGCTCGCCGAGCTACCCGGTACCCTGGCGGGGCCGTTGCGCAGCAAAGGTGAGTTCAAAGGCGAGCAACTCACCCTCGATGCCCAGTTGGATCTAAAGGGGCGCCTGCGTGGTCAGCCGGCGGTGCTCAAGGTAGAGGCCCAGGGCGCTGCCCAGAGCTGGACATTGGGCGCCTTGGCCGTGCAGCTGGGGGACAACCGCATCACCGGCAGCGGCAGTATGCAGCAGCGCCTGGCCGGGCGGGTGGACCTTGACCTGCCGCGCCTGGGCCAGCTTTGGCCAAGGCTGCAAGGGCAGGCCAAAGGCCGGCTGGACATCAGCGGAACACTCAAGGCGCCCCAAGGCACGCTGGTCCTGCAGGGTCAGCAACTGGTCCAGGCCGAGAACCGGATCCAGCGCCTGGACCTGGATGCTCGTCTGGATAACGCCCAGCGCGGCCTGATCGAGCTCAAGGCCAGCGGTATTCGTCTGGGCGAAACATCCCTCGGCACGCTCCAGGCCAATGGCAAGGGCGACATCCGGCAGCAGGCACTGACCCTGGCTTTGGATGGCCCGCAGCTGAAACTCGACTTGGGTCTGGATGGCCAGTTGAACAAGGGCGACTGGCGCGGCCGACTGGCCAGCGGACGGATCCAGGCCGGTGGTCAGGATTGGCAACTGCAAGGGCCGGCACGTTTGCAGCGTCTGGCCAGCGGCCAACTGGACTTTGGCGCCCATTGCTGGCGTTCCGGCCAGGCCAGCCTGTGCGGTGACGACCAGCGCCTGGCACCTGAGCCGCGCCTGCGTTACCACCTCAAGCAGTTCCCGCTGGAGAGCCTGGCCCAGTGGTTGCCCAAGGACTTTGCCTGGCAGGGGCTGCTCAATGCCGACGTCAATCTGGATGTTCCCGCCAGCGGCCCCAAGGGCAAGATCGTTATCGACGCCAGTGGCGGCACCCTGCGTGTACGCGACAACGGCCGTTGGATCGACTTCCCGTACCAGGCCCTGCGGCTGGACAGCACCCTGGCGCCGCGACGGGTCGACACCCGCCTGGATTTCCGTGGCGAGCGGCTGGGCGAGCTCAACGTCACCACGCGCCTCGATCCGTTGGGCAAGGACAAACCGCTGTCGGGTGACTTCCGCCTGGCGGGCCTGGACCTCTCGGTCGCCCGACCGTTCGTGCCCATGGTCGAGCGGCTGGCCGGGCAGTTGAACGGCAGTGGCCGGCTCTCCGGCACCCTGTTGGCACCGCAGGTCAATGGCGACGTGGTGCTCAGCGGGGGCGAGGTGAGCGGAGCCGAGCTGCCGGTGAGTTTGCAGGGCTTGTCGTTGCAAGCGCAGATCGCCGGTGAACGGGTGCAACTCAATGGCGACTGGCGCAGCGGGGCGGCGGGTCGCGGGCAACTTTCCGGGCACCTGACCTGGGGCCAGGCCCTGGGCATGGACGTGCGCCTACAGGGTCAGCAATTGCCTGTCACGGTCGAGCCGTATGCAGAACTGGAAGTCGCGCCAGACCTCAGTCTGCGCCTGGTCGACGACAAACTGTCGGTCACTGGCAAAGTGTTGGTGCCCAAGGGCAACATCACCGTGCGCGAGCTGCCACCGTCGACGGTGAAGGTGTCGGACGACACCGTCATCGTCGGCCACCAGACCGAAGAGGGCAAGGCGCCCATGGCCGTGGCCATGGACATCGACGTAGAAGTGGGACGCGACAAGCTCTCGTTCAGCGGCTTCGGCCTCTCCGCCAACCTGTTGGGGCATGTACACATCGGCGATAACCTGGACACCCGTGGCGAACTGAGCCTGGCCGATGGCCGTTACCGTGCCTATGGCCAGCGCCTGACCATTCGTCGTGCGCGCTTGCTGTTCGCAGGGCCCATCGACCAGCCGTACCTGGACATCGAGGCGATCCGCAAAGTCGACGATGTGATTGCCGGTATCCGCCTCAGTGGCAGCGCCGAGCAACCGACCACCCAGGTGTTCTCGGAACCGGCGATGAGCCAGGAACAAGCGTTGTCCTATCTGGTGCTGGGCCGCCCGTTGGGCGCCTCGGGCGAGGACAGTAACATGTTGGCCGAGGCTGCCCTGGGCCTTGGGCTGGCAGGCAGCGCCGGGATCACCGGCAGCCTGGCATCGAGCCTTGGCATTGACGATTTCCAACTCGATACCGAGGGGTCGGGCAACGCCACCAGCGTCGTGGCCAGTGGTAACCTGACCGAGCGACTGAGCCTGCGTTATGGGGTAGGGGTGTTCGAGCCAGCCAACACCATCGCGTTGCGCTACAAGCTGAGCAAGAAGGTCTATCTCGAAGCGGCCAGCGGGCTGGCAAGCTCGCTGGACATCTTCTACAAGCGGGACTTTTAAGTGCAGCAAAGCCCGCGCACGCGGGCTTTGTTCTTAAATGGCCTGGACGGCGGCTGTTCGGGATTCGCTTTTTAGAATCAGCTCCAGCAGCAGCGCCAGGACCAGTGCAGCAGCCGCGACGCTGAACAGCACGCCGTAGTGGCCATCGCTGCTCGCGAACAGGGCTGAATATCCGTATCCGGCGATTGCCTGGAAACTCGCGAACGAAACCGTGGCGCGGCTCCAGGTCGCATTCTGCCGTGTATGCCCCTCGACCAGGCTGTGCACCCTGGCAAGTGCCAGCGGGACAATGCCAGGCGGGAAAGAGCCGATCAGCAATGCTGCCGCGCCAAGCAGTCGCAGGTCATGGCTTTCAATCAATGCACCCATTGCGACCAACTGTGCGAAGAGCACGATCCGAATGCCCGCCCGTGCGCCCAAGTGGTCGGCCAGCAGCCCATACAGTACGGGGCCCGCGATAGCGCCCAGACCATACAGTCCCCATATCAGCGCACCGGCATGAGTGCCGGCACCAAGGCCGCGGCTGATGTAGTCCACCAGGAACATCATGGGCGCGACCAATGCGGTGGCCATCAGCGCGTACTGGCCGAACAAGACCAGCACTGCCGCCGACGTTGCAGGCTTTGCCGGCGTCGGTGTCGGCGGATGATGCGGAGGGTCTGCTGGCCATCCCGCCCAGCTGCTGATCGTCAGCAGCAGCGACAACGCCGCAAGACCGAGCCAGGTTTGTTGCAGGCCTTTGTCCAGCAACCAGGGTACCAGGCTGGCGGCACCTGCGATTCCCAGTCCGATTCCAAGGAAGATCGCACCACTTGCCAGCCCCCTGCGGTGGGTGGCGACATGGGGGAGGATGGCCGTTGCGGCCAGCACCATGATCGCGCCCCCGGCGACGCCCGATAGCAGCCGCCAGAAGAAGAACCAGCTCACCGACAGGGGCCAGGCACAGCCTAGAAATGCCAGGCTGACCAGGACCATCATGAACCGGAGCACGCTTGCACTTGACCATCTGGTCGCGATCGGTCGGCTGATCAAGGCACCGATGAGGTAGCCTGCGAGGTTCGCAGCGCCCAGGAAAACGACTGCAGAGCTGGCAAACCAATGGGCCTCGATGAGGGCCGGGATGAGTGGGGTATAGGCGAAACGCGCCAGGCCGATACCGACGAGGCTGGCACAAAGACCCGCCCAAATCGGTAGCCATGGGGCACGCGGTGTTGATGCAGTCATGACTTCCCCTTGCGCCGCTGGCGGCGTGAAAGTGACACGGCGTGATGAATTTGACTGGCGCGTTGCATCAGCCAGCAACGCCCGTTACGGGTGAGTCGGATAGTCGATGTAGCCCCGTTCGTTGCCGCCGAAGAAGGTCGCGGGGTCGGGGGTATTGAGCGGCAGGCCCTCGCGGATTCGGCGTGGTAAGTCCGGGTTGGCCAGAAACGGCCTGCCGAAAGCCACCACGTCCGCACGGCCATCACGGATCGCTTTCTCGGCAGAAGCAGCGTCGTATCCGCCCGCGATTACCAGTACGCCTTTCCAGGTATCCCGCAGCGTGAGGATGATCTCGTCCCAGCGGGGGTCGAAGTTCTCGTCCTTGACGGTGCCGACGACCGCAGGCTCGACCAGATGCAGGTAGGCCAGCCCATACCGGTTCAGCGACTCCACGATGTAGGTGAACGTTTCCAGAGGAGTGTCGTCTCCCATCCCCATGAACCGTCCCATGGGGGTCAGGCGCACACCGACGCGATCTGCACCGATTTCCTGCGCCACTGCCTGGACGACGGCCAACAGCAGGCGCGCCCGGTTGCGATAGGAGCCGCCATACGGATCGGTGCGTTCGTTACTGTTGCTGTTGATGAACTGGTCGAGCAGATAGCCATTGCCCGCGTGAATCTCGACACCATCCATCCCGGCCTCGATGGCGTTCAGCGCCGCATGGCGGTAGTCGTCGATGATGCCGGCGATTTCCTCGGTATCCAGCGCGCGCGGCACCGGCACATCACCCCAGACCCCATTGCCCTGTTCGTCGACGATGAAGGTCTTGCCGGGCGCTGCGATGGCGCTCGGAGCAACCGGTAGCCCGTTGCCGGGCTGGAAGCTTGGGTGCGAAACACGTCCCACGTGCCACAGTTGCATAAAGATGCGGCCATCGCGTTCATGCACCTGATCGCTCACCTGTTTCCAGGCTTCGATCTGTTCACGGGTGTAGATACCCGGGGTCCAGGCGTAGCCTTGGCCCTGCTGGGAGATCTGCGTGGCTTCGGTGATGATCAGCGCTGCACTGGCACGCTGGCCGTAATACTCCGCTGCCATGGGCGTTGGCACATCGCCTGGTTGGCCTGCGCGCGATCGGGTCAGGGGTGCCATGGCGATACGGTGAGGAAGTTCCACAGCGCCCACGCGAATAGGATTGAACAGATTACTGGTCATCACTCAGTTCCTTTCAAGTCAGTGTTGATACGGGGTCGAAGGTGCAGCGATGTCGCTGTCGTTTGATGACGTCAGGTTAAGACCCGGGTCCGCATTTGATAATCACCACAACCAGAGCAAGTGCGTTGCGCCACTCGCAAAGCTTGCGACGGAAGCAGCTTCAAAGAGCCGCTCGGGCTTTGCCCCGGTAAACACGCAGCACATCGGCCATTACCGACAAAGCGATTTCGGCTGGCGTTCTGGAGCCGATGTCCAACCCGATGGGCATATGTAGACGGTCCACTTGCGCGGGCGACAGTCCGCCGATTCGCTGCAACCGCTGCGCGCGTTTTTCCGAAGTCCGGCGCGAGCCCATCGCACCGATGTAGAAGGCAGGCGTGTGTACCGCCTCCATCAAGGCCAAGTCATCGATCTTGGGGTCGTGGGTCAATGCCACCACTGCGGTTGCCGCGTGACAACCGCCGTTGGCGATGTACATCGAGGGCAACATGGAAATCAGTTTCACACCCTCGATCGGCATCGCCGCGGCTTCTTCGCGCGGATCGCAGGCGATCACCTCGAAGCCCAGTGCGCGGGCGAACTGCCCGCATGCCTGGGCGACCGGCGACAGACCGGCGAGCAACAAGCGAAGCGCAGGCCCGAGGTTGATCTCCAGGCGGCTGCCAAGACGCACCACCGGATCTGCACCCGCGACAGGGCTTTTCACGCTGAAGAGGCCGCTTTCCAGGTCGAGCGTGCGCGTCAGTCGATGCTGCCCGCGCAGAGCCTCGAGCAATTGACTGAGGTGGTCACGCCATTGCGCACACGGGTGCCTGTGCTCGACCAGCACGTCCAGGCTGCCACCACACGGCAACTGCAGGCGACTTCGCTCTTGGGCCGTACCGCCGTAACGGATGACCTGCGCCGGTGCGGCATGCTCGCCACGGCCGAGTGCTTCAAGAAATTCCTCTTCGACGCAGCCGCCCGACAATGAGCCGCTGTGTGCTCCGGATCGCAGGGCCACCAGCATGGCGCCAGGCGACCGCGGGGCCGAGCCGAAGGTGCTGAGCACAGTGCAAAGCCACACACTTTTCCCCTCGTCAGCCCAGGCCAGGGCCTGTTCGAGAACCGTCACATCAAGATGTTGCATCTACCGTAACCTCTGTAAACGCTGGCGCGAGTGCCACCGGCTACCCTTGCTGACCGGAACGGGTGAGCGGCAGGGCGAGCCGTCGGTGTCCTGTGGCATCTGCCAGCGCATTGCCCAGCGCGGCAGCCATCGGACCCTGCACGATTTCAGCGGCCCCGAGGAAGGGCTGGCCAGGTTGGTCGATCATGTGCACTTGCACGTGCTTGGGAAGCTGCGGGAAGCGCAGGATCGGATAGCCGCTCCAGTCGTAGCTGCGCACACCACCGGCGTCATAACTGACTGCCTCATACAGCGTCCAGCTGCTGGACTGAACGATGCCGCCTTCCACCTGGTTGCGCAGCCCATCGGGGTTCACGATCTGTCCTACATCGACGGCCGTGACCACCCGCTGGATCTCGATCTCGCCGGTTTGCGGATGTACCTGGATTTCCACCGCCACTGCGCAGTAGCCCATGATGTTCTTGTAGCGCGCGAAGCCCATGCCAATGCCCGAGCCTGGGGTGGGCGATCGCCGTGGCCAGCCGAATTCACTGCGGGCCCGCTCGATGACAGCCCGGGCCCTGGGGTCGGTGAGGTGGCTCAGGCGGAACTCCACGGGATCCACCCCTGCCTGGCCAGCCAGTTCGTCCAGGCAAGCCTCGATGGCGAAGACGTTGATGTGCGCCCCAAGCGAGCGCATCGCCGAGGTGCGAAATGGCATTTGCGTTATGAAATTCATATCGATAGTGCTCGCGCCCGTTTGGTACAACGGGATTGCGTTGCGGTCACCATCGCCTTCGGGCTGCGCGATCGGAATGGAGGGCGCCGAGGTGAACGGCCGAGCGAGCAGGCGCGCGGGCACGAGGCGGCCGGCATTGGTGATGCGTTCGTTATGCGGCGTGGTCCAGAGCTCGTATTTCCAATGGTTGATTCGGCCGTTGCGGTCCAGATCCGCCTCCAGTTCGGTGAGCATGGCCGAGCTGTAGGGCTCCCACAGGTTCTCCTGTTCACGCATCCACTGCACACGCACCGGGACGCCCGGCACCTGTAGGGCGATCAGCGCAGCGTCGGCTGCCGCGTCATCGGCGCCATTGTGCCCGTAGCATCCGGAGCCTTCGACATGGATGCAACGCACGGCGCTTAGCGGCAGGCCGACCATCTCGGCGATGCCGGCGCGCAGTGGGAATACACCTTGGGTGTGGCTCCAGACCGTCAGCGTACCGTCCTTGAACCAGGCCACCGAACAGGAGGGGCCGATCGAACCGTGCATCAAGTATTGCTTGGTGACGCGCGCCCGATACGTCTTGCCACTGGAAGGCGCCGCTGAGCCTTCATGCTTGATTGGGTAGCGCCTGGATTGCAGCCTGGGCAGCAGCTGGTGAATGACGGCTTGGTCCGCAATCACCTCTGCGCCGCTCCAGGTCGCTGATTCGTAGCCTGCGCGCATGGCGGTGACGGCCTGCCATTCATCCTTGGCCACCACGGCGAGGTAGTTGCCATCCTTGACCACCTTGACGATGCCTGGAAGGCTTTCAATAGCTTGCATATCGAAACCGGTGAGCGTGCTGCGAGGCCTTGGTGGCCGGATGACCCGCGCGTGGACCATGCCCGGTAGCCGCATGTCCTGGACGAACGCCGCGGCGCCGGTGACTTTTGCAGGGATGTCGAGGCGTGGAATGGCGTGGCCGATGAGCTTGAACTGCTCCGGTGCGCTTTGCGGTGACTCGGCCTTGGCGTATCGATGCAAGTCCACACCGGCCACGGCCTCGGCATAACTCATGCGCAGGCCGGACGGGGCGATGATCATCGCGTCAGCGGTCTTCAGCGATGCGGCATCGACGCCCCAGCGTCTGGCGGCCGACTCCAGGAGCATCTGGCGAACCTGAGCAGCGGCGTTGAACAACGCCGTGCCACTGTCGAAGATCGTGTGGCTGCCGGCCGTGTAGCCTTCGTTGGGCGTCAGGGCCGTGTCGGCCGTGAGAAAGGTGATCGCTGTTGGTGCGACATCCAGACGCTCTGCCGCAATCTGCACAAGCGCGGTCTTGACGCCGGTCCCTAGCTCCACCTTGCCGGTATACACGGTGATCCCCTCTGCACCAACCCTGATCCAGGCGTCCAGGTAAGGGTTGGTGCGCAAGCTGCCGGGCAGATCCGGGGCGAGCACGAGCGTACCCAGGGTATCCACCTCAGTATCGGCCAGCGCCTTGCGCGCGGCTGGCATCAACGTGAAGGCCATCAGCAGGCTGCTGCCCTGAAGGAATGCGCGGCGACTGAATTCAGTTCTGGACGACATGGATTCCACCGTTTTCAACGACGCGGGTGATCGCTTCAATGATCCGAAGGTGCGTGCCGCAGCGACACAGGTTCGTCGCCATGTGGGCACGAAGGGTGTCCTCGTCGGGGCGAGGGTTTTTCTCCAGCAGGGCCTGGGCGCGCATGATCATCCCAGCGATGCAGTAACCGCACTGGGCCGCCTGGGTATCGATGAAGGCTTGCTGCAGGGGGCCTGGCCGCTCTGTCGTGCCCAGGCTTTCGAGCGTGCGGATCTTGCGGCCTTCCATGCCTGAACATGGCGTCACGCATGAGAACACCGGCCTGTCGTCGACGATGACCGTGCAGGCGCCACACTGGCCCAGCCCGCAGCCGTACTTGGCGCCGTTGAGTTGCAGGTGGTTACGCAAGGCGTAGAGCAATGGCATGTCCGGATCGATGTCCAGGCTGTGCACCTTGCCGTTGACGGTGAGATTGACGTTGCTCATTTGGCCTCCTCGCGCAGCGCTTCGATAGTCGAGTCCACTCCGCTCCACGGCTGCTCCGGGTTCGCCTGCTGCCTGACGTACGAGGCCAGGGCGGCGAGCTGTCGGTCGTTCAGGCTGGCAGCGAAGGGGGGCATGGCTGGGCCGGCCTCGCCGGGTGTGGGAGGAATGCCCTCAAGTACCGTCTTGATGAAATTGCGTGGCTCATGGGCCTGAGCCGCGGATGTGGCCGCCAGTGAAGGCCGGCCGTCGATGGTGCGCATCGGCGCCGAAGCACCGTGGCAGCCCGCGCAAGCGCCCTGGAAAAGATCGCGACCAAGGCTAGTCGACTCAGCCGTTACCACCGTGTCCGAATGGTCGTCGGTCGGTTTACGACGCGGCGCCGGCAAGCTCAGCAGGTAGTGGGCAATGGCTTGGACGTCGGCCTGCGGCAGTCGCGCCAGTTCCTGGCTGACCGGGCGCATCGGCCCGGCTGGGGTGCCATGGTCGTCAACCACCTTGGCCTGCAGATAGCCCACCAACTGTGCCTGCGTCCAAGGCTTTTCGCGACGGGCAAGGCCGAGCAGGGAGGGCGCTTCCCAACCATCGACCAGCCCACCGGAAAGCGCCTGGCTGTCTTTCTCGGCACCGAGAAAGTTCAAAGGCGTGTGGCAACCGCCACAGTGGCCTGCGCCTTCGACCAGATAGCGGCCACGATTCCACTGTGGCGATTGCTGCGCTGTCGGCTCGAAGGGCTGTGTATGCAAGAACAGAAGGTTCCAGCCCGCGACCAGCGGGCGAATGTTCATCGGAAACTTCATGCGGTTGGGGGAGGCGGGCTCATACACTGGCGGCCCGCTCATCAGATAGGCGTAGGCGTCCGCCAGGTCGTGATCGCTGAGCAGGCGATAGTGCTTGTATGGGAAGGCTGGATAAAGGAAATGCCCATCGCGGGAAACCCCGTCGCGCATGGCGCGTTCGAACGCTGCGAGCGGCCACTGGCCAATGCCCGTTTCGGCGTCAGGCGTGATGTTGGTGCTGTAGAGCGTGCCAAACGGCGTTACCAGTGGCAGGCCACCTGCCAGGTATTTACCACCGGGACGTGTATGGCAAACCGCGCAGTCTCCGGCTGTAACGACCTTGGCGCCGCGAGCGATCTGCGCGGCATCGAAGGCTGCTGGCCGCTCGATCGGCTCGATAGCAGGTCGCCACATCAACCCGAACGCTGCCGCCACCCCTGCTACTGCAAGGGCAACGGCCACGGATGCCCAACGCTTGTTACGCGACATCGAAGATCTCCTCATCTCCAACCTCGGCGTGTTCGGTACCGATTGGTTGAGGGCCTGAGCGTAAAGGAGCAGGTTTTCCAGGGGTATAGGTCCCTCGCGCAAGGAAGCTTTGCTGTTCACGCAACGCTGGCAGTTTTGCGCAACATGCACAGCTTCGTTGCTGGGCGTTCATATTCCAACGCCTCGCCTTGGCGCATAGGCTTGCTCCTGAACTTTTCAACCCATCCGGAGATGTCGCCATGTCAGCGAGCAGCCCTGAAGTACTTGTTTCACCGTCGGTGCATGCCGATGCAACCCCGACGCTATCCAAAGCGCTGGTCGTGTTCCTCGCATTCTGCTGCGGTGCGGTGGTTGCAAACCTCTATTACGCCCAGCCCATCGTCGAACTGATCGCGCCGAGCATTGGCCTGTCGCCCGAACATGCCAGCCTGATCGTTTCGTTGACCCAGTTCGGTTATGCAGCGGGCTTGCTGTTCCTGGTCCCGCTGGCCGACTTGATGGAAAACAAACGCCTGGTGATCGGTTTTACCCTGGTCGTCGGCGGGTTTCTCGCGGCAGCAGGGTTTGCGGACTCGCCCTCGCTGTTCCTGATCGCGGCGTTGATGATCGGCCTGACTTCCGTCGCCGTGCAGATCCTGGTACCGCTGGCCGCGCACATGGCACCTGAAAGCAGTCGTGGCCGGGTGGTGGGCAACATCATGAGCGGCCTGCTGCTCGGGATCTTGCTCGCTCGCCCCGTAGCGAGCCTGGTGTCCGAATACATTGGCTGGCGAGGTGTGTTCTTCAGCGCTGCGGTGCTGATGGTCGCGATTGCCTTGCTGGTCGCCGTACTGCTGCCCAAGCGCATGCCTAACCATCACACCACCTATGGTCGTCTGATTGGTTCGGTGTTCGGCCTTGCCAAGCAATATGCCGTTCTTCGGGAACGCTCGCTGTATCAAGGCCTGTTGTTCGCAAGCTTCAGCTTCTTCTGGACCATCGTGCCGATCGAGCTGATCCGTCACTATGGCTTCAGCCAGAATGGGGTGGCGCTGTTCGCGCTGGTCGGCGCAGTGGGTGCCGTCGCGGCCCCCATCGCCGGCCGTCTGGCCGATGCAGGGCATGGCCACGTCAGTACCTTGGTGGCATTGGTACTGGCACCGGTAGCGCTGCTGATCGGTGGTATTCCTGGGCTGGGCTACCTGGGACTGGTAGCAGCGGCAATCGCCTTGGACTTCGCGGTGCAACTGAACATGGTGCTTGGGCAACGCGAGGTCTATGCGCTGGACCCCAACAGCCGAGCACGCCTGAACGCCGTGTTCATGACCAGCATCTTTGTCGGCGGTGCACTGGGTTCGATGCTTGCAAGCCCGCTCTATGAGCGCTTTGGCTGGCCAGCCACGATCTTCACTGCCGCTGCGTTTCCGGCCGTGGCGCTGGTGATTTTCCTCATGAAGCATGCGGGCAAGCGCTGATCGATGAGCTGAGCACGCCTGTTCTATTTCCACGTCCGTTCACATGACTATCATCCAGCCTGCCAGCAGCGTCGACGGGTGACGACACTGGCTTGCCGGATGGATCTTCAACGGAGTCGGAAATATGGATAAGTTTCTCGCGTTAAGCATGTTCGTTGAGACGGTGCGCTGCGGTGGATACTCCGCAGCGGCCCGAAAGCTTGGCGTGGCAACTTCTTCCGTAGCGCGTCAGGTTGCCGCATTGGAGTCGGAGCTGGGCACCACGCTGATCACCCGCAGCACACGCCAGAACAGCCCGACCGACTTGGGGCAGGCCTATTTCGAAAGCGCGGTGGCCATCCTCGATGCGCTCGCTGCCGCTGACAGCAGGGTGACGGACAGAGGAAGCGAAGCCAAAGGCAAGCTTCGGGTCAGCGTGCCAGTGGAGTTCGGCCGGCGCCTGATCTCACCCCACTTGGGCCGGTTTCTGGCGAGTCATCCGGGGGTGGAGGTGAGCCTGAACCTCAGCGATGAGAGGGTGGATCTGTTCAAGGACCGAATCGATCTGACCGTTCGCTTGGGCTCGACAGTCTCCAGCGAGGAAGTCATCTGCACCACCATCGGTCACTTTCAACGCTGGCTGGTGGCAAGCCCGGCGTACCTTGAACAGCATGGTGCGCCCACTCAGCCAGGCGAACTCAGCACCCATTCTTGTATGCGATTCGACTACGGTGGGCCGATGCGAGACTGGCTTTTCGAAGTCGCTGACCAGACTCTGCCGGTTTCGGTTCAGGGGCGGATGCAAAGCAACAATGCCGATATTCTCAGGCAAGCAGCCGTTGCAGGGCAGGGCATTGCACTGTTGGCCGACTGGCTGGTCGCCGAGGATGTGCAGCAGGGGCGGCTCACCCGCTTGCTGCCGGAATATGAAGTGAACCCGATATCCGTCAATTCCTCGATCAACATCGTCTACTTGCCGATCAACCGTGAATCGACACGCATCAAGGTATTTGCGCAGTTCATGAAAGAGTTGCTCAATATCGCATAGCTGCGTACGCAACGCTCCATTGCGTGGTGCGTGGCTTCAGTCTGTCCCCGTAACGCCTTACCCTTGGATGAACGAATCCTTCAGGGTAGTAATCATGCAGACTCCACCGATCTTGGCGTTCGACTTTCTCGACCCTTGGGGTTGGGTCGCAATGCGCCGGCTCGTGATCGCGATGACCCAGGCCAATAGAGAACTGAATGTTACCTTTCAACCCTGCCGCTGCGTGCTGAGTCGATCGGCAGCCGGCATGACCTACCGCGACTTCCTGGCGTACCGCTTCGGGACACAAGCGGTGCTCCATCAGTCCCTCGTGGCAACGGAACTGCAAATGCTGGGCATTGAACCGGCGTTCAGCGCAATCGTCTGCGTTCCGGACACGCGGCTGGCGCTTGCGGCGGTGCTGTGGTTGCAGCGCAGCGCCAGGCCTGCCCGGCCATTCGTGGAAAGCGTGTACCAAGCCTTGTATTGCCATGGTCAGGACATAGGTGATCCGGCCATGCTGGAAAAGTTGCTGGGGCGCGAGATGGCGTCCTTCGGCGACATTCAGGCATTCATGCAAAGTGCCGCTTTCAGCGATGAATTGCAGGAAACCGAAGCTTCTGTCGCCGCCTGGGCTGGACGTGTGATTCCCTCTTTGCGCATTAATGGGGCCGTTGTCTTCGGCGCGCAGACGCCCGGCGTATTAATGCCAATGTTCATCTGAGGTGGGCCGTGTTCAGGTGACTGTGCGGCTAGGCCGCGGTAGCTGAGCCTAGACAAGGTCTGGACTGACCCTGCGCTAGCCACCTGGCCACAGCCATCGCGGGCTTTGCTTGCCTCGATGTCGCTTGTGGCTTTCGCCATCAGATCTGTCTGCTGTTGCGCGCAGCGATCGCGACCGTGTTCGGCGAGTCTGCAAGTGAGACGAATTTTCGTGTCGCGCCATCAAGCGCATCGATGCAACCCGCCTCGATGTCGTAGACCCAGCCGTGCAGGTTCAAACGCCCCTGCTCGAGCGCCAGTGCGACCGAGGGGTGGGTACGAAGGTTCGACAGTTGCGCAATCACGTTTTCCCGCACAAGGCCGTCGAGCTTGGCGCGAGGCGTGTCGAACGCATGCGCCGCGTTGATCGCTTTTGCGGCGTCTGCGTGCCGCAGCCAGCTAGCGACCGCGGGAAGATGGTCCAGACAAGTGCAGCGTGAAATCGCGCCCATCGCACCGCAGTCGGAGTGGCCGCAGATCACGATGTCCTGCACGCCGAGCACCGCGACCGCATATTCGACGGTTGCCGAGACGCCGCCGGGTTCGGGTCCATAGGACGGCACGATGTTACCGGCGTTGCGAATCACGAACAGTTCGCCCGGTTCGCGCTGTGTAAGAAGTTCAGGTACGACACGACTGTCCGAGCAGGTGACGAACAATGCCTTCGGGTTTTGCGTCGTCGCGAGTTGCTTGAATAGCTCGACGCGTTGGGGGTAAACCTCTCGCTGAAAGCGCAGAAAGCCGTCAATGATGTCACGCATGGAATCCTCCAAATCCGAATGCCAGGATCAGGTCACGAGCATTCAATATGCCACGGTGCCGTTGTGGCCGTCATCATCGCGAAGCTCGTGCCCAGTGGCTGTCGTCGATCAGCGGAATTCCCCGCGCGCAACCCTGCAACGAACGCCTAGTCCGCAGGCCCAAGTCTGGTCATTGATCCTCGAACCGCCCAGCAGGGTGCATTGCACTTGAAATGCAGATTCCGGGCGGCAGCTGTTGCAACGGCTAACGGGCTCATCAGGGCTGGCTTGGATCCATTTCAAACCTCGATGGAAGAATTTCAGTTCAAACGGGTCACTCAGGCCTGGCGGCGAATGTTACCGATCTGGCGCAGGCTCAGGCCGTACTTATCGGCCAACAGGCTGCGGGACAAGCCTTTGGCGCTTTCTTGCTGGATTTGCAGGTTGCGCAGCTGGCGCAGGAAGTGATCGGCCTTGGGAATTTCCAGCGCCACGCCAGCGAAGCGTTTGATCAGGGCATCCAGAGCCTGTGGCGGCAGTACATCGGTCAGCTTGGAGCGTTCGCGATGCTTGGGGATGTATTTTGGCCTGCCGCCGTAGGAGCAGGTCAGGCGGTAAGCATTTTCAATGCCGATGCACTCGATGAGCGATTGCAGCGAATGCGGTAATTGGCTGATATCGATGCAGCTCAGGTCTAGTGATTCCATGTGGGCCCCCTCAGGACAAATGGGATGCGCGCGTTGAACATCCAACGTTGCGACTCTGCGATCGCCACCGATCGGTTGCTGATGGCGTGACTGGATTTTCAGACAGCGGCGAGCTGAGCCGCTAGGCGCCAAGCGGACTGGGCGCTGTAGCCTAGCGGAGCACTTGTTGCAGGCAGCGATTTCGTGGGCTGTAGGATAAGGCGTCGGCTTTTGGCTCCAGGCCTTTGTTTTCCGACGGGGCCAGCGTCCGTTGCTGCATTGGGTCTCAGTACCCTCATTTGTGCCGGGGGGCAGAGGGGAAGGGGCCAGGACGCTGGCATCGTGGCCATGGCTATCGATACCTTGGCAGTGGGCGCAAGGCCCATGTGCTCAGGTGCGTCGAAGCACGCCAGGCAGGAAATGCAGCGCCGATGACGGTTGGCGTTGTATCATGGCCGCGGCTCGATGCGAGCCATTTGCCTCTGATGTTGCAAGGAACCTTCGATGACACATGTGCAGCGCCTCAAATACTCCCTTTTGATCATCCTGGTGGTGTTGGGCCTCATGCTGGGCCTGTCTCACCTGCAGAAAGAAGGGGTGATCAGCGAGCAGACGTTCCAGGTGTGCGCCATCGTCATTGCGGTGGTCGTGGTGGTAATCAACGGGATACTGCGGCGCAAGGTCAAACCCTGACCCGTGCCGGCCGGCCAGTCCTGGCCGGCCATCCGCTCAGCGCGCGGCCTGCTCCAACACGGCGCGCGCCTGGGGATCGAGGCTGTAGCATTTGTCGCTGCCCAGGCAGATCACACCTTCGGCGCACAGGCGCTTGAGCACCTCCCGGACACTCAGGAATGAAAGCGGTATGTCCAGTTGTTCAAGCTGGGCGTGCACACCGCGCACGCCGATGCTGCGGCCGTTGCGGTCAGCCGTGTGCAGGGCGTCGATCACCTTCAGGCGGATCAGGCTGGTGCGCAGGCCATAACTGCGCAGCAACTCGCGAATCTGTTCGTTGCCAACGCGTTCATCCCCGCTGGCGACCGCTCCGTTGGGCGCCGTGACCGGCGCATGCCCGGCCTGCATCGTGGGTTGCGGGTGGTACATGTGAATGCTCCTTTTCGTGGACTGTCCCGAAATATGGGTGCCTCACTTACTAGGACGAATGAGAGCGGCAAATCTGCAGCCTTGGCGTAAAAAAAATTGCCTCGGCCTGATCAAGACCTTGGATGCGCGGGCATTGCGTAAAATTTTCATTCAGCCATTCGTCTGATCGGGATGACCCTTGAATCCGAGGAATGCCCGTGTTCACACTTTCGCGTCCACTGACCTGTGCCAGCCTGGCGGTAGCCCTGGTTGTCTTCAGCGTTGCTGCCCAGGCTCGGGATACCGGTGACGAGGCCAGCGCACAGATCCGCCGCACCAGCTTTGGCGTCCCGCACATCGTGGCCAAGGACGAGCGCGGCCTGGGGTATGGGATTGGCTACGCCTACGCGCAGGACAACCTGTGCTTGCTGGCCAATGAGGTATTGACCGTCAATGGCGAGCGCTCCCGCTACTTTGGGGCCCAGGGCAAGACCGTGGAGCAGCGCGACAACCTGACCAGCGACCTGTTCTTCACCTGGCTCAACCGCCCATCAGCGGTCAATGGCTTCCTGCAGGCACAGCCGACCGCCGTACGGCAGTTGCTCGAAGGCTATGCCAGCGGCTACAACCGTGCACTGGGCGAGCGCCGTGCCGCGGGCCTGCCGGCCGAATGCGGAACAGGGCAGTGGTTGCATCCGATCACCAGTCTGGACCTGGTCAAGTTGACCCGGCGGTTGCTGGTGGAGGGTGGGGTGGGGCAGTTTGCCGAGGCCGTGGTAGGCGCGCAGCCGCCGACACGGGCGACTCAGCGGGCCGCCAGCGATTTTACTGCGGCGCTGGCACAGCAGTCGCGCTTCGCTTCCGAGCGCGGCAGCAACGCGGTGGCCGTCGGCGCAGAGCGCTCAGCCAATGGTCGCGGGCTGTTGTTGGCCAACCCACATTTCCCTTGGGTGGGTGGCATGCGTTTCTATCAGATGCAGCTGACCATTCCTGGCCAACTGGATGTCATGGGCGCTGCCCTGCCGGGGTTGCCGGTGATCAACATCGGTTTCAACCGGCACCTGGCCTGGACCCACACCGTCGATACCTCGAAGCATTTCACCCTGTACCGGTTGCAACTGGACCCGAAGGACCCGACCCGCTACCTGCTCGATGGCCAGTCGCTGCCACTCATGCCGCAAACCGTGAGCATCACCGTCAAGTCCGAAGACGGCAGCCTGAGCCAAGTGCAGCGCCAGGTCTATGCCTCGACGTTCGGCCCGGTGGTGCAATGGCCGGGCCGACTGGACTGGGACAGCCAAGCTGCCTACAGCCTGCGCGACGCCAACCTGGACAACACCCGTGTGTTGCAGCAGTGGTACCAGATCAACCGCGCGGGAAGCCTGGACGCGCTCAAAGGCTCGATCGCCAGCCTCCAGGGCATTCCCTGGGTCAACACCCTGGCGGTAGACGCCGCAGGACGAACGCTGTACCTCAACCAGTCGGTGGTGCCGTACGTCGACCAGGAGTTGCTGAGCCACTGCAGTCACCCGGCAGCCCAGGGCCCACTGGTGGTGCTGGATGGATCGCGCAGTGCGTGCCAGTGGAAAGTCGATGCCCAGGCGGCTCAGCCGGGTATCTTCCCCGCGCGTCTGCTACCAAGCCTTGAGCGCTCCGACTTCGTGCAAAACTCCAATGACCCCGCCTGGATGGCCAACCCTGCCGAGCCCCTGACGGGTTTCTCGCCACTGGTCAGCCGCGATGATCAACCGCTTGGCATGCGCGGGCGCTTTGCCCTGCAGCGCCTGCAAGGCGAGACGAAGTTGGGTATCGATGACTTGCAGCGCATGGTGACCGATGACGAGGTCTATCTCGCCAGCCTGGTGCTGCCGGATCTGATGCAGTGGTGCAAGGAAGCCGAGGCTGACGTGCAGACCGTTTGCGCCAGCCTGGCAGCGTGGAACGGCAAGGCTGATCTGAACAGTGGCGTCGGCCTGGTGCATTTCGAAAACATTGTCGAGGCGCTGGCCGAACACCCGCAAAGCTGGCGGGTGGCCTTCGACCCGGCCGATCCGCAGCACACGCCCCGGGGGCTGGCCGTCGAACAGGCAGCGGTACGCAAGCTGCTCCATCACGCCGCGCTGGCGTCATTGCAGGCAGTCGCACAAGCCGGGGTAGGGGAAAACAGCCAGTGGGGGCAGATCCAACAGGCTGCCGATGGCACGCCAGTGCCGGGCGGGCCACAAGGCTTGGGCGTATACAACGCGATCTACAGCGTGCCGCACGGGCCGGGCAAGCGACGGGTCGTCAGTGGCACCAGCTACCTGCAACTGGTCAAGTTCACCGAGCAGGGGCCGCAGGCCCGAGGGCTGCTGGCGTTTTCGCAGTCCAGTGAAGCCGGTTCGGCACATTCGAACGACCAGACCAAGGCCTTCTCCGCCAAACAGCTGGCGCCGATTCCGTTTACCGAGGCGCAGATCAAGGCAGACCCGCAGTATCGGCAGTATGTGATCAGCGAGCGGGATGGGGCGGTTGTGAGCGTGAAATGAGGGCGGCCTCACCGCCGGCAAGCCGGCTCCTGCAGGTCGACACGGGCCTGCAGGGGCCGGCTTGCCGGCGATAGGATCGACAGCATCAGGAAAACTCGAAAGGCGCCAGCTGGAACCCTTGCTCGTCCACCTGAAGGGCCCAGCCCCGACGGTCCCAGTCGCCCAGAACGATGCGCCGCGCTGGCTCACCTTCGACCACCAGCTTGTGAATCGCCGGTCGGTGGGTATGGCCATGGACCAGGGTGCGCACACCGTGCGCCGCCATGACCTTCGGGACCTCTTCGGGCGTGACGTCGACGATCTCGGTTGCTTTCATGCGTGTCTGCGCGCGGCTTTCGCTGCGCAGCTTGCGCGCCAGCTTCTGCCGCGTGGATAGCGGCAGGTGGCGCAGTACCCACAGGCTAACCGGGTTGCGCAGGTATCGACGCAGCTTCATGTAGGCCAGGTCGCGGGTGCACAGGGTGTCGCCGTGCATCAGCAGCACCTGTTCGCCACCGAGCTCGATCACGCTTGGGTCGGTCAGTAGCGTGCAGCCGGCGGCTTCGCAGAAGTCCTGGCCGATCAGGAAATCACGATTGCCATGCATCAGGTAGATCGCCGTGCCGCTGTCGCTCAGCTGGCGCATGGCCTGGCCGATCGACTGCTGGAAGGGCGACATCGCGTCGTCGCCGATCCATGCTTCGAAGAAGTCACCAAGGATGTAAAGCGCCTTGGCGTGGCGGGCACGACCGTCGAGCAGATCAAGAAACGCCCGGGTTATGTCCGGGCGTTCTTCTTGCAAGTGCAGATCGGAGATCAGCAGAATCACTCAATGATCTCGGCTTTCTCGATGACCACGTCGTCTTTCGGCACGTCCTGGTGGCCAGCCTTGGAACCGGTGGCGACCGTTTCGATGGCGTCGACGACTTCACGGCCTTCGATCACTTCGCCGAACACGGCATAGCCCCAGCCCTGAACGTTCTTGCCGCTGTGGTTGAGGAAGTCGTTGTCGTTGGCGTTGATGAAGAACTGCGCCGAGGCCGAGTGCGGCTCCATGGTCCGGGCCATGGCGATGCTGTACTTCTTGTTCTTAAGGCCGTTGTCGGCTTCGTTCTGGATGCTGGCGCGGGTCTTCTTCTGGCTCATGCCGGCTTCGAAGCCGCCGCCCTGGATCATGAAGCCCTTGATCACGCGGTGGAAGACGGTGCCGTCGTAGTGGCCGTCTTTGACGTACTGAACGAAGTTCTCAACGGTTTTCGGCGCTTTCTCGGCGTCCAGTTGCAGGACGATGTCGCCGTGGTTGGTGCTCAGTTTGACTTTGGACATGCTGAAATTCGCTCTTTCAAGGCATTCGGGAATAGGGTGCGTCAGGCGCATAATGGCAACTGACGCAGGATCCGGCCGGCACGACACATGGCCTGCGTCGGCTATTTTGCCAGCTTGCGACAAATAGCAGCGATAAATCGCGGCAGTTTGTCCGAGCCCGGCTGTCAGCAGCTTGACTGCTTCGGCTATGATAGGCCCTTTGATTCAATCGGCCTACCCAGGCCGGACACGTGCATTCAAGGATCCTATGAGCAAGCCCACTGCCGACAACGCGCCCAACGCCGCTGCCAAAGGCGCCCCCGCCGTCCCTGCGAACTTCCTGCGGCCGATCGTCCAGGCCGACCTGGACTCGGGCAAGCACAGCAGCATCGTCACCCGCTTCCCGCCAGAGCCCAATGGCTACCTGCACATCGGCCACGCCAAGTCGATCTGTGTGAACTTCGGCCTGGCCAAGGAGTTCGGCGGCGTCTGCCACCTGCGTTTCGACGACACCAACCCGGCCAAGGAAGACCAGGAGTACATCGACTCCATCCAGCGCGACGTCAAGTGGCTGGGCTTCGAGTGGGCGGGCCCGGTGCGCTACGCCTCGGACTACTTCGAGCAATTGCATGAGTGGGCCGTGGACCTGATCAAGTCGGGCAACGCCTACGTCTGCGACCTGACCCCGGAGCAGGCCAAGGAATACCGTGGCAGCCTGACCGAGCCTGGCAAGAACAGCCCGTTCCGCGAGCGCAGCGTCGAGGAGAACCTGGACCTGTTCGCCCGCATGAAGGCGGGTGAGTTCAAGGATGGCGAGCGCGTGCTGCGTGCCAAGATCGACATGGCCTCGCCGAACATGAACCTGCGCGACCCGATCCTGTATCGCATCCGTCACGCCCACCACCACCAGACCGGTGACAAGTGGTGCATCTACCCCAACTACGACTTCACCCACGGTCAGTCGGACGCCATCGAAGGCATCACCCACTCGATCTGCACCCTGGAATTCGAAAGCCACCGTCCGCTGTACGACTGGTTCCTGGACAAGCTGCCGGTACCGGCGCACCCGCGCCAGTACGAGTTCAGCCGCCTGAACCTGAACTACACCATTACCTCCAAGCGCAAGCTCAAGCAGCTGGTCGACGAAGGGCACGTCGAGGCCTGGGACGACCCGCGCATGTCGACCCTGTCGGGCTACCGCCGCCGCGGCTATACCCCAGCGTCGATCCGCAACTTCTGCGAAATGATCGGCACCAACCGTTCCGACGGCGTGGTCGACATGTCGATGCTCGAGTTCAGCATCCGTGACGACCTGGACCGCACCGCGCCTCGTGCCATGTGCGTGCTGCGTCCGCTGAAGGTGGTCATCACCAACTACCCGGAGGGCAAGGTCGAGCAGCTCGAACTGCCGCGTCACCCGAAGGAAGACATGGGCGTGCGCGTACTGCCATTCGCCCGCGAGCTGTACATCGACCGTGACGACTTCATGGAAGAGCCGCCCAAGGGTTACAAGCGCCTGGAGCCAGCCGGCGAGGTGCGCCTGCGCGGCAGCTACGTGATCCGTGCCGACGAAGCCATCAAGGATGCCGACGGCAACATCGTCGAGCTGCGCTGCTCGTATGACCCCGACACCCTGGGCAAGAACCCTGAAGGCCGCAAGGTCAAGGGTGTGATCCACTGGGTACCGGCCGAAGGCAGCGTCGAATGCGAAGTGCGCCTGTACGACCGTCTGTTCCGCTCCGCCAACCCGGAGAAAACCGAAGACGGTGGCAGTTTCCTCGACAACATCAACCCGGACTCGCTGCAAGTGCTGACGGGTTGCCGTGCCGAACCATCGCTGGCCCAGGCACAGCCGGAAGACCGCTTCCAGTTCGAGCGTGAAGGCTACTTCTGCGCCGACCTGAAGGACAGCCAGCCTGGCCGTCCGGTGTTCAACCGCACCGTCACCCTGCGTGACTCCTGGGGCAGCTAAGGAACCGCCGTGCTTACCATCTACAACACGCTGAGCAAAACCAAGGAAGTCTTCAAGCCGCTCGATGGCAACAAGGTGCGCATGTACGTCTGCGGCATGACCGTGTACGACTACTGCCACCTGGGCCACGGTCGCAGCATGGTGGCCTTCGACCTGGTCACCCGCTGGCTGCGCAAGAGCGGCTATGAGCTGACCTATGTGCGCAACATCACCGACATCGATGACAAGATCATCAACCGGGCCAACGAGAACGGCGAGTCGTTCGACGCGCTGACTGCCCGAATGATCGACGCGATGCACGAGGACGAGCGCCGCCTGAACATTCTCAAGCCGGACCTGGAACCGCGTGCCACCGACCATATCGCCGGCATGCATGCGATGATCCAGACCCTGATCGACAAAGGCTACGCTTACGCCCCGGGCAATGGCGACGTGTACTACCGCGTCGGCAAGTTCGTCGGTTACGGCAAGCTGTCGCGCAAGAAGATCGAAGACCTGCGCATCGGCGCCCGCATCGAAGTCGACGAAGCCAAGCAGGACCCGTTGGACTTCGTGTTGTGGAAAGGCGTCAAGCCGGGCGAGCCGTACTGGGATTCGCCGTGGGGCCCTGGCCGTCCGGGCTGGCACATCGAGTGCTCGGTGATGTCCACCTGCTGCCTGGGCGAGAGCTTCGACATCCACGGTGGCGGCAGCGACCTTGAGTTTCCGCATCACGAGAACGAGATCGCCCAGAGCGAGGCGGCCACCGGCAAGCAGTACGCCAACGCCTGGATGCACTGCGGCATGATCCGCATCAATGGCGAGAAGATGTCCAAGTCGTTGAACAACTTCTTCACCATTCGCGACGTGCTCGACAAGTATCACCCCGAAGTGGTGCGTTACCTGCTGGTGGCCAGCCATTACCGCAGCGCGATCAACTACTCCGAGGACAGCCTGCGTGATGCCAAGGGCGCCCTGGAGCGGTTCTACCACGCCTTGCGTGGCCTGCCGCGCGTGGCAGCCAAGGGGGGCGAAGAGTTCGTCGAGCGCTTCAGCGTGGCGATGAACGACGACTTCGGTACGCCCGAAGCCTGCGCCGTGCTGTTCGACCTGGTACGCGAGATCAACCGCCTGCGGGAGACTGACCTGGAGGCCGCTGCCGGCCTGGCGGGGCGTCTGCGTGAGTTGGGGGATGTGCTGGGTGTGCTGCAGCTGGAGGCTGATGACTTCCTGCGCGCCGGTGCCGAGGGCAAGGTCGATGCGGCCGAAGTCGAGGCGCTGATCCAGGCGCGTCTGCAGGCACGTGCCGACAAGAACTGGGCTGAATCGGACCGTATCCGCGACCAGCTGACCGCCATGGGCGTGGTGCTGGAAGACAGCAAGGGTGGGACCACCTGGCGTCTGGCCGACTGATCGCGTTAGCGGATCGTTCGCCGGCACGCCGGCACCTACAGGATCTCTCAGTGTCATGTAGGCGCCGGCGTGCCGGCGATTGGGCTGCGAGGCAGTCCCGGTCGTTACTTGGCCAGCCCCGCCAGCGGGCAATGCATCACCAACTTCGCCCCACCGAACTCGCTGGCCCCAATTTCCAGCGCGAACCCATGCAGGTCGACGATCGCCGCCACGATCGACAGCCCCAGCCCGAACCCTGCATGACGGTGACCTTCCTCGCTGCGATAGAAGCGTTTCAACACCGCGGCGCGCTCCTCTTCAGGAATGCCCGGCCCGCTGTCTTCGATGGCGATATGCACCCCGGCCTCGTCCTGGGTCGCCGAGATGACCACACGCCCGCCCTCGGGGGTGAACTTGATCCCGTTGCCGACCAGATTGGCCAGCGCCTCGAACAGCAGTTCCCGGTCGCCGTGTAGCGCCGCCAGTTGCGCGGGCTGTTCCAGATAAAGGCGTATGCCACCGTCCTCGGCCAGCGGCAGGTAGAAGTCATGCAGCTCCACCAGCAGGCCATGCGGATCCAGCTGCACGAAGCCGGCCCGGCGTTGGCGGTCCTCCAGTTCACTGATGCGCAGCAACCCGCGAAAACGCGCCATCAGCGTATCGGTTTCGCCAATCGCCTGGTCCAGCGCCTCGGCTTCGGCCGAGTCGACGGTGCTTTGCTGGCGAATTCGATACAGCTGCGCGCGCAGGCGGGTCAACGGCGTGCGCAGGTCATGGGCAATGTTGTCACACACGCCCTTGACCTCGTGCATCAGCCGCTCGATACGGTCGAGCATGGCATTGACGATGGCCGCCAGCATATCCAGCTCGTCACGCCGTGCCGACAGCGGCAGGCGGTGGGTGAGGTCGCCGGCGACGATCAGTTCGGCCTGGGCCTGGATCGCGCGGATGCGCTTGAGAGGGCGGCGGCGCAGCAGGTACCAGCCAGCGAAGCCTGGGATCAGGGTCAGCGAGATGCCCCAAAGCAAGGCATGCAGGATGATCCGGGTGACCACGAACAACGAGCCATTGTCGCGCACCAGCACTAGCCAGCGGCCATCCTGCACCTTGATGGCCACGGCATCGCAGCTGTCTCGCGGCATGTGCGGGTCATCGGCATCCAGGCAGCGCTTGAGCTCATGCACCTTGCCGTCCAGCCCAAGTTCCTGAGGTATGGCGCGAATACGCCCGCCAATCGGGTTGAGCTGCGCGTCGAACAGGCCATAGGCGTCGAAACTGCGCTCTTCGAAGGCTTGGCTGGCGATCAGGGCATCGTCCAGTTGCTTGCCGCTCATGTGCGCGAACAAGTGCTGGCGCTGCAGCATGGAATGGCGAGTGAGCTTGTTCAGGTAACTGGACACCTCGAAGTACAGCACCCCCATGAGGATGCAACTCCAGGCCACGAACAGGAAGCTGTACAGCGCCAGCAGGCGGCTGGTGGACGAGCTCCAGCCCTTAGACGGGTTCAGCAATGGCATAGCCGGAGCCCCGTACGGTACGGATCAGCGGCGACTGGCCGGGTGAGTCGATCTTCTTGCGCAGACGGCCGATGTGGACGTCGATCAGGTTGGTGCCAGGGTCGAAGTGGTACCCCCAGACTTCTTCGAAAATCATCATCCGCGTGATCACTTGGCCGGCGTGGCGCATCAGGTACTCCAGCAACTTGTACTCGGTGGGCAGCAGGTTGAGGGTCTGCTCGCCGCGACGTGCCTCGTGGCTGATCAAGTCCAGCTCCAGGTCGGCGACCTGCAGGCGGGTCTGGGTCATGGGCACGCTGTTGCGCCGCAGCAGCACTTCGACCCGCGCGGCCATTTCATCCGATGCGAACGGCTTGGTCAGGTAGTCATCCCCGCCGGCGCGCAGGCCACGTACCCGCTCGTCGACATCGGACAGGGCGCTTATCATCAGGATCGGCGTGGCGATCTTCAGGTTGCGCAGGGTGGTGACGATGGTCAGGCCGTCGACCTCGGGCAGCATGCGGTCCAGGGTGATCAGGTCATAACCACCGGCAATGGCCTTGGCCAGGCCTTCACGGCCATTGTCGGCCCAATCCACTTCCAGGCCGTGGCTGGTGAGTTCGGCGACGATTTCCTGGCCGGTGACGGCGTCGTCTTCGATGGTCAGTACGCGTGGCATGCTGGTTCCTGGGCGGCGAATGGAGACTGGATTGTGCCAAAGAATAGACTGCCCGGAATTTAAGAAAAATTCATCTGCCACCGGGTAGCAAGCGTTGGCCGAGCCGCCGCCTCTGCGCCAAGCCGGTTGTTGGGCGGATTTAGATCAATCCTACATTCAGTAGTGAAGCGTCCTACATATATTCGCGGATGTTCTTGGTAGGTTCCGGTCTTTGCCGATTGACAGGCATTGGTCCAACCCACATCAAAGGACATCGGATGTTCAAGTCATATGGCTACGGGGCAATTCGCTTTCTTGCGGACAGGTTGCCCGATGACATGCGCGTGCTGGCCTTCAGCGGCGGCGAAGGCATCAGCAGCCTGTTCTCTTTCGATATCGAACTGGTCAGCGAGCGCGCCGACCTGCCGTTGGAAACACTGCTCAACCAGCAGGCGTTTCTCGCCTTCGACACACGGGGCAGCGGTGTGCATGGCGTGATTTCGCGCTTGCGCCAGGGTGCCAGCGGCAAGCGCCTGACCCACTACCACGCCAGGCTAGAGCCGCAAATGGCCCGCCTGGGACTGCGTCGCAACCACCGCATCTTCCAGGGCCGCACGGTTGCTCAGGTGGTCGCCCGCCTGCTCGAAGAGCACGGCATACTGTCCGACGCCTACCAGTTTCACCTCGCCGAGCCATCACCGCCCCGCGATTACTGCGTGCAATACGCAGAGAGCGACCTGGCCTTCGTCGAGCGGTTGTGCCAGGAAGAGGGCATTCATTACCACTTCGTCCATTCGCCGCAGGGGCATCGGGTGGTGTTCGCCGATCACCAGTCCTATTTCCCGAAACTGGCCACCGCGGTCCCGTTCGTGCCGCCCGCCGGGCTGCAACCCGACGGGCCGGTCATCCAGGCATTCAGTGTGGCGGTGCAGACCACGGTAAGCCGCGTGGAACTGCGCGACCATGACTTTCGCAAGGCCGCTGCGCCGCTGGCCTATGCCAGCCGTAGCAATACCGGGCTACGTGCGCCGGATATCGAGTTTTACGCCTACCCGGGCGGCCTGCGCCAGACGTTGGAGCAGCGCCGTGGCAGCACGATGAGCAAGCGTGCCCTGGAGCGTTGCCGGGTCGACCACCGCCAGGCCCAGGGCGACAGTGATGAACCTCTCCTGGTCAGTGGCCACTTGATGAGCCTGACGGGCCACCCCCGCGCTGACTTCAACGACCTGTGGCTGCTGACCAGCCTACGCCATGAGGGGCGTCAGCCACAGGTATTGGAGGAGAACGGTGGCCAGGAGGGGGCCGTCAGCGAAGCGCCGCGCTATGCCAATCACTTCACTGCCACGCCCTGGGACGTCATCTACCGTCCGGCCATGACCCGTCCCCCGCCGCGCATGCCTGGTTGCCAGGCCGCGCGGGTGACCGGGCCCAAGGGCGAGGAGGTGTACTGCGACGAACTGGGACGGGTCAAGGTGCAGTTTTACTGGGACCGTGAAGGCCAGGGCAACGAACACAGCAGCTGCTGGTTGCGGGTGATGTCGAGTTGGGCCGGTGATCGTCATGGTGCGGTGTGCTTGCCGCGGGTCGGTATGGAAGTGGTGGTGAGCTTTCTCGATGGCGACCCGGACCAACCAGTGGTCAGCGGGTGTCTGCCCGACAGCCTGCACCCTTCACCGTATGCGCTGCCGGACGCCAAGGCCCGTACCGTCTTGCGCAGTCGCAGCCTGGGAGGCAGCGGTGGCTACAACGAGTTGGCCATGGATGACCGCGACGGCAACGAATTGCTGTACCTGCGCGCACAGCGCGATTTCGAGCAATGGGTCGAGCATGACAGCCTGCTGGAGGTCGGCAACCGCCAGCAGGTGCTGGTCAAGGGCGACAGCCACGTCACGCT
Organism: Pseudomonas sp. SK2; assembly: GCF_016772395.1. Classification (NCBI taxonomy): domain Bacteria; kingdom Pseudomonadati; phylum Pseudomonadota; class Gammaproteobacteria; order Pseudomonadales; family Pseudomonadaceae; genus Pseudomonas; species Pseudomonas sp. SK2. Next base: position 2,223,739 of record NZ_CP061944.1, read on the forward strand.
GGAGGCCGAGGCAGGGTGCACGGTCGGCGGCGACCGCCGTGTCCTGCTGCGCTCCAGCGATCACCTGACCGTCGACCTGGGTCGTCAGGTCCGGGTCGGCACCGTGCTCGCCCAGCATGCCGGTCAGCAAATGCAGCTGTCGGCGGAGCGTGAGGTGGTCGTGGAGGGTGGGGCGAGTATCACCCTGAGAGTCGCAGGTCAGCACCTGGTCATCAATGGCGCCGGGATCTTCGCCAGCAGTCCCGTTCAGCTTGGTGGCGTGCCGGCTGCCAGTCTCGTCGCCAACCCCTTGTCGCCAGGGCAGGGGGGTGGCGTACAGGTACCGGGGGCATTGCCGGCGAGCATGGCGCCGACGCAAGCGGCGTTGATGCAGCAGAGCCGGTTACTCGGAGCGGCCTATTGCCCGGTTTGCGAGGGCTGCCGCGAAGGCGTGGCGGCGTTGGGAGGTGTGCAATGAGGGCGGTATCGCCTCGGGCCTGGATGGCGCAGCAGCGCGCCTGCGGTCGCGAGATTGCCTTGGTGCTGGACAGCGGCTTCGACGAGCGCACGTCCCTGCTCGCGTGCCTGCCGAGCGAGCGCTGGTGTGCGTTTTATGCCCAGACCGAAGTGGCGCACATGGCGACCCTGGGGCCGAGTTGCTTCTTGATTGGCGAGCCCGAGGCGAAGACCGTTCAGGCGCTGCTGGATCAGCCACAACGGCATTGGGGCTGGCTGGCCAGCCTGGCCCCCGATGCGCTGGCCGCCTGGGCTGCGCATTGGCGGGCGCGGCTGTTGATCGGCCAGCGACCGCAGCAGGCGCTGTACCGCTTCCATGACAACCGCATTCTGGCGGCGGCCTTGCAGCGGTTGCCCTCGGCTGCCCTGCCTGCCTACCTGGGGCAGGCCATCAGCATCTGCTACTGGGACGGGCAGCGGTGGGCGCAGGTCGACAACCCGTTGCCCGGTGATCATCCCTTGCCGACAGCGCCTGTTTGGCTGGCGCACGGCTCAGGCAGCGAAGCGGTGTTGCTGGCCAATGCACATCGATTCCTCCTGGCCCACCACTTCGCGGCCTACCTGAAGGTGTTCGAACCCCCTGGTCACCCTGATTGGTTGCGTACGCAACTGGCGCGTGCCCGCGCCTGGGGCTGGGAGACGCCGCAGCAACGCGAGTTCTTGCTGGTGCAGAGCCTGAGTATGCCGGGGTTGGTGTTGCCAGAGGAGTGGGGGCCACAGGCTGGGGAAAGTCCGCAGATGCATCTGCACCGGTTGCGCTATCGCACGGTGGGCTGACGAAACGAGAGGTCAGGGAGCATGAGTGCTCAACGGATGATTAAACAGTTGTGCTGGCTTGGCGGCATGGCGCTACTGGCTGGTTGCGGTGATGACAAGACCAATACCTTTACGTTGATAGGTGAGTTGCCGCCGAATTTTTCCTATCACGGCGTGGCGTGGTACAGGCACGAATCCGACCCCACGTGCGACGCCGGAGGGTTTCGTGGAGTGTCGATCAATAAGGACTGGCGGAAAAACTACCTCCCCGTGACGACCATCGAAATTCGCAAGGTGGTCAAGGGTTGCCCGATGGTGGTGCGGCATTTGGAATTGAAGATACGTGCAAAGTATGGAAATACGATTCATGAAATAGCTGGTGACCCGGCGAATATCGGGGTTTATCAAGTGCTTGATGAAAAGTACCGTCGTGAATTCAATGCGGCGAACGAAGATGTTTTCTATGGGGTGTGTGAGTGGATGTTCAGGACGATGGGTAGGCATCGGATGCTCGTGAAGTTGATGTCATGCAAAAAAGATAACGAGCGTGGTGAGCGTGGTCTGGGCCATCCCTTTGCGGCGTATACGCTCGATCAGCTACCAGGGAAAACGGTGCGGATGAATATTCGAGTGGGCGGTGAAGAGCGTCCGTCTTGGGGAGATACATGGGTGAAGTTTCCAAATGGCTGGAAACGTTGTGCAGGAAAAGGGGCTGAGGATCATAGGGGGTACTGCAATGGAAATTACACCGATTTCAGCGAATTTACGATGCCTGATGGTAGGCGTTGCACAATTTACCCAGGTTGTGAGGAGTGATGGATGAAGTTGGGCGTCAATACTGCCAGGGCAGGAAAACCTATTCTAGGGCTTGGAGTCGTGGCGCTACTGGCTGGTTGCGGTGATGACAAGACCAATACCTTTACGTTGATAGGTGAGTTGCCGCCGAATTTTTCCTATCACGGCGTGGCGTGGTACAGGCACGAATCGGACCCCACGTGCGACGCCGGAGGGTTTCGTGGGGTGTCGATCAATAAGGACTGGCGGAAAAACTACCTCCCCGTGACGACCATCGAAATTCGCAAGGTGGTCAAGGGCTGCCCGATGGTGGTGCGCCATCTGGAGTTGAAGATACGCGCAAAGTATGGAAGTGAATTTCACCAATTCACCGGGGATCCGGCAAATATCGGGATCTATGAAGTGTTGGAGGAAAAGTACCATCGTGAATTCAATGAGGCGAATGAAGATGTTTTCTATGGAGTTTGTCAATGGATGTTCAGGACGATGGGGAGGGATCGGGTGATACGCAAATTGCTGGCATGCAGAAAAGACAATGAGCGCGGAGAGCGTGGTTTGGGCCATCCCTTTGCGGCGTATACGCTCGATCAGCTACCAGGGAAAACGGTGCGGATGAATATTCGAGTGGGCGGTGAAGAGAGTCCGTCTTGGGGAGATACATGGGTTAAGTTTCCAAATGGTTGGAAACGATGTAAGGGAAGGGGGCCTGAGGATGTTAGAGGGTACTGCAACGGAAATCACACCGATTTCAGCGAATTTACGATGCCTGATGGTAGGCGTTGCACAATTTACCCAGGTTGTGAGGAGTGATGGATGAAGTTGGGCGTTAATACTGCCAGGGCAGGAAAACCTATTCTAGGGCTTGGCGTTGTGGCGCTACTGGCTGGTTGCGGTGATGACAAGACCAATACCTTTACGTTGATAGGTGAGTTGCCGCCGAACTTTTCCTATCACGGCGTGGCGTGGTACAGGCACGAATCGGACCCCACGTGCGACGCTGGAGGGTTTCGTGGGGTGTCGATCAATAAGGACTGGCGGAAAAACTACCTCCCCGTGACGACCATCGAAATTCGCAAGATGGTCAAGGGCTGCCCGATGGTGGTGCGGCATCTGGAGTTGAAGATACGTGCAAAGTATGGAAGTGAATTCCACCAATTCACTGGAGATCCGGCAAATATCGGGATCTATGAAGTGTTGGAGGAAAAGTACCATCGTGAATTCAATGAGGCGAACGAAGATGTTTTCTTTGGAGTTTGTCGATGGATGTTCAGGACGATGGGGAGGGATCGGGTGATACGCAAATTGCTGGCATGCAGAAAAGACAATGAGCGCGGAGAGCGTGGTTTGGGCCATCCCTTTGCGGCGTATACGCTCGATCAACTACCAGGGAAAACGGTGCGGATGAATATTCGAGTGGGCGGTGAAGAGCGTCCGTCTTGGGGGGATACATGGGTGAAGTTTCCAAATGGTTGGAAACGATGTGCAGGGGATGGGCCTGATGACCTTCAAGGGTACTGCCATGGAAATTACACCGATTTCAGCGAATTTACGATGCCTGATGGTAGGCGTTGCACAATTTATCCAGGCTGTGAGGAGTGAGTTTTGAAGGAAAATTACTCTCTGGCAACAGAGTTGGCCGACTCGTTGGGTGGCCGAATGTTGCAGTGCCCTGATCGTGGGTGCGAAACCACATTTCAGCTAGTGGACGAAAAGGGTTCAGGCGAACCCTATGCCGGTCTGTATTATGAAGTGGTCGACAGTGAGGGCGTAAGTTACAACGGGACGCTTGATCCAGGAGGGCGTGGGGTCGTCTCCAATCATCATCACGGTGCGGTCTCACTTCGATTCGAAAGCGAATATGTTGGCACTGACAAGCTTTACAGCGGCCTCATGCAACGAGAGTATTTCCCTCTGAAGATTACAGAGATTCAGGTGCGCGCAGAACAAACGCGTCATGTGAATGCTGATGGCTCCAGAACGACAAGTAACCCTGCCCAAGCGACAACCAACCATTTTTATCAGGTCGAGATCAGCGAGCTGGTGCGATACAACTGTCATTTACCACCTTTGGTTGATCGTAGTTTTCACCCCAACAAAGCACTCAGTGCCATCATGGGAAAGTATGGCGAGCGCGGCGTATGCCTCGCGCCTCAGGCTCATACTGTGCTTGAAGTGCGTCCGCTCCGGGCATTGCGACCGCTGCTATCGGCGAACGCCGAGTTCTGTGCGCTGAACTTGTATCAGTTGGCGTTGATGGCGACGCTCAGCTACAACCCATTTGGACAGGACCCGGACGAGCACCCCGTGCTGGCTTCTACGGTCAGCTTTCCGTTCATACCCACCAGTGGTAACTGGTTCGGGAGTGCGTTGAACACGTTCAATGAAATCTGGCGTGTCGACCCAGAGCAATCGGAACCCATGTACCCAATACTCGAAGAGGTGGCCTATTCCAGACGTCTGGAAATCGTGCCGTTTGACCCCGCTCTGTATCCAGTGAACGACCCAAGCCTGGGAAACGACCAACAAAATCCGGCGCGCTTGCATTTTTTGGATGACAGAGGTCTCAGCGATGCAACGGACACCCAGGCCTTCATCACTCACACATCTGAATATGCTCTGATTGCAATACGCGGAACAAACGAAGCAGCGGACTTTCTTCGAGATGTTGACGCACTCCAAGTGCCCTTCGAGCAAGGAGAAGGTCGCGTCCATCGTGGTTTTTATGAGTCAGCGCTCAAGGCCTTTGATTTCGCGATGTCGTACCTTGATCAGTTCGACTATTCAAAGAATCTCATCATCTGCGGCCACAGTCTTGGCGGAGCAGTTGCCTTGATCCTGGCCGAAATGCTGCGCCGCACTTCCAAAGAGTTTGCCATCCAACTCTACACCTACGGCGCCCCCCGCGCCGGTGACGTCACCTTCACCCGCAACGCTGCCGACCTCATCCACCACCGCATCGTCAACCATGACGACGTCATCCCCAACGCCCCGCTACCCTGGATGAACCCGCGCTACGACGTCATGGCCCAAGGCGCCTTGGTGATGCAGATCGATGCCATGCTTGGCATGAAAATCCTGCGCACAGGCCTGGTCAACCAGGAGGGCGAACATTACGAACATCACGGCAACCTGCGCCATTTCATGCCGATCGCGCTGACGCCGCACACATCGTCGGCCATTCTGTGGAGCCCGGGCTGCGATACCATCACCGATCAGGCCCTGTGCAGTCGCTACCTGCGCAAGGTCGATGGTTTGCCGGAGCTTCGCTCGATCAGTGTTGCGGATCACGCCATGACGGCCGGTTACCTACCGGCCTGCTGGGCAGTGTTGCGCCGCCACCAGCAAGCACTGGCCGATCGGGCACCTGCGGTCACCCGACGAGAACTACAGCTGGTCGAAGAGGCCTTGAAGTCTATCAGCGAACAGTTGGTCAGGCGCCGAGCACGTCTGGCTGGCGGTGACCATTACGCGCGCACCCATGAGCCAAGCCAAAAGCAGGTGGAGCAGGAGTTGAGCCGTATCAGTGTCACTCGCGAGCGCCTGGCGACCTTGAACCATGCTCCTATCAGTGCAGCCGATATCTATGGCGAGCATGCTGGCACACCTCATCTCATGGCCGCATTGGCGCGCTGGCATGCCCATGCGCAGAACGCCCGAACCGAACCGCTTGCCCAGGCACCCGCTGAGTTGGCGCCCGTCGAGCCCGTGACGCCAGCCATGACCTACAACGACATCCTCGCCTACCTGGATGCTGTGGACGACCCGAATGACCCGCTGAACCTCATATGAAAAAGGGGCACACCCACAAAGGCATGCCCCTTTTGACTGGCGCGTGGGCTATCAGGCGACCTTGACGATCCAGCCCGCTGGCGCTTCGACGTCACCGCTCTGGATGCCGGTCAGCTCGTTGTAGAGCTTCTGGGTAACGGGGCCGACTTTTTCCAGGTCATGGAATACATGCAGCTTGCCGTTGTATTCGATACCACCGATCGGGGTGATCACGGCAGCGGTACCGCAGGCACCGGCTTCGACGAAGCGGCCGAGATTGTTGATCTCGACATCGCCTTCGACCACGGTCAGGCCCAGGCGCGATTGCGCCAGTTCCATCAGCGACAGGCGGGTGATACCCGGCAGTACCGAGGCCGATTTCGGGGTGACGAATTCGTTGTCGGCGGTGATGCCAAAGAAGTTGGCCGAACCGACTTCCTCGATCTTCGAGTGGGTCAGTGGGTCCAGGTAGATGGCGTCGGCGAAGTGCGCCTTCTTGGCTTCGGCGCCCGGCAGCAGGCTGGCTGCGTAGTTGCCACCGACCTTGGCCGCACCGGTGCCTTGCGGGGCTGCGCGGTCGAAGCTGGAAATCTGGAAGTTGTGCGGCTTCATGCCGCCCTTGAAGTACGAGCCTACCGGGATGGCGAAGATCGAGAAGATGAACTCGGGGGCGGTGCGCACGCCGATGTTGTCACCGGTACCGATCACGAACGGACGCAGGTACAGGGCACCTTTGCCGTGCGGCGGAACGAACTTCTCGTTAGCCTTGACCACTTGCTTGCAGGCTTCGATGAATACATCGGTCGGCACTTGCGGCATCAGCAGGCGTGCGCAGCTGCGCTGCATGCGTGCGGCGTTCTGGTCGGGGCGGAACAGGTTGATCGAGCCGTCCTTGCAACGATAGGCCTTCAGGCCTTCGAAGCACTGCTGGCCATAGTGCAGGGCGGTGGAGCCTTCACTGATGTGCAGCACATTGTCTTCGGTCAGGGTGCCTTTGTCCCACTCGCCGTTGCGCCACACGGACAGGTAGCGCTTGTCGGTCTTGATGTAGTCGAAACCCAGCTTGTCCCAGTTAATGCTCTCGTTACTCATGACACCCTCGATTGTCTTGCAGATGCCCGATCTACTCGGGCTGCTGTGATATGCGCACCTCGCCACGATAATACATCCGTCGCGGATCGGGAACGGCCAGTCACGAATTGGCTGCCGCTCACGTCAATCGGCCTGCCTGTCAGCGCTCCTGCAGGCGTCGGTTCCAGTCACCGCCATGGCGGCGGGCGCAGGCCTCTTCGCTGTCGAAACGCACGTGCCAGGCCACATGGTCCAGACGAATGCTGGCTTCGTCGAGCGCCTGGGCTGTCAGTGCCAGCATACGCGCCTTCTGAGGGCTGCCCAGGGCTGCGTCCTTGTCCGCTTCGCGGTCGAATACCCAGGTAATACGCAGGCTGCCGGGGAATGCATCGGGATCCAGGCGATGGGTGAGCCAGGCGAAACCGACAATTTCGGCCTTGGCGGTTTCACAGGCTTCGGTCAGGCAGGCGATCAGTTCGCGCTCCCTACGCGCCAGTTCACGTTTGTTCAGGGCTTTCACCAGGCCTCCTGGCGGCAGTGTGTGGAAAAAACCGTCACTTTAGCGCAGTTAATGTCGAGGTTGGTTTTTGCACGGGCGGGGGCAGGCGTGATAGAACGCAGGGGTGCCATTCAGAAGTTGAATACCCAGATGTCCATCAGCGCTAAATCGAATAGAGCCCTCTTCGACCTCGACTTGCTCCGAGCCATTGTCGTGGTGGCCGACTGCGGCAGCTTCACCACGGCCGCGGCACGCTTGCACTCGACACAGTCGACCATCAGCCAGAAGGTTCGCCGCCTGGAAGAAATGGTTGGCCACCGCCTGCTGGTGCGTGGCAATCGTGACGTGCTGCCCACCGATGCCGGTCAGACCCTGCTCGGTTATGCCCGCCACATGCTGGCGTTGAACGACCAGATGCTCGAAGCCTTGGCCGGTGCCATGGTCGGCGTGACCGTACGCCTTGGCGTGCCGGAGGACTTCGTCGGCGGACGCACCACCCATGCGTTGTCGGCGTTCAGTCGCCAGCACCCGCAGGTCAAGCTGGAGGTCACCAGTGGGCTGTGTCGCGACCTCAGCCAGTCCTATGACAACGGTGAACTGGACTTGGTGTTGCTCAAGCAGCGGCGCAACAGCCGCGAAGGGGTGGCGTGCTGGCCGGAGCGGTTGCAGTGGATCGACAGCGTGCGCCTGCCATCGTTCGAGCTCGACCCGGTACCCTTGGTCACGTTTCCTCCGCGCGGGCTGTATCGCGATGACATGATCAGCGCCATCGAGGGCATGGGGCGGCGCTGGCGCATCAGCTTCACGAGTTCGAGCCTGAGCGGGATCCAGGCCGCGGTGGCCGATGGGATGGGCATCAGCCTGCTGCCACCACGGGCCGCGACCGGTGAGCATCGCACCCTCGGGCTGGCGCAAGGGCTGCCGGAGGTGGACAGTTATGAAATCGTGATCCTGCATCGCCCGACAGCAGATGTGATGGTCAAGGCGCTGGCGGATGTGCTCAAGCAAATGCTGGCTGTGGACGGGATCTGACAGCCCCCCCCTTGCCGTGCGGCGGACGTTGCGCGGCTGCCGCGATCCGCGCTCGCGCGATCAATGCACGGTCTTGCGCTGCCTGACACACCCCGCAGCTTGCACCGTCAGTTCATCCAGCCATTCATCACGCTGCTGTTCAGCGTCGATCATGGCGTCCTCGCCTTGCTGGTTGAGCAGGTAGGTATGGATCTGGTGCACTTCCGTGGTCTGGTAGATCGGCGCGATATCCAGTCGGCCAATCAGCGCGCCGCTGGCGTGGCCGGTGCTGCTCATCAATACCTGCGGCCCATTGGCGGCCACCACTTGCATTCCCATGCTTTCGAACCACGGTACCTGGCCGGCGAAGGCGTTGAGCTCGACGCAGGCGTAGCGCGTCTTGAGGTCCGTCAGCAGGGCACGGGCGATGCCCTGGCGGCGGTGGCTTGGCCGTACCGCAAGAAAGGTCAGCGCGCAGGCCTGGTCGTTGTCCTGGGCCGGTAACGCCAGGGCGAACCCGAGCAGTTGGTCCGGTGCATCGGCGTCCAGGGCGAGGGTCAGTGTCACCCGCAGCCCACGCGTGCCGTCCAGGGCCTGGAGATACTGGTGTACCTCCATGCCAACGCCGTACTGATACAACGGGTACAGCGGATTCTCGACGCGGATGGCGACGCTGCTCAGGTCGCCGACGTTTTCGATCACCAGTTGGCGAATCTGGTTCTGGAAGGACTCGGGCGGCACGCTGTCGAGGCGGCTCAGGATGAACATCGGTGGACGGGCTCCGGCTGGCAAGGGCTTAGGCTGCGCCACGCTGGCGCAGGACCCACAGTCTACCCGTTTTTGCCGAGCAGGCTCAGGCCCGCAGCGCCGCCAGCATCAGGTCCAGGTTCTGCACGGCCGCGCCCGATGCACCTTTGCCCAGGTTGTCGAACACCGCCGTCAGCAGCACCTGGCCATGCGCGGGGTTGGCATACAGCGCCAGTCGCAGGTCGTTGCTGTCGTTCAGGGCTTCAGGGTCGAGCGCTGCCGCTGGCCCGTGCTGGTGCAGTGGCATCACCTGGACATGGCGCGCGCCCTGGTAATGCTGCTCCAGGCAGGCCTGCAGCTGTTCGGCGCGGACGTTGCCTGGCAGCAGGCGCAACTGCACGGCAATGCTCAGCACGATGCCCTGGCGATAGGCGCCATAACCTGGCAGGAACATCGGCCGTTGCGACAGCCCGGCATGTTGCTGGATCTCCGGCACGTGTTTGTGCGCCAGTTCCAGTCCATAGAGTTGCAGGGCAGGGGGGCTGTCTGCTGACGCCTGTTCGTAGCGCTCGACCGCTGATCGGCCACCGCCGGAGTACCCGGAAATGGCATGAATGCTCAGGGGGTAGTCGGCTGGTAGTAGTCCGGCCTTGATCAGCGGGCGCAACAGGGCGATGGCGCCGGTGGGGTAGCAGCCAGGGTTACTGACGCGTTTGGCTTGGGCGATGCGCTCAGCCTGCTGCTCATCCAGCTCTGGCAAACCATAGACCCAGCCGGGGGTTGTGCGGTGGGCGGAGCTGGCGTCGATCACGCGTACGGCCGGGTTGCGCAGCGCTGCAACGGCTTCGCGGGCGGCGTCGTCGGGCAGGCAGAGCAGGGCGATGTCGGCATTGTTGATGGCCTCTGCGCGGCGTTGTGGGTGCTTTCGGTCAGCCTCGGGGAGGGTAATCAGGCGCAGGTCGTCGCGGCCTTGCAAGCGGGCGTGAATGTGCAGGCCAGTGGTGCCTTGGTCGCCGTCGATGAAGACAAGTGGCGTGTGCATGGTCGAGTTCCGGTGGCGGAGGGATGGCCTATGCTCGCGCGTCGCTGGACTAAAGAAAATTTGAATATCATGATGCTTGTATTCATAAATTCTGAATTAACACCATGCGAGAAATCAGCCTGGATCGACTTCGTACCTTGGTGGTGATCGCCGATATGGGGTCGTTCGCCGAAGCGGCCCGACAGCTCAACCTGGCGCCTGCGACCATCAGTCTCCATGTAGCGGAACTGGAGGCACGGGTCGGGGCTGCGCTGCTGCTGCGCAACCGCAGCCAGGTTCGGCCTACCGCCCTCGGCGAAACCCTGCTGGTGCGTGCCCGCCGCCTGCTGGCCGATGCCGACCTGGCGCTGGACGAGGTGCGCCGGCAGGTCGAGGGCCTGACGGGGCGCGTGCGACTGGGAGCCTCGACCGGCGCCATCGCCCACCTGCTGCCCCAGGCATTGGAGCACCTGCGCCAGACGCATCCAGGGGTCGATGTGCAGGTACAGGTGCTGACCTCCCAGGCTTCGCTGACACGGCTGCGTGACGGCACGCTGGATATTGGCCTGGTGGCATTGCCGCAGGTGGCGGGCAAAGGGCTGAGGGTCACACCCTGGCGGCGTGACCCGATCATGGCCTTCATGCCCAGTGACTGGCAGCCTCCGGCCAAGGTGACGCCAGCCTGGCTGGGGCAGCGCGCATTGATCCTCAATGACAACAGCACCCAGCTGTCACGGGTGACCGCCGAGTGGTTCGCGGCGGCCGGGTTGTACCCGGTACCGCGCATCGAACTGAACTACAACGATGCGATCAAGAGCCTGGTGGGCGCGGGGTATGGCGCGACATTGCTGCCTCAGGAGGGCGCAGCGGCAGAGTTCGACCCCAGGGTTGCCCGGCGCCCGTTGCGACCGGGGTTGTGGCGGCAGTTGGGTATTGCCTGCCGGGAAGGGGAGCACGACCGGGCCACGGGGTATGTGCTGGAGGCGTTGGAGCGGTTGCGGCAGTAGACTGGCTCATTGCCGATGTGCTTGAAGAGGCCCGATACTCACTCCGCTGGCGGCTGGGTTTCGGTGACCGGGCGACTGAAGGCGCCATTGCGGACTTGAAAAAAGGTCCGCAGGCCATTTCAATCGATACTTCATGTAATCAATAGAGTCGCCATGACCCGCCATTTCGATGACCTGCAACTGGGTAGCCTGGAGCTGTTCTGCCTTGCCGCCGACACCGGTAGTTTCACGGCGGCCGCTAACGAGGCCGGCGTTACCCCAGCAGCGGTGAGTCGCAGCGTGGCCCGCCTGGAGGAGCGTCTGGGGGTGCGGTTGTTCGTGCGTACCACCCGCCATATGCGCCTGTCTGAGGCCGGCCTGGCGTATTACCAGCAATGCCGCCAGGCACTGGGGCAGCTGGTCGAGGCCGAGCGCCAGGTCGCCGGTGGGCAGCTCGAGCCCAGTGGCCGGCTGCGCATCAGCGCCCCGACACCCTATGCCCATCACCGTCTGCTGCCGCTGCTGCCGCGCTTTCGTGAGCTGTACCCGCAGGTGCAAATCGATGTGCACGTCAGCAATCGCAATGTCGATTTCGCCGACGAGCCGTTCGATCTCGCCATTCGCGGTCGTGAGCCCGCGGATTCGCGGCTGGTGGCAAGGCGGCTGGAAGATGCCGAGCTGGTGGTGGTGGCAACGCCCGGCTACTTGGCCCGGGCCGGCGTGCCACAGGTGCCCGAAGACCTGCTTCGGCATGAATGCATCCAGTTCGAGCTCCCCAGCAGCGGCCGCCGTCCGCCCTGGAGCTTTCGCCAGGACGGTCGGCAGCTGGAGCTGGAGACCCACGGATCGTTCACCTGCCAGGGCGACTTCCTGGCCACCGCCACGCTGGTACGCCATGGCGCGGGCTTGATGCAGGCCTATCGCTTCACGGTACAGGATGCTCTGGAGCGTGGCGAGCTGGTGGAAGTGTTGCGTGATTTTGGCGGCACTTCACGGCCGTTCATGTTGATCTACCCACAGGCGCGGCACATGCCCTTGCGGGTGCGGGTGCTGATCGACTTTCTGTTCAGCGGTGCAAGCCTGGGGCAGGCCCGCACTGTGGCAGGGCTGCCCACACGCCCTTAGGCTGTGTACGAAAAGCCTTGATACTCGGTGATGCTGCGTTGAAAACAGCCTTGCCTGACCTTCGTTCCAAGCCTTTTCCCACAGCCCCTAGAACCAGCGGTCGTTCTTCTTGCGGCCTCGGCTCAGCGACGGCAGGATCAGCCCGGCCAGCAAACCTGCGCCAGCGATGCTACCGCCATAGACCATGTAGCGCATCATCACCTGCTTGTTCTCGTCGCCCAGGCGCGCCTGGGTGTCGCGCAAGCTGGACTGGCTCTGGTCGAGCTGTTCACTGAGCGCCTTGTTGCGCGCCTCCAGCTCATCGATCAGTTTCTTGCGTGAGTCGAGGGTTTCCTGCATACCCTGCACGCGGTTCTTCCAGCTGTCGTCGATGGTTTTCAGCTGACCGGACAACTCCGCCACCTGGGCATCGAGTTGCGGCAGGCGTTCGCTCTGGCCTGGCACCGACTGCAAGTCGGTGCTGAGGATCCACACCAAGTCGCCATTCTGCCCGCGTACCTGACTGTAGTTACCCTGGCTGCCAATGAGCGTGACCTTTTGTCCGGACTTGAGGTTGCCGACGATGCGGTGGCCATCGGTAGGGCCACTGCGCACGTAGGTGGTCAGGCTGTCACTGACCCAGCGCGCATCGCTGGCGGGTTCTTCAGCATGCACCGGAACGGCGAGGGCCACCAGCGCGGCGATCAGGCTGCCGCGCAGGGCAGGGAGGACAGGGGCAGAGGGGCGGGAATCAGGCATGTTGGGTCTTCGCTGGAACTGGACAGAAAATGGCCCGGTGAATAGGCCGGTGAACCGGTCGCTGGTTTGACCGTCAGGGAATGACCGCATTTTTGTAGGCAGGTTCACTGCCTAATGTCGGAAATGTCTGCAGAATGTTGCAGGGATGCACGCGAGCCAAGGCGCTAGACTGATGGTTCCTTCAACGCTCCTGGAGCATGGCCATGACTGCCAAGAACACCCTCTGCCTCTGGTTCGACAAGGATGCGCAAGCAGCGGCGAACTTCTATGCCAGTGTTTTCCCCGATAGTCGGGTAGTCGCCGTGCACAAGGCGCCGGCTGACTTCCCCTCGGGCAAGGTCGGCGACGTGATCACTGTGGAATTCATCGTCATGGGCTTACCCTGCGTAGGCATCAATGGGGGCACGGCGTTCAAGCAGACCGAGGCGTTTTCGTTCCAGGTCTGTACCGAAGACCAAGCCGAAACCGACCGTTTCTGGAACGCCATCGTGGGCAACGGCGGCCAGGAAAGCGTGTGTGGTTGGTGCAAGGATAAGTGGGGGGTGTCATGGCAGATCACGCCCAGAGTGTTGCTCGAGTCCTTCAGTCACCCTGATCCCGCAGCGGCCAAGCGAGCGTTCGAGGCGATGATGACCATGGGCAAGATCGATGTGGCTGCCATCGAGGCGGCATTGAAAGGCTGACCGGCAAGACTGGCAGGCCTTGGCGGCGGGTGGGCTCTAGGCTCTGTACGTAAAGCTTTGATACTCGGTGACGCTGCGTTGAAAACAGCCTCGGAATGCTCATTTACAAGCTGTAAACTCCGCTTCCTCGGCTGTTTTCGCCTTGCCTGACCTTCGTCTCAAGACGTTTCATACAGACCCTAAGGACGGGGCGCCTGGGTAAGCCGTATGATCTGCCGCGCGCAGTAGGCGCCGGTGAGAATCACTCCGAACAAACGCAAGGTCTGCATGGCCAGCACCAGGCCGACATCGGCATGGGTCTCAACCGCGATGATCGCCATGGCATCCAGCCCACCGGGGCTGGTGGCCAGGTACATCGACAGGAAGTCGCTGCCCATCGCCTTGGCCATCAGCCAGGCGCAGGCAGCGCACAGCACGATCAGCACCAAGGCTCCAGCTATCATGGTCGGCAGGTGTGTCCACACGTAGCGTACGGTCTGCCGGTCGAAGCGCAGGCCGATGTAGCAGCCAATGGCGCCATAGGCCACGGCCAGCAAGGGTTCGGGCAGGGTGATCGTCAGCAACCCGCTCAGCTGCAGCGCACTACCGAGCAACAATGGCATCAGCAGAGCCCCCGCGGGCATTCGGTTGCCGGCGGCAATGCCGACCACCACCACGCCAACACTGAGCAGGCTATTGAGCAGATGCGGTGCCTCGCTGATCGCAGGGGCGTTCGCCGCCGCGCCAGGCCCCGGCGTGGCGCCCAGCAGGTGGCTGACCAGCGAGCCGATCATCACCACGCACACCACGCGCACATACTGCATGGTGGCCACTACGCGGCCATCTGCGCCGTTTTCCTCAGCCATCGACACCATCGCCGACGCAGCGCCAGGAGCGGTGCCCCAGGCAGCGGTACTGCCGGGAATGCCGCCAAAGCGCACCGTGCCCAGGCCCACCAAGGCGCTCAGGGCCACGGTGATGAAGGTGGCGACCAGCATCAGGTGCCAGGACTGCGCCATCGAGATCAATACCGACCAGCTCACCGCGTGCGCCACCAGCAGGCCGACGCAACCTTGGCCGAAACGAAACGCCTGACGATGTAGAGACAGGCGCGCACCGCCTATACCGAACACGATGGCCACCAGCATGGGGCCGAGGAACAAGCCTGCCGGTACGGACAGGGTATGCAACAACTGGCCGAAGGCACCGGCGCCTATCAGTAGCGCGAACCATTTGACGAAGGTCTTGGGGTTGCCGGAGGCAGAGGTCTGCAAGGTCGAGACTCCTTGTGCAGCGATAACGCGGTGTGCGGGGAAAAGTATCGACGGGGCAACCGATCAAGTCTATTTTCTACTTTTGATGAATCCATAACTGAAATTCATGAATCATGGACCTTCGCGACCTGACGTATTTCGAAACCATCGCCGAACTCGGGCATCTGGGCCGGGCTGCCGAACAGCTCAATCGCAGCCAGCCCGCGCTGAGCAAGAGCATCCAGCGTCTTGAAGAGTCGTTGGGCACGCGCCTGTTCCAGCGGGATGGGCGGCGGATCAAACTGACCGAAGTCGGCAAGCTGCTGTTGGCCCGTGGCAAGCAATTGCAGATGAACATCGCGCAAACCGAGCGTGAAGTGCGCGATTTCGCCAGCGGGCTGGTGGGCAACATTCGCCTTGGCTGCGCCGCGAGCATGGCCGATCATCTGTTGCCGAACCTGACGGCGGTCCTGCTTGAGCGGGCGCCGGAGCTGACGCTGAAACTGTCCATCGCTCAGGACGATGTGCTCAAGGAGTCGCTGCGCTCTGGCCAGCTGGATGTGATCATCTCGCCGCAGATCGCCGACGACCCGCAGTTCACCACCTACCCGATCGTTGAAGACGAAGCAGTGGTCGTGGCCAGCGAGGACCATCCGGTGTTTGCCGGCCCCATCACCTTGAAGGACCTGTGCCGCTATCGCTGGGTGTTGGGTGGCCCCACGGTCACGGCTCGGCGCTGGATCGACAACGTGTTCATGGCCCAGCAATTGCCTTCCCCGCAGGTACAGATCGAGACCAATTCGATTTCGCTTCTACCCCGGCTGATCGCCCGCACCCGTCTGCTGAGTTTCGTGGCGCGGGAAACGCTGGAGCACGGTCTGGGCCGTTCGGGTTTGCGCGAGGTGCCGCTGGAGGAGACCACGATGCGGCGAACCGTTGCGGTATCGGTGCGCGCTCAAGGGTATTTGCCACCGGCGGCAAGCTCGATGGTGGAGTTGCTGAGGGAAAAGGGCGTGAGCTTCCTGGGTAGTGAATGGCGGCGAAGCGACGGTGCTTGAGGATTCTGATGGCCGGTTGATGACAAGCGGCACGCTGAATCTACGCTCAGGGCATAAGTAACATTCTGCAATATTCCCCGGCAGGCCCTGATGGATCTCGTTCGTTCGCTACGCAGGAAGGCCGTGCTGGTCGGCAAGTCGCCCTATGGGGGGACGCAATTCTTGAGTTGCCCGGTGCAACTCCTGGCGGAGGCTCATCAATGCTTAAAAAATGCTTGTTGGCGTTGGCCATCGGCGGCTTGCTGTCGGCATCGGCGGTGTGGGTGCCGGACTCGCTCGGTGGCGTATCCACTGCTTATGCGAAAGACGGTGGCGGCGGTGGAGGTGGAGGCGGTGGAGGCGGTGGAGGCCATGGAGGCGGCGGAGGCGGCGGAGGCGGCCACGGTGGCGGTGGTGGAGGGCATGGTGGTGGCGGAGGCTCAGGCGGTGGCCATGGCGGCAGTGGCAGCGGACACGGTGGCGAAGGCGGCAATGCCGGCTCGGGCCGTGGTGAGAGCGGTCGCAACGGGGCAGATGATGGTGCCAGCCATGAGGCCAACCACGAGGCCAATCACGAAGCGAATCACGAAGCCAACCATGATGTGGGTGGGCCCCACAGCGTGGGGCAGGGGGCGGATGATGGGGTGAATCATGACGTCGGGGATGACCGTGGGGGTGATCGGACCTGACATTCCCGTGGCCTGTACCAGCCCGTTTCGAAAGGCGGTACAGGCGTTCAGGTCGATGGTTGCCCCGGGTAGTCAGGTATGAGGGACCTGTTTGGCCACCGGCGTCCCGGCATACTGCGGCTTCAAATGCCCCTGGTCATCCAGCAGGTACGCATCCATCACTTCGCGCACCACGGGCCCCGCCACCCGGCCTCCGGCCTCGCCGTTCTCGATCATTACCGCCACCACCACGCTTGGATGGTCAGCCGGAGCGAAGCCGACGAACAGGGCGTTGTCGCGGTGGCGTTCCAGGGTTTTGTCACGGTTGTAGCGCTCGCCTTGCTTGATCGCCACCACCTGCGCGGTGCCGCTCTTGCCTGCAATCCGGTACTGCGCCCCAGCCGCCGCCGCGCGGGCGATACCTCGTGGGTCGTGCATGACCATCTGCATGCCCTGGTTCACCTGGTCCCAGGCATGGCGGTCGTGCAGCACGATGTTCGGCATCGGGTTCGGGTCCACCGGTGCTTCACCGCCCACGGTCATGGCCAGGTGCGGACGGTGCCATACACCTTTACTGGCCAGCAGGCTGGTGGCCTGGGCCAGTTGCAGCGGTGTGACCTGCATGTAGCCCTGGCCAATCCCGAGAATCAATGTCTCGCCGGGGAACCAGGCCTGGCGGCGAGTCGCACGTTTCCATTGCTGCGACGGCATCAGGCCGGCCGCTTCCTCGAACATGTCCAGCGACACCTTCTGACCCAGGCCGAACTCACTCATGTAGTCGTGCAGCCGGTCGATGCCGAGTTTGTGTGCCAAGTCGTAGAAGTAGGTGTCGTTGGAACGCATGATGGCGGTGTACATGTCCACCCAGCCATCGCCGCTGTGGTTCCAGTTGCGGTACTTGTGATCGTAGTTGGGCAACTCGTAGTAGCCGGGGTCGAACACTCGGCTGCCGGGGGTGATCACACCACTGTCGAGACCGGCGATGGCGACTTCCGGCTTGACCGTCGAGCCCGGCGCGTAGAGACCGCGCAGCACGCGGTTGAACAGCGGGCGGTCGATCGAGTCGCGCAGGGCTGCGTATTGCTTGAAACTGATGCCCTTGACGAACAGGTTAGGGTCGAAGCTGGGGTTGCTGACCATCGCCAGCACGTCGCCATTGGCCGGGTCCAGCACTACCACGGCGCCACGTCGGTCGCCCAGGGCCTTCTCCGCAGCCAACTGTAGGTGCGCATCGAGGCTCAGGACGATGTCCTTGCCGGGAATCGGGTCCTGGTGATTGAGCACTCGCATCACACGGCCCTGGGCATTGGTTTCGACCTCTTCGTACCCGACGTGGCCATGCAGCTGGCTTTCGTAGAAGTGCTCGATACCCGTCTTGCCGATCGACTGGGTGCCCCGGTATTCAGTGCTGTCGAGGGTCTTGGCTTCCTTTTCGTTGATGCGCCCGACATAGCCCACCGAATGGGCGAAGTGCTCGGCCAGGGGGTATTCGCGGATGAACTGTGGCTCGACCTCAAGGCCCGGCAGGCGGAATTGGTTGACCGCCACCAGGGCGATCTGCTCCTCGCTCA
This sequence comes from Pseudomonas sp. SK2, assembly GCF_016772395.1. Taxonomy (NCBI): domain Bacteria; kingdom Pseudomonadati; phylum Pseudomonadota; class Gammaproteobacteria; order Pseudomonadales; family Pseudomonadaceae; genus Pseudomonas; species Pseudomonas sp. SK2. The sequence goes on from NZ_CP061944.1 coordinate 2,241,942, forward strand.
ACCCCACCATCAGGGTCACCGGTTCGAAAGGCTTGCGGCCTCGACGAAGGTCCTTGTCGAACTGCTTGCGATCATCTTCGGACAGGCTCAGGACCTGGGCCAGGGTATCGAGAACCTTGGCCGTATCGCCGGCCCGTTCACGGGTCATGGTCAGGTCGAAGCTGGGCTTGTTGTCGGCCAGCACCACGCCATTGCGGTCGTAGATCAGTCCGCGCTCGGGGGCGATGGGTAGCACATGCACACGGTTGTTTTCCGAAACAGCGGTCTGCTGGTCGTGCTGTACCACCTGCAGCACATACAGCCGTCCCACCAGCACGGCCACCAGGCTGCAGACCAGGGCGGCGCAGGCCAGCAGCCGACGGTTGACCAGGTGCTTTTCCTTTTCGTGGTCCTTCAGGGGTATGGGCTGGGGCATGGGCTCGGCTGTCGGGTCTCGGGCAATACGCAAGATCGCGGGGCAGGCAGGCTTGGACAGGTTCGGCGCAGCCGCTGACGAGCGGTGTCCCTGCCAGCGCCGACCTGCCCCGCGATGGGCGGGCGATGCTACGCAAGGTCGCCGGGAGCCTCAAGGTACCGGATGCACCGCACGGGCCTGGATATGCCGCTCGCCCCCGGTGTCAGTGCCTTCATGGCCAACATGAAGATTCGTTCATGCGACTGACGGGCATAAAAAACAGTTTTTGCGACGGTTACTGACCTGCAACAGGGTTTTGCAGCCAAGTACTGTCTAGACTGGCTTTTCCAACCCTGCCCGTGAGAGCGCGATGACGGACCATCCCCTGCAGCAGACGCCCCCGCAAGCCATCCGTTTCCCCGTCGGATTGGTTGCCGCTGTGATCGCACTGGTGGTGGTCTTGCTGCTGCCTCTGCCGGCCACCCTGCCAGTGGCCGGGCAGCGGATGCTGGCGATTCTGTTGTTCGCGGTCATCGTCTGGGTCACCGAAGCGGTGTCCTATGAAGCCAGCGCCATCATGATCACCTCGCTCATGGCGGTGCTGTTGGGCACTGCGCCCACGTTGCAAGACCCCGCGGTGACCTACGGGTCGTCGGCGGGTGTATCGATGGCGCTCAGCGGCTTTGCAAACCCGGCGCTGGCGCTGGTGGTCGGTGCTTTGTTCATTGCTGCCGCGATGACCCACACTGGGCTGGACAAGCGCATCGCCCTGGTCACCCTGAGCAAGGTCGGCGCCAGCACCCAGCGTGTGCTGCTGGGATCGATGGCGGTGATCGTGCTGTTGAGCCTGGTGGTGCCCAGCGCCACCGCGCGCAGCGCCTGCGTGGTGCCGATCATGATGGGGGTGATCGCGGCATTTGGGGTTTCGGCACGTTCGAACATCGCCGCAGGCATCATGATCATCGTCGCCCAGGGCACCAGCATCTGGAACATCGGGATCCAGACCGCCGCGGCCCAGAACCTGCTGACGGTGGGCTTCATGGACAAGATGCTCGGGCAGCGGGTGTCTTGGATCGACTGGCTGATGGCCGGCGCGCCGTGGGCGGTGATCATGTCGCTGGTGCTGGTGGTGCTGGTCCTGAAACTGCTGCCACCGGAAAGCGACAAGGTGCCGGGCGGCATGGAGGGGGTCAACCAAAGCCTGACGCAACTAGGGCCCATGACTGGCGCGCAGAAGCGTCTGGGCCTGGTCTCGCTGCTGTTGTTACTGGCCTGGGCCACGGAAGGGCGCCTGCACCCGTTCGATACCACGACCACCACCTATGTCGGCTTGGTGGTGCTGTTGCTGCCGCGCTTTGGCGTGATGACCTGGAAGAATGTGCAGGCGCGCATTCCGTGGGGCACGGTGATCGTGTTCGGCGTCGGCATCAGCCTGGGTACTGCCCTGCTCAGCACCCAAGCAGGGCAGTGGCTGGGCGCGCAGGTGGTCGAGCGCACCGGGCTGGACCAGGTCGGCTCGTTGGGCGTGTTCGCGATCCTCAGTGCATTCCTGATTCTGATTCATCTGGGCTTTGCCAGTGCCACCGCGCTGACGTCGGCATTCCTGCCCATTCTCATTGCAGTCCTGCAGACGCTGCCCGGCGATTTCAGCCGGGTAGGCATGACCATGCTGCTCGGTTTTGCCGTCAGCTTCGGTTTCATTCTGCCGATCAACGCCCCGCAGAACATGGTCTGCCTGGGCACCGATACCTTCACCCCCAGGCAGTTCGCGCGGGTTGGCATCTGGGTCAGTGTGATCGGCTATGTGCTGTTGTTGGTCTTTGCCGGGACCTATTGGTCGTGGCTGGGCTGGATGTAACCCGCCGGCAAGCCCGGCAACGCTCGTTGGCTAGCCGACCGAGCGATCACTCAAGCTCATGTGGGAATACAAGGAGGCGAGTATGAAAGCTGCTGTCGTTGCAAAAGGGCAACGTGTGGAAGTGGTCGAGAAAACCCTGCGACCGTTGAAGCACGGTGAAGCGCTCCTGGCGATGGAGTGCTGTGGCGTCTGCCATACCGACCTGCACGTGAAGAACGCCGATTTCGGTGACAAGACCGGTGTCGTGCTGGGTCATGAGGGCATCGGCGTGGTCAAGGAAGTTGGTCCGGGTGTCACCTCGCTGAAAATAGGCGACCGGGCCAGTGTCGCCTGGTTCTACCAGGGCTGTGGTCATTGCGAATACTGCAACAGCGGTAACGAAACCCTGTGCCGCGAGGTGAAGAACGCCGGCTACACCGTCGATGGTGGCATGGCCGAAGAGTGCATCGTGGTGGCCGATTACGCGGTCAAGGTGCCCGATGGGCTGGACTCCGCTGCTGCAAGCAGCGTCACCTGTGCTGGCGTCACCACCTACAAGGCAGTGAAGATTTCCAACATTCGCCCCGGACAGTGGATTGCCATCTACGGCCTCGGCGGCCTGGGCAACCTGGCCCTTCAGTACGCCAAGAACGTCTTCAATGCCAGGGTCATTGCGGTGGACATCAACGATGACCAGCTGGCGTTCGCACGGGAAATGGGAGCGGACCTGACGATCAACTCCCTCAAGGAAGACGCCGCGAAGATCATCCAGGAGAAAACCGGGGGTGCTCATGCGGCCGTGGTGACGGCCGTGGCGAAGGCGGCGTTCAACTCAGCGGTGGACGCGTTGCGCGCGGGCGGGCGACTGGTGGCGGTCGGTTTGCCGACCGCCAGCATGGACCTCAACATTCCCCGCCTGGTACTGGACGGTATCGAAGTGGTCGGCTCGCTGGTCGGCACTCGCCAGGACCTGCACGAGGCCTTCGAATTCGCCGCGCAAGGCAAAGTGGTGCCGAAGGTCGCCCTGCGCCGCATCGAAGAGATCAACGAGATCTTCGATGAAATGGAGCAAGGCAAGATCACTGGTCGCATGGTGATCGACTTCACTCAGTAAGGCAGTCGAAGCAAGGCCCCGGTCGCAGGGTGGTGCTGGCCGGGGCCTTGTTTTTCAAGCCGTGGTCAGTGCTTGAACATTACATGACGGATGGCCGTGTAGTCCTCGAGGCCATACATCGACATGTCCTTGCCATAGCCGGACAGCTTCACGCCGCCATGCGGCATCTCGCTGACCAGCATGAAGTGGGTGTTGACCCAGGTGCAGCCGTACTGCAGGCGCGCCGCCAGTCGGTGGGCGCGACCGACATCGGCGGTCCACACCGAGGAGGCCAGGCCATAATCGGAGTCGTTGGCCCAGGCCAGGGCCTGTGCCTCGTCGTCGAACTCGGTGACCGATACCACCGGGCCGAAGATCTCGCGACGCACCACTTCGTCATCCTGAAGGGCGCCGGCCAGTACGGTCGGTTCGAAGAAGAAGCCTGCACGTTCGGCGCGCTTGCCACCGGTAACCACTTCGATGTGCGGCAACTGCCGGGCACGCTCGACGAAACCGGCGACGCGCTCCAGATGCTGCTGGGTGATCAATGGCCCCAATTCGGTGTCCGGGTCGTCCTGCTCGCCATAGCGAATGCTGGCAACGGCTTCGCCGAGCTTCTGCACGAACTTGGCGTAGATGCCTTTCTGTGCATAGATGCGGCAAGCCGCGGTGCAGTCTTGCCCGGCGTTGTAGAAGCCGAAGGTGCGGATGCCTTCCACGGCGGCGTCGATATCGGCGTCGTCGAAGATGATCACCGGGGCCTTGCCGCCCAATTCCATGTGCATGCGCTTCACCGTGTCAGCGGTGCCGGCAATGATGCGGCTGCCGGTGGCCACCGAGCCGGTCAACGAGACCATGCGCACTTTCGGGTGGGCGGTCAGGGGCTCACCGACGCTTGGGCCACGGCCGAAGACGATGTTCACCACGCCAGCCGGGAAAATACCGGCAATCAGCTCAGCCAGGCGCAGGGCAGTCAGCGGGGTCTGCTCGGACGGCTTGAGTACCACGGTGTTGCCGGCGGCCAGGGCTGGGGCGAGTTTCCAGGCCGCCATCATCAGTGGGTAGTTCCACGGGGCGATCGACGCAACCACGCCCACCGGGTCACGGCGGATCATCGAGGTATGGCCCGGCAGGTATTCGCCAGCGGCCGAACCTTGCAGGCAACGGCTGGCACCTGCGAAGAAGCGGAACACGTCGGCCACGGCTGGCAGTTCGTCGTTCAGCGCGGCGCTGTAGGGCTTGCCGCAGTTGTTCGATTCCAGGCGTGCCAGTTCCGCTGCGTTGGCATCGATGGCGTCGGCCAGCTTCAACAGCAGGAGCGAGCGGTCCTTCGGCGCGGTCTGCGACCAGCTGTCGAAGGCCGTATCGGCAGCCTGAACGGCGGCATCGACCTGGGCAGGCGTGGCCTCGGCGATCTCGATCAGAGTGGTGCCGAGTGACGGATTGAGGACGGCAAGCGTTTCGCCTTTGCCGGCGACCAGTTGGCCGTTGATCAACAGGTTGGTTTGCATCGGTGGAACCTCCAGTTCGGGAGCGTAGAGCACATTCGGTCGGTGTCGTGTTCAAGCGCGTGCCACGGCGCGGCTACTTGCCGCTGCCCGCCACGCCTTCGCCACCTTTGGTCAGGTAATAGGCGCCCAGGATCGGCAGCATCGTCACGAGCATCACCAGCATGGCGACCACGTTGGTTACGGGGACGTCGCGGGGGCGGCCCAGTTGGTTCAGCAGCCAGATTGGCAAGGTTCGCTCATGGCCGGCGGTGAAGGTGGTGACGATGATTTCGTCGAATGACAGGGCGAACGCCAGCATGCCGCCGGCCAGCAAGGCCGAGCCAAGGTTGGGCAGGATCACGTGGCGGAAGGTCTGCCAGCCATCGGCGCCCAGGTCCATCGAGGCTTCGATCAGGCTCTGGGAGGTCCGCCGCAGGCGAGCGATGACGTTGTTGTAGACGATCACCACGCAGAAAGTGGCATGGCCGATGACGATGGTCAGCATGCCCGGCTCGATGCCCAGTGACTTGAACGCCGACAGCAGGGCGATACCGGTGATGATGCCGGGCAAGGCAATCGGCAGGATCAGCATCAGCGAGATGCCTTCCTTGCCGAAGAAGTCGCGCCGGTACAGCGCCACCGAGGCCAGGGTGCCCAGCACCATGGCGATCAGCGTGGCGATGCCGGCGACCTTTACCGACAGCACGATGGCATCGAGTACGTCCTGGCGCGCGAACGCCACGCTGAACCAGTGCAGGGTGAAGCCCTTGGGCGGGAAGCTGAAGGCGGCGTCCTCGGTGTTGAAGGCGTACAGGAAGATGATCAGGATCGGGAAGTGCAGGAACACCAGTCCGCCCCAGGCGGCGGCTTTCAGCCCCCAGGAAGCCTGGCCGTGGGTTGAGGAGTCAGAGTGCATCGAAGGCCCCCAGGCGTTTGACGATGGACAGGTAGACGGCGATCAGCACGATCGGTACCAGGGTGAAGGCGGCCGCCATCGGCATGTTGCCGATCGCGCCTTGCTGGGCGTACACCATGTTGCCGATGAAGAACCCGGGTGGACCCACCAGTTGTGGCACGATGAAGTCGCCCAGGGTGAGGCTGAAGGTGAAGATCGAACCGGCGGCGATGCCAGGCACCGACAACGGCAGGATGACCTGGAAGAAGGTCTGCTGCGGGTGTGCCCCCAGGTCGGCCGAGGCTTGCAGCAACGAAGGCGGCAGGCGTTCGAGAGAGGCCTGGATCGGCAGGATCATGAACGGCAGCCAGATGTACACGAACACCAAGAAGCGCCCGAAGCTGGAGGTGGACAGGGTATTGCCCCCCAGCCCCGGCAGGCCCAGCAGCAGGTTCAGTACAGGTTCCAGGCCCAGGTGCTGGATGAACCACATCGCCACGCCGCCCTTGGCCAGCAGTAGGGTCCAGGCGTAGGTCTTGACGATATAGCTGGCCCACATCGGCAGCATCACGGCGATGTAAAAAAACGCCTTGGTCTTGCCGTGGGTGTAGCGTGCCATGTAGTAGGCGATGGGGAAGGCCACCGCGCCGCTGGCGACGGATACCGCCACGGCCATCAGCACCGTGCGCTGGATGATGTCGAAGTTGGCCGGGTTGAACAGCGAGGTGAAGTTGGACCAGGTAAAGTCCGAGGTCACCATCATGGTGAAGTCGTCGAAGGTGTAGAAACCCTGCCACAGCAAGGTCAGCAACGAGCCCAGGTAGATTGCGCCGAACCACAGCAGCGGTGGTACCAGCAGCAGCGACAGGTACAGGGTCGGCTTGCGGTACAGCAGGTTCGACAGGCGTCGCAGCGGGCCATTGGCTGTCGCCGTAGCCGGTGCATTGAGGGTCAGTTCCATGTCATGCGCCCTCGTTGAGCACCACCATGGCCGCGCGCGACCAGCGAGCGGTCACCTGCTGGCCCGGCTGGTGGGGGAGGTGGCTGTCGGCCCACTGGCTGTTGGCCTGGCTGAGGCAGAGGTTCTGACCGTTGTCCAGGCGGATTTCGTAGCGGGTCGCCGCACCTTGGTACTGGATGTCGTGCAGCAGGCCGCTGATCTCGATGTCGCTGGCGCCGCGTTCGCCGTCGGCGAAGCGGATGTGTTCCGGACGGATGGAAAACGGCTGTGCGTTGCCGGTCAGGGCGCGGGCGAGGTCGCCGCGCAGCACGTTCGAGGTGCCGACGAATTCCGCCACGAACGGTGTGGCCGGCTTCATGTACAGGTTGCGAGGGGTGTCGACCTGCTCGATGCGGCCTTTGTTGAACACCGCCACGCGGTCGGACATCGACAGCGCTTCGCTCTGGTCGTGGGTCACGAAGATGAAGGTGATGCCCAGTTGGCGCTGCAGTTTCTTCAGCTCGCTCTGCATCTGTTCGCGCAACTTGAGATCCAGCGCGCCCAGGGGTTCGTCCAGCAGCAGTACGCGTGGGCGGTTGACCAGGGCGCGGGCCAAGGCCACGCGTTGGCGCTGCCCGCCGGAAAGCTGCACCGGCTTGCGCTGGCCATAACCCCCCAAGGCCACCATGGCCAACGCCTCTTCGGCACGCTGCAGGCGGTCAGCCTTGCCAACCCCTTTCACCTTCAGGCCATAGGCGACGTTCTCCAGCACGCTCATGTGCGGGAACAGCGCGTAGTCCTGAAACACCGTGTTGACGTCGCGCTGATAGGGCGGCAGACCGGCGGCTTCCTGACCGTGGATGCGGATCGAGCCTGCGCTGGGTTGCTCGAAGCCGGCGATCAGGCGCAGGCAGGTGGTCTTGCCCGAGCCCGATGGGCCGAGCATGGAGAAGAACTCGCCGTCCTTGATGTCGATGGACACCCGGTCAACGGCTTTCACCTCGCCGAATTGGCGGGAAACCTGGGTGAACTGAACAGCGGGGGTGGTCATGGTGCACGCTCCAAGGGGCAGGAATCCGGCGTAGCAGGGCCCTGCCCGTTGCTCTGAAGGACGGGAAATCGCTATGCAGGTAGTTCGGTGTGGGGCTGGCGCGCCTGGCACTCACTGACGCGTGCTGCCAGGCGCCGGGAAAGCCGTCGCTCAGCGGCCGCCCATGATCCCGATGTAATCCTGGGTCCAGCGGCTGTAGGGCACGAACTTGCCGCCCTCCGCCACTGGGGTTTTCCAGAACGCGATCTTGTCGAACTGGTTGTAGCCGTTGCTGGCGCAGCCTTCGGCACCCAGCAAGGCACTGGCCTTGCAGCCTTCGGGGGCTGCCGGGACCGAGCCGAACCAGGCAGCGACGTCACCCTGTACCTTGGGCTCCAGCGACCAGCTCAGCCATTTGTAGGCGCAGTTGGGGTGTTTGGCCTCGGCATGCAGCATGGTGGTATCGGCCCACCCGGTAACGCCTTCCTTGGGGAAAACGGTGGCGATGGGCTGGCCCTCGGCCTTGAGTGCGTTGGCCTGGTACGGCCAGGCACTGGAGGCCACGACGCCTTCGTTCTTGAAGTCGCTCATCTGCACCGTGGTGTCGTGCCAGTAACGATGGATCAGTTCACGCTGTTTGCGCAGCAGTTCGATCACCGCGGCGTACTGCTTCTCGTCGAGTTGATAGGGGTCGGTGATGCCCAACTGCGGCTGGGTGGCCTTGAGGTACAGCGCGGCATCGGCGACGTAGATCGGACCGTCGTAGGCCTGCACGCGGCCCTTGTTCGGCTTGCCGTCGGCCAGGTCCTGGCCTTGGAATACTACCTTCCAGCTGTCCGGCGGAGTGGGGAACACCTGGGTGTTGTACATCAACAGGTTCGGGCCCCACTGGTAGGGGGCGCCGTAGGTCTTGCCGTCGACCACGTACCAGGCCGCATCCTTGAGCCTGGGGTCGATGTTCTTCCAGTTGGGAATCAACGCAGGGTCGATCGGCTGCACGCGTTTGCCGTAGATCAGCCGCAGCGAAGCATCACCTGAAGCGGTGACCAGGTCATAGCCGCCCTTGGCCATCAGGCTGACCATCTCGTCGGAGGTGGCGGCGGTCTTGACGTTGACCTGGCAGCCGGTTTCCTTTTCGAATGGGGTGACCCAGTCGTACTGCTTGTCGGACTCGCCACGCTCGATGTAACCGGGCCAGGCGACGATGTCCAGGCGGCCTTCACCCGCGCCGACCTCCTTCAAGGCCTCAGCGGCCTGGGTGCCGGCGCTGGCCAGTAGGGCGGTGGTGATGGCACTGAGTAGTACGGTCTTGCGCATCGGGTGAGTTCCTCTTGTTGTTGTCGCTTGGGATGTGCCGGCAGGCGCGTTCACTCCAGCTGCTGGCCGTGGCGCGCCATGATGTGGCGAACCACGCTGTAGTCCTGCAGCGAGTCACTGGACAGGTCCTTGCCATACCCCGAGCGCTTGAGGCCGCCGTGGGGCATTTCACTGGCCAGCATGAAATGGGTGTTGATCCAGGTGCAGCCATACTGCAAGCGGTTGGCGACCTGGAACGCCTTGTCCAGGTTCTGCGTCCACACCGATGAAGCCAGGCCGTATTCCGAGTCGTTGGCCCAGTCCACCGCCTGTTCCAGCTGATCGAAGCGGGTCACCGTGACCACTGGGCCGAACACTTCGCGCTGGACGATCTCATCCTGCTGCTTGCAGCCGGCGAGCAGGGTGGGCTGGTAGAAGAAGCCCACTCCCGAATGCGCGGCAGCGCCGGTGACCCGTTCGATATGCGGCTGGCCCAGGGCGCGTTCGACGAAGCTGGCCACGCGGTCGCGCTGGCGGGCGCTGATCAATGGGCCGATCTCGTTGTCGGCGTCGCGCTTGCGGGCGAAGCGAATACTGGCCACGGCATCGCCGAGCTCGGCGACCAGACGGTCGTGGATGCCGGCCTGGGCGTAGATGCGGCAGGCGGCGGTGCAGTCCTGGCCGGCGTTGTAGTAGCCATGGGTGCGCACACCTTCGACCACGGCGGCCAGGTCGGCGTCATTGCAGACGATCACTGGGGCCTTGCCGCCAAGCTCCAGATGGGTGCGCTTGAGGGTGCGCGAGGCAGCCTGCAGGATCTTCTGCCCGGTGACGATATCGCCGGTGAGGGAAACCATGCGCACCTTCGGGTGGCTGACCAGATGGCTGCCGATGCCTTCGCCACCGCCGCAGACGATATTGAGCACGCCGGGTGGCAGGACCTGCGCCAGGGTGGGTGCCAGCGCCAGGATACTCAGCGGGGTGTGTTCGGACGGTTTGAACACCAGGGTGTTGCCGGCCGCCAGGGCCGGAGCGATTTTCCAGGCCGCCATCATCAGCGGGTAGTTCCACGGCGCGATGGAGGCCACCACGCCGACCGGGTCACGACGTACCATGCTGGTATGGCCGGGAATGTATTCGCCGGACAATTGGCCTTGCTGGCAACGCACGGCGCCGGCGAAGAAGCGGAATACGTCGGCGGTGGCGGGGATGTCGTCCTGGCGTGCCAGGTGCAGCGGTTTGCCGCAGTTGAGTGCTTCGAGCCGGGCGAGTTCGTCGGCGCAGTGGTCGATGGCTTCGGCGATGGCCAGCAGCGCCTTGGCGCGCTGGGCGGGGGTGGTGCGTGACCAGGCCGGGAAGGCCCGGTGGGCGGCCGCGATGGCGGCTTCGAGTTGATCCAGCGAACCTTCGGCGATGCTGACCAGGGTCTGGCCACTGGCCGGGTTGATGATCGGTTCGACAATACCCTGGCCTGCGACCAGTTGGCCGTCGATCAGCAACGCGGTGTGCAGGGGGGCACCAGTCATCTTGGACGCTCGTCGTTTATCGGTCTTGTTGTCGAGGGGCATAGGCAGGCTCCGCAAGGTTGAAGCCCGGAACTGGCCCTGTGCTATGGCAACAGAGACTAGAGTCCGGGCCAGTGGACGACAAATGCTTAATACTGAAAGCGTCGTTCGAAAAAATCGAATGCTACACGCTGTCAGATCGACAGGCGCTTGGCGTTGGGCTGTTCGCGGGCCACGGTGAGGAATGGGTCGACCAGCGTCGGCCGCGCCGTGCCACGGCGCCAGGCCAGGCCGACGTCGAGTGGCTCGCCAAGGTCCACCAGTGGGCGCGCCTCGATGATGTCGCCCTCCAATGACCATGGGCGGTAAGTCATGTCGGGCTGAATCGACAAGCCCAGGCCGGCGGCAACCAAGCTACGCACCGCCTCCACCGAGGCCGTGCGCAGGGTCACTTGCGGTACAAGCCCGGCACGGGACCAGATGCGCTGGGTATGCAGGCCCATTTCGTCAGCGTTCAGCTGGATCAATGGCTCGCCCGCCACATCGGCCAGGGCGATGCTGTCGCGTTCCAGCAATGGATGTTGCGGCGGCAGCCACAGCCGGTGTGGAGAGTGGGTGAGTACTTCGGTCTGCAACGCGTGACGGTCTTCGAGGTTGGACAGAATCAGCACGCCAACGTCGATCTCGCCGCTGACCAGCAAGTGTTCGATGTAGGGACGTTCGTCCTCCACCACCCGAGTGCGCACGTTGGGGTAGGCGCGCTGGAAGCGGTTGATCAGGTCTGCCAGGTAATAGCCGGCCACCAGGCTTGTAACGCCGATGGTCAGGCTGCCGGTGACCTGGTCGGTGCTCTGTTGCAGGCTGCGCTTGGCGTTTTCCACCGTGGCCAGGATCAGGTGCGACTGGCGCAGGAACTGGTGGCCTTGGTGCGTGAGGGTCATGCCCTTGGCGTGGCGGTCGAACAGACGCACGCCGATTTCTTCCTCCAGCTGCTGGATGGCCAGGGTCAGGGTGGACTGGGAAATGAACACTGCCTGGGCGGCAGCGGAAATCGAGCCGGTTTCGGCGACGGCGATGAAATGGCGGATCTGGCGGAGCGTCATCATAGGTAGTGGGCCGCTTTCGATCAATCGGCGCGCAAGCCCGTCGTCGAGGCGGGTAGGGCGCTTTTTCGTTGTGGTTTATCGAAAGCCCATGGGAGCATTCTTTTTAATCGAAAGAAAGCAGTTGGACGCAAGCAATCAGGACCTGGGCGGTTCTCGTTCGAAGCAATGGCGCATGGCGTCCAGATAACGGCGTGCGCCAAGGCCCAGTGGTCGGGACTTGATCCAGATGATATCCACCCACAGCCGCAGGCGGCTGGCCATGTTGTCGAAGCGCACCTCGGCCAATGCGCCGGAGGCGATCAGTGGCTCGACCAGCGGCTGCGGCAGATAGGCCCAGCCCAGGCCGGATTGCACCAGGTCGAGCGTGGCCAGGTAGCTGTCGGTCAGCCAGATGCGCCGGGACAGCACCATGCGCGGGTCGGACCCGGTAGGGTTGCCGGACGCCACGATGATCTGCCGCTGTTCGGCAAGCTGTTCCTCAGGCAGCGGTGTGCCGCTGTGCTGACCGGCGGGGTGACGTGGCGAGGCGACCGCCACCAGCAGTTGGCTACCGGCTTCGAGAAAGGACTCGCGCTCGTCGATGCCGGGTCGCTCGAACACCAGAGCCAGTTGCACGCTGCCCTCATGCAGCAGGCGAATGGCTTCCGATTGCGTGGCAGAGCGGACCTCGATCTCCAGGTTGGGAAACGCGTTCGCCAGCATCTCCAGTGGTTGGCTCCAGCGCCCGGTCTGCAGTTCGGGTGCCATGGCGATGGTCAGGCGCTTTTCCAGCCCTTTGTGCAATTGCAGGGCCTGGGCATCCAGCAGGTTCAGTTGGCAGATCACCTGCCGGGCCTGGGGCTCGAGTGCCAGCGCCGCGCTGGTGGGCAGGGCCTTGCGGGTTGCGCGGTCGAACAGGGCCAAGTCCAGTTCGGCTTCCAGTTGGCCGATGGCCATGCTCACCGCCGAGGGTACGCGGCCAAGCTTGCGGGCGGCCGCAGAGAATGAACCGCCGTCCAGCACGGCGAGGAACACGGCCAGGGAATCGCTCGTGAATGCCATTGTCAGGAAACCTGATGACGCTTGTGTTTTATTGATAGAAATTATGAACACAAGAGGGCGCTATCACAACTATCGGCCTTGCCCACCGGGCGCACCGGTGGGCAAGGCTGAAGGACCGCTACAGGCCTTCCTGCAGGATCCGCTCGATGCTGTCGACGAAGTAGTCGACGCTGGCCCGCGTGGTGCACATCGGCGGTTTGATCTTGAGGATGTTCAGGTAATCGCCGGTCGGCTGCATGAAGATGCCGAGGTCGCGCAGGCGGTTGCACAGCGCGGTGGTTTCTTCGGTGGCTGGCTCCAGGGTCTGCCGGTCGCGCACCAGCTCCAGCCCCAGGTAGAAGCCCGAGCCATGGGCGGCGCCAGCCAAGGGGTAGCGGTCGACCAGGTCCTGCAGGCGCGCCTTGAAGTAACGCCCGACCTCCCGCGCATTGTCCAGCAGTCCTTCGCCATGCAGCACATCCAGCACCGCCATGCCGATGCGGCAACTGACCGGGCTGCCGCCTGCCGAGGAGAAGAAGTAGCCCTCTGCCTCCAGTGCCTCGGCGATTTCGCGGCGGGTAATGACCGCGCCCAGGGGTTGGCCGTTGCCCATACCCTTGGCCATGGTGATGATATCCGGCACCACGCCTTGCTCTTCGAAGCCCCAGAAGTATTCGCCCAAGCGTCCATAACCCACCTGTACCTCGTCGGCGATGCACACGCCACCGCGAGCACGGACCTTGGCGTAGGCCGCCTGCAGGTAACCCGCTGGCAAGGAAATGCCGCCGGCATTGCCGTACACCGGCTCGCAAATGAATCCAGCCAGTTGGCGGCCACGGGCATCGAGGTCGGCGAGCTTGGCATCGACATCGCGCAAGTAATCGGCGGCGCTGTCCGGGCCCTTGTAGCGCCCGCGGAAGGTGTTCGGCGCCTGCACCGGGTGCACCCAGTCCGGTCGGGTTTCCAGGGCCTGCGGGTTGTCGGCGATGGAGGTGGAAATGGCATCGGTGGCCACTGACCAGCCATGGTAGGCCTCCAGCACGCTGAGCAGGTCACGTCCGCCGCTATAGGCCCAGGCCAAGCGAATCGCTAGGTCGTTGGCCTCGGTGCCACTGTTGACCAGGAACACCCGGTCGAAGCCCTCGGGCGCCAGTTCCAGCAGGCGTTCGGAGAACTCGGCGATGGCCGCGTAGTGGAAGCGCGAGTTGGTGTTGACCAGCGACCACTGGCGCGCCGACTCGGCGGCCATGCGCGGGTGACCGTGGCCCAACACTGCGACGTTGTTGAGCATGTCCAGGTAAGAGCGGCCCTGCATGTCGATCAGGTAGTTGCGCCAGCCGCGCTCGATGTGGGGCGGCTGGGTGTAGTAGTGCTTCTGCGAGCGGGCGAAGCTGGCGTCGCGGCGCGCCAGGAGGGCTTGCGGGTCGGGCAGCGGTTCGGCATCGCAGTCCAGGCCCAGCAAGGCTGCCGGTGAGGGGCACAGCGCCAGCCAGGCAGCGGCCTGTGAGGGCGCGGCAAAGAATGGCGGTTGCAAGCCTTCGTCCAGGCACAGCTGGACGCTGAGAAAACCGCAGCTGCTGCCCAAGGCCTGCCCTTTGGCCAAGGCCTGGCCATGCTCGGGGGCATCTTCCAGGCCACTGAGCCACAGGGTCCAGGTGGCGGTGCGCAGGCAGCCGCGACCATCGCCGGTACGCTGCCAGGTGCCGGCCTCCGGCGCCTGCACAAGGCTACCGTTCGGCAGATTGAGCTCTACGCCCAGGGCGCAGGTCGCCGGTTCGTCAGGGCGGTCGATGTGGGTTTGCGACAAACGGAACTGGCCATGCAGGCTGCACGCGGGGGCGGGCTGGGCCGTCAGTACGTGCTGGTCGAAACCGGGCTGCTCCCAGTTGCCAGCCTCGCAGTGCGGGCTGAGCACACCCAGGTCGACCCGGCTCACGGCCTGTCCGGCCAGGGCGGGAATCAGGGGCAGGCAGCCGGCGAAGTCCACGGTGGCCTGGGGTTTGCCGGCGGCGTGCAGGATTGCCGCCTCCATCAGTGCGGCGGGCACGGCACAGGCGGTGTCGAAGATTTCCCATTCGTGGGCGATGTTGTCACGGGTGTACTGGTTGGCTGGGTCGACCGCCAGTTGCTGTTCGCTGCTCAGGACCAGTACCGCCGAACGCAGTTGCACCAACGGCCACAGGGCATGTACCTCGGCGTCGTGAAGTGGGTTTAGCGCCTGGTAGGCACTGATCGCCGGCAGGATACGCAGCGGGTCGCCCTCGGCGTGGTGGAGCAGGGCCGAGCACGTCACCGACAGGTCGGCGATGCGCCAGGTGCGCAGCAGGTCGCCGAAGTCGATCACCCCTTGCACTTGCCAGTGACGTTCGGCATCGCGGCCCCAGACGACGTTGTCGTCGGTGATGTCCAGGTGCACGGCTTGGCTCGGCAAGTGCTCGACCAGCGGTTCCAGGCGCTTGGCCGCCTGCTGTGCCAGGCGCGATACCTGGTCCCGGCGCGCAGGGTCCTTCAGCACGGGGAGCAGGTGTTCGATCAGTGCCAGGGCGTGGCGAGGGTCCCATTGCAGGGTGCGCTCCAGCCCCGGATGGTCGAAGCCGGCCAGGGCCTTGTCGACCCGGGCGCACAGCGCGCCGAATTCGGCAACGACCGAGGCGGGCAGGTGCGCCAGACGAGTCAGAGGTTGCCCGTCCAGATAGTCGAGCAAGCGTGCACGCAACGGCTGGCCGCCTACCTCGACGGCCAGCAGCGCCCGGCCATTGCGTGCCGTGCGCACGGCGGGTACCTGCAATCCCTGGTCACGCAGGTACGCCAGTGCCGCGTGTTGCGCTTCGAGCTCGATCTGGGCGTAGGTGCCATGGCAGGCCTTGAGCACATACCGCCCCTGCGGGCTATCGACCCGGTAGTTGAGGTCCTGCTGGCTGCCAAGGGCCTGTAGCGTCCCGTCGAGGTCATAGTGCTCACGCAGCAAGGCATGGGCCTGGTCTTCGTTGAGCGAAGGGCTGGACTGGCTGGAGCGTTCGAGCAGCGAAGCGAGCGAGGTGGAGGTTGCGTGCGGGAAGGACATGGATGCCACCGTGGGTCGTACAATTATTGGCGCCGAATCTATGCCTCAGTTGGCTGACGATAAAAGACAATCGTGATCAGAAATTCTGATAACGGCGCCCGGAGCCAAAGCCCATCTCCTTTTGGCGTCTCGGGGATGGCGGCGACGACGCCAGCTTTCGGGTAAGAGGCTTGCACCCTTCGACATTAACCCGGCACGTTTGCAATCGCTGATTACACTGTTGAAACCGCAATACATGGAATACCCGGCATGGGCGAGGTGTCGATGGGTCGTGCAGCTTGGCTGGCAGGCCGCCTGGTGGCGCGTCTTGTGAAGGTGATTCGTGCGGTCGAACCGGCTTGTGCCAGGGAGACACCCCCATGAACAACCCAGGACGGGGTGTTTCCCTGCAGTGGCTGGTGGCATTGGCGATCATGCTGGGCATGCTGGTACTGGGTGTTGGCTTGGCCTGGCAGGGCTATCGCGCCATACAGCAGACGCTGGTGGCCGCAGCCGGCGACACGGCCGAGCAATTCGCCCGGACCATCGATGAGCGCGCCCGTCGCCTGGTCGACCCAGTGCAAAGCAGCATTCGCCTGCTTGCCGTCAACCCGTCCGCCAGTGGCTTGGCCCCCCGTCTGCAGCAATTGGCCCAGCTGGTCGAAAGCCTCAACGCCAACCCGATGCTCAGCGCTGCCTACGTCGGTTACCCCAATGGCGAGTTCATGCTGCTTCGCCCGCTGCGCACGGCGCAGTTGCTCGAGCGCTTCGCCGCACCGCCAGGCACGGAGTTCCTGGTGCAGAGCGTCAGCCTGGGGGAGGGCGGGGCGATGCTGGGCGAGTGGCGGTTCTACGACCGTGCCCTGACCTTGCTCGAATCTCGGGTCAAACCGGATTACCACTACGATCCACGTCAGCGCCCCTGGTTCGTCGAAGCCTCAAGCCAGGCACAGACCGTGCTGACCCACCCCTACGTGTTCTTCACCACCGGCCAGATCGGCCTGACCATGGCCCAGCGCAGCCGCGATGGTGGGGCTGTGATCGGCATGGATGTGTCGGTCGACGACCTGGCGAGCCAGAGCCGTGACCTACGCATCACCGCTGGCACCGAAATCGCCGTGGTCGACGACCAGGGCAATGTGGTGGCTTACCCGGACCTTGCGCGCGTAATCGTGCGCGAGGGCGAAGCGGTGCGCCTGTCGCGCCTTTCGGAACTGGGTATCCCCAGCCTCGATCGGATATACACTGACTTGCCCCAGGGCAGCCGACCACAGCCGTACGAACTGCAGGGGCAGACCTGGTACGGCATGCGAGTGCGCTTCACCACCCTGGCTGGCCAGGAACTGCAGGTGCTGATCGCCGTGCCTGCTCGAGAGCTACTGGCCGGAGCGCGCACGGTGCTGGTCGAGCAAGTGCTGTGGACGCTGGCACTGATGGCCATACTGCTGTTGCTGGGTGGGCTGCTCGGACGTCGTATCGGGCGCCCGCTGCGCCTGCTCGCCGAGCAGGTGCGGGCGCTGGCCAGTTTCGATTTCAGTCGTGAAGTTGGGGTGTCTTCGCGGGTGTCCGAGGTGCGTGAGCTGAGCCATGTGCTCAGCCGCATGTCCGTCACCATTCGCAGCTTCCAGGCGATCACCCTGGCGCTGAGCCGAGAAAGCCAGCTGGAGCGCATGCTCGACGGGGTGCTCACCCACTTGGTGAATGCCGCTGGAGTCAGTGCCGGTGCGGTTTACCTGCTCGACGCCGAGGGCGCCTCGTTGCGCCTGGCCGCCTGCCAAGGCGAGGGGTACCCGGCAGAGCTGGCCCTCGACGACCATGAGCGCGACGATCTGGCCAGCGCCGTGGCCCATGCCCTGGAGCTGCGTGGGGAGAGCCTGGCGGTGGTGCTCAACGATCGCAGCCAGGCGCTGCTCGGCATCCTGGTGTTGCAATTGAACAGCCAGCACGCCCGCGAAGAAGTACGCCAGCCGTTTCGACGCTTTGTCGAAGAGTTGTCCGGTGCCGCCGCCGTCGCCATCGAGACGCGCCAGCTGATCGAGGCACAGCAGCGACTGCTCGATGCCATGATCAAGTTGCTGGCCGACGCCATCGACGCCAAGAGCCCATACACCGGCGGCCATTGTGAACGGGTGCCGCAATTGGCGCAGATGCTGCTGGACAAGGCCGTGCAGGCCGAAACGGGCCCCTACGCCGACTTCGCCATGAGCGAAAGTGAACGCTACGAGTTTCGCGTGGCGGCCTGGTTGCACGATTGCGGCAAGATCACCAGCCCCGAATATGTGGTGGACAAGGCCACCAAGCTGGAGACCTTGTACAACCGTATCCACGAGGTGCGCATGCGCTTTGAGGTGCTCTGGCGCGATGCTGAGCTTGCTTACTGGCAAGGGCTGGCCGCCGGCGGCGACCGGCAAGGGCTGCAGCGCACCCTGGAGCTGTACCAGGCACAGTTGGAGGATGAGTTCGCGTTCGTCGCCAAGGCCAACATTGGCGGGGAGTTCATGCAGGACGAAGATGTCGAGCGGTTGCAGCGTATAGGCCAACGCCGCTGGCAACGGCATTTCGATGACCGTCTGGGCATTTCACGCGATGAAGAGCAGCGCTTTGCTGGCCTGGCGCCGGTGCCCCTGCCGGTGGAGGAGCCATTGCTGGCTGACCGGGACGAGCACCGCGTACCCTGGGGCCCGCGCAAGCCCCCCGTGACCCACGACGACCCGCGCAACCTGTGGGGGTTCGACATGCGCCTGCCGGCCAATGCCAGCAACCATGGCGAGCTGTACAACCTGTCGATTCGGCGGGGAACGCTGAACGACGAGGAACGCTTCAAGATCAACGAACACATCGTGCAGACCATCATCATGCTCAGTGCCTTGCCGTTTCCACGGCAGCTGCGGCGCGTGCCTGCCATCGCCGGCAACCACCACGAGCGCATGGATGGCAATGGTTACCCGCGCCGATTGGGCGAGGACCAGCTGAGCCTCGCCGAACGGGTCATGGCCATTGCCGACATCTTCGAGGCACTGACCGCCGCCGATCGCCCGTACAAAGCGCCGAAGACACTGTCCGAATCGGTGAAGATCCTGGTATCCATGGCGCGCGACAGGCATGTCGACGGGCAACTGCTTCAGCTGTTCCTGAGCAGTGGGGTATACCGCGAGTATGGCGAGCGGTTCCTGCGTCCCGAGCAGCTTGACGAGGTGGACGTAACGTACTGGTTGGCCCAGATTGCGGGGCAGTCGCTGCTGGAAAGTTGAGGCGGTCGAGGAATCCGTCGGCGCGGGCAGGTCCCGCTGCCGGGTGTGCATGCGGCCCTGGCTTTTTCACTGGCTGGCGAGCTATCCCGGCGTTATGCTGGTGACTCACTTATCGGAACACTCAGCATGCGCAGGTTAGTGCTGTTACTCGTTGCCAGCGTCATCGCGGGCTGCCAGGCTCCGATGCCGGTGGCAGACCCGCAAAAGGCCTGGGTCGATTTTTCCACACCGTTTCCCAATGACAGGTTGCTGCTGGCCGAGCGGCTCGACAAACAGCGCCTGCGCGATGGCCGCTTCTTCGAGGTCGCCCCTGGCAGCCATGAGCTGATCGTACGGTTCGATTTCGAAGTGGCCGGTGGCGGTAGCATGAGCATGATGGGCGGTCCTTCCACCCGTGTCTGTTACCTGACGCTTCACTACGCGCATTTCGAGGCCGGCCAGCGCTACTTGCTCGAAGGCCGCTCGATGGCGTTCACCCCCGAGGCTCGGCTGTTCAACGCCAAGCATGAGGTCGTTGCCCAGGCCAGTGAGTACTACTGCCTGACCTGAGGTGGTGCACTGGCCATCTGCCCCCGCCCTGAATCCACGCCTTGCTCCTGTTGTCGCGCTCGCTGTGAGGGCATGGGCGCGCGCGTGCGTTTAGCTGAGGAACATGACCTTTGATGCGATTTGTGGATCCACAAAAAGTTTCCATTGCCTAAATAATTTGACTTTTCTCGCTTCTGTATCAGTTAATGGATCCACAAAAATAAATAGCCGGAGAGTCAAATGTTCCCGAAAAACGCCTGGTATGTGGCTTGCACCCCTGATGAAATCACCGAGAAGCCGTTAGGCCGACAAATCTGTGGGGAAAAAATGGTGTTCTACCGCGGGCAGCAGGACCAGGTCTGCGCCGTGGAGGATTTCTGCCCGCACCGCGGCGCACCCTTGTCCTTGGGGTATGTCGAGAACGGCAACCTGGTCTGCGGCTACCATGGCTTGGTCATGGGCTGCGATGGCAAGACCCTCGAAATGCCTGGCCAGCGGGTACGGGGCTTCCCATGCAACAAGGCCTATGCCACGGTTGAGCGCTACGGTTTCGTCTGGGTCTGGCCCGGCGACCAGGCACTGGCCGATCCCGCGACCCTGTGCCACCTGGAGTGGGCCGAGAGCGAAGAATGGGCCTACGGCGGTGGGTTGTTCCACATCAGGTGCGACTATCGCCTGATGATCGACAACCTGATGGACCTGACCCATGAAACCTACGTGCATGCTTCGAGCATCGGCCAGAAGGAGATCGATGAAGCGCCTCCGGTGACAACGGTCAATGGCGACGAAGTCGTCACGGCCCGGCACATGGAAAACATCATGGCACCGCCGTTCTGGCGCATGGCCTTGCGGGGTAATCATCTGCCTGACGACCTGCCGGTGGATCGCTGGCAGATCTGCCGTTTCACTCCGCCGAGTCACGTACTGATCGAAGTGGGCGTGGCGCTCGCGGGCAAGGGAGGCTATGACGCAGCGCCCGAACACAAGGCGTCGAGCATCGTTGTGGACTTCATCACGCCGGAAACCGAGACCTCAATCTGGTACTTCTGGGGCATGGCGCGCAATTTCAATCCGCAGGACCAGGCGTTGACCGACAGCATCCGGGAAGGGCAGGGGAAGATCTTCAGCGAAGACCTGGACATGCTCGAGCAGCAGCAAGCCAACCTGCTCGCCAACCCGCAGCGCACTCTGCTCAAGCTCAATATCGACGCAGGCGGCGTGCAGTCGCGACGCATCCTGGAGCGGTTGGTGGCTCAGGAGCAGGCTGGCGTCGCAGCACAGCTGATCGCTACCGCGCAGTAACCGTCCCTGTCGATGTCCAGCACGGCCACCGGGTGGCCGTCAATGGAAGGTGAGCCATGATTGAAGTTGTCGTCACATCCCGTACCCGTGAAGCTGAAGGTATCTGCAGCTACGAACTGAGCTGCGCCCACGGCAACCCGCTGCCCGCATTCAGCGCCGGGGCGCACATCGACGTGCACCTGCCAGGAGGGCTGGTGCGCCAGTATTCCTTGTGCAACCACCCCCAGGAACGCCATCGCTACCTGATCGGCGTTCTCAACGACGCTGCTTCACGCGGTGGCTCCCGTTGCCTGCATGAGCAGGTCGTGACGGGGCAGTCCCTGCTGATCAGTGAGCCGCGCAATCTCTTTGCCCTGGCCCCCAAGGCCAGTCGCAGTCTGCTGTTTGCCGGCGGGATCGGCATCACCCCGATCCTGTGCATGGCGGAGCAATTGTGGAGCCAGGGCGAGGAGTTCGAACTGCATTACTGCGCACGCTCCCACGAGCGAGCGGCGTTTCTCGAGCGTCTGACTAGCGCCGCGTATGCCAGCCAGGTTCACCTGCATTTCGACGCGCATCCAAACACGCGGCTCGACCTGGCGCAGGTGTTGGCAAACCCTGGGGCGCAGGACCATCTGTATGTCTGCGGCCCCGGTGGGTTCATGCAGCATGTGCTGGACAGTGCCCGCAGCCACGGTTGGCCAGATGCCCGGCTGCATCGGGAGTACTTCGCCGCCGAGCCGGTAGACACCCGCGATGACGGAGCGTTTTCGGTCAAGCTCGGCAGCACCGGTCAGGTATTCGAGATCCCAGCAGACAAGACCGTGGTCCAGGTGCTGGAGCGTCATGGCGTGTCGATTGCCGTTTCGTGCGAGCAGGGCGTATGCGGTACCTGCCTGACCCGGGTGCTGGAAGGCGTGCCAGAACACCGCGACCTGTACCTGACCGAAGACGAGCAGGCGGCCAACGATCAGTTCACACCCTGTTGCTCACGGGCTAGGACAACCATGCTGGTGCTCGATCTGTAACGGGCGTCTAGTCGCCCCTGGAAATCACCTGGACGCCACTTGCCGTGCTGGCTGCGCCGAACACCTCGGCGTAGCGCAGCGTGGCATTGGCATGCTCGCGCATGATGCTTTCGGCGCGCGCGCCCTGACGGTTGCGCAAGGCGTCGACCAGCGAGTGGTGCTGCATATGGGCAAAGTTGAAGCGCCGGTATTCGCGGGCCATGTCGTCGCGGTCGAAGGCCAGCGCCGACACCGATGCGAATGGCCGATGATCGTTGCGTGCCAGTGCCTCGGCGATTGCCGGGTTACCACTGCCGGTGATGATTACCTGATGCAAGCGCACGTTCAGGTCGTGGTAGGCCGCTAGGTCCTGCTCGGTGATGTAGCCCTTGTCGAACAGCGCGTCGCCCTCGTCCAGGCATTGCTTGAGCGTGGCCATGGCTTTGGCGTCCAGGCCGCGCTCGGCGCACTGCCGTGCTGCCAGGCCCTCGAGTACACCCCTCACCTCGACGGCGCCGGTAAGGTCTTCGACGCTCAGTGCGCGAACCTGAAAGCCCTTGCCGCCATGGCGGACCAGCAAGCCTTCCTGTTCAAGGGTACGAAACGCCATGCGCACCGGCATGCGCGAAACGCCAAAGCGCTCCGCCGTGGGAACTTCCATCAAGCGCTCACCGCCGGCCAACTCACCGGAAGCGATCATCTTGCGCAGGGCGACCAGGATGGTCTGGCCATGTTTGCTCATTGCAGGCGACCTCGGGGAATGAGCCGCCATGGTAACGCAACGAGCACAGGCGTGCGCGGTGCTGGCAGGGCAGCCTCCGGGTCGACGGTTTTTTCCTCGGTCGATGCATTGACGCGCGCGGCGATTGCTGACTATTCTCTCGAAACTGGAACGAGAATTCTAATTCTGTTGCGGGGTTCGAATCGGTACCGCCGGCCTCCCAGCCCTCGCCCAGCGACTCATCATGACAATAAGAGGACACACATGATGCGCTTCTCAGCATTCCTGGTCGGCCGCTCGACCGCCCCTGAACAAGACCGTTTCGTCATGGACGCCCTGGTAGAGCATGCCTGCGCTGCCGAACGGTTGGGCTTCGACGCGGTGTTCATGCCGGATCACCACTTCACCGGCTACGCCCCCATGTCCAGCGACCCGTTCATGTTCGCGGCCTACCTGGCAGCGCAGCTCAAGCGAGTACATTTCGGCATGTCGGTCACCACGGTGCCACTGCACCATCCGGTGCGTTTCGCCGAGCGGGTGAATCTGCTTGACCAGTTGACCGATGGGCGTTTGCTGGTGGGGGTGGGCAGCGGGACCACACCGGAGGAGATGATTGGCTTCGGTGTGAACTACAAGCATGCTTCGGCCTTGCTGCAGGAAAATCTCGACCTGGTCCAGCGCCTCTGGGACAAGGAACTGGAAGACGCCCCAATCTCCTTCGAAACCGCGCACTACAAGGGCGCCGTCGTGCAACGCATCGTGCCGACGGCCTACCAGAAGAAGTTCAACCGCATCATGCCGGTGGCGCTGCGCGAAACCAGCATGCAGCGGGCCGCCGACTCGGGCTGGCCAGCCTTCATTCCGGCGTTCACCCCGCCAGTGGCGGCCAGTGCCGATTCGTTCACCGAGCTGACCAAGTACTTCCACCGCTACCGCGACGCGCTGCACGAAGCCGGTCATGCGCCGGAGGTCGTCGCACATTGCCTGTCCTGGACCACACATACCTACCAATGCGTGCACCTGGCCCCTAGTGCGGAGCAGGCGCAAGAGGAGCTCATGCAGATCCTCAAGGCCTACAAGCAGGCCATCGACCGCGAGTACCACTACAACAAGCGCGCCGAAGTGCTCAGCGGCGTCTCGCTGCACCCACACCCTGACTGCTTCAGCCCGGAATGGATCAAGACCTGGTGCTTGCACGGGACACCGGAGCAGGTCGCCGAAGAACTGCACAAGCACAAGCAGCTTGGCATCGGCAACGTACTGATGGGCTTCACCAATGGGCCGCTCACTGAGCAGCGCATCGGCTTTGCCAACCAGTCGCTGGATCTGTTCTCCCGCGAAGTCATGCCGCAATTTCGTTGAGCCGGAGGCTTGAGTCATGAAACGTACTGTTCAATTGCATGATGCTGATCGGCCACTGATCGTCGGCATCGGCGGCACCACCCGGCCGGGGTCCAGCACCGAGAAGGCTCTGCGTTGTGCCTTGGAGCGCGCGCGGCAGTTGGGCGCACGGACCATTTTGTTCGGTGGCGCCGAGCTCTCTGCCTTGCCAAGCTTCGATCCGCAGGTGACCGAGCGCACCCCGGCCGAGGTGGCGTTGATCGAGGCGGTGCGTGCCGCCGATGGTGTGATCTTCGCAACACCCGGGTACCACGGCGGCGTTTCCGGATTGGTGAAGAACGCCATCGACCTGCTGGAAGACCTGCGTCAGGATCGCCGCGTCTACCTGGATGGCCGTGCGGTGGGTTGCATCGTCACAGCGGCCGGATGGCAGGGGTGTAACACCACCTTGGGAGCCCTGCGCTCCATCGTCCATGCACTGCGGGGCTGGCCAACGCCATTGGGCGTAACGCTCAACACTGCCGGCGCTGCGCTGTTCGACGCCGAGGGCCGTTGCACCCATGAGCAGATAGCGGCGTCGTTGGCCACACTGGCAGAGCAGAGCCTTGCGCTGGTGCAGCAGCGTCAGGGGGCAGGGCAGAGGTTCAGCCATGGGTAGCCCAGTATTCGATTGGCGCCAGGTGGCGCACCTCACGGCCGGGCAGGATATGTGGTCGACTCATCCGCTGCCGGCAATCGGGCTCAAGTCCGTGCGTTTTTCCGACGGCCCGATGGGCATCACTGGAGGGCGGGTGGATGAGCGCGATCTTGCGCTGCTGACACCGTGCGGTCTGGCGCTGGCGGCCAGTTGGGATGGGGCGCTGGTGCGCAAGGTCGGCCAGGTGGTGGGCGACGAGGCGCTGCGTCTGGGAATCCAGGGCATCCTTGCGCCCAATCTCAACCTGATGCGTAGCCCGTTGGCGGGCCGGGCCTTCGAGTTGTTCGGCGAAGACCCACTGCTGATCTCGAATCTTGGTGGGGCCTGGGCTGCAGGGGTGCAGTCCCGTGGGGTGGCGTCGGTGATCAAGCACCTGGTGTGCAACGACTCGGAAACCGACCGGCGCAACATGAACGTGACGGTAGACGAACAGACCCTGCGGGAGGTGTATTTCCGCCCGTTCGAGCACACGGCCAGGCAGGGAGCGTGGGGCATGTTGACGGCTTACAACAGCGTCAATGGGGTGCGCTGTGCCGAGCTTGGCCAAGCCATTGGCTGGCTCAAGCAGGGCTTGGGTTGGGACGGACTGGTGATGTCGGACTGGTTTGGCACCCACGACGGCGTCGCTAGCCTGGCGGCAGGGCTGGACCTGGAAATGCCCGGCCCTGCCCGGCATATGGGCGCGGCGCTGGACGTCGCTGCGCCGATCGGCGAACGCCTGGTCGATGCCGTCGAACGCCTGCAGCGCCTTGCTGGTCGAGTCGACAACCCGCTTCCCTATGACGCCAGCGTCGCTGCCGAATTGGAGCGCATCGAGGTGCTGAAAGAGGCGGCGGCGGCTGGAATGGTGCTGTTGCGCAACGACGGCCTGTTGCCGTTGCGGCCGGATAAGGAAAAGCGCATCGCGGTCATCGGCCCCAACGCGATCCAGCCTTGTTTCCAAGGTGGCACGTTCGCCAAGGTAGCGCTCGACCCGGCGACGGAAATGCCGGTCACCTCGATCACGGCACGTTTCCACGAGGTGGTGTATGCCGAAGGCGTGGTCGCCGAGTACCGGATTCCCCCGTTGACCCGCGAGCCGCTGGACCTGAGCGTGACGTTCCGCGATGCCGAAGGGCACCTGGTGCACGAGGAAACGCGCCATGCTTCTTCGCTGGTCTGGTTCAAGGACATGCCCGGTGTGGGCGATCTTCTGTCGCTCGAAGGCATTGCCAACGTTACGGCTAGCACGGTCATGCAAGTGGCCAACAGTGGTGTGTATCGCTTCTTCCTCGGCGGTACGGGCGAGGTCAGCCTCTCCATCAACGGGCAGGCCTATGCCAGCTTCGATGGCGTCACCTTGTCCGGTGACATCATGGGCAAGTTGATGCAGAGCCCACACACCTGGGTCGATGTGATACTGGAGGCGGGCCAGCAGTGTTCGCTTGAATTCTCGATGAACATTGGCCGAAGTCTGGCGCATGGCCTGTGGTTCGGCTGTCGAGCACCTCAGTCACATGACCTGCTCGCGCAAGCCGTGGCGTTGGCGCAGCAGGTGGATAGCGTCGTGCTCATGGTGGGGGAGACCGCCGATGCGGGGCTGGAAAGCGTCGACCGCGACACCACCCAGCTCAGCGCCGCACAGCAAACCCTGGTTCGTGCGGTCTGCGAGGTCAATCCGCGTACGGTCGTTGTGCTCAATGTGGGGCATCCGGTCGATACGGCCTGCCTGAAGCACGCCGCCGCTGTCATCGTCGCCTGGTATCCGGGGCAGGCCTTCGGGCCTGCACTGGCCTCGGTATTGGCAGGCGATCTCGAGCCAGGTGGGCGGTTGCCGGTGACCTTCGCTGAGCGGGAGCAGGATTATCCGGTCTGGTCTCTCACGCCTGATCCGGCGGGTGAGGTGCACTACCACGAGCGTTGGTGGGTGGGGTATCGCCATTTTGCGGCGCACTCGCTAACGCCTGCCTTTCCCTTCGGCCATGGCTTGGGTTATGCATCGATCGAGCCTGAAGTGGCCCAGTTGTCCGGGGAGCACGTCGAGACACTGAGCGTGCGCCTTGGGTTGCTGAACAACTCGTCTCGCCAGGGCAAGGCTGTTCCCCAGCTCTACCTGCTGGCCCCCCCCGAAGAAGGCCAGGACAGGCGATATTCTCTGGAGGCCTTCGCGGCGGTGGACGTTCCCGCGACGGGGAGGGCCGCTGTCGACCTGGTGCTCCAGGCGCGCAGTTTTTCCCGTTGGGATTGCGAGCAGCAGCGGTGGCGACTGCAACCTGGGCTTTACCGCATGACCCTGGGCGCTTCGAGCACTGACGGCTGGCTGCAGCTGGCGCTTGAGGTCGATGAGAAGGGCGGCGTGGAGGCGGGCGCATGGCATTCGCTGTTCGATCAATCCATCCACGCCAGCGATAGGCCGCTCACGAGATAAATGATGTGCAGTGGCGCGAGTGCTGTGGCTCACTGCCAGACAATCAGAATAAGAATCCTCGTTCAGAATAACAATGGCGGTCAGGAACCGCCCTACAAGGAGGTAAGACGTGTACCCATCAGCCTGTATCGAATGGCTCTTTCAGGATGACTGTCCCAATTTCGCCGATCGCATCCGTGCGGCGAAATCCGCCGGGCTCAGCCATGTCGAGTTTCACCTGTGGCGCGACAAACCCATGGACCAGGTAGCGCACGCCTTGCGTGAAACCGGCGTGACCTTGACCAGCTTCTGCGTCGATCCGCGACGAAGCCTGGTCGATCCGGCGCAGCATGCCGAGTTCATCGAAGCGGTGCGCGACAGTCTGGCGGCCAGCCAGAAGGTCGGTTCGCCTCCGCTGATCGTGGCCTCTGGCTTCACCCGTGAGGGCGTGTCGCATGCCGAGCAACGCGCAGCCGCCATCGACGCGCTGAGCAACGCCGCCCACCTGGCCGAACAGGCCGGCGTGGAGTTGCTGATCGAGCCACTCAACACCCGTATCGACCACCCCGGTATGTTCCTGCACGACACCCGCGAAGCCCTGGACATCATCGAGGAGGTCGACAGTCCGAACCTCAAGCTGCTGTTCGATGTGTACCACTCCAGCGTGATGGATGAATCGCTGGAGGATGTGCTGCGCGGCCGCATGCACCTGGTGCGCCACGTGCAGATCGCCGACCTGCCAGGGCGCAATGAGCCTGGCACCGGGCAACTCGACTGGGACGATGTGCTGCGACGGCTCGAGACGCTGGGGTACCGGCAAGCGATCGGCCTCGAGTACAAGCCCACCCTGCCTTCCCTGCAATCGCTGGCCACCGTGCGACAAGCCACTGGCCTGTAACAGCCACTCCAGGAAAAATGCCATGAACAACAAGATCAAACGCGGCGTCAGTCTGTACAGCTTCCAGAACGAAACCTTCCTCGGCAAGATGGACCTGGCCGATTGCATCCACCAGTGCGCGCAGATGGGGGCACTGGGTATCGAGATCATCGGTGAGCAGAGCTTCGCGGGCTGGCCGGAGCAGGGCGTGGCCGACACGGCCATCGAGCATTGGCATCACCTGATGAAGAAGTACGGCACCGTGCCGGTGAGCCACGACTTCATGCTCGATTACAAGCGTTACAAAGGGCGGCCGATGCCCTTCGAAGAGCAGGTTCGCTGTGTGCGCAACGACCTGGAGTTCGGTGCGCGCCTGGGCATGAAATACATCCGCTCGCTGGTCTCGGTCGACCCGGAAGTCTTGGTGGCCGCCGCACCTTATGCCGAAGAACTGGGGCTGAAGATTCTCCTTGAAGTTCATGCTCCGCTGCACTTCGACCATCCCTGGATCATCCGCCACGCCGAAGCCTATGAGCGCGCCGGTACCCAGGCGTTGGGCTTCTTGCCGGACATGGGGATGTTTCTCGATCGCTTCCCGCGGGTCTGGAAGGAGCGGTTCATCCGCAATGGCTGCCCGGTCGCTGCCGCCGACTTCATCGAAAAGAGCTACGAAGACCGCCGCCTCAGCGAGTACGTCATCCTGGACGTCATGGAGAAATGGGGGCCGGGCCCGCAACTGGCGATGGCCGAGACCCTGCGACACAACGCGGCGTTCGAACCCAAGCGAATGCTCGATTTCATGCCGCGCATCCACAATATCCACGCCAAGTTCTACGAGATGACCGAGTCGCTGCAAGAGTGGTCGATCCCGTATGACGAGATCTTCCGCGTGCTGCAAAAAGGTGGCTATGAGGGTTATGTCTGTTCCGAGTACGAGGGCAACCGTTGGGTGGAAGACGCCTTCGAAGTCGACAGCCTGCATCAGGTTCGCCTGCAACACCGCATGTTCTGCAAACTGCTGAACGAAGATCTGCCCGCCGCTTTGGCCGCCTGAGGATAGCCCCGATGTTCGATAAACACATGATTTGCCAGGAAGGCTTCAACAATGTCATCGAAGGCGGCAAGGTCACCGGCTTCCGCTTCCTCGCGCGTTTGCCGTATTACCGCGGCCTGGGCCTGTCGATGATCGAAGACATCGCTATCAGCGTGGACGGCGAGGCGATCGAACGCAGTGCGATTCGCTTTAGCGTAAGGGGCCGCAGCTGGAGCCTGGATGAGCTGGAAACCGTGTACGACGACCGCTGGAATTTTGGCGAGAAAGCCGAGCTGATCGTGCTCAAGCCCGGCGGCCTCGCCGAGGGCAAGCATCGCCTGAAGCTTGCCGAGAAGCTGCGGATTTCCTACCTGCCGTTCGTGCCCACCACGACGTGCGAGGCGGATGTCGCGCTGACGCAATGAACTGAACCTGTCCTGAACGCGGGCGAGTCGGGCCTTCCCGATTCGCCTTGCTGCGTGCCCAGTCCGTTTGATCTCCACAAGAACAATGAAGGAGAAGATCGTGGGAACTCCCCTTTCTGCTGCTCAAACCGCTCCACGCGCCGGGGTGGCGCAAGGCCTGATCATGGTGCTGACCGGATTCCTGCCCATTCTGGCTATTGTCTCGCTGGCACCGGCTGTACCGACGCTGATCGAGCACTTCGCGCCTGTCGCCCATGCGCAGGTGCTTATCCCGTTGATGATCACCGCACCGGGCTTGGTCATCGCCTTCGTGGCGCCTTTTGCCGGCTTGCTTGCCGACCGGCTGGGGCGTCGTCGTCTGCTCATCGGTGCGACATTCCTGTTCGGCGTGTGCGGTACCATGCCGCTGTGGTGCCAGTCGCTGACGCTGATCTTCGCCAGCCGTCTGGGCGTGGGTCTGGCGGAGGCCGTGGTACTGACGCTGGCTAACACCATGCTGGTGAACTATTTCAATGTCCGCCGTCGTCGCTTCTGGCTGGCGCTGCAAGGGTTCGTCGGGCCTTCGCTCGCCGCCGCTGTCATCGCCAGCTCTGGCTACCTGACCGCCATGGTCTGGAATGGCGCGTTCTGGATCTACACCATCGCCTTCCCGCTGTGCTTGGCCATGAAGGTATGGATGTTCGAGCCCGATGCCGATACCCGCCACGATGACGAGCCGCTGATCGACGACAGCGTTTTCCCTTGGCTGCGCATGGCGACCATCTGCCTGACCACCTTCGTCATTGCCGTCGTGTACTACGTCTACACCATCAACGCCGGTACCGCGTTCCATGCACTGGACGGCGCATCGCCGCAGCGCATCGGCATGCTGATGTCGTTGGCGTCGTTGGCGGTGCCGCTGGGGGCATTGCTGTTCGGCTGGGTCTCCAGCCGGACCACGCCGGAGCGTGTGCTCACCGTCACGTTGGCGTTGATTGGTGCGGGCATGATCGCTATCGGGCAGGCACGCAACCCGATGGTCATGGGCGTTGGCGCGGTGGTTCAACAGGTCGGTGCCGGCATGGCCGTCAGCGCGATGATCTTCTGGGTGGCCTCGCTGGTGGGGCCTGCGCATCGCGGTCGGGCGATGGGGGCGTGGTCCAGTGCCTTCTTCGCCGGGATGTTCGTCAGCCCACTGTTCGTCAACCTGCTGCGCGTGCAGGCTGAGGGCAATATCATGGTGCCGTTTTCGGTATTCGGTGGCGTGGCGTTGGTGCTAGCAGCCGCGATCTTCGCCTATTCGCTTTCCGGCCACGGGCATGCGCTACGCAAGCTTCCCGCCTGAAACGCTTTATCGGCAGTAAAACAAAGGGCCTCCTGTTCAGGAGGCCCTTTGTTTTGTCAGCGTCACGACTCTGCAGCCACGCTCGCACTCTCCCTGGAAGGCCACTGGGCACGTAGCCAGACGATTCCGCCAACCATGAACGCCTGGCACAGGGCGCAGACGATCACCATCGACAGGCCGCTGCCGAAGGACGCCAGGGCGGCAACCAGTGCCCCAGCCAGCGATGCACCGGCCATCTGCATGGCACTCATCAGCGCGCTGGCAGTGCCGGCGTGCTGACGGAAAGGCTGCAGCGCCATTTGCGTTGCATTGCCACTGACCAGCCCGCCAGACATCGTCAATGCAAGGATGGCGACCAACCAGGGCCAGATCGAACGGGCGTCGGTGAGTGCGCAGGTCGCCAGCCCTACACAGCCCGCGACGGCCAACCCGGCGCCGGCGAGCAGCAGTTTGTGTGCTTCGACATGTTTGGCGCTGAGGCGCCCGTTGCTGACGGCCCCCACGATCAGTCCCGCCGAGCAGGCGCCGAAGGTGAGCCCGAATTGTTGTGGGGTCAGCCCCAGGGTATCGATGAACAGGCTGGGGGCGGCACCGACGTAGGCGAAGATCGAGGCGAACGAGGCAGACGTAACGAGGGTGCCGGCAAGGAACAGGGGTTCTGCCAGCGCCTTCATGTATCCCGCGGCCAGGGACCTTGGGCTGAGCTGGGGCAGGGGAACCTTGAGGGTTTCCTTGAAACCACGGGCGAGCAGCAGCCCGATCACGATCCCGTAAACCGCCAGGAACACGTACAGCATCTGCCAGCGTGCAAACCCGATCAGCAGCGAGCCCAGGCTCGGCGCAAGCAGAGGCGCGAGCATCCCTAGGGCGGCCATGAACGACAGCTTGCTGCGCGCCTCGCTGCCTTGGAAACAGTCCCGCATGATTGCCAGGATCACCGGCCGGCCAGCGCCGCCGCCGACGCCCTGCAGCAACCGCCAGGAAAGCAACGTACCGAGGCTGTCCGACAGCGCACAGCCCAGGCTGGCCACGCTGAACAGCACCAGCGAGACAAGCAGCACCGGCCTTCTGCCGTAGCGGTCGCACAGCGGGCCCGCGATCAGTGGAACGGCGGCGAAGCCAGCAAGGAACACGCTGAGTGACCAGACCATCGCCTCCGGCGCGATCCCTAGCGCTGAAGCGGTGCTGCCGTTGGCCGGCAGCGCCATGTCGATTCCTAGCGCACCCAAGGCGCTCACGGCGGCCATGAGGATCAGAAACGCGCGTGCATGCGGGTCTATCGCCTTCAAGGGGCTAACCTCCTGATTGGATAAAACAAGAATTCTAATTCTAATTTAAGGCAATGCCAATCCCGATTCGGCGGTTGAGCCGAGGCGGGAGGCGGTCAATGGGTGAGGAAGAGCACGCTCATGGTGCCCAGGTCTTGCTTCAAGTGGTTCCAGTCGCCTTCGCCCGCGGCGTCGGCCGCCGAGCCCAGCCCAAGGAAACGGGCAAGCGAGGAGTAGATGATGCGGAAGCAGGAATGGATGGCGCGGTCAGGGTCTGGATGACGGATTTCATCCTGGTGCGCGTTGATCTGTGCCATGAACGCGGCTGCCATCCTGGCGTGATATTCCTTGCCTGAACGGGCGATATCGGCGTGGCTGGCGCGGTTCATGAATGGCTTGAGGATCGCGGCATGCCGGGCCAGGTGTTCGGCCAGGGTGTCCACCAACAGTGGTAACCGTTCCGAGAGGTCAAG
This sequence comes from Pseudomonas sp. SK2, assembly GCF_016772395.1. Taxonomy (NCBI): domain Bacteria; kingdom Pseudomonadati; phylum Pseudomonadota; class Gammaproteobacteria; order Pseudomonadales; family Pseudomonadaceae; genus Pseudomonas; species Pseudomonas sp. SK2. Next base: position 2,274,203 of record NZ_CP061944.1, read on the forward strand.
CTGGCGGGCGCCAAGCTCGCGCATCGAGGACTGCCACTCGAGGTCCATCTTCTCGAGCGCATCTTCGAAGACTACTTGCAGCAAGTCGTCCTTGCCCTTGAAACGGCCGTAGATCGAGCCGATCGATACGCCAGCTGCCTTGCTGACCTCAATCAGCGTGAGGTCTGCGGTGAGGCTTTCGCACAGTAGTTGTCGCGCTGCGGTGAGCACTTTTTCCAGGGACTGGCGGCTTCGGTCTTGCTGGGGCGGGCGTACGTTTGGGGTAGTCATGGTGGCAAGCTTGGAGTTTTTTCCGATGGCCCGCAAGGAAAAACTTGACGGACATGAAAAGGCAATTAAGTATGACTCATAGAACCAGAATTATGGTTCTATTTGCAAGCAACTTTGCTTGCCACCCACAACAAGAAAGGCCCGCTCGCCGAGGCGGGTGCAGGAGGTCGACATGGAAATGCCAGCAAGAATGCCAACGCCGCAACCAGGAGGGCCGTCCGATCCTAATGCGCTTGGGTGTCTCCATCTTCAGTCTTCACGTCGTTGAGGGGCCGCGCTCATGCGATTGAAGGGGCTGGATCTGAATCTGCTGATGGTGCTGGATATCCTTCTGCAGGAGTGCAACGTCTCAAGGGCCGCGCAACGCCTGGGCCTGGGGCAGTCCACCGTCAGCTCGTCGCTGGCCAGGTTGCGCGAGCATTTCGCAGACGAACTGCTGGTCAAGGGCAATCACAGCATGCTGCCCACCGCGCTTAGTCAGGAGCTCAAGCCTTTGGTGAGGCAGTGGTTGCAGGATGTGGGCGGCCTGCTCGAACAATCAACGGCCTTCGTGCCCGCGCAGTGCGATGCTACGTTGCGCATTGCCTGCACCGACGATCTGGCCCAGCAACTGCTGCCACGGATCATCAGGGCTTTGGGCCGGCAAGCGCCTGCCATGCGCGTTCAACTGCTGGCCGCACCCCGGGGCAGCGCTGAAAACCTCGATGCCTGGATGGCGCGTCAGCAGATCGATTTCATGATCGCCAGCGACGCCTGCAGCCATAGTGAGGCACTTTTCGATGAGCAGTGGCAGTGTCTCGCCCGGACCGATCACCCCGCCTTGCAAGACGGCCTGAGCCTGGAAACGTTCAACCGCCTGCCGCACCTGCGGGTGGCGGGGCAGCACTTCGCGGGCGATGAAACCCGCGACATCTGTGCGTGGGTGCCGGGTTACCTGGCCCTTGATACCTACCTGGACGCAGGGCAGGCGATTGCCTGCGTGCCCGCGTCCCTGAGTCGTGCGTACAGGACGCAGAGACCGCTCCAGGTGTGGCCGCTGCCTTTCGACACCGCAAGGCTGGTGCAGCGGTTGTCCTGGCGGGCTGGCGCCATACAAGAGCCACTGCACGATTGGGTACGTCAGTTGATCCGAGGCTGTGTGAACCTGCCGGACAAAGGAGCGCTGCCATGCGTTATCGGGCTCTAGACCTGAACCTGCTGGTCGTGCTGGACGCATTGCTTGAACACTGCAGTGTCAGTCGGGCAGCCGAGCAGCTGTACGTCAGCCAGCCCGCGATCAGCGCAGGCCTGGCCCGGTTGCGCCTGCATTTCGATGACCCCCTGCTGGAGCCGGACGGCCGACGGATGCGCCCGACCCCGCTGGCACTGGAAATGCGCGAGAAAGTGCGTCATGCCGTGCATCGAGCGGCCGAGATCGCGCGTCGCGACAAGGTATTCGATGCTGCGCATACCCGGCAATCGTTCAAGGTGATGTGCTCGGACCTCGACGCGGGTTTTCTCATTCCGCTGCTGTATCAACGCCTGGTGAAGCTTGCGCCTGGGGCTCGTCTGGAAGTGCTGTCGATTTCCCAGCTGGGCGAGAGCGCAGTCCAGGATGCTTTCCAGCGTCATGGCGCAGATGTGCTGATCCGCCCATTCGATGAGCACGACGAGGCCTACGCCAGCCAGATGCTGCTCGACGTGCCGCTGGCGACGCTGGTCTGCCAGCGCCCGGTCGAGCCGAGCTTTGTCGTCGATCCAGACGATGGCTGCGAGGTGATCGCTTCGGACCTTGGGCTGAAGTCGACCGAGGGTTGGCGCACCGACCACCTGCTGGCGCTGCCGACACTGCTCGGGGCGAGCAATCTGCGCGTGAGGCTGCCGGATTTCATCGCGCGCAGGTTCTGCCAACGCTACCCGAACCTGCGGATGCTCAACGCCTCACAACAGGCACCGCGTTGCCGGCAAGTGATGCAATGGCCCAGACACCGTGATCAGGAACCCGCGCACACGTGGCTGCGCGAGCAGTTGCTCACATGCGCAGCCCAGCTTGTGCAAGCGCCAGTGGGGGAAGGGCGCTCAGTGTCCCAGCTTCACCCATTGGCCACCCAGGGCGTGGCTGCGCAACATGGCCTCGATAGCGGCGAGACCGCGTAGTCCTGTGTCGAAATCAGGTAGCAGGGTAGCTGCGTAGGCGGCGGGACGCAGGGTTTGTCGTGCCAGCCAGAGCTCTGCGTAATCGCAATAAAGCTGGGCGAATGCCTCCAGGTATCCCTCCGGATGGCCCGCGGGTAGGCGCAACAGCGCATCCCGTTGTCGCGCATGTTCGCCCGCTGCGCGTTTGATGATGCGCGTCGCCTGGCCGGTTTCGGTGAACAGCAGCGCCTCGGGTTGTTGTTGATCGAAGGCCAATGCGCCCTTGCTACCGAACAGCCGGAGGCGTAGCCCATTCTCCTGTCCGGGCGCCACCTGGCAGGCCCAGAGGCCGCCCCGAGCGCCGTTGGTGAACCTCAACAGCGCTTGCACCTGGTCGTCCAGGCGACGTCCAGACACCAGCGATGCGAGGTCTGCGCAGACTTCGTTCAATACCAGGCCACTGACGAACTCCACCAGGTGCAAGGCGTGGCTGCCGATATCGCCCAGTGCCCCGGCCGGCCCAGCTTGGTCAGGGTCATCGCGCCAGGTTGCCTGCGGGCTCTGCGACAGATCCGTGAGCCATTCCTGGGCGTACTCGACCTGGACCACGCGTACCTCGCCGATGGCTCCGGCGGCTACCAATCGGCGCGCCTCACGCACCATGGGGTAGGCGCTGTAGGGATAGGTCACGGCAAAGATGCGATCGCTCGCACGTACGGTCGCGGCCAGTGCATGAGCTTGGGCGTACGTGCGGGCGAGGGGCTTCTCGCAGATCACATCGATACCATGGTCGATGAATGCCGACGCAATCGGTATGTGCAGGTGATTGGGCGTGACGATCACCACGGCATCGATGCCATCGTCACGCATCGCTTCGGCGCGCGCCATTACCTGCCAGTCGTGGTAGCTGCGCCCTGGATGAATGAACAATGCCCTGGCGCTGGAATCGGCTCGTGCGGGATCTCTGCTCAATGCGCCCGCGACCCACTCGAAGCGGTCGTCGAGGCGGGCTGCCATGCGGTGGACGGCACCGATGAACGCGCCGTCACCGCCGCCGACCATGCCAAGTCGCAGACGCCGTGTCTGTGCACTCATCGCTCGCCTCCTATGCCCAGCAGATGCGATTGCGCCGTTGCGTCGAGGGTGCTGCTTGCGAAGTCGTCGAAGGCGTAGCGCGCCACGGGAATAATGTGCTCTGCGATGAACCGCGCGCCTTCGCGGGCACCGTCCTCGGGATGCTTGAGGCAGCACTCCCATTCGAGGGTGGCCCAGCCTGGATAGTCGTAGGTTGCCAGGCGCGAGAAGATCGCCTTGAAGTCGATCTGTCCGTCGCCCAACGAGCGGAATCGGCCAGCGCGTGATACCCAGTCACCATAGCCGCCGTAGAGACCCTGGCGGCCATCGGGTCGGAACTCGGCATCCTTGACATGAAATGCCCCGATCCGTGCATGGTAGTGATCGATGAAGGCCAGGTAGTCGACCTGCTGCAGATGCAGGTGGCTGGGGTCGTACAGCAGTTTTGCCCGGGGATGCTGGTCGACCTCGGCCAGAAAGCGCTCGAAACTGACTCCGTCGTGCAGGTCTTCGCCGGGGTGCAGCTCGAAGCAGACATCCACGCCGTGCCGGTCGTAGGTGTCCAGCAGAGGACGCCAGCGATCGCCCAGTTCCTTGAAAGCTCGCTCGACCAGCCCTTTCGGACGTTGCGGCCAAGGATAGAGGTAGGGCCATGCCAGCGAACCGGAGAAGGTCGCGTGGGCCGTCAAGCCGAGGCGCGCAGAGGCCCGCGCAGCCAGCGCCACTTGTTCGCTGGCCCATTGCCGACGTGCGCCGGGGTTGCCGCGCACTTCACGGGGAGCGAACGCGTCGAAGAGCGTGTCGTAGGCAGGGTGCACGGCGATCAACTGACCTTGTAGGTGAGTGGAAAGCTCGCTGACAACGACCCCGTGTCGGTCCAACCGACCGCGGATCTCATCGGCATAGCCCTGGCTTTGCGCAAGCTGCTGCAGGTCGAACAGGCGTGGATCGCAGGGGAGTTGCAAGGCCTTGTAGCCAAGGCTCGCTGCCCACTCGGCCAGGTTGTCCAGGGTGTCGAAGGGGGCGGTATTGCCCACGAACTGCGCAACGAACAGCGAGGGGCCTTTAAGCGTGACCATGGGTGTGCTCCTGCAGGATGCGCTCGCAGGCGCGTACGGCGAGGGCGACGCTGGTCAGCGTCGGATTGCAGGCCGTCGGAGTGGGAATGACGCCGTTGCCTGCGACGAACAGGTTCCTGAAGCCCCATACCTGGCCGCGGTCGTCACAGACACTGGTGCCATCGTCCGCTTCGCCCATGCGCGTCGTGCCCTGGTAGTGGAGCGAGCTGCCTGGCGGCAACATCAAAGGTGCTTCACCCAGTGGCTGGCCGAGGGCTTTGCCTGCGCGCTGCAACAGGTCGCGCGCCTTGTCGACCTGTGCCAGGTCGCGTTCGGTCAAGCTGTAGTCGAGGGTCATGGCGGGCATGCCGAGGAAGTCCTTCTCGGTCTCGCTGAAGCGCACACGGTCTTCGGCGCGGATGTCCTGCTTGCAGCAGAACCAGCCCATGGCGACGATGTGCTCGACGTTCGCCTGGGCTTCATCCGTCAGTGCAACCGGGCACGCTTCCATCTGCATGACCTGGCCATGAAACGGGTGATGCTGCCGGTCGAAGGGTACCCAGTACACGCCAACCGTCGCATCCTCTCCAGGGCGGGTGATACCGCATTCCTCGGCATCGAGTCGAACGGCATGCACGACCTGGGGCTGATCGTTGAGGTAGCGGCCGAGGGCCTGGGGGCGTATGCCCGAGGCCCAGAGCAGTTGCGGGGTGCGCAGTGCATCGGCGGCGACGATGACGGTCTTGGCGTCGACGCGGTAACGTGTGCCGCTGCTGCGGTCCAGCAGTTGGGCACCGATCACGCGGTCGTGCCTGACCAGCAACTGCAGGCAGGCGGTGTCATGGCGTAGTTCGAATCGCTCCGGCCTGCCTGCTTCGTCCGCCAGGGCACCGAGAATCGTATCGCTGCCACTCCATCGGCGTTGGTCGTGCTCGGCACTGCAGGCAAGCGGCATGCGCTGCACGGCGCGATCGCGCGAAGTGACCTCAGCGAAGGCATTGCTCAGGCGTTCACGCAGGCGTTGGCTGACAGGGGTATCTGGGTACGCGGCCGCCGTAACTTGCAGCAGCTCCCTGGCTGTCGCCAAGGCGGCTTGCATCTCGTCGGTGGGGATGAAGCCGATGGCTTCACCGTCGGCCGGCGGTGGGCACGCGCACGTCCAGTGCGCGCCCATGCCGCCAACATTGGTCGAGCAAGCGGCGGCAGGCAGTTCACCCCATCGTTCTCCGTTCGGCAGGTGAGTGCCGGGGCGCACGAGATGCTCGAGTCGATAGCGGCCCGACACGGCAGCGCCGGCGCGTTCAGGCATGCTGGGCACTGCGTAGCGGAAGGCGGTCGGCCCTTGCGCGGCGACCTGTGCTGCCACGCGGGCCTCTTCAGGCAGGTTGCGAACGTGCAGGCCGGCGCGCTCGGTCAATCGTGGGCCGGCATCCACCATCAGCACGTGCAAGTGGCCCTGGTCGACGAGCAGGCGAGCGCATGTCGCACCGACCGGCCCGCTGCCAACGATCAGCACATCTACATCGATCATCGCGTCACGCATTATTGGAATTCTCCGCGAGTGGCTAACAGACTGGAAGTATGCGTTTCAAACGTTGCGGCGGGGCATGATAAATATCGATGTGGCAGTATCCGTCCAGCTGATGGGTAATGCCGAGGCATAATCAATGAAGATAGGAGGTGCTCGCCATAAACGATTTCTAAGTTAACGGCTGCTGTGGGTTACTTGTGGTGCAAGTCCACGCCTTGCGATGGTTTCCGTACAACTACAAGAACTTCGGGAGTCCTGACGTGCTTAAAAGTCACAAGGGCAGTTGCCTGCCGTCCATTTTAATGCTGCTGGTTTCATCGGTACTCACCCATTCGGCGTTTGCCGGGTCGACTGAAGAAACAAACGACACGGTCGGCCAGGCGTCCAAGGCACCGGCACCTTACAGTTGTGAATACTTTGACCAGTTTCTCTCGCGGGCGACCGCTGTCATCCGCCCTCAATCGAACTGTGAGTCGCTGCTTGGCGATGCCGGCGGCATTCGCTCCGAACTGGCCGACCGGGGTATCGGCGCACAGCTGACCTGGAACCCGATGGGGCTTTACGACCTGAAAGGTCAGAACCGCGACCCGCAAGAATACGGCGGGCAGAATTTCACCTACAGCCAGAGTGTCGCCCTGACCTTGACCTATGACCTTGAGCGCATCGGCTTCAGCAAGGATGCACAGCTGACATTCACGCCGCAGGTGCAGACATCCAACTACCAACAGGGCTACCCAAGGTTGCACAACGTCGCGATTCTCGCGGTCAACCAGCCGTTCAACGACGGCAAGCTGGAGCTGCAATACGGCTTCTACCCCCTGATTCGCCAGTTCTACGGCATGATTCTGGGCGGTAACTCGGCATCGGCGGCCCTTGGTCCGACCAGCGTGATACCGGTTCAGGTGGGCCTGAGCCTGAACGCACCGACGCCGTCATTCGATGTCACCTTCCGCGACGACAGCAAACGCTGGTACAACCATTCCTCCATCAGCCGAAGCATGACACCTGAAGGGTTCCTGGCCGATGTGCAAAAGAACCCCTATGGCTTGAAGTGGCACGTGGATGGCGCCAATCCCCTGTTCGTCAATGAGTTCGGCTACAAAGTCCAGCCCGGTCAGGGCAGCCATTCGCATTGGTTCCGAGCCGGGCTGATCTATAACACATCGCACTACACCTATTTGAAGACGCAGCAGCCGACCGACAGTAACTACGGTGCGTATGTTGCCAATACGATCCAGTTGACCACCCCCAGCCCGGGTACTGCGCAAGGGTTGTACCTGGATACCAAGGCAAGCTGGGCGCCAAAGGACCGCAACGCTTACAACGGCGATGTCCAGTTTACGTTATTTGACATCGGCCTGTTTCCGGGGCGGCCTCGTGATATGACATCCATTGGCTTTACCCGCTCATTTATCAGTAAGGACTTTCGCGACGTAATGGGCGAACGAGGTTTGGCGCCCGCCGATACTATTACCGCCGTCTCACTTTCCCACGCCTTCCGGGTCACCAAGGGTATCTATTGGATCAACGGGTTTACGTATCAGGATAATCCAACGTTAGTGCCCAAGCGCGGGGATGCCTTCTTGTGGCAGACCAGCATGTATTGGAACTTCTAGGTGGGGACTTTATAGGGTAGAGCACGTGCTTAGTTGGTGAATGTGAAAAGTGCCTGCATGTTTCAAGGGCGTGTGTGGCCGTGTAATCTGTACGGGGCATCAACCCGGCCCGCTAACAACAAGGTACAGACGGTTGAAACTTCACCAACTCAAGGCGCTGGTCGCCATCCATAACGCAGGCAGCATCCTTGAAGCCTCCAAGCTCATGCACATCACGCAGCCCGCATTGAGCCGTTCGATCAAGGAGCTGGAACGGGAGGTTGGCTTTACCCTGTTGCAGCGCTCGCACAAAGGCATGGCGCTCACCGAGGAAGGCAAGCGCGTCATTCGCCATGCCAACCTCGTGGTGGAGAGTATCCGGCGCCTGCAGATCGAAGCTGCGAGCATTCAGGATGCCGCGCTGGGCGCGGTATCCATCGGGGTCACTTCGCTGACTGCGATGCTCGACGGTGTCGATGAGAGCATCCTGGCCTTTCGGCGGAAGTACCCGAGGGTGAAGATCACCATCACCGACTTGCGGCCGTCCCAGATCTTGCAGCGGTTGCGCGATGGCAGCCTCGATTTCGCCATTACCTCCCAGCAGCCGCTGAGCCGTATGAGCCTGGATTGGGAGGCACTGGGCAGTATCAAGGGCAGGGTGATCTGCCATGCGTCGAATCAGCAGAAGTTCGCCAAGTCGCTGCGCACCTTGCAGTATGCCAACTGGATCAGCCTGGATGAACTGTCGGACCAGGCGTCGCAGTTTCATCAGTTGTTCGAAAGCAATGGCCTTCGGGTGCCGCAGAACACCGTCGAATGCACCTCCGTGATGATGGCGCTCAAGCTGCTTAAGAACACCGAATCGTTGATGACGATCAGTGAGCTGGCCGTGGACCAGGGGTTCACCTTTGGCGTCGAGTGCGACTACGTGGCCATGCCGGTGCAGGAGCTGATTCCGGACTACCCCATCAATTTGGTCTGCATCGACCGCCATAGCCTTACGGCACCTGCCCAGGAGCTGTTCCACAGCTTGCGCGGGCAGGTGCTCAGGCAAACTCGCCCGGTACCCTCAGAAGTGGTAGTACATTCCTAGCGCGACATTGCTTGGATCATCGCCAACCTGGTCCACCGGTGTGCCGGCGTAGGTGACCGACGAAGCTCGCTGGTTGACGATCCTGCCGAGTCGCCCATAGATGGCCCAACGCGGGGTGATGAAATGGTCATAGCCGATCATCACCCCGGTTGCGTCCTTGTCGCCGGCGCTGACTTGGCGTTGCATCACGGCCAGACGCAGGACGTCCCGATTGCCGACCGGTGCCAGCACGCCGAAGGTGTACAGCGTGGTGCTGGGCGTACCGGACTGGTCCACCTCCTGGCGTTGCCAGGTCATGCTGGTGGACAACGGGCCGAAGTCATAGAACGCTGACAGGCTCTTGTAGTGGTTGGCCGTCTGCCGGGAGACGCCACCGTCGTCATACGGATCGCTGTAGTACAGGTTGTAGGAGGCCAGCAGCATGACCTGGCTGTTGCGGTACTGCAACTTGGCACCGCCGCCACGGACGGTGCGCCCCGCGCTGGCGGCATCATCGAAGCCGAAGCTCAGTGCGGTGCCGATGCTGAAACCGTCCAGGTTCGGGCTGGTATAGGCCAGGGTGTGCTTGGGGCGCAGGTCCAGGTAATAGGCGCCCTTGCCAGCGGCAGGCAGGGCCAGGTAGGTGTAAGGCGAGCCGTAGGTGGCCAGGAACGGGTCGGCGTAGGTGGGCGTGCTCATGCTGTAGGTCTTGCCGAACTCGAGCTTGCCCAGGGTTCGCGAGCGCAGGGCGATCGTTGCCAGGCGCAGACTTCCAATGCTGTCCCAGGTTGCGTCCAGGGCTTTGCCGTTGATGTTGAAGCCCTCTTCGACGTCGAGCTCCAGCACCGTATCGGGGCTGAGCCCCTTGCGGGCATACAGCCCGAGCTTGTTGGTCCATGCGCCGCCCCCGGCCAGCCGGTAGCCCGAATGGTGCTGCGAATCGTGATAGCTGGCGAATGCATCCACGGTGCCATAGACCTTGAGTTGGTCATCGAAACCGTAATCCACGCCGTAGTAACCAAAACCTGGCGCAAGGCGATCGAGCGCCGGAAAGCCTTCGGCTTGCGCCTGAACGGCCAGGCAAGCCCCTTGGATCATCAACAGCAACGACGTCATGCGAGTGTTCATTCACGACTCCAAGCCAGCACAGTGATGTGTGCCCGTAGCGTCAGTGAACGGAACGTTTCAGCGTGATTGCTTATTCGGCCATGTCATGCCGTTTGGTTAATAGCAGCTTCGCGCGGCGTTGTGTTTCGCGGGAGCGCCGTTTCTACAGAGGCTGCCAAGCCGCCGAGAAGCGGCCCTTCAGGCGCGGTTCGGTGGGCATAATTGGGGCGGTGTGGCGAGGCAGGGCAAACTGTGCGCTAGCTCAGGGCAAATTGGCCAACCACCGATGAGGCCAATTAACCAGAGGTTAGCTTCATGCCGAAACTGCAAGTGTGTTGAGTGCCCGATTGGCAGATATTCGTTGCACGCCGCGATTTGCCATCGGAGACAACAATGACCAGAACGCCCCCCGCGCCGTCAGTCGTGCAGACAGGCCCGCATTCAGCCGCGAAAGCATCCTCCTCCCGCAAAACCTTGATCGCGTGCTCGTTGGGCAACGCGCTGGAGATGTACGACTTTACGATCTACAGCTTTTTCGCTGTGCTGATCGGCAAGCACTTTTTCCCCTCCGACTCGGCGATGGCTTCATTGCTCATGTCGCTGGCCACCTTTGGCGTCGGTTTCCTGATGCGACCGGTCGGGGCGATGGTCATCGGTCGCTACGCCGATCGGCATGGACGCAAGGCAGCATTGAGCCTGACCATCGGGCTGATGACCCTGGGCACCGGGCTGATCGCCTTCGCGCCGACGTATTCGCAGATAGGTATTTTCGCGACCTTGCTGCTGGTGGCGGGCCGGCTCATCCAGGGCATGTCGGCGGGCGGGGAAGTCGGCACCGCGTCGGTGTTCCTGATGGAATCCAGTGCAGTGAGCAACCGTTGCCGCAATGTCAGCTGGCAGGCCGCCAGCCAGGGTTACGCCGCATTGGTGGGAGCAGGCTTTGGCGTTGCCCTCAACCAGTTGCTCGACCCCGCTGCCCTTGAAAGCTGGGGGTGGCGAATACCGTTCATCTTCGGGCTGCTGATCGGTCCGGTCGGCTGGTACATTCGCACGCGTTTGCCCGAAACCCACGACACAGGGCCTGCGCAGAAGGCCGAGCGGGGGCTCGACGCCGAGCTGCTCAAGCGTATCGGCCTAGGCATCGGCCTGATGGCCAGTTCGACCATAGGCATGTACCTGTTCGTGTTCTACATGCCCACCTACCTGACCACGGCGTTGCATTACCCGCCGGGCAGCGCCATGGCCATTGCCTGTATCAGCAGCGGTTGCATGGCAATCATCTGCCCGTTGGCTGGCCGATTCGCGGACAAGTATCAACTCAGGAAGCGCCTGCTGGCGTGGACGGTTGCGACGCCGGTGGTTCTGATACTGCCGGTGTTCCACCTGCTTGGCGAAGTGCGACACACAGGCCTGGCCATGATGTGCGTAGCCATCCTGATCCTGCCGACCTGCATCGGTGCCGGTGCGTTCTTCGCATTGATCATGGAAGGTTTTCCCAAAGCTCGGCGCTCCTTCGGCACCTCAGTCAGCTATAGCCTGGGGGTGACGATCTTCGGTGGTTTTTCGCCGCTGGTGGCTACCTGGTTGATTGGCGTGATGGGCACCGCGCTGGCGCCAGCCTATTTCCTATTGGCTGGGGGCGTCGTCAGCCTGGCCTGCCTCAAACATTTCCCTGAAAACAAAGGATGCGCGTGACATGGGTACTTTCCAGAGCAAGCAACCTCGGCCCTCGTCTGCAGAGCTGGATGAGTTCGTCATGCTTCGTCGGCAGATCCATGCTGCGCCGGAACTGGGCGGCGACACCCCCAATACCGCCGCATTGGTGGCCGACAGGCTGCAGGCCTGGGGCTATGAGGTGCATCGCAATGTCGGTGGGCATGGTGTGGTCGGCGTATTGAAAGCAGGGGACAGCCCACGCAGCATTGGCTTGCGGGCCGACATGGACGCATTGCCCATGAGCGAAAAGAATCGCTTCGAGCATGCCAGCAAGATTCCCGGGCGCATGCATGCCTGTGGCCATGACGGGCATACCGCGATCCTGCTGGCCGCCGCTGCGCAACTGGCCGAGACGCGTGACTTCGATGGCACGGTGAATGTGATCTTCCAGCCTGACGAGGAAGGTCTGGGCGGGGCCAAGGCGATGATCGACGACGGCCTGTTCGAGCGCTTCCCATGCGACTCGGTGTACGCATTACACAATATGCCTGGCCTGCCAGTGGGTACCTGCGTGGTGCAGGCCGGGCCTACCATGGCGTCCTCTGAGCGGGTGAGCATTCGCATTACCGGCAAAGGCGGGCACGGTGCGATGCCGGAGCTGTCGGTGGACCCGGTGATGGCGTTGAACAGCCTGATCAGCGGCATCCAGACCATCAAGTCGCGCAACCTGAGCGTGGATGAATATGCGGTCATCAGCATCGGCATGATCCAAGCCGGCACCGTCTACAACATCATCCCTGACGAGGCCTGCATGCTGTTGAGCGTGCGCACCGACACGGCCCAGACCCAACACAAGATCAACCGCCGCATCGACGCTCTGGTCAAGGGGCATGCCGAGAGTTTCGGCGTGGCGATCGATGTGCAATTCACCCAACTGGCGCCCGCACTGTGCAACAGCGACCACGAAAGCACGTTGCTCCGTGAAAGCCTGAGGCCTTTGTTCGCCGACGGCTCAGTGCTGGACAAAATGCCCAGCAAGGTCATGGGCACCGAAGACTTCGCCTACATGCTGGAGGCGCGGCCAGGCTGTTACTTCATGTTGGGCAATGGTACGGGCGAGTTCCATGGATGCTCGGTGCACAATCCTCATTACGACTTCAACGATGCGCTGGTGAAGATTGGCGCCGATTGTTGGGTAAAGTGGGTCCAGGACTACTTGCGCTGATGGTGGATGGGCGCGGTTTAACTGCCAACGCTGTCACGCGCGGTTTCCACGGACACTGCTGGTACGCCTGAGGCGCGGGTGGTCTTTTGGCTTTAGCAGACGATACTTCTCTGTACAGGCGGGCGCATAGCCGGTGGCGCACCGCGGGAGGTGTCAGGTGAACAAGCTATCAATCGTGGGTGCTGGGATGGTGGGTGAGGCGGCGGCTCAGGCCATCGCCCTGGAAGAGTTGTGCAGCGAGTTGGTGTTGATCGATGTGCAGGGTGATCTGGCACGGGGCAAGGCACTGGATGTGTGGCAGGCGGCGGTCGAGTCAGGGTCTGATACCCGGGTTTACGGCGGGGCCGATGCCCAATGCCTGCAGGGCTCCGACCTGGTGGTGATAACGGCCGGTGTGCCGCGCAAGCCCGGCCAGTCGCGTCAGGATGTGTTGAGCGTCAACCTGCCGATTCTCGATGGCATCATGCGGGATATCCAGCAGCATGCGCCAGCCGCCACGGTACTGGTGGTGTCCAATCCGGTCGACGTACTGACCTATCGGGCCTGGTCCCTCAGCGGGCTGGGGCGCAACAAGGTATTTGGGCAGGCAGGGGTGCTCGATACCGCACGCATGAAGTGTTTCATCGCCGAGGAAACCGGCTTTTCAGCGCGGGATATCACCGCGCTGGTGCTGGGCGGGCATGGCGATAGCATGGTGCCGTTGATGCGCTATTGCGCGGTCGGTTCGGTGCCGTTGTCCCACTTCCTGTCGGACGAGCAGATAGCGCGGATCGTGCAGCGCACACGGCAGGGCGGTGGCGAGATCCTCGGCTTGAAAAAATCGGGCAGCGCCTGCGATGCGCCGGGCGTGGCCATTGCGCGGATGGTGGACGCCATCGCTTACGGACGGCGCAGTATCGTGCCGACGGTCGCGATGCTTGAGGGCGAGTACGGGCGCACGGGTATCGCCATGGGCGTCCCATGCGTACTGGCAGCGGACGGGGTTTCGCAGGTGATCGAGTTGCCTCTGGATACCCGGGAACAGGCGATGTTCGACCACTCCGCCGACCAGGTAGCGCGTGATATCGCTGAGATGAACGCACTGGTGAGCGGGACGGCATGAGGGTGCAATGGCCCTGGGATTAAACCTTCGCGTCAGCGCGCAGTCAGTTGCAGTAACAAGCCTCGTTTGGTGATGGCTGGAGGGGTAGCTGATGAAACTCGTCTGCTTGCTGCGTGGTTGCCAGTGGCGCACGGTGATGACCCGTGAAGTCGCGGGTCTCGAATGCCAGTGTTGCGAGCGCTGCGGCGCCCTGCGCTACAGCAGCGCCGGCGATCCGTTCAACCCATAGGAGGTCAGCATGGCGCGGGCCATCTGGAAAGGCGCGATCAGTTTCGGCTTGGTGCACATCCCGGTTTCGCTCAATACGGCGGTGCGTACCGAGCGGGTCGATTTCGACTGGCTCGACAAGCGCAGCATGGAGCCGGTGGGCTACAAGCGGGTGAACAAGGTCACTGGCAAGGACATCGACAAGGAAAACATCGTCAAGGGCGTGGAGTACGAGAAAGGTCGCTATGTGGTGATCAGCGAGGAAGAGATTCGCGCCGCGCGGCCTGAGGCGACCCAAACCATCGACATCTTCTCCTTCGTCGACGCCGGCGACATCCCGCTGCAGCACTTTGACACCCCTTACTATCTGAGCCCCGACCGCCGTGGTGGCAAGGTCTACGCACTGTTGCGCGAAACCCTGGAAAGCACCGGCAAGGTGGCGTTGGCGACGGTGGTGCTGCACACCCGTCAGCACCTTGCGTTGCTGCGGCCGCTGGACGATGCCCTGGTGATGATCACCCTGCGCTGGCCCGAGGAGGTGCGCAGCATTGAAACCCTGGAGTTGGACAAGAGCGTGACCGAAGCCAAGGTCGACAAGCGCGAACTGGACATGGCCAAGCGGCTGGTCGAGGACATGAGCGGGCCGTGGTCCCCGGATGAGTACCACGATGCGTTTCGCCAGACCATTCTTGACCTGGTGGAGGAAAAGGCCAGCAAAGGCAAGATCGAGACGGTGGAGAAGGGCGAAGGTACCCGTACGGAGAAAGGCGCCGACATCATCGACCTCACCGAACTGCTCAAGCGCAGCCTGGGCGGCGGCAAGACCGTCAAGGGCAAGAAATCGACGACCAAACGCTCGCGCAAGGCGTCATGAGGGCGACGGGTCGCCCCCATGCTGTGCAATCAGGCTGTAGCGTGACTCAGGCCGCGCCGCGGGCGGCTTGCCGGCTGCCTTGCGCTGGCAGTGGCTCGTGCAGCGAGATCCGCGATGTCTCCGGTAGCGCCAGGCCGCCCAGCAATGCCATCAGGGCAATCACCACCAGGTAGAATGCTGGCGCAAGGCTGCTGCCGGTCTGGCCGATCAGCCAGGTCGCCACCAAGGGCGCCGTGCCGCCGAACAGCGTGTAGGCCACGTTGTAGGTGATCGCCGATGCGGTGTATCGGGTGCGGGTCGGGAAGGTTTCCGACAGCAGCGCCGCGGTCACCACCCCGCTTAGCAGCGCCCCGACCGCCAGCAGGATCACCCCCAGCAGTGCCCCGGACATCGACCCGGAACTGGCCAGCCAGTAAGCAGGGAACACGCAGGCCATTACCCACAGGCAGGTGAAGCCAATGGTCTTGCGCCGTCCGACCCGGTCCGAGAATGCGCCAGCCAGCGGGCAGCCAATGGCGGCGAACAGCAGCGCCACGGTAGTCACCAGCAGCGACTGGGCGCGGGTCAGGTGGCCAACCAGTTGCAGGTAGGTGGCGAAGTAAGTGGTGAACATGTAGAACGACAGCGCCGTCAGCGAGATGAAAGCTCCCAGGTTGCGGATCGCCCGGCCATGGGTGCGCAGGGTCTCCTTGAGCGGCGAGTGCTCGTGTGCCTTGCCCTCGGCCATGGCTTCGCGGAAGGCCGGGGTTTCTTCCATGCGCCAGCGCAGGTAGAGGCCGACCAGCCCCAGCGGCGCGGCGACCAGGAACGGAATGCGCCATCCCCAGGTGTTCATCGCTTCGCTGGTGAGGCTGGCTTCCAGCCCGTACGCGATCACTGCGGCGCAGGCGAAGGCCGAGAAGGTCGAAACCGGAACGAAACTGCCGTAGAAGGCCCGGCGGTTTCTGGGCGCGTGCTCCATCAGGTAGGCACACGCACCGGCATACTCGCCGCCGGCAGAGAAGCCCTGCAGGCAGCGTGCCAGGGTCAGCAGTGCGGGGGCGGCCAGGCCAATGCTGGCATAGGTCGGCAACAGGCCGATCAGGGTGGTGGAGCCGGCCATGAGCAAGATGGTCATCGACAGGACGCGCTTGCGCCCAAGCCGATCGCCCAAGGCGCCGAACACAATTCCGCCCAGGGGGCGCAAGGCAAAGGCCACGGCGAATACCGCGAACGTCTTGAGCAGCGCCACGCTGGCATCTTCGCTGGCGAAGAACTGGCTGGCGATCAGGGTGGCGAGAAAACCGTAGACGGCAAAATCGAACCACTCGACGAAATTGCCGATGGCCGAAGCGGCGATGACGCGGCGTAGCGTGGCGGGGGATACCTCATGAGGTGCGGACATGCGTGTGCTCTCCGGTGGTCATAGGCAGCCTGGATGAATGTAGAGCGGTCGGGCCGCTTTATCGTTGTGGTACAGGCAGTAGACAGGCCAGCGCGGGTGAGTGCTGCTTCGAGGGCGACATCGGGATATCTGTTTTGACCGTTTGTCGTGCGATACGGCCCCGTAGGAGCCGGCTTGCCGGCGATGCGACCCATGCGGTGCATGCACCGGCCGAGCGGTGATGGTCGGCAAGCCGGTTTCCACAACGACCGTCCAGTCGCAATCGCTTAGACGGTGAATACGACGCCAGTACGCGATGCGGCATTGCGAATATGCTCCTGCATGGCCCGTTGCGCTCCAACTTGCGAACGCCGTGCCAGCGCGCGGAGGATCTTGCGGTGCTCCTGCCAGGTTTCCATGGCGCGCTCGGGGCGAATGAACGGAAGCTTCTGGCTTTCCAGGAAGATCTCCTGGCTGGCGGTGATCACCTGCAGCATCGCCTGGTTGCCGCAGGCTTGCAGTAACTGCTGGTGGAAGGCGAAGTCCAGGCGCGCGGCCGCTTCGAAGCGACCGGCCCGCAATTCCACACGCATGGCCTCGACATTGGCCTCCAGGCGGTCGATGTCGTCAGCGGTCAGCCTCAAGGCAGCTTGCCCGGCGGCAAAACCTTCCAGCGTGTAGCGCAATTGGAAGGTGTCGGCGGCCGACACCTGCTCGGCGTAGGGCCAGGCGAACGCCGGCGGCGTCTGGGCCAGCGGCGCCTGGACGAACACACCCTTGCCCGGCTGGACGCTCACCAGTCCCAGCGCACTGAGCGAGGAGAGGGCTTCGCGCAACGAAGCCCGGCTGACGCCCAATTGTTCCGCCAGGTCGCGCTGCGAGGGCAGGGCATCGCCGGGCAGGTAACCGCCGTCGTCGATCAGTTTACGAATCGCCTGCAGGGCGATTTCAGGGACTGCGCGGGGGAGGGTGTCGAGCATGCTGTTCAGACCGGTCGGAGGCGATATCCGCTCCTTTTACGGGCATTGGCGGCGCCTTGCAAGTCTTGCCCCGGTGTGGCGCAGAATCGGTTCACCCTGCACGAATGCGGGGCGCGGCGCACCGCTGTGGGTGAAGCGTTCGAAGTAACTGTTCAGACCAGTAAGACCTTGCAGGCGCGGGCCTTGCGCAGGGTTCGTCGTGTGTTTTCAGGGATCTGGCATGGCCCATGCAATGGCCTTGCAGACTCATCACCCCGTTCCCTGCGAGGCTTTTCCATGAAGATGTTCCGTCCCCTGCTTCTGGCCACCCTGTTCTGCGGCAGCACCCTGGGCTTGTCCCAGGCGCAGGCCGACGCCCTCGCCGACATCACTGCCCGCGGTGTACTGAAGGTGGCGGTGCCGCAGGACTTCCCGCCGTTCGGTTCGGTCGGTCCCGACCTCAAGCCTCGTGGCCTGGACATCGACACCGCCCAGCTGCTGGCCGACAAGCTCGGTGTCAAGCTGGCGCTGACGCCGGTCAACAGCACCAACCGTATTCCATTCCTCACCACCGGCAAGGTCGACCTGGTGATCTCGAGCCTGGGCAAGAACCCCGAGCGCGCGGCGGTGATCGATTTCTCCCGCCCTTATGCGCCGTTCTACCTGGCGGTATTCGGCCCGCAGGACGCCAAGGTCGACAATATCGACGCCATCGCTGGCAAGACCATCAGCGTCACCCGTGGCGCGATCGAGGACATGGAGCTGTCCGCCGTCGCGCCCCAAGGCACCCTTATCAAACGCTTCGAGGACAACAACTCGACCATCGCCGCTTACCTGTCCGGCCAGGTCGACCTGATCGCCAGCGGCAGTGTGGTAATGGCTGCCATCGCCGAGAAGAACCCTTCCAAGGTCCCGGTGATGAAGGTCAAGCTCAAGGACTCGCCAGTTTATGTGGGCCTGGCCAAACAAGAGCCTGCGTTGCTGGAGAAGGTCAACGCCACCCTGGAAGCGGCCAAGGCCGACGGCAGCCTCAATCGCAATGCCGAGAAGTGGCTCAAGCAACCGCTGCCGGCTGATCTTTGAGCGGCAAGCGGAGCCTGAACCATGGCCTATCAATTCGACTTCGCCCCGGTGCTGGCGCAGGGTGACCTGTTGCTCAGGGGGGCGCTGTTCACCTTGCAGCTGACGGTTATCGGTACGCTGCTCGGTGTCGCCATCGGCGTGGTCGGCGCGGTGGTCCGCGCCTGGCGGCTGCGCCCGTTCGATGCGCTGTTCGGCGTGTACGTGGAACTGATCCGCAACACGCCTTTCATCGTCCAGCTGTTCTTCATCTTCTTCGGCTTGCCGGCGCTGGGCGTCAGGTTGACCGAGTGGCAAGCGGCGGTGCTGGCGATGGTGATCAACCTCGGGGCGTATTCCACCGAGATCATCCGTGCGGGGATCCAGGCTATAGCCAAGGGGCAGTTGGAGGCCGCTGCGGCATTGGCCATGAGCCGCTTCGAGGCACTGCGCCATGTGGTGTTGCGCCCTGCATTGGCCAAGGTCTGGCCGGCGTTGTCGAGCCAGATCGTGATCGTGATGCTGGGCTCGGCAGTGTGTTCGCAGATCGCCACCGAAGAGCTGTCCTTTGCCGCCAACTTCATCCAGTCGCGCAACTTCCGCGCCTTCGAAACCTACCTGCTGACCACGCTGATGTACCTGGTCATGGCCATTGTCGTGCGCCAGTTGCTGGCCTGGGTCGGCCAACGTTGGCTGATGGGGAGACGCTGAATGGATTTCACCTTGTGGGACATTGTCCGAAACCTGCTAACCGGGCTGCAGTGGACCTTGCTGCTGTCGCTGGTCGCGTTTCTGTGCGGCGGGCTGGCCGGGTTGCTGCTGTTGCTGGCGCGGATCAGCGACAGCTCCTTATTGCGTGGCTTTGCCCGTGGCTACATCGAGCTGTTCCAGGGCACGCCGCTACTGATGCAGCTGTTCATGGTGTTCTTCGGCATAGCGCTGTTCGGCATCGACGTCTCGGCGTGGATGGCCGCTGCCATTGCCCTCACGCTGTTCACCAGCGCCTTCCTGGCCGAGATCTGGCGTGGCTGCGTCGAGTCCATTCCTCGCGGTCAGTGGGAGGCGTCGGGCAGCCTGGCGTTGAATCGCCTGGAGCAACTGCGCTACGTGATCCTGCCCCAGGCACTGCGCATCGCCATCGCCCCGACGGTGGGCTTCTCGGTGCAGGTGGTCAAGGGCACGGCGGTGACCTCGATCATCGGCTTTACCGAGTTGACCAAGACCGGCGGCATGCTGGCCAACGCCACGTTCGAACCGTTCCTGATCTACGGCCTGGTCGCGCTGGGCTATTTCCTTCTCTGCTATCCGCTCTCGCTGAGCGCCCGTTATCTGGAAAGGAGGCTGCATGCCCCTGCTTAGAGTATCCGCACTGCACAAATACTATGGCGACAATCATGTGCTCAAGGGCGTTGACCTGAGTATCGAGGAAGGCGAGGTGGTGGCCATCATCGGCCGCAGTGGTTCGGGCAAGAGTACCTTCCTGCGTACCCTCAACGGTCTGGAGTCGATCAGCGATGGGGTGATCGAAGTCGACGGCGAATACCTCGATGCCAGCCGCGCGGACTTACGCGCCCTGCGCCAGAAGGTTGGCATGGTGTTCCAGCAGTTCAACCTGTTTCCGCACCTGAGCGTGGGCGAGAACGTGATGCTCGCGCCACAGGTGGTGAAGAAGGCCAGCCGTGCAGAGGCCCGCCAGCTGGCCGAGCAGATGCTGGCGCGGGTGGGGCTCGCCGAGAAGTTCGATGCGTATCCTGACCGACTCTCTGGTGGCCAGCAGCAACGCGTGGCAATCGCCCGGGCGCTGGCGATGTCGCCGAAGGTACTGCTGTGCGACGAGATCACCTCGGCACTGGACCCGGAGCTGGTCAACGAAGTGCTGGGCGTGGTTCGCCAACTGGCCAGCGAGGGCATGACCCTGATCATGGTCACCCACGAAATGCGCTTCGCCCGCGAGGTGGGCGACAAACTGGTGTTCATGCACCACGGCAAGGTGCACGAGGTGGGAGACCCCCGCGAAGTGTTCGCCGCCCCGCGCACGGCGGAGCTGGCGAACTTCATCGGTGCGGTGGCGTCGGCCTGACCGGCCAAACGATCAGAAACGAAGGTCCAGCGCCAGCTCGAAGGTGCGTGTAGCGCCCATGTAGTACTGCTGGTGGTAGGCCTGCTTGGCATATACCTCATTGGTCAGGTTGCGCACCCACCCGGTGAGGGGGGTGTGCTCGTCCAGGCGATAGCGGACGAAGGCACCCTACAGGGTGTAGGCTGGTGCCTTGGGGGTATTGGCGTTGTCGGCGTACACCGAGTCGACATAGCGAGCGTCCACGCCCCCTGACCCGTCCTGGGGCAGGCTGTAGGTCAGCCACAGGTTGCCGACATTTGGTGCATTACCCTTGCGCGACACCGATGCGCCGTTGAGCGCTTCGTTGAGCTGATCGTACCGCCCGTCGCCGACGTTGTAGTTCTCGAAGCGCTGGCTCTTGTCGCTCTGCAGGGTGCTGCGACCAGGCAGGAGCGGCGAGCCCCAGTACGGACTGTCCTCGGTGTCCTACTGGTATTCCAGTGCCAGGGCAGCACGCGGGCCCGTGGGGTGATTTTCATGGCGGCGAATCTAGCATTGGGGTGAATGGTCAGGTAGTGCTTCGCGGTGGCGGATTGCCGCACCTGGCATCGCATAGGACTCAGCCCTGCGAATCACCGGTGCACAGCCGGTTGCGCCCGCTCTGCTTGGCCTGGTACAGCGCCCGATCCGCCTCGCTCAGCGCCTCGCCAGGGTCGCTGCCTTCCACTGCCTGCCAATGCGCGACACCCAGCGAAATGGTCATTGCGCCCACCGGCTCCAGCGGCGTGTCCTGTACCGTCACTCGCAGGCGCTCGGCTACATTCGTGGCCACCTCCAGACTGGCACCGGGCAACAGCATCAGAAACTCCTCGCCACCGGTTCGGCATAGCAGGTCGCCTTCACGGCAACAGCCGCGCATCAGTTCGGCGAGGCGGCGCAGCACCTGGTCGCCAACATCATGGCCATGGCCATCGTTGATCCGCTTGAAGTGATCGATGTCCAGGACGATGGCCGAGAATCGCCGCCCTTCAGCTTTGAGCAGCGACAGGCTGAACTCCAGGCTGCGGCGGTTGCCCAGCCCGGTCAGCGGGTCGGTCTGGGCGTCGCGGTTGAGCCGGCCTATGCGCTCGTGCAACAGGTTCAAGCCAAACAGTAGCGCACGCTTGAGCTCGGCCGCTTCAAAGTACCAGGCGCGCACGCGATGCAGGCGTTCGGCGGTACTGGCGCGGTCCATCGACCTGGCCCCGGCCGCCAATTGCCATAGCGGGCGGGCGATGATCATTGCCAGCCACCAGAGCAGCAGGCAGCCAAGCAACGCCAAGGGAGCTGAAATACCCATCACGCTGAGTATCAGGTGGCTCAATGGTGCAACGGTTTGCTCCAGCGGCTGCTGGGCTATCACGCCCCAGCCCGCGCTGGGTACGGTGGCGAATCCGGCCAGCATCTCGACGCCACGGGTATTGGTCACTTGCCGGGTGCCGCTGGGCACCGTCGCCAACTGGTCCACCAGTGCGTTGCCTTCCACCAGCGTGCCGACACGCTCTGCATCGGGGTGATACAGCAACCGACGATTGCGATCGACCACGTAGAGGTACGAGCCGTCTTTGTAGAAATGTTCACCCAGCAAGCTGTTGAGGATGTTGCGCTCGCGCAGGTAAAGGCTGCCGCCGACATAACCGAGGTACCGGCCGTTGCCATCGAAGATCGGGTGCGACAGCGCTACCACCAGGTTGTTGGCGGCTGACAGAAAAGGCGTCGAGACCAGAGGCCGGCGCTGGGTCAGTGCCTCCTGGGACCCGGGTGAATGCACGCGGGTGCCGATGAAACGACGTAGTGTAGCGGGCGATATAGCCCGCAGGACGCCCTCGGCGTCCACCACGAAGGTGGAGTTGAAGGCACTGCTCTGTCGCAGCAGACGCTCGGTTTCCGCCACCATCGCTTCGGTGTCGTCCATCTGACGTCCCTGCAAACCGGCGCTGAACGACAGATGCTGCAAGGCGTTGCTGATGAAGGTCTCGGTGATGGCCGCCAGCTTGGCCGCATACACTCGGTTCGCTTCAAGCGCGTGGTCGATCAGCAACTGTCGTTGCACCCGGTAGCTGGCGAAATAGCTGGCGCACAGCATCACCAGGGCGGTGAGGGCACAAAGGACGAGAATGAGCGTGCGCAGGTCCAGGCGCAGTCCGTGCTTGGCGTGTGGCAATCCTGATCTCACTGACGCGGAAAATGGAATAACCTTACTCGTTATGTGTTTGCACGGCTATAGAAGAACGGTGTGAGGTACCGAGGCATCAAGCGCCGGCCTTTTCCAGCGACCTCAGCTCGTCTTCCACTTGTTGCATGCGCTGTTTGGCCAATGCCTGCACCTTTTCATCACGTGCAGACTCACGCATGAGTGCGGTCAGCTTGCGGCTGAGGCGCTGGCCTTCCTCGGTCTCTTCCAAGGCCCTGGCCTTGGCCGGGTCGCGGGTGGCTTCGACGATGGTGTTGAACTCGGTGTCGCTGAAGTTCTTCTCGCTGTAGAGCTTGTACAGGTCCTGGCGCTGGTCCTCGACGGTAAGGTGCTTGCGCAGCACTTCCCTGATCGTGGTTTCGGCCAGCGCCGGGTGGGTGCGGGTGAGCAGCGACGCCATACGGTCGATATTGTTCTCGTAGGCCTCCTGCAGCGGCAAATTGGCCAGGATCTGTTCGTTGCGGCTGGGCTTTTGGTCGCAAGCGACGAGGGCAGCGGCGAGCAACAGGGGAAGCAGGAGCGAGGGGAGGCGGGGCATGGACTGGCCTTGGGCGCGATGTATGGGGCAATTATACCGATGTCGATGTGCCGGCGACGAGAGCGAATGTGCGTCAGCAATTGGCCGGCCAGGGCAATGCCCGAACGGGCAAGCAGGCCTTGTGGCGCCGACCTTACTGAAGTACAACTCAGGTCGCACTCGCCATCGCTACCTGTCGACCATGCCACATTGGACCCTCCATACTCCCAGCCATGACGCCATCGCAGAAGTCGTGAGGTTCGTCGACGCGGCACGCCGTGATCTGTTCCCCATGCTCGCCGAAGCGCCGTTACCCAACGACCTTGCCCACTTCGGCGATACCTACCTCGATGGCGCTGGTCGTTTCCTCGTGGCCCGCGACCAGGGCCGGCTGGTCGCAGCCATCGGCTATCTGCCGTATGACCATCGCTTCCCTCAGCTCGACTACCGAGGTGCTCACGTGGTCGAGGTGGTGCGCTTGTTCGTCCGGCCCGAGTACCGCAGGCATGGGCTGGCTGGCGCCCTGTTCGCGGCACTGCGCGAGCAGGCCATGAATGCAGGTGTCGACTGCCTGTACCTGCACACCCATCCCTTCCTGCCTGGCGCGATTGCGTTCTGGGAGCGGCAAGGATTCAAGGTGGTCGATGTCGAGGATGACCCGCTGTGGCGCACCACCCATATGCACCAATGGCGGCGAACCTAGTGTGGTGTTTCGCAAGTAACACTCATATTTTTCGGCCTAACGCCTCGGCTGCACGACCGACGCTTGCCAAGATGTCATCGGCCTTTCGATGCCAGCGAAAGGGTCGAGGGTTGGCGTTGTGGGTGGCAAGGTAGTACTCAATGGACTCCTCCAGATCCTTCACGCTGGTATGTGCCTGGCGCTTGATCCACTTTTCGCTCAGCGTCGAGAAGAAGCGCTCCACCAGATTCAACCAGGATGCCGAAGTAGGTGTGAAGTGCACTTGGTAGCGCGGATGCGCTGCCAGCCACACTTTCACGTTGTCAGTCTTGTGTGTCGCGTAGTTGCCCATTACCAGATGAACAGGCATGTCCTCGGGTACGTTAGCGTCCACCTCTTTGAGGAAAGCGAGAAACTCTGTACTTCGATGGCGGCGCTTCAATCTTCCGATGACTTCACCCGTAGCGATATCCAGCGCCGCGAACAACGATGTGGTTCCGTGGCGCTCGTAGTCGTGGGTGCGAGTGACGGGTTTGCCGGGGGCAAGAGGTAAGCCTGGCTGGGTACGGTTCAGCGCCTGAATCTGGCTTTTCTCGTCGATGCAGAGCACCAGGGCCTTTTCGGGAGGGTTGAGGTAGAGCCCAACAATGTCGTGGACCTTGTCGACGAACAGAGGGTCGATCGAAAGTTAGAAGGTCTTCTCAAGGTGAGGCTTGAGGCCGAAGGCATGCCATATCCGCATGACGCTGGCTGGAGAAATGCCGGTTGCCTGACTCATCGAGCGAGTGCTCCAGTGACTGGCATCTTCGGGTTTGGATTGCAGTGCCTGATTGACCACGGCCTGTACTTGTTCATCGGTTATGCTGCGAGGCCGGCCTGAGCGATGTTCGTCATTTAAACCATCGAGCCGCAGCCGACTGAATCGCACTCGCCAACGCGAGACCGTGTGTACGCCGATGCCAAGTCTGTGGGCGATTGAGGTGCCTGATTCTCCACTAGCGCACGCCAAGATGATTTCGGCGCGAATGCGAGATTCAGCAGAGCCTTTACGCTATCGGGAGCGACGAAGCAGTTCGATGTGTTCTTCGTCGCTCAGCTCAATCGGGGCAGCAGGTCGGCCGGCTTTCATATCGTGGCTCCGAGGCATTTCTGATGCTGTAAAGCCTAGACCAAAATATGAGTGTTACTTGCGAAGCACCACACTAGGAAGGCTCCTACATCCGCGCTGCGGCGCGGGCCATCACGTTCATTTCATTCCCCCGCCGCGTTCCTTACCTTCCCGTCCGATCATCAAGACGAGGAAGCAATGCCCATGGCGCACCTGGCCCTGTACAAGCTCAAGCTGCTGGACCATTTCGAAGACCGCAGAGACGCCTGGACCTTCGCAGACTTCGAGAGCAGCTTGCTCAAGGCCTGGCGCCGGGCGACGCGCGATGATGCCAAGGCCATCATCCATGCGGCGCATAAGGAAGGATGCTGGCCAAAGACGGTCAAGCGTTACGTGCTGACCCACTACCAGGTTTTTGGCAATGTCAGTGCGCAGCTCAGTGCAACGTTCGCTGATGTCGTGGCGTCGATAAGCTCGCAGGAGAGGGCGCAGTGGCGATTGCAGGCATCAACCTGAAAGCGCAGCGGGCCGCGCGCAGGATCAGAATCCTCCTGTCAGCGGCCACTCCACCGCCAGGCGGATCTGGTTCCCGTCCAGTTCCGCTTGCGCGGTATTGCCCCGGTGCACGTTGTGCCGCACAGAAAACGCAGTGCCCTTGGCCTTGCCGCTCTGCACCACGTAGCGCGCCTCAAGGTCGCGCTCCCAATGCTTGCCGCCCTTGCCATAGCCCAGGTAGGCATAACCGCCGTTGGGGTCCACATGCGATCCGTCAATATCGAACCCCCTGACGTACAGCGCTGTCAGGCTCAACCCTGGTACCCCATAGGCGCCCATGTTCAGGTCATAGCGCGCCTGCCAGGACCTTTCGTTGGGTGCGTTGAAGTCGGACATCTGCACGGCGTTGGCGATGTAGATCGCTCCACGGCTGACATAGTCGAACGGCGTGTTACCGTCCACCTGCTGCCAGCCGAGGCTGAAGCCGTGGGGGCCCTGATTGTAACGCCAGACCAGGCTCCATGTGGTGTTGTCAATGTGCCCGGATAGCGCCTTGCCGGTATCGGTGGTGCGATACAGGTTGAGATCCAGGCTCAGGCTGCGACGGTCGTCCAGGGCATGGGTGAGTGTGCTGCCCAGGTAGTGCTGGTTCCAGCTGTCTTCATAGCGAGAGGTGTACAGGCTGCCACTGAAGGCGGCGCCGGGGTTCCACACCACGCCTGCCAGGTCGAAACCGTTGCCTTGCCGGCCGTTGGAATAGTTGACCACGAAGCCTTGGTCGTGGCTCGACGCGTTGCGGTCGGTGTTCTCGTTGAAATGGCCGGCCACCAGCTTGAGTGAGTCGAACGGGTTGCTGGTGAGGAAGAATCCGGTGGCCGTCTCAGGCAACAGGCGGCTGTCGGAGGAACTGAATACCGGCGTCTTCACGCGCTGTTCGCCATAGGACAGCACGGTATTGGAAACACGCAGCTTGAGCGCAGCACCGCCCCGGCTGTACTCGGATTTGGGGTGGCCATCGTTGTCCAGGCTGAGCAAGCGTGCCTTGCCGGCGCGTCCTCCGCCGCTGTCCAATTGCAGGCCAAGGTAGGCGTGTGCATCGACACCCACGCCGATAACGCCTTGGGTAAATCCTGAGGTGAAGGTGCCCATCAAACCGTAGGCCCACTCTTCGGCAAGGCCGTTGCGTTCGTCACGCGGCTTGTAGGCATTACGCGCGCTGCCGTTGCGGCCCCCATGCTTGTAGTCGCGCTGGTCGAATACGCTGCGATTGAGCAGGCCCCAGGTGCTGTCCTCGACGAAGCCGTTGCTTTGCGACTGCGTGGAGTCGGCCATCGTGAATGGGGTGATGCCCAGCAGCGGCAGCGCCAGCAGCAAGCGGCTCATCGTGCGGCCTCCAGTTTGCTCAACTGTGCGGCGAAGCGGTCTTTGGCGCGGGTCGGCAGGTTTCCTGGGATTGGCGTGGCCTGGGCGTCACCCACTTGAATCAACATCACCATGCCCATGGCCACGTGGGGAATGCACTGGACGCCATATGTACCGGGCACCGTGAAGCTGTGCTCGAAGGGCTGGTTGAGCCTGCTCATGAACGCCTCGGCCCCGGCAGGCAGCAGCCCTGGAACGCTGGCGGCGTTGTGCCCGCTTTGGCTAGGCAGAAAGCGAACCGTGTCGCCTGGCGCAATGCGCAGATAATCCGGCTCGTACACCATCGACCCCTCGGCGCCGCGATTGAGCATTTTCACTTCATGCACCTCGGCCTGGGCGGCGTGGGTGAAAACGGTGCTGACGAGCAGTAGGGCGAAAGGACGCAACGGCATGGTGGGAACTTCCAGGTTCAAGGGGCGCGAAAACGCAGGATGCGCGCGCCATCGAAGGGGTCGGTGAGGTAGTGCGCCTGCACGCCGAAGGTGCTCAGCAGACGCTCCGGCGTCAGCACGTCCTGCGGTTTGCCCAGGGCGACCAGGCGGCCTTTGTCCAGCATGGCGACACGGTCACAGGTGAGCGCCTGGTTCAGGTCGTGCAGGGCGATCAGGGTGGTGATCGGTAGCGCCTGAACCTGGCGTAGCAGGCTGAGCTGATGCTGGATATCCAGATGGTTGGTCGGCTCGTCGAGCAGCAGCACCTGAGGGCTTTGGGCCAGGGCGCGGGCGATGTGCACCCGTTGGCGCTCGCCCCCGGACAGTGAGTTCCAGATGCGGGTGCGCAGGTGCTCGGCGTCGAGGTCGACCAAGGCTTGCTCGACGATGGCGCGGTCGTGGCTGGAGAACGGCGACAGGGCCGATAACCATGGCGTGCGCCCCAGGGCCACGGCGTCGAACACGCTGATGGCGTCGAGGGTGTCGGCCTGCTGTTCGACCAGCGCCAGAGTCTGGGCGATACGCCGTCGGGGAAGCCGCGCCAAGGCGTTACCGAGCAACTGGACACTGCCGCTGGCCGGCGCGCGTAGCCCGGCCAGCACTTTGAGCAAAGACGATTTACCCGAACCATTCGGGCCGACGATCCCCAGCGTTTCGCCGGTGACCAAGGTGAGGTCGATATCGCGGAGCACGAGGTTGCCCGACAATTCGAGGCTCAGGCCCTGACAGGCGAGTGGGGCGATGGGCGCATTGATCATGAGGGTCATGGGCGCCCCCGACGGCTGGCCAGGATCAGCGCGAACACAGGCGCGCCGATCAATGCGGTGACCACGCCCACCGGTATCACTTGGCCCGCAATCAGCGTGCGTGACAGTACATCGGCGGCGATCAGGAACAAGGCGCCGCCCAGGGCGCTGGCCGGCAGTAGGTGGCTATGGCCAGGGCCGAGCAGCAAGCGCAGGGCGTGGGGAATCACTAAACCGACAAAACCGATGGCCCCGACGATCGACACCATCACCGCTGTCACCAATGCAGCGCAACTGATCAGCAGCAACTGGGTGCGACGCACGGCAATACCCAGCGACGCTGCCGAGTCGACTCCGAAAGTAAAGGCATCCAGCGTGCGGCGGTGCCACAGGCACACCACCAGGCCGGCCAGCGCCACTGGAAGTGCCAGCCACACCGATGGCCAGCGCACGCCACTGAGGTTGCCCAACAGCCAGAACAGGATGCCACGCGCCTGCTCGGCGGTGGCCGACTTGGTGATCAGGAAGGCAGTCAGTGCATTGAACAGTTGCGAGCCGGCAATGCCTGCGAGGATGACCTGGGCGCTGTTGCCAGTGGAGCCGCTGGTGCGGGCCAGCACCAATACCAGCGCGAAGGCAGCGAGTGCACCGAGGAACGCACCTGCTGACATGCTCAGTGCCATGCCACCGAACCCCAGCAAGCCCACCAGCACCGCACCGGTCGAAGCGCCTGCCGAGAGGCCCAGCAAGTAAGGCTCGGCCAGCGGGTTGCGCAGCAATGCCTGGAGAATCACCCCGCAGGTCGCCAGCCCGGCACCGCAGGCGGCAGCCACCAGGGTGCGGGTCAGACGGTAGTTCCAGACGATGCCCGCATCGATCGGGTCGACCGGGTAACCAGCCTGCCACAGGTGGTTGGCCAGCACTTGGTAAACCACGCTGGACGATACGTTGGCCTCTCCGATGACGGTGCCGGCCAGGACGGCGGCGAGCAGGGCCATTGCCGACAGGACGCTATAAATCAACAAACGCTTCATCACGGCGCCGCATTGCCGCTGGCGAAGGCGGCAGACAAAGTCTGCAGGCCACGGAACAGACGGATGCCGGCCTGCATGGCATCTGCATCGAGGATGATGATGCGGTTGTTCTTCACCGCGTCCATGTTGCGGGTCACCGGGTCGTTGTGCAGGAAGTCGAGTTTTTTCTGGTAGTCGTCGGCGGGGAAGCGGCGGCGGTCCATGCGGGCAATGATCAGCCAGGTTGGATTGGCCTTGGCCAGCGTTTCCCAGCCCACGGTCGGCCATTCCTCGTTGGACTCGACCACATTGCGCACACCGAGGGTGCGCAGCATGAAGTCAGCCACCCCTTGGCGACCAGCCACATAAGGGTCTATCTGGAAGTCGGCGCTGGAGAACCAGAACAATGCGCTGGTGTTGGAGAGGTCCTTGCCTGCAACGTGCTTTCTGGCACTGTCCAGGCTTGCCTTGAGATCGGCGTTCAATGCCGCGCCGCGGTCCTGCACGTCGAAGATCTCGGCCAGTTGGCTGACGCTTTTGTAGATGCTCTGGACCTGGAAAGCTTGTAGACGGGTACCGTCGGCTCCGACCAGGTTGTCCTTGCCTTCGCAGTCCGATGGCAGCAGGTACGTAGGAATCTTCAGCTCATCGAACTGCTCGCGGGTTGCCACGACGCCCTGGGCGCCGACCATCCACTCGAATTGCACCGCCACCAACCGTGGGCGCTTGCCCACCACGGCTTCGAAACTGGGGTCGTTGTCGGCCAGCCGCTCGACCTTGTCGTTCACCGCCTTGTACTCGGGCAGCACATTGTTGAACCACAGCGAAGTGCCGGCCACTTTGTCGCCCAGCCCAAGGGCATAGAGGATCTCGGTCGCCGCCTGGCCGATGGTGACGGCGCGCTCGGGGGCCTGGGCGAAGGTCTGGGGCCGGCCACAGTTGTCGACGGTGAGCGGGTAGTGGGTGGTAGCGGCCTGGGCCAGGCCGGCGAGGCTCAGGCCTGTAAGCAGGGTGGTGGAGCGCAGCAGCATGTGGGGGCGATCTCCTATCGGACAGTTCACGGCATGAACGCACGGACAGGCATCGCCAAGCCCCATGCGCACGGCGTGGGGCTGCACCCGGGAACGGGTGGAGATGGCCATCCCGGACACCCCGCCGGTTGGTGAATGTAGGCCGGCAGGTCTCCTGACTGGTGCGTCCTTGCCCGGCTCCGGCCTTCCCGGATCGGCAGACCCAGTGGCTTGGTTGGAGCAGGCTCGGCACCTACAGTTGCGGGGGCAGTTCCGATTGGCCTGTGAAAGCTGGCCCTGGATTCCCTATTAATTCCGTGGTGGAAACCGGCGGGCCGCATGGTAGACCATTCGGCCGCCGGGTGAAAACGTCATATCAGAAGTACTTCAGCCAGCTGATGTCGCGGCGACGCGCCTTCAAGCGGCCGAATGCCCGCACCGGCAGGTACAGCGCCACCGCCAGCAGCACGGCGACCAGCCACACTGCACCGATCCCGTCGAAGCCAAAATACTGGCCCTGGTTCAGCCCGAACAGGGCGACGCAGGCCAGGTACAACAGCTTCAGGACGTAAAGGTGCAACAAGTAAAAGAACATGGGGGCTGCGCCAAACACGGCCAAGGCCCTGATCCAGCGAGCTTGGCCGGCACGTTCGAAGACGCGCAGGAGCACGAGGCCGCCCCCCAGGGTCAGGGCCAGGAACAGCAGTGAAGGAGGGTACTTGGTGATGTTGAAGAAGCTCATCGCCGTCTGCGTCAAGGTTGGGTAACCGCTCCAGGGCGCCTCGCCATAGCCATTGATCATGCGCAGCACGACGAAGCCCAGCAGGGCGATCACGCCGGCCATCAGCAGACGATGCTGGCGTTGGCCTGCGTCGCTGCCGCGGGCGAACCATGGACCCATGCCATAGCCCAGGGCGATGACGCCAATCCATGGCAACACCGGGTAGGACGTGCGTAGGCGCAGGCCGTCGGAGAGCGTCAACCAACCACGATCATGCAAGATGGCCCACGGGACATGCAGAGCCGATCCCGGCTCGAAGTGCAGGCCGTCGAGCAGGTTGTGCCCGGCCACGATGACAGCGCCCACGGCGAGCATCAGCGGACGCGGCAGCCACACCAGCACAGACAGGGCAATCATGCTCACGCCAATGGCCCAGATCACCTGCAAGTAGATGACGGTGGGCGGCAGTTGGAAGGTCCAGGCGAAGTTGACCAGGGTGAACTCCAGTGCCACCAGGAACAGCCCGCGCTTGAACAGAAATGCCGACACATCGCTGTGGCCCTTGTGCTTTTCGCCGTACAGCCAGGCCGAAAGGCCAGTGAGCAGGACGAACACCGGGGCGCACAGATGGGCGAGGGTGCGACTGACGAACAGCGAGGGCTCGGTGGTGTCGATGTCCATCGGGTCGCCTACCTGGCGGTGCAGGAAGAAGGTTTCGCGGACGTGGTCCAGCAACATGAACACGATCACCAGGCCGCGCAGGGCATCGATGCTGTGCAGGCGCTGGGTGAGTTGGGTAGGCGTGGCTATGGCGCTTGTCATAGGGGGTCGCAGGCAGGAATCATTATCAAGTGAAACGTTATCTTATAACTATTTGATGAGCCCTGAACAGGCTTTTTCAGGTGGGTGACATTTTGTCGCGCCCGCGCCAGCACTGAATAATCGTTATTGCCCGGCGCGCACGGGACAATCTCGATATTTTGGCTTTTCAGTCACGCACGACAGGCTTATGGTGTAGGTCGTCAAATTTCTTGGAGCTTCCATGTCCAGCCGTTTCCCTGTTGTTCGCCCTCGTCGCCTGCGCCAGAACGAGTCCCTGCGTACCCTGTTCCAGGAGACGGAGTTCCGCCTCGAAGACCTGATCCTGCCGATCTTCGTCGAAGAGGGCATCGATGACTTCGTCCCGATCACCAGCATGCCTGGGGTCAACCGCATCCCGGAGAAACGACTCGCCGAGGAAATCGAGCGTTATGCCCGTGCCGGTATCAAGTCGGTAATGACTTTCGGTGTTTCCCACCACCTGGACGAAACCGGCAGCGACACCTGGAACGAAAACGGCTTGGTCGCGCGCATGGCGCGAATCTGCAAGGACACCGTGCCGGAGATGGTGGTGATGTCCGACACCTGTTTCTGTGAATACACCAGTCACGGCCATTGCGGCGTGTTGCATGACCATGGCGTGGACAACGATGCGACCCTGGCCAACCTCGGCAAGCAGGCGGTGGTGGCCGCTGCCGCGGGCGCCGACTTCATCGCCCCTTCGGCGGCGATGGACGGCCAGGTCCAGGCGATTCGCTCCGCCCTCGATGGCGCCGGCTTCCATGACACCGCCATCATGGCCTACTCGACCAAGTTCGCCTCGTCGCTCTATGGCCCGTTCCGCGAGGCCGGTGGCACCGCACTCAAGGGCGACCGCAAGAGCTACCAGATGAACCCGATGAACCGTCGCGAAGCCGTGCGCGAATCATTGCTCGACGAGCAGGAAGGCGCTGACGTGCTGATGGTCAAGCCAGCCGGCGCCTACCTGGATGTGATCGCCGACATCCGCGCAGCCTCGCGCCTGCCGCTGGCGGCCTACCAGGTCAGCGGCGAGTACGCGATGATCAAGTTCGGCGGCCTGGCTGGCGCCATCGATGAAGGGCGCGTGGTGCGTGAAAGCATTGGCGCGATCAAGCGTGCCGGCGCGGACCTGATCCTCACCTACTTCGCCATGGATCTGGCCCGCGAAGGCATCTGAGACACGCGACCCGGGCTCAGCGGGGCATGTAGCCCCGTTGCCATGAGCGCGGAATGAACCGCGCCACCAGGGCCAGCAGGCACGCCAGGGCGCAACTGCCCACCAGTGCCTGCAGGCCCAGGTGATGTTGCAACCAGCCGCCCAGCGCGGCACCCAGCAGCATGCCGCTCCACGGCACCAGTTGCACACGCCAGCCGTCGCGACGTTCACCCATTAGCCAGCGGCCAAAGCCGCGACCGAACCGGGACAGCGCTCCGGTCACGTAGGTCAGGCCGATCGGCAGCCCATTCACTTGTTCGACCACGGCATTGATCATGCCCATGGCCAGGATCGCCGCGATCAGGGGTAGCCAACTCGTGACCGTTGGCCAGGAGGCCGCCAGGGCAAGCAGGGCTGCGACCACCACCAGCACAGGCCAGGCTCGTTGCCTGAAACCGCGGGCCAGCACTATCCCCAGCGCATTACCAAGCACGAAGCTGAGAATGGCGGCGCTCAGGCGCAGCACCAGGGCCAGGTCCGCCTGGCTGATGGCCACTGCCAGGCGGGTGGTGTTGCCACTCATGAACGAGACGAAATCGCCTAGCGCCAACAGGCCAATGGCATCGGTCATACCCGCCAGTACCGATAGACTGGCGACCAGGCCAAGACCTACCCGACCACGCAATCTCTGCAGCCTCAGGCGTTTGGCGCTGCGCGAGGGCAGGGCATTGGGCAACATAGCGGTGGTCTCAGCGCAGCAGGTTTTCGCGGGCCAAGGTGCCCTTCAGGGTGCGCTCGACCACATCCACCAGGACCATGGTCTGGTGGTCCACCTCGATATTGATCAGGTCACCGTTCTGGTAGCGGGCGAAGGTGGTCTGGCGCAGGGTTTCGGGAATCAGGTTGATGGTGACGACGTTTTCTTCAACGTCGGCGACAGTCAAGCTGCAACCATTGACGCCGAGGAATCCGCGCGCAAATACGTATTTGGCCCATTCCGGCGGCATGCGGAACTTGATGAAGGCGCCGGTCTCCTTGATCGACAGCTCGACAATCTCTGCAGTGGTGGCGATGTGGCCGGCCATCAGGTGCCCACCGACTTCGGCGTTCATCTTCGCCGAGCGTTCTATGTTCACGCCTTGGCCTGCGCTGAAGAAGCGCAGGTTGGTACGTTCGAGGGTGGCGGTCATGGCGTCGAACTTCACCTGACTGCCGTTGATTTCGGTGACTGACAGGCAGGTACCTTCTACGCTGACGCTGGCGCCGATCTTCAGCTCATCGAGCAGCTCGGCGGTGAGGTCGATGGTGAACTGGTTGTGACCTGGGTAGCGGGTTACATCAAGTAGAGGGCGGACGGCCTGGACGATGCCGGTGTACATGGGGAGCTCCTGGGCACAGGGAATGCTGAACTCTCGAACGCTATGCCCGTGGGCCGGTAAATGCAAGCGCTTGGCTTTCGTGATGGGGGTTGTGGACGCCGATCCTGCGCGGGTAAACCCGCTCCGACAGCGGGCTGGCATGTGGCTAGGTAAAGTGTCTGTCCATCAACGCCGCGCCGACAATTGCTGCGGCGCCAGAAACGCTCCGTGGAAGTAGGTGCGCACGGCCTGCATCGCTGGGCTGAATGCCCGTTCGCGGTGCCAGGCCAGCCCCACGCTCATGGGTGTGACAGGGTCGCTGATGGTGACGGTCTCGATCCGCTTGCCCTCCAACGACCAGGGGCGGTGCACCAGATCGGAGAGGATCGCCACGCCACTGCCGTTGGCCACCATGCTGCGCACCGCTTCGACCGAACTGGTGCGCACGCGCACACGGGGTCGCTGACCGGCCTGCTCCCAGTATCGTAAGGTGGCTTGTTCCGCCTCATCCACGGTCAGCTGGATGTAAGGCTCGCGGGCCACGTCGGCCAGGCTCACCGATGAGCGTTCGCACAGCGGGTGATGGCTGGGAAGCCACAGTCGACGCTCGGAGTTGAACAGCGTCTCGGAAACGATATCCGGGTGCGTCAGGTTGGCGGTCAGCACCACGGCCATGTCGAAGTCGCCCTCCAGCAGGCCTTGTTCGATGGTGCTGCGTTCTTGCTCTTGCACCTGAAGGCTCACATCCGGATGCCAATGCTCAAGCCGTTGCAGGTGGTGCGGCAGGAAGTAGCCCAGCACTGTGTAACTGGCTGCCAGACGCAGCACCCCGCTGGCGCGCAGGTCGGGCAGCGGGCTGTTGAGCGCGTCATCGACGCTGCGCAAGATCACATAGGCGCGGTTGAGAAAGTGCCGGCCGGCCTCGGTCAAGGTCATGCCCTGGGCCGAGCGCTGAAACAACAGCGCACCGAGCATCGCCTCCAGCTCCTTGATGGCGGTGGTCACTGCCGACTGGGAAATGTTCAGGTGGATCGCAGCCTGGGAAATCTGGCCGATTTCGGCGGTTGCGACGAAGTAACGGACCTGGCGCAGGGTCAGTGACACAGCATGCTCCTGTCGTATCTGTTTTTCAGAAGACACCCCATCTGTTTATAAATCTTCCCAAGGGGGTGGGGAAAAATCTAACGTGGCTGGCATGCAGTCACAAGTATCAGGAGCCAGGGTATGCACGCAGTGGATTTCAACTCTGACATGGGTGAGGGGTTCGGTCCCTGGACCATCGGTGATGGTGTCGACGACGAACTGATGGCCTACATCAGTTCGGCCAACGTCGCCACCGGTTTCCATGCAGGCGACCCCGGCACCATGCGCCGTACCGTGGCGCGGGCCAAGGCGTTGGGCGTGGCGGTGGGTGCCCATCCAGGTTTTCGTGATCTCGTCGGTTTCGGGCGTCGCCACATCAACGCGCCAGCCCAGGAACTGGTCGACGACATGCTCTACCAACTGGGTGCGCTACGTGAAATTGCCCGTGCCCAGGGCGTGTCATTGCAGCACATCAAACCCCACGGCGCGCTGTACATGCACCTGGCCCGTGACGAAGAAGCCGCACGTCTGCTGGTGGAAAACCTGCGGGTGGTCGAGCCTGAGCTGTTGCTTTACTGCATGCCTGGTTCGGTGATCTGCCGTGTCGCCCAGGAGATGGGGCAGCCGGTGGTCCGTGAGTTCTATGCCGACCGCGAATACGACTTGAGTGGCTCCATTGTGTTCACCCGTCATGTACGCGGCTACGAACCCCAGCGGGTTGCCGAACGGGTTCTGCGCGCTTGCCAGGAGCGGGTAGTGCGTACGGTCGAAGGCCAGGACCTGGCGATAAGTTTCGATTCCATTTGCCTGCACAGCGATACGCCTGGCGCTCTTGACCTGGTCGAGGCCACACGTAAGGCGTTGAATGGGGCGGGCATCAGGGTGCGCGCACCGCGCTGAGGCCTGTCACAGGCACCCGGCGCAGACAAGCCTGGGCCTCCCCATGATTCGAATTCGCCTGCCTTTGTATAAAGACTCCAAAAAGGAACAGAGATGGCCGAGCCGCTTGCAACTTCCCCGATTCGCTACAGCTTTGGTGCCGACGAGCACTTGTTCGCCGAGGTCAGCGACAGCATGTCGCTGGAAGCCTTTTTCAAAGGTATGGCCGTGACACGTGCAGTGGAGCGCCTGGCGCTGGACGGCGTACTGGATGTGTGCCTGGCCAATGCCTCGTTCCAGATCCGCTTCGACCCGGACCGTATCGCCCCGCAGGACCTGTTGGAGGCGGTACGTGGCGCCGAGTCCGAAGCGGTAGCCGAGCGCTCGCTGCAGACGCGCATCATCGAGATTCCGGTGTTGTACAACGACCCCTGGACCCATGAAACCCTGATGCGCTTTCGTGACCGCCATCAGGAGCCGGACAGCACCGATCTGGAGTATGCGGCGCGAATCAACGGCCTGGCCGATGTTCAAGCGTTCATTGCCGCGCACAGTGGTGCGCCGTGGTTCGTGTCCATGGTCGGTTTCGTCGCAGGCTTGCCGTTCATGTTCCAGATGGTCGAGCGAGAACGGCAGTTGCAAGTGCCCAAATACCTGCGTCCGCGCACCGACACACCCAAGCTGACCCTTGGACATGGCGGTTGTTTCGGTTGCATCTACTCGGTGCGCGGAGCAGGGGGATACCAGATGTTCGGCGTGACCCCAGCACCGATCTATGATCCGCAGCAGCGTCTGCCCTACCTCAAGGAGCACATGGTGTTCTTCCGTCCGGGCGATATCGTGCAGTTCAAGCCCATCGACCGGGCCAGCTACGACCAGGCCGTATCCGATGTGGAAGAGGGACGTTTCAACCTGCGCATACGCCCCGTGGACTTTGACCTCGATGCCTTCCTGGCCGACCCGGTGGGCTACCCGAAATCGCTTCAGGAGGTACTGGCATGATCAAGGTGCTCAAACCTGGCTTGGCCACATCGGTTCAGGACCTTGGCCGCGAGGGTTATTATCATTTGGGTATCCCGCCTTCCGGCGCTCTGGACCAGTATGCCCTGTGCGCGGCCAACCACCTGGTGGGCAATCCGGCGGGTGCGGCGGCACTCGAATGCGCGCTGGTGGGGCCGGAACTGGAGTTTCAGCACGATGCCTTGGTGGCGGTGTGCGGTGCACAGATGCCGGTGCTCCTGGACGGTCGTCAACAGCCACCGGACACGGCGTTTGCGGTCCGCGCCGGACAAGTGCTGCGCTTCGGCTTTCCCTCGGCGGGCGCCCGTGCCTATCTGGCAGTGGCCGGTGGTATTCAAGTGCCCGAGGTGCTTGGTAGCCGATCGACCTACGCACTGGGGGCGCTTGGAGGATTGCACGGCCGCAAGCTGATGGCCGGCGATGTGCTGCCGGTGGGTGTGAGCACTGGAAAGACGCGGGCAGGTGCGAGCTTGCCAATGGCGCTGCGTCAATCGCTAGGTGGGGAGGTGGTGCTGAGGGTAGTGCCCGGGTTGTATTTCCACCGTTTGACCGAAGCGGCTGCCAAGAGCTTTTTCACCGAAGCCTGGACGGTGGGCTCGGAGGCCGACCGCATCGGCTATCGCTACAAAGGCGCAAGCGCGTTGAGCTTCCAGCCCCGTGAGCAACCCTTCGGCGCCGGGTCGGACCCTTCGAACATCGTCGACAGTTGCTACCCCATTGGCTCGATTCAGGTGCCGGCAGGGCTTGAGCCGATCATTCTGCACCGCGACGCGGTGTCGGGTGGCGGGTATGCCATGATCGGCACGGTGATCAGCGCCGACCTCGACCACATCGGGCAGATGCAGCCGAACCAGCAGGCAAGATTCCTGGCCGTTAGCCTTGAGGAGGCTCTACAGGCCCGGCGTTCGTACAAGAAGAAACTTGCCTGCCTGGGGCGGTTGTTCGGCTGATCAATGTCATTTGCCGGCGGCGTGGCTGATCTTTTTGCCCCGTTGTTCCGCCACTTCCAACGCCTGGCCGTCGCGCTGCTTGCCTTGGCGCGCCAGGCCTTCCAGCTGTGGAATCAGCATCCCTTCGGGCAGGTGGCGCCAGAACCGCCCTGGCATGTGCAGGCGCAAGGCTTCGGGGTTCAGGCGGGCAGGGTTGAAGGTGTGACGATAATAGGTGCGCCACAGCTCGGCATCCGGATCGTTGGCATGGCGTGCCCACTGCTGCCAGGTCGATGGGCAGCAGCGTTGGTAGTCGAAATGCTGACCGTCGAAACGAATGCCGTCCTGAGGCGTGGCGATCATCCAGCGTTGGCGACCCAGACGATCGGCAAAATGCGCGCTGGCGCTTTCCAGGATGTCATGTGCCGGCTCATGGTAAGCCACCAGATCCAGTTGCAGCTCATGGGCAAGCGCTTCGGGCAATGGCACGAAGCGCAGGAAGGCATGCAGGTGGTGTGCTTCGCGGTTGACCTGCTTGATACGACGGTGCAGTTCGCTGCCCAGGCGGTCACCGGCGAGCATGGCTGTGCGGTCGCCATGGGCCACGCGCCAGAGCACTTCGTAGAGCAGGTTCCAGCGTTGCTCGCCTCGGTAGCGAGCCGCCCGTTCGAGTTGGTTCAGCAATTCCGGCGGAACCCGTGCGCGAAAGGGACCGGGGCCTTCGGGCAATGGTGTTGGCACCGCCAGTAAGTCGTCCATCGGACCCTGGGACCATGTCACCTCGGCCGGGTCGATGCCGTGGCCAAGCAGTGTCCGGGCCTGGCCGCGCCAGGTGGCGAAGTGGTTGTCGCAGTCGAGCGCGATCATCCCCACAACCCCATCTGTACCGGAGCCTGGGACTCACGCAGACGGGCCCGCAGCAGGCCGCTGCGCAACTCGGCCTGCGCGGGCCGGTAATCGCTGGTGACGATGAACGGGCGCGCCTTGTCCAGCACGCAACGCAGCTGGATCAGGTCATCGTAGCGGATGCGTCGCTCGCGGCGAAGTGCCACCAGGCGTTGCACACTGCGCAAGCCAATGCCCGGAATACGTGCCAGCAGGGCGGGTTCTGCGCGATTCACATCCAGTGGAAACACATCGCGGTTGGCCAGTGCCCACGCCAGCTTCGGGTCAATGTCCAACGCCAGGTTGGCGTTCGGGCCCAACAGCTCGCCTGCCTTGTAGCCGTAACCTCGAAGCAGGAAGTCAGCCTGGTACAGACGATGCTCGCGCAGGAGCGGCGGCGCGGCCAGCGGCACGCTGTTGGGGCTGTCCGGGATGGGGCTGAACGCCGAGTAGTACACACGCTTTAGCCCGTAGCCCTGGTAGAGCGATTCGGCGTTGCGCAGCAGGGTGCTGTCGTCGGTCGAGTCGGCCCCGACGATCACCTGGGTGCTTTGCCCGGCCGGGGTGAAGCGCGGTGCCTTGGGTTCGTTGGCCACAGCCTGTTGGCCGCGATGGATCACGCCCATTGCCTGGCGAATGGTGTGCGCTCGTTTCTCCGGCGCCAGGCGCTTGAGGCTGGCGTCGGTGGGCAGCTCGATATTGACACTCAAGCGGTCGGCCAGGCGCCCAGCTTCCTCGATCAGCAAGGGGTCGGCGTCGGGAATGGTCTTGAGGTGGATGTAACCGCGGAACTGGTGGGTTTCCCGCAGCAGGCGGGCTACGCGGATCAACTGCTCCATGGTGTAGTCGGCCGAACGGATGATGCCGGAACTCAGGAACAGCCCGCTGATGCAGTTGCGCCGGTAGAAGTCCAGGGTCAGGCGAACCACCTCCTCGGGGGTGAAACGGGCCCTGGGAACGTTGCTGGATCGACGATTGACGCAGTACTGGCAGTCGTACAGGCAAAAGTTGGTCAGCAGCACCTTGAGCAGCGAGACGCAACGCCCATCCGGGGTGAAGCTGTGGCAGATGCCCATGCCATTGGTTGCACCCAGGCCATCGCCACCGCGCGAATTACGCTTGGGCGCACCGCTGCTGGCGCAGGAGGCATCGTACTTGGCGGCATCGGCAAGGATGCCGAGCTTGGCGATGAGTTGCATGGCGTCGTCTCGCAATACTGATTATTCATACAGTATTTTGAGTGTGCCCGGATTGCAAGCACCTGCGCGCGGCACCCGACTCGCTTCGGCGACCGCTAGACCTTGGGATCAGGATTGCGCCGCGGCCCACACCTGCTGGCGGAACCAGCTGCGCATCGGGTCTGCGTGGGTTCGTTGGTGCCAGATCTGCATCACTTCCACCTGCGCAAGCTTCAGCGGCAGCGGGTGATGACACAGGTCCTGATCACGCTCGGTGGCGTCCTCTGCCACCGAGCGAAGGCAAGTGAGCAGCAGGTCGGTACCCCGCACCAACCTGGCCGGCGCCAGGAAACTTGAAAGGCCCGCAACCACCTTGCGGCGGTGCCCTTGGGCGTGCAAGGCCCGATCCACCAGGCCATCGAGATCGCCCGTGAGGGTGGTCAACAGGTGATCGCAGCGCAGGAATGTATCCAGGTCCAGGCCTTGGGCCAGATGTGGATTGTGTTTCCAGGCGAGCACGACGAAGTCCTCGCTGAGCAGACGCTGTTGGTGAAAGGTATCTGGAAGGTCGGTGTAAAAGCCGGCGATGGCCAGGTCGCAACTGCCTTTTTCCAATGCGTCGCGGGGTAGCTGACCCCGCGTGTTTTGGGTGACCAGCACCAGGTTCGGCGCCTGCTCGCGCAAAACCGGCAGCAGTTTCGGTAACAAGGTCTGCTCGATGTAATCGGTGCTGTACAGGTGCAGGCGGGCAGGGCGGGAGAGGAAGTCCTGGCCATCGCAGCGCTCGTAGAACGCCTCCAGCCCTTCCACTAAACGCTGTACCTCGGGCGCCAGTTCGTGGGCCCGAGGCGTCGGGGTCATCCCCCGCGGCGCGCGGACGAACAATGGGTCGCCAAACTGGTGTCGCAGTTTGCTGAGCTTGTGGCTGAGTGCGGGTTGGCTCAGGGCCATGCGCTCGGCGGCAAGGGTGGCATTGCGTTCCTGATAGAGCACGTGGAACAGGTGCAGCAGGTTCAGATCCTTGTGGGTGATATTCATTTTAAGAATCGCAGGCATGAAGGCTTTCGAATAATCGAATCATAGCGCGCCGGGTAGCATGGGCCCACTTTTCGCTTGATCCGGAGAACGTTGCATGAAAAAGACATCCACTCTTGCGTTGGCCGTGGCCGGCGCGCTGCTTGCCGGCACGGTCAGTGCCGCCCCCAAGGGGGAAGTGCTGGTGCTGCTGTCCAGCGAGAACCAGCTGCCGCTGCAGGGCGGTACAAGCTATGCCACCGGCTACTACCTCAACGAGTTCGGTGTACCTGCGGACCAGTTGCTCAAGGCTGGCTACACACTGGTCCTGGTCACGCCCAAGGGCAACGCGCCGAGGGTTGACCAGCGTTCGGTCGACCCCCAGTATTTCGGCGGCGATGCTGCCGAGATGCAGCGCATTCAGACGGTTGTGCAGGGGCTGCCGGACATTGGTGACACGCTTTCGGTGAAGGAAGTACTGGCCGGTGACCTGGACCGTTATGCGGGGCTGTTCATTCCAGGTGGCCATGCGCCGCTGATCGACCTGGCGAACAACCCTGAGGTCGGCGCTTTGCTGAACCACTTCCACCAGGCGGGCAAGCCGACCGCTGCCATCTGCCATGGCCCTATTGCGCTGCTCTCGGCTCAGAAAGACCCGGCCAGTTACCAGGCCGCACTGGCCCGTGGTGAGAAGCCAGCAGCCACTGACTGGGTGTACCAGGGTTACAAGATGACCATTTTCTCCGACCCGGAGGAGCAGGTGTTCGAAGGCTCGCTCAAGGATGACCGGCTGCTGTTCTATCCGGCCAAGGCAATGGCTGGAGCCGGCGGTAACATGACCTACGCCCCGGCATGGCAGCCGAACGTGGTGGTGGACCGTGAATTGATCACTGGGCAGAACCCCTTCTCGGACAAGGCGCTGGCCAAGGCGTTGCTGGAGAAGCTGGCAAGCCGCCGGCAATGACAGCCTTGTGGTTGCCAAGGCGGTTTCCGTGATCGCGGGCGACCCTGCGCCGACCAGGGTTCGCTCTGCGGTTTGAACTAAACTTATGCGTGGTTCGCTTGCAGAACGTTTCATCCATCCGACCACCGCCCTCCGGACAGGACTGACCTCGTTGACGGTGGCCTTCTTGCAGAGGAGGGCTGGTCATGGACGAGGCAAGGCTTCACGATTTCATGGGCAAGCTGGTCGGCGACATGGGCGCGGCGGCGACGCTGGCCAATGTCATTCTCGGCGATGAGCTGGGGCTGTACCGAGCCATGGCTGACAGCCAACCCGTCACCCCCGAGGCACTTGCGGCCAAGACCGGTTGCCACCCACGGTTGGTGCGTGAGTGGCTGAATGCCCAGTCGGCCGCCGGCTACGTCGTTCATGAAAAGGGCAGCTTCGTGCTACCCGAAGAGCAGGCCATGGCCCTGGCGCTGGAAGACTCCCCCGCCTACATGGCAGGGGGCGCGTCGGTGATCGCCGCCCTGTTCCATGACAAGGACAAGCTGGTGGCAGCCATGCGCGGTGGTGGAGGCCTGGCCTGGGGCGATCATCACCCGTGCATGTTCAGCGGTACCGAACGCTTCTTCCGGCCGGGCTATCGGACCTTCCTGGTGGCTGACTGGTTGCCAGCGCTGGAGGGCGTGGTGGCCAAGCTGCAGGCCGGGGCGAAGGTCGCGGACGTGGGATGCGGTCATGGGGCGTCGACCCTGGTCATGGCCGAGGCGTTTCCAGCCTCGACCTTTACCGGTTACGACTACCACGCGCCTTCTATCGCCACGGCCAGCGAACGTGCACGCGAGGCTGGGCTGACTGAACGCGTCAGTTTCCAAAAGGCTTCTGCCAAGGATTACCCAGGTCATGATCATGACCTGGTGTGTTTTTTCGACTGTCTGCATGACATGGGCGACCCGGTCGGGGCGGCGCGGCATGCCTACCGTGCGCTCAAGGCAGATGGCACGGTAATGTTGGTGGAGCCTTATGCCGAGGACTCGCTGGATGGCAATCTGACGCCGGTGGGGCGGCTCTTCTACGCGGCCTCGACGTTTATCTGCACACCGAATTCGCTTTCGCAGGAAGTCGGGTTGGGGCTTGGCGCCCAGGCCGGGGAGGCGCGTTTGCGGGCGGTGTTCGAGGAAGCGGGATTCACCCGGTTCCGGCGCGCGACGCAAACGCCCTTCAACCTGATCCTGGAGGCGCGCAAGTAGCAGGCGCTGGCTTGTCAGGGATGCGGCCAAAGCAGAAGGGGCGCCATGTCGGCGCCCCTTCTGTCTTGTTGCTTAGGCTTCAGCGTCCCAAGGACGGTCGCCTTTTTCGTCTTTCACGCGGGTTGGCAGGCCCATGACGTCCAGCGCCTTGAGGAACGGCTCGGCTGGCAGCTCCTCGACGTTGACCATGCGCTTGGCATCCCACTCGCCGCGTGCGACCAGCAGGGCAGCGGCCACTGGCGGTACGCCAGCGGTGTAGGAAATGCCCTGGCTGTCGGTTTCGGCGTAGGCTTCTTCGTGGTCCGCGACGTTGTAGATGAACACTTCGCGGGGCTGGCCATCCTTGGTGCCCTTGACCAGGTCACCGATGCAGGTCTTGCCGGTGTAGCCCGGGGCCAGGGAGGCCGGATCAGGCAGCACGGCCTTGACCACCTTCAGCGGTACCACTTCC
Organism: Pseudomonas sp. SK2; assembly: GCF_016772395.1. Classification (NCBI taxonomy): domain Bacteria; kingdom Pseudomonadati; phylum Pseudomonadota; class Gammaproteobacteria; order Pseudomonadales; family Pseudomonadaceae; genus Pseudomonas; species Pseudomonas sp. SK2. The sequence goes on from NZ_CP061944.1 coordinate 2,317,896, forward strand.
AGGCCTTCGGCGGTCTTGACCGGTTGCTCGGAGAGCAGGCCCAGGTTCTTCAGCACGGTGAACACGTTGATGTAGTGCTCGCCGAAGCTCATCCAGAAACGCACGTTCGGTACGTTGAGGTTCTTGGAGATCGAATGAACTTCGTCATGACCGGTCAGGTACAGGTTCTGCGAACCTACCACCGGCAGGTCGTCGGTACGCTTGACCTCGAACATGGTGTTGCTGGTCCACTGGCTGTTCTGCCAGCTCCAAACCTGACCTGTGAATTCGCGGAAGTTGATTTCCGGGTCGAAGTTGGTAGCGAAGTACTTGCCGTGGGAACCGGCATTGACGTCGAGAATGTCGATCGACTCAATGCTGTCGAAATACTGTTGCTGCGCGAGTTTCGCGTAGCTGTTCACCACACCCGGGTCGAAGCCGACACCAAGAATGGCGGTAATGTTCTTTTGTTGGCACTCTTCGAGGTGTTTCCACTCGTAGTTGCCGTACCAGGGCGGCGTCTCGCAGATCTTGCCCGGTTCTTCGTGAATGGCGGTGTCCAGGTAGGCGACACCGGTATCGATGCAGGCACGCAGCACCGACATGTTGAGGAAGGCGGAACCAACGTTGATCACGATCTGCGATTCGGTTTCGCGGATCAGCGCTTTGGTCGCCTCGACATCGAGAGCATTGAGCGAGAAGGCCTGGATGTCGGCGGGTACCTTGAGGCTACCCTTGGCCTTTACGCTGTCGATGATGGCCTGGCATTTGGAGATGTTCCGCGACGCAATGGCAATACGACCGAGTTCGTCGTTATGCTGCGCGCACTTGTGGGCCACCACCTTGGCGACACCTCCTGCACCAATGATAAGAACGTTCTTCTTCAATTTATCCCTTGCTCCTTACTGAAAGCCCGTCTTACGACAGGCTGGAAACGTAGTCTTCGAAACCGAACTCGCGGACAACTTCGACGCTGCCGTCGAGTTGCTTGACCACGATGGCTGGCATTTTCAGACCGTTGAACCAGTTTTTCTTGACCATGGTGTAACCCGCCGCGTCGATGAACGACAGGCGATCGCCAATGGCCAGCGGTCGATCGAATTGGTACTCGCCGAAGATGTCACCGGCCAGGCACGACTTGCCGCAGACCATGTAGGTGTGTTCGCCCTCGTTAGGGGCCATCTTGGCATTGAGGCGGTAGATCAGCAGATCGAGCATGTGCGCTTCGATGGAGCTGTCGACCACAGCCAGGTGCTTGCCATTGTACAGGGTGTCGAGCACGGTCACTTCGAGCGACGCGCTCTGGGTGATGGCAGCTTCGCCCGGCTCGAGGTAAACCTGCACGCCGTACTTTTCCGAGAAGGCTTTCAGGCGCGCGCAGAAGGCATCCAGAGCATAGTCTTCGCCGGTGAAGTGAATGCCGCCACCGAGGCTGACCCACTCGACCTTGTGCAGCAGGTGGCCGAAGCGTTCCTCGATGTGCGAGAGCATCTTGTCGAACAGGCTGAAGTCGCCGTTCTCGCAGTTGTTGTGGAACATGAAGCCGGAGATCTGCTCGATGACCTGCTCGATCTTGGCCGGGTCCCATTCGCCCAGGCGGCTGAACGGGCGGGCCGGGTCGGCCAGCAGGTAGTCGGAGCTGCTCACCTGCGGGTTGACGCGCAGGCCGCGAACCTTGCCTTCGGACTGCTCGGCGAAGCGTTGCAGCTGGCCGATGGAGTTGAAGATGATCTTGTCGCAGTTCTCGAGCATTTCCTCGATTTCATCGTCGGCCCACGCCACGCTGTAGGCATGGGTTTCGCCAGCGAATTTCTGGCGGCCGAGCTTGAGCTCGTACAGCGACGAGGAAGTGGTGCCGTCCATGTACTGTTGCATCAGGTCGAATACCGACCAGGTGGCGAAGCACTTGAGGGCGAGGAGGGCCTTGGCACCGGAGTGTTCGCGCACGTAGGCGATCTTCTCCATGTTGCCCAGCAGCTTGGTTTTATCGATGAGGTAGTACGGCGTCTTGATCATTTAAAGGCCCCCGGCCAGGCCGGCCAAAAAAAGGACACGCATTGTGCCTTCACTTGCCGTATATCGAAAGGGCGGAAGACGCATTTCGTCAGAGTTATGTGGCTGACGGTAATCGATGCGCCATCCGTCCTTCGCGCAAGGCAGTTGAACAGACGAATATGACTATCCTAATCGCCGCGTTCGGTGGCTGGCGGGAACCCGATCGACGACCTGCGCCGTACCTGCCAGCAGGGGAGATCTACTGCGCCGCCGCCAACCAGGTCTGAATCTGCGCCAGGGTCGCCGTGGCGCCACCACAGACCACCACCAGCACCTGGCGGTATTGCTCCAGTGCCTGCGGGTCGTAGGCCAGGGCCAAGGCTGCGCCGCAGGCTGGCTCGACCAGTACCCGATGATCGAGCAGGAACCGCTCGCAAGCTTGTAGTGCGGCGCGGTCGCTGACCAGGTGGCTCTGGACCGGGTGCGTGCGCACGCAGGTCAACGCTTGATCGGCCACCCGTTTGGCGCCCAGCGAGGTGGCGACCGACGTGATGCGCGCCAGTTCGATGGACTGGCCGGCCTGCATGGCCGCGTGCAGCGATGCTGCACCTTCGGTTTCCACCGCCAGCACCGGTACATCGTCCCAGCCGTTGCGCTGCAGGCCTTCGACCACGCCGCTGAGCAAGCCTCCGCCGCCAACCGAGAGCACCACCGCATCGGGTTTGAAACCGGCCTGGGCCAGCTCGTCCACCAGGCTGGCATGGCCGGTCCACAGCAATGGGTCGTCGAAGGGGTGGATGAAGGCATCGTTCGGCCCGACCAAGGTCTGCGCCAGTTCGTTGGCCTCCTGCCAGGAACTGCCGTGCACCACCACCTCGGCGTTCTCGAGGCGCAGCAGCTCCTTGGCGCGTTCAGTGGTGGTTTCGGGCACCACCACCGTGACCGGGACGCCCAACTGGCGACCGGCATAGGCCACGGCCAGGCCAGCGTTGCCACCGGAGGACGACACGAAGTGCCGCGCTCCACGCGCATGATGCGTCTCGCAGGCGTGGCCGACCCCGCGTAACTTGAACGAACCGCAGGGCTGCAGTGCATCGAGCTTGAGCCACACCGCTCGACCGGCTGCGATGGACATGGGCCGGGATTCGATCAGGGGCGTCTGAATGTGCAAGGTCATGGGTAGATCCCTCTGTTTACCAAGGCTGAAATGAGTCGCGTACGGTACAGGTCACATTGCCTCCTGGACCATCTGTAGAAAAGTCGCCACCACCCGCCGTGTGCGTTGTTCGCTCAAGCACACCAGGGTTTCGGTCAGGTGCCGCTGGCAATCGACGATAGGCAGCGCGCATACACGGGCGTCGGCGCCGAACTCGGCTGCCGAGACCACCCCCACGCCAATTCCCACCACCACCGCCTCACGCGCGGCCTCCCGGCCCTCGACCTGAATTGCCGGGCGTATGCGCAGGCCGGCACGTTGCATTTCCTCTTCAAGCGTTTGCCGGGTTACCGAGCCCGGTTCGCGAAGCACCAGCGGTGTGTCGTCCAGGTCGGCCAGGCTGATCGACCCGCGACTGGCCCATGGGTGCTGATGGGAGACGAAGGCCACCATCGGGTCGCGTCGCAATGGCACGCAGTGCAGGCGCTCGTCGTCGACATCGCGCCCCAGCAGCGCCAGGTCCGCCTGGTAACTGAACAGGCGGGCGAGGGATTCATCGGTGTTGCCAGTCTCGACCTTTACCTGGATGCCTGGATAGCGCTGGCAGAAGCGGGCGATCTGCGGCAGCACGTGGACAGGCGCATCCACGGCCAGGACCAGGCTGCCGGTTTGCAGGGCGCGGGAGTCTTGCAGCAGGTCGTGGGCCTCGGCTTCGCAGGCGAACAGGCGCTGGCTGATACCCAGCAGGCGTTCACCCAGGTCGGTCAGGTGCACCGAGCGCTTGTTGCGATGAAACAGCAACACGCCAAAGCGTTCTTCGAGTTTGCGCACCTGGTCGGACACCGCCGGTTGGCTCAGGAACAGTTTTTCTGCGGCGCGGGTGAAGCTCCCGTGCACGGCCACGGCATGAAAGGCCTTGAGTTGAGCGTGGGAAACCGCCATGACGTCTCCAGTAACAAGCTGAGCTTATGTCTGAAATACCTTAAATCGTTTTTATTTATCAGTCAGTAGCTGTTTCCATACCGATCAGCCCCAGCCAGCCGCCACAAGCGGCCGCCTGTGGCCATGGTGCCCATACGGCGCCATCTGACCAGATGACGAGCCACGTCATGCAGTGCGCAACACAACAACAAGACAGGCATTTTCTTCACATTCTGCCGGCACACTTGAGCAAGAGGTCAGAGTCAAAATGAATCAAACCCTAGCCGCGATGAAACGTTGGCGCGTACAGATCTTCGCCATCACCTGGCTGGCCTACGCCGCCTTCTATTTCACCCGCAAAGCGTTCTCGGTGGCCAAGCTTGGCATCGGCGAAGACCCGAATTTCATGCTCGACAAGGCCGCCATGGCCAACCTCGATGCGATCTACCTGGCCGCCTATGCCGTGGGCCAGTTTACTTGGGGCATGCTTGCCGACCGCTTTGGCCCGCGCGTGGTAGTGCTCGGCGGCCTGCTGATTTCGGCCGCCGCTGCGGTGGTGATGGGCAGTTACGCCACCTTCCCGATCTTCGCCACCTGCATGTTGATCCAGGGCCTGGCGCAGTCCACCGGTTGGGCGGGGCTGTGCAAGAACATCGGCAGCTTCTTCCCGGCCTCGCAGCGTGGCCGGGTATTGGGGCTGTGGAGTTCCTGCTATGCCTTTGGCGGCTTGGTCGCCTCGCCATTCGCCGGCTGGTGGGCCTACACCCTGGTCGGCACCTGGCACGCGGCGTTCTTCTCCAGTGCCGCGGTGGTGGCGGCTGTCGCTGTGCTGTTCTTCTTTCTGCAGCGCAACAAACCCGAGGATGTAGGCCTGCCAGCGGTGGAGCCTGAGCCGCAGAGCATGTCCCCGGGTTCAAACCTGTGCAGTGTCTGGGCGCCGCTACGTGAAGTGCTACGCAACCGTACGGTACTGACCCTCGGCCTGGCTTACTTCCTGCTCAAGCCGGCACGTTATGCCATTTTGCTGTGGGGGCCGGTGATCGTCTTCGAGCAAATGCCTTCGGTGGGCAAGGTGGGGGCGGCGATCATTCCGACGGCCTTCGAGCTGGCCGGACTGCTGGGCCCCATCATCATTGGCCTGGCCTCGGACAAACTGTTCGGCGCGCGGCGCATGCCGGCCTGCGTGATCAGCCTGCTGCTGTTGACCCTGACACTGGCAGCCTTCATGGGTGCGATGCATAGCGGCAGCGTGATGCTGGTGGTGGCGCTGCTGTTCGTCATGGGCCTGACCCTCTATGGGCCTGACTCGATGATCAGCGGCGCGGCAGCGATCGATTTCGGCACGGCCAAGGCGGGGGCAACGGCGGCCGGTTTCGTCAACGGGTGTGGTTCGGTGGGTGCCGTGCTGGGCGGCTTGCTGCCCGGTTACTTCGACAGCGTCACGGTGTTCATCGTCTTCGCAGGCTGTGCGCTGTTCTCGGCCCTGGTGCTGGTGCCGCATTGGAACAGTCGCCCGGCGAGCACGGCCCAGGCCAGTGACGTGGCGCCCAACACCAGCATGGCAATAAAGCCACTGCGTACATAAAGGAAAGCAAGCGAATGAGACCCTTCTGGCTGCAACAGGCCCTGGATTCCGAACAGGCGGCTGTTTGCCCACCGCTGCAGGGCGATGCCCGCTGTGATGTCTGCATCGTCGGTGGCGGCTACACCGGGCTATGGACAGCACTGATGCTCAAGCAAGCGGTGCCAGCACTGGATGTATTGCTGATCGAGGCGGATATCTGCGGCGCTGGGGCCAGTGGGCGCAACGGCGGATGCGCGCTGTCGTGGTCGGCCAAGTATTTCACCTTGGAGCGTCTGTTCGGGGTGGCTGAGGCGGTGCGCCTGGTGCGCGAGTCCGAGCGCAGTATCAGCGCCATCGGCGCGTTTTGCGCCGAGCATGGCATTGACTGCGACTACCGACTGGATGGCACGCTGTATACCGCTACCAATCCGGCCCAGGTGGGGGCCACCGACGCAGTGATCGCAGCGCTGGAGCAGAAGGGGATCAATTCGTTCCAGCGTTTGCCGCTGGAACAGCTGCAGCGCCTGGCCGGTTCGGCGCGACACCTGGAGGGCTGGTTCTCTCCGGCTGCCGCCACCGTGCAGCCGGGGCGCCTGGTGCGCGGCCTGCGCCGGGTGGCCCTGCAGCTGGGGGTGCGAATCCATGAAGGCACGGCCATGACCGGGCTTGAGCATGGCGCTCCGGTGCAGGTGCGCACTGCCCACGGTACGGTCCGTGCCGACCGCGTGGTGCTTGGTCTCAATGCCTGGATGGCGCGGGCATTCGCGCAGTTCGAACGCACCGTGGCCATCGTTTCCAGCGATATGGTGATCACCGAGCCGTGCCCTGAGTTGCTCCGGGAAATCGGCCTCGACAGCGGCATCAGCGTGCTCGATTCGCGCATTTTCGTGCATTACTACCACAACACCTCTGACGGCCGGCTGATGCTCGGCAAGGGCGGCAATACCTTCGCCTATGGTGGGCGCATGCTGCCAGTGTTCGACCAACCGTCGCCGTACCGGCCCTTGCTGCGCGAGAGCCTCGGCGCGTTCTTCCCAGCGCTGGCCGATGTGCCTCTGGCGGCCAGCTGGAACGGGCCCTCGGACCGTTCGGTGACCGGTTTGCCGTTCTTTGGCCGGTTGGATGGGCAAGGCAACGTGTTCTATGGCTTCGGCTATTCCGGCAGCGGTGTAGGGCCTTGCCACATGGGCGGGCAGATTCTCTCGTCGCTTGCGCTGGGGCTGGACAACCCGTGGACCCGTTCGCCACTGGTCAACGGACCGCTGGGCCTGTTCCCGCCAGAGCCGATTCGCTACCTGGGCTCGTTGATGGTGCGCAATGCCATTCGGCGCAAGGAGCGCGCCGAGGACCAGGGTGTAAGGCCGCGGCGGCTGGACGTGCGGCTGGCACGGTTCGCGGCGGCGGCGGGTAAGTCTGACAAGGCCTGAGTGGCTCTGGGCGTGTAGGCGCTGGCTTGCCAGCGCTTGGGCGAAGATTTCTTGTCGAACCATCGCCCGAGGGCGTATAAACTGCACCCACTTTTGGCCGGTCGCTTCCTGAACCGGCCGCTGAAACAAAGAGAGTCGACATGGGCGCACAGTGGAAAGCCAAACATAAAGAAGCCGCGGCCAACGCCAAAGGCAAGATCATGGGCAAGCTGTCCAAAGAGATCCAGATTGCCGCCAAGTCCGGCGCCGATCCCGACATGAACCCGCGTCTGCGCCTGGCCATCGAACAGGCCAAGAAGGCCTCGATGACCCGTGAAACCCTGGAACGGGCGATCCGCAAGGGCGCAGGGCTCGATGGCGACGCGGTGCAGTATCAGGCTGTGAGCTACGAGGGCTTCGCACCGCACCAGGTGCCGCTGATCGTCGAGTGCCTGACCGATAACGTCAACCGCACCGTCGCCCAGATCCGCGTGCTGTTCCGCAAGGGCCAGCTGGGTGCCAGCGGTTCGGTGGCCTGGGACTTCAACCACGTTGGCCTGATCGAGGCGACCCCGAACGGTGACGCCGACCCGGAAATGGCCGCCATCGAGGCCGGCGCCCAGGACTTCGAAGAAGGCGAGGAAGAGGGTTCGACCCTGTTCATCACCGACACCACCGACTTGGACGCCGTGCAGAAGGCGCTGCCAGAGCATGGTTTCACCGTGACCTCGGCGAAAATCGGCTACACCCCGAAGAACCCGGTAAGCGCTGCCAGCCTGAGCGCTGAAGCCCTGGCCGAGGTCGAGGCATTCCTCGAAGCGATCGACGAAAACGACGATGTGCAGAACGTCTACGTCGGCCTGACTGCCTGAAGACAGGGGCCGCGTTGCGTCCCAATCGCCGGCAAGCCGGTTCCTGCAGGGGCTGGGAGGCTGGCGATTGGGCATGGCGCTCCCTTGCTGGAAGGCTTGAATGAACCCCACCTTCACCTCCCTCAGCCTCGCTCACCTGCGTACGCTTGACTGCCTCCTGCAGTTGAAGAACCTTAGCCATGCAGCCGAGCGCCTGGGCGTCAGCCAGTCGGCCCTAAGCCGTCAATTGGCCCATCTGCGCGAAGCGTTCGACGACCCGCTGCTGGTGCGACAGGGCCGCGGCTATGTGCTCAGCGAGTATGCCGAAGCCTTGGTCGAACCGCTGCGTCAGGTGCTGGAAGAGCTCCAGGCCCTGCGCCAGCCAGCGGCCTTCGACCCAGCCCGTTGCGAGCGTCGGTTCTGTCTGGCTGCCTCCGATTACGTCGCCGAACATATGCTGCCGCTGCTGGTGGCAGCGCTGGAGCGCGAAGCGCCGGGCATAAGCCTGGAGTACCGCACCTGGCAGGCTGGCCAGTATGCGCTTCTGGCCAGTGGTGAGATCGACCTGGCCACGACCCTGTTCGATGAGTCTCCACCCAACCTGCACGGCCGCCTGCTGGGCGAGGACCGTGCGGTGTGCCTGATGCGTCAGGACCATCCGCTCACAGCATTCGAAGCCTTGAGCCAGGAGGACTACCTGGCGTTCAAGCATGTGCGTATCTCAGGTGGCGGCGACAAGGACAGCTTCATCGATCGCCACCTGCGCGCCCAAGGCCTGCAGCGGCGGGTTGGCCTGGAAGTGCCGTTCTTTTCCGCCACCGTGCAGGTGGTCGGCAACAGCCAGGCTGTGGCGACCGTTCCCGAACACATCGCCCGCCAATTGTGCCGGCTGCACCCACTGGCCTGGCGACCGCTGGGCTTTATCGAGCACACCCAACGCTACTGGGTGGTGTGGCACCAGCGCCTGCAGGCATCTGCTGAGCATCGCTGGTTGCGCAACCGAGTCTTCGAGCTGTGGCGGCAATCGCAGTTCGGTGTACAGGGCGGTCATGCGCCTTTGCCATAGCAGGTATGCGCCAAGTGGGGTTCTTCGGCGGCGTGGGGCTGCCTAGACTGGGGGACATCGTGGTGTCGGGGCTGGCCCTTTTCGTGGGTGAAGCCGTTCCTTGCAGGACTGCGCTGTTTTCGGAGCCAGTGAGTAATCTGTGGGAGCGGGCGTGCTTGCGCAAAGAGCGGCACTGACGCCAGGCACCCCCAAAGGAGACTGAGCGTGACCCCCGAACAATTTCGCCAGTATGGCCACCAACTGATCGACTTGATCGCAGACTATCGGCAAGGTATCGCCGAGCGCCCGGTCATGGCACAGGTTGAGCCGGGCTATCTCAAGTCGGCATTGCCCGATGCAGCGCCGCAGAAGGCCGAGCCGTTCGAGGCAATTCTCGACGACGTCAACCACCTGCTGATGCCTGGCCTGTCGCACTGGCAGCACCCGAATTTCTTCGGCTACTTCCCGTCCAACGGCACGCTGTCGTCGGTCCTGGGCGACTTCCTCAGCACCGGCCTGGGCGTGCTCGGGCTGTCCTGGCAATCCAGTCCGGCACTCAGCGAGCTGGAAGAGACCACCCTGGATTGGCTGCGCCAATTGTTGGGTTTGTCGGCACAGTGGAGCGGGGTTATCCAGGACACCGCTTCGACCAGCACCCTGGTGGCGCTGATCTGCGCGCGCGAACGAGCCACCGAGTACGCCTTGGTGCGGGGTGGCCTGCAGGCCGAGGCAAAACCGTTGGTCGTGTATGTCAGCGCCCACGCGCACAGTTCGGTGGACAAGGCAGCGTTGCTGGCGGGTTTCGGACGCGACAACATTCGCCTGATCGCCGTTGACGAACAGTTCGCCATGCGCCCTGAGGCGCTACGCGAGGCCATCGTGCAGGACCTGGCAGCGGGCAATCAGCCCTGTGCGGTCGTCGCCACCACCGGCACCACCGCCACCACCGCGCTCGATCCGCTCCGTTCGATTGGCGAGATCGCCCAGGCGCATGGCTTGTGGCTGCACGTTGATTCGGCCATGGCTGGTTCGGCGATGATCCTGCCGGAATGCCGCTGGATGTGGGAGGGCATTGAGCTGGCCGACTCGGTGGTGGTCAATGCCCACAAGTGGTTGGGCGTGGCCTTCGACTGCTCGATCTACTATGTGCGCGACCCACAGCATTTGATCCGGGTGATGAGCACCAACCCCAGCTACCTGCAGTCGGCGGTGGATGACGAGGTGAAGAACCTGCGCGATTGGGGGATCCCATTGGGTCGTCGGTTCCGCGCGTTGAAGCTGTGGTTCATGTTGCGAAGCGAGGGGGTAGAGGCCTTGCAGCAACGCTTGCGCCGGGACCTGGAAAACGCCCGCTGGCTGGCCGAGCAGGTGCAGGCTACGGCGCAATGGGCGCTGTTGGCACCTGTGCAATTGCAGACGTTGTGCATTCGCCATTGTCCAGCAGGGTTGGATGGCGAGGCGCTGGATACCCACACCAAGGGCTGGGCGCAACGGCTCAATGCCTCGGGGGATGCTTATGTCACGCCGGCTACCCTGGATGGGCGCTGGATGGTGCGAGTGTCGGTGGGGGCTCTGCCGACCGAGCGAGAGCATGTGGAGCGGTTGTGGGAGCGGTTACAGCAAATCGTCAACGACTGAAACAAGGGGGCCGCTAAGCGGCCCCCTTGTCCATCAATGTCCTACTGTCTGAAAGCTGCCTTTGCGGCTGGCCTCGTAGGCTTCTTTTTCCATCGGCTTGGCCTGTGGGTTACCCAGGTCTTCCATTGCCAGGCGGTGGGTTTCCGGTGCCAGGTAGGCAGCGAAGGCGCACACGCAGGTGATGAGGAACGCCAAACCGCCGATCACCAGTGGGATGTTGTCCGAACCTGGCGGGGCAACGAAGGCGAACAGCGCCGGCAGCATGGCGGTGAGCATGGTGCCGATGTTCTGTGCGATGGCCATGGCCGAGACCCGGTAGCGGGTCTGGAACAGCTCTGGATAGAAGCTTGGGAACACCGCGTTGTAGCCTTGGTACACCAGACCCCACATCACGATCGAGGCGACGAAGGCCATCGGTACGTTCTGGATGCTGATCGCATACAGGTAGACGAAGGCTAGCAGACCAGAGCCCAGGCAACCGGCAATCATGGTCGGGCGACGACCGATCTTGTCCGAGAGGTTGCCGACGAACGGAATCACCAACACTGCAACGATGTTGCCGACCACCGGAATCCACAGGTAAACGCTCTTGTCGAAGCCAATGCCGTAGGCCGGCTGTACTGCGTAGGCTGCACCGAAGATGGTGGCCACGACCGGGATCACGTTCATCAGTGCCATGAACATCACCAGCACCATGTGCTTCCAGCTGTGACGGAAAGCTTCTTTGACGGGCGACTTGGCGACTTTGTCCTGCTTCTCTTCTTTCACGAAGGCTGGGGTTTCATGCACTTCCCGGCGGATGATGAAGCCCGCTACCAGCACCAGGGCGCTCATCAGGAACGGAATACGCCAGCCCCAATCGTTGAAGGCTTCACTTGGCATGAAGTAGGCCAGCGGCAGGAATACCGCGGCGGCCATGACCTGACCGGCCTGTACGCCCTGCAGTGTGAAGCTGGCGTAGTAGCCGCGCCGGCCGAACGGAGCGTGCTCCATGATCATCGAACTGGCGCCGGAGATTTCGCCGGCCACGGCAAAGCCTTGGACCAGGCGCAGCAACACCAGCAGTGCCGGGGCCAGCAGGCCGATGTCGTGGTAGGTAGGCAGCAGGCCGACAGCCATCGTCGACAGGCCCATCAGGAACATGCACAGCAGCAGTACGTTCTTGCGCCCGCGGGTATCACCCCAGTGGCCGAGCACGAAGGCGCCGACCGGACGGGCCAGGTAGCCGACACCGTAGGTGGCCAGCGAAGCGATGATGGCCATTTTCGGGTCGGTGTTGGGGAAGAAGATCTGCGGGAAGATCAGGGCCGCAGCTTGCGCGTAAATGAAGAAGTCGTAGTACTCGAGTGCCGAGCCGATCCATCCGCTGGCGGTCGCCTTCTTGGCTTGAGAGCTGGAGTGGGCCATCGTTGTCTCCGTTGTTCTTGTTGGTTACCGCACGGCTGGCAGCGTTCGCGAGGCGCGACAAGGGGCCAGACGTAGCGATCGATATCGGGAGTAGGGGCGTTGCTAAATGGCGCGCAATCGCGGATGGGAAGTGCGAAGGGAGAGCGAGCGAGCAGGTGCGGATCGCAAGGCGACTGGAGTGTGCATAGGTCGGTACCCGGTTTATTGAACTTATTATGTGGTGATACTGGGCTCTTCAGCGCAGGTTCCGCCGAACGACCTTCTGGGCAGAATCGGATCTTCGGTTTACCTGCGTCTGGAATTCATAGTTGCGCACGGGTTGGCATTTGATCAATTCATCGAAACGGGTTTTGTTCGGTAATCGAACACAAAACTAACCATTTCGTACAAACCAATTGCTGACAGGACTTTACCTGCGAATAATTGATCGTGCCAGAAACCTGTTCGAGGTTTCGGCACCGTCGTCCTCCGCGCAGGCCCCGCGCCGCGCTCCAATAACAAGGTATTCCAGCATGCAGCGTTCGATAGCCACCGTGTCCTTGAGCGGCACTCTGCCGGAAAAGCTCGAAGCCATCGCCGCCGCCGGTTTTGACGGCGTTGAAATCTTCGAGAACGATCTGCTCTATTACGCCGGTAGCCCACGTGAAATTCGGCAGATGTGCGCCGACCTGGGTATCGCCATCACTCTGTTCCAGCCGTTTCGCGATTTCGAAGGCTGCCGTCGTGAACGCCTGCAGAAGAACATCGATCGGGCCGAACGCAAATTCGACTTGATGCAAGAGCTGGGTACCGACCTGGTCCTGGTGTGCAGCAACGTCCAGGCCGATGCGCTGAGCGAAGAGCAGATTCTGGTGGATGACCTGCGTCTGCTGGCCGAGCATGCCGGCAAGCGCAGTCTGCGCATCGGCTACGAAGCCTTGGCCTGGGGCCGCCATGTGAACACCTACCAGCAAGTCTGGAACCTGGTGCGCCAGGCTGACCATCCTGCGCTGGGCGTGATCCTCGACAGCTTCCACACCCTGTCGCTCAAGGGCGATCCGTCGGCGATCCGCGATATCCCCGGCGACAAGATCTTCTTCGTGCAGATGGCCGATGCGCCGATCCTGGCGATGGACGTGCTGGAGTGGAGCCGCCACTTCCGCTGCTTCCCAGGGCAAGGTGAAATGGATCTGGCGGGTTTCCTCGCACCGATTTTGGCGACTGGCTATCGTGGTCCGTTGTCGTTGGAGATTTTCAACGACGGCTTCCGCGCGGCACCGGCACGGCAGAACGCCGCCGATGGCCTGCGTTCGCTGCTGTACCTTGAAGAGCAGACCCGCCTGCGCCTGGAGCAAGAAGCCACGCCCATCGAGCCGGGTGTGTTGTTCGCGCCACCGGCGGCCAGTGCCTATGACGGTGTCGAATTCCTTGAATTTGCAGTGGATGAGGCCGTTGGTGCGCGCCTTGGCGGTTGGCTCAAGCGCCTGGGCTTCGCCGAGGCTGGCCAGCACCGCAGCAAGGACGTGACGCTGCTGCGTCAGGGCGATATCAACATCGTGCTCAACGCCGAGCCGTATTCCTTCGGCCACAACTTCTTCGAGGCTCACGGCCCTTCACTGTGTGCCACGGCCTTGCGAGTCAAGGACGAGGAGGCGGCACTGCAGCGTGCGACGGCTTTCCGTGGTCAGCCATTCCGCGGCCTGGTCGGCCCCAACGAATGTGAAGTGCCTGCGGTGCGTGCCCCGGACGGTAGCCTGATCTACCTGGTGCAGCAGGGGCGCGAAGGCCGCTCGCTGTACGATACCGACTTCTCCCTGGACCCTGAAGCGACTGCCAGTGGTGGCTTGCGCCGAATCGACCACATGGCTCTGGCCCTGCCGGCCGAGTCGCTGGACAGTTGGGTGCTGTTCTACAAGAGTCTCTTCGACTTCGCCGCCGACGACGAGGTGGTTTTGCCCGACCCATACGGCCTGGTGAAAAGCCGCGCCCTGCGCAGTCAGTGCGGTACCTTGCGTTTGCCGTTGAACATCTCGGAAAACCGTAACACCGCCATCGCCCACGCATTGTCCAGCTACCGGGGCTCGGGTGTTCATCACATCGCCTTCGATTGTGACGATATCTTCCGCGAAGTGGCCAGGGCCAAGGAGGCGGGAGTGCCGTTGCTGGAGATTCCGCTGAACTACTACGACGATCTGGCTGCGCGCTTCGATTTCGACGACGAATTCCTCAGCGAGCTGGCGTATTACAACGTGCTGTACGACCGCGATGCCCAGGGGGGGGAGTTGTTCCACGTCTACACCGAGGCGTTCGAGGAGCGTTTCTTCTTCGAAATCATCCAGCGCAAGGGGGGGTACGCCGGCTATGGTGCCGCCAACGTTGCGGTGCGGCTGGCGGCGATGGCCAAGCGGCGCAGTGGTGCGGCGCGCAAGCCGGTGTTGTGAGCATGGCGTTAGGCTCTGGGGGCCTGTGAGATCGAGCGCCGCCCGCGCGGCGCATCGCGAGCAAGGCTCGCTCCTACGTCTGTTTCGGGCCAATAACGTCAGTGACAGGCGCGCGCGAGCGCCTTGCTTGTACGACCTGATATCGCGTCAAGCGCACATCTTTCAGGAATTATTGGCCCGGAATAGACGTAGGAGCGAGCCTTGCTCGCGATGCGCCGCGCAGGCGGGGTTCGATCTCACAATCACCACACCCTCCGCGACGCCACCCGACCAACAGCGCGCTTCCCTGTATCGCTTCGCTCACGGATAATCCTCGCATTCCAATAAACAGCCTGTGAGTGGGTATGAGTGATTCCGTAGTCAGCCTCGGCCAGCCTGAGATCGAAGGGGTGCGCAAGACGCGCAAGAACAACCCCGAGAAAACGCGCGAGGACATCCTCCAGGCCGCGATCAACGAGTTCGTCCAGCAGGGGCTGGCAGGCGCGCGGGTCGACGCCATCGCCGAGCGCACGGCCACCTCCAAGCGCATGATCTACTACTACTTCGGCAGCAAGGAACAGCTGTACGTCGAGTGCCTGGTCAAGCTTTACGGCGATATCCGCAAGACCGAACAAAGCCTCGAGCTAGAATCGCTGCCGGTCGAGCAGGCAATTCAGCGTCTGGTCGAGTTCACCTTCGATCACCATGACCGCAATGTCGACTTCGTGCGCATGGTCTGCACCGAGAACATCCATTACGGCGAATACGTCAAGAAGACCCCGGTCATCCGCGAGATGAGCAGCCTGGTGCTCCAGGCCTTGAGTCGTACGTTGCAGCGCGGTGTTGAAGAGGGCGTGTTCCGGCCCGGAATCGAGGTCATCGACCTGCACATGCTGATGAGCTCGTTCTGTTTTTATCGGGTATCGAACCGGCATACCTTTGGCGACATCTTCCAGGTCGATTTCTCCGACACCAACGTCAGGCAGCGCCACAGGGCGATGATCTGCGACGTAGTGATGCGCTACATCCGCGCCTGACCGGCGCTCATTCACCCAGCCGTTGCTCGCGTGACGGCGGGTAGCCGAAGTAGGCGGCATAGCATTTGCTGAAGTGCGACACCGAGACGAAACCACAGGCCACCGCCACCTCCATCACCGACAGGTCGGAGTATTGCAACAGGCGGCGGCTCTTGGTGATGCGCAGCTCCATGTAGTAGCGCCGCGGCGAGGTACCCAACTGGGCCTGGAACAGCCGGTCGATCTGTCTTCGCGAGCGCCCGCTGTAGGTGGCCAGCTGGTCGAGGCTGAGGGTTTCTTCCAGGTTGTTTTCCATCAGCTCGACGATGGTGCGCAGGTGCAGGCTCATGGACTTCTTCGCTCCAGGCCCGACCTGGCGATAGCGAGCACCCGAGAACGACAGGATTTCCTCGACACCTTCGGCCAAGCCATCGCCGTAAAGCCTGCGTACCAGCCCTAGCATTAGCTCCATGGCGCCGTTGGGGCTGGCCGCGCTCAGGCGGTCACGGTCGAGGGTGAAGCTGGCAGGGGTGATGCGTGTCTGCGGGCTGCGCTCGGACAAGCTCGCGCGCTGTTCGGGGTGGATGCTGCAGCCATAGTCATCGAGCACGCCGGCGCGGCCAAGGAACCAGGCACCGTTCCATAGGCCACCCAGGGCCATGCCATGGGCAGCGCAGTCCCCCAACAGGCGATCGAGTTCGGGGTACTTCAACGGCGTGCGCAGGCCGCCACACACCAGCAGCAGATCAAGGTCCTTGAGCGCTTGCGCCTCCAACTCGGTAGCCACCAGTTCCAGGCCCAGGTCGCTCAGCACCCGATCGCCACTGAGCGACAGCGGGGTAAAGCGGAAACTGTCGGCGCGCAGCAGGTTGGCGGTGACCAGCACATCCATGGCCACGGTGAAACTGGCCATCGAAAAGTGTTCGAGCAGGACGAAGTCGACCCGATAGGGCGCCTGTGCGTTCTCGGTCGAGGATTTGAGCCTTAGCATGTTGCTGGTGCTGGTCTTCTTGCTGAACTGACGTGGCGTTGGCACTCTGAACTCCGCTTCCAGGCTGGTTCGCAGAGTGTGGCGGCAGGCCGAGGGAAAGACAATCTCCGGGGTGCGGGCGTGGTATTGGAGGTCGTATTGAGGCAACTGAGCTATGCTGGCGTACCTCACCCGGAGACCCTCGATGAAATACGCCCTCGCTTTGCTGTTGAGCTTGTTGCCATTCATTGCCAATGCCTTGCAAACAGGTGAAACACTGGCGCCCTGGACGCTGCTCGACCAGTACGACCAGGCCGGCAGTCTTGAAACCGGCACCCATATCTTGCTGGTTGCCCGCGATATGGACGGCGCCAAGCTGGTGAAGGCGGCGCTTGCCGATCAGCCCAAGGGCTACCTTGAAGCACGCCATGCGTTGTTCGTCGCCGATATCCAGCGCATGCCGGCGCTGATCAGCAAACTGTTCGCCATTCCGGCGATGCGTGACTACAGCTACCGGGTTCTGCTTGACCGTGACGGCCGAGTGGCCAGTCGTTACCCAGCCGAGGAGGGCAAGGTGCTGTGGTTGCAGCTGGAGCGGGGCGCGTTGGTGAGCCAACGGCTGTTCAGCGATGCGCAGGCGCTCAAGGCCGCCCTGGACCAAGCGCCGCACCCTTGAAAGGGGTGATCAGGGCACCCGATGCACTGATGCCCTGAGCGGGGTCATGGAATATTGAGCGTGATGGCGCTACCAAGGCCATTGACCATCAGGCTGCCTTCGAACTCGATGTGCTTGATCACGTCCGCCGATTCGAGTTCGCCTTTTATTCGCATGCGGACCTGGCGTTTCGCTTCGCGGGCCTTGTCATCGAGGGTGGCGGGTGCCAGCTCCACTTGGCCGAGCAGTGTGGTCTCGATATCACCGGTGGTTTCCCAACCCAGGTTGTGGCGCAGGATGGTGCGCGCTTTCTCCGCCGAAGCTACGTGCTGTGGTTTGCCGGTGTCGAGGGGGCTGATCGTGTAGGCGAGTTGGAAGTCGTGTTTCATGGCATTTCCTTTTCTGTGGATGCAGGCCTCCGTGCCGGGGCCTGCAATCTAACCGGCCGTTAGCGAAACTGAAACCAACGCGTTGTTCAGGCTGCTCCGGTCGCGGTGGGAATCTGCCCACAGCGTTCTTCGGCGCGCGTTAAACTGCTAATTTTTCGAGCCCGCCTCATGCTGCCCATCGAATTGCTTGAAACCAGCCCCGACCAGGCTGAACTGCTGCGCAACCTTTATCAGTTCTATGCCTATGAATCCTCCGACTGGGAGCAGGAGGACGTCGAGGTGGACGGGCGTTTCTACATTCATGAATCACACCTGCAACGTTATTGGCACGCTCCCGACTGGAGCGCCAGCCTGGTCCTGGTGGATGGTTTCATCGCGGGTTTCGTGCTGGTCGAGCGCAGCGAATTGCCGGGGGTCGATGCCCTGGAACTGGCTGACCTGTTCATCCTTAAAAAGTATCGCCGCCAGGGCGTTGCGCGGGCTGTCGCGCAACAGTTCCTCGGCCGCCCCGGCGACTGGCTGCTGCGCTGCCATGGCCGGGACCGCCAGGCCGTGGCGTTCTGCCAAGCGCTGGTGGATACCCTGCCGCGTCCGGTGCGGATGATCGAGCTGGATGACGACCCGGAGTTGCTCAATTTCTGGGTAAGCGCGGCCCGCCACTGAGCGCCGCGCCGCGATGGGCAACGGCAAAATTTTGTGAGTCACTTCACAAAAATCAGGTAATTGGCATAATGCCAGCACCCTTTTGCAAGACCTGGCCGCCACCGTGCCCGGCGGCTTATCGTTCCCTTGGCAGGTTCAGGTAAATCTCATGTCGCTAGTCGCAAGTTCGGACATCATGTACCGGCTGTTGATCCAGAGTGTGCTGGATTACGCCATTTACCTGCTTACCCCCGAGGGGATCGTCGCCAACTGGAATCCGGGAGCGCAGCGGGCCAAGGGCTATGGGGCCGACGAGATTGTCGGAAAGCACTATTCGCTGTTCTACAAGGACAGCGAGCGTAACGCCGGTCTGCCCGAGCAGAACCTGGATCAGGCCCGGCGCACGGGGCGCTTCGAGGAAATCGGTGTGCGCTTGCGCAAGGATGGCACGGCTTTTCACGCCCATGTGGTGATCGACGCGGTATACGACGACGATGGCCAGTTGGTCGGCTTTGCCAAGGTCACGCGTGACATCACCGAGCGTCGCCAGCAGGAGCTGGAGCTGTTGAAGGCCAAGGAGCTGGCCGAGCAGTACAGCCAGGAGATGACCAACCTGTCGCAGTTCCTCGACTCGGTGATCTCCAATATTCCTGCCAGTGTGATCGTCCAGGACCTGCAGAGCCAGCGCATCCTGCTGGCCAACCAGCAGGCCGAGCGCCTGTTCGGCGGCCGTGACGCGAACATGATCGGCCAGATGCCCAACGAGTGCCTGACCCCGGCTGGCGCTGAATTCCTGGGTCAGCAGTTCAGCCGTGGTGCCCGCAGTGCCAAGGGGTTTGCCGCCGAAACCCGGGTCGACACCGCCTGCGGCCCGCGCATCCTGCGCAGCCGGTCGCTGCTCTGCCAGAATCGCGACGGTCAGGCCGACTACGTGCTGTTCGTCGCCGAAGACGCCACCGAGGAGCTGGCCGCCCACGCACAGATCCACCACATGGCACACCATGACGCGCTCACCGGGTTGCCGAATCGCACGCTGTTCAACGAGCGTTTGAAACAGGCGCTGGTGCGGGGTGAGGACAACAGCAAGCTGACCGCTGCGCTGTGCCTGGACCTGGACAATTTCAAGAACATCAACGACTCGCTTGGCCATGCTTTCGGCGACAAGTTGCTGCGAGCCTTGGGCAAGCGGCTGCGTCGCGAGCTGCGGGAGCACGACACCCTGGCCCGTCTGGGCGGCGATGAATTCGCCGTGGTCCTGACCAACCTGGAGAACCGTGAGGGTGCCTACCACATCGCCCAGCGCCTGATTGAAGCGATCAGCCCGCCGTTCCAGATCGAAGGCCATCAGTTCTCGGTAGGGGTCAGCATCGGGGTGGCCATCGCCCCGCAGGACAGCGATCAGGCCGAGCAACTGCTGGGTTATGCCGACATGGCGTTGTACGAAGCCAAGCGCAATGGGCGCAATCGCTACGAGTGCTTCAGCGTCGAGATGGACGTTGCCGCACGCCAGCGCCGCCTGGTCGAGACCGACCTGCGTACAGCGCTGCACCTTGGGCAATTGCACCTGCACTACCAGCCAGTGGTCGACCAGCAGACCAGCCAGATCACCGGGTACGAAGCGCTACTGCGCTGGGAGCATCCGACCCGGGGCATGGTGATGCCGATGGACTTCATCCCCATCGCCGAAGAAACCGGGCTGATCCACGAGCTTGGAACCCGCGCACTCAACCTGGCGTGTCAGGAGGCAGCCAGCTGGGAAGGCGAGCAGACGGTGTCGGTGAACCTGTCGCCGGTGCAGTTCAAGAACGCCAATCTGGTGCACACGGTGGCCCTGGCGCTGGCCGACTCGGGCCTGGCGCCTCAGCGCCTGGAGTTGGAAATCACCGAATCGGTGTTGCTGGGCAACAGTGAAGAGAACGTGCGTACCCTGCGGGCGCTAAAGGCACTCGGAGTGTCCATCTCGCTGGACGATTTCGGGACGGGTTACTCGTCGCTGGGCTACCTGCGTTCATTCCCGTTCGACCGGATCAAGATCGACAAGTCCTTTGTACATGACATGTGCGAAAGCCGCGAGGCGATGTCGATCATTCGGGCCATTACCGAGCTGTCCAACAGTCTGATGATCAAGACCACGGCCGAGGGTGTGGAGTCGGAAGAGCAGATGCGCCGCCTGGCTGCCGAGGGGTGCTCGCACTTTCAGGGGTACCTGTACGGTCGACCGGCACCGGCGAGCGAGCGATTGAAACAGGTGGGCTGATCGCTGGCGGTGCCGGCTCCATGCCCCGCCGTCGCTATGCTGCGGGGTCTATGCAGGAGCCGGGTTGGCGGCGATGGGGGCGCTCAGCTATTCCACTGGGGCGCAAAATCTGGGCTCACAACCCGCTGATCCTTCGGCAGCGCCGCGATCAAGGTCCGGTCATCATCATCCAGTTGCACGTCCAGTGCCGCCAGGTTGGCCAACTGGTTCTGGCGGCTGCTGGCTTTTGGAATCACCGCCACGCCATCCTGGTCCAGCAGCCACTTGAGCGCGACCTGGCTTGGCAGGACGCCATGCTTGGCGGCGATATCGCCAATAGCCTGCTGTTCCGCGGCCCGTCCGCGCGCCAGCGGCGTGTAGGCAGTCAAGAGCAGGTCATGCTGACGCGCGTAGTCCAGCAGCGGCTGCTGGCTGAGCAGCACGTGGTACTCCACCTGGATCGCCGACAGCGGCGCCCCCAGCTCCTCGACCACCTGGCGCAACAGGCCGAGCGGGAAATTGGCCACGCCGATACTGCGCGCCTTGCCTTCCTCGTGCAGGGTGACCAGTGTCTCGATACTGCGGGCCAGGTCCATGTCCTTGGCGGGCCAATGGATATGGAACAGGTCTACCTGGTCGGTGCCCAGGAGACGCAGGCTGTCCTCCAGCGATTGACGCATGGCCTTGGGTTCGAGCTTGTCCCACCAGACCTTGGTGGTCAGGTGGATGGCTTCGCGCGGCACTTCGCTCTCGCGCAGGGCCTGGCCGACCGCGGCCTCATTGTCGTAGGCGGTGGCGGTATCGATGTGCCGATAACCCAGCTCCAGCGCCTGGCGGACCGCTGTGGTGCATTCGCTGCCGGTCATTGGCCAGGTGCCCAGGCCGATACAGGGCAAGTCCAGACCGTTGCGGGTTGTTAACCTATGCATGAGAACTCCTTGTAGGGGGGAGGAACGGGCATTGATGGTGCGTGTGTGTTGCGGCCTGGGCCATGTGCCTGAGGCAAAAAGTGGTCGATCAGCGAACGAAATCTTCTGGGCCTTGAGCGGGAACGGCAATGGGTCTTCCTTAAGTTGTCGTATCTCTTCTAGAATTCGACCTGCCGCACCTGCCTTTCACCCTGGCGCAGTATCCCGCCGCGCCGCCATCGAGAGCGCCATGAGTTCCAGCACACCGCTGTCCGGAGTCAATCAACCACTGCGAGGCATCGCCCTGGTGGTGGTGGCGACGTTTCTATTTGCCAGCCACGATGCCTTGTCCAAGTTTCTCGGCGGGCTTTACCCGATCATCATGGTGGTCTGGGCGCGCTATCTGGTGCATACCTTGCTGATGGCCGGGATCTTCCTGCCCAAGTCCGGCCTTAACGTGCTGCGGACTCGTCGCCCGGTGCTGCAGACCTTGCGTGCGTTGAGCCTGCTGAGCACCAGCCTGTTATTCACCACCGGCCTGCAGTACCTGCCGCTGGCCGAGGCGACGGCGGTCAACTTCCTTGCGCCGGTGCTGGTTACGGCATTGTCGGCACCGCTGCTCAAAGAGCGGGTGACGGCGGGGCAGTGGGTGGCGGTGGTGCTGGGGTTCGTCGGGGTGCTGGTGGTGGTGCACCCGGGAGGCGCGATGTTCACCCCGGCGATTCTGTACCCGTTCGGCTCGGCGCTGGGGTTCTGCTTCTACCAGTTGCTGACCCGTATCCTGGCCGCCCACGACAGCCCGACCACCAGCAACTTCTATGCAGGGTTGTGCAACACCTTGGTGATGACGGCGCTGGTGCCATTTTTCTGGGAAGTGCCGCGCTGGGATCATGCGCTGTTGATGCTGGCACTGGGCGGCTTTGGCATGAGCGCGCACTTGCTGCTAACCCAGGCGTTCCGCCATGCGGCGCCGGCGCTGTTGGCACCGTTCAGTTACTGCCAGATCGTATTCGCCGGGTTGCTCGGCCTGCTCATTTACCGGCAGGTGCCGGACAGTGCCAGCCTGATCGGGATCGCCGTCATCTGCCTGAGCGGTTTGGGTGCGGCGTGGATGCAGCGCAGGAAGTGACCGTCATTGCGTGCAGCTGGATGTGGAAGAACCCATGCATTGCGAAGGGGCTGCTCGATGGCCACATGGGTCAGGCACGCCCCCCCAGCAAGCTGCTCAACGACGCATCGAAGTCTCGCAACGCATCGGCCTGTACTGCCTGCTCATCGTCGATAACCCGTGTCACATCGCCAAGCGCCTTGTGCGCCCGTCCCTCGGCACGGCCGATGTAGGTCAGCTGGTCGTCGAAGAAGCGTGCTACCACACGGCTTTCGATATCGGCGCTGGCGAGTCGGCTTTCGCTATCGAGGAGCACGATGATGTCCGGGCGATCGGCCAACAGTGTGTCCAGGTCGTCATAGAACGTCACTTCGGCGAACTGTTGGGCCAGTGATTTGGCCAGCCAGTCGTAGGCTTGGCTGCCGCTGTTGAGGGTGGCGACCGGAGTGCTGCGGTTCTGCGCGGGCGCAGTGCGTTCGTCGCGATGGCGCTGCAGGTAGTCGAGTGTCGAGGCGCCGTTGCGCCCCAGCAGTACTGCGACATGCTGGCCGGGCGCAAGCACCACACTGGACATTGCGGTGGCGGAGTAAAAATGCCCGTCGGGCCTGGCGTCGTGGTTCGCTGCAGGCGCCGCACAGCCGCTGAGAGCCGCGAGCAGGACGAGCAGGGCTGCGATCATGCCGGTTTTCATCGGGAAACCTCGTCAATGCATCAATGCCGCCATCTTCCGCCAGGCACTGCTTGCGGCGGAACTCGATGCTGTTCATGGTGGCTATTGACGAGGTCGATGAATCAACGAGGGTCGGCCATGAACTGCATGATCCGCTCGCGCAGCCAGCGTTCAGCCGGGTCGTTGTCCTGGGCGCCGCTCCAGACCATCGACAGCTCTGCCTCGGTGACATCGAACGGTGCGGGGTCGGCGCGCAGGCTGCCATCGTCGGCCAGGGCACAGGCGGCATAGTCCGGCACCGTGGCGATCAGTTCGGTGTTACGCAACAAGGCCCGAAGGCTGCCGAACTGCGGCACTGCAAGGACCACCTTACGGCAGCGGCCGATGCGGGCCAGGTCAAGGTCGATGTTGCCGCTCATGTCGCCCGAGAAGGACACCATCACATGGGGGCGGGCGCAGTATTCGTCCAGGGTCAGCGGGCCGGGGCGGTCATCGGCGCGCAGCACCCGCACACCGATGTTGCGCAGCTTGCGACGCTTGGCCGTGGCCGGCAGGTCGGTGGTGTAGCTCACGCCGACGGAAATTTCGCCGCTGGACAGTAGCCCTGGCATCAGCAGGAAGTTGGCTCGACGCACCACCACACTGATCTCAGGGGCCTCTTCGCGCAGGGCTTGGAGCAGGGCGGGAAACAGGCCGAACTCGGTGTCGTCCGACAGGCCCAGGCGAAACACGTTGCAGCTGTTGGCCGGATCGAAATCCCGCGCCCGGCTGATCGCCGCGGAAATCACGTCCATGGCCGGCCCAAGCTCGGCAAAAATCTGCATCGCCCGCGGCGTCGGCTCCATGGCCCGGCCATTGCGGATCAGCAGCGGGTCGTCGAACAGCTCCCGCAGGCGGGCGAGGGCGGCGCTGACCGTGGATTGGGTGATGAACAGCTTTTCGCCGACACGGGTCAGGTTGCGTTCGATCATCAGGGCTTCGAACAGCACCAGCAGGTTCATGTCGACGCGGCGCAGGTCATTGCGGTTCATGTGCTTGGCTCTGGGCGTCAGTGGTTGGCGATGAATTGAAGCACGCCGAGGGCCCTTTTGCCTTGTATGGATGTGCCCGGCCTTTGACCGGGAAAAAGCATACGCTGACGCTATCGCCCCGCAATAGCCACTCTATTAGAAGTCTGCCCAAGGTCGGCTAGTCTTGTCCCTGGCTCCGCGAATTGTGCGTGCGGGCGGCGTGTCAGCACCTGTGTGCAAGACCGAGCCGCGGCGCCGTGGCAAGGTCGCTAGCCCCGTGTCGGCACGCGTCCGACCCAACCTGATGAGGGGTAGGCATGAGCCCCTGTGCTCAGCTGAAAGAACACCTGGCATAGACCGGAAATCTGGATAACCGACCCAAAAGGTAACCGCAGATGTCGAACGAATCGAAATGCCCGTTCCATCAAACCGCAGGTGGCGGCACCACCAACCGCGACTGGTGGCCTGACCAGCTCAATCTTAGGATTCTCCATCAACATTCCTCGAAGTCCGACCCGATGGACAAGGACTTCGATTACGCCAAGGCGTTCAAGAGCCTCGATTTCCAGGCCCTGAAGAAAGACCTGACCGCCTTGATGACCGATTCCCAGGACTGGTGGCCAGCCGACTTCGGTCACTATGGCCCATTGTTCATCCGCATGGCCTGGCATAGCGCGGGCACCTACCGCATCGGTGACGGCCGTGGTGGCGCTGGCTCTGGGCAGCAGCGTTTCGCCCCGCTCAACAGCTGGCCGGACAACGTCAGCCTGGACAAGGCACGGCGCCTGCTGTGGCCGATCAAGCAAAAGTACGGAAACAAGATTTCCTGGGCCGACCTGATCGTGCTCACCGGCAACGTTGCCCTCGAATCGATGGGCTTCAAGACCTTCGGTTTCTCGGGTGGGCGTGCCGACGTCTGGGAACCAGACGAAGACGTGTATTGGGGCTCGGAGAAAGTCTGGTTGGGTGGTGATACCCGCTATGGCAAGGCCCAAGCGCCCGGCCAGGGCGACCTGGTGGCCGAACCGGCCAAGCGTCCGGAAGAAGAGAGCCGTACGCTCTCCGGCGAGCGTAATCTTGAAAACCCGCTGGCCGCTGTGCAGATGGGCTTGATCTACGTGAACCCGGAAGGCCCGGAGGGCGTTCCCGACCCAGTGGCCTCGGGCAAGGATATCCGTGAAACCTTTGGCCGCATGGCCATGAACGATGAAGAAACGGTTGCCCTGATTGCCGGCGGCCACGCCTTCGGCAAGACCCATGGTGCCGGCCCGGCCGACAACGTCGGGCCCGAGCCAGAAGCCGCGGGGCTGGAGCTGCAGGGCCTGGGCTGGGCCAACAAGTTCGGCACCGGCAAGGGCGGCGATACCATCACCAGTGGTCTGGAAGTGACCTGGACCTCGACCCCGACCCGCTGGAGCAACGAGTACCTGAACAACCTGTTCAACTTCGAGTGGGAACTGACCAAGAGCCCGGCGGGTGCGCACCAATGGCGACCCAAGGACGGCAAGGGGGCCGGCACCGTGCCGGATGCCCACGACCCGGCCAAACGCCACGCGCCGTCCATGCTCACCTCTGACCTGGCCTTGCGTTTCGACCCGATCTACGAGCCCATCGCCCGTCGCTTCAAGGACAATCCCGACCAGTTGGCGGATGCCTTCGCCCGCGCCTGGTACAAGCTGATCCACCGTGACATGGGGCCTCTGGCTCGTTACCTGGGCCCGGAAATGCCCAACGAAGAGCTGCTGTGGCAAGACCCGTTGCCGAAAGTCGATCATCCGTTGGTGAACGAGCAGGACATCGCGACGCTTAAGGCCAAGGTGCTGGCGTCGGGCCTGAGTGTTGCCGAGCTGGTGTCCACCGCCTGGGCTTCGGCCTCGACGTTCCGCGGGTCGGACAAGCGAGGGGGCGCGAACGGCGCTCGCCTGCGTCTGGCGCCGCAAAAGGACTGGGCTGCCAACCAGGGCGTTGAGAACGTGTTGACGGCGCTGGAAAAGATCCAGAGCGAGTTCAACAGTGGCGGCAAGAAGGTCTCCCTGGCCGACCTGATCGTGCTGGCCGGCAACGCGGCGGTGGAGAAGGCCGCCAAGGACGCCGGGCACGATGTCAGCGTGCCGTTCCATCCTGGGCGTGTCGATGCCAGCCAGGCGCAGACCGATGTCGAGTCGTTCGCCGTGCTGGAGCCGCTGGCTGACGGCTTCCGCAATTTCACCAAGGCGCGCTACAGCGTCAAGGCCGAGAAATTGCTGCTGGACAAGGCGCAGTTGCTGACCCTCACCGCTCCGGAGCTGACGGTGCTGATCGGCGGCTTGCGTGTGCTGGGGGCCAACCATGGTGGTTCAAAGCATGGGGTGTTCACCGACAAGCCCGGCAGCCTGAGCAACGACTTCTTCCGTAACCTGCTGGACATGGGCGTGGAATGGAAGTCGACCTCGGCCGACAACGACACCTTCGAGGGGCGCGATCGCAAGACCGGGCAAGTGAAGTGGACCGGCACCCGGGTTGACCTGGTGTTCGGCTCCCATGCCCAACTGCGAGCCTTGAGCGAGGTGTACGGCAGCAGCGATGGCAGCGCCAAGTTCGTCAAGGACTTCGTCGCGGCCTGGGCCAAAGTGATGGAACTCGACCGCTTCGACTTGCCGCGTTGAGTCCCCTCCCCAAGGCCTGATGCGACAGGCCTCGAGTTACCCTCCGGTTGCGATGTTTTGCCGGAGGGCGACTCACCCCTGGGTTTCCTGAAACATCAGTCATTCCCCCTTCCAATCTGCCGACGGAAGTTTGCTGTTAGTGCATGCTTCCCCATAAGACGCAGGCAGTAATCGCAGCAAGGGTGCGCTATCATGCGGCCCTTTTTTCGCGTGCATAGGTGGCTGTCTGACAGCTGTTCGTTCCATTGGCGTTTATTGGGGGCGTGGGCGGTTATAGATCGCCGCGGCGTCAAGGAAGGCTTTGGGGAAGTGTGTTCCCTGATTGTAACCAGGTGGTGTGTGTGGGTCGTATCAAGCTGTATTGGTGTCGCGGTAGCGGGCGTAAAGACCCGAACCGCCAAAACTTCGGAGACTACCTCTCTGCCGATATCGTCGAGTTCGTATCCGGCAAGAAAGTCGAACATTCGCCGATAAAATCCGCCGAACTCATTGCCATTGGCAGTGTCTTGGGGCGCGAGAAGAAAGCCAGGATCTGGGGCTTTCCACGCAAGCTGCACATCTGGGGGGCAGGCACCGCAGACGCGCAGGATCTGTTCTCGAGTCGGCACTACTACCACGCGGTACGTGGGCAGAAATGCGCATCGCGTATCCAAGGTTTGAAACGCCAGCCTGTGCTGGGCGACCCTGGGCTGCTTTCGTCTTCACTGGTCAACAGGCCACTGCACAAGCACACCCGCATCGGCATCATTCCACATATCAATCACCGTGCTGCTCCCGTCATCAAGGCGCTCTTACAGCACCTGCCGGGTTCGAAGGTCATTGATGTGTATTCGCCAGTAAAACAGGTGTTGTCCGAGATAGCCTCCTGTGAGTTCGTGCTGTCCACCAGTCTGCATGGGCTGATCGTTGCAGATTCCTACGGCGTGCCCAATAAATGGATGGCCATGGAAAGAAATGCCAACTGGGAGTTCAAGTTCCAGGACTACTACTCAGCCTTTGGCATCGTTGACCCCGCACCGATAACGCCCGACCAGATCTTGCAGGACGCTAATTGGTCTGTCGAAAGCTGCATGGGCGATTATCTTCGCCCAGGACTTGGCGATATCCAGCAAAACCTCATCAAGGCGTTCCCAGCGTTGTAACCGCCGATTCGACAAGCCGAGGCATTCGAGCTTCGGCTTGTCGACGGCCATAGCGCCAATTCCAGGTCGGATAGATACAAAAGCGTTCCCGAGCGTTCTGTTGCAATGCTTCCCAGGCGGCCGGCCTGAACAGCGTGCTCACAACCACAAGGAATACCGACCATGCAAATGCCCAAGACCCTGAGGATTCGTAACGGCGAGAAGGTGCAGCCCACCTTCAGCGCCCAGGAATACGCCGCTCGCCACGCCCGTCTGCGCGCCTACATGGCCGAGCACGACATCGAAGCCGCGATCTTCACCTCCTACCACAACGTCAACTATTACAGCGACTTCCTGTATTGCTCGTTTGGTCGTCCTTATGCGCTGGTGATCACCCAGGACAAGGTGGTGTCGATCAGCGCCAATATCGACGGCGGCCAACCCTGGCGCCGCACCGTAGGCACCGACAACATCGTCTACACCGACTGGCAGCGCGACAACTTCTACGTCGCCATCCAGCAGGCCCTGCCACTGGCGTCGCGCATCGGCGTGGAGTACGACCACCTCAACCTGCAGAACCACGCCAAGCTCGCCGCCTGCTACCCCAAGGCCGAGTTGCTGGACATCGGTGCTCCCTGCATGCGCATGCGCATGATCAAATCCGCCGAGGAACAGGCGCTAATTCGCCACGGCGCACGGGTGGCCGACATCGGTGGTGCGGCGGTCGTCGAAGCATTGCGCGACCAGGCACCGGAGTACGAAGTGGCGCTGCATGCCACCCAGGCCATGGTGCGCGAGATTGCCAGAAGTTTCCCCGATGCCGAATTGATGGACACCTGGACCTGGTTCCAGTCCGGGCTCAACACCGACGGTGCTCACAATCCGGTAACCAGCCGCAGGGTCAACAAAGGCGACATTCTCAGCCTCAACTGCTTCCCGATGATCGCCGGCTACTACACGGCGCTGGAGCGCACGCTGTTCCTGGACCACTGCCCAGACGAATACCTGCGCCTCTGGCAGGCCAACGTGGAAGTGCACGAGGCGGGACTGAAGCTGGTGCGCCCAGGCATGCGCTGCTGCGATATCGCCCGCGAGTTGAACGAGATCTTCCTGCGGCATGACCTGTTGCAGTACCGCACCTTCGGTTACGGCCACTCGTTCGGTACCCTCAGCCACTACTATGGCCGCGAAGCCGGGCTGGAGCTGCGCGAGGACATCGACACGGTGCTGGAACCGGGGATGGTGGTGTCGATCGAGCCGATGATCATGCTGCCGGAAGGGCGACCGGGGGCAGGCGGGTATCGCGAGCACGATATCCTCATCGTCAACGAGCATGGCGCCGAGAACATCACCAAGTTCCCGTATGGGCCAGAGCACAACATCGTTCGCAAGTAAGGACCGATGTCGGTCGCTTCGCGGGTGAACCCGCGCCCACCGGTCAGGCAGTGTGCTCAACAGCTGCCAGTACCCGTGGACGCTGGCTTGCCGGCGAGGCGGCCGAGGCATACAACAAGAACATCACTGAATGACCATCAGACCCTGCCTCCAATTAGAAGAATCAGAGGGTACCCGTCATGTCCAGCACCACCCTGAATGCATCCACACTCGACGCCGCCAGCCAGAGCGCCGAGCGCCAGGCCTTGCGCAAGGCCGCCCGCGCCAGCTTCATGGGCAACTTCGTCGAGTGGTTCGACTACGCCGCCTACGGTTACCTGGCCACCATCATCGCTGCGACCTTTTTCCCCCAGACCGACAAGACTACCGGCCTGTTGGCAACCTTCGCGGTATTTGCCCTGTCCTTTCTGGTCCGCCCTCTGGGCGGCATGGTGTGGGGACATTTTGGTGACCGCCATGGGCGACGCAATGCGCTGTCACTGTCGATCCTGATCATGTCGATCTCGACATTCTGCATCGGCCTGCTGCCGGGCTATGGGCAAATCGGCCTGTGGGCGCCATCCCTGCTGTTGCTCATTCGCCTGGTCCAGGGCTTCTCCGCCTCAGGCGAGTATGCCGGGGCTTCGGCGTTTCTGGCTGAATACGCGCCACCCGGGCGGCGCGGGCTCTACACCAGTATCGTGCCGGCCAGTACCGCGGCGGGGCTGTTGTTCGGTGCGACCTTCGTGGCGGTGCTGCACGAAGTGCTCAGTACCGAAGACCTGCACAGTTGGGGATGGCGCCTGCCGTTCCTGCTGGCCGCCCCCTTTGGCCTGGTCGGCCGCTATATCCGCATGAGCCTGCAGGACACGCCCAAGTTCCTGGAAATGGAACAGCGTCTGGAGAGCAAGGCCTGCATGACCCCGGCACCGATTCGCGAATTGCTGTCCCGGCACCGTCGTAGCCTGGCCATTGGCATCGGCGTGACCTGCCTGAATGCCGTGGCCTTCTACCTGCTGCTGAGCTACATGCCAACCTACCTGTCCACCGAGATGGGCATGAGCGAGCGGGATTCGTTCATCGCCTCGACCGTGTCGCTGGCGACCTACATCGGCCTGATTTTCCTGATGGGACGGCTGTCCGACCACTTTGGCCGCAAGACCATGCTGGTAGTGGCTTCGCTGTTGTTCCTGGGGCTCACCATTCCGCTGTTCAAGTTGCTCGAGGGCCAGCCGCTGCTGGTGATCCTGGCGATCCAGATTCTGTTCGGAGCGATGCTGGCGATGAATGATGGAACGCTGCCGTGTCTGCTGGCGGAAATCTTCCCCACCCGGGTTCGCTTCAGTGGCTTTGCCTTGTGTTTCAACGTGGCCAATGCGCTGTTCGGCGGCACGGCTCCGTTCATCGCCACCTGGTTGATTCAACTGACGGGCAACAAGCTGGCCCCAGCGGGGTATCTGCTGGCTGCAGCGCTGGTGGCGTTGGTGGCGATGCTGATGTGCCGGGAAACGGCGCATGCGGCCTTGAAGGACTGAGCCGTCGATACGCGCCTGATCGGCGGCGAGCCGGTTACTACGCAGCGCAAGCCGAACCCGCCAGGCGCCGGCTTGCCGGCGATCAGGCTGTCAGTGCAACGAAGCCTGTCGCCGTTCGCCCAACGGCGACAGGCCAAAGAACCGGCTATAGCTCTTGGAAAAATGCGCCGGCGAGCTGAACCCGCAGGCCAACGCCACTTCCCGCACCTGCACATTGCTGCGCAGCAGCAACTCCCGCGCCCGCGACAGGCGCAATTCCAGGTAGTACTGGCTAGGCGTGCGCTGCAGGTACTTGTGGAACAAACGCTCAAGCTGGCGGACGGTCACCTCGTTGAGGCTGGCCAGTTCCTCCAGGCCCAGCGGCTCCTCAAGATTCGCCTCCATGATCGCCACCACCTGGCTGAGCTTGGGCTGTGCGCTGCCCAGCAGAGTGCGCAAGGGCACCCGCTGACGTTCCCGCTCACCGCGTACCCGGTCGCACAGCAGCAGCTCGGCGGCCTTGGCGGCGATGTCCTGCCCACCGGCTTCACGGGCCACCAGCTGCAGCATCATGTCCATGGCGGCCACACCGCCGGAGCAGGTATAGCGGTCGCGGTCGAGCTCGAACAGCTGGCTGGAGATGACGATGCCGGGAAACTGCTCCTGCAGGGTCTGTAGGTCTTCCCAGTGGATGGTGCAGCGGTAGCCTTTGAGCAGGTCGGCCCGCGCGAGCAGGTAGCTGCCGGTACAGATACCGCCCAGCGGCAGCCGTTGTCGCGCCAGTTGACGCAGCCAGTCGATGAGTGGTCGATTGCTCTCGCGCCCTCGATCGATGGGGTTGGCGCCCACCACGAACAGGGCATCCAGCGCCGGGCTGTTGGCGATGCTATGGTCAGGCAAGACGCGCATGCCATTGCTGGCCATGACCGGGGCATCGCTGGCTGCGATCAGGACGGTGCGGAACAAGGTGCGGCGGGCTGCCAAGTTGGCCATGCGCAAGGTCTCCACCGCCGAGGCCAGGCCGATGGTGGTGAAGTTCGGCAAGACCAGGAATCCGAACGTTCTGGTCGTGGACGGCGTACCAATCGTTGAAGCGGGGTGGACCATTGCGATCTTCCTGTGCAAGCTGAGGCGTAATTCGTCAGGGGCAGTGAAAAATTGAAGCCTCATGTGTTTCTTGTAGTTATGGGTCGTTGCCGGGTCGATCTTACACCCCGCGTACAGCGACCAGGAATGGACCTGATTGCACAGAAAAGGTGAACGTTGGTGAAACCCGATTCCATGCTGGCTGCGCTGCCAGGTGTCTTCATGCCCGCCGAGTCGATCCAGGTACTGCCCGATGCCGCAGCCTATCGGGCCTGCCTGCTGGAGCGCATCAAGGCGGCCACCCGGCGCATCGTCATCGTCGCGTTGTACCTGCAGGAGGACGAGGCCGGCCAGGAGGTACTCGACGCGCTGTACCAGGCCAAAGCTGCGCGGCCGGGGCTTCAGATCGTCATCGTGGTCGACTGGTTCCGGGCCCGGCGCGGCCTCCTGGGGGCAGGGCGCCAGCCGGGCAATGCCGCGTGGTACCAGGCCCAGCGCCAGTTGCGCGGGTTGGATGTGGTGATTCACGGCGTCCCGGTGCAAACCCGCGAGCTGTTCGGCGTGTTGCACCTGAAAGGCAGCGTCATCGACGATTGCGTGATCTATACCGGCGCCAGCTTGAATAACGTCTATCTGCATCGATTCGACCGCTATCGCCTGGACCGCTACCATCTGTTTCACTCGCCGGCGTTGGCCGATGCCATGGTCGATCTGGTTCGACGCCTGCTGCATCATACCGCCACGCCGCGCCTGGACCTGCCGGCTCCGCCAGTGAACCGTGGCTTGCGCGCCGATATCCGGCGCCTGCGGGCTCGCTTGCGGCGCATGGCCTATGAGGTGCCAGCAGCGCAGCAGGGGGAGGGTGTGCGGGTGATTCCGCTGCTCGGCGTTGGGCGTGGCAACCTGCTCAACCGAACACTTTGCACGCTGTTGGCCACCGCCCGATCACAGATCATCATCAGCACGCCGTACTTCAACCCGCCACGGGTACTGATGCGCGAGATCGACCATGCCTTGGAACGCGGCGTGCGCATCGAGCTGATCGTCGGTCACCGAACGGCCAACGACTTCTATATCACGCCCGGTGAGCCGTTCAGTGCCAGCGGTGCCTTGCCCTACCTGTATGAAGACAATCTTCGGACCTTCGCCCGCCGTCGCGATGGCGCCATCGCCAGTGGTCAGCTGGTGGTGCGGGTGTGGAACGATCCAGGGCATACCTTCCATGCCAAAGGGCTGTGGATCGACCAGCGTTATTCACTGCTGACCGGCAACAACCTCAACCCGCGCGGGTTCAACCTGGACCTGGAAAACGGTTTGCTGATCGACGACCCGCAAGGGCACTGGCTGGTACCTCGGGCATCCGAGCTTGAGTCGTTGCGCCACCATGCACCGAAGATTGCCTCGGCAGAAGAACTGGGTATCCAGGCCGAACATCCCAAGGAAGTGCGCAGGTTTTTGCGCAGGCTGCGCTACAGTCGATTGGAGCCTTTGATCAAGCGCGTGTTGTGAGGACGGGCCAGCGTCCAGGTTAACCTGAAGGCGGCATATTCAAATGGATGTGCCCCCTCTGAAAAGCCATGACAAGCGCATACAATCAGCGGCTTTCACGTTAACCAGATAGGCCAATCCGTATCATGGCGCTTGACCCTCCTACGATGCTGACCATTTCGATCGCCCTGGCCGCCGCGGCTGCCTTGTACCTGGCAATCGAGTGGCGTAGCGTTCGCGAACCTTCTTTGCTGTTCTGGAGTGCCGGGTTCGCCACGATCACCGTCGGTTCCACCTTGGCCTTGCTGCGGGGAGTCGGCCTGCTGCTGATCGGGATCTGGTTCGCCAACGGCTTGCTGGTGGTCGCCCACGCGTTCTTCCTGGCCGGGGTAATGCATTTCACCCAGGCGCGGTGGTCCAAAGCATGGCTGCTGATCGTGCTGGCGTGGTTCGCCTTGCTGCTGCTCCCCGTGGGGCCGCAGTGGTCAAAGGTCATGCTGATGGTCAACTCGCTGCTGGTGTCGCTGTTGACGCTCTGGGCCAGCTTCCTGCTGCGCCCGCATGGCAAATCATTGAGCGTGGGTGCGGTGCAACTGCGCTATGTGTTGCTCATCCATGGGCTGTTCTACGTCGCCAAGGCGGTCATCGCGATCATGCCGGGCACCTTGATCGACCTGGCCACCTTCGGCGGGCTGATCATCCAGATTTCCCTGGTCGAGGGGGCAATGGCGATCATGCTGATCGCCTTGTCGATGACGGGCACCGTGCGCTACAGGCGCGAAGAACGTATTGCCCGACTGGCCGCACGCGACCCACTGACGGCCCTGTACAACCGCCGTGCACTGGAAGTGCGCGCAACCCACCTGTTCAAGGATGTCAGCCCGGCGCGACCGGGGGCCTTGCTGCTGATCGATATCGACAATTTCAAGCTGGTCAACGACCTGCATGGTCATGCAGCTGGTGATCGCCTGCTGGTTACCCTGAGCGAAATGATTCGTGCGCTGCTACCAGAGCGTTCGCTGGCCGCCCGGCTGGGGGGCGATGAGTTCGTCATTCTGCTCAGCGATGCCAGTCGTGAGCGCGTGGAGGCGTTGGGTGGTCGATTGCGGGAGCAGTTTCGGGAGGCGGCGGCGCAGAACCTGCCAACACCTGAGGCGGTGACCCTGAGCATCGGTGCCAACCTGTTCGACCAGCCGCCAGTCAGTCTGGCCGCGCTGATCGAACAAGGTGATGTGGCGTTGTATCAGTCCAAGCGGGGTGGGCGTAACAGCATTCGGTTGGTTGACCGCACGGTGTAGCGCCTGCTCGGCTGGTCGCCATCGGCCGTGGGTCAGGCCACTACCTGGTAGCATGGCACGTAGGCCGCGCCGCCGGGCAGTTTCATTCGGTGCTGGTCGACGAACGCCTGCAACAGACGACCCAATGGGTCCATCACGGCGCGGTCGCCGCGAATCTGGTACGGCCCGTGTTCCTCGATCAGGCGAATGCCCTTGTCCTTGACGTTGCCGGCTACGATCCCGGAAAACGCCCGGCGTAGGTTGGCCGCCAGCTCATGGGGCGGCAGCTCCCGGCGCAGGTCCAGATCCGCCATGTTCTGGTGAGTAGGGTCGAATGGACGCTGGAAGCTCTCCTCGATCTTCAGCAACCAGTTGAAGTGGAATGCGTCGTTTCGCTCGCGGCGGAACTGCTTGACCTCCTTGAGGCCCTCGACCATGTGCCGGGCCACCTCGGCCGGGTCGTCGATGATGATCTTGTACAGGCGGTGAGCGGCTTCGCCGAGGGTCGAGCCGACGAACTGGTGCAACTGCTGCAGGTAGGGTTCGGCACTGCGTGGGCCGGTGAGAATGACCGGGAACGGCAGGTCCTTGTTGTCCGGGTGCATGAGGATGCCCAGCAGGTACAGGAACTCTTCTGCAGTACCGGCACCGCCGGGGAAGATGATGATGCCGTGGCCGACACGGACGAAGGCTTCCAGGCGCTTCTCGATGTCCGGCAGGATCACCAATTCGTTGACGATCGGGTTGGGCGCCTCGGCGGCGATGATGCCCGGCTCGGTCAGGCCCAGGTAACGGCTGCCGTGCATGCGCTGCTTGGCGTGGGCAATGGTGGCACCTTTCATCGGGCCCTTCATCACACCCGGCCCGCAGCCGGTGCAGACGTCCAGCTTGCGCAGGCCCAGCTCGTGGCCGACCTTCTTGGTGTACTGGTACTCCTCGCTGCTGATCGAGTGACCGCCCCAGCACACGACCATTTTGGGCTCGACGCCCGGACGCAGGGTGCGTGCGTTGCGCAGCAGGTGGAAGACGTAGTCGGTGATGCCTTGGGAGCTTTCCAGATCGATGCGCTGGCTGGCCAGCTCGCTTTCGGTGTAGACGATATCGCGCAGGGCGCAGAACAGCATTTCACGGGTGCTGGCGATCATTTCGCCATCGACGAAGGCATCGGCCGGGGCATTGAGCAGCTCCAGGCGTACGCCGCGGTCTTGCTGGTGAATACGGACCTCGAAGTCTTGGTAGGCCTCAAGGATGGTCTTGGCATTGTCGACATGGGCGCCGGTGTTGAGGATGGCCAGGGCGCACTGGCGGAACAGGGTGTAGAGGCTACCGGTACCGACTTCACTCAGTTGTTGGACTTCACGTTGCGACAGCGTTTCCAGGCTGCCTTTGGGGCTGACGGATGCATTGATGACATTGCGTTGGGGCATCTAAGTCTTTCCTGTGCAGGTAAAACATCCTTCTTTGACACCACCATACCGACAATTTCACCTGGCAACGAGAGGGGTCAATAAAATCTTGACGTGGCATGGCCCTCTTCGCGGGTTTACCCGCGAAGAGGGCCATGCCACGTCAACCGCTCATCCGAACAGCTTTTGCACCCCCAGGGTAATGGCCAGGCCACCCCCGACCAGCCACAGGTTGAGGATCGCGCCGGTGGCCAACGCCCGGGGGCCGGCCTGGCGAATCTGGCTCAAGCGGGTTTCCATGCCCAGAGCGGTCATGGCCATGGTCAGGGCGAAGGTGTCGAGGCTGTTGACCGTCTGGATCAGCCCGCTTGGCAGGACCTGCAGCGAATTCACCAGCACCAGCGCGAGGAAACCGAAGGCGAACCAAGGCATGGCGATGCGCCCGTTGCCGTGCACCTGGCCGGCCTTGCGCGAGCGGCTGATCCACACACCCACTACCAGCAACACGGGGACCAGCAGCATGACCCGGGTCATCTTGACGATGGTAGCGATGTGCGTGGCCTCTGAGCTGATGTTGCTGGCGGCGCCCACCACCTGGGCAACTTCATGGACGGTGCCGCCGAGGAACAGGCCGGCACCGAGGGTGTCGAGCGGGATCCAGCCAGCATTGATCGCCAACGGGTAGAGAAACATCGACAGGGTGCCGAACAACACCACGCTGCCGACGGCCATGGCGCTTTTGTGCGGGGCGCTGCGCAGGGCGGATTCGAACGCCAGTACGGCGGCGGCGCCGCAGATCGCGCTGCCCGCGGCAGTAAGCAGCGCGGTATCGCGGTCCAGCTTGAGCAGTTTCATGCCGCACCAGAGGCCGATCAGCAGGGTGCTGACGACAATCAGCAGCGACACCGTCAACCCCGACCAACCGACCTCGGCGATTTCCTGCAGACTGACCCGTAGACCAAAGAATGCCACGGCAATTCGCAGCAGCTGGCGAGCAGAAAAGTTGATACCTGCCGCCCAACTGTCAGGCACGCCATGGCGCAGCGCGTTGCCATACAGGGCACCTGCGACGATGCCGACGATCAGCGGGCTGATGCCAAGATTGGCGATGGCAGGCAGGCCGGCCAACTGGGTGACCGCAAGCGCGAACAGCGCGACGAACAGAACGCCATTGAGCCGCCCTCGGGTGGCGAGGGTAGGAGCAAAGGCAGGGTGGGACGGAACCGTGGCCATGTGAGTCCTCCGGAAAGGTGTTTCGACATGACCTACGTTAATCTGGTTATAAGCTTATAAAAAATCGTAATTTAGAATGGAAAATATCCGTTTAGCTGATATTTTATTCTCATGACCCCAGAACAACTGATAACGTTCGCCACGGTTGCGGAACACGGCAACATCAGCCATGCGGCCCAGGCGCTGCACCTGTCGCAGCCGGCGGTGTCTGGCCAGCTCAAGTTGCTGCAGGAGGCCTTTGGCGAACCTCTCTATCAGCGCGCCGGCCGGGGTGTGCGGCTGACAGCTGCCGGGGAGCAGTTGCTGGCCCATGCTGAGCGCCTGCGCGAAACGTTTCGTCAGGCCCAGGCATTGCGCGAGGCCATGCGTGGGCTGGAGCGCGGTACCTTGCGCATCGGCGCCAGCACCACGCCTGCCAGCTACCTGCTGCCGTACCTGATTGCCGATTTCCATGCTCGCTACCCGGAGGTGCTGGTGAGCACTTCCAACGGCAACACGGCGGAGATCGTCGCCGCGCTCGACAGCGTCGACATCGCCCTGATCGAAGGGCCGCCGGGAAAGGAGCTGCCATTGGGCACGGTGGTGACGGCGTGGCGGGAAGACGAGATCGTCGCCATCGTGCCGCGTGGGCATCCGCTGGCTGGCAGTGACCAGCAAACGCTGGCGGCGCTAGGGGCCTACCCACTGGTGCTGCGCGAGAGCGGCTCGGGTGTGCGACAGATCGTCGAGCGGGCATTTGCCCGCAGCGGCGTGGCGATGCGTGTGGCGCTGGAGATTGCCGGGGTGGAAGGGGTGAAGGAGGCGGTGCGGGCCGGGATGGGGATCGGTTTCGTGTCGGCGATGTCGATCCGTCACGAGGATGGCGCGTTGCACCGGTTGCAGGTTGTGCCGCAGGCGTTGGTGCGGCGGTTTTCCATTCTGGTCCCGCATGCCGCCTCCCCGTCGCGGGCGGCGGCGCGGTTTCTGGAATTATGTATTGGCCTGCAAGCGTCGGGTTGACTGTGTTGGCCGCCAATTACCGGCTTTGTGATCGAAGTTTATTGCCGGGGCGGTATAGCGTCGGGGGGAATTGACGCGTCAGCCAAGTGGCCTGTTAAAACTGCCAGTGTTCAGGCCACGGCTTTCTCTTTAAAGTTGCCCTTCCGTCAGGCGCGGGGTGATTCACGATGGATCGTTGTTTTCGCAGTGCCAGCTGCCACAACCGTCAGTGCCATGACCTGGCCTACACGCCCTATGGTGTGTCCGTCAGTTCCCAATGTTCATCGCGTGTTGGTTTTGCCGGCCAATGGCAGGACACACACAGTGGCTGTTATCTGCTGGGTATGGGGCGGCGGATGTACGATCCCTCACTGGGTCGTTTTGTCTGCCCCGACGTCTTGAGCCCGTTTGGTAGCGGCGGTGTAAATGCCTATGCCTATTGCGCTGGCGATCCAGTGAATTACGTCGACCCTTCAGGGCTCAGCAGGAGCGGCGTCGGAAGGCAAGCGAATCCTCAAAAGCGCTTGGATATCAGCGTTCTGAAAAGCGCGAATCTTCGACCAAGCTTGTATCCACAGCTCGCGAACTTCAGGCAACAGGCTAAGGGAATGACTGGATGGCCCATGGAAAGGGAAACAGTAGTTGCACGGATATATAAACACGGGGTTCCGCACTACGGTTACAGTAGGTTTGATTTAACGTACAACTTTGCTGCTGATGATTTTTCAGTGAATTTTGTGTATGGGTCACCTATTCTTCATCTGCCGGCTGGTAACTATGAGGTAAAAAAGGATACCTACGTATTGGGTGTTGGAGCGTTTCAGCCCGCACGTGGGCTCAGGAATTATAAATCTCGTGAAGTCAGTAAAGCAGATTTTGGAGGGTTTTCTCTTCCTGCTGTTCAGCACCCTAGAGCGCAACTTGCAGAGTCTGCATGGCCTGAAGTCGCCAAAGCAATTTGGGATGTGCGTCTTCGACGGGAAGTTGACCAATTTGACAAGATGCTGCAAAGCTATTCACCACCAGACGCCCCCACGCCACCCCCCAGGCGGCGTTAACCTGGGAAGCGAGTGCGCCTGACACCCGGCCGGGACCCTCAGCGGCGAACCTTGCACCACACCGATACACTGGCCGCCGCGCTCGACCATGGCGATGAAGAAGGTTACCCGGGGGATAGCCAGAGGGCACCGCTCAGGCCCAGCACCGGCGGGTTGCGCAAGGTAAGCGCATCGCCCAGGTGTTTATCCGATCGCGACATCGGTTGTGGCCTGGCTCCGCCGTGTCACTCGTCTGCGTAATTCATGATCGACAACAGGCGGATGGGTACTTGCACCAGCTGCTCGGGGCCGTGCGGGGTCTCGCCGTCGAAGGTCAGGCTGTCACCGGCCTGCATGTGATAGAGCTGGTTGCCGTGACGATACACCAGCTCGCCCTCCAGCAAGTGGAGGAACTCGGTGCCGGGGTGAGCGAAGGTCGGGAATTCTTCACTGGCGTCGTCCATGGTCACCATGTACGCCTCGAAGTTTTTTTTCGGCCCCCTGGCGTGATTGAGCAGATGGTAGGTGTGGCCTTTTTCGGTCCCGCGGCGAACCACCTCCAATCCTTCGCCGGCCTTCACCAGCAAGGCATTGCCGTCGGGCTGGTCATATTGGCTGAACAGCTTTGCCATCGGCATACCCAGCACGTCGCACAGGCGACTGAGCGTGTCGAGGCTGGTGGACACTTGGGCGTTCTCGATCTTGCTCAGCATGCCTTGGCTGATGCCGGCGATGCGCGCCACATCGGCGAGCTTGAGGGACTGGGCCTGGCGCTGGCGCTTGATCTGCAGGCCCAGGTACTGCTCAAGGCGGAGGCGGGGTTCGGTCTCGGTCAACATCACGTTTCCTTTCACGCGTTGCACTGTTTCAGTTCAGGAATAAAGATTTCGCACTGGGAAAGCGCAGGGTGAGGCTGCAGCAGAGGCCTCTTTCCTCGGGTGAAAACTAGTTTCCCACATATATAAAAGAAA
The DNA here is from genome assembly GCF_016772395.1 of Pseudomonas sp. SK2. NCBI lineage: Bacteria > Pseudomonadati > Pseudomonadota > Gammaproteobacteria > Pseudomonadales > Pseudomonadaceae > Pseudomonas > Pseudomonas sp. SK2. Next base: position 2,357,991 of record NZ_CP061944.1, read on the forward strand.
AACTGCCCCATGGCCGGACTGGCTTCATCGTCGACAAGCCGGCGCCTGCACGGGTAAAGCATTACCCCAAGCGCCGGCTTGCTGGCGACAGGGGCACTCCTGGCAAAAAGTTGGCAAGGCTGTTGCATTCCTGATAGGAAAGTAAATTTCCCGTGCGGAATTACATGCAGGTCCACCATGCCTTGCCCCCTTACCCAGGAGTGTTCAACCCATGTTGCCAGCAGAAACCCAGCGCACCCTCGATCAACACGGCATCAAGTACGTGTTGGCCCAATTCGTCGATATCCATGGCTCGGCGAAAACCAAATCGGTGCCGGTATCGGGCCTGAAGATGGTGGCCGAGGAGGGCGCCGGCTTCGCCGGGTTCGCCATCTGCGGTATGGGCATGGAACCCCATGGTCCGGACTTCATGGCCCGTGGTGATCTGTCCACACTGATCCCGGTGCCTTGGCAGCCCGGCTATGGTCGCGTGGTGTGCGTCGGTCACGTCAATGGCCAACCCTGGCCTTACGACAGCCGCTACGTGCTGCAACAACAGGTGCAGCGCCTGGCCGACAAAGGCTGGACCCTGAACACTGGCCTTGAACCGGAGTTCAGCCTGTTTCGTCGGGACGAAAGCGGCAAGCTGCAGTTGGTGGATGCCTCGGACAACCTCGACAAACCTTGCTACGACTACAAAGGCTTGTCGCGTTCGCGGCTGTTCCTCGAGCGCCTGACCGAGGCCCTGCAGCCGGTCGGCTTCGACATCTACCAGATAGACCACGAGGATGCCAACGGCCAGTTCGAGATCAACTACACCTATTCCGATGCCATGGAGTCGGCCGACCGTTTCACGTTCTTCCGCATGGCCGCCGGCGAGATCGCCAACGACCTGGGGATGATCTGCTCGTTCATGCCCAAACCTGACCCCAAGCGTGCGGGCAATGGCATGCACTTTCACCTGTCGCTGGCCAGCAGCACCAACAAGAACCTGTTCCACGATCCCTCCGACAGCAGCGGCATGGGACTGTCCAAGCTGGCCTACCACTTCGCCGCCGGCCTATTGGCCCATGGGCCGGCCCTGTGTGCCTTCGCCGCGCCAACGGTCAACTCGTACAAGCGCCTGGTGGTGGGCCGTTCGCTGTCTGGCGCCACCTGGGCTCCGGCTTTCGTCGCCTACGGCGCCAACAATCGCTCGGCCATGGTGCGCATTCCTTACGGGCGCCTGGAGTTTCGCCTGCCGGACGCGGGCTGCAACCCTTATCTGGTCACCGCCGCGATCATCGCCGCCGGCCTGGATGGTATCGACCGGCAGTTGGAGCCGGGCGAGATGTGCAACGAGAACCTCTACAACCTCAGCCTCGAAGAGATCGCCGACCGCGGCATCAAGACCCTGCCGCAGTCGCTCAAGGAAGCCGCCGACGCCCTGGAGGCCGACCCCCTGTTCCGCGAGGTGTTGGGTGCCGAGATCGTCGACGAGTTCATCAAGCTCAAGCGCATGGAGTGGGTGGAATACAGCCGCCATGTCTCCGACTGGGAAATCCAGCGTTACACCGAGTTCTTCTGACCGCCCCCAATCCCCTGGGCGGCTACAGCGAGCGCGGTCGCCCACTGCCTTGTAAGGAGTATCACCATGTGTGGAATCGTAGGTCTGTACCTGAAAAAGCCCGAGCTGGAGGCCCAACTCGGCAAGCTGTTCGAACCCATGCTGCAAGCCATGACCGATCGCGGCCCCGACAGTGCCGGCTTTGCCATCTACGGCGACGAAGTGGCCGAGGGTTGGGTTAAGTTGACCTTGCAGGCCAGCGACATCGACTACCCCTGGACCGCCCTGATGGGCGAGCTGGAAGGGCGTCTTGGCTGCTCGCTGGACTGGTTCCAGAACGCCAGTGCCGCCGTGTTGAAGGTACACAGCAGCGAGGCCGCCGTGCGCCAGGCACTGGTCGAGCTGGCGCCGAACGTGCGCATCATGAGCGCTGGGCGGAGCATCGAGATTCTCAAGGGCATGGGCCTACCGGCGGAGATTTCCAGCCGTTTCGGCCTGGCCACCATGAAGGGCAGCCACATCATTGGTCATACCCGCATGGCCACCGAAAGCGCGGTGACCATGGAGGGCAGCCACCCGTTTTCCACCGGCGCCGACCTGTGCCTGGTGCACAACGGCTCGCTGTCCAACCACTTCCGTCTGCGCCAGGAGCTCAAGCGCGAAGGCATCAGCTTCGAGACCGACAACGACACCGAGGTGGCTGCCGGCTACCTGACCTGGCGCCTTCGCCAGGGCGACACCCTGGCCCAGGCCCTGGATGGTGCGCTGGAGGACCTGGATGGCTTCTTCACTTTCGCCATCGGCACCCGCAACGGCTTTGCCGTGATTCGCGACCCGATCGCCTGCAAGCCGGCGGTGCTGGCCGAGACCGATGACTACGTGGCCATGGCCTCGGAGTACCAGGCCCTGGCCAGTCTGCCAGGCATCGACAAGGCCAGGGTCTGGGAACCAGCACCCGCCACCCTCTACGTCTGGGAGCGCGAAAGCGCCTGACCCTTTCACCGAACACTGGAGCACTTGCATGAAGACCATCGACCTTTCCAGCGCCTCGGTGCGCGAGCTCAACCAGGCCTTGCACGGCGAGGTGCAAGACCGTGAATGGCGGGTCAGCCACCCGGACGGCAAGCACAACCTGGCTGTAGGCATCAACCAGGCCGTTTCCGTGGACATCGACGGCCATGCCGGCTACTACTGCGCCGGAATGAACCAGAGGGCTAGCGTTACCGTGCACGGCAATGTCGGCGTGGGCGTTGCCGAGAACATGATGTCCGGCTCCGTGCGCGTCAAGGGCAGCGCCTCGCAAGCAGCCGGCGCGACTGCCCATGGCGGCTTGCTGGTGATCGAGGGCGATGCCGGAGCGCGTTGCGGCATTTCCATGAAGGGCGTGGACATCGTCGTCGGCGGCAGCATTGGCCATATGAGCTGCTTCATGGGCCAGGCCGGGCGCCTGGTGGTGTGCGGCGATGCGGGCGATGCACTGGGCGATTCACTGTATGAGGTGCGTATCTACGTCAAAGGCACGGTGCAGTCGCTGGGTTCTGACTGCATCGAAAAGGAAATGCGCGCCGAACACCTGCAAGAGCTGCAAGAGCTGCTGAACAAGGCCGGCCTCGACCACAAGGCCGCCGATTTCAAACGCTACGGCTCGGCTCGCCAGCTGTACAACTTCAAAGTCGACAACGCCAGCGCGTACTGAATCAGGAGCACCATCATGAGCGAGCAACCCACCCCGGTACTGCGTGAGTCGGCCACCTTCGACCGCCTGACCATCCAGGAAATCCAGCGCGCCGCCGAAACCGGCATCTATGACATTCGTGGCGGTGGCACCAAGCGCCGTGTGCCGCATTTCGACGATCTGTTGCTGCTGGGCGCCAGCGTGTCGCGGTACCCGTTGGAAGGCTACCGCGAAAAATGCGGCACGGACGTAGTCCTGGGCACCCGTTTTGCCAAGAAGCCGATACACCTGAAAATCCCGGTGACCATCGCCGGCATGAGCTTCGGCGCGTTGTCAGCCAACGCCAAGGAGGCTCTGGGCCGTGGGGCCACCATCGCCGGTACCAGTACCACCACCGGTGACGGCGGCATGACCACGGAAGAGCGCGGCCAGTCGCAGCATCTTGTCTACCAGTACCTGCCTTCGCGCTATGGCATGAACCCGGATGACCTGCGCAAGGCCGACGCCATCGAGATCGTCCTTGGCCAGGGCGCCAAGCCTGGCGGCGGCGGTATGTTGCTGGGCATGAAAGTGACCGAGCGGGTGGCCGGTATGCGCACCTTGCCGATCGGGGTCGATCAGCGCAGCGCCTGCCGCCACCCGGATTGGACCGGACCGGATGACCTGGCGATCAAGATTGCCGAGCTGCGCGAGATCACCGATTGGGAAAAGCCCATCTACGTCAAGATCGGTGCCAGCCGACCGTACTATGACGTGAAGCTGGCGGTGAAGGCCGGTGCGGACGTGATCGTGCTCGACGGCATGCAGGGCGGTACCGCAGCGACCCAGGAAGTGTTCATTGAGCACGTGGGTATCCCGATCCTGCCAGCCATCCCGCAAGCGGTGCAGGCGCTGCAGGAAATGGGCATGCACCGCCAGGTTCAACTGATTGTCTCCGGAGGCATCCGCAATGGTGCTGACGTGGCCAAAGCCATGGCCTTGGGCGCCGATGCCGTGGCCATCGGGACTGCCGCGCTGATCGCCCTGGGCGACAACCATCCACGGCTGGATGCCGAACTGAAAAAAATCGGCTCGGCTGCCGGCTTCTACGACGACTGGCAGAACGGCCGAGACCCAGCGGGTATCACCACGCAGGACCCGGAACTGGCCAAGCGCCTGAACCCGGAGGAGGCCGGTCGTCGCCTGGCCAACTACCTGCGGGTCCTGGTGCTCGAAGCCCAGACCATGGCCCGCGCCTGCGGCAAGTCGCACCTGCACAACCTTGACCCTGAGGACCTGGTGGCGCTGACGGTGGAAGCAGCGGCCATGGCGCGGGTGCCGCTGGCGGGTACTGCCTGGGTACCGGGGCAGGCGCAGTACTGATGTTGTTGCACTGACTGCTCTGGTCTCATCGCCGGCTTGCCGGCGATGAGACCGATGCAACGCCTACATCGGCAACAGCCGATCCTGGATCACCTCTTTCATCACCAATGTCGAACTCAACCGTTTCACATTGGGAATGCTGGTCAATTGCTCGTCGTACAGCTTCTGAAACGCCGGCAGGTCCTTGGCCACCACATGCAACAAGTAATCTGGGTCGCCAAACAACCGCTGGGCCTCGACGATCTGCGGAATTTCACCCAGTGCGCCTTCGAAATCGGCCACGGGCTGGCGGGTGACTTCGCGCAAGGTGACGAACACCAATGCCGCGAAATTGAGCCCCAAGGCCGAGGGCGCCAAGCGTGCGTGATAGCCAAGAATCGCGCCGTTCTCCTCCAGCGCCTTCAGCCGCCTGTGGCATGGCGACAGGCTCAGGCCGACGCGGTCGGCGAGCTCTGTGACCGACAGCCGACCGTCTTTTTGCAGTTCGGCAAGTATCTTTCTGTCTGTTCTGTCCATTGGGAAGAATCTTCCACCAAATAACGTTCCGCGGGGAATATACGAAAGAAAATCCCCTGGCGGAACCCGTACGCTGTGTCCATCCCCTACCGCGTGCAAAGGAAGTTTCAAGTGGCTATGAGTGTGCTGATGGCGTTCTGGGCCGTGTCGTTGCTGTTCGTGATTACCCCCGGAGCCGACTGGGCATATGCCATCTCGGCGGGCATGCGTGGGCGCTGGGTGATGCCGGCGGTAGCAGGAATGCTGTCGGGGCATTTCATGGCCACACTGGTGGTGGCGGCGGGTGTTGGTACCGTGCTGGCGGGGCACCCCGTGGCCTTGATGTTGCTGACGCTGGCCGGCTGCATCTACTTGCTGTGGCTGGGCGGCAATCTGTTGCTCAGCCCACCGGTGCCGCAATCGGGGCAAAGCAGTATTGCTGACTCTGGCAAGCGCTGGGCACTGAAGGGCTTTTGCGTGAGCGGCCTGAACCCCAAGGTGTTCCTGTTGTTCCTGGCCTTGCTGCCGCAGTTCACCGACCCGCAATCGAGCTGGCCGGTACCGTTGCAGATTCTGCTGCTGGGCCTGGTGCACCTGTGCAGTTCGCTGGTGGTCTATTCGCTGGTGGGGTACGGCGCCAAGGCGGTGCTGAGCAGCCGTCCGGGCGCGGCCAGGATGGTCGGGCGGGTCTCAGGGGGGGTGATGATCCTGGTCGCAGTGGGGTTGATTGCCGGGCAGTTGGGCAGTTGATCGCGCCTTTGTCGGCTCAGCGCATGAAATGCACTTTGCCGGTATCGTCATTACCCATGTAGATCCCATACACCCCCGCCTGCCGTTCAAGGATGTAACGCTCGAGAATCTGTCGGATCGCCGGGTAGTAGATGTCGTCCCAGGGAATCTCGTCAGGCTCGAAGAACTGGTAAGCCATTGTCTCGGGCCCGAACTGGCCGGTCTCTTCGGTGGCGATGGCGCGGAAGATGATGTACACCTCGCTGATCTTCGGCACGCTGAAGATCGAATAAGGCGAGACGATATCGGCGCGCACGCCGCTTTCTTCCCAGACTTCGCGCAGGGCCGCCTGTTCGGTGGTTTCACCGGCCTCCATGAAACCGGCCGGCAAGGTCCAGGTGCCTGGACGGGGAGGGATGGCACGCTGGCACAGCAGGTACTTGCCCTCGCGCTCGATGATGCAGCCGGCGATGATCTTCGGGTTGATGTAGTGGACGTAGCCACAGCCAGGGCAGTGCAGGCGCTCGTGGGTGTCGCCAGTGGGAACGCCCCGGGCCAGTTCCGTGGTGCAGTGCGGGCAGTAGCGCGGGGCGGTGGGCATGGTCAGCGGCCTATGCGAGGTTCCTTGAGGGCCAGGGGCTCGACGATATCGCGCACCTTGGTGTTGTCGTCCTGCTTCTGGCGCAGGTATTCCAGCGCTACCTTGGCGGCGGCGCGAACGTGGTCGACCGAAGCTTGGTGGGCAACCACTGGGTCGCCACTCTTGATCGCCTCGACAATCTTCTCCATCTCACGGTTGCTGGCGCCGCGGCGGTTCTCTTGCGACACCGAAGTGGCGCGCAGGTAGCTGATGCGGGCCTGAAGCTGGCGTAGCTGTTGCGCCGCCACCTGGTTGCCGGAGCCTTCGAGCAGGACGTCGTAGAAGCCTTGTACCGACTCGAGCACTTGCTGCAGTTCGCCTTCTTCGAGGGCTTCGCGGTTGACCTCGAGGGCGCGCTCAAGGGCGCGGATGTCCTTGGCCTTGGCGTTGAGCGTGAACAGCTGCACGATCAGGCCTTCGAGTACACAGCGCAGCTCGTAGATGTCGCGGGCATCTTCCAGGGTGATGATGGCAACGCGTGGGCCCTTGGCGTCGGCGAATTCCACCAGGCCTTCGGATTCCAGGTGACGCAGGGCTTCGCGCACCGAGGTGCGGCTCACGCCAAGGCGGTCGCAGAGGTCGCGCTCTACCAGGCGGTCGCCTGGTAGAAGGTGGAAATTCATGATCGCGCCGCGCAGCTTGTCGAGCACGATTTCACGCAGAGTAACGGGGTTGCGGTTGACCTTGAAGCTGTCGTCGAGTGGCTGGCGTTTCATCAGGTGCGCTCTTTATGAGGCTGTTGCGCCAACATCGCGGAGTGCCTTGAACCTGGCACTCCTTGCAGTGGTTCGAACAGCCCGTTGTTAACGGGTTGACTCCGCATCGGCTTCGGCGAACGCTTCGCGGGCCAGGCGGAAACTGTCCACCGCCGCGGGTACGCCGCAATAAATGCCGACCTGGAGCAGGATCTCGCGAATCTGTTCACGGCTCAGGCCATTGCGCAATGCGCCGCGAATGTGCAGCTTGAGCTCGTGGGGCCGGTTGAGCGCGGAAATCATGGCCAAGTTTATCATGCTGCGCTCTTTGAGCGACAAGCCTTCGCGGCCCCAGACGTGGCCCCAGCAGTACTCGGTGACCAGCTCCTGCAAGGGCTTGGTGAAGTCGTCGGCATTCTGGATCGAACGGTTGACGTACTCCTCGCCCAGCACCTGGGTACGGATCTGCAGGCCCTTGTCGTACTTTTCGTTGCTCATTGCCGTGCTCCGAATGAAAAAGGGGGCCGCAACCGAGGGTGAGAGGTGGGCGCGGCCCCTGAAAACAGGGGAATGTGTGTGAGCTTCTGCGCGGTTTTACCCGCGAAGAAGCCAACACCGCTTCCTTGGGGGTCTTAACCCAAAGGTGGCAGGGCACCTAGCTTGCCTTTGTGGTAGACCATCGGCGTCACCGGCTCGGCTGGCAGCACCAGGTTCTTCACCGCGCCAACGATGATCGCGTGGTCGCCGCCGTCGTATTCACGCCACAGTTCGCACTCTATGATCGCCGTGGCCTTGCTCAGCAACGGGTTGCCCAGTTCGCTCAGGTGCCATTCGATGCCTTTGGCCTTGTCCTTGCCTTTACCGGCGAAGGCGTAAGCCTCAGCAGTCTGGTCGGCTGACAGCAGGTGAATGGCGAACTGCTTGCTGTCACGCAGGATCGGGTAGGTGTCGGAGGCGTAGTTGGGACAGAACAGCACCAGTGCCGGGTCGATCGACAGCGCGCTGAACGCGCTGGCGGTGATGCCGACGATGGCGCCGTCGGCATCGAGGGTGGTGACCACCGTCACGCCGGACGGGAAGGAGCCCATCACGTCTTTGTAGATGCCAGGTTCGATCATCTCGTGTTACCTCTTAGCGCATCACGAACGGGTCGGGCATCGGCGCGGTGGAGAGATTGATCCACACCGTCTTCAGCTCGGTATAAGCCAGCACCGAGTCGATGCCGCTCTCACGGCCGTAGCCGCTGTTCTTGAAGCCACCGATCGGCGCCATGGCCGACACGGCACGGTAGGTGTTGACCCAGATGATGCCGGAGCGTACGTCACGGGCCAGGCGATGGGCACGGCCCAGGTCACGGGTCCAGATCCCGGCTGCCAGGCCGAACTGGGAGTCGTTGGCGATTGCCAAGGCCTCTTCCTCGGTCTTGAAGCGGATCACCGCCGCGACCGGGCCGAATACCTCTTCCTGCATGATGGTCATCGAGTTGCTGTCGCACTCGAACAGGGTCGGCTCGTAGAACCAGCCGTCCCCCTCGACCTCGGCACGCTTGCCACCCATGTGCAATTTGGCGCCTTCGGCCTTGGCGGCCGCAACCAGGCCTTCGACCACGGCCAGTTGCTGGGCGGTGGCCATCGGGCCCATCTCGCTGGCATCGTCCTGCGGATTACCGATACGAATGCGCTTGGCGCGGGCGATCAGGCGCTCGACGAACTCATCGAAGATCTCATCCTGCACCAGCAAGCGCGAACCTGCCACGCAGCTTTGTCCCGAGGCGGCATAGATGCCGGCTACGGCGCCGTTGATGGCGCTGTCCAGGTCAGCGTCGGCGAAGATGATGTTTGGCGACTTGCCACCCAGCTCCAGGGACAGCTTGGCGAAGTTCTCGGCGCTGCTGCGCACCACATGGCGGGCGGTAGCAGCACCGCCGGTGAAGGCGATCTTGCGCACCAGTGGATGGCGGGTAAGCGCTGCGCCAGTGCTTGGGCCGTAGCCGGTCACCACGTTGACCACGCCAGCCGGGAAGCCGGCTTCTAGGGCCAGGCGGGCCAGCTCCAGAATGGTCGCTGAGGCGTGCTCGGACGGCTTGAGCACGATGGTGTTGCCGGCGGCCAGAGCCGGCGCCAGCTTGATCGCGGTCAGGTACAGTGGGCTGTTCCACGGGATGATCCCGGCCACCACGCCGATCGGCTCGTGCACGGTGTAGGCGAACAGGTCAGGCTTGTCCAGCGGCAGGGTGCCGCCTTCGAGCTTGTCGGCCAGGCCTGCGGTGTAGTGGAAGAACTCCGGCAGGTAGCCGACCTGGCCGCGGGTTTCGCGGATCAGCTTGCCGTTGTCGCGGCTTTCGAGCTGGGCGAGGTGCTCTTTGTTCTGGGCGATCAGATCGCCGAGGCGACGCAGCAGCTTGCCTCGGGCGGTCGCGGTGAGGCTGCGCCAGGCTCTGCTGTCGAAGGCACGCTGGGCGGCCTGCACGGCCAGTTCGACATCGGCCTCACCGGCGTCGGGCAGTTGCGCCCAGGCCTTGGCGGTAGCCGGGTCGAGGCTGTCGAAGGTCTTGCCGCTCTGGGCATCGAGCCATTGGCCGTCGATGCACATCTGGAAACGAACGAGGGTCATGCAACAATCCCCTTGGCGGATTCGGTAAGGGTGCGGGCTTGCGCCAGGAAGTCCAGAAGCATCTTGTTGACTTCCCGCGGCGCTTCCACCGGCATCATATGCCGTTGCTCGGCGAGGACCACGCTTTGCGCACCAGGAATGCGCGCGGCAAGCTGGCGAGTCATGGCCGGGGTGGAGCCTGCGTCGAGTTCACCGGTGGCGATCAGCGTCGGCACCTGGATGCTGCCCAGGTCGTCGGCGCGATACATGTCTTGGGTGGCGAACAGCGCATAAGTGGTGTGATAGCCCTGCGGATCGTTGCTCGCCAGCACCTGGCGGATGGCGGCGACCTGCGCGGGGTTGGCGGCTTTGTATTCGCGGCTGAACCAGCGGTCGAGCGCGGCATCGACGTTGGCGTCCGGGCCTTGTTGCGCAGCCTGGGCGGCACGGGCGATGACGCCGGCGCTCTGCTCGGGGGTGCGGTTGAACACGCTGTTGAGCACCACCAGCGCGGCAAGGCGCTGCCGGTGGTGAAGGGCGAATGCGCGCGCCACCAGGCCACCCATCGAGAAGCCAATCACGGTGGCTTGGGCAATCTGCAGGTGATCGAGCAGTTCGGCCAGTTGGTCGGCGTAGCCTTCCAGGCCTACGTCGGGCGGTGGCAGGGCGCTCTGGCCATGGCCGAGCATGTCATAGGCGATGACCCGATAGTCGTTGGCCAGGCCCACGAACTGCCCGCCCCACATTTCTTTGTTCAGGCCCACGCCGTGGATCAACACCACAGGTTGGCCCTGGCCTTGGACCAGGTAGCTGGTTCCGGCCGGTGTACGTTCAGCGACAGGCTGAATCATGGAGGGCGCTCCTTGAAGGTCGGGCGTGGCGCTTGCACGCAACGCCCCGGCCCGTCTTGGTTGTTGTTATTGAGCGTTGGCTTTTTCGGCAGCCAGTTCTTCCAGGTCGATGTAGCGGTTGCCGATGCGCGGGTGCAGGCGACCGCCGTCGGAGGCGCCCAGGACCACGACGATTTCATCGGCGCGCGGGGCGTCTTCGATCTGCATTTCCAGGGTGATGTAGTGAGAACGCAGGCCTTCGTCGTCCTTCTGCATCATCGGGATCTGAATCGAGGTGCCTGGGCCGCCGCGCTTGTTGGTGAAGCTCAGGTAGCTCTTGGCCTTGACGGCTTCGCGGTAATGGTTGCCGAAGCGCAGGGTGTGGATCACGGCGGAAGCGTGTTCGATTTCGCCATCGGCGCCGACCACGGCGGCCTTGCCGTAGGCTTCGATCTTGTCGGCACCGCCGATGGCGGCGGTCAGGCGCTCGACCATCAGCGCGCCTAGCTCGGAGCAGTTGGCGCGGATTTCCGGCTTCAGATCCTCAACGAAACCGCGACCGGCCCATGGGTTCTTGATCACCACGGCCAGGCCGACCATGGTCACTGGCTTGTCGGTGGCTTTGCCGCCTTCGATGCGGGTCTCTTCGGAGTAGGTGACGATCTTGCGGATTTCGAAACTCATGGGGGGCTCCTGGTGAGGGTTATCAGTTCTTGTTGTCTGATGGTATACCATAATATTTGTTGTGCAAGAGGTGCCGAACAATTTCTCTGGTCAGGGGGACGAAAGGTGGGCTGATCCCTTGGTTTTTGGGCTGTCTGTGCTGGACTTCTCGCGGGTAGCCATGCACCTGCAGGTGCTGCACTGTTCTCGATTTCAGTGGGCTGGCGATGGGAACGCCGCCCATGCAAAAAAATGCCCGCTCACGCGGGCCACGAGGGCCCGCGGGAGCGGGCTCATCCCGCAACGGTTTCAGGCAATGGGAATTCAGGCGAACGCCGGCACCACTTCCTTGATGAAGAGTTCGAGCGACTTTTTCTTCTCGGCGTGGGGCAGGCTGTTGTCGCACCAGAAGCTGAACTCGTCGACGCCCAGTTCCTGGTAGTACTTGATGCGCGCGATGATTTCTTCCGGCGTGCCGATCATGGTGTTCTTGCGGATATTCTCCAGCGCGAACGCCGGCACTTCAGCGAACTTGGACTCCGGGCTTGGCTCGAGGAATCCGTTGACCGGCGTGGTCTTGTTGCCGAACCAGGCGTCGAAGGTGCGGTAGAAGCGCGAGATGGCCTGGGCGCCAACCTTCCAGCCTTCGGGCTCCGACGGGCTGTGTACGTGGGTGTGACGCAGCACCATCAGTTGCGGGCGCGGTACTTCGGGGTTGTTGTCGAGTGCGGCCTGGAACTTGTTCTTCAGGTCCAGCACTTCTTCGTCGCCCTTCATCAGCGGGGTGACCATGACGTTGCAGCCGTTTTTCACAGCGAAATTGTGCGAGTCCGGGTCGCGCGCGGCGATCCACATCGGGGGCATGCCTTTTTGCACGGGCTTGGGCACGCTGGTGGAGGTCGGGAACTTGTAAACCTCACCCTCATGGGCGTAATCGCCTTCCCACAGCTTGCGTACGGCCGGCACCATTTCACGCAGCGCCTTGCCGCCGTCGGTGGCGGGCATGCCGCCGGCCATGCGGTCGAACTCGAACTGATAGGCGCCACGGGCCAGGCCCACTTCCATGCGACCGTTGCTGATCACGTCCAGCAGGGCGCATTCACCGGCCACGCGGATAGGGTTCCAGAACGGCGCGATGATGGTGCCGGCGCCCAGGCGGATTTTCTCGGTGCGCGCGGCCAGGTAGGCCAGCAGCGGCATCGGGCTCGGCGAGATGGTGTATTCCATGGCGTGGTGTTCGCCGATCCACACGGTGCTGAAACCGCCGTTCTCGGCCATCAGGGTCAGTTCGGTCAGGTCTTCGAACAGCTGGCGATGGCTGACCTGTTCATCCCAACGTTCCATGTGCACGAACAACGAAAATTTCATGGGGCTTTCCTCGGAGCTTTAAGGTGTCGCCTGGTGCGCCAGGCGTCATTGATGACGATAGGTGGCTCAGGCGAAGGCGGGCAGGCTGGCCATCTTGCCGCGGCAGTAGACCATCGGCCGTGGGGCCTCTTCGGGCACGATCAGGTTGTGCACCTTGCCGACCATGATGGCGTGGTCGCCGCCTTCGTATTCACGCCACAATTCGCATTCGATGACGGCGGTGGCGCCGGCCAGAATGGGGTTGCCAAGCTCGCTCAAAGTCCACTCGATACCAGCGGCCTTGTCCTTGCCTTTCTTGGCGAACGCGTAGGCTTCGGTCTGTTGCTCGCCAGAGAGCAGGTGGATGGCAAAGCGCTTGTTGCGCATCAGTACCGGGTAGGAATCGGAGCTGTAGTTCGGGCAGAACAGCACCAGCGGCGGGTCCATGGACAGGGAAGAAAATGCGCTGGCGGTAAGGCCGACGATCGAACCATCGTCGTCCAGGGTGGTGATGACCGTGACGCCGGACGGGAAGGAGCCCAGGACATGCTTGTAGACGGTTGCATCGATCATGGCGAATACCTCGAGAGGGCTGCGGTGGTCCGCGGTTTTTATCGTTGATGTGTCTGATGGTATACCGTAATACTCGATTTGCAAGTGGAATTTTACACCGGGTAAAAATCACGATGAATGGCGCAAGGCCGCATGAACAGCGGCTTTGAAAAAATCAAGCAAGCATTGCGGGTGCTGCTGAACCGGATCAGTTACACATTTTTCAGCCGCATCAGTGTTGTCAAAAGCTTGGAATACCATAATATGGTCTTCAGCTGAGAGGCCGCCCCGCGCGGTTTCCTTACAAAGATAAAAACGACCTTTCGAGCTGAAAACCTATGTCCCAACCGTCGTCGCAACACCAGTTTGTCGAGAATCACACGGTCGATTACGTTCCACCTGCCGAGCGCCACGGGAAGGCGCGTGATCTGTTCACCCTTTGGTTCAGCACCAACATAGCGCCCCTGCCCATCGTCACCGGCGCCATGGTGGTCCAGGTATTCCACCTGAATCTGTTGTGGGGGTTGGTCGCCATCGTGCTGGGTCATCTTGCCGGGGGCGTGGTCATCGCCTTGGCCTCTGCCCAGGGACCGCAGTTGGGCATTCCGCAGATGGTCCAGAGCCGTGGCCAATTCGGCCGCTATGGCGCCTTACTGATCGTGTTCTTCACGGCGCTCATTTATGTGGGCTTCTTCATTTCCAACATCGTGTTGGCGGGCAAGTCGATCCATGGCATCGCCCCCAGCGTGCCGATGCCCACTGCCATCGTCATTGGTGCGCTGAGCGCAACGGCCATTGGTGTGATCGGTTACCGCTTCATCCACACCTTGAACCGTATTGGCACCTGGGTGATGGGCTCGGCATTGCTGGCAGGCTTCATCATGATGTTCGCCCAGCAGCTGCCGGCTGACTTCTTCAGCCGCGGAGGGTTCAACCTGTCAGGCTTCATCGCCACGGTGTCGCTCGGCACTATCTGGCAGATCAGCTTCTCGCCGTACACCTCCGACTACTCGCGCTACCTGCCGCGTGAGGTAGGCATCGCCAAGCCATTCTGGGCGACCTATTTCGGCGCCACACTGGGCACCATTTTGTGCTTCAGTTTCGGTGCCGTGGCGGTGCTGTGCGTGCCGCAAGGTACCGATGCGATGGACGCGGTCAAGCAAGCCACCGGTTGGCTGGGGCCGATCCTGATGGTGCTGTTCCTGCTCAACATCATCAGCCATAACGCCCTCAACCTCTATGGCGCGGTGCTGTCGATCGTCACGGCCATCCAGACCTTCGTCGCCCAGTGGACCCCGAGCATCAAGGTGCGGGTGATTTTGGCGTCGCTGATCTTGGTGGGCTGCGGCCTGGTAGCGCTCAATGCATCGGCGGACTTCATCGGTCAGTTCATCGGCCTGATCCTGGCGCTACTGCTGGTGCTCGTACCGTGGGCCTCGATCAACTTGATCGACTTCTACCTGATCAAGAAAGGCCAGTACGACATTGCCTCGATCTTCCGCGCCGATGGCGGTATCTACGGGCGCTTCAACCACCATGCGATTGTCGCCTATGCCTGCGGGATCCTGGTGCAGTTGCCGTTCGCCAACACTTCGCTGTATGTCGGGCCCTACTCGAACATCGTCGAGGGGGCCGACCTGTCGTGGCTGTTTGGCTTGTTGGTGACGGTGCCGCTCTATTACTGCCTGGCGACCCGAGGCAAGGAAGAGAAAGCGGGGCAGGTTGTCAGTGCGAATGACTGACTGGGCTTCGTAACGACCGTGATGGCGCTGCTTTGGCAGCGCCATCTTCGTTTTCGGGGGGCCTACAACGGATAGTGCTTCAGTTCCCGAGCGATCAGCATCCGCTGGATCTCGCTCGAGCCCTCATAGATCTGCGTGATCCGCGCATCGCGGTAATACCGCTCCACCGGATAGTCTTCCAGGTAGCCATAGCCTCCGTGCACCTGAATCGCCATCGAACACACGCGCTCGGCCATTTCCGAAGCGAACAGCTTGGCCTGGGATGCTTCCGACAAGCACGGCTTGCCCGCGCTGCGCAGGCGCGCAGCATGCAGTATCAACAGGCGCGCGGCATTGACCTGTACCTGCATGTCGGCCAGCAGGTTAGCGATGCTCTGGTGTTCATTGATCGGCTTGCCGAACTGCACACGGTCGCGCGAATAGAGAAGGGCAGCCTCGAATGCCGCGCGGGCTATCCCCAAAGCTTGGGCGGCGATGCCTATCCGCCCGCCTTCGAGGTTGGAGAGGGCGATAGCCAGGCCCTTGCCGCGCTCGCCAAGGATGTTGGCGGCCGGAATACGGCAGTTGTCGAGGGAGACCGCGCAGGTATCCGAAGCGCGGATGCCCATCTTGTGCTCGCTACGGTCGACCTTGAACCCCGGATTGTCGGTCGGCACCAGAAAGGCAGAAAGACCCTTCTTGCCCAGCTCCGGGTCGGTGACGGCGAAGACGATGGCCAGTCCGGCACGGCGGGCGTTGCTGACGAACTGCTTGGAGCCGTTGATCACCCATTCGCCGTTGACCAGCTCTGCACGGGTGCGCAGGTTGTGCGCTTCGGAGCCGGCTTGCGGCTCGGTCAGGCAGAAGCAACCGATGACTTCGCCGCTGGCCAGGCGCGGTAGCCAGGCCTGTTGCTGCTCGGGCGTGCCATAAGCCAGCAGCGGGCCGCAACCGACGGAGTTGTGAATGCTCATCATCGCCCCGGTAGCGCCGCAGCCAGCAGCGATCTCCTCGACGGCCAGGGCGTAGGCGACATAGTCGGTGTAGCTGCCGCCAAAGTCTTCAGGCACCACCATGCCAAGCAGGCCCAGTTCGCCCATTTTCTTCACCACGGCGTCATCGATCCAGCCGGCCTTTTCCCAAGCCTGGGCGTGGGGGGCGATCTCGCCGCGGGCAAAGTCCCGGGCCATGTCGCGGATCATGATCTGCTCTTCGCTCAGTTCCAGGTCTTGCATGTGCGTACTCCCAGGCTCACAAGCCTTCGAAGAATTGGTCGACCCGCTGGCGGCTCAGCCCGCTCAAGGTCGGCGGATTCCAGCGTGGTTGTTTGTCCTTGTCGATGATCAGGGCGCGTACGCCTTCGATGATATCGCCGTGCTGGAACCACTGGCGGTCCAGGTGCAACTCCATGGCGAAGCAGTCTTCCAGTGCCAGGTGGCGGCCTCGGCGCAGCATCTCCAAGGTCACTGCCATGGCCAGCGGCGAACGGCTTTCCAGCAGGTCGGCTGTGGCTATGGCCCACGGGCGACTGTCACCGATGCTGACCGCGCGCAGTTGCTCGATGATTGCGAGCGGGTCGGGTTGGGCGAAGAAGTGGTCGATGACGGGGCGCAGCTTTTCCAGAGGGGCATCGTTCAGGGTCTGGGTGCCGAGGGTGGCCATCAGGTTTTGCAGGTCCTTGAGTGGGTATTCGCCGAACGTGATGTTATCCAGGCCTTGCTCCAGGGCAGTGAGGGCGTCGCTGGCCAGGTACCAGTCGGCCAGCCCGCAGTACAGGGCATCGGCGGCCTGGATCTGCACGCCACTGACCCCCAGGTAGATGCCTAGTTCACCGGGAATGCGCGGCAGGAAATAACTGCCGCCCACGTCCGGGAAGTAACCGATGCCCACCTCGGGCATGCCCAGGCGGCTGCGCTCGGTGACGATGCGCAGGTCCGCGCCTTGGGCCAGGCCCATGCCGCCGCCGAGGGTGAAACCGTCCATCAGCACCAGAACCGGTTTGCGGTAGCGATGGATGAGCAGGTCGAGGGCATATTCCTCGACGAAGAAATCTTCGTGAAGCCTGTCACCAGCCTTGAAGCTGTCATGCAGCGAGCGGATATCGCCACCGGCGCAGAAGCCCTTGGGGCCTTCGCCGCGCAGAACCACGGCCTTTACCTGTGCGTCCTCGGCCCACCGGTCCAAGTGCTGGCGCAGGCTGCGCACCATGTCGAGGGTCAGGGCGTTGAGGCCGGTAGGGCGGTTGAGGGTGAGGTGGCCAATGTGGTTGCGAACCTCGGCCAAAACGTGATCCGTTGCCGAGATGTGAGCATGCGCGGTCATCGCGTTCTCCCTGCTTTGTTATTGATTTTCCAAGTGAAGTCTGGAGTGCGCTGGAGTGTCGCAGGATCGTGGCATGCGAATTTACCGTGCACAATCGACAAATCTGCAGGGGTGTCCTGCATTTTTGCCTTATGTGCGCGCCTTCCGGACAAGTCATGCAACTTTAGCGCTGTCGCGTCCCCGCGTCGTCCGTCGCTGGCCACCTTCGATCCTTGCACCGTGAAACGTCACGCTTACCGATCTCGCCCGATGTAGTCCGTATCCCACGAGTCGTGTCGAACTGCATCTGACATACATGGGAAGCGCGTCCCCGTACCGTTCTCGCACCGCGACTTGCCACGTTCACCTGTCAGGTCGCAGTCGTTTTCACTACGTTTTCCTAAAGGAGGACAGGGATGTTTGCCGCCGCGAACCAGACCCATTTCAGCTTGCACATCGACGGCCTGGAGCACGATTTCCAGGTCCTCGCCTTCAACGGCACGGAAGCCATCAGCCACGCCTATGCCATTGACCTCGAGCTGGTCAGCGAACGCCCTTCGCTGGACCTGGAACGCCTGCTGCACAAACCCGCTTTCCTCCAGCTCGGCGATGCCGGCCGTGGCCTGCACGGCCTGAGCCCTCCCGCCAACCCGGCCAAGCGCCCGCTGGGCAGTGAGGTGCTGGCATGAGTGGCGAATCCAAGCAACGCGAAGCGCAAGTCGCGGTCGCCCCGCTCAACACCATCGACGCCAAGGACGTGGGCCGCGGCGCCGCCGCCTTCGACGCCTGGTTGCAGTCGGTCAGCAGCGGCTACGTCACCCTCGAACGGATCAAGACCGTGGCCGGTGCCTTGCCGGTGGTGGGCAACATCATGGCCCTGGTCGACGCCCTGGGCGATGTGGTCACCCTGGTCAAGAGCAAGCACCGCCAGGTGCTCGACTGGGTCAGCCTGGGCATCAACCTGATCGGCGTATTGCCGGCGCCGCCGACCATGGCAGCCGCCCGCATGAGCTTGCGCCCGACCTTGTTCCTGGTCCGCCAGGAGCTGCGCAACAGCGCCAAGATGCTGCTGGGCGACTCGCTGATCACGGTGCTGATGGGCCACCTCAACGCCACCATCGCCGGGACCCTCGACGACTTTGTGACCCAGGCACAGCCAAAGATCGCCGGCATTCTCAAGGACGCGGGCGATCTGGGTACCAAGGTGACTGGCGAAATTGCCACGGGCCTGGAGAAAGTCGTGCTCGGCCAACTCGACGCCCAGGGCGACAAGGCGGCGGCGAGCAAGCAGATGGCAGCCGCCAGCGACCAGTTGCTCAACGACCCCAAGGCGGCGATCAGCAACTTCTTCGGGGCGTCCGTGTGAGAAGGATGGTACTCATGGGAATAGTCTCAATTCCACTAAACCCGCTATTGGATATACCTTGAGGGATGAAGACGATCATAGCGTTCTAAACTACGGTGAGACTACTATGGGTAAACGCAGGTATACAGAAAAATATCTCAAGGAAAATAACGCATATATGCAGGAGGAGGCATCAGGGACAAAGTGGGAAATGCATGCGTGGCAGCATCAGCAGATATTGGATTACAAGGCTGTAAGTAAAGACGGCAAAAGACCTCCTCTGAATAAAAGCGATTATTAAGGTGCCGTATGATTTTTAGCACTTCAAGTGAACAACATGTTATTGTCGGAAATGCCGCTCAAATTGCTCGAAAAAGAGTAAAAGATGTACTGGTAGAGACTCTGTCTGATGTTTCGCTAGAATGTGGCGCGAACTCGTGGACGTTCATTTCAATTTTAATGCCAGACGAGCGAGTCATTGACTATCCCGAAGTGAAGAAGTACCACAAGGCGCGTAAGGTTATTGAAGTTCGCGTTCAAATACCTGTCAATGAGTTCAAAGAGGCTGATGAGTCAAGGCAGGTGAGCTTAATGCTTGATGCCGTGCTTCGCTCAATCGAAATGATGAAGGAAATAAAGAGTCTGAAGATTACCGAGAGCGATGTTATTTTGCTTAAGGATTCAGTTAACAAAGCCCGTGCGAAGTTAAGTGGCTAATTAGTGTCGCGCTAGACTAGGACGGCGTGGTCAACTGGTCAAAAGCAGGAACCGGCAACTGCTGGACTTGGTTGGGCAAGGTGCTAGGCAACTTTTGCCTACGACGGCAATGGCAAGCTGATCCAGGCCATCAATGCCGACAGCAAGCTGCAATGGTTCCATGACGAAGCGGGCAACCTCACTCGCGAGCATCAGTACTACCTCAAGACCGCTGTGCCGATGGTCGCGGTGTGGAGGCACGAGTACGACGCGCTGAACCTGCGCACGGCGACGATTCGCCCCGATGGCCATAAGGTCAGCACGCTCACCTACGGCAGCGGTCACGTGCTGGGCATGACCATCGACCAGCATGAGCTGCTGGCCTATGAGCGCGATGCTCTGCACCGTGAGGTGGTTCGGCACCAGGGCAACCAGCTGATGCAGACCCAGGCGTGGGACCCGGCAGGTCGCTTGCAGGCGCAATGGCTGGGTAGCCACGACGGCAAGTCCACGTTGCTCAAGCGCCAGTATCAATACGATGCCATCGGCCAGCTGACCAACATCCACGACACCCGCCGTGGTCACCTGGCTTATCAGTACGACCCAGTGGGCCGTCTGCTGCAAGCCACCAGTCGCCTGGGTGTCGAGACCTTCGCCTTCGACCCGGCCGGCAACCTGCTGGACCAGAAGACCCAGGAACTCAACCACCCGCTGGAAAGCGACCCGCGTCGCAACAAGCTGATGGACAACCTGCTGCGCGAGTACGCCGGCACGCATTACCAGTACGACGAACGCGGCAACCTCATCCACCGCCTGCATAACGGCGACAAGGCCCGCCTGACCTGGGACCTGTTCGACCGTCTGGTCCGCTTCGACGATGGCAAGCTCAGCGTGGCGTACAGCTACGACGCCCTGGGCCGTCGCCTGCACAAACACTCGACCGCGCATCACTACGACGATCCCCGTGCGGGCAGTGGCTGGAACCAGATGCAACGCGCCAAGCGCCAGCGCGAACTGGGTTGCGGTTACACCCTGTACGGCTGGGATGGCGACAACCTCGCCTGGGAAAGCTCGCCGCCGCAGGACGAAGGGGAGACCGGGCGGACGGTGCATTACCTGTACGAACCGGACAGCTTCGTGCCCGTTGCGCAGGCGCTGCGCAAGGCACCGATTCGCCTGTTACGGCAGCCGGACTGGCGTGGACGCGAATACGACATCGACCAGGACCCGCTGTGGCAGCACGAAGTGAAGCCGCAGCCGATCGATGCGATTGCCTGGTACCAGTGTGATCACCTCGGCACGCCGATGGAGCTGACCGACCACCACGGAGAGGTGGCGTGGGCGGGGCAGTACAAGGCGTGGGGTGACGTGCGCGAGGTGCGCTCGGACTGGGCCAAGCAGGTTGGGATGAGCAACCCGATTCGCTTCCAGGGGCAGTACCACGATCACGAGACCGGGCTGCATTACAACCGGTATCGGTACTATGATCCGAGGGTTGGGCGGTTCGTGAATCAAGACCCGACTAGTTATGCAGGTGGGCTGAACCTCTTTGCATACGCACCGAACCCGGTATTCTGGATCGACCCTCTGGGGTTGGCGAAAAAGCAGCCAGTACGAGTTGTTAATGGCTGCCCGATTATCGGTACGGGGCAGAAAACTGGTGGAGATGGTCATGCGCAAATATCCGAAAATATGGCGGAGCAGATGGCCAACAGCGGCGATTATGAAAAAGTCGGCGTTAACGTTGCAGTCAAGACAGTGACAGGGGTGCCTTCTGATCCGATTACTCGTCCGGACGTTACGGGACTGAGAAAAGATGGAAAGGTCGACATTGTTGAGGTTCCATCTCCAACAGATGACCCCCGCAAGCTGAGGGCGAAGGGTGACGTCATCCTACAAGGGTTAGGCGGGCGAGCGGGTAGTTACATTGAGACTCCAAAAACTAAGAGAAAGGTTTAAGCATGGAAGAGTTTAGTTTTTTTGTGGCTCATGACTGCCCCGGGAAGAATGTCGATAAAGTGAAAGTTTTTGGCAGGCTCAAAGAATGGATGGAGCGGCGTCCTGCTAGGGTGGATCGATGTGGTGGTAAAAATGGCAAGCTCGTGAAGTTTAACGAGAAAAAATATTTGAATGGGCTACAGGCAGGTGGCGTGGGGGAAGTTTCATTATATTCCGAGCGAATTTGGGGTGCGGGTGAAGTTGATGAGTTTTTGAATTGCGATTTTTCTGCAGGCTACTCAAGTGGCTCAGAACTGCTCTTGTCATCTAATGCCGCTAAACTTGATTTGCAGGGGTTGATTGAGTCATTCTGGGCGCAAGAGGAGGTGGTTGGACTTTGTGACTATGCATACGCGTATAGTGAGACTCAAGCTTACGGCTTTGGTTATGGTATTGGCGTGTCAATGATTGATGA
This sequence comes from Pseudomonas sp. SK2, assembly GCF_016772395.1. Classification (NCBI taxonomy): domain Bacteria; kingdom Pseudomonadati; phylum Pseudomonadota; class Gammaproteobacteria; order Pseudomonadales; family Pseudomonadaceae; genus Pseudomonas; species Pseudomonas sp. SK2. Next base: position 2,379,572 of record NZ_CP061944.1, read on the forward strand.
TGAGCATCCACTGTTGTGGAAAGGGCACGCTAGAGTCGGTATGTGGAGAAAGATGCAGTGGGCCGGCAGAACAGACGAACTCATCCGAGATGTTTATCCTTTTAATATATTCTCTGAACGCAAAATCGAGGTTTTGCCTCAGAGTAAAAGCCAGGCTTTGGTTCAGGCAATGGAGCGTTTTGGTGAGTCATCTATTCATAAGGGCTTTTCAGTATGGCGTCTGGATGATGCGGACCTTGAGAAGGCGCGCGATTTTCTTAAAGACTCCAATTTGTTAGCATCATATCTCGAGTAAAGTTATAGTCTGTGCAAGCCGCCGGCAAAAAGTAAAGGTAACTTTTCCGGTGGTAGCAGGTCTCTGCCGATAGTCTGTAAAGGGTCGATGAGATATTGGTGGATTATGATTACCTTATAGGTTTTCCGCTTGCCTATAGTTTGCCAACGAAGAATGGAGTGCTGAGTACGACGCGCTGAACCTGCGCACGGCGACGATTCGCCCCGATGGCCATAAGGTCAGCACGCTCACCTACGGCAGCGGTCACGTGCTGGGCATGACCCTTGACCAGCATGAGCCGCTGGCCTACGAGCGCGATGCTCTGCACCGTGAGGTGGTCCGGCATCAGGGCAACCAGCTGATGCAGACCCAGGCGTGGGACCCGGCGGGTCGCCTGCAGGAGCAATGGCTGGGTAGCCACGACGGCAAGTCCACGTTGCTCAAGCGCCAGTATCAATACGATGCCGTCGGCCAGCTGACCGACATCCACGACACCCGCCGTGGTCACCTGGCCTATCAGTACGACCCGGTGGGCCGCCTGCTGCAAGCCACCAGTCGCCTGGGTGTCGAGACCTTCGCCTTCGACCCGGCCGGCAACCTGCTGGACCAGAAGACCCAGGAACTCAACCGCCCGCTGGAAAGCGACCCGCGTCGCAACAAGCTGATGGACAACCTGCTGCGCGAGTACGCCGGCACGCATTACCAGTACGACGAACGCGGCAACCTCATCCACCGCCTGCACAACGGCGACAAGGCCCGCCTGACCTGGGACCTGTTCGACCGTCTGGTCCGCTTCGACGATGGCAAGCTCAGCGTGGCATACAGCTACGACGCGCTGGGCCGTCGCCTGCACAAACACTCGACCGCGCATCACTACGACGATCCCCGTGCGGGCAGCGGCTGGAACCAGATGCAACGCGCCAAGCGCCAGCGCGAACTGGGTTGCGGTTACACCCTGTACGGCTGGGATGGCGACAACCTCGCCTGGGAAAGCTCGCCACCGCAGGACGAAGGCGAGACTGGGCGGACCGTGCACTACCTGTACGAACCGGACAGCTTCGTGCCCGTTGCGCAGGCGCTGCGCAAGGCACCGATTCGCCTGTTACGGCAGCCGGACTGGCGTGGACGCGAATACGACATCGACCAGGACCCGCTGTGGCAGCACGAAGTGAAACCGCAGCCGATCGATGCGATTGCCTGGTACCAGTGCGATCACCTCGGTACGCCGATGGAGCTGACCGACCACCACGGAGAGGTGGCGTGGGCGGGGCAGTACAAGGCGTGGGGTGACGTGCGCGAGGTGCGTTCGGACTGGGCCAGGCAGATTGGGATGAGCAACCCGATTCGCTTCCAGGGGCAGTACCACGATCACGAGACCGGGCTGCATTACAACCGGTATCGGTACTATGATCCGAGGGCTGGGCGGTTTGTGAGCCAGGACCCGATCAGTTACAGAGGTGGCTTCAATCTCTATGCGTATACGCGAAACCCAACGACCTGGGTTGACCCACTAGGGCTTGCAGGCAATCCCACAAAAGCGACACACGTAACGTACCAGGCCGTTGATGAGAAAACGGGTAAGCCATACATAGGCTATGCAAGTATGCCAGGTGATAAGGCTGGTCGGGACGTTGTTAAGTACCGCTACAATGGAAATTATGAGCGTTTTGGTGGCGTAGCTCCAGAGGTTGTTTATCGTGGATATGGAGAGAAAGGGAAGGCAACTGCTAGGGGCCTAGAGCAGCATTATTTCCTTGAGGAGGGTGGCTTGGAAGGTACCGCTAATCGTCAGAATCCTGTGGGGTCAGGAAATCATAGGCGAGATGAGTATGCTGTCGCGGCTAATCGGTATTTGAAGTCACATGCAGCCAATGGTTCTGTTATTTGCGAAATTTAAAGGCTTGTGTGATGAAGAAAAGAGTGGTTTGGAAAGATGGGGATTTTGTCGTTCTCAAGGTAAGAGAGGGACTTTATACCGTTGCCCGCATGCTGAAGGAAGCGATGCTATGTGTATACGATATTTTTCGCCAGGAAGACTGCTGGGATGGTGTCGATTGGGGTGAGGTAAAACCTTTGTTTTGTGTGTTTGTGGGGAGTGTTGTTCAAAAAAATATGGCAATCAGGAAGATTGCAGTTAAAGGTGTTAAAGAGGGTTGTTCGGTTTCGCAAAGGCATTGGATCGTTGCGTATAGAGCTATGGATAAAAGCCATTTTAAAGGCGGCCCTGATACCTTCTTTCTGTTCGGTGGGCGGTTGGTGGATCTAGGAGGTGATGAGCGTGTCGAAACGTATGAGGCGCCAGTATTGAAGCATGACTTATCAGTGGAGGAAGATCGAAATATTATTGAGAAGTATGAGCTGGTAAATATGTGGAGTGATAGAGATCTCTCTGATAGGCTTGCACGCTATCATGATACTGGGATAAATCGAGATGATCTGAAATTCGAGATTTTTCCAGGTTTGTGGCATGATCGGGAAGTATTGCGACCACTGACACGAAGATTGCCTATTCCTATGCGTTGAGTCGACAGATGGCAAATAGCTCTAACACTATGGTTTCTGGATGCCTTTTTGGAGTCATAGGTTGAGTTAGGCTTCATTAAAGTGTTTCACCGCCATTTCATTAGTCTGGGCGGTGGTTGGCAACATCATGATCTAGGACATCAATTTTAACGGCGTGTTGCCAGCGCCTCCGACCATGGCGGCAGCGCAGCACGAAGTGAAGCCGCAGCCGATCGATGCGATTGCCTAGTACCAGTGCGATCACCTCGGTACGCCGATGGAGCTGACCGACCACCACGGAGAGGTGGCGTGGGCGGGGCAGTACAAGGCGTGGGGTGACGTGCACGAGGTGTGTTCGGAGTGGGCCAAGCAGGTTGGGATGAGCAACCCGATTCGCTTCCAGGGGCAGTACCACGATCACAAAACCGGGCTGCATTACAACCGGTATCGGTACTATGATCCGAGCGTCGGGCGGTTTGTGAGTCAGGACCCCATTAGTTACACCGGAGGTTTAAATCTATATGGGTATACTCCAAATCCCACGATCTGGGTTGACCCGCTGGGGCTCGCAGGTAACCCTGCAAATGCTACGCATGTCACGTATCATGCGATTGATCAAAAAACAGGCAAGCCATATATAGGCTATGCGAGCATGCCTGGCCATCAAGTCGGTCCGGACGTGGTTAAGTATCGATACAATGGAAATTATGAGCGTTTTGGTGGCTCAGCTCCCCGAGTGGTCTATCAAGGATATGGGCAAGAAGGTAAAGCAACTGCGCGAGGCCTGGAGCAATATTATTTCATCGAGAACGATGGCTTGGACGGTACTGCCAACCGGCAGAGTCCCGTTGGTAAGAATAATCCAAGGCGACAAGAGTACGCCGATGCGGCAACTCGACATATCGATAGCTTTAATTCCGGTGGCTCTATAATTTGCGGGATTTGGGGGGTTAAATGAAGAGGCGAATAGTCTGGAAGTCTGGCTGTTTTGTTGTTTTGAAGGTGAGGGACGGACTTTATACTGTCGCCCGAATGGTGGGTAGTGCAGTGTTGTGTGTTTATGATATTTTTCGCGAGGAAGATTTTTGGGGGGACATAGCTTGGGCTGAAGTTAAGCCATTGTTTTATGTTTTTGTAGGTTCTGTGGTTCAAAAGAAAATGGTTGTAAGAAAGATAGAAGTTGAGGGAGTTCAAGAGAAGTTTCTCGTGCCGCAACGGTATTGGATTGATCCATATACATCGTTAGATAAAGGGCATTTTAAAGGTGGTCGTGAGACTTTTTCGCTGTACGGGGGGCGGTTGATAGATGTGGGTGATTGTGAAAGAGTGGAGACGTATGGAGCTCCAGTCGTAAAGCATGATTTGTCCGTGTGCGAAGATCGAGATATTATTGAGTCGCATGAGCTGACTAACATGTGGGGTGATGAGGATCTCTCGGATAGGTTGTCACGATATTATGATACTGGGATAAATCGAGATGATTTGAAATTTGAGATTTTTCCGGGCTTATGGGAGGACAGGGAAAAATTGCGACCACTGACAAGAAGATTGCCTGTTCCTCTACGATAAATATTTCAACGTCTGGAAGTGAGGGGCGACGTCGCCATCGGCTCAACGCTCAAGTTATTCGGTTGCAGATGGGCAATAATATGTCCTAGGACGACGCGGTCAACTGGTCAAGAGCAGCAACCGGCAACTGCTGGACTTGGTTGGGCAAGGTGCTAGGCAACTTTTGCCTACGACGGCAACGGCAAGCTGATCCAGGCCATCAATGCCGACAGCAAGTTGCAATGGTTCCATGACGAAGCGGGCAACCTCACTCGCGAGCATCAGTACTACCTCAAGACCGCTGTGCCGATGGTCGCGGTGTGGAAGCACGAGTACGACGCGCTGAACCTGCGCACGGCGACGATTCGCCCCGATGGCCATAAGGTCAGCACGCTCACCTACGGCAGCGGTCACGTGCTGGGCATGACCCTTGACCAGCATGAGCTGCTGGCCTACGAGCGCGATGCTCTGCACCGTGAGGTGGTCCGGCACCAGGGCAACCAGCTGATGCAGACCCAGGCGTGGGACCCGGCAGGTCGCTTGCAGGAGCAATGGCTGGGTAGCCACGACGGCAAGTCCACGTTGCTCAAGCGCCAGTATCAATACGATGCCGTCGGCCAGCTGACCGACATCCACGACACCCGCCGTGGTCACCTGGCCTATCAGTACGACCCGGTGGGCCGCCTGCTGCAAGCCACCAGTCGCCTGGGTGTCGAGACCTTCGCCTTCGACCCGGCCGGCAACCTGCTGGACCAGAAGACCCAGGAACTCAACCGCCCGCTGGAAAGCGACCCGCGTCGCAACAAGCTGATGGACAACCTGCTGCGCGAGTACGCCGGCACGCATTACCAGTACGACGAACGCGGCAACCTCATCCACCGCCTGCACAACGGCGACAAGGCCCGCCTGACCTGGGACCTGTTCGACCGTCTGGTCCGCTTCGACGATGGCAAGCTCAGCGTGGCATACAGCTACGACGCGCTGGGCCGTCGCCTGCACAAACACTCGACCGCGCATCACTACGACGATCCCCGTGCGGGCAGTGGCTGGAACCAGATGCAACGCGCCAAGCGCCAGCGCGAACTGGGTTGCGGTTACACCCTGTACGGCTGGGATGGCGACAACCTCGCCTGGGAAAGCTCGCCACCGCAGGACGAAGGCGAAACCGGGCGGACCGTGCATTACCTGTACGAACCGGACAGCTTCGTGCCCGTTGCGCAGGCGCTGCGCAAGGCACCGATTCGCCTGTTACGGCAGCCGGACTGGCGTGGACGCGAATACGACATCGACCAGGACCCGCTGTGGCAGCACGAAGTGAAACCGCAGCCGATCGATGCGATTGCCTGGTACCAGTGCGATCACCTGGGCACGCCGATGGAGCTGACCGACCACCACGCAGAGGTGGCGTGGGCGGGGCAGTACAAGGCGTGGGGGGAAGTGCGCGAGGAGCGTTCGGAGTGGGCCAAGCAGGTTGGGATGAGCAACCCGATTCGCTTCCAGGGGCAGTACCACGCTCACGAGACCGGGCTGCATTACAACCGGTATCGGTACTATGATCCGAGGGTTGGGCGGTTCGTGAGTCAGGACCCCATTAGTTACGGCGGTGGCTTGAACCTGTATGCCTATACTCCTAACCCTATTTATTGGTACGACTCTCTTGGGCTCACGCCAACAGTATTGGACGCACCGGGTTATGCAGTATATGGCCTATACAATCCCGGTTAGGAAAAGCCATTCTATGTTGGACATACAGCTCAGGACCCAGCTGCTCGAGAACAGCAGCATAAGCAGACCCAGAGGCTGGGGCAGGGCGAGCTTAGAGTGATAGAAAGTGATTTAACATATACTCAGGCGAAAGGTAAGGAACAATTCTATGTCGAAAGCTATGGGGCTAAAACTGGCTTCCCTGGAAACGTAATTGAGCCAATCAACAAGTCAAGAACTGATGAGCGTGGACTTTCGCATTTGGCGGAGTATAAGAATGCCAAGAAAAGTACTGCGCTGTGCGAGTTGTGAGGAGGACGAGTGGGAAAAGTGAATAAAAGCATCACTCCGGGAGATTTTTTTTGTATTCCTGCGCTAAGCGAAATGGATGGAAAGGGCTTTGTTATGGCTCGCTATATAGGTGCGGTTTCTGGAAATGCGGGCTATTTGATAGAGGTCTTCAAAAAGTTTTACAAGGCGCTACCTGCAGATATCGGCGAGGTAGATACGAGTGAGCGTCTTTTTAGACCTGTTCTTTGCTCTTTTAATTTCCCGGAGATTCCCCGTTGGAGGGTGGTTTTTCATGACCCTGATTACGACAGATCTAAATCTGGCTACCAAGATATTGTTCTAGAGTTTGTGCCATATCTCTGGGTCGGTGGTGAGAAGCAACCTAAGGGTATTAAGTCTGAAGGAAAGGGTTTTGAACGGTCAATCTGTTGGCGTACGTTGCACTTGATTTTTAGGGTCAACGCGCATCTAGCAGGCAGATTTGAAAGTGACGAACCATATGACTACCACAAGCTGAATGCTGCGGAACGTGTCGACGCCCCTGATGCTGTCAGCGATGTAATTGCCTTGGCAGAGTCTGTCGAAGCAAATTTGGCGAAGCAATTCAGCGTTTGGAAAAAGAAAGTTAAGGGCTGAGCCTTCATTTCGTCACGACACCCGCCGTGGTCACCTGGCCTATCAGTACGACCCGGTGGGCCGCCTGCTGCAAGCCACCAGTCGCCTGGGTGTCGAGACCTTCGCCTTCGACCCGGCCGGCAACCTGCTGGACCAGAAGACCCAGGAACTCAACCGCCCGCTGGAAAGCGACCCGCGTCGCAACAAGCTGATGGACAACCTGCTGCGCGAGTACGCCGGCACGCATTACCAGTACGACGAACGCGGCAACCTCATCCACCGCCTGCACAACGGCGACAAGGCCCGCCTGACCTGGGACCTGTTCGACCGTCTGGTCCGCTTCGACGATGGCAAGCTCAGCGTGGCGTACAGCTACGACGCGCTGGGCCGTCGCCTGCACAAACACTCGACCGCGCATCACTACGACGATCCCCGTGCGGGCAGCGGCTGGAACCAGATGCAACGCGCCAAGCGCCAGCGCGAACTGGGTTGCGGTTACACCCTGTACGGCTGGGATGGCGACAACCTCGCCTGGGAAAGCTCGCCACCGCAGGACGAAGGCGAGACCGGGCGGACGGTGCATTACCTATACGAACCGGACAGCTTCGTGCCCGTCGCGCAGGCCCTGCGCAAGGCACCGATTCGCCTGTTACGGCAGCCGGACTGGCGTGGACGCGAATACGACATCGACCAGGACCCGCTGTGGCAGCACGAAGTGAAGCCGCAGCCGATCGATGCGATTGCCTGGTACCAGTGCGATCACCTCGGCACGCCGATGGAGCTGACCGACCACCACGCAGAGGTGGCGTGGGCGGGGCAGTACAAGGCGTGGGGGGAAGTGCGCGAGGTGCGCTCGGAGTGGGCCAAGCAGGTTGGGATGAGCAACCCGATTCGCTTCCAGGGGCAGTACCACGATCATGAGACCGGGCTGCATTACAACCGGTATCGGTACTATGATCCGAGGGTTGGGCGGTTTAAACCTGTTTGCCTATGCGCCGAACCCTGTGGAGTGGATTGATCCTCTTGGATTAGCGAAAAAGCAGCCAGTAAGACTCGTTAATGGCTGTCCAATTATCGGTACTGGGCAGAAGACTGGTGGTGATGGTCATGCGCAACTGTCCGAAGATATTGCTCTGCAGATGGCTAATAGTGGTGATTATGAGAAAGTTGGTGTTAACGTAGCAGTCAAGACCGTAACAGGTGTGCCAACTGATCCTATTACTCGTCCAGATGTAACCGGGCTTCGTAAAGATGGTAGTGTGGATATTGTTGAAGTACCTTCACCAACCGATAACCTGAAGGAGTTGCAGTCGAAAGGAAGAAGTACCTTGAAAGGCTTGGGTGATCGTGCTGGTGGTTACACAGAGATAGAGAGAACTCGTCGGAGAATTTAGATGGTGGACTACTATAATTTTCTTGTCGCTCATTCGGTGGCAGGAGAGAAATTAGACTTCGTTAAGAACTACTCTGCGTTCGAGCAATGGATACAAAATGTGGGTGGAAAAATTGAACGTTGTGGTGGTAAAAACGGGAGGATAATTAAGTTTGGTCGGGAGAAGTATCTAAAGGAGCTTAATGAGGGGAAGGTTGATGTAATTGAGCTTTACTCAGAAAGGATATGGGAGAAAGGGGAGGGAAGTGAGACACTTAATTGCGATTTTTCGTCAGTTTTGTCTGCGGATGAAGGGCTCTTGCTAACAGCGTTTTCGGAAAAGCTCAGTTTGAAATCGTTGGTTGAGTCTTTTCTAAGCTGTCCAGAATGGTATGTCGATTTTGATTATGCATACGCCTATACAGAAAGCCACGCGTTTGGTTTTGGTTACGCGTTTGGGCGACATGTTCCAGATGAAGAACATCCGTTAATGTGGTCTAGGCGTGACGAAACTATTATGTGGCTCAAGATGCAGTGGGCCGGTAAAACTGATGAATATATTAGGGATGTATATCCGGTAAATCTTTTTTCTGTGCGTAAGCTGCAAGCGCTTCCTCCCAAAAAGCTCGAATTATTATATGCTGTGATGTCACAGCATGGTGAAATTCTTGACAAGTCTGGATTCAAGGTGTGGGCTTTATCTGATGTTGATCGTGAAAGTGCTAGGGAGAAACTTTCTGAGGTCGATTTGCTAGCATCATGTATGGCCTAGTTCTCTATTTTAATCGGCGGAGTCGGATGGCGAGGCCATGCTACGGCAGCTCCAGCGCGGCTGACCGATGCGCGGTTGAGTGACTTGCTCAAGGGTTCGCCTCAAGGCTTCGGCAGGCAATAATGGCTTGCGACCTCGCCCCGGTAGATCCACTAAACCTTGCAGGCGCAGGGCTTGAAAACGTTTGCATCAGCGGGTGACTGAAACGACGGAGAGCAGACCCAGGCGTGGGACTCGGCGGGTCGCCTGCAGGCGCAATGGCTGGGTAGCCACGACGGCAAGTCCACGTTGCTCAAGCGCCAGTATCAATACGATGCCGTCGGCCAGCTGACCGACATCCACGACACCCGCCGTGGTCACCTGGCCTATCAGTACGACCCGGTGGGCCGCCTGCTGCAAGCCACCAGTCGCCTGGGTGTCGAGACCTTCGCCTTCGACCCGGCCGGCAACCTGCTGGACCAGAAGACCCAGGAACTCAACCGCCCGCTGGAAAGCGACCCGCGTCGCAACAAGCTGATGGACAACCTGCTGCGCGAGTACGCCGGCACGCATTACCAGTACGACGAACGCGGCAACCTCATCCACCGCCTGCACAACGGCGACAAGGCCCGCCTGACCTGGGACCTGTTCGACCGTCTGGTCCGCTTCGACGATGGCAAGCTCAGCGTGGCGTACAGCTACGACGCCCTGGGCCGTCGCCTGCACAAACACTCGACCGCGCATCACTACGACGATCCCCGTGCGGGCAGCGGCTGGAACCAGATGCAACGCGCCAAGCGCCAGCGCGAACTGGGTTGCGGTTACACCCTGTACGGCTGGGATGGCGACAACCTCGCCTGGGAAAGCTCGCCGCCACAGGACGAAGGCGAAACCGGGCGGACCGTGCATTACCTGTACGAACCGGACAGCTTCGTGCCCGTCGCGCAGGCCCTGCGCAAGGCACCGATTCGCCTGTTACGGCAGCCGGACTGGCGTGGACGCGAATACGACATCGACCAGGACCCGCTGTGGCAACACGAAGTGAAGCCGCAGCCGATCGATGCGATTGCCTGGTACCAGTGCGATCACCTCGGTACGCCGATGGAGCTGACTGACCACCACGGAGAGGTGGCGTGGGCGGGGCAGTACAAGGCGTGGGGGGAAGTGCGCGAGGAGCGTTCGGAGTGGGCCAAGCAGGTTGGGATGACCAACCCGATTCGCTTCCAGGGGCAGTACCACGATCATGAGACCGGGCTGCATTACAACCGGTATCGGTACTATGATCCGAGGGTTGGGCGGTTTTTGAGCCAGGACCCGATCAGTTACTTTGGCGGGCTTAATCTCTATCGCTATGTGCCGAACCCGGTTGACTGGATTGATCCATGGGGCCTAGCTAGGATAAAAAATGCTGTTGACGGGGATCGACGTCACCAGCAATTTAACGAAACAATTAGGAAAAAACACCCGAATGCGACTATTCAGAGCGAGTGTTATCTCCGGGATGAAAAAGGCAAATCTGTTAGAGATCCAATAACTGAAGAGCGTCGCCGTGTTGACACTGCTGTGATAGAAAATGGTCAGGCCACAACCTATGAGGTCACTAGTTTGACGGCGGATAAGACGGAGCAGATACAGAAAGAGCTGAACATTAGGTTTGAAGGTGGTACTTATATCAGGGACAGGAGTACCAAGAAGCTTATTCCTGTTGTCGGAGAGTCTGAGATTGTGAGGTTGCCATGACAGAAGTTAAGAATCATGTTGTTTGGAGCGCGCCAGGTAAGCTAATTTCTGCTTACAAGCTGCTGGATGAGAATGGGGATCTAGTAGCTGACTTGGAATCTCAAGTTATAGTAAAAAGAGCGGAGGTAGCAAAATACGATTTTTTCTTTCGAAAGGGTCTCTTGCTGGTGAATCCATTTGATCAAGACGGAGAGCTGATTGAAAGGGACTATCGAGTAAGTGATTTCTCTGAAACGGGGTACGAACTGTGCAGGAAGAAAGTCCCCGCTTGGCTGAAAGGGAAAGGGTCGAAAAAAAATCCACCTGATGTGTCTCTATTGGAGAGAGCCCTCGTGGAAATAACTAAGTAGTAAAGAGCTTTGAAGGCCGTGCAATGAACCGTTTATTGGCTTATGGCAGTTGTCATGTGGTTGCCCTAATCACTCCAATGTGTCTGGGTGAACAAGACGGTTGGGAACCAGGGCCAACTGCGAGTGAGATAAGTCGCCGTAGCACCTCTGAAAACCATATTGTCTTTCTGCGATGGGGCAGCAGTGGTGACGTCTCCTCGAACAGCGAGTATGAGCCTGTGGCCGACGCTGCTCCTAATGCACCAGGAACAGCGCTACAGCTCCAAGATGTTCCGGGGAATCGTTGATCATGGTGTTCATCGGGCACCTTTAAGATGGTGTAGACAAAATAAAGTAAACTGCTTGTTCTTTACCTGCACAGCTTTGCACCATGCCTAAAACCGGACGCCCACCCGTAATCGCCGCAGAACATTAGCCTCTGCTGACCAGACTCGCTCATGCATAGCCCTATTCCAGTCAAGCCGAACTGGCGCAAGCATTCCATGCTGAAACGGGCATCACCGCGCATCCCGATACCTTTGCAAAAGCGTTGAAACTGGCCGGGATCGTTCGAGTAAAGGAACGTGCCAAAGGTAGCTTCCAGTCTCCCGGGCCTCGTAAGTCTTATGGCTACACCGAGGCACACCGGCGTCAGTTGCCAGAGCAACGCTACCCCAGTTGTCTGACTGATGCAGAATGGGCGCTGGTCGCTGATTTGTTTGAAGTCTCGGGAGGTCGCGGCGTACCGCCTCGCCACTCCCGACGCACTCTTTTGGAAGCTTGCTGTTATGTCGTGCGCACGGGGTGCTCGTGGCGAATGCTGCCTCGCGAGTTTCCCCATTGGGACAATGTCTATAAAACCTTTCGGCGGTGGAGCGCTCAGGGCAAGTTTGAGCAAATGCACGACCGGCTCCGTGCCCAATGGCGAGAGCGGGTGGATCGTGATGAACGGCCGTCAGCCGCTGTTCTGGACTCCCAATCAACGCGCAGCTCTCCCCAAGGCGGTGAAAGCGGTTACGACGCAGGCAAAAAGGTAAAAGGACGTAAGCGAAGCCTCATCGTAGATACCTTGGGCCTGCTTTTGGCCGTGAGCATCAGCGCAGCCAGCGTGCAGGATCGAGATGCGGCAGACGACGCCGTGACCTCCTCGATGGACAAGTACCCGTCATTAAATACCCTGTTCGTCGACAGTGCCTATGCTGGAAAGTGGGCCCAGCGTATGCAACATACTCATTCGCTCGAGATCCAGGTGATACGAGGGCCGAACAATCGCCGCACCGGGAAATGGTATTCAGAGCAAGGCGATTTGTTCACGGCGGCGCCGGTTGCGAGCGGCTTTGTGGTCATGCCCAAGCGCTGGGTGGTGGAACGGACTCATGCCTGGAATGAGCGAGCCAGGCGGCTGAACCTGCGCACGGCGACGATTCGCCCCGATGGCCATAAGGTCAGCACGCTCACCTACGGCAGCGGTCACGTGCTGGGCATGACCCTTGACCAGCATGAGCCGCTGGCCTACGAGCGCGATGCACTGCACCGTGAGGTGGTCCGGCACCAGGGCAACCAGCTGATGCAGACCCAGGCGTGGGACCCGGCGGGTCGCCTGCAGGCGCAATGGCTGGGTAGCCACGACGGCAAGTCCACGTTGCTCAAGCGCCAGTATCAATACGATGCCGTCGGCCAGCTGACCGACATCCACGACACCCGCCGTGGTCACCTGGCCTATCAGTACGACCCGGTGGGCCGCCTGCTGCAAGCCACCAGTCGCCTGGGTGTCGAGACCTTCGCCTTCGACCCGGCCGGCAACCTGCTGGACCAGAAGACCCAGGAACTCAACCGCCCGCTGGAAAGCGACCCGCGTCGCAACAAGCTGATGGACAACCTGCTGCGCGAGTACGCCGGCACGCATTACCAGTACGACGAACGCGGCAACCTCATCCACCGCCTGCACAACGGCGACAAGGCCCGCCTGACCTGGGACCTGTTCGACCGTCTGGTCCGCTTCGACGATGGCAAGCTCAGCGTGGCGTACAGCTACGACGCCCTGGGCCGTCGCCTGCACAAACACTCGACCGCGCATCACTACGACGATCCCCGTGCGGGCAGTGGCTGGAACCAGATGCAACGCGTCAAACGCCAGCGCGAACTGGGTTGCGGTTACACCCTGTACGGCTGGGATGGCGACAACCTCGCCTGGGAAAGCTCGCCGCCGCAGATACCTGTACCAACCGGACAGCTTCGTGCCCGTCGCGCAGGCGCTGCGCAAGGTACCGATTCGCCTGTTGCGTCAGCCGGACTGGCGTGGACGAAGCCGTGCTGATCCGCCTGCAGTCGTCACGGTGCTCAATGCCCCGCCATCGTTAACCTGAGCGTAACGATCACGCACCCAGCTTGATTGATCGAGCCGACAGTACCGCCCTAATGTGCCTCCACGACAGCGAACCGTGGAGTCACCCATGACCATAACAACGAATCCACCGCCGCAATGGTCGAGGCGGCGCGCCGAGAAGCAGCGTCGTCTCGATCGGGTCCGGCACCTCGCCGACGGTGTGGTGCTGCCCACCGAGCGGATCGTCGAGGCCCTGGAGTTGCTGATCGCTCCCGGCGACCGGGTCGTGCTCGAAGGCAACAACCAGAAGCAGGCCGACTTTCTCTCGCGCGCCCTGGCCAAGGCCGACCCCGAGCATCTGCATGACCTGCACATGATCATGCCCAGCGTGAGCCGTGCCGAGCACCTTGACCTGTTCGAACGCGGCATCGCCCGCAAGCTCGACTTCTCCTTCGCCGGCCCGCAGAGCCTGCGCATCGGCCAGCTGCTGGAAGACGGCCTGCTGGAAGTCGGCGCCATTCACACCTACATCGAACTGTATTCGCGGCTGCTGGTCGACCTGATCCCCAACGTCACCCTGGTCGCAGGTTTCATGGCCGACCGCGACGGCAACCTGTATACCGGCCCCAGCACCGAGGACACCCCGGCCTTGGTGGAACCGGCAGGCTTCAGCGATGGCATCGTCATCGCCCAGGTCAACCAATTGGTCGAGCGTACCGATGACCTGCCACGGGTGGACATTCCGGCTTCCTGGGTCGATTTCGTGGTCGTTGCCGACAAGCCGTTCTATATCGAGCCGCTGTTCACCCGCGACCCGCGTCACATCAAGCCGGTGCATGTGCTGATGGCGATGATGGCCGTCCGTGGCATCTACGAAAAGCACCAGGTCCAGTCGCTCAACCATGGCATTGGCTTCAATACCGCCGCGATCGAACTGATCCTGCCAACCTACGGCGAGTCCCTGGGCCTCAAAGGCAAGATCTGCCGCAACTGGACCCTCAACCCGCACCCAACCCTGATCCCGGCCATCGAGACCGGCTGGGTCGAAAGCGTGCACTGCTTCGGTACCGAGCTGGGCATGGAGGACTACATCGCTCAGCGCCCTGACGTGTTCTTCACTGGCCGCGATGGCTCGCTGCGTTCCAATCGCATGATGTGCCAACTGGCAGGGCAATACGCAGTGGACCTGTTCATCGGCGCCACCTTGCAGGTCGATGGCGATGGCCATTCCTCGACCGTCACCCGTGGCCGCCTGGCAGGTTTCGGCGGTGCGCCGAACATGGGGCACGACCCCAGGGGACGGCGCCATGCTACTCCGGCCTGGCTTGACATGACCGTGCCGCAAACCCTGCTCGAGCGTGGTCGCAAACTGGTGGTGCAGATGGTCGAGACCTATCAGGAGGGCGGTAAGCCCACCTTCGTCGAGACGCTCGACGCGGTCGAGGTCGCGAAGAAAACCGGCATGCCCCTGGCCCCCGTAATGATCTACGGCGACGACGTCACCCACCTGTTGACCGAAGAGGGCATCGCCTACCTGTACAAGGCACGCAGCCTTGAACAACGTCAGCAGATGATCGCCGCCGTGGCCGGGGTTACCGCCATCGGCCTGCGTCACGACCCGAAAGTCACCCTGCGGCTGCGCCAGCAAGGCCTGGTGGCTTTGCCCGAAGACCTGGGCATTCGACGCACCGACGCCGGCCGCGAACTGCTCGCCGCGCGCAGCATCGCCGATCTGGTGGAGTGGTCCGGCGGTTTGTACAACCCGCCTGCGCGTTTCAGGAGTTGGTGATGGAAACCTTGAATCCCCAATCGGATTGGCCATCGCGCCGCCCCCTGAGCCTTGAGCCTCCTGCAGGAGCGAGCTTGCCCGCGATGAGGCCCGAACGGTCATCGGCCATCACCTTGCCCGAGCACCTCGCCGACCTCGCTGTGGCGGCCTTGATCGACGAGGCCGACCTGTCGCCCAAGCCTGGGTTGGTGGACCGCCGCAGCAGCGGTGCTCACAACGACATGACCCTGAGCTTGATGCATGCTTCGGCAATGGCGCTGTGGCCTTGTCTGCGACAGATGGCCGAGGCTGCCCAGGATCATGGGTATATCGACCAGCCACTGCGCGGCGCGCTCGGTCGCATCGGCCGTGAAGGCGAAGCCGCCATGCTGAGTGTCACGGCCGGGGTGAATACCCATCGAGGCGCAATCTGGGCGCTTGGCCTGCTGGTTGCGGCCTGCGCCCTGGACCCTGGCGCAGGCGCCCAGGTAGTGGCCGCCCGCGCAGGGCGTATTGCGCTGCTCGACGACCCGGCCGCCATCGCCCCGGACAGCCACGGCAACCAGGTACGCCGTCGCTACGGCGCCAGTGGGGCGCGTGAGCAAGCTCAGCAAGGCTTCCCAGCCGTCATCGAGCATGGCCTGCCGCAACTGCTGCGAAGCCGCGCCGCCGGAGCCAGCGAAACCCATGCCCGTCTGGACGCCTTGCTGGCGATCATGGCCGCACTGAGCGATACCTGCGTCCTCTGGCGCGCTGGGCCACAGGGTCTGGCCACGGTCCAGCAGGGGGCCCGCGCCGTGCTCGATGCTGGGGGCAGCGCCACCCTCGGCGGGCGCCGGCAACTGCGTCAGCTGGAGATGCAACTGCTGCAACTGAATGCCTCACCGGGCGGTGCCGCCGACTTGTTGGCCGCTTGCCTGTTCCTCGACTTTGCCGGGAGCCTGTGACATGCAAACCCTTACGTTTCAATTTCCCGCCGCCGGACCGGGGCGTGGCCGCACCCTGGTGGGGTGCGTCAGCTCCGGGGACCTGGAGGTACTGATCGAGCCCGGCACCGCCGGCCGCCTCGATATTCAGGTGGTAACTTCGGTCGACGGCAGCGACGCCCGCTGGACGCAACTGTTTCAGCGCTTGTTCGAAGGCCGCACATTGCCGGCGGTGAAGATCGACATCCACGATTTCGGCGCCACTCCAGGAGTGGTGCGACTGCGCCTGGAGCAAGGTTTCGAGGAGATTGCCCATGACTGACATCGACCGCCTGCTGCGCAGCCGCAGCTTCGTCGAACTCGGCGCACGCCAACGCGCCCGCGCCTTGTTCGATCCTGGCACCTTTCGCGAACTGCTTGGCCCGTTCGACCGGCTCATGTCGCCTTGGCTACCGCGTCAGGGCATCGTGCCCCAGGCCGACGATGGCGTGGTGATCGGCAAAGGCCGTTTGAAAGGCACACGTGCAGTGATCGCGGCCATCGAGGGCGGCTTCCAGGGTGGCAGCATGGGCGAAGTAGGAGGTGCCAAGATCGCTGGGGCGCTGGAGTTGGCCATCGAGGATAACCGCAAGGGTATTCCCACGTGCGCGGTGTTGTTGCTGGAAACCGGTGGTGTGCGCCTACAGGAAGCCAACCTGGGCCTTGCTGCCATTGCCGAGATTCAGTCCGCCATCGTCGAGTTGCGCGCCCATCAACCTGTGGTAGGCCTGATCGCAGGCTCGGTCGGCTGTTTCGGCGGCATGTCCATCGCCGCTGGCTTGTGCAGCCACTTGCTGGTCACCCGCGAGGCCCGGTTGGGGCTCAACGGCCCCCAAGTAATCGAACAGGAAGCCGGTATCGAGGAATACGACGCCAAGGACCGTCCTTTCATCTGGAGCCTGACCGGCGGTGAACAGCGTCATGCTTGCGGGTTGGTCGACGCCTACGTTGCCGATGATGTCGACCGTATCCGCCAGCGACTGGTGCAGTTGCTCGACAGTCCCTCTGCCAATCGGGTCGCTCGCCATGCCTGGTTCCTCGATCGCCTGGCAAGCCTCGGTGATGACTGCCCGCAATTGGACGCCGCTGCCGTGCGAACTCTCTATCAAGGAGCAATCTCATGAACCGTGCCTTGAACTGGCTGCCCGGCCTGGCCGGAGGTGAGGCTCTGCCTGGTTACCCGGCGTCGATACAGGTGATCGATGGTGAGCTGGATAATCGTCTGGCGCGCTTCATCGCGGTGGTGCCAGATGCCAGCAACCCCTTTCCCCGCGCGCGCTCGGGGGAGGTTGGGCTACTCGAAGGCTGGGGCTTGGCCAAGGCGGTGAGCGAAGCTGTGGAAGCCGATCGCTCGGGTGAAAAACGTGCCATCGTCGCCGTCATTGACGTACCGAGCCAGGCCTACGGCCGACGGGAGGAGGCGTTGGGCATACATCAGGCCTTGGCCGCCGCGGTGCACGCCTATGCCCAGGCGCGCCTGGCCGGCCACCCGGTGATAGGCCTGCTGGTCGGCAAGGCCATGTCTGGCGCGTTCCTGGCCCACGGCTACCAGGCGCAGCGCCTGATTGCTCTGGAGGATGACGGCGTCATGGTTCATGCCATGGGCAAGGCCGCCGCGGCGCGCATCACCCTGCGCAGCGTCGAGGCACTGGAGGTGCTGGCCGCCGAAGTTCCGCCAATGGCCTACGACCTGGCCAGCTATGGGTCGCTTGGCTTGTTGTGGCGGCGGCTGTCGGTCGACAACGCCCAGACCCCGAGCGTCAGGGACCTGGCTCAGGTGCGCGCCTGCCTGGCTGATGCCGTGCGCGATATTGGCAGCTCCACGTCGCTTGCATCACGCCTGCTGGGTGAAAACCGCCGTGCTTCGCGCGAAGTTCGCGAACAGTTGCGTCGCCAGTGGCAGGAGGCCTGAGATGGGCGCCCCATACCCCCACGACCTGCTCTGGGGCATGACCCCGCAGAACCTGCCTGATGCAGCGCCGGCCTGGGCGCATCAGGTATTGGCAGGTGGCGAGCCCGTGGTGGTCCGTCGGGCCTGCAGTCCACCCGGCTGGGTGGCGGTGGGGCTTCGTGGGCACGGACGCGAGCAGCGCCTGGGCGTGCAGATGCCTCTGGCCAAAGTCCAGCGGCGGTTGAGCCCGCAAGCGCTGCGCTGGCAGGGCGATAGCCCCTGGCCGGCACTGCAGGCCCTGGCTTCGGTGGCTCCGGTGCTCGATAGCACAGGCTTGGAATGGGGGCCGACCGGAAGCGTGGGGTACCAGATCGCCACCGCTCGCAATGTGCTGCACCTGGCCAGCGATCTGGATCTGCTGCTGCGCACACCGCAGCCGGTAGCACGGGCAAAGGCGCGGGAACTGCTGGCCATTCTGGACTGCGCTCCCTGCCGTATCGACCTGCAACTGGACACCCCAAATGGCGCCATCGCCCTGCGCGACTGGGCGGGGATGGCGCGGCGGGTTCTGCTCAAGTCGGCCAATGGCGCCCGCCTGGTGACAGACCCCTGGAACGCCTTGGAGTGTGCGGCGTGAGCAGTCTGTTCGCATTTCCCGGCCAGGGCGTTCAGCAGCCAGGCATGCTGCATCGTTTGCCCGAGGGTTCCGGGCGGCTGCTCGAAGAGGCCAGCGATACCTTGGGCGAACAGGTGCTGGACCTGGACAGTGAAGCAGCCCTGCACTCCACCCGTGCCGTGCAGTTGTGCCTGCTGCTGGTCGGCGTCGCGTGGGCACGTTGGCTGATGCAGCGCGGCCCAGCCCCGGATTACGTGGCGGGGCTGTCGATCGGGGCCTATCCCGCCGCAGTGACCGCCGACGCGCTGGATTGGCGTGATGCCGTGCGCTTGGTAAGCCTGCGTGGCGAGTTGATGCAACGCGCCTATCCGCAAGGGTACGGCATGATCGCCATCAGTGGCCTGGACCTGGCCTGTGTCGAGCGTCTGCTGGCGCAGGTGGGGGGCGAGGTGTTTCTGGCCAACCTCAACAGCGACAACCAGATCGTCATCGCCGGCCGAGACACTGCGCTGGATGAAGTCGCCGCTCGCGTTCGCCGCCAAGGCCAGGGCGTCGCTCGTCGCCTGGCTGTCAGCGTGCCGTCCCATTGCGCCTTGCTCGACGAACCCGCGCGGACGTTGGCCGAAGCCTTTGCCGATGTGCCATTGCGCCGTCCACGTATCACCTACCTGAGCAGCACCAGCGGCCGGCCGATCTTCGACCCAGAGCGCCTGCGCGACGACCTGGCAGGCAACATGGCGCGGCTGGTGAACTGGCGTGCTACGTTGCGCAACGCATATGAGCGCGGTGTGCGCCTGCACCTGGAACTGCCGCCAGGCAGCGTATTAAGCGGCCTGGCGCGTCCTGTATTCGAACAGGGCAGGGTGCTGGCAGTCGAGTCGACCCGGCCCGATACCATGGACGTCTTGTTGCGTCAGGAGGTGGCCAACGACCGATGATGTCCCTGGGCTAGCTGTCTCCTTCAGCCGCGGTAGCCGTCGGCTTGCCGGCGATGAGGCTGGCACGGGCAGCGCAACAAAAGCGTTATCGAAGAACAACAACAAGCAACTTCGACACAAGCTGAGGACAACGACAATGATTATCTATGGTGTGGCTCTGCTGGCGGTATGCACGCTGGCCGGCGTTATCGTCGGCGACTTCCTGGGCGTGCTGCTTGGGGTCAAATCCAATGTGGGCGGGGTTGGCATCGCCATGATCCTGCTGATCTGCGCGAGGCTGTACATGCACCGCCACGGCGGCATGAGCAAGGAATGCGAATTCGGCGTTGGGTTCTGGGGCGCGATGTATATCCCGGTGGTGGTGGCCATGGCGGCCCAACAGAACGTGGTCACGGCCCTGCATGGTGGGCCTGCCGCACTGCTGGCGGCGGTCGGTGCCGTGCTGGTTTGCGGCTTGACGATCGCCCTGATCAGCCGCAGCCATCGCGGCGAACCCTTGCCCGCGCTGAATGCGGACCCCGCAACCCAGACGCAGGTCGTCCCTGCGGGAGGTCGTTGATCATGTGGCCGATCATTGACAATGCCCTGGAGCACAACGGCCTGATCACCGCGTTCGCGGTGGTGGGTGGGATCATGTGGTTGTCGGTACTGCTGTCGAAATACCTGACCTTCGGCCGGGTGCACGGATCGGCCATCGCCATCGTCATTGGCCTGGCACTGGCCTGGGTCGGCGGCACCGTGACCGGCGGGCAGAAAGGCTTGGCCGACATGGCGCTGTTCTCGGGCATCGGCCTGATGGGAGGGGCCATGCTGCGTGACTTCGCGATTGTCGCCACAGCGTTCGAGGTGCAGGCCACCGAAGCACGCAAGGCGGGGATGATCGGTGCAGTATCGCTGCTGCTGGGAACGGTGCTGCCGTTCATGGTCGGGGCGGCGGTTGCTTATGCCTTCGGTTATCGCGATGCGGTGAGCATGACCACCATCGGAGCCGGCGCAGTGACCTATATCGTCGGGCCGGTCACTGGCGCCGCGCTGGGGGCGAGTTCGGACGTGGTCGCGCTGTCGATTGCCACCGGTTTGATCAAGGCGATCTTGGTAATGGTGTTCACTCCGGTCTCTGCGCGCTTGCTGGCCCTGGACAACCCACGTTCGGCCATGGTGTTCGGCGGGCTGGCGGGAACAGTCTCGGGTGTAACAGCGGGCCTTGCGGCGACGGATCGACGGTTGGTGCCCTATGGCGCTCTGACGGCGACCTTCCATACCGGGCTGGGGTGTTTGATGGGACCTTCGATACTGTACTTCTGTGTGCGTGGGCTGGTGGGCTAGGCGTCTGCGTTGCGGTGCAGCCTATCGCCAGCAAGCCGGCGCCTGCAGGTTCAATCGGCAGGCGTCGGCTTGACGGCAATGAAACTCGCTCAGTTTTCCCGGCTATACATCCGGCATTCAGCCAACAACGCCAACAGGTTCGGCTCTCGCTCCCGGGCCTTGAGAAACACCACGCCAATGTGCTGTTGCAAGCGGTAGCGCGGTTGCAGCGGTAGCAGCCGCACGCGGTTCTCGTACACTGCGGCGATGCGCCCCGGTAGCAGGGCATAACCCACGCCCGAGCTGACCATGCTCAGCAGTGTGAAGATATCGTTCACCTGCATCGCTACCTTTGGCTCGAACCCGGCCTGTTGGAACACCCGCGCGCCATCACGGTGGGTGGCGAAGCCCTGGGTCAGGGTTATGAAGGTAGAATCGGCCAGGTCCGCCAAGTCCACCTCGGCCTGTGCCGCAAACGACGAATCGGTGGGCGCGGCAAGGAAGATATCGTCCGAGAACAGCGGCAACTGTTCGCAGGTGGGGTCATCGACGCTGTCGTCCAGCGACACCAGAATCGCATCCAGTTCGTGGTTTTTCAGGCGCTGTAGCAGGTCGATGTTCGAGCCAAGGGTCAGGTCGATATTCAGTTCGCTGCGCCGCAGCTTCAGGCCCATCACCAGCTTGGGCACGGTCTTGACCGTCAGCGAGTACAGCGCACCCAGCCGAAAGCGCTCGGCATAGAAGCCTGCCGCTTCCCGGGTCTGCCGCACCATTTGCTCAGCATCCTGAATCAGCTGGCGGGCTTTCTTCTCCAGCACATAGGCGCTTTCCAGCGGAATCAGCTGACGGCCTTCGTGCTTGAACAGCGGGCAGCGCAGGGCGCTTTCCAGGGAGTGGATCGCCCGGTGCACGCTCACCGCGCTGGTCGACAACTCAGCGGCGGCACGGCCGAGGTTGCCGCTGCGCATGAAGGCGAGAAAAGTCTCGAGCTTCTTGAGGGTCAGTTCTTCGTCGATGAGCATGGAATGGCTCGCAGTCGAGGGAGACTGATCTTGCCACAAGCGCAGTGGATTTAGGTCAGCTCAAGCTTGCAGCGCCTGGCCCTCGGGCGGTTGTCTCTGCACCCGCGACTTGATGCGTGGAATCAGCGCTTGGCCGTACTCTACGGCATCGCGAAGCTGATCGAAGCCACGGAACAGGAAGGTGGTAACACCCAGCTCGTAGTAGGCCAGTGCTGCCTCGGCGACCTGATCGGCAGTGCCAACCAGCGAGGTGGAGTTGCCAGCTCCGCCGCCCAGCGCAGCGATCTCGGTCCACAAGCGGGTGTCGTGAACCTTGCGTTGGCTGGCCAATTGCACCAGGCGCTCCGAGCCGACGTTGCTCTTGCCGACGTTTTTATCGCGGCGGTTGCCCTGGCGCAAGCCGATGCGGTGCTGAGCGTCGGCGAGGATGCGTTCGGCCCGTGCCCAGGCCTCTGCCTCGGTGGCACCAAGGATCGGCCGTAGCGACAGGCTGAAGCGGATCTTCTGTTCGCGGCCATAGCGTGCCGCGGCCTTGCGCACCTTGCCGATGCGCTCGCGTACTTGCTCCAGCGGTTCGCCCCACATCATGTAGACATCGGCATGCTTGGCCGCCACCTCCACCGCCGCGTCAGAGGCACCGGAGAAGTAGACAGGCAGCTTGGCCACCGGCTTGACCAGGGTCAAGTTGTCCTCGACCCGGTAGTGTTCACCGTGGTGGTCGAAAGGTTCGGTGTGGGTCCAGGTCTTGCGCATCACCTCCAGGTACTCGTCGGTGCGGGCGTAACGTGCATCCTTGTCGAGGAAGTCGCCGTCGCGTTGCAGATCACCGCTATCGCCGCCGGTGATGATGTTGATCGAGGCGCGGCCACGGCTGAGCTGGTCGAGGGTGGCGAGCTGTCGAGCGGCGAACGTCGGCGCTTGGAACCCGGGGCGGTGCGCCACCAGCAGGCCGATGCGCTCGGTTAGCGCCGCCACATAGCTGGCCAGAATCAGCGAGTCCGGCTCGCTGGTGTTGACTGCCAGCAACGCTTTGTCGAAACCGCCGTATTCCTGGGCGTGGGAAAAGGCCCTGATGAATTCGAGGTCGACCAGCGGGCCACGCGGCGCCTGCGATTCGCTACCTTCCTGGGGGCCGATGAGGCCGATGAATTCGAGACTCATGAATCAGAACTCTCTGTCGTGGTGGGCTCAGGCCGCCGCGTCTGTCCGGTCGAGGCGAGCCAGGCGGCCGGGAAGTGGGTGGTTGTCGGCCTCCGCCAGGAAAGGGGTCGGTCTGCAGTGAACTTAGCGGTTGTGGGGTGAGGTTGTGAAAGGCTTTGTGGTTCTATTCTAATTATGTTTATGATTCATAAAAAATATAGATATAAATGCATTATTGTAATTTTTTGCGATGGGCTTGGGTGCCGATCCAGAACGCCGCCGACGTGCAGTCGATGAGGCCGATCCAATCAGCGCTGGTAATCAAGCCCCTCCCGGTCCAGTTGCCGAATCAGTGCATCCCAGTGCCGCTTGATGCCCTCACCCTGCCCATCGGAAAACCGCTTGGATTGCTCATGGACCTTGGCGATCGCTGCCGGCGATGCATGCAACAACTGATCATGGCCGCCAACTTGCGCCGCCACTTGGATGTTGCAGGCGCGCTCCAGCCCATGCAGTTCGCGAAAGGCATGCTCGACACTGATGCCGCCCGTCAGCAGGCCGTGATTGCGCAGAATCAGGATATTGCCGGTGCCCAGGTTGGCCACCAGTCGTTGTTGCTCGTCAAGGTCCAGCGCGACGCCTTCATAGTCGTGGTAGGCCACCCGGCTGTAGTAAGCCAGGGCATGTTGCGAGATCGGCAGCAGACCCTTGCGCTGGGCCGACACGGCGGCACCGTCACGGGTATGGGTATGCAGCACCGCCTTGAGGTCGGGGCGGGCACGATGGATAGCGCTGTGAATCACGTAGCCGGCCTGGTTGATGCCCAGGCTCAGTGGGTCGTCGATGATCGTGCCGTCGACATCCACCTTCACCAGGTTCGAGGCGGTGATTTCGTCGAACAACAGGCCAAACGCGTTGATCAGGAAGTGTTCATCCGGCCCAGGTACGCGGGCCGAAAAATGTGTGTAGATATGGTCGGTCCAGCGGAACAGTGCCGCCAGCCGGTAGGCTGCGGCGAGCTTGACTCGCACCTCCCATTCCTCGGCGCCGACCCGCTGGCGCACGCCGCTTTCGTTGGGGGATACCGCAGACAATGAACTCATGATGCTCTCCAGAAGTCAGGAACGGTAGCCGCGCTGGGTGTCCACCCGCGCAGCGGGGCTTGCTTGGGGTAACGGGCACAGTTGTCGAGGAAGGCGTCCTGCAGGGCGAGGTAGCCTTCTTCGAAAATCACCGAGGCGTGAGGCGACAGGTACACCCGCCGATGGCGATAGAGCGGATGTCCGACAGGAAGTGGCTCCGGGCGGTGACCTTGAGGCTGGGCCGAGCGATCAGGCCCCATCGCATCGGCCGGCTCGTCCAGTTGCAATTGGCCGGTGATCACCGATTGGCTCTTGCGGCCACCTCCGCCAGCGCAGTGCGCACGGTCTGGCCGAGCACCATATCGTCTTGCGGGGCGTGGACGGGGGTGACTCATGGGGCATTCATCCATCCCTGGAACACGTTAGGTTTCAAAGAACGTATTCGTAGGAGCGGATGCTGTAAAAGTCTTTTTGGTTCTATGCTAATTATTTGTTTTGAGAATAAAATAATTTCTTATTTATGCGGTATGTGCATTTAGTGATGGTGCCGGCGCGGATCGGCTCGCCCCTTGCAAGCCCACTCTCACAAGGGCCGGCGATAGGAGCGGGCGAGCTCACTCCGCTTTCAATCGATTGCCCGCGATTTCCCCGAACAACTCAACCGGCTCTTGCAGATTCCCCAGGTATCGGGGGTGGAACAACCACAAGTCGACCTGCGGCTTGAAGTCGGACACATTGACCACCTCCAGTGCATCGCGATGGCGGCTGCCCTCCAGCAGCGGTTCTGGCACAAGGCCCAGTCCTTGGCCTGTGGCGACCAGGCCCAGTTGCAACTCGGTACCGAAGGTCTCCAGGTTGATCGTCAGGCTCAGGCCCTGTTCGCTCAGCGCCCGCTGCAACCCGGCGCGAAAGCCGCAACCATCGGGGTTGAGTACCCAGCCGCGGGTGTAGCAGTCCTTGAGCTTGAAGCTACGTTTGCTGGCACTCCCCTTGGCAGCCACTACTCGCAACGGCATTCGTGCAACCGACTGGCTGGCGATGCCCTCCGGGAAAATCTTGCCCGGCGGGAACAGCGCCGCAGCGGCGTCGAGTTCGCCATTTTCCATACGGGCGATCAGGCTGCTGCCCCAACCGCTGGTGACTTGGGTACGCAGTTGCGGATAGGTTTCGCGCAACTGCGCCAGGGCATCGAGCAATATCACATCGCCCAGTGTCTGTGGCACGCCAAGTCGCAGGGTGCCGGACGGTGCACCGTCGTTGGCCACCAATTCGCGCAGCGAGTCGATCTCGCGCAGGATGGCCTTGCACTGCTCGTATACCCGCAGTCCCATGGGTGTCGGTCTGAGCGGTTTGGTGTTGCGGTCGAGGAGGGTGGCGCCCAGGTCTTGCTCGAAGTTCTGCACCCGGCGCGTGATGGCCGGCTGGGTCAGTTGCAGGGCCTCGGCGGCAAGGTTGGTCGACTGGCAACGGATGACCGCCACGAAGGCGTCCATGTCATCGATTTTCATATTCGGCGCTCACATATTGAAACGTGGGGACATGCCTACAGAGCATAATCCCCGTGACGCCGATTGTCACAGCGAGTTGGGCTGCCAGGCCGTTCCGCCTCAGCCGTGGGCGAAGCCCAGCAAGGTTTCACCCTCCATCCGATACCGGACCCACTCATCCTGGGCCTCTGCGCCCAACGATTTGTAGAACCCGATGGCGGGCTCGTTCCAGTCCAGCACGCTCCACTCCAGGCGCCCACACTGGTTTGCCACCGCCTCACGGGCAATGTGCCGCAGCAGTTGCCGTCCTGCGCCATCGCCGCGTTGCTCGGGGGTGATGTACAGGTCTTCCAGGTAGATGCCGTTGCGCCCCAGCCAGGTCGAGTAACTGTAGAAATACACGGCAAAGCCGATGGCCCGGCCGTCTCGCTCGCAGATCAGGCTATGCACCGTGCTGCCCTCGTCGAACAGGCTGTGCTCGATGTCGGCTAGGGAGGCGACCACTTCGTGGCGGGCACGTTCGTAGTCGGCGAGCTCGGTGATGAAGGCCAAAATCTGCGCAGCATCGCTACGAACGGCAGGGCGGATGTTGAGGCTCATGGGGCGTCCTTGTGGGTGGAGAACATCGCGGGTCGGTACAGTGATTTGTATCTGTTTAATTTAACCCAACTGTATCGGTTGCAGTCAGGGCGACTCGGCTAGTGTGGCAGCAACGACAATAAATGCGGAATGCCGATCATGCTTGCCTCTGCCGATTTGCTCATGGCCTTCATGTTATTCGCCTTCGTTTCCTCCATCACCCCAGGGCCGAACAACACCATGTTGCTGGCGTCGGGGGTGAACTTCGGCGTGCGTCGGACCATTCCCCACGCCATCGGAATCAGTGTCGGCTTCATGGTGATGGTGCTGGCGGTGGGCTTTGGCCTGGGCGAAGTGTTCAAGGCCTGGCCGCCGCTGTATACCGTGCTGCGTTATACCGGCGCCGTTTACTTGCTTTACCTGGCCTGGAAAATCGCCACCTCCGGACCGGTCGGCAGCTCTTCTTCCGGCGCCCGCAAGCCCCTTGGGTTCTGGGGCGCGGCAGCGTTTCAATGGGTCAATCCCAAGGCCTGGGTAATGGCCGTGGGGGCGATCACCACTTACACACCGGCCCAAGGCTATGTGCTCAATGTCATCGTGATCGCTGCGGTGTTCGCCCTGGTCAACCTGCCCAGCGTCGGGGTCTGGGTGATGTTCGGCAGCGCCTTGCGCAATGTGCTGCAGAACCCGCGCTGGCTGATGCTGTTCAATGTCCTGATGGCCTTGTTGCTGGTGATTTCGCTGTACCCGTTGCTGTTTGTAGAATCGGCGTTTTCCTAGAACGATGAGTAGCGCGCGCCGATGGAGTTGATTCCCTGGTCCCATACCTGCACCGAAGGTTTCACCTTGCGCGGCTGGCGTTCGCCGGCCAGTGGCAAGCCGCTGGTGCATTTTCTCCATGGCAATGGTTTTTGCAGCCTGGCTTACCAGCCACTGTTGATGCGTCTGGCAGAGCATTTCGACTTGTGGCTGAGCGACGTGCAGGGGCATGGAGACAGCGACCACGGCGGTGATTTTCTGGGCTGGAACCGCACGGCGGCACTGGCCTTGGAGGCCTTCGAAGCGGGACGCGGCGAATATGGCGATGTACCTCGATATGCCGTCGGGCATAGCTTCGGTGGCGTGCTCACCGGGCTGATGCTGGCCAGCGACCCGCAGGCCTTCACGCGAGCCGTTTTGCTTGACCCGGTATTGTTCAGTCGGCGGATGATCGGGGTCATGGGCGCGGCCGCGATGGTTGGCCTGCATCGTCGTCATGCCCTGGCGCGCAAGGCGGCCAGCCGCCGCAGTCACTGGCCGGATCGCGAAGCCGCACTGGCCTCGCTTCAAGGGCGGGGTATCTTCAAGGGGTGGAGCGCCGCAGCGCTGCAGGCCTACGTCGAACACGCTATCGGTGACTGCGGGGAAGGGGTGGTGCTCAAGTGCCGGCCCAGCCGCGAAGTGGAGATATTCAGTTCTTTCCCCACCCGCATGTGGCCCAATCTTGCCCGTATCCAGGTGCCGACCCTGGTGCTGTACGGCGAGCACACCTATCCCTTCGTCCCTCGCTCGGTAAACCGCCTGGCCACGCTCAATGCCAATGTCACCGCGCTACCCGTACCCGGTGGTCACTGCTTCATGCAGGAAGACCCTGTCATGGCGGCGGAACAGGTGCTCTCCTTTCTTCACCAATGAGCGTATTGTCCTGTCAGTGGAACGATCCATGCCATTTGAGCCGTCTTCCGGCGGATTGACATGGTTGTTAAGGTGAGCTCAGCCGAGAGAGGAGACTTCTCATGAAAACGATTCTGGGTATCCACCGCAGCCCCCATGCGCACTGGGTGGGGGACGGTTTTCCGGTACGCAGCCTGTTCACCTATGACAACCTGGCCAGCCAGATCAGCCCATTCCTGCTGTTGGACTACGCGGGGCCCCATGACTTCACGCCCACCCATGACCGGCGTGGGGTTGGGCAGCACCCGCACCGGGGCTTCGAGACCGTGACAATCGTCTACCAGGGCGAACTGGAGCACCGTGACTCCACGGGTGCCGGCGGCCTGATCGGCCCAGGCGACGTGCAATGGATGACCGCCGCCAATGGCATCATTCACGAAGAATTCCATTCGCCAGCGTTCGCGCGCCAAGGCGGTACCCTCGAAATGGTGCAACTTTGGGTCAACCTGCCTGCGCGGGACAAGCGCGCCGCTGCGGGCTACCAGACGCTGCTGGCCTCTGACATTCCTGTGGTGCCGTTGGCGCATGAGGGGGGCAGTGTCCGGGTGATTGCCGGTGAGTACGAAGGCCGGCGAGGCCCCGCCCGCACCTTTACCCCGATGGACGTCTGGGACTTGCGCCTGAAAGCCGGTACTTCGCTGCAGTTGCCGGTGGCGCAGGGGCGCACGGCCGCTCTGGTGGTGTTGCGCGGTATGCTGCGCGCCAACGGCGAGCGAGAAGCCGGCCCGGCCAGCCTGGTGCTGTTCGAGCGCGACGGAGAGCATGTGGTGATCGAGGCGCAGCAGGACAGCAGTGTGTTGCTGCTCAGTGGTGAGCCGATCGACGAACCGATAGTGGGCTATGGTCCGTTCGTGATGAACAGTCAGGTCGAGATCGCCGAGTCGTTCGATGACTTCCATGCCGGTCGGTTCGGACAGATGGCCGAGGACCGCGACGGTGCCGCGCACTGACCGCCCGTCGCGAACTGCCAGCATCCAGTCGAACCACCCGGCCCGGATCGCATTCTTCCACTAAGGTGCTTAGGGATATCTGAGCCGATCATTGTTCAGGCACATGGAGTGCCGCTTGGACATGCGCATTATCAATTGGCACCCCACGCGGCAAAGGCGTACTCACACCACAGGCCATCCAGTACAGAGAGGGTCGTACCATGTCGTTGATTGGAGTTTCGATGCTAGAGATGCGGCAGATGATCGAGCAAGCCTGCCTGCCCGATCGTTGCGAGGTAAGCTGCCCGGACGGCGCCACCCTGACAATCCGCCTTGGCCAGGGACAATCGCTCGATGACGGTGTAACGTTGACATCGATCCCGCTGCAGAATCTGAACAGTTGCCGTGACCTGGTGCATCTGGTCAGTCAGTTGCACGCCCTTCGTGACGCACAGCCAACGGTGCTGAAAGCCATTGCCTGACAGTGTCTAGCCCCGGCTGGCCCAAGCTGGCCGGGGGCGATCCCCGCTACTGCAGTTCGAGCAACAGGTTCAGCCCGCCGTCTCCGCACTTTCCATGGTCCCGTACCACTCCACGGTAGTCTCGCCCGTCCCAGATGAAGGCGACGCTATGGGCACGGTCGACTTTATCTGGCAGCGGGGGGCAGATGTGCAGGCGTAACGCGGGGCGGCCCTGGAGCGTGAGGGCGGCCAGTTGGCATTGGCATTCGACGCTCTGGGCCACGGGCCCGAAAAGCGTATCGCGCACATAGTCTAGTTGTAGGCAGGCATTGGGCGAGCGACCGGGCATTTTCATGGGCGTGGCGTCCCCATGGGCGGTCGCTGTCCAGATTGGACGCGGGTCATGACAGGCTCCTCGCAGGTGGCGATTGGTATCTTCGTTTGAAGCGTGTTTTTCGCAGATGTTCAATCGATTTGATGAACATGCGACCGATCGCTAGCGGGTGCTGAACTTGAACGACGGTACATACCCTGAGCCAAGCAAGTACGGGCATTTGGACGGTACAAACGCATCGGTCATCAGGTCGTGGGCGCTGTTGTATTCATTGGTCAGCACACCTGTGATACCAAGCAGCGTATGGGGTAGCGAAGAGGTACTGATGGGTTGGTCGGCCCGGTCCTTGAGTTTTGCGAGCCTGAGGTTGAGCGGTGCCGGCAGGTTGTCGGATGCCCAGATGAACGAAGAGACCGCCAGGTCGTATTCATTGCCGATGCCATGACCCAGCAGCTCGCGGTGATCGTCCAGGATATTTTCGCCATGGTCGGACGCGTAGACCAGCAGGGCAGGCCGTCGACGGGCCTGCAGTTGGGTGATGAGGCTGTTCAGCAGCCAGTCGGTGTACAGAATGGTGTTGTCGTAGTCTGCGGTGATCTGGTCTTTCGCACTGCCGCTGGCCGGTTTGAATTGCTTGAAGTTGTCGGGGTAGCGCCGGGCGTAGTCGAAGTGGCTGCCCTTGATGTGGATGAAGATCGCCTGTTTGCGCGTGCCGCCGTCGCGTACTATTTTTTCGTAGGCAGGAAGCAGGGCGCCGTCATGACTGCGTTCGAAATACTGACGGTACTGCGCTTCCGCGGCGATGTGCGGGATGATGCCGCCGAAGCTGTCGACTTCCTGGACCGAAAGCCAGTGGGTGTCGTAGCCCGCTTTTCGGTAGATGCCGACCAGTGATTGGGTCGAGGCAATCATGTCCCAGTTGGAAATGGGCGACAGGCTGAGCATGGCGGGAACGGCCACCGACGTATACGGCGAGGTGGTGCACACGTTGTCCAGCCTGTAGATACCCTTTTGCCGGTCGAGGTTCGGCGTGGTGGGTTTGTGGTAGCCATAGAGTGACCAGTTATGTGGCCGTGACGATTCGCCGATCACGAACACCACTGTTTCGATACTCGCTTCGTCGGCCTGGCTGATGATGTCGATCTTCGCGGTGCGACGTTTGCTGATGTGTTCCTGGGATTGCATGTGCAGGTAGGTGGTCAGGCCGATCTGCGACAGGTAGCCGAACGGCGTGCTCTGGTCCTTTGCGGCAAGGTCCAGGACTGCACTTGTGCCAAGGCTGTTGAGTTTGACTGTCTTGTAGAAGTAGGCGCCGTAACCTAGCAGCAGGGTGCAGGCCGTCAACAAGGCGAGGGCCGGGCTTCTGTAGTAGCGCCGTTTGTACAGCCCGGCCAGTCCCAGGCCGTAGCACAGGGCGAATATGGCCAGCACCGAGACGACCGGCTTCCAGTAGGTGGCTGCGAAATCGCTCGCCTCCTTGTAATTGGTCAGGGCAATGAATACATAGGCAGCAGTCAACCGGGAGTTGAAGTTCAGTACCAGGAACAGGTCGATCGTGGCCAGCAGGTAGAAGGGCAGCAGCAGCGCGTGGACTTTGAACTGATTGGACGAAACGAGCCGCAGCAACACCAGCCAAAGCCCGGAGATGGCAAGGTTATAGAGGGCCAGCAAGTCGATGCTCGCATGCTGCTGGTTGGCAATGCCCCGTATCAACAGGGGGGACAGAAGGTATGCCCACAAGACCAGGGTTGGCCATTGCGATATCAGTGAATGAGGGGTAAGCGGGGGCGTTCGTTCCGAGGTCTGCATGTTTGAATCGTCCTCGTGATAAGCCCAACCACCCCAGCGCGGGTAGCGCCTGAAGAAGGTGTGGCGAGCTACAACGTTCCATGCGCAAGCGTGCAATAGCCAATTGCCGGTAGCTAAGCACCAGCATAGTCAGCCCAACACACTCCCAGCACTCAGTGCCCTGATATTTTGTGTAACCGCCCGATAAGCGGTGGCGTCGCATCAACCTGTGCGTGACTTTTTCTTCCGCTGCCGGTTTATTTGGCGGCAGTTTGAGGCTAGCTTCCTCGAGTCGCTGTCCCAGTTGTCCTGCTCGCGCCGCCGTGCTCCTGGGGCAGACCACGCTCCTTACTTAACTAACAGACATCGCTCCCTATGCCCGAAGGCTTCCCGAACCTGCCATCGTTGAACGCCCTACGGGTGTTCGAAGTGGTTGCGCGCCATCTGAACTTTCGCCTGGCGGCCGAGGAACTGGGTGTTACCCAGGCTGCGGTGGCCCAGCAGATTCGCGGGCTGGAAGCCAGCCTGGAGATTCGTCTGTTCGAGCGCTTGCCGCGAGGGCTAGGCATGACCGATGCCGGGCGCTCCTACGCCAGCCGCGTGCGCAGCGCCTTGTCCATGATCGACGAGGCGACCCGTCTGCTCAGGCCGCAGCCGCTTCACCTCACGGTCAGCGTCACCCCCTCCTTTGCCTCGAAGTGGCTGATCCCAAGGTTGGGTGCCTTCGCCGAGGACTACCCGGATATCGACCTGCGCGTACTGGCCACGGACAAGCTCTCGCACTTCAGCACGGATAGTGTCGATTTGGCGGTGCGCTATGGCCAGCCCCCGTTCGGGCCAGGGCTGAATACCGAGTTGCTGATGGACCAGCGGATCGTGGCGGTGGCCAGCCCACGGTTGCTGGCCAGCAAGGGGGCCCCCGACAGCTTCGAGGCATTGCAGGACTTCGTGATGCTGCATGATGCGCATGATTTCTGGCCAGAATTTACCGGTGCGTTGTTTGCGCAGCACGCCCAGGGCACGGCGAAAAACGTGCGGTTCAACCAGACGTCGCTGGCCATCGAAGCTGCCATCAACGGCCAGGGCATTGCCTTGGCCAGCCAGATGTTCGTTCAAGGAGACATCGATGCCGGACGACTGGAGCAAGTGTTTGCCCAGCAGTTGCGGCTCGATAAGGCGTTCTATCTGGTCTGGCCACGCAAGGCTGGTACACCGCCAGGTTTGGCGGTGGTCAAGGATTGGCTGTTGCGTCAGGCTCATCTGTAGACAGTAGTTTTGCTACTGCCAGAACCAACTTCGGCTGCCTCCCTCACCGGCGACTCTGCTGCTAGTGTGATGACATCAATTCACACGATGTCCATCCAGAGGAGGCAACATGTCCATAGAAAAAGTAGCGATCATCACGGCAGGCGGCAGTGGTATGGGCGCGGCAGCTGCGTGGCGTCTGGCAGCGGATGGCTTCAAGGTCGGCATCCTCTCATCGTCGGGCAAAGGTGAGGCGTTGGCCAACGCACTGGGAGGCGTCGGCGTGACCGGTAGCAATCAGTCGAATGAGGATCTCCAGCGCCTGGTCGATGCCGTGGCGGAAAAATGGGGCCGTGTCGACGTGCTGGTCAACAGCGCAGGTCACGGCCCGCGCGCGCCGATCCTGGAAATCTCCGACGCCGACTGGCACCTGGGTATGGACACCTATCTGCTCAACGCCATCCGTCCGTCCCGCCTGGTCACGCCTATCAT
Organism: Pseudomonas sp. SK2; assembly: GCF_016772395.1. NCBI lineage: Bacteria > Pseudomonadati > Pseudomonadota > Gammaproteobacteria > Pseudomonadales > Pseudomonadaceae > Pseudomonas > Pseudomonas sp. SK2. The sequence continues at coordinate 2,412,779 of NZ_CP061944.1, forward strand.
GCAGCGCCAGGGCGGTGGAGTGATCATCAATATTTCGACGGCCTGGGCATTCGAGCCCAGCGACATGTTCCCCACTTCGGCGGTGTTCCGCGCAGGTCTGGCCGCGTTCACCAAGATTTTCGCCGATACCTACGCCGGCGATAACATCCGCATGAACAATGTCTTGCCAGGCTGGATCGACAGTCTGCCCGCCACCGAGCAGCGCCGCGACAGCGTACCGCTCAAGCGCTACGGTACCTGCGAGGAAATTGCAGCGACCATTGCCTTCCTGGCCGGGGAGGGTGCCGCTTACATCACCGGGCAGAACATCAAGGTCGATGGCGGTATCACTCGCCATCTCTGACAGGAGCACGCGCCCACGGCATCGGCCCTGTTGTGCGATTGGATGGTTCATCGGGTAGCCGCTCGTGGCTTTTACCTGTGATGCCAAAAGCGGCCTGGCAGCTGGCCGTCGATGGTCCAGACTGTCTGATGCGAGCGGCTTGCGATGCCATCGCTGCCATTGAACCATGGCAGCGATGGCATTCATGTCCGGCCGTCGAATGCCAACCGTGCCGAGGGTCGTACATGGACGAGCGTGGTCCTTGCCTGGCGATTCTGCTGGTCTGCGTCCTGGCGGTGCTACCAAAGACGGCACTGGCGGCGCGAGACTGCCATTATCTCACTGCAACAGGTAATCCCGAGTATCCGCCTTACCTGTGGCGTGACCCGGACAATCCACGGCAGCTGATCGGCGCCAATGCCGACCTGCTCCTGCACCTGGGCAGAAGCCTGGGCCTGGAGGTACAGGTGTTGTATACCGGGCCTTGGTCCCGGGCGCAGGAGGAAGTACGCACTGGCCGTATCGACCTCATGGCGGGCTACTTCCTGACCCAGGCGCGGCAACAGGTGATGGATTTCGTGATGCCGGCGTTCCTGCATACGCCCAGCGTGGTCTGGGTGCGCCAGGACAGCGTCTTTGCCTATCAGGGGTGGGCTGACCTGCAAGGACTCAAGGGCGGGACCTTGGTCAGCAACAGCCATGGCCAGCAGTTCGACGACTACGCCAAGGCACACCTGAACCTCGAAGCGGTGCCCAGCGCCAGGCAAGCCTTCGAGAAACTGCTGCACAAGCGCAACGACTATGTGGTCTACGAGCAATACCCCGGCATGGCGCTGGCGCGTACGCTGGGCATGGACCCGCTGCTGAAGGTGTTGGAGCCACCGGTGGCCAGCGAGGGGCTGTATCTGGCGCTGTCACATCAATCGCCGTGCAACCAGCCTCTGCTTCGGCAACAGCTGGCGCAGAAAATGAAAGCGATCGTCGATGGGCCGCTGCCGGCGCAATGGCTTGAGCAAAACCTCGAGCGCTGGAAAAAACAACAGAAGAACGCGGCGCAACCCTGAAGGAGGCTGGCCCACGATGGCCAGCACCGCGGCCCCTTCTGACCCTAACCGAGCAAATCAGTCGGGGTATCGACATCCCGCAAGACGCCGGAATCTTCCACGTCCACCCTGCGCCAGGCATGCCGGTTGTCCAGAATGACCTGCCGACCACCCTGGTCACCCTGCACGCATTCAAGCGCCGGCCAGAACGCCCGCCCGAACAGCACCGGATGGCCGCGCTCGTCCTGGTGGAACGGCATCACGATATGCGTTTCGCTGGCCTCGGCGCGCAGGCGTCGCAGTGTGTGCGCTGTTACCCAAGGCATGTCCCCAAGCATGATCGCCACCGCCTGGGCCCGCGACGCCTGCAGCGCTTGGATGCCGGCGGCCAGGCTGGCTGACAGGCCGTTTTCGGCGTGCGCGGCGTAGACGAGCTTCGCGTCTGGCCCGATGCCCAGTCGCTGTGGCTCATCCCCCGGGCGCACCACCACCAACACTTCGTCGAAGTGCTCAAGCGCTTGCCTGAGTGTCTCGGCCAGCAGTGTCTGGCCCGAGGGCAGGGCGGCGACGCGTTTGTCGCTGCCAAAGCGCGTTGCCCGCCCAGCCGCCAGTACCAGTGCTGCGCAGGTCGCCAGGCCCGCCGTCACGCGCCCTCCTCTTGGGCGTACTTGGCCTGGCTGACATCGAGGGTGCCAGGCAGTACCACGCCATTCTTGGCCGCGAGCAACTCGGCCATGACGCTGACGGCGATTTCGGCCGGGGTCTTGCTGCCGATGTAGATGCCGATGGGGCCGTGCAGGCGCTGCAGCGAGGTTTCGCTCTCGCCGAAGTGTTCGATCAAACGCGCGCGGCGCAGCTCATTGTTGCGCCGCGATCCGATAACGCCGATATAGAACGCCGGGCCTCGCAGGGCTTCGAGCAAGGCCAGGTCGTCGAGCTTGGGGTCGTGGCTCAGGCCAACGATGGCGGTACGCATGTCGGCGGCGTAGGCGCGCACCACGTCATCCGGCATGCCGACGAGCTTCTCGACACCGGCAACGTTCCAGCCATCCATGTACTCCGGGCGCGGGTCACAGACCGACACCTTGAAGCCATTGAATAAAGCCATGGTCGCCAGGTACTCGGCCAGCACACCAGCGCCTATCAGCAGCAGGCGGTAGCCTGGCCCCAAGGTATTGACCATGCGTTGGCCGTCGAAGCTGAACGGGACCGGCGTATCGGTAACGTTCAGCCGAGCCTCGCCAGTGCCAACTTCCAGCGTGCGCTGTACCAGGTTGCCGGCGTCGAGCTGGACCAAAAGTTGATCCAGGCTGCGCCATGCTGGGTTGGCCTCCAGGATCAGTTCCAAGGTGCCGCCACACGGCAGGCCGAAGCGATGAGCTTCATCGGCGCTGACGCCGTAGCGCAGCACTTGCGGGCTTCGTTGCGCAATTCCGCTGCCGCCATAGGCGGTGGTGTGGCGATGAATGAGGTCGTCCTCGATACAGCCACCGGAAACGCTGCCAACCACTCGACCGTCGTTGCGCAGGGCCATCATCGAGCCGACGGGCCTGGGCGACGAGCCCCAGGTCCGAGCCACCGTGGCAAGCAGCACGGACTCGCCGGCTTGCAGCCAGTCTCGGGCGGTGCGTAGGACCAGCAGGTCGATACTTTCCATCGGTCAATCCTGTTCAACGCATATGCAGAATGATCGGGCTGCTACTGGCTGGGTCGGTGTGCCCGCGCAGCTTGGCCACTGCCGGGGCATCGACCGCGCCGCCATGGTTGCCCCAGGTGGTGCGGATATAGCTCAATACTTCGGCAATCTCCTGGTCGGATAGCTGTTCGCGGAACGCCGGCATGCGATAGGCATCCGGCAGCCCGGCCGTGACCACCCGCTGCGAGCCATTGAGGGTGATATTGATTGCCGATGCTTGCTCCTTGGCCAGCGCCGACGTGGCGCCAGCCAGCGGTGGCATCCACTCTTTCTGGCCTTTGCCGTCCAGGCCATGGCAGGCGGCGCAGCGGGTAATGTAGGTGTGCGCGCCTGGCGTGTCCGGCTGGGCGTCGGCAGCGACGGCCTGGTACTGCCACGGCGTGCCGTCACGTTGCGGGTCGCCAGGCAACGACGCCAGGTAATGGGCGATCGCTGCCAGGTCCTGGTCATTCATGAACTGGGTGGAGTTGTTGAAGGCCTCGGTCATCGAGCCGAACACAACCGTGTGTTGGTTGCGACCGGTCTTGAGGAACTGCACGATGTCGGCCTCGCTCCAGCGCCCCAGGCCAGTGTTCGGGTCAGCACGCAGGCTTGGCGCATACCAGCCATCGAGCAGGGCGCCGGACAGGAACGTGTCGCCAGCCTCGTCCAGGGCTTTTTCGTTGAACGCCAGGCCCCGTGGGGTGTGGCAACTGCCGCAATGGCCCGGACCCTGGACGATGTAGGCGCCGCGGTTCCACTGGGCATCCTGTGCGGGTTTTTCCGCATAGGGCATGTCGGGGGCGAACAGCCCGTTCCACAGCGCAATCGGCCAACGCAGGTTCAGCGGCCAGGGAATCTCGCCAGGGAGGTTGGGCTGGTTGGCCGGTTGCACGCCTTTCATGAAGAAGGCGTACAGCGCACGCACATCGTCGTCACTGAGCTTGGCGTAGGAGGGGTAGGGCATGGCCGGGTAGAGCCTGCGTCCACCCGGCGCGACCCCGTGGCGCACGGCGCGGTCGAAGTCGGCAAGGCTGTAGTTGCCGATGCCGGTAGCGCGGTCGGGGGTGATGTTGGTGGCATGGATGGCACCCAGCGGGGTGGCCATTTCCAGTCCGCCTGCGAAGGGAGCCTGCCCAGGCAAGCTGTGGCAGGCCACGCAGTCGCTGAGCCTGGCCACGTACTCGCCGCGGCTGATCAGCGACGGCTCATGTTGGGTGATGGGCTGGTTCTGGAACGGCGAGGCGGGCTCGCGGCTGACATACCAGGCCAGCAGGCCTGCCGCCACCAGGCAGGGCAGCGCGAGCCAGCCTGCGGTGCTTGCGAAACGGCTTTGGGTCATGGGCAATCCTTGCTCGGTCAGCTGAAGGTGTAACGGCTAAGGGGCATGCTGCGAATGCGCTGGCCGGTCAGCCGCGCCACGGCGTTGGCCACAGCCGGGGCGACTGCCGGCAGTGGTGGTTCGCCGATGCCGCCCATCTTCGCGCCGCTTTCCACGATCCGCACATGCACGTTTGCCATCCGCGACGGTGGCAGGATCGGGTACAAGTCGTAGTTGCGCGCCTTGGGCTTGCCGTCGACGTACACCGCTTCCTCAAGCAGCGCCTGAGACAGCCCCAGGGCCACTGCACCGTTGACCTGCGCTTCGATGATCGCCGGGTTGACGATGCTACCAGGGTCGATGGCCTGCCAGATGTCGTGCACCTTGACCTGGCCATTCTCGATGGAGACCTCGGCGATGACCGCTGCCTCGGAGCCGAACGGAGAGGCCATGGCCACGCCACGGGCGCGCTTGCTGCCATCTTCGGCGGTGAACGGGCCGCGCTTCCAGCCGCCGGAAAGCTCACCGACAGCCTGCAGCAGTTGGGTCAGCCGTGGGTTACCTTTGAGCAACTGCAGGCGCAGTTCGAACGGGTCCTTGCCGCCTTTGTCGGCCAATTCGTCGAGAAATGCCTCGTAGAAGAAATCGTTCAGCGAATTGCCCACCGAGCGCCAGTAGCCAAGCATCACCGGACCTTTCACATAGATCTGCGCAATGCGCTTGTTGGCAATGGCATAGGCCTTGCCGGACAGCCCTTCCAGCGCGGTAGGGTCGATCTTCTCGCCCTGCTTGCCGGCCAGCGCCTCGGTTGGACCCTCGGTGGCACTGACGGCCTCGATGGCGACTGGCAGGCCCTCGGCATCCAGCGCGGCGCGAAACTTGACCACCGCCATGGGCCGATGCACGTCGCGCAGGAACTCTTCCTCGCGACTCCAGATGAGCTTGACCGGTCGGCCGACCGCCTTGGCCAGCGCGATGGCCTGTGGGTAGGGGTTGGCCGAGTCGTACAGGAAGTGTCGCCCGAAGAAGCCACCCAGCAGCGGTGAGTGCAGGGTGATGCGTGCCGGGTCCAGGCCGGTGCGCTTGGCGATGTCGTCGCGGAACATGTCCGGCGCCTGGTTGGGTAGCCAGACTTCCAGCGAGCCATCCGGGTTGAAGCGTGCGATGGCCGACGGCGGCTCCAATTGGGCATGGTTCAGGTACTGGTTGTGGTAGGTGGCCTCGACCGTGGTCTTGGCTTCGGCCAGTACCTTGGCCACGTCTCCCTCTACCTCGTCATCACGGGCCGGTCCTTGCTGGGCAGCCAGGTGGTCGCGGTAGGCGTCGCTGGAGAAGTCGGCCGGCATGGCCCGCACTTTTGAGTCGGCGGCAGGTTCTTGCCAGTCGACCTGAAGGGCCTCGACCGCACGCTTGGCGTGCCACCAGCGCTCGGCCACCACCGCAACGGCGCCAGGCAGGCGGTGCACCGAATGCACGCCTTTCATGGCCTTGACCTGGTCCTCGTTGCGCAGGTTGCCGACGGTCATGCCCAAGCGTGGCGCATGTTGCACGGCGGCGTGGAGCATGTCGTCGACCTTGATATCGATGGTATACAGCGCCTTGCCGGTGGACTTGTCATAGGCATCGACCCGGCGCACCGGTTTGCCGATCCAACGGAACTGACTGGGGTCGCGCAGCTTGATGCTGGCAGGGTCCGGCACCGGCAGGTCCATGGCGCGCCCTGCCAGCTCACCGTAGGCCAGCGAACGGCCAGATGCGGCATGGACGACTTTGCCAGGCTCGGTGGACAGCTCGCCGACCGGCACGCCCAGCTGTTGAGCGGCGGCCTGCAGGAGCATGGCCCGGGCCAGGGCGCCGAGGCGGCGCATGGTCGGGTAGCTCATGCGCACCGACATGCTGCCACCGGTAATGCGCATGCCGTTTTCCATCACCACATAGGTTTCGCCGGGCGGTGCACTGTCGAGCACGAAGGTGGCGGGGTCGGCATCCAGTTCTTCGCCGACGATCTGCGCCATGGCGGTGTAGATGCCCTGGCCGCCTTCCATGAATGGGCACAGCAGGCGCACGGTGCTGTCCGGGCGGATTTCCAGAAATGCCGGAACCTGGGTGCCGCGCGCTTCGGGGGCAGCGGTTGCGGCCTGGATCCGGGCCGAGCCCAGTGGCAAGCCGAAGCCCAGGACCAGCGCGCCTACCGCGCTGCTGGCCAGGAAGCGTCGGCGCGACAGGTTGACCGTTTCACCCGCCGTTAGCTTCAGCAGGTCTTCAGGGGTGTCGATCCGAGGTTTCATTACGCCTTACCCCCTTCGGCCAGCGCATGCACCGCCGCATGGATGGCGTTGTAGGTGCCGCAGCGGCACAGGTTGACCATTGCCGCATCGATCTGCTCGTCACTGGGTTTCGGGGTGTGCTTGAGCAGAGCCGTGGCAGCCATCACCTGGCCGGACTGGCAGTAGCCGCACTGAGCCACCTGGTGCTCGACCCAGGCAGCCACCACGCGTTTGCCCACCTCGTCGGTTTCGATGGCCTCGATGGTGGTCACCTCGCGGCCGACCACGCCTGCCACCGGCGTCACGCAGGCGCGCACCACATTGCCGTCCACCAGCACCGAGCAGGCGCCACATTGGGCCAGGCCGCAGCCGTACTTGGTGCCGGTCAGGCCCAGGTCGTCACGGATCACCCACAGCAAGGGCGTGTCCGCATCGGTCTCGACCTGATAGGTCTTCTGGTTGATCCGTAGTTCCATGGTTCACCTGCTGATCATCGGTTGCTGTCGCATGTTCTGGGTGGGCTGGGAATACACTGTTCCCTGACCCAGAAACGCTAGCACAGGAGGGTGACCGCTGGTCTGGTGCGGGGTGCAGGTCAGGAGGATCAGGCAAGTAATTCGGTGAAATGCGCAAGCCAGCAACGATGATGCCGGTGCAGACAAACAGGACTTCCGGGTCGAAAACCCGGATAATGCCGGCCAATTTCGTTTTGCACGCTTAAATCACGGTAATCCCGCATGGAAATCAAGGTCAATTTTCTCGACAACCTACGTCTTGAAGCCAAGTTCGACGACTTCACGGTAATCGCCGACCAGCCGATCCGCTATAAAGGCGATGGCTCGGCGCCGGGGCCGTTCGACTACTTCCTGGCGTCGTCGGCCTTGTGCGCGGCTTACTTCGTGAAGTTGTACTGCCAGACACGCAATATCCCCACCGAGCACATCCGTCTTTCGCAGAACAACATCGTCGACCCGGAGAACCGCTACAACCAGATCTTCAAGATCCAGGTCGAGCTGCCCGAGGACATTTCCGAGAAGGACCGTCAGGGCATCCTGCGCTCCATCGACCGCTGCACGGTCAAGAAGGTGGTGCAGACCGGTCCGCAGTTCATCATCGAGGAAGTCGACAACCTCGACGCCGATGCCCAGGGCCTGCTGATGCCGGTGGCCGACACCACCACTTACATCGCCGGCAAGGACCTGCCTCTGGAGCAGACCATCGCCAACATGTCGTCGATCCTGGCGGGGTTGGGCATGAAGATCGAGATCGCGTCGTGGCGCAACATCGTGCCCAACGTGTGGTCGCTGCATGTGCGTGACGCACAGTCGCCGATGTGCTTCACCAACGGCAAGGGTGCGACCAAGGAGGCTGCGCTGGCTTCGGCGCTGGGCGAGTTCATCGAGCGGCTGAACTGCAACTTCTTCTACAACGACCAGTTCTGGGGCGAGGAAATCGCCAATGCGCCGTTCGTGCACTACCCCAATGAGCGCTGGTTCAAGCCAGGGCCAAAGGATGCGCTGCCGGTGGAGATCCTCGACGCGTATTGCCTGGACATCTACAACGCCGATGGCGAGTTGCGCGGCTCGCACCTTTACGACACCAACTCGGGCAATACCGAGCGCGGTATTTGCTCGCTGCCATTCGTGCGCCAGTCGGACGGTGAAGTGGTCTATTTCCCGTCCAACCTGATCGAGAACCTGTTCCTTAGCAATGGCATGAGCGCGGGCAATACCCTGGCCGAAGCCCAGGTGCAGTGCCTGTCCGAGATCTTCGAGCGGGCGGTCAAGCGCGAAATCCTCGAAGGCGAACTGGCGCTGCCGGATGTGCCGCAGGAAGTGCTGGCCAAGTACCCAGGCATCCTGGCCGGAATCCAGGGGCTGGAAGAGCAAGGCTTCCCGGTGCTGGTCAAGGATGCGTCGCTAGGCGGTGAGTTCCCGGTGATGTGCGTGACCCTGATGAACCCGCGCACCGGTGGCGTATTCGCCTCGTTCGGCGCCCACCCGAGCTTCGAAGTGGCACTGGAACGCAGCCTCACCGAATTGCTGCAGGGCCGCAGTTTCGAAGGGCTGAACGACTTGCCGCAGCCAACCTTCGAAAGCCATGCCCTGACCGAGCCGAACAACTTCGTCGAACACTTCATCGACTCCAGCGGCGTGGTGTCGTGGCGCTTCTTCAGTGCCAAGGCCGATTTCGAGTTCGTCGAGTGGGACTTCTCCGGGCACGGCGAGGATTCGAACGTCCAGGAAGCCCAGACCCTGTTCGGTATTCTCGAAGACATGGGCAAGGAAGTGTACATGGCGGTGTACGATGACCTCGGCGCCAATGCCTGCCGCATCCTGGTGCCGGGCTACTCGGAGATCTACCCGGTCGAAGACCTGATCTGGGACAACACCAACCGTGCCCTGGCGTTCCGCGCCGACATCCTCAACCTGCACAGCCTCGACAACCGTGCGCTGCGGGCGCTGCTCAAGCGCCTGGACAACTGCGAGGTGGATGACTACACCACCATCACCACCCTGATCGGCGTCGAGTTCGACGAAAACACCGTGTGGGGCCAGTTGACCATCCTTGAGCTCAAGTTGCTGATCTGCCTGGCCTTGCAGCGTTTCGAAGACGCCAAGGAGCTGGTGGAGGCCTTCCTGCAGTTCAACGACAACACCGTCGAGCGCGGCCTGTTCTACCAGGCCTTGAACGTGGTGCTGGAGGTCGTGCTGGACGATGAGCTGGAAATGGCGGATTACGAAGTCAACTTCCGTCGCATGTTCGGCAACCCGCGCATGGACGCGGTGCTGGGTTCGGTGGACGGCAGCGTGCGCTTCCATGGGCTGACCCCGACCAGCATGAAGCTCGAAGGCCTCGACCGCCACTTGCGTTTGATCGAAAGCTACAAGAAGCTGCACGCGGCACGGGCCAAGGCCGCCCAGTAAGGGTCAGTCGGGCGCGACGTTGCAACGGTTGCGTCCGAGCCGCTTGGCTTCGTACATCGCCTTGTCCGCGCGCGCCAATACCTCTTCCGGGGTGTGGCTACCGCCCCCAGCACCGCGCACGTAGATGCCAATACTGGCACCGATGGTGACCTGCGTATCGGCCAGGCGGAACGGGCTGGCCAGGGTGTCGCAGAGCTTGCGTCCGATATCCCGGGCAGCGGCCTGGTTGGCCACGGACTGGGCAATGACGATGAATTCGTCTCCAGCCAGACGGGCAACCACATCATCGGCCCGCATGACCGCCAGCATCCGACTGGCGGCCGCCTGCAGCAGGAGGTCGCCGGTTTCATGGCCGCATTCGTCGTTGACCTTCTTGAAACCGTCCAGGTCGATGAAGTACAGGGCGAAGGCAGTCTGCTGGCGCAGCGCGTAGGTCAGCTCGTGCTGCAGCACCGCACGATTGGGCAGGCCGGTCAGCGGATCGAGGGTCGCCTGGTCCAAGAGCGATTTTTCGCGTTTCTTGCGTTCGGTCACATCCAGCGACATCACGAAGAAACCTTCAACCTTGCCCTGGCGCACGTCGGGTACATAGCTGGTGTGCCAGATGCGCGGGTCGGCCGGGTTGTAGCGGACATCGTCGGCCTCCACGCGCTCGCCGGCCAGCGCCTTGCCAAAGTATGGGAGCAGGTGTTCGTAGACATGCTCTGGCAGCACTTCGGCGACCTTGCGCCCCTTCAGGTGAGCGGGGTCCAGGCCGAAGATTTCCTTGTACAAGGCATTGTTGAAACGGTACCTGAGCGCCGTGTCGATGTGTGCGATCAACACCGGCAGGTTGTCGGCGATGGCCTGCAGCGTGGTCTGGCTGCGCTGCAGATCTTCGGTGCGCTGGGCCACTTGTTGTTCCAGCGAGGCCTGGTATTGCTGCAGGCGTGATTGGGTGCGGCGCAACTCGGTGATATCGCGCACCGAAGCCACCAGTTGCGCGGGCAGACCGTGCTCATCGCGCAGCGCCGACATGCTCAGTTCCACCCACACCACGCCACGAGCATGGCTGTGCAAGCGCAAGGTCTGCATGGCGTTGTCCTGCTCACCGGTCAGCAGGCGATGGACCAGGGCGGTGTACAGTTCGCGATCCTCGGCATGCACTTGCTGCAGTAGGGTTTGCAGCACCAATGCCTCGGGCGGCAGGCCCAGCAATTGGCAGAACTCCCGATTGGGCTCGTAGATACGGCCTTCCAGGCTGATGATTGCCTTGCTCGAAGGGCCCTCCTGGAAGACCGCGCGGAAGCGCTCGGCCGAGGACACCAGGGCGCTGCGTTCGGCTTCATCGACGATCCGCGCGTCGATGGCCAGGCTGCGGTGCAGCAACTCACGCTCGACGATCCGGGCCAGGTCGCGCAGGTGCTCCAGGTCTTGCTCGCCGAGTTGCCTCGGACGGGTGTCCAGCGCACACAGCGTGCCGACGGTCAGCCCGCCGGCAAAGCGCAGTGGCACGCCAGCGTAGGAGCGGATGAACGGGGCACCGACCACCAGCGGGTTATCCGCGAAGCGTGGGTCGGTTTTGGCGTCGGCGATCACCAGGATGTCATCGGCGTGCAGGGCATGGGCGCAGAAAGCGACATCCCGCGAGGTCTGTTGCGCATCGAGGCCGTGGCGTGACTTGAACCATTGGCGGTTCATGTCCACCAGCGAAACCAGCGCCATTGGCACGTCGAGCAGGCGGCTGACCAGCCGTGTGATGCGGTCGAAGTTTTCCTCTGCCGGCGTGTCGAGGATATTCAGGCTGTCCAGGAAGCACAGTCGGGCAGCTTCGTTGAGGGGTGGTGGGGCAATTAGCATGACGGATTTTGTTTTCCAGGCTGCGATGTCCTGAAGCCAACCTTAGCGGGACGTTCGGCAAGCGCAAGCCCCTGCAACGGGCATCTAAACAGATGCATCGTTGTAATGAACCGTTCTTGCCATTCAGCCAGGTGCTGCTTGCCGCGCAGCGAATGTGGGGTTTAGCTGGTGAATGGCCCTCAGCGGGTCTCAATTCTTTCTGACTCAAGGCGCATCGACCGCCGCAAAGTCGTCCGGTCGAGCACTACACAGTAGGCGTGGACCATGAGCACATCCCTGGATTTCAATGCGTTGAAGACCCGCCAGCAGGCCGCCTGGGCCAGCGGCGATTATGCCGTGATCGGAACCACCCTGCAGATTGTCGGTGAGCGCCTGGCCGAAGCCTGCGACTTGCGCTGGGACGAGCAGGTGCTGGATGTCGCGGCCGGTAACGGTAACGCCACACTGGCTGCCGCGCGGCGCGGGTGCAAGGTGACGTCTACCGATTATGTACCCGCGCTGCTCAAGCGCGGCGAGGAACGCGCCCGTGCAGAACACCTGAGCGTGGACTTCCAGGTGGCGGACGCCGAGGACTTGCCATTTCGAAACGGTGCCTTCGATGCCGTGATCTCAACGTTCGGCGTGATGTTCGCCCCCAACCAGGCGCAAGCGGCCCGCGAGCTGGCCAGGGTTTGCCGTTCTGGTGGGCGTATCGGCATGGCCAACTGGACGCCCCAGGGCTTCGTTGGGCAAATGTTCAAGACCTTGGGACGACATGTCCCGCCACCTGCCGGGGCGTTACCACCGTCGCGCTGGGGGGACGAGCCGCAGTTGAGGGAAATGTTCAGTGGTGAGATCGGCTCGATGACGGTCAGCCATGAGCTGTTCAATTTCCGTTATCGTTCGGCTTCGCATTTCATCGATGTCTTCCGTACCTGGTACGGCCCGGTGCACAAAGCCTTTGCCGCGCTGGAGCCGGAAGCGGCGAGGGCGCTGGAGGATGACCTGACGGAGCTGCTCAATGAAAACAACATCGGCGGTGCGTCGCTGGTGGTGCCCAGCGAGTACCTTGAGGTCGTGATCGTGCGGCGCTGAACCGGGTTGTCGCGGCCCGGGTACCCGTCAGTTCTTGCACTTGGCCAGGACCACCTGGCACGTGTCCGGGGTGCCCCCGGACCTGCTGGCATAACGGATGCAGTTGTTCAGTGATTTTTGCTGGGCGATGCTCAACGTGTTGCCCCAGGCCAGGCCGCCTTCGCCGCTGCTGGGCAGTGCTTTTGCGTAGCATTTGGAGCCCGTTGTCGCCATGGCGTAACGGGCCTTGCTGGTTTTGTTGGAACACCCGGCCGTCATGGCCAGACTGATGGCGATCAGAGCACTGGCGAACAGGTAGTTGCAGTGCCGTAGAGGGTGCGCATTCATGACATGCCCCAAGCTCGGTGAACGCTACGGTCCGGTTGGTGAATGCGCGTCAGGATATGTCATTCCGGCCAAGCGGTGAACCCGACGGTCCCTCTTTCCTGGGGGGTACAGCAAATGTAGTCGAGCCGCGAAAGGGCCGCAGGGTCGCCCCAGCGCTTCATCCATCGAGGCTGAAGTCTGGGGCCACTTTTGTGGCACTTTCGCGGCACGAGGCCGCTTCCACAGCAGGCGCGTAGGGTCAGAAACGGTAGTTCAGGCTGGCTTCCAGGGTGCGCGGCGCACCTGGGGTTATCAGGTCGACCGAGCCGTGCGCGGAGGCATAGTAGTCGCGGTCGAACAGGTTCTTCAGGCGCAAGGCCATGTCCCACTGCGGCACGCTGTACAGCAGCGCCGCATCGAAGGTGGTGTAGCCAGGCATCACCACCTTGTTATCCAGCGCGGTGTAGCGCTCGTCGACGTAGTTGGCGCCTGCAGCCACCCGCCATTGCGGGGTGAGGGTGCGCACCAGCCACAGGTTGGCGCTGTTGCGAGGGGTCAGCGTGGGCGTCTGGCCTTCGTTGGACACCCCGTTGGTCTTGCTGTTGGACTTGGTGATTTCCGCATCCAGGTAGGCGTAGCCTGCGTAAATCTGCCACTTGTCGGTCAACTGGCCGCTGACGGTGGCTTCGAAGCCGTCGGTGCGTTGTTCGCCGGCCAGTATGGTGAGGTTCGGGTTGGCTGGGTCCGCCGTCTTCATGTTGGTGCGTTCGAGGCGGAAGATCGCCGCCGTCAGCGAAAGACGGTTGTCCAGCAGGTCCCACTTGGCGCCCAGCTCGTAGTTGGTGGTCTCTTCAGGTTCCAGGTGCTGGTTGCTCGGGCTGACCGCGAACACTTCACCAGACGGCTGGTAACTGCGGCTCACCGAAACGTAGTACGACTGGATCGCGTCAGGTTGATACACCAGGCCGGCACGCGGGCTCCAGGTCTTGTCGGTGCGGTCGAGGTCGACATTCTGGCGACGGTCGTCGTCGTACTCTTGGCCGAAGATGTCATAGCGCACGCCGACCAGGGCTTTCCAGTGCTCGCTCAGCTCGACCAGGTCCTGCACGTACAGGCCTGTGGTCTGCTGATAGTTGGTGCCCTTGGACGACAGGTTGGCCGCATGCTCTGGTACCGGTACCAGCCCGTCGCGATACACCGGTACCTGGGCCACGTTGTTCTGGCTGAAGACCCGCTGGTGCTTGTCCTGCATGCCCACTTCCACGCCGTACAGCAGGTTGTGCTGCATGCCAAGCAATTGTGCCTGCTGCTTGAGCTCGGTCTGGTTGAACACGCCGTACTCGTCACGCGCCACGTTGCCGCGGTTGAGCTTGACGAGCAACTCGCCGTTGGGCGCGGTGACGAAGCGGGTAGGGCTGCTGTCGGCCAGCGTGTTGTTGCGGTCCAGGTCGTAGCGGTAGAAGCGGCTGGTGTTGGTCAGGGTGAAGTCGTCGTTGATGCGGTAGTCGAGGCTGGCGGTGAACGAGAATACCTCGCTGCGGGCGTAGTCCTGGTCGGCATCGCCTGAGCCGAAGCGCTTGTCGCGATCGACATCCACTGGACGGTTGCCCAGGGCGGGGATACCGAAGTCGATCAGGCGCTTGTCGTACAAGTAGGTAGCACCCAGGTTCAGCTCCAGGTCGTCGGACAGCCTGAAGTAAGCCGACGGGGCGATGGCCTTGCGGTCGATGTAGCCATCGTCGCGGAAGGTGTCGCTGTCTTCGAAGGCGCCAGTGACGCGGTAGGCCTGGTTGCTTCGCTGGTCAGCCCAGCCGGTGTCGAACTGGGTGCGGCGCTTGCCTTCACTGTCGAAACTGACGCCGACCTCGCGCTTGGGCGCAAAGCCAGGTTTCTTGCTGATGCTGTTGATCAGGCCGCCCGAGGAGCCACGGCCGTAGAGCACGGCGGCAGGACCTTTGATGACTTCGACCCGCTCGATGTTGGACAGGTCGCGAAAGTACAGGGCGTCGTCCCGAACACCGTCGATGTACATGTCGCCGATGGCGCTGAAGCCGCGGATGGTGACCTGGTCGCGCTGACCATCGCCGTTGGACAGGCCGACGCCGGGCACGTTCTTGAGCACGTCCGCCATGGACTGAGCGCCCTGGTCCTTGATCACGCTCTCTGGAACGACGTTCACGGTCTGTGGAATGTCGCGCAGCGGCGCATCGATCTTCAGCGCGCTTTTGCTTTCGCTGGCCTTGTAGCTTTGCTGCTCGTAGGCGCTGGTAACGGAAGTTGCGGGGAGGGCAAGGGCCTCCTGGGTGTCGGCATGAGCGGTGGGGGCGACCAGCAAGCCGAGTACTGACAATGAGGCAGGAGCAGCAGACAGTTTTGCCATGAAGGGCGACTCAGTTGTTGTTTTGAAGTCGCGAATGGTAATGGTTAACAAATGTAAAGCAAGTGTAAAGGTTAATCATTCCCTAATAATTTTGTAATGGCTTTTGGGATCCAAAAATGGCGCCCGCTGCTAACGGGGGCGGCGGGTTGGTGCGCAGTGGCTATGCTTGTCTGCGCGTAAGGATTTCCCCACTCATTCGCTCTGAATCACATGGAAGCTGCCTATGAAACCCATTAGCTCCCTGGCTCGCGCCGTTGCCCTTGCTTCGATGCTGACCACTGTCAGCCTCCTCGCCCAGGCGGCGGACGTACCGATTGGAAGTGAGGCGCTGGAAAGTCATGTCACCACCCAGGTGCAGGCCATCGACCTGGAAAAGCGTCAGGTGACGGTTAAAGGGCCTAACGACAAGGATGTAACCTTTCAGTTGACCGAGAAGGCCAAGGCGTTGCCCAACCTGAAGGTCGGTGACACCGTCGACATCTATGTCACCCGCGCGGTGGCCTACGTGCTCAACACCCATGTAGGTGGGGCGCCAAAGATGAGCGATGAGTCTGGCACCCTCCGTGCCACTGCCGACAACCCCAACCCAGGGGGCGAAGCGTTCCGCCAGGTCAGGGTGACGTCACAGATCCAGAAAGTCGACCTTAAGAACCATGAGGTAAGCCTGCTGCCGCCTGAGGGCAAGTTACAGGTGGTCAAGGTCGAGAACCCTGACCTTCAGGCCCGGATGAAGAACCTCAAGGTCGGGCAGACGGTCGATGCCATCTACACCGAAGTATTGCGCGTGGAGACGTCACGCTAGCGACGGGATGAGGCGCCGTCCCCGCATAACGCTCGTACTCGCCGGCTGAGCGGTTTTCGAAGACCCAGGGCGTTATACTCGGCGCCCGTTTCATTGAAATCCGAGTATTGTGATGGGTCTTTCCTCTGCCGCCACACCCGAACCGCGCCGCTTGGGCGCCCCCTCGATCGCCCTGGCCTTGTTGCTGGCCGGGGCCTGGTTTCTCAACCGCAATGCCGGTTTCAAGCAGGTGTTGCTGCTGCTTGTCGGCGCGGCCTTGGGCCTGACGCTCTACCACGCAGCGTTCGGCTTCACCTCGGCCTGGCGAGTGTTCATCAACGAGCGCCGTGGCGCCGGTCTGCGGGCCCAGATGGTCATGCTGGCGCTGGCGGTACTGCTGTTCTTTCCGGCGCTGTCGGCGGGTAGCCTGTTGGGTAACCCGGTAAGCGGACTGGTGGCTCCGGCAGGGGTCTCGGTGGTGTTCGGCGCGTTCATCTTCGGCATCGGCATGCAGTTGGGCGGTGGTTGCGCTTCCGGGACGTTGTTCACCGTCGGCGGTGGCAACGCGCGAATGCTGGTGACCCTGTTGTTCTTCATCATCGGTTCGGTGTCGGCGACCCATCACGCTGATTGGTGGTTTGCGCTGCCATCGTTTCCGGCCACTTCGATCGTTCAGGTTTGGGGTGTCGGACCCGCTTTGCTGGTGAGCCTGGCGCTGTTCGGCCTGATTGCCTGGACGACCGTGGTGCTTGAAAAGCGTCGGCATGCAACCCTGCAAGCGCCGGTTGCCCGCGAACACCAAGGCTTGCAACGCTTTGTGCGTGGCCCGTGGCCGCTCTTGTGGGGCGCTATCGCCCTGGCCTTGCTGAACTACGCCACCCTGGCCCTGGCGGGGCGACCTTGGGGGATCACCTCGGCGTTCGCCCTGTGGGGCGCCAAGACTCTGAACGGCCTGGGGGTGGACGTGAGCAGTTGGGCGTTCTGGCAGATGCCAGCCAACGCCAAGGCGCTGGCGGCGCCACTGTGGCAGGACATCACCACGGTCATGGACCTGGGTATCGTTCTGGGGGCTTTGCTCGCCGCGGGGCTGGCAGGCCGTTTCGCACCTAGCCTGAAGATTCCCCTGCCATCGTTGATCGCTGCCATGGTCGGCGGCTTGATGCTGGGTTATGGTTCACGCTTGGCTTACGGTTGCAACATTGGCGCTTATTTCAGCGGCATCGCCTCGGGCAGCGTGCACGGTTGGTTGTGGTTGCTGGCGGCCTATGCCGGCAACGTGATCGGTGTGTGCCTGCGTCCGTGGTTCTTTGCCGGTGAGCGTGGTCCCGTGGCGCTCACCGGCTGCTGAATTCTAATGATGATCTGGACAAGGAGGTTTGCGTGGCGCAATACACGGCACAAGTAGCCTGGGCCCGTGAGGGGCAGGATTTCCTCGGTAACCAGTACAGCCGCAGGCACCTGTGGCGTTTCGATGGCGGTGTCGAGGTAGTGGGTTCCTCGTCGCCCCATGTGGTGCCGTTGCCGCTGTCCGATGCTTCGGCGGTCGACCCCGAAGAAGCCTTCGTCGCATCGCTGTCCAGTTGTCACATGCTGTGGTTTCTGTCGCTTGCGGCCAAGCAGCGTTTCTGCGTCGAGCAGTACGTGGACGATGCTGTCGGCGTGATGGATCGCAATGAAGCGGGGCGCACGGCGATGACCCTTGTGACCCTGCGCCCCCGGGTGGCGTTCTCGGGCGAGCGCCAGCCGACTCGGGAGCAGTTGGAGCGCTTGCACCATCTTGCTCATGAAGAGTGCTTCATCGCCAACTCGGTGAGGACAGAGGTGCGTTGCCAGCCAATCTACCCAGGCTGACCCTTACTTCACTGCGTGCGGCAATGATAAACATGCAGCTGATTGCGGTGACAGGGTGGCCTATTTTCTCGATTTTGATTCATTTTGTGCAATTAAGTTATTGATCAAAAAAGGAAAATACTTCTGGATGTAATGGATCGCCAGCTAGATTATTCATCAATATTTAGCCATAACATTTTGATAAATAAGAAATTATCTCTTGGCGACCGCATGCTGCACGCACTGCTCGTAATACGTCTGCTTGATAGCCGCCGGCTTGAGTCGCGAGCGGCTGTTGTAGGTCTGCTCGGTGATGCCGAATGCGGTCATGCGCATCCATGGTTTGGGGAATTTACGTACCTGCAGCTTCTTGCGGGTGGCGTACAGCGTAACCCCGGAGAGCTTGGCCTGCTGAGCCTCGGCGGCGATCTGCGAACCCCACGCGCAGACGTGGCGATCATTCTGGCTCAACGTCCTGGCTTGGACGCCGAAGGCGATCGTGGCCAACAGGCAGCCGGCCATGGTTGCTAGAAATACCCGCATGTTGCTGTCCTAAGCTTCTGAAGGAGAAGGGAGTTTGCCTCGCCTGCGAAGGGCTGGGGGCCAGCAGTTTGCTGGCAGGTGGGGGCAATGCGACCACCAATCGCCAGTTCAAGTGGGGGGCGGTGCGGCACGGTAATAAATACCGGGCGGGGTGTATGTGATCGTACAACTGCTTGCGCTATCATGACGGCTGTCTTTCAAGGTGAAATACAGGGCATGACAGAGCAACAGGTACAGGCAAGAACCCGGCGCAAGCCGCGCAGTCTGGCCCAGGAACTGGTTACGGTGCTGACCGAGCGCATTCGCAGCGGCCAGCTCAAGCGTGGCGACAAGTTGCCGACCGAATCGCAGATCATGGCCGAGGAAGGCGTGAGCCGCACGGTCGTGCGTGAAGCGATCTCGCGGCTGCAGGCAGCCGGTCAGGTCGAGACTCGCCATGGTATCGGCACTTTCGTGCTGGACGCTCCGGCCTCTAGCGGTTTTCGCATCGACCCGGCGACCGTGGTCACGCTGCGTGAAGTGCTGGCGGTGCTGGAATTGCGCATCGCTCTGGAGATCGAGTCGGCAGGCCTTGCGGCGCAGCGGCGCAGCGACGAGGAACTGGCCGGCATGCGTGCTGCGCTGGACGAGCTCAACGAAGGTGTTGCCCATGCCTTCGATGCGGTGTCGGCGGACTTCCAGTTTCACCTGCGCATCGCCCAGGCCAGCGGCAACCATTACTTCGCCGATATCATCAACCACCTGGGCACCAGCATTATCCCGCGCACCCGGCTGAATTCGGCGCGCCTGGCGCGTGACGACCAGGCCCATTACATGAGCCGGCTGAGCCACGAGCATGAAGCGATCTATGAAGCGATTGCCCGGCGCGATAGCGAGGGGGCGAAGATGGCCATGCGCATGCATTTGAGCAATAGCCGCGAGCGGTTGCGCCAGGCGCATGAGGAGGCTGAGGCGCAAGAGGGCTGAGGTTTTTAGGGCAGGGTTGGAGTGGGTTGGTGTGTGTGAGATCGAGCGCCGCCCGCGCGGCGCATCGCAAGCAAGGCTCGCTCCTACGTTTGTTTCGGGCCAGTAACCCCAGCAATAGACGTGCGCGACCGCCTCGTTTGTACGGCTCAATTGCGCCCAGCACCAAAGTGGTCGCGCGCAACTCTCACAGGAATAATTGGCCCGAAACAGACGTAGGAGCGAGCCTTGCTTGCGGTGCGCCGCGCGGGCGGCGCTCGATCTACCGGACGGCGCAACTCTAACGCCGAACAGCCAAAAACGCCCCGCATCAGCAGGGCGTTCTTGCATCAGGCCACTTAGATCGCCCCATCGCTCCATTGCCCATTCACCAGCCGACGCAGCCCAAGCGGATTGCTGTCACGCAGCGCCTCGGGCAGCAGCGTCTGCGGGTAGTTCTGGTAGCACACCGGGCGCAGGAAGCGATCGATGGCCAGGGTGCCGACCGAGGTGCCACGGGCATCGGACGTTGCCGGGTACGGCCCGCCATGCACCATCGCATCGCACACTTCCACGCCGGTCGGATAGCCGTTGACCAGAATGCGGCCGACTTTTTCTTCAAGCAAGGGCACCAGCCAGGCGAAGGCTTCGAAGTCTTCAGGCTCGCCGATCAGGGTAGCCGTCAGTTGCCCGCGCAGGCCTAGTAGGGCAGCGCGTAATTCGGCATTGTCCTTGGCTTGCACGGCTACCGTGGTCGGGCCGAACACCTCCTCCTGCAGCAGCGGGTCGGACTCGACCAGCAGGCGGGTGTCCGCCTTGAACAACTGTGCGCGGGCCTGGCCGCCTTCCTGCGGCTGGCCGGCCAGGTGTTCGATGCCAGCGTGGGCATGCAAATGCTTCAGGCCGTCCACATAGCTGCGCAGGCCGCCCGCGTTGAGCATGGTCTGGCCGGCTTGCTGCTCCAGGTGTCGGCCAAGGTCGGCGAGTAGCTGGCTGAATGGCGCCGACTGCAGCCCTATCACCAGGCCCGGATTGGTGCAGAACTGGCCGGCGCCAAGGCATACGGATCCCGCCAGTTCACGGGCGATGGCGTCGCCACGCCTGGCCAGGGCGCCCGGCAGGATGATGACCG
Source organism: Pseudomonas sp. SK2 (assembly GCF_016772395.1). Classification (NCBI taxonomy): domain Bacteria; kingdom Pseudomonadati; phylum Pseudomonadota; class Gammaproteobacteria; order Pseudomonadales; family Pseudomonadaceae; genus Pseudomonas; species Pseudomonas sp. SK2. Next base: position 2,433,161 of record NZ_CP061944.1, read on the forward strand.
GGTTGATGCTGGACATCTCGGCGAACACTGGAATCGGCTGAGGGCGTTCGGCGGCCATGCGGCACAGGGCATCGCCACCTTTGAGCGAACCGGTGAAACCGACCGCCTGGATAGCCGGGTGCTTGACCAACCACTCACCGACCCCGCCACCAAAGACCATGTTGAACACGCCTTTGGGCATGCCGGTACGCTCGGCGGCCCGGATGATCGCGGTGGCGACCATGTCGGCGGTTGCCATGTGGCCGCTGTGGGCCTTGAACACTACCGGGCAGCCTGCGGCGAATGCAGCGGCGGTGTCGCCGCCGGCGGTGGAGAAGGCCAGCGGGAAGTTGCTGGCACCGAAGACGGCGACCGGGCCTACACCGATGCGCATCTGGCGCAGGTCGACGCGGGGCAGCGGTTGGCGCTCTGGCAGGGCCAGATCGATGCGCGCGCCAAGGAAGTCGCCACGGCGCAGCAGCTGCGCGAACAGGCGCATCTGGCCGCTGGTACGACCGCGCTCACCCTGGATGCGTGCGGCGGGCAGGGCAGTTTCACGGCAGACGATGGCGACGAAGGCGTCATCGAGTTCATCCAGTTCGGCGGCAATGGCGTCGAGGAACTCGGCGCGGCGGGCCGGGCTCGACTGGCGGAATTCGGGGAATGCCGCGGCAGCGGCCTTGGCGGCTTGGTCGACTTCGCTTTCGGTGGCCTGCATGAAGCTGAAAGGCAGGGCTTCGCCGGTGGTGGCGTCCAGGCTCTGCAGGCGCTGCGAACCTGTGGCGCTGCGCTGGCCGGCGATGAAGTTGTGGCCGAGGATCTCAGGCATGGGGTACTCCTTTGGAGAAAAAGACTGGAGGACAACGTCGTTCCTGTAGGCGCCAGGCGCTGGGCGAGTGCTGCGCACTCCAATCGCCGACAAGCCGGCCGCCACAGGGCAGGTGGCGTATCAGGTGATCGGCGCCGGGTTGAACAGCGTGATGTCGTTGTGCAGCTTGTGCTGCTCGGCCCAGGTCCGCTTGCGGCCGCTGGCCACGTCCAGGTAGTAGTGAAACAGCTCCCAGCCCAGTTCCTCGAGGGTCGAACGGCCACTGGCAATGCGCCCGGCGTCGATGTCGATCAGGTCAGGCCAGCGCTGGGCCAGTTCGGTCCGGGTGCAGACCTTGACCACCGGCGTCATGGCCAGGCCATAAGGCGTGCCGCGACCGGTGGTGAACACATGCAGGTTCATGCCTGCGGCCAGTTGCAGCGTGCCGCAGACGAAATCGCTGGCGGGGGTGGCGCAGAAGATCAGGCCTTTGCGCTTGACCCGCTCGCCAGGGCCAAGCACACCCTGGATGGCACTGCTACCGGACTTGACGATAGAGCCCAGGGATTTTTCGACGATGTTGGACAGGCCGCCTTTCTTGTTGCCCGGTGTCGTGTTGGCGCTGCGGTCGGCCGCGCCTTGTTGCAGGTAGCGGTCGTACCAGTCCATCTCGCGCACCAGGGCATCGGCGACTTCCTGATTCTCGGCGCGGGAGGTGAGCATGTAGATGGCGTCGCGCACTTCAGTCACTTCCGAGAACAGTACGGTAGCGCCGGCGCGTACCAGCAGGTCAGCGGCAAACCCCAGCGCTGGGTTGGCGGTGATGCCCGAGAAGGCATCGCTGCCACCACACTGCATGCCCAGAATCAACTCGCTGGCGGGTACCGTTTCGCGGCGGCGTTGATCGAGCTTCTTCAGGCGCGTTTCGGCCAGTTCCATGATCTGCTCGATCATTTCGACGAAGCCCAGGCTGGCATCCTGCAGGCGGTATAGCCACGGTTCGCTGAGGTCCACCGACGGGTCGTCATCGTGCATCACCTGACTGGCCTGTAGCTTTTCGCAACCCAGACTGATGACCAATGCCTCGCCGCCGAGATTCGGGTTGCGTGCCAGGTTGCGCACGGTACGGATGGGGATGTAGGCGTCGCGCGCATTGATCGCCACGCCGCAGCCGTAGCTGTGGGTCAGTGCCACCACGTCGTCGACGTTCGGGTACTTGGGCAGCAGTTCGCTGCGGATGCGCTTGACCGCATGTTCGAGAACGCCGGTCACGCATTGCACCGTGGTGGTGATGCCAAGGATGTTGCGGGTACCGACGGTCCCATCGGCATTGCGATAGCCTTCGAAGGTAAAGCCTTCCAGTGGCGGCAGGGGCGCGGGCACTGCGTCGCAGCGTGGCAGGCTGTCCAGTGCCGGGGCCGCTGGCATGGCCAGTTGGCTTTCCTGGACCCAACTGCCCTGGCGCAGGTCCTCAAGGGCGTACCCGATTATTTGCCCGTAACGGCGCACCGGCTCGCCCTTGGCGATGTTCACGGTGGCGACCTTGTGGCTCTGCGGTACACCCTCGATCAAGGTCAGGCCGTCGGCGAAGCGGGCGCCTTCGCCCAGGCCGCCGTCGTTGACCACCACCACGACGTTATCGTCGTCGTGAAGGCGAACGTAGCGGGGCGAGTCTGAGTGTTCGATCAACTGCATATGGGGGCCCTGTTTGTCAGATTCAGGCGTTGTACGTCCGCCCGCCCACGGCATCCGCCGGCGCGGGCGTGCTCTGTCAGTGGCGAGAGCTGGCCAGCTCGCCAGTGGCGCGTAGCTCGGCTTCAGTCTTTGGGTCGTCGCGCAACTCGATCCGTTTGATCGGGCCGACGATCACCAAGTAGCTGAACACCGCCACCAGCGCGTTGGCGCCTACATACACCAGCGCCCACTTGAACGAACCGGTGGCGCTGATGATGTAGCCGATGACGATTGGCGTGGTGATCGAGGCAATGTTGCCGAAGGTGTTGAACAGGCCACCGGACAACCCGGCGATCTGCTTGGGCGAGGTGTCGGCGACCACTGCCCAGCCCAACGCGCCGATGCCTTTGCCGAAGAAGGCCAGGGTCATGAATCCTACGACCATCCATTCGGCATCGACGTAGTTGCAGAAGACCATGGTGGTCGACAGCAGCAGGCCACAGACGATGGGCAGCTTGCGGGCGAAGGTCAGCGAGTTGCCCCGTCGCAGCAGCCAGTCCGAGATCACCCCGCCAAGCACGCCACCGATGAAGCCGCACACTGCCGGCAGCGAGGCGATGAAGCCGGCCTTGAGGATGGTCATGCCACGTTCCTGCACCAGGTATACCGGGAACCAGGTGAGAAAGAAGTAGGTGATGGCGTTGATGCAATACTGGCCAAGATAGACGCCCAGCAACATGCGGCTGGTCAGCAGTTGCTTGATGTAGCCCCATTTGGGGCCTGCGTTATCGCCACGCTTTTGGTCCATGTCCACGAGGCCGCCGTTCTGCTCGATGTGTTCGAGCTCGTCCTGGCTGATGCGTGGGTGCTGACGTGGGTTGTAGATGGTCTTCATCCACACCATCGAGAACAGGATCCCGAGCGCGCCCATCACCACGAATACGTGCTTCCAGCCGAAGCTGAACACGATCCAGCCCATGATCGGGGCGAACAATGCGGTGGCGAAGTATTGTGCCGAGTTGAAGATGGCCGAGGCGGTGCCGCGTTCCTGTGTAGGAAACCAGGCCGCGACGATGCGGGCATTGCCCGGGAACGACGGGGCTTCGGCAAAACCGACCAGAAAGCGAAGGGTGAACAGGGTCACCACTGCCCAGGCCACGGGCAAACCGCCGACGAAGCCTTGCAGCAGGGTGAACAGCGACCAGGTGAAGATGCTGAAGGCGTAGACGTTCTTGGAACCGAAACGATCGAGCAGCCAGCCACCAGGAATCTGGCCAGCCACGTAAGCCCATCCGAAGGCGGAGAAGATATAACCGAGGGTTACGGCGTCAATGCCGAGGTCTTTCTGCAGGCTGGAACCTGCGATGGCGATGGTTGCTCTGTCGGCATAGTTGATCGTGGTCACCAGGAACAGCATGAACAGGATCAGGTAGCGCACATGCGTCTTTTTAGTCGCTTGCATGCTGGCAATACTCCCACTAGTTATTTTTGTGCGGGCTCACGAGTTGTAGCCGGAGTGGGGCATCCCACTCCGGTGGCGGCGATGGCAGGCCGCCGGGGGCGCTTATTGCGGACCCATCTTGTCCATCAGCGCTGCGAGCATTTCGTATTCTTCGCCAGTCAGGTCGGTCAGCGGGGTGCGTACCGGCCCTGCGTCGTAGCCGGCGAGCTTGGCCCCTGCCTTGACGATGCTGACGGCGTAACCGGCCTTGCGGTTACGGATGTCCAGGTATGGCAGGAAGAAATCGTCGATCAGCTTGGCCACGGTGGCGTGGTCGTCGCGGGCGATGGCGTTGTAGAAGTCCATCGCAGTTCTCGGGATGAAGTTGAATACCGCCGACGAGTAGACCGGCACACCAAGTGCCTTGTAGGCGGCAGCATACACCTCGGCGGTCGGCAGGCCACCCAGGTAGCTGAAGCGTTCGCCCAGACGGCGACGGATCGACACCATCAGCTCGATGTCACCCAGGCCGTCCTTGTAGCCGATCAGGTTCGGGCAACGCTCGGCCAGCCTCTCCAGCTGTACCGCGTTAAGGCGGCAGACATTGCGGTTGTAGACCACCACACCGATGTTCACCGATTTGCACACGGCCTCGACATGGGCTGCAACGCCGTCCTGGCTGGCTTCGGTCAAGTAGTGTGGCAGCAGCAGCAGGCCTTTGGCGCCCAAGCGCTCGGCTTCCTTCGCATATTCGATGGCCTGGCGGGTGGAGCCGCCGACGCCGGCGAGGATCGGCACCGACGTGGCGCAGGTGTCGACCGCGGTCTTGATGATCTGGCTGTATTCGCTGGCGGCCAGCGAGAAGAATTCACCGGTGCCGCCTGCGGCGAACAGGGCGCTGGCGCCATAGGGGGCGAGCCATTCCAGGCGTTTGATGTAGCCGGCCTGGTTGAAATCGCCCTGGGCATTGAAATCGGTTACCGGGAACGACAGCAGGCCGTGGGAGAGGATGGATTTGAGTTCTTGTGGAGTCATTGTTGTTGGCATCCTATGGCGCTTGGGTGACGAGTGATGTTTAGCGATGGATGTAAGTTATCGTACAACTATGGTGGTGGCTAGTCCCTTTTGGGGATTTTTTGCTTGGGTGGTGCTTGTCTTGGGATTTGCGGCGTATGTCCGAAGAGGCGTAGCGCCTGGGAGATCGAGCGCCGCCCGCGCGGCGCATCGCGAGCAAGGCTCGCTCCTACGCTTGTTTCGGGCCAGTGATGTCAGTGGCCGATGCGCGACCGTTTTGTTTGTACGACTTCATATCGCGCCGTGCACTGAAGCGTTTGCACGCCAATCCCACGGGATTCATTGGCGCGAAACAAACATTGGGGTATGCGGTGGGGGGGGAGATCGAGCGCCGCCCGCGCGGCGCATCGCGAGCAAGGCTCGCTCCTACGCTTGTTTCGGGCCAGTGATGTCAGTGGCCGGCGCGCGACCGTTTTGTTTGTACGACCTCATATCGCGCCGTGCACTGAAGCGTTTGCACGCCAATCCCTCGGGATTCATTGGCGCGAAACAAACATTGGGGTATGCGGTGGGGGGGAGATCGAGCGCCGCCCGCGCGGCGCATCGCGAGCAAGGCTCGCTCCTACGCTTGTTTCGGGCCAGTGATGTCAGTGGCCGATGCGCGACCGTTTTGTTTGTACGACCTCATATCGCGCCGTGCACTGAAGCGTTTGCACGCCAATCCCTCGGGATTCATTGGCGCGAAACAAACACTGGGGTATGCGGTGGGGTGGAGATCGAGCGCCGCCCGCGCGGCGCATCGCGAGCAAGGCTCGCTCCTACGCTTGTTTCGGGCCAGTGATGTCAGTGGCCGGCGCGCGACCGCCTTGTTTCTACGACCTGATATCGCGTCAGGTGCCAAAGCGTTCGCGGGCAATCTCACAGGCATAGTTGGCCCGAAACAGACGTAGGAGCGAGCCTTGCTCGCGATGCGCCGCGCGGGCGGCGCTCGATCTCGCAGGCGTAGGGTCTGTCACGACGACCACACTCAGTCATCGTATCTCTGGCTGCGAAAAGGGAAAAAACGATCGCGGAGACAGGCACAAGCCCGCCGCCCGCTTCCACGGGAAGTATTCTGGGACCAGCAGAGGGTGACCGGGGAAACGGGGGCGACGTTGCGCCGCCCCGCGATCAAAGCTAACGAAGCAGAGGAATCAAGCCGCCAGGTGGCGTTTGCCGGCCTGGGCCTTGCGGACCTGGGCGCGGCAGGCGTCGCCAAAGGCCTGGAACATTTTGATCGAGTCAGGGTTCTTCGCAGCTTGCCACTCTGGGTGCCACTGCACAGCGAAGAGGAAAGGCGAAATGCTTGGCGCGTGGATGGCCTCGACCAGGCCGTCTTCGGCGTGAGCGATCGGCTCGATGCCTTCACCCAGATTGCGCAGGCCCTGACCGTGCAGCGAGTTGACGCGGATCTCATCGGTACCGAGCGTTTCGCGCAGCCAGCTGCCTGGCTTGATCTTCACGCTGTGGACCTGGGCGTATTGCACCTCGACCGGGTCTTCCGGGTTTTCCCGGTGATCGTTGAAACCTGGCTCTGCGTAGACCTTCTGGTAGATATCACCACCCAGGGCCACGTTGATTTCCTGCATACCCCGGCAGATGCCGAAGATCGGCAAGCCACGCTTGATGGCTGCCTTGACCAGCGGGATATCGAACAGGTCGCGGTTCTTGTCCTGGCCTTTGCCTGGGGTCTCGTTTTCCTGGCCGTACAGGGTGGGGTCGATATTGCTGCCAGCACCGGTCAGGTACACGCCGTCGGCCATGTCCAGATAGGTCTCCAGGTCTTCGGTACCGCAGCAAGTGGGCACCAGTACCGGGACGCAATCGGAAAACTCGACCAGCGGGGTGATGTATTTGTGGGTCATGACCTGGTAGTCATGGCCTTTGCGCTCTTGCATGCCCATGGTCATCAGGACGACGGGTTTGCGCAGGGAGGGTTGTTTGCTGCCAATGTTGCTGTTGGACATATGTCACCTTGAGACAGGTTCGACCTGTCGTTGTTGTGCAGGCGCACGGCCTTGGCCTTCTGTGCTGCCTGGAGCCCCGAGCACTGCCGGCTCGTCCGAGTCGACGATTCCGGTCGGGGCTTAAGCGATAGATTGCCAGAGCCGTTCGATATGTCAAACGACACGCAGGGGCTTTGATGGGGGGCGGGCGCCGAAATACGGGGGGTTAAACCCTTGCGAGCCTCAGGCGGCAAGGGTTTGACGTAAGGTGAGGTCAATTATATTTAACGATGCAGTCGGCTCATTGCAGCCGTGCAATGAATCGCCGCCAATTCGGCGCCGGCAAAGGCTCCGCAACCCCAGCAGGCATCGGCTTGCCGACGATCAGGCCTCAATGCAGTATCTGCGCAAGGAACGCCTTGGCTCGCGCAGTGCGTGGCTGGCCGAAAAAGACCTCTGGCGGGCTGTCTTCGATGATCTGACCACCTTCAAGGAACAGCACGCGCTCGGCGACCTGCCGGGCAAAGCCCATCTCGTGGGTCACGCACAACATGGTCATGCCCGTGCCAGCCAGTTGTACCAGCACATCCAGCACCTCGGCGACCATCTCCGGGTCGAGCGCCGAGGTCGGTTCGTCGAACAGCATGATCCGCGGCTTCATGCACAGTGCACGGGCAATCGCAACCCGTTGTTGCTGGCCGCCGGAAAGCTGGCTGGGGTACTTGTGCGCCTGGCTCTCGATGCCGACCTTGCTCAGGTACATCCGCGCGCGTTCCTCGGCGTCCTTGCGTGACAGCCCGCGCACGCTGGTGGGGGCCAGCAGGCAGTTGTCGAGCACGCTCATGTGCGGAAACAGGTTGAAGTGCTGGAATACCATGCCAATTTCGCTACGCACCTGGGCAGCTTGCCGGCTGGTCGCAGCAAGGTCGGTGCCGTCGACCCGAATGGTGCCTTGCTCGGCCACCTCCAGACGGTTGATGCAACGGATCAGGGTCGACTTGCCCGAGCCGGATGGGCCGCACAGGACGATGCGCTCGCCTTCGCGCACCTTGAGGTTGATGTCACGCAATACATGGAAGGCGCCGTAATGCTTGTTCAAGCCCTCGATGCTGATCAGCGTTGGACGCGGATCGGGTTCAGGAGCAAGGCTGGCAACGCTCAGGGGGGCGGTCATATTGTTGTTCTCCCGCGTGGGTTCAGTCGAAACGTGCAGCGCTGTAAGGCGCAGGGTCGGTGAATGGCCGTTCGCCGGTGACCATCTCGGCCAGCAGGCGGCCGCTGACCGGGCCCAGGGTCAGGCCATGGTGGGCATGGCCGAAGTTGAACCACAGCCCTTTGTGCCTTGGCGCAGGCCCGATCACCGGACGCATGTCCGGCAGGCAGGGGCGACGACCGAGCCAAGGGCTGTCGTCCAGGCGCTCGCCGAGGGCCGGGAACAGTTGGCGGGCCAGGATTTCGCAGCGCCTTAGTTGGATTTCATTGCCCGGCGCGTCGCTGGCGGCGAACTCGATGCCGGTGGTCAGGCGCACGCCTCGGGCCATCGGTGCCAGCACGTAGCCGCCTTGTGTATCGCAGATCGCATGTTCGAGCTGTGCACCGTCACGGGTGCCGTAGTGCATGTGGTAGCCGCGCTTGATACCCAGCGGGATGCGGTAACCCAACCGCTCGTAGACTTGGGCGGATTGCGGGCCGAGGCAGGCGACGACTTCGTCGGCGGTGATCGGGCCGCGCTGGCTGTTCACCTGCCAGCGACCTGCGACCTGGCTCAGGCTGCGTGCATCGCCATGCAGGAACTGCCCGCCGCGCTGGACGAATAGCGCAGCGTAACCCTGGGTGAGGGCGCCGGGGTTGTTCACGGTTTTCGGGTCGAGCCAATGAATGCCACCGACCACCGCGCTGTCGAGCTGATGCTCTCGCGCCTGCAACTGGCCGCGCTCGAGAATCTCGTACTGCAGACCATAGCGGGCAAGCCCCCTGATCTCGGCCTTGGCCTGTTCGAACAGGGCCGGGTCGCGGTACACCTCGATCCAGCCTTTGGCTTGCACCAGCCCTTCGAGGCCAGCAGCACCGATCAACGCGTCATGCTCTTCGACGCAGCGCTGCACCAGCGGCAGCATGTCGGCGGCCGCGCCCGCCAGACGCCCAGGAGCCGACTGGCGCCAGTAACGCAGCAGCCATGGCGCTGCCTTGGGCAGGTGCAGCAGGCTGTAGCGAACATCGGGCTGGCGGTTCAGGCCATAACGCAGCAGAGCGCCCAGTTGGCGGGGGAACGCGTAGGGGATCACGCTCGAGCGCTCGATCAGGCCCGCGTTGCCGTGGCTGGTACCGCTGCCGGGTTCGTCGCGGTCGATCAGGATCACCTGGCGACCACGCGCTTGCAGGTGCAGCGCGGTGCTGACGCCGACGATACCGGCGCCGAGGACAAGGGTCTGGCAATGCATGGAACGTATCCTTCCGTCAGTTCAAGTGGCGGCCCAGGCGGGCTTCCAGGTGTTTGAGCAGGCGCCGTACCAGTTCCACGATCACCAGGTAGAGCACAGCGGCCCACAGGTAGATCTGGAAGTCGAAGCTGCGCGAGAAGGCCAGCTTGGTCACGCCCATCAGGTCGTAGATGGTCACCAGCGAAGCGATGGCGCTGGCCTTGATCATCAGGATCAACTCGTTGCCCAGCGGGCCGATGGCCACCAGCAGCGATTGCGGCAGGATCACCTTGAAGAAGGTGGTCGAGCGTTTCAGGCTCAAGGCTCGCGCGGCTTCGTACTGCCCTGGGGCGACCGCCATCAGGCTGCCGCGGAAGATTTCGGCTTGGTACGCCGCGGTGTTCAGGGTGAAGGCCAGCAGGGTGCAGAACCACGCCTCGCGGAAGAACCACCACAGCCCTACGTCCTGCCAGAAGCCTTTGAGCGAACCCAGGCCGTAATAAAGTAGGAACAGCTGCGCGAGCAGCGGCGAACCCCGGAAAAAATAGATGTAGCCAGCGGCCATGCGCTGCAACAACAGGCTGTGTGACATCCTCGCCAATGCCAGCAGCAAGCCAAGGACGGCGCCCAGACTGAAGGAGATGGCCACCAGTTTCGCGGTCACCAGCAGGCCATCGACGAAGCGTGGCCCGTAGCGCTCCAGCAGGTCAGGGTCTAGTACCAGGCCCAGCAGTTGTTCGAAGCTCATGCCCGTGCTCCTTGCAGATGTCGGTTGCAGCGTCGTTCGATCCAGGCGAATACCCGCCCCGACAATGCCGAGAACAGCAGGTAGCCCACGCAGGCAACGCCATAGAAGAACATCGGCTCTTTGGTCACGCTGACTGCCAGATTGGTCTGGCGCATCAGGTCGACCAGGGAAATGGTCGAGACCAGCGAGGTGTCCTTGAGCAACGACAGCCAGTTGTTGGAAAGGCCGGGCAGGGCGATGCGCGTCAGTTGCGGCAGCACCACCTTGAAGAACGCCGTGCGCTTGCCCAGGCCCAGGGCCGAGCAGGCCTCCAACTGGCCTTTGGGCAGGGTCTTGAAAGCGGCCAGCCAGATCTCGCTGGAGAACGCCGCGAATACCAGGCTGAAGGCGACCATGGCGGCCAGGAAGGTGTTGATCAGGAACTCACCTTCATAGCCCATGGCTGTCAGGATCTTTTGCGCGGCGATCTGGCAGCCGTAATAGATGATGAGCAGGGTGAGCAGTTCGGGCAGCCCACGAAACACGGTGGAAAAGGTGGTCGCCCAGGCTCTTGGCAGGCGTTTGCGAGAACGCGCAGCCATGGCCACGCCAAGGCCCAGCGGCAGGCCGATGGGCAGGCAGGCCAGGGCCAGCGAAACAGTGACCAGGGCACCGGCCAGCAGGGCCTGGCCCCAGCCTCCGCTGGCGAACGACAGAAGTGACAATTGGTCGAGCATGACAAGCCCTCACGCGGGATCACTTACCCTCCCTGCAGGACCGGGTTTATCCGCGAAAGTGCCAGCAACAGCGGCACCTGTCGCCCGGTCGGGCGCATTCGCGGGCAAACCCGCTCCCACAGGGCAGCAGGTCAGTTGTAGATGTCGAAGTCGAAGTACTTGCTGGCGATCTTCTGATAAGTGCCGTTGGCGACGATCTCGGCCAGGGCGGTATTCAATCGCTGGCGAAGCGCATCGTCGTCCTTGCGCACCGCGATGGCGGCGTCGGCCTTGGTCCCGGCCACATCACCGAGGATCTTGCAGCAATCCTTGCCATTTTTGTTGACCCACTCCTGCAGCGGGAACTTGTCGGCGATCACCCCGTCCAGGCGGCCGGCTGCCAGGTCGGCGTTGGCCTCGTCCATGGTTGGATAGAGCTTCACCTCGGCGCCGGCCTTGGCGTAAACGTCCTCGGCGTAGATCGCCTGGGTGGAGGAGGACTGGGCGCCCACGGTGTAACCTTCGAACGTGGTCTGGGCGTCGTCGATCTTGCTGTCCTTGGCCACGGCGACGGCCAGCGGCGTACGGTAGTAATGGTCGGTGAAGGCGATCTTTTTGCGGCGCTCCTCGGTGTCGATCATCGAGGCGACCACGGCATCGTACTTGCGCGCCATCAACGCCGGAATGATGCCTTCCCAGTCTTGTGCCACCAGGGTGCACTCGACTTTCATCTGTTCGCACAAGGCGTAGGTAATGTCGATGTCGAAACCGTGCAGCTTGTTATCGGCGTCGACATAGTTGAAGGGCGGGTAGCCGCCCTCTGTGGCGAAGCGCACGGTTTCGGCACTGGCAGCACCCGCCAGCAGCAGGGCACACGCACCCACCATAGCCATGGTCTTGTTCATCTCGCACCTCTTGCACTCTTGCTATTGTTGTTTGCCCGACGGCCACGAGGTGTAGCCGACGAATTCGTTATGTAGAGCGGCAGTTGCTTCCAAGCGTCTTTCAACATCCGGTCCGAGCTTCTTGCAGACCTCGTTGACCATCAGGTGCACCCACGACAGCATGGGGGCAGTAGATTCCCAGAACAGATTGAACTCGGTAGGTACGCGGAACACTTCGTCGGCGTGGGCATCTGCCCAGTCGCAGAAGGTATCGGTCACCAGGGTGACGGGTATGCCGGCGGCCCGTGCCTTCTGGCACAGCAGCAGGGCGTGGCGTGAATAACGGCGGGCCTCGAACACCACCAGGGCGCTCTGTTCGGCGGGCCCGAGCAGCACTTCGCCGAAGTGCCCGGCGCTGCCATCGACCTGTTGCACGCCATCGCGTAGGTATTGCAGCAGGTGGGTCATGCACAGGGCGACGCCGCGCTCGGTCTGGAAGCCGGCGATGAATACCCGTGGTTTCTGCGCCAGGCGCTGGGCGACCTGGTGCCAGGCGTCGGTCTGACGATACTCGTGGACCCGTACCAAGGCGGCCATTTCCAGCTCCAGGCTGCCAGAGATATCGCTGGGGTCATGGTTCTGGCGGTATTCTTGCAGACGATCACCCACCAGCCAGGGGCCGTCGCCCAGGTCGCTTTGCAGATCTTGCTTGAGCGCTTTGAGGTGAGGGTAACCGAGGGCGCGGCAGAAACGGCCGACACTGGATTCGCTGACACCCAGCTTGGCAGCGATGCTGGCCGAAGTCTGGAATGGCAGTTCGTGCAGATTGGCGAGCATGTACGTGGCGATCTTGCGGCCTGAGGCAGCGGCCCCTTGCAGGCTGTTTTCCAGGCGTTGCTTGATCGGTTGGCTCATGCTGTGGCTCCCGGTGAGGCGTGGAAAAGAAAATGGATGTTTTCTGTCATCAAGTCAACATTTGACAGGTAGCTGTCACTTGCAGGAAAGTTTTTGTCGTTGCCAACGCTGTAGCCACTCCAAATCCAATAAGGAGCTTCAGATGTCCGCACCCTCCACCAGCCCCGTCGTGCGTGTGCCTTTCGCCGAGTTGCAGGCGCTGTTGCAAGCGATTTTCCAGCGCCACGGTTGCAGTGAGGCAGTGGCCGAAGTGCTGGCCCACAATTGTGCCAGCGCCCAGCGCGACGGCGCCCATAGCCACGGGGTGTTCCGTATTCCGGGGTATGTCTCGACACTGGCCAGCGGCTGGGTCGATGGCCGCGCAACACCGCAGGTCACCGATGTCGCCTCCGGTTATGTCCAGGTGGATGCGGCGGGCGGTTTTGCCCAGCCCGCCTTGGCAGCCGCACGTGCGCTGCTGGTGAAAAAGGCCCGCAGTGCCGGAATCGCCGTGTTGGCAATCCACAACTCGCACCATTTCGCGGCCCTGTGGCCGGATGTCGAGCCGTTCGCCGAGGAAGGCCTGGTTGCACTGAGCGTGGTCAACAGCATGACCTGTGTGGTGCCCCATGGCGCACGCAAGCCGTTGTTCGGTACTAACCCCATCGCCTTCGCTGCTCCGTGCGCCGACCATGACCCCATCGTCTTCGACATGGCCACCAGCGCCATGGCCCACGGCGATGTGCAAATCGCCGCCCGTGCCGACCAACAGTTGCCTGAAGGCATGGGGGTCGATGCCAATGGGCAGCCAACCACCGACCCGAAGGCCATCCTCGAGGGCGGGGCGTTGTTGCCGTTCGGTGGACACAAGGGCTCGGCACTGTCGATGATGGTCGAGCTGCTGGCGGCGGCCCTGACCGGAGGTAACTTTTCCTGGGAGTTCGATTGGTCCAAGCACCCTGGGGCCAAGACCCCATGGACCGGGCAGTTGATCATCGTCATCGACCCCAGCAAGGCCGAAGGCGAACGGTTTGCCCAGCGCAGCCGTGAGCTGGTCGAGCAGATGCAGGCCGTGGGGTTGACGCGCATGCCTGGCGAGCGCCGCTACCGCGAGCGAGAAATGGCCGATGAGCAAGGGGTGGCGTTGACGCAGTGTGAGTGGGAGTCCCTTCAGGGAATGATTGGCTGAGCGGGTTCGAGGCCAAGGTTGCTTCGTCGCGAGCAAGGCTCGCTCCTACCTGGTCGTGTCGCACAGGCATGGCGGGACAGGGGCGAACCTTGCTCGCCATCACCGCGCAGGTGGCGTTCGATCCAAAGGGCGAAGAAAACGCTCCCGTCATGCAATCTTGCATAGACAACCTTGCACGATAGGTGATGTTTCTTGGCCCCGACTCCGGGTATCCTCAGGGCAGCCTTTCCGAACTGTCCTGATCCAAGGAGCTGCACGCTGTGTTCAAACATGTCGATGCCTATGCCGGCGACCCGATCCTCTCGTTGATGGAGACCTTCAAGGCCGACCCACGCGCCGATAAGGTCAACCTGAGTATCGGCCTGTACTACGATGAGGCCGGCGTGGTGCCGCAATTGGCGGCTGTGGATGCGGTGGAAAAACGCATCGCGGGCCAGGACCACGAAGCCTCGCTGTACCTGCCGATGGAAGGCCTGGCCAGCTACCGTCAGGCCATCCAGGCGCTGCTGTTCGGTGCTGACCACCCGGCCGTCACCGGCAAGCGCGTGGCCACCGTGCAGACCGTCGGTGGTTCCGGCGCGCTGAAAGTCGGTGCCGACTTCCTCAAACGCTACTTCCCAGGCTCCGAAGTCTGGGTCAGCAACCCGACCTGGGATAACCACCGTGCCATCTTCGAAGGTGCCGGTTTCAAGGTCCACACCTATCCGTACTTCGACCAGGCCACCCGTGGCGTGGACTTCGCCGGCATGCTCGCCACCCTGCAGATCCTGCCGGAAAACAGCATCGTCCTGCTGCACCCATGCTGCCACAACCCTACGGGTGCCGACCTGGAGCAGAACCAGTGGCAACAAGTGGTGGAAGTGGTCAAGGCGCGCAACCTGATTCCGTTCCTCGACATCGCTTACCAGGGCTTCGGCGAGGGCCTGGTGGAAGACGCCTACGCCATCCGTGAAATGGCCCGCGCCGGCGTGCCGTGCTTGGTCAGCAACTCGTTCTCGAAGATCTTCTCGCTGTATGGCGAGCGGGTAGGGGGGCTGTCGGTGGTCTGCGACGACGAAGCCACCACTCAGAGCGTGCTCGGCCAGCTCAAGGCCACCGTGCGCCGCAACTACTCCAGCCCGCCCAACTTCGGTGCCCAGTTGGTGGCCGGCGTGCTCGGCGACCCGGCCCTCAACGCCCAGTGGGTCGCGGAAGTCGAAGTCATGCGCAAGCGCATCCTCGACATGCGTCAGGCCCTGGTGGACGCCTTGGCGGTATTGCTGCCGGGCCAGGACTTCCAGTTCTTCCTGCGCCAGCGCGGCATGTTCAGCTACACTGGCTTCAGCGTCGAGCAGGTGCGTCGCCTGCGTGACGAGTTCGGGGTGTACCTGATCGACAGCGGCCGTGTGTGCATGTCGGGCCTGCGCCCGGCCAACCTGCAACGGGTTGCCGAAGCGTTCGCTGCTGTTCAGTAAAGAATCGAAGCATAAGCCGCCTTCAAAATTCTATTGAGGGCGGTTTCATCGGTGAATCTTGGCGCGGTCATACCGATCACTCAGTCTGCACAAATGCTGCACAGGGTAATTTCTGACTGCCTTCCAACCTAGTAAAACTGATAGTTTCTACCTTGCTCTTGCGCTGGTATACATATCTCCTTTCTGAGGAGTGGATATGAAAATGGTCCCAGATAGGCGCGTTTACAATTGCTATGGTTACTGCGCAAACGTCAGTTCTGAACTTTTGGGTTTTTGTGGGTATCCTCAAGATCCGATCACGCTCTGTCATTTTCTTGGTAATGGCTATCGAGCTTATAGCCCAGGATTAATGCGATTTTTATTCAGTGACGATGCTAGTCCTTTCGGGGAGGGTGGCATCAATTCTTATTGCTACTGCGGCGGCGACCCTATAAATCGAATTGACTCATCGGGGCGGAGCTGGCATGGCGCTCTGACTTTTAAGCGAGTGAAAGCTCAGGCAGATTTTGAAGTGTTTGACACTAAAATGCTTAGATATTTTAATAGAAAGGTCAAGGTTGCCCAATTATCCCCTGCGTTCAAAAACGAGTTGAAAAATACACGTTCAGCTGAGCTGGATGCGGCTTCATTCGGAGAGATCTCGGCGCTCGTCGATTATCGTTCCATTCAAAATGCCAAACGCGCTTACTTGCTAATGGCGGACGGAAGTCAGCCCTCGCCTGAGCCGAGAGGAATGTTTAGTTCTCATTATGGCATGATAATAAGCGCACGAAGAAAACTTGAGAATTCGTTGTCGCCAATAGAAACTCCTGCGGGAAATGGGCGCGCTTTAAGGAGGGCGCATGATGAGAATATTAAGGCGTTTAATATTGTGGCCGATAAGGCCAGATTGCTCAGGGACGTACAAGGTCTTGAGCTTTCACGTAAGCGGTGTTGATGGATGTATGACGTAAGAGCTGCTGAGGATGCGTTACTCTGAGGTGCAACCGTCCCTCGGACGGGGCTTCCCCAAGTGCAACCTTTGCAGGCACAATCGCGCCCCTCTTTTCCGGTTGAGTTGGGCGAAACGTCTATTTCGCCATTCTCAGCCTGTTGCAGTCTTGCGAGTGGAGCTTCACCCGGAATGAATGAGCAGGCCCCAAGCGTTGAACAACGCTTTGCAGAATCGACCCCCGCCACCCTCGGCAGCTGGTCGCGTCACGACACCACCTGGATGCTGGGCCTGTTCGGCACAGCCATCGGCGCTGGAACCCTGTTCCTGCCGATCAACGCAGGCCTCGGCGGTTTCTGGCCGTTGCTGATCCTCGCCGCGTTGGCGTTCCCCATGACGTATTTCGCCCACCGTGGCCTGACCCGTTTCGTGCTGTCGGGGCGCAACGGTGGCGATATCACCGAAGTGGTGGAAGAGCATTTCGGGCTCAAAGCCGGTGCCCTGATCACCGTGCTTTACTTCTTCGCCATCTTTCCGATCCTGCTTATCTACAGCGTGGCGTTGACCAACACGGTGAGCAGCTTCATGGAGCACCAGTTGCACATGACCCCGCCGCCACGCGCGATCCTCTCGTTCGTGCTGATCCTCGGCCTGCTGGCCATCGTCCGTTGCGGTGAGCAGGCCACGGTCAAGGTCATGAGCCTGCTGGTCTATCCGTTCATCGTCGCCCTGGCGCTGCTGGGCCTTTACCTGGTGCCGCACTGGACCGGCGGTATCCTGGACAGTGCCAACCAGGTGCCGTCCGGTTCGGCCTTCCTGCACACCGTGTGGCTGGCGATTCCGGTGATGGTGTTCTCGTTCAACCACTCGCCCATCATTTCCGCGTTCGCGGTGGACCAGAAGCGTCGCTACGGTGAGCACGCCGACGAGCGCAGCGGCCAGATCCTGGCCCGTGCCCACCTGCTGATGGTGGCCATGGTGCTGTTCTTCGTCTTCAGCTGCGTGCTGACCCTTAGCAGCGCCCAGCTGGCCGAAGCCAAGGCGCAGAACTTGTCGATCCTCTCGTACCTGGCCAACCACTTCAGCAACCCGACCATCGCCTTTGCCGCGCCGCTGATCGCCTTCATCGCCATCGCCAAGTCGTTCCTGGGGCACTACATCGGTGCCAGCGAAGGCCTCAAGGGCATCATCGCCAAGGCTGGCCTGCGCCCCGGCGCCAAGACCCTGGATCGCGTGGTCGCCGCGCTGATGCTGGTGGTGTGCTGGATCGTCGCCACGCTCAACCCGAGCATCCTCGGCATGATCGAGTCGCTGGGCGGCCCGATCATCGCGGTACTGCTGTTCCTGATGCCGATGTACGCCATCCGTCGCGTGCCGTCGATGCGCAAGTACAGCGGGGCGCTGTCCAACGTCTTCGTCGTTGTGGTCGGCCTGGTCGCACTGACCTCGGTGGTCTACGGCCTGCTGGGCTAATCCACCGCCAAAACTAAAAATGTCCGGATGGTCTGTGGCCATCCGGACATTTTTTTGTCCACAAGAATTGTCCGGCAATAAAACAATTTCTCCGCCACCCATAGGCACCCGGCTGCCTTCATGCTTAACTCAGTGTCCTTTTCAAACCCCGCATAAGGATTTCTGCCCATGGCTCAAGTGACTCTCAAAGGCAACCCGGTTCAGGTGAACGGCGAGCTGCCAAAAGTCGGTGCCCAGGCTCCCGCTTTCTCGCTGGTCGCTGGCAATCTGGCCGACACCTCGCTGAAGGACTTCGCCGGCAAGCGTAAGGTGCTGAACATCTTCCCAAGCGTCGACACGCCAACCTGCGCCACCTCCGTGCGTAAGTTCAACGCCCAGGCCAACGACGTCGCCAACACCGTGGTGCTGTGCATCTCCGCCGACCTGCCATTCGCCCAGGCGCGTTTCTGTGGTGCCGAAGGCCTGGAAAACGTGAAGAACCTGTCGACCCTGCGCGGCCGCGAGTTCCTGGAGAACTATGGCGTAGCCATCGCCGATGGCCCGCTGGCTGGCCTGGCCGCCCGCGCCGTGGTAGTGCTGGACGAAAATGACAACGTGCTGCACAGCGAGCTGGTTGGCGAAATCGCTGACGAGCCGAACTACGCGGCGGCGCTGGCGGTTCTGAAGTAAACGCTGCGTGGGGGCAGGCCGTTGTGGCCTGCTCCGGCCCTGTCGCCGGCACCTGACATCGCAGTGCTTGCAGGCGCCCGGTACTAGGGCTTCAAGCAATACCCTGTAAACGGCCCGGAACGCGTTCCGGGCCGTTTTCATTTAAAGTTCAGCATCTTGGCAACGTCAGCCGAAGGTAAACCTCTGGTAAAGGGCCTTTGCTAAAACGAAGCCAGTGCTTATCGTTCAAACTTTCCAAGCCGTCCTTTTCTGAACAAGGTTCGTTCAATCCATGCAAGCTTCTGTCTCCCGTTCCCCCCGTCGCTGGCTCGTTGGCCTGCTGATCCTGCTGCAGGTGGCCCTGCTGGCCTGGTGGTTGTGGCCTGCAACGCCGGCACATAAAGAGGCCGGTGGTGGTCGCATGGGCATGGGAATGGGCAAGGGGCGCCCAGGCTTCGGTGCATCCACCGACCCGGTGCCGGTGCGGGTCGAACCGGTGCGGGTTGGCGACTTCCCGCTCTACTACAAAGCCCTCGGCACGGTAACGGCGACCAACACGGTCAATGTGCGTAGCCGGGTTGCAGGCGAACTGGTGAAGATCCACTTCAAGGAAGGCCAGCAGGTCAAGGCCGGTGACCTGCTCGCTGAAATCGACCCGCGCAGCTACCGCATCGCCTTGCAGCAGGCTGAAGGCACCCTGGCGCAAAACCAGGCGCAACTGAAGAACGCCCAGGTCGACCTGGCGCGTTACAAAGGTTTGTACGCCGAAGACAGCATCGCCAAGCAGACCCTGGATACCGCCGAAGCCCAGGTCGCGCAGTTCCAGGGCTTGGTCAAGACCAACCAGGCGCAGGTCAACGATGCCCGTTTGAACCTCGATTTCACCCAGATTCGTGCGCCGATCAGCGGCCGTGTAGGCCTGCGCCAGCTCGACCTGGGCAACCTGGTCGCCGCCAATGACACCACGGCCCTGGTGGTCATCACCCAGACCGAACCGATCAGTGTCACGTTCACCTTGCCGGAAACCGAACTGAGCAGGGTGCTCGAGCGCTACCGCAGTGGCGCCAGCCTGCCCGTCGAGGCCTGGGACCGCAGCGACAGCAAGCTGCAATCGACTGGCGTGCTGGGCAGCCTGGACAACCAGATTGATACCACCACTGGAACCCTCAAGTTCAAAGGCCGTTTCGAGAACAAGGACCAAGCCTTGTTCCCCAACCAGTTCGTCAACGTGCGCCTGCTGGCCGACACCCTCAAACAGGTGGTGCTTGCCCCTGCAGCGGCCATCCAGTTCGGAAACGATGGCACCTTCGCCTACGTCGTCAATGCCGATAACAAAGTCAACATCCGCAAGCTGAAGGTCGGCGCCAGCGACGGCGAGCACAGCGTGATCCTCGAAGGCCTGGCCGCAGGCGACCGACTGGTGCTCGAAGGTACCGACCGCCTGCGAGAAGGCACCCAGGTGGAGGTGGTGGAAGACAGCTCGCAGGTCCCCACCACGCCCGGTCAGCACCTGCAGGGCCAGGATGCCAAAGGTTCGGCCCAGGCGGGTGAAGCAGGCAAGGCGGGCGCATGAACCTCTCGCGCCTGTTCATCCTGCGCCCGGTCGCAACCACGCTGAGCATGCTGGCCATCGTCCTGGCCGGCCTGATTGCCTACAAACTGCTGCCGGTCTCGGCCTTGCCCCAGGTCGATTACCCGACCATCCGGGTCATGACCCTGTATCCCGGTGCCAGCCCTCAGGTCATGACCAGCGCGGTCACCGCACCGCTGGAGCGCCAGTTCGGCCAGATGCCAGGCCTTACCCAGATGGCCTCGACCAGCTCGGGTGGGGCTTCGGTGCTGACCCTGCGCTTCAGCCTGGACATGAACATGGACGTTGCCGAGCAACAGGTGCAGGCCGCGATCAACGCCGCCAACAACCTGCTGCCCAGCGACCTGCCTGCACCGCCGGTGTACAACAAGGTCAACCCCGCGGACACCCCGGTGCTGACCCTGGCCATTGCCTCCAAGACCATGCCGTTGCCCAAGCTCAACGACCTGGTGGATACCCGCGTGGCGCAGAAAATCGCCCAGATCAGCGGCGTGGGCATGGTCAGCATCGCCGGCGGCCAGCGCCAGGCGGTACGTATCAAGGTCAACGTCGACGCCCTGGCTGCCAACGGCCTTAATCTCGAAGACGTGCGCACCTTGATCGGCGCGTCCAACGTCAACCAACCCAAGGGCAACTTCGATGGCCCGACCCGGGTGTCGATGCTCGATGCCAACGACCAACTGCGCTCGCCCGAGGAGTACGCCAACCTGATCCTGGCGTACAACAACGGTGCGCCACTGCGCCTCAAGGATGTCGCCGAGATCGTCGACGGCGCCGAGAACGAGCGCCTGGCCGCCTGGGCCAACGAGAACCAGGCCGTGCTGCTGAACATCCAGCGCCAGCCGGGCGCCAACGTCATCGAAGTGGTCGACCGGATCAAGCAGATGCTGCCAACGATCACCGACAACCTGCCTGCCGGCCTGGACGTTTCAGTGCTGACCGACCGCACCCAGACCATCCGCGCAGCGGTCAAGGACGTGCAGCACGAGCTGCTGATCGCCATTGTCCTGGTGGTCATGGTCACGTTCGTGTTCCTGCGTCGCGTCAGCGCAACCCTCATTCCTTCGATCGCCGTGCCGCTGTCGCTGATCGGTACCTTCGGCGTGATGTACCTGGCCGGTTTTTCGATCAACAACCTGACACTGATGGCCCTGACCATCGCCACTGGCTTCGTGGTGGACGACGCCATCGTCATGCTGGAGAACATCTCCCGTCATATCGAGGAAGGCGAACCCCCCATGCAGGCGGCGCTCAAGGGCGCCCGGCAGATCGGCTTCACCCTGGTTTCCCTGACCTTCTCGCTGATCGCGGTGCTGATCCCGCTGTTGTTCATGGCCGATGTGGTCGGCCGGCTGTTCCGTGAATTCGCCATTACCCTCGCGGTGGCGATCCTGATCTCGCTGGTGGTGTCGCTGACCCTGACCCCAATGATGTGCGCGCGCTTGCTCAAGCGTGAGCCCAAGCCTGAAGCGCAGGGCCGCTTCTATCGCGCCAGCGGCGCCTGGATCGACTGGCTGATCGCGCACTATGGTCGTGGCCTGCAATGGGTGCTCCGGCACCAGCCGCTGACCCTGCTGGTGGCGGTGGCGAGCCTGGCACTGACGGTGGTGTTGTACCTGGCAGTGCCCAAGGGCTTCTTTCCGGCCCAGGACACCGGCGTGATCCAGGGTATTTCCGAAGCTCCGCAATCGACTTCGTTCGCCGCCATGAGCGAACGCCAGCAGGCCTTGAGCAAAGTGATCCTGCAAGACCCTGCGGTGCAAAGCCTGTCATCCTACATAGGCGTGGACGGCGACAATGCCACGCTCAATAGCGGCCGTCTGCTGATCAACCTCAAGCCCCACGGCGATCGCGATGTGACTGCTGCGCAAGTCATCGAGCGCCTGCAACCGCAGCTCGACAAACTGGTGGGCATTCGCCTGTTCATGCAGCCGGTGCAAGACCTGAGCATCGAAGACAGGGTCAGCCGCACCCAGTACCAGTTCAGCTTGTCGTCGCCCGACGCCGAGTTGCTGGCGCAATGGAGCGGCAAGCTGGTCCAGGCTCTGCAGCAGCGTCCCGAACTTCAGGACGTGGCCAGCGACCTGCAGGACAAAGGCCTGCAGGTGTACCTGGTGATCGACCGCGACATGGCCAGCCGCCTTGGCATCAACGTGTCGCAAATCACCAATGCCCTGTATGACGCCTTCGGTCAGCGGCAGATCTCGACCATCTATACTCAGGCCAGCCAGTACCGTGTGGTGCTGCAGTCCCAGACCGCGGCGAGCATTGGCCCACAGGCCCTGGAGTCGATCCACGTCAAGGCTTCAGACGGTGGCCAGGTGCGGCTGTCGGCACTGGCGCGCATCGAGCAGCGCCAGGCCCAGCTGGCCATTTCGCACATTGGCCAGTTCCCGGCGGTGATGATGTCGTTCAACCTGGCCCATGGCGCGTCCCTGGGCGAGGCAGTGAAGGTGATCGAGCAGGTGCAGCAGGAGATCGGCATGCCGATTGGCGTGCAGACCCGCTTCCAGGGCGCCGCCGAAGCTTTCCAGGCCTCGCTGTCGAGCACCTTGCTGCTGATCCTGGCCGCCGTGGTGACCATGTACATCGTGCTGGGCGTGCTCTACGAGAGTTACATCCACCCGATAACCATCCTCTCGACCCTGCCATCGGCAGCCGTCGGTGCCTTGCTGGCGCTGATCCTGAGCGGCAACGACCTGGGTATGATCGCCATCATCGGCATCATCTTGCTCATCGGCATCGTCAAGAAGAACGCGATCATGATGATCGACTTCGCCCTCGAAGCCGAGCGCAACCAGGGCATGGCACCGCGTGACGCGATCTACCAGGCTGCGCTGCTGCGCTTCCGGCCAATCCTGATGACCACCCTGGCGGCGCTGTTCGGCGCCGTGCCGTTGATGCTGGCGACCGGCTCCGGTGCCGAGCTGCGACAACCCCTGGGCATGGTGATGGTCGGCGGGCTGCTGGTCAGCCAGGTGCTGACGCTGTTCACCACGCCGGTCATCTACCTGTACTTCGACCGCCTGGCGCGCCGCTGGCGTCCGGTCGCTGACGTGAAGCAGGCCGAGGCATGAACCTGTCCGGACCTTTCATCCGTCGCCCCGTGGCGACCATGCTGCTGAGCCTGGCGATCATGTTGCTCGGTGGCGTCAGTTTCGGCCTGTTGCCTGTGGCACCGTTGCCGCAGATCGACTTCCCGGTGATCGTGGTACAGGCCAACCTGGCCGGTGCCAGCCCCGAAGTCATGGCGGCCACGGTCGCCACGCCGCTGGAGCGCAAGCTGGGCACCATCGCCGGCGTCACCACCCTGACCAGTAGTTCGAACCAGGGCTCGACCCGGGTGATCATCGGTTTCGAACAGGGCCGTGACATCGATGGCGCGGCGCGCGAGGTGCAGGCGGCGATCAATGCCACTCGCAACCTGCTGCCCAGTGGCATGCGCAGCATGCCCACCTACAAGAAGATCAACCCGTCCCAGGCGCCGATCATGGTGCTGTCGTTGACGTCGGATGTGCTGCAGAAAGGCCAGCTGTACGATCTTGCCGACACCATCCTGTCCCAGAGCCTGGCCCAGGTGAGTGGGGTAGGCGAGGTGCAGATCGGCGGTAGCTCGTTGCCGGCAGTGCGTATCGCGGTGGAGCCGCAACTGCTCAACCAGTACAGCCTGTCGCTGGACGAAGTGCGCACAGCGGTGGCCAATGCCAACCAGCGGCGGCCCATGGGTTTTGTCGAGGATGCCGATCGCAACTGGCAGGTGCGTGCCAACGACCAGCTGGAAAAAGCCGAGGACTACGCGCCGATCGTGATCCGGCAGGAAAATGGCACGATCCTGCGCCTGTCCGACGTGGCTACCATCACCGACGGGGTGGAGAACCGCTACAACAGCGGTTTCTTCAACGACCAGAGCGCGGTGTTGCTGGTGGTCAATCGCCAGAGCGGTGCCAACATTATCGAAACCGTCGACCAGATCAAGGCACAGCTCCCGGCGTTGGAGTCGCTGTTGCCGGCCAGCGTCAAGCTGAACGTGGCCATGGACCGCTCGCCGGTGATCAAGGCCACCTTGAAGGAGGCCGAACATACCCTGCTGATCGCCGTGGTGCTGGTGATCCTGGTGGTCTACCTGTTCCTCGGCAACCTGCGTGCTTCGCTGATTCCTAGCCTGGCGGTGCCGGTGTCGCTGGTGGGCACCTTCGCGGTCATGTACCTCTGCGGCTTCTCGCT
This sequence comes from Pseudomonas sp. SK2, assembly GCF_016772395.1. Taxonomy (NCBI): domain Bacteria; kingdom Pseudomonadati; phylum Pseudomonadota; class Gammaproteobacteria; order Pseudomonadales; family Pseudomonadaceae; genus Pseudomonas; species Pseudomonas sp. SK2. The sequence goes on from NZ_CP061944.1 coordinate 2,457,213, forward strand.
CAACAACCTGTCGCTGATGGCGCTGATCCTGGCCACCGGTCTGGTGGTGGATGACGCGATCGTGGTGCTGGAGAACATCTCCCGGCATATCGAGGGCGGCGAACCTCCGATGCGCGCTGCGTTCCTCGGCGCCAAGGAGGTGGGGTTCACCTTGCTGTCGATGAACGTCTCGCTGGTGGCGGTGTTCGTCTCGATCCTGTTCATGGGCGGTATCGTGCGCAGCCTGTTCCTGGAGTTCTCGGTCACGCTCGCGGCGGCAATCATCGTCTCGCTGGTGGTTTCCCTGACCCTGACGCCAATGCTCTGCGCCCGCTGGCTCAAGGCGCAGCACCGCGAGCAGACTCGCCTGCAACGCTGGAGCGACCAGCTCCACCAGGGTATGGTCGATGCCTACGATCGCAGCCTGGGCTGGGCCCTGCGCCACAAGCGACTGACCCTGATCAGCCTGTTGCTGACCATCGGGGTCAACATCGCCTTGTACGTGGTGGTGCCCAAGACCCTGATGCCGCAGCAGGATACCGGCCAGCTGATCGGCTTCATTCGCGGTGACGACGGCCTGTCGTTCAGCGTGATGCAGCCGAAGATGGAAATCTACCGACGCGCCTTGCTGGCCGATCCGGCGGTACAGAGTGTCGCCGGCTTCATCGGCGGCAACAGCGGTACCAACAATGCCATGGTGCTGGTGCGTCTGAAACCGATCGGCGAACGAAAGATCAACGCTCAGCGTGTCATCGAACGCTTGCGCAAGGAAATGCCCAAGGTGCCGGGTGGGCGACTGTTCCTGATGGCCGACCAGGACCTGCAGTTGGGCGGCGGTGGTCGCGACCAGACTTCGTCGCAGTACCTCTACACCTTGCAGAGCGGCGACCTGGCGGCGCTGCGCGAATGGTTCCCGAAAGTGGTCGCCGCCTTGCGTGCGCTGCCGGAGCTGACCGCCATCGACGCCCGTGACGGCTCGGGTACCCAGCAAGTGACCCTGGTGGTCGATCGTGACCAGGCCAAGCGCCTGGGCATCGACATGGACATGGTTACCACCGTGCTCAACAACGCCTACAGCCAGCGGCAGATCTCCACCATCTACGACAGCCTCAACCAGTACCAGGTGGTGTTGGAGATCAACCCGAAATACGCCTGGGACCCGACCACGCTCGAGCAGGTCCAGGTCATCACCGCCGACGGTGCCCGGGTACCACTGTCAACCATCGCCCGTTACGAGAACAGCCTGGCCAACGACCGGGTCAGCCACGAGGGGCAGTTCGCCTCCGAAGACATCGCGTTCGACGTCGCCGAAGGCTACAGCCCCGACCAGGCCATGAGCGCGGTGGAGCGGGCGGTGGCCAAGGTTGGCCTGCCTGAAGAGGTGATCGCCAAGCTCGGCGGTACTGCCGATGCTTTTGCCAAAACTCAGGAAGGCCAGCCACTGATGATCCTCGGCGCCCTGGTGCTGGTGTACCTGGTGCTGGGCATTCTGTATGAAAGCTACATTCACCCGTTGACCATCCTTTCGACCCTGCCTTCGGCTGGGGTTGGAGCCTTGCTCGCGCTTTACGCCACCGGTGGCGAGTTCAGTCTGATTTCGCTGCTGGGGCTGTTCCTGCTGATTGGGGTGGTAAAGAAGAACGCCATCCTCATGATCGACCTGGCCTTGCAGCTTGAGCGTCACCAGGGCTTCACGCCGGAGGAGTCGATTCGACAGGCCTGCCTGTTGCGCTTGCGACCGATCCTGATGACCACTCTGGCGGCTATTCTGGGGGCCTTGCCATTGCTGCTCAGCCGCGCCGAAGGCGCTGAAATGCGCCAGCCCCTGGGCCTGACCATCATTGGCGGCCTGGTGGTCAGCCAGGTCCTGACCCTCTACACGACGCCGGTGGTATACCTGTACCTCGACCGTTTGCGTCACCGATTCAACCGTTGGCGTGGCGTGCGCACCGACGCCGCCCTGGAAACCCCGCTATGAACTTTGCCCAGACACCTCTTCACCGTGCCCTGCAGTTACTGACACGTGGGCGTGGCTCGCGCCTGGTCGGCGCGGGGCTGTGCGTGGCGCTGCTGAGTGCCTGTACCCTGAGCCCCGACTACCATCGTCCCCAGATGAGCACCCCGGTCCAGTTCAAGCAGGCCGAAGGTTGGACCCAGGCCAAGCCGTCCGATGCCATTGACCGTGGGGCGTGGTGGGAGATCTACGGCGATGCCGGGCTCAACGCGCTGGTCGAGGAGCTCAATCGCAGCAATCAGACCGTCGCCCAGTCCGAAGCCCAGTATCGTCAGGCCCAGGCGCTGGTGCGCAGCAGCCGTGCCTCGCTGTTCCCCAGCCTGGACCTGACCACCAGCAAGAACCGCTCGGCCCAGGGCACCGGTAGCAGCAGTTCGAGCTTGTCCAACAACAGCAGCGGCATCCGCAACACCTACAACGCGCAGCTGGGGGTGAGCTGGGAGATCGACCTGTGGGGCAAGTTGCGTGAAACGCTCAATGCCAATGAGGCGAGCGCTGAAGCCAGTCTTGCCGATCTGGCGGCCATTCGCCTGAGCCAGCAGTCGGAGCTGGTGCAGAACTACCTGCAACTGCGGGTCATCGACGAGCAGAAGCGCTTGCTGGAGGCCACGGTGGCCGCCTACCAGCGGTCGCTGCGGATGACCGAAAACCAGTACCGAGCGGGCGTCGCCGGGCCCGATGCGGTGGCCCAGGCCCGGACCCAGCTCAAGAGCACCCAGGCCGACCTGATCGACCTGGTGTGGCAGCGCGCCCAGTTCGAGAACGCCATTGCGGTGCTGATGGGCAAGGCCCCGGCCGAATTCAGCCTGGCTGATAACCAGTCGATACCGGCGTTGCCGGACATTCCGGTAACATTGCCGTCGCAATTGCTCGAACGTCGTCCCGACATCGCGTCGGCCGAGCGCAATGTAATGGCTGCCAACGCCAACATCGGCGTGTCTCGCGCGGCATACTTCCCCGACTTGTCCCTGAGCATGAGCGGCGGTTATTCCAGCAGCAGTTTCAGCAACTGGATCGAGCTGCCCAACCGTTACTGGTCGGTGGGGCCATCGCTGGCCATGACCCTGTTCGATGCTGGCAAACGTAGCGCCGAGGTGGATCGCACCGTGGCGGTGTATGACCAGACGGTGGCGCAGTATCGGCAGACGGTGCTCGACAGCTTCAAGGAAGTCGAGAACTACCTGGTGCAGCTCAAGGTCTACGCCGACGAAGCGGTGGTGCGTCAAGAGGCGCTGGATGCCGCGCGTGAGTCGTTGCGACTGACCGAGAACCAGTATCGTGCAGGCTTGATTGGCTATTTGGATGTGGTGAACGTGCAGACCACGGCATTGAGCAACGAGCGCAACGTGCTCAACGTGCTGCAGGGGCGGTTGGTCGCGAGCGTCCAGCTGATTGCCGCGCTTGGCGGTGGCTGGCAGTCCGACGAGGCGTTCGCCCGGCAGGAGTGACAGGTACCGTCGCCAGCCAGCTTCTCTCTCCCGGAGCGGGCTGGCTGGCGGTCGACCTTGACAGCAGCCTGGATCCGTTCCCATTCGCAAAAACCCCGTGCGTTTCGCTAACGCTTGAGTACAATCGTCAGCTTTTTCCGGGCCCTTCGTCCCGACGCTGGAACTCCTGATGCTGACCGGTAGCTACTCTTCCTCGCTGGTGCTGATTTCGCTGTGCGTGGCGATTCTAGCGTCCTACACCGCCCTCGACCTGACGGGGCGCATCGCCACGGCCAAAGGCCGGGCTGTTCATCTGTGGATGGTGGGCGGAGCGCTGGCCATGGGTATTGGCATCTGGTCGATGCACTTCATTGGCATGCTTGCCTTCAGCCTACCTATCCAGCTGGGCTACGACTTCGGCCTCACCGCGTTCTCGCTGTTGATCGCCGTGTTGTCCTCGGCTTTCGCTTTGTGGCTGGTCAGCCAGCCGAGCCTGCCCTGGACGCAGTTGGGGTTCGGTGCACTGATCATGGGAGCCGGCATCAGCTTCATGCACTACACCGGCATGGCCGCGTTGCGCATGCTGCCAGGGATCGACTACGACCCGGTATTGTTCAGCGCATCCCTAGCCATTGCCGCGAGTGCCTCGGCGGCAGCCTTGTGGATCGCTTTCCGGCTACGCCAGCATACCCCCTATGTCCGGCATGTTCGCGGTCTGGCGGCGATCATCATGGGCTTCGCCATCGTCGGCATGCACTTCACCGGCATGGCCGCGGCGAATTTTCCCGAAGGCAGTTACTGCGGTGCGTTGGCAGAGGGGCTCAAGGGTGACGGGCTGGTCTACCTGGTGCTGATCACCACGCTGGCGGTACTGTCGGTAGCGTTGCTCACCTCGGTGCTCGACGCCCGTCTGGAAGCGCGCACGGCCGAGCTTGCCCGCTCGCTGACACGGGCCAACCAGGAGCTGATCCAACTGGCCCTGCACGATACCCTGACCGGCTTGCCCAACCGTACACTGCTGGCCGACCGCATCGAGCAAGCCATCCGCAAGGTGGCGGAGCAGGGCGGTTGTTTTGCGCTGATGTTCATCGATCTGGACGGCTTCAAGCCGGTAAATGACGCCTTTGGTCATCATGTGGGCGATCAGCTGCTCAAGGAGGTGGCGGCGCGCCTGCGAGGCCATCTGCACAGCCAGGACACCCTGGCACGGATTGGCGGCGATGAATTCGTGCTGTTGGTGGAGCTTCAGGAACCGGACGATGCCATGGGCGTGGCGGTCAAGCAGGTCAACCTGGTATCGCGTCCCTTCCGCGTTGCCGAACATGACCTGCAATTGTCGGCAAGCCTGGGCATCGTGCTTTATCCCGGCAATGGCCAGGACCAGCACGAACTGCTGCGTAATGCCGACGCCGCGATGTATCACGCCAAGAGCGCCGGCAAGAATGGCTACAGCTTCTTCGACGTGTCGATGAACAGCAATGCCCGTCAGCAGCTGCAACTGCTCCAGGACCTGCGCGTGGCCCTTGAGCTGGGCCAGTTCCGTCTGCATTACCAGCCCAAGTTCGATGCCCAGGCCTGCCGCCCCATCGGTGCCGAGGCCCTGTTGCGCTGGGAGCACCCCCAGCACGGGCTGCTGTTGCCAGACCGCTTCATTGGCCTGGCGGAGAAGACCGGTCTGATCATTCCCATCGGCGAATGGGTGATGCAGGAAGCCTGCCGACAGATGCGCGCCTGGATGGAGCAGGGGCACGAGGACTGGCGCATTGCGGTCAACCTCTCGGCGATTCAATTCTGCCATGCCGGGCTGGTCGACAGCGTTGCCCGAGCGTTGCGCGCAAACAACCTGCCGGCCAACCGGCTGACCCTGGAAATCACCGAAACCACAGCGATGCACGATGCCGATGCCAGCCTCACGGTACTGCAGCGCCTGGCCGACATGGGGGTCGACCTGTCCATCGACGATTTCGGTACTGGCTATTCCAGCCTGATGTACCTCAAGCGCCTACCAGCCAGCGAGCTGAAGATCGACCGAGGTTTTGTGCGCGACCTGGAGCAAGACAGCGACGATGCGGCCATCGTTTCGGCGATTGTCGCATTGGGTCAGGCGTTGGGCCTGCGGATCGTCGCCGAGGGAGTGGAAACCGACCGCCAGCAGGCTTTTCTGACCCGTCTGGGGTGCGATTCGTTACAGGGTTATCTGCTCGGGCAGCCGGTGCCGGCCGAGCAGTTCATGGACAAGCTGCAGGCGTTGCGTCAGGCGAGCGACGCAGTGGCTTAACCTGCGTCGCGCAGTGCCATGGCAGGCACGAACGCCTCCATCTCGGCCTCGACGGCTTCGATGATCCGTTCCACGTCGGAGGCCGCCATGATGGCTGCGCAGGGGATACCGGCAATGGCGAGCAGGGTTTGCCCCGTGGCGCGGTCGAACAGGCGGGCGACCATGCTGCGCGGTGCATCCATGCTGGCCTCGAAGCCCAGCGGATGGAAATGCCAACGCATCACCTGGCAGGCGTTGGGGAACGTCATTTTGTTCAAGCCAGCCTCCTTGTCCAGTCCTGGACGCCTCGTTTGGATGGCCGCATGCGCGGTTGCCGGGAACTTAACCATAGCACTTGGATCGCCATTGTCCCGCGCCGCTCAAGACAATTGCATGAAGGCTTGAAGGCGGTCACAGATCCGTCATGCCTACCATTGGGCTATTAACGTCCAGGCAAACGTTTTCCTTCGCGGCCTGCCGCTAGCTGAGCCGTGGCCTCTGCTATGTTTAACCCCAGTTGGCGCACAGCGTTTTCGGACGAGCGGTGCGGGCTGGGCAGACAGGGAGACAGTCATGCGCTATTCCACGCTCACGCAATGCATCGCCGGGGACGCCAGCTCTGCCTGGGACATCCATTATCAGGCTCAGGCCCTGCGACGCGAAGGGCGAGAGATCTTCCTGCTGTCGGTGGGCGACCCCGATTTCGACACGCCCAGACCCATCGTCGAGGCGGCGGTCAGCAGCCTGCGCCGCGGCGATACCCATTACAGCGATGTGCGCGGCAGCCTGGCCTTGCGTCAGGCCATTGCCCGGCGTAGCGGCCCGCAAGTCACGGCGGACCAAGTGGTGGTGCTGGCGGGCGCGCAGTGTGCCTTGTACGCCGTCGCCCAATGCCTGTTCGAGGCGGGAGACGAGGTGATCGTCGCCGAACCCATGTACGTTACCTACCCTGCGGTACTCGCCGCCTGTGGGGCGCTACCGGTCGTGGTGTCGGTCAGCCCCGAGCAGGGGTTCCGGCTCGATCCGCTGGCCGTGGCCCGGGCCGTCACCCCCCGTACCCGGGGCTTGTGGCTCAATACCCCGCACAATCCCACCGGCGTCGCCATCCCAGCCCAGGACATGGCGCAACTCGCGCAGCTATGCCGCGAGCACGACCTGTGGCTAGTGTGCGACCAGGTCTACAGCGGGTTGTTGTTCGAGGGCGAGGTGATCGACCCGACCAGCCTGCCGGGCATGGCCGAGCGCTGCGTGATCATCGACAGCCTGTCCAAGTCCCATGCCATGAGCGGCTGGCGAATCGGTTGGGTGGTCGGACCGCTCCCGCTCGCCGCGCACTTGGCCAACCTGGCCATGGCCATGCTGTTCGGCTTGCCGGAGTTTGTGATGCAGGCAGCCTGTGTTGCGTTGGAAGGAGACCTGCCGGCGGTGCGGGAGATGCGCGAAGCGTATCGACAGCGTCGTGACCGGGTGTGCTCGGTCCTGGCCGATTGCCCGGGGGTCAGGGCTCACAAGCCCGCAGGCGGCATGTTCGTCATGCTCGACATCAGCGCGACCGGGCTTAGTGCCCAGGCGTTCGCCCAGCGTCTGCTAATGGAGGAGGGCGTAGCGCTGCTACCGGGCGATGCCTTTGGCCCCAGCGCGGCAGGGCATGTACGCATGGGGCTGGTGCTGGAGACTGGTCAGTTGGAGGACGTTTGTCGCCGTGTCGCTGCTTGTGCCTGGCGTGCGCTAGCCCAGCAACCCGGCGGCGATGTTGATCGTGAACCCCAGGATGGCCGTATTGAACACGAAACCTACCAATGAGTGCGCCAGCACTACCCGTCGCAAAGCCCGCCCTGCGACGCCGACATCCGACGTTTGCACCGCCACGTTGAGGGTGAACGAGAAATAGTGGAAGTCCCAGTAATCCGGGTTGCATTCATTGTCCGCGAAGCGCAGGGGCGGTGCCTTGCCATCGTCGGTGTAGAACAGGCGGGCGTAGTGCAGGCTGAAGATGCAGCCAATCATCAACCAGGAGCCAGCAACGGTCAGCCCAGTATAGAGGTAGTGCAGGACAAGGTCGCTGCCGTGCAGCCCGCGGCTGGATACCAACTGCAGGGTGACCGCCGCCAGGCTGGCGATGGCTGCGATGCAGACGGTGAACAGCACCAGGCCTGCGTTCTCGTCTTCGATGCGGGCGACCCGGCGCACGGTATCGGGACTGGCCCGCCAGGTCAGCCACAATACCAGCAACAGGTAAAGCCAGACGCCGATGTTCCAGCCGATCAGCACCTGCTGGACGGTATCGTCGGCGGGAACCAGCCAGGCGCCGACAACGCCTGCCAGGGTGGCGATGCTCAGGCGGGGATGGGTGCGGGTCAGTCGATGGAACGCCATGCGGCCTCGGCGATGGGGAGTCATGGCTACCACGATAGCCTATGGGGTACCATCATGGGCCGTGCCACCGTCAAACCCCTTGAATATCAAGGTGATGGCATTGATTCGCTTCACGCCTGGCGTGGCTTCACGCCGCCCTGGGCTTCGCTACAGGATCACGTTTTGTCCGACCTCACGCAAAACCCGCTGCTGCAGTACCTGGCCCGGCTGGCGCCCTCCAGCCAACAGACGATGCGCTACATTCTCCAGGATGCCGCCGACCGGCTTGGTTTCGTCGATTACGATATCGTCGATGTACCCTGGCACCAGCTCGAGCCTGGGCATGTCATCGGTCTGGTGGCCGCGTTGCGGTCGGACGGTTACGCGCCGAACAGTTCGTCGTTGTACGTCAATGCGGTGCGCGGGGTGATGAACGAAGCCTGGCGCCAGGGGCTGATCGAGCATGAGCGGCTGCTTCGAATCCGCGAAGTCAAGCCAGACACCGGCAGCCGTCTGCCACCGGGGCGCAACCTGCGACGCAGTCTGATTCGCGAACTGATGGACGTCTGTGCAGCCGACCCACGCCCACAAGGCGTGCGTGACGCGGCGATCATTGCGCTGTTGTATGGCACCGGCATGCGCAAGTCCGAGTCGGTGGACATCGACCTGACACAGGTCGATTTCATCGAACGCAGCTTGCAGGTGGTGGGCAAGGGTAATCGGCAGTTGGTCAAGTACGCGCCAGCCTGGGCCTTCGAAAAGCTTCAGGCCTGGCTCGACCTTCGTCGCCAGGCGTTGCCCGAGGGGGCTGCGGACGACCCGTTCCTGTTCAACCGTATCCGCCGTGGCAACCACATCACCCGCGCGCGCATCACCAAGCATGCGATCTACTACATCGCTCGCCAACGCGGTGCCCAGGTGGGGGTCAAGATCATGCCCCATGATTTTCGCCGTGCGTTCATCACCCGGGTGATCGAAGAGCACGACCTGTCGATTGCCCAGAAGCTTGCGCACCATGCCAACATCCAGACCACTGCCAGCTATGATCGGCGGGATGACAACGAACGGCGGCGTGCGGTCGATCGCTTCGATTACTGAAAAAGCGCCGGTGCCCAAGGCATTCCCATGCGCAGGCTTTTCCCCTATTGTCGGTGACTCCCAACCAAGCGATTGGCAGTGACATGGACAACGTTATCGTCATCACCGGTGCCAGCCGTGGCATCGGCGCCGCAACGGCATTGTTGGCGGCAAAGCAGGGTTACCGTATCTGTATCAATTACCACGCCGATGATCAGGCCGCCGAGAGCGTTCTGGCCCAGGTCCGGGCGTTGGGCGCCGACGCCATTGCCGTGCGTGCCGATGCCAGCGTCGAGGATGAGGTGATCCAGTTGTTCCAGCGGGTCGACCACGATCTCGGTCCGGTCACCGCGCTGGTCAACAATGCCGGCACCATCGCCCAGCAAAGCCGGGTCGAGGACATGTCGGAGTTTCGCCTGCTCAAGGTGATGAAAACCAATGTGGTCGGGCCGATGCTATGCGCCAAGCACGCGCTGCGGCGTATGTCCCGACGCCACGGCGGTCAGGGCGGCGCCATCGTCAATGTCTCATCGGTGGCGGCGCGCCTGGGTTCTCCTAACGAATACGTCGACTATGCCGCATCCAAAGGGGCGCTCGATACCTTCACCCTCGGCCTGGCCAAAGAGGTGGCGGGCGAGGGCGTGCGCGTCAACGGTGTGCGGCCCGGCTACATCCACACCGGTTTCCATGCCCTGTCCGGCGACCCGGGGCGGGTGAGCAAGCTCGAACCGGGCCTGCCCATGGGGCGCGGGGGGTACCCCGAGGAAGTCGCCGAGGCGATTCTCTGGCTGCTATCGGACAGGGCGTCCTATTCCACCGGCAGTTTCATCGACCTCGGCGGTGGGCGCTAAGCCCGCCGTCACTTCTGCCCATTGTCGAGCAACTGGCGCACCTGGTCAGCCAGTGCTCCGAGTTCGAAGGGCTTGGTCAGAACGCGCGTGCCCTGGAGCAGTTGCCCCTCGCTAAGCGCCGCACTCTCGTCGTAACCGGTGATGAACAGCACGCTCAGGTCCGGGTAGCGGGCCCGGCAGCGCTCGGCCAATTGGCGACCATTGATCCCGCCGGGCAGGCCAATGTCGCTGAGCAGCAGGTCGGGCCGTTCGCCATTTTGTAGATGATCCAGTGCCGCCAGGCCGTTTTCGAATGCCTCGACCTGGTACCCCAGCTCTTCCAGCACCTCGCTGACCACCATGCGCAGCGCCACTTGGTCCTCTACCAGGAGGATTCGCTGGCCGCTCGGGTGTGTGGACGCTGTCGGATTGCTTGCCGATTCGACACTGCAAGCAACCGGCTGCTCGTAATGGCGAGGCAAGTAGAGTGCTACCTCGGTGCCCTCGCCGAGGGTCGAGCGCAGGCGCATTTGCCCGCCGGACTGGCGCACGAAACCGTAGGTCATCGACAACCCCAGCCCCGTCCCTTGGCCCATCGGCTTGGTGGTGAAGAACGGATCCACCGCCCTTGCCATCACCTCCGGCGTCATCCCACGGCCGTTGTCCGAGATGGTCAGGCACACATATTCACCGGAAGGCAGCTCCACTGCACGTGCCTGGTCGGCATCCAGCACCCGATTCTCGCCCTCGATGACGATGGTGCCACCAGCAGGCAGCGCATCGCGAGCGTTGATGCACAGGTTCAGCAGGGCACTTTCCAGCTGAGGTGGATCGATGAACACCGGCCACAGGGGCGAATGGAACCGACTGCTCAACTCAATCGATGGCCCGATGGAGCGGCGCACCAATTCCTCCATGTCATGCACGAGCGCGGTGATGTGGGTGGAACGTGGTTGCAGGGTTTGCTGGCGGGAGAAGGCCAGCAGGCGGTGCACCAGCGATGAGGCGCGCTTGGCCGAGCTGTTGGAAAGGTCGAGCAAGCGGTGCAGGTCGTCGTACTGCTCCCGGGCCAGGCGCTGGCGCATCAGGTCCTGGGCGCCAAGTATGCCGCCGAGCAGGTTGTTGAAATCATGGGCGATACCGCCGCTGAGCTGTCCCACGGCCTCCATTTTCTGTGCCTGGCGCAAGGCTTCTTCGGCCTTTAGCCGCCGTTGCTGCTCCTGGAAACGCTCGGTGACGTCGTAGGCGAACAGGTAAGCGCCCTGGATCGTGCCGTCATGGTCGCGCAAGGCGTTGAAGTGCAGCTCGAAGTGGCGCACGTAGTGCTCGCTGCCGAAGACGCTCATTTCGAGGAAGCGCTCGCCTGCCAGGGCCCGACGCCACATTGGCAGGAACCGCGCGCGGTCGTCATCGGCATCGCCCATCAGGGCCGGCATGGACGCACCGACTTGCGGCGTGTGCCCATACAGTTTGTGGAAGTCTTCCTTGGCCTGGCGGTTGACGGCCAACCAGCGCATGTCGGTGTCGACCACATGCACATTGACCACGCTGTGCTCGATCAACTCGGCAAATAGCCGGCGTTCGGCCAGTGCTTCGCTGACCCGTTGCTCGAGTTCCTCATTTAGCCGCTGCAGGGCAAGCTCGGCCTTGCGGCGTTCGGTGACATCCTTGAACAGCACCGCGACCTGACGTTTCTCGGGGGGCTCGACACGAAAGGTGGTGACCGAAAGTACACGGCCGGTGGCGACCAGTTCCTGCTCGAAGTGCAGCGGTTCGCCGGTGCGCAGCACCGCGCCGTAGCGCTCCACCCAGTCATCGGCCTCGTCGGGGACCATTTGGCGAAGCTTTTGCCCCACAACGTTGGGGATGCCGGCGTGCTTGGTGTAGGCGGCATTGGCCAGCACATGCACATAGTCGCTCAGTGGGCCATGGGGGCCATCGAAGAACTCGATGATGCAGAAGCCTTCGTCCATGGTGTCGAACAGGAAGCGATAGAGACCATCACCGAGCGTCTGTTGCTGCGCCAGCGTGGCTTCGAGTTGGCTGGTGCGCTGTTGCAGTGCGTCGAGTTGCTGGCGCAAATGGAGCAATTCGCGAGAGGGCATGCGGTCGTCCGACAGTGGGGCATGGCCCCACTGTAGCCTGCCCGTCATGGTGGCGGCTAGAAGGATCGCACGATGCGGCCCAGTGTCTCCATGGCCTGCTCGGCGCCATCATGCCAAGGGCTGCCGTAGTTCAGGCGAATGCAATTGCCGAAGCGTCGGGTCGGCGAGAAGATCGGCCCCGGGGCGATACTGATGCCTTGGGCCAGCGCCATGTGGAACAGCTTCAGCGCGTCCATCTGCTCGGGCAGTTCCAGCCACAGGAAGTAGCCCCCGGAAGGCTGGCTGACCCGTGTCTGCGCCGGGAAATACCGGGCGATGGCCGCCAGCATGTTGGCCTGCTGGCCTTCGAGGGCATAGCGCAGCTTGCGCAGGTGGCGGTCGTAGCCACCGTGCTGCAGGTAATCGGCAATGGCGGCCTGGGCGGGCATCGAGGCGCATAGCGAGGTCATTAACTTCAAGCGTTCGATTTTCTGGGCGAATCGCCCGGCTGCGACCCAGCCGATCCGGTAACCGGGTGCCAGGCTCTTGGCGAAGGAGCCGCAGTGCATCACCAGGCCTTCGGTGTCGAACGCCTTGGCCGGCTTGGGGGCTTGCTGGGCGTAGTACAGTTCGGCATAGACATCGTCTTCGATCAGCGGCACCTGGTGGCGGCGCAACAGTTCGACCAATGCCTGCTTCTTGGCCTCGGGCATGCTGGCGCCCATGGGGTTCTGGAAGTTGGTCATGCACCACACAGCCTTGATCGGGTGCTTGTCCAACGTTTGTGCCAACACGCCGAGGTCCATGCCTTCGCGTGGCTGAACGGGAATTTCCACCGCCTTGAGCTTGAGTCGCTCCAGTACCTGCAGGCAGGCATAGAAGGCAGGGGCTTCGATGGCTACCAGGTCACCGGGTTCGGTGACGGCTTGCAGGCACAGGTTCAGCGCTTCGAGTGCGCCATTGGTGATCAACAGCTCTTCCATGGGCAGCATCAGGCCGCCGACCATGTAGCGCAGTGCGATCTGCCGCCGCAACTGCGGGTTGCCAGGCGAAAGGTCGGTCACCACCATGCGCGGGTCCATCGTGCGGCTGGCGCTGGCCAGCGAGCGCGACAGGCGCTGCAAGGGGAACAGTTCGGGGCTGGGGAACGCCGAGCCGAACGGCACGGTGTTGGGGTCCTTGATCGACTCGAGGATCGAGAACACCAGGGCGCTGACATCTACCTCGGTGGATTCGCTGAGCGGCTGTAGCGTTTGCGGCTCGCTGAACGGGCGCGGTGCGTGAGCGTTGACGAAATAGCCTGAGCGCGGCCGGGCACGAATCAAGCCACGTCGCTCAAGCAGGTAATAGGCCTGGAACACCGTGGACGGACTGACCCCATGGGTCTGGCTGGCATAGCGCACCGAAGGTACGCGCTGGCCTGGGCCGAGCACCCCGGTGCGGATCAGTTCGGCGATGTCGTCGGCAAATCGTTCGTAGCGTTTCATCGTGGCTGTTTGTCGTGGCCTGGCGGGCAAGGTGAATGGGCAGTGTAAGGGATCAGCGGTTCATCGGTGCCACGAAGCGGCTCTGGGCCACGCTCCGCACCTCGGGCTCGTCGCTGTCCTGAACCACGAAACTCAGCGCCTGCGAGCTGCTGGTCGGGCGCTCGGCGAGCAGGGCGACCGATACCGGCACTTCGCTCATTTCCCCGGCTGGCACGATCAGTTCGTCCGGGCCTTGCAAGGCAAAGCCTTCGGCGTCGTCCAGGCGCAGCCGATAGCGCTGTGTCTGTTCGGTCTTGTTGATGATTTTCAGCAGGTAGATGTTCTCGATCTGGCCCAGGGCATTCTCCCGGAACAGGCCGCGGTCCTTGATCACGTCCAGCGACACCATCGGGCGCACCTGCAAGGCCACCACCAAGGCGCCGAGCATTACCACCAGGGCGCAGGCATAGCCTAACAGACGTGGGCGCAGCCAGTGGGTGGTGCCGCCTTGCAGGCTGTGTTCGGACTTATAGCCGATCAGGCCACGTGGGTAGCCCATCTTGTCCATCACGCCATCGCAGGCATCGATACAGGCGGCGCAGCCGATACAGGCCATCTGCAAGCCGTCGCGGATGTCGATGCCGGTGGGGCAGACCTGCACGCACAGCGTGCAGTCGATGCAATCGCCCAGGCCCTGGGCGCGGGCCTCGGCGCCCTTCTTGCGTGCCCCGCGTGCCTCGCCTCGGCGTGGGTCATAGGCCACGGCCAGGGTGTCCTTGTCGAACATCACGCTCTGGAAGCGCGCGTACGGGCACATGTGCAGGCACACCGCCTCGCGCAGCCAGCCGGCGTTGATGTAGGTGGCGGCAGTGAAGAACAGCACCCAGAACAGTGCCGTCCCCCCCAGTTGCAGGGTGAACAGCTCAGCCGCCAAGGGGCGGATCGGCGTGAAGTAGCCCACGAAGGTGAGGCCGGTTAGTACACCGATCGCCATCCACAAGCTGTGTTTGAGTGTACGGCGGGCCGCCTTCGCCAGGCTCCAGGGCGCAGTGGCGAGTTTGATGCGCTGGTTGCGGTCGCCTTCGGTGACCTTTTCGCACCACATGAACAGCCAGGTCCAGGTGCTCTGTGGGCAACTGTAGCCACACCACACCCGGCCGGCGTATACGGTGATGGCGAAGAGGCCGAAGGCACAGATGATCAGAACTGCCGAAAGCAAGATGAAGTCCTGTGGCCAGAAGGTGGCGCCAAAGATGTGGAACTTGCTGTTGGACAGATCCCACAGCACGGCCTGGCGCCCGTTCCAGTCGAGCCAGGCGGTACCGAAGAACAACACGAACAGACTGCCGGCGAAGACGATTCGCAGGTTGCGGTACAGACCTTTGAAGCTGCGGGTATGGATGCCGCTGTCGACGGGTTTGGCGGTGCTTCGCGGGGCAGCGATCTCGACGAAGGGAATGCGTTCGCTCATGGTTCTGTGCTCATCAGGCCTGCATCAGGGTTGCTGCACTATCGCCGTCAAACTGTTTTCAGCACAGACTCAGGTTTTGCAATAAAAACCGTATCAGATGGCCAGGCGTGTTGCTCGCCAGCCGGTAGGCGGCACTCCTGGCACACAGCGCGGTCCACCGTTCATGTGAGTGGCCTGATGCGGGAGGCGGTTATGGAACCTTGGTGGCGACCTGTGGTGCTGGCCATTGAGTCCGAATTTGCCGATGTGACCGACGAAGGCGAGGTGACGCGGATTCTGCTGCGTTTGCTGATGGCGGCATTGCTGGGGGCGGTGCTGGGGTTCGAGCGTGAGCACAAGGGTAAATCGGCAGGTGTGCGCACCCATATGTTGGTGTCGCTTGGGGCCGCGCTGTTTGTCCTGGCACCAGCGATGGCCGGGGCGGATGAGCAAGCCTTGAGCCGGGTGATCCAGGGCATCGTCGCGGGCATTGGTTTTCTGGGGGCGGGCACCATTCTCAAGGGCAATGGGCAGGACACCAGCCATGTGAAGGGGTTGACCACCGCTGCCGGACTCTGGATGACCGCTGCCATCGGCACGGCGGCAGGCATGGGGCGAGAAGTGACGGCGCTGGTAAGCACGGTGATGGCGCTACTGGTGCTGGGCACGATGCCCAAGGTGGTGGAAAAGGTCGAAGGGCATGAGGAGGCGAAGCAGGAGGAGGGCGAAGGCAGGAAGCACTGAGGGGAGCCGGAGCTCCCCTCAAAGCGTTGTTGCTTGCTCTTTTTTATTATTGAAGACCGACCATTTGTTGTTTTTGTTAGCCTGTCTTGGTACTGCGGCCGACCCCCATCCGGGGTCAAGAGCAAACGTATTTTTTTGAGCGCTGATCTGCTTTCACCAGGGCTGGTCCGGTCCTGACCGTCTCTACCTGAAGGTAGTTTTATTGTTCTGTGTCAGACCGCGGGGCGAACCCCTGAAAAGCGTATCTACTCCAAAAAAATCTGCTTGCTACGCCTCTGCCGTGTTGTTTTTTTTATGTCAGAGCCGTTATCTGTTGTTTTTATTGGGTATCACGTTTTTGTTCTTGTTATGCCAAAGATATAGCAGGTGGCGTGCCAACTTTTCAAAATCCTTTAAAATCAATAGGTTGGCATTCTGGGCGTGTGGCGGGTGACCTGAGATTTTGTCGATTTGTTTCCCTGTTACCCGATTTTTTGCTGGTTTTTGTGGGGGCGGTAACACTCCACCCACACAAATGTGACAGCCGTGTGAACTAGCCCGCAGTGCGCGCCCGCGCCACCCGTGAACCATTGGCTCGGCCCAGCACGGTACTGATACGCTGACCGGCTGCAATCAGTCGGTCCAAATCGATACCGCTGTCGATGCCCAGCCCCTGCAGCAGGTAAAGCACGTCCTCCGTGGCGATATTGCCGGTGGCGCCCTTGGCGTAGGGACAGCCCCCAAGGCCTGCGACCGAGCTGTCGAACACGTTGATACCCTCCAGCAGGCTGGCATAGACGTTGGCCAGGGCTTGCCCATAGGTGTCGTGGAAATGCCCGGCCAGTTGCTCGCGTGGCACCTGTTTCGACACCACCTCGAACAGGCGCCGGGTATCGCCGGCGGTTCCGGTGCCAATGGTGTCGCCCAGCGACACCTCGTAGCAGCCCATGTCATGCAGGGCACGGGCGACCGGTGCGACCTGTTCGGCGCTGACCTTGCCTTCATAAGGGCAACCGAGCACGCACGACACATAGCCGCGAACACGCACGCCGTGGCTGCGTGCCGCGTCCATGATCGGTTCGAAGCGCGTGAGGCTTTCACTGATCGAGCAATTGATGTTGCGCTGCGAGAAGGCCTCGGAGGCGGCGGCAAATACCGCGACCTCCTTCACACCGGCCGCCAATGCGTCTTCGAACCCGCGCAGGTTGGGTGCCAGGGCGGCATAGGTAACGCCTGGGCGCTGACGAATACCGGCGAACACCTCGGCGGAACCGGCCATCTGCGGTACCCATTTGGGCGAAACGAAACTGCCGACTTCGATGTAGCTCAGCCCGGCTTCGGTGAGGTCGTCCACCAGGCGCACCTTGTCGGCAACACTGATAGGTTGGGCTTCGTTCTGCAGGCCGTCGCGCGGGCCGACTTCGACCAGGCGAACGTGTTTGGGCAAGGACATGGCAGGGTTCCTGTGGCGGATCAACGGTTGTCGTTCTTGTTCAAGGTGGCAGCCAGGGCTTGTTCGCAGCGCTCCTGGGCGGTGTCCAGTTCCAGTTGCATCTGGTGGATATCGAGCATCTGCTGTTCCAGCTGCGCACGGCGCTCGGCGATTTTCGCCAGCATGCTGTTGAGCTGCTTGAGGTTGCCGCTGGTGGGGTCGTATAGCTCGATCAATTCACGGCATTCGGCCAGCGAGAAACCGATACGCTTGCCGCGCAGGATGAGCTTGAGGCTGACCTTGTCGCGCGCCGAATAGATTCGCTCCAGGCCGCGGCGCTCTGGGCTCAGCAGGCCCTGTTCCTCATAGAAGCGGATAGCGCGGGTGGTGATGTCCAGCTCGCGGGACAGGTCGGAAATGCTGTAGGTCTGGCTGCTCATGCTCGGGCTCGCAGGATGGTATGTGGCTAACCTAATGGCAGGTTGACGTATACGTCAAGCAGGCGCGTGCGAAGCCGAACGCCTGAATGCATTGGGCGTCTGGCCGGTCAGCCGTTTGAAGAACCGTGCAAAGTAGGTGGGGTCGCTGAACCCCAGGCTGTCCGACAGTTGGCTGATGCTCATACGCGTGTAGATCAGGTTGCGCCGGGCCTCCAGCAGCAGGCGCTGATGGACGACCTGCAAGGCCGTCTGGCCGCTGAGCTCGCGGCATAGCTGGTTCAGTTGCAGGCTGGAAATATTCAGGTGCGCGGCGAAGTCCTCCACCGACAGGTGTTCGCGGTAATGAGCCTCGACCAGGCGCAGGTACTGGCCCAGCAACAGGCGGTCGCGTTCATCGCGGTTGCGTGGTGCCAAACCTTGTTGCTGGCGACGGCTGATCCACACCACCAGTGCGGTGACCAACGCCTGGAGCATGGTCGACCGCGCCGGGGCACTGCCCTGGTATTCCTGCTGCAAGGTGTCGATCAGCGTGCGCAGGTGCTGACGATCCTTGCCCAACGGGTAGCAGGCCGGTGTCGAAAGCACCCGCAGCGGCGTGCCCAAGCGCTGTTCCAGATCGGCTACCAGGGCTGCGCCGAACGTCACCACATGCCCTTGAATGTCCGCGCTAAAGCGAAAGCCATGCACCGTCAGTGGCGGCACGACCTGGATCGCGGCCTCGCGGATTTCGCTGTGCCGGCCCTCGATCTCCACCTCGGCCCGACCCCGCTGCACGTAGAGCAACTGGAACAACTCGGCATGTTGGTGCGGCTTGATTTCCCAATGGTGCAGGCGGCTGCGCACCGGGATGGTCTCGCAATGCAGCAAGTCGGTGGCGGGCCAGGCTTGGTTTTCGCCATACAACTGGAACAGCGGGACGCCGGGGAGGGTGGATTTCATTGTTCTTGTTCCTGTCCGTTAATCGAACGCTTTTTGCAAAAGTGCAGTTTTTATATTGGATAGCACACTTTTTAGCGGTGCATTGCCAGTAAAAATGCAGGGGCAAACCCTAACAGCAGATGCCCAGCCACTGCCAGTCGTGGGCTGGCATCGCCAGACAAGAGACAAGAACAATGAACACTCAGGTTGCAATCATCGGCGCAGGTCCGTCCGGCCTGCTGCTTGGCCAGTTGCTGCATAACGCTGGCATCGACACGGTCATCGTCGAACGCCAGACCCCTGAATACGTGTTGGGCCGGATCCGTGCAGGCGTCCTCGAACAGGGCACGGTCGACCTGCTGCGCGAAGCCGGTGTGGCCGCCCGCATGGACTGCGAAGGGTTGGTTCACGAAGGCGTCGAGCTGCTGGTTGGCGGGCGTCGCCAACGCCTGGACCTTAAGGCCCTGACGGGTGGCAAGACCGTCATGGTGTACGGCCAGACCGAAGTGACCCGCGACCTCATGGAGGCCCGCAAGGCCAGCGGCGCACTGACCATCTATTCCGCCAGCAACGTCCAGCCCCACGAACTCAAGGGTGAACGCCCTTACCTGACCTACGAGAAAGACGGCCAAACCTATCGCCTGGACTGCGACTACATCGCTGGCTGCGACGGTTTCCACGGTGTGTCGCGACAGAGCATTCCTGAAGGTGTGCTCAAGCATTACGAACGGGTCTACCCCTTTGGCTGGCTGGGTATGCTGGCCGACACCCCGCCGGTGAACCATGAACTGATCTATGCCCACCATGAACGCGGCTTCGTGCTGTGCAGCCAGCGTTCCCACACCCGCAGCCGCTATTATTTGCAGGTTCCACTGGAAGATCGCGTGGAGGAATGGTCCGACGAGCGCTTCTGGGAGGAGCTCAAGGCGCGCCTGCCTGATGACGTTGCCGAACGTCTGGTCACCGGCCCTGCACTGGAGAAAAGCATCGCTCCGCTGCGCAGCCTGGTGGTCGAGCCCATGCAGTACGGGCACCTGTTCCTGGTTGGCGATGCCGCGCACATCGTCCCGCCCACCGGCGCCAAGGGCTTGAACCTGGCCGCTTCCGACGTCAACTACCTGTTCCGTATCCTGGTCAAGGTGTACCGCGAGGGCCGCACCGACCTGCTGGCGCAGTATTCGCCACTGGCGCTGCGCCGGGTGTGGAAGGGCGAGCGCTTCAGCTGGTTCATGACTCAGTTGCTGCATGACTTCGGCGACCACAAGGATGCCTGGGACCAGAAGATGCAGGAGGCCGATCGCGAGTACTTCCTGACCTCGCCGGCTGGTCTGGTGAACATCGCCGAAAACTACGTCGGGCTGCCCTACGAAGCGGTGGAGTAGGCGCAGTTTCCGTGGGAAATTCCAGGGTTGGGGGCAAAGCTTTCTTGCCCCCCGCCAACTCTTCACCCCAGGTAAAACCAGGGGCCACCAAACGATCCCGTCCGAACCCACGCCACTTCCACCGCCATGGCCCAAAACGGGGCTCTGTACCGCCCCTCGTTTGTGCGCCATAGCCCTGTGTGCCCGATGCCAGAGCAGTCGCCACACACGTTTCATTTTCCTTCACCTGCGTAGTTGGCCCGCAACCTGCTATATCCAGCCATCGAATTTGATCGAGTGGTCAGGCAGGCAATGCTCAGCGGCGCCGCGCCAAACCCTCACAACGGCCGTCAGGCCACGGATATCAGGGGCCGCAGGATGTCGCTCGCGGAGCAGATCGAACATACCGAACAGGATGCTGGCTGGAGCGCGCACTTGCAGTTGCGCTTTGTCGAACGCGCCGGCGTGACCCGTCTTGGTGCGCGCCATCATTTTGGTCCTCTTTTGGTGCAGCGACCGTTCTACCCGGAAGGTGCACCGTGTCACGTCTATGTGCTGCACCCACCCGGCGGCATCGTTGCTGGCGACCGCCTGGAACTGGACATTCATCTGGAACCAGGCAGTCACGCGCTGCTGACCATGCCCGGCGCCAGCAAGTTCTACCGCAGCATCGGCCCTACCGCCCGATTACGTCAGCGCTTTCACCTGCAGCCGGGCAGCACGCTGGAATGGCTGCCTCAGGACAGCATCTTCTTCTGCGGTGCCCGAGCGAGCCTCGACAGCTGTTTCACCCTGGAGCCTGGTGCCCGGCTACTGGCCTGGGAAACCCTCTGCCTGGGGCGGCCAGTGATGAACGAACGCTTCGAGCAAGGCGCCCTGGATAGCCGACTGCGCATCGACATGCCCGGTGACCCGGGGCTGCACGAGCGCCTGCGTATCGAAGGCGGGCGCCTGGACAAGGTCGCTGACCACCCGCTGCTGGCCACCTTCTGCGCCGCGCCCGCCGACCAGGCGCTGCTGGAGCAGGTGCGGCCTTTGCTCGAAGCACTGGGCAACCCCGCTGGCGCCACGCTGCTGGGGCAACTGCTGGTGATCCGTCTGCTCGATCACGACAACCAACATCTGCAACGCACCCTGCAGCGCCTCTGGCATGTGCTGCGGCCGGCCGTTCTCGGCCTGCCGGCATGTCCGCCGCGCATTTGGGCTACCTGAGAACGCGCCATGGAACTGACCCCGAGAGAGAAAGACAAACTGCTGCTGTTCACCGCCGCGCTATTGGCGGAGCGGCGCCTGGCCCGCGGCTTGAAGCTGAATTACCCGGAAGCGGTGGCATTGATCAGCGCCGCGGTGCTCGAAGGTGCCCGCGATGGCCGGACTGTGGCCGAGCTGATGAGCCTGGGCCGCGAAGTGTTGAGTCGCGAGCAGGTCATGGAAGGCGTCGCCGAGATGCTCCACGACGTGCAGGTCGAAGCCACCTTCCCGGACGGCACCAAGCTGGTGACCGTGCATGACCCCATCGTCTGAGGAGCCACCCATGATTCCCGGAGAAATCCAGGTCGCCGATGGCGACATCGAGCTCAACGTCGGCCGCGCCACTGTCAGCGTCAGCGTGGCCAACCATGGCGACCGGCCGGTGCAAGTCGGCTCGCACTACCACTTCTACGAAGTCAACGACGCGCTGGTGTTCGAACGTGAACCTACACGCGGCTTTCGCCTGGACATCCCCGCCGGCACCGCCGTGCGCTTCGAGCCCGGCCAGTCACGCACCGTGCAACTGGTGGCCTACGCCGGCAAGCGGGAAGTCTACGGCTTCCAGGGCAAGATAATGGGCGCACTGGAGGGCCAGGCATGAGCCGTATTTCCCGTCGAGCCTACGCCGACATGTTCGGCCCCACTGTCGGCGATCGCGTGCGCCTTGCCGACACCGCGCTGTGGGTAGAGGTGGAGAAGGACTTCACCCTCTATGGCGAAGAGGTCAAGTTCGGAGGTGGCAAGGTCATCCGCGACGGCATGGGGCAAGGCCAGATGCTGGCGGCCGAGGCCATGGACCTGGTGCTGACCAACGCGCTGATCATCGACCACTGGGGCATCGTCAAGGCCGACATCGGCGTCAAGCATGGCCGCATCGCCGTCATCGGCAAGGCCGGTAACCCCGATGTGCAGCCTGGCGTGACCGTGCCGGTCGGGCCAGGCACCGAAGTGATCGCCGCCGAAGGCAAGATCGTCACCGCCGGGGGCATCGATTCGCATATCCACTTCATCTGCCCGCAGCAGGTGGAGGAGGCGCTGACCAGCGGCGTCACCACCTTCGTCGGTGGCGGCACCGGGCCGGCTACCGGCACCAACGCCACTACCTGCACCCCAGGTCCGTGGTACCTGGCGCGCATGCTCCAGGCCGCCGATTGCCTGCCGATCAACATCGGCCTGCTGGGCAAGGGCAACGCCTCGCAACCTGAAGCCTTGCGCGAGCAGATCGCCGCGGGAGCGGTGGGCCTGAAGCTGCACGAGGACTGGGGGTCGACACCCGCGGCCATCGACTGCTGCCTGGGCGTGGCGGAAGAAATGGACATCCAGGTGGCCATTCATACCGATACGCTCAACGAATCCGGCTGCATCGAGGACACCCTGGCCGCCATCGGTGACCGCACCATCCACACCTTCCACACCGAAGGTGCCGGGGGCGGTCATGCCCCGGACATCATCCGTGCGGCAGGCCAGGCCAATGTGCTGCCATCCTCGACCAATCCGACGCTGCCTTACACGGTCAACACGGTCGATGAGCACCTGGACATGCTCATGGTCTGCCACCACCTGGACCCTAGCATTGCCGAAGACGTGGCTTTCGCCGAGTCGCGCATCCGCCGTGAAACCATTGCCGCCGAAGACATTCTCCACGACATGGGCGCCTTTGCCATGACCTCGTCCGACTCCCAGGCCATGGGCCGGGTCGGCGAAGTGGTGCTGCGCACCTGGCAGGTCGCGCACCAGATGAAATTGCGCCGTGGACCGCTGGCCCCGGATACCACCTACAGCGACAACTTCCGGGTCAAGCGCTACATCGCCAAGTACACCATCAACCCGGCGCTGACCCATGGTATCGCCCATGAAGTCGGCTCGGTGGAAGTGGGCAAGCTGGCCGACCTGGTGTTGTGGGCACCAGCCTTCTTCGCCGTGAAGCCGGCCCTGGTGATCAAGGGCGGCATGATCGCCACTGCACCGATGGGCGACATCAACGGCTCGATCCCGACGCCGCAGCCGGTGCACTACCGTCCGATGTTCGGCGCCCTGGGCGCTGCCCGGCATGCCACGCGCATGACCTTCCTGCCCCAGGCCGCCATGGACCGCGGTCTGGCCGAGGAGCTGGGCCTGCGCAGCCTGATAGGGGTGGCCCACGGCTGCCGCCGGGTGCGCAAGGCCGACATGGTGCACAACACCCTGCAACCGGTGATCGAAGTCGATTCGCAAACCTATCAGGTGCGTGCCGATGGCGAGCTGCTGGTGTGCGAGCCAGCCACCGAATTGCCGCTGGCTCAGCGTTATTTCCTGTTCTGAAGGAGCAAGCATGATTGTCCTGACCCGCCGGATCCCTGCATCCGACACTGTTACCGGCACTGTCACCCTGGATGTGGACAGCCGAATCAAGAGCCGCTTGCGCGTCACGCTCGACGACGGTCGCGAGGCTGGCCTGATGCTCGAACGTGGCCACCTGCTGCGTGGCGGCGAGTTGTTGGCCGATGCCCAAGGCAGTCAGGTGATACGTGTGCTGGCTGCCCCGGAAGCGGTGTCGACGGTGCGTTGCGCTGATCCACACCTGCTGGCCCGTGCCGCGTATCACCTGGGCAACCGTCATGTGCCGCTGCAGATCGAACCGGGCCTGCTGCGCTTTCAGCACGACCATGTGCTGGACGACATGCTGCGCGGCCTGGGCCTGACGGTGGAAGCCGAACAGGCCCCTTTCGAACCCGAGGCCGGCGCCTACCAGAGTGCGCCGCATAGCCACAGCCATGGCCACGATCACCCGTTCGTGCGCATGCCAGCCCATTCTTGAGTACACGGAGTCAACCATGAAAAAAACGATCGCCTTTGCCTTGCTGATGGTGGCCTTGCCAGCCTTCGCCCACCCTGGCCACGATGCCAATCCGTTGCAGGACGGTCTGCTTCACCCGCTGACTGGCCTTGACCACTTGCTGATGCTGCTAGGTACCGGCGTGCTTGCTGCGCTGACCCGCCGCAACCTGGCACTGCCGCTGGCCACCTTGGCGGCGATGTTCGGTGGCGCCATCTGCGGTCACGTGTTCGGTGACGTGTTAGGCATGGAAACCCTGATTACCGTCTCGCTGCTGGTTGCCGCTGGCGCGTTGTTGCTGCCCAGCCGCCAGCTGGTGTTGGCTCTGCTCATGCCGGTGTTCGCGCTGTTCCACGGCTGGGCCCACGGTGTGGAAGCTACCCCTAGTGCCTTCTGGCTGTTCAGTGCAGGCTTCGTCACCGTCAGCGGCCTGCTGCTGGTGGTCGGGTTCGCCGTCGGTTGCCTGCTGCGTCGCCATAGCGGCCTGCAGAAGGCCTTCGGCGGTGGCCTGCTGGCCGGCGCCGCCTTGGTGCTGGCCGGTTGATGAACAGCGACCTGGCACTGCTACGCCTGCTGCAGCTGGCCAGCCCCGGCCTGCCAGTAGGCGGGTTCACCTATTCGCAAGGTCTGGAGTGGGCTGTCGAGGCAGGTTGGGTGCGCGACATCGCCAGCTTCAGTGCCTGGCAACGAGAGCAGTTGCACGACACCCTCGGCCACCTCGACTGGCCGCTGCTGGCGCGCTTGTACCGGGCCAGCCAGGCCGATGATGCCGAGGCGTTCGGCCGCTGGAGCCGGTTCCTGCTGGCCAACCGCGAAACCGCCGAGCTGCGCCTGGAAGAACAGCAGCGCGGCTCGGCCCTGGCGCGCATGCTCGACGGCTGGCAATTGGGCCAGGACCCGGCCTGGCGCGCCAGCCTGGAACTCAGCCAGCTCGGCGGCATGGCCTGGCTCGGCGCCCACTGGTCGATCCCGCTACGCCAGTTGGCCCTGGGCCATGGTTTTGCCTGGCTGGAAGGCGCCGTGATGGCAGGCGTGAAGCTGGTGCCCTTCGGCCAACAAGCGGCCCAGACACTGCTGCGCGACCTGGGCCAAGCGCTGCCCGGCGTGCTCGACCATGCCTTGGCGCTGGACGACGATCAGCTCGGTGGCGGCCTGCCGCTGCTGGCTATCGCTTCGTCGCGCCATGAAACCCAATACACCCGTTTGTTCCGTTCTTGAGGACTGCCTGCATGCAAAACTATCAGCAACCCCTGCGCGTCGGTGTCGGCGGCCCGGTCGGCTCGGGCAAGACCGCCTTGCTCGAAGCCCTGTGCAAGGCCATGCGCGATCACTATCAGATCGCCGTGGTCACCAACGACATCTATACCAAGGAAGACCAACGCATCCTTACCGAGGCCGGCGCCTTGGAACCTGAGCGCATCGTCGGCGTGGAAACCGGCGGCTGCCCCCATACCGCCATTCGTGAGGACGCTTCGATGAACCTCGCGGCGGTGGAAGCCCTGGCGCGCAAGTTCGGCAACCTCGAAGTGATCTTCGTGGAAAGCGGCGGCGACAACCTCAGCGCCACCTTCAGCCCTGAATTGGCCGACCTGACCATCTACGTGATCGACGTGGCTGAAGGCGAGAAGATTCCGCGCAAGGGAGGCCCTGGCATCACCAAGTCCGACTTCCTGGTGATCAACAAGACCGACCTTGCGCCCTATGTCGGCGCTTCGCTGGAGGTGATGGAGCGCGATACCCAGCGTATGCGCCCCGAGCGCCCCTGGACCTTCAGCAACCTGAAGAAAGGCGAAGGCCTGCAGGCGGTGATCGACTTCATCGTTGAGCGGGGGATGTTGGGTGTGCGGGGCTGAAGCCCAGCACTTCCACACGGTTGCGGCCATTCTGCTTGGCCTTGTAGAGCTGCTCGTCCGCCTGCTTGAGCAGCGTCTCGGCTTGATCGCTATCGGTCTGCCGGCAGACCACGCCAATGGACAACGTGAGTCGGCCAACATGGGCGGTATCAGCTTGTTCGACCGCCTCACGAATTCGCCCGGCGATGCGCCGTGCATCGGCATGGCCGGTGTCGGGCAGCAGCAGGGTGAACTCCTCGCCAGCCACCCGGCAAGGCAGGTCTTGCTGGCGTGACTGCTGGCGCAGCAACGCGGCGAGGTGTTTGAGCACTTCGTCGCCTGCGTCATGGCCAAAGGTATCGTTGACCCGTTTGAAATGATCGATATCCAGCGCCAGCACGGCGAACGGGCGTGTGCCTTGCATCAGGGCGTCGAGGGTATGGTGCAGCGCCCGTCGGTTGGCCAGGCCGGTGAGCGCATCGCTCTGCGCTCCCTGGCGCAAACGACCGAATTTATCCCGCAACAGTTGATCGCACGTCAGCAAGGCCTGGCGGATGGATTTCCGGCGAGCGCTGGCGGCGGCTGGCGATCTGGCGGATGTCGGGGTAGGCCATCAGTACCTGGCTATCGGGGTTAACCATGACGATCGAGTTGAAGTCCTTGTCCTGCGCTTGCAGGCGGTGCGCTTCGCTTTGCAGCAGGACTGTATCGTCCAGGCCTGTGGCCAGTTTTCGAGCGCTGTAGCGCAGGTGGCTGTGGGGCGAGCGCAGAAACTCGGCGATGCTGGACGCTACCTTGCTGGCGTGGGCCTGGTTGGCCCGTAGGGAAAGCTGTATCAGGGTGCCGTGCTGGACCCGATTGGCCACGTAGAGGGTGTTGCCCAAGGTGGCCAGGCAGGCCAGCAGCACCATGCCCAGCACAAGGGTACGCATATCGGTACGCGGACGGATACTGGGCATGGCGGGCCTGTGAGGCGGGGGACGGCCTCAAGTATGGCTGCTTTCCTGGCGAATGCCCGCCATGGGCGTAGTGCTACTGATGGCAGCAATGCGGTGCTGCTGGCGCCTGTTCGTAACGGTCGTGGTGGCGTACCCAGTCCATGGTGCCGCCCTCGTTGCGGCCCAGGGGCGCGATATCGAGGAAATTGTAGGTGTTGACCAGGATGTCGAGGCCGCGGGCATAGGTGGAGTAGGTGTGGAAGACCGTCCCGTCGTGGTCGCGGAAGAACGCGCTCAGGCCGGGCAATTCGCTTTCGTTGCCGGTGTATGGCGCGTAGTTGTACTGGCGTTGGCCCTGGCTGGCGACACTGACGCCAAAGTCTTCGTTGAACGTGCTGCCGTGGGAGGAGTACCACGGGAAGCGCCAGCCCATGCGCTGGCGGAATGCCTGGAACTGGGGGTAAGGCGCCCGCGAGACGGCGACCAGCGAGACATCGTGGTGCGCCAGGTGCAGGTTGGCGCCGTCGAAGTGGTCGGCGAGGAACGAACAGCCTGGGCAACCTTCGCTCCAGCCTTCGGCGAACATGAAGTGATACAGCAGCAACTGGCTGCGGCCAGCGAACAGGTTGGCCAGGCTCAGATCGCCGTCGGGTCCCTGGAAGCGATAGGGCTGCTCGACCTTGACCCAGGGCAGGGCGCGGCGGGCGGCAGCCAGTTCGTCGCGTTGGTGGGTGAGGGCTTTTTCGTGCAGCCACAGTTGCTGGCGGGCGGCCAGCCATTGACTGCGTGAGACCACTTCGTGCTTCGGTTCCGGGGTGCTCATGATACTGACTCCGCGCTTGGGGATTCAGTAATGGTCGTATGGGAGGGGTGAGATTCGACCGGGGAATCGAGAGGGCGACTAATGGTGGTTGGCCGGTGGCGTTTTGGGCGTATGCCGGAAGTGGTGTAGCGCCTGGGCGATCGAGCGCCGCCCGCGCGGTGCACCGCGAGCAAGGCTCGCTCCTACGTCGGTTTCGGGCCAATGAATCCTGTGGGATTTGCGCGCGAACGCTTTAGAGCACGGCGCAATATGGGGTCGTACAAACCAGGCGGTCGCGCGCGCCCGTCACTGACGTTCCTGGTCCGCAACAGACGTAGGAGCGAGCCTTGCTCGCGATGCGCCGCGCGGGCGGCGCTCGATCGTCCAGGCGCTACACCGCTTGCGTCATGCACCAGCAAACCCTCACCCCTGCATCCGCTCGACCACCTCCCACAGCCGCGAATCAGCGAAATCCGCGACCACTAACTGTGCACCTGCCGCCAGCAACCGCTCAGGCGTCTGGGTCGTGGCAATCCCCACGGTGAAGATCCCGGCCCCGCTGGCCGCCTTCACCCCCGGCAACGAGTCCTCGAAGGCAAGTGCCTGTCCGGCCTCTGCCCCAAGGCGTTGCAGGCCGGTGAGGTAAGGCAGGGGGTCTGGCTTGGGTCGGGCCAATTCCTCAGCCACCAGCACATGCTCGAATCGCGCGCCCAGGCCCATGGCCGAGAGCATGTGCTCGGCGTTGAGCCTAGGGGCGTTGGTCACCACGCACATGCCGATGCCTTGCGCCTGGGCATGCTCCAGCAGGCGCAACAGCCCTGGCATGGGCTCAAGCGCCGGGGCCAACTCGCGGAACAGCGCCTCCTTGCGGTCAGCCAGCGCCAGGCGCTGCACCGTACTGGCCTTGGGAAACAGCTCGGCAAACAACTCGCCATTGGCCCGGCCACTGACCTGGGCATCGAACTGCGCCTGGGTCAGCTCGCGGCCATCATGTTCGCGCAGCAGTTGGCGAAAGGCCTGCAAGTGCAGGGTGTCGGTGTCGGTAAGGGTTCCATCGAGGTCGAACAGCAGGGCAGTCAGCATCAGGCATCCAGGCATTGAAAAAACACACGCCTGGGGATGATAACCAAACCTGGCGACGAGGGGGGCTGTTCAGTGCGCTCCGAAAAGAGTACAAATGTGCTCCATGGACAACTTGACCCCCAAACGCCGCGCAATCCTCGACTTCATCCGTGAACGCATCGCCGATCACGGCCAGCCGCCGAGCCTTGCCGATATCGCCACACGCTTCGGCTTCGCCTCGCGCAGCGTGGCGCGCAAGCACATCACCGCCCTGTGCCAGGCTGGCTACATCGACGTCACGCCGAACCAGGCGCGGGGTATTCGCCTGGCCGAGCCGCTGCGGCGCCCGGAAATCCTTGAAGTGCCCGTGCTGGGTCGCGTCGCGGCGGGCGCGCCTATAGGCCCGGACCTGGACATCCACGAGCAACTGTTGCTCGACCCCAGCCTGTTCTGCCGCCCCCCGGACTACCTGCTGAAAGTGCGCGGCGACTCGATGGTCGACGATGGCATCTTCGACGGCGACCTGGTGGGCATCCGTCAGCAGGCCGATGCCCGCGATGGCGAAATCGTGGTGGCGCGCCTGGACGGCGAAGTCACCATCAAGCGCCTGCAACGCCAGCCTGGCGGCTACCGGCTGGTGCCGCGCAACCCGGCCTATGCGCCGATCGAAGTGGGGCCGGAGCATGAGTTCTTCATCGAAGGCGTGTTCTGCGGCCTCTTGAGGCGTGACTGATGGGCGCGGTGGTCGAACTCGACAGGCTGCTCGACCAGCGCCAGGTGTGGCGCGGTCGGCAGGTCCGGGCACGCCCACTCGGGTTGCAGCCTACCGGTCACGACGCCCTCGATCAGCGCCTGCCCGATGGTGGCTGGCCCGCCGCCGCACTGACCGAACTGCTGCTGGCCAGCCCCGGTTGCGGTGAACTGCAACTGTTGTGGCCCTCCCTGGCGCGCCTGAGCGCCGACGGGGGGCGGGTGGTGCTGGTGGCACCGCCTTTCATCCCCTATGCACCGGCCTGGCAGGCGGCCGGCGTCGACCTGCGCTGGCTGGCCCAGGTCGACGCCGAGCCAGCCGACGCGTTGTGGGCCGCCGAACAATGCCTGCGCTCCGGCAGTTGCGCCGCCGTGCTGTGCTGGCCGCAGCGGGCCGACGACCGCTCCCTGCGGCGCCTGCAGGTGGCCGCCGAGACCGGTCAGGCCCTGGCGTTCGCCTGTCGACCCCAGCAGGCCGCGCACAACCCGTCGCCGGCCGCGTTGCGCATAGCCATCGACACCCGACCGGCGCAATGGCGGGTGCTCAAGTGTCGGGGTGGCCTGCCGCCGGCGGTTCCCATTGCCTGTCCAGGGCGGGGCTGATGCGCCATGCTCTGGGCCTGCATTCTTCTGCCACAGCTGGCGCTGGATTCGGTCCTGCGCGAGCGGGACGATGCCGATACGCCGTTGGTGTTGATCGGTGGCCCGACCCAGCGCCGTGTGTTGCAGGCGGTCAACCCGGCTGCAGCGGCGCTGGGCCTGCGCGCCGGGCAGACCCTGACCGCGGCACGGGCCCTGGCCGATGGCTTTACCTGCGTTGAGGTCGATGCGGCGCACATCGAGCAACTGCAACAGCTGCTGGCCGCCTGGGCCTACCGTTTCAGCGCCCAGGTGAGCCTGCATTATCCCCGCGCCTTGCTGTTGGAGGTGGGCTCCAGCCTGCAGTTGTTCGGCCCCTGGCCTGCGTTCGAGGCCCGCTTGCGTCAGGAACTGGGTGAACTGGGGCTGCGCCAGCGCATCGTGTTGGCCAGCAACCCGGTGGCGGCCCGCATGCTCGCTAACGCCCACGACGGCCTGGCCGTGGCCTGTGCTGAAGATACCCGCGCAGCGCTGGCACGCCTGCCCATCGAGCGGGTCGGCCTGCCCCGTGACGCCGCCGAGGCCTTTGCCCGCATGGGCCTGCGTCAGCTCGGGCAGGTCCTGGCATTGCCCCGTGATGCCCTGGCCAAGCGTTTTGCTGCCCAAGTGCAGTTGCATCTGGATCAACTGCTGGGCCTGCGCAAACTGGCGCTGGACTTCTACCAGCCGCCTGACCGCTTCGAGACGCGGCTGGAACTCAACTTCGACGTCGAATCGCACCAGGCCCTGCTGTTTCCGTTGCGGCGCATGCTCGGCGACCTGGCCGCCTTCCTTGCTGGCCGTGATTGCGGCGTACAGCGCTTCAGTCTGCACCTGGAGCATGCCGAAGGGCCGGACACTGTGCTCAAGGTCGGCCTGCTGGCCGCCGAGCGCGACGCCGGCATGTTGTTCGAGCTGTCTCGCGGACGGCTTGAACCATTGCGCATTCCCGCGCCGGTGCGCAATCTGCGTCTGGTTGCCGATGACCTGCCGCCATTCGTGCCCCAGCACCAGGCCTTGTTCGACTCCCGTGCGCAACAGGCCCAACCCTGGGAGCAGCTGCGCGAACGCCTGCGCGCACGCCTGGGCGACGAGGCCGTGAAGGGACTGCGCGCCGAGGCCGACCATCGTCCCGAATGCGCCTGGCAGCGGGCAGAGCAGGGCGCGCAGGGCAGCCTGCCGGTGGCGCCTGGCAGCCGCCCGGGCTGGCTGCTTCCGACCCCCCAGGCGCTGGACGAGGCAGGCCACCGCCTGCTGGGGCATGCCGAGCGCATCGAATCGGGCTGGTGGGACGGTGGCGACGTACGCCGTGACTACTATCGCATCGAAACCCGTGAAGGCTTGCGCGGCTGGGCCTACCGCGACCTGGCCCAGCCCGGTCCGCTGTGGCTGCAAGGCTGGTTCGCATGAGCACCCCCGGCTATGCCGAGCTGCACTGCCTATCGAACTTCAGCTTCCAGCGCGGCGCCTCGAGCGCCGACGAGCTGTTCCGGCGCGCCCTTGAGCAGGGCTATGAGGCGCTGGCGATTACCGACGAGTGCACCTTGGCGGGCATCGTGCGTGCCTGGCAGGCGGCCAAGGCCCACCCGCTGCGGCTGATCGTCGGCAGCGAGGTGCGTCTGCAGGACGGGCCGAAACTGGTGTTGCTGGTGGAGAACCTCACGGGTTACCAGAACCTCTGTGCGTTGATAACCCGGGCGCGGCGGCGGGCGCGGAAGGGGGCTTACCAACTGTTGGGCGAAGACCTGCAACACCATCATCAGGGGCTGCTGGCGTTGTGGGTGCCCGATGACCTGGGCGACACGGCTTCCGGCCAATGGTTGCAAGCGCTGTTCGGCGAGCGCCTGTGGCTGGCGGTGCACCTGCACCGGGGCAGCGATGACCAGGCTCGTTTGGTCCGCCTGCGGGCCTTGGCGGCAGGCTTGGGTGTTCGCGCCGTGGCTTGTGGCGATGTGCACATGCATAACCGCCGCCGTCGTGCCCTGCAAGATTGCATGGTCGCCATCCGCGAGCATTGCAACGTGGCCGAGGCCGGTCGTCACCTGTTCGCCAATGGCGAGCGGCATCTGCGCAGCTTGGCGCAGTTGAGCGAACTGTACCCCGACGACCTGCTCGCCGAGACCCTTGTCATCGCCGAACGCTGCCGCTTCGAGCTGAGCGAAGTGAAGTATCAATACCCACGGGAATTGGTGCCCGAAGGGCACTCCCCGGCAAGCTGGCTGCGCGAACTGTGCGAGCGCGGCCTGCCCATGCGCTGGCCGCAAGGGCCAAGCGACAAAGTACGCACGGTGCTGGCCCGGGAGTTGGCGCTGATCGCCGAGTTGGGCTATGAAAGCTACTTCCTGACCGTACACGACATCGTCGCCTTCGCCCGTAGCCAGGGCATCCTCTGCCAGGGGCGGGGCTCTGCGGCCAACTCGGTGGTGTGCTTCGTGCTGGGTATCACCGAACTCGACCCCATGGTGCATCGCCTGCTGTTCGAGCGGTTCCTGTCCCGTGAGCGCAACGAGCCGCCGGATATCGACGTGGATTTCGAGCACGACCGCCGGGAGGAGGTGATCCAGTACATTTTCCGCCGTTATGGCCGGCACCGGGCGGCGCTCACCGCGGTAGTCAGCACCTATCATGCCGCGGGTGCGGTACGGGACGTGGCGCGCGTGCTGGGGCTGCCGGCCGACCAGGTGGATGCCCTGGCCAAGTGCTGTGGCCGTTGGAGCGACCGCATCCCCGATGCCCAGCGCCTTGCAGAGGCCGGTTTCGACGCTGCCAGCCCTTCGCTGCGACGCATCCTGGTGCTGGCAGGCGAGCTGATCGGCTTTCCACGGCACCTGTCGCAGCATCCGGGGGGCTTCGTCATCTCCCAGCAGCCGCTCGACCAACTGGTGCCCGTGGAAAACGCCGCGATGCCCGAACGCACGGTCATCCAGTGGGACAAGGACGACCTGGACATGCTCGGCCTGCTCAAGGTGGATGTGCTGGCTCTGGGCATGCTCAGCGCCTTGCGCCGCTGTTTCGACCTGCTGCAGCGCCATCGTGGGCGGCACCTGACTCTGGCGACCATCCCCGCCGAGGATGCCGCCACCTACGAGATGATCGGGCGCGCCGAGACCATGGGGGTGTTCCAGATCGAATCACGGGCACAGATGGCCATGTTGCCCAGGCTCAAACCCTGCAAGTTCTACGACCTGGTGATCGAGGTCGCCATCGTGCGTCCGGGGCCGATTCAGGGCGACATGGTGCACCCCTATCTGCGTCGGCGTCTGAAGCAGGAGCCAGTCACTTATCCATCGCCGGCGCTTGAAGAAGTGTTCGAGCGCACCCTGGGGGTGCCGCTGTTCCAGGAGCAGGTCATGGAGCTGGCCATGGTCGCCGCCGACTACAGCCCCGGCGAGGCCGACCAACTGCGTCGCAACATGGCCGCCTGGAAGCGTCATGGTGGGCTGGAGCCACACCGCGAACGGCTGGTGCAAGGCATGCTGCGCAACGGCTATGACCTGGCGTTTGCCGAGCGTATCTTCGAGCAGATCAAAGGTTTCGGCAGCTATGGCTTCCCCGAGTCCCACGCCGCCAGTTTCGCCTTGCTGTGCTATGCCAGCAGCTGGCTCAAGTGCCATGAACCGGCGATTTTCACCTGTGCGCTGGTCAACAGCTGGCCCATGGGTTTCTACAGCCCTGACCAACTGTTGCAGGATGCGCGGCGCCAGGGGATCGAGGTCAGACCGGTGGATGTGTACCACAGTGACTGGGATTGCACCCTTGAGCCTATGGCCAATGACGCCTTGGCCATTCGACTCGGGTTGCGGCAGATTCGTGGCTTTGCCGAAAGCGATGCCCGTCGGTTGGTGCAGGCGAGGGCAGGGCGGCCCTGGCGCGATGTCGAGGACCTGTGCCTGCGCGCCGGCCTCAACAGTCAGGCCCGCGCCCGCCTGGCCGATGCCGGTGCGTTACGGGCCTTGGCCCGCAACCGCCATCAGGCGCGCTGGCAGGTGGCGGCGGTGCAGGCGCAGTTGCCGTTGTTCGCGGATGTGCATGCGGCCCCTGAAGCCGAGGTGGTGCTGCCTGCACCCACGGTCGGGGAGGATCTGTTCGCCGATTACCAGAGCTTGGGCACTACCCTCGGCCCCCATCCACTGAGCTTGTTGCGACCCCGCTTGCGGGCGCTGGGCTGCCGCAGCTCAAGCGAACTGCCGGGCGTCGAGCATGGTGACAACATCGCCGTGGCAGGGCTGGTGGTGGGGCGGCAACGGCCGCAGACGGCCAGTGGCGTGACCTTCGTGACCCTTGAGGACGAGGCCGGCATGGTCAATGTGGTGGTCTGGCGCGACCTGGCCGAACGGCAGCGGCGGGCATTGGTAGGGTCGCAGTTGCTCAAGGTGAGTGGGCGGCTTGAGCAGGAGAATGGGGTGCGGCATCTGATCGCCCGGCGCCTGGAAGATATCACCCCGTTGCTGCAAGGGCTGGATATACGGAGCCGGGACTTCCACTGATTGCAGCGACCTTTTCGCGGGTAAGCCTGCGCCTGCAGGTCTCCCTGGATTCTCGAGGGCAATGCAAAAGCCGTAGGAGCGGTTCTACCCGTGAAAAGGGCTGTCAACGGCCGTTCAGACCATCGCCAGGGGCTGCTTGCGTGTCGGCGCCGGAAATGCCCGGTCGATCGCCCGCAGGTCCTCGCTGTTCAAACTCAGCACCCCGGCCGCAGCATTCAAGCGCACATGCTCCGGTGTGACTGCTTTGGGGATGGCAACGACCCCATCGTTGCGCGTCACCCATGCCAGGCTTACCTGGGCCGGGGTTGCGCCGTGCCGCTCGGCGATCTCGCTGAGCACCGAGTGCTGCAACAGCTGTCCCGCCTGGGCCAGTGGGCAGTAGGCCATGGTCGGCAAGCCGCGCTTCTGGCTCCAGGGCAACAAGTCGAACTCGATCCCGCGTTGCGTCGGGTTGTACAGCACCTGGTTGGTCGCGCAGTTGGCATCGTCGAGTTCGCGCAGGTCGTCGACATCGAAGTTGGATACCCCCCAACGACGGATCTTGCCTTGCTCGCGCAGCCGCTCGAACGCCTCGACGGTTTCCTCCAGCGGGTACTGCCCGCGCCAGTGCAGTAGATACAGGTCGATGCAGTCGGTGCCCAGGCGCTTGAGGCTGCGCTCGCACGCGGCCGGCACGCCGCGCTGACTGGCGTTGTGCGGGTAGACCTTGCTCACCAGAAACACTTGGTCACGGCGCCCGGCGATAGCCTGGCCGACCACTTCCTCGGCGCCGCCCTCGGCATACATTTCCGCGGTGTCGATCAGGGTCAATCCCAGTTCGATACCTTGCTGGAGGGCCGCTACCTCCGCGGCCTTGCGATGTGGGTTTTCGCCCATGTACCAGGTGCCCTGGCCAATGGCCGGAACGCTGGAGCCTGCCAGTTTCACGTAACGCATGTCACCTCCGGGGGCTGAGTGTGGGAAAGCAGTACCTCGAGCAGCGCCTGCGCTGCGGTGGACAGTTTGTGGTCACTCAAGGCGATCACGCCGATACGTCGTTCGACGATCGGGTCGACCAGCGCCACGCAACGTGCGCCGAGCTCCTGCATCTGGTTGATGCACAGCGCAGGCACTGCGCTCACGCCCAGCCCGCTGGCCACCATTCGGCCGATGGTCGACAGCTGATGGCTCTCGAACGCCACCGCCAGCTTGCCGTGCTGCGCCGCCACATTGTGTTCGAGCAACAGGCGAACCGCAGAAGGGCGTTGCAAGGCGATGAAGTCCTCGGCCAGCAGTTGGTTCCAGGTGGCCTGTTGCTGCGCTGCCAGTGGCGAATCGGCCGGCACCACGGCGACGAAACGGTCCAGGTAGAGAGGGTGGAAGTCCAGGCCTTCGTTGTTGTCCGGTTCGAAGCCGATGCCCAGTTCTACGCGACGATGACGCACCAGCTCCAGCACTTGCTCGTTGATCACATCATGCACTGTGACGTTGACCTTGGGGTACCGCTGGCGAAAGACCTTGAGCGAGTGTGGTAGCAGATTGCCGGCGAAGGCGGGTATGGCGGCCACCGACACTCGCCCCAGCTGCAGGGTGAAGCGCTGGCGCAGCATCTCCTCGGTGTCGTCCCAGTCGGCCAGCAGGCGTCGGGCCATGGGCAGCAGCACTTCACCTTCGGCCGTCAGGCTGACGCTGCGGGTGGTGCGGGTGAGCAGGGCGCCGCCGAGGTTGTCCTCCAGCGCCTTGATGGTCAGGCTCAGCGCCGGTTGCGACACATGCAGGTGTTCGCCGGCCTGGGCGAAGCTCTGGTATTTGGCCACGGTGACGAAGGCACGCAGTTGCTTGACGTTCATGACAGGGCTTGGCCTTTGTTTTGAATTTATTATCAATTGATGATTAAAACAAAATTAACAAATCAGTCGCCAGCAGTGAAGATGCCTCCACACGCTCACCGACAGCCTCGTCGGTTCAACAACTACAAAAGGCGGATCAGCATGGCCGGACTGGACAAGCGCGTAGCAACCTATGAACAGGCCCTCGAAGGCCTGAACGACAACATGACGGTACTGGCCGGTGGCTTTGGCTTGTGCGGTATCCCCGAAAACCTCATTGCCGAAATCAAGCGCCGTGGTGTCAAAGGCCTGACCGTGGTGTCCAACAACTGCGGCGTCGATGGCTTCGGCCTGGGTGTGCTGCTCGAAGACCGGCAGATCCGCAAGATGATCGCCTCCTACGTCGGTGAGAACGCCGAGTTCGAACGCCAGCTTCTGAGCGGTGAACTGGAGGTCGAACTGACCCCGCAAGGCACCCTGGCGGAAAAAATGCGTGCGGGCGGTGCGGGCATCCCGGCGTTCTATACCGCCACCGGTTATGGCACTCCAGTTGCCGACGGCAAGGAAGTACGCGAGTTCAACGGCCGCAAGTTCATCCTCGAAGAGTCCATCACTGGTGACTTCGCCATCGTCAAGGGCTGGAAGGCCGACCACTACGGCAACGTGGTGTACCGCAACACCGCACAGAACTTCAACCCGTTGGCCGCCACTGCCGGCAGGATCACCGTGGTGGAAGTCGAAGAGATCGTCGAGCCTGGCGTCTTGCTGCCCAGTGAAATCCACACTCCGGGCATCTATGTCGACCGCGTGATCGTCGGCACTTTCGAGAAACGTATCGAAAAACGCACCGTCAAGGCCTGAGCGCCGTCCTGAAGAACAACAAAGAGATCCTGACCATGGCATTGACCCGCGAACAGATGGCGCAACGCGTCGCCCGTGAACTGAAGGACGGTTACTACGTCAACCTTGGCATCGGCATTCCGACGCTGGTCGCCAACTACGTACCCGCCGATATGGACGTTATGCTGCAGTCGGAAAACGGCCTGCTGGGCATGGGCGAGTTTCCGACCGAAGGCACCATCGACGCCGACATGATCAATGCTGGCAAGCAGACCGTCACCGCCCGTCGTGGTGCCTCGATCTTCGACTCGGCCCAGTCGTTCGCCATGATTCGTGGCGGCCATGTCGACCTCACCGTGCTGGGCGCTTTCGAGGTGGACGTGGAGGGCAACATCGCCTCGTGGATGATTCCCGGCAAGTTGGTCAAAGGCATGGGCGGCGCCATGGACCTAGTGGCCGGAGCCGAGAACATCATCGTCACCATGACCCACGCCTCCAAGGACGGCGAGTCCAAGCTGCTCCCGCGCTGCAGCTTGCCGCTGACCGGTGCGGGCTGTATCCGCAAGGTGCTCACCGACCTGGCCTATCTGGAAATTGAAAACGGTGCGTTCATCCTGCGCGAGACGGCGCCAGGGGTGAGCGTCGAGGAAATCATCGAGAAGACCGCCGGCAAGCTGATCGTGCCCGATGATGTGAAGGAAATGACCTTCTAAGGTCATTCCCCATCCCCTGTGGGAGCGGATCTGCCCGCGAATGCATTGGCCAACTGACTGCTGCATTCGCGAGTGAACCCGCTCTCACAGGGTTTTTGCGTTTCCGGCAGATTTGCCGTTGCAACCAATAAAACCAATAAAAGGAAGTTTACCGTGGCCGCTGAAATTCAAGACAGCCGCTCCGCCCGCTTTGCCTTGCGCTGCTCCAACTGGGCCGAACGCTGGTTCCCCGACTCCTGGGTATTCGCTGCCCTGGCGGTGATGCTGGTGTGCCTGGGCGCCCTGGTCATGGGCGCCAAACCGACCGACACCGCCAAGGCCTTTGGCGATGGCTTCTGGAGCCTGATCCCATTCACCATGCAAATGGCCTTCGTGGTCATCGGCGGCTACGTGGTCGCCAGCTCGCCGCCGGCTGCGCGGTTGATCGACCGCCTGGCACGCCTGCCCAAGAACGGCCGCTCGGCTGTGTGCTGGGTCGCGCTGATTTCGATGTTGGCCTCGCTGCTCAACTGGGGCCTGTCGTTGGTGTTCGGCGGTCTGCTCGTTCGCGCCCTGGCCCGCCGTACCGAGCTGAAGATGGACTACCGCGCCGCTGGCGCAGCCGCCTACCTGGGCCTCGGCGCCGTCTGGGCATTGGGCCTGTCGTCTTCGGCCGCGCAGTTGCAGGCCAACCCTGCCAGCCTGCCGCCGTCGATCCTGTCGATTACCGGTGTGATTCCGTTCACTGAGACCATCTTCCTCTGGCAGTCCGGGGTGATGCTGGCCGCGCTGGTGATCGTTTCGTTGGTGATCGCCTATGCCACTGCACCCGGCCCGAACAGTGCGCGCAGCGCCGAGGATTGTGGCGTCGACCCAAGCTTCACCGCGCCGCCCGCGCCTCAGCGCACCCGCCCCGGTGAGTGGCTGGAATACAGCCCGATCCTGATCCTGCTGCTGGTGGCGCTGGCCGGTGGCTGGCTGTACCAGGAGTTTGCCACCAAGCCGGCGATCACCGCGATTTCCGGGCTGAACACCTACAACCTGTTGTTCATCATGCTCGGCGCCTTGTTGCACTGGCGCCCGCGCAGCTTCCTCGACGCTGTGGCCCGCGCCGTGCCGACCACCACCGGGGTCCTCATCCAATTCCCGCTGTACGGCTCGATCGCCGCGATCCTCACCCAGGTCAAGGGGGTCGATGAGCAGACCTTGGCTCATCATATTTCGCTGTTCTTCACCCAGATCGCTACCCATGACACCTATGCGTTGCTGATGGGCGTGTATTCGGCGGTGCTGGGCTTCTTCATCCCTTCAGGCGGCGGCAAGTGGATCATCGAGGCGCCGTACGTGATGATGGTGGCCAATGACTTGCAGTACCACTTGGGTTGGGCGGTACAGATCTACAACGCCGCCGAAGCGCTGCCGAACCTGATCAACCCGTTCTACATGCTGCCGCTACTGGGCGTGCTGGGGCTCAAGGCACGTGACCTGATCGGCTTCTCGTTCGTGCAGTTGCTGGTGCATGTACCGTTGGTGCTGGTGCTGCTGTGGGCATTGGGGACTACGTTGCAGTACCTGCCGCCGGTGATGCCTTGAAGTGACGGGCTGTTGCTGAAAGCCTCATCGCTGGCAAGCCGGCGATGAGGCCAGTACGGACAGCGCGATCTTTACGTTTCGATGACATATCGATAACGATTCTTATCCGAGATTCGTTTTCATGTGAATGCTGCCAAACGGCAGCCATGGATTTTCATCGGACGTACAAGGAGTAAGGCAGCGATGTTCGCGCCCATCAGCCGTTCCATGACCTTGACCCTGGGTCTTTGCACCACCTTCCTCAGCACTGCGACACTGGCAGAAGACAACGAACCAAGGCCGCAGGAAGGGGTGCTGGAACTCGGCTCCACGCAAATTCTTGCTCAAAGCCTGGGCAGCACCACCGAAAACAGCGGGTCTTACACCACGGGCAGCATGAGCGCAGCCACGCGGCTGAACCTGTCGATCAAGGAAACTCCGCAATCGGTCTCGGTGATCACCCGTCAGCAACTCGATGACTTCCAGCTCGACACACTGTCCGAGGCCATGGCGCACGTCACGGGCGTCACCGTGCAGCGCAACGACTCGGAGCGGCCGACTTACTACTCCCGTGGATATGCCATCAACAACTTCCAGATCGATGGGATGCTCAACACCTTCTCCGGGCTCAAGTCGGATTCGGACACCATCATCTATGACCATATCGAGGTCGTGCGCGGCGCCACTGGCTTGACCACCGGCGCGGGCGACCCGTCTGGCACCATCGCCATGGTGCGCAAGCGTCCGACCCATGAGCTGGCGGTCAACAGCAGTGTCAGTGCAGGCAGCTATGACAACTACTACAGCCACCTGGATGTCGGCGGCCCGCTGGGTTGGGAAGGGCGCCTGCGCGGTCGCACGGTGCTGGCCTACCGGGACAGCCAGTCATTCATGGACAAGTACGCCACCCAGCGCGAGGTGGCCTATGGCATCGTCGAGGCAGACCTGACCGACAGTACCGTGCTGGCGGTAGGCTACGATTACCAGAACAAGCATGTACAAGGCGCGTCCTGGGGCACGGTACCTTACTGGAGCGCCGATGGCGGCAAGGCCGATCTGCCCCGTTCGACCAACCTGGCTGCGCCCTGGTCGTCCTGGCCACTGAAAGACCAGACCTTGTTCGCCACCCTCGACCAACGCCTGGGTAACGATTGGCTGCTCAAGGCGGCCTACACCCATCGCCAGACCGACAGCGACGGCAAGGTGTACTACGGCGGCAATGGCTTCCCCGAGGCCGACCGCAGCGGCATGAAGGCCTGGTCCAGGCACATGTCTGGCCAGGAAAAGATGGACGCGATCGACTTCAACCTGGCCGGCCCGTACCAGCTGTTCGGGCGCAGCCATGACTTCATGGTTGGCTATGGCGAGTCCGAGCGGCGCAACAGCTCGCCCTATCTGATTGCGCTCTCAGTGCCTGATGGCTACACCAGCATTCCCGACTGGAAGTACATGGGGTCGATACCCAAGTTCTACGACATCGACACGGGCCTGGATGCTTCGCGCAGCTACATCCGCCAGAAAGCCGGTTACATTGCCACGCGCCTGAACCCCACCGACCGCCTGCATGTGGTGCTGGGCAGCCGTTACGGCAGCTGGCAGACCAAAAGCCGCGACTGGACCTATGACGATGCGCTCAATGCCGCTGAAACCCAGAGCAAGCAGACCCAGAACGACCAGTGGACACCCTATGCCGGCGTGCTCTACGACCT
The DNA here is from genome assembly GCF_016772395.1 of Pseudomonas sp. SK2. Taxonomy (NCBI): domain Bacteria; kingdom Pseudomonadati; phylum Pseudomonadota; class Gammaproteobacteria; order Pseudomonadales; family Pseudomonadaceae; genus Pseudomonas; species Pseudomonas sp. SK2. The sequence goes on from NZ_CP061944.1 coordinate 2,498,202, forward strand.
CACCGAGCAGTACACGGCGTATGTCAGCTACACCGACATTTTCAACCCGCAGACGGTGCGTGACGTCAACAAGCAGTACCTCGAACCCATCGTCGGCAAGGTCTACGAAGTGGGCCTCAAGGGCAGCCTTTACGACGATCGCCTCAACCTGAGCACGGCGGTGTTCCGCAGCAAGCAGGACAACGTTGCCGAACAGGACGACTCGGTGCCGCCGGGGCCGGACGGTGAAATCTATTACAAATCCGGTGGCAAGGGCGTGGTGGTCGAAGGCTTCGAAGCCGAGATTGCCGGTGAGGTGATGCCCGACTGGCAAATGAGCCTGGGCTACAGCTACACCCATGCCGCAACGGGCGACAAGCAGCGCAAGAATACCGAGCAGCCGCTGAACCTAGTGCGTTTCTCCACCACCTACAAGCTAACCCCGGTCTTGACCGTGGGCGGCAACCTGGACTGGCAGAGTGACAACTTCAAGGCGGCCAATCGTCCGGTGGGGCGAGAGGCGGACGGCACGATCATCACGGTCAAGGACACCATTAGCCAGAAGGCCTTCTCGGTGGTGGGGCTGATGGCGCGCTATCAGTTCGATGAGCATGTGTCAGCGTCATTGAACGTGAAAAACCTGTTCGATGAGCACTACTACAACAACCTTGGGTTCTATAACGGGGTTTATCATGGCGAACCGAGGACGATGATGGTTAGTCTTGACTGGAAACTGTAACGCGTGAGGAGTGCTCGATGATCGAGGTGTCGCGGTTTTGGCGGGATCCAACCTTGCCTTTCGTCGAAGCCCGGCGGGTAGGGGATGGGCGCAAGGTGTGTTACGCCGCCCATTCCCATGAGAGCTTTTCCATCGGTGTGATCACTGGCGGGCGTAGCCGTTACCTGACCGGTGACACTCAGGTCGAAGTCAGCGCCGGTACCACGGTGCTGATGAACCCTGGCGTGGTGCACACCTGCAACCCGATCGAAGGGGAGGCATGGTCTTACCTGATGCTGTTCGTCGACCTGCCGTGGTTGCAGACGCTGGGGTTCGAACTGCCTGGGCACACCTGTAGCACGTCGCCGAGGCTGTACGGCCGGCTGTTGCAGGTGTTTGCCAGCTTGTTCGACGACGCTGAGCCCCAGCGTGAGGCGCTGCTGGCGACGTTTTTTACAGACCTGCCAGGTTATCTTGGGGCACCTACGCGCGTCAGCGCGTCAGGCCATCCGCGTCTAGAGACGGCCGCTGCCTTCATTCGTGCGCACCGCACCGACCCACTGAGCCTTGAAGATATCTGTGCCGCTGCCGGGCTGTCGCGGGCCTATCTGATCCGCGCATTCCGACAACGCTTCGGCCTTACGCCCCATGGATACCTGGTTGATCAGCGGGTTCAGCATGCCCGGGCGCAATTACGCCAGGGCAGGGCGATCGCCGAGGTGGCAGTGGAGGCTGGGTTTGCGGACCAGGCGCATCTGCAACGGGTGTTCAAGCAACATCTGGCGGCGACGCCTGGGCATTATCGTGATGCTTGAAGTGGGTTGTGAGCAGGCTGATAGGGTCTTGACTGGTTAAACGACACGTTGTCGGATCATGGTGTCGGTACCGATTTTAATGCAGCCGGCCTGCCGAGGTGATGACAGTGGTACCAGGCAATCGCATCGAAATCTTGCGCCCTATTTGCGCGATAGTCCGGTGTCCCCCTTTGTCGTCCCAGCAGGATTTCTGCCCTGATGGCTGACAGCTGGTGCATCGTTGTAGCCATATACCGCTGCGCTCCAGATGAAGCACGGGTTGCTCGAACAGCGGTCGAATCGATCATCCAGGTGTGGGGATCGATCAAGCCTTTTTCATTGAGTCTGAGGTGCAATCGTCTGAGCATCTGATCGAATGTTCCGCGGTTTCGCCAGACCCGGAAGCGGTGATAGACCGTCGCCCAGGACCCGAAGCGCTCGGGCATATCTCGCCAGGCTGCTCCCGAGCACAGCACCCAGAGCACACCATCGAGCATCAAGCGATCACTGCTGCGGGACCTGCCCCTGACGTGGGCTGCCGTAAAGAGATCGGCGACCACTGCCCACGCCTCATCCGAGAGTTCATAACGCTTTGCCATCACAGAATTCCTTTCCGCAGATGGCCGGCGACTGTACAGAACCCCGGCTGTTCCGGGGGCCACATTTCAGTTTCTTGGGATTTCAGACAGAGCCTAGGTGCGCTGCCCATCTTTGGTTGGGTGGGGTTTATGGAGCGCTTACGATTAAATCGCCTTGTCTAATAGGTCTGTCACACTTTGAGTCGCTCCAGTGTTTAGCCGAGCTGCAGAAAAAAACCATGCGCAGCCGCTAAATTTCCAGCCACAAAATCATCACTCAAGAGCAGGTACCCCATACCGTCCGATAACACACCTTTGTTTTCCGGAATCGATAAATCCAGATCGCCTCCGTAGATTGAAACCCTTCTTTTAGCATCTACAATCTCAAGCGGAGCCTGCAGCCAAGAATCAACTCCGTCAATTTTTGACGCGAGGTTCTCCTCATCATCTTCGCCATTATTTTCCAAAACAATGATCCTTCCACAACCTACAATTTTCCCTTCACTTTCATTACGAATTTCCTTGCATCTCTCATAGATAAGAACAGCCGCCTGAGACTCACCGCTTTTCATGCGCAGCTGACCATAATGACTAACTTTTCCAGGCTCATATGGTATAAAAATAGAAATCCAGTAAGGTGACGCTGCGTCACTCAACCAACTAACAGGAAAAGCCAATAAGTGCACCAATGGAAGCCCGCTATCTGAGCGTGGCCAGGACATACTTTTAGGCAAGCGCGCGCCACCTCCAACATAAGCATCACTTTCTAAAGGAGCATCCGTCGAAAAAACAAGTTCTTTGAACATATCAACCTGCCTCGCAGCAGCAGTTTAATTTTTTAAGATATCGCGCTGATTGCTCTCTTAGCGCCTTCGCTTGCGCCGCAGATATACCCGCCCGTCGAATGGCGCCTTGCCAGACATCCATTTGACGCTTTTTCGGCTTACCTGTCTGCCCTGAAAACTGGAACTCATTCACCCCAACATTAAGATGCGTTCGCGCCAGCGCGTTCTCGCTGACATGTACTTGATCATGTTCTTTTGGGGTTAAAGCAATTGATGGGTTATCCTTGTTCCTCCGTCGTTTGTTAGCACATCCCATCTGTACCAATGCTTCATGTCTAACAAATTCATGCACCTCAAGCTCATCACCAACATTCCCTTGTCCGTTCATACTCCCATAGGTACCCAACTGATTTTGTGCAGCAAGCCCTAATGGATCAGACCACTCGACAGGGTTCGGTGCGTAGGCGAACAGGTTGAACCCACCGGTGTAACTGATCGGGTCCTGATTCAGGAACCTTCCAGCCCTTGGGTCATAGTACCGATAGCGGTTGTAGTGCAGCCCCGTCTCGTGATCGTGATACTGCCCTTGGAAGCGAATCGGGTTACCCAACCCATGCTGCTTGGCCCACTCCGAACGCTCCTCCCGCACCTCTCCCCACGCCTTGTACTGCCCCGCCCAGGCAACGTTGCCGTGCGGATCGGTCAGCTCCATCGGCGTGCCGAGGTGGTCACAGTGGTACCAGGCAATCGCATCGAACGCCTGTGGCGGCATCGTCGTCTGCCACAACGGATCCTGATCGAAGTCGTACTCTCGCTGACGCCAATCCGGCTGCCTGTGCAGCACGATCGGGCGCTTGCGCAGGGCCTGGGCCACCGGCACGAAGCTGCCCGGTTCATACAGGTAATGCACCGTACGCCCGGTATCGCCATCGTCCCTTGGCGGTGAGCTTTCCCAGGCCAGGGTGTCGCCGTCCCAGCCGAACAGGGTGAATCCGCAACCCAGTTCACGTTGGCGCTTGGCCCGCTGCATTTCGTTCCGGCCGGTGCCGGCTTCTGTATAGTGCGCCACCGAATGCTTTTGCAAGCCTCGGTCCGGGGAGCGTAGCTATACGAATACTGCTCGAAGACGAGTCAATGCTAATCACAGTCTTTTCTTGGCTGCCCGAGCTACTGAGTCGCTTCTATCAAAAGCCAATATTTCCAAAATATCTCGGGGAACCCTAGCATTGCAAGCGATACAGTGCCTCACTGAGGCAACAGGATCTTCTGCAAGCGCCTCAAATGTTTTTCTAGTAATACGCCGTTTCATGGCGACATCAAATCTCACATCTGGATCGGCGCTCGCCGCCAAAGATTCCAACACTACACTGGAAATAGTATGGTTGTTCAATACTTCAACCTCTAGGCTCTGTACGAAAAGCCTTGAAATTCGGTGATGCTGCGTTGAAAACAGCCTCGGAGTGCTCATTTACAACCCGTAAACTCCGCTTCCTCGGCTGTTTTCGCCTTGGCTGACCTTCGTCTCAAGACTTTTCATACAGACCCTAGATCTGGATATTTCTCTACCACCTCTAGCCAAACAGCATCGTCTGCCTCCTTTTTTACACGTTCGCGCTCTTCGCCTTGGGCGGAATCGAATATGCATTTAAACTCGTCCGCGGCCCTAATCAATGGATTACCCCTTACATTTCATGTTCTTCATGAGCATCACGCTTCCAGTTTTCCCCTTATGCTTGTCCATGAAATCACCGGACTGTTTATTTGCAAACATGGATTCGTGCCAGTAATAATCACTATCTTTTATCCAGGCATGGCGATTCCCATTGGCGATCGCCGCAAGCGGCGTCAAGTTAACGCCGTACCTGAAAAGTATTGAAATAAGTTCTCGCGCATTCTCTTTTGAGAGTTTTCGCCTGTCTATTTTTATACTCAGCCCTTTCCCGGTTCCGCGGATATCGACTATGGCTGGATTAGAGGTGATACCTTCAAAAAAGCGAACTTCGTCCAAGTTGGAGAAAAAACTTGGGAGCTTTATTAATATGTTCATTTATCTTCGTCTCCCATCTGGATAGACATTCTCGTATTCGCCTTTAGGTTTTTGTACATCCCAGTGTGGCCCACCATGAGCCTTTGATCCAGGACCCTCAGGACCTGTAGGAACCCAAACGTTATCATATTTGTCGAGCCATCCTGATCCACGCCCATCATCAAGTTTTGCCCAAGTCTCTCCAAACTTGCATTCACAAAAGCCTTCTGCCTTTCCAGGCTTTCCCGGGGATTTCGAACCATGGGGATCATGGGCATCCTCAGGTGGGCGGCGAACTTTATACTTATTGTTTGCTAACCCTAATGGGTCAACCCAGAGGACCGGATTGGCCGTATACGCAAATAAGTTAATTCCGCCTCTGTAGCTTATTGGGTCTTTGCTAATAAATCGCCCTGCTTTAGGGAGGCGCTGAACAATTAGCCAATTCTCACCGACCCCATTTTCAAGCCGGTTTTTCAACCTACCGGCCTTATTCTGCGTTTCTTGGGCCGATTTCTACCCTGATTTTGCTGATTAGCGGGCCAGCCCCGCCTTTCGGACGGACTTATCCCGCCGTCCGTTGCAAATACCGCTTGGCCAGTACCAGATTGGCCAACCCAAACAGACTGAACAACTGCGCCGTATTCTTTTCCAGTCCACGGTAGCGAACCTTGCGATGATTGAAGCGCACCTTGATCACCTGGAAGGGATGCTCGATCTTGGCACGCAGCTGCGCCTTGGCGTATTCGATTTTGCGCTTGACTCGGTACAGCACGCTGTCTTTGCCGTGATGTTTGTAACTGCTTGGCCGTGCTGCAATCGACCAGATAACGTCCCGTTCAGCATGCTCCGGTCGCTTGGCCGCACCAGTGTATCCAGCGTCACCCGAAACATAGGTTTCGGCGCCGTGCAGCAACTGATCGACCTGGGTGACATCCGCCACGTTGGCGGCAGTCCCTGCCACGCTGTGCACGAGTCCCGATGTGGCGTCGACAGCAACGTGGGCCTTCATCCCGAGGTGCCATTGATTGCCTTTCTTGGCCTGATGCATCTCAGGATCACGCTTGCCTTCTCGGTTCTTGACCGAAGGCGGCGCGGCGATCAGGGTAGCGTCGACGATAGTGCCTTCCTTGAGCAGCAGACCCTGGCTGGCCAGATGCTGGTTAATCGTTTCAAACAACACCCGCGTTAGCTGATGGGTTTCCAGCAAGCGGCGAAACCGCAACAAGGTGGTGGCATCCGGTGCCGACTCACGGCCCAGGTCGATGCCGATGAAACCACGAATGGCCTGGCTGTCGTAGACGGCATCTTCGGTACCTTCATCGGAGATGACCGAAACACTGCTGCACGACATACATGCGCAGCATGCGCGACAACCCAATCGCAGGGCGTCCACGCTTGCCTGTGGTGTCGCTATAGAACGGCGCCACTTGCGCCTCCACTTGTGCCCAGGGCACCAGCTGTTCAAGGTCCGCCAGGAAGCGATCTCGGCGAGTCTGCTTTTTCTTGCCGGTGTATTCGAGTTCGGAGAAGGTCTTTTGCATGCGCGTAACAAAGCTCACGGAGGAGGCTGGTTGAGGGGGCTCAGTGTGCCAAGGGTAGGGGCGGCTGGCTATTTATGCAGTGTCTCCCTAAGGGATATCTTCAGTTTTTATGCTATTTAACCAGTGATTTAAATCTTCTTCGGTGTATAGATACTCCCTGTCTACACCATGAAGATCTAAAGCGCCCAGCAATTCTAAATACTTAAGTACAACCTTGTCCGCTATCCTTAAATCGTCATCCTCGTAGATGGCGAAAGCCCATCTCGCCACTTCGCTGCGTGATTCGACCCCATCAATCACAAGTTTTATTTTATTTATCATGTCGCTGCGAGTTGGTTCAATATTCAAGCCTACCTCCTGCCGATATACTTACCGCTTGCTTCCAATATGTGGTGATTTTTTTCGTGCGTTATCGGTTTCGGCGCAACGCTTCGTATATTGTTGTAGTGATCTACCGTTTCATACCAGGTTATTCGTTCATCGGTGTTAGGATCCCATTCTCGTACCAATCTAGCACCTTTCATTTCGCCTGGAGTCCTAAGCGACTTCAACTCTTCATAAAAACGATAACGCCCATTCTCTAACTCTTTTGCTCCAGCACTGCCGTACTTCTCATACTGAGTGTAGTATCGATTCAGTCTTTGTTGATTGATCACGCTAGTGGAAGTTTCAGTCAGTTTGCAAACGCATCCAGACAAACCCAGCGGATCAATCCATTGTGTAGAGCTTGGAACATAAACATATAAATTCAGTCCACCGCTCAACCCTATTGGATCTTGGCTTGTAAAGCGAGAGCCCTTTGAGTCATAGTACCGATAACGGTTGTAATGCAGCCCAGTCTCATGATCGTGGTACTGCCCCTGGAAGCGAATCGGGTTACTCAGGCCATGCTGCTTGGCCCGACAGGCTGGGAGTGCTTTCGTCATGGAACACGCAGTGCACCCAATCCTTGCCACGCTTTTTCAGCTCATGGCCCTGCGACTGGATCAGCCGAACCAGCGACACCTCACGCTTAAGGCGTTCCAGTTCGGCTTCGGGGATGCGGGCCATCGGGGTTTCTCCAAAATACGTCAGCGCTTGTTTGAGGTTTTATTTTGATACCTTACACTGTGTCAAAGTCAAACCTTATCAGAGACAGGGCACACAGTTATGGAGTCCGAAACGATCTGGTTCCTACCCATGCATTTCCCCACACGCCTGATTCAGTTGCGCAAAGCCGCCGATCTCACCCAGCAAACTCTGGCTGACACCGCGTCAGTGCACGTTAATCAGATTCGGCGTTATGAGACAGGGACGGCTCAACCAACCTTAGAAGCCCTGATCCGGCTTGCTCAGGCTCTGCACGTCAGTCTGGATGATTTGGTGTTTGCAGAAGGGGAACGCGGGCCATCCGACGACTTGCGCCTGCGTTTCGAGGCCATTAGTCATATGCCCGAAGCCGAGAAGTCAGTTATCAAGGCACTACTTGATGGGATGATTCTCAAATACCAGGCGTCGCGAATTATGGGGACAAGCAGCAACAACCAAGCGGGTAGCTAAGAAGAAAAACTAACGCAGATAAAACAACACCGGCGCAAGGCCGGTGCTGGGAGAGTGCTACCACTGTACAGTCAACTGAACTCAATTGATTTCAGCTGCCCCTTGCCATCGCACAAAATAATGACCGTACCGTACGGACGATCTAGGGTTATTACCCTGTCCTTGAACTCATTATCAACCATTCCGGATGCCTTACGAGTAGGGCTGTCAAATCTAATCTCTAGAAAATAGCCCTCCCCATTTGCTTGATTTGGCAAGGCATCTTTATTGCCTTGCTCAGACAAGATTTTTTGAATTTCCTCAATATGAATTGACGCCATAAGCCCTCCGCGAACTCAAGGTAACGGTATAAAATCGCCTTTGCCTAATAAGTTTTTAACTTGATTATGTCTAATTGGTCCAGCGGAAATAATTTTCATCTCGTCTCTTGGCGCAGTAATTCGAATCACCTTCCCTTCAATTTCTTTAATTACATTGATATGCCCTGTCCTTGCGTCCATAAACCGAGTAGCGCTGGGGTTATTGGCAAGTTTCCGCAAAGCATCGGCATCAAGCTTTCCTGCAAGCTGACCCATTCGAGGATCGTTGAGCTGGCCAAATACGCGATCAGCAATTGAGAAGTTTTTTGCGGAGCCAGCAATTTCACCTGCGTCTTTTGCACCATTAAATCACTTCGATTTCAAGGACTTCTCTTTTATATAGTCATTCAAATAGCTATCTATGGGCTTTGCTGTTCCAAGAACATGAAGCTCACCAGACTGCCTATCAATTAAAAACGGGGCATTCCCTGCGAGCTGAGTTGACAGCTCACCTGTTTCCAAAAATTCTTTTGATTGGTAGCAGAAATACCATCCCTCGGAAAATTCTCCCTCATATGTAATTTGCAAAGGAACTTCGGAGTCCTTTAGATATTTCTTCGCCAACTCCAAGGCATACGCATAAGTGACCATCAATTTGTCCTCAATAGCTGCAGTGTTTTGAAATTACTAAGGTTTGCTGGCTTCCCGGTCTGCCCATCAAGGAATCTAACAACACCGTTCTGATTAATCACATTGAACACATGCCCTGGCTGACCCGGCCCATAAGAACCAAACACGATACCCCGAGCACCATTGCCGGAGCTTGCCATTTGTTGCGCAATATTCTCAGGCGCTATTACAGGGCCAAATTTAGAGCTGAATTGCTTTTCCAGTATACTCAATGGAACACCTTTCGTATGGTTGATTGGCAATGCAGATGCAGGATTTCCCGCCAGTGTCGCATCAGTAGCAATAGAGCAATTGACACAGTTATGAGTTCGACCTGCCTCTGGATAACCCGGATTAACATTCTTTATTGAACCGGCAGTTTGATCGACCACATCTGTCGCTTTTGGGCCGCAGCAACTTTCTTTTGCTAATCCTAGTTGATCAATCCAACTTGTAGGGTTTGGAGCATATACATATTGATTTAGCCCCCCGGCATAGCTAATGGGGTCTTTACAAATGAATCGAGCACCCCGAGTATCATAATACCGATGTCGATTGTAATGCAGCCCCGTCTCGTGATCGTGATACTGCCCTTGGAAGCGAATCGGGTTACCCAACCCATGCTGCTTGGCCCACTCCGAACGCTCCTCCCGCACCTCTCCCCACGCCTTGTACTGCCCCGCCCAGGCAACGTTGCCGTGCGGATCGGTCAGCTCCATCGGCGTGCCGAGGTGGTCACAGTGGTACCAGGCAATCGCATCGAACGCCTGTGGCGGCATCGTCGTCTGCCACAACGGATCCTGATCGAAGTCGTACTCTCGCTGACGCCAATCCGGCTGCCTGTGCAGCACGATCGGGCGCTTGCGCAGGGCCTGGGCCACCGGCACGAAGCTGCCCGGTTCATACAGGTAATGCACCGTACGCCCGGTATCGCCATCGTCCCTTGGCGGTGAGCTTTCCCAGGCCAGGGTGTCGCCGTCCCAGCCGAACAGGGTGAAGCCACAGCCGAGATCACGTTGGCGCTTGGCTCGCTGCATCTGGTTCCAGCCGGTACCCGCTTCCGGCCTATCCCAGTAATGTGCGACCGCGTTCTTGTACAGACGTCGACCCAGGGCGTCGTAGGCGAAGTCGACCTTGAGCTTGTCGTCGCTGTAGCTGGCCAACCGGTCGAACAGGTCCCAGGTGAAGTGGGCGTGCGCGCCGTTTTGTAAGCGGTGCACCAAGTTGCCGCGTTCGTCGTACTTGTAGTGGGTGCCGGCGTACTCGCGCAGCAGGTTGTCCATCAGCTTGTTGCGACGTGGGTCGGCTTCCAGTGGGCGGTTCAGCTCCTGGGTCTTCTGGTCCAACAGGTTGCCGGCGGGGTCGAAGGCGAAGGTTTCGATGCCCAGGCGGCTGGTGGCTTTGAGCAGGCGCCCGACGGGGTCGTACTGGTACTCCAGCGGCCCACGACGGGTGTCGTGGATGTTGGTGAGCTGGCCGGCGGCGTCGTAGCGGTACTGGCGCTTGAGCAGCGTGGATTGGCTGTCGTGGCTGCCGAGCCACTGCTCCTGCAAACGCCCGACCGGGTCCCAGGCTTGGGTCTGCATCAGCTGGTTGCCCTGGTGCCGAACCACTTCGCGGTGCAGGTCGTCGCGCTCGTAGGCGAGCATTTCGTGGTGGTCGAGGGTCATGCCCAGCAGGTGGCCGCTGCCGTAGGTGAGCCAGCTGACTTTGTGGCCGTCCGGGCGGAGGGTCGAGATGCGCTGGTTGAGGGCGTCGTAGGTGTGCTGCCAGACCGCAACCATCGGCGCACCCGTCATCAGGTAGTGCTGGTGCTCGCGGGTCAGGTTGCCGGCTGCGTCATGGAACCACTGCAGTTTGCTGACGGCGTTGATGGCCTGGATCAGCTTGCCGTTGCCGTCGTAGGCGAAGGTTTCGGTCTGGCTCTGATCGCCCAGGCGTGCGGTGCGTTCGACCAGCCGGTTCATGCGGTCGAAGCGCAGGTCGAGGCGGCGTTGGCCGATCTGGGTGGAGGCCAGGCGACCGGAATACGGGTCGTACTGGTAGCGCGTCACCAGACCATCGAATCCAGTTTCCTGGAGCAAACGACCTACTGGATCGTAGAAGAACGTCGCCTTGCTTTCGTTCTCGTTCTCCAGGCCGATCAGGCGTCCGAGCTTGTCCCAGCGGTAGCGCAGGGTGTGCTCGTTGGCGTCGACACGTTCGGCCAGCAGGCCGGCCGCGGTGTAGGACCAGGTGGTGCAACGATCAAGGCCATCGGAGTGAGCCAGCAAGCGACCTTCGGCGTCGTAGTCGAAACGCTCTTCGGTCTTGTCAGGGTGGGAGACCTTGGCCAACTGACCGGTCTTGTACTCATAGGCGGTTTTGTTGCCTAGTGCATCGGCGAACTCGATCAACTGGCCGAAGGCGTTGTAGGCCCAAACACTGGTCTTGCCTGAGCAGTCGGTGTACGCCAGCAATTGCCCGGCGTCGTTGTAGGCGAGTGTCTTTTCGTTGCCGTTGGCGTCCTTGATCGCCTTGACCAAGCCCGCCGGGGTATAGGCAAACTCGGTCTTGTTGCCCAGCGGATCGGTGGTCTCGACCAGATTGCCGCGCGCGTCGTAATCGCGCAGCCACAGCCCGCCCTCGGCATCGCGAATCTTGATCAGTTGGTCGTGGTCGTCGTAGGCATAGTGCTCGACGCTGTGATCGGGGCGGATGTGCTGCAGCAGATTGCTGCGCTCATCGTAGGCGTAACGGTCCTGGCTGCCGTCGGCATGGACGTGGCGGATGACGTTCTTGCGTGCGTCGCGGAACAGCCATTCGGAGTTGCCGTCCGGGTGCTTGATCCGGTAGGTGTAGCCTTGGGCATCGTAGTAATGCCAGGTTTCCTGACCCTGGGCGTCGGTGACGTAGGTCAGGCGGATGCGCGTGTCCCATGCCAGGCGGGTTTCGAAGCTGCCATCGTCGGCCCACTCGCGAATGGCCTTGGCATGGGGGCCGCTGCCGTCCCACTCCAGGTTGAAGCCGCGCGCGGTGCGATCGGTGTAACGGGTGATCAGGTGATGGCGGTAGCGGTAGTGCCAGGCGGCGCCGTTTTCATCCTGGGCGCCGATCAGGTCGCCCTGGCCATCGTAGTGATACCCGCACAGCTGACGCAGCGGCTTGCCGTCGACCACCTGCCACAAGCCTTGAATGTGGCCGTGATCGTCGAGCAGGGTGCCCAGTTGCAGGTGGACCTTGTTTGGGTCGTTGTCGAAATAGGTGTTGATGTCCGACAGCACCGGCTGGTCGTGGTGACGATGCTCGTAATGCAGCATCGCCCCCGCGCCACTGCGCAGCTGGATATGGGTCAGGTAGAAGCGGTCACCGTGACGGGCATAGGTTTCCCGGCGGCCCAGGCCGCGCAGCAGCACCAGTTGCTGTTCACCGGTGCGCACCCAGGTGAAGTACTCGACTGCGTCATACTGCGGCTTGCCCTTTTTCGGCAGCGCGAAGGCATGGCTGCGCCCGTCCATGTCGTGGAACAGCAGGCCTTTGTCGACCACGTCGATGCAGGTGGTGAACTCGGTGATCCAGCGGGCGCCGAGGATGCCGTTGTCCAGCTTGTCGAGGCGCGAGTTGTAGGTGCGAGTCCACGTGACCGGGAACGGGCCGGACAGGCTGAAGTCGGTGTGCGACAGCAGCTCGTTACCCAGTGCATAGCCAATGCTGTGCGCCGTGCACGGGCATGGGCCGTTCTTGCGGGGATTGGGCGCCTGGCGCACCGGGGCCTGCCGGGACAGCGACTCGTTGTGCCCCTCGCTGAGCACGTGACGGGCCTGCCGGGTGGTGTCGGCCTTGACCGCCGCCGCCATCCCTCGCTGGGGCGGGTGGGCGCGCACGGTCTGCAGCAGGCGTTGCAGCAACCAGGCGATGCTCTGTTCGCGCTCGGCCTGGCCCAGCGTGTCGAGGAAGCGCGGAACACGGGCGGCCAGGCGCTCAAGGGTATCGATCAGGGGCTGCAACAGTTTCGGCAAGGCTTCGTCGAACTGTCGCGCAACGCCGTTGTAGGCGCTCTTGAGCAGGCCTTCTCCAGCATTGGCGAGGGCCGCGGCGGCCAGGGTCCAGGCGTCGACTTCGAACAGGGAGTCGTACAGCGCCACCTGGGCCAGTTGCTGGCGGGCCCGGGCATGATTGACCTCGGCGTCGAGGTTGCCGCTAGCGGCGTCCTTGAGCAGCCCGGCCAGCCCACCGAACAGTTGGCTGGCGGTCTGGCCGGCGGCTTCGAGCATGGCAGGCAATTGCTCGAGGGCGCCGTCGACGTAGTGCTCCAGCTCACCGCGAAGGTTGGCGTGCAGGTGGCCTTCGAGGATTTCCAGGAACACCGCGCCCAAGTTGGCCCGGGGGTTGCGCCGCAGCTTCTGTCGGGTCAGGTGCAGCACCGGCCGCAGCACCATGCGCGCCCGTGCCAGGCCGAGCGGAACCGGCACCACGCCAATCAGGTTGATGCCCAGGCTGACCCATTGCAGCGGATCGTTGCTGGGATTTCGTACCAGCTCGGCGATATCGAGCAGCGCATCCACCAGGGCGAAGGCGTTGGCCACAACCGGCACCGAGGCTTCGAGGTGATAACGCACCGATTGCAGGTCGAGCAGACCGCAGCTGATGTCCTGCAGCCACTGGTCGACGGCGGCGGCAGCGGCACCGAGGTCTTCGCGCAGCAGGGTTTCCAGCGGGGCGATGGCGATCTGGACCTCGCGCTCGGACAGCGCGGATCCGGGGGAACCTTGGGGCATTTGGCAGGCCTTCCTAGCCGGGGGATTACCCCGGGAAATCCGAGAAGGCCAAAGGGTATGAGTGGGGTTACCTGACTAGATGCCAGGCAAATTCGATCCGCACTGTAGGAAAAGTCGACGCGTGCAGATCGGATCTTGTGCGCCGATCTTCCATTAAATGACCAGATACCCCGCACTGGCCACCAGCAACGCCGCCAACCCTCGATTGAACACCCGCACTCGCCGTGGGTTACCCAGATACCGTCGAATCACACTGCCGGCCCAGGCCCAGCCGGCCACCGACACGAAACAGATCGGCCCGTAGATCCAAGTGAACAACCACAGCAAGTGCTGCTCGCCACCGGTGTAGGCACCGACCCCGGCCACCGCCGCCAGCCAGGCCTTCGGGTTGAGCCATTGCATGACTGCGCCATGCCAGGCAGTGGGGGCACTGTGGTGCAGTGCACTGTTCAGCTGACCGTCATCCAGGGCCAGCTTCCATGCCATGTACAGCAAGAATGCTACGCCCCCCCAATGCAACAGCACACCAACCATGGGCCAGCGCGCAAGGAGTTCGTGCACCCCGAGCCCGACCAGCAGCAACAGTGCACAGAACCCGAGCGTGGCGCCTGCCACGTGGCCCAGACTGGCCCGCAGACCATGGCGGGCACCGCTGCCCAGGGCAACGATGTTTACCGGGCCCGGTGAAATGGAAGCTGCCAGCGCAAAGGCGGCCATGGAAAGCGCGAGAGTCATGGGTGCATTTCCTCGTGTGGAAGATGCCACGATCCTGGCCTGGTAGGTGGGCGATGTATTGAAGAAAAGTCCCTCACAGCGGCGGTTACAGCTTTTGTAATATTTTTGCGCTGTCGAAAGAACCCACGGTGATTGTAGGATCACCTTCCTATTTCTTGATCAAGGTACGTATGAGCACCTTCGCGGAGCCCCCCAGTCTCCGGCCTTCCTGGCCATCCTTCCCCCGTCCTCGTGACGCTTTCCCCGTGAGTACCCGCTAATGGAATGGCTAGCCGACCCCACGGCCTGGCTGGGCCTGCTGACGCTTATCGTCCTCGAGCTGGTGCTGGGTATCGACAACCTGGTGTTCATCGCCATTCTGGCCGACAAGCTGCCACCCCATCAGCGCGATCGCGCGCGGGTGATTGGCCTGAGCCTGGCCTTGATCATGCGCCTGGGCCTGTTGGCCAGTATCTCGTGGATGGTCACTCTCACCGCGCCGCTGTTCGAGGTATTCGGCAAGAGCTTCTCCGGCCGTGACCTGATCATGCTGTTCGGTGGTGTGTTCCTGCTGTTCAAGGCCACCATGGAGCTGCACGAACGGCTGGAAGGGCACGTGGCCCAGAGCAGCGGGGTGGCACGCCATGCCGCGTTCTGGCCTATCGTGGCGCAGATCGTGGTGCTTGATGCGGTGTTCTCGCTGGACGCCGTGATCACCGCCGTGGGTATGGTCGAACACCTGTCGGTGATGATGATCGCGGTGATCTTCTCGATCGGCATCATGATCGTGGCCAGCAAGCCGTTGACCCGCTTCGTCAACGCCCACCCCACGGTGATCATGCTGTGCCTGGGCTTTTTGATGATGATCGGCTTCAGCCTGACCGCCGAAGGCCTGGGCTTCCATATCCCCAAAGGCTACCTGTACGCGGCCATTGGCTTCTCGCTGCTGATCGAGCTGTTCAACCAGTTGGCCCGGGCCCGTCGCAAGCGCAGCCTGCAACAGCACCGACCGCTGCGTGACCGCACCGCCCATGCCGTGCTGCGCCTGTTGGGCGGGCGACGGGTGGAAGCTGACGAGGTGGGCGAAGACATTGCCGACCTGGTCGAAGGTGGCGAGGAGCAAGTGCTGTTCGACCGTCGCGAGCGGGTCATGATCAGTGGTGTGCTGAACCTGGCCGAACGGCCGATTCGCACAGTGATGACGGTGCGTACCCAAGTCGATGCCATCGACCTGGCGCAACCGGCCCAAGCCATTACCCAGGCGCTGGCCCATTCTCCGTATTCGCGTCTGCCGTTGATTCGCGATGGCCGGATCGACGAGCCGCTGGGCTTTGTGCACAAGAAGGAACTGCTCAAGGAGCTGTTGTCAGGCAGCCAGTTCGACCTCGAACGCATGGCACGGGCGCCGCTGAACCTGCTGGAGAGTTTCAGCATCCTCAACGCGTTGGAGCAGATGCGCAGCCAGTCGACCCACATCGCGTTCGTGGTCAACGAGTTCGGTGATTTCACCGGTCTGCTGACTATGACCGACATCCTCGAGTCGATTGCAGGCGAGCTGCCCGATGCCAGCGAAGTCGAGGGCCCAGGCGTAGTCGAAGACAGCGATGGTTTCGTGGTCAACGGCGCCCTGAACCTGAGCCAGGTGCAGGCGCGAACCGGCTTCAGCGCCCGTGCCACCGAGGACTACCAGACCCTCGCGGGCCTGGTCATGAGCTTGCTGGACCGCTTGCCGGTGGTCGGTGACCGTCTGGCCTGGAATGGCTGGGTCATGACGGTGGTGGCGGTGGAGGAGCGCCGGGTGCGCCAGGTGCGCCTTAAACCGGACGACGACGTTGGCGTAGCAGGTGCTTGATTCCTTCGAGCACCAGCACCAACACCGCGGCCCAGATCGGCAGGTAGGTCAGCCACTGGTCTGGGCCGATGGTCTCGCCCAGCAGCAACGCTACACCTACCAGCAAAACGGGTTCCACATAGCTGAGCAGGCCAAACAGGCTGAACGGAAGCAGCCGGCTGGCAAGCACGTAGGCGATCAGGGCGCAGGCACTGATCGCTCCCAATAACGGAATCAGACCGTATAGGGCAGGGTGCTGCAGCAGGTCGTTGGCGCTCAGGGGGCCTTGGGTCACAAAATACACGGCCCACGGCAGCAGCAGGCACATGTCGCACCAAAGCCCGCCCAGGTGGTCGGTGCGACAGCGGCGACGCAGCACGAAGTAGATCGGGTAACCGAGGGTCACCAGCAAGGTTTCCCAGGCGAAGCTGCCATTCTGGTACAACTCGTGCCCCACGCCCAGCGCGGCGCAGGCCACTGCCACTTTCTGCAGGCGGGACAGCCGTTCGCCGTACACCATGCGCCCGGTCACCACCATCGCCAGGGGCAGCAGGAAGTACCCCATCGACACTTCCAGGCTACGCCCGTGCAGAGGAGCCCAGAGAAACAGCCACAACTGCACGCCCATCAACCAGGACGTGCCAACCATGCCCAGCAACAGCAGCGGATTCTGCCGCACTCGGCCAAGCAGCCCGCCGACCAGCTTGATGTCCTTGGTCAGCAGCATGAACAGGGTAAGGCAGGGAAGGGTCAACAGCGTGCGCCAGCCGAAGATTTCTTCGCCGTCGAGCGGTGAGAGCAAAGAGGTATAGAAGTACATCACAGCGAACAGACAGGACGCCATGACCGACGAGAGAATGCCTTTTGACACGAATGCCTCGAAATAGGGGGAGTTAAGCCGCTGGATCAGCCGCGCATGATCTCAGGGGGCGCGCCCTGCGGCAACTGCGTGATGCCTGGGCGGGCCGCCAGTGCCTGGAGAAACTGCGCCGCCGGCATGGGCTTGGCGAACAGGTAGCCCTGCTGGAAATCCACCTGGTGGTGTGCCAGGTAGTCCCGTTGGGCAGTGGTTTCCACACCCTCGGCGACGATGCCCAGGCCCAGCTTGCCCGACAGTTCGATAATGCTGTCGAGGATATGCTGGGACAGGGCATCGCCACCGATCATGGCAACGAAACTCTGATCGATCTTCAGGTAGTCGACCTGGAACTGCCGCAGGTAGTTGAGGCTCGATTGGCCGGTACCGAAGTCGTCCAGGGCGATCATCACCCCCATTTCATGAAGTTTCTCGAACAACTCCAGGGTGACGGGTGTGGGCTCGATCAGTTTGCGCTCGGTCAATTCCAGAGTCAGGATCACTCGGCCGGGCGGGAAGTGCTGGAGGAAAGTTCGACAGTCGTCGAGCAAGCCGAGGTCGCGGCAATGGTCGGCGGTAATGTTGATGCCGATGTGGAATCCGTCTTCGATCAGCGAGCAGTAGGGTGCCAGGGTCTGTGCCGTGTGCACCATCAGGGCGCGGGTCATGGCGACGATCTGGCCGCTGTGTTCGGCATATGGAATGAACAGGTCGGGGCGCACCAGTCCTTCGCGAGGATGGTTCCAGCGCATCAGCACCTCGGCCCCCGCCCAGCGATAGTCACCCTTGCGCACCACCGGCTGGAAGTACGGCAGGAACTCGTCGGCCTCCAGGGCGCGCCTTAGTTCATTGCGCGGCGACGAGGCACGGCGGATCTGCCAATGACATGCAACCCCGGCCACCGCGCCGATGAACAGCAACAGGCTGAGCAGCGCCGGGTAATGACTGCGCAGCACCGCGCCTTGCTTGCCTGCCTCATAACCGCCGTGGATGCTGAAGGGATAACGGGTGGAGCTTCGTTCGACACTGGCGATGGGCGCAACGGGGGGCATGCCCTGGCGTACCACGCCGTCCTTGCCCATCCATTTATCGCCGACACGGATCTGCAATACTTCATCTGGGCCGATCAGGCGCAGCGCCGTAAGCAGGTGTTCACCATCGACCGTGGTGATGGCGCCCCGGTCACCTTCGCTGGCACGGTACACCAGCAATGGATGACCGGGAGTCACCGAATTGCCGTCCATCAGCCACAGTTTACCCTCGGTGTAATCGCGGGCATCGACTGGCTCGTCGAACTCGCCGAACAATGAGGTGCAGTACAGGCTGTTGTGCTGGAACAGGTTGGTCGAGCGCACGAACGCGTTGCGGGTTACCTGGCCGCGCAGGTTGAGCTTGATCTGCTCGCATGGGCTGCCGGCCAGTGGCAGCAAGGCCTGGGCGGCTCCAGAGAGGTTGTCGAGAATGCGCTCGACATGGGTCACCACCTGACTCGTGGTGGCCAGGCTGTTGGCGCGCAGCTCGCGTTGGGTTTGCCAGTCGATGACCACCAGCCCGCACGCCAGTGGCAATACGCCAATGAGCCAGGGGAGCAGTGCTCGCCAACTCCAGCGGGCGGGGCGTTTAACCGTGAGGGGCATGCTGACCTAATCTTGTAAAGGAAGACCTGCACAGGATAGCCGCTCGTCGGCGTGCAGCGCGAACTAAAGCGCGACAAAGGTATTTACGCAATGTAGAATCGGTTTACGAATACAACAATAAGGTCCTTCGCCTACGGAGGATCCAGCCCGCCGAGAATGGGTCCATATGACATACCATGGGTTCAAGCTGATCATTGGTGACTTCCTCGCCCGCAGCGTGCGGGGTATCCCGTGCTCCCCACCATCTACGTTCCGCATCACAGGCAATTGATCATTTTTCGCTGCAGATGAGGACACGAACATGGCTGATATCTTCGACAATCCAATGGGCCTGATGGGCTTCGAGTTCATCGAGCTGGCGTCGCCGACGCCGGGGGTGCTGGAGCCGGTATTCCAGATGCTCGGTTTCACCAAGGTGGCGACCCACCGCTCCAAGGATGTGCACCTGTACCGTCAGGGTGGCATCAACCTGATTTTGAACAACGAACCGAAAAGCATCGCATCGTACTTCGCAGCCGAGCATGGCCCGTCGGTGTGCGGCATGGCATTTCGTGTTCGCAATTCCCATGAAGCCTACGCCCGGGCCCTGGAGCTGGGCGCTCAGCCGGTCGAAATCGAGACCGGACCGATGGAGCTGCGCCTGCCGGCAATCAAAGGCATCGGGGGGGCACCGCTGTACCTGATCGACCGTTTCGAGGAAGGCAGTTCGATCTACGATATTGACTTCAATTTCATCGACGGCGTGGATCGCAACCCCGTCGGTGCTGGCCTGAAGATCATCGACCACCTGACCCACAACGTCTATCGCGGGCGTATGGCTTACTGGGCCGGCTTCTACGAGAAGCTGTTCAACTTCCGCGAGATTCGCTACTTCGACATCAAGGGCGAATACACCGGTCTGACCTCGCGCGCCATGACCGCGCCCGATGGCATGATCCGTATCCCGCTCAATGAAGAGTCGTCCAAAGGTGCAGGGCAGATCGAAGAGTTCCTGATGCAGTTCAACGGCGAGGGTATCCAGCATGTGGCCTTCCTCACGGACGACCTGCTAAAGACCTGGGACGCCCTCAAGGGCTTCGGCATGCGCTTCATGACCGCACCGCCGCAGACCTACTACGAGATGCTCGAAGAGCGGCTGCCAGGCCACGGTGAGCCCGTGGCCGAGCTACAGGCTCGCGGCATTTTGCTCGACGGCGCGTCCGAAGCGGGCGACAAGCGCCTGTTGCTGCAGATTTTCTCGGAGACCCTGCTGGGGCCAGTATTCTTCGAGTTCATCCAGCGCAAAGGTGATGACGGCTTTGGTGAAGGCAACTTCAAGGCCCTGTTCGAATCCATCGAACGCGACCAGGTGCGCCGCGGTGTCCTGAACGTCGATTGACGACACAGGGGTGCTGCCGTCATGACCTGATGGCGGTGGCACCCAACGCCTTGCGACGCACCCTTACCATCCCCCAGTAGACGATCGAGCCTGTCAGTATCCCGACCAGGGCGATTGACGGCATCGTCTGCAACAACGACTGGCGGGCTTCTCGAGCGGTAAACCCTGTTTCATAGCCGCCTTTGACGGTATAGCCGTACTTCTCGGAGTGAGCCGTTTCAAAGAACTCCGATTGGGAAGGCCGATCAGCGTCGCGGCTGTCGCCATGACTCCAGATATAGTCCTCGCCAAATTCAAGGAGCAGCGTCAGGCCATCCTGGAAGCCGCGCAGCTCGTTACGGAGTTCCATGCCATAGGCTGATGCGTAGACACGCAGGTTGTCCTGCCTCAGCTGATACACGACCAACACTGCGTTGGGCGCAGTGGGCGGGTCGAAGACGAGCATTGCAGGGTGGTCTTGGTCGATGAACAGGCTGTCGTACAACAGCGCGTCATCCATCGACGAGCAATAGCCCTTGCCCTCCTGCGCCAGCACCAGCGATTGAAGGCGTTGCCCTCCCTGCAGCAGGCCCACCAGCTTCTCTTGGGCTTGCGAACAGGGTTTGCCAGCCAAAGGCAAAACCAGTTCTGCCGACGCGTGCAACCGATCCAATGCGCCATCGATCGCGTAGACGGCTTCCTGAACGGAAACTCGCGCGTTTTCTTCGAGCTTGCGCTCCAGTTGGTAGAACATCACCACCAGCCCACTGGCAACCGGCATCAGGCTGGTGGTCAAGGCCAGCATCGGTGCCAGCATGATGCGGCCGATCTGTGTGAGTTTCGCCATAGCCTGCATTTCCCCCTCGTAGGTCTGCCGCATGAGCAAACGAAGGGTGAGCCTAAGTAAGCTGTGTTACTCAGGCTGTAATCCGCAGGCGATGCGTAGGTAGGGATCAGGGGAAATCGCTGTAAGGTTCATCGCACCTTGAGCTTTGCCAGTACCTTTTCCGCCAGCGCACCCGTGGAGGCGGGGTTCTGACCTGTAATGAGCCGGCCATCTTCAACCACGAAGGGCTGCCAAGGGTCGTCGTGTTTCAGGTACTGACCGCCCCGCGCTGTCAGTTCGTTCTCGGTCAGGAAGGGCACCACGGCATCGAGCTCGGCCAGTTTCTCTTCAATATTTGAAAATCCGGTGACTTGCCGATCTTTCAGCAACAGGCTGTTGTCACTGAGTTTTATGTTCAGCAAGCCCACGACACCGTGGCAGACGGCGGCAACGATGCCTTGGTTTTCGTAGATTCGACGCGCAAGGTCCTGCAGCGCCGGGTTGTCGGGGAAGTCATACATGACCCCATGTCCCCCCGTGTAATAGATGACCTTGTACTCATCGGCCTTGACCTGCCCGGGCTGCAGCGAAGCGCCTAGCCGGTTCATGAACGTCTTGTCGTTGTACCACTGCCAGTCTAGGTCTGGGGCCAGTTGCAGGCTGTGAGGGTCGATCGGCACATAGCCGCCGCTGGGGCTCACGTAGTCCACGGCATAGCCGGCCTGTTGCACTTTTTCGACGAAGTGCACTGCCTCCCCCAGCCACAGTCCGGTCGCTCGCTTGAGTGTCGGGTACTTGGCTGTATTGGTCAGCACAACCAGAATCTTCTTACTCATGACCAGGCTCCATTGGCAGCGAAGGAATAAAGCAACAGGCGGCAGGTGAAGCCTAATCAGCATAGCTGGGGTTTTCGCTCACGCCATTGTGATGGTGGCGTTATGCTATCTTCCTGAGGGCGCGCCATTTCGCAGCGCGTGTGGTGCACGCGTAATGGTTAACATTACAGATGTCTTGCAGAGGCGCTCGTTCGCGCAGATGATGCAGCCAATCCTTTCTTCTACCCCACAGTGGAATCGACATATTGGGCGCAAACCGTACGCCACACCCACCCGGTCCGCGGGGCGTTCCCCAGGCGACAGACACCGATGCCGCAGGCACCCTCGCCGAGCGAATCGCGCGCTTCGACTGGGGGCGTACTGCTTTGGGCCCCTTGCCGCGTTGGCCAGCTCCGCTGCGCATTGCGGTCGACATGGTGCTCAACACCCCATTCCCTAGCGCCTTGGTCTGGGGGCCGGACCTGACGGTCATCCACAACGAGGCTTACCAGGCGCTGCATCCCGTGCAACAGGATACCTTGGGCCAAGGGTTCGACAGGCTATGGCATGAGGCCTGGGACGAAGTGGGGCCGTGGGTATTCAAAGCGCTGCAAGGCCACGCGAGCTGCATCGGGGACAAGCCCATTGTGGTCGGTCGTGGCGCCCAGGGAGAGCAGGGCTCCTTCGCCTTTTGCTACTCCCCTGTGCGTGATGACCATGGGGAGGTGGCAGGTTTTCTGCACACGGTGATGGAAACCACGGCCGGCGCCGAGTTGCAGCGAGCGTGGCGGGACCAGGTGCAGGTGTTGCAGGCGCAAATCCAGAAATACATGGTCGACCGCGAGCACCTCTGGGCGCTGTCGCGCGATGCGATGGTGACTGTCACCTCGGAACTTGTGTTGAAGGATGCCAATCCCACCTGGTACCGCATTCTGGGGTGGAGTGAAGACCAGGTACGCGACCGTTCGGTACTTGAGTTGATCCATCCGGCGGACCGCGCCGAGGTGCAGGTGGCGGTGGTCGACTTCATCCTTGGCAATGCCGACGATACGTTCGAAACCCGTTTGCGTCATCAGGACGGGCACTACCGATGGTTCCGCTGGACCGCCAAGTTCGACGGCTCGCTGTTGACCGCGGTCGGCCGCGACATCACCGATGATCGTGACGAGGCCATGCGCCAATCCCAGGCGTTGCTACGCAACAGTCAGCGACTCGAAGCCGTTGGCCAGCTGGCAGGCGGTATGGCACATGAGATGAACAATTTGCTGTCCGGCATCGGCGGTAGCCTTGAGTTGTTGCAGCGACGCTTGGACCAAGGGCGTCTGGAGCGTTTGGGGGACTACGTCGACATGGCGCGCGATTCAGTGCAGCGCGCCATGAACCTGACCCATCGGTTGCTGGCTTTTTCCCGCAATCAACCGCTCAAGCCCCGTCCGTTGAACCTCAACCGGCAGTTGTCGGCACTTCAGCCCGTGTTACTTCAGACCCTGGGTGCCGAGATGCGCCTGCAATGGCAACTGGATATCGAACCCTGGACCGTTTGCCTTGACAGTACGCAGTTCGAGACGGCCTTGATCAACCTGTGCAGCAATGCTCGCGAAGCCTGCCTGGAGCGTGGCTGCGTGACCATTCGCTGCGCCAACGAGCGCCTTGCCACCGCGTTTCCCGATGAGACGGGTTTGCCGCCAGGGGATTATGTAGCGGTGCACGTGGAGGACGATGGCCATGGTATGTCCGAGGTGGAGATGGCCCGTGCCTTCGAACCGTTTTTCAGCAGCAAGTCCATAGGTAGCGGTGCTGGGCTGGGGCTGCCGATGGTCTACGGTTTCGTTCGCCAGTCCGGCGGATACGTATGGATCACTTCAGCACCGGACAAGGGTGCCAGGGTCTCGATGCTGTTCCCGCGCTGCCACCAACCACTGCCCGTTGAGCCCCCCCCACCGACGCCGGTGGTGGAACGGGCCCGCGGACAACGCCTGCTGCTGGTGGACGATGAGCTGAACTTGCGCGCGCTGATGCGCGAGTATCTGCACGAGTGTGGCTTCGACGTTCACCAGGCCAGCGATGCTGACGAGGCCCTGCAGCGTTTCCGCCAAGATGGCCCCTTCGACCTGGTCATCACCGATATCGGCTTGCCGGGTGGATTCAGCGGTCGGCAGCTGGCACGGGCGATGCGCCAACTGGTGCCCGAACAGCGGGTCCTTTTCATCACGGGTTTTGTCGAGCCTGCATTGCAAACCCAGTTGTTCGAAGAACCGGGCACCGCGCTGCTGCTCAAGCCTTTTGAGCTCCAGAGTCTCGCCAGCCAGGCCTTACGGTTGCTGGCCGAGTGAGTCATCTCAAGGTTTGCCCAGCATCCTGGCAACCTGTCGCTGCAGCTCCTTGAGCTCGAACGGCTTGCTGATCAACTGCATGCCAGGCGCCAGGAAGCCTTCGCGGGCCATGGCCGTCTCGGCATAGCCAGTGATGAACAGCACCGCCAGCCCCGGCCGGAGGGTGCGAGCAATCTCGGCCAATTGTCGGCCATTCATGCCAGGCAGACCGACGTCGCTGATCAGCAAATCCACGTTTTGCGCAGAGCGCAACAACTTCAACGCGTCGTTGGCATTGCTGGCGCTCTGGCAGTTGGCCCCGTCCTCCTGTAGTGCCTGGCACAACAAGCAGCGCACATGTGGGTCGTCCTCGACCACCAGCACGTCACGGCTCTCCATGGGCGAGGTCGGTGGGTCCACGGCCTGCACTGTCTGCGCCGGCCCAGCATGGCGTGGCAGGTAAAGGTCCACCCGCGTACCCTGGCCGATCTGGCTGTACAGGGCGACATGGCCACGGGACTGTTTGCTGAAACCGTACACCATCGAAAGGCCAAGGCCGATACCCTGGCCCACGGGCTTGGTGCTGAAGAACGGTTCGAAAGCGTGTTCGAGGGTACTTTGCGACATACCTTGGCCATCATCGATGATGCTCAGCCGCAGATAGTCGCCGGTACTCAGGCTGTCACCCCTTCCGGGATCGGCTTCTACCCGCTGGTTGCTTGCCTCTATCCTCAACGCGCCGCCGCTGGGCATGGCCTCACAGGCGTTGAGCAGCAAATTGTCGAGGGCCTGCTGCAGTTGCACACCGTCCGCCTCGACGGCCCATAGTGTATCCGGCAGCTGCAGCTCAAGCGTGACCGAGTCGCTGTAGTTGTCCTGCAACCGCTGAGCCTCCAGTAAGGCGCGCAGTTCGATGCGCTGGCTGTGCAGCGACTGTCTGGAAGAAAATGCCAGTAGACGGTGGGTCAGCAGGGATGCCCGGCTGACGGCCTCCCGGCCCATCCGCAGCACGCTTTCGAGGCCCTCGCTGCGGCCTTGCTTCAAGCGGCGGTCGATCAGTTCGAAACTGCCTCCGATGCTGGTCAGCAGGTTGTTGAAGTCATGCGCCACGCCACCAGCCAACTGGCCGATGGCTTCCATCTTGCGTGCTTGATGCACAGCCAACGCCGGCGTCTGGCTGCGCGAATCGAGTTGTTGTTGCAGCGCTTGGAGCTGGTCGCGTGCCAAGTACTGGCGGCGACGATTACGCAGCGCATTCCTGGCCAACAGCAGAAGTTGTTCATCGGCGAAGGGTGAGCCCAAAAGGGACAAGTTTCCCAAGGGGTGCCCAAGGGGGGCGGTGAGGGGGGAGCGGGGGGCGGTGAGCAGCACGATGGGCAGGTCCGACCAGCAGGGCTGATCCTTGATGAACTCCCGCAACAACGTATCTTTGCAACTTTTGAGTGTCTTTTCGGCGATGATCGCCAAGCCTGCGCCCTCGACCAGGCAGCCATGCAGATGGTCGATATCGCGCGCGCACAGGCAGTCTATACCGGCTGTCGCCAGTAGCTTCGAGGTGCTCGCGCCGAGCTGGGCGGGGGCCAGGATCAGGGCGCGCTCATCCAGCGACAATGAACTGGCCAAAACGACTCTCCCGTGTCGATGGGCAGCGCCTGGGGGCGCTTTCGCCTTGAGGTCCGATAACCTCTGGACCACGGCGCATCGTCAAGGGTTCAACGACAATCTCCGAGCTTGCTACAAACCTTGTTGAAGCACCGGATCATCAGGGTTCTGTCGTTCCAGTTCAGCCAACAGCACCTGCACGTTCTGCAGTTGGCCGGTCTCTTTCCAGTACTTGATCAATAACAGCCTGGCGCGCCGGTTTGCCGGTTGACGGTTGAGCAGGGTTTCCAGTTGCTTCTGCGCGGCATCGCCCTGTTCCAGGTCGTGCAGGGTCACCGCCAGGGCATAACGATAATCAGCGTTGTCGGGTTCCAGTTCCACCGCGCGGGCCAGGGCCAGCAATGCGTATTCGCGTTGTTCATGACGGTTCAGCCATCGCCCGAGCTCGTACTGCAGAAACGCCGAGTCTGGGCGCAAGGCCAGCGCCTTGGCCAGCACCTGACGTGATTCATCATGCTGTCCCTGGCGCTCGAGCAAGCGCACCTGAGTGGCCAGGGCATCGAGGCCGTCCGGCGCCACGGCCAAGCTACGTTGCAGGGCCATGGCAGCCTGGTCATAGTCGTTTTCATGCAGATACAGGCGAGCCAGGTGCACCTGCGCGGCGGCATCCTCGGGCTGCTTTTCCAGCGCCTGCTGGTACTGCTCCAGCGCCGCTTGCAGGGGGCCGAAATACAGGCCGATGGCGTCCGGGTCCAGACCCAGCAGGGCGTCCACCGCCGCGAAGCGCACACTCTGGTCGTCGTCGTCCAGCAGCGGCCCCAGCACCAGGCTGCGCTGCGCGGCAGGCAGCAACCGACGAATGCCGGCGATGGCAGCCCGGCGTACCAGCGGCTCGTCATGCTCCAAATCTTGCTGCGCAAGCTTCAGTGCTTGTGGCGACGGGTAGTTGGGCAACTCGGCGTAGAGTGCGGCGCGGCGAATCGGCGCGAGGTCGTTGCGTTGCAATTGCTGGTACAGCACCCGCGCGGCGCCTGGCAGGCCTTCATGGGCCTGGCGCAATGCCTTGGCATAACTGTGCGCAGGCAAGGTCGGCGGCGTGGGTTGGTCATCGCGGCGCAGGAAGACCAACGCAGTCGTCGCCAGGACCAGCGCCAGCAAGGCGATCAGGTAGTGGTGGCGTTTGAGCATCGGGCGATCCATGGCGGTGGGAAGGCAGAGCTTGGGGCAGAATGCCCCTGTCTGCAAGGTGCATTGGCTCAACCCTTGTCTGGGGTCGGCTCGGTGCCGCGTAGGCGAAGGATGAACAAAAAAGCCCCGCAGGCGCGAGGCCAGCGGGGCAAACGGTTGGCGGAGGATCCAACCAAAGGAGTCGTTGAATCAGTGGGCGCTGGCCACTGTCTCGGGTTGCCAGCCGCCACCGAGGGCTTTGTAGATCGAGACGATGCCGCGATACAGCTCGACTTCACCCTGGGCTTGGGCGTCTTCGGCGCTCAGGCGTTCGCGTTCGGCGTCCAGTAGCACCAGGTAGTCCACCGTGCCCTCGCGGTAGCGCACCGAAGCGAGTTCGGCGGCCTTGCGGCTGGCGTCGCTTTGGCGCATGAGCGACAGCAAGCGTTGTTGCCGCTTGCCGTAGTCGCTGAAGGCGTTGGCCGATTCTTCCAGGGCCAGCAATACCTGCTGCTCGTAGTTGGCCAGGGCGCCTTCGGCATCGGCTTTGGCTCCACGCAAGCGTGCCCGCACGCTGCCCAGATCGAAGGCGGCCCAGGTGATGCTGGGGCCAAGCGCCCAGGCATTGGCCGCGGACGAGCCGATCTGCGAACCGCGCGCGGCGGTGAAACCCAGGAAGCCGCTGAGGCTTACCCGTGGGAACAGGTCGGCGGTAGCCACCCCAACGTTTGCCGTGGCAGCGGCCAGTTGGCGTTCGGCGCTGCGGATGTCCGGGCGGCGGCGCAGCAGCTCGCCCGGGTCACCCACCGGCAGGGCCTTGGCGATGGCCGGCAGCGCCTTGGGCGAGAGGTCGACACTCAGTGCATCCGGACGCTGGCCAAGCAGGGTGGCGATGCGGTTGCGCGCTCGGACCTGTTCGGCCTGCAGTTGCGGTACGGTCGCCTCGACCCCGGCCAGCCGCGCGTCGGCGCGCACTACGTCCAGTTCGTTGCCGACCCCGGCGTCACGCAGGGTTTCGGTGATGGCACGCGACTCCTCCTGGGTCTTGAGGTTGGCCAGGGCAATTTTCTCGCGCAACTGAGCACCGCGCAGTTGACCGTAGGCGTCGACCAGTTCAGCGATCAGGCTGACCTGCAGCTGTTGCAGGTCGGCCTGGGCGACTGCCTCCTGGGCTTCGCTGGCCTCGATCTGGCGTTGGATGCGGCCGAAAAGGTCGAGCTCCCAAGCCATGTCCAGGCCCAAATCATAGCGCTCGCTGTTGACTCGCTGTTCGGTCTGGCCGGGAATCTGGCCCTTGCCGATTTCGCTGCTGACGCGACTGGTCACCACCGGCAGTTGATCGTTCGAGGCATCCTCACGGATCGCCCGCGCCGACTTGAGGCGGGCGAAGGCCACGCGCAAGTCGCGGTTGCCTTCCAGCGAGGCCTGCACCAGCTGGTTGAGCACCGGGTCGTCGAACTGCTTCCACCACACGCTTTCGAAGTGGCTGCGATCGAACGCCTGGGCTTGGGCCTGGGTGTCCAGATGCGCAGGTTCGGTGTCCGGTGTCTTGTAGTCCGGGCCCACCGCGCAGGCCGCCAGGGCCAGTGCCAGCAGGCTAGGCGTCAGGGGTTTGAGCAGGTTCATGCGTGGCTCTCCAGCGATGGCACGTGCGAAGCCTTGCGGGCCTGGCGACGCTCGACGAAACGGCGGATCAGGAAGAAGAACACTGGCGTCAGGAACAGCCCGAACACGGTCACCCCGATCATTCCCGAGAACACCGCGACACCCATGGCATGGCGCATTTCCGATCCGGCGCCGGAGGAGAACACCAGGGGTACCACACCCATGATGAAGGCGATCGAGGTCATCAGGATCGGGCGCAGGCGCAGGCGGCAGGCTTCCAGTACAGCCGCCAATGGGTCCAGGCCCTTGGCCTGTTCATCCTTGGCGAACTCGACGATCAGAATCGCGTTCTTGCATGCCAGTCCGACCAGTACGATCAAGCCGATCTGGGTGAAGATGTTGTTGTCGCCACCCGATACGATCACCCCGGTAATGGCCGACAGCAGGGTCATCGGCACGATCAGGATCACCGCCAGCGGCAGGCTCCAGCTTTCATACTGGGCGGCCAGCACCAGGAACGCCAGCAGCACGCACAGCGGGAACACCAGCAGTGCGGTATTGCCCGAGAGGATCTGCTGGTAGGTCAGGTCGGTCCATTCGAAGGTCATGCCATTGGGCAGTTCCTCTTTGAGCAGCTTCTCGATGGCGGCCTCGGCTTGGCCGGAGCTGTAGCCAGGTGCGGCCGCGCCGTTGATTTCCGCGGTGATGAAACCGTTGTAGTGCATCACCCGATCAGGTCCGGAGGTGTCGCTGACCTTGAGGAAGGTCGCCAGCGGGATCATCTCGCCGAGGTTGTTGCGTACCTTCAACTGGCCGATCTGCTCGGCATCGAGGCGGAACTGCTGTTCGGCCTGGACGTTGACCTGGTAGGTGCGACCGAAGCGGTTGAAGTCGTTGGTGTACAGCGAGCCGAGGTAGACCTGCAGGGTGTCGAAGATGTCGGTGATCGCCACGCCATGGGTCTTGGCCTTCTCACGGTCGATGGCGGCATCGACTTGTGGCACATTGACCTGGTAACTGGTGAACAGGCCAGCCAGCTCCGGCACGTTGTGGCTCTTGGCGATGATGTTCTGGGTTTCCTTGTACAGCGCTTCGTAGCCCAGGTTGCCCCGGTCTTCGATCTGCAGGCGGAAGCCGCCGATGGTGCCCAGGCCTTGTACCGGTGGCGGTGGGAAGATCGCGATGTAGGCGTCTTGGATGTCAGCGAACTGGGCATTCAACGCAGCGGCGATGGCTGCAGCCGACTGGCTCGGGTCCTTGCGCTCATCGAACGGCTTGAGCGGGGTGAACACGATGCCGCTATTGGGGCTGTTGGTGAAGCCGTTGATCGACAGCCCCGGGAAGGCTACCGAGTCGGCGACGCCGGGTTGCTTGAGGGCGATTTCGCTCATGCGCTTGATGACCGCCTCTGTACGGTCGAGGCTCGCCGCGTCTGGCAACTGGGCAAAGGCCACCAGGTACTGCTTGTCCTGGGCCGGTACGAAACCGGTCGGGGTGGACGAAAAGCCCAGGTAGGTGAGGCCCATCAGGCCAGCGTAGACGAACAGGGCGATGCCGCTGGAGCGGATGACCCGGCGCACGCCGCCGACGTAGCGATTGGAGGCACGGTCGAAGAAACGGTTGAACGGCGCGAACAGCCAGCTACCCAGCAGCTTGTCGAGGAACCGCGAGAAGCGGTCCTTGGGCGCGTGATGCTCCTTCAACAGCACGGCAGCCAGCGCCGGCGACAGGGTCAGCGAGTTGAATGCCGAAATCACGGTCGAAATGGCGATGGTCAGGGCGAACTGCTTATAGAACTGCCCGGTCAGGCCAGAAATGAACGCAGCAGGCACGAACACCGCGCACAGCACCAGGGCAGTGGCAATGA
This sequence comes from Pseudomonas sp. SK2, assembly GCF_016772395.1. Lineage (NCBI taxonomy): Bacteria > Pseudomonadati > Pseudomonadota > Gammaproteobacteria > Pseudomonadales > Pseudomonadaceae > Pseudomonas > Pseudomonas sp. SK2. The sequence goes on from NZ_CP061944.1 coordinate 2,528,479, forward strand.
TCGGACCGGTCACTTCGCCCATGGCCTTTTGCGTGGCCTCAAGCGGTTTCAGGCCAAGCCCGATGTTACGTTCGACGTTCTCCACCACGACGATGGCGTCGTCCACCACGATACCGATGGCCAATACCAACCCGAACAACGACAGGGCATTGAGCGAGAAACCGAACAGGTGCATCACCGCGAAGGTGCCGATCAGCGACACCGGGACGGCCAGCAGCGGGATGATCGAGGCGCGCCAGGTCTGCAGGAACAGGATCACCACCAGCACTACCAGCACCAGTGCTTCGAACAAGGTGTGCACTACCGCTTCGATGGAGCCACGAACGAAGATGGTCGGGTCATAGACGATGCTGTAGTCCATCCCTTCCGGGAAGTCCTTCTTCAGCTCGGCCATTTTCGCCCGCACTTCGTCGGAGATTTCGATGGCGTTCGAGCCAGGCCGCTGGAAGATCGGGATGGCCACCGCCGGCTGGTTGTTCAGCAGCGAGCGCAGTGCGTACTGGCTGGAGCCCAGCTCGACGCGGGCGATGTCCTTCAGGCGAGTGATTTCGCCATCGGCACCGGCACGGATGATGATGTTCTCGAACTCTTCCTCGTTGACCAGGCGACCTTGGGTGTTGATCGACAGCTGGAAGCTGGTGCTGCCAGGGGCGGGCGGGGCGCCCAGCTGGCCGGCGGCCACCTGGCGGTTCTGCTCGCGAATGGCGGCCACCACATCGCTGGCGGTCAGGTTACGCGAAGCGGTCTTGTTCGGGTCGAGCCATACCCGCAGCGAGTAGTCGCCCATGCCGAACAGTTGCACGTCGCCGACGCCGCCCAGGCGCGCCAGTTCGTCCTTGATGTTGAGGATGGCGTAGTTGGACAGGTAGAGCATGTCGTAGCGGTTATCCGGCGAGGTCAAGTGCACGACCATGGTCAGGTCGGGCGATGCCTTGTCGACGGTGATACCAATGCGGGTCACTTCCTCAGGCAGCTTGGGCTGGGTACGCGTGACGCGGTTCTGTACCTGCACCTGCGCGTTGTCCAGGTCGGTGCCCAGGGCAAAGGTGATGGTCAGGGTCAGCTTGCCATCGGCGGTGGACTGCGAGGACATGTACAGCATGTTCTCGACACCAGTGATGGCCTGCTCCAACGGCGCTGCGACGGTTTCGCCAATCACCTTGGGGTTGGCGCCGGGGAAGTTGGCGCGCACCACCACGGTGGGCGGTACCACTTCCGGGTATTCGCTGATCGGCAGCTTGAACAGCGAGATCGAGCCCGCGATCAACAGCACCAGCGACAGCACGGCAGCGAAGATCGGCCGGGTAATGAAGAATTTCGAAAAGTTCATCGGTGTGATCCCTTAACCGCGTGGCGCTTGGGCGCTGGCGACTTTTTCGGTGGAGCCCGCTACCTTCTGCGTCCGATTGCTGGCCTCGAGGGCTTGGCGTTGCTGGGCGAGGGCGGCGAGGGTCTGCTCGCTGGCCATAGGCGTTTCTTCCGGCGTCACTGGCGACCCCGGACGCACACGCTGCAGGCCCTTGACCACGATGCGATCGTCCTTGGTCAGACCGCTGCGCACGATGCGCAGTCCTTCGAGCTTCGGCCCCAGTTCTACTGGGCGATAGCTGGCCTTGTTGTCCTTGTCCATGACCAGCACGAACTTCTTGCCAAGGTCCGTACCCACGGCTTCGTCGTTGATCAGCACCGCATCGTACTGGGCGCTGCCGACCAGCTTCAGCCGCGCATAGAGGCCTGGCGTGAACTGGCCGTCGCGGTTATCGAACACGGCGCGGCCGCGGATGGTGCCGGTACGTGGGTTGACCTGGTTGTCGACGAAGTTCATCTGGCCCAGGTGTGGGTTGCCGGTTTCGTTGGTCAGGCCCAGGTAAACAGGCGTGCTCTGACCGCGCTGGCCTTCGCGGGCCAGTTGGGTGTACTTCAGGTACACGCGTTCGTCGGCGTCGAAGTAGGCATACACCTTGTCGGTGGACACCACGCTGGTCAGCGGGGTGACATCGGCGGTGACGATGTTGCCGGCGGTGAACTGAGCGCGGCTGACCCGGCCGCTGATCGGCGCAGTGACGCGGGTGAAGCTCAAGTTCAGGCGGGCCAGGTCCAGTTGGGCCTGGATGGCATCGACGCCGGCACGGGCTTCGGCGGCGGCACTGCTGCGCGATTCGGCCAATTCCGCGGAGATCGCGTTGCTGTCGCGCAGGCGCTCGCCACGGCGGGCTTCGTTGGCGCTGCGAATGGCGGTGGCCTTGGCTTGTTGCAGTTGGGCTTCGAGTCGGCGGACTTCAGCCTGGAACGGACGTGGGTCGATCTGGAACAACAGGTCGCCTTTCTTGACCTGGGCACCTTCGGTGAAGGCTACCAAGTCGATCTGGCCTGAGACCCGAGGGCGTACTTCAACGGTTTCTGGCGCTTCGAGGCGGCCGGTGAACTCGTCCCACTCGTTGATCGGTTGCTCGATCACCTTGGCGACGCTGACTTTCGGTGCGGCGGGGGCCTGCACGGCGTCCGGGGTTCGACCGCATGCGCTCAGCACCACGACTGCCAGGGCAGCGAGGGGGAAGCGCAAGGGTTTGAGTGATTGTTCCATGGAGAACTCCGCCAATGTATTAGTAGTGGGCGGAGTGTGAGTGTCTTGCGCGTAGCGCACGAATCGAATGGAACGAAGGTTATTATCACGCGCAATGATAAGGCGTGGTCAGACATCGATGTGGGGCATGGATCAGCGCTGCAGGCGTCCCTCCGAGCGAAGCGGCCCCGTTTTCTCCAGGCTCTGTACGAAAAGCCTTGAAACTCGGTGATGCTGCGTTGAAAACAGCCTCGGAATGCTCTTTACAACCCGTAAACTCCGCTTCCTCGGCTGTTTTCGCCTTGCCAGACCTTCGTCTCAAGACTTTTCTTACAGACCCTAGCTCAGCACCTGGAATCCATGAGTGCCATCGCGCTCCAACTGCGCAATCAGACCAAACTCCCAATCCAGATAACCTTGCATGGCCTCGCGCGGGTTATCGGTGCCTTCATAAGGCCGGCGGTAGCGGTCGGTGCGCGCCACCGCCAAATGGGTCTCACCGCTCTCCAGCGGCTTGCCAGCGGCAATCCAGCTGGCGGTGCCCCCGCTGAGCAGATACACGGGCGTGTGGGTCAGTGCTTGCAGGTCGACGGCTGCGAAACGGGCGAGCAGGCCAGTGCCGCAAGTCAACACATAACGTTCGGCTACAGGCAACCGCTCCAGGGCCTGGGGCAGTTGCGCCCGGATAGCCCAATGGGCACCCGGAACATGATGCTTGACGTAGTTGGCACTGGCCGTGAAATCCAGCACTACGGTACTGGCGGATTCGAGCCAGCCTTGCAACTGCTCGACACTGATTTCGGTCACTTGCGGCAGTGGCGGCAGCGGGGCTTTCCAGTCACCTGTCTCGCTGAAGTGGTCCTGGGTAAGCCCATCCAACACAGCCACCTGCCAGCCCATCTGCGCCAGCCACGAAGCACTCATGTTCGCCCGCACGCCATCGTCATCGACCAACACGATACGCGCACCGCGCACGCTGGCCACATGGTCGGTCTCCTGCACCAACTGCCCGCCAGGCACCGAACGGCTTCCAGGCACATGGCCCTTGGCATATTCCTCAGGTGTGCGCACATCGAAAAGGTACGTGGTGCGGTGGCTGTCGGCCTGCCAGACCCTGAGCCCCTTGACCTCCAGGCGCAGCACACCGGCCTTATCGGCAACCTTGCGCGCACGCTTGGCTGCCACGGCACGGTTGGACTCGGTCACTTCGGTAAAGCGGCGCTGTTGGCCATGGGCCAGTTGTTGCCCCGCCAAGGTCCAGCCGATGGTGCCATTGCGCAGCGCTGCCACCGGGTTGGGGATCCCGGCATTGACCAGTGACTGAGTGCCGATGATGCTGCGGGTGCGCCCGGCGCAGTTGACGATCACCTGGGTGTCGGCGCTGGGCACCAGCTCGGCAACCCGCAGCACCAATTCCGCACCCGGCACGCTGATACCGCCCGGTATGCTCATCGTCTGGTATTCATCGAAACGCCGGGCGTCGAGTACCACCACATCGGCCTTGGCATCCAGCAACGCCTGCACCTGCTCGGCCGCCAGCGACGGGGTATGGCGCACGCTCTCGACCCACTCGCCAAAGGCTTTGCTCGGTACGTTGACGTCTCTGAACAGCTCGCCGCCGGCAGCGCGCCAGCCGGCCAGGCCATCCTGCAGCAATGCCACATCGCTGTAGCCCAGCGCCAGCAGGCGCTCCGCCGCTCGGTCCGCGAGTCCTTCACCATCGTCATACAGGGTCATGGCGGTACTGCGACGCGGTACGCGGGCGAACATTTCCAGTTCCAGTTTCGACAACGGAACGTTGGCGGCGAACAATGGGTGCGCCTGGGCAAACGGGTCTTCTTCTCGGACGTCGATCAGTGCCAGCTCCTGATGGGCCAGCAGGGCTCGACGAATGTCCTGGTAGGTCCGGGTGGTCACAGTACTCATAGGTCAGGGGTCTCTTTGGACAGGTCCCAGATGTTGGGCAAGCGGGTATTGGTGTATCCGGAAATGAAGGCTTTTTCGCTGCCGTCGGCCAGGTATACGGCGCGCCGAACGGCACCGATGTTGGCGCCATAGACATGGATGCTGATCGACACCCTGTCGTCGAAGGCATTGCTTACTTGATGGATGTCGCCGATGCGGGGCGAGACAGCTTCGACATGCCCCGGATCGATGCGTACAGGTTCGCCAGCGGGCACCAGTGCGCCCTGTTCGGTGCGGGCAAAGCCTTGCGAGTATTCGGCTCCGCGCAGCATGCCGATCAGGCCCCAGACGCGATGGTCATGGATCGGGGTGCGCTGCCCCGGTGCCCAGACGAAACTGACGATGGAAAAGCGTTGGCGCGAGTCGCAATGCAACAGGTACTGCTGGTAACGGGTCGGATCGGGCTGAGCCAGGTCCGCGGGCAGCCAGTCATCGTGAGCGACCAGGCTGCCAAGCAGACCCTGGCCGTGGTCGAGGAGGGCGGCCTCGTCGGTCTCCCGGTCCAAAAGATCGGAAAGTTCGCTTATGAACAAGCGCAAACGGTCAAGACGCAGCGGTTGGCTCATGGTAAGGGCTCGATGGAGAGGTCTGAATCACCCTAGCAAAGTCAGAGAATATTCTCAAAATGCAAAATAATCATAAGCTAATATGCATAATTGGTATTTAGTGGCGCGCATTTCAGAAGCATTAGGTTATGCCTAAAACGCATTTCACAGGGGTGTTTCGAGTCGTTAGCTTATAAACAGGCCTCTGTTTAGATTCAAAACACATAAATAATCTGCGAGACCGCACGGGCGGATCGACTTGCCATGCCGTGCCCCAAGGGCACCTGGAGACGAACGTGCGATACCTCAAAAAATTGGCTGCAGGCGTGCTGGCCTCAGCCCTGAGCCTGGCCGTCAGTGCGCAAACCCTGGTAGTGGGTGACCAGAGCTTCAATGCCCGCTCCGTGATGGAAGCGGCGGGTGTGCTCGATGACTTGCCCTACACACTGGAATGGAAGCAGTTCACTGCCGGCTCCCCAGTGGCCGAAGCGCTGAACGTCGGTAGCTTGGACCTCGGCCTGCTGGGCGATGCACCGCCGCTGTTCCTCGGGGCCCTGGGGGCGCCGATCAAAGTCATCGCGGTGAGCCGGCAGAATCTGGACGGTGTGGCGATCCTCGCGCGCAAGGATTCGAACATACACAGCCTGGCTGATCTGCGCGGCAAGCGCGCAGCGATCTGGAAAGGCTCGTGGAGCCAACAACTGTTGTTCAGCGCCCTGGACAAAGCCAATGTGCCCCGCGACTCGCTCGAGCTGCGTTATCTCAGTGCACTGGATGCTTCTCACGCCCTGGATGGCGGTTCGGTCGACGTGATCGCCACCTGGGAACCCTACGTCACCCAGCAGGAGCGCCAAGGCGCACGGGTACTGGCCACTGCGCAAGGGCTGATTCCAGCGCAGAGCTTCGTGGTGGCGAACGCCAAGGCCGTCGAGGGCAAGCGCGCGCAAATCGCGGACTTCCTGCAGCGCCTGAAAACAGCCCGCGAATGGGCCTTGGGCGACCCGGCCAATACCGAAGCCTATGCCGACGACTGGGCCAAGCGTACCCGGGCCGACCGCGACATCGCCCGCATCTGGTTCGCTCGCGCCCGTACCGACCTGGCACCGTTGAACCCACAGGTGGTGGTCGATGCGCAAAAAACCGTGGACTTCTTCGCAGGGCTCGGTTTGATCAAGGCGTACCCCGCCGCTACCCTGTTCGACACTTCGTTCTCTGCCGCTCTGCAACAGCCAGCCACGGCGCAGGCCAAAAACCAGTAGGTCCAAGGAGGCTAGCCCGTATGAGCAAGAGACAGATCAAATTGGGTGCGCTGACCATGGGTTGCGGCGGCCCTGGGCGGCACAACCTGTGGCTGGACCCGGAGTTGCCGGCTGATGCCAGCGTCAATATCGACTGGTATATCGATATCGCCCGCCAGGCCGAAGCTGCGCTGTTCGACCTGGTGTTCATCGTCGACAGCCAGTTCATCACACCTGGCTCGCCGTCGCATTATCTCAATCGCCTGGAACCGCTGACCCTGTTGTCGGCGCTTGCGGTGAGTACCCGCCATATCGGCCTGGTCGGGACCCTGACCACATCCTACAACGCGCCTTTCAACGTAGCCCGTCGCCTGGCGTCCCTGGACCTTATCAGCAAAGGCCGCGCTGGCTGGAACGTGGTCACCAGTGGCGACGCTGGCACCGCCGGCAATTATGGTCGAGACGAACACTACGATTACGATACTCGCTATGCCAGGGCCCAGGAGCACGTCCAGGTGGTGCAAGGGCTCTGGCATTCCTACGAGGACAATGCGTTCCCCCGCGACCGGGCCACGGGGCAATTTCTCGATCCGTCCAGGCTGCATGCGCTCAACCACAAGGGTGAGCATTTCTCGGTGGTGGGGCCACTGAACATCCAGCGCTCGCCCCAGGGGCAGCCGGTGGTCTTCCAGGCGGGTGATTCGCAACAAGGGCGTGACTTGGGCGCAGCCACTGCCGATGTGGTGTTCACCCATGCGTCTAGCATCGAGCAGGGGCAGGCGTTCTACCAGGACATCAAGGGCAGGGCGGCGCGACTGGGGCGCGACCCGGACCAGTTGCTGGTCTTGCCGGGCGCCGAAATCTACGTCGGTGACAGCGATGCCGAGGCCCGTGAGATCGAGCGGCACTATCACCAGCAGGACCACAGCTTCGAGCTGGCGCTCAAGGAATTCGGGCGCAATTTTGGCTGGCACGATTTCAGCCAATACGACCTGGATGCGCCGTTTCCCCAAGAAAGCCTTGAGTACGCGCGAAGTAGCTTTTTCACCAATGCCAAGCGCATTGCCGATCAAGCGCGGGACAAGGGCTTCAGTCTGCGCCAAGCCGTGGAGTACGGGCGCCAGCTGAGGCCGGGAGCGTTCGTCGGGTCGGCCGAAACCGTGGCGGCGAAGATGACTGAGTGGTTCGAGGCAAGGGCGCTGGACGGGTTCAATATCTACGTTGGGCATCCGAGCCAGTTCAAGCGCTTCACCCGGGAGGTCGTACCGTTGCTGCAGGCGCGCGGGGTGTATCGCACCCAGTATGAAGGCACGACGTTGCGTGAGAGCCTCGGCCTGCGGATTCCGCGTTTCGTCCGGTAGCGAAAGCCGCTGGGAAAGGGGCGCAATGCGCCCCTCTGGCTATCAATGTGGCGCGCGGACAATGGTCTTGAGCAGGTCTTCCGGGCTGATGTGTCCCACTACCTGAGCCACCCCACTGCCAGGTGTCGGCAGGTCGATGATGTGCGGCTTCATCTTGCCGATCACATGCATCTCGCAGGGCTTGCAGTCGAACTTCAGGGTCAGTACTTCATCCCCCTGAATCAGTTGCATCGGCGCCACCTTGGTGCGAACGCCCGTCACACCCTTGGCCTGCTTGGGGCACAGGTTGAACGAGAAGCGCAGGCAGTGCTTGGTGATCATCACCGGCACTTCCCCATGTTCCTCGTGGGCTTCGTAGGCGGCATCGATCAGTTGCACACCATGGCGATGGTAGAACTCGCGAGCCTTCTGGTTGTATACGTTGGCCAGGAACGACAGGTGCGACTCCGGGTACACCGGTGGTGGGTTGGTTTCGGCTTTGCGTCCACCCCGCGGGTGAGCCTTGACCCGCGCTTCGGTCAGCGCCTCGATGGCTTCCCGGCGCAGGGCCTTGAGCTGCGAGTTGGGGATGAAATAGGCTTGCGGCGCATCCAGTTCGATGGCATCGGCGTGGTACTGGGTGGTGCCCAACTGACCGAGCAGGTCGTGCAGTTGTTCCAGCGCCTGTTGCGGCTTGTTGGCCTCGCCGAACGGGCCATCCAGCGCCACTTGCACGCTCACGCCTTCCTCGCTGGTGGCCGTCAGCGCCAGCCGCTGTTCGCGTAGCACGGCGTGCCATTCCACGCCTACACGACGCTCGGACGAAGTGCGCAGCAGGGCCTGCTGCCAGTTGTGATCCAGATTGCGCGACAGTGGGTGGTTCGGGCGTAGCTTATGCAGGCCCTCGGGCATTTCGTTGGGTTCGACCCTGTAGCGGTAGCGTTTCTGGCCGTCTTCTTCGAACTCGCCCCGTGGTTCGGCGATATTGGCGCGGAACCCCACCACCTCACGCTTGACCAGCACATTCAGGCCGTCGCCATTGGTCAGCGGCACCTCGGTGACCACCAACAGGTCGCGCTTGCCGACTTTCTCAACCACGCCTACCGGCAGACCGGTGAAGGTCGGCGAGTCGAAAGCACCGATGTCGACCTTGCGGTCGGTGACGAAGTAGTCGGTGCTGCCACGGTGGAACGTCTTGTCCGGGTCGGGCACGAAGAAGTGCTGGGTACGACCGCTGGAGGCGCGTGCCAGGTCCGGGCGGTCTTCGAGGATGGCGTCCAGCTCTTTGCGGTAGTGGGCGGTGATGTTCTTCACGTAGCCCATGTCCTTGTAGCGGCCTTCGATCTTGAACGAGCGCACGCCAGCATCCACCAGGTCGCGCAGGTTGGCGGTCTGGTTGTTGTCCTTCATCGACAGCAGGTGCTTTTCGAAGGCCACCACACGGCCCTGGTCGTCCTTGAGCGTGTAGGGCAGGCGGCAGGCCTGGGAGCAGTCGCCACGGTTGGCGCTGCGACCGGTCTGGGCATGGGAGATGTTGCACTGGCCGGAGAACGCCACGCACAGCGCGCCATGGATGAAGAACTCGATGGCAGCGTCGGTTTCGGCGGCAATGGCGCGGATCTGCTGCAGGTTCAGCTCGCGGGCCAACACCAGTTGCGAGAAGCCGGCCTGGTCGAGGAACTTGGCCCGCTCCAGGGTGCGGATGTCGGTCTGGGTACTGGCATGCAGCTCGATCGGCGGAATGTCCAGCTCCATCACACCCAGGTCCTGGACGATAAGCGCGTCGACACCTGCGTCATAGAGCTGGTGGATCAGCTTGCGCGCCGGCTCCAGCTCATTGTCGTGGAGGATGGTGTTGAGGGTGGTGAACACTCGCGCATGGTAGCGATGGGCGAATTCAACCAACTCGGCGATATCGCTGACTTCGTTGCAGGCGTTGTGGCGCGCGCCGAAGCTCGGGCCGCCGATGTAGATGGCGTCAGCGCCGTGCAGGATGGCTTCGCGGGCAATGGCCACGTCGCGGGCAGGGCTAAGCAGTTCCAGGTGATTCTTTGGAAGGGACATGTCGTTATGGTCGGGCTGTCACGGTCAAGGCGGGCATTGTAGCGGTGAATTGGGTTGGCGGCATCCTCGGGCTGCTCAGTGGGAAAGAAACACTGGCGTTGCCGGTGATCGCCGGCAAGCCGGCCCCGACGGCAGATGCTGAAACAAACGCAGGACCGTTGGGCGCTGGCTTGCCAGCGGCGGGGTGTTGCCGGCGGATCAGCGCTTGGCGGCCATCGCCGTCACTTCGACGCGCATGGTCGGGAACGCCAGCGCCGCCACGCCCACGGCGGCACGCACCGGCCACGGCTTTTGGAAGAAACGCTGATAGACCTCGTTGAACGCAGGGCGGTCAGCCATATCGGTGAGGTAGATGGTCAGGTGCATGACGCGGTCCATGCCGCTGCCGGCTTTTTCCAGCGCGTCCTTCAGGGCCTGCAGGGTACTTTCGCTCTGCGCGGTGATGTCAGCTTCGATATCGGCGGGAATCTGGGTGGTGACCAGTATGCCGTTGAACTCGGCGACGTCAGAGGAAATGGAGTCGGCGTCGGAGTCCGGGGTGTAGATGAGGTCTGCCATGGGAGTTTGCCTTGCAACGGAATGAAACCCGCAAGCCTACGCGAGCACGACGAGCGGGTCGAGCGACACCGTTGGGCCAACGTCCGTTGTAATGCCGGGCGCTGGCCGTCAGAATCGCGCCCGATTGTTGAGCAAGGGGCTTCACGTTGAACGAACAGACTTTGTCGATGCGCCTTGAGCGTGTGGCGGCCCATGTGCCGCGAGGCGCGCGGCTGGCCGATATCGGCTCGGACCATGGCTACCTGCCGGTAGCCCTGATGCTGCGCGGCATCATTGAAGCTGGGGTGGCGGGTGAAGTGGCGCAGACGCCTTTCGCCTCGGCCCAGCGCAAGGTGCGCAAGAACGGCCTGGAAGGTCGCATCACTGTTCGCCTGGCCAATGGCCTGGCGGCCATCGAACCTTCCGACCGGGTCAACACCATCAGCATCTGCGGCATGGGTGGCGAAACGATTCGCGACATTCTGGAACAGGGCAAGGCCCGCTTGCAGGGCGTGACGCGCCTGATTCTGCAGCCCAATGGCGACGAGCGGGAACTGCGTCAGTGGCTGATGGACAACGGCTACCGGATTTGCCGCGAAGAATTGCTGCGCGAAAACCGCTTTGACTACGAAATCATCGTCGCCGAGCCTTGCGAAGCCGTGAGCTACACCGCCGAACAACTTTACTTCGGCCCAATGCTGTTGCAGGAAAAAAGTCCGGCGTTCATTACCAAGTGGCAGCGCATGTTGCGTCAGAAACAGCAGACACTGGCCCATTTCGAGCGCGCCCGGGACGCAGTACCGCAGGAAAAGACCCGTGACTTCACTCGTCAGGTCGCCTGGATCACCCAGGCCCTGGCCTGAATCACTGCTGAGAACAGTTGCCCATTTCCCGGTAGGCGACTTCGTGGGTCTGGCCCTTGTGGTCGACGTACTTCATATGTGCGGTACCGACCTGGCAGTCGGCGACGTTGCTGGCTGGGGTGACGGAGATGACTTTGGCCACATCCAGCGGCATGCCGTATTCGTAGGTGGCCTCGCTGGAGGCCGGTTGGCCGGCACTCTGGTCGGCCACGGCGCCGAACGAGGCGAGGGCGGCGGACAAAGCAAGCAAAGCGATCGAACGTTTCATGGCAGGCTCCTTCTTCAATGTTTTACTAATGATGTATTCATTGATGATCCACAATAAATGGCCTAATTCGTGATAGATTCCTGCCTTGGATGTACGAATAAGGCCGAAGAAAGGAGCCGAATACGATGGACATGCTGCACGCCATGCGCACGTTCGCCCGGGTGGTGGAGTGCGGCAGCTTTGCCGCGGCCGCCAATGCCCTGGATATATCCGCGGCGCAGGTGTCGCGCATCGTTGCCGAGCTGGAAAACCAATTGCAGACCCGGCTGCTACACCGCACCACGCGGCGCTTGCGCATGAGCGAGGCGGGGGAGCGATTTCTTGAGCGTTCACGGCACATTCTGTCGTTGACCGACGAAGCCATGGATGAGGCCCGGGGTGCCCACCTCAACCCCCGGGGGCGTCTGCGTTTTCACTGCACCCATGGCCTGGGCTTGTTGATGATGCCCTTGGTGGCACGCTACAACGCGGCGTGCCCGGAAGTGGTGATGGAGTTGACCCTGTCACAGCGCAACCCCGACCCGTTGGACGAAGGCCACGATATCGTGATCACCATCGGCAAAGGGTTGCCTGACTCGCAATTGATCGCTATCCCGTTGGGCAGCATCTACAGCATCCTTTGCGCATCACCCGAGTACCTGGCGCGGCATGGCGTGCCGACCAAGCCGGAAGACTTGAACGATCATGCCTGCCTGCGCATGGTCGACCCCTTGTTCGAAGAGGACTGGTCATTCGATCACCACCAGGGACGCAGTGTGGTCGTGCCCCAGGACACCTTCCTCACCAACGTCGCCGATGCCATGCTCAAAGCCACTGAACTGGGCATGGGGGTGGGCTTGTTGCCATACTACTCTGCCAGCCATGCCATCGAGGAAGGCCGCCTGTTCCGCCTGCTGGCGCCGCACCGGTTGCGCCAGCGGGAAATCTACGCCATCTATCCGTCGCGTCATTACCTCGATGCCAAGGTACGCACCTGGCTCGATTACCTGAAGGAGCAACTCCCGGCGTTGTTCGAAGCTCATCAACAGGTGGTGGACGACCCCAGGTTCTGGCGCTGACCGCGAACCCGTGCCTAGGGTCGCGGTGGGGGCCTGACCGGGTTGCTTCTCAACGGCTGTCCTGGTCCTCGGCGGTACCCCCCGTACTGCCCGCGCCAGACCCTGTCGCTTCACCGGTGCTGTTGGAACCACCGCTGGCGCCATCGGCGGCGTCGGAGTCGCTTCCCGTGTCACTGCTGTCGTTATCCTTACTGCTGCCCGGGCTATTGACGCTGCTGCCTTTTTCGCCAGCAGTCTTGCCTTCGTCGTACGTTTTGCCTTCATCGTAAGGCTTAGGCTTGGAAGGGGCGCCAGACGGGGTTGCCGGGACCTGGGTGTCGTTTCCATACCCGCCGCTGGCGGCGAAGCTGCCTGAGGCAATACCCAAGGTCAGGGCGAGGCATAGCGAAAGCGAACGAATGCGGACCATGTTAAATCTCCCGTGGGAACGATCTGTCATTCATTCGGCTTTCGCTGGACCTTGACGTGCCTTTCGGGCGACGGGCGGTCACCGGAAGTATCGTGGACCCGCCTGCGATGGATATCACCCGATGTCAGCCTTTGGCGCTGCCTGCGAGGGAGCAGGCTGTTGGGGGGGATGCTCCTGGCACGCGTGCATCAAATCTTCTGTCACCCGCAGCTCTGCGCCAGTGGGCGAGAAGGTCGTGGCCGGGGCGAAGGGAGCAGGGTGTTCAGGTGCCGGTCGCTTGCCCCTGCGCCACATGAAGAAGCTGACCATGGCCAGGTTGATGACGGCGAAGGCCCAGAACAGCCCGACTTCGCCGTAGCTGGTCATAACCGGCGAGATAGCCAGCGGGGCCAGCGCCGAACCCAGTGAGTTGATCAGCAGCAGGCCTTGGATCATCGGTACCAGCGCTTCGGCCGGGGCGCGGTCGGCTGCGTGGCTGACTGCAACCGGATACAGTGCGAACACCCCGCCACCCAGCAGGAACAGCATCGCCGGCAGCAACACCGACTGCGAGGGCAGCAACACGATCACTACCGACAGTACCGTGCACAAGGCGCCAAGGGCTATCAGCACGTCCTGGCGGTCCTTGCGGTCCGACCACCGGCCCACCGGGTACTGCAACAGCATCGCACCCAGGATCACCCAGGCCATCATGTTGCCGACCTCGCCCACGTCCAGGCCGATACGTTGCAGGTACAGTGGCAGCAAGGCATAGACGCCAGCGATGGCCGCGCCCGAGCCGAAGCAGCCGACCAGCCCGGTTGGGGCCACGCCCAGCAGTTGGCGAGGCTTCAGCGGTTCGACCTGCTCCAGCAGCGGCGACACCTGCGGCAGAATCACGATAGGCATCACCGACAGCGCCGCGAGCATGCCCGCGACCATGAACGGTGCGGTTGCGCCCCAGCCAGTGATTTCGCCCAGGGCCGCCTGGGCTACCACGCCAGCACCGTAGAAGGCGATCATGTACAGCGCCAGCAAGCGCCCCCGGATCTTCGCGTCGCCCGCCAGCAGCAACCAGCTTTCGATGACCAGGAACACACCGACGGTTGCCCAGCCGTTGATCAGGCGCAGGGCGATCCACCCGTGGGTATCGTAGAACAGTCCCTGCAGCAGGATGGTCGCGGCGATCAGCGAGGCGAAACTGCTGTAAGCGCGGATATGGCCGATGCGCAGGATCAGGCGGTCGTTGAAGATCGCGCCCAGGGTCAGGCCGACGAAGTAGGCCGAGGAGACGATACCGATCATCGAGGGCGACTCACCAGCGGCGTCCAGGCGCAGGGTCGTCAGGGAAGACATGAAGCCGTTGCCCAGGGCAATGATGAACAGCCCGAGCAGGGGTGCCAGCGCCATGGCCAGCAAACGCGGAGACATAGGTACCTCTGGTTGAGTAAGCGAAAAAAGCGCCTTTTCTGACGCGCACGCTTTCCCGGCCTTGAACGGCCAGGGTTGTTGCACGGGTGTGCCTTCGTGATGCGACCTGGGCAAGACTCAACCGGAACCTTGGCAAGGGCGGTCGGGTGGGGTCGATTGAGCCTATTTCACATGTGCGGCCATGTGCTTAGGCGCGGACTCTGTCATTGCTGCCGGTTGCCACCGTTCAAGGCGACGGGCGAAAAGGAGGCGCGATTCTAAGGCCTTGGAAGGTTTTGCCCAAGAGCCTGCAGCCTGCGGCATAATGCCGCTTTTTGCCCTTTGGGATGTCGCGCGCTGGGGCTGGATCGGTCAACGCTCGTCACGCCTTCACGTGCACAGGGCAGCTCCATGGAGGGCTTGGTAGATGTTCGCTTCGTTGTTCGCCGTACTGGCGCCGGTGTTTATCGTCGCCGGTATCGGTTACGCCTGGGCCCGCAAGGGCTTGAGCTACCCCACTGAGTTCATTGCCAGCCTGGTGATGACCATTGGCACGCCGTCGTTGGTGTTGTCGACGCTGAGCCGCACCGAACTGGACCCGACGGCTTTCGCCAGCATGGCTCTGGGCTGCCTGCTTTGCCTACTCGGCATGGTCGTGGTCGGCTTGCTGGTATGCCGCATCTTCGACCAGCACTGGCGGGTGCTGCTGCCAGCGTTTCTGTTTCCCAACACGGGCAACATGGGCCTGCCGATCAGTCTGTATGCCTTTGGCGAGCATGGCCTTGCGCTGGCGGTGGCGTTTTTCCTGACGCTGTCGATATTCCAGTTCACCGTCGGCATGGCCATCTCCGGTACCGCGGCGTCACCCAAGGCGCTGTTGCGCAACCCCATCGTCATCAGCCTGGCCGGTGCGATGCCGATCATTTTCCTGGACGTCGAATTGCCCCGCTGGCTGGCCAACACGGTAGACCTGCTGGGCGGCATGACCATTCCGTTGATGTTGTTGACCCTCGGGGTATCGCTGGCCAGCATTCGTCTGCGGCACATTGGCAGCGGCATGCTGCTGGGTGGCCTGCGCATCGTGCTGGGGGCTGCGGTGGGCTGGGCGGTCGGTGCCCTGCTGGGTATGGAAACCCTGGAGCGGGCGGTGCTGATGGTGCAGTCGGCAATGCCGGTGGCGGTGTTCAACTACCTGATGGCGGTACGGGCCAACCGCTCACCAGAGCAGGTAGCGAACCTGGTGATGTGTTCGACGGTGCTGTCCTTTGTCTGGCTACCGGTGGTGTTGGCGTGGTGGTTGTGAACCTGCTCCGGCCTTATCGCCCGCAGACTCCCAAAGGGACCACGCAGATCCTGCAGGAGCCGGCTTGGCGGCGATAGGGCCCGTACAGGCAAACATCACTTATCGAACAACCGCTCGTGTACCCAACCCTGTTCTGTCAGCACCATCAGGCGCTTTTCCCGCACGGGTGCGTCGTGGGTCGCCACCGCCCGATCCAGGTCTTGAATGCTGGACCTGACGTTGTCATTCGATGCCCAGGCCGGCAATCCGGTGATCTTGTAGGTATAGGTCACGTCGGAAACCGTGTGCCCCATCTTCTCGCCAGGTTCGCTGAACTGTTCAATGGCCATGACCTGTGCCTTGCCGAAGCACAGCCCGCCGCGGGTCTTGCCGTTGACCGTCCGTTGTGCATCGGCCTTGTAGTACTTGCGACCTTCTTCGGTGAGGTCGTAGGCGTAGTAGATATCCGTGCGGGCTGGTTGCCACAGACGTTCGGGAACCTGCGTGCGCGAGATTTCCTTCTCGCTGACCACTCCGACCTGGGCCAGGGCGTGCAGGGCCTTGTTGGTGCCGTTGACGTCGAAGTCCTTGGTTTTGGTCGGGAACGAGCTGACCACGAAACAGTGGGGGTATTGAGTGTCGAGATAGGCTTGGGCGGCCTTGTGAAAACTGGCCTCAGTGGCCTCAGGCGTGTCGGAGCAGCCAGCCAGGGTTGCCAGCAGCGCCAGCGGTACGATCTTCCTGTACATGATGAAGCGTCCTTGGATTGCGAAGATAAAACCGGTGGGTCGGAATTAGAACCCACGCGCTAGAGCGGGTGCAATCATGGCAGGACGGCATCTCGACGGAGGTCTCAAAACTGGCGGGGCGAATGATCGCCCCGGACAGCACCAAGCGTGTTCCACTCCTCGGAACCACATTCGATTGTGCTTGCGCACTACACGCGTTTATCTGTCGCCAAGCACGACCTGCCTTACCTGTCGTGATCTCGAAGCGAACAACAAGAACGGGAACCCACCCGCGCGAGGAGATTTCACATGTCCCGACATCAACACATCCTGGCCTGGCTCGACGATGTGGCCAGTGACCTGCATGCCATCCGCCACGACATCCACGCCCATCCCGAACTGGGTTTCGAAGAAGACCGCACCTCGGCACTGGTCGCCCGGTTGCTCAAGGACTGGGGATACCAGGTACACACCGGCATCGGCAAAACCGGAGTGGTTGGTGTACTGCGCAACGGCAGCAGCGCGCGCACGCTTGGGTTGCGCGCGGACATGGACGCGCTGCCGATCGTCGAGGCCACGGGCGCGGCCTACAGCAGCCGACACCAGGGCTGCATGCACGCCTGCGGTCACGACGGGCACACCGCCATGCTGCTGGGGGCCGCGCGCTACTTGGCAGCGACGCGTCAGTTCGATGGCACCCTGACGCTGATCTTCCAGCCTGCCGAGGAGGGCCAGGGAGGGGCCGAGGCAATGCTGGCCGATGGGCTGCTGGAGCGCTTCCCCTGCGATGCGCTGTTCGGCATGCACAACATGCCCGGGCTGCCCGCAGGGCATTTGGGTTTTCGCGAAGGGCCGATGATGGCGTCGCAGGACCTGCTCACGGTCATCATCGAAGGCGTCGGTGGCCATGGTTCGATGCCGCACCTGACGGTCGACCCACTGGTGGCCGCCGCCAGTGTGGTGATGGCGTTGCAGACAGTGGTGGCACGCAACATCGACGCCCAGGAAGCGGCCGTGGTGACCGTCGGCGCCTTGCAGGCGGGGGAAGCGGCCAATGTGATCCCGCAGCAGGCCCTGCTGCGCCTGAGCCTGCGTGCGCTCGATGCCCAGGTGCGCGCACTGATGCTCGAGCGAGTGCGGGCGATCATCATCAGCCAGGCCGAAAGCTACGGTTGCCGCGTCAGTATCGAGCATCGCCCGGCCTACCCGGTGCTGGTCAACCATGCCGCGGAAAACGCCTTCGCCCAGCAGGTAGGGGTGGAGCTGCTCGGCGCCGAGGCGGTCGATGGCAACACCCGCAAGCTGATGGGCAGCGAGGACTTCGCCTGGATGCTGCAGCGCTGCCCGGGCGCGTACCTGTTCATCGGCAATGGCCTGCAGCGGCCGATGGTGCACAACCCGGCCTACGACTTCAACGATGACATCCTGCTGACTGGCGCAGCCTACTGGGGCGCGCTTGTCGAGCGCTGGCTCGAGCCTGCCTGACCACTTCATTGACGACTGCCGCTGGAACCTGGGCGCGTGCGTCCGGGCTGTTCTGAACCGTTTCTGGCCAACAGATGGATGGAGTGTTCCCATGCAGATTTCCAACACAGGCGCGTCGCGTACCCGGCAGGTGGTCGCGGCTGTCATCGGTAACGCGCTGGAGTGGTATGACTTTATCGTTTACGGCTTTCTGGCGAGCATCATCGCCCGGCAGTTCTTTCCTTCCGACGACGAATACGCCTCGTTGCTGATGGCCCTGGCCACCTTCGGCGTGGGCTTTTTCATGCGCCCTGTCGGTGGCGTGCTGTTGGGGATCTACTCTGACCGCAAGGGGCGCAAGGCGGCGATGCAGTTGATCATCCGCCTGATGACGGTATCCATCGCCATGATCGCCTTTGCCCCCAACTACCTCGCCATCGGCATGGGTGCGCCGCTGCTGATCGTGGTGGCGCGGATGCTCCAGGGCTTCGCTACTGGGGGTGAATACGCCAGCGCCACAGCGTTCCTGGTCGAGAGTGCCCCCGCCCATCGCAAGGGCCTGTACGGCTCGTGGCAGCTGGTAGGGCAATGCCTGGCGGTGTTCTCAGGCGCGGCGATGGTGGCGCTGGTCACCCACCTCTGCACCCCCGAGGCGCTGGACAGCTGGGGCTGGCGGATTCCGTTCGTGCTCGGCTTGCTGATCGGGCCGGTGGGGCTGTGGATTCGCAAGCACATGGAGGAGCCGGAGGAGTTTATCGAGGCACGCAAGCAGGCCAAGGGGCGGGCGCCGAGCCTGTGGCGGGTGCTGCGTGAACACCGTCGCAGCCTGTTGGTGTCCATGGGCCTGGCCAGTGGCGCGACGGTGTCGTTCTACGTGGTGCTGGTGAACATGCCGACCTTCGCTCACAAGAATTTGGGCCTGCCGCTGGACCAGGTGCTGCTGGTGCAGATGCTCGCGGTGGGGCTGATGACCGTGGTCATTCCGTTGTCGGGTGCGCTGTCGGACCGTTTGGGCCGCAGGCCGGTGCTGATGGCCTTCACTTTGGCGTTCTTCGTGATGGTGTACCCGCTGTATGTGTGGGTGGCGGCGGCGCCGTCGATCGAACGGCTGTTACTGATGCAACTGCTGCTGTGCTCTGCCATTGGCGGCTTCTTCGGGCCTGCGCCCACTGCACTGGCCGAGCAGTTTCCGGTGGAGGTGCGCTCCACCGGGGTGTCGGTGGCCTATAACGTCGCGGTGATGGTGTTCGGCGGCTTTGCTCCGCTGATCGTGACGTGGCTGAGCAAGGTGCTGGGTACCCCCGTGGCGCCGTCGTTCTACGTACTGTTTGCCTGCCTGCTGACCCTGCTGGGCACCTATTGCCTGAAGGAAGCACCGCGTGGGGGCAGGTCTGCAGCGTTCAACCTTGGAGTGAAACCGTGATGCCGTTAGCTATCGACCCTATCGTCGCCCTCGATGCCGAAGCCCTGTCCCAGGCGATCCATGGGCGTCGGGTATCGTGCCGTGAGGTGATGCAGGCTTACCTCGGCCACATCGAGCGCTTCAACCCGCACGTGAATGCGCTGGTGTCGCTGCGCCCGGCTGAGGCGGTGCTGGCCGAGGCCGATGCCTGCGACCGCGAATTGGCCAGCGGCCGGTCGCGCGGCTGGATGCACGGCATGCCCCAGGCGATCAAGGATTTGGCAGCCACGGCCGGGCTTCGGACCACAATGGGCTCACCGCTGTTTGCCGAGCAGGTGCCGCAGCAGGATGCGGTCAGTGTAGCGCGGGTAAGGGCCAACGGGGCGATCATCCTCGGCAAGAGCAACGTGCCGGAGTTTGGCCTGGGTTCGCAGACCTACAACACGCTGTTTGGCACCACCACCAACGCCTACGATCCAAGCCGGGTGGCCGGCGGCAGCAGTGGCGGGGCAGCGGCGGCGCTGGCCCTGCGCCTGCTGCCGGTGGCCGACGGTAGCGACATGATGGGGTCGTTGCGCAACCCGGCAGCGTTCAACAACGTCTATGGCCTGCGCCCCTCCCAAGGCCGCGTGCCCCACGGCCCGGCACCAGAGGTCTTCATGCAGCAACTGGCGACCGAAGGGCCGATGGGGCGTAGCGTAACGGACGTAGCGCGGTTGTTGTCGGTACAGGCCGGTTACGACCCTCGAGTGCCGTTGTCGTTGAATGCATCGCCTGGTGAATTCGCCCAGGGTCTGCAGCGCGACTTCAAGGGTGTTCGGGTGGGTTGGCTGGGCGATTACAACGGCTACCTGGCCATGGAGGACGGGGTGATGGGGCTGTGCGAAACGGCATTGGCGGATTTTGCCGAGCTGGGTTGTCACGTCGAGGCATGCCAACCGGACTTCGCCTTGGAACGTTTATGGCAATGCTGGCTCACCCATCGCCATTTCCTGGTGCACGGCAACCTCGGCGCTGCCTATGCCGACCCCGGCAAGCGGGCACTGCTCAAACCCGAGGCGCAGTGGGAAGTGGAGGGTGGGCTGCACTTGAGCGGGGCACGGATATACCAGGCTTCGGTCGACCGCAGCGCGTGGTATCACGCCATGGGCCGCCTGTTCGAACGTTACGACTTCTTGCTGTTGCCCGCGGCGCAAGTGTTTCCATTCGAGGCCCGCGAGGCTTGGCCTAAGGTGGTCGGCGGGCGGACGATGGACACCTATCACCGGTGGATGGAGGTGGTGATCGGCCCGACCCTGGCGGGCCTTCCGAGCATCAGCGTGCCGGTCGGCTTCAATCCCCAAGGTTTGCCGATGGGCTTGCAGATCATCGGCCCGGCACAGGCCGACCATGCCGTGCTGCAACTGGCCCACGCCCATGAGCAACTCACCCATTGGGTCGAACGGTGTCCGCCGCCATCACTGCTGGCACCGTGACAGCCCTTGGCAGGCCCGTATCTTGCTGGGCATTCTGACCATCCACGCACAGACAGGGAGGTCATACCCATGGGCAGCACGGCAGACACCGGTGGCGTACGTTCGGTGGAGCGTGCGCTGGCGATCGTCGAATTGCTTGGCGAGCACCAGGCGCTTGGGCTGGAGGAGCTGCATTACCTGACGACGCTGCCCAAGGCGACGGTGTCGCGGATGCTGTCGACCTTGCAGGAGCAGGGATGGGTGTATCGAGGCCTGAGCGACCGGCGTTACCGGCTGTGTGCCCGGCGCCTGTTCGGCGACCGCCAGCTGCGTTTCAAGCGCCAGTTGGTCGAGCGTGCGGCGCCCTTGTTGCAGGAACTGAGCGAGCGCACCGGGTTGGTGGTCGACCTGTCCTGTTTCGATGGCCAGCGCCTGGAGGTCATGGAAAGCGCGATACCCCAGGTGCTGCGCAAGCGTTACCCGAACAACTGCCAGATCGTCGGGCACTACGCCAGCCTGTTCCATTCGGCGATGGGTCGGGCATGCCTGGGCGAACTTGGGCGTGAAGAGGTCCAGCGCCTGGCGGCCGATGAGCGGCTGGGGGCTGAAGCGGTCATGCGTAACCTGGAAGAAGATGCCCATAACGGTTTTGGGCAACGTACCGAAGGATTCTGGGAGTACCCGGTGCGATTGCCGTTCCTGATCCGCGCGATTGCCTTGCCAGTGCATGCCGATGGGCGGCTGGCGGGCAGCATCGCCTTGCACTGGCCGCTGGACCAGGCCCCGGTGGAGCGTGTGCTGAGCCTGCACCTGAACAGCCTGGCGAGCACCGTTGGCGAGGTGCAGCAGGCGCTGGCGGTGTGAACGCAGTCTCCAACAGTCTCCAACGCCTAGCCAGATCGGTGTGGGGGCGGCCTTGTGTCGCGATAGGGCCGCGCAGCGGCCCTTGCCGTCTGTTCACAGCCAAACAGCTGTCCCTCCACAAACGCCCTGGCATCTTGAAACACGCGCGCAAACCCGAGACAGACGCAATTACGTGGCCTTGTTGGCCCGAAAGGTACTCGGGCTCACTCCGCACTGTTTGCGAAAGAACCGACTGAAATAGCCCACATCGGCGAAGCCCAGTTCATGGGCGATCTCCTTCACGCAGGCGTCCGAGTGGCTCAATGCACGTTTGGCCTCCAGCACTAGCCGCGCATTGACTACGTTCATTGGCGTCATGCCCAAGTGCTCCTGGCACAGCCGCCCAAGGGTCGCCAGGGTCATGCCCAGTTCGCCGGCATAGAAGGCCAGTGGCGGGTGCGCACGGTAATGCATGTCCACCAGTTCACGGAACCCGGTCAACTGCTGGCTACGCCTTGAAGGTGGGCGGCGTGCTTCGTCGGGTGCGTGATGGGCGTGTCGCAGCGCCTGGATCAGCAACGCCAACAGCAATGACATGCTACTTGCCACATGTTCGCGGGCGCGGTTGTGGTACTCCTCGCTCAAGGCCCGGCACAGCGGTAGCAGCGGGTCTTCCTCCCCGCGCCATAGCGGCAGGGCGAGCACCTGCGGTTTACGTATCTGTGCCAGCAAGGTGGGCGCCAGCAGCTGGGCAATGCTCTCCAGGGGATGCTGCGCGGCAGTGATGACCTGGCCCTCGACCTGGCCGGCCCAATGGAAACCATGCACCACCTGCGCCGGCACATAGACCACGCACGGCGCGTGCACCTGCACGAGTTCACTGTCGAACAGCACCTCGCCACTGCCGCTTTGCAGGTAGAGCAATTGCAGGAGCCCGTCGTGACGGTGCGCGGCTATTTCCCAGTTGTGCGCGCCGGAACGCTTGGAGATCGACTCCACATGCAGGGACTCATGCCACACCGGCTGTGCGGTCTCGCCGTAGAGGGCGTAATTCGGGATCTTGTTCATGGTTGTTGTAATTGTTCTGGTCGTTACTCGATCACTCTGCCACAGCCGCACGCGAGCTTCAGGGGGCATGGACGAAATTGTCGGGAATGTGGGGTTGCTTGCAGGTTTTGTCCATTCTGCCGGGCGGGGCCTCGGCCCTAGGCTGACGACCAGATCAAGTAACACTCTGGAGAGCGGCATGCATAACAACAAGATTTCCTCCCACTGGTTGGGTCTGGACGGGGCCGTCTGCGTGGTCACCGGCGCGGCCGGAGGCATCGGTGCGGCGCTGGCTGGCGCCCTGGTCGAGCAGCAGGCCCATGTGGTACTGCTCGACCGCGATCGAGACAAGTGCCGGGCGCTGGCCGCCACCTTGGGTGAGCACAGCGTGGGTGAAGTGAGCGCCTTGGCATGCGACATTGCCGACCCGGCCAGCGTCGAGCAGGCCGCGGCCCAGGTGCAAGCCCTGCACGGGCGCTGCGATGTGTTGGTCAACAACGCCAGTGTGCTGCGGCCTGGCGCGCTGCAGACCCTGACCCTGGAGCAATGGAACCAGGTGTTGGCGGTGAATCTCAGCGGTTATCTGCTGTGCGCGCAGGCCTTCGGCCAGGCGATGCTTGCCCGCAGGCAGGGGCGCATCGTGCACGTGGCGTCGATTGCCGCCCATTTTCCGCAGCCCAACAGCGGTGCCTACAGTGCGGCCAAGGCCGGGGTCAGCATGCTCTCGCGGCAGATCGCCGTGGAATGGGGACCGTGTGGCGTGCGCAGCAACACCGTATGCCCTGGGTTGATCCGCACGCCGCTGTCGGCGGCGTTCTATGCCGACCCGCAA
The DNA here is from genome assembly GCF_016772395.1 of Pseudomonas sp. SK2. Lineage (NCBI taxonomy): Bacteria > Pseudomonadati > Pseudomonadota > Gammaproteobacteria > Pseudomonadales > Pseudomonadaceae > Pseudomonas > Pseudomonas sp. SK2. Next base: position 2,551,770 of record NZ_CP061944.1, read on the forward strand.
ATCGAACGCCAGCGCAGCGCGATGACCGCCAACCAACGCATCGGCGAGCCGCAGGACATCGTCGAAGCCGTGCTGTTTCTGGCAAGCCCGCGAGCCGACTACATCAATGGTGCCGAACTGACCGTTGACGGCGGGCTGGAGAGCATGCCCATGGCGCTCATCCCGCGCCCAGGCTTCGAGGGGGTACGTCCATGAACACGCTCACATGTGATGTGCTGGTCATCGGTGCAGGTGCTGGCGGCCTGGCCACGGCCATCACTGCCAAGCAGCATGGGCTGGACGTACTGGTGATCGAGAAAGACGACTGCTTTGGTGGCACCACGGCCTTTTCCGGCGGGGTGCTGTGGATACCGGGCAACCCATTGACCGGCAAGCGCGATAGTCATGACGCGGCGCTGAGCTACCTGCGAAACGAAGCCGGAGCCTGCTTCGAGCGGGCCGAAGTCGAAGCTTTCCTGCGTTACGGACCGCAAATGGTGGAGTTTTTCGAACGCGAGACCGCGGTCAAGTTCGTCCCGACGTTGTACCCCGACTACCACCCGCTGGTCGAAGGCGGAGTCGATGTGGGCCGCTCGATACTTGCCGCACCCTATGACATCCGCGAGCTGGGTGCCGACATGGCACGACTGCGCCCGCCACTCAAGACCATTACCTTCATCGGCATGATGTTCAATTCGTCGAACGCCGACCTCAAGCATTTCTTCAACGTTACCCGTTCGCTGACCTCGTTCTTCTATGTGGCCAAACGGCTGTTGACCCACCTCAAGGAGCTGGCGCTGTACCGCCGTGGCACCCAGGTGACCAGTGGCAACGCCCTGGCGGCGCGTTTGGTGAAGTCAGCGCTTGACTTGGGTATTCCGATCCTCACGGGCACCCCGGCCAGGCAGTTGCTGCGCGAAGGCGGGCGGGTCAGCGGGGCCTTGGCCCGTCAGGGGGCGGGCGAGTTGCGCATCGAGGCCCGGCGTGGCGTGGTGCTTGCGTGTGGCGGTTTTTCCCACGACCTGCAACGCATCGGCCAGGCATATCCCCACGTGCGCCGGGGCGGCGAGCACTTTTCGCCTGTGCCAGCGGGCAATACCGGCGATGGCGCGCGCATGGCCGAGGCGCTGGGCGCCCGGGTGGATATGCGCTTGCAAGCAGCGGCTGCCTGGATGCCGGTATCGAAAGTCCCGATGGGCGCCGGACGCCATGTCGCTTTCCCGCACCTGCTTGACCGTTACAAGCCGGGGGTGATTGGTGTCTTGCGTTCTGGCCAGCGCTTCACCAACGAGTCCAATTCCTACCACGATGTGGGCGCGGCCTTGATCGAGGCATGCGCCGACCAGGCCGAAACCGCCATGTGGCTGGTCTGTGACCGCCGTACGCTGGCCAAGTACGGACTCGGTTACGCCAAACCCGCCCCCATGCCGCTGGGCCCCTTGTTGCGCAATGGCTACTTGCTCAAGGGCAACAGCCTTGCCGAGCTGGCGTGCAAGGCTGGTATCGATGCACGGGGGTTGGAGCGCACGGTTCGCGAGTACAACCTTGGCGCCGTACACGGTGAGGACCGCCAGTTCGGCCGGGGCAGCACCAGTTTCAACCGCTACTTGGCCGATCCGCAGCAGCAGCCCAATCCTTGTGTCGCACCTGTCGGCGACGGGCCCTACTTTGCGGTGAAAGTGGTGATGGGCGACCTCGGCACCTTCGATGGCCTGCGCACCAGTGTGGTCGGCGAAGTACTCGGTGCCGACCAGCGTGCCATAGCCGGGCTGTATGCGGTGGGTAACGACCGAGCCAGCATCATGGGCGGCAACTACCCCGGCGCTGGCATCACCCTGGGGCCGATCATGACCTTTGGTTACATCACCGGCCGCCACCTGGCGGGTATCGACCAAGGACTGGCCGCGGCTGGCCCGGCACAGGAGGTGGCGTGATGGACAAGGCGATTGTCGACCACCGCATCTACACCATCCGGCCTCGGTGCATGCCTGCTTTCCTGGCGGCATTCGACCAGTTGGCGATGCCGATTCTGCTGCGTCACCTGGGCCCGCCGCTGGCGTTCTATGTGAGCAGCATCGGCACATTGAACCAGGTCGTCCACCTGTGGGGCTACGACAGCCTCGATGACCTCGAACGCCGCAGCGCGGCCCGCGACGCCGATCCGGACTTCGCCGCGTATCTGCATGCCACCCGCGACCTCGTGATGGCCCAGGAGACGCGAATCATCAAGCCCGTGCAATTCAAGGCCCTGGCAAGTCGCCTGTAGGAACCGGCCCGGCGCCGCCGAAAAAAACCTATGGCCCAATGCCCTCGATAACAACAAAAAGAGGTAAGGCAATGCGAACTCCCGACCCTATCGATATTCGCCAGTTGATCGACCAGCAACCCATCGGCCGCTACCAGAAATGGGTGGTCTTCCTCGGCTTCCTGATCATCGCTCTGGACGGACTGGACGTCGCCATAATCGGCTTCATCGCCCCGCAACTGAAAAGCGAATGGCAGCTGGGCCCTCAAGCCCTCGGCCCGGTGCTCAGCGCAGCACTGATCGGCCTGGCCCTTGGCGCTCTGGTGGCCGGCCCGCTGGCCGACCGTTACGGGCGCAAGGCTGTGCTCTTGGGCAGTGTCCTGCTCTTTGGCCTGTGGACCCTTGCCTCGGCCTTTTCCCCCAACTTGGAAACCCTGGTAGCCCTGCGTTTCCTGACTGGCCTGGGCCTAGGCGCGGCGATGCCCAATGCCAGCACATTGGTCAGCGAGTACGCACCGGCGCGCAGTCGCTCGTTGCTGATTACCCTGGCATTCTGCGGCTTCTCTCTCGGTGCGGCCATGGGCGGCTTCGTCAGTGCCTGGATGATTCCCAATCTAGGCTGGCGCAGCGTACTGGCGCTGGGCGGCGTGTTACCGCTGCTGGTGCTGCCTTTGCTGTGGCTGCGTCTTCCGGAATCCGTGACCTTCCTGGTCAGCAAAGGGGGCGACCCACAACGAATCCGCGCCATTGTCAGGCGCCTGGCACCTGGACACTGCGGCCCCGACAGCAGCTTCGTACTGCCCGCATGCGCATCCGTCAAGGGTGGGGCCATAGGCACCATCCTGTCCTCTCGCTACCGCTTCGGTACGATGATGCTGTGGGTGGGTTACGTGCTGGCTCTGTTTCTGGTCTACCTGTTCAGCGGTTGGTTGCCGACGCTGGTGAAGGAGGGAGGGGGTTTTTCGGTGTCCGAAGCGGCCATCGTCACCGCTTGCTTCCAGATCGGCGGCCCGCTGGGCGCCATCACGGTGGGCTGGGCGATGGATCGCTGGCACCCGCAGCGAGTGCTGATGCTGACGTTCCTGTTCAGCGGCGCGGTGATCTTCGCCATCGGCCAGGTGGCCGGGCATTTCGCCTGGCTGTGCGCCATTGCCTGGGCCGTGGGCTTTGGCCTGAACGGCGCCAGTGTAGGCATGAATGCGTTGGCCGCGGGCTTTTACCCGACCGAGGCGCGGGCCACTGGGGCCAGCTGGATGAGTGGTATCGGCCGGTTGGGGGCGATTCTCAGCGCCTTCGCCGGTGCGCAGATGTTGGCCATGGGTTGGAGCTTCAGCCAGGTCTTCGCCGCCTTGCTGATACCGGCTGGGTTGGCAGCCTTGGCAGTGTCGCTGCAGGGCTGGCACGCCAGATTGCGAGGTTCGCAGCGGCTACAGGCGATTTAAGGTTGCCGGAGGGAAGACATGCGCTCAGGCGTCGTCGCTGATCCAGGTCAGTGGCCGCGCCGGGTCGTCACTGAGCATGCGTTCGAATGCGGGGGACTCGATCATCGCGCGGGTTCGCTGGCCCAGCGTCAGCAGTTGCTCGATGAAACCAGGTTCGACGACGCCGCTGTGCTCCAGTGAAACGCCGCTGCGACCGTGTTGGATGGCCAGATGGTAGTGGCTGATTCCCCCACCTTCACCGCTGCCACACAGCACCACCGTGTAGTGCGGCCCGACCATCTCGGCCAGTCGCCGTTGCACCAGGTCGAGCACGGCGATTGGCGCTTCGCTGTGCAGCGCTGTGGCCAGCGCGCAGACGTTGAATGGAGTCATGGGTTGACCTGCTTGGCGTGAAGGGTTTCCAGCATAGGCAAGGTCACTGTCAACTTGGGTTAAGCGGGGGTAAAACCGAGTAATCATCAGAATGTCTGCCCCAAGGAGAATTGGAACATTTCGGTTTGCGCCCCCTCTGGCTTCTTGATCGGCGCGGCCAGGCTGAAGCTCAGCGGGCCCAGGGGGCTATACCAAGTGAAGCCCAGCCCCACCGACAGCGCCATCTGATCGAGACTCACGCCCCCGCAGCCCTGGGTGGTTGACAGATAACAGGTGTCGGCAAACACGTTGCCTGCATCGACGAACACCGAGCTGCGCAACTGCCGCTGGTCCTTGACGAAGGGCAGGGGAAAGAGCACTTCGGCGCCTCCGGTAATGAGGATGTTGCCGCCCAGGGCATCGGTGTCGCGGTCGGAGTAGTACGCCTGACCGGCGCTGGCGTAGTTGCCGGTCGCGGGCGTGTTGCGCGGGCCGAGGGTGCCGCTCTTGAATCCGCGTACCGAATTCAGGCCTCCGGCGGTGTAATTCTCATAGAAGGGCAGGCTGTCGGTCGAGCCGTAGCCGTTGCCGTAGCCCAGGTTGGTGTGCAGGCGAAGCGATGTGCTCTGGGTCATGGGCAGGTAAGTCTGACCGTCGTATTCGAGTTTGTAGAACGACAGGTCGCTGCCGGGGGTGGTGGCCATGAACGTCAGACCCTGGGAGTGACCGCGAGTCGCCAGCACGCCTTTGTTCAGGGTCGACTCGGACCAGCCGACCGATGCCTTGAGGTTATTGAAACTGTCGCCTTCGCGCTGGATGAAGTCGTAGATCTCGTCGGCGCTGTAGGTGCCTGGGTTGATATCGTCGTGTTGCAGGGTCAGGCCGAAGGTCAGGCGTGATGTCTCATTGATCGGGTAGCCGAAACTGACGCCAGCACCATAGCTGTTGATGGCGTAGTACGACACGCCATCGTCGTAGTAATCGCTGTAGTCGGTGGTGCTGTAGAAGACGTTGTAACCCAGGCTGACACCGTCCTTGGTGAAATAGGGGTCGGTGAAGGCGAAGTTGTACTTGGTCTGGTATTCCGAACGGGTCAGGCCGATGGACACCTTGTTACCGGTACCCAGGAAGTTGGTCTGGCTGATCGAGCCTCCCAGGATCAGGCCGGCGCTCTGGGCGAAACCAACGCTGGCGGTGATCGAGCCGGAGGCCTGTTCCTCGACGCTGTAGTTGACGTCGACCTGGTCATCGGTGCCCGGCACCGGTGGGGTCTCGACGTTGACTTCCTTGAAGAAGCCCAGACGTTCCAGGCGGGTCTTGGACTGGTCGATCAGGTAGGTCGACGCCCAGCCACCTTCCATTTGGCGCATCTCGCGACGCAGCACTTCGTCTTCGGTCTTGGTGTTGCCGCGGTAGTTGATGCGGTTGACGTAGGCACGCTTGCCCGGGTCGACCACGAACATGATGTCCACGGTGTGGTCTTCGTCGTGCGGCTGAGGCACGCCGTTGACGTTGGCGAAAGTGTAGCCCTCGTTACCCAGGCGGCGGGTGATCAGGTCGGAGGTGGTGGTCATGACCTTGCGCGAGAACACCTGGCCCGGCTGCACCAGCAGCAGCGACTTGACCTGGTCTTCCGGCACCTTCAGGTCACCCGACAGCTTCACGTCACGGACGGTGTACTTCTCGCCCTCGTTGACGTTGACCGTGATGTAGACGTGCTTCTTGTCCGGGGTGATGGACACCTGGGTGGAGGCGATGTCCATGTTGATGTAGCCGCGGTCCAGGTAGTAGGAACGCAGGCGTTCCAAGTCACCGGAGAGCTTCTCGCGGGCATACTTGTCGTCGTTCTTGAAGAACGACAGCCAGTGGGTGGTCTTGAGCTCGAACAGCTGCGCCAGCGCTTCATCGTCGAACACGGTGTTGCCGACGATGTTGATGTGCTGGATGGCCGCCACGGTGCCTTCGTTGATCTTGATCTTCAACGCCACACGGTTGCGCGGCTGCGGCACCACCTCGGCGTCGACCTCGGCCGAGTAGCGGCCCTGGGCCACGTACTGGCGCTGCAGTTCGTTACGCACGCCTTCGAGGGTGGCTCGCTGGAAGATCTCGCCTTCGGCCAGGCCCGACTGCTTCAGGCCCTTCATCAGGTCTTCGGTGCTGATCGCCTTGTTGCCTTCGATCTCGATGCTCGACACCGAGGGGCGCTCGACCACGTTGATGATCAGGACATTGCCGTCGCGGTTCAGCTGGATGTCCTGGAAGAAACCGGTCTTGAACAGCGAGCGGGTGGATTCCACCAGGCGTCGGTCATCGGCCTGATCGCCCACGTTCAGGGGCAAGGCGCCAAAGACGCTGCCGGCGGACACCCGCTGCAGGCCGTTGACGCGGATGTCAGCGATCTTGAAGGCTTGCGCTTGGGCCAGGGAGGCGTGGAGCAGCAGGATCGACAACATCAGGCGCGGGTAATTCATGGGTGGGTTCCACACAGGCGTATTCAAAGGGCGGGGCCAGCCAGGCCAGCGGGCGATGAGCATACGGGTGGGGTGTGTTCGGCGCGGTTAACCAAGGGTAAAGATGTGTAAAGTTTGCTGGCCTGGCGGTGACAGTAAGCGCCCGTGCAGGGATCATGGCGCCCAGTAGAACCTGCCGAAGCGTAACCTTGATGATCCCCGTGCTGTTGGTCGATGACGACCGTGAATTGACCGATATGCTTGCTCAGTACCTGGCCCGCGAGGGGTTTTGCGCCACCTGCAGTGCCACCGGCGCGGAGGGTGAGGCACTGGCCCTGAGCGGGCGTTTTCATATGGTGGTGCTCGATGTGATGCTGCCGGACTTCTCGGGCATCGAGGTACTGCGCCGCATCCGTGCACGCAGCCAGGTTCCGGTGTTGTTGCTCACCGCTCGTGGTGACAACATCGACCGCATTGCCGGGCTGGAACTGGGCGCCGATGACTACGTGCCCAAGCCCAGCTCGCCGGGCGAGTTGGTGGCGCGGCTGCGGGCGATCCTGCGCCGGGTGCAGCCACAGTTGATTGGCGATAACGCTATTCCCGATGCCATCAGCAGCGGCGCCTTGACCCTCTGGCCGAGTCGTCGGCAGGCGCTGTGGGAGGGGCGTAACCTTGAGCTGACCGGCACCGAGTTCAGCCTTCTGGAGGTGCTGACGCGCCAGGCTGGTCAGTTGGTCAGCAAGCAGAACCTGTCGCTGGATGCCCTGGGCCGCCCGTTGACCCGGTATGACCGGCGTATCGACGTACACGTCAGCAGTATCCGCCACAAACTGGGCCCGCGGCCTGACGGCAGCAGCTGGATTCGTAGCGTGCGGGGCATGGGCTACATGCTGATCGCCGAATGATGCGTCGGCGTCTGTTCTGGAAGCTGTTTCTGGCGTTCTGGCTGGCCAACTGCCTGACTTTCCTGGTAGGTGCAGGCGCCTTCATGCTCGACGAGCTGCGCGGCGACAACCCAGCGCTGAGAACATTGCTTGGCACCGAACTGCACTTGCTGCAGCGATTTGGCGAGCAGGCTGGGCGCCAACTGCTGGAGGTTTCGCCACAGCCGCCTGACGTACAGATTGGCCTGTACGATGCCCAGGGCCGATTGCTGGCTGGCAAGCCGGTGCAGGTGGTGCGGTTCGAGCAGTCGGTGCTTGACCGTGATGGTCGCTTGCTGCTGTTGCGCGCCTCGGTGCCCAGTGTCTCCGGCCAAGGGCCACCGCCACGCGGGCTGGGCCCTTTGGTCACCGGGACCCTGATGAGTGCCCTGTTCGCCCTGCTGTGCAGCTTGTACCTGACCCGGCCGTTGGCTTGGCTGCGCGAAGCGATGGGGCAGGTCGCCCAAGGCCGCTTCGAAGTGCGGGTTCGGCCGCGCCTCGGGCGACGCCGCGACGAGATCGTCGATCTGGCCGAAGACTGCGACCGCATGGCCGGCCAACTGAAGACGCTGGTGGAAGCGCAACAGCACCTGCTGCACGATATTTCCCATGAACTTCGCTCACCGCTCACGCGCCTGAATGCGGCCATCGGCCTGATGCGCCAACAACCGGACCGGCGCGAGATGATTGCACGCATCGAACGCGAGTCACGGCGAATGGACGACCTGATCGAGCAGCTGTTGACCCTGGCGCGTGCCCAGTCCCCCCACGACAGCGGCATTTACGAGGCGCTGGACGCAGTGGAGCTGCTGGCGCAGATCGTAGAGGACGCGCGTTTCGAGGCGGGTATCAAGCAGTGCCAGGTGCTGCTGGTGGCACCGCAACCATTTATCACGGTCGGACATGAAGAGCTGTTGTACCGGGCCTTCGAAAACGTTATCCGCAATGCGGTGCGGTACACGGCACCAGGCACCGAGGTGCGGGTAGAGGCAAGCCTGTTGGCCGACGGTGAACGGCTACAGGTCAGCATCAGTGATCATGGGCCAGGGGTTGCCCCAACACGACTGGAGAGCATCTTCCAGCCGTTCGACCGGGGGGCTGACAACGGCGGTGACGGCTTTGGTCTGGGCTTGGCCATTGCGCGACGGGCCATCGAACTGCACCACGGCAGTATCAGTGCCCAGGCAGCCGATGACAGGGGGTTGATGGTGCGCATCGAGCTGCCCCAGTTGCAGGGGCTGCGAGCGCGTTCGCGTGGCGACGAGCACAACCTTTGGTGAGGATCATCCCGTGCCCCGGAGCCATGCTCGGAACGGTGCTCTGCGATTCCTAGGTGGACGTCAGGGGTGCCTAAGCGTTGGCCTGGGCACCCTGGTTTTCAGGCCTCGGTCGGTTCGCGGCGATAGGCGTAGGTTTCGGCAAAGCGCGAAAGCATGTAGTCGCTACAGGAAATCGGCGGGTACTTGGCAGGGTTGTGCTCACTTTGGCAGCCGGGCAGGCAACTGATCTCGGTGTCCGGGTGCGGCTCTGCGAAAAACGGCATGGCGTAACGATCCACGCCCACGGGGCTGATCACCCGGTGAGGCGTTGATTTGTAACGGTCATTGCTCCAGCGCGCCATCATGTCGCCGATGTTGACCACATAGGTGCCTTCGATCGGCGGTGCGTCGACCCACTGGCCACGCACATCCTGCACCTGCAGGCCGCCAATGTCGTCCTGATACAGCAGGGTCACGCAGCCGTAGTCGGTATGCGCGCCGGCACCTTGTTGTTCGGCACGGGTAGCGGCCTGGCGCGGAGGGTAGTGGATCATGCGGAACACGCTGATCGGGTCGGCGAAGCGTCGGTCGAAGAAATCGTCCTCGATGCCCAAGGCCAGGGCCATGGCACGCAACAGGGTCAGCGACAGCGCATGCATATCCTGGTAGTGGCATTGCACCAGGGCTTCCCAGCCCGGGATGTCCGGGTGGCGATTGGGCCCACGCAGCGGTTTGCCCGCTAGCACGTCGGGGTGGTCGGCGGGCAGGTGCAAGCCCATGTCGAAGGTTTCCTTGAGGTCGCTGGGCTTGGTGGGGTCCAGCTGCTCGGTGGCGATGGCGCCGTAACCACGGTGGTGGGTGGACCGGGTGATGTCGATTTGCAGTTTTTGCTCATCGGGACGGGCGAAGAAGTCGACTGCAGCGGCCTTTAGCTCGGCGATGCGCGAAGGTGCAATGGGGTGGCCCTTGATGTAGTAAAAGCCCCACGCTCGGCAGGCGTGGTCGATCTGCCGGGCAACGTCCATCCAGGCGTTGCGGTCATTGCTGTACAGCGGGGCGATGTCGATGATGGGCAGCGTGTTCATGGTGGCTCCGGGGGTTAGGTGCTGCGAGTCTTCTCGTACCCAGGGCAGCGGAAAGGGCGCCGCTTGGGCGCCCTGGTGCGCGGTTCTTTCACGATGGAAAGGGACGGCGCGTGTTGCGTCGGTCACTGCGGCAGGTTGGCGGTGATGCCCTTGACGTAGTAGTTCATGCCCGCCAACTCGGCATTGCTGGCCACTGCGCCAGCGGGAATCCGTACCTCGCCTTTCTGGTCCATGATCGGGCCGGTGAAGGGGTGGAAGGCGCCGCTCTTGATACCGGCGATGATCTGCTCGGCTTCTGCTCTCACATCGGCAGGCACCAGGTCGCTGATCGGCAACTCGATGGTGCCTTCGGCCAGGCCGCCCCAGTAGTCCTCGGGCTTCCAGTCGCCATCCATCACTGCCTGGGTGCTGCGGATATAGTGCGGGCCCCAGTTGTTGACGATGGAGGTCAGCACCGCCTTCGGCCCGAAGTGGGCCATGTCCGAGGCGTAGCCAATCGAGTAAACGCCACGGCGTTCGGCGGTCTGGATCGGTGCTGGGCTGTCGGTGTGCTGGAACACCACGTCAACGCCTTGGTCGATCAGGGCGTTGGCGGCATCGGCTTCTTTGCCTGGGTCGAACCACGAGTTGACCCAGACCACCTTGATCTCGGTACCGGGGTTGTACTTGTCCAGGGCCAACTGGATCGCGTTGATGTCGCGAATGACTTCAGGAATCGGGAACGAGGCGATATAGCCGATCTTCCTGGTCTTGGTCATCTTGGCGGCGAGGAAACCGGCGACGTAGCGACCCTGGTACGACGTCGAGAGGTAAGTGCCGACGTTCTTGTCCTGCTTGTAGCCGGTGGCGTGCTCGAACGTGACCTTGGGGAATTGCTTGGCGACCTTGATGGTGGGGTTCATGTAGCCGAACGAGGTGGTGAACACCAGGTTGTAGCCGCCCTTGGCCATGTTGCGGATCACCCGCTCCGCGTCGGCGCCCTCGGCTACGTTCTCGACATAGCTGGTCTGCACCTTGTCGCCGAACTGCTTGATCAGTGCCTGGCGGCCTTGTTCGTGCTGGTAGGTCCAGCCGTGGTCGCCAATGGGGCCGATGTAGACGAAACCGACCTTGAGCGGGTCGGCAGCCTGGGCGCCGAGAGTAGCGGCCAGGCCAAGGGCGGCAGCGACACCGCGTACCAGGCTTTTCAGGGAAGGGATGGACATAGGGTTGGGGCTCCGTGTCTGTCGTATTGTTCTATTGGGCCGAAGTTGGCATTCGGCGTGTTGCAAAAAATTGACCAAGAGGACAACAAGCCGAGAACTTTCCGCGTCCCCGCGCGAATCGCAGGGGCGCGTCGGGCAGAAAGCTGTCGGCAAGGTCAAAAAAGGTGCATGACGAGTCTGCGCCGCCTGAAACGGGTGCGCTCAGTGCCCCGCACGCCAGGGCTGGCCGAGCGACACTGGCGCGTACAGTCGGGTACGTCGTGCATCACGCGACAGCAGCACCAGCACCACGATGGTCGCCACATAAGGCAGCATCGCCAGCAGGTTCGAAGGCACACTGATGCCGACGCCTTGGGCCACCAGATGAAGGATGCTGGCCAGGCCGAACAGGTACGCCCCAAGCAGCACTCGCCAGACCCGCCAGCTGGCGAATACCACCAGGGCCAGGGCGATCCAGCCGCGGCCGGCACTCATGTTCTCTGCCCACATGGGCGTGTAGGCCAGCGACAGGTAGGCACCGGCCATGCCGGCCATGGCACCGCCGAACAGCACCGCCAGGGTGCGCACCCGCAACACCGGCAAGCCCATGGCACTGGCGGCGTTCGGGTTCTCGCCGACAGCTTGCAGAATCAGGCCCAGTCGGGTGTTGAGCAGCACCCAGGCGATAACCCCGAACAGCGTGAACGACAGGTACACCAGCACATCCTGATTGAACACCATGTGACCAATCAGGGGGATAGCGCTGAGCACAGGGATGGCCACCGGCTCGAAGCCCGTCAGCGGCTTGCCGACCCAAGCCGAACCGACGAACGCGGAAAGGCCAATGCCGAAGATGGTCAATGCAAGGCCGGTGGCTACCTGGTTGGCCTGGCAGCCCAGGGCCACCAGCGCGAACAGCGCGGCCAACAGCATACCGGCCAGGCAGGCCAGCAGTACGCCCAGCCACAGGCTGCCGGTGGAAAAGGCGACGATGAAGCCGATCACCGCGCCGAACAGCATCATACCCTCCTGTCCGAGGTTGAGTACGCCGGCTTTCTCGCACACCAGCTCGCCAAGGGCTACCAGCAGCAGCGGGGTGCCGCAGCGCACCATGGCATAAAGGATGTTACTGACAAGGTCGAGATCCATGGTCACTCCGATCAGGCGGTGGCTTGCGCGGTGTTGTTCGAGGCTACCGGCCGCAGCCAGCGGCCCAGGCGCACGCGGTAGAGAATCAGCAGGTCGCAGGCCAGCAGGAAGAACAGCATCATTCCCTGGAACAGCTCGGTCAGCGATTGCGGCAGGTTCAGGGCCATCTGGGCGTTTTCGCCGCCAAGGTAGAGAAGGGCCATGAGCAGGCCCGCGATCACGATGCCCAGCGGGTTGAGGCGGCCAAGGAAGGCCACGGTGATTGCCGCGTAGCCATAGCCTGGCGAAACTTGCGGTACCAGTTGGCCGATGGGGCCGGTCACCTCGCAGACCCCGGCCAGGCCTGCGAGCGCGCCGCTGATCAGCAGGGCCAGCCAGACCAGGCGCTTTTCGCGAAAGCCCATCAGCCCGGCGGCCCGGCTGTCCAGCCCCAGAACCCGTACCTGAAAGCCCATGAAACTGCGTGATAGCAGCACCCACACCGCGACGGCGGCCAGCAGTACCAGGTAGACCCCGGCGTGCAGGCGCACATCCTCGAACAGCGTCGGCAGCCGACTGGCCTCGCCGAACATGGCCGACTGCGGGAAGCTGTAGCCATCGGGGTCCTTCAGTGGGCCGTGCACGAAGTACAACAGCAGGTTCAAGGCTATGTAGTTCAGCATGATGGTGGTGAGGATCTCGTTGGCGTTGAAGTGCGTACGCAGCCATGCAGCGATTGCGGCCCAGGCTGCCCCAGCCAGCACGCCGGTCGTGATCACCAGCGCCAATGCCCACGGCGAGGTCCAGTCGATGATGTTCACTGCCAGTGCACTGCCGGCCAGGGCGCCGATCAGTAGCTGGCCTTCGGCGCCGATGTTCCAGATGCGCGCCTGATAGGCCACCGACAGGCCCAGGGCGCACAACAGGATGGGGATGGCCTTGATCAGCAGCTCGCTCAAGCCATACAGGTCCTGCACCGGTTCGATGAGCAAGGTGTGGAAGGCCGCCAGTGGGTCGTGGCCGAGAGCGGCGAACAACAGGGCGCCGCTGAGCAGTGTCAGCAGGCCGGCCAGCAGCGGTGAGAGCAGCAGGTGGCGACGCGATTGCTGCAGACGAGGTTCGAGGGTCAATAGCATGGGTTTCTCTTCAGGCTGCAGCTGGGTTATCGAATTGTCCGGCCATCCAGCGGCCGACTTCGGTCAGGGTGGTCTGCGCGGTAGCCTTGAGCGGCGACAGGCGGCCACCGCACAAGGCACCGAGACGGTCGCTGATCTGGAACAGCTCGTCGAGGTCTTCGGAGATCACCAGAATCGACGCACCGGCATCGCGCAGGGCGATCAGCTCGCGGTGAATGGTGGCCGCCGCGCCGACGTCCACGCCCCAGGTAGGGTGTGCCGCGACCAGTAGCTTGGGTTGCTGCAGCACTTCACGGCCGAGGATGAACTTCTGCAGGTTGCCGCCGGACAGGCTGCGTGCAGGGGTATGGATGTCCGGGGTCTTGACCCCGAAGCGCTGGACGATGCGCTGGGCCAAGGCCTGCACGCGGTTGCGGCGGACCATGCCGTGCTCTACCAGCTCTTGGTGGAAGGAGGACAGCAAGGCGTTGTCGGCAAGGCTCATGTCAGGCACCGCGCCGTGGCCCAGGCGCTCGGCTGGGACAATGGCCATGCCCAGGCGGCGACGTTCGTCCGGATGCAGGTGAGCCATTGGCTGTTGGTCGAGGGTGAGGCGTTCGCGTTCGCTGCGCGGCAGACGGGCTTCGCCGGACAACAGCGCCAGCAGTTCATCCTGCCCGTTGCCGGCGACCCCCGCGATGCCGACGATTTCACCGCTACGCACTTCCAGCCGCACTTGGCTTAGCGAGGTGCCGAACGGATCGGCGTTGCGCCAACTGAGGTCGTCCACGCGCAAACGGACAGGTCCGCCATCCACTTTTGGGTAGCTGGCTTCCAGGCCTTCGGCATCGCCGACCATCAACCGCGCCAGTTGCAAGTCGCTGCACTGGCGTGGCACACAGGCCCCGGCAACTCGCCCACCGCGCAAGACCGTCGCGGTGTCGCAGAGTGCGCGGACTTCATTCAGTTTGTGGCTGATGAACAGAATGCTGCACCCTTCGGCCGCCAGGGCGCGCAGGGTGATGAACAGCTCATCGACCTCTTGGGGCGTGAGCACCGAGGTGGGCTCGTCGAGAATCAACAGGCGAATGTCCTGCATCAGGCAACGCACGATTTCCACCCGCTGACGCTCGCCAATCGACAGGCTATGCACCAGACGCTCCGGCGCCAGACCCATGCCGTAGCGCTGTGACACCTCGCGAATGCGCGGCTCCAACTGCTTCGGCGTACCGGCTTCACGACCGAGGGCCAGGGCGATGTTCTCGGCCACGCTCAGGGTTTCGAACAACGAGAAATGCTGGAACACCATGCCAATGCCCAGTGCGCGGGCTTGCGCCGGATCGCGCACCCGTACGGGCTGGCCTTGCCACAGGACTTCGCCGCTGTCTGGCGCGGTGACGCCGTAGATGATCTTCATCAAGGTGCTTTTGCCCGCGCCGTTTTCACCCAGCAAGGCATGGATTTCGCCTGGCTTGATGGTGAGGTCGACACGGTCGTTGGCCAGCGTGCCGGGGTAGCGCTTGGTGATAGCGCGCAACTCGAGACGCAAAGGTGCAGTGGCGGTGGGCATGGGCAACTCGCTGTTGGTGTGCGGTGGCAGGTCTGCTGGGTAAAGCAAAAACATGGCCAACTGGTCAGGTTGTGGCGCAAGGGCGGATGTAGAGGGGATCGAGCGCTGGCGGGGAGGGTGCGAATGGCGTACTTGCAATCGGTTGGTGCGCGTGACTGCTCCGCAATGGTGCGCATGGCGTGGTGTTTGAGCGTGCCTCAGATTGAACGCCGACTACAGGGTGGTGCGACCTTGCGAGGCTAGCGCAGGTGGGAGGCGTTATGCTGGCACCCTGGGCGGATGCTTGCGACACTACGCCCGACGCGAAGCATTCCACATGTTCAGCCTTTGGAGCCCCCCATGATCAAAACCGGTGATCTGCTGCCTGAAGCGACCCTCCATGAGTACAGCGAGGGGCACAATGCCTGTCCGATAGGCCCGCAGGCGTTTTCGCTGCACGCGCGCTGCGCAGGCAAACGGGTGGTGATCTTCGGCTTGCCTGGTGCGTTCACTCCAACCTGTTCGCAGCGCCATGTGCCCGGATATCTGGCGGCAGCCCCGGAGCTGTTTGCCCAGGGCGTGGACGAAATCCTCTGTGTGGCGGTGAACGATGCCTTCGTGATGAACGCCTGGGGCAAGACCTTCCCGGTGCAAGGCGAGGTGGCCATGATCGCGGACGGCAACTGCGCCTTCACCGATGCCTTGGGGCTCGCCCAGGACAGCTCGGCCCGGGGAATGGGCCGCCGTTCGCAGCGCTATGCCTTGCTGGCCGATAACCTGGTGGTTCGACGCATCGAGGTTGATGCACCGGGCAAGCTGGACGTCAGCGACGCGCAGCGCATGTTGGATTTCCTACGCGACCAGGACGGGGCCTGACTACCGCGCCATGGTTTGAACCTCACACCGGCCCCGACAGCCGCTCGGTCCATAACACGAAGCGGTCCTTGCCGGTGTGCTTGGCTTCGTACAACGCCTGGTCCGCTTTGATCAGGGCCCTGGTCAAGGTGTCGCCGTCCATCACTTGGGCGAGCCCTATGCTGATGGTGACCGGGTGCGCGCCGAGATCTTCTCGCACCCTCTGGCAGAGCTTGTCGACCTGCTGCTCGGCGCCATGTTGGTCCAGGCCCTGGAAGAAAATGGCGAACTCTTCGCCGCCGAGCCTGGCGTACTCGAAGGGACCCATTGAGCTCTTGATATGGGTGGCCACGCGCTTGAGTACCTCGTCGCCGATGTCATGGCCGTACAGATCGTTCACCTTCTTGAAGTTGTCGATGTCGATCATCGCCAGGTACTGGCCGGGCTTGGCCGATTGCAGTTGCCGTTGCGCCTTGGCCATGAACGAGCGGCGGTTTGGGATGTCGGTGAGCACATCGATGTAAGCCTGGTCGAGCAGCACTTTGGACATGTAGAAGTTGTGCAGCTTGGCCTGGCGGATGCGCAGGTAGCTGTAGATCACCAGGCCACTGAGAAACACCGCATAGCTCAGCAGCATCGCGGCTTCCAGGTCGTCGAGGTCGATGTTGGTGCCATAGAAGGGGTTGAGCATCGCCCAGGTGATCGCCATGGCGCAGAAGAATGACCAGCGCCGTACCGGCAGTACCGAGGCGCTGTACAGCACGGTGGATGTACCCAGTACCAGCCATACCGGGCGCAGGGCGATCGGGATGCCATCGATGACCAGGCGCATGCCAAGGGTGATGACTGCGATGAACAGCAGGTTGAGCACATCGAAGTGGTGGCTTTTACGGGTGAAGCCAAGGATCACGGTCAGGCTGCCCATCACGGCGAGGAACAACCCGGATAGCCAGGTGAAGTCCTGATTGCCCAGGTAGCTGACAATCAGGTCGAAGATCAGCCAGATGGCAATGCTGACGCAGAAGATCAGCTGGCAGAAGCGGCGCATGGCCTCGTATTCGTGTTGGCGGAATTCGGCGCGTATGGCGGCGGGCGCGACCTGTTTGCGCACATGTTCTTCGATGGTTCTCAGCATCAACTAATCCTTTGAGGA
Organism: Pseudomonas sp. SK2; assembly: GCF_016772395.1. NCBI lineage: Bacteria > Pseudomonadati > Pseudomonadota > Gammaproteobacteria > Pseudomonadales > Pseudomonadaceae > Pseudomonas > Pseudomonas sp. SK2. The sequence continues at coordinate 2,568,488 of NZ_CP061944.1, forward strand.
CTGCTCTGGTCAGCACCGGCTTATCGTCGGCGATAAGGCCGCAGCCAACGACTCAATTCTGTGGCAAGACACCCCGTGCCCAAGGTCGGTAACGCAACGCGAACACCGCTTCGGCATGGCAACCGGCGGTCAGCCCAGGCTGCATCGGCTCGGCGCGGAACGTCTGTCCCGCAGCGCTGACCTGACGGAACGCTTCACGCACCACGCCCACCCGGCACGGCAGCGCCTGTTCATAGCCCTGGCGCACCAGTGCAGGCAACCGTGCGGTGCCAGCGCCATCCTGCCACCAGACCTTCAAGCCTAGCCCGGCCAGTTGATCCAGCCACGCGGCGTTGACCCTTGGTGCAAGCGTGCCGGCGCTGAAGGCGCTGATGTGCAGCGGCTTGTCTAGCTTGCGATTGAATGCTTGCAGCTGGCTGTACAGCGCCTCGCGCCGGGCGGCATCACGAAAGTGGTGGTCATCGAGTTCCATGGGCAGGTACCAGCCCGCCACCGGCAGGTCCCAGTGCTGGCGAAGGGTGTTGTATTGACTCAGCGAGCGACCTAGCTGCGCTTTCCAGTAGCTGCCCAGCCCCTCGCCATCGAGCGCGTCCAGACGCTGGTAGTAGGCCGGGTCCATGTACAGGCCAAGTACCAGTTCCAGACCTTGGGCATGGGCTTCGCGCAGGCTGCCAGCCAGCCAGCCCTGGGCGCCGCCAAACTCGCTGGTGCCGTAGGCGCTCCATTGCACGATCAGTGTCTTGCCGCCTTGCGCAACGGTGGCGTGCCACAGCTGCCGCCATTGCTCAGGGGACACAGCGGCATCGCGGTCCAGCGGTTGGTAGAACAGGCGCTGGTCGGCCGCCACGGGCAGGCACAGTGCGAGCAGGCAGACTGCCAGGATCGTTCGCATCAGAAAGTCATCTCCGCACCAAGCAGCACGCCGTTGGCGCGCTCGTACAGGTTGCCGCCCAACGACTGCTGGTACTCGGCGCGCACCTTCAGCGAGCCGCGGTAAGCGTTGTAGCGGTCGTCGTCGAACCACCACTGCCAGCGCACGCCGACGCCGGTACGCAAGTCCTGACGCCAGTCGTTGCTTGGGTCCTGGCTGGAAAACTCAAGGAAGCCGTAGGGCATGATCGTCTGCGGGGACGTACCCGGCAGTTTCCAGGCGTGGCCCTGCTGAAAACGTGATAACCAGGCATGGTCGCCCGCGCGGGTCCACCAGGCGGCATCGAGGTAAAGGAAGCGCTCGTTCCAGTCGTCCTCGTCCACCCGCCAATCGTTGCGCCAGTCGCCTTGGTCGAGGAACGAGGCTGTAGCGCGCAACAACAGGTCGTTACTGGATTCGGCGTGGCTGCGCAAGTCGCCCCAGTTGCTGCCGACCTTGCTGGGGCTGAGCAGCTCGCCCAGGCTCAGGCCGCGGTAGTGGTCGTCATCGATCTGGCGCTGATGGTACAGCTCGGCATAGAGGTTGAGGTTGGCCCGGCCAAAGGGTTTGTAGCGCAGGCCGATGCCGGTGCCCATGCTCTGGGCATACTCATTGCGACTCTGGCCACCGAACAGCACTCGACCATAGACCGACAACGTACTGCCATTGCGGCTGGGTTCTTCACCTAGCGCGTGGTCCCACATGGCCAGTTGCACGTTCTGCGACTGGGCCTTGCGCGAGGTGCCGCTACGTACGCCGTTGTCCAGGAAGCGGTCGTTGGTCGAGGTACCGGCTGGCGACCAGGTGCTGGCCAGGGTGATGGTGTCGCGCCGTGACAGGGTTTCATGGGCGCGGCGCTGGCGGTACATGCGCGCTTCAAGGCTACCGTACGCATCATCGCCGTCGACCAGATTCTGCTCCACGTCGATGACGCGGCGCAGCTCGCGCCGCGCGGAGGCACTGTCCTCCACCTCGTCATAGCGTAGCGCCAGGGTTTCGCCAAGGCGGTAGTCCTCGGGAAAATCGCGGGTCGCCTGCTCCAGGTAGGGGATGGACTGACGCCGTTGAGCCTTGTCGCTGGCGCTGGCCAAGCGCATGCCATAGTCGGCCCGGTAGCGAGGTTGGGCAGGATCCAGGCGCACGGCTTCGGCAAGCCATGCCGTGCTCTGCGCGGTGTCACCGGCGCGTTGCGCGGTATTGGAGGCCGCATAGTAGTGGTCGGCCCGTGGGCTGTGCGCCAGTGCCTGACGCTGGAAGTCCAGGGCTGTCTGGAGGTCGCCCTGTCGCTGGGCGATGGCGGCGCCCAGGGCCCAGTCGTCGGCGCTGGTGTGGGCGGCGGCGTCCCAGTAGCGTCGGGCGGTCTCGGCATCTCCGGCGTTGAGCGCACCTTGCGCGGCGGTGAGGCGGGCGTTGTCGCTCCAGGCATCGCTTGGCAGGCTGCGCCAGATCGGCAAGGCAGACTCGGAGTCGCCAGCGGCTTCCAGGGCATAGGCCAGCGGCAGGCGGCTGGAGCCGGGATCCAGGCGTTCGGCGGCCTGGTAGTAGACCACGGCTTCGCCAGGTTGGTCAGGCATGGCACAGCGCCCCAGCGCGCGGTACTGGCCTGCTTCGCTAGGGTTGGCGGGAATGGCTTGGCGCACTGCATCGCACTGGCCGGCTTCGGCCAATCTACTCAGCAGTTGAGCGCGGGTATGGCTGTCGACCCTCGGGACCAGGGCAAGTACGCGCCGGGTATCGAGCGGGGCGTCGCTGCGTGCATAGAGGTTGCCCAGGCGCTGCAGCAGGGAAGGTGTCAGTCGGCCTTGGCGGCGGTCGAAGGCCTGCTCGATCAGTTGGCGGGCGCGTGAATGCTGGCCTTGCTCCATCAGCAAGAAAGTGACTTGTTCGAGCGCGGCAAGATCGCCGCTTTGCCGGTAGCGACTTTCCCATTCGCCAGCGGTGCGTGGCTGCGGCGGTTGAGGAGGGTCGCCATACAGGCGCTGCTTGAGCACGGCGTAGGCGCGGGCGTCGGTGCTCGGGGTGCAGTCCTTGAACTGTTCACGGGCAAGGTCCGGGTCGCGGCGCGACAGCCAGTCGACCGTATCCAGGCAGGGGCGTTGCAGTTCGTTGCTCAAGCGCCGAACCAGCGCGGCATCGTCGCCACCACGTGCCAGTTCCCACAATTGTTGGCGCTGCTGTGGTTGTTGCAGTTGTTCGGTGGGCAAGCTCTGCAGCCAACGTTGAGCCTGTTCGTTATGGCCCACGGCAATGGCCCGGTTGGCCATGGCCAGGCGGGCCTGATTGGCGGCTTGCGGCGATGGGGCGCTATCCAGCAACCGCGTCAGGCCTTTTTCATCCAGTTGCTGCACGTAGGCATTGGCCAGCCGTTGCCAGTCCTTGGCCGGCAGTTTGCCTTGTTCGGCCAGCGGCTCCAGTTGTTCGATGGTCTCTTTCCAGTTGCGCAGCTGCTCGGCGAAGTTGGCGCGCACCAGGCGCATGACCTGGCCGTCCTCTCTTGGCGGCAGTTGGTTCAGCCAGTCCAATGCCCGGGCCGCACCGCCGAACTTGGCCAGGCTCAAGCTGTAGGCCTGCCACAAACGCACGCGTTGATTGCCGTCGGTGGTGGCCAGCCAACGTTCTACCTGGCTCGCCGGTGGCGGGTCTTGCTCGATCCAGGTCAGGCGAAGCTCCATCACAGCGTCGGCGAACTCGGGGCTGTCGCTCAGCGTCTGGGCAAGGGATTCGGCTTCCTTGTAGCGGCGCTGGTGGGCCAAGGCCTCCACCAGCAGGGCGCGAGCCTCGTCATTGTTGGGTACACGCTTGAGCACATGCCGGGTCAGGCGTTCCACTTCGACCCAATTGTCCTTCTTCGCTTCGCGGTAGCTGCGCTCCATGAAGGGGTAGCTGGTAAAACGCTGGAACTCGGTCATGGGCGCGGCCAGGACGGGCACGGCGGTGGTGCACAGCAACAGGCCGATAGAGAGGGTAACGCGCGGCTTCATACCACCTCCCGCGTCAGGTCAAAGGCGGCCTGCTGTTCGCTGGCCTGTTCGGCAAGGGCCTGTTGCAGCACCTCCTCGGTGATGATGCCGCGGGCGATCAAGTGCTCGCCGAGGCTTTGCATCTGTGGGTCGAAGTCGATCAACGCCTGGTTGAACAGGGTGACCGGGACCATGCCACGCACCTGCAGTAGTGTGCCCAGCATCACCTGATGCTGACTGACCCGCTCTAGCAGGTCGGTATCGTCCTGGTGGCGCTCCAGCACCTGCAGCATCTCGTGGACCTCGGGCTCTTGCCAGCGGCTTGGGTAGTGATAGCGAAGGCCCAAGGTAACCCGGCCCTGTGGGGCCAGGCGGCATTTGACTGGACGCTTGAGTTGGCGACTGATGACGCCGAGCGATACCTGGCTGACCGGGCTTTCGCTGGCCAGGATCAGGGTGTCGCCGTCTTCGGCTACTGGCAGGACACCATAGTGCGTTGCCAGCTTGCGGGGCAGCTTGGCGATCAGTTGCCGATCGAGCTTGAACGGGTTCAGCGGTGCCCAGGGCAGGTCCAGCTGCTCGGCCAGGGCTTCGACCAGTTGTTCGCTGTTGATCCAGCCGCGCAGCAGCAGCTCGCGGCCAAGGCGGCGACGTACCGGGCTGGTGATGGCTTGTTGCAGTTGTTCCTCGCTGATCAGCCCTTTGGCTACCAGGCGCTGACCCAATGGAGTACGTGCCGGCGAGGTGAGGGCGGGGAACTCATGGGTGGTCTTGTCCCAGGCGACGCGCCGCGAGTCACCCATTTCCATGACCTGGCGCAAGGCGCGCAGGTTGGCAAAGAAGTTGACGAAGTTGCTCCACATCATCCGGGGCGCTGACAGCAGCCCCTCGCCGATGCCGTAGTAACGGGTGACGAACCAGCCACGCTGGAACAAGCGGTTGAGCAGCATGAACCCGTTGAGCCAGAGCAGTGTCGAGAGCAGCCAGCTGTCTCCCAGAATCGACATGAAACGCCAGGAATCGGGGGCGATCACCGTCACCAGCCACATCGCCAGCAGCACCAGGAACAGTAAGTTGACCAGGAAGCTGAGCAGGTAGGCGAACAGCCCGCGGCGGTCGCGCCAGAGGAAGTAGTTAAGCGCGCCCTTGCGGCTCCAGCCCAGGTTGCTGGTGCCCTGGAACACGATACCGACGATCCACCGAGATTTCTGGCGGATGGCATGCTGCCAGTCACGAGGAAAGTGCTCGCGCACGCAGATGACCTGGGAAAACTCGCGGCTCATGCCCACGCGCCAGTCGTGTTTGAGCGCAAGCGCCGGGTCGGTGATCGAGTAGCGGGCGAAGATGCACTTCATGCCCTTTTGCTTCAGGCGAAAGCCGATGTCGTAGTCTTCGGTGAGGCTCTGCACGTCGAAGGCGATGCCGTCACCGTCTTCGAGCAGGGCGCTGATGGCCCGGCGGCTGAAACAGGTCCCGACCCCGGCACTGGGCACCTGGCCGGTCAGTGCCTCGCGCACGATCACATCCTTGCCATGGTTCTCGGCGAACTCGTCCACATAGTGCCCGGCGGTGAAGCCTTTCCACTCCGGTGCGTAGGGGTACACCGGGATCTGGATCATGTCCTTGTTCGGCAGCAGGTAGTTGAACAGGCGCAGTTCCATGGGCGAGATCACGTCCTCGGCATCATGCAGGATGAAGCCGGCGAACTCGATGCGTGCATCGTCCTGGAACCTGAGGATGGCGTCGATGATGTTGTTCAGGCAGTCAGCCTTGCTGGTCGGGCCGGGGCGGGCACAGACCACCTTGTGGACGTTGGGATAGTGCAGGCAAACGGCATCGACATCGGCCTGGGTCTGCGGGTCGTTGGGGTAGGTGCCGACGAAGATCTGGTAGTTCTCGTAGTCGATGGTCGAGGCGGCCAGGCGGGCCATTTCACCCACCACACCGACTTCGTTCCAGGCCGGGACCATGATCGCCAGCGGTTTTTCCGGCACTTCGTACAGGCGTTTTTCGTCGGCTTTTTCGTATTTGTCATAGATCCGGAAGCGGCGGATCAGTTTTCGGCACCAATAGCAGAGGTCGATGAACAAGTCGTCCAGGCCCAGCAGAAACATCAGTGTCGCCAGGATGATGGCGAGGATTTTCAGGCCGAACAGCACATAAGTGAGGAAGTCGATGAAAGCCAGGCTCATGCGTCATCTCGTTTAACGGCGGTGGCGTCCAGCCAGTCGCTCAGGCGATCGGCGATCTTCTCGCTGGCGTGACCATCACCAAAGGGGGTGAAGACCCTGGCCATCTTGCTGTACGCCTCGGGGTCGTCGAGCAGTTGGCTGGTCTCCTTGACGATGCGTTCGGTCAGGGTACCGACCAGCTTGACCGTGCCGCCTTCGAGCACCGAGGGTCGCTCGGTCACCTTGCGCAGCACCAGCACCGGCTTGCCCAGCGCGGGCGCCTCTTCCTGCACGCCCCCGGAGTCGGTGAGGATCAGGTAGGCACGGTTCATCAGCCAGACGAAGTGCTGGTAGTCCTGGGGGGCGACCAGGTGAACGTTCTCGCGGCCCGACAGCACGCCATACACGGCTTTTTGCACCTGTGGGTTGAGGTGCACCGGGTAGACGAATTGCACGTCCGGGTAACGCAGCGCCAGTTCGGCCAGGGCCAGGCAAATACGCTCGAAGCCCGCGCCGAAGTTTTCACGGCGGTGGCCGGTGACAAGGACCATGCGCTGATCGTCGCGCAACTTGCCGAGCGGCGAGTCGGCAGCAGGGCGCCAGTGGCTGCGCGTCAGGTGTTCGCGCATCCAGAGCAGGGCGTCGATGACCGTGTTGCCGGTCACCTCGATGTGCTCCAACGGCACACCCTCGTGCAGCAGGTTGTCACGAGCCTTGGTGGTGGGTGCGAAATGCAGGTCGGCGATCACCCCGGTCAAACGTCGGTTGGCTTCCTCCGGCCAGGGTTGCTGGAGGTTGCCGGTGCGCAGCCCGGCTTCGACATGACCGATGGGGATGTGCCGGTGGAACGCTGCCAGGGCGGCGATGAAACTGGTGGTGGTGTCGCCATGGACCAGCACGATCTTGGGTTGTACCTGCTCGTAGGCTTTGTCGATCTTGTCGAGCAGATCGCGTGCCAGCCCGTTGAGGGTCTGGTTCTGGGTCATGACCTTGAGGTCCTGGTCGACGGTCAGACCGAAGGCGGTGAGCACCTGTTCAAGCATTTCCCGGTGCTGGCCGGTGGAGCAGATGTGCAGGTCGAGCGCCGGGCAATCGCGCAGTACGCGTGCCAACGGTGCCATTTTGATCGCTTCAGGGCGGGTACCGAATACCATCATGACGGTTTTGGACATCGTCGTGCTCCTCGTCCGATTCCATGTCCGAAGTTGTACGATTGCGTCGCGCTTGCAGGATTTAGATACAAGCAGGGGAACCAGAGCTTGTCCAATCCGGCAGGCGCGCTGAATGTGCACGTTGAACATGCCCGTCAACCGGCGTACCGTTCGCTTTCGCGTGACTCAGGAGCCCCACATGCAAGGCAAGGCCCGCAAGGTCGTTCAGGCCATCCTTTACGAAATCATCGCCGTGGCGTGCGTGGCGCCGGCGTTGTCGTTGATGTTCGATGCAGGCATGGCCCATTCGACGGTGCTTTCAGTGCTGATGTCGGGCATCGCCATGAGCTGGAACATGGGCTTCAACTGGGCCTTCGAGCGTTGGGAGGCGCGTCAGCGCCAGCGCACCCGCACGTTGTGGCGGCGGTTCCTGCATGCGCTGGGCTTCGAGGGCGGACTGGTGTTGATACTGTTGCCACTGGTGGCGTACTGGATGGACATCAGCTTGTGGGCGGCGTTGCTCACCAACCTGGCACTGTTCGTGTTCTTCTTCGTGTACGCGTTCGTGTTCCAGTGGGGCTTCGACAAAGTGTTCGATGTGCCGGTCTCGGCGCAAGAAGCAAAGTGTTGACTTCCTGCTTAGCGGCGGGATAACTTCCCTACCCATGAACACATTCCCGCACGCCAACGCCATTATTATTACCGCCATTATCAGTTTGGCGGGCTAGCGCGTACGTGCACCGAACCCGCCCTGGAGGCGGGTTTTTTCTCTCTGACTCCTGGGCAACGTGAAAACAACCAGGAGTCATCGATGACCAACCTCAGTGTCAGCCCGCGTCCCCTCGTCACCCCCCAGCAACTGCTGTCGGAACAGGTTCGGCGCATTCTCGCCGCGCCGGTGTACGACCTGGCGATCGAGACTCCCTTGCAAGTCGCTCCGGCGTTGTCGGCAAGCCTGGGCAACCAGGTGCTGCTCAAGCGTGAAGACCTGCAACCGACGTTCTCGTTCAAGATCCGCGGTGCCTACACCCGCCTGTCACGCTTGAGCACGGCGCAGCGTGAGCGCGGGGTGATCACTGCATCGGCTGGCAACCACGCCCAGGGTGTCGCGTTGGCGGCGGCGCACCTGGGGATCAAAGCGACCATCGTCATGCCCACTACCACCCCGTCGCTGAAGGTCGAAGGTGTGCGCTCCCGTGGCGGCCATGTGGTGTTGCACGGCGAGAGCTTCCCCCACGCGTTGGCCCATGCCCTGAAGCTGGCGGACGATGAGGGGGCGACCTTCGTGCCTCCGTTCGACGACCCGGATGTCATTTCCGGGCAGGGCACCGTTGCGATGGAGATCCTGCGCCAGCACCCAGGTGCGCTGCACGCGATCTTCGTGCCGGTTGGCGGCGGCGGACTGGTGGCGGGCATTGCCGCATACGTGAAGTACCTGCGCCCCGAGGTCAAGGTCATCGGTGTCGAACCGGAGGATTCCAATTGCCTGCAGGCTGCCATGGCCGCCGGTGAACGGGTGATTCTGCCCCAGGTCGGTACTTTCGCCGACGGCGTGGCGGTGGCGCAGATCGGCGCGCATTGCTTCGAGTTGTGCCGTCACTTCGTCGATGAGGTGGTCACCGTCAGCAGCGACGAGCTGTGCGCGGCGATCAAGGACATCTACGACGACACCCGTTCGATCACCGAGCCTTCCGGCGCCCTGGCCGTGGCGGGCATCAAGAAATACGTAGCCCGTGAAGGCGTGCAGGGTAAGGCTCTGGTTGCCATCGACTCGGGCGCCAACGTCAATTTCGACCGCCTGCGCCATGTCGCCGAGCGCGCCGAACTGGGCGAGCAGCGCGAGGCGATCATCGCCGTGACCATCCCTGAGCAGCCAGGCAGCTTCCGCGCCTTCTGCCAGGCGCTGGGCAAGCGGCAGATCACCGAGTTCAACTACCGCTATTATCCAGGCAAGGAAGCGCGGCTGTTCGTGGGCGTTCAGACGCACCCGCTGCATGATCCGCGCGAGCAACTGCTGAACCATTTGCGCGAACAGGGCTACAACGTACTCGACCTGACCGACAACGAACTGGCCAAGTTGCACGTTCGTCACACTGTCGGCGGCCACGCGGCACCAGGCGCCAATGAGCGGGTGCTGCGCTTCGAGTTCCCCGAGCGGCCGGGGGCCTTGCTGGGCTTCCTGGAGCGTCTGGGCAAGCGCTGGAACATCAGTTTGTTCCATTACCGCAACCACGGAGCAGCCGAGGCCCGGGTGTTTGCGGCGTTGGAAGTGCCGGACGACGAGCAGGGCAGCTTGCCGCAGGCGTTGGACGAGATGGGCTATCGGTTTTGGGACGAGACGGATAACCCGGCGTATCGGTTGTTTCTTGGGTGATTCCGGGGAGGTAGGGGCGGTGAAGTGGCGGTCTTGTGTTAGGAGGTGATGCGTAGATCGAGCGCCGCCCGCGCGGCGCATCGCGAGCAAGGCTCCTACGTCGGTTTCGGGCCAATGAATCTGTGGGATATGCGCGCGAACGCTTTAGAGCACGGCGCAATATGGGGTCGTACAAACCAGGCGGACGCGCGCGCCTGTCACTGACGTTACTGGCCCGCAACAAACGTAGGAGCGAGCCTTGCTCGCGATGCGCCGCGCGGGCGGCGCTCGATCTCACCAGCGCCGCCAAGCATCCACCCCCCAAAAAAGCACTTCAGCGCTCCCGCATGAAGAACCCCGCCACATACTTGCGGAAGGTCTCCAAGCTCTTGAAGTCGGCGTAGCGTTTGAAATGTTCGGTCTCAGGCTCTGGCCCCAGCGGCTTTTCCAGCAACGATACCGACAACACGCGATCCTGGTCCGACGTGAGCACCAACTCGTCCATCACCTGGCCACCAATCACCGGTCTGCGCATCTGCACCTTCACGCCCTTGCTGGCCATCCAGTCGATCAACGACACCAGCGCCTTGAGCGGCTCGCGCTCTTCGTCACGGTACACCGGGAACAGGTGAACTCGCGACAGCACCGGCACGCTGGCCACGTGAATCAGCTCATAGAAATGGCTGCCGGCCGTGGTCGGCGAGTAGAGCGCCAACGCCAGCAACGGCCCGGATGCGCGGCTGCCGCCCCAGTACAGGTGGTGGCCCTGGAAGTCGAAGCCGTCCTCGTTGCGGTTGTTGAACAGCTTGCGCCCCTTGATCTGGTCGACGCAGTCGAGTATCAGCCCATGGCGGCGGTGGTTGCCGAACACCGTCGCTTCGCGCAGCCTGGCCTTGAGCATCATCATGTGCTTCATGTCCAGGCGGGTTTCCAGGTAATTGCTGGCTGGCACCCGCGCCAGCAATGGGTAGCGACTGGCCACGCCACGCAGCTCGGCGAACTGCCCGGTAAGGTCCTTCTTCAGGTGCGAGGCATACAGATTGAGGCCGCTGGTCTCCATCCAGGTCAGCAGCAGCGACAGCAAGCGCTGCTGTTCGCGTCGCTCGCTGGTTTCAACGCCGTCGCCAGCCTTTTGGAAGTCACCGATCAGACGCAGTGGTGTATCAGGCGCAAGCCAGGCAACCGGCGAACTGGGCGCTTGCTCGTCCTCACTGTCTTCGCGCTCATCCTTGCTGAATGGGCAGCCTGGAGCATGTTCCGCAGTGCCGGGGTTGTTCTTTAGAAACAGCGTGCCAGTGTTGCCGTTTAGCGTGACATTGAGCACGGGCAGGGCGTCCTTGCGGCAGTCGCATGCCAGCCACTGGTTGGCGCTGCGCACTTTCATCAGCCACTGGTTAGCCTGCAGTAGGCGTGGGCCGGCGAGTGTGCCGTTGGCGAAGCCGACCAGCAGCTCCTCTTCAGCGGGCGTGAGGCTGCGCACCAGCGCGGCGGTCTTGTCGATGATTCGCATTGAGCAGCTCCAAGCTACGAGCCCCAAGCTTCAAGCAAAGCCGCGCGGGTTTCAACTTCAAGCGTGAGGCAAGCTGCCTGGCGCTCAGTTGCCGCCGAACATTTTCGCGGCGCGTGCGCGTATCTCCTCGACGCTGAGGTCTTCCTTGTGGGTTGAGATGAACCAGAGGTTGCCGAACGGGTCTTTCAAGGTGCCGCTGCGGTCGCCATAGAACTGGTCTTGTAGCGGATGCAGTTGGGTGGCGCCAGCGGCGATTGCTTGGGCATAGACGCTGTCGCAGTCCGCGACGTACAGGTGCAGGCCAACGGCGGGTGCACTGATGGTTTGGCTGGCCTTGAGGCTGCCTTCCATGTCGCAAGGGTCGGCGAGCATCAACGACGAGTCGCCGATCTTCAGCTCGGCATGGCCGACACGGCCATCCGGGCCATCGAGGCGAAACATCTCGATGGCGCCGAAGGCTTTCTTGTAAAACTCGATGGCCTTGCTCGCATCCTTGATACCCAGATAGGGGGTGATGCTGTGCTGGCCTTCGGGGATGGGTTTGACTGTCATTTTTCATCGCTCCTTTGACGTGGATGCCGGAAGACCCGGCGAGCGAGCCTCCCAACGTTACCTACTGCATAGAGTCGTTTGCGCGCTTGAAAAATCGACAGGGTGGTTAGAACAAATTCCTATAAACGTTATACCGCCAGCCTGAACTGGCGGTTGCAAGACATCAGAAGATGTAGTCAGTGGTCAGGAAACTCGACTGACGGTTACGGATGATCTCGCTGATCAATGCTTTGTTGGCCTCCTGGAACTTGGTCGCCACCAGGGTCCGAATCGAGAACACCCTCAGGGCATCGTGTACGGACAACGTGCCCTCGGCGCTGTTCTTGCGGCCATTGAACGGATACGTGTCAGGCCCTCGCTGGCACTGTGCATTGATGTTGATGCGGCCTACCTGGTTGGCGAAGGTGTCGACCAGGTTGCCAATGGTCTGCGGGTCGTTGCCGAATAGACTCAGTTGCTGGCCGTAGTCGGAGTCGAGCACATAGTCGACCACCGTCTGCAGGTCGCGGTAGGGCACCACCGGCACCAGCGGGCCGAACTGCTCCTCATGGTAGACACGCATGCTCGGTGCCACCGGGTAGAGCAGGGCGGGGTAGAAGAACGAGCCTCGGCTTTGCCCACCCCCTTCGTTGAGCACCCGCGCGCCTTTGGCAATGGCATCGGCTACCAGGCCGTCGAGGTAGTCGACCTTGCCCTGCTCGGGCAGCGGGGTCAGCGCTACGCCCGGCGCCCATGGCATGCCCGGCTTGAGGGTAGCGAGCTTGCGTTGGAACTTGTCGAGGAAGGCATCGACCACATCCTCGTGCACGAACAGGATCTTCAGCGCCGTGCAGCGCTGACCATTGAACGACAGGGCGCCGGTGACGGCTTCTTCCACCGCGTTGTCCAGGTCAACCTCGGGCAACACGATGCCGGGGTTCTTGGCGTCCAGGCCCAGGGCGGCACGCAGGCGGTGCGGGCGCGGGTGAAGCTTCTTCAAGTCACTCGCCGCCTTGTGGGTGCCGATGAAGGCGAACACGTCGATGTCGCCACTGGCCATCAGGGCACTGACGGTCTCGCGGCCACGGCCATAGATGACGTTGATGACACCTGGCGGGAAACTGTCGCGGAAGGCTTCGAGCAACGGACGAATCAACAGAACGCCGAACTTGGCCGGTTTGAACACCACGGTGTTGCCCATGATCAGTGCCGGGATCAACGTGGTGAAGGTTTCATTGAGTGGGTAGTTGTATGGCCCCATGCACAGTGCCACGCCCAGCGGCGCTCGGCGGATCTGGCCAAGGGTGCCCTGTTCCAGCTCGAAACGGCTGGAGCGGCGGTCGAGGTCCTTGAGGGCGTTGATGGTGTCGACGATGTAGTCGCAGGTGCGGTCGAACTCTTTTTCCGAGTCCTTGAGATTCTTGCCGATTTCCCACATCAGTAGCTTGACCACTGCCTGGCGTTGCTCAAGCATGCGGGCCAGGAAGGTTTCAACGTGCTGGATGCGCTCTGCTACGCGCATCGTCGGCCAGGCACCGCGGCCCTTGTCGTAGGCCTGCACCGCGGCATCGAGGGCGGTGAGTGCGGTATCGGCATCGAGCAGCGGCGCACTGCCGAGGATGACTTGGCGCTCTGTATCGCTTTCCTTGATCCAGACCGGGCTGCGGACGGTGGCCAGGGGGCCGTCCCAGCGCTTCAACTCGCCATTGACGAGGTATTCGCGCTGTTCCAGCGGCGCTCCCAGGCGCCACGCTTCGGGGATGTCATCGGCAGTGGGAAACAGCGAATCGAGCAGACGGTCCATGGGTACTGCACCTCACATATTTGGCAGGGTGAAACGCTTCAGCACCTGAGCATGCACCCGCCGGAAGAAAAACACCAGTCTGGCTCAACATTGCCCGGTTTGCGCCGATACACAGTCAATCGACCTCCAGCATCGGGACCATGAGCATTTTTTACCCATCTCCAGACGAGCCGGCCCCGACGTCAGAGGCCATTCGCCGTCATGCCAGCCGTTTGTTGCCCATCGGTTTCGCCCTGGTCGGTATCGGCTTGTCGGTGTTGCTTGGCCGGCTCGATGTCCAGCGTGAACGCAGCGACCAGGTCAGCACCTTGAGCGCGCAGTTGTCGGGAGTGCGCGCAGCGCTGGAGGCGCAGTTACGCGCGGCGTTCGGCGAGACCGAAGGCATCGCGCAATTAATTGCCGCCGATGGTGGTATCAGCCCTGAGCATTTTCGTGTCATGGCACGCGAGGCATTGGCGTCGGTGCCTTACATGCGCCATGTGGCGCTGGCCCCCAACGACGTGATCCGCGATATCTATCCGCGCAAGGGTAACCAGGCGGTCATTGGCCTGGATTATCGCAGTCTGCCGGACCAGTATCCGGTGTTGCAGGCGGCCAGGGAGCGGCATCAGCCGATACTGGCCGGCCCGGTGCACCTGTACCAGGGGGGCACGGCGCTGATCTATCGGCGGCCGGTGTTCATGGCTGACGAGGGGAGCGCCAAGCGTTATTGGGGCAGCGTGTCGGTGGTGACCGATGTGGAGCGGCTGCTGGTTTCGGCCGGTTTGCGGCCTGACCTGAACATTGCCATCGCCTTGCGCGGTGTCGATGGCAAAGGCGGTGAGGGCGCCATGATCTGGGGGGATGCACGGTTGTTCGAAAGGCCGCTGCTCAGTCTGCCGGTGGAGGTGCCGGGTGGGCACTGGCAGCTGGTGGCCGCGCCGCTTCACGGCTGGCCGTTGTTTCCAGGGCTGCTGGCTTCCCCCTGGTTCCTGTTCTCGCTGGGTTGTACCGGGCTGCTTACCCTGTGCATCTCGCAACTGAGCCGCAAGCAGCGTCTGTTGCACCTGCGGAACGTGGAACTCAGCGAATCCCAGGCCAAGCTTGAGCGCTCCGCTCATTACGACACCATCACCGGGCTGCCCAATCGTGTGCTGTTCCAGCAGCAACTGACCCAGGCTATCACCCAGGGACGTGGCCTGGCGGTGTTGATGCTCGACATCGACGGTTTCAAGCAGGTAAACGACAGCCTCGGCCATGCCATGGGCGACTTGCTGCTGCAGCAAGCTACCGCCCGTTTTCTCCAGGAGCTCGACAGTGCCGACCGCGTGTGTCGCCTGGGGGGGGACGAGTTCGTGTTCATGCTCCAGGGTAGCCAGGGTCAGGTGAACCAGCAGGTGCGCGCACTGTTGCGCTGCTTGCAACGGCCATTCGACCTCAACGGCAATGCTGGCCTGGTCACAGGCAGTATCGGTCTGGCCTGGTGCCCGCAGCATGGTGCGGACGCCGACAGCCTGTTACGACATGCCGACACCGCGATGTACGCAGCCAAGGAGGGCGGACGCAATGCCTGGCAGCCTTACCAGCCTGAGATGACCGAGCGCTTGCAACAACGCCTGGAACTGGAGCGCAATCTGCGCCGGGCGCTGCAGAACAATGAATTCGAGCTGTGGTACCAGCCTAAGCTCGACCTGTTCAGCGGTCGGTTGGAAGGGGTGGAGGCGTTATTGCGCTGGCGAGACCCGGAGCATGGCCTGGTTTCCCCCGGTGAATTCATCCCGCTGGCCGAGCGTACAGGTTTGATCATTCCCCTGGGCGAACTGGTGCTGGAGCTGGCCTGCGCGCAGATGGCAGCCTGGAGGGACCACGACTGCCTGCCCGGGCCATTGGCGATCAACGTGGCGGCACTGCAGATCGAACGTAGCGATTATGTCAGCACCTTGGCACTGGCCCTGGAGCGGCACGGCTTGTCGCCCAGCCTGCTGGAGGTGGAAATCACCGAGAGCCTGTTGATGGAAAGCCAGCAGCAGGCCTGCGCGGTACTGGCCCAGCTGCAGGCGATGGGTGTCGCAACGGCCGTGGACGACTTTGGTACTGGGTATTCATCCTTGGCCTATTTGCGCGCCTTGCCCATCGACCATCTGAAAATTGACCGTGCCTTCATCAAGGACTTGCCCGAAGACGATGATGCGGTGGCGGTGGCCCGGGCCATCGTCGACCTGGGGCACGCCCTGGGTTATCGCATCACCGCGGAGGGGATCGAAACCCAGGCGCAATACGACTTCCTGCGCAACACAGGCTGCGACCAGGGGCAGGGCTATTTGCTGGGGCGGCCGATGCCCGCTGCCGAGTTCCAGCGTTGGTTGCACCAACATCCACAACGCCAGCGATCGACGGGCGCCTGACAGGCGCCGGCGGTGCGTCGTCCGAGCGATTACAGGGCGGCCAGGCAGGGCTGGTCCAGGTAGCGCTCCTGAACCTCGACATTGCAGGGGGGCTGCGTCAATTCCAAGGCGCTGATCTCGAAGCCCCCGACGACCACTGGCTGCCGCAATGGCGGCTCTGCGGTGTGTTCTGCCAACCCTTTGGCCATTTTGGCGTGGTTCATAGCAATTTCACTAAGCGTTGACACGTTACATCTCCGGTGACTGACCAGGCGCCATTGCACGCGTGGGTAGGCAATAAAAGTTGGCCGTTGCTGCGTCGGAATGTCGTCTTGCTTGGCGGCGAAAACCGATGTTGCAAACGACACGCCAAGCCATTGGGCAAAAGAATAGCTGGGGTGTTGAAAACGACGAGTGGTTTAAAACGGCGCAATACGCGATAAACCGAGGTACTCAAAGAGAACTTCAGTCAAAGAAATATTGACGCCATAAAACAGCACTCGATGGTGTCAAAGTGCCGCTTGCAAAGGGGTAGCCTTGCATCTTTAATTATCGCTGAATAGGCGCGCATTATTTTCTGATTAAGTCATGCGTATCAAGTGTTTAAATACACGTTTCGCGATGTATCCAGATCTTTTTCCGACCTGCCCACAGACAACATCACAGGACGTCGAAGAAGCAATGAAAAAGACCTTGGCGGCGGTTGCTCGCACATTCATCTCTCCCTCCACGCGTTACGAGATCAAGACTGCTTCGCACAAGATACGTGAGCTGATGGGGCGGGCATGTGTCTGGCGTTGGGAGGTGGCTCGCTTCCGGCTGGGTCAGGAGAGTCCGTACGAGGTGCTGTACATCGGCAGAAAGCAACAGCGCGAGCTGGCTCAGGTACTGATTTCCGGCAAGGAGCAAGGGGAGGCGGGCGAGGGGCACTCGACGCCGGTTGCATCGGGGCATGTGGTGGTAGTCAGCGAAATGCCCACCTCAGGCGCCTTGACGGTTCCCCATTATCTGAGCGCCGTGGTGCCGCTTGGTCGGTCGCTGGAGGATATCACCGCACGCTACGACAGCGAGTTGAGGCGCAGCATCCGTAAGAACCGGCCGCTTTACAGCATGCGTCAGGCGTTGTCCGATGAGGACATCGCAATGGCCGATACGCAGTTGCTTCGCCCCTATGCCACCGCCCGGCAAGGCGGCAGGGCGGTGCAGATCCCCAGTGAAGAGGTGCTGCGCCTGGCCAAGGGCTTTGGCCGTCTCGACCTGATCACCCTGGGCGACGAAGTCGTGGCCTGTCATCTGGGATGCGAAGTCGTTCGAGGTGGCAAGCGCTACTGGAGTACGGTGCGCTTCGGCTATTGCGAGGCTGTGTTTTCGGACGCCAGAAAACTGCGCGAGGTCAATTCGATCACCACGTTCATGGCCCTTGAGTGGGCGCTGGCCAACGGCTTCGACTATTACGACATCGGCATGTGCCTGGCGCGGCCCGATGACGGGCTGCTGAAATGGAAACGACGGCGCGGTGGCGATGTCGACCCCTTCGGCAACTACGGCTACCTGTTCGTTCGTTTACCCAAGACCGGCATTGCCCGGTTTTTGTGGGACACCCCCTTGTTTGCCGTCGAAGGCAACAAGTTGACACTTCACCTGGGCCTGCCTGAGGGGCCGAGCGAAGAAGAGATTGCCAGCCGTTACCGTGAAATGGTGTTCGGCGGCCTGCACAAGATTTATCTCTATGGCGCACGGACGGCTGCCGAGCAATTCGTCGAAACCTTGCGCAGTCGTTATGCCGACGTTCAGTCCCCGCCCAAGATGGAAAGGGTGTTGTCCAATTGATCCGCATTAAGGAAGAACACGGATCAGCTGATTTTTTGGCGATTAGCCGCGCAGCCTTGGGAGCTCACTATGGGAAGCGATGTCACGCCCTTCAGTGCCACACCTGCTAGGGGTCGAAAAAAATTGACGCTGGCCGCCTACAAATACATCGCCCGCAAACGGTTCTCCCGACAGGCAGAGATCGACCTTAAAAGCATTGCCGAGAAAAGTTGGGAGATTGCCCCGAGTGAGACCACTGTGTCGCCACGCGCTATCTTCCTGCCCAACCAGCTGGAGCGTGTAACCGGTTGGGAATTTCATCCCTTCGAGCACCCGCGCCGGACGATGGAAGGCGGCTTGACCGTCGACCATGGCGCCACGCGAGGCTACCTGATCAAGGATGTATGGTTGATCGACGGTGCCCTGTACAAGGACGATGCCTGCCACTGGCTGTCCTTGCGCCCTACGCATTTTCCCGGAATTGTCGTAGAGCATGAAATCGAGCGTGCGGCGGCCTATTGCACGCTGCACGGCAACTCCTGGTTCGGCACCTGGTTGATGGAGGATTGCGCGACGTATCCGTTGGCTTGTAATGAGGGCGTACCGATTACTACAGCGCCTTCGGCGAAATTCCCCTTGTTCGCCCAGGCCCCTGCATATGAAGACTGGTTGGGCATGCGGCCGCTGCGTTTGCGTAATGCCTTCATTCGCGAACTGGTGTTGTTCGACGACCAGAGCAATAACCGCAACAGGCACCTGCGTTACCGGGGCATGGGGGAGAAGTTGCTGTCCCATGTCGAGCATGCGCCCCATCCTGGTGTTTTCCTGTTGCGCGGTGGCGATGGCGAACTACGGCTGTTGCGCAACGAGCTTGAGATTGCCGAGCACCTGCGCAAGCACCGAGGCTTTCGCATCATCAATCCCCTCAAAACCGATGTGCCGAGCATCGTGGCGGCCTGTGCAGGTGCTAGAACGGTGATAGGTGTTGAAGGCAGCCAGTTGGCGCACGGCGTGAATGTACTTCAGGACGGAGGCTCGGTGCTGGCGCTACAACCGCCTAACCGGTTCGTCAGCTACTACAAGTTCATGACCGATCGTGATCACCAGCATTTCGGTTTTGTGGTCGGGACACCGGACGGCGAGGGTTTCAAGATCGATATCGACGAGGTTGAGCGCACACTGGATCTACTGCCGTCATAAACCGGTTGCCTGTACCGCGTCCCCCTCTCACCGGCACGCGAGGCCTAAGCTCTGTACGAAAAGCCTCGCTACCCGATGATGCTGCGTTGAGAACAGCCTCGGAAGGCTCATTTACAACCCGTAAACGCCGCTTCCTCGGCTGTTTTCCCCTTGTCTGACCTTCGTCTCAAGACTGTTCACGCAGAGCCTGGAATGCGTCAAATCTGGGTTGGACTTACAACGATTAGCATTTTGGTTATCAGCCGTGAAACACATCGGCCGTTTCAACGCAGTGACAACCCGCGCGGTGAGCCCGGGTAGGGCACGGCGTATGTTCAGACTCGTCGCGTAAGGGTTTTGCAATGGAATCAACGTCTTCGGTCAATGGGGCGTAACGCGCAAAAGCCTACAAATTTAACCTGGCAACTTTTTGACGATATTGGGCCTGCCTCATTGAGATATATTATGGTGTCGGATCGTTGACGTAATATCATTGTGCCCATAAGCTCCAATCAGCAGCTAATAAGACACTTCCTTCCCCGTGTTTATCCTCTTTGTCAGGAGGGGATCATGCGCTCGACACTGTTCATTAAATCTATATTTTTATTGATACTTTTGAGTGGCGCGGCGCGCGCTGCCGACTCCTACATCAACCAGGCGAGTGTAATTCCGTTGGCGACGGCTGGCTGGCTCTTCGCAGTCGCTGTCATCGGCTTCGTCGTCGTGGCTAACCGAAGAAAAGTTTGATTTTTACAAGGAGAGTCAACGACTTGGGTGCCCTGTCGGGCATTTGACGCGAGGTCGTTGGCATCAGGGGTCGCAGCTTGTCAATTCGCGAGCCGTTGCTATATTCCACTTGCCGACAACCTGAAGGTTGCCTGGTTGCAGTGAGTGGTTTGTGGTGTCGCGGTCAACTGTCGCAACAGGTGGTTTGACCGGTGTGGAGCGAGAAGCTGTTTTTTGTTGTTCTCACATAGTGCTCTTTACATGGCTACTTGCCTGGAGGGATCCCCCATGGTGCGTTTGATGTGTTCTGTGCTCTGCGTGCTGCTGGTTGGGGTGGGTACCAGCCATGCCGAAGATCAGAGTCCGGTTTACCAGCTCAGTGCCGGCGATAAATTGATGATTTCCGTGTGGCAGGAAGAAAGCCTGCGCCAGGAAACCACGGTCCTGCCCGATGGCAGTATCACCTTCCCCCTTGCCGGGCGCGTCGATGTCGCCGGTCTTGATGTCACGACCGTCGCGCAGAAAATCAAAGTCAAACTCGAACCCTTCCTGGCCGATCCGCATGTAAGCGTCGTGGTCACCAGTACGGCTGGCAATCTCGTCTACGTGCAAGGTAAAGTGATCAAGCCTGGGCCGGTTGAAATGTATGGACCCACGGCAGTGTTGCAGGCGCTGAGCATGTCAGGCGGCCTGGACAAGTTTGCGGACGAAAGCGAAATAAAAGTTGTTCGCCAAAACGGCGACTCACAAAAAGTACTGCCAGTACGCTACAAGGATTTGGTGTCTGGGCGCGACATGTCCACCAATTTCCAACTGCGCGCTGGTGACACATTGATCGTACCTTGATCTTGCCATGTGCAGTAAGGCTCAGAATGCCGCTTCTCAGAAATACGGGTGTTGCCACAGCACTCTTGATTTTGCCGTACTCGGGGATGGTTCATGCCGCTATCTGGCACAGTTCGGTTGCCGTACCGACGACGGTCGAGTATGACAGCAACCCCTTGCTGTTGACGTCTGACGAAAAGGCAGTGACGCGCACGATCATTGCGCCTGACTTTGGCCTGGTCGGCACGCTCGGCCGCGACGAGTTCAGTTTTGGTTTGGGCGTGCAAGTGCTGCGCTCGTCCGACACGGCCATTATCAAGGACCGTGAAGACCCCAACGTCAGCCTTGGCTGGCAGCGGGAAACGGAGCGGGGCCGCTTCGGCCTGAGGGCGAACTACAACGAAAGTTCGACGTTGTCGGCGCTGGTCCAGGACACCGGCGTGGTGACAACCGACGGCACGCAGAAGCTCTCGACGGTGACCGCCAACTGGAGTGATGCCATTACCGAACGCAGTACGTTGGCCAACGAAACCACGTACTCCCACGCCCGATACGACATCACCACGCTGACCGGTTATGACGAGCTGGCGAACGTGCTGACCTGGACTTACAACTGGAGCGAGCGCACCGACCTCTATACCAGCTTCATCGCACGGCGTTACGAGCCGCAGGACGACACCACGGCGTTCGCCTCCAACAGCTACACGCCTACGGTGGGGTTGAAGTACCAGTTCTCCGAACGTTTCACCGGGGATGTGCATGTAGGGGTAAACCAGGTGTCCGGCTCCGAAGGGGGCAGGCGCGGGGAGGGAGGGGTCTCGCTGCGCTACATCGGGGAACGAGCCGATGCGATTTTCAGTGCCGAGCGAAGCACCATTGCCAGCGCATCCGGGGGCTTTGCCGAACTCGATGCAGTACGTGGCAGCTGGAGTTATGCGCTTACCGAGCTCACTCGTGTGGGGCTGGATGCCTCCTGGCAAGACGCCAAAGGCACCACACCCAACACTTTGCAAAGCTACAGCGCGTGGGCGAGTCGTGAACTCTCGCCTTTTTGGGATCTGCGCCTATCGTTGATGTACAAGGAACGCCAGCAAGACAACTTGCCGGATGCAACAGGCACCATCATTGGAATGACCTTGACGTATAGATTACCCGACCTCTGAATTTCAGCGCGGTGGCCTCTATGAAGTCTGAATACGAACTGTCCCTCAAAGATTACCTGGCAATCATCAAGGAAAGAGCCCTGCTGTTGGGGGTCAGTATCGTGGTCATTCTTGCACTCACCGTGGCAGTCGCTGTCACGGTCCCTCCCATCTACCAGTCGACCGGCACCATTCTGGTGGAGTCACAGCAAATCTCGCCAGAGCTGGTGTCGGCAAACAACAACAGTTTTGCCGATGAACGCATCGAAGTGATTCGCCAGCGGGTGATGACCCGCGAGAACCTGTTGCGCATCATCGACAAGTACGGCCTGTTCGCCGACAAGGGCAAGCAATTCAGCGAGTCGGACAAGATCGAGAAGATGCGCAACTCCATCGTGGTCGCCACCGTCAGTACCTTCGTGAAGGGACGCGGCGAGGCAACGGTGGCTTTCAATGTGTCCTACGAGGACAAGCGTCCAGAAGTGGCCAAGGAAGTGGCCAACGAACTGGTCACGCTGTTTCTCAACGAGAACGTCAAGCAGCGCACCGAGCGGGCCAGCGAGACCACCGAGTTCCTGACCCAGGAAGCGAACAAGTTGGGTGCCGAACTGGCGAGCCTGGAGAACCAGCTGGCCGACTTCAAGCAGGCCCACGCCAATGCCTTGCCGGAGCATCAGGAGCTGCGCATGAGCATGCTGTCGCGCTCCGAGCTTGAGTTCAGGGAAGTCGACCGTGACTACAAGGCCGCGCAGGAAGAGCTGCGTTACCTGGAGCTGGAACTGTCCGCTGCCAAGGCCGGGTTGACCGTCAAGCCGGACAACGGCAGGAGCGTGGCAGATCAACCGCAGGACCTGGCCAGCCTCAAGGCAGAGTACGCCAGGCTGCTTGGCAGGTATAAAGATGCCCACCCTGACGTACAGGCGGTCAAGCGCAAGATCCAGGCACTTGAAACCGCCGGCGGCAATGGTATGGCAGTAGCTGAGACGAATCTGGATGCAGCCCGGGTGCGCACGCGCATCGAGGCTGCGCAATCACGCATCGCCTCGCTTGCCGAGCAAAAGCGTCAGCTGACCAAGAAGATCGAAGGCTACGAGGCGGAGATTCTTGAAGCGCCTCAAGTCGAGCGTGGCCTGGTGACGTTGATGCGCGATCACGATAACGCGCGCAAGAAGTACGAAGAAATTCGCGCCAAGGAGATGGGCGCGAAAATCACCGAAAGCCTGGAAGAGGAAAACAAGGCGGAACGTTTCGTGCTGCTGGAACCGCCGCTGATGCCGGAAAAACCCGTCAAGCCCAACCGCAAGAAAATCGTTGCCTTGGGGGTATTGCTGGCCCCGGCCGGTGGCGGTGCACTGGTGATGTTGCTGGAAATGCTCAATCAGCGCGTACGCGGTGTGGGTGCCCTGGAAAGCGTGGTGGGCAAGCGTGTGCTGGTTGCAGTGCCGTTTATCTCCACCCAGGCCGAGCTGGCCCAGCGCAAACGCTCGCGAACCCTGATGGTGGTCGCCGGGTTGTTGTTGGTTGCTATCATATTAGCGATGGTCCATTTCTTGTACATGCCGTTGGACCTTCTGCTTTTCAAAGCTATGGCTCGGTTTGAATAGGGAACAGCAGCGATGGACAGAATTACGCCGGCTTTTGGAAAACCCCTGCACCAGGTATCGCCCAACGCTTCGGACACGCCGCTACCTGCGGTCGAGCAAACCGAAGTACTTGGCCCATTCGACTATGTACAAACCACCGTTGTGCCGCTGCGGGCCGAGCACCTCGAGCGACACCGAATCGTGGCGTACAACAAGAACTCGAACATGAGCTGGGCCTTCGACCTCCTGCGTACCCAGGTGCTGCAGGCCATGGAGGAAAATGGCTGGCGCACCTTGGCCATCACCTCGCCGACACCCGAGGCAGGCAAGACGGTGCTGGCAATCAACCTGGCGATGAGTATCGCCCATCACACTACCAAGACCGCACTGCTGGTGGACTTCGATCTGCGCCGTCCAAGGGTGGGTGCCAGCCTTGGGTTGCCGATGGGCAAGGCCATGAACGAACTGTTGTCTGGCAAGGCCGGGCTGGAAGAGGTGCTGGTCAACCCAACGTTGCCGCGCTTCGTGGTGCTGCCGACCCGTGAGCCGATACCGCTGTCCACCGAGGTGTTGTCTTCGCCTAGGGTGACCAACCTGATCGGCGATCTGCGCGATCGCTACGACTCGCGCATCTGTATCTTCGATCTGCCACCGCTGCTCAGTTCCGACGACGCCATCACCGTGCTGCCGAAGTTCGACTGCGTGCTGTTGGTGGTGGCCAATGGTCAGAACAGCAAGAAAGAGATCGAAGACTGCCTGTACCACTTGGGTACTGCCAACCTGATCGGCGCGGTACTGAACAAGGCAGAGCCGCAGACTCGCTCCTACTATTGATTGAAGGCGACCGGCATACCCTTGGCAGTCAGTGCCAGGGGTACTGCTGCTCCCAACTCCAGGCGTGCGAGACGATTTGCTCCAACGCGGTGAATTGCGGTTTCCATCCCAGCACGGTTTCCGCCTTGCCGGCATCGGCGACCAGCGTCGGTGGGTCGCCGGCCCGGCGCGGCGCCTTGTTGACGTTGATCGGCCGACCAGTCACCGCGCGGGCAGTGTCGATCACCTGCTGGACGGAAAAGCCTTGGCCGTTGCCCAGGTTGAAGACCGTGCTGGTGCCGCCCTTCAACAGATAATCCACGGCCAGCGCGTGCGCCGAGGCCAGATCGTTGACATGGATATAGTCACGGATGCAGGTGCCATCGGGGGTATCGTAGTCATGGCCGAACACGGTAATCGCCTCGCGTCGTCCTGACGCGGCCTGCAAGATCAACGGGATCAGGTGGGTTTCCGGTTCATGGCACTCGCCGATCTGACCGCCTGGGTCTGCGCCGGCGGCGTTGAAGTAACGCAGGCATACCGATTTCAGTCCATAGGCCCGGTCGAAGTCCTCCAGAATCTGCTCCACCATCCATTTGCTGCGCCCATAAGGGTTGATCGGCAGCTTGGGGTGTTGCTCGTCGATGGGGGTGTACTGCGGGTCGCCATAGACGGCAGCGGTGGAGGAGAAGATCAGGTGCTTGATGTTCGCCCGTACCATGGCATGCAGCAGGGTCAGGGTGGCTGCCACGTTGTTCTGGTAGTACTTGGCAGGGTCGGTGACCGACTCACCCACCTGGATGTGGGAGGCGAAGTGGAAGACCGCATCGAAAGGGGATTCGGCGAACAAGGTGTCCAGTGCGTGCTTGTCGGCGACATCCAGCCCGACCCACTTGATGTCAGGGCGTGCTTGCGCGATATCCGCCACGACCACCTCGTGACCTGCGTCCGCCAGGTACTTGACCATGTGCGAACCTATATAGCCTGCGCCTCCGACAACCAAGTACTTCATCCAATCCTCCTGGAACAGATTCAGTGTTGAGGGCCTGCCAATACAGGTCTTTTCAGAGCGTAGAAGGCCGAATGGCCTATTTCAAGAACAGCCAATTGGCCATGTGCTGGCCGTCGAAGTTCAGGGTGTAGCGGCCATTTTCGTAACGGGCTGGAAGCACTGTTTCTTGTCCCGAGGCACTGCGGGCATAGGCCTTCAGGCCCGGCGGTGCGGCGATACTCAAGGCGCCGACCAGGGGCTCGACATAGAACGGGGTGCTTTTGTCTTCCTTGGGCACGGCCCGCGTGCCGAGCGAGACCAGCAGGCTGTGCGACTGGCCGAGCGGCTGGTTGTCCAGGCTCTGCACGGCCACGCTGGCATAGGGCGTCTTCAGTTGCACCTGAAGGTTCGACAAGCGGGTCGAGCGGCCGCCGAGCCAGCCGCTGGCGACCTGGGTCTTGGGCGTATCGATGGTGTAGAGGCCTTGCTGCCAATTGCGCGTGATCTCACCGGTATCCGTGGTGGCCTGGGTGGCATTGTTGTCGAGCAGCGACTGCTCAGGGTCATGCAGCAACTGGGCGTTGGCCGGGATGTCGCTTTGGGCGAGCCATGGCAATTGCGGCGTTTGCGGCAGGGCGATCTGCAACATGCCTTTTTCCATGGCGGTACGCAGCAGCACCGAATCACTCGGTGAGATCGAGCGGTTGAACAAGGTTTCGACCGACGGGGCGAAGACGTAGCGGGTCTGCGCCTGCTGCACATCGCCGCGTCGATACAGCAAGGCCGCCGCCGGGAGGGTGGCGATCAGGGCAGGGTCGTTGTAGGCATGCCAGTTGTCCGCCGTTTGCCTGCCATCGCCAAGCCCCTCCTGGCTATAGGCATATTGCATCAATGCGTCCCAGCCCTGATGGCTGGCGGTACCCGCCACGATCAAGGGCAGTGAGTGGCGATCGGGGAGCGGGAAGGGCTCGTTGTTCCACTCCGTGACGGTCAATGGCTTGCCCACTACCTGGGCGGCTGCCAGCCAGTCGACCAGCCCATCGCTGGTCAGCGGGTTTTTTTCCAGCTGGCCGATGCCGCCGTAGCTGTGAACGTCGATCAGATCGCCCGTGGTGAGCGCCGGCAGCGAACTCAAGCCATTGCCGCCCCAGCTACTGGTAGTGGCGATGGGCACTTTCACGCCGATCTTGCGCAGGTGTTCGATCATCTCGACATCGAAGCGATGCTCCAGGTCGTTGAGGAACAGCTTGGCCGGGCCATGCTCCCAGGCGCGCCAGGTGGCGTCCTCCGGCAGGTCATGGCGACTGGCAAACGCCTTGGCCTCATCCATGTAGAGCCGGCTGTGTCTGGGCACATTCTTGTCGGGCAACAGCGCGTTGCCGAAGTGATGGGTGATGTCGTTCTCGTTGGTGATCAGCACCGCCGCGATGGCGGGGTCGTCCTTGTAGGCCAATTGGGTATAGGCATTCACATGGTTCAGGTACTGCTCGGCGAACTGCTTCATGCGTTGTTGAATGGTGACGTTCACATAGGCGTAGCCTTTGAATTCGGCTCGCCCGTATTGTTTGGGCAGTTCATCGAAGCCATAGATGCCGTCGCTGTCCATCAGCGAGCGCTGTACGTGCAGGTCGAGCCACACATAGATGCCTTCCTCCTTGAGGCATTTGATCCACAGATCGAGTTTTCTCAGCGACTCGGCATCGAGTTGCTGGGTGTTCTTGATCGTCCTGCCATCGCCGAAGATGTTGGGCAGCACCCAGAGTGAGTCATGGTGGTGCAGGCGCACGAGGTTGAAGCCCAGTGCCGATAGGCGCTTGGCTTGTTGCTTGATGTATTGGTCCGGGGTGTCGAACAGGGCAGAGGCCGACAGGTTGGTGCCCCAGAAACGCACGGGCGTGTTGTCGGCGAACACCAGTCGTTCACCGTCAGCCTTGACGAAGCCGTGCTTGCCAGCTGGTTTTTCTGCTGCGTTGAGAAACGACAGGTCGACCGGCGAGGTTTTCCAGTCCAGCTGGTCTTGTGGCCAGCTTTTCGGGTCGCTCAGGCCAAACCGTTCGGACTGGGTCTGGCCGATGGCGATGTCGCCCGTCACGTTCAGCACCGCGTTGATCTGTTGCCGGCCTGGGGTTATCTGGCGGTCATAGAAGAATGCGCGCACCTCATCCGGGTTGCCACGCTCGAAGTACACCTTCGCCAACGGTGGTTCGAAGCGCATCTCGACACGGCGTTTACCTTCCGTACCCCAGGCCCAGCCTCGATTGCCGGGGAGCAATTGCGGTGCACCCATTTCGCCGGCGAACAGCGACGGGTCGAAATTGAACACCAGGCCGCCGCCCATGACATCGTCGTGCCGTTGCTCGGTCTGCAGGTCGAATGCCCAGGTCAATGATTGCGGGGTGTCCTTGCGGATGTCTGCGACGAGCTTGAAGTTCAAGTCCTTGTTTTCACCGGCGAGGGTGTACTGCTGCGGGGCTTTGACCGTGAAGGTGGGGTAATAGCCGGTCCAGTTCCACTGTTGTGCGAAGAAACTGAACTTGGCGATCATCGCCGGCCCGCCACCCCGGGTGATGTTGGGCAAACCGTTGCGCTCTTCGATGTTGACGGCCCAATCGGACGACCACGTTGCCATGGGCAACGAAACCAGGCCAAGCAGGGCCGTGGCCCGGATGAGGGAATGTAGGGGGCTTCGTGTCATCGAGTTTACCTGGCTTGAAGGCGGGCATGGGGCAACTCGGCGGCCTGCTCTTGCCGGAGCTTGCGCACCATATGGATGTAGGCCACACCCAGCCCGCCAACGGACCAGTAGATCACCGGAATCACGGTGATGCTGCTGACGGTAAAGATAATGACCATGATGCCCAGCAGCGTGGCCAGCAGCGCCCTTCCTAGAAGGCGTTGTTTATCGTCCTTGTCGGGGAATGCCCGCATCGATCTGCGGATGCCCATCAGGATGACCACGAAGAAGGCGATGAACAGCGCAAGCCCCACCATGCCGACCCGCAACGCCAGGCTGACATAAGTGTTGACGATATCGATGATGCCTTGGCCCTGGATCATCGACTGCATCTCGGGGGTGCTGCGGAAGTCGAACGAGCCGAACCAGGGGTTGCGCTGGATGACGATCCAGGAGTTGTCGATCAGGCGCTGGCGGTAGGTGATGTTCTCGGTTTCGATGTTGCCAATGAAGGGCAGCAGGTTCAGCACTTTTTCTCCGCCCGGTATCACGGTGAGCAGGGGCACGCACAGCACACCGGCCAGGCCGAGCAGGATGAAGCGCCTGACCGCGCCCCGGCCTGTGGCGATGAAGGCCGCGACGATGACCCCAGCGCCGATCCAGGGGCCGCGCGACAGGGGCGCGAACAACCCGGCCGCCAGCAGCAGGGCGCCCAGGTAGCGATGGATGGGTTTGCGTACATAGGCCTGCACGAACAGGAACAAGCCAATCGCCACGCTGATCACGTAGCCCAGCACGATGGCCTGGCCGGTGGTGGCGCTCGCGCGCAGCGAGCCGCCACGGCTCAGGTAGCTGCTCATGCTCCAGGGCACGCCCATGGCGTCGGTCAGTGCGTTGTACAGCAGCCAGTGACGTGCGTACTCGGCCACGCCGATGATCGACAGTAGGAACGAGGCCAGCACGAAGGCCAGCAGGGCATCCTTGAAGTCTTCCAGGTCCTTCAGCGCGCGGCTGGCGACGTAGTAGGGCAGGAACATGTCCACATACAGGTACAGCGCCTGACGCAGCGTGTCGGTGACGGTGGTTTCGCGCAGCGACAGTACGCACATCAGCAGCATGCTCGCCGCCAGCAACTTGTCGGGCCAACTGCGACCGAAGGGTTGGGTGTCGCCTTGCTTGCTCAGTGCCCATGCCGCGGGCAGTAGCACGCAGAGGGTGAGCAGGCGCACATGGGTGAGGTCGACCAGGTAATTGATCAAGCCAAAGCCGGGTATCGGTACAGCGGCCGGTGGAATCAGGAACAACAACATGAAGAACAACGCCATCGGGTTGCGTTCGCGACGCCCGGCCAGGCTCATGATGACCGCACCCGCCAGGGCATAAAGCCAGAAACTATGGGAAAAGAACGCCAGCAGTGTCAGGCCGAACCATAGGTTACGGCGACGTTTGAAGTCCCGCTCCGGGATCAGGTCTGTCGCTGGTCGGCGCGCCAGCACGAATACGACGCACGCCAGGAACAGAATGACGATCAGGGCACGTAAATGTTCAGGCATTGGCTGAGGGCACCTATCCCTTGGTGGAGGTCGGCTAGCATCATGGCTGATTGAAACTATAGTGAACTGTAGCGCTATCGGTTGGAGATTGAAGCCGTGCCGGCGATTGATCTGCTGGCATTGGCGAACCTGCAGCAAGCCGGTCAGGGCTCGGCATAGAAACGGGCACCGAGGCAGGATTCGCGCTTTCCAATGGCTGGGACGCCTCTCGATAACACTTGGCATAGGTCCGGGGATCATGGGGAAGCTTCAGTTTTGTGCGCCATTTCTGGGTCGTAGGCGGTTTCTACGCAATTGCGTCCTGCTGGGCATTGGGGGCGCGGTATTCGGCACCGTTTCGCGGGCGACGCCAAAGCCGCAGGCCAAGTCCGAGTTCGTCGTCATCAATGGATGGGTATTGCCATCTCAGTACTTCCGGGACGGGCAGGCATGATCAAGGACTATCAAACGCAAAAAGAACTGCGTGACGCCTATGATTTCTGCGTTGTCGGTGCAGGCCCGGCCGGTATAACCCTGGCGACACGCCTGGCCAAGGCCGGTTGGCTCGTGGCGCTGCTGGAAGGCGGCGGAGTCGAACACTCGGAACGCTCCCATGCGCTCTACACGTGTACGTCCACAGGCCTTGAGTTGTACCCGGCCGAGACACGTCTGCGTTTTCTGGGGGGTACGTCCAACCATTGGGCGGGCCGCTGCCGTCCTTTCACACCCTCCGATTTCGCCGTTGCGCCCCCCGGCGACTTGCCGGGTTGGCCCATCCCCTATTCGGAGGTGGAGCGCTACCTGCCAGCGGCGATGGACATTGTCGACCTGCCTAAAGGGGCCGACTTTCGCCCGATAAATACCGGCCTCAAAGGCGGTGATTTCGAGGCTGACGTGTTTCTGCTCAGCCCCCCGACGCGCTTTGCACAAAAATACGAAGCGGAACTCAAGCAGACCGATGGCCTGGATGTGTTCATCAACTGCA
Source organism: Pseudomonas sp. SK2 (assembly GCF_016772395.1). Classification (NCBI taxonomy): domain Bacteria; kingdom Pseudomonadati; phylum Pseudomonadota; class Gammaproteobacteria; order Pseudomonadales; family Pseudomonadaceae; genus Pseudomonas; species Pseudomonas sp. SK2. Next base: position 2,598,500 of record NZ_CP061944.1, read on the forward strand.
ACTGTGTCGACCTGGAGTTCGACAGCGCCTCGGGCAGCGTGACAGCCGTGGTGGTGTCGGACTACGACCGTCAACGCGAGCGTCTGAAGGCCAAGCACTTCATCCTGGCCACGGGCGCCATCGAGAACGCCAGGCAGTTGCTAAACAGCAAGTCCCTTCAGCAGGCGGGTATCGCCAACAAGGAAGGTTGGGTCGGGCGTTGCTTCATGGAGCATCTGAATGTCGACCTAGGTTCTTTCATCCTGAAGGAGGGGCAAGCCACCGACCGCCGCCAGTACTACACCACCGATGCTTTCGTCGCCGAGTATCACGCTGGCAAGGGCAATGTTTCGGCGACCGTGGTGGAGGAGGTGCAGACCTACGGGCGGACCGCCGAAGTCAAGAACTTCCTCGAGAACCTGGCATGCGATTGGGGCGTGGCCAGCAAGATCGAATGGATTGCACAGTTCAGTTGTCCAGGTGACGGCGTAATCGGGACGATGATCGAGCAGTTCCCCAACGCGCAGAGCCGGATCTCGCTGCTGGATGAAAAAGACGCCCTGGGCATGGCCAAGGTGAATGTCAATTGGGTGCTCAGCCCTACCGATCGACACACCATCAAGTGCATTGGCAGTGAGCTCGCCAAGCAGTTCGCCGAAGCACAACTTGGCTTCGTCAAGCTCAACCCATTCGTCTACGACACCTCCATACCCCTGAAAATGTCGCCGCACGCCCATCACATGGGCACAACGCGCATGGCTGCATCGGCGCAGCACGGGGTCGTGGATACCGACTGCAAGGTTTTTGGGACCGAGAATCTCTACGTGGCAGGGAGCAGCATCTTTGCCACCGGCGGGGCTTCGAACCCGACCATGCCACTGCTGCAATTCGCGCTGCGGCTGGTGGATCACCTCAATGACAAGATGCGCACGACGAGCCGAACGGTTGTCTGAAGGAGGGCAATGGCGCCAGTGGGGCGCGACAGCGACAGCGCGGTTGATAACGGGTTGAGTGCGAGGCGGTCAGTACCAACAAGAACGAGACCGAAGTCGCCTCAGGGACAGTCCATGATCGCATTACGTGCGAGGCCAGCAACATGATCGGATGGATACGCAGCGCTTTGAAGCATTACGCACTCTCAACAGGACGTGGCGGTTCGCTTTACAAAAAGATTTGCCACCCCAATGCCAGGGATTGGGGAGAGTACCTGACACGCTGGGGCAAGTTCTACTCGGTTGGGGGCAACCTGCATGTGAACGTGGGCTGCAACGTGACGGACCCTGTGCTGGTGCGTCTGGGCACCAACGTGGGGCTGTCGGACTGTACCCTTTTGGGCCACGATGGCGTCGCCGCCTTGATTGGCGTGTGCTATGGCAAGCATCTGGATTCGGTGGGCTATATCGACATTCGCGACAACTGCTTCATCGGCCACGGGGTCATCGTCATGCCCCGGGTGACCATCGGGCCCGACTCGGTCGTTGCCGCAGGTGCCGTGGTCACCAAGGACGTCCCGCCCGGAACGGTGGTGGGCGGCAACCCGGCCAAATTCATCTGCACCACCGAAGAACTGATCGAGCGAGTAGAGCGGCGCTGTGAGGCATACCCGTGGGCCGACCTGATCAAGCAGCGCAAAAGTGGCTATGACCCGGTAATGGAGCCGAAGCTGGCGGCCATGCGGCGCGAGTATTTCTTCGGGGAGGGCAACAATGGATAGAAAGCCCGTCGATGTGATGGTGGTGAACTTCAACACGGCATCCTTGCTGCAGCCGATGTTCGATGCCCTGCGCAAGGCCAGGGGCGAACAGCTGGCAAGTTACCTGGTGGTGGACAACGCCTCGGTCGACGACTCGGTGGCGCGCATGGCCCAGGTCTGCCCCCAGGCATTGTTGGTCAGCAACAAGCACAATGTCGGTTTTGGGCGGGCCAATAACCAACTGCTGGAACACCTGCAGGGTAAGTACGCGCTGTTGCTCAATACCGATGCATTCGTGGCAAGCGACACCCTGGACAAGACTCTCGAATACATGGAGGCCCATCCGGAGTGCGGTGTGCTGGGCGTACGCCTGGTGGGGCGTGACGGTGATCTGCAGCCCTGTTGCCGATACTTTCCGACCCCTTTGAACATCTTCGTCTCCCGAACCGGGCTGGACCGGTTCTTCCCTGGCTTGAAGATGGTCGACGAAATGAGCTGGGACCACGGCACGGTCCGCGAATGCGATTGGCTGCCGGGCTGCTTCTACCTGGTTCGCCGTGAAGTACTCGACCAGGTCGGTCTGTTCGACCCTCGCTACTTCTTGTATTACGAGGAAGTGGACCACTGCAAGCGCGTCAAGGAGGCAGGCTGGAAAGTGGTGTTCTACCCGCACACCACCGTGGTGCATATCGGCGGCGAAAGCTCCAAGTCGGTGGCGGAACTGGAGGCGGCCAGCCGGCAGATTTCCACCTATCAGATTGAAAGCGAACTCCTGTACTTCCGCAAGCACCACGGCGTCACGGGGTTGATCCTGCACATGCTGCTGGTCAGTCTCGGCGATGCGATCCTGGCCCTCAAGGCGCTGTTGAAAGGGCGTGGCTGGGCGGCTATCAAGGCGTGCTGGCTGCATACCCAAGCCACCTGGTCGTCACTGTTCGCGACCCGGTTCGCACGCCAACCCACACGGTAGGTTAAACCATGTTCGAGAACATTCGTGCCGACCTGCGAGCACATGGTGGAGATTGGGGGGCCCAGGGCTTCTGGGTTCTGCTGGTCTACCGGTTCGGTCGCTGGCGCTACGGTGTGCGCCCAGCGATCCTGCGCAAGCTCTGCTCGTTGGTCTACAGAGTGCTGTTCAAGCTGATTCAGATCATCACGGGGGTTGAGTTGCCCTGCGAGGTGGTGATAGGCCGCAATTTCGTCATCGACCATTTTGGCGGCATCGTGATCAGCGGCTACGCGCGCTTTGGCGATGACTGCCGGATTCGCAATGGGGTGGTGGTGGGCTTGAAGAATGTGGAGGAGCCCATCGCGCCGGTGTTCGGCAACAATGTCGACATTGGCACCGGGGCCAAGGTGCTGGGCAATATCCGCATTGGCAACAACGTACTGATCGGCGCCAATGCCGTGGTCCTCACCGACGTGCCGGACAACTGCGCGGCGGTGGGTGTCCCGGCCACCATCAAGGCGAGAAAGCCGGTCGAGGCCAATTTGTGTTCCTGAGGTAGCCGCAGGGCAGCGCGGTAAAAGGCGTGTTTCGTTCAAGGCAGACGAGTGAGGCCCAGGGTGACAGGCATCGGAGTCGTGATAATCGGCCGTAATGAAGGGCTGCGCCTGGAGCGTTGCCTGGCCTCCGTGGCAGGCTGTGCGGACACGGTGGTGTATGTCGACTCGGGGTCCACCGATGGCTCGGTGCAGCACGCCTTGGACCAGGGTGTCGAGGTGGTGTCGCTGGATCTGTCCATCCCGTTCACAGCAGCGCGTGCACGCAACGAAGGCTTTGCCCATTTGCACGGGGTAATGCCGTCGCTGCGCTTGGTACAGTTCGTCGATGGCGATTGCGAAGTGGTCGCCGGTTGGCTTGAGCAAGCCCAGGCTTTTCTGCAGGCGCATCCAGAGGTTGCCGTGGTCTGCGGTCGGCGTCGCGAGCGGTACCCGCGGCATTCGATCTACAACCTGTTGTGCGATCTGGAATGGGACACACCACTGGGTGAAACCAAGGCGTGCGGGGGCGACGCGCTGATACGTGCCGAAGCCTTCCTGGCGGTGTCGGGCTTTCGTGCCGACCTCATCGCCGGCGAAGAGCCCGAGATGTGTGTGCGGCTGCGCGCCGGCGGTTGGAAGATCTGGCGACTGGGCGTGGAGATGACCCTGCACGATGCCGACATGACCCGTTTCAGCCAGTGGTGGCGGCGGAGCATGCGAGCGGGTTACGCCTTCGCCCAAGGGGCGCACTTGCATGGCGAGACGCCCGAGCGACATTGGCGCAGAGAATCTCGTCGGGCCTGGTTCTGGGGCCTGGGGCTGCCGCTGGCCAGCGTGGTGGCCAGCCTGTCGTTGGGCAGTGTCGGGCTGCTGCCACTTCTGATCTACCCTTTGCAGACGATGCGCCTGGCACGCCGTGGTGGGCGAACATGGCGTGAGAACTGGCTGCAGGCGGTGTTTCTGGTGCTTGGGAAGTTCCCCGAGATGGTGGGGCAGGCGAAGTTTCTTTTGAACAGGTTCGGCGCTGGCAAATCCGCGCTGATCGAGTACAAGTGAGAAACCCATGACATATCGGTCGATCGTGAAAAGCGTGCTCACACTGCAGCCCGGTTACTCGCTACGGGCACTGAACAACAAGCTCAAGCTGGGAATACTGATCATCAAGCAGCGGGAAGACCTCAAGGCCTTCGTGGCGCGCATGTCGGCAGCACTGGGCCCCAAGGGGTTCAAGGCGCTGGGTTTCGACAGCATTGGCGTGGTGCAGTGGCCCTACATCAGCAAGGCGTGGGAAGCGCCGCAGCGGCTGGATGCGGTAGCGTCGCACTATGAAGTTGTCGCCGAGCAGTTCCCGAGGCTGTTGCTGATGGGGCGTGACGAGCATCAGGTGCTGTGCGATCTGTCGGGGTATTCCAGCCAGTGCACCCTGGTGCTGGACCGGCCTGTCTGGTTCCGGCGCGAGGGGGAGTTGGTGCTCAACCTGTTCCAGGGCGACCTGCGTGTGGCATCACTGGCCTTCAGCCTTGGCGGTACCGGGGGTGAAGTCTTCGTGCTGATCGGTGCCGTGCAGGGAATACACAAGGGTATCGACAGCGAAAGGTCGTTGAGTATCTACCGGGACCTGACCAAGGATTTCGAAGGGCTGCGCCCGAGAAGTTTTTTGATCGAAGTCCTCAAGTGCCTGGCCAGAACCCTTGGCGCTGCCCGTATCTATGCGGTCGGTGACCGCTATCGGCACCATCGTCATCGCTATTTCGGCGCCGAAAAGGCCGACGATCTGGCGGCCAACTACGACACCATCTGGCTGGAGAACGGCGCATCGCCGTCGGAGCGCGAGGACTTCTTCACGATTCCGCTGGAGGCCGCCAGACGCTCGGCCGACGACATCGCCCCGAAAAAGCGGGCGATGTACCGCAGGCGTCACGCCATGCTCGACGATGTGTTTGGCCATATCGAGGGCATGTTTCCCGTTCAACCCGCAGCCAGGCCATCACCACTACAGCAGGGACAGGAAACGTTGCATCACCTGACGAAATCGGGGGACAGGCCAGTGACCAACAGCCTGGAGTAACGGGCTGGAAACGACTGAGCAAGCCTGGTCATTCATCACGCGGGCATCGACTTGGATTCCTATGCGCATTGCTTATTTCATCAATCAGTACCCGAAGGTCAGCCATAGTTTCATTCGACGGGAAATCCTCGCCCTGGAACGCCAGGGCATGGAGATCCAACGCATCGCCCTGCGTGGCTGGGATGCCCAATTGCAGGATGACGAAGACCTCGCAGAACGCGACAAGACCCTCTACGTGCTCAAGGACGGCCTGAAGGGGTTGTTCATGCCGTTGTTTGAGGTATTACGTGCCCAACCGCGGCGCTTCATGTCGGCGCTTGGCCTGGCGCTGCGCCATGGGCGGCGGGCCGACCGCCCCTGGCCGTACCATCTGGTCTACCTGGCCGAGGCCTGCCGTGTAGTGCAGTGGCTGCAGGCATTCGGCGCCGAGCACGTGCATGCGCATTTCGGCACCAACTCCACTGAAGTGGTAATGCTGGCCAACGCCCTGGGCGGGCCGAGCTACAGCTTCACCGTGCACGGGCCGGAAGAGTTCGACAAACCGCAGTTTCTCCATATGGGCGAAAAAGTGCGGCACGCCGCCTTCGTTGCCGCGGTGAGCTCCTATGGGCGCAGCCAGCTTTACCGTTGGGTAGCCCATGAGCATTGGGCGAAGGTGAAAGTGGTGCATTGCGGCCTGGAGCGCTCGTTCCACGAAGTGCCAGCGGTCGACGCGCCGGCGGTGCCTCGGCTGGTGTGCGTGGGGCGGCTGTGCGAGCAAAAGGGGCAATTGCTGTTGCTGGAGGCTGTACGTCTGCTGGCGGCACGGTCGGTGCCGTTCGAGGTGGTACTGGCCGGCGACGGTGAGATGCGTCCACCCATCGAAGCTTTCATTGCGCAGCATGGCTTGCAAGGGCAAGTGCGCATCACCGGCTGGATCAGCAGTGCCCAGGTCCGTGAGGAGATCCTCGCCGCCCGGGCACTGGTGCTGCCCAGTTTTGCCGAGGGCCTACCGGTGGTCATCATGGAGGCGATGGCCTTGCGCAGGCCGGTGTTGACGACCTACGTGGCCGGTATCCCCGAACTGGTCCGCCAGGGCGAGAGTGGCTGGTTGTTCCCGGCAGGTGCAGTGGAAGAATTGGCCGACGCCATGGCCGAATGCCTGGACCAACCTGCCGAGGTACTGCAGAAAATGGGCGATGCGGCGTATCGCCGTGTGTTGCAGCGCCATGATATCGACACCGAAGCGGCCAAGTTGGCTCATTACTTCAGGACCTGCGCATGATTACCGTGCTGGGATGGCTGTTGGTGGCGGTTTCACTGGTCATGCTGCTGCCAGTGCTGGTGCTGTTCACCCAGGTGCTGGCGGCCTGCCTGCCAACACGCTCACCGCCGGTGCTGGCCGGGGCGCGCCCCCGCGTGGCGGTGCTGGTACCGGCGCACAATGAATCACCGGTGATTCGCGCAACGCTCGACAGCATCCGCCCGCAATTGCGCGAGGGCGATCGGTTGCTGGTGGTGGCGGACAATTGCACCGACGACACAGCGGCACTGGCGCGTTGCACGGGGGCGCAAGTGGTCGAGCGCCAGCATGCGCACCTGCGCGGCAAGGGTTATGCGTTGGACTTCGGCGTGCGCCACTTGAAGGATGACGCGCCTGAGGTGCTCATCATCATCGACGCCGATTGCCGGGTGGCAGAGGGTGCTATCGAACGTCTGGCGTGCGCCTGCGCTGCAGCCGATCGGCCGGTGCAAGCGCTCTACCTGATGCATGCACCCCAGGGGGCGGGGCTGAAGGTTCAGGTCGCCGAATTTGCCTGGCGTGTGAAGAACCTTGTGCGCCCCCGGGGCTGGGCTCGATTGGGCCTGCCGTGCCAGCTCATGGGAGCAGGGATGGCATTGCCCTGGCATGCGCTGGCCTTGGTCGACTTGGCCAACGGGCATCTGGTCGAGGATCTGAAGCTGGGCTTGGATTTCTGCCAGCGCGGCAAACCGCCTGTGTTCTGCAGCGATGCGCAGGTCACCAGTGTCTTTCCAAGCAGTCAGGAGGGTTTGAACACCCAACGCACCCGTTGGGAGCACGGTCATCTGGGCGTGCTGCTGGCGGATGCCCCCAGGCGACTTGCGGCTGCCTTCACGCAACGCAACGGCGCACTGCTGGCCATGGCCCTGGACCTGATGGTGCCGCCGCTGGCGCTGCTGACGCTTTCCTGGGTGGCGCTGTTCTGCATTTCATGGCTGGCGGGCGTGTTGTTCGGGACCTGGCTGGCGGCCGTGATCGCCAGTGCTGCGATGGGGCTGCTGATGGGGGCGGTGTGGCTGGCGTGGTGGCGCTTCGCACGGCGTTTGATCTCGTTTTCGGTGCTGCTGTACGCACCGTTCTATGCCGCCAGGAAGATCCCCCTGTACCTGGGTTTTCTGATCAAGCGCCAGGTCGATTGGGTGCGCTCGAAGAGGGACGACGGCTGATGGACAAGCACCCCTGGCAACAGCGCTGGAAGACGATCCTCGGCAAGTTGCGGGTGGTCAGCGATCCGGCGGACGAGCAGCGGATACTGGCAGCGCTGTCAGCGCCACTGGCGCCGACCGTGCTGGGTTTCGTCAACGCCCATGCCATGAACCTGGTGGTGGGTGATGCGCAATACGGCCATGCGTTGTCAGGCGCTGACGTGCTGCTGAGGGACGGGGCAGGCATGTCGATCCTCTATCGCCAGCTGGGCCTGGACCCTGGCCTGAACATGAACGGCACCGACTTCATCCCAAAACTGTTGCAGAGCTACAAGGGGCGTCGCGTGGCGTTCTGGGGGACCCAGGAACCCTTCCTGAGCCAGGCGGTGGCACACGCTGCGAGCGTTCATGGCGTAGTGCCTGTTTCGATTCACCATGGTTTCGCCGATGCCGACACTTATCTCGAACTGGCGCGCGAGGTCCGCCCGGAGCTGATCGTTCTGGGCATGGGCATGCCTAAACAGGAGGCCGTTGCCGTCCAGCTGGCGCGGGCTGCCTCGCCGTGTCTGATTGTCTGTGGTGGGGCCATCCTGGATTTCCTAGGGGGCAAGGTCACCCGCGCGCCCCGCTGGATACGGCGCCTGGGCGGCGAATGGGCGTTCCGCTTGTTCAGGGAGCCTAAACGGTTGTTCGTGCGCTATGTGCTGGGCAATCCGCTGTTTCTGCTGCGCACCTGGTTGCTTAGCCGGCGGGGCGTGTGAACCGGCCAAAAGCAAGGGCAGGAGGGCACTGCGACCACGCGGGTGACACGGCGCTGCTACAGTTGATTACAACCGCCTCGTTGGCGGGCTGGGGTGGGGCTTTCATTGGGCGTCGGGCTTTCAGGCACTGAAAGCGGCTGTTGCGCCCGTTGAATCGGATGCAAAGACGTTTGCTACGCTCACATAGATGAGGTCGGAGAATGGTTTTCGAACCCAGAAGCAGTCGCTCCTTACTCCAGCGCAGAAGCAGCGTCAGCAACGCCATTCAAGCTGGCCTCGATGGAATCGCCGTCACCGGTATCGCCTGGTACTTGATCTACACCCAGTTCGGCTACATCACTTCCGACTACGTCATCATGCTGCTGTTGCTGATCGGCGCGCTGGCGGTGGTCTACGACCACTATGCGATCTACCGCAGCAATGCCAAGCTCAGCATCAAGGCCTTCAGGCTGTTCAAGGCTTGGTCGGTCACGTTCTGCTTTCTCGTGGTCATGGCGTTTCTCACCAAGCAAAGCGAGACCTACTCGCGCTTACTGGTGGGCAAGCTGTTCGTGATCGGTTACTTCGCCCAACTATTCCTGCACATCGCCGTGTGCGAGGTACAAAAGCGCTTCATGACCCACGGGCTGGACAATGCCCTGATCATCGGCACAGGGGAGCTGGCCAACTTCCTGCATCAGAAGATCAGCAACAACCCTTGGCTTGGCGAGCGGGTAGTGGGCTGTGTGCTGATGGAGGCGGGGCAGGACAATGGCAAGGACGGCGTTGACGGCAAGCAGCGCTTGCCGGTGCTCGGGCATGTGGGTGACCTCGATGAAATCGTCACGCGCCATGCGGTGCGCACGGTCTACCTGGTCACCCCCTTGGGCGGATCGGAGGTCATCAGCGAGGTTTACCTCAAGCTGCTCGACAGGTGCATCGCCGTCAACTGGGTGCCTGACATTTTCTCGCTGCGCCTGATCAACCACAGTGTGCGTGAAATTGCCGGTATTCCCGTGTTGACCTTGTCCGAGACGCCGTTGACGGGGATGAGCCTGTTCCTCAAGAACCTGGAGGACAGGGTGCTTGCCGCGCTGATCGTGCTGTGTGCATCACCGGTTCTGTTGGCGATTGCCGCTGCCATCAAGCTGGACAGCCCGGGGCCGGTGTTCTTCCGCCAGGAACGCACCGGCTGGACCGGCGAATCGTTCCGCATCTGGAAGTTCCGCAGCATGCACGTCCACCAGCCGGAAGCTGGCGTGGTCAAACAGGCGCAAAAGAACGACCCACGGCTGACCCGGGTAGGCGCATTCATCCGCCGCACCAGCCTGGATGAACTGCCGCAACTGTTCAATGTGCTGACAGGTGAAATGTCGCTGGTGGGGCCGCGTCCCCATGCCCTGCAACATGATTCGCTGTATTCCCAGGACATCGTGGATTACTTCGCGCGCCACAATATCAAACCGGGTATGACCGGTTTGGCCCAGGTGCGCGGCTTCCGTGGGGAAACCAAAGACATCGAACAGATGATCCAGCGCGTGGACTCCGATATCGAGTACATCAACAACTGGTCGTTGTGGTTGGACTTCGTGATTCTGGTGCGAACGCTCAATGCCTTTACGGGCAAGCACGCCTATTGAAGCCATCAGGGCTGCCCAGTCGCAGCTTGAAGCTTCCGCTGAGCATTGCTTCAGTCCTGAGCGTGCAGAGGGTGTAACGCCCGAAACCCTTCGGCTTCTTCGACCAGCCAGTCATGCACCGCACGCGCCCCTGGCTGGCTCAAACCGCCAGGCGCGTAGTGCAGGACATAGCGTTTGTGGTTGGCGATCGGTACACCGAACGGCACGATCAGCGCGCCTCGTTCGAGTTCGTCGTTGAGCAGTGTGCGCCGGGCGATGGCGACGCCAATGCCGGCAATGGCGGCTTCGATGGTCAGGTGGTTGCGGTTGAAGGTATGGCCGCGGCGTACATCCAGTCCACGGGCACCAATGCCGTCCAGGTAGAACTCCCACTCGGCATACTCGGAACTGCCGCGCCAGGCCGTGATGTCGTGCAGCAAGGGGTAGTGCACCAAGTCCGCTGGCCCGTGCAACGGTGGGCGCCCCCTTAACAGCGCGGGCGAACAGACCGGGAAGATCTGCTCGTCCAGCAATGGCGTCGACAGCATGCCGGGATAGCTGCCGTCGTTCAGGTCGATGGCCAGATCGAAATCATCCGGGTGCAATGCCTGGGCACTGTCCTCGGCCACCAGGCGCAGTTCGATATCCGGGTAGCGCTGTTGGAAGCGTGGCAGGCGAGGGGTGAGCCATTTAGCCAGGAAGGAAGGAATCGAACGCACGCGCAAGGTGCCACGAATCTCCCCGGCATCCAGGCGCAGCAACTCGGCCTCGATGCTGCCATAGGCTTCGGCCACGGTCTGGGCCAGGCGCTGGCCCTCGGCACTCAGTTCCACGCCCCGCGCCCGGCGCAGGAACAGCTGGTAACCCAGGCGCTCTTCGAGCTGGCGCATCTGCTGGCTGACGGCGCCGGGGGTGATGTGCAGTTCCTGGGCGCAGCGGGTGAAAGACAGGTGTCGGGCCGCACAGGAGAACACATGCAGCCAGACGAACATCTGGCCATTGAGTTGTCGTCTCATCGTTTAGTTACGCTAAAGCCTTGCTTAGAAAGTTTCGTTGGTCATCCGAAAGTATGCGCGGCAGTATCGCGCAACTTCGTATCACCGTTCAATTTTTCGGGAGGTCCGTGCAGCGGCGTACGTGGCTGGCACGGTCAGGCATTAGCATGACTATCAGTGTTTTCGACCTATTCAAAATCGGCATCGGCCCGTCCAGCTCTCACACAGTGGGCCCGATGCGCGCGGCGGCAACCTTTGCCCTGGCCCTGCGTGAGCAGGGGTTGCTGGGGCGGATTCGTCGGGTGCAGGTGCGTCTTTACGGCTCGCTGTCGGCCACCGGCGTGGGTCATGCTACAGACCGCGCGTGCCTGCTCGGCCTGATGGGTCAGTGGCCGGACCGCATCGACCCGGCAACCATCGAGCCGCGAATCGGGCAACTGATGCAAGAGCGATGTCTGATGCTCGATGGCAGCCACCCGCTTGCGTTCGACTATGACCGCGACATGCTGTTGCTGGACGAAAGCCTGCCGTACCACCCCAATGCCATGACCTTGGAGGCACAGGGTGAACAAGGGCTGCTGTTCAGCCAGACCTACTACTCGATTGGCGGTGGCTTCATCGTCGAGCAGGGCGAAATCGACGCACCGCGCGACGACGCGCATCGCGTTACCTTGCCCTACGAGTTCTCCAGCGCCGACCAACTGTTGGCCTTGTGCAAGGCCCACGGCCTGAGTGTCAGCCAGTTGATGATGGCCAACGAGCGCGCCTGGCGTTGCGAGGAGGACGTGCGCCAGGGCCTGTTGGGTATCTGGTCGGCCATGCGCGAGTGTGTCACCAATGGGCTGCGCAACGAAGGCATCCTGCCGGGCGGGCTAAACGTCAAGCGCCGCGCCGCACGCCTGCACCGCAGCCTGCAGGAGCTGGGCAAGCCCAATGTCATCGGCTCGACCCTGAGTGCAATGGAGTGGGTGAACTTGTTCGCCCTGGCGGTGAATGAAGAAAACGCTGCCGGTGGTCGTATGGTCACTGCACCCACCAACGGTGCGGCAGGGATCATTCCGGCGGTGCTGCACTACTACATGAAGTTCAACCCCGACGCCTGCGATGACGATGTGGTGGCATTTCTGCTGGCGGCCGCTGCGGTTGGCATCCTGTGCAAGAAGAACGCGTCGATCTCGGGTGCCGAGGTGGGGTGCCAGGGGGAGGTGGGTTCGGCCTGCTCGATGGCTGCCGCCGGTCTGGCCGAGGTGCTCGGCGCCACTCCCGCGCAACTGGAGAACGCTGCGGAGATTGCCTTGGAGCACAACCTGGGCCTGACCTGCGATCCGGTCGGTGGTCTGGTACAGGTGCCTTGCATCGAGCGCAATGCCATTGCTGCGGTGAAGGCAATCAATGCCGTGCAGATGGCCCTGCGCGGCGATGGCGAGCATTTCATTTCCCTTGACCGCGTAATCCGCACCATGCGCGACACGGGGGCAGACATGCATGCCAATTACAAGGAAACCTCGCGAGGTGGTTTGGCGGTGGCGTTCGTGGAATGCTGAAGACGCGCTGAAATATGATTGTAAAATGGCATGTAAGACAATAGGTTACAGTCGATACTTTGAGTAAATTATCGGAAAAGTATCTACTTAAAGTCATATCTCAGATCTGGTGCTTAAAGCATTGAATGTATTGCTGATAAGTCGGAGAGGCTGCACCGCGTCGAGTTCTTCGCGGGTAAACCCGCTTTTGCCTTGATCGGCGTGGAACAACCGAAGGAGCGAGCCTTGTTCGCGATGCGTCGCGTAAGCAGCGCTCGATCCCACGCCAGCCCCATATCGGCGAACAAAAAGAGCATCGCGGGCGAGGCTCGCTCCCCCAGGGTGAAGCGGCCTTCTTAACCGAGTACCTCCCTCAAGCGGTACCACAGCATCCCCAATGCCAGCAGCGGTGAACGCAGCGCCTTGCCACCCGGGAAGGTCAGATGCGGAACGGCGCTGAATACATCCAGCCCCTGGCTTTGCCCAACCGCAATCGACTCCGCGAGCAGCTTCGCAGTCCAGTGGGTCACGTTCAGGCCGTGGCCGGAGTAACCCTGTGCGTAGTACACGTTCGGATGCTGGCTCAAGCGCCCGACCTGAGGGAATCGGTTGGCGGTGATGCCGATCATGCCGCCCCACTGGTAATCGATGCGTACGTCTGCCAACTGGGGAAACACCTTGAGGACCTTCGGCCGCATGTAGGCCGCAATGTCCTTTGGATCGCGCCCCGAGTAGTGGCACGCGCCGCCGAACAGCAGGCGGCGGTCGGCGGTAAGGCGGTAGTAATCCAGGCCGACTTTCTGGTCGCACAGCGCCATGTTCTGAGGGATCAGCGTGCTGGCAAGCGAGTCGGGCAGCGGTTCTGTCGCCACCACATAGCTGCCAGCGGGCAGTACCTTGCCGCTCAGGCGCGGCTCCAAGTCGTCCAGGTGAGCGTTGCAACCCAATACCAGGCTTTGCGCGCGCACTTTGCCGCGCGCGGTGTGCAAGGTCACCGTGGTGCCATGTTCGATGCGCAGCACTGGGCTCTGCTCGAAGATCCGTACGCCCAGGGCCAGGGCGGCCCGCGCTTCGCCCTGGACCAGGTCCAGTGGGTGCAGGTGGCCGGAACCCATATCCACCAGTCCGCCGGCGTACTGGTCGCTGGCGACCACCTCATGCAGGTGTTCGGGGCCCACCAGGCGGGTTTCGTGGCGATAGCCAAGCGCTGCCAGTTCAGCTTGTTCATCCTGGAAGGCCGCGAACTGGGCAGGTGTGTTGGCCAGTTCGCAGAAGCCCCAGCGCAAGTCGCAGGCGATGGCATATTGTTCGATACGGCGGGCGACCAGGGCCACCGAATCGATGCCGGCGTGCTTCAGGTAACGCACGCCTTCCTGGCCCACATAGCGGGCGAACCCGCTGACATCGTGGCCGATACCGCGAATCAACTGACCGCCATTGCGCCCGCTGGCGCCCCAGCCGATGCGCCGGGCTTCCAGCAAGACCACCGAGAGGCCACGTTCGGCCAGTTCCAGTGCGGTATTGACCCCGGTCAGGCCACCGCCGACCACGCACACATCGGCTGTCAGTTCGGTATCGAGGCTGGGGTAAGGTGCAGTGCTACGCGCCGTGGCGGCATAGTAGGACGCAGTGTGTTGGGTATTCAGAGGCATGGCGCGAACTCGCTCAGCGGTTGGACTTGATCTTGCTCCAGGAGCGGGTCATGACACGCATGATCTTCGGGCTCGGCGTGCTCGACACATACAGCTTGTCGAGTACCTCCTGAGGCGGATAGATCTCGGGGTTGTTGACCAACGATTCGTCCATGTAGGCCTTGGCATCGGGGTTGGCGTTGGCGTAGCCAACCGTGGCGCTGACCTTGGCGATCACCTGTGGGTCAAGCAGATAGTTGATGAAGGCCAAGGCCTGTTCCGGATTGTTGGCATCCTTGGGAATGGCCAGCAGGTCGAACCACAGGTTGCTGCCTTCCTTGGGGATGCTATAGGCGATTTTCACGCCGTTCTTGGCCTCGATGGCCCGGTTGGCGGCCTGGAACACATCGCCGGAATAACCAAAGGCTACGCAGACATCGCCGTTGGCCAGGTCGGACACGTATTTGGAGGAATGGAAGTAGGTGATGGAGGGGCGCAGTTCCAGCAAGCGGGCCTCGGCTTTTTCATAGTCTTTCGGGTTTTCGCTGCGCGGATCCATACCCAGGTAGTTGAGCACGGCCGGGAACAGTTCGTCCGGCGAGTCCATGAATGCCACCCCACATTGCTTGAGTTTCTTGAGGTTCTCGGGCTCGAACAGCACAGCCCAGGAGTCGATCTTGTCGATGCCAAGCGCGGCCTTGACCTTGTCGACGTTGTAGCCAATGCCGTTGGTGCCCCACAGATACGGCACCGCGTACTGGTTGCCCGGATCGTTTTGTTCAAGTTGTTTCAGCAATTTGGGGTCCAAGTGCTTGAAATTCGGTAACTTGCTGCGGTCCAGTGGCAAAAAGGCGCCGGCCTTGGCCTGCCGGGCGAGGAAGTGGTTCGAGGGCACCACCACGTCGTAGCCGGTGCGGCCAGCCAGCAGCTTGCCTTCGAGGGTCTCGTTGGAGTCGAAGACGTCATAGACCACCTTGATTCCGCTGCTGGCCTGGAAGTCTGCCAGCGTGGTGTCGCCGATGTAGTCGGTCCAGTTGTACACGCTCACGGTGGGCTGGGCCTGGGCGGCCGCTGCGAACACCAGGGTGAATGCTGCGGGGATCAGGGACTGCAAATGACGCATGTCGACACCTCGTTGGTCTTTTTCTTTGAGTTGGGTGTAGGGGGCCGCAAGGCGGCCCAGCGCCCCGGTTCGTCGGGCGCTTGCAAGGCGGTTGGGGCGCTGGGCGCCCCGGGGAATCAAACGCTGAGCAGCAGGAACTCGCGCTCCCAGGAGCTGATCACACGCTTGAAGTTCTCGTGCTCGGCACGTTTGACCGCCACATAGCCCTGGACGAACTGTTTGCCCAGGTATTGCTGCACGGTTTCACAGTCTTCCATGTGCTGCAGGGCGTCTTCGATGGTGATCGGCAGGCGCAGGTTGCGTCGCTCGTAGGCGCGGCCCTGCACCGGTGCGCTCGGCGAGATTTTCTCGACCATGCCCAGGTAACCGCACAGCAGGCTCGCGGCGATCGCCAGGTAGGGGTTGGCGTCTGCGCCCGGCAAGCGGTTCTCCACACGCATGGCCTCGGGGCTGGAGGTCGGCACACGCAGGCCGGCGGTACGGTTTTCCTCGCCCCACTCGACGTTCACCGGTGCCGAAGTGTCGGGCAGGAAGCGGCGGAACGAGTTGACGTTCGGAGCGAACATCGGCAGCAGCTTGGGGATGTACTTCTGCAGGCCGCCAATGTGGTGCAGGAACAATTCGCTCATGCTGCCATCGTCGTTGGCGAACACCGGTTTGCCGGTGGCGATGTCGACCACGCTCTGGTGCAGGTGCATCGCGCTGCCTGGCTCATCGGTGATGGGCTTGGCCATGAAAGTGGCCGCCACGTTATGCTTGAGCGCAGCCTCACGCATGGTGCGTTTGAACACCGTGATCTGGTCGGCCAGGTCCAGGGCATCGCCGTGGCGGAAGTTGATCTCCATCTGCGCCGGGCCGTCTTCGTGGATCAGTGTGTCCAGGTCCAGCCCCTGGATCTCGCACCAGTCGTAAACGTCTTCGAACAGCGGGTCGAACTCGTTGGCGGCGTCGATGGAGAACGACTGGCGGCCGCTTTCGGCACGGCCCGAGCGGCCCAGCGGCACTTGCAGCGGCAAGTCCGGGTCTTCGCAACGCTGGGTCAGGTAGAACTCCATCTCGGGCGCGACAATCGGCTGCCAGCCTTTGTCGGCATACAGCTTCAGCACCTTCTTGAGCACGTTGCGCGGCGACAGCTCGATGGGGTTGCCGTGTTTGTCGAAGGTGTCGTGGATGACGATCGCGGTGGGTTCGATGGCCCAAGGGATCTGGTAGACCGCCGTCGGGTCTGGGCGACAGACCATGTCGATGTCGGCGGCATCGAGCAGGTTGTAGTAGATGTCATCGTCGACGTAGTCGCCAGTGACTGTCTGCAGCAAAACGCTCTCTGGCAGGCGCATGCCGCGCTCGTGAAGAAACTTGGCGGTCGGGGCGATCTTGCCGCGGGCGATGCCGGTCAGGTCGCTGATCACGCATTCGACTTCGGTGATCCGGTGTTCTTTCAGCCAAGTGGACAGCTGATCGAAGGGGGCGTTCATACAGACCTCTTGATTGGGTTTTTGTGGCGCGGTGGGGGCCGGTGGCTTCCCAGGTGACGCGCTGAGGGCTATCTTGGCCGCAGCAGCGCGCAGCGATCTATCCACTTTCTTCGTCAATAAATGCACCAAAAGAGTGCAAAGGGACAGCGTGTGACAACGCCCAATGCCTTGCAGGTCCAGGCCTTCACCACCAGCGATGTAACCGAGCAAGTCCGGGCCACCCCAGGCTGGCAGCAGCAGTACCGGCAGATGTCGCCGGGGCTGTTCAATGGCCAATTGCGGTGCCTCGGACTCGATGGCGTGGAGGTTTACGAAGAGCGCCTGAATACCCGCGTGGAGCAATTCTTCACGGCGCCGAGCGGGTCGCTGGCGTTTTGCTTTGACCGCAGCGAAGACAGCCTTTACCTGCTCAACGAGCAAAGCCGCAACATCTGGATCACCCCGGAGAACTACCAGGAAGTCGCGGTGGTGTTCGACCAGCGTTTCCTTTCCAGCCACGGCCTCGACCCGCAGCGTCTGGAGGGGTTGTTCATGGTGCCGTTGGGCAGTGGCCAGAACGCGTTGTTCGGCAGTTGGCTGAGCGCCACCCTGACACGCCTTGGCCGTGCCGACTGTCCGCTGGAGGGGCAGGCTTTGGCCGAGCAACTGCTGGAGGACTGCCTGTTCATTCTCGACAACGCCTGCCAGCGACTGCAGGGAGGGGCCTTGGGACGGCGTGGCGAGGAGCGGGCGATCATGCACAGGGTCAGCGAATGGGCGGCGGACTGCCCGGAAGAAACCCTGAACCTGATGCAACTGGCTGAGGTGGCGGGTGTGTCGCTGCGACAGCTGCAACAGGCGTTCAAGGCCTTCACGGGCCTGGCGCCTGCACAGTGGTTGCGGTTGCGGCGGCTCAACGGCGCACGCCGTGACTTGCTGCGCGGCGGCGAGGTGACCGTGGCGGAAGTCGCCATGCGCTGGTCGTTCTGGCACCTGGGGCGGTTTTCGGAAAGTTACCGACAGTTGTTCAGGGAGCTGCCGAGCGAAACGCTCAAGCGCGTCAGGGCCTGAGCCGGTCGTTTGCGCAGGTTCGGCACTGAGCCCAGCATTTGTGGGCGAAAATTGTTATCGTGCCCGGCTGTTCTGCCTCGAGGTGTCGATGTTCTACCTGCCTTTGTCCAGCGATCGAGCTGACCGTCTTGCCCGTGAGCCTGCCGCCGGCGACTTCTTTCTGTCCGCCAGCCTGCTGGAGGCTGCCGCCGTGCTGTTCGTGCAGAACCTGCCGCGCCAGTCAGGCACTCCATCGGTCGAAGCCCAGGAGCGCCGACTGGCGGAGATGGTGCGTATCGCCAACGACGTGGAAGCAGCTGCGCCTGGTCAGTTCCAGGCGCAGGTCGCGCAACGCTACGACCGCGAGGCATTCGCCATGGGCTTGGGAATGCTGGGCGAGAACGGTATCGGTCTGCTGTCGGCCGAGGTCCAGTATGACACTCAGGAGTTGCTCGACGACGACGGTCAGTGGAGCTTTCAGTTCGCCGATATCTACCGGCAGCGCGCCACGCCCTTGCACCCCGTGTACTTGCCGTCGCTGGCCAGTGACCTGATGCTGAGCGACCAGCAGAACCGCCTGCTGCGCGAGTTCCTGTCATGTGCCGACGAGTCGGTGGCGGTGCAGGGCTTCGCAGGCACTGGCAAGACCTTTCTGATTCACCAGTTCGCCCGCTTGCTCGACCCTTCTCGTACATTGTTGCTGGCGCTGACGGAAGGTCAGCTCAGGGCGCTGCAGGCCAGGGTCAAGGATGCCCAGGCGTACACCGCGATGACATTCGGCCAACTGGCCGACGAAATACTCAACCGCGACCTGACCAGCAATGGCTGGCGTTTGCGTGATCCGTACCGGACCAAACTGTCGTGGCGCCCGCAGGAGGCGCAGGTGGTGAAATGGCTGGGTATCCCGGACATCGGCCCACTGGCAGCCCGCGATGTGGTGGCGCTGTGCATCAAGGCCGTGCGTGCGTTCTGCCACAGCGGGGACGACCAGTTGCAGCTGCACCATCTGCCCTGGGCCGGCCCGGGTATCACACCCTTGGACCAAGAGGTGCTGCTGGATAAAGCGCGCCTGTACTGGCAAGAACTGGTTCGCCCCTCGGCCCGTGAGATCCAGTTGCCGGTGCGTGACTACCACCGTGTGAAGCTGTTGTCGCTGACCTTCGAGGTGATCGACGCCCGCTACACCCATGTCATCGTCGATGAGGCCCATGAACTGTCGGCGCCCATGCTGGCCGTGCTCGACCGCAGCCCGCAGTCGGTCATCGCCCTGGGCGACGAACTACAGAATCTCAACGGCCTGAGCCCGCACCATGGCGGTTTCATCCGCCAGCGTTACATCGATCATTCGCTGCGCGCCGGGCCGGCCATGGACGCGGTGCTCAACCCGCTGATCCAGGCCCACCCGGCGTCGATCCAGGCAGCCTTCAGTGGCAGCGCCGAGCACTATACGCGCGTCAGCTTCTTCGATGCCGTGACGGTTCCCGAGCAGCCGACGGCGTTGATCGTCGATGACGAGTGGGGGCTATTCGGCTGGTTCCAGCGACTGACGCACCAAGGGGTGCCGTTCGTCCTGCTGCAAAGTGCACGCAAGGATTTCGAGCTGTTCGTCGAGGACTGCATCGAGCTGTACCGGTACGGAACCCGGCCACGCCACCCGATGTTGTTCCGCTATGCCAGCTGGCAAGCGTTGGAGCAGGACAAAGGCGACGACAAGGCCTTCATCGCGGTGGCCAACATGCTGCGCAAAGGCTATACCCCGGAGCATTTCGCCAAGGCCAAGAGCCGTTACCGCTGGGACAAGGCGCCGAAGCTGTTCCTGGGGCGGGTGCGGGATGTGAAGAACATGGAGTTCGCCAGGGTGATGGTATCGCCGGAATTGATGGTGGCGCCGAGCACTGGAGGAGGCCGCAATGAGCGGGCGCGGACGCTGGCCGGGCTTTATACCGCGTGTTCACGGGCGCGGCATGAGTTGATCGTGCCGGGTGGGATGCTGGACTGGGTCAAGGACCAGGCGCGGGGTTGAGGGTAATGGGGCCGCAAAGCGGCCCCATTGATCGGTCAGTTCCGATCCAGCCAAACGGTCTGGGCGTTGGTGAACTCCCGCACACCAAAGTGCGAAAGTTCACGGCCAAAGCCGCTCTTCTTCACGCCACCGAAGGCCACGCGGGGGTCGGAGGCGCAGTAGCCATTGATGAACACGCCACCCGTTTCCAGTGCGGCAGTCATGCGCTCGGCCAAAGCGTAATCGGCGGTGTAGATGGTCGAAGCCAAACCAAACTCGCTGTCGTTGGCCAGCTCCACCGCGTGGTCGGCGTCGCGTGCGGTGATGATCGCCGCCACCGGTCCGAACAGCTCCTGCTTGAACGCGGTCATGTCAGGGGTGACGTTGCCAAACACTGTCGGTTCGTAGAAGTTGCCCACGCCTTCGACCTTGTGGCCACCGAGCAGCAGGGTCGCGCCTTCGGCGAGGGTCGCCTGGACCTGGCCATCAAGCTCGTCACGCAGGTCGTAGCGGGCCATCGGGCCAATGTAGGTGTCATCTTCCAGCGGGTTGCCGACTTTCAGCTGGCGGGTCGCCTCGACGAACTTGCGGGTGAATGCTTCGGCGATGCTCGCTTCGACGATCAAGCGCTTGGCGGCAGCGCAAACTTGGCCAGTGTTCTGGTAACGACCGATCACAGCAGCCTTGACCGCGGCATCCAGATCCGCGTCCGCCAACACGATGAACGGGTCGGAGCCGCCAAGTTCCAGCACGCACTTCTTCAATGCAGCACCGGCTTGTGCGCCGATGGCCATGCCGGCGCGCACGCTTCCGGTGAGGGTGACGGCCGCAATGCGCGGGTCGTTGATAGCCCGAGTGACGCCGTCGGGGGTGACGTTCAGCACCTCGAACACACCTTCAGGCAAACCTGCATCCTTGAACAACTCGGCCAGCAGATAGGCGCTGCCCATGACGTTCGGCGCGTGCTTGAGCACGTAGGTGTTGCCGGCCAGCAATGCAGGGACCGCGCCTCGCAATACTTGCCAGATCGGGAAGTTCCACGGCATCACGGCCAGGATCGGGCCAAGCGGGCGGTATTCGATACGGGCTTTTTCGACTTGGGTCGGCTCCGGCGCCAGCATCGCCGGGCCGTGTTCGGCATACCACTGGCACAGACCAACGCACTTGCTCACTTCGCCACGGGCCTGGGCGATCGGTTTGCCTATCTCGCGGCTGATCATCTGGGCGAAGGTTTCAGCCTTGGCTTGCAGCGTGTTGGCCAGGGCCAGCAGGTACTCGCTGCGCTGACCCAGGGACACCTGGCGCCATTGGCTGTAACCCGCCTTGGCACGCTGCAGCGCCGCTTCCAGTGCGGCGTCGGTATCGAAAGGGTAGTGGCCGATCTGCTCGCCGCTGAAGGGGTCGACGGAGATGGCGTGGGTCAGGCTGCTGATCTGGCTCATGGATGTACGCTCGTTGTTGTTTATCAGTCAGCCCAGACTAGTGGTGTAGGACTTTATTGAAAACTGAATAATAATGAGCGAAACATTCACGTTTGGAGAATGACTTTGGATCTGGTGCAACTGGAGATCTTCAAGGCGGTGGCCGAGCAAGGCAGCATCAGCGCTGCCGCCCAACACATTCATCGGGTGCCGTCGAACCTGACCACCCGCATCAAGCAGTTGGAAGAAGACCTGGGCGTTGAATTGTTCATCCGCGAGAAGAGCCGCTTGCGCTTGTCTCCGGCAGGCTGGAACTTTCTTGAGTACACCCGGCGCATTCTCGACCTGGTCCATGAGGCGCGGCTTACCGTGGCCGGGGAGGATCCCCAGGGCACTTTCGCCCTGGGTTCGCTGGAAAGCACCGCGGCGGTACGTATTCCGGCGTTGTTGGCAGCCTACAACCAGCGTTACCCGAAAGTGGATCTGGACCTTTCCACCGGCCCTTCCGGGACCATGCTCGAGGGCGTGTTGTCCGGGCGCTTGGTGGCCGCGTTCGTCGATGGCCCGGTGTTGCACCCGACACTGGAAGGCATTCCGGTGTTCGAGGAGGAGATGGTGATCATTTCGCCCCTTAACCATACCCCGGTAACCCGCGCCCAGGATGTCAACGGCGCAAGCATCTATGCGTTTCGCGCCAATTGCTCATACCGCCACCATTTCGAGAACTGGTTCGTCCAGGACCAGGCGGTACCAGGCAAGATCCATGAGATGGAGTCGTACCACGGCATGCTGGCATGCGTGAGCGCGGGCGCGGGCCTGGCCATGCTGCCGCGCAGCATGCTCGACAACATGCCAGGGTGCAGCACGGTCAGCGCTTGGCCGATGTCGGAAGATTTCCGTTACCTCAAGACCTGGCTGGTATGGCGGCGAGGGACGGTCTCGCGCAGCCTGAGCATGTTCGTGAAATTGCTCGAAGAGCGCCGCGTCGGCTGACCCTGCGCAGGCACGAACTCGGGCATGGCCGCGGCGTCAAATGCTAGGTAAGCCGTTCCCATGTGGAGGGTCGAATCATGCGCAATCATCACTATGCACTGGGCGCTTTGCTGTTGCTGACGCTCGCCTTGCCGTGGACGCTGGCGGCCACCGCCGACCTCAATGCACCCATCGACATGCAGGCGGTGCAACTGCAACCCCAGGAGCAAAATGGCATCCGTTACCTGCAGGGCGGTATCGGCCAGGATGAAGCCAATGCCTTGCGCAAGACGCCGGGCTATGACTTGCATGTCACCCTGTCCACTGGGTCGGAAGGGAAGTTCCAGACCGGCGCCCAGGTCGATATCCAAAGCGCCCAGGGCCAATCCGTGCTGAGCTTGAGTGACGTCGGGCCACTGCTATTCGTTCAACTGCCGCCAGGGCAATACAAAGTCGTCGCCAATGCCCAGGGCCAGACGTTGCAGCAACCTGTGGTGGTCACTGGCAAGACCCCTGCACGGGTGGACCTGAACTGGCGTTGAATCGTTAACGTCTGCGCAGGAGTACAGATGTGCTCCTGCCGCTCAGGAGCGTATCGCCATGAACCTGGCCATGAACCTGGAGCGCCAGCTCAAGTCGCTGGACGAGCAGGGCTACGTGCTGATCCCCAATGTGCTCGACCCCTTGCGGGTGGCCTTGGTGCGCTGTGCCATCGACGACTTGCAACCCATCCACTGGGACTACCAGGGGCTGCTGGAGCACTACAAATGCGTCTTCAATCGTAACCCGCTGTGGTTACCGTTTCTTGATCTGCCGCCGCTTATCAGCTTGGCTGAAGCCGTGCTTGGTCACGACTGCCACGTGATCGGTCAGACGGCATGGCGCAGCCATCCGGGTTATCCGGGCATGGCGCTGCATCTGGACCATCTGCCCATGGCGCTACCAGCCTGGCTTCGCGAACACGGCGATTTCACGCAACCAATACAGATCCTCACGGCGCAGTTGTACCTCACCGATGTCGACCAGTCCCTCGGGCCTACATGGGTGGTGCCGGGTAGCCATCGCGCGGGCCGCACGCCACGGGAAGGCGAACGCCAATGGCAGGGCAGAGAGGCCGAGCCAGTATTGTGCAAGGCGGGCGATGCCTTGGTGTTTCGCAGCGACCTTTGGCACAGCGGCGGCGCCAACCTCAGTGAATCGCACGATCGCGACATGCTGCAGGTGCATTACGGGCGGCGCATGGTGGCGCAGAAATTCTCGCCGTACCTGGCCTGGCGCTTCAACCCGGAGGTGCTGGAGCATGCCACGCCCAGGCAGCGACGTTTGCTGGGCGAGCATGATGAGGCGGAGTACGACTAAGTCGTGGCTATTAGCCAATAGTGGCAAAAGCCTTTCAACTTTTTGATTAACTGGACAATAATCAAAAAAGTATTACCTCGTGTGACCGGTTGGATGCACCGGCCACCGCCATAAGTGAGGGGTTCAAGCCCCCGTGTGCCTAGCAGGCCCCGTCTTGGCAGCGGCCTGCTTGTGTTGACCATCAGGAGAAGTCATTGATGAAAACCCGTCTCGCCGCTTCGCTGGCCGCCGCTGTGCTGGCCCTCGCCGGTGCCAACCTGGCCCAGGCTGCACAGGTGTCCGGCGCCGTTGGGGCCACTGGCCAAGGCGACATGACCTACCGTATCGGCCTGTCGTTCGATTGGGACAAGAAGTGGTTGGAGAGCAGCACCGGCTACCTGAGCGGCTACTGGGATGCAGCCTACACCTATTGGGAAGGCGGTGAGGCAAGTGGTGCCCACTCGCTGTCGTTCAGCCCGGTGTTCACCTACGAGTTCAGCGGTTTCACCTATACCCCCTACATCGAAGCGGGTATTGGCCTGGCTGCGTTTTCCAAGACCGACGTCGGCGATCAGCGCCTGGGGTCGGCCGTCAACTTCGAGGACCGTATTGGCTTCGGTCTGAAGCTGCCGGGTGAGCAGAAAGTCGGCATTCGTGCCATGCATTACTCCAACGCCGGCCTCAAGCAGCCAAACGATGGGATCGAGTCGTACTCGCTGTTCTACAGCAAGGGCTTCTGAGGTTCCTGGGGTCGCCTTGCGGCCTCGTCGCCGGCAAGCCGGCGCCTACAAAAGTAGGCGCTGGATGCCCGATCCGACGATCACACTTCAGAAGGTGTACGAAACCCCGGCCTGCACTGTGCGCGGTTCGCCTGGGTAGACGTAGTTGTTGAACGCGCCTTCGTCGTAGCCTTTGTCGAAGACATTCTTCAGGTCCAGGTTCAAGCGCACGTGTTCATTGACCTGATAGAAGCTGAGCAGATCGACCACGGTGTACTGCTCCATGGTGTAGGTCGTGGCGGCGGTCTGGCCTTGACGGTCGTCCACGTACTTCACCCCAACCCCAAGCCCCAGCCCCTTGGCCAGTCCATCTTGGAACTCATAGGTGTTCAACAGGCTGAAGCTGTTGCGCGGAATATTCGCCAGCCGTGTACCAGTGGGCAGGCTGGTGTCCTTGGTCACCTCGGCATCCACATACGCATAGCCGCCAATCACTCGCCACTCAGGGGTGATGTTGCCCGCGATGTTGATGTCCAGGCCACGGCTACGCACTTCGCCGGCTGCAATCTTGTAGGTGCCGGTGGGGTCGTTCGGGTCGTTGGCCAGGACGTTTTCCTTGACGATGTGGTAGATCGCCGCGTCGACGCTCAGCTGACGATCGAGCGCTTCCCATTTCACGCCCAGTTCGTACGACTTGCCTTTCTCGGGGTCGAAACCACGGCCTGAGCCGCCTGCAGGGGCACCGCTGTTGGGCTTGAACGAGCGGGCAGTGTTGGCATACACCGCGACGGTATCGGTCAGGTCGTACAGCAGGCCGAAACGAGGCGTGACGCCATTCTCACCCTTGTCGAAATCGCCTGCCTTGTTGAGCTTGTTGACGTAGTCATGCTCGAAGCGCTCGAAGCGCACGCCGGCCAGGGCTTTCAGGCGCTCGGTCAGGGCAACCTGGTCCTGGATGAAGAACGCCCAGGTCTTGAGGTTTTCCTTGTCATGGGTCGTGGTGCGGGTCAGGGCAGGGCGGGACTGGTCGTAGACCGGGTCGAACAGGTCGATCGGATAGTCGGTTTTGCCACCGGCCGAGCGCAGGATGATCGAGTTGTAATCGTAGTCTTCGTACTCGATGCCGGTCAGCAAGGTATGGCTGAAACCAGCGGTGTCGAAGTGCCCGGTCAGGTTGAGTTGGTAATCGCGGTCTCGCCACTCCAGGTGGCGGTAGTTGAAGTTGCGTCCCAAGGTACGACCGTCGGCCTGCAGACCGTTGGCTTCGATGGCATTGCCCTTGAGCGAGCCGTCCAGCCACTGCGTGCCGCCGCCCAGGGTCCAGTCCTCGTTGAGCGCATGCTCGAAGCGCAGCTGTGCCATGTTGTTGTCGTTGTGCAGCATGTTGTCGCTGCCTTTGCCCCACACGTTGGTGTCACGCGAGGCCGACCCAAGCTGGTTGGGCAGGCGGGTCAGGCCACGGTCCAGCGGGTGGTTGTTACGCATGAAGTCGCCTTCGAAGACGATCTTGGTCGCGTCGTTGACCTGCCAGCTGAGCACGGGTGCGACGCTGTAGCGTTCGCTTTCGACATTGTCGCGGAAGCTGTCGCCGCCTTCGCCGAGCACGTTGAGCCGGTAGGCGAGGTTGCCGTCCTGGGTCAACGGGCCAGTGGCATCCAAGGTTGCCCGCTGCATGCCCTGGTCATCGAGCTGGCTACCCAGGGTGACGTGCGACTCCGGCAGCGGCTGCTTGCTGACCACATTGAAGGTGCCGCCAGGATCGCCACGGCCATACAGGCTGGTCGCCGGGCCCCGGATCACTTCCAGACGCTCGACGGTGTTGGCATCGGGGGCGTTCGGGTAGCCGCGGTTGATCGGGAAACCGTTGCGGTAGAACTCGCCGGTCGTGAAGCCACGCACGGTGAAGGTGGTCAGGCCCTGACCGCCGAAGTTGTTGGCACGGCCGACACCACCGGCATAGTCCAGGCCGTCCTGCAGGCGGGTGGCGCCGGTGTCCGTCAGCACATCCTTGGGCACCACGCTGACCGATTGTGGGGTTTCGTGCAGGGCAGTGTCGGTACGGGTGGCGCTGGCCGAGCGGGTGGCCTTGTAGCCGGTGACCGGGCCGTCCGCGCGCTCACTGTCGGCGGAACTGGTAATGCTCAGAGCCTGAAGCTCGATCTGGACGGGTTCACTCTGGGGGTCGGGCTCAGCCCAAGCCTGCGCAGAGACAGCATGAAGCACACAAAGCGAAACGAACGTGCGACGCATCGACGGTACGATCCTGGAGAGGGGCGCTGGAGGTTAAGGGGGATAAGTGTCGCAAATTACTACGAATCATTATCAAATGCATTCTTTTTAAGTGGAGCGCGCGTGCCAGGTCCTAGTCCACCGCAGCACGGGTGCGTGCTGCGGTGGACGGTCAGCTCAGCGGGTGGCCTTGATCGCGAGCACGTTGCACAACGGATGTTCCAGCACGTGCGCCGTGGTGCCGCCCAGGAACGTTTGCATGGCGTCGTGCCGGTGGCTGCCCATGACGATCACGTCCGCCCGGCTGTGGTTGACGAACTCAGCGATGGCGCGAATCGCCGGGCCTTCCAGAAAATGCCGGCGTTCGAGGGGGATTTCGTGGTGGTCACCCAAGCGGTTGAATGCTGCGCGTTGCGCGGTGCGCACGCTGCCATCGAAGCCTGGCATGGTCACGGTGCCTGCGCCGAAGTCAGCAATGTGGGTCTTGGTCGCATCGCACACATGCAGCAGGTGCAGCTCGGCATTGCATTGCAGCGCCAGGGCGTGGGCACTGCGGATGACCTGCTCGTCGAGGTGCTCGCCGGCGCCATGGCTGTTGAGGTCGACCGCCGCGGCGACCTGCCGCGGCAGGGGTAGGCGGATATCGCTGACCAGGTGCACGGCCACCGGACTGTCCTTGAGCAGTTGCCAGTCCAGCGGCGTCACCAGCAGGCGCTTGAGCACGGGTTCGTGTTGCACGTCCTTGATCAGCAGGTCGCAACCAAGGCGCTCGACTTGTTCGAGGGCGCTGGCCAGTGGGTCGCGGGTCAGCAGTAACTCGGTGGAGACATCCAGGCCTGAGTTGGTCAGTTGTTCAGCTTCGTCGGCCAGCCATTGCCGGTTGTCGCTGAGCAGGCGCTCACGTTCGCGGCCATCGCTCATCAGACCAAAGGTGTCGACGTCGTCGACGAAGACATTGATATCCAACAGCGCACCGCTGGATTCTGCCAGCGCGGCGGCGCGCTGCAGGGCGGGCGTGTGGCGCATTTGTGGGCCGAGCATGACGAACAAACGCTTGAACTGGCTCATCTCACACCTCCACGTGTGGCAGCCCCCCGGTTCATGCCTGTGTAGTTTTCTGGTCGTTGATGCCGTGCTTGTTCGTTCAGTCTAGACCTCGTGCGCAACGATGGCTTTGATTCGGTCGTGTCGGGGGCGGGCCGTTTTGACGTGGTGCCGTCCCCCGTAGCGGAGGTGCACTAACTTTATTCAGACTTGAAACTTCGCCACCTTCTCGTAGAACGCGCCTATGGTGATTGGCATCAATGTCAGTATACGAACTCCGCTCTCGTCGACGTGGATGCCATTGGCGGCTGCATGATAAACGTTAAGTTCCGAAAAGCCGTTTTTTCCGAAGTCATTATCGACTGTTCCATCGACGTTGAGTCTTGCTACGTGAAGGCTGGATTGTGCCTCTGGATCGTCACCACTTCGATAGGTTCGAGTTCCGGCCAGCAGCAACCTTCCTTGCGTGTCGAATTGCAGATGGTCGAAAACTTGCCCACCTTCAAGGTCCCCCCTGACTTCACGGGTGAACTGGGCAATTGGTTCGCCCTGCACGGTGTAGCCGTGCAAGTGCGTGCTGGTCGTGATGCTTGGCCAAACGGAAACGCTAGCCACTATCACGTCTTTGTGGATGGCAAGGCCTGCTCGGTTGGCGTTGCCACTGTCCGGTATTTTGATGGACCCTTGTACTCCAAAGGACGTATCTGGCAGAGCGTTCGGTTGATAACGCTGAAGGTGGATGGCCCCATCGGCTTGCCCAACCACAACGAAACCACCGTCGGCCATGAATGCCACATGGTAGGGAACCAGCGCTTGCCCATTGATTCTTGGCAGTTTCAACTGACTGGACTTCCCATCCTCGCCCAGGCCGGGCACTGGTGCTCCTGTTGCAGCATCCAGCAGCGCACACCAGAGGTCGTCATCCTGCGCCTCCCACGTTGCCACCGAGCCAGGGAAAACGGTGATGATGCGGTCATCGATAAGTGCAAGTTTTGGCTTGTATCTATAGTCAACGGCCTTTTGAAATTCGTTATACCCGAGGGTTTTAACAAGGGCCTCGGGCAGTAACGTGTTTTCTTTTTTGAAGGGCGGAGATGGAAGGGCGATGCCATCATCACCAAATCCGGCAACCGGAGAGAATGTTCTATCGTAGGCTCCCACTGCTACATGTACGACAGCTTTGTCCGTGTCGCCGGCGTAAATCACAGTCGAGGCTGTCAGGTAGCGTTCTTCATTTTTGTATTTTGCAAAGGTCATTGCATTGAAGTTGAAAACCTCGTAGGGAAGTGGCGAACTCTGCTTTTTGGAAACTTCAACATGGCCGGTTGCTTCATCCCATTGGCCGTCAGCACCAAGGCGGGTAAATACACCTTTTTCTCTCGTTGTGACATCATCAGTGTCGTAGCCGTAAAAGACCATGCTGCCATCGTCAGCGCTGGTGTATGGGTAAACTTGAAGCGTTTCTCTATCTGGGTTCTTGGGGGGCAGGGGCGGTACGCTTGCTTCTCCCTGATTGCCATACGATTTGTCGAGGTAGCCCGCACCTTCATTGGTGTTCATGCTCACGATTCTCCTGTTTCAAGACACGCTCACGTTGAGCGATTGGCTCTTGTCCAACAACTGTTAGAAATAACAGGTGGGTCGGGAATGCAGTCGGACACTTCGCGGATGCTCGCTCCACCGCCAAGCGCTATGTCAGGTATGATGCGAGCCCCATCATTTCCACGAGGCCTATCCCATGTCCCTGAGCGTTGAACAGATTGGCGAATTCCGTGCCTTTGCCGAGCAGTTGGCTGACGCAGCTGCCTTGGCGATCAAGCCGTACTTTCGCGCCAGCCTGGATGTCGAGGACAAGGGAGGGCGCTTGTACGATCCGGTGACCGTGGCCGACAAAGCGGCTGAGGATGCGATGCGCGAACTTATTCAAGCTCGTTACCCTGAGCATGGCATTCTCGGTGAGGAGCTTGGCACGGCGCTGGGCAGCAGCCCGTTGCACTGGGTTCTGGACCCGATTGACGGCACTCGCGCGTTCATCACCGGCTTGCCGCTGTGGGGTACCTTGATCGCGTTGAACGATGGATCGCGTCCGGTGGTGGGTGTGATGAACCAACCTTTTACCGGCGAGCGGTTCGTGGGTACGCCTGAGGGGGCCTGGGGTAACAAGACGCTGCTTAAAACTCGGGCCTGTTCTGACTTGGCGTCTGCCACTTTGATGTGCACCACGCCGGATATGTTCGACACACCCGCACGCAAGGCGGCCTTCGAAGCCGTTGCTGGCAAGGCGCGGTTGATGCGTTATGGCGGCGATTGCTATGCATACTGCATGTTGGCTTCGGGGTTTGTCGATGTGATTGTCGAGGCGAGTCTGCAGCCTTATGACGTGCAGGCGCTGATGCCGATCATCGAAGGGGCGGGTGGGGTGATTACGGCGTGGGATGGAAGTTCTGCGCAGCATGGTGGGTGTGTGGTTGCATGTGGTGATCCTAAGTTGCATGCACAGGTGCTGGAGATGTTGCGGTACGCGATGTAAATATAAATGAGCGGAAACTTCGATATTCAATCCGTGCGGTGATCTGGGCTCTGAGCTGGTGTTGCTTTATAGTGCTGTGAGTGTTTGTGCTACGTATTCGGTTTTAGGTTTGACGCTTTGGTGTTTGGGTTTATGAGCATATCCATTTGCCAAGGCGACGCTCAATCACCTTTCCGCTCTTACAGCGGGTCACTTTTTGGCAGACGCCCCAAAAAGTAACCAAAAAAGTCTGGCTCCTATCATCCGGCCCCTACGCTTCGCTCCGGGGTTCCCTCGCTCCGGTTTCGTGAAGCCGCGTATCGCACTTTTTCTCGTTTCTGGGTTCTATGCTTGGCCAGGCCCCGCCGATCCCCTGCGTGGCCGCCGACTTCGACCCGGTGCCAATGGTTGTACGCAAAACCCAATTCCTAAGACGACTGCTGCTGGCAGGAACCTTGATGTCGCTCGGCGCCTGCACCCAGCAACAGGGCCGCGATATCGTCAGCCAGCTCGGAGACGGCAAACCCAGCGAGCTGTTCCAGACCAGCGTCGACCGCTTGGCCACGCTGTCCATGCGCGACAACCTTCAAAGCCTGTACCTGCTGATGAACAAGCTCTACCTGCGTAACCCCAACCAGGTGAAATTGTCCGGCTACCTCGACGCCGCCACCGCCGAACGGCAGATACGCCACGCGATCGAGCAGCGCCAACCCCTGGCCCAACTGGGCAACAGGCGTGATCTGGCCGCCTTGAGCTATGCCCTGAGCCCGGAATTTCGCGGTGATCGCGTCGGGGCTTTCATCTATGCCATCGGCAGCATGCTCATCACCGCACACGGTGGGCGCACGGCGTTTTACATGACCGACACCATCGACCCCTTGTTCATCAACAACGCCGCCCGCAACATCGAAAAAGCCACCTGGATGCTCAGCCAACGACAAGATGCCAATGGTGTATTGCTGCTGTTCTCCAACGAGATCTCGGAAGAGGGCAGCAACCTGAGTTTCGCCGTCGAGTTCGGCAAGATCGTCGCGAGGCTGGACCTGCTGGCTGAACTGCTCGACGAACGATACCGACGCATCGGCCTCAACTACGCCCAGAGCCTGCTGCTGATGAACTTCCTCCCCGTGCAATGAGCCCCAACGTCTGCACTGACCCTGTAGTCATTGCCTTGCCAGCGATCCGGACGTCAACGCCAACCAGAATGTTCGATAATCGCACCAAGCTCTCCCTCCAGCCGTTCGCTATCCGCACGCCCAATCCGGGCCTCAGATTGCCACTCACCCGCCTTTTTGCTTAGTGTGTGGCGATCCGCCGAACGTCGTCTGCCCCAGTGGACGCGCCTCAGGCCCGATAGAATGATCGTGAACGACCGCAACCACAGGCCCCAGGCCAGTAGGACGCGGCGACCAGAACAATAACGAGACCGAGTGCCTTGCCTATGGAAAGCCGCCTGCTGAGCGAGCGCAGTAGCGTGTTCCATCACGCCGACCCTTATGCCGTGTCCGATTACGTCAACCAGCACGTGGGCCACCATTGCATCGGCCTGTCCCGCACCACTCATCCCCAAGCCAGCCTCAGCCACCGCAAGTTCGCCGAGCTCGACCTGTGTCGCATCAGCTATGGCGGCAGTGTGCGCGTCACCTCGCCAGCGCTGGAAACCATCTACCACCTGCAAATCCTGCTCAACGGCAATTGCCTGTGGCGCGGGCACCAGCGCGAGCACCACCTGGTGCCGGGCGAGTTGTTATTGATCAACCCGGACGATCCGGTCGACCTGACATATTCGGAAGACTGCGAGAAGTTCATCCTCAAGGTACCGACCCATCTGCTCGATTCGATTTGCGCAGAGCAGCGCTGGCAGCGCCCTGACGGCGGCGTGCGCTTCCTGCGAAACCATTACCGGCTCGAAGAGCTGGACGGCTTCGTGAACCTGATGGCAATGGTTTGCCATGAAGCGGAAGTGAGCGATTCGCTACCCAGAGTGCAGAGCCATTACAGCCAGATTGTCGCCAGCAAGCTGCTGACTCTGATGAGCACCAACATCCGCCGCGAAAGTCTTAGTGCGCCGCAGGCCGGTCTTGAGCGCATTCTTGACTATATCGAGCGCAACCTGAAACTGGAGCTGTCGGCTGAGGTGCTGGCAGAGCAGGCTTGCATGAGCTTGCGCTCGCTGTATACCTTGTTTGACAAGCATCTGGGTACTACGCCCAAGCATTACGTGCGTCAGCGCAAGCTGGAGCGGGTGCATGCATGCCTGAGCGACCCCATGTGTGGGGTGCGGAGTGTGACGGAACTTGCTCTGGATTACGGTTTCTTGCATTTGGGGCGGTTTTCCGAGGTCTATCGGCAGCAGTTTGGAGAACTGCCTTCGCAAACATTCAAGCGACGCGCATAAGCGCAGCCGTGCTGCGTACCTATTATTTCTGCCAGTTGCGGGAGGCTTAGGCACGACCCACCATTTGCCTTCATGGATAAATGGGTGGCAATTATGTCTACGACGCAGCAGTTGTATTTTTACTCGCCGGATGGGCTGGCGTTGGTCAAATATCCTGGGGCCCAAGCATCGACCTTATTGCGCGCCGCAGGTCAGGCGTTGGCGCAGCGTGATGAGGCACAGGTAGCCTTTTACGCGACGGATATACAAGGTTCCGTATTGATTTTTTTGCGGCGTGATGTGCCGTGTTCAGTGCAGTACACGGTGTACGGGCATGATGATAACTCATGTGCTTCCCTGTTGCGATTCAACGGCCAGCGAAAGGAAGCGCTTTCAGCGTACTATCTCTTGGGGGAAGGGTACCGAGCCTTCAGTTCGGATTTGATGCGTTTCAATGCGCCCGACAGCCTCAGTCCGTTTGGTGCCGGTGGGATAAACCCTTATAGTTATTGTGGCGGCAACCCTGTGGATAGGATCGATCCCAGTGGGCATGTACCGACGCCGATATTAAGAACCACGTCGCGTGCCCCCGTTCGTCCAACAGTTTCGCCGCCAAGAAGGTTCGAACAGGTACCTGGATCGCACCTGCAACCAACGCTTAAAAGTGCTAATAACCGAAAATTCGCCGAAGGTATAATCAAGGTGCCGGGGGCGGAATTGAAAGATCTACTTTCCTATCAAGGCAGAAATACGGGGGCGTGGATTGATGAGCTTCGAACTCGCACCAAGTTCTCGCCCAATGATCTCCCCATCGTTGAAGGGGCGGGGGCAAGCACCCACAGGGATGTGATTAACCTGTACAACGACATGGTTGAGTATCCAGTCCAAAGTAAGGCTGATCCCCGATATATCGCCGCATACAAACTTGCGGATGCCGTGGAAAGAATTGAGTTTCTTGAAACAAGAATGAAGGCGTCGATAGCTCGGGACAAGGTGAGGCGAGAATGGCTTGAACCCAAAAAAAGTTAAAGAAACTGGATAGCAGTCTGCACAATCCGGATAGTCCCTCATCCCCCGAATCCCTAACCTGACATGGCCTTACCAATAACAATGGAGACCCTGGCCATGTCCCTGGGATTCGACTACCTCAATGCCATGCTCGAGGACGACCGTGAAAAAGGCGTCTACCGGTGCAAGCGTGAAATGTTCACCGACCCGCGCCTGTTCGACCTGGAGATGAAGCACATCTTCGAGGGCAACTGGATCTACCTGGCACATGAAAGCCAGATCCCCGAGAAGAACGATTTCCTCACCCTGACCATGGGGCGTCAGCCGATCTTCATCGCGCGCAACAAAGACGGGGAGCTCAATGCCTTCCTCAACGCCTGCAGCCACCGCGGCGCCATGCTCTGCCGGCACAAGCGCGGCAACCGCTCCAGCTATACCTGCCCGTTCCACGGCTGGACCTTCAACAACAGCGGCAAGCTGCTCAAGGTCAAGGATCCGAGCAACGCTGGCTACCCCGACAGCTTCAATTGCGATGGCTCCCACGACCTGACCAAGGTGGCGCGCTTCGAGTCGTACCGTGGCTTCCTGTTCGGCAGCCTCAATGCCGATGTCAAACCGCTGGTCGAGCACCTGGGCGAGTCGGCCAAGATCATCGACATGATCGTCGACCAGTCGCCTGAAGGCCTGGAAGTGCTGCGTGGCGCAAGCTCCTATATCTACGAAGGCAACTGGAAGCTCACTGCCGAAAACGGTGCCGATGGTTACCACGTCAGTTCCGTGCACTGGAACTACGCCGCCACTCAGAACCAGCGCAAGCAGCGCGAGAGCGGCGAAGAAATCAAGACCATGAGCGCAGGCTCCTGGGCCAAGCAGGGCGGTGGCTTCTACTCCTTCGACCACGGCCACCTGCTGCTGTGGACCCGCTGGGCCAACCCCGAAGACCGCCCAGCCTATGAGCGCCGCGAGCAACTGGCTGCCGACTTCGGCCAGGCACGCGCCGACTGGATGATCGAGAACTCGCGCAACCTCTGCCTGTACCCGAACGTCTACCTGATGGACCAGTTCAGCTCGCAGATCCGTATCGCCCGGCCGATCTCGGTGAACAAGACCGAAATCACCATCTACTGCATCGCCCCCAAGGGCGAGAGCGCGGACGCCCGCGCCAAGCGTATCCGCCAGTACGAAGACTTCTTCAACGTCAGCGGCATGGCCACGCCGGACGATCTGGAGGAGTTCCGTTCCTGCCAGACCGGCTATGGCGGAGGCACTGGCTGGAACGACATGTCCCGCGGCGCTGAGCATTGGGTCGAAGGCGCCGACGACGCAGCCCGCGAAATTGAGCTCAAGCCGTTGTTGTCGGGTGTGCGCACCGAGGATGAAGGCCTGTTCGTGCTGCAGCACAAGTACTGGCAGGAAACCATGCTCAAGGCCCTTGAGCAGGAACAGCGACTGATCCCAGTGGAGGCCGTGCAATGAGCCTGCATGACACCGTGCGCGACTTCCTTTACCGCGAAGCGCGCTACTTGGACGATGCCCAGTGGGACCTTTGGTTGGAGCTGTACGCAGCCGATGTAACGTTCTGGATGCCCTCCTGGGATGACGACGACACCCTGACCGAAGACCCACAAAGCGAGATCTCGCTGATCTGGTATGGCAACCGTGGCGGTCTGGAGGACCGGGTGTTCCGGATCAAGACCGAGCGTTCCAGCGCGACTGTGCCGGACACCCGCACCTCGCACAACATCAGCAACATCGAGATCGTCGAGCAAGGCGAGGGCAGCTGTCAGGTGCGCTTCAACTGGCACACCCTGAGCTTTCGCTACAAGACCACCGACAGTTACTTCGGTACCAGCTTCTACACCTTGGACCTGCGCGGCGAGCAACCGCTGATCAAGGCCAAGAAGGTGGTCCTGAAGAATGACTACGTGCGTCAGGTCATCGACATCTACCACATCTGATCCGCAGTAACGCGAGCGCCGTTCGGCGTGCCACACGGCGCGCCGCGGCCAGGCTCGCCCGCGAGGTGCAACATGAGCTTCCAGATCGCACTGAATTTCGAAGATGGCGTCACCCGTTTCATCGAGGCCAGCGGCCATGAGACCGTCGCCGACGCCGCCTACCGTCAGGGCATCAACATTCCGCTGGACTGCCGCGACGGCGCCTGCGGTACTTGCAAGTGCAAGGCTGAATCCGGGCAATACGACCTGGGCGACAACTTCATCGACGATGCCCTGAGCGAGGA
Organism: Pseudomonas sp. SK2; assembly: GCF_016772395.1. Classification (NCBI taxonomy): domain Bacteria; kingdom Pseudomonadati; phylum Pseudomonadota; class Gammaproteobacteria; order Pseudomonadales; family Pseudomonadaceae; genus Pseudomonas; species Pseudomonas sp. SK2. Next base: position 2,634,148 of record NZ_CP061944.1, read on the forward strand.
CGAAATCGCCGAAGGGTATGTGCTGACCTGCCAGATGCGCGCCGAAAGCGACTGTGTCGTGCGTATTCCGGCGTCCTCGCAAGTCTGCAAGACCGAACAGGCCAGTTTCGAGGCGGCCATCAGCGATGTGCGTCAGCTGTCGGAAAGCACCATTGCCTTGTCGATCAAGGGCGAGTCCCTGAGCCGCCTGGCGTTCCTGCCAGGGCAGTACGTCAACCTCAAGGTGCCCGGCAGCGACCAGAGCCGTGCCTACTCCTTCAGCTCGCTGCAAAAGGATGGCGAAGTCAGCTTCCTGATCCGCAACGTCCCGGGCGGCTTGATGAGCAGCTTCCTCTGTGGCCTGGCCAAGGCCGGCGATAGCATGAGCCTCACTGGCCCGCTGGGCAGCTTCTACTTGCGGCCGATCCAGCGCCCGCTGTTGCTGCTGGCAGGGGGCACCGGCCTTGCGCCGTTCACCGCGATGCTGGAGAGAATCGCTGAACAGGGCAGCGCGCACCCGCTGCACCTGATCTACGGAGTCACCAACGATTTCGACCTGGTCGAGCTGGACCGCCTGCAGGCCTTGGCTGCACGCATCCCCAACTTCACCTTCAGCGCCTGTGTGGCCAACCCGCAAAGCCAATACCCACGCAAAGGTTACGTCACCCAACACATCGAGCCGCGCCACCTCAACGACGGTGACGTGGACGTGTACCTGTGCGGGCCGCCCCCGATGGTCGAGGCGGTTAGCCAGTACATCCGCGAGCAGGGCATCACACCGGCCAACTTCTTCTACGAGAAGTTCGCGGCGGCTGCCTGAGTTTTCATGGGGCTGCCTGCATCGTGCGGGTGAAGGCGGCCCCCTTTTATTCGATTGGCACGTCCTGTAGGGCACGGCGTTGGCTCCGCCTTCGATCGCCGGCAAGCCGGCGCCTACAGGGTGTGTCGAGCGCCTGATCGCAGGTTGAGGAATGGAACAATGAACAATCGATTCCAAGGCAAAGTCGCCCTGGTCACCGGTGCCGCCCAAGGCATCGGCCGTGGCGTGTGCTGGCGGCTAAAGGCCGAAGGCGCGCAAGTGGTCGCGGTAGACCGCTCCGAACTGGTCCACGAGCTGGCCGGGGAGGGCATGCTGACGCTGACCGCCGACCTCGAGCAGTACAGCGACTGCGCCCGTGTCATGGCGTCTGCGGTCGAGACCTTCGGCCGCCTCGACATTCTCATCAACAACGTCGGCGGCACCATCTGGGCCAAGCCGTTCGAGCACTACGAAGTGGAGCAGATCGAGGCCGAAGTGCGCCGCTCGCTGTTCCCCACCCTGTGGTGCTGCCACGCCGCACTGCCGTACATGCTCGAACGCGCCAGCGGCGCCATCGTCAACGTTTCGTCCATCGCCACCCGTGGCGTCAACCGCGTGCCTTACGGCGCGGCCAAGGGCGGTGTGAATGCGCTGACGGCGTGCCTGGCCTTCGAGACCGCTGGCCGTGGCATCCGGGTCAATGCCACCGCTCCCGGCGGCACCGAAGCACCGCCGCGCCGCGTACCGCGCAACAGCGCCGAGCAGAGCGAGCAGGAGAAAGTCTGGTACCAGCAGATCGTCTACCAGACCCTCGACAGCAGCCTGATGAAGCGCTACGGCAGCATCGACGAGCAAGTCGGCGCGATCTTGTTCCTGGCCTGCGACGAGGCCTCTTACATCACCGGCGTCACCCTGCCGGTGGGGGGCGGTGACCTCGGCTGACGGCCGCCCCAGGCAAGGTTTTCTTCCACAACAAAAACAACAGAGACAGATGCCATGCGAACCCTTGATGTTCAACCGATCATCGATAATGCCCGTTTTACCCCGTTCCACTGGATGGTCATGGCCTGGTGCGGCCTGCTGCTGATCTTCGACGGCTATGACCTGTTCATTTACGGCGTGGTCTTGCCGGTCATCATGAAAGAGTGGGGCCTGACCCCACTGCAGGCCGGGGCGCTGGGCAGCTACGCGCTGTTCGGCATGATGTTCGGTGCCTTGGTGTTCGGCAGCCTAGCGGACCGCATCGGGCGCAAGAAGGGCATCGCCATCTGCTTCGCCTTGTTTTCCACGGCCACCATCCTCAACGGCTTTGCCAGCAGCCCCAGCGAGTTCGGCATCTATCGCTTCTTCGCCGGGCTCGGTTGCGGCGGCTTGATGCCCAATGCCGTGGCGCTCATGAATGAATACGCCCCCAAGCGGCTGCGCAGCACACTGGTAGCGATCATGTTCAGCGGCTACTCACTGGGCGGCATGCTGTCGGCCGGCGTTGGTATCTTCGTGTTGCCACGCCTGGGCTGGGCGTCGATGTTCTTCGCCGCCGCCGTGCCTTTGCTGCTGTTGCCGGTGATTCTCCACTACCTGCCGGAATCCATCGGCTTTCTGGTGCGCAAAGGACGTACCGAACAAGCCCGCGCACTGCTCAAACGCCTCGATCCAAGCTGCGACGTGCAACCTGACGACGTGTTGCAGGCCCATGACCGCAACGGCAAGGGGGCCTCGGTAGTCGCGTTGTTCCGCGACGGCCTGGCCGTGCGGACCCTGGCGTTGTGGCTGGCGTTCTTCTGCTGCCTGTTGATGGTCTACGCGCTGAGCTCATGGCTGCCCAAACTAATGGCCAACGCCGGCTACAGCCTGGGTTCGAGTTTGTCGTTCCTGTTGGCCCTGAACTTCGGCGGCATGGCCGGTGCGATTCTGGGCGGCTGGCTGGGCGACCGCTTCAACCTGGTCAAGGTCAAGGTCGCCTTCTTCATCGCCGCCGCCGTGTCGATCAGCCTGCTCGGTGTCAACAGCCCCATGCCGGTGCTGTACCTGCTGATCTTCATCGCCGGCGCCACCACCATCGGTACGCAAATCCTGCTGTATGCCGGTGCCGCGCAACTGTACGGGCTCTCAGTGCGCTCCACCGGTCTGGGCTGGGCCTCAGGGATTGGCCGTAACGGGGCCATTGTCGGCCCACTGCTGGGCGGTGCGCTGATGGGTATCAACCTGCCGCTGCAACTCAACTTCATCGCATTCGCCATCCCCGGCGCGGTTGCCGCGCTGGCCATGGCGGTGCACCTGGCCAGCGGCCGGCGCGACGGTATAGCCGCGCCGGCGCAGGCCTGATCTTCAACTCACTGAACCGGAGACCTTGCATGACAAGCCCGATTATCGAACGGCTGGAGGCGATCATCGTCGACCTGCCGACCATTCGCCCGCACAAGTTGGCCATGCACACCATGCAGCATCAAACCCTGGTGGTATTGCGCCTGCGCTGCAGCGATGGCGTGGAAGGCATCGGCGAAGCCACCACCATCGGTGGGCTGGCATATGGCTACGAAAGCCCGGAGGGTATCAAGGCCAACATCGACGCGCACCTTGCGCCAGCGCTGATCGGCCTGCCAGCGGACAACATCAATAGCGCCATGCTCAAGCTCGACAAAATGGCCAAGGGCAACACCTTCGCCAAGTCCGGCATCGAGAGCGCCTTGCTCGATGCCCAGGGCAAGCGGCTAGGCGTGCCGGTGAGCGAGCTGCTTGGCGGGCGCGTGCGCGACAGTCTGGAGGTGGCTTGGACCCTGGCCAGCGGCGACACCGCCCGCGATATCGCCGAGGCCGAGCACATGCTCCAGGTGCGCCGTCACCGGGTCTTCAAGCTCAAGATCGGCGCCAACCCGCTGGAGCAGGACCTCAAGCACGTGGTCGCGATCAAGCGTGAGCTGGGCGAGCGCGCCAGCGTGCGGGTGGATGTCAACCAGTACTGGGACGAGTCCCAGGCCCTGCGTGCTTGCCAGGTATTGGGCGATAGCGGCATCGACCTGATCGAGCAGCCGATTTCACGCATCAACCGCCGCGGGCAGGTCCGTCTCAACCAGCGCAGCCCGGCGCCGATCATGGCCGATGAGTCCATCGAAAGCATCGAGGACGCCTTCAGCCTTGCCGCCGACGGTGCCGCCAGCGTCTTCGCCCTGAAAATCGCCAAGAACGGCGGCCCCCGGGCCGTGCTGCGCACCGCGCAGATCGCCGAAGCTGCGGGTATCGCCCTCTACGGCGGGACCATGCTCGAAGGCTCGATCGGCACCCTGGCTTCGGCCCACGCCTTCCTCACCCTGCGCCAGCTGACCTGGGGCACCGAATTGTTCGGCCCGCTGCTGCTGACTGAGGAAATTGTCAACGAACCGCCTCAGTACCACGACTTCCAGCTCCACGTACCGCGTGCCCCCGGCCTGGGCCTGAGCCTGGACGAACAACGCCTGGCGCGCTTCGCCCGCCGCTGAAGCGGTTACGGAAGAAACACGCATAACCCCGTAGGCGTGGTTCTAGCCGCGAAGCAGACGCCACGGGGATGGCATCGCCCCTAACGATTTACCCGCTAAGCCAGAAGCAAGGAGATCCCTATGTTGTTCCACGTGAAGATGACCGTGAAGTTGCCGGTCGACATGGACCCGGCCAAGGCCGCGCAACTAAAGGCCGACGAAAAGGAGCTTGCCCAGCGCTTGCAGCACGAGGGCACCTGGCGCCACCTGTGGCGCATCGCCGGGCACTACGCCAATTACAGCGTGTTCGACGTGCCCAGCGTCGAGGCGCTGCACGACACCCTGATGCAACTGCCGCTGTTCCCCTACATGGACATCGAGGTCGATGGGCTGTGCCGTCACCCCTCGTCGATCCACAGCGACGACCGCTGATTCGCGCAACCGCACAAGAACAACACGAGGTACACCATCATGACCGTGAAAATTTCCCACACTGCCGAGATCCAGAAGTTCTTCGAAGAGGCCGCAGGCTTTGGCAATGATGACGGCAGCCCGCGCCTGAAGCGCATTATCCAGCGGCTGCTGCACGACACCGCACGCCTGATCGAAGACCTGGACATCACCGACGACGAGTTCTGGTTGGCCGTCGACTACCTCAACCGCCTGGGCGGTCGCGGTGAGGCCGGGCTGCTGGTGGCGGGCCTAGGTATCGAGCACTTCCTCGACCTGCTGCAGGACGCCAAGGATGCAGAAGCCGGCTTGCTCGGCGGCACTCCCCGCACCATCGAAGGGCCCCTGTACGTGGCCGGCGCGCCGATTGCCCAAGGCGAGGTGCGCATGGACGATGGCAGCGAGGAGGGCGTAGCCATTGTGATGTTCCTGGAAGGCCAGGTACTCGATCCACAAGGCCAGCCGCTGCCAGGCGCCACCGTTGATCTGTGGCACGCGAACACCAAGGGCACCTATTCGTTCTTCGACCAGAGCCAGTCGGCGTACAACCTGCGTCGCCGCATCATCACCGATGCCGAAGGCCGCTACCGCGCACGCTCCATCATGCCGTCCGGGTACGGCTGCGACCCACAGGGGCCGACCCAGGAGTGCCTCGACCTGCTCGGTCGCCATGGCCAGCGCCCCGCGCATATCCACTTCTTCATTTCGGCGCCGGGGCACCGTCATCTGACCACCCAGATCAACCTGGCGGGCGACAAGTACCTGTGGGACGACTTTGCCTATGCGACACGCGATGGGTTGGTCGGTGAAGTGGTGTTCCACGAAAGTGCCGAAGGGCGCCATGCCGAACTGAAGTTCGATTTCCAGCTGCAAAAGGCGACGGACAACGACGCCGAACAGCGCAGCGGGCGCCCACGCGCTCTGCAGCAGGGCTGATCCAGCGAGGCGAGTTGCTCGCGGGTGAACCCGCTCCTACGGGTACTGCACAGGACCTGTAGGCGTGGGATTACCCGCGAAGCAAGCGACACGACAACAAGAGCCGGCAACACAACCCGGCCAGTAGTCTTACGAGAGGTCCAATGAAAGACCTGTTCAAAGATTGTTCGATGTCGGCCATCGTTGCCGGCTGCATCGCTACCCTGATTTCCTACGCAGGCCCGCTGGTCATCATCTTCCACGCTGCCGAGGCTGCCACTCTGTCCCATGGGCTGCTGTCGTCCTGGGTCTGGGCGGTGTCCATGGGCAGCGCCGTACTGGGTGGAGTGCTGAGTTTGCGTTACCGGGTACCGGTGGTGATCGCCTGGTCTATCCCGGGGTCGGCGCTGTTGGTCACTGCCTTGCCGCAACTGGGCATCGAACAAGCCGTCGGCGCCTACCTGGTGGCCAATCTGTTCCTGCTGCTGATCGGTATCAGCGGGGCGTTCGACCGCATCATCGCCCACTTGCCAGGCTCCATTGCAGCCGGCATGCAGGCGGGCATCCTGTTCAGCTTCGGTACCGAGGTGTTCCGCGCCTTGCCCACACAACCTGTGCTGGTGCTGGCGATGTTCGTCGCCTACCTGCTGATGCGCAGGGTACAGCCGCGCTACGCGGTGGCGGCGGTGCTGTGCGTTGGCGCTGCCGTTACCGTGACCAGTGGCGCATTTCGCAGCGAGGCGCTGGTGCTGCAACTGGCGACGCCGCAATGGATCACGCCGCAGTTCAGCCTGCCGGCGGTCTTCAGCCTGGCCCTGCCCATGGCGCTGGTGGCCCTGACCGGTCAGTTCATGCCCGGCATGGCGGTGCTGCGTACGGCCGGTTATTCGACACCCGCCAGCCCGCTGATCAGTGCCAGTGCGTTGGGCGGTGCGTTGCTCGCGCCGTTTGGTTGCCACGGCCTGAATCTGGCGGCCGTCACCGCCAGCCTATGCACCGGCCACGAAGCCCATGAAGACCCCCGTCGGCGTTACGTGGCGGCGGTCTGCGGCAGTGTCTTGTACCTGCTGCTGGGCATCGCCGGCGCCACATTGATGTCGCTGTTCGCGGCCTTTCCCGCCGCCCTGATCGCCGCACTCGCCGGCCTGGCCCTATACGGCGCGATCAGTGAGGCCTTGGCGCGCAGCCTGGCCGAGCCTGTCGAGCGCGATGCGGGGCTGTTCACCTTTCTGGTCACTGCGTCGGGCGTTTCTTTCCTGGGCTTGTCCGCCGCGTTCTGGGGCCTGCTGTTCGGCCTGCTGGCCCATGCGCTGCTCAGGTGGCGACGACCGCAAGTTCTTGGCGCCCTGCGCCGCAACCCGTGAAAGGAGCCTTGTCACCTGCCAAACCCGTGTTCCCAACGCTTCATCAATAAAAACAAGATCAAGAGAGCTTCGGAATGAACCACACCCCTTGCGTCGCCCTGGGGCTGACCTTGCTCAGCCAACCGCTTCTTGCCGCCGACGGCGGTTTCTTCGAGGATGCCAAGGCCACCCTTAGCGCCCGCAACTACTATTTCAGTCGTGACTTTTCCGACATTGTCGGTGCCAACCAGCAATCGAAAGCTGAGGAGTGGGCCCAGGGCTTCATTCTTGATTTCAAGTCAGGTTACACGCCGGGTACAGTTGGTTTCGGGGTGGATGCCCTGGGCCTGCTGGGCATCAAGCTCGACAGCAGCCCGGACCGGGTCAATACCGGGTTGCTGCCGGTGCAGGGTGATGGCCGGGCTGCCGATGAGTACAGCCGCCTGGCGCCAACCTTCAAGGCCAGGCTGTCGAAGACCGAACTGCGGGTTGGCGAACTGCAGCCCAACCTGCCCGTGTTGACCTTCAGTGATATCCGCTTGTTACCGCCAACCTACCAAGGTATGAGCCTGAGTTCGGCCGAGCTCGATGGCTTGACCGTGCAAGCAGGGCACCTGAGCTCGAGTCACCTGCGCAACGAAGCCGGTGATGGCAAGATGAACGCCATGCTCGGCCATGTGCCGCAGCGCCAGGCTCAAAGCGACGCCTTCAACTACGCGGGCGGTGACTATGCGTTCAACGCCAATCAAAGCAGCGTTAGTCTGTGGTATGGCCAACTCCAGGACATCTACGAGCAGGGTTTCGTTGGCCTCAAGCACAGCAAGCCGCTGGGCGATTGGGTGCTCAGTGCCAACCTGGGCTACTTCACGGCCCACGAAGATGGCGACGCACTGCTGGGCAACATCGACAACCAGGCGTTTTTCTCGCTGTTCACGGCCCGGCGTGGCGGACACAGCTTCCATGTGGGCTACCAGGGGATCTATGGCGACAGCCCGTTCCCACGGGTATTCGCCAATGTGTCGCCCTTGGGCAACGAGGTGCCGACCTATGAGTTCGCCTCTACCGATGAGCGGTCCTATCAGGTGCGCTACGACTACAATTTCGCGGCCATGGGCATTCCTGGACTGACCGCGACCGTACGCTACATCACCGGCGACAACGTCGACACAGGCCGTGACTACGAGGGGAGGGACCGCGAGCGCGATCTGGACCTTGGCTACGCCGTGCAGAGTGGCGTGTTCAAGGGGCTGGGCATTCGCCTGCGCAACGCCATGGCGCGTTCGAACTATCGCAGCGATATCGATGAGAATCGTGTGACGCTGGTGTACACCTGGCAGTTGTTCTGAAACGATGGCGGGGCTGCGATTGTGGCGCGAGGCGGCCCCGTGCCTACAGGACATCGCCGTCATTAGATTTGCGTTATTGGTGCGGACAACGGTAGGTTCCTGGTAACACTTCATCAGGAGTTTCACCTTGGACTCACTGACCCAAGCCGTGCTCGGCGCCGCGCTCCAAGGCACGGTGCTCGGCCGCATACAGGGCCGTCGCTCGCTGGCGTACGGCGCCTTGCTGGGTACCGTGCCGGACCTCGATGTGGTCATCCGCTATGCCGACCCGGTGTCGCAGATGACCTACCACCGCGGTTTCTCCCATTCCCTCTTCGTGCTCACCGGTCTGGCCCTGATGCTGGCGTGGTTGGTCGCCTGGCGCTGGCCCGACAAGGGCTACACGCGTGGGAGGTTGTTCCTCGCCTTCTGGCTCGTGCTGGTCACGCACCCGGTCCTCGATTCATTCACCGTCTACGGTACCCAGTTGTTCTGGCCACTACAGCTCACTCCGCTGAGCTGGGCCGCGGTGTTCATCATCGACCCGGTCTATACCGTGCCACTGCTGGCTGCGGTGTTCTACGCCGCCTGCAAGGGGTTGCAGGGACGGGGGGTGCGGGTGCTCTCACTGGCCCTGCTGTTCAGCAGCGCCTACCTGGGCTTTGGCCTGGCGGGCCGGATCACCGCCGAGCAGCGCTTTGCCGCGGCCCTCGACCAGCAAGGGGTCGTGGCGAGCGACGTGCGGGCTGTGCCCATGGCCTTCAACAGCCTGGTGTGGCGGGTGCTGGCCAAGACGCCGGATGGTGATTACTTCGAAGGTATCAGCAGCATTTTCGACCGCACACCGCCCGAGATGCAGCGCCTGTCGCGCAATCTGAACGTGGCCACGGCGCTCACAGACGCGCCCCTGCACAATCGCCTGCGCTGGTTCACCGATGACTGGCTGCGCTATGACGTGATTGGCGATGCGTTGGTGGTCACCGACCTGCGCATGGGGATTCCGGGCAACTACACCTTCCGCTTCGCCATGGCCCGCCGTGATGGCCAAGGGCGATGGATCGTGGATACGCCGACCTCTTGGCCGAAGGCGGGGGTGGGCGGCATGTTCAATGGCCATGACTTGGCGTTGATCTGGCGGCGCATCTTCGATCAACAGCCGCCGCTGCCGTTGGCGGCCTGGAATACTCAATACCTGGCCGAGCCCTGATCGGCTGGTCCGCTCGCGGGTCAACCCGCTCCCGCAGGCGCAGCACGGTATGGGCGTGGGTTTGCCCGCGAAGAGGTCGGAAAAACACTCAGCGACGTGCCCGCCTGCCGCTGACAAAATGCGCCACGTCATTGAATCCAGGCGTCGAGGCGTGACCTGGCGTGACCAACGAATCGATGAACGCTTCATCCTCTGCCGTGATCTTGACCTCCAGTGCCCCGGCATACGTGTCCCATTGCGCCTCGGTGCGCGGACCCACGATTGCCGAGCTCACCAGCTCGTTGTTCAGCACCCAGGCAATGGCGAATTCGACGATCCCTACGCCTTTGGCCTCGACGTAAGCCTGGATCTGGCGGGCAATGGTCAACGACTCCTGGCGCCATTCAACCTCCATGATCCGCCGGTCCTGGCGCGCCGCACGGCTACCGGCCTGCGGCGCTGCGCCGGGGGCATACTTGCCACTGAGCACGCCTCGGGCCAATGGGCTGAATGGCACCACGCCAAGGCCGTGGTAGGCCGCGGCCGTCATCTGCTCGGGCTCGGCCTGGCGGTTGACGATGTTGTACAGCGGCTGGCTTACCACTGGCTTGGCTACCCCCAGGCGCTCGGCCAGGTTGCAGATTTCGGCGATTCTCCAGCCACGGAAGTTGGATACGCCCCAGTAGCGGATCTTGCCTTGCTGCAGCAGGTCGCCAATGGCGCGCACGGACTCTTCCAGCGGAACCTTGTGGTCTTCACGGTGCAAGTAGTAGACGTCGAGGTAATCGAGGTCCATGCGCGTGAGTGTGGCGTCGATGGCATTGAAGATGTGCTTGCGCGACAGACCGCTGCGGTTGGGCAAGCCGTCGGCAGGCCCAAAGCCCACCTTGGATGCCACGATCCAGTCCTGCCGATGACGGGCGATCGCTTCACCGACGATTTCCTCGGCGCGGCCCGCGTTGTAGACGTCGGCCGTGTCGATGAAGTTGATACCTTGGTCCCAGGCCTTGTCGATGATCCGCAACGAGTCCTCGGTGCTGGTCTGCTCGCCGAACATCATGCTGCCCAGCGTCAGGGCTGAAACCTGCAGACCGCTGTGGCCGAGGGAGCGATAGATCATGCTGGGAAGTCCTTTGCAGTGGGGGTGTCCGTTCGTTTTACACAGGTTCAGCCAATCAGTTCAAGCGCCTGAGTCAGGCTCAGGGGCCGCTTCATCCGTTGCGACAACTGCGCCATCGCATCCGAATACCCCTGGGCAATCACCGCCTCGACCTGGTCGTCGACGCATTGCAAGGCAATGAAGTCGCCTTTTTCCGGCTCGCCGACGAATTCCATGCGGTTGAAGTCTCGTGCATGCCCGAGCACTTCATAGGTGCGCCCATGCTGGTAGGTCCAGAAGAACGGCACGTCATCGTAGCGCCGCTGTTGGCCGAGCATGTTGGCCGCAGCGATCACGCCTTGTTGCTGGGCCAGTCGCCAGTGCTCGATGCGTACCGGACGTCCCGAGAGGGGGAAGGTGGCGATGTCACCGGCGGCCCACAGTCCATCGGCTGCCTGCATGTGTGCATCGACGTTCAACGATTTGTCTTGGGCCATCACCAAGCCTTGGACGCAGCCAGTGGCCGGGCTGACACCGGTGCCCAGCAGAACCACGGAAGCGGCCAAGGTTTCGCCATTGGCCAGCACCACAGTGTCGACCTGGCCCTTTCCGGCCAGGCGTTCGACCTCGGTAGGTCCGTGGAAAATCACGCCCTTGCGCTCGTGCAGCGCGCGGATGCTGCGGCCGATGCGCTCCCCGAGCGGCTTGGCCAGCGGCACTTCATGACGGGTCACCACATGCACCTGGGCACCGTATTTGCGCAGTGCCGAGGCAGCTTCAAGGCCAATGAAGCCATCACCGACGATCACCACGGGATGCCCTGGTTCGGCGGCATCGAGCAGGCGGGCTGCGTCCTCGCGTGAGCGCAGGGTGAACACGCCAGGCAGCTCGACACCGTCGATGGCGGGGCGGTGCGGCTTGCCGCCAGTGGCAAGCAGGGCTGCGTCGTAGTCGATGTGCCTGCCGTCAGCAAGGGTAATCCGGCGCTTCTGCGTGTCCAGTACGCGCACCTTGCCGAACAGCCGCTCCAGGTGGCCTTTGCGAAGTGCCTCTGGCTCTAGCAATGCTGGCACTTCATCTGCGGGCATTTGCCCGGCGATGACGAATTTGCTCAGTGCGGTACGGTCGTAGGCGCTTTGGTGCTCCTGGTCGAGCCAGACCAGACGGCCACCAAAGCCGTGGGCCAGCAGCGTGGCGACCGCTGCCGAGCCAGCGGCGCCGGCACCGATCACCGCGAAACAACGGGCATCGCTGTGACGGGGTGGCTCGACCTGCGCCAGAGGTTGGTCGTCGACCCATACCGCTCCGTCCTTCACCCACGCCCGGTAACGGCGCAGATCGGTCAGCGCCGGGGGCTCGCAAACCGCGCCTTCATCGACGGCGAATGCAGCTTTGTGCCAGGGGCACACCAGCAGGCCGCCACAGACCATGCCCTCGTCGAGAGGCGCACCGGCATGGGGACAGTTGGCTTGGTAGGCGTGTACCTGGTCGCCCTGGAGGACCAGGACGAGCTCTTCGCTGCCGGCCTGCACGCGCAGGGGGCGACGGGGATCGAGTTGTTCGACGCGGGCGACGTTGTGCTGGGACATGAGGCTTCTCCAAATGGCCATTGCAACCATTTGACGCCTTTGCCTTTGGGGTGATGCAGCGAGCTGACGATCGGGTCGAGGATTGCTGGATGTTTCGCCGGCAAGCCGGCTCCTACGGACAGGAGCCCACTTGCTGGCGAACGGGCATCAATTGGTTTGGCAAGCGCGCAGCACGCCAGCGCGCGAAACGCGCAGGGCAACCAGGCTACCCAGCACGATCAACGCCGCCAGCGAGTACAGCGCCGCGTCGGTCGAGCCGGTCTGGTCCTTGATGAAGCCCACCAGGTAGGGGCTGAGGAAGCCGGCCATCTGGCCCACCGAGTTGATGATCGCCAAGCCCGCCACGGCGGCGCTCGCGCTCAGCAGTGCGGTCGGCATCGGCCAGAACATTGGCAGGCCGGTGAGGGCACCCATGGTGGCGATCGAAAGTCCGAGGATGGCAATGGTCGGGTTGCCTGCGAAGTTCACCGCGATCAGCAGGCCGGTGGCGCCCATCAGCATCGGTACCACAAGGTGCCAGCGGCGCTCGTTGCGCAGGTCCGCCGAGCGCCCGCAAAGGATCATGAACACACCCGCGAGCAAGTAGGGGATGGCGCTGAGCCAACCAATCAGCAGCGGGTTGTCGAAGCCCATGTTCTTGATGATCGACGGTAGCCAGAAGTTGATCGCGTAAACCCCGCTTTGGATGCAGAAGTAGACGAAGCCGAAGGTCCAGATCAACGGGTTGGTGAGCACACTGACTACGCTGTCACCCGTCGTGGCAGGCTTGCTGGCGGCGTCGGCCTTGAGGTCGGCTTCGATCAGCTGGCGTTCGGCTGGGCTCAGCCAGGCGGCTTTCTGGTAGCCGTCACTGAGCAGGCCGATGGCGAGCACGCCCAGTATGACGGTCGGCAGGCCCTGGATCAGGAACATCCACTGCCAACCGGCCAGGCCATGTTGGCCGGCGGCGAAGTGTTCGAGGATCCAACCGGAGAACGGCCCGCCCAGCAGGCCGGAGACCGGAATCGCCGACATGAACAGCGCCATGATGCGGCCACGACGATCAGCCGGGAACCAGCGCGAGAGATACAGCACTACGCCAGGGAAGAAGCCGGCCTCCGCGGCACCGGTCAGCAGGCGCAAGGTGTAGAACTCGGTGGGCGTGGTGACGAACAGCAGGCAGGTCGAGAGGCTACCCCAGGCGATCATCATCGCTGCGATCCAGCGTCGCGGACCGAAGCGGTTGAGCGCCAGGTTGCTGGGCAGTCCGCAAAGGACGTAGCCGATGAAGAATATCCCGGCGCCAAGGCCATAGACGGTTTCGCTGAACTGAAGTGCATCGAGCATCTGCAGCTTGGCGAAGCCGACGTTGACGCGGTCCAGGTAGTTGAACAGGTAGCAGATGAAAATGAACGGAATCAGCCGCAGCGTGATGCGCCGGTACAGCGCATTGCGGGTGGTGTCCGTGCCTTGGTCAAGGGCGGGGCTGTGTGCCATGATTGTGATCTCTGTTGTTATGGTTGTCGCCGCGTCGCCTGTTCCGGCGCTCGCCCTGAGGAGTCTCGGGGAGTGCGAGGCGGCTGTCTTTGTGCTTTTGCACAGTGTCCTGGGCGGGCTGCTGTGCCGTCGAACAAGCGGCCAGGGCGAGAGGATCGGCCAGTGATCATTTCAGCTTGGGGGCAATCAAGGCTAGAATGTAAGAAATCCAGTTTTGCCCGGAAGTGAACAACGGAGGCAACCATGGCGGCAAAAGCCTTAAAGCACGATCTTTCAGAGAAGGCAATTGACAATCTCGAGGTCAGCATCCCTCAAACGGCTGCTTGCGCGACATATGCTGCATATGTTCGTGCCTTGGCTGCAGGCCACACGGTGTTGCGGGTTGAAGGTTCCAACATTGTCGCAGCGAGTGCTGAAGGCGTTGTCCGCGTCGTGAACAAGACCAAGCCGCGCAGGAAAGTGACTGTTGGCGAAGTGGTCAAGGTGCGTCGGTTGGAAGCCAGTGCCTAGACTACGCGTTTTCGCTGGCCCAAACGGTTCGGGCAAATCAACCATAAAGGACCAAGTACCCCCTAACTTGATTTCGACCTATGTGAATGCGGACGATATCGAGAAGGAAGTAAAAGCCAGCGGCTTGCTCGACCTGGCTCAGTTCAACATCACTCCGACCTCCGAAGAGCTCCACGGGTTCTTGGGGCCACACCCGTTGATGCGCAAGGCTGGATTGGCGGGGACAGTGCAGGACATTGAATTGCACGGCCAGAAGGTCGACTTCAGTAAAGTGGAGATGAACTCTTACTACTCCTCGGTGATTTCCGATTTCATCCGGAACAAGCTGTTGGAACTCAAGGAAAGCTTCACTTTTGAAACCGTCATGTCGAGTGCGGACAAGGTCCGCTTTATCGAGTTGGCGCGAGCCAGCGGATATCGCACCTACCTTTATTTCGTCGCAACGGATTCAGTTGACATCAACATCAGTCGTGTAGCCAACCGAGTCAGCGATGGCGGGCACCCTGTCCCCGAAGACAAGATCCGGCAACGCTACGTACGCTCGCTAGAACTTCTGCCTTCCGCGGTTGCCGCTTCTAACCGGGCGTTCATTTTCGATAACTCCAGTGAGCAGTCGATCTTGCTGGCCGAGATCACCCATGGCACCGATCTGCGGTTCAACGTCGAGGAGCTCCCAGACTGGTTCGCGCAAGCGTACGTGGACAAAGTCATCTAGGCCCTCGGCCAAGCCACGCCTAACCTGCTGAGGAGCTGGAATGTTCGAACTGGACCACGACTTGGCTCAGGATATCGTCGACCGGGCGATGGCGATTTTGCCCTGCAACGTCAACGTCATGGACAGTCAGGGGTTGATCCTGGGCAGTGGCGAGTCTGAGCGCATCAATACCCGTCACGAAGGGGCCCAGCTGGTATTGGCCAACGGGCGGATCGTGGAGTTGGACGTGGATGCGGCCAAATGCCTGAAGGGTGTGCAGCCCGGGGTGAACCTGCCACTGATGCTCGATGGGCGGCTGATCGGCGTATTGGGGCTTACGGGTGACCCACGGCAGTTGCGCACCTATGGCGAACTGGTGCGGATGACCGCCGAAATGCTGCTGGCCCAGCGGCACCAGCAGGTGGAGCAGCAATGGCGGCGCCAGCGCTGCGATGACTTGCTGGCGCTGCTGCTGGGCGGCACCGGTGACTCGCCACGGCTTCTGGACGAAGCACAGCAGTTGGGGCTCAAGCCACAGTTGCCGCGCATACCCTACCTGTTCGAACTCAAGTCAGGCCCGCCTTCGGAGGCACTCTCGGCCTGGCTGATGAGCCGCTACCCGGACAGCTGGTGCGTAAGCCCCGCGCGCCAGTCCTTGCTGTGGTGCCGCCCCGCTGGCGTGGTTGTGGACGAATCCAGGCTGCTGGAGCGTTTGCAGCGCCATGGCTGGGAGGTCGAGCGGATGGCGCTGGGTACCGTGGCGCACAGCCTCGACCAGTTGCGCCGGGGCTACCGCCGCGTGCGGGACCTGCTGGCCTATGGACGCGAAGTCTTGCCCAATGAGCCACTGCTTAGCCTGGCGCGCTACCGGCTTCCGGCTCTGCTTTGGCGACATCGCAACGACGATGCGCTGGATGAGCTGCTGGAACCTTTGCAGCGCATACGGGCCAAGGATGTCAGTGGTCAACTGCTCGCCACGTTGCGGGCATGGTGTGCGCATGATGGGCAGAGCCAGGCCTGCGCCGACGCACTGGGTATCCACCGTAACAGTCTGCGCTACCGGCTGGAGCGCATTGCAGAGCTGAGTGAGGTCGATCCCTTGCGACTGGAAGGCATGCTAAGCCTGTACCTGGGGTTGCAATTGCTGCCCGCGGATTGACCTGGCCTCCAGGGGCAGGCATTTGCCCAATCATCCCTGCGAACGTGTTGTGCATTCGACCGAGGCCAGCCAGGCGGCCACCTGTCAGCATGCCGGTCATCTGGACAGGAGAATCCCCATGAAGATCGTCATCGCCCCCGACTCGTTCAAGGACAGCCTCGACGCGGCTGGCGTCGCCCGTGCCATCGCCGGTGGCCTGGCCGAGGTATGGCCGCATGCCGCGCTGGTTCAGTGCCCGATGGCGGACGGTGGCGAGGGCACCATGGAGGCGATCCTGGCGGCCAGCCATGGCGAGCTTCGTCGCCAGCGCGTGCGCGGCCCCCTGGGGGAACCTGTGGAAGCCGGTTGGGGGTGGTTGGCCGACAGCCGCACGGCAATTATCGAGATGGCCCAGGCCAGTGGCTTGCAACTGGTCCCGCCCGGCCAGCGCGATGCCTGCCGCACTAGCACTTGGGGTACCGGCGAGCTGGTTGCCGCTGCCCTGGCAGCCGGTGCCCAGCGGATTGTCCTGGCGATTGGTGGCAGCGCTACCAACGACGGTGGCAGCGGCATGTTGAGGGCACTGGGCTTGCGTTTGCTGGACGCCGACGGCCAGGCGCTGGAGGAGGGCGGCTTGGCCCTTTCCAGGCTGGCGCGTATCGATGCCAGTGGTCTCGACCTGCGCCTGCTGGACGTACAGGTCGAAGTGGCCGCCGACGTCGACAACCCCCTGTGTGGGCCCAATGGGGCTTCGGCGATCTTCGGCCCGCAGAAAGGCGCAAGCCCGGAGCAGGTGCAGGCGCTGGATCTGGCGCTGGGCCATTTTGCCGACCACTGTTCGCGGTTGCTGGGTGAGGATGTGCGTGATCTTCCAGGCTGCGGCGCCGCTGGCGGTATGGGCTTTGCGGCCAAGGCCTTCATGGGGGCGCGGTTTTGCCCTGGCGTGGAGGTGGTAGCCGACCTGGCGGGTCTGGACGCTTTGGTGCAGGGCGCTGACCTGGTCATTACAGGCGAAGGGCGTTTCGACGCCCAGACGCTGCGCGGCAAGACGCCGATGGGCGTCGCTCGGGTCGCCAAACGCCACGGTGTGCCGGTGGTGGTGCTGGCTGGGACCTTGGGTGAAGGCTATCAGCAGCTGTATGTCCACGGTATCGACGCTGCATTCGCCCTGGCCAACGGGCCGATGAGCCTGGAGCATGCCTGTGCCAACGCCCCGGCGCTACTGCATGCCAGAGCACGTGATATCGCCCGGCTGTGGCGTATCGCCCGTCAAGCGGTTGCCCCCTCGGCATAAGCAACACCCCTGATCCGAGCCACTGCGCTGTTTTTCTGTTGGAACGGCCTGGCGCTGCGCGCGAGGCCGCTCTCACAACGACCCCAGAAATACTTAAATCATCTCTGACTGATATCCCTCCGGAAATCGGGGGCCAAACGGCCTTTGTCCATCAGCAAAAGGCACCGTTTGGTGCGCAAAAGCCCACTATTTGACCCGCTTTGATACTTTTCAGCGCTCACCGCACTGTTGAATTAAGTATTTTACTTACCCTCCGCGCTCGCCAATTCTCGCCCCTGTTTTTTCCAGAGGGCGAGTCGATGCTAGTTCACAGCGACAAGGATTACGGCGTACTGAAGGACGCAGAACGCGAACTTCAGGTGCACATCGGGCGCATTCCCGACGCCGGTTTTTATGAGCGTAAATTGCAAGCCGCATGGACCAGGGCGCGCCAGAGTGCCCAGTACGCGAACATCGGCCACTACCAATTCTCGGCGTTCCAGCAACTGCCGCCGACCCCAAAAGCCTTGCTCAAAAGCCAACCGCTTCAATTCTGCACGGTGGCACTCAGCGAGGCCGCCAAGTACTACGCCACCACTGGCACCACCGGTGAGCCGACACCCACCCCACGTCTGAAACAGGACATCATCTGGAACGCCGTCAGCGTCGCCGGGCACTGGCGCGCGGTGCTGCAGCCCGGCACGCGGGTCGCCAGCCTGATGCCGTCGGATATCGTCCCGGTAGGCGACTTGATTGCCCATGTCTGTGAGTACCTGGACGTTTCCCATGTACGGCTTTACCCCTTCACCACCGGGATCACCGACTGGGAGCGGGTGTGCAAGACATTCGCCAGCTATCGCCCGACGGTGATGTTCATTGCTCCGGGCGTGCTGGTGCAACTGACACGCTTTCTGAAGCAGCGCGGGCTGCTGGAGGGTTTCGCTGAGTCGGTGCGCACGGTCATGCTGCTGGGTGAGGTCAATACCAGGCCATTGCGCGAACGCCTGGCCCGTGAATGGCGCTGCGATGTGTTCGACGCCAGTTATGGCAGTACCGAAACTGGGACGCTGGCAGTGGTGGGCGAAGATCAGCAGATGCGCCTGGCGACGGCGACCAACTATTTCGAACTGCTGCTGCCCGACGGGCAACTGGTGACGCCGGCCGAAGGCCTGACCGGGCGCTTGGTGGTCACGCCGCTCAACCTGTTCGCCCGCCCACTGTTGCGTCTGGACACCGGCGACAGCGTCACCATCACCGCGCCATGGATACCGGGCCAGGCCAGCCCGAGCGTGCTGGTCAACGGCCGGGACAGCGACACCGTGGTGGTGGCTGGTGCCGACCTGGATATCCGCGCGGTCGAAGAGGTGGTGTACGGCACTTGCAATGCCACCGGCTATGTCATCGAAATCGACCGCCAGGCCGATAGCGCCGCGCTGATCCTGGAACGTGACGTGGACTGGGACAGCGGCGCGGAACAACACCTGCAGGCTCAGTTGCTGGTGCGCTCGCAGCAGCGCATGGGGTTGCGTTGGAGCCGGGTGTTGTTCGTCAACAACCTGTCGGCCGTGAACAAGAGCGGCGCATCGCAAAAGAGTTGGAAGAAGACCAACCTGCGCTTCGTCGGAGGCCAGCCATGATCGGGCCACGGTTCCCCGAAGGGCATGGGCTGGCCAACGGTCAGCCGGACCTGTGGTGCACCTACGCAGCCATTCGCAGCCTCGCCTGGGTCGAGCGGTTGGACGCCGTGGACAGCCTCGCCCTGCAGCGCTACATCCAGTCCCGGCGCAACCGCGATGGCGGCTTTGCCTGGAGCAAAGGCATGCCGTCCGATGCATGGGCCACTTTCTATTGCACCCAGACACTCCAGGACCTGGGCATCGCCGTTGACCGATCCGAGGAAACCGCCCACTGGCTTCACAGCCTGTTCGACGGCGAGGCCTACGCCATGTGCCCAGGACAGACCGCAGACGTTTGGGCCACGCATTACGCCTTGCGCACCTTGATCGAGGTCTGTGCAGGCAAGGTGGCCGAGGTGCAGGCGCTGTACACCTGGCTGGGCGGTTTGCAGTGCGCCAATGGTGGTTTGAGCTGGTCCGCCGATTTCGCCCAACGCAACCACGCCGATACGCGGGCCTGCTTTTACGGGGTGATGGCGGCACGCGCCCTGGCAAGCCAAGGGTTGCCAGCACCTGATTGGAACATCGACAAGTTGATTGGCTGGTTGCAAGCCCAGCAGACGGATAGCGGCGGGTTTCGCTTCAGCGAGGCCGCCGACGTGCCGTGCCTGTGGGCGACCTACCGTGCCACAGCCAGCCTTGCGGTATTGCAGGCCGAGCCCTTGGGTCGCAGCGAATGCATTGCCTGGATCGCGTCCCTGGTAGGCCCGACGGGTGCTTTCGTGCGCTGGTCTGGTTACGACGGCGAGGATGTCTGGGCGGCGTTCTGCGCCGTGGGCACGCTCAAGGCCCTGAATGAACCCTTGGGACACCTTGCAGACGACGTGGCCAGGTTCATTGCCAGCCTGGCCGTGCCTGAAGGCGGCTACACCTACCGCCGTCAGGACGATGCCGCGGATGTGCTGACCACCGCGGCGGCCATACTCGGCGGCGTCTTGCCGCCTGCACGGCAAGCGGAGGCGCTGCGCTGGATCGAAGGCTGCCAGATGCCCAACGAGCCGGGGGTGATGTACATGCCCGGACGGGGTGCCGAAGTGCGTTGCAGCAACTGGGCCCTGGCGGCTGGCGCGTTCGCTGACTTGCCGGCATCGCGCGGGGCCATCGGCCAATGGCTGGCCACGCTGCAGAACCCTGACGGCGGCTTCGGTTTCTGGGAGGGGCGAGGCTCGGACATGGTCTCCACCGCATCGGCGGTGGCGGTACTGCGGCAGCTGAACGACGACGCAGGCGTCGATCTGGCGCAGTTGGAGGCGTTCGTGGCCAGCTGCCGGCAGTCCGGCGGCCACGCAACCTACCCGCGCGGGCAGGCCACCTTGCGCGCTTCGCTGCAGGCGCTCGGTTGCCTGGCGTTCATTGGCCAGGATGTCAGGCAAGCGGTCATGCCATTGCTGGAGGCACACAAGGTACCCCAGGGCGGCTTCGCCAACCAGGGCCGGCGCATTCCGGACTTGCTCAGCACTTACCAGGCTATGGCGCTGATGAGCGATCTGGACATTACGTGCGACCTTGCGCACCTGCGCTTTTTCCTCGGCAAGATACGCAGCGAGCAGGGCTATGCCTGGTCGCCGCTGTACCTGCCTGGGCATGACGCGCTGTCGACCTGCCTGGGGCGGCTGCTGGAAGCCTTTGCCGAGGGCAAGCGCCAGCGCCTACCCAACCTGTATTTGTCGTGAGGTGCGGCGATGCCAACCATCACCGTATCGAGCGCTGCGCTGCAACCTGTGGAACGCAAGCGTGTGGCCCTGGCGTGTACCCGGCAGCTCAAGCAGCTCGGGGCTGACCCGGCGCATTGCCTGGTGTTGTTCGAAACGTTGCCCCCGGGCCATGCCTTCAGTGCGGGCATGCCGTTGCCCAGTGCCGATCAGCACGGGGCGCCTTTGCAGTTTCACCTGCGTATCACGCTGTCGGTCGAGCGCGACCTGCAGCAACAACAGCGGTTGGCTCAGGGGCTGCACAGCTGTCTGCGCAGTGTGTACCCGAGCGCCTTCATCTACATCCACATCAACCTGATCGAGCCCGCGCAGGTGTACTACAGCGCTGGCCCGGAACTGATCAATGCCGACCACCGACAAGGAAGCACAGTCTCGTGACACACCACACCCATGAACACCGCATTCGCCAGGCCCTTGCGCAATTGCTCGGCCCGGAAGTCGAACTGATCGGTATGCGCGATAGCTTCCGCGAGTTTCTCGGCGAGCGTTTCGACAGCCTGATGGCGGTCGAGGTCGTTACCGTCATCGAGGCTAGTTTTGGCTTCGAAGTGGATTACCTCAGCGACGATATTCGCTTCTGGTTCGAAACCCTGGAAAAGATGGACCAGTTCATCGGCCAGAAACTCGAAGACCAGTTGACCTTGCAGGCCGTCCAATGAGCGCCGACCACCTGTTCACGACCTCCGGCACAACCGCCGCCCCCCGTCAGTGGCTACGTAGCCAGGCGCAGATGGTCAGTGAAGCGGCGCTGATCTACGGCAAGTGGTCGCCAGCCGTTGGCGAGATCATCTCCTTCGCGCCGACCCGCCACAGCTACGGCATGATCCTCGGCCAGGTTGGCGCCCAGGTGATGAACGCACGCTTGCAAGTCTGCTCGCTCGAGCGCCAGCAGTTGCCGACGCTCGAGGGTGAAGGCGCGTGCGTGATCCTCGCCATTGCCAGCACTTGGCGGGTGTTGCCGATGTTGCTCAAGCAACTGGCCGACCGACGCCAGGTGCTGGTGGTGCACAGCGCTTCTGTACTGCCTCCAGGCGCGCTGGCCACGGTGCATCGCTTTGCGGGGCCGCAGGTCGGCTTCGTCGAGTTGTTGGGCTCTACCGAAACCGGTGCCATGGCCTACCGCGAGTTGCAGGGGACTAGCACGCCAGCGCAACCGTGGACGCTGTTGGACGATGTCACATTGTTCAGCCAGATAGGCGAGGTCGGCCCATTGGAGGTCGGCAGCTCGCGCATCGCGCGAGCGCACGGCGCCGATGCAGCCGCCGCCCGACATCGTTGCGATGACCTGGTCCAGCCACTGGATGCCCGGCGGCTGCTGTGGGTCGGTCGCGCCAGCAGCCTGATCAAGGTCAACGGTCTGCGTCTGGACCTGGCCAGCCTGGCCAGCGACCTCAGCCAGCGCCTGGAGTGCCCGGCCTTGGCCTGCGTACCGCGGCGCGATGCACTGCGCGCCGAAACCTTCGAGGTGCTGTACAGCTCCGGCACGCTCACCGAGCAGGCGGTGCTGAACGCCTTCGATCACCTGGCCCCCGGCCACCCACGACCGGCCGCCGTACGTCGTGTCGTCGATCTCCCCCTGTCCGCCACCGGCAAGCCCCAGGTATGGGCCGCCTCATCTTCTGTCAAGGAATGCAAGCATGACCCACGCTAATACCCAAGACACCATCGCCCATTACTTCAATCACTGCGGCGCCGATGCCGCTATCGGCCGCGAGCAGCCGGAGTACCTGGCGCTGAGCCTGCGCAAGCGGCTCGAACTGCTGGAGCGCAACCCGGCGCTGGCCGCCGATTGGGCTGCGCAATATGAACAGTGGTGTACACATGCCGACAGCGATTACCGCTGCCTGACCAGCACGCGAGCGGTCATTGCCCCCTGGTTCCGCCTGGGTGTGAAGGACACCGTGGACGTCGCCGGGCTGCCGACCCGCCTTGGCCTGCGCAGCTACCGGCACTACCCCAAGCGCACCGCTCAGGCCCTGGTGTCCCTCGACCCCCGCATCGCACTGACCAGCAAGGTCGCCACCACCGAGCTCAACATCGGCTTCGGCGCGGGTTGTCGCAATCCGCATTTCCCGACGATCGATCCGTCCGGATCGAGCACCGGTTCCGCGGTCTCGGTCGCTGCTCGATTGTGCGACATCTCGCTGGGCACCGATGTGCTTGGTTCGGTGCGCTGGCCCGCGTCCCATTGCGGCATGATCGGCTTACGCATGACGCAGAAGGCCGAAAGCCTTGGCGGGGTGTTCCCGTTGTCGCCGCGCATGGATGCCCTGGGATGGGTCACCCGCAGCGCCGATGACCTGGACCTGCTGTTCCCGTTGCTGGGCCTGGAGCCTCTGCTGGGCGAGCAACTGCCCGTCAAGCCCCGCTACCGCATCGGTGTGCTGGAGCACGCCCTGGACCCGGCGCTGACCAGCACGGCGATGCTCGAGATGCTGGCCAAGGCGTGCAGCGCATTGGCCGACCTGGGCATGCCACCTTGCGAGGTGTCCATGCCTGAACTGTGGGCCCGACGGGGTGATGCCTGGCAGTTGTGCGCGCGTGACGCCTGGTTGGCCTCGGCGGCCTGGGCACGCCAATTCGATTGCGAACTGCACTGGTCGACCAACAGCGCCCTGGCGGTCGGGGCTGGGGTCAGTGACAGCGACTACCAGCGGATTCACCAGCACATGGACCAGGTGCGCGCTGGTATTGGCCCCTGGTTCGACAACGCCAAGGTGGACTTCGTGATCTTTCCCATGGATCCGAACCGGCCCTTCGACCGCCGTAACCCTCAGCCGGGCGACTCGACCATTCCATCGCCGGCCGATGAGGGTTACGCACAGAAAATCGGTTTCACCCCGCTGGCCAGCTTCAGTGGGCTTCCCGCGATCACTGTGCCGATCTGCGTCAGCGCCGACGGCAAGGCGCCGCTGGCCGTGCAGATCATGGGCCGGCGCGATAGCGAGCGGCAGTTGGTGGATATCGCCAAGCGCCTGCAAGCGCTGGTGGGCGCACTACCTACCCGTCGTCCCGTGGTGTAAGGAGTTCGCCTATGTGTGGAATCACAGGCTGGGTGGACTACACCCGCGACCTGACACATCAAACCTGCGTCCTTGGCGCCATGACCGAAACCCTGGCGTTGCGGGGGCCGGACGCCAGTGGCCACTGGCAACACCGCCATGCGCTGCTGGGCCATCGTCGGCTGGCGATCATCGACCTGAGCGGCGGTGTGCAACCGATGACCTACCGCTTCGCCAACGGCCAGGAGGTGGCGTTGGTATACACCGGCGAGGTCTATAACCATGACGCGCTGCGGGACCGTCTGCGCAGGGCGGGTCATGTCTTCGTCACACGCAGCGACACCGAAGTGGTGCTACACGCGTACCTGGAGTGGGGCGAGCGCTGCTGCGAGTACTTCAGCGGGATGTTCGCTTTCGCCCTGTTCGACGAGCGCGACGGCCACTGCCTGCTGGTACGTGACCGGCTGGGTGTCAAGCCGCTGTACTACGCGCACCACCATCAAGGCCTGCTGTTCGGCTCCGAGAGCAAGGCGATCCTTGCCCATCCGGCGTTCGAACGCGCGCTGGATGTGGTCGGCCTGGTGGACGCCCTAAGCCTGGCCCGTGGCACGCCCCGCACGGCCTTGCGCGGTATCGTCGAACTGCCGCCGGGGCACCGGTTGTCCTGGCGGCCCAACGGGCAGATGAAGGTCTGCCGCTATTGGCAATTGCAGCGACGCGAGCACCAGGACGACGTGTCGACCACCGTCGAACGCACCCGCGAGCTGCTGGCAAACGCCTTGGGCGAACAATTGCACGCGGACGTCCCGGTGTGCTCCCTGCTGTCCGGTGGGCTGGATTCCACGCTGCTCACCGCCCTGGCTCAGCAGCGCCTTTGGGCAGAGCAGGGCGGTAAGGTCAATTCGTTCTCGGTGGATTTCGTCGGCCAGGCCGAACAGTTCCAGGCCGATGCGTTTCGTCCCGAGCGCGACCAGCCCTACGCGTTGGCTGCCGCTGAGCACATCGGCAGCCGGCACCAGACCATCCTGATCGACAACCGCCAACTGGTCGCCGAGCAAGCACGTCTGGCGGTGTACCGCGCCAACGATTCGGCCGCCACGTTCGGCGACGTCGACACCTCGCTGTACCTGCTGTTCAAGGCGATTCGTGAGCACTCCACAGTGGCCATTTCCGGTGAAGCCGCAGACGAAGTATTCGGTGGTTACGCCTGGTTCCGAGACCCCCAGGCCATTGCCGCGCCGCGCTTGCCGTGGCTGTCACGCATGCAGTTACTGCAAGCGGAGCTGATCAATCCGGAGTTCGACCGCTTGTGCAACTTCGCTGAACATCAGGACAACGTATACCGCCAGGCGCTGGAGGCGGTCGAGCACCTGACAGCGGATACGCCGCACGAGCGGCGCATGCGCGAGATCTGCCACCTGCACCTGCACCACTGGCTGCCGACTCTGCTCGACCGCAAGGACCGCCTGAGCATGGCGGCAAGCCTGGAAGTGCGTGTGCCGTTCACCGACCATGCCCTGGTGGAATACGTGTACAACGTACCCTGGTCGATCAAGGGCCATGGCGGTGAAGAGAAGTGGCTGCTCAAGCAGGCCGGTGCCGATCTGTTGCCGCCATCGGTGCTGGCCCGACGCAAGAGCCCGTACCCGACCTCGGCGAACCTGGCCTACGAGCGCTTCCTGCGGGAGCGCTCACGGCAACTGCTGAGCGACGTCGCCAGCCCGGTTTTCCAGATCATCGACCACCGTCGCCTGGCTTGCGAGCTGCAGCAGCCCCAGGGCTATTTCAACTCGCAGCTGCGTCGCAACAACCTGGAAACGGCGTTGGCACTGGACACCTGGTTGCGTGAGTACGGGTTAACGGTGTAGTTCGCGCTGGTCGATGCCATCCAGGATGATCGGGTTCTGGATGGTGTCGCTGAAGCGCCGTGGCGCGCCGACATCGAGCATGGAAATAAAACTGCCCAGGGCGGGGGAGGCGTTCTGGATGTTCCAGTTCATGTACAGGCCCATGGTCGGAACGGGCTGGTCCTTGATCGGGCGGATCGGCCGGAATTGCACGCGGTCGCGCAAGGTCGAATAGGCAATGGATTCGGGTACCAGGGCTACACCGAAACCACAGGCTACCAGGCCGATCAGGGTATGGATCTGCGCAGCTTCCTGGACGATTTTCGGATAGAAACCCGCCGATTCGCACAGGGCGATCAACTGACTGTGATAGCCGCTGCCCAGGGCCTGTGGGGTGAACACGAAGTCGTCTTCGGCGAAGTCGCGCAGGTCGACCACCGGCTGCGTCACCCGTGGGTGACTGGCCGGCAAGGCCATCACGATCTGCTCGTTCAGCAGCAGGCGTGACTCGATGGTGTCGGGCGGCATGGGGAGCTTGCGCATGAAGCCGATGTCGGCTTCGCCAGCCATCAGTGCCTTGGCCTGGGAGGCCGAAGGCATCTCGCGAATGGTCAGGCGCACGTTGGGGTACGTTTCGCGGAATCGTCGCAGCGTACTGAGCAAGGACTCGTAGTAGGCGATGGAAATGGCGGTGATGGTCAGCTTGCCGCAGATGCCTTCGGAGACATTACGGGCGTACTCGATGCCTTGTTCCAGTTCCTTGAGCGTGCGGTAGGCCGTTTCCAGGAAGGCCATGCCCGCTGCGGTGAGCTTGACCCCGCGCTTGTTGCGCAGGAACAGGCTGAAGCCCAGTTTTTCCTCAAGTCTGTTGATCGCCTGGCTCAGGGGTGGTTGCGCCATGTGCAGGCGGATGGCTGCTTTGTGAAAGTGCAACTCCTCAGCCACGGCAATGAACTGCCTGAGCAAACGTGTCTCGATCATTCTCCGTTCCTTCATCGAGCCGAACTGGTGCCAGCGGGGCTGCACCCCCAACCCTGCGAGGCGGCAATCATAGCTCGGCGTGATATCTCGCAGATATCAAAGTTGCATGCTTTTAATATTAAGTCATTGATTTTTTTATTGTTATCGTAAAAAGGAGCATCGAAAGGGCGCGATTATGCCGTTCACAGACCCATTCAAGAATAAAGTCGCCATCATCACCGGCGCAGCCCAGGGGTTGGGCCTGGCCTATGCCAAGGCCCTGGCCGAGTGCGGCGCACGGGTGGTGATCAGCGACCTTGGCACCGACCGTTCAGGTTGCGGACAAGACCTGACAGCCGTCAAGCGGGCGCTCGAAGCCCTGCAAGCGGCAGGACACCAGGCCGTCGCCCATGTCGGGCACCTGGAAAGCGAATCTGAATGTCAGCAATTGGTGGAACTGGCCATCGAGCATTTCGGCGGGCTGGACATCCTCATCCACAATGCTGGCTGGGTTGACTACCAGGGTATAGAAGTTCAGGAAGAAGCGTTTCTGCAACGTGCGCTGGGCATCAGCGTGCATGCGCCCGTCTGGCTGGCCAAGCATGCCTGGAAGTACCTCAAGCGCTCCCACGCACCGCGGGTGGTGCTGACCACCTCGGACCGCGCCATGTACCAACGCTATGCCCAGCCGGGCCTGGTGGCGTACTCGGCGGGCAAGATGGCCCAGATTGGCATCATGAACGCTTTGAGCATGGAAGGCCTGGAGCACGGTATTCTGGTCAACGCGGTGTCTCCGGTGGCCAAGACCCGCATGTGGGGCGTAACGCAGCCACCGGAAGAACTCAAGCCCGAATGGGTTACCCCAGGCGTGCTCTACCTGGCCAGTGATCTGTGCCGCGATACCGGCTACATCCTTAGGGCCAGCAACGGCCAGTTCACAGCAACGCGATTCAGCGAGAACAGCGGTGTCAGCTACCCCAGGGACCTGGCGCGGGTCGAGGCTGCCAGCCTGGCGGAAGTGGCCGAGCGCTGGAGTCGCATCAAGGAGTGCCACTACCTGCCGGTCAAGGTCGCCAACACCCGTGCAGACCTCGGCGAAAGCCCGGTCTGGGATGCGCAAAGCGGTGCCTTGTACTATGTCGACATTTCCGACGGCTGCATCAACCGGCTGACCCGTGACGGCGAAGTGGAACGGCTCTACGAATCGGCGGCACGCATCGGCGCGCTGTCGTTGACCGACCAGGACAACCTGATCTTCACCGAGGATGCCAGCGTGGCCATCCTGGATGTGGCCGAGCGCAAGGTGCGGCGGTATTCCAGCCCCGTGCATCATCGTCCAAGCTACCGTTTCAACGATGGTGCCTGCGACCCGCAGGGGCGTTTCGTCACCGGATTGATGGATGAAGGCCCGAGCGGCAAGACCGGCGTGCTGTACCGTTTCGACCAACAGCTCAGCGCGCAGATCCTGCTCGATGGCTTGGCGCTGCCCAACGGCCTGGCCTGGTCGGAAGATGGCCGCACGGTGTATTTCGTGGACTCGGCTGCCCGGGCCATTTACCGTGCCGAGTACATGCGCGAGGGCCGCCTTGGTCAGTACACGTTGTTCGCCGAAACGCCTGCCGAGCTGGGGCGTCCGGATGGCATCGCGCTGGACCGTGAAGGCGGCTTGTGGGTGTGCCAGTTCAATGGCAGTTGCCTGCTGCACTATGACCGCGACGGTTACCTGACCGATCAGGTCAGCATGCCGGTGCCGCGTCCGACCAGTTGCTGCTTCGGCGGGGAAGACCTGGACACCCTGTACATCACCACCGCACGGTTCGGCATGACCCCGGCCGAGCTGCGGCATTACCCCGATGCCGGTGACCTTTATGCAATCCGACCGGAAGTCGGGGGCATCCGTCGTTTCACGTTCACGGAATGAGGTGGCCGAATTCGTGCAGCGTAGGTGGCCCTTTCGCGGCACAAGGGCGCTCGTGCGCGGTACTTGTAGGTGCTGGCTTGCCAGCGATGAGGCCAGCCCAAGCTTGCTTACAGGTACTGCAGCGTCTTTTCCTCCCGGCCATTGAACGGCGGGTATACGCGCAACTGCGTCGGCGACAACGGTCGACTGAAGTGATAGCCCTGGGCGATGTCGCAGCCAGCAAGCTTAAGGCACACCACCTGTTCGCGGGTCTCGACGCCCTCGGCCACCACCTCGAGCCCCAGGCGCTTGGCGAGGATGATGGTGGAGGAAACGATCGGGCTGTCATCGTGGCTGTTGGACAATGGAGCGATCAACGAGCGGTCGATCTTGAGCTTGCTCAAGGGCAGTGACTGCAGGTGGGCGAAGCCCGCATAACCCCGTCCGAAATCATCCAGGCTGATGCCCAGGCCCGCCCGGCGCAGTCGGTGCAGGTGGTCGACTGCCGTGCCTTCGGAATCAAGCACGGTGGTTTCCGTGATTTCCAGTTCCAGCCGCTGCGGGGCAATGCCGTAGCGCTGCAGCTTGGACAGCAGGCGTGAGCTGAAATCGGGCTGGCGCAATTGCAGCGCCGATACGTTCACCGCAAGCCGCGTATCGCGACCCTGGACCATCCATTGCGCCAATGCTTCGCAGGCCAGGCGAATCACTTCCCAACCCAGTTCGACGATGAACCCGCTGCGCTCCGCCACGCCGATGAACCGGTCCGGGTAGAGCAGGCCGAATTCCGGGTGCTCCCAACGTACCAGTGCTTCGTACCCCTGCACCTGGTGTGTATCGAGACGAATTTGAGGTTGGTAGTGCAGCACGAACTGGCGCCCGGCCAATGCTGTGCCGAACGCCTGCTCCAGGGTGAAGGCCTGGATATCCGAGAGGTTCAGCGAAGGGTCGAAGAATCGGTACTGGGCGCGTCCGGCCTGCTTGGCCGAATACATCGCCGCGTCGGCGCTGCGGATCAGGCTGTCGATGTCCTGGCCATCGCGCGGGCAGATGCTGACCCCGACACTGGGGCTGGTGTTGAC
Source organism: Pseudomonas sp. SK2 (assembly GCF_016772395.1). NCBI lineage: Bacteria > Pseudomonadati > Pseudomonadota > Gammaproteobacteria > Pseudomonadales > Pseudomonadaceae > Pseudomonas > Pseudomonas sp. SK2. The sequence continues at coordinate 2,663,558 of NZ_CP061944.1, forward strand.
CTCCTGGCCGTCCAGGGCATACGTGGCCGACAGTTTCTGCACCAGGCTGCGCACCCAGGCGTCGATCTGCTCTTCACTGCGTTCACCCGCCAGTAACACCACGAACTCGTCGCCGCCGAATCGCGAGGCTTCATCCCCGGGCTCCAGCAGGCGCTGGATGCGCCCAGCCACGGCCTGCAACAAGAGGTCGCCGATCTTGTGCCCGAGCGAATCGTTGATCGACTTGAAGCGGTCCATGTCGATGAACAGGATCGCCATCAGCCGTCGCTTGCCGCGCTGGCGAGTCAGGGCCTGGCTCGCCACTTCGACGAACTGGCGGCGGTTGTGCAGGCCGCTGAGGTGGTCGGTGGCCGCTGCATGGCTGCTGCGGCGGTGTTCCTCTTCAAGGCGGCCGATCAGTTGCTGGTTGACCTGCTGGGCATGCTCCAGAGCGGTGAATGCCTCTTGGCGCTTGCGCAGCAGGCGCAAGCTCCAGGCAAGGCCGGCGAGGATCATCAGGGTCATACTCATATTCAGCCAGAACTGGCGCGTATAGGCCTGTGCCGAGGGCGTGAGAATTTCATCCTCGCGCTGGGTGACCACTACGCTGAAACCCCGCTCGGCGACGCGTCGGTACAGGCTCTGGTAGGGGTGGCCGAAGGCATACTGAGTCAACTGGCCAGACTCTTGGGCAGTCTTCGGCAAGCCTGGCATCAGTGTATCGTTGGCCATCACCAACCCGCTGGTGTCGATGCGCAACCGTTCTTGTCCGTCGTCCTGGAGCAAGCGCAGCAGGCCGGTGCTGCCCAAATCGATGTGCTGGAACAATACCGCCAGGTAGCCGATATCCAGGTGAATCACCAGGATGCTGTCGATCTCGCGCCCGGGCAGGTCGGTCAGCGGTAGCAGGAAGGGCAAGCGCCAGTTGGGCATGCCGTTGGGGTCGGTGCCTGGGGTTATGCGCGGCAAAAACGGTTTGAATCCGTACTGGGCGACATGGACCTTGAGCTGTTGCAGCCAGTCCTCGGGCAACTGAGGGGGCTCGTCGGGCTGGCTGGAGGACAACAGCTGACCGCGCCGGTCGTAAAGGCTCATGCGTTTGAACACCGGGTCTTCGGCGAGGATTCGCGCCAGGCTGAAGCTACCTTGACGCAGCGCTTTGATGTCGTCCTGGGTAACCCTGCCGACCGCTTGGGCACGGTCAACCAACTGGCGCAGGCTTTCGCTGACGATGCTGGCCAGGTTCAGGTGCTCGGCGGCCTTGGCTGACAGCGCATCCTGGCGCGAGGCTGCTTTCTGGCTGACATGCAGCCCCCAGAGGAACGCCAGTGTAGCGGCACAGAGCATCAGGATCAGCAGGCGCAACAGGCCTGCTGACGAGAGAGAACGGCGTATCACTGCTGGTAGTCCCGACCCTGGGTGAAGCTCGGAAAAATACGACAGTCAGATGACAAGCTCATGACTAGTGGCTATTAGCCTCTAGGGCTTTCCCTTGTCCGCGAGGGGCGACTGAACGCGCGCGGTCTCTTCTTCCAGGTAAGCCAGCACCGCGTCTACCTCGGCCTCGCCAAGACGCATGTTGGGCATCGCCAGGCGGTTGTATTGCTCGTACAGGAGCAGGGCCAAAGGATCCTTTTCGGCGAGCATCCGGTCGGGCTCTTTCAGCCAGCGGGCCAGCCAGCGCGGGTCGCGTTGGCGGGTCACGCCGAGCAGGTCAGGCCCGATACCGGGCAAGCCGCCGGGTTCGGCATTGCCCACCGAATGGCAGGAGGAGCAGCGTGTGCGGAATATCTGCTCACCACTGCTGGGCGGACGAACCGCCGGGGCATTGGCGTAATCGTTGTGCATGCTGCTGGCCTGCTTCCAGTTGTGCAGGCTGTTGCCCAGACGGTCGGCCAGGATGTAGGGGCTTTCGAAGGGCGAGGCTTTCATCCAGCGGCCGGTGGCCTGGTTGCCAATGATCAGGCTCAGGTTGTGGTCTTTGGAGCGACCGTTTTCCAGCCCTTCTATATACAGGCCAAGGCTGCGGCGCAGTCTTTCGATGTCCTCGGGTTGCCCGGTTAGCAGGGTCCAGCCGGGGCCGATACCGAACTTCTCGGCATAGCGCTTGAGCGTCTCGGGGGTGTCGTTGTAAGGGTCGATGCTGATGGAGTACAGGAAGATGTCCTTACCCACCCGGTCGCCAAGGATTTTCTGTACTTGGCGCAACCTGGCGGTTTCCACGGGGCAGGAGTCCGAGCAGCCGGTGAAGATGAAATTGATGGCGACCACCTTGTCCTTGATCAGGTCGTCGAAGAAGCGAACGGCCTGGCCGTCCTGGGTCACCAATAGGGTATTGGGAAAGTAGTCGGCGCCCCATGGCGTGCTGGTTTGGGCTTGAGCCTGGCGGGTAGGTTGCACGGGCCAGAAATGAACGCTGGCGGCGAACAGCGAAAGTGCGAGGAGTACACGCCATGAGCTTGTCATGATGCAGCCCTTCTTCAGTGGGAAAGGAAGTGCCTCGCGACGCTGCCTGCGGACACCGCGCGCACCTGTGCGAGCAGCCTCGTACCGCGAACGGGGCGCGAAGCGCCCCCATGCGATTAACGATTCAACGGATACTCACCGGCACCGTCACGCTCTGCCCCAGTGCCGACCGCACGGTCGCCGTCGCGGGTGTGGCGGGCCCATTGCCAGTGGTTGTGACCGACACCCGCCAGCGCGCCCCCGTCCCCGAAGTGCTCAGTGTCGCTGCACCCAGGTTCAGCGGTCCGGCGGTAGTGGCGACCGACACCGTGATGCTGTTGTTGGCCGCCACCGAGGTGGTGCCGGACAGCTCCCAGGTATAGCGATTGTTGCTGCGTACTTGCACGGTTGCGCTGCTGACCTGAATCTCGTCAGCGACCGCTGGAGGGCTCACGGCAATGTTCACGGTCGCAGGCACCACCGATTCCGCCCCCTTGGCGTCACGCGCGGCATAGGTGAAGCTGGCGGTAAATGACGTGGTAACCGTGGTTGGTGGGGTGTAGGTCACCTGCGTGCCATCGGTGCTGACCGAGCCTTTGCCTGAGTCGGGCTGGCTCAGGCCGACCACCGTCAGCGGCAGATTGCCCTCAGGGTCGGTGTCATTGGCCAGGACGTTGAGCACGATAGGCTTACCAGCCGCGGTTGCAGCGCTGTCGTTCACTGCCATGGGGGGCTTGTTGCTGGTGTCATCGCCGTTGCTGCTGCTTGCGTTGCGGAAGGTTGGCAGGCCAACCGACGCGACATACTGCACACCGTCCCAACCGGGTAGCGGGGTTGGCATCACCTGGAACTGGCCCGGATGCTCGATGTCCCACCGCAGCAGCATCGAGGAGTCCTCATGCTGAGTGTTATGGCAGTGTTCCATGTAGGTGCCGGCGAACTCACGGAAACGAATGGCCATTTCCACCTCTTCCGAAGAGTCGGCGTCCGGGCCGATACGGTAAACGTCCTTACGTGCCCATTTTTCCCATTCTGGTGGCGCTTTGCCGTTGCGACTGAGAACGACGCCTTCTTCGAAGTGAACGTGTACCGGGTGGCTCCAGCCGTTGCCGCCATTCTTGATCTTCCACACCTCGAGGGTTCCGTCGCCGCTGAAGCCGCCCTGGGTCGCCTCGCTGGCCAATTGAGCGGCGGCAGTGATGCGCCGTGGGTCCATGCTGAAACCGAAGCCACCATCGGTCTTGATGGTCCATGGCTTGGTATCGGTGCCGTCGGATCGGCCGAAGATGAACTCACGGTGCCGGGCGGTCTTGATCTTGTCCTGGTCGGCGATGGCGTTGCGGTCCAGCGGCAGCGGGATCATCTTCAGGCCTTCGGCCTTGCCTGGCTTGGCCGGCTCATAGGCGGTAGGGTCCATGCTCACGTCTTGGCCGGTATACGGCTGCACCAGCAGTTGCAGGAACTTGCCGACCACAGGGTCGCCCCTGTCCCACTCAGGCCCGTTGCTGGTCTGCTTGATCACGGCCTTGTACTTCTCGGACAGCACATCGGCCAGCGAAATGGCCTGCTTGGGGCCCTTGCCGGTTTCGTGCTCCATCAGATTGACGAAGTACAGCTTGTCACCGGCCTTGATGCCGTTCCTGGCGAAGTTGATGATGATGTCGTAGCGTTCTGCGATGCCTTGCAGTGGGAGGATGCCGTTGTTGTCCTGGCGGTCGCCGTCGCCATTGAGGTCCATGGTGCCGTCGAAGGGTACGGCGTGTTCCATGATGTTGCCGTCGTTGGCGATCATGTGGAACGGCACCCGCGCGTAGGAGATGTTCGAGCCGGTCGGCCCTTTGAACTCGCCACTGGTGCCGGCGATTTCACGCACCACGGCAAACTTGAAGTAGCGAGATACCGAGCCGTTGAGGATACGGAAGCGATAACTGCGAGCGCGGACCTTGAGCTTGGGCTGGTACTGCCAGTTGACGAGGATCTGGTCACCCAGGAAACCGTCGGTGTTGAACGGGTTGAACCACAACTGGCCGTTGTCGTCCCAGGCCTTGTCGGCCACTACCAGGTTGATGTCGTAGTCACGGTTGCCCCAAGGCATGGCCGAGCCGCTGGGGAAGCGCAGGTTGACGCCGTCCTGCAAAGCCTCGTTGCCCCGGTCCAGGGCGCTGTAGTAGTTCATCATCACGGCGTTGCCTTTGTAGACGTTCTGTGCCGTGAAATCCATCATGTGGTCGTGGAACCAGTGGGTGCTCATGGTTTCACGCCAGTCACCGCGAATCTTGATGCTGCCGTTTTCGCAGGTCTTCAGGCCAGGCGATGCGTCGTTGACGAACAAGGTTTCGCCGGGCGAGCAGGGGAAAGCCGCACGTGGGTCCTGGGCGCGGGTGTTGATGGTGTCGTAGCCCGCCAACTGTATCGGCCAGCGATAGTCGTAGTACTGGCCGGGGAAGAAGTAGGCATTGGCAAAGCCGTCGCTTTCGGCCGGGGAGTGACCATTGTGCTCATGGGTCGAGATGGTGTGCAGGCCGAATCCACCATTGGCCGACGGGTCGATCGGCAGCGCATTGTAGTGGCGCATGATGATGGGCTGCCCATACCGGACCATCAGCAGTTTCGGTGGGAAGGTACCGTCGAAGGTCCACAATGACTTGTGGTTCTGCAATGGAAAATTGGGATGAAAGCGGGTGTCGACCCCCTTGGTGGTACCGAGCGTGGTAGGGATGTCCGAGGTCTGGTAATACAGCCCGCCGGGGCCGAACTCGCCGACGGCATAATTGTGCATCTGCTTGCGGTCGCGCAGCCCCTGGTTGATACGGGCACCGGCCTGAGCAGTCTTGAAGCCAGCCTGGGGATAGAACTCGTTCCAGCGCTGGTGCGACCAGCCTTTTCCTGGTGGGCGGCCTTCAGCCGGCGAGCCGATCGGTTGGCGATTGAGAAACATCTCGATCTGCGCTTTCCAGGGGTTGCGGTCGAGGGTGTTCGAATACTGGGTGGGGAACGGGTACAGGCCTGGCTGCTTGAGGAAGGCTTCCAGGGCGTTGCCGTTCGGGCTGCTGCGGGCGACGATGTTGGGGTCCTGTGCCGGCGCCTGGCCGAGCGTGGGGACCGGAAAAGTGAGCGTCGGCGGCGGCAAGGTAGGGTCGAGTTTTTCCGGGCCGAATTCCTCGAACAGCAGTAACTGCTGGGTGAAGGGTTGGGCGCCGAACAGCGGACTTGGCTTGCCATTGGTCGGGTAGTTGCGCGAGGTCTGCTGGGCAGGCTGCAACACGTTGTCGATACGTACCGTGTTGCGGTCGCCGTACATGCCGTCCTTGAGTTCAAGAGCACCTTCGTTGGCTTCCGGCATGGTGTCCAGGTTGAGCAAGGCCTGGGTAGGGTCTGCTGGCTGGTCGGTATAGGCCGAGGCGTCCGTGGGGGGCGGCTGGCTCACATCATCCATCGAAGCGGCCAGGGCCGAGGCTAGTCCGAGGCCAAGCATCAGCGCAGTGACTGATGACAGCCTGAACGCAGGGTTGCAGGGACTGACCACGGCTTGTTTTTTCATGGTGTAAAGCCTCGCTCGCGGCTAAATGGCCTGGGGCCATCGATGGCGTATTGCCTTGTCGAGAGGGCAGGAGCAACGCCTGTGCCAACCTTTGCTCAAGTAATGCTTTGTTAAACAAAACCTTGTGGCGCCTGATGCTGGCGAAATAATGGAGCGTCAAAAATGGGTATAGATCCCCACAACCGGGGAATCTGACAGCCCATTTTCGGTGGTTGGACGGATGCAAGGCGTACCGAATGACTCGCTTCAGCCCAGGGTAATCCGAGTAAGTCCGGCGACTGGTCGGGCCATCATTCGGCGGAGCAGAGCACGATAACTACCGATGAATACCCTCGAGTGGCGATCAGACGACTTCATGGGGTGAAATCAATGACGGTCACTCTCGGGGCCGGAGCAATTGAATGCGCACCAACAACAGGCGCTTTGACAAGTTCACGTATCCCACGGTTACAAACCCCGCCAAGCAAATAGATTCCAATTCAAGCAGTTAGCGCAATTTCGTAGACGATACGCAGGATTGGCAGGTCAATTGCTTTGCCTGCTGGGAAACTAAATTGAACCACAGGAAGTTTGGTCGCCGTTCTTACCGAGCTTTCCTGCGGTTCGAATCCAGCCCGGTTACCCGACAGCGGGTTGGATATTTTTCCCGTCGGTTGGAGGCAGAAGGCATGATCCGGTTTTCCCATGTGTGCCGCGGTACGTTGGGTTTTTCCCTTTTGTTCGCAAGTGCCACCGCCCTTGCCAGCGAGGCCCCGCCAGCCATCGACAGCGGTGACACTGCCTTCGTCGCGGTGTGTTCGCTGGTGGTGCTGCTGATGACCCTGCCAGGTCTGGCGCTGTTCTACGGTGGCATGGCGCGTACCAAGAACGTGCTGTCGATCCTGATGCAGGTGTTCTGCACCGCGGCACTGATGTCCGTGCTGTTCGCGCTCTACGGTTACAGCCTGACCTTTACCGACGGCGGTGCCTTGCAGTCGGTGCTCGGCGGCCTGGACAAGCTGTTCATGGTGGGCATCACCAAGGATTCGGTGGTTGGCACCATTCCGGAATACCTGTACTTCCTGTTCATGCTGCTGTTTGCCGCCATTACCCCGGCGATCATCGTCGGCGGCCTGGCCGAACGCATGAAGTTCGCCGCGGTGATGGTGTTCATGGTGGTGTGGCTGACCATCAACTACATCCCCATGGCGCATATGGCCTGGGGCGGTGGTTGGGTGTTCAACCTCGGCGTACAGGACTTCGCCGGGGGTAACGTGGTGCACCTGAACGTCGGCATCGCCGCGTTGGTAGGGGCCTGGTTGCTGGGGCGCCGCCGTGGTTTTGGAACGCCCTCGCTGGCACCGCACAACATGACCATGACCCTCACCGGTGGCTCGCTGCTGTGGGTGGGCTGGTTGGGCTTCTGCGGCGGTTGCGCCCTGGCCGCCAATGGCTTTGCCATGTTGGTGATGGTCAACACCATGCTCGCCAGTTGCGCCGGGGCGCTGGGCTGGATGTTGGTCGAGTGGCAGCACCGTGGCCGGCCGAGCATGTTCGGTGCGCTGTCCGGCGCCATCGCCGGGCTGGTGGCGATTACCCCGGCTTGCGGTTATGTCGGCCCCATGGGCGCCATTCTGCTTGGGCTGATCGCAGGTCCCGTGTGTGTCTGGTCGGTGGAGAAACTCAAGCCGATGATTGGCCTGGACGATGCCTTCGACGTGTTCGGCGTGCACGGCGTCGCTGGCATCCTGGGTGGGCTGCTGACCCCGGTGTTCGCACTGACGGCCATCGGTGGACAGGGCTTCGCCGACGGCCGTGGGTTGCTCGACCAAGTGTTGGTCAATGCCGGTGCGATCCTGTTCAGCGTGGCGTTCTCGGGCATTACCAGCTTGATCGCGTACAAGGTTGCCGGTGCGCTGTGCGGTGGATTGCGGGTGGATGAAGAGTCCGAAGTGGACGGGCTTGACCTCTCTGCCCACGGTGAAATGGGCTACAAATATTCCAACTGAGGGCTGCGCCGATGAAACTGATTACCGCGATCATCAAGCCCTTCCGCCTGGACGCTGTGCGCGAGGCCCTCACCGAGGTAGGGGTGAGTGGCGTCACGGTCACCGAAGTGAAGGGTTATGGGCGGCAGAAAGGGCATACCGAGGTATACCGAGGTGCCGAGTACCTGGTGGAGTTGTTGCCCAAGGTCAAGCTTGAAATCGTGGTGAGGGATGGCGTTTGCCAGCTGGCCGTCGAAGCGATTCTGAAGGCGGCGCGCACCGGCAAGATCGGGGACGGCAAGGTCTTCATCCAGGATCTGGAGGGGGTTATCCGGATAAGGACCGCAGAGATGGGGGACGATGCGGTCTGAGCGTTGATGCGGGGCTGCGCAGCAGCCCCAAACCTCTCGAATCAGGCGCGCACGCGCGTCTTCTGTGGGTCATACGCGACGGTGCTGGACGCCACGATCGCGCGAATACGCTTCTGCTGGCCGTCCAACTTGCCGACTTCCAGCTCGGTACCCGGCTCGCCATAGGCAACGTCCAGTCGACACAAAGCGATGTTCTTGCTCAGCACCGGCGAGCGTGTGGCACTGGTGATGATGCCCACCTGTGCACGGCCGTCATAAACGCAATCGCCATGGGCTGCCACCTCGTTGCCGTCCAGCTCCAAGCCCACCAGACGCTGTTGTGGGTTGGCTGCGCGGCGCAGCAAGGCGTCCCGACCGATGAAGTCAGCCTGCTTGGTCTTCAACGGTACGCAAAAGCCGATGCCCGCCTCGAAGGGATCAGTCTGGTCGCTGAACTCGTAGCCGGCGAAGATAAGCCCGGCTTCGATGCGTAGCATGTCCAGGGCATGCAGGCCCAACGGTACCAATCCCAGCGGTTCACCCAGTTGCCACAGGCGCTGCCAGACGCGCGGTGCGTCGCTCGGATGGCACCAGACCTCGTAACCCAGCTCGCCGGTATAGCCGGTACGCGACACCATCAGCGGCGGGCCGTTGTAGTCGTCGAGCCGTCCGGTCAGAAAGCGGAACCAGCCGAGCTCCTCCAGCTTCGGTTGAGTTCCGGGCGTCCAGATCATGTCCTTGAGCAGCTCGCGCGACAGCGGTCCTTGCACCGCGACGTTATGGATCTGCTCCGAAGCGCTCTTGATCCACACCTTCATGCCGAGCTTCTGCGCTTGCTCGCGCAACCAGGTGCCGGCCTGGTCCTCGCCGCCAATCCAGCGGAACGCATCCTGGCCCAGGCGCAGCAGGGTGCCGTCGTCGAGCATACCGCCGTGCGCGTAGCACATCGCTGAGTACACCACTTGACCGACCGCCAGCTTGCGCACGTCGCGGGTCAGGCAATGGTCCAGCAGGGATTCGGCGTCCGGACCGAGCACCTCGAATTTGCGCAGCGCCGAAAGGTCCATCACCGCCACCCGGTCGCGGCAGCCATGGTATTCCTCGATGGCACCGTAGCCATCGTAATGCGTGGGTGTCCAGACACCTCGGTAGTCGCTGAACTGGCGGGTCAGTGTCGCAGTGCAGGGATGGAATCCGCTTTCGCGGGTCAATACGGGGTCGGCGTCGGGCGCCTTGCGGTTGGCCATGGCGATACTGAAACGCTCCTTGTCGCTATACACGCGTAGATGGATATCGGTGGGCTGCCAGCCGTTGGCCGGGTCGATGTCGTCGGGGCAGGATGAGCTGGCGCACACCAGGTCGGTCATGGCGCGCAACAGTACATAGTCGCCGGGCCGCGACCAGGGTTCGTCGAGGGTCAGTTGCTGGTGAGCATCGACCCCGGTGTTGAAGAAAAAGTTGATCGCAGGCCAGCCACCACGCTGTTGCACGCCAAACCCGGCCAGGGCGCGGCTGATATTGTCACTGCAGTTGGCATGGCCGAAATAGCCGTGGGCTTCGTAGTAGCGTGACGTGCAGGCGAGGGCGAAGGTGTCGTGGCGGCCAACGGTGTCGCGGACCACCTCCAGCATCGGTTGCAGGTTGCGGTCGTAGAAACGGCTGAACAGGCCTGGGCCGGGATAGGCACTGCCGTTCAAGGTGCGGGTAACGGTGGGGTCGAGGTCTATTTCGCGCCCTTCGTCCAGCCCCCTCCGGTCGAAGGCTACGAAGTCAGAGCACTGGCGCCCGGCCACATCCAGGACCTGGATGTATTGGCCTCGGGCCACGCGATACGCCATCGCATTGCCGGGGGCGATGGTGAACTCGTCCACCACCTCGCCCAAAGGCGGCGGTAACGGGGGCGTGAGAAGCGCGCGGGGGTTGGCGCGGTGAATCAGCAGGCGCAGTTCGCTCGCGCGTAACTGGCTGTCGACCGCTGCCGGTGCACCCGGCGCGGCGACGATCACCAGCAGCGCTTCGCTGGTGCGAAGGCTGCGACCAAAGCCGGCAGGTGTTTCGCGTTCCCACAGCGATGCCGCGCAGGGCAGGTGGCGGTAGTCGATGCCACGCCGCGCCAGACCCATGCTGACATGGGCGGCGCCGCGGCTGCCATCGTGGAGCAACTGGGAGATGAATCTGGCATCCAGGCTGGCGCTCAAGCCTAGGGCCGACAGCGCCGCACGACCGTCGCCGGCGAAGGCCAGCAACTCGGCGCGCTGGTCGCCCTCGAGGTCGATCACGTCGAGCCGGTCACCCGGCTCCAACGCCACTACCGTCAGTCCACCGGGGGCGACGGTGTGGCGTTCGAGGCTGGGCGCACGGGCAAACAGGGCCGGTTCTCGTGGCCTGGAAATCAAAGGAGGGTTCATGGCGAGACTCCACTCAGGGCAATGGATAGGGCCTGCCCGGTGGGTGAGCGCCCGGGCAGATCCGGGGAGGTCAGCTTGCCGTTTTCAACGGGTCGAACGTGGTGTCGGTCAGGTAGGCCGCCAGCGAATCGTCCAGTGCCTGCAGCCAGGGTGTGTGGTGCGGGGTGGCGAGGGTTCCGGTGATGAGCGAGCGATGGCACTTGTCGCGGTAACCCATGATGTCTTCGTACTTGTCGTGCTTCCACGCCAGGAAAGTACGGTTGACCTCGGCGATATCAAAGCTCGGGTAGTCGGTGGCTTCGATCAGCTGGCGTATGTACTCGCCCTGGAATTCGAACATTTGCTGTGCGGTTTCCAGGCGCTCCTCTTGCGCGCGCCAGGCGAGGTTTTCGGCGTGCATGACCGCTTGTGCAGGCAGCGCGATGCGTTCGAGAATGACATCGCGCACATACCAGGCCTGGGCGTCGAACATGTTGAAGCTGTACCACTGGTCCTGCATGCCCAGGTAGATCAGCCGAGGGTTCTGCTCCCAGAACACACCCTTGTACAGGTTCAGCGGCCACAGGCGGTTGGCGGTCTTGAGACGCAGGTCTTCGGCAAGGAAGGGGAAGTGATGCTTGTAGCCGGTGCACAGGATGATCGCATCGACAGGCTTGCTGCTGCCGTCGCGAAAGAACGCCATGTGGCCGTCGACGTGGGTGAGCAGCGGTTTCTCCTCCCAGTTGTCCGGCCACTTGTAGCCCATCGGCGCACTGCGGTAGCAACTGGTGATGGTGCGCGCACCGTACTTGAAACACTGCGAGCCGATGTCTTCAGCCGAATAGCTGCCACCGACGATAAGAACGTCCTTGCCCTTGAACTCCAGCGCGTCGCGAAAATCGTGGGCATGCAGTACCCGTCCGGCGAAGCGTTCGAAACCTTCGAAGTAGGGCACGTTGGGGGTGGAGAAGTGACCACTGGCGACCACCACGTAGTCGAAGGTCTCGCTGTAGGTCCGGTCGTCCTGGTAGCTGTGGGCGGTGACTTCGAAGGTGCCGGTGGAAGGGTCCCAGGTCACATTGCGCACGGTGGTGTCGAAGCGGATGTAGCCACGGACACCCGCTTTCTCGACCCGGCCCTTGATGTAGTCCCACAGTACTTCGCGGGGTGGGTAGGAGCCCATGGGGCGGCCAAAGTGTTCATCGAAACTGTAGTCGGCGAACTCCAGGCACTCCTTCGGCCCGTTGGACCACAGGTAGCGGTACATGCTCCCGTGCACCGGCTCGCCGTGCTGGTCCAGCCCGGTGCGCCAGGTGTAGTTCCACATGCCGCCCCAGTCCGACTGCTTCTCGAAACAGACCAGTTCAGCGATAGCGGCCCCTTTATCCTGGGCCGACTGGAAGGCACGCAACTGGGCGAGGCCGCAAGGGCCGGCGCCGATGATGGCGACGCGTTGTGTCATGCTGGAATCTCCATTGCAGGTTGGGACCGGTCGACGCTTGAATGCTGCAGACGTGCCGCGGCCAGGGTGTTCTTCATCAGCAAAGCGATGGTCATGGGACCGACGCCGCCGGGGACTGGCGTGATGGCGGCGGCGCGGGTGCAGGCGGAGTCGAAGTCGACATCACCGACCAGGCGAGCGCGCCCGCCTTCGTCGAGTCGGTTTATGCCGACGTCGATCACTACCGCGCCATCCTTGAGCCAGTCGCCCTTCACTAGGCGAGGGCGACCGACAGCGGCAACGACGATGTCCGCCAGGCGGCACAGCTCAGGCAGGCGGGTGCTTCGGGAGTGCACCACGGTTACCGTGCAGTGCGCCTTGAGCAGCAGGGCGGCCATGGGTTTGCCGACGATGTTGGAACGGCCGATCACCACGGCGTGCTTTCCGCTCAAATCGCCGCAGGTGTCTTGCAGCAGACGCAGGCAACCGGCAGGCGTGCAGGGCGTCAGCACTTCGCGCCCCTGGGTGAGGCCTCCGACATTCGCGGCGTGGAAACCGTCGACGTCTTTGACGGGGGCGATGGCCTGCAGTACGAGGTGTTCGTCGATGTGCGCGGGCAAAGGCAGCTGGACCAGGATGCCGTGTACACTGGCATCGGCATTCAGCGTGTCGATCAAGGCCAGCAAGCGGCCAGCCTGGCACTGCGAGGGCAACTCGAACTCCAGCGAGCGGATGCCACATTCCTCGGCGCGCCGCACTTTATTGCGCACATAGACCTGGCTGGCCGGATCTTCACCGACCAGCACCACGGCCAGCGCGGGGGCGATGCCGTTGGCCTTGAACACCTTGACCTCATCTGTGACTTCGGCGATTACCCGCGCGGCCGCTGCTTTGCCGTCGATCAGTGTCACGGCGCTCATCGGAAAATCACCGTCTTGTCACCGTTGAGCAGCACGCGGTGTTCAAGGTGGTACTTCAGCGCCTTGGACAAGGCGACGGTCTCGGTGTCCCTTCCGATCGCCACCAGGTCCTCTGGCAGGTAGGCATGATCGACACGCTGTACTTCCTGCTCGATGATCGGCCCTTCGTCCAGGTCGCTGGTGACGTAGTGGGCGGTGGCGCCAATCAGCTTCACACCCCGTTCGTAGGCCTGGTGATAAGGTTTGGCTCCCTTGAAGCCCGGCAGGAACGAATGATGAATGTTGATCGCCCGGCCCGACAGCTGCTTGCACAGGTCGTCGGAAAGAATCTGCATGTAGCGGGCGAGTACCACCAGTTCGGTACCCGTCTCCTCGACCAGCTTGAGCAGCGCGGCCTCTTGCTGGGCCTTGGTGTCGCGCGTCACCGGCAGGTAGATGAAGCGAATGCCTTCGCGCTCGGCCATTGGTCGCAGGTCGAGGTGATTGGATACGATGGCGGTCACCTGCATGTCCATCTCGCCTTTCTGATGCCGATAAAGCAGATCGGCCAGGCAGTGGTCATACTTGCTGACCATCAGCAGCACCCGCATGGGGCGGTCGCCCTCGAACAGCTCCCAGTCCATGGCAAAAGGCACGGCAACATCTTCGAAGCCTTGGCGCAGCGCCTCGATGTCGGCCTTCACACCGTCGTTGAAACGAAACACCGCGCGCATGAAGAAACGTCCAGTGACTTCGTCGTCGAACTGGGCCAGTTCGCTCAGGTAGCACGCGCGACCGGCGAGGTAGGTGGTGACCGCTGCGACGATGCCGGAAGTGGCGGGGCAGCTGATCTTCAGTAGGTAGTGGCTCATGTGGGGTCCCCGTACAGGTCAGCCTTTGGCGGTGCGTTTTTTCTTTTCCGGGTCGTCGAATGGCAGCGTGTGGGTGATGGCGTTCACCTGCAGGCTGCCGCGTACCTGCAGCGGCACGCCTTGCTCGGCGATAGGGGGGGCGACGCGGGCGATGGCCATCGAGCGATCGGTCAGGCGCGAATACATCGCGCAGGTGATCACGCCGACCTGGCGGCCCTGATGCCACAGCGTGTCGCCGGCCTCGGCAGCGACGGCGCCTTCGAGCAGCACGCCAAAGATCCGAAAGCGCTCCTTGCCCTTGAGCCGCAGGTGCTCGCCTGCACCGCGAAACGCTTGCTTACCGGGAGAAACGGTGAAGTCCAGGCCCAGCTCCCACAGGGTGTCGCCGGCTTTCTGATCGGCGAAGGGGTACATCTGCGAGTTGTCATAGGGGAAGAACAGCAGGTAGCTCTCCACCCGCAGCCAGTCCAGTGCAGTGAACGCGCAAGGGATGATGCCGTGGGCCTTGCCCTGCTCAAGAATGCCGTCCCAAAGCATGGGAGCGTCAGCGGCCTTGCAGAAGATTTCGTAGCCACGTTCGCCGGTGTAGCCCGTACGCGAGATCATCACCGGACGGCCGAACAGGTGGGTCTGCAGGTGGTGGAAGTAGGGAAGCTCGCGTATGCCTGGTACATGCTCGGCGAGAAAGTCCACCGCGCGCGGGCCTTGCAGCGACAGGTCATGCAGGTCGTCGTCGAACAATACCGCGACCTGACGCCCCTGGGCCGAGCGGATCAGCATCTCGTGGCCGCTACCGGCGCCATGCACCACCATGAAGGCATTGGGGCCGGTGCGGTAGATGATGCAATCGTCGATGAACATGCCATCGTCGTCGAGCATGCAGGCGTATACCGACTTGCCCGGATACAGCTTGCTGACATCGCGGGTCGTGGCGTAGTCCAGCAGGCTTTCGGCGTGAGGGCCGACGTAATGCACCTTTTTCAGGCCCGACACGTCCATCAGTCCTGCTTGGGTGCGGATCGCTTCGTGGTGGTCGGCCAGGTCGCTGGCGTAGGTCCAGGCGGTGCCCATGCCGTTCCAGTCTTCCAGGTTCGAACCGAGCGCCAGGTGACGTTCGCGCAATGCACTGATGCGCCATGAGTTAGCCATGGGCAGTTCCTCTCGTTGTGGTTGTTCAGGCAAGTGATTCAGGCAGTGGCATCGAAGCGGCGCAGCCATTGGACCAGGGGCTGGCGGTAGCGGGTGATGCCTTTGTAGTCGGCGATCGGGTCGGGCAGGTCGCGCATTACCCGGTGCAGACGCTGCGCCCAGGCCGGATTGCTGACCAATTCGTCGAAGCTGATCAGGTAGGTACGGATGCCGAACAGCAGGGCGTGCGAGCGTGGCAGGCGACTCATGGTCTGCAGCTCGACGCGCAGGTGCACCAGGCGTCCGACGTTCTCGACGGTGACCTTGCCGCGGTCGCTTCCCCACTGGTGAAAGGTCTCAGGCGAGGTGTCAAGGCGCGGGTTGATGGTCAGCGTCCAGTTCAGGCGGCGCACCGGGTGGCCGACCTTGAGGTTGAGCAGGTACTTCAACGCACGATCGAACACACCCATCTGGTGCGCCATGGGCACCGGCGAGTGCCATTGCTTGAAGCTCATGCCAGCGTCGAAGCGCAATGACCAGTCCGCGGGGCAGGTGACCATGCCGGCATCCATGTAAAGGTCGCTGTCACGCTGATCGAGCACGGCGAAGTCGCCTTGCATCTGGCGGGTGACGTACTCCAGCGGCTCGCATGGCAGCGTGCTGGCATCGCCGTAGGTGAAATGCTGGTCGATGTTCAGCGCGAAGTTCTGCCAGTGCCAGGCGGCGCCGTCACGGCTCAGACGGAACACCTCGGGATAGTCCCGGGCCAGATGCTCCATGAGCATTTCCAGGGTGTCCCAGGCAGCCTGGGCCATGTGCGGCATGACCAGGCAGCGCTGCGGATCCTGCTCCAGTACCCGGGCGCGCTCGGCGATCTCCGATAGGTAGTGCTCATCGATGTCGAAACAGTGTTCGAACACCGAGCCCGGGTCGCGGGACACGGCCGGCTCCAGGTTTACCGAGTACATGTACTGGTCTTGCGCAAACGGGAAGGGAAAACGGGCGATGGCCGCCGGGCTGTTGCGGAAGCTGAAGTCGTCCCGGTAGGTTTCCAGAGGCTTGAAGGTAAGGGTCATGGGAGCGTCTCCGGTTCAGAGGTCAAGCAGGATCGGGCTGCCGCAACCGCGCGAGACGCACGGCATCAGATGGCGGGTGCGGTCTTCTGCGCTCAGGAACAGGTCGCGGTGCTCGACATCGCCCCTGAGCCAGGACGTCTGGCACTGCCCGCAGACGCCACCGCGGCAAAGATTTGGGACTTCCAACCCTGCTTCTTCGAGGGCTTCGAGCAGGCTCTGGTGGGCAGCGACCTGCAGCTGTCGGCCACTGCGCAGCAACTCGACACTGAACGGCTGGCCTGGCTCGGCAGCGGCGAAGGCTTCCCTGTGCACCCGACGGGGGCTCCAGCCTTGCTTGCGGCTGTGTGCCTGCAGGTCGGCGAGCAGTGATTGCGGGCCACAGGCATAAATGTGCGTACCCAGTGGACGGCCTTGCAGGATTGCGGCGATGTCCAGGCGGCGCGCGCCGCTCGGGTACTCGTGCAGGCGCGGCCCCAGCCATTGGCGAAGCTCGTCCAGGTAGGCATCACTGCTTGCGCAGCGGTAGGCATAGTGCAGTTCGAACTCACTGCCGTTGCGGAGCAGTTCGTGGCTGTAGGCCAGAAATGGCGTGATACCGATACCGGCTGCGATCAACACATGCTGGCGGGCTTCCCGGTGCAGCGCGAACAAGTTGGCTGGCGCGCTGATGCGCAACCGGTCGCCAATCTGCAGTTGCTGATGTATGTAGAGCGAGCCACCCCGGGAGTTGGTCTGGTGCCGCACCGCAATGCGGTAATGGTCATGCCTGGCCGGGTCGCCAAGCAACGAGTAGGCGTTGCGCCGACCGTTAGGGAGATGCAGCTGCACATGGCTGCCTGCCGAGAAGCGGGGCAGCGGTTCCCTGACGGCTTCGAGGCGGTACTCGCGGATCACTGGCGTGAGGGGCCGGATGGCGGCGACCCGTACTTCGATCAAACCGCTCATGGGTGCACCTCCTTATACGGCTGGTCGGCATCGGCGCAGACGCCGAGATAAGCGCCCAGGCGTTGGGAAAAGTGGCGGCGAACTTCCAGCACGACACCGCAATGGGAGCAGGTCAGGTGAGGTGTTGCGCCGGTGGGCTGGCAGTGCGTGCAGTGCACGCAGAACACCAGACGACTGCCTTGCGCGCTGCTGCTGATGGTTATCTCGTCCTCTTGCAGGCCGGCAGCGCGCGCTTGGGCATGCAGTGGCCAGACGAACGCCTGGTCGCCGCGCAACTCTAGGTGCAAGCCAACCTGGGCCGATGCCAGCCGTTGGGCCAAGGCGCGTTGAAGTGCAGCCATGTCGGCGTAGTCAGGCAGAGCCAGGTGGCCTGCCTGGGCATCGCCGAGTTCGCTGGCCACGGCGGCTGACTCGTCGCGCCCTGGCGCCTGGCTCACCAGCAGGTAAGTGGTCGCGGCCTGGTTAGGGTCACCGCAGGGGTAGCGCGGCACGCTGAAAGGGTGATCGGTGGCGGCACTGCTCATGCTGTCCTCGCACGGGTCGTTGTTTCCTGTTGGGGAAGATATTTTCTCTTCGGGAATCAACGTTCAATCCGCTAGGGGAGGTATGCACAAAGGGGTAGTCGTGCGCGCAAGGCATAAAAGTTGCTGTTCGAATGCGCGCCAAGCCATCGAGTGCCGCGGAGGAACAGAGGGATGCATCACGCCAGCGTGTTACCGACCGTCTTACCCCAGGCTCCCGTATGGGATGCGCTGACCGAGCGCGAGGGCCAGACCCTGGCATTGCTGACATCGGGGCTGAGCAACAAGCAGATCGCCCGCGAGCTGGGCATCAGCGACGGCACGGTCAAGATCTACGTGCGTAACCTGCTGCGCAAATTTCGCCTCAACTCTCGCTTGGAGCTGGCTACCCGCATTCACCGCAGCGGGGCGTCGTGGCGCCTGGCGGACGACCTTTCGCCGCCCAGTGAGGGTGCGCCTGCGCCTTTCGATGCACCGATTCCGTCCATGGTCGGCTTACTCGATGAGTTGCCCGGGCTGATCTATCGTGGGGACAACGACCGTACCTGGTTCATGGACTATGTCAGCGCTGGCTGCTTGAGCCTGACCGGATACCCCGCCGAATACTTGACCAGCAGCCCGCAACGCAGCTATGGCACGCTGATTCTCGACGAGTATTCCGACTACATCTGGTACTGCGTGCAATGCGCGCTGCTCAAGCGCGAGCCGTATCAACTCGACTATCGCATTCGCTGTGCCGATGGGCAGGTCAAGCGGGTGTGGGAGACCGGGGTCGGTATCTATTCGAGCAACGGCGAGGTGCTGGGTGTGGAAGGGGCAATTTTCGAGCGTCGGGACTGACGACGGCACTTGCCGCGCTCCCCCTGCAAGATGTTGGCGTTCTCATTCCAAGGCACGGCCGCCAGTAGGCACCGTCAAGTTGCTCATCACCGGGACATTCCGATGATGAGCACTGGCTCGATCAATGACCTGCGCTCTGACCGCCGTCGACGTGCAGAATCTCGCCGGTCACAAATGCTGCGCTGTCCAGGTAAAGAATCGCTTGAACGATGTCATCGATCTCACCCATGTGGCCGACGGGATGGAGTTGACCCAGGGCTTCGTGCGTTTCAGCGCCGTGCATCGGGGTTTTGATGATGCCAGGCGACACGGCATTGGCGCGGATGCCTCGCTTGGCGTACTCAATGGCGATCGATTTGGTCGCAGCGTTGATACCACCTTTGGTAAGCGACGCCATTACCGACGGAACGCCGTCGATAGCATGATCCACCAAGCTGGTGGTGACGCTGACTACATGCCCGCTACCCTGCTTTTCCATTTGCGCGATGGCAAGTTGCGAGATATAGAAGAAGCCGCTCATGTTTGTTGCGACGACATGCGCATAGTCTTCTTGGGTGTAGTGGGTAAAGGGCTTGGCGACGAAAATCCCTGCATTGTTGACCAGTGTATCGATGCGCCCAAAGCGGGCCACGGCCTCACTAACCACTCGCTGCGCAGTGGCCGGGTCCGCGATATCGCCTGCAACGGTCAGGATATCCGGATCCGTCGATGGCTGAATGGACCGCGAGGTGGCGACAACGTTGTGACCCAGGGCTCGGAACCCTTTGACCACCCCCGCACCGATGCCCTGAGATGCGCCAGTTACAATGATCACTTTTTTAGGGTTGCTCATGATAATTCCTCCGTTATCGATTAACGTTCTTTAGGTGGGCGACGTGATGCGTGCCGACTGTCTTATGGCCTGCTCGTAAAACTCGACAGATTGCGAGCCGGCAACGACGTACTGTTGATTCAGGATCATTGCAGGCACCGCACTGATGCCGCGTTCCCTGTAGAAACTTTCAACTTGGCGAACTTCGTGCGTGTATTGCCCGCGCTCCAGGATTTGCAGCGCATCCTTGGCATTCAGTCCGACGTTTTGGGCCAAGGTCGTCAAGGTTGCGTGGCTGCTGGGGTTTTGTCCGTTGACGAAGTACGCCTCGATCAAGGCCTGGTGCAACTCAGTTTGAAGCCCTTTGCTGGCCGCCCAGTACAGCAGGCGATGAGCATCGTGCGTGTTGAAAAAATGAGTTCGCTTTTCAAGGTTGAACTCAACGCCGATTTCTCGTCCTCGTTCGATCATCAACTGGTTGCGCGCCGCCACCTGCTCCGCGGTTCTACCGTATTTGCGAACCATGTGTTCGAGGGCATGTTCTCCCTCGGCAGGCATCTCGGGATTGAGCTCGAACGGTTTGTAGGTCAACTGAACGTTTATCTCGTCGGCTACGTTGGCGATGGCTTGATTCAATGCCGCCGAACCGAGTGCGCACCACGGACAGACGACATCGGAAACGAAATCGATTTCTACTGTCCGTTTCATGACTTCGATTCCGACAACTGCCGCCTGTATTCAGTGGTTGTAATACCTGAGTAACCCCAGTTATCAGTGTCGACTTCTTCTATCACGATATGCGTTAACAGCGGGTCTTTATGGAGAACGCGCTCCATGGTTTCAGTGATTTCTTTTATTACCTGAGCCTTTTGCTCCCGGGTAACGCCATCACGGGTGATACGAACGCTGATAAATGGCATGATCAGTTCCTCTATCCAGTGTGCTGTGGGTAATGAGCAGCGGATGGAGAAACTTTAAGAACTCACGGCCAACTGATAAATGGGCCGTGAGTTACATCATTTGTGACGTCGTGTATCGAATGATGCATGCCGCGCCTGGGTTGCCCCTCGTTATGGGCCAGAAAAGAAAGTGGCGGTAATGGCCGGGGGCGCCTATCGAGCCCCCGCGGCGGTCCTACCGTTGCAACACCAGGATGCGTGACAACAATTCATCCCGATCCACATAGCACCCCTGGAAATGCCGGTCACCGCTTGCCGGATCGAAGGCATCTCGGGCATGCAGCACGCGTCGGTTGTCAAAGCACCACAGTTGCCCCGCTTCCAGCCGGCGGGTAAAGCAAAAACGTGGTTCCCGGGTCATCTGGATGAAGCGTCGGTAGGCGAGGTAGTAGTCCGGCATTCGCTGGGCATCCATCTGGAAGGGGGCGCGCAAGAAGTTCGCCAGGCGGATCTCGCGCACTTCGCCGCTGCTGTCCAGCGCGATCACGGGGGCGGTGCAGCGGTAGTCGCTGTGACGGTCCTTGTTGCGAAACTCCACCGGCGTTTCGCAGAGTAGCCGGTAGGCGGCCGGGGCCTCGATGCGCAGCGCCTCGGCGATCGCGAAGCCATCGACGAAGGTGCTGTTTCCTCCGGTGGCGTCATTGACCAGGCAATGCAGGAACTGTAAACCCGGTTGCAATTCACGGGTCGGCAGGTCGGTGTGCAGGGGCAGGTTGAAAGCCGTGTAGGCATTGCTGTCCGCATCGGCCTTGGAGCGCACGTCGAACAATACGCCGAAGTTGCTCTCGCGAATGAACGAGATGCGCTTGGCCAAGGGAATCAGCGCGCCGGGCTCGGTGGGAACACCGTGCAACTGCGTCAGGCCCACGTCGCGCACCGCCAGCAGCCATTCGAGCAGCGTGTCGTCATCCTGCATCACCGCCCCATGATCGTAGACAGGCAACGACAGACCTTGCATCCAGCGGTGCTTGTGCGGCCTGGCCGCCTCGCGCTCGGCCAGGCTCTGGGCATCGTAGGCATGGGCGCGCAACCAGCCGGGGTGATAGGCGCTGGCATGGCCGTCGTCCCATTGCACGACCAGCCGGCCATCGTCGCCGATGGTGACGGCTTGCACCTGGATGTCTTCCGGTACGTCGGCCACCAGAAACACCTGTTCGCGGGTGACCTCGTAGACACAATCACCGCAAGGGCAGTTGTCGCGCAACCAAAGATTGTGGAACGGGCTGACCCGGCCGTCGGCCCAGGTTACCGAGACCCCGCTGGCGAAGGATGCGGCACTGGCCAAGGGGCTGATGAGCGGGAAGGTGCGGTAATCCGCGATCGCGTTCATTTCGTTGAGACTCCTTTGCGGTGGGTAGGCGCCACGCTCGAGTGGGCAGGAGCGAGAATGATGTGGATGGCGCGCGCGGTGCCAGCGAGCACCAATAGCAGGCCCGCTGTTTCCAAAGCGCTTGGTGCACGGCCGACGAACGCCAACCCCATCAGGCTGGCGAACACCGACTCCAGGGCGATCAACTGGCCAGACAGCACCATGGGCAGATGGCGGGTGGCGATGTTCCAGGCTGCGGCGCCGACCAGCGACGAGGACACGCCGATCAGCGCTGCCCAGCCATACAGGTGCAGCGCGCCCTCGGTGTTCCATTGAGCCCCCTGCCAGCGCAGCAGGTCGTAGGCACTGGCAAGGGGCGCGAGAAGGGCTGCGACCAGGCCTGCGCCAACCATCATCAGGCAAGTCCAAGCTGCGGTAGCCCGTGGCGCGAGATCGACGACCGCGTTTTGGTTGATGACGCTGAACGACAGCCAGGCGAGGATCGCCAAGCCAGCGAATATCCCGGCGAGCACACCGTCAGCAGGGGCGTAGGGGCTGGTGAACAGGTCCAGGTTGATCAGCGAAAGGCCGATGCCCAGCAGCCCGATCGGCAGCGCCAGACGTGTCCATGCCACCCGTTGCGCGTGCACATTGCCCAGCAGCGCCTGGAGCACCGGCACGCAGCCGATGAAGGCGGCGATCAGGGTCGGGCCGCCGAAGATCACGCTCCCCGCGATGCTGGCGCTGTAGACCAGATAGCCGATGACGCCCAGGGCCATGCCGGTCAGCCATTGCCGGGGCCCCAACTGGCGCAGCCGCTCGCGATACAGCAGCAGACCAATCAGGCCCAGAGCACCAGTGAACAGGTAACGCACCAGCAACACGTCGAGAATCCCATATTCACCCGCGACGTAGGGGGTGATGAAGTTGCTGGCCCAGAACAGCGTGGCGATGACGGCAAAGACCACGCCCCGGGCGCTGGATGAGGGTGAGGCGAGCATGTTGGCTCCTGGCCGGGGGCGGTGGTGGGCATGTGTCCATGCTGCGGGCGCGCAGGCTGTGCTACAAATGATCTTTCGGTCCAGAGGGTTAACCTGAAGTCATGAATAGGCTCGGCAAGTCACTCCCCCCACTGGCCTCGCTGCTGCCGTTCGAGGCAACCGCCCGGCTCGGCAGCGTATCGCGTGCGGCCCAGGAGCTGCATATCACCCAGGCAGCGGTCAGCCGGCAGATTCGCGCGCTTGAGGCAGACCTTGGTGTCGCGCTGTTCGAGCGGCGTAACCGCGGCGTGTACCTGACCGAGTCGGGGCGCAGTCTTGCCTATATCCTGGGTAATGCATTGGCTGGGCTTGCCAACGAGGCCGACCGGCTGCGCGGCGTTGCCGGAACCAACCAAGTGGTGCTGCTGTGTCAGATGTGCGAAGCATTCCACTGGCTGATGCCTCGGCTATCGAGCTTTCACCAACAATTCCCGGAGATCGAACTCAAGGTCGCGACGTTGCTGCGGCCATTGGCCGAGTACGAGGGCTATTTCGACGTGGCGATGCAGAGCAGCTGTCGGGACCGAGGGGCGCATCCGCTGCTGTTCAGCGCCAGCGATGAAGTGTTCCCTGTCTGCAGCCCCAGCTATCTGGCGCGCATGGGCAGCGATGCGCTGACGCTTGATCAGGTGCAGCGCTGCACCCTGCTGCTGCACCAGACAGTGCCGCAATACGAATTGGAATGGGACACCTGGATGGCGGCCCATGGCCTTGAGTTGCCAAGCGGCGGCAAGTCGTTGAGCTTCGATAACTACTCGTTGATGCTCCAGGCCGCTGTTGCCGGACACGGGCTGGCCATGGGCTGGCGACGCACCGCAGAGGGGATGCTCGCGCGGGGGGAACTGGTTGCGCCATTCGCCGAGACCGTCGTGCTGCAGGACGCTTTGTCGGTATGCGTGCGACACGGCCAGGAGCGCCGCCCAGAGGCACAAGCGCTTGCCGCCTGGCTGAAGGCGCAGCTCAGCTGATAGGCGTGGCGCCCGCGACTTTCGTGGTCGATGCTGGGATGGGACCGATGATGCGAAGGGGGCAGCCCTGAGCTGCACGCCATCGACGTGCGTGCTAGCGTCGCTGCCCTTCAGCCCCAGGCGCGAGTGCTCCGAGCAGCCCGGCCGCCACGGCCAGCGCGCCACCCACCGCCGCCAGGCCCGCCCATCCGGCCTGGTGCGCACCGTAGCTGCCTAGCGCCGCACCGGTCGCCCCGCCGAGGAAGTAGGTGCTCATGAACACCGTGTTCAGTCGGCTGCGCGCTTCGGCGCGCAACGCATAGACCCGCGCCTGGTTGGCCACCAAACCCGCACGATTGCCCAGGTCGAGCAGTGCCATTCCGGCCAGCAGCGCGGTCAGGCTGTGGTCGGCAAAGGCGACCAGACTGAACCCGATGACCAGCGCTGACACGCCTGTCATCACCGTACGCTGCGTGCCGATGCGGTCCGCCAGCGCGCCGATGTGTGGCGAAGCGAATATACCGAGCAGCGCCACCAGGCTCAGCAGGCCAACGGTGGCTGGGCCGAAGCTGTAGGGCTGCTGGCTCAGTAGCGAGGCCAGCGATGCCCACAGCGCGCTGAACGCGGCGAACATCAGGAACCCGCTGGCCGCGCACAGGCGCAGCACTGGCTCTTCGCGCAGCAGCGTGGCGAGAGAACGCAGCAGATGTGTGTAGCCAATCGAACCCAGGCTCGGGTTGAGCGGTAGCTGGCGGGCGACGATCCATAGCAAGCCCAGGTCGGCCACTGCCGCCATCAAGAACACCGCCTGCCAGCCCGCCTTGGCGCCGAGCAGGCCACCCACCGTGCGCGCCAGCAGCAGGCCACTGGACAGCCCACCCAGCAAGCTGCCGACCACCCGTGCGCGGCTTGCCGCCGATGCCGCGCCGGCGACGGTGGGAATGATCAACTGCGCGCTGATCGCGGTCATGCCCACGGCGAAGCTCGCCGCACACAACATGGCGAAGCTGGGGGCCCAGGCACAGGCAAGCAAGGCCACCAGGTTGGCGATGATCGCCACCGAGGCGAGCTGGCGCGGTTGACGCGCGTCGGCCAGCGGCACGATCAATAACAGGCCCAGGGCGTAGCCGAGTTGCGTCAGCGTGGCGATGGCGCTGGCGTGTGTCGCCGTCAGCCCGAAGCTTGCTGCCATCTGTGCCAGCAGGGGCTGGTGGTAGTAGAGCGCGGACACGGCCAGCGCGCAGCTTGCCGCCATCACCGCCACCAAGCGGCCGGAAGGTTCACTCACGGGCATGTACTCAACGTTCGGCCAGCGACTGCGCCAGTTCGGCGGTGGTGGCGATGCTGTGAGCGAAGGTCGGGCCATTGAGCGTGTGGGCGGCGTGCATCATTTCCGGCGTGAAGGCGGCGGTGGCATCACGCACCAATGTGACGTGGTAACCCAGTTCCATGGCGAAGCGTGCCGTCGATTCGATACAGGTGTTGGCGAGCAACCCGACCACGATCACGTGAGTGATGCCTTGCTGCTTGAGCTGGAAGTCCAGATCGGTGTTGGCGAAGCCGCTCTGGCCCCAATGCTCATGGACAATGATATCGCCTGTTTGGGGGATGAAGTCCGGGTGCCATTCGCCGCCCCAGGTGCCCTTGGCGAAGGTTTTGCGCTGCTGCACCAGGCGCTGGGTCGGGTTCGGATGGCTCCAGTTATCGTAGTCGCCGGGCTGCCAGCGGCGGTGGGGCACATAGAACACCTGCACGCCGTTGGCGCGCGCGCTGGCAACGGTGCTGCGCAGGTTGTCGAGCAGGTGCACGTGCTCGGCGACGTCCTTGAGTAGCGGGAACAGCTTGCCGCCTTCGGAAAGGAAGTCGTTGTAAGGATCGACCAGCAATAGGCCGGTGCGTGACAGGGGGTAGGCGGTGTCGGTCATGGGGGAGGCTCCGGGATAGGTGTGCCGAATATCAGCTATGAAAATCATAGTGTCAATGGTTTCGGTGGTTCTAGCCG
This sequence comes from Pseudomonas sp. SK2, assembly GCF_016772395.1. NCBI lineage: Bacteria > Pseudomonadati > Pseudomonadota > Gammaproteobacteria > Pseudomonadales > Pseudomonadaceae > Pseudomonas > Pseudomonas sp. SK2. Next base: position 2,689,017 of record NZ_CP061944.1, read on the forward strand.
TTTCTTTAGGTGGGCCAAAGGCTGGTTGCCGTGTTACTTTGAAAATCAAAGTGACTATGGAGAGAAACGTTGTGACACAACGGCCAGCCGATGCCTCATCCACGCTATGCCCAGTGAGCCGATCAGTGGAGCAGGTAGGCGACAAATGGACGCTCTTGGTATTGCGGGAGCTGTACATGGGCGCGACGCGCTTCGAGGATATCCAGATCCAGACCCAGGCAACCCCGCAAATGCTGACTACCCGGCTCAAGGCGCTGGAGGCCGACGGTCTGGTCGAACGCCGTCCATACAGTGACAAGCCCCGGCGACACGGCTACCACCTGACCGCCAAGGGCCAGGCGTTCTACCCGGTGATCTATGCCTTGCGTGCCTGGGGAGAGCGCTGGTGCAAAGGCGAGGGGGAGGCGGTGGCGGTACGTATGGTGCACAGGGCATGCGGGCATGACGTGGGCCTTGCCAGCATTTGTCCGCACTGCGGCGCGCCGGTGACGCGTGATGATCTCGAAGCCCACGTGAGTGAGGAGTTCGCCCACGAGCGGGCAGCCCGGCGCGAGGCATTCAAGCGAAAAGGCTAGATCGTGCAGCAAGAATCGACCCGGCGGGCTTGCGAGGGAAACCTTGAAATTGCCTTGGAACAAAGGGAAAATTCGTACGTAAATACATAGTACATACTATGGTACGAAATATCAGGAGCGGCGATGGCCCGGGTCGGAATAAATAAAGAGGTGGTGCAACAGGCACGGCAAGCGTTGCTAGCCCGTGGCGAACATCCCAGTATCGATGCGGTACGTATCGAGCTCGGGAATACCGGGTCCAAGACCACCATCCATCGTTATCTCAAGGAGCTAGAGAGCCTTCAGCCGGCCACACCAAAGGGCACGGCGGCGCTAAGCGAGCCACTGGGACGTTTGGTGGAGCAACTGGCCAGGCAATTGCAGCAGGAGGCCGACCTGCGCATCGAGGCGGCCGAAGTTGCATTCAGCCAGCAGCGTGAGCAACTTGAAGCCCGTTTTCAGCTCGCCCAGCAGGCATTGGCTGCGACCCATCAACAGCTGCAGGTTCAAACCCAGGCATTGGAGGCAGCGTCGGAAACGCTCGGCACCACGCAACGTACCCTGCAGACGGAACAGCTGCGCAACGCAAGCCTCAGCCAGTCGCTTGGCGAATTGAAGGTGCGCCTCGCCGACAAGGACGAACAGATTCTTTCATTGGAGGAAAAGCATCGTCACGCCCGCAATGCGCTAGAGCAAGAGCAGCGCCGCCATGAAGCGCAGCTGAAACAGCTGCAGGCGCAAGTGCGCCAGTTGCAGCAAGGCTTGATGTTCAAGCAAGACGAACTGACCCGGCTGCACCGGGACAATGAGCGCATGCTCGGCGAGCAGCGACAGTCAACCCGTGAACGCGAGGTTCTGGACAGCGTGCTGGAGCAGCGCGACGCCCAGATCCAGGGGCTGCGGACGATCCTGGCGCAAGCGCAGGGGGCGAGCGATGAAATGCGGCGTCAGCTGCAAAGCCAGACTCAGCAGCTGGAAGCCAAGCGCGGTACTTGCGCTGACCAGGTACGGGAACTACAGCGACTGAACGATGAGCTTAAGCAGCGCGATCAAGCGCTCGAGGCGTGCCAGCTACAGCTCAAGGGCAGGGCGCAGCCCCACAGTAAGCGCCCAGGCGCTTGACGCGCCTTGACCGGTTCAATCAGCCGCCAGTGCCTGTGGCTGTATTTGCCAGCGCACGGCACTGACGCCCTTTTCCAGGCTGACCCGACTGACCAGGCGCTCAAGCTGCCCAGCCGCTTGCGGGTTACCCAGCAGTTCGGCGCGAACCTCCAGGCGCTTCGGGTCGGCCAGGTCTTCGCTGTGCAGCGACTGCAAGCGCAGGCCAGGGTCAGCAAGGCTATGCAGCATCAGGCTGCGTACCTGGATTTCGTCCTCGGCTCGGCAAACGATGCGCACTTCGAAATGCTGTTCGACTTCACTGGCAGGCACGACCTGTTGCTGATCCAGGCGCTGGGCGATATCACGCAGCAAAATGTTCGCGCACAACACCACCAGGCTGCCCAAGCTTGCCTCCAGCAGCAGGCCCAGGCTGCACAGCACACCGATAGCGGCAGTACACCAAAGGGTGGCGGCGGTATTGAGGCCACGCACGTTGAAACCATCACGCATGATGACGCCGCCCCCCAGGAATCCAATGCCCGAGACCACATAGGCCGCGATACGCGAGGCATCGTTGGGGGCCATGCCGGGTACCGCCTGGGTCATCAGCACGAACAAACAGGCGCCGGTACTGACCAGCGCATTGGTGCGCAGGCCGGTCATGCGTTGACGTAGTTGACGCTCGGCGCCGATCAGTGCACCGAGCAGAAGGGCAGTGCTGACGCGCAGCAGAAAGACTTTCCAATCCATAGCAAACCTCTTCGATGGGCAAATGCCCATGCGAGCGCCACCATACGGCGCGGTTGAAAAACCAGAAATGCGCAGGACCACCGGTGGTGGTACAAGAGGGAGGAATTGGCCTTGAAGAAGGAGCATTCCACTGCCTTGCCAATGGCGAGACAGTGGCAGGAATCTGCCGGACTAGCTCGCCGGGTGGGCCTGTCGCAAACGACTGGGGCTACTGTCCAATGCAGGACTCCTGTTCAGGAATGCAAAAGTGCGACGCGGACCATACGCCGCGAAACCAGGGCGGTCAAGGCTAAAAACATGACAATGGCTTCATCAGGAAAACGGCTACAAACAACGCGTAAACCTGACAGTTTCGTGGAAAAAAACGGTGGCAGCCGGTACCCTTGGCCATCCGTTTTCCATCGCCCGGACCTTGACATGCTGTTCAATCTTGCCGTGCTGTTCGGCACCCTGGTGGCCATGGAGGGCGTCGGTACGCTGGCTCACAAGTACATCATGCATGGCTGGGGCTGGTGGCTGCATCGCTCGCACCATGAACCGCACCTGGGCATGCTTGAAACCAACGACCTGTACCTGCTGGCCTTGGGATTGATCGCTGCCACGCTGGTGGCGTTGGGCAAGTCAGGCTACGCGCCGCTGCAGTGGGTGGGCGGTGGCGTGGGCGGTTACGGATTGCTGTACGTGCTGGCCCACGATGGTTTCTTCCACCGGCACTGGCCCCGTAAACCGCAACCGGTCAATCGTTACCTGAAGCGTTTGCACCGCGCGCACCGCCTGCACCATGCGATCAAGGGGCGCGAAGGCTGCGTTTCGTTCGGTTTCTTCTACGCACCACCCCTGAGCAAACTGAAAAGGCAGTTGCAGCAGCGCCGTAAACGGCCGTGAATCAATTGGCCGTTTCGCCCTTGGGCGCAGGTGCCGCCGCACTATGCCCGCGGCTGACCCACCAACCGAAGCCTGCTGCGGTGAAGAACATCAGCAAGCTGTAGAGCGCTGCCGGTACGGCCATGGTCGCGTTGTTGAGCAGTGACGGGCTTAGCGCCAGCGCAATGGCCAGTGTTCCATTGTGAATACCGATTTCCATGCCGATGGCGATAGCCTGGCGCTTGGGAATGTTCAACAGCCGAGGCACCCAATAACCGACAGCCAGGCTCAGCAAGTTGAACAGTAAGGCCGCCAGGCCGACGACGGGGGCATACTCCACGACGGTCTGCCAATCCTTGGCCAGTGCCAGGACGATGGTGAAGGCCAGGAACAACGCAGCGATCAGCTTCATCGGTCTTTCCATGCGAGTGGCAAAGCGCGGTGCCCAGTGGCGAATCAACATGCCGAGGCCGACCGGTAGCAGCACGATCGCGAATACCTGCAAGACCTTGGCGAACTGCAGCGGGATGGCTTGCTCAGAAGCCATGAACCAGGCCAACGACAGGTTCACTAGCAGCGGCATGGTCAGAATGGCGATCAGCGAGTTCACTGCCGTCAATGTGATGTTCAGCGCGACATCGCCATGAGCGAGGTGACTGAACAGGTTGGCCGTGGTCCCACCCGGGGACGCGGCCAACAACATCAAGCCCACTGCCAGCGCCGACTCGAGGCCAAAGCCGTTAGCGATCAGGAAACAGACCAGTGGCAGCAGCAGAATCTGGCACGTCAGGCCAACCACCACGGGCTTGGGGTACTTCACCACGCGGGCGAAGTCTGCCAAGGTCAGCGACAGCCCAAGGCCGAGCATGATGATGCCCAAGGCCAGGGGGAGGACAGCGGTCAACAGGGGAGAGGCGGTCATCGGCGGGTTCTCGGGCGCATGATCCGAGGAGTGTAGGTCGGCTTAACTGACTCGCTAATCGCACAATGCCAGTGCTTGGTAACCTTTTGTTACTGCACTCGCTTCAGCCCAGGGCGTCCGGCAGCAAGAGGACCCCGATACGCTCGGCCAGATCGAGCAGTTCGGTGAATGCGGCCGGGTCTACCCGCACATCTCGGCTGGCCTCGAACTTTGCTGGCACCAACGCCTGGACGATGCGCTTGATGGCCTCTTCGGGAGCGCCGGCGATTCGCGTCGAGAAGTACTGGCCGAATATGCAGCGGCCGCTTGCCGCGTTGCGGTGAGGCCGCGGGCGCAGTAGCATTCGGGCTTTTGCCAAGGATTAGCCTGACATGCCGTATCAGCAAGGTCTGCTTGCCACGCCGGTGCCAGCCCACGCCCGTCACCTGTTTTTCGCCATCGAATCGCTCGAGGCGTTGCCCTCCGTTCTCGATGCCCTGCAACCACAGGTCGATGGACGCAGCCTGATCCTGGGTATTGGCGCACCGCTGGCCAAAGCGCTGGCTCGCGACATCGAAGGGCTGCGGCCGTTTCCGCTGCTGGACGCGGTGGTCGAGAACCCAAGTACCCAGCATGCCTTGTGGCTGTGGCTGCGGGGTGAAGAGCGCGGCGATCTGTTCCTGCGCGCCCAGCAGCTTGAACAATCGCTGAGCCCGGCCCTGCGCCTGGTGGACAGTGTCGACGGTTTCCTGCACCGCGCAGGCCATGACCTCACAGGTTATGAAGACGGTACCGAGAACCCGCGGGACGAAGCGGCGGTCGAGGCGGCCATCGTCGCTGGCGACCACGTTGGCCTGAGCGGCTCCAGTTTCGCCGCTTTCCAGCTGTGGAAGCATGACCTGAACTACTTCAAGTCGCTGCCCCAGCCTGAACAGGACGACATCATCGGTCGCCGCCTGAGCGACAATGAAGAGCTCGAAGACGCTCCGGAATCGGCCCACGTCAAGCGCACCGCCCAGGAAAGCTTCGAGCCAGAGGCCTTCATGGTCCGCCGTTCGGTGTCCTGGACCGACTCGCGTGGTGCGGGTCTGGCTTTCGTGGCCTTGGGCCGCTCGTTCGATGCTTTCGAGGTGCAGCTGCGCCGCATGAGCGGTCTCGAGGACGGTGTCATCGATGCATTGTATCGTTTCAGTCGCCCGCTCACTGGCGGTTACTACTGGTGCCCGCCGATGACCGAAGGTGCGGTGAATCTGCAGCGTTTGCTCGGCTGATCGCTAAACATCCAGATACAGAAACACCCGGCGGCCACGGATAGAGCAACTAGCCTTGGAAGTTTCCGACAGATGACGGGAGCTTTGCCATGTACGCACGTCGCGATGTCCTGCGCGCTGGGGCGACGCTTGGTCTGATGGCCGCCAGCCCCTGGCTGCGGGCGGCCAACACCGACGGGCTGCTTACCCGCACCATCGCCTCTACCCAGGAAGCCTTGCCAGTGATTGGGGCGGGCACGTCAGGCAGTTTCGAGGTCCAGGCCGGCTCCGCGCAGTACCAGCAGCTCAAGGTCGTTTTGAAGGCCTTTTTCGAGGGTGGCGGCAAAGTCATCGACACCTCACCCAACTACGGCGGAGCGGATGCCATCCTTGGCCAGTTGCTGGAGGAGGGCGGATGGCGCCAGCAGTGTTTCATTGCCACCAAGATCGCTGCCAACAGCCGCGCCGATGCCCAGGAGCAATGGGCGGGTACCCTGCGCAGCCTGCGCACCGACAAGGTCGAGCTGTTGCAGGTGCACAACCTTCGCCAATGGCAGATCCAGCTGCCCTATGCCCGCGAACTCAAGCAGCAGGGCAAGACCCGTTACGTGGGCATTACCCATTACCTCAACAGCGGCCATGACGACGTGGCCGAGATCGTGCGCCGCGAGCCGCTGGACTTCATCCAGATCAATTACTCGGTCAACGCCCCGGACGCGGCGCGGACCTTGTTGCCGTTATGCCAGGAAAAAGGCGTTGCGGTGCTGATCAACCGGGCATTCGACGATGGGCGTCTGTTCGCCCGGGTCAAGGATATGCCCCTTCCGGGATGGGCTGGCGAGGCAGGCATCGGCAGTTGGGCGCAATTGTTTCTCAAGTTCGCCATCAGCCATCCGGCGGTCACCACGGTGATCCCAGCCACCGGCCGCCCGGATCGCCAGCTCGACCAACTCAAGGCCGGGCACGGGCCGCTATTGACCCAGGCGCAGCAACAGGCGCTGATCGAGCAGTTCGCCTGACCCATGAACACCTGGCGGCGTCGACTGGGCAAGGGGCTGAACTGGCAACCAGGGGAAGGCGCAGCGGTGGTGGCGGGCCTGGTGCTTTTCTATCTGCTGTTCACCGGCTATTTCATGCTGCGTCCGGTGCGCGAAACCATGGGCGTGGCGGGCGGGGTGGATAACCTGCAGTGGCTGTTCACCGGGACCTTCTTCGCTACCCTAGTGAGCCTGCCTTTGTTTGGCGTGCTCGCCAGCCGGGTACGCCGACGCCATATCTTGCCTTGGACCTACGGTTTCTTCGCCAGCAACCTTCTGTTGTTCGCTGTGCTCTTTGCCCGCAATCCGGATGATATCTGGGCAGCACGGGCCTTTTACATCTGGTTGTCGGTGTTCAATCTGTTGGCCATCTCCCTGGCCTGGAGCGTGCTCGCCGACATCTTCGACAACGAACAGGGCACGCGGCTGTTCGGGCTGCTGGCCGCCGGGGCCAGCCTGGGCGGGCTCAGTGGGCCGATCCTCGGCACCTTGTTGGTGGCACCCCTCGGCCACGCAGGCTTGCTGCTGCTGGCCACCGCTTGTCTGCTGGGCAGTATCGTTGCCACTGGGTATTTGCAACGTTGGCGGGCGCGCCACCCATTGCCCGCCATTTCCGAACACCCACCCTCCAAACCTCTGGGCGGAAATCCACTGTCTGGCGCCACCGCCGTGTTGCACTCCTCGTACCTGCTGGGCATTGCCGGTTTCGTGGTGTTGCTGGCCAGCGTCAGCACCTTCCTGTACTTCGAGCAGGCGCGGATCGTCAGCGAGACATTCACCGACCGCACTCGCCAGACCCAGGTTTTCGGGCTGATCGACACCATCGTCCAGGCCCTGGCGATTCTCACCCAGCTGTTTCTCACCGGACGTCTGGCCCGATATCTGGGGGTTGGTGTCCTACTGGTGGGGGTGCCGCTGGCAATGGCGGTCGGTTTCGTCTGCCTTGCGCTGTATCCAGTCTTTGCGGTGTTCGTGGTGGTGATGGTGGTGCGTAGGGCCGGAGAGTACGCATTGGTGCGACCGGGTCGGGAGATGCTGTTCACGGTGCTGACGCCCGAGGACAAGTACAAGGCCAAGAACTTCGTCGACACCGTGATCTACCGCGGCGGCGATGCGCTGAGCGGTTGGCTCAAGCGCGGGCTGGACGTGATGGCCGACCATCCCCAATTGGCCATGGTCATTGGCGCTCTGCTGGCACTGGGCTGGGGGCTGACCGGCAGTTGGCTGGGGCGACGTCATGGCCAGTCGCTTGGTGCGCCAAATACAGACTCCCCGCATATTTAACGCCACCGGTCAGAACCCTTCTTTTGAAAACGAATCCCTGCGGGAGACCGCACTCCGAACCTATGTACGGCGTACTGCCGTGCATATCCGAAGCCAAATGAGGTTAAAGACCATGGCTAACAAAGAAAATGGCCGCCAGGGTAGTCAAGGCGGCAGCAAGAACCCTGGCAACTTCGCCAACGACCGCCAGAAGGCCTCCGAAGCGGGGCGCAAGGGCGGCCAGTCCTCCGGCAGCAACATGGACCACGACCGCGAGTCGGGCCGCAAGGGCGGTCGCACTTGAGTGAAGGCGCTGCAGTGCCGGGCATGTCCTGGCACTGCATTGCCGCGTTTCGCTCAACCTCTCAGATCTTGCCAGGGTTAGGATTGGCGGCGTTCGCCGTGCCCTGCACCCGGGTGGCCTTGTCCAGGGTATCCTGCGGCAACTGGTCGAACTCATGCAGACCGTCCTTGCGATAGGGGTCGCCAATCCAACGTGGCGCCGCCACGAATTGCGAACTGACCAGGCTCTTCTTCGGCTCGTAGCGGTCATAGCTGAGCCCCGCGAGGTCTGACAGCGTATGGATCAGGTGCGAGCTGCTGTAGGCCCGGTTGGCCATCGCCTGGAAGTCGCGCGGATGCGTGGCCTGCCAGCTTGGCGAGGTCCAGAGTAAGAATGGAATGGTGTACATCGGCCGGGTCGGGGCGCCTTCGTTACGTCCCAGGCGGTCATGATTACCCGAGCTGTACACATCTTCGCCGTGGTCGGACAGGTACATCAGGAAGCCATTGGCAGCGCTTGCCGAGTAACGTTTGATCAGGCTCGAAACCACGTAGTCGTTATACAACACCGCATTGTCGTAGAAATTGTAGGTGTCTGCCTGGCTGTCGGTGAGCTGAGGCGGAACACCTTGCCGGTCTGTGAAGCGATCGTAGGCCTGCGGATAGCGATAGCGGTAATCCATGTGCGTCCCTAGCAGGTGGACGATGATGAACTTGTTCGGTGCGGGGTCTTGCAATGCCTTCTCGAACGGTGAAAGCACCACGTCGTCATACTGGCTGGCGTTCTGATTGCGCTGGTTGTTCAGGTAGACCTGCTCGTCGGTCTGCTGGGAGAACGTGGTCAGCATGGTGTTGCGCTTGGTCATGGTCTGCTGGTTGGTGATCCAGAAGGTCTTGTAGCCCGCCTGTTTCATCAGGTTGATCAACGATGGATCGGTGAGGAAGCGGTCCGGGTTCTGCTGGTCACCGAACGTCAGGATCTGCTGCATCACCTCGATGGTGTAAGGGCGAGGCGAAACCACGTTGTGGAATACCGTCAGGCCTTTGTCGCTGGCCGCCAGAGCGTCGAGATTCGGGGTGGTCGGACGGTTGTAGCCATACAGGTGCATGTGTTCGCGGGTTGTGGATTCGCCCAGCACCAGCACCAAGGTGCGCGGTTCGGTACCGCTGCTGTCATGGAGATTTTTCAAGGGCGGCAACGAGGCGTTGCGGGCCAGCAGTGCCTGCATGTTGTCCAGTTGCTGGCGATACTGCCGGTAGCCGACCAACAACTGCCAGGGGACCGCCGGTTCCATGCGCTGCTCGACCTTTTCCATCGCGTCGGCAAAATTGCGCTGCTGATTGACCATCTGTTTGTAGAAGGGGTAGACGAGGTTCGCCGCCAACAGCAGAACAACTACCGGAACGCGACTGCGAAGAGGCAGCGAAACCGGGCGAATGCGCTTCCATAGCAGCACGGCGACCGCGGTGTACAGCAGCAGTGCCAAGCCCAGCCAGATACTGAAGTACTGGCTGAAGTACTCGCTCGCCTCTGCAGTGTTGGACTCGAACATTACGAAAATGACGCTTTGCGAGAACTCCTGGCGATAGATGCCGAAGTAGCTCAAGCCCACCAGGGAGGCGCCCCATAGCACCAGGCCAATCACTGCCGCGGTGGCGCGGGTGAAGCGCGGCAGCAATAACACCGGGGCAAGCCAGAGGCTGCTCAGGAACAAGGCGTCGCGAAAACCGGCAAAGCCTGTGGTACCGCTGAACAGCAAGAGCGCCTGGGTGACGCCGGAGAAGTACCAGAAGAACAGAAGTAGCCAGCCCAGGCCGGCCCAGTCCAGGCGTTTTGCGGTGGAAGGGGATGTAGTGTCTGACACGTTTGCCTCGTTGAACCATGGCGGCCGCGAGTCCTGCGGCTGCCGGAAAGGCCGTGACGCTAAAGGGAGGACTGTGAAAATAACGTCAACAGAAAGTCGCCGATGGGTCATTTCGACGGAACTTTGCCAGCGCTTGGAGATTCCACCCAAGGGAGCTCTTTTTTGATGAGCGCCCCTGGGCCACCCCGAATGCGGAGACCAGCATGGCCAGACATATCATCCACTTCACCGGACCTATCAACTCGTCCACCTGTGGCAACCTGATCAGCACGTGCGGCAAGGCGATCCAGCAGGGCGCCGATGTGTTGCAGTTGAACATCGCCACCATGGGCGGTGAATGCAGTTACGGTTTCACCTTGTACAACTTCCTACGTAGCCTGCCCATCGCGTTGCATACCCACAACCTGGGTACCGTGGAGTCGATGGGCAACATTCTGTTCCTCGCGGGCGAGCACCGCACGGCCTGCAGCTACAGCAAATTCCTGTTCCATCCGTTTCACTGGACACTGCATGGCTCGGTGGACCATGCGCGGATGGCTGAGTACGCCATGAGCCTGGACTATGACTTGCGCCTCTATGCGCAGATCGTTGCCGAAAGAACCGAAGGCAGTGCCGAAGCCCTGGATGTACCTCGCTACCTGATGGCCTACCCGCGCATTCTGGGCCCCCACGAAGCGCTGCAAAGCGGGCTGATCCACGCCATCGACGAGCTCGCGATCGGTTCCGGGGCCACCCAATGGAGTGTGCATGCGTGAAACCCCTCTCAGTCGCTGAACAGCGTTTTGAATTTTCTGGAAAAACCCTGATCCATCAAAGGCTCATCCACGGAGAACAGGAGGCCCCCTGCGATGCCTAGCCCACAGCTGTATATCATCGACTATCAACTGCACGGCCAGCCGCGCAGCTTCATCATCCGCCTGGACCGGCTGGACAACGCCGACGCCTGGCATTGGGCCAGCTGTGACGCGGGGATCGGGGTGATTCCGAAGTTCGGGCGGGAAAAGCTCAGGAAAGTCAGCCGTCCGATGGCTGAGCGCTATGGCATCACCGAGGTCAGCTGGCGAGCTTCCGGTGACCGTCAGCGGCCCCCGCAGTGAGGCCTGCAGGGGGCGCGTTCGCACACTCAGGAGCGTTTGAGCACCAGGGTCAGGATGTCGTAGCTGGCGACCAGCTCGCCCAACTGGTTGGTGACCTCCACGTCCCAGGCCACCACGCCTTGGGGTTGGCCAAGAGGACTGGTCTTGCCTTGGTCGATCTTGCGCTTGCAGGTCAAGCGCGCCTGAATGGTGTCGCCAATGCCAACCGGGTTGATGAAGCGCAGGGTGTCTAGGCCGTAGTTGGCCAGCACGGGTCCGGCGCCGGGGGAGACGAACAGCCCGGCAGCGGCAGACAGCACGAAGTAGCCATGGGCGATGCGCTTGGCAAACTGCGATTGCTTGGCGGCGATCTCGTCGAAGTGCATGTAGAAATGATCGCCCGACAGGCAGCCGAAGTTGACCAGGTCGGCTTCGGTGACGGTGCGACGGTGCGTCAGCAGCGACTCGCCGATGCGCAGGTCGTCGAAATGGCGGCGGAACGGGTGAACTTCGGTTTCGATCACTTCAGCGCCGCGGACATACTCGCCGGTGACGGCGGTGAGCATGCTTGGCGAGCCTTGCACGGCGGCGCGCTGCAGGTAGTGCTTGACCGCACGCAAGCCGCCCAGCTCTTCACCGCCGCCCGCTCGGCCGGGGCCGCCATGTTTCAATTGCGGCAGCGGCGAGCCGTGGCCGGTGGACTCTTGCGCGGCCTCGCGGTCCAGCACCAACAGACGACCATGCCAGGCGGCTGCAGCCGGAATGGCCTTGGCTGCCACTGCACGGTCGGCGGTGACCAGCGTCGCCACCAGGCTACCTTTACCACGGGCGGCGAGAGCCAGGGCCTCGTCCAGGTCGTCATACGCCATCAGCGTGCTGACCGGGCCGAAGGCTTCGATATCGTGGGCTCCGCCCTCGGCGTGAGGATCCCGGGCCTGAAGCAGGGTCGGGGCGAAGAATGCACCCTCGGCAACACCTTCGCCCACTGGGGCAAAGCCATCACCCGCACCGAACAGCTGGTCGCAACTTTCCAGCAGGCTGCGTACGCGCTCGCCGACATCGCGCTGCTGGTCGTGGGACGCCAGGGCCCCCATGCGCACACCTTCGACCGAAGGATCACCCACCACCACCTTGCTCAAGCGTTCACGCAAGCGGGTAGCGACAGCGTCAAGGTGCTTGGCTGGAACGATGGCGCGGCGGATCGCCGTGCACTTTTGTCCGGCCTTGGTGGTCATCTCGCGCACCACTTCCTTGATGTACAGTTCGAACTCTTCGCTGTCCGGGGTGACGTCCGGCCCAAGTATGGCGCAGTTGAGTGAGTCGGCTTCGGCGGTGAAGGGCACAGAGTTGCGCACCAGGTTCGGTGTTACCCGCAATTTGGCGGCGGTATCGGCGGAACCGGTGAAGGTCACCACATCCTGGCCTTGCAGGCGGTCGAGCAAGTCGCCTGTGCTGCCGATCACCAGTTGCAGGCTGCCGGCCGGCAACAAGCCGGACTCGTTCATCAGGCGCACCACGGCTTCGGTAAGGTAGCTGGTGGAGGTCGCCGGCTTGACGATGCACGGCATGCCAGCCAGGAAGGTCGGGGCAAATTTCTCGAGCATGCCCCAGATTGGGAAGTTGAAGGCATTGATGTGCACAGCCACGCCGGCGCGCGGCACCAGGATGTGGCTACCGGCGAAATGGCCTTTTTTGCCCAATGGAATCGCCGGACCTTCATGCACCAGGTTGCCGGACGGCAGTTCGCGGCTGCCAATGCCTGCATAGGAAAACAGCGTGGCGTTGCCGCCTTCGATGTCGATCCAGCTGTCGGCGCGGGTAGCGCCGCTGTGGTGGGACAGGGCGTAGAGCTGTTCTTTGCGCTCGGCCAGGTAAAGGGCCAGAGCCTTCAGGCGGGCAGCGCGCTGCTGGAAATCCATGGCCATCAGTTCTGCAAGGCCACGTGCCCGGGCGAAGTCCACGGCTTCGGCGAAGTCCGGGCGCTCTTCGTGGCTATAGGCCAGGACGTGACCGTCCAGGGCACTGCGCAGGGCCTGGGCGCCGTGCTGGCCGATCCAGCGGCCGGCGATGAAACTCTGCAGGGTTGGGGCGTCGGACATGCTGTTCTCCTCAAGAAGGCGCTGTTACCACAGCGCCAGGGTGTAGCCGATGATCAGGCGGTTTTCGTCCACGGCATTGGTCAGGCCGTTGCCGGAACGGAAGGTGACGTTGCGCCAACGCAGGCTGACGTCCTTGAATGGGCCGCTCTGGATGACGTAGGTAAGGTCGGTGTCGCGCTCACGCTCACGACCATTGCTGAGCGTGGCGGTCTCGGCATGGCGGCCGTCGGTGTAGCGGGTCATGAAACTCAGGCCGGGGATGCCCATCGCCACGAAGTCGTAGTCGTAGCGCACTTGCCAGGAGTCCAGCCCGGCACGGGTGAAGGTGTTGTAGGTCACCAGGTTGACGGTGAACGGGTCACCGCCGTTGACGAATGGAAAGGCGCTGTCGCCGGACATCTGCTGCCAGGCGGCGGTGAACTTGTGGGCCTTCACGCCCAGTGTGAACAGAGCGTTGAAGTTGCGGTTGTCGATGTTGCCCGCGCGCTCGGCACCGTCGCCGCGGCTGTCGAAGTAGCGCAGGTCGCTACGCAAGCTCACGCCTTCGCCCAGGGGCTGGGTGTGCACCAGGCCGACGAACTGCTGGCGGTAGATCTCGTCGAGCTTGGCGTAGTAGTAGCTGACAGTGGCCTGCGGGGTGATGGCGTAGCTGCCACCGGCCAGGTCCAGGTGATCGCTGCTGGCGGCGCCGTAGCCCATATCGTCGCGGCCGGACGAGTCGCGCAGGTTGACTTTGCTCAGGCGCCCGGCGTTGACGGTCAGCCCATCGATGTCCTGGCTGGTCAGCAGTCCGCCCTGGAAGGTCGACGACAGCAGGCGGGTGTCGTTGTACACCACCACTGGCAGGATCGGTTGCAAGGTGCCCAGGCGCAGCGTGCTCTTGGAGACCCGCACCTTGCCGGTCAGGCCCAACTCGCTGTAGTCATCCACCGGCTCATGGCTGTTCGGTCCGAACGGCAGCAGGCCGGTGTTGCGCCGGTCGCGGCTGGAGTCGAGCTTGATGCCAAGCTGGCCCATGGCATCCACACCAAAGCCCACGTAACCTTCGGTGAATCCCGATTCCAGTCGTGCGGTGAAACCTTGGCCCCATTCCTCGGCCTTGGCCTGGGGAGCGTTAGCCTGACGGAAGTCGCGGTTGATGTAGTGGTTGCGCAATTCCAGCCGTGCATGGCTGTCGTCGATGAAGTCCGCCATGGCCGGCAAGGGCAGGGCGAGTGTGGCGAGCCAGGCGGCTGAGGTCAGATGCGTGCGGTTCATTGTTTTTTTATCCGACATGATGCTGTTCTGGGGTCAGTGCTTGCTGGCGCCAGCGGCGCCGATACCGGTCATGGAGCGGATGAACTGCGCCAGGTAGCGCCCACGCTCCTCGCTGGCACGCGCGGAGGTGTCTGTTACCGAGAACACCCAGGCGCAGAGGAAGGCCAGGCTCATGGAGAACAACGCGGGGTTGCTGTAAGGGAACAGCGCTTGTTCGTTGTGCAGCACGTTGACCCACACTGCCGGGCCCAGCACGACCAACACGATGGCCGAAACCAGCCCGGCCATGCTGCCGCACACTGCGCCTCGGGTGGTCAGGCCTTTCCAGAACATCGAAAGCAGCAGCACTGGGAAGTTGACCGAAGCGGCCACGGCCAGCACCAGTCCAGACAGGAAGGCGATGTTCTGCGACTCGAACACCAGTCCCAGCACGACCGCCAGCAAACCAATCACCAGCGTGGCGATACGCGAGACGCGCATTTCCTGCTGTTCGCTGGCCTGGCCCTTGCGCACCACGCACGCGTAGAGATCGTGGGACACGGCGGAGGCGCCGGACAGCGCAAGGCCGGCGACCACCGCTAGGATGGTGGCGAAGGCCACGGCCGAGATGAAGCCCAGGAACAGGTTGCCCCCCACGGCCTGAGCGAGGTGTACGGCGACCATGTTGCCACCACCGATGATCGCACCACTGGCGTCGCGGTAGGCTGGCTCGGTGCCGACCATGACGATGGCACCAAAGCCGATGACGATCAGTAGCAGGTAGAAATAGCCAATGAAACCAGTGGCATAGAACACACTCTTTCGGGCCTCCTTGGCATCGCTGACGGTGAAGAAACGCATCAGGATATGGGGCAGGCCGGCAGTGCCGAACATCATGCCCAGGCCGAGTGAGATAGCGTCGATAGGGTTCGACAGCAAGCCGCCAGGTGCCATGATCGCCTGCCCTTTGGCGTGCACCGCCACGGCATTGGCGAACATGGCCTCGGTGCTGAAACCGAAGTGCTTGAGCACCATGAAGGCCATGAAACTGGTACCCGACAGCAGCATCACCGCCTTGATGATCTGCACCCAGGTGGTGGCGAGCATGCCGCCGAAAGTCACGTAGGCGACCATCAGTACTCCGACCAGGATCACCGCATACAGGTAGCTGATGCCGAACAGCAGCTCGATCAGCTTCCCGGCACCGACCATTTGCGCCACCAGGTACATCAGCGCCACGGCCAGGGTGCCGAACGCCGAGCTCAGACGCACCGGCGTCTGCGCCAGGCGGTAGGAGACCACATCGGCGAAAGTGTACTTGCCCAGGTTGCGCAGGCGTTCGGCGATCAGGAACAGAATGATCGGCCACCCGGCCAGTACACCCAGGGCATAGAGCAAGCCGTCATAGCCGTTCATGAACATCATCGCCGAGATGCCCAGGAACGAGGCGGCGCTGATCATGTCGCCCGCAATCGCCAGGCCGTTCTGCATGCCGGTCAGGCCTCCGCCGGCGGTGTAGAAGTCGCTGGCCGAGCGCGTGCGCATCGCTGCCCAGCGAGTGACCAGCAGGGTAAAGCAGACGAACACCATGAACATCGAGATGGCAGTCCAGTTCATCGTGCGCACTCCTGCTTGACCTTGTCGTTCAGGGGGTCGAGGACGTTGTTGGCACGGTGCACGTAGAGGCCGGTCAGCGCGAAGGACAGCAACACCATCAGGACGCCCACCAGCATGCCGACGGTGGTGACGCCGCCGCTCAGGGACTGGCCCAGGGTGCTGGGGGAAAATGCCACCAGCAGCACGAAGCCGTAGTAAATCACCAGCATGGCCAAGGTCAGGCTGCCATTGAGGCGGCGCTTGGACCGGACCAGGTGCTGGAAGTCGGGGTGGTTGGCGATGCTGTCGATGTGTTCGGGTGTCATGGGAAGCGATCTCTGGGTGTTGTAATTGTTGTGTTGAGGTCACGCGGGTGTTGCTAGGCAGTTCAGCGCCATGGATATCCCACAGCCGCTCCGGGAGAGGCTGCGGTAGGCCAGGTGTCAGAGCTGGTCGAAATCAAGGACCACCTTGTCGCTCACCGGGTAGGTCTGGCACGACAGCACATAACCGGCCGCCACTTCGTAGTCCTCCAGCGCGTGGTTACTGTCCATCTCGACTTCGCCCTCGATCACCCGACACTTGCAGGTGGAGCACACACCGGCCTTGCACGAGTAGGGCAGTTCGGCGCCGATGGCGTTGCCGGCGTCCAGCACGTTCTGGGTATTGCGCGGCAGGTCGAAGGTAAGGGCGCGGCCATCGCTGATCACGGTGATGTGGCTGAGCGCGGAGTCGACCTGGCGCGCCGCCTCGCGGGCTTCGCGACGTGCTTGGCTGCCAGCGGCGGCGAACAACTCGAAATGGATGCGCTCATTGGCCATGCCATTGGCCTGCAGACTTTCACGCACGGTTTCGGTCATCGCCTGTGGGCCGCAAACGAACGCGGCATCCAGGCTCGAAACATCCATCCAACGGGAGAACAGCTGGCCGCACTTGTCGGCATCGATGCGACCGTTGTAGAGGTCGACGTCCTGCTGCTCGCGGCTGAACACGAAAATCAGGTTCAGGCGGTCGAGGTAGCGGTTCTTGAGGTCTTCGAGCTTGTCGCGAAACAGCGCGCCGGAACTGGAACGGTTGCCGTAGAGCAGGGTGAAGCGGCTGTTCGGTTCGCTGGCCAGGGTGGTGGCGATGATCGACAGAATGGGGGTGATGCCACTGCCGGCAGCTACACCCAGGTAATTGCCCTGGCGCGTGGGGTCCAGCGGCACGAAGAAGCTGCCGGACGGCGGCATGACCTCCAGCTGCTGGCCGGCCTTGAGCGCCTCGTTGGCGAACGCCGAGAAGCGACCGCCTGGCACGCGCTTGACGGCCACACGCAGTTCGCCGTCCTGCACTGCGCTGCAGATGGAGTAGGACCGGCGGACTTCTTCGTCATTCAGTTGGGTGCGCATCACCAGGTACTGGCCTTGGGTGAAGCGGAACGTTTCCCGCAGGTGCTCGGGCACATCGAAGGCAATGGACACCGCATCACGGGTTTCGGGGCGCACTTGCTTGACGGTCAGGCTGTGAAACTGGCTCATGGTGGTCTCCACGGCTCAAATGCATTTGAAATAGTCGAACGGCTCCAGGCACTCGCGGCAGCGGTACAACGCCTTGCATGCGGTGGAGCCAAACTGGCTGAGCAACTCGGTGTGGCGACTGCCGCACTGCGGGCAGCACACCTGCGGCGGTTCGCCCAGCAGGCTGCGCTTGCTGGGGTTGCCCTCAGGGGGAGCGATGCCGTAGGCCAACAGGCGTTCTCTGCCTTGGGGGGTGATCCAATCGGTGGTCCAGGCCGGGGTCAGTCGACGCTCCAGCTGCGGCGCGGCAAAACCGGCTTGTTCCAGGGCATGACGAATATCGTCCTCGATCACCTCGGTGGCCGGGCACCCAGAGTAGGTGGGCGTGACCACCAGGTGCAGGTGACCGGCGCGCCAGTCGAGGTCCCGGACGATGCCAAGGTCGACGACGCTGACCACTGGCACTTCGGGGTCCATGACCTGCTCCAGCGTCTTCCAGGCGAGGGACAGGTCATCACCGCGCAGCGCACGGGCGCGACGGTCGCTGGTAATCAGCTCACCAGGTTGCATCGGGATATGCCCTTGGCAGGAACTGCATCTCGGCCAACAGCAAGCCCAGATGTTCGGTGTGCAGGCCTTTGCGACCGTCGAGGTAGAAGTGACTGGCGGCTTTGGGCAACGGCAGGTCGACCGAGTCGAATACCGTGCTCACCTGCTTGAGCCAGGCAGCGCCTACCTGAGTTGGATCGGCAGCGATACCCGCCTCGGCCAGCTGCACTTCGCCGTCGCTGCCGGTGTTCAGCTCGACCGTGAAACGCCACAGCGCTGCAATCGCATCGAGCATGCGTCGGCGGCTCTCGTCGGTGCCGCCCCCGAGGCGCTGTACCCACTCGCCAGAGCGGCGCAGGTGGTAGGTGACTTCCTTGACCGCCTTGGCAGCGATACCGGCGATCCGCTCGTCGCTGGATGCCTGAAGCTGCTGCAGCACGGCAAGGTGCCAGGCGTCGTAGAGGAACTGCTTGGTCATGGTGACGGCGAAGTCGCCATTGGGCTGTTCGACCAGCAGCAAGTTACGGAACGCCCGCTCGTCCCGGCGAAACGCCAGGGCATCGGCATCGCGGCCGTCATCGAGCAGTTCTGCAGCATATTCCAGCCAGTTGCGCGCCTGGCCGACCAGGTCGAGGCCGACGTTCATCAGGGCCAGTTCTTCTTCGAGGGCAGGGGCGCGGCCGCACCACTCGCACAAACGCTGGCCCTGGACCAGGGCGCTGTCACCCAGCAGAAGCAGATACGCAATGAGGTTTTGTTCGTGCATGGCGGGCCTCACATGTGTCCGACTTCGTCGGGCAGCTCATAGAAGCTGGCATGGCGGTACACCTTGTCGTCGGACGGGGCGAACAAGGGGTCTTTCTCATCGGGCGAGGACGCGGTGATCAAGGCCGAGGGAACCACCCAGAGGCTCACGCCTTCGCTGCGGCGGGTGTACAGCTCACGGGCGTTTTCGATCGCCATGGCGGCGTCGGCGGCATGCACGCTGCCGACATGCTTGTGGTTCAGGCCGTGCTTGCTGCGCACGAACACTTCATAAAGGGTCCAGACAGACATTTTCGATCTCCGCATCAATCGCCGCTCAGGCGGCGTTCTTGTTCTGTTGCTTGCGTGCATAGGCCACGGCCGCTTCGCGGACCCAGGCGCCATCCTCGATGGCCTTGCGCCGGGTGGCGACGCGCTCCTGGTTGCAGGGGCCGTTGCCCTTGATGACTTCGTAGAACTCGTCCCACTGGATTTCGCCGAAGTCGTAGTGGCCACGGGCTTCGTTCCACTTCAGCGCCGGGTCGGGTGCGGTGCAGCCCAGTAGCTCGAGTTGCGGTACGGTCTGGTCGATGAAGCGCTGGCGCAGTTCATCGTTGGTCTGGCGCTTGATTTTCCAGGCCATCGACTGGGCGCTGTTGGGCGAGTGCTCGTCGCTGGGGCCGAACATCATCAGCGCTGGCCACCACAGGCGGTGGATGGCGTCCTGGACCATGTCCTTCTGGGCCTGGGTGCCGTGGCGCATCATGGTCAACAGCAGTTCGTAGCCCTGGCGCTGGTGGAAGCTCTCTTCCTTGCAGATGCGGATCATGGCGCGGGAGTAGGGACCGTAGGAGGTGCGCTGTAGCACCACCTGGTTGACGATGGCGGCGCCATCGACCAGCCAGCCCACGGCACCCATGTCGGCCCAGCTCAGGGTCGGGTAGTTGAAGATGCTCGAATACTTGGCCTTGCCGCTGTGCAGCTTGGCGATCTCTTCGTCGCGGTCCGCGCCGAGGGTTTCCATGGCGCTGTAAAGGTACAGACCGTGGCCGGCTTCGTCCTGGATCTTGGCCATCAGTTGCAGCTTGCGCTTGAGGCTCGGCGCGCGGGTCACCCAGTTGCCTTCCGGCAGCATGCCGACGATTTCCGAATGGGCGTGCTGGGAGATCTGCCTGATCAGCGTCTGGCGGTAGGCCTCGGGCATCCAGTTCTTGGCTTCGATCTTGACTTCGGCGTCGATCTTCTCCTGAAAGTTGCGCTCCTCGGGCGACATCTCCTCCAGTGACTTGACGCGCTTGACTCCGGTTTCCACTAGCTGTGCGTACATGTTCCGACTCCTGCTAAGGCATGAGTCATTTGTAAGCGATACAAAACATAACGTCAAACTGTTTTATGTGTATCACGTAACGTTTGTGTATCGCTTTGCCTGTCTGGAGTCTTGAGGTGGCCAATGAATCGAGCGCCGCCCGCGCGGCGCATTGCGAGCAAAGCTCGCTCCTACGTCTGTTTCGGGCCAGTAACGTCAGTCACAAACGCGCGCGACCGCCTGGTTTGTACGACTCGATATTGCGTCGTTCACCAAAGAGTTCATTGGCCCGAAACAGGTGTAGGAGCGAGCTTTGCTCGCAATGCGCCGCGCGGGCGGCGCTCTATCTGAGGCACACCAAAAAATCAGCTGGCCAACCGTTTGTCATACACATGACAGGCCTTGCCCTCGGAACGCTTGAGCGTCCCGCAGGGCTGTAGCCGCACTTGGGTGCTGATACCGATGTAGGTCTTGATCTGCTTGGTCAGCTCGCCGGTCAGCAGTTTGCGCTGCGCCTCGTCCAGGTGCTGGCACTCGGCACGCAGCTCGACATGCACTTCGACACTGTCCAAGCTTCCATTGCGATACAGATGAATCTCGTATAGCTCTGAAAGCTGTTTTATTTTGAGTACCTGCTCTTCGATCTGCGTCGGGAACACGTTCACCCCACGGATGATCAGCATGTCGTCACTGCGCCCAGTGATCTTGCCAATCCGTCGCATCGGCCTGGCCGTGCCGGGCAACAAGCGGGTGAGGTCGCGGGTGCGATAACGCACCATCGGTAGCGCCTCCTTGCTTAGCGAGGTGAACACCAACTCGCCCAATTGCCCGTCTGGGAGCACCTGGCCGGTTACCGGATCGATGATCTCGGGGTAGAAGTGGTCCTCCCAGATGGTCGGGCCGTCCTTGGTCTCGATGCATTCCATGGCCACGCCTGGCCCCATGATTTCCGACAGGCCATAGATGTCCAGGGCGTCGATGCCCAGGCGCTGTTCGATGGAACGACGCAACTCGTCGGTCCAAGGCTCGGCGCCGAAGATGCCCAGACGCAGCTTGAGGTCCTGTGGGTCGATGCCTTGGCGCTCGATTTCATCGGCCAGGTTCAGCATGTAGGACGGCGTGACCATGATGATATCGGGCTGGAAATCGCGGATCAGCTGCACCTGCTTCTCGGTCTGGCCGCCGGACATCGGGATGACCGTGCACCCTAGACGCTCGGCGCCGTAATGGGCGCCCAGGCCGCCGGTGAACAGGCCGTAGCCATACGAGACGTGTACCTTGTCGCCCTTGCGCCCGCCAGCGGCACGAATCGAACGGGCAACCACATTGGCCCAGGTGTCGATGTCGTTCTGGGTGTAACCCACCACCGTGGGTTTGCCGGTGGTGCCGCTGGATGCATGCAGGCGCACGACCTCTTGCTGGGGCACGGCGAACATGCCGTAGGGGTAGTTGTCGCGCAGGTCGTTCTTGCCGGTGAAGGGGAACTTCGCCAGGTCTTCCAGGCACTTGAGGTCATCGGGGTGGGCGCCGCATTCGTCGAAGCGCTGGCGGTACAGTGGCACGTTGTCGTAAGCGTGCTTCAGGCTCCAGCGCAGTCGCTCTAGCTGATGCTGGCGCAGGGCGTCGATACTGGCGGTTTCCATCGGGTCCAGCAGGGCACGATCGGCATCATGGTACATGTTCATGGCTTCACTCGAATTGTTCTTGTACGCCGGCGGTTTCTCTGAAAGCGCCTGGGCCGTGAGTGTCATGGGCGCAGCATAACCGGCTGCGCCGTCCTGGGTAACAAGCCGTTGGTCAGAGGCGCTCGATGACCATGGCAATGCCTTGGCCGACACCGATGCACATGGTGCAGAGGGCGTAACGGCCGTGGGTGTTTTCAAGCTCGTGCAGGGCGGTGGTGACCAGTCGCGCGCCACTCATGCCCAACGGATGCCCCAGGGCGATGGCGCCGCCGTTTGGGTTGACCCGCTTGTCGTCATCGGCCAGGCCCAGTTCGCGCAGCACCGCCAGACCTTGCGCAGCGAAGGCTTCGTTGAGTTCGATGACGTCCATGTCGGCCAGGGACAGACCGGTCAACTCAAGCACCTTGCGCGTCGCCGGTACCGGGCCAATACCCATGATGCGCGGCTCCACGCCCGCCACCGCCATGCCGACGACCCTGCCGCGAGCCTTGAGTCCGTAGCGCTGAGCGGCGGCAGTGGTGGCCAGCAGCAGCGCGCAGGCTCCGTCGTTCACCCCCGAGGCATTGCCCGCGGTGACGCTGCCGCCTTCGCGAAACGGCGTGCCAAGCTTGGCCAATTGTTCCAGTGTGGTGTCGCCGCGAGGGTGTTCGTCCTGTTCGACGCGCTTGGCCGGGCCTTTGCGCTGGGCGATCTCCACGGGCACGATCTCTTGTGCCAGACGACCGCTGGCCAGCGCTGCTGCGGCCTTTTGCTGGCTGCGCAAGGCGAAAGCGTCCTGGTCGGCGCGAGAGATACCGAACTGGGCGGCAACGTTTTCTGCTGTTTCGGGCATCGAGTCGATGCCATATGTGGCCTGCATCAGCTGGTTGACGAAACGCCAGCCGATGGTCGTATCAAACAGCTCTGCGCTGCGGCCGAAGGCTTGCTCGGACTTGCCCATGACGAAGGGCGCTCGCGACATCGACTCGACACCACCGGCCAGCATCAGCCCCGCCTCGCCGCAGCGCAGGGCACGAGCAGCGTTACCGATGGCATCCAGGCCTGAGCCGCACAGGCGGTTGATGGTGGTCCCGGGCACCGCAATGGGTAGGCCAGCCAGCAATGTGGCCATGCGCGCGACGTTGCGGTTGTCTTCGCCGGCCTGGTTGGCACATCCGAGGATCACATCGTCGATAGCCTGCCAGTCCAGCTCGGGGTGACGCTGCATGAGCGCCTTGATCGGCACCGCTGCCAGATCGTCTGCACGCACTGCGCTCAAGGCGCCCGCATAGCGGCCAATCGGGGTACGAACGGCATCGATGATCAATGCATCGAAGCGCATGGGTTCAGTCATCTTGCGTCTCCTGCGTCAGCACCGTGCCGCGCACTTTGTAGGATTTGCCGTGGAACAGGGCGATCAGCTCGCCGTGTTGGTTTTCAATGCGCACGTCGTACAGGCCTGTGCGGCCTTTACGGGTGAGCTCGATGGCCGTTGCCGTGAGTTGGTCGCCGAGCCGTGCGGGGGCGACGTAGTCGATGCTGCAGCCCGACGCGACCGTTGCCTCGTCGTAGCTGTTGCAGGCGAAGGCGAACGCCGAATCGGCCAATGCGAATAGAAAGCCGCCGTGGCAGGTGCCATGGCCCTGGATCATGTCGGCGCGTACCGTCATGCCAAGGCGCGCCTTGCCGGCAGCGATGTCTTGCAGACCGATGCCCAGGCTCTGGCTGGCCTGGTCGCGGGAGAACATGGCATCGGCGCAGGCCTGGGCGAGTTCGTCGGGCGTGCGTTGAGGTTCAGTCATGCAGGCGGCCTCCATTGGCATTGCTGCGTCGCAGCAGCAGGGAAGGGCGATAGCGGCTTTCGCCATAACTGCGTTGCAGGTTGTCGAGCACGCGCAGGGTGTAGTCGACACCGATGTGTTCGGCCCAGGCCAACGGGCCGCAGGGGTAATTGACCCCGGCGCACATGGCCAGGTCGATGTCGGCTGCCGTGCCGACGCCTTGCAGCACGGCATCGGCGGCTTCGTTGGCGAGCATGGCGACTGTCCTAAGCACCACCAGGCCGGGCAGGTCGGCCACAGCGGTGACCTGCAAGCCTGCACGTTGCAGCAGGGCCACTGCCTGATCCCGAGCGGCAGGGCAGGTGCCGGCAGCGCAACCGATGGCAAGACGGGTTGCAGTGGCATAGTCCAGGGCCAGGTCGAGCAGCACCAAGTTGCTCAGGCCATCCTCGCGTGCGCGCTGGCTGGCCAGGCGGCCATCGCTCAAGGCCAAGGTGGCGTCGCCGACGCGCAGCAGTCCCTTGCCTGCACGCTCGGTCACGCTGACACCTGCCGCGCGCAGGCGGTCAAGCAGCGGCTGCATCACCCCCAGATGACCTTCGACCACACAGTGTTCGACCTTTGCCGCACTCTGCAGTACCGATGCCGGGGGGCGCTCGGCTCCTTCGGCGTAGCTATAAAAGCCTTGCCCGGATTTGCGGCCCAGGCGGCCTGCATCCACCAACTCTTTCTGCACCAGCGAAGGCTGGAAGCGGAAGTCACCATAGAAGGCGTCGAACACCGAGCAGGTCACGGCATAATTGACGTCATGGCCGATCAGGTCGGTCAGCTCGAAGGCGCCCATGCGAAAACCGCCTGCATCGCGCAACAACGCATCAAGGCTCGCACAATCGGCGGCGCCTTCTTGCAGCAGTCGCAGGCTCTCGGCGTAGAAAGGACGTGCCACACGGTTGACGATGAACCCCGGCGTCGAGCGGGTATGCACCGGCGTCTTGCCCCAGGCTTTGGCGGTCTTGTACAGGGCGTGCGCCAACGCCGGGTCGGTCGCCAGGCCGGAGACGATCTCTACCAGTGCCATCAATGGCGCCGGGTTGAAGAAATGCATGCCGATCACATTGTGCGGGCGCTCAAGGCCAGCCGCCAGGCTGGTGATGGACAAGGAAGAGGTGTTGCTGGCCAGAATGCAGTCGTCGGCGCACAGGGTTTCGAGCTGACGCAGCAGGCTTTGCTTGACCTGGAGGTTCTCCACGATGGCCTCGACAACGAGACGTGCGTCTGCCAGTTCGGCGAGGGTCTCGACCGGTTTCAGGCGGCCGATGATGGTCTCACGGGCCTGACCCTGCAGCTTGCCTTTGTCGACCAGGCGTCCAAGCTGGCGGTCGATTCCTGCAATGGCCTGGGCGGCCGCGCCTGGGCGGTTGTCGTACAGCTTGACCGGGTGGCCAGCCTGGGCGGCCACCTGGGCGATACCTGCGCCCATGGCGCCGGCACCGATCACGGCAACCTGGGCAGTGATGGCGAGTGCGCTCATGTTCAATGCCCCTCGAACGCGGGTGTGCGCTTGTTCATGAACGCGCTTACACCTTCGCGGTAGTCATCGCTACGCCCAGCCAGGCGCTGCAGGTCGCGTTCGAGTTCCAGTTGCTGATCGAAACTGTTGTCGAAGCTGGCGTTGAGGCTGCGCTTGATCAGGGCAAGGCCGTAGGTAGGCTGGGTGGCCAGGTGACGGGCCAGGGTAAGGGCTTCGTCACGCAGGTCTGCGTCATCGACGACGCGATGGATCATTCCCCAGCGCTCGGCTTGCTCGGCGCTCAGTCGCTCGCCCAACAGGGCCAGGGCCTTGGCGCGAGCCATACCGACAAGGCGCGGCAACAGCCAGGTACCGCCAGAATCCGGAACCAGACCGATCTTGCAGAAAGCCTGGATGAAACTGGCCGAGCGGGCTGCCAGCACCAGGTCGCAGGCTAACGGAATATTTGCCCCGGCGCCGGCAGCGACGCCGTTGACGGCACACACCACAGGCATCGGCAGGTCACGCAAGGCGCGCACCAGCGGGTTGTAGAACTGGTCGATGGATTCACCCAGGTCAGGCATCGCCGCTCCCGGCGCGACATTGCGGTCTGAAAGATCCTGGCCAGCGCAGAACCCGCGGCCCTCGGCGGTCAGCAACAGGACCCGCGCCTCGGCGCTCTGGCGTACCTGCTTGATGGCTTCACGTACCTCCATGTGCATTTGCGTATTGAAGCTGTTCAGCTGTTGCGGACGGTTCAGTGAGAGGAGGGCGACACCGTCCTCGATGGAAAACAGGATGTGCTCGAAGGTCATGGCGGACTCGCTGTGTCGAACGATAAAGAAGGGGGATCAACGGCCTGTGAACCGGGCCGGGCGTTTTTCCATGAAGGCGCGTACGCCTTCGTCGCGGTCTGCGGTTCCGGCGAGCAACGTGAACGCATGGCGCTCGAAGCGCAGACCGCTGGCAAGGTCGATATCGCCGGCCTTGAGCAGGGCCTCCTTAGCCAGTCGCACGGCCAGGGGAGCTTTGGCGGCGATGCTTCGGGCGACCTGTAAAGCACGCTCTACAGTCAGTTCCGGCTGAGTGATTTCACTGACCAGCCCGGCCTGCAAGGCATGGCGGGCGCCAATGGCCTCGCCTGTCAGCACCATCTGCATGGCCAGCGGTTTGCCGACGGCACGCAGCAAGCGCTGGGTGCCGCCGGCGCCTGGAATGATGCCGAGGTTGATTTCGGGCTGGCCGAAGCGGGCATCCTCGCCAGCGATGACAATGTCTGAGCACATCACCAGCTCGCAGCCACCGCCCAGGGCATAGCCATTCACGGCGGCGATCAATGGCTTGGCAAAGGTTGCGATCCGCTGCCAGTGCGCAACGCGGGGATCGTTGAGGATGCCCACCAGATCACGCTCGGCCATCTCGCGAATATCGGCACCGGCGGCGAAAGCCTTGCGGCTGCCGGTCAGCACGACCACCTGGGTGTGCTCGTCGCGTTCGGCGTCTTCAAGCTCGGCGGCAAGCTGCTCCAACAACTCGGTGCACAGGGCATTGAGGGCTTCTGGCCGTTGCAAGGTGATCAGACGCACGCCGCTTTCAGGGGCCTGCACATCAAGGTAACGAGGCATGTCGTATTCCTCAGGCTGCTCGCGCGGCGCAGTGGACGGCCGGCTTTTATTGGAATTGTTTGCAGGGGCGCGGCACGAACCACGCTCAGGTATTTCAGTATATGCCTTATGCGATACACAATATCAAGCATGAATACGTGATTATGTATCCAATAGTGCGCGTGATGCATTGATGGAACCGCGGTTTGACCTGACGAAATCCCGCAGAAAATGGTTGAAAGGCAATTTCTGGCGGGCGCGAAACACGCGCATCCACGCTGAAAAAAAGCGATACATGGATAATGGCAATTGACGAAAAATATAGAAGTGATACAAGATCAAGCAACGCTTCAAATCATTTCTGGAGGTGCGAGATGCCTTGCTATCGTTTGGACGGGCTGACCCCCGTCATCCATCCAACCGCCTACGTGCACCCCAGTGCGGTACTGATTGGCGATGTGATCGTTGGCCCTGATTGTTATGTAGGCCCACTGGCGTCCTTGCGTGGGGATTTCGGTCGAATCGTGCTCAAGGAAGGCGCCAACCTTCAGGACACCTGCGTGATGCATGGTTTCCCAGGGGGCGACACCGTCATCGAGCGAAACGGCCATGTTGGCCATGGCGCAGTGCTGCATGGTTGCCAGGTGGGGGAAGACGCTCTGGTGGGCATGAATGCCGTGGTCATGGATGGTGCGCGCATCGCACCCCGCTGCATCGTCGCCGCCGCGGCCTTCGTCAAGGCCGGCTTCGAATGTCCCGAGCAGAGCCTGGTGGTCGGCTCACCAGCGCTAGTCAAACGTTCGTTGAGCGAGCAGGAAGTGGCGTGGAAACAGCGGGGTACCGAGGCGTATCAGCAACTGACCCGGCGCTGCATGGCGGCACTGGTTGAGTGCCCACCCTTGAGCGAAGTGGAAGCGCAGCGCCCGCGCATGGGTGATTCGGGCTTCAGGCCCAAGAGCGAGGCGGGCGCATGAGTGTGGGCGCGCTCGGCAATGGCCAGGCAGCCCGCCGCACAGGTATAGTCGGTACTTTATCTGCACACAGTTCCTCCATGAGCAACCTTGCCCCACTCAATACTCTGATCACTCGCTTTCAGGAACAGACGCCGATTCGCGCCAGTTCGCTGATCATTACCCTGTACGGCGATGCCATCGAGCCCCACGGCGGCACCGTGTGGCTGGGCAGCTTGATCAACCTGCTGGAGCCGATCGGCATCAACGAGAGGTTGATTCGCACGTCGATCTTTCGCCTGACCAAAGAGGGATGGCTCACGGCCGAAAAGGTTGGCCGACGCAGCTATTACAGTTTGACCGGCACCGGCCGCCGACGCTTCGAGAAAGCTTTCAAGCGGGTCTATAGTCCAAGCCAGCCAGCGTGGGACGGTGCCTGGACACTGGTGCTCCTGTCGCAGCTGGAAGCGGTCAAGCGCAAAAACGTGCGCGAAGAGTTGGAGTGGCAAGGCTTTGGCGCCATCGCCCCCAACGTGTTGGGCTGCCCCCGTGCCGACCGTACCGACCTCGCCGCGACCTTGCGCGAGCTCGATGCCGACGAGGACAGCATCGTCTTCGAAACCCATGCCCAGGAAGTGCTGGCCTCCAAGGCCATGCGCGCGCAAGTTCGCGAGAGCTGGCGCATCGATGAACTGGGTCAGCACTACAGTGAATTCATCCGCTTGTTCAGGCCGTTGTGGCAGGGACTGAAGGAGCAGGAACAACTGGACGCCCAGGACTGCTTCCTGGCGCGCACCCTGTTGATCCACGAGTACCGTCGTTTGCTGCTGCGCGACCCGCAATTACCAGACGAGCTGTTGCCAGGGGACTGGGAGGGCAGGGCCGCACGCCAGTTGTGCCGCAACCTGTATCGTTTGGTATTTGCCAAGGCTGAAGAATGGCTAAACAGCGCACTGGAGACCGCAGACGGGCCGTTGCCAGAGGTGGGGGAGAGTTTCTACAAGCGTTTTGGTGGCTTGGTGTAGATGATGCGCTTTCGTTACCAGGCCTTAGTCAAGGCGAAAACAGCCGCGGAAGCGGAGTTTACGGGTTGTAAATGAGCGTTCCGAGGCTGTTTTCAACGCAGCATCACCGAGTATCAAGGCTTTTCGAACAGAGCCTATGAAGCAGGGGCGGTCTTGATGCCGTTGGGCACATGATAGGTTGGCCAAGGTCACCAGCGACCAATTGCGAGCAACCGCGCCTAGACGGATGCGTCGGGGTGCTCCGGGACTTGCAATTGACCAAGGTTCACCGACAATAGCCTCGCCCTCTGCAAGCCAACTGGAATGCCCCGTACCATGATGCTTACCCAGCAATTTTCTGATATCGCCCTGGCCGACACGCTATTCGTGTTCGCCCTAGAGGCAGAAGCTGGCAACCTGTTCACTGGCATGAACACCGTGTTCACCGGTATCGGCAAGGTCAACGCCGCCATCGGCCTGACCAAGGCCATTCAGCAGCGCAAACCCAAGCTCATCGTCAACCTCGGGTCGGCCGGCAGCCAGGGGCACGGCAAGGGTAGCTTGGTTTGCTGTACCCGTTTCGTGCAGCGTGACATGGATGTGACGCCGCTGGGCTTCGCCCGTTACCAGACGCCACTGTCGGAGATACCCGTGGTGCTGGAATATGGCGTTGCGCTGCCAGGGATCGCCCAAGGCATCTGCGGCAGTGGCGACAGTTTCGAGGTCAACCACGGCCAAGCCCCTTACGATGTGGTCGATATGGAGGCATATGTCCTGGCATTGATCGCGCGCGGGGAGGGCATTCCTTTTGTTTGCCTGAAGTACATTTCCGACGATGCGGGCGACGACGCGGCCAATGACTGGTCGGTGCAGGTGCACCTGGCTGCCGAAGCGTTCAAGCGTGTGCTGCTCGACTGACGTTCTAGACTGTCGCGAACGGGCGATAAGACGTTTTCGTACCTTCTGATTGTCGACAGCTGGCGCGCTACGGGAGTTTCGCGAAGTGCACACGTCTGTAATGGAAGCGAGATTGAATAACCCAAACTTTATTAAGGGTGGAGTCGGGTTATTCAACGGACGGGGATTTACTATATCTTAATTACACTAAATGATTATTTAGTCGAGTTAAAGGAAAAACGCCGGCAAGTGAGTTTGCCGGGGGCAGCGTCAGAGCAGCGGTATTGCTGCCTTCAACTGGATGTTTTTGCTGATGTTGTAGCCTACCACGCGCCATTGATCATCCTCTTCGACGAGCAACACAACTTCAATCACTTCGAGATTAGAAAAGGACGACTGTATCTGGACCGCGGCGTAGAGCCCTGGCGGTGCATCAGGCATTTCTCGAGTGAAGCTGATCTGTGCATGGTTACGATGTTTGAACTCGCCAACACCCGTGCGCAAACCACTGATGCCTTTGACCCAGTTGGACTCGGAGGTCGACGCCTTCAGCGCCGAACCGGCTGGGAGCCAAGTCAAATCGGCCCGTCCTTCATCGAGCAACATCAGGAACTCTAAGGCTCTGCTAACGATAACGCGCTGTTGCGGCGTGATAGCGGCATCTGGCTGGAGTGCCGGCACAACGACCGGAATGACTGGAGCGTTGGTATTGATTGAAACATCGCATGCTGAGAGTAACGACAGGCAGATAATCAGAGTGACGGATTGCTTCATGCAAATAGAGCCTCGTGGCGTAGAGCGGGCGTGATAGGCATTAGAGCGGATTGGGGTCGAGACGGATAGTCGAAGGTTGGGATCGGGCTTGTAGTATGAAGAGTGATTCTTGCATCACCTAGCTCAGGTGCCTGCATATGGATCTGCGCATAATGCATATTATGTTAAATACAGTGTCACGTTCGAGCGCTCTTGATAAACTCGCCTCAATTGTTCGCGAGCCCTGTCGCGTCAAAGAATGTCTCACGCGATAGGATGTAGTGCCTTGTCGACCGATCAGAACCTGATATTCAAAGCTCCTGCAACCACCCGCGCACAGGCTGTCGCCGACCGTGGCAAGGCACAAGTGGCCCCTACCGGCGTGCAACCTGCCTTGTACCGCGCCGATATCGATGGGCTGCGTGCCGTTGCCGTCCTGCTGGTGCTGATTTTCCATGCTGGACTGGCGGTGTTCCCTTCCGGGTTCATCGGCGTCGATATCTTCTTCGTGATCTCCGGCTACCTCACCACCTCGATCATCCTGAGCGCGGTCGGCCGGGGTGACTTCAGCCTTGGGCAGTTCTATGTCAAGCGTTTGTGGCGCCTGCAGCCAGCGATATTGGCGCTGTTGATCGTTACGCTCGGCGCGGCCAGTGCGCTGTATCTGCCCAAGGACTTCATCGACTTTCTCAAAAGCGAGAAGTACACCAGCCTGCTGCTGTCCAATCAGTATTTCTCCAAGTCCACCGACGGCTATGCCACCGCCGAGGCGGCGACCCTGCCCTTGCTGCACACCTGGTCGCTGGCCATAGAATGGCAGTGGTACATCTTCTTGCCGCTTGGGTTGCTGGTACTGACGCGCCACCTGAAGCCCCATCGATTGAAAACCGCTGTTGTGGTGCTGACCATCGTCTCCATCGGCATTACACTGTTCATCGCAAGAACATCCCCGGATAAAAGCTACTACGCGTTCCTGGCGCGGATCTTCGAGCTGCTGGTCGGCTCGTGCACGGCCGTGTTCGCTAACGACCGCCTCCGCCTCGGCCGTGTCAGCGCGTCCGCACTGGGGCTAGGCGCCTTTGGCGCGGTCTTGTACAGCGCCACACTATCCATACCGACCACCGCCTATCCTGGCTTCCCCGCCATCGTGATCTGTTTGGCGACGGCGGTACTGGTCTCGAGCCAGGTTGGGCAAGTGGGCATCACGTCAAGGCTGCTGTCATGGTCACCGCTGGTATTCGTCGGAACGATTTCCTACTCGCTATACCTCTGGCACTGGCCTGTCATCGCCATCGTGGAGTACCTGGGAGTTGTAAAGACGCCGGCCATCCTTGCTGGCTACTTCATCGCCTCGTTTGCCCTGGGCACCACCTCGTACTACCTGATCGAAAAGCCCCTGCGCCGTACCCGGCTGGGTTTGGGCAAGACGCTGCTCCTGCTGCTCGTCGTACCGGCCATCGCGTTTTCGGCGCTGTACTCGGCGGGCAAGTCCGCCGATGGCTGGCTGGAGCGTTTCGGCAGTGACCCGGCAAACATCCTGCCGCGCCTGAAGGCAAGCGAAATACCCAAGCGCGAGCCGTGCCTGGGCGGTGCCAGCGATGGCTCTGATAGCAGCTGTCTGCTCGGGCACGTCAACGCTAGCACCACCGCGCTGTTGATGGGCGATTCCTATTCCAACCACTTCTGGGGCTTTATTGACACGCTGGCCAAAGACGCCAACGTCTCCGTCATGGCCCAAGGCAGCCCAGGGTGCCTGGCTCTGCCGGATGTCTATCTCTACGACTGGTGGAAGTACAAGAACACACTCTACAAGAAGTGCCATGATGCCGCCGCCGAGTACCACAAGCTGATTGCTCGCAGCCACTACGACTACGTGATCATCGGCCTGACCTGGGAGACCTACGCCGACAGCAGTGCAGTGGTGTTGTCGATCGATGACCAACGCTCCCAGGCCCTGTCGCGCGATCGCATGAAAGCCGCCCTGCTCAAGAGCCTCGATATCATAGCGCGCTCCGGTGCCAGGCCCGTACTGATCAAGAGCAACATCGTCATGCCCGAAGGCGCCAATGACTGCCTGTACCGCAGCATCAAGCTCAGGGGCACGATCGAGGAGCATCATTGCGCGACGAGTATCGCGCAACCGGAAGAAAACCCCTGGCTTGCGCAGTTGTTCCGGGAAGTTAAGCAAGCACATCCGGACTTGTTGATCATCGACCCCAAGGACGTGCAGTGCGTCGATGGCCAGTGCAAGCTGTCGATCGACGGCCTGCCGATCTACCGGGACATCGGGCACATCACCGATTTCGCCTCCACGGCAATGGGCAAGCTGTATTTACAGGCCAAGGGCAATCCCTTTGCCCAATCCAAGCCTTGAACCCCAGGCCGGACAGCCGCTGCATCTGCCTGTCCGGCCGCGAACGGCCAAGCGCTAGAGGCCCGGTTCACTCAAGCCTGGTTAGCTGTCGTCATCAAGCAACAACCACTCGCCGGGCATCCCTTCGTATCGTTTGAGGCGGTACGCCGAGACCGCGAATGAACACCTCGCGCATATGCCGGCGATCCCTGAATCCGGTTTCCTTCGCCACCACGTCCAGGCTGTGTCGGCTCTGCTCTATCATCAAGCGGGCTGCCTCCAGGCGCAAACGTTCCACGGCCTTGGCCGGAGATTGTCCCGTCTCGGCAGTGAATACGCGGGTAAACTGGCGGGGGCTCAAATGCACGGTTTCGGCCAGTTCCTCGACACTCAACGGGCGATTCAGATTCTTGCGCGCGAAATCCAGGGCGCTTTGAATTCGATCTGACTTCGGCGAAAGCGTCAGCAGTTCGGAATGTTGGGACTGCCCACCGGAGCGGCGTTGATGCATCACGAGCTTTCGTGCCACTGATCTGGCCATCTCAGTGCCCAGATCCTTTTCCACCATACCCAGCGCCATATCCAGGGCGGCGGTCATGCCCGCAGACGTCCAGATCTGTCCGTCCACAATGAATATCCGATCTTCTTCGACCTCGATCTTCGGGTGAAGCTCACGCATTTTTTTCGCATAGGCCCAGTGCGTGGTGGCGCGCCGGTTATCCAGTACCCCCGCCTGGGCCAAAACGAAACAGCCGGTACACAGCCCGGCCGTGCGCCGGGCACCGTCGACAAATCCTCGCACGCTGGCCAGCACTTCCTCACTCGGCGGCGTCAACGGGGTCAATGTTCCCGTAACCATCCAGGTGTCAGCCAGGCCAGGTGTTCCTAGTGGGAGCGTATCCATGTACATCCCCAGTGAAGAGCGGACGGTGCCGCCTTCGATGGAAAAATTCTGGATCTTGTAAACGGCTTCGCCCGCGACGATGTTCGCAAACTCGAATACGGCCTGCGTCGCCAACGACATGATCTGGAAGCCTTCGGTGATCAGATAACCGACCCGGTGCACAGTGGAAGCTCCAATAGGTGATGACCTAAAAACGTATCCTATACGTCGTTTGAGACGAAAGCGATCGACTGCATCATGCGTCCATATCAAACAGCGGAGCACGACCATGACGCAGCAATCAAAAGGCACTGCCCTCATCACCGGCGCCTCCACCGGCATCGGCTCCATCTACGCAGAACGCCTGGCCCGCCGGGGATACGACCTGGTACTGGTCGCCCGTAATCGGGAGCGCCTCAACACCTTGGCAAATCGGCTCACCACCGAAACCCGCCAGAGCGTGGAAGTCTTCCCGGCAGATCTGGCCAACCCGGAAGAACTGGCCAAGGTGGAACACAAATTGCGCGAGGACGCCACCGTCACCTTGCTGGTGAACAACGCTGGGATCGGCACCCACACCAGCCTGCTGGAAAGTGACGTGGAACGGATGGCCGAAATGATCACCCTCAACGTCACCGCCCTCACCCGCCTTACCTATGCCGCTATCCCGGGATTTGTAGCCCGCAATCAAGGCGCCGTGATCAACATCTCGTCCATCGTTAGCCTGGCGCCAGAGCTGCTCAATGGCGTTTACGGCGGCAGCAAGGCGTATGTCACTGCCTTCACGCGGTCTTTGAGCAAGGAGCTCGCGGACAAGGGCATCCAAATTCAGGCGGTGCTGCCAGGGGCGACTGCCACCGACTTCTGGCAAATCGGCGGTTTGCCGGTCGAGCACCTCGACCCGGGGATCGTGATGTCGGCCCAGGATCTGGTGGACGGGGCCCTGCAAGACTTCGACGACCAGGTACTCATCTCCATCCCCTCAATGCACGACCTTCAGGCATTCGAACGCTACGAAGCCAGCCGGCAACACCTGTTCAGCCAGCTGTCGAGCAATCGGCTTGCCCCGCGTTACACCACCAACTGATCGGAAAAAAGGAAACGGATCATGAAACTCAGTGCTAACACCATTTTCATCACCGGTGGAACTTCAGGCATCGGCCGAGCCTTGGCAGAGGCCTTCCATCAGCGCGGCAACAAAGTGATCGTTGCGGGGCGCCGCCAGGCACTGCTGGATGAAATCGCCCAGGCCAACCCAGGCATCGATACCGTGCGCCTGGACATCAACGATCCGCAGCAGATCAAGGCGGTGGCCCAAGAAGTGATCCGCCGCCATCCTTCACTGAACGTGATCATCAACAATGCCGGCGTGATGCCATTCGACAACCCGGCCTCAGGAGACCATGACGACGAACAAGCAGTGAGCCTGCTACAGACCAACCTGTTGGGCCCGGTACGCGTCAGCGCTGCCTTCGTCGAGCACCTCAAGCGACAACCGGATGCCTACATCATCAACAACAGCTCGGTACTGGCCTACCTGCCGCTAGCGGCCACCGCGCTGTATTCGGCGACCAAGGCGGCCATACACTCCTACTCGCTGTCACAGCGATTCAGCCTGCGTGACACCAGCGTCAAAGTGTTGGAAATCGCGCCGCCTTGGGTCGACACCGACCTGATTCACAAGAGCGGTGATGAGCGTGCCATGCCATTGGGCGACTTCATCCAGGAGACCCTGGCCAAGCTCGAATCCGCCACTACAGAGGTCCTGGTGGATCGTGTCGTCCCACTGCGCGCTAATCAGGGCGCGAACGAGCACGAACTGATTCACCAATTCAACCAGTCGCTGGTTGACAACCCGATCCCCGTAGCCTGAACCCAACTCACCGAATCCGCGCCTGGATTCAGGCATGGCTGAACCTGAGCTCAGGGACAACAGTCTGTTCCGGTGAGCGTTTCGTCACGCTAATCGCCGAAGTCTTTTTCAAGTGGGTAGGACGTGCCATTCGCCAGAGCGATGCAGCGCTTGGCACATCCCCATCCATGCTGTTGGATCTGAGCTTGCCTCCCGTCGACAAACAACTCTGCACCATTCACAAAGCTTGAATCATTGCAGGGCAAGAACACCACCGCGTTGGCGATCTCGATGGCTCAGCACCCTGCCCCCGCGGCACCTGTGATGCGAGGTAGTCGAGCAAACGGGGGTTGATACCCCACAGACACCAGAAGCTCCCCAATATGCCCCATCTCACGTTGGAAGCTTGTGCCATTGAGGCTCCTTCGCGGCTTGGGTTCCCCCCGGCCCTTCTCGTATGATCTGCCCATTCTGTTCTGGAACCAGACACGTGAAGTCGTTACCTGAAAACTTGCCAACTGGCCCACAAGCCGCCAAGGATGCGAAATGGAACGTGGGCGAGGCTGCCAATCAGCTTTCCTGGGATGATCTGCGGATCATCAAAACGCTGAGTGAATGCGGTAATCGCGCTGCCACGGCCAAGAAACTCGGCATCAACGTATCAACCGTCTCGCGTCGGGTTTCCCAGGTGGAAAAAACACTGGGCGTGGCTTTGTTCGATCACCGCAAGTCAGGCTATCTGCTCACCCTCGAAGGCGCGGAATTGCGAGCGCTCGCCGAGCGTGTGGAACTGGACATCGTCAGCGTGACACGGCGAGTATCACGTGCCGGCCAGGGGCCGCTCGGTAAACTGCGCATTACCACCAGCGACTCACTGCTTCTGTACTTTCTCACCCCAATCATCGCGGACTTCAAAGCCCTCAACGAAGGCATCACGATCGAAGTGCTGGTGGGCAACGAATCACTGAGCCTTGCCCGGGATGAATCGGATATCGCCGTTCGGGCGACCAAAAAACCCGCCGAGAGCCTGGTTGGTCGCAAACTGGCCTCGATCGCCTGGGCTCCCTATGGCAGCAGCAATCACATGACGCCTGCTGCGCTCTTCGCTGAAGGCCAGGCTTGGGTTTCCTATTCCGCCGCGCTAAGAGGCTTGAAAGCGACGAGCTACGTCGAAAACAGGGTCGCTGCCGAGTGCATCGCCTTCCGCACCGACTCAGTCGCAGCCGCAAGCGCTGCCATAGCCGCAGGACTGGGCGTGGGTTTTCTGCCCTGCATGCTCGGCGATATCACGCCAGGGTTGGAGCGCATCGGCCCGGTGGTGCCCGAACTTCAGGATGAACTGTGGTTGCTGACTCACCAAGACATCCGCAAATCCTGGCGGGTCAAAGCATTCATGACGTTCTGTGCAGCCGCCGTTGCCAACCAGAAGCCTTTGATCGAGGGTCAACGGGAACTCCCGGTCCTTTAGCCCGAGACCGGGAGTGCCGCTCACTCAGCCCGTGACCCGATCACTGCTTTGCAAGCAATTTCGATCAACTGAGGGCGTTGGGCCAGCCTCGATACGCCGATGATGTTGCTCGCGCATTGCGGCCGCTCGGTGCCGTAGGCAGCCTTTCGTACCTTTCCGACCACTGCGAATGCAGCGTCCATGTCCAACACGTAGAGCGTTTCCTCCACGACATCCTCGAGCGTCGCACCGTACAGGGCGAGTAACTTGGCGATATTGTCGTACGCAGCGCGCATCTGGTCGCCCATCGAAGAGAAATCGCTGGGCTTCCCGTCACGATCCAGGGGGGCAGGCGCGATCAGGCTGCCCTCCTCGTCATGGTTGAACTGGCCAGAGACATAAATGTCGTTTCCTACCCGCCGTGCCTGCGGGTAGCCGTAACTCTTCTCCCATGGCACGCCCCAATAGGCGGTTTGTTTGTTGAGCGGTTGTGAAGCTGTCATCGCATTCTCCTGAGGCGAACCGGATCAGGTGGATCCGCCTTTGCGTACGAATCCTAGCAGGCAGATGAACAAGTCTGTGGCGCATTAGTGCGTTCCTACTGGCGCAAAAATGCGCCACCGCTTCGCGTTGGGTTTGGCTATCTTGTACTCGGACTCAAGCAACGGGCGTCGCCGAGGACATCACCCGATGGCTCAGCGAAGCCTGCCGAACGCGGGCGCCGAGGCTTGTGCGATGACCTTCATCTAGCAGACAGGGAGCAACAATGAACAATCCAAAAACTGAAGTCCTGACCCCGCTCAACAGCCAGCTGATCTTCATCGATCAGCAACCGCAGATGGCTTTTGGCGTACAGAGCATCGATCGTCAAACGCTCAAGAACAACACGGTGGGCCTGGCCAAGGCCGCCAAGATTTTCAATGTTCCCACCATCATCACGACGGTGGAGACTGAAAGCTTCTCTGGGCATACCTACCCCGAGCTGCTTGCTGTCTTCCCCGACGCTCCGCTGCTGGAGCGGACCTCCATGAACTCCTGGGACGACCAGAAGGTGAGAGATGCGCTGAAGAAAAACGGTCGCAACAAGATCATCGTTTCCGGCCTATGGACAGAAGTCTGCAACACCACCTTCGCCCTGTCGGCAATGAACGATGCCGGCTACGAAATCTACATGGTCGCAGATGCCTCTGGTGGCACGACCAAGGAAGCGCACGACTACGCAATGCAACGCATGATTCAGGCGGGTGTGATTCCTGTCACCTGGCAGCAAGTGCTGTTGGAATGGCAGCGCGATTGGAAAAACCGCGACACCTACGACGCCGTCATGGCGCTGGTCAAGGAACACTCCGGCGCCTACGGGATGGGTGTCGACTACGCGTACACCATGGTGCACAAAGCGCCTGAGCGCGTTCAGCATGGGCCTACCCTAGCCCCAGTCGCTGCGCCTGTCTGACCGTCACCAGCCCCTTGCGTCAAGGGGCTGCTCATCGCCCCTGTGAGGGGTACGCCAATCGGTCGTACCCCTCTTCATTGAATAAATGGACTTGTATGAACAGTGACAACTGCACTGTGCTGGCCAGTGTCGCACTGAAAACCACCGGGCGACTTAAACCCTGGCAGGTGACGACCGCGAAGAAGTTGATGCTGGACAATCTGGACACCGGCATATCCGTTACTGAGCTAGCTCAAGCCTGCGCCCTATCGCGCAGCCATTTTACCCGCATGTTCAGGGATACCCTGCAGATGCCCCCGCAGCAGTGGATGCGTGCGCAACGGTTGAAGAAAAGCAAGGAGCTGCTCGGAGGCTCGGGAATGTTGCTGGCCGAAATTGCACTGGAGTGCGGCTTTTGTGACCAGTCCCACTTTTGTCGGACATTTGCCAAGACCGAAGGCATTTCACCGCTGGCTTGGCAGCGGCAAGCAACGCTTTAGCACCAAGCCGCCGGCCCGCGAGTCGCACAAGTTGCCGATTCGCGGACGCTCTTGGCATCAACGGGTTTTCCATTCCCGACATTGGGCCGTTCTAGAAACTGGCGCCAACACTGAACGCCAGATAATCGCGATCGCCGCGGGTGCCATAGTCACCGTCGATGAAGTCGGTGTAGGCAACGCTTGCCCAGTACTTGTTTGCCAATGTGGCATCCACACCCACGCTGATCGAGCGCGACCCTTCATTGAACGCGGAGCCATCGGTGGGGGAATAGCCCTTGACGTCATGAGCCCAGGCCAGGTTTGGGCGGATGTCCACGCCCTGGAGCAAACTCGGGTAGCTCAAGGTTGCCCGCAGCCGATAACCCCAGGAGAATGGCGTGACGAACCCCTCCCCGTTGCAGTCACCTGGACTTCTTGAAATTTCCAGGCACACGTCGTTGTCCGCAAGCTCGCCATTACCGTAGGCGCCAGAGCGGCCATAGCGCGGGCCGAAACGCCCCTCTAGCCCACCTACATAGGTGGCCCCCACCTCCCCGATCAGCAACAGTTGGTTAGCGCCCATCACCTGGCTGAACGTCTGCAGCGCCGACACCTGGGCTTGGGTCACTTCCTTGCGCCGGTAGCCGTTGAACAAGGTATTGCCGGTCGGCGGTCGCAGTCCATCGGCGTTGAGCGGGCTGCGCCCCGGCGCATTGAGCAACGACTGCAGCAGATCGTTTCCGTTCAGCTGTACCGGCATGTTCGGGCGATAGCTCACCTCGCCTTGCACGGCGGTGCCGTTGCGCAGCGTGGTGGCAAAGGTGATGCCATAGAGGCGAATGTCCTCGGGGTACTGCGCAACGTACTGCGAGGTACCCATACGCAGCGCACCGGCCAGAGTCTGCCCGTTGCTCGACGTCAGGAAGGCCCCGCAGTTGGACAATGGCACGCCGATGCTGCCGCACAAGCGCCTGGCAAAGTCGGTATTGGCGTAATAACGGCTGCTGACCGTGCCCAGGTACGGAGAGCGACTGTGATAGTTGGCCGCGTACAAACCAAACTCGGTATCCATCGGCTCGACATACCAGTGCAGCGAAAAGCCCCACTGGCCACCATTGCGCGCAGTCTGGTCGGCGCCACGCGGCACACGCACGCCCTCCTCGGTCAGCGTCACGCCAAAGGGGGCCAGTGCTTGGGTAACCACTGGGTTGGTGACCATCTGCCCACCGACGTCCAGGCCCTGACAACCTTCTGGCATGAAATCGTTCGCGGCGAAGAAAGTTGCACAGTTATCCAGCCGGGTCTGCTCCCAATCGAGCTGGTAGAAAGCGTCGAATGACACGGCCTGGTTGAGGTTCTGAGTGATATACAGCAGGTTGACCGGCACCAACGCATCCTTCACTTCGGTGCCAGGTCGGCGTAGCGCGGCCTGGTTGAACGGACTGATTACGTTCAGACCACCTTGAATGAACAGGCTTTCGCCCCAGTTCACGACCTGTTTGCCCAGGCGAAGCGAACCGGGCTCACCGTCGATGTCGTAGAGAGCATAGGCAAACGTGTCCAGCAACTCGGCGCCCGCGGTCTTCGTCGAAACCAGACGGTTGTTGTCGTCGATAGCGACCGCGCGCTGTTGGTGATCACGCTGCATTGTGTCGTACCAGTAGCTGCCACGCACGAACAGACCGACGTTATCGTGTCGTAGCTCCAGGTCGTGCGTCCCTTTGAAGATCGCCGAGAAGACATCCCCCGAACGGTAGTTTCGCCGCCCATCGTTGCCATTGGCGTACTGAAGTTGCTGCTTGTCCGGGTTGGCAGTGCTGATGGCTGTAGCGAACGAAAGGGCCGAGTCAAGCCGCCCTTCGAGTGGGCCGACATCGAATTGCAAGGCAGTGGCCGGTGCGGCGAGCAGGCAGCAGAATACCGCCAGCGGCGCTCGGCGCCGGCAGGAAAGGTTGTATACGCTCACTCTTAACCTCTTGTTGTTGTATTCGAGAGTGACAAGACAAGTTCAACGGGGAAAACGCCGGCCGCACTGGCCGGCGGTAGTGGTGGGAAGATTATTAGTGAGGTGGCGCGGCGGTCACAAATAGCGTCTTCGGATCAGTGCCATGCCGGTTCGTTATGGCTGGTGGGCGCGTTCAAAGCACCTCGAACAATCCGGCCGCGCCCATGCCTCCGCCAACACACATGCTGACCACTACGTAGCGCACGTTGCGCCGGCGGCCTTCGAGCAAGGCATGGCCGACCATGCGTGCACCGCTCATGCCATACGGGTGCCCGATGGCGATGGCGCCGCCGTTGACGTTCAGGCGTGCCGGGTCGATGTCCAACTGCTCGGCGCAATACAGCACCTGGCAGGCGAATGCCTCGTTGAGCTCCCACAGGCCGATGTCTTGCACCCGCAAGCCGTGCCGAGCCAACAGGCGCGGTATCGCCAGTACAGGCCCAATGCCCATTTCCTCCGGTGCCAGGCCGACCACCGCCATCCCTCGGTACAGCCCCAGCGGCCGTTGCCCCAGTCGGGCCGCGCGGTCACCGCTCATGAGCACGCATGCACTGGCGCCGTCGGACAACTGGCTGGCGTTACCGGCAGTCACACAGCCGCCCTCGATCACCGGACGCAGCGCCTGCAAGTCCGCCAATTGCGTGTGGGGCCGGTTGCCTTCGTCCTGGGTCAGATGCACGAGTTGATGAGTCTGGATGCCGGTATCCGGATCCACCAGCTTGCGCTGAGCGGTCACCGCAACGATCTCGTCGGCGAAGAGTCCAGCGTGTTGCGCGGCAGCCGTGCGCTGCTGCGACAGCAAGGCGTAGCGGTCCTGCGCCTCACGGTCGATGCCGTACTTCTGTGCCACACGCTCAGCCGTTTGCAACATGGGCATATAGGCGTGCTCGCACATGCGCCGCACCGTGGCATCTTGCGCAGCGTTGGCAGCCTGCATGTGCGCCTGCTGCACCAGGCTGATCTGCTCTTGCCCTGCCCCGACCACCACCTGCATACCCTCGCTGCGAATCTGCTGGGCGCCGATGGCGATGGCCATCAACCCCGAGGCGCATTGGCGATCGATGGTCTGCCCGGCCACCGACAGCGGCAAGCCGGCCGCCAACGCCGACAGGCGCGCCGGGTTGATCGCGGCAGTGCCGCTTTGCATGGCGGTGCCGAGCACCAGGTCCTCCACCTCTTGCGGTTCTATGCCGGCGCGCTCGACCGCCGCACGGATGGCGATGGCACTCATGCTTGGTGTAGTGAGGTCGTTGAAGGCGCCCCGCCAGGCTTTGGCGATAGGCGTACGCGCCGTGGATACGATGACTGCGTCTTGCATGAAACAGCTCTCCTTGTGCAATTACGCCGGCAGCAAGCGTTCGAACGCGCTGCGCAGTTTGGCGGGAATGGGGACCGGCCGGTGGTCGCGGCGGTCGACGAAAACATGGGTAAAACGACCGGCAGCACAGGCTTGGGGTTGGCCCGCGACGAACACGGCCAGCGCGTACTGCACCGAACTGTTACCCAGCTTGTCGATAGCGATACCCACCTCGATGCGCTGCGGAAACGCAACGGAGGCGTAGTAGTCGCACGCCGAACCGGCCACATAGGCCACAACTGGGTCGCTGTGAACGTCCAGGCCGGCATGCTCGATCAGCCAAGTGTTCACGGCGCTGTCGAAATAGCTGTAGTAGATGACGTTGTTCACATGCCCATACAGGTCATTGTCATGCCAGCGCGTGCTGATCGGCTGGAAGTGACGGTAGGCGCCGCGCAGCGGGCGCTCCCTGGCCATGTTCAGAACGCCGCCTGGTAAAGGGCAAGGGCGT
Organism: Pseudomonas sp. SK2; assembly: GCF_016772395.1. Taxonomy (NCBI): domain Bacteria; kingdom Pseudomonadati; phylum Pseudomonadota; class Gammaproteobacteria; order Pseudomonadales; family Pseudomonadaceae; genus Pseudomonas; species Pseudomonas sp. SK2. Next base: position 2,731,411 of record NZ_CP061944.1, read on the forward strand.
CGGCAAGGGTCACCTTGCGCGGGTTGTTGACCAGCAACCGTTGTTGCTGCATGGCGTCCTCGGCAAGCAGCTGCAGACTGTGCCGCGGTACGCCAACGTCACGCAGCCGGCTGGGCAGGCCGCAGCGCGGCGCAAGTTTCTCCAGTTCATCGATGAACTGGCAGCACAGTTCGTGCGGATCACCCGGCAGCAATCGCTCGCCCAACAGTGCTGGAGCCAACGCCGCGTAGTCGGCGAACGCCTCGCGCCGGTTGTAGCGCATGACGTGAGGCAGTACCAAGGCATTGGCCAGCCCGTGTGGTACGTGATAACGCGCCCCTAGCGGGTAAGCGAGCGCATGCACCGCCGCCACCGGGGCATTGGCGAACGCCTGGCCGGCCAGGCAGGCGCCCAGCAGCATGGCCTGGCGCGCCTGTAGATTGCCGCCGTTGTGCACCGCCTGGTCGAGGTTGCGCGCCAGCAGCGCCAGGGCCTCGCGGGCCAACAGGCTCGACATTGGATTGCGCTTGAACTGGCTGGTAGAGGCTTCGATGGCGTGGACCATCGCGTCGATACCCGTGGCGGCGGTGATCGCCGGTGGCAGGCCCAACGTGCGCTCAGCGTCCAGCAATGCCAGGTCAGGCAGCAACAGCGGCGAAATCACCGCCATCTTCGCCGACTCGCCAGTGGTGATCACGGCGATGGGCGTTACCTCCGAACCGGTACCGGCGGTGGTAGGGACCTGGATCAGGGGCAGACGCTGGCCCTTGGCTTGGTTGATGCCGTAGACCGCTTCCAGGCTTTGCTCGCAGTCAGGGTGCGCCAGCAGCGCAACCAGCTTGGCGACATCCATGGAGCTGCCGCCGCCAAAGCCGACGATCAGCTCGGCCCCGATGTGGCGGGCACGACCGACCGCTGCCAGTACGCAGGCATGACTGGGGTCGGCACTGACTTCACTGAAAATCGCCGCGCTCAGGTTCGCCTGGGTGAAGCCGGGCAACAGGTCATCGAGCATGCCCAGGCTTGTGATGCCCGGGTCGGTCACGATCAACACGCGACGCGCGCCGCGTTGCTGACACAACTGGGCAAGGCGCCCCGCGGCGCCGACTTCGCACAACAGGTGGGGGGTGGTGGCAAAACTGAATGGCTGCATGTCCGAATTCCTTTTGTTCTTGTAGGGGAACGGCAAACCGGTCAGAAGGCGAAATGCGCTTCATCCAGGCTCATCAGGCACTGAGCACCGCCACGCAACGCCTCGCAGTGGGCACTGGCGCGCGGCAATATCCGCCGCCAGTAGAAGGCCGCCGCATGCAATTTCGCCTGGTAGAACGCGCCGTCGCCGCTGCCTGCAGCCAAGGCAGCGCTTGCGCGCTCGGCTGCCCGGAGCCACAGCGCTGCCAGCAGCACGTAGCCTGAATAGGCGAGGAAGTCCACCGACACTGCACCGATCTCCTGAGGGTCGCAGCGGCAGGCATCGAGCACTTCAGCGCTCAGGTTGCGCCACTCTTGTAGACGCTGGATCACCGCCTCGGACATGCCCACCAGTTCTTTTGCGTGGCATTGGCGCGCCGCCGCAAGTAGCTGATCGATCAACAGCCACAGCTGCTCGCCGCCGTCGGCCAATACCTTGCGCCGAACCAGATCCAGGGCTTGGATGCCATTGGTGCCCTCGTACAGCTGGGTGATTCGGCTGTCGCGCATCAGTTGCTCCATGCCCCATTCGCGGATGTAGCCATGCCCACCATAGAGCTGCACGCCAAGACTGGCGACCTCCTGGCCGACGTCGGTGAGAAATGCCTTCACGATGGGGATCAACAGTGCCGCCTGCCGGCCGGCGGCGGCCCGGTCCTCTGGCTGCTCGCCACCATGCTCCAGGTCGAGCGCCTGCGCCGCGAAAGCCGCCAACATGCGGCATCCTTCGCTGAGGGTTTTCTGGGTCAGCAGCATGCGCCGCACGTCAGGGTGGCAGATGATGGGGTCGGCACTGAGTTCGGGCGCCTGCGGCCCTACGAGGCTGCGCGACTGAAGACGCTCACGGGCATACGCCAGGCCGCCCTGGAAGGCCGCCTCGGCAATGCCCAGACCTTGTAGGCCGACCTGGAAGCGCGCGTCGTTCATCATGGTGAACATACAGGCCAGGCCCTGGTTGGCTTCGCCCACCAGCCAGCCACGGGCGCCGTCGAAGTTCATCACGCAGGTGGACGCGCCCTTGATACCCATTTTGTGTTCCAGCGCGCCGCATTCGAGCGCGTTGCGCGTGCCCAGTCCACCCTCGGCTGAGCACACGAACTTCGGCACCAGGAACAAGCTGATGCCGCGAACCCCGACGGGCGCATCCGGAAGGCGTGCCAACACCAGGTGGACGATGTTGTCGGTCAGGTCCTGATCGCCGCCGCTGATGAAAATCTTGCTGCCGCTGATGCGATAGCTGCCATCGCCGTGCGGCTCGGCCCGAGTGCGCAGCAACGCCAGGTCGGTGCCTGCTTGGGGCTCGGTCAGGCACATGGTGCCGGTCCATTCACCGCTGACCAGCTTGCCCAGGTAATCACGCTTGAGAGCGTCGCTGCCATGCCGGTGCACGGCCAAGGCTGCCCCCTCGGTCAGACCGGAATAGATCCGAAAAGACAACGAGGCGCTCATCAGCATTTCGTGAAAGCATGCCGAGACCATCTGCGGCAAGCCTTGCCCGCCGTATTCCAGCGAGCCGGTCATACCGCCCCAGCCCTGTTCCACGTACTGTTGGTAGGCATCGCGGAAGCCATCGGGCGTGATTACACGGCCCTGTTCGAGGCGACAGCCCTGCTCGTCGCCTTGGCGATTGAGCGGTGCCACCACCTCGCTGGCAAAGCGCGCACCTTGATCGAGAATGCCGTCGATGGTTTCACGGTCCAGCTCATTGCCCAAGCGGGCGCAATGGGCCGTCACGTCGAAGACTTCGTGCAGGACGAACTGCATGTCACGCAGGGGGGCCAGGTAGTTCATGCGCGGCCCTCGCGGACATTGGCCAATGGCTTACCCTCGGCCGCCAGACGCATCAGCAACCCAGACGGGCGCCAGTGATCGCCGAACAGGCCTTGCAGACGCTCCAGGCGCCCCAGCAGCGACCCCAGTCCCTGTTGGTCGGCCCAGCGCATGGGCCCACCGATATCCGCCGGGAATCCATAGCCATGCAGGTAGACGCGGTCGATGTCATCGCTGCAACTGGCAACCGACTCCTCGAGGATCTTCGCACCTTCATTGACCAGTGCCAGCAGGCATCGCTCGCGGATCTCTGCTTCGCCGATCTCACGCGGGCGCACGCCCAGGTCGTGGGCAACCTTGAGCACCAGCGCATCGACCTCGGGGTCGTGCACGGCTTCTCGGCTTCCAGGGGCGTAACGATAGTAACCCTTACCCGTCTTCTGTCCGAAGCGACCCAGCGCACACAGGGCATTGTCGACCTGGGCCAGGCGGGCCTCCATTCCTACGCCGGCCAGCTGGCGGGCACGCCACTCCAGGTCGATGCCAACCACGTCGTACATGCGGAACGGCCCCATGGCCATGCCGAAGGCTTGCAGCGCCTCGTCCACCTGCCTTGGCGTCGCACCTTCCAGCAGTAGTTTGCGGGCCTCGGCGACATAGGTGGCAAGCATGCGGTTGCCGATGAAACCCGGACAGTTGCCAGCCACCACGACTTCCTTGCCCATCCGCTGCCCCAGGGCCTGGGCCGCATCGAGCACGGCAGGCGATGTGCGCTGACCACGTACCACTTCCAACAGCTTCATCACGTGCGCCGGGCTGAAGAAATGCAGCCCCAGTACCTGCTCAGGTCGCTGGGTCACGGCAGCGATCGCGTCTATGTCCAGCGCCGAGGTATTGCTGGCCAGGATTGCTTCAGCTTTGAGGGTATCGTCCAGCGTGCGAAAAATCTCCTGCTTGAGGGCAAGGTTCTCGTACACCGCTTCGATCACCAGGTCGACCTGGGCGAGGTCTGCATAGGTGGTTACCTGGCTCACGCGCGCCAGGCAGGCATCGGCCTCTGCCTGGTCGATGCGACCCTTGGCAACCTGCTGCGCCCAAGTCTGCTTGAGCATCGCCAGGCCCGTCTCCGTGGCGCGCGGGTCGTTATCCAGCCACAACACGGGCAGCCCTGCACGGGCCAGGCTGATGACAATGCCGCGACCCATCGTCCCGGCACCAATCACCGCCGTCTGCTCAACGTTATAGGGAGTATTCACGCATGACGCTCCTGATTCTCAGTGTGAAGGCATTGCCCCCACCCTAGTCAGGCGCCTACTATTTTTGAAATTTTCATTTTCCATCCCATGTATTTTTCGCATGAATATTGGCAACTTCGATCTCAACTTGTTGCGCGTGCTAGACATGCTGTTGCGCGAGCAAAATGTGTCTCGCGCCGCCGAGCGCCTGGCCCTGACCCAGCCCACGGTGAGCAACGCACTGGCCCGCTTGCGCGACCTGCTCGATGACCCATTGCTGGTACGGGTTGGCCGACGAATGCGGCCTACCCCGCGCGCGCTGGCCTTGGAGGGCCCGATCCGTGCGGCCTTACAACAGATAGAGCAGACCCTTGGCGGCGGAGACAGCTTCACGCCATCGGTGAGCCACCGGCAGCTGCGCATCGCCCTCACCGACTTCGCCGAACAGCTATGCATGCCCGGGTTATTGACCACCTTGCACAACCAGGCCCCCCACCTGCGCGTGGATGTCGTGCATCTGGCGCCCAACCTGCCGGCCGAAGCCCTCGACCGGGGTGAACTGGACCTGGTACTGGGGCGCTTCGACGAAGTGCCGGCACGCTATGAGCGACGCCACTGGCGCAGCGAGACCCTGCATGTGGCAGTACGCCAGGGACACCCCGACGTCGATGGCGCACTCGACCTGCAGACTTTCCTGGGCTTGCGTCATCTTTGGGTGCACGGCGGCCAGACCCGTGGCATGGTCGATCAGTGGCTGGGCGAGCAGGGTCTAGCCCGGCGTATCGTCTACACCACACCCAACTATCTGCAAGCCGCACACCTTGCCGCCAGTTCTGACTTGTGTGTGGTATTGCCCACCGCGCTGGCGCGCCATTTCGCCCAGTTGCTGCCGCTGCAGGTATTCGACCTGCCCTTCGCCCTGGAACCGTTCCAGCTGGAGCTGGTGTACCTTGCCCACCGCCAGCACGATCCGGCGTTGGCCTGGCTGGTGGCCCGTATCATGGACATACGCGCCGGCTGAGCCATCGCATCCGGGCATGGCAGGGCATACAGCAGAGGTATTGGTTAGGCGCCAAGCTCTGTCCTTAGAGTGGTCGCCCTCAAAACAACAAGGAATGCCCCATGCGCCTACGATCTCTGCCCTACCTGCTGGCCATCGCTCTGCCCTTTACCGCGCACGCCGATTCGCCCGGCAAGGACGCTACCGACCTCACCCGCCAGAGTAATCAGCAATGGCTTCAACGCCTGCCGTTCGCCGACCGTAACGACTTCGCCGATGCTCGCCGCGGCTTGCTCGAAGCCGTGGACCAAGCCGTAGTCACTGCCGATGGCAAAACCGTCTGGGACCTGCAGCGCTATGCATTTCTCAACGGCGAGGCACCGGCCACGGTCAACCCGAGCCTGTGGCGTATCGCCCAGCTCAATACCATCGCAGGCTTGTTCAAGGTCACCGAGGGCATCTACCAGGTACGTGGCCTTGACCTGGCCAACATGACCCTGATCGAAGGCGAGCACGGCCTGATCGTCATGGACCCGCTGCTGTCGGTCGAGACTGCCAAGGCCGGGCTGGCGATGTACTTCCGGCATCGCCCGCAGCGTCCGGTGGTGGCGGTGATCTACACCCATCCCCACGTCGATCACTTCGGCGGAGTGCGCGGCGTGATCGACGAGGCCGACGTCAAGGCCGGGAAGGTTCAGGTCATCGCCCCGCAGGGCTTCTTCGAGCATGCCATCAGCGAAAACGTGTTGGCGGGGCCTGCAATGAAGCGACGAGCGCAGTACATGTATGGCGCACCGCTGCCACGCGGGCCGCGCGGCCAAGTGGACGCTGGCCTTGGCAAGGGTGTACCGGCCAATGCCACGGTCAGCCTGATCGCCCCCACGCGGCTGATCGAAAAACCCATCGAGACGCTGCGCATCGATGGTGTCGATATTGAGTTCCAGCTCACGCCCGGCACCGAGGCACCTGCCGAAATGAACCTGTGGTTCCCCACGTTCAAAGCCCTGTGCATGGCCGAGAACGCCTCCCACGTGCAGCACAACGTGCTGACCTTGCGCGGCGCCCAGGTGCGCGATGCCAAGGTCTGGGCGTACTACCTGGATCAATCGCTGTTGCGCTACGGCAACCAGGCCGAAGTGGTCTTCGCCCAGCACCACTGGCCGACCTGGGGTGGTGAGGCGATCCGCGAGTACCTGGCCGACCAGCGCGACATGTATGCCTTCATCGACAGCCAGACCCTGCGCCTGATCAACCGGGGCCTTGGCCCCACCGAGATCGCCGCCGAACTGACCTCGCTGCCGCCTCGGCTGGCCAGCAAATGGTACAGCCGCGACTATTACGGCTCGCTCAGCCATAACGTGCGTGCGGTTTACCAGCGCTACATGGGCTTCTACGATGGCAACCCGGCGACGCTGAACCCGCTGCCGCCACGCGAGACTGGCGAACATTACGTCAAGGCCCTCGGCGGTGCCGAGCGAGTGCTGACCTTGGCCAAGCAAGCGTATGACAACGGCGACTACCGCTGGGTAGCAGAGCTTACCCGCCACCTGATTTTTGCCCAGCCGGACCATCGCGCCGCGCGCGAGCTGCAAGCCGACGCACTGGAGCAACTGGGCTATCAAAGCGAAAACGCCACCTGGCGCAACGCCTACCTGACCGGCGCGCAGGAACTGCGTAACGGTGTGGCAACCACCGCCAGCAGGGGCGGTAGCGCCGATGACCTGGTGCGAGCCCTGACCCCATCGCTGTTCTTCGACTACCTGGGCGTGCGTGTCGATGCAGCCAAAGCTGCCGCGCAGGACCTGACCATCAACTGGCGCTTCACCGACCTGAACGAGTCCTATGCCCTGACCCTGCGCAATGGCGTGCTTACCCACCGCGACCATACGCAACACGCCAAGGCGGATGTGCAAGTGTCGATGAGCAAGGCCACCTTGGACCTCATCGCACTCAAGCAGACCGGTTTCCTCAAGGAAACCAAGTCAGGTGGCATCGTCATCAGCGGCGAGCGGGAGAAATTCATGCGCTTCATGGCGCAGTTGGACGAACCAGATGGGCGCTTCAACATCGTCACGCCCTGATTGACTCGACAGCGCCGCTCTAGATTGAGCGGCGCAACCACACACACAGCACCAGCAGCGCCACCCCTATGGCACAGAGCGGCACGATGCAGGCGCCTGCGCGCCCTTGTTCGCTGCACAACATGCCCAGTCCTCGGCGGTAGATCCCCTGCTCCCGCACCCGCCCCAGCAACGCCAGCAGCACGCCCATGCCCGCAATGGCGAGCATTTCGCCGCGCCAGGCCAGGCATGCCACTAGCAGCAATGAGACTTGGGTACGCCGCCAGGCCAGCACCGTGCGTTCTGCCTGCAGTCCCTGGTCGACACTGCAATCAACCATGCCAACGCCCCCACAACGCCTCTACCAGCGCAATGCTGGCCAGCGCGCATGCGATGCTCAGCAGCGGTACCAGCCGAGGTAACGGCAATGGCGCTTCGCAACGCAGTGCGCGTTCCACCGTTAACCAGCGCCAGCCAGCGCCCAGGCTTACCAGCAAGCTGGCTGCCAGCAGTGCCATTTCCATCGCCACCCGACCCGGCTGGGGCCAGGCGTGAGCGGCGAATGTCTCGATGGCAATGGCCCCGCCGAGCAACGCCAGGGCTGTGCGGATCCACGCAAGAAAGGTGCGCTCATTGGCCAGGGTAAAGCGCGGGTCGGGAGGCTTGCCCTGCCCCAGCAACCAGCGTTCCCACGTACGGTGACGATGATCAGGATTCATCTAGGGTCCATTTTCAGCGCAGCCCCTGGCTACGCAGTGCGCCGGGTGAGAAGTAAGATGCACTGGTGCGTACATTGAAGGCGAAGGGCCTGGGTTGCTCGTTGGTCAGGCCTGAGAGCTGGTAGCGGCCACTGCGTAGGTCGTAGATCGCCTCCATGGCGTTGACCAGTGACTGCCCCGCCACGTGGTAATAGCTGTGGGCCTGGGCCGTACGCCAAAGCTTTCCCTGGCGATCGTAGAAGTCCGCCTCGACGATGGCCCAGCTGTCCTCGTCCAGGTAGTAGCGACGGCTCGCATAGATATGCTTCGCCCCCGGCTTCAGGGTGCCCACCAGTTCCCAGACCCGGTGCAGCTCGTAACGGGTCAACTGCGGGGTGACATGGCCTGGGCCGACCAGTGCTGCATAACCGACCAGCGGCGATGCCAGGCGATAGCTGTTATAGGGCACGTGCAGGGTCTTCTTACCGACCAAAGTCCATTCATAGAGGTCTGGAGCGCCGTTGAACATATCCCGGCTGTCGGCGGTTCGCAGGCCGGCAGTGCCCGGGGTGATGCTGTCATAGGCCAGCGCCGGTGCGCGACGAACCCGCCGCTGGCTGCTGCTGTACAACCACGACAAGCGCGGCTGCGCCACCTGGTCGAGGGTTTCGTGCAGCACCACGGCGTCGCCGGCCAGGCGCGACGGCGCGGTCAGACGGTAGCTCAGGTAGTACAACACGTTGCCGGTCCGACCTTCGGCCAGTACATCGGGTCGGGCGAAGGTCTGTTGCATGCTCATCGTGACGAAGCGTCCGTCTCCCCGTGGGGTGACACTGTCCGAGGCCAGGCTGTAGCTGCCATTTCGCGGTCGCGTGAGGTGATTCCATAGCACTTGCAGGCCGTTGCTCGGCTGCGGAAATGCGAGCACTCCGGCAAAGCCCTGCAAGCCATTGCCATCGTTGGTCAAATGAACGCTGCTAGCGTTGTGCCGCGCCCACTCGGCCACTTGGGTCGACACCGCGACACTGCGATGCGACGGGTAGACAGGTAGGCGAAACGACTGGGGATAACGCTCGATCAAGGCCACTTGTCCATCCGTGAGCTGCTGACGATAGCGCTGGTAGTTCTGCGCGGTGATGACGTACAGCGGCTGCTCATCGGCGTAGGGATCCAGTGGCGTACCGTTGACCGACAGCGATACCTGACCCGCTTGCAAACCGCCAGTCCATGCCGGGACACTGCCATCGCGGGTAGGCCCTCGTTCGGCGCCCACGGGTGTCAGTTCCTCGGTCATCGGTGTCGCCCCCAGGTGCGGGGCCAACAGGCTGGCGTGGACGAGCAGGATGCAGCGCAGCAGTGCTAAAGATTTCATATCGCGTGGCCTCTTGTATTTACCGGACCTGACCGGGCTTGCCTTGGCCTGCCCTTTCGGGGTGATACTAGGAGCCGCGCTTCGAACCCCACAAATAACGTGTTCGGATACGTGCCATATCAGTTCGGCATACCCTTGGAACCGCTCCAATGACCTTGAAACAGCTCCGTTACCTGATCGCCATCGTCGAAGCTGGCAGCTTCTCTTCCGCCTCACGCCGGTCCTATATCGCCCAACCTGCGTTGAGCAGGCAGATCGGCCTGCTGGAGAGTGAACTGGAGATGCAGTTGCTCGACCGCCAGCACGACGGCATTGCCCTGACCGACGCCGGGCGCCAGTTGTACGAGGTGGCCCGCCAGGTTGTGCAGAAACTCGACTCGGTCAAGGACGAGCTGAAATCCAGCCGCGGCGACCCTAAAGGCCATGTGGCCATCTCCATTCCGGCCACGGCCGCCGACTTGCTGCTACCGGAAATCGTCAGGCGCGCCGAACAGCGCTTCCCCGGGGTGACCCTGACGGTGTGGGATGGCCTGAGCCGAGAGGGTGGCCAGGCCATCGAACTGGGCAAAGTGGATTTTGGTGTGGTGCCCAACGCCGAGGAGCTCGAGCATGTGGAAGCCGAGGCAATCTTCACCGAGGCCCTCTACTGGGTCGGCGCCAGCGCGCCGGGTGCCGCCGACACCATCACCCTGGCCGAAGCGGCGGCCACCCGGTTGGTCCTGCCACCCCGCGCGCTACACCTGCGCCGCCGCATCGAGCAGGCAGCCATGGAAGCGGGCGTGCCCTTGGCAGCGGCCTATGAACAGCAATCGGCTCCCGGCATCGCCAGCCTGGTGCGTGCAGGCCTGGCGGCGACCATCAGCAACTGGCCGCCGCTCAGTGAACTGCTTGAACCCACGGCGGCGCGACGCATTGTCGAACCGCGCATCAGCCGCACCATCGCCTTGGCCCATTCGCGCCACAAGCCGCTGTCGTTCGCCGCTGGCTGCCTGCGCGACCTGGTGCGAGGCGTGTTGGTCGACCTGGTCAACAGTGGCCGTTGGCGGGGCGAGCTGATTGGGTGTGAGGCTGAGCCATTGGAGTCCGTGCTTGGTGTTCAGCTTGCGGTCTGAGAGCGCACCCGGACACCCCGCTTGACCACAGCTGGCTCGCGCAAGCGCTGTAACGTGCGCTGCGGATTCAAGGTCGCCAGGCCAACCAATCCGGCCAGCACCAGCACCGCGCCACATACCAGGAAACCCTGGGCGTAACCGGCCGGGTGTTCGGCCCCCGCGCCCTGCACCAGCAGACCAGTCACCACCGGTGCTGCCAGGCCGGCCAGTGAAGCGATACCATTGCCCATCGCGAGGATGCCGCCACGCTGGGCCGCCGGGGTGAACTCGGCGAGCATCGCCGGCCCCACCGAGTACATCACCAACGCCAGGCCCCCACTGAAGGTTAGCGCGGCAACCCGTACCGCAGTGCTCAGCCCAGGCAGGATCAACGATGCCGACAGTAGCCCTCCCAGCACCAGGCACAGCGAGACGAAGACTCCGCGCGCCACCCGCGACGGCATGCCTCGGCGCATCAGACGCTGCGATAGCCAGGCCAACAACAGGCTTAGCGGCGTGGTCACCACCACGAACATGACGAAGATGTGCCCCGTCTGCAGCGGATCGATACCCAGGCCGACCTGCAGGTAACTGGGCACCCAGGTCAAGGTCAGGGCCAGCGACCAGTTGGCTGCGAAGTGGCAAAGGTAGTTGCCAAGGACGCTGGGGTCGCTCAACAACCTGCGATACGGTATCGCCGTATCATCCGCCCTGAGTTGGCTGGCACGCAGGCGCTCGAGGGTGCCCTCCTTACCCAGTCGCCACCAGAGCAGGCACCAGACCAGGCCGATCAGCGCAAGGATAATGAAGTTGGTGCGCCAGCCATAGTGCAGGCTGACCCAGGGGATCATCGCGCCCGCCACCAGCAGCCCCATGGCACTACCGGCATGCAGCAACGCTACCGGCAGGTTGCGTCGGTCATTGGGGAACCACTTGTACAGCGCATGGGTCGCCACCGGTGATGCCGGTCCCTCACCGATGCCCAGCAACACGCGGCAGGCAACGATCGCCCAGAGTGAGGTGGCGAACAGCATCGGCAGTTGTATCACTGCCCAGAAAAGGCCCATGCCCAACAGCAAGGTCCGTGTCGGGCGCCGGTTGGCCATGAAGCCACCGACCACGGCCGATGCGGCAAAGCACCAATGCAAAGCGCCACCGATCAGACCGAACTCAGTGGCCGTCAGGCCCAATTCGGCGCTCATCGGCACCGCCACCAGGCCGATCACCACCTTGTCGAGGAAGTTCACCAGCATCAGCAAGGCCAGCAGGACGGCCACCAGCCAGGCCGTACGAGGGTTGGGCAGCGAAGAATCTGCAGTCATGGCAAGTACTCTTGTTCTTGTTGTGGGGTGTTGCAAGGCCGCCCCAAGGGCGGCCCGACGGTCACGCAGGCATCAATACGCCTTTGGCGATGGTGTTGCGTTGGATCTCGCTGGTACCGGTGAGGATACGCATCATCCGCGTGGCGCGGAAAATCCACTCCACGGGATGGCCCTGCATCAGCCCGGCCCCGCCATGCACCTGCACCGCTTTGTCGGCGATACGAAACGCCGCTTCGGAGACGAACAGCTTGCACATCGGCGCCTGGGTGCGAATATCGCCTCCGGCGTCGTTCACCTGGGCGGTTGCATACACCATGCTGCGCGCGGCATGCAGTTCGGTGGCCATGTCGGCGATCATATGGTTCACCGCCTGGAACATGGCGATCGGCTGGCCGAACTGCTTGCGCGTACGCGCATGCTCGATCGACAGGTTCAGGGCCAGGCCGGCCATACCCAGCAGGGTTGGGCAATGTAGCAAGCGATTGAGGGTGATGCGGCCCATGGCGAGCTTGAAGCCCTGCCCCTCCTCACCGATCAGGTTGGCCGCTGGCACACGCACTTCGTCCAGCACGATATCGCCATGGGCTCCGCCGCCGGACATCACTGAATAGTCGCTCTCGACACGTACGCCCCGAGCCTTCAGGTCGACGAAGAACGCCGAAATCCCCTGGGCGCCCTGCCCCGGACCGGTCACCGCCAGCAGCACTGCCAGGTCGGCATAGGTCGCACCGGAAATGTAGCGCTTGCTGCCGCTGAGCACATAATGATCGCCTTCACGCCGTGCCTGGGTGCGAATGGCCGTTGCATCCGAGCCTGCCTCGGCCTCGGTCAGGGCGAAACACACGGCTTTTTCGGCGCGGCACACTGGCTGTAGGAAGGTCTCGACCTGATAAGGGCTGGCTACTTTGAACAGGTGGCCGACGCGCGGCGGCCCGGACAACTCGCCCAGTACATGCGGCGCGAGCATCGACCCGGTCAGCACCGTGGCCTCCTTCACCGCGCACAGGTCCGCGACGTTCAGGCCGGCACCGCCCATGCTTTCTGGCAACATGACCTTGTAAAGACCTTGTTCACTGGCGCGTTTCCACACCTGGCGCAGCACTGCCTGCGGGTGCGGACGTGCCCAGTCCAACTGTGCCTCTTGCTCCAGCGGACGAACCTGGTCGCGGACGAAACCTTCGATGGCTTCGATGATCTGCGCAGCCTTTGCACTTGGTTGATACATGCTGATGCTCCCTGATTAGATACGACGTTCGCTGTGTTGCCAGTAGGCTTCGCGGACCAGTCGGCGCACGACCTTGCCATTGGGGTTCTTCGGTAGTTCGGCGACGAAATCCACACCGCGTGGCTTCTTGAATCCGGCCAGGGCGCGGCCGCAGCGCTCGATCAGCTCAGCCGCATCCAGCTGTGCCCCAGGCTTGAGCACCACCACCGCGCGCACCGCTTCGCCCCACTGTTCGTCGGGGACGCCGACTACCGCCGCCTCGAACACTTCGGGGAAGCCATAGATCACCTGCTCCACTTCGCTGGGGTACACGTTGAACCCACCGGAGATGATCATCTCCTTCTTGCGGTCGACGATGAACACGTAGCCCTGGGCATCGACGGTCGCCAGGTCGCCGGTGAGGTAGTAGCCGTCACGCATGACTTCGGCGGTGAGCGCCGGCGCACGCCAGTAGCCCTGCATGATGTCTGGCCCCTTGACGACGATCTCGCCGACCTCGCCCGGCGCCACATCCTCGAAGGCCTCGTTCACCACCCGCAAATCGGTCTCGAAATAGCACCGCCCGCATGAAGCCAGGCGCTGGTAATTGCCATCCTCGACCAGATGGTCCTGCTCGGTCAGCACGGTCACCAGCGAACAGGTCTCGCCAGCACCGTAACCTTGCGCGAGGATCGGCCCGAACAGTTCGATGGCCTTCTTCACCAGGGCCGGCGCCATGGGGGCAGCGCCATACATGACCAGCTTCAGGCTGGACAGGTCGAAGCGCTCGACACCAGGGAAGTTCACCAGCCGGTTGATCATCGCCGGCACCAGGAACAGCCGGGTCACCCGCTCACGCTGGATGGTCTCCAGCAACAGCGAATCGTCAAAACGGTCCAGCAGGAGGTTGCATGCGCCGACTGCCAGCAGCGGCATGATCTGCATACCGCTGGCATGGGTGATCGGCCCTACGTGGGCCATGACGTCATCAGGTCCGGAGCGACGCGTGGGGCTGGCGATACTCTTGCGCACCAGGGCCTTACGGTTGCCGAACGACAGCATGGCCGCCTTCAGCACACCGGAGCTACCCGAGGTATAGTGCAGCACCGCCAGCGCATCGTCGTCAGGGTCCCGGCAAAACGGCGCTTCGCTACCGAGTTCGAGCAGCGCGTCGTATCGCAGGTCACCGTCATCGCCTTCCAGCGCGATAACCTTGCGCAACATCGGTAACGTCTCGCGTCGCTCGGCCAGCGCGCGGGCGAAGGTGGCATCGGTGATCAGCGCAACGCTGCAAGCGTCTTCCAGCACCCGCACCACTTCATCCAGCGACAACCGCGCGTTGATCGGCACCTTGACCATCGCCGCCTTGTACAGGGCGACCTCCGCCTCCACCAACTCCACACGGTTGGCTGCCAGGATCGCCACATGTTCACCGGCGGCCACACCCAGTGCCCCCAGCCCCGAGGCCAGTCGGTTGCTACGGTGCTCCAGCTGGGCATAGGTCAAGCGCGTCTGACGGTCCGCCACGGCGGTGTGGTCAGGCCAGTAGCGGGCACTGCGGGTAATGATCTTTCCAAGGTTCACGTTGTTGTTCTCGTCGACAGGAAGACGTCGACGATGCTAAACAGCGCGGGCCGGACAGATGTAATACCAGATTCCGATGCCGGCCATATCGAATTTGACTGGCTGGCGTTGGAAACGCCGAACGACACCAGCCGAAGTGTTTATGGCCCCTTGCATGACGCTCCGCGGTAGGCAGCCAAGCCAGACATTGGCTACCGTACCCTCTATTGCCCAACACCGAGCCGCCCATGACCCGCCCTCCTTCATCGACCAAGCCCAGCCACCTCGACAGCGAAGGCTGTGTGGTGGTGCGCGGCGCACGTGAACACAACCTCAAGGAGGTGGATGTCGCCATCCCCCGCGATGCATTGGTGGTGTTTTCCGGCGTGTCCGGCTCGGGCAAGTCTTCCTTGGCCTTCGGCACCCTGTACGCCGAAGCGCAGCGGCGCTATTTCGAATCCGTGGCCCCTTATGCCAGGCGCCTGATCGACCAGGTGGGCGTGCCGGATGTCGACGCCATCGATGGTTTGCCGCCGGCGGTGGCACTGCAACAGCAACGCGGGGCAAGCAATGCCCGCTCCTCGGTCGGCAGCGTCACCAACCTGTCCAGCCTGCTGCGGATGATGTACTCCCGCGCGGGCCACTATCCGCCCGGGCAGAGCATGCTGTATGCCGAAGATTTCTCGCCCAACACACCGCAAGGTGCCTGCCCGGCGTGCCATGGGCTGGGGCATGTCTTCCAGGTCACCGAAGCGACCCTGGTCCCCGACCCATCCCTGAGCATCCGTGACCGGGCGATTGCCGCATGGCCTCCGGCGTGGCACGGGCAGAACCTGCGCGACATCCTGGTGACCTTGGGCTACGACGTCGACAAGCCCTGGAAGGATCTGCCGCAGAAGGACCGCGACTGGATCCTGTTCACTGAAGAGTCGCCCACGGTGCCGGTTTACGCCGGACTCACACCCGCCGAAACCCGTATTGCGCTCAAGCGCAAGCTCGAACCCAGCTACATGGGCACCTTCACCGGCGCCCGGCGCTATGTGCTGCATACCTTCGCCAATAGCCAGAGTGCCCTGATGCGAAAGCGCGTGTCGCGCTTCATGCAAGGCCACCCCTGTCCGGCTTGTGCCGGCAAGCGCCTCAAGCCCGAAGCGTTGTCGGTGACCTTCTGTGGAGTGGATATCGGCACCCTGGCGCAGATGCCGCTGGACCAGGTGGCAGCACTGCTCGAACCGGTCGCCCAGGGCGAGACCAATGCGCATTTCACGCGCTCGGCAGAAAAACAACTGGCCGCGCAGCGCCTGGCCGAAGGCGTGCTGACGCGCCTGCGTACCCTGCAGCAACTGGGCCTTGGCTACCTCACCCTGGAGCGCGCCACACCGACATTGTCGACCGGCGAGCTTCAGCGCCTGCGCCTGGCCACGCAACTGAGTGCCTTGCTGTTTGGCGTGGTGTATGTGCTCGACGAGCCCTCCGCCGGGTTGCACCCTTCTGACAGCCAGGCGCTGTACGATGCCCTCGACCGGCTGCGCGTTGCTGGAAACTCGGTATTCGTGGTCGAGCACGACCTTGAGTTGATGCGCCGCGCTCAGTGGTTGGTGGACGTCGGCCCCGATGCCGGCGAGCGCGGTGGACGGGTGCTGTACAGCGGTCCGCCGGCCGGTTTGCGTGAAGTGGCCGAGTCCCACACTGCCCATTACCTGTTCGAGCAGTTGCCCACCCCCGCCAGTCATGCCCGCACGCCCACCGGTTGGCTGGAGCTACAGGGGATCCGCCGGCACAACCTGCAGGGCGTCGATACCCGCGTGCCACTTGGCGTGCTCACGGCGGTCACGGGTATTTCCGGCTCCGGCAAATCGAGCCTGATCGCCCAGGCTTTGCCTGAGTTGATGCTGCTTCACCTGGGGCACGAACCGGAAGAGAACACCGACGACAGCAGCGTTGAAGGGCCGACCATCATCGAACGCACCAGCGGCCACCTCGGTGGTGACGTGCATGCCGTGCAACGTGTCGTGCAGGTGGACCAAAAGCCAATCGGCCGCACCCCACGCTCCAACCTTGCCACCTACACCGGATTGTTCGACCCGGTTCGCAAATTGTTCGCCGCCACCGAGCAGGCACGCAAGCGCCGCTACGACGCCGGACGCTTTTCGTTCAACGTGGCCAAGGGACGCTGCGATACCTGCGAAGGTGAAGGCTTCGTCAGCGTCGAGCTGCTGTTCATGCCTAGCGTCTATGCCCCCTGCCCCACCTGCCACGGTGCCCGTTACAACGAAGAAACCCTCGCTGTCCGCTGGAACGGCCACACCATCGCCGATGTGCTGC
Source organism: Pseudomonas sp. SK2 (assembly GCF_016772395.1). Lineage (NCBI taxonomy): Bacteria > Pseudomonadati > Pseudomonadota > Gammaproteobacteria > Pseudomonadales > Pseudomonadaceae > Pseudomonas > Pseudomonas sp. SK2. The sequence goes on from NZ_CP061944.1 coordinate 2,748,221, forward strand.
GCATGACTGTGGAGCAAGCCTGCGACAGCTTCGCCGATGAACCGGCCGTATTGCGCTCACTGCAGGTCCTGCGTGAGATCGGCCTGGGCTACCTGCGCCTGGGTCAACCGGCCACCGAGCTGTCCGGTGGCGAGGCCCAACGCATCAAGTTGGCCACTGAGCTGCAGCGCAGTCAGCGCGGCCGCACCCTGTATGTGCTCGACGAGCCGACCACAGGCTTGCACGTAGCCGATGCCGACCGCCTGATGGCGCAACTGCAGCGCCTGGTCGATGCCGGCAACAGTGTAGTGGTGATCGAGCACGACATGCGCGTGGTTGCACAGGCTGACTGGGTCATCGACATCGGGCCGGGTGCGGGACATGCAGGTGGCCGGGTCGTGGCGACGGGGACAGTCGACCACGTCGCTCAGGTCAAGGGCAGCCGTACTGCACCTTACCTTGCACAAGAGCTGGCAAGGAGAGTCTGAAACTCCGGCCTTGCCAACCTACAGTCATCACTTGGCTAACGGCGGTCCCGGCTAGCCTCGACGAACGTCGCGTCAACCGTCCGCCGACGCCCACTGACGCGATGATTCACTCTACCGGGTGCTGGCCATACAACCCGGCGCTCGCACTAGCCGGTCGGCTGTTGACCATGCAGTACAGCGCCCCAGCCAGCACCAAACCCATGGCCCAGCTGATATCAGCGTCCAGCCACTGGGCAATGAACCCGGTGTAGAACGACAGCTTCATGAACGGTATCGTGCCAATGATGGAGACCGCATAGACCGCCAGGGTCCGCCGGTTGAAGCGCCCGTAGCGGCCCTTGATATCGTAAAGGTCAGCCACCGAGTAGTGGCCTCGGCAGACCCAGTAGTAGTCCACCAGGTTGATCGCGCTCCAGGGGATCAACAGGTACAGCTGACCGATCAGAATGTCGGCGAAGAAGGTGTCGAAGTGGTACTGGGTGGCGATCGCGATCAGGGTTGCGGCAATGCTCAGTACCGCCATCACCACGGCTTTGGCTGCTGCTGTGACCTGCTTGAGCTCGCCGAATGCACCGAAGATCGTCACCGTGGACATGTAAGCGCTGTAGAGGCAAAGCACGTTGTACTGGATGACGCCCAACGCGATCACAGCCAGCGCCAGCGGTGCCCACGGTCCGAACAACGAGGCAATCGCGGTGGCCGGGTCGTGGCCGAGCGCGGTGGGTATGGCCACGGCCAACAAGGCACCAAGCGCCATCATGGCGAATGAACCCAACGCACAACCGCAATAGGTCGTCCAGAATGTGTCGCGGGTGCGTACATTGGCCGGCAGGTAGCGTGAATAATCAGCCACATAAGGGCCATAGCCCAATGTCCATGAAGCTGCCTGGGCGATGACCAAATTGAACGCTGCGAACGAGAAACCGGTGCTCGGCGCCATGGTCGCGGCCGGGTCCAGCGGGTACAACAGGATCAGCACCATGGCGGTGGCGAACACCAGCGTCGACAAAACGCTCATCCAGGCGCCCAAGCGGTGGATCAGTTCATAGCCAACGAAACCGATAACGAAGGTCAGCACACCAACCAGTACGATGGCCTGGTCATCGCTCATCGGCATCAGCGCCTTCAAGGCATCGCGCATGAGCACGCCACTGGCGGCCAGAAACAACACTGCCGCAACAACCATCACCAACAGCGGAATGGCTGCGCCATAGACGCCGAATTGCGCGCGGCTCTGGATCATTTGTGGAATGCCCAGGTGCGGGCCCTGGGCCGAGTGCGCGGCCATGAACACGGTGCCGACCAGGTTACCGATCAACAAGCCCAGCAATGTCCAGACGAAACTCAAGCCTGACGCAATACCCAGCGTGCCGACCATCAAGGCCGTGACCTGGAAATTGGAACTGAACCAGATAGTGAACAAACGTCGGGGGGTGCCGTAACGCTCGCTATGGGGGACAAACTCGATACTGCGCTTTTCCAGCTTCACGACAGCCTCCTGATTCATTTTCACGATTATCAGTGGGTTATCGATGGCCTCTCGGCCTGTTAGCGAACGCCTCATAGCTAGTAACGCCATGCCTCGGCGCAATGACCGACGGCCACCCCGGTCCTCGACGCTGCAGTCGTGGATTGTCTAAGATCCCCCCTTTACCGTTTCAGCATGTTTCAATAAGGATCTCGATGTCTGTTATTCAAGCGCCACCGCCAGTGCGCAGCACGTCCACCGTTGCCAAGATGGAGGCCGCCCTGGCGCTGGGCAGCTTCGCCATCGGTACCGGCGAGTTCGCCATCATGGGCTTGATGCCCGATATCGCCAATAACCTGCAATTGAGCGAGCCTCAGGTGGGCCATGCGATCAGTGCCTACGCCCTGGGGGTGATGGTCGGTGCACCGACACTGGCTATTCTGGGCGCCAGGCTGCTGCGCAAGCACCTGTTGCTGTGGTTGATGGCGCTTTATGCCATCGGTAACCTGGCCACAGCATTCGCACCCTCGTTCGCCAGCCTGGTCGCCTTCCGGTTCATCAGCGGGCTTCCCCATGGAGCATACTTTGGTATCGCGGCGGTAGTGGTTTCGAGCATGGTGCCGACCGATCAGCGTGCCAGCGCGGTGGCGCGGGTCATGATGGGGCTGACCTTGGCGATGTTGCTGGGCAACCCGGTCGCCACTTTCCTCGGGCAATTCTTTGGCTGGCGTTCCGCTTTCGTGCTGGTCGGGATGATCGCCCTGTGCACCATCGCCATGGTCTGGCGCTTCGTGCCCCAGCGCCATGACGAGGTGCGCAGCGACCCACGCAAGGAGCTGCAGGCCTTCCGGCTGCCACAGGTGTGGATGGCACTGGCCATCGCCTCCATTGGCTTTGCGGGTATGTTCTGCGTGTTCAGCTACCTGGCCCCGACCATGCTCGAAGTCACCCAGGTGTCACCGCAGTGGATTCCATTTGGCCTGGCAGCATTCGGGGTCGGCGGCATCGTCGGTAACATCGCAGGCGGCAAGCTGTTCGACCGTTGGCAGTTCCGCGCCGTTGGGCTGGTGCTGGTATGGTCGATGGCGGTGCTGCTGTTCTTCTCGTTCGCCGCCAGCGCACTGTGGTCGCTGCTGCTGGGGATTGGCCTGGTCGGCACCATGATCGCATTGGCAGCGCCCCTGCAGATTCGTTTGATGGATATCGCCCATGAAGCCCCAAGCCTGGCAGCGGCGTCGAACCATGCAGCATTCAACCTGGCCAATGCGCTCGGTCCCTGGTTTGGCGGAATGGCGATCACTGCCGGCTTGGGGTGGACGAGTACGGGTTACATCGGCGCTGCTGCCGCCCTGGTTGGCCTGGCGCTCTACCTGTGCGCGCGCCGCATGAAAGGTGGGCACTGAACCGTGAGCAGTACGGCCGTGGGGCTCCCCCACGGCCTTTTATGTATACTCCGGCGCCCCAGAGTCAAATTACCGTGCGCCATGAAAAAACTGTTGTATGTCATAACCTTAGCCTTCTCTGCCATTCCCTGCGCCTTCGCTACTCCACCCGCCACGTTCACCGAAGCCAAAGTCATCGCCAAACAGCAGGTCTACCTTGACCAGGCCAACAGCGCCATGGGGGACCTGTACTGCGGCTGCAAGTGGACCTGGGTTGGTAAATCCGGCGGTCGGATCGATCCCGCCTCCTGCGGCTACGAAACCCGCAAGCAGAAAAACCGGGCCGAGCGCACCGAATGGGAACACATCGTCCCGGCCTGGACCTTCGGCCATCAGCGCCAATGCTGGCAGAACGGTGGGCGCGAGCAGTGCGTGGACGAAGACCCTATTTTCCGCGCGATGGAGGCAGACCTGTTCAACCTCTACCCTGCCGTGGGGGAAGTGAATGGCGACCGCAGCAACTTCAACTACGGCATGGCCTCGGGCGTCGCCCCGCAATACGGTCAGTGCACGACCAAGATCGACTTCCAGCAGAAGGCCGCGGAACCCCGCGACGAAGTCAAAGGCCTGGTTGCCCGCACCACCTTCTACATGTTCGATCGCTACAAGCTGAGCATGTCGCGTCAGCAACAGCAGTTGCTGATGGCCTGGAACAAGCAGCACCCGGTGTCCGCCTGGGAAAAAGAACGCAACGCCCGCATCGCTCGGATCATGGGGCACTCCAACCCATTCGTGACCGGTGAGCGCACCTGGTCGCTCGGCTACAAGCCAGTGGGTGACGGTGTGGTCGCCGCCGTGGCGGCAAAAACTGCCACGGCCAAGCCCGCCGAGCGTACCGTTGCCAGCAACGCGACTTCCGGTGCCGTGCTCGGCAACCGCAACAGCCATGTGTATCACCTTGCCACTGGTTGCCCCGGCTACTACCAGCTCTCCCAAAAGAACCAGGTCATGTTCGAGTCGGAATCCCAGGCTCAGGCTGCCGGGTATCGCAAAGCGGGCAATTGCAAGTAAACGTGCAAGACAGGGAGCTCCAAGGCTCCCTGACCCTTCCCACGGCGATCAGACAACTCACGAGCACATCAGTGCTGCGTCCAACAACCTGCCCTTGTCGTACCAGGCATCGCGTTGATAAGCGGAATAGTGATGCTGCGTTCCAGACGGGCGAATCTCGACCAGGCCGGTGGACTGTCGTGGGTCCGTGCTTTCGAGGAACAGCGCCAGCGCATGGTTGTCTTCGCGCATGAATGCCTTCTCACCCGCAGGAAGCTCATCCCGTACGCATTTTATGAAGTCGGGCGGGCTTTTCAGCGTGGTCCCGGCCACATTGTCATGCCCCATCCGGATATCCGGGTCATGGGCGCACCCCGTCACCAGTAGGGCCGCAAACAGCGGTACCAGCGCATGACGGGCAATGGAAAGTGATGGGCGAATGCTGGACGTGCGTTTCATGTGGCAATTCTCCGACGCGCCCCGATAGGAAAATCAACGTTCGGCGGATACAGCCCTTTTTTATTGTGGCGTCAGCAGGTCGACAGGCTCAACCTGCTCAGTCTAGCCCTGGGCATCCGCTGGCCATAGGCAGGTTCGCTATAGACGTTATGAAGGTTCGTAGCTCAAGACCCCGCGCCGCCTTCGAGCGGGCTCATTCCAGACCTTCGAGCAGGCCATCGGCGCGAAGCACTTCGGCAATCACCGAGTCATCGACCGCGTACACGCCTCGCGAGGCTTTCCACACCAGTTTCTTCTGCTGTAGCGCGATCAGGGCCTGCTGCACGCCGGGAACCTCGACATGGACGTCACTCGCCTCGATGCCCGCCAGGGTCATGGCCTTGCCGTAAAGCACCATGGTCGGCGCTTCGAAGGGCGCGTAGTCATCGCCCTTGACGCTCATCACCCGAATCACCGCCGACTGGATCGGGGTCAGGCTGTGAATTACCTTCCTGAGGTTGGCGTTCAGCTCATCGGCCTGGGCGCGCACCCGTTCGGCAAAGCGTGCAGGAATCGCATCCGGCTCGATGACGAAGTCGAATCGGATCTCGTCGGCTGCCGCGCCCAGCAGTTCAGGACGATAACCACTCTCCTTGAACAGCTGGAACACCTGAGCAGGGTCCAGTGCTCCGGCAAGATCGACGTTGGCGCAGAACCAGTCGATGAAGTCCTGGTCCAGCGTTGGAAACTGCACCATCGAAGCGCCAAAGAATGCCTGGTCCTTGCTGTTGCGCAACATCGCCAGCTTGTCCCGATTCGAACCGGTGCAAACGATGCGCAGGCCGTAGTGCCTTGAGCTGTTGAGCTCGTCCCTCGCCGCCTTGAGCGCGAACAGTGCTGCCACGCCTTCGTCGGTGGTGATCGCATGTTGCGCTTCGTCGATGATCAGCACGATGATCTTCTTCGACTCATCGGAAAGTGCCACCAACGCTGCCGTCAGGTCGATGTCCTTGCCCAGGCCAATCTTGTCCAGGCTGAAGTTGAGGCCACCGACTACGACCTTCTCCATCCCCGACGACCGTGCCAGCCGTGTGATGAAACCCTCATTGCGCCCGACCGCTTCGCGTACCGCCTCGACGATGACCTGGCCAGGGTCTTTCTTCAGGTCTTTCCACAAGTCGGCGTACAGCACGATCGCCCCTGTTGCCTCCAAGGCAGGCCGCAGGTCTTCACGGGCGAAGGTGGACTTACCGGTACGCCGTGGCGCCGCCAGGAAAACGCCCGAGCTGGCAGCACTGCCCACCGCGACCTGCAAGATCAGTTTGGAAAGCCGCGCAGCCAGGGCGGGTCGGTGATAGAGGGTTTCGGTCATTCCGGTCCTTTGAGCGTCGGTTATAGGAAACTATAGAGCAATTATAGACCAATTATAGAAGCGCGCGATTTTACAGACGATTATAGGCCGACTATAGAACGCAGCGAAACGGAAAGAGAACATTTGTACCCCTCGATATTGGCGCTGCAAAATCGGATCCAACGCGTTAAGGTAGGGAACAGGGACGGACCAATCGCCACGGAGCTCGCCATGACCACCCTCTCACGCCTCAGTTTGTTGGTTTTAGTCCTCGGCATGGTCCTGGGCGACATCATCGTGGCCAGCGTGGGACTGGTTGGCCTGTGCGGCGCCGCCGTCTACTTCACCCTCAAGCAGGATGCTCAGGACCCGCCCACCTCACCCGGATTCCTCGCCTAGGAAGACGCCGGCAGACGAATCCTGAACTGCGCCCCCCCTAACGCCGACTGCGCCACGGTCAATGTCCCGCCCTGCCCCTCGATCGCCCTTCGGCTGATCGCCAGCCCCAAGCCAAACCCACCGGTGTTGCGGTCACGGCTGCGATCCAGGCGATAGAACGGCTGGAAGATGCGTTCGCGTTCTTCGGGCGGAATACCGATGCCATCATCCTCCACGGTCAGCAGGCAGGCCCCGTCCTCCTCCTGCCGCAAGCGCAGCAACAGGCTCTGGTCGCAATAACGCATGGCGTTGCGCACGAGGTTCTGCACTGCACGCGCGGTCAACCTCGGGTCGAGCACGAAGCGCGGCAACATGCCCTCTGCGCGCACTTCCCATTGGATACCACGGCCGTCCAGCTCCTCGGCAAAACCGCCCAGCACGCTGTCGACCAACTCCAGCAGCGACACCTCGACCCGCTCACGGGCCTGGTCGGCGTTGTACAAGCGGCTATAGGACAACAACTCAAGCACCAGCTCATCCAGCTCGCGCACATGCCCAACGAGTTCAAGCAGGCGTTTGCGACTGGCTGGCGGCACTTCATCGAACAGCAGCACGAGGCCGAAATCCAGGCGGGTCAGCGGCGTGCGCAGCTCATGGGAAACCGCGTTCAGCAGTTCACGTTGCTGATTCACATGCCGTTCCAGGTCACTGGCCATGGTGTCGAACACTCCCGCCAGTTCTCCGATGTTGGAATGCGGCGAAATGTGCGTGCGCTCGGCCATCTGCCCTTGGCCCAGACGCCTTGCGGTCTCCTTGAGTCGCTCAAGGTCACGCCAGTGCGGCCACACCCACAGCAGCAGGCATCCCAGCATGGCCGCGCCAATCAACACGGTAACGCCCCAGGACAACAGGTTGATGTCCAGCGGATCGGGCGGCGCATGCAAGCGTACCAGCCAGTCATTGTTCAGCGGGGCCAAAACGGTCTCGTAGTAACCCCAATCGCCGATACGCACCGCATAAAGCCCTTGCGCCAGACGCGCCTGTTCGTCGCGGCTCAAGCCCGCCTGGTCATTGCGCAGCAATTGGACCTGGAGCGGCTCGAACACCTTGGCCAGGTCCCGCTCCACCGTCGGCCACTGCTCGGACGGGGTCTGTTGGAACTGGCGGACGATCAAGGTCTGTACACCTTTGGCCTGCTCCAGGTTATAGGCCATGAAGCGGTCCTGGAACAGTCCGACGATGGCATCCGGAATCAACAGCAAGGCACCGGCGTAGGCGACGATGATCACTAGGTACAGGCGCACCAGGATTTTCAGCATGCGGGTTCAGCACTCCCACTCGACACGACTGAACAGGTATCCCTTGCCCCAAACGGTCTTGATCTTGCGCGCTTCGCCGGCATTGTCGTCGAACTTGCGACGCAGCTTGGAAATGGCGACGTCCACCGAGCGATCGGTGCCGTTGAATTCGATACCCCGCAGTTCCTGCAGAATGCGATCGCGGCTCAGCACCTCGCCGGCACTGCGCGCCAACACCACCAGCAGGTTGTACTCGCCGCTCGACAGTTCCACTTCTTCGCCCCGCCACGTCACCGCGCGTTCGGCCAGGTCGATGCGCAAACTCCCCACCTGGATCAGATCACTTTCCAGGCGCGGCTCGTTGACGCTGCTACGGCGCAACAGGGTGCGCACGCGGGCCAGCAATACCCTGGGCTCGCAGGGCTTGGTGACATAGTCGTCCGCGCCCATCTCCAACCCCAAGACCTGATCGTGACTGTCATCACGGGCGGTGAGCATCAGAATGGGCAGGCTCTGCGAGGCCTGGCGCAGCAAGCGACACACCTGCAGGCCATCGAGGCCCGGCAGCATCAGGTCGAGTATCACCAGGTCGGGCTTTTGTTGATGGAATGCGTCCAGGACATGGTCGCCACGGGCAATCACCTGCACATGGTAGTCGTTTCGTTGGAGGTAGCTGGCAATCAGCTCGGACAACGCGCTGTCGTCTTCGACCAGAAGAAGGTTTGGCATACGCACTTTGATACATAAAAAGAGGCAGGCAGGATATAGAATCCTACGCTTCGTCAGGGCCATTCTTCACACTTTTTCACACTCGCCCTACAGCTGGTAACAGGCAGCCAGCCCTCGGCTGCCTTAGGATACGCACGCTCATCATCGGAAGATCGGTATGCCTATTTCTTTCCCTTCGCGCCTGCGCCCCATGGCGCTTCTGGCGCTTGTCACCCTGACTCTGGCCGGATGCGACGACAGCTCGCAACCCAATGAACAAACACCCAAGCCCCAGGTGCGCGTGGAAACCGTGCAGCTGCAGCCTCTGGCAGTCAGCACCGAGCTGAGCGGCCGGCTGCTCGCCCCGCGCACCGCCGAAGTTCGCGCCCGGGTGGCGGGCGTGGTGCTCAAGCGTGTGTACCGCGAAGGCAGCGACGTCAAGCAAGGCGATGTGCTGTTCCTGATCGACCCGGCACCGTTCAAGGCTGACCATGACAGCGCCCGCGCTACCCTGGCCAAGGCCCAGGCTACCTTGTACCAGGCCCGGCTGCAGGAGCAACGCTACCGCGAGCTGGTCGACGACAAGGCCGTCAGTCGCCAGGAGTACGACAATGCGCGCGCGGCGTTCCTGCAAGCCGATGCGGCGGTCGCCGAAGCCAAGGCGGCGCTCGAGCGGGCACGCCTGAACCTGGGTTACGCCACGGTCACCGCCCCTATCTCGGGGCGCATTGGCCGAGCGCTCGTCACCGAGGGCGCACTGGTCGGGCAGAACGAGACCACGCCCCTGGCGACCATCCAGCAATTGGACCCGATCCATGCCGACGTCACCCAGTCGACCCGCGAACTCAACGCCCTGCGCCGCGCCTTGCGGGCAGGCGAGCTGCAACAGGCAGGTGATGGCCAGGCCCGTGCCACGTTGATCCAGGACGACGGCAGCGCCTACCCGCTGCCGGGGAAGTTGCTGTTCTCCGATATCAGTGTCGACCCGAGCACCAACCAGATCACCCTACGCAGCGAGTTCCCCAACCCGGATCTCGACCTGCTGCCGGGCAGCTACGTGCGCGTTCGCCTCGAACAGGCGCTGCAACCCAAGGGTATCAGTGTCCCGCAACGGGCCATCCTGCGTGACAGTGCCGGGGTACCGAAGGTGCTGGTGGTCGACCAACGGTCCCAGGTCAGCGAGCGCCAAGTCGCGCTGGGCAACGCCCAAGGTGACCGCTGGGTGGTCAGCGAAGGCCTGGCCCCTGGTGAGCGCGTGGTCATCGAAGGGCTGCAACACATCAAGGCCGGCGACCAGGTGCAAGTCGACGCCCCCCAGGGTGCCCAGCCCATTGCCCAACACCTCGGCCAGTGAGGGCCTGATCCATGCCGCAGTTCTTCATTGACCGCCCCATCTTCGCCTGGGTGGTGGCGCTGTTCATTCTTTTGGCCGGAGCGCTGTCGATTGTGCAGTTGCCGGTGGCCCAGTACCCCAACGTGGCGCCACCGCAGGTCGAGATCTACGCCGTCTATCCCGGCGCTTCCGCGGCGACCATGGACGAGAGCGTGGTCAGCCTGATCGAGCAAGAGCTCAACGGTGCCGACAACCTGCTTTACTTCGAGTCGCAAAGCAGCCTGGGCAGTGCCACCATCACCGCCACCTTCGAGCCCGGCACCCATCCGGACATGGCCCAGGTCGACGTGCAGAATCGGCTCAAGGTCGTCGAGTCGCGCCTGCCCCGCCCCGTCACCCAACAGGGCCTGCAAGTGGAGAAGGTCTCCACCGGCTTCCTGTTGCTCGCGACCCTCACCTCCGAGGACGGCAGCCTGGATGAGACCGCTCTGTCCGACATCCTGGCGCGCAACGTGATGAACGAGATCCGTCGCCTCAAGGGTGTCGGCAAGGCGCAGTTGTATGGCTCCGAACGGGCCATGCGCATCTGGATCGACCCGGCCAAGCTGATCGGCTACCAACTCACGCCCAATGACGTCGCCGCCGCCATCGCCGCGCAGAACGCCCAGGTCGCGCCTGGCAGCATCGGCGACCTGCCCGCCCGTGGCACACAGGAGATCACCGCCAATGTGGTGGTCAAGGGCCAGCTGAGCACGCCGGAAGAATTCGCCGGCATCGTGCTGCGTGCCAATACTGACGGCTCCAGCGTGACCATCGGCGACGTCGCCCGGGTTGAGATCGGTGCTCAAGAATACCAGTACGGCACTCGCCTGAACGGCAAGCCAGCTACGGCCTTCAGCGTACAGCTCGCCCCCGGCGCCAACGCCATGGAGACTGCCGATCTGGTGCGGGCAAAAATGCAGGAGCTGTCACGCTACTTCCCCGAAGGGGTCCGGTACGACATCCCCTATGACACCTCGCCGTTCGTCAAAGTGTCGATCAAGCAAGTGATCAACACCCTGTTCGAGGCCATGCTGCTGGTGTTCGCAGTCATGTTCCTGTTCCTGCAGAACCTGCGCTACACCCTAATCCCAACCTTGGTGGTGCCAGTGGCGCTGATGGGTACCTTTGCCGTGATGCTGGCGATGGGCTTCTCGGTCAATGTGCTGACTTTGTTCGGAATGGTATTGGCCATCGGTATCCTGGTGGACGATGCCATCGTGGTGGTGGAGAACGTCGAGCGCATCATGGCTGAAGAAGGTCTTGAGCCCAGGGCGGCGACGCGCAAGGCCATGGGCCAGATCAGCGGCGCTATCATCGGTATCACCCTGGTGCTGGTGGCGGTGTTCCTGCCGATGGCCTTCATGAAAGGCTCGGTCGGGGTGATCTACCAGCAGTTCTCGGTGTCCATGGCGGTGTCGATCCTGTTCTCGGCATTCCTGGCACTGAGCCTCACACCGGCCCTGTGCGCGACACTGCTCAAACCGGTGGCCAAGGGCGGGCATCATGAGCGCAAGGGGTTCTTCGGATGGTTCAATCGTCGCTTCGAAGCGACAAGCGAAGGCTACCAACGCTGGGTAATGGCGGCGCTCAAACGCAGCGGCCGTTATCTGCTGGTCTATGGCGCGCTGCTGGCGGTTCTGGGTTATGGTTTCAGCCAGTTGCCCACCGCATTCCTGCCCACCGAAGACCAGGGCTACACCATTACCGACATTCAGTTGCCACCCGGTGCCAGCCGCATGCGCACCGAGCAGGTGGCAGCGCAGATCGAAGCGCACAACGCTCAGGAGCCAGGGGTGGGCAACACCACGGTGATCCTCGGCTTCAGCTTCTCAGGTAGCGGGCAGAATGCCGCGCTAGCCTTCACCACGCTCAAGGACTGGTCCGAGCGAGGGAGTGACGACAGCGCCCAGTCGATTGCCGACCGTGCAACCGTGGCCTTCAGCCAGATCAAGGACGCGATCGCTTTCTCGGTGCTGCCACCGCCCATCGATGGCCTGGGCGAGTCGACGGGTTTCGAGTTCCGCCTGCAGGACCGAGGTGGCATCGGTCATGGCGAGCTGATGGCAGCCCGTGACCAGTTGCTGGCCGGCGCAGCCAAGAGCAAGGTGCTGACCAATGTCCGCGAGTCATCGCTGGCTGAAAGCCCACAAGTGCAACTGGAAATCGACCGCCGCCAGGCCAATGCCCTGGGTGTGTCGTTTGCCGACATTGGCTCGGTATTGGATACCGCGGTGGGTTCCAACTACGTCAACGACTTCCCCAACCAGGGGCGCATGCAACGCGTGGTGGTACAGGCCGAAGGCGACCGGCGCAGTCAGGTGCAAGACCTGCTGAACATCCATGTGCGCAACAGCAGCGGCAAGATGGTACCTCTGGCTGCCTTCGTCCAGGCCAGGTGGGTCAGCGGACCCGTGCAACTGACCCGCTACAACGGTTACCCGGCGGTGTCGATCTCAGGCGAACCGGCGGCCGGTTACAGCTCGGGTGAAGCGATGGCTGAAATCGAGCGCCTGGTAGCCCAGTTGCCCGTGGGTACGGGTCTGGAATGGACCGGCCTGTCGCTGCAGGAGCGTCTATCCGGCAGCCAGGCCCCCTTGCTGATGGGGTTATCGTTGCTGGTGGTGTTCCTGTGCCTGGCCGCACTGTACGAAAGCTGGTCGATCCCCACCGCGGTGTTGCTGGTGGTGCCGCTGGGTGTGCTAGGGGCGGTGCTGGCGGTGACCCTGCGCGGCATGCCCAACGACGTGTTCTTCAAGGTCGGCTTGATCACCCTGATCGGTTTGTCGGCCAAAAATGCCATCCTGATCATCGAGTTCGCCAAGAGCCTGGTCGACCAGGGGCATGATGCCGTCGACGCTGCGGTTCAGGCTGCCCGTCTGCGCTTGCGCCCCATCGTCATGACCTCCCTGGCGTTCATCCTCGGCGTGGTACCCCTGGCCATCGCCACCGGCGCCAGCTCGGCCAGTCAGCAGGCGATCGGCACCGGAGTGATCGGCGGCATGCTCAGTGCCACCCTGGCGGTGGTGTTCGTGCCGGTGTTCTTCGTGGTGGTGATGCGTCTGGCCGTGCGCGGCAGCGCCATCCAGGGCAAGCTGTTGACCGACGAAACCTGACTGGACAAGCAGCCCGTTGAATGAGAGGGTTCCCGGCATCGACTGCCCGGAACCCTTTTTCATGCCAGACGCACTGCCCCCCTGCTCCATCCTCATCCTCGCCGGCGGCCGTGGCCAACGCATGGGCGGCCGCGACAAGGGCCTGGTCGACTGGCAGGGTGAACCGCTGGTAGCGCATGTGCAGCGCGTGGTACGGCCTCTCAGCGATGACCTGGTGATTTCCTGCAATCGCAATCAGGACACCTACCGGGCCTATGCCAACCAACTGGTTGGCGATGCAGACCCGGATTTCCCCGGCCCCCTGGCCGGGGTGATCGCTGGGCTTGCAAAGGCACGTCATGAGTGGGTGGTGGTGCTGGCCTGCGACGCGCCGCTGGTCGACCAGGCACTGATCGACGACCTGCGCAAATTGGCCGTGCAGCATGACCGCTGCGCGATGGTTCGCCAGGGTGGGTTCTGGCAGCCAATGTTCAGCGTCCTGCCGCGCCGGGTATTACCCTTGCTCGAACAAGCCTGGGCAGCAGGTGAGCGGAGTTTGCAGAGAGCGCTGATGCGCCAGTCGATTGAAGGGCTGGACTGCGCGGAAGAGGATCCAAGGTTGAGCAACTTCAACAGCCCGAATCTGCTGAAGCGGACTTTGTAGGAGCGGGCTCGCCAGCGATCACCGGCCAAGCCGGTGCCACACGGCAACCCCGGTTTCCACAAGCCCCACGCCAGAGCGCAAACTGCACGGACTCACTCCAGCGCCAATTCCTCGACACTGATCTCACGCATCCTGAACTTCTGCACCTTACCGGTGACCGTCATCGGAAACTCATCGACGAAGCGGAAGTACCGGGGCACCTTGAAGTGGGCAATCCGCGCCCTCGCCCATTCGCGTAACTCGTCTTCGGTGGCCGTATGCCCTGGATGCAACCGCACCCAGGCAACGATCTCTTCACCATACTTCTTGCACGGGACCCCGATCACCTGCACATCGGCAACCGCTGGGTGGGTGAAGAAAAACTCCTCCAGCTCACGCGGGTAGATGTTCTCTCCCCCGCGAATGATCATGTCCTTGCTGCGCCCGACGATCCGCACGTAGCCCTGCTCGTCCATCACCGCCAGGTCACCCGTGTGCATCCAGCCCTCGGCGTCGATGCTCTCGGCAGTGGCCTTGGGGTTGTTCCAGTAACCCAGCATCACACTGTAGCCACGGGTGCATAGCTCGCCGATCTCACCACGGGGCAAGGTGCTGCCCTCGGCATCGATGATCTTGTTCTCCAGCCTCGGCTGGGTGCGCCCGACACTGGTCACCCGCCGTTCCAGATCGTCATCGGCGCCAGTCTGCAGCGACACCGGGCTGGTCTCGGTCATGCCGTAGGCGATCTGCACTTCGGCCATGTGCATCTGGTCGATTACCCGACGCATTACCTCGATCGGGCAAGTGGCCCCAGCCATGATGCCGGTACGCAGGCTCGACAGATCGAATTCGCCGCGCTGTGGGTGGTCGAGTTCGGCGATGAACATGGTGGGTACACCGTACAGTGCGGTGGCCTTTTCTTCCGCCACTGCCCTCAGCGTAGCCAGGGGGTCGAAGGCGTCGTTGGGGTAGATCAGGGCACTGCCATGGGTCATGCAGCCGAGGTTGGCCATGACCATGCCAAAACAGTGATACAAAGGCACCGGCACCACCAGGCGATCGTGTTCGGTCAGGCCCAGGCTTTCACCGACCATGTAGCCATTGTTGAGAATGTTGCGATGGCTGAGCGTGGCGCCTTTGGGGAAGCCTGTGGTGCCAGAGGTGTACTGGATATTGATCGGGTCGTTGCACTGCAATTGCGCCTGCCGCTCGGCCAAGGCTTCGCGGCTGATGGCTTCGGCGCGGGCTTGCAGGTCATGCCAGGCCAGGAAACCTGGAGGCGGCGACAGCGCCAGGCTCACGACACCGCGCAGGTCGGGAAAGCGCTCGCAGATCAGCGCACCCGGCTGCCCATGGGAAAGGCCCGGGATCAGGCCCTGCAGCATGGCGTGGTAATCGGATGTCTTGAAGGCGTCCGCGCAGATTACCCAACGGCAGCCAGACTGGCCCAGGGCGTAGTCCAGTTCATTGGAGCGATAGGCCGGATTGATATTGACCAGAATGGCACCGACCTTGGCGCTGGCGAACTGAGTGATGCACCATTCGGCGCAATTGGGCGCCCAGATGCCCAAGCGATCGCCAGGTTGCACACCAAGGGCCATGAGCGCGCGGGCATGCTGATCGACCGCGTCAGCCAGCTGTTGCCAGGTGTAGCGCAGGGCCTGGTGGCGGACCACGAGTGCCTCGCGATCGGGGAAGCGGGCGACGGTGGCGTCGAAGGCGTCGCCGATGCATTGGTCGAGCAGGGCCTTGTCCGGGTTGCCCTGTGAGTAGCTTGGCTGGGGCATGGGCAGTTCTCTTGTTGTTCTTGTAATGACTGGACCGGCGCTTTCGCAGGCAAGCCGGCTCGTGCAGGAGAGCGATGCAGGAGCCGGCGTGGCGACGCCGGTTTAACGGACGAACACCTGAGGCGTGGTGGTGGACATGTCGCCACCGGGCAACTTGATGTTCTTCACCTTTTCCAGGGTTTGCGGGTTGAACACCGCCAGGTCGTTGAAGGTGCCGCCCAGGTACAACTTGTCGCCCTTTTTGTCGAAGGTCACGCAGTAGTAAGTGTGGTCCAGATTCGCCGCCTTGATCAGCTTGCGCTGCTTGATGTCGTACTTGGCCAGGCGGTTGAGCACGCCGTACATCTGGTTCGGGTCTTTCGGCGAGCGTAAGCCGGTGAAGTACAGCTCCGTCAGGTCGGCGAACTCAGCGGTATGACGCTTGCCCGTCTTCAAGTCCACGCTCAGGTAGCCATACAGCAACTCCGCGGTGTTGGGGTCCTGCTTCTCATCCTTGAACTTGGCGATGGTGTACAGCATCGAGAACTCATGCCGGGCGCTTTGGTGCGGCCAGAAATACAGCACGTCCGGAGCGCTGTAGCCCTTGCGGTTCCAATTGCGCAGCGGCAACGCCACTTCGTACTTGCCCGTGTTGACATCCATCTTGTAGAGGTCCGGCCCGGCCACGAACAGGCTGCCATCGTCGGCGGTGCGCATCAGGTAGACCTGGCGTGGCATCGGGAAGGTGCGCACGGGCTTGGCCTCCAGGCCATCAGCTGTACGGAATACCTCAAGGCGCGGCGGCTTGACCACGTAGTGGTCGTTCAGGCGCTGCGTCGGGTTGACCGTGGCATACACCTCTTTGCCGTCAGGGCTGATGGCGAACGAGTACATCGATTTGCCGACTTCGCCCGGCACGCTGGATAGGTTGGCGTGGAAGGTGGTCTTGCAGGTGTCCAGGTCGATGCCGTAGATGTCGGCAAAATGGTTGTTCAGCACGTAGGCGGTGCGGTTGTCCGGTGCCATCATCGCGGTGCCTGGGCCGAAGGCGTCAGGCATGCGGCAGCTCTTGTAGAGTGCGTCGCTGGCGACATCCACCACATGCAGGTTGTTCGGGTAGTTGGTGGCGATCAGGTATTCATGGCCAGCCTTCAAGGCGGGGCCGGTGTCCTCGGCCTGGGCTGCCCAGGCGCAGGTCATAGCGGCGATGGTGAGCGCGAGTTGCGCGCAGCGTCCAGCTTTCATGCGGTTTCCCCTTGTCATTCTTGTTGGACCGTCACTTGTCTTTCGGGAACACGGTGCCGAGGTTCCGCCAGTCTTCCTGGGAGTTGCTCGCCTGGGCGTTCCAGTCCTGGTAGGTGCTCATCATGTCCGGCACCTGGGCGGGCCACCAGCAAGGGTCGGAACAGCCATACAGGTCGGCTTCCATGGGCTGGCACAGCGAGCTCACGCCGCCAAAGGCGTCCACTTCCCAGCCCGGGTCGGTGGTGGCGGTGCAGCCGGCCACCGCGCTCATGGCCATGACTTCTTCGACGCGGTCTTCGGCGGCAGCCTGTTCGAGAATCCGTGCCTTGTTGTTCAGGGGCTTCAAATGCTTCATGTCAGTGCGCCTTCCGCGGAGTGATGTAGCGGTCGATGAAGGCCGGGTTGACGGCCATGATGCGGCTGTAGACCTCGATGCCGAAGTCGACCCAGTCACGCATCAGCTCGCAGTAGTGATAGGTCGGGTGCTGCGGGTCGCCGTAGCGGGCATAGCTTTCGTGGTAGCAACCGCCGGAGCACAGGTTGCGGATACGGCAGCTGTCGCAGCCCGTGTTGCTGCGGTCCAGACGTTGGGAGAGGAAGTCGTTGAGCTGCGCCTGCTTCACCCCCTGGTGCACATTGCCAAAGGTCGGCAGGCTGGAGCCGGTGAAGCGATGGCACAGGTTCAGCTCGCCTTCGTGGTCGACGGCCAGCATCTTCAACCCGGCGCCGCACGGCAGTGCCTTCTTGTGGCCTTCGTGGATGTCCGTAATCAGCTGGTGCAGGTTGGAGAAGCCGATGTTGCGATGCGCCAGTGCCGCCTCCAGGTAGCGTCGACCCAGTGCCTTCATGTTGGCGAAGACCTCCACCAGTTCGTCACTGGTCAGGTTGAAGCTTGCCATGTCTCCGGAGGTGACCGGCGCAAAACCGACTTCGGCGAAACCCAGCTCGTTGAACAGGTGGTTCCAGATCGTCTCGACGTCGGTGATGCCACGGGTCAAGGTCACCCGCGCACCCACCGGGCGGCTGTGGTAACGCGACAGCAGCATGTCGACCTTGCGTCGCACCACGTCGTAGGTACCCTGCCCGCCCACGGTGATGCGGTTACGGTCGTGCACGGTCTTTGGCCCGTCGATGCTCACCGACAGACCAAAGCGGTGGGCGTTGAGCCAGTCGACGATCTCTTCGGTCAGCAAGGTGGCGTTGGTGGTCATGATGAACTCCACCTGCTTGCCGGCCTCGGCGAAGCGCCGCTCGCAGTAGCCCACCATGTGCTCGATCAATGGCCTGTTGGACAGCGGCTCACCGCCAAAGAACACCACGCTGTAGCGCTCTTCGTTGGGCGATTCCGTGAGCAGCATTTCCACCGAGGCCTCGGCGGTGGCCGTGCTCATCTTCTTCCCAGCCGAGGGTTTGTCCAAGTCTTCCTTGTAGCAGTAGGTGCAACTTAGATTGCAACCGGTGTTGACATTCAGTACCACAGTGTTCAGCGCCGTGCGCTCGACCTGCTTGAGGGCGATCTCCGGGGTCAGCGGCGAGCCGTCGCTGACCAATTCCAGGGCGATCAACTCCCGTAGGGTCTCTTCGATATCCTGCCCGGCGAACTGCTGGCCAAGCCGCTGCATCAGCTCTTCGGCCGAGCAGCCTCGTTGGCGCAAGGCATCGATGATGCCGCCAGTCACCGCATCCGCGGTGAACAAAGAGCTGCTGGGAATGTGAAACAACATACGGTCGGCATCGACCTGCACTTCGTGCAGGTTGCGTTCGACCAGGTTCAGTAGTGCGCCCATGGCAACCTCCCGATAATCGATCCGTTGGAATACGCGTCCGCCACAGCCCTTAAGGCAACGGCGGGTTGTTCCAGCGTTGTACGGTGACGATCAGGTGGCCTTCGCCCTGCTGGCCGCCATCTTCGAGTTGGGCGATGACCTTCAGGTTGCCGGCGTTATTGGTCATCATCTTGCGCGCAGGGTTGGGGCCTGCGCCTCCCGGCACGAACACACCGTCAGCCTGCATGGTGCCGGCGAACTTCACGTCTTCGTCCTCGATCGCGCGTTCGTTGAACGGCTCGACCTTCCACTTCGCCGGCAGGTAGCCGATGCGCAGCGGCTGGCCACTGGCGTCCTTGCCCCAGGCCTCGGCCTCGAAGCGCCCCTGAACCTTGGGCACCGAAGCGCCGTTCTCGCCGATACGGGCAATGGAAAACGCCGGCACGACCTTCACTTCGTCGACCTTGTCGTAAACCGCCAGGCTTGCGCCCTTGAGCGCACCCACGGTCACTTCGCGCTGGCCAGGCGTGGCATCGGCCGCGGCTCGCGCCTTGACTCGAACCCACGTTGGAGTCGACTCCAGCACCTCGGTCACCTGTACACCTGCGCCAAGGTCCGGCTTGCCAGCAAGGTCACTGCCTACCAGGGTGACTTCCTGTTCGGTACCGGCCTTGATGAAGGCCGGCTGCACGGCCAGCAGACGCGCCTTGCCCGCCTGGGCGGCACTGAAGTCCAGGCCGCGCTCGTCGTGTTCGGCCTCGAACATGCGGCCTTTCATTTCGCCATCCAGCGCCGCGAACACCTGACGCAGGTGGCTGTCACCGACCTTTACGTTGCCGCGCCATTCGTAGCCGTTGTAGAGGATCGCCGAGCCGCTGCCATTGAACGGCGTGCCATCGGCGTAGGCGCCTTTGACGTCGACCTTGAAGGTGTCACCTTGGTCGGGGGTGACCGTCATCACGCCGCGTACATCACCTTTGGCCAACATATGGCCGCTAAACGCCCATTGTCCCTGAAGCGTATCGGCTTTGGGCTTGGCCTTTTCCCATGCCGCATAAGCGGGGCTCTCAAGCGGGAAGCGCTTGGCCAGGTCTGGCACCACTTGCTTGAGGGCGATTTCCAGCCACTCGCGGTCACGGGCCTGGGCCTGGTATTCCAAGGACGGCCATTGTCCGAGGTGGAAGTTGACCAAGTGCTCCCATTCCTGGGCGGGACGACGTTGCAAGGCCACCCGGGCACCGGAGTGGCAGCGACCGCAGGTCTGGCTCAGTTGTTCGTCGAAGTGCTCGACGGTGTTGAGCCGGCGTTCCATGGCATAGCGCACGCCGTCGGTTTCACTCGGGGCGAGGCCCTGCTTGTCGGCCAGGTACTTGACCAGGGTGCGGCGATCGTCATCGCTGATCTGCAGGCCGTGCATGACTTGCATGCGGGCGATACTCATCAGCCAGCCTTCCGGAGTCTTGCGCTGGTGGCTGATGCGACTGTAGGTGTCGTTGCCTTCGGGGATATGGCACCCCATGCACTTGTTCTGTAACAGGCTCGGGCCCTGCTCGGCCGCCATGGCCTGGGTGCTCAGCAGTGCGGCGGCAACCAGTGCCAGCTTACCCGCATGCCGCCGGAGTCGAGTCGTCTTCAAGGTCAGACCTCCACGGTGTTTTTCTTATGGTTTTCGCACGCTTTGGTACAACAGGTGTGCATGTATCGGTTGCGATACAGAAACTATGCCAGGTCACGCAAAAACGTTGAATTTCAGGCAGTTGGACAGTTTGCACGGCCAACTCGAGGGATTGCCGCCTGAAGCGCAGCGTGCCATTTCGCGACACGGTGTTTCATCCTGAGACAGGGCCTGGCGGGCGGGGCGCGCGCGATCCCAGCCCGCGGCCACGAGTCCAAGGGCCAGTCAGGTACCTGCGAGCGCGCACTTGCTCGGGCAAGCGCTCGACAGTCACTGTTTCACAACCGTCTCACAGCGTCTCAATGTGCAACAGCGCAACGGCGCACCCCCTCGCGTGCAGCGCGACAAACCCTAGGCATTTCAGGCCCTTGCGCACACGGGGCGAGCTTGGCACGGCCATTGCGCCAGTGCCCGTCACATCCAATGACAAGAGGCTCAGCCCCATGCTTTGCGAACTGCCCATCCTGCCTGCTACCCGCGCCTTCCTCGAACGCAAGCTGAAGATGCGCATCGGCGCCGACTGGCAGGACGCCGCCAGTGGCCAGACGCTTTCCTTTCGCAACCCGGCCACCGGGGAAATCCTAGGCGAAGTGCCAGCCGCCGATGCTACCGACGTCGACCGTGCCGTGCAGGCCGCCCGCCAGGCCTTCGATGATTCGCCATGGAGCCGCATGCGCCCGCGCGAGCGTCAGAACCTGCTGTGGCGCCTGGCCGACCTGATGGAGCGCGACGCGCAGCAACTGGCCGAGCTTGAATGCCTGAACAACGGCAAGAGCGCGGTGGTTGCCAAGGTGATGGACGTGCAATTGGCCATCGACTTCCTGCGCTACATGGCTGGCTGGGCTACCAAGATAGAGGGTAGTACCGTCGAGGCGTCCATGCCGCTGATGCCCAACGATCAGTTTCATGGCTTCATCCGCCGCGAAGCAGTGGGCGTGGTCGGTGCCATCGTTGCCTGGAACTTCCCGCTTTTGCTGGCCTGCTGGAAGCTCGGCCCAGCCTTGGCTACCGGCTGCACCGTGGTGCTCAAGCCTGCCGACGAAACGCCGCTGACTGCCCTGAAACTCGCAGAGTTGGTGGATGAAGCTGGCTATCCTGCTGGTGTGTTCAACGTCGTAACCGGCACCGGCCTGAATGCCGGCGCCGCCCTTAGCCGACACCCTGGCGTGGACAAGCTGACCTTCACCGGCTCGACCGAGGTGGGCAAGCTGATCGGCAAGGCGGCCATGGACAACATGACCCGCGTCACCCTAGAGCTCGGCGGCAAGTCACCCACCATCGTCATGCCCGATGCCGACCTGCAGGAAGCCGCCGCTGGCGCTGCCACCGCGATCTTCTTCAACCAAGGCCAGGTGTGCTGCGCCGGTTCGCGGCTGTACGTGCACCGCAAGCACTTCGACAACGTGGTGGCCGACATCGCCGGAATAGCCAACGGCATGAAACTTGGCAATGGTCTGGACCCGGCGGTACAGATGGGCCCGCTGATCTCCGCCAAGCAACAGGACCGGGTCACCGGCTATATCGAACTGGGCCGTGAACTGGGTGCGACCATCGCCTGCGGCGGTGAAGGTTTCGGGCCGGGCTACTTCGTCAAGCCGACCGTGATCGTCGATGTGGACCAGCGCCACCGCCTGGTGCAGGAAGAAATATTCGGCCCGGTGCTGGTCGCCATGCCGTTCGATGACCTGGATGAGGTGATCGCCATGGCCAACGACAACCCTTACGGCCTGGGGGCGAGCATCTGGTCCAACGACCTGGGCGCGGTGCACCGGATGATTCCGCGGATCAAGTCTGGCTCGGTGTGGGTCAACTGCCACAGCGCGCTGGACCCGGCGCTGCCGTTTGGCGGCTACAAGATGTCCGGCGTCGGCCGAGAGATGGGCGCGGCAGCGATCGAGCATTACACAGAGCTGAAGTCTGTGTTGATCAAGCTCTGACCGTTCCTGTGCCGGCCCTTTCGCGGTGCTCCTCGAAAGGGCCGGCACAACCACCCCCAAAAATAACGACAAAAACAGGGAGCACACCCTTGGGCACACTCTCGCCTGCGTCCTCGCCCTGGTGGTCACCGCACCCACCCAGGCCAACGAGCTGTACAACCAAAACGGCACGCCGTCAGGCCGTCGAATACGTGACCCAGGGCAAAACTGACGGGCGTTTGGTTAGGCTCTGTACGAAAAGCCTTGAAAGCCGGTGATGCTGCGCGAAAACAGGGCGGGGAGATAGCGGCGCCTACATGAAGTTATTCACCGCTTATTGCTTCTAACTTGAAATGCGAGGCTGCCGTAAAGGGCCATGACCTGCGCGGAACAATTAACGCGCTTCATCGATTGTCTCTTGCGCGATAAGCAGCAATTGATACCCGGGCCCACTGCTCAAAAACTCTTACACTACGCTCACGCCCCTCAGGCGTTGCTGCAGCGGCGAGTTGTAGCAATTCAGCTCTGCGGACAGGTACTACGAAACTTTCCAGCCTCAACTGGCGAGCAATGAAGATGGAAACGATAGCCTGAGCTCGCTCTGTGGAATCCGGTCTCACTGCACCATTCTCTCGAAGAAAGGCCATAATATCACCTGTCATTTGCCGCTCTTCAGGTGCAAAGCGTTCCACCAGGCGATTGAGATTGCCTATTGTGGATGCGGCCGATTGCTGAACGGCTCTAGCTTGCACCTGTCGCTGTACAGGTTCGCCGTTGCGCATAGGATTGACAAACGCGATTTGCCGGGGAGGCGGTGAATTTTGCCTCTGCGGGCGTTCCCTGCTCTCCCGTGCAAGTATCCTGTCTACCATAATTTTAGACTTAATATTCCCGCTCGGATCCGTAAAGTTGATCGGATCATCACCACAGTACGCATATGTATTTATGCCACCCAAGCCGAAGGGGCTGTAGGTGTCAGGAGACAAGAAGCGCATAAGCGTCGAGCTGTATAATCTTTTTCCGTTCCCTAAAAGATCACACGCCGTCATTGAGTCACGGACCTGGCCATTGAATGCCAGTATGGCCCCATGCTTTAACACATCAAAATGGCCATAAGGGGCGTACACGACTGCGCGTGCTGCATGCATGATCGAGTTTGTGGCGCTGGTAGAAAGTAACAGGGTCTTGTCAAGCGCACCCGCCCGCTGCTCAGCAAGGGGGGAAGAATCACTTCGAAAGATTACGCTAATCTGGCCAATGGAACCGATAGCCGAGAGCCGGCCACCTTGGTAAAAACAGTGCTTTTTCATAACGGTTCTCGAAAGATCGGAGTCATATCTGAGCATTGCGAGACCGCTGTCCACAACTGGTAGTTCTGATAGTTTTCCGCGGTATTCCCCAAAAAGGTCAAATGAACCCCTGCTCCCATAGCCAGCGCCTCACCCTGGTCTGCTGCTGATCAGGGAGGCCTTGCAACACGCTCTCAAGTGGTTGGCCAGCCTGCAACGCACTCACCACCGGCGCTAACTCAATCCCCTGCAAATGCCACACCCCCAATGGCTGATCCGCCGTTACCACCACCTCGGTTTCGTCCACCAGCCCATCACGCAGCACTGGCCGCCGTTCGACCCGCACTGCATGCCAGTCTGCCGCCATGTGCAAAGGCTGCGCATCCGGCCAATCTTGCCGCTGAAGCCAGAACGGTTGCCCTGCGCGCCCCTGCTCTTGCCTGTAGAAATCCCGTCCGATCCGGGCAAAGCGCAAGAACAGCTGCTCGACCCGCTGCTGGTGAAACTGCCGCGCCAATCCTGCGCGCTCGGGCTTGCGCAACAATGTATTGATGACCACCGGTGCCTGAAACGCCGAGGACAGTGACTGGAAAATCCCGTTACCCGACAGTGGGTCAACGGCCATCGCTGCATCGCCCACCCGCACCCAGTCTTGACCAACACATGCGCCAGCCAGAATCGCGGTACTGCTACGTGCATGCACCGGTGCCGGAACCAGCGCCTGGACATCGAACAGTTCGGCCACCAGCGCGCTGTGGGACCGCCGCGCCACGCAGTATTCCGCCAATCCGGCCTTGCCTGGCAGGCCGGCCGCGTCAAGGGTGACTTGCCAGTAACAGCGGCCATCCTCTAACCGCGCCATCCACGCCCAGCCATCCTCCAGGCTTTCCACCGCCGACGCAGGCGCCCCTGGGCTGCCTTGCCAGACATTGAGCAGGCTGACCGTCTCCGGTCCGCGCAGCCGGTCCGGGGCCAGTGGAGCCTGACGGCCTCGCGCTTCGACGAGGAAATCAGCCATCAGTACCTGCCCATCGTCCAGACGCACCTGGTGACCGCCCTCATGCGCGACTTCGCGCACCCGCCCCTCGACCACACGCACGCCAGCACGCTGAAGGTCGTCGCGCAGCGCCCGGTCAAAACGCTGTCGATCCAGCAAGAACTCCTGGTTCGTTTGCAGGTGCTGGCCGTTCCAGAGCACCTGTCGGGCTGCGGGCATGGCGGCCTGGCGCAAGGCCCCGCCCAAACCTGCATGTCGCAAGCCGTCCAGCACCCGCTGCGAAACCCCTTCAACTGCTGCGAAACGGCGCCAATCTGACACCACCATCACGGCATAGCCCAGCCGCCGCAGGCCTATGGCCGTGGCGGCACCCGCAGGGCCGGCACCCAGCACCACAATGCGCGGTTCAGGCATGGCCCAGACCTCGTCGCTCGGGGCCGGCATACGCTGCATTGCTGCGCAGCCAGTCGTAAATCTGCTGGCGATCCATGCTCGGTTCGTCGCGCAACAAAGCTGCAATCCTACCGCTCAAGGCCGCGCAGCCCAGGCTCGCGCCCGCCCTGCCGCCCGCGCCCACGTAACCGCCAAAGTCCGCCTGCCGCGTACCCAGCCACGACCACTGACCCGGAGCGCAGCGGGCATCGCCGGTTACCCGAATCACCCCGCTGTAGCTGGCCGGGTACACCGCCCCGCCCTGCGCCGGGCTGGATGCGCATAACAGCACCCCCGCCGCCAACGCTTCAGCGCAGGCCTGGTGTAGCACCGGGCGGTCTTGTTGCAGGCCCAGGCTGAGGTTGACCAGCGTCACGCCTGCCTCCACCAGCCACAGCAACGCAGCAGCCACCTGCAAGGCACTGGTGCTGGCCTGGCTAGCGAATACCTGGGCCAGCAACAGGGGCACCGGCCCGCCCTCGCCCTGCAAAGCGGCAACCACCTCACTACCGTGCCCTAGCTGGTCCGGCAACATCTCACCTTCACGCAACTGGCCGTCCTCCAGCCAGAACCGCCGCCCTTGCAGCAAGTAGCTGGCCTGATGAGGCGAGCAACCGCTGTCAATCACGCCAACCCACACGTCAGTGGCCATGCTTGATCACCTCCTGAGGCAGCACCTGCAACTGGCCGTCATCCAGGTACAGGTGCAGGTCAGCATCGGCCAGGGTCGAAGCACGGTGACTGATCAGGATGCGTGTGCGGCCGGCGAACAGCTGGTCGATGGCCGCGATCACTTCGCGCTCGGTGGCTTCATCCACCGCCGATGTGGCCTCGTCCAGCACCAGGATCGCCGGCGCCTGCAGCACCGCGCGGGCGATGGCAATGCGTTGTTTCTGCCCGCCGGACAGCTGCTGGCCACGCTCCCCCAGCAGGCCGTCCAGGCCCAGCGGCAGGCTGTCGACCAGGCTGTCCAGCCGCGCCAGGCGCACCACCCGCTCCAGTTCCTCGCGGCTGGCCTCGGGCACGCCGTAGGCCAGGTTCTGTGCCAGGGTGCCGCGGAACAACACGATATCCTGGCTGACCACAGCAATGCGTCGGCGTAGCGCGGCCAAGTCCAGATCGCGCAGGTCGGTGCCGTCCAGCAGGATGCGCCCGGTGTCCGGATCGTAGAAGCGCTGCAACAGGTCGATCAGGGTCGACTTGCCGACCCCTGAGGCGCCGCTGATGGCCACTTTCAGCCCACCCGGCAGGTACACCTGCACGTTGTTCAGCACCGCGCCCTGGCGCCCTTCATGGGCAAAACTCACCCCCTCGAGGCGCAAGTCGCCCGGGCCGTCAGGCATCGGCCGCGGGTCGGCCACCGGTCGCACGGCCACGGACTCCTGCTTCAACTCCATGACCCGCCCCAGGCTCACCGCCATGCGCTGCACCGCCACGTACAGGCCCAGCAGGCTCTGCACCGGCCCTACCGCCATGCCCATGTAGGTGGAAAAGGCGATCAGTGCACCCAACTGCCAGGTACCCTGGATCACCCACCAGCCGCCGACCAGGAACGCACAAGCGCGGCACCAGGAGGTCAGCGTGCCGGGAATGGCCTGGGTGAAGAATTCGGTCACCTGCACCTTGAGTAGCTGGCGCATGTAGCCCTGGCCCAGCTGGTCCAGGCGCCCCGCCTCGCGGCCTTGCTGGCCGGCTGCCTGGATGAACTTCATCGCCGGCAGGGTCTCGACCAGAAACGACGACACATCCGCCGAGCGTTCGCGCAGGTTGCGTACTTCGCGCTCCACCTTGCGCCGCATCCAGCGCAGCCAGAGCACTTCGATGGGCACCAGCAACGCCAGCAGCAGCGACAGTTGCCACGACAGCATCAGCATCAACGCCACCGCGCCTACCAGGCCGATCACCGCCGATACCGCCGAAAACAGCGAATCCACGGCAAAGCGCTGGATTTCCGCCACATCGCCATCCAGCCGCGAAAGGATGTCACCTATGCGCCGCCGTCCGTAGAACGTCGGCGACAGCTGCTGCAGGTGGCGGTAAAGGTCATCGCGCAGGGCAAACAGGATGCGCCCCGACAAGCGCGTATGCAGGTAGCGGTTGACCCCGGCCAGCACGGTGCCCAGCAGCCCCGCAGCGATCATGATCGCCGCCATGTGCCAGAGGGTCTGGTAATCCTTGGCCAACAGGCCTTCGTCGATCAGGGTCTTGACCAGCCAGGGCTGCGCCAGGGCCAGCAGCGATGCCCCTAGGGACAGCCCCAGCAACACCGCGATGGCACGTCCGTGTGGCCGCACGAAACCATACAGCCAGGCTAACGCCTGGCGCATGAGCACCGGGTCGCTGGACTCCACCAGCCTTGCGAACAATCGCCCCATGATTCAGCCGCGCAACTGCTTGAGCTTGCGGTACAACGTCGCCCGGCTGATGCCCAGCGCTTCAGCGGCAGCCGAAACGTTGCCGTGGTGCCGGGCCAAGGCGCCGCGGATCAATTCCAGCTCGTTGTCCTTCAGGCTGCCCGACGGTGCGCCGCCCGTTGCGAGCTCATCGAGCAGGCAGTCGGTGAGGTGATCGAGGGTCAGCACCTGTTCACCCTCCTCGCGCATGGCCAGTGCGGTGCGCACGACCATTTCCAATTGGCGGATGTTGCCTGGCCAGTCGAAACCTTCAAGCAGCGCAGCCAGCGCCGGGTCGAGGCTGACGCCCTTGGCGCCGGCCTTGTGCAGCAGGGCTTCGATGATCCTGGCCAGGTCATCGCGCTCGCGTAGCGCTGGCAAGCGCAGTGACACGCCATTGACCCGGTAGTAAAGGTCTTCGCGAAAATGCTGCTCCTGCACCAAGCGCTTGAGGTCGCGGTGGGTCGCACAGATCAGCGCGACGTCGATCTCTTGCTCATCGCCCGCACCCAGCGGCGCCACCCGGCGCTCTTGCAAGACGCGCAGCAGACGAGCCTGCAAGGCCACCGGCATATCACCGATTTCGTCGAGGAACAACGTGCCGCCGTGGGCCTGCATCAACCGTCCGACCATGCCGCCTCGGCGCGAGCCGGTAAAAGCGCCCTCGCGGTAGCCGAACAGCTCCGACTCGATCAAACCCTCGGGAATGGCGGCGCAGTTTACCGCCACGAATGGCTTGTCGGCCCGGGGGCTCGCCTGGTGCAGTGCGCGGGCCACCACCTCCTTGCCGGTGCCGGTTTCGCCCAACAGCAGCACCGGCAGACCATTGCCCAAACCCTGGCGCGCCATGCGCAGGTTGCGCGCCAGGCGCGGGTCGCCACCGGCCAATGACTCCAGCGCCTGCGAGCGGGCGGCCGGTGCAGGTTTGTTCGTCGCCACGCTGCCATTGAGGTGCCCATGTCGCGGCAACTGCAAGGCACGGAAAAAGAACTCACCCTTGGCGGTCTGTACGCTGCTCACCCCACCCTGCCACAGGCGCGCGATGAAGGCTGGCGAACGCTCCCCCAGCAGGTCGCTACTGCGCCGGCCGATCAGTCCCTGGCGCGGCAACTGCAGCAGCTGGCAGGCGTTGTCGTTGGCCGCCAGTACTTCGCCGTCCAGACTCAGCGCCAACAAGCCATGCCAGGCGCTGTTGAGGTATTGCGGACGGCTGTGGAAGGCCAGGACAAGGTGTTCGGGGTAGCACAGGCCGAACATTCGGCTTTCGATGTTGCCTGCCGCCAGCATCAGGGTCGACAAGCTGTCCTGTGGCTGGGCCATGACCCCCTCGCGGGTGATGTCGAGCACACCGATCACCTCGCCACGCGGGTCACGCAGCGGCACCGAGGTGCAGGAAAACGGGCTGAGTCGGTCCAGGTAGTGTTCGCCGCAATTGATCAAGGTCGGACGGCCCTCCACCACGGCGGTGCCGATGGCGTTGGTGCCGCGCAATGACTCGCTCCAGCAGCTGCCTGGGTGCAGGTCGCGCAGTCCTTCGCGCTGGAGCACATGCTTCTGGCCTTCGATGGCCAGCACATTGGCCTGGGCATCGCCGAGGATGATGATGCCAGCTTTGCCCTGGCGGGATACCAGGTAATCCAGTTCAGGGGTGACCGCGTCCAGCAACAAGCGATTGCGTTCGAGCAGTGCCTGCAGGTCGTGGCCGTGTTCAAGGCCCAGGCCGACTTGTTCGCCCTGTAGGCAATCGAGGCCATGGCCAAGGCTGCGCCGCCAGGAAGCGTCGATTTCGTCGCGCAGCATCCCCAGTGGCAACTCGCCTTCGCTGGCCAGCTTCAAACGGGCCTGGCGGGATTCGTGAAGCGTGTCCTGAGCGTTTGTTATGGGTATGTGTCGCGCCATCTTTTGCTCCAGCTGTTCCCCCTGCCGGGGGTCGCATGCTTGGTATTTTTTCCGCAGTGTGCGGGAGAAATTTCTGGGCGTCGAGGTGATTGTCTTTAGGAGGGCGGTGCGGTATGGATCGAGCGCCGCCCGCGCGGCGCATCGCGAGCAAGGCTCGCTCCTACGTCTGTTTCGGTCCAATGAGTTCTGCGGGATTTGCGCATGGCGCACTATCTAGTCGTACACTGGCGTTACTGGCCCGAAACCGATGTAGGAGCGAGCCTTGCTCGCGATGCGCCGCGCGGGCGGCGCTCGATCCATACCCCACCCCATAGCCATCCACCTCCCGACCCCACCCCTAACCCCAACCTTGGGGAACCCACCCCACCACGCCATCACCCCCCACCCTGCCGCGATTCAGCAGAACCCAGGCCCCACGGGCCCTCCAGCCCGATTTAGGAGACTTGGCACGGCTGTTGCCGACTCCTGCACAGACGCCCCAAGTCCATGGGCTCGTTCGCAGGAGGAATTGACTCATGCTCCGACCGATACCCCACCCGCTGGCTGTGGCGATCTTCGCCGGCATGCTCCAGCTTCCCGCACAGGCTGCGCTCAACGCTGTCGATACCGGCACCTACACCGAAAACAACGGCAAATTCCCCGCCTGGTACCAGGACAGCCATGGTCGCACCCTCGACCTGTGCCTGACCAAGGCAGTGAGTTCGCGGGTTGCCGGTGCACCCGGCGCGCCTTCGTACATGTGCACGCTGTTGCCGACACCCGGTGTGTTCGACGACACACAACCCATCGCCTTCCCGACCAACTTCCCGGATGAAGCCTTCTGGTTCACCGCCGACGCGGCTATCGTCGATGCTGCCCGTGGCATCGACCTGAGCTATGGCACAGCGATCGAAGCGGCCTTCGGTGCTGGAGATCCGCTCGATGGCGACCAAGTCAGCTTCGCCCGGGTGCGTATCCGCGTCGACGTACCCGCGGCAGGTACCTATGTGATCACCCATCCCTATGGCGTCGAGGTGTTCGATGTACCTGCCGCCGGGCGCCGGGCAATCAACATGACCCGCGATATCGGTATCGGCAGCCCAGGCGACTTCACCGGTGCGCTCAAGGGCGATGTCGGCCCGTTCCTGCGCAGCGTCAACGGCCCCTACACCGAGGGCAGCGAGCGTTTCATCGGCGACCCCAATATCGAGGAACGAGTCACCGGCAGCCCGTTCAACACCAACTTCGTACGCATCGAAGGCCCCAACGGCATCGACTTACGCACCGAACTGTTCGCCGTGTCGGGCAAGCTCTCCGACGTCAGCCTGCCCACGCCCTTGATGCCCCAGCGCAGCACATATTCGCGGCGTACCGAGAATGGCGACCTGCATGCCCAGCAGGACATGTTCGTGCTCGCTCCCCCGCCACCGGCCACCGTCACACTCACCAGCCAGGACCCTAACCTGCCGCTGACCGAGGCCAATGGCACCGGCACCTGGTACGCCCAGTCGGTGGTCAACCCGGCGCCTGGTACCAACCTGCTCATCCACGCCGACAACAGTGTGGCCATCCCCACCAGCACCGTAACCACCGCCACCCTGCCGCTGATCGACCTGGTGACCATCGCCCGCGCCGAGTACAGCCTGTCCAATGGTCTCTTGACCCTGGTCGCCAGCAGCAGCGACGAAACATCGCCACCCGTGCTCACCGCCCACACCGGCAACGGTGCATTGATCGGCAACCTCAGTGGCGATGGATCGCTGAAGTCGCTGACCACCAACCTCTCGCCCATTCCGCCAGCCAAGGTGCAGGTCACCAGCGCCCATGGCGGCAGCGACAGCGAAGACGTGGTGCTGGTGCCATGAACAGACAAAGGTTTCGCCTTCAAGGAGGCACCATGAACACTTGGTCTCGCCGGGCGCTGTGCGCCGCTGGTTTCACCCTGACCATCAGCAGCGCGGCCTGGGCCGCGCTGTCCGAAGTCGACCCCGGCCCCTATACCTTCGCCACCGGCGGTTACCCCATGTGGTACAAGGACGCGGACGGCCTGTCCCTGGAGTTGTGCCAGTCGCGGGCCACCAGTTCGCGGGTACCCAGCGCACCGGGCGCGCCTTCGTATATGTGCACCCTGCTCCCGGAACCGGGTGTCTACGATGACGCACTGCCGTTGGTGTTCCCCGATAACTGGCCGCCAGAGATGTTCTGGTTCCTGGCCGAGGCCACCATCCCGGCAGTCGGCAACAGCGGCTTCGAGCTTGAGGCTTACGTCGCCGGCGTCGAGGCGGCCTTCGCCGCCGAAAACCCGGTCGATGGCGATCAGCAGAGCTTCGCCCGCATCCGCATCCGCGTATCGGTTCCCACTGCAGGCACCTACAAGATCACCCACCCCTATGGCGTCGAGACGGTCAACGTGACCGCACCCGGACGCCGGGCGATCAACATCACCCGCGATATCGGCATCGGCGCGCCAGGCAACTTCACCGGTGCGCTGAACGGCGCAATCGGGCCGTTCCTGCGCGGGGCAGCCGGGCCGTACGTCGAGGTCAACCCGGACACCGGAGTCAGCGAAACCTTCGTCGGTGATCCGAACCGGACCGAGACTGTGCTCGGCAGCCCGTTCAATACCAACTTCATACTCATCGAAGGACCGAACGGCCTCAGCATCACGACCAATCAGTTCACCGTCTCCGGTAAAGTGCTGGACCAACGCGCACAGACCCCAGTGAGCCTGGAACGCGCCACCTACTCGCGCGACGGCTCCGGCACGCGCGTCGCAGTGTTCGCCAAAGCGCCAGGCGATGCCAACCTGTGCATGCGAAATGGCCTGGCACTGGTCGGTACGCCACCCTCGCCCTGCGAGTTCAACCTGTTGGCGGACAACAACGGACTCTTCTTCGCCCAGCAACTGAGTCAAGCAGCACCGCCTCCGGTAGTGGTGGTCACCGCCAGCAGCAGCACAGCGGCGACCCAACCCACGGCCCTGTCCAGCAAGCTGTCCGATATGGTCAACGTCAGTACTGCACGCTATGACTGGGCCAACAAACGCCTGGTGATCGAGGCGCGTTCCAGCGACGAAGTGGTGATTCCCGATCTGGTTGCCCAGGGCTACGGGCGCATGTCCAAGTCCGGAACCCTGCAGACGTTGACGGTCAACGACCTCAAGCAGCCACCAGCCACCGTCACGGTGAAATCCGCCCACGGCGGAAGTGATGTCGAGCCCGTGCTGGTGGTCGGCAATGCCCCGGTCGAAGCCGCCAACCAGCCGCCGCTGGCCCAGGCCGACACCGGCGCCACCAGCGTCGGCGTACCGATCACCCTCAACCTGCTGCTCAACGACAGTGACCCAGACGGCAACGTGCCGCTGACCCTCAGCGACCTTACCCAACCCGGTACGGGCCTGGGCGGCGTAGTCCTCAACGGCACGACCTCGGTGACCTACACCCCGCCAGCCGGGGCCACTCAGCCGGTGGTGGCCACCTTCACCTACCGGGCCATGGACGCCAAGGGCCTGAAGTCCGAGCCTGCCACTGTCACCATCAACGTTGCGCCCAATCAGGCCCCGACCGCCGTGGCCGACACCGTCAACACCCTGGGCGTACCCATCACCATCAACGTATTGGCCAACGACACCGACCCTGAAGGCAACTTGCCGCTCACTGTCGCCAGTGTCAGCCAACCCGCTGCTGGCAGAGGCACAGTGACCACCGACGGCGCCACGGTCACCTATACCCCACCCGCCACCGTCACCACAGCCTTCCCGGCCACCTTCACCTATGTGGTACGTGACTCCATCGGCGCTACATCCACCCCTGGCACGGTCACGGTCAACGTGTCGCCACGGCCGGCTGCGGAGACTTTCACGGTCACCACCGCAACGGTCACGGCCCGCTCGAACAACCGTTACAACTGGGACTTCAGCGGTACCTCATCGGTGACCACCGGCAATGTCGTTACTGTCCGGGCGACCACCACCACCGGCGTGCAGACCCTAGGCACCGCCACAGTACCGGCCAACGGTCGCTGGCGTCTGTCGGTCAGCAACAGCACCACGGCGGTGCCGACGGCCAGCCCGACGGCGACGATAACCACCAGCCCCGGCACCACGCGCACCGTCAACGTGGTGGTGCAGTAAGGCAGGGAGAACGCCATGAAACGCCTGTACCTACTGCTGCTGTGCCTGGCCCTTGGCGGCCAGGCCAACGGCGCCGAGGACCTGATGGACAACGCTGACCTGGCGGCCGGCAACGACCTGGGTGACCCGGTGATCATCCGCCTGCTGCCGGCTGGCGCCGGCCAGGTAGCGGTGATCGAGCAGCAAGGCGCGGGCAACCGCGCCGCCCTCGACCAGAACGGCCAGGCCCTGCTGGGCCGCATCGTCCAGGGCGGGGGTGCGCAGGAGGCGTTCATCCTGCAGGAAGGCAGTGACCTGATGGCCAGCATTAGCCAACAGGGATATGGCAACAGCGCCTCGATCCGCCAGAGCGGCAGCAGCAACAGCGCGACCATCGAGCAGATCGGCAACAACAACAGCGCCAGCATCGAGCAGTCCGGCTCGGGACTCAGCAGCGCCGTGACCCAGGCCGGCAATGGCCAGCATGTTCAGATCACTCAATATCGATAGACCTGGAGGCACCACCATGTACAAGCTCGCCCCTTTAAGTGCCGCTATCGTCCTGGCCCTGGCCGGCCAGGCCATGGCCGACGACAGCAACTCGAACCAGTCCCAGAACGGTAACCAGAACATCGCCGAGGTGAGCCAAACCCTGGCTCCCTTCGCCTCGGCGACACAGAACCAGAGCGGCAAGGGTCACAATCACATGGCCCTGCAGGACGGCAGCACCAGTGACATTCAACAGAGCGCCACCGGCTCGTACAACGCCGGATACGGTGAGCAATACGGCGAGAACGGCAGCCAGATCCAGCAACAGGCAGGCGGCAACTACAACGATGCCTTTGCCAGCCAGTCCTACGGCGAAGGCAATCAGACGCTGCAGGTGCAACAAGGCAGCGAGAACCGCTCGACCATCTGGCAGGACATGCAGATGGGCAGCCAGGCCATCACCGGACAGACCGGCCAGCGCAACGAAGCGTTCGTCGAGCAAATGTTCGGTGGCACCAACAACAAGAGCGTGATAACCCAGGACGGTGCCGACAACTATGCGGCCGCCGAGCACCTGAACTACCTCGACGGCAACGTCCAGATCTATCAGGAAGGCAAGGAGAACTGGGCCTACGGCGACCAGCGCGACGGCACCGGTGGTGCCATTGGCATCAACCAGTATGGCACTGGCAACTCCGTGGAAGTCTGGCAAGACAACCAGATCGGCAGCCAGGCCAACGTCAGTCAGAGCGGCCAGCTCAACGAAGGCTATATCGACCAGAGTTTCGGCGAGGGCAACGTGGCCAACCTGTATCAGAACGGCAAGGGCAACGCCAGTTGGTCGGATCAGTTCGAGACCACCAACACCGTCGCCACCATTTCCCAGACAGGTAACAACAACCTGCACTTCACCTACCAGGAAGGCGACAGCCACAGCCTGAGCGTGACCACCAACGGTAACGGCAACAAGATCCAGGCGAGCAACTGGAAAGGCGACAAGCTCGGCGGCCAGTTCGGTGCCCGCCAACGCGCCGAGATCAACCAGAACGGCAATGGCAACACCGTCAATCTCACCCAGAACGACTCGGACAACCTGGCCCGCCTGAACCAGAAAGGCACCAACAACTCGATGACGACCGACCAGGCCGACACGTACAACGAGTTGTACTTCGAGCAAAACGGTACTGACAACGTATTGATCGCGTCCCAACGCGGCACCGACAACTATGCCTACGGCGAGACCAAGGGCAACACCAACACCATCACCCTCGACCAGTCGGGTACCGGCAACCAGAGCTACACCTATCAACTGTATGGGAGCGGCAACGAAGCCACCATCAAACAGACCGACACCTACAACGTGGCCTACGTGACCCAGGGTGGCCAGAACAACAAGGCCTTCGTCGACCAGAGTGGCGCTAACCAGAACGCCACCATCAGCCAGTTGGGCAGCGGCAACACGGCTACCGTGAACCAACACTGACCCCTTCCCCCTTTGAACCGCGGTGCTTCCTCTCCCTGGTGCCGCGGTTCCTTTTTTGCAAGCCACCCACACAGCGCCCCCCCAAATGTGGGAGCGCGTTTACCCGCGAATGGTCCAGCCGCACCAGCAGCGTTAGAATGACCACTCCCAACCGCCGATACCAGCGTAATGATCCAGTCCGATCTCGACCTGTTCGGTCCCCAGCCGCAACGCCTGGCCGCCCACACCGTGCTGCTGCCCGGCTTCGCCTTGGCCGAGATGGAGCCTCTGCTCGACGCCTTGCGCCCAGTGCTGCGTGCCGCACCCTTCAGGCACATGCAGACCCCAGGTGGCCAGCACATGGCGGTGGCCCTGACCAATTGCGGGGCGCTGGGTTGGGTCAGTGATGCGAAGGGGTATCGTTATACCCCGACCGATCCGCAAAGTGGCGAACCCTGGCCGGACCTGCCCCAGGTGTTACTAGGCCTCGCCCGGCGCGCAGCCGAGGTCGCGGGGTTCGAAGGTTTCGTACCGGATGCGTGCCTGGTCAACCACTATTTGCCCGGCACCCGGCTGAGCTTGCACCAGGACAAGAATGAACGGGATTTCAGCCAACCGATCGTGTCTATTTCACTGGGATTGCCCGCGGTGTTTCTGTTGGGCGGCTTGCTGCGCTCGGATCGGACCCAACGGGTACCACTGAGCCATGGCGATGTGATGGTCTGGGGTGGGGAGGACCGGCTGCGGTTTCACGGGGTGATGCCGGTCAAGCCCGGGGTTCATCCGCGAATGGGCGAGCGGCGGATCAACTTGACGTTGCGCAAGGCGGGTTGACGCCGCTGGTCGAACCCCGCTTTGGCAGACCTGTGGAAGGATTGGCACTGCTGGCTGAAGCGGCACACACCCGGCTCGGTGCCAGGGTCAGCGTCATCCCTGTGGGTGCGGCCTTGGGCCGCTCCACAGCTGCAGTGCACGGCACTCGCCTGCATGCCGGCTCACTGCTGCTGATACTGGCTCAGGTACTTGTCCACCTCAGCCTTGCCATTGCCGGCCTCCCCCGCCACCTGCCACAAGCGCCGCTCGATCCCTTGCGCCAGCAGGTGCCCCACCGCCGCTTCGATCGCCGACAACACGCACAACTGCGCCGGTTCGTTGGTGGTGTACCCCACCTCTGCCTCGAGCAGCTTCTTGAATTCGATGAACTTGAACACTCCAGCATTGCGCCCGACCGAATAGATCGTCTTGCTGGTCATCACATTGGCCAACACTTGCCCGGTACGCACATCCACCGCCCGCAGGTTGACGGTCACCTGGTCGACCCGGTACTCGCGGGAGATGTCGATGCCCAGGTAGCGCGCGCCCTCGCCGCCGCTGCGCACGTTGGTGTCGTAGGCGATGATGCCGCCTTCGAGCATCAGGTTGGCAGCCTGCAGCGGTGGCAGCTCACCCTGGATGTTCTCGGGCACGTCCGCCTTTTTCTGCGAGGCGCGAATGATCTTGCGCTCGGTCAGCAAGTTCTGCAGGCCTTCACGCTCCAGCACCACGAACCAACCACTGGCATTCAGGGCATCCATCAGCATGCTGGCGGCTCCCTGGGTCACGCTGGTGGAGAACGAACTGGCCGGGGTTGGCTTGTACTGGCCCGTCTGGTCACGGAAGCCGTATACCACAGCCATCAGCCGTCCTTTGGGGCGCGGCATGTTGATCAGATCGTAGTAGGTCGAGGCCCTGGGCGTCAGGGTCGGGGTCTCGGAGTCCTGTTCGGCC
Organism: Pseudomonas sp. SK2; assembly: GCF_016772395.1. Classification (NCBI taxonomy): domain Bacteria; kingdom Pseudomonadati; phylum Pseudomonadota; class Gammaproteobacteria; order Pseudomonadales; family Pseudomonadaceae; genus Pseudomonas; species Pseudomonas sp. SK2. The sequence goes on from NZ_CP061944.1 coordinate 2,785,057, forward strand.
GGCATCGGCTCGCGCAGGCTGCAACCTTGCAAGCCTTGCAGGGCGGCGAGAATCAGCAGTGTGCTCAGAAATCGTTTCATGATGCGCTCTCCCCAAAATCGAAAACCTGTCCCTCTCAGGGGTTCAGGCCGCTGACCTCGATGATCGACGTCTCTCCCGTGGCGCGGTCGGTGACCTTGATGCTCAGGGCACCCGAGTCGTCGATCACGTCGATCAGGAAGGAATCGGTGGACATGCTCCCGGTCTTGCCGTTGCTGATGTTGTCCAGCAGTTGCGACAACATCCGCGACTCCAACTGGTTGCTGAAGCGTTCCAGGGCCGAGGTACCGCCGAAGGCTTTGCTACGGTCCTTGAGGTCCGGGTCTTCGTAGTCGTTCTGGGCCTGGGCATTGTTCAACAGCCAGGTGCCGTTGAGCGGGTTGCCGCCGAACGCGGGGTTGACCGGGGTGTACACCAGCTCCGTGGCCTGGCTGGCCAAGGCACAGGCCGCCAGGCACATGGCGACGCAACGGGGAACATGGGTGTTCATAGCTCATCCCTCTCCAGATCAGTGGTGTCCTGCAGCAGGCGTTGCAACTTGCGTTGGATGATCTGCTGCTTGACCAGGTCGGCGGCCGCGACGGCCTCTTCTTTGAGTTGGGTGGTATTGGGTGGCAGAAAACGCCGGTACAGCACCTCCCGTTCGTACTCCACCGTGACCAGGCTGCCCCACCGGGCATCCGGGCGTTCGCGCACCACCAGGTTGAAATCCAGGCGGCTGGTAGCGCGCAGCCGGTCGGTGAAGTCGTTGTAGAAGTTGTGGCCGATGTGCGAGATGGTGTTATCGACGATGAACCCCATCATCTCGTCCTCACCACCGGCCTGAGCCAGCGGGCCTGCCAGCAGCAGACTCAGGTACACGGCTGCCAGGCGGGTCATGGCGCTTCTCCCCCACCGGCGTGGGTACGGCTGCCGCCAGCGCTTTCACCGAAGGACTGTTCGGCGACGAACTGCCAGTCGCTGTAATGTTCCAGCCCTTCGAAGGCTGACCATTGGCTGTCGAAGCCCGAGCGCTTGAAGGGGGTCGCATCCGAACGACTGAACACACCGGTGATGCGCCCATCGATCGAGCGCAGCAGGCCCCAGTCGGCGGTGCCGGTCACTGGGTCGGGGTACAGCTTGCGGATGTGCCGCTTGGCTTCGGGGAAGCGGTTGTCCTGCAGCAGGTCGGCCAATTCCTGTGGGTACTGGGCCAGGCCAGGAGACGCCCGGTAGTAGCTGCGCAGGGCCTGGGCGTATTGGCCACCGACCCACAGCAACTGCCGTTCGCGCTCACGCTGGGCGGCGCTGGACCACACCGTGCCGGTAGCGGCCAGGGCCATGCTGCTAACGGCAATCAGCAACAGTACGCCCAGGTAGGTGAAGCCTGCGCAGGCTTTACCATTCGGCATAGAGGCTGCCATCACGCGCCCTCCCTGTGGCACCACTCTTGATATCCGCCACGCCGCCCGCGACGCCCTCCGGAGGGGGCACTAGCTGCCAGGCATCGCTGCGTTCGGTGATCGGGTCGACCGGGGTGTTGCGCAGGTAGCGTTGCTCCACCAGTTGCTCCAGGGATTCTGGGTAGTGCCCTGTATCGCCGTAGTAGTGATCCAGCGCCTCGCGGAGCACCGCCAGGCTCTGGCGCAATGTTGCCTCGCGGGAGCTCTCCAGGCTGTTGAAGTAACGCGGCATGGCGATGGTCATCAACGTGGCGATGATCGCCATCACCACCAGCAGTTCGATCAGGGTGAAGCCGCGGCTGCGTTTCATGGCGTTCACCATTGCCCGTAGGGGATGTCGTTGAGGCCTTTGCCACGGGCCTTGGAGTACACATCGAACACGTCCTCGCCTGGGCGGGGGTTGTCCGGGTCGCTGTCGTAGGCTCGCAGGCCCCAGCCACCTTGGTCCTGATCCTTTGCCGCGAGCATCGGGTCGTGGGGGATGCGACGCAGGAAGTAGAACTTGGCCCCTTTGGCGCTGCGCACATCGCGCACGCCGTCCACCAGCACCTGCAGGCTCGGCGGATAGCCGCTGGCATTCAATCGCTTCTCGATATAGCCGGCATCGAAGGCGCGCTTGTAGGCGTCGATGCCGTCGCGGATCTGGTACAGCGCTTCGCGCAGTTGCTGCTCCTTGCCACGGCGCACCACGGTTTCGGTCAAGGGCGCCGCCATGCTGGCGAGCAGCCCGAGCAGTGCCAGGGTCAGCACCACTTCGATCAGGCTGAAACCTTGCTGATGGCGTTTCATGGCCGTGGGCTCGCCTTGGTTGGCATGCCTGCCATTTGGCTGTCGACCACTGGTGCATCGTCATCCTCGGCCGGGGTCTCGCTCGGCGCTTCGCTGGACGGCAGTGGTTGGCGCATCTGGCGAACCTGCATCGCCGACTCGGTGCCGGTGCCGAATTCCATGTCCGAGGGGCTCTGGTACGGCAGGTTGCGTACGATGCGCGGGGTGATCGCCAGCACCAGCTCGGACTTGCTCATGTCATCTTTGTTGCTGCCGAACAAGCGGCCCAGCCCCGGAATGTCGCCAAGGCCCGGGATCTTGTTACCGCTGGCGTTGTGGTCGTTGCGCACCAGACCGGCCAGCACCTGGGTTTCACCGTCGTGCAGGCGTAAGCTGGTCTGGGCGTTACGGGTATCGACCTGGACCGGAATGGTGCCCTGACGGGTGGCCTCCAGCGGCGTGGCGTTGCTGACCTCGAGCGCCACCTTGATCGCCACTTCGTTGTTCAGGTGCACTGTCGGCTGGACTTCGAGCTTCAGGCCCACATCCAGGTAGGTAACGCTTTCGGTGATGACCGGGCCTTGGGTGGACGGCACCGAGGTGGCGCTGATGATCGGTACCCGCTGGCCGATGTGGATACGCGCCTGCTCGCGGTTGCTCACGCGGATCACCGGGCTGGCCAAGGTGTTGATGTCCTTGTCCTGGGCATTGATCTTGGCCTGGGGCGCCGGCGAGATACTGATGCGGCTGGAGTCGATGCCTCGCAACTGGTCCAGCACGCTGACCGACTTGCCGTCATCGGTCAGCACGCCGAACGTGTTCGGCCATTGCAGGCCGAGATCGAGGATGCGTGACCGGGCCACTTCCATCACCTCCACTTCCAGCACCACCTCTGGGTTGGACTGGTCCTGGGACTGCAGCAGCTTCTCGGCCATGCGGATGGCGTCCGGGGTGTCACGCATGGTCAGGGTGTTCAGGCGCTCGTCGACGAACACGTCGCGGGTCTTGAGCATGGTCTTGACCATGTTCAACGCGGTGTTGGCGTCGATGCTGGTCAGGTAGAAGGTGCGCATGACCAGTTCCTGATAGTCCTTGGTCTTTTGTGGCGAGTCGGGATAGACCAGCAGCGTGTTGTCGTTGACGATCTTCTGGCGCAGCTGGTTCTGCTCCAGCAGCAGGGCCACGGCATCCTCGATGCGCACCTCACGAACGAAAATGGTGGCTTTGATGTCCGGGCGCAGGTCTTTGTCGAAGATGAAGTTGATGCCCGCTACCTGCGACAGCACCTCGAAGATGGTCTTGAGGTTGGCATCGCGAAACTCAAGGGTCACCGGGCGTTCGAGCTTGCTGCGCAGCTGCGGGAACGGCTGGGCGGTGCGGGCCTGGACGTTCTCGATGTCGCTACGCAGCATGATGCCCTTCTGGTTCTGTGGGTCGAGGCGCAGCACTTCACGCATGTAGCGCTCGGCGCCGAACAGATCGCCCTGGCGCAACGCGGCCTGGCCCAGGGCCACGCGGTCATCGAGGGTACGCATCAACTCCAGCTGGCGGATGCCTTCCTGGGCGCGGCGGTTGTTCGGCTCGATGGTGAGCACCCGGCCATACCCCAACCGGGCGCCAGCGAAATCGTGGCGGATGCGGTCGGAATCGGCCTGGCCCAGCAGCGCCTCGACCGCGGCCTGGCGCCCATGGGCCAGGGCGATGTTCAGCTCGGTGTCGCGCGGGTCTTCGCGCAGCGCCTCTTCCAGGCGGGCGATACCCGCCTCGTACTGGCCTTCCTTCATCAGCTCGGCGCTGTCCTTGCGTACCGCACTGGAGCCACACCCTGCGATGGCCACGCACAGGGCCAACAGCAAGAACGGAGCAGGCTTGCACGACTTCGATGGCTTCATGGTGCGCTCCCGACAGACAAGGTCTGCGACTGATGCAAGGGCAGGTAGACCAGGTCCAGCTCGTTGGCCGAGACCCGATCGAGGCGGTAGGTATCGTCAATCACGTCGCCCTGGCGCACGACGTAGAGTTTTTCGCCGCGCTGCAGGAAGATCTGCAGGTCGTCGCGGTCGCCAAGGCGTCCAACGAACTGGAACGGCAGCTCGGGTGCGGTCGGGGCAACGGCCACGACAGGCGCTGCCTGGACAGGCTGTTCGGTGACAATGGCCAGGGCCTGGGGTCGGGTCCATTGCTGGCTGGGGAACAGATCTTTGGAAGCGTGTTCTGGTGTGATCGCCACCCTTTCGGTTGCGACCTGTTTCGTGCCCGTCGTTGGCGCCGGCTTGCCAGCGATGGAGTCTGACGCCTGGTCTTCGCCGAACCAGTGCCCAGGCGCCCAGGCCAGGGCCGCCGACACCCCGAGAAAGCCGATCCACATCACTGCGCGCTGAGTGTTCATCACGACCTCGACAGATAAAGGGTCATGCGCAGGCGGCCATTGAGCTCGCGGTCGCCAATGCGTTTGCGTTGCAATTCAAGGTCTTCCAGCACCAGGGTCGGCAGTTGGTTGAGCAAGCCTTTGAGGAAGCCGCGGATCTGCAGGTAGCTGCCACGTACCGGCAGCACGATCTGGTAGCGTGCCAACTGGGTCTTGGGGTCGATGCCCAGCGCATATTCGCCTCGCGCCAAGCTGATGTGCTCTGCGCTAGCCAGGTGGTACATGCGCTCGATCAATGCGCTGGCCTGGGGCTGCCCTGGCAATTGCTGGCGCAGGCTGTCGAGCGCCTGTTGCTCAGGCTTCACGGCGATTTTCAGTTCGCCACGCTTGACCCGTTCCACCTGCGCACTGGCATCGGCCTCGTCGGCGCGCAGCTCGCGCACGGTTTGCCATTGCGGCAACAGAGCGCCAATCGCCATCGCCAGGGCCAGTGTGCCAAGGGTCATCGCAGCAAGTCCCACAGGACCGAATCGGCGCAGCTGTTCGTGAAGTATCAGACTAGGGACGCGCATGGCCGGTCTCCCAGGTGGCGGTCAGGGTGAAACGCACGGGGTGCTCCGGCTGGCCGGATACCACTTCGTGGTTGAGCAGCGACACGTCGCTGAGCTCGGCGCTGGCTTCCAGGCGCTGGTGGTACTGCAGCATCGCCTCCAGGTTGCGTGCCTCGGCGGCGATGCGCACCTGGCCTTTGCGGGCGTCGGGGGTCAGGGTCAGCAGCGCCACGTCTTCCTGCGGCTGCGCTTCGAGCATGCTGAATAGCTGCTGCCAGGGGCGTTGCAGTTGCTGTGAGACGCTGCGCATCTGCGCCAGGCGTTCAGCCTGCTCGCGGCTGGCGGCGCTGTTCTGCGGGGCGGCGGTGGCCGGACGGCGGCCCAACTGCAGCTCCAGGTTGTGCACCTGGGCCTCCAGGGCGATCTGCTCGGCCTGAAGCTGTTGCAAAACCAGCAGCAGTGCGCTCAGCAGCACACCGCCCACGGCCAGTAGCGACCACGCCAAGGGCCCGCTGCGCCGGGGCTGGAACTCCAGGTCGAGGCGGCGCATGTCAGGCCACCGCCCGCCACATGGCGCACAGCGGGTCGGCCTCGCTGGCCGGCTGGCACAGCTGGACCGCCTCCAGTTGCGGCACGTCGCCCCGCCCCGGCGCGTGCAGGTAGACCCGTGGCGGATGCTCGCCGTACAGCTCGCAAGTGCGCTCGATCAGCGCTTGCAAGGCCTGGTCAGTGTCGGCGCAGCCTTGCGCGAGCACCTGCTGCCAGGCGCCACCTGCGGCCAACAGCAGCACGCTGCGGCGCGGTTCGGCCAGCACGAACAGAAAGTCCCCCTGTTCCAGCCGCGCCGAGCAGCGGTTGTAGGCGGCCATCAAGTAAGGTTGTACCGAGCGCAGGTTCAGGCGGCTTTCCCGACCGAGGGCCTGCAGTCCTTGCAGCAAGGCCTCCGGCAGCGCGGTGGCGATACGGGCGCTGCCGGCTGGCTCTGGCGACAGCACAATGCGCCAATCCTCTAGCGACTGCCCGTAGAGGTTCTCGAAGCACGCCCGGGCGTAGGCATCGAGCTCACGCGGATGGTGGATGGCATCGCTCCAGGGCACCAAGCAGAAGCGGCTGTAGCGGGCCGACAGCAGTACCCGTAACGGTGCTCCACGCACCGCATGCTCGGCCACCAGCCCGGCCAGCGCCTCCAGGGCAGGCACCCAGTTCGGTTGGGCGGCGTCGCAGCTAAACTCGCGGCTGCCGAGCCATTGGTGGTGGTTGGCGTGCCAGCGACCCAGGCCGACACCTTCGGCGCCAAGCACGGCGCAGAAACGATCAGATGAATGTGACACGGTTGATCTCCTCAAGGGTGGTACGGCCCTCGCGGACCAGGTCCAGGGCCGACGCCCGCAGCAGGCGCAGGCCGCGCTGGCAGGCCAGCGACTTGATCTGCGACACGGGGCGGCGTTCGACGATCATCTGCCGCAGGTCGTCGTCCAGGTGCAGTAACTCGGCGATGGCGCTACGCCCGCGATAGCCACTTCCACGGCACTGGCCGCAGCCCTGGGCGCGCACGAACGACCAACCGACGACCGCTTCCCTGGTCAACCCCGAGGCGGCCAGTGTTTCGTCATCTGGTTGATGGGCCGTGGCGCAGTGGGGACAGGCCAGCCGGATCAGGCGCTGCGCGAGCACGGCATTGAGTGCCGAAACGAAGCTGTACGGGTCGACCTGCATCTGGCTGAAGCGGCCGATCACATCGAAGACGTTGTTGGCGTGGATGGTGGTGAACACCAGGTGCCCGGTAAGCGCCGATTGCACGGCGATCTGTGCGGTATCCGGGTCGCGAATCTCTCCGACGAGGATCTTGTCCGGGTCATGACGCAGGATCGAACGCAGCCCGCGGGCGAAGGTCAGGCCCTTTTTCTCGTTGACCGGTATTTGCAGCACACCCGGCAGCTGGTACTCGACCGGGTCCTCGATGGTGATGATCTTGTCCACCCCGTGGTTGATCTCGCTGATCATTGCGTACAGGGTGGTGGTCTTGCCGCTGCCGGTGGGGCCGGTGACCAGAATCATGCCGTAGGGTTCGGCGGCCAGCCGGCGCAGGGCGCGCAGGGTTTCGTCGGCAAAACCCAGGGCCTGCAACTGCACGCCGCTGACGTGGTCGGACAAGTCTTGCTTGTCGAGTACCCGCAGCACCGCGTCTTCGCCAAAGATGCTGGGCATGATCGAGACCCGGAAGTCGATCTGCCGCTCGCCCACGGCGACCTTGAAGCGGCCGTCCTGGGGGACGCGCTTCTCGCCGATATCCAGCTCGGCCATGACCTTGATCCGTGAGATGACCTGGTCGGCGAACGCACTGCCGCTGGCTTTGCCGGCGCCGTTTAGCACGCCGTCGATGCGGTACTTGATCGTCAGGCCCTGACCGGTCATGCCCAGGTGGATGTCACTGGCATGCTGCTTGAGGGCATCGTACAGCGTCGAGTTGACCAGCTTGACCACGCGACTCTGGTCTTCGCTGATGCTGGCCAGCGACAGGCGTTGCAGCGGGTCGCTCTCGTTGCTGGCCTCGTTTTCGTGGCCCAGGGCATCGACCGCGTGGAAGCTTTCTTCATGGCGGGCCAGGAAAGTGGCCAGGTCGGCAGCGTGGGTCAGGTACAGTGGCGCACCTTGCAGAATGTCGTCGATCCAGGCCAGCCGGGCCGGTTCGAAGGGGTCGGCGAACACACCCAGGCGCTCCCCGCCCTGCTCAATCAGTACGAACTCGCGTTTCAGGCACTGGGCCAGGCTGACCGTGTCGAAGCAGGCGGTGCTGGCCAGCAGCGCCTGGCTGCCCAGCACTGGGTAATGCAGGGTGGCGCCAAGGCGACGGGTGAAGGTATCGGGGGCATCGTTGGCCAGGCGTTCGAGGCAGGTAAGCAGGCGTTCACCGCAAGCTTGCTGGCGGGCCTGGGCCAGGAGCTCACGGGGGTATGCAACCCATGCCGAGGTGTCCGCCGATTCGGCGCCGTCTCGGCGTGCAAAGCCGTCCTGTGGGAGGGGGTTTACCCGCGAAAGGGCCGGTGCAGGCTCAGAGGCTTCCTTGGCTGTATCGACGACATCGGTCATGGCCTGCGACTCCGCTCAGGGGCGCGTCGCTGGCTGCTTCAGTCAGGGCCGCGGGCGCCGCTATTCCCCGGTGAGCAGTTGATCGTCGTCAGGTTCTGGAGGCTTGGCGCCATGACGGCGGCGATCGGCCAGTACCCAGCTGCCATCGTACAACTGCAAGGGGAACGATTCGTTCCTGTTCTGGCGTCGTTCGACGAACCCTTCGGCTGGGTGGTCCGTAGCCCTGCGCTGGCGTTGCATGCCCATCAGGTCGAAGATCACGCGGGCCAGTTCCGCCAATGGGAACGGCTTGAACAGGACATGGGTCACTCCCAGTTCGGCGGCTCGCTCACGGACCTCAACGGTCGGGTGGGCGGTGATCAGCACGAAGTGGCATTGCCTGTTCTTCTCACGCGCGCTCTGCAGAACCTGAAAACCCTCCATATCGGGCAAGCGGTAATCCAGCACGATCACATCCGGCGCCAGGCTCTCAGCCAGGCCAATACCGCTGGCACCGTCGTGGGCAACATGGACTTCCAGGCCTTGCGCCTGCAAATACGACTGCAGGTTCTGCGCAAGGGTCTGTTCGTCATCGACTACCAATACTCTGTTCACCAAGGTCGACTCCCAAGAACTACCCGGTTACCCAGTCTGCGAAGTGCGGCCTCGATAAGGCTTGAGCAGGCTTCGTGCCAGGCGTGAAGGGTCATGTTGCACCACTGTAAGTCATTGATTTGGCAGGCGTGTTTCGAACGCTTCACGCCAAGGATGTGCTCGGTTCCCCACTTCCGGGGGAGGTGATGGCACATTGCCAAGCCGGGTTTCCCCAGCATTGGGGAAACGCTACTGCCGGGCTCAGTCGGCGACCTCCACTGTAGCGGAATCTCGCAAACGTTGGCGCACGGCTTGCCGCGCCTGAGCTTGCAATTGCTCGATGAGCGCGGCCCTGGCCAGTTCCAGCCCTTGTTCCGGTATGACAGAAGGGTTATCACTTTGGTTCTGCGTTCCTTGCAGTCTTTGTCGATTGGCTCGGTAGAACGCCTCTACTTCGGGCTTGCCAGGCTCATCGACGACGCTTAGCTGGGCATAGACCTGCTGCGCGGCCAGTTCGTGACGCACGTAATCAGCGTAATTTGCCCTATCGAACCCCGCCTCTGCCAGCTTTCGTTCGAACACCGCCGGGCTGCCGAACGCCGCTTCCAGCTGGCTGACCTGAGCCGATACCTCCTCGTCGCTGATGACGATGCCGCGTCGTTGGGCTTCCTGCCAGAGCAGTTCCTTGTCGATCAATTCATCCAGCGCCTGGTCGCGAAGGCGCTTGTACAGGCCCGGATTGCGGATACTGGTCACAGCCCTGCCCTGGGCATCCAGGTATTCGCTGAAGTAGCGCTCCAAGCGCATTACACCGATTTCCACACCATTGACCCGCGCCGCTGGTTGCTCTGCCCAACCGGTGCTGGAAAGCAACCATAACAGCGCCAGCATCAGCATACGCATGGCCACCTCCACTCAAGGCATTTCCGGCAACGGCCGGTACGGGGCAACGGCGGTGAAGCGCGGCCCAGGCAATGACACGGCCACCACATGAGCGCCCGCCATGCCTTGGCGACGACCGGGGCCGAAGTTGAGGGCCGGAGTGAGGCCCGTGTTGACGTCATGCAAACCTTCCAGCGCCACCACCAGTCGTTCGCGACTAGCGTCGCGACCGATTTGCTTCAAGGCGTCGGTCAACAGGCGCAAGGCGCACAAGGTGTTGACCTGCAGCGAAGCCTGGCGCGGGTCCAGTCCCTGGCGGCGTTGTACGCCGGCCAAGGTCGCCAGGCCGTTCTCGGTCCAGTCATCGGGCACGAACGGATAGGCCAGGAATACACGCTGCGACCATTGCGCTGGCAACTGCGCCACAGCGCCCGCCACCTGACTGGAGGCCGCCAGCAAATAAGGATCGCGACCGGCTGCCTGCAGTGCACTGGCCAGTTCGGTGAAGGCCTGCGCACGACCGACGAACACAATGCCCTGCGCCTCCAGCGCCTGGCCGGCGAACAACTGCGCAGGCCTGGTAGCCCAGCCCTGCTTGTGCAAGCGTTCACGTACCTGCTCGGCCAAGGATGCCTGTTCGGCGCCGGCGTAGACCACCTGCAAGCCATCGGCAGGCACACCCAGGGCCGTCCGTGCGTGCTCGGCCAGGCTCAATAACTGCGCGGGCAACCCTGGTAGAGGGTCGAATATCTGCGCGCTGCCGCCGCTGCGTGGTGTGCTGCCCACCAACGGCACACCACGCTGCTCGAGCGCAGCCACCAGCTGTTCATCGAGCATCGGTGCCAAGGGTGAAATCAACGCGAACACCTGCTGCTCGTCCAGCAGGCGTTCGAGTGCCTGGCTGGCGCTGGAGGGATCATTGCCTGGGTCCCGCACCACCAGCTCTAGACGCCGGCCGTGGATGCCACCCTGCTGGTTGAGCTGTGCCAGGCCATCCTCAATGACGGCGCGCACCACATGGCCAGCGTCGGCCAACGGCCCGCTGCCGGGCAACAGCGTGCCCAAACGCAGCACGTCCTCCTCGACACCAGGGTCGCGATCGTCGCTCAGCCGCTTCAGGTAGGCGGTCAGGTTGCGCTGGTCGGCCAAGGTCAGTTCGAAGCGTGGCATTGCCGCGTCCAGGCGGTTGCCAGCAGGGTCGATACCCTGCTGGATCGCGCGCGCCAGGGTGCTGTCGGTGTAGGCAGGGTAGCTACGGCCATTGGTTTGGCGCTCGCCTTGGCCAAGCCCCAGACGCGACCAGTCCAGGCTTGGTGGACGAACTCCGCCTTCGGCGCGGCCACGCCCATCGGCACCGTGGCAACTGGCGCAGGGCAGCACGTGGGCCGGCACGGTCAGGCCACTGGCACCGACCCGCGCCAACAGCTGGGCTTCGCTGCTGGAAATGCCTTCGCGGTAAAGGCGCTTGCCGGCCTGCTCGTGCTCGGTCAGATCCAGGGCCTGGGCGCAGAAACTCGATAGCAGGCTCAGGCACAGAACGCCTCCTCGCATCGCGCTGAGCGCGGATGTGGGAGTCAGTCGGAACGAGAGCGCGCACTGCGGCCCCTTCGCGGCACAACGCCGCTCCCATAGGGAATGCGCAGGCGTGGCGACCATGAACAGTCGGCGCATGGCCAAGAACACGGGGCCGCACATGGTGTTCACCGACCTGCAAGGGGTTGGGCCAACAGCTGCATACGCTGGGCGATGGCCACTGGCGGTGCGTCCGGACGGATCTTGCTCCAGCGTTTGCCTGCCACATCCCCGGCAATCAACTGGGTCGAATGCTGTTCGGGGCTAGGCAGGAACTGGCCGATACGCCCCAGCACCAGGTCGACACTGGCCTTGTCACCGGTCAGGAACAGCCAGTTGGGGCCATCGACACCTTGCTTACGGGCATAGGCCTTTAGCGCAGCAGGCGTGTCGTTTAGCGGGTCGCTGCTGATGGAGATGAAAGTCACCTGGTTGGCCAGTTCCGGCCCCATGGCGGTTCGTACCTCCTGCAACTTGCGAGTGATCAGCGGACAGGCGTCGTTACAGTGGGTGAAGATTACGTTCAGCATCACCACCTTGTCCTTGAGCACATCACTGTAGAAGCGCAGCGCGCGACCGTTCTGGTCCACCAGCAGGGTGTCGGTGAACCAGGTGTGGGCGTCGCGGGTGCCGCCGCCACTGCTGTACGCGTGCGGTGCCGGTTGTGGCGCCGGGGCATCCGGCGCATGGCCGTCGTGAGCCAACGCCACCGAGGTGAGGATCCACAGGCAACCGACAAGCATCAGCCAGTCGAAACTACGCATGCCGCAACGGCGAGAGGTCAGGCTGCTCATGGTTGCACCTCGGACTGCTCAGGGTTGGCGGCGATCGCCGTGCTCTTGGCGTGCACCCGGCGGGCGCTGAGGCGGTTGATTTCCTCGATCAGCACGGCCGGGTCGGTAAAGCCGTAATAGCGCGTCCAGTGGCCGCTGCGACCGTCGCCTACCAGAATCAGGGGCGGATGCTGGCGCAGGTCGGCGCTGAAGCTCCCCAGGCCCTTGAGGGTTTCGCTGATGGCATAGGGCGAGCCGGTCAGCCAGCTCCAGCCAGGCCCATGCTGGAAGGCCTTGGCATAGTCGCGCAGGCGCTTGGCGTCATCGCGCTGGGGGTCGACGCTGATCGACACCAGTTGGATCTCCTCACCTACGCGGCCGCCCAGTTGCTGCTGCACCTTGCCCATGATCGAAGACACCACGGGGCACACCGTGGTGCAACGGGTGTAGATGAAGCCCATGACCACCAGACGCTCGCCCACCAGGTCTGTCTCCAGGCGCACCGGCATGCCGTTCTGGTCCAGCAGTGCCACATCGGCAAAACGAACGCTGGCCTTCTCCTGACGCGCAGCCGGAGGTTGCTCGGCGGCACCGCTGTGGTCGTGGCCGGCGTGGGCCTGCGCGAGGTTGCTGGCCAGGACCAGGCTCAGGGCAAGCACTTTGCAAGCATGCAGGCTGTTCATCGCACACTCCTAGTTTCAGCTTCAGGGGCTTTTGACACGGTGGCCGGCAGGACACGCAGGCTGGTGTAGTTTTCCTCGGCGAACTTGCGACCCAGCGAAGGCGACTGGACATGCAGGTACCAGGCGCCCGCCTCGGGCAGGTTCAGCGCAGCCTGGTAGACCCCCTCGCCCACTTCCTTCAACGCCTCGGTGCGCGGCATTGAAGAAGGTGCCAGGAAGTAGCGCAGGCTCAGGTCGCTCAACCCTTCGCGTGGCTTGCCGTCATCGCCGAGAATGCGTACCCGAGCGGTGAACGCGCCCTGTTGCGCCAGAGGTTGGTCGGTGCCGATGAATTCGGCATGGGCACCCTTGCGTCTGAGCGCATTGGGAGCGCTCGTCACATCGGTACTGAAGCAGTGGATGATCTGCGGTTGGTTGAGCAGGAAGGCGACATCGAACTTGCCGGCCGCCGGCAGTTTGACCGTCGAACCATACACACCCGGCGCCAGTTCGCGCAGGCTGCGGTCGATGACGATGGCGGCGCGGGCCTGGTGGCCCCGGTTGTTGTAGCCGGACATAGGGGCATTCATGCCCTCGGCATAGAAGTAGGTGGTGTTGTCTACCGGGTTGACCACGAACACCGAGTTGTCATCGCGTGACACCGACAGGCCTTGTGCGAGCGGCAAGTCACCCGCCTGGCGCGGCGCGGCGGGGCCGGCTTCGAACCCCTGGGTGATTGGCTCACGTCCCTCGCCCAGGCTGCTGAGGTTGATCATGCTGACTTTGGGCGAGGCCAGGCCGCGCACATAGGCATAACCTTTGGTGAAGGTCATCTGGTACGGTTCGGCTGCGACTGGGATGCGGTGGACCAAAACATCGGTACTGGCATCGATGACCAGGGCCTGGCTCTCCAGCGTGTTCAGCACGATGCCGTAACGACCGTCGCTGCTAAAGCGCATCGGTCCCAGGCCCTGCTCTGCCTTGATGATGTGGCGCAATTGATGACTGCGGGCATCGAACACCCGCACCGAGCCCTCCTTGCCATCGACCACATAGATCGCCTGGGACAGCTGCGAATAGGCCACCGAAAGCGGGTGCGGGCCTACCTGCAGGGTCTTGAGCAGGCGCATTTCGGGGATATCGATGATGCTGAGCGTGCCGCCATCGCGGTTGGTGATGAAGGCGTAGCGCGAGTCGCCGCTAAACGCGATTTCGTGGTGGCCGGAACCGGTGGCGAACGATTTCAGCGTCGTGCGTGCGGGTATGTCGATCACGGTCACCCCGCCTTTGGCCGGGTCGTCGCTGTTGTTGCCGACCCATAGCCGATGCTGGTCTGGCTGCAGCGCAACGCGCACAGGCTGATCGCCGGCGTCGAGCGTTGCCACGCGGGTGAAGGTTTCAGTGTCGATCACCGCCACCTTGCCGCGCTCTGGGATCGACACGAACACCTGTTTGTCGTCACCCGTGGCAGTCCAGTCCATCGGCCGCCCTGGCAGTTCGATGCGCGCCAAGGTACTGGTCACGCCGCCGACCGATACGGTAGGGTCGATCACGGTCAGGCTGGCGTCCTTGTTCAGCACGAGGAGGAAGTAGCTGTTGAGGTCGAGCAAGGGCCTGGCACCGATGCTGCTTTTGAGGAACAGCGCCACCCTCGCCTTGCAGCTGTTGTCACGCTCGCCGCTGGGTGCCGACTGGGCCGGGTCGATCCAGGCACCCGGCGCCATGCCCGACAGCGGCTGACCGCTGGTCTGGTCGCTCACCTTGAAGCGGATGTTGGCGAAATCGCCCTCGCGCAACTCGCCACCGGCCAGTGGCCGCGCCTCGAACTCCACGGTCACGCCGTCCCGGCTCATCCGGTGCAGGGCCTGCTCGTCGGCAGCCTCTTGCAACAACTCGCGAGGGTCGCACCAGAGCTTCTCATACGCAACGCCCAGGCCGATCAGCGCAACCCCCAGCATTACCCCCATCAAAGCAGGGCGAGTCTTCTTGTTCATGCTCGCGTTCCCCTCGTCACTGCGCTGGCGCCGTCGTCGGCGGTGCTTCGTTGGTTACCCGCAGGATGCCCCACAGCCCGGAAAGGTTGCCGTAAGCGGCATAGTCGCGGAACAGGTAGTCGCCTGGTATGGCATTGGCGCCCCCGGCACTTGGCAGCATGAAGCTGAAGTGCGCGGCTGGCAGCACACTCTCCTGGGCACCTATGTACATCGACATCGGGTTGTAGCCGAAGCGGACCGATCCGATCCCCGGCAAGCTGCTCGGGTAGCCATCGACATCGTTCTTCTCTGCCTGGTACGCGTGCAGTGGCCACAGATGCCCGTCCAGCTGGTAGGTCATGCCTCGGCTGCCCCCACTGGGCATGACGATGTGGTTGCGCACCGCCTGGCCAGGCTTGGCATACAGCACCGGGGTCAGCGGGTCGCCACCGACCAGGGCGTTGCTGTAGGCCATGTGGGCATTGGGCACGTCACCAAAGCCCAGGCCATCGGCGCGGCCGAACGGTGAGTCCGGGGCCATGCCGAAGCGCAGCCACAGCGGTTCGGTCTTGTAGTTGACGGCCATGTTGCCGTTGTCCTGGGGATCGCCCGCCGCCCCATTGCCCTCGGTGTTGATGCCTTCCACTGGACGGCCATCAGCCCAACGCATGTTCAGCGCTCGTTGCCAGACCGTGACGAAGTCGCGGTAGTCCGGCTGGCCAGAGACCTTCACCGTGGCCTGGGCGCGGCTGGCAGTGTCCTCGGTCCAGGTCGCGGTCTGCGGCAGGATGCTCATGGCGCCCACCAGTCCTTTCTGCGGCTGTTTGATGACGTCCGAAGGGGTCAGGTTGAGGCCACCGAACTCGATGGGGGTGGTGTTGATGTTGTCCACCGTGCGCCCCAGTTGCAGCGCCGGCTTGCCCTCCCGTTCCAGATGCCCGGCGTAGTACTGGTACACCTTGGTCGGGTAGGCACCACTGGTACCAGTGCGTGGTGGAACGGTCTGCACCGGGTTCAGGCCCACGTTCACGCCATCGGACTTGGTGATGTCATAGGCCAGCAGTTGCGCGTGCAGGCCCACATGGCTGGACGGACGCATCAGGTTGTTGGCGAAGGCTGTGGAACCTTCGCTGTCGAAGCGGTCGCGCTTGACCACGTTGTGCATCACGGCGGTACTTGGCAGGTCTGGCATCACCAAGGGCAGACGGTTTTCCAGGGTGATGCTGATGCAATCGCCTGCGTTGGCGCGCAGAATCAGCGGCTCCACCGGCACCCCCGCCTTGAGCTTACCGGTGGTGGCGTCCAGGTCGGCCTTGCGCACGTACAGCACGGCGGTGGGGTCATGCAGCGGTGCGCTGTGGCCACCGATGGTGAAGGTCCCTCCGTCCTCCGGATCGACACCCGAGACTTGCGCGATGCTGGTCCTGCGGCTGTTGAACACCAGCGTGCCGCCATTGGCCTTGAGCGGTCCGCCGACATGCTGGCCAATACCGGCAGGGTCGTTGATGCTGACCCCGTTGCGGTTTTCCAGAATGTCGTTGGCCAGCGCCGCAACGATCTCGTAGTTGCGCTTGACCGTCGTACGGGTGCCGATGCCATTGGGGTTGGCGGTGGTTTTCGGGCAGATACCGTCAAAGTTCACCGTGTTACGCATCGCCACCGGCTGTGGGTTGTTAGGCAGCGGGTAGAGGTCGGCGCGTTGGGCGGTATAGTTGCGCATGATGCCCCAGATGCCGTTCCAGTAACCCTCGAGTGCCGCATCGAGGGAGTACAGATAATCGCCATTGGTCGCGGCAGAACTGGAGATCATCGACACCGGCGCCATGAAGCCCAGCTGCTCGGAAATACCGATCATCTGCGAGGACTTCCAACCCGAGTTGGAGCTGTTGCCGAAGCCGCTGCCGTTCTGCAGCCACTTGACACCGTGCAGAGTGACGTTGTGCTCCTCTTCATGCCCACCAGCGTGCATGCGCAGGCGGACGTTGTCGCCCGAGTAGGTGCGCAGCATTGGGGTGAACGGGTCGCCTGGCTCGCTGCCAGCCTTGTTGATGTGCGGCGGGAACAGCGTGGTGCCACCGGTAGGCCCGACTGCCGAGGTGATCGCCGAAGGCGCCAGGTTCATTGCCGGAATCGCGCGGTCGGTCCGGCTTTGCAGGGCATAGCTCAGGTCGCCGCCGAGGCCGTCGGCCTGCATGCCACGCTTGCCGTCCGGACCGACCTTGTTCGGGTCGAACACACGCAGGGCAAGCGGCTCGTTGCGATAGTTGACGACGAACATGCCGGGGTCGTCCACGGAGATCGCCTGCGGGCATGGGCGGGTCGGGCAGCCAGGGTTGATGCCGCCGCGTTCTTCGACGATCGCTTCCAGCAGGTTCGACGCCTTACCCCGCACTGGCGGGTTGATGGCGTAGCGGAAACTATCGCCGGTAGCCGGATAGGCCTGACCATTGGGGATGCCGTCGGGACCGGCACCTACATACACGCCGGCTTCATAGGCATGCTGGAAGTCGCTGTACTCCAGGAAGAACTCGCGATAGCTGTCGTTCTTGCCGTCCCCATCGTTATCCCCCGTCTGGATTACTGCCTGCCACGAGGTTGGGCCGCCGTCCTGGCGCAGGGCCGGGTTGTACAATTGCTCGCCGGTTTCGGCGTGGTACCAGGTGGACCCTGCGGGTTCGGCCAGCACGGTGGCGTACAAGCCCAGTTGCTGGTGGGTCGATGGGCCGAGGTGGTCGTGGGTGAAGATGGTGCCCAAGCCACGGTCGACGTTGTACACGTTGACCAGTGGGTCGGCGAACCAACGCTGCATTGCCGAGCGCGCGCCGAGCCAGTCGGCCCTGCCGAAGCGACCGAAATACGGATGTTGCTTGGCTTTCGGGCAGGCAGCGGTGCCGTCCCGCGCGTCGCCTTCACTGCAGTTGTTGAAGGAACGGATGGCAGCTATGCGCTCGACGACGCTGCCAGGCGAGAGAATGCCGTCTTCATAGTTCCAGCCGTTGGCCGAACCATCGGCCGCCGTGAGATCCCATTTCGGTAAGTGAATGTGCTGCCCGATCACATCGGTCGGGGTACGTACCTGGTAGTCGTCCATTTCATAGAACGACGGGATCAGGTTGGTGTGCGTGTACATCGTGCAGTCGAAGGTGTTCATGCGCATCACCAGCGGCTCGGGTGGACGCTGCTTGGTGATGACCGGCCAGGCGTCCTCCCAGAGTGAGAGAATACGCGCCTGCGGGAAGTGGTAGCCGACCTTGTTGTACACCGCGTCGAACTGGATGTTGGCAGCTTTGTAGATACGTGGACGGTCGGCGGTGAAGGTGGACGAGCCGCGGAAGCTCATGCCCATCAGGCTTTCACCACTGAAGAAATCACCGGGGCCCGAGGTTTGGGTCAGGCGTTTGCCTCGGTCATCCATGCACGGCTCATAGAAGGGTGCACCCGCGGTTGGCAGTGCACCGTTGGTGCGAAACGCCTTGGCAACCGGCTGGCTACCGGGGATGAGCGCATAGCTTGGGTGTTCGGCCTTGGCGTGGAACTGCATGGCCGCCTGCTCGACGTCGGTACCTTCTTCCGGCAAGTAGATGGGCTTGGCCTTTTCAACCACCTTGGAGAAGTCCAGCTTGGTCATGGTGGTGACAGCCTCGCCACCTGCGGATACGCCGTCGAGTGCATGGCGGCCCAGCCCCCCGTCCCAGCCATCGACCTGGTTCGGGTCGAGGTTGGCCCACAGGGCCTTGCCGCTGTCCTTCAGTTGTCGGGCCAACGCCGGGTCGAGCATGTCCAGCGGTGGGGTCGGTGGCCGTTGGCCCACACTGCTTTCCATGCCGCCGATCCAGAACGGATAGCCGGGGTTCTTCAGTGTGCCATCGGCGTTGCGGTTGGCCTCGGTACGGTCCACCAGTGCCAGTGAGCCCACCGCCTTGGCTACTGCAGGCTCATGACCATGATCGTCATCACCCTCCTCTTGACCCTCGTTTTCTTCCTGCCCAGCCACCAGGGACTCGGACAGCTTTGGCACCACCACGACCTTGCCTGGCATCGGCGCCATGGCCTTGCCCGGGAGCGGCACGATGGCCGGAATTGGCGTACCGGCGACAATCTCGCCGTCAGGCAAAGCACGGGCGCCCGCAGCGGGTTTGCCGCTGCGCAAGGCGAATGGCGTGCTGTGGTAGCCGCTCTCGCCCTGCCCGCTGACCTCCAGGCGCGTGCCTTCCTCGAACACATCGTGCACCCGCCACATTGCCCACATGCCTTGCGCGAAGTGTGGGTAGAAATGGCAGTGGTAGATGGCATCGCCTGCCACACGGTTACGGTTGCCCGAGCCACCGTTGGCGATTTCGTAGGTGTAGCCGATACCCGGCCCGATACCTTGGGCATCGATGTAGTCGGAGTTGTCGTCATTGGGGTTGAACAGCCACTGGTGCCCGTGCAAGTGGAAAATGTGCTGTTCATGACCGTTATGAGTGTTGCGGAATTTGGTGAAATCACCGATGTAGCTGTGGTGCACGTTGGCCGGCTCCGCCGGGTACAGCGCCATGCTGGCCTTGACGCCGATGGCACTGGCCGGTGGTACTTCGCCTGGGCGGATGTGCTCCAGGCCAACGTTGGCCGGGACATCCACCAGGGTACCGATGTCTCCTACGGTATGGGCGCTCAGGAAGAACTCTTCATACGCGCACGACAGGCAGTCGTGCATCGGCCCAACGCCCAGGCGATTGGCCACCACCTCCGCGCCCATGCCGCCAGAGCCATAGTTGATCATGAACGAGTCGCGGGCCGGCTCCAGCACATGCCCCATCACCGGGTCGGCCCAATAGCCAGGAAACGCCTGGGTGCCTGCGACTTCATCGGCAAACTGCGAGGCGAAGTCGCGGAAGGCTTCCAGCCGGTTGGGCAATGCCGGGTTGCGTTTATTGATGCTTTCCAGCGGGTAGGTCGAGCGCGGGAAACTGCCGTCCGGGTTGGGCCCCATGACGATCGCATCGGTGTCGCTGCTGAGAATCTCGTTGCCGTCGACCATGGCGATGATCGGCTTGCCGGCCTTGCCTTCGGCGATCCAGGGTTCGACCTGCGGGTATCGCGCTTCGTAGTCGATTACCGGCTGGCCGGTGGCAGTACGCCCCGTCGTGGCCAGGCGCATTTCCTCTTCAGTCAACGTGTTTCGGTAAGTACGACCCAGTTTGGGTACCACCACCACCTGCCCGAACAAGCCGTTGGCAACATTGCCAGCGGCACCTTCGCCGCCAAAGGTCGCGGCCTTGCTGGTGGCTGCAAATGCGCCTTCACGCTCGGCATACAGGGTGTAACTGCGAGTACTGCCGGGCGCAACCAGGAAATTGCCGTTACGACCGGTGTTGGCAGAGATGTCGGCAATGCTGTTGACCGCCTGCATGCCATTGACCTGGAAGCCGACCAGTCGCTCGGCGACCTGCTCATCGGCAACGAAACCTTCGCCGCCTTCATTCTCGACCTGGTTCTCGACTTCCGCCTCCCCCTCGCCTTCAGGTGCTTCCACATCGAAGCCATGTTTGTTGGGGTTGGCCTTGTAATCGAGCAGGTTGGTCAGGTTGACGGTCAGGCAATCACCGGCAGCCACCCGCAGCACGATCGGCCGCGGGCGCTTGTCCGGGCGCAGGGTGACCTTACCCGGTACGGCCGCACCGCCATTGCTGAGCGGTACGAGGTTTTCATCCACCACATCCTGGCGGAGTGCGAACATCATGCCGTTGGCGTTTTGTGCGCCGAGGCGGTTGAACATCAGGGGCTGGTCCAATGCCACCACGTTGGCGACCAAGGTGCGCTGGCACTGCACCGCCGCTTCGCTGGTAGCCTGCCAACCGAAGACGGCCAGCACGAGTGAGGTCAGGACAGAGCCTTTGATCGGGGTCGACATGCTGCACCTCCGGGACACAGGTAAACTGCGAGGAGACGGAGCAAGGTGTATGCCATTTGGTAAAATGGCAGTATTTTCAATTACTTGAACAATCTACCGAACGGTATTGGGGAGGATTCCCCACCCCTGTTCCCCCAATTGGGGGGAACCGCTGGCAAGCGCCAGTTGGACTCAAGGTGCTTTCGCTTCCTATTCAGTACATATCGCCGCTGGCAAATCTTGCGTCGGCCCTTGCGCAAGCCCCCCGGAAATCTGCAGGATTACACGCCGCCCTTCTTCAAGAACGGGCAATGATCAAGTGCCGCACAGGACACCGTTGCCGATGCCCGTCGACCTGCAAACACTCTACCCAAGACTGATCCACCTGATGCTGGACACTGTGTTCGTAGTCGACCGGGACAACCAGATCGTTTTCGTCAGCGATGCGTGCGAGGCCCTGCTGGGTTACCGCGCTGAAGAGCTGATGGGCACCCTGATCACCGACTACATGCATCCAGATGACCTGTCGGCGACCCGTGCGTCGATCATCAGGGTGATGAACGGTCAACCCCATTTCGATTTTCGTAACCGCTACCTGCGCAAGGATGGCGAAGTCGTGCACATCCTGTGGTCGGCCTTCTGGTCCGAAGAGATCGGTGCTCGCATCGGCGTCGCGCGGAACGTGTCGGCTCTGACCAAGGCTGAGGAGGATCTGCGCTTTCTCGCCCACCACGACCCATTGACCAAGCTGACCAACCGGTCGATTTTCAACGACCGGCTCGAATCGGCACTGCGGGCTGCTCAACGTCACGGCCGCAGTCTGGCGTTGCTGTTCCTGGACATAAATGATTTCAAGCACATCAACGATGTCCATGGGCATGCGATGGGCGACCGCGTGCTGTGCATGATCGCCAGGCGTCTGGAAGGCTGCGTGCGCGAGACCGATACGGTGGCGCGCATCGGTGGGGATGAATTCACGGTGCTGATGACCGATGTCCAATCGCAGACCGCCGTGTCAGAGAAGGTCGCGCAGATACTGGCGGTGATGTCCGAGCCGTTGGGGACCGAATTCAATGGGCTGAACATGCCGTCCTGCAGCGTTGGCGTGGCCTACTACCCCGAAGATGGGGAAGACGCCGATACCCTGCTCAGCCGTGCCGATGGCGATATGTACCGGGTCAAACGACAACGCTCCACCACGGGCTGAATTTTTTAGGCAAAATGCCACTACTCTGACTTTCAATCCCTGAACCCTGCCGCTAGAGTGTCGCCGCCGGGAATTGGATCCCGGTCCTCGTGTCATGGAGAAGTCAGTGAAGTACCTCAGCAAATGTGCAGCAGCAACCGTTCTTGGCTTGGTTCTGGCCGGTTGCACCGGAGCACCGATCCAATCTCGGCACTATGACAGCAACGAATACACCGTGCTCGGCCACAGCCAGGCAAGCGCCACGGGTATCATGCTGTTCGGCATCATTCCGATCCGCCAGAACAACCGCTTCGTTCGCGCACAGAACGCGGCCATCAAGGCCAAGGGTGGCGATGCCATGATCAATACACAAGTGCAGGAAAACTGGTTCTGGGCTTGGGTCCTCAGTGGCTACACCACCACCATCTCCGGTGATGTGATCAAGCTCAACAACGTGCAGTAACCCTTTCGCGCCACCTGTCGAGCCAGCTCGGCCGGTGGCGCAGGCCTGATCGCTGAGTCAGGCCACCGGTTCCGCGGTGTCCACACGGCGTTTCTGCCCGGAGCCATTCCAACGCATCACGACCACACGTACCGCCCAGTTCCAGCAATACCCCACCAGCACCCCGCCGACAATGGCCAGTACCACGGCAAACGCCTGGTGATCGAAAAGACGCCGCGCCACGGACTGGAATTGGAAGTGCGTCAGGTAGATGTACAGGGTCGACGAAGCAATCGCCGCCGCCGCTCGAGCGATGATCGCCGGCACTGCGACCGGCCGCAGCCAGATCAACGCGAGAATCGCTGGCAGTGCAATGTCGATAAACCCAAGTTTCGCGACCTCCTCCCCACCATGGCCCGCCAGTGCGACCAAGTCCAGCTCACCGATCACCAAGACCGCCACCGCGCTGACGACCCATTTGCGTACCGTCGAATCGGCAAAGTGCACGGCCATGCCCAACACCATGATCGCGAGGAAATGCTGTGGTACTCGGTTCAATAGCACCGTGGCGTCGAAGACGAAGGACCTCAGCAGCACATCGAGCACCACCAGCGCACAGGATGCCAGCACCAGGTTGCGGAACGGGTTGGCCATGACTCGCCTACGAATCCGGTCGACCGACAGCAGCAGTCCGATGATCACGATCATCTGCAGCAGCACCTCGATGTACCAGGAGTTGAACACGCCGACCTCGGACGTCGGGAACCAGTTGTTGATCAACAACAGCGATTGCCAATGGAAGGTATCGAACACCAGCTGAGTCAGTACGTTGTAGCCGATAGTCGGCACCGCGATGGTAGCAACGGACTTCACCAGGGTTCGGGCGTCGCCACGTTCATCGATGGCCCGGAGTTGAAACCTGGCCAGGCTAAGGCCAGAGATGAGGAACAGAACCGAGGTCTCTCCCACCACGCGCCAGTTCTCGAACACATGGAAATGGCCGATGACGATGAGCAGGATGCACAGCACCCGGAGCAACACCGGTATTTCCATGGCCCGGGTTGCCAGCCCGGATGCCTTGGCCTGCCCGGCCATTTCCGCGAGCTCGCGCACCGCAGTGGTCTCCCACCGATCCGGTAGATGGCCAAGCAGTGACTCCAGCGCCATGGAGGCCTGGACGAAGGACAGCGAATCGCCGCCCAACTCGACGAAGGTCAGGTTGGCATCGACGTTCGGCACCTGGAGGATCCGCGCCCAGGCCTCGCTGAGCTGGGCCGCCAGCGGGGATAGCTCATGGCTGCCGAGCGCTGCCGTAGGTGCCTTGTCGAAGGCCGGGGGCAAGGCCCGCCTGTCTATCTTGCCGTTGGGCGTCAGGGGGATGGCATCGAGAAACACGAACAGCGCAGGCACCATATAGTCTGGCAATTCACCGCCCAAAGCATCACGCAGTGCAGCGGCCGTTACGGGCTGCGCAGGGACACAATAGGCCACCAGCCTGACCATCGGACCGTCGTGATTGGCCAGTACGACGCACTGTTTGACCTTCGGGTGGCGGGCGATGGCGTTTTCGATCTCTGCCAACTCGATACGATGCCCGCGAATCTTCACTTGACTGTCAGCACGCCCGAGGAAACTGACGCTGCCGTCTGGCAGATAGGTCCCCAGGTCGCCGGTGCGGTAACAGATGTCGTTCGCGGCCCCTGTGAAGGGGTTCACCACGAACTTGTCAGCGGTCAACTCGGCATCGTGCCAGTAGCCCAGCGACAGGTACGGGCTGCGGATGTAGATCTCCCCCGTTTCACCCTCGCTGACCTGTTGCCGGGCCTCGTTCACCAACAGCAACTGCGCGCCATCGATCCCCTTGCCAAGCGGGATCTTGCCGCTTTCGGCTCTAGGATCGACCTGGTGGAACGCCATGGCCTGTGGTGTTTCGGTGGTCCCGTAGAAGTTGACACTGACCGTGAGCGGAGCGATGGCCCGGATCTGCTGGTACAACGCCGGACTCAAGGCGTCGCCGCCCCAGAACAAGTAGCGCAACCGCTCGAACACCAGTCCGTTCATTCTGGCGCCGGTTTCGATCAGCTTGCCCAAGGGCGGCGTCAGGTGCATGACCGAGATACCCTGTTGCTCGATCCAGGCGGCCAGCGCCGCCGGGTTGGTCAAGGTAGCCTGGGCTGGGCAAATGACTTTCGCCCCGATCGACAAGGGCGTGAAGACGTCCCGATATACCGGGTCGTGGCCCAGGCCCGACAGCATCGAAAAGCAGTCGTCGCGGCTGAAACCATGATGACGGACATGCCAGTCGATGAAGTGCACCAGCGGTGCATGGTGGGTCACGACTCCCTTGGGTACCCCGGTGCTGCCGGAGGTGAAGGTGATGTACGCTGGCTGGCCAGGGTCGACCTCGGGTAACGGCAGGTAGTGGCCGGCGAATCGCCGCAGGGCCTCGCCGGGCGCCTCGGGCACTTCGATCAGGCCTGGCTGCGGGCCTGAGGGGTCGAGGTCGAGCTGGGCATCACCGCACAGCAGGACCTGCACAGGTTCAAGGGTGCGGATGATCTGGTTCACTCGCGCCGTCGGATAGGCGGCGTCGGCAATGGTGAACGTCAACCCCGCCCGCAGGGCGCCGAGCATGGCGTAGACCATGCCGGCACAACGGCTGGCGACGATCACCACCCGATCGCTGCCCTGGGCACCTTTGGCCAGCAACAAGACCGCCATGGCTTGGCTGATCGCTTCAAGTTCGTGGTAACTACAGTGGGTATCGTGGGCGATGATCGCGGTGGCATCGGGCGTTTGCCTGGCCTGATGCAGGAAGTCCAGGAAGATCGGCCGCTCGGCACGGTATTCCAGGAACAGTGTCGGGTCCGGACGCGAGTCCTGCATGGTGGGTGTCTGCTCCGAGAGATCGGGACGTGCCTTGCGTGAAAACCGCAGGACGATGACAGAACGTTAGTGCACGCTGGCCGTTATCGCCAATGGACGGCGCAACGACACATCACTGGCTGATGCTGCAAGCCACTATGGAAGTGGGCTTACCCGCGAACAGGGGCAAAGCCCGACTTTCCGCATGCCTGTGGTCTTTCACTTGGACTTGGCATTTTTCTTGTTGATGGCCTTCATACGGGTGGCGGCCCGCTGCACGGTGGCCATCTTCTCCGGTCGTTTCATGCCGCGCCACTTGCGGATCTCTTCGCGCGTGCGGCCACAACTCACGCACAATTCGCTGTTGAGCTGGCAGAGCGAGACGCAAGGGTTGTCGATGTCTTTGGCCATGGGTTGCTCCGTAATCGGGCGGAAATCATACAGCAGATACCCGTGACAGTTTGCATGGCGAGCCATGCGTTCGGGTGCAGGGTGTCGAGTTGCCACTGACTCTTCCACTTGCACCCACACTCCTTCACATCACCCCCGCGGTATGTAATGTGGCGCTTGGTGCGTTGCCTGGCGTTCCAGCCCGCGCTGGATTCGTGTCCTTTCCTATTCGTTCATGTGGCATTTTGCGTAGTCAGGGTATCTATCAAGAACGTCATTCCAAACATTTATTGATGCCTCTTCGAAAGCGGACCCATCACACTCTGCCTTCTCTTCGCTGCCGCGTAACGCAATAAAATCTTCCGCTGTGTTAATCATAATAACCACTGCACGCAAGAGATTTAAAATCAAGGGCGGCGGCAAAAACTGAGTGCAACACCTGACCAACCCGGTACAGTGTGCCTATGTCCTATCAAGAACTCAGCATCGAAGAGCGCATCACGATTCAATTTGGCCAACTCCAAGGCATGAGCCAGAGGGCTATTGCCAGGCTGCTTGATCGCAGCCCCTCGACCATTAGCCGAGCGCTTCGTCGCAACGCCCCTGAGGCGGGCCGGTACTCGGCGAGTCAGGCTCATCAGCATATGCGACACCGGCGCCTGGCTTGCCGCCCCAAGCGTAAGCTGCTGCCCGGAAGCCAACCGTTTGACCTGGTGGTTTATCTGCTGCGTAAATGCTTTTCTCCCCAGCAAATTGCCGGCAAGCTTAACGCCATGGAATTTCCGAATATTGAAGATGCATACGTCTGTCGCGAGACGATCTACAACGCCATTCATGCGCTGCCGGTGGGCGAGCTTCGCAAGGAGTTGATCATCTGTCTGCGACAGGGCAAAACCAACCGCCGCCCACGTTCTGGCGGGGTGGATCGCCGTGGTCAAATACCCGACTTGGTCAGCATTCACGTTCGCCCGCCCGAGGTGGAAGATCGCCAAATGCCAGGCCATTGGGAGGGCGACCTCATCAAAGGCAAAGCCAATGCTTCTGCGGTGGGTACGCTGGTCGAACGCAGCACAGGTTACTTGATGCTTGTGAAAATGAGCGACGCGACGGCAACCTCGGCAGTCGAAGGCTTCAGTGCTGCCTTGAACCGTATGCCAGTAGTGGCCCGCAAAACGCTGACCTACGATCAAGGTAAAGAGATGGCGCGCCATGCCGAAATCACCCAGCGAACTGGAGTGGCGATCTATTTTTGCGACCCTCATAGCCCGTGGCAGCGCGGTAGCAATGAGAACATCAACGGCCTGATTCGCCAGTATCTGCCTAAAGGCACTGACCTTTCGGGCTATAGCCAAGAGCAACTGGATGCTATTGCGTACGAACTGAACATCCGACCACGCCAGCGCTTTGATTACAAATGCCCTATCGAAATGATGACGGCAATGATAGCCAAGCACCATGAGAGCCCATCCTTAACTCAATAGTCGGGTGTTGCACTCAGCCTCTGAAACCGCCCTGCAAAAAAAACTCGCGAAAAGCTCCACCACTATTGCATTATTAGCCTAATCCAAACGGCGCCCCAAAGTCTCTCAACCTAAAAAAATCGAAAAAATGGGTCAATTAAATTAACTACTCAGTCATCAATCCACCAGTCCAACAGCGTATCATCATCAAGGTCGTTAAAGTTTTTATAGATATTGGAATAGTACCAGTCAATCCCAGTCTCCTCCTTGAAACCATTGAATACAGACTCTATTTTATTTATGTCGTTTTTCGAGGGTACACTAAAAGCCAAATTACCCTTGTAAACACCATCTAGCGTCCCCCCCAACAACTCACCGACTTCAGCCTCAAGCTTTTCGATTTTTCCTCTAGCCACCCCCCCTGCATATATATTTATACAGAAATCCCCCCCCTTTTGACAACCACAGCAGGCGAATTTGTATCCTTAATGTCAATCAAATCCCCTTTCGCCAAATTAAGCGCCAGTCCAGGAGATGATAAAAGCTCATAAGTGAATTCGCCTTTATGTATCGCCGGAAGCTCCTCGTACACGGGCCCTCTATCTGACACGAAAACCTTGATCAAACATACATTTCCTTTATCGTCCATAGGGCGCTCCACAGCCTCCTCGTTCAATACAAGACATTCCTTCCTTAACATAACCGCTATTCCCAGCACTCAAGTTGCAAGATGCCCCTTCCAACGCGGTATTGCACGGAGCTAGATTCCCCCTTTAGAAGTAGGGGCGTTGGTGTGACCGAGATGCATATCGTCAGCATTTGTAGAGTTTTGACCGCACCTCCAGCATGTATAAACACCATTATTATTTTTGTTGGCATCATCGATAAGCTCATTGCGCACTTTCTGCTGCCCTCTACGGCTGCCGCCATTCAATACACTTTGTGCCATTATATCTTGACTAACCCCTTGACCATCTATCCTAGCAAATGCTGATGGAGGCTTTTTAGCCAGTCCGAGCGGGTCGATCCATTGAACGGGGTTAGCCACATACGCAAAAAGATTCAGCCCTCCTACGTAGCGTATCGGATCCTGCCCGATGAAGCGCCCAATCCTAGGTTCATAGTACCGATGTCGATTGTAATGCAGCCCAGTCTCGTGATCGTGATACTGCCCCTGAAAGCGAATCGGGTTACTCATCCCGACCTGCTTGGCCCACTCCGAACGCTCCTCCCGCACCTCGCCCCACGCCTTGTACTGCCCCGCCCACGCAACGTTGCCGTGCGGATCGGTCAGCTCCATCGGCGTGCCGAGGTGATCGCAGTGGTACCAGGCAATCGCATCGAACGCCTGCGGCGGCATCGTCGTTTGCCACAACGGATCCTGATCGAAGTCGTACTCCCGCTGACGCCAATCCGGCTGCCTGTGCAGCACGATCGGGCGCTTGCGCAGGGCCTGGGCCACCGGCACGAAGCTGCCCGGTTCATACAGGTAATGCACCGTACGCCCGGTATCGCCATCGTCCCTTGGCGGTGAGCTTTCCCAGGCCAGGGTGTCGCCGTCCCAGCCGAACAGGGTGAATCCGCAACCCAGTTCACGTTGGCGCTTGGCCCGTTGCATCTGGTTCCAGCCGGTACCCGCTTCCGGCCTATCCCAGTAATGCGCGACCGCGTTCTTGTACAGACGTCGACCCAGGGCGTCGTAGGCGAAGTCGACCTTGAGCTTGTCGTCGCTGTAGCTGGCCAACCGGTCGAACAGGTCCCAGGTGAAGTGGGCGTGCGCGCCGTTTTGTAAGCGGTGCACCAGGTTGCCGCGTTCCTGGTCCAACAGGTGCCGGCGGGGTCGTGTTTGTCCAAGCAATTGAGCAGTTGTTTAGCTGCTTGGCATATTAAAAACATTAACCCCCCAGGTGCAACAAGTGCACCCGAGATATCAATGCAATAACAACTTGCAACTAAATTACTTACTACATTTTTTGCTGATCGCGCGCAATCAAAACCCAGAGCTCCGCCCTGATTAATCGCACAGATCAAAGCAAAGTCATCATCGCAATCAACCGGCAGCCCCTTATCCAATGGCTACTGACCTTACTGAACAGCTCAAACTCTGCCCGATAGCATATTACTTCAAACATCCATCACTCCGGACTAATAACCACAACGATTCGTTTTTCTATATATCGCAGAATTAAATCATCCGATTTCAGTGAGCGACACCAGATCAATCGAGGCTGATGCCGCCCAGAACTAAAACCTCTAGATTGACTCTCGGGAGCTCCACTTGGACACTTCATTAGCTCGCCCATGAAGTGCATCTATTTTAAAATTTTCGTCCTCGACTATAACTGTGTATCGCCGAAACGGAGCTAGCGCCTTAGCGTTAATTGTTTCTATAAACAATTCCCCCCCCTGACTCCGTACAGGAATCAGGGATTATGACCTGAGCAAATTCTGGCGGCCGCCCTGTATTTAGAAGATCCAAGCGACTGGAAGCAAGACTTTTATTTGCTTTCCGGCTAAGGCATGAATCGAATATTTCGCGCAGTTTCGCCTTAGCCTCGAAGTCAGCTTTTAGACGTTCATCGTTGTTCGACTTGTACTCGTCCGAACGACGACGCTTATGAAACTCCGTCTCCCATGCAAGCATCTGTTCTAAGAATTGCTCTAAAAACTCACGCGCATCCATTTCTAAAACCTCTACTTAACAATCGCATGAACAGGGATTATTGAATACTTGACTATGAGTAACACCGTTAGCTCGCGCCTGATAGAGGATAGACGTTGGCCTAGTTCCTCCCGCATCGTAGTTAGGCACCACTCTAACAATTACATTATCTCCATTTTTAACTGCAGCTGCGATGTCGCCTTCAAACATCCTGAAAGCACCTCGATTAGTAGTGGGGTCTTGAGGGAATACGTTATCTTTACCGCCGCTACCGCCGAGTAATTTACTAATTGCATGACCTGCATCATCACCTGCACACCC
Organism: Pseudomonas sp. SK2; assembly: GCF_016772395.1. NCBI lineage: Bacteria > Pseudomonadati > Pseudomonadota > Gammaproteobacteria > Pseudomonadales > Pseudomonadaceae > Pseudomonas > Pseudomonas sp. SK2. The sequence continues at coordinate 2,814,948 of NZ_CP061944.1, forward strand.
CATTCCTCTAGCGTGTCCACGCGAACTGGCGTTTGTGGCCGAACCAGTCCCGATATCTGAGGGCCGGATCTTTGCAGTCACACTCTTCAAGCTGCCGTTTACATTGTATCGATATTTGTTTCGAGGATCCTCACCCCACAACCCTAATGGGTCAACCCAGCCGGTAGGGTTCGTCACGTAGCTGAAGAAATTGAGCCCACCCTCTAAGCGAACTGGGTCCTGTGACACATAACGGGCTGTTTTTGGATCATAGTATCTATATCTATTGTAATGCAGACTTGTTTCGTGATCTTGGTAGTGTCCTTGGAAGCGAATCGGATTGCTCAAGCCATGCCGCTTGGCCAACTCCGATCGTGCCTCTCGGACTTCGCCCCAAGCCTTGTACTGCCCTGCCCACGCAATATTACCCTGCTCGTCGGTGAGTTCCATTGGCGTGCCGAGATGATCGCAGTGGTACCAGGCAATCGCATCGAACGCCTGCGGCGGCATCGTCGTCTGCCACAACGGATCCTGATCGAAGTCGTACTCCCGCTGGCGCCAATCCGGCTGCCTGTGCAGCACGATCGGGCGCTTGCGCAGGGCCTGGGCCACCGGCACGAAACTGCCCGGTTCATACAGATAATGCACGGTACGCCCGGTATCGCCATCGTCCCTTGGCGGTGAGCTTTCCCAGGCCAGGGTGTCGCCGTCCCAGCCGAACAGGGTGAATCCGCAACCCAGTTCACGTTGGCGCTTGGCCCGCTGCATCTGGTTCCAGCCGGTACCCGCTTCCGGCCTATCCCAGTAATGTGCGACCGAGTTCTTGTACAGACGTCGACCCAAGGCGTCGTAGGCGAAGTCGACCTTGAGCTTGTCGTCGCTGTAGCTGGCCAACCGGTCGAACAGGTCCCAGGTGAAGTGGGCGTGCGCGCCGTTTTGTAAGCGGTGCACCAAGTTGCCGCGTTCGTCGTACTTGTAGTGGGTGCCGGCGTACTCGCGCAGCAGGTTGTCCATCAGCTTGTTGCGACGTGGGTCCGCTTCCAGCGGGCGGTTCAGCTCTTGGGTTTTCTGATCCAGCAGGTTGCCAGCCGGGTCGAAGGCGAAGGTCTCGACGCCCAGGCGGCTGGTGGCCTGGAGCAGGCGGCCAACCGGATCGTATTGATACTCCAACTGGCCACGACGAGTGTCGTGGATGTTGGTCAATTGGCCCGCAGCGTCGTAACGGTACTGACGCTTGAGCAGCGTGGATGGGCCATCGTGGCTGCCCAACCACTGCTCTTGCAGGCGCCCGGCCGGGTCCCAGGCCTGGGTTTGCATGAGCTTGTTGCCCTGGTGCCGTACGACTTCACGGTGCAGGTCGTCGCGCTCGTAGGCGAGCATTTCGTGGTGGTCGAGGGTCATGCCCAGCAGGTGGCCGCTGCCGTAGGTGAGCCAGCTGACTTTGTGGCCGTCCGGGCGGAGGGTCGAGATGCGCTGGTTGAGGGCGTCGTAGGTGTGCTGCCAGACCGCAACCATCGGCGCACCCGTCATCAGGTAGTGCTGGTGCTCGCGGGTCAGGTTGCCGGCTGCGTCATGGAACCACTGCAGTTTGCTGACGGCGTTGATGGCCTGGATCAGCTTGCCGTTGCCGTCGTAGGCGAAGGTTTCGGTCTGGCTCTGATCGCCCAGGCGTGCGGTGCGTTCGACCAGCCGGTTCATGCGGTCGAAGCGCAGGTCGAGGCGGCGTTGGCCGACCTGGGTGGAGGCCAGGTGACCGGAATACGGGTCGTATTGGTAGCGGGTCACCAGACCATCGAATCCAGTTTCCTGGAGCAAACGACCTACTGGATCGTAGAAGAACGTCGCCTTGCTTTCGTTTTCGTTCTCCAGGCCGATCAGGCGTCCGAGCTTGTCCCAGCGGTAGCGCAGGGTGTGCTCGTTGGCGTCGATGCGCTCAGCCAGCAGGCCGGCGGCGGTGTAGGACCAGGTGGTGCAACGATCAAGGCCATCGGAGTGAGCCAGCAAGCGACCTTCGGCGTCGTAGTCGAAACGCTCTTCGGTCTTGTCAGGGTGGGAGACCTTGGCCAACTGACCGGTCTTGTACTCATAGGCGGTTTTGTTGCCTAGTGCATCGGCGAACTCGATCAACTGGCCGAAGGCGTTGTAGGCCCAAACACTGGTCTTGCCTGAGCAGTCGGTGTACGCCAGCAATTGCCCGGCGTCGTTGTAGGCGAGTGTCTTTTCGTTGCCGTTGGCGTCCTTGATCGCCTTGACCAAGCCCGCCGGGGTATAGGCAAACTCGGTCTTGTTGCCCAGCGGATCGGTGGTCTCGACCAGATTGCCGCGCGCGTCGTAATCGCGCAGCCACAGCCCGCCCTCGGCATCGCGAATCTTGATCAGTTGGTCGTGGTCGTCGTAGGCATAGTGCTCGACGCTGTGATCGGGGCGGATGTGCTGCAGCAGATTGCTGCGCTCATCGTAGGCGTAACGGTCCTGGCTGCCGTCGGCATGGACGTGGCGGATGACGTTCTTGCGTGCGTCGCGGAACAGCCATTCGGAGTTGCCGTCCGGGTGCTTGATCCGGTAGGTGTAGCCTTGGGCATCGTAGTAATGCCAGGTTTCCTGACCCTGGGCGTCGGTGACGTAGGTCAGGCGGATGCGCGTGTCCCATGCCAGGCGGGTTTCGAAGCTGCCATCGTCGGCCCACTCGCGAATGGCCTTGGCATGGGGGCCGCTGCCGTCCCACTCCAGGTTGAAGCCGCGCGCGGTGCGATCGGTGTAACGGGTGATCAGGTGATGGCGGTAGCGGTAGTGCCAGGCGGCGCCGTTTTCATCCTGGGCGCCGATCAGGTCGCCCTGGCCATCGTAGTGATACCCGCACAGCTGACGCAGCGGCTTGCCGTCGACCACCTGCCACAAGCCTTGAATGTGGCCGTGATCGTCGAGCAGGGTGCCCAGTTGCAGGTGGACCTTGTTTGGGTCGTTGTCGAAATAGGTGTTGATGTCCGACAGCACCGGCTGGTCGTGGTGACGATGCTCGTAATGCAGCATCGCCCCCGCGCCACTGCGCAGCTGGATATGGGTCAGGTAGAAGCGGTCACCGTGACGGGCATAGGTTTCCCGGCGGCCCAGGCCGCGCAGCAGCACCAGTTGCTGTTCACCGGTGCGCACCCAGGTGAAGTACTCGACTGCGTCATACTGCGGCTTGCCCTTTTTCGGCAGCGCGAAGGCATGGCTGCGCCCGTCCATGTCGTGGAACAGCAGGCCTTTGTCGACCACGTCGATGCAGGTGGTGAACTCGGTGATCCAGCGGGCGCCGAGGATGCCGTTGTCCAGCTTGTCGAGGCGCGAGTTGTAGGTGCGAGTCCACGTGACCGGGAACGGGCCGGACAGGCTGAAGTCGGTGTGCGACAGCAGCTCGTTACCCAGTGCATAGCCAATGCTGTGCGCCGTGCACGGGCATGGGCCGTTCTTGCGGGGATTGGGCGCCTGGCGCACCGGGGCCTGCCGGGACAGCGACTCGTTGTGCCCCTCGCTGAGCACGTGACGGGCCTGCCGGGTGGTGTCGGCCTTGACCGCCGCCGCCATCCCTCGCTGGGGCGGGTGGGCGCGCACGGTCTGCAGCAGGCGTTGCAGCAACCAGGCGATGCTCTGTTCGCGCTCGGCCTGGCCCAGCGTGTCGAGGAAGCGCGGAACACGGGCGGCCAGGCGCTCAAGGGTATCGATCAGGGGCTGCAACAGTTTCGGCAAGGCTTCGTCGAACTGTCGCGCAACGCCGTTGTAGGCGCTCTTGAGCAGGCCTTCTCCAGCATTGGCGAGGGCCGCGGCGGCCAGGGTCCAGGCGTCGACTTCGAACAGGGAGTCGTACAGCGCCACCTGGGCCAGTTGCTGGCGGGCCCGGGCATGATTGACCTCGGCGTCGAGGTTGCCGCTAGCGGCGTCCTTGAGCAGCCCGGCCAGCCCACCGAACAGTTGGCTGGCGGTCTGGCCGGCGGCTTCGAGCATGGCAGGCAATTGCTCGAGGGCGCCGTCGACGTAGTGCTCCAGCTCACCGCGAAGGTTGGCGTGCAGGTGGCCTTCGAGGATTTCCAGGAACACCGCGCCCAAGTTGGCCCGGGGGTTGCGCCGCAGCTTCTGTCGGGTCAGGTGCAGCACCGGCCGCAGCACCATGCGCGCCCGTGCCAGGCCGAGCGGAACCGGCACCACGCCAATCAGGTTGATGCCCAGGCTGACCCATTGCAGCGGATCGTTGCTGGGATTTCGTACCAGCTCGGCGATATCGAGCAGCGCATCCACCAGGGCGAAGGCGTTGGCCACAACCGGCACCGAGGCTTCGAGGTGATAACGCACCGATTGCAGGTCGAGCAGACCGCAGCTGATGTCCTGCAGCCACTGGTCGACGGCGGCGGCAGCGGCACCGAGGTCTTCGCGCAGCAGGGTTTCCAGCGGGGCGATGGCGATCTGGACCTCGCGCTCGGACAGCGCGGATCCGGGGGAACCTTGGGGCATTTGGCAGGCCTTCCTAGCCGGGGGATTACCCCGGGAAATCCGAGAAGGCCAAAGGGTATGAGTGGGGTTACCTGACTAGATGCCAGGCAAATTCGATCCGCACTGTAGGAAAGTTCGACACGCCCCCATCAAAGCATGTCTATCAATCTTTGTTGGATCGTCGTTCTCCCAGCATCCATGCCGTGTTGGCCCCCTGCGGCCAACGTTTCCGCCCCGCCAACCTATCAAGTCAGTCCAGCAAGGCATCCACCTCCGCCCGCGTGGAGACCTGGCCGAAATGATGCTTCCACAATTCGATGCCCAGTTGCCCTGACCGGTCCAGGGACGAGCCGACGGTGAGGTCGGTGACCAAGGTCGGCGTCAACCCTGCGTCGAACAACGCAAAGCCGGCCGCGAGCACGCAGGTTTCGGTCTGCATGCCACACACCAGCACCCGTTCGACGCCCAGTTGCCTGATGTATTCGACGGTTTCGACCGGTAGCCCGTAACCATGCTTGACGAACACGGTGTCGGCTTCGACCAAATGCTCGTCCTGCGCCGCAGGGTGCCAGCCAAGCTGGCGTTGAAACGGTGTGACCTGCTCGTCATGAGTCACCACCATGGCAATGGTGAAGATCTTCGCCGAAAACGCTCGCAACCGGTCGACCAGCCATTCCGGAGGATTGAACGTCGACTGCACATCGACAATAAGCAAGACCTGCTGCATGAAACGCTCCTGAAGACCGACGGCGGACATTGCCATCAGTTTGAGCGTGGAGTGTGCCAAGCGCCGGAGTCGTTGGCTATTTGTGCGCTGTGCACTTAGAACTTTTCTTTATTTGTCGGTCTATGTGAATGGCCCAACTGGAAGGTTGCCAGCCGCCAAATGCCTACACGTCCCAACATCAGAGGTTGTCTTCGATCATGAAATTCCACGTCCCACGGATGGTGCTGTTTGGCCTGTTCGCCTTCGCGGCAGTGGGCTCGGCATCTGCAACAACCATGAAGACCACGCCCCCTGTTGCCACGTCCCAGGTCGAGGTCCTTCAGGCGCCCACCCAGGGTGGTGGTAACCCCTGGCCGAGCCTGGCCAGCCTGGCCGATCAGCGATCAGGGACGCTGCTGGCCCACGACGATCGTTACTACCACGATCACCGTGACCATTACCGCCGCGATGACTGGCGCCGGGAACAGTGGCGTCGCGACCAATGGCGCAGGGAGCAAGCCCGCCGCGAAGCAGAGCGCCGCCGCTACTGGGAGCGCCACCATGATCGGGCGATGCACCACCGCTACGAAGACGATCACCGCTACTATCGTCGCTGATACCGCCAAGACCGCGACCCCAGGGAACAGGAACGACTGATCCGGCGTCGCGGTCAACATCCTCGAAGGTGACCAAAATCGGTTACAGCACGAGGATTGGCCATGAGTACCCTGACGATCGAAGGCTGGTGCAAACGCGATCCCACGCAGAAGTCCACGCCACTGGGCGAAATACACTTCGACATCCAAGGCGCTAACCACAGGCGATTGGAGCAGGCCGAAGAATACCTGCAACAGAGCCATGAAACCGAAACCATGGTCGATGTCGACCTGGCGAGCATGAACCTTGTATTGCCGCCAGGGTGCGGCCCCCTGGCTGACTGCCGTCTGCGTGTCTACTTGAGTGAAGAGCAGCGCGGGCAGTTTCATCTCGTTGGCCATCGTGCCAGTGATGGCAGCCTTATCTACAGCAATGCAGTGTTGATTGCTCAACTGAGTTGAGCCTGGTGAACGAACCTGCAGGGGCCGGTGATCGCCGGCAAGCCGGCTCCTACATGCTGCGGATCCATCGAATGCGTTGATGATTACTATCGAGACACCCGCCTGTCGGGTCGGCAAAACCGCCCCCTATAATCGCCCCTCTGTTTCTCCCCGCTCCTCTCGCCTGCTACAGGCGACGTCCGTTCCTGGAATTTAATACCATGCCGACACCCAACCCGTCCGCGCACGTCCCCGAACACACCCAATACAGCGTCAAGCAGCAGTGGCTTGCAATTCTCTCGGTCGCCGTCGGTGCCTTCTCCCTGGTCACCAGCGAGTTTCTGCCGGTGGGCGTTCTCAACGATGTCGCCAGCGACCTGGGCATCAGTGCTGGCCAGGCCGGCCTGATGGTCACCCTGCCCGGCATCATGGCTGCCCTCGCCGCGCCTTTGCTGTCCGTGGGCATCGGCGCCCTTGACCGGCGCTATCTACTGATCGGCCTGACGCTGATCATGATCATCGCCAACGCGGTGGTGGCTTATGCGAGCGACTTCAGCCTGCTGCTGTTCGGCCGCGTACTCCTGGGTATCAGCATCGGCGGTTTCTGGGCGACAGCCATCGCCCTTAGCGGACGCCTCGCGCCCAAGGGGGTGGGCGTAGCGCAGGCCACTTCGATCATCATGGTCGGTGTCACCTTGGCGACCGTCCTGGGTGTTCCGGTTGGTACCTGGCTCAGCGGCCTGATGGGCTGGCGCATGACCTTCCTGATAACCGCGCTGGTGGGCGTGCCGGTACTTCTGGCGCAGGTGTTGCTGCTTCCGCGACTGGCGCCGGACAAGGCCATTCGCATCAGCGACCTGCCGGCCTTGTTCATCAATCCACAGGCTCGGGTCGGATTGATCGCGGTATTGTTGATTGGCCTTGCGCACTTTGCCGCATACACCTATGTCGCGCCTTTCTTCAAACAAAGGGCTGGCTTCGATGGACCTACCATTGGCTCGCTGCTTCTGCTTTATGGCGTGGCCGGGGTGCTGGGCAACATCTTCGCCGGTTTCGCCGCCAACCGAAGCGTGCGTCACACCCTGTTGCTGGTTGCGCTGATGATCGGTACCAGCACTGCGCTGTTCCCTTACTTCGCCACCGGCATGACCGGCGCCGCGATGCTCATCGCCCTCTGGGGCTTCGCCTTTGGTGCGTTCCCGGCCTGCGCCAGCATCTGGATGTTTGTCGTGGCGCCCAAGGACGTCGAGCGCGGCATGCCTTTGTTCGTGGCCATGTTCCAGGTGATCATCGCGCTGGGCTCGTTCTTCGGTGGGCGGATCGTCGACCAACTGGGCAGTTCGGTGCTGCTGAGCCTGGCCACGGCGCTGGTGGGTTGCGGTTTGGCGACGGTGCTGGTGCTGGGGCGTAGCGTCAGTAATCGCATGGTGGCTCAGCCGGAGGGTGTTGTGGATGCGTCGTAAGTGGTGAGAAGTGCAGCGCGTTTGAGATCGAGCGCCGCCCGCGCGGCGCATCGCGAGCAAGGCTCGCTCCTACATCTGTCTCGGGCCAATTACGCCTGTGGGATTTGCGCGCGAACGCTTTGGCGCATGGCGCACTATCGAGTCGTACACACCAGGCGTTCGCGCGCGTCTGTCACTGGCGTTACTGGCCCGAAACAGACGTAGGAGCGAGCCTTGCTCGCGATGCGCCGCGCGGGCGGCGCTCGATCTCAAGACCGCTGCATGCCCCTCGCCATACCACGACTTGCCGCCGCGCAATGACCACCCCGAGCACGCCCATGCTAACCTGCGCTCACCTCCTCCCGCAGGCGCCGAAGCTAATGTCCATTGCAGACAACCTGATTGCCTTCACCCTCGCCGCCACGCTGCTGACCGTGACACCAGGCCTGGACACTGCGCTCATCCTCAGGACAGCAACCGTCGAGGGCCGTCGGCAAGGGCTGCGTGCGGCGCTGGGCATCAACGTCGGTTGCTTGCTATGGGGCGCGGCGGTTGCGTTCGGCCTGGGCGCGCTATTGGCCGTGTCCGAACTCGCCTACAGCATTCTGAAGTATTGCGGCGCGGCGTACCTGGCCTGGCTTGGGGTGAACATGCTGATGCGGCCACGGCATTCACTGGCGCCGATCGCAACGCAGCCGCGGACGCAGTCCAACTGGTTCCTCAAGGGCATGATGGGTAACCTGCTGAACCCTAAGGTCGGTATTTTCTACGTCTCGTTCCTGCCGCAATTCATCCCCCACGGCCAGCCGCTGATAGCCTGGACCTTCATTCTGGTCGGCATCCACGTGGCACTCGGCCTGCTCTGGGCGATGGTACTGGTCAGCGCGACGCATTCGCTGGCGGGGGTGTTGCGCCGCGAAAAGGTCATCGCTGCGCTCGACCGCGCTACCGGGCTACTGTTCGTGATTTTCGCGGTGCGTCTGGCCCTGAGCAGGCGTTGATTGATCCGATCTCGAAAAAGGTGAGTCGGATGCCATCGCCAACCCTCAAAGGTTGCGCAGCCTGGGAACTTCATTGCACGGACTGGGTCGATAGCATCCCCTTGCATCCACGGGCAAGGGCCATGTCCCTTTCCGCCAGACCAGACACTGTCGAGTCAGTACCCGATGCCCAGCCAACGCATGCTGCCGGCCGTTCTCCTGTTGTTCAGCGCCGTCGCAGCCTGTGGCGCGTTCGCAGGCGACCGCTCGATGCCAGCCCATAGCAACAATGCCTCCACCATGCTGATCGAAAGCGCCTCGCAGCAGTACGCCGCCGGCCATCTGGACCAAGCGGCGGCAACACTGGAACGAGCACTGCAGATTCAGCCGAACAACCCTGCAACCTTGCATTACCTTGGCGTGCTGCGCCTGCAACAAGGCCAGTACCAACAGGCCGAAACCCTCGCCGTGCGCTCGAATATGCGGGTCGGCAGCAACAACGCGCTGCGCAACCGCAATTTCCAGTTGATCCAGGCGGCTCGCAATGGCCAGGTTTACGGCGCACTGCCAGCGGCCGACCAGCCCCCTGCCTCCGCTCAAGCGGTGAACCTAACGCCCACCGATCCCTTCACGCCGCCACCGCAGCCTGCGGCACCACAGCGCTTGAGCAACCCGGTAACACAGGCCGAGGACATGGACATACCCCAGGGTCACCGGCCCCCCCCGGGCAAGTGCCGAATCTGGTTCCCAGGTGTTCCGCCCGGGCACCAGCCCGCGCCGGTCAAGTGCAAGAAGCTCAAAGGGCGTATTCCGCAAGGCGCCTACCTGATCCGTCACTGACCGTCAGTCCAGCACCGGCTTCAACAGGGCCTGCGCCTCGTACAACGCAGGCAGGTAGCGCAGGCGAATCTCATCGACGCTCAGCCGCGACGCATGGGTAGTGATGGTCAGTGTCGCCTTCAGTTGCCCAGCACGATCCACCAGCGGCACGCCAAGCACGCGCATACCGATTTCGTACTCCTGATCGACGATACAAAAACCCTGCGCTCTCACCTGCTGCAGCACCGCCTCCAGGCGCGCCCTGTCAGTTTGCGTGTAGGGCGTGAGCGGGCGAAGCGGGTTTCGCGAGAAGTAGTCGTCCCGCGCCGTTGCATCCAGCGACGCCAGCCAGATCCGCCCGCCAACGGTGCAGTACATCGGTACCCGCGAGCCGGGGCGAATCGACAGCGAGGCGACGTGGCTATACCGGCTGCGCACCAGGTGGATGATTTCGTCACCGTCGCGGGTGCCCACCGACACATGCTCCTGGGTCTGGCGCGCGACCTGCTCGACGATAGGCCTCAACATGCGCGGCAACTGCGCCGAATCCACATAGGCCTGGCCAATACGCAGCACCTTGGGTGTCAGCCAGTAATGGCGGTTGTCGGTGTCGGCAAAGCCTTCGTGCACCAACGTCAACAGAAAACGTCGAGTGGCACTGGGCGTCAGCCCTGAGAGCCTGGCCGCGTGTGGCACGCTCAAGCGTGGCTGGTCGGCGCTGAACAGTTGCATCAATGCCAAGCCTTTCTGCAGACCGGCGATGAGGTCGCGGGGATGAGTTTCGTGTTTGTCCATGTGTTCGGCTCGTGGGGTGGGCTGGACGGTTGTCGGGCGGCTCTGGGGCCAATCGCCGGCAAGCCCGCTCCTAAGGGTGTTCACCCACTCATACACCAATTCAATGCGAATACCGATACATGACTGCGATTATCGCACTAATGGATCGCTAAGCGCATTGCCGTACCCCCACGCCGCGCGCCACGCTTGCCTCCACAACAACGCCAAAAACGGAGGTCAGCATGATTCGGGGTTCGACAGAACTGGTCGCCATCGTCGGTTCACCCATCGCCCAGGTGAAATCGCCCGACAACTTCAACACCTGGTTCGCCAACAACAACCGTAACCTGGCGATGCTGCCCATCGATATGCAGGAAGCATCGCTTCAAGCATTCGTCGGTAGCCTCAAGGGCTGGCGCAACCTGCGCGGTTGCGTGGTCACCGTTCCCTACAAACAGGTGTTGGCCGCGCATCTGGATGGACTCAGCGATCGTGCCACCGCGCTGGGTTCGGTCAACGTGATTCGCCGTGAACCCGATGGCCGCCTGCTGGGTGACAACGTCGACGGCGCAGGCTTTCTCGGTGCTGCGCGCAAGCATGGATTCCAACCAGCCGGCAAACGTGTGCTGGTGATCGGTTGCGGCGGGGTCGGCAGCGCCATTGCCTATGCATTGGGTGAGGCAGGCGTCGCCCAGGTGACCCTCAGCGACCCCAGCACTCCGCGCGCCGCCGCACTTTGCGAACTGCTCGGCAATACCTTCGCCAACCTTGAGGTCGCCACACACTACGAATCGCTGGAGCGCTTCGACCTGCTAGTCAACGCCTCACCCGTCGGCATGGGCGATACCGGCGAGCTACCGCTGCCGGCGAGTCTGCTGGAAACCCTGCAACCCCGGACCCTGGTGGCCGACGTCGTCACCTCCCCGGAAATCACCCCGTTGCTGGCTCTTGCGCGCCAGCGCGGCTGCGCGATCCAGACCGGAGCGCAGATGGCATTCGCACAGCTTGGCCACCTCGGCGCCTTCATGGGCGTCACGCCGCTGGAGATCTGAGGCCATGTCCGCTATCGAACAATCGCAACAAGTGTTTGACCTGGTCGTCCTTGGCAGCGGTGCCGGGGGATTCGCCACCGCCGCCACCGCTGCCCGCCTTGGCCTGAAGGTATTGATCGTGGAAAAGGCCGACACCTTTGGCGGCACCTCAGCCATTTCCGGTGGCGCGGTGTGGATCCATGGCAGTGATCAAGCGAACGCCGCCGGCGCCGAGGACTCGCCCGAAGCCATCCGCACTTACCTCAAGGCGATCATCGGCGCCGGTTATAAACCTGAGCTCGTGGACGCCTTCGTCGAACGCGGCCACCAAGCGTTGCGTTGGCTGGAGGCCAACACCGAGCTGCGGTACAGCCTGCGCCCGCACTCACCGGACTACTACCCGGATGCACCCGGCGCCACCGAGTTCGGACGCGCACTGGAAATGGTCGAGTACGACGGGCGCCACCTCGGCCTGCGCTTCAAGGACCTGAAGATGCCCCCGCCCGGCATGCTGCTGTTCGGCGGGATGATGGTCAACCGCGTGGACATCCAGCACTTCCTGAGCATGCGCCGCTCGGCTGCATCGCTCTGGCACTGCATAAAGCTGATGGCTCGCTACGGGGTGGATCGGCTGCGCCACCACCGTGGCACCCGGCTGACGACCGGCAACGCGCTGATCGCCCGGCTGGCTTGCAGCGCTTTGGCCGACGGTGCTCAATTGTGGCTGCGCAGCGAGGCGCAGGCGCTGATCGTCGAGCAGGGGGTGGTCCGTGGTGTGGTGGTACTGCGCGAGGGCCGTCGCGAACGGGTTCTCGCCCACGGCGGCGTTGTCTGCGCCATGGGCGGTTTCGCAGCAGGCGCGCTAGCCGCCGCTAACCGGCCCGACGCAAGCGCACCGCACCTGACCATGTCTCCTCCCACCAATGACGGGGCCGCCCTGCGCCTGGGCGAAGCCGTGCAGGCAGCCAAGGGCGAGGACCTGGCCGCCAACTTCTTCTGGGCTCCGGTGTCCGAGCTGCGCCATTCCAATGGCGAGCGCGAACGCTTCCCGCACCTGGTCACCGACCGCGCCAAACCGGGTGTGATTGCAGTCGATCCGACCGGTCGGCGTTTCGTCAACGAGTCCAACTCCTATCATCATTTTGTGCAGACCATGTTCGCCCAGGGCATCAGCAGCTGCTGGTTGATCTGCGATGCTGATGCCATGAACCGCTATGGCCTCGGGCTGGCGCGACCAAGGCCGGTAGACAACAACGCACTGATCGAGGCCGGCTACCTGCATCGGGCCGACACCCTGCATGCCCTCGCCCAAGCCATCGGCATCGACCCGCAAACACTTGCGCAAACACTTGAGCACTTCAACGCCGATGCTCGTATCGGCATCGACCGTGCATTCGGGAAGGGAGCCAACAGCTACAACCGCTACATGGGCGACCCACAGCACCAACCCAACCCGTGCCTGGCGCCCTTGGCCAAGGCGCCGTTCTATGCGATCCGAATCCACACCGGCGACCTCGGCTCGGCACGCGGCCTGGCGACCGACGCCAACGCCAACGTACTGAGCGAAGCCGGCGCGCCGATCACCGGCCTGTACGCCGTTGGCAACGACATGAACTCGATCATGGAGGGCACCTACCCAGGCCCAGGCATCACCCTTGGCCCCGCCCTCACCTTCGGCTGGATCGCTGCCAGCCATATCGCCGAACGCCTGCGGGCGCCGGCCACTCACGCGGAGAAAAACCCATGTACTACGAACTGAGAACCTACACCCTCGACCCACTGAAACTCGCTGACTGGCTGGCCCTGTACCAAAGCCATGCGCTGGAGGTGCAAACCGAACACCTGGGCAAGCTGATCGGCTTTTTCACCACCGAGTTCGGCGAGGCCAACCAGGTGGTGCACCTGTGGGGCTACACCAGCCTTGACGAGCGGATGGAGCGACGCAAAGCAATGGCCGCCGACCCACGCTGGGCGGAATTCTCGCGGCGCAACCGCGAGTTGGGTGCGGTGCTCAAGCTGCAATCGCGTGTGCTGCGGCCAACGGGCTTCTCGCCGTTGCAGTGAGGGAGTTAGATCCGCTCACCGGGCCTCTCCCCTCCAGGAAGGGGCCGCAAAGCACCGAAGGTGCCGAGGTGATGGGCCTTGGCAATTGACAACCTGACTGGAATCCCTCGATGTCAACCCTGCCCACTCTGGAATGCGATGTCCTTGTCATCGGCTCAGGTGCCTCTGGCCTTGCCGCCGCAGTCACTGCCGCGCATCACGGCTTGAACGTGATCGTCGCGGAAAAGGCCAGCCAACTGGGCGGCACCAGCGCCTGGTCGGGTGGCTGGTTGTGGATACCCCGTAACCCCCTGGCCGTCGCAGAGGGTTTCATCGAGGCCGACGACGGGCCTGAACGGTACTTGCGCGCACAAACCCAGGTAACCGAACTGGACTCCCGCCAGCGCGCCTTCTTGCGCCATGGTCCGGACATGGTGGCGTTCTTCCAGCAACATACCGCCGTGCAGTTCTTCTGCGGCTCGACAATGCCCGACATGCACGAAGGGGAAGGCAGCGCACGGGGCGGACGGTCACTGTGTGCGCTACCGTTCGATGGACGCCAACTCGGGCCATGGATACACAAGCTGCGGCCACCACTGGACATCGTCAGCCTGGCAGGCATGGGCATCGCCGGTGGCGCGGACATGGCCGCGTTCTTCAATGCCACAAGCTCGGCAAAAGCCGCCATGCACGTCAGCAAGCGCCTCCTGCGCCATGGACGCGACCTTCTGTTGCATCGACGCGGCCTGCAACTGGTCAACGGCAATGCCCTGGTAGCGCGCCTGCTGCGCAGCGCTCTGGACCTTGACGTGTGTTTGCTCACCGACCTTGCCGCGACAGGCTTGCTGGGCGACGACGACCGAATCACCGGGGCACGGTTCGCCAACGGCCAACGGGTGCGGGCCCGGCGTGGCGTGATACTGGCTTGCGGTGGTTTTCCCCATGACCGCCAGCGCATCGCCCAGTTGGTCGGCCATGCACCCGACGGTAATGCTCATCATAGCGCCGCGCCAAGGGAAAACAGCGGCGACGGCCTGCGCCTGGGCGAACAGGTCGGCGGCCAGGTCAGCCCTACGCTGGCCCATGCCGGCGCGTGGGCCCCGGTCTCCCTGGTGCCGCGAGGGGATGGCAGCCTGGGGCATTTTCCCCACCTGATCGACCGCGCCAAGCCTGGCTTCATCGTGGTACGCCGCGACGGCCGGCGCTTCGTCAACGAGGCCGACAACTACCACGACTTCATGAATGCACTGTTCGCCGCAACGCCTGAAGGTGAGCCCCATGAAGCCTGGCTGATCTGCGATCACCCCGCCCAACGTCGATATGGCATCGGCTGGGCCAAGCCCTTCCCCTTCCCCACAGGCTTCTACGAGCGGCGCGGCTATTTGTTCAGCGGCCAGACGCTGGACGCGTTGGCCGAGCACTGCGGGATCGATGCCCGTCAACTGAAAACGACAGTGGACGCTTTCAATCATCACGCAGCCCAAGGCGAGGACCCTGAGTTTCAGCGCGGCGCCACCGTCTACAACCGGGCGCAAGGCGACCCACTGCAATCGCCCAACCCATCACTGCGACCGTTGCGGCAAGGACCGTTCCACGCCGTCAGGCTGTTGCCGGGCAGCCTTGGGACCTTTGCCGGGCTGCGTACGGACGCCTGTGCGCGGGTAGTGGACAGCCATGGACGAGCGATCCCCGGCTTGTTTGCGGTCGGCAATGACATGCAGAGCATAATGGGTGGGCATTATCCAAGCGGTGGCATCACCCTTGGTCCGGGCATGACGTTCGGCTACCTGGCCGGCCTGGCGCTGAGCCAGACTCAGGCAACCTCTCGCTATTGTTCGGTTACCGAACAATAGCCCCTCCCATGAATTGACGCCTCTCCATTCACTACTCACCATTGCCTGGCCTTGCGTGTGCCCCCTGCCTGGGAAACAGCCACGACCGAGACGTACCGCAGTCATTACAATTTCAAGAAATAGCCTCGACATGACCCAATCCAAGTTCGACACCGCCTTGCCACGGCTTGGCCACGGCTCCATCGGCGACAAGCTCCGCGGCGCCTTCGCCGTCGGCAAAACCCGCTGGGGCATGCTTGCTCTGGTGTTCTTCGCCACCACCCTGAACTACATAGACCGAGCGGCGCTCGGCATCATGCAGCCGGTCTTGTCCAAGGAAATGGGCTGGACGGCGATGGATTACGCCAACATCAACTTCTGGTTCCAGGTTGGCTACGCCATCGGTTTTTTGCTGCAAGGCAGGCTGATCGACAACATTGGCGTCAAGCGTGCGTTCTTCTGCGCGGTGCTGCTCTGGAGCCTGGCCACCGGCGCCCACGGACTGGCCACTTCGGCAGCCGGCTTCATGGTGTGCCGGTTCATTCTCGGCCTGACCGAGGCGGCCAACTACCCGGCCTGCGTGAAAACCACGCGCCTGTGGTTCCCCGCAAGCGAACGTGCCATCGCCACAGGGCTGTTCAACGCCGGCACCAACGTTGGCGCCATGGTCACCCCGGCCCTGCTGCCGTTGGTTCTGGCCGTGTGGGGCTGGCAGGCTGCATTCATCGCCATGGGTTGCCTGGGCCTGGTCTGGGTAGTGTTCTGGGGCCTCAAATACTTCAATCCTGAAGATCATCCACGCCTGCGCCAGAGCGAGCTGGAATACATCCAGCAGGACGCAGAGCCTGACGTGCCACGCCTGCCGTTCAGCCGTATCCTGCGCTTGCGTGGTACCTGGGCCTTTGCCGTAGCGTACTCGATCACAGCACCGGTGTTCTGGTTCTACCTGTACTGGCTGCCACCGTTTCTCAACCAGCAATATTCCCTGGGCATCAGCGTGACCCAGATGGGCATCCCGCTAATGCTGATCTGGCTGACTGCGGACTTCGGCAGTATTGGCGGCGGCATCCTTTCATCCTGGCTGATAGGCCGTGGAGTGCGCGCCACCCGCGCCCGATTGATTTCGATGCTGGTCTTCGCCTGCACCATCATCAGCGTCGTCTTCGCCGCCAATGCCAGCGGTCTGTGGATCGCGGTCCTGGCCATTGCCGTG
This sequence comes from Pseudomonas sp. SK2, assembly GCF_016772395.1. Classification (NCBI taxonomy): domain Bacteria; kingdom Pseudomonadati; phylum Pseudomonadota; class Gammaproteobacteria; order Pseudomonadales; family Pseudomonadaceae; genus Pseudomonas; species Pseudomonas sp. SK2. Next base: position 2,831,271 of record NZ_CP061944.1, read on the forward strand.
GCGGTGGGTGCCCACCAGGCCTGGACGGCGAACATCTGGAGCCTGGTGATGGACTACACGCCCAAGCACCTGGTGAGCACCGTGTTCGGCTTCGGCAGCATGTGCGCAGCGATCGGCGGCATGTTCATGACCCAGATCGTCGGCAGCGTCCTGACTGCCACCCACAACAACTACGCGGTGTTGTTCACCATGATCCCGGCGATGTACTTCATTGCGCTGGTCTGGATGTACTTCATGGCACCGCGCACGATCGAATCGGCCTAAGCGCGAATCCCTTTCCTCTACGGGGCCCTTCGGGGCCTCTTTTTTGGCCAAGCCGTAGGAGCCGGCTTACCGGCTCCTACAGGCAACGATCAGACTTGCGCCAATACCCCGCGTGCTTTTTCCAAGGCCATCCGCGCCCGTTGCTCGGCACTCACGCCCTGCTCCATCAAGTGCCGTGTCGGAATTTCCAGGCTCAGCGGCACCGTGGCCGGCAAGGTACGTAGCAAGCCGACCAGGTCAGCGTCGCCCTCACCGGGGAAGCGCCGCTCGTTGCGGGCCTGGCGCAGGATCTCGTCCATATCGTCCGGCACCGGCCCGGCAACGTCGCAAAGCTGCGCATAATGCATGCGCTCGGGCGCCAGACTCGCGAGCGCCTGGAGGCAAGATCCGGAACGGTTGAAATGGAAGGCGTCAACCAGTACGCAGCCGTTGACTCGGTCAGCCGCTGCAACGATGTCCACCGCCTGGCTCAGGTTGCGCACGTCAGTCCAGGGCATGAATTCAAGGTGCGGGCGAATGCCATAGCTCACCGCCAGATCGCACAACGCGGCAAAGCGTTCGGTCAATCGCCCATGGTCAGGGTCGTTCCCCGCCACCAGCAGCTCGCTCCCCCCCAACTCAGCCCCCACCGCCAGGATAGGCTCGAAATCGGCGACACAGGTCTGCGGTTGCAACCGCAGGATTTCCAGGTCCAGCACCTTGATGCCCGTATCACGCAGTCGCGCTTGCGTTTGTCGGCGCAGCTCGGTATCCGCCACCAGCGGGAAATGTCGCTCTTCCCTGGTAGCGGGCACCAGACGCAGGCCCACGTGGCTGTAACCGGCGCGAGCGGCGACTTCCACCATCTGCGGTGGGGGAAGTTCAAGCACCGTCAGGGCGGCAAGGGAAAAGATTCGATCGGTCATGTGTTTCACCAAAAGCATGAAAAAGAAAGGTCTCGCCGCTGACCTGCCACAGTGGCAATCCCAGCGGCGAGGTGTAGACGTCAGATGGGGGCTGGAGCGCAGGCTCGACCGCTTTCGGCTGCCTGGCGGATGGCTTCGATCAGCGCCAGGGTGCGGCCACCATCGGCGGCATCGATCAGTGGTGCTTCCTGACCACGGGCAACGCGGATGAAGTGCTGCAACTGCAAGGTCAACGCCTCACCAGGGTGAATGGCTTCCTCGCTTTGCAGCAGCGGTGTGTGCCAGCCCGAACCCGTCTCGGCGTAGTGCCAACGCTTGAGCTGCGGAATGCTCAGCGCACCTTCGGTCCCGGCCAGCAAGTAGCAAGGCTGGTCGGCCTGGCGTGGGTAGACTGGGCTTTCGCCGGAGCCCAGCTCCCAGCTCCAGGGCGCGGCCACCGCGTCGGATCCGGTCAGGCTGCCCAGTGCGCCGTTGGCGAACTGCAACAGCACAGCAGCGCTGTCCTCGTTGGCGAAGCCCCGCACGTCATTGCGGGTGAAGGCCTGCACCTGGACCACCTCGCCACAGAGGTAGCGCAACAGGTCAAGGTCGTGAATCAGGTTGGTCAGCAGAAAACCTGCGCCCGGCTCTCGGCGCCAAGGCGTCTCGAAGTAGCTGTCGGGCTTCTGCAACTGCCACAGCGCGGTGACGTTGATCAGCCGGCCCAGTCGCCCGTCCTGAATCACTTGGCGGGCACGGGCGATCAAGGGGTTATGCCGCCGGTGATGGCCGACCAGGACCGGTACTCCATGGCGTTGCGACGCCGCTACCAGTGCGCGGACCTCGTCCAGGTGTACGCCCACTGGCTTTTCTACCAGTACCGGCACCCCGGCCTCGACACAAGCCAGGGCCGTAGCGACATGCTGGTTGTTCGGGTTGGCGATGATCACCGCTTCAGGCTTGGTCTGCTCCAGCATCTTGCGGTGATCAGCGAACCAAGCCACGCCACACTCGGTGGCGAAAGCCTCGGCCTGCGGGCCTGGGTCGGCCACCGCGCACAACTGCGCTTGAGGAACATTGCGCAGGTGCTGGTAATGCTGGCGGCCCATGATCCCGGCACCGATGAGTGCGATACGAAGGGGTGCGTTCAACAGTCTGTCCTCTTGTCATTATTGTCATGGCAATTCCAGAACCAGGTTCCAGAATCAACCAACAATAATTTAGAACCAAGTTCCAGATACCAGAAGCGCCCTCGACACAGACTGTGCGGTAATCGACCGCAAAATGCCCGGATACCTTTACGACGCGAACAATTCGCTGGCCTGACTGGCCGCCGACAGCTCCTCCACCGCCGCCAGCAACTGTGGCGCCAAGTCTGGCAAGCGCGCCTGGGCCATACGAGCGCTGGGGCCGGCGATGCTCAGCACGCCGATGACCTCATCACTTTGCGGACGACGCACCACGGCAGCCAGCGCCGAGGTGCCGACCGCGGAGGTTTCCTCGACCCAGGCGTAACCACGTTCGCGGGCGCGGTGCAGGTAACCGAGCAGTTCCTCCGTGGAACGCGGTGCATTCGGGCCGAACTGCGCAGGGTCGGCAATGCCTTGACGCAAGACCATCTGCAGCGCCGCTTCATCGCTCAAGCTGGCCAGCCAGGCATGCCCGGAGGCGGTGTAGAACAGCGGCGCATCCCGGCCCATGTCGGGGTCGTAGCGCAGCCCGGACCGAGCCCCCTGGGACTTGGCGATCCATGTCTGGCGGCTGCCGTCGATTACACCGAGGCGAACCAGTTCGCCGCTGTCCTGGGCCAGACGGTCGAGAATCGGCTGAATGATGTCGGCGCCGCTGTTGGAAAGGTAGCGAAAGCCCAGCGCCACCAGCTTGGCTGACAGTTGGTAGCGGCTGTTGTCGCGATTCTGACGCACGTAGCCCAGGCGAACCAGCTCGGCGAGCATGCGGTGGGTGGCACTTTTGGGGATGTCCAGGCGCTCGGCCAGGGTTTGCAATGCCAACCCGTGCGGTTCGCCGGTAAGGCATTCAACAAGACTGAAGGCGCGTTCGATCTGACTACCAGCCATGACTACGAGATCCCTTAAAAATTGGGCGAATTCTAGAAGAAAATGCCGCATCCACAGACGTCTTGACAGCCAAGTGTCCGGTTATCGACCACTAATTGCCTCTAGCCTGCGCGAATCGCTTGCATCACGCCCGGCCTGCCAAGAACATTGTGGAACCGAGTTCCAATAATAATGCAGGAGACCCCCGATGCCCACCGATACCTTCCAAGCCGACTGTGACGTTCTGGTCATCGGCTCCGGCGCAGCCGGGCTGGCTGCTGCCGTCACGGCCGCCTGGCACGGGCAGAGCGTCATCTTGGTCGAGAAGGAGCCGGTGTTCGGCGGTGCCACGGCCTGGTCCGGCGGCTGGGCTTGGGTGCCGCGCAACCCATTGGCCCAGCGTGCGGGTATCGAAGAAAGCATCGAACAGCCACGCACCTACTTGCGCAATGAACTTGGCGAGCACTTCGACGCCGAGCGTGTCGATGCTTTCCTCGAAGCCTGCCCGCACATGGTGGCGTTTTTCGAGAAGCACACCGCGCTGCAGTTCGCCGACGGCAATGGTATCCCGGACATGCACGGCGATACCCCTGGGGCGGCCACCGGCGGCCACCAAGTGATCGCGGCGCCATACGATGCCCGCGAAGTCGGCGCCCTGCTGCCGCGCCTGCGCAAGACCCTGCGCGAAACCTCGTTCATGGGCATGCCGATCATGGCCGGTACCGACCTTGGCGCGTTCCTCAACATGACCCGCTCACCGCGGGCCTTCCTTCACGTGTGCAAGCGCTTTGGCCGTCACCTCTACCACCTTGCCCGATACGGACGTGCCATGCACCTGGTCAATGGCGTGGCGCTGGTGGCGCGGCTGGCGAAATCGGCGCAGGACCTGGGTGTGCGTCTGCTGGAGTCCGCACCGGCCAGGCACTTGCTAATGGAAGATGGCCAGGTGAAAGGGGCAGTCGTCACGACGCCCCAGGGTGAGATGCGCATTCGGGCCAAGGCAGTGGTGCTGGCCGCCGGAGGCTTTCCCAATGACACCAAACGGCGTCAGCAACTGTTCCCGCGCGACGCCACTGGCCAAGACAACCTTGCCCTGCCCCCGCTCTCCTGTTCGGGTGATGGGCTGCGCTTGGGCGAGTCGGCGGGCGGCGTGGTCGCGACCGACCTGAAGTCACCGGTGGCCTGGGCGCCGGTGTCGAAGGTGCCGCACCGTGACGGCAGCATGGGCCACTTTCCGCACATCATCGAGCGTGGCAAGCCAGGGATCATTGGCGTGCTGGCCAGCGGCGAGCGTTTCGTCAACGAAGCGCACGGCTACTACGACTACGTTTCGGCCATGGTCGATGCGGTACCACCAGGAAAAGAAGTCTGCTCATGGCTGATCTGCGATCACCGCTTCCTGCGCCGCTATGGCCTTGGTCACGCGCGTCCGGCACCGCTACCGGTATGGCCTCACCTTCGCAGCGGCTACCTCAAGCGCGGCGCGACACTGGAACAGTTGGCGCTTGCCTGTGGTATCGACGCTGCTGGATTGATCAACACCGTCGTCGATTTCAACCGCCATGCACGAACCGGCCAGGACCCCGCATTCGGACGCGGCTCCACGCCATTCAACCGAAAGCAAGGCGACCCTCTGCACAAAGGCCCCAACCCCTGCGTGGCGCCCATCGAGCAGGGCCCGTTCTACGCCGTTAAGGTTCAACCCGGTTGCTTCGGCACCTTCGCCGGCCTTCGCACCGACGGCCATGCACGAGTGCTGGACGAAGCGGGCCAGCCGATAGCCGGCTTGTACGCTGTCGGTACCGACATGGCCAGTGTGTTTGGCGGTTGGTACCCCTCTGGCGGAATCAACCTGGGTCCGGCACTGACTTTCGGCTATGTGGCTGGGAGGCACATTGCCGGGGCGACCGCCTACGAATGAACCGCTGGCACTGCTGGCGCCAGGGGCACATCATCAGAACGCATGAAATAGCATCAGGCCGCCTTCCGCATCGGGACTGGCGTCGGAGAAACCTTTGACCGCGTACAACTGAACCTTCCATTGCACGCTCAGCTTATGGGTGACGAACAGGGTGAGTTCCTTGATTTGCGACCCAGTGGACACGACTTTCTGCCGCCAGTCATAGGAAGCACCTGCCGTGGTACCCCTCGCCACTGGCAGGGCGAACCCCAGGCTGGCGAATACCGGGTCATCGAAATCGCTGCCTGGCGGGTCGCCGTACTTCTTCCAGCCCAGAGTGGCGAAGCCGGTCACCGGGCCAAATGCCTTGGCGATGTCGACCTGACCGGTGTAGTCGTACTCACCGGTACCCAGGCACTGGTCTTCATCGGCAGTAGGGAATTTGACCTTGCCGATCAGGTCGAGCAAGACGCCACCTGCACTGCCGTCAAGCAAGGCGTAAGCCGCGCTGGTGACCGTGTCGCCCAGACCGCTTTCCACATCCCTGCAACCGCCGGGCAGCGGGTCGCCATCGGGGCCCACCTCAGGGTTGGTGATGCGTAACCAGGGTACGGTGACCTTGTACGTCATCGGGCCGGTCTCGTATTTCGCCACCACAGGGACGTACCAGATCTCCGATGTGGTGCCGGTGCCGTAGTCGCCACTGGAATAGTCCAGGCCTGAGGCCAGGGTGAACGTGTCAGCCATCGCCGATGCGCTGATGCTCGCCAGCAAGCTGGTGAACAGAGGGAGCATGGGTCTCATCCGCACCTCAACTTCCCGTTGGAACGTGTGATCCGTTTCTCCCAGCCTAGTTGTTCCATGCCGAACTGCTTACCTCTAATGCCCGGAACGTTCGGGGCGCTCGACCTTCTCGGTTTTTTCTACTTTCTCGACCTTCTCCACTTTTTCGATTTTTTCTACCTTCTCGACTTTCTCAATCTTTTCAACCCGCTCTACTTTTTCGACTTTGTCCACCTTGTCGATCTTTTCTACCTTTTCGACTTTCTCGACCTTTTCGACTTTCTCGACCTTATCGGGCTTTTCGACCTTCTCGCCTTTCTCGATCTTCTCCACTTTCTCGGCCTTCTCTACTGCCTCGGCCCTCTCTACCCTTTCGGGCCGTCCACTGTTGCCGTGGCTCTCCTGCTTTTGCGCCGCCTCGACCCGCTCTGATCCAGCGTGGTCAACCGACTCGGTCGCTCCGTGGTCATCTGCCCCGACCTCGACTCGTACGCTTTTCCCGCTGTGGTCGTCCTTGAAAGCGCGGGTATCGCCCCCGCCATGCCCACTGTTGCGCGAGCCTGTCGTACTGTTCGAGTTCTGGTCGGTGCTGCGCTCCCGATTCCCCTTGCCCGAATGGTCGAGGCGTTCGCCAGGGCTTTCGACACGTGCTGCCCGTAGCTCACGATGGCCAGTGAACACCCCACTGACCCGAACGCGCTGATCCACTGCCAGGGTCTGCGCCTGCTCGCCTACGATCACCGTGTCACGCCCCAAGGTAACCTGAATGCCGCCAACGACCAGTCGTTGGTTCTGCCGACGCTGCACAAGCCCCTCGATCACAGCCGTCTGCACCCGACCGGCGAACGGCAGGCTTGGGTCGGGCCTGCTCTGTACGACTTCCAGCTGGCGCCCGGTCCATTGTCCCCGCACCAGCACTTCCTGCGCGGGCGCCATGCGGGTCCCGAGCTTCAGCCCCTGGAGGGAGCCAGCACGGTCTATCGTGCCAATCGCGCTGGACGCCTTCAGGCCCGGCGCACGCTCGATACGGCTGGCCACCACTGCGCCATTGGCATCGCGCAGGCCGCTGACTTTGACCGGCTCGCCAGGGCGTAACCCCTCTGCCACCCTCGCCCCTGCGGCCAGCCGCACTGGCTGGCCCATTACCCGCAGTGGCCCAGCAGCATTGGGCAGCGCGGTCAACGGGCCTTCGTAGACATTGAGAATCGAGATGCGCCCAGCATTCAGACCACGCTGGGTGACGAAGGCTTCTATGGCAACGACCTGGCCGATGGCAAGGTGGGCACTACTGGCGGGCATGCCGTTCTCGCTGACTGGCACGTCTTTGCCAAAGTGAACTTCAAGGCCATTGACGCAAATCGACGCAAACCCGGTTATGGTGCCGACGATGCCTGTGCCACCGGTTCCTCCAGGGCGCAGCACCGGAGCCCCCGTTCCGCCAACACCACCGTTATCGCGATCGAACAGAATGCCGTCCACGCCGTCTGCCACTGCCCCGGTACCGCCCGTGCCACCTGGACGCTGCTGCGCAGGTGCACCCGTGCCGCCTACACCACCGCTTGCGCTCCGTACACCAGTACCACCCATGCCCCCCGGAGACTGCAGGCCCGCAGCGCCCGCCATGCCCACTTCGTCACGGCTAACACACACGGGGGCGGCTTGCACGCCGGCACAGGTCGCCAGCCCGAGACCCAAGGCCAGCATGACCACACTGAGGCAGCGCGAGAAGGCATTCATGTGTCAGGCGTCTTGTGCGAATCGGGTTGGGTAGGCTCAGTGTAGAAATAAAGCCCGATGGTGATGCGCTGACGTTGTTCAGGACTGGGCGAGTCGGCGCTTTCAAGGTCGGCGGCCATCCGACTGAAGCCTAGCAGTGTTTGCATGCCGTCCTTGGCCACCAACTCACGCAGACTTTCCACGCTGGCCAGGCTAAGGGCATCGTAGTGCACACTTCGCTCGAAAAAGGGCAGACCCTGGCCGCTCAAGTTGTGCACCGCCGCGCTGGCGTGGTCATGCAGGTTATGACCAAAGTACGCGGCTTTTTCGTCGAACCCCTTCTGCGGCACGAATGCCTCGGCTTCCAGGTGCACACGGTCTTGCTCGTCCAATCGGACGATGCCCAGTCGCAACCACTCATCGAGCACCACCCGGGCACGGATGTCGGTGCTGACCTTCGCCACCAGAGCATCGAACGAGCACGCCCCTCCGACGCTGGCCAGCCGCGGCAACGGCAGCGCCTGCCCAACATTGGCGCAGAACGGCGGGCTGTTGGTCCAGAGATTGACCAGTTGCGCACCAAGCGTGATGTTTTCCGGCAGCGCTTGCGACGCTTCACTCTCGCCGCGTAGGCGCCTGACGTCCTTGCGATGCACCCCCGTCAACAGACTGATGCGGCTATCGCTGGGCGCCTTTTCGTCCAGTCGAAACTCCCGATGGGCAACATCGACGAACACCTGCTTGAGCAGGTCGGCGAACACCGTATAGGTGACCCCCTTGCGCAGCATCAACCGCACCAGCGGGTACATCACCCGGCGCAAGGCATTGAGCATGGAGGGCGGTAATGTCGGCGATTGCATTGAGCGCATTTCCTTGACAGGTGGAAGCCGTATACGACGCGGGAAATAATCCCATACGTCCCGTAACCATTTCCTTCCCGAAACACCAAATTAACTGTCAGCGCTCATTGCACATGCGTTGAGAGGGGCAGTCGTGGACTGGGCAAGCCCAGGCAAAACCCGCCCCCCAAGGTTTTGCTTATGGCCTGTCAGCGTGGCTCAGCTCCTGCTGTTGTCATCCCCCGCTTCGCCGCCAGCGTGAGTGCCGCGGTCATCACCCGGTTCGCCACCCACAGGGTTGCCGCGATCATCGCCAGGCTCGCCACCGACGTGATTGCCATGGTCATCGCCAGGCTCACCGCCAACATGATTGCCATGATCGTCACCCGGCTCGCCGCCAACATGGTTACCGTGATCGTCGCCGGGTTCGCCGCCGACATGATTGCCATGATCATCGCCTGCTTCGGCGTGGTTGCCGCTGCGCCCGGCATTGGAGTTGCCGTCGTGACCACGGCCTGCATCGCCATGACCGCTGCCGCTGTGGCCGCCGCTGTGGCCTCCATGACCGCCACCGTCGCCGCCATGACCACCACTACCGCCGTGGCCACCACCATGACCACCGCCACCGCCATGGCCACCGCCGCCACCACCGTGGCCACCACCACCGCCATGGCCTCCGCCGCCACCGTGGCCACCGCCGCCACCTCCATGACCGCCCCCCCCACCCTCCTTGGCGTACGCGCTGGCGCTTTGGGAAATCGTGTCCGGAACCAAAACGATGGACGCTGACAGCACGGCGCCTATGGCCGCCGCCAGTAATGCCCTCTTGAACAACCTCTGGATTTGCATTTTCCGTCTCCTGGTCATCACCGCGAGAAACGCCAAATCAAGTCGGGAATCGTTGGAAGCTTTTACTTTTCTTAGCGTGGGAATTTTTCCCACACATATTAATTAGTCCCTTTCGCCGCGCGGTTCAAGCCGCGTCGGGAAAAGCCGACCGGTGGTGAGTGATGGCAAGTGGAGACAATCGCGACGAGGGGCGGCTTGGCGGGCTCAGAACACAGACCAGCGGGCATCAGCGCCCCGCGCTTGGAACTATTCTCTTCGATGGGGTTAGCTTCCAGTGGAGAAGAGCCATGCGTACATTCCCATGGGGATACTTGCTGGTACTGCTGCTTACCGCCTCCACAGCCCAAGCGCAGTCAGTCGTGCCGCTCAAGGGCCAAAGCAGCCAGCAGATGCAACTGGATATCAATGATTGCAACACGGTCGCCAACAATGCGACCAGCACTGCAACCCACTCCGAGCCTCACGTCGGCGGCAGGGTTCGCGGCGCGGCCGCCGGGGCCGCGGCAGGTGCGGTAGGGGCCCAGGTACGGGGCAACCAGCACGAAGAGATCTATGACCGGGCCAGCGACGAGGCCAAGCAGCAGTACCGGCAGAACCGCGCCGGTGAAGGGGCTGCGGCCGGGGCCGCCGTGGGCGGTATGCGCCAGCGCCAGGACCGCCGCCAGGACCGCCGCACTCAGGACCAGGCACAAAGCTCGGCCTATGCCAGCGCCTACAGCGGATGCCTTCAGGGACGTGGGTATCAGGTCAATCCATGATCAGCAGTACGAGGCTCTGTACGAAAAGCCTTGGTACTCGGTGATGCTGTGCTGAAAACAGCCTCGGAGTGCTCATTTACAACCCGTAAACTCCGCTTCCTCGGCTGTTTTCGCCTTGCTTGAGCTTCATCTCAAGACTATTCACACAGAGCCTAAGCGGCAGGGCAACGACCCTGCACTGCCGCGCTACGCACCGCACCGGCCAGTTGGCGCAGGTTGCTTTGCTGGGCGCTGACCAAGCTGCTGACACTGGCTTGCGCCGGTGTCTGTACCGTGGTGCGACAAGTCAGCTCGTCCTGGCCAGGCCGCTTCAACCGCCATACCGCCTCCAGCAAAGCGTGCTGGCCTGGCACTGAATCGAAGCGCTGCACGTCAACCCGCAGCACTGAGCGGACACTGCTGCCCACAGGTCCGCCAAGCTGGTCCTGCAGGGCGCTGCGGAACTCATCCACAAGGTTGGCGCCCCACCATTCGGTATCAAGTATTGCCAGGCCGCTCTGGCCCTGGCGCACCACCAATTGCGGTCGATCCACCTGCGGCGGAACACTGACCCGCTCCACCAGCACGTTAGTACCCTCTTCGCGGGTCGGCTGTGGCGGCACCAGAGTATGGTAGTGGGTGGGCGAACTGCTGCAGCCTGCAGCCAGCACCGCCAACGCGACCAGTATCACAGCGTGAATCTGAGGCATCAGGTATCACTCCTCGATCGGGTGCGGGGTCAAGGCTGCACGTCATCGGCACCCGCCGCCTTGGGCCGCCCACGAATCAGCGATTCGGGGTGCCGCCCCAGGAAGTCGGCAAGGTCACGCAGCGAACGCGACATGCGCTCCAGTTCCTGCAGCGCATCGCCCAGTTTCTCCCGCTGCGGCGAATCTTCGGCGATGGCCGAGTTGGCCGTCCGCAAGGTTTTCTGGACATCTTCCAGCGTCGCCTTCACGCCCGGCAGTGTCTGGCCGTCAAAGCGCTTGAGGGTTGCCCTGAGCTCCCGCAGGGTACCGTCCAGGTTGCCGGCGATGCTCTCCAGCGGCAGCTTGCCGAGACGTTCTACCATGTGCTGCAACTGCTCCTGCAGCTTCTCCAGGCTGCCAGGCACCGTGGGCACCGTGATCGGGCTGGCGTTCATGTCGAAGGCCACCTTCGGCGCTGCGGGGTAGAAATCCAGCGACACATACATTTGCCCGGTGATGAGGTTGCCGCTACGCGCCTGGGCTCGCAGTCCGTGCTCGACGAAAGTGCCAATCAGCCGGCGGGCACCGGCATCGTCACCGGGGGTATGGTTGAACGCCTTGAGCATTTTCTGGTGCACCGGGCCCAAGCGTTGCGGATAGATCACCGCATCCACCACCACTGGGAAAGTCTGCTTCTGTTCGTCGTAGTCGAGCGTCACTGCCACCACCTTGCCGAACTCGACCCCCTTGAATTCCACCGGCGCGCCTGGAGACAAGCCGCGCATCGACTGCTCGAAGCGCATGCGCAGGTGCTGCTGCTTGCCCGTGGGTGGCGCCAAAGCCGCGTCGCGGTCGACGAACAGACGAAACTGCTGTTGATCGGGCGCGGGGTCGGCAGGTGCTGCGAAGTCAGGCGCGCCGAACGCCAGGCCACCCATGAGGATGGATGACAGCGACTGGGTTTCGACTTTCAGTCCATTGGCACCGATCTGCATGTCGACCCCGCTGGCATTCCAGAAGCGGGTATCGGCGGTAACGAAGGCATCGTAGGGCGACTGTACGAACACGCCGATGTCCACCCCTTTGCCATCCTGCTGCAGGGCGTAGGAAACCACCTCGCCGACCGGGATCCGCCGGTAGTAGATCGACGAGCCGACATCCAGCGAACCGAGGTCGTCCGCACTCAGGGTGAAGTGCTTGCCCTTCTCGCCATAGGTGATCGGAGGTGGTAGTTCGAGCCCGGTGAAGCGCTTGCGCGGCGCCGTCGACTCACCGGCATCGGCGCCGATGAAACTGCCCGAGAGCAAGGTGTCCACCCCTGAAACGCCCCCGGCCCCGATGCGAGGTCGCACTACCCAATAGCGCGCACCTTCGGTGGCGAACGATTCGGCTTCCTTGGCCAGTTCCACCTGCACCACCACGCTTTCGCGGTCCTTGGCCAGTTCTACCGTGGTGACCTCGCCGATCACCACGCTGCGGTAACGTACCTGGGTCTTGTGCGCCACCAACCCCTCCCCGCTGCGAAACGAGATGGTAATGACCGGCCCCTGCTGCATCCAGTTGCGCACCACCAGCGAGGCGCCCACCAGCAAGGCCAGGATAGGTACGATCCACACCAGCGACACATTCACCCGCCGGGTCCGCACCTGAGGCTGACCTGCTGCCACGGGTTTGTCAGTCTGCTGCGCCATCGCTGCGCTCTCCGTCTTGTGGCTCGCCATCCCAGATCAGTCGTGGGTCGAAGCTCATCGCAGAAAACATCGTCAGCACCACCACCAAACCGAAGAACAGAATGCCTGGACGCGGTTCGATGGTTCCCAGGCCACGCAGTTGCACCAGCGCAGCCACCAAGGCCACCACCATCACATCGAGCATCGACCAATAACCGATCAACTCGACACAGCGAAACAGTTGCGAGCGCTGACGCCTCGCCCAGGTGCTGCGTCGCTGGGCGGTTCCCAACAGCAGGCCGAGGGAAAAAAACTTGATCGCGGGCACACCGATGCTGGCGATGAAGATGATCAAGGCAATGTCCCACGCCCCCGCCTCCCAGAACTCCAACACCCCACCAACGATGGTGCTGTCGGTACCCTGGCCAAGCATTTCGGTGTTCATCACCGGCAAGGCATTGGCCGGCACATAGAAGATCAGTGCTGCGCACAGAAACGCCCAGCCACGGGCAATGGGATTGACCTTGCGTCGGTGCAGCGGCGCACCGCAGCGTTGGCAGTGACAGGCATCTTCGCGCAGGTCGCAGGCCTGACCGCAGCCGTGGCACAGGCACACCTGCAGGTCGTCGGCCAACACCGGGACTGTCATACCTGCTCCCACAGGTCGCGGATATCGCGCCCGGCGATGTAGATCAGCAATACACTCAGCGCCGCCAGGGCAATCAGGCCGATACCAGGGATCACATCGAGCAAGCCGGCAAGCTTGATCACCGCCACCATCGCGCCGAGCAGGCAGACTTCCAGCATGCTCCAGGGCCTCAGCCTTTCCAGGGCCTGCATGCAAGCGCCAAACGCGGGTGAACGGCGGTCGGACATGGCAAAGCTCAATACCCAGCACAGCACGGCGATCTGCAGCACCGGCGCGAAAATGATCGACAGCGCCAGTACCAATGCCATGAACGTAATGCTACCGCTACTCAGGACCATCACCGCGTCCCACAGCGTCGCCGAGTTGGACAGCCCGCTCATGCTGATGGTCATCACCGGGTAGGCATTGGCGAACACCAGCAGCACGCCACCCGTGATGCTGAGCGCCAGGCGCTGTTGGGGAGTCAGCCCATTGTGCCGATACAGCACGCCGCCACAGCGCGTGCACACAGCACTCTGGTGGCGCCGCAGCGGAGCACGGTGATAGACCGCGTCACAGTACTCGCAGATGATCAGGTCATTGCCCTTGCTCATGGCTTCTCTCGCGGCAGGTCCGAATGCCCTGCACAGCCCATGTCGCAGGCAAGATTAGTCAAGAAATGGCCAGTGCGTATTGGCCTCGATGTACAGTCGAACAACACCGGGAAACAGTATGTTCACCTCACCCGTGGGCACTTGCGAGTAATAAGGCCTCGTCTAAAGTTTAAATGCCCGAAGCCGACGTTCGCGGGTCTCTCACCATCGCCTCGCAAACCGCGAGAAGAGTGCCTTGTTCCACGATCGCAGAGTTCAAACTTAAATCTTGCGCCACCAAGAGTCGCCCGCATGCCTGCGGGATATCACTCAACGTAGGAAGGAGTGCTGCATGAAAACCCGGCCATTGGTTGCAACCTTGTGTCTTGCTACAGTCATGCTATATGGCTGCGCGAGCAAGTACGTGGAGTCCGATCAGTACTCGGGCTTCCTGAAGGACTACAGCTTACTGAAGGAAGACAAGTCGCCTTCCGGCGCGCCAGTCATGCGCTGGATCAAACCGGATGTCGACGCCAATCGTTATACCAGCGTCTACATCGAACCGAGCCAGCTTTATCCGAAACCCCAACCCACCGAAAAAGTCCCACAGTCGACTTTGACTGGCATTACCCACTACTACGACCAGACCCTCAAAAGCCACTTCTCTGAGGTGTTACCTTTGGCCAAAGGACCGGGTCCACGCGTCCTGATAGTGCGTCCGGCAATCACTGCAGTCAGTGCCAAGACCAAAGGCCTGCGCCCGTATGAAGTCATCCCGATCGCCCTGATCGCAGCAGGTGTAAGCACGGCCACCGGTATTCGCGACCAGGACACCACCATCGCCACCGAGGCGGCGTTCATCGACGGCGGCAACCAGCAGGTGGTCGCCCAGGTGGTCCGCAAGGGTGCAGGTAGCGAGCTTGAAAACGCCGACCAGGTGATGCAAACCAAGGACGCCAAGGCTGTGCTCGATGGTTGGGCCAAAGACATGGTGGCCTCCTTCCAGGCCGCCAAAGGCAGGAAGTGAATCACCCTGCCCCGTTGCCGCGCATGCTTGCAGCGGGGCAGCCCAGCGGACTCCTGCAGTTCACTCATCCTGTACGGGTATCGCAGTGCTCAGGCAAAACCAAACAAGCGCCTTGGGGTGTCCCACATGATCTGACGGCGCTGCGTGGGGTCGGGCACCAGGCGCTCGGCGAGTTTGAGCAACGGGCCGTAATCGACACGTGAGCGTTGGCGGATAAAGGGCCAATCCGAGCCCCAGATGCAGGCGTGGGGGCCGAACGCCTCGATCAATGCCTGGACATAGGCAGCACTTTGCTCGAACAGTGCCTGCGGCGCGGCGAACTTCTGCATGCCTGACAGCTTGACGGTCGCCCGGCCAGAACCTGCCAGGCGCAGTAACGCCTGGAAGCCCGGTTGTTGCAAGCCGGCAGCAACGTCAGGGCGGCCGCAGTGGTCGATCAGCAACCGCGTTGGCAGGCGCAACAACCGCGCTTGTACGTCCAGTAGCTGGTCTTCGCACACCTGGACCTGGGCGAACAGATCAAGCTCGGCCAGCTTGCCGAACAGGCTTTCGCAGCCGTCGAGGCAGCCTACCCCATAAAGCGCTGGATTGAAGGCAACCCCGACCACGCCTTGCTCCTTCAATGCCGCCAGCTGGCCAAGTTTCATGCCCGGCTCGACCACCGCGATGCCCCTGAAACGGCCCTGCCCGCGCGCCAGCGCATCGAGCAGGCAGCGGTTGTCGGTGTGATAGCCGCTGTTGGGGCCGACCAGCAACGCGTGTTGCACGCCATAGGCCTCCATCACTTGGGTGAACTGCTCTAGCGTGGCAACTTCCTGGCCCGAGGGGGCATAAGGCGCATCCGGATGGTAGGGAAAGCGATCGGGATCAAACAAATGGTTATGGCAATCGATCTTCGGTTCATCAAAGATGTTCATGGACAGCTCCCGGGTTGACGCTTTCTGCGCCTGAACGTAGATCCTGTTATCGTCCGCCATCGTGGCGGCGAGGCTGGAGCGACGATACTGCGCGCCGACGTTTGGCGCTCATACCCAGATGGCAGACATCATAACCAAAGGTAATACACATGCCCCAAGACCCGGACAGCCCAGCATCCAGCGCGATGGTGTTCAAACTGCGGCACATGGAGGTGTTTCGCGCGGTGATGCTGACCGGCTCGATCAGTGCCGCGGCCAAGATGCTGTATGTGTCCCAACCAGCCGTGAGCAAGCTGATCCATTACGTCGAAGGGCGTTTGGCATATCGCTTGTTCGAGCGCATCAACAATCGCCTGGTCCCCACCGAGGAGGCACATGTCCTGTTCCGTGAAGTAGAGCGGGTGTACCAGGCCGCCCTGCAGGTCAACGAGTGCGCGTTGTCATTGGCCTCGGGCAGCCACCGCAACCTACGCATTTCGTGCAGTGCATCGTTGTCGACAGTGGTGATCCCCATCGCCCTGGCGCAGCTCAAGCGCGAGTCGCCATCGCTGACCATCGAGTGGCAGACCTCGCTGATGAACGAGATGCCCAACCAGATCCTGTCGAAGAAGGTCGACCTGTCGATTGCTGCCCTTCCAGTGGTGCATGACCATCTGGTGTCCCAACCGTTCATGCGGGGGCGCATGGTTGCGGTAATGCCTGCCGATCACCCCTTGGCCCAGGAGCCGGCGCTGACGCTGCAGCAGTTGGTGGGGCACGCGCTGCTGCTGTTCCGGCCCGACATGCCGTTTGGCCGGTTGTTGGCGCATGAAATCCAGCGCCGAGGCCTGCACCTTGAGTCGTTGCTGTCGTTCACCAACGCCAACGAAGCTGTGGCCTTGGTAAAGCAAGGCATGGGCATGACCCTGATCGACGAGTTCGTGGCACAGGACAGTGGCCTTGAAGTGGTGCCGCTGGCGGAGGACATTCACTTCGATATCAGTTTCGTCTACTCACGCTTCGAGCCCCCATCCCAAGCTTCATTGCACCTGATGCGGGTGCTGCATGCCCAGGCACTGAAACTTGACAGGGCCATCACCGGGTTCGAACTGCCCCAAGGCTGAACGTCTGTTGCTGTGGCTCACCGCGCTGCCGGTGGACCGCGTGGAGTTGCCTGGGGCAGCCACCAAGCCCTGGCCATGCAGGGCGATGTCCGGGACGCTCGGACGCTGGCGCAGGAGGCCTAGTGCCTGGGGTTCGCTCACGACATTGCGCCGATTGCGCGGATGCCAGTGATGGTGCCTGGTGGTAATCGTCGCCTGCCGGTTGTCGAGCAGATACTGGCAGAGCTGCAGCGCTCGCCTACTTGTCGCGGGTGAAGTCGCGGAGAACGACCCAGCCTATGGCGAGCATAGACTGGGCGTTGCTCATTCAGCCTTCAGCGGTCGTTCTTGGAGGACGAGCGAACGGCATTGCTCAAGCCCTTGGTGTTGTGATCGCCCGGCGTGGTGCGCGACACGGCGGTCGACTTGGCCAGGCCACGGGTATCCTTGGAATGCGCAACACCGGAGGTGGCGGTGCCATGCCCACGGTCGTCGTTACGGGTACTGCCGTAGTGATTTCCGCTTACGCCATGATCACGGGTGGCTTTGCCCGCATGCTCACCCGTCGAGCCTTTACCGTTGCCATTGCCGCCCATACCACCCTGGCCGCCGCCATTTCCGTTGCCACCGCCATGACCGCCGCCATTGCCGCCGCCGTGGCCACCCCCGTTACCACCGCCCTTGGCATAAGCCGCGCCAATCGGCGAAACATCAGCCGGTAACAACGCCGCACTCCCCAACGCAAAGGCACAGGCAAACACGGCTACCAAGGTCTTTTTCATTTTCTATACGCCTCCATGGGCGAGGTGGGATCGCCGTAAGACCGGTGAACCGCCTTTAAGTTTTGTACCAGGCGACGAAATGCAGTGCGCTACACAAAGCCACACGGGCTTTCAACACACGCTGCCGGCTTGGCTAAGCTGTAGTTGACCTTCATGTGCTCAAGGAACAGCCCACATGCTCAAGCTCAAGACGCTGCTGTCGACCGCCCTCAGCCTGCTGCTGATGGGTACAAGCCCTGGCCTGCTCGCCGACCCAGGCAAGGGCAAAGGCCACGACAAGGGCGGGCAACACGGAAATTCGGGGCATCAGGGAAACGGCAACGACTGGCATGGTGGCCCATCGATCGATGTGGGCGGCGTGCGGATCATTCTCAACGATAACCGGGACTATTGGAACGCCGGCACTGCGCTGCCACCCGGCATCCAGAAAAACCTGGCACGCGGCAAGCCCTTGCCACCCGGCATAGCCAAGAAGCTCGATGGCCGCCTGCTGGGGCGCCTGCCGCACTACGACGGCTATGAATGGCGGCAGGCTGGTACCGACCTCATATTAGTGGCCCTCGCTTCAGGCTTGATCTACGAAGTGCTGCACGACGTGCTGGACTGATGCACTTACGCGCGGCCTTCGACAGCCGCATCTGATCGTTGCAAATAATCTTCAAATATCCCTGCAAAAATGATGGCATTTACCCATCAGCTAACTAGACTCCAGCTATCTCCGAGGCATCCAGCCTCCTCTGTTCGGGCCCCAAGGAAAGGATCATGCCCAAGCTACTAGCACGGAAGTAGTAGTCGGCCCCCGGCCAAAGCGGTTCTGTCTATCACCTGTTTCGTCGTACGCGGCGCTCAGCTCCCTGCGGAGATGGGCATTTACAGTGCATGCAGTTTGGGTAATGGAGACGTTGAAGCATGGAGAATTTTCTAGGTGAAATCCGCCTGTTCAGCTGGCCGGTGATACCAAAAGGCTGGTTGCCCTGCGACGGCCGGCTGCTGCCGATCGTTCAGAACCAGGCACTTTTCGCATTGCTGGGTGTGCAGTTCGGAGGAGACGGCAAGGCCACCTTCGCACTGCCCGACCTGCGTGGTCGGGTGGCGATGGGGCGCAACGACTGGCCACCCGTGAACCCGGCATTCGCCTCTCACAGCACCGGACAAGCGGGTGGCGTCGAGTCTGTGATGCTGCCGCTCAGCGCACTGCCCGAACACACCCACAGCGTACAAGTCAGCAACGCCACTCTCGGCAATGGCGGCCCGGCCGGCAACTACCCCGCGACCAGCGCCAATGCCAACGGTGTTGCCGCGCAGCCGACCTACATCACCGCCGACACGAACAAGCTGGTGACCCTCCACGCTGACACCATCGCAGCCACCGGGCAGACGCCGATACCCAACATGCAGCCCTCGATCTGCCTGAGCTACTGCATCGCCACCCAGGGCGTCTTCCCGCCACGCCAGTAACGGCTACCACACCTATCATCTCAAGGGGCAAGTCATGTCAGATAACTACCTCGGGGAAATTCGGCTGTTCGCAGGTTCATACGCACCCGTTGGCTGGGCTTTTTGCGACGCATCCGTGCTACCGATCAGCCAGAACGAAGCGCTGTTCTCGCTGATCGGCACCACCTACGGTGGCGATGGCATAACCACCTTCGCCCTGCCCGACCTGCGCGGCCGGGTGGCTGTTGGCACCGGCGCAGGCAACAAGCTGACACCCCGTACCCTGGGGCAGATCGTCGGCACCGAACAAGTGGCGATGACGGCTGCCAATACCCCGGCCCACAGCCATGGTTTCAGTGTCACCAACGCCCCCGCCACCACGGCGGAGCCGGCAGGCCCTTCCGCCCACAACACCTGCACCTTCGCCGCCTTCACCCCAGCCGGTCCGGTCAAGGGGCTGTACAGCACGGCAAACACGGATACCGCCGTCACGCTGAACAACGGCGCCTTGGTGCGCTCGGGCGGCATCGGTTCACCACACGACAACATGATGGGGTCGCGCGCCATCAACTACATCATCGCCCTGACCGGCATCTACCCGAGCCAATTCTGAGACCCAGGCCTGCTCTTCACTTTTCAGGGATATGACTCATGGACGCTTTCACTGGAGAAATTCGACTGTTTCCGTATACCTACATTCCCGATGGTTGGCTGCTCTGCGACGGTTCGGCAAGGCCGATCCAGCAGTTCCAGAGCCTCTTTGCCGTTTTGGGGTACGGGTTTGGCGGTAACACCAACCAATTCAACCTGCCCAATCTCAACGGTCAGGTCGCCATGGGCGTGGGTGCCGGCCCCGGATTGACCGCGCGTGCGCTCGATGCCAGCGCCGGAGCGGATGAGGCCACGCTGACACCAGCCAACTTCGCGCCTCATACCCATGCGCTCCGGGCCCAACCTGGGACGAACTTCGCGGCGGCCGTCGATACGCCCACCAGCCAAAGTTTTCTCAGCCAGCCGCGCAACCTGCGCCTGTACAACGGTGTAGCCGGCAACACCGACTACACCTTGGCCCCTGTCACCGTGAGCAAGGCGGGTACCCCGTTCAACAGGACGACCCGCAACGCCCAGCAACCTTATCTGACCCTGGCCTACTGCATATGCTACGACGGCAACTTCCCTGCGCGCCCCTGAGCGAGCGTCTTGCGCTGGCGCTGCCAGTAGGCATCGGGTTTGGTCTTCGGCGGCAGGGCGAAGGTGATGTCAGTCTGCTGCGGGCGCTGTTCGTGGCCCGACGAGGCATCGAGTTCGAGGGCTTGCCCTTGAGCGATGCACAGCGTCTGGCGTTTCTCGACGGCCAGGCCGACCTGCAGTCACGTCACTATGCCGAGCACTATCCACAGGCCGCATTCCTGATCGTCGAACGGGCCGGACAGGCCATCGGTCGCTTGTGCGTAGACGAGAAACAGGCCGAGCTGCGGGTGGTGGACATCGCCCTTATGCCGGCCTGGCAGCGCCAAGGCATCGGCACCGCACTGCTGCGGGCGGTACTGGCGGTGGCGGACCTGCACGGCAAGGCTTGTGCGCTCAGCGTCGACGCCTGCAACCCGGCCCAGGCGCTTTACCAGCGCCTGGGCTTCGAGGTACAGCCCGGCGATGGCCTTTACCTGCCTATGCACCGTTTCCCTGTAACGGCCTGACACGAACACCCAACGCAATGGAATGCGCACATGGACAGTTAGCCATTTTGCCTGAAGTCATGAAGAGGGCCGGCCCATCGCTCAGCCCCAGTTCTCCCCCACTCTGAGTCCGTAGGCGATCACTGATCGGAAACATGGCAGGAAGCCCCATGATGCACTCACTCGCGTACCACCGTGCCTGGCTGACCAGGTCGTTCCTTCTGCTGTGGCTGTCGGCGCTCGCCCTGATGATGCCAGCCCAGGCCATGGCGATGACGTTCAGCCCTGCCCCAGGCAGCAACCTGGGCAGTTTCCCCGCAGGTCAGAGCCTGAGTATCCCGCTGAGCGTCTCAGGCGGCGTCCTGCCGATGACCGGCTGGTACGAGTGCGATGTCAGCGTGACCTACGACCCCTCATTGAAGTGCTTGCCAACAGGCCTGACCATCGCCGAGTCCACGAACAGTGAGTCGACTACCATCAATGGCACCCCAAACGTCGCGCCCGGCGTTTACAGCTTCACCCTGACGGTGTTCGACAGCTTCACTCCCGCGACCGTGAACTACTCGATCACCATCACCGGCGGCCCCACGGTGACCAGCTTGAGCCCCACCTCGGGCAGCACCAGCGGGGGCACCAGCGTGACCATCAGCGGCACTGGTTTCACCGGCGCCACAGGGGTGGCATTTGGCGGCAACGCAGCGACATTCTCGGTCAACAGCGACACCTCGATCACCGCGACCACCCCCAGTGGGTCAGCGGGTACCGTGCCGGTGGTGGTCACCACGGCAGCGGGCTCCTCCGTGATCAATGGCAATAGCCAGTACACCTATGTCGCACCGCCCATTGCCGGTGCGGTGAGCGCAACTGTGGCAGCCAACAGCAGTAGCAACCCCATCCCCCTGAACCTTAGCGGCGGCGCGGCCACCAGCGTGGCGGTGGCCAGTCAGGCCAGCCATGGTACGGCGACCGCCAGCGGTACCAGCATCACCTATACGCCCACAGCAGGCTACTCAGGCCCAGACAGCATCACCTATACCGCTAGCAACGCCGTTGGCACCTCTGCACCGGCAACCATCAGTTTCACGGTTTCGCCGCCCACCTTGGCACTAAGCCCTGCGACCTTGCCCAGCGGAACCGCTGGCACCGCCTATAGCAGCACGTTGAGCGCCAGCAACGGCTCGGCGCCTTATAGCTTCAGCCTTACCAGCGGCGCGCTTCCCCCCGGACTGAACCTCAGCGGCAACACGCTGGGTGGAACGCCGTCCGCCAGCGGTACCTTCAACTTCACCGTCGCCGCAACCGACAGTTTCGGTGCCACAGGGTCGCAACCTTACGCCCTGTCCATCGCAGCGCCGACGCTCAGCCTCACGCCGACCTCCCTGAGCGATGCTAGCGCAGGAGTTCCTTACACCAGCACCTTCAACACCACGGGCGGTACGGCACCCTACAGTTATGCCATCATCGCGGGCAGCCTTCCGGCTGGATTGGCCCTGATCGGGAATGCGCTGAGCGGTACGGCCACCGTCAGCGGCACCTTCACCTTCACCGTCACGGCAACCGACGCCAACAGCTTCACCACCTCGCGCAGCTACACCTTGACCGTGGCGTCACCGACCATCACCGTCTCACCGGTCTCCCTGAGCGGTGGCATCGCTGGCGCGGCCTACAGCGCTACCCTCGGTGCCAGCGGCGGGACTGCGCCCTACACCTTTGCCGTGACGGCGGGTGCTCTGCCAAGTGGCATGACCCTCAGTGGCGACACCCTGAGCGGTACGCCTACCGCCGATGGCACCTTCAATTTCACCGTCACCGCAACCGACGGCAATAACTTCACTGGTTCGCGGGCCTACAGCCTGACCATTGTCCAGCAGCCCCCCGTGGCGGGCACCGTCAACCTGTCGGTGGCGGCCAATAGCACCACCAACGCGGTCACACTCAACCTCGGTGGGGGCCCTGTCAGCAGTGTTGCCGTGGTCAGCGCGGCCAGCCATGGCACGGCAACCGCCAGCGGCACCAGCATCACCTACACCCCGAATGCCGGTTACTCCGGGGCCGACAGCTTCACCTACACCGCCACCGGCCCGGGCGGTACCTCGGCACCGGGCTCCGTCAATATCAGCGTGGGCGCCCCAACCCTGGTCATCACCCCTGGTACCTTCGGCGGTGGCATCGTCGGCTCGGCGTACAGCACCCCACTCAGCAGCGTGGGCGGCACCGCACCCTACAGTTACAGCGTCACTGCCGGCAGCCTGCCCACCGGCCTCGTCCTGTCCCCGGCCGGCGTACTCGGCGGCACACCGACCAACAGCGGCAGCTTCAACCTGACCATCACCGCCACCGACGCCTACGGTGCCACCGGCAGCCAGGCGTACACCTTGGTAATCGCTGACCAGGCGCCGGTGGCCGGTGCTGTCAGCACTACGGTCGCTGCCAACAGTTCGACCCATGCCATCCCCCTCGCTTTGAGCGGCGGTCCGGTCAGCAGCGTGGCGATCAGCACCGCCCCCAGCCACGGCACCGCAGTGGTCAGCGGCACGGCGATCAGCTATACCCCCACGGCAGGTTTCTCAGGCAGCGACAGCTTTGCCTATACCGCCACCGGCCCCGGCGGCACTTCGGCGCCCGCCACGGTCAGCCTGAGCGTGACCGCACCGACCCTGGCGCTGAATCTCGCCAACCTGGTCGATGGCACCCTGGGCACTGCGTACAGCGCCAGCCTGGGTGCTTCAGGGGGCACCGCGCCTTACACCTATGCGATCAGCACAGGCAGCCTGCCAGCCGGTCTGAGCCTGTCACCGGCCGGCGTGCTCAGCGGCACGCCGACCAGCAATGGCAGCTTCGGCCTCACCTTCACAGTAAGCGACGCCTATGGCGCGGTCGGTAGCCAGGCTCATACGCTGGTGATCGCCGACCGCGCCCCCATAGCTGGCAACAGCAGCGCCACGGTTGCTGCCAACAGTTCAGCCAACGCCATCAGCCTCGCCCTCAGCGGCGGCGCCGCGACCAGCGTGACCGTGACCAGCGCTCCCGCACATGGCAGCGCCATCGCCAGTGGCCTGGGTATTCGCTACACCCCCAGCGCCGGGTACTCCGGCAGCGACAGCTTTGCCTATACGGCCAACGGCCCTGGCGGTACTTCGGCACCGGCGACGGTGACAGTGTCCGTCAGCGCACCGACCCTGGATGTCGAGCCCAGCGCTGGCAGTGTCGAAGGCGGCACCTTGGGCAGTGCCTATCGCATGAGCTTGCGCGCCCTCGGTGGCATGGCGCCGTACCGCTTCACCCTGAGTGCGGGCAGCCTGCCGACAGGCTTGGTCCTGGACAGCGGCAGTGGGGTGATCAGCGGCACGCCCCAGAGCACAGGCACCCACACCCTTGAGGTGACTGTCACCGACGTCAACGGCGCGGTCGGTACCTTCAGCTTCGCCCTGAGCATCGCGGCCCAGACGGTCACCGTGGTGTCGTCCAACGAAGCCCTGGTACCTGGCCAGGTGGCGAGCGTCGACCTGACCCAGGGTGCCACCGGTGGCCCGTTCCTGCGCGCGCGGCTGTTATCGCTCAGTCCGGCATCAGCCGGTAGCGCAAGCCTGAGCGGCCCGTTCACCCTGCGCTTCGCACCGACCACGGTGTTTGCCGGCACTGCCGTAGCCACCTTCAGCCTGGAAAATGGCAACGGCGGCAGTGCAACCGGCACCGTGACCTTCACCGTGCAGGCCCGCCCAGACCCCGGCCAGGATGCCGAAGTGATCGGCGTGCTCAACGCCCAATCACGCGCCGCTGAACGTTTCGCCAGCACCCAGATGGACAACTTCAACCGCCGCCTGGAACAACTGCACCGGCCAACCTGTGACCGCAACGCGTTTAACGCCAGCGTCAAGCATGGGCGCGAAGATGTGCGCCTTGGCGATCTGGGCAAGGCGCTGCGCGATGAACTGCAAGGCAACGACGCGGAGTCGGATGAGCAACGACGCAAGGAACGGGACAGCGCGCGGACAATCGATGGTGAATGCCGTGAGGCGCCGCTGGCCTTCTGGACCGATGGATTCATCAACACCGGCTCCAATCGCGCCCGTGGCGCCAAAGACAATAGCTACACCACCTATGGCTTGAGCGCCGGCGTGGACTATCGCCTTTCGCCACGGACCGTGGTGGGCATGGGGGTCGGTTACGGCACCGACCGCACCGATGTCGGCGACCATGACACCCACAGTGAAGGTGATGCGCTGGGCCTGGCGGCCTACCTGAGCACCCATCCGCTGTCGGAGGTGTATGTGGACGCGCTGCTTGGCTACAACCGCATCCGCTTCGACTCGCGCCGCTACGTCACGTCCGACCCGTCGAACGGCTACGCCCACGGCTCGCGGGATGCCGACCAGTGGTACGCGTCGCTGACCGCCAGCTACGAGTACCGTGCCGGCGCGCTTTCACTGGCCCCGTATGCACGGGTCAACGGCAGCGTCACCACGCTGGACGACTACCGCGAGCGTGGCGGTGGCATCTATGGCCTGAGCTACGACGAGCAGCATCAACGCACCTTCACCTCGTTCCTCGGCCTGCGCGGTGCCTACGACATCCAGACCCGCGCTGGCGTGCTCACGCCGCGAGTGGGGCTGGCCTGGGGCCACAACTTCAGCCATAGCGACGACTACCGCATGCGCTACACCGACCAGGGCGACGACGGTGTGCTGTATCGGCTGTCACCCGACCCGATGGACAGCAACTTCATCGACCTGGACACTGGGCTTGAGTTGAGCCTTGGGCGCAGTTGGCGTCTGGGCCTGTCCTACAAGACGGCCCTAGGTAGCGACGAGCGCAACGAGATGTTCCGAATCGGGCTGGACGGACGCTTCTGACCCGCGCGCCGCTTCAGGGGCTGCCCCATCAGCCTGTGAAGCGGCATCGCTCACAGCGTCATTTCCATCTCGTGCCAGGCCATGCCACCATGGTCGGATGCCGAGGGCTGCACGTAGCGGTATCCCATCTTCTCGTACAGCGCCACGTGCCTGTCCTTGCACATCAAGTGAATGCGGCGCTTGCCCATATCCCGCATGCGTTTGACGAATTCGCTCATCAAACGACCCGCATGGCCTTTGCCCTGGTGGGCCGGATCGACCACTACCGACATGATCACCACGTTCGGCGCAGCGGCGTCATGGCCTACCAGCGATTTGAACGCTTCGTCCGACATCACCACTTCCCAGGCACAGCCACTGTTGATGAAGCCGATCACCTCACCAGCGTCCTCGAGAATCAAAAACCCTTCAGGGTACTGGTCGATCCGCTTGCGGATCTTTTCCAGGGTCGCTGCCTCGTCGCCTTCGTAGGCCGTCGACTCGATCTGGAAACAACGCTCGGCGTCGGTGGGTACGGCAGTTCGGAAGGTTGCAGCGCTCATCGGGTTCCTCGCAAATAGCAGGCGGCAAAAAGCGATAGCTTACCGCTTTTTATTGCCTATGCTTGAACCGCCTCCCCCTCATTGGACCTTGCCATGTCATCACCCGAGAGCGATCTGCAAGCGAGCTGGCAGCGCAACGCCCAATCCTGGATCGACGCCGTGCGCAGCGGTGCCATAGACAGCAGGCGGCAGGTGACGGACCAGGCGATCTTACTGGCCATTCTCGGTCGTCAACCCAAACGGGTGCTGGACCTGGGCTGTGGCGAGGGCTGGTTGCTGAGGGCACTGGCAGAACGCGGCATCGAGGCCGTGGGGGTCGATGGAGACGACGGATTGGTGCAAGCAGCGCGATCGGCTGGGTCGACACAGGTCTACCAGGCCAATTATGGGCAGTTGGTCGATGCCGAAATAGACGTGGGTTCAGGTTATGACCTGATCTGTGCCAACTTCGCGCTGCTGCATCAGAACATCATCCCGCTGCTGGCGGCCATGAACGCATTGCTCACCCCAGGCGGTGCGCTGGTGGTCCAGACGCTGCACCCCTGGAGCGTGGCTGCCGGAGACTATCAGGATGGCTGGCGAGAGGAATCATTCGCCGGAATGGCCGGGCAGTGGCAGCCGATGCCCTGGTACTTCAGGACCTTGTCCAGTTGGCTGAATGCGCTGGAGATGGCTGGGTTGCAGTTGGTCTGCCTACAAGAGCCCCAGCACCCGCAAAGCAGTGTGCCCCAGTCGTTGTTGATGATTGCGCAGCGCCGTTGACGTCATCGGTCCTATCGCCTGCAAGCCGGTGCCTGCTGTGTCACTCCTAAGGAGGCCGTGGGTCATTCACTGCAGTGTCGCGGTGACGGGCGCCACAGGCGGACGCAGGTGCAACACGCGGTCTCGCCCACCTTCAGCCAGCAAGTATCCGCCCTTGCCGTCCGGCACGATCGCCTGGGGCGCTTTGAGGTAGGACAGCACGGTGTGCTGGTCGCCCTGGGCATCGATACGCAGCAACCGTGCACGATGGGTGTTGTCTTCGCTGATCCACAGGCCGCGCTGGTCGCAGAAGAGGAAGGTCGGGTTGCGCAGGCCTTCGACCACCACCGGGTCCTGACCATCGTCGGACACCGCACGCACTTTGCCAGTGGCTTTCTCGGTATACAGCAAGCGCCCATCGCTGCAGCGGGTCAGGCCTTCAGTTTCAGTCAGGCCCGAGCGCAAGACATCGAGCTGGCCACTGTGCCAGTCGTAACGCAGCAAGCGGCCATTACCTTTGCGGTCTTCGATGGCGTAGAGCGTGTCGCCGTCGTTCCACAGGCCCTGCACACTGTCGCCCTCGAACAGCGCAGTGACCTGACCATCACGGGCAAGGCTTACGGGCGCTCGGCCACCTTCCTGGCTGAACACCCATCCCCCTTGGGCGGCCACCATGCCATCTGGCTTGGACAGATGATCGACCAGCACCACCCGGTCGCCTTGGGCAGTGATCTTTAGGATGCTGCCTTTGCCATCGTCCAGTTCGCGGCTGACCAGCAGGCTGCCGTCGGCCTGGGGCAGCAAGGAAGCGGCTTTGTCTACCTGGCGATGCAACACTTCGACGTCCCAACCCTTGGCAGCCTGCACTGGATAGAAGCTCTGCCAGGCGAAGAAACCCAAGGTGGCAGCCAGCAGGCTGGCGGTGGCGGTCAGGGCAATACGCGTGCTGCGCTGGCGCAGGGTGGGCATGGACACAGGCTCCTTGAAATGGCCCGTCGATGCTAGCAAGGCAATGTGAAAAAAATGTCGTTGACACCGCTGAAGGTAATCAACAAAAAGGATATAAAAATAATAAAACAATCTAACTAAATAGAATAAAGGAATTGAAAGCAACAGGCCTCCTCCTTAGGCTGGGTTCACGGTTTGCCCTATAAGAACTGAAGGAGCGTCAGCCATGTCCAAACGAACTTTCTCCCCTCTGCGCCGCCTGCTGCTCGGAGGCCTGCTGGCCGGTGTCGCCAGTGCCCTGCTGCCGTGGTCCAACGCCCTGGCCGAAGAGGCCAGGACACTGCGCATCGGTTATCAGAAATTCAACAGCATCAACATTCTCAAAGGCAGCGGCGCACTGGAAAAAGCCCTCGCGCCACAGGGGGTGAACGTCAGCTGGCATGAGTTCGCGGCTGGCCCGCAATTGCTCGAAGCCCTGAGTACCGGCGCCATCGACCTCGGCCACGCCGCCGATGCCCCGTCGGTGTTCGCCCAGGCCGCTGGCAAGCCTGTGGTGTACCTGGCCGCTGAGCAACCCTACCCACGGGGCATCGGTGTGGTGGTGCGCGAGCAGGACAACCTCGGCTCGGTACAAGACCTCAAGGGCAAGCGCGTGGCCACTGGCCGTGGCTGGAACGCCCAGTACCTGCTGGCGGTGGCCCTGGAGCAGGCTGGCCTGAGTTACAGGGACATCACCCCGGCCTATGTCAACAATGCCGCCGATGCGGTGGCAGCCCTGCAGTCGGGCAGCGTCCAGGCCGTCACCCTTTGGGACCCGTTCCTCGCTGCAGCCGAAAGCCAGCCCGGCCTCAAGAACCTGCGCGATGGCAGCGGCCTCTCCAACAACCGCACCTTCTACCTGTCCACCGCAGCATTCGCCGACCAGCACCGTGACCTGCTCAAGACCTTCTTCACCGAGTTGGGCAAAGTCAGCCAGTGGGCCAACGCCAAACCGGGGGAAGTTGCAGCCTTGCTGGCACCGCAATTGGGTATCGACGCCAAGGTGCTGGAAGTGGCCAGCGAGCGGCGCAACTACAACGCCGTGGCCATCACTGCGCAGATCGTCGCCGAGCAGCAGAAACTGGCCGACACCTTCCAGGGCCTGGGCCTGATTCCGCACAAGCTGCACGTGGCCGACGCGGTCTACCCAGCCTCCGTGCTGCCCTGAGCGGAGCTTGCCTACCATGCCACGCCCGATCCGCTTCAACGCCTTCAGCATGAACGCTGCCAGCCATCAGTCCCCCGGCCTGTGGCGACACCCGCGCAACACCAGCGTGGCGTTCAATCGCCTCGACTACTGGACCGACCTGGCCCGCCTGCTGGAGCGCGGACTGTTCGACGCCTTGTTCATCGCCGATGTACTGGGGATCTACGACGTGTACCAGGGCGGGCCACAGGCAGCCCTGCGCGGTGGTGTACAGGTGCCGGTCAACGACCCGTTGCTGCTGGTGCCGGCCATGGCCGGGGTGACCGAGCACCTGGGTTTTGGCGTGACTTTCTCGCTGACGTACGAGCACCCCTACCCGTTCGCCCGGCGCATGTCGACGCTCGACCACCTGAGCAACGGCCGGGTGGGCTGGAACATCGTCACCGGGTATCTGGACAGTGCCGCGCGCAACCTGGGCCTTGCCCGGCAATTGGGTCATGACCAGCGCTACGACCTGGCCGAGGAGTACCTGGAGGTGTTGTACAAGCTCTGGGAAAAAAGCTGGGACGAGGACGCCGTGGTGCTGGAGCGCGAGACGGGCCGCTACGTCGAGCCGTCCAAAGTGCACGCCATCGGCCATCTGGGCGAGCACTTCCAGGTCCCAGGCATGCACCTGAGCCAACCGTCGCCGCAGCGCACCCCGGTACTGTTCCAGGCTGGCGCCTCGGCGCGCGGCCAGCTGTTCGCCGCGCGCCACGCCGAATGTGTGTTCATCAGTGGGCCGACGCCCACGGTGTTGCGCCGCTATGCCGAAGGCATCCGTCAGGCCAGTGACGCACAGGGTCGCGGGCGTGATGAGGTGTTGATCTACGCCCAGGCACTGTTGATCGTGGCGCCAACGCGGCAAGAGGCCGAGGCACGTTTTGCCCAATACAGACGCTATGTCGACCTGGATGCCGCCCTGGCCCTGCTATCGGGCTGGACCGGTATCGACTTCGCAGGCCTGGACCCGGACGCGCCCATCGAGTACGTCGAGAACGACGCCGGCCGCGCCGCGCTGGCCGCGTTCACCGCCGCCGACCCGAACCGCCGCTGGACCGTACGCGAAGCCGCCGAGTTCATCGGCTTGGGCGGGCGTGGTCCGGTGCTGATCGGCTCGCCCGGCGAAGTTGCCGACCAACTGGAAACCTGGCTCGACCAAACCGGTATCGACGGATTCAACCTGACCTACGCGGTGCAACCGGACGACCTGACCAACGTGGTGGAGCTGCTGGTGCCGGAGCTCCAACACCGTGGCCGCTACCCCACGGCCTATACGGAGGGCACCTTGCGGCACAAATTGTTCGGTCAAGGCGCGCACCTGCCCGGGGCGCACGCTGGGCGTCAGGTCCGCATTCAGCCGGCAAATACCGGGTATTCCAACATTTAATTTGTGGATGATACAGGCTCGCCCCTATGCTGTCCGTGCATCCCCTGCGCCGCACCGGCCGGTGCGGTTCACGGCACGGGGAGAGAACAACAAGTCGAGATTGTCCATGTCGAATCATTCGTACTTCGCCCCCCACGGTGGGCACCCGGCTCAGACCGAGCTGTTGACTGACCGTGCCATGTTCACCGAAGCCTATGCCGTCATCCCTAAAGGCGTGATGCGTGACATCGTCACCAGCCACCTGCCGTTCTGGGACAAGATGCGCATGTGGGTCATCGCCCGCCCGCTGACTGGCTTTGCCGAGACCTTCTCGCAGTACATCGTCGAAGTGGCCCCGGAAGGCGGCAGCGAGCGCCCGGAACTGGACCCTAACGCCGAAGCCGTGGTATTCGTCGTCGAAGGCGAAATCGACATCACCGTCGAGGGCAAGCACCACACCCTGGGCCAAGGTGGCTATGCCTTCCTCGCCCCTGGCGCCGAGTGGAGCCTGCGCAACAACAGCAAGGCCAACTGCACCTTCCACTGGCTGCGCAAGCACTACCAGAAAGTCGAAGGCCTGGACGTGCCGGAATCCTTCGTGACCCACCGCGACAACGCCACCGTCATTGAAATGCCGGGCACCGAAGGCCGTTGGGTTACCACCCGCTTCGTCGACATGGCCGACATGCGCCATGACATGCACGTCAACATCGTGACCTTCCAACCGGGCGGCGTGATCCCGTTCGCTGAAACCCACGTCATGGAGCATGGCCTGTACGTGCTGGAAGGCAAGGCGGTGTACCGCTTGAACCAGGATTGGGTCGAAGTGGAAGCCGGCGACTTCATGTGGCTGCGCGCCTTCTGCCCGCAAGCCTGCTATGCCGGTGGCCCAGGCAAGTTCAGCTACCTGCTGTACAAGGACGTCAACCGCCACGTGCACCTGACCCTCAACCCACAGCGTTGAGCCCAGGCTGACGGCCATCGATCACGCCGACTGCCACAGGAACGAGCAGGTCCTGTAGCAGTCGGTTCGCCGGCGCAGCGCTACCTCGCAGCCCCATGCCACTGGCGCTTGTGGCGCGCTTTTTCTTTGCCGCGCATACTGCTACTCCCCCCTTGCGCGGTGTCCATCATGCTCCGCTACCGCCTGTTCGCTGCCCTGCTTTCTCTCTCGCCCATCGGCCCGCTGGCCGCTGGAGACTGGAACCTGGCCTATGACCGCGAAGGCATCAAGGTGTACCTGAGCGCTGTCACCGACTCACCCTACCAGCAGTTTCGCGGCGTCAGCCGGATGAAAGCCAGCGTGCGCACCCTCACCGACCTGCAGGAAAACCTGCGTGTCGCCTGCAAATGGCTCTACGCCTGCGCCCAAATGCGTCTGCTGGAGGTCGCAGGCGACAGCACCTGGGTCTACCTCACTACCAACCTGCCCTGGCCCACCATGCCGCGTGACATCGTGGTGAAGGTGACTACCGAGCGCCTGGAAGACGGCACCCTGTTCCGTCATCTGAGCGCCGACCCGGACAAGCTGCCCGAGGCGCCGGGACTCATTCGCGTACGACGGCTCAGTGGACAATGGATCATGAAGCCGTTGGGTGAGCGCGATACCGAAGTGACCTATGCCCTACAGGCAGATCCCGCCGGGGATGTACCCGGTTGGCTGGCCAACCGTTTCGTGGTGGATGCGCCAGTGGTCACCCTGCGCACGTTACGCGCCGTGGCTGAGCGCCAGCGTTGAGGCCAGGCCCGCGCATGTGGTTGCTACGCGGTGCCAGCAAGCGCCGCCAGCGAGGGCCTGCACCTGGGTTTCGCGGGCAAGCCCACGCCCGGCCCGCCCGGATCAGATCACCTTGACTGCACGGCCGATGAACTTTACCGGGCCCGTGGGGGCACCGGTAGGAGACCCTCCCGCTTTTTCAAGCGTCAACTCGAACAACTGGTTCGGCTCGAGCGCCGGCAGGCGCTTCACAGGCACACGGTAGGGCTCGCCCGGCTTGACCAACCCCAGCGAAACAGGTGCGCGCCACTGTTCACCTTTGGTCCAGAACTGCAAGGTCATGCCATCGGGCACAGTATCGCGGCCAAGGGGTATCAGTTCGATCATCCGCGCATCATTGGCGTGCACTACCCAGCCAGGGGCTTGGCCCGACGGCGCCACGAGCACGACTACATAGGTGGTCTCCGGTGGTGTGCGGGTCCACAGCGCCAGGGCCAGAAGCAAGCTTGCAGCCAGCCCGGCAGCACTCAAGCCTTGCCACAGGCCGACGCGGCGCCACCGACTGGCAGAGCGCGGACCTGGAGATTGGGACTCGTCAAGGCTGCGCTCAATCCGCCACCATAGGCGACGCGGGGGCTCGAGGGGCTCGGCCAGCTGGGTCAATGCGAGCAGTCGGGCCTCCCAAGACTCGACCGCGGCGCGTGCGGCGGGCTCTGCTGAAAGCCGCGCGTGCAAGGCGGCACGCTGCTCTGCATCCAGGGTTCCCAGGACGTACTCGGCTGCCAGATCGTCCAGCTCCTGATCACCTGCATCCACTGGGGTACCTTTCATGTCATGCACTCCCGTAAGGCCTTCAGGCTGCGCTTGATCCATGCCTTCACAGTGCCCAAGGGGGCGCCGAGCAGAATCGCGATTTCAGCGTTGCTACAGCCATCGACATAAGCGTGCAAGATGCAGCGCTGCGCGGCGGGCTGCAGTCGCTCAAGGCAGCGGTAGATCTTCGTCGACCCTGACCATAACTGCATGTCGCCACCGTCGGCCGGCAGCGTCAGCGCGGCCACCATGGAGGTTTCGTCCAGGTCGGTTTGGCAACGACTGTCGCGCACGTAGTTCAAGGCCAGGTGACGCGTGACGCTGTAAACCCAGCCGCGCGCTGAACCTCGCGTCGAATCGTAACTGGCGGCGCGCGTCCAGATGCGCAAGAAGGCATCGTGAACGATGTCTTGCGCTGCCGCCGGGTCCCGCGCGATGCGTTGAACGACCCCGAGCAAGCGGGCCCCCTCATGCTCGTACAGCGCCTGTAAGGCGCGGCGGTCTCCCTGGGCGCAGGCAGCGAGGCAGCCCTCGTAGTCAAAAGCAACAGCGGGCGCGTTCAAAGGTGGGACGCTCCTTTCATCATGCTCACGACGATGCCCCTGGCAACCCGCCAGGGGCTCGTCCAGCAGCGTAGCTGAGCAATGGAGACAGCGCTTCAAGCCCTGGTTACCCAGGCCGTCGGGTGGATCGTCACTTGGCTGACCAGAACACGTAGTCCGCCTGGTACTTGACGATCTGCTGCGCCCCTTTGTTTTGCTCCGTGCAACTCACCGCCGGTGCCACACCGCCACGGGTGGCGAGGCGCTGTATGTAGCTGACGCCTTGCATGGCGCCCGCACCGTCTGCCGGGTTAGCTTTGACCAGTTGATAAGGCAGGTCGCCTTTGGCCGCAGGCGCAATGGCGAGCTGGGTGCCAGTCACTTTCGAGCCATCCTTGGCTTGCCAGGTGGCGGGCGGACCGAAATAGTCACCCACTGGCTTACCAGCGCGGTCATTCAGAACGGCTTTGGGGCCAATGAAGAACCATTCTGTTTGACCTGGCGCATTGGCCTTGTCTCTGCACTCGTAGGTAATTTCCCCCACCCCCACGGTTTCCAGCATGACTTTGTGGCCGTCGGGTACCTTGACGGCAGCCGGAATGCCAGACTGGGCATGGACGGGGGTAACCCCGAGTGCAAGACAAATCGCGAGCATTGCGGTTACGGGCTTGGTGCTCATAAGGAAGCTCCTGAAGAGGGTATCGGCAGCGCGATGAGCGACTGCCTGATAATCACTACCCGCCAACTGCCGATATGGATGCACTGCCGCGAAAAAATAGAGGGGGCCGGAAAAGACCTCGAATGGATAAGGGCCAATGGCGACTGCGCAGAAAGGTCTTTTGGTTTACGCGAGGAAGCAGCAGGGTGTGTTCCTGCAACTGCTCATCCCGCTGATGTCGAGCAGCTCATCACGCGTCAGTGGATGGGGCTGGGAAATGGAAAGAGAGACCCACCGTGCGAATCTGCGATGGTTGCCCTTCATTCAGCTGACACAACGTCAGACATCGACGGCCCGGTGTAACCCACCTTCCAGCGGTAGCTCGTAGGATTTCTTCACCGTACGCACCACCAGGGTGGAAGAGTAAGTGCGAATCGGAATATCCCGGTACGTATCGAGAAACCGGTAGATGTAGTCGGTGTACTCGGTGGCGTCGCGAAACTTGGCAACCATCACGAAATCGAACTCGCCGGTCATCAGGTAGCAATCCTGGATCTCCGGGTGGCTGGCGAGGATGTGCTGCATCTTGCGGTCGATGTCGTTGCTGTCGCGATCGAGCTTGACCAGAAAGAACGCGGTCACCTGAATTCCCAGTTTGCGCTCGTCCAGTATGGCGACCTTGGCCTTGATGATGCCCGCGCTCTCCAATCGCCTGATCCGCCGGTAGCAACTGGTGGAAGACAGCCCGACGCTGTCGCTGAGCAATTCCAGATTCTGGCTGCAATCCTTTTGCAGCTTTCCAAGAATCTTCAGATCCATGGCGTCTGTCATTTTTCCCGTGTCTTCCTTGAAAAACTGCAATGAATCCGCCACGAGGACGCGCCAATTTGCACGATTCCCTGCGGGCTGGCTCTTTACCATCAACTGAGCTTAGCAGCCCGGCCAAATCTGGCCCGCAGGGCCGCATGAGAGGGACCTCATGATCATTGCCAAACCCACATGGGCCGCGGACATCCACGGCCTTTTCACCGCCCCGTACTGGATTCCCGCCGCGCAGCGAGCGGACGTGGCCGCCTCTTGGATCGGGTGCATGAATGCCTATTTCGTGTATCTGGACGACCCTGGGTCGGTAAAGGCCTGGTCAGAAACCATTTACCAGCACCTCGCCTCGCGCAACATGCCGCTGACGCTGGACCAGCAGCAGTTCTGGCCAATCGATGCGCTGGAAACCTTCAGGTTGTGGGTCAACCAGGGCTGGCGCCTGGACGACAGTTCTCCCTTCGACCTGGCCGAGCGCATCCCACCGCCGGACCTGCCGCAGCCGGTCAAGCGGGTGAGGCAGGACATCCGCGCCCTGAGCCTGGAGGAGCTGAACCTGTACCGCGCGCGCTTGGACGACGTGATGCACGTGGGCGACCCTGACAGCGGCTCGCCCTGGCAACGTTACGCCTATATCCACACCAATTGGTGCCTGCATTATCAGGAGGCCTTTGCGCTCTGGCATCGGGCCTACCTGTTGTACCTCGAAGAACTGATCGACTGCGCAATCCCTTACTGGGACTGGATGGCCGAAGACGCCAGCGTCGATGGCAGCGCGCAAGCCGGCCTGCCCCAGGCCTTCCTCGATGAAACCTATGTGCACCCGCACACCGGCCAGACCCGGCCCAACCCCTTGCGCTATGCGGCTGCCAAGGATGGCTGTTCCAAGGTCTGCGCCAGCGGCGCGGGCGACGGGGTGGATTGCCGGTACGTGCAGCGCGATCCATTGTTCTACACCCATGGCGACGAGTCGCGCTTCGCTCGCACGCGCTTGTTCGGCATGAGCCGGATCTTCCAGCAGCAGGTGGTCGATGCCCTGAAGTTCGCCACCTTCAGCCAGCCACAGGGCGTGCCCGGCTATCCATGGGCCAACATTCCAGTGTTCGATCCACCCCAGGAAGACCGCCTGTACCCCAATCGCAGCCTCAACTTCGATGGCCTGTACGAGCAACCTCATGACAACTACCACGGTTGGATCGGCGGCGACATGGCCGATAACGCCTACACCGCGTTCGATCCGGTGTTTTGCTCCTACCACGCCAACATCGACCGCATGCTCGAAGTCTGGATCAGGGCCCACCCCGGGGCGCAATTCACCACGCAGTGCCTGCTCCAGCCGTTCGTTGGGCGTGACGCCACGCAACTCAACTTCACCACTGCCGACCCTTGGCGCTACACCACCCTGGGTGACATGGCCCAGGACAGCCGACACATCGGTTACGACTACGGCGTGCCGGTAGCCCCGCAGTTTGGCGCACCCAAGGCAGCCAACAGTGCCTGCTGCAAGCACAGCGCAACATCCGCCTCGACTGCGGATACCGCTGCAGGGCCCGGGCCGTGGGTGGTGTTCGACCATGTTCGTTGCACCCATGACACCTACCTGATCGACGTATTCCTCGACCAGCCCGACGCCAGTGCGCAACACGTAAGCGCCGACAACCCTCATTACGTGGGGCGCTTCAGCCGTATCGGCATGGGGTTGGTGGACGACAAGGGCCGCTGCATCACCCACGGCGTGTCCCGCGCACTGAATGCGGCCCGCAATGCCAGCGCGCTGGGTCTCTCGCCCGACGCTACGACGCCGTTATCGCTGGTGGTCACACATGTGGACAGCGGCCGCGTGCTGACACCCGACCAATACACGACCCTGCCTGGATTCATCGCCCGACTGGTGTGGGATGACCCGCGCCAAACCCCTGCCGGTCCGCCCCCGGTGACCGGCTGTTGTTCTGCTTCCACCTCACGCCTACCAGGAGAACCGACATGAGCACGTCCTTCACACAGTTCACCTCGCCCGCCGGCCAAGCCCCCAAGGACTACAACAAGCTGGGCCTGGAAGACCAGTTGCCGCAGTTTGAAACCGACTGGAACAACAACCTCACCGGCTGGACCCAATCGTCCATCATCGGCAACCCCTGGTCCAACCTGAACGACGCCCCCCGCTCGGGTTACTACAATCCGCTCGTCGAAGGCTTCGGTGACGTGACTGTCCCCGCGATCACCTGGGCGCCCTTCCCCAACCGGCTCTGGACGTTTTTCTACAACAACGGTGCGGCGATCGTTCCCCAACTGGGCGGCAACGCCATGACTCTGGAGCAGGTGATGGAATTGGCCGATCACGGCCAGATCACCCTCAACAACACCCTCTACAAACTCTACGATCCCGACAACCAAGGGACCTTGCTGCAACTGCCGGCCAAGCGCTGCCCCAGCATCGACTGGAAAGGCCAGTACACGGCGTTCTCGCCCTCCGGCCCACGGGGCTGGCTCGACGAGTACTGCGAGTGGTCCATCGTGCGCGATACCGACGGCAACATGCGCAAGATCACATTCACCTGCGAAAACCCCGCCTATTTCCTGGCCATGTGGCGCATCGATCCGAACGCGGTACTGGGCCTGTACCGGGACTACATCGACCCGAACGTGCAACTCGAAGACCTGTACCTGCGCTATGCCGTCGATTGCCCGACCGGCAAGGCCGGAGATCCAGTGATCGACCCCACCACCGGCCAGCCGGCCTATGACACGGTCAACAAATGGAACGCCGGTACGGCCTGTGTACCCGGCCAGTACGGCGGCGCGATGCACTTGACGTCCGGCCCCAACACCCTCAGTGCCGAGGTGTACCTGGCTGCCGCCGCCACCCTCCTGCGACCGGTGAGCAGCAGCCAGAACGCCCAGTCGCTGATCTGCTGCGCGCAGTACGGACAGAACTATCGCAACTCCGACCCGCACATCGGCTTCATGGCCAATACCAAGGCGGTGAACAATCGGCTGTCGCTGACCAACCCCATTGGCCTGTACCTGCAACAGCCCACCGATTTCAGCGCCTGGAAAGGCCCGCAGGGCCAGGACGTGAGCCAGTATTGGCGCATCACGCGCGGCACGGCCAAGTCGGCGGCCAACGGCTCCGACCAGATCCTGCAGGCGGTGTTCGAGGTTCCGCAAAGCGCAGGCTTCTCGATCAATGACATCACCATCAATGGCCAACGGGTCGACTATGTGTGGGTCATCGCCCAACAACTGCTGGTGGGCCTGAGCGTCACCGCCAAGCCGATCACCGTCACACCCCCGTCGTTCCCTTGCGTACAGGCGCGGGTTGAGGGGCTGCAACCCTGGCCGGTTCAACTGCTGCCAGTAGACCTGTTCTACGGACAATCACCCACCGACCTGCCCGCCTGGCTTGCACCGGGCAGCAGCAACTCGTTCGTACTGGTGGTGCAGGGCGCCGACCCGAGCACCACGACGCAGAATGCACGGGTGCAATTCTCCAACCCCGGCATCACGGCGCAGGTCACCCACTACCTGCCAGACGCATCCGCCATTCCCGGACAGACCAACTCCGGCGGTACCCAGGCCTACATCCTCACCATCACGGTGAGCCCGACGGCAGCACCCGGTCTGGTCATGGTGCGCGCGCTCAATCCGGGCGAAGACGCGAACGTGAGCGCGGCCGATCACCCTTGGGAGGCCGGCCTGGCGCTGGTGCCCGGCGCCTGAACCACGCCCCTCTCGTGCCGCACCTTCGGGTGCGGCTTCACAGCTTGCAAGGAGCGCAATGATGTCCAGGTCACGCTTGAGTCTCATCTCGCTGTTGAGCGGCATGTTGCTGTATCTGTCGGCCCTGCCTCCCGCTGCGGCAGCCACGATGTCGGATGCCGACAGCTGTGTGCAGCAGCAATTGGTGTTCAATCCGGCCAGTGGAGGGTTCCTGCCGGTCAACAACTTCAATGCCACCAACCAGGCGTTCATGAACTGTTTTGCCTGGCAGTTGTTCATCGCCCTGAACTGGCCGGTCAATCCCGGCTGGCCTGCCACCGCCAGCCTGGCGGGTGAACCCGACATGAACAGCACCCTGGCGCAATTCGGAGTGCCCTCTTCCCCGGGGCAACCCATGAGCGTGGCGCCCGTGTGGGCCAGCTACAAAGATGCCAACGACATCTTCCTGCCCGGCGCGCCCACGCCCACCGGTTGGGGCGTGCAAACCATGGTACCGTCCGGTTGCAGCACCCAGGGCAGTCTGAAGGCCCTGAAGGTAGGTGCACGCAAGTTCATGAATGCCACCTCAGAAGGCGCGATCAACGCCTTGCATGGTTTCCACCTCTCGACCGGGACGGTCGC
The DNA here is from genome assembly GCF_016772395.1 of Pseudomonas sp. SK2. NCBI lineage: Bacteria > Pseudomonadati > Pseudomonadota > Gammaproteobacteria > Pseudomonadales > Pseudomonadaceae > Pseudomonas > Pseudomonas sp. SK2. The sequence continues at coordinate 2,870,369 of NZ_CP061944.1, forward strand.
TTCTATTCCCGACCCCGTCATGGAAGCGTCCGGCGGCTGGCTGACGGACCAGTCTGGCAACTTGGTGTTCTTTGAACGCAAAGTGGGCAAGGCCGAGTTCGACTACATCGTCGAGAAGGGGCTCTATGATGCCGCCAATCAGTTGAAGGTCGCGCAAAACCTCGATGGCAATACACCGGAAGGCCTGTCGCTGCCCCTCGGCGAGCCAATGCGTTCGCTGCCGCCGACCCCTGTGCCACAGGAGCAGCTGGGCGCGCTTGAGCTCAAGGCCGCGTGGCGTGTGCTGACCGGCAAACCCGAGCTGTTCGGGCGCTACCTGACCACTGTCGCCTGGCTCAAACGCCCCGACACACTGGAGTGCACCCAGGAAGTGGTGGGGCTGGTGGGCCTGCATATCATCAACAAGACCCAGGCGTCGCCCAATTTCATCTGGACCACCTTCGAGCAGGTGGACAACGTGCCCGAACCGGACCAGGCCCCGCCGCAAGGAACCCCGCCGAACGGTTTCTCTTTCAACAACCCCGACTGTGGGAGCGGCCCTGCGTGTGAACCCAATGTGGCTCGTATTCAGTGCAAGCAATACCACCCCGACAAGGACTGCACCGATCTCTTTCCACGCGACCAGCCGGTACAGACCACCCGTGAGCACCCCGTCCCCAGCGACCTGCAAGCCCTGAACAGCGCGGTGCAATCCAACTTTGCACAGCAGACCCACGGCCAGTCGGTGTTCCAGTACTACAAGCTGATCAACGTACTGTGGACCCTCGCGCCCAATCCTCCCAGCCCGGAGCCGGGCGCCAATGCCCAGGTGCCGCTGTCATACGGGCCGTTCATCAGTCAGGGCAACGTGCCGGTGGCCAACACCACCATGGAGACTTACGTACAGGGCGATGACTGCAACAAATGCCATCAGTACGCGACGATTGCCGGCAGCCCCTCCTTGGCCTCGGACTTCTCCTTCCTGTTCAACAGCGCGAGTTCCGCCGGCCATAAAAGCCTGATCAAGCGCGTCAAAGCCTTCGAAACGCTCAAGGACCGCCCCTGACGCGCAAATGAGGTGATCGCTGTTCGCACCGAACTGGGCCCCGGAGCCGGTGACGCAGGATGAAAGCTACACCTGCTTCACCGGTATCTCTAAGGCGCCGCCCTTTCCCTCGCGTCGCTCACTGATCCACGCGTTGACCTGCTGGCCAAACGCTGCCGGCGCTTTGCGCCCGAAACGCCGGGCAAGGTCAAGGATAGTTTGCTGGGCCAGCGCTTCCTCCATGCGTTTTTGTGCATTGAGCATCACCGCGTGGATCGCACAGGTGCCCTCGGTCGCCCATCCAGGAGGCGAGCCATCAAAGAGTGTGCAGCGCTCGCGAATTTCTCGGCAGTCGAAGATTTTCTTCGGGCCATCGATCGCCGTGACGATGTCGAGCACGGTGATTTCATCCGACGGCCGCGCCAGGCGGAAACCGCCACGCACCCCTTCGGTCGCCGCCACCAACCCCGCGCGCGCCAACTTGGTGAAAACCTTGGCCAGGTACTCCTGCGGCACGCCCTGCAACTCGGCCAGGTCGCGGACGCTGGACTCGCGCGTCTCACCACGCTCGTCCACCAAGTACAACAAGCAGTGGATGCCGTATTCGACCCCAGCACTGTAGAGGGACATATCTATCTCCGACTAATCCTGTCGCAAATGTTACGCGCTAACCGTCGTAATAGCAAAGTAGTCGATCGCCGTTCGTCGTTCACAAACATGCCTAAACCGCTGTTAAAACCCCGGGATAAATGGCTTTCTCTGCGATTGACCGTCATCTTGCCAGGCGCCGAAGAGAAAAAAAGCTTGCGGCCATAAACTACGATCAATACAGTCGTAGTTATTCGAACGACTCAGCTGACGTCATCGAATCCTTCCAGACCTCGTGAACGACCCCTGCGGAGCCCCTCATGAAATCCAACATCCTGATCATCGGTGCCGGCTTTGCCGGTGTTTGGAGCGCCCTGAGCGCCGCCCGCCTGCTGGACCAGGCTCGACGCGACGATGTGCGCATCAGCGTGCTTGCACCACAACCTGAGCTGCGCATTCGCCCGCGCTTTTACGAAGCGGATGTCCACAGCATGAAAGCGCCGCTGGGCGAGCTTTTCGAAGCCGTTGGCATTCACTTCATCCAAGGCAGCGCCGACACCATCGACGCCCAAGGCCGCAGCGTCAGCTACACCGACAATCACGGCCAGCTGCAACGGATCACCTATGACCGTCTGATTCTCGCCGCCGGCAGCCAAGTCGCGCGCCCCGCCGTGCCGGGCCTGGTCGAATACGCTTTCGATGTCGACCAGATGGAGTCGGCCATGCGTCTTGAACAGCATCTTGTAGCCCTCGCGTCGCGACCGGAGTCGCCAGCACGCAACACCGTGGTCGTGTGTGGCGGTGGTTTCACCGGCATCGAAACAGCAACTGAAATGCCAGCTCGCCTGCGGTCGGTGCTGGGCGAACAGGCTTCGTTACGGGTACTGGTCATCGACCGTGGTGCCACCGTGGGAGGGGCGCTTGGCGCAGGCATCACACCTTCGATCGTCGCGGCCTGCGAACAAGCGGGCGTGCAATGGCTGACCGGCAGCTCGGTAGTAGCAGTCGATGCCGGAGGCGTGACCCTCGACAACGGCGAATACGTCGCTAGCCATACGGTTATCTGGACAGTCGGCGTGAAGGCCAGCCCACTGACCGCGCAAATTGCCGGAGAGCGCGACAGCCTTGGACGTCTGCGGGTCGACGAGCACCTGAAAGTGATCGGCCAATCGCATATCTATGCCACCGGCGATACCGCTTGGGCGGCGGTGGACGATCTGGGCAACCACGCGCTGATGACCTGCCAGCATGCCATCCCCATGGGCCGCCACAGTGGTAACAACGCAGCGGCCGACCTGCTCGAGCTGCAACCGGTCGCCTACCGTCAACCCAAGTACGTCACCTGCCTGGACCTTGGTGAATGGGGCGCGGCATTCACCGAAGGCTGGGAACGTGAGCTCAAGCTGCAAGGCCTGGAGGGTAAGCATCTCAAACGCCAGATCAACTCGGTATGGATCTACCCGCCCGCTGCGGACCGTACCCAGGCCCTCGCAGCTGCCGACCCGTTGATTCCTGTCGTCTGACCGCCAGGGAACTGACAAGTCCGCCAACGAGGGCGGACGCGTCTTTTGCACAACGAAGTTGAATGGCTGTTCAGCAATGATGGCACCGTGGCATCATTCAAGCAAAAAAGAAATGAGGGTGAGAAAAACACACTTAATTCGCAGCGCATCAAGAGCCTGGCGCCAGCCCCGGTGACCCGGCCTTGCGACCATGCTCTTGACGCCTGCACGACGACGTCAAGGAGCAATCAATGCAGCTAAGGAATATGAAGATCGGCATTCGCGCTGCCAGCGTGTTCGCCTTGTTGGGCATCCTGGTCCTGGCCATGGGCCTGATCGCGCTGTTCGAAACCCGGCAAATGGACAAGGCCACGGATGAGATCCGCATGACGTGGATGCCTTCGGTGGTCGCATTGAGCGAGATCAGCAGCAATCTCGGTCGAGCCCGTGCCATCACCCTGCGCGCCGCACTGGACGATAACGACAGCGAACGCGCCCGCAACATCGAGCAGCTCAAAGGCATCAACGAGCAGTTGCAAAGCGGCCTCAAGGACTATGAGACAACCATCATCGACGCCGACGACCGCGCCCTGTTCGCTGCATTCACCACGGCTCACCAGCAGTACTACGAGGGCCAGGCCCTGGTGATCGAAGACCTCGCCGCCGGCCGTATCGCTCAAGCCAAGCAGCGTATCAGCGGCCCGCTGACCCAGCACGCCGATAGCATGATGAAGGCCATGAGCGCCCTCATCGCCTACAACGGCAAAGGCGCCGAAGACGCTTCGCAACGCAGCAGCGACATGGCGGACGAAGCCTTCCTGGCCATCACTGTTTCGCTGGTGGTCATCATGCTCGCCCTTGCCGCCATCGCCACCCTGCTCACGCGCAGCATCGTCGTGCCACTGGGCGAAGCCGTGAGCGTGGCCGAGCGCGTCGCTACCGGTGACCTGACCCAGCCGATCAAGGTGAGCGGCCGCGATGAGCCCGCCCTGCTGCTGGGCGCACTGAGCCGCATGCAGGAGAGCCTGCGCGACACCATTCGCAAGATCGCCGCGTCTTCCGACCAGCTGGCGTCGGCATCCGAAGAGCTGCACACCGTCACCGAAGACACCAGTCGCGGCCTGCACCAGCAGAGTGCGGAAATCGACCAGGCCGCCACTGCGGTCAACCAGATGACCGCCGCGGTGGAAGAAGTGGCCAACAATGCGGTGAGCACCGCCGATGCCTCCAAGGGCGCCGACCGCACCACTCGCGACGGCCGTGACCAGGTCAACCAGGCCCTGGAGTCGATCCAGCATCTGGTCCAGGACGTCTCCGGCACCTCACAGGAGATCGAACAGCTGGCCAGCAACGCCAACGAAATCAGCCGCGTGCTCGACGTGATCGGTGCCATCGCCGGTCAGACCAACCTGCTGGCCCTCAATGCCGCCATCGAGGCCGCACGCGCCGGTGAAGCGGGCCGAGGTTTCGCCGTAGTGGCTGACGAAGTCCGCGCCCTCGCCCACCGTACCCAGCAGTCCACCGCCGAGATCGAGCAGATGATCGTCGGTATTCAGTCTGGTACCGAACGGGCAGTGTCCGCCATGCACAGCAGCCAAGGCCGGGCCAACGGCACCCTGGAGGTGGCGCAATCAGCAGGTCAGGCGCTGGAAGTGATCGCCGAGGCAATCGCCTCGATCAACCAGCGCAACCTGGTGATCGCCAGCGCGTCCGAGCAGCAGGCGCAGGTGGCACGCGAAGTGGATCGCAACCTGGTGAACATCCGTGATCTGGCGATGCAGACCTCAGCGGGGGCCAACCAGACCAGCGCGGCAGCCCAGGACCTCTCGCGCCTGGCGGTTGACCTGAACGGCATGGTGGCGCAGTTCAAGGTGTGATCGGCTCAATAGTATTTATCCATTGAATACCGCGCGGCACCTGAAGTATGCTCGGGGTCATTCATTGGAGAGCAACATGCCGAAACACACCTGCAACCCCGCCAAACACACCGGTCGCACCGCGCGTCCTGTGCTGGCCGTTGCTGGCTGCGAGGCTGTCGCCAGCTTTTATTTTGGGTATTGGTTTAGCCACTAGGCGCCGCTGATACCCACACGGCGCCCACTTTCGAGGGGCCGCCGAATACGAGAATACTCAAACCCCCGGTCGGCTCCCCGACCGGGGGTTTTGCTTTTCAGGCCATCGACAACACCGATTCACACTGAGGACAGATTCATGAACTACGCCACTTACTGCTACGCAAATACCTATGCCTGGCGATTTAGCCAATCCCGTTCGGGCCAGCCTGCCGCCTCCGTACGGTCGATCTCCGGTGGCACTGCCGCACAAGAACCGAATTTGACGATCTGTCGAACACCTCGATAGGGCCGATCGAGCGGGCCAGCACCCGCCGTCCGCCCAGGGATACCACGCCATGCAAGCTTCCAACCTCGCCCTGCCCCTTTCCCAGCCTCAAGCTGCCAACACCACCGTCAGCAAGCGCCTGCCCAGCCCGCACTTGCTCAAGCAGCAGATGCCGCTGTCCCTCGAGCTCGCCCAACAAGTCCAGGCCCACCGCCAAGCGATCCGCGCCATTCTCGAAGGCCGCGACGAACGTCTTTTGGTAGTCGTCGGCCCGTGCTCGATCCACGACCCGCGCTCGGCCCTGGAATACGCCGACCGCCTCGCAGCCCTCAGCCGCGAAGTGAACGACCAGCTGTTGCTGGTGATGCGTGCCTACGTCGAAAAGCCACGCACCACCGTCGGCTGGAAAGGCCTGGCCTACGACCCGCACCTCGATGGCAGCGATGACATGCACTCGGGTATCGCCTTGTCCCGTGGCCTGATGCTCAACATGATCGAGCGCGGCCTGCCGATTGCCACCGAACTGCTGCAACCGATGGCCGCCAGCTACTTCGACGACCTGCTGGGCTGGGCCGCCATTGGCGCACGCACCACCGAGTCGCAGATTCACCGCGAGATGGTCAGCGGGCTCGAACTGCCAGTGGGCTTCAAGAATGGCACCGATGGCGGTGTCGGAATCGCCTGCGACGCCATGCGTAGCGCCGCCCATCCCCATCGCCACTTCGGCATGGATGCGCAGGGCTACCCGGCGATCATCGAAACCCTGGGCAATCCGGATACCCACCTGGTACTGCGCGGTGGCCACAAAGGCCCCAACTACGACGCACAGAGCATCGCCCAAGCCCGCCAGGGCCTGGCCAAAGCAGGGCTGGCAGCACGGATCATGGTCGATTGCAGTCATGCCAACAGCGGCAAAGACCCGGCTCGCCAACCGGCCGTGTTCGAGCAGGTGCTGAGCCAACGCCTGGCCGGTGATCGCTCGATCGTCGGCGTGATGCTCGAAGGGCATCTGTTCGACGGTTGCCAGGCACTGGACAAGGGCACGTTGAAGTACGGCGTGTCGATTACCGATGGTTGCCTGGGCTGGGCGTCGACCGAAACGCTGTTGCGTGACGCGGCAGCGCGCTTGTAGGAAACGTACAGCAAGCCTTGCGAGACATATCCCAGACAAGTGCGTTAGGCTTGCTTTTTTACCCAAGGAGTAGTTCCCATGGCACGTGCCACTGCCCGCCACATCCTGGTCAGCTCGGAAGAGAAATGCAACGAGCTCAAAGCCCAGATCGAAGCCGGTGCCGACTTCGCTGAAGTCGCCAAGGCCAATTCCACCTGTCCGTCCAGCCGTCAAGGCGGTGACCTGGGCTCGTTCGGTCCAGGCCAGATGGTTCGCGAATTCGATACCGTGGTGTTCAGCGCCCCGCTGAATGTTGTCCAAGGCCCGGTGAAGACCCAATTCGGTTACCACCTGCTGGAAGTGACCAGCCGCCAGGACTAAGTCACCGTTGCCGGTGATGTTCCCCAGGGGAGCAAGCGTGTGGGGGCTCGCACTGTTGTGCCTGTCCCTCACAGCCAAGGCAGCCCCCACCCACGCCCTCACCGTCTATGGTGAAGCCCCCCGTTATGGCCAGGCCTTCCGCCATTTCGACTACGTCAACCCCGATGCACCCAAAGGCGGTAGCATTCGCCGTTCGGCCATCGAAATCGGCCAGTTCGACCACATCCTGCCCTACATCGACAAAGGCATCGGTGTTTCCGAGGTCGACGGCTGGCTGTATGCGCCCCTGGCAGTGCGCTCGTTCGACGAACCCTACACCGTCTATGGGCTGATCGCCCGGCGCATGGAGCGTGGGCCAGACGATGCCTGGCTGCGTTTGGAGATCGACCCGCGCGCCACCTTCGCCGATGGCAAGCCGGTGCGCGCCGAAGACGTACGGTTTACCTACCAGTTGCTGATGAGCAAGGGCAGCCTCAAGTTCCGCACCCAGTTCGCGGAAGTTACCAGCGTGACGGTGGAAAGCCCGCATCGGGTACGCTTCGATTTCAAGCAACCCCATGGCCGTACCCTGGCCTTGGACGTGGCCAGCCTTCCGGTACTGCCTGAGCACGACTGGCAGAACCGTGACTTTGCCAATGGCGCAGGCTTTGAAAAGCCCGTCGGTAGCGGCCCTTACCGAATCGGCCGGATCGACAACGGCCGCAGCATCACCTTCGAACGCAACCCCGGCTGGTGGGCCAAAGATTTGCCGGCCAGCCGTGGCCGCTACAATTTCGACCAGATCCGCATCGAGTACTTTGGCGACACCGAAGTGGCCCGCCAGGTGCTCAAGGGCGGCGGCTACGACTACAACCGCGAGTTCTCCGCAACGGCCTACACGCTAGGCTACAATGGCGCGCAGCTGGACGATGGTCGCTTGCAACGGGCCCATCTAGGCCCTGCCAAGCCGCAAACGGCCCAGGGCTTCGTGTTCAACCTGGACCGCCCGCAATTCAACGACCGCCGTGTGCGCCAGGCGCTGGCGATGCTCTGGGATTTCGAATGGAGCAACCGGCAGATGATGCGCCGCCTGTACATCCGCCAGCAGAGCATGTTCTCCAACACCCCCCTTGCTGCCCGTGCGCTGCCCGACGCCAGCGAACTGCAGGTGCTCGAACCGCTACGGGGCAAGGTCCCCGATGAAGTATTCAGCCAGGTGTATACGGCACCGGTGACCGACGGCTCTGGCATCATCCGAACGCAGCAGCTGCAGGCACTGGCCTTGTTGCAACAGGCCGGCTGGCACCCCCAGGGTGACCAGCTAGTGAATGCGCAGGGCGAACCGCTGGCGTTCACCTTCTTGAACGGCCAGTCCGGGATGGAGCGGCTGCTACTGCCGTGGAAGCGCAACCTGGCGCAGATCGGCATCACGCTGAATATCCGCAACGTCGACTCGGCTCAGTACATCAACCGTCTGATGGCCCGAGACTACGACATGATCGTCACCGGCTACCCTGTCACCTTGTCGCCCGGTGCCGAACTGTACAATTACTTCGGCTCGGCAGCGGCCAACGACCCGGGGTCGAACAACCTGATGGTGCTCAAGGACCCGGCGGTGGACACCTTGATCGATGGCCTGGTCCGCGCCAGCACCCAGGCCGACATGCTGCGCCACGCCCATGCCCTGGACCGGGTGCTGCAATGGAACTACTACTGGATCCCCAACTACTATCCACCCGGCAGCTCCACCGTCTGGTGGAACCGTTTTGGCCTGCCCAAGGTCCAGGCTGCCTATGATGAAGGCCTGGACACCTGGTGGGAAATCAGCCCGACCGCACTGACCAATGCGCAGATGGCCGAGCGCCGGAAGATGTCGCCATGACTGCCTATATCCTGCGTCGCCTGTTGTTGATCGTGCCTACCCTGCTGGCCATCCTGCTGGTCAACTTCGTCATCGTCCAGGCTGCGCCGGGCGGTCCGGTCGAACAGGCGGTGGCCAGGCTGCAGGGGCTGGGTGGCGGTGCGCCCGGGGCACGGGCCGAGGCCGTGCATGGCGAGTCTCGCGCTGGCCGTGGCCTGGACCCCAAGCTGCTCGAAGAGATCAAGCATCAATACGGCTTCGACAAGTCCGCCCCCGAGCGCCTCTGGTTGATGCTCGAACAGTATGCCCGGCTGGATTTCGGCCAGAGTTTCTTCCGCGGCGCCAAGGTGACCGACCTGATTCTGGAGAAACTGCCGGTGACCCTGTCCCTGGGTTTCTGGGCCACCCTGATCACTTATCTGGTGTCCATCCCGCTGGGGATCCGCAAGGCAGTGCGCCACGGTAGTCGCTTCGATGCCTGGAGCAGCGCGCTGATCGTGGTCGGCTATGCCCTGCCCTCGTTCCTGTTCGCCCTGTTGCTGATCGTACTCTTCGCAGGTGGCACCTCGCTCAACTGGTTCCCGGTGCGTGGGCTGGTCTCGGAGAATTTCGACCAACTCAGCCTACTGGGCAAGGTCGCCGACTATTTCTGGCACCTGATACTGCCTGTCGGATCGCTGGTGATCGGCGGTTTCGCCACGCTCACGCTGCTGACCAAGAACGCTTTCCTCGACGAGATTTCCCGCCAGTACGTGGTCACGGCGCGGGCCAAAGGCCTCAGTGAGCGCCGGGTCCTGTACGGGCATGTATTGCGCAACGCCATGCTGCTGGTCCTGGCCGGCCTGCCCCAGGCATTGATCACAGTGTTCTTCGCCGGTTCGCTGATGATCGAGGTGATTTTCTCCCTCGATGGCCTGGGCCGCCTGAGCTATGAGGCCGCGGTGTCGAGGGACTACCCGATCGTGTTCGGCACGCTGTTCATCTTCACCCTGGCGGGGTTGCTGATTCGCTTGATCGGCGACTTGTCCTACACCCTGCTCGACCCACGCATCGACTTCGACGCGAGGGTACGCTGATGCTTTCGCCTGTCTCCCGCCGCCGCCTGCAGCGTTTTCGCAACCACCGCCGCGGCTGGCTTTCCTTGTGGCTGTTCGCCGGATTGCTTGTGCTGAGCCTCGGCGCCGAGCTAGTGGCCAATGACAAACCCTTGCTGCTGAGCTACAAGGGCGAGCTGTACGTTCCAGCGTTCAAGCGCTACAGCGAGCAGCAGTTCGGCGGCCAATTGCCGTTTCAGCCTGACTATCGCAGTGCCTATGTGCGCCAACTGATCGAAAGCCAGGGTGGCTGGATGCTGTTCGCCCCGATTCCCTTCAGCGCCGACACGCCAAACTACGACCTGCAGGTGCCCACACCCAGCCCACCCAGTGCCAGCAACTGGCTGGGCACCGACGACCAGGGACGCGATGTACTGGCCAGGGTGCTTTATGGCACGCGGGTGTCGCTGCTGTTTGCCTTCGCCCTTACCGTCGTCAGTGTGCTGATCGGGGTAATGGCCGGCGCCCTGCAGGGCTACCACGGCGGCTGGGTCGACCTGCTCGGGCAACGGTTGCTGGAGGTATGGTCAGGGTTGCCGGTGCTGTACCTGCTGATCATCCTCAGTGGTTTCGTCGAGCCTGACTTCTGGTGGCTGCTGGGGATCATGGCGCTGTTCTCATGGCTTAGCCTGGTCGATGTGGTGCGCGCCGAGTTCCTTCGTGGGCGTAACCTTGAGTACGTCAAGGCCGCCCGTGCCCTCGGGTTGCCCGATACCCAGGTGATGCTACGGCATATCCTGCCCAACGCCATGAATGCCACCCTGACCTTCATCCCCTTCATGCTCACCGGGGCCATCACCACCCTGACCGCATTGGACTTCCTTGGCTTCGGCATGCCGGCAGGGAGCGCTTCGCTGGGCGAACTGGTGACCCAGGGCAAGCAACACCTAGAGGCACCGTGGTTGGGCTTTACCGCGTTCTTCGCCCTCGCGGTGATCCTGTCGCTACTGGTGTTCATTGGTGATGCCCTGCGCGAAGCTTTCGATCCTCGCCGCTAGCGTGGCGCGGACAAGGCAGCACAGTCTTCACCCAGGCCATACCTCGCCGCATAATGCGTCTCCCCCTCAACAGGCCTCCTCCATGCACGACAGCGACAGCCTCAAGGACTATCCCCAGGTAAGGCAACTGGCGATCCGCTCGCTGTTCGAGATCATCGAGCAATCCAGCGAAGGCACGGTGATCGTCGACCGCCAGGCCCGCATCGTCTGGATGAACGAGCGCTATGCCCGGCGCTTTGGCCTGGCCGATGCCGCGAGCGCCATCGGCCAGCCGTGTGAGTCGGTGATCCCTGGCAGCCTGATGCGGGAGGTGGTCAGCAATGGCCGGCCAATCCTGCTGGACATGCTCGACACCCACAACGACCCTTTGGTGGTCATGCGCTTGCCCATCCACGATGACCAGGGCGCGCTGATCGGGGCCATCGGCTTTGCCTTGTTTGACGAACTGCGCAGCCTGTCGCCACTCCTCAAACGCTACTCGAGCATGCAGCAGGAATTGGCGTCCACCCGCTCACAGCTAAGGGCACGTCAGGCCAAGTACAGCTTCGCCCAGTTCGTCGGCAGCAGCGCGGCCAGCCTCGAGGCCAAGCGCCGGGCGCGGCGTGGCGCGAGCAGCGATTCGCCCGTGCTGTTGCTGGGCGAGACCGGCACCGGCAAGGAGTTGCTGGCCCATGCGATTCATGCCGCCTCGGCGCGCGCGCACAAGGCGTTCGTCAGCATCAACAGCGCGGCCATTCCAGAGACCTTGCTGGAGGCCGAATTCTTCGGCACCGCCCCAGGTGCCTTCACCGGCGCCGACCGAAAGGGCCGCAGCGGCAAGCTGCAACTGGCCGAGGGCGGCACGCTGTTCCTGGACGAGATCGGTGACATGCCGCTGGCCCTGCAGAGCAAGTTGCTGCGCGTGCTGCAGGAAAAGGAATACGAGCCTGTGGGTTCGAACCAGATGCTGCGCAGCGACGTGCGCATTATCGCCGCCACCTCCATCGACCTGCAGGCCGCCATGGACCGTGGAGCGTTTCGCGCCGACCTGTATTACCGGTTGAACGTGCTGCCCATCGACGTGCCGCCATTGCGTGAGCGCCTGGAGGACTTGCCAGCGTTATGCGAAGCGATCCTGGCCGAGCTGGGCAGCCAGTACGAGTTGGAGCCCGAGGCATTGCAGCTATTGGCCCGGCACGCGTGGCCAGGAAATATCCGGGAGTTGCGCAATGTGTTGGAGCGGGCCACGTTGTTGGCCGACCAGCCGCGGCTGGGGCCTGCGGAAGTACGCTCGGCGCTGGGGCCATTGAGCCCGGTGGCGGCGGCTGTGACGCGGCAAACATACCGAGAGGCCTGTGAACAGTTCGAGCGCAAGTTGATTGGCGATGCCTTGCTGGAATGTTCGGGGAATGTGCCGCACGCCGCGAAGTTGTTGGGGCTGGGGCGCTCTACCTTATACAAGAAGATGGTGGCGCTTGGGCTTTAGTCTCATTTTTGAGATTCTTGTCTCTATATAGGGATACCACCCCAACCGCCGGCAATCCTTCGCCTACACGACACGTGTTAGGACCCGGCGTGCCGGCGAGAGACTGCAAAGCGGGCCCAACCGTCTCAAATCAGAGACAAATACGTCATAACCACCAAATTTATCTATGTAATTCAATCACTTATAAGGTTGGCACGATTCCCGCTATCCCCTGGTAACCGATAACAACAAGACCCACCCAGGAGATTCATCCCGATGACCGTGCTCATCGCACTGGCCGCCCTGGCCCTGCTGATGCTGGCCGCCTACCGCGGCTACAGCGTGATCCTGTTCGCCCCTATCGCCGCCCTCGGCGCGGTACTGCTCACTGACCCGGCCGCCGTGGCCCCCGCATTCACCGGGGTGTTCATGGAGAAAATGGTCGGCTTCATCAAACTCTACTTCCCGGTCTTCCTGCTAGGCGCGGTGTTCGGCAAGCTGATCGAACTGTCAGGCTTCTCTCGCTCCATCGTCGCGGCTGCCATCGGTCTGCTCGGCACCCGGCAAGCCATGCTGGTGATCGTACTTGTCTGCGCCTTGCTTACCTACGGGGGCGTGTCGCTGTTCGTGGTGGTGTTCGCGGTTTACCCGTTCGCCGCCGAAATGTTCCGCCAAAGCGACATCCCCAAGCGACTGATCCCGGCGACCATCGCCCTCGGTGCGTTCTCCTTTACCATGGACGCCCTGCCCGGCACGCCGCAGATCCAGAACATCATCCCCAGCACATTCTTCAATACCACCGCCTGGGCCGCACCCTGGCTGGGACTGATCGGCACCTTGTTCGTGTTCTGCGCAGGCATGCTCTACCTGCAACGCCAGCGCAACAAGGCCCAGCGCGCAGGCGAAGGCTATGGCAAGGACCTGCGCAACGAGCCGGAGACCGCCCCCGACCTGACCTTGCCCAACCCCTGGCTGGCCTTGTCGCCCCTGGTGCTGGTGGGGGTCATGAACCTGCTGTTCACCCATTGGATTCCACAGTGGTACGGCCCCAGCCACACCCTGCAACTGCCGGGCATGAGCGCGCCGGTCAACAGCGACGTGGCCAAGCTCACGGCCATCTGGGCAGTGCAGGCAGCCTTGCTGGTGGGTATCTTGATGGTACTGGTGTGTGCCTTTGGCGCCATTCGTGCACGCCTGGCGGAGGGCACCAAGAGCGCGGTCAGTGGTGCGCTGCTGGCGGCAATGAATACCGCCTCGGAGTACGGTTTCGGCGCAGTGATTGCGTCGCTGCCGGGATTCCTGGTACTGGCCGATGCCCTGCGCGCCATCCCCAACCCGCTGGTCAACGAAGCCATTACCGTCACGCTGCTGGCGGGCATCACCGGCTCGGCATCCGGTGGCATGAGCATCGCCCTGGCTGCCATGAGCGAAAGCTTCATCGCCGCTGCCAACGCCGCCAACATTCCGCTCGAAGTGCTCCACCGGGTGGCCGCCATGGCCAGCGGCGGCATGGATACCCTGCCGCACAACGGCGCGGTGATCACATTGCTGGCGGTGACGGGCCTGACCCATCGCGAGGCCTACAAAGACATTTTCGGCATTACATTGATCAAGACCCTGGCGGTATTCGTGGTCATCGCCACTTTCTACGCCACCGGCATCGTCTAAGGAGCTTTACATGACGCTCAACGGCAAGACTGCACTCGTCACCGGTTCCACCAGCGGCATTGGCCTGGGCATCGCCCAAGTGCTGGCGCGCGCGGGTGCCAACATCGTGCTCAATGGCTTCGGCGACCCGGCGCCAGCCCTGGCCGAGATCGCCCGCCACGGCGTGAAGGTAGCGCATCACCCGGCGGATCTGTCCGATGCGGCCCAGATCGAGGCGCTGTTCGCCCTCGCCAATCGCGAATTCGGCGGTGTCGATATCCTGGTCAACAATGCTGGTATTCAACATGTGGCGCCGGTGGAGCAGTTCCCGGTACAAGCCTGGGACAAGATCATCGCCCTCAACCTGTCGGCGGTGTTCCACGGAACCCGGCTGGCGCTGCCAGGCATGCGCGAACGCAACTGGGGGCGGATCATCAACATCGCCTCGGTGCATGGCTTGGTCGGCTCCAGCGGCAAGGCCGCGTATGTGGCGGCCAAGCATGGCGTGGTCGGGCTGACCAAAGTGGTCGGACTGGAAACCGCTACCGACAACGTCACCTGCAACGCCATCTGCCCTGGCTGGGTGCTGACGCCATTGGTGCAAAAGCAGATTGACGACCGTGCAGCCCATGGCGGCGATCCGCTGCAAGCCCAGCACGACCTGCTGGCCGAGAAACAACCTTCATTGGCCTTCGTCACTCCCGAGCATCTGGGTGAACTGGTATTGTTCCTCTGCAGCGAGGCCGCAAGCCAGGTCCGCGGCGCCGCCTGGAACGTCGATGGCGGCTGGCTGGCCCAATGACAGAGGGCGACCGGGGCCTGGCGGCGGCATTGCACCCGTTTGATTGCAAGGAGGCCCTATGCGCCCTACCCGTCTGTTCGCGATGTGTTCCCTGACCCTGGCCATGGCCGCCCCGGCGATGGCCGCCAAACTTGAAGATGTCGCACCCTACCCCAAGGCTGAAAAAGGCTTCACCCGGCAGGTGATCCACCTGCCGGCCCAGGCCGATGAATCGGCCCACACTCTGGAAATCCTGGCAGGCAAGACCTTGCAGGTGGACTGCAACCGCCAGCGCCTGGCCGGCAGCCTGGAAGAAAAAACACTGCAAGGCTGGGGTTATAGCTACTACCGTCTGGAGAAAGTCGGCGGCCCGGTCAGCACCCTGATGGCCTGCCCGGACGGCAAGAAGACCGAGGCCTTCGTGCCAGTGGTCGGTGAAGGCTTCATGGTCCGCTACAACAGCAAGCTGCCGGTGGTGGTGTATGTACCCGAAGGCGTCGAAGTGCGCTATCGCGTCTGGTCGGCATCGCAGGACGTACAAAAGGCTAAAGTGGAATAAGAGACCCTCTGTGGGGCTGCTTCGCGGCCCCACGCCCCAGATCCTGCGGAGGTTCGGCATGAACGATGTGCTCTGGCGCCCCTCCACGGCGCAGATCGAGGCCAGCCGGATGGATGCGTTCCGTCGCCGAGTCAACCTGCGCTACAACCTTGAACTCAACGACTACCCGGCGCTGCATCGCTGGAGTATCGAGCACCGCGCCGCCTTCTGGCAGACGCTGGCCGAGTACTTCCATGTGCGTTGGCATACCCCTGCCAGCCAGGTGCTCAGCGAAGGGCCACTGATGCCGGACGCCCGGTGGTTTGCCGGCGGGACCCTGAATTTCGCCGAGCACTTGCTGCACCGGCGCGATGATCGTCCGGCGCTGATCAGTGTGCGCGAGGATGGCCTGCGCGTGGTGCTGACCCATGCTCAACTGGCAAGCCATGTCGCCGGTCTGCAAAGGGCCTTCATCGCCGCCGGCATAGGCGTCGGCGATCGGGTAGCAGCGATCATGCCCAACACCTGGGAAACCCTGGTAGCGATGCTTGCCTGCACCAGCCTCGGGGCGGTGTGGTCCAGTTGTTCGCCGGAGTTTGGCTTGCACGGCATTATCGACCGCTTCGGGCAGATCGAGCCGAAGCTGCTGATCGCCTGTGCTGGTTATCACTACGCTGGCAAGACCCTCGACCTGGTGGACAAGATCAACCAGGTCTGCGCCCAGTTGCCAGGCCTCGAACAGTTGCTGATAGTGCCCTACACCCGCACCCAAACCCACGCCGATGCGTTCAGTGCACCGCAGGCAAGCCTGTGGGACGATTTCTACCGGGCCGGCGGTTCACCCAACTTCGTCCCGCTGCCGTTCGATCACCCGCTGTACATCCTCTACTCCAGCGGAACCACTGGAGTACCCAAGTGCATCGTTCATGGCGCCGGTGGCGTGCTGCTGCAGCACCTCAAGGAGCATGGCCTGCACAATGACCTGAAGGCCGACGATGTACTGTTCTACTACACCACCTGCGGCTGGATGATGTGGAACTGGCTGGCCAGCGGCCTGGCGGTCGGGGCCACCTTGGTGTTGTATGACGGCTCTCCCTTCCACCCCGGCCCCGAACGACTGCTCGACCTCATCGACGCCGAGGGCATCCGTGCCTTCGGCACCAGTGCCAAGTACCTGGCCGCGCTGGAGCAGGAAGGCATCGAGCCGTGCAACAGCCATCGACTCGACAAGCTGCGACTGATCATGTCCACCGGCTCACCGTTGTCGCCGCACAGCTATGACTACGTCTACGGCAAGATCAAGGCGGACCTGTGCCTGGCGTCGATGTCGGGTGGCACCGACATCGTCTCGTGCTTCGTGCTCGGCAATCCGACCTTGCCGGTACGCCGCGGCGAAATCCAGTGCAAGGGCCTGGGTATGGCGGTCGAGGTGTGGGACGAACACGGCAGGCCGATAACAGGTGAGAAGGGCGAGCTGGTGTGCATCCATCACTTCCCCTGCATGCCGCTGGGTTTTTGGAACGACCCCGATGGCAGCCGCTATCACGACGCCTACTTCAGCCAGTTTCCGGGTGTCTGGGCGCAGGGCGATTATGCCGAGCAACTGACCAGCGGGGGCTTAGTGATCCACGGTCGTTCCGATGCGGTGCTCAACCCTGGAGGGGTGCGTATCGGCACGGCGGAGATCTACCGCCAGGTGGAAAAGGTCGAACAAGTGCTGGAAAGCGTTGCCATTGGCCAGGAGTGGCACGGCGATGTGCGTGTGGTGCTGTTCGTGCGCCTGCGCGACGGTCTGCTCCTGGATGACGATCTGCGCCAGCGTATCCGCCAGGTGATCCGCCAGTACACCACACCGCGTCATGTACCGGCGGTCATCGCGCAGGTCACCGACATTCCCCGCACCATCAGCGGCAAGCTGGTGGAATTGGCGATTCGCAACGTGGTGCATGGGCGGCCGGTGAAGAACACCGATGCCTTGGCCAACCCAGAGGCACTGGACCAGTTTCGCGACCGCACGGAGCTGCGCGATCAGGCATAATGTCGCCCTTTTTTGCCCCGAAGCACAGGTGTCCCATGAAAGCCCAAGCCCGCCATATCCTGGTCAAGACCGCTGAGGAAGCCGAGAAGCTCAAGCAGCGCATCGCCAACGGCGAGGCTTTTGACGTATTGGCCAAGAAGTTTTCCACTTGCCCATCGGGCAAGCGCGGTGGCGATCTTGGCGAAGTACGCCCCGGGCAACTGGTAGGGGCAATCGACCAGGTGATCTTCAAGAAGGCGTTACGTGTGGTGCATGGGCCGATCAAGAGCAAGTTCGGCTATCACCTGGTGCAGACCTTCTACCGCGACTGATCGAGCAGTCACCGCGCAAGCCACGGCGTCAACCTGGGCTTGAGCCAATCCTAGCGACGTGCCGCCAGCAGTCCGAGGCCAGCGCAGCCAAGCAAGGAGGCGCTGACCCGGTTGAACAACCGACGCGGCGCAGGCTGGCTGAACCAGCGTTGCAGGTATGCACCAAGCCCGGCGTAGAGGGCGATGGCGGCCCACTCCAGCAGCAGGAACAGCACGCCCAACCACAGGAACTGCTCACTCACAGGCGTGGCGCTGCCCACGGACACGAACTGTGGCAGGAAAGCGGTGAAGATCAAGATGGCCTTGGGGTTGCCCGCTGCCACCCAGAACTCCTGACGAGCCAGGCGCCAGGTGCCGCGCGGATGGTCGGCTGCCAGCACGGCATCACCCACTGGAGCACGCCACAACTGCCAGGCGATATAGAACAGATACGCTGCGCCCACCACCTTGATCGTCAGGAACAGGTATTCGCTGGTGTGCAGCACCACGGCCAGGCCCATGGCCGCCAGCGCGATCATGCCACTGAAGGCGACGATTCGCCCGCCGCCGGCGACACAGGCCGTACGCAGGCCATAGCGGCTGGCGTTGTGCAGCGAAAGCAGGTTGTTTGGCCCCGGTGCCATGTTCAGGGCAAAGCAGGCGGGTATGAATAACAGCAGGCTCGACAGGTCCATTCGCGTTCTCCCAGACGTCAAGTGCTTATTTCGACGTTCGCCCGCACCAGGGTCAAGGTACAGCCATGGGAAAAAACTGTACGGTCGCCCCCTTGGCCTTGGCGCTGGTAAGCTGCCTGAGTGATCAAGGAGCCTGCCATGCCCTCTTCCTCGTCCCCCGCGCTGTGGCGCGATGCGGCGCTGCCCTTCGTCGAAAGCCGCCGCGCCTGCGATAGCCGGGCCTGCTACAAGGCCCATAGCCACCCAACCTTCTCCATGGGTGCGGTGGATGCCGGCAGCAGCTATTTCACCGGCGCCGGTGCCGGGCAAACGCACCTCACCCCTGGCACCCTGGTGCTGGTTCCGGCGCAGCGTGTGCATGCCTGCAACCCCGAACCCGGTCAGGCCTGGAGCTACCAGATGCTGCACGTGGACGCGCACTGGCTGGCGCAGTTGCGTCTGGAGTCCGGTCTTGCCGCAGCCGAGACCGGGGCCCCCGCACGCATCAGTCGATCCCCTGCGCTGTACCGTGAGTTCTGCGATCTGAACGCCCTGCTGTTCTCCACGGCAGCCGCGTCGGAGAAGGAAGCTGCACTGGTAGCCTTCCTCGGCGACCATGACTTTTCCGTGCATCCGCCACTGTATCCTGCACCTGCGCCGTCGCTGGATGCGCCCACCCTGAGAACACTGATCGAACGCATGGAAGCCGACGACCCGGCTGAACTGAGCCTGGCTGCGATGGCCAGCCAGGCAGGCCTGGGCCGCTATCAGCTGATCCGTGCCTTTCGCGCGGCCACCGGGATGACGCCCCATGCCTACCTGCTGAACGCTCGCGTCAATCGGGGGCGGCGTTGGCTCCTTCAAGGGCATGACCTGGCCGAAATCGCCTATCGCTTGGGCTTCGCCGACCAGAGCCATTTCCAGCGAGTGTTCAAGGCCCATGTGGGTGTGACACCAGGGCAGTACCGGGCCACGCAATAATCTTCAATACGCGCCATCGGGCCGACGCCAGACTGGGGTTTTGGTAACCCGAGTGACCTGCCTCATGGAGCAGTTTCTGATTGTCGCCTTCGCCCACTTCCTTGCCCTGCTCTCGCCCGGCCCGGACTTTTTCCTGGTCGCCCGAAGTTCGGTATCCGCTGGCTGGCGAGTTGCCAGCGGCGCATGCCTGGGTATCGCCTTGGCCAATGGTCTTTTCATCGTCAGCGCCTTTGCCGGCCTTTCCATCCTGCGCGACGGCAGCGCCTTGTTCATCGCCTTGCAAGTGGCTGGCGCGGGTTACCTGCTGTACATCGGTACGTTGTTCGTTCGCCACGCCGGGAAAACCGAATTGGCAATGGCAGGCGAAGTGCAAGCGGCCGGTGGCTGGAGCCGCTGCTTGGGCATGGGCTTTTTCTCCGGAATCCTCAACCCCAAGAACGCCTTGTTCTATGCAAGCCTGGCCAGCATGGTCGCCAGCAGCAGCGGTGCTTGGAAGACCGTCTACGCTGGCTGGATGTTCAGCATCGTGCTGGTCTGGGACCTGCTGGTCGCTGTGACCATCGGCAATCGCAGGGTGCTGAAACGCTTCGCGTACGCCTTGCCGTGGCTGGAAAGGCTCAGTGGCGCATTGCTGATCATGTTGGCCATGGCGCTATTCGGTCACCTGGTAGCGGGTTGACCAAGGTCAGTGTGCGCAGGTCCATCAGGCTGAAATGACCAAGGTTCCAGCCGCCGGTATCCAAGTGCCAGACATTGCCCAGCAGCGTGGCCTCGACCAGCGGCGTATGCCCCACCAGCAGTGCCCGCAGACCTTCCACCGCGCGGCTGTCGCGTTCGTGCAGGCGCCTGCGCGACCACTGGCAGAATTCGCAGACTTTGGGTTCGAGCACGCCTTCGAGTTGGTCACGCAGCACGCTCCAGTCGGCGAACGGGCTGTCAGCGTGCAACAACCCGACAAGGCCTTCGGAGGTCTGTACTTCCATGGCGATTGGCAAGCGCTCGAACGCATCGACGAAACGCTGCTGATCCGTCCTGGGCAGATCCAGAAACCAACCTCCGCCGGCAGAGCGATACATCTGCGGATCCAGCTGACCGCCGTTGAGGTGGTTCACCGCCAGCGACTCGTGGTTACCCTGCACGGCATGAAACCAAGGCCGGGCAAGCCAATCCAGCACCGCTTCGCTTTCCGGGCCCCGATCCACCAGGTCACCGACACTGAACAGGCGATCTACCTCGGGGTCGAAACCCACGGCATTCAACAACTGCTCAAGGCGGCTGAAATGCCCGTGGATATCACCCACCGCCAAGTCACGCCCCTTGCCATTGGCGGTTACCCGCCGAAACCGGCTCATTGCACTATTCCTCTACGGCAGCTCCCATGGCAGGCGTAAAATGGTTTGACACGCAGTCCGCTCCGGAGGTGCCTCGTGCGTAACGTCCTTGCCTGTGCCGTGCTCATGGTGCTTTCACTCAATAGCATGGCACAAGGCACACAAACCCTGCAGGTTCAGGTGCATTTCGATCACCCTGAGCACTTCCGCGATGCCAGGCTGGATCGCGCAGGTTACGCACGTGGCGCTGACGACTACGTCCTGAAGACCCTCACGCACTATCTGCAAAAGCTTGGCCAGCGCTACCTGCAACCCGGCCAGCAACTGGTCATCGATATCCATGACATCGACCTGGCTGGGGGCTTCGAACCCTGGCACGTCAATGCCTACGATGTACGCTTCATGCGCGAGACCACCTGGCCGACCATCGACCTGAGCTACACCTTCAGCCAGCCGGGCAAACCCGACCAGCATGCCCAGGAACGGGTCAGCGACAAGATGTACCTCAGCCGCCCCGGACGGGTAACCAGTAGCAGCGAGCGCCTGTATGCGGAAAAAGCCATGCTCGCCGACTGGTTCCGCCAGCGTTTCGCCGCCCAGCCAGCGTCATGATGGTCTCTTCACTGGCGAGGCGTAGCGTGCCGGTAGTATCCTCGGGGTTTGGATCCGTACCAAGGAAGGGCTAGCCATGAAACTCTGTGCCATACAACTGGCGTCGCACAAGGGCGACCTGGATAGCAACCTCGACCGCCACCGCTACTGCATCGAGCAGGCCGCCGCCCTGGGCGCCAGGCTGGTGGTGTTTCCCGAACTGTCCCTGACCGGTTACGAGCCGACCCTGGCCCGCCAATTGGCCCTGCCCCTCTCATCTGCCCGACTGGACCCGCTGCAAGCACTCTGCGACCACCATGACATAACGGTTGCAGTGGGCCTGCCACTGCCGACCCCCAATGGCATACAGATCGGCATGCCCATCCTGCGCCCGGGCCAACCCAGGCTGAGCTATGCCAAGCAGCGCTTGCACGACGATGAGCTGCCGTTCTTCACGCCTGCCGGGCAGAGCCTCGTATTCGAGGTGGATGAACACACCATCGCGCCAGCCATCTGTTACGAATCCATGTTCATGGCACATGCCGAGAAGGTCCGCGCCCAAGGGGCTGGTCTGTATTTGGTCAGCGTCGCTAAAACCGTCAAGGGTATCCGCGAAGGTTACGAGCACTACCCGGAGGTGGCCCGGCGTTTGAACATACCCGTATTGATGGCCAACTGTATCGGGCCGGCAGACACCTTCATCGGGGCCGGCGGGTCCGCGGCCTGGGACCCTCGAGGGCAGTTGCTGGCGGCATTGGATGAGCGGACCCAAGGCCTGGTGATGCTCGATCTGGCGACAGGCAGTGCCACTGCCCTGGTGTTACCGGAACTGCCTGCATGAGGTATCTGCTGCTTGCCTTGGCATGTTACGGGGCCACCTACTACCTGGTCGGTTTGACGATTCAAGGCCAACTGGCAAACATCGCCGACGGGCTTAGCCATCGACCGGATGCGCCAACGCCCGCTCAATATCTGCGCGAAGTACGCCACCAGGCGCGCCGCGCCCATCGTCACTACACGTTGTTGGCTGGCTCGGTACTGGCACTTGGGTGTTGCCTGGTGGTCAGTTGGGCAAGCTGAACGCCTACCATTCCAGCGCCAGGCTCTGCCGTCCTTCCAGTGCCAGCAAGTATTGCTTGGCCTGCAAACCACCCGCGAAGCCGGTCAAGTTGCCGGAAGCGCCGATCACCCGGTGGCAGGGCGCGATGATCGAAATCGGATTGCGCCCGTTGGCCGCGCCGACGGCCCGAACTGCGCTGGGGTTGCCGATCTGCCGGGCAATCTCGCTGTAGCTGCGGGTTTCACCGAAAGGAATGGTCAGCAGCGCCGCCCACACCTGGCGCTGAAACTCGGTGCCGACAAAATCGAGCGCCAATTCGAAGCGCTGCCGGGTACCGGCAAAGTATTCACCCAGCTGACGAGCGGTTTCGCGCAACAGCGGATGGTCGTCGTCGCGCTGCAGTTCGCCAAGGCAAACGCGGTTTTCACGTTCATGCTCCCACAGGACGGCTGCCAAACGCTGGTTGCGGGCCACCAGGGTCAGCGTGCCGACAGGGGATGCCATCAGGGTGAATGAACTGGACATGGAAGATTCTGCTCAGCAAGACGTTCGCCGCACTCTAACCCTGCCTGCGGCGCCCTGCACCCGCTTTCTTGCTCAAGCAACGCCAGCCGCGGGTGTACGGACGGTAAGCGAACTGTCATTTATTCATGAGCTTCCTTGATGCTTATCCGCAGCAGGACTAATACTTAGATCTCTGCCTGGGGAGGCACAAAAAATGCAACCAAGATTCGTTATCGTTCCGGCGGTACCCATCGAAAAGGAGTCATTTCGTATCGGTGCGCGCTACTATGCGGCGACCACGGGTGGTGGCTTCGACATCTACGATAACCAAGCCAAGGAGCGGCTCAAACCTAGCTATCCGGACAGGACGGCCGCAGAGGCGCAATGCGTTCGCATGAATGCCGCGGGTGATGCGCCCCCCAAGTCGTGAGCCAATCGCCACCTTGAGAGCGGCGACGCTATGCAGACAGTTCCGGCAGGAGGGTTGGTTGATGTGCGGGCGCCTCTCTCAATACCGTGGCATTCACGAGTTCGTCGACACCCTTGGTATGCCCGGAGCCTGGCGTAACGTCATCGACGGGCCCGTCACGCCTGGCTACAACGTGGCCCCGTCGACCCCGGTGGTGGTCTTGCGCGTAGACGGTGCCGGCCTCAGGGCCGACCGAGTGAGATGGGGCTGGCGGCCACACTGGGCCGAAGACCGCGCACCACCGATCAACGCGCGCGTCGAGAAAGTCGCCCATGGCGCCTTTTTTCGCGCGATCTGGCCCCACCGGGCAATTACCCCAGTCGACAACTGGTACGAATGGGTCGATGAAGGCGGCCCGAAAAAGCAGCCTTACCTGATCAGGCGTCGCGACGGCCGCCCTGCCCTCTGTGCCTCGATAGGACAGTTCACCGGCCACGACAATGACGGCTTCGTGATCATCACCGCCGACGCCCAGGGCGGTATGGTCGACGTACACGACCGACGCCCCGTCGTGTTGTCGCCCGCGCTTGCCAGGGCCTGGCTGGCCCCGTCGACAGCACTGGCACAGGCTGAGCAGATGGCGTTGCACCTGGGCGAACCCGCCGAATCCTTCGAGTGGTACCGTGTGAGCGTGGCTGTGGGCAATGCGCGTAACCAGGGGCCGGAGTTGATCCAGGCCGTATGATCACTACAGGCAGTCGCGCGCCGCCTGGCGCAACTTGTCACCCGCGAAGAAACCACCTTTGTAGAACGTGGCGAGGCCGCCGTCGTGGTGCTTGACGACTTCCAGCACCTCATCGGATGCCAAGGCACTGGGCACCGTCAGACGGTAGCCGTTGTTGATCGATTTCTGAACCGTGAGCGGGGCTATGGCTTTCCATTTAGGCAGCACGCACGCGGCGTAATCCTCGGGTGATTTTTTCGTGGTTTTACTGCCAGTGGGGGCCGCTGGCGATGCACAGGCAGTCAGGAAAGCGGCCAGCGCAAGCGGAAACAGAATGCGAAAGGTATGCATGGACAAAGTGACCAAATCAAAGTGATGGCAGTTTACTGAGCTACTGTAAGGAACTCCAACCCACCAAAGTCGCCCCCAACCCTCTTGTACGCACTTCATCGCACATCCGGGCAAGCCGCGACACGCCACTGAAGGCTGACCGGGTCTGCGACGTATTACCAATAGGCCAATGCCGGCGACTGTCTACAATGGGCCTCGCTGACGGATCAGCACCCATCGGAAAGCCCGCCTCGGCGGGCTTTCCCCTGCCACCCTGCGACCTCATGCCATTCGCCGCCCTGCGGTAGGCCCTAGCAGCACCTGCCATGCCGGGTATCCACTGGTCAGATCCGCACCGCAGCGAGACAAAACGGGCGCTTACTGAGGGTCATGCCTTCTGGCTCGGCATAGCAGATGTCCATCGAGGTGAGCCGCCATGAAACGCATCCACAAGATCATCCAGTTACACCGCCGTCAGCTGCACTTCCATCTACCACCCAGCGGGCTGGACAGTGAACTGCCTGCCCTACCCCCACACCCGGTTGTCACTCTCCAGTTGGCCCAGGTTCGGGAGGTCGCCATACCCAGTAACGGGGATCAAGCGCTGGCCTGCAAGAACACGAATATCGCCACGACATCCACGGTCAACACCGCCGTTACGATGAAACTCAAGAAGTAGAGGTCATTCTGGAACATGGCTGCACCCCCCATTTTTGTCAGTGTTACTGGGAGTGCAGCAAAACCTGTTCCACCCTAGCGGTACGCATGAACTTCAACGTGTGACTTGCCAGGGCCCGGTCAAACTTCGATCAGGACCGCTGAGCCCGACCGTAGGGGCCCATGCCATAAATAGGCTAAGCTGCAATCTCCGGCGCCTCGATGGCACTGGGCGTTTCGACACGCAGCTATCCATCGTCGCTCTGGCGATTCACACCAACGAGCCGGAATCTGGCTCAAAGAGGGTGTACCAATGGCGACAATCGAGACAAAGGCGTTCGCTCGCGGGCTGCAACGGGTGGAGAACAGCTGGCAGGCCTATGTCCTGTCACAAAAGTCCGCCGCGGGTCTGGTGGGAAAGGAGCTCGAATTAGCCTTGGCGATCAGTGCTCGACACTTCACGAAATTTCAGAATCAGAGCCAACAGTTCTATGCAGAGGTTCGAAAGCGTGTGGGAGACGCCGAAAAACTGGAAAGGGACATGGCGTTGTATCCCCATTACTACCTGCCTAAACCCCAATAGCCGCCACGCTTCGGTCTGCGCCGGCTGGAGTAATGGGCGAGATCCTGCGGCGCGGATCCCTCCTTCACCTGAACACTCACCCTAAGAGCATGCTGATGCATGCCCTGGGTGATACAGCTGCATGGGTTCTTGGATCAGCACGCAACCTCAAGGTCTGGCCGTGTGGCTTTTGCTCCATTGCGTTTTCAGCGGCAAGCGGTTGAAACCGCTAACCCCTGGGTCGACGTTCTGAATAGAACCGCCATTGGAGAGAAATCGCTCGACTTGCTCCGAGATCCGTAAATGCGCTTCTCGGTTTTGGGCGGGCTGGGGCGGGAACATGATGACAACCTCACTGTTGTGCCACTGTAATCCAGTACTCGGCATCCACTATACGCCAAACCCTACAAAAAATACGCAATTCGCCGCAATATTATGCAAAATAGCCACAACATAGAGACATTCAACCAATCACGCAGCGCTTGCAGCGGGAGCACGTCATGACCCTTCGAAGCCTGGCCAGGAATCTTCCGTCAGATCCAGAAAGAGAGGGATGGGTGCTTGGCTGGGGCGTCCTGCGCGCCCTGCACCCCTGGCATTTTGTCGACGTCTATGCCGACCGGAACACCGCCGGGGCGGAAGCGCAGCGCCGCGGATCAGATTATGTCGTTGAGTTCGGCTCGCATCGCCTTGGATCGGATGAATTCATCTGCGGGATAACACCGCCTGAAGGCTAAGGCTTGGCCGGCAAACCCAGAGGGACGCCTGCTGGGCACGTTGGTAGGGACTGGCGGCACATCGATGCAGCCGCCGCGCCCTGACACGCCCTCCAAGACCATCGACCCTTGGTCGACTTTTTGTACCATCCAGTACATTCCTTGATTACACTCCCCGCGTTTCACCCCTGTCCTACAAACTGACGATCTGATACTTGGAGTGTATTAAGTCGATGCAAACGGATTCGATTCGCCTGATGAGCGATCTGGAGCAACAAATGCTGCTGGAAGAGCTCAGCAGCAACGCAACGCAGGTCGAAGAGCAACTGAAATTCGTCGTTTGTGGACAATCCACTTTAAGTGAACTGGAGAGTCTGCTCGGCCCCTTCGAACAATGTGAAGTGCTGGGCGACATGAAATTACTCCGCTGGAGGTTTGTCTACACCGAGGGGGGCCTGGCCCTGAGTGATCCTCAAGTCCTCACGGTGGCAATCGACCAGAAAGACTGCATAACCGATTTCGCCTTGGTCTAGCGCTGCGAAAGCGCTCGCCAGATTCGGTCCGCTCCATTGATCTGCCATGAACCAGGCACCCCGTATCATTGTCAGGAGACGTATCAATGAGCGTAAACATCAACAGTCTCACGATCACCACGCCGGTTCCCACTTCAGCCACCAACCCGGTTGCGCTGGAGCTCAGTGGAGCCGAGGCGATCGCACAACTGCCCAGCGTCGTCAAGGTCTTGGCCGATGGCTCTGTACAGTTCTCGGCACCGACCAAAGGTGCATCCAGCAAGAGCACTCACCGCACGCGGTGCGAATGGAAGGAGCCGGTCTATTGGTCGCTCGCAAGCGATGCCGAGCACATCAACGTACAGGAGATGACGCTGACCAAGGTCAACTCCGCCCAGAAGGTTGTCATTGCGCAGCTCCATGTGAAGGACGACGATAGCCCGCCAGTGAAGGTGTTCTGGAGCAAGGCAAACATCACCCTGGGATTTCGCAAGACATTCAATCAGGCGGCCCCAGTGAACATGACCTTACTCAAAAACGTGCCCCTCGGGACGACGCTCAGGGTGATCATACGCGTCCTGGCTTCGGGTGCCCTGACCGTTACCGCGCAAAGCAATGGCCGCGCGGGATCGTCCGGCAGGCTGGAGATGGACAGTTCCTGGCGCTCATCGCTGTTGAACTTCCACGGCGGTGTGTACAACCAGGTCGACTATACCGACGCCACTGCAGCTGATGACGGCTCGATCTGTATTCTGAGCGAACTCTCGCTGACTCACGTCTGACCTTCGGGCGCCGGCCAGGTGGCACTGTCCGTTCAGTTGTCGGTGCCGGCTTCACCGCTTGCCCGTCGCCCCCATAGTCATGGCGGCCCTAGTGGGTGCGTAGCACTTGCTCACCAGCATTCCCAGGCAAGCGGATGGCGTCGGCCAGGGCGACACCGGCGATCAATGCCACACCGATTAGCGCCCAGTGAAAATCACTCACCGTCAGCTCACCCTCACCTCCTCGCAGCATCAGCGAAAGGCGCAACAGCAGCGCGACAACCGCCACACCAAGCGCCATCGCCAGCTGGAAGAACATACTGAACAGTGTCGATGCCTCGCCCATCTGCTGCTTGGGCACCTCGGAAAATCCGAGCGCGTTGTAGGTGGTGAACTGCATCGAACGCGACAGTCCGCCTATGAATAGCACCAGCGCCATCCAGTACCACGCCATCCCCTGTTGCAGGCCCAGACAAGCCAGGATGCAACCGACGCCGATCAAGCCGTTCACCAACAGTACGCGTCGAAAGCCATGACGCCGCAACAACCCCGTCGTAAACGGCTTCATCGCCAGGTTACCGGCGAAGATCGCCAGCACCAGCAACCCAGTATCCAACGGTGACATGCCCAAACCGATCTGCAACAGCAACGGGACCAGGAACGGCAAGGCGCTGATCGAAAGGCGGAACAGCGTGCCACCGACGACGCTGGCCCTGAAGGTGGCGATACCCAGGGTCGTCAACGGCAGCAGCGGCGCCGGATGGCGCTGGCAATGACGGACCGACATCCAGGTCAGGAGGCCACCCACCGCCAGCAGGGCTAAGCCTCTATCGAGGCTGCCACCGGAAAGCGAACCCAACATCTCCAGCCCAAGCAGCCACGCGGCGCAGGCCAAGGCAAGAAGAACGAAGCCGAGCACATCGAAGCTGCGGACTTCGCTCGAACGAGTATTGGGCACCAGCCACCACGCCGCCGCGATAGCCAGCAGGCCCAACGGGATGTTCAGGTAGAAGATCCACGGCCAGGACAGGTGGGTCACGATCAGCCCACCAACGGGGGGGCCGAGGACCGGTGCCACCAACCCAGGCCAAGTGATTACCGCGAGCATCTTCACCAGGTCCTGCTTTTCGGTGGTGCGCAACACCACCAACCGACCGACCGGGACCATCAGGGCGCCACCGATACCCTGGAGCACCCGTGCGGCGACAAAGGTTTCCAAATTGTAAGCCAGGCCGCAGAGCCAGGACGCCAGGGTAAACAGAGCAATGGCACCGGCGAATACCTGGCGGGCACCGAAGCGGTCAGCCACCCAGCCGCTGAGCGGAATGAACACTGCCACCGCCAGCAGGTAGGCGCTGATGCCGATGTTCAGACTCACCGGACTCGCGCCAAAATCATGGGCCATCTGCGGTAGCGCCGTGGCGATGACGGTCGCATCGAGGTTTTCCATGAAAAAGGTGATGGCGACCAGCAAGGCAAT
The DNA here is from genome assembly GCF_016772395.1 of Pseudomonas sp. SK2. NCBI lineage: Bacteria > Pseudomonadati > Pseudomonadota > Gammaproteobacteria > Pseudomonadales > Pseudomonadaceae > Pseudomonas > Pseudomonas sp. SK2. The sequence goes on from NZ_CP061944.1 coordinate 2,899,277, forward strand.
GCAAGTGGTCTGCCGGGCGCTGAGGGTTACGGCCGCTTCGGTCAAGGCTACACGTCCTTCTGAAAGTGAAGAATCGGTCAGACCATCTTCATCGCCGCACGCAGGGCGAGCAGATAAGTCTCGACACCGAACCCGCAGATCTGTCCGCGCACGACTTCGGCGAACACCGAATGGTGACGAAACGGCTCTCTGGCATGGATGTTCGACATATGCACTTCGACCACCGGCGCCTCGAGGATGGCCAACGCATCGCGGATACCATAGCTGTAGTGCGTCCACGCCCCGGCATTGATCAGCACAGCATCGACCCGATCTTCAAACGCCTGATGGATTCGCTCGCACATGGCGCCTTCGAAGTTGGTCTGGAAGCTCTCGACCCGCGCCCCCAGTTCCTCGCCCAGCGCCTGCAAGGACTGGTCGATATCGGCCAGCGTGGCCGTACCATACTGGCGCGGGTCGCGTTTGCCGAACATGTTGTGGTTGATACCGTGCAACATCAGCACATTGGCAACCATGGGCTTACTCCAGAGGAATGGTCAGTCGGTCGATCACGGCGCGGGTTTCGGGACGCACCCCACGCCACCAGGCAAACGCTTCCGCCGCCTGCTCGACCAGCATGCCCACACCGTCGGCCAGGCGCGTCACGCCTTGTGCTTGCGCCAGACGCAGGAATGGCGTCAGGCCTTTGCCATAAGCCAACTCGTACGCCAGCCGCGTCGCGCCCAACACATCAGCAGGCAACGGCGGCAGTTCACCGGTAAGGCTTGCAGAGGTGGCATTGACAACGATGTCGAACGCCTGCCCTTCCAGCTCCTCGTAGCGGCTGATACGTAGCAGCGGATGGTCCAGTTCATTGCGCAAGGACACCGCCTTGGCCATGTCGCGGTTGGCGATCACCAGCTCGCTCGGGCCCGCTTGCAGGAACGGCAGTAGTGCTCCACGAACCGCACCACCAGCGCCGAGTACCAGCACCCGACGGTTGCGCAGCGGCTCTGCAAGGTTCTCTTCGATATCCCGCAACAAGCCGATGCCATCGAAGTTCTCGGCGAAGATATGGCCATCCTCGAACTTCAGCGCATTGGCCGCCCGTGCCAGCTGAGCCCGCTCGCTGCGCCGGTCGGCCAGCTCGAAAGCGCGCAACTTGAATGGCGCGGTGATGTTCATGCCCAGCCCGCCATCGCTGCGAAATTGCAGCACCTGGGTCTCGAACCCCTCGAGCTCGCCCTCGATGGCACCATACGCCAGGGTCTGGCCGCTGGCCTGGGCAAACAGGCCGTGGATCAAGGGGGATTTTGTGTGATTGATCGGTCGCCCGATCACTGCATAGCGGTCGCTCATCGTGCATCTCCGTGGGTGAACAGCACACCGTCCGCTTGCATGGCGGTGATTTCTTCGGGGCTGAAGCCAAGCCCGGCAGCGACTTCGGCATTATGCTGGCCAAGGTCCGGGGCCACCTGATGGATCGTGGTGTCGCAATCGGAAAAGCGGAACGGCAGATTGGGCAGGCGCAGGGTACCGTAGCGCGGGTGCCGCTGTTCGATGACCATGTTGCGAGCCTGGATCTGCGGGTCGGCCAGCACTTCGTCGATGCGTTGCACCTTGGCGTTGGGAATGTCGATGCCATCGAGCAGTTGCAGGATGTCGGCGACCCGACGCGCGCCGACCCAATCGCGGACCACTGCGAGAATCGCTTCGCGATGTGCATTGCGGCCATTGAGGTGATGGTAGCGGCTATCGCTACCGAACCCGGACGGGCCGCCATTGGCCTCGACCATGGCGGCAAAGCGCTGCCAGGCATCGTCGACCTGGGCGGCGATGACCAGGTCGCCATCGGCTGCGCGGAAGACGCCATAGAGGGTCGAGGTCGGCATGTCATGGCCGGTCTGCTCCGGTAGCACCGTGCCGTCGGACAACGTGTAGCACTGCACCGCATACTCGTGCATCGACACCAGCGTGTCGTACAGGGCCATGTCGATATGTTGTCCGCGTCCAGAGCTTACCCTGCCCAGCAACGCCGCGTTGATCGCCGCAACAGCATGAATACCGGTGTACATGTCGCCCAGGGAAATGCGCAGCAACGGGGGCGCCTCGCCCGGCACGCCAACCATCTGCATAATGCCGCTCTTGGCTTCGGCAATCAGCCCGAAGCCGGCGCGGTGAGCATCCGGTCCGGTGTGACCGTAGGCTGAGATCGAGCAGTACACCAGGCGCGGGTTGCGCGCCGACAACTCGGCATAGCCAAGACCAAGCTTATCCAGCGCACCCGGGCGATAGTTTTCGATGAACACATCGGCCGAATCGGTCAGGCGTTGCATGAAGGCCTTGCCACGCGGGTCCTTCATATTGACGCTGACGCCCTGCTTGCCCATGTTCAGCTGCAGGAAGTAGCCGCTCTGCTGCTCATCCAGAGTAAACGCATGCTGGCGGCCGGCATCGCCGCTGCCGGGCCGCTCGACCTTGATCACCTCGGCACCCAGCGCGGCCAGGCAGCGCCCCACATAAGGACCGGCGAGGAAGTGGCTGTAGTCGATGACGCGGATACCTGCCAATGGCAATGCCTGGCTCATGCTTGTGCCCTCCTCGGCACCATCAGGCGGTGCTCGCCGCGCTGCACGACTTCGCCATGCTGGTTGATCAGTTCCGACGGCAGTACCACGATGCCCCACCCTGGGCGACTTTTGCTGGGACGCATCGCCCCTACGCGCATGCGGACATGCAGCACATCGTTGACCTTTATCGGCAGCACGAAATCCCAGGTCCAACCCAACGACATACCCGGCACGAAGCGGTATTGGCACTGGGTCTTCAGGCCGTCGGCGATCGACAACCCGAACAAGCCGTGGGCGACCAGGCAGCCGAAGTGGCTGGCATTGGCGTACTCCTCATCGACATGGACTGGGGTGTGGTCGCCGGTGAGGTCGGCGTAGGCCAGGATGCGCTCGCGAGTTACCGTGTAGGTGGGGCTGATGCACTCATCGCCTTCGCGGGCGTCGTCCCAGAATTTTTCCACTACGCTCATGCCGATACCTCCGCACGCGGGTCGATGGCCAGTGCCTGGGCGACGCACTTGGCCGGCGAGGCCTGGATGAACTCCACCGCCAGGCCGTCGGGCAGGCGCAGCCAGTTGCGACCCTGAGACATTTCGCTGACACCGAAGCGTTGGGCTGCGGCCAGGGCGGCTTCGAGGTCCTCGCACATGATGCCCAGGTGGGCCAAGCGCCCCTCCGGCCCGGCGAAGTCCGGCTGGTGAATGAACTGCAGGCCACCCAGCGTCCAGTACTGCGTCGGCAGCTCGACGTCGCCCTGCACTTCCCGCATGGTCATGCCGCACACTTCATTGAAGAAACGGATATGCCACTGAATGTCCCGCACCCAGAAGGCAACGTGTTCGAGATAGGCTTTCGGCTGGCTCATGGATTATCCCTTTTCTGGTGATCGGCCATCGCGCGTTCGATGCCCTTGATACAGGCCACCAAGGTCGCGTTGACGGGGGTGGCAACGCCATAACGCTGGCCCCAGCGCACGACGGAGCCGTTGATGAAGTCGATTTCGGTGATCGAGCCCTTTTCCAGGCTCTGCAGCATCGAGGTGCGGAAGCTCGCCGGCAGGCCCTCGGCAGCCAGTCTCCATGCCGCTTCGGGACTGGTCAGGCTCAGGCGGATGCCGGCCCGCTCGGCGACGGCAATGGCCTCGGCCACGGCAGCCTTTGCGGTGCATTCGAGCAGCGGCTCGCTGTACAGCTGGCCATAGCTGAGCATGGTGATGCCGCTCAACGCGCCAGTCGCGACGTTGACCAGCAGCTTGTCCCACATGGTGCCAAGGATGTTGTCGCTGACCGTGGTGGCCAGTCCGGCGCCGTTGAACGCCTCTGCAATGGCTTGCACGCGTGGCGTCATCTGGCCGTCGAGCTCGCCAATGAAGGTCTCCTTGCCTGCCACCCCGGCCCGGATCGATCCGGGTGCCAGCAGCACGCCGCCGACATAGGTCTTGCCGGCCAGCACCCGCTCGCGGCCCACGGCCTCGGCCAGGATGTCCTCATGGCCGAGGCCATTCTGCAGCGACAGCACCAGCGTTTGTGGCCCGAACAGTGCAGTGCCGCCAGCGATGGCATCGGCGGTGTGGAACGACTTGACCAACACCACCACCAGGTCGACCGCGCCAATGTCTTGGGCGTCAGTCGTCGCGTTGACCCGCACTGAGCGCTCGCCGCGTTCGTCCTGCACCTGCAGCCCGTTCAGGTTCATCGCCTCGACATGCGCACGGCCACGGTTCAGCAGCCAGGTTTCATGCCCCGCCTCGCTCAAGGCCGCGCCAATGGCGCAGCCCAGGGCACCGGCACCCAGAATGCAGATTTTCACGTCGCAGACCTCCTGTGATTTGCGACCACCTTATGCAGACGGGCTTATTTAGACTATACAATGCGCTCAATACCACTATTGAGAATCGCAATAATGAGTACATTGGAGGCTCTGCCTGAGCCGAAACTGCTGCAGCTGTTCGACGTGCTGTATCACTGCCGCAGCGTTACCCGCGCGGCCGAGCAGCTCGGTCAGAGTCAGCCGACCATCAGCATCTGGCTGGCGCGGCTGCGCGAACAGTTGAACGACCCGCTGTTCGTGCGCACGCCGACCGGCATGGCACCTACGCCACGCGCCGACCAGTTGATCGGCCCCTGCCGGGAAGTCCTGGAATCCCTGCGCCGCCTGACCGCCTGGGAACCACAATTCATTCCAGCCACGGCGCAGCGTCGCTTTCGCCTGTGCGTCAGTGATGCCAGCCATATCACCTTGCTGCCCAGCATTCTCAACCACCTGCGCTCACATGCGCCGGGAATTCGCCTGGAGGCGGCACGTATCGATGGCAATACTGAAAGCGCACTGGAGTCCGGCGAGGCGGACCTAGCGATCGGTTTCGTACCATGGCTGGGTGGAGGGATGTATCAACAGGTGCTGTTCGACCAGGACTGGGTGTGCCTGAGCAATCCGCAGCATCCACGCCTGGCACATGGGATGAATGTGGCGCGCTACCGCGCCGAAGGGCATGTCCAGGTCAGCGCCGGCACCGGGCAGAAATTGCTGGAGGCCGGCTTGGCGCGCGCGGGCATCGAACGCAGGATCATGCTGGAGCTGCCGGCGTTCCTGGGGTTGGGGATGATCGTCGGGTCGACGGACTTGGTGGCCACGTTACCCCGCCATATCGGGCAAACTCTCGCCGAAATGCATGGGCTGCGCCTGCATGACTGTCCGTTTGCAGTCGAGGGATTCACGGTCAAGCAGCATTGGCATGCCCGGTATCACCAGGACAGCGGGAATCGGTGGTTGAGGGAGGTCGTCCGGGGATTGTTCCAGTCAGGGAAAGGTTAGCTTCAGGAGCAACAGTCCGCTGAACCAGGGTTGCCAGCGCTGCCATGTAGGAACAATTGCCGTCGCACCGCGAGCGCATCAAAATAGCGCTTCCCGCGAAGACACCCACACTCCAGGAAGGAACACTCAGATGCCGTACCGACTTGCCATCTTCGACTTTGACGGCACGCTCGCAGATTCATTTCCCTTCTTTGTCCGGGTGTTCAACCAAGTCGCTGACCGGCACGCATTCAACCGAATTCAACCCGAAGAATTAGACAGTCTGCGCAAACTGGGGGCTCGGGAGATCATGTCCCATATCGCAATGCCCCGCTGGAAGCTGCCTTTCGTAGCGCGGACATTCATGAGTCTGATGAACAACAATCGAAGCTCGATCCCGCTTTTCGATGGAATCGCCGATACGCTAAGCCATCTGGATGAGCAAGGACTGATGCTCGCGGTGGTCTCTTCCAACGCCAAAGACAATGTCACGCAGATCCTGGGCGCCAGCTGTCGACATTTCCGCGCCTTCGAGTGCGGGGCATCCATTTTCGGCAAGGCATCACGCTTGCGCCGGGTCATGCGCAAGTGTGGGGTTACGCCAGAAGAAGTTATCTATATAGGCGACCAGCCTACAGATGGCGAAGCAGCATCGGCTGCAGGCATTGCGTTTGGCGCGGTTGCTTGGGGATATGGGACCCATGAAGCATTCCATGATCTTCCATCCCACGAGTGGTTTGCCGATGTAAGCCAATTAAGGCGACTGACCGGAAACCCTCTGCTGCTGCCATGCATACCCACGCGCTGACGTGTAGCCCGCAAAAAAGCTGTCGGCTGCGGTGAGGTATCAGATTCGTCTGATTAAGCTAGCGGCGGCCCTTGACATAACTTGGCGCATCCATTTACCGAGCATGCACCATGCAAATTTCAAGGCGAACTTATGAACAAGCAAGCAAGCAAGCAAGCAAGCAAGCAAGCAAGCAAGCAAGCAAGCAAGCAAGCAAGCAAGCAAGCAAGCAAGCAAGCAAGCAAGCAAGCAAGCAAGCAAGCAAGCAAGCAAGCAAGCAAGCAAGCAAGCAAGCAAGCAAGCATTATAGCGCTCGAAGCGTAATTGGCGCAAGCCTATTTTTAACTATTTCCGCGTGTACATTACCCGCTCGTGACAACTCGGACGAAATCCATAATACATCAGAAACCCTTCGTTTAAAGGAAGCCTATGATCGCTTGACATTCGAACACCCTGAATTTAATTGGAAATACGTTGAGGGACTCGCCGAATGATAAAGCCGATCAAATACCTGGTAGCTTGCATTATTGCGACACCCTCGCTTTCGTTCGCCGCCTGCGAATTTTTCGAGGGCCACTCCCAGAAACAAATCACCGTAAGCATACCCTCAACGCTTTCCATCCCCCGAGACGCAGAAAACAACACCGTTATCTACGAGTCTCCAGCCCAGACCTTTTCCGGTAACGCGTCGTACACCTGTTCCACTACCTTCACCACCGGAATAGTAAACAACGTCGGCAGCAACGCACCGACGAAAAACTACTTCCCCATCGGCAATACGGGGCTTTCGTGGCAGTGGATCTATCAGGACGCGCCCTATAACGGATTCGGTGGTGGATCAATTAGAACCCCGGGCGGGTATGGATTCAACACCACGAAGAACGCGTTGCGCATCATAAAAACCGGCGACATCCCGTCAGGTACGACGATACCTGCTGGCACCTTGGGATATATACAAGTCGAAACATCAGCCGTCAGACCGCTAGCGATGATAATAGACAAAAGTCCATCCATCGTACTTCAGTCATGTGAAACGCCGAACATAGCGGTGGAGATGGGCGAATACAATCTAAGTGTCTTTGCCAGCGAAGGCAACACCACCCCACCCAAACACTTCGAAATAAAACTGAACAACTGCCCCAGCGGAATCAAAAAAGTCAGTTATCGCTTGACTGCCACTTCAGGTTCGCCAGCGGTAAATGGGCAACTCGGGATAATAGAACTGAACAAGGGTTCAACCGCCAAAGGCATCGCGCTTCAACTACTTGACAGCAACCAGGCACCTCTACAACTCGACAAAACTTATGTTTTCAACGAATACTCAACCCTCGGCGGAAATTTCTCCATCCCCATGAGCGCGAAGTACATACGCACGCTGCCTAACGGCAGCGCGGGTCAATACGATGACGGTATGAGCGCGGGCTCTGCTAGTAGTGAAGTGACGTTCGTCATGAGTTATCTGTGACTCACGGTGCGCGTCAAGGACATTGTCATACCCGGTTGGCCGGCTCGCCCTTATGGGCTCATCGACCGCCCCACAGGCAGGCTGGGCCACCGTAAGCAATAGACAGCAGCACACCATCGCGTATCAGCACACATCATTTTTAGCCGCCGTCGGACCAGCACATCAGCCACAAAACCTCGACCAAATCCGCCTATGGGGCCTTGCGTACACAGAGGAAAAGCGAAACTCGCTAGGTCACGGAGCCAGAGACCGATTGGCGCAGCGTGAAACCTGACGGGGCCTGTTGTACAGAACGTCACAGTCGGCCAATGAAAATACAGCCAATACGGCGCTTATACCATCTACTTTGGCCATTTCGACATCCAAACAATGAAAAATACCTGTACAAGGTACTTTCTTTGTACAGGTATTAAGGCAATACTCCCTGCACCGAGGATCGCTCGTACGCTCCCAGCCTGTCGGCATGAAGCCGTACCGCCATGTTATTCCTTCTGCAGGAGGTGCCAGCCTTGTCTATACAACTCATACCTGTTGAGCCTCAACGACCTCATGGCTGCCGCAGCTGCAAGGATAACGCTGGCATTGACTTCGACTTCACCATGGCGTTCCAGCCCATTGTCGACACCCGCGCCAACTGTGTTTTTGCGTATGAATCTCTGGTCCGGGGTAAAGATGGCGCTGGCGCACAGGCCGTATTGCAAAAAGTAAATGACTCAAACAGATATAAATTTGATCAAGCGTGTCGTGTCAAAGCGGTGGAACTTGCTGCGAGAGCCGGCATGCCAAGCTGCTTGAGCATCAATTTTCTACCCAATGCTGTGTACCAAGCAGAGGCCTGCATTAGAACCACCCTCCTTGCCGCAGAAAAATACAATTTTCCCATTGAAAAAATAATATTTGAAGTTACTGAAAATGAGAGCATCGCAGACAAAGCACACATAAAAAAGATCATGGAATCCTATAAAAAACAAGGCTTTAGAACGGCAATCGATGACTTCGGCTCCGGGCACTCCAATCTCAATTTACTGGCCAGCTTTCAACCCGACATCCTCAAGATCGACATGGAACTGATAAGAGACATCCATACCAGCAAGGCCAAGCAAGTTATCACCAAGGGCATTGTAAGCGTCTGCCGAGACCTCAACATACAAATCATCGCCGAAGGGATCGAGTGCGTTGAGGAACTTGATACGCTTCAGGCACTCGAGATACACCTGTTCCAAGGGTTCTTTTTCGCAAAGCCAAAACTTGAATCCCTTCCTGAGATTGCATGGCCCTAGCAGCGAAACCTAATAGGAGTCATCCATGGACAGCGCGATAGACTTCAACGCTGTAATAGCGCTCACACTGGACTACTTAAAACTTCATTTCACACACGCAGAATGGAGCATTGTTCGCGTGGGTGCCGATGAAGCCCCCAAGACGAGCGGCAGTCATTTCGAACACCCCACGCTCGACGCCGAACTGCAAGCCATCACGAATAAAATACGCGCCGACCTCTTGGTCAATGATGTTCACGCGCCGGGAGGGGTCATACAACATGCATTATCAGGCGAGCACGGCGACACTACGCAGACTACACAGTACGTTGCCATACCCCTACTCCACTATCCGCCTATGCTCTACGGATTTATTTATGGAAGATCGGTAGATCGCAACCTATTGGAAAACCGTGCCGACCTCAGACTGCTGGAACTTATTGCGTCGCTTCTAAATAGCTTACTGCATGCTGAAACACAAGCAGATTTCCAGGCGCGCCGCGCCGAGCGTTTCGAAACCCAGGCGTACACTGATGCTATGACCAACCTGTTCAACCGAGCAGCATGGGAACAACTCTTGCACCAGGAAGAACTGCGCTGCGAACGCCAAGAAACACCCTGTGCTGTCATCGTGATTGACCTGGACGACCTCAAGCAAACCAATGACGCCGAAGGGCATTATGCCGGAGATCAGCTTATCAAACGGGCCGCTACCTCGTTACTTCAAGCTTCACGCAAAGAGGATATCGTTGCCCGACTCGGCGGCGACGAGTTCGGGATAATTGCCACCCACTGCAACGAATATGACGGCGCGTGCTTATTGCAGCGAATTAGAGACTTGTTCAAAAAAGAAAAAATCAATGCCTCAATCGGAATGGCGCCACGCCAACCGTCTGGCTCACTAAAAAAGGCGTTCATCCGGGCTGATCAAGCGATGTACAAAGAAAAGCGTGTAAAGCGTGGTTCCGCAACGGCGCGAACCTTAGAAAACCCGTTCACGCCGGGCCACCAAACGGTCTGATTTAGCCACTGCATGGGTGCCATTATGTTTAACAAACGTCTAAAGTGCGAATTGGATGATGCCTTGTCAACGCTCCGGTCCCAGGAGGCCAGAGAAACAGCCATCAGTCGCTCGACGGCGACCATTGAGTTCACACCGGAAGGCATTATAACGAACGCCAATCAAAACGTATTGCATGCAATGGGTTACACGCTGGATACGCTGATTGGCCAACACCATGACATCCTTTGCCCGAACGACGATACCCACAGTGTCGGGCATGAGGGCTTCTGGAGAACATTGCGAGACGGTGAATATATCCACGACCGCATCCCCTTCCGCAGCCGCCAAGGTGAAACGCTCTGGCTTGAGGCAACCTACAATCCAATTTTTTCGGCGGACGGTCGCGTCAGTCGCATACTGATGCTCGCAAACGACATAACAGAGCACGTCAGGCGCGAGCAAGAGCAACGCAACGTCCTAGAGGCCATGAGTCGATCGATGGCCATGATCGCGTTTGACCCAGACGGATATGTACTTGAAGCCAACGATAATTTTCTGCATACGCTCGGATATCGTATGCCTGAAATTCAGGGTAAACACCACCGACTCTTTTGCACTCAACAAGAGGCGCAGTCGTCGGAATACCAAGATTTTTGGGCGCACCTCAACAAGGGCGCGTTCTTTTCCGGCCGTTTTCAGAGGGTGAACCGATGCGGCGCCACCGTTTGGTTGAGCGCCACTTACAACCCGATATTTGATGCCAACAAGAAACTGTACAAGATTGTAAAATTTGCTCGCGACATTACACCGCAGGTTGAACAACAGCAAATCGAGTCAACGGCCGCCACGCTTGCCTATCAGGTCTCGAAAGAAACCGATCAACGTGCGCAGCACGGCGCCATGGTCATCAGCGAAACCGTGGCGGTGGTCCGCAGCATTGCGGGCGAACTTTCAAATGCTGCCCTCAAAATATCAGCCGTTGGTCAGCAGTCTGAAATGATCACTGGCATTGTCCAAACCATACGCGGCATCGCTGATCAGACTAATTTGCTGGCGCTAAATGCAGCCATTGAAGCGGCCCGAGCAGGCCCCCAAGGAAGAGGTTTCGCTGTCGTCGCAGATGAGGTGCGTCACCTCGCTGTTCGCACCGCCCAAGCCACCTTGGAAATCAGCGACGTTGTAAAGCGAAACCATCAATTATCGCAAGACGCTGTAAAAGGTATGCAGATGACTCAACATATGGCTGACGTCGGCGTAGGGTTAGTAGGCCAAGCCGGGGATATCATTGGGGAAATTCAAAGCGGCGCCCGCCAGGTCGTGGACACGGTCAAGCAACTCAGTGAAGCGGTAGATAAACTCTGAGCTTTTTCGTCAACTCGCTTCTTCGCCTTCACGTTGTTGCCCTGTACTCAACCGTGAGATGAGTGACTTGGTGAACAGGCTCCAATGCAGCGCGTACATCATCGACCGATAGACCTACAGAACCTTGCACACTCACGATGGCTGCTCGCGCCTGCGGCCCCACTCGCCAGACATGGAGGTCTGTAATCTTGAGCGTCCCGAACTGACTGAGCAATTCACGGATCTCCTCGGCTATATACTCATCGCTCTTGTCGAGTAGCACGGCTGCAGTATCGCGAATGAGCGACCACGCCCAGCGCGCAATCACGACAGCCCCCACTATACCCATCAACGGATCAAGCCATACCCAGCCGAGGTACTTGCCAGCCACCAGTGCGACGATGGCCATGACAGATGTCACTGCATCCGCCAGCACGTGCATATATGCGGAACGCAGGTTGTTGTCGTCGCCATGCGTGTGGGTGTGGTGATCATGGGAGTGTCCATGATGATGCGCATGCTTATGACTGCCTCCCGCGAGAATGAGGGCGCTGACAAGGTTTACGACCAAACCTATTACCGCAATGAGCGTGGCCGCCTCGAACTCCACGTGGGCAGGTTCGAAAAGGCGTACTAACGATTCAGCACCGATGCCCAAGGAGATCAACCCGAGAACGAGAGCGGACGCAAAACCGCCAAGGTCACCCACTTTTCCCGTTCCAAAACTATAAGCAGCATTCTGCGAATGCTTGCGGGCAAACGCATAGGCCGCCACGGCGATACCCAGCGCGCCTGCATGAGTGGCCATGTGAAAACCATCGGCCAACAGGGCCATCGAACCGGTGATGTATCCGGCAGCTATTTCTCCCACCATCATGGCAAGGGTCAGCGCTACAACCCACAAGGTGCGCTTGGCATTTTCATCGTGTCCAGCACCCAGGAAATCATGGCTGTGAATGGGATCGATCGTGCTCATGTGTTTCTCACTTTGAGTATCGGCGGATGGCTTCCAGGAGCGCTTCCACACCTTGCGCCCTCTCTTGATCAGTGAGACCCGCCCTGGCTACATGCTCACGGGCATGGTCCTCAACAATCTCATCAAGTAGCCCGTTGATTGCGCCACGGGTTGCAGCCACCAGATGCAGGGTTTTTGCGCAGTCAGCATCGCCCTCCAGTGCACGCTCTATAGCCTGTACTTGTCCAGCGATGCGCTTCACCCGCTTGAGCAACTCATCTTTTCCGGATTGCATGTGGGCCATAACATACCCCCCTACCCTATATTGCGTGAATGATGCGCTTGATTTTCGTTGGGAGCAAGGGAGGGTCGGCAAAAGCAGGCTGTGGTTCCACGAACCAAGTGTTACAATCCGCCACTTCAAAGCGGCGCTCGAAGCGCTGGACATCCGTGAACGTCGGCAGTACGACACCCGCCACACCTACGCAACCATGCGCCTGATGACTGGGATGAACCGTGCGTTCATCACGAACCAGCTTGGCCAAAGCGTTGAGATGTTGCCCTCTACCTACGCGTAATGGATCAGCTCCTCCTCGGACTGGAGGGAGCTGGAGAAGCTGCCGCCCCGAGTCGAATTGGCCCAGCATTGGCCCAACACTGACTAGAGGGCCTAAATACACCTCTGGAACCCCCGCAGGACAAGCACTTGATTTCTACCGCCAACATCACCATGCAATTCGGCTCCAAGCCGTTGTTCGAAAACGTCTCGGTCAAATTCAACAACGGCAACCGCTACGGCCTGATCGGCGCCAACGGCTGCGGCAAGTCCACCTTCATGAAAATCCTCGGCGGCGACCTCGAGCCGTCCGCGGGTCAGGTCATGCTCGAGCCGAACACCCGTCTGGGCAAGCTGCGCCAGGATCAGTTCGCCTATGAAGAGTTCACGGTCATCGACACCGTGATCATGGGTCACAACCAGTTGTGGAAAGTCAAAGCCGAGCGCGACCGCATCTACTCGCTGCCGGAAATGACCGAGGAGGACGGCATGGCCGTCGCCGAGCTGGAAACCGAATTCGCTGAAATGGATGGCTACACTGCCGAGTCCCGTGCCGGCGAGCTGCTGCTGGGCCTGGGTATTCCGCTGGAACAGCACTTTGGACCGATGAGCGAAGTCGCGCCAGGTTGGAAGCTGCGCGTGCTGCTGGCACAGGCGCTGTTCTCGGATCCGGACGTGCTGCTGCTGGACGAACCGACCAACCACCTGGACATCAACACCATCCGCTGGCTGGAGAACATCCTCACCGCGCGTAACAGCACCATGGTGATTATTTCCCACGACCGGCACTTCCTCAACAGTGTCTGCACCCATATGGCCGACCTGGATTACGGTGAACTGCGCCTGTTCCCGGGCAACTACGACGAGTACATGACCGCCGCCACCCAGGCCCGTGAGCAGTTGCTGGCCGACAACGCCAAGAAGAAGGCCCAGATCGCTGAACTGCAGACCTTCGTCAGCCGCTTCTCGGCCAACGCCTCCAAGGCCAAGCAAGCCACCTCGCGCGCCAAGCAGATCGACAAGATCCAGTTGGCCGAGGTCAAGCCTTCAAGCCGTGTCAGCCCGTTCATCCGCTTCGAGCAGACCAAGAAGCTGCACCGCCAGGCCGTGACCGTCGAGAAAATGGCGAAAGCTTTCGACGACAAGGTGCTGTTCAAGGACTTCAGTTTCACGATCGAAGCCGGCGAGCGTGTGGCGATCATCGGTCCGAACGGTATCGGCAAGACCACCTTGCTGCGTACCCTGGTCGGTGAAATGACCCCGGACAAGGGTGAAGTGAAGTGGACCGACAGCGCCGAAGTGGGCTACTACGCCCAGGATCACGCGCACGACTTCGAAGACGACATGAGCCTGTTCGACTGGATGGGCCAGTGGACCACCGGCGAGCAGGTGATTCGCGGCACCTTGGGCCGGATGCTGTTCTCCAACGACGAGATCCTCAAGTCGGTGAAGGTCATTTCCGGTGGCGAACAGGGCCGCATGCTGTTCGGCAAACTGATCCTGCAAAAACCGAACGTACTGGTCATGGACGAACCGACCAACCACCTGGACATGGAGTCGATCGAGGCACTGAACCTGGCGCTTGAGAACTATCCAGGCACGCTGCTGTTCGTCAGCCACGACCGCGAGTTCGTGTCGTCGCTGGCCACTCGCATCATCGAACTGACCCCCACTGGCGTGGTGGACTTCAGCGGCACCTACGATGACTACCTGCGCAGCCAGGGCGTCGTAGTCTGAGCCGACCGCACAAGGGCCGCACCGCGGCCCTTTTTTGCGCCCCGGCCCAGCGGGCAAGGCTCGCAATCAAATAATCATTAGCCTGCTTTCATTTCCGTCGCGCAACGGCCATGATGAATCCACGCCCACCGCCCGCCCGCGAACGAGCCCATGACCGCGCAACAACCCTCCCCCAGCACCCGCGCCAACCTCACGCTACAGATCCTGTCGATCGTTTTCTACACCTTCATCGCCTTCCTCTGCATTGGCTTACCGATTGCGGTGCTGCCCGGCTACGTGCATGACCAATTGGGCTTTGGCGCGGTAATCGCCGGGGTGACCATCGGCCTACAGTACCTGGCCACCCTCCTCAGCCGTCCCTTCGCTGGGCGTGTGGCCGATACCTTGGGTGGCAAGCGTGCCATTGGCTACGGACTGTTCGGGATTGCCGGCTGCGGGGTATTGACGTTGCTGTCGGCCTGGACGCTTGCACTTCCCGTGCTGAGCCTGTTGCTGCTGCTGGCTGGACGGGTGCTGCTGGGCGTGGCCCAGGGGCTGATTGGGGTGGCGACATTGAGCTGGGGCATCAGCCAGGTAGGTGCGGAGCATACGGCCAGGGTGATTTCCTGGAACGGCATCGCCTCCTACGGCGCCATTGCCATCGGTGCGCCGGTGGGCGTGCTGGCCGTGGACGGCCTTGGCTTCAGTGTGCTGGGCCCGGCGCTGTTGCTGCTTGCGCTGTCGGCCTTGCTGGCATTGCGCAAGCGCCCGGATGTGGTGGTGGTCCGTGGTGAACGCCTACCGTTCTGGTCGGCTTTCGGGCGCGTCGCGCCCTGCGGCCTGGGGCTGACACTGGCCTCGATCGGTTATGGCACCCTGACCACCTTCGTCACCCTTTATTACCTTGAGCGTGGCTGGATTGGCGCAGCGTGGTGCCTGAGCGCATTCGGCCTGTGCTTCATCGTTTCGCGGCTGCTGTTCGTCAACGCGGTCAACCGCTTTGGCGGCTACAACGTGGCCATCGCCTGCATGGCCACCGAAGTGGTCGGTTTGGGCCTGTTGTGGCTCGCCCCTTCGCCGCCCTGGGCACTGCTGGGGGCGGGCCTGACCGGCTTCGGGCTTTCACTGGTGTATCCGGCGCTGGGGGTCGAGGCCATCAAGCAGGTGCCCAGCAGCAGCCGAGGTGCCGGACTGGGCGCTTACGCGGTGTTCTTCGACCTGGCCCTGGCCATCGCCGGCCCAGTCATGGGCGCGGTCGCCGTGCACTTGGGCTACGCCTCGATCTTTTTCGTCGCGGCCCTGCTCGCCCTGTCAGGGGTGGGCCTGATCCTGCTGCTGGCCCGGCGCAACAACGGCGGTTGAGCGCCCTGCGGGCAGCGGCGCGCCCAGTGCCTGGCTGAAAAATGCAGCAGTGTCACGCGTTAGCGAGCGATGGATATGCCGGCGGTCGACACCGTCGGCATCCTTGCACAGCACTGGCATGCGAGCGTGCTGCTCTTCGTCGCAGCGGGCCATGAACACGAAATGCCCAGCGCCGGCCAACAAGCGGTAATCCGGGGTGAGCGGAAGCTTACGGGCAAGGGCCTCGGCATTCCGGTCCAGCGCCACCAATTGGTCGCTGTCACCGCTGAAGATCAATGCCGGCACCTTTACGCCAGCCAGGGCGTGACGGCCAAACATCAGGCTAAGCGGTGCCATCAGCATCACCGCGCCTATCCGTGTATCTGGCTGGGGGCTCAGTTCGCTACGGTCGGCTATCAATACACCATGGGTCTTGCAGGCATCGGCATCGTCTGGGCGCTCCAGGCAGTAGCGCCTCAGCCGGTCCAGATCTGGCTGCGCGCCCGACAGAATCAGCGCCGTTTCACCGCCGGCCGAATAGCCAATCACACCCACTTTGCCGTCATTCAGGTAGGGCCCCAGCAACCGATCGACACGGGCGGCGGTGATGGCGGCACTGACCTGCAACGGACGACCATAGAGGTTGCTCAGGGTGCCCAGGCGGCTGTGGTCGCGGGCGTTGTCGCCTGGGTGAATCACCGCCACCACGACGAACCCCTGGTGCGCCAGGGCCGTTGCCAAGTAATGCAGCGCCAGCGGGCTTCCGGTGTTGCCATGGGACAGTACCAGCAAGGGAAATTGACCCAAAGCGACCGGGGCCTCTTCGGCCACCTGGATCGGGTAGCCGTCGATACGATTGGTGCGAGGCTCGCCTGTGGACGGGTAGAACGCCAGGGCCTGCATCGGACGGGCATCGACAGGATCGTCCAGGGTCATGCGGTGCAGCCCAACGTTCCAAGGCTGCGCCTCGGCGCGGGGCAGCAGCCCCCCCAGCAGGACCAGCGCCAACAAGATTCGGGAGGTGCTCATCGGCCCGCCACCCCTGCGAAGCAAAAGGATGACGCCAGCATAGATCCAGGATCGTCCGGGGCGGATGAAACCTAAATGAAAAAACGGCTGACACCCCAGGTGGCAGCCGTTTTCTAATTGCCTCAGCGGATCACGCGGCGGCGAACAGCTCGTTGGCGATCTGCGCCTGAGCGTCGTCAATTGCCTTGCTGCGCTGCTCCGGACCGTAGGCCAGGCCGTGGGCGCGGACGATTTCCAGGTCGGTGATACCGATGAAGCCGAGGAACACTTTGAGGAAGTCCTCATGACCGGCACCGGTCGCTTGGCCGGCGTGCAGGCCGCCTGCAGTGGATACCAGGACCACTTTCTTGTCGCCGCACAGGCCTTCAGGGCCGGCTTCGGTGTAGCGGAAGGTCTTGCCGGCGACGGCAACACGGTCGATCCAGGCTTTGAGCTGGGTCGGCACGGTGAAGTTGTACATAGGGGCGCCGATCACCACAGCGTCGGCGGCCAGGAACTCTTCCAGGGTTTCGGCGCTGAGCTTGGCTTCGAACGCCTGGGCCGCATCGCGCATGTCTTCAGGGGTACCGGCTGCAACCAAGGTCGCGGCGGAGAAGTGGGCGATGGCGTCGGCGGCCAGGTCGCGGTAGACCACTTCGATGCTCGGGTCGACGGCTTTCCAAGCTTCGACCACTTCGCGGCTCAGCTGACGGGAGGCGGAATTGTCGCCCAGGATGCTCGAATCGATATGCAACAGTTTCATGGGACTCTCCTGTGAATGAAGACCGCGGCGGTGGGCGATCACGATGGAGAGAATCCTACCGGGGCAGCCAATGGCTGATAAGGCGGCAAAAATGCGTTAGTTTGTCCTATGGATAGGACAGTGAGACAGGACCATGCAAGACCTCAATGACCTCTTTTACTTCGCCCGCGTGGTTGACGCCGGGGGGTTCGCGGCGGCAGGACGCCAGCTGGGCATCCCCAAGTCACGCTTGTCGCGACGCATCGCCGAGCTGGAGGAACGTCTGGGCACACGCCTGCTGCAACGCACCACCCGCCAGCTCAAGCTCACCGCCGTGGGCGAACGGTACCTGCATCATTGCCAGGCCATGCTGCTGGAGGCCGAGGCGGCCGACGAGGTGGTGGCGAGCATGAGCAGCGAGCCGCGTGGCCGACTGCGGGTTTCCTGCCCGGTCGCCTTGGCCCATGCCTTCTTGCCGGACGTGGTCAGTCGTTTTCTGGCGCACTACCCTCAGGTACAACTGGACATGGTGCTGCTCAACCGCCGGGTCGATCTGATTTCCGAGGGTATCGACGTGGCCCTACGGGTCCGCGATCTGGGCGATGAGGACCCTGCGCTGGTCACCCGTCGTTTGCGCCAGGCACAGATGCAGCTGGTGGCGGCTCCTGGCTTCGCCGACCACATTCGCGACCCCGCCGAACTGGCCACCCTGCCAGTCCTGGGTGCAGCAGAGGCCGACAGGCTGGTGCACTTTCGTCTGCACGGCCCAAACGGCCAACAGCAGGAGATTGCGCTGGAGCCGCGCCTGGCCATCGACGACTTCGTGGTGCGAAGCGCAGCCGTCCGCGCCGGGCTCGGCTTCTCGGCCTTGCCAAGCATGTTCTGTGAGGAACAGCTTGAACGAGGCGAACTGGTCAGGCTGCTGCCCGACTGGTCGCTGCCTGGTGGCTATCTGCAGGCGGTGTACCCTCACCGGCGGGGTCTGCTTCCAGCGGTACGGGCCTGGATCGATCATCTGGCGGCGTCGTTCGAGGCCTGTGGGGAACGTTATGTCTAGGCAGCACATGACCGAAGACCAGGTCGTGACCTTCTGCCTGGGCTTGCCGGGTGCACGGGAAGACTACAAGTGGGGCGGTGTCCGGGTGTTTTCGGTAGCCGGTAACAAGATGTTCGCGGTGCTGGATCTGGCCGGTGCAGGGCTGTCGTTCAAGGTGGCGGACGACATCTTTCTGGGCTACTGCGACCGACCCGGCGTCCGCCCGGCACCTTACCTGGCGCGGGCAAAGTGGATCAGCATGGCGCCACCCTACCCCATGGGCCGGGATGAGCTGTGCGATTTGCTGCAACGCTCGCACCAGCTAGTGGTGAAACGCCTGCCAAAACGGCTGCAGGTTGGCCTGGTGATGTGAACCGATCGCTGGCAAGCCGAGGCTCCAGGTAACGCGACGACTTCAAGAAGGACGCGCCCCTGGAGGAGCGACCTTGGGTCGCGAAAGGGCTGCAAGCAGCCCCCGGCAACGCCGCCATCAAAACAACGAGAAAAGCTGCTGATTCAGGAACAGGTAATCCACCCAGAACACCTGGTGCAGCAGCACGATGCCCCAGAACACCAGCTGGTAGGAAACCTTCCGAGTCTTGTGCCGAAACAGTTGTTGGGCCACCAGTGCTCCAGGCCAGCCCCCTAGAAGCTCGCTGACATGCAACACCTTCTCAGGCGTACGCCAGGCTTGGGCGCGCGCCTGGTGCTTGTCCTGCCAGTACAGCAGCAGGCAGATCAAGCTCGCCGCCGGATAGACGGCTAGCGGCCACCAGGCTTGCCCACCCCAAGCCATCTGGGCCACGCCAATTCCTGGCAGCAGGCACAATGCGCCCAAAACCAGCAGCTTGAAGCGGGCATGGCGTACCCCCTCCTCACGAGCGGCGCCATACTGCCCCTTGGCTTGCGTGCGTGCCATATCAGCCGTGCGCCGTCGACCAGTCGACCCAGCCGAACTGCCAGGTGGCCAGAATCAGCAGGCCAAAGGCAATGCGGTACCAGGCGAACACTGCATAGCTGTGATTGGCGATGAACTTCAACAAGCCTCGCACGGCGATCATGGCGAAAATGAACGAAGTCACGAAGCCGATGGCGAAGACTGGCAAGTCGCTGGGCTGGAACAGATCGCGGTACTTGTAGCCTGAATACACCGCCGCCCCCACCATGGTGGGCATGGCCAGGAAGAAGGAGAACTCGGTAGCGGCCTTGCGCGACAGACCGAAGATCAAGCCGCCGATGATGGTCGAACCGGAGCGGGAAGTGCCGGGGATCATGGCCAGGCACTGGATGAAGCCGATTTTCAGCGCATGGCTCCAGCGCATGTCGTCGACGTGATCGACCTCGACGCGGTGGTCGCGGCGCTCGGCCCACAGCATGATGAACCCACCGACCACCAGCGCAGCAGCCACGGTGATCGGGTTGAACAGGTATTCATGAATCAGGTCGGCGAACAACACACCGAGCACCACCGCAGGCAGGAAGGCCAGCAGCAGGTTACCGGTGAAGCGTCGCGCGCTGGGCTGGCGGGTCAGCCCAAAGACCACATCGAGGATCTTGCGTCGGAATTCCCAGACCACCGCCAGGATCGCCGCCAACTGGATGATGATGTTGAACGCCATGGCCCGCTCGCCACCGAAGCCGATCAGGTCGGCGACGATAATCTGGTGGCCGGTACTGGAAATCGGCAGAAACTCCGTGAGTCCCTCGACCACACCTAAGATGATTGCCTGGAAGGCAGTCCAAAAATCCATCGTTCCCCCGGGTGGAGCACTGCTCTGTGCAGGCCCCTAGTTCTTGATTTGCTTGTGATTTGCCGCACGCGGCGCGGCTGTTTTACAGCGACTGTTGGTGGCAATGCCAGTCGAAAAGTTCATGCTGCCTAAAGGTTTCATCTTGGGCGGCCGAAATCCTAACAGAGACGCTCTGCGATCGCTTGCCTGAACAGCGGCAGAGTAGCCCGGATCTAGCACTTAGCCATTAGTCGAGTGGGGGGCGACGGCAAAGCGTGTTTGGATGCACCTGAATAACAAGAAAAACGCGGGAGTAACCTTCATGAAGACCTTGAGGTCGATGTCGATCAGCCGCCGCTTGTGGCTGATACTGCTGGTGGCCGTGGCAATGCTGGTAGTGCTGGGCTTGTTGATGCTGCGCCAGATCCACGGCGACCTTTACCAGGCCAAGGCGGAGAAGACCCGCCATGTGGTCCAGACTGCCGCAGGTGTGCTGGCCTACTACCAGGGGCTGGAGGCTGCCGGAAGCCTCAGCCGCGAGGCGGCCCAACAGCAGGCCCTGCAAGTGGTGCGTGGGCTGCGCTATGACCAGAATGACTACTTCTGGATCAACGACCTGGGGCCGAAAATGATCATGCACCCGGCCAACCCCAAACTCGATGGCCAGGACCTTTCGGCCATCCGAGACCCAGACGGTTTCGCCGTTTTCAACGAAATGGTCGCCCTCGCCCGCAGCCAGGGCGCAGGCCCGGTCAACTACCGCTGGCCCAAGCCGGGCGCCACCGATCCGGTGGCCAAGACCTCCTACATTCAATTGTTCAAGCCTTGGGGCTGGATCATCGGTTCGGGTGTGTACGTCGACGATGTGCAGGCCGAATTCGCCCGTCAGTTGCGCGACGCCACCCTGGTCGGCCTGGGCATCGCCCTGTTGATGGCGCTTGTGGTGATGCTCATTGCCCGGAGCATTGCCCGCCCACTGCAGGAAGCCGTTCAAGCCATGGGCAACATTGCCAGTGGCGAGAGCGACCTGACCCGGCGTCTGGACACCCACGGCCGTGACGAGATCACCCACCTGGGCGAGCATTTCAACCGCTTCAACGGCAAATTGCAGGGGGTCGTCGGCCAACTGCAAGGTGCCGCCCATGCCTTGGCCCAGTCCGCAGGACAAGTCGGTGACAATGCTGGAGCCGCGCAACAGCGCAGCGCCCAGCAGTCGCTGCAGATGGACCAGGTGGCGACTGCCGTGAACGAAGTCACTTACGCCGTGCAGGACGTGGCCAAGACCGCCGAGCAAGCGGCCGGCGAGATGCGCGCTGCGCAACAGCAGGTGGAGCATGGCCAGCAAGCGATTCACGGCAGCCTGCAGCAGATCGACAGCCTGTCACAGACCATCGATCAGGCCGTGCAGGTGATCCGGGAACTGGCCGGGCACAGCAGCAAGATCGGCGGTGTACTCGATGTGATCCGCTCGATCGCCGAGCAGACCAACCTGCTGGCCCTGAATGCTGCGATCGAGGCAGCCCGCGCGGGCGAACAAGGCCGTGGTTTTGCCGTGGTTGCCGACGAAGTGCGCCTGCTGGCCCAGCGCACGGCTCAGTCGACCGCGGAAATCCATACCATGATCGAGCATTTGCAGGGCCAGTCGGATGCCGCGGTCAAAGCCATCGACACCAGCAGCGAGGCCTCCCGCCAGACGGTTCAGCAGGCCCGAGAAGCCGGCACCAGCCTGGATGCGATCAGCCACGCGCTGCACAACCTCACCGCACTCAATGCCTCCATCGCCAGTGCCACCTTGCAGCAGTCGCATGTCGTCGAGGAAATCAACCGCAACGTGCTGGATACTGCCGGTTTGTCACAGCAGACCGCCGACGCTGCCCGCCAGTCGAGCGATGCTGGGGAGGCACTGGCCCGCTTGAGCGAGGAACTGGAGCAGCTGCTGCGTCAATTCAGGGTTTGAACCGCGTCTGCGAAGGGCCGCGAGGCGGCCCCGACAGGGACTGATGCGAGGGCTATGCCCTCGATCGCAGGCTACGCCCGCGCCCCCGCAGCTTCTTCGAATCGATGAGCTTTCGTTGTTCGGTCAGAGCCGGCAGCCAAGCGGTTCACAAAGCCTTGTCACTCATCGCCCCCCACGGGCTACAATCGCGCCCCCTCCCATTCCAAGGATCGCCGATGTCCGGCCTTGAGTTCATCGCCGCCGTGCTCGGCGTAATCGCCGTCTGGCTCACCGTCAAACAAAATGCCTGGTGCTGGCCGATTGGCCTGGTGATGGTGCTGATCTATGCCTGGCTGTTCCATGAGGTCAAACTGTACTCGGGCATGCTCCTGCAAGTGGCCTACGCTGCGCTGCAGCTGTATGGCTGGTGGCAATGGCTGCGCCCGGATCGCGCCGAAGATGCACGCAAGGTGTCCCGCCTGGGGGGACCTGCCGTAGGTCACAGCCTGTTGGCCGGCCTTGTGTTGAGCCTGGCGCTGGGCGCGGCGATGGCCCGGTGGACCGATGCTGCCCTACCCTGGCTGGACGCCACCTTGACCGGTTTCAGCTTGGTGGCGCAGGTATGGATGGCGCAGAAGCGCCTGCAGTGTTGGCCGTTGTGGGTGGTGGTCGATGTGGTGTACGTCGGTCAATACCTGCATCAACAGCTGTACTTCACTGCTGGATTCTTCGCCGTGCTGACCGTCATCGCTGTGCGCGGCTGGATGGAGTGGCGTCGTGATCCGGCGTTGGTGGCGCAATGAAAGTCGTAGTGCTGTGTGGTCCGGAATCCAGTGGTAAAAGCTGGCTAAGTCGAGTGCTTCAGGCTCGCTTCGGCGGCCTTGTCGTGCCGGAATACGTGCGCCACTTCATCGACCAGGAGGGCCGCGATACCTGCTACGCCGACATCCCCACCATCGCCCGCGGGCAACTGGCGTGGGAAGATGACGCTCGCGCCCGCCAGCCTCGTTTGTTGATCCTCGATACCCACTTGCTCAGCAACCTGTTATGGAGCCGGGCACTGTTTGGCGATTGCCCGGCCTGGATCGAGCAGGCCCTGCTGGAGCGCGACTACGACCTGCATCTGTTGCTCGACCCGGAGGGTGTCGACTGGGTGGACGATGGCCAGCGCTGCCAGCCCCAACTGAGTGAGCGCCAAGGTTTTTTTGCCGACAGCCTAGGCTGGCTGCAACGCCACGAACAAGTTTGGCAGGTCGTCGGCGGCGACTGGCCAACCCGCAGCGCCGCCGCATTGGACGCTGTCGGCCAACTGCTCGCAACCCCGTGATGTGTTAAGCCCCTGAGACACCAAGGCAAGCCATGGTTCCCGTGCTTGCGCGCTTTCCGCAAATGCCGGGGTGAGTGTTACGCCGCTGATACAACCCCGCCAAAGCCGCTTGGGGCAGGGCCACAACCAGAAAAAGCTGTTCTTGGCCTGCCCCGTGTCTCGTCGCTGATACAGCTAAATAATGAAGCATTCAGCTATTGAAGCTAATTCCTTGAATTATCTATGAAAAGCAAAAACGGCACAGCTCCTGCTCTCTTCCTCGCAACGCTGATAACGGGCCAGCGAACGGAAAGAAGGAATTGCCACCGTGGAGAAACTCGATAAAGGCCTTTTCCGCCGCCTGCTGATAGGGTGCGTACTGGGTTCATGCCTCAGTCTACCGGCCCAGGCCGACAACGGAATCATCGTGATCACCCGCGATGTCCAACCCCGAATGGCGATCCGCGCGCCGCTGGCGCCAGACCCCAACCCTACCACCGCCAACGCCAACCCCTCTGCCTACATCCTCAAGCAGACCAATGAGCTCAGTGATGGCGACTTCGCCAACATCACCAGCGGCACTGGTATTTCTTCGCTGGTCAACCAGCAGACCAACAACCTGGGCGGAGCCATCGGCAACCAGAACCAGCTTCCCAACATGGCCGCTGGCCGTGGCACAGGCGCAGGCAATGGCATCTCCAACATGGTCAATTCGAGCGTCCAGCGCGGTCTTGCACCGCTGCAGATCCTGACTGGAGGCAAATGAGATGAGGCAGACGCTGTTCATCCTTGCCGCGTTTTGCAGTGCATCGACCTTGGCCCAGTCCCCCGTGATGAATGACGCTTCCATCGACAGCTCCGGCGGGCAGTACCAAGGCAACTTCTCCCTCAACCAGGCAGCGGGCGACCTGCAGCAACAGGTCAACGCCCGCGCGTTTGCCAATGGGCCGCAGGCCAGCGCGAATACGCAGATCCAACAACGCCTTCAATCCGTGATCGATCCGAACATGGATGCCCGAGCCAGCATTCAGGGCACCGCCTTCAGTCACGGCAGCGGCGCGCTGGGCATCAACCAGAGCGCAGGTGCCAGTACCCAGCAAGCCAACGCACTGAGCATCAGCACCAGTGCGCATCCGCAAAGTATCGACGACAGCGTCCTGATGCAGCAGAACGTGGCGCTGATCAAAAGCTCCGATCCAACCGATACCTCCCCTGGTTATCGCCAGGTCACCACCGGTGACCAGGCCTTCACCGGTAGCCGTGGGGTGATTCAGTTGAATCAGAGCGCCGGGGTGGGAAACCAGACGGCAAACACCCTGAGCGTACGGGTCGCGAACTGACCCAAAAAGGTAAGAACAACACTTAACCGAAAAAAAAGACGGAGAAACACCATGAAACCCTCGATGGCACTCAAGCCTCTGGTTTTCGCAATTGCTGCGGTCATGGCTGTTGCTGCACAAGCGGATCAGAACGATCGGCGTGGACATGGCCACCACGGCCACTACAACCCTCCTCCAAAACCTATCTACACCAGCGCTACTGCCACAGCTGACGACACCCAAAGAAGCACCAACAACTTCATCCTCAATGAAGGCACCGTCAACGAAGCAGAAATGAGCAGCTCGGCCGCAGGCGCGAGCGGCAACGTCGGCGTCAACGTGGCAGCCGGTAACGGCAACCAACAAGACAACGCGGCGGCTATCGCCAACACCGCGTCCGACAACTCTGCCATCGACAACAGCTTCGTCTTCGGCGACTCCGTGGCAACCGCAAACGTCGATCAACACAGCAACAACAACACCGTCAAGAACTGGTCGACCCAAAGCTCGGCTGTCATGAGCGGCTCGGCTGACGGTAGCAGCGGTAACGTGGGTATCAACATTGCTGGCGGCGACCTGAACCAGCAGAAAAACACCATGGCCATTGCCAACAACAGTGCGCCAATTGGTAACTCCACTGCCACTGCCACTGCCAAGCAGACCGGTCCAGGCCTGACCGTCATCAACCGTGCCGACCGCACCTATCGGGTGGATACGCTTACCTTCACCACCTCCAAGAGCGGTTCGTCCTCGCGCAGCGGCTCGTTCGATGCCAACATCGACAAGAGCTCCAGTTCGAGCTTCAGCGTGGCTGGCTCGCAAAGCAGCAGCGCCAGCGGTTCGAAGAGCAGCAGCGCCAGCGGCTCCAGCAGCAGCAACGCCAGTGGCTCTAGCAGCATGAACGCCAGCGGCTCCAGCAGCAGCAGCGCCAGCGGCTCGAACAACATGGCTGCCAATGGCTCGAACAGCTGGAATGCCAGTGGTTCGCATAACTCGAGCTCCAGCTCCACCTCGAGTGCTTCGCTCAGCGCCTCGCTGGATGCTTCGGCCAGTGCCGATGCAACCTCCAGCTCGTCCTTCGGCCCGTTCACCCGGACCCGCAGCGAAAGCTTCGACGGCTCGCTCAGCGCTAACCTCGACGTAGACGTCGATACCTCGAGTGACAAAACCCACGCGTCGTCCTTCGACAAGTCCTTCGATTCGTCGTTCGACAAGTCGTATAGCTCTTCGTATGACCGGACCCGCGACTCTTCTTACGACAAATCTCGCGACACCTCCTACGAGAAGTCTCGCGATTCTTCGTACGAAAAAGCGAGAGCCTCGGAGTGGGAAAAAGCCAACGCTTCGGCCTTCGAGAAGTCCGGCGAGAAAGCCTCGCAATCTTCGGACAGCATCTCGAAGAGCTACAGCGAGTCTAGCGAGTACGCACTGAGCAACACCGTGTCGTTCCAAGTGCTGACCCCGACCGGCTGGGCCAACCCTGTGACCAACACCGCAACCCTCAGTGGCTCGGTGAACGGTGGCAGCGGCAACCTGGGCGTCAACGTGGCAGCCGGTGTGGGCAACCAGCAAAGCAACTCGCTGGCCATCTCCAACACCTCGATGTAGCAACTGCGGCGTGGAGGCCCCCTTCGGGGGGCCTCTTTCTAACAAGAAATCAAAGGGGGGCGTCGAACATGCGCATTATCGCCTTGGCGTTTTTGCTGTGCATGGCCAGTGTGATCGAAGCAGCCCAGATGCCGTTGTCCGTCCTGCCGGGAGGCGCGGTCATCTACAAACCCATCCAGAGCATCCGCGAACGCAAGTTCGCCGACCTGGTGCAACAGAAAACCGACTTCAGTTGCGGCGCCGCGGCCCTGGCGACCATCCTGCGCCAAGCCTACTGGCTGGACGTCGACGAGCAGCAGATCATCGAAGGCATGCTGGCCCATGCCGACCCCGACCAGGTGCGCGTCCAAGGTTTCTCGATGCTGGACATGAAGCGCTACGTGGAAAGCCTCGGCATGCGCGCCCGTGGTTACAAGGTGGCCCCCGATACCCTGCACAGCATCCGTATTCCAGTGGTCGTGCTGATGGACATCCGCGGCTACAAGCATTTCGTGGTCATGCAGAAGGTCGATCGTGGTTGGGTCTACATCGGCGATCCGGTGCTGGGCCACAAGCGCTTCAAGGTAGAGGACTTTCTCAAGGGCTGGAACGGCATCATCTTCGCCGTCATTGGCCAGGGATACGACAAGAACAACATCCTGCTCGACCCACCGTTGCCGCTGAGCGCCAAGAACCGCATCAGTAACTTCACGCCGGTGCAGGACGCTGAGTTGATGGACTTTGGCTTTATCCAAAGCGACTTCTTCTAGCAATCAATGGGCAAGACGCTCCGGGAGCTCCCCATGAAAACTTCTACCTGGCTGGCCTTGATGTGCCTGGCCGCTACCCTGCCGACCCAGGCAGAGACATTCAAACCCATCGAGCTGAAGGATCAGGAGCTGGCCAACCTGCGTGGCCGCTACGTGATGCCCGGACGGATCGTCAGCTTCGGCATCGTCATGACCAGCACCTGGCAGAACGCCAATGGCGAGGTGATTGGCGCAACGTCTTCGATGCAGATTCAGCAATCGACCATCAAGCCGCAGTTCTATGTGTCGATGATCGACGAAAAAGGCACCGGCACCTCCCAACCCACGAGCAATGGCACAGGGACCGTCACCGGCGGCAGCGGCCTGAACACCACCGAAGGCGTGACCCAGGTGGTACGTGCCGCGGGTGACTTCAACACAGCACACAACAATGTCGCCATCAACGTGACCAAGGGCAACCAGGCCCCAACCAGCAGCCCCCAAGGTCAAGCCCTGACTGACGGCTCCTCGCTGACCGGCAGCAACGGTGCGGGTTCGCTGAACGTGTCAGCTTCCGGCACCGGGGTTCAGATGAGCATCGTTGCCAATAACAACCAGGGCAACACCTTCCAGCGCATCGGCCAAGGTGGACTGATGCAGAACACGACATTGCTCGGTGCCAGCAACCGGGTCAGCAACCTGACGTCGCTCAATGTCGTGATGCGAGACAGTGCTCGCACGGCCGGCACGATGAATGTCAACCTGGACCAGCTCAAAGGCCTTCGAAACCTCGGATACTGATCTACGCTCAGTCTCATCGAATGCAGTCAGTCAGAAGGGACGGCTAACCCATGCACCGTTTGTTGACGCTAAGAGCTATCGTCTGTTTGAGTACCCTGGCACCGGCCACTCTGCTCCAGGCTGCGGCCGACCCGGAGGTCGAAGCGCTGAAACAGGAGCTTATCGCGCTGAAACAGCGCTATGAAGCACAACAGAACGCATTGATGGTGCTGGAGCAACGACTGCGCCAGGTCGAAGAGGCACCTCAGGCCCCAGCCCCGAAACGCCTGACCAAATCGCCTGCCGAAGGGGTCAAGGGCAGCCAGACCGTGGCCTCTGGCGCGCCCGGTACCACAGGCAGTTCCTACGGACAATCGTTGCAGGACAATTCCGAGCCCGCGCAAAGCGTGTCCAACCTGTATGACGAAGCCAGCGGCTTTTTCGGTGGCGGCAAGTTCAGCGTCGAGACCGGCCTGACCTATACCCATTACGACACCCGCGCCCTTACCCTCAACGGATTCCTGGCGCTGGATTCGATTTTCCTGGGCAATATCAACATCGACCGTATCAAGGCGGACAACTGGACCCTGGACCTGACAGCCCGCTACAACATGGATCAGCGCTGGCAGTTCGATATAAACGTCCCGATCGTCTACCGCGAATCCACCTACTCCTCAGGCGGCGCAGGCGGTGCCGCTGGGGTGACGTCCGATGATACGGTGACCCGCGACCCGGCCATCGGCGACGTCAACTTCGGGATCGCCTACAAGTTCCTCGACGAAGACGAAACCTGGCCGGACGCCGTGGCTACACTGCGCGTCAAGGCACCCACCGGCAAGGACCCCTATGGCATCAAGCTGATCCAGAGCCCTGGCAACGACAACCTGGCGGTTCCGGAAGACCTGCCGACCGGCAATGGTGTCTGGTCGATCTCGCCCGGCATCTCGCTGGTCAAGACGTTCGACCCGGCCGTGTTGTTCGCCAGCCTGCAGTACACCTACAACATGCAGGACTCGTTCAGCGACATCAGCCCGCAGGTCAATTCCAAGGTTGGCGGGGACGTGAAACTCGGGGACTCGTGGCAGATCGGCGGCGGTATCGCCTTTGCCCTCAACGAGAAGATGAGTATGTCGTTCTCGGTAACCGACCAGTTCTCGAGCAAGAGCAAGATCAAGCCTGACGGGGGCGACTGGCAGTC
The DNA here is from genome assembly GCF_016772395.1 of Pseudomonas sp. SK2. Classification (NCBI taxonomy): domain Bacteria; kingdom Pseudomonadati; phylum Pseudomonadota; class Gammaproteobacteria; order Pseudomonadales; family Pseudomonadaceae; genus Pseudomonas; species Pseudomonas sp. SK2. Next base: position 2,928,433 of record NZ_CP061944.1, read on the forward strand.
GATCAGCAACAGTGACTACAACGCTGCGAACTTCAACATTGGCATGACATTCGCTGCGACCAACAACCTGACGATCGTACCGAACCTGTCCATCGGGCTGACCGATGATGCGCCGGACTTCTCCTTCAGCCTCAAATTCCCTTACTACTTCTGAGTTGTCCGGGCCTGCCCGGCCCGGCAATTGGTAACCAACCTTGTAACCGACCGCTTTCCTGAACTTGGCCTGTTATCATCGAGCACAGAAACATGACGTTTTAATGGCAATAAGGAAAGTTTTCGTGAATGACCTGTTAGGCCACCCTCGCACCCGTCTTGCCGCCCTGGCGACCTTGGTGCTGGTGATCCCACTGGGCGCGCGCGCCATGTTGGGTTGGTCCAACGCTTTTGGTTACCTGTCGGACCTCGCGATCGGCAGCCTGCTGGTGCTGGCACTGCATCGCCGCCCCTGGTGGCTGGCCCTGCCGGTGCTTCTGGCCTGGGCCGGGTTCTGGGTGACTTCGGCGGAGCTGGTGAGTGCAGTGGGCCGGCTGCCCACCGCCGCCGACCTGGGCTACCTGACCGACCCACAGTTCGTGGAAAACTCCACCGGTGGCGGCCTTGCCCATGCCTGGCTACCCTGGGCACTGGCGCTGGGCCTGCTGGGGTGGCTGGCGAGCCTATCGTTCGGGGTCCGTTCGCCTGCTACTCCCTTACCCCGCAAGGCCTGGGCCATTCCCGTGCTGCTGTTCGGCCTGCACTGGAGCGGTCAGCACCTGGCGCCGTCGGACGCCGACCAATGGCGCCAATACAACCTCTCCCACCAACTGCTGGCAGCAGGCGTCGGAAGCGTGCAGCAACGTGCCCTCGATGCGTTTGGCGAACAACAGCCCGTAACCCCGCTGCCAAGCGCGGGCCTTACCCAGTCCGACTTGCATGGCCGCAAGCTGTTGGGCGTGCCCGGCCAGGCGCGCAACCTGCTGGTGATTACCCTCGAAGGTATTCCCGGGGCTTATATCAGGCCTAATCGCCAGGCCCTGAATAGCCGCTTCGACGAAGAGCTGATGCCCAAGCTCAGCCACTGGGCAGAGCGCGGCATGAATACCCCGGATTACGTGCTGCATACCCACCAGACCATTCGCGGCCTGTACGCCATGCTCTGTGGTGACTACGACAAGCTCGCCAACGGCACTCCCAAGGGCATGGAGCTGTTGACGCAGCAACAGCGCAATCAGGCTTGCCTGCCGGCGCAGCTGCGTCAGGCAGGATTCACCACCCATTACTTGCAGGGTGCAGGCCTGCGTTTCATGGCCAAGGACCGGATCATGCCGCACATTGGCTTTGACTCGGTGAATGGCCAGGAATGGTTCCGCAACGGGAACTACCTGGAGTTCCCCTGGGGCAAGGATGACCGGGCCTTCTTCGAGGGTGCGCTGGACTACGTGGGCCAGCTACGCAAACAGGACAAGCCGTGGATGCTCACCCTGCTGACCGTGGGCACGCACCAGCCCTACTCGGCGCCCGAGCAGTACCTGGAGCGGTACGATACCGCCAAGCAGGCGGCAGTGGCCTATCTGGACGATTCCATTGGCGCGTTTCTCGACAGCCTCGAACAACAGGGTGTCCTCAAGGATACCCTGGTAGTGGTTACGTCCGATGAGTCCCACGGCATCGACGGAGTACGCCTGGCATCATCCTGGGGTTTCAACCTCACCCTCGCCCCCGAGCAAGCCGCATTGCCCCGCGTGAACCGCGGCACCTATGGGCATATCGACCTAGCCACTTCGTTGCTCGATTACTTCGCACTGCCCATTCCCGCCGCCCTCGGCGGGCGCTCGCTGTTTCGCGACTATGACAGTGGCCGCGAGATGATCGCCTACACCAACGGCATGCTTCGCTACCATGACGGCAAGGGCGTGTTCACCGAGTGCGACTTCCAGCAGCGCTGCCGGCGATACGCCAGCGAGGGATTCATTGCCGACCAAGCCAAGTACCTGGGGCCAGGCGATGCGATTACCGGGCTGCAGATCAGCGCTCTGGCCGGAGTGCTCGACCAGTCCTTGCTGCAGACACCGCTGAACCTTCGCTACCAGTTCGGCGGTCCGTCCGCCATCCCGCTGCAAGCCCGAATACACGACGACTGGGCCGATAACCTGATCGGCGCACAGTATCTGGAACTGCCGGAGGGCTCGCACACCAGGGTACGGGTCAAGATCCGCTCCCTCGACCCGCAGCACAATGCCTACATTCAGCTCAAAGCCAAAGAGCTAGAGCAGGATGTACCATTGGGGCTACCTGAAGAAATGCTGGTAACGGCGGACCAGCCTCTGGACATGGAGTTCGGTTTCGACAACCCGACTGAGCGCAAGGCGTTTTCTTTCCATTTGCTGGGGTACGGCGGTGGCGAGGTGGAGGTCAGTGACTTCAGTGTGATCACAGCGCTGCCGGGCGAGGACGAGGCTGTCGAGGAAATTGCCGACGGGCATATTGCGCAGTCGAGTTGAGACGCAGTGCCAAAGTGTCCAGGCTGCTTCCGAACAACCCCACACGTTGAGTCAGCCCGGCTGAATGCTTACCTGATCTGATGCTTGTGCAGCAGGCGATAGAAGGTTGGCCGCGACACCCCGAGCACCCGCGCCGCGATGCTCAGGTTATCGCTGTGCCGGTTGAGCACATCGCACAATGCCTGACGTTCCGCGCGGTGCTTGTAGTCCTCCAGCGTGCCCAGCGGTTGATCCTGTTGCTCCACTACCTGCAAACCAAGGTCCTGCGCCTCAATCTGCCGCCCTTCGGCCAGGACCAAACCTCGCCTCACACGATTGGCCAGTTCCCGCACATTACCCGGCCAGTCGTGTCGGCCCATCGCAGCCAGCGCATGGTCGCTGAACGAACGCGGTCTGCGCCCTGTTTCCAGGCTGTAGAAATGCGAAAAGTGGTTGGCGAGCATCGACAGGTCACCATGGCGGTCACGCAGGGGCGCAGTCACGACCTGCAGGACGTTCAGCCGGTAATAGAGGTCTTCGCGAAAGCGGCCCTGTTCGATGGCCTTTTCCAGGTCCACATGGGTCGCGGCCAGTACCCTGACGTCAACGGGGATAGGTTGGCTGCCTCCCACCCGTTCGATGTGCTTCTCTTGCAGAAAACGCAGCAAATTGGCTTGCAACTCCAACGGCAAGTCACCGATTTCATCGAGAAAGAGCGTACCGCCGTGCGCTGCTTCGATTCGCCCGACCTTGCGCTGGTGGGCACCCGTGAAAGCCCCCTTTTCATGACCGAACAGTTCGGACTGGATCAGGTGTTCCGGGATCGCGCCGCAGTTAATGGCGATAAACGGTTGATCGAAGCGTTGCGACTGACGGTGCAACGTGCGGGCCACCAACTCTTTGCCCGTGCCACTTTCTCCCCGGATCAGCACCGGCGATTCGGTCGGCGCCAGTTTGCCCAACAACTTGCGCAGTTCACGGATGGGCCTGCTGTCGCCAAGCAGTTCGTGCTCAAGCTCCTCCACCTGCATCGCACCTTTGCCACGCAAGCGCGCCATGCCAAACGCACGCCCCAAGGTAACCTGAACCCTGGACACATCGAACGGCAAGGTGTGGAAATCGAAGAACCACTCGCAGACGAAATCTCCGACGTTCTGCATGCGCAGCTCTTCAGCGCTCAACACGGCAATCCATTCGGTGTTGCTGCGCTTGATCATGTCCTTGACTGCGTCGGGGTGGCGCAGGTGCGACGCCTGCAGGCGCAGCAAGCCGACATCGCATGGGTACTCCAGCGCAGCGCCCAGCGTACAGCTATGCACGTCCCAGCCCGCTCCACTCAGGCCTGGCAAAAGACGGTGGCAATCGTCGCAAGGATCGACAATGAGCAAGCGGCGTTGAGATGCAGGCTCGTGCATAACCTTTCCTTGGCGCCAAATTATGGTTTTTTACATGAAAACAGTAAGTTGCGACGCCCGAATTAACAGTAGCAACGAACTTGGCGCCGCCCACTACCGTTTGTCTGTAAACGGGAGTGGCTACAATTCGACAAGGGAATTTTCACCGGTTGATGACGTCACACGGGGCGTAGAATGGAGAGTCATTTCTCCGCCCCCAAAAAATTTACAACTGCCATGTGACTTGAACACCGACTTGGAGCATCAGTACGAATAACCCCGCGCTGCGTATCGCGAAATGTTTTAGCGAGCACTCGACAACGCGGACTTCACTTCGATGTTTGGGACCATAGAGAGACCGAACCATGAATGCCCCGCTCCGTGTCAACGAAGCACTGCTGATTGCCGACCATGCCTTTGAACCCTTCCAGTGCGTTGCCTGGGATGCCCCAAACGGTTCGGGCGAGCTGAGTCTGGCAGTCATCGACCGGACCAGCACCCGTATCGGCAGCAAACAGGTTTCCTCGCGTATCTATTCCGACCCAGCGCAATGGGCGAACCTGATCGAGGAAGTGCGTGCCGAACTCTCCGAAAAAGGTTATGACCTGCAACCTTGGTCGATGCCGAAGTAATAGCTGCGGGTGACACAAGTGCGTGCCAGTGCACGCACCTGTGAAACATGTGCTGTTACTGCCACGGCAACTTTCCTTATTGCGGCACAGTGTCGCAGCCTGCTGACAAGTGTCACTTTTGCATTACCTTGAAGTTTTGCAGGTGCCGGTATTCGGCTTGCAGTTCTTCGGCCAATTGTCTGGCACGCCCCAGGCGTACTGGCGCCATTTCCATATCCACCAGCAGGGTGTCGCAAGCCAGTGGTTGCACAGCGCCCCAACGCTGCAGGCGGCCATCGGTGAACACCAGGCAGCGCTGCAGCTCCTGTGGACAGGCCTTGCGCCGCGCCAGCAGCCACTGACGAGCCTGGTCCAAGGCCGCGATCAGGGGGGTACCACCACCGGCGCCCAGCGCCTGCAACCAGGGTTGCAACGCTGCAGAGGCCTTGAGGCCATGGCGCTGCCATTGTGGCGTACCTCCGCTGGCGGTCAGCAAGGCCAGACGCGCTCGCTGGCGATAGGCCTGGTCGAACAGCTCTGCCAGCAGCCCTTTGGTGTGTGCCAACGCCTGGTGACGACGGGTCGACGCTGAGGCGTCGACGATCACCAGCCATAATTCGTTCGCTTGGGCCCGCCGCTGTTGCCAGCACAGATCCTTGCGCACGCGTGGCCGCCCCTTGAGCAGGGTCGGCAACCAGGCAACCCGGCCGGTGGCAGCCGCCTGAACACGGCCCCGGCTGGCGCCCTTGAGCGGTCCGACGCGGGGCCTGGCATCCGTCGCCTTGGCGTCAGGCGGGCGGATGCTCAGGGCTTTTTTGCCCAGTTCGGCACCTCGCGGCGGGCCCCGGTGGCTACCGGCTGAGGCGCCATGGCGCCCCAATCACCCTGCCCGCCTTGCCTTTGCCCTTCTCCTTGGCCGCCCTCAGGCGCTGCCGATGGCGGCATGGCGGGGGGCGAGACCCGACGGCGGTGGCGCAGGGCGAACTCCGCTACGGCGTCGACATCTTCCTCTGCAATGACTTCGGCGCCGCGCCAGGCGCAGTGGGCGCGGGCTGCTCGCAGCCAGACCAGATCGGCACGCAGGCCATCGACGCCAGCGGCGAAGCAGCGCTCGGTGATCCAGGCCAGAGCCTGGTCATCCAGGGCAATACGCTCGAGCCGCTGACGCGCGGCCTGACAGCGTTCACGCAGTTGCGCCTGGGCTGCGGCCCATTGCGCGCAGAACGCTTGAGGGTCGCTGTCAAAAGCCAGACGGCGGCGAATGATGTGCTGACGAGCGTCTGGGGTAGGCACCCCTTCAAGAGCCACATTCAAGCCAAACCGGTCCAGCAGTTGCGGGCGCAGCTCGCCCTCTTCCGGGTTCATCGTGCCAATCAGCACGAACCGGGCGCTGTGGCGATGAGAAATGCCGTCGCGCTCGACTCGGTTGGTTCCGCTGGCCGCCACATCCAGCAGCAAGTCCACCAGGGTATCGGGCAGCAGGTTGACTTCATCGACGTACAACACGCCGCCGTCAGCCTGGGCCAACACTCCTGGGGAAAACTGCGCCTTGCCCTGGCCCAGCGCCGCGTCCAGGTCAAGCGTACCGACCAGCCGCTCTTCACTGGCGCCCAAAGGCAAGGTGACAAACGGCCCTTCACCCAGCAAATCCGCCAAACCACGCGCCAAGGTGCTCTTGGCCATGCCGCGCGGACCTTCGATCAGTACGCCGCCAATCCTCGGGTCGATGGCCGTCAGGCACAGCGCCAGCTTGAGGTCGTCGGCGCCAACCACGGCCGCCAGGGGAAATTGTACGGGTTCACTCATTTCAAGCCTGTTCCTCGCCGTCGAGCAACTGCTCCTCGAGGGCCTCTCGATAATCGCCTGGGGCCTGCCAGAGGCCTCGTTGCTGAGCCTCCAGCAAGCGCTCGGTCAGATCGCGCAGGGCCTCTGGATTGTGCTCGCGCATGAATTCGCGCGTCGCCGGGTCGAGCACATAGGCATCGGCCAGGGACTGGTAATGATGGTCATCGATCAGGTGCGTGGTGGCATCGAAGGCGAACAGGTTGTCGACCGTCGCGGCCATTTCGAAAGCCCCCTTGTAACCGTGGCGCTTCACCCCGTCGATCCACTTGGGGTTCAGCGCACGCGCACGAATGACCCGGTTCAGCTCTTCCTTCAGGGTACGGATACGGGGGCGGTCGACCTGGCTGTGATCGCCGTGATAACTGGCCACTGTCGTACCGGCCAGCGTCTCCGAGGCCGCCAGCATGCCACCCTGGAATTGGTAATAGTCGTTGGAGTCGAGCACGTCGTGCTCGTGGTTGTCCTGGTTCTGCAACACCGCCTGCACCTGACTCAGGCGACGGGCGAACTGAGTGCGTGCCGGTGTGCCCTGGTCAGCGCTGCCATAGGCATAACCACCGTGGTTGAGGTAGACCTCGGCCAGGTCCTCACGCTGCTGCCACAAGCGTCCATCGATGGCGTTCTGCACGCCGGCGCCATAGGCGCCTGGCTTGGCACCGAAAACCCGCCAACCCGCTTCACGGGCGGCCTGCTCGGCCGAGACGCCTTGTGCGATCAGCACTTCACGCTCACTGCGCACCCGAGCCGCCAGAGGGTTAAGGTCATCTGGCTCATCCAGTGCAGCCACCGCTTGCACGGCGGCATCGAACAGCCGGATCAGGTTTCCGAAGGCATCTCGGAAAAAGCCCGAAACACGCAAGGTCACGTCCACCCGAGGGCGGTCCAGCAGGCTCAGGGGCAATATCTCGAAATCATCGACCCGCTGGCTACCGGTCGCCCACACCGGCCGAACGCCCATCAATGCCATGGCCTGGGCGATGTCGTCGCCCCCCGTGCGCATGGTTGCCGTGCCCCAGACCGACAGGCCCAATTGGCGCAGATGGTCGCCATGGTCCTGCAGATGACGCTCCAAGACAAGGTTGGCCGAAGCGAAGCCCAGGCGCCAAGCCGTGGTCGTGGGCAGGTTGCGTACATCCACGGTGTAGAAATTGCGGCCGGTGGGCAGTACGTCCAGACGGCCACGGCTGGGCGCACCACTGGGGCCGGCAGGCACGAAGCGCCCCTCCAGCGCTGCCAGCAGGCTGCCGATTTCGGCCGCCCCACAAGCATCCAGATTCGGCGCGACCTCGTCCTGCAGCGCCTGCACCACCTCACGTACCGACTGCCACGGGGCTTGCTCGGGCAGTCGCAGCGTGCCGGCCAGGGCTTGCTCGATCACCTGCAAGGCCATCAGTTCGAGGCGTTCGCGGGTGTCGCCACAGGTTCGCCACGCCGAACCGCTGACGGCCTGCAACACGTCGGGGCGCGGCCCTTGCCAGGGTTGACCGAGCTCGCAGTCCAGCGGATCGAAGCCAAGTTCCAGCGCCTTGGCCAGGGCTCGCGGCAAGCTGGCGTTGCCACCACGACCATCGCCACGCTCTACCCGCAGCAAGGCGAGCAAGGTATCTAGGCGCAGCCGTCCTTCAGGAGATTGGCCGAACACATGCAAGCCATCGCGGATCTGCGACTCCTTGAGGTCGCACAGGTACGTATCCAGACGCGGCAACCATACCGTTGCGTCGTCCAGCTGGCCTTCGAGCTGAAGTTCGCGGTCGATATGGTTGACCTTGACCAGTTCGAGTATGTCGCGCTGAAGCTCGCGGGCACGCCGCGGGTCAAGCAGTTGCGCCTCGTAGTATTCATCGGCCAGTTGTTCCAGGTGGCGCAGCGGGCCGTAGGTTTCGGCGCGGGTCAGTGGCGGCATCAGGTGGTCGATGATCACCGCTTGGGTACGGCGCTTTGCCTGTGCGCCCTCACCCGGGTCGTTGACGATGAACGGGTAGATGTTCGGCAGCGGCCCTAGCAATGCATCGGGCCAACATTGGGCGGATAGGCCGACCCCCTTGCCAGGCAGCCATTCGAGGTTGCCGTGCTTGCCGACATGGATCACCGCATCGGCGGCGTAGGCATGACGCATCCAGAAGTAGAACGCCAGGTAGCCGTGCGGCGGAACCAGATCGGGGTCGTGGTAGACGGCGCTGGGATCGACCTGGTAGCCGCGTGCGGGCTGGATGCCAACGAAGGTCAGGCCAAAGCGCAGACCCGCTACCATCAGGCGGCCACTGCGGAACATCGGGTCCTGCTCGGGCGGCCCCCAGCGCTCCAGCACGGCTTGGCGGTTGGCATCCGGCAGACGTTCAAAGGCTGCCTGATAATCCGCCAGGCTCAGGCTCTGGGCACAGGGGCGCTGGTCCACGTGGTCGAGGTCGTTGGTGACACCGCCCAGCAGTTGATGGATCAACGCGGTGCCGCTGCCAGGCAGCTCGCTCGTCGGATACCCCTCGTCCTGCAGGGCCTTGAGGATATTCAATGCAGCGGCCGGCGTATCCAGGCCGACACCGTTGCCAATGCGCCCGTCACGGGTCGGGTAGTTGGCCAGCACCAGGGCGATGCGTTTCTGGCCATTGGGCAGGCGCGCAAGCTCCACCCAGCGGCGCGCCAACTCGGCAACGAAATCCATGCGCTCGGGATGGGCGCGGTAGCACACCACGTCCGCCTGGCTACGCTCGCTGCGCCAGGCCAGATCCTTGAAACTCACTGGCCGGGTGATGATGCGCCCGTCAAGCTCGGGCAAGGCGATATGCATGGCCAGGTCGCGGGCGCCCAGGCCCTGCTCGCTTGCCTCCCAGCCGGGCTGGTTGTCCTGGGCGCAGATCGCTTGCAGAACTGGAATGTCGCGCCGGAATGGTCGCGAATTGGGTCGCTCTGGGCTGGACAGGGCAAACCCGGTCGTGTTGATCAGGACTTCGGCTTCGACCTCTTCCAGCCAGGCCTCGACCTGCTCCAGGCAGGCGCTTTCCTTGAGGCTGGCCACCGCGATGGGCAATGGATTGAGCCCGGCCTTCTGCAAGCGCTTGCAAAACACGTCGATGAATGCGGTATTGGCCGCCTGCAAGTGCGAGCGGTAAAACAGCACCGGTGCCACCGGCTGTTCCGGGCGCCAATGGCCATACCAGTCTTGGATTGATGCACTGGCCTTGGTGGGGTGATAGACGGCGGTCCGGGGCAGCGGTTGAGGCTCGTCCCAGGCGTAGTCGCAGCCCAGCCACTGGCTAGCGATGCAGTTGAACAGGTTGACGGCATTGGCCTTGCCGCCCTGGCGCAGGTAGTGCCACAGGCGGTCCGCCTGCTCGGGGGCCACCGTGCTCAAACCGGTAAGTTCGGGGTCCGGGCGATCATCGCCGGGCACCAGAATCAACTGCACCCCGCGCGCTGCCAGTTCGACCAGCTGTTCGACGCCATAGCGCCAGTAGCCGACGCCGCCGTGCAGCGAGACCAGGATCACCTTGGCATGGCGCAGCACCTGATCGACATACAGGTCGACCGAAGCATGGTTCTGCACCTGCATAGGGTTGGCCAGACGTACGCTGGGGAAGCCAGGCGGCAGTTGCTCGGCGGTGTCGGCGAGCAACGCCAGGTGCGAATCGCCGCTGCAGAGGATCACCAGGTCGGCGGGGGTCTGGCCGAGGTCGGCGATGCTGTCGTCCGGCACGAAACCGCCGGGCTGGGTCCGCAGCAGGTGCATGGGTCAGGCGCCCAGGGCCTTGCGCAGTCGCGCTTCCAGTTCACTGGCGTTCAGCTCCTGGCCGATCAGCACCAGGCGGGTGATACGCGGCTCGTCGGCGCGCCAGGCGCGATCGAAATGCTTGTCGAAGCGCGTGCCCACGCCCTGCACCAGCAGGCGCATCGGCTTGCCCGGAATGGCCGCGAAGCCTTTGGCGCGCAGAATGCCGAATTCGACCACCAACTGGGTCAGGGCATCGAGCAGCAAGCTTTCATCGGCTTCGGGCAGGTCGATGGAGATGGAGTCGAAGGCATCGTGGTCATGATCGTCATGGTCGTCGTCATCGTGGTGCGAATCGTGGTGGGTGCGGCGACCGTCGATATGCGCCTCGGATTCAGCCCCCACGCCCAGTAGTACGTCCAGTGGCAGGCGACCGCTGCTGGCTTCGATCACCTTGACTGCTGGCGGCAGCTCTTCGGCGACTTCCGCCCGGACCTTAGCCAGGCCTTGGGCGTCGATCAGGTCGGCCTTGTTGAGCACCACCAGGTCGGCACTGGCCAGTTGGTCGGCGAACAGTTCGTGCAGCGGCGATTCGTGGTCCAGGTTGGGGTCGAGCTTGCGCTGGGCATCTACCTGGTCTGGATAGGCTGCGAATGTGCCGGCGGCCACCGCCGGGCTGTCGACCACGGTGATGACGGCGTCCACAGTGCAGGCATTGCGAATTTCCGGCCACTGGAAGGCCTGTACCAGGGGTTTTGGCAGGGCCAGGCCGCTGGTTTCAATGAGAATGTGGTCGAGGTCGCCACGGCGCGCCACCAATTCGCGCATTACTGGGAAGAACTCTTCCTGTACGGTGCAGCACAGGCAGCCATTGGCCAGTTCGTAGACGCGTCCGCTGGCTTCTTCCTCGGTGCAACCGATGCTGCACTGCTTGAGAATTTCGCCGTCGATGCCCAGTTCGCCGAATTCATTGACGATTACCGCGATACGGCGGCCTTGGGCATTGTCGAGCATGTGCCGGAGCAACGTGGTTTTGCCCGAGCCGAGGAAGCCGGTGACGATGGTGACGGGTAGCTTGGCCAGTGTTTTCATGTCGCAATGCCCTTGGCAGGATGGCGGGCATGCGGGACGAGAGCCACGGGCCAGTGGCCGGGCTTGTTCGCCACCGGATCACCCCGCCCGGTTGAAAGTCGAAATCGTCCGAGGCAGGTCTCCTGGCTTGCACTGCTTCGCCCTCTCTCTGCGGGGGCTTGTGGGATGACGCCTTCCCGCGCTTGGGCGCAGTGGCTGTGTCGATCCGTTGTCGGTGCTTACAGTTGCGGGGGCAGCCGCGGCTTGTACCGCGTTCCCGTCTTAGCTTCGGCGCAGCCGAAGAACCTCGAAGCGGCAAGGCTACGCGTGGGGTGGCAGGTGGTCAACTGTTCGCACAATCGCTCGACCCATTTGTAGCCGGTCTTTCGGCTGATCTCGTAGGCCTGGCATGGGGCGCTGAAGCTGGGCGCCCCTTGCAGGAATCCGCGATGAAAAGCATTTTCAGGTCCATAGGTTTCAGCTCTCGCCAAGGCATGGTCAGAACCTCGAATACCGACCCTGTCAGTCAAAGACTGTTACCTATGTGCGTGATCTGATTTGTAACCCATGTGGGTGAGTCATGCCGCCAGACCTTTTTGGCTACTTTTTGGGGCGTCTGCCAAAAAGTGACCCGCTGTAAGAGCGGAAAGGTGGTTGAGCGTCGCTTTGGCAAATGGATATGCCCATGCATCCATAAACCAAAACTTTGAAGCACAGATTTAAGGGCGGCATTCAGATAGCGTGAATATCCATTCGCCATGGAGGCGCTCATTCACCTTTTCGCCTTTACGGCGACCTACTTTTGCTCTTGGGCAAAAGTAGGCAAAAACCGCTGGCTCCTATCATCCGGCCCCTACGCTTCGCTTCGGGGTTCCCTCGCTACGGGCTTGCTCCCGGGAGGACCGCGCTGAACGGCCCCTCCTGGGCCGCAGCGCTTGACGGGCATCCATGCCCGTCACCTCCCTCCGCAAGCCCTACGCTCGGCCTACTGACGTCGCAATTTGCAGCGTCTGGGATATCGCGCATGAAAAGCAAAAGCGGCGCTTGAAATACCTAATCCGAACAACAACAACAACAACTGAACCAGCCGCACATTCAATATTAAAACCATAAATGCGAGGCAAATTTTCTTTTGCTTCGCTTTGCTCTTGCTTCTAGCGCGCGGTAGTTCAGGCGCCACCTCATGCGACTTCAGGAGGCCGAGCGCAGGGCTTGCGCAGGGAGGTGACGGGCATGGATGCCCGTCAAGCGCTGCGGCCCAGGAGGGGCCGTTCAGCGCGGTCCTCCCGGAGCAAGCCCGGAGCGAGGGAACCCCGGAGCGCAGCGCAGGGGCCGGATGATAGGAGCCAGACTTTTTTGGTTACTTTTTGGGGCGTCTGCCAAAAAGTGACCCGCTGTAAGAGCGGAAAGGTGATTGAGCGTCACCTTGGCAAATGGATATGCTCACGTATCCAGAAACCAAAACTTCAAACTTCAAACTTCAAACTTCAAACTTCAAACTTCAAACTTCAAACTTCAAACTTCAAACTTCAAACTTCAAAGCACAGATTTAAGGGCGGCATTCAGATAGCGTGAATATCCATTCGCCATGGAGGCGCTCATTCACCTTTTCGCCTTTACGGCGACCTACTTTTGCTCTTGGGCAAAAGTAGGCAAAAACCGCTGGCTCCTATCATCCGGCCCCTACGCTTCGCTTCGGGGTTCCCTCGCTACGGGCTTGCTCCCGGGAGGACCGCGCTGAACGGCCCCTCCTGGGCCGCAGCGCTTGACGGGCATCCATGCCCGTCACCTCCCTCCGCAAGCCCTACGCTCGGCCTACTGACGTCGCAATTTGCAGCGCCTGGAATATCGCGCATTAAAAGCAAAAGCGGAGCATGAAATACCAAACCCGAACAACAACAACAACAACAACAACAACAACAACAACAACAACAACAACAACAACTGAACCAGCCGCACATTCAATATTAAAACTATAAATGCGAGGCAAATTTTCTTTTGCTTCGCTTTGCTCTTGCTTCTAGCGCGCGGTAGTTCAGACGCCACCTGGTGCGACTTCAGGAGGCCGAGCGCAGGGCTTGCGCAGGGAGGTGACGGGCATGGATGCCCGTCAAGCGCTGCGGCCCAGGAGGGGCCGTTCAGCGCGGTCCTCCCGGAGCAAGCCCGGAGCGAGGGAACCCCGGAGCGCAGCGCAGGGGCCGGATGATAGGAGCCAGACTTTTTTGGTTACTTTTTGGGGCGTCTGCCAAAAAGTGACCCGCTGTAAGAGCGGAAAGGTGATTGAGCGTCACCTTGGCAAATGGATATGCTCACGCATCCAGAAACCAAAACTTCAAACTTCAAACTTCAAACTTCAAAGCCCAGATTTAAGGACGGCATTCAGATAGCGTGAATATTCATTCACCATGGAGGCGCACATTAACCCTTTCGCCTTTACGGCGACCTACTCCGGCCCCTACGCTGCGCTCCGGGGTCCCCTCGCTACGGGCTTGCTCCCGGGAAAACCTACGCTCGGCCCCCTGCCCTCGCATTTGGCTGCGCCTGAACCAACCCGCATAGAGGAGCAACAACAAAGCGACAACAACGCAAAATCGCTGTTGAAATGTAACTGCATTTGACGTGCATCCCGCCCCGTGCTCTCCTTACGCCTTGCGTTCAGGTGCCCCATCAGGGGTGAAACGGGAAACCGGTGCGTCACAACCCCCGACAGGGGTGGACAAAGCCGGTGCTGCCCCCGCAACGGTAAGCGAGCGAAGCGTCTAGACCACTGTGCCAGCACCCCTGGCATGGGAAGGTGACCCTTTACAAGGAGCCCTGCTCCTCCTCGTGAGCCCGGAGACCGGCCTGGCGTTCATGAACACCCCGCGGTGGGCGGGCGCTGTCGCATTCCCCTGGGCACTTCGCGCTCGGGGTTGCCGCGCCTGCCCATTGCCCACAAAAAGCAGAGGAACGCGTCATGCCCGTCACCAGCGCCAAACACACCGTCGCCACCCCCGTTACCCTGAGCCAGCGTGTCGTCATCGCCGTTGGTGCCAGCCTGCTGGGCCTGTGCCTGGTCTACTTCGCAGGGTTTTCGCACATTGAGGCAGTGCACAACGCCGCCCACGATACTCGCCACAGCGCCGCCTTCCCCTGCCACTGAGCCTGCCCGCATGATCAAGCGCATCGCCCGTACGGCAGGCTTCAGCGGCCTGCTTGCCGCCCTCCTGCTGACTTTGCTGCAGAGTTTCTGGGTTACACCCCTGATCCTCGAAGCGGAAACCTACGAGTCCGCTCCCCCCGCTGTCGAGCCGCACAGCCATGAGGGCCAAGCCGCTCACACCCACGAACACAGTGAACAAGCCTGGTCGCCGGAAGATGGCTGGCAACGCGTGCTGTCCACCACTGGCGGCAATCTCGTCGTGGCCGTTGGTTTCGCGCTGATCCTGGCTGCACTGTACAGCCTGCGCGAACCCAGCCGCGTAGCCACCGGCGCACTGTGGGGCCTGGCCGGTTTCGCGGTGTTCTGCCTGGCGCCCACCCTTGGCTTGCCACCGGAACTGCCCGGCACGGCCGCCGCTGAACTGGGGCAACGCCAAACCTGGTGGATCGGCACCGCTGCAGCGACCGCACTGGGCCTGGCACTGCTGGTTTTCGCTCGCCACGGTTTGCTCAAGGTCGTGGGCGCCGCCCTGCTGGTGCTGCCACACGTGATCGGCGCGCCGCAGCCTGAAGTGCATCAAAGCCTGGCCCCCGAAGCGCTGGAAACCCAATTCGTGTTCGCCTCCTGGCTGACCAACGCGGCCTTCTGGGTAGCGCTGGGCCTGATCAGCGCTTGGCTGTACCGTCGCTCCAGCCAGGCTTGATGGCCTGCGGGGTGTCCTCGTCCCTGCTCTATGCAGGCTTCGGTTGCCGCGAAGGCTGCCCGGCGGCCACGCTCGACACCCTGCTACGCCAGACACTGGATGCGCATGGCCTGCCACTGACGGCACTTGGCGGCATTGCCAGCATTCCAACCAAGGCCGATGAACCAGGGTTGCGGCAACTCTGCGCGCGACTGGGCCTTCCGCTAACCGTATTCGACTCGGTACAACTACAGCCATTCGAACCGCTATTGAGCCACCGTTCACCAACGGTGTTCGCCCACAGCGGCTGCTGGGGCGTGGCGGAGAGTGCCGCATTGGCGCTTGCCACCCACCATCACGGTTCGGCCAGGCTTGTCGTGCCCCGTCTTGTGCTCGGCCCGGCTACCCTCGCCCTTGCTTGTGGCCGATAATCGCTTCATTCATTTATCTGCAAGGACTCTCCATGACGGTCTACTTCATTGGTGCCGGCCCCGGCGACCCGGATCTGATCACGGTCAAGGGCCAGCGCCTGATCCGTCAGTGCCCCGTGATCATCTACGCAGGTTCGCTGGTTCCGCCAGCCGTCCTCGAAGGCCATCAGGCACACACCGTCATCAACAGTGCCCAGCTTCACTTGGAGCAAATCATCGAGGCGATGCGCGATGCCCATGAAAAGGGGCTGGATGTAGCTCGTGTCCACAGCGGCGATCCAAGTCTCTATGGCGCCATCGGTGAACAGATCCGCCACCTGCGCGAACTTGGCATCGACTATCAGATCGTACCTGGCGTTACCGCCGCTGCCGCCAGCGCCGCCCTGCTCGGCTGCGAGCTGACACTGCCCGATGTGGCGCAAACCGTGATTCTCACACGCTACGGGGACAGCTCCCCCATGCCGGCTGGCGAGCAATTGGGCGACTTGGCCCGCCATGGCAGCACCCTGGCCATTCATCTAGGGGTGAAGCACCTGCCGCGTATCGTGGACGAGCTGATGCCCCACTATGGCCCTGATTGCCCGATCGCCGTGATCCATCGCGCCACCTGGCCCGATCAGGACTGGGTGCGTGGAAACCTTGGGAATATCGTCGAACGCGTGGCGGCCAAGGGCTTTCGCCGCACCTCGCTGATTCTCGTCGGCCATGTACTTGGGGATGCCCCCTTTGCCGAGTCCGCCCTGTATCGGGCAGGTCACGCCCACCTGTATCGCCCTGGCGATTGACCATTGCCAAGCGCCTGAAGCCCGTAGCAGACTCCGCTGTACCTCTCTCGAACCGGAGTCACGTCCATGCTGGAGCTACGCCCGAATTGCGAATGCTGCAATGCCGATCTGCCGGGTGACAGCCCGGATGCGTTCATCTGTTCCTTCGAGTGCACGTTCTGCCGTGCGTGCGCCGATACCCGTTTGAAAGGCCGCTGCCCGAACTGCTCTGGGCAATTGGTGGCTCGCCCCAGCCGCGTAGGCCAGGCTCTTCGCGACAACCCCGCCTCCATAGAACGGGTGCTAAAACCACACGCCGCTTGCGCCTGATCTGTCTTGGGCATCGCCAGGGTTCGCTTGGCGATGCCTATCTCAAGCATCTTGTAGGATTTTTCAACAGGTATCGGCTGCTTATTCAACAGTTCTATACTCGCCGTTACCAATCATCCTGAATGGAAGTATCTTGCAGCGCTGCTGAAAAAGCCGATGCAGACGTATTCCTGACAGTTTCAGGAAACGGACCACCTTCCGACAGGAGTTAGCTACATGACAACCGTGCTGATCGTCGACGATCACCCCATCGTGCGTCTTTCATTGCGCTTGCTACTTGAGCGCGAACGTTTTCACGTCGTCGGCGAAGTGGGCGATGGCAGTGAAGTCGCGCAGAAGGCACGGGAGCTGCGCCCGGACGTGGTGGTGCTGGACATCGGCTTGCCCGGCCTGGACGGCATGGAGGTGATCAAGCGCCTGCAGAACATGGAACCCGCACCGAAGATAATGGTGCTTACCGGCCAGGCCACCGACCTCTATGTACGCCGCTGCCTGGATGCCGGTATCGGCGCCTTCGTCACCAAGGATGAAGACCACGAGGCGCTGATCTTTGCCTTGAAGGCCCTCGTCAAAGGCTACTCGACCTTCCCGCAGATGTCCGTGAACAGCAATTCTCTGGAAAGCGAAACCGTGCGCCTGAGCAGCCTCTCCAACCGTGAGATGGAGGTGCTTCGGCGCCTGTCGCGGGGCGAAAACAACAAGAATATCGGTACCTGCATGAACCTCAGCGCCAAGACCATCAGCACCTATCGCGGGCGCATCATGGAAAAGCTCAAGACCGAATCGCTGGTAGAGATGGTCGATCTGGCCAAGCGCAACAACGTCAACTGAGCAGTCCGCTGCCATGAAGCGCCCACTGTCGACCATGCTGCTCGCCCTGTTCCTGGCCTTGCCCCTTTGCGCACTGGCCGATGGTGAACCGCGAGACCTGCTTGCACGCGCGTTGAGCGCTGCCTCGCCGTTGACGCTGGATGCCCAGGACCGCCAATGGCTCCAGCGGCGCGAGGCACTGATCCTGGGCAGTTCCCGCCCCGACTATCCGCCGTTCGAGATCAACACCAGCCTGTCGGACTACGAAGGCCTGAGCGCAGACTACGCCGGACTGATCGCCGAACAACTGGGGGTGCCCATCAAGGTAATGCGCTTCGCCAATCGCCACGAAGCGATTGCCGCACTGCGCGACGGTCGCATCGACCTGTTGGGCAGCTCCAACGCATTCGAGGCTGACGATGCCCACCTGGTCCTCAGCCAGCCTTATACCGACGACCTGCCGGTCATCGCCACTCGCGAAGGCCGCTCCCTGAAAAGCAACCTGGAACTGGATGGGCTGCGCCTGGCCATGGTCGATCACTACCTGCCAGGCGAGGCTGTACGCGCGCTTTATCCAAAGGCCCAGTTGAGCCTCTACCGCTCTACCCAGGCCGGCCTTGCCGCCGTCGAACTGGGCGAGGTGGATGCCTACCTGGGTGATGCGATCAGCACCGACTTCCTGATCGGCAAGAGCTACCAAGGCACGGTCAAGATCGACCACTTCTGCCTGGCACCGGGAGGCACCTTCTCCTTCGCCCTGGCCAATGACAATCCACGCCTGAAGCGCCTGGTGGACCAGGCCCTGGACAGAGTCAGCGAGAGTGAGCGCCTGAACATCCTGCGGCGCTGGACCAGCGGCAACACCAGCTTGCTGATGGAGCGTCACCTGGCCGCACTGACCGCCGAGGAAGAAGAATGGATCGCCCGGCACCCTACCGTCAGCGTATTGATCAACCCGGCACTGGCACCACTGACGTTCAACAACACCCAACAACGCTTGAGTGGCATCACGTTGGAACTGCTGAAACAGATCACCCTGCGCACCGGCTTGCAGTTCAAGTTGATCGAGCAGCATTCGGTGCAGGCCATGGTGGACCAACTGGCCCAAGGCCAGGCGGACATGATCGGCGCGCTAGGCTACGGCGTGGCACGTGCTCGACAACTGCGCTTTACCCGCCCCTACCTGGTCAGCCCCAGGGTACTGGTGACCCGCAGCGCCTTGGCTTCGCCAACCCAGGCCACCGCCCTGGATGGCCAGCGAATTGCTTTGTTGCGGGGCGCACCGCAGCTGGCGGACGTGAAACGCCAGTACCCGCACGCCAGTATCGTCGAAGTCGACAACCCGCTTGGGCTGATGGAGGCCGTGGCCAACGATGAAGCCGATGTCGCCTACAGCAACCATATCAATGCGACGTACTACATCAACCACGTCTTCAAGGACAAACTGCATATTGCCGCCGTCCTTGGCGACGAACCCGCCGTCGCCGCATTCGCCGTGGCACCCGGCCAGCCAGTACTGCAGGGCATCCTCGACAAGGTGCTGCTGAGCATCCCGCCGGAAGAGCTGGACCAATTGATCAATCGCTGGCGCACCAGCACCGTGGTCAGCGATAGTCCATGGCGTGACTATCGCACCCTGGCCTTGCAAGTGCTGGTGCTGTCCACGTTACTGCTGGCTGGCGTGGTGTTCTGGAACAGTTACCTGCGCAAGCTGATTCAGCAGCGTACCGAGGCCCAAAGGGCCCTGCAGGACCAACTAGCGCTGAGCCGCGGCCTGCTCGAGCAACTGCGTCAGGCCAAGGAGGATGCCGAACAGGCCAGCCAGACCAAAAGCACCTTCCTGGCAACCATGAGCCATGAAATCCGCACGCCGATGAACGCCGTGATCGGCTTGCTGGAGCTGGCCCTGGAAGACAGCAGCTGCGCGCACTCCGATCGCCAGACTTTGCAGACAGCCCACGATTCGGCGGTGGGCCTGCTCGAGCTGATTGGCGACATCCTCGACATCTCGCGCATCGAGTCTGGCCACATGACGCTTCAACCGGTGCCTATCGACCTGGTCGAGTTGGTACGCGCCACCGCACGTGTATTCGAGGGCAATGCCCGGATCAAAGGCCTGCACCTGCAAAGCGCCTTGCCTCCCGAGCCGGTCTGGGTGCTGGCCGACCCTCTCAGGCTCAAGCAGATCCTCTCCAACCTGCTGAGCAACGCCATCAAGTTCACCGACCGCGGCGAAGTCATCGCGAGCCTGACTGTGAGCTCGGTGCTGGAGGAAGGCAAACGTGAAGTCGAACTGTGCGTACGCGACACCGGCATTGGTATCGGTGTGGCCGACCAGGCCCGACTGTTCACCAGCTTTGCCCAGGCCAATGGACCACGGGCTCGCCAAGGTGCAGGCCTGGGTCTGGTCATCAGCCGTACCCTGGCGGAGCTGATGGGAGGTACTCTCAGCCTGCAGAGCGTCGAAGGGGTTGGCACGAAGGTGGAAGTGCTGCTCAGGCTACCCGCCTGCCAGCAGCCCGCTGTCGCTGCGCCCGATACCCCGGCCCGGGAAAGCGACGGCAGCCCACTGCACATCCTTGTGGTCGACGACTACCCGGCCAACCTGTTGCTACTGGACAAGCAGCTAACCAGCCTGGGCCACCGCGTAACCCTCGCCGAGAATGGCGCAGTGGCCCTCGCCCTTTGGCAAGAGGCGACGTTCGATCTGCTGATTACCGACTGCAGCATGCCGGTGCTCGATGGCCACGCCCTTACCCGGCGCATTCGCGAGCTCGAGCGCCAACGGCAGCGACCCGCCTGCCGCATCATTGGCGTCACCGCCAACGCCCAGGCCGAGGAGCGTGCCCGTTGCCTGGCCAGTGGCATGGATGACTGCCTGTTCAAACCGATTGGCCTACAGACCCTCAAGGCGCACCTGCCCCGGCTGCCTGCCCAGCCGGAGCCGTCAAGCACTCCGTCAAGCGGCTTTGACCTCAAGGAACTCCGTCATCTGACTCAGGACAACGAGCAACTGACGCGCAGCTTGCTCGAACAATTGGCGCAGAGTGCCCGCGAAGACCTGGCAACTCTCCAGGCACTGGGCCCCACTCCCCCCGCCGACGCATTACGCACCGTGGCACACCGTATCAAAGGTGGCGCCAAAATGGTCAGGGTGCGTGGCGTGGTCGGCGACTGCGAGGCCATCGAGCAGGCCCTGGCCCAGGACCTGCCTACCGCCGCGTTGCAGCGCCGCCTGGAAGCGAGCCTGCAGAGCCTGCAACGCGAACTGGCCGATACCCTCAGTGCAATTGCAACGTCGAACTGATCTGGCTGATGGCGTCGACCACATGCCGCGACCCCTGCTGGATCTCCATGATCACCGTACCGGCCTCGTTGGCCAGCGCCACCCCCTGACCGGTGCGAGACAAACTCGATTGCATGCTCGCCACCGCTGTCAGTGACAGGTCGTGGTTCTGCCGCACCACATCGACGATCTCCAGGGTCGCCTTGCTGGTCCGGGCCGCCAGGCTGCGCACCTCATCGGCCACCACGGCAAAACCACGCCCCTGATCTCCTGCACGCGCAGCCTCGATGGCAGCATTCAATGCCAGCAGATTGGTCTGGTCGGCAATGCCGCGGATGGTCAGCACGATCTGCCCTATCACGTCGGATTGGCGGCTGACCGCATCGATGTTACGGGCGGCATCGTTCAAGTCCTGGGAAATCTGCTCGATTACCTCGACCGTCTGCTGGACCACCTCCGTGCCCTTGCGGGCGCACGCATCGGTCTGCACCGAGCTGGCATGGGCCGCTTCGGCGGCGCTTTGCTGGGTGCTGATCTGGGCAGTGATGTCGCTGGCGAACTTCACCACTTTGTACAGTCGCCCCTTGCTGTCGAAGATCGGGTTGTAGGAGGCTTCCAGGTAAACGGTCTGGCCTTGTTTATTGACCCGCTCGAAGCGATGGGAATGGTATTCGCCACGGTTCAGTGAGGCCCAGAACTCACGGTATTCGGCCGACTCACGCTCATGGGGCAGGCAGAACAAGCCATGATGCCGGCCCACCACTTCCTCGAGCCGATAGCCCATGGTGTTGAGAAAATTCGGGTTGGCCTTGATTACCCGCCCCTGGGGCGTGAATTCGATCACTGCCATGGAGCGGCCAAGGGCCGTGATCAGGCTTTCGCTTTCATGCTCGTCCTTTACGCGCTGGCTGATATCAGCGGCGACCTTGAGCACGCTGGTGACCTGCTGCTGGTCATCGAGCACAGGCATGTAGCTCGCCTCCAGCCACACCTCTTCGCCGGCCTTGTTGATGCGTTCGAAGGTGCCGCTGATGGCTTTACCCTGGCCCAGTTCACGCCACAACTGCTGGTACTCGGCACTCTGGGCGTAACCCGGGTCGCAAAACAGCCGATGATGCTTGCCCCGCAGTTCTTCAGCGCTGTAGCCCATGGCCCGACAGAACTGTTCATTGGCATCGAGAATGGTGCCATCGGGTTCGAACTCGATGATCGCCATGGACCGGCTGATCGCCGCCAGTTTCGCCTCCACGCCGGCCAAGGCCTGATGGCAGCGCTGGATCTCGATCAAGTCGGACTTGCGATGGAAATCGAACATGGTGCCGGGCTCCTTCTGGGCGGAATTTTCAGAGCATAGATCGGCATTGGAGGCGTGCAAGCACGTTGATATCACTTTGTAATTAGGCGCCAAGCCTGATTACGCACTCGCTCAGGAACTCTCGCGCACCATCAATTCAAACCCCAGGTCCTGCTGCTCGGTCGTGACCCGCTTGCCATCGAGCAATGCCAGCAATGCCTGGGCCGCGCCGCGCCCGACGGCCGCTCGTGGTGTACGGATCGAGGTTAAGCGCGGCACCATGTGCGCCGAGGCTGGCAAGTCGTTGAACCCCACCATGGCCACTCGACCTGGCACCTCGACGCCCTGACGCATGGCCTGCAGCACTGCACCCTGGGCCAAGTCGTCGTTGCAGAAGAATATGCCGTCGACGTCCGGTGCCTGCTCCAACAACTGGCTGAACAGTTCGCTACCCAAGGCGATGGACGACGGTTGCGGGGCGAGAATCTCCAGCTCCGAGGCCTGCAATCCGGACTCCACCAAGGCCTGGCGGAAGCCCTCGGCACGCTGCATCACCCGCGGGTCGAGCTGCGCGGCAATGAACGCCAACCGGCGGCGGCCGCGCTCGATCAGGTGACGGGCGGCAGCACGGCCAGCCTGCTGCTGGGAGAACCCCACCGATAACTGCCCCGCTTCCCCGCCGAGCTCCATCATGTGGACACATGGCACGCCACTGGCCGCCAGCATCTGGCGCGACGCGTCGCTACGGTCGAACCCGGTCAGCAACATGCCACACGGCTGATAAGCCAGATAATTGCGAATCAGGTTCTCTTCCTCGGCGATATCGTAGTGATAGTTGCCGATCAGCACTTCCAGACCGCGTGGACGCATCACCTCGTGGATAGCTTCGAGGGTGTCGATGAACAGTTGGTTGGACAGCGAAGGAATCAGAACCACCACCGACTGGCTACGCGCCGATGCCAAGGCGCGGGCGGCCGGGTTGGCGACGTAACCCAGGCTCGCGGCGGCAGCCATGACTTTTTCGACCAGTTCTGGCGCAACGGTGCTGACGCCGCGCAAGGCACGGGAAGCGGTAATGGGGGAAACCCCGGAAAGCCGGGCGACTTCTGCCAGCGTGGGACGACCGGTAGTGCGAGAGCCTGTGCGAGACATGAATGTTGTAATTTTACTACTTGCCAAGGAGGGGGAACGGCCATAAGGTAGCGCTGTCTCAGGACGCAGGCAATGTAATCTTTGGTAGTGCCCGGCACTGATAGCCTGCCAAGCGTCCATACTGCGTAAGGACAAGACCAATAACACCGGGGAGGTGGCGTGTCGTCGAAGACGAGACAGCGCTGTCTCACTCCGCAGGAGGTACTGATGAACTCTTCCCTGTCCGCCATTGTGGTGATGGGTGTCGCCGGCTGCGGTAAAAGCAGCGTAGGCGCCGCCATTGCCGCCAGGAGCGGAGGCCGCCTGATCGAAGGCGACGCTTTCCACCCTGCCGAAAACATCAGCAAGATGAGCGCCGGCATCCCTCTGAACGACGACGACCGTGCCGGCTGGCTGGTTCGCCTTGGCCAGGAGCTACAGTCGACGCTCCAGTCTGGCGAACGCCCGATCCTGACCTGCTCCGCCCTCAAGCTCCGCTATCGCGAAACCTTGCGCGCTGCGGTGCCGAACCTGTGTTTCGTATTCCTCGAACTGAGTCCGGCCGAAGCGGAAAAGCGGGTGTTGGCACGCCCCGGCCACTTCATGCCTGCCAGCCTGATCGACAGCCAGTTCGCCGCGCTCGAACCACCCCATGGCGAGACGCTGACCCTCGCGCTGGACGCGACTCGTCCGCTCGACACGCTCGCAGAGCAGGTCGACGTATGGCTAAAGCCTTGCGGTGAGCGGAGCCTGGCGCGGACCGCCTGATCCCGGCGGTTTTCCTGGCTCACCTGAGATAGCGCTGTCTTTACGCTAACAAACCTTAAAAAAATCAAAAAGCTACGCCAAAAACAACGATAAGACCGAGGCATAAGAACCATGTTCGGACTGGCAACTGATACCTACCTGCTGCTCGACGCCCTTGTCACCATTGTCGGGCTGATCCTGCTGATCACCCATTTCAAGGTCCACCCCTTCGTCGCCCTCACACTCGCCGCCGGCTTCCTCGGCCTGACCTCCGGCATGCCGGTCGCCAAGGTCATGAAGTCGTTCCAGGACGGATTTGGCGGCGTGCTTGGCTTCGTCGGCATCGTGCTGGCGCTGGGCACCATGCTGGGCAAGCTGATGGCCGACTCAGGTGGCGCGGACCAGATCGCACAAACGCTGATTCGCGCCTTCGGCAAGAAGAACGTGCATTGGGCGATGATGTTCGCCGCGTTCCTGGTGGGCATCCCGCTGTTCTTCGAGATCGGCTTCGTGCTGCTGATTCCGCTGGTGTTCATCGTGGCCCGCCGCTCAGGCGTGTCGCTGATCAAGATCGGCATCCCGCTGCTGGCCGGTCTTTCCGTGGTCCACGGCCTGGTGCCGCCGCACCCGGGACCACTGCTGGCCATCGGCATCTTCCACGCAGACATCGGCAAGACCATCTTCTATGGCCTGCTGATTGCCTTGCCGACCGCCGTGATCGCCGGACCACTGTTCGGTAACTTCATCGCCCGCTACATTCCGGGCAACCCCTCGCAAGAACTGATGGACCAGATCGCCAAGGAGTCCGACCAAGGCAACCTGCCAAGCTTCACCATCACCCTGGTCACCGTACTGTTGCCAGTGGTGCTGATGCTGCTCAAGACCTTCGCCGACGTGGTCCTGCCAGCCGAGCACATCGTGCGCCAATGGATGGACCTGATCGGACACCCGATTACCGCCTTGCTCGCCGCCTTGCTGTTGGCCTTCTACACCTTCGGCTCGGCCCGGGGATTCAATCGCCAACAGATCATGAAGATGCTCGACCAGAGCCTGGCGCCAACAGCGGCCATCGTGCTGATCGTCGGCGCCGGCGGTGGTTTCAAACAGATGCTGGTCGATACTGGTGTGGGTAACGTGATCGGGCAAATGGCCGTACAGGCTGAGATTTCGCCGATCCTGCTGGCCTGGCTGGTCGCCGCAGTGATTCGTATCGCCACCGGTTCGGCGACGGTGGCCACCATCACTGGCGCAGGCATCGTGGCCCCGGTGATCGACCTGGTGCCGGGCGTGAACCGTGAACTGCTGGTATTGGCCACCGGTGCCGGCTCGCTGATCCTCTCGCATGTCAACGACGCCGGTTTCTGGCTGGTGAAGCAGTACTTCAACATGACCGTGGCCGAAACTTTCAAGACCTGGAGCATGATGGAGACCATCCTGTCGATAGTCGGCATCATCTTCATCATGTTGCTGTCGTTGGTGGTGTGACCCTCAAGGGGGCGGCCAACGCCCCCCCACTTCACCACTGTCGCTTGTCAGGCCGGGTCAACCCAAGCTTCTCGATCCGGTAGCGCAGCATGTCGCGTGACAGACCGAGCATCCGCGCCGACTTGGTGACATTCCAGTCGGTGCGATCCAGCGTACGGCATACCAGATCCCGCTCCATGTCCGGCAGACTGGTACCCGGGTCAGGCTCGAAGCGTGGTGCCTCGAACGACGCAGGCGCAGGATGAGCCAAAGGCTCGTCGATCAAGGTCATGCACAGGTTCAGCTGGTGTGCCTGCACCACTTCATTAGGTGCCAGCAAGACCGTCTGTTCCAGCATGTTACGCAGTTCACGCACATTTCCAGGCCAGCTGTAACCCAGCATCAGCGACTCGGCCTCGGCCGAGAAACGCAGGTTGGGCTTGCCATAGCGACGCCCGTGATGGGCCAGGAAGTGCCGGGCAAGCAGCAGGATGTCCTGCCCGCGGGCATACAGACGTGGCACCTTCAAGGCAATGATGCGCAAGCGGAAGAACAGGTCGCGACGGAATTTGCCCTGTTGAACCATTTGCTCCAGGTTGCAGTTGGTGGCACTGATCACCCGCAGGTCGACCTTGCGCTCCTTGACCGCGCCGATCCGCCGAATGCAGCGATCTTCCAACAGCTTGAGCAGCTTGGCTTGCAGGACCAGGTCCATTTCACCGATTTCATCCAGAAACAGCGTGCCGCCGTCCGCTGCCTCGACCAGGCCTACGCGGCGCTCCTTGGCATCGGTAAAGGCACCTTTCTCGTGACCGAACAACTCGGCTTCCAGCAGGTTGGCCGGAATCGAGGCGCAGTTGAACTCGATGAACGGCCCCTTGCTGCGTGAGCCGTCGAAATGCAGGGCACGGGCCACCAGCTCCTTACCAGTGCCGGTCTCCCCTTCGATCAGCACCGGCGGCAGATCGTCACTGGCCATGCGGCGCTCGGCATCGAGCACCTGATGCAGGGTGTGCTTGAGCGTGAGCATCGCCGGCGACTCGCCGATCAACGCCTGCAGGCCGGACTTCTGCGCTTCCCGCTCCTGATAGAACGACAGTGTGCGCTCCATGCGGTCCGCTGCCAGCGCCTTGTCCAAAGTCAACTTGAGTTCTGCCAGCACCACCGGCTTGGTCAGGTAATGGAAGGCCCCCTCCTTCATCGCCAGCACGGCGTCTTCGACATTGCCGTAGCCGGTCATCATGATCACCTTGAGGTCGGGCGCCTGTCCGACGAGGGTGCGTAACAGGTCATGACCGTTCATGCCGGGTAGCGAATTGTCGGTGAGCACCGCATCGGGCTGGACGCGCTTGATCTGCTCCAGTGCCAGTTCGGCACTGTGGCACACCGTCACCTCGAAGCCTTTGATGCCCAGGTACGTGCGAATGTTATCGGCGAGGACTTCATCATCCTCGACTACCAGGATGCTGTGCTCCATGGTCTCCTCCCGCTGCGATATTGAAAGTAAGGCTGACGCGGGTTCCTTCCTCTTCACGACTGCTCAAGCTGACCGAGCCGCCAAAACGTTCCATGATGCGTTTGACCAAGGCCAGGCCAACACCCAGCCCGCCTTGCTTGGTGGTGAAGAAAGGCTTGAACACCATCCGCTCCTGCTGCCGGGTCATGCCCTTGCCGGTGTCGCTGAGCAGCAGCTGAGCGCGCTGCCCGTCCTGCACACTTACCTCGGCGCGCAGCTCGCCGCCGTTAGGCATCGCTTCCAAGGCGTTGGCGAACAAACTGTTGAGAATCTGGGTAAGCTGCAGCGGCTGGCTGGCGACCCACTGCACCGATGGCCCCTCGAAGCTGAACTGCACACCGTTGCGCTCGATCTGCTGCGTGAATGCCAGCCGGGTATCCTCGATGGCAGCGACCAGATCCACCGCCTCGGCTTCATCGCTGGCCGGGCGTAGCGATACCAGTAGATCGCGCACCCAACGGGACATACGGTCAACCTGACCGATGATGTCGACGATGTTCTTCTGCGCCACGGGATTGGCGATTTCCTGCGCCAACTCCGCACTGGAACGGATGTTGGCCAGCGGGTTGCGCAAACTGTGGGCCACCGCCGAGGACATCTCGCCAAGCGCCACATAGGTTTCACTGGCCACCAGGCGGTCCTGCTGCTGACGAAGCATGGACGCTGCCCGACGTACGATCCAGAACAGGCCGAAGTAAATCAGCGCGCCGCCGACCAAGGTCGACGCCCAGATCAGTACGTAGCCGCGCTGTATGCGACGGATCAGGTCCTTGGGTTCCTTGTAGATCTCAACCATAGAAAGCACCTGCTCCCCCTGGCTGTCGAACAAGGGGATGTAGTTCTCGATGAACAGGTACTCGGGCTCACGCAGAAACTTCTGTTCTTCACGGTCTTCGTGGGCCTTGTGATAGCTGGCCGACACAGCCTTTCGTGAGCGGAACGCACGATCGAGGTCGCCATCGGCCTCGATGCGCACGCCGATCAATTCTCGGTTGGTGGACCACAGGATGGACCTGTCGCGAGCATAGACGTTGGCCAGCAAGGTGTCCGGGAGGTGCTCGACATGATCGAGGAACTCGACGCGGGTAGACTCGGCCAGCGCCGGGGCGAATTGCAGATGCTGCTCATCCCGTCGTGGGTCAAGCAATTCGCCCATCGTGACACCTGGGGGCAACTGCGAATGGCGTACCTCAGCCTGGGCCATGGACTGGATGAATTGGGCGGTCAGCATGGCATCGCGCTCGACGCTGTCGCGCACCACGAACCGGGTCGACAAATACCCCAAGCCCCCCGCCACCGCGGCGATGATCAGCAGGCTGATGATCGAAAACCAGCGCAGCAGATTGAATTCGCGCAACGGCACAGCTGGGCCACTGGTAAGGCCACGCGTCGTGCCCGGAACTTCGTTTTCCAGCGTCTGCATCGCTTGGTTCCCGCTCAGCAAGTCCATTCAGGAAGGCCTCAAGGGGTTGCTACCGTACGTAGCAAATTGATAGCACTTCGCCAGAGCGGCAACAGCCGCCATTTGTCGTGATCATGACGCTGCAAAAAGTTGGCCAGGCTATTTAGATTATATTTTATATTTACAATTCAATGACTTATGGCACTTTTATTATACAGATTCGAGAATAATTCCCCGACATCGGGTGTTTTCCACCCAATTCGTAGAAAACGTTTTAAATCAGATACTTAAGGTCAACATGTAATTCAGGACATCACGTTCTCGCCAATCGGAAGCTCAACGAGACCCGGGTGCCATGGCCCGCGCGGCTGCTCAACCTTACCGAGCCTCCAAAACGCTCCATGATGCGCTTTACCAACATGAGGCCCACCCCCAAGCCACCTTGCTTGGTGGTGAAAAAGGGTCGAAACGCCAATCGCTGCTGCTGCTCGCTCATGCCCTTGCCGGTATCGGAAAGACGCAAAGTCAGGTTGGTGCGATCGTGGCGTACCACCTCGACCTTGAGTTGCCCACCCTGCTCCATCGACTCCAGGGCATTGGCGATCAGGCTGTTGAATATCTGCGCAAGCAACGCTGGCTGACCCAGCACCTGAACGGCGGGTAATGGTCGCACTTCCAGGCTGACCCCTGACCGCGCGAGCGCCGCCGCGAATGTCTGCAGGCTTTCCTGAAGCGCCTGGGACAGGTCCACCGGCACCGCGTCGTCGTTCAGCGGCCGCAACGATTGCAACAACTGGCGGATCCACTGCGACATGCGGTCGACCTGGCTGATGATGTCGTTGATGTTTTTCTGTGCGGGGCCGTCGTCGAATGCCTGGGCCAGCTCTGCACTGGAGCGAATGCTGGCCAGCGGGTTGCGCAAGCTGTGGGCCACCGCCGAGGACACCTCGCCCAGGGCGACGTAGGTCTCGCTGTTGATCAGCCGCTTCTGCTGTACCGCCATCACCCGCGAGGCACGCCGCATGATGCCGTACAGGCCGATGTAGACCAGGCCTGCACCGACGGCGATCGCCAGCCAGATCAGCAACAGGCCGTGCTCGATGCGCACGATCAGGTCGTGGGGCTCCTTGTAGATCTCCACCATCGCCGTGACCTGCTCGCCCCCAGCATCGAACAGCGGAATGTAGTTCTCGATGAACAACTGCTGAGGCGGGGTCACGAACTTTTGCTCGGCCCGCGCCTGCTCGAAGTCGTGATAGCTCGCCGACACCCGCATCTTGTACTCGAAGGCGCGGTCCAGGTCTTCGTCGCCTTCGATCAGCTTGCCCACCAGCGCAGGGTTGCTGGACCAGATCACCGTGCGGTCAGGTGCATAGATGTTGGCAAGCAGCATGTCCGGCAGGTGGGCGATATGGTCGAGAAACTCACCCCGAGCCCTGCGCCGCGCGTCCGGGTCCACGTCAGGCAAGGCTTCCTGGTCGGTGCGAGGGTCGATCAACTCGCCCATGGTGCGCACATTGGGGATGGACACATGGCGCACTTCGGCATCGGCAATGGCGGTGATGAACTGGGCCGTGAGCAATGCGTCGCGCTCGACGCTTTCATCGATGATGAAGCGGCTTGAAATCAGGCCCAGCCCAACGCCGATGGACAGAATGATCGCCAGGCTGACCCAGGCATACCAACTCAACAAATTGAATGGCTTGCGCTGTGGAGCGGCCTCGCCAGCTGTGGGCACGTCGAGGCTGTTCGAATGCGGGGCGCTGTCCATGCCGGACTCCAAGGCGGGTCACCTTTGAAGGTTATAGCCCAGAGTTGGGGAATCATGACGCCGATTGGTCGGAACGCTGCGGTTTATACGTTCTAGAGCCGCGTGCAGCAGTGCGGTACTACAAAGGGGAATCTTCGGCCAACCCCTGCAATTTACGGTATTCACGCAATACGTTGGGGACATATCGGCGGGTTTCGGCGAACGGCGGAACCGCCCGTCCACGTCGCAGCACCGCATCGGGTCCAGCGTTGTAGGCAGCCACGGCCAGGGTGATATCGTTATCGAACAGCTTCAGCATTCGCTTGAGGTAGCGTGCCCCGCCCTGCACGTTGTCTTCAGGATCCAGCGCGTTCTCCACGCCCATCTCCCGGGCGGTGTCCGGCATCAATTGCATCAGCCCGACTGCCCCGGCCGCCGAACGGGCCTTGGGGTTATAGCCGGACTCGGCCTTGATCAAGGCATGCAGCAACGCCTGGGGTACATCATGGGTTCGCGCCGCCGCCGCGACAACATCGGCGTATGGCCTTCCGGTCACCCTCTGCGCATCGGCAGGACCGGCCTGGGCGACCGTTTCGCTGATCACCCGCTGGTAGTGGCTGCCTGGCCGATGGACGTTGGTCAGGACATAGCCGCCTTTGGCATCAATGCTGATGTACACGTCGGCCTGGGCCGCACCTGCCACCAGCCAGATCAATCCCAGAATGATAACTCGCATCTCGGTCACCTCCCGTTCGCTGCCCCCGTTTTGGGGGATATGCCCCAGAAAACCTGAGCTTTCGAGCTACGACGCAAGCACCGTGCCGCTTGCCATCCCGCATGCCGCAAGGCCCCGAGGCAGACGTGCACGGCAGTTGCATAAGGCTTGAAAAAGCATGTCCACATGCAGCGGAGGGCTTCACCATGCAGCGCAGAATCAATACCCAACGTGGTTTCACCCTGCTTGAGCTTCTGGTGGTGTTGGTGGTGCTTGGCCTGTTGGCCGGGATCGTCGCGCCCAAATACTTCAGCCAGCTCGGCCGCTCCGAGGCCAAGGTGGCGCGGGCACAGATCGAGGGGCTGAGCAAGGCGCTGGACCTCTATCGCCTGGAAGTGGGGCATTACCCCAACAGTGAGCAAGGATTGCAGGCGCTGGTGGCAGCCCCCAACGGCGAGGCACGCTGGTCCGGGCCTTACCTGCAGAAAGCGGTGCCACAGGACCCCTGGGGCCGGCCTTATATTTACCGCCAACCGGGTGAGAACGGCGGCGAGTACGACCTGCTCTCGATGGGCAAGGACGGCCAGCCCGGCGGCGATGGGGAGAATGCCGAAATCACCAGTTGGCAGTAAGGAGAACGGCCATGCGCTACAGCCTCAAAGCCTTGGGTAGCCGGGGCCTGGTGCAGTTGCAGATCGACGCAGAGGATATCGAGCAGGCGCGGCGCAAGGCCGAAGAGCAAGGCCTGAAGGTGGTCAGTGTGCGTGGCCAAGGGCACTGGCTCGGCGGCCTGACCTGGCGCCGCGAGGCAACCTTCGACCTGGTGCTGTTCAGCCAGGAGCTTTCAACCTTGCTCAATGCCGGCCTCCCCTTGATCGACGCCCTGGAAAGCCTGGCGGAAAAGGCTCCTGCCGCCGCGACCCGCAAGGTGCTGGCGGCGTTGGTAAGCCAGCTCTACGAGGGCCGCTCGCTGTCCCAGGCCCTGGGACAACAACCGCGGGTCTTCCCAAACCTGTATGTGGCGCTGGTGCAGTCCAGCGAGCGCACCGGCGCCCTGGGAGATGCGCTGACCCGCTACATCAGCTATCGCCAGCGCCTGGACATGGTTCGGCAGAAGCTGGTGGGCGCCTCGATCTACCCCTTGCTGTTACTGCTGGTGGGTGGGGGTGTGGTGCTGTTTCTGCTGGGCTACGTGGTCCCCCGCTTTAGCCTTGTGTTCGAAGGCATGGGCACCGAACTGCCCTGGTTGTCACGGGTACTGATGCAGATCGGTCTGTTCCTGCACGCCCAACAACTGCCGTTGGGCCTGTCGGCCTTGGTGAGCATAAGCGCACTGGTCGTACTGCGCCGGCGTCCGGCGCTGCGGCGTTGGGCATCCCGCCAACTGCGACGTGCTCCGGCCCTGCATCAGCGCCTGATGATGTACGAGCTGGCTCGGTTCTATCGCTCGCTGGGCATATTGTTGCAGGGCGGTATTCCCATCCTCACCGCCATGGGTATGGCCCGCGGCCTGCTGGGCAGTGCCGCGGGCCAGGGGCTGGAGCAAGCCAGCAAACGGGTGGGTGAAGGGTTGCCACTGTCCGATGCGCTGGAAGCGGGCCAACTGGTGACGCCCGTTTCGTTGCGGCTGCTTCGGGCGGGTGAGCAGTCAGGCAACCTTGGCGAAATGCTGGAGCGCTGCGCGGACTTCCACGACCAGGAAATCGGACGTTGGGTGGAGTGGTTCGTTCGTCTGTTCGAACCGTTGTTGATGACCTTCATCGGGCTGTTGATCGGCCTGATCGTGATCCTCATGTACATGCCGATCTTCGAGCTGGCATCGAGCATCCACTGACCATCAGGCGGACGAGACGGCTCCGCCCGCCTGTGGCGCGACTCAGTGCCCTGCCGACGCCGGTCCGGCCTTGGCGGTGAAGGGTGGCTTGGCCAGCCATACCAGCAGGATCAGGCCGGCGAACACCCAGGTCATCAAGGTGAAGTAGTCCACCGTCGACATCATGTACGCCTGTCCGTTGAGCATCTGTTCCAGTTGCGCGTAATGCTGTGGGGTGGCGCCGCCCAATTGCTCCAGGGTGTGCCGCGTCGTCGGGTCGTAGGCGCTGATGTGCTCGCTGAGATAGGCGTGGTGCTGGTCGGCGCGGCGAATCCAGATCCAGGTCGTCAACGAGGCGGCAAAGCTGCCACCCAAGGTGCGTAGGAAGGTCGCCAGGCCAGAACCATCGGCGATCTGCTGCGGCGGCAGGTCCGACAGCAGGATGCTCAGGGTTGGCATGAAGAACAGCGCCACACCGATGCCCATGAACAGTTGCACCAAGGCTACGTGCTGGAAATCAACGTCGCTGGTGAAGCCTGCGCGCAGGTAACAACTGGTGCCGATGGCCAGGAACGCCAGCCCGGCCAGTACCCGGAGGTCGAAGCGGTGCGCATACTTGCCCACGAACGGCGACAGCACCACCGGCAGCAGGCCGATCGGCGCCACCGCCAGGCCTGCCCACGTGGCGGTATAGCCCATCTGGGTCTGCAACCACTGCGGCAGAATCAGGTTGATGCCGAAGAATGCGGCGTAGCCCCCGACCAGCACCAGCGTGCCGATACGAAAGTTGCGGTGAGCGAACAGCCGCAGGTTGACCACAGGGTGTCGATCCGTGAGCTCCCAGATCACGAAAATCGCCAGGAACACCAGCGAAATCAGGCTGCCGACGATGATGAACGACGACTCGAACCAGTCCAGGTCGTTACCTTTGTCCAGCACTACCTGCAGGGCACCGACGCCAACGATCAGCGTCAGCAAGCCGATGTAGTCCATCGGCTGGCGACTGGTGACCACCGGGCGGGTGCGCATCTGCTGACGCACCACGGCTGCGGCGAACAAACCGATGGGCACGTTGATGAAGAAGATCCACGGCCAGCTGTAGCTGTCGGTGATCCAGCCGCCCAGAATCGGCCCGGCGATCGGCGCCACCACCGTGACCATTGCCAGCAACGCCAGCGCCATGCCCCGCTTGGCCGGCGGATACACCGCGATCAGCAGTGTCTGGGTCATCGGGTACAGGGGCCCGGCCACCACACCCTGCAATACCCGAAAGCCCACCAACTCGGGCATCGACTGCGCAATACCGCAAAGAAAAGAGGCCAGCACGAACAGCAAGGTGGCCCAGATGAACAGTTTCACCTCACCGAAGCGGCGGCTCAGCCAGCCGGTCAGCGGCAACGCAATGGCGTTGCTCACCGCGAACGAGGTGATCACCCAGGTGCCCTGCTCATAGCTGACACCCAGGTTACCGGAGATGGTCGGCAAGGCCACGTTGGCGATGGTGGTGTCGAGCACCTGCATGAAGGTAGCCAGCGACAGGCCGATGGTGGTCAGCAGCAGGCTCGGCGGCGTGAACTGCGCAGGGGCTTGGTTGCTCATCGCTGGGCCGTCTTGCCAGTCGCGCTGTTTTCGTGAATCAACCGGGCGATCAGCTTGTCAGCCTCGACCAACTGGCGATCGTAAACCTGCGTGGTGTAACTGGCCTGCTGCGGTGGCTGCTGGGCCAGCGCCGGGCCACTCTGGTCGTGCAAGTCCACCTCGACCACCGTGGACAGGCCGATACGCAGCGGGTGGTCCTTGAGCTGCTCGGGGTTCAGTTGGATACGCACCGGGACACGCTGCACGATCTTGATCCAGTTGCCGGTGGCGTTCTGCGCAGGCAACAGGGCAAAGGCACTGCCGGTGCCGGCGCCAAGGCTGTCGACCGTACCGCTGAAGGTGACCTGGCTGCCGTAAAGGTCTGCAGTGATCTGCACAGGTTGGCCGATGCGCATCTCGCGCAGTTGGGTTTCTTTGAAGTTGGCGTCGATCCAGACCTCGTCCAAGGGAATGACTGCCATGGTCGCAGTGCCCGGTTGCAGGCGCTGTCCCAACTGCACGGTGCGCTTGGCGACATAACCGGTCACTGGGGCCACCAAGGTGGTACGGGCATGGTCGAGATAGGCCTGGCGCAGATCGGCGGCGGCAGCCATCACCTCAGGGTGCGAAGACACCACAGTGTCGTCGATAAGCGCCGCGCTGGTGTTGAGCTGCTGGCGGGCGCTGTTCAGGGCGCTCTGGGCCACGCTCAGGTCGTCACGAGCGTGGGAGATTTCCTCAGCCGCGATGGCCCCGCTGTCGGCAAGCACCTTGCGTCGGTTGTAGTTGTCCTGGGCCTTCTGCAGCTCGGCCTGGCGGGTCTGCAACTGGGCCTTGAGGGCATCGACATTGCTGTACAGGCCTCGGACCTGGCGCACGGTGCGGGCCAGCTTGGCTTCGGCGGACTGCAGCGCAACCTCGCTGTCGGCCGGGTCGAACTGCAACAGCACCTGGCCCGCGTGGACCAGGTCACCATCGTCAGCACCAATGCTGGTCACCGTGCCGGTCACCAGTGGGGTGATTTCCACCACGTTGCCGTTGACGTAGGCGTCGTCGGTGCTTTCGTGCCAACGCCCGACCAGGCTGTACCAAGCCCAGGCGCCGAGGCCACCGAGGACCAGCAGCAGAAGCAGGCCGAGCAGCCAGACCTTGCGCTTGCGCGAAGGTTCGGGGGTGGCGGAGGGATGAGAGGCGTCTGCGGGAGTAGCCATGACAGTACCTTGGAGAATGCTTGACAGGGATCAACGATCGCCGAAGCGGCGGATCGTCAGGGGGTCGCCAGAACCGAGCAGAACCTTGGCCAGCAGGCTTTCGAGGGTCTTGAGTTCCTCAGGCTGCAACACACCGACCAGCTCGTTCATCGCCAGGGCGCCGATCTCGGGCAGGCGATCGGCCAGGCGCTGGCCATCGGCAGTCAGCGCCAGGCGGACCTGGCGCCGGTCGTCCTCGCAGCGGTTGCGCAGGACCAAGCCCTTTTGCTCGAGGCGGTCGAGCATGCGGGTCATCGAACCACTGTCCAGTCCCAGGTAGCGGCACAATTCGGCCGGCGTATCCACCTGGTACTGGGTGACGATGATCAGCACCTTGAACTGAGCAGCGGTCACGCCCTCGGACTCAAGGTGCCAGTCCAGAATGCGGTCCTTGAGGATCGCCGCCCGGCCCAGGAGCATGCCGATGGCACAGGTATGGAAATTTTCCGGGTTGAAATGGGACATCGGGGTCTGCTCGATTAGATGTGTAAAAATATTACTGCCTAGGCAGTTAATGTCAAAGCTTTGATTAGGTGGCTATGTAAATAGAGATGAATGGTCCGCCTTGGTTCGAGCGGCCTTGCATCGCGAAAGGCCGCTCAAACAGCGGATGTAAACACGTAGGTGATTCAAGCCTTGCTTACCACTCCCAACCCCAGTGCTTCCACCACGCCGCAGGCAATCGCCATTCCCACCAGCTCTGCCAGACTTTGCGCCTGCAATCGCTTCATCACCCGTGCGCGATAAAGATCGACGGTCTTGACACTCACCCCCAGCCGCTCGGCCACCTCGCGGTTGCTCAGGCCTTGGGCCAGAGGCACGAATACATCGCGCTCACGCGGTGTCAGGGCATCGATCCGCGCCTGCACCTGCGCCAGCTCGCCACGCCGCGCTCGCCCGGCACGCTCCAGCGCGGCCTGGACACTGTCCAACAGCAACTGGTCGTTGTAAGGCTTCTCGATGAAGTCACAGGCGCCGGCCTTGAATGCCCGCACCACGATGGGCACATCGGCATGGCCGCTGACGAAGATCACCGGAATCTCCAATCCCCGCTCACGCAGTGCCTGCTGCACCGCCATACCGCCAACTCCCGGCATGCGTACATCGAGCAATACGCAGGCCGGCCCATCGTCCACGCATGCCTCCAGAAACGCTGGTCCGCTGGCGAACGGCAACGCCTGCAACCCCACCGACTCCAAGAGCCATACCGTCGAGTCGAGCATGCCCTTGTCGTCATCGACCACATACACTTTCGCTTGCACCCTTCTGCCTCCCGTTATCCCCGGCTCACGGCCAGCCGACAGCACATCACCAACCCGCCCTGCTCACCCAATCGTGCCCACAAGTTGCCGCCAAAGCCCTCGATCAGGCTGCGGCTCATGCTCAACCCAAGCCCCAGACCGTCCGCCTTGCTGGTAGTGAACGGTATGAAGATATCCTCCAGGCGTTCAGGCGCTACGCCTGGCCCTTGGTCCTTCACTTCGACCAGCACACTGTCGCCCTCGCGCACCGCGCCCAGCAGGATACGCGACGGTCGCTCGCCGTGCTGCTCGCGGTTGGCATCGATGGCATTGCGCAACAGGTTGAGCAGCACCTGCTCCAGCAACACCCGGTCGGCATAGACCGCAGGCAACTGCGCGCTCACACGCAGTTCGATGCTGACCTGCTCGCGGGCAGCCTCCCAAGCACACAGGCGAATGGCTTCGCCCGCCACGTCGGCCACTTCAATGGCCTGCAGGCGCCTTGGCCCCTTGCGCAGGAACGCCCGCAAACGGCGGATCACTTCGGCCGCGTGGGTAGCCTGCTCGGTGATACGCAGCAATCCCTGGCCAACCCGCTCACGCGCCTGCGGGTCGTGGTCCAGGCCCTGCAAGTAGCGCTGGCTGGCGTTGGCGTAATTGACCACCGCCGCCAATGGCTGGTTGATTTCATGGGCGATGCCCGAGGCCAGCTCGCCCAGGGTGGCCAGCCGCGCACCATGAGCCAGGCTCTCCTGGGCCTCGATACGCAACGTGATGTCCCGAGAGACACAAACGATCTCCACCACCGCACCGGTGTAGGTTTCACGTATCGCGCGGGCGGCGATCTCGAACCAGCGGTAGTTGCCCGACGCGTGGCGCACGCGGCAGGTCATGGTGTGATAGCCGTCCTGATCCAGGGCCTCCGCGGCCTGCTGCAATACCTGACGGCGCTCACGGGGGTGCAACAGCGCGCGAACCGCCGTGCCACGCAGGTGCTCAGGCCATACGCCCACCAGTCGATAGGCGGCGGGCGAGGCGTCGAGGAAACGGCCATCGGGGCTGTGACGTGAGATCAGGTCAGTGGTGTTTTCGATGATCAAGCGGTAAAGGCGTCGCGCCTGGGCGGCTTCCCGAGCCCCCATACGTTCGTCGCTCGCATCGCGGCAGCGGGCCAGCACCTGTTGGCGCCGATCGTCAGGGATGAAAGTCCATAACAGGATGCGCTCACCGACCTGCACCTCCACGTCGGCAATTGCCCGGTGCTGATGCAGACATGCACGCACCAGCGCCCCAGCGTTAGACGGCAGCCAGC
Organism: Pseudomonas sp. SK2; assembly: GCF_016772395.1. Taxonomy (NCBI): domain Bacteria; kingdom Pseudomonadati; phylum Pseudomonadota; class Gammaproteobacteria; order Pseudomonadales; family Pseudomonadaceae; genus Pseudomonas; species Pseudomonas sp. SK2. The sequence continues at coordinate 2,966,174 of NZ_CP061944.1, forward strand.
CGGTCAGTGCAAGGCCCTCGTCAAGCAACGCCTGGAGAGCCGGGTTTACGGCGAGGGGCTGGGCATCGGCCGCCAGAATCAGGCTCGGTTGTGGATCTAGGGCGAGCAAGGGTGAGGGGTGTGTGTCCACGTTACAAAGCTCACTCGTATAGTATTTATACTATATTGCTATGGTCGATATTCCAGATACCATAGCAATTCGCGTAAAACAGCGACAGAGGAAGGCGGCCCATTGCGCGCCTTCCCGTTCCCTGATCAGAGCTAACAATCAGCCACCGGGGTCATGCGCACAACCTGCGCCTGTCTCCCCTACAGGAAAACCGCATGTCGATCTTCTCTCAGGGCCTGATGCCCGCTGCTGTCAACCACGTCGCCCTCACCCCCTTGAGCTTCATCGAACGCACCGCTGCCGTCTACGGCAGTTACCCGGCGGTGATCCATGGCGCCATCCGCCGTGACTGGCGCGAAACCTACCAACGCTGCCGCCGCCTGGCCAGCGCTTTGGCCGGGCGCGGCATCGGCCCTGGCGACACCGTGGCGGTGATGCTGCCGAACATCCCGGCCATGCTCGAAGCGCACTTCGGCATACCTATGGTTGGCGCCGTGCTCAATACCCTCAATGTGCGCCTGGATGCCGAAGCGATCGCCTTCATGTTGCAGCATGGCGAAGCCAAGGTGCTGATCACCGACCGCGAGTTCCATGGTGTGATCAGCGCCGCCCTCGCCCTGCTCGAACACCCTCCACTGGTCGTGGACGTGGACGACCCCGAATACGGCGAGGGCCAGCCAGTCAGCGAACTGGACTATGAAGCCTTTCTGGCCGAAGGTGATCCGGCGTTCGACTGGGAATGGCCCGCTGACGAATGGCAGGCCATCTCCCTCAATTACACCTCGGGCACCACCGGCAACCCCAAGGGCGTGGTTTACCATCACCGCGGAGCCTACCTCAATGCCTTGGGCAACCAGATGACCTGGGCCATGGGCCACCATCCGGTGTACCTGTGGACCCTGCCGATGTTCCATTGCAACGGCTGGTGCTACCCCTGGACCATCACTGCCCTGGCTGGTACCCATGTGTTCCTGCGCCGGGTCGATCCCCAGCGCATCCTAACCCTGATCCGCGAGCATCGGGTTAGCCACCTGTGCGGTGCGCCGATCGTGCTCAATGCCCTGGTGAACATGCCAGAGACCGCCAAGGCGGCTATCGAACACCCCGTGAACGCCATGGTCGCAGGAGCCGCCCCGCCGGCCAAGGTGATCGGCGCGGTGGAAGAAATGGGCATTAAGGTCACGCATGTGTACGGCCTGACCGAAGTCTATGGCCCCGTCACCGTCTGTGCCTGGCACGCCGAGTGGGATGAACAGCCACTGGCCGAGCGGGCGCGGATCAAGTCGCGCCAGGGTGTGCGCTATCCGACACTGGACGGCCTGATGGTCGCCGACCCACAGACCCTGCAGCCCGTACCTCACGACGGGACTACCCTGGGCGAGATCTTCATGCGCGGCAATACGGTGATGAAGGGCTATCTGAAAAACCCCGAAGCCACTGCCGAGGCCTTCCGAGGCGGCTGGTTCCACACCGGTGACCTGGCTGTGTGGCATGCCGACGGCTACGTCGAAATCAAAGACCGACTCAAGGACATCATCATTTCAGGTGGCGAGAACATCTCCACCATTGAAGTGGAAGACACCCTGTACAAGCACCCTGCCGTACTGGAGGCCGCCGTGGTAGCCCGCCCGGACGAGAAATGGGGAGAAACACCGTGCGCCTTCGTGGCACTCAAGCCAGGACACGAGGCCACCCGTGAAAGCGAGATCACCAGCTGGTGCCGCGAGCACCTGGCCGGGTTCAAGGTGCCCAAGACCGTGGTGTTCGGTGAACTGCCAAAGACATCGACCGGCAAGATCCAGAAATACGTCTTGCGTGACCGGGCCAAAGGACTGTGACCTGCCCTACTGCCATCCGACTTCTTCAAGAGCGCTGCCATGACTGACTACAATGCCCCCTTGCGCGACATGCGCTTCGTCCTCCATGAGCTGTTCGACGGCCCCGCCCTATGGGCGCGCCTGCCGGCCCTGGCCGAACGGGTCGACGCCGACACCGCCAATGCCATCCTCGAAGAAGCGGCCAAGGTCGCCGGCCAATTGATCGCCCCGCTCAGCCGCAACGGCGACGAGCAAGGCGTGCAATTCGATGCCGGCCTGGTCACCACTGCGCAAGGCTTCCGTCAAGCCTGGCAAACCTACCGCGAAGGCGGCTGGGTGGGCCTGGGCGGCAACCCTGAGTACGGCGGCATGGGCATGCCGAAAATGCTTGGCGTGCTGTTCGAAGAGATGCTCTACGCCGCCGATTGCAGCTTCAGCTTGTATTCGGCATTGAGCGCCGGCAGTTGCCTGGCACTCGATGCCCACGCCAGCGAAGCGCTCAAGGCGACTTACCTCCCGCCCCTGTACGAAGGCCGCTGGGCCGGCACCATGTGCTTGACCGAACCCCACGCCGGCACCGACCTGGGAATGATCCGCACCCGCGCCGAGCCCCAAGCCGATGGCAGCTATCAGATCAGCGGCAGCAAGATCTTCATCACCGGTGGCGAACAGGACCTGACCGAGAACATCATTCATCTGGTACTGGCCAAACTGCCGGATGCCCCTGCTGGCGCCAGGGGTATCTCGCTGTTCCTGGTACCCAAGTTCATGGTCGAGGCAGACGGTCGCCTGGGGGTACGCAACGCCGTGCACTGTGGTTCGATCGAGCACAAGATGGGTATCAAGGCCTCAGCCACCTGCGTGATGAACTTCGATGGTGCCACTGGTTACCTGGTCGGTGAGCCAAACAAGGGCCTGGCCGCCATGTTCACCATGATGAACTACGAACGGCTATCGATTGGCATCCAGGGTATCGGCTGCGCCGAAGCGTCCTACCAAAGCGCCGCCCGATACGCCAACGAGCGTCTGCAAAGCCGCGCCGCCAGTGGCCCGCAAGCACAGGACAAGGCTGCCGACCCGATCATCCATCATGGTGACGTTCGGCGCATGCTGTTGACCATGCGCACCCTCACCGAAGGTGGCCGGGCTTTCGCCGCCTACGTCGGCCAGCAACTGGACCTGTCGCGCTACGCGGAGGACACCAATGAACGCGAGCAAGCCCAGCGCCTCGTGGCGTTGCTCACGCCAGTGGCCAAGGCATTCTTTACCGACAACGGCCTGGAAAGCTGCGTGCTCGGGCAGCAGGTCTATGGTGGCCACGGTTACATCCGCGAGTGGGGCCAGGAGCAGCGTGTGCGTGACGTGCGCATCGCCCAGATCTATGAAGGCACCAACGGTATCCAGGCCCTGGACCTGCTGGGACGCAAGGTGCTCGCCGATGGTGGCCAGGCCCTGGCCAGTTTCATCCACGAAGTGCGCGCCTTCGCCGTGACCGCTCCCCTGCACCGCGACGCCCTGCAGGAAGCCCTGGCACGCCTTGAAGCTACCAGCCAGTGGCTGCAACAACAGGCCCCTGCCCAGGCCAACCTCGTCAGTGCCGTGGCGGTGGAATACCTGCACCTTTTCGGTTTGACCGCCTATGCCTACATGTGGGCGCGCATGGCCGCCGTGGCGCAGGCCAAGGCCGATGAAGACCCGTCCTTCTACGGCGCCAAGCTGGCCTGCGCCGACTTCTACTTCCAACGCATCCTGCCACGCAGCCTGGCCCTCGAGGCCTGCATTCGGGCCGGCAGCGCCAGCCTCTATGGGATGACGCCCGCGCAATTCTGACCCACCTCGCGCCCCATGGCCCGCAATGTCCGATGGGGCGCGAAGCATTCTCAAACGCTGAATATTCAGCGCAAAACCGACAAAAGACCGCTCATCTGATAGTCATTCGCCATTACCTCGGTTCTCGGAAACCCCTCGCCAGGGGTAGAATGCGCAAAACCGGAGCCGCAATGAACCACGATCCCTTGACCCCCGCCCCTGACGATGCCATTACCGACGCCGCCGCGCATTGGTGCATGCGTCTGCATGCCGACGACTGCACGGCGGCCGAGCGCGAGGCGTTCACTCGCTGGCTGGCCGCCGATAAGCGGCACGCCGAAGAGTACCAGGCGATGCTGGAGATCTGGGATACCGCCGAGCTGCTGCCCCGTACGGCCACGGTGGTCGAATTCAATCCGGCGCCGCACGTCACCCGCCGCACTCGCACGTGGCGCCCGCTCGCTTCTGCCGCGGCCATTGCCCTGGCGGTACTGCCGTTGGCGGGCTGGATCGGGTGGGAACAAGGCTGGTTACCCAACCAGTACCAGCACTTCGAAGCCGACGGCCGGATGCAGACCGTGCAACTGGGCGATGGCAGCCAGGTCGACCTCAACCTCAACACCGAGCTGACCTACCTCAATTTCAAGGATCAACGCCAGGTCAGGCTCAAGCGCGGCGAGGCGTTCTTCAACGTCACCCACGACAGTGCGCACCCGTTCATCGTCCACGCCGGTCGTGGCCAGACCCGCGTCACCGGTACCCAGTTCAACGTGTGGAAGTACCAGGACGAGGTCAAGGTCACCCTGGTGGAAGGTTCGGTTCTGGTCAGCAGCGACGGCAGCGAAGGCGGCTACCGCCTGGGCCCTGGGATGCAGGCCAGCTACCACACCGGCGACTTCGAGCCGCAACTGGTGCAGAGCAACGACTTTGGCAACGCCCTGGCCTGGCGCAGCGGCAAACTGATTCTGGACAACCTGAGCCTCGACCAGGCCCTGCCGGTGATCAACCGCTACCTCGACGCACCGCTGTTGCTCGCCGATGCCAGCACCGGCCGGATCCGTATCAGCGGTATCTACAACACCCGCGAGGTCGAGCGGCTGGTCGACAACCTGCCCAAGGTCCTGCCGGTTTACCTGACCCGCAGCAAGGACGGCAGCACCGTCCTCAACCGCATTTCTCCTCCGCCGAGCGAGGGCTGACGGCGGCCAGCCTTACAGCACCATTGCCGCCAGCCAGCCAAAGGCCAGCAGCGGCAGGTTGTAATGAATGAAGGTCGGCACCACGGTATCCCAGATGTGGTGATGCTGGCCGTCGACATTCAGACCTGAAGTTGGACCCAGGGTCGAGTCTGACGCCGGCGAACCCGCATCCCCCAGCGCTCCAGCAGTACCGACGATGCAGACGGTGGCCACCGGGTCGAAGCCCAGTTGCACGCACAGCGGTACGAAGATCGCCGCCAGGATGGGCACCGTGGAAAACGACGAGCCAATGCCCATGGTCACCAGCAGTCCCACCAGCAACATCAGCAAGGCACCGATGCCCTTGCTGTGATCGATCCACTGCGCCGATGCCTCGACCAGGCCCTTGACCTCACCAGTCGCCTTCATCACTTCGGCGAACCCCGAAGCGGCGATCATGATGAAGCCGATCATGGCCATCATCTTCATGCCCTCGGTGAACAGGTCGTCCGTGTCCTTCCAGCGCACGATGCCCGACAGCGAGAAGATCAGGAAACCCACCATCGCGCCGATGATCATCGAATCCAGCCACAATTGAACGATGAACGCGCAGGCAATGGCCAGTCCCGCCACCAGTAGGGTCAGAGGGTTGTACTGCACACTGACCTGCTCCACTTGCTCGATGCGTTCCAGGTCATAGTCACGACGTTTGCGGTAGCTGAAGAACACCGCGATCAGCAGGCCTGCCAGCATACCGGCAGCCGGAATGGCCATCGCATGGGTCACGTTGATACCGCTGACATCGACCCCGGCGCGAGCGACATTGGCCAACAGGATTTCATTGAGGAAGATGTTGCCGAAGCCTACCGGCAGAAACATGTAGGGCGTGATCAGGCCGAAGGTGATGACGCAGGCGATCAGGCGTCGATCGATGCGCAATCGAGTCAGCACGTACAGCAGGGGCGGAACCAGCAATGGAATGAAGGCGATGTGGATAGGCAGGATGTTCTGCGACGACACCGCCACCACCAGCATCAGGCCGATCAGCAGCCACTTCATCCGACCACCCTCGGCATGTCCCTGGCGGTCGATCATGGCCAGGGCACGGTCAGCCAGCGCATGGGCCAGCCCGGACTTGGCGATGGCCACGGCGAACGCACCCAGCAACGCATAGGACAGCGCCACCGTGGCACCACCGCCCAAGCCGCCGTTGAACGCCTTTAGCGTACCTTCGATACCCAGGCCGCCGAACAGCCCTCCAGCCAGCGCACCGATAATCAGGGCGATGACCACATGCACCCGAGACAGGCTGAGTATCAGCATGATGCCGACCGCGGCGATCACTGCATTCATGGTTTGGCTTACCTCGTTTGCGACAGAAAAAAAGCGCGCACTCTGAAGCACCGAGCGAAGGATGTCAAAAGCGCCATGTGTCGACCTGTTTCGAGGCTATCAACGCGTCGCCACAGGCTGGGCCAAAAATTAAATTGATCGTTCGAATAAAGAAAAAAATTTCAGCGCCGACACAGTCTCTAGCCCAGACCTATTACAAGGGAATTCTCCCCATGCCTTTGCGACAACTTTCCATCCAGTGGAAAATCACCCTGCTCGCCGGTCTCTGCCTGGCGGGTATTGTCACGTTGCTTGTAGGACTATCGCTGTATCGCATGGACCACAGTTCGGACCTGGTCAAGCAAAGCAGCACGCAGATGCTCACCCAGGCAGCCCAGGCACGCATCGAGTCACAAGGTGAAGTCCAAGCGCTGAACATTCGCCGCCAGTTCATGGACGCCTATCAATACGGCGCAGGGTTCGCCCGTCAGGTGCTGTTCCTGCGCGAACAAGCCGAAAAGCGTTTCCTCGACGCTTTCGACCTGCGCGAGGACATGACCCGCCAGGTGCGCGCCGCGCTGCAGGCCAACCCCGACCTGCTCGGCTTGTCGCTGGTGTTCGAACCCAACGCTCTGGATAACAAAGACAGCCTGTTCGCAGACAAGGCGGAGCTGGGCAGCAACGAAACCGGGCGTTTTTCCCTGTACTGGTCGCAACCACGAGCAGGCCAGCTGACCTCCATGTCCCTCCCCGAGCGCGACTTGACCGATACCCAAATCGGGCCGAGCGGGCAGCCGGCCAACACCTGGTTCGTGTGCCCACGCACCACCGGTAAAGTCTGCGTGGTCGAGCCTTACTTCTATGACATCGACGGCCAACGGGTGCTGATGACCAGCATCGTCTTCCCGCTGTCGGTTCAGGGCAAAGTGGTCGCGACGCTTTCCGTCGACATCAATCTCAACAGCCTGCAAGCCCTGAGCGAAGACGCCAGCCGCAGCCTGTACGAAGGTCGTACCACCGTCGGCATCCTCAGCCCGGCAGGCCTGCTGGCAGGCTACAGCGCCGACGCCAGCAAGCTTGCCCATCGTTTCGACGAGGTTGACCCGGCCAAGGGCGACGAACTGGTCCGCAAGCTGGCGGAAGGCAAGCTCAACGTCCTGCACGACCAGCAACGTCTGAAGGTACTGACGGCATTCCAGCCGATCCCAGGCGCCCAGCCATGGGGTGTACTGCTCGATGTGCCGGAGAACGCCCTGACCGGGCCGGCTGAAACCCTCAAGCGCGAACTCGACACCCTCAACACCAGCGGCACCTTGCTTGAACTGGGCCTGGGCCTGGCAGCGGCGATCGCCGGTCTGCTGATGGTGTGGCTGATGGCCCGTGGCGTCACCCGACCGATTCTTGGGGTAGCGGCGATGCTCAAGGACATTGCCAGTGGCGAAGGCGACCTCACCCGCCGCCTGACCTATGACAAGCGCGACGAGCTCGGTGAACTGGCTGGCTGGTTCAACCGCTTCCTGGACAAACTGCAGCCCACCATTGCCGAGGTCAAACGCTCGGTCCAGGCTGCTCGCGGCACCGCCGACCAGTCTTCGGCCATCGCCACTCAGACCAGCGCCGGCATGGAGCAGCAATACCGCCAGGTCGACCAGGTCGCCACCGCATCCCATGAAATGAGCGCCACGGCTCAGGACGTCGCCCGCAGCGCAGCCCAGGCCGCCCAGGCCGCCCGCGATGCTGATCAGGCAACCCGCGAAGGCCTTGCGGTAATCGACCGCACCACCCAGAGCATCGACACCCTGGCCGCCGACATGAGCACCGCCATGGCCGAGGTCGAAGGGCTGGCACAGAACAGCGAGAAGATCGGTTCGGTGCTGGAAGTGATCCGCTCGATCGCCGAGCAGACCAACCTGCTGGCTCTGAACGCCGCCATCGAGGCTGCACGGGCGGGTGAAGCCGGCCGTGGCTTCGCCGTGGTCGCCGATGAGGTACGCAACCTGGCGCAACGCACCCAGGAATCGGTGGAAGAAACCCGTCAGGTGATCGAAGCCCTACAAGCCGGTACCCGCGAAGTGGTCGGTGCCATGGACAACAGCCACCGCCAGGCCCAGGGCGGTGTCGAGCAGGTCGGACAGGCCGTGACCGCGCTGCAGCGTATCGGACAGGCCGTGACGGTGATTACCGACATGAACCTGCAGATCGCCTCAGCAGCCGAGGAGCAGAGCGCGGTGGCCGAAGAGATCAACAGCAATGTGGCGACCATTCGCGATGTGACCGAGTCGCTGTCCGGGCAAGCCAACGAGTCGGCGCGGGTCAGCCAGTCGCTCAACAGCCTGGCCAACCAGCAACAGGCGTTGATGGACCAGTTCCGCGTCTGAGCCTCGAGGGCCGGCAAAAGCCGGCCCTCTTCACATGGCCACCACGCTGGCCGCCAGGTGCGCGGCGCTGGTTTCTGAGCGCGGCATTACACCCGTCAACCGTCTGTGTGCAAAACAACGTGTTCCCAAACATCGGTCCACGCTAGTCTGTGCCGGAATCCGACAACGGAACACCGACCATGCTCCACCTGCTGCTGACCACCTTGGTCCCGATCATCGTGCTGATTGCCTTGGGAACCTTCCTGCGCGTTCGTGGTTTTCTGGCCGAACCATTCTGGCCCGGCGCAGAACGCCTCAGTTACTACGTGCTGCTGCCGTCGCTGTTCCTGCATGGCCTGGCGACCGCCAACCTCGATGGCGTTCCGGTAATGGGCATGGTTGTCGTGCTGATGCTCTCGACCGTGCTGGGTGCCTTGCTGCTGATGCTTTACCAAGGCGCCGCCAACCATGACGGGGCCGACTTCACCTCGGTATTCCAAGGCGGCGTGCGCTTCAACAACTACATCGGGGCCACATTGGCAGCCGGCATCTATGGCAGCGCCGGCATCGCACTGGCGGCAGTTGCCAACGCAGCGATCGTGCCGCTGGTGAACCTGCTTTGCGTCCTGGTCTTCGCTCGTTTCAGCGCACGCCACAGCTCACCGATCACGGTACTGCGGGCAATCTTTGCCAACCCTTTGATCGTCGGCTGCGCGGGCGGGCTGCTGTTGCGGTTCAGTGGCCTGGGTCTGCCCGCGGGTATCGAACCCACGGTCAAGGCGCTGGGCCAGGCTGCCCTGCCCTTGGGCTTGCTTTGCGTGGGAGCGGCCCTGGGCGGTGCAAGACTTGGCCAGCAGGTGCGGCCGTTGGTGGCCGCTTCGACGTTCAAGTTCCTGGTCATGCCGCTCACAACCTGGGGGCTGTGCCGGCTGCTGGGGCTGGGCGGTCAGGCGGCCGTCGTGGCAGTGCTGTTCCAGGCGTTGCCCACGGCTTCATCGTCCTATGTCATGGCCCGGCAAATGGGCGGCAACGCACCGTTGATGGCCACCATCATCGCCCTGCAGACAATGGCTGGCGCAGTCACCCTGCCATTGATGCTCTCGCTGACGTTGAGTTGATGGCGATTGGCTAGACTGTGATTCAGCTCACAGTACGGACATTCGCCCATGCGCCTATCGTGGATGGTAATCGCGCTGACCACAGCCCTGCTTGCAGGCCCTCTTCACGCGGCCGACAGTACCAAGGCCGCGGTCGCCGAGGACAAGGCCGAAGCGCTCGAGGAAAAAGTCGTCGAGGATGCCCCGCCACCGAAGAAAAGCGAAACCCTGACCCCGAGCGAGGTAAAAGCGGTGGACCCGGCCGGCCAGTCGCCGATGGACGACAGCATCACCTGCCTGGCCCGGACCATTTACTGGGAAGCCAAGGGTGCCACGGACGAGGACATGAGTGCGGTGGCCAGTGTAGTGCTCAATCGCCTGGGCCATGAGGGCTTCCCGGACTCGATCTGCGCGGTGGTCAAGCAAGGGGTCGAAACCAAATCCTGCCAGTTCTCCTGGTGGTGCGATGGTCGCCCGGACCAGGTCGAAGAAGAACAGCGCTACACCATCGCCAAGGAAATCGCGCGCAGGGCCCTCAACCAGCAACTCAAGGACCCCACAGGCGGCGCACTGTACTTCCATGACCGCAACGTACACCCGGAGTGGGCCAAGGCCTACCGCAAGACCGCCGAGACCCAGCATTTTCTGTTCTACAAGCCAAACCAGGCGTTGGCCCGCTGAGCCAGGTCATTGGATCGCACTTTTCCGGCGACCAATGGTCTATCCCCTCCTTTGCCGCCCATAACCTTTCTGCCGGCTTCACCGGCAAGCTGCACGATTCCGGGCCAAAAGCCTCGAGCTTGTGTAGGATGGGCAGCGCTTACCAAGACGCTGCCAGCCATAGGGAGATCCACATGCGCGTCCTGTCATCCGTTGCCGCCTTGTCACTGGGCCTGGTCGTCTCGACGGGGGCCCTGGCCGTTACTGGCGAAGAGGCGCAACTGATCGATTCGATCAATGCCTATCGCAGTCAGACGCAACGCTGCGGCGGCGAGGTGTCGCTGGAACTGCCGCCCCTGAACAGCGATACGCGCCTGGCACTGTCGCCGGAAGGCACCCGCGACCTGCAGCAGGCCATGTCCCGCGCGGCCTACCCCATGGTCAATGTCCAGGCCATCAGCCTGTCCGGCCCGCGCGACGCCCGTGCCGCGATGAACGCCATCGAAGAGAGCTTTTGCCAGGTGGTGCTCGACCCCCAATTCGTCGACATCGGTGTGAGCCAGGAAGGCCGTGACTGGCGTATCGTTCTTGCCCGTCCGCTGCTAAGCGGCGGGCTGGGCGACTGGCAAGCCGAGGGGCAAAAGGTGCTGCAGGCGATCAATGCCGCACGCAAGGTGCCACGCCAATGCGGTGGCCAACCCTATGCCGCTGCCCCCGCACTGGGCTGGAACGCGACGCTGGCAGGCGTGGCCGCCAGCCATACCCGAGCCATGGCCAATCAGAATTTCTTCGACCATGTCGACAAGGATGGCCGCACCCCGGGCGACCGCGCCGAGCTTGCCGGCTACCTCTATCAGCAAATCGGCGAGAATATCGCCGCCGGTCGCGATACGGCGCGCAAGGTGGTCGACGGCTGGCTGGACAGCCCAGGACACTGCGCCACCCTCATGAACCCAGACTTCCGCGAACTGGGCGCGGCCTATGCGGTGGACCCGAAAAGCGATGCAGGCATCTACTGGACGGCGCTGTTCGGCAGTCCACAGTAAGTCCTTCTGGTGAAGGGGTTTCAAGGACCTGTCCGGCGCAAGACCTGCGCCGTGCAACCAAAGCGCCGGCGCACGCATTTGCCCAGGTAACTCGCATCGCCCAACCCTACCTCGTCGGCAATCTGCGCCAAGCTGTGACTGGAATTGAGCAGTCGCCAACGCGCCTGCTGCAAGCGCATCTCCAGCCACCAGCCTTTGGCGCTCATGCCGTGGCTGGCCTGGAATTGTCGATCCAGCTGGCGCCGACTGATGCCAAGCTCGCTGGCCAGTTGTTCGACGGACAGCTTCGCCCCCAGATGGTGACGCATCAGCGCCAAGGCCCGCGTAACCTGACGCCCCTGCCCAGCCCCGGTTTCGAGCGAGCGCAGCGCGTGACGGCTGTGGCGTGTTTCGTCCACCAACATGTCGGCCAACCCCTTGAGTGCACGGGTTCGACCGCAGGCTGCCGACAACAGCTCCACTGCAAGGTCGATGACCGCCGTACCGCCTGCACAGGTAATGCGCCCGCCATCGATGCAGTACAGCTGCTCGGGCAGAACCTGAAGGTGCGGGAAACTGGCTCTGAACTCCACTTCGTGGCGCCAGTGCACCACCACCTTGTGCCCGTCCAGCAAGCCACAAGCCGCCAGCAGAAAGGCTGCATTGTCGACTGCGACCAGCTTCACGCCCGCCTTGACAGCCTGCCTGAGCAGGCCCTGATAACGCGGAGCGAGCTGGGCGGTTGCGCCCGCGCTGCGTCCGCCGAACACCACCAGGTAGTCGTAACCGCGCAGTTCCAGCTGCTCCGGCGTTACGTGCACATGGACCACCGCCCCACTGCTCGATGGCACCGGATCGTCAGTCAGGCCCAGCAATGTCCAACAGCAATACCGCTGACGGCTGTAATCCTCATCGTCGGCGCTGAAACGCAGCTTGTCGAGAAAGCCGCCGAAGGGCAGCAAGGCAAAATCCGGCAACGGCAGGATCAACAGGCGAAGATCAGGGGGCATTGCACAATGTCCAGAAAACACCATTGAATGGCCAGATAATACCCTTTGATTCGAACGGCGTACCCTAAACTGGACGTCTGTGAATCGACAAGGCACTTTACATGGCACTCGACACCTGGCTGATCTACCTGCTGGCCAGCACCGGCCTGTCGCTGACCCCAGGCCCCAATAGCCTGCTGGCCCTGACCCACGGCGCCCAGTACGGCGCTCGCCGGACGCTGTTCACCATCGTCGGCGGTGTGTTTGGCTTCAGCGCCCTGATCGCCCTGGCCATGTTCGGCCTTAGCGCCCTGCTGCAAGCGTCTGCCTCGGTGTTGACCGTGCTCAAGTGGGTTGGCGGCGCCTACCTGATCTGGCTGGGGATCCAGCTATGGCGCAGCCCAGCCCTGCACCTGGAGATGAACGCGCGGCCTGCTCGACTGAACAATGCCGGACTGTTTCGCCAGGGCCTGCTGTCGGCCTTGGCCAACCCCAAGGTGCTGCTGTTCTATGGCGCCTTCCTGCCGCAATTCATCGACCCGCAGCGCGGGCTGCTCATGCAGTTCGTGGTGATGGCTGCTACTTTCGCCAGCGTCGAGTGCCTGGTCGAGTATGTGCTGGCGCGTCTGGCATTTCGCATCCGTCCCTGGTTGGCCAAAGGTGGCAAAGGATTCAATCGCTGCTGCGCCAGCCTGTTCGCGCTGATTGGCGCGGCGCTGCCCTTGGGTCGCTGAAGGCCATCCTTTGAAAGCCTCGACTCAGGGCTTGAGCAAGCCTTCGCAGAAGCTGACGAATGTCTTGACCCGACGCGAGCCACGATGATTGGGCAGGTACAACGCATTGATGCTGTCACTGGCCGCGCCTGGGCTTGCCTGCCAATCACCGAAAATCCGCTGCAGCCGGCCAGCCGCCACGTCCTCGCGCACCAGCCAGTCGGCCAGCAGAGCGATGCCGCAGCCCGCAAGGGCAGCCTCGCGCAACATATCGGCGTTGGCGCTGCGCAACGGCCCGCTGACGTCCAGTTCCAACGCCTGCTCTGCCTGGCGCAAACGCCAGGGCCGCGCTTTTTGTCCGTAGCGAAAACGCAGGCAGGCGTGATCCAGCAGCTGCCGAGGGTGGAGTAACGGCTCGCGCCCAGCCAGATACGCCGGGCTGGCCACCAGCCAGCGGTCGAAAGTGCCCAGCTGGCGGCAGACCAGTTCGTCATCCGGCGCCGGGTCGCCCAAGCGGATCGACAGGTCATAACGGCCATCGAGCAGGTCATCGAGACGGTCGCTCATGTCGATGTCCAACTCCAGCGCCGGATGCTGTGCCATGAACGGCCCCAGATGCGGGGCGATCACCCGGCGACCGAACTCCACCGGCAAGCACAGGCGCAACACCCCTACCGGCTCCTCGCCTCGGTCGGCCACACTGGCGTCAGCCTCTGCCAACGCCTCGAGAATCGCCCGTGAGCGCTCATAGTAGCGGGCCCCCGCCTCGGTCAGGCTGACTTGGCGGGTGGAGCGATTGAGCAACGTGGCCCCCAGGGCGCCTTCCAGGGCATCGACCAGCCGGGTGACCGAGGACGGAGCCACACCCTGGGAGCGGGCAGCGGCTGAAAAACCCTGTGCATCGACGGTGGCCACGAACATCTTCATCGCCAAGAGCTTGTCCATATCTTTCCCGCCGTTGAAATCTCGGAACGGTCCTACAATCGGTGTGGCAGGTCAAGAAGCGCACTGATGACTCCTCCCGTTCATAGTGGAAACACCCCCGTAGAGCGAGATCCCAAATGCCCCTTGCGAATGTATTCGACGCACTTCCGTCCCGTTGCCCGAGCGACGTCGAACTGGTCGACGCGTTGCTCAAGCGCCCCGGCCTGCGCATAGAACGTATCGTCTCCACCGGCCAGGCCAGCCCCCCCGGCTTCTGGTACGACCAGGCCGAAGGCGAATGGGTCGTGCTGCTCAGCGGCGCAGCCGGGCTGCGTCTGGAGCACGAAGACCATACCCGCCTGCTCAAGCCGGGGGACTGCCTCGACATTCCTCCCCACTGCCGCCATCGGGTGGAGTGGACCTCCCAGCAAACTTCCACCATCTGGCTCGCGGTGTTCTACAGCGCCTCCCTGCCCTGGCCAAATAGCTGAGCCGACCTGCCCACGTCCACTGACTGAACGCCTGCCTGCTGCCCGCTGGTGGCGGCGCCGCGCAGCGTTACCGACTGCCCCTGGGTGGCGCATTACGACGAAAGTCTACTGCGTCACATCGACAAATGAACACGAACGGCACACCCCGTGCACATTTACCGGCCTGATCTAGACTTTTAGCCACTCCTTGGCAAGTTCAACCCTGCGACAATCAGCCTCAGAAAATTTTGTACTAACTTGTTAATTAGCTTGCTAAGGGCTTAAACTCCGCCGCATTCCACCTGCTGAGATCTCTGGCATGAAAGAAACCCCGCGCGCCTCTGGCGCCACAACCCTCATTCTGGTCGGCTTGGGCGTAATCGTCGCCCTGCTTGGCCTTCTCCTGGCTGCTGGCGGCATCAAGCTCGCTGGCCTGGGCGGTTCCTGGTACTTCCTGATCGGCGGCCTGGCCATGGCCATCGCCGGCGTCCTCATCGCACGCCGCAAGGTCGCCGGTGCCTGGCTGTACGCCCTGTTCCTGGTCGGTACCGTGATCTGGGCGCTGGTCGATGCCGGCTTGCAGTTCTGGCCGCTGTTCTCGCGCCTGTTCATGTTTGCCGCGATTGGCTTGGTGGTGGCATTGGTGTACCCAATGCTGGCCCGCGCCAACGGTGCCAGCGCCGGCCGTGGCGCTTATGGCATCGCGGGCGTATTGGCTGTGGTGCTGGCCATCGCCGTCGGCAACATGTTCGTTGCCCACCCCAGTGTCGCCCCCACCGGTAAAGGCCCTGGCCTGACCCCAGTGGCGCCGGAAAAAGCACAGAAAGACTGGGCCCACTACGGCAACACCGAAGGTGGCAACCGCTTCGCCGCGCTGGACCAGATCAACCGCGCCAACGTCGACAAGCTGCAGGTGGCCTGGACCTACCGCACCGGTGACGTCGCCCTCAGCGACGGCAACGGGGCCGAGGACCAGCTGACCCCCCTGCAGATCGGCAGCAAGGTGTTCATCTGCACGCCGCACAACAACCTGATCGCCCTCGACGCCGACACCGGCAAAGAGCTGTGGAAGAACGAGATCAACGCCCAGTCCAAAGTCTGGCAGCGTTGCCGTGGCATGGCCTACTTCGACGCCACCGCGCCGATCGCACAGCCGACCCAGCCAAACAGCTCGCCAATCACCCAGGCCAGCGTGCCAGCCGGCGCCAACTGCCAGCGTCGCCTGCTGACCAACACCATCGACGGTCGCCTGATTGCCGTCGACGCCGACAATGGTGAGTTTTGCCAGGGCTTCGGCAACAATGGCCAGGTCGACCTCAAGGCTGGCCTGGGCAACGTCCCTGACTCCTACTACCAGCTTTCGTCCGCGCCGCTGATGGCCGGTACCACCGTCGTGGTCGGCGGCCGCGTTGCCGATAACGTCCAGACCGACATGCCAGGCGGCGTGATCCGTGGCTTCGACGTCATCACCGGGGCCATGCGCTGGGCGTTCGACCCAGGCAATCCGGAAGATCGCAACGCACCGACAGGTGACAAGACCTACGTGCGAAGCACCCCCAACAGCTGGGCACCCATGTCGTACGATCCGGCGATGAACACCTTGTTCCTGCCGATGGGTTCCTCGTCCACCGACATCTACGGTGTCGAGCGCAGCAAGCTGGACCACACCTACGGCGCGTCGGTGCTGGCCCTCGACGCCACCACCGGCAACCAGAAGTGGGTGTTCCAGACCGTACACAATGACCTGTGGGACTTCGACCTGCCAATGCAGCCGAGCCTGATCGACTTCACCAAGGACGACGGCAAATCCGTTCCTGCGGTGGTGATCGGCACCAAGGCTGGGCAGATCTATGTACTCGACCGCGCCACCGGCAAGCCGCTGACCCAGGTTGACGAAGTACCGGTCAAGCCGGGCAATATCCCTAACGAGCCGTACTCCCCGACGCAACCGAAATCGGTGGGTATGCCGCAGATCGGCGCGCAGACCCTGACCGAATCGGACATGTGGGGTGCCACGCCGTTCGACCAGCTGCTGTGCCGCATCGACTTCAAGAAAATGCGCTACGACGGCCTGTACACCGCGCCGGGTACCGACCTGTCGCTGAGCTTCCCGGGTTCGCTGGGTGGCATGAACTGGGGCAGCATCTCTACCGATCCGGTACACGGTTTCATCTTCGTCAACGACATGCGCCTGGGCCTGTGGATCCAGATGATCCCATCGCAGAACAAGGGTCAGGCCGCAGGTGGTGGTGAAGCATTGAACACCGGCATGGGCGCGGTACCTCTCAAGGGCACGCCTTACGCGGTGAACAAGAACCGCTTCCTGTCGGTAGCCGGCATTCCATGCCAGGCACCGCCTTTTGGCACCCTGACCGCCATCGACATGAAAACCCGTCAGGTTGCCTGGCAGGTTCCGGTCGGCACCGTCGAAGACACTGGCCCGCTCGGCATTCGTATGCACCTGCCAATCAAGATCGGCCTGCCGACCCTTGGCGGCACCCTGTCGACCCAAGGTGGCCTGGTGTTCATCGCCGGCACCCAGGACTTCTACCTGCGCGCCTACGACAGCAGCAACGGTAACGAGATCTGGAAAGCCCGCCTGCCCGTAGGCAGCCAGGGTGGCCCGATGACCTATGTCTCGCCGAAAACCGGCAAGCAGTATGTGGTCGTCACTGCCGGCGGTGCCCGTCAGTCGACCGACCGTGGCGACTACGTCATTTCGTACGCCTTGCCGTAAACCGCTTCGTCCGTCATCACCGGCAAGCCGGCCACTACAGGACCCGCGAAGGTCCCAGTAGTGGCCGGCTTGCTGGCGATGAGGCCCTGAAAGACTATCCGAGACCCCGTAATGTCCCCCGCTCTTCGCTACACCCCCACTGCTCTACTCCTGGCCCTGGCCAGTACCACAGCCCTGGCCGATGGCGACCTCATGACCCGCAGCACCCTGACCGGTGACTGGGGCGGCCTGCGTCACCAGCTGGAAGAGGACGGCATCAAATTCACCGGTGACTACAGCGGCGAAACCGCCTACAACGCCCATGGCGGCCTGCACCGCTCCGCGCGCTATTCGCAGAACCTCAAGCTCGGTGTGCAGTTTGACCTGTCCAAGCTCTACGGCCTGGATAACGGCGGCAAAGTCCAACTGACCATCAATGACCGTCGCGGCAACAGCGCCTCGGAAGATCTGGTGGGCAACCGTCTTCCGATCCAGGAAAACTACGGCGGCCTTTACACCCGCCTGACCGAACTGAGCTATGAGCGCACCCTGTTCACCCCGGCGCTGAACGTCAAGCTCGGCTACATGGCCATGGGCAACGACCTGGGCGGGCTGGACAGCGGCATCCTGTGCAACTTCATGAACGCCGGTTTCTGCGGCCACCCATTGAACATGTCGGGCGGTAGCGGCTGGACCAACTATCCCAACGCCCACCTCGGTGTGCGTGTGAAGTACGACTTCTCGCCGTCCTGGCAGTTGCGCGTCGCGGCGTTCAATGTCGACCCCGAAAGCAATGGCAACTCCAGTCGCGCCTGGCACCTGGGGCCGAAGCACACCACCGGCACCGTGGTTCCGGTAGAGCTGGTGTACAAGCTTCAAGGCGAGCTGCCGGGCGAGTACAAGCTGGGCTATTACTACGACAGCTCCGATGTAAAACGCATTGGCAGCGACGACGAACTGTCGGGCCGTGGTGGTCACTACCTGCTGATCGACCAAGCCGTGTGGAACGATCCGCAATCGGCTGGCCGCAGCCTGCATGCCTTCGGCCAGTATTCGGCATCGAGCAAGGCCGCCTCGCCATTCACCAAGTGGTATGGCGCCGGTGTGGTGCTGTACAAGCCGTTCGAAGGGCGCCCTCGCGATACCCTGGCCCTGGGTTACGGTCGCGCCGTGCCGAACCCGCGTAGCCGCGACGTGCTGGAAGAAACTGCGCTGAACAATGGCCAGGCCTTCCCCGATATCGACAGCGCC
Organism: Pseudomonas sp. SK2; assembly: GCF_016772395.1. Taxonomy (NCBI): domain Bacteria; kingdom Pseudomonadati; phylum Pseudomonadota; class Gammaproteobacteria; order Pseudomonadales; family Pseudomonadaceae; genus Pseudomonas; species Pseudomonas sp. SK2. The sequence continues at coordinate 2,984,621 of NZ_CP061944.1, forward strand.
GAACAACTGATCGAGCTGAGCTACGGCTACCAGGCCACTCCATGGCTGAACCTACGACCTGATGTGCAATACATCATCGAGCCAGGCGCCTTCTCCGGAAAGGACATCGACAACGCACTGGTGGTTGGCCTGCAGGTCAAAGCCACGTTCTGATAGCGGTTCAGGCTAGAACGCGCCGGTGGTTTGCGCGCCCTTTTCCATCAAGGGAGGGGGCAACCGCCGGCCCGTCCCCCCAAGGCTCAGGCCGAGTTCGGATAACGCTGGCCAAACGATGCAGAGCAGCTTTACTAGAGGATAACGAGCTTTGGAAACGGTGGACGCCCATGAAGATCGTAGTCACCAGCATCCTCGTAGACGACCAGGCCAAGGCCCTTTCCTTCTACCATTACGTGCTCGGCTTCGAACCCAAGCATGACCTGCCCATGGGCCAGCATCGCTGGCTGACCCTCACCTCACCCAATGACCCTGACGGGGTCGAACTGCTGCTCGAACCGGATGTACACCCTGCAGCAAAGACCTACAAGTCAGCGCTCAAGCAGGAGGGTATTCCCTTCACGACCTTTCGGGTGCGCGATATCCAGGCCGAGTACGCCCGCCTGTGCAAAGCTGGCGTGAGGTTCACCCAGCCGCCTACCGTCATGGGGCCGGTCACCACCGCGGTGTTCGATGACACTTGCGGCAACCTGATCCAGCTCGCCCAGAAGCACTGAAGGCATTCACGACTTCGTCGGTAGACGCAGCGTTGCACGCAAGCCATGCGGTGCCCGGTTGTCCAACTGCACGCTGCCGCCCACGCGGCTCATGATGGCGGCGACGATCGATAGCCCCAACCCAGCGCCATTGGGTGCATCCTTGCTGTAGAAGCGCTCGAAGACCCGCTTCAGGTTCGCAGGCTCGATGCCAGGCCCTTCGTCATCAACATCCAGCCGCACTGTCTGGCCCTCGCGACGCAGGCGTACACTCACCCGTCCACCCGCTGGCGAATGATCTGCAGCGTTGGTCACAAGGTTCTGGATGGCGATACCCAGGGCACCGGCATCGGCACTGACGCGGTAGTCAGCTTCGGCAATGTCCAGGGAAGGCTCCAGTCCTCGTGCGAGCATCCAAGGGGTCAGGTCGGCCAGGGTATCGGTGACCACCTCAGCCAGATCGACCGGCTGCCAGTCACGCGGGCCCAGTTGTGGCTCCAGCCGCGCCAGGGTCAGCAGTTGGTTGACCACCCGGGCAAGGCGGTCGACACCACCAATCAGGTAGGTCAGCGCCTTTTGTCGCTCCGCCTCGCTGGCAGCAGCAAGCGCGTTCTGCGCATGCAGGCGCAGAATTGCCAACGGCGTGCGCATCTCATGGGCGGCATCGGCGATGAAACGGTGCTCGCGCCGGAGCATTTCGTCGATCTGCGCGAGCAACCGGTTGATCGCGGCCTGCATGGGCTCGAGCTCAGCCGGTAGCGGTACCAGCTGCAAGGGCTCGAGGGATTCGGCGTGGCGCGCGCGTATGACCGTGGCCATGTTCTGCAACGGCTTCAGCCCCCAGCCAATCGCCGCCCAGACCAACAGTGCCAGCACCAGGCTGCCGAGCAGGAACGGCATCAACGTGTGGCGCACGATGCGGTCGATCAGGTCATAGCGAACATCGTTGCGCTCGCCGACCCAGATCACCCAGCGCTTTTCGGGTACCGGCAGCATGAAACTGCGCCAGCGCTGCTCGGCCACGACGATATCGGCAAACCCCGGCGTGCGCGGGGCTGGCTCGATACGCGGTGCGCTGGGCGTGTGCACCAGCAAACTGCCATCATCGGACCAGACCTGGAATGCCAGCTTGCTTTCATAAGGGTGGCCCACCCTGTGGTGCCCCGCCTTGCTCAGCGCCTCGTTGAAGGCACGGTAGAGGGCATCGCGGCTCTGTTCCTGCACCGGCAGGCTCATGATCCCTTGCAACAGCCGCGCGTTCTGCGCCAGGTGGGCGTCATAGACCTCGTTAATTTCGTGTCGACTGTCGTGGTAGTTGTACAGCGCAAGCGCTCCGCTCCCGACCAGCAACGACAGCATGACGCGCCACAACGTGCGCTGGCGCAATGAACTCATCGATGGCCTTCCACCAGGTAGCCAATACCTCGCACGGTTCGGATCAAGCCATTGAACAGCTTCTTGCGCAGCTGGTAGATGTTCACCTCCAGGGTGTTGCTTTCAGGCTCCTCATCCCACCCATACAACAACTGGGTCAGGCGCTCACGGGTGAAGACCTTGCCCGGTTGCGCGAGCAGTTCGTGCAGCAAGCGATACTCCTTGGGTGTCAGCACCACCGGCTGGTCCAAGTAATACACCTGCTGGGTCGCAGGGTCCAGACGCACCCCGGCATGTTCGATGACCAGTTGCGCACGACCGGCACTGCGGCGCAGCAGGGCCCGCAACCGGGCCTTGAGCTCGTTCAGGTCGAAGGGTTTGACCAGGTAGTCGTCGGCCCCGGCATCCAGGCCATTGATGCGATCTTCGGTGGCATCCCTGGCGGTGAGTATCAGCACTGGCAGGTTCTTGCCGCTGGCGCGCAGGCGCCTGAGCAGTTCGATACCGTCCAACCGGGGCAGCCCCAGGTCCAGGATGACCAAATCGAAAGCCTCGTGCACCAGGGCGTGCAGCGCACTGGCGCCATCCTGCAGCCAGTCGAGGGTATACCCTTCCTGGCGCAGGCCGTCACAGATCCCCTCTCCTAACGCTGCATCATCTTCAACCAGCAGTAGACGCATGCTTAATCCTGCTTGTCCTTGATTGCCTTGAGTAAAGCATCGATTTCCCCTCGCCGGCCCTGGTCGGCCAATTCGCGGCCGGGCCGGGCGGGCGCTTGCAAGGCCTTCTGCAGTGCGGCGCGGGCCTCATCGTAGCGGTTCTGCCGATACAAGTGGTCAGCCCAGAAGTAGTTGCTGTCGATGCCATCAGGGTTGATCGCCAGGGCTTGACGCAACATCGCTTCGGCCTTGTCATGGTCGCCAAAACTCAATGGCCACCCCGGCACCTGATCATACAGCGCCCCCAAGCTTGTGTAAGCGGAGCCTTGCAGGGCCTTGGGGTCCATGGCCAAGGCCTTTTCCAGGCTGGCCCGTGCCGCCTTGACCTTGCCCAATGCCCCTATCCCGCCGGTGGCACCCGCCCAACTGCTGTTGACGATTCCGTCCCAGATCAACGGCTCGGCTGAACCTGGGTGCTGGTGAACCAGGGCCGCCGATTGCCCGGCCAGGGCCTCGAACGCGGCAGCCTGCTGCGCCTCGGGTACACGGTAGCGAACCTCGGCCCAGCGCTGCTGGATGGCACCGAGCTGCTGCGTGCCGGCTTGATCCAAGGCCCAGGTGAAAGGCGCGATGACCAGCAGACTGGCCAGTATCAGGGGTTTCATTTGCTCGACTCCTTGCTGTGCGAGGTGCTGTAGCGGCGAATCAGCGGCAGTTGCTTGCGCAGCGCGCGGTCGACCACGCCCGGTAGCATGCCGTTCAGACGGACGAATAATTTCTCTGGCCACCCCAGGTACAGCTCGTTGCGGTCCGATTGCACCGCCGCCAGCACGGCGCGGGCAACATCTTGCGGGTCGTCCATGCCCACCTTCAAAGCCTGGTTCAAGGCCGTCGCTGCACTACTGTTCATTGCCGTACGGGTGGCCCTAGGGGCGGCATACAGCACGCTTACCGTGGTGTCGGCCAGTTCGCGCCGCAAGGCTTCGGAGAAACCACGCAGGGCAAACTTGCTGGCACAGTAGGTGGCGTAGCCTGGGTAACCGATCGAGCCATAGGTCGAGCCTACGTTCACCACCAATGCCGCAGGCTGTTCGCGCAGCAGTGGCAGGCAGATGCGGGTGAGCTTCACTGCGGCTTTGATGTTCAGGTCGAACAGTTCGTCGAGCGCGGCTTCGTCGAGCTGTTCGATCAAGGCGAAACGGTTAACGCCCGCCGCGTTGATCAACACATTGAAACCGCCCATGGCCCGCGCCGCTGCCAACACCTCGCCGCGGCCTTCGGCGCTGCACAGATCAGCCGCCTGCCAGCGCAATTGCTGCGGGTAGCGATTCATCAGGCTGCTCAGCTTGCCCAGGTGGCGGCTGACCGCCAACACCCGCGCCCCCGCCGCGCAGAGTTGATCCGCCAACTCAAGGCCAATGCCGCCGCTCGCGCCAGTCAGCACCACCACGCAGTCAGACAGCCGCATGGCGCACCTCGCCCCGGTTGGCGCGTGGCAACCCTTCGAACATCGCGGTGTACAGCCGGTACACCACTTTCGCTGCGTGGACTACAGCCTGCTGGTCCTCGGGACTGTCGAGGCGATCCATCAGCTTGCGATACGTGGCCATGTGGTCCTGATCCAGCGCGCCGTGGGAGCTGAGGTAGCTGAATGCGGTGTCCGGCAGGCCGAGGCCTTGCTTCAGGGAACCGGCAGCCTGAGTGGCCAAGGCAATGCTGGTGCCTTCCAGTACATTGACCATTCCGAACAGCGCCACGGGGTTGCCACGGGCGACCTGGTCATAGAGAAACGCCACCATCAGCTCGATGGGTAGCGCCGGCCGCGCATCGCGTACCTGTTGCGGCTCGCCACCGCAGGCAGCGATGTCATTGAGAATCCAGTGTTCGTGGCCATATTCTTCTTCGATGTACTCGCACACCGCACCGCGTAGCCACTCCAGCCGCTCAGGCAGTCTCGCCCCGCAGGCCATCATCAGTGGCACGGTATGCCGGACATGGTGATACGCCTGGCCGAGGAAGGCCCTGTAGGACTCAAGGCTGGCCTTGCCGTCAAGCGCGTCCTTGATCACAGGCACATTGAACAACGCCGTACGTTCCTCGGCGGTTTCCGCTTGCAAGGTTGCAAAGAATGACATGATGGACCTCTTTCATTGAATTTCAGTTAGCAGCGACTCGTAGCGCTGCAGAATGTGTTCACGCCGCGGGCGGCCATTGGCCGTGAGGGTCTGCTGGGCAACACTCAGTGACTCGGGCAAACGCCTCCAGGCATGCACCTGGGCATAGTCCGGCAGCCCGGCGTTGGCCTGACGCACCGCTTGCTCGATCGCTTCATCGGACGCTGACGGGTCCAGCGGCCAGAGCAACGCCAGGTTGTGGGGCAGGTGCTCGCCGTGCACGAACGCCTGCGCGATCACGCCCCCTTGCGTCAACTCGGCCTCCACCCATTCAGGGTTCACGTTGCGTCCGAAACTGGTGGTGAACTGGTGCTTCTTGCGCCCATCGAGGTACAGGAAACCGTCCGGGTCGAAGTGCCCGATGTCCCCCGTGGGCCACCAGGCGCCGTCGAACCCAGGCTCCCCCAGGTAACCCAGCAGGGCCGAGCCACAGACCAGTACCTCGCCGTCCTCGGCGATACGTACCTGCACATGGGGCAAGGGCCGCCCGACACTGCCCAGGCGCTGCTCGCCAGGACGATTGAGGCATACCACCGATGCGCATTCGGACAACCCGTAGCCCTCGAACACCGGAAGCCCGACGGCCTCGGCTCGCTGCAGCAGGCTGGAAGCCACTCGCGCACCGCCCACCGCGACAAAGCGCAAGGGCCCCACACGCATCAGGCCCCGCTCGATGGCCGTGACCAGACCCAGCAACAGCTGTGGAACCAGAATCAGGCTTTCGGCTCCGGACAACGCGATGCAGCCCAGCAGACGCTTGAAGTCGACCTGACTGGCGCCACCCATGCCCAACTGCTGCTGCGGGTACAGCATTACACTGGCACCTGCCAGTAAGGCGGCGTACAGGCCCAGGTTCTCCAGTAGAACGGCCAAAGGCAGCACTGCCAGGTACTTGCCCGGTGCCGCAGCGCGGCTGGCGGCCTCCAGCTCACTGGCGACCCGTAACAGGCTGTCGGCGCTGAGGCACACACCTTTGGGCGCCCCCGTGCTGCCGGAGGTGTAAGTGATCTTCGCGGTGCCGAGGGGCAACGGCTGGGCGACTGTGGCTTCACGCGTCCAGTATTGTTCACGCGGGTTGAAGCCGCATTGGCGCAGGTCCTCGGCGAAGCCCTCATCGGCCACCGCCAGTACCGCGCCGCTCTGCTCCAGGCAGTGCCTGCGCTGGGCATGGCTGAAGAACGTCGGCAGGATCACGCACGGGCGATCGCCGAACAGTGCCGCCAGGTCCCAGAACAAGGCCTCGGGGCCATTCTCCAGGGCCAGCACGAAGGTACCGCGAGGTTGCCCGGCCAACCAGTCCTGCCGCCATTGCACTTCGGCCAGCAGCTGGTCATAGGTAAACGCGCCGCTGCTGCCTTGCACGGCGGGTTGCGCGCCACGGCTACGTGCATGCCGGTGCAGGATCTGCTGAAACGCTTGCAGTTCATGCGGCATGACCGGCCTCCTGTACAGATACCGGCAAGCCAAACCGCTCGAATACCCCACTCTGGGCGAGCGCCGTGTAGCCACCACCGATGCGTCCGACGAACACTTGCGGATGCTGGGCGTAGTAATGCCCCCAGCTCGCTGCCTCGCCGTGCAGGCGCTCCGGGTCCGCCGGGGCCAGTGCCGTTGGCACCAGGCCAAGTCGATGGAAGCTGTTGACCAAGGTCGTCGCCCCTGTGAAGGCCACCCACTGCAAACCACGTTCGGCCAGCAACCAGGTCACGGCAATGATCATGATCCGCGCGCTGCCCGCACTGAGTGCGGCCAGGTTCCCGACCTCCACCAGTTCCGAGCGCTGCACCGTGCCGGCGGCCAGGCGCGATACGCAAGCCTCCAGTGGCTCATCGAGATAGCGTTCGAGAAATAGCGGACCGCTGATGGCCGGGCGAATGCCCGCCGCGGCGATCAGACGATGGTGACTGTCGTACAGCCCCAGTAGCTCAGGCAGATAGTGATGGACGTCGGCGTGGTGAATGGACTGGAAGCGGGCATGGATGAACTGTTCCAGTTCGGCGCGTCCTGGGTCGGACACGCCATGCAGCAGCAGATGGGCCTGGCGCTCGGGATGCACGCCTATGGCCAATGGAAACATCGCGCCGCAATCGTTCTGGGTCATGGTATCCCCCTGGGTTCATGCGTTCGGCGCAGTATCCCGGAGAAATCTGAAGCCAGTCTGAAGTGGCTGTCCTGCGTTCACAGTCTGCAAGGCGTCCGCTACAGTTGCCCTTGCTCACCGCGTATTACAACAAGGAACAGCGATGCGCCACGAATTCAGCGAAGTGCTCACTGACTGGGTCGACTACTTTCTGGTCGGCGATATCCAGTTGCTCGAAAGCTACAAGCAGGCCCATGGCCTGCCAGACGATCTGGCCTACGAGTTCACCCATGGCGACAGCGGCGACCAGGCCGTGCGCGAGGGGGTCGTGCTGCCTTTGGCCGGCGTCGACAACCTGCCCTACCGCATCCTTTTCACCCTCGACGGCGACCCGCCCGCGCTGCGCCAACCCGGCAGCCGCCTCAAGCATCAACGCTCCGGCTATGTGTTGCGGGTTGAGAACCGCGCGCTGATGCTGTTCACCTGGCGCATCCTGCAACACTTCACCCCCAAGACCTTGGGCGACCTACTGGCACGTTACCAGGAGCCCGGGCGGCCGATCATCGAGCTCGATAACGGCTGGTATGACGTGGAGGTGCTGGCGGGTGCCGTGGTGCGCGAAGGGTTGTACGAGCCGGCATTCGAGTTCGTGTTGAACAAGCGCTGGAGCCGGGGTGAGGCCGCGCAGGTGGATATCGGCTACGCCTTCACCCTGCGCGGGTACTTCGATTGAGCAAGCACCTGCAGCGGCCCTTGGGCGGGTAAGCCCGTTCCTGGCTGCGTGGGAACGAGCCTGCCCGCGAAAGGGCCAATGAAGCCTCAACTGTGATGGATATCCCGATCCTTGGTCTCCGGCAAGAAGAAGATCCCCAGCACCGCGGTCATCACCGCAATCACGATCGGATACCACAACCCATAGTAGATATCGCCGGTCGCCGCCACCATGGCGAATGCCACCGTCGGCAGGAAGCCACCGAACCAGCCATTACCGATGTGGTATGGCAACGACATCGAGGTGTAGCGGATACGCGCTGGGAACAGCTCCACCAGCCAGGCGGCTATCGGCCCGTAGACCATGGTCACGTAGATCACCAGAATCGTCAGCAGCAGCAACACCATGGGGTAATGGATCTTCGCCGGGTCGGCCTTTTCCGGATAACCGGCATCCTTCAGAGCGCCCGCCAAGGTAGCGGTGAAGGCATCGCTCTGGGACTTGAAGTCAGCGGCCGCGAGGCCACTGCCATCGAAGCTCGGAATCACCCGCTCGCCGATACGGATCTGCGCGACGCTACCCGGCTCGGCCTTTTCGTTCCCATAGGGGATCGCACGCTTGGCCAGCAGGCTTTTGGCGATGTCGCAGGAACTGGTGAATTTGGCCTTGCCGACCGGGTCGAACTGGAAGGCGCATTGGTCAGGATCGGCCACCACCACAACAGGGTTCTGCTCCTGGGCGACGAACACGTCCGGGTTGCCGTACTCGGTCAGTGCCTTGAAGATCGGGAAGTAAGTCAACGCCGCGATGATGCACCCCGCCATGATGATCTTCTTGCGTCCGATGCGGTCGGAGAGGCTGCCGAAGACGATGAAAAACGGCGTGCCGATCAGCAACGAACCCGCAATCAACAGGTTGGCGGTCTGCGGGTCGATTTTGAGCGTCTGCAGCAGGAAGAACAGCGCATAGAACTGCCCGGTGTACCACACCACGGCCTGGCCGGCGGTCCCGCCAAGCAACGACATGATCACCACCTTCAGGTTGTCCCAACGGGCGAAGGACTCGGTCAGTGGCGCCTTGGACGCTTTGCCTTCGGCCTTCATCTTCATGAACACCGGCGATTCGTTGAGCTGCATGCGGATGTACACCGATATCGCCAGCAGCAGGATCGACAGCAGGAACGGAATGCGCCAGCCCCAGGCTTCGAATGCCTCGGTCCCCATCGCGGTGCGGCATGCCAGTATCACCAGCAGCGACAGGAACAGCCCCAAGGTAGCGGTGGTCTGGATCCAGGCGGTGAAGAAACCTCGCCGCCCTTTGGGTGCATGTTCGGCCACGTAGGTCGCCGCGCCGCCGTACTCGCCTCCCAGAGCCAGGCCTTGCAACAGGCGCAGGCTAATCAGAATGATCGGCGCCGCAACCCCGATGGTCGCATAGCTGGGCAGGATACCCACCACCGCGGTGGACAAGCCCATGATGACAATGGTGATGAGGAAGGTGTACTTGCGCCCGATCATGTCGCCCAGGCGACCGAACACGATGGCGCCGAACGGCCGCACGGCAAAGCCTGCGGCGAAGGCCAGCAAGGCGAAGATGAACGCGGTGGTTTCATTGACGCCTGCGAAGAAGTGCTTGGCGATGATGGCCGCCAATGAGCCATAGAGGTAGAAGTCGTACCATTCGAACACCGTACCCAGGGATGACGCGAAAATGACTTTTCGCTCCTCTCGGGTGATGCCGCGTTGGGGTGCGCTATTGCCCGTGGTTGCGCTATCGAGTACCGCCATGGGTTGCCTCCGTCTTGTTGTTCTAAGGCCGGAGTACCTCACACCCATTTCAGCGTCGCACCCAGGCCCTGGGGCTTGCATTGGTTGCGCGAAGCACGACGAGGCAAGCCGCCTCGGATCGCAGCAAGGACAGTAGAAGCATAATCGGCTTTTCCAGGATATCCACTGGCCAGCATCGCCAGTGAGCGCCGAGGGCTCCGCGTTCCTCGCCCTGGGGTTCAGTCCTGCACTGGCCCCTTCAACTCGACCTGATTACCGTCGGGATCATAACAGTACAGCGACAACCCTTCCCCTTCGGCACCGTAGCGTCGTTCGGCAGGTTCGACACGGATTCCCTGCTCCAGCAGGTAGGCGGTCAGCGCCTGCTCATCGAAAGGCTCGATGCGCAGGCAGAAGTGATGCAGGTTGCGCCCTTGCGACCCGGGACCCGCACCGCCCGGTTTACCCAGTGGACCATCGAGGGTGACCAGATCGATCATCGCCGAACCGGTCGCCAAGTGGACCATGCCCAGATCCTCCCGCTCGCGACTGACCCGACAGCCCAATACATCGCGGTAGAACGCAACGCTGCGCGCAAGGTCCGTGACCCTCAAGACCAGATGGTCGATATGGGCGATGGCGAAAGGTCGCATGCCGAGCCTCCCTATGGCATCCAGGCAATCATTGCCTGTCACCATAGCTCAGGACCTGACACCGTCGCCATAACCGTCACTCATTGACCCGTCGTTGCAGCAAGCTCCCCTCGTGGCGGGCCAGGATGCGCAGTATCTGGTCGACCAGCGCGCGATCAGGTGCTTCCAGGTGAAAATGGTGGCCACCCGGATGCCAAGAAACGCGGGCATGTTCAGGCAAGGCCGCCTTGCGTTGCTCGAACCCTTCACCGGTGAACGCCCCCTGGCGACCGAACATCAGATACAGCGGACAACGGATTTGCCGAAGCAGGTCGCAGGCTTCGCCCTCGGTCAGCGGCATGGGTTCGGGCAGCACCAGCCGTGGGTCGTGGCGCCAGCAGTAGCCATCGCCCAGTTGCAGCAAGTCGCGCAGGGCCAACAGTCGCGTGGCCTCTTCGGACAATTCACCGTCCAGGCGCTTGCGCCGTTGCGCCAAGGCCATCTCGATGGTGTCGAAACGCTGTGTGTCAGGCTCGCCGAAGCCTTGCAACTGGCTGCGCTGGACCATGCGCTTGAGCCGATAGGCGCGCGCCAGGTGCTGCACGCGGTCATGCTCGGCAACCGTGAACGGGGCTCCCATGCCGTCGAGGAAGATCATGCTGGCGATGCCACTGGTCATAGCACCAAGCAGCGATGCGACCCCGGTGCCCATGCCATGGGCCAACACATGAAACTGCGACAGGCCCAGGCTGTCGGTCACCGCCAGCATGTCCTCGGCATGCTCCCACAGGTAGTAGCCGCTGTCATGGCGTCGATGGTCGGAGCGCCCGTGGCCAACCATGTCCGGGGCCACCACGAAACAACCGTCGAGCAACGGCCCGAGCCGTTCGAACGAAGCCGCGTTGTCCAACCAGCCGTGCAGGGCCAATACCGGGATCCCATCTTCAGGCCCCCACGTGCGCACGGCAATTTCAATGCCTTCGAGGTCAAGCAGATGATCCTTCGGACCGCATAGCGAACGCATGCAACTACTCCCTGGCTAAACCTGGCGCCATGGCCAGACGGAATTCGCCACCGTCCTCATGCCTACCCGGTGACACCGTGTATAGCCACACCATCCTCCAGAAGCCCCGGCAACGCTGCCCTCGTACCGACCCATACATGCGCGAGACCGACCCTTGCGGGCAAGTATCTACCGCATCCTGACCGCGAAACGAAGGTCGACTATCGCCTCTGAAGACCAGAGGCTCTCGCCATGTACAGCACACCCCCGCTCCACCAGGCATCTATCAGCCGCGCCCTGCCCGAATGGGTCACGATGTTGCATCCAACGCATACCCAGTACATCGTCGAGCAATTGCGTGCCGACTACCTCGCCGATGACGGCGCCCCCTTCAGTTGGTACAGCACCGCCTCGGATGATGATCGCCAGCGACTGCGCTCACTCATCGAAGCGCGCAACACCCACCAACGAGCCCTGCAAAAGAGCCTGCGCGGGTTCCAAGGGATCACCGAATTCTGCAAACCGTTGCTGACCCGCCGACTGAACATCGCTGTGGCCGTGGACAAGGCCCACTATGTGTTCCAACCCTTCGAACCCGCCAGCAGCAACTGGCCAGGCGTTCCCAACCCGGAGATACCGCTGGTACCGGAGCGGGAAGTGGACATCCTGGCCACCCGACCTGTCGGCGCGCCGCAGTCGCGCAGCCTGTTCGAGGCGGCCCTGCACAACTTCGAAGGCCTGGATGAAGTCGGCGCCTACAGCACACTGATCAACGCGCCAGACGATGACAGCCCACTGCAAGGGCTATCGATGGCGAGCTTCGTCAGGCATTGCCGGGAGCTGGACCTGGGTCGACAGTACCAGGCCCATCTTCAGTCGTACTATGACGGCCCGCGCAAGGCTGAAATCGAGCGACTGACCCTCGACACCCTGCGCCATTCATTACGGGTGCGGGCGCAGGTCGCGGCCCTTCAGGGACTGCTTAGCCAACGCGGCCTCCGCGGCCTGAACCAGCTGGCCGAAAACGCAGCTCGGCCAACCTATGGACAACACGACCTGCACTGCTGGCGCCTGAGCCTGTTCGACATTCCCCTCCACGACCTCCTGCTGATCGGGCCAGACCAACCCGACCAGAACAATCCATGCATCGTCTACATGCCGAATGACAGCGAACACCCGGTCAGGGAGTTCAGCTCACGCCAGGAGGCTGGACGGCATCTCAGCCACAGGCTGCTGCAGAGCACGTTCCGCCGCCTGTTGATCAATTGCGCCTACCAGGACAGACAGGCGGAGCTGAACCGCTTGCTTGAGCAGGCACTGTTCGAACCGCGTGACGGCCTCGTCCACCCGCGCCGAGAGATCGATCTGCGGTTCACCCCTTCGCGAGTCAATGGCGGGCTCTGGTCGGCGCTCTACGCGGCCAATGTCTCGCGGATGAAAGCAGATGCCAGGGCCATCGCCGTCCCAACCGCCGATGTCGACGCCAAGGCCCGCCAGGAACGTCTGGCCCATTGGGCCGAGACGGGCGTGAGCCTTCTCAATGTCGCCGCCTTTTTCGTCCCCGGCCTGAATACGGTCATGGCGGGCGTGTTCGCCTATCAAATCATGGATTCGGTGTTCACCGGGTTCCACGCCTGGGAGGAAGGCGATACTGCCCAAGCGTTGGGGCAATTGACCGCACTGGCCATCAATGCGGCGGTAACGGCGGGTTTTGCGGTAGGTACGCGGCTGGTGCAGGCCTCTGGCTTCGTCGATGCCTTGCAACGCGTCTGGCATGACGGGCAAGCATTGCTGTGGCACCCGCAAATGGCCCGTTATGCCAGCTCCACAGTCTTGCCGGAGGGTGCAGTGATGGACGCGTCAGGCTATTACCGGGTCGAGGGTAAGATCTACTGGATGCACGATGGCGCGATGTTCGAAATCTTCCAGGACGCCGAACAGCAGTGGCGTGTTCGCCATCCCCACGACCCCAATGCTTATGCCCCTCGTCTGCACCACCACGGTGACGGTCGTTGGCAACTGGCTTTCGAACGACCGGTGGAATGGGAGCCAGCCCAGTTGCTGCGCCGCCTGGGCCAGTTCAGCGCCGGGCTCGACGATGCCGAACTGGCCGCCGCCCTGCGTACTACCGGCATCGACAGCACGGTCCTGCGGCGCACCCAGGCTACCGGGCTGCAGCCTCCGGCACTGCTGCGCGAAACCTTGCTTCGCCTGCGCCTGGACAACCAGGTAGAGCACATCGTCGGCAGCGTACGCCATGGCCAACGCCTGGCCGCCTACAAGAACTACGCACTGCCAGAACTGCTGAACATGCCCCAATGGCCCCTGGATCATGTGCTGAAGGTGTACGACGGCCCGGAGCCTTGGGGCGATTCGGTGCGCTACGGCGCGCCACCGATGCTTGGCCAGGTGGAAATCGAGATCACTCGCTCGGACCTGGAAAGCGGCCATTTGAGCCAGACCGTGCTGGCCCAGATGGGTGAGCAACAGCGGCAATCCCTGCTGGGCGATACGCCTTCCGCGCAGCGTGCCAGCACCCTGGACCAACGACTGGCCGATCGCCTGGACAGCAAGCGCCAGGACATTTTCGACAGCTTGCGGCACAGCCAGGGCAAATTGCGTAGCCCTGCCGAGCAAACACTGGCACGGCAGTTTCCTGGGCTACCGGACAGCGCGCTGGAGGAGATACTCAGACACATCGGGCACGGCGAGCGGCAACGACTTGCATCGGGGCGGATGCCCTTGCGCATTGCCGAAGAAGCACGGTTGCTGCAAGCCCATGCACGGCTCGATCAGGCACTCCTGGGCTTGTATCGGCCCTCGCTGGCCAATGCCGACAGCCATTTGTTGAAACAGGCGTTGCTGGCCGAACACCCCGGCGCAACGGCCACCGAGCTGTTCGGCCACGCCACCGCCGACCGAGGGCATTGCGCTGCCCTGCTCGGCCAACAGCCCATCCGGCCGAGCGTGCGATCACCCTTGCGCCTGGCCAACGGCCGTCTGGGCTACCCGCTCAGTGGCCGAGGCGCCTCCACGAGCGTCGCCACCGGACGACTCCGGGCCCTCTACCCAACGCTCAATGCCGAGCAGCTCAGCGCGCTGCAAGCGCAACTGTCCCAAGCCGGTGACTTGGGCAGCGCAATCCAACGACTCGAAGAAGAACAGCGCACCTTGCTGAGCGCACTGAACCGCTGGCATCAGGCCGTCGAGCAGTCGCCCCTGCGTGACCAACGCCGGCAATGCAGCGAACGGCTCATGCGTGCATGGCGCCAAGAAGGCGAGCCCGACGCCTCGGTGCTGGTACTCGATGACCTGGAACTGACCGAACTGCCGGCAATCAGCGCACGCTTCCCACAGGTCCGCGCCCTTACCCTCGAGCGTCTGACGTTGACCCGACTGGAAGGCGCCTTTCTGGCGTGCTTCCCAAACCTCTCGCAGCTTGAAGTGATCGACAACCCGCGAATCGACGCTGAGTCACTGTTCGACGCCCTGAGGTCGACCCCTAAATTACAGGCGCTGTCGCTGGGCGAAAACCGCCTCACCACCCTGCCCCCCACGGCGCTGCGGGCCCTGGGCGCCATGCGTGACCTGCGTGTGCTCAATCTGCATGGCAACCTGCTGGAGCTCAACGATGCCAGCCTGGATTGCCTGGCAGGATTACCGCTGGAGGCCCTGGGCCTGTCGGACAACCACATCACGCTGAACCCGGCACTGGCGGCGCGCTTCCAGGACCTGGTGCATCTCAAGGTGCTTCGACTGAGTGGCAATCCACTGCAATTGGCCCCCGACCTGCGTTACATGGCGCGGCTGAGGCAACTCGACCTGGACCGCTGCGACCTCAGCCAATGGCCCAACGGGCTGTCCACCCTAATGCGCCAGCCGCAGTACCAACTGCGCATCCTGGACCTTTCCCACAATCGCATCGGTACAGTCCCCGATCTGTCCGACGTGTTACAGACACCCTTCGCCCGCGATGTTGCCGCCCGTGTCGAAGGACGCAGCTGGCTGTTCAATTTCAACCCGCTCGAAGGCCCAACGCGTACTCGCCTGGCGAACGGTGGTGTCAACGTGACCGAGCGTACGCCACGACAAGGGGATCGGGGGATATGGCGTGACCAGGCCAGCAGTCACCAGCAACGACTCTGGAGCGACCTGTTCGAACACGGCGGGAACCGCCATCTGCTCAACGCTTTGGAGCGTTTGGCGCAATCGGCAGAAGCTCGCCAGGACGCACAAGGCGTTGCGACGCGCGTGTGGGCCATGCTCGAGAAAGCCGGACAGGACACCGGGCTACGAGAGCGCCTTGAACAAGTCGCCCAGGACTACCCATCCACCTGTGGGGATGCCGGTGCCGATGCTTTCAGCGCTCTGGAGATCGAGGTGCTGGCCCACGAGACGGCGGGTCGGCTCGGTGATCGCTCGCAAACGCTGCTGCACCTTTACCACCGGTTGTTCCGGCGCAGCAGAGTCAATGAACTGGCCGACCGCATCAGTCTGCGAAGAACGCTACGCAAGCAGGCCCTGCAAGATGATGTCTTTGACGAAGACTTGCCGCCATACGATGAGCTGGACGAGCCTTTGGCCTATCCGGATCTGTACCTGCAAACCGGCCTGGTCGACGATATCGAGGTACGACTGGCCTTGCGTCAATCGCTGGCCGCGCGCCTGGACTTCCCCGAGCCGAGCCGGGGCATGCTGTACCGTGACACCGCCAGAATCACCCAAGGCATCATCGACAAAGTGGCTGCCGAGGTGGAACGGCTCGATCGTGACCACCAGGCTCGGGAGCGCTGGTTGATCGAGCAACCAGGTTGGGTCATGCACATTAAGACCCGCTATGCCGAGCAGTTCATCCTGCTCACCGATTTCTGGCGATCAGGCCATGACTACCTGTTCTACTGCCTGGATCGAAGCAATGAGCCTGTCACGCGCCTAGATACCTCGGTCACCACCGCTCTGGCGAAAGTCATGCCGGCCAGTCCCCTGGACGAACAGCACCATCTGCGCCGCGTGCAGCTCAACGACGGGCAGTTCAAGCAAGCCATGGATGCCCTGAACGCCGAGCAACAGCAGGTCGAACATGGCCTGTTGCTCAGCCTCACCCACCAGGTGGCAACCCTCGGCGGCTAGGTCGCGCTCACTGTCCGCGCAGGTCTTCGAAGAAGGCCTGCCGGCCATCCACCTGGCTGGACGCACGCGGCGCACTCGCCGCCTCGCCATTGGCAGCCTCGACATGCCAATAGCAGTGCCGGACCGCCCGCGTCACCGCTACGTAGGCCAAGCGCTGTACCTCTTCTTTCTGCGCGGTATCGAAAGGCTGGGCATCGCCTGAACGGCCCAATTCGGCCAGTCGATAGACCTGGTTCTTGTACGGCGAACTGGTCAGGTACTGGCAGTCGCCCAACATGAACACCGCATCGGCCTGCAGGCCCTTGGCGCTGTGATAGGTCAACTGACGCAGCCGACGCTGCTCGGCGGGCAGTGCCGCTTCGGCTTGCAGTACCGTTTGCAGGTGCTCACTCATCAAGGCCCGGTCACTGCCCTTGCGGTACAGCATCATCACCGACTCACCGCGCTGGTAGTGCTCGATCAAGGTTTGGCCCAGTGCCGCCTCGTCACGGTCGAACACCCGGACCGGCGAGCCCGGCAATTCCGCAGCCGGCCCCGCGGCACGCGCCTTCTTGCCCGCGATGGCCGGGGTCCCCTTGACCAGATGCTCGGCGGCGTCGATCACCTGCTGCTGGCAGCGGTAATTGTCGACCAGCATCACCCGGGTATTGGCCGGTGACGGGAAGGTCTTGGTGAACTCCATGAAGTACTTGGGCGAGCTGCCACGCCAGCCGTAGATCGACTGCCAGTCGTCCCCCACGCACAGCAACGACGAGTGCTGGGCATTACGCCCAGTATGCATGGCTGTGCCACGCCGGCGAATTTCAGCGAGGCTGGCCCGGAGCCAACTGACGATCTGTGGTGAAACGTCCTGGAACTCGTCGATCATCAAATGGGCCAACGGGCGCAGCAATGGGTCGGGCAACAGCTGCAGGTTCTCGGGATTGTTTTCACCAAACAGGGCGAACATGCGGTTGTAGCTCATCACCGGCGGCGACTGGGCGAGCAAATGCGCCTCCAGCGCCTTCCAGTACAATGCCAGCGCTTCGAAGAACAACCCATCACTGTCGCCTGCGGGGAAGCTCATCGCTGCGACCGCTCTGCCGACCTCAAGGCCAAGGTTCTCGATGAAACTTGCCGCGCCGACGAAGGCATCGAGCAGCGGCGCCGCTGCCAGTTCGCCCTTGACCTTGTACTCGAAACCCGGTCCCGACACCGCATCCCCCGCCAACGACGCCGCCAGGCGCCGGGCCATCGCGTAGTTGTCGAGCCAGATCAGCGGCTTGTCACAGTAGGCCTGCAACAGCGTGCGCTTGACCGCCCATTCCGCACGCACCGCAAGCTTGGCGCCGGGGCGTTGGCACTGAGCACTTTCCGAGGGGTCGAAGCCCAGCACCACCCAGGTATCCAGCCCTTCTAGATGCCCGTGGACATGGAAGCGACTGCCGCGAATGTCTACCGTCTCGCGGCACGGCTCGATGCCCCTGATCGGCCAGGCGCCCGCCGCGAACCACAGGTCCTCGATCACATCGCACAGCTCTTCGTCACGCTGGGCGGCCAGCTGGGTCACCTGCACACGCTTTTGCACGTCCGGGTGGTCCGGGTCCAGGGGCTTGAGCTGCAGGGCCTCGCGACGCAAGGTCGCGATGATCTGGGCAAAGCGCGGGCTTTGATCGAGCAGCTGGCTGTAGCACAGGTTCAGCTGCTGACGCTGGGCGTCGTTCAGACGTAGATCGAACGGATTACTGTCAGCCTCAGCCTCTTGCCCGGCCGGCATCTCGCTGCCCAGTGTCTCGAATGCCCGTACCTGGCCAAAACCCGGCAGGCTGCGGACCAGCGGCAGAATGCGCGAATGGAAGGTTCGCACCATTTCCCGGGCACGGGCAGGCGACAGATCGATCTGCCAGCGTGCGAAGACCTGCACCAGGCGCTTGATGAAATCCTTGCGTGACTCGCGGGTGAAGGTGACCACGGTCATCGCGTCAAGCTCGTAGCCCAGGTAATGGCGTAGCAGCAATATCCGCAGCACCAGCGAGGTAGACTTACCCGCGCCGGCCCCCGCCACCACGCAGGTGGACGGTGTGTCGCTGAAAATCAGCTTCCACTGCGCGGCGCTGGGCTGGGCCTCGGCAGGCAGGCGCTGGGCGACATCGGCCTTGAAGCGCTTTTTCAACTCGGCGCTCAGCGGCAGACGCCAATCATCGAACAGTTTGTCGTCCTGGCCGGGAACCGCAGGCGCATCGGGGCGAGTGTCGCGAATCACCAGTACCTGGCGCCCGGCTTCGTAACCTTCCAGCCGTCCACGCTCGAAACCTTCTCGCAGGCCGTCAGCGTGGCCGCTACGTTGGCCAGTGGCGTGCCCCAGGAACCAGGAGTCGCGGTGTTGCGCTTGCAGACGGCTCAGGCCACGCCCAAGCAGGCGTGCGGCCAGGCGACGAAACCAAGGCAGCTGGGCTGGAGGGGTAAGGTCGGCGGGCGCCTGGGTTTGCTCGTGGGCCACGATCACTCCGTTGAAAATCGAATCAGCAGCCATGTTCGCTGCATCTAAGAAAAATCGCCAGCGAATCAGTGCATTAGGCGACAAAGCGGTCAAATGCCATCTGCAATTCAATCTATTTTATAGATTGTTTTAAGCCGATATTTACGCTTTTTTTCGATCTTTAACCCACGCATTATGGCGTCATTCCACCGAATCAAGGAGCACGACCATGCTGCAACTGCGACCGTTCGAAAGCCTTGGCCACGCCAATCATGGCTGGCTCGATGCCCACCACCATTTCTCCTTCGCCGAATACTACGACCCGGCGCGCATGCACTGGGGCAACCTGAGGGTCTGGAACGACGACTTGATCGCGGCCGGCAGCGGGTTTCCACCGCACCCGCACCGCGACATGGAAATCATCACCTACGTCCGTGAAGGCGCCATCACCCACCAGGACAGCCTTGGCAACAAGGGCCGTACCGAGGCGGGCGATGTCCAGGTGATGAGCGCCGGGACCGGCATCGTTCATAGCGAGTACAACCTGGAAGACGTCGACACGCGGATCTTCCAAATCTGGATAGTGCCTGAGCGGGTTGGCGATGCGCCGTCCTGGGGAACCCGTCCCTTCCCCAAAGGCGAACGCGGTGAGGGCTTCGTCACCCTGGCCAGTGGCCGTGCCGGCGACGAAGACAGCTTGCAGATTCGCACCGATGCAAGACTCGTGGCAGCCACCCTGCGTGCAGGGGAAAGTGCCGAGTACCGCCTCGATGCAGGGCGCCGCGGTTACCTGGTGCCAGCCAAAGGACTGGTGGAAATCAATGGACTGCGAGCCAAAGCCCGCGACGGGGTGGCGATCGAGCAGGAAGAACTGCTGCAGGTGACCGCGATCGAAGACAGCGAGATCGTGCTGGTCGATGTAGCTTGAGTGAAGGGAACAACCGCCAGCAAGCTGGCTCCTACATCGCAATTTCTGTAGGGGCCGGCTGGCTGGCGATTGGGCTGCACGACAGCCCCTGTTTTAACCGTTTCGATCAGGCAATCGCCGCATCCACCAACACCTGGGCTTCTTGCACCAGACGCTGCAAATGCGCTTCGTCGATGAAGCTCTCGGCGTAGATCTTGTAGATATCCTCGGTACCCGAGGGCCGCGCGGCGAACCAGCCGTTGGCGGTCATCACCTTCAGCCCGCCAATGGCCTGGCCGTTGCCCGGTGCATGGCTGAGGATCTGCACGATTGGCTCGCCGGCAAGTTCCGTCGATGTCACCTGCTCTGGCGCCAATTTGCTCAGCAAGGCTTTCTGCCGTGCATCGGCCTTCGCCTCGACACGCGTGGCATACGGTTTACCCAGTGCTTTGGTCAGGTCGGCATAGGCCTGGCTTGGGTTGCGTCCGGTACGGGCGGTCATTTCCGCCGCCAACAACGCCGGGATCAAACCATCCTTGTCAGTCGCCCAGACCGTGCCGTCCTTGCGCAGGAACGAGGCACCGGCACTTTCCTCACCGCCAAAGCCCAACGAGCCGTCGAACAGGCCCTGGGCAAAGAACTTGAAGCCGACCGGCACTTCGTACAATGCACGCCCCAGATGCTGGGTAACCCGGTCGATCAGGCCACTGGACACCACGGTCTTGCCCACGGCGGCATCGCTGCGCCATTGCGGGCGGTGGCGGTACAGATAGTCGATGGCCACTGCCAGGTAGTTGTTCGGTTGCAGCAGGCCGTCGGGCGTGACGATACCGTGACGGTCGTGGTCCGGGTCGCAGGCAAACGCCACATCGAACCGCTCGCGCAGACCAATCAGTCCCTGCATCGCGTATGGCGAAGAGGGGTCCATGCGAATCTGGCCGTCCCAGTCGACGGTCATGAAGCGGAACGTCGGGTCAACCTCGGTGTTCACTACTTCCAGGTTCAGTTGGTAACGCTCGGCGATCGCCGACCAGTAGCGCACCCCTGCTCCGCCCAGCGGATCGACGCCCAGGCGCAGGTTGGCGCCACGGATGACATCGAAGTCGATGACGTTCTCAAGGTCTGCGACATAGCTGGAGACATAATCGTGACGCTGGGTGGTCGCTGCCTGCAGCGCCTGGGCGTGGTCCACGCGCTTGACGCCGACAAGGCCCGCCGCCAGCAGTTCGTTGGCCTTGGCCTCGATCCACTTGGTCACATCACTGTCGGCAGGGCCGCCATTGGGCGGGTTGTACTTGAAACCGCCGCTCTGGGGTGGGTTGTGCGAAGGCGTGATGACGATGCCGTCGGCCAGGCCCTGGGTGCGGCCGCGGTTGTAGCAGAGGATGGCATGGGACACCGCGGGCGTCGGGGTGTACTCATCGTCCTTGGACAGCATCACCTGCACGCCGTTGGCGGCCAGTACCTCCAGAGCGCTGGCCGCTGCCGGGGCAGACAAGGCATGGGTATCGGCACCGATGAACAGGGGGCCGTCGATGCCCTGCTCCTGACGGTACAGGCAGATGGCCTGGGTAATGGCCAGGACATGATACTCGTTGAAGCTCAGTTCAAGCGAACTGCCCCGGTGCCCCGAGGTGCCGAAGGCCACGCGCTGGGCCGCCACGGCGGCGTCAGGACGGCCGGTGTAATAGGCGGTGAGCAGGCGGGGAATATCGACCAGCACGCTGGCCGGAGCCGGCTTGCCTGCCAAAGGACTGAGCGTCATGCAAAAACCTCGAGTTCAACGGATGTTGGTGTTGGAACACGCAGTGTACTGGGAGTTGCAATACTGCGCGATGGGCCCGCCGAGGATTATTCGCCAGCCATGTGCCACCATCCCGGAAACATCTGCTGGACCCGCGCCTGGGCAAAGCGCTCGTCGATCAGCACCAGCACGCCACGGTCCTGATCGCCTCGTATGACCCGACCAGCGGCCTGAATGACCTTGCGCACACCTGGGTACAGATAGGCGTAGTCGAATCCGGCGCCGAACTGGCGACCCAGTCGCAACTTGAACTGTTCGTTGACCGGGTTGACTTGCGGCAGACCGAGGGTCGCGACAAAGGCGCCGACCAGGCGCGTACCCGGCAAGTCGACCCCTTCACCGAAGGCGCCACCAAGGACCGCGAAGCCAACCCCCTGGCCGTCGGCGACAAAGCGGTCGAGAAACGCCTGACGCGCCTGTTCGTCCATGCCCGGCGACTGCAGCCACAATGGGATCGTCGGGTGGCGACGGGCGAGCACGTCGGCGACCTGTTGCAGGTATTCGAAGCTGCTGAAAAACGCCAGATAGTTGCCCGGCATCCGCTGATACTGCTCGGCGATCAGGGTGGCAATAGGCTCCAGCGAGGCGTGCCGTTGGTGGTAACGGGTGGACACTTCGCTGGCGATACGCACTTGCAGCTGTTCACCCCGAAATGGCGCCGCCACCTCAAGCCATGCGGTATCCGAGGGCATGCCCAGGAGGTCGGCATAGAAATGCCTGGGGCTGAGCGTGGCCGAGAACAGCGTCACGCTCCGGGCAGCCTGCATGCGCGGGCCCAGCAGCCGCGCCGGCGTGACATTGCGCAGGCACAGGGTGGCCAGACGCCGATTGCGCTGACCGCTGCGCAAGCTGATATCGAACAGGAAGTGCTCATCGAACAGCTCGGCCACCCGATTGAACTGCAAGGCCTGGAAGAAGAACTGCAGCACCTGCGGGTCCACTTCACCATTGGACTGGTCCAGGCGTTCCTGGATGACCCCGATGCATCCCTGCAGGGCTCGCAGAAAAGCCTCTGGTAGTTTGTCGCTGGCCTGATACGGCGCCTGTTGGGCCTTGAACACGGCATTCCACTGCCGGTTCAGACGGTCCAGCGCGCTGCCAAGGCCCACTGGTTTACTCTGGCGCAGCGCAAGCAACTGGCCCTGGTCGAGACTGGCGCTGTACATGCCGCGGCCGCGCTCGATCAGGTTGTGGGCTTCGTCCACCAGCACCGCGACCCGCCACTGGTTGGCCTGGGTCAGGCTGAACAGCAACGCATGGGCATCGAAGTAGTAGTTGTAGTCGGCCACCACCACATCCACCCAACGGGCCATTTCCTGGCCCAGGTAGTACGGACACACCTGGTGGGCCAAAGCCACCTCGCGAAGCAGTTGCCGATCGAGCATCGGCAGGCGTGCTGCTGCCTCACGCGCCGCCGGCAGGCGATCATAAAAGCCCTGGGCCAAGGGACAGGACTCGCCATGGCACGCTTTGTCGGGGTGCTCACAGGCTTTGTCGCGAGCGATCAACTCCAGGGTCCTCAACGCCGGCTGCGCCGAGGCATCGTCGATCTGTCGCAGGGCGTCGAGGGCCAGTGCCCGGCCTGGGGTCTTGGCCGTCAGGAAGAACAGTTTATCGAGCTGTTGCGGCGCCATGGCCTTGAGCAACGGGAACAGCGTACCCAGGGTCTTGCCGATCCCCGTGCTGGCCTGGGCCATCAGGCAACGGCCAGTGCTGACCGCCTTGTACAGGGTCTCGGCCAATTGGCGCTGGCCCTGGCGAAACTGCGGGTATGGAAAGCCCAATACCTGCAAACCCTGGTTGCGCTCGGCCAGGCGCTGCTCCTGATATTGGGCCCAGGCGAGAAATCGCTGGCACTGGGTTTCGTAGAAGGTTTGCAATTGTCCAGCCTGGTAGCGCTCGCTGATCAGCGTCTGGCCATCGTTGTCGACGTCCAGATACACCAGCGCGACGTCGATTGACGCCAGCTGCCGGGCCTGACACAGCAGCCAGGCATATACCTTCGCCTGCGCCCAGTGCAGTTGCCGATGGTTGGCCGGCTGGCGCGCCAGATCGCCACGGTAGGTCTTGATCTCCTCCAGCCGATTGCAACTGGGGTCGTAGCCATCGGCACGCCCGCGCACCTGCAAACCCCGATACTGGCCTTCAAGGGTGATTTCCGACTCATAGTCGGCCGCGCGCCGGGCCACCACTCGCCGATGCCCCTCGATGCCTTCCAGCGCCGTGGGCGATGGCGTGAAGCGCAGGTCCAGGTCACCGACCTTGGCACTGAACTCACAAAGCGCACGTACTGCTACCGAGTAGGTCACGGCGCCTCGCTCCAGCGAACATGACACACCGCCACCGGCAAGTCATGCTCGGCGCAAAATGCCAACCAGCGCAACTGGTTGTCCTGCAGGCGATCTCCCGGCCCTTTGACCTCGACCATCTGGTAACGGCCTTGCTCAGGCCAGAACTGAATCAAGTCGGGCATGCCCGCACGGTTGTTGCGAATGTCCTGCAACAGCCGCGTGAAGCAGTGTTTCAGGTGGGCGGCTGGCAAGCAGTCCAGTGCCTGGTCCAGCAACGCCTCGCTCAACTGCCCCCAGAACACGAACGGCGACTGCAGGCCGTGCTTGGCGATGTAGCATTCACGCATGGCCTGGCGATAGCTACCATCGTCGAGCCTTGCCAGGCAGGCGTCGAACAGGGCGGCACGACGCTGCTGAAAGTCGCTGTCGTGCAGGTCTTGAGGCCCGCTCTGGAACGGGTTGAAAAAAGCCCCCGGCACCGGAGCGAATATCGCATCCCAGCACAAGAGGCCGAACAGGCTGTTGAACAGGGTGTTTTCCACGTAGTGGACCACTGCGCCCTGCCCGGCCAGATGTTGCCGCACCGCTTGCTCGACGCCCAGCGCTGCCAGCTCGCGGGGCAGCTCCAGTTCGAGCAGGGTCAAGGGCGCCGTACGGCTGCGTTTTTGCGCTGGACCACCGAGTTTGCGCACCAGCCTGGGCAACATGCGCTCAAGGGCCTGGACCTCAAGGGCGTTGGCCGGTGCGGCGGCCAACTGCTGGGCCATTTCAAGGGCTTGCGGCCACCGTTCACTGCGCTCCAGCACCCGCACCTGGCGGATCCGTGCCTGCGCATGGTTGCTTTGGGCGTACACTGCCAGGGCCTGGTCCCAATCGCCGAGGCGCTCGCACTGCTGGCCAAGGGCAAACAGCAAACGCGAACGGCGTCGTGCCAGCCAGGGGTTGTCACAACTCAGGCCTTGCAAGGTAGTGAGGATGGCCACCGGTGACTCGCCCTGCTCCAGGCCCTCGGCGCACCGATGCAGCGTCATCGCCAGATCGACCTCGGCCCGTTCACGCAAGGCGCGGGAGTCGTGGCTGAACGGCACCGTTTCGAAGCGCAGCAAGCCCAGGTCGGCGAGCACGAACTCTGACCAGTCCTGGTACAGGTTGCCGAAGAACAGCAGACGAATACGGTCGCACAGCACCTGCCGGCGCCACTGAACGATGCGCATGGGGGCATCGACGTACCATTCGGCCAACGGCCGGGGTTCGAGCGCCAATGGCTGCAGTTGCGCAAACATATCGCTTTTCGATGCTCTAGGCCGGGTCAACTGGCCCGCGAAACATGCCGCCAGCTCGTCCTTGCGCAGCAGGGCGAACAGGTGCTCCAGGCTCAGCGACGCAGGCTCAGCGACCCAACCGAGCGCTTGCAACGGCTGTAGCGCCAGCATGGGGTCACCGATTTCGGCGTAGTCCAGCCGGTCGCTGCGAAACAGCTCGCCCTTGCGCATGACCATGCGCACCATCAATGCCTGTGCTGGCACTTCCAGCTGGGCGAAGGCCTGGATGAACGCCAGCTCGTGCGTATCCAGCAAGTCGGCGTAACGTTGCTCGACCCACAGCAATACCTGACGAAAGTTATGCAGGTAGTAGAGCGGGTCGTCGACGGAATGGGCAATCACGAGTAGGGTCGGGCCACGGTCACAAAACACTGTTTATACATACAGATCATGGCGACTGGCAAGCGTGACGGATCAGCGGTCAGACCCGATCGGCCTCAGGCCAGCCAGCACAGGACTCCAGAACACGGGCCAAGCGCTGCAGTGCTTCTGCCAGCGCGTGTGGTTGATCAGCCAGCCAGGTCAGCGCGATGTGCTGGCGATACTGCCCCGAGGCGCTGTAGCGCTGCCCGGGCATGACCTGCAATACAGGCCCGGACAAGGCACCGAGCGGCTGCGACCGATGCAGGCGGACCCACAAGGTTCGCCCGCCTTCGGGCATCTTGAACGCCACCAACGCACCCAAGTGCCGCTCGACCAGTTCGCAGAGCAGTTCCATGCGCTGGCGCCATTGCCCTTGCAACAGCGCCAGATTGGCATCGACCTCGCCCTTGGCCAACAGTTGGGCGAGCGCCAACTGGCGCAGTGGCGCCAACAGGAAGCCCCGTTGCGCAATGGCCGGGCAGAGCAACGGGTTGCGGCATAGCACATAGGCATAGGGCGCCTCGGCCCCGACACTGGCCTCCAATGATCCGAGCACCATCAACCAGCACGGGTCGACCCAGTCGCGCAGGCGCGCAGCCGGCGGTGCATCGAAGCAGTGTTCGCTATCGAGATCGTTCTCCAGCAACCACACGGGATGCTGATCGAGCAACTGGGCGATGCGCCGTTGATCGTGCTGTGGCATCAGACGCCCCAGCGGCATCCCCAGGCAGGACGGCATCACCAACATGCGCACCGACTCGCGACCGAGCAAACACGACAAACGCTCCACATCCAGGCTGCCACAGTCGCGCAGAGGCACCTCCAGCACCTGCATGTCGCAACGTTGCAAAACCTGCAGCAGACGCCAGCAGCACGGTGAAGCGACCACTACCGTGGCACCTCGCAGCGACAATGCCTCCAGTACGGTCTCCAACAGCCCCTGCACATCGGAACCCAGGTGAACATCCTCACCGCACCAGTATTGCTGGGAGGACCGGGTGTAACGCTCGGCCAAGGCGTTACGCAGCCGTATGTCGCCGGTGTTCTCCCAGGTGGACGCCGCCCGCTCCCGTTGCCGGGCCAAGCGCCGCTCGTGAGCCAGCAGCACCCGCTCCAATGCCGGGTGTGCAGGCACGGCAGGCCGGCCAAGTGTCATTCCTTGTGACACCTGAACGCCCCGCTGCGGATCGGACTGTACGAAGTACCCCGACTTGGGCACGGACACCACACGCCCTTCATGTTCCAACAAGCTGTAGGCGCTTTGCACGGTAGCCAGCGACACACGTAGCCGCCTGGAGAGATCGCGTAACGAAGGCAAGCGCCGCTCTCCGCTTTGCTGGGCATCGGCGATCAGGGCTTGGAGATAGTGATACACCGTCTGGTAGGCGAACTCGCCCCGTGGCGATCGCACCATCAGGGGGATGCCTTGCACGGCGCTGGAGTCGAATGGGGCTGGCGGCGCAGCAACCGCAATTGCACGTCGCGCCGAGCCAGGGACGTCAGTATCTGCCTGGCTGAGGGCGGTATGCGCCCCTCGTAGATCGCCCTCATCTGCGCCAAGGTCAAGCCGCTGGTATTGACCAACCAGTCTTTGACCGGTTCAGGGCACGGCTTGCCCTGCAAGGCACGATGAAGGTACGGCAAGGCGACCAGCATGTCAGGCTGCCGGCATTGGAGGTAACGCTCCAGATCACGTCCGCGGTGGGCGAATGGGCTGAACAGCGCACAGGTAAGCTGCGCCTGGCTTATGCCATAGGTCTTCGCGAATCGGGCCTGCACCGCCTCATAAGGCCGTAACAGGGAAGACGCATTGGCCAGGCGCAATGACAATCTGGGGGTATCGGGATCGATGCACTGCGCACGCATCTCATGCAAATGCGTGATGGCCAGCGGATCGAGAAACGCTCCGAGCGGCTTGCCATCGAGGTTGGATTCAAAGCGGCACCCGAGCAGTTCATCCAGTGGGTCCGAACCAGGTTGTGACACGCACAGATCATCCACGGCGATGACCCTCAGCATTGCGGGCTCCGACGCCGGTAGCTCTGGATCGCGCGCCGGGTCCAAGGCTGTCCCGGCGACAGCATGCAAGGCACCCAGGCCATCAAGCACCTCAGCCAGGCACTGGGGCATGCCGCGCAGCCCTTGCTCACCTGCTTGGCGCAAGGTCCGCCGGGCCCAGGACAGGTAACGTCGCCGCTGACGCGCAGGCATGGCGGTAAGCACCACGTCCCCGCCTTTCTGCCCGGCCAGGGCCTGGCGCAAGGCATCGGCCAACTCCAGGTGCATACGACTGCCGAGCAGGGCTTCCGGGCGTGCATCGATCATGTGACCGAACAGCAAAAGGGCATTGCGGGCCAGTGTCCAACGCTCGGCCTTGGGCGTTGGGCGACGGCTGAATGGAACCACTTCACCGCCTTCGATCATCTGCAACTGCACCCGGACGTCATCGTGCATGAACAGAGTGTTGAACAAGCGCTCGTGGCTTTCCAGCTTGTGGTTGCCAAGCGCCGGCAGGCATACAACCAGCACCCGCAACCGGAACGTTTCCGGCGCGCGCAGGGCGATGGTCAACTGGGCGGCACGCAACAGGGTCAGCAGGCGGGCACTACCGCGGTCATTGCCCTGCACCACCAACAAACGCAGAGCCCCCATGTATTCCACGCCCCCAGCGGCCACCAGAAGACGCTGAACCAGTAATTGCAAAGATGCACGCTGCGCCTGCGACATGTTGCCCAACACACGCTCGAGCACCTGTTTGTAGATATAGTGCATCGCTTGGTCGTGAATAGCACTCATGCTGTCACCTCATCAACTTTATCCGTTCGCCCCGCATGCTGAGAAAATGCATCGACGATTAGAAATTGAAGAAATTTCCTACAACTTATGGAAACAAAGAAGTGACAGATCACTGTCGCCAAGCCATTGAAAAAAAGCCATATCCCTGATGAAGGAGCGCTACCGTGCACTGCTCACCGCCTGGCCAACCCTCGCTCATTCCACGCTCCTTGCGCCAAACTATCACTGCGCCATTATCGAGCGTTGTAAAGTGAATAAAAGATACAGAGAGGGGTAAAAAAACCATTCAGCCCGTGCGTGTACACACAATGCCCATGGCTGCCGGCCAGTTCAACGGCCAACACTTTCCAGAATATTTCCCAGACAATCGGCGCACCTAGAAAGTATGTAGGAAACTTCCTTCGACAACGCCATTAAATGCCCAAAAAAAACCCGGAACGTTGTCCGGGCTTTTCGTATCGCCATTTTTCAAGGCTGCAGCATGTCCAGCGCCACACGGCCGCCGCAAGGGCATTCATCCATCAGGCGATGGGCTTCGACCACTTCACTGAAGGGGTACACCTTGATGTTCAGCGGCTTTACCAACTGGTCCGCGGTGAACTGGTTGATGTCACGCAGCGCACGCTGCAGAGCCACCTGGTCCTGACTGATGCCCAGCTCAGGCTTGCCGGTGAAGTTGCCGATGCAGTGCACGTAGAACTGGATGTTCTTGCGGAACGCCGCGCAAGCCGGGAACGGCGTCTGGTTCCCCCCCTGCAGGCCGTACAGCACCAGGCTGCCACGTGGCGCCAGGACATCGCCCAGCAGCGACATCTGCGGCCCCCCCATGCCATCGAGCACCATGTCGACCCCGCGCCCATCGGTGTACTTGCCCACCTGCATGACCAAGTCCTGCTCCTCGGTGACGATCACCTTGTCGGCACCCAGGCCCAACAGGTATTCACGTTGATCAGGATCCTTGGTGGCGGCGAACACCTTCAGCCCCAGTGCCTTGCCCAATTGCACGAATGCAGGTCCGGCACAATGGCTGGCATCGGTGATCAAGGCGGTTTGCCCGGCCTTGGCCCGGGCCAGATCGACATAGGCGAAGTAGGCGATCAACAACGGCGTGTAATGCACGCTGGCCTGGATAGGCGTAAGGATGTCCGGGTAACGGGTGATGGCCGTGCGCGGCAGGACAATCACATCGCCGTATACCGGATGCTCGTTGGCGCTGGTGGCAGGGAAGCTGGCAACACGATCGCCGACGGCGATGTCATCGACGCCCTCACCGACTGCAGTCACAACACCCGCCATCTCGTGGCCGATCCCGGCCGGCAAGCGCGCCTGGGACGGCGCAAGGTTCTGCCGCCAAAGCACGTCGTACCAGCTAACGCCGATTGCCTCGACGCGGATCTGCACCTCACCCACAGCAGGGGACGGCTCGGCCTGCTCTTCGCATCGGAGCACATCGGCCGCACCGAACTTGTGGAAACGGATCATGCGGGACATCGCATACCTCGCCTGTTTGAACCTCTATTACCACGGACTTTATCCGGGCTTTTGCCTTTAGACCATCAGTGGCTATTAATAGTCGACATGCCTGTCATTGATTGGGCACCCCACATTCCTGTGCATTGGCCCCCGGAAATCGGTGCAGGTTAACAGCCTTTGGCCTTAAGATTCACCCCTGCCCCACTTTAGGTGAAGCGCACCGATGAATCGAAACGACCTGCGTCGCGTAGACCTCAACCTGCTGATCGTGTTCGAAACGCTGATGCACGAGCGCAGCGTGACCCGTGCCGCCGAGAAACTGTTTCTCGGCCAGCCGGCGATCAGCGCCGCCCTTTCGCGCCTGCGCAACCTGTTCGACGACCCGCTGTTCGTCCGCACTGGCCGCAGCATGGAGCCTTCCGCACGCGCCCACGAAATCTTCGCGCTGCTGTCGCCGGCGCTGGACTCGATTTCCACCGCAGTCAGCCGCGCTGCCGAATTCGACCCGGCCACCAGCAATTCGGTTTTCCGCATCGGCCTGTCCGACGATGCCGAGTTCGCCTTGCTACCGCAATTGCTCAAGCGTATCCGCGCCGAAGCGCCGGGCATCGTCCTGGTAGTACGCCGGGTCAATTACCTGTTGATGCCGACGCTGCTGGCTTCGGGAGAGATCTCGGTAGGTGTGAGCTATACCAACGAGCTCCCCGCCAATGCCAAGCGCAAGGTCCTTCGCCGCAGCAAGCCCAAGCTGCTGCGAGCCGACAGCGTGCCTGGCAGCATCACCCTGGACGATTTCTGCGCACGCCCCCACGCGCTGGTTTCCTTCGCGGGGGATCTGTCGGGCTTCATCGACGAAGCGCTGGAGGAAGTGGGCCGCAAACGCCATGTGGTCCTGGCCGTTCCGCAGTTCAACGGGCTGGGAAGCTTGTTGGCGGGGACCGATATCGTCGCCACCGTGCCGGACTACACCGCCGATGCACTGACCGCCGCCGGCGGGCTCCGGGCCGAAGACCTGCCGCTGGACGTGCGCAGCTTTGAATTGCACATGGCCTGGCGTGGGGCGCAGGACAACGATCCGGCCGAGCGCTGGCTGCGGTCGCGGATTCAGATGTTCTTCGGGGACCCTGACAGTCTTTGAAGCCTTGGGGCAGACGGGCTGTTGATAAGGATGAATGGACTGAGGGAGATTTGTGCTCCGAGCACGCCCTCCTAGGTCATGGCTCAGTCACCGTGAGCATGTCGACCAATGCGCTGTACAAATGCAAGCAGATGTAAAAAAGGTGATGGCATAACGCCTCAGCAACCGGCAAAATCCACATGTCCCCAACGGATTTAAGGACCGGTTCCGATGACATGGCCAGTCACGCTGCAACTTGACAGCGCAGCCTACCCGCTCAGCGTAGTGCAACGCGCCGCTTACTCTCTGGCCGACACCGTGGCGATCCAGATCGGTATTGAAGCGGATCAGATAAGCCTCACGGTCCTTCCCGCTGCTGCAAGGCTGACGCTTGCTTCTGAGCAGGCTCACTCGCTGATCCTCCAGCATTTGAACGACTTCGCCCTACGCGACCATATCAATCGCGAAACAGCAGGGTTGCGCGAAGTCCTTGTCCGAGCCGCACTCTCTGGCTGTGGAATTGCCCAGTGACTCTCATTGCCACTGACGCTAAGCAGTACCGCTTGCTGCCTTTTCGATTCATGCGGATGAACAATGGAAACGACCGTGACATCTTGCTCACCGCCGATACCGGGGAGTATTTGCACGTGAACGATGTGCAACTACAAGCACTCAGTCACTTCGACGTTCAAGCAGGCACGCCTCTTTACAAGGATCTGCTGGCCCGCCACTTCATCTACGAACCGGGCCGCTACGACCCGCTTCCGGTAATGGCCGCTCAGTATCGCAGCCGCAAGGACTTCCTCTTCCAGGGCCCTGCACTGCACTTGTTCGTGGTTACACTGCGCTGTAACCACACCTGTCAGTACTGCCAAGTGTCGCGGGCCCCTCTGGGTGGATCCGGCCACGACCTGTCGGAAGCGGATGCACAGGCGGCGATCGATCGCCTGTTCGAATCGAACGCTCCCGCCCTGACTGTGGAGTTTCAGGGTGGCGAGCCGCTTCTGGCCTTCGAGCGAGTCCGCCAGATTGTCGAATGGATCGTTGAACGGAACGTGGTCGAACAACGGGATATCCAGTTCGTCATCACCACCACGCTGCACCACCTGACGGAAGAAATACTCGACTTCGCAGAACAACATCGCATCCAGTTTTCGACCTCGCTCGATGGGCCAGCGCCCCTGCACAATGCCAACCGCCCTACCCCGTCACGAGACTCCTACGAACGCTCTGTAAAAGGCATCCAGTGGGTCCGTGAGCGCCTAGGCCATGATGCGGTTTCCGCACTAACCACGCTGACTTCAAGAAGCCTCGAACAACCTGAAGCGATCATCGATGAGTATGTAAACCAGAGCTTCTCCAGCATCTCGCTTCGGCCTCTGAGCCCTTATGGGTTTGCCACCAAGAGTGCCCATCGACTTGATTATCCTATTGAGCAGTACGTGGCCTTTTACAAGAAAGCACTGGCCTATTTGCTGCACATCAATCAACAGGGCGTATACCTCTCTGAGAGTTATACGAGTCTGTTGCTGAAGAATATCTTGACCCCTTTCTCCTCCGGCTATGTAGACCTGCGCTCCCCTGCTGGCGCTGGTACTGCCGCGCTGGTTTACAACTATGACGGTTACGTCTATCCCTCGGACGAAGCCCGAATGTTGCTGGAAATGGGTGAGGACGGCTTGAGGCTTGGCACCGTACAACAACCCTTGTCTGAATTGCTCGCATCGCCCGTTATGAATGCGTTGCTCGCCAGTGGTGTTGCAGAGGCGCTGCCTGGCTGCTCCGATTGCGCACTTGTCCCGTACTGTGGTGCTGACCCCATCGAACACTATGCCCGCCAAGCTGATCCGATCGGACACAGAGTGTTCAGCAACTTCTGCAAGAAGAACATGGGGCTGCTGAAGCATCTTTTCGGCCTGCTTTGCGATGGCAACGACAACGTGCAGAGGGTTCTGCTGTCTTGGTTGAACAGGCGCTCTTACAACGATGTCCGGTTCCCGGGTTACAGGGGCTGAAGGCGATGCTGCGCAAAGATACCCACTTCGAAATCCATCACCTGAATGAGCCGAAACTGCTCAAAGTCATCACTCTTGATGAGTTCATCGAACAAGGCCTGGCTGTTTGTGCCGGAAGCGCTGAGTTCGGTGATCTGCTGCTTTGGTTGCCAAACGAAGAACGGCTACGGAGCCCGCATCTGCTCTCGTTACCATTGGGTGGATTCCTGATACCGGAGCCATTGATCGGCGACTTCAACAGCGCGCGGCCACATCTGCACACCCCCAGAGATGCGGATGTCGTGCAGCCCGGCGATGTCATTGCCATCACACCAGGCAACACGTTGGTGCGAGTGCTCTATCGACGAGGCTCAGACAGCAACCTGCTGTTCATGACCGATCGTTGCAACAGTGTCTGTCTGATGTGCTCGCAGCCGCCCAAAGATATCGATGACCGTTGGCACATCGAAGAGAACCTACGGCTGATCGACCTGATGGACCCGGGCGAGGAAAGTCTGGGAGTCAGCGGCGGAGAACCAACGCTTTATCGCGACGGCCTGCTCGAAATCCTGGCCAAGTGCAAAGCCATTTTGCCGCAGAAATCCATTCATGTGCTCAGCAACGGGCGTCTGTTCCACGACACGAGCTGGATCGCAGCGCTCTCTGCAATCGGCCACCCTCAGCTGAGCTGGGGTATCCCGCTGTATGCCGACAATGCCGAGGATCATGACCATGTAGTACAGGCTCCAGGCGCGTTCAGCGAAACCCTGCAAGGTCTTTACAATCTGGCGCGCGCCAAGCAGATCATCGAGGTACGCGTGGTGCTCAATCGCCTGACTACGCCACGCTTGCCAGAGCTCGCCCACTACGTGTTCAGGAACTTGCCCTTCGTGCGGCATGTTGCGCTGATGGGTATCGAAAGCACCGGCCTGGCCAGGAAGAACTACGAAGAGCTGTGGATTGACCCGGTGGACTATCAAGAATCGTTAAGCCAGGCTGTGTATTTCCTGTTCAACCGCGGAGTGCCGGTTTCGATCTACAACTTGCCTCTGTGCCTAATCCCGGCACACCTTTCGCGTTTCGCTCGCCAGAGCATCTCGGACTGGAAGAATCTGTTCATCGATACCTGCCAGCAATGCGCTGCAGTGAAACATTGTTCTGGCTTCTTCAAATCGCATACCGACCGCTGGCAGAGCCGCGGCGTACAGCGACTATCGACAGAGGCGTTTAGCGCCTATGCAAGGAGTGCACAGTGAAATTGTTCGACCGCTGGAAAGTCCTGATTAGTGGGATCAGCTTGCTGCCAATGGCTGGTACCACCCTGGCCCAGGCGGGGCATCCGCCGCTCGCCGATGTGAACTGGCAACCCAACGATATGTTACAGCCCCCGGTATTTGCCGATACGCTCAATGCGCCAGACACTGTCAACATCTATGCGGCACATCGCTCGCACAGTTCGCACCGTTCCCACAGTTCGCACAGCTCTCATCACAGCGGCTCGGGTGGCTATAGCGCACCTCGCTATTACAGCCCACCCGCTACCAGCACCCGAAGCTATAGCGCGCCGAGTGCTTCGAGCGGCACGTCCAGCAGCAACAGCCTTTATCAGTCGTCTGGCACTACGAGCGGGACTAGCTCGAGCAATTCAAAGAGCCGTGCGACCAATGAGCAGAAAAGCAACCTGATAACCCGTGTGCAGACCGCGCTGATGGTGCGCCAGTATTACCAAGGCACCATCGATGGGGTGATGGGCAAGGCGACACGTGGTGCGTTGATGGCCTTTCAGATGGACAGTGGGCTGACCGTAAATGGCCGGATGGATACGCCATCGCTGAATGCGTTGGGTATCAAGATTCCATAAGCCGCTTCAGGGTTAAAGCGTCCATTCAGCAACGAAGGAGTTATCCAATGCAGCACATCATTCAAGTCGACCACACACTCTGGGCATTGATCAGCCGCCTGAAAGGCAAGGAACTGCAAACACCGTCGCGTAGCGCCCGTTTCCGTATTACGACCGTTGATGCAAATCGCGTTGTGATTGAGACCGGATCAGAAAACTCGCAGTTGGCGCTGACTCGAGCAGCTTTTCAGCAAACGCTGGCCTACCTCGCCAGTAACAATCATTTCGGCCAAGCACAAGCTGTGGAAATCAGCTCTAACCATACCTACGAAAAAGCCGGCCCACTTTGCCGGGCGGCCCGTTACAGAGCAGAGGGTAAACCGGGCCGTACCAACATCACCTACATTCTGCCGATTCTGGAGCAGTGCCAGGCAGTCGGCATCCGGTCCACCACCCCCAACAGCACTTGGCTGCTGCCCTGAACAGCTCCTGATATCTTTACAAGGACGCCAACATGTACGCCAAAATGGACACCTTCCGCCCCAGCAGTGCCGCGTCGTTTGATCAACCCTGCAAGGTTACGATCGACATCGAGTTTATCACCGTATCCTATGACGACGCGGGGCAGACCTGGCAATACCGAGGCCAAGCAAAAGGCCCGGGGCATTACGAACTGCAAGCAGAAGGCTTCGACGGCAGAGCAACGCTGCACTGCTTCGAAGGCTCGAATGTGCTGGAAGGCACTTGGGTCGAAGACGGCGTACGCGGCATGTGGCGAATTGTCTGCCAGCCGATTGATTCGTCATTCGTGCCCACATAAATAAACTGAACTCGTGGGGGTTTGATGGGCCGCCTAGGGGTCATCCACCTCAACTGGCAGAACAGGACGTACATCAAGGCGGCCAAGTATTGCTATCCGCATGGATTTTTTTGGCGTTCGTCTACAGCCTGCCGAAAATTACGATGTCATCGTGTCGACTATTCCGCCTTTCAAGGTTGCAATGACAACCATGGCAGACACGTCAAGCAATCCCCCGCGCTGATTCGGCTGCTCAGCAGCGCTGCTTCAGAGATTAAGCCTTACTCGATGCCGCGTTAGCTCTGGTTGCTGAGCCAGCAGGACGGCAGCTTAAGACATCAGTGGATGAGTAAAGGTGCATCAGTGGCTCTCCACCGATCCATTTCTTACAGGGGCATAGAAGAGCTTAAGCGGCGGGATCTGCATCTTCCAGCCCCTGAACCTCCAAAACCAAAAAAGCCGTCGATACAGATAAATGGCTTTAAAAAGACAATGGAGGAAAGACTTTGATCTGGTATGGACTACCAATAGGACCCTATTTGTTCCTGATCAGGAGAGACCAAGATTGACCATGTAAGGATTATTCCTTACAATTCATTCTGTACATCCGGGAGAACGCTCATGCCTGCCATCCATGAAATCGCCACATTGACCTCGAAGGGGCAGATCACACTGCCCAAATCCGTTCGCCAGCTTCTGGGCATTGACACTGGTGGCAAGATTGCATTTGACGTGCGCGGGGGTGAAATCGTGGTCAGCCGTGTAGAAACCACGCATGAAGACCCTGCCATCGGTGCGTTCCTGGGTTTGCTGGAGGCTGACATCCGAGGCGGCCGCAACCTCACCACTCTGCCGGTAGACTTGGCGCAAACCATGCTCGCCAACGCAAACCACTCGGTAAACCTGGACGAAGATATCGATGGTGAGGTCGCGATCTGATGCTGCGACATGGCTGGACACTGTTGTTCCATGAAGGTGTGATTTTACAGCTACGCAAATTGCAAGAAGCCGCCGCCCGGGCCGAGCAGAACGACCCGCAAGGTTTTGAAAGTAACGCCAACGTGAAGCTGTTTCGGGCATTGAGCCATCTGATCATGGAGGCTGTGCCTGCCGACCCGGGCCGTGATGAGTTCCGCCAAGGTAACACGCTGGGCACTGCCTACCGACATTGGCGCCGTGCAAAAATCGGCAGGCGCTTTCGGCTGTTCTTTCGCTACGACTCAAGATCCAAGGTCATCGTCTATGCATGGGTCAACGACGAAAACACCCTACGCTCCGCAGGCAGCAAATCCGATCCCTACGCCATATTCGAGAAGATGCTGGGCCGCGGCAACCCTCCTGATGACTGGGATGCGCTGACTGCTGCGACGCGTAGCGACTGGGACGAGCCCAAAGCATAAATTGCGCGAGTGGGTGAGGGATTGCACCTTTGAAACCGATCCCTCCTTGTTGCGTCCACTACAATCCACTCGTAGCTGCTGTTAAAAGGGGTAAATCTGCGGGTACAAATACAATTTCCCATTCATAACCATTTGATTTATATGAATGTCCAAATGTTCTTCGGGGACCCTGACAGTCTTTAGGGCTTCGCGCATGCTTGTTAGCTGATCATTTCTGCCTTTTCCTAGATCATGTCCCTGGAAGTGGTGTAACTCACCCTGTGGCGCTACTAAGCGTCCTCCCCGCCTGTGCTTGATCAGCAGAAAACCAAGATTGACCACGCAAGGATTATTCCTTACCACTCAATTAACAGATCCGGGAGAACGCTCATGCCTGCCATCCACGAAATCGCCACGTTGACCTCGAAGGGGCAGCTCACACTGCCCAAATCCGTTCGCCAGCTGTTGGGCATAGACACTGGAGGCAAGATCGCATTCGACGTACGCGGGGGTGAAATCGTGGTCGGCGCGGCAATCCTCCTGATGACTGGGATGCGCTGACTGCTGCGACGCGTAGCGACGGGGTCGAGTTCAAAGCATAAGTTGCGCAAATGGGTGAGGGTTTGCAGGTTCTGCGCCCGCCCCGCCCCCGGTGCGTCCACTGTAATCCACTCGTAGCTGCTGTCAAAAGGGGTGCATCTGGGGGTACAAAACCAGTTCCCCATTCATAACCAATGGATTTCCATGAATGGCCAAATGCTCCTCCGCGACCCGGATAGTCTCCAAGACCCCGTCTGGAAAACACCCTGGAAGCCCTTGAACACGGGGTTTCATCCACCATTGAGCCCAGGATTGGGGCACGCGCGAGTTACCAATCCCTCATTGTTCATGCCCCCCTCCAGCCGCGTCGCCACTGCCATCGCCACCTCGATGAAAACCCGCACTGCGGCACTCTGATAGGCCCCCTTGCGACGCACCAGCGCAGCGGTGCGCTGTAAGCGCACTGGCTCGAGCGCGATGGCCACCAAACCCTCATGGGCCAGTGCAATGTTGGCGGGAAGCAAGGTCGACAGTGTGGTCCGACGGACGATCTCGATGACCGCACTGATGGTGTTGGCCTCCATCCGTACCTGCGGCTGAATGACGTGTTGCTGGCAGAATCGGTCGATCTGCTCACGAGTAGCGAACTCCGGACTGAGCAGCACCAGCGACTGCGCGCTCAGTGCCTCCAGCCCGATGGAACGCGCCGTGGCCAGCGAGTGCCGCTCGTTGACCACCAGCGCCAGCGTCTCGACCAGCAGCGGACGGGCTTCGACATCGTGGGCCTGTACGTCCTCGAACGCGATCCCCACATCCAGCAGATCCGCGACCAGCAGCTCCTCCATGCGCTCCTGGGAGAGTTCACGTACGTCCAAGGTGATAGACGGGTAACGGCTGTGAAAGGCTTCGACCAAGGGGCCCACGAGGTAGGTGGTGAAGGTTGGCGTGACCGCCACCCGCAGCGAACCCCGGCTGAGGTCGCTGACATCGTGTATGGCGCGCTTGGCCTCCTGCAGCTCTTGAGCTGCCCGGCGTGCATAGCGCAGGTAGACCTCACCCGCATCGGTCAGCCGCGTCGTACGCCCCGACCGGTCGAACAGCTGTGCGCCAAGGCTTTCCTCCAACTGCCTGACCTGCTGCGACAGGGCCGGCTGGGATACATGCAAGGCCGCCGCGGCCCGCGTGAAGCTCAGATGCTCCGCCACGGCGAGGAAGTACTGGATGTGTCGGGCAAGCATGACCACTCACATAAGATTATCTGATCCATTCGATAATAAATGAGACTTTTACCTTATGCCATCTGCTCCGTAACCTTTGCCTCACACACCGCGAGACCGAGGCAACAGCCATGAAAGACATCATTGATGGGTTCCTGAAGTTCCAGCGAAACGCCTTCCCGCAGCGGGTCAAACTGTTCAAGGACCTGGCCACCCAGCAAAACCCACGAGCGCTGTTCATCTCCTGCTCCGACAGCCGTCTGGTGCCGGAACTGGTGACCCAACGTGAGCCAGGCGACCTCTTCGTCATCCGCAATGCCGGCAATATCGTGCCGTCCTACGGACCTGAACCAGGCGGTGTATCCGCCTCGGTCGAGTATGCGGTGGCGGCGCTCAAGGTCGCGGACATCGTGATCTGTGGCCACTCTGACTGCGGCGCCATGACCGCCATCGCCACCTGCAAATGCCTGGACCACATGCCCGCCGTCGCCGGTTGGCTGCGCTATGCCGACTCCGCCCGGGTGGTCAATGAAGCCCGTCACCATGAAGACCAGCACGGCAAGGTCAGGGCCATGGTGCGTGAAAACGTCATCGCGCAACTGGCCAACATCCAAACCCATCCGTCGGTCCGCCTCGCCCTCGAAGAGGGCCGCGTCACCCTGCACGGCTGGATCTACGACATCGAGAGCGGCCGTATCGACGCATTCGATGGCAGCACCGGCAAATTCGTGCCCCTCGCGGATAACCCGCAGGTACACGCTGTTTCCCATCCACCCAAGCACGTTGCCTGAATACGGCTATCCACCCTAGGAGAAAACGCCATGATCCAGACCCAAGCCACCCAAAGTGTTCGCCAGGCCCTGACCGAAGTCATCCTTATGGCCAAGGCCCGCAAAGACCTGTCGTATGCCCAGATCACCGAGGGCACCGGCCTGTCCGAAGCGTTCGTCACCGCCGCGCTACTGGGCCAGCACCCGCTGCCCGCCAGCGCAGCGCAAGTGGTCGGCGACAAGCTCGGCCTTGACGCCGATGGCATTGCCCTGTTGCAGACCATACCGGTGCGCGGCTGCATGGAACGCGGTGTACCCACCGACCCTACCATCTACCGCTTCTACGAGATGCTCCAGGTCTACGGCACCACACTCAAGGCGTTGGTACACGAGAAGTTCGGTGACGGCATCATCAGCGCCATCAACTTCAAGCTGGACGTCAAGAAGGTCGAAGATCCGGAAGGCGGCTCCCGCGCGGTGATCACGCTCGATGGCAAGTACCTGCCGACCAAACCGTTCTAATTCCACGGTAAACGGCCCGACGCCGGGCGGCGTCTGGGCCCCTCCTCCAGGACAGGTAAACATCGATGAAAGCATTACTGACTCTGCTTCTTTGCGGCCTTTGCTCCCTGGCGATGGCAGAGGAGCCGTCGGCCGACACCGGGCATATCCCAGTCGAGCCATACAGCTATTCCCACCCCCTGGATATTGCCCGGGTCGTCTCCCTCAGCAGTGTCCCAGATGTCTGCGAAGTCGTGCCCGCGCGCATGACTTATGACGACTCCCATGGCCATCGACACATTGTTGAGTACCGCGTCTTGGGCAATGGGTGCTCCAACAACTGATGCACAACTGATCGCCGCTCTCGCTGACAACTTCCGTCAGTTGCAGCGCCAGCCCCTCTTCCCCGCGCTGACCTGCTGGAGAAAGTCAGCGATACCGGCGGAGCGAAAAAATCGTCTCATGCCAACTGGATGAATACCGCATAGGCGCCGAGGATCACCCAGAACACCAGAAATATCCATGGCGTGCGCAGAGAGAACAACAGCGACTTACGGTGCCCGACCTGTGAGGTTTCCGCCTCGCTGAACAGCGGCGATTCGTCATAGGCCAGACCCATCAATGGCTCGCTGCGCAGCAGATTGCTCTGTTTCAATTGCCAGTGTTCGATGATCTTGTAGGCCGCGCGAATACCCGGCCAGGCATTGAGCGAGCTCAATACGCCCAGCAGGGCGAGAAATGGAGGGACGAGCAAGGTGAACATCTCGCCCCAGCTTTGGTTGAGGTTGCCCATCGACGATACGAAGGCGATCACCAGAAACGACTGGGCGGCAAGATAGGCGTCAGTGCGGTTGGCGAGAATGCTGGTCTCGTATTGGATTTCGCAACGATAGAAATCCAACCGTTCCTTGGGTGACCCGAACATGCGGGCGTTGTGCTCACTGATTTCGTGTTCAGGAGTGGTCGGGGTGATGATTCGCGGCACGCGCTGGCTCCTGGGCATTGACCGTTCGTGTCCGGTAGATGCGGCTGAAGCAACAAAGATTCAGTGCAATCGAGTCAGGTCATCGACGACGAACCCATACCGCAGCCAGTACACCCAATAGCCGGTGCGCTGATCATCCGCATTGAACCTTGCCGCTTGCGCCCTGCTCCACTGCTGGCAGCCGTAACTTTTCCCAGCCGTGAAGAGGTGCCCCATGAACGCAATCGAATTGTTGATCCAAGACCATCAACTGGTGAAGAAACTGCTTGAAGAGTTGTCCTCGACGACCGAGCGCGCGGTGAAGAAGCGTGCCGAACTGCTTGCGCGGATCAAGCAGGAGGTCAGCATCCATACGACCCTCGAGGAGCAGATCCTGTACCCGGCGATCAAGCAGGCAGGCGGCAAGGAAGAAGCAAAGATGTACTACGAAGCCAAGGAGGAGCACCGCACCGTCGACTCATTGGTCCTCCCCGACCTGTTGCAGACCGACACCGGCACGGTTGAATTCGCCGGTCGGGTAAAGGTGATGAAGGAATTGCTGGAGCATCATATCGAGGAAGAAGAAAGCGACCTCTTCCCGACAGCCCGAAAGCTGCTGGGCAAGACGGCGCTGGAAGAAATGGGCCAGGCCATGGAGGCGCAGAAAAAACTACTCAAGGGCGAGCTACGCGCCGCCTGATAAAGCAACCTGCGCGCCTCCCCGGCGCGCAGGTTTGACCGTCGGGGAAGCCCCAAGGAAGACGCGATGGCCCAATGGCGTCCGTCCGTCGATCGCGATGCACCCTTGCCCAAGCCAGCAGGACCAACAGAAGGTGAACATACCCAAAAAAGGACCATCACCATGAACGTCATGAAGCCCCATTCACTGATGCTCGCGCTGTACCTGGGCGCCTGCCCACCCTGGGCCCTTGCTGCCCCTGACAGCCAAGATCAATCGCGCACGCACAGCCAGGACCACAGGCAAATGGACGACCGGGGACGAGCCACAGGGTCCGGCACCCCTGCGGATGGCATGGGCACCGGGTCGGGTGGAACCGACAGTAATGACACCGACCGCACTGGCGGCGACGGCACCACCCACGACTCAAGCCAGGGGTCTGGCACCGATGGTTCTAGAAGCAATGACACAGGGACTGACAAAGATAACGGCGCAGGTTCCGGCAGCGGCGGTACGGGTGGTAACGGTGGCTAAAGAATCGCCATGACGACCCAGGCATTGCAGCGGCCAAGCGGTGATTCGAGCCAATAGCGCTTCTACGGTACTGTTCTCCATCATCTTGTGCCCGTACATTGGCGCCACGGCGCCAACTGCGTTGTCGTGCCGCCTGTGCAGCTGCTTGCGATTGCGCCTCCCCACCAGCGCCGGCATTGCCGGTGAATACACAGGCATCACTCCGCCGCTCAGGAGTTCACCCCAGCACGCTAACGGGGTTAGGTCGACCTGACCATCGATAGCTCGCTCTGGATTGGCGCAGCGCTGGGCGCGATGGGCGCAGTGGTCCTTGGCCTTGGTACTCACCGACGTTGTGGGGTGTCGCAGCCGACCGGCGCTCGCTCAAGCACATCGCCCCGGCCGCTTCGCAGGTCAGCGACAATTGAGCGGTGCCGCGCCGGCGGTGGGTTTTTCCTGGGGCTGAACCAATGACTGGGCGAGCAAGCGCATCGGTTGCGCAGGCTCGCCCCACCGCATCACCAAAGCGCAATATCGTAGGTCAGGTAAATCCGATTACTGTCGCGACCGCGCGAGAAATCAGAACGGTAGACATAGTTGCGCAGTTTCACGCCCAACCCTTTGATAGGCCCGGATTGCACCACGTAGGCAAGCTCTACGTCTCGCTCCCATTCGCTGATCCCTGCGTCAGCGGAGCGACCATTGTCGCCGCTCAGGTAGCGTGCCATGAAGGTGAGGCCCGGGATACCGGCCGCCGCAAAGTTGTAGGCATAGCTCGCCATCCAGGTTTTCTCTTCCTCCTCGATGAACTTGCCAATACCAACGTTACTGAACGAGTAGACCGTCGCACCGCTGATGTACGGCAATCCCGCGTCGCCATCGAGGACCTGGTACCCGGCACCAACGGTATGCCCGCTGTGGGCGTAGGAAACCTGACCGCTGAACATGTCGTTGTCGATCTTGCCACCGTAGGCGGCCCCGCTGTCGCGGCTCTTGAAATAGCGCAGGTCGGTGGTGAACACACCGCCGGCCAACGGCAGGTCGTGTACCAGCCCGGCATAGTCCTGGCGGTAGAAGTCCTCGAGCTGCCCATGGAAATAGCTCACGCGCAGCTGATTGCTGATGGCGTAGTCGGCACCTGCGAAGCTGAAATCGCCAGACTCGTCGCCACCATAGCCATCGAGGTACAGGCCTGTACTGTCGGAGGAGTCGCGTTGCTTGAAGCGGTCCAGGTGGCCGGCAGTCAGGGTCAGGCCGTCGATGTCGTTGCTGGTCAGTTGCGTGCCCTGGTAGGTCTGCGGCAGCAACCGCGCGTCGTTATAGACCAGCACCGGCGTCTTGGGCAGCAAGGTGCCATGCCTGACCACGGTCTGGCCCAGGCGCGCCTTGGCGGTCACCCCGGCACTGGCGAACTCGTCGGCGGCGCGACCATCGTCATGCACCGGCAGCAAGCCCGTACCGCTGCGTCCGCGCCCCGAATCGAGCCGTACACCGACAAGCCCCAGGGCATCGAGCCCCAGGCCGAGCGGGCCTTGAGTGAACCCTGATTGGTAGTCGAGCAGGAACCCCTGCGCCCATTCCACCCGCTCGCTCTTGGCGTTCGCGGCAGCACGGGCGCTCATGCCCTGCTCGTCGCGGAAGTTTTCGTTGAAATAGACGTTGCGCAGCTGCAGTTTGAGCTTGCTGTCGTCGATGAATCCGGAAGCGCCGGCAACAGGCAGCCAGCCGCAGAGCAGGCCACAGGTGGCCCCACGGAAAACAGCTCGGGACATGATCGGTACTCTTTTGTTGTTCTTGGATAGAGTTGGGCGCCACGGGCGCCCGGTGCAGATCAGACGAAGAAGGACAAGGCTCCGGTGAGCAATGCCAGCGCGGTGATGACCAACGACGTCAGCACCGCCCATTTCACGGTGGCTTTCTGGAAGTCGCCGATATCGCGATCGACCATGCCCACCAACAGCAGGGTCGAGGCCACCAATGGGCTCATCAGGTGCACCGGCTGCCCCAGCACCGAGGCGCGGGCAATTTCAACCGGGTCGATGCCATAGGCCGCGGCCGCGTTGGCAAGGATCGGCACCACGCCGAAGTAGTAGGCGTCGTTGGACAGCACGAAGGTCAACGGCATGCTGGTCACCGCCACCACCAGCGGGAACCAGTGGCTCCAGGCCTCGGGAATCCAGT
Organism: Pseudomonas sp. SK2; assembly: GCF_016772395.1. Taxonomy (NCBI): domain Bacteria; kingdom Pseudomonadati; phylum Pseudomonadota; class Gammaproteobacteria; order Pseudomonadales; family Pseudomonadaceae; genus Pseudomonas; species Pseudomonas sp. SK2. Next base: position 3,028,748 of record NZ_CP061944.1, read on the forward strand.
CGACCAGGGTCTGCGCCAGGGCATCGACCATCTTGGTACCGGAGAAGATGCCAGCGAAGATCCCCGCGGCGAAAACCAGCAGGACCACGGTCATGGCGTTGCCTGAGTGGGCGAGGATGCGCTCTTTCTGAAGTTCCAGCTGCGGATAGTTGATCATCAGCGCCGCAACGAAACCGATCATGAACAGCAGCGCGGAATGCATGACGCCCAACACCAGGGCGGTCATCACCGCAATCACCAGCGCCAGGTTCACATACGCCAGCCGAGGACGCTTGTGCGGGTTGTCGCCGAGGATTTCCTTGATATAGCAGTTGCCACCCCCGGACTCCAGGGCAATGTTGCCGATCCGGCGACGCTCGGCACGACCGAGCAGGTAGGCGGTGAACACCACCCAGACAGCGCCACCGATCACGGTCGGCAGCATTGGAATGAAGTATTCGGTCGCATCCAGTCCGAGCGCAGCGATGGCTCGAGTAGCCGGGCCTCCCCAAGGGCTCATGCCACTCATGATGCTCAACGACAGCATCGACACCGTGGCCAGGATCATCGGATTCATGCCAATGCGCTTGTACAACGGCAGCATTGCCGCGCAGGTGATCATGTAAGTGGTGGTGCCGTCGCCATCGAGTGCTACCAGCAACGACAACAGCGCGGTACCAATGGCGATCTTGATCGGGTCGCCATTGACGCGCTTGAGAATCTTGCGGATCAGCGGGTCGAAAAGACCGGCATCGATCATCAGGCCGAAGAACAGAATCGCGAACAGCAACAGTGCTGCCGATGGCGCCACCATCTTCAAGCCATCGAGCATCATCTTGCCCAGTTCGGGGGCAAAGCCACCGATCACCGCGAAAACGATGGGTACCACGGTGAGCGCAACGATCGGCGACAGGCGTTTACTCATGATCAGGTAGGTGAAGGTCACCACCATGATCAGGCCCAGGAGTGCGAGCATGGTTTTTTCTCTTGTTTTTATTCTATTGCGGCCATCGCCAAGGCAGACGGCCCCCTACCCCACTCGACATCACTGGGATGTTGAGTGGGATTCTAAGTCAACGATGGGAAGTGGAAGCGACTTTCAGCCGTGACGCCGAGGCTCGGCAGACCATTCGACCTCTTCGGCTCCCGTTTCTGCCTGCGCTACCGGAACGCCATTCAGGCGGCGCAGCAGGGTTTCCCGTTCACAGGCGTTTTCCGACAACGAGATGACCACGGTCGCCACGGCGTTACTTGCCAGGCTGGTCAGCGCGCGCGCTTCCGACATGAAGCGGTCGATGCCGATCAGTAAGGCCAAGCCGGCCAGCGGGATGTCGTGGATGACCGTCAGGGTCGAGGCCAGCGCCACGAAACCACTGCCGGTCACACCCGCAGCGCCCTTGGACGACAACAGCATGATTGCCAGCATCGTCACCGTCTGCCCCAGGGTCAGGTCGATGTTGCAGGCCTGGGCGATGAACACCGCCGCCAGCGACAGGTAGATGGCGGTGCCGTCGAGGTTGAAGGAATAGCCGGTTGGCAACACCAGCCCCACCACACCCTTCTTACAGCCAAGTTTCTCCAGTTTCTCCAGCATGCGCGGCAGAACGGGCTCGGTGGACGATGTGCCGAGCACCACCAGGAACTCCTCCCGGAAGTATCGCAGCAGCTTCCACAGGCTGAAGCCATGCGCACGGCAGATACCACCGAGCACCACCAGCACGAAGAACGCGCAGGCGATGTACAGCGTCCCGACCAGCTTGGCCAATGCCCCCAGGGACGTCACCCCGTACTGTCCGACGGTGAACGCCAGCGCACCGAAGGCGCCGACAGGGGCAAAGCGCATCAGGTAGCCGAAGATGCGAAAGACCATGGTCGAGACGGACTCCAGCACATCGAGCACCGGCTTGCCCTTCTCGCCCATCGATGACAGGGCGAAACCGCTGAGCACCGCAATGAACAGCACCGGCAGCACTTCACCCTTGTTGAATGCACCGATGAAGGTGTCAGGGATGATGTGCATGAAGAAATCGACCACGCTGAGCTTCGCCGCAGAGGCGGCGTACTGGCCAAGCCCCTCGGTGCTGAGCGTGGCGGGGTCGATGTTCATGCCGACACCTGGGCGCAACAGATGCACCGCTGCCAGGCCGATCACCAGGCTGACGACAGTCAGTACCAGGAACAGCAGCAACGTCTTGCTCATCAACCGCCCCAGGGAGCGCTTGTCGGTCATGCCGGCAATACCGGTGACGATGGTGCAGAAAACCACGGGGGCGATCATCATCTTGATCAGCTTGATGAACGCATCACCCAGTGGTTTGAGCGCAACGGCCTGTTGCGCCCAGAAGTGGCCGACCACCACGCCCAGCAGGACGGCGCAGAGGATCTGGAAATACAGTGACTTCGCGAGTTTCATGAGGCATCACCCATTGTTGAAATTGTGCGGATGTGCTGGTTGCCGATGTGATCGGCCTGTTGCCTACCCTGCCAGCCTGCGCAAGGTTGGGGCGTAGACGAAACCTGAGAACAGCCGGCGGGCGGTTCGTACCACAGAGGCCTGGAGCGTCTTGCCGTCGGCACCGCTGCGCGAGAGCGCCACGTCGATGCCACCGCTCGGATGTTCCAGACGGACTTCTTCCAAGTGCTGGGCTTGCTCGCCGAGCATGTCCATGATCACGGTGCCAGGGCTGACGCAGGCAGTCGCCAAGCCAATAGCACCGGTGATGGCCAAGGCCCGGTGGCAGTTATGAGGCATGAAGTAACGCACCTGGAGCGTGCCGTCATGACGCGGCGGAGAAACCAGGACAGGCTTCGGGATCACCATGCCGCTGACATCGCCCAGCCCCATCGCCTTGCCGGCCTTCAGGCGCAGGGCCTCCAGCCGTTGCAGCAGGCGGGTATCGGCATCCAGCTGCGCCGGGGTCTCTGAACCGGTCATGCCCAATTCGCTGGCATGGACGATCATCATCGGCATGGCCATGTCGATGCAGGTGACCGGTACACCGTCGATCACATCCTGGGCCTGGCCAGTGGGGAACAGTTTACCTGTCTTGCTACCGACCGCATCGAGGAAGGTCAGGTGCACCGGGGCGGCAGTCCCTGGTACGCCGTCGATTGCCGTGCGGCCTTCGTATCGCACGATGCCACCTGGTGTTTCCACCAGCGAGTTGACGAAGGTGTTGGTGTTGAGGTTGCGGATGCGAACCAAGGTCTTGCCATCCTGAGGCTTGACCAGGCCTTGCTCGATGGCGAACGGGCCAACGGCGCAGAGCATGTTGCCGCAGTTGGGCGCGGTATCGACCCGGCGCTGGGCAACCATGACCTGAACGAAGAGGTAGTCGACGTCTGCGTCGGCATGCAGCGAAGGGCTGATGATCGCCACCTTGCTGGTTTGCGGGCTACCACCACCGATACCGTCGATTTCCAGTTCGTGCCCGGAACCCATCAGGTTGATCAGCAATTCGTCGCGTTCGACCACATTGGCAGGAAGATCCCATGCGTGGAAAAAAGGCCCCTTGGAGGTGCCACCGCGCATGAGTACGCAAGGAATTCGTTGCATGATTTCGCACTCTTGTTGATCAATGGACATCATTGATGTTGTGGACACAAGATTGACAGGGATGGATAAATCAATCCAATGCAAATATCGTAGGCATTATTGCGAAACGTGGATTAATTCACCGCTAAGGCCGGGGAGCGAAATCAGATGGAATATGAGCTGCAAGATATACGATCGTTCGTGAAAATCGCCGAACTTGGCAGTTTCCATGAGGCTGCGGAAGCGCTGCATTTGTCGCAGCCGGCCCTGAGTCGGCGGATAAAGAAACTCGAGGAAGGCTTGGGCACCTCGCTGCTCGAACGCACCACCCGTCGCGTCAGCCTCACCAGTGTCGGGCGGGACTTCCTGCCCAAGGCCAGACGCTTGCTCGATGACTTCGAGGACTCGATCCTGAGCATTCGCGAACTGGCCGAACGACAGACCGGCCAGGTCACCCTCGCCTGCATTCCGACCGCAGCGTTTTACTTCCTGCCTTCGGTGATCCGCGACTACAACGAGCAATACCCGAAGATCCGCATTCGCTTGCTGGACCTTAGCGCCAACGATGGGCTCGAGGCCGTGCTGCGGGGTGAGGCTGACTTCGGCATCAACATGATGAGTGGCCAGCACCCGGACATCGAATTCGTCTCCCTGGTGCAGGAACACTTCGTCCTGGCCTGCCGCCGGGACCATAAGCTGGCGACCCGCGACGCCGTCACCTGGACGGAACTTGCCGACTACCGCCTGATCGGCGTAGGCCGCCTGAGCGGCAATCGGATGCTGCTGGACCATGCGCTTTCCGGGCTCAACCTGCGGCCCAAGTGGTTCTATGAGGTCCAGCACCTGTCCACCTCGCTGGGCATGGTCGAGGCCGGGCTGGGGGTGTCGGCCATGCCCAGCCTGGCGATGCCCAGCGCCGACCACCCGACGCTGGTCAGCGTGCCGCTGATCGAACCCCAGGTGACCCGCACCCTGGGCCTGGTCTATCGCCGAGGGGCGTCGCTGTCGCCCGCAGCGGAGAAATTCGTGTCGATCCTGCTGGACAAGTGGCCTAACCGTTGAGCGAGAGGACTTGCCTGTGGTTTGGCGCAACGCAGGGCGAATGCCAGATGCGATCATGGCTCATTCCCCTCCCAGGCCCAGCGTGTTGGGTCGGCGTTTCTCGATCGCGAACTTGAGCAATGCCGCGCTGCGGAACAGGCCATGGGCGAACTTGCCGTAGGGCAACGTGATGAACAGCGCCATGACCGTACCCAGGTGAATCGCCAGCACGATCGCCATCGCAGCCGTGTCACGCAGGCCCAACAACGCCAGGCCCGTGGCGCTGACCAGCAGCAGAAGCAAGATGAACGCCCGGTCCATGGGACGCTGGGCGACATCGCCCTGCTCCGGCGCCCTGCGAAGGTTGAGCGCCAGCAGCCCGGCTGGCCCGACGATCAACCCAAGACCGCCCAACGTGCCGAGCAACACCGGTGCACTCAACAGGGGGTATGGCGCCTGGTAGCCCAACAGGTAGTGATACCCGGTGGCAACCACTGTGGCGGCGAAACACAGCATGAAGCCGTAGAAGGTGAAGTGATGGAAACGTCGCCGCCACAGTGTGTAGCGATCGTCGGCGTTGTTGCAGCCCTGGCCATGCCCTCCATCGAGATACTTGAGGGTCAATGCCGCACTCGATGCCTCCACCACAGCCCCTTTGACTGGTTGCGCCTGCGCCTCGGCCGGCGAGACCGAACGCCAGAAACGGCGTACCGCGACCGCCAGCGCCAGACTCGCCGCAGCGAAGACACCGCCGAACATCAGCGCCAGGGTGTTATGCGGGAAAACTGCATAGAAATTCCCCGCCAACCGACCGGGCAACAGCGTGCCGTTGGCGCACAAGGTCAACAGCAAGAACAACGACAGTGCCACTGCCAAAGCACTGGCGACGAAGATGCCGTTGTGTCGATACAAGCGTCCGAACAGGGCCGGCCAGGCGTACTCGGCGTAGGTTTGCCCACGCACCTTCGCCATAGCCTGCGGCACGTTGACGGCAAATTCGTGGGGTTGAGCGTACTGGCAAGCATGCAGGCACGCGCCGCAGTTGTGGCAAAGGTTGGCCAGGTAGTGGATATCTGCCTTGCCGAACTCAAGCCTGCGGGTCATGGCCGGGAACACCGCGCAGAAGCCCTCGCAGTAACGGCAGGCGTTGCAAATGCGCATTTGCCGGTCGACTTCCTGCTCCTCGACGTTCAACACCGGGATCAAATCGAATGCGGGCTGGGCGGTATCAGGCTGGAATGGTTCAGGCAGTTGCGCGGTCATGGCGTTTCTCTTTTTCTGGATGTTCGTAGCCTGCCGCAGCAGCGGCGCTGGTCCCGGCGATGCGCCCGAAGGCGGTACCGATGGACATGCCGACACCGGCGGTGTAGCCCTTGCCCAGCACATTGCCCGCCATCATCTCGCCGGCAACAAACAGGTTCGGGCTGGGATTCCCATCGAAATGGACGGCGGCCGTTTCATCGGTGCGCAGCCCCAGGTAGGTGAAGGTCACACCCGGTCGCAGCGGGTAACCGTAGTACGGAGGTGTATCGATCGGGCGCGCCCAGTGGCTTTTCACAGGCGCCAGGCCTACGGTGTGACAGTCGTCCAGCTGCGTGTGATCGAAGGTACCCACCTGACAGGCATGGTTGTAGGCGAGCACGGTTTCGACGAAGGCTTGGACAGGCAAGCCAAGCAGGCCCGCCAACGCCTCAAGGCTGTCGGCGGTAGCGCCCGGAAACACCGGCGGCATGAATCGACCCAGGGCTTTCTGGTCGATGATCGAGAAACCCACCTGCCCAGGCTGATGGGCCACCAGACGCCCCCAGATGGCATAGCGCTTGGGCCAGAAATCCTCACCTTCATCGTAGAAGCGCTGCCCGTCGCGGTTGACCACCACGCCCAGCGACACACAATCGATGCGGGTGCAGATCCCGCCGTCGTAGAGAGGCGCACGGGCGTCGATCGCTACCATGTGTGCCTGCGTCGGGTCGCCAATCTTGTCTGCGCCCTGTTCGATCAGGCGGCGTAACAGAACCCCGTCGTTGAAACGCGTGCCGCGAATCAGGAAATTGTCCGAGGGCCACTCCCCTCGCGGGTTCTGCCCCCAGGCCTCGCGCAACCACTGACGGTTGGACTCGAACCCCCCGGCTGCAAGCACACAAGTGCGCGCCTCGATGCGCTCGGCAGGAAGGTGCCGGCCCTGGACCTCACGCGCCGGCACATGGGCTGCAACGAAGGATCCCTCTTGCAGTTCAATGTCGGCGACAGGCGTGTCGTAACGTACCTGCACCCCAAGGTTCTCGGCGCTGCGATAGTAGGCATTGATCAGCGCCTTGCCGCCGCCCATGAAAAAGGCGTTGGTTCGTGCGGTATGCAGCGCACCAGATAACGAGGGCTGAAAGTGCACGCCATGACGGCGCATCCACCCGCGGCAATTGGAGGAGGCACGGATCACCAGGCGCGCGAGCTTTTCGTCGGTCTGGCCACCGGTGACCTTCAGCAGGTCCTGCCAGAACTCTTCTTCCGGATACGCGTCGACCAGTACGTCCTGCGGGGCATCATGCATGCACCGCAAGTTACGCGTGTGTTGGGAATTGCCACCCCGCCAGGCGCGGGGGGCAGCCTCAAGCAGCAGTACGCTGGCTCCGGCTTCCCGCGCCATCAGCGCGGCACAGAGGGCGGCATTGCCCCCTCCAATGACTAGCACATCGATCATTTCGCCTCCAAGTCACGAAGCGCCGAATGTTCGGCTGCTCCTCGTGACCAGGGACTCTAATGAGTACCCAGAGGGTCCGAAACGCGATTAGCGGGGGGAGGCATTCAGTTTTTCTAAAGGCTACGGATGGCAATGCCGGGAGACTGAGTCAAAGCAACTGCGCTCCGGGCCATCGGTCCTGCTCCACCAACTCCCGAGAAACCTCCTGCAGCACGATCCGTGTCGCCAAGGCGGCCGGCGAGAGCTCGTCATCGGTCAGGCTGACGATCAGGTTCCGGCGCTGCGCCTGTGCTTCGTCAATGGCGAACACCCGCAAGCCTGCGTGATGCGCCCGTGCGACGGTCGCGCCGGGCTGGATGGTGGCGGCATGCCCTGCACAGACGCAATCCATCAACAGCGACAGGCCATCGACTTCCATGACGATCGAGGGTTCCAGCCCGGCCCGTTCGAAGATCGAGCGCAGCGTGGTGCGCAGGCCGTGCTGTGTGCTGGGCATCACCAGAGGCAGCGAGGCGATTTGTTGCAGGGTCAGGGCCTCGCCCCAGTTGGCATCGACCAGCGCGGCGGGAACCAGGACGAACAACCGCTCGTTGAGTAGCGGCCGGACCTCCAGCCTAGGCCCCGCGTCTGCCTGGAACAGCACAGCAAGGTCAAGGTGCCTGGCGTTGAGTTGGTTCATCAGGTAGCCCGACAGCATCTCCACCAGGTGCAGACGGATATCGGGATAGCGTTCGCGCATCCTGTCGATCAACGCCAGACCAAGAATGGATGCAGTAGTCGGTGCCAATCCGACACTGGCATAACCGCTCATACGGCCGCTTTGCGCGGCTAGGACAGCATGATCCGCCTGCCGTAGCGCCAGCCGTGCATGGTATTCGAAGGCCAGGCCCGCTGCCGTCGGCGAGACACCGGTACTAGACCGCGTCAACAACCGAGTACTCACTTCGCTTTCCAGCTTCGACAGTTGCTGGCTCAAGGCAGAAGCGCCAACCCCAAGCTCAAGCGCAGCACGGCCAAGGCTGCCGCACTCCAATACACTGAGGAAATAGCGAAGTTGACGTAATTCCATGTGGGTCTCTTTCAGCGATATGGGTCTGGTCTGGCCCCATGGTAAAGGCAAAAGTGCAATGGCCAAGGTGCGAAAGCCTCAGCGCAACCCGGTGGCCTCAAACGACTCCACACGTCACTGCACGAAAACCCGCACCCGGGCGCTCAAAAGGCGATTGGGGGAATAGACCATAGAGATCGGATTGGACTCAAGCGACCAGCACGCCAGCAACCGAACCCGTGCGTCAGACTCGAAATGCGGTTCGACCATGCCCGCTTCGCGGGTAAAGCCGCTCCCAAAGTGGCCTGGACGCACGCTGGCGTATCAGAGCAACAGCCTGTGGTTCTGCAGTGCCTTCCTGACCGCCAACGCTGCTTCAAACAGGGACCGTTCCTCATAAGGCGCGAATCCCAGCAAAAAACCTGCAGACACCGGCGCTTGGAAAAATGGCGAAAGTGGCAGTACATCAACGTTGGCTTCTTCGATTCGACGACCCGCTTCAGACTCGCTACCGACCAGCAATGAGCAAGCGATGTCCAGGCCAGCACGAATCTCCGGCACCTCGATCAAACCCTGCCAGTGTGCTTGAGCTGCGCAGTTGAGCGCCTCAGCACGCAGCGAATAGCGTTTGCGCATGCGTCTGACATGCCGTTCGAAATGCCCTTGATCGAAAAATGCCGCCAGCACCGCCTGACTCAGGCTGTTAGGGTGTCGTGAGGTCAACGCTACCGCGCGGGTAAAGACATCGACCAGATGTGTAGGGAGCGCCAGATACGCCAGGCGAGCGGACGGGAACAGCAGTTTGCTGAATGTGCCGGCGAGGATTACCGACTCATCGGCACCCGCCATGGCGCGCAAGGCTGGAATGGGCTTGGCAATGAATCGATACTCGCTGTCGTAGTCATCTTCAATGATATAGGCCCCAGAAGCGCTCGCCCAACGCAGCAATGCAAGCCTCCTGGCGGGAGACAGTTCATGGCCGGTGGGCATTTGCCGCGAGGGCGTCACATAAGCGAGCTTAGCCTTAGGGGCGGCCTGAATACCATCCTCGACCCGCATACCCTGTTGATCCACCGGGACGCCCACGACCTCACAACCTGCCACCGCCATAAGCTGACGTACCCCCGGGTAACCCGGGTCCTCCATCCAGACGCTCTCCCCTGGCGGAACCAATAAGCGCAAACATAGATCGATCCCCTGTTGCACGCTACTGAGCACCACGATCTGGTCAGCCGAAATATGCACGCCTCGAGCGCAGCCCAGATAGTCGGCGATGGCGTGACGCAAACTCGGCAACCCGGCGGCATCATAATCGAGCAGCGCTTCCAGTTTGGAACTGCGCATCTGCTGGATATGCAGCTTGCGCCAAAGGTCTATCGGGAATGACCGAACGTCACTACGCATCGGGAAGAAAGGACGAAGTCCAGGCGCGACCTTGCGCCTGGCGAATGCCGGCGTGGCAGTCTGCAGCCGCTCGACCCATTCCGTGCTTGGGGGAATCCGCCGCACCGGGATTTGCGCTCCACCGCCTCGCTGGCGGGGAAACACCCGTTGTTTGGCATCAGGCAGCTCCAAGCACACACGGGTGCCACTGCCTGTTCGGCTGACCGCATAGCCCTCAGACAAAAGCTGCTGATACGCTGCCTGTACCGTTCCGCGTGCGACGCCGAGTCGTGCAGCCAGCGTCCGACTTCCCGGGAGCTTGCTTCCTGCAGCCAGACGCCCGGCAAGCATTGCCTCGCGCAACTCCAGATACAGCCACTCCTGAAGATTGACGCCCGCAGTTGACCTTCCCGAGGGTAGCGCTATCGCACCGAACAGGGTCGCATCGGATGGCATGGGCACCTCAAAAGTGGATCAGTGAATTAGAGTCCAAGTGGATCAATACTATAGTCCGCTTCATGACCACAATTGAACCCTACCCAAGCTTCTCGCGCTGTGTGCGAACCGGGCCAGGGAATCCCGCAAATGACGCCCCGCATGTCGCGCGCTCACCACCGTCCCGAAGAAAGGAAACAACCCATGAGTCGCCTCAATTGGTTTCAAGCTTCGCCTGGCGCAGCCAAGTCCCTTGGAGGTCTGCATCATTTCGTGACCACGGCTACGAATCTGCCGGCCCCCCTCATCCATCTGGTGTTTCTCAGAGTGTCCCAGATCAATGGATGCGCCCACTGCATTGATCTGCATTCACGGGATCTGATCAAAGAAGGTATGTCGGTGGACAAGCTGGTGTTAGTACCGGTATGGCATGAAGCGCAGGACTTGTTCACGGATCTGGAACGCTCGGCTCTGGCCTGGGCAGAGGAAGTCACACGGGTTAGCGAGACCCATGTGTCGGACGAAGCATACGCAGCGGCCTCGGCGATGTTTGCAGAGAAGGACCTCGTTGACCTGACGGCGGCCATTGCCGCCATGAATGCTTTCAACCGTATGGGAGTCAGCTTCCGGTTACGGCCTGCTGCCGAGGCTTGATCCCGAGGTTCATGAAGAAGGCAAAAAAAGGCCCGCGCTAGAACGGGCCGAAGACCTGATTGGGAACGTCGAACGAACGTTACATCTGTTCTGATGAGCGCCCCCGGCAAAGGTTTTTCAGCGATACGGATCACACCGACGAACGGCAACCTCCGCCACGTGCCAGCCTCAGCGCCAATGGGTCATCGGCGCGCCTGTGACGGGGTCCTGCACGGGGCCTGGTACGACAGCGATGCGCGCAATTGCCTGAGCGTAGGTGTGGGCATCAGGCCGCTGGATGTCGTAGTCCTCCTGCCCGCGGGGATAGGCCCCGACCACCAGGAAGTCTTCGCTGCACTCGACGCAGCGATGGCCCGTCCCGGCCGGCAACACCAGCACATCGCCAACCCTCACGCTCAGCGTCTGACCCGCTTCGCCACCGAGGGTCACCTGGGCGCGGCCCGCGGCGACGCCCAATACCTCATGGGCATTGGGATGAAAGTGGTGATAGTCGAATATCCCGGCGCGCCAGAGCGGCGTCCAGCCATGGCCGGCGAACAATGCCTCGAACGCATTGGCATTGTCATTATCAGGGTCGAGCTGCAAGCGATAGCACAACACGGGGAAACGGTTGTTGGGCGTTACCCCGTCGTCTTCGAAGTGCAGGGTCTGCAGCGCGCCACTGCTGGTGTCGATGTCATTCATCTGTGCCCCGTCCCGATCAGGTTGTCGATGTGCCTGGGAACCCCTCGCCCGAGATGAGGTTCCGGTTAGCCGACCGACGTGAACGCCGTTGAAACTTTACCGGCGCGTGCCAAGTCCAGACCCCTATCGAGGACAGACCGGGAGAAGACAATGAGCGGCACGGTAGGCCACTTTCTGGTGGAGCGCTTGTATCAGTGGGGGGTACGGCGCATCTTCGGCTACCCCGGCGATGGCATCAATGGCATGTTCGGCGCACTGTGCTGATCGAATTCAAGACCGACCCCAACGTGCCGCCGCTACCGCCGCATATCAAGCTGGAACAGGCGAAGCAGTTCGCCAGCACCCTGCTCAAGGGCGCCCCGAACCAGGCTGGGGTCATCGTGCAGACCGCCAAGCAGGTACTCAGCTCGGTACTGCCCGGCAAGAAATACCCCACCGTGAGGACCTGCCATGAGTGCCATTTCCCTAAAGGGAGCGAAAACGCACCGCCCGCAGCCAGATCCTCGGGGCGTGGTGTGGGGCGTGGCCATTGGTCGGCGTTGCTGTGGCGGTGGCCAATGCGGTCTACCACGCCACTGGCAAACGCGTCAGGGAGTTTCCGATCACCCTCGACAAACTCCTGTAACCCACTACCTGCGCCCGCCCAGTTCGATCCAGGCGGGCGCGTGGTCGCTGGCCTTGACCTGGTTGCGTACCCAGGCATCGACCCCCGCCCGTTTCAGGTAAGGTGCAAGTTCGGGGTTGAGCAACAAATGGTCGAGGCGTAACCCGGCATTGCGCGCCCAGTGATTGCGAAAGTAATCCCAGAAGGTGTAAACGCGTTCATCGGGATGCAGGTGGCGAATGGCATCGACCCAGCCCACCTCCAGCAGCTGCTGATAGCAGGCGCGGGACTCGGGCTGCAGCAGTGCATCCTTCTGCCATGAGCGCGGGTCGTAGATGTCCAGGTCGGTAGGCACCACGTTGAAGTCGCCCGCCAGCACCGTTGGATGGCCGTTGCCGTGCAGACCCTTGGCGTGCTCGATCAGGCACTCGAACCAGCGCAGCTTGTAGTCGAACTTGGGCCCCGGCTGCGGGTTGCCGTTTGGCAGGTACAGGCAGGCGACCAGCACCCCGTGAACGGCTGCCTCGAGGTAACGGCTCTGCGGGTCATCCTCCATACCCGGCAAGCCCCGGCGCACTTCCAGCGGCTCGCTGTCACGCGCCAGGATGGCTACGCCATTCCACGACGGCTGCCCCTGATAGAGGCAGCCATAGCCTGCCATTTCCAGGTCATGGCGCGGGAATTGCTGATCGGTTGCCTTGAGCTCCTGCAGGCAGGCAATGTCCGGCTGCTCGCGCTCCAGCCAGTTCAGCAGGGCCGGCAGGCGGCTGCGAATGCCGTTGATGTTGAAGGTTGCGATCTTCAGCGTTTTCATGCGTCAGGGGCGCTCCCTGGGGCCTGCACGAAGTTTCCAGCGCATGCACACGGGCCGGGACGGCCCGCGTCTTGAGCGCCAGGTCTGTAGCGACATGATGGCAGGCTTTGCTGGACAGCGCACCGCCGAGGGGGCGCCGAATAGACTCCAGTTGCCCCAGGACAGGATGGCCAGGTTGGTCGATGCTCATCTGCCGTGAGGTGGGCGCACGCCGACCGCGTACATCACGCATGACAGGTGCGGGTCTATGCCCTACCTGGGAGAACGTGCAGGTGCTCGCGCAGAAAATCGATGAACGCCATCGCCCGCGCCGAATGACGCCGCTCACGACTGAACACCGCACTGACTGGCAGCGCGGTGGCCTTGTAACGGTCGAGCACACTTTGCACGCGGCCTCGTTCAACGTCTGCAGCGAAAAGCCATTGTGGAGAGAGGGAGATGCCCAAGCCGCAGAGGACCATTTCACGAATGGCCTCGCTGCTGTTGCTGGTGACGTTACCGGTGATGGCGATCTCGAACTCGTGCGCCCCGCGCGTGAAGCGCCAGCGGTCGTAATGCTCCAGCAAGGTGAAACCGATGCAATTGTGACCTGCCAGTTCACTCGGCTCCAGGGGCACACCGCAGCGTTCTAGATAAATAGGCGAGGCGTATACCCGTCGCGTGGTTGTGCCTAATGATACCGCCACCAGGCCCTCGGTCTTCACCACTCCAATTCGGATCGCCAGGTCTATGTTTTCCATGAGCAGGTCTTCGTTGTGATCGCTCAGCCGCAGGTCAATTCGCACATCGGGATAGCGCTGCAGAAACGTCCCGATCAGAGGCGCGATGCATAATCGCCCGTAACTGACCGGTGCGGCGACGCGCAGGGGGCCTGCGACCTGCTCCTGGCCACTGGCAAAGCTGCGCGTGGCGCTTTCGACTTGCCCGAGAATTTCCTGGCAGTGGCTGTAGAAACGTTGCCCCTGGTCGGTTAGCGCGAGGTGTCGGGTGCTGCGGGCGAACACTGGCCCGCCCAGGTACTGCTCCAGAGCGCGGATCTGCTTGCTGACGGCGGGCTGGCCCATGTTCAGTTCCCGAGCCACTGCCGAAAAAGACCCACGCTCCACGACCCTCACGAAGACGCGCATGCTGTCGAACAGGTCCATGCCACCAGCCCTCTCTTGGGAATGAGTCATATGCAAATTTAGCTTCTTATCGGAATGGCTCGAAAGGAGCAACTTGTATGCATCCACTCAAACAGAGGTTTCCGTCATGAGTCAGACCATGCTTGCCGCTATCGCCGAGTCCGCCCACGCTCCACTGGTCGTACGGCGCATTGCTCGTCCAGTTCCCGGTAAGGGGCAGATCCTCGTCAAGGTGCACGCCGCCGGGGTCAACCCGCTCGATACCAAGATCGCCAACGGTGCTGGGGCACACGCCCGTCAGCCGCTGCCGGCGGTGCTCGGCCTGGATTTGGCCGGCACGGTCGTCGAGCTCGGCGAGGCGGTAGAAGGCTTCACGCTCGGCCAGGAGGTCTTCGGCATGGCCGGTGGGATCGGCGGGACCCAGGGCACCATGGCCGAATACATCGCCGTGGATGCCCGGCTGATCGCACCCAAACCGCACGCTCTGGACATGTGCGAGGCGGCCGCCTTGCCTTTGGTGTTCATCACCGCCTGGGAAGGTTTGGTGGATCGCGCCAATGTCCGCGCAGGCCAGCAGGTGCTGATTCACGGCGGCGCCGGTGGAGTCGGCCAAATGGCCATCCAGCTGGCCAAGGCGCGTGGGGCCAAAGTCTACGCCACCGGATCGGCCGCCAGCCTCGACTTCATACGCGCCCTGGGAGCCACGGCGATCGACTACCAGGCCCAGCACGTAGCGTCCTATGTGGCGCAACATACGGCCGGGGAAGGTTTCGACATCGTCTATGACACCGTGGGCGGTAGCACGCTGGATGCATCGTTCGAGGCCGTGAAGCCCTATACCGGGCACGTGCTGAGCTGCCTCGGTTGGGGCCAGCACAGTCTTGCGCCGCTATCGTTCAGAAGCGCCACCTATTCGGGCGTGTTCACCCTGACTCCGTTGCTTACGGGCAAGGGCCGCGAACACCACGGAGCAATCCTGCACGAGGCGGCTGAGCTGGCAGATGCCGGGCAACTGAGGATCCGGGTGGATCGGCAACGGTTCGCACTGGACGAGGTCAACGACGCCTTCCGCCAGGTTGCTGAAGGCCGAACCAAGGGCAAGACGATAATCCAGTTGCCGAGCGAATAGAGCCGAGACGATTGGAAGCCAAAGTACCCGACCAGCATTTGCCGAGCGGGACCGAAGGCAGTCTGTGGGCAAGGGCAGCTAACGGCCCAAGCAGTAAACAATTTCGGTGATGCGGCGAGCCTTGAGGGCTCGCCGTCGTCCCGTTGATTGCAGCCGTCGATTACAGCGTTGAGATGGTACCGCCGTCGATACGGTGCTCGGACCCTGAGATCGAGGCGGCACGGGGGGACGCGAGGAAGACGATCAAATCGGCAACCTCTTGAGGTTCGGCCGGCCTGCCCAGTGGGATTCCGCCAATCGACTCCATGACAATTCGTTTGCCTCCTTCGTAGGCCGTTCCTGCCTGGGCAGCCAACCGCTCTGCCAGCCTTACGGACGCCTCGGTCTCAATCCACCCAGGCGCGACGCTCAGCACACGAACCCCCTTTGGCGTCACTTCCCTTGCAAGGGATTTGCTGTAGGTGATGAGCGCTGCCTTGGCGGCGGCGTAGGCGGTGGTGGATTCAGGCACAGGCATCATGCGCTGAATCGAGCTCACATGGATGATAACGCCTGAGCCCTGGGCAAGCATGGACGGCAATAGCGCGCGATCCAGGCGTACGGCAGGCATCAGATTGAGGTTCAGCTCTGCTAGCCACTGCTCGTCACTGATGGCGGCAAAGCCACCACCTGGAGTGCTTGAACCACCAACCACGTTAATCACGATATCGACCCCGCCCCAGCTCTGCAGCACGGTCTGCGCGACGTGAGCCACGCCTTGTGCCGTCGTCAGATCGGCACCGATATAGGTGACGCCATCCACCGGTCGTGCCGACACGTCGCGCGCCGACGTTGCGACTCTGGCACCAGCCTCCACGAGGGTCTGCACGACTGCAGCGCCAAGGCCCATCGTGCCGCCAGTGACGACTGTGCGCAAACCCTTGAGTTGAAGGTCGAAGCTCATGCCGTTATTTCCAGCGATGCGATCAGGCCGCGTTCAAGACGAAAGCGGTACGACAGAACGATCGGGCTGCCAGGGAACTTGCCAGTGACGTTGGCGCGCACCAGTTGGAGTCCGTCCTGGCGCTCAATGGCAAAGGGCACGCTCGTCGCGCTGTACTTGGCCGAGGCCTCGGCCATGAATGCCTGGATGGCGTTGATACCCGTGTAGGTGTGACCGTCGTCCTTCAAGACGGCTTGCGTATCGAAGCAATGTGCCAAAGCTTCAGGGTCGTGTTCGGCAGCGAAGTACGCAGCAATCGGATCAGGTAGGGTCAAGGTATGCATGTTGTTGGCTCCATGGGGTCAGTGACAGCCTTAGGCTCTGTACGGAAAGCCTTGAAACTCGGTGATGCTGCGCTGAAAACAGCCTCGGAATGCTCATTTACAACCGTAAACTCCGCTTCCTCGGCTGTTTTCGCCTTGCCTGACCTTCGTCTCAATACTTTTTGTACAGCCCCTAGGATGCGTACCGGACAGCATTAATTGAATGCTCTAGAATCCGAATGGACTATGTAGAAGCGAATGCATAATGCGTGGATCCGAATTTGCTGAGCTAAAAGCCTTTGTGGCCATCGTGGAGCGTCAAAGCTTCGCGCGGGCCGCCGATCATCTGGGCTTATCGCCCTCTGCACTCAGCCAGACCATTCGACAGCTCGAACGTCGCATCGGCGCACGCCTGCTCAATCGCACGACCCGAAGCGTCGCGCCATCGACGAGTGGCGAGCTGCTCTACAGGCGTGTCGCCCCCTTGTTTCGAGAGATAGCTGTTGCCGTCGCCGAAGCCAGTGAGGCCACAGGCCAGATAAGCGGCACGCTGCGTATCAATACGCTGGGGATCGCCGCGAGAACCCTCATTGCGCCCCGGCTGGCACGCTTCCATCAGGCACACCCTGACGTGGTGCTCGATATCGTGGTCGACGACGCACTGGCCGATATCGTTCTTGGCCGTTTTGACGCGGGCATCCGTGTAGGTGGCCGGCTTGAGAAAGACATGGTGGCCGTCCGCCTGACGCCAGACCTGAACATGGTCGCCGTGGCGTCTCCGGACTACCTCGCACGTCGAGGCATCCCTCAGTCACCTGCTGAGTTGCAGGATCATGCATGCATCAACTGGCGGCTGCAGATGGACGGTAGGCCGTATCGCTGGGAGTTCCAGGAACGGGGACAGCCGCTGGAAGTGGCGGTCGACGGCCCCGTCGTCACCAATCACCCTGACATCGGCATCGCTGCCGCCCTGCATGGGCTCGGCATCGCCTATCATTTCGAGAAAGAAGACGTGGGCGAGCTGTTGGCCCAGGGACGGCTGATCCAAGTCCTTGCTGACTGGTCGATTTCACGTCCAGGGCTGTTCCTCTATTACCCGAATAGGCAACACCGGCCAGCCGCCCTAGGAGCGTTCATAGACTGCCTATTGGATCGCAAACCGTTCGATCAGGCCCATTCCGAAACCCATCGATGATAAGCGCGAGGCAGGGGTAGCGGGAAACATGACATTGAGCCCCTCGAAACAACAGCGGACGCGACGGTAGCGTTTGAGTGCTTGTCCTGCGCCATCCCATCTTCCTTCGAAGAATGCCTGCAGGTCAGTAGCTGATCTGCAGGGCATCGGTATTCATCCGATGCAGCGATGTAGATGAAGCCCTGCTTGCTCAGCTGCGCTCGGCCATTTCCAACATTGGTGACTTTATGGGCAGTGATCAGAATGTGTGTGTTATCGACTGCTGTTTGTACGTTGTGGCCAACCGTGCCTCGGCCACTCGTGGCCATTTAGCGGCGATCAAAACGTTAGACAATCGCAGGTGTCTTCACACAGCCTGGCCTCAATTGGTGCCCTTCATACCGAGTAGCCATGGGACAATGTAGTTGAAAAAGTCGGATTATCAGCCCGTCAGAACTTGGCGCCATGTGACAAGTCTTGAGGCGAAGGTCAGGCGAGGCTGTTCTCAACGCAGCCTCACCGAGTTTCAAGGCTTTTCGTACAAAGCCTAGCTGCTTTTGGCTGATCTCTGCCCTTCATGAATGGCAGCTTCGGGCCGAAAGCAGCCGGTCGTGAGTGACCGCTTTCGACCCATAGCGGCCATTCGCGGAGGACAGCAATCGGCCAACAGCTGTCATTAGCCGCCGAAAAGCTAGGCCACCCTCCACGTCATTCAGCGCCGAGCTAGACTGAGCCCAGTATTCTGAATCGCTAATGGTGGTTCCCATGAAGCACTGGCTTCCCCTGCTGCTCACCCTGCCTCTGTCGCACACCCAAGCTGCGGAACCTGCTTTCAACTGCACTCAGGTCGAGGCCGGTAGCATCGAACAACAGATCTGCCAGAGCGAGCCGCTCTCGGCACTGGACCGGAAAATGGCCGAGGTCTACACAGCCGCGCAGCAGAAGGCCGGCAATGAACATCCCCCGGTGCTCAAGACCGAGCAGCGGGGCTGGATCAAAGGCCGCAACGATTGCTGGAAAAGCGCGGACCAGCCCGCATGCATCGCCGACAGCTACCGCCTGCGCATCGCCGAACTGCAGGCGCGCTACGGGCTGATCGAGGCCACCGGCCCGGTTTTCTACCAGTGTGACGGCAACCCGGCCAAGGAGGTGGTTGCCAGCTTCTTCCGCACCGAGCCGCCCACGGCCATCGTCGAGTTCGGTGACCGCAGTTCGCTGATGTACCTAGAACAGACCGCAAGCGGCGCGCGCTACCAGGGACAAAATGAGAGTTTATGGGAGCACCATGGCGAGGCCATCGTGGTGTGGGGGTATCAGGGGCCGGAAATGCACTGCACAGCGCGTTGAAAGCCGCCGCTATGACCCATTGCAGAAATTCTCCAGGGGTAGCTATCGGCCAATATCGAACTTCGATGTGGTCCGCCACGAAGTCATCATCCAGAACACAAGCGCGCCCTGCTTCGTTAAAGCTGCATTACGGCGAGCGCCCTGCGCAGAGGCTCGTCGGATATTTGGATAGGACCGTGAAATGGCACGTCCATATCCAATACCAGATACACGGAAGCCGCGATAAGCATTGAAGAAACGACGAACATTCCTATCACCATTGAATTACGTGGCGCTCGGTATCCAAAACTGGCGAAAATGAGCGTCAACCAAGTAACAAGCATCCCAATGAGTGGGCCGGGAATTGCCCCCTCTGACTGCTCGACGATCCTCCAACGTTGCTCGATAAGCGAATGATATTGCTGACGAATATCCTGAAGCATAGTTTCATGGTAGCGGTCTTGCGGCTTTATGGCAGCCAAAGACTTTCCTATGTCATCCAAGTATTTAGCTGCCTCGCTGTTACGATGTTGCAGCGCCTCGTCCCCCCGGTACGGGGTCTCAATAGCGTGCTCAAGATAGGTGACCAGTCGGTTGCGGGTGTCTTGTGCCGAATCACCATAGCCCCGCAGTGTCCGATCAAATATGATCATGCTGGTTGCATACCCATGAAAGTTCGCGTCAATCGACTCGAAGGTATTTTTGGCAGAGTTGATCATCAATCCAAAGACCAGCGATGTCATAACCACAAAAATATTAGCTACTAGGCGAATTACTGCATTTGTGTCTTCATCTCTATGGTGGGATGCCAGCTTTGGGTACCAGTGCATCATGAGAAGCGAGGCGGCAACCAAGCACCCAAAAATGGCCACTGCGATCCAGAGAGAATTCATGCGTCAAGGCCTCGATTAATCTGACTCAAGTCTTAGAAGATAGACCGTGACCGACCGCTTTGGGTCGAATGCAGCCGGTCGTGGGTGACCGCTTTCGACCCATAGCTGCCGGTCAGATACGGAAGAATTCGGCTAGACGCGGACATTGAAATACTGGCCCGATACAGTTAAGTTCCGTGAAGCCAAGGCATCATTGAACGCACGTGTCGATGACTATCACAACGTCACATTGGCTGTTCCATCAGTACCTCTAGATTTTAACGGCCCCCTTCTACATCACATTGAAGAAAACCGCTTTCGATAGTCACTCGGACCGACCCCGAGACGGCGTGTGAAGGCTCTTCTGAAACCATCGGTATTGGCATAACCCACGGTGTCGGCTAGGCGCTTGAGGGATACGTCTGAATCCTCGATCAAGCGCCTGGCGGCATCGATGCGCGCCAGCTCCACGAACTCGGCCGGCGTCGTGCCGGCTTCGGCCTTGAAGGTCCGGGCAAAGTTACGTTCGCTCATGCCGGCGCGTGCGGCGAGGGTGGGGACGCTAAGGTCGGCCTTCAGATGCTGCAGCACATAATCCTGCACATCCCTGATCACGCTACGTTCGGCGGTCTGGGCGGCCAACTGCGCGCTGAACTGCGATTGCCCGCCCGGTCGTTTGAAGAACATCACCATCTCTCGCGCCACACTAAGCGCCAGTTCCCTGCCGTGATCCTCTTCGACCAGTGCCAGGGCTAGATCCATGCCCGCAGTGACCCCCGCCGAGGTGTAGAGGTTGCCGTCCTTGATGAAAATGCTGTCGGCGTCGACTTGGGTGTGCGGGTGCTCTTTGGCGAGTTTCGCACTGGAGTTCCAGTGGGTCGTGACACGACGGCCGTCGAGCAGGCCGGCGGCGGCCAACAGGAACGCGCCGCTGCACACCGAGCCAATGCGGCGCACCGTCGTGGCCTGTTTGCGCAGCCACTGCTGCAAGGCAGGGTTGAGCGCGATCTCGTCGATGTGCGGACTGCCGGCCACAAGCAAGGTATCGATCCTGCCTTTATAGGTTTCGAAGGTCTCGTCGATGGCTAGCTTCAAACCGCTTGAGCCTTTGATCATGCCTTTTTCGGTGCCGATCACTTCGACCCGGTAGGCCCGTGGATTGCCCAGTTGCTTGGCCGCCTCGGCAAAGACATCAGCCGGACCGACCACATCCAGCAGCTGCACGCGGGGGAAGGCAAGGAGGGTGATGCGCATGATGTCTGTACTCGTCGAAATAATGGCTGAATACGTCGTAACGCGGCTGTTTCGGCCAAAGCATGTTTGGCTGAAAATAACCTCAGCAGCAAATTCAGTCAAACGGGAGACTGCCATGAACACTGCATCCACCCCTAACATCGCTGTGGCTCAATCGGTAACCATCAGCACGACTTCCATTAAAAACCTGCCCATCAATTTGTTTGGCTCAGTCATGGGCCTGGCTGGCCTGGGCCTGGCCTGGCGCTTAAATGGCCACTACTTCGGTATCGGCGGCCAGCTGGGTGAGGCGATAGGCGCGTTTGCCGGGCTGGTATTCGTGTTGCTGACCCTAGGTTACCTGACCAAATGGTTCAAACATCCTGAAGCGGTGCGGGGCGAATTCAATCACCCGGTTGCAAGCAACTTTTTCGGCACCGTCACCATCGCGTTGTTGCTGCTATCAGCCGTGGCGGCGCCTCACAGCAGGCTGCTCGGCGAAGCACTGTGGATATTGGGCAGCGTACTGACCGTACTGCTCGCCGGCCTGGTGGTTTCGCGCCTGTTGTCGGGCGCGCAGGACCCCTTGAATGCAGTCCCCGCCTGGTTGATCCCGGGCGTTGCCACCCTTGATATCGCGGTCACCGGTGCGCATATGCCGATGGTCTGGGCTGCCGAGTTCAATATGTTTGCACTGGCCGTGGGTGCGGTGCTGGCACTGGTTTTCTACACCCGGATCTTCTCGCGCCTGGTCCATCAGGCCCCCCTGGCCAAAGGCATGGTGCCTTCGCTGATGGTCCTGATTGCACCCTTTGAAGTCGGTTTCCTTGCGTACACCAACGTGTTTGGCGAGATCGACCGGTTTGCCAGCGTGCTGTTCTACTTCGGCCTGTTCCTGTTCGTGGTGCTGAGCTTCAAAGTGTTCCGTCGCGATGTGCCTTTTGCCCCTTCGTGGTGGGCAATCAGCTTTCCCATCGCGGCCCTGAGCAATGCGGCGCTGAAATACGCACATGCCCAGGACAACACTGTGCTGATGGTCATCGCTGTACTGATCCTGCTGTTCCTCACCATGGCACTGAGCGTGCTGACTTTGAAAACACTGTCCAGCCTGGTGCGCGGCAGACTGTTGGCCAACTGACGTTTCATCTCCGTTTACCTCCCCTTTGGCGAGCCCTCGGTGGCTCGCCTTTTTTTGCCCTGAAAGGTCTCGCCCCATGACTAACACCGCCTCCTGGTTACTGCTGATCGTTGCCGGGTTCCTAGAGATTGCCTTTGCGATCGGACTCAAATCCGCCAATGGCATGGAGCGGCCCTGGTTGCTCGCCGGCACCTTCGTGGTTTTGGCCGGCAGCTTGTCTTTACTGACGATGGCCCTGCGGGTCCTGCCCGTTGGCACCGCCTATGCGGTGTGGACCGGCATCGGCGCCGCAGGCACGGCCCTCGTTGGCATGTATTGGTTGGGTGACGGGGTTTCGTTCTGGCGGTTCTTCTGGATTGGCTTGATCCTGCTGAGTGTCGCCGGGCTACACTGGGGCGCCTAATCAGGTCGAATCAACTTTCATACTTTATGAGAAAGGAAAATAGTCGACGGTTGGTTTGAAATGTCAGCAGCGGTTCATACTGAACAGAAAGCTTTGTGTCGATTTCTGTCTGTCGCAACGGGCAGCTAAGGGTCGTTTGCTGGTCTGAAAGCGTATAGCGACAGTGAAGGTATGACCGTCGCTATACGATCCTAAGCAGACATTCTGCGTTCTTGTCGGCAGCCCAATAGTCACATATGATACTACGTCTCATTTGCATCGACTCAAACTCATGGCATCCGTCGACAATGCTCAGCTCACGGCTCTTTACGAACAGCAACACCGCTGGCTGCGTCGCTGGCTGTATCGGCAATTGAGCTGCTCACACCGCGCCGCTGATTTGATGCAGGACACCTTCATGCGCCTGTTGCTCAGCAAAGAGGCGTTGGAAGTCCGACAGCCTCGACCGTTTCTGGCGAAGGTTGCACGCAGTGTCCTGTCAAACCACTACCGCCGCACACGCCTGGAAAAAGCCTATCTGGATGCAATTCAGACGGATGACGAAAACGTGCTGCCGGATCTGGCTACCCAATTGATTATTTTCGAGACGCTGGTTCGACTCGACGAAGCACTCTGTAAGTTGGATGTCGCCGTCAAAAAGGCATTCCTCTGGTCGCAACTGGATGGGCTCAGCCATGGGGAAATTGCCGAGCGGCTGGGTATTTCAATCGCTACCGTCAAACGCCACATCATCAAGGCAGGTGCGCAGTGCATGCTGGTCACGGAAGCGCTGGGATGACGATCACCGAAAACGCCTTTACCCCAGAACCCGCGCCATCACCGAAAATGTGCGAGGCGGCGATGGCGTGGTGGCTCGATATGCAGGAAGCTCACTTTGATTCACCCGCACAGGCCGCCTTCATGGCATGGCGTAGTGAACACCCCTTGCATGAGCTGGCCTGGGAAAGGGCCTTGGCCCTGGCTGCGCAGCTAGACTCAATACGTACCCAGGGCGATCCAAACCTTGCCCGACAGGCCCTGTTGCTTTCTTCTCAGGAAGGGTTGAGCAGACGACGGGCTATCAAGGGCCTGGCCCTGCTGCTTACCACAGGCGCGGGTGCATGGTTGGCCGGAGGCAGCGAAGTGGTTTCGCGCTTGAGCGCCGATTACGTCACGGGCGTTGGAGAGCAGCGACGCGTCGCGCTGAACGCCAATCTGTCGTTTGATCTCAATACCCACAGCGCGATAAATGTTCGTCATACAGATCATCGCTGGCACCTTCGATTACTCAGCGGCGAGATCCTGGTCGACACGGTTTTGAACCAGGCACTCTCCATCGAAGCCCCTCAGATCCGCGCGCAGGCGTCCTCGGCGCGCTTCACGGTACGCCAATTTGAGAATGGCTCGACTCAGTTGGCGGTCTATCGTGGCTCGCTTCAGGTAAAACCGGCAGAAGCGAGCACGTGGACTCCCTTGCAGGCCGGGCAACTGGCTCGTTTCGGGCCGCTCGGGCTGCTCGATCAGGATGCACTGCAAGCAAACGCTCCGGCCTGGGCAGAAGGCATGATCGTCGCCAACGGCCAACCGCTCCAGGCTTTCCTGGATGAACTGGGTCGTTATCGTCATGGGCATCTCGGGTGCGACCCCGCATTGGCCAACCTGCGTGTATGGGGATCCTACCCGCTGGCAGACAGTGATCGAATCATCGATGCCATTGCCCAGACACTGAAACTGGATGTCCAGCGTTTCACTCGCCTATGGGTCAACTTGCGCGCCTTGCCAGCAACCGTTTGAACTATTTTCGTCTTCGATGAGCCGTTTTGATTTCTGGCGAGACTTATAGGCCAAACATCAAAAACATCGGGGAACTTCACATGCATCACCGCAGTATTTCGTCGTGCTACGCAACCCCGCTCGCCAGCACCCTGGGTTGCGCCGCGGCGGTTCTGATTGCCAGTTCATCGCCAGTGTGGGCAGCCGCCGATAGCAGCGTGCAACACTACGAAATCCCCGCGGCGCCACTGGGCACTGCGCTCAATCACCTGGGCCAGCAAGCCCATTTGTTGTTGTCGTTTCCCAATGAATTGATTGCCGGACAAACCAGCCCTGGCTTGAAGGGTGATTACACGGTCGACGGTGCGTTACAGGCGCTGCTTGAGGGCAGCCAGCTCATAGCGGTGCGCCAGCCGGATGGGCGATACACCCTCCAGCAAGCGCCGGCCTCTAACGTGCTGGAGCTTCAAAGCATTTCAATTTCGGGCAAAGCGCCCGGGTCGACTACAGAAGGTACCGGGCTCTACACCACCTACTCATCCAGCAGTTCGACCCGTCTGAACCTGACCCCCAAAGAGACCCCGCAGTCGCTGACCGTCATGACCCGCCAGCGCCTGGATGACCAGCGCCTTACCAATCTAAGCGATACCCTCGATGCCACACCGGGCATGATCGTGTTGCGCGACGGGCTGGGTGCCGAATCCGATGGTTACTTCTCACGCGGCTTCGAGGTTCAGAACTTTGAAATCGATGGTGTGCCCACCGTCAAGCGCATGGACAATTACACCCAGAGCATGGCCATGTATGACCGGGTGGAGGTGGTGCGCGGTGCTACCGGCCTGATCAGCGGCCTGGGCAGCCCTTCAGCGACGATCAACCTGATCCGCAAGCGTCCGACCTCCGAGGCTCAGGCCAGCGTCACCGCAGAAGCGGGTAACTGGGACCGCTACGGAACTGGCTTTGATGTATCTGGCTCGCTGACCGAAACCGGCAACGTACGCGGTCGTCTGGTCGCCGACTTCAAGACAGAGCAGTCATGGGTAGACCGCTACAAACAGGACTCGCAGCTGATCTACGGCATTACCGAGTTCGACCTGACTGAAGACACCCTGCTGACGATGGGCTTCAGTTACCAACGCACAGACGTTGACTCGCCCATGCGCTCCGGCCTGCCGACCCGCTTCACCGACGGGTCTCGCACCAACCTCAAACGCTCACTCAATTCGGCTCAAACGTGGTCTTACAACGACCATGAGCAAACCAGTTTTTTCACCTCGATCGAACAGCAGTTCGCCAATGGCTGGAGCGGAAAGATCGAGCTGACCCACTCCGAAAACAAGTTTGATGAAGTCTTCAACTACGTCAACGGCAGCCTCAACCCGGACGGAAGCGGCACCACACAGTTGCCCGTGCGCTTCTCCGGCATCCCCCGCCAGAACAACATCGATGCCTACCTGACCGGCCCGTTCAGTCTGTTGGGCCGCGAGCATGAATTGATCGCCGGCGTGACCTTGTCCAACTACTACGAGGACGTGCCAAGCTACGGCGGCTGGAAATACGACTATTCCGGCTCTCCGGCTGGCGCAATCGATAACCTGTTGAACTGGAACGGCGGCTCGGTCAAACCGGAATTCGACGTCACTGGCAAATCCACTGCCGACGAAACTCAATACGCCGCTTATCTCGCCACGCGCCTGCACGCCACCGACGATCTCAGTGTCTTGCTGGGTAGCCGCGTGATCGATTGGCATCGTGACACCGAGGATAAACCCTACAACGCCGAGCAAACCAAGACCAAGGAGTCGGAAACCGGCGTGTACATCCCGTATGCTGGCGTGGTGTATGACGTCAACGATACGTGGTCGCTGTATGCCAGTTATACGAAAATCTTCAACCCACAATCGTCCTGGGTTCGCGACATCGACAACAAACCACTGGATCCGATGGAGGGCACCGGATATGAAGTCGGCGTCAAGGGAAGCCACTTCGACGGCAAGCTGAACTCCAGCGTCGCGCTGTTCAAGATCGAGCAGGACAACCTGGCAATCTGGATCGATACTCCAGGCGGTAACACGTACAAATCGGAACAGGGAACCACTACCAAAGGCGCTGAATTCACCCTGGACGGAGAGCTGGCCGAAGGCTGGCAGGCATCTGCCGGTTATGCCTATGCGGTCAGCACCGACGCTGACGACCAGCGTATCGTTACCACCCTGCCTCGCCACAGTCTCAAGACTTTCACCCGCTATCGCCTGTCGGGGATTCTGGACAAGCTCACCCTTGGCGGCGGTGTGAACTGGCAGAGCAAAACCGGTGCCGACCTGCACACCTTCACCCAGGGTAGCTATGCCGTCACCAACCTCCTGGCTCGCTACGACTTCAACCAGCATCTAAGTGCGTCAGTCAATCTGAACAACGTGTTCGACCGTGAATACCTCAGCTATGCCGGCGACCACGGTATGTACGGTGCTCCAAGAAACATCATGACGGGTTTCAAGTACAACTTCTGACGTTCGCGCGCTTCGTGCTGGGCGATGGGTCGATAGCAACGACCGCCTTACAGGCCGAGCATGGCATGCCTGCCAAGTTGGGTAAAAATGCCGGAGAGTGCGCAATGGACGGTGGGAGAGCAGGTTCGCCCACGAAGCAGGCCGCGCGGTGAATGGCGAGGGCTTCGCCCGTGTTTGCGGGTGAACCCGTTCCTACAAAGATTACTGCCGACCTCACAGACCTCTGCAGTATAAAAAATTCACGGAGTAGCATACCGAACTGGAAAATCTACTATCAGTAGGTTACCTTTAGTAGCTAAAGCGCGGTCGCTTCTACATCGAGGACCACGCGTCCTCTGTCGGAGAACCGATCATGCACAGTTTAATCGTCGTCGCCCATCCCGATCCGCGTTCTTTGACCCATGCCATCGCCCAGCACATCGTCCACGGCATCACGGCCTCTAACCCACACAACAGCGCAGAGTTTGCCGATCTCGTCGCCGAGGGCTTCGACCCGCGTTTCAACCTGGCGGACCAAGCGCTATTTCACAAGCAGGCAGAGCCACCCGCCGACGTTGCTGCCGAACAAGAACGACTGGACCGTGCAGACGCTTTGGTCTTGGTCTACCCAGTCCATTGGTGGTCCTTCCCTGCCCTGCTCAAGGGTTGGATCGACCGCGTCTTCTCCCAGGGTTGGGCCTACGACGACAGCGACGGTAAGGTTGTGAAGAAGCTCAAGCGCCTTAACGTTCACCTGGTAGCCATTGGCGGCGCCGATGAAGGTACCTATACGCGGCACGGCTACACATCCGCCATGAAGACCCAGATCGAGCACGGCATTTTTGATTACTGCGGCGCACAGGTGCACAGTTCAAGCGTACTGCTTCCTTCGGAAAAGGGTTATCCGCAGGCTCATCTGGAAACAGCACAGGCCATCGGTGCCGGTATCTTCGCTTCACACACGCAGGGGCGTTGAGCATGACAACGCCAAGTGACGCACCTTCCCGTCGACGCCTGCCCAGAGCTGCACGCGCCCGCCAGTTGCTGGAAACATCCTGGATGCTGATCGCCGAAGAGGGCACGGATGCTCTGACCCTAGGTCGCCTGGCCGAAGCGGCGGGCGTAACCAAGCCGGTGGTCTACGACCACTTCGGTACCCGCGAAGGCCTGCTGGCTGCACTGTACGAAGACTATGACGCTCGCCAAACCGCCCTCTTCGACGCCGCGATCGCGGCGGCTGAGTCCACCTTGCAGGATAAAGCGACTGCCTTCGCCAGCGCCTATGTCGATTGCGTGATGACCCAGGGGCGGGAGATTCAGGGTGTGCTGGCAGCCCTGAGCGGTTCACCGGAATTGGCCATGTTGAAACGTCAGTATCAAAAGGCCCTGATCACGAAGTGCCTCGGGATTTTTGCACCTTTCGCCCAGCCTGCTGGTATTTCCAACGCCTACCTCTGGGGAATGTTGGGGGCGGCCGATGCATTATCGGATGCAGCCGTGGCAGGAGACATCACTCAGGCCCAGGCGAAGGAAGAACTACGACAAACGCTACTGGGCGGCATTGAGCGCAACACGCCGCAGAGTAGGCGACCGACCGAGTAGGTGTCATGACGATGCGGGCCGGTAACCGTCTCCTGCCAATCAGCTTACTGCCCGAGGTGCCACTGCGTATGACCCAGTGGGCGGTGCTTGAGAGGGTGCTCTGCTCCCAGGAGTGATCTTTCTGCTACTGCGCCACCTTGCCGGGCAATCCCGTTCCCCTGACTCCATCGTTTTGCGCGTTCAGGCGATCAATCCCAGTGGCAGGCCTTTCAAGGTGGCGGTCGCCCGGGTCGAGCATTCCAGGAAGGACCCGAGCGCACCTAGCGGCAGATCACATCATCTGCAGCAAACCGTCGAACCGCACTAATCGCGCACGCTACATGAAACCAGGCATCGCCCCTGGTTTCAGCCGGCGTTGTGAATCAATGGCTTCAGGCCGCTGTCCTCGATCGCCGCGTCCGCTTGTGGCGAGGCCAGGTAGTCCAGTAGTGCCTGGGCCGCGGCATGGTGCGGGCTCTTGCTGACGATGGCGCCCGAATACATTGTCATTTTCTGCGCCTGGGCCGGGATCAGGCCAACGATGTCGATGCCCTTCACGGGCTTGAGTTCGCTCAGTTGTTGGAAACCGATCTGCGCTTGGCCACGGGCAACCACGGCCCCGACCGGCTCGGCAGGGATCATGTGGGCTTTGGCATCGAACGCTGTGCCCAATTGCATGCGCGGGAAAAGAGTCTTGGAAAGGTACACGCCGCTTGCACTGTCGGAATAGGCAACCGACTTGCTGTCGAGCAGAGCCGTACGCAAGCCCTGCAGGGTGCTGATGTCCGGCTTCGGTTCGCCTTTGCGCACAGCCATGGCAATGAAAGACTTGCCCAGGTCGACTCGGCTGGCCTTGTCCGCCTGGCCGTGGTCGACCAACTTATCGAGCGCCGATCCGACCATGAGCACGACGTCTGCCGGCTCGCCGCGAGCCAGTCGGTTCGGCACGGCTTGCGGGGTCTCGCCCATCGACGGAGCAGCCACGACGTTGAGCTTGACGCCGAATTTCTTTTCATACGCGGGGGCCACTTCGCGGATAGCGCCCATGATTCCGCCAGAACTGAGCACCGTCAGAGCCTCCCCCGAGGGCGCCGCGTCAGCCGCCGAGCAGGCGAACGTGGCCATCAACAGGACAGTGCAAGACAGCATCCGAAACATTGTGGGTTCTCCGCAAATTCATGAAAAACAGAACCTTACCGAAGTGCGGAGACAGCCATGGTTAATCAGTCGTTAAGAATGTTTCATATCCCAAGCCGTACGGGCGATGCGAACGTGAGTCGGCGCGCCGTCATCCTCGGCCACAGCGTTACCGATGCGCCGCCTGGACGGCGCTCGGTGCTCAGGGACATGCACAGGACGGCACTGGACCGACCCTGCTCTTCAGAAATGAACCTTGAGCAATGCGCTCAGCGCATTCTGGTCGGTTGCAAAGCCGTGACTGTCCTCGATCCCATACTTGTCCGACCAGTAATCCCACTCTACCCCCACGTAGAACTGCTTCGGGTTGTGCCCTAACGCCTTGCCAAGGTCGTACTTGATCTGCGGATTGAAGTGGAAACTCTTGGCTACATAGTCCGACGTGCCCTTGCGGCCAACGTCGTTCACATACCATTCCAGGTAACCATCGAACAGGATGTCCGACCGCCCCAACGGAAGGGTCATCGCCCAGGTCGGGTTGATCTGCCACTGCCCCGATGCCTTGCCGGTGATGCCGTCGGGCTTGCGATAGTAGGTGTTGAGCGAAAAGCGGTCGAATCCAGGCAGCAACAGGTCCACCGCTGGCCCCAACAGGTACCGGCGAATACGCCCCTCCCCGCGCTCGTAGGTGGCGGCAATCAGCACATCCTTGATCACGCCGTAACGCAGGTTCTGCCCGCTGACCTTGCCCAGCGACAAGCGCGGAGAAAACTCGCCATAGTAGGTATACCCATCACTGCCGGATAAACCGTTCGACCACTTGTTGTCGACGAACAGAAACACATCCCCCCAGCTCCAGCCGCTGGCATGTTCGAAGGTGACGGTCTGCTGGATGTCATTGCCGGTGCCATCGACCTTGTAGTTATGGCCGTAGAGATAACTGAGGCTGTTGTCGCTCCACATCAACGGGCCAGCCTGGGCGCTGGCGCTCGCCAGGGCGCAGACGGGCAGGAAGCTGTGGAAGAACCAGGCAAATGGGCTGAGTTTCATGGGCATCCCTTGGGTTGAGGTCGGTGAAATTCACCCGCAAGGGATAGGCGGACAGACCTCGTCTCTGGCCACGGAGCAAACCGTGGCGCCACCCCTGCCGGGTGTGCGGCGTGATGCCGCCAGAGCAATGTCCCATGCCATTTCCAGGCACTGACCGCTTCTACTCCCATGATCCCTAGCAGGGTACGTGCCAGCTGATCGAATACAGTAATACGCATGGATTGTGATCAATAAATCCGACAAATGAATACTCACCAGTCACGATATTGCGCACTCAAATAGCGCTGGCGCAGGCCTCGCTGCACCGTATCGATCCACTGCCCTGACCTCGCAACGCCCCGGCCAGGCTCCGCCAGCCCTGTTTCAGCGGTTCTCAGGAACTGGCACGCTTCTGGCTTCGTGTACGGTCGAGTAGAAGCGGTCAGTGCCGGTGGACGGCATGGGGCATTGCTCTTGCGCCTTTGATCAGGCGTACATCCGAGTGGATGTTTGCACGCGGCCAATCGGCCATGGGCAAGAGAACAATGTCAGCCGAGAACACTCACCCTGCTCCTGCCGCGTTGTTTCTCCACTCGGTCTTCTCGTTGAGGTGCCCACAGGCACCCTGCGGATTTCGAATCGAGGTGGAGAACAATCATGAAAAACCGCTTTGGCTTGACTCAACCGCTGCGCTCGCTGGCGGCAGCGCTCAGCGTGATGCTGGCGGGCACGTCCCTGGCCGTGGCCAACGACAAGGTCGTGCTGCTCACCTCCTGGTACGCCCAGGCCGAACAGGGTGGCTTCTACCAGGCCCTGGCCGAGGGTCTGTACGAGAAGGAAGGCCTGGATGTGACCATCCGCATGGGTGGCCCGCAGGTCAATGGCATGCAGTTGCTGGTCAGCAAACAGGCCGACTTCATCGTCAACTACGACCTGCAGATCCTCAAAAGCGTGGAACAAGGCCTCCCAGTGGTTGCGGTAGCCGCCCCCTTTCAGGGCGACCCACAGGGCCTGATGACCCACGCTGACATCCAAGGCCTCGACGCGCTGAAGAACAAGCAGGTGCTGGTGTCTACCTCCGGCCAGCAAACCTGGTGGCCGTGGCTCAAGGGCAAGTACCAGCTCCAGGACAACCAGGCGCGCCCCTATACCTTCAACCTGCAGCCGTTCCTCGCCGGCCCGGATACCACCCAGCAGGCCTACGCCAGCTCGGAGTTGTTCCAGGCAATCAAAGCCGGCCAGCAGCCGAATTTCTTCCTGTTCGCCGACGCAGGCTACCCACCCTACGGTTCCACCTTGGCCACCCGCCAGGACATCATCGATGAACATCCGCAGCGCGTCGCGGGGTTCGTCCGAGCCTCGCTCGAGGGCTGGAAGCGCTACCTGGAAAACCCCGCCGCCGGCAATGCGCTGATCAAGCGCGATAACCCCAACATGACTGACGAACTGCTGGCCTGGGGCCTCTCGACCCTCAAGCAACACCAATTGCTGACCCGCGGCGATGCCGCGACCCAAGGCATCGGCACCATGAGCGACGCCCGCTGGCAGGCCACCCGCGATTTCATGGTCGAGGCCGGCCTGCTCGGCGCCGCCGCACCGTGGCAGCAAGCCTACACAACTCGCTTCGTGGGCGACCTGAGGGTGCTGCCCGACGCGCCCCAGGCCGCTAGCCGCTGAACGAATAACGACAACTTCAAGCCGTGTGAGGAAACTGGATCATGTTGGTCACCAAACAACCTGTATTGCGTCGCTTCTGGTACGCCCTGCTGCCCCTGACCGCCCTGGACGACGGGCCAAAGCCGTTCACCCTGCTCGGTGAAGCCCTGGTCCTGTGGAAACGCCCCGACGGCACGCCGGTGGCGATGCGCGACCGTTGCTGCCACCGCACCGCCAAACTGTCCAAAGGCTTTGTCAGCGAGGCCGGCAACATCGCCTGCGGCTACCACGGCTGGGAATATGACTGCACCGGCGCCTGCGTGAAGATCCCGCAGAACCCGACCGGCGCGATTCCACCCGGTGCGGCGGTCGAGACCTTCCACTGCCAGGCGCGATACGGTTATGCCTGGGTGGCACTGGACGATCCGCTGCAGCCGATCCCCGACTTCCCCGAGGACGGTGCCCCTGGCTATCGCCGAATCTTCCAATTCTACGAAGAGTGGAAAACCAGCCCGCTGCGGGTCATGGAAAACTCTTTCGACAATTCGCACTTCTCCTTCGTGCACAAGGCCAACTTCGGCCTGTTCGACCAACCGCAACCGGCCAGCTACGAATTTCGCGAGACCGACTACGGCTTCGAGGCCGAAACACGCGTCCCGATTCGCAACCCAGAAGAAAGCTTCGCCATCACCGGAACCCGTGCGCCGATCACCGAGCGCCATCTGATCAACCGTTACTACCTGCCGTTCTCGCGCCGCTTCGGCTGCATGTACCCCGATAGCGGCATTCACCACATCATCTACAACTGCGCCACACCCATCGACGATGGCCGCCTGATGCTCGTGCAATGGCTGTACCGCAACGACAGCGAAGAACAGTGCTCGACCCAGGCGCTCATCGACTGGGATGCGGCGATCACCGCCGAGGACCGCGACATCCTCGAAGCCACCGACCCCGACGCCTGTGTCGATACCCGTCGGCGCGTCGAGCTGCACATGCCCTCGGACAAGCCTGGCCTGGTGATCCGCCGGCAACTGCTGGGGCTGCTCGAAGCCCATGGCGAAAGCGAAGTGTTCGCTAGCCACTGACTACCTGTTCGACGCCCCGGTGCGCCGGGGCATACGCAACCGCTCAATGTCCCACGGGAGAGCGCCATGTTGATGCAGACCTTATCCGAAGCCAACGCCCGGCTGCAGGCCCCCATCGGTGCCGACGCCGTGAGCGCCGACACCCCGCTGTTCGCCAATCAGGTCGAGAAGACCTACAGCAATGGCACCCATGCCCTGAGCCGAGTCAAGCTGGCGATCCAGCGCGGCGAGTTCGTGTCGTTGCTGGGCCCCTCAGGCTGCGGCAAAAGCACCTTGTTGAAGATGTTCGCCGGACTGGAACAGCCCTCCGCCGGCCACGTGCGCTGGTGGGGCAAAGAGGCCCCCGGCAGCGACAGCCGCGGCACTGGCCGCCGCCTGGCAATGGTGTTCCAGGAAGCGACCTTGATGCCCTGGGCCAAGGTGCAGGACAACGTGCGCCTGCCCCTGGACCTGGCCGGCGTGCCGCGGGCCGACAGCCAGGCCAAGGTGCAGGCCGCACTTGAACGGGTAGGCCTGGGCGCGTTCGGCGAGGTTTATCCGCGGGAACTCTCAGGCGGCATGCAGATGCGCGCATCGATCGCCCGGGCGCTGGCCACCGAACCCAACCTGCTGCTGATGGACGAGCCGTTCGGCGCCCTGGACGAGTTCACCCGCAACAAGCTCGACAGCGACCTGCGCCAACTCTGGGCCGAGCGCGACCTGACGGTGGTGTTCGTCACCCACAGCATCTTCGAGGCGGTGTACCTGTCGTCGCGTGTCGTGGTGATGGGCGCCCGCCCCGGTCGGGTGATCGCCGATGTCGCCATCGACGGGCCACGGGAGCGCGACGAAGCCTACCGCACTTCCCCCGCCTTCATCGCCCAGTGTGCCCACCTGTCCCAGCTGCTGGCCAAGGCCAACGGCGAGCCTTCCTGAGAGCCCCGACATGAGCCGAACCTCTACGCCCTGGCTACACAACCCAGCCCTGTTGCGCATCGCCTCACCATTGGTGGTCGGCGCCGCGTTGCTCGCACTCTGGCAACTGGCGTGCATCACCTGGCAGGTACCGGTGTACCTGGTGCCCTCACCCGCCGATATTGGTCGCACGCTGATCGCCGACGGCCCGATGCTGCTGGGTGCACTGTGGATGACCTTGAAGATCACCTTCCTGTCGTTTGCCCTCGCGGTGGTCATCGGCACCCTGGCAGCCTTCCTGTTCGTGCAGAGCCGCGTCGTGGAAGCCAGCCTGTTCCCCTACGCCATCCTGCTGCAGGTCACGCCAGTGGTTGCCATCGCACCACTGATCATCATCTGGTGCAGCGACACCACCCTGGCACTGGTGATCTGCGCCACGTTGGTCGCGGTGTTTCCGATCATCGCTAACACGGTCCTGGGACTGCGCAGCGTCAACCCGGGGCTGCTGAACCTGTTTCGGCTCAATCGCGCCAGCCGCTGGCAGGTGCTGCTGCGTCTGCGTATTCCCAGCGCGTTGCCATGCTTCTTCGCCGGCTTGCGGATTGCCAGCGGGCTGGCGTTGATCGGTGCAGTGGTGGCCGAATTCGTTGCCGGCACAGGGGGGACGGGCGCCGGGCTGGCGTACCAGATCCTGCAAGCGGGCTTTCAGCTGAACATCCCGCGGCTGTTCGCCGCCTTGGTGTTGATCGCGCTGACCGGCGTCGCGCTGTTCAGCCTGATGGCCGTGCTGGCTCGCCTGAGCCTTCGCCATTGGCACGAAAGTGAATTGGGCTAAGCCTATGGAGACCCACATGAAGCATTCAGACAGCTGGCTGATCCGCAACGCCAGCGCCATTCTCACCGGCCTGCGTGGCGTGCCAGCGCGTCATGCCGGGCCGGACATCCGCATCAGCCAAGGGCGTATCGCAGCCATTGGCACACTGCGGCCGGAGACAGGCGAACCCGTGCTCGACGCTACCGATTGCGTCGTCTATCCCGGCTGGGTGAATACCCACCACCACCTGTTCCAGTCGCTGCTCAAGGGTATTCCGGCAGGGATCGACCAAAGCCTTGGGGCGTGGTTGGGCGCGGTCCCGTATCGCTACCGCGGGCTGTTCGATGAGCACAGCTTCCGCCTGGCCGCACGTATCGGCCTGGTTGAACTGGCTCGCTCCGGCTGCAGTACGGTTGCCGACCACCATTACCTTTACCTGCCAGGCATGGGCTTCGATAGCGCACAGATCCTGTTCGAGGAAGCACAGCAGCTTGGCCTGCGCTTCGTGCTGTGCCGCGGCGGCGCGACCCAGGTGCGCCAGGCCGAAGGCCCGGCAAGTGCGGGGCCGGAGACCCTGGAGCAGTACCTGGATGACGTCGAGCGGTTGGTACGCACCTACCACGACCACGCCGCCGACGCCTGGCGCCGGGTCGTAATGGCGCCCACCAGCCCACCTTATTCGATGCCACCCGAGCACCTGCGTGAAACCGCCCGCGCCGCCCGCAAGCTGGGCATCCGCCTGCACAGTCACTTGAGCGAAACGGTGGAGTACCAGAACGAAGTCCAGCGTCGCCATCAGCTCTCACCGGTTGCCTTCTGCGCAGAACACGAATGGCTGGGGCCGGATGTGTGGTTCGCCCACCTGGTCAAGCTCAGCGCCGAGGAAATCCGGCTGTTGGGCGCGACCGGAACCGGCGTTGCCCATTGCCCCCAGAGCAACGGCCGGCTGGGCAGCGGCATTGCCGACATCGTCGCCATGGAAGCTGCTGGCATGGCGATCTCGATCGGTGTGGACGGGGCGGCCTCCAACGAAGCCTGCGACATGATCAGCGAAACCCACGCCGCCTGGCTTATGCAGCGGGCCAAGGGCGGCGAGCGGGCCTTGCCTGGTTACGCGGGCGGCACGCTGGAGGGGGGTGCCCATGTCGCCTGTGTGGAAGACGTGGTGCGCTGGGGCACGGCCGGCGGCGCCCAGGTGTTGGGGCTGGATGCGCTGGGCACGCTGGAAGTCGGCATGGCGGCGGACCTCGCCTTGTACCGGCTCGACCAGCCACGCTACTTTGGCTTGCATGACCTCGGAATCGCGCCAGTGGTCGGCGGCGGGCGACCGACGTTGCGGGCGTTGCTGGTCGGCGGCCAGCTGCGGGTGGAGAACGACGCCATCCCTGGCCTGGACCTTGCCGAACTGGGCTGCCAGGCCCGCGAGGCCGTGGTGCGCCTGCAACGGGCGGCGGGAGTACGCGCATGAACTGGACGTCCCTGCAAGTACGTGCCTTGCGCCTGGAAGCCGACGATGTGCTGGGTGTCGAACTGGGCACACCGGGCGGCGGCGCCCTGCCCTTCAGTTGGGCCGCCGGCGCCCACGTCGACCTGCGCCTGGGCAACGGCGTGGTGCGCCAATACTCCGTGGCCAGCCTGCCCGATGAGGGGCATCTGTACCTGGGCATCAAGCGTGAACCCACTTCACGGGGCGGTTCGAAATGGCTGCATGAGCACCTGCGCCTGGGTGCAAGAATAGAGGTAAGCGCGCCGCGCAACCTGTTTTCCCTGCAACCTGGCAACGGCCCGGTGACGCTGCTGGCGGCGGGCATCGGCATCACGCCGCTGCTGCCCATGTACCGGCAATGCCAGGCACAGGGGCGTGCGGTGCGGCTGCTGTATTTCACCCGGCACTTGCACCAGGCGCCCCTTGTCCAGCACCTGGGTCCGCACGTCGAGGTGTTCAGAGGCTTGCGCGCGGCGCAGATCCGTGACTGCCTGCATGAGCAACTGCCCGACTGGCAACATCAAGCCAGCGTGTACTGCTGCGGGCCTGCGGGGTTCATGGAAAGCGTCGAGCAGATCGCCCTGGCTCGCGGCTGGCCGGCTTCGGCGCTGCACCGCGAGCACTTCAGGCCGGCTGAGCCACTCGATCAAGCCGGCGCCAGCAGTGTGCTGGTTCTGCAGCGCAGTGGGCGTGAAGTCCAAGTGCACGCGGGCGAAAGCCTGGTCCAGGCTGCCGCGAGAGTTGGGGTGGCGCTGCCCATCTCATGCGGCATGGGTATTTGCGGTGCTTGCGTGTGCCGGGTCATCGAGGGCGAACCGCAACACCGTGACGAATGCCTCAGCGAGGCACAGCGCAACAGCGGTGAATGGATCGCGCCATGTGTCTCGGTCGCGCGGGGTCCGCACCTGGTGCTGGACGCCTGAGGCCGGGCAACCAGTGCCCGATAACCTGACATCCAACGGGTTGGCGAGGTTACAGGGGCGGGCGCACCCGCAATGCTCGATCGCCAACCCTGCCAGGCTTAAGCTTGGCAGCGATGCAGCTCAAGCGCCTCCACGAAAACAGCTGACACCCCAGGCGGTGATCTTGAAAGGCAGGTGATAGTGCGCCTGCGCCTCGCCGATGCCGAAGCGATACACCAACTCGTCCAGGAAGGGTATGGCGGGCAATTCGGTGCCGAGCTGGCGATAGAACTGCGCCACCTGCAGGCGCAGTTCGTAGACGCCGACGCCAAATCGCTCGTTCAGCGCAGCCAGAGCCGGCCACTGGCCGCGGGCGTCGATAATGCCTTCGGCAAACGCCGCCTCGCCAACTGCCCCGATGCTCACCCGCAGCCCATGCGCGGCGCGCCCGCTGGCGATGTCGACGACATGCACGGAAACGCCGCCGTTCATGACCAGAACCCTTGGTGAGCTCGCGCCGCCTCATCCTCCAGCACTGGCCCATGCACCTTCACGATGCGCTGACCACGGGCGAACACTTCGCGGCATGGCAACGAGAACGTAGGGTTTTCCGGGTGGGCGCCGGTCAAACCCAGCAGGGCATGCTCCGACAACGCATAGACTACCCTGCCGATACCGGTCCAATACACCGCCCCGGCGCACATGCAGCAGGGCTCGGCGCTGGTGTATAGCGTGCAGGACGCGAGTTGCTCAGGTGTCAGCAGCTTGGCTGCCTGCGCGGCCGCCACGAGCTCGGCATGCTGGGTCGGATCGCCCTCGGGGGGCATGGAATTGTTGCCAGCGCTGGCGATGATGCGGCCCTGGGCATCGGCGACGAGTGCGGCGAATGGATGTCGGCCATCCCTGCGCGATTGCTCGGACAGGCTGATCGACTGGCGCAGCAGGTCAAGGTCCAGCTCGGACAGGTCGGTGGCATGGGGGGTGGACAGCGTCATGGCGGTTGCTCCCTGAGAGGCAGTTGAAAGCGCGCCGACGGGCGCGCGTGAAGAAAGGCTCACTTGGCCAGTTTGGAGTCGATGGCGTCCTGAGTGCTTGTCTCGGCTTCACGATTGAGCAGCAGGTTGAGCACAATGGCACTGACTGCGGCGAGGAAGATGCCGCTCTCCAGCACCAGTTTCAGCGGACCGCTGACATGCTCGAACAGCGCCGGCATTGACATCGGCAATACGCCAATGCTGACCGATACCGCCACCACCAGGCCGTTGCGAGTCCCCTCGAAGCGCACCCGCGACAGTTCCTGGATCCCCGCCACGGTGGTCATGCCAAACATCACGATGGCGCAGCCACCGAGCACGGGTGTCGGCACGCTGGCGATCAGAGCACCCAGCTTGGGAAACAGCCCCATCAACACCATGATGGCGCCTGCGGCAGCGACCACGTAACGGCTCTTGACGCCAGAAAGTGCAATCAGGCCAGTGTTCTGGGTAAACGCGTTGTAGGGGAAGCTGTTGAACAACCCGCCCAGCATGGTCGACAAACCATCGGCACGAAACGCGTTGCCCAGGGTTCGCGGGTCGGCAGGCTTGCCGGTCAGCTTGCCGATGGCCAGGCAGTTACCGGTGGTCTCGGCCATGATCACCAGCATGGCCAGGAACATGATCAGCACCGGCGTCAACGAGAACTGCGGAACACCGAACGCCATTGGCGCACTGAGCTCGAACCACGCCGCCGCCCCCACCCGGCTGAAGTCGGTCATGCCGCATGCCGCCGCCGCCAAGCTGCCGACGATCAGCCCCAGCAGCACGCTGAGATTGCCGATGAAACCGCGAAAGCGGGCATGGATCACCAGGGTTATCGCCACCGTCGCCAGGCCCAGCAACAAGTTGGCCGGTGCGCCGAAATCCGGGGCACCTGGCTGACCTCCCCCGAGCCAGATCGCTGCCGCAGGCATCAGCGAGATGCCAATGACCGTGATGAGGCTGCCGATCACCACCGGCGGGAAGAAACGCAGCAGGCGGCTGAACAGCGGTGCTATGGCCATCGTGAGTGCAC
Source organism: Pseudomonas sp. SK2 (assembly GCF_016772395.1). NCBI lineage: Bacteria > Pseudomonadati > Pseudomonadota > Gammaproteobacteria > Pseudomonadales > Pseudomonadaceae > Pseudomonas > Pseudomonas sp. SK2. The sequence goes on from NZ_CP061944.1 coordinate 3,068,147, forward strand.
CGGCGGCGATCACCGCACCGAACACATGGGGTAGACCGAATTCCTTACCGATCATGATCATCGGTGCCAAGGCGATGAACGAGCAGCCCTGGATCAGCGGCAAGCGGGCACCGAAGCACCTCAGGCCGAGGGTCTGGAGCAAGGTCGCGATTCCCGAGGTGAGTAGGTTGGCATTGATCAACGTGACCACCTGGGCATGGCTCAGTCCCAGGGCGCTACCGAGAATCAATGGTACGGCGACGGCACCGGCGTACATCACCAGCACATGCTGCAGGCCGAAGGTGAACAGCTCCCGTGGAGGCAGTACTTCGTCCACGGGGTGGATCAGAGATTGGCTCATGTTGTGACGCTCCTGAAGTGCGGCTCTTTTTATTGTTGAAGGCGCCCGGAGTGACATGCAGCACAGGAAAGCATGGGCAGCTGTCGCCGATGTCGACGGGGAGCATCCTGTTAATTCAACGATGGAGCAAATGATTAACCATCGCTAATATCGATGGTTGGACCGTTTGGGAAGGATCAGGCGATGCGCTTTTCACTGGAACAACTTCAGGTGTTCGTCAGCGCCGTGCAGGCAGGCTCATTTTCTGCCGCGGCGCGGCGACTGGGGCGCACGCAATCGACGGTCAGTGCGGCGATCAGCAACCTGGAAACCGACCTTGGCGTGCAGCTGTTCGACCGCTCCAGCCGCATTCCTGGTCTGACACCCGCCGGCCACAAGCTGCTGCTGCGGGCCGAAGGCATCCTCGAACGCTGCTATGCCCTGGAGGGCAGCGCCGACAGCCTGGCCGGCCAGGTCGAAGCGGCACTGACATTAGCCATCGAAGTCCCGTATGGCCCACTGATACCGCCGTTCAAGGGCTTCGACGCAGCGTTCCCCTTCGTCGATCTGCTGATCCGCCACCCGCTGCACGGCGATGTCAGCGAGATGATCCTCACCGGCGAAGCTGACCTTGGGGTGACATTCGCCCAGCCCGACTACCCGCCTGAGCTTGCCTTCCAGCAGTTGGGCAAGCTAATCATGACCCACGTCTGCCATCACCAGTTCGCCCTGGCGCGACAATCACCGGTCAGTTTCGCCGACCTCAACGCCCATCGCCGGCTGGCCTTCTTTGCCCATGCCGACAAACTGCCCAGCAGCGAGTATCTGCGTGCGGGCCAGCTATGGCGTGCGGAGAGCTACCTGGCACTGGTCGAGATGGTCTGCGCAGGGCTGGGCTGGGCGACCCTGCCGCGCCTGCTGGTGCAGCGCGAATTGGAGAGCGGCCAATTGGTGGAGTTGCAACTGGAAGCCTACCCACACACCGACTGGCTGGTGGGGGTGGACCTGCTGTGGCATCGCAGCCGCCAAGCGGGGCCGGCGGCGAGCTACCTGCGCGACCGCCTGCAGCACAGCAAGGTGTTCGAGCTGGATCGACTTGGGCGGGCAACGACTTTATAGAAGCGTGTCCGTGGGGTGGCGGCGGAAATCGCCTGCCGCTGAAGGCCAGGCGCTCAGTGCCCGCAACAGCGTCTGCACGAGCTGAGGTGAAGCCCCGATACGTCCCGCAACCGGGTATGCCACCTGGAGAACGCTGTCGCGTGGAGAACCTGGAACGGGGGCAACGGTTCATCTACGGGCACGACGCTGCTGGCGAACGGTCTATCCACTGCGCCGCTCGCCCGCGCAGGCGTGAGGCTTGATCATCAAGGTGAAACTGCCGGTCAACTTGGCACGCAGTTCCTTGGGCATGAAATAGGCGAAGTGGACGAGCCAGGTGCCATCACCCAGCAGATATGATTCTCCCCGGTAGTGTTGGACTTGTGATTCGCTGATGTCGATCAAGGTCGCAACTTCCTGGTTGGTGGGCTCGTTGAGCATGGTTGAAGCTCCTCCTCTGACTCACGCTGATGGCCCTGCATGAACAGCTGAGTGTCATACCTTCGTATTCGTTCAAAGGTTTTAGGCTCTGTGCGAAAAGCCCTGATACCGGGTGATGCTGCGTTGAACCAGCCTCGGAATGCTCATTTACAACCCGTAAAGGGGTTGCAACAAAAAAGCCAGGGCAAATCGCCCTGGCTCATCGTGCCCGTCTGCAAGGCTTCACGTGTCGGCAGTGCCGCTATTAGAGAACTTCTTCATATCGATAAGCGGCGCGACGAACTCCGGACCTTGCCCCGATACCCACCACCGTACGTTGGCGATACCGTACCGCTCGGCCATGGGCCGGCTGACCTTCTTGATCCTGTGCTGGCCAAACCTGGGGATGATGCCAACCCCCGCATCGCAGCTCGCCCAGTGCCAGGCCTGAGCATTGTCCATACGCTCCTGGCGGATGATGAACGTGCGAAACTCCCCGTGAAGCTCATATTCGATCACATACAACTGCTGTCCTGCCATTGGACTCTCCTCCTTCGATTCAAGCCAATGGAGCGAGTCGAGGCAGAAAAGATTCAGTTAATTTGACCGATTGGTCACTGTTGTTGGCCAAGCGAACCGCCAGCGGCCTCGGCCCTGACTGCATCACCTGCGACCGCGACTCGCCTGGCATATCCCACGCCCCATACCAATGCCCGGCTCATGGTTTCTCCGGGGCGTCGGCTGTAGACCCGCTCGCGCACCACCGAGCCATCGCGTCGATAGACACCAATGAACAACTGCGTTTCTCCCGTGCGTGACAGACGCGTCTGCACTTCCAGACAGGTGCCATCGTCGAGGGTCTCCTCATGGGCCTGATGATGCAGGATCGGGTCACACCACTGTCGATAGGTCTCGCCTCTGTGCTTCATCTGCTGGCCCTCGCCGCTGTTGTCGTCGGTAGATCCTCTGATCGGCGCTGCCGATCGAAAAAAATCGACGCCGTCGGACAACCGGCCAGGCCTCTACAAAACGACTGACGCTGTACAACCACCGGTCATCGGCCGTGCGCGAATGAGCCACCCCCTCTGCGTCCCGCCCGTCCTTCCCACTGAACGCGCCGAAACATTCGGCGCTATCGCTCGGTTGATGAAATCCAATCGACCTGTAGCGTCTGCCGGACGTCCAAGACAAGGAATTGCACACCTATCGATGGCAACCAGGAGGCGAGCCACTGATGAACGATCGCATCATTGCACTGTTCACCGACACCACCGTATTCGGTATTTCCATTCTCAACGTGTTGTTGGCGCTGACCACCACCCTCGTGACCTTCCTGGTCGCCCGTGCGGCGATCAGCTTCCTGCTGCACCGGGTCCGGCGCTGGTCAATGCACGATGGCGCCTTGAGCCAAGTGCTGGCCAAGGTGCTGGCTGGCACCAGCAATTTCCTGCTGTTCCTTGCCTCCTTGCTTGTAGGCTTGAGCCTGCTCGACCTGCCCGAGCGCTGGCTCAGCCGGGTCAGCAGCCTGTGGTTCGTGGTCGCCGCCCTGCAGATTGGCCTGTGGGCCAACCGCGCCATAAGCCTAGGCCTTAGCCGCTACTTCGCACGCCACAGGGCCGATGGCCTGAACCAGGGCAGCGCCTTGGCCACGCTCTCGGCCTGGGGCGCGCGGGTGTTACTGTGGTCGGTGGTGTTGCTGGCGATGCTGTCGAACCTGGGCGTGAACATCACTGCCTTCGTTGCCAGCCTGGGTGTGGGCGGGATCGCGGTGGCGCTGGCCGTGCAGAACATCCTCGGCGACCTGTTCGCCTCGCTGTCGATCGCCGTGGACAAGCCGTTCGAAGTCGGCGACTTCATCGTCATCGGCCCGCTGGCGGGCACCGTGGAGCATGTCGGTCTTAAAACCACGCGTATCCGCAGCCTTGGCGGCGAGCAGATCGTCATGGCCAACGCCAGCATGATCAGCAGCACCATCCAGAACTACAAGCGGTTGCAGGAACGCCGCATCGTGTTCGAATTCGGCCTTTCCTACGACACACCCACCGAGGCGGTGAAGAAGGCGCCGGGCATCGTCGAAGAAGCGATCAAGGCGCAGGATCAGGTGCGTTTCGACCGTGCTCACCTGCGCGGTTTCGGCAAGGAGGCGTTGGAGTTCGAGTGCGTGTATATCGTCAAGGACCCAGGCTACAACCTGTACATGGATATCCAGCAAGCGATCAATTTCCGTCTACTGGAACGCTTCTCCCGGATCGGCGCCACATTCGCCGTTCCGGTACGGGCAATCAAGGTCACCGCCTTGCCAGAGGCCAACGTTGAGTCTGCAGGGCGCGAAGGCCGTGGCTTCAGAGGAGCCTGAATGCACAAGCCCCAGGGAAGGCGTCGCCAGCCAAGGCGTCTTCCCTCTCCGTCACAGGTCCAGCGCACCGCTGAGCAGCGCTTCCAGGACACCCGCCACATTGCTCTGACGCTCGTTCAGCAGGCACAGCGGAATACCCTGCAAAACCCCCAGGGAATCGTCCAGGCCCTCGCCCACCACCGCCAACGGGCAAGCGACGTCCATCTGCAACGACCGCAGGCGCCTGGCCAGCACAGGGGTAACAGGCTCCCGTACGGCAATCACCACCGCCGCGGGCTGGATCGCCGCGCACAGCAGGGCCAGTTCTTCGAGGGGTTGGCCACGACCGAGCACCTCGATGCGCTGGCGCTCGCCACTGAGCAGCAAACCGGTACTAAGCAACTCAAGCTCGGCATGGTCCTCCAAACCAGCCAGCAGGACCCGAGGGGCATCGGGCTGATTCATCTGCAGGCGCAGGAGTAACCTGGCGCGCAGGAAGGTATCGAGGAAAAGCCACTGGCTGCGCTCCCCGAAACCACTACCGGATGCCAGACCACGCCAGACCGGCATCAGCACGTCATGCATCACGCTGGCCTTGGGAAAGAGCGTGAACAACTGGCCATGGATACCTTCCAGCGCCTGGCTATCGAATGTTCTGGTTGCGCGCACAACGGCCGTACGCCATTCATCGAAGGCATCGTCGCGCATAAGGCTGGTCTTGCTTTGCCCCGCGAGCATCTCGCCGACCTTGCTGATCGGCAGGCCATTGGCGGTCCAGCGCAGGATGTCGCGGATTCGCTGCACGTCCGTGGCAGTGTACAACCGGTGGCCGCCATCGGTACGTTGTGGGCGGATCAGGCCATGGCGCCGCTCCCAGGCACGCAAGGTAACGGGGTTGATGCCGGTCATGGTGACCACATCGCGCATGGGAAAAAGATCAGGTGGGGTGGCTTCAGTCATCGTGGGGCATCCGTGAGATAACACATTCTAAACCCCTGCACATCTTCTTGGGCGAGCATCATTGAGTCATCATTCGACGAACCGCACCGAAGCTCTCGACAGTAGAGCTACGCTGCGCATACTGAATATGAATCCGTGGGTGGCTAAATGATCAACGCAAAACTCCTGCAACTGATGGTCGAGCATTCCAACGATGGCATCGTCGTCGCCGAACAGGAAGGCGACGACAGCATCCTTATCTACGTCAACCCCGCTTTCGAACGCCTCACAGGCTATTGCGCCGCCGATATCCTTTATCAGGACTGTCGCTTCCTCCAAGGCCAGGACCACGACCAGGCAGGGCTCGTTGCCATCCGCCAGGCCATCGCCCAAGGGCAGCCCTGCCGTCAGGTGCTGCGCAACTACCGCAAGGATGGCAGCTTGTTCTGGAACGAACTGTCCATCACGCCGGTGCATAACGAGGCGGACCAGTTGACCTACTACATCGGGATCCAGCACGACGTCACGGCACGAATGGAAGCCCAGCAAAGGATCCGGGAACTGGAAGCGCAAGTCGCTGAATTGCAGGGCAAATTGGGCGAGCTCGAAGCTTGATACAAAAAAAGCTGTACAAGGCCGTTGACTTGTACAATTTTAGACGTAGTCTTCAGCTATACCTGTACAAGATTCATTATCTGTACAGGCCTGCCTGGAGACTCGCATGTCCGCCTACCTGCAGCAATTCGCGCAACGCTTCGCGCGGCTCGACGCGCACAATATCGATGCGCTGGTAAACCTGTACAACGAAGAGGTCACTTTTCGCGACCCCCTGCATCAGATTCAGGGTCTTGAGGCACTGAAGGCCTACTTCTCCCAGCTTTACGCCAACGCGCAGGACATCCGCTATACCTTCACAGGCGCCGATGAGGTAGGGCCTGGTCGAGGCTATTTGCGTTGGACCTTGCAGTTCCGCCACCCTCGCCTGTCCGGCGGACGGCCGATCACCTTGCAAGGTTGCAGCTACCTGCAATGGCAGGACCGGGTGCATCTGCATCAGGACTTCTTCGACGCAGGAGCCCTGCTCTACGAGCATGTTCCGGTCATGGGCGGCGCTATCCGCTGGCTCAAAGGCAGGTTGGCATGAGCCGTTGCTGGCTGACCGGCGCGAGCAGCGGGATCGGCGCCGAACTTGCGCGATGCCTGCTCGAACAGGGGCACCAAGTGGCACTCGGCAGCCGTCATGCCGAGCGGCTGTCACCCCTTGCCGAACAGTTTCCTGGCCAAGTGCTGCTGGCCATCGGCGATCTCGACGACCCACGCCAGGTAGCCCAGGTCGCCGCCTGCATCGAGCAGGCCTGGGGTGGCCTGGACATGGTCATCCTCAACGCAGGTACCTGCGAATACCTGGAGCCCGGCCGATACGACCCGCAGCTGGTCGAACGCGTGATCCGCACCAACTTCCTCGCGCTGAACCATTGTCTGGCAGCCGCCCTGCCCTTGCTGCGCGCTGGGGAGCGCCCGCACCTGGTGGTGATGGGCAGTTCGGTTACCTGGCTGGCCTTGCCTCGGGCGGGAGCTTATGGCGCATCCAAGGCGGCTGTACGCTACCTGGTGGAATCGCAACGCATCGACCTGGCGCGCGAGGGTATCGACGTGACCTTGGTGAGTCCGGGGTTCGTCGACACGCCGCTGACCCGCCGCAACGACTTCCCCATGCCCCAGATCTGGCCAGCCCAGCGCGCCGCCAGCCATATCGCCAAGCGCCTGCCCCAGCGCCCGCTGGAGATCAATTTCCCCGGCCTATTCACCTTTGTCCTGCGCCTGCTCGGTGCTTTGCCTGCGCGTCTGCGCCTGGCGATTGGCCGACGCCTGGCACGCCATGAACAGGAATGATGCCCCATGCGCATAGCGATCATCGGCAGCGGTATCGCAGGTTTGACCTGCGCCTACCTGTTGTCGCGCAAACACGAAGTGACAGTGTTCGAGGCCGAGCAATGGATCGGCGGGCACACCCATACCCTGGATGTGGACTGGCAGGGCCAACGCTATGCCATCGACACCGGCTTCATCGTCTTCAACGACTGGACCTACCCCCATTTCATACGCCTGCTCGGTCAGCTCGGGGTCGCGTCGCAACCAACGCAGATGAGCTTTTCGGTCCATGACCCGCTCACTGGCCTGGAATACAACGGTCACGACCTCGATACCCTGTTCGCCCAACGCAGAAACCTGTGGTCGCCGGGCTTCTGGGGGATGCTGCGCGACATCCTGCGCTTCAACCGGCAGGCACTGGCCGACCTGGACAACCAGCGCATCGATGCCTCCACCACCCTGGGCAGCTACCTCACGACCCATGGCTATGGGCAACGCTTCATCGAACACTACATCGTACCGATGGGGTCGGCCATCTGGTCGATGTCCCGCGCCGACATGCTCGACTTCCCGCTGCGGTTCTTCGTGCGGTTCTGTCGCAACCATGGCCTGCTGTCGGTCAACGATCGCCCGCAATGGCGGGTCATCCAGGGTGGCTCGCGTAGCTACATCGAGCCGCTGTGCCGACCGTTCGCCGATCGTATTCGCCTTGGCACCAAGGTCCACCGGGTCAGCCGCGACGAGGGGGGGGTGAGCGTTTTCACCAGCGCCGGCACCGAACGCTTCGAAAGCGTGGTGTTTGCCTGCCACAGCGACCAGGCCCTCGGGCTGCTGGAAGCACCCAGCGCCCAAGAGCGCGCCGTGCTAGGCGCCATAGGGTACGCCGAGAACGACGTGGTGCTGCACACCGACATCCGCCTGTTGCCGCGCCGCAGGAAAGCCTGGGCCAGTTGGAACTACCGCTTGGGCGGCGCCGAGCATGCCCCGGCCGCGGTCACCTACAACATGAACATTCTTCAGGGTATCCAGGCGCCGGCGACCTTCTGCGTCAGTCTCAACCAAACCGCACTCATAGACCCGGCACACATCATCGCCCGCCTGCGTTACGCCCACCCACAATACAGCCTGGCCGCCTCCACCGCGCAGGCAAGGCAGGAACAGATACAAGGCCATCTGCACAGCTACTTCTGCGGTGCCTATTGGGGCAATGGTTTTCATGAAGACGGCGTGGTGAGCGCGCTGCAGGTGGCGCGCCACTTTGGAGAGCAGCTGTGAACAGCAGCCTTTGCCTGGGCTGGCTCAGCCACCGCCGCCTGGCGCCACGCCCCCACGCGTTCCGTTACCGGGTAGGCATGTTCTTGCTGGACCTGGACGAACAAGCCGCATGGCTGGGGCTGTCGCGCTGGATCGGACGCTGGCGCCTGGCCCCTCTGAGCTGGCGCGACACCGACTACCTGCCCGCCCTGACCCGCCAAGGTACACCGCTAGCCGAAGCTGCCCGCACATTGGTCGGTCAGGCCACCGGCCGCACACCCACTGGACACGTCCAACTGCTGACGCAATTGCGTTGCTGGGGGCTGTCGTTCAATCCGGTGAGTTTCTACTTCTGCCATGACCACGACGGGCAGCTGGCGGCGATCCTGCTGGAAGTCCGCAACACTCCCTGGCGCGAGCGCTACCACTATGTGCTGCCGGTAGAGGGCAACCTGGCGACGTCCTTCACCCTGGCCAAGGCCTTCCATGTGTCGCCGTTCATGCCGTTGAACATGGACTACCGCCTGCACTTTCGCCTGGCGGCGACGCAAGTACGCATTCACATGCAGAACTGGCAGGACGGCCAGAAAGTCTTCGATGCCGATCTCGCCCTGCAGCTTCAGCCCCTGGATAGGCGCGCACTGCGGGGGTACATCCTGACCTTCCCCTGGATGAGCTTGCGCACCGTCTCGGCCATCTACTGGCAGGCGCTGCGCCTTCTACTCAAACGCACGCCCATCCATGACCACACCGAACGCCAGGGCGACCTGGTACTCGGCCAACCCTGCGAGGACCCCAACCATGCCCAACCCCACTCTGAGCGTTAGCAAGTCCGCAGGCCTGGCGCCCTTGCTCGGCACATTGGCACGTAACGCCCTGCTCGCCCAATTGGGCAAGTTACGCCACGGCCACCTGCGGCTGCTCAGCCATGGGCGGCAGTGGAACTTTGGCGATGCCGCCAGCCCGTTGCAGGCCGAGGTGGAGATTCTCGATGACGCAGCCTGGGGCATGATCGCCGGGAATGGCTCGATTGGCGCCGGCGAGGCGTATATCCATGGCTACTGGCGCAGCCCGGACCTTGCGCGGGTGACCCGCCTGTTCGTGGCCAACCTCGACGTACTGGACGCCCTGGAAGGTGGCCTGGCACGTCTTGGCCGACCAGCCCTGCGCCTGCTGCACCGGTTGAACCGCAACAGCCGGCGCGGTGCCCGGCGCAACATCCTGGCCCACTACGATCTGGGCAACGCACTGTTCGAGCAGTTGCTGGACCCGACCATGATGTATTCCGCGGCCAAGTTCGAGCATCCAGGGCAAACCCTGGAACAGGCGCAACTGAACAAGCTGGAGCGCATCTGCCAGAAGCTCGAACTCAGCCCGAACGACCACCTGCTGGAAATCGGCTGCGGTTGGGGCAGCCTGGCCATCCATGCCGCAACCCGCTACGGCTGCCGAGTCACCACCACCACGCTGTCGCAAGCGCAGTACAGCTATACCTTGCAGCGGGTCCGGGACCTTGGCCTGGAGCAGCGCGTGACCGTACTGCAAGACGACTACCGCGACCTGGTCGGCAGCTACGACAAGCTGGTGTCCATCGAAATGATCGAGGCCGTGGGCCACCGCTACCTACCGACCTACTTCCGCCAGTGCGCCGCCCTGCTCAAGCCCGACGGGCTGATGCTGCTGCAGGCCATCACCATCCGTGACCAGCGCTATGCCCAGGCGCGGCGCTCTGTGGACTTCATCCAACGCTACATCTTCCCCGGTGGCGCCCTGCCGTCGCTGAGCGTGATGCTCGACACCGCCAGCCGGCAGACCGCGCTCAACCTCGTGCATCTGGAAGATTTCGGTGTGGACTATGCACGCACGCTGGAGCATTGGCGCGACAACCTGCGCCAGTCACGCACCACGCTGGCCGCGCTGGGATACGACGACACGTTCCAGCGCTTGTGGGAGTTCTACCTGTGCTATTGCCAGGGCGGTTTCGAAGAGCGTGCAATCGGTGTATCACAATTGCTGTGGGCAGCCCCCTTGGCCCGGCGTGCGCCGTTGCCAGCACAGCCATGATGCCCAGCGCCTGGCTGGTGGCCAACGCCCTATGGTTGCAGGCCGGCTGGTGGCTTTGCGTGCTCGGCGCAAAATACCCGTGGCTGTTGCTACTGGTGCCGATCGGGCTGGCCGTGCACCTGTACCTGTGCGCGGACCTTGCCGCCGAGACCAAGGCGTTGTGGCGGGTCACACTGGCCGGCTGCGTCATGGACAGTCTGCTGGGATCGTTGGGCGTTTTCGATTTCGGCACCTGGCCACTGCCCCTGTGGCTGGGGCTTTTGTGGCTGGTGCTGGCCAGCGGCTTGCGCCACAGCTTGGCCTGGGCTGGCAGCCCATTCTGGCGTGGCGCACTGCTGGGTGCTCTGGGCGGCCCGGCGGCTTACCTGGGCGGTGCCGGGCTGGCTGATGTGGCGCTACCCTTGGGGTCACTGCCCACCGCGCTGTTGCTGGCCCCGATCTGGGCGCTGGCCTTCCCCCTGCTGGTGCGCATCGCCGCGTGGCGCTGACCTTCGGCAGCGCTGCGAGCAGTACCGCACCTGGTCCCAACACCGCGCCCAGCGCTTGCGCCAATCGAATGGGCGACCACACACCACGCAAACCTTGCTCGGCAATAAACCCTTCTTCATAGCGCCTCCCCGGCATCCAGCCGTGCCAACAACTCCTGGCCACGCTCCCACACCGCTTGGCGACGCGCCGGTGACATGTTGTCGAGGCTTCCATAGACCAGGCGCAGGCGCGGATTGGCAGATAGCTGGGCACGATGCCGAATCAGAAAATGCCAGTACAGCGCATTGAACGGGCAGGCATTCTCCTCCGTGACCTGCCCGACCTTGTAGCTGCAGGCCTGGCAATGGTTGGACATCCGCTGGATGTATCGACCACTCGCGCAATAGGGTTTGGAGCCCAGATAGCCGCCATCGGCGTGCATCACCATGCCCAAGGTATTGGGCAACTCGACCCAATCGAACGCATCGATATACACCGCCAGGTACCACTGGCAAATGGCGTCTGGTGCGATGCCGGCCAACAGAGCGAAATTGCCAGTGACCATCAGCCGCTGGATATGGTGCGCGTAGCCAAGCCGCAGGGTCTGCCCAATGGCCTGCGCCATGCAGCGCATGCGCGTATCCCCGGTCCAGTAGAACGTCGGCAGCGCGCGATCGTTGCCCAGGTGGTTCAGCCCAGCATACTCGGGCATGCGCAACCAGTAGATGCCCCGCACGTATTCGCGCCAGCCGATCAACTGACGAATGAAGCCCTCAGCGGCATTGAGCGGTACCTGGCCGCTGCGCCAGGCGTGGTCGACATCCGCGCACAACTGCCGGACATCCAGCAGCCCGACATTCAGGGCCGCACTGATGCGTGCATGGAACAGGTACGGTTCGCCTTCGGCCATGGCGTCCTGGTAATCGCCGAATGCCGCCAGGCCAAAGTCGAGAAAATGCTGCCAGAGCTGCTGGGCCTGACCATGGGTCACGGGGTAATCGAAACCGTCCATGGCACCGTAATGATCATTGAAACGCTGCCGTACCAAGTCCACCACCGTTTGGGTGATCGCATCCTGGTCGAACTGCGCCGGAATCGGCCCGCGCAGGCCTCGCGGCAAGGATTTGCGATTGTCGGCATCGAAGTTCCACGAGCCGCCTGCCGGACTGCCGTCGGGCTCCAACAGCAGGCCACAATGCTTGCGCATGCCTCGGTAGAAATGCTCCATGCGCAGTTGCGTGCGCCCTTGCGCCCAGCGCGCGAATGCCTCGCGCGAGCACAAGAAGCGGGTATCGCGATGCCACACCAGCGGCAGCCCGGCATCGCGCAGCGCCTGTTCCAGACGCCACTCGCCGCATTCGGTCAGGTGAATTTCGCTCGCACCGAGCACCTTGCACCAGCGCCGCAGCTCGCCGGCGATGCTGCCGCTGTTGCCTTCGGCATCCAGCTCGACGTAATGCACCTGCCACCCACGCTCGCGCAGGGCCTGGGCGAAATGACGCATGGCGCTGAAGATGAACATGATCTTGTGCGGATGATGCGGCACATAGCGGGCCTCCCCCTGGACTTCGGCCATGAGGACGGCGTCCTGGGTCGGGTCCAGCGCCGCCAGGCTCGCCAGGTCGAATGACAGCTGGTCACCGAGCACCAGGCCGAGACGCATTGCGTTGGTCACCATTGGCTGGCCATGGTCAGAGGCCCTTATTCAGTTGCAGGGAGCGCCTTCCGGCAGACGGCGGAAGAACAAGGTGATCTGCCCGAGTTCCACGCCCAGTTTGCTCATGCGCGAGCGATTGATCAGGGTGTCGTCGTCCATCAGGTACATCCAGTCGTCCAGGTCGACCTCCCAGTGCCGCCCGTCCACGGGCAGATCCAGCTGGTAACGCCAGCGCAGCGCATTGCCTGCCACCTCGCCGCGGGCCTCGCCAATCACGTCCGCCGCGGTTCCGCGCCAGCGGCCAGGGCCGTCTGGCACGAGGGTCCAGACGCGCCGTTGACGCGTGCCATCGCTGTAAAGAAAACGCTCGTCGAGGATCAGCCGCTCACCGTCCCGCCGGCTGGCGATGCACACGTGAAAACGCTTGACCACTTCCCCGGAGCGCTTCTGGAACATGCCCCAGGCCTGCACCGGCTGCGAGAAGAAACCCGCCAGGTCTAATTTCGGCTGCTCCGAGGCGTAGCGCTCGACGCCAACATTGCCACAGCTACCCAATAAAACGCAGGCCGCCAACACCAGTGCCCTGTACATGCTCATGCTCCTTCGTCGTCGCTAACCTGCCCCAGCAAGCGCAGGCGCAGTCGAGGGTCTCTGGCCCGAGGGTCGAGCCATATCGCAAAGAACGCCCGCGCAAAGGCCGGGTCGGCGATTTCCCGGTGGAGCGTGCCGTCGACATAGAAGCGGCATCCCTCACCCGGCAAGTACAAACCGGTGATGCGCATTCCAGGGCGCACATCCACGAATGCCGTTTGAATCAGCTCGGCCCATGCAGCGATTTGCTCCGGCGTCACGGCCCCCGTGTTCAGTCGGCGAATCTCATCCATGCTGGCCTGGACCAGAGTTTCGCGGGAAATCGGTCGGTGGTAGAGCAGCTCCAGCGCAAAGGGCTGTCGCCAATCCTGTACAGGTCCGTCGGTCCAAAGCCTGGCGCTGTAGACACGCAACCCGAACCAGGTGAACTCACCGCTGCCCAGTCGCTGTGCCGTGGGCAGCGCTGTCCGCCAGTCAGCTGCTGCCGCTTGCAGGCAGATCAACAGGAACCACAGGCAGGTCCAACGCGCAGCGTGCGTCATGCTGACCTCCAGCTCACTCAATCCTGTACAAGAAGATACATTTGTACAACTTTATGAAGGGGATGTACAGCTTCTGACGAAACCTGCCCTCACGTCCGACTTGCAATACATCCGGAAAATCGTATATTCGGAAAATCATATACGCTCAGTGCACCCCTGCGGGCTGGCAGTGAAACCCAGCCACCGAGACACGCCATGACTGACCCGCTGTCACCCCTCCAGGTTTTCAAATGCCTCGCCGATGAGAATCGCATCCGGATGATGCTGCTGATCGCCCGCGAGCAAGAGCTCTGCGTCTGTGAGCTGACCTGCGCACTGGAACAAAGCCAACCCAAGGTTTCCCGCCATCTGGCGCAACTGCGCACCTGTGACCTGCTGGAGGACCGCCGGCAAGGCCAATGGGTCTATTACCGCCTGCATCCAGCGCTGCCCGCCTGGGTGCGAGAGGTACTGGCAATCACCCTCGAGGCCAATCGCGAATGGCTGAGTCGCACTGCCGATCGGCTGGACGCCATGGGGGATCGCCCACGGCGCGTCGCCAACTGCTGCTGATGCCATCGGATGGAAGAACCTCCTTCGCCTTCACCCTGAACAAGACCGACGTCCGCCGCATCGGTCATCGAGCGGCCATTGCCCCCCTACCCCTATGAGCGCTCTCTGAGCACAACCTGAGTACAACGACATGGCAATCAAAGTAGGCATCAACGGATTCGGACGTATCGGCCGCCTGGCGCTGCGCGCATCCTGGGAATGGCCAGAGTTCGAATTCGTCCGGATCAACGACCCAGCCGGCGACGCCAAGACACACGCCCATCTGGTCAACTTCGACTCGGTCCACGGCCGCTGGCACCGCGAAGCCAGCGCAGACGGCGACTTGGTGGTAATCGATGGCAAGCGCATCAAGGTCAGCGCGAACAAAACCCTTGCAGAAACCGACTGGTCCGACTGCGACCTGGTGATCGAGGCCAGCGGCAAGATGAAGTCGGTGGCCGTGCTCCAGGCCTATCTGGATCAGGGCGTCAAACGCGTGGTGGTGTGTGCGCCAGTCAAGGAAAAGGGCGCGCTTAACGTGGTGATGGGTGTCAACCAGCACGTGTTCGACCCGGCCCTGCACCGCATCGTCACCGCTGCTTCCTGCACCACCAATTGCCTAGCTCCGGTGGTCCAGGTAATTCATCAGCACCTGGGCATCCGCCACGGTTCGATCACCACCATCCACGACCTGACCAATACCCAAAGCATCCTCGATACGCCACACAAGGACTTGCGTCGCGCCCGGGCCTCAGGCATGAGCCTGATCCCCACCACCACCGGCTCGGCCACTGCGATCGCGGAAATCTTCCCTGAGCTGCGCGGCAAGCTCAATGGTCACGCCGTGCGTGTCCCGCTGGCCAATGCCTCGCTGACCGACTGTGTGTTCGAGGTTCAACGCGCGACCACCGCCGAAGAGGTCAATGCCCTGCTCAAAGCGGCTGCCGAAGGTGGGTTGAAGGGCATCCTGGGCTATGAAGAACGGCCATTGGTGTCCATCGACTACCGCACCGATCCACGCTCCTCGATCATCGACGCGCTGTCCACGCTGGTGGTCAACGGTACCCAGGTGAAGATCTACGCCTGGTACGACAACGAATGGGGCTATGCCAACCGTGCAGCAGAACTGGCCCGACTCGTCGGCATGGCGGAGTAGACAACGATCATGAAGGCGTTGTCAGCCCTGTCCGGGGACGTGCGTCAATACCTGCTGGTGACCGGCAATTACTGGGCCTTCACGCTCACCGACGGCGCGTTACGCATGCTGGTGGTCCTGCACTTCCATGCACTGGGCTATACGCCGCTGCAGATCGCGGCGTTGTTCCTGTTCTATGAGGTGTTCGGCGTGATCACCAACCTGACGGGGGGCTATCTTGGCGCACGCCTGGGGCTCAATCGCACCATGAACATCGGCCTGGGCATGCAAGTCGTGGCCTTGATGATGCTGACGGTCCCGGCGGCCGGGCTGACGGTGCCCTGGGTGATGGCTGCCCAGGCGCTGTCCGGCATCGCCAAGGACCTCAACAAGATGAGCGCCAAAAGTTCGATCAAGCTGTTGGTGCCGGACAGCCAGCAAGGCACCCTCTACCAGTGGGTGGCCATCCTCACCGGCTCGAAGAACGCGCTCAAAGGCGTGGGCTTCTTCCTCGGTGGAGCGCTGCTCGCGCTGCTTGGTTTCACCCACGCGGTGCTGTCCATGGCGGCCGTGTTGGCAGCGGTTTGGATCGGCAGTTTGCTCCTGCTGAAAAAAGACCTTGGCAAGGCCAAGGCCAAACCGAAGTTCCGCGACATGCTGTCCAAGAGCCGGGCGATCAACATCCTCTCGGCTGCACGGCTGTTCCTGTTCGGGGCCCGCGACGTGTGGTTCGTGGTGGCGTTGCCGGTCTATCTGAGCGCCACTTTCGGCTGGGACTTCTGGATGGTCGGCGGTTTTCTGGCCGCCTGGGTCATCGGCTACGGCATCGTCCAGTCGTTCGCCCCTTACCTCACCGGCAAGAAGCAAGGCCATGTGCCCGACGGCCGAGCCGCCTTCACCTGGGCCATCGCCCTGGCCGGGCTGCCCCTGCTCATGGCACTGGGCCTCACAGCCGGTGGCTCGGCCCAGATCGTGCTACTGGGCGGGCTGATGTTGTTCGGCGTGCTGTTCGCGGTGAACTCATCGCTGCACAGCTATTTGATCGTGAGCTATGCCAAGGAGGATGGCGTTTCCCTGGACGTGGGCTTCTACTACATGTCCAACGCCCTGGGACGGCTGATGGGCACGCTGCTTTCGGGTTGGGTATTCCAGGCCTATGGCCTGGAGGCCTGCTTGTGGGTTTCCAGCGTTTTCGTCCTGGCTGCGGCACTCATCTCGGTCGGATTGCCAAGGCACGGCAACCGGGTACGACAGCACGACTGAGCGGCGCCGAACAGCGCAGGCTGTGGGGCCTGCGCTGTTCGGGTACTACCGACGGGCGCGAATCGCTTCGATGCCATTGAACACCAGCATGCCCAGCAACATGGCTGCCACGAACAGCCAGGCCTGCCAATAACCACCCGGCAACAGCACCAGCGCAGGGCCCGGGCATACGCCAGCCAGCCCCCAACCAATGCCGAACAGCAGGCTTCCGCCTACCAGGCGACGGTCGATGTCACGCCGGGTGGGCAACTGCATCGTGCCCCCCAACAGCGCCACCGACTGTCGGCGCGCCCAGGCCATCGGCACCAACGCTGCGCCAATGGCACCGACCATGACCAATGCAAGCGAAGGATCCCACTGCCCGGCCAGGTCGAGAAAGCCAAGCACCTTGGCGGGATTCGCCATGCCGGACAGCAACAAGCCCAACCCGAACAGCAACCCTGCGATGAAACCAGTGATCCGCGTCATGTCACACGCCCGCCAGAAGATGCCGAGCGACGAACACGGTGGCGAACCCGGCCGCCATGAAGCACAGCGTCGCCACTGCCGAACGGGGTGACAGCCGCGACAGGCCACACACCCCGTGACCGCTGGTGCAGCCGCCGCCGTAGCGAGTGCCCAGGCCGACCAGCAGCCCTGCGACCATGAGAACCCAGGGTGCACGGGTGAACTCCACGGCGGGAAGCGACACGAACACCTGCCACAGCAGCGGTGCAGCAATGATGCCCAGCAGGAACGCAGCTTTGTCGCCACGCCCCTCCCCTGACCGCTGCAACATCGAAGCCAGCAACCCACTGATACCGGCTATCCGCCCGTTGGCTGCAGCGAACAGCCCTGCGGCCAGACCAATCAGCACGCCTCCTCCGAGCGCCGACCATGGCGTGAAGGCATTCATGTTAACAAGCATCGCAACGCTCCAACTCAAGAGAAAGGGGTGAGCATGCCCTTATTCTAGCCCTGGGCCAGCAGGGTTGAAATCCGAGTCTGCGGCAGCCCGCCGTGGCTTGGGGATAGGTGAATTACTGCTACGCTTTTCAGAGGCTGACCGGTAATCCTCGTTGCTGCATTGCCAGTTCAGCACCGATGAGTTCCATTGTCGTTCGGGCCCACCCTTTGCGCATGACCTTTGCTCAACAAAGGTGCCGACATGGCTGACTTCAAGAAGCATTCGACCAAGCGGTTGTCCAAGGTGAAAGACGACATCCGTGAAGAAAAGAATTTCCATTCGCGCAAGGAGAGACTGGAGGCCGGTAAACGTCTGCGAGACGTCGTTCCGCGGGCGGCTCATGCAACGTGGAAATCCAAGCCCAGGCAGCGTGATCCCGTCGGTTTGCTCGAACTGTCCAACCGTGACCGCCATCCGGCACTGGTGCCTGTCCGTTATGGGCGAATGCTGCGCAGCCCATTCACCTTCTTGCGTGGCTCGGCCGGCCTGATGGCACGCGACCTCGCCACGCTGCCTTGTACCGGCGTACACGTCCAAGCCTGCGGCGATTGCCACCTGCTCAACTTTGGCTTGTTCGCCACCCCCGAACGTAACCTGATCTTCGATATCAACGACTTCGACGAGACACTTCCCGCGCCGTGGGAATGGGACATCAAACGGTTGGCAGTCAGCTTTGCCGTCGCCGCCCAAGACAATCGGCTGAACGACAAAGAGGCCGGACAATTGGCCATGGCCTGCGTGGAGGCCTACCGCAAGCGCATGCGTGAATTGTCGGATATGAGCCCGCTTGACGTCTGGTACGACCGCCTGGACGCTCAGGCCATCATCGACATGGCCCCCAACGAGAAATACCGCAAGGCGCGCGAAGCATTGATGGCCAGGGCCAGAACGCGGATCGGGGACTACCTGTATCCCCAGATCAGCGATGAAGTGGGCGGTAGGCGACGCCTGGTCGACCAGCCTCCGATCCTGTTCCATATCCAAGAAGCCGGTTTCGCCAAGCGCGTGAAGCTTGCACTTGAGGATTACCGCCGTTCATTGCTACCCGAGCGCAGAGTGCTCTACGACCGCTATCGCCTGGAGGACTTCGCAGTGAAAGCCGTGGGCATTGGCAGCGTGGGCACGTTCTGCTTCGTCGGCTTGTTCTTTTCGGCCGAAAACCATCCGCTGCTGCTGCAATTCAAGGAAGCCTGCCCGTCCGTGCTGGCGCCCTATGCCGGCAAAAGCGAGTTTGCCAATCAAGGTCAGCGAGTGGTTACCGGCCAGCGCCTTTCGCAATCCGCCAGCGACATTTTTCTGGGCTGGACCGAAAGCACCAAGGGCCGGCAGTTTTTCGTCCGACAGCTACGCGATATGAAGATGTCATTGCCAGTGGA
Source organism: Pseudomonas sp. SK2 (assembly GCF_016772395.1). Classification (NCBI taxonomy): domain Bacteria; kingdom Pseudomonadati; phylum Pseudomonadota; class Gammaproteobacteria; order Pseudomonadales; family Pseudomonadaceae; genus Pseudomonas; species Pseudomonas sp. SK2. The sequence goes on from NZ_CP061944.1 coordinate 3,086,957, forward strand.
AGGTGCGACCTTCGAGCAGATGAACATGTATGCGCAGGTGTGTGGCATGACGTTGGCGCGGGCGCATGCCAAGTCAGGGGACGCAGCGCTGATCAGTGGATATCTCGGCAAGTCGGACGCCTTCGATCAAGCCCTTGGCAAGTTCGCACTGGCTTATGCCAAGCAAAATGCCATGGACTACGCGGCGCTGGTCAATGCCGAGAAAAAGGGCAGGATCAAGGCACTTCGCGAGGAAGACGATTGAGCACTGCCATGGCCTATGCCATGGGGGGTGACCTAACTGCATTCATCTGGATTCAAGAAGATGCATGACCCTCGTTTTCCCCCAGCGCGTTCAAGATCGTCTCGTTTCCACTGGGCCGTTCTCGTCGCGACCATACTGATGCTGACCGCCTGTTCAACCCTCGGTCCCTCCACCATCGAGCGCGACAGAAGCGATTACGCGACCGTCATAGCCACGACCTGGAAAGAACAGACCCTGTTGAACATCGTCAAGTTGCGTTACGCCGATGCCCCCGTCTATTTGGAGGTGTCATCGGTGATCAGTTCCACGGCCATCCAAAGTCAGGTGAACCTCAGCGCCAGTTGGTTCAGCGGTTCGCCCGCTGAGGGTAACAACCAGACCTTGGGCGCTTCAGGCCTCTACACAGATCGCCCTACCATCAGCTACACACCGTTGTCCGGCGAACGCTTCTCCCGTTACCTGCTCACGCCCCTTTCGCCAGCGGCTATATTCTCGCTCGTCCAGGCGGGCTATCCGGTCGATCGTGTGCTGCACCTGACCACGCGTGCCGCAAACGGCTTGTACAACAGGTCAACCTCCCCGTCTCGGCTGCGTGCAGCAGACCCAGAGTTCTATGCGGTGCTGGATGCGCTTCGGCGGATTCAGCGTTCAGAAAAGCTGGGCATGCGAATCAGCCAACGTGCCGGGACTGACAGTGAACTGCTGCTGATCGCCGACACCCGGTCGGAAATCGTCGAAACCGATCGCCGACTGGTGCGCCAGTCGCTGCACCTTCGACCCGACGCGGAGATACTGAAACTCACCTTCGGCTCGGTGCAGAGGGACGATACCGAGGTGGCCTTGCTGACACGTTCGATGTCGGAGATCTTCTCGGAGATCGCCGCCACCATCGAAGCCCCGCCCATCCATGTGCAAGAGGGTCGGGCAAACCCCGAACCCGCCCTTCCCAAGGTTTCCAACGAATGGGACACGCCACTGGTGCGTATCCATTCAAGCGAGCGAAAGCCAGACAATGCCTATGCCGCCGTGCACTACCGCGATCACTGGTTCTGGATAGACGATCGCGACCTGAAGTCCAAATCCGAGTTCCTCTTCATTCTCGTGCTCTTGTCCCTCGCCGAAACTGGCGTAGCCCCGGAAACACCGGTCATCACGATCCCCGCCAACTAGTCAGGCAGCGGATACAGGCTTTGCAGCAAACGATCCTGCGCGGACAGGGGACCTAGATGGCGAACGAACAGGGCCTCGCCTTGTGGGCCCGAAAGTGCCTGGCTCAAGGCGGTATCCACCAACAAACGGAAATCGTCGTCTCCTCTTGGCATCGACAACGCCACCCGGCTCATGACGAACAAGTGATCCGGAACCCACAGCTGGTCGCGCTCAGCTTGCCGGGCCTGATAGGCCAGCAGGACCACCCTGTCTCCCAGGAGCGCGTCGACCTTGCGGTCGACCACCCGCTGCACCCCTTCCGCGTACGTCGACACTTCCTGGAGCGTGGATTGCAAACCAAGCTGGCGGATCCGCTCATGGGCCCAGCGACTGCTCAAGGTGCCACGCAGGACGGCAAAGCTGTGCTTGCTCAACCCCGCGTTGATCGTCGCGCGCCAGCGCGGGCTGGTGTCCTGCGCGCCACCGCTGAGGGGGCCGAGCAAGGTATTCGGTGCATCACGCCTGACCAGAGCCGCAAGGCCGGAAGTAAAGACCGCGATGGAAAAGTCCAAGGTGCCCCTTCTGGATAGGGTTTCCACCATCGGTGTACAGAGCAGGTCGACCTGCCCGTCACCCACGGTGCGAACAGCCTGCGGCTCTGCCAGGGAGCGCCAGCGTACCTGCAAGCCCGCGAGCCCGGGCGACTCCCGAAGGCGTGCGACGACTGCCTGGCAAAGGTCGATGGAGTACCCCTCCGGTGCCTGTTCGCTGCCAGATGAGAAGGGAGCGAACCCCTCCACGAATCCGAGATTGAGCACCTGCCCTTGCCTTAACCTGCTCAATACGTCCGCAGCGGCGACAGTGCTGTCTGCTACCGCGCACAACAGCAAACTGGCAAGACACCAACCGGTCGCTTTCAATGAACGCTTCATGGCGCACCTCCGATCATGTCCAACGCCTTGACGAAACGCTTGGCAATGAAACCGAACAGCAGGTAGCCCAGCGCCATGATCAGAGCGGCACCGAATACGGCTTCCAGGCCCGAGGCGTACAGTGCGTAGAAGCAATAGCACACCGCGACCACCATGACCGCGCTGTTACGGCGAAAAATGGCTGCCTGAACCTGGGCCTTGTACATGATCACCAACAGCCCGGTCAGCGAGGTGATGTAGGGAATGATGTTGGTCACGGCAGCCAGGTTGACCAGTTTGCTGAACTGGGCGCTGGCATTGGGCGAGAGCGTCGACAGGGCAATGAGGCTCTGCAGCACGGCGCAGGTCAGCATGCCTATCAATGGCACACCACGTGCCGTGGTGCGCGTGAACAGCGTTGGGAAAAGCCCCTGCCCGGCAGTCACTCTGGCGGTTTCAGCCAAGGTGAATTGCCAGCCGAGCAACGAACCCACACAGGCGATTACCGCCAAGGCCATGATGACATTGCCGACAGCGTCATTGAACATCTGCGCATAGACCAGGGCGAAGGGCGCGCTGGCGTTTGCAAGTTCCGGGTTCGGCACGATGCCCTGGATGACACTGGTCGAAAGAATGTAGATCACCGCTGCGCCAAGGGTGCCGAGCAAGCACGCCAGAGGCACATTGCGCTTGGGGTTTTCCACCGCGTCGGAGTTCTGCGCAGCCGATTCCATGCCCAGGAACGCCCACAAGGTCAGCGGAATACTGTTGGTAATGGCCTGGGCGACCGGCATTTGACCCGGGTTCCAGGCATCCTGGAAGGTCGCGGGGCTGAACCAGTGCCACCCGATCAGGCTTAAACCGGCAACCGGGACGATGACGCCCCACACGCTGACAGCGCCAATACGACCGGTAACTTCGGCTCCCCCCAGGTTGGACAAGGTGGTAAACCAGATCAACGTCACCGCTCCAACCAATAGCGGCCCACCACCAGTTCCAAGCCAGGGAATGAAAGGCGTGAGGTAGCCAACGGCAGAAATGGCGATGGCTACATTGCCAATCATCAGCGACAGGAAGTAAAGGTAGGAGCACAGAAAGAAAGCAGACTTGCCATGGGCTTGTTCACTGTAGGCAGACATGCCGCCCGATTGCGTGCAGTAGATGCCGCATTGGGCGAAACAGTAGGCGATAGCCATCGAGCCGATGGCCGTAATCACCCAGGACAGCAGCGAGACGGCGCCGATCTGCGCCATGCTTGCCGGCAGCATGATGATGCCCGAACCCATCATATTCACAGTGACCAGTGTCGTCAGTCCGACCAGGCCCATTTTCTTTGCTTTATCACGCATGGCTGCCACCTCCGCGAAAGCCTGTCGAAGAACCGATCGCTCATGTGCCACGCCTTCACTTTCGAGCCCTGCGCCCCAACCGCCGGGCACCGGGTGCAGCGCTTATGCCATGCAATATCACGCTGAGCACGACGCAGGCGATGGTCGTGGCGATGATCGTGCTGCCCTCTTGCAGCGGCGCATCGAGTACCAGCACGGCGAAGACGATAGACGCTAGACCACGCGGTCCGAACCAGCCAATGAACAGACGGCTCTCGGCAGCCAGCTCGCTGCCGGCCAGACTCACCCAGACAGGCACCATACGCACCAGCGACAGGCTCAGCAGTGCATAGAACCATACCGAGGGCGACAGGATTTGCGAGGCCTTGGGCGCTACGTAGGCACCGAACACCACCCAGGTCAGCAGCGAAAGTGCTTCACCGCAGGATTCGCCGGTCTTAAGCAGCGGCTGCGTTTCCCGATTGAACAGGTAACCGGTCAACACACCTGCACAGAACGCTGCGATAAAGCCGCTACCGCCCATTGCCTGGGCGCTGGCGAAGCTCAGCAACGCCAGGGCGGGCATCACCAGTTGTTGCCAAGAGTCCATTTGCAGGCAGCGGCGTTGGGAAAGACGCAGCAGCCCTCCCACCACCAGCGCCAGCACTGCCCCCGTCAGTACGCCAATGCCCAACTCCTCCAGCAAGAAGTATCCCGCCAGGGCAAAGGGCATCGTCGAGCGACTTTCCATCAGCAATGCCAGCAGCAAGAGCAGAACCGGCACGCAGATGCCGTCATTCAGTCCGCTTTCGACGTTCAGGCTTTCACGCACATTGGCCGGCACCAGGGGGTTACTCACCACTGCCTTGCCAAGGGCGGCATCGGTGGGCGCCAGGATCGTCGACAACAGGGCCATTTCCAGCCAGGGCATGCGTGGAAACATCAGCCACGCAGCAAGCCAACCGGCGACCAGGGTCAGCGGCAAGCCAATCGTCAGCAGACGCAGTGGCAGGCTACGGTGAAGGCGCAATTGAGCCAGATCAGCTTGGGCAGCATCGCTGAACAGTACGATCGCCAGGGTAAGCTCGGCCAGCAGCCGAAGATCATGACGATCCAGGGAAAGGTTCAGCACCCCAAGCCCAGCGGGGCCTGCCACCAGCCCCGCCAGCAAGAACAACAGGGGGCCATTGATAGGTTTGGATTCGAGCGCGCCGGCCAGGTTGGCGTACAGCACCAGCAAGGCAGCCAGGACAGCCAGATTCTGATACATGACAACCCACCGTGATCGCCACGACTGTATGAATACGCTACCACTGCGTTCGTGGCGCCACGATCCAAAAGGCGGCGCAAGTTATCCTAGGTCAACAGTTGAGGTAATAAACCTGCAAGACCGCTGTGCATCAGGTGGTGCCTGCCCCAAGGCCCTCGCCAGCGACCGCGGGGATCATCGTGGAAATGACCTGTGCTTGGCTTTTATCAAGTCGAGCAGGTGGCAGCGGTATAGGTTGCCAATGACCCTTGGCCGACCACGGAAAACAATCATGAACCGCCCCGCCCCCTCACGCGCTCGCCTGTATGACGAACAAGACCTCGACAGCGTGCTGCGTAGCATGGCGCAGCAGGCCCTGGCGTTCATGACTGCCCAACCCACGGTGCTGGTGGGGATTCAACGCCGAGGGGAGCCTTTGGCGCGCCGCCTGCAACTGCACTTGCACCGACTGACCGGGGCGGCGCCATTGCCACTCTACCCGATCAAGGTCAAGCGCTACGCCGACGACCTCAGCATCCTGCATGCCTATACGCAGCTTACCGAGAACCCTGAGTTGGCCAAACTGGATCTGGCCGATACCACCTTGCTGGTGGTCGATGACGTGCTGTACGAAGGGCACTCCCTGCTGCGTACCTGCGCCTACCTGGCTGAGCTTGGCGCGCGACGGGTATTCAGCGCGGTGCTCGTTGACCGTCACGTCTGTCACCAACCCGTGCATGCGCAGATCGTGGGTATACACCTGCAGGTCGCCGAGCAGGACATCGTCGAATGTCATGTGCCACCTTTCGAGGCGGATTTCAGCGTGGAAGTGGTTCGCCACGGCCGAGCTGGCGACACCGCCTGAATCAATCCGCGGACGCGGACCGGACCGTCAGAAGGCTGCACGGCGCATGGTTGAGGAGCCGTTCGGTGGTGTCGCCGATCAGCTTGGCCCAGCGCCTGGGCTGCACCACGCCGACCACCACCACGTCGATCTTCAGCGTGGCGACCAGAGACTGGATCACGCGCAGCGGCGCACCTTCGATGAAGTAGCGCTGCGCATGGACAATGCCATGGATATCGGCCAGCTCATCGAACGGTGCCTGGAGCGACTCGCGCACTTGCTCCGCCCAGGGCGCTGCAAGGTCGGGATTGGCCAGCATAGCCATGGGCAGGTCGTACGCCGACAGTAAATGGACCTGGCCGTTGCATGCGCTACCCAGTTGTCGACCTGCCTCCACCAGCGCATGGTTCAGCGCTTGCTGCGCAAGGTCCGCCTTGGCCACATCCACGGCGACCAATATGCTCGCGGGCATGGCCGGGGCCTCGGCAGGCACCAGTTGCAAAGGCACCTGACACGTATGCAGCAACGCACGGTCAACCGAGTACTTGTCGATCAGGCCACGTACCGGACTGGCGGAAAGCCCCTTGATCACCAAGTCAGGCGCACAACGCGCGATGCATGCCGGTAGGAGATCACCCGCCGTGGCGGTTTCCAGCGCTTCGAAGGTGATGTGCAACCCTGTGGGCGCCTGCTCATCGAGCAATGCCTTGAGCCCGGAAGCGAAATGCGCGAATGCGGCTGACGGTTGGGCAGCTTGCCGCCCTTGATCGGGCACGCCACGTTCGGCAGGCGTATGGATGCCCAGTACATGCAGCGAGGCACCTGACGCTTGAGCCAATCCCAGGGCCCGACGCAACGCTGCATCGACCTGGACCTGGGTCATGACCAGAAGCATCCGACGGTACAGGCTCATCAGCCACCTCCTGGCGCGAATGGGGGTGCCGCACCGCTGTCATTATCGAAGCTGGCGGTCAGCCAATCTTGATAAATATCAAGGCCATCAAGCCCCACTGCGTCACCCTTGGCCTGAACCGGTGGGCCTTCATCGAGGCTGCCATCGCCGTGGAGGCCATCATGAATGCTTACTCGCGACTGCTACTGATCTGCCATCCAGACCTGCACCCCTCGCCTGCCCTGACGCGTGCCCAGGCGCTGGCCAGCACGACTGGCGCCACCTTGCACCTGGTGGTGCTCAGCCAACTCCCCTCACGTCTGGCCACCCTGGACCAAGTGCTGCGCGCCAATGCCCGCAAGCAGGACGCCGAGCACCGCAAGGCTTGGCTGGCCGACCAGGTGAAGGCGCTGGGCGAACTGGGCATCAGCGCCTACGCCGAGACACTGGACGATGAAGACCCGCTCAAGGACTTGATCCGGCTGGCCCAGTTGCACCGGGTAGAGATGGTGATCAAGGACATCAAGCACGAAACCGCCTTGAGCCGTGCACTGCTCACGCCTTTGGACTGGCAACTGCTGCGCCGTTGCCCGATCCCGCTGCACTTGGTGGCCCAGGCGCAGACCAACTTGCCAGCGCGCATACTTGTCGCCGTCGATCTGGTCGAGCACGACCCTGTGATCGACAAGCTCAACGACCACATCCTGCAATCGGCACAGGCCCTGGCACAGCGATGCAAGGCGCAACTGCATCTGCTGCAGGCCTATGAACCCAGTGCAAGCTTCGTTGCCTATGCCGCCGCCCCCGTCGCCTGGACTGACAAACTGGTCGAGGAAATGTCGGGTCGTGCGCGCGAGCGCATGGCAGCGTTCGGCGGCCGCTACGGCATCAAGCCAGATCATCTGCACCTGGTGAGAGGCGCTGCCCGTAACGTGGTCAGCGAATACGCCAACCAGCATGGCTTCGATGTGGTGGTGATGGGCACGCTGTACCATGAGGGGGTGAGCAAGGTGGTCGGAAGTACCACCGAGCAAACCCTGTACAAGGTTCACTCCAGCATTCTGGCGATCCACGGTTGAACGATCGCTCGCCTGGTTTCACCTCCTCCCTGGAGTGAAACCAGGCCAGGCGACCTCAGTCTCGATGCCAATCGACACTCAAGTACACATCGCTGTCGCTATAGCGGTAGCTGCACGCGCCATCGTAGGCGGCCTCCAGTTCATGACCGATGCGGTTGGCCAGGTGCGTGCCAGTGGTGGTTGCCACCAGTTGGCCCTGCTGGTAGTCGATCGCGATCAAGCGCTCAAGAACATGCGTCTGCCTTTCCTGTTGCTCCACGTTGTGCATGAGTTTGCGAATCTCCTCTTCATGCGCTGCCAGAAAACGGCCCGACACCCGCACTTGTCCGGCAGCGGCACGGTCTTCGATGCGCCGGCATGCCGGGCAGACGATCGACTCAACCGGCCCAGGCCCCGTCGCCCCATGGGCGTGCCACTCGCCTCCATGGTAGGCAGCGCCACATTGCGGACAACGCGCACTGCCAGCAGGACGATGCGCCGTGGCATAGGGGTCGAACGGATGCGGCTTGAACAGTTTGTCCTTGTGGCTTTTCTGGTATTTGTCCATTGGCGTACTCTCCGTGCAGGGTGTAGGGGGCGCAGGCCATTGCATGCTCTGACATGCCCAGTGTCCGCCCGCTGGCTATGCTCGACTTGATAATCGTCAAACCGCGCAGTGGCATGCCGCTTATGTTGCTGTGAACGACCTCTGGAGCGCAGGGCATGAATGACACACCACCGTTACTGTTCGCCGTGCAAGGCAGCCAGGCCTATGGTCATGCCGTGGCGCAACGATTGGGCTGGAAGCTGTCTGCGCATGAAGAGCGCGACTACGAGGATGGAGAACACAAATGCTGGCCTGCCGAGTCGGTCGACGGTCGATCGGTCATCGTCTTCCATTCGCTCTTTGGTGACGCGCACCACAGCGCGCACGACAAGCTGTGCCGCTTGCTGTTCTTCTGTGGTGCGCTCAAGGACGCCGGTGCCCGCCAGGTGACAGCTGTCACGCCTTACCTGTGTTATGGCCGCAAGGACCGCAAGGTGGAGTTTCAGGACGCGACCATTACCCGCCATGTAGCCCGGCTGATGGAAAGCTGCGGCATCGACCGCGTGGTCGCGCTGGACGTACACAACCCCAGCGCCTTCGACAACGCCTACCGAATCCCGAGCTGGAACCTGCAATGCACCCAGCTATTCGCCCAACACCTGGCCCCGCTGCTCGGAGAAGAGGCTGTCACGGTCGTCTCGCCGGATATCGGTGGTATCAAACGCGCCGAGCAGTTTCGCCAGGTCCTGGCGGACCTGCTGGCGCGCCCGGTTTCGGTGGCCATGATGGAAAAGCATCGCCAGCCGACGGGCCTGAGCGGCGAACATCTGGTTGGCAATGTGGCAGGCAGCACCGTCATCGTGTTCGACGACCTGATCAGCACGGGGCAGACGCTGCTCCGCGCTGCCCACGCCTGCCGGCAGGCCGGCGCCACCCGCATACTGGCCGCAGCCACCCATGGCCTGTTCACTACAGGTGGCGAGCTGTTCGACAGCTGTGCGTTCGAACGAGTACTGGTGACCGACAGCATCTCGCCCTTTCGCCTACCCGTGCGATGTCTGGAACAGCTGGATATCGTCGATACCAGCGCCCTGGTTGCCGACTTGCTTGCCTGCCGCCGGGGCTTGGACGCATGACTCCGGCGCCGGGCCTTACACCGCCAGGATATTGCAGGGAATCTGGTACAACACATGCTCCGTGGTGCTGCCGAACAGTCGGTCCAGTCCCCGGGCGAGCGGCCTGCCCATGACGATCACGTCCACCGGATGGGTTTCGACGTATTCGCTCAGCACCGCGACCGGGCGGCCCAGTATGAAGTGCCTGCGCTCGGCCGGAGCGCCATAGCGGTCAGCCACCGCCTTGAAATCCTCCTCCAGTGCCTGGCGCAGGGACTCGCCGACGTCGTCAATGGCCCAGGCGCCATATCCCATGTCGCCCATGTAGGCCATGGTCAGGTCGCACGCGAACAGCAGGTCCAGTTGCGCGCCGGTCTGCAACGCGAGCGCATTGGCCTGCTGGACGATGCTGTCATTGCGCGCCTGGCCCTCGGGCGATGGATCGGCCACGTCTACCGCCGCGACGATCTGGCGAGGCAAGGCCGGTCTGGCTGCGCCCAATAGGTAGACCGGGATCGGGCAATGCCGCAGCAACTGCCAGTCCAATGGGGTAAAGAAGGCCCGCTTGAGCACCGGTTCGCGCTCGACCTGCTTGAGCAGTACATCCGGCTGCATCTCCAGGGCATGTTCGAGAATATCCGCCTGCAGATCGCTGCTCCAGGCGACTTCCGTCGTCACTTGCACACCCGATGCCCGCAGCACCTGGGCCTGCGCTTCGAGCTGCGCCTGCTGGGATTGCAGGTAAGCCTGCCGCTCGCTCTGATGGTCACCTGTCTCCAGGAACCTGAGCTTGTCCAGCGATTCCAGCAAACCCACGATGTGCAGGCTGGCCGAACTTGACCTGGCCAGGGCGGCCGCCTGTTCCAAGGCACAGGACTGGCGCAATGCAGGGCGCAGGATCAGCAACAGGCGTTGATAGTGGCTCATGGTAGCCTCCGACGATCGGTTCGCCTGATCACTCAGGCAATGGGGGTTGCATCAAAGGTGCTGTCTTTTCCGGGATATCGGTCATGGTTGCCTCGGTCAGCAGCAGGATGCTGGCGACTGAGACTGCGTTCTCGAGGGCGATGCGTACCACTTTGGTGGGGTCGATGATGCCGGCCTCGTACAGGTCGACGTAGGTGTTGGCCGCCGCGTCGAACCCGATGCTGCCCGTTTCGGCGAGCATGCGTGCCACCACCACGCCCGCGTCCACCGCGGAATTTTCGGCAATCATCCGCGCTGGGGCCTCCAGCGCACGGCGCAGTATCTGCAAGCCGGTGCGTATATCACCTTCGCTGCCCGCCTCTTCAGCGAGCAACGCAGGCACCGCCTTGAGCAAAGCCAGGCCACCGCCAGGCACCATGCCTTCGGCGATGGCCGCGCGGGTGGCGGCCAGGGCATCATCCAACGCGTCCTTGCGCGCTTTCATCTCCGCTTCGGACGGTGCCCCGACGCGGATCACTGCCACACCACCCGCAAGCCTGGCCAGGCGTTCATGCAGTTTTTCCCGGTCGTAATCGCTGGTGCTGGCCTCGATCTGGGCGCGGATCTGCGCAACGCGGGTAGCCACCGCTTGCTGGGTGCCCTTGCCACCGATCAACGCCGTACTGTCTTTCAACACCACCGCACGGTGCACCTGGCCGAGCTGGGACAACTGCAACTGATCGAGATTGATGCCAAGCTCCGCCGACACCAGGGTCGCCCCCGTGAGCACCGCGATGTCCTGGAGCATTTCCTTGCGCCGGTCGCCATACCCAGGAGCCTTCACGGCCACCGCTCGCAGCACGCCGCGGATCTGGTTGACCACCAGCGTGGTCAAGGCCTCGCCGTCGATGTCTTCGGCGATCACCACCAGCGGCTGACCGCTTTTCGCCACTTGTTCCAGCAGGGGCAGCAGATCGTTGAGTGCGCCGATCTTGTGATCGCACAGCAAGACACAAGCATCGGTCAGCTCGACCTGCATCTTCTCGGTGTCGGTGACGAAGTAAGGCGACACATAGCCCCGGTCGAAGCGCATGCCATCCATGATTTCGACCACGGTTTCGGTGGTCTTGGATTCCTCCACGCTGACCACGCCTTCCACGCCGACCTTCTCCAGGGCATCCGCGACCAACTGGCCAATCAACGGGTCGTTGTGCGCCGATAACGTCGCCACCTGGGCTTTTTCCTTGGCAGTGCTGACCTGGCGTGACTGCGCCAGCAGCGATGTCATGACCAACGCCAGCCCTCTGTCCAGGCCTCGCTTGAGGTCGATGGCGCTGGCCCCGGCCACCACGTTGCGCACGCCGTCGGCCAGGATCGCGTGGGCGAGCACTGTCGCGGTACTGGTGCCATCCCCCACCGCTTCACCGGTGCGTTCGGCCGCCTGGCGCAGCATCTGGGCGCCAAGATTTTCCTCTGGGTCCTGCAGATCGACCCGTTTGGCGATGGTGACTCCATCGTTGCAGACGGTCGGCTTACCCCAACTGCTCTGCATCAGCACCGATTTCGATTTGGGCCCTAGCGTAACGCGCACGGCATCGGCGAGCTGGGTGGCGCCACTGAGAATTTTCTCCCGCGCTGCAGAGCGGAACAGCATTTTGCTGTGGGGCATGGTATTGCCTCCCGTGTAGGCTAGGGCATGAAACAGCTGCTGCCAGCATCCCGCTCCACCACATTGGGTGCTTGATTTTTATCAACCCTACAAGGCGCTGAACGCTGCGCTCAGCGTTGATCCAGGTACCGGTAAAGGGCCTCTTCCTGGTCGAAGTGCAACTTTGCCAAGGTGTCCAGGCGTATCAGCTGGTGCTGGATGTCATCTGCGCTCGGGCTCGCTGCCGCCTGACTGAAATCGTGGTTCATGCAGGACAGAAGATGGATGAGGCGGAAAATTTCCCGGTGGGTATGGCTCATCGCCGACAACGGGTCTTCGCCGGGCATGAAGCGGCTCAGCAGCGGGTACAGACGACGCTCGTCATCGCGCTCGTGGCGCTCCAGAAGGTCATGCAGCCCGGTGACCAGCCTGCCGAGGTCAGCCCGCGCCTGCTCGATGGGACGCTTGGCGAAGTCGCAGGCCATCTGGCTCAGTTCCGTCAGCAACCCGTCGAGTTGCCGATGCTCGTCCTGCAACCGATCCAGGTCCTCGACGGCAAGCCCGCTGCGTTGCCTGGCCGTCAAGGGGCCTAGCGCACGCAAGGCGTTGACGATGATCAACAGGTCGATACCTTCCTGCAACACCGCCCCCAGCAATGCCGGCAGGTAGCCGGCGGCTGCAACCACCATCGCCAGCAACGACAGGCTCATCCCCACCCATACTCCCTGCCGGGCGATGTACACGGCATGCCGGGCGATATCCAGGGCCTCGACCAAGCGATCGAGCCGATCGACCAGCAACACCACACCGGCCGCCTGGGCGGAGGCCGTCACGCCAGAAGCCCCCATGGCAACCCCGACATCGGCCGCCGCCAATGCCGGTGCGTCGTTGATGCCGTCGCCGACCATCAGCGAGGGGGCCGTACGGCAGCCCTCCTGCACCAGGCGAATTTTGTCTTCTGGCGAGAGCCCTGAGCGAAGCTCGTCGATACCCGCCGCCAGCGCGACCATTTCCGCGGTTTCCGGGCGGTCACCGGTGAGCATGACCACCTTGTCGATCCCTCGCGCCCGCAGGCGTCGCAGTGTCTGGGGGGTTTCCCGGCGCAGGTCATCGGCCAGCCGCAGTACCGCTTTCAACTCACCGTCAACCGCCACGAAACTGCCGCTGTTGGCCAAGTAGTCCAGTTGCTGCAAACGCTCCTGTGCCCAGTGCCCATCGTCTTTCTCCTGCTGCACATAGGCCAGGGCACCCAAGCGTACAGCCTTGCCGTGCACAACCCCGGCGAGCCCCTGGCCGGGGCTTTCCTCCACCTGCTGGGCGGCGGTCAGCGTCACGTTGCGCAATCGGGCAGCATGAACAATGGCCTGGGCAATCGGATGGGTCGATGACTGGGCCAACGAAGCGGCCAGCTGCAGCATCTGCAAGGGCGCGCCCTGCCCCCTCACCTCGATCGACTGCAACTGGGCATGGCCACTGGTCAAGGTCCCGGTCTTGTCGAGGAACACCTGGCGCACGCCGGCGAGGGCTTCGAGCACCTCGCCGTCACGCACCAGTATGTTGCGCCGTGCAGCCCTCGAAATGCCTGAAATGATGGCAATCGGCACAGCCAGTATCAGCGGGCAAGGCGTGGCGACCACCAGCACGGCGAGCACCCGCTGCACATCGCCACTGGCCCACCACGCCAGCGCAGCCATCAGCAATGTCAACGGGATCAGCGCCAGTGCGTAGCGGTCGGCCAGGCGCACGAACGGTGCCCGTGACTGACGTGCCGCTTCGGCCAGTCGCACGATGCCCGCGTAAGTGCTTTGCGCTGCGGTACGGGTGGCCAACAGGAGCAGCGGCGCGCCTGTGTTGGTCACGCCACTGGCCACCGGCTCACCGGCATGGCGGGTGACGGGCAACGATTCGCCGGTCAGCGCAGCTTCGTCCAGAGTCGCCTGCTCAGACTGCAAGTACCCGTCCACTGGCACGATTTCGCCCAGGCGCACCAGGACGCGGTGGCCAGCGCGGACTGCGTCGACCGGCACCTCACGCAAGCCCTCCTGCTCCTGAATCCAGGCCCGCTGTGGCGCCCGGTCGATCAGTGCGCGCAATTCGCGCTCGGCGTGACGCAGGCTGAGCGTCTCCAAGGCACGCCCCGTGGCCAGCATCAGCGCAACCACGGCGCCCACCAGCATTTGCTCCAGGGCCAGGGCCGCGCCAATCGACATCAGCGCGATCAGGTCGATGCCCGCCTCACGCCTGGCCAGGCGCTGGACCATTTCCACCGCCAGCACCACTGCCATGAGCGCGCTGCCGCCGGCCCAGATCAACGCCGCCCAAACCGGCTGTTGCGCGGCATAGACCAGCCCGCCCAACAGCAGGGACAGGACGCAGACCAGCAACAGGCTTGGGTCCAGCCATCGACGTGACATGGCCGTTACTTGCGTTTGGCCTGCTGGAGCAACTGCTGGACCTGTTCCTGGGCCTGTGTCGCTCTGCGCAACGCCTCGTTGGCGGTCTGCTCGACCATATCGATGCGGTAGCACACCTGGTCGGCCCGCAAGCGCGCGGTCGCCGCGTTGTTCTCGGCCGACTCCAGCCGTGCGTCGTATTGCTCAGCGTGCCATGGCGTGCATCCCCAAACCAATACCAGCAGCAGGCTGGACAAGCCGGCAAGCAGATAGCGTTGCATGGTGGTGCCCTCGCGCATGCTCAAGACACCCCTAGTATCGGCACCGGCACTCACCGCAGCCTGACATTTATCAATCTCGCCAGGCGTACGGTAGCGCGCCGGTTTTGACCTTTGTCAATCGCGTGGTACCGCTGGAGGGTAGAAACATGGGCTGAGGGCATCTCGGCCCACCTTTCCAATGGATAGCGGAGACCATCATGAACGACCTTGATTTGCGCGACCTGGTGCTTGAAGAGTTGGCGTTTCAACCTGACATCAATGCCGCCAGCATCGGTGTGACGGTGCAGGATGGCGTGGTCACACTGTCCGGCCACGTCAGCAGTTATGCCCAGAAGATCAGTGCCGAGCGCACCGTCAAAGCCATGAAAGGCGTGCGTGGGCTGGCCGAGGAAATCGAAGTCCGACTGAACAAGCTCGAAGGTACTGCGGACGATACCATTGCCAGCCGCGCCCTGAAGATCATCGCCTGGAGCTCGGATGCCAATGTCGAGGGCATCAAGGTCACCGTTCACAAAGGCACGGTGACCTTGGAAGGCGAACTGGACTGGCAATACCAGAAGGAAGTGATCGAGCAAGCGGTTTGGCGTCTGTCGGGCGTGGTCGGCGTGCACAATCGCATCACCTTAAAGGCGCGGGCCAATGCCAGCGATATCCGCCATCGCATCGAACAGGCCCTCAAGCGCAGCGCAGAGATCCAGGCCGAGGGCATCCGCATTACCGTCAACGGCGGTGTGGTCCGGCTGGAAGGCAAGGTGCACTTGCTTCGTGAACGGGAAGTGGTCGAGCGCGCTGCCTGGGCAGTGCCTGGCGTAAGCAAGGTTGAAGACTACCTGTTGATCGCCTAGCCCGGCGGCCCACCAGGAGAGACGGTCATGAACAAAGATCAGCCCTGGACGCTATACCTGCTGGCAATCGGCCTGGCCGTGCTCGCCGCCATCCAGTTCGGCCTGTTCAACCGAGCGGCCGTTCAGACCATCTCCTATAGCCAGTTCCTGCAATTGCTCGAACAGCAAAAGGTCAGTGAGCTGCGGATCGAACATGACCGCATCCTGGGCACATTGCAGGAACCGATCGCCGGGCGTTCGGTGTTCTCCACGGTGCGGGTCGACCCGCAGTTGAGCGAGCAATTGGGCCGTACGGGCGTTACCTTCACTGGGGTAGCCGAGGACAGCAACCTGACGAGCCTGGTGGGTTGGCTGATGCCGCTGATGATGATGCTGGCGCTGTGGTTCTTCCTGTTTCGTGGCGTGACCGACAAACAGGGGTTGGGCGGGTTGATGAGCGTGGGCAAGTCACGTGCGCGCGTCTATGTCGAGCGCGATACCAAGGTCACCTTCGCCGATGTGGCGGGCATAGACGACGTCAAGGGCGAGCTCACCGAAGTGGTGTCCTTTCTCAAGAACCAAGCGTTCTATGCCCGCCTGGGGGCGCATGTGCCCAAGGGCACGTTGCTGGTCGGCCCCCCTGGCACCGGCAAGACCCTGGTCGCCAAGGCCATCGCCGGAGAGGCGGCGGTACCGTTTTTCTCGATCTCCGGGTCGGAGTTCGTCGAGATGTTCGTCGGCGTGGGCGCGGCGCGGGTGCGCGACCTGTTCGACCAGGCCCGGCGCGCAGCGCCCTGCATCATCTTCATCGACGAACTGGACGCCCTGGGCAAGATGCGTGGTATCGGCAGCCTGGGCGGCAACGACGAGAAGGAACAGACCCTCAATCAACTGCTGGCCGAGCTCGATGGCTTCGATCCACGCGAAGGTGTCGTGCTGCTGGCAGCGACCAATCGCCCTGAGATACTGGACCCGGCGCTGCTGCGCGCCGGACGCTTCGACCGGCAGATCCTGATCGACCGCCCCGACCGCAAGGGCCGCCTGGCGATCCTTAAGGTGCACCTGCACAAGATCGTCTACAAGAACGACCTGGACTTGGAACGCATTGCCGAGATCACCCCTGGCCTGACCGGCGCCGACCTGGCCAACCTGGTGAACGAAGCCGCCATCGTCGCCACCCGGCGCGCCAGCCAATGGGTTGAGCTGCAGGACTTCACCGCTGCCGTCGAACGCCTGGTGGCAGGCGTGGAGCGCAAGGGCAACGTGCTGCGCGACGATGAACGCCAGGTTGTGGCGTACCATGAAATGGGCCACGCACTCGCGGCAAGCAGCCTGCCGGCGATGGACCCGGTGCACAAAGTGTCGATCATCCCCAGAGCCGCTGGCTCGCTGGGGTTCACGCTGCAACGGCCGACCGATGACCGCTACCTGATCAGCGCGCAGATGCTGCGCGACCGGATCGTCGTACTGATGGCCGGGCGGGCCGCCGAAAGCCTGGTATTCGGCCAGGTGTCCACCGGAGCCGCTGACGACTTGGGACGCGCCACCGACATCGCCCGCCAGCTGATTACCCGCTTCGGCATGAGCACGGAGCTGGGCCAGGCAGTGCTGGAGCGGCAGCAGGCCAGCTACCTGGGCGAATCGTTGTTGCGCCAGGAGCGCAAGGACTACTCGGAGCAGACCGCAAGGGAAATCGACCTGGGTATTCGCGGCTTGCTGGAGGAAGCCTACGCCCGTGCCCGGACGTTGCTCGAACAGCGACGTTCCGACCTGGACGCTGGGGCACGCCTGTTATTGGCCAAGGAAACCATCACCCCGGAAGAATTCCCCGCGCTGCTGCCCCTGGCCAAGGAGCCTGCCACCTATAATCTGGTCGATGCGGCCAAATGACAGACCGATCCAATCCGAGTACCGACCATGCTCACCGTCACATTGATCAACATGCTGGTGGTGATCCTGGTGGTGATCATCCACTACGAATGCCTGCTTCGCCTGAACGACTGGCTACCGCGGCTGAAGCTGTGGAGCCGGTTCCGGATCGTCGCTGGCGTGTTTGGCGCGCTGCTGGCCCATGCCTTGGAGGTCTGGTGTTTCGCCCTGGTGTATTACCTGATGGCCCACGCCGAGGGCTGGGGCACGCTCAGTGGCAACTTCGACGGCAGCTTGCTCGATTGCGTGTACTTTTCCTTTACCACCTACACCACGATAGGCTTTGGCGACATCGCCCCTACCGGTCATCTCAAGTACCTCACCGGCCTGCAAGCGTTGACAGGCCTGGTGCTGATCACCTGGACCGCGTCGTTCCTGTTCCTCGAAATGCAGAAATACTGGAAAGCCAAATAGCGCCGGTTCAGGCGTCTGGGTGCGGTGTCCAGTGCCATTGCGCAACCTCAGGCATGTCTTCGCCATGCTCGATCAGGTACAGCTTGTGCTTTTCCATGGTCGACCAGTAGCGGGTTCGCGCCCGCTCCACCTGCGCTTGCAGGCGAGGCACGCGTTCGAACACATCCAGCACCAGCTGGTAGCGGTCGAGGTTGTTGATGACCGCCATGTCGAACGGCGTGGTGGTCGCCCCTTCCTCACGAAAGCCATGCACATGGAAACGCTGCGGGTTGGCACGCTTGTAGATGAGGCGGTGAACCAGGGCCGGGTAACCATGGAAGGCGAAGATCACCGGCTGCTCTTCGGTGAACAGCGCATTGAAGTCACTGTCGGGCAAGCCGTGCGGATGCTGTAGCGGTGATTGCAGTGCCATCAGGTCGACCACGTTCACCACCCTGACCCGCAGGTCGGCGACGTCGTCACGAAGCAGGGTTACCGCCGCCAGCACTTCCAGCGTCGGCACATCGCCTGCGCAGGCGAGGACCACCTCCGGCAGGTCATCGTCATGGCTGGCCCATGCCCAACGCCCGATGCCAGCCTGGCAGTGCAGGTTCGCCGCCTGCCCATCCAGCCACTGCCACTCCAGTTGCTTGCCGGCAACGATCACATTGATGTAGCCACGGCTGCGCAGGCAATGGTCAGCCACGGACAGCAGGCAGTTGGCGTCCGGGGGCAGGTAGATACGCGCAAGATCGGCCTTCTTGTTCGCCAGAAGGTCCAGCAGACCTGGGTCCTGGTGCGAAAAGCCGTTGTGGTCCTGACGCCAGACATGCGAGGTCAGCAGGATGTTCAACGAAGCGATCGGCTTGCGCCACGGCACTTCGGCGGCTGTCTTGAGCCATTTTGCATGCTGGTTGATCATCGAATCGACGATGTGGATGAACGCTTCATAACACGAAAACAAGCCGTGGCGGCCGGTCAGCAGGTAACCCTCCAGCCAACCTTCGCATATCTGCTCGCTGAGAATCTCCATCACCCTGCCATCTGGACCGAGGTGGTCATCCTCGGCACCGTGGGGGTCCAGCCAGACCTTGCAGATCGCCTCGAATACCGCATCCAGCCGGTTGGAAGCCGTCTCGTCAGGGCCGAACAGGCGGAAATCGCGGGACACCAGGCTGTTCTTGATCACGTCGCGCAAGTAGCTGCCCAGAACCCGGGTCGCCTCTGCGCGTACGCGTCCAGGCCCGTCCATCTTCACGCTGTAGTCGCTGAAGCGCGGAAGGTCCAGCGCTCGCAACAGCAGCCCGCCATTAGCATGTGGGTTCGCGCTCATGCGCCGCCGCCCGGTCGGGACCAGCGCGGCCAGTTCCGGCAACAACGCGCCCTGGGCATCGAACAATTCATGCGGCCGGTAGCTTTCCAGCCATTGCTGCAACTGCTGCAAGTGCAGTGGCTTGCGAAGGTCTCCCAGGGGCAGTTGATGGGAGCGCCAGGTTCCCTCTACCCGCTGCCCATCGACGAACGTCGGCCCCGTCCAGCCTTTTGGGGTGCGCAAGACCAGCACCGGCCACAATGGCCGGTCGATGGCTTGGCCCGCCTCGGTGTGCCGGGCAAGCCGCTGGATCTGGCAGATTTTCTCGTAGATCACATCCAGCGTCCTGGCCAACGCCCGATGCACCTCCATCGGTTCGTCGCCCTCGACGAAATAAGGATCATAACCGTAGCCATACATGAGGCTGGTCAACTCGTCCTCGCTGATCCGCGACAGCACCGTCGGGTTGGCGATCTTGTAGCCATTGAGGTGCAGGATCGGCAGTACCGCACCGTCGCGCGCGGGATTGAGGAATTTGTTGCAATGCCAGCTCGCCGCCAGCGCTCCGGTTTCCGCCTCGCCGTCGCCGATGACGCAGGCCACGATCAGCTGCGGATTGTCCAGGGCTGCGCCATAGGCATGGACCAAGGCATAGCCCAGCTCGCCACCTTCGTGCAGAGAACCCGGAACATGCGGGCCGACATGGCTGCCAATGCCGTACGGCCAGGAAAACTGACGAAACAACCGCGCCATTCCCTGCGCGTTCCGTTCTATCGCAGGGTTCAGCTCGGTGTAGGTGCCATCCAGGTACGCCTGGGCAACCATGGCCGGGCCGCCATGGCCAGGGCCGGCGACGAACAACATGTTCAGGTCGTAATGGCGGATCAGCCGGTTCAGATGGGTGTAGATCAGGTTGAGCCCTGGCGACGTGCCCCAGTGCCCCAGCAACCGAGGCTTGATGTCGGTCAGCTTCAGCGGCGTGGCCAGCAAGGGATTGCCCTGCAGGTAGATCTGGCCAACGGTAAGGTAGTTCGCGGCCCGCCAGTAGGCATCCAGCCATTCCAGTTCCTCGGTGCCTGGAAAATCGTTCATGATCGCCCCCTCTGTCGATGGCGCGCACGCGCATGGGGTTCAGATGTCCCCGGCGCGGATATCTTCTTCCCGCCGGCTCTGCTGACGGATCAGCAACGTCAGCTCGTGCAGGTGGTCGGCCAACAGCCCCACCAAGTCGTCCGCGGTGACGATTCCGACCAATAGGCCAAAGTCATCGACCACCGGGATCCGCCTGATGTTGGCTCGCCGCATGTTCAGAATCACATCGAACAGGTCTTCGTTCTGGTTCGCGGTGATCAATGGACGTGGCAGCACGTCGATGGCCTGCAGGTCTTCCTGGTCAGGAGGGTTGCGGGCGATGATCCTCAGCGCAAGGTCACGGTCGGTGATCAGGCCGATGGGCCGGCAACGGTCGCGGTCGACAGGCTCGGCCAGCACCAGGTCCCCGACGTGGTACCGGCTCATCATCCGCGCCGCGGCGTAGATGGAAATGCTGGGGGGCGCTGTGACCACATCCCGGTTGCAGTATTTGCCAATGGACATGATGTTCTACCTTTTGGAATGCGAAGGCGGAGCGTCCCTGCTCCTGAAATCGGTCGGGTCAATCACTTGCTGCTTTTGATAGGAATCACTTTTTCAGGGTGAATCGCTTCGGCGCGCTTGGGCAGGTGCACCAACAGTACGCCCTTGGCAAACTGGGCATTGATCTTTTCAGCGTCGACTTCACGGGGCAGTTGGAAGACCCGCTCGAAGCTGCCGTAATGCCGCTCCGACAGGTGGTACTCCTTACGCTTTTCGTCGACCTCTTCCTGCTTCTCGCCGCGAATCACCACATTGCCATTGACCAGCTTGATCTCGATGTCCTTGTCGTCCACACCTGGCAGTTCGGCACTGATGCGAAACTCATCGGCCAGTTCGCTGATATCCATTGCCGGCATGCCATGGGCGAACAGCTCACGGCGCCAGAACGGCTCGACATCGAATGGGGTGTGGCTGAACGGCATGCGCAATGGCCGGCGCCCGAAATCGTCGAACAGGCTGTCGATCTGGCGCCGCAGCTGCTGGAACGGCCGCCACAGGTCCGACGGCTCGGTGCCGGGTGGAGAAGCCTTGGCAGGTTGGGTGGCTGCGGGAGTGACAGGTACTTTCTTGGCTGCTTCGGACATGGCGACCTCCTCGAATGAGTAATGCCTCCCAGGGAGACACCTCGATCGTGCGCGGGCAGGCAACCCCGCGCTTGACCTTTATCAATCAGCGCGCTGCTGCCATCGCTTGTCGGTTTGATCCTGATCAAAGTCCCGTTCTGGCAGACGCCTAGCCTGAAAACAG
This sequence comes from Pseudomonas sp. SK2, assembly GCF_016772395.1. Lineage (NCBI taxonomy): Bacteria > Pseudomonadati > Pseudomonadota > Gammaproteobacteria > Pseudomonadales > Pseudomonadaceae > Pseudomonas > Pseudomonas sp. SK2. Next base: position 3,108,362 of record NZ_CP061944.1, read on the forward strand.
TGCGGTCCATCCAGACACTATCGAGGCGACTATGGAGCGGGACGACGGCAAGCGTGTCCGCTTGCTGGAAACCTTCCCTGGCCCGGGTATTCAACAATGCCTGCGCCTGGCACAGTGCAGCCCGCAATTCACCGAGGCGATGCCAGGCCAGTATTGCCTGCTGGCCAATCGCACCGAGCGCTGGCCATGCAGCTACGTCAGCCTGCCCGGAGTGGATGGACGGTTCGTGGTGACTACCCACGGTGCGCACCCGCTGGGGCAGCCAGGCGAGCTGCTGGGGTATTCAGGCCCGTTGGGCAGCGGCTGGCCAGTGCCCTTGCAGAGTGCGCGCCTGCTGGCGATCACACGGGGCGAAGGGATATTGGCGCTATTGTGCATGCTCGATGAGGTCCGCTGCTGGCTGCCTTGGGTACAGGTGCGCTTGCTACACGAGGGCTTGGCGCTGGAGCACCTGCCCGCTGAATGCCGGCCATGGCTTCGCGCGCAAACGACGGCGCCGCGCGACCCCTCAAGCGGATGGATGCAACTGACACAGCAACTGCAAGCATTCAGGCCAGACACGGTCTACTGCTGCGCGCCGCCCCAGGTGGCTCGACAAGCAGCACGCCTGTGTTGGCAAAAGGGGATATCGCCACAGCGCATCTGGCTGCGGACCGACCATATGCCTCGGCCAACCTGGGGGGATCACTGTCCACTGGGAGGGCCGGTCCAGCGCTATGACAGGGTCCTGGCTGCGCTCAAGTGGGTTCCTCCAGCCGGCTGAGGTTCAGCAGGCTTTGCAAGTCGACCAGCCGAACTTCCCGCCCGACGCATTTCACGAACCCTGCCTGGGTGAAACGGCTGAACAGCCTACTGACGGTTTCCAGGGTAAGGTCCAGGTAGTTGGCGATATCGCCACGGGACATCGGCAGGTTGAAGACGTCTGCGCGCAGGCCGCGTTCGTGATAACGCGCCGACATGCCGAGCAGGAATATCGAAAGCCGCTGTTCGGCTCGGCCGTGGCAGCAGCGCAAGTGCTCATCCTTGCCCTGAATCCCCATGCTCAGCATATGCAACAGCTGGTAACGCAAGCCTGGGATCTGCCCCGACAGGTCGACCAGCTGATCCAGCCTGATGGAACACACCAGCGAAACCTCCAGCGCCAGGGCATAGCTTCGATAATGCCTTGCACCAATGGCGTCCAGCCCCAGCATCTCCCCCGGCAGGACGAAACCGGTAATCCGCTCGTTGCCCTCGGTATCGAGCAGGAAACTCTTGATCGCCCCTGAGCGTAGGGCGAACACGTGCTCCATCGGCTCATCGGCCTTGAACAGATACTCGCCCCTCTTCAACGGGCGGTTACGGCGCACGATTCGCTCCAGCTTGTCCACTTCGTCGGCACTGAGGCTGGCGGGCAGGCAAAGCCGGCTCAACGAACACGCAAGGCACTTCACATGGGGCCTTGCCCCCATATCCAGTGAGCCTGACATGACCATGCCTCCGCTAATGTGCATGGGGGGTATTAATACAAATTAGCTGGTTCCCCCGGCCTTTTCGCGCCCTCCGACCAAGGGTCACGCCGTCCTGCTCAAGGCTTGATGAAGATCAAGTCAGGTCTGCGCGCTGCTCTCATGCTCGACTGTCGGCAGGTTGCAAGCAGCCAGTGCGGCTCGATCGATGCTCAGTCCAGACAGAAGGCCCCATTTATGAAAATCAATCACTTGCTTTTGATCGCCCCTTGCGATGATCGATACAGCCCGGCGGTTGAGCAAAGCGCCGAATTGGCAATGGCCTTGGACGCCAGTGTTTCGCTTGCCGCGCTGCGTGCCCCATCCCTTGGCGGGCAGAAACCGTCCGTCGAGTCGTACCTGAAACAGCGGGCCTCCCATCTTGCGTCCAGGGGCCTTCGTGTCAGTCCTGATGTCACGGTACTCAAACCCACGGCAAACGGCGTCGCGGCGCAAGTCACGCGCTGTGGCGCGGACCTGGTGGTCATGGACCATGCCGCCGACGAGGCGGCGCATCAGGCCAACCTGGACCTGCAACTGCTGGAAAAAGCTCCCTGCCCGGTGCTGTTCGCTCGCGAACAGGTGGCGCCCAACCTGGAGAAGCTGTTCGTCGCCGCGCCAGCAAGCTGCGAAGACCTCGACGAACGGGCATTGAATGCCCACGTCATCGAGGTAGCCAAGGCCGTATGCCAGGCCCGCAAAGGCAAGATGCACCTGTTTTCGGTCTACGACCAGGCGGCGCTGCTGCGCCATAGCGAGCACTACAGCCTGGCAGAAATCCCAAGGTACGAAACCTTGGCCGCCACGTTCAAGGCATTTGCTGGGCAGCTTGGGATACCGACGCTTCACCATCACCTGATCGTCGGCTCTTGCGCCCATACCCTCTGCGCCTATGCCAATCGGTGCGAATACGACCTGGTGGTGATCGCCAATGCCTATAACCTGCGCCAGCACGAGACACTGCGCTATTTGCTGAGCCACCTCACCTGCAGCCTTTTGGTGGTCAACGCACCGAACAGGGCAATGCAGCCAGCGACCCAAGCCTGGGCGAGCCTTGACGATCCGCTGTTGTTCCCTGCCTGACAGGTGACACCCGCTGGAGGGCAGGCAATTGACAACTATCAAGTCCGCGCAGGGCCAAGCGTCGAAACTGAAGCTCCATTGTCCATTCCCGACACACGAGGATTATTGCCATGGCTCCTACAGAACCCTCCCGCCAATACACCGCGCCCTCGTTTCCCAAGCCTGCGGGCGAGCATTGGATCGAAGCCCTCGACAATGGCACCCATGTGCTGATCAGACCGCTGCAAGCCAAGGACCGGGAGCGCGAGAGGGCCTTCATCGAACGGCTGTCACCGCAGTCGCGGCATTTTCGCTTCCTGTGCCAGATCAAGGAGCCCGGTGAGGCAATGCTCGACCAGTTGATGGCGGTCGACCAGGACCGCCAAGCGGCCTACGTCGCCCTCGCCCATGTGGACGGCGAGCTGCAAGAGGTGGGCATTTCCCGTTACGCCGCCATTGCCGGCAAGGATGAATGCGAATGCGCCGTGACCGTGCTCGACAGCTGGCAGCACCATGGTCTGGGTCGACTCTTGCTCAAGCACCTGACCGATCATGCCCGGGCCAAGGGCCTACGACAGATGTATTCGATCGACTCGGCCGCCAACCAGGCGATGCGTGACCTGGCCAAGGCGGCAGGATTCACCACCAGCACCGACCCGGATGACCCGACCCAGGTCATCCATCGCCTGAACCTGACCTGAAGCGTCGTTGCGCCAGCGCCTGGGGTGGCCACAGCGCTGCCCCACCCGCTCTTCGCCCCACGACCTGCGGCCACATCCGCACGAGGAGGGTATCCATGAACGGTAACTCGCGCAAACTGATGGAAATGCTCTACGGCAAGCAATACCAGGTCGACAGCGCGGAGATCGCCCCCCTGCTGCATCAATTCGCCGAACCCTTGCCCGACCTCGAGTCCCCCGCCTTCGCCGCGCTGTTCGATCGCTACGCCGACGCCCGTGTGGTGATGCTGGGCGAGGCAAGCCATGGCACCAGCGAGTTCTATCGCGCCCGTGCAGCCATTACCCGGCGGCTGATCGAACAGCACGGCTTCAACATCGTGGCCGTCGAAGCCGACTGGCCGGATGCAGGGCACGTTGACCAGTACGTGCGGGGCTTGGCTCATTCGGCATGGAAGCGCCATATATTCAGCCGTTTCCCAACCTGGATGTGGCGCAACAGCGAGGTCAAGGCATTCGCCCACTGGCTGCATGGGCATAATCGCCTGCTCGCCGTCGACCGCCGCGTGGAGTTTCGCGGCCTGGACGTCTACAGCCTGCGCAACTCCATTCACGAAGTGCTGGCCTTTTTGGACCGGACAGATCCGCACCTGGCCCGCGAAGCGCGCCGACGGTATGGTTGCCTGACGCCCTGGCAGGATGACCCGACACTGTATGGCCACTTCGTCGAACGGGGTGGCGTCATGCCCTGCGAGCAGCCTGTGGTCGAACAACTGAATGTGATGCTGGCCGATCAGCTGTCGGGCCTGATCCGCAATGATGAAGCGTTTTTCAATGCCACCCAGAACGCACGCGTGATCATCGCCGCAGAACAATACTATCGGGCGATCTACCGAGGCTCGACTGCCTCGTGGAACCTGCGCGACCGGCACATGTTCGATACCCTGCGCGCACTGCTGGAACATCGCGGGCCACACGCCAAAGCCGTGGTCTGGGCACACAACTCTCACATCGGCAACGCCGATGCCACGTAAATGGGCTGGAAAGGCCAATTCAACATCGGCCAACTGTGCCGCCACGCGTTTGGCCGGGACGCCGTGCTGATCGGCATGGCCACCGACCGCGGACAAGTGGCCGCCGCCAGTGACTGGGATGGCGACATGCTGATCAAGGACATCCGTCCTTCGCGGTCGGACAGTTGGGAGCACCAGTTCCGCCTGGCAGGCGTACCGGCTTCCTTGACCGACTGGCGAGACCCACAGCGCAAGGAGCTTCGTCGCATCTTGTCAATGCCACTGCTCGAACGCGCGATCGGCGTCATCTACCGACCGGAGAGCGAACGGCTGAGCCATTACTTCGAAGCAGTGCTGGCCGAGCAATTCGACGCCCTGCTTTGGATCGAACAGACCCAACCGGTTGACGCCCTGCCTCTGCCGAAACAACAACACCTTGAACCGGAGGACGAAACCTATCCGTTCGGCGTCTGAACATCCGGCCTGCAAGGCTCAAGGGGATGGGTCTTGCAGGTGGGTGACGAACCAGTCACCCGCCAGAACGGCGACTTCGGTCAGGGTGCCAGGCTCTTCGAACAGGTGCGAAGCACCTGCTACTACCTCCAAGCGATGCTCGCAAAGCAGCATCCGACTGGCCTGACGATTGAGTTCCAGGACCTGAACGTCCCTGCCACCAACGATCTGCAGGGTCGGGGCTTGTACCCGCTTGAGCGCTTCGCCTGCCAGATCGGTGCGCCCTCCCCGGCTGACCACCGCCGCCACCACCTCCGGGCGCTCGGCCGCCGCACACAAAGCCGCCGCTGCACCCGTACTGGCGCCGAACACGCCAATGCGCAAGCTAGCAAGGTCGGGGTCCTGGCCAACCCAATCGATGACATCCGTAAGCCGCTTCGCCAGCAGCGGAATATCAAAGCGCAGCGCGGCGGTCTGGTTGTCCAGTCGCTGCTCCTGCTCGGTCAAAAGGTCAAACAGCAACGAGCCGAGGCCGCGACTGGCGAGCACGTCCGCCACATACTGGTTTCTGGCGCTCAGCCGACCGCTACCGCTGCCATGGGCGAAAATGACCAAGGCCTGGGTGTTGGTGGGTAACCGTAGGTCCGCGAGCAGTTCGACGCCGGGCCATTTCATCGAGCGCAGCACTACCTCAGTCATCTTCAGCCTCCCCGCCACGGCCCCCGGACGACGCTGCGATCCCGGCCTTGTCCATCAGCGCCATGACCTCCTCGTCCGAGGTCTGCGGAAAGTCCTGGTACCAATAGCCGACCGAAACCATCCGATCGGGCACCAGCGGGCAGATCACCTCGTCCACTTCGCTCCACAGGGCCTCTAGCGTTTCCGGTGGCGCGACCGGCACCGCGACCACGATCCGCGCTGGCGATTGGGCACGCACCGCCTGGATGGCCGCCATCATCGAGGCCCCGGTTGCCAGGCCATCATCGACCAGGATCACGGTCTGGTCTTTGAGCCGAAGCGGAGGTCGGCCACCCCGATAGGCGCACTCACGACGTCTCAGTTCCTGTGTTTCCCTGGCTATCACGCTCTCAAGCAGGGCCCGATCGACCGGATAGGCCCGCAATGCATCGTCATTGAGAATCTTCACCCCTCCCCCAGCGATCGCGCCCATGGCATATTCCGGGTGCGATGGCATGCCAAGCTTGCGCACCACCAGCAGGTCCAGGCGAACCTTGAGGGCGATGGCGACCTCGTAAGCCACCGGCACCCCGCCCCGTGGCAAGGCGAGCACGATTACATCAGCCCGTTCGGCGTATTGGCTCAACGGCGCCACCAGGCAGCGACCGGCTTCAGCGCGGTCGGGGTACAGGGTGCGACGCGCAAGATCATGTGACATGGAAACCTCCCGCGCCGAGACGGCGCCTGTCGTTTCACCTACTGGCAAGCACTACCACCCTTCAAGGCGCCGTCGCCCGGGCTTCTTCAGGTAGCAGGTCGAACTGCTCGAGACAGCGCTGTTCATCGTCCGCCGTCAACGCCTTGTATGCGCTCACTTCCCGCATCGGCGTTTCGAACAAGGCCAGGCGGATCACGCCATTGCGATCGAGGAACGTTTGCGCCAGGCAGGTACACACCGGCTTGCCGACCAGTGCCGTGAGCTTCTCATCCCCTGGGGTGTTCACCTGGGCCTGCAAGTTGTCTGCGCAATTCTCCACGATACGGTCCACCGAGCGCCCCGCCAGCCAAAGCGTGCCGCCAGCGAGCAACGCCAGCAGCAGCAACAGGCCTAAAAGAACATTCGACTCCTGGGTGACCGAGCGCAGGAAGGCAAGCCGAGCCTGCCAGCCCGTGGCCTGACCATTGAAAATGGTCTTGCCGACCGTGCGCTTGACGCCACGCTGCACCACCCAGCCCAACGCCACGCACAAGGCCAGCAAAGCCAGCAGCACGAACGGGTGTTGCATGGGCAGACGCCAGCTTGGGCTCAACGACCGGTAGGTAGCGGCCACCATGAGCAATGCCAAGATCGCCACGATCCACCCCAGGCTACCCCGTGGCCGATGCATCCAGGCCCGGAGTTTCGCCCTCGCTTGTGTTTCCATGACAGCCTCCCGGCCCACGCTAGCGCACTGGGTCAATGGCAACGGTTTCCTGGTACTCGGGCACGCAGACCTGCCAACCGAGCTCGATGCTGATCCGCCGTCGCAGCGTGTCGGCGGCATGGGGCTCGCCATGGATGACGTAGGTCTGGCGTGGCGGGCGGGCGAATCCGCGCAGCCACTCCATGATCTCGTCGGCATCGGCATGCGCTGAAAGGTTCTCCATGGCATGCACCTGGGCCCGGATGGGCACGTCTTCGCCATGCAGGCGGACGTTGTGTGCACCGGCGACGATATCAGCCCCGCGCGTACCACCGGCCTGGAAACCCGAGAACAGGATGCTGTTGCGTGGGTTGGGGGCCAACGCCTTGAGATGGTGCAGCACCCGTCCACCAGTCGCCATGCCACTGGCGGCGATGATCACCGAAGGTTCCCGCAGCTGATCCAGATGCCGGGACTCATCGACCGTACGGATGATATGCGTGCCCCTGCACATTGCCGCGCATTCCGTGGACGTCAAGCGATGCTCGCTTCTGAACTGCTGGTACAGGGCGGTTGCATCGGTGGCCATCGGGCTGTTGAGGTAGACCGGGATGTCGGGTATCAGGCCATCGCGCTTGAGCTTGTACAGGTAGTACATCAGCAACTGGGCACGACCGACGGCGAATGACGGTACCAACGTGATGCCATGGCGCAGGAGGGTCTGGTTGATGACCTGGGCAAGGTATTGCTCGGTTGATCCGGTTGGGTGCTGGCGATCGCCATAGGTGGATTCCACCAGCAGCACGTCTGCCGTCCTGATCAGTTCAGGCGCGCGCATGATCGGGTCCTGTGGCCGGCCAAGGTCCCCGGAGAAGACCAGCGTCTGGCCATCGACCTTGATCTGCACCGTTGCCGCGCCAAGTATGTGCCCGGCCGTGCGCAACAGCAGCTCCATGCCTTGCACGACCATGATCGGGTGATGCAACTCCACAGGGCGCAGCAGTGCCAAGGCGCGCTTCGCATCCTGCTCGGTGTACAGCGGGCGTGCCGGTGAATGCTTGGAGTAGCCGTGGCGGTTGGCATGCTCGGCCTGCTCTTCCTGCAATCGGGCACTGTCGAGCAGCAGGATCTCGGCCAAGGCGCAGGTGGCCGGGGTTGCGTAGATCGGACCGGCATAGCCTTCCCGTGCGAGCACTGGAAGATAACCACTGTGGTCGAGATGGGCATGGGTCAGCACCACCGCATCGAGTGCATGAAGCGCCGCCGGAAGCGGTTCCCAGTTGCGCAGGCGCAGTTGCTTGTAACCTTGGAACAGTCCGCAGTCGATCAGCACACGGCTGCTGTCGCGGGTCAACAGGAACTTGCTGCCGGTCACGGTCCCGGTACCACCGAGAAATGTCAGTTGCATGGCTAGGGCTCCAGGGTTTCGACCGCTTGAGGGTGAACCGCCAGGACACTGCACGGTGGACGGCTGACGATGCGCTCGGTGGTATCGCCCAGCAGCTTGTCCAGCCCTTTGGGCTGCACCACACCCATGACCACCGCGTCGATATCCAGCGCAGCGACCTGCTCGCGAATCACTTGCACCGGGCCACCTTCCATGAAATGGCGGCGATTCGCCGCGACCCCCTCAGTGTCCGCCAAGGTGTCGAACGGCTCCTTCAAGGCGTTGCGCATCTCATCGATCCACGCCTGGGTGACGTTCATGTCCGAGGCGAATACGCCGGCCAGGTTGTAGGCCGAGAGCAGGTGCAACTGTGCATCGCATTGCAGTGCCAGCGCCTGCGCGGCACGGATCAGCCCACGATTGAAGGATGCCTGGACCTCGGGGGTTTCGCTGAAGGAAGTGTCAACGGCGACCAGCACGCGCTGGGGCAGCGACACCGCTGCCGCCGGCACGAAGTGCGTGATGCCCTTCAGGCCCCGCATCAAGGCGCAATCCAGGGGCGTGCTGAACAGTCGCACCATGGTTGGCGTCGCTTCGCTGTCCTTGATGACCATGTCGGGCTGCAGTTCGCTGATGTAGTCGAGGGCCTGGCTGCGGATGTCGTCCGCCTGCAGGCTGTCGACCGTCAAGGCGACACCGCTGCCACGGTGACGCTCGACCAAACCTGCCAGCCGTACACGGTAGTGGTCGAACTGGCGCTGGATATCGGCCTCGTTCAATCGCTCTTCACGCAACAGGTGCTCCTGCGTCGGTTCGAACAAGCCCAGTACATGCACGCTGGCACCACTGACATGCGCCAGGGCCAGGGCCCTGCGCAGCGCGGCCGAATGCGGATCGACCTCGGTGAGCAGCACCAGCAGTTGTCGATATTGACCCATGGCGAACCTCCGGGCTTGCGCGGCTGGCGTGATGATGTAGGCGATTGTCCGGAGGCAGGCTGATGCGCGCTTGATGCAGATCAGAAAAACCACCTGCCGCGCCTGAACTTGACGATTGTCAGAACCGGCGCCGCCCAGCACGGTACAACGGCTGCAGCAAGCATCGACCAGGTAATCGGGAGGCGACATGAACAAGCAGCAGGCTGACCAGCCAGATACGGGCGAGCATTGGATCGAGAAGCTTTCGGACGGCGCTGCCGTACTGATCCGTCCGCTGCGAGAAGAGGACCGCGAAAGGGACCGCCGCTTTCTCAGCACGATCGCCTACGAAGCCCGACGTTTCCGCTTGATCGCTGGGCTCAGTGGCGGCGTGCCAAGCCTGGATGCGCAGCAAATGCCAGTGGATCACCACCAGCGCGAAGCCTACGTTGCCCTGGTCCATGCAGATGGCCAGTTGCACCAGATCGGGGTAAGCCGGTATGCCAGCGTGCCCGGCAGCCGCCTCTGCGAATGCGCCGTCGCCGTGGACGAACAATGGCAGCGCAAGGGGCTGGGCCGGTTGCTGATGCAGCACCTGATCGCAGCCGCCAAGCGCAACGGCTTTCACTGCATGATTTCCAGGGACCTGGCGAACAACTATGCCATGCACCGGCTGACCAAGGGCCTGGGCTTCAGCTCACGCTACTTGGGTGGCGATGTCAGCGAGATCATTCACGAACTTGACCTTCGCACCTGAAGACAAGGCCCTTTGGGGCCTTGTCTCTCAGCCTTGGGAATGCTCCGGTGAAATCACCAGCACGCTGCTGGACAAGCGATTCAACACCCGCTCGGCAGTGCTGCCGATGAACCAGCCGATGCCGTGATGGTGGTAGCTGCCCATGACCAGTACGTCGATATCGTTGTTCTCCATGAACAGCGCCAGCACCTTGGCCGGGTCTCCCAAGCGCAGGTGGCGGTGTTCGGCGGCGATTCCATTGCGCTCGGCAAGTGCCTGGAAGGCATCGCTTTGCGCCTCGTGCAGTGTCTGGGCCAGGTTGGAGTCGAACAGGAATGAATGCTCGCGGCTGCCGCCGGCGTCCAGGTACATCGACCCCATGTCGTAGGCATATAGCAACTCGATCTGGGCATTGCACTGTAATGCCAGCTTCAGCGCCTCGCTGATGATCTGGTCGTTGAAGCCCTCGAACTGGTCTTCCGGGCGCGACAGGTCCACGGCCGCCAGAATCTTGCGCGGCAGCGCATGGCTGGCCTGGTGAACCAGGTGCAGGGGAATGCGGGTTTCCCGCAGCAACTGAATGTCGAGCGAGGTGAACATTGCCCGTGCCCACCAGGGTTCATGCTCGAAGGCCTTGATCAGCATGGCGAAAGGCTGCTCGCGCAGGTGCACGAGTATCTCGTCCAGCGGATGCTGGACCCATACCACTTCGGTGGTGACCGTCACCCCATTGCGGCGCATCGACAGCGCTTGGGTTTCCAGCCATTCACGGTGTTGCTGTACATAGCCTTCGCGCATCACCGCCAGGGCCTGGTCGTTGACCAAGCCCGCGGTGGCAAGGCCTTCGAGGTAGTCAAACGCCACGATATGCAGGGCCATGCCCTTGGCCTTGGCCAGCGCCGCCGCACGGTCGTAGACCGGGGTGCGCCGCATCAGAGGCGAAGCGATCAGCAGAAGTCTTTGCGGGTTGTCCATGGCGCACCTCAGCGTTTGGGAAGTGTCCCTGGATCATCCCTGAACCGCCCTATGCGGACTTGACGTTTATCAACTGAACCACTGGACGGACAAACGGCGATGCCAGCTGCGCGAGAATTTGATGCGGATCAAAGCTTCCTGGCGTTTACGGCGCAACCTGACTCTATACCAACAACAATCATCGAACTCCCTGGAGGCGTGCCATGACGCTCATGACAACCTGCGAAGTCGGCCATGAATCATTCGCCAACCCGCCCAATGGCGTGACGAAAATGGCCAATACGCCCTGAACCACCCCTGTTGCTGGCAGGGATGCCTTCGTTTCGCATGGATTTGCAGTTGGTTTGCTCATGCATGCTTCTGGAGGCTTCCATGAACATCTACGTCGAAACAAGCCCTGAACAGAACCGCTGGTGGGTCCGCATGGACGACTGCCGGGTGAGCTTCACGACGCCCGACGAAGCGCAAGCCTTCGTCGATCGGCTTAACGCCCGTCTCAATGCACCCCATTCACGCGACATGCTTGCCGACTGGTCACCACGCCCCGGCATGGGCAGCACGGGTAAAGCCAATGCTCGGATGGCCACTCAGGCAGATCTCCGATGCGCGAAGGAGGCCTGAAAATGACTGGCCTACTGAACGTGACCTTGCTCGACCAACCGCCAGCGTCGAGTCCCGCGACGCCGATCCACCTGAAACCGCTCACGACCCTGTGCACCGAGTGCCGTGTCAGCGGGTTGTGCCTGCCCACCGGTCTTCCGGTGCAAGACAACAGTTGCCTGGGCGCCCTGATCGGCCCACGCCTGCGTGTTCGCAAAGGCGCCGCGCTGTTCAACGCCAATGACCCGCTGACAACGCTCTATGCCGTGCGCTGCGGCAGCTTCAAGACCAGCCTGAACAGTGCCGAAGGCCAGGGCGTGGTGATCAATTTCTGGATGCCGGGCGATGTGCTTGGCCTCGACGCCATCGCCACCGAACACCACGTATGCGATGCCATTGCCCTGGAAGACAGCGAGGTGTGCCCTGTCCCCTACCGCCGGCTGCAGGCCCTGGCACACGACTTTCCCGTCCTGCAGCAAAGCCTGAACCGTTTGATGAGTCGGGAAATCGTGCGCGAGCATGAACGGGTGTTGATGCTGTGCAACCTCACCGCCGAGCAGCGCCTGGCCAGCTTCCTGGTGGGGTTGTCACGGCGCTTCGTCAGCCGGGGCTATTCTGCCCACGGTTTCATGCTGCGCATGTCCCGGGAAGACATGGCCTCGTACCTGGGACTGCGGCTTGAGACCGTCTGTCGTTCGGTCGCCCGCTTGCGTGCGCTGGGTATCGTCAGCATGCGTGGCAGGCTTGTCGAGATACTCAATCTGCCAGCCTTGATAGCCCTTGAGCAAGGCGGCGCGGACGTCGCGCCCAAGGACAACCCGAAGGCGCCATGCTCGACGCGGTGAATATCAGCCACGGCGCCGTGGCATTGGGCATCGGCATGCTGGTGGGGCTTGAGCGCGAGCGCAAGAAAGGCCGCAATGAAGACCATGCCGCCGCCGGCCTCCGGACCTTCGCCATCACCGCCCTGTTGGGCTACGTCAGCATGTTGCTGGCCGGGCCCATGCTGGTCGGGTTCGCCAGCCTTGGCCTGGTACTGATGTTGTGCATGCATTACCACAAACATGCCGACAGAGACCCCGAAGTCACCAGCGAAATCGCCCTGCTGCTGGTGCTGACCCTCGGAGCACTGAGCCTCGAGGAACCAGAACTGGCCACCGCTGTCGGCGTGGTACTGACCCTGCTCCTGGCACTGCGCCGCGAGCTGCATCATTTCGTGCTCCAGCAACTGAACGAGCAAGAGCTGCGCGATGGCTTGATGCTGTTGACGATGGCGCTGGTGGTGCTGCCGTCGACACCGGACAGGTTCATGGGGCCGTATGGCGCACTCAACCCTCGCACCCTCTGTACGCTGGTCGTGCTGCTGATGACCGTCGGTGCGCTGGGGCACATTGCCTTGCGTCTGGTCGGCCCACGCTACGGCTTGCCCCTGAGCGCCATCGCATCCGGCTTCGCCTCGGGCACGGCGACGATTGCGCTGCTTGCCCATCAAGCCCGTCAACGCGTCGCTGCCGTAAAATCCCTGGCCGCCGCGGCCGTGTTGTCCAACCTCGCCAGCATCGCGCAATTCGCCTTGGTACTGGGCATCGTCGACCGCCGCCTGTTGAAACCTTTCATGGCCTCGATCGGGCTCGGTGTAGGGGTTACGGTGGTTTACGGAACCTTGTTACTGGCACCTTGGCGCAACGACCAAGGCGCGTGCCCGGCACCTCAGGGCGATGGCGCCTTCAACCTCTGGACAGCCTTGATCATCACCCTGGCGCTGGCCGGAATCGCCTTGTTCTCGGCATTCCTGCTTCACCACCTGGGCCACAGCGGCGTTAGTATCGCGGCCTTCCTCGGCGGGATGGGCGATGCCCACGCAGCCACCGCATCGGTAGCCTCGCTGGTTGTGGCAGGACAGCTGGGGACAGCCGATGTCGTGGTACCAGGGATGATGGCAGTGACGGGCAATAGCCTGACCAAATGCGTACTGGCGTTCAGCAATGGCGGCTTCGCATTCGCACGTTACCTCGCCCCGGCACAGTTGATCATTCTTGGCGCGATGTGGCTGGGGCTTTTAGTGACCTGACTTGTCGAACGCCACTCGGGCATTGCGCAGGAACTTTGCACCCGTCGGACAGGCCTCCTGTTCCAGGTCTATCGAAAAACGGAGATTATGACGATGAGTGCACCACTCAATGGCAAGCGCGTGGCCTTTCTGGTCACCGATGGATTCGAACAAGTCGAGCTGACCGGCCCCCGCGAAGCATTGCAAAACAATGGCGCCGTGGTCGATATCCTGAGCGACAAGGAAGGCACTGTGCGGGGCTGGAACCACGACAAGCCCGCTGACGAATTCGCCGTCGATGCCACCTTCGAGAATGCGCATCTGGATCTGTACGATGCGCTGGTGCTGCCCGGCGGCGTGCAGAACTCCGATACCATTCGGCTGATTCCCGGCGCGCAGAAACTGGTCAAAAGCCATCAATCGGCCAACAAGCCGTTGGCAGTGATCTGTCATGGCGCCTGGCTGTTGGTGTCGAGCGGTTTGGCCAAGGGCAAGCGGATGACCAGCTACAAGACACTGCAGGATGACATTCGCAACGCAGGCGGCACCTGGGTGGACGAAGAGGTGGTGGTGGATGGCAACCTGATCAGTAGCCGTCAGCCCGATGACATTCCCGCGTTCAACGACCAGTTGGTCCGCGCCCTGGCCGTTTGAGCTGCGCGTTGACACCGCCGCTGCAAGTGAATTGAACGTCGCGCGCGGCCCCATGACCTAAAGAGGTACCCATCCGCTACTGGAGGTACCTCGTCATGCACGATCCCAATGCCCCAGACCCATATGTCGATGACGTCCCCCACAACCCAGGTGAACCGATGCCTGCACCAGACTCCGAAACCGAGGCGCCGGACTGGCCAGAGGACCAAGTCCCGCCAGAAGAGCAATCCGATGGTTGAGTGACGGGTTCGCCGGCGTCAACCTGTGGCCGGCGTCATCTCGCCCACCACTTGGTCGACCACCGCCCGGAAGGCCTGGCGCCGGTCTCTCCCCTGGGCGAGGGCGCGCTCGAAGGCGGCCAGTTGGCGTTGAGCGCTACTGCCGTCCTGGAGGATACGCGCAGCGTGGCCGAATGCGTGCTCGGCATCCTGGGTGTCGGCGGGTACCAGGCCCTGCAGCTGTGCCAGCCAGCCATGGGCGGTCACCGGTTGCCTGTCGTGCGCGCCTATGAACATGCCATTGCCGCCATGGCGGAGCGCCCTCCAGTAGTTCTCCTGGATGATCCAACGTTGCTCGGGGCCGAGCGGCTGCCAATGCTGACGAACCCGCAGCGTCTGCTCTACCAGGTGACGGAACAGCCCGGCGATGGCCAGGCCGTCTTCCAAGCGTGGGCACGCATCACAGATGCGCAACTCGATTGTCGGAAATCGCCGCGACGGGCGGATCGCCCACCAGAAGTCGCCGTCTTCGGCAAGCCCGCCTATACCTTGGAGCAGTGTTCTGTAGCGCAGGTAGGCATTCCAGTCAGCCAGCGGCTCTGGCATGTCCATGTGCGGCCACTCCCCGCAGACCACGCGTCGGTAACTTTGGTAACCGGTCACTTGGCTGCACCAGAACGGCGAAGAGGTGGTCAGGACGAGCAACAGCGGCAACCAGCAGAGCATCTGGTTGATCAGCTGCATGCGGTCGATCTCCGGCGCCACCCCCACGTGCACATGCAGCCCCGAGAGCAGGCTACGGCGGGCGACCATTTGATAGTCGTCGAATACCTGGCGGTAGTGATTCTGGTCCCGGGCATGCTGGCGTTGCCACCGCGCCGTGGGATGGCTGGCAGCGCCATAAAGGGCCACCCCCTCCTGCGCCAGCGCGCTGCACAGATTGTGTCGACATTCGGTGAAATAGCTGCGCGCTTCATGCAGGTTGGCCAACACCGGTGAAGCGACCTCGATCTGGCTGTAGAACATTTCCTCGGCGAAATGCTCGCCCACCACTTCACGGCAACGGCGCGCCACTGCGTGCGACGGCCTGGCCAGGACGTCGCCACGGGTAACGTCGACCAGCAAGTATTCCTCTTCGATGCCGAACCCTTGCGCCCTGACCATCGTGCACTCAGGCGATGCGAGTCAGGGTCAGTGCTACTGCGGCGATGCGTTCGACATGCGCGTAGCCTGGTTCGAGCAGTTGCTCACCGAATACATCCGGGTCCAGCTCACGGTAATGCCAACTGAAGGCAGGCCCGGCCAGGCGTAGGCGCACAGCGTCCAGCAAGGCATCGCGACCGTCGACGATCGCGACCCCGGTGTACAGCAACAACGTGCCACCCATGACCAGGCGTTCGCGCGCCTGTTCGATGATGCGCAGGGAAAGCTCGGCTCCGAGCGCACCGCCACCATGGCGATAGGCGCGCTGCTGGGCGTCGAGCATGTAAGGCGGATTGGCAACGATCAGGTCGAAGTTCGCGCCGATGCCATCGAGCAGGTCACTGGGCTCGACCGACACGTTGGCCACCCCCGCCAGTGCAGCGTTGATGGCGGTATAACGCAACGCCAAAGGGTTGATGTCCACCGCGCAAACCTGCGCATGGGGGGCTGCACGGGCGATGATCAGCGCGCCGATGCCGGTGCCACAGCCAAGGTCGACCGCATGTTCCACGCGCCGGGGACTGTGCTGCAGAAAGTCCTGTATCACCTGGGCGAATCGGTAGCTATCGGGACCGAAGAACACCGCGTCGTGGCTGTCGGTCGGCCACGCGGAATGGACCAGCAACAGGTTGTCGAGGCTCGACCAACGCACCGCGCTGCGCAATAGCTCACCCTGCGCCTGCACCACACCAGCGGTTTTCAACTGGGCCAACTCGTCACTGCTGATCAGCGAGGCCGGGAACGGCCGGCTCCAGCCGAACACATCCCGCAGGTCGTGGGCCTGCTGGGCGGCGGTCCGGTCGTTGACGCGAGCATGGGTAGCTGGGGTCACGCAGGTGAAACGATAACCGTCGGCGCTGAGGCGCCGCCCCAGGTGCAACAGTGCCTGGTCGGCATAAGCTTGGTTCTGGTCAAGCAACATCAGCACTCTCCTGCGTGGGTCAAGCCGGTGGCAAGAATGAAATCGCGGGTGGCGCGCAGTCCATCGGGCTCGGCGTGATGGTTACCGGACATCCGTTCGATCATGCACTCGACACGAGGCAGCCCTTGCGTGGCCGGCCCGCCCTCTTCCAAGGCCAAACCCTGCTCCCAGTGCCCCGGTGCGACGCGCCGATACGGCACGCCGGCCCTGTCACCGGCAATCCAGTCATGCCAGAGCTGCTTTTCGTAAGCGGTGAAAACCCCAAACATCGCGGCATGCGGTCCGTCGATCAAGGCCCAGAACCGGCTATTCGAAG
This sequence comes from Pseudomonas sp. SK2, assembly GCF_016772395.1. Taxonomy (NCBI): domain Bacteria; kingdom Pseudomonadati; phylum Pseudomonadota; class Gammaproteobacteria; order Pseudomonadales; family Pseudomonadaceae; genus Pseudomonas; species Pseudomonas sp. SK2. The sequence goes on from NZ_CP061944.1 coordinate 3,125,113, forward strand.
GCGCCTCGCCTCGTTGCACCCACTGTTGCGTTTCAAGGGCGCGCAGGAAGCCGGGTAACGCGCTGGCATCGGCCAGCCATTGGTTGATGGTCCGACCTTGCAGGCGGCAACGGTCACTGTGCATGAACTGGCCGTATACCCGCTTGCGTTGCAAGGCGGCCAACAACTCCGTTTCCAGGTCGAAGGACGCAATCAGCGAGGCCGTGTCGAGCCCAAGATCGTTGAGACGATAGCCCCTGCGCACTCGCTCGTAGCAGGCTTTTTCCGACGGCCCCGGCATCAGCAGGAACAGGCTTTGCAATGCGCGACGAGCATGACCGCTGGCGGCATTGTCGATCGTGACGTGCAGCTGAAAGTAATGAGCATCGATGCCCAGTTCGGCCAACTCGTGGGTGGTGATCAGCAAGTGCAAAGGCGGCTGTTCATACCCCAGGTTGTAGCCAATGACCTCCGGCAAATACTGCTCGACGTTGCGCCCCAAGGCCAACTGCACCGCGCCTTGCAGGTACCGCGACGGGTCCAAAGGCAGCCCTTGGTCACAACCCAGGCGGCTCAGCAATCGCTGGTAGATCAACACATGGTTGCAGCGGAGGTCACCATCGCCCAGTTCTTCTAGGAAGGTACGGATCAGCCCATGGAACCGTGGATCTTGCCAGTGCTTGAGCGTTCCGTGCAGCCAAGCGCCATCCACCTCTTTGGTCGGGGCGACCTGTTGCAGGAACCACAGGGCCTGTGCCCGGTTGGCGAAGAACCGCCGTGGTGCGCCCTCACGCCGCTGCGCCAGGTAACGCGCATGCTCTGCGGCGACCCGGGCGGCATGATCGACCGACCACTGCGCCAAATCCGCGGGATCGTCCGGCAAATCATCGGTCATCGATATCGTCCGCTGAAGTTGACCGGCCAACCACTCCCGCGCGTCGTAGCCACCCGACTGCAGCATTGCCGAGTACTGCCGCTGCGGATCGTCCGGCACAACCCGGACTGACTGCTGCATGATTTCTAACGGTATCAACCTCATGGGCCGCACCTCGCTCAGGGATTCTGGGGCTTGGTCTCGGGGCTCGGATGAGTGGTGGGTGTATCGGGTTGCTCCATCTGCAAGGACGGCTTGCTGGGGTCCGCATCCTTGGCGGGATGATCTGAATCACGGTCGAAACAGCCGCCGAGCAGCGTCAGGCTGGCGCCGAGCAGCACCGTGGGGAGCAGGGTGTATTTCATGTCGGGCTCCGGTTGTAGTTGCGAGGGTTCATAACGAACGAGTGCGCTCGACGCGGCTGGATTCGTTTTTTTTACCCTGCAGTGGATGAACGGCGCTAAATACCGGGGCGGGGTGCATCGGGAGGCGCGGGTAGCCATCACGATGATCGAAGAAAAACTAAACCTTCCCGCCCTCGCCTGGCTCAACCGAATGCGACATCGAGGTCGCGCCAACTGAACGAAGGAGTCAGACATGAGCCAACCCTTCTTGAAACTCGCAGGCGTCACGTTGTTGATGAGCCTTGCTTCGCTGCAGGTCCAGGCGGCCTCTTCGGACGATTTCGTCGACGCGGCGATCGAGGCAGGCATCGCCGAGGTGGTCACCAGTAACCTTGCCCAGGAAAAAAGCCAGAACGCCGACATCAAGAAATATGCCCAGCAGATGGTCACCGACCATACCAAGGCCAACCAGCAGCTGGGCGAAATCGCCCGCAAGCTTGACATCAGCGTGCCCGACGAAGCGGCGCTGACCGACAAGGTCAAAAAAATGATCCTCGAATGGCGCGAAGCGTCCTTCGACCGTTCCTATGTCAACAACCAGGTCGATGCGCACGAAAAAGCCGTGGAGCTGTTCAAGAAGGAGTCGACATCCTCCGACAAACCAGAGCTGAAGGCCTTCGCCAGCGAAAAACTGCCGACGCTGGAACATCACCTCGAGCAGGCCAAAGCTTTGCAGACGACTCACGGCAAATAACCCAGCCGACAGGCCAGGCGACGGTAGGCCCGACGCCAATGGGGCAGCCATCCTGCCCCATTGCTCAACGGTTCTGTGACCTTGTATCACTCGAACGCGGAGAGAACAGCATGCCACGTGGAGACAAAGACAAATACACCGACACCCAAAAGCGCAAGGCTGAACACATCGAAGAGCGCTACGAGCATAAAGGCCTGTCCAAGGACGAAGCCGAGGCGCGCGCCTGGGCAACGGTCAACAAGCAATCGGGCGGCGGCGAAAAGCCAGGCGGCTCGGGCAAAGCCGCCTCGTCGAAGGCCCAGTCCACCGCCCGTTCGGATTCGGCCAAGCGGGCGGCGCAAACACGTCAGGGGCACTCACGTACATCGAGTACGTCGCTGAACACGCAAACCAAGCAGAGCCTTCTCAAGGAAGCGCGGAGCAAGAACATCAAAGGCCGCTCGACCATGAGCAAGGCAGAACTGGTCGAGGCGTTAGGCAAGCATGGTTGAGATGCTCGACGCACGTCGGCGGCCTGCTTGGGTTTGACGGATGCTGGCCAGCTCCTTGAGCGGTCATGCATCCGGATCGCTCACATGGGCCTGCACGGCATCTTCAAGCGCCCGCACGTGGGCTTCATCGGCCAGCGCCTTGAGTGCCAGCCAATCGTCCCAGTCGATGGCGCCATCGTCACGCAAGGCCTCGGCGGTGCGGACCAAAGCGTGGTGGTAGGCATCCGGCGACTCGGTGCGGTAGCTGGTGTCGTCGTACTGGGCGTACCAGGCTTCAAGCTCTGGGATGCTGCGTTCGATGCTCATGGCAAGACTCCTCGGTGCTCATTGCAGTGAGAGTCCATCCGCCGGGCGACGTTCACCCGGATCGGGCGAGATCGTCATCGCGACGTCGCCAAACCCTCGTCGCTCGGATGATGTGAAGCCTATAATCGCTGCCAATGCCCATGATTCATACAGGGACCCTACCCGGTCCGCACAAGGTTCGTGCCCATGAAGTCGTCCAGCAAGACTACACTCGCAGCACCGCACAACCCGGCGCTCAGCCCCAGCCATCTGGATTTCCCGGTCGTAGGCATCGGCGCATCGGCTGGCGGGTTGGAGGCGATCCAGACGTTCTTCCAGCACATGCCGGCCGACTGCGGCGTCGCGTTCGTCGTCGTATTGCACCTGTCGCCGGACCATCAGAGCCAGGCCGACCGCTTGATCCAGCGGGTCACCCGCATGCCCGTCTGTCAGGTGAGCGAGCCGGTGCCGATCGAGCGCAACCATGTCTATGTGATTTCTCCGGCCAACCGGTTGTCCACCAACGACGGCTACCTGCGCGTCAGCCCAGCCAGGCGCAGTCGCGGCGATCATGTCGCCATCGACCTGTTCTTCAGGGACCTGGCCGATGTGCACAAGGATCATGCTTTTTGCGTGATTCTTTCCGGTAGCGGCAGCGATGGCGCAGTGGGTTTGTCGCGAATCAAGGAGCAAGGCGGTGTGACCCTGGTGCAGGCACCCGACGATGCGCTGTACGCCGACATGCCCAAGGCGGCGATCGACACCGGCATGGTCGACCTGGTGCTTCCAGTGGCCCAGATCCCTGGGAAGCTGGTGGAACTGTGGCGCACGGCACGCGAGGTCAAACTGCCTGAAATAGACGACGACAGCCTGCCCCCTGCCCTGGGCGAGCGCTCAGGCGACCCACAGCAAAGCGATCCGCTCCTGGACGACATCCTGGCCCGTCTGCACGCCACCACCGGGCATGACTTCCAGCACTACAAGCGCGCAACGGTTTTGCGTCGGCTTGAACGGCGCCTGCATGTCACCGCGCAGACCGACCTGGCCGGCTATCGCGACTACCTGGAGCAACACCCCGAGGAGAGCCGTGCCTTGCTCGCCGACATGCTGATCGGGGTGACCAATTTCTTCCGCGACCGTGACGCCTTCGAGGCGCTGCAACAGCATGTGATGCCCGGCCTTAGCCATGACCAGAGCGGCGAAGATCCGCAGCGCGAAGTGCGCATCTGGTCGGCAGGCTGCTCTTCCGGCGAGGAAGCCTACAGTCTGGCGATGCTGGCCACCGAACAACTGGCGCGGGAGCAACGTAGCGCCAGGATTCAGGTGTTCGCCACCGACCTTGACGAACGCGCTATCAATGTCGGCCGCCTGGGTGTTTATCCTGATGCCATCGCCACCGATGTGCCTACCGCGCGGTTACGCCAGTTCTTCATCAAGGAAGACCAGCACTACCGGGTGCGCAAGGACATCCGCGAAAAGGTCTTGTTCGCCCGCCATAACCTGCTGTCCGACCCACCCTTCTCCCAACTCGACCTGGTCGTGTGCCGTAACCTGCTCATCTACCTTGACCGAGAAGTGCAACACGAAATCCTGCGAATCTTTCACTTCGCCTTGCGCAAAGGGGGCTACCTGTTTCTGGGTTCATCGGAGTCGGCGGATGCGGCTGCCGATCTGTTCATTCCGGTGGACAAACGCCATCGTATCTTCAAGGCCAGGGAGGTGGAGCCTGCGCGTCGCACCGCCCGCCTGCAGGCGCCCGAGTCGCAGGTGGCGCGGGTCAAGACCAGGCCCGTTCGCAAGCTGTCCTATGCCGAGATCCATCACCGCGCACTGGCCAGGCGCACGCCACCAAGCCTGATCATCGACGCCGACGGCAACATCTTGCACATGAGCGAAGGGGTCGGCCGCTTTCTGCGCCACCCAGGGGGAGAACTCAGTCACAACCTGCTGAACCTGGTGCTGGTGCCGCTTCGACCGACCTTGCGCAGTACCGTGCTACAAGCCCAGAACACCGGCCAACTGGTCACCTCAGGCCCGGTCATCGTCGCTGTCGATGAGCAGCGTATCGAAGTAAAGATGCAGGTCCAGCCACACCAGGACGAGCCCAGCGGCAGCGAATGCCTGCTGGTCGTCTTCCAGGTGAGCGAAGCCGACGCGCACGGCCCGGCCATTGCCGAGCAGACCGACGGCATGGTGTTGAACACCCTGGAGCGCGAACTTCAGCGAACCCGCCAACAGTTGCAGGAAACCATCGAGCAGTCAGAGATCTCCAGCCAGGAGCTGACCGCTTCGAACGAGGAAATGCAGGCGATCAACGAAGAACTGCGCCTTGCCAGCGAAGAGCTGGAAACCAGCAAGGAAGAACTGCAGTCGATCAACGAAGAGTTACTGACGGTCAACTACGAGCTCAAGTCCAAGGTCGATGAAACCGACAAGATCAACGATTACCTGAGCAACCTGATCGCCTCCACCCAGATCGCGACAGTGTTCGTCGACCGCAGCCTGCGCATCCGCTGGTTCACCCCCCGGGCCACCGATATCTTCAGCATGCTGCCGGTCGATACCGGCCGCTCGCTGCTCGACATCACCCACCGCCTGGACTACCCAGGGCTGGCGGACGACGCGCGCGCGGTGATCGAGCGCGAGACCACGCTAGAGCGCGAGGTGATCGGCAATGACCAGCATTGGTACCTGGCCCGCCTGTTGCCCTATCGGGCCAATGAACAGAACGTCGATGGCACCGTGCTGACGTTCATCGACATCACCAAGAGTCGCGCTGCCGAAGAACGTTTGCGACGAGGGGAAGAGCGCATGCGCCTGGTCGCGGAGAGCACCCACGACTTCGCCATCATCCTGCTCGACGAACAAGGCTTGATCATCGACTGGAACACCGGCGCTGCGCTGATATTCGGTTACGCCAAGGACGAAGTGCTGGGCCAGCACTTTTCGCTGCTCTTCACCGAGAAAGACCGCGAGAACGGGGTGCCGGAGCGTGAACTTCGCACCGCTCGCCTGCAGGGTCGCGGCCAGGACGAGCGCTGGCATGTGCGCAAGGGCGGCAGTCGCTTCTATTGCAGCGGCGAAGTGTCGCGCCTGAAGGGCAACAGCCTGCGCGGCTACGTCAAGATCGCCCGCGACCTGACAGGGCACAAGCGGCTTCACGACGAGCAAAGCAAGCGACTGGCCGAGTCGCAGGTCACCAGCCACATGAAGGATGAGTTCTTCGCGGTCATGTCCCATGAGCTCAAGCATCCGTTGAACCTCATCCAGCTCAATGCCGATATCCTGCGACGTCTGCCTCCGGTCAAGAGTACCAGCGCGGCGAACAAGGCCGTCAGCGTGATCTGCGAAGCGGTCGCCAGCCAGGCGCGTATCATCGACGACCTGCTCGATGTCGCACGCATACGTACGGGCAAGCTCAAGCTCCAGACCCGGCCGGTCGACCTGTGCGCTGTGCTGCAGGGTATCCACTCGGTGGCCTGCAGCGAACAACGCGGTTGTAGCGTGCGCCTGACGCTGCCAGCCAATGGCGCGCCGGTGTATGTCATGGCAGACAGTACGCGCCTGGAACAGATTATCTGGAACCTGCTGAACAACGCGCTGAAATTCAGCCCCGCCGATGGCGAGATCCTGCTGGTGCTCACGCAGTTGGACGAGCATGCGCAACTGCAGGTGATCGACCACGGCATTGGGCTTGCCGAAGAATCGCTGGAAAACATCTTCGAACTGTTCAGCCAGGCCGCCCCCACCAGCCATGGCCGCGAAGGCCTCGGCATCGGCCTTTCCCTGGTACGCCAACTGGTCGAGGCCCATGGCGGTAACGTGCGCGTACAGTCACCAGGGCTTGGCCAGGGCTGCACCTTCACCATCACCCTGCCGTTATGCGAATACACTCAGCAAACCCAGGAACAGGCTAGCGATGCAGTGCCTGAGGGGCGGCTCGCCGGTATCCGCATATTACTGGTGGATGACTCGGTCGATGTGTTGGATGTGATGGAGCAGTTACTGCTCATGGAAAATGCCGAAGTCGATGCCTACAGCGATCCACACCTGGCCTTGGCCTCAGCGGCGGATGCGCGATATGACGTGATCATTTCCGATATCGGCATGCCCGGCATGGATGGACACGCGCTGATCAAAGCACTGCGTGGCCTTGAGCATCTTCGCTACGTTCCGGCCATTGCCCTGACCGGCTACGGCGCCAGCGCCGATCAACACAAATCGCGACAGTCCGGCTTCGACCGACACTTGAACAAGCCTGTCGGTTACGAGGACCTGATCGAAACCCTTGAACGCCTGAACGGCGCGCAAACCCGCTGATCGCGCGGCTGGCGCCTGGCGCTGTGCCGCACGAGTCTACCTGCTGTCCCGGCGGCCCGCTCGTCAATCGTGGTGAACCCTTGCACCCCACCACGGGTCGCTAGAGGTGAGTCCACGAATGCAGGGGAGCTGGCGTGAGCGAGATTCGCATTGGTATTTCCGGATGGCGCTATGGTCCATGGCGCAAGGACTTCTACCCCAAGGGGCTGCGCCAGGACGATGAACTGGCGTTCGCCTCGCGGGCGGTCAACAGCATCGAGATCAATGGCTCGTTCTATGCGTTGCAGACACCGGAACGCTATTGCCATTGGCGTGACCAGACACCGGACGGGTTCGTGTTCTCGGTCAAGGCGCCGCGCTACATCACCCATGTGCGCAGGCTGCGCGACATCGACGAGGCGCTTGCCAACTTCTTCGCGTCCGGCCCGTTGTTGCTGGGCGACAAACTGGGCCCATTCCTGTGGCAGTTTCCCGCCACGCTGAAATTCGACGCCCAGCGTTTCAGCGACTTCCTCGGCAAGTTGCCCCGTGATCGCAAGGCTGCCCGCGAATGCGCAGGGCAAGCTGCCGCGCGCCTCAAGGACAATGGCGGTACCGCCATTGGCGGCAATGCCCGGCTCCGTCATGCCGTGGAAATCCGTCACCCAAGCTTCCTGTGCGACACCTTCATCAACCTGCTGCGTCGACACAAGGTGGCCCTGGTAGTGGCCGACAGCGCCGGCAAATGGCCGTACGTCGAGGATGTCACCGCCGACTTCGTCTACCTGCGCCTGCACGGCGATGTCGAACTCTACAGCAGTGGCTACACCGCCAAAGCCCTGCGCCGTTGGCGCTTGCGTATCGAGGCCTGGGCTGCCGGTAGCCAGCCAGATGATGCCGAGCTGGTGATGCAGCGCGCACCGGCCAGACGCGCCTCTCGCGATGTGTACTGCTATTTCGACAACGACCAGAAGGTGCATGCCCCGTACGATGCGCGCCGCCTGCTGGGTAAACTCGGCCTGGACGGTGAGCTTGTGACCGAGCCTGGCGTCGAACCGCAGGTGCAGTCATGAACCGGACCCTACCTACCGCAAGCTGCGTGATCGACGAGGCGAGCGCGGTGCATCGCCTGACAGTGCTCACCCTGAACGTGCATAAAGGCTTCACCCTGTTCAACCGCCGCTTCATCCTCCCTGAGCTTCGCGAAGCCGTGCGCGCTACCGGTGCCGACCTCGTGTTCCTGCAAGAAGTGCATGGCAGCCATCAGTGGCATGCCGAGCGCCATCCAACCTGGCCGCAGGAACCCCAGTACGAATTTCTCGCCGACAGCATGTGGCCTGAGTTCGCCTACGGTCGAAATGCGGTCTATCCCCATGGCGACCATGGCAATGCCCTGCTGTCGAAGTCTCCGATCCGCGCCTACGACAATCTCGACGTGTCGATCCACGGCAACGAGCAGCGCGGCCTGCTGCATTGCCAACTGGAAGTGCCCGGCCATGAGCGAATGCACGCCATCTGCGTGCACCTGGGTTTGCGCGAGGAGCACCGTCAGCGCCAGGTCGGCCTGCTCCTGGGGTTGCTCGACAGCCTGCCAGCGGACGAGCCGGTCATCGTCGCCGGTGACTTCAACGACTGGCGACTGAGGGCCGATGCACTGCTGTCCGGGCACCTGGCCGAAGCTTTTGGCAAACCGGCGCGCAGCTTCCCTGCCCGCCTGCCGCTGCTGCGCCTGGATCGCATCTACCTGCGCAATGCCAAGGCCAGCGAAGCGCGGGTGCTGTCCCGATACCCTTGGTCGCATCTTTCCGACCATGCCCCCCTGGTAGCGGAGGTGACCCTGTGAAACACACTTGGAGCGACGGCAACCACGTCGAACTGCTGATCAACGGCGAGCAATATTACCCTCGGGTGTTCGAGGCCATGGCCCAGGCACGGCACGAGATCCTGCTGGAAACCTTCATCATCTTCGACGACAAGGTCGGCCAGTCCCTGCGTCAGGCGCTGATCGACGCGGCCCGACGAGGCGTGCGGGTCGAGGTGGCGGTGGACGGCTATGGCACCGCCGACCTGCCCGATGACTTCATTTCCTCCATGACCGAGGCCGGGGTGCGCTTCCATGCGTTCGATCCCCAGCCCAAGCTGGCCGGCATGCGCACCAACCTGTTCCGCCGCCTGCACCGCAAGGTGGTGGTCATCGACGGTCAGCGCGCCTTCCTCGGCGGCATCAACTACAGCGCCGACCACCTGGGCGACTTCGGGCCGCAAGCCAAGCAGGACTATGCCGTGGAGGTCGCAGGCCCGGTGGTGGCGCAGGTGCATGCATCCAGTTGCCGGTTGCTTGCGCCCGTGCTCGAAAGCATCAGCCAGTTGCCCTCGGCCAGCCCCCCTGCCGGCACCGCCAGTGCCTTGCTGGTGGAACGCGACAACCGTCACCACCGCAACGATATCGAGGTGTGCTACCTGCAGGCCTTTCGCGAGGCCAAGCACCGCATCATCGTTGCCAATGCCTACTTCTTCCCCGGCTATCGCCTGCTGCGCGAACTGCGCAACGCCGCACGGCGCGGCGTTGACGTCACCCTGATTCTTCAGGGCCAACCGGACATGCGCTGGGTTCGTAGCCTATCGCGCCTGCTCTACAACTACTTGTTGCGCGACAATGTGCGCATCCGCGAGTACTGCCAGCGGCCTCTGCATGGCAAGGTGGCCTTGGTGGATGACCACTGGTCCACCGTCGGTTCCAGCAACCTTGACCCGCTGAGCCTGTCGTTCAATCTCGAAGCCAACCTGCTGATCCGCGATCGTGCGTTCAACCATGGCTTGCACGAGCACCTGAGCGAACTGGCCAGCAAGCATTGCAAGACCGTGACCCTCGAACGGATGGTACGCGGCTACTGGTGGCGTGCGCCGCTGATTTTCCTCGGCTTCCATATCACTCGCTACTTCCCGCGCATCGCCGGTTGGTTCCCGGCACACCGCCAGCGCCTGCAGTCCGTGCAAGTGGACCTCACGGCGCCGGTGGATTACCGCGGAGGCAAAACCGGATGAGCGGGCAACGTTGGAAGACCTGGGGCAAGCGTCTGTTGACGCTGCTGTTCGTGGTGCTGATCCCGGTACTGCTGTTCACCCTGGCGCGCAACCTGGACTGGTCCGAAGTTCGCCAGTCACTGCTGGCCTACCGGCCCTCGACCCTGGCCCTTGGCCTGCTACTGGCACTGTGCAGCTACCTGGTGTTCGCCAGCTACGACCTGCTGGCCCGTGCCTACACCGGCCACCACTTGCCAGCCCGACAGGTACTGCCAGTGGCGTTCGTCTGCTATGCGTTCAACCTCAACTTCACCACCTGGGTTGGCGGTGTGGCCCTGCGCTACCGCCTGTACAGTCGATTGGGACTGGATACGGCGACCATCACGCGCATACTGACCCTGGGCCTGCTCACCAATTGGATGGGCTATATGCTGCTGGCCGGCACGGTGTTCGCCTTGAGCCTGGTCAAACTGCCTGAAAGCTGGGCACTGGGTACCCTCGGCCTGCGCCTGGTGGGCGTGCTCATGGTAGCGATCGCGGTGGTCTATCTGCTTGCCTGCGCCTTCGCCAAGCGCCGGACGTGGCACCTGCGAGGGCATGAGATCGCCTTGCCGAGCCTGCGCCTGGCGGTGTGCCAACTGGTGCTCGGCGCCAGCAACTGGGCCCTGATGGCGGCGCTGATTCATCTGTTGCTGCCACCTGAGCTGTTCTACCCCTCGGTACTGGGTGTATTGCTGATCAGTTGCCTGGCCGGCGTGGTTGCGCATATTCCGGCCGGGCTAGGGGTATTGGAGGCGGTGTTCCTTGCCCTGCTGCACGGTCAACTCGGCCAAGGCACGCTGGTAGCCGCCCTGCTGGGCTATCGGACGTTGTACTACCTGATACCGCTGGTGCTGGCGGTGATCACCTACCTGATCCTGGAAAAGCGCGCCAGGACCCTGCGCCAGCAGGCCGGGCAGGCCTGAGGCAAGCGTCGATGGGCCGTCTGGCCCGGGAGGTACATCATGCGATGCTTATTGTGTGTGGCACTGCTGGGCGCCCTGGCCAGCGGAGATGCGCTGGCCGAAGGCTGCGAGGTGGTCACCCGGTCTTCCAGCGAAGCGGTCAAACCGGTGCAACAACGTACCTGCTACACCTTCGGCAACATGCCTTCCGAAGCGATTGCCTGGTCTTGCAGCAATGAAAGCAAGGAAATGCTCAACAGCCAGAAGCGCAAGGTCGAGCGCTGCAGCGACGGCAGCGTTGGCAGTTGCATCGCGCCGCTGACTCAGGAGACCTTGGCCAACCCGGACGCCGCGGGGCGCGATGAACCCTCGACCCGCCCGCAGGTGCCGAAGGATGCGCGGATCATCACCTACTACTACGACACCCCAAGCCTTGGCCAGGCGCGCAGTGACTGCGAGCGCAACAATGGTATCTGGCAGACTCACTGAGGTGATCAGGGCGGGGCGAACCGGTACACGGCTTGCCCCGCGCCGCGCCTCAAGGTGAGATCGGGTCGCTCGCCGGGAAGGTTTCATCCAGGGCGTTATCGACGCTGCTTTCCTTGGGCTGGGTGGCTTCGCCACATTTGCATTCGGCCACGCGGCAAGGCTCACCGTTACGGTGACCCGTCGCGCACGCTTCACAGCAGTAGGCCTTGCCATCCTGGACCACGGCATTGGCGTCGACGGTGCAGGAACAAGGGTTGCAGGAACAGCGTTGCTCGTTCATCAGGGCGCTCTCCGGTCGTCTTCAGGTGTGACTTCATCGGTCCACGGCTCGCCGTCCAAGGGTGCCGAGCGCGCCAGTTCAGCCTCGTCCAAACCAATGCCACCGCCAATTTCATGGGCCTGGACCTGACGCAAGGTCTTGTCCGCCGGGCCGCCCCCCGTCCCCGGCTCATGGGGATCGCGGGCGCCAGTTTCGTCCAGCAGCGTATCGGGGCTCAGGTCATCGAGGGTGACATTGTCCTCGTGCAGGCTGTCACTGAGGGCTTCGCCACCGGTCATGCCGCTTTCGGCGACGCGCCGGGGCGGATAGTCCTCGTGCACCTCCCGCGCCGGACGCTCGTCGCCGATGCGACCCCTGCGCTCATCGCGGCGCTCGCTGAAATCCAGTTCATGGACACTGCCCATACGGTCTTCGGTGTCGTCTATTTCGACCTGAGGTCTTGGGTCATCGGGTGTAGCCATGAGGGTTCTCCGTCTGTGGGCTTCATTCGGTCGACTACCCTCATGGGTAAATGATTCAGAGTTTCTGGCTGTGCGCGCCTCGCTTTTTTTGGAACTCCCCGTTCCTGCGCCCTCTCCCACTCTAGAGACCCGCGAATCGTTTCGGAGCCCGCCATGGCCAAGCCCCTGCAGGAGTACCAGCGCAAGCGCGACTTCAACGCCACCCCCGAGCCGGCTGGCAAGCGCGCACGCGCACGCCCCGCCCATGGGCTGCAGTACTGCATTCAGAAGCATGACGCCAGCCACCTGCATTATGACTTTCGCCTGGAACTCGATGGCACCTTGAAAAGCTGGGCGATCCCCAAGGGCCCCTCACTCGACCCCAAGGTCCGGCGCCTGGCTGTGCATGTGGAGGATCACCCGCTGGACTACGCCAATTTCGAAGGCCACATCCCCGAGGGACACTACGGTGCCGGGGACGTGATCGTCTGGGATCGGGGCATCTGGGAGCCCGAGGGCGACCCGCGCGAAGCCTATGCCAAAGGCAAGCTGCGCTTTGCCCTGCAAGGCGAGAAGCTGTCGGGTGTCTGGAACCTGTTCCGCACCCATCTGGCCGGCAAGAAAGAGCAGTGGATGCTGGTCAAGTCCCATGACGACCAGGCCCGCAGCGAAGCCGATTACAGCATCGTCGAGGCCCTGCCGGACAGCGTGCTCAGCGACCGTACCCTGCTGCCGCGGCGCCCGACCAACGCCAGACCCGCCAAGCCCAGGCGCAAGGCCAAACCCAGCGCCCTGCCGGACAAGCTTCAACCCCAGTTGGCCACCCTGGTCGATTCGCCCCCCAGCGGCGACTGGCACTATGAAGTGAAGTTCGATGGCTACCGCATCCTGGCCCGCATCGACGCAGACGATGTGCGCCTGTTCACCCGCAATGGTCACGACTGGAGCGCCAAGCTATCGCGCCAGGTCGAGGCACTCAAGGCGCTCGGGCTCGATTCGGCTTGGCTGGATGGCGAGATGGTAGTGGTCGACGAGAACGGCGGCACCGACTTCCAGGCCCTGCAGAACGCCTTCGACACCGAACACGACGACAACATCACCTATTACCTGTTCGACTTGCTGTACCTGAGCGGCAAGGACCTGCGTGAACTGCCCGTGCAAGACCGCCGGGCAACCCTGGCCAAACTGCTTGAGCACAACACATCGGACACGCTTAAGTTTTCCGAGGACTTCAACCAACCGGTCGACTCACTGCTCGCCAGCGCCTGCTGGCTCGGACTGGAAGGCCTGATCGGCAAACGTGCCGACAGCGTCTACATGAGCCGGCGCAGCAGCGACTGGATCAAGCTCAAGTGCAAGCAGCGCCAGGAATTCGTGATCGTTGGCTACACCGATCCCAAAGGCAGCCGTCACGGCTTCGGCGCCCTGCTGCTGGCCCTGCACGACAAAGACAGCGGCCAGTTGCGCTACGCCGGCAAGGTAGGCACCGGTTTCAGCGCCGCCACCCTGGCGAGCATCCGCGACCGTCTGAAACCACTTCAGACCGCCACGCCACCCTTGCCCAAGCCGCCGACCGGGGCCGATGCCCGCGGCGTGCACTGGCTAAAACCGCGCCTGCTGGCCGAGGTCGCCTACGCCCAGATGACCCGCAGCGGCATCGTGCGCCACTCGGTATTCCACGGCCTGCGCGACGACAAGCCTGCAACCGCCATCGACCTGGAGCGCGCCGTGCCCGCCAAGACCGCAACGACGGCTCAGCCGAACGGGCTGGGCAAATTACGCCTCACCCACCCCGAACGTGTCATCGACCCGACCAGCGGCACCACCAAACGCCAGATCGCGCAGTACTACGCACAGGTCGCCGACTGGCTGCTGCCACAACTCAAGGACCGTCCCGTGGCGCTGGTTCGCGCACCGGACGGTCTTGACGGTGAATTGTTCTTTCAGAAGAACGCCGGTCAGTTGCACATTCCCCATGTCGTCAGCTACAGCAAGGCCGAAGCCGGCCAGGCGGCGATGGTGCTCAACCGCGCCGACAGCCTGCTGGGAGCGGTGCAGATGAACATGCTGGAACTTCACACCTGGAACGCCACCGACAAGGACTTCGACCGCCCCGACCGCTTCGTCCTGGACCTGGACCCTGACCCGGCACTGCCGTGGAAAGCCATGCTCGAGGCCACCCAGCTGACCCTCACCCTGCTCGATGAGTTGGGCCTGAAGACGTTCCTCAAGACCAGTGGCGGCAAGGGCATGCACCTGGTCGTGCCGCTGACCCGCAGAGCCGGATGGGAGCACGTGAAGGAGTTCAGTCACGCTATCGTCGAACACATGGCGAACCTCTTCCCGGATCGGCTCAGCGCCGTGTCCGGGCCCAAAAACAGGGTGGGTAAGATCTTCATCGACTACCTGCGCAACGGCAAAGGCGCCACCACCGTGGCCGCCTATTCGCTGCGCGCGCGCGAAGGCCTGCCGGTGTCGGTACCGATCTGGCGCGAGGAATTGACGCAGCTCAAGGGGGCCAACCAATGGAACATCGGCAACCTGCACGAACGGCTGGCGCAGGTGGACGACCCGTGGGCCGAGATGAGCAAGACCCGGCAGTCGATCACCGCACGCATGCGCAAGCAACTGGGGCTCGCTTGATGGGGGGGCTGATCGACCTGCTGCAATGGCCGGCGATGCTGCTCACGCTCGCAGCGGCCTGGTGCATCGGCTCGCGCCAACCCCGTCGGCGACGCATGGGATTCTGCTGCTTCATTGGCAGCAACGTGCTCTGGGTGGCATGGGGCTGGCAGGTGCAAGCCTGGGCATTGATCGTCCTGCAGTTCTGTCTGTGCGCCATGAACCTGCGGGGGTGGAAGAAGAATGTGCAAGGAGGGAGCAGCCCATGAGTCTCGACCCGGATTTCGACCCAGGCCATCTCGACCGGCTGCTGCAGCGCTTCGGCGCACGACCGCGCCCTATCGACCTGGCAGGCTCGCTGCCAGCGCTGTTGCATGCCTTGCAGGCCGACCACCTGGACTTGCTGCCGCTCCCAGGCCAAGGCAAGACCCTGCAACGCTGGCAAGCCCTGGCGCGGGTGGCGGCTTGCGATCTAGGTCTGGCGAAACTCTACGAAGGCCATACCGATGCCCTGGCGATCCTTGCCGAATGTGGCGCGGCGCAGCTTACGCAAATGGGCATCTGGGGCGTTTGGGCGGCCGAACCGCCGAATGCCCGGACCCACATCGTCCAGCGCACTGGCGATCAGGTACGCCTGCAAGGCCGCAAGGCCTGGTGTTCGGGCGCGCTGCAAATCGACCGTGCGCTGATCACCGCCTGGGCACACGACCAGCCACAGCTGGTCGTCATCGAGATGGCGCACCCCAGCCAGCAGGTTCAGGCCGATCACTGGCAAGCCGTGGGCATGGCCCATACCGCCAGTGTCACCGTCACATTCGACGACTCGCCGGGGCTGGCCGTCGGCTTGCCGGGTCAATACCTGTCGCGACCGGGCTTCTGGCACGGCGGCGCAGGCATCGCGGCCTGTTGGTACGGTGCGGCCGAGGCGCTGGCCGAGTACCTGCGCGAACAGTGCCGCAAGCCTCGGCCCGATCCGCACGCCGACGCTCACCTGGGAGCGGTCGATGCCGCCTTGCAGGGGGCCCGCGCCGCGCTTCGCGAATGCGCGGCCTGGATAGACAGGCACCCCCAGGCCGACGCCAGCGTCGAGGTGCGCCGTACCCGCGCCCAGGTCGAGCAGGCGGTCGAACAGGTCATTCACCACGTTGGCCGGGCACTGGGCGCTACGCCGTTCTGTCATAGCAGCCACTTCGCCCGGCTCAGCGCGGACCTCCCGGTCTACCTGCGTCAAAGCCACGCCGAACGAGACTTGGCCGAATTGGGCCGGCAAGTGACCCACCTTCCGCCAGGAGCATGGCACTTATGAGCGAAAACTTGATTCAGGCAGCCTCCGGCACGCCGTGGAGTGAATGGCAGCATTCCGCGCACCTGGCACGCGCGAGCTGGCTGACGCCCGAGCAGCTGTGCCCTCCTGGCCGGCGCCTGGTGCTGCTGGCGCCGCATCCAGACGACGAAATCCTCATGGCGGGCGGGCTGCTGGCGAGCTTTCGCGGGCGCGAAAACGAGCTGGTGCTGATATCCGCCACCAATGGTGAGGGCAGCCACCGCGATTCCGCGTACTGGACCGAGCACCGCTTGCGTCACCAGCGCCCGCTGGAGAGTCGACATGCCTTGCAGCACCTGGACCTGGACCTCACCCGCCTTGACTGGCGACGGCTCAACCTCAAGGACGGAGCCCTGCCGCGCGATGAAGCCTTCCTGGTCAACCACCTGGAGCAGCTACTGGAACCCGACGACCTGTTGCTGACCACCTGGCGCGGCGACGGCCACTGCGACCATGAGGCCGCTGGCCGCGCCGGTGCGCGGGCGGCCCTGTCGCGCCGGGCACAACTGGCCGAAGCGCCGGTGTGGGCCTGGCACTGGGCCGAGCCTGACGACCCTCGCCTGCCCTGGCCTCGGGCGCATCGCCTGCAGGTGGACGAAGCACGCCTGGCACGCAAGCGGGAGGCCTTGGCCGCGCACGCCAGCCAACTGCAGCCCGATGGCGATCGTCCTCCAGTGCTGCCAGCGCCTTTGCAGACATGCCTACTGCAACCCTTCGAACTGCTTTTCCTATAAGGAGTCGCCATGAGCCTCGACGCGCAGTACTTCGCCGAGTTGTATGCCGCCAGCGATGACCCATGGGCCTTCCGCACCCGCTGGTACGAGCGCCGCAAGCGTGACCTGGTGATGGCCTGCCTGCCTCGCCAGTGCTACGCGCGCATCTTCGAACCGGCCTGCGCCAACGGCGAGCTCAGCGTGCTGTTGGCCGAACGCTGCGCCAGCCTGCTGTGCCAGGACATCGACAGCACCGCCGTATCCCTGGCTCGCCATCGCCTGACGGGCGCACCCCACGCCCTGGTCGAACAGGGGCACTTGCCGGGCGACTGGCCAGGCGGGACATTCGACCTGGTGGTACTGAGCGAGATCGGCTACTACCTAGACCCGACCGACTGGCTGCAAGTGATCGAACAATCGGTGGCGAGCCTTGCCAACGAGGGGGGGTTGCTCGCCTGCCACTGGCGCCATCCTATCGCCGGTTGTCCGCAAGATGGTCGCGAGGTACACGCCCTGCTGGCCCGTCACCTACCGCTCTACCCCCTGGTGCGCCACGAAGAGGCGGACTTTCTGCTCGAATACTGGTCATGCCAGCCCAGCGTGGTGGACCTGCAAGAGCGCTGCCAATGATCGCCGTCATTGTACCCGCCCACAACGAGGCCCGGCGCCTGGGACGCTGCCTAAGGGCGATCAAGGCTGCGGCTGCACGCGCTGAAGCGGCTGGACTTGCCGTCGAGGTGCTGGTGGTGCTGGACCGCTGCAGCGACACCAGTGCGCTTATCGCCCACCGCCATGGCGTGCAAACCCTTGCACTGCAAGCCGGTAATGTCGGCATTGCCCGGCGAGCGGGCGCGGCGCGGATGATCGCCCGGGGCGCCCGCTGGCTGGCATTCACCGATGCCGACAGCCGCGTTCCGGAGCACTGGCTGGTGTCGCAACTGCAATGGCATGCCGATGTGGTCTGCGGCACGGTGCACATCGAGCGCTGGCACCCCTGGCACAGTCACGCGCTGCGCGAGCTGTACCGTAGCGGCTACCAGGCCCTGGAGGGTCATCGGCATATTCACGGAGCCAACCTCGGCGTGTGTACCGAGGCCTATCAGCACGTCGGCGGTTTCCAACCGCTACCGGCCCATGAGGATGTGCAGTTGGTGCTGGCGCTGGAAGCCAGTGGCGCGCAGATCGTCTGGACCGCAGAACACAGCGTGGCGACCAGCAGCCGGCGGGATGGCCGGGCGAAGGGCGGCTTCGCCGACTACCTTACTCGCTTGGAACGTCAGCTGTGATGACGGCGCGCCAGGGTCTGCGCAAGACCCCGGCTTTTACGACGCAACCCATTGAGCGCTGGGTATTTCGTGCACCCTGTCTGCTCGTTCGAAAGTGAGTGGAGCAATCGCCTGCTGCCTGATCTCACACGTAAACACAGTCTTTTCTGTGTGAACAAACGAGGTTCAAGACCATGGCTAACGAACAAGATAGAAGTGGACAGCAAGGTGGTACCTCCCAGAACGCCCAGGGCAGCCGCGCCAACGACCCTGGCCGCACGTCCGAGGCAGGACAAAAAGGTGGCCAAACGACCGGAGGCAGGCCTGAGGAGCGGCAGCAGGGCGGCCAGGGATCGTGGGAGGACAAACAGCGTGGCGACCTTGAGCGTGCGAGCGGTGCGAATCAGCAAGGCGCAAAAGGTGGGCATGGGGCCGACACCCAATCCGACAATCGCCGTCCCCAGGACATGGACGACAACTCACAAACCGTCCAGGACGAAGACAGCGGCATGACCGACGACAACCGCTAAACCACGTAGGCCGAGGCGAAGGATCGCCTTGGCACTGGGCCTACGCATGACATGCCATCGCCGCACAGTCCGAAAAATAAGACTCAGCGCTCCCACGGAGGTCAGATTCTGTAGATCCTCGTGGAGTCAACACCATGAAATTCGCGCAGTTCTGCCAATGGCTTTCCCACCATGCCGGTAAACCGAGCACCTTCTTCACCGCTCTATTGCTGATCGCCCTGTGGGCTGCAACCGGACCATGGTTTCACTACAACGATACCTGGCAACTGATCGTCAATACGTCGACGACGATCATTACCTTCCTGATGGTCTTTCTTATCCAGAACACCCAAAACCGCGACAACGACATCATTCATGTGAAGCTCGACGAGCTCATCCGCGCCACGAAATCGGCTCAACGCTCGGTGCTGGACCTCGAGGACCTGGACAACCGGCAGATACACAAGCTGCGCGAAGCTTACCAGGCCATGGGCTGCCAGGGTGAAAACGAAACAGACAGCCCTGAGGCGCCACCCCGGGATGCAGCTGGCGACGACGCGCAGCGCTGATCCCAGGCGCCGTCGCGCTGTAGCCGGCGGCCGGGGGAGTACCACTCGTCGAGTCGACTGCACATCGGAGCCAACGCGCCGCGGGCCGGTGTTTCGAACAGGTATGAGCCTTCTCAACCGCAGGAGTTTTTACCATGCACCCCTACCCTACTCCCCCCTTTCCCTCCCAACCGCAAAACGTGCCAGGTTCGCAACGAAAAATGGACCCGTATCCCGACTGTGGCGAGCAGTCCTATACCGGTCACGATAGACTGAGCGGGAAGGTGGCGTTGATCACCGGAGCCGATAGCGGTATTGGCCGGGCTGTGGCCATCGCCTATGCCCGCGAAGGCGCCGACGTTGCCCTCGCGTATCTCGACGAACACGAAGACGCCAAGGAAACCGCGCGCTGGGTGGAGAACGCCGGTCGACAATGTCTGCTGCTGCCGGGAGACCTGTCCCAAAAGCAAACTTGCCGTGACATCGTCGAGAAGACCGTCAAGCAGTTCGGTCGAATCGATATCTTGGTCAATAACGCGGCGTTCCAGATGTCCCACGAGACCTTCGAAGAAATCGACGATGACGAGTGGGTGAAGACCTTCGACACCAACATCACCGCCATCTTCCGAATTTGCCAGGCGGCCTTGCCTTCCATGCCCGAGGGCAGCTCGATCATCAATACCAGCTCGGTCAACTCCGACGACCCCTCGCCAAAACTACTGCCCTATGCCACCACCAAGGGTGCCATTGCCAACTTCACGGCTGGGTTGGCGCAGCTGCTCGCCAAGCGTGGGATTCGCGTCAACAGCGTAGCCCCAGGCCCGATATGGACGCCCCTGATCCCGGCCACAATGCCGGACGAAGCTGTCAGGAACTTCGGTTCTGGCTATCCCATGGGGCGGCCAGGTCAGCCTGTCGAGGTCGCACCAATCTACGTGCTGCTTGGCTCGGATGAAGCCAGCTACATCAGCGGGTCGCGCTATGCTGTCACCGGGGGTAAACCGATCCTGTGAGAAACGCAGGCTCGCCTTTGCGGCGAGCCTTGCCACCCAACCACAGGGCCCATTTCAGCGTTTGGGTCGACCCTGTCCACGCGCGGCTTTCTGAGCGGTGGAGTCGTGGGAGGTGCCCGTCGAGCCGTCTGGACGTAGTGCGTCGTTATCCCTCTCCTGCTCGCCTTTGGGGTTTTGCTGGGTGTCAGTGTTTTGCGACGGGTCTGCCTTGCTCATGCTGCACTCCTATCCCTTGCTGTGTTCGGGGGACGTTGGTCCGGTGCCGCGCTTGATTCCGCGCGGCCCGGCCACGCCCCAGAGGGCGAGCCCGACTATCGGCAGCGCCACGAGAATCAAGGACCACACCACCTTGGTCGTATCTGACTTGTCGCTACGAAAAACACTCACGATTGCCCAGAGGTCGACCAGCAGGATGATCACGGCGACGGCAATCCAGAAATAAGTCACAGGGGCATTCATGGCGCGCTCTCCTTCTTTGTGCGCAACTGGCCGCATCGCTGTGCAGCGATTGCTGCCTATTACACAGAGGAAGCCGCCAGTGGCAACAAGTTCAGGCCGATCCGTATGCAAGGGATGATCGGGGCCAACGAACGCTGAACCAAATAGCCCTGGATGGCGTCCACCGCACAACAACAGACGAGTCGATCCCCTGATGGAAACCGAACCTGTATTGGCCACGCTCGGCTATCTCAAGGATCATCGGTTGATCCTGACCACAGCTGAGTCCTGCACGGCGGGTTGCATGGTGGCCTTGTTAGCGGCAGTGCCCGGCACCGGAGAAGTACTCGAAAGCGGGTATGTGGTCTATTCCCCGACTGCCAAGAAACGCTTGCTCGGCGTCGCCCCCAGGACCATCGAACGATACGGCCTCACCAGTGAGGCAGTGGCATGGGAAATGGCCCTGGGCGCCCTGCGCGACAGCGACGCCAATGTGGTCATCGCCACCACTGGCGTGGCCGGGCCCGAGCGACAGGACGGTGTTGCGCCAGGCACCCTGTGCTTTGCCTGGGCATTCGCCGGGGAACCCGTGGCTGTTTTCACACGAACCCAGCGGTTCTTCGGAGATCGCTCCGAGGTCATGCAGCAAGGCGCGCTATTCGGGCTGACCCGGCTCGCGCACTACCACCAGCGCTGGCTTCGCGGCGAGCGCGCCTGAGGCTTACTTCTCGCTCGGCGTCACCAACACTGTTTCGCTGCTGTCGAGCACGAACACGGCCATCAGCTTGGCGGGCTTGCTGTCGCTGGCGTTGGCGCTGACACCATGAAACGCCCCTGGCGCCTCGTACCAGTTTTCACCGGGTTTGTAGACCTTGGCTGGTTCACCATTCACACTGCTGCGTACTTCACCTTCGAGCACCGTTGCATAGATGAACGCGGATTTCGGGTGTCGGTGGGCAGGGGACGCGGCGCCCGGGGCATAATCGACGATCACCCCGCGCATGCTCTTGCCCGGCACGTTCGGCAGTGGGTGGTCAAAGACCACGGTGACTTTACTGACCGGCCGTTCGGCGGCCAGTACCGGGGTGAGGGTCAGCGCGGTGAACGCGGCGACCAGGAGAGTGCGACTGAACATGGCGAAGCTCCTTCTGTTCGGTAGGGGTTGCATGGGTTCACTGGCGCGCCAGCCAGTCTTCAAAGCGTGTCTTGCCAAGCCGCGCCACCTTGCCAGGGGTCAGCGACTTGTCATCGAGTTCGGCGCCGAAGTAGCGTGCGTGGACGTCCGCCACCACCTTGCGCGCATCGCCTTTGCGCCGCAGGAAACGGCGTACCAACTCATCCAGCGGAGTGGCTTGGGGACCGGCGATCTCCAGCGTGCCATTGGCTGGCGCCGCCAGCGCGACGTCGGTGAGCGCCTCAACCACATCGTCCGCCGCCATGGGTTGGAACAGTGCCGGTGACAGGCGAATCTCCTCACCCACCGCTCCCGACTGGGCAATGCCTTCGACGAACTCGAAAAACTGGGTGGCGCGCACCACGGTGTAGGGCACCCCAGACTGCTCGATCAGCGCCTCTTGAGCGACCTTGGCACGGAAATAGCCGTTTTCCGGCAACCGCTCGCTGCCCACGATCGACAGCGCGACATGGTGTCCGACCCCTGCCGCCTTCTCGGCGGCCAACAGGTTACGGGTGGACGTCTCGAAGAACGCGAGTACGGCCTGGTCCTCCCAGGACGGCGCGTTGGCGACATCCACCACCACATCCGCCCCGTTCATCGCTTCGGCCAGCCCCTCGCGGGTGACGCTGTTCACCCCTGTGCTCGGTGCTGCGGCGACGGCCTGATGGCCTCGCTCGCGCAGGCCGTTGACAAGCTTGGAACCAATGAGACCGGTGCCTCCGATGACCACGATTTTCATGGCGCTCTCTCCGCGTGCTCGACCGCAACCTTTGCCGTCGTCAGGCATGCAGTGTGTGCCGTCGCCGCGGCAAAAGCCTTGCTGGCAGGCTGGATTTGCCTCCAGGCACGCTTGAATTTGCGTCCAAACCGTTCAAACCGCGCCCAAGCATGTGCAGCCGGCGATGCGCTGCCGTATCATCGAACAACCCCCATGAACAGTCGCCTCGGACACCGAGCCTAGGGCGCGCGCGAGGACATCACGTGCCATTCGAGTTTGACGACTATGTGCTCGACGAGCAGCGTCGGGAGCTGACTCAGCGCGGACAGGCCGTGACCATCGGCCCGCAGGTGTTCGACCTGCTGCTGCAACTGGTCAGCCACCGCGACCGGGTGCTGGGCCGCGATGAATTGCTGGCCCGCGTGTGGAACGGCAAGATCGTCTCCGAGTCGACCATCACCAGCCATATCAATGCCGTGCGCAAAGCCATCGGCGATACCGGTGAGGAACAACGTCTGCTGCGCACCGTGCCGCGCAAGGGCTACCGCTTCGTGGCCCGGGTCCGCGAAGCCTGCAGCACCGAAGCGCCTGTTCCCACCGGGCCTGTGAGCGCCCCTGTCGGGCCCAGCCTCCCCGAGAAACCCTCGATCACGGTGCTGCCGTTCCAGAACCTCAGCGGCGACCCCGAACAGGACTACTTCGCCGATGGCATGGTCGAGGACATCATCGCCGCCCTGTCGCGCATCCGCTGGCTGTTCGTCATCGCCCGCAACTCAAGCTTCACCTTCAAGGGCCAGCGTGTCGACGTGCAACAGGTCGGCCAGGCCCTGGGCGTGCGCTACGTCCTCGAAGGCAGCGTGCGCAAGGCTGACAAACGGCTGCGCATCACGGGCCAGCTGATCGACGCCACCACCGGCGAGCACCTGTGGGCCGAGCGTTTCGAGGGACGGCTAGACGACCTGTTCGAGCTGCAGGACCAGATGGCTGAAAGCGTGGTGGGCGCCATCGCCCCACAGCTGGAACGGGCCGAGATCGAGCGTGCCAAACGCAAGCCGACCGACAGCCTGTGCGCCTACGATTACTACCTTCGCGGCACGGCGAAGCTGCACAACGGCACCCGCGAGGCCGTCGACCAGGCGCTGCCCTTGTTCTACCAGGCCATCGAACGGGACCCTGATTTCGCCTCGGCCTATGGCATGGCAGCCTGGTGCTACTTCTGGCGCAAGCTCAACGGCTGGATGGGTGATCGTACCCAGGAAATCGCCGAGGGTGCGCGCCTGGCGCGCCTGGCCGTGGAGCTTGGCCGCGACGATGCCGTGGCGCTCACCCGCGGTGGGCATGCCCTCGGGCACCTGGCAGGTGACCTGGACGGTGGCATCGCCCTGCTCGATCGGGCGCGCCTGCTCAATCCCAACCTGGCGCCTGCCTGGTTCCTGGGCGGGATGCTGCGGGTACTGCGGGGTGAGACGCAGACCGCCATCGACAACCTCAACCACGCGGCACGGCTGAGCCCGCTGGACCCCGAAATGTTCCGCATGGAGGTGGGCATGTCGTTGGCGCATTTCTTTGCTGGGCGCTTTGACGAGGCGGTGGAGTGGGCGGAGAAGGCACTGGGGAATCTGCCCAGCCTGCTTGCGGCGGTGGCCCTGCTGGCCGCCAGCCATGCGCTGAGCGGGCGCATGGACAGCGCGTACAAAGCCATGCTGCGCTTACGCGAACAGGACCCTGGGTTGCGGGTTTCGGCGTTGCGCCAGTGGATGCCAATTCATCGCGACGAGGACTTGGCACTGTTTGCCGAGGGCCTGAGGCTCGCCGGGCTGCCAGAATGATCGCCCGATCAGGGCATCGCGCGTTTGGGGTTCGATAATCGCACACTTTTCCACGCGAGGCAGCGCTTCGAATTGACGTAATTAACCACCTGGTACAAACATAAGCACATCCAAAAACAACAAAGTGATGCTGCTATGAAGCCCCTCATCCTGGTACTCAACGGCCCCAACCTGAACATGCTGGGCACCCGTGAACCTGCCCAATACGGTCGTGAAACCCTCGCCGACCTCGCCCAGGGTTGTGCTGACAGCGCCCAGGAACTGGGCCTGGACCTGGAGTTTCGCCAAACCAACCATGAAGGTGAGCTGATCGACTGGATTCATGCCGCCCGTGGCCGCTGCAACGGCATTCTGATCAATCCAGGCGCCTGGACCCACACCTCGGTGGCTATCCGCGACGCCTTGGTCGCCAGCGAATTGCCGGTAATCGAGGTGCACCTGTCGAATGTCCACAAGCGCGAACCGTTCCGCCATATTTCATTCGTCTCGTCCATCGCCGTCGGTGTGATCTGTGGCCTTGGCAGCCAGGGCTATCGCCTGGCCCTGAGTCACTTCGCGGAACTGTTGCAGGAGCAGGCAGCATGAATCAGCAAGCCATCCTTGCCGGACTGATCGGCCGTGGTATTCAACTGTCGCGCACCCCTGCCCTGCACGAGCACGAAGGTGATGCCCAAGCCCTGCGTTACCTGTATCGCCTGATCGACGCCGACCAGCTGGACGTCCAGGACAGTGCGCTGGCGCAATTGCTTGAGGCGGCGCAACTCACAGGCTTCACCGGCCTCAATATCACCTACCCGTTCAAGCAGGCGATTCTGCCACTGCTCGATGAGCTGTCGGATGAAGCGCGCGGCATCGGCGCGGTCAATACCGTGGTGCTCAAGGACGGCAAGCGGGTGGGACACAACACCGACTGCCTGGGCTTCGCCGAAGGTCTGCGCCGTGGGTTGCCCGACGTCTCACGACGCCAGGTGGTGCAGATGGGTGCCGGTGGTGCAGGATCGGCGGTGGCCCATGCCCTGCTGGGTGAAGGGGTCGAGCGACTGGTGCTGTTCGAGGTCGATGCTGCCCGCGCACAAGCGCTGGTGGACAACCTCAACGCGCACTTCGGCGCGGGCCGTGCGGTGGTAGGTACTGACTTGGCTAGCGCGCTGGCCGAGGCCGATGGCCTGGTGAATACCACGCCCGTGGGCATGGCCAAGTTGCCGGGCACCCCACTGCCTGTAGAGCTACTGCATGAGCGGCTGTGGGTGGCGGAAATCATTTACTTCCCGCTGGAGACCGAACTGCTGCGCGCAGCACGGGCGCTGGGCTGCCGTACGCTCGATGGCAGCAACATGGCCGTGTTCCAGGCGGTGAAGGCCTTTGAGCTGTTCACCGGGCGCCAGGCCGATGCGGGACGGATGCAAGCGCATTTCGCCAGCTTCAGCTGAATCGGCCGCCCCCTTCATCGTCGGCAAGCCGGCACCCGCGCCAACCCGGTAGGTGCCGGCTGCCGGCGATGAAAGCCGACACATTGCCATCAGCCTTTCTCATCCAGCAACGCCCTGATCACCCGCGCCTGACCGTCATAATCACCCTCGCCAAAGTGCACATGCCGCACCTGCCCCTTGCGATCGACGAAATAATGGGCGGGCCAGAACTGATTGCCCCAGGCATTCCAGACCTTGTAGTCGTTATCCACCGCAACCGGATACTCGATACCAAGGCTGGCAACCTTCGACTTGAGCGTCCCCACATCATGCTCGTAGTCGTATTCCGGGGTATGTACGCCCACCACGACCAGCCCCTGGTCGGCGTACTGGCGCGCCCATTCGTTCACATGCGGCAAGCTGCGCTGGCAGTTGATGCAGTCCCAGGTCCAGAAATCCACCAGCACCACCTTGCCCTTGAGCGCCGAGGCGTCCAGCGGTGGCGAGTTGAGCCACTGGTTGGCACCGGCCAGCGACGGCATGGCCCCAAGATCGTCATGGGTCCAGGGCTTCGCGGCTAGGCCCAGGCCTACCAAGGCCAGGGCCACACCGCCTATCTTCAGCCAGTGGCGCCGATCAATTCTCATGGCAACCGCCGGTAGCGTACGTACGGTACTGCACGCTCTGCTGCTGACCTTTCGAATCGAGGTAGTCCATGCGGGTGTTCACCAGGCCGCAGGCATTGCCCTGGTCGTCCTGTACCGACAGCACTTTCTTGATATCGAGCGTGTCGCCGTAGCGGTACTGCATGACACCGGCATCGCTCATCGGTGCCGTGGCGGCCTGGGCGGCGATAGTGCCGAGGCTCAGCACGGCGAACAGGCTGGCGCTGGCGAAGGTCTTGAAGTTCATGGCATCTCTCCTGTGCAACGTTCAGGTGTGGGGAGTGTTGCTCCCCGGTCGAGAGCCATTTCACCGCTGCCAGGTATCCTGGATGTGTCGTTGCACGTTGCTATATGCCTCTTCCTGTATCTGAGTCCGGTACAGTGACGCATTGAAAAATCAGATAAAACCCTTTAAATACATGATGTTAAGGAATAATCCAGCACCCGAGATGGGCGCCAATCATGTACAAACGGATACAATGGCATCAGGACGTCACGTATGCATTTTGAGAAAGACCCTCGTCTGCTCTGCCATCTCCAATGCGTCATCGACTTCGATGCCTAGGCTCTGTGTGAAACGTCTTGAGACGAAGGTCAGGCAAGGCGAAAACAGCCGAGGAAGCGGAGTTTACGGGTTGTAAATGAGCATTCCGAGGCTGTTTTCAACGCAGCATCACCGAGTATCAAGGCTTTTCGTACAGAGCCTACGGGCTTGCTCCCGGGAGGACCGCGCTGAACGGCCCCTCCTGGGCCGCAGCGCTTGACGGGCATCCATGCCCGTCACCTCCCTACGCAAGCCCTACGCTCGGCCTACTGACGTCGCAATTTGCAGCGTCTGGGATATCGCGCATTAAAAGCAAAAGCGGAGCATGAAATACCAAATCCGAACAACAACAGCTAAACCAGCCGCACATTCAACATTAAAACTATAAATTCGAGGCGGACTTTCTTTTGCTTCGCTTTGCTCTTGCTTCTAGCGCGCGGTAGTTCAGGCGCCACCTAATGCGACTTCAGGAGGCCGAGCGCAGGGCTTGCGCAGGGAGGTGACGGGCATGGATGCCCGTCAAGCGCTGCGGCCCAGGAGGGGCCGTTCAGCGCGGTCCTCCCGGAGCAAGCCCGGAGCGAGGGAACCCCGGAGCGCAGCGCAGGGGCCGGATGATAGGAGCCAGACTTTTTTGGTTACTTTTTGGGGCGTCTGCCAAAAAGTGACCCGCTGTAAGAGCGGAAAGGTGATTGAGCGTCACCTTGGCAAATGGATATGCTCACGCATCCAGAAACCAAAACTTCAAACTTCAAACTTCAAACTTCAAACTTCAAACTTCAAAGCACAGATTTAAGGGCGGCATTCAGATAGCGTGAATATCCATTCGCCATGGAGGCGCTCATTCACCTTTTCGCCTTTACGGCGACCTACTTTTGCTCTTGGGCAAAAGTAGGCAAAAACCGCTGGCTCCTATCATCCGGCCCCTACGCTTCGCTTCGGGGTTCCCTCGCTACGGGCTTGCTCCCGGGAGGACCGCGCTGAACGGCCCCTCCTGGGGCGCAGCGCTTGAAGGGCATCCATGCCCGTCACCTCCCTACGCTCGGCCTACTGACGTCGCAATTTGTAGCGTCTGGGATATCGCGCATTAGGCTCTGTCTGAAATCCCAAGAAACTGAAATGTGGCCCCCGGAACAGCCGGGGTTCTGTACAGTCGCCGGCCATCTGCGGAAAGGAATTCTGTGATGGCAAAGCGTTATGAACTCTCGGATGAGGCGTGGGCAGTGGTCGCCGATCTCTTTACGGCAGCCCACGTCAGGGGCAGGCCCCGCAGCAGTGATCGCTTGATGCTCGATGGTGTGCTCTGGGTGCTGTGCTCAGGAGCAGCCTGGCGAGATATGCCCGAGCGCTTCGGGTCTTGGGCGACGGTCTATCACCGCTTCCGGGTCTGGCGAAACCGCGGAACATTCGATCAGATGCTCAGACGATTGCACCTCAGACTCAATGACAAAGGCTGGATCGATCCCCACACCTGGATGATCGATTCGACCGCTGTTCGAGCAACCCGTGCTTCATCTGGAGCGCGGAAAAAAGGGGGCCTGACGAGCCTACCGATCACGCTCTAGGCCGCAGTCGCGGCGGACTGACAACCCAAATTCATATGCTCTGCGATGCCAACGGGATACCGTTGCGCTTCCTTCTCTCTGGCGGCCAAGCCAGCGACATCAGCTATGCCCAGCCGTTACTTGATGATGTCAGCATCCCGACAAACCAGCGTGGTCGTCCACGCAAACGATGCAAATGGTTGCTGTCTGACAAAGGCTACGACGCCGAGGCCTTGCGCCGTTACTGCGATCGATATCGGATGCAGCCGGTCATTCCGCTGCGCTCAATGAAACGCAAGCCCAAACCCGGCTTGCCAAGACTGTTTGACCGCCCAAAATATCGACAGCGCAACATCATCGAACGCATGTTCGGCTGGCTAAAAGAGAACCGCCGAATCGTCACGCGCTTCGACAAGCTCGCAAAAAGTTATGCCGCAATGGTCTCGCTGGCTTGTGTCATGCGGTGTATGCGACGGCTTTTTTCAGACAGAGCCTAGGGCCATAGGCATCACTGATGTCCGCTTGGGGTCGGTTAGCGACGGTCTGCCCTCGACCGTCGCTTTGGATGATCAGACCTCCGTCTGCTCTGCCATCTCCAAGGCATCGTCGACTTCAATCCCCAGATATCTGACGGTGCTTTCAAGCTTCGTATGGCCAAGCAAGAGTTGGACTGCCCTCAGATTCTTGGTTCTACGATAGATCAATGAGGCCTTCGTTCGCCGCAGCGTGTGGGTGCCGTACAGCGTCGGATCAAGGCCAATGGCTGTCACCCAGGCTTTCACTATTCGAGCGTATTGCCTGGTGGAGAGATGATCTGAACCATGTAGCCGGCTCGGAAACAGGCAGTCCTCGCTACGGAGATGAGCCTGATGCATCCAGGCTTCCAAAGCCATACGGGTTTGCTCGGTGA
This sequence comes from Pseudomonas sp. SK2, assembly GCF_016772395.1. Lineage (NCBI taxonomy): Bacteria > Pseudomonadati > Pseudomonadota > Gammaproteobacteria > Pseudomonadales > Pseudomonadaceae > Pseudomonas > Pseudomonas sp. SK2. Next base: position 3,154,541 of record NZ_CP061944.1, read on the forward strand.
TCTCAAATTGCACGGGATGGTGAGTTTTCTGCTGCATCACGATCGCTCGTGACGACACATGCTCTCCATGGGCTACGTCCCGTACACGAAGCTTGGTTAAGTCGCAGGCTCGCAGCTTGCTGTCGATTGCCAAGTTGAACAACGCCAGATCCCTAGATTTCTCCGCGATCTGGAGCCTTACCCGGATGGCCCAGATATCTCTGAGTCGGAGCGGAGCTTTCTGCCCGACTAGCTTTCCCTTGTTCCATGGGCGATGGGTGTAGATAGCAGCGGTTTTCATGGGTTGTCCTCCGCGTTAGGGGAGAACAAGGGTGAACTCGATACGGTGGACGGTCGCTAACCGACCCAAAGCAGACCCTCGTCTACGTCTTAAAAGTGGGAGAGCAAACGACTGGCCGCCAAAGGAAGGAGTCAAACCGACCGTAGGCAACCGGCTGAAATCGGCCAGACCTGAATCGCCCGTAGTTTCGTAGACACCTAGGGATGTCCATTCACAGCCTTTTGAACACGTTCGCCGATGTGTCGTGTAACAGCACAGGACGGTAGATGGGGTGGTTCCCAAGTTCCCTACACAACACCTTTAAGTTACATCTCCAAAAATTTTTGCGCACGATAGTAGTGTTACGTTATTACATCCTATACCATGCGTAGCCGTTTGATGAAATTTTCTTCATCAAGATTCAGTCAGGTCTGACGCGAGCTAGGCCGCTCGCATCGGGCGTCTGCGTAAACAGTGCGGCCTGTGTCGCTTGGTTCAGACAACACAGGCCAATCAACTCACGGATGGGCAGGTAAGTACCCAGGTCAGGATGGGCAAAAATGCAACGTTTTAGCGTGATAGATGGAGACTTTACGTGAACCCTCGCGCCCCCCTTCTGGCCGGCCTGACCTTAGGCTTGTTCGGCCAGCCGATTTCAGCGGCGGAACCCTTGTTGCTGAACGAAACCTCGATCACCGATGCCTACCTCGAAGAGCGCGTCGACGGGCCGGTGCAAGGCTATCGTGCCAACCGCTCGGCCACGGCGACCCGAACCGATACCGACATTCGCGACACGCCGCAGAGCATCGACGTGGTGCCTGCGCAGGTAATCAAGGACCTCAACACCACCCGCATCGACCGCGCTTTGGACTTTGCCGGTGGGGTGTCGCGGCAGAACAACTTCGGCGGCCTGACCTTCCTCAACTACAGCGTGCGCGGTTTCACCACCGGCGAGCTGTACAAGAACGGTTTCGCCATCAATCGCGGCAGCTACAGCGCGCCCGACACCTCCAACATCGAGCGCATCGAAGTGCTCAAAGGCCCTGCTGCCAGCCTCTACGGCCGTGGCGACCCTGGCGGGCTGGTCAACATCGTCACCAAGCGCCCTCAGGCTGAAGCCTTCAGCACCCTTACCCTCAGCGCAGGCAGCTGGGACCGCTACCGCACTGCCCTGGATGCCAACTCGCCGCTGGACAGCGAAGGCAATCTGCTGGGCCGGATCAACCTCGCGGTCGAGGACAACGACAGCTTCCGTGATTATGTCGGCAGCGAACGCCGTATCGTCAGCCCCTCCCTGAGCTGGCAACTGTCGCCCGACACCCGGCTGATGATCGACACCGAGTTTTCCCGCACTGAGTCGGTGTTCGACCGCGGCATTCCGGCGGTCAATGGCGAAATGGGCTCGGTCAAGCGCTCGACCTTCCTTGGCGAGCCGAATGACGGCGAGATCCGCAACGACAATCAGACCCTCGACGTCGCACTGGAACACGTTCTCAACGACAACTGGAAGCTGCGCCTGGCCAACCACTATACCCAGGGGACGCTCAAGGGCAACAGCTCCGAACCCCAGGCCCTGGTCGGCACCACCATCACGCGTTTCTATCGCGAACGCGACTTCGAATGGAACGACAACATCACCCAGGCCGAGCTGCACGGCCAGTTCGAGCTGGGCGGCTGGCAACATCAGACCTTGGTCGGGCTGGAGTACGAAAACTACCGCAACAGCCAGAAGTACCCACAAAGTGCCACCTCCGCAGGGTATGGGCTGGACATCTACAACCCGGTCTACGGCAAGCCGAAGCCAGCCATCATCCGGCCCAACGACTTCTTCGAGCACACCGAAAGCTACGCACTCAACCTGCAAGACCAGATCGCGTTCACCGAGCGCCTTCGCGGGCTGCTGGGCGTGCGTCTGGAGCGGTTCGAGCAGACTTCGCAAAACCGCGCCACTGGCGTCAGCAACAGCCAGGAAAAGGAGGTCGCCACACCGCGCATCGGAGTCCTGTACCAACTGACCCCGCAGGTGGGTGTATTCGCCAACGCCTCCACCTCGTTCAAACCCAATACCATCGGCACTCAGGGCCAGGTGTACAAACCTGAAAAGGGCCTGGGTTACGAGACAGGGGTCAAGCTGGACCTGCTCGACAGCCGCCTGGGCGCGACCATCGCCCTGTTCCACATCGACAAGGAGAACGTCATCACCACCGACGCCCTTGGCGAGAGCGTGGCGGCCGGCGAGGCGCGCAGCCAAGGCCTGGACCTGCAGTTCAGCGGCCAGCTCACCGACGCGCTGCGGGTGATCGGTGCCTACGCCTATATCGACGCCGAAGTCACCAAAGGCGACGCGGCCCTGCCCAAGGGCAGCGACTTGCTGGGCATCGCCCGCAACAGCGGCAGCCTGATGGGCGTGTATGAATTCCAGGAGGGCGCCCTGCGCGGCTCGGATGTGGGCGCAGCGGTGAACTACGTCGGCGAACGCTCAGGCCAGGCCGGCAGCGACTTCACCCTGGAGGCCTACAGCACGGTCGACCTTCTGGCGCACTACAAGGCCAGCGAACAAGTCACCGTCGGCCTGAACCTCAACAACCTGTTCGACCGCAAGTATTACGAACGATCGTACAACAGCTCCTGGGTGCTGCCCGGGGAGCCGCGCAACTTCAGTGTGAGCCTGACCCTGAATCTTTGAGCTGAGGAACCATCATGCATCCATCGTTGAAAGTGGCCGCCTTGGTGGCCATGGTGATCAGCGCCAACGCCAGTGCCCACGGCCTGTGGACCGAGCAGCGACGCGGCAACATCGAGGCCGTGTACGGCCACGGTGCCGAGGACAACGCCTATAAGGCGGAGAAGATCAAGCGCGCCTGGGCATTCGACGCAGCCGGGAAGATGGTCCCGGTCACTGTCGAACGCCTGGCGGATCATGCGGTCCTGCAACCGCTCACCCCACCTGCGGCACTTGCCGTGCTGTTGGACAACGGGCCTTGGTCGCAGCGCCCGGACAAGCAATGGGTCAATCAGGACCGTACCCAGGTCAAGGATGCGATCGCCTCCACCCACAGCTTCAAGTACAGCCTGGCCATTTACCAAAGCGGTGCTCGCCTACCGAAACTGGACATGCTGCGTTTGGCGATCGTCCCGCTCAGTGACCCGCTGCAAGTTGGGCCAGGCAAGACGCTGGAAGTTCAGGTGCTGCTCGATGGCAAACCGGCTGCGAATATACCGCTGCAAGGGGATTACCGAGGCTCGCCTCACCAGGTCAGCGCCACCACCGACAAGCAAGGCAAGGCACACATCACCGTACGCAACGAAGGCCTCAACATCGTCGCGGCGCAGGCCACCCTGCCACTGGCTGAAGGCGGACCGGTAGCCCAGCAGAGTCTGTTCAGTTCGCTGACGTTCCTGGGGGAGCCGCACCACGAGTAACTCTTGCATCGTGCCTCGGCCATGTCGGCCGAGGCACGGCAGACACTTCTCGCCACAAGACCAACGGTCGACCCAGCCGTTAGACGCCGCCTCGGAAAGAGACGATCAGCCTACGTGGCTCTCATCGCTCTTATCGCTCTTATCAGTTCTTCGGGAGTGCGGGAGCCTTCGCAACAAGGATGTTCATGCGAATTGGATGTACACCAATGAGGAAGGGTACACCCAAGTAAAAATCAAGTTCAGCAAACGAGGCCTGGAGCATGAGCTTGTCCAATTCTCCAAAGACTCGCTCGAGCTCATTATCGATAAATGAATCGCCCCTGGTTTCGCAGACATCTCGAACGGCTGCAAAGGGTCGATAGCGGCCATTCCTGCTCGGCCCTAGCGTATCTAGGCGGAGACCTTCGAAAGACGGTCATATTCACGGTCACACTGTTCGCCAGCTATTCGGGCACGGTCATCAGCTGTCGACAGTTCTCCCGATCACTCAGCCCGTGCGAGCAGGTCGCAGAGTACCCTGGCGGCGCGGGTGGCTATCGCACACTAGTTACAGTGCTGATCCGGCAATCGCTAACCTAGTGCCGTGGGGGCAAATCCTTCCCGGGAGCCTTCGCTATGGACACGGAGCAGGTGGCCAGAAATCGACTCAACCAGTGGGCTCCGCCAGCAGCCAATGGCGCTCCACCTCTTCTGGATGAGCGCCATGGTCTTGGGCGTGGTGGTAATTGCGCATGGCATCAAAGGACTTTTGAATCAGCTGCTCGCCAGCCTCGACCATCCCTATAAAGCTGTGCTTATCCACGGTACCGCTCCGATCATCTGACCAGCGCATTATAGGACTTTCCTCGGCACTGTCCGGCGAATCCAGCATGGTCATTGCGCAAACTCTCTCGCTCAATGATCCACCCAAGCAAAGGGGTCGGAGGGTACTCTTGCACACTTTCAATGGAAACTTAATCAGCCTCTTTGGGCAATTTAGTTTTCCAAAGCGAAACCACAACCCCACCCAGCAGAAGACCTATTGTCACGCTTAAAGATAGCTCTGCCGGAACTTTACCAACTATATCATGAAGGAAAATTTTTGCGCCAATGAATACGAGCACCAGTGCCAACGCATACTTCAGATAAACAAAACGACTTATCATGGCTGCCAGCGCAAAATAAAGGGCTCGCAAACCGAGAATGGCAAAAATATTAGATGTATAGACTATGAAAGGATCTTGGGTAATGGCAAATATAGCAGGCACACTATCAACAGCAAACACCAAGTCGGCGCACTCGATAAGAACAAGCGCAAGGAAAAGCGGCGTCACCCATAAAACATTTTTACCTCTTGCGTCTGGCAAGCTCACCAGAAAACTTTGCCCGTGCAGCTCCTTGGTAACGCGGAGATGACTGCGCAAATACTTGACAAAACGGTTATTTTCTAGATCCGGGGCATGATCGACACGCGCAAACAGCATTTTTATACCCGTAAATACTAGGAAAGCACCAAACAAGTAGAGCACCCAACTGAATTTCGCGATGAGCGCCGCACCAAGGCCGATCATGATAGCTCTCAGTACGATCACCCCCATGATCCCCCAGAATAGGACCCTGTGTTGGTACTGCCGTGGTATCGCTAGAAAGCTAAATATTAGCGCGATCACAAAAACGTTATCCATGGACAAGGATTTCTCAATCAAGAAACCTGTCACATAGTCCATACTGGCATCGCTTCCCTTCTGGAAATAAACCCAAATTGCGAACAGCAGCCCCATGCCAATATAGCCTGCAGAGAGCATTAGGCTTTCTTTGACCCCAATCTCACGATTGCCGCGATGAAGAACTCCTAGATCAAGAGCCAACAGGGTCAAGACAACGGCAAAGAAAGACAGCCAGAGCCATAGATCAGTACCAAAAACATCTTGAGAGAGATAAGCACTGAGGGCAGACATAGGCCCCTCCTCGACAGTCGTAGTTTAACAACTATGACTCCGACATGGCGGCTGTTAACCGTCAGAGGGGCCCGGCGTCACGAGCCAATATTTTATCGAGGCTTTTAAGCTCGCAAGTAGAATTGATTTACAAAACATGTCATAACCAAATTAGATAATCTAAAGAAAATTGATAAAAACATTATCGAGATGGATTTTAATAGGGCGTTCCTATTAGCTATCCCCCCCAATCGCACAGGCAGGGCTACCAGCTGAACTCTATGTATTTGAAGTGGAAGCCATCAACAGCCGCATCCGTTGTCCGGGTGGTTAATCACCGCTCTCAGCAAAAGGACATTTTCATGGAGGCCATGGCTAGGTTCTTTATGAAAAGTCTTGAGACGAAGGTCAGGCAAGGCTGTTTTCAACGCAGCATCACCGAGTTTCAAGGCTTTTCGTCCAGAGCCTAGCCCTTCTCACTGGCCAGCACCGGCAAGACATTCTCTCTTTCAGGTTCAAAGACGAGGTGGAGGGTTTCCTGCAGGTAGTTAAGTCGAAGACAGGAGCCAGGCTCAGGATCAGCATCACGCTGGGGTGCATAGGCCTGAGCCTAGTTGAGGTGATACGACGTTGTCGTGACAGGGTGGTTGCAAAGCAACTGGCGCACCATCACCGAACAGTCGCTCGCGTCAAAGCGGGCGCAACGATCATGCCAGACACCATCAGCAAAGAGTTCGCGGCAGCTCGAGACCGGGCGGTAGCGAAGCTGGGTTTGGTACTGGGGAACAGCCCACCGCCATTCCATGAACAGGGGTCGTTGGCTGCACGGCTCCCTGAACAAGAAGGCCGGGATGCCCAGCGGCGACTCGGACACCATATTGCCAAAATGACCGATATGTACCTCGATAGCCGGGGCTCTGCAGGGATCGATTTCGCCTGGTTTTGTATTTTAGTTTTGGGGATATATTGGGGGAAGATTTCTGGAGACCAGTTAATCTCCTTTAAATTCAGTACCTTAAGCCAGTTGCTGTATCTGGTACAGATACACTGCAATACAAAGCGCCGCAGGCAAGTACGCAAAGGCTCGGTACACTGCGCCCAACCCTTCTGAACAGGAACGCTTTAGATGGAACACGTCGATCACATCCTGGTCGTCGACGATGACCGCGAAATCCGCGAGCTGGTCGGCAACTACCTGAAAAAGAGCGGCCTGCGCACCAGCATCGTTGCCGATGGCCGGCAGATGCGCGCCTTCCTCGAAGCCAACAGCGTCGACCTGATCGTGCTCGACATCATGATGCCCGGTGACGACGGCCTGCTGTTGTGCCGCGAACTGCGTGCCGGCAAGCACCGCAATACCCCGGTGCTGATGCTGACCGCCCGCAACGACGAGACCGACCGCATCATCGGCCTGGAGATGGGCGCAGACGACTACCTGACCAAGCCCTTCTCCGCCCGCGAACTGCTCGCTCGCATCAACGCGGTGCTGCGTCGGACCCGCATGCTGCCGCCCAACCTGACCATCAGCGAAAGCAGCCGCCTGCTCGGCTTCGGCCAGTGGCGCCTTGACACCACCGCACGTCACTTGCTCGACAGCGAAGGCACCCTGGTGGCGCTCAGCGGCGCCGAGTACCGCTTGCTACGGGTGTTCCTCGACCATCCGCAACGGGTGCTGAGCCGCGAGCAGTTGCTCAACCTTACCCAGGGCCGCGAGGCGGACATCTTCGACCGCTCCATCGACCTGCTGGTCAGTCGCTTGCGCCAGCGCCTGGGCGACGACGCTCGGGAGCCCAGCTGCATCAAGACCGTACGCAGCGAAGGCTACGTCTTTTCACTGCCCGTGCAGCTGCTCGAGTCACCCTCATGAAATGGCCCCGCACCCTGGCCTCGCGCCTGGCCCTGATCTTCTTCACCGGATTGGTACTGGCCTATGGGCTGTCGTTCAGCCTGCAGGCCTATGAGCGGTTCGTCAGCAGCCGCTCGATGATGCTCAGCAATCTGGAACAAGACGTCGCCACCTCGGTAGCCATCCTCGACCGCCTGCCTGCGGCCGAGCGCGCCAGCTGGCTGCCTCGCCTGGAGCGGCGCACCTACCGCTACCGGCTCGACCCGGGGGAGTCGGGCGAAGCGATGCCAACCGAGAACCCGCCGATGGCCGCCGATTCGATCGTAAAAGCCATCGGCCATGACTACCGCCTGACCTTCCAGGATATCCCTGGCCCGAATGCGCACTTCCAGGTCCATTTACGCCTGGCGGATGGCGCGCCCTTGACCATCGATGTCACGCCGGCACCGGTGCCCATGGCTACCTGGCTGCCAACGGTGCTGCTGATCCAGTTGCTTGTCCTGTTGCTGTGCACCTGGATGGCCGTGCGCCTGGCCATCGGCCCACTGACCCGCCTGGCCCAGGCCGTGGACAACCTCGACCCGGACAAACCTGGCGTGCAACTGGACGAAAGCGGCCCGCGAGAAGTTCGCTACGCCGCGGCTGCGTTCAACGCGCTGCAGGCGCGAATCGCCGCTTACTTGAAGGAGCGCATGCAACTGCTGGCCGCGATCTCCCATGACCTGCAAACCCCCATTACCCGCATGAAGCTGCGGGTCGAGGTCATGGACGATGGCGCCGATAAGGACAAGCTGTGGAGCGACCTCAACGCCATGGAGCATCTGGTGCGTGAGGGCGTCGCCTACGCCCGCAGCATGGACAGCAGCACCGAAGCGCCTTGCCGGATCAACCTCGACGCCTTCCTCGACAGCGTGGTGTTCGACTATCAGGACAGCGGCGCCCAGGTCGCCCGGCATGGCACCACCGATAGCCTGCTGGAGACCCGTCCCCATGCCCTGCGCCGGGTGCTGGTGAACCTGATCGACAACGCCCTCAAGTTCGCTGGCGCTGCAGAGCTGGAAGTGTCCCGCGAGGGCGGCAGTACGCTGATCCGCGTGCTCGATGACGGCCCCGGCATTCCTGCTGATGAGCTGGATGACGTGCTCAAGCCCTTCTACCGGGTGGAAGGCTCGCGCAACCGCAGCACGGGCGGCACCGGGCTGGGCCTGGCGATCGCCCAGCAGCTGACCCAGGCCATGGGTGGCCAGCTGACCCTGAGCAATCGCGCCTCTGGCGGGCTGTGTGCCCAAATCGAACTGAAGTGAGTCTGGCCAGCGCCCGCGCTGGCCCATGACTTTGCCCACGATCCAGATCGCTACAGTCCGATACACAAACGCCCCTTCACCGACACACTGCAGATACCCCCCGCCTTCACACTCTCGGCATACCACCACAACCGGGAGCGCCCTCGATGAAATCCCTCACCCTGCCCAGCGGCTGGAAGCTGTTCGCCGCCCTTGCCGGCCTGACTTTGGCCATGACCGCCGTGGTACTTGCCAGCCACCCCATTGGCTCGGATGGGCTGCGCAGCGCGATACGCGCCACTGCGCGCAGTTCGTTCGCGTTGTTCCTGCTGGCCTTCCTGGCGTCGACGCTGGTGACCTTCCTCCCCGGTAGTGGCAGCCGCTGGCTGATACGCGAACGACGGTTCCTGGGCCTGGCGTTCGCTTTCTCGCACACCGTGCATGGCCTGTTGATCTACCGCTATGCCCAGCAGTTCCCCGAGTTGTTCTGGGCCGGTCGCACGGTAACCTCCAGCCTTCCTGGCAGCGTGGGCTACCTGTTCCTGCTGCTGCTCACCCTGACCTCGTTCAAAGCGCCGATGCGCCTGTTGGGCGGGCGTGCCTGGAAAACCTTGCACAGCACCGGAATGTGGGTACTGGCGGGTGTGTTCTGCTTCTCGTTCTACAAGCGCGTCCCCCTGGGCGGCTGGTACCCGGTGGCATTCGCCATCATGTTCGCCGCCCTTGCCTTCAAGCTCACCGCCAAGCTGGCCCAGCGCCAACGCCGCACCACCACCGCCCTTTCCTGAGATGAGCCCTGACCATGACGACCCTGACCCGCGCCCTGACCCTTTTCGACCGTTTCGGTACCTGGAGCGCCGACCTGCCGCTGCGGCTGTTCCTGGCCTGGGAGTTCTTCGAGTCCGGCCTGGAAAAATTCAACGGCAGCAACTGGTTCGGCGACCTGCAGGCAAGCTTCCCCTTCCCCTTCAATCATCTGCCGGCGCAGTTGAACTGGCAGCTGTCGATGTGGGCCGAGCTGATCCTGCCACTATTGCTGCTGTTGGGCCTGGGTACGCGGCTGGCCTCGGCAGGCTTGATGGTGGTGACGGTGGTCGCCATCGCCGCCGTGCACTGGCCGGCGCACTGGTCGAGCCTGGCTGAACTGGCCCAGGGCTATGCCATTACCGACCAGGGCTTTGGCAACTACAAGTTACCGCTGATCTACCTGGTCGCACTGCTACCGCTGCTGCTCAAGGGCGCCGGACGGTTGAGCCTGGATCAGTGGCTGAGCCAGCGCTTTCTTCGCCACGCTTGAGTGCCACGCCCGGTCCCGATAAATTTCCCGGCGCGTCGCTCGTTTTCTGTTCAGATCAATGACCAAGAGAACGCGCCGTGGACCTGCAGATCCTTCTGGGCAAGCTGTTCGCCAACGCTGGGAGTGTCGGCCTGACCGGCACCTTCCAGTTCATCTTCGATGCCACTCACGCGTGCTGGTTCGAGGCCGGCGGCCGAGGCGGCAGTGGCCGTCATGCTGCCCCGGATGTCACCATCGAAGTGGCCACGCCCGACTTCATGGGCATCATGGGCGGCCAGGCCAATGTCGAGGAACTGTTCGCCACTGGCCGCCTCAAGATCGACGGCAATCTTGGCCTTGCCACTTTGCTGCCTCAGGCCATCGACATGGCGCTCAATGGCGCCAGCGCCCCCAGGGTCGAGGCCAACCGCCGTTACCCTCCACGTCCCCGCCTGAGCGATGCCCTTTCAGCCAGCCAGCCGCCCTTGCTCAGCGTGGAGCGTCGTGCGCACAGCAGCCTGTCGGTCGAGGCGTTCCGTGAACGTTACATGCTGCATGGCATTCCTGTGGTGATCAGCGATGCTTTGCAGGACTGGCCTTTGTTCACCACCGGTCGCCAGGCTTCGCTGGAGCTGTTCGCCAATCTGCAAGGCATCACCCGCCATGGCGACTACGTGAAGAAAACCTTCTCCACCGAACGCGACTTCCGCTCGACCTCGATGGCCGAATTCATCGCCAGCCTGGATGCACCCGCCCCGCCAAGCAGACACGGTCAGCCGCCGGCATACATGGGCAACAACATTCTGCCTGCGCAGTTGCTCGAACACATTCGCTATCCGCGCTACTTCAACGCGGCGCAGTTCATACCACCAAGGATCTGGATCGGCCCGAAGGGCACGCTGACACCCTTGCATCGCGATGACAGCGACAACTTGTTCGCTCAGGTGTGGGGGGAGAAGTCGTTCATCCTGGCCGCTCCCCATCATCGCGATGCGCTCGGCTGCTGGGCAACATCGCCCGACGGGGGACTGGAGGGTTGCGATGTGGACCCAAAGGCGCCGGATCCGCAGCGTTTCCCGGGCTGCCAGGCGGTTCATTTCATGGAGGTGGTGCTGCAGGCGGGGGACTTGCTGTTCTTGCCGGAGGGTTGGTTCCACCAGGTGGAGTCTCGCTCCACCTCACTGTCGGTGAACTTCTGGGTCGACTCGGGGCGCGGCTGGAGAAACTCGCCCTTGCCCGGAATGACCGGCCAGCACGCCCCCGTCTGAAGATCAACGAGTGCCTACGATCACACCTTGCTCGCGCAGTGAAGTGAGCAACGCCAGGCCTTGCAGGTCTACATCACCCAAGGCCTGAAGGCGCGCGCGGCCAGTGCCTGAAACCACGGCCAGCAGTTGATAGGCCATGGCTGTCAGCCGGGCGAAGCGCACCTGCAGGTCAGCATCGCGGTAGACCAGCAGCAAGGTTGGCGCGGCGGGCGCTTGCTGGGGCTGAAACGGCGGGCCGATCTGCTCTACCGGCCATTGATAGGCCAACACCCTGGCCGTGCAGGACAACAGCGGCTCACCTTCGAGCAGATCACCCCTGGCGTCATGCGGCGGGTCCTGTGCATCGCTGAGGTACAACTGCGCTTCGACCCACTCGTAATGGGCCAGCTCCAGCTGCCAGGGTGCGTCGAGTTCGATGCCTTGCAGGTAGTCGATGAAGGCTTCGGCAATTTCGGTGAACAAGGGCGTCTGGCAGCGGTAGTTGGCATAGAAGTGATGCACCCGCGCATGCCAGGCGGCATCGCCCAATGTCTCCCTCATTACCGGGAAACTCCCCGCCAGCAAGCCCTCGATGGAACCGTAGAACAGATCGCGGTACACCTTGAGCCGCCTCGCCTCGATGCCCGGTGGTGGCGCATGCACCTTCGGGTCACGAAGATGCCGGGCCAGGCGCCATTGCTGGTCACGCAGCGTCTCGTTCATCACGGTCCTCCTGTGCTGCCTGTTGCACGGCGCGTACCCGCGCGGTTTCCGCCAGCAGCTCGGCCAGCGGCGGGTAGTTGAAATCCCGTTCCAGCAGCGTCGGTTGCGTACCGAAGCGCCGACAGGCAGCGTGAAACAGCGACCAGACAGCCTCTTTCACGGGCGCCCCATGGGTATCGACCTTGAGGTCATCCGCCTCGTCATAGTGCCCGGCCACATGCATGCCGGTTACTCGTGCCACCGGCAAGCCATTGAGGAAGCCCGCTGCGTCGTAACCGTGGTTACAGGCATTGACGAACACGTTGTTGACGTCGAGCAACAGGTCGCAATCGGCTTCATCGAGCACCGCATTGATGAACTCCAGCTCGCTCATGGCTTGGTAGGGCGCGGCGTAATAGCTGATGTTCTCCACGGCGATACGCCGTTGCAGGTGGTCCTGAACCTGACCAATTCGCGCGGCCACGTGGTGCACGGCCTCGTCGGTGAACGGTATCGGCATCAGGTCGTACAGATGGCCATCGTCGCTGCAGTAGCTCAAGTGCTCGCTGTACAACCCGACGTGGTAGCGGTCGAGAAACTGGCGGGTCTGGTCGAGAAAAGCACGGTCAAGCGGCAGGCTTCCGCCCAGGGACAGGGACAGACCATGGCAGGTGATCGGAAAGCGCTCGGCCAACCGTGCCAGCCCCTGGCCATAGGCCCCCCCGACACCGATCCAGTTTTCCGGCGCGCATTCCAGGAAGTCGACCGCGCCGTCTTCCATTACCAGCAGTTCGCGCAGCAATCCGCGACGCAGGCCCAGGCCGGCACGCATTGGGTTGTGATTCATGGCGGTCACTCCATAAGGCACGACGCCCGCCTGCCCGGCAGGGAGCGTCGTGGGTAACGCAAGGGTGAGGGTCAGGACTTGCCGGCCAGGTGGCTGAATAGCCCGTCAGGCATGGCCTTGCCGTTGGCCTGGTAGATCGACTTCAGATGATCGTAGGCTTCCTGCTCGGAGATGAAACCATCGTGGTTGCGGTCGATCTTGTCGAAGTCGGCGGCACGGTCCTTTGCCACCACCAGAAACTCCTGGCGCGAGACCTTGCCGTCGTGGTCGGTATCGGTTCGAGCGAAGGAGGCATCGCCACATTTACCCTCCCCGCATTTGCCCTCTGCCCCGGCCTTGGTGCTGGCGCCACACTTGCCTTCGCCGCATTTACCTTCACCGTGAGTAGCCTTGGCACTGCCACCACACTTGCCTTCGCCGCACTTGCCTTCGCCTGGGACCTTGGCTGAAGCCAGTTGATAACCCTGGGCCAGCGGTTCGGCCGCGAACGCAGTGCTGCCAAAGGCCATGCTACCGATCAGTGCAGCGCCGAGCAGTCCGAGAGTATTGCGTGCATGAGTCATGGTGTTGCTCCACTTGTGGTTGGGAAGTGGAGCCATTAAGCCGCTTGGATGTGTCGCAGGTGTATCACCACAATCTGCGTTTGGTATGAGAATGCGTCTGTTGCCGTGACAGATACACAGCGATACATTCAGACCCCGTCAGCTGGCGGCAGTCGAGGTCCGTGCAGGGTGGTCAGTCTTCCAGCGGCTTGGGGGGCGCCGCCGGCTTGGCCGGTTTCGCCGGCTTGCTGTCCTTGGCCTTGGGCTCGGGTGCAGCTGCAGCCGCTACCGGTTCCGGCGCAGTGATGGTTTTCTCGCTGGCCGGCAGGTCGTCGACGGCCTTGAGGATCACCTGTGGGTCGATCTTCTCGCCGGTGTCGTCGTCCCTGAGCATATGACGCTCGCCATCCTTGCCCACCAGAATGACCTTGGTCCCCTTGCTTGCCCCAAGCTTGAGCTCGCGGATCAGGGCCATGGTGGTCTGTTGCTCGAGGTTCTTGTCCTCGCGCTTGCCCATCATGTTGGCGACGCTGTATAGCACCAGGCCGCGTTCCTTGAAGGCAGCCTGGGTCGCGGGGTCCTTCAGTGCCTCGTTCAGCCCCCGCAAGGTCGGGTCGGCTGAACTCGGGGCAATGATCACCAAGGGCCGTGCCTTGCCCAGTTCCTTGGCCAGTGGCGCGTCGCTGTCGGCGGCGAACACAGGGCCTGTGACGGCGAGCAAGGTGGCGAGGGTCAGTGACCGGACGAGCATGCGCATCTCCTTAATGTTTCGATAAACCAATGACTACAGATCACGGAGAAAAATCCGATCCGGAGCCTAAACCAGTTCCAACGCCCAGTGGCCAAGGAAAAGTAACTGACAGTTTCCAGCCCTGCGTCAGACTCGGACGTCGAGCCCTTCAGAAAGTGCCGATACCCTGACTGAGCATAGTCCAAAGCCACGGGCGCGCAGGGGCTCAATGGTTTGCGCCGGGCCGCGGTCAGACGTCGATCCCGGGGTCTTCCGGGCCGATTTCCATGGCCCTGAGTGTGATGTCGAGCATCAAGGCGCGCCGGGCGGCACGCTGCTCCTCAAGGGTCGCATCCGACTGATCACGCCGCTGTTCATCAGTCAGCGTGTCATCGTCGAGCACCGTTTCAAGCCGTTGCCTGAATGGCTCGTCGACCGACGCGAAGCGATCAGGATAGGTGCGCTCCAAATGCTCTCGCCAGAAGGCACGATCCACCAGCGAGCGTGCGACGTCGTCTACGTTCTGCTCCCAGGCGAGAATCCTGGTTTCAGCCTCTGCCAAGGCTGCTTCATCGACGCCTGACAACAGGCGAAAGCTCATGCTACCCACCGTAATCGGCAAACCCAGCCGGTCGCGAAGACCAACCCGATAAGCCAGCCCGACCTCGCTCTCATCTGGATTGCCACCCCGTTGTTGCCGTAAGCGGATCTCCTGCGCGGCATACCGATCAACGGCATCCTGACGCCATAAACGCCTGCCCAGCGCGAGCAGACTGCGCTCTGGGTTTCCCCCGACCCGGGTCCGAGCACGCCAGGTCAGCACATTCAGCTCCAGGTTGCTCAGGCACCAAGTGGCGCCGTCCTGGCAACCCCACTCGTCATTGGCCACGACGAACAGTTCGTCACGCAGCGAGGCATCCATCGCCATCGCCTGCAGAAGGGCCAGCACCCGGTTTGCGAGGGACGGGGCATCGATGTGGAAATCGGCTGAATGCACCAACTGCTGCAGCACCCGGAACAACCGCTCCGACACGGCGCCCTGATCGACGGTTTCCCAGGCCGCCATCAGCAGGCCGCGTAACCGTGGGCCGATGGCATCCCCCCACACTTGACGTGCGTGAGCGAGCTGTTCATTGCGCAAGGCTTCGTCCACGGGTTCGGAAATATCCATGAGCGAAGCATGCAGACGCATCATTTCTGCCTCGCCCAGCGGGTTACCGGCCAACCTGATACTGCGCCGGGTACGGAGCGAGGCCTGGTAGAAGCGCTCGGGTATATGCCTGATGCGATTCTCACGCAGATCCACGTAGACCAGCTCATGGTTGAGCAGGCCGCTGGGAAACTGCCTGATGGCCGTGCTGCGCAAATTCAACCAGCGAAGTCGGGTCAACCCAGCCAAGGTGAACGCGCGCCCCAGCGGGTTGTAGGACAGATCGACGTACTCCAGGTTGCCACAGCTGGCCAGCATGGCGGATTGCGCCATATCGAGGACGATCTCGTTGTTGGTAAACGTGAGATGACGCAGGTGTTGCATCTGCAACAACGACTGCGGCAGGCGGGTCAGGTAGTTGCCGCCCAGGTCCAGGACCTGCAAGCGAGGGAAAGCCAATAGAAAGCTCGAAGGCAGGTCCTCCAGATCCATGCGCAGCAATGACATTTCGGAAACATGGGCAAAGCTGACCTGCGCCGGTATAGGCGGCAGCTCACCGAGCCTGGAGTTGTAGGTCATGATGCGGTAGTCCTGGTCGGTATTGAGTTGCGACTCGCCAACCGAAACCGTTCGACGCCAGCAGTCGATCATCGTCGTACGAAAACTGTCCCGATCCTCCCAGACATCACCCTCGACCTCGCCCACCCAGGCGCTCAGGGTGTTGCGCAAGACGGTCAGCTGCTGCTGCAGCGTGCTCAATACCGTCTCGACCCGGCGTCCGGACCGCTGCACATGAGTGATCCAGGCCTCCACCTGCTCATCGGTGAACGTGGGGTACAGCTCACGCAACATTGCACTGAGCGAACGATCGGCACCTCGCAATTCGCCCGAACTGCACCCGCCCAGGGGGTAGCCGAGGCGACCGTCGGCCAAGCGCAAGGGCAAGCGGGTCGCACCCGGGCGCAACGGACTGAGCAAGCGCTTGACCTCGGCTCTTCGCTGCGCCGCTTCAAGTCCCAGGATCACCCGAAGGTTGTGCGCGAAAGGTTCGGCGATTGCCATGGCTTCACGCTGACTCGCGCCATAGGCCCTGGCCATGACGTCGAACAGCTCCCCTGGCTCACCCAACAGCACGCCGTGGGTGTCGCGCAGTTGGAAGGCGCCGTTGGTGTGCACCAGGTCGAACGCTTGCTGCCCTAGCTCGGTCGAGGCTAGCAATGGCCCCTGAAAATAACCCTCGAACAAGCGCCAGCGGATACCCTGCTCGCCACCTGGCAGGTGCTTGAGCATCCCCAGCGCGACGCGCGCCAGGTCTGCGTTTTGCGGTGTATCGATGTTGAATGCCTCGAACACCCGCGCGGTACGAATGCCCAGCACACAGCGCCGCGCCGCCTCAGCCAGACGCAATGGCACCCGGCCGTGCTCCAGCAGGGTTCGGCGGTCCTGTACGTTGGCTGCCTCGACAAGCGCTTGCGCGGCTCGCGGGTACAGCCCCGTGAAGACCCGGCGCAGCGTGGCGCTGCCCGGGCTTTCTACGGGCTGCTGGGCCTCGTACAAACGTCCCAGCAACAGCCGTCGCTGAGTCCAGGCAAGCTCAGCCAACGCTTGGTCGGACAGGCTTTGGGCGCCTGTCAGCCCGCGGGCCTGGTCCAGCACCATCGGATCGTCGACCACCTCACCACCACGCAAACGGTTGATCGCTCGTCGAATACGCTGGTCAAGGCCGATGCGCTGTGCACTGTCGAGCATTCCAGGCTCAGGCGCCAGGCCATAGACATGCAGGGCCCGTACATGGTCACCATCCATACCTTGGAACAGCAGTACCTGATCGATTTGTTCGTCGTTCAGTTGATTGAGCGGCTCACCCAGCCGGCGGAACATCCGATGGGTGTCGCGCCAGTCTGCCGGCTGCTCGCTCCAAAGTCGCCAGGCGCCGGCACCATTGCTTCGCAGGGCCGGGCCATGCCCGTTATGCGGACGCAACTGCCACTGCCCTTCGCCACCTTGCTCGACCACCGGATAATGATGCCCGTCCATCTCGATCCAGGCGTGATCGCCCAAGCGCCAGATGCCCTGCGCATCCCGGGTTGCCGCCGCGCCAGGCGATGTGCTGCGGTAGGGCATCAGGTCCTGCTGCCAGAGCTTGGTACTGCCGTTTTCCAATTGCGCGGGCACCATGGCATCGACCAGCGAAGAGCGCGTCCACAACCGCCGTACGACCACTCCCCCGACAGCCACGGCACCAATGGCCGCAAGGTCGATGGCTACGTTGGTCAAGTGGTCGAGCGCCTCCTGGTGGTCGCCATCACGCCACGCTTCGATACCGTGATAAACCTCGTCCAGCAGTTCCCACACGGCCACTGCCAGCAAGGCGGCACCGATGACAGGAACGAACAGACCTGCCACGTTGAGCAGTGTCCAGCCCTGTGCTGCCAGGCGTTCGTCATGGGCCCTTTGGACTTCACGATCGAGTTCGGCGACCGGCATGGCGATGACGGCGGCATCGTCCTTGATCTGGCGGACGCGGGCATGGGCGAGGCTATTGAACAAGGGTGCCGGGTAGGCGCGTAAGCGCGGCTTGAGGTCCAGCGTCGCCCATGCGGGCAAATCGGCGTAATCGGGAATGATCGTGGAGAAGAATGCCTGGCTGTCACGGCGGCGCACGAAGCGGGTGAAGAATCGCTGGTAGGACGGCTCACGCAGCCGATTGCCAAGCGCGCGCGCAAGCTCATCCATGCTTGCGAAGGCACTCCAGGCTGCCACCGGATCACCCGGGACATGCATCAGCAGACGCCGGGTCGTGTCCAGCAGCGGCCCCTGGTCGATGGCTTGCAGCACGACGATCTGCTCCAGCTCGCACCCCAGCAGGCTCAAACGCCTGGCAACCACCAGATCGCCCGCCAGGCGCAGCAACTTGCCGTCGATGCACATGGCCACCAGCAACCTGAGCTCGCTGTCGTCCAGCTGTTGCTCCTGTCTGGCCTTGTAGGCGTCGACCAGCATGCTGAAGCGGCTGGCGTCACGCAGCAAGGCCTCCACGCGCTCGTCGCGGTCGCCGGGCGAAAGGATCGAGTCCAGGTGGCGTTGGTAGGCCTCACCCAGATCGAGCTCACGGCACAGGGCCGCGAACTCGATGGCCGTGGGCGGCTTCACCGAACCCTGGCGCGGCATCAGCAGACGGTTGCCCACCGGCTGGCCGCCTGCCAGCGCCTGTTCGGCGGTGAAGTTACGCAGTGCGACCTCGAGCAACGGCTTTTCTTCGTACACCACTTTCGTCAGGTGCGCGCCTACCGGTTGCTCGTTGATGACAGGTTCGCGGCGCCCCTCCAGAAACCGCATGCGGCGCAGGTTAGCGGTGATGCCGTAACGGTCCTGCAATGCGGTTGCCAAGGCCGACTCGACGAAACCGTCGATATCCTGCAGGCGCGTCAGCAGTCTGTTCAGTTGCTGCCGGCAGGCAAGGCTCTGGGCCAATGCCTTGCCGATCTCGGGTAACTGTGCGACCGGCGCATCGCGCAGCCATCCAGGCAACCGCCTGCCAATGATTCCGTCCTGGTAGGCCCTGCTCGCCTTTCGATAGGTTTCGAAACGCTGGGCTTCGACCGTCACATTGTCTTGCGTGGCGGTTTGTGTGTGTGGCGATGGTTTCGTGCCCATGCTCGCGGCCTCGTGGTCGACAAAGACCGCCAGCCTAGGCAGCAAGGGTGTTTCAGGGCGCTAGATAGGTAATACCCGCCTCAGAACAGCAGTAGCTGACGATCGGTCAACGCCGAGAAGTCATCGCCGACAAAGGGCAGGATGGCGTCTGCCACGGGTTGAAGCTGGCGACTGAGGTAATGGTCGTAGTCGATGGGCGACTGCAGGTTTTCAAGCGGTTCCGGGCCTGCGGTGGTGATCACATAGCTGATCCATCCGCCATTCTGGTATTGCCGCGCGCGCCCCAGGCGGCTGTTGTAGTCGTCGGCCATGCGTGCGGCGCGCACATGGGGTGGCACGTTGCGCTGATAATCGGTCAGTGGCCGACGCAGGCGTTTGCGGTAAACCAGCAATGCGTCCTGCTCGCCTGCCAGGGTGCTTCGCACGAACTCCCGGACATACTCGCGATAAGGCTCGCCGCGGAAGATGCGCCCATACAGCGCCTGCTGGAATTGCTGGGCCAAGGGCGACCAGTCCGTGCGTACCGACTCCAGTCCCTTGTACACCACATCGTCACTGCCATCGGTGCGCTGGACCAGGCCGGCGTAGCGCTTCTTGCTGCCCTCGTCGGCACCACGAATGGTGGGCATGAGGAAGCGCCGGTAATGCGTTTCGAACTGCAGCTCAAGGGCACTCTCAAGGCCCATGGTCTCACTCAGGTGATGGCGCCACCACTGATTGACCTCAGCCACCAGCGCGCGACCGATTCGGGCCGCAGCCTCCTCGCCATGGGCCCCTTTGAGCCAGACGAAGGTGGAGTCGGTGTCGCCGTAGATCACGTCATAACCTCGCGCCTCGATCAACGCGCGGGTCTGGCGCATGATCTGATGGCCGCGCAGGGTGATTGACGATGCCAGGCGTGGGTCGAAGAAGCGGCAACCATTGGAGCCGAGCACGCCGTAGAACGCATTCATGATGATTTTCAGCGCCTGGGACAGCGGTGCATTGCCTTCACGCTTGGCCGCCTCCCTGCCCTGCCACACCCGCGCCACGATAGCCGGCAAACAATGCTGGCTGCGCGAAAAGCGCGCGCCCCGAAAGCCTTCCACCGAGTGTTCCTCGTCCGGCTGGCGCAAGCCCTCGACCAGTCCCACCGGGTCGATGAGGAAGGTACGGATGATCGAGGGGTACAGGCTTTTGTAGTCCAGTACCAGCACCGAGTCGTACAGGCCAGGGCGCGAGTCCATGACGAAGCCACCGGGGCTGGCTTCGTCCGGGCGACTGCCCAAGTTGGGGGCGACGAAGCCCAGGCGATGCATGTGCGGAATGTACAGATGACAGAACGCGGCCACCGACCCGCCACTGCGATCCACCGCCAAACCGGTGACGGACGAGCGCTCCAGCAGGAATTCCAGCAGCCGCGTATGGGCGAAGATGCGGGTGACCAGTTCGCAATCCTTGAGGTTGTAGCGCGCCAGCGATGGCTTGTCCTGGGCGAACATGCGGTTGATTTCGTCCATGCGCTGGTAAGGGGTCTCGATGGCCTTGCCCTCCCCTAGCAGAGTCTGGGCGACGTTCTCCAGGCTGAACGAAGGGAAACTCCAGGTTACCGAACGCAGCGCCTCGATTCCGTCGATCAGCAGGCGACCGGGGGCATCGGCAAACACATGGCCCCGGCTGGCCTGGGCGCGCAAGCTCAGGACAGCGCCATTGCGGCCCAACGCCAGTGGCACGTCCAGTTGCTTGGCATGTTCGTGCAACAGCCGCAGGTCGAACTGCACCAGATTCCAGCCGATGATGGCGTCGGGGTCGTGGGTGGACAACCACTGGTTGAGGCAGGTCAGCAGTTCGGTGCGGCTGTCGCAGTAGTGCAGGTCGAAGTCCAGGTCTTGAACATCGCCATTGGCTGGGCCGAGCATGTAGACCTGTCGCTGGCCACAGCCTTCCAGTGCGATGCTGTAGAGCTCGCCGCGCTCGCTGGTTTCGATGTCCAGCGAGACCAAGCGCAGGTTTGGGCGGTAGTCCGGCGAGGGTTTGAGCTGGGCGTCGCACAGGACCCCTTGAGCGTCGGGTTTGCCGGTGAACTGCACGGGAGCGGTGATGAAGCGCTCCATCAGGTAGCGCTCGGGGGGGCGTATGTCGGCCTCATGGACCTCGATCCCGGCGCTGCGCAGGCGTTGTTCCAGTTGCATCAGCTGGCGGTGCTGGCGGGTGTACAGGCCCATCACCGGTTGCTGCTCGAAGGTTCGCAGGTCCAGCGGTTTGAGTTCGACAGCCGTTTCATTGGCCAGCAGTGCGCGGGTGCGGTCGGCGTCTTCGCTGGCGATGAAGGCGATTGACGCCTGAGGGGCCAGGCGTACCTGGCGGGGGCCTTGGTCGGTAGCCAGCCAGAATTCCACGCAGGTGCCTTGGGGGGTGTCATGCCAGTGTCGGGTCAGGACGAAGCCCTGCTGCACATTCACTGCGTTGTCCTCAGAATGGCTGTTCGATTCAAGAGGTGATTCTACCTCCAGTCGCCGATGGGAGGTTCGACAACGGCAGAATTCGCGAGTGCGCACCCGTTCAAACACACCCGGTTGCGACTTCAGGAAGTTTAAAAGTGATGACGCGTCGCCTTGGCAAATGGATGCTCACGCATCCAGAAACCAACACGCCAGACGTCAGGTCACCAACGTAGGCGCGGCATTCAAACCGCGCGAGGCTCCAACCGCTGCCTCCGGTCTCCCGGCCTCCTGTCGTGGCAATCGGCTGAACCTGAACTTGCGCACACGAGAAGCAAAGAAGAGCAAGAGCGACACCGAGAAATCACCCGTATAGGTAATTGATATCCTTGTAGGCCAACGCTGGCACCTGCCCCAGCAGGAACTCACGCAGCTTGCCCATCTGCCGGGCCTTGGGACTCGCCTTGAGCCAGGTCATGTAATAACCATCCCCCGTCGCCACCGCATGCTTGAACGGCGTCACCAACCGCCCCGCCGCCAAGTCAGCACTGGCCAACACCAGGTCCACCACCGAAATCCCCAACCCTTGCTGCGCCGCGGAAATCCCCTGGTCGAGCGTATCGAACACCTGACCATGGTCGATGCTGATATCCAACGCATCCATACGCGCCAACCAGCGCCGCCAGTCTCGCCTATCCGGTGACGGATGAAGGAATTCACAGTGACGCAGATCCCCCAGGTCCGGCTGCGGGTTATCCAGGTAATCTGGGTGACACACCGGGATCAGCCACTCATCGAACAACTTGAAACTCTCGACATCGGCCGGAAAACGCCCACTGGCCAGCAAAATCGCGCAATCGTAGGGCTCGGAATAGAAATCCACCGTGTCGATGTCCATCCACACGCTCGACAATTGCACGCTGCAACTGTCATCGACCTTCTTGAACGCATCCAGCGCCCTCAGCAGCCAACGCACCGTCAAAGTCGATGGCGCTTTCAAACGCAGGCCATAGCGGTCCTGACGCAATAACGCACATGCATTCTCGATGATCTTGAAGCCAACCTTGAGCTCCTGGGCCAACAACCGCCCGTGCTCGGTCAGGCGCAACTTGGGACCTCGGCGCTCGAACAGGTCGCAGCCGAACATCGCTTCCAGGGTCTTGATGTGGTGACTGACCGCCCCTTGGGTCAAGGCCAGTTCCTCCGCCGCCCGGGTGAACGACCCGTATCGAGAAGCCACCTCGAACGCACGCAGCGCGTGCAAAGCCTGAATCCGTTCCGACATGGGGTCTTCCGAAGCATGAGTGAGACTAATAGTAGGTCATAGTTCCACGCGTTTTACAACCTGAGGGCCGTCTCAGAAAATGCAGGTAAATAACAAAGATAAACAAACAAACTGCCTGCATATGACTGGAACGTCCACTTATCTTAAACGCCTGGGGAAATCATGTTTACAGGTTATGGAAACTGCTATCGCCTGGATGCGCTAGACGCGGCCTCTGAACATGTCCGGAATTCGCAACACTGGACCTACACGACCATACAACACTTCAAAGGCGTCCTTGCCAACCCCGAATTTCCTTGCCTGTTCGGGCGCAAGGCAGTGGCTGCCGAAACCTGCCACATCCTCTTCGCACGCGCCGAATACCTGGCTGACGACATGGCCAAGGGGCTTGCCGACTATGTCGTGAACATCAAGCACGTGCCGGTCAAGCAACGCATCGGCAGCCCCCTGGTGGTGTTTCTCGAAACGGCCAGCGAAATGACCCTTGCCGAACAACAGGCCTTGGCCTGGAAAGTCTTGCGTGGCGTTCACGCGCGCGACCCTCACCCCTGGCCCCAGGCCATCCCGACCGACCCTGACGACAGCGGTTGGTCGTTTTGCTACGCCGGCATGCCGCTGTTCATCAACATGAACTTTCCCGGCCACCAGCAGATGAAAAGCCGCAACCTCGGCGCGCACATCACCTTCGTCATCAACCCGCGGGAAAACTTCGACGAAGTCGCCAACGCCAGTACTGAGAGCGGCAAGCGCATCCGCGCCCGCATCCGCGAACGCGTGCACCATTACAACGATGGCGTCGTACCAGACACCCTCGGCTTCTTCGGCCAGGACGACAACTACGAGTGGAAGCAATACCAGCTTCAGGAGCAAGGCTCGCTGAACCCACCACGCTGCCCCTTCCACGCCCTGGCAACCTCTGAATCATTGATCGAGAACTGACCGTGAATACCGCACTGACGCTGACCTACGCCCTGACCGTCCTGCTGCTGATCGCCACCCCAGGCCCGGTGGTGGCACTGATCGTCAACACTGCCGCGGCCTCAGGCTCGCGCAAGGCCATCTTTACCGCTGTCGGCACCAACTGGGCATCGCTGGTACTGATCGGCGCGGCAGCTTGGGTCATTCTGACCAGCGCCGCCATCGACAAGACCTGGCTCAGCGCCATGAGCCTGCTGGGGTGCCTGTTCATCGGTCATATCGCCGTGGGCACCCTGAAAGACGCGCTGCAAGCACCGGCTGCCGAGGCATCCGGCGAGGCATCCAAGGCTGGACGCGGAGGCTTGTGGCAAGGGTTCATGGTCGGCATTTCCAATCCCAAGGACATCATCTTCTTCATCGCCTTCTTTCCCCAGTTCATCCAGATCACCGAATCGTTCGGCAAGAGCATGGTGGTACTGTCGCTGCTCTGGGTGTTCATCGACTTCGCGGTGCTCAGTCTCTACATCTTCGCCATTGGCAAGATCGCCTCGCAGCGTAGCAACCGCCTCATCAGCTTGGCCTCGGGCGTCGCCCTGCTTCTGATTGCCACCGGTGGCCTGCTGTACAACCTCAAGGAGCTGGCCTCCTGACACAGGCGAGCCAACCCCGTCGCCCCAGAAAGAGGAATGCCCATGACGACGACCGACACAGCCAACGACGCGCCGGACATGCCCTCTTCCCTGCAGCAGGACTATCAGCATTTCCTGTTGATGGGTAACCAGCGAGCGCCGCACACCTTGCAGGTGCACGAGCGCGGCTATCGCTCGGGCACCATCAACACCGATGCACTGGGCTTTCGCTACAGCCATTTCGCTGGCAAGCGCTTCTCGGCGGCCGAACGTGGCCCGGCAGGACGTGTCAACCTGCTGGTCGGTGGCTCCGCCGTATTGGGCATTGGAGCCAGCTCCGACGAGCACACCGTGGCCTCGCACCTGTCGATGCTCACCGGAGAGGTATGGCTGAATCTGGCCAGTTGCGGACTCAACGCCAGCCAGGAACTGCTGCTGTTCCTCACCCATCAGCACCGCTTCGGGCAGATCGGCCACGTGGTGGTTCTAAGTGGCCTGAACACCTTGGCCCACGAAGGCTTGAGCGAAGTCCTCGACGGCCTGCTCGACCCACAGCATGCCAAGGCCCAGCAGGCATTTCTCGACAGTTTCAAGGAAGGGGTTCAGCCCCCGGCCTCGCCGACCAACCAGTCCTTGTGGCGCCGCCTGGGGCAAGCCCTGGCGCCGCGCAGACCATCTACCCCGATCAACTGGACACTCTCCTCGCCAGAAAAACGCATGGCCCGCGCCGCCGACACCATCGGCCGCACCCTGCGCCAATGGGAGCGCATGCTAGCCGACAGCCACGCCACGCTCACCTTCATTCTCCAGCCACTGCTGCCCTGGTGCCGGGACACGGTACCCGCTGGCGAGCAAGCAATGCTGGCAGCCCTGGAGCGTCGACCGGCGAACTTCGACAAGTTGTTGGAGGATGCATTCGACAGCCAACTGCACATGGCCTACTTCCGCCGTATCAAGCGCCAGGCCGACCCGGTTCCCTGCTATGACATGAACAGCATGCTCAGCAGCTCACCTGTATTCGCCGCCGAGCTGTTCGTCGATCGCCTGCACCTCAACGACCTGGGCAACAATGCAGTAGCCAAGGTGATCACCGCCAAACTTGGCCTGGCCCAGGAAAAACACGCTCCGCGCAAGGTCACACCGATCAAGCTCGTCTGACAGTTGCCCTTGGGCCTTCCGGCAAGCGCCTGGGCATGGCTAGAATACGTCGTCGTTCCGTTATGCCTGAGGCACCCTGTACCGGCCATGAACCTCGTTGTCCTGCATCAGACCCTGCCCGCTGGCCATGACCGCTGTTCGTCGTGCGAGGGCAGCCTGTGAGTCGCGTCCGTCCCCTGCCTGCGCTGTTGTTCGCCCTGTTACCGCTGGCCGCGCAAGCGCTCGATGTGCGCATCGATCCCCATGCCGACCTGCTCTATCGCCAGGCCCTGCCACTGCTCGAACAGGCCGATACCCAGGAAGACAACCCTAGCCCCCTGCGCACCGCCCTGGGCAGCGACCCTGAGTTGACCCGCCAGGGCGAGGCCATGGCCCGCACGTTGCCGACGGCCGTGGCATTGCTGAAGAAGTCCGTGGAATTGGGCCACCCGGTGGCGCAGTACCGACTGGCCCTGTACTACATGACCTACTTGCCGGCAGCACAGATTCCGGATGCCGCCTGCCCATTGCTGGAGGACAGTCTCAAACAAGGGTTCGCCCCTCCTGCCTCGGCCATTGCCAGCTTGTGCGCGCCGTACAACACCAGCCCGACCTACCGCCAGGAGCTGGAAGCCATTCCCAGCATGGCCACGCTTTACGCACCCTACTACCCGCAACCGGCCTTGCGCCTGGCCTGCAATCGCAGCCAACCACAGGGCCTGCAGATGCAATGGGGGCGTCAGCGCGACTACCAGGCCGAGGTCTACCGGCTGTTGAGCGACCTGGATCCGCAGCAGCGTCAAGACCTGTTGCAAAAGGCTATCGAGATCAATGGCTGCGCCACCGCCCAGCAGCGTTTGGCCAGCCACCGCTGACAGAGCAAGATCGTTCAAGCCATCGGCTCCCTCGCTCTGGCATGCTGGCCTGCCTAATCGACGTGTCGTCATCGCCATGCCCAGCAGCCTTCCCATTGCCCGTCAAGCCTTTCTCCACGGCGCCATCGCCATTCTCCCGCTGTCCCTGGCCGTGGCCCCGTGGGGGTTGCTGGCAGGCTCCATGGCCATCGAAGCCAACCTCAGCGCCTGGGAAGGCCAGGGGCTTTCGGCCATCGTCTTCGCGGGCGCGGCACAACTGGTGGCCATTGGCATGCTCAAGGGCGGCGCCAACCTGGCGTCGATCCTGCTCACCACCCTGCTGCTGACTTCTCAGCACTTGCTCTATGGCCTGTCCATGCGCCCGGTGCTGTCGAGTCAGCCGCTGCGCTGGCGGCTGGGTCTGGGCTTTCTGCTCACCGACGAGTTCTTCGCGCTGACCAGCCATTACGACCAGCAGCAGTTCAACCGCTGGTACGCACTGGGTGTGGGCCTGACCTTCTATATAGCGTGGAACCTGTTCACCCTGGCCGGGATCATCCTCGGCCAGAACATCCCGCACCTGGATCAACTGGGTCTGGACTTCTCCATCGTCGCCACCTTCGTCGCCCTGATTGCGCCGCTTGTACGCAGCCTGGCGACGGTCGTGTGTGTGGCGGTATCGCTGTTCTGCTCGGTGCTGTTCAGCTACTGGCAGTGGGAAACTGCGCTGGTGGCTGCAGGCCTGCTAGGCATGGCGGCGGGCTTTATTTGTCAGAAGTTTTCCGGAGGCCGCGCATGATCTGGTTGCTGATATTCACCATGGGCGCGGTGGTATTCCTCAACCGCTATGCCTTCCTGGAACCTCGCCTGCCCCTGCGCCTGAGCTCCAATGCCCGGCAGTTCCTGGGCTTCGCCGTGCCCGGCATGCTCACGGCCATCTGCGGGCCGATCATCTTCCTGCCCGACCACCAACTGGACCTGAGCCCGCTCAATCCTTACCTGCTTGGCTCGCTGGTGGCCATCGCACTGGTGCTCTGGACGCGCAGCGTATTGTTGAGCATGCTGGTGAGCATGTTGATCTTCTTTCTTCTGCGTAGCTGGCTGGCATGAGCAGACCCCTGCGCGAACAGACCCACCTCTGGCAAGCGCCTGCCCTGGGCGATGTGGAGATGCTGCATGCGCGGTATTTCCAGCAACGCTTTGCCCCGCACGTGCATGAGGGCTACGTATTTACCGTGATCGAGTCCGGGGCCCAGCGCTTCTGGCATCGAGGCAGCGAGCATCTGGCACCGGTCGGCAGCATGGTACTGATCAATCCCGATGAGCTGCACACCGGGGCCACCGCCCATGAAGCCGGTTGGCGCTATCGCGGTTTCTATCCGGAGCACGAGCGGGTCACCGGCGTGCTGGACGAGCTAGAGCTTGGCCGCCATGGCATGCCGCATTTCAAGGAAAGTGTGATTCAGGACCCGGCCCTGGCCTTGGCGTTCAGCCAACTGCACCAGCTGTCCGAATCCGGCGCCAGTGCCCTCGAGCAGCAAACCGCCTGGCGCCAGGCGGTACTGGCCCTGGTGCAGCGCCACGGGCAATGCGCCGAACCTGCGGCGCCCGGCCAGGAACCGCTGGCAGTGGCCCGCGCCCGCGAACTGCTGGAAAGCCAGCTGGCCGACCCGCCCTCGCTTGAAGCGCTGGCGGCGGCGGTCAACCTGTCGCCGTTCCATTTTGCCCGGGTATTCCGCCAGGCCACCGGCCTGCCGCCACATGCCTGGCTGAAGCAGCGCCGCCTGGCCCGGGCACGGGAAATGCTCAAGCGTGGCTGGGCAGCCTCGGAGGTAGCGTTCGACCTGGGTTATGCCGACCAGAGTCATCTGAGCCGGCAGTTCAAGCAGGCCTATGGAGTGCCCCCTGGGGCCTACCGGCAGGCGTGCATCAGCTCAAACATGCCTGCCCGATCGCTCACAATGCCAACTCAAGTTGCAATGGATGCAGCAGGTCCCGTCGAATCCTGACGGCAACACCAACCAGGCGCACGGCTCGCCCCTGCCGCTTGCTTTCCCAAAGCATTCGACACAGCCCCCGCATGACCTGCGGTTGTAACGCCAGGGCGGGCGCTTCGGCAGTGGCAACAGAAAAATCGGAAAACTTGAGTTTGACTTGATTCTTGATAATAGGCGGTGCGTTGCCTAGCGCTTGCAAGCGGGTCGCTAAACTCGCCAGTAGTTCATCCAGCTCTCGGATACAGCAAGCAAAATCATCACAATCGCTGGGCAACGTATGCTCAACACCGAACGACTGCATACCACTGGGCTTGCCTTCGTAACCTTCCCGGCCCCGGCAACGCTCCCACACATAGAAACCGTGAGCGCCAAGGTGACGCAGCAGGGCCGATATCATCTCGTCTGTGACATCAGCACATTTTGTACACCCCAATGCTTGCAATACCGCCCAGGTCTTGGGACCCACCCCTGGAATCTTGCGAATGTCCAGGCTCGCAAGAAAGGCCTGCACCTGATCCGGCGCGATAACGAACTGGCCGTCAGGCTTGTTCACCTCCGAAGCCATTTTCGCCAGGTACTTCAAAGGAGCGATACCCGCAGAAGCTGTCAACTGCAGCTCTTGTTCAATGGTCGCCCGGATCCGGCTTGCCATGTAAGTCGCCGATCCGCTGCAGTGCGTCTGCCCTGTCACATCCAGCGTTGCCTCATCCAGCGAGAGAAACTCGACGCTCGAGGTATAACGCCGGAAAATGATGTCCAGCCTGCGAGTCACTGCCTCGTAACGCTCGAAGCGCACAGGCAACAGGACCAACCCCGGACATAAGCGTTGCGCTGTTGCGGTTGCCATGCCGCTCCTGACGCCAAATCGCCTGGCGATGTAGTTGGATGTACTGATCACACCCCGGTCAGTCGCCTTTCCGCCGACAGCGACAGGTCGTTCACACAACCATGGGGCATCCAGCAGCTCGACGGCAACGAAGTATGAGTCCATGTCGATGTGAATGAATTTGCGCCCGTGACCGTTCGGTTGCTGCCCCGCGCTGTCATGCGATTGAGCGTTTTCAGTCAAGCACGAATACCCCCAGCGAGACCGATCCATCGGTATTACGAACCTTGTGCACACCCTGAATATGCGGGGCAAATTCGGGGTATTGCACAGACAACGCCTCGACTGCCTGCAGGTAGCCAACCAAAGCCGCAGTCCAGCGCTCGCCGGGGGCGATACACATGATCCCTGGCGGGTATGGAATAACCCCCTCGGCCGCAACCCTGCCCGTAACCTCTCCAATGCTCTGAAGGCGGGCTTCGCCACGCACAAACCGCTGGTTGGCCTGATACGGGGGGCAATCCACCTGTGCCGCACCAATGGCACTGAAGATCTCACTTTGCCTCTGTTCTACCTGATGTGCGCGATAGAGCGTATTGATGCGCTCACCGAGCATAGCAAGGGATAGCCCCTGATAAGGCGCTGGAGCTAAACGCAGCGAAGGCAGCAGTTGCAGCACCGCAGCCCCCTCGAGCAAGTGCACTTCGAAAAACTCCAGAACATGCACCAACCCATTCAAGGCGGCATTGTTGCTGGATGGCGTCATTAGCAGGGTGAAGGTGTAGAAATCCGTTTTTTCCGGGGTAAAGCCGCAATCTCGCAGGTACTGGGTGACCAGGCATGCCGGGATGTCGAGCTGTCCTCGAGTAGTGAAAATGGCTTTGCATGGGTCGATGTAGTGCAGACCAGGCTCGATAGGTAACGCGCCCTGCGCCTGGTATTCGAGCGGGGTTTCGGAAACAGGCGGCATCAGTGGCCGGATGAACCGGCAGCGGCGTGCCACTTGGTCCCGCAATGTCTGCGCAGCGGCCAACGCCTGCCGCCAATGCCGCTCGCCTTCGCCGTCGGCAAGCATGGCGGCATTTACCTCCAGCGACATGAACAAAGGGTAGGAAGGGCTGGTCGAGGCGTGTTGCATGAAGGCGGCATTGAACACTGGCCGCGGGCAGTAACTTGGCAGATGGCCGATATGCCGGTCTTTCTTGTGAATCTGCGACGCCTGGGAGAGCCCGGACATCTGCTTGTGCACCGACTGGGTCACGACAATACCGGGGGAGGTATCGATCAACTGCACGTTCAGCGGCGACAGTGTGGCCAATGCCGGAATGAAAGGCTCATACCCAGCCCAGGCGCCGTCGAACAGTACGTATTCACAAAGATGGCCAATGCGCGCCAACATTGCCGCTGCGTCGACCACAACTCCATCGCAGGTCGCCTGCTGGATTATCGCCAGACGAAAAGGCCTGGGTTCGTGCGACCGCCGCTCACAGATCTGACCCACCCGGCTGCGCAAGTGCCCCTCATCCAGGGCACCCAATCGGTAGCCGCCCAGCACCCCCCGCTCATCTCGTACATTGTCCAAGTACACCGGCAATGCACCGCACTGGATCAAGGCACCGAGAAACACCGACTTGTGGTTGTTTCGATCCATCAACACCAAGTCGCCTGCCGCCAGCAGAGCGCTGGCAACCACCTTGTTCGCAGTAGACGTGCCATTGAGCACGAACCAAGTATCGTCGGCACCAAAAACCCTTGCCGCCAGTTGTTCGGCCTCTTGTACCGGGCCTTCATGACCGAGCACGTCACCCAGCTCCGGTGCTGCATGGGGGATATCCACATGAAACACTTCCGGCCCCAGCAATTGCCGGAAACGGGCACCGGCCGGGTGCTGCTGTAAACAGGCTCCCCCTTGGTGACCAGGGCAGGCAAACGTGGGTCGGCGTTTGTCGACAAATGATGCAAGCGCACGGGTGAAGGGTGGTAAAACCTGCTGTTCAAAGGCGAGTGCAGCAGCTATCAGCCTGGCCTTGTCATGCTCAGATAATGGCAATTTCAGCTGCCGCTCGTCCCCCCCCTCTGCCGGACCACTCGCAGCGTTCGAACTAATGAACAGTGGTAAACGCCAACGCTCCACCGCTTCACGCACGGTCGCTTGCAGCGCGTCCTCAGGTGTCATATACAAAGCCGAAGCGAGTGCAAGATTTACCGACGAATCCAAAGGTATGGTTTGCACGCCCTCCCACATGTCTACATCGAGCGCCACGCTATAGACGATTGTCGGTGTCATGGTTTTTTCCTTTCAGGTTCCAGCGCACTGGAGCAATAAACAACATCAGCGTCATCCAGATGAAGGTCGCCGGCCCTGCAAGTACAAACACCAAACTGGCAACCAGCCCTGAAACGGCATCACCCATGACGGCCGTGAAATAGTAGAGAGAGAAATTCCTGCCAACTTCCTGCTCACCCGACAAGCACTGGATATTGGTCACGATAGCGATATCGACAAATGCTCCAATGAAGCCGACCAGAAATAGGGCCAGCAGGAATATCCAGCTGTTGACTTGCAGTGCGATTGCGGCAGCCAAAAACAATGCGCCATACAGCAGCCAATACCGCAATACCGTCCGAGTGGTAGTGCGCGGGTTCAAACGTGTGTAAAGCACACCCCCCAGCACAGTACCTGCAGCAAGCAACGAAATTACGTAACCAACCGCCGCTTCGGAGGCAAAATGTTCCAGCACCGCAGCCGGAAGGATGAAGCGAATGACCGACGTTGCAAAAAGTGCACAGAGCGTGGTGCAGCCAATAACGGCAAATA
The DNA here is from genome assembly GCF_016772395.1 of Pseudomonas sp. SK2. Lineage (NCBI taxonomy): Bacteria > Pseudomonadati > Pseudomonadota > Gammaproteobacteria > Pseudomonadales > Pseudomonadaceae > Pseudomonas > Pseudomonas sp. SK2. The sequence goes on from NZ_CP061944.1 coordinate 3,186,303, forward strand.
ATGGGGCGTTGTTGCTCCTGAGCTTGCTCACATTGCGTGCGGCATCGCGAATTATGGCACGCCCATCAAACACCTGATGCTTGCCTCGCCTGCCAGGTCTGAGGGCGGTGATGGAAATGGCCGACAACACTAGGCACAGCACAAAAAACAGGAAAGTCGCTTCGCGCGTCAGCAGCAGCACACATGCCGAAAAAACCAGCGGACCGACAATCGAGGCGACATCTTCGATCACCTGAACCCCACTGTTCACCGAGGCCAACAGATGCTTTTCGACAAGATCGGGAAAGTATGCTCGAAAGGTCGGCGCATAAAGGCATTCCAGTGCCGTCATGACCATCGCCAACCCAACCAGCACCGGCAATACAGACGTGTGCAGACTGAACAAGGAAAAGAAGGCAAGAGCCAAAACACCTTTGCTCACCTCGACCGCCAACAGCGTTCGTTTCTTGTCGCCGTTATCTGCCAGCCAGCCGCCCAGGGGCGAAAATACCACACTCGGCAAGTAGCGGAAGAAATAGGCAATGCCGATCAAAAGCAGGTCGGCATCGGCCATGGACACGATTGCCACGGCAAATGCAGCTTCGAAGGCAAACTCACCGCATTTGGAAAAGCAGTACCCCAACGCCAGCGAACGCGTTCCGTAATTAACAGTCAACGCCTGCATATCCGGTGCTCCTTAGCCAGCTGCATAAATCAATTCACGCTCGGTGATGTCGCGCCCTGGTACATCAAGCCGCTCGAATACCAGCTTCTTTAGAATGTCCTGCTCACCTGCCGGCATCAGGTAAAACATGATGTTGCTGTACCAAAGCCAGCCAAGCCGCGTCAGCCGATAATGGTTTGTGTCCTCCAGGACCAGGCCTGCCTGGATCAAAGCATCAAGCCGATGTATCAGCGCCTCCGGCACACGGCACATTTCAACCTGGCGTTTGTCGACCACGCCGTGATACGCCAGGCGAACGACCAGCGGCTTGACCACATCCAGCAGCGAATCATGCCCACTCACCTGGCACACGTGCTCCCCTACCGCCATGCGTTGGGTATATTTTTCGCGCAATGAAATGTTGGTAATGACGTGCCCCGCCACCGACGAGATGGCGCCCACGCCAAAGCCCAGCAGGTCATGGTCGGCATAGCCGTAGACATGTTCGTGGTAGACAAATGAGTAATCGTTAGCGAATAGCAAGCTATCGGCGCCGGGCCTGTGCACATAGCCATGGCCATTATAGGGAACATAACCATACTGGCGCAGATGCTCATCGAGCATAAATTTCATGTTGAGCTTGCGCATCGCAGGCATTACGTCCGCGAAGCGAGCCTTGATCTGCTTATGTAGTTTGACGGATGTGGCAGCGTTATTAATAGGGTAGATATCCACATTACTGACGCCCATCTCAACCGCTTTATCAATGTCGGCAAGTGTCTGCTGCTCATGGCTTCCGTTCATGCCATACAGGATGTCGCAGAGCACATGCCCAAAATGGCCGCGCAGCAGTTCGGCAGCACGCTCGATCTTGCCAATGTCCGGGTCGAGATTGAACAGGTGCCGCCATTCACGATCAGTCGTTTGCAGGCCAAATCGTGCATGAGTGATACCAATGGCAGCGAGTGCGCGAATACGCTCTTCGGTGACACTGGTGACATTGAACTCGAATGAGAACTCCTGTACATCGCGCATATCGAAATGACGATGCAGCGCCTCGCCAATGTCGTAAATGTTTCGCGGCGATAGCAGTGATGGTGTTCCACCACCAAAAAATATGGCTCTGACCGGGACCGCCTTCAAGTCCATTACTTGTGCCTTGTACTCTATTTCGCCGATCAGAGCCTGCGTATATCGGTCGATGTCCTCGGCTCGCTTGTACAGCCCTCGGGTAAACGGGCAAAACGAACAAATGGACTCACAGAAGGGGATGTGGAAGTACAACGCCCGTGAACGCGCACTCTTATTCGCAGTGACCATCATCTCAGCAAACTGATTTCGTCCCGGCTGGTAAACATTGAGTGCTTGCGTTGGAAAGAAAAAATTGTAGAGCGGGAACTGATAGTCAAACTTTAACATTCCTCTATCGAGCAACTGCATGCCTAACCCCCCCTGGATCGTTCACTGCACTTCCACGCAACAACGTTCTTCGATTGATTTGTACATCCGTACCAAAAAATTCTGAAATCCCTTCATTGATCGATTGATTACTCTTCCCACACGTATACACGTCAATACTAATGTAGCCGCGCTCAGGATAAGTATGGTAAGAAAGGTGAGACTCGGACAAAAGAAAAAGCCCGGTAACTCCCTCCCCGCCTGAGGAAAACTTGTGAATCATATCGCTTATCACGGTAAACCCGGATGCCTGCAGAGCAGATAAAAAGAAGCAATGCAATGCTTTATCATTGCTCAGCAACTGCGCATTGGCACCGGTTATATCCCAGATGGTGTGGTATCCACGATCGTTCATAAAGCGTGCTCCTTCAGGAAAATGAAGGGGCGGCACGAAGCCGCCCCCTTACTTACCACATGCAAACACCTTTCGTGTCAACGCCAGCCACATCGGTCTTGAACAGTTCGATTGCAGATTTCATATGTGAACTCCTTTCAGATTATTGAGGTCGCCCGTGTATCTGCAGGGCAACTCCAACCTAAGACTTCTTTGGGGCCACACTCAACAACCAAGTTGTAACAAGAACACGACCAACGACATGCACTGACCAAGCAAGCAGAATATTCCTACACTGCTTACATGCTTGATAAGCGCACTACCCAATATTCACCCACGGTGGGATAGAGCACTTCAATGGCGCTTACTAAAATGCGCACACTCCTCGTCCCCACAAGGAGCAATGGCATCAAATTTAAACATGTTGTTTATACGTAACGAGTTGTTACCGGCCGCCACCGCCGCCGTTTTCTGCCGGTTCGGCGCCTCACGCACAGGCAGCAGAGCCCCGTCAAGCCTCTGCTACACTGACAGAGCTGAACGGAGGATCCTGCCATGTCCGAAAGAGAGCTCACCACCCTGCTGTCGCTGATGAACCAGCGCCAAGCCTGCCTGAGCAGCGCCTGCAAGGAGATTGCCGACTGGATCGACCGGCAGGGCGATGTGCCCGCCGCCGGCAAGATCCGCGCGAGCCTCAAGGCCCTGGAGGCTGACGAGGCCCAGGTACGCAAGACCCTGACCTCGCTGACGCTCGACAGGCCGCTGCCCAAGTTTCGCAGCTGAAAAGATCAGGGCCGCTGTGCGGCCCTGTTTCAAGTGTGTCAGTGGTTCATGTGCATGTGGTCATGCCCTGCGCCCACCTCGGCTGTGAGCGCCCGCACTTCAGCCTGCACGTCCAAGGTTTCCCTGGCGCCTTTGGCATCTTCGATGGTCAGGGTCAGCGGCACTTTCTCACCCTCCTTCACCTGATTGCTCAGCCCCATCAGCATCACGTGCAGGCCATTCGGATCCAGCGTCACGGCTTTGCCGGCTGGCAACTCGACGGTTTTCACCTCACGCATGCCCATCACGTCGCCGTTCATGGTCATCTCGTGCACCTGAACGGTCTTGGCCAACTTGGATGCCACGCCCACCAACTTGCTGTCGCTGCTGGCGGTCAGGGTCATGAAGGCACCGGTGGACTGCTGGTGCGGCACACTGGCGCGTACCCACGCATCACTCACCGTGGTCTGAGCCAGAGCCGGCAAGGCGAGGCCCATCAATGCCAGCGTGGCCAGGCCGCGCTTGAACGGTTGCAGTGAAATAGCCATTAGCAAATCTCCATCAGGGTAACCAGGTCTTCGGCGCATTCCCGGGCGGTCAGGGAATGGCCCAGGCTCAGGCGCAGCGTGCCGCGCGTATCGTAGACATAGCTGGTGGACGAGTGGGAGACGGTATAGGTATCCCCGGCCGGGACCTTCTCGTAGAACACCTTGAATTCCTTCGCTACCGCGGCGATTTCCTCGGGGGTGCCGGTAAGCGCGGTGAACGACGGGTCGAACGCCTTGACGTAGGCATCGAGCACTTCCGGCGTGTCGCGCTCCGGATCCAGGGTAATCAGCACCACCTGGAACAGGTCGCGATCGCGGCCTTTGAGCAGCTTGCGGATTTGTGCGGCGCGCGCCAGCGTAGTCGGACAGACCGCCGGGCACTGGGTAAAGCCGAAGAAGATCATCGGCATGCTGCCGTAGAAGCTCGACAAGGTGACGTCGTTGCCACGGGTATCCTTGAGGCGGAACTTGCGCCCGAGGATTTCGTTGCTCATGTTCTTGCCGTACTTGAACTCGAGCCCCCGGGCCGGGCTGCAGCCTGCCAGCAGGCCGAGCCCGAGAACGCCCATCCCGGCGACGACCGCGCGCCGGGTAAACAGATCATTCATGGAACCATCCTTTACAGGGAAGGTGCCGGCCCTAGGGACAGGCCGGCCGAAAAACCGGGGCATTCTGGCATGACACCCCCAGGGCATCTACCCGACGTTGGAGGTGCAGGCCTGCAGCCCTTTAAATACGGGCTGCGGCCTGTTGTCGCAGGGGTTGAATCCGTAACAGTTTGTTGCTAGGGATCAAGGTTCTGGCAGCGCCAACCTGAATCGCCCGAGACGTCTCAGTAGTACGCGTTTTCTTTCTGGCTGTGGTCGGTCACGTCACGTACACCCTTGAGCTCAGGAATGCGCTCGAGCAGGGTACGCTCGATGCCGTCCTTGAGGGTGACGTCCGCCTGGCCGCAACCCTGGCAACCGCCGCCGAACTGCAGCACGGCGATACCGTCGTCGACCACGTCCACCAGGCTGACCTGACCACCGTGGCTGGCCAGCCCCGGGTTGATCTCGGTCTGCAGGTAGTAGTTGATGCGTTCGTTGATCGGGCTGTCTTCGTTGACCATCGGCACCTTGGCATTCGGCGCCTTGATGGTCAGTTGGCCACCCATGCGATCGGTGGCGTAGTCGACCAGCGCGTCCTCGAGGAACGGTTCGCTGACCGAATCGATGTACGCGGTGAAGCTCTTGAGCCCCAGCGCGGTGTCGTCAGGCTTCTCTTCGCCCGGCTTGCAGTAGGCGATGCAGGTCTCGGCGTACTGGGTGCCCGGCTGGGTGATGAAAATGCGGATGCCGATGCCAGGCGTGTTCTGCTTGGACAGCAGATCGGCCAGGTAATCATGGGCGGCGTCGGTAATGGTTATAGCGCTCATGGAAGTTCCTCACAGACTTGCGGCCAAGTGTACGCCAACCTGGCCTTCGAACAAAGTCCTAGTAATTGACTCGGGAAAGCGCATATGCCTGGCTTTGCTCCCGTGGCGCCGCCAGCCAGGCGTGCATCCGTCGGTACAGGCCTCGCTCAAGCCACTGGTAGCTGAACCAAGACATTAGTCCAATGGACGGCACGCAGAAGGCGAAGACCAGGTAAGGGTTCAGCTTCAGCCGCTGGCTGACGAACCAGCCGCCGTAAAGCACCAGCACATGGATCAGGTACACCGAATAGGAGCAGTCGCCCAGCATCTTGAGCAGTCGATTGCCTTTGAACCAGGGCTCTAACGCAACGAATGCCAGCACCACCAGCGCGCTCGGCAGCCCCCAGTGCAGCAGGCGCTGGGAAGCGTCCAGGTGAAACAGCGCATACCCCGCCACCGCCAGTACTACCAGCGGCAGCCATCGCCCCTCGCGAATGAGTCCGCGGCGGTACAGCACACCCAGGCCAATACCGAGCAGGAACTCGTAGATGATGTCGTTGTTGTAGAAACGGCTGACGACACCCAATCGGCCCAGCAACTCACTCACCACCAGCAGCGCGGCGGCCACCAGCAACAGGTGGTGACGCTGGCGGGCCATAAACGCGAGGCCGAACAACGCGTAGAAGAACATTTCGTAATTCAGCGTCCAGCCAACGTTCAGGGTCGGATACAGCCCATAACCTCCCGGGTTTTCGGCCGGAATGAACAACAGCGACAACAGCAAGTGTTGCCATTGGAACACCTGGTGGGGCATCCATTGGCTGGCGACGAGTAGCAGCGTGGCCATCAGCGCCGTGTAGAACCAGTACGCCGGGACGATGCGCAGCAGTCGGTTGAGCAGGAACTGCCCAGGGGTGATGGCTTTGTCTCGGGTTGAGAGGTAGATCACCAGGCCGCTGATCACGAAGAAGATGTCGACCCCCACGGCGCCTCGCTCGCTGAGCAGGCGGCCGACAGGGCCGGTGGCATGGAAGTCGAAGAAAATTTGCATGAAGTGGTGGCAGACCACCACCCAGGCGGCGAGCGCCCGCAGTGCCTGAAGCGAATACAGCATGAAATACCTGCGATCAGCCGGTGCATTGAGGCCTCGCCCGCCCGGCTCCCACAGCACCTGCAGGAGCCGGCTTGTCGGCGATGGGGCTGCAAACCAGCCCCTGGCCACCCGACCTTTGGGACCGCAGTGAGTCCGCAAAGGTCAGTCCGGCCGATCAGAGGTTCTCGTAGCGGTTCATGTCCAGTACGCCCGCCTCGACCGGATCGGTCTGTTCGATGAAGGTGTTCAGGTCATGGAAGTAGAACCAGAACCGCGGATGGCTACGCCGCACGCCCCAGCGCATGACGATGCGTTCGAACTTGGCCGGGTCGTCGCGTGCCGCCTCCATGTCCTCGACGAACTCCGGCACGTTCGACGCCGGGATGTTGAAGATGAAGTTCGGGTAGCTACTGAGCACCCCCGGGTACAGGGTCAGGGTATCCAGACCTGGCTGGTAGCGGTACGCCTCGCCCAGCAAGAAGGCCACATTGCTGTGGGCCCTGTTGCGCAACAGGCTGTAGACCTGACGGCGGCCGCCCTCGCCTTCGATGCGCAGCATGGTCGCCTCGGGCAGTTGGTTGATCACCTTCAGCCCCGCCGCCGGACGCGACACCAGTCGGCTGAGCGACTGCTCTACATCGCGGAACTCGGCATCCATCTCCGGCCGTGAACAATAAGCGCCCTTGCAGCGGTTGATCGGGTCTGGCGCTGCGTTGAGGCTGCCGGTGCGCTGCAGCAGTTTCAGGCCAAAGTCGCGCGTCGGGTCGCGAGGGTCGAGTTTCAGCCCGCTTGGGGTGTCGGTGTCGATGTCCTCGTAGTCCATCCACATCTTCACCTTGCCGCTGTTCTGGTACCAGTTGCTGAGCACCTTGCCACGCTGATCGGCCGGCATCAGGCGCAGGAAGTTGACCTCGGCGCCGTTGCGGATCAAGTCGAAGTACAAGCGCGTCTGCAACTGGTGCGAGACGTTGCCAAACACATCGAAGTTGACCGCCAACTGATAATAAGTGCGCTCGAACAACGGGTAGTCGAACAGCCAGGTGGTCAGCGGCACATCGCCGATCAACCCCTTGGTCACCGAAGCACTGTCAAAGTGGCGGAAGATGGTCAGCAAGGCATTGTCGTTGCCCGCCCACAGGGTCGACCAACTCGGCGGCGCCATCTCGGCGTAGGCCTCGCGGCGCAGCTTTTCATATTCATTGCGCTTGTCCCGGTAGGCGTGCCACAGGGTGAGCACGCTGCCCACGTCATCGATCTGCCCAGGCATCGCCAACAGCGGCGTGGCTTCGCTGCGGTACTTGGCATCGGTGATGTAGCGGTCATGCGCTGGCTCCTGGAACAGCGCCCAGAAGTTGTCGCGGATCACGTCGGTGGCGATTTGCCCACGGCAAACTGGGCCGCGGATGAAGGTCCGCACGAAGTACTCGGCGTTATCCAGCATGAACTGATAGCGCGCCACCGCCGGAATCGCCTCGAAGGTCTCGAACGGGTTGGCCCGGTGACGTGGGCCGTAACCCGGCAGCGCGGTGGCATGCCAGTCGCCCGCGTAGAACAACTGCTTGACCCGCTTGAGCTTCTGCGGACCCATGGGGTACGTGATGTGGGTCTTGTGCACGATCACGCCCTGCACCGGCACCAGGCGGTAGTAGAAGTCGGTGCCCGGCGGGTCGTTGGGGCGGCGAGTGGCGATCAGGTCGACCGGCTGGCCGCTCGGCGTGCGCGAACGTACCCATTGGAAGAAGTGGCCTTGTTCGCCGCCGACGAAATAAATATGCGCGAGGAACAGGTGCTCGTACAGCCAACGACCCACCAATGCTTCGGTGGAACCGGGACGGTTGAGCAGTTCTTCCCACTCGGCGATCTGCCTGGCTTCGACCGGGCTGGGCTGGATCGGCTGGTATTCGACTGGCGCACCGGCGGCCAGCCAGGCGCGCATGGTCTGGTACTCCTGGTCGGTCAGACCGGTGACGGCCAGCGGCATGCCTTCCTTGGGATGCGCGCCGGCATAAGCGTCGAACTCATGGGGCAACGGGCACATGTTGTTGCGGTTGAGCCCAAGCACGATCTCGTCGGGCAATTTGGCATTGGGCGTGAGCGGGGTCTTGTGACCGAGTTCGAGCATTCGAGCCATCAGTGCGGCCTGGCTGCCCTGGTTGTCGAGCACCGAATAAAAGCCCTTCTTACGCCATTCGGCCTCGCTATGGGCGTCGTAGAACAGCCGTGTGGTGGGCACCGCCTTGCTCCGGTCGCCCTGGTACACCGGCACCTTGGAGGCACCGCGCACTGCACCTTCGGGGCTTTCCAGCTTGAGCTGGCACGCGGCGTCGTTGCACGCATGGCAGGCCACGCATTTCTCGGTGAAGATCGGTTGAATATCCCGGGTGTAGGAGATGCCCGGACTCGACTGGGGGCCCTGCCCAAAGGCCACGCCACTGACGAGCAGCGCGAAGCCACAAGCCAGGGCAATAAAACAGCGATGCACCATGTGCGCGAAATCCTGGTTACAGAAAGCCATCACGTTAGCCTGGTCGTCCTTGGATGCTCATCGACCCAACATGAACAGAATTCATGCAAATGGGCAGCGCGCCTAAAAACCGCGCAGCTTTGTTATGATTCGGCACCTTCTGATTTTTGCCCGACCAGGTAGTTCCTATGTCCGACCGCAGCGCTCGTCTCCAAGCACTCCAGAACGCACTCAAAGAGCGCATCCTGATCCTCGACGGTGGCATGGGTACTATGATCCAAAGTTACCGCCTCGAGGAACACGACTATCGTGGCACGCGCTTTGCCGATTGGCCAAGTGACGTCAAGGGAAACAACGATCTGCTGCTGCTCAGCCGCCCCGATGTGATCGCCGCCATCGAGAAGGCCTACCTGGACGCTGGCGCCGACATCCTTGAAACCAACACGTTCAACGCCACGCAAATCTCCCAGGCCGACTACGGCATGGAGTCGCTGGTGTACGAGCTGAACGTCGAAGGCGCCCGCATCGCCCGCCAGGTGGCCGACGCCAAGACCCTGGAAACCCCGGACAAACCGCGTTTCGTCGCCGGCGTGCTCGGCCCTACCAGCCGTACCTGCTCGATCTCCCCGGACGTCAACGACCCCGGCTACCGCAACGTCACCTTCGACGAGCTGGTGGAAAACTACATCGAGGCCACCCGTGGCTTGATCGAAGGCGGCGCCGACCTGCTGCTGATCGAAACCATCTTCGACACCCTCAACGCCAAGGCCGCGATCTTTGCCGTGCAGCAAGTGTTCGAAGAAGACGGCGTCGAACTGCCGATCATGATCTCCGGCACCATCACCGATGCCTCCGGCCGAACCTTGTCCGGCCAGACCACCGAAGCCTTCTGGAACTCGGTGCGACACGCCAAGCCGATTTCCGTCGGCCTGAACTGCGCCCTGGGCGCCAAGGACTTGCGTCCGTACCTGGAAGAACTGGCGACCAAGGCCGACACCCATGTTTCGGCGCACCCCAATGCCGGCCTGCCCAACGCGTTCGGCGAATACGACGAAACCCCGGCGGAAATGGCTGCCGTGGTCGAGGAGTTCGCTGCCAGCGGTTTCCTCAACATCATTGGCGGTTGCTGCGGCACCACCCCGCCGCATATCCAGGCCATCGCCGAAGCTGTGGCCAAGTACAAGCCGCGGGCCATTCCCGATATACCCAAGGCTTGCCGCCTGTCGGGCCTGGAACCGTTCACCATCGATCGTCAGTCGCTGTTCGTCAACGTCGGCGAGCGGACCAACATCACCGGTTCCGCCAAATTCGCCCGGCTGATCCGCGAAGAGAACTACACCGAAGCGCTGGAAGTCGCCCTGCAGCAGGTAGAAGCCGGCGCCCAGGTGATCGACATCAACATGGACGAAGGGATGCTCGACTCCCAGGCTGCCATGGTCCGCTTCCTCAACCTGATCGCTGGCGAGCCGGATATCTCCCGCGTGCCGATCATGATCGACTCCTCCAAATGGGAAGTGATCGAAGCGGGCCTCAAGTGCATCCAGGGCAAGGGCATCGTCAACTCGATCTCCATGAAGGAAGGCGTCGAGCAGTTCAAGCACCACGCACGCCTGTGCAAGCGCTATGGCGCCGCCGTGGTGGTGATGGCCTTCGACGAAGTCGGCCAGGCCGACACTGCCGCACGCAAGAAGGAGATCTGCCAGCGCAGCTACGACATCCTGGTCAACGAGGTAGGCTTCCCACCGGAAGACATCATCTTCGACCCCAACATCTTCGCCGTGGCCACTGGCATCGAAGAGCACAACAACTACGCCGTCGACTTCATCGAGGCCTGTGCCTACATCCGTGACCACCTGCCTTTCGCGCTGTCGAGCGGTGGTGTGTCCAACGTATCGTTCTCGTTCCGCGGCAACAACCCGGTGCGCGAGGCGATCCACTCGGTGTTCCTCTACCACGCCATTCAGAACGGCCTGACCATGGGTATCGTCAACGCTGGCCAGCTGGAGATCTACGACGAGATCCCGCCTGTCCTGCGCGAGAAGGTCGAGGACGTGGTACTCAACCGCACCCCGCACGGCACCGATGCATTGCTGGCCATTGCCGATGACTACAAGGGCGGTGGCGCGGCCAAGGAAGTGGAAAACGAAGAGTGGCGCTCGCTGCCGGTGGAAAAACGCCTGGAGCACGCGCTGGTCAAAGGCATCACAGCCTTCATCGTCGAAGACACCGAAGAGTGCCGTCAACAGTGCGCGCGTCCTATCGAGGTCATCGAAGGCCCGCTGATGAGCGGCATGAACGTGGTCGGCGACCTGTTCGGTGCTGGCAAGATGTTCCTGCCCCAGGTGGTGAAGTCAGCCCGCGTGATGAAACAGGCGGTAGCCCACCTGATCCCCTTCATCGAGGCGGAAAAAGGCGACAAGCCAGAGGCCAAGGGCAAGATCCTGATGGCCACGGTCAAAGGCGACGTGCACGACATCGGCAAGAATATCGTCGGCGTGGTGCTGGGCTGCAACGGCTACGACATCGTCGACCTGGGCGTGATGGTGCCGGCGGAGAAGATCCTGCAGACCGCCCGTGAACAGAACTGCGACATCATCGGTCTATCCGGCCTGATCACCCCGTCGCTGGACGAGATGGTCCACGTCGCCCGTGAAATGCAGCGCCAGGATTTCCACCTGCCGCTGATGATCGGTGGCGCCACCACCTCCAAGGCCCACACAGCGGTGAAGATCGAACCCAAGTACAGCAACGATGCGGTGGTCTATGTCACCGACGCCTCCCGCGCCGTGGGTGTCGCCACCCAGCTGCTGTCCAAGGAGCTCAAGCCAGGCTTCGTCGAGAAAACTCGCCAGGACTATGAAGAAGTGCGCGAGCGCACCGCCAACCGCAGCGCCCGCACCGAGCGCCTGAGCTACGCCCAGGCAGTGGCCGCCAAACCGAAGTACGACTGGGCCGGCTACCAACCGGTCGTCCCGTCCTTCACCGGCGTCAAGGTGCTGGAAGACATCGACCTGCGCACCTTGGCCGAGTACATCGACTGGACCCCGTTCTTCATCTCCTGGGACCTGGCCGGCAAGTTCCCGCGCATCCTCACCGACGAGGTGGTCGGGGAAGCCGCCACCGCGCTGTACAAGGATGCCCGCGAGATGCTCGACAAGCTGATCGACGAAAAGCTGATCAGCGCCCGTGCCGTCTTCGGTTTCTGGCCAGCCAACCAGGTGGCCGACGACGACATCGAAGTGTACGGCGAGAACGGCCAGACGCTGGCCACCCTGCACCACCTGCGCCAGCAGACCATCAAGCCGGACGGTAAGCCGAACTTCTCCCTGGCCGACTTCGTCGCACCAAAGGACAGCGGCGTCACTGACTACATGGGCGGCTTCATCACCACCGCTGGCATCGGTGCCGAGGAAGTGGCCAAGGCCTACCAGGACAAGGGCGACGACTACAGCTCGATCATGGTCAAAGCCCTGGCCGACCGCCTGGCCGAGGCCTGCGCCGAATGGCTGCACGAGCAGGTGCGTAAAGAGCACTGGGGTTATGCCAAGGACGAGCACCTGGACAACGAAGCGCTGATCAAGGAGCAGTACAGCGGCATCCGCCCTGCCCCAGGCTACCCCGCGTGCCCGGATCACACCGAGAAGGCCACGCTGTTCCGCCTGCTCGACGGCAGCGCCATCGGCGAAACCGGCCCAAGTGGCGTATTCCTCACCGAGCACTTCGCGATGTTCCCGGCGGCAGCGGTCAGCGGCTGGTATTTCGCCCACCCGCAGGCGCAGTACTTTGCCGTGGGCAAGGTCGACAAGGACCAGATCGACAGCTACAGCGCGCGCAAGGGCCAGGAAGTAACCGTAAGTGAGCGTTGGCTGGCACCTAACCTCGGTTACGACAGCTGACAGTTCATCGCCGGCACGCCGGCGCCTGCAACGATGGCGCAGAGCCTGCAGGAGCCGACTTGCCAGCGATGAGGCCAGTACCTATCACCTACACTGTCCTTGTATGCCTCTGCATTGATCAGGAGCCCCCATGGACGATTCCAGCCAAGGCAAGCCGCCCACCTTCTGGCAGATGCTGCACAGCATCCTGGCCGCAGCGTTCGGCGTGCAGAGCGGCAAGAACCGGGCACGCGACTTCACTCACGGCAAAGCCAGCCACTTCATCGTGCTGGGCACGTTGTTCACGCTGGTGTTCATCCTGGTGCTGATCGGCCTCGTGCAACTGGCCGTGCACCTCACCGCCCGCTAAAACGCAATCCGCCCGCGGAAATCCCTTCCACGGGCGGCTCAGGTTGAGTCACGGTCTGAAGACTAAGGCTACTGGTGGCTGACCCAATATACGGCAGTGACCACCACCAGGACGATCAGGCAGAGGATCGCCCAGGCATCGACGCTGCTGTCAGCTTTGCGGACCTTGGTTGAGTTTCCCATTGCATTGCCTCTTGTAGTGGTTATGGGAATGCACTTCACAACCAGCAGTTAAGACGAGCGATGCCCTTCTCTCAAGCAGGGTTTTTCAATAGTCGACGGGTGACGCAAGAAACGGATACTGGAAACCGGCCGGGCGCCCTTCGGCGCTGTAACGCTGGAAATCGATCCCGTAGTCGTCCCGATCCAGCAGCTTCAGCCAACGCCGGGCCTTGTTCTCGTCGATCGATTGCAGCGCCGGCGCCCGGTACTCATGCAGGCCATCACGATCCATCGACACCCCTTGGGCATCATCATGCAGCATCACCATGGCCCAGCCGCCCAAGGTGAAGTGCCCGCCCATCAATACCCCCAGGCGTCCATCGATTCGTGCCCGCAGTGCCTCGGGGGAGCTGTTGATCGCGCTGAACACCACGTCCCGGCCCGGCTTGCGCCCAGCCGCTTCGAACGCCTGCATGGCGCCAAAAGCCATTTCGTCATTGGCTGACCAGACCAGCTTGATGTCCGGATATCGCTCAAGCAGCACCTGGGCCTGTTCGAAGGCACGCTGACGGTTCCAGCCACCGTACACGACCTGACGCAATCGCACCTGGGGAAAGTCCGCCAACGCCCGGCGCATGCCCTGCTCGCGCAATTGCGAGGCTGGCGTGCTCTTGACCCCGGCGAATGCCACCAGGTCCACGGGCTCGTTGCTACGGGGCAGCAAAGCGACCATCTGGTGCAGCATCTGGTAACCGGCCTGTTCGTCATTGGCGGTTAGGGTACCCAACAGCTGTGCGTATTTCTCCGGCTGCGCCTTGATACTCTGGGCCTGGCTGGCGGTCAGGCCATTGTTGACCAGGAACAACTTGACCCCGGTGCCCTGGGACAGCCGGATGATTTCCGGCGCCACGTACTGCTCGTTGACCAGCACCAGGTAGTCGGGTCGTTGCGGCCCCTGGAGAATCGTCCGGGCCTGAACCAGCGCACGCTCGGCACTGCGCTCGCTGTACTCCACCCGAAGGGTCATGCCCAGGTCGTCGGCCGCCGCCTGCATGAAACGCGAATAGCTGGTCCAGAACGCTTCGCTGGACAGGCCTGGGTTGAGAAATACCACCGAAGCAGCCTGCGCACTGGCTACCAGCGGCAGGCTCAGGCACAGGCTTTGGCACAACGCCTTGAGCATGCGGTTACACCCGTCGAAACAAAGTCGCGAGTATAAACATGTCGGCGCACGGGCGAACAAATGCCAGTCAGTCTCACATAGTCCGTTTAGTTCTTTTCATATGCAAAAACATCACTTTAGCGCATAACTACAACCTGATATCGTTCCCCGGCTCCGAAACCGGAGTGCGCGGCCGTGCGCGCGAATAGCTGCATGCAGCCTGAGACAGGACTTTTATGTACGTATACGACGAGTACGATCAGCGGATCATCGAGGACCGCGTCAAGCAGTTCCGTGATCAGACCCGCCGCTACCTGGCCGGTGAGCTGAGCGAAGAAGAATTCCGCCCTCTGCGCCTGCAGAACGGCCTTTATATCCAACGTTTTGCCCCGATGCTGCGCGTCGCCGTGCCGTACGGCCAGCTGAACTCGACCCAGGTCCGCTTGCTGGCCAAGATCGCCCGCGACTACGACAAGGGCTATGCGCACATCAGCACCCGGCAGAACGTGCAGTTCAACTGGCCTGCGCTGGAAGATGTTCCAGACATCCTGGCCGAGCTGGCCACCGTGCAGATGCACGCGATCCAGACCAGCGGCAACTGCCTGCGCAACACCACCACCGACCAATTCGCCGGTGTGGCTGCCGACGAAGTCGTCGACCCTCGCCCCTGGTGCGAAATCATCCGCCAGTGGACCACCTTCCACCCGGAATTCGCCTACCTGCCGCGCAAGTTCAAGATTGCGGTCAACGGCTCGCAGGAAGACCGCGCGGCCATCGAAGTCCACGATATCGGCCTGGAGCCGGTGCGCAACGAAGCCGGCGAGCTGGGCTTCCGCGTGCTGGTCGGCGGTGGCCTGGGCCGTACCCCGGTGGTCGGTTCGTTCATCAACGAATTCCTGCCATGGCAGGACTTGATCAGCTACCTGGACGCGATCCTGCGCGTGTACAACCGTTACGGTCGCCGTGACAACAAGTACAAGGCGCGCATCAAGATCCTGGTCAAGGCACTGACCCCTGAGGTGTTCGCCGAGAAGGTCGAGGCCGAAATGGTCCACCTGCGTGGCGGCAGCACCACCCTGACCCAAGCGGAAGTCGACCGTGTGTCGCGCCACTTCGTCGACCCTGACTACAAGGCGCTGGAAAACGTCGACTACAGCGCACTGGACCAGGAGCACCCAGGCTTCGCCCGCTGGCGCTCGCGCAACACCCGCGCCCACAAGAAGCCCGGCTACGTGGCCGTGACCCTGTCGCTCAAGCCGACCGGTGTAGCACCAGGCGACCTGACCGACAAGCAGCTGGACGCCGTGGCGGACCTTGCCGAGCGCTACAGCTTCGGTTTCCTGCGTACTTCCCACGAGCAGAACATCATCCTTGCCGACGTCGAGCAGCGTCAGCTGCACACGCTGTGGATGGAGCTGCGCGAGAACGGCTTCGCTACGCCGAACATCGGCCTGCTGACCGACATCATCTGCTGCCCGGGTGGTGACTTCTGCTCGCTGGCCAACGCCAAGTCGATCCCGATCGCCGAGTCCATCCAGCGCCGCTTCGACGACCTGGACTACCTGTTCGACATCGGGGAAATCGACCTGAACATTTCCGGCTGCATGAACGCCTGCGGCCACCACCACGTGGGCCATATCGGCATCCTCGGCGTGGACAAGAAGGGTGAGGAGTTCTACCAGGTTTCCCTGGGCGGCAACGCCGCGCGCGGCGCGAGCCTGGGCAAGATCCTCGGCCCGTCCTTCGCCCAGGAAGACATGGCCGATGTGATCGAGAAGCTGATTGCCGTGTACGTGGAACAGCGTACCGAAGAAGAGCGCTTCATCGACACTTACCAGCGTATCGGCATCGACCCCTTCAAGGAACGCGTCTATGCAGCGAATCATTAAGAACAACCAACTCGTCGACGAAACCTGGCACCTGCTGCCCAAGGAAACCACCCTCGACGAGCTGACCAACTGCGACGACTACATCGTCCCCCTGCAGCTGTGGCGAGACCATGCCCACGTGCTCAAGGCCCGCGACGGTGGCCTGGGTGTGTGGCTGGACAGCGACGAAGAAGCCGAGGAGATTGGCGACGACGTCGACCAGTTCCAGGTCATCGCCCTGAATTTCCCGGCCTTCACCGACGGGCGCAGCTACTCCAATGCGCGCCTGCTGCGAGACCGCTACAAGTTCAAGGGCGAACTGCGCGCCATAGGCGACGTGCTGCGCGACCAGCTGTTCTTCATGGCCCGCTGCGGCTTCGATGCCTTCGCCATCCGCGCCGACAAAGACCCGGAAGATGCGTTGCAAAGCCTGAAGGACTTCTCGGTCACCTACCAGGCCGCCACCGACGAACCGCTGCCGCTGTTCCGCCGCCGCTGATTCGACCGTGTTTGCCACAACGGCCCGCCTCCTTGGCGGGCTGTTGCATTTCCGCAGGCCGCTTCTTCAAGCGTGGCTGCGGCCTTGTCGACTGAGCGTATCGAGTTGCAACTGGACGGCTTGCAACCGGGCCATGGCTTCAACATCCAGCGGATTACGAAAAAGATTCAGTCGGGTCGGGTGATTTCGAATCCACTGCAGCGCCTGCTGACTCAGATCGACGATCAGGTTCTCGGCAAGGTCGACATACAGGTCAGGATGACGTTCGAGGAAAGCGAGCGGCAGCTCGGTCAGGCCAGTGGCGCGCAACGACAGGTGGCTAAGGTGATCCAGGTTGCGCAGCGCGGGAACAGTGCCGATCGGGTTGCCCCCCAGGTGCAGGGTTCGCAGTGCACTGAACGCTTCCAGGCGCTGGGCACCCGGCCCATCTATGACGATCTGGTTGCCTGTCAGGTACAACTCCTGCAGTTTCCTCAAGCGCTCCAAACCCTCGGGAATGGCGGTCAGCTGGTTGTCACGCAGGTCCAGAACGCTCAGCTGGCTTAGCTTGGCGAGGTCCCCAGGCACACGGATCAAGCGGTTGTCGCCTACATTCAACTGCCTGAGTCGGCTCAGCTCTCCCAGCCCTTTTGGCAGCCCGGCAAGCTGGTTATAAGAAAGGTCCAGCTCGAGCAGCCCTGTCATCTGCTCGATCCCGGCAGGCAGACTTTCGAATCGGTTTCCACTGAGGCTCAGGTACTGCACGCGCACGAGTCTGTGAATCGAATCAGGCAACCGGATCAGTCGGTTGTCGCTGAGGTCCAGACGAGTCAACAGGGTCATCTGTTGCAAACCCTCGACATCAGCCAAGCGGTTGCGCTGTAGATCCAGCCGCGTCAACCGCTGCAGGCCCCCCAACTCCGGTAATGCAACCAGCTCGTTGTCGTTGGCGATCAACTCGGCCAGGCCGGTAAGTTGCCCCACACCGTCGATGGCCGTCAGTTTGTTGAACTGCAAATCGAGCGTGTTCAGATGCCTCATGCCATCAAGCCGGGGCACGCCGACCAGTTTGTTGCCGCCCAGTTGCAACTGGCGCAGGTTGGGGAAGCGACTCAGAAATGCGTCATCCAGCGACTTCAGGGCCACATTGACCAAGCTCAACCGGTGTATGTGCTTGAACGCGAGGTCCGCTGGCAGCTCTGGCCAGGTGCCCATGGGCAGGTTGCGCACCACCAGTTCGCTGACACCATGCGGCCCGAAAAACTCCGGTTCCCAAGCCTCGCGAATCAACTGCCCCGCTTGTTGCCGACTGCGGTACGCAGGGTCCAGGTACACGCCTCGCCAGGCCCTGAGGCTCGACTCCAGCCTATCCACCTGCCTGGCCAGTTCGCTGAAGGCAACCCAGATCGACTGCCCGGGCCTTCGCGCCAACTGGAAAATCAGCCAGTGGATGTCCGCGGCAGAGCGGTGCGGAAACAGGTGCCATACGCCGGCACGAATCGACTGGCGCGCCTGGGCAGCGCCGGCATTGACTGCCTCGCCCCTTGGCAGCCAGCCAATCTCCCCGCCACTGAGCGGATAGCCCAGCCGGCCATCACCCAGGCGTACCGGCGGACGCACTCCCAGAGCACTCGGCGCCATGCCCAGCAGGTGAGCGGCCCGCTCGCGTTGGTCAGAGGCCCTCAGGGCAAGGGCCTGGCTCAAGGACTCGGGCGAGCGGCCCGCCTCCCCCAAGTCATGTTTCTGGGCATCGACCAACTGCAGCCACAACGCTTTGAATAAGCTGTCGTCCACCTGCGCCGAAGGCAACCCGGTGCCATGGCCATCCACCGCCTGGTAGCCCTGTCCACGTTTGATGATGTAGCCCACCTGCGTGGCATCCTGGGCAGCGCTGCGCGCTCGAAGCTCTCCAGCGACGCCGCCCAGGCGAATTTCGATGCGCAGCGTGTCCGGCCAGGCTGACCAATGGTCAATCAAACCCAGTGCCAAGCGTTCGCTGTCAGGGTTGATCGCGTCCGCCTGGTAGAAACCGACACAAGCCCGATCCAGGCGGCTGTCGCGCAGCGCCCAACGCGCCTGGGTGGCCAGCGGCAACGGAACACGGCCGCTGTTGACCAGGGTTTCGATCTGCTGCGTGCCGGCGTGCTCGACGATTTCCTGCGCGGCGCGCGCCGACAAGCCCGGAAAATCCCTACGCAACAATTGGGCAGCTGGCGTCGGTGCGGCCTGCATCGCGGCGAGGTGCTGCTCGAACGCCTCGCCGATCAGGCCAGGCTGGCGCTCGTGCAACTGGTAGCGCTGCAAGGCATCCCACAAACGCGCAGGTGCAGGCGCATGCTCCAGGTGCAACTCGCGCAGCCGGTCCTCGTCGAAACCGGCAATATGCATGACCCGTTCGGCTGTCTGCCGGTCGAGTGTGGCCCATTCACTGCCCAACCGCTGCATCAGGTAGTGCGGATCCTGCCAGTCCCGTGGCGTTTCCAACTGATGGCGCCAGCCGCCCTCACCGTTATCATCGAGCCAGGGCGAGTACGCAGACGACCTGCGAGGGTGCTGGATGCGAAAACCGCCGTGCTCCTCACGTACCTGATAAGTCGCCTGCAGGGTACGCACCCTCGTCGTGCCCGCCACCTGGGTGCGTTCACCGACCGCCACGTCCTGATCAGGCACTGCGTAGCCCGGCAGGCTGGGGTCGATCAGCCGGACCTGCTCGCCAGCCGTCAGCACCGGAACCAGCCTGTCCACCTGGGCAGAACGCTCGATCAGCCTGGCCGCAACCTGTCCAGCGCCAGCCAGGGTAATGCCTGCGGCTACGTTTTCGGCCACACCCCACACATGCTTCAAGGCCCCTTCCCGGTCACCCAATTGCCAATCCTCATAGCCTTCGAAGACCGCATCGGCGATCTGCAGGGCCGCGATGCCCAACAGGGGCAGGCCCAGGGCTGGCACGAACAGGCTAGCCAGCCCCAGTACGTTCAGGCCTGCGTTTGCGTATTCGGACATTCGCTGCTCGCGTTCGGCCTTGGCCGCCTGCGCGCTAGGGACAGCCAGAAGCGCTGCATCGTCCAGCATAGTGTCCACGCGAACCTCGCGCAGATGTCGAAACAACGGCGCATTGATCCGGTGGCTGCGGCCATCGAGTTGGATCGCCCCATGGCCTGCGGCACTTCGGATCAAGCCATCGAGTGCCTGGACGAACCCTGGACGGTCGCGCTCACTGATGAACCGCGCGAAGAAGGCCGCATAGTCCGGCGCCTTGAAACGCCGCCCAAGCCCCTGCCAGAGGGCCGCCCAGGTGTCGAAGCGTTGCAACGCGCCATGCGGATCGTCCGGAACCCACAGCACTACCCCCTGCAGCGGCGCATCCGACTGGAGGCCATGGCGAATCTCGAATGCCACGCCACCACGCACTCGCTTGCCGAGCACGCGAAAGTCGAACGGCACGGCGCGCCCGGAATTCGGGCCAACGATGGGCGCCACCGAGATGATAGGCAACAGCGAGTAGTAGGTTGCCCGGTCGATTCCGCCACTGAGCAGGGCCAGGCGCACGGAGGCCTCCAGCGCCGCACGGGCGCCCTCTTCCAGCAAATGGCGCATGTCGGCCGGCCTCGCAATAACCTCATCGAGGTGGCGTTGATAGGCATCGCCAACATCCACCTCGCGGCAAAGCTGCATGAAGGCGGCAGGTTGCAGCGCCAACGGCTCATCCTGCGCATCGACGATCACCGAGGTGTGCAGCGCGCCGGACGGCGCTGTTTCGTGTTCGGCGAAATTCTGCAGCGCAGCCGCCAGTAAAGTCACCTCACTGACCTCTTCCACGCGCCGGCCCAATGCGCCCGGAGCGCCCTGTGCGGGAACCACGATCCGGGTGTGGCGCAGTTTGGCCCTGCGGACATCCGTTCGCGGCCACCCGCGCGCTGCCAATGCCTGCCCAAGCAGCGCTTCGCCGAAGGTATCCAAAGGCGCCACCCTGGCGAAGCGAGCCGCCAGTTGGTGCTGGATGCGTTGCTGCTGCAACAAACTCGTACGCAACCTGCTCAGATCATCCAGCGAGGCAGCGGTGAGCCATTCCGGCAACCTGCTGGCGATCAGGGAGTCGACATCGTGTGGTGGGGAGGGTTCGAAGGTCATGGAGGCGGTCCTTTGGGTGAAAACCCAAGCTAAACAGGCTACCGCTCCACCCAAGCACTACTTATGTGATGCACCGGCGATTCGTGACTGCAAGTCAAATATCCTTGGCCGCGCATGCCCTTAATCATTTCCCGGGAAACCCGCACACTGCTCGCCACTGGCAACAACGACGAACTTCATTGATCAGGAGCCTACATGAGCATTCCATCCTTCGGCCTCGGCACATTCCGTCTTACCGGCCAGGCCGTCATCGACTCGGTCACCTCCGCCCTGGAGCTGGGCTATCGGGTGATCGATACCGCGCAGATCTACAAGAACGAAGCCGAGGTCGGCGAGGCCATCGCCAAGAGCGGCGTACCTCGTGACGAGCTGTTCATCACCACGAAGATCTGGGTCGAGAACTATAGCGCCGAAAAGCTGGTTCCCAGCCTGCGCGAAAGCCTGAGCAAACTGCGCACCGCGTACGTCGATCTGCTGCTGATTCACTGGCCGGCCCCCGGCAACGGTGTCGAACCGAGCGAATACATGACGGCCTTGGCCGAGGCCAAGAAACTGGGCCTGACCCGCCAGATCGGCATCTCCAACTTCAACATCGAGCTGACCCGACAGGCAATCGAGGTGGTCGGCAAAGGCGAGATCGCCACCAACCAGATCGAACTGAGTCCTTACCTGCAAAACCGCAAGCTCGCGGCGTTCCTCAAGGAACAGGGTATTACCGTCACTTCCTACATGACACTGGCCTACGGCAAGGTCTTGAAAGACCCGGTACTGTCCGAGATCGCCAACAAGCACAAGGCCACCGTGGCACAGGTAGCATTGGCCTGGGCCATGCAACTGGGATATGCGGTGATACCGTCGTCCACCAAGCGCGAGAACCTGGCAAGCAACCTGCTGGCCCGCAGCCTGCGCCTGGACGATGACGACATGGCGCGCATCGCTACCCTCGAGCGCAACGGCCGAGAAGTCAGCCCGGACAACCTGGCGCCCGCCTGGGACTGAAACCAGCAGCGGGCTGGGCCGCGAAGCACGCTGCGCAGTGGGTGGCACGGGCAGTGCCCGTGTTCGCGGGCAAGCCCGTTCCTGCAGTGATCACGCTCGCTTTCAGACGACACCGTTTCACCTGCGATCTTCCCTATTTTCAAACCGGAGCTGCCGATGAGCACGCTTTCCTCCAAACGGGTTCTGTTCGCCCTCGCCATCGGCGCATTCGGCATCGGAACCACCGAGTTCACCCCCATGGGCCTGCTGCCGGTGATCGCTGACGGCGTTGGGGTCAGCATTCCCAGCGCGGGCATGCTGATTACCGCCTACGCCGTGGGCGTCATGGTCGGTGCACCGATCATGACCCTGCTGTTCAGCCGCTTCGGCAAGCGTGCCGCATTGATGGGGCTGATGAGCATCTTCACCCTGGGCAACCTGTTGTCGGCGCTGTCGCCGGACTACTACACGCTGCTGGCCTCGCGCCTGGTCACCAGCCTCAACCATGGTGCCTTCTTCGGCCTGGGCGCAGTGGTGGCCGCCAGTGTCGTACCCAAGGACAAGCAAGCGAGTGCCGTGGCCACCATGTTCATGGGCCTGACCATCGCCAACATCGGTGGCGTGCCCGCCGCCACGTGGGTGGGCCAGCAGGTCGGTTGGCGCATGGCCTTCGCTGGCACCTCCGTGCTCGGCCTGCTGGCGATGGCGACGCTGTGGTATGCACTGCCCAAAGGTGAACGCGGCAGTGTGCCTCACGTGCGCAAGGAGTTGGCAGTGATTGCCCGCCCCAGCGTGTTGCTGGCCATGGCCACCACCGTATTGGGCGCAGGCGCCATGTTCACCCTGTACACCTACGTAGCGCCGGTACTTTCCGAGTTGACCGGGGCCTCGCACTCCTTCGTCACCCTCGCCCTGGTGCTGATCGGCGTGGGTTTCACCTTTGGCAACAGCCTCGGCGGACGCCTGGCCGATTGGTCGCTGGACGGGGCGGCGAAAATCTTCCTGGGCGTGCTGGCCGTGATCATGCTGCTGATGCCCCTGGTGCTGGCCAGCCATGTCGGCGCCGCTGCCGCCCTGCTGATCTGGGGGGTGTTCACCTTCGCCGTGGTCCCACCGCTGCAAATGCGGGTGATGATCGCCGCCAGCGAGGCGCCAGGACTGGCATCGTCCATCAACGTGGGCGCCTTCAACCTGGGTAATGCGTTGGGTGCGGCATTGGGTGGGGCGGTGATCAGCGTGGATCTGGGCTACGCTGCAGTGCCCATGGCGGGTGGTTTGTTGGCAGGCGCCGGGCTGCTGCTGGTCTGGCTTGGCCAGCGTGGCAAGGCCGGCCAGGCCTCCCTGAGCGACGCCGCGTAAACGGCTGGCGGGGGCTGCGTTACCCGCGCAGCCCCGGCTGGTCATCCTCGCAAGCAACCGCGCATTATTCCACCGGCCGCAACTATGAAGTGCCGGTCGCGCGGATTCTCCGCCAGCGTGCGCAATAGTAGCCTTCATCGTGCCGATCGACGAAATGGCCACACATCGTCGCCAACAGATCCGTTCCTTCCCTTCATTAGAGGAATACCACGATGTCCCGTCCTCCACTGCCACCGTTCACCCAGGCCTCGGCCATCGAAAAAGTCCGTCTCGCCGAAGACGGCTGGAACAGCCGCGATGCGGCGAAGGTCGCGCTTGCCTATACCCCGGACACCCGCTGGCGCAACCGCGTCGAGTTCGCCACCAACCGTGAACAGGCCCAGGCCTTCCTGACCCGCAAATGGAACCGCGAACTGGAATACCGCCTGATCAAGGAGCTGTGGGCGTTCACCGGCAATCGCATTGCAGTGCGTTACGCCTATGAGTACCGCGACGACAGCGGCCAATGGTTCCGTGCCTACGGCAACGAGAACTGGGAGTTCGCCGAGGACGGGCTGATGCAGAACCGCCACGCCAGCATCAACGAAATGCCCATTGCCGAAGCGGAGCGCAAATTCCGCTGGCCACTGGGCCGTCGCCCGGACGATCACCCAGGCCTCAGCGACCTGGGGCTCTGATCAATCGATCGGCAACGTGACCCTGACCTGCAGCCCACCCTCTGGGCGGTTGGTCAGGGTTACGCTCCCCCCTTGCTCAAGCACGATCGCACGCACCGTCGCCAACCCAAGCCCCACCCCTCCGGTAGTCTTGTTACGCGAGCCTTCGATACGGAAGAACGGCGCGAAGACCTGCTTATGCAATTGCGGGGCGATGCCTGGCCCACGGTCGAGCACTTGGATTTGCAACTCATCAGCGCTCACGCGCAATTCAAGCCTCGGCTCCCGGCCATACTTGGCGGCGTTGTCGATGAGGTTGACCAGCACTCGCTTGAGCGCAATCGGCCGCCCGACGTAAACCCAGTGACGCGGGCCGTCGAAAGCCACCTCCACACCGGCATCCTTGTAATCGTCCACCACCGTCTGCAGCAACTCGCCCAGGTCGAATGCCGTGGTCTGCTCGAACCGCGCATCGTCCCTGAAGAACTCGAGTGCGGCGTTGACCATGGACTCCATTTCGTCCACATCCTTGAACAGCTTCGCCTGCAATTGGCTGTCTTCGACGAACTCGCCACGTAGTCGCATCCGTGTCAACGGCGCCCGCAGATCATGGGAAATGGCGGCCAGCAGCTGCGTGCGGTCATTGAGAAAATGCTTGAGTTGCGCCTGCGTGGCGTTGAACGCGAGTATCGCCTGGCGCAGGTCATGGGGGCCGACCACAGGAATGGGCGGTGCGTTGAAGTCCTTGCCGAATCGCCGCGCACCTTCGGCAAAGCGCTCCAGTGGACTTGCCAGGTAGCGGCCAGCCAGCACGGCCACGGCAACGCTGGACGCCAGCATCAGTACGAGGATTATCAGGTAGCGGGGCAACTCATCCAGCCCCCAATTGCGCGAGGGAGCGCGAAACACCACCCATGAACGATCCGACAACTCGATCATCAGCGCATAACCCTGCCCCGCCAGCTCGGGCGGCAGGTTCGGTGGCCCGTAGGCTTCGATCCTGGCATCGGGCCGACCCAGCAACGCACGCAAGATCGGCTCGCCCTCGGGAAAGCCTGCATCCCTCACCCTGGGGATACCCGCGTCGGCATGCCGCTGCAGCCATTGCACGCGGTAGGTAGTGTCACCGGCCGCTTGGGCAATCGTCGCGCGCTGCTCCACAGGCGCGACGTCGAGGATGCGAGTGACGGAAGCGATTCGCTCGATGATTCCGCTTTGCAGCAAGGGCGGTTGCGCCCAGGTTTCCAGCACGAGACTGAGCAGGCCACGCACGGCCAGCAAAGCCAGCATCGCGACCAGCGTCGTCATCGCGATCCAGCGGGTGATGGTGATGCGGGGACGCCACCCTTTCTGACGGCCTAGCGCCCTTGCCTTCACCGCCTTACCACCGTTGGCGTGAACAGGTAACCGACGTTGCGCAGCGTGCGGATGAGCGGTTCGACCTGGCTATCGGTCTCCAGCTTGCGACGCAAGCGACTGACCTGCACATCGACGCTGCGGTCATACGCTTCATGCGTCTCACCGCGCGCAAGGTCGAGCAGTTGCTGACGGCTCAGCACTCGCCGTGGGTGCTCGGCGAACACCAACAGCAATTCGAACTCGCCATTGGACAGCGGTATCATCACCTGCTGGGGAGAGCGCAGTTCGCGCCTCACCACGTCCAGCTGCCAGCCCGAGAATTCAAGAATCGTGCGCGAATTGCCCGCCGGCACCGGGGCTTCACCGGCACGTCGCAAGACCGCCCTGACCCGGGCCAGGAGCTCACGAGCGGCGAACGGCTTGGTCAGGTAGTCATCCGCGCCCAGCTCCAGCCCTACCACGCGATCACTCAGCTCGCCCATGGCGGTGAGCATGATCACTGCCAACTGGTGCTCGGCGAGCAGTCGCTGGCACAACACCAGGCCGCTTTCGCCGGGCAGCATGACATCGAGGATGACCAGATCCGGTACCCGTCGCGCCAATGCCCGCCACAGGCCTGCACCATCGCTGGCCACCTCCACGTCATAGCCGTGCTGGCGGAGGAATTTCTGCAGCAGGTCCAGCACTTCGACATCGTCGTCGACAATCAGCAAATGACTCACACAATGGCACCACGGGAATAGGCAAGATGGCGTATTTAAGACCATCCGACCGGTGCCGTCATATATTTCAACCCGGAAACAATGCATCAGGACGGAGACAAAGCGGACATGCCCAGGCAAAAAAGCACCCGCAGCATCTGCACCCGTTCTCGTCAGGAATGCATCCATGTCTGCTTCTGTTTTGCTATCGGCATCTGCCCGCAGTGCGCTGCTGGCCCTCCTGTTGCTCAGCGCCGGGGGCTGTAGCCAACGGGCCGCTTCAACGACCCTCGCGTGCAGCGACCCCCGCTACCAGATCAGTGACCCCGCCGAGCCGGCCAACCGCGCGGTGTTTGCCTTCAACCGAGGCGTCGATGACTACATCGCGGCGCCGGTCGCCCGTGGCTATACCCAACTGCCCGAAGCCGCCCAGCAGGGCGTGCACAACTTCGTCGCCAACTTCGGTGAACCCAAGGTATGGGTAAACGACTTGCTGCAAGGCAATGTCGAACGCTCGATGACTACCCTGTCGCGGTTCATCTTCAACACCACCTTCGGCCTGGCCGGCCTGATCGACGTTTCCGGGAAGATGGGCCTGGAGCGCCACAGCGCGGACTTTGGCCAGACCTTCGGCGTCTGGAGCATCGGTGCCGGGCCTATCGTGGAACTGCCGCTGCTGGGCTCGCATAACCTGCGCGACGCCACGGGACGCGTACTGAGCCTGGCCATCGACCCGTTCGGCGACAACAGCGACACGGTCCAGACCCTGAACACCGTTGCCATGACCGGTGGCGCAGTGGCAGGACGCGCCCAGGCGCTTGCGCTGACCGACGTGCTGCAAGAGGCGCCGGACTATTACCGCGCCGTGCGCGACTACACCGCGATGGTGCGCGCCCACTATGTGGCCGAGGGCAAGGCCGGCAAGCACATTGCGTGGGTTCCTAGCTGCCGGGAGCAAGGCGATGAGTGACCCAGCCAATGCGTCGATGTTGCTGTTCAGACGCCTGGAACGTGCCGCATCGGAGTCCGTTCTGCTGCATGAATTGCAAGCCAGGGTGTCCGACGATGGCCAACACCTGATCGTGAGCCGCTACCGGGAGCATCGCACCGCACAAGGCCGTCCGCACTGCCGCGAGGTTCATCGCAGCGTGCCGATCACTGCACTGCTCAAGTGGATGGCCAAGCAAGGCGCGGTTTTGAACAGCCTCTAGAACCCGCCACAGGGCCCAGCCCGCCCCAACAGGTGCGGGCTGTTTTGCATTATCATGGCGTCATTCCTTTACACGAGTTGCCCATGAAATTCGCAATTGCGGTGTTTTCCCCGGCCCACGCGCCCTCCTCGCGTCGCGCCCTGCGCTTTGCCGAGTCAGTGTTGGCGGGCGGGCATGAAATTGTCCGACTGTTTTTCTACCAAGATGGCGTGCACAGCGCCTCGGCCAATATCGTCGCACCCCAGGATGAACTGGACTTGGCCGGCCAATGGCGCACCTTCGTCGAGCGACACCAGCTCGACGCCGTGGTGTGCATCGCCGCCGCCCTGCGTCGCGGCGTGCTCGACGATGCCGAAGCCAACCGGTACCAGCGTCCGGCGGTCAACCTGCCCAAACCCTGGGCATTGTCGGGCCTGGGCCAGTTGCACGAGGCCGCTCAGCTCGCCGATCGCCTGATCTGCTTCGGAGGCGACTGAGATGAGCAAGTCCCTGTTGATCATCAGCCGCCAGGCACCTTGGAGCGGGCCCTCGGCCCGAGAGGCGCTGGACATTGCACTGGCCGGCGGCGCGTTCGACCTGCCATTGGCCATGCTGTTTCTCGACGATGGCGTGTTCCAGCTCACCCCAGGCCAGCAACCGTCCACCGTGCAGCAAAAAAATCTTGCCGCCAACCTGCAGGCCTTGCCGATGTTCGGTGTCGAAGCGCTTTTCGCCTGCGGCCACAGCCTGAACCGGCGCGGCCTGAGCGACCAAGCCTTGGCGCTGCCAGTGCAAGTAATGGAAGACGAGGCCCTTGCTGAACTGATCGCCCGTTTCGACCTGGTGGTGACCCTCTGATGACGACCCTGCATGTTATTGCCCACTCCCCCTTTGGCGATGACCGCCTGAACAGTTGCCTGCGCCTGCTGGGTGCCGGGGATGGCTTGCTGCTGTGCGGCGACGCGGTGTACGCCCTGCGCCCGGGCAGCGAACCCTATGCTGCGCTGCAGGCCAGCGGCCTCGGACAACGCCTGTTCGCCCTCGAAGAAGACCTGCAGGCGCGCGCCCTCGATAGCGACCTGGCCAAGCCTGTCGATTACCCGGCTTTCGTCGCGCTTTCGCTGGAATATGACAAGGTCAACAGCTGGCTATGAGTACCCTGACTGTCGGTGATCGCGACATCGCCCTGGACAAAGACGGCTTCCTGGTCGACCTGCAAGACTGGTCGCAGCCGGTTGCCGAAGCCCTCGCTAGCCGCGAAGGCATTTCCCTGACCGCGGATCACTGGGAAATCCTCGCTTTGCTGCGTCAGTTCTATGAGGAATACCAGCTGTCCCCGGCCACCCGCCCGCTCATCAAGTACACCGCGCTCAAGCTGGGCCCGGAGAAGGGCAACAGCCCGCACCTGAACCGCCTGTTCAATGGCACGCCCGCCAAACTCGCCGCCAAGCTGGCGGGCCTGCCCAAGCCGACCAACTGTATATGACCGAGCCGATGACCAACAGCCCGCGCCCACTCACTCTGCAAACCCCGGCCGAGCACCCTTTCGCCGAATTCGTACGCATTCTGGGCAAGGGTAAGCGCGGCGCCCGTAGCCTGACCCGTGAGGAAGCCCGCGCCGCGATGGCCATGCTGCTCGAAGGCCAGGTCGAGGACACTCAGCTGGGTGCATTCCTGATGCTGTTGCGGCACAAGGAAGAAAGTGCCGAGGAGCTGGCCGGTTTCACCGAAGCCCTGCGGGCACACCTGCAAGCACCCTCGATGGCCGTCGATCTGGATTGGCCCAGCTATGCCGGCAAGAAGCGCCACCTGCCCTGGTTCCTGCTGTCGGCCAAATGCCTGGCCCAAAACGGTGTGCGCATCCTGCTGCACGGCGGCGGCGCGCACACTGCCGGACGTCTGTACACCGAGCAACTGCTCGACCTGCTGCACATTCCGCTGTGCCGCGACTGGGCAGCGGTGTCCAGTGCCCTGGACCAGCAGCAACTGGCGTTCATCCCACTGCAAGACTGGGCCCCCCAGTTGCAACGCATGATCGACCTGCGCAACACCCTTGGCTTACGCTCACCGATTCACTCCCTGGCCCGGGTGCTCAATCCTTTGGGTGCCCGCTGTGGCCTGCAGAGCATCTTCCACCCCGGCTACCAGGCCGTGCATCGCGAGGCCAGCCGCCTGCTTGGCGACCATGCCGTGGTCATCAAGGGCGATGGAGGCGAAATCGAGGTCAACCCCGATGTCATCAGCCACTTGTACGGCACCTCCGCCGGCGAGGCATGGGACGAGGAATGGCCGGCACTCAGTGAGCGCCGTCATGTCAAGCCAGCCAGCCTGCAACCGGAACATCTAATGACGGTATGGCGGGGCGAGGCACAGGACAGCTATGGCGAAATGGCCGTGGTCGCGACGATGGCCTTGGCGTTGCGAGGGCTTGGACAATCGCGGGAGGAGGCCTTCGAAACCGCTCGCCACTACTGGACCGCGCGCAAACAATCGAAATAGCCGATCAAAGCCCCCCAGTCTTTGCGCTATTTATTCGAACGTTTTCACCTAGACTGGGCTCCAACGACAAACACTTTGTTCCGAGGAGCTCAGCATGGGCCTTTTGATCGACGGCCGCTGGCACGACCAGTGGTATGAAAACGGCAAGGACGGCGCCTTCAAACGTGAAAACGCCCAACGCCGCAACGCGCTACCCGCTCCTGAAGCCGGCCGCTACCATCTGTATGTCTCGCTGGCCTGTCCATGGGCCCATCGCACCCTGATCGTACGCGCCCTCAAAGGGCTCGAACCCCTGATCGACGTGTCGGTGGTGAGCTGGCTGATGGGCGAAAACGGCTGGACTTTCGACGTCCAGAACGGCTCCACCGGCGATCACCTGGACGCACTGAGCTACCTGCACCAGCGCTATACCCAAGACGATCCGCATTACACCGGGCGCGTCACCGTGCCTGTGCTGTGGGACAAACAGCAAAAGCGCATCGTCAACAACGAGTCGTCCGAGATCATTCGGATCTTCAACACGGCGTTCAACGAACTGACCGGCAACCTGCTGGACCTGTATCCCGAGCCGCTGCGCCCGACCATCGACGCGCTCAATGCCCGTATCTACCCTACGGTGAACAATGGTGTTTACCGCGCAGGCTTCGCCACCACACAAGAAGCCTATGAGGCTGCGTTCGACGATGTGTTCAATGAACTGGACGCCCTGGAAGACCTGTTAAGCCGCCAGCGCTACCTGGCCGGTGAGTACCTGACCGAAGCCGATGTGCGCTTGTTCACCACGCTCATACGTTTCGATGCGGTGTACCACGGCCACTTCAAGTGCAACCTGCGTCGTCTGGCCGACTACCCGAACCTGTCCAACTGGCTGCGTGAACTGTACCAATGGCCCGGCGTTGCGCAGACGGTGAACATGGAGCACATCCAGAAGCACTATTACATGAGTCACAAGACCATCAACCCGACAGGCATCGTGCCAAAGGGGCCGCTGCAGGACTTCAACCTGCCACACGATCGGCAACGCTTGGTGGGTAAAGGCATCTGGAAAGACTGAAATAACGGGGGCCGCTAAGCGGCCCCGGTTACTCAATCTTGCTGCGACCCTTCGAACCAGGCCAGCTTCTCACGCAATTTCACCACCTCCCCCACGATCACCAGGGTCGGCGCATGCACTTCGTGCCGGGCCACAAGCTCTGGCAGATCTGCCAGGGTGCCGGTGAACACCCGCTGATTTCGCGTAGTCCCCTGCTGCACCAGCGCCGCAGGCGTGCTGGCCGCACGGCCATGGCGAATCAGTTCGGCGCAAATGGTCGGCAACCCCACCAACCCCATGTAGAACACCAGCGTCTGGGCAGGCGCGACCAAGTCATTCCAAGGCAGGTTGCTGGTGCCGTCCTTGAGATGGCCAGTGACGAAGCGCACCGATTGCGCATAGTCACGATGGGTCAACGGAATACCGCCGTAGGCAGAGCAACCACTGGCCGCGGTAATGCCCGGTACTACCTGGAACGGGATACCCTGTTCGGCCAGCTCCTCGATCTCCTCGCCACCGCGGCCAAAGATGAACGGATCACCGCCCTTGAGCCGCAGTACACGCTTGCCCTGGCGGGCCAGATCGACCAGCAGGCGGTTGATCTGGTCCTGCGGCACGGCATGGTCGGAGCGGCGCTTGCCCACGTAGATACGCTCGGCATCACGCCGGCACATCTCGATGATCGCCGGGGCCACCAGACGGTCGTACAACACCACATCGGCTTGCTGCATCAGGCGCAAGGCACGGAAGGTCAGCAAGTCTGGATCGCCAGGACCGGCCCCCACCAGATACACCTCACCACCCTGCTGCACCGGCGCGCCCTCGACCATGGCCTGCAGCAGGCGCTCGGCCTCGGCGCCCTGCCCGGCCAACTGGCGCTCGGCGATGGGGCCTTGGAACACCGTCTCCCAGAAGCCCCGACGCTGATTGACATCCGGATACAAGCCCTTGACCTTGTCACGGAACCGCGCAGCCAGGCCAGCGAGTTCGCCATAGGCCGACGGAATCCAGGCCTCGAGCTTGGCGCGGATCAACCGCGCCAGCACCGGGGCATCGCCGCCACTGGAAACCGCCACCACCAGGGGTGAGCGGTCGACGATCGCCGGGAAGATCACCGTGCACAGCGCCGGGGCATCCACCACGTTGACCGGCAGGCTGCGTGCCTGGGCATCGGCCGAGACCTGGGCGTTGAGCGCAGTGTCATCGGTCGCGGCAATAACCAGACGGCAGCCGTCCAGATCGCTCATGCGATAGCCACGCACCTGCACCTCGCCGCCACCTTCATGGGCCAGCGCGGCCAACTGGCTGTCGACCTCGGGCGCGACCACCCGCAGCACGGCGCCAGCATCGGCCAGCAGGCGCGCTTTGCGCAAAGCGATTTCGCCACCGCCGACGACCAGTACGCGGCCGCCTTGCAGCTTGTGGAACAGGGGCAGGAAATCCATTTAGCGGATGACCTCGACACCACCCATGTATGGCTTGAGCACCTCGGGCACGCGGATCGAGCCATCGGCCTGCTGGTAGTTCTCCAGAACAGCCACCAGGGTGCGGCCGACCGCCAGGCCAGAGCCGTTGAGGGTGTGCACCAGCTCAGGCTTGCCGGTTTCCGGGTTACGCCAGCGCGCCTGCATGCGTCGGGCCTGGAAGTCACCGCAGTTGGAGCACGAGCTGATTTCGCGGTACTTGTCCTGGCTAGGCACCCACACTTCCAGGTCGTAGGTCTTCACCGCACCGAAGCCCATGTCGCCGGTGCACAGCGCCAGCACGCGATAGGGCAGTTCCAGCAGCTGGAGCACGCGCTCGGCATTGGCGGTCAGGCCTTCCAGCGCTTCCATGGACTTGGACGGCTCGACGATCTGCACCATCTCGACCTTGTCGAACTGGTGCTGACGGATCATGCCGCGGGTGTCGCGGCCGGAGGCGCCCGCTTCGCTGCGGAAGCAAGGCGTGTGGGCAACCAACTTGAGCGGCAATTGCTTGGCATCAAGAATCTGGTCGGCCACCAGGTTGGTCAGCGACACTTCGGCGGTAGGAATCAGGTAGAAGTCGGCTTCGCCATCGCGGCTGATCTTGAACAGATCTTCCTCGAACTTCGGCAACTGACCGGTACCCTGCAGGGCCGGCGCTTGCACCATGTACGGGGTGTAGTGTTCCTCGTAGCCGTGTTCACCGGTGTGCAGGTTGATCATGAACTGCGCCAGGGCGCGGTGCAGACGGGCGATCGGGCCACGCAGCACGGCGAAGCGGGCACCGGACAGCTTGGCTGCGGCTTCGAAGTCCAGGCCTTTGCTGATTTCGCCCAAGGCCACATGGTCCTTGATTTCGAAATCGAAGGCACGCGGCGTGCCCCAGCGGCGCACTTCGACGTTGTCTTCTTCGCTCGCGCCGACCGGTACGCTGGCATCCGGCAGGTTGGGGATGGTCAGAAGAATGCCGTCCAGCTCCGCCTGGATACCATCGAGTTCAGCCTTGCCAGCGGCCAGCTCGTTGGCCATGCGCTCGACATCGGCCATCAGCGGCGCAATGTCCTCGCCCTTGGCCTTGGCCTGGCCAATGGACTTGGAGCGGGCATTGCGCTCAGCCTGCAGTTGCTCGGTACGGGTCTGCACCGCCTTGCGGCGCTCTTCCAGTGATTCGATGCGCGCGACATCCAGGCTGAAGCCACGGGAGGCCAGGCGATCCGCCACTTCCTGAAGTTGGCCGCGTAACAGTTTGGCATCGAGCATATCGTTCTCTCGTTATGTTTAGGTTGGTTCAGAATCGAGTCAGGGACAGGCCGGCCCAGGTTGCGAGCAAGCCCCCCATCACGCTAATACCGGTATAGCCCAAGGCGAGCGGTACCTGCCCGCTTTCCATCAGGCGCACGGTATCGAGCGAGAAAGAGGAAAAAGTTGTAAGGCCGCCGAGGAAGCCGACAATCAGCCCGGCGCGCAGCTCGACCGGCGCCAGCGGCTTGTGCAGGAACAGGCCGTAAAGCAGGCCGATCAGCAGGCAACCTACCAGGTTGACCGCCAGCGTACCGAGATAGAAGTGCCGTGGCCAGTGGGCCGATACCCAGTTCGAGGTGGCGAAGCGCAGCAGTGTGCCAGCGATGCCACCCGCACTGACGGCGGCGATGAGTGCGATCATGGTTTTCTCCGCTGCCGTGGGCTGTTGCGATCCAGGTCAGCCAGATGGCGAAGCTTTTCGCCGATTTTCAGTTCCAGGCCGCGGGGCACCGGCTGGTAATACTGGCGGGGTTCAAGCTGCTCGGGGAAGTAATCTTCACCAGCGGCGTAAGCATCCGGCTCGTCATGGGCATAGCGGTACTCTTCGCCATACCCCAGTTGTTTCATCAGCTTGGTCGGCGCGTTGCGCAGGTGCAGCGGCACCTCCAGCGAGCCATGCTCGGCGGCCTCACGCAACGCCGTCTTGAAGCCCATGTAGACGGCGTTGCTCTTTGGCGCGCAGGCAATGTAGGTGATGGCCTGCGCCACCGCCAGCTCACCCTCGGGACTACCCAGGCGTTCCTGGACATCCCAGGCCGCCAGGCACAGGCTCAGCGCACGAGGGTCGGCGTTGCCGATGTCCTCACTGGCCATGCGCACCACCCGGCGTGCGATGTACAGCGGGTCGCAGCCGCCGTCGAGCATGCGCGCGAACCAGTACAGGGCCGCGTCGGGATTGGAACCACGCACCGATTTGTGCAGCGCCGAAATCTGGTCGTAGAACGCCTCGCCGCCCTTGTCGAAACGGCGACGGCTGTCGCCGAGCAGGCTTTGCAGCAGGTCGACACCGATCTCTCCACCGTCCTCTGCCAGGTCCGAGGCGTTTTCGAGGAAATTGAGCATGCGTCGGCCATCGCCATCGGCGGCCGCCATCAGCATCTTGAAGGCATCGTCGCCTACCCGCAGGTTGCGCTTGCCCAGGCCGCGCTCTTCACTCAACGCGCGGTCAACCAGCTTGCGCAACGCCGGCTCGTCAAGGCTCTTGAGCACATACACCCGCGCCCGCGACAGCAAGGCGTTGTTCAATTCGAAGGACGGGTTCTCAGTGGTAGCGCCGATGAAAATCAGCGTGCCATCTTCCACATATGGCAGGAAGGCGTCCTGTTGGGACTTGTTGAAGCGATGCACCTCGTCGACGAACAGGATGGTGCGCCGACCGTACTGCCCCGCCTGCTGCTTGGCCACCTCAACCGCCTGACGGATCTCCTTGACCCCGGCCAGCACCGCGGAAACCGTTTCGAAGTGAGCATCGCAGAACTGCGCCAGTAACCGCGCCAGGGTGGTCTTGCCCACCCCGGGCGGTCCCCAGAAAATCATCGAGTGCAACGCACCCTGCTCCAGCGCCTCGCGCAGCGGCTTGCCGCGCGCCAGCAGGTGCTCCTGGCCGACGTACTCGTCCAGGTTCGCCGGACGCAGGCGGGCCGCCAGGGGCTGGGCGACGGGTTCGCTTCGAAACAGGTCCATGGCGGGCTCTGGTTACTCCTTGATGACGTCCGCGCCTTTCGGGACGTCGAACTTGAACTTGCTGTCCGGCACCGCCTGGTTGGCCTTCACCCCGTTGAACAGGATATTGGTGCGCTGGCCGACACTGTCGATCAGTTGCATGTCGTTGACCAAACCCTTGCGGAAGGAAATACGCAGGGAATCGAACAGGGTGTCCTTGGTCTTGGGCTTCAAGGTGAAGTCCATGACTTCGCCCTGCTCCTTGGAGGTGATGTCGAAACTCTGGCTGATCTTCGACACATCACCGGACAGCAGCAACGCCGGGGTCTGGTTCAGGCGCACGTCGAGCTTCTTGATGGTCGCCTGCTCAAGGTCAGGGTCCCACAGGGTGACGTTCTTGCCGTCGGAAACCACCACCTGCTCCTGGGGTGCGTCGGTGTGCCAGTAGAACAGGCCGGGACGTTTTACCGTCATCTTGCCGCTGGTTTCCTGCAGGCTCGTGCCACTGGCATCCAGGGTCAGCTGAGAGAAGTTGGCCTCGATGGTCTGGGACTTCTCCAGCAATTGGGTCAGACGCTGTACATCCTGCTCACCAGCGTAAGCCGACAGGGAGCCCAGGGTAAGGGCAGAAACCAACAGCATGCGAATCGCGCGCATGGGAATCCTCATTGAGCATTGAATAGGCCGGATGCCACCGTTGGCACCCGGCAAGGTGTGATCAATCGCGTGGGCCGCCCGGGGCAATCACTTCGCGGGAACCGTTGCTGTTCATCGGGGTGACGACACCGGCCATTTCCATCGCTTCGATCATACGCGCGGCACGGTTGTAACCGATCTTCAGCTTGCGCTGCACCGCCGAAATGGAGGCGCGCCGGCTCTCGAGCACGAACTGCACGGCCTCATCATACAAGGCATCGCTTTCCGAATCGTCACCGTCGCCGCCACCGCCGCCGCCTTCGAAGCCGCTGCCGGCTTCTTCGACGCCGTTGAGGATGTCGTCGTTGTAGTCCGGCGCCCCTCGGAGCTTCCAGGCCTCTACCACCCGATGCACTTCATCGTCGGAGACGAACGCACCGTGCACGCGGATCGGCAGGCTAGTGCCCGGAGGCATGTAGAGCATGTCGCCGTGGCCCAGCAATTGTTCGGCGCCACCCTGGTCGATGATCGTCCGCGAGTCGATCTTACTCGATACCTGGAACGCCATGCGGGTCGGAATGTTGGCCTTGATCAAGCCGGTGATCACATCCACCGACGGGCGCTGGGTCGCGAGGATCAGGTGAATGCCCGCGGCACGTGCCTTCTGGGCGATACGGGCAATCAGCTCTTCGACCTTCTTGCCGACGATCATCATCATGTCGGCAAATTCGTCGACGATCACCACGATGGTTGGCAGGGTCTTCAGCGCTGGTGGCTCGTCGTCCATGCTCTCGCGACGGTACAGCGGGTCATGGATGATTTCGCCGGCTTCCTGGGCGTCCTTGATCTTGCGGTTGAAGCCCGCCAGGTTACGCACGCCCATGGCCGCCATCAGCTTGTAGCGCCGCTCCATCTCGGCCACGCTCCAGCGCAGGGCGTTGGCGGCGTCCTTCATATCGGTGACCACCGGGCACAGCAGGTGCGGGATGCCTTCGTAGATCGACAGCTCAAGCATCTTCGGGTCGATCATGATCAACCGCGCGTCTTCGGGGCTGGACTTGAACAGAATCGACAGGATCATCGCGTTCACACCGACCGACTTACCGGAGCCGGTGGTACCGGCCACCAGCAGGTGTGGCATCTTGGCCAGGTCGGTGATCACTGGCTTGCCGCCGATGTCGTGACCCAGGGCCAGGGTGACCGGCGACTTCTGCTCATCGTACTGCGGCGTGGCGAGAACCTCGGAGAACCGCACCATCTGCCGGTTTTCGTTGGGGATCTCGATACCCACGGTAGTCTTGCCAGGAATGACTTCGACCACCCGCACGCTGGTTACCGCCAGGGAACGCGCCAGGTCCTTTGCCAGGTTGGCGATACGGCTGACCTTGACCCCGGCCGCAGGTTGAATTTCGTAACGGGTAATGACCGGGCCCGGGTGGATCGAGTCCACCGAGACTTCCACGCCGAATTCCTTGAGCTTGATTTCCAGCAGTTGGCCGACACCGGCCAGGGACTCTGGCGAATACTCGATCTTCTTCTGCTCGGCCGGGTCGAGAATGGAAATCGACGGCAAGGTGCCTTCCACGGCGCTGTCGACGAACAACGGCGCTTGTTTTTCCTTCATCACCCGCTTGCTCGGCTCTGCTGGCTTGGCCGGCGTTGGCGCAATGATCACCGGTGCCGTTGGCTGCTCGCGCGACACTGCGGGCTCACGCGCCAGCACGGGCCGAATCGGGGTCTCGTCGCGTTCGACGCTGCGCTCGCGCGGTTGCGGTTGTGGTTGCTGCGGTTTGGCCGGCTCGCGCTTCTCGGCGGCCATCGGCGCCACATCGAAGACTGGCTCGTCGACCTCACGCAGTTGCGCCACCAGGCGCTTGCGCTCGTTGCGGGCCTCCCACCAGCGATTGGCTGCGCCCTGCACCAGCTCGAACAGGTCAAGGGTGATCTTGCCGGTCATGTCCATCACCTTGAACCACGACAGGTCGGTGAACACGGTCAGGCCGAACAGGAACAAGGCAATGAACATCAGCGTGCTGCCCTGCACATTCAACAGATTGCGCGCCAGGTCGCCAAGGCTTTCGCCCAAGGCCCCACCCGCGGAAAACGGCAGGCTCTCGGGCGGATGGAAATGGATATGCGCCAGCGCCGCACCGGACAGCACCAGGAACACCAAACCGATCAGGCGCCAGGAGAACAGCCAGCCGCTCCACTGCCAGGGCTGGTGGCGCTCACGGAAGATCTGCCAGGTCTTGATCGCCAGCAGCAGCGGGAAGATATAGGCGAAATAACCCAGCACCATGAACAGGATGTCGGCGAAGTAGGCACCGGCGCGCCCAGCGGCATTCTGCACCTGCTCGACGTTGCTGGTGTGGCTGAAGCCCGGGTCCGAGGTGTCGTAAGTCAGCAGGGCCATCCACAGGTACAGGCACAGGGCGCCGACAGCGATCAACGCACCTTCCTTGAGGCGGTAGTGCAGCTGCTGCCGCCACTGGGGCACTGGCAAAGGGGCTGGAGTTGCGGTGGATTTCTTCAAAACGCGTCTATTCCTGCGCGTGGTGCGCGTCCAATAGTGATCGGCCGGTCACTGGCCAATGAACCACTACTTTTAACATTACTGCCCGCCTGCCGCCATGGCGGCACGCCGTATGGCCGGCTTAGCGGGCGACTTTCGTATAGGTGCAATTTGAGCACGCATTTTCTTTCGTGACAAAGGCTTATGCTGTGTTTTTGCACAGGTGTGACAGCAAATGTGGTGGATGGTGCCGATGGGAACATGAATGTGTAGGAAATTACCGGCAGCCCAGCCAGACAGCGCTGGCATTGACCCCATACGCCTGGCGCGCCATGCTGCCCTCTCCCCTCCCCCACCGCACGATAGACCATGCTGACCTGGCTGACCCGCGACTCGCTCACCTTCCCTCCCCTGGAAAAGGCCCTGCATGACCCCAATGGCCTGCTGGCCGCCGGTGGCGACCTGAGCCCCGAGCGCCTGGTCCAGGCTTACCGACATGGCTGCTTCCCGTGGTACCAGGATGGCCAGCCGATCCTGTGGTGGTCGCCCGACCCCCGCACGGTGCTGTTTCCAGACGAGCTGCACATCTCCAGGTCCCTGGCCAAGCTGATGCGCCAAGGCCGCTACCAGGTGAGTTTCGACACCGACTTTCCTGCCGTCATCGCCGCCTGCGCGGCACCTCGGGATTATGCCGACGGCACCTGGATCACCGACACCATGCGCGCCGCCTACTGCGAACTGCACCGGCGCGGCATCGCGCACTCGGTGGAAGTGCGCCAGAACGGCGAGCTGGTGGGTGGCTTGTACGGCCTGGCCATGGGTCGACTGTTTTTCGGGGAGTCGATGTTCAGCCGTGCCGACAACGCCTCCAAGGTCGGTTTCGTGACGCTGGTCAACCACCTGCGCCAGGCCGGATTCGTGCTGATCGACTGCCAGATGCCCACCGACCACCTGCATAGCCTTGGCGCCCGCGCCATCAGCCGCGCCGAGTTCGCAAGCTACCTCAACCGCCACCTCGACCAGCCCAACAGCGCCACCTGGGTTCCCTAGGCGAGTTCTGCCAGCTGGCTTACACTTAAAGCAAAGTCTCACCGAGGGGGTTGATCATGACAGAGCTGGCGCGGTTGAAGTTTTATGCCACTCAACCCCACTCCTGCAGCTACTTGCCGGACGAGCAGGCGACAACGCTGTTCCTCGATCCCAGCCAGCCGATGGACGTGCATGTCTATGCCGACCTGTCGGAAATGGGGTTTCGTCGCAGCGGCGACCACCTCTATCGCCCCCATTGCCAGAACTGCAATGCCTGCGTGCCAGCGCGCATCCCTGCCGCCCGCTTCCTCCCCAATCGCCAGCAGCGGCGCATCCTGAAGCGCAACGCAGACTTGACCGTGACCGCGGCGCGCCCGGCGTTCAAGGAAGAGTATTTCGACCTGTACCGACGCTACATCGAAACCCGACACGCCGATGGCGACATGTACCCACCGAGCCGTGACCAGTTCTCCACCTTCCTGGTACGCGACCTGCCTTTTTGCTGGTTCTACGAATTCCGCCTGGGCGAACGCTTGCTGGCTGTGGCGGTATGCGACCTGCTACCCAACGGTCTGTCAGCCGTTTACACCTTCTACGAACCTGAGGAAGAGCGCCGCAGCCTTGGCCGATACGCCATCCTCTGGCAGATCACCGAAGCGCTTCGCCAGAACCTTGAAGCGGTTTACCTGGGGTATTGGATAAAGAACTGCAAGAAGATGAACTACAAGACCCAATATCGCCCTATCGAGCTGCTGATCAATCAGCGCTGGGTCACCCTCAACTGAAAGCATTGGCTTGACACACAGTTATCGGGCATAATCCACGCCACTTTTTTGCCCGGTGCAGTCATTGCGTCGGGCCAACACTGGATACCGAGGGCTTTACTGCATGTCGAAAGAAGACAGCTTCGAAATGGAAGGTACTGTCGTCGACACCCTGCCCAACACCATGTTCCGCGTGGAGTTGGAAAACGGGCACGTCGTAACCGCGCACATCTCCGGAAAGATGCGCAAGAACTACATTCGCATTCTGACTGGTGACAAGGTCCGCGTCGAACTGACGCCATACGACCTGAGCAAGGGCCGCATCACTTACCGTGCGCGCTAAGCTCAAGCCATGAAAAAGCCCGGCCATGTGCCGGGCTTTTTTGTACCTGCCAGTTTGGCAAGGGCCGCTGCGCGACCCCGCTTTCACGCCACCTCTGCCGTGGTCTCGAAGTCGAACACCAGTTCGCCATCGCGCAGGTCGATGTGCACGACACCGCCATGCTCGGCCAGCTCGCCAAACAAGATCTCCTCGGCCAGCGGCCGCTTGATCTTGTCCTGGATAAGCCGCGCCATCGGCCGCGCACCCATCTGCACATCGTAGCCGGTGGTAGCCAGCCAGCCGCGAGCGGCATCGCTGACTTCCAGCAGCACACGCTTGTCCTCCAGTTGCGCCTGCAGTTCGATGAGGAACTTGTCGACGATGCTCTTGATCGTCTCGTGGCTCAGGCGGCCGAACTGGATGATGGTGTCCAGGCGGTTGCGGAACTCCGGTGTGAAGCTCTTGCGAATGACTTCCATCGCGTCGGACGAGTGATCCTGGTGCGTGAAACCGATCGAGGCCCGCGCAGCGGTTTCTGCACCGGCGTTGGTGGTCATGATCAGAATCACGTTGCGGAAATCGGCCTTGCGCCCGTTGTTGTCGGTCAGCGTGCCGTGGTCCATCACCTGCAGCAGCAGGTTGAAGACTTCCGGGTGGGCCTTCTCGATTTCATCGAGCAGCAACACGCAATGCGGCTGCTTGGTAATCGCCTCGGTCAGCAACCCCCCCTGGTCGAACCCGACATAGCCAGGTGGCGCACCGATCAGGCGCGACACGGTGTGGCGCTCCATGTACTCGGACATATCGAAGCGTACCAGCTCGACACCCAGCGCCTTGGCCAATTGCCGCGCCACTTCGGTCTTG
The DNA here is from genome assembly GCF_016772395.1 of Pseudomonas sp. SK2. Lineage (NCBI taxonomy): Bacteria > Pseudomonadati > Pseudomonadota > Gammaproteobacteria > Pseudomonadales > Pseudomonadaceae > Pseudomonas > Pseudomonas sp. SK2. The sequence continues at coordinate 3,227,378 of NZ_CP061944.1, forward strand.
CCGACACCGGTCGGACCTGCGAACAGGAACGAGCCGACTGGCTTGTCCGGCGCCTTGAGGCCCGCCCGCGACAGCTTGATGGCCGTGGAGAGCGAGTCGATCGCCGCATCCTGGCCGAAAACGGTCAGCTTCAGGTCACGCTCGAGGTTGCGTAGCAGTTCCTTGTCGGAGCTGGTGACGTGTTTGGGCGGAATACGCGCGATTTTGGCGACGATGTCCTCGACCTGCGGCACATCGATGCGCTTGACCCGGTTGGCTTCCGGCTGCAGACGCTGATAGGCGCCGGCCTCGTCGATCACGTCGATGGCCTTGTCCGGCATGTGCCGGTCATTGATGTAGCGCGAGGCCAATTCGGCGGCGGCGCGCAGCGCTTCGTCGCTGTACTCGATGTTGTGGTGGCTTTCGAAGCGCCCTTTCAGGCCACGCAGAATGCCCACGGTATCTTCGACCGATGGCTCGGAGACATCGACTTTCTGGAAGCGCCGCGCCAAGGCACGGTCTTTCTCGAAGATGCCACGGAATTCCTGGAAGGTGGTCGAGCCTATGCAGCGGATGTCACCCGAAGATAACAGCGGCTTGAGCAGGTTGGATGCATCCATCACCCCACCCGAAGCCGCACCGGCACCGATGATGGTGTGAATTTCGTCGATGAACAGAATGGCCTGGGGACGCTTGCGCAGTTCGCCGAGCAACGCCTTGAAGCGTTTTTCGAAGTCGCCGCGGTATTTGGTCCCGGCCAGCAGCGCACCGAGGTCTAGCGAATACACCACGCTTTGCGCCAGCAGGTCGGGCACCTGGCCGTCGACGATGCGCTTGGCCAGGCCTTCGGCGATGGCGGTCTTGCCGACACCCGCCTCACCCACCAGCAACGGGTTGTTCTTGCGACGGCGAGCGAGGATCTGCGCAACGCGCTCGACTTCCTGCTCACGCCCTACCAGCGGATCGATGCGTCCGGCCCGGGCGAGTTCGTTCAGATTGCTGGCATAGGCATCCAGCGGGTTGCCCGAGGCCGACGTTTCGCCGCCCTCTTCGTCCTGCATTTCCTGGTCGTTCTCGGTGTGCGAACCATGGCCCGGCACCTTGGAGATGCCGTGGGCGATGTAATTGACCACATCGATCCGGGCCACGCTCTGCTGTTTGAGCAGAAAGACTGCCTGGCTTTCCTGTTCGCTGAAAATCGCCACCAACACGTTGGCACCGGTCACTTCGCGCTTGCCCGAGCTTTGCACATGGAACACGGCGCGCTGCAAAACGCGCTGGAAGCCCAAGGTCGGCTGAGTTTCGCGATCTTCGTCATTGACCGGAATCAGGGGTGTCGTGGAGTCGATGAACTCTTGCAGGTCGTGCTTGAGTTTCTCGAGATTCGCGCCACAGGCGCGCAGAACGGTCGCGGCAGCCTCATTGTCAAGGAGTGCTAGCAGCAGGTGTTCGACGGTCATGAACTCATGACGCTTCGAACGAGCCTCCTTGAAGGCCAGATTGAGGGTGACTTCGAGCTCGCGGTTTAACATAGCTTCACCTCATACCCAAGTGGTCGGCGATTAACCGTCCTTCTCGATTTCACAGAGTAGCGGATGCTGGCTTTCCCTGGCGTATTGGTTGACCTGCATGGCCTTTGTCTCGGCGATGTCACGGGTAAACAATCCGCACACTGCCCGCCCTTCGGTATGGACGGTCAGCATGATCTTGGTCGCCAGCTCGCGGTTCAGATTGAAGAACGTTTCGAGCACTTCGACGACGAAATCCATCGGTGTGTAGTCATCGTTGAACAAAACCACCTTGTACATCGGTGGCGCCTGCAGGATCGGCTTGGCTTCCTGAACCGCAAGACCTGAGCCGTCGTCCTCATTCGATTGCGGGCGATCCTGATTGAATGTTAGTCGAATCTCACTAGGTGCATGCATGGAAAGAATTTCATCATGATCGACAAGTTAAGGTTGTGGGTTGACCGCACAGGCCGCCAACAGCGCACGCGCCGGCTGACCTTGACTATCGGCAAAACGGTGTTACAACCAATAAGAACCCACCGTGGTCGATAAAGATCCGCGCAGTCAACCAGATTTTTCGCACGGTTCGTATGCGGATGAAGTGGATGATACTCCAGTGATGGAGTCCTTTGCAGAGGGACATAGGGATGGCAAGCGGTAAAGTCAAGTGGTTCAACAATGCCAAGGGCTATGGATTCATCAATGAGGAGGGCAAAGACGAAGATCTGTTCGCCCACTATTCGGCGATCCAGATGGACGGCTACAAGACGCTCAAGGCCGGACAGGCCGTGACGTTCGAGATCATCCAGGGCCCCAAAGGCTTGCACGCGACCAACATCAGCAGCGCTGGCGCCACCCCCTCACCCGGCATACAGACCACGACCGACGATACCGTGAATGCCTGACGCACCCTACTCTGCCGGTAGACGAACAAGCCGGCCGCTTCTTTGAACGGAAGCGGCCGGTTTTCATTTAACCATCCCCCTGCAGGAGCCGGCTTGCCGGTGATGGTGCCGGCAGCCCAGCCCCCCAGGGCACAGCATTACATGTGCTTGATCATTTCATCACCGAAACCTGAGCTGCTCACCAGCGTCGCCCCCTCCATCAGGCGCTCGAAGTCATAGGTCACGGTCTTGGCCGCAATGGCGCCATTGGTGCCCTTGATGATCAGGTCGGCCGCCTCGGTCCAGCCCATATGGCGCAGCATCATTTCGGCCGAAAGGATCACGGACCCTGGGTTGACTTTGTCCTGCCCGGCATATTTCGGCGCAGTGCCATGGGTAGCTTCGAACATGGCCACGGTATCCGACAGATTGGCCCCCGGCGCGATACCGATACCGCCCACCTCGGCCGCCAGGGCGTCGGAGAGGTAATCGCCATTGAGGTTAAGCGTGGCGATCACGTCGTACTCGGCCGGGCGTAGCAGGATCTGTTGCAGCATGGCATCGGCGATGGCGTCCTTGACGATCACTTCGCGGCCGGTCTTGGGGTTCTTGAACTTCATCCATGGGCCGCCGTCCAGCAGCTCGGCGCCGAACTCGTCCCGTGCCACTTCGTAGCCCCAGTCCTTGAAGGCCCCTTCGGTGAACTTCATGATGTTGCCCTTGTGCACCAGAGTCAGCGACTCACGGTCGTTATCCACCACATACTGCAAGGCCTTGCGCACCAGACGCTTGGTACCTTCCCTGGAGACCGGCTTCACGCCGATGCCGCAATCCTGGTCGAAGCGGATCTTGGTGACGCCCATTTCCTCCTTGAGGAACTTGATCACCTTGTTGGCTTCCGGCGAGCCAGCCTTCCATTCGATACCGGCATAAATGTCCTCGGAGTTCTCACGGAAGATCACCATGTCGACATCGCCAGGCTTCTTGACCGGGCTGGGCACGCCCTGGAACCACAACACCGGGCGCAGGCATACATAGAGGTCAAGCTGCTGGCGCAAGGCCACGTTAAGCGAGCGGATGCCGCCACCGACCGGGGTGGTCAGCGGCCCCTTGATCGACACCACGTAATCGCGCACCGCATCCAGGGTTTCCTGGGGGAGCCAAGTGTCCTGATCGTAGACCTGGGTCGCCTTTTCGCCGGCGTAAACTTCCATCCAGGCAATCTTGCGCTTGCCGCCATAGGCCTTCTGCACGGCGGCATCGACCACCTTGATCATCACCGGCGAGACATCCACGCCGATACCGTCGCCCTCGATGTAAGGAATGATGGGGTTGTCGGGAACGTTAAGCGAATGGTCGGCATTGACGGTGATCTTGGCGCCGTCGGTCGGAACCTTGATTTTCTGGTATCCCATGCTTGCACTACTCCGCTGTCGGGTGTGATTGGACATCATGCGATCCACTGAGCCTAAACCACATCCGCTGACCTGCAAGGCGTTGCGCGTGCGTCGACGAGACAGGGCACGTCGCCGGGCAGGCCGTTTCCCGCAAGAAATCCGCCGCACCGCACGGCCTTGCAGGCCCCGTACGAGCCTGCGGCAACACGCCACATTGCCCCTACGTCTTTGGTCTTATAAATGCGCAGATATCACTTCGCCTTGCTGAATAGCCCGCATGGTTTGGTATACTGCGGCGCGACCGTAGGGTCATCGGGGCGAACCCTTGGAAAAATGCGGCTCGCCCTTGGCCATCGACGGCCACTAAGCCTGGGTTGTTACCGCAGCTCAGCACTTGACGCTCGACTGATGCATCCACCATCACCGCTCGCAGCCTCTCGACTATCCGCTCATGGCGTTGCCAGGGCGATGCGCCTACCCTGCGCACCTCGAGACTCGAGTACGCTCAGCACATAGAGAGTTAACCCGCATGCCCACCCGTTCCAAGATCATCTACACCTTCACCGACGAAGCTCCCGCCCTCGCCACCTATTCCCTGCTGCCGATCATCGAAGCGTTCACCGCATCGGCCGATATCGCCGTCGAAACCCGCGACATCTCCCTGGCCGGCCGTATCCTCGCAGCCTTCCCGGAGCAATTGGGCGCCGAGAAGCAGGTAGGCGATCACCTGGCGGAACTGGGCCAGCTGGCCACCACCCCCGAAGCCAACATCATCAAGCTGCCGAACATCAGCGCCTCGGTACCGCAGCTCAAGGCCGCGATCAAGGAGCTGCAAGGCAAGGGCTTCAACATCCCTGACTACGCCGACGAGCCGGCCACCGAAGCCGAGAAAGAATCCCGCGCCCGCTACGACCGCATCAAGGGTAGCGCCGTGAACCCGGTTCTGCGCGAAGGCAACTCCGACCGCCGCGCCCCGCTGTCGGTCAAGAACTACGCACGCAAGCATCCGCACAAGATGGGCGCCTGGGCCGCTGACTCCAAGTCGCATGTTGCCCATATGACCCAGGGCGACTTCTACGGCAGCGAGAAAGCCGCACTGATCGAAGCTGACGACAGCCTGCGCATCGAGCTGGTCGGCAAAGACGGCACCACCACCGTCCTGAAAGAAAAGACCGCGGTCAAGGCCGCCGAGGTCATCGACTGCGCCACCATGAGCCGCAAGGCCCTGAAAGCCTTCATCGCCGAACAGATCGCCGATGCCAAGGCCTCCGGCGTACTGCTGTCGGTGCACCTGAAAGCCACCATGATGAAGGTCTCCGACCCGATCATGTTCGGCGTGATCGTCGAAGAGTTCTACAACGACGTGCTGACCAAGCACGCCACCGCATTGGCCGAAGTCGGCTTCAACGCCAACAACGGCATCGGTGACCTGTACGCCCGCATCAAGGACCTGCCCGCCGAGAAGCAAGCCGAGATCGAAGCCGACATCCAGGCCCTGTACGCCGTGCGCCCAGCCCTGGCGATGGTCAACTCCGACAAAGGCATCACCAACCTGCACGTTCCGAGCGACGTCATCGTCGACGCTTCGATGCCGGCCATGATCCGCGACTCGGGCAAGATGTGGAACACCGCTGGCGAACTGCAAGACGCCAAGGCCGTGATCCCGGACCGTTGCTACGCTGGCATCTACCAGGCCGTGATCGAGGACTGCAAGGCCAACGGTGCCTTCGACCCGACCACCATGGGCAGCGTACCGAACGTCGGCCTGATGGCCCAGAAAGCCGAAGAATACGGTTCCCACGACAAGACCTTCCAGATCAAGGCCGACGGCGTCGTGCGCGTGGTCGATGGCAAGGGCAACGTCGTTCTGGAACAGAACGTCGAAGCTGGCGACATCTTCCGCATGTGCCAGACCAAGGACGCGCCGATCCAGGACTGGGTCAAGCTGGCCGTCAACCGCGCCCGCCTGAGCAACACCCCGGCGGTGTTCTGGCTGGACCCGGCTCGCGCCCATGACGGCGTGATGATCGAGAAGGTGCAACAGTACCTGAAGGACCACGACACCTCCGGCCTGGACATCCGCGTCCTGGCTCCGGTCGACGCCATCAAGTTCTCCCTGGCCCGCATCCGCGAAGGCAAGGACACCATCTCGGTAACCGGTAACGTACTGCGCGACTACCTGACCGACCTGTTCCCGATCATGGAACTGGGCACCAGTGCCAAGATGCTGTCGATCGTGCCGCTGATGAACGGCGGTGGCCTGTTCGAAACCGGCGCCGGTGGTTCGGCTCCGAAACACGTGCAGCAACTGGTCGAAGAGAACTTCCTGCGCTGGGACTCGCTGGGTGAGTTCCTGGCCCTGGCCGCTTCCCTGGAGCACCTGGGCAACACCTACGACAACCCGCGCGCCAAAGTCCTGGCCAACACCCTGGACCAAGCTACCGGCAAGTTCCTGGACACCAACAAGTCGCCATCGCGCAAAGTCGGCGGTATCGACAACCGCGGCAGCCACTTCTACCTGACCCTGTACTGGGCCCAGGCCCTGGCCGCTCAGACCGACGACGCTGCGCTGCAGGCGCGCTTCGCCCCGCTGGCCAAGACCCTGACCGAGAACGAAGCGACCATCGTCGCCGAGCTCAACGCCGTTCAGGGCAAGCCGGCCGACATCGGTGGCTACTACGCCCCGGATGCCGAGCTGACCGCCAAGGTGATGCGCCCAAGCCAGACCCTGAACAGTGCCATTGCCGCCCTGTAAGGCTCGCTTGAAGTAACCACACAAACCCCGGCCACGCACCGGGGTTTGTGCTTTTCGGGTACACACCCAGAATCCGCAGGCGCCAGCTTGCCGGCGAGGGCAGCGCAGCGGCCCCAACGATCGAAGGACCCCACCATGACCTGGCAACCCCACATCACCGTCGCCACCATCGTCGAGCACGAAGGCAAGTTCCTCCTCGTCGAAGAATTCAAAGCCGGCCAGCACGTCTTCAACCAGCCTGCTGGCCACCTAGAACCCAATGAGACCCTACCCCAGGCCGCCCTGCGCGAAACCCTCGAGGAAACCGCCTGGGAAGTCGAGCTGACCGGCGTGGTCGGCATCTACCTCTACACCGCCCCGAGCAACGGCGTAACCTACCAGCGCATCTGCTTCGCCGCCCGCCCCGTGCGCCACCACGCCGACCTGGCGCTGGACAGCGATATCGTCCGCGCCGTCTGGCTCACCCGCGAAGAATTGCTGGCCGACTCCACGCGCTGGCGCAGCGAGTTGGTACCACGCTGCATCGACGACTACCTGGCCGGACCATTGCACAGCCTCGACCTGCTGCGTGACTGACGTACGTGCGCGGGTTTGATAGAATCGGCGCTTTTCCCCCTGAAACACATCGGTAGCCATGACCAGCCCAGCATTCAAAGACCCCGCCAAGACCCGCGTCATCGTCGGCATGTCCGGCGGCGTGGACTCTTCCGTCTCCGCCCTTCTGCTCATGGAGCAGGGGTACCAGGTGGAAGGTCTGTTCATGAAGAACTGGGAAGAAGACGACGGCACCGAATACTGCACTGCCCGCGAAGACCTGGCCGACGCCCAGGCGGTGTGCGACCGTATCGGCATCAAGCTGCATACCGCCAACTTCGCCGCCGAATACTGGGACAACGTGTTCGAGCATTTCCTCGAGGAGTACAAGGCCGGCCGTACGCCGAACCCGGACATCCTCTGCAACCGCGAAATCAAGTTCAAGGCGTTCCTCGACTACGCCCTTTCCCTGGGGGCCGACCTGATCGCCACCGGCCACTACGTGCGCCGCCGCGATACCGGCGACCTCACCGAATTGCTCAAGGGCCTGGACCCGAACAAGGATCAGAGCTACTTCCTGCACGCGGTCGGCGGCAAGGAAATTGCCCGCACCCTGTTCCCGGTCGGCGAACTGGAGAAGCCCGAAGTCCGTGCCATCGCCGAGAAACACGGCTTGGCCACCGCCAAGAAAAAGGACTCCACCGGGATCTGCTTCATTGGCGAACGCCGCTTCAGCGACTTCCTCAAGCAGTACCTGCCCGCTCAGCCTGGCGATATCGAGACCACCGAAGGCGAGGTGATCGGCCGCCATCACGGCTTGATGTACCACACCATCGGCCAGCGCCAGGGCTTGGGAATCGGCGGCTTGAAAGATGCCGGCGACGAGCCGTGGTACGTGCTGCACAAGGACCTGGCTCGCAACGTGCTAGTGGTGGGCCAGGGCAACGAACATCCGTGGCTGTTCTCCCGCGCCCTGCTCGCCTCGGAAATCTTCTGGGTCAACCCGATCGACCTGAGCAGCCCGCGTAAACTCACCGCCAAGGTCCGTTACCGCCAGAGCGACCAGCAATGCACCCTGGAGCGCACCGAGACCGGCTACCGCGCAGTGTTCGACGAACCGCAACGGGCTGTCACTCCAGGCCAGTCGGTGGTGTTCTATGACGGCGAGGTCTGCCTCGGCGGCGGTGTGATCGAAACCGCCGAGCCGTGGAGCCCGCGCGCATGAGCAACCTGCAGGAGCAACTGGTCGCCCTGGGCGGCGTGTTCCAGGCCGCGGTGCTGGTCGACCGCATCGCCCGCACCGGGCAGGCCAGCGAGGCCAACATTGGCTGCATGATCGGTAGCTTGCTGGTCCGCGACCCGAAGGACACCCTGGAAGTGTTCGGCGGCGACGACCTCAACCTGCGCGATGGCTATCGCGCCCTGGTCGGCGCCCTGGAGCGCGACCCCAGCAGCCTGCAGCGCGAGCCCCTGCGCTATGCCCTGTCGATGCTGGGCCTGGAGCGCCAGCTGAACAAGCGCGGCGACCTGCTCGACACCATCGGCAACCGCTTGCCCCAGATCCAGTCGCAGGCCGAGCATTTTGGCCTGGTCCACGAAAACGTCATCGCTTCCAGCGGCGCGTTGTACCAGGACACTCTGAGCACCCTGCGCCAGCGCATCCAGGTGCATGGCGACATGCGCTTCCTGCAGCAGGCCAGCAATGCCTCGAAAATCCGCGCCCTGCTGCTGGCTGGCATCCGCGCCGCGCGCCTGTGGCGCCAGCTGGGCGGGCACCGCTGGCAATTGGTGTTCAGCCGGCGCAAGTTGCTGAACGAACTGTACGACATGATGCGCAACCCTTCCTGAGGGGGGGGTTGACCGTTCCGGCCCTCATCCCGGCAAGCCAGCTCCCACAGGAACCGCACTCGCCTCGAGCGCGGTGCAAGTCCTGTGGGAGCTGACTTGCCAGCGAGAGGGCCGGAACAGGCAATACGCAATGCCGCACCTGATAAATGGCCTGACCTTTGGTCAGCCACCCGACCTGAGCGCATTTTTCATGTATGATATGCGCCCTTCCAAAAGCCTGACTGTCCGAGAACACCCCATGCAGCTCTCTTCGCTCACTGCGGTTTCCCCTGTAGACGGCCGTTACGCCGGCAAAACCCAGGCCCTGCGCCCTATTTTCAGCGAATACGGTCTCATCCGTTTCCGCGCCCTGGTCGAAGTCCGCTGGCTCCAGCGTCTGGCCGCCCACCCGCAGATCGGCGAAGTGCCGGCGTTCTCCGCCGAAGCCAACGCCCTGCTGGACAGCCTGGCCACCGACTTCAAGCTCGAGCACGCCGAGCGCGTCAAGGAAATCGAGCGCACCACCAACCACGACGTCAAGGCGATCGAATACCTCCTCAAGGAGCAGGCCGCCAAGCTGCCTGAGCTGGCCAAGGTCAGCGAGTTCATCCACTTCGCCTGCACCAGCGAGGACATCAACAACCTGTCCCACGCCCTGATGCTGCGCGCCGGTCGTGACGAAGTCCTGCTGCCGCTGATGCGTCAGATCGCCGACGCCATCCGCGCCCTGGCTCATCAGTACGCCGACGTGCCTATGCTGTCGCGTACCCACGGCCAACCGGCATCGCCGACCACCCTGGGCAAAGAGCTGGCCAACGTCGTGTACCGTCTGGAGCGCCAGATCGCCCAGGTTGCCGCCGTACCGCTGCTGGGCAAGATCAACGGTGCCGTGGGCAACTACAACGCCCACCTGTCGGCCTACTCGCAGATCGACTGGGAAGCCAACGCCCGCGCCTTCATCGAAGACGAGCTGGGCCTGGTGTTCAACCCCTATACCACCCAGATCGAGCCGCACGACTACATCGCCGAGCTGTTCGACGCCATCGCTCGCTTCAACACCATCCTCATCGACTTCGACCGTGACGTCTGGGGCTACATCTCCCTGGGCTACTTCAAGCAGAAGACCGTCGCTGGCGAAATCGGCTCCTCGACCATGCCGCACAAGGTCAACCCAATCGACTTCGAGAACTCCGAAGGCAACCTGGGTATTGCCAACGCACTGTTCCAGCACCTGGCCAGCAAACTGCCAATCTCCCGCTGGCAGCGCGACCTGACCGACTCCACCGTGCTGCGCAACCTGGGCGTGGGCTTCGCCCACAGCGTCATCGCCTACGAGGCCAGCCTCAAAGGTATCGGCAAGCTGGAAATCAACACCCAGCGCATCGCCGCCGACCTGGACGCCTGCTGGGAAGTCCTGGCCGAGCCGATCCAGACCGTCATGCGTCGTTTCAACATCGAGAACCCCTACGAGAAGCTCAAGGAGCTGACCCGTGGCAAGGGCATCACGCCTGAAGCGCTGCTGACCTTCATCGATGGTCTGGACATGCCAGCCGAAGCCAAGGCCGAGCTCAAGCAGCTGACCCCGGCGACCTACATCGGCAACGCGGCAGCCCAGGCCAAACGCATCTAAGCTGAGCGTCGCGTACAACGCCCGGCTTGGCCGGGCGTTTTTATTCCCGTACGAAAATTACGTTTTTTCAATAGGTTGAACATGAATCCTGATACTCCACTGCAGCTGCTCGGCGGCCTCACGGCCCGCGAATTCATGCGCGACTACTGGCAGAAGAAGCCCCTGCTGGTGCGCCAGGCGTTCCCGGACTTCGAAAGCCCTATCGACCCCGACGAGCTGGCCGGCCTGGCCCTGGAAGACGAAGTCGAGTCGCGCATCGTCCTCGAGCACGGCGCGCACCCATGGGAGCTGCGCCGGGGCCCGTTCGAGGAGGAAACCTTCGCCGAGCTGCCGGAGAAGGATTGGACCCTGCTGGTGCAAGCCGTCGACCAGTTCGTTCCGGAAGTCGCCGAGCTGCTGGAGCACTTCCGCTTCCTGCCAAGTTGGCGTATCGACGATGTGATGATCAGCTTCGCCGCCCCCGGAGGCAGTGTCGGCCCACACTTCGACAACTACGACGTGTTCCTGCTGCAAGGCCACGGCCAGCGCAACTGGAAGATCGGCCAGATGTGCAACAGCGACAGCCCGCTGCTGCCGCATGCCGACCTGCGCATCCTCGCCGAGTTCGAGCAAAGCGGCGAGTGGACCCTGGAACCGGGTGACATGCTGTACCTGCCACCGCGCCTGGCCCACTACGGCGTGGCCGTGGACGACTGCCTGACCTACTCGGTAGGCTTCCGCGCCCCGAGCGCCGCTGAGGTCCTGACCCACTTCACCGACTTCCTCGGCCAGTTCCTGCCCGACGAAGAGCGCTACAGCGACGCCGACGCGGAGCCTGCCAGCGACCCACACCAGATTCAGCACGATGCCCTCGACCGCCTCAAGGCGCTGCTCGACAAGCACATGGGCGACAAAGACCTGCTGCTGACCTGGTTCGGCCAGTTCATGACCGAGCCACGCTATCCGGAACAGGTCGTCGGCGAAGAGTTGTCCGAAGACGAGCTGATCGAGGCCCTTGAAGACGGCGCGATCCTGATCCGCAACCCGAGTGCACGCATGGCCTGGTCCGAGCTCAACGACGACCTGATGCTGTTCGCCAGCGGCCGCAGCTGCCCGCTGCCGGGCAAACTGCGCGAACTGCTGAAACTGGTGTGTTCCGCCGACGCGTTGCATATCGACAACCTTGACCAGTGGCTGCAGGACGAAGATGGCCTTATGCTGGTACAGCAGTTGGTCAAACAAGGAAGCCTGGGGTTTGCCAATGAATAAGATCAGCGTTCGCCTGGCCGACTGGCACAAAGACAACGCCGATATCCGCCGCATTCGTGAGGCGGTATTCGTCGCCGAACAGCACATCCCGCCGGAGCTGGAGTTCGACTCCGAAGACCAGGACGCCCTGCACTTTCTCGCCCTGGAAGGCGACTACCCGATTGGTACCGCCCGCCTGCTGCCCGACGGCACCATCGGACGCATTTCAGTGCTCAAGGACTGGCGCGGACTGAAGGTTGGCGATGCGCTGATGAAGGCCGTGATCGCCGAAGCGCAGAACCGCGACCTCAAGCAACAAATGCTCAGCGCCCAGGTCCATGCCACCCCCTTCTATGAGCGGCTGGGTTTCCGCGTGGTCAGCGAAGAGTTCCTCGAAGCGGGTATCCCGCACGTGGACATGGTCCGCGATTCGCGCGCCTGATGCACAACCGGCAGCGGCCCTATCACGGGTTTACCCGCGAAAGGGCCGCTGCCGGCCAAAGACATGCCTGCCCGACACAAAAACCTGTACATCCATCCAGATAAAGCTTGCCTGCGCGCCCTCGCTTGCGCATCCTAGTGCCCATCTTTCCCGATGAAGCGTTCCCGGCCATGCGCCTGTTCCTCTGTGAAAAACCCTCTCAGGCAAAAGACATCGCCAAGGTGCTAGGTGCCAATCGCAAGGGCGACGGCTGCTGGCAAGGCACCGATGTCTGCGTGACCTGGTGCATCGGCCACCTGCTTGAAACCGCACCGCCCGACAGCTACGACGCTCGCTACAAACGTTGGAACCTGGCCGACCTGCCGATCATTCCGGAAAAATGGAAAATGCTGGTCAAGCCCAAGACCGCCAGCCAGTTCAAGGCGGTCAAGCGCCTGCTGGGAGAAGCCCGGGAGCTGGTGATCGCCACTGACGCCGACCGTGAAGGCGAGATGATCGCCCGCGAGCTGGTCGAGCACTGTCGTTATCGGGGTCCGATTCAACGCCTATGGCTGTCGGCCCTGGACGATGCGTCGATTCGCAAGGCCCTGGCCCGGCTGCTGCCGGGCCAGGACACGTTCAGCCTTTATCACTCGGCACTGGGCCGCTCGCGGGCCGACTGGCTGATCGGCATGAACATGAGCCGGCTGTTCACCCTGCTCGGTCGCCAGTCCGGCTACCAGGGCGTACTGCCGGTAGGCCGTGTACAGACGCCGACTTTGCGTCTGGTGGTCGACCGCGACCGCAGCATCGCCGACTTCGTACCCGTGCCGTTCTGGTCCATCGACGTGCAGCTGGAACACGCCGGCCAGCACTTCAACGCCCAGTGGCGCGCTCCAGAGGATGCCTGCGACGATCAGGGCCGCTGCCTGAACCCGGCATTGGCACAACAAGCCGCCGCCGATATGGGCAACTCAGGCACCGCGCAGGTGCTGAAGGTAGCCACTGAGCGCGTGCGAGAAGCAGCGCCCCTGCCCTTCGACCTTGGCACTCTGCAGGAGCTCTGCTCGAAGAAGTTCGGACTCGGCGCCCAGGAAACCCTCGACATCGCCCAGGCGCTGTATGAAACCCACAAACTGATCACTTACCCGCGCAGCGACTGCGGCTACCTGCCCATGAGCCAGCACAGCGAGGCTCCGGCAATCCTCGCCGCGCTACAACGCGCCGACGCCAGTTTGGCCCCCTTGCAGCCATACCTGACGCCCCAGCGCCGTTCACGGGCCTGGAACGATGCCAAGGTCAGCGCTCACCACGGCATCATCCCCACCGCGGCCGCCAGCGACCCGTCCCGCCTGCCAGCCAAGTACAAGGCGGTCTACACGCTCATTCGTGCCCGCTATCTGGCGCAGTTCCTGCCCAATCATGAATTCGACCGCACCCAAGCCGAATTCGATTGCGCCGGCCACGCGCTGCGTGCCGTGGGCAAGCAGATCGTCGAGCCAGGTTGGCGCCGCGCCCTCCCCGAGGCACTGACCCCGAACAAAGGCCGCGAGGCGCCACCGGCCCAGGTGCTGCCAGTCCTGTCTGAAGGCCAGGTGTGCAACGTGCACGATGTGCAACTGAAGGATCAATGGACCCAGCCCCCCAAACCCTTCACCGAAGGCGACCTGATCAAGGCCATGAAGAACGTCGCCAAACTGGTCGACGACCCTCGCCTGAAACAAAAGCTCAAGGAAACCACCGGCATCGGCACCGAGGCGACCCGTGCCAGCATCATCCAAGGCCTGCTCGACCGCGGGTACCTGGTGAAGAACGGCAAGGCGCTGAGCGCCACCCCGGCAGCCTTCAGCCTGATCGACGCCGTCCCCCGCGCCATTGCCGACCCCGGTACCACGGCGATCTGGGAGCAGGCCCTGGACATGGTGCAAAGCGGCGAAATGAGCCTGGAGGAATTCGTCGCGCGGCAATCGGCCTGGATGGGCAAGCTGGTGCAGCGCTGCAGCGGCATGCAACTGACCATCAGCGGACCGGCGGCAGGCAAGGCAGCGACACCGTGGAAGAAGAAGCGCCGGAGCAGCGGGAAAGGCAAAGCGAGCGCTGGCAAACCGAAGCAGCCTCGGCGCAAGGCATCGACATAGCCGGAGGATTGATCGTTGCCTCCTCCTCATCGCCACCCTGCGTAAGAGCGGTAGCCGCGAATCTCCCATAAAAGAAAGCTGGCGACGTGAAAAAATAATGCTACATTTTCATGAAAATAAGCACTATAAATTTCACGAGGCATCTGCATGTTCAAGCAATCCGCCCAGCATATTGCCAGCTACTACGCCCAGACCTTCCCCACCCCCATCCCCTTGCGCCCTACCCTGCAAGGCCAGCATGACACCGATGTAGTGATCGTTGGTGCTGGCTTCAGCGGCCTGCACACTGCCCTGCGCCTGGCCTTGGCCGGTAAGCGCGTGACCTTGCTCGAATCCAGTCGTGTGGCATGGGCTGCCTCCGGGCGCAACGGTGGCCAGGCATTGCTGGGTTGGTCGTGCGACATGCCGCCGCTGGAAAAATCCCTTGGCACAGAACGCGCACGTCGGCTGTGGGACAGCATGTGCTGGGCGGCAGAAGAGATGCGTGAACTGCCCCTGCGCCACGGTTTCGACATCGACTACCGGCCCGGCAGCCTGTGGGCGGCGGTACTGCCTCGCCGTGTGAAGATGCTGGAAGAAGCCCTGCACGAGGCCGAAGACAAATGGGGCTACGACGGCTTGCGCCTGATTGGCCGCGACGAGCTGGCGCAGTGGATCGGCAGCCCGCGCTACCAGGCTGCGCTGTACGACGGCAAGGGCGCGCACCTCAACCCGCTCAAGCTCGCCCAGGGACTGGCCATTGCCCTCGAAGCCGCGGGCGGGGGCATCTTCGAACAAAGCCAAGTGGTCGACTACCAGCAGACCAACAACGGTTATCGCGTCCGCACCGAGCGCGGCGAAGTGCGGTGTGACGTGCTGGTGCTGGCCTGCAATGCCTACATCGACCGCCTCGACCGCACGCTCTCTCGCAGGCTGTTGCCAGTGGGCTCGTACCAGGTCGCCACCGCGCCGCTTGACCCTGCCCTTGCCGCATCGCTGCTGCCGCGCAACAGTTGCGTGATCGACAACCAGTTCGTCCCCGACTATTTCCGCCTCACCCCGGACCACCGCTTGCTGTTCGGCGGTGGCTGCACCTACCTGGGCGGCATACCCAAGGACGTGGCCAGCGCCACCCGCCCCTACCTGGAACGGGTCTTTCCTCAACTGACGGGCGTGACCATCGACTACGCCTGGGGTGGCCATATCGACTGCAGCATGCGGCGCACCCCGGACGTTGGCCGGGACGGCCAGCGCTACTGGCTGCAAGGTTTTTCCGGCCATGGTGTGCTGCCGACCCTGGCGGCGGCGAAAGCAGTCAGCGATGCGATCCTGGGTGACGATGACCTGTTGGCACTTTACCAGGGCATCGACAATGGCCGCTTTCCCGGCGGCGACACCCTGGCCGCGCCCCTGGAGGCAGCCGCCAAGGCGTGGTACCGGCTGCGGGACCATTTCTGAAGCGAGGCTGGCACATGAACATGCAGGATGAGATCGAGGGGCTTGCGATTCTGGTACGTGACCTGCGCAAGCACCGTGGCCTGACCCTTGACGACCTGGCGGCGAGGATCAACCGCTCGGTGGGCTTCCTCTCCCAAGTCGAGCGCGGGCTGTCGCGCCCCACCGTCGCCGACCTGACCGCAATCAGTGAAGCACTGAAGGTACCTACCACCTACTTCTACCACGTCAGCAAGCCCAGGGCGCTGGACTGGGTCACCCGCCCGGACGAGAGACGTACGCTGTATTACGCCGCCGGCATCACCGACGTACTGGTATCACCCAAGCTCAACGGTGGGTTCTCGATGCTGGACAGCCACCTGGCGCCAGGCGCCAGCAGCGGCGATGGGCATTTGAACGACAGCGCCGAACAAGGCGGCTTCGTGCTCGAAGGGGAGCTCACCTTGTGGCTCGATGGCCACGACCAAGCCGTCACCCTGCGCCCCAACGACAGCTTCCAGCTCCCCCCGCACAGCCAGTTCCGCTACGCCAACCTGTCCGACCGGGCGACCCGCGTGCTCTGGGTATTCCGATAAGTCACCGCCCCAAAATCTCCTATGCCTTGCGAAATCTCTCCTATTCTCAATGGTTCATTCGACTCTGCCTGATACACCCCTACGGAGGAGAAACAACCATGAGCTACGTAACAACCAAAGACGGCGTTCATATCTTCTATAAGGACTGGGGGCCGCGCGATGCACCCGTCATCCACTTCCACCACGGCTGGCCACTGAGTGCCGACGACTGGGACGCGCAAATGCTGTTCTTCCTCGCCAAAGGCTTCCGAGTGGTCGCCCATGACCGCCGTGGCCACGGACGTTCCAGCCAGGTTTGGGAGGGCCATGACATGGATCACTACGCCGCTGACGTGGCTGCGGTGGTCCAGCACCTGGGTATCCAAGGGGCTGTCCATGTCGGTCACTCGACAGGCGGCGGCGAAGTGGTGCACTACATGGCCAAGTACCCCCAGGACCCGGTGGCCAAGGCCGTCCTGATTGCCGCGGTACCCCCGCTGATGGTGAAGACGCCGGCTAACCCGGGCGGCCTGGACAAGTCGGTGCTCGACGGTTTCCAGGAACAGGTGGCCAGCAACCGTGCACAGTTCTATCGCGATGTCCCGGCCGGACCGTTCTATGGCTACAACCGGCCTGGCGTACAGGCCAGCGAGGGCGTCATCGCCAATTGGTGGCGCCAGGGCATGATCGGCAGCGCCAAGGCCCATTACGACGGCATTGTCGCCTTCTCGCAAACCGACTTCACGCAGGACCTCAAAGGCATCAAGCAACCGGTACTGGTCATGCACGGCGATGATGATCAGATCGTGCCCTATGAAAACTCAGGGCCGAAGTCGGCAGAGCTGCTGCCCAACGGCACGCTGAAAACCTACAAAGGCTTCCCCCATGGCATGCCTACCACCCATGCCGACGTGATCAATGCCGACTTGCTGGCGTTCATCCGAAGCTGACGTGGCGGCCCTGCACGGGGTCGGGCTAGGCCCTGGCACCTGAACGCCGGCACCTCTGATGGGGCCGGCTTTCAGCGCTCAGGCTGCCGCTCAGAGGAAGGTAAAGACGGTCGAGGCTGGCAGACGCGACTTGTTCAACCCCGCATTGAAGTCTGCGTCGCTGCGATAGCCCAGGCTCAGCACCACCACGCTGGTGAAACCGCGCTCACGCAGGCCCAGCTCGGCGTCCATGACCTTGCTGTCGAAACCCTCGATCGGCGTGGCGTCCAGGCCATGTGCGGCGGCACCGAGCAGCGCGGTACCCAGGGCCAGGTAGGTCTGCTTTTCCATCCAGTGCTGCAGGTCTTTCTGATCGTATCGGTGCAGATTCACATAGTGGCGGCGGCTCTGGTTCTGCGCGGCGCGGGCCTGCTCGTCACGGAATCGACCATTGGCCGCTTCCTGATCGAGCACGGCATCGAGGTGCGCTTCGGTCATCTCGGTGCGGGTGCAGAAAACGATGACATGGGACGCATCGAGGATCTTTGGTGTGTTGTACGCAAACCCTCCCACCGTGCTCTTGGCCAAACGCGCCTTGCCTTCGGCGCTGTCGGCAACGATGAAATGCCAGGGTTGCGAGTTCACCGACGACGGGCTGTGACGCAATTGCTCAAGCAGCGCGTCGATGGTGGGCTGTGGGATCTTGCGCGAGGCATCGTAGGCTTTGGTGGTGTAACGGCGTTTGGCGAGCGCAACGGTATCCATGAATCGACTCCTGGTGGTGGCACGGGTTTGCCACGCATCTTATCTGTCCGTAGAAAAAGAAAAACAGGCACAATGCAGCAACACTTTCATCTTTGGAGTGAAAATGCTGCGTATCGCTGATCTGGAATTGTTCGTTCGCAGTAGCGCCTTGGGCAGCTTCACCGCTGCCGCCCAGGAGGCCGAAGTGCTGCCCGGGCAGGTGGCCGCCGCCATCAAGCGCCTGGAGCGCGAACTGGACGTACGTCTGTTCGCCCGCACCACCCGCAGCCTGCGGCTGACCGCCGAGGGTGAGCTGTACCTGCCCACCGCGCATACCGTCCTGGAAAGCCTGCGCCAAGGGCGGGACAACCTGCACGGCGCCCACAGTAGCCTGCGCGGTGTGCTACAGGTATCGGCGCCGTCGGACCTGGGCCGCAACATGTTGTTGCCATGGCTCACGGAGTTTCGCCGCGAACACCCCGACCTTAACTTGCGCATCCTCCTTTCCGATCAACTCGCCGACTTCTACCGCGACCCGGTCGACGTGGCCATCCGCTATGGGACCAACGACGATGCCAACTACATCGCCTTGCCTCTGGCGCCTGCCAATCGCCGTGTCGTGGTCGCCTCGCCGGCCTATCTGGCCCACCATGGACGGCCGACCACACCCGAGGCGCTGCATCACCATGCGTGCCTCCTGTACCCACAACAAGGCCGGGTCTATGACAAGTGGCGCCTGGGAGATCGCACAGTACAGGTCAAGGGTTCGCTGTTCAGCGACGACGCCGACCTGGTCAGGCGCTGGGCGCTGATGGGCGAAGGCATTGCCTATAAATCGTGGCTGGATGTGCGTGCCAATGTGGCCGCCGGCGAGCTGGAGGTCCTGTTGCCCGACCACCCTGGTGAACCGACGCCGGTGACCCTGGTATGCCCGCACCGCAAACAGCTGTCGCCTGCGGTTTCTCGCCTGCATGTGTGGTTGCGTGACCGGTTCGCGGCGCTGGACCCGCGATGACCTGACTTTCTGCACAAATGTTCTAAGCCGGGGCAGGACCTGCGAGTTACAGTGGCAAGCCTATTTCCACAGCAGCACCCGGCCATGAGCAATTGGATCGACCTCAAGCAGGACGCCGACACCGGCATCGAGTCGGTGCGTGCGCACTTCACCGGTCACGCCTACGACCCACACTGGCACGACACGTACCTAGTCGGGGTGACCGAGCAGGGTGTGCAACAATTCAACTGCCGCCGCGAGGAACACAACAGCACGCCTGGGCAGGTGTTCTTGCTCGAACCCGGTGAATTGCACGACGGCCACGCGCCCACCGATGACGGCTTTACCTACTCGACCTTGTACCTGGACCCGAACTGGCTGGAAGCCGAAATGCGCGCGCTGTTCGGACAGGCCCCGGCCGGCAGCCTGCCCAGCTTCAAAGGCACGCTTTGGCGCGACGAGCACCTGTCCCTAGCCACGTTCCGCGCCTTCCAGGCATTGCACGGCGAAGAATTGCGCATGGTCCGCCAGACCGCTACGGATGACCTGCTCAGTTGCCTTACCCGGCACCTGCACTGGCGCAAACGGATCAACCCCGACCCGCGCCTGCCCCTGGTCGCCCAGGTGGCCCGCGACTATCTGCATGCCCATCTTGACCAGGACATCGGCCTGGACGACCTGGCCCATGTCTGTGCTGTCGACCGCTTCCGCCTGACCCGCGCCTTCAAGGCTGCATTCGGCCTGGCGCCGCACGCCTACCTGATCCAGCTGAGGGTGGCCCGTGCCCGGCGCCTGCTTGCCAAAGGCCAGACGCCAGCCGAAGTGGCCTCGACCTTGGGTTTCGCCGACCAGAGCCATCTCGGCCGCTGGTTCCGCCGCGCATATCGACTGACCCCGGCCGACTACCGTCGACGTTGCTCAAAGCTTCCAGACTGAAGCACCGCTGACAGCGAGGATGGTGCTCCGATTCATTGGAGTACTCGTCATGTCGTCGTCCCTGTTGCCTTTCATCCTCTTTGCCCTGGTCGCCAGCATCAGCCCAGGACCGACCAACCTGCTGATCCTTGCCCACAGTGCCCGCCTGGGCCTGCGAGCCAGCGTGGCGCCGATCGTGGCGGGGTGTGGCGCGGCCGCAGGGGTGGTGCTGATGGTCGGCCTGGGTTTGGGTGATTGGCTGACTCGCCACCCCCTCGCCCAGCAGTTGATGAGCTGGGCTGGAGTGATCTGGTTGAGCTGGCTGGCGTGGCAGATGCTGCGCAGCGCTGACGAACCGCTGCACAGTCTCACTGGCAAGCCCTTCAGCGCCTTCAGCGCTGCGTCGTTGCAACTGGTCAACCCAAAGGTGTGGATGATGGCGGTGGCGGTGATCGGCGTGTTCGCCGGGCCGTCACTGCCAGTGTGGCAGTTGGCGCTGGTGTTCCTGCTGGTTGCCCTGCCGTGCATGACCGTCTGGGCGATGCTGGGCGTGGGGAGCGCCCGCTGGTTGCATTCGCCGCAGCGGCTGCGTGGGTTCAACCGGGGACTTGCCGGGTTGTTGCTGGTGTCGGCAGGGTTGGCTGTCCTGGGTTGAGACTTACGCCCTCATAGCCGGCAAGCCGGCTTCAACCGATGCGGTGATGCCTTTACAGGAGTGCTCAGGCCCCCAGCGCTTCCCGGAAGCGCCGGGTGCTGGCCAGCGCCAGCAGCAACCCCGCCACGGCTACGCTACCGCCCACCAGGCCGATGTCCGCCACGCCCATCTGGCTGCTGACGATGCTGCCCAGCAGCGCCCCACCACCAATGCCGATGTTGTAGATGCCAGAGAACAACGCCATGGCCACGTCGGTGGCGTCGGAGGCCAACTTCAGGGTCTTAGATTGCAGCGCCAGACTGAAACTCAGGATCGCCACGCCCCAGAACATGCTCAACGCCGCGAACCCATAGAAGTTGCCCGACAGTGGCAGCAACAACAGCAGGCAAGCAGCCAGCAGGCTGATCGAGCCAATCAGGAAGCCATGGGGGAAGCGGTCGCTGTAACGGCTGAACAGCAGCGAACCGAACACGCCAGCGCCACCGAACAGCAGCAGTACCAAGGTGGTACGTTCGCCGCCGATCTGCGCCACATGCAGGGCGAACGGCTCGATGTAGCTGTAGGCGGTGAACTGCGCGGTAATCACCAAGGTCACCAACAGGTAGGTGATGACCAGCGCTGGACGCTTGAACAGAATCGGTAGGCTGCGCAGCGAGCCGGAGTTCTGGCTGGGCAACAGCGGCAACGACTTCATCAGGCATAGCATGGTCGCCAGCGCCACCCCGGCGATGCTGAGAAAAGTGGTGCGCCAGCCCAGCGCCTCACCCACCACGCGGCCCAGCGGAATGCCCAGCACCATCGCCAGTGTGGTACCGGTGGCCAAAAGCCCCAAGGCCTTGGCCTGCTGCCCCGGTGGCGCCACACGCACCGCCAGCGATGCGGTGATGGCCCAGAACACGGCATGGGCCAAGGCGATACCGATCCGGCTGACCAGCAACATGGCGAAACTCTGCGCCAGCCACGACAACAGGTGGCTGACGATGAACACCGCAAACACCATCAGCAGCAGACGCCTGCGCTCGATGTTGCGGGTCATCAGCATCATCGGCAACGACGCCAGCGCCACCACCCAGGCGTAGATGGTCAACATCAGCCCGACTTGCGCGGTGGTCATCTCGAAGCTGCGACCGATGTCGCTGAGCAATGCCACCGGGACGAATTCGGTGGTGTTGAAGATGAAGGCCGCCAATGCTAGGGCAATGACGCTCAACCAGCTGCCATTACCCGTAGTGGTGGGTAGGTGGGTAGGAATGGGTCCGTTCATGGGTGGATATCGTTACTCCGGAAACGAGGCAACAGTCGGCGCGCCTGGCACACGCGGGCACGGTGCTGACGTACGGTCTGTTATTGGAAGGAATGCCGGGCATGGTACGCGTCAGCCCAGCCCCTCACAACCACAGGCGTCCCAGATTCATCGCGCCGACCTGGGGTTCGATCAACCCTGCAGCGTCGCCATGTCGATGACGAACCGGTATTTCACATCACCGGCGATCATCCGCTCGTAAGCCTGGTTGATGTGACGAATATCCAGCAGCTCGATGTCGCAGCGGATATCGTGCTCGGCGCAGAAGTCCAGCACTTCCTGGGTCTGGGCTATACCGCCGATCAACGAGCCAGCCAGCACCCGACGCTTCAATACCAGGTTGGCCGCATGCAGCGCCGGGTCTACCGGTTCGATCAGACCGACCAGGATGTGCACGCCGTCGAACCTGAGGGTTTCCAGGTACGGGTTCAGGTCGTGCGGCACCGGGATGGTGTCGAGCAGGAAATCGAAGCGCCCGGCGGCAGCACGCATCTGCTCGGCATCGGTGGACACGATCACACGGTCGGCGCCTTGGCGGCGCGCCTCCTCGGCCTTGGCCTGGGAGCGGGTGAACAGCGTCACTTCGGCACCCAGCGCCTTGGCCAGCTTGATGCCCATGTGGCCCAGGCCGCCCATGCCGAGAATGCCGATCTTGTGGCCTGGGCCGACGCCGTGGTGCTTGAGTGGCGAGTAAGTGGTGATACCCGCACACAGAATCGGCGCGGCACTGGCCAGGTCCATGCCCTCGGGAATACGCACGACGAAATGCTCGTCGACCACGATGCTGTTGGAGTAGCCGCCCATGGTATTGCTGCCGTCCACCCGGTCGGGGGTGGCGTAGGTCATGGTCGGGCCTTCCAGGCAGTACTGCTCCAGGTCCTTGGCACAGGCTTCGCAGTGACGGCAGGAATCGACCATGCAGCCGACGCCGACCAGATCGCCCGCCTTGTACCGGGTAACATTCGCCCCCACGGCGGTCACCCGGCCGATGATTTCGTGGCCCGGCATCAGTGGATAGACTGCGATGCCCCATTCGTTGCGGGCCTGGTGGATGTCCGAGTGGCACACGCCACAGTAGAGAATCTCGATAGCGACATCGTCCGGGCGTGGGCTGCGACGTTGGAAGGTCATCGGCGCGAGGGGGCTGGTGGACGTCTGGGCGGCGTAACCGATAGCGGTGTACATACGGTACCTCATGGGAAGTGAAACGATTCAGGCGACGCATTCTGCGCGCCTCGAATCGCTGAGCCCACAACCGATTCTCCGGCATCCATGCCTGATTCTACGGAACTAACAGCCAAGCTCTGGCGCTAGACCGTCAATCTGCGATGATGCGACTGTCTGATTCTCTGCCCTGGTTCCTCATGCAACTGACCCGCCACGTCGACGCCAATGCCACCCTCTGCGCCCTGATCCGCAGACTGACCACACGCCCCGGTTTCGTACCCACCGCCCTGCCCCAGGTGAACGTCCTGAGCTGGGACCACTACGTGGCCAGCAGCCCGCAGATCTACGAGCCGAGCCTGATGATCCTGGCCCAGGGCAGCAAGCTTGCTCGCCTTGGGCCACGCACGCTGGAGTATGGCGCCGGCCATTACCTGGTGCAGGCGCTATCGGTGCCCTTTATGTGCGAAACCTTTGCCACTCCCGATGCGCCTCTGCTTGGCGTAGCCGTGGACATCGACCGCGCGGTGCTCGGTGAGCTGGTGCAAAGCATGGACCTGCCCCCCGACGCCACAGTGCAGGCGCAAACTCCGCAGTCGATGACGTCGGCGGCTTTGGATGCGCCGATGCGCGACAGCGTCGAACGCCTGCTGCAGTGCCTGCAAAACCCGCTGGACGCCAAGGTTCTTGGCCCGGCACGGGTACGCGAAGTGCTCTACACCGCCCTGCGCGGCCCCCAGGCCAATGTCCTGAGGGCACTGGTCGAACAGCAAGGTCACTTCGCCCGCATCGGCGCGGCCCTGGCCCACTTGCGCGAGCACTACACCGAGCCACTGAGCGTCGAAGACCTGGCGGCGTGCGCCAACATGAGCGTTTCGACTTTTCATGAGCATTTCAAGCGTTGCACCGACATGGCACCGATGCAGTACCTCAAGCGTCTGCGGCTGCTCAAAGCCCAGCAAATGCTGATCGGCGAAGGCCTTGGAGTGGCGCAGACAGCGCACCGGGTGGGGTACCAGAGCACCTCGCAGTTCAGCCGCGAGTACAAACGCCAGTTTGCCCGCAGTCCAGGGGACGAAAGTGGCCGCCTCCTGTCATACCCCGTTTAGTGCGTCATTTCTGAGGCAGCCATTTCGCGACGCCAGGCCGCGCCCACCGGGCTCTACAACAACGGCCACTCGGCCAGCGGCCAGTAGCGCCCCTTGCGTGACTCGTACAAGGTGAAATGCCGGGCCGCGACAAAGAACTCCGGGGCCACCGTCGCTTCAGGCAGCTGCCCGCGAAAATCCCGGGACAAGGTAAGGTGCGGCCGGTACTCGCGTGCCTGCTCCTGGAACCCCAGGGGCAGCAGGGCCTGCTGCAGGCCATACACCAGCTGACGCATCCCCGCAGGCGTTTCCTGAGGCTCCAACACCAGTGCATTGGCGCGGTTCCAGACCTGCAACCGGTCAAGCAGCAACCGCAGCGGCGCCTCGGGCCGCGCCAGATTGTCTACCACGGCGCAAATGGCAGGCACCTGTGCGGCGTCCACATCGCCAAGAAACAACAAGGTCAGGTGGAAGTTCTCGCTGGGCACCGGCTTGCCACTGCGCAGGTTCAGACCGCGCCGCCATTGGGCAATGTCACTGCGCTGGCTGCCTTTTACCGGTAGTGCGAAGAACAGTCGCTTGAACGGGGCGCCACTTGGGCGAACATCCTGGGGCATGGGATCTCCATAGGGCTGAATCCACTTGAAACGTTTGCGCAAAGCATGGGCCATTACACCTAAGTCGTCCTGATTTCACGTAACAATAAGTACAAAGTCCCTACATGATTGTTTATGCTGGCGTGCTAATGCCATGTCGCATGGCCATTTCTTCGACAAGTAAACGTCCATGAAAATTGCACTCGTACTCCTTTTCGTCTTCTCGATCGCCTATGTTCACCTGCGCGGTCGGGTACGCCACAAGCTGACCCGTCAGCTGGGCGACCACTCCAGTTTCCTCGCCCCGATCAATAGCTTCCTCTACCTGTTCTCCAAGCATCCAGCCAAGCCCTACCTGCCGGTCGAGGCGTTCCCGGAACTGCAACCGCTCAAGGACCACTGGCAGGAAATCCGTGAAGAGGCCCAGCAACTGCTGCATGCCGGTGCCATCAAGAAATCCGAGAATTACGACGACGTTGGCTTCAACTCGTTCTTCAAGACCGGCTGGAAGCGCTTCTACCTGAAGTGGTACGGCGAAAGCCACCCCTCGGCCATGAGCCTGTGCCCACGCACCACCGAGTTGCTCCAAGGCATCGGCACGGTCAAGGCGGCGATGTTCGCCACCCTACCGCCGGGTGCGAAACTGGTGCGCCACCGCGACCCCTACGCCGGCTCCTACCGCTACCATCTGGGCCTGGATACACCGAACGACGACGGCTGCTACATCGATGTGGATGGCGAAAAGTATTCCTGGCGCGATGGCGAAGCGGTGGTGTTCGACGAAACGTACATCCACTACGCCGCCAATACCACCGATCACAACCGCATCATCCTGTTCTGCGACGTCGAGCGTCCGCTCAAGTACCGCTGGGCGACCGCCTTCAACCGCTGGTTCAGCCGCAATGTCATGGCCGCCGCCGCCGCGCCGAACACCGCCAACGACAAGACCGGCGGCATCAACCGTCTGTTCACCCGCATCTACCGGATCCGTGAGCGCGGCAAGGCGCTGAAGAAGCGTAACCGTACCCGCTACTACCTGGAAAAGTGGGCCGTGGTCGCGGCACTGCTGCTGGTGTTCATCTATATCTGAAGGCTTGGACTACCCTGAAAGCTCCTGCCCAAACCCCAACAAGGTGAAGACGATGAGCATGATGGACTGGGACGCCTACCGTAAGCAGTTGATGGCCGGCATCGGCGATCTCAAGCAACTCTCCCCCGACACCGTGGCCGGCTACATGACGGCCAGCGGTGCGGGTGCCAAGACCAACCACCTGGACGCCAAGACTCGCGAGTTGATCTCCCTGGCCGTGGCGGTCACCACCCGCTGCGACGGCTGCATCGCCGTGCACTCGCAGCAAGCCGTCAAGCACGGCGCCACCCGCGAAGAAATCGCCGAAGCCCTGGGCGTGGCCGTCGCCATGAATGCGGGTGCCGCGCTGGTCTACTCGGCCCGGGCACTGGATGCCGTTGGCAAGGCCGACAGCTGAGGCCTGGCGGCGCCGCCCTTGCGCGACGGCGCCGCGTTACTCAGACTGGGCACCTCAGCCCTTGCAGGAACCCGCATGATCCACATCCGCCCCATGACGCCCGAAGACTTCGAGCGCTTCTGGCCAACCTTCCAGGCCGTCATCCAGGCCCGCGAAACCTACGCCTACGACCCTGCCCTCACTTTCGAACACGCCCGGCAACTGTGGCTGGAACTGCCCCTGCATACCCTGGTTGCCGAAGCGAACGGCGAGGTGCTCGGTTCGTATTACCTCAAGGCCAACGCGGCAGGTCCCGGCGCCCATGTGGGCAACTGCGGCTATATGGTTTGCGAAGCCGCCCGCGGGCGCGGCGTGGCGCGGATGATGTGCGAGCACTCGCAAAAGCTGGCACGCCAGGAGGGCTTCCTGGCCCTGCAGTTCAACTCGGTGGTGGCCAGCAACGAAGTGGCCGTGGCGCTGTGGCGGAAACTGGGTTTCGAAACGGTCGGTCGCCTGCCCAAGGCCTACCGCCATGCCCGTCTTGGGCTGGTGGATTGCCTGGTGATGTACAAATGGCTGGCCGACGAACCGGTGGTGGAGAAACCGCCGCTGCTGATCGGGCGCAAGAACATCGAAGCCCGCGTATCACGCCGCCGGGGTCGATAGCGCCATCGGCAATACCGCGCAATCCATTGACGCAGAGCCGTTTCGATGGTCAGATGCGCGCCAGTTTCAGGTGCCCTGCGCCGCCGCGCGCAGGGTGAAACGGGAAGCCGGTGAGTCGAGCTACACGACAAGTCCGGCGCTGCCCCCGCAACGGTAAGCGAGCGAACCCTTCGAAATACCACTGTGCAAACGCATGGGAAGGTGAAGGCTTCACGACCCTCGCAAGCCCGGAGACCGGCCTGGAGCTTCACTTGGCAACCCGCGGTGGGCGGGCGCAGGCCGGTTTGCGCGTGCGCGCCTGCGTGCGTGGCTCACCTTTGCGTGTTTTCCACCGGGATCCATTCATTCCTACAGCCGTGGAACGACATGTCCCGTATTTACAAGCTTCACACACTGGCGGCCTGCCTGGCCGTGACTTTTCCTGCCCTGGCCGACGAACGAAGTGCCCTGGCCCTGCCCTCCACGGCCATCACCGGCACCCACGATGACGCCGCCGTGGACCTCGCCACCCCGACCCAGGCTGGCTCGCGCCTTAACCTCAGCGCCCTGGAAACCCCGGCCAGCACCAGCAGCATCAGCGCACAACAGATCCAGCAGCGCAACAACCTCACCGTTCAGGATGCAGTCAGCCGCTCGCCCGGCATCTCCTTCATCGGTACCCCAGGCGATGGCGGCACCGGTCTCTCGGCCAGGGGCTTTACCGGGCATGGATCGGTGATGACCCTGTTCGATGGCACACGCCTGTACACGGGCGCGGGCACCCAGACTTTTCCGGTAGACCCGTGGCTGGTCGAGCGTATCGACGTGATCCGTGGCCCGGCCTCGGTGCTGTATGGCGAGGGCGCAACCGGCGCGGTGGTCAACGTGATCCCCAAAAAGCCATTCAGCGGCCAGGTGCAGAACCATCTGCGCCTGGGCTATGGCGCCTGGGACCGTCAGCAACTGGGCCTGGACAGCGGCGGCAGCATCAGCGAGCGCCTCAGCTACCGGGTGACCCTCAACCGCCAGGCAAGCAACGGCTGGGTCGACCGCACCGACTCGCGCAGCCTGGCCCTGGGCGCCGCGTTGCGCTTCGACGCCAACGACGACCTCAGCTTCACCCTGGCCCACGAGCGCGGCGATGCCGAGCCGGCCAACGACTTCGGCACACCCTTGATCGACGGCCACTACCGCTCCAGCCTGCGCAAGAAGAACTACAACATCGACGATGACGTGCAGCGCTACCGTGATGCGTGGACTCGTTTCACCACCGACTGGACCCTCAGCGACCACCTCAGTGCCAGCAACCAGCTCTACTACATCAAGAGCCGCCGCCATTGGCGCAATGCCGAGGCCTACAGCTGGGATGCCGACCGTGACCAACTGCTGCGCCAGAGCTACCTGCAGATCAAGCATAATCAGGAGCAGATCGGCGACCGCCAGACCTTCACGCTCGACCACCGCCTGTTCGGCTTGGCCAGCACCACCCTGGTCGGCGCCGAGTACAACAAGATTCGCTTCAACGTCGACAGCAACTCACCCTACGACGATGTCGGTGGCGACTACGTCGACCCATGGCACCCAACTGCGGCGACGTTCCACAGCAACTCGCCGCTGCGCCCGCAGACGCTGTCCACCACCCACACCTTCGCCCTGTTCGCGGAAAACCGCCTTCGGGTCACCGAGCGCCTCTCGCTGGTGACCGGCGTGCGCCGCGACCAGAACCATATCGACCGCGACAACCTGGTCGACGGCACCCGCAGCGACCACAGCCTGCAAGGCGGCAACTGGCGCGCCGGGCTGGTGTTCGCAGTGAACGATGACCTGTCCCTGTACGGTCAGTACGCCACCAGCGAGGACGGGGTGAACGATTTGATCAGCCTCAGCCCCGGCCAGATGCACTATGACCTGACCGAGTCGAAACAGACCGAACTGGGCCTCAAGCAACGTTTCTGGGAGGGGCGCGGCGAGTGGACCCTGGCGGCTTACCACATCGTCAAGAAAAAGCTGCTGGTGGACGACCCTGTCAGCCACGACAAACAACAAGCCGGCCAGCAGACCTCTGACGGGCTGGAGGCCAGCCTCGAACTGGCCTTGCCCCACCAGTGGCAGGTCTCGGCCAACGCCGCCGTGGTTCGCGCCACGTACGACGACTTCGATGAAGTGGTCGGTGGCGTAACCCAGGACCGCGCCGGCAACCGCCCGGCCAACGTGCCGCGACGCACCGCCAACCTATGGGTGAGCAAAGGCTTCGGGCAGGCCGTGGAAGCTGGGCTGGGCTTGCGCTACGTCGACCAGCGCTACGCCGACAGTGCCAATAGCCTTCAAGTACCCGGCTACACCGTGGTCGACGCCAACCTGGGCTGGCAGGTGGTGCCGGACGTACGCCTGGGCTTGCAACTGAACAACCTGTTCGACCGTGACTACGTGTCCTCGGCCTACAGTGGCGAACAATGGCTGATGGGCACACCCAGGTCGTACTTCGCCACGCTGGACTACCGTTTCTGACCGCAGTCCCTCGACGTGACGCCAATGTCCGCCTCGCGGGTCGCCCACGTCGGCGATGATAACCCTACTGCATCCAGGGTGGCGTCGGTTCCACCGCGTTGAGCGGCCCGTGCTCCGCCTCGGCACGAGCCGCTCGGCGACGGGCATCGTCGAGCCGTGCGGCATCGATCTCGCGCAGCACGCCCTGGACGTCGGCGTCGTACTCATCGTCCTCGAACTGCCCGGTCAACGGGCTGTCGGGGCGCAATTCCCCGGCCTCGTACAGGGCCCACATTTCCTCTGCGTAACGGGTGCGCTTGAGCTCTGGTGCGAAGTGCCCGAAATAGCTGGCCATGTTCGCCACATCACGCTGCAGCATGCTGAAGGCGTGGTTGTTGGCGGCGGCGTCCACCGCTTGCGGCAGGTCGATGATCACCGGGCCTTGCGGCCCGAGCAGCACGTTGAATTCCGACAAGTCGCCATGCACCATGCCGGCACAGAGCATCAGGACGATCTGGCGGATGACGAAGGCATGGTGCTCGCGGGCTTCTTCCGGCTCCAGGTGAACATCGTTCAGACGTGGTGCAGCGTCACCGTCGGCGTCGGTCACCAGCTCCATCAGCAACACACCATCCTGAAAGTCGTAGGGCTTAGGCACCCGCACACCGGCATTGGCCAGACGGAACAACGCGGTCACCTCGGCATTCTGCCACGCGTCCTCGGCTTCCTTGCGGCCATACTTCGAGCCCTTGGCCATGGCCCGGGCCTGGCGACTGTTGCGGACCTTGCGGCCCTCCTGATACTCGGCGGCCTGGCGGAAACTGCGCTTGTTGGCCTCTTTGTAGACCTTGGCGCAGCGGATCTGCCCTGCGCAGCGCACCACATAGACGGCTGCTTCCTTGCCGCTCATCAATGGCCGCAGTACTTCGTCGACCAGTCCGTCTTCGATCAGTGGTTCGATTCGTTTTGGCGTCTTCATCAGGCTGGGTTCTTGGGTCCTGGCTGGCCGATCGGCCGGAATGGACATCCTCTCACAGGCTGATGCGTATTGCTTGGTTGTCTGCTACTGGCCAATCGCTGGCGTGCTGGCGCCTGCCGGGGGGGCCCCTACGTCGTCGGGGACCACCTGCCAACTGTCATCCGGATCGAAGCGCTTCATGGCCTTGGCCTCTGCCTCCCCATTCGGCCCAAGGTCCTTCTCGAACACCTGGCCGTCATGGCTGATCATGAAGCTCATCACGCCGGTATCGTTGTACTTCGCAGGCCAGGCGATCAAGGCAAAACCACGGCTCATCTGGTTGCCGATCAGATAGCTGTAGGCCCCACCCGGTGCCGAGGGTCCCTGGCCGTCGAGGATGCGGAAGTGATAGCCATACCAGTCGTCGCCCATCACGTCATTGCCGAACAGCGGCCCCAGCGGACTGACCTGGCCGTCGTTCTCGTCTTCCCAGAACAGCCCGTCATGCTTGCCTGGGGAACTGAAGATCTTTTGCGCGTATTCCAGCGCGCCGTTGCCGTTGCGGTCCTGGGAGGCGTACTCCATCTGTGCGTCGTGGTACGCCAGCACGGACTGCAGCGCGGCCAGTTCATTGCGACCAATGCGCCGTGCTCGAATTTCGGCGCTGCCGGCCTTCAGGTCGAACGTCCAACCCTGCGCGCCTTTTACCAGCGGGATGGGCAACGTCCAGTGCTGGCTGCCCACCGCCAGAATCGCGTTACGGTCTCCTTGCGCCTGGACACGGTGCTGCTCGCGGTACTGCTGCAAGAACGCGTCGACATCGCTGCGCTGCACACCCCCGCGGGGAATATAGGTACGCCAGTCATCCCCAAGAAGCTGCGCCAGACGCGCCTCATCGGCGTGCGTTTCGCCCAATGCCGCTACGAACGCCTCCACTGCCTTTTCCGGTGTGGGGAATGCCTGCTGCGCCATGGCCAGACCCGACCAGGTCAGGCCCAATGCCAGTACCGCTGCCTTTGCATTCATCGACGGCCTCCTGCGCTACGGCGCACGCCTGCACTGGAGGGCCGGGAAATCTGGTGCCCGGCCGCCCGCGAGGCATTGGGCCGCTGGGCGAAGCTCTGGCTGGTCCGCCCGCGGGTGGCTTGCAGGGTGCTGCGCGACGGCGAGCGAACCCCTTCGAAGGCATTGTTGCGCGCTCGTCCGGCGCTACGCTGCTGCAGGGCCCGCCCTTCACCAGGCCGGGCTTGGCCGGCGTCCCGGGTGTTGCGCAGTTCCTGCCTGCGATCATGGGCACGTGGCGCGTCCTGCCGTGCCTGCACCCGGTTACCCGGGCTGTTGCCCGCCTGCACCTCGCGTACCCGGTCGCGGGCTTCGCGATTGCTGGTGGCCGGGCGCTCGATGCCATGGCGATCCATCGACGCCCGGGCCTTTTCCCGCGCCTGCGCCCGCTGGGCATCGTCACCACGAAAAGCCGTGCGCTGGGCGGCACCGTCGAGCTGGCGGCCAAACTGCTCACGGCTACGGCTGTCTCGGTAAGGCACCCCGTCACGGTGCACGGCGTTGTGCTGCCATTTGTTCTGGTTGTTGGTGATGCGGTTGTTGGCGTTGATGTTGTTGTAGCGATTGACGTCGATGTCGATGTCGTTGTCGCCCCAGTCGCAATCACCCCACAGCGAATCGATGATCGCCACCCCCGCCCCGAACGCCAGCCCGGCGATCAGGGCGGAGCCAGCGTAATACAACGGCGATGGCGGGTAATAGACCGGTGGCGAGGCCGGGTAGGCCCAGGTGCCATAAGTCGTGCTCGGGTTGTAGCTGGGCACGTACACCACCTGCGGGTCGGCTGGCTCGATGATGATCGTGGTCGACGATGAACTGGCCGCTGGGGATGCACTGCCAGTGGCGGGCGCCGCCTGGACCGTCACGTTCTGGTACTGGTTGCTTTGCAGGTTGCCGGCGGCCTGGGCCTGGTGGCGCAAGCGCTGGACGCTGTTCATCACATCGTCGGGCTGGGCGAGGAACGCATCCCCCAGACGCTGCACCCACACCGGGTCCTGGCCAAGCGTGACGAGCACCTGAGGGAAGGCCACCAGTGCCTGAACACTGGGGTCCCAGGATTGCTTGGCCACTTGCCTCACAGCCTCGTCGCCCTGGGCCTTCGGATTGGCCTTGGACCAGGCCACCGCCTCGGCGACTTCGCCGGGGTAAGTGGCGGCCATCAGTACCTGGGCCAGCAGCGCGTCGGGGTAAAGCGCGAGGGGAGCGAGCATCTGGTCCAGTTGCGCCTGGGTGAACACCGCGTCCTTAGTCGCAGCTGCCGGCGTCGCAGGTTCAGGCGCTGGGGGATCTGCAGCCTGCAGGCGGTTGGGCAGGACGTTCAGGCACAGCACCATCGACACAACACAGCACATTGGAATGCGCATGGCATTTCCCCATGTGTTCGGCTTGCGTGAAAGGAGTGAACCGCCACTGGGCAGTTGGAGCGTGAATAAGGTTAGCAAAGCGCTCGTCGTCAGCAACAAGCGCGCGTTCTCTTGGTCCTGGGGTTGGCTCGATAGTCACTATCGACAATGCCAATTTCTATCGCGCGGCGCCGCTCAATAAGCTGGGGCCATCGACAAGACACCTGCCCCGCCGCCCCTGGAGCCGCCCAATGAAAGCCACGACCCGAATATTGATCACTGCCCTGAGCGCCCTCGGCGTGGCACTGCTTGGCGGCTGCGCCAGCCACCCGGAACTGCGCCCTTACACGGCGCAGGAAACCCTGCAACTGCAACTGGAGGCCCTACAGCGTCAAGGCCTTTCCATGGATGAGTACGAACAACGCCGTCGAGTGATTCTGCGCGCCGCCACCCCGCAAGCGGTGACTGAAGTGACCGGCGCGCAGCCTGCGATCAGCGGCTGACCGGCAGCGCCTTGGGCATCAACTCGTAGGGGTGCTTCCACCCTGGCAATGCCTTGATGCGCGCCTTCCAGGCTTGGATGTGGGGATAATTTTCCAGCTCGATGCCGGTGTCCTCAGGCATGTACACGTAACCCGCCAACGACAGGTCGGCAATGGTAACGCGCCCGCCCACCATGAAAGGGGTCTTTTCCAGGTGCGCATCGACCACGCTGTAGGCCGCCTTGGCCCGCTCGCGCAGGAAGTGGGTCACGTCCGTTTCACCGGTATTCTTCAGACAGAACAGAAAACGCAGCGCCGCGTAGTAGCTGGTGAACTTGTGGTTGTCGAATAGCATCCAGCGCCAGATTTCGCGTTTTTCGTCCTCGTTACGGGCAGCGAACTGGCCCGTGCGTTGCGCAAGGTAATCAAGAATCAGCGCCGACTGGGTCAACGTCTGCCCAGCGTGCTCGAGCACTGGTACTTCGCCCTGCTCGTTGACCTCGTCTCGCCAGGCCTGCTCACGGGTCTGGCCATTGAAGAAGTCGACGAATACCGGTTGCCAGTCCTGGCCGGTCAGTTCAAGCATCAGCGCAGCTTTGTAAGCGTTGCCGGATTCAGCGAAGCAGTGCAGCGTGTATTCGGACATGGCGGACCTTCATTTTCCCTTGAATGATCTGTGATCGGGTTCGCACCCGAGCCAGGGAGCAAATCATGCCCTGGTCGCCAGCGTCAATGCATCACTGATGCAATCGAGCCCACAGGTGAACCGTTGCGCCCGTTATGCTTAGATACAGCCCAGCACACTCCGCCAGGATGGCTCCGATGCCCTGCCCTTCATTGCCCCGCGCCGTCACCACTCAACGCACCCGGCTCAGTCGTCCGACCCCGGCCATAGCCTCCCAATTGCACAGGGCACTGCTGCGCAGCTACGCACTGCACCAAACCTTCCTGGCATGGGCCAAGGACGACTGGACGCTGGATGAAGTCCGCGACAGCCTGGAAGTGAGCGCCGAACAGTTTATCGACCCTGATGCTGAGAAACGCTACTTCGTGCTGACCCCGGACAACGCCGAAGTGGTCGGCTGCATCGGCCTGCGCCCCGGTCAGGATGGGTACGAGGTGGGTTACTGGGTCAGCCAGGACCACTGCGGACAAGGTTTGATGCGCGAGGCACTGGCAGGCCTGCTGGATGCCGTGGAGGTGCCGCTCTGGCTGACGACCGATCTGGCCAACAGCGCCAGCCAGCGCCTGGCCGAGCGTGTGGGATTCAGACGCGAGGGTTGCGTGCAAGTCGGACAGGCCCCTGGCACACCGCACGCGCTTTACCGCCGTCCGCCCACGGGTTGCCGCTGAGTCACTTGGCAGGATCGCCAACGGAACTACTGCCGGGCCCGCACCCTCTTAAGGATTGAGCGCCAACCCCTTTTGGCTGCACGCTTTTGGAGAACACGCTATGCGCAAACTACTCCTTGCCCCTGCACTGCTGCTCCTTCTGCCTGCCGGGGCTGCCCTGGCCAGAGTCGATGCCGGAGACGTCGCCACCTCGGCCGGTATCTCCGCGTCGCTGTATTCGACCTTCAAGGATGACAAACGCATCATCCCTGCCCGCGACGAGCTTTCGGCTTTTGTCGCCAGCGGTGGCGCGATTCGCGGCGCCTACGTGGAGTCGGCGCTGGAGCAGGCCCGCAAGGACCATCCAGGCCTGCAGGCCAGTGATGAAGAGCTGGCGCGCGCAATTCTGTCCCAGGATGACCCGATCGCCGAGCATTGATCGGCGCGGTGCGAACCCTGTAAGCGTCGGCTCGCCGGCGCTTGCGGGGCAGCCGGGGTCATCGCGGCCCACATAGCGCTCGAATCTCTAGAGGGCGATTCCACGCCTACCCCCACCCATCCATGCGCATGGTCGCCCGCACCAGGCGTTGTTCCTCTTGCTCGATCTCGCGCAGGCTGTCGCGTATGCCGTTGATGTGCTCGCGCGCCGCTCGCTGCGCCTGCTCGGGCAGTTGCTCCATCACGGCGTGGTATAGCCGCGCGTGCTGGCGGTCGATCTGACGCTTCTGCGCTGGCCGGCAGTACAGGTTGTTGACCGAGGCGAATACCGTGCTCAAGGTCAGGTCGCTGAGCGTCTGCAGGGTGTGCACCAGCACCGGGTTGTGCGATGCCTCGCTGATGACTCGATGGAAGGCGTGGTCGCGGCGGGCGTGCTCGCGTGGGTCGTGGGCGTCAGCCGCCTCATGGGCCGCCAGCATCTCTTCGTAACGACGACGAATCAGCAGACGGTCGATCTCGGTGGCGCGCAGGGCCGCCAGGCGGGCCGACTCACCTTCCAGCAGCGCACGCACTTCCAACAGGTCGAACAACGTACGCGGTTGCGAACTGAACAGATGCATCAATGGTGTACTGTTGGCCGAGCCGGTGAGGTCGGCCACGAACGAGCCACGCCCCTGTTCGGTGTCGATGATGCCACGCCCGCTCAAAAGGCGCAGGCCCTCGCGCAGCGCCGAACGGGAACAGCCGAGCTTCTCCACCAGGCGTCGCTCCGACGGCAGCGCCTGACCGACCTTCAATACTCCCTCCACGATCAACCGCTCGACCCGCTCGGCCACCTGTTCGGCGACCTTGGCCTTGCCTTCAGTAATCATACGTATCCTCTGACTGGTAGGACCACATGTACTGCATGCCGCAATCTAGCCATGGAGCGCCACGAATCACCAGCTTTCGTGCGAAAAACTGGTAGGACCAGCTGCCCGAAGGCTCGACCGAACGCCTCCGTCGGCGCAGGCTGAAAGGGTGATGGGTTAACCGTGAGCGCGCGCCTGCCACAGGTGCGCGATAACAACAAGAATTGCCTCTGAGTGAGCCTGATGAGCATCCTTTACGACGAACGTGTCGATGGGGAACTGCCCGCCATCGACCTGCCTGCCCTGCTGTCGGCCTTGCGCGAGGCGCTACCCGACCTCGATATCCTGCACCGCGCCGAAGACCTCAAGCCGTACGAGTGCGATGGTCTCTCGGCCTACCGCACGCTCCCGCTGCTGGTGGTGTTGCCTGAACGCCTGGAACAGGTGCAAACCCTGCTCAAGCTCTGCCATGCATGGGGAGTGCCTGTGGTTGCACGGGGCGCCGGCACCGGGTTGTCGGGCGGCGCCCTGCCCCTGAGCAAAGGCATCCTGCTGGTGATGGCACGCTTCAACCGCATTCTCGAAGTGAACCCACAGGGCCGCTTCGCCCGTGTGCAGCCTGGGGTGCGTAACCTGGCGATTTCCCAGGCGGCGGCGCCCCATGGTCTTTACTACGCGCCGGACCCGTCCTCGCAGATCGCCTGCTCGATTGGCGGCAATGTCGCCGAGAATGCCGGTGGCGTGCACTGCCTGAAATACGGCCTGACCGTGCACAACCTGCTCAAGGTCGAAATCCTCACCGTCGAGGGCGAACGCCTGACCCTGGGCGGCGATGCCCTGGACAGCCCGGGCTTCGATCTGCTGGCCCTGTTCACCGGTTCGGAAGGCATGCTGGGTATCGTCACCGAAGTGACCGTCAAACTGCTGCCCAGCCCCCAGGTGGCGCGGGTGCTGCTGGCCAGTTTCAACCGCGTCGAGGATGCCGGTCGGGCGGTCGCCCAGATCATCGCCGCCGGGATCATCCCAGCCGGCCTGGAAATGATGGACAACCTGGCGATCCGCGCCGCCGAGGACTTCATCCACGCTGGCTACCCGGTGGATGCCGCCGCGATACTGCTGTGCGAACTCGACGGGGTCGAGGCAGACGTGCACGACGACTGCGAACGCGTCGCAGCCGTGCTACAACAGGCCTGTGCCCGCGAGGTACGCCTGGCCTGCGACGAGGCCGAGCGTGCGCGTTTCTGGGCCGGGCGCAAGAACGCCTTCCCGGCGGTGGGCAGGCTCTCGCCGGACTACTACTGCATGGACGGCACGATTCCGCGTCGCGAGCTACCACGGGTACTCAGGGGCATCGGCGAGTTGTCGCAGGAATACGGCCTGCGCGTGGCCAACGTGTTCCACGCCGGCGACGGCAACATGCACCCACTGATCCTGTTCGACGCCAACCTGCCAGGCGAACTGGAACGCGCCGAGGCCATGGGTGGACGGATTCTGGAGCTGTGCGTCGCGGTGGGTGGCTCCATCACCGGTGAGCATGGCGTGGGGCGCGAGAAGATCAATCAGATGTGCGCGCAATTCAACAGCGACGAAATCACCCTGTTCCACGCAGTGAAGGCCGCGTTCGATCCGAAGGGTTTGCTCAACCCCGGCAAGAACATCCCGACCCTGCATCGCTGCGCCGAGTTTGGGGCGATGCATGTGCATCATGGCCAACTGCCCTTCCCCGAACTGGAGCGCTTCTGATGAGCATGGATCGCGACCTCAGCCAGGACCTGCTGGAACAGGTCAACCAGGCGCTGAACCTAGGCAGCGCGCTGCGCATCCAGGGCAGCAACAGCAAGGCCATGCTTGGCCGAGCGGTGGCCGGCGAAGTCGTCGACACCCGTGGCCACCGTGGCATCGTACGCTACGACCCGACCGAACTGGTGCTCACCGCCCGCGCCGGTACACCGCTGCGCGAGATCGAGGCAGCGCTGTACGAAGCCGGGCAGATGCTGCCCTGCGAACCGCCGCACCTGGGTACCGAGGCGACCCTTGGTGGCATGGTCGCGGCGGGGTTGTCCGGGCCACGACGGCCCTGGGCCGGTTCAGTGCGCGACTACGTCCTGGGCATACGGATGATCACCGGCCACGGCAAGCTGCTGCGCTTTGGTGGTGAAGTGATGAAGAACGTGGCCGGTTACGATGTCTCGCGGCTGATGGCTGGCAGCTTCGGCTGCCTGGGCTTGCTGACCGAGGTGTCGCTAAAAGTGCTGCCACGTCCACGGCAATGCCTGAGCCTGCGGTTGCCCATGACCCGCCACCAGGCGCTGGCAGAGCTGGCCGAATGGGGCCAGCAACCCTTGCCGATCAGCGCCGCCTGCCACCACGGCGACGCACTGTACCTGCGCCTGGAAGGCGGCGAAGGTTCGGTGCAGTCGGCCCGTCAACGGCTGGGGGGCGAGGAACTCGATAGCCGCTTCTGGAGCGACCTGCGTGAACAGCGCCTGGGCTTCTTCGCTGCCCCAGCGCCGTTGTGGCGCGTGTCGCTGCCGATTGCCACCGGCGAACTGGAGCTGCCGGGCGAACAGCTGATCGACTGGGGCGGTGCGCAGCGCTGGCTCACCTCCACGGCCCCAGCAGCGCTGATTCGTGAGCAGGTCGCCCAGCGCGGCGGCCATGTCACAGGCTATGCAGCGGGCGATGACAGCAGCGCACCACTGCCCGCCGCGCTGATGCGCTACCACCGCACCCTGAAGCAACAGCTCGACCCCCAGGGGGTTTTCAACCCCGGTCGTTTGTACCCGGATCTGTGAGGCCACGCCATGCAAACCAACCTGAGCGAAACATCCAAGCGCCTGGCCCGCGCCGAAGAGGCCGAAAGCATCCTGCGCGCCTGCGTGCACTGTGGTTTCTGCACCGCCACCTGCCCCACCTACCAACTGCTTGGCGACGAACTGGACGGCCCGCGCGGACGTATCTACCTGATCAAGCAGGTGCTCGAAGGCGCGCCAGTCACCGCCAGCACCCAAGAGCACCTGGACCGCTGCCTGACGTGCCGCAACTGCGAAACCACCTGCCCCTCGGGGGTGAAGTACCACGATCTGCTGGACATTGGCCGCGCCGTGGTCGAGCAGCAAGTGCCGCGCCCCCTCGGCCAGCGCCTGCTGCGCCAGGGTTTGCGGGCGGTGGTGCCTCGGCCGGCCCTGTTCAAGGCCCTGAGCTGCACCGGCCAGGTGTTGCGGCCGCTGTTGCCGGCCACACTCAGGCATAAGCTGCCGGTGCATGTCGCCGATCCAGGCAAGCGCCCGGCACCACGCCATGCCCGCCGGGTGTTGCTGCTCGAAGGCTGCGTACAACCCGCGCTGTCGCCCAACACCAACGCGGCCGCGGCAAGGCTGCTGGACCGCTTGGGTATCAGCGTCGAGCCGGCGTTCGAAGCCGGCTGTTGCGGCGCCGTGGATTATCACCTCAACGCCCAGGAACGCGGCCTGGAACGCGCACGACGCAACATCGATGCCTGGTGGCCGGCCATCGAAGCAGGCGCCGAAGCCATCGTACAAACCGCCAGCGGCTGCGGCGCGTTCGTGCGCGACTACGGTCACCTGCTGGAAAAAGACCCACGCTACGCCGCCAAGGCCAGACGGGTCAGCGACCTGTCACGCGATCTGGTGGAGATCCTGCGCGACGAGCCGGTCGAGCAACTGGGCCTGTGCGCCGAACAGCGTCTGGCCTTCCATTGCCCGTGCACCCTGCAGCATGCCCTCAAGCTCGGCGGCGCGGTGGAGCGCCTGCTGACACGCCTGGGTTTCTCCCTCACTGCAGTGCCGGACGGCCATTTGTGCTGTGGCTCGGCTGGCACCTACTCGCTGACCCAGCCGGCATTGTCGCAACAGCTGCGCGACAACCGCCTGGACGCCCTGGAAAGCGGCAAGCCGCAGATCATCGCCACCGCCAACATCGGTTGCCAGACCCACCTCGACGGCGCCGGGCGCACAACCGTGCGCCATTGGATCGAAATCGTCGAAGCAGCCCTGAACCCGGAGACCAACCATGCATAGCAAGCCCGTGATCGGCCAGGCCGAAGTCCATCGCCTGCTCAGCGCCGCCCGGCAACACGCACAGGCCAACCAGTGGAACGTGACGATCGCCGTGGTCGATGATGGCGGCCACCCATTGGCCCTGGAACGCATGGACGGCTGCGCCCCGGCCAGCGCCTACATCGCCGTTGAAAAGGCCCGCACCTCGGCGCTGGGACGCAAGGAAAGCCGCGATTACGAGCAAATGGTCAACGGTGGGCGCACCGCATTCGTCACCGCGCCCTTGCTCACCAGCCTGGAAGGCGGCATACCGCTGAGGATCGACGGCCAAGTGGTGGGCGCCATCGGTGTGTCCGGGGTCAAGTCCGAGCAAGATGCCGAAGTGGCCAAGGCCGGGGCCGCTGCATTGTGACGGCGTCGTTGCCAGAAGCCAGACGTCAGTCCGGCACCACCACCGGCTCACCGATTGCGTAGAAATGCCCACCCGCCACGTAATGCAGGCTGCGCCACTGCGGGTCGGTATGCTCATAGGCCCAGTGCCCATCACGGAACACCCGATCGTCCGCCCAGGCTGCCACCACTTCACCGATGAACAGGTCATAGGTGTTCTGGTTGTGCGGCTCGTCGATCACCCGGCACATCAACCAGGCCGAGCAGCCCTGCACCAAGGGTGGCGCGTAGCCCTGGACATGGGCCAACTCGACGCCAATGCTGGCCAGCTTGTCGGGGTGGTCGAACAGGCTGCGCGTGCCGACTTCGTGGGTCAGCTCAGCCTGAGCAGCCGTCGGCACCTGGATCACGAACCAGCCACTGCCTTCTACCAATTGCCGGGTGCGGGCCGTCTTGTCGAGCACCACCGTGACCTTGGGTGGGTCGAAGTCCAACGCACAGGCCCAGGCAGCAGCCATGACGTTTTCCACGCCCGCATGGTGCGCGGACACCAGCACGGTCGGCCCGTGATTGAGCAGGCGATAAGCCTTGTTCAGGTCGACGGCTTGAAAATGGCTGTTCATCGGGACGCCTCGGCAATGCGATTTAGCGAGACATTGTGCCGCAGTGCCATAGGGCGGTACCAGCCTGACCGATGGCGCCAATAGCGATAAATTCGGAAATTTCCCACGGACAGAACGGATGTGCCTTACTTGTCGCAGCCACCCGGCGAAAACATGATCGGCACTGGATGACAAAGGGCCGCAAGGAACTGGTGGCCCGACCCCGCTCGCGATCCGAGGAGGTTCCCCATGCTGAAACACCTGCGCACCACCGCCGAACTGCGCAGCGCCCTGCGCGAACTGCTGGACCACGACATCAGCAACCCTGATGACGACCCGCACCTGTCCGGCGTGCTGTTCTTCTGCTCGACCGATGAACGCACCCGGCAACTGGTCGAACAGATCGAGCTACTGGCCAGTGAAGTGTTCTTCGATGCCAGTGGCCGCGCCATCAGCCACCGCATGAGCGCCGTCGCCGTGGAAGGGGTGCGCATCAAACAGAAGCGCAAGGCACCGGCTGACGAGACGGTGATCCGCATCGCCCTGCCGGACAAAAGGTACATCACCGTGAGCACGGCTCGATTCTAGTGTGGTGTTTCAGAAATACCACACTAGGTAACCCGCACGGTGGCGCTGCCATGCCCTGTAACAGCGATCTCGGGGTGCACGTTGACCAGCGGTATCCGCTATCCTGAGCAATTCTGCGCTGCGGACCCCCACCATGGAATTGCACATCCGCCTGGACGGCCGCAAAGGCTTGGCCGACCAGCTCTATCGACAACTGCGTGCCGGTATCGACAGTGGCCACCTGGCCGCGGGCACCCAGCTCCCCCCCTCCCGGCTGCTGGCCGAACAACTGGGGGTTTCGCGCAAGACCGTGGCCGAGGCCTATTCCCGTCTGACCTACGACAACTTGCTCAGCGGTGTAGTAGGTCGCGGCACCTTCATCACCCCACGGCAACCGGTGAGCGTGAGCGATACGCAGGCCATTCCCCTGGCCGCCGCCGACTCGCTGCAACGCTGGCAGCAGCGGGCTACGGTGCTGGCCAGGCGCACACTGCAAGCGCCCTCGCGCTATGACTTCGTTGGCGGCGCCTCGACCAAGGCGCAGTTTCCCTTCGACCAGTGGCGCAGTTGCCTGAACTACGCGTTGCGTCGCAGCCAGCGCCATCCCGAGCGGCAATTCCCGGCCCAGGGGCTGCCAGAGCTGCGCGAAGCCATTGCCCACCACATCGCCTACGCCCGCGGCGTGCACTGCAGCGCGGCGGATGTGCTGGTCTGCAACGGCGCCCAGCAAGCACTGGACCTGATTGCCCGCGTGCTGATCGAACCCGGCTGCCAGGTGGCCATGGAAGACCCCGGCTACCCACCCGCACGGCAACTGTTCCTGGCCCTGGGTGCCCGCCTGCAATCGGTACCGGTGGACGACCAAGGCATGTGCGTCGAGCAGATCGCCCAAGGCACGCGGCTGATCTACGTCACCCCTTCGCATCAGTTTCCGTTGGGCATGCCGATGAGCGAAGGCCGCCGTCAGGCTTTGCTGGCCCGCGCCGCAGAGCTGGGTGCACTGATCATCGAGGACGACTATGACTGCGAATTCCGTTACCACGGACCGGCGTCGGACGCCCTGCAGCGCCTCGACCGACACGGTCTGGTGGCCTATGTCGGGACCTTCTCGAAAACCTTGCTGCCCGAGCTGCGCCTGGGCTACGCGGTGCTACCGGCCGCAGTACTGCAGGCGGCCTGCGTGGCCAAGCACCTGACCGACTGGCACAGCCCCACGCTGCTGCAGTGGGCATTGGCACGCTTCATCAGCGAAGGACACCTGAACAAGCACATACGCCGCTGCCACGACATCTACAGCGCCCGCCGCGAACGGATCCTGTCACGCCTGGAAGGCGACCTGGCCCCATGGTTCCGGGCCGTGCCCGCCAGTGCTGGTTTTCACC
Source organism: Pseudomonas sp. SK2 (assembly GCF_016772395.1). NCBI lineage: Bacteria > Pseudomonadati > Pseudomonadota > Gammaproteobacteria > Pseudomonadales > Pseudomonadaceae > Pseudomonas > Pseudomonas sp. SK2. Next base: position 3,270,078 of record NZ_CP061944.1, read on the forward strand.
TGAGTGCGCTGGCGCAGCCGCAGGTCGATGTGGAGCTTCTGGCCAACCTGGCCCGCAAGGTCGAAGTAGGCCTTTACTCACTGGCCCCCTTCTACCACGAAGTCCCGGTGCGCCCTGGCTTGTTGATGGGCTTCGGTGCGATCGAGCTGCTGGACATCGACCCGGCCCTGGACCGGGTGGTCGATACCCTGCAACGACTCAGTTGACCGCAGGCGCCCGGTCGACCCGCTGCGCTCGGGCGATTGCGACCGAATAGCCGCGCGGGGCAAAACACAGGGTGACCAGCAGCATCGCCAGCACAGTGAGCGCCAGCAACGACCAGGACGCCTGGAAGTCACCGCTCACATCACGCAACCAACCGGTGATGTAGGGCACGATGCCGGTGATGATGAAACCGATCCCCTGCACGAAGGCCGCCAGGCTGCCCGCCTCGGCCGGAGTCTTCAGGTGCTCCAGGGTCAAGGTCAGGCTCAGGCTGAAGCATGCACCCAGGCCGAAGCCGATCATCGCCACCCAGGGCCCCATGGCCTGCGTCGGCGCCAGCAACAACCCCAGAAAACCGACCAATTGGATCGACAAGGCCATCCACAGCCCTGGGCGACGATCGAGCCAACGCCGCAATAGCAATGGCAGTCCCAAGGCACCGGCAACCTGGAAGAGGGTCATCAACCCGACCAGGTCACCACCGCCCTGAGCCGTGCCACCGTGCTCCAGGTGGTAGGCCGGCAGCCAAGCGACCATGCTGGTATAGCCACCATTGATCAGTCCGAAGTACAGCGCCAGCAACCAGGCCCGACGGTTGCTGAACCAGTGCCCGCCGGCGGTACTGGACCGTTTCGGTACAGCCTGGCGGGGGCGCAGCGAACCCCAGGCGAGTGCCGCCAGCACCGCGGGAATCGCCCACAACCCAAGGCCTGCCTGCCAGCGCCCGAAGTACTCACTCAGATGCGGCCCGAACACCGCCGCCAGCCCTCCTCCACTCATCAGCGCCGCCGAGTACAACCCCATGGTTGCCGCCAGGCGGCTGGGGAACCAGCGGTTCACCAGCCCCGGCATCATGCCCTGGACCACGGCCACGCCTAGCCCGGCAAGCACCGCACTGGCGACCAACGCGGCGGCGCTGTCCAGTTGCAGACGCCACAGGCAGGCCAAGGCAATGGCCGACAGCCCGACCAGCATGCCACCGTGCTCACTGAGCCAACGCCGCAGCCAAGGTTGCAGCAATGGCACCAGTCCCATGCACAGCACCGGCAACGCGGTCAGCAACGCAGCCTGTTGGTAGCCCAGGCCCGTGCTTTCGCGCATCGGTTCGAGCAACGGGCCGATACTGGTAAGGATGGGCCGCAGGTTCAACGCCAGCAGCACCACCAGCAACACGTTCAGTGCACCTCTCATTGTGTGCTGGCCTGCTTCCATTGTTGATAGAGGCCGGCCTCACCCGAGGGCTTGAAGGGGCGAAGCGGCAGACATTGCTGCTGCGGGGGCCGGGCCATCTGGGCATAGACAGCCGCCGTGGACAGTCCATAGGGCTCGCCTTCGTCATTGTCATAGGCGAACCAGGCTCGCTCGATGCCACACAGGTGCATGGCGGCCAGGCACATTGGGCACGGATGGCCGCTGGCATAGATCTGCGCACCGTCCAGGCGCGCTTGCCCCAAGGCCTTGGCCGCCTGGCGAATGGCCTGCATTTCGGCATGGGCGGTGGGGTCCTGGGTGCAGTGGATCTCGTTGACCGCACGGGCCACGACCTTGCCCTGGTACACCAGCACGGCGCCGAAGGGCCGGCCGCCGGCCTGGATATTGGCACGAGCCAGCTCAAGGGCTTCGCGCATGTAACGTTCTTCGGGCATGGACACGTACTCCTGATGCAAGACTCGGTCATTATCCCGGCAGACGCTTGCCGGCTGAAATGAAGAGATTGGATGCCTGCCAGTGGCTACCCAAATGGGGCCATTGGCCTCCCTTGAAAGCGCGGGATTGGCTATCGGGTGAGCGCACGGGCACGGCTAAGGTAGCTGCATGTCCACACCCCTTCACACTTGAATACGGAGACTGTCATGCAAGCGCGCATCGAATGGGCCAAGCACGCCCCGCAAGCCTACAAAGCCATGGTCGGCCTGGAGCAGGCCCTGGCCAACAGTGGCCTGGAAAACTCACTGCTGGAGCTGGTGCGCCTGCGCGCATCGCAGATCAACGGCTGCGCCTACTGCGTGAACATGCACGCCAATGACGCGCGCATGGCCGGCGAAACCGAAGCACGCCTGCAAACCTTGAGCGTATGGCGCGAAACCCGTTACTTCACGCCACGCGAACGTGCAGCACTGGCCTGGGTAGAAAGCCTGACCCGCCTCGCCGAACACGGCGCACCGCAGGCGGAATACGACGCGCTGTTCGAACACTTCGAAGCCGAGGAAGTGGCCAACCTGACGCTGGCGATCGCCACCATCAATGCCTGGAACCGCTTCGGTGTTGGCTTTGCGATGGTGCCGGCCTGATCACTCGGTTCTGGCTACCGCCAAGCGCGCCCGGTAGGTACCCGGGCTCTGCCCCGTCCACTTCTTGAACGCCCGGTGGAACGCACTGGGCTCTTGAAAACCGGCCTGCTCGGCAATTTCGGCAATGCTCAAGGTGCCGTCGCGTAGGCGCTCGAAAGCCATGGCGCGACGTACCTCGTCCTTGATCTGCTGGTACGAGCGCCCTTCGCGTTCCAGTTGTCGACGGAAGGTGCTGGCACTAATGCCTTGCTGATCGGCCAGCACTGCCAATGTCGGCCATTGCCCGTATCCCCGCGCGCGCAGGTGACGGTACACCTCGGCCACCAGGCCATTCTGGTTGCGAAAGCGAATCACCAGCCCCTGGGGCGCACTGCGCAGAAAGGTCTTGAGACCGGCCAGGTCCTGTACCACCGGCAGACGCAACCAGGCGCTGTCGAACTCCACTTCGGTACGGCCGCTGCCCAGGCGCAGGTCCGGCCCCCACAGCAACAGGTCATCTTCCTGGGCCGGGCGCGCCACCGAGAGCTCGGTTCGGTCGATGGCAATGCGCTGACCGGCCAGCCAGCACGACAGACCGATCATCAGCACCAGGTAGGTTTCCTCGGCGTACACCCGGGTCAAAGGGTCGACGATGCTCGACTGTACGCTGATCACCGCCCGGCCGCCGCGTACCGTCAGGCTGCCGTGCAGGTCACGCAGGAACAGACTGAAATTGGCCATGCACTGGCGCAAGGCCTTTTCCAGGTTCGGTTCCTGGATCAGCCCACGGCAGATCAGGGCAAAACTGCCCAGCGGCATGCCGTGGCTGTCGAGACGGAAAAACTCATCGTCGAGCAGTTGAATCAGCTCTAGCCACAGCTGCGCGAAAGCCTTGGCCGGCACCCGCGCCTGGGGTTGCCCGAGCAGCGCCGGGTCAATGCCCACGGCACGCAGACGCGCATCGCGTTCATCGGGGCGATCACGCAAGGCATGAAGCATGGCATTGAGAAAGTACACCGCGACCGAATCGCTCTCGCGCATGGCGTTTTTCGCTGTCTATGCTGAGTGGCAAAAAATGCCAGGTTGACTGAACAGTTCCGGCATAGGCTCAAGCCCGGCCTTTGCCTAGACTCGGACCTAACCGACGGATCACCGGCCATTCTCGCAGAGCCTGGCCCGGTCCCGCCATGCCTTCGCAATCGGAGCCCCTATGAGCAGCGCAGAAATCTACGTCGTCAGTGCCGTCCGTTCAGCCATCGGTGGCTTTGGCGGATCCCTCAAGGACCTGCCGCTGGCCGACCTGGCCACCGCCGTGACCCGCGCCGCGATCGAGCGCTCGGGCGTGGCCGCCGACCAGATCGGCCATTTGGTGATGGCCAACGTCATTCCGACCGAGGCACGTGATGCCTACCTCAGCCGAGTGGCTGCGCTGAACGCGGGCCTTCCCAAGGAGACCCCCGCGTTCAACGTCAACCGCCTGTGCGGCTCCGGCCTGCAAGCCATCGTCTCGGCGGCCCAGTGCCTGCTGCTGGGCGATGCCGACGTCGCCGTGGCCGCGGGCGCCGAGTCGATGAGCCGTGGACCGTACCTGCTGCCTCAGGCCCGCTGGGGCGCACGCATGGGCGACCTGCAAGGCATCGACTACACCGTTGGTGTGCTGCACGATCCCTTCGAGCACTTCCACATGGGCATCACCGCCGAAAACGTCTCGGCCAAGCACGGCATCACCCGCGAAATGCAGGACGAACTGGCCCTGACCAGCCAGCGCCGCGCAGCGCGTGCCATCGCCGAAGGCCGTTTCGCCAGCCAGATCGTCCCGCTGGAGCTGAAAACGCGCAAAGGCAGCGTGCAGTTCAGCGTGGACGAGCATGTGCGCGGCGATGTAACTGCCGAGCAACTGGCCGGTATGAAGCCGGTGTTCAAGAAAGACGGTACCGTCACCGCTGGCAACGCCAGTGGCATCAACGACGGTGCTGCCGGCCTGGTCCTGGCTTCCGGCGAGGCGGTACGGCGCCTGGGCCTCAAGCCGCTGGCGCGCCTGGTGGCGTATGCCCATGCAGGCGTCGAGCCAGAGCTGATGGGCCTGGGCCCAATCCCAGCCACCCGCAAGGTCCTGGAAAAAGCCGGCCTGAACGTCAGCGACCTGGACGTGATCGAGTCCAACGAAGCCTTCGCCGCCCAGGCCTATGCCGTGGCGCGTGCGCTGGACTTCGACCCGGAAAAGGTCAACCCGAACGGCTCAGGTATCTCGCTTGGCCACCCCGTCGGCGCCACCGGGGCAATCATTGCCACCAAGGCCATCCATGAGTTGCATCGCATCCAGGGCCGCTATGCCCTGACGACCATGTGCATCGGCGGCGGCCAGGGTATCGCCATCGTCTTCGAACGCGTCTGAGGGAGCCAGGAACATGAGCATTGAACGAATCGCCGTGATCGGCGCTGGCACCATGGGCAATGGCATTGCCCAGGTTTGCGCAGTGGCGGGCTACCAGGTGCTACTGGTGGACGTTTCCGACGCAGCGCTGGAACGCGGTGTGGCGACCCTGAGCAAGAACCTCGAACGCCAGGTCAACAAAGGTACCTTGACCGCCGACCAGGCCCAGGGGGCGAAAACGCGTATCCGCACCAGCACCGACTACGCTCAGTTGAGCGGTGTACAACTGGTGATCGAGGCCGCCACCGAGAACTTGCAGCTCAAGCAACGCATCCTGCAGCAGGTGGCTGCCAATGTGGCTGCCGATTGCCTGATCGCCACCAACACCTCATCGCTCTCGGTCACCCAGCTGGCCGCGTGCATCGAGCACCCGGAACGCTTCATCGGCGTGCACTTCTTCAACCCGGTGCCGATGATGGCGCTGGTAGAGATCATTCGTGGCCTGCAGACCAGCGACAGCACCTATGCGCAGGCCCTGGTAGTCACCGAGAAGCTTGGCAAGACGCCGATCACCGCAGGTAACCGCCCAGGTTTCGTGGTCAACCGCATTCTGGTGCCGATGATCAATGAGGCGATTTTCGTGCGCCAGGAAGGCCTGGCCAGTGCCGAGGACATCGACACCGGTATGCGCCTGGGCTGCAACCAGCCGATCGGTCCGCTGGCGCTGGCCGACTTGATTGGCCTGGATACCCTGCTGGCGATCATGGAGGCCTTCCACGAGGGCTTCAACGACAGCAAGTACCGCCCTGCTCCGCTGCTTAAGGAAATGGTCGCGGCCGGTTGGCTGGGGCGCAAGAGCGGTCGTGGTTTCTTCACTTACTGAGGAGCGAATGCCATGCCACCTGTCACTGCCGAAATGCGCTGTAGCAACTTTGAAGAGCGGCGTGACAGGGCCATGGCACTGTTTGCCGAGAAAGGCTTCGGGCAGGTCAGCATGCGCGAACTGGCGGCGCACGTGGGGCTGACCGCAGGCTCGCTGTACCATCACTTTCCCAGCAAGCAGGACCTGCTGTACGACTTGATCGAGGAGTTGTACGAGGAACTGCAGGCGACGCTGGACCTGGGCCGTCGGGCCATGGCCCGGGGAGCATCGGCGCTGTCGTGCCTGATTGCCGCGCACTGGGAGCTGCATGTGCAGCGGCCCATGCAGTTTCGCCTGGCCGAACGCGATTTCTGTTGTCTGAGCGAGGCGCAACAGGCGCGCTTGAACGTGCTGCGCAAGCGCTACGAGTCGGGTTTGCTGCGCTTGATTGCGCCTCGGGCAACGCTGTCGGGGGACGCCCTGGCGGCGACGGCCCACGTGCTGGCGACCTTGCTCAACCAGTTGCCAGCACTTTTGCAGGCATTGCCACAGGAGCAAGGGCTGGGGTTGATGGAGGACCTGCTGGTGGGGGGGATAGAGCGCACATTGCGCTAAGCGCTGTACGAAAAGCCTTGAAACTCGGTGATGCTGCGTTGAAAACAGCCTCGGAATGCTCATTTACAACCCGTAAACTCCGCTTCCTCGGCTGTTTTCACCTTGCCTGACCTTCGTCTCAAGACTCTTCATACAGACCCTAGGCTGCTGTTTTTGAGTTACGTGCGGGTCTCTTCGCGGGTGAACGCGCGCCCACAGAGCTGCCACAGCCCTGGTGAGAGCGGGTTTCTCTGCGCAGAGGCCCGTCGCATCAGCGCAAAAGCGCTTGGATCTGCTCGCGCAGCGTATCCAGGTCGAACGGTTTGGCCAGGATCGGCGCCTTGCGCGCGATCGGGCTTCCTGATTCGAGAATCTCCGCCGGGTAGCCGCTGATGAAGATCACCTTCAAGTCCGGTCGCAACTTCACCGCAGGCTCGGCGATCTCAACGCCGGAGATGCCGCCCGGCAGGCGAAAATCGGTCACCATCAGGTCCAGGTGCGGTTTGCTCGCCAGAATGGCGAACGCTTGCTCACCATCCTCGGCCACCAGCACGTGGTAACCCTCGCCTGCCAGGTAGTCGCGCAGGATCATGCGAATCGCCGGTTCGTCCTCGACGATCAGTACCACATCTTGTGCATCTTCACTCATGACAACGCCTTGAAATTCTTTGAGTTGGCCTTCTGACCCCTGGCTCAGGCAGAGGTTGCCCGCAGCGGGTCGTTTTGTTCGGTCGTACGCGCCAGCGGCAATTGCACACTGAAGGTGGCACCCTGGCCTTCCTCGCTTTCGACCAGGATCCGCCCGCCATGGGCCTGGACGATCTGCTCGGAAATGTACAGTCCCAAGCCCAACCCACCACTGGCCTGATGCGCGGCAACCCGCTCGAACTGGTGGAAAATCCGCTGCTGGTTGTCCGCACTGACGCCGATACCCTGGTCCTGTACCTGCACCCAGGCCATGCCGTCCTGGGCGTAGACGCGCACCTGCACGGGGCGCCGCTCACCATAACGCAATGCGTTGGACAACAGGTTGGCCACCACTTGCTCAATCCGAAATTCGTCCCACTCGCCCTGCAGGGGCTCGCAGCGCAGCAGTTCGATGTGAGTGTCCAGGGCAGCGGCCTGGGCCGCGAAGTTTTCGACCAACCCACGCACCAACTGGCTCAGGTCGAACGGTTTGGGCCGCAGCGACAGTTTGCCGGTGCGAATGCGCGACACATCGAGCATGTCTTCGATCAGCCGGATCAGACTGTTGATCTGCCGCTCGTCGCGCTCGACCATGGCCTGCAGCTTGTCGGCGGTAAACGCTTCGAGCTTGCCTCGCGCCAGGTGCATCTTGCGCAACTGGGTTTCGAGGATCAGGCCATTGAGCGGGGTGCGCACTTCATGGGAAACGATCGACATGAAGTCGTCGCGCATGCGCACCGCCCGCTCCAGCTCTACCCGGGCCGTTTGCAGCTGGGCCAGCAGCACCTCCTGCTCCTGGCGGCTGCGCTCGAGGGCCTGCAACTGGCGGTCGAGGACCTTGCGTTGGCGGAACAGGTCGACGAAGACCGAGACCTTGCTCTTGACCGCCAGGGTATCGAGCGGTTTGTGCAGGAAATCCACGGCACCGCTTTCATAACCCTTGAACGCGTAGTTCAGTTCACGACCCGCGGCGCTGACGAACACGATGGGGATGTTGCGGGTCTTGTCGGTGCCGCGCATCAGCTCGGCCAGTTCGAAGCCATTCATGCCCGGCATCTGCACATCGAGAATCGCCAGGGCGAATTCGTGCTCCAGCAGAAGCGACAGCGCCGCTTCAGCCGAACGGGCCTGGTGCACTTCACGATCGTCGCCCTGGATCAGGGCTTCGAGGGCCAGCAGGTTTTCCGGCAGGTCGTCGACGATCAGCAGTTTGGCGATGATGTTGCTTGACATGCGCTGGGTTCCAGGTTGGCGAGCAACTGCTCGATACCGCTCAAAGGAAGAATCAGGTCCGGGCGATGCAAAGCCAGTGCGGCTTCCGGCATCAACGCCACCTGTGCGTCATCGGGGTCCTGGACCACGGTCCGGCCTCCGGATTGTTTGATGTAGGCAAGCCCTTCGGCGCCATCTTCGTTGGCGCCGGTGAGCAACACGCCGAGCAGCCCGGCACCAAAGGCATCAGCTGCCGACATGAACAAAAAATCTATCGCCGGCCGCGAGAAATGCACCGGGGCTTCCTGGCTCAGCGACAGGCTCAGGTCACGTTCGACCGACAGATGGTAACCGGGCCCGGCGACATAGATCTGGCCGGGGCGGATGGTCTGCTTGTCGCAAGCCTCATGCACCGGCCGCTGCAATCGTCGTTGCAACACTTCAGCCAAGTGACTGTGGCGGTCACCCGGCAGGTGCAGCACGCACAAAATGGGTATGGCGAAGTTTTTCGGCAGTGCGCCAAGCACCTGCAACAGCGCCGTGACGCCTCCCGCCGAGGCCCCCATGACCACCGCTTGTACGCCCTTCATGATTTACGGTAGATCCGTTCGGGCTTGACCAGCGGCTCGAACCGGTCGCTGTAAGCCGAAAAGTCCACCGATTCCTTGCTGCCGAGCAACAGGAACCCCCGGTGACACAAGGACTCATGAAACAGGCCCAGGGCCCGGTCCTGCAATTGCTTGTTGAAGTAGATCAGGACGTTGCGACATGACACCAGCTGGGTTTCCGAGAACACGCTGTCGGTGGCCAGGCTGTGGTCGGCGAACGTCACGTTCTCGCGCAGGCTACTGTCCATGATGGCGTTGCCATAGGCTGCGGTGTAGTACTCGGAAAAATCCCGGCGCCCACCGGCCAGGCGGTAGTTCGCTTCGTACTCGCGCATGCTCTTGATCGAGTAGATGCCCTGCTTGGCCTTCTCTAGCGAGTGCGGGTTGATATCGGTGGCATACAGGATGGTGCGGTCGAGCAGGCCCTCCTCGCGCAGCAGGATGGCCATGGAGTAAACCTCCTCGCCTGTGCTGCAACCGGCGATCCACACCTTGATCGAAGGCCAGGTGCGCAGCAGCGGCACTACTTCGTTGCGCAAGGCCAGGAAGTGCTCGGGGTCGCGAAACATCTCGCTGACAGGGATCGTCAGGTACTGCAGCAACTGCATGAACATGCCGGGGTCGTGCAGCACCCGCTCCTGCAGCGCCGATACGGTCATGCACTCGAACTGGCGCAGCGCATGGAGGACCCGGCGCTTGATGGAAGCGCCGGAGTAATTGCGAAAGTCATAGCTGTACTTGAGGTAGATCGCCTCGATCAGCAGCCGGATCTCGATATCGGTGTTGCGTTCGCTAGTCAAATTCGCTCCAGTTGCGGCAGCCAGACACGAATCAGCGAGAACAGTCGGTCCAGGTCGATCGGTTTGGCCAGGTAGTCGTTTGCACCCGCCTGCAGGCAACGCTGCTGGTCATCCTTCATGGCCTTGGCGGTCACGGCGATGATCGGCAGCTTACGCCAACGCGGCTGCTGGCGAATCAGCCGGGTGGCTTCAAAGCCGTCCATTTCCGGCATCATCACGTCCATCAGCACCAGGTCGATGTCGTCGCGCTGCTCCAGGCGCTCGATGGCCTCACGCCCGTTGCGGCCGATCTCGACGATCGCGCCCTTGTGCTCCAGGGCACTGGTCAACGCGAAAATGTTGCGCACATCGTCGTCCACCAGCAACAGCTTGCGCCCCTCGAAGACTCTGTCGCGGCTGCGGGCAGTCTTGAGCATGCGCTGGCGTTCATGTGACAACTGCGACTCGACTTTGTGCAGGAACAGCGTCACTTCGTCCAGCAGACGTTCCGGAGAACGCGCGCCCTTGATAATGATCGAGCGCGAGTACTTGAGCAGGTCGGCTTCTTCCTCGCGCGTGAGGTTGCGTCCGGTATAGACGATCACTGGCGGGAAACTGCGGATGTCCTCGGCGGTCATGCGTTTGAGCAACTCGTTACCTTGCATGTCCGGCAGCTTCAGGTCGATGATCATGCAGTCGTAGATGTTCTCGCGCAACAGCTCCAGCGCTTCCTGCGCCATGGCCACGGCGGTGATCTCGACATCGTCGTCGCCGATCAACCGGGCAATGCTCTCGCGCTGCAGGTCATCGTCCTCGACCAGCAGGATGTGCTTGAGCTTCTGGGTCAGCTTGGCTTCCAGGCGGGCGAACACCTCCTTGAGTTCATCACGGCTGGTGGGCTTGACCGCATACCCCACCGCGCCCATGTGCATGGCCGCCTCGACCCGGTCTTCCACCGAGATGATATGCACCGGAATGTGCCGGGTCATGGCCTGTTCCTTGAGACGCTGCAGCACGGTAAGGCCGGAGTGGTCAGGCAGCCGCATGTCCAGCAGGATGGCATCGGGGATGTACTGCACCGCGAGCTCGAAGCCTTCATCGGCCCCCTGGGCCACCAGGCAGCTGTATCCGAGCTCGTGCGCCAGGTCGAAGAGGATGCGGGCGAAGTTCGGCTCATCCTCGATCACCAGGATGCAACGATTGTCGAACGGCGCTTGTCCACGGTCATCGTCGAACGCCGGTTTCGGGCGCTTCGGCGCGCTGGGTTGACTGACCTGGGGCGCAGGTGGCAGCGCATCCACCGCCGGGCGCAGGCTTTGCGGCTCGATCACCTGATCCTGGGCCTCATAGCGCTCAGGCAGGATCAGACTGAACACACTGCCCTGGCCTGGGCTGCTGTCGACGCTGATCTGCCCACCCAGCAGATGCGCCAGGTCGCGGGAAATCGACAGACCGAGGCCAGTGCCACCGTAGCGCCGGTTGCTGCTGCCATCGACCTGGTGGAAGGCGCCGAAGATCGCCTCTTGCTGATCGGCGGCAATGCCGATGCCGCTGTCGCGCACCGCGAAGACGATGCCGGTGCCCGCCTGGTGGCTGATGTCCAGGCTGACCTGACCGTGATCGGTGAACTTGATGGCGTTGGACAGCAGGTTCTTGAGGATCTGCTCCAGACGCTGGCGGTCGGTGAACACGGTGACCGGAACCGACGGCTCGACCCGCACGGCAAAGGCGAGGCCTTTGTTCTCGGCCAGCGGCAGGAACATACCTTTCAGGCCGTCTACCAGGCGCTCGACCTGGGTAGTTTCGGGACGGACTTCCAACTTGCCGGCCTCGACCTTGGCGATGTCGAGAATGTCGTTGATCAGGTTCAACAGATCGTTGCCGGCCGAATAGATCGATTCGGCGAACTTGACCTGCTCTTCGCTGAGGTTGCCCTCGCCGTTCTCGGCCAGCAGCTTGGCCAGGATCAGCGAGCTGTTGAGGGGCGTACGCAGCTCGTGGGACATGTTGGCGAGGAACTCGGACTTGTACTTGCTCGAGCGCTGCAGATCATCGGCACGGGCTTGAAGCTCCTGCTGGGCCTGGTTCAGTTCATCATTCTTGCGGTTCAGCGCGTCGGTTCGCTCGGACAGCTGTTCGTTGGTCTGTTCCAGTTCCGCCTGCTGGGTCTCCAGATACGCCTGGGACTCCTTGAGCACGCGGGATTGCTCTTCAAGCTCTTCGTTGGCGGTCTTGAGCTCTTCCTGCTGGACTTGCAACTCTTCATTGAGCTGCTGAGTCTCGGCCAGCACCTCCTGCAAACGTTGACGATAGCGGGCGCTTTCGATGGAGATGCCCAGGTTGCCGCAGACGCGATCGAGCAACTCGTCATCCCGCGTTTGCAGCGGACGCAAAAAGCCCAGCTCGATCACGCCGTTGACCCGGCCATCATCGCTGGTCGGCATCAGCAGCGCACTGCGCGGCAGGCCGCTGCCCAAGCCGGAACTGAGACGGTAGTAATCGGCAGGCAAGTCGTCCAGGCGCAACAAGCGCCCTTGACGCACTGCCTGGGCCATCAGCCCTTCACTGTCGCCCAGCACCTGCTCGCGGGCCTGCTCCTCGGCATCCAGGCCGTAGCTGGCCACGCGCATCAGCCGCCCATGCTCGTCTCGCACGTACACCGCACCGACCACACTGCCCAGGTACCTGGCGAAAAAGCGCAGGATATTGTCGCCTAGCATCGGCAGGGTCAACTGCCCCAGCACCTGCTCGGCCAACTGGGTCTGGCCGTTGCGCAGCCAGGCCTGATGTTCGAGGCGTTCAGCCGAGCGCTGCTGTGCCAGCAGGTTATCGTTGTAACTGGTGGACAGCGAAAGCAGGTCACGCCGGCCCAGGTAGGCCAACAAGGCAGTGAGCCCGACGATCAGCAGCACGAACGCGGATATGGCCGTCACCGTGACGGTACTGACCTTTTCGTTGCGTGCCGAGCGCAACTGCTGTTCGGTGAGAATCAGGTCATCGAACTCCTTACGGATCTCGTCAGTGATGCGCTTGCCGCGACCACTGCCTATCAAGGCCTGGTAATTGCCCTGATCGCGACGCAACGCGATCATTCCACTGCCGAATTCGTTCCAGGCCTGCTGCAGGGCGATCAAGCGGTCGATGCGATCGACCTGCTGCGCGTTGTCCCCGACCAGTTCGCGCAAACTTTTCAGGCTACCCAGAACGCGTGGCTTGGCCACCTCGTAGGGATCGAGGAAACGTTCTTCACCGGTCAGCAGAAAACCCCGCATTCCAGTTTCCATGTCGATCGAGAGCTTGAGCGTTTCATTGGCATTGCCAATCACTCGGTCGGTATGCTCCACCCATTGCATGGCCGACAGCAGGTAGTTGATCACCGTGACGAAGGCCACGGCGCCCAGCAGGCCTACGCCCAAGGGCAGGCTGATGTTACGAGCCAACAGTTTGCGGAAACTTTTCTGGTCCATGGAGGCGGCCTGAGTCATGAGATAACGCCCGAGCAAAAATTAAAGTCCATTGAAACGGTGTAGCGGCCAGTTTCCATTATCTCCAGCCACTTTGCTCACCAGTTACAGCGAGTCTAACCAGCTTTGCCCAGTCTGGCAGGGCATTTAGCCAGTATTTGAAGGTGACGAACACGAATCGTTCCCTCCCATCGCGTCGGTCGGTATCCTCGGGGGAACTTCTATCATCGCCCGATGAACAGATATACAGACACTCCCCTCTCAACAGGACCTGAACCATGCCCCTATTGGTAGTCGAAGACGACGACATCGTACGTTTGCTGATCGTCGAAGTGCTCGACGAAATGGGCTACACCATCGTTCAAGCGGCAGATGCCACCGAAGCCCTGCGCGTGCTTGAAGATGACGGTCAGCCGCTGGATCTACTGATGACCGATGTCGGGTTGCCGGACATGCGTGGCGAAGATCTGGCGAAACAAGCCCGCAAGATCCGGCCCTCCCTGCCGGTGTTGTTCGCCAGCGGTTATGCCGAAAGTGTCGACGTGCCCGAGGGCATGCACTTGATTGGCAAGCCCTTCAGCATCGATCAGTTGCGTGACAAGGTGATGGCGATTCTGGGCGCGCCCTGACCTCGAATTCAAGGTGGCCGTCCAAGCGGCACCTGTTCAACATTCCCGACGCAGCAGATAGGTGTCCATGATCCACCCCTTGCGCATGCGCGCTTGTTCTCGCACTCGCACAATCTGCCCTTTGACCTGCTGCAGCGGGCCCGCGATCAGCAGCTGATCCTCGGTGCCCAAGTAGGCCCCCCAATAAATCGTCAGTTCGGGGTCATCGAGCGTGGCGAACGCGCACTGTCCATCGAGCATGACCACCACGTTGTCGATCCTTGCCTGTTCGGCCAGGCGTCTGCCTGGCAGCACTGTCAACGGCTCGCCGATACGATTGAGCGGAATCTGGTGGCTGGCCGCCAAAGCCTGAACACTGCTGATGCCGGGGATGACTTCCAGCGACAATGCCACACCGAGCTGGCGAACCCGGTCAAGGATGCGCAAGGTGCTGTCGTACAGGGTCGGGTCCCCCCACAGCAGGAACGCGCCGATATCACCTGGGCGCAATTGGTCGCGCAGTGTACGGGCATACAACTGCGCACGCTGTTCATGCCAGTCCTGTACAGCCGCGGCATAGTCGGTGGCTTGGTCATCGCGCTGCGGGTCATCCATCGACACCAGACGATAACTACCGGCCGCAGCGTGCTGCTCAAGGACACGCCTGCGCAACTGCACCAATTCATCTTTGTCCGCGCCCTTTTCAAGCACGAAGAAAACACTGGCGCGTTTGAGCGCATCGATGGCCTGCAGCGTCACCTGGCGCGGATCACCCGCCCCAATGCCAATCAGCAGGAGTGTATGCATCGTCTTTTCCGCCGAGTTTTCCTCATGGTAGTGGAAAAACAAGGCCTGGAGGCAGTGCAAACTTTTCGGGCTATCTACTATGTCGACCTATTGGTCAGCCCACAAACGCCTTAGGCTCTGTACGAAAAGCCTTGATACTCGGTGATGCTGCGTTGAAAACAGCCCCGGAATGCTCATGTCCGGAAACTCAGCTTCCTCGGCTGTTTTCGCCTTGCCTGACCTTCGTCTTAAGACTTTTCACACAGCGCTAGAGCATCAGGCCCGTCGTACATCACCAGAGCGAGAAGTTGTAGCTCACAATCACCCGTGTCTCATCCATATCGCGCGCCCACTTCTCGTAGTTGCTGCGATAGGTGGAGTTTCGCAGGCGCACGCTGACATCCTTGAAAGTGCCGCGCTGTACCTGGTATTTGAGCTCGGTGTCGCGCTCCCATTCCTTACCCTCGGCATTGCTGCCTGGGACCTTGATGCTGTCACCGTTGATATAGCGGGTGAAGAACGTCAGCCCGGGCACGCCCAGGGCTTTGAAGTCATAGTCATAACGCACTTGCCAGGACCGCTCCTGGGCGGCGGCGAAGTCATTGACCTGGGCGTAGTTGACCAGGTAGGGGTTGCTGCCGTCGAGGTACGGCATGGCGCTTTCGCCATACATCCGCTGCCAGCCGGCGCTGACCTTGTGTCCACCCAGGCTGTAGCCGAGCATGCCGCTGAAGGCGCGGTGGTCGATTTCGCCGGCGCGGGCATTGCCGATATCGTCGCTCTTGATCACCCGCAGGTCGGCCGACAGGCTGCCCACCGACAGGGGCTGGTTGGCCACTACGCCGAGGAAGTGCTGGCGATAGATGTTTTCCAGCTTGGACACCTGGTAGGTAGCGGTGACCCGGTCATTGAAACGGTAGTCCAGACCGGCCAGATCGAAGTGGTCGGCCTCGATATCGCAGGCATAACGCTTGTTCTTGCAATGCACGCGGATATCCTGCCGGTCGGTAGAGTCCCGTGCGGTGTAAGTGTTTAGGCGGGCCAGGGTGAACTTCAGGTCGCGCACTTCTTCGGAAGTCAGCATGAAGCCGTGGAACAGGGTCGGAAGCAGACGGCCATCGTTGTACTTGAGCAACGGCATATCGGGCATCATGGAGCCGTACTTGAGCACGGTATTGGATACCTTGACCTTGGCCGCGAGCCCCATCTTTGCATACTGATCGGCAGAGTGGCGTGGGTCGTGGCCAGAGGACGGCATCAATCCGCTGTTGCTGTCCGCCGGACTGGAATCGAGCTTGAAGCCGACCATGCCCAGCGCATCCACGCCAACACCAACCGGCCCTTGGGTGTAACCGGACTGCACATTCAGGATGAAGCCTTGCGCCCACTCTTCACGCTTGGAAGCGCCCTGGCTGGAACTGCTGTGACCATCGCGAAAATCCCGGTTGAAGTAGACATTGCGTGCTTCGACCTTGGCACTGCTGTCTTCAAGAAAACCGGCGGCCTGGGCATCGACGCCGGCACACAGAAGAAACAGGCCGGCAACACGGCGCCCGGGGGCGAGAGGAAAAGGGGCAAACATGCGGGGGAACATCCAGAAATAAGGCGAAAACAATCCGCGAGCAACAAGCGACGCGGCAATGCGCAATGGCCAAACATTGGGCGGCCATCATCTGAAATGGTCACGTAACCGCTCTGGTACGCACCATTGGACCATGGTCTAAAAGGCCCCGCAGAGCACGCCAAAAGCGTTAAAGATCGCGGTTCAAAAAACGTGTAAAGTTCCCACCTTACTTATAAAAAGTTTGCGGTTTACCCACTAGCAACGGGTGCTACACTCGTTATCAGCGAACAGCTGATACCCACCCACGTGGCCGGCGTTTATCTTTCTCCCATGTTCGTCACGCCCCGCCACGAATGACGTACAGGAGTGAAAACAGTGTCCAGACTTGCAGAGTTTCGTGCTGCCGAAAAAGCGCTCCAGGAACAGATGGCTCAACTGGAGGCGCTGAAAAAGGATGCCGGCCTAAAACGCGAAATCGAATTCGAGCAGAAACTAGTCGGCCTGATGAAAAGCTATGACAAAAGTCTGCGCGATATCATCGCCATCCTTGACCCCAAAGCCGTTACCCGGGTTTCGAGCGCAGCGCCGAAACAGCAGCGCCGCCCCCGCGTGGTGAAAGTCTACGAAAACCCGCATACCGGCGAGCTGATCGAAACCAAAGGCGGCAATCACCGAGGCTTGAAGGCTTGGAAGGAGCAATACGGCGCCAGCACGGTGGAAAGTTGGGTGCGCTGATGAAACGTCCACGCACCCTTCACGCTTTTTTCACATCGACTCCCCCAGTATCGAGACAGCTAAAGGACTAGCGACCCCATCACGCGCCCGCACATGCGGGCCTCTAATTCCAGCGCCCTGCCTCGTGCAGGGCGCTTTCATTTGCGCAATCGGTTCACTGCCGTATCATGACACCCTGTCTGTTTTTCGCTGGTGCCTAGCCGCCAGCCCGTCTCAGGAGTACCTATGAGCCTGCACGAACTGCACTCGCTGCCTGGCGTTACCGCCCGGCCAGACGCCGCTACCGCCAACTTCGTCTTCAACCACACCATGCTGCGGGTCAAGGACATCGAGAAGTCCCTAGACTTCTACACCCGCGTCCTGGGCTTTAGCCTGGTGGACAAGCGTGACTTCCCGGAAGCCGAATTCAGCCTGTACTTCCTGGCCCTGGTCGACCCGGCGCACATCCCAGCCGACGATGCCGAACGCCACCAGTGGATGAAGTCGATTCCAGGCGTTCTGGAGCTGACCCACAACTACGGCACCGAGAGCGACCCGGCGTTCGCCTACCACAACGGCAACACCGACCCACGCGGCTTTGGCCACATCTGCATCTCGGTGCCGGACGTGCGCGCAGCCTGCGAACGCTTCGAAGCGCTGGACGTTCCGTTCCAGAAGCGCCTGAGCGACGGGCGCATGAAGCACCTGGCCTTCGTCAAGGACCCCGATGGCTATTGGGTCGAAGTCATCCAGCCGACCGAACTCAAGGACTGATCTTTCGTCGGTTCGCGCTCGTCGGGCCGGGAACTCCCGGCACCTTGCTGTGGTATATGAAGGTAACGGCTTCACATGCCACAGCGAGGTAAGGACGATGCAAACCCTTCACTGTGAATACCGCGACCACACCATCACCGCCAGCGTGATGCCCCACCCGGACTCTCCCCTGCCCTATGCGGCCGGATGCCTGATCACAGATCCCGAAGGCCATACCAGCCGACGCATTTCGATGCCGATGAAGTTCTTTGCCGACCTGGACAACGCCCAGCATGTGTCACTGGCCCATGGCAAGGCATTGGTGGACCAGCGGCTGGATGAAGGCCACAAAGCATTTTGATCGAATGCCGGCTCCTGCAGGCGCGCGGGACGCCTGCGGGAGCTTGCCGGCGACTTAAAGGTCCCGCGCGTAAGCCACTGCTGCCTCGACCTGAGCCTTCGACGGTCTTACGCCCGTGTACAACACGAATTGCTCCAGCGCCTGCAGGGCGATGACCTCCAACCCAGTGATCACCGGCTTGCCCAATGCTTCAGCGCGGCGGATCAGCGGTGTGCGCGCTGGCATCGCCACCACGTCGAACACTCGCTCGGCCGCGGCGATGGCCTCTTCGGAAAATGCCAGTTGCTCAGCCTCGGGACCACCTGCCATGCCGATCGGCGTCACATTCACCAACATCGGAGGGCAGCGATCGCCCAGTTCGGCCAGCCAACGATAACCGCAGGCATCGGCCAACTGCCGACCGGCCTGCTCGTTACGGGCAACGAGGGTGCCCTGACGGAAACCGGCATCACGCAGCGCATGGGCCACCGCCTTGGCCATGCCGCCACTGCCCCGCAGCGCAAACGCCGTGCCGGGGTCGACCTGGTGCTGTTCCAGCAATTGCCGAACGGCGAGGTAATCTGTGTTGTAGGCCTTCAGGTAGCCCTTGGTATTGACCAGCGTATTGACCGACTCGATGACGGCGGCGGAAGGGTCGACTTCATCCACCAATGCCATGCAGGCCTCCTTGTATGGCATGGACACCCCACATCCACGGATGCCCAGCGCACGAATACCCGCCACCGCCGCCGGCAGGTCATCGGTGGTCATGGCCTTGTAGTAAAAGTCCAGGCCCAGTTGCTGGTAGAGGTGGTTGTGAAACCGCACGCCAAAGGTACCCGGTCGCCCGGCCAGGGAAATGCACAACTGGGTGTCTTTGCTGGGAGATGTCGCCATTACCGGCTCCTTCCTCGTCACTGAATCGATTATGCAGCCTAACAGAGACCTGTGGTGGTCGTCCCTTACACAACCTTTACCGTTTCCCTGCGCTCAGCTGACAGTCGCCTGGGTCATAGTGGAGGTACACGCCCCCTGAGCCGTCAGGTCGCCGGTGATCGTTGATAAAGCTAATGACCACTATCGAGGAAGTTGATTTCAAACCTCTCTGGCTGCTGCGTAAGGTAGGGCCATGTTTTACAGGAGGTCCACATGGCCACTATCCAGATCATGTCCGTCGTCGGCAGCGCCGTCCCAAGCGCATTGCGTGAGCAAGGCCTGCTGGCCTGCTGGTACCTGGTACGCAATGGCGAAGCCGTCAGCGGCCCACTGATGACTCGCGCCTCGGCCCAGGCCCTGGCCCAGCGACTGCAAGCAGACACGCTGCTCGCCTGACCCTATTTGTTGTGCGTTGCTCCCTACGCCCTTCTGGCCCGCCTATGGCGGGCTTTTTTTGCCTTCATGGCCCGGCGGATGGGGTCACCTGCTTTCTGACACCTACAATGCCGATCGCTCGGGCCATTTCATCATGAATGTGTGATCTGTGCCGATGAGCCTACGTCTGAAACGCTACCCCTCGCTTGTCGTCTGGGGAAGTGATTACAGGGCTTTCCATGCAAACGCTGTTGAACGAGATTCTCGACGAAGTGCGTCCCTTGATCGGCAAGGGCAAAGTGGCTGACTACATTCCCGCGCTGGCCGATGTGCCTGCGCAGCAGTTGGGCATCGCCGTCTATGGCAACGATGGCAGCTACTACTGCGCAGGTGACGCCCTGGTGCCGTTTTCGGTGCAGAGTATTTCCAAGGTGTTCAGTCTGGTCCAGGCGATTGGCCATTCAGGTGAAGCCATCTGGGAGCGTCTTGGCCATGAGCCCTCAGGTCAACCGTTCAACTCGCTGGTACAGCTGGAGTTCGAACGCGGGCGCCCACGCAACCCCTTCATCAATGCGGGCGCGTTGGTGATCTGCGATATCAATCAGTCGCGCTTCGCCGCGCCCACCTTGTCGATGCGCGACTTCGTACGGCGGCTATCGGGCAACCCCCGTATCGCCATCGATGCCCGCGTCGCGGATTCGGAGTACCAGTTCCGCGCGCGCAACGCCGCCATGGCGTACCTGATGCAGTCATTTGGCAACTTCCATAACGAAGTCGAGACGGTGCTGCGCAGTTACTTCAGTTACTGCGCACTGCAGATGAGCTGCCTCGACCTGGCCCGTGCCTTCTGCTTCCTGGCCAACGATGGGTTCTGCAAGCACAGTGGCGAGCAAATCCTGACCCGACGCCAGACCCAGCAGGTGAACTCGATCATGGCCACCAGCGGGCTGTACGACGAAGCGGGGAATTTCGCCTACCGCGTGGGCTTGCCAGGCAAGAGTGGCGTAGGTGGCGGAATAGTGGCGATCGTGCCGGGTCAATTCACCGTTTGCGTGTGGTCGCCGGAGTTGAATACGGCGGGCAACTCGTATGCCGGGATGGCGGCGCTCGAGTTGCTCAGTTCACGGATCGGATGGTCGGTGTTCTGACCCGCGGGTGGTGTCGCCTGGCCGTCAGGCTGGCCTGCGCCCCAAAGCTGCCTTGGCGTCAGCAGCGAGCGCTGCGGGAGCGCCGCCGACCTCGCAGGCCCCTTCGGGTCGAATAAGGCCGGTCGTGGATGTTCCATCGCAAACCGCACCGCCTACGCGCTTGGGGAAATCAAAAATGGCGTACCGGATTAAATTTCCTTCACGTTGCGCCCTTTAGATATAAGGCATTCGACAGCCGTTCAGCCATACTCCAAAATGCAGCGGTTTTTTGGGGGAAAACCCTTGCACAGCCAACGACATACCAACATTTAGTGAGCCTCAACGTGAAAACATCCCTGTCCATCCTCAGCCTGATGCTGTTGCTCACAGGAACCGCGACCCTCCCGTCGACCGCTGCTGCACAACCCCCGGCCCAGGTTCAACGCGACCCTTCCAAGCTGCACCTGGCCTCTGGCAGCGCCCTGCTGATCGACCTGAACACCAACCAGGAACTGTATTCAAGCCACGCCGACCGCGTGGTACCCATTGCCTCGGTGACCAAACTGATGACGGCGATGGTGGTGCTGGATGCCAAGCTGCCCATGGATGAAATGCTCACCATGACCATCGCCAACAACCCGGAAATGAAAGGCGTCTATTCGCGTGTGCGCCTGGGCAGCCAGCTCAACCGCCGCGAAACCTTGCTGATTACCCTGATGTCGTCGGAGAACCGTGCCGCGACCACGTTGGCCAACTACTACCCAGGAGGCTACCCGGCCTTCATCAAGGCCATGAACGCCAAGGCCCGTAGCCTGGGCATGGCGCACACCCGCTACGTCGAGCCAACGGGCCTGTCGACCCAGAACGTCTCGACCGCCCGTGACCTGGCCAAGCTGCTGATGGCTTCACGCAAGTACCCGATGCTGAGCGAGCTGTCGACCACCCGGGAAAAGACCGTGGCGTTCCGCAAGCCCAACTACACGTTGGGCTTTCGCAACACCGACCATCTGGTGAACAAAAGCAACTGGGACATCAAGCTGACCAAGACGGGCTTCACCAACGAGGCCGGCCATTGCCTGGTGCTGTTGACCCGGATGGACAATCGCCCAGTGGCCATGGTGATTCTCGACGCCTTCGGCAAGTACACTCACTTCGCCGATGCCAGCCGCATGCGCCAATGGCTGGAAACGGGCGCGGCCAAGCCGGCACCGGCGGTGGCCATGCAGTACAAGTCCGAGCGCCAGAACAAAGGGCGCGTGGCGGCAGACTGAGTATCGATTGGGCTGACAGCAGCAAGTCAGCCCTTTTCACTGCCAGCAACGCCCCTCAAGCCTGGGTGCTGACGATACCGCCCGCGCTGCTGCCACCGGTTTCCTGAAGCGCTTCGAGCAACTGTGCGGTGGCCCGCAGGATCTCACCATTGATCGTGGTGATGCTGGCCTGCTTGGCACTGGCCTGCGCAAGCTTGGCGCTCTCGTCCATATCCTTGGCCATGATCGCGGCCAGTTGCTTCTGCTGCTCGGCCAATTGCTTCTGCAAGTCCTTGATCATTTGACGCAGTTGCTTGATGGCAGCCGACTCGCCGCTGCCCTCGCCGCCCTGGGCCCCTTGCGCACCCTGCGCCTGGCCATTGCCGGTGATTTTCGACGTGTCGACCTGAGTGGTCGAGCGGTCCTCGGTTGCGGCTGTTTCGCTGCTTTGATTGGCAGCCTGGGCCTGAGCCGAAACGTTGTTGACGGTGACGGCGCTGATTCCGACCATGAGATTTCCCTGCCTTTGAAGTGGGTCCTTGGGTTGGCCTACCTATCGGCCCAGCGGCTCAGAACTTTAGGCCGGCGCGCAAACACCCTACGCCGCCTTAAGTAAATTCCTCCACACGTGGCTCGTTCCAACCCATGTACTCGCGCAGGAGCCGGAGCCCCGGCGGGCGTCCACATTCGACCATTATGGAATCGCAGCCATGAGCCAGTCTTCAAACCCGGAAACAATCAAAGACCTGATAGGCGTGGGCTTCGGCCCGTCCAACCTGGCCCTGGCCATCGCCCTGGAGGAGCTCGCCCAGACCCAGGGTCACGCCCTGGATGCCCTGTTCATCGACAAGCAGAAAGACTATCGCTGGCACGGTGAGACCCTGGCTACCCAGAGCGAGTTGCAGATCTCTTTCCTCAAGGACCTGGTGTCCCTGCGCAACCCCACCAGCCCTTACAGCTTCGTCAACTACCTGCACCAGAAGCAGCGATTGGCCGACTTCATCAACCTCGGCACCTTCTACCCCTGCCGACTGGAGTACAACGACTACTTGCGCTGGGCTGCCGAGCATTTCGCCACTCAGGCGGCCTATGGCGAGGAAGTGCTGCGCATCGAGCCTGAAGTGAATGCCGGTCGAGTCGAACACCTGCGTCTGGTGTCTCGCGATGCACAGGGCCGCGAATACAGTCGCCGCACGCGCGCGGTGGTGGTCGGCAGTGGCGGCACGCCAAAAATCCCGGAGAAATTCGGCGCGTTCAAGGAGGATCCCCGGGTCTTCCACCACTCCCAGTACCTGAGCAGTCTGAACCAGCTGCCTTGCACCGAAGGCAAGCCGATGCGCATTGCGGTGATCGGCTCGGGCCAGAGCGCCGCCGAAGCCTTCATCGACCTCAACGACAGCTATCCGTCGGTCAAGGTCGACATGGTGCTGCGCGGTTCGGCACTCAAACCGGCCGATGACAGCCCGTTCGTCAACGAGATCTTCTCGCCGGACTACACCGACCTGGTCTACAACGAACCGGCCGACCAGCGCAGCAAACTCTTGGGCGAATACCACAACACCAACTATTCGGTGGTCGACCTCGATCTGATCGAGCGCATCTACGGCATTCTCTATCGCCAGAAGGTGTCCCACCAGTTCCGCCACAATGTGCTGTGCCGCCGCAATGTGGAAGCCGTGGTGGCCACCCGCGAGGGCATCGAACTGACCCTGCGTGACCTGGCCACCGGCCAGCAGCAGACCCACCGCTACGATGCGGTGATCCTCGCCACTGGCTACGAGCGCCGCTCGCACCGCGACCTGCTGGCACCCTTGGCTGGCTACCTGAACGACTTCAGCGTCGACCGCAACTACCGCGTACTGGCCAGCCCAGACCTGCAAGCCTCCGTCTACCTGCAAGGCTTCTGCGAAAACAGCCACGGCCTGAGCGACACGTTGCTGTCGGTGCTGCCGGCCCGCGCGGCGGAAATCGGCCAGTCGCTGTACCAGGACCTGGCCCGCCAGTACGGCAGGACACACGCGGCTGCCGCCAGCGCCTGAACCTCGCCATAGGCCTTCGCAGCCGGCATGTCGCCTCCGCGCGCATGCCGGCTCGTGTTTTCTGAAACATTTGCTTGCATTTAAATCTTCAGGATTTCGATTCTCATTCGTCCTTATTAATGCAGCCCTTTGGTTGGGCCTGTGCTCGACCCTCCTTTTCAGAAGACCGACCGATGGCCAAATCTCCCAAAAAATCCAAGTCCAGGCTGTGGTTCCTGGTACATAGCTGGCTCGCCCTGCCGATCTGGTTCTTCGTGCTGATCGTCTGCTTTACCGGCATGCTCGCCGTGGTCAGCCAGGAAATCGTCTGGCTGGCCAACCCGGACGTGCGCGCCAGCAAGCCCGATGACGTGACTGAACGCTTGAGCTACCAGCAAGTACTCGACGCCTTGCACAAAGCCGAGCCGGACATGGTGGTGCGCACGTTGCGCCAGCCGGACGGTGCGCACTTCGCACTCAATGCCTCGGTGGTCTTCCCGGACGGCACTAGCCCGACGCTTTACGTGAACCCCTATACCGGCGTGATCCAGGGCAAGAGCCCTGACTTCAATTTCGAGGCGTTCACCCGCGCCTTGCATGGCTGGTGGCTGGTGCCCTTCACCAATGGTTACAGCTGGGGCTGGTACCTGGTGTCGCTGCTGGGCCTGCCGATGCTGGCCTCGTTGGTGACTGGCCTTGTGGTCTACAAGAAGTTCTGGAAAGGCTTCTTCAAACCCATCCGCACCGGTCACGGCTCACGTATTTTCTGGGGTGATCTGCACCGCCTGGCCGGCGTGTGGTCGATCTGGTTCATCGCAGTCATCTCCATCACCGGCACCTGGTTCCTGATCCAGGCCATACTTGCCGACAACCACGTCACCGTATCCACCGAACCGGTGGTGCCGGTCATTTCGCGCGAGGATGTGCCACCCACTCGCGATGGCAGCCCGGCACCGCGCATCGACCTGGACGAAGCGGCGCGCATCGCCGGCCAGGCGATCCCGGGGCTGGATATCGATTTCATTTCACTGCCTGCCACCCACTACAGCCATATCAACCTGGGCGGGCGTGGCTGGTATCCATTGATGTACCAGACCGCGGCCATCAACCCGTACACCCGAAACGTCGACAGCCAGTTCCTGCTGGCCGACCGTTCGGCCCTGGAGTTCGTCACCGAATCCATGCGCCCCTTGCACACCGGCGACTTCGGCGGCCTGCCGATCAAGCTGATCTGGTTCTTCTTCGGCCTGGTTCTCACCCTGATGGTATTCAGCGGCCTGCTGATCTGGACCAAACGCACCGCCCAGGCCACCGCAGCCGCCCTCAAACGCAGCGAGCGCACGCCCCGCCTACACGCTGGCCACAACGACACCACTGCCGAGGTCCATCCATGAGCCAGGTCCATAGGGTGCCCGTCAGCCCGCTGAAGCAGTGGTGGCTGAAGTGGCGCTTTCACCTGAACATCCTTTTGATCCTCATACCGCTGGGCTTCATGCCCAAGTACTTCGCCGACGCCAAGCTGTTGCGTGGCGATGCCGGCCTCGGCGTCAACCCGATCAGCGCCATCCAGGTCGGCCCCTACACCGTCGACCTGGCCGAGTTGCGCAACGAGGCGCCGCGCGCCGACGGCCCCGCAGGCCACTTCAAGGCGTTCAATGCGGCCTTGTGCAAGGCGTGCATTGGGGACGTCAAGGCCATCTACCTGCGCATTGGCAAACCACGCAACCTGCGCGCCGCCGGCAGCATCTTCTTCGGCGCACCCTACCGCATGAGTACCAATCTGCCAGTCCCTGCCCGCACCCGCCCCGACGCACGGATCTGGATCACCCTCGAAGGCTGGGACGGCAGCATGCACCAAGGCTCCGTCGCGCTGGCCGACGCATCCCCCGCCACCGTGGCCTGGCTGAAGAAACAAGGAGGCAAACCATGAAACATACGATCCGCAGGCTCGTCCTGCCACTGATGGCCCTTGCCGCCGGGCCAGCCTTGGCGCACAACCCGATGTGCGAATGCGAAGAGGTCGCCGGCGGCCAGATCAAATGCACTGGAGGGTTCTCCGACGGCAGCGGCGCGCCTGGCGTGACGCTGGACGTGATCGGCTACGACGAACAGGTGCTGGTCGGCGGCAAGCTCGCGCAGGACTCGACCTTGACCTTCCAACGCCCCGATGGCGAGTTCTACGTGTTGTTCGACGCCGGTCCCGGCCACGTGGTGGAAATCGACCACGCCGACATCGCCCAGCCATGAGCAAGCCCTGCATGAGTCACGCCCAGGTAGTACGCCCAGCCGGTGCCGGGTACGAAACGCTCTACGTTCTGCTCGCCAGCCTGCTGATCGTGCTGCTGGCCTCCACGGTGGTGCTGATGCGCGGTGAGCGCGAGGACGAACAGGCCATCGCCCGCCATCAGATAGATGCCCGGCGTGACCTCACTGCCGCCGAACAGGGCATCTACACCGACCTGCGGGTGGCCTTCGACGAGATCCAACTGCTGCGCGAAGAAAACGCCGTTGCCCCGAGCGTCGACGACCTGGTCGAAGAGGGCCTACCGCCCTTCGTCGTCGATGCCGGCAGCCAAAGCCGTGGCCGCCATCACTGGCAATGGCTGCAAAGCGGCGCCTACCTGGGGCGCAGCCAAGCCCCGGAAATCGCCGGCAGCTTCCTGTTGATCCTGCCTGGCGACGCCGCCGGGCCGTCCGATGTCTGGCTACGCCGCGACAGCACTACCCTGCTCCCGGACGACCTGGGCCAGGCGGCCTTGATCGCTGCCGGCTGGCAGCAGGTGGTTAGCCACTACGACGCCGGGGTCACCCGCGAACACCGTCACTGAACCCAAGGAATCTCCCCCATGCTCCGCTCCGTCCTTGCGCTGCTCCTGGCCTGCGCCCTGCCAGCCCTGGCCCTGGCCGACAACGCCAAGCCGCTGCGCATTGGCATCACCCTGCACCCCTACTACAGCTACGTCAGCAACATCGTGGGCGACAAAGCCGAGGTGGTACCGCTGATTCCGGCGGGCTTCAACCCGCACGCCTACGAGCCACGAGCCGAGGACATCAAGCGCATCGGCACGCTGGACGTGGTGGTGCTCAACGGCGTGGGCCACGACGACTTCGCCGACCGCATGATCGCCGCCAGTGAAAAACCGGGCATCGCCACCATCGAAGCCAACCAGAACGTTCCGCTGCTGGCTGCCACCGGCATCGCTGCTCGCGGCGCGGGCAAGGTGGTCAATCCGCACACCTTCCTGTCCATCAGCACCACCATCGCCCAGGTCAACAACATTGCCCGCGAACTGGGCAAGCTCGACCCAGACAATGCCAAGTTCTATACCCAGAACGCCCGCGCCTACGCCAAGCGTTTGCGCGCCCTGCGTGCCGAGGCTCTGGCGCAGGTCACCGAGGCGCCCTCGGCGACCTTGCGCGTCGCCACCATCCACGCGGCCTACGACTACCTGGTGCGCGACTTCGGCCTGGAAGTGACCGCCGTGGTCGAGCCGGCCCACGGCATCGAGCCGAGCCCCGCACAACTGAAGAAGACCATCGACCAGCTCAAGGCCCTGGACGTGAAGGTGATTTTCTCGGAGATGGATTTCCCTTCTGCCTACGTCGAAACCATCCAGCGTGAATCGGGCGTTCGACTGTACCCGCTGACGCACATCTCCTACGGCGAGTACACCAAGGACAAATACGAGGTGGAAATGAAGCGCAACCTCGACACAGTGGTGCGGGCCATCCAGGAGAACCGCGCATGACCGCCGCCGCCACGCGCATGCCCGCCCGCGGGCCGCGCATCGAGTTCGTCGGCATCGACCTGACCCTGGGCCGTACGCGCATCCTCGAACAGGTCGCCTTCAGCGTCGCCGCTGGCAGCGTGCATGCCATCGTCGGCCCCAATGGCGGCGGCAAGAGCTCGCTGATCAAGACCTTGCTGGGGCAGATGCCGCACCAGGGCCAGTTGACCCTTCACTGGCCGACACAAGCCAACGTGATCGGCTACGTGCCCCAGGCGCTGGAGTTCGACCGAGGCCTGCCAATGACCGTGGACGACTTCATGGCCGCCATGTGCCAAAGGCGCCCCGCGTTCCTGGGCCTTTCGCGGCGTATCCAGCCGGCCATCGACGCAGCGCTGGCACAAGTCGGCATGCTCGACAAACGCAAGCGTCGCATGGGCGCATTGTCCGGTGGCGAGCGCCAGCGGGTGCTGCTGGCCCAGGGCCTGATCCCCGAACCCCAGTTGCTGGTCCTGGACGAGCCGATGTCGGCCCTCGACGAAGCGGGCATCCAGGTGTTCGAAGCGCTGCTACAGGGCTGGCGCCAATCCGGTACCACCGTGCTGTGGATCGAGCACGATCTGCAGGCCGTGCTGCGCCTGGCCGACCGGGTCACCGGCCTGAGCCGCCAGGTGCTGTTCGACGCCGCGCCCGCCCAGGCCCTGACCCCCGAGCGTCTTCTCAACCTGTTCTCCGTTCACCCGCGCAGCGAGAGCCTCGCCTGATGAGTTATGAAGCCTTCCGTCAACTGGTCCAGGACTGGGCCAGCGCCGGCTACCTGCCCGAGGCCCTGGCCTATGGGTTCGTGATCAATGCGTTACTGGCCGGTCTGATGATAGGCCCGGTGCTCGGCGGCCTGGGCACGCTGGTCGTGGTCAAGCGCTTCGCGTTCTTCTCCGAGGCTGTGGGCCACGCCGCGCTCACGGGCGTAGCCATTGGCATCCTGCTCGGCGAACCCTATACCGGCCCCTATGGCAGTCTGTTCGGCTACTGCCTGCTGTTCGGCATCCTGCTGAACTACCTGCGCAACCGCACCGGACTGTCGCCGGACACACTGATCGGGGTGTTCCTCTCGGTGTCCCTGGCCCTAGGCGCGAGCCTGCTGCTGATGCTGGCCGGCAAGATCAACGTGCACATCCTCGAGAACGTGCTGTTCGGCTCGGTGCTGACGGTCAGCGCCCACGACCTGCTGGTGCTGGGCATCGTCGCGGTGCTAGTGCTGAGCCTGGCCCTACCGCTTTACAACCGCATCATGCTGGCCAGCTTCAATCCGCAACTGGCCGCGGTGCGCGGGGTGGCGGTGAAGACCCTGGACTACCTGTTCGTGGTCCTGGTGACCTTGGTCACCGTGGCCTCGGTGAAAGTGATCGGGGCGATTCTGGTCGGTGCCCTGCTGGTGATTCCGGCCGCCGCCGCACGCCTGGTCAGCCAGTCGCTGAAAGGCTTTTTCTTCCTCTCGGTGCTGATCGCCACACTGAGCACCCTGCTCGGCATCCTGTTGCCGATCGTACTCGACCTGCCGGTGCCGTCGGGTGCCGCGATCATTCTGGTCGCCGGCCTGTGCTTCGCCCTCGCCGCGCTGGCCCGCGCCCTCGTCCCACGCCTGCAAGGAAACCCGGCATGAATCTGAATATCAAGCAGCTGACCCTGGCCATCGCCCTGGTGGGCCTGCCTTCGCTGAGCTTTGCCACCCAGGTGCTCACCACCTTGCCCGTGACCCACAGCCTAGCCGCTGCTCTGCTTGACGGCACCTCGGTGCAGCTCAAGCGCGCGGCTCCAGCCAACCTGCCGGCAAGCCGCCAGCCGTCGTACTTCAGTGGTCGTGGCGGTGCCGGCCTGCAGAAGGCCGCGCAACAGGCCGATGCGGTGATTGGCGTGCGCTCGATCTGGCGGGACGACCCGCTCTACCCAATGGCGCGGCGCAGCAATATCCGCATCGTCGAGATCGATGCCGCACGGCCAGTGGATGGCGCATTGCCGGGCATTGCCGTAACCGGCGATGAGGCCTATGCCGCTTATCCCTGGCTCAGCCCGACGAATCTTGGGCGCATGGCCGATGTGGTGGCCAATGACCTTGAGCGGCTCTCACCGGCTGACAAGGCGAAGATCCAAGGCAACCTCACCGCTCTCAAGCGCCAGTTGCTGGAGCTGACCGCCAGCAGCCAGACACGCCTGGCCGAAGTCGACAACTTGACCGTGGTCAGCTTGTCGGATCGCCTGGGTTATCTGGCCAGCGGGCTGAACCTGGACGTGGCGCAGCAGGCGCTGCCGCCCGAGGACAAGTGGGATGAGGCCACGCTCAAGGCGCTGGGTGAGAACCTCAAGACCCAGGATGTGGCTTTGGTGCTGCACCACCGCCAGCCGGAGGCTGCGGTAGCCGAGGTGATCAAGGCATCCGGGGCCAGGTTGCTGGTGGTCGACAGCGACCCGGAGGATGCCCTGGCGGGGTTGAAGGCCAGTGTCGAGCAAGTGGTGGATGCCTTGGGTCAGGGTTGAGGTTCGCTTCACCGGCCTGTTCGCCGGTACACCCGCCCCCGGGGTCGGCGCCACGGCCAGACTTTGGGGAGCGGGTTTGCCCTACCGCTTCATGCAGCGCTGGTAACGCTCATCCACACGACCTGCGAACCACGCCGTGGTCAACTTGCGGGTAATCTTCGGGCTCTTGAGCTCGATTCCCGGCAATACTGCACGCGGCACCGGCTTGCCGGCCGCCGCATCGGCCAGGGCGAACACGCCGCGGTACAACCGGGTGTCCTCGAAGGCCAGGCTGTCACCCTGCTCCAGTTGGCTGCGAATCTGCGGGTTGCGCAAGCCAAGCTTCGCCCCCAGTTTGCGCGCCGCCTGCTCGGTGGTTCCGGGCATGATCGCCCCTGGCGCCACCAGGTCGCCATCCAGCGCCAACTTCACCCCGGTTGCCCGGCTCAACGCTGCCTGGAAAGCGGCATTGCGGCTGGCGTACCAACCCGCATTGAAATCGGCGAAGCGGTACAACGGCCGCTCGTAGTTCGCTGGGTAGCCCAGCAGGTGGGTGATGCCGAAGTACAAACCGCCACGGCGGGTGAATACCTCCTGCCGGATCGTGCCTTCATAGCGGTAGGGGTAACCCTTGGCGTGCTGCTCGGCAAAGTCGATGCTCACTTGCATCGGCCCACCGGTATGCACCGGGTTCAGCCCGCCCAGCAGAGTCTTGCCCAAGGGCAGGCCGGCAATGAAATCATCGTACAGCGTGCTCAACTGTTTCTCGCTGCGTACCGCCAGCAGCCTCTGCTGATAGGTCTTGCCACTGCCGGAACTGGTATTCAGGGCACCGTCGACCAGCAGCTTGGGGATATGCAGACGCGCCGCGCGCCGGTCGATTTCTGCTCGGGCGATGCGCCCGAGGTTCGGCACCTGTGGGTCGGCATTGAAGGTCGACTCCTGCTCGGTGACGGCCAATACCGCGCACAGGTTGCTTTTGCTTGGGGCAATGCCCTGGGCTTCGAAGGCCACTTGGATATCCTGGGCCCACCCTTGCCGGTCCTTGGCTTGCGCCGGCAGCAGTCGCATCAACTGTGCTCGCACTTTGGTGGGGTCGGTTTCCACTGCTTCTTCGCGGCGCCCGGCGCAACCTTGCAGCAGGGCCAGCGCCACCAGCCCTGCCGCCATCAGCCGCGCGTTCAGGGCTGCTCACCGACCAGGTAGGTCTTGCTGATATGGCGAAACAAGGGATGGCTGGCGCTGCCCATCAGTTCGAACAGCACCATCTCACGGGTCACCACCTGCGCCCCGGCATCACGCATGCGCGCCAGGCCCGCGGCCTTGCTGGCCGGGGTACGGCTGTCGCAGGCATCCTCGACCACGAACACGTGCTTGCCCAGCGACAACAGGCCCAGCACGGTCTGTAGCACGCAGACATGGGTTTCCATACCACAGACGATCACTTGCTCGCGGCGCAGCAGGCTTTCCGGCAGGCACTCGGCAGCCACACAGGAAAAATGCGTTTTCTCCACCACCTGGGCTGCCGGTGCGGCAGTGGTGAGCGCTGCCAGGGTGTGCCCCAGGCCTTTGGGGTACTGCTCGGACATCACGATTGGCAATTGCAGCTCGGCGCTGGCCGCCACCAGCCAGCGCGCACGCGCTCGGGTGCCCTCGGGGTCGCTCATGGCGCCTATGAGCTTTTCCTGGATATCGACGACCAGCAGCGTGGCCTGGCGAGGGTTGATCAGCATTGTCGGCCTCTTGCCTGGGGAAAACCCTAGCCTCCCCCAGGCAAGCGATGACGTCAATCAGGCAGAACGCCGGTACGGCTCCAGCGACACGGCCACCACACCGAGCACGCGGTGCTCGTGCTCATGGATGAAGAAGTGGCCGCCGGGGAACATTTGCAGCGAAAATTCCCCCGAGGTTTCACGGCGCCAGGCCATGAGTTGCTCTTGCGTGGCCCGGTCGGCCTCACCGCCGAGGACGTGCAGCGGACATTGCAGCAGCGACCGCTGACGATAGGCATAACGGCCGCACAGCAGGAAATCATGGCGCAGGATGGGCAAGGTCAGGCTCATTAGCTCGGCGTTGGCCAGCACCTCCTGTGGAGTACCGTCGAGCGCACGCAGCTCGTTGATCAGCTCGGCGTCGGTCTTGGGTTCGGACCAGTGCTTGCCATCGTAGTCTTCGCGACGGGTCGGTGCCGCGGTACCGCAGGCGAACAACGCGCGTGGCGCCGGGCAGCCCAGCGCTTGCAGTTCATGGGCCAGCTCGAACGCCAGCAGCGCGCCCAGGCTGTGCCCCAGCAATGCATAGGGCGCGCTGGCGGCCGTGCGCTGCTCGGCCGCCAGTTGCCGGGCCAGCGCCTGCATGTCGGTCTGCAGTGGTTCACTCAGGCGCGCGCCACGGCCCGGCAGCTCCACCGGGCGCAGCTCAAGCCAAGCCGGCAACGTGCGCCGCCAGCGGCTGTAGACCATGGCACTGGCGCCGGAGTAAGGCAGGCACAGCAGCTTCATCCCGCTCACTGCGCCGCGGCTTCAGCCATCTTCTGACGTAGGCTCAGAGGGCGCATGTCGGTCCAGACCTCGTCGATGTAGGCCAGGCAGTCCTTCTTCAGGCCGCTCTTGCCCACGGCGCGCCAGCCGTTGGGGATGGCCTTGTAGTCGGGCCAGATGGAGTATTGCTCTTCGTGGTTGACCACTACCTGGAACTGAATATCGTCGCGGTCGAAAACGGAAGTCATTGCCTGTCTCCTTGAGTGATGAATGCCGATACGCACTTGGCGTGGGGCGGCTCTCAGGTAGACGTTGGAGCCGTTGGGAAAATTAGTCTGGGTGAGGCTGGAGCAGGCTGGCGGGAGTCCCCTGTTGGGCGGCACTCGATCTCGACAGCGCCGTGCGGCTCAAGACGAACCCTCAAGCGTCCCGCAACAGATCATGCGCATCCAGCAACCGGAACGCGACCTGCGGGTTACGCTCCAACCCCCGCCGAATCGCAGCCGGAATCGACTGTCGGGTCTTGCGGCACAACCCCACCTGCTCGTCCAGTTCGATGACGATACCGCGCATGGTGCGCACTTCGTTGAACCCAGGGGCGATGTGCACGCGAATGCCGAGGTTTTCGTACATGCGCTGCTGCAGGCGTTGCAGATCCTCCAGGTCCTTGAGGTTTTCCAGGCGCTCGAGCAGGCGTTTTTCTTCCTGGCGAGTGAGCAGCAGGATTCGCTGGGCGGCCTGGGGGTGATCGGCCAGTTGTTCGCGGCCACACACACAGGCGCCGGGGGGGCACGGTTGGCGTAATGGAGGGGTGTTGGTCATGGGGCAAGCATAGCCAGTTTTTGGTGTCGGCTGCACTGGCGATGTCGCCGGCCAGCCGGCGCCTGCCAGGGGCCACCTCGATCACCAGAGTTTCCCCTCAGGATAAAAAATTTCACAAACCTCTGGACCACCACCCACCTCTTCGCCTATAAATCGCCAAAAGGAAATTTATATTCCTGATAAGAAACACCGCTTCGCCAGCCGCGAGGCCATTTCGCCCTTGTGCCCGACCTGCCCCACCCCACCACGAGGACCTCGACATGCACCCCGCTCCCGACCATTTCATCCTGCGCGTCAGCTGTCCGGCCGTGTCCGGCATCATCGCGGCGGTGACCACCTACCTGGCCGAGCACGGTTGCTACATCAGCGAGATGGCGCAGTTCGACGACGAAGACAATGGCCGCTTCTTCATGCGCGCCGTGTTCCGTTACAACACCGGTATCACTGGTGACACGCCGCAGCTGGAAGCGGGCTTCGCCGACGTGGCGCAGCGCTTCGCCATGGACTGGAGCCTGCACAGCAGCGCCCGCCCGATGCGCGTGCTGCTGATGGTGAGCAAGTTCGACCATTGCCTGAGCGACCTGCTCTACCGCCACGCCAAAGGTGAACTGGAGATGCAGATCACCGCCGTGGTTTCCAACCACCTGGACCTGCGGCCCATGGCCGAGCGCCAGGGCATCCGCTTCGTCTACCTGCCGGTAACCAAGGCCGAGCAGGAAGCGGCGCTGATGCGCATCGTCGAGGACACCGATACTGAACTGGTGGTGCTGGCGCGCTACATGCAAATCCTCTCCGACGACCTGTGCCGTCAACTCTCGGGCCGGGCCATCAACATCCACCACTCGTTCCTGCCGGGTTTCAAGGGCGCCAAGCCCTATCACCAGGCCTACCAACGCGGGGTCAAGCTGATCGGCGCCACTGCCCATTACGTCACCAGCGACCTGGACGAAGGCCCGATCATCGAGCAGGAAGTGCAACGTGTGGACCACGCCTACGCGCCTGACGATCTGGTCGCCATCGGCCGCGATACCGAAACCATCGCCCTGTCCCGCGCGGTGAAGTACCACCTCGAACACCGCGTGTTCCTCAACCACGACCGCACGGTGATCTTCAAATGAATGCCATCCCCAGCGTCAAGCTGATCGACGGCAAGGCCACGGCGGCGCGGGTGCTGGCCGAGGTGCGCGAGCAGGTCGACACCCTGCGCCAGGGCGGCGTGCAACCGGGCCTGGCAGTGGTGCTGGTGGGCATGGACGCGGCTAGCCAGGTGTATGTGCGCAACAAGGTGCTGCGCGCCGAGGAGGTGGGTATTCGCTCGCTGGAGCACCGTCTGCCAGGCGACACCACCGAGCACGAGCTACTGACCCTGATCGACCGGCTCAATCGCGATACGGCGATAAATGGCATTCTCGTGCAGTTGCCCTTGCCCGCGCATATCGATGAACACCGCGTCTTGCAGGCCATCAGTCCGCTTAAGGACGTGGACGGCTTTCACAGTGAAAACGTCGGCGGCCTGGCCCAGGGTCGCGATGTACTCACCCCTTGCACGCCCAGTGGCTGCATGCGCCTGCTGCGTGATGCCTGTGGCCCATTGCGGGGCAAGCACGCGGTGGTGGTCGGCCGCTCCAACATTGTCGGCAAGCCCATGGCCGCCCTGTTGTTGCAGGCCGACTGCACGGTGACCGTGGTGCATTCGCGCAGCCGTGACTTACCGGCACTGTGCCGCGAAGCGGACATCCTGGTCGCCGCGGTCGGCAAGCCTCGGCTGATCGGCGCCGACTGGCTCAAGCCGGGGGCAGTGGTCATCGATGTGGGTATCAACCGCATCGAAGAGAACGGCCGCAGCCGCTTGGTGGGCGATGTCGACTTCGACGCGGCCCTGCCCCAGGCCGCCGCCATCACCCCGGTTCCCGGAGGCGTCGGGCCCATGACCATCGCCTACCTGATGAAAAATACCCTGCTCGCCCTCGACCTGCAGCAACAGGCCGCCCAACAGGAGCGCACCCCATGCCCTTCGCCCTGCTGAAATACGGCCTGAGCGCCGACTACCCGGTGGAGGTCGACCTGCCGCCACCTTGCGAACTCAAGCCACGTTACGACGTGGTGATCATCGGCGGCGGCGGTCACGGCCTGGCCATTGCCTACTACCTGGCCAGATACCATGGCGTGACCAATGTCGCAGTGCTGGAGAAAGCCTATCTGGGCGGTGGCAATACCGCGCGCAACACCGCGGTGATCCGCTCCAATTACCTCACCAGCGAAGGCGTGCGCTTCTACGCCGAATCGGTGCGGATGTTCCAGCACCTGTCGAACGAATTCGACTTCAACATCATGTATTCCGAGCGTGGCCAGCTCACCCTGGCGCACACCGATGCCACCGTGCGCGCCTTCCGCCAACGGGCCGAAGTCAACAAGCACTTCGGCGGGCGTACCGAAATGATCGACCGCCAGCAGATCCGCGAACTGGTACCGACCCTGAATCTCGACCCCGGCCACTTGCCGGTGCTGGCCGGGCTCTGGCACATCGACGGCGCCACCGCGCGCCATGACGCGGTGGCCTGGGGTTACGCCAAGCAAGCGGCCAAACGCGGCGTGGAAATCCATCAGTTGACCGAAGTGCAGGACCTGGTGATTCGCAATGGCCGGATCGAAGCGGTCAAGACCAACCGTGGCACCGTCCAGTGCGGCTGCGTGGTGCAGGCGGTGGCTGGCGCCAGCTCGCTGTTGATGGCAAAGGCGGGCATTCGCGCGCCGATCCACACCTACCCGCTGCAGGCGATGGTTACCCAGCCGTTCAAACCGTTCCTCGATCCGCTGGTCAGCTCGTCCGCCCTGCACTGCTATGTGCAACAGACCAGCCGTGGCGAGATCGTCTTCGGTGGCGGCTCCGATCCCTACCCGCTGTACAACACCCGCTCGACCCTGGACCTCAAGGAAAGCCTGCTGGCCCACGCCATCGAAATGTTCCCGTTCATGGCCAACGCCAAGCTGATGCGCCAATGGGCCGGTATGACCGACATGACCCCGGATTACAGTCCGATCATGGGCCTGTCGCCGGTCGAGAACTACTACCTGGATGCTGGCTGGGGCACCTGGGGCTTCAAGTCCACGCCCATCTGCGGCAAGACCATGGCCGAACTGGTCGCCAGCGGCGGCAAGGTGCCCGAACTGATCGCCCCTTTCGCCCTGGAGCGCTTCAGCCGCTTCCAGCAAGTCAATGAAATGGGCGCCACGGCGGCCAGCCACTAGAGGAACGCACGATGAAGATCCTGACCTGCCCCTTGAACGGCCCGCGCAACATCAGCGAATTCACCTACGGCGGCGAGTTCAAGCAGATGCCCGACCCAAGTCGCTGCAGCGACGCGGAGTGGGCCGACTACGTGTTCAACAGCGACAACCTTGCCGGGGTGGTCGTCGAATGGTGGCTGCACAACGCCTCCAGCTACTGGTTCCTGGCCGAACGTCACACCGTGAGCGACCAGGTACTGCGCACCTTCGATCCAAAGGACGTATTCGTCCGCCGCATCGACTTTGCCCCCACCGCCACGCCGGAGACCGCAGGATGAACAGCCTCACTCGCCTCCCCGCGCCCATGGGCCTGCTGATCGACCGCGACCGGCCCCTGCGCTTTACCTTCGACGGCCAGAGCTACCCTGGCTTTGCCGGCGACAGCATCGCCAGCGCCTTGCTCGGCAACGGTCGCTGGCTGCTGTCGCGCTCGTTCAAGTACCACCGCCCACGCGGCCCCTTGAGCCTGGCCGGGCAGGACGCCAATACCCTGGTGCAATTGCCCGACGAACCCAATGTGCTGGCCGACATGCAGGCCGCACAGGATGGCCAGGTGGTCGAAGGCCAGAACTTCAACGGCAGCCTGGACAACGACCGCGATGCCTACCTGGGCACATTCTCGCGCTTCATGCCGGTGGGCTTCTACTACCGTGCGTTCTACAAACCCAAGGGTATGTGGAAGGTCTGGGAGCCTCTGATCCGCAAGAAGGCCGGACTCGGCGTGCTCGACCTGAGCTTCAGGCCGCAGTACTACGACAAAGCGTATCTGTTCGTTGACATCGCCATCATCGGGGGCGGTCCAGCCGGCTTGCGCGCGGCCCTGGATGCCGCCAACGGCGGGGCCAAGGTGCTGTTGATCGAGCAGCAGCCGGTGCTGGGTGGTTCGCTCACCTATGCCCGTTTCGACATCGCCGGCACCCGTGCCACCAGGCTGCGCAAGGAACTGCTGGCGGCGGTCGAAGGCCACCCGAACATCCAGGTATTGCTGGAGGCCACCTGCAACGGTTGGTTCACCGACAACTACCTGCCGGTGATCCAACACAAACGCATGTACAAGGTACGCGCTACTCGCTGCCTGGTGGCGGCCGGCTCGTTCGACCAGCCGGTTGTGTTTCGCAACAATGACCTGCCCGGTGTGATGCTGACCAGCGCGGCCCAGCGACTGATGAAGCTGTATGCGGTCAAGCCGGGCCAGCGTGCGGTGATCCTCACCGGGCATGACGATGGCTACCTGGCCGCGCTCGACCTGCAAGAGCAAGGCGTGGCCGTGGCGGCGGTGGTAGACATGCGCGCCGCTCCCGCCGATGCCACGCTGGCGGCCGAGCTCAAGCGCCGCGACATTGCCCTGCACCTTGGCAGTACCGTCTACGAGGCCCTGCACGAAGCCGGCATGCGCCATGTCAGCGGCGTGGACATTCGCCCCATCACCGGTCAAGGGAAGGTGAGCGAGCATGGCCTGCGCCTGGCGTGCGACCTGCTGTGCATGTCGGCAGGCTACATGCCGGTGTACCCGTTGCTATGCCAGGCCGGCGGCAAGCTGGCCTACGACGTAGGTCGCGACGAGTTCGCCATCAGCGGCCTGCCCGCTGGGCTTGATCTCGCAGGCTCGGTGAACGGCCGCCACCAACTGGACAACGTGCTAACCGACGCCTCGCGCGGCGCCGCCGAAGCACTGACCGCACTGGACCTGCCGCCCCCGGTGCTGCCGGCCTTCGTCGCCGAAGCCAAGGTCAACTTCCCCTGGCCGATCTTCCCGCACCCCAAAGGCAAGGATTTCGTCGATTTCGACGAAGACCTGCAAGTGCGTGACATCGTCAACGCTACCCGCAGCGGCTACCGTGATGTACAGCTGGTCAAGCGCTTCTCAACGGTGGGCATGGGCCCGTCCCAAGGCCGCCACTCGGCACTGCCCACCGCTCGCCTGGTGGCCCAGGCTACTGGGCGCAGCATCAGCGAAACCGGTGTGACCACCGCTCGCCCACCATTCCAGGCCGAGAAACTGGCGCACGTCGCGGGCCGTGCGTTCGCCCCCTATCGCCAGACACCCATGCACCGCCGTCACCTGGAAGCCGGGGCGAAGATGATGCCTGCTGGCATCTGGCAGCGCCCCGCTTACTACGGCACGCCGGACCAGCGGGAGCGCTGCATGCAAGAAGAAGCCCGCCACGTGCGCGAGCAGGTCGGCCTGATCGACGTTTCCACCCTTGGCGGCCTGGATGTGCGCGGCCCGGATGCCGCCGAACTGCTCGAACGGCTCTACACCTTCGGCTTCGCCAAGCTTCCGGTCGGGCGCACCCGATATGCTCTGATGACCAACGAGCACGGCGTGGTGATCGACGATGGCGTCTGCGCACGCCTGGCCGACCAGCACTTCTACGTCACCGCCACCACCAGCGGCGTGGACCGCATCTACCAACAGATGCTCAAGTGGAACGCGCAATGGCGCCTGGACGTGGACATCACCAACGTCACCGCCGCGCTGGCTGCGGTGAACCTGGCCGGGCCACTGTCGCGACAGGTGCTGGCCAAGGTGTGCAACGATGTCGAACTGTCGGCCGAGGCCTTTGCTTACCTGGGCGTACGCGTGGGCACGGTGGCCGGCATCCCGGCGCGTATCCTGCGGGTCGGCTTCGTCGGCGAGCTGGGCTATGAAGTGCACGTGCCTGCGCGCCATGCTGAACGCCTGTGGGATGCGCTGATGCAGGCCGGTGCGGGGCTTGGCATCCGCCCGTTCGGTGTCGAGACCCAACGCCTGCTGCGCCTTGAGAAGGGCCATGTGATCATCAGCCAGGACACCGACGGCATGACCCACCCGGCCGAGATCGACATGCAGTGGGCGATCGGCCGCAAGAAGCCGTTCTTCGTTGGCAAACGCTCGATCGAGATCCTCGAAGGGCAGCCGCTCAAGCGCAAACTGGTCGGTTTCACCCTACCCAAAGGCAGCCCACAACCGCTGGAGGGGCATCTGGTGCTGGACGGCCAGGACATCAGCGGCAACGTCACCTCCTGCGAGTACTCCCAGACCCTGGGACAGATCATCGGCCTGGCCTACGCCGGGGCGCACCAGGCCACCCCCGGTATGCACATCCCGATCCGCGTGGAGGGCGGCGTGATGGTCAACGCCCTGGTGGTGCAACTGCCCTTCTTCGACCCCGACAACCAGCGCCAGGAGCTCTGATTCATGTCCAGCCTCAATGCCGAAGCTTTGATCGAACGCAGTCCGCAGGCCGGGCTGCTCAATACCTGTGCGCTGACCAACCTGACTGACCTGCCGCGCGTGGGCTTTCGCGGCAGCGACAGCGCAGCCTACCTGCAGGCGCGGGGCTATCGCCTCCCCGAGCGGCCCAACCAGGCGCTGCGCCAGGATGACGGAGGGTGGGTAGCTCGGTTGTCACAAAGCGAATACCTGCTGCTCGGCAGCCTTGCCGACGAAGGCGAGCGGGTCGCCGCCGAGGAGGCCAACTGGGCACAGGACGCACGACGCAATTACCTGCTGCCGCGTCAAGACAGCCATGCCTGGCTGCAACTGTCAGGGCACCGAGGGAGCGCGGTGATGGCCAAGCTGTGTGGCGTCGACCTGAGACCGGAGGCGTTTCCCGTCGGGGCGGTGGCCCAGACATCGGCGGCGCGGATCAATGTGATCGTGATCAATGTTGGGAGCGCGACGTTGCCGGCTATGCACATCCTGTTCGACCGGGCATCGCTGGTTTACTTTAGCGGTGCCATGCTCGATGCCATGGATGAATTCGACGGCGCGATGGTGGCGCTGGGCGCGTTGCTGGATTGACCTCCCGGCAGCCCTCCCTGTGGGAGCGGATTTACCCGCGAATTCGGCAGTGAAACCACTGCCCTTTTCACGGGTAAACCGCTCCTATCGGAATGGGCCGTGCCAGGTGATTTGGATGCAGCGCCAGATCCTGAGGCACTCCAACTGCGTCCCCGATTACAGTGATGCAGGTCGTGCGCCGTCCAGCCCCATCTGCCAGAATTCGGCTTCCAGCCTCGAAGCTTGGGCGAAGATCGCCGCCAGCTCCGTGAAGCGTTGTTCAGTCATGCTGCGGGCAGCCAGTTCGTCCAGGTGCCTGCGCGCGCCCTGGGCAACCCCTTGGTAAGCCTCGCCGGCATACTCACCAATCCATTCGCGGTATGGGTGGCTGGCCATGTCGCCGATAGCGCCTGCCAACCGACTACCAATTTCAGCGTAACCGATCACGCAAGGCGCCAGCGCGACGTGCAGGTCGAGCAAATCGCCGGCCGCGCCGCAGTCCAGGACGAAACGGGTGTAGGCCACGGTCGCCTGGAGCTCCGGCGCCGCTTCGATATCAGCCTGACTAAGGCCCCAGCGCGCGCACAAGCGCACATGCAGGTCGGTTTCGTCGAGAATCGCCGCCAGCCCGGCCTGGGCGGCGCGGATGTCGGAAGGGCGACGGCTTTTATAAGCAGCCAGCGCCCAGGCGCGGGCGAACTGGATAAGGAACAGATAGTCCTGTACCAGATAGGTGCGGAAGGCCCCCTCCGACAACGTGCCGTCACCCATCTGGCGCACGAAGCTGTGATCAACGTAGCTGTTCCATTCCGGCAGTGCAGCGGCCTTGAGGCGGTCGAAGATATCCAGGCTCATTGTTGCTCCTCGTACACGGCCTCGAAGAAGGCCAGTTCCAACGCGACGGTGCGCAGGTAGAAATCGGCAGCCCGCTCAGCGTCCTGCGGGCCGACCCGGTCCAATTCGGTTTGCAGGAAGGCGACAAATTCACTGAACGCCGGGTTGTCGTGCAGGGTAATCCACTCGGCATGGACGAAATTCGCTGGAAGCGGCTTGGGTGCCTTGGTCGCCCAGTCCAGGTACAGGCCTTCGGCGACATTGAGCACTGCCAGCGCTGCGGCGTAAGAACGGGTGGCGGCGGCTTCGCGCATGATCGCCTTGAAGCCCGCGGTGGGCACGGTGTCGGCCGGTGCCTGGCGCTGCTCGGCGCTAACGTCCAGGGCCTCGAAAGCGCGCAGGAAATAGGTATTTTCGTCGCTGCTGATCATGCCGGCGAAACGCCCGAAACGCAGGCGGGCTTCGAAGGTGTCCGCCGTGGCGATGGC
This sequence comes from Pseudomonas sp. SK2, assembly GCF_016772395.1. NCBI lineage: Bacteria > Pseudomonadati > Pseudomonadota > Gammaproteobacteria > Pseudomonadales > Pseudomonadaceae > Pseudomonas > Pseudomonas sp. SK2. Next base: position 3,311,523 of record NZ_CP061944.1, read on the forward strand.
CGCGCCGAGCAAGGTCAGGAAGCTGTCGAGGAAGCGGTGGTCCTGTACCAGGTAGCGGACCATCACCACGTCCGGCAGGCTGCCGTCGCACAGTTGGGTGACGAAGCGGTGTCCAACGGCGGCGGACCAGGTCGGCTCGCTCTGACGGCGCAGGGTGGCGGTGAAGCGTTCGGTCATGGTGCTGTCCTTTCTAGGCTGACAGCGAGACCGGTGCAGTGATACATGGAACGACCTCGCAGTGAGGCCGGCAAAAAGGCAGGTCGGCAGTCCCATCCCTTCGCCGGCATGATCCGGATCAGGTTCGAAGGGTCACCGCGCCAGCGGTTTCTCAGCCCGTTGCCGGGCTCCCCTTGGTGGCGTCATGTATACAGCAGTGGTTGCGCCCGCATCAACTGAAATAGCGTGTGTCCAGATGTTCGACCAGAAAGTCGATGAACACCCTCACCCGCTGCGGCAACTGCCGGCCCGGCCCAATGAACACGGCGTGCAGCACGTCCTGCTGGTCGTCGCTTTCAAAACCGTCCAGCAATGGCACCAACCGTCCCGCGTCGATATCGGCGCCCACATGGAAATTGGCCAGACGAGCTACCCCCGCCCCGCCCAGGCACAGCTGGCGCATGCTCTCGCCGTCATGCACCAGCAGGTTGCCCTCGGGCTCGACCTCCACCCGCTCACCGTGCTCGTCACGGTAGACCCACGCCTGGGCGTGGCGATGAAAGCCAAAACCGAGCCGGTTGTGGCGGGCCAGCTCTGCTGGCGTGCGCGGCCAGCCATGGCGCGCCAGGTAGCCCGGCGAGGCGACGGTGCGCAAGCGGCTGCGGCCCAGGTGGCGCTGCACCAGGCGCGATGCCTTCAACGGGCCCGAGCGGATGGCGATATCGGCGCGGCGCTCCAACAGATCGACCACCATGTCGGTCAGCTCAAGATTCAGGGTGATCTGTGGGTAGGTCTCAAGAAATCGGGGAATCAACGGCGTCAGGCAATGCAAGCCGAATGGCAGGTTGCTGTTGATATGGATGACGCCGCTTGGGCAGGCCGCATTGGCCACGTCACGTTCGGCGTTGTCGATCTGCTCGAGGATGCGCAGGCTTTCGACGTGAAAACGCTCACCTTCGGCCGTCAGTTCCAGGCGTCGAGTGGTCCTATGTAGCAGGCGTGCACCGAGACGTTGTTCGAGGCGGGCAATCAATTTGCTGACCGCCGAGGGCGTCATGTCCAGGCGACGTGCCGCTTCCGAGAACGTGCTGGCGGCCACCACCTCGGCGAACACCTCCATTTCGCCGGAGCGGTTGATGTCCTTGATTCGGCTTTGCATGACTTCGATTCACAGCTGGCTTGAATTGTACGAGTCTACATCACAGGCCTGTGAGCTCGTATCGTCTGCCTCATCGTTGTCGTGCCGCCTTTTCCTTGGCCTTTCGCCGCGCAAGCTAGGCGAAGCAAGCTTTCTGTGACGTGGATTCACCACAGTTTGGCCTGGCGGCGGCTGTTTCAGCCTGCGCCGATCCGCTAGCCTCCAGGCAGATTTGTGCTCAAGGAGACCTTCATGTCCAACGATTACAACGCCTGGGCCTGGACCCCAGGCGCCGGTCTTGACGGCTTGCAACTGGTTCGCAAGCCCCTGCCTAACCCTGGCCCCGGCCAAGTGTTGGTCGCCAACCGCGCCATTGCCCTTAACCCGGTGGATTGGAAGATCTGCCAATGGGGCCATCCGGACTGGCACCAAGGGACCGTGCCTGGGGTGGATGGTGTCGGTGTGGTGGAGGCGCTGGGCGATGGTGTGGATTTGCCACTGGGTACGCGCGTCGCTTACCACCAGACGCTGTCTCGCGATGGCAGTTTCGCCGAGTACTGCCTGGTGGATGCCAATCTGCTGATGCACCTGCCGACCAACCTTGACGACAGCGCTGCCGCCGCTGTGCCCTGCCCCGCGCTCACTGCCTGGCAGGCCTTGGCCAAGGTGCCCGCTGGCGCCAACTGCGATGTGCTGGTGATCGGAGCTGGTGGAGCGGTGGGCTGGTATGTCGCGCAATTGGCGGTGCAGCGTGGGTTGAGGGTCTGGGCCACTGCCGGCCAGCATCATCACGCGGCGCTCAAGGCCCTGGGCGTGATCGAAGCCTACGACTACCAAGCAAGCGATTGGCAGGCCCGCTTGCAGGCCGCCCTTGGCGAGCGCCCGCTGCATGCGCTGTTCGATACGGTAAGTGGCGCCCATGCCGCCAGCCTTGCCCACCTGCTTGGCTACAACGGCCATCTGGTATGCATTCAGGACCGCCAGGAAAACGCGCCCCTGCCCGCATTCAGCACCGCGATCTCGTTGCACGAAGTGGCACTGAACAGTATTCATGCCCATGGCCGCTTGCTCGACCGCCAAGCGCTGCGGGTGGCGGGAGAACAACTCTTGCAGGCCGTCGCCGAGGGTCGGTTGCTGTCACCACAACGGCGCAGTTTCGACTTCCAGACACTGCCTCAGGCGTTACGCCAGTTGAAGGATGGCCGTCTGGGTGGCAAGTGGGTCGCTCGGCTGGTCCAGTGACCTCAAGGGAGGTGCATTTCACCCTGTGGGCCGATACTGCGCCAGAACCTGGCACTGCAGGATCAGTGAGCCTTGCCCGTCAGCTCAGGATGGTAGGACCGGCGCACGACGCCGCCACAGGCAGATACAGCCAAGCCCCAGCACGCTCAGCCCCAACACCCCAAGCAGTGTGACCAACTCGCGGCTGTACCGGGCCACTTGCGCGGGAAACCCCACATACTCGCGGTAAACCTGCACATCGGCCAGGCCATCGGCATGGCTTATGCTGATACCGCCCTGGCGGATCTGGGCGTAGTCGGCATCGAAATACACCCAGACCTTGCACAGGCCACCCGGCTCGAGGGTGGGAATCTCGACCGTCGACGTCGAAACCTCGACGATGTTGTCGTTGCCCTGGGCATCGCGAACCTGTACCAGGCCCTTGGCCGGCAAGTTGACCTTCACGTTGCGCACCAGCGCATCGCCCGTGTTGCGTAGGTCGATCAGCAAACCGGTGCGGTGATCCACCAGGCCTGCCTCGAAGGGCTTGGCGAACAGTTGCGCATAAGGGGCCTGGGCCAGGTCGACCAGCTTGTCGACTTGCTCGTCGCTGAGCCCACCTTGGCCGATGCTGCGAATGCGCCGATGCAATTGCTCGTACTTGAGCAGCTCGCTGGCCTTGCTGATGCGCTCGCTGAACTGGCTTGGGTAAGTGAGATAGGCGTAGGTCAGCGTGGCCTCCAAACGCGGACGGCTCTTGAGGAACCCATAGGCCACCAGCACGACCAGCAGGCCAATCAGCACAGCGACCAGAAGCTTCCCGACTTTGTCCCAACTCAACGGTGTGTTTCCTTCAGCCAAGGCACGGACCATTCACGCGGTCCAAGGGTGCCAAGTTCGACGCCCCCAGGCAAGCGTTCAACGTGCCAGCAACACAGGCAGCGCTGCCAACCCGGACCAGGTCAGCACCACCGGCGAAACGCCGCCTCGCGGACGTCCAGCTACACCCGGGTACTCACGGCAAGCCAGCCCCTACAATGACCGGGCCACTGCTGCACCGTAGGGGCCAGCTTGCCGGTAAAGGCGTCAGGCAAACCGCTCGACCTGCGCAGGCGTACGACGCATGAGCACCTTGCCATTGCGCACCGACACCAAGGCATGCCCCTGGCTGCGAACCATTTCGTAGTCATCAGGCGCAGACAGCAGCAACAGGTTGGCCGGCCGCCCGACGTCGATGCCGTAGCGCTCGCCCAGGTTGAGGGTACGGGCGCTGTTGTCGGTGATCAGGTCCAGCCCGCGTTGCAGGTCTTCGTAGCCAAGCATATGGCAGATGTGCAGCCCGGCTTCGAGAATGCGCAGGATGTTGCCGTTGCCCAGCGGATACCACGGGTCGACGATCGAGTCCTGGCCGAAGCACACGTTCATGCCCGCACGGTCGATTTCGGCCACGCGGGTCAGGCCGCGGCGCTTGGGGTAGGTGTCGAAGCGACCTTGCAGGTGGATGCTCTCGGTTGGGCACGACACGAAGTTGATGCCCGACAGCTTGAGCAGGCGGAACAGCTTGGAGCAGTAGGCGTTGTCGTAGGACCCCATGGCCGTGGTATGGCTGGCGGTGACCCGCGCCCCCATGTGCCGCACACGGGCCTCCTCGGCCAGTACCTCGAGAAAGCGCGACTGTGGGTCGTCGGTTTCGTCGCAGTGCACGTCCACCAGGCAGCCGGTACGCTCGGCCAGGTCCATCAGGAATTTCACCGATGACACCCCTTGATCACGGGTGTTTTCAAAATGCGGTATGCCGCCGACCACATCGGCACCGATGGCCACCGCCTCCGTCATCAAGGCCCGGCCATTGGCATACGACTCGATGCCCTCCTGGGGGAAGGCAACGATTTGCAGGTCGATCAGGTGACGCACCTCTTCGCGCACTTCGACCATGGCCTTGAGCGCAGTGAGCTTGGGGTCGGTCACATCCACATGGGTACGCACGTGCTGGATGCCATGGTTCACCAGCATGTCGATGGTCTTTTTCGAGCGGTGCTTGATGTCGTCGTGGGTGGTGATTTCCTTGCGCTCGGCCCAGCGCTCGATACCCTCGAACAAGGTACCGCTCATGTTCCACTTCGGCTCACCGGCGGTAAGGGTGGCATCCAGGTGAATGTGCGGCTCGACGAAGGGGGCTACCACCAGGTTCTGCTTGGCGTCCAGGTCATCGGGGCTGCCGAGCGCCGCCACATCGGCCTGTGGCGCGATGGCTGCGATGCGGTCGCCGTTCAGTTCGATGCGAAACAGGCCCGACTTGCCACGCAGACGTGCATTGATGATGTTCATGACATTACTCCTTGCCTTGGGCTTCGCTCATGCGCCATACCAGCATGGCGACCGAAGCGTTCATACGAAACAGCGGGTCGTCCAGAGACTGCCCGCTCAGTTGTTCGATGCGTTGAATTCGTTGGTTGATGGTATTGCGGTGCAGGCCCAGACGCTGGGCAGCCTTGAGGCCATTGCCATTTTCCTTGAGCAGCGCATCGAGGGTATGCACCAGCACATGGGGCTGCTTGCGACCAGATGCGATCAGCGGGCCCAAGGTTTGCGCGACGAAGTCGTCGATCAGTGAACGGTCGGCGATGCCCTGCAGCAGGCGCAGCACGCCCAACTCGCTGAAGTCGCAGAAGCCCGTGACCGGGCGCAGGTTCTGCGCCACCTCCATGGCCTGACGTGCTTCGTTGAGCGCCTGGCGATAGTGGGCGCAATCTTCGGCCAGGCTCGACAAGCCCATGGCAAGACTCAGCTCCCCTGCCGCAGCGGCCAACTGCCGGTGCAGCGCGGCCAGGGTGACCTGCAAGTCCGGCGCATCCGCCAGCAACAACACGAACAGGTCGCCCGGCAACTGCGCCGTCACCGTCCCCGGGCGGCCATGGCACCAGGCCTCCAGCCGATCTTCCAGCGCCTGGCGGATGCCCTGCCACACCCGCTCGCCCTGGGCCAGCCCGTGGCGTTCGAACAGGCTATCGACGCCAGACAAGCGCAGCGCAACCAGGCGGCGTGGCGCGTCCAACGCCAGGGCCAGGTGCGTGGCCCGCTGTCGGGCGATGGCCAGGCTCGGGTAATCGCCGGTCAGCAACTGGCCGAGGATGTCGTTGCGCGAGCGCCGCACCTGGGTCATCTGAACCAGAGCCGTGCCGATCAAGTGGGTAACGACCACCATCTTCAGCGCGTAAGGCTGTTCGATCAGTGGCAGCCCCAGCTGCTCGGCCCGCTCGATCACCGCCGGCGGAATACGTTGGATGAAGCTGCCGCCAGTCAGGATCACCATACCGGCAATACCCACGGCGTCGCCGTCTTCCACCAGGCTCAGCAAGTTGGCCTCACCGCGAGGGTGATTGATCCCGGTAACGAACACCAACTCGCCGCCCATCACCCACTCGGCGATACCTTCGTTTTCCGCCACATACGGCCAACGCACGCGCCGTTGCAGATTGCGCGCGCCCGCACGAACGGTCATTTCCTGCAGGCCTGCCAGGTGAAGGATTTCGTCAAGCGCCAGGCTCACGGTTCGACACCTGCCTGCCCCAGTGCCCGGCGCTGGCCGCTCAGTTCAAGCATGACGATGTAGCACAGCGCCGAGGCGCCGATGCCTACCAGTGGCGCGACCCACGGCGACGCATAGGCCAATACCGCGCCGACCGCATAGGCGAACAGCCCCATCAGGTTGTAGCGGGGCAGGTTCACACTGGCCAACGCAGGGTACTTGCCGCGGTGGCGGTACCAGAAGTCGGCCATGATCACCCCACCCACCGGCGGGATGATCGAACCGAGCAATACCAGGAACGGAATCAGCATTTCGTACATGCCGCCAATGGCCAGCACGATCCCGACGCCTGCCGCCACCAGTGTCGCCGTGCGGCGGCGTTCGCTGCGCAGCAGGTGGCACGCGGCTGCCGACACGTTGTAGATGGTGGGCCCCTGAATGGTCCATAGGTTCAGGCACAGCATCACCACTGCGGCGAACGACAGGCCCTGCAGCATCATCACCTCGACGATGTCGGCTTGCTGGTAGACCATGGCGCACCAGGCCCCCGCCACCACCATCAACCCGTTGCCGAGCAAAAACGCGACGACGCTGGCGACTACCGCCACCCGTCCGCTGCGCGCCAGGCGGGTCCAGTTGGTGGCCTGGGTGGCACCACTGGCGAACGTGCCAAAGACCATGGTCACTGCCGCTGAAAAGGTCAGGCTTTCATGGGGTACCACTGCAGCCAGCCCGGCAAAGCCACCGGCATCGCGAGTGGCGATGTACATCGAGATCACCAGCAGCGCGAACATCAGCGGCACCGACACCCGCGACAACAGGTCCAGCCCTTTGAAGCCGATGATGGCGGTGATGCTGAAGCCCAGACCGAACAGCACCATCAACGGCATCGTGTAACCTTCCGCCAGCCCCAGCAATTTGACCAGCACGATCGCCACGGTGGCAGTGCCCCATGCATACCAACCCAGCTCGGCAAAGCCCAGCAGAAAGTCGGACAACCGGCTGCCCGCCTCACCGAAGCAGAAGCGCCCCATCAGCACGGTATTCAGCCCGCTGCGCGAGGCGATGAATGCCAGGGCTGCGGCATACAGGGCCAGTAAGGTGTTGCCGATGGCGGCGACCCACAGCATGTCGACAAAGTTGAAGGCCATGCCAAGCTTGCCGCCGGCGAACATCGTGCCGGTAAAGAAGGTAAAGCTGAACAGGACCATGGCAATGGGCAACAGGCCCTTGCGGGAGGTCTGAGGGGCTTCGGACAGCGGGAATTCGGTGGGTGAGCTCATTGCACGGTGCTCCGGGTTGTAGGTGGGAGCAGGCAGAGCAATATGCGGGCCGCTTTTGCACCGGCTGAAAAGGCAAAAATAGCGGGCGAACGGCACAAGCGCCAATGTGCATCATGCACACTCAAAAGCCAACGTTGTCGATTCAATGTGTGCGCCGTGACTTAATTTGAGGCGGTTGTGCACCAAGACGGAACAGGGCTGGGTAGTTTCCACCCAGCCCATGCATCAGCGTGTTCTGCGCAGTTTTTCTGCCTTGAGCCTGCGATAGACAGCCATCAATGGCCGGAACACCGCCAGGCGGTCAAAGATCGAGAGCGCATGCAGGTCGGTGCGCGAAGGACGCTGGTAGCCAAGGTTCCAGGTGTAATAGTACGCCTGGATGTCCTTGCGGGTTCGAATCAGGGTATTGAGGGCCGCGTCATAGTGCATCGGCCCGCCATCCGGGTGACCGGGGGGGCGTTCGAGAATCTGGGTGAGGAAGTCCCGCAGCTTGGCAACGCTCTTGCCGTTCACGGCATAGAAATGGGACAGGTGAATCGGTCGGTCGACCACCTCCCAACCGGGTGTATCCGAGTTACCTTCATAGGGGTGACCGAGGTAGGCGATGTCCCAATCCATGCCCTGCAACGACTCGATGGCCTGTTTGCCGAACGCGGCGATGCGCCGGGAAAACTGGATATCATCCTCCATGATCAGGATGTTCTTCACATTCAGGCGCATCGCTTCTTCGAGGATGTGCAGATGGCTGAGAAAGCAGCCCCTGGCGCCGATGCTGGGAAACCCCTCCTGCGCCGTGGGCGTAACCGCGGCGAAGAAGCCTATCTTGTCGTCGTCGATATGGAAGCCATTGCGGGCGAACTCGGCTTCGGTTTCCACCCGACGGTCCGTCCGGTACGGGATATTGATGATTCTGGTTCGATCAAAGTAGTCGATCACATTCATCGGTCAGGTCCTTGGGCAACGACTCAGGCGAACAACTGGGTGACGAACTCTCCACACAAGGCACCAATCACCATCACCGGCAAGACCACCAGCTCACGCTTGATGCTCAACATGCCCAGTTGGTGGCTGACCTTGAAGATCAGGATGAGGGTGAAGAAGCTATGCAGGGCCACGCCCCATAGCGCATAGGTCACGCCGCCAATGGCCAACAGCAGCGGCATCAAGGTGAACAACGCCACGACCCGGATGATGTTGTCCATGGCCATGTACTTGGTGAGCCCCAGGGCCATCCAGATTTGCTGGGTCAGGCCATAACGGAGCGTGAACAGCGACAACGACAGGATCGCCATCATCTGCCCCGCGTCGGCATAACGATCATCGTACAGCCAGTGGATGATCAGCGGGCTGGCGGTGAACAGGAAGCCACAGGTGAACAAGGTCAGCACATCGAACATCAGCCTGAAGCGCCAATACAGTCGACGCAGACGCTCTTTGTCGCCACTTCTGGCCGCCTCGCTGAAGGCCGGCAGCGCGACGGCGCCGGCCAGGCGCTGCAGGCTAAGGGTGAATGCCTGCAGGATACCCACGGCAATCGAGTAGACCCCCAGTTGAGCCACTGTCATGCTGCCACCGAACCAGATGCGATCGCCTTGCATGGCCAGCACGCCAACGGCGGACGACAGCAGCACCCAACGACCGTAACTGACGATCTCGCGCAGCGCTTCCGGGTCCCATTGCGGACGGTCCTTGTGCCCTGGGAACATCACGTGGCTGAGCACGGTGGTGACCAGGGTACTGACCAGGCCCGCGGCCACCAACGCCCAGATGGAACGGGTGAGGTAACCGATAACCAGCATCACCAGCAGACCGGCGATTTGCGAAACCAGCTCGACCACGACCACTTTCTTTTGCTGGAACGCACGAACGGCCACGTCCATCTTGGTCGATTGGAAGGCGAAGATGATCGCGAAGAAGCCTGTTATGGCCAGCACACCGGGCAGTTCCGGGGCGGCATAGGTGGAGTGCGCCGGCCACAGTTCCAGGTGTTGGCTGAACCAGGAGCACAGCGCGATCAATTCCATCACGACGAACAGCACCATGCCGCGAATGATCTGCACCGACCAGACCGTGTTGAGGAACAGCGGCTCCTCGCCGCGCGCGCTCTGGACGATGTTCTGCCGCAAGCCGACATCGGACAGTAACAGCAACAGCACCGACACCGTGGTGGCGATGGCCATCAGGCCGAACATCTCCGGCACCAGCAGCCGGGTGATGATCAGGTTGCCGCCTAATCGGATGACTTGTGAAGCCACGATGGACCCGATGTTCAGGGCCCCTGCCACCAGCACGCGTTTGCGAAGGCTTTGCGGGGACGACAACTCGATCGTAGGCATGGCACCATCCCTGATCTGGTTTTTTAGACGTTACTATAGTCTCAATCTGCCATGCCGCTAGGGCGCCCGTCGCGCCCCACCAACGACGCCAGCCAGGCCGACCCGTGTGAACCCTGCACGGATCTCTGCCCTTGACCTGACCTGCACCTACTACGAAACGCGACGAGCGGGCCGAGACTAGAACGGCAGCGCCATCACCACAATGGCTTGGGGGCTGGAAACACCACCTTTGGGAAATGGACTACAAGATTTCCGCCCAGTCGTGACTTAACGATTCGCCTGAAACCCCGGCGACCGATCGAGGGCATACCCTGGGACCTGTGTTCGCAGACCACGGCAAACGCAGGTCTGCGCAGCGTCGATGGCAGATATGCCACTTCGCCATCAGCGCTGTACGGAGGGCCCAAGAAGCGGTAATAGCAAATAGCCTGCTGAAAAGCCTTATAGCGCCTGTCCTAGGAAAGTGAGTACCATGGCCATTTTGCCACATATCCCAGCGTAGAATCGCGCTAGCCATGGCCATCATCCAAGGAGGGAGCTCATGAGATCCGTACTCGTCCTCGCTGCATTCGCGAGCCTGTTCAACACTGCTGCCTGGGCACAATCCGGCACGTCCGAACCTGCCCCAGCCTGGCCGAAAGAGCCAAGCGCGTTCCTGGGCATCGACATCGAAGGCAACTTCATGGAGCAGGTACCGACCTGTCCAGCCTTGCCCGCCAGCCCGGCCAGCCTCTGCCGTGTGGCCACCGCCACTGCCGATCGCTTCGAAGTTCGCGGGCTGCCGTATCTGCCGATTTCTCCAGGCTATGAGCTGGTGGTGGTCGCACCCAACGGCAAGATCAAAGAGCTGGTGTTCAGCGGCAATGCCAACAGCCTGTACCTGGTCAGTGAAATGCTCACCGAAGATTTCGGCGAACCCGGCGAGCGCACCAACCGTTGGGTCAAACTGTCCTCCGGTGCTTCCTACCAGACCGAAGTGTACAAATGGCAAGGCCAGAAAGTGGGCATGCGCTTCCAGCGCCAGGAAAACGACCTGGGTCGCTATGCGGTCACCGTGTCTACCCTGGCGGGGGAAGATGTGATCGCCGACGACGATGTCGACACCCGCAGCGTGCCTTCTGAGATCACTACCAATAGCCAGGACGAGAGCACTTCGACGCTCTGACGGCAGTGGCGCGGCCCAGGCGCCAAAACCGTTACCCGCTCACTTTGCGCAGACGAACTGCTCCACGGCGGGTACGGCATCCGTCGCGATGCGCCGGGCGCGCCCGACACCCCAGGCCAAGGCCCGGGTCATGGACTCTCCCGGCCGTGACTGCACCGATTCTTCGTGAATGGGCATACCCGAGGGGGCATAGACGCCGATGAACATTTGGGTACCACCGGCTGGCGACAGCCTGACCTGCACGTCGATGAGCGTGCCGTCATTGAGGGTTTCGTCATGAGTGCGATGGTGAAGCGTCGGGTCAGCCCAGGCCCAGAAAACATCACCGCGCATTTTCATGCCACTCTCCTACGACTTTAGTCTTATATGGGTGGTGTAATGCCACCATAGACAAAGCACGTCGGTAATCAACCGCGAAGACCCTTTTTTTGATTCAATCGGACAGCCGGACAAGAAGCTCGGGCCTGCTACTTGCCCTGTAGAAATGCCCCCACAGTCCGTCTTCAGGAGAGGCCCCAATGCCCTACCCCATCGAACAGAAACTGGTCGTTGGCGTCGCCTCCAGCGCCCTGTTTGACCTGACCGTGTCGGATACCATCTACCAGGACGATGGCATGGAGGCGTACCGCCTGCATCAGGAGCAGAATCTGGACGTTCCCTTCCCCAAGGGTGTGGCGTTCCCTTTCATCCGCCGCTTCCTGAGCATCAACAAAGCCTTCCCCGAGCAATTGCCGGTTGAAGTGGTGTTGCTGTCGCGCAACTCGCCAGAAACCGGCCTGCGGGTATTTCGCTCGATCGACCATTACGGCCTGGACATCACCCGCGCAGCGTTCATGTCCGGCCGCTCGCCCTACGAATACATTCCTGCCTTCAACGCATCATTGTTCCTGAGCGCCCATGAAGGCGATGTGCAACGGGCCATCGACGCCAACTATCCCGCCGGTCTGGTACTGCCCACACGCATCTACGATGACGAGATCGACACCGAACTGCGGGTAGCCTTCGACTTCGATGGCGTGATTGCCGATGACGAGGCTGAAAGCGTGTACAAGCAGCGGCTGGACCTCTCCGAGTTCCAGGCCCATGAGCATGCGCGCAAGGCCGTCCCTCACCAGCCGGGGCCGTTGGCCGACCTTTTCCGCAAGCTGTCGCACATTCGCACGCTGGAAGACCGTAAACTGGCACAGGACCCGGGCTACCAGCGCATTCTGCGCATCGCCATCGTCACCGCGCGCAATGCGCCTTCCCATGAACGGGTAGTGACGACCCTGAAGACCTGGGGCGTTTCTCCGGACGAGTCATTCTTTCTGGGCGGCATGGAGAAGGGCCGGGTATTGTCCATCCTACGGCCGCACATGTTCTTCGATGACCAGCGCAGCCATCTGACCTCGGCGGCGGGGAACCTGCCAATGGTGCATGTACCGTTCGGGGTGGCTAACCAAGTGCCAACCCTCAGGTTCACTCCACCCGACGCGCATCCCGACGCACCGCCTGCGGGGGAACGCCAAAAACCCGCATGAATACCTCACGCAGGTGACGCCGGCCCCTGCCCTCCCGTTACCCTGGCCACCACATCCAGGCAATGACGGCTCCTGTTCGATCATTGGCCGTGCGGCCTCCAGCCTCAGGCTCTCCACCGGCTCGCCCCCGCTACGCTGACATTAAAGCCAATCGAATGCCGAAGCACCCGTCGCAGCCGGCAGGTGCTGCAGCGGATGCGCGCAGCCCTCGCCCAATCCGACACGCAAGACTTTCGCCAAAACGACGAAAGTCTTGCGGTGATTACCCTGTTTCTGCATCAGACCAACATGGATAGCCTGACATCACGTCTGAACCTCTGTGAAGGAAAAACCCCATGAAAGCCATCGTCTTCAGCCAGCCCGGCTTGCCGATCCAAGACCCGCAATCGCTGTACGAAACCACACTGCCCCAACCCACGCCTGGCCCACGCGACCTGCTGGTGGAGGTCAAGGCCATCGCCGTCAACCCGGTCGATACCAAGGTCCGCGCGCGCAGCAGCGGCCACGGCCCGCAAGTGCTGGGTTGGGACACTGTCGGCATCGTCCGCGAGGTGGGTGCCGACGTTTCGCTGTTCCGACCTGGCGACGAGGTGTTCTACGCTGGCGCAATCGACCGCCCTGGCAGCTACAGCGAATATCACCTGGTGGATGAGCGCATTGTCGGGCACAAACCCCGCACCCTTGACAACGCCAGCGCCGCCGCCCTGCCACTGACTTCCATCACCGCCTGGGAACTGCTGTTCGATCGGCTGGGTGTCAAGGAGAGCGGCGGCAAAGGGCAAAGCCTGCTGGTGATCGGTGCCGCGGGCGGGGTCGGATCGATTCTCGTCCAGCTGGCTCGTCGGCTCACGCAACTGACCGTCATCGGCACCGCGTCGCGCCCGGAAACACAGCAGTGGGTGCAGGTAGCCGGGGCTCACCACGTGATCGATCACTCAGCACCGATCCCGCACCAGTTGGAAACGCAGCAACTGAGCCCGGTCGACTATGTGATCAGCCTGACCCACACCGACAGCTACCTTGAGCAGATCGTCGAAGCCCTGCGTCCCCAGGGCAAACTCGCACTGATCGATGACCCTGAACACCTCGACATCATGCCACTCAAGCGCAAATCGCTGTCTGTCCATTGGGAGCTCATGTTCACCCGATCGCTGTACCACACCGACGACATGATCAAGCAGCATCAGCTGCTCGAACGGGTCGCCCGGTTGGTCGACGAGGGTGTGCTGAAAACGACCCTGGGCGAACATTTCGGCAGAATCAGCGCAGAAAACCTCAAACGCGCCCATGCGCTGATCGAAAGCGGCAAGGCCAAGGGCAAGATCGTCCTGGAGGGATTCTGATAGCGGGTCAGTGCCCTGCGATGGACGTGTTGATGTAATGCTCACAACGCTCGGCCAGGAAGGTCCGCAACACCTGCAATGCGGGCGTGAGCGACGTGCGATGTGCGCATACCAATTGAAGCGGCGCTGGCTGGCCATGCTCGGGCGGGAAGATTTCCACCAACTTCCCCCTGCGTATGTCGTCCATGACGTCGAGCTTCGACTTGTACACCACGCCCAACCCGGCGACCGCCCAGCGTCTGACGATGTCAGCATCGTCACTGATGCGGTCGCCGGTTACCTGAAGGGTTTTCACTCCGTCAGGCGTGTGGAAATGCCAACGTTCGTAGGTTTGCTCACCCATGACATAGCGCAGACAGTTATGCCTGCTCAAGTCCTCCAGCGTCTGGGGCCGCCCGTGGCGGGCGATGTAGTCGGGAGACGCGCAGACGGTGCGGCGGTTGGAGGGTGACAGCATCAGCGACACCAGGCTCGAATCAGCGAGCTGCCCATAACGGATGCTGGCGTCCAACTGTTCGCCGAACAGATCGGCAACCTGATCACTGACACGCAGCTGCAAAAGAACCTGCGGGTGCAGTTGCTGAAACGCATCGAGCCATGGCAGCAGGACGTTGCGGCCCAGGTCCGATGGCATGGACAGGCGCAGCAGGCCGGCGATTTCATCGCGACCCTCGGTCAGTGCCAACTCGCCCAAATCCAGAGACTCCAGGGCTTGGCGGGCGTGAGGCAAATAGCGTACACCATCTTCCGAGAGGCGTAGCCGGCGAGTTGAGCGGATGAACAGCCTCACCCCCAGGCAGGTCTCCAGGCGCTGGATCGCGCCACTGGCCAGGGCCGGCGAAATGTCCAGCAACCTCGCGGCTGCGGAGAAGCTGCCGACCTCAGTGGTGGTGAGAAAGATCTGCAGGTCGTCGACGCGGGGGATTTTCTTCAAGGGTGCAAAGTCTGTGACGGAGGAAGAGAGGTTTCAGCGTAAAGGGAATGCTGAGCATTGGACAGCCACTGAGGATGATTCAGCGCGCCGGCCCTGGGCAAGCATCGAAATCGCTAGGCAAAAGATTTGGCCGCAGGTGCCTACACTGCTTGTACGAGGTAAACGGCAGACCGGCACCGCCGCCAAATGGTGCTTGAACCGCTCACGTCGAGGATAACTGCGCGAGGTGCTGCATGAGCCTGATTCCCCATCTGTCTGGCAAGGCCAATGTGCTGGTATGCGGCGCAAGCCGGGGTATAGGGTTGGCGCTTTGCGAGGCGTTGTTGGCTCGCGAAGATGTTTCCCGGGTCTGGGCCGTGTCGCGCAACGCCACGCACGATGACAGGCTTGCGAAGCTCGGGCAGCTCAACAATCAACGCTTGGTGCCGATAGATTGCGACGCACGCGACGAGCAAGCGCTTGCGGCGCTTGCCGGACAGGTGGCGCGCGGTTGCGATCACCTTCACTTGGTCATCAGCACGCTGGGCATCCTTCATCAGGGCGGCGCAAAGGCAGAAAAATCGCTGGCGCAACTGGACCTGGCTGGCCTGCAGGCGAGCTTCGCCACTAATGCATTCGCGCCGATATTGTTGCTCAAACACCTGTTGGCGCTTTTACGAAAAGGGCCGACTACCTTCGCAGCGCTGTCGGCCAGGGTTGGCTCGATTGGCGACAATCGGCTGGGCGGTTGGTACAGCTACCGGGCGAGCAAGGCGGCGCTGAACCAGTTGCTGCACACGGCAAGTATCGAGCTCAAACGCCTGAACCCCGCAGCCACGATTCTGGCACTGCATCCGGGTACGACCGACACCGAGCTGTCGCGGCCGTTTCAAGGAGGGGTACCCGCTGGCAAACTCTTCGAGCCTGCGTTTTGCGCGCAGTGCCTGATCGAGCTAGTGGGACGGTTTGGGCCGCTGGACAGCGGAGGCTTCTGGGCATGGGATGGGCAAGCGATCGAGTGGTGAAGCCTTCGGGCAGGTTACCGGCGAGATCGCTGAAACTAAAAAAGGGCCCTAAGGCCCTTTTTTCACGACTTACAGATCCCATTGCGAAACCTGTAGATCTTTAATTTGGAGCGGGAAACGAGACTCGAACTCGCGACCCCGACCTTGGCAAGGTCGTGCTCTACCAACTGAGCTATTCCCGCGTCGTGATGGGTGCCATTCTAGCGATATCTAAAACGGCGTCAACCCCTTGATTCGAAAAAACTTTTATTTCTGCTCCGAGCCTTCGCGCAGATGCGGCCAGGCTGCCAGCAGGTAGTGTGCCATGGACCATAGGGTCAAGGCGGCCGCCACCAGCAGCAGTGCGTAGCCCAGGATCACCCAGAAAGTGACCAGCGGCGGGTTGGCCAGCAGAATCACAAGCGCCAGCATCTGCGCCGCAGTCTTCCACTTGCCGAGGTTGGACACCGCCACATGCGCCCTCGCCCCCAGTTCGGCCATCCACTCTCGCAGGGCCGACACCACGATTTCGCGACCGATGATCACCGCCGCTGGCAGAGTCAGCCAGAAGTTGGCGTGCACTTGCACCAGCAGCACCAGGGCCACGGCCACCATCAGCTTGTCGGCCACGGGGTCGAGGAAGGCGCCGAACGGCGTGCTCTGCTGCAGACGACGGGCCAGGTAGCCATCCAGCCAGTCGGTGGCGGCGGCGATGGCGAACACACTGCTGGCGGCTGCATAGCTCCAGTGATAGGGCATGTAGAACAGCAGAATGAAGATCGGAATGAGCAGGACGCGTAGAACGGTGAGCAGGTTTGGAATATTCATCGGTACGACTGGCTGCGGGTTGAGTCGGGCATTCTACTCGCTATGCAGGCTGGCATAAATCGACTCGGCAAGCTTTTTACTGATACCGGGCGCTTTGGCGATTTCATCGACACTGGCGCGGTTGAGCTCCTGCAGGCCGCCGAAGTGCTTGAGCAGGTCTCGACGCCGCTTGGGCCCTACCCCGGCCACATCCTCCAGGCTCGAAACGCGGCGAGCCTTGCCACGGCGGGCGCGATGCCCCGTGATCGCGAAACGGTGAGCCTCGTCGCGGATCTGCTGAATCAAATGCAGCGCCGGGTTGTCGCCCTTGAGGGTGAATTCATGGGCTACGTCGTTCAAATACAGGGTCTCGAAACCCGCCTTGCGGGTCACGCCCTTGGCCACACCGAGCAGGGTCAGGTCGGTGATGGCAAGTTCCTGCATCACCTCCCGGGCCATGTTCAGCTGGCCTTTGCCGCCGTCCACCAGCAACACATCGGGCAGCTTGCCTTCGCCGTCCTTGATACGGCCATAGCGCCGAGTCAGCGCCTGGTGCATGGCGGCATAGTCATCGCCAGCGGTCACGCCTTCGATGTTGAAGCGACGATAGTCGGACTTGAGCGGACCTTCCGGGCCAAACACCACGCAACTGGCCACGGTGGCCTCGCCGCTGGAGTGACTGATGTCGTAGCACTCCAAGCGCTGTGGCACTTCATCGAGCCCCAGCACCTGGGCCAACGCCTCGAAACGCGCAGCCATGTGCTGGCGGTTGGCCAGGCGGGCGTTGAGCGCCTGCTCGGCGTTGGTAACCGCCAACTGCTGCCAGCGGGCACGGGTGCCACGCACGCGATGACTGATCGCGAGCTCACGACCACGCAAGCTGTGCAAGGCCTCGCGGATCGCGTCGAAGTCCTCGTGCAGCACGTTGACGATCAGCTCGCCCGGCAACTCGCGCTCGGCATTGCCCAGGTAATACTGGGACAGGAACGCAGCCATCACATCAGCAACCTCTTCCTCGATGCCCACCTGAGGGAAGAAGTTCTTGCTACCCAACACCCGACCGCCGCGCACGCTGATCAGGTGCACACAGGCCCCACCGGGGTTGACGAAGGCGGCGACCACATCGACGTCGCCCGAGCCACCCTCCATGTATTGCTGGTCCTGCACCCGGCGCAACAGGGCTATCTGGTCCCGCAGCTCCGCGGCCCGCTCGAAATCGAGGGCCATGGCGGCCTTCTCCATCTCGGCATTGAGCTCGTTGCCCAACTGCTGACTGCGCCCCTCGAGGAACATCACCGAGTGGCGTACATCCTCGGCATACTCCTGTGCATCGACCAAGCCAACGCACGGCCCTTTGCAGCGCTTGATCTGATACTGCAGGCACGGCCGGGTACGGTTGGCGTAATAGCTGTCTTCGCATTGGCGTACCGAGAAGGCCTTCTGCAACAGGCTCAGGCTTTCACGGATAGCCCCTGCGCTGGGGTACGGACCGAAATAACGCCCCTTGGCCTTCTTCGCCCCACGGTGGATCCCCAAGCGGGGGAATTCGCCATCGGAGAGAAACACATAGGGGTAGGATTTATCGTCGCGAAGCAGAATGTTGTAGGGTGGTCGCCACTCCTTGATCAGGGTCTGCTCCAGCAACAATGCCTCGGTCTCGTTGGCGGTGATGGTGGTTTCGACCTGGGCGATGCGGCCTACCAAGGCAGCGGTCTTCGGCGCCAGCCCCGTCTTGCGGAAGTAGCTGGCCAGGCGTTTCTTGAGGTTCTTGGCCTTGCCCACGTAAAGCAGACGTGCCTCGGCATCGAACATCCGGTACACGCCCGGGCGGCCGCTGCAGGTTGCCAGGAATGCACTGGCATCAAAAATCTGGGACATGGGTCTTTACAGGCTTGCGTCGACCATACCGTGGCGAACGGCCAGCAACGTCAGCTCGACGTCGCTGGTGACGGAGAGTTTTTCGAAGATCCGATAGCGGTAAGTATTGACGGTCTTGGGCGACAGGCACAACTTGTCGGAGATGATCTGCACCTTCTGGCAACCGACGATCATCAGGGCGATCTGGATTTCCCGCTCGGACAGGGCATCGAAAGGCGACCCCTGGGGCTGGAAGGACTTGAGCGCCAGTTGCTGGGCAATCTGCGGGCTGATGTAGCGCTGCCCGGCGAAAGCCAGGCGAATGGCCTGGACCATTTCGTCCAGCCCTGCGCCTTTGGTCAGGTAACCGGCGGCGCCGGCTTGCATCAGGCGCGTGGGGAATGGGTCTTCTTCGCACACGGTCACTGCCACCACCTTGATGTCAGGGTGGCTACGCAACAGCTTGCGGGTGGCCTCCAGGCCACCGATCCCAGGCATTTTCACGTCCATCAGGACGACGTCCGGCTTGAGTTCGCGGACCTGCTTGAGCGCCGACTCGCCTGAATCCGCCTCGCCCACCACCTGCAAGCCGTCGATGTCGGCCAGCATGCGGGTAATACCGGTTCGTACCAGATCGTGATCGTCGACCACTAGGACCCTAATCAAGCACACACCTCGTCAACAGGGCGATTGGATCCCGCCACCTTAACAAAATTTTTCGTGGCGGACCTAGCGTAAAACTTCTGTCAGAAACGTCTGGCGCTGCTGCGCGGACGACCTTGCCGTTCCACGGGCGCAGTCTTGACCTGGTCACTGCCCCAGCATCCACCCGGATGCCCTGTGGCCGGAAGCCGGCAGTCAACGAAACCCAATAGCATCATGCGCAATTAGATATCTAAATGCCACTACGGCCCTCCCCTTCGATTGTCGCAACCCAGGGTTTCATCTGTATGCCACCACCGCCTGCCCCGACAATTAAATCAACGGGGAGGCAAATCCTTGAAAAGCAATCACACCAGCAGGGGAAGATCAATTAACCGGACATTCTCCGGCCCTTTTAGGCGTGGCGAAAACACCGCAAAAAGCCGAAAAGACGCAGATTTGACGTCATTTTACCGCCCCTTCAACAGCAAACAATTTTTTGACGCCTAACTATCATAAAACTTTAACTATTTGATTTTTAACGGTTTTATAAACTTAACGAGAAACCTTTTAGTTATTTTCAACTTTAAGAACACCAACACTTGCAGCAAAAATAAAAACCCCCTTAGGATGTAAATAGACAACTAAGAAACAGCCTGTTACGCCACTTCCGAGCGCGGCTAACTTCTGCGCGCCTGCCGATCGAAAACTAACCAAACTGAGTATCTCGGCCGGCGTTGCCGCGCCCGAGGAAGAGGGATCTATGAACATCAGTATCTTTGGACTTGGCTATGTAGGCGCAGTCTGCGCGGCGTGCCTGTCGGCACGTGGCCACACCGTGCTGGGGGTAGACATTTCTCCAGCGAAAATCGACCTCATCAACCAGGGCAAGTCGCCCATCGTCGAGCCTGGCCTCGAAGCGTTGCTGCTCGATGGCGTCAGCAAAGGCCGACTGCGTGGTACCACCGATGTCCAGGCCGCGATCTTCGCCACCGACCTTTCCCTGCTATGCGTCGGCACACCAAGCAAGAAGAACGGTGACCTGGACCTGGTATACATGGAAGCGGTCTGCCGCGAGATCGGCACGGCCCTGCGCGACAAGGCTGGCCGCCACACCGTGGTGGTACGCAGCACCGTGCTGCCGGGCACGGTGAAAAACGTGGTGATCCCGATCCTGGAAGCGGCTTCAGGCAAGAAGGCCGGTGAAGATTTCGGCGTCGCGGTGAACCCCGAATTCCTGCGTGAAAGCACCGCCATCAAGGACTACGACTTCCCGGCCATGACCGTGATCGGCGAGCTGGACAGCCAATCAGGCGACCTGCTGGCTTCACTGTACGAGGGCTTGGACGCACCGGTGATCCGCAAGTCGGTGGAAGTCGCCGAGATGATCAAGTACACCTGCAACGTCTGGCACGCCACCAAGGTCAGCTTCGCCAACGAGATCGGCAATATCGCCAAAGCCTCGGGCGTCGATGGCCGCGAGGTGATGGACGTGGTCTGCCAGGACTACAAGCTCAACCTGTCGCGCTATTACCTGCGCCCCGGCTTCGCCTTCGGCGGCTCGTGCCTGCCCAAGGACGTACGCGCCCTCACTTACCGCGCCAGCCAGTTGGACGTCGAGCACCCGCTGCTGGCGTCGATCATGGCCAGCAACCGCAACCAGGTGCAGAACGCCCTGGACCTGATCGAGCGCCAGGACAAACGCAAGATCGCCCTGCTCGGCCTGGCCTTCAAGGCCGGCAGCGACGACTTGCGCGAAAGCCCGTTGGTGGAACTGGCCGAGCGCCTGATCGGCAAAGGCTATGACCTGCGTATCTTCGATGCCAACGTCGAGTACGCACGGGTCTTCGGGGCTAACCGCGATTACATCGAATCGAAGATCCCTCACGTCTCCTCCCTGCTGCACAGCGACCTCGACCAGGTGATCGACGACGCCGAGGTCATCGTCCTGGGCAACAACGACGCACGCTTCGCCCAGGCTCTGGAGGCCAGTGATGGCAAACGGGTGATCGACCTGGTCGGTTTCATGCCCCAGACCAGCGACGCGCAACGTCAGGGCATCTGCTGGTAACCGGCAGCGTGCCTAACCCGCCGTCCCGTGGGAGTCGGCGGAGCCAGCGACGCAATTAGTTGCGTCCGGGGGCTGCTATGCAGCCCTTCGCAGGCTCCGCCAGCACCCACAAGCCCCGAGTTCCGTCGACGAAATCACCTTCGTTGATCGACATCGGGCACCCGACAACAGGAGTTGAAGCTACATGGATCGACAGCAACAGCATCCCTTCGAGGCACCCGGCTACCTGCGTGCAGGCGCCAGCTTCTTCGCCTGGGCATGCCTGGCCGGGCTGATCGCGCTGGCGTCGGAGATGGTCGCGCCGCAGTACCTGGACCCGAACCATCACCTGTTCATCTTCATCATCGGCACGCTGGGCATGTGGCGCTACGGTAACGCGGTCGTCCACTACGTGCGCGGCATGTACTTCCTGCACCTGAAGTTCCCACGCCTGCGCCGCCAGGTCGAACGCATGGGCGATGCGGCCCTGCCCTCGCACCTGTTCATGGTGGTGACCAGCTTCCGCATCCCGACCCTGACCACCTTCAAGGTCTACCAGTCGGTGTTCCAGGAAGTGCAACGGCTCAAGGTGCCCTGCACGGTGATCGCCTCGATTGTCGAGAAAGGCGACGAGACGTTCATCAAGGACATCCTGCGCAACGAGGTCAAGGACCGCGACGATATCAGGCTGGTGATCGTCCGTGCACGCGGCACCGGCAAGCGCGATGGCCTGGCCCACGCCTTCCGTGCCCTGTCCCGGCAGATGCCGCTGGACGATGCGGTGGTCGGCGTGGTCGACGGCGACACCATGATGCTGCCCGGCTGTGTGGAGCGCGCGGTCAAGCTGTTCGCCCTGCTGCCGAATGTCGGCGGGCTGACCACCAACGAGTTCTGCGAAGTCGAAGGCAGCCGCTGGATGCGTCAGTGGCACTCAATGCGCTTCGTGCAGCGGCATATCAACATGTGCTCCATGGCACTTTCGCACCGGGTCCTGACCCTCACCGGGCGGCTGTCGTTCTTCCGTGCCAGCGTGATGACCGACCCCGAATTCATCCGCGACGTCGAGGCCGACTTCCTCGAACACTGGCGTCTGGGCCGGTTCCAATTCCTCACCGGTGACGACAAGTCGAGCTGGCTGAGCCTGATGCGCGCCGGCTGGGACACCTTCTACGTGCCCGACAGCCACACCCTGACCGTCGAGCACCCGCCAAGCGACAGTTTCTGGGTCGCCACCCGCCAACTGATGTTTCGCTGGTACGGCAACTCACTGCGCCAGAACTTCCGCGCCACCGCCCTGCTCGGGCGTGCTCGCCTCGGGCTGTTCACCCTGTACGTCCTATTGGACCAGCGCATCTCGATGTGGACCTGCCTGATGGGCCTGACGGCTTCGGTGATGGCGGGGCTGATCTTCGGCATCCAGTACCTGCTGGTGTACCTGTTCTGGGTACTGCTCTCACGCAGCCTGGTGACCGTGCTGTTCGTCTTCGCCGGCCACCCGGTCAGCCCGATGTACCCCTTCGTTCTCTATTACAACCAGATCGTCGGTTCGCTGATGAAGGTCTACGCGATGTTCCACATGGACCAGCAAAGCTGGACGCGGCAGAAGACCACCCTGAGCACCGGCAACGTCGACTTCGATGCGACCCTCAACCGCTGGTCCTCGAAGGCGATGCTGTGCTCCTCGATCGCCATCTTCTTCGGGGTCATCACCGTTCTCCTCGAAGTCTCCCGATAACTCAACGCAACGTTAAGGAAAGGCGCCTGCACATGAGTAGCTCGAACATTCCCGTGGCCCCGGGCAAGACAGCGGCCAACATCGTTCATGAGGCGATCGACGAACGCCAGCATGTACGCACCCGCATGAACGCACGCGTGCGTTTGTCCGCCGCAGGTCAGGCAGCGTTCGAAACGGCCCTGCAGGACATTTCCCTGGGAGGCATGGGCCTGCGTCACGAAACGCCGCTGAAAATCGGCGCGCTGTACGACGCCTCGATCCGCCTGCGCCTGAACCAGGTCGACCTGAGCATCGACAGCAAGATCCGCATCGTCTCGCAGCGCGGCAGCGAAGTGGGCGCGCAGTTCGTCGAGCTCGACGCACAGAAGCGCGACATCCTGCGCTACCTGATCAGCGCCTACCTGTCGGGTGAAATCGCCGACATCAATGGCCTGTTCAACGTCATGCAACGGGAAAACTACATCAAGGAGCGCAAGCAGAAGTACGCCACGGCACGTACCCCCGGTGCCCGCCTCAAGGCCTTTACCGGCACCCTGCTGTACACCGCCGCAGGCTTGGCGGCGCTGGCCTTCGTCGGCTACAAGGGTTACCTGTTGTTCTTCCGCATTCCGGCGGTCCAGGCGCAGGTGTCCACCCACGCCCAGGTCATCAGCATGCCCGACAACGGCTACGTGAAGTACCTGCTGCCTGCCGGCGCCACCGAAGTGCAAGCCGGCCAGCCGCTGGCCAACGTGTCCACCCAGCTGGCAACCAGCTTCACCAGCCCGGCCGACATGAAGGCAGTGGCCGACCTCGCCCCGGGCGATCTGCAAGCCTTGCTAGGCCGCGCCACCCTCGAAACGGTGATCAACAGCCCCTGCGACTGCCAGGTGTACTACCCGACCCAACGCCTGGATGGGTACGGCTACAAGGATGCGCCGCTGATGCACCTGCTGCCCAAGGACCAAGGGCTCTTCGTGCGCGCCAATGTGCCGTTCGACAAGCTGGCCGATGTCGACCGCGTGCGCTTGGTGGACATGCAGGTGTTCGGCCTGGACCAGCACTACAGCGGCAAGGTGGTCGATGCCCGGGTCGATGAAGTCAATCGCAACCTGGCCCTGACGATTCAGCCAGACAGCCCGCTGCCAGCCTCGGCCTATCAGAAGGCAGTCGCGGTCGACCTGTACCTTGGCCTGCCCTTTGGCCGTGCCAATTGAGCCTGTCGAGGACAATGCCATGACCCTGATGACGCCCACGCGCTTGCTGCTGGCCAGTCTCACCCTGGCTTGTGCGGGCAGCGCGACTGCCGGCCAGAGCCTGGAGCAGGTGCGCTATGCCCTGTTCAAGGATCCCAGCGCCGATGTGAGCGCCGATTTGCGTGAACTGGCACAGCGCGGTGATCTGGCCAGTACGCTGCTGCTGGGCGATGTCCTGGCCAGCCGCGAGGATGTCAGCCGTCAGGAGGTGGTTGCGCTCTATCACACCGCGTTCGGCGATGGCCAAGGCATGGTTCCGGCACTGGCCTCGTTGGCCCGGCTGATCGACCGCACCCCCAGTCTTCGCGAAGCACAACGGCCATGGTTCGAGCGCGCCCTGACCCGCTACCAGAGCACACTCGACCCACGCAACGCCAGTACCACACTGGAAGTGTTCCTCACCTATCCGCAACTGGTGAGCGTCGACCAGGCGGCGGAACTGCTGGAACTTTACGAGCGCTCGTGCTTGCTCAACTGCCGCCCGCAGCTGTACCGGGCGGTGCTTGCCGAGCGCCAGGGCGACCAGTGCGCGGCCGAACGCTGGTACCGCGAGGCCGTGCGCTTCGATGCGCGCGCGATCGACCGCTACTACGCCTTCCTCGGTGATCGACAAGACCAACTGTTCCCGGCTTTCGCCACTTCACTGGAGGCGCAGCGCAGTCAATTACCAGTCGATATCGTGCACCGTATCGCCTCGCTGCTCGACAACATCGCCAGTGTTCAGCGCGCCGAGCAGGAAGCCGACCGTATCGAACGTCAGAGCCGCGAGCCTGACACGCCGCCCGTCGCACCGACGCCCGAACAGCAGGCCCGTGACAAAGCCCAGGCCGATGCCTTGGCGATCGCCACCGCACAGGTGCAACGCTGGCGTGACGAGGCCGTCGCCAGGGGCTTCGTCCCGGCCATGGTGTCCAAGGCCAACTTCATGATCTCCAACCCCACCGAGCACAACGCCGAGGAAACCCAGGCGCTGATCGATCAAGTCCGCCTGCGCGAGCCGATGCGGGCCAAGGCGTTGCAGGCCTCGTTCTACATGGTCAACAACTGGCTGACCCTGGACCCGGAGAAGGCCCGGGCCCTGATCGACGAACTGCGCGCCAGCCAGTATCCCGGTGCCGGCCTGCTGCTGGCCGACTACTACAGCAAGGGCGTGCAGGACCAACCCGACCAGGACAAAGCCCTGGCGCTGTTCCAGGAAGAGGCTGCCAAGGGCTCGACCGCCGCCTGGTACCGCATGGCCACGTTGCACGCCTATGGCCGCGCCCTTTGCCATGACCCGGTCAAGGCCTACACCTATGCGCGGATCGCGCTAGACCTCGGCGAGCGCAGCGCCCGTAGCTTGGTCCGACGCCTGGAAAAGACGTTACCCAAGGATGACATCGAGCGTGCCCTGGCCGCGCGCAACGATCTGCTGAAGGAGGCCACGCTGTGAAAACCCACCATCCCCTGTTCGCTGCCCTGCTCACCCTGACGCCGCTGTCCGTGGTCCTGGCCGCCGAAGAAATCACCGGCCCCGAAGCCGACAGCAACGCGCCGGTGCGTGTTGCCACAGCCGATGGCAGCGAGCCGCTGATCACCTCGGAATTCTTCAACAAACTCACCGTGCAGACCGGCTACGGCCCGGAAGACTCGCAAGTCGGCAGCGATCGCGAAATGTTTTACAGCTTGCGCTACGAGCCATCATTTGCCTGGTATTCGCCCGAAAAGCGCTGGGCCAAATGGATGGTCTACGGCCGCCTGTGGCTCAACTACGACTCCAGCGAGTCGAGCAACCTGACCAACGAAGCCACCAACAGCAGCGAACGCGAACAGCCCGAGGGCTGGTACGCCGAGCTGCGCGAGCTGTACGTCAAGCGCAACCTGATCGGCGACGACCCGCGGTATTCCGCGTCACTTGGCCGGCAGCGCTTCTACGACGACTACGGCATCTGGTGGGACGACAGCCTGGAATCGCTGCGCTTCAACTACCAGGACACGTTCTCCGAGGCGTTCATCGCCGTTGGCCAGAAGTTTCACAACTACAACACCGATGTGAACAGCCTTGCCGATAGCGAAGCGCGCACCACCTACGTGATGGGTCAGTATGCCTACCGCTGGAGCCCGAACAACCAGGCCGGCGTGCGCCTGATGCACGAGAACGACCACAGCGGCCACGACGCCGAAGACCGCTACGACTTCAAGGGCCTGCGCTACGGGTTGTTCTTCAAGGGCGACAACCTGGGCCTGCCGGCGCTCAGTGACTACCACCTGGAGCTGGCCGCCCTGGATGGCAAGATGGACAACACCGACGGCAATGGCACGACCACAACTGGCCACGGCAGCAAGGGCTGGGCCGCCTTGGGTGAGGTCGGCAAACGCTTCGACACGCTGCCCTGGACGCCACGTATCGCATTGCGCGGCGGCCTCACCGACAAGCCAAGCGACGAGAACGATGGCTTTCGCCTCAATGCCATCCAGTCGGACCGCATCACCCGCAGCGGGTCCTACAGCACGCGCCTGACCAGCTCGTTCGTTGCCCTGGACCTGCGCAACCTCAGCTACTACGGCATCGCCGTCGAGACCAAGCCCACTCCCCGCAGCGCCCTGGACCTGCGCGTGACCCAGCTCGACCTGCGCGATGAAGACGGCACTTTGCCCATCCGCATGAACGGCGACCAACGGGCCGAGCGCAACCGTGCAATCGCCCAGGGCAGCAATGGCAATGGCCGCAATGTCGGGCAGATGGTCGACCTCAATTACTACTGGAAGATGTTTCCGCTGGCACTCGACGGCAAGCACCTGGATGTCAACGCACTGGTCAGCGCCAGTTACCTCAATGCCGGCAGTGCATTGGCAACCGGCGACGACTACCAGCTGAGCGTCGGCGTGGTCATCAGTTACTAAGGACGGGCAGCGCCATGATCTTCGCCTCCAACGTGTTCCTGTTTCTCTACCTGCCGCTGTTCCTGGCCGTGTATTTCCTGGCCAGGGCGCAGTGGCGCTCGACGGTGATCGTCGTCGCCAGCTACCTCTTCTATGCCTGGTGGCGACCGGACTTCCTGTTGCTGTTCGTCGGCATCACCTACTGGAACTACTGGTTCGGCCTGCGCATCAAGGCGCGCCTCGACGCGGCGGACAAACGTTGGGCGCTTCGTCTGCTGTGGATCGGTGTAGCCGGCAACCTCTCGACCCTGGGCTACTTCAAGTACGCCAACTTCGGCGCCGAAGTGCTGGCCCTGCTGCTGGCGCCACTGGGCATCGACACCTGGACCCTGGAAAACATCTTCCTGCCCCTGGGCATCTCGTTCTATGTGTTCCACGCCCTGAGCTACATCGTCGACATCTACCGCAAGGACGCCACGCCGACGCGCAATTTCATCGACTTCGCCGCCTTCGTCGCATTGTTCCCGCACCTGGTGGCCGGACCGATCCTGCGCTACAGCCAACTGGCGCCGCAGCTGCGCGAACGCACCCATTCGCTGGAGCTGTTCTCGCTGGGCGTGTGCCGCTTCATGCTCGGCTTCATCATGAAAGTACTGATCGCCGACCGCCTGGCGCCGATCAACGCGCTGTTCGTCAGCGAAGGCACCCTGCAGTTCAGCGACGCCTGGTTCGGCCTGGTGGTCTCCACCCTGCAGTTGTACTTCGACTTTGCTGGCTACAGCCACATGGCCTTGGGCCTGGCCTTGATGATGGGCTTTCGCTTCCCGGAAAACTTCAACCAGCCCTATGTGTCGCAGAGCATCACCGAGTTCTGGTCGCGCTGGCACATGACCCTGGCGCACTTCCTGCGCGACTATGTGTACATGCCCCTGGTACGCAAGCGCGTGGCCGGCGCATTGCCGGCGCTCATCTGGACCATGCTGCTGTCCGGGTTGTGGCACGGGGCGAGCTTCGCCTTCATCTGCTGGGGACTGTTCTTCGGCGTTGGCATGGTACTGGAACGCAAGTTCAACCTGGCGACCAAAGTCAGCACCCCATACCACCTGAGCCGCAACCTGCGCACCGGCCTGCTGATCGTGCTGAGCATGCCACTGTTCTTCACCATGGACCTGCGCCACAGCATCGACATCTACAAAGCGCTGTTCGGCTTCAACGGCTTCGGCTCGCTGGAGCTGTACGTGCTCGGCGCCTCGAAAATGGCCATGGCCTTCGCCCTGGTGGCCTTGGCCTGGCTGGTCCTGGCGGGCATCAACAATGTGCGCTTCTACGCTGGCAACAAGACGGGGTACTTCATGCGCCATGTCGGCGCGCTGCACAGCGTGTTGCTGTGGGGCGGTTTCCTGTTGGCGCTGAGCAGCCTGGCGGCCAATTCGTTCTCGCCCTTCCTGTATTTCCAGTTCTAGGAGACGGCCATGTATCCGGTGATGAATTCGGCCAGCAAGGCCAATGGCATTCTGTTCGCGCTGGCACTCGGGGCGATGTTCGTCTACTCGCTGCCACCGGTGTTCAGCTTCGCCCGCACCCAAAGCGATGCCTGGAACCTATTCGTCGACGGCAAGCTGCTACGCAAGTTCGAGCAGGTGTACGACAAGCGCTTCTTCCTGCGAGCCCCCTCCGTGACGCTGTGGGCCGACGCGCAGTTCCAGCTGTTCGGCGAAGGTACCAAAGGCGTGGTGCTGGGCAAGGATGGCTGGCTCTACACCAACCAGGAATACCGCGTGCCCAATGACCTGGACGCCAACCTGACGGGCCAGCTGGAGCAGATCGTCAAGGTCCGCGCGCAATTGGCCGAACACGGCAAACAACTGGTGGTACTGCCGCTGCCAATGAAGCTGGATGTGTATGCAGCGCACGCCGAGCATGCGTTCGACCCCAGGGTGACCGGCCTGTACGACCGTTTCGTAAGCGAGCTGCAACGACACCAGCTGGACGTGGTGCCGCTGCGCAGCGCGTTCCTGGCCAACCTTGGCGGCCCGAAGCTGTTCCTGAAATCCGACACCCACTGGAGCCCAGAAGGTGCGCGCCTGGCCGCCTACGAACTGGCACGTCAACGTCCGCAATTGCTGGGTGATCAGGTCTACCTCTCGCACCCGTCCGGGGAGAAAAGCATCAAGGGCGACCTGATGAACTACATCCAGTTCGACCATGCTCGCCTGGCGCCGCAGTTCGGAGCCAACCCGATCAAGCTGTACGAAACCCTCAAGGCCGAACAAAGCAGCGATGACCTATTCGCCGAGCAGGAGCAGAGCCTGCTGCTGGTAGGCACCAGCTACAGCAAGATCGACGACTGGAACTTCGTCGGCTTTCTCAAGGAGGCACTCAACCGCGACCTGCTGAGCATCGCCGTCGAGGCCCGCGGCCCGTTCGAAGCCATGAACCAGTTCCTGGCAAGCGATCAACTGGCCAACCCACAGATCGAAACGGTGGTATGGGAATTCCCCCTTCGCACCTTGCTCGCCCACCGTCCCGGCGCGCTCAGCCGCAGCGCCGTGCCCCAGCATTTCTGACGAATCAAGGAGAACCTGATGAAACCTGCTCACCTGTTTACCGCCGTTGTCCTGGCCACCGCCAGCCAGGCGGGCTACACCGCCGAAGGCAATGCCGACCTGTACGATGCAGTAGCCCCTGCCGATTCGGCCTTCGTCCGCGTGCTGAACCTCTCGGACCGCAGCATCGACGTCACGTTGAGCGGCAAGGTCAACCCGCAGAAGGTTGCGCCCGGCCAGCTCAGTGGCTACCGCTTCACCTCAGCCGGCAGCCACAAGATCGCGGTCGGCGGGCAATCCATCGAGCCGCAGCTGAAGGCCAACGCCGCCAGCACCGTGATCTACGACGGCAAGCAACTGAAGCTGATCGCCGACAAATACGTCAACGAGCCGAAGAAGGCACAGATCGCCTTCTACAACCTCACACCGGCACAAGCGGCGCTCAAGACCGAGGACGGCAAGCACGTGGTCGTCGACCCATTGGCCAACGGCCAGACCGGCAGCCGCATGGTCAACGAGCTCAAGATCGGTTTCGCCGCCTATGTCGCCGATCAGAAGGTGGCGGAATTCGACGATCAGTTCCTCAAGAAGGGTCGCTCGTACAGCTATGTGCTGCTGCCCCAGGGCAACGGCTACCGCAGCATGACCCAGGCCAACAGCATCGACCCCACCGAGTGACGCCCACGCTGCAAGGATGGATAGGTACATGAAGACCCTAGTAAGTGTGTCTCTAAGCGCAGCCCTGGCCCTGCTGAGCCTGCCTGGCCAGGCCGCACAGGCGCCAAAAGCCGGCTGTGAGAACCTGCGGTGCATGGTCTGCCCGGCGCTCAGCGACCCACAGCGTTACACCGAGGGGCGCATGAAGCTGATGCGCGAAATCGTACCCGGCAAGGACCGCTGGCTATTCCGCTCGGCGGTGGACCTGACCAACGACTTCGGCATTCCCGCCCCTATGCGCCCGGAGTTCGCCCGCTTGATGCAGGCCTTCCAGCGCCAGGGCATCCACGTGGCCATGGCGGTCCAGCCCACCCGCGGGCTGATGCACCGCGACAAACTGCTCGAAGGCCAACTGCACGGTTTCGACTATGCCCAGGCCAGCGCCCACCTCAGTGCCTACCTTGGCCAGTTGCGCCAGGGTGGTGCAGTGGTGGCGCCGATGATGCAACTGGTGCAGCAGCCGCCTCAGGGCGAGTACTTCTTCCGCCGCGACCACCACTGGACCCCGGCCGGCGCCGAAGCCACTGCCAGACTGATGGCCGAAGAGATCCGCCGCCAACCGTTCTACGGCGAGTTGACCAAGAAGCAGTATCGCACCGAGCCTGGGGTAATGGTGCCCAAGGATGGCACGCTGAACCTGGCGCTGAGCAACATCTGTGGCAACAACTATGGCTTCCAGTACGTGCGCGGCTTCCAGACCATCCCGGTGGCCGACAGCGCCGATGCGCTGTTCGACGAAGCGCCAGACCCGCAAGTGATCCTGGTGGGAGACAGCAACGCCGCTGCACGTGAAGACGAGAGCAAGCAGTTCAATTTCGACGGCTACCTCAAGCAATACCTGAGTGTGGATGTACTCAACTATGCCCTGCCGGGTGTCGGTGAGGACGGCTCGCTGCTGGCGTACCTGCTGTCGGAAGACTACGACCCCAAGGCCCCGCCCAAGTTGATCGTCTGGGAACTGCCGGCCAACTACCGGCTTGATTCGCCGTTGATGTATCGCCAGTTGGTGCCGGCGGTTCAGGGCGGCTGCTCGGCCAACAGGCAAGTGTTGGGGTCGAAGTTGCAACACCCGGCGCTGAAGGTTGGCGAGCGCATCGAGCTGCTGAGCAACGCGGGCAGTTCGCGCCAGTCGTTGAGTGGTTCGAAGGGGTTTCTCGACATCCGCCTGAGCGACAAGAACATCAAGGACTTCTACATCATCGTCTATTACGACAATGGCGCGCGCGACAAGGTGTGGTTCCGTCGCGAGGCAGCCGTCAGCGGCGGGCAGTACTACCTGGAACTGAGTAAGGACCCAGCGTTTGCCGGGGCCAACTTGCTGTCGGTGTTCATGGAACCGACCAAGGCGGGCACTGCGGCCACCGAGGTGGAGACTCGTCTGTGTCTTTGAAGATGCTCATCGGGGCTGCCTCGCTGCTTCCCCTGGCCCTGCTCCCCCCCCAGGCTCAGGCAGCCCAGTCGATCTGGCCTGCGCATCCCACGCCACAAGCGGCCATGATCGCCGACTACCACACCCTGGCCTGCAGCAAGGAGCCTCCGCCGCCCTATACCGGCAGCCTGCGCCTGCAGAGCAAGTACGACCAGCGCGACGTCAGCAAGTCGACCCTGCGCAGCAGCCCCGATGCAGGCAGCGAACGCATCGGCAAGCAGGTCAAACAGTTCGTCGGCGGGCTGATCTACGCCGGCAAGCGTTTCCAGCGGGCGAAAAAGCCGCAGGACGCCAACATGGCCCTGGCCTGCCAAGACCAATGGCTGCAAGACTGGGCCGAAGCCGGCGCACTGCTCAACCCGGATGCCAGCGGCACAGGCATGGCCGCGCGCAAATGGGCTTTGGCGGCAATGGCCGGAACCGTGCTGCTGACCCAGTCAGCCAGTGACGGCAAGGTGCGACTGAGCGAGGCTCAGCAGTCGTGGTTCACTCGCCTGGCCGAATTGGTGATCCACGAGTACGACCCACGCCGCGATGCCCCAGGCGTGTACTTCAACAACCACGACTACTGGGCTGCCTGGGCCGTAGCCGCCACCGGCATGCTGGTCGGGCGCGACGACTTCATCCAGTGGGCCGACGGCAACCTACGTCGTGGCCTGGCCCAGGCGGTGCGTTCCCGCGATGGCAGCTACGCCTACCTGCCGCTGGAAGTGGCGCGGGCCAAGCTTGCCGCCACCTACAGCCAGTACGCCTTGGTACCCCTGGTATTGCTGGCTGAATCGGCGCGCGTCAACGGCCTGCCGTGGAGCGCCGACGACCAACAGACCTTGGACCTTCTGGCCAACTTCGCCGCTCGCACGGTGCTTGACCCACGCGACCTGCCCGAACTCGAAGGCCAGTCCCAGGCGGATGTAGCGCCGTACAAACTGGCCTGGTTGATCCCGTTCCTGCAGCGCAATCCCGGCCACGCCCTGGCGCGCCAGCTGTACGACAGCGAAGACGGCGATGTGGACAACTACAGCCAGCTCGGCGGCCCTATCAAACCGTTTTACCCCTCATTGCCCGGATCAAGGAACTGACCCATGACTGCCCTCGCCCGCTTCCCCCTCGCCTGCCTGGTCACCTTGGGCCTGGCCGGCACTGCCCAGGCCGCCAGCCAGACGCTGACGGTCAACTACACCTTGACCACACTGACCCAGGAGCAACGCACGCACAAGGTCGACCAACTGCGCCAGCAGGTGCGCGAGGCAGTGACGTTCCATCAGGCAGAACGCCCGCGCCCGGCGGGCCGCGCTAGTGTCAGTCTGCAACCGATGTTCTCGTCACAGGCCGGCAGCTGGCCCTTCGAGCCATTCGTCAACAACGGCCTGTTCCGCGCCATCGCCGGCTACCAGGCGCATCATCCTCAGGTAGTGCTGGTGCGCGCGGGCAGCATCACCCTGGCGCAGTTGCACGATGCGCTGAACGATACGCGCATCCTGAGGCGCTACAAGGACGGTTACCTGCTCAGCTACCCGCTGATGATCGGTGCCGACGCCGGGTTGGTGTTGGAGGGCACCCGCCTTTACTTGTCGAGCCATTCGGGCACAGCGCTGATCAACCAGGGATGGCTGGGGTTGAACCAGTCCAGCCTGCAAAGCCTGGCCGGTGACCGACCAGGCAACACCGACCGCGCCTGGCGGCCGTTCGTGGTGGCCTGGGCCGGCAGCCATACCCAGGTGATTGGTTCGACCCTCAAGCGCCTGGGCTACAACGCCAACCTGTCCCGCGGACTGACCACTGCCCTAAGTGCCCAGCAAGCCGCGAACACACCTGCCGCCACGGTGATCATCCGCGACAGCCACTTCAGCGAGATGTCCAGCGCGGTGGAGTTGCAGCACAGCCAGGCGACCATCACCGCCAGCCAGTTCGAAAAGTCGCAGCAATACGCCATCGACGTGCGTGACAGCCAGGTCAAACTGCAGGACAACCAGCTACGCGGCATCGACAACAACAGCGGCGTGCGCCTGCGTGGCCAGACCCGCGCCCAGGTCGATGGCAACCTCATTCTGGGTGCGGCAAAGGCGGCCATCGAAGTCAGCGAACAACAGGGCGCGGTGCTGCTGGCCGGCAATCGCATGGGTGACAGCCGAGGCAATGGCATCCAGTTACGCAACCTGGCACCCACCACCGCTGCCCCGCTGGTCGTCGAAGATAACCTGCTGGCCAGTAGCCAAGGCAGCGCGGTGGATGCCAGCGAAGTCAGCGCCTTGGCACTGCTCGACAACCGCATCGGCAATACCCAGGAGTATGCCGTCAGCCTGCGCAATGCCACACCGCTGGCAGGGCCGCTGGTACTCAGTGGCAATCGCCTGGGCCAGGTCGGCAAGGCACTGGTACGGGTCGAGGGGATGCGGGATGTCGTGATGGGCGCTAACCGTTTCGAAGGTAAGCCCTTGTTGCAGAATTTATTGATCGGGGATCTGCTGCCGGTGCAGGGGCAGTTGCTCGACGCTACGGTTCGTCAGGGGGCGACGGTGCAGGTGCAGCAACAGTGAGTCCAGGCATGTGCGGGGCTTCGCCTTTTCTATGCCACCTTCAAACTCGCCCACATGAAAAGGTCACACGGCATATAAGAGCGCGCCCTATCATTTTTACCAGTACCCCTTGGATACTTCTTTCGCTACATTTAAGCCTCACTCAAAAATCGAGGACTTAACAATGAGCAATACTGATACACAATGGATCGAAGAGACAAAATGGATCGAAAACCGATTTGTTATCGAATTCAAAAGCACGGGCTTAAAATATGAAACAGACAAATTCGATTCCCACAGCACCTTGATCAAAGGCACCTTCTCTTTAGCCTCAGGCAATTATGTGGTCGCTATCGAGACGAGGACCGCAAGCTTTACCAACGGCAACTGGGTAGTCCCAGATCAACTAGATGTAACCCTTTACCCACCAAATGGCCGAATCATAGCCACTCAAGGCGAGGTACACATTATTCAACGAGTGGGTCAAAAGGTATGGGGGAGGATCGACGTGAGCTATCCACTAGAAGACGATAAGAAAGAAACGGTCACCGGTCGATTTAAGACAACACTCCGAGTAACTGACTGATACACCAAGACGCCTTCCAATCAACCTTGGAGGCCTTCGTCTCATAACCTATCAGCGCTCTCGCTTTCACTAACGTAGCCGGCGCTTCAGCGAACCCGCTACGTTAGTCTATTTCTCGCTGCAGTTGCCAAAAACAATCCGCCTCCCCGACTTTTAGAAAGCCATGGCGCAAGTATAAGTATCGCGCCGGATTACTCCTGAATACCATCAACCTCAACAATGGCAAATGCCGCAGCGACGCCCAGTCGGCCAGTTGCTCCAGCACACAACTCCCCACGCCCCGGCCGCGATGTTCTGGCGACAGGTGCAGTTCGCGAATGAACAGCGCCTGCCGGTCCTGGCTCAGGCTACAGAACCCCAGTACGGTATCCCCCTCCACCACTAGCCATTGCTCGCGCCAGGCCCACGCCTGGTCGAACGCTTCCTCGATCCACAGCAAGTCGAACTCGCGGTAGTACGGCAACATCGCCCGCCGCGTCAGATCGCGCGCGAACGTACGATCGGCGTCGGTCGCGGCTTTCAGTTCAATGGCCATAGCACACCGGCGAGCTTGCCGGCCCATGTCGGTCCAGTTCATCCTCCAGCCATTGCGCCAACACCCGTGCGTTGTTGTGGCGCGTGTCCTTGCCGGCATAGAGCAGGGTCAGGTCCCCCTTGGCCGCCAGGTCCAGCAGGGGGTACCAATGCTCGGGATGCGCCGCCAGCTCTTGCCGGTAGCGCTGGCTAAAAACGGCAAAATCCAGCTCACCCCGATGGAATGCCTGGCGCAGCTCGACGGAAGGCGCGACCTCGCGCAACCAGGTTCCCTGCAGGTCATCCTTGCGTTTGTTGCGCGGCCACAGGCGGTCGACCAGCACACGTTGGCCATCGCTTGCCTGCGCCGCATCGTAGACACGCTTGCAGTGAATCATGGGTTTCTCCTGCGCTGACCGTTCGTCCCTGGCCTAGCGAGTTCTTTGACAAAGATCAGTCTAGCGTCCCGAATTGTTTCTATGCTCAGGGGCCTCGGCAACTTCGCCCAACGCCAACCGGAGCCCCCATGGCAACCCCGTCACTGGCCACCCAGACGCACCTGGCCCAGCGCGACGCCCGCCCGCAATTATCCCACAAGCCTGGGCGCGCCACCCTGACCTTGTTCTTTGGCCTGCTATTGGCGGGCATCGCCTATACCGCCTGGAGCCTGAGACAGGACGTCACCGCCAGCGGTACGGTCATCACCACTGTCACCCCCTTTCTGCTGCTGGGCCTGGCTTTGCTGATCGCTCTAGGCTTCGAGTTCGTCAACGGTTTCCATGACACCGCCAATGCTGTAGCCACCGTGATCTACACCCACTCTTTACCTGCGCCAGTGGCAGTGGTGTGGTCTGGGCTGTGCAACTTCCTGGGGGTGCTGCTTTCCAGTGGCGCGGTGGCCTTCGGCATCATTGCTTTGCTACCGGTGGAGCTGATACTACAGGTCGGATCTTCGGCTGGCTTCGCCATGGTGTTCGCCCTTTTGCTGGCGGCGATCATCTGGAACCTTGGCACCTGGTGGCTGGGCCTGCCGGCCTCATCGTCACATACGCTGATCGGCTCGATCATCGGCGTGGGCGTAGCCAACGCCCTGATGCATGGCCGCGATGGCACCAGTGGTATCGACTGGAGCCAAGCCAGCAAGGTCGGTTATGCCCTGCTCTTTTCCCCGCTGGTCGGTTTCGCCTGCGCGGCATTGCTCCTGCTGGCCTTGCGCGCACTGGTCAAGCGCCGGGCGCTGTACCAGGCACCGGAAGGCCAGACCCCACCGCCCTGGTGGATCCGTAGCGTGTTGATCCTGACCTGCACCGGCGTGTCCTTCGCCCATGGTTCCAATGATGGTCAGAAAGGCATGGGGCTGATCATGCTGATTCTGGTCGGCACATTGCCCATGGCGTACGCCCTGAACAAGACCATGCCGAACGAGCAGGCCTTGCAGTTCTCCGCTGTCGCTGAAGTGACGCGCCAGGCGCTGGTACGCAGCGACCCGCAGCCAGCGCCGGCCGATCCGCGCCGGGTGCTGACTGCGTTCATTGCCGAGCCCAGGACCAACCCGCAACTGGTGCCCGCCCTGGCAGCACTCACCGGTATGATCGGCGAGCAAGTCAAAGGCTATGGGTCGCTCAAGCGCGTGCCAGCCGAGGCCATGGCCAACGTGCGCAACGACATGTACCTGACCAGCGAAGCCATTCGCCTGCTCGACAAGCACCGCCTGGCCACCTTCGATGCTGCCACCCGCAGCCAGGTACAGATGTTCAAAGGCCAATTGGACGATGCCACGCGTTACATCCCGCTGTGGGTCAAGGTGGCCGTGGCCATCGCGCTGGGATTGGGCACCATGGTGGGCTGGCGGCGGATCGTGGTGACGGTGGGCGAGAAGATCGGCAAGACCCACCTCAGCTACGCCCAGGGCGCTTCGGCCGAGGTGGTGGCAATGTGCACCATCGGTGCTGCGGACATGTTCGGGCTACCGGTATCCACCACCCATGTGCTCAGTTCAGGGGTAGCCGGGACCATGGTGGCCAACGGCTCGGGCATTCAGAAACGCACCCTGATCAACCTGCTGATGGCCTGGGTGCTGACACTGCCGGCGGCCATGTTGCTGGCGGGGTGCCTGTACTGGATTCTGAGCCACGTGTTCTGAATCCGGGGCACTGGCCCCTCCCACACGGACAGCGCAGATCCTGTAGGCGGCGGCTTGCCGGCGATGACGCCGGTACAGTCAAGACGACGCCGTTACCCGTCCATTCAAATACTTCAACCCGGAATTTTCAGCCCACGCTGCACCGCTGGGCGTTCGAGGAACCGAGCCAGCGCACGCTGCACTTCCTTGAACTCATCGAACCCCACAAGCTCCCGGGCGTTGTAGCGCTCCACCAGGTTGCGCACCCAGGGGAAGATGGCGATATCGGCAATGCTGTACTCGTCCACCATCCACTGCCGCCCTTCCAGGTGTCGGTCGAGCACGCCGAGCAGGCGCTTCGATTCGTTGACGTAGCGGTCGCGAGGGCGCTTGTCTTCGTATTCCTTGCCCGCGAAGAAGTGGAAGAAGCCCACCTGGCCGAACATCGGACCAATGCCGCCCATCTGGAACATCAGCCATTGCAAGGTCTGGTAGCGGCGGGCCGGGTCGTCGCTGAGCAACTGGCCGGACTTTTCCGCCAGGTACTGCAGGATCGCCCCCGATTCGAACAGCGGCAGCGGCTGGCCGCCCGGACCGTTCGGGTCGAGAATCGCTGGGATCTTGTTGTTGGCGCTCAGGGAAACGAACTCGGGAGTGAGCTGGTCGTTGCTGTCGAAGTTGACCTTGTGCACCTCGTACGGCAGCCCGATCTCTTCCAGCATGATCGAAACCTTGACGCCGTTGGGGGTGGGCAACGAATACAGTTGCAGCCGCTCAGGGTGTTTCGCGGGCCACTTTTGAGTGATCGGGAATGCGCTCAGATCGGTCATGGTCAACCTTGCCTGGGGAATGGTCCTGCCACTCTAGAGGCATCGCGGTCGGCTGACCATCATCCCGTGGCCTTCAAGCCTGTCCGTGGGCCTTGAGCTTGAGCTTGTCGGTATCGACTCGTACGAACACCGAATCAGCGGTCACTGTCAGCACATCGCCAGCCCAGACTTCACAGATCACGCGGCTCTTGCGTCCCACCTCGCCCTCTACACGCGCCTTGAGCAATAACTCCACGCCCATCGGGGTCGGCTTGAGGTAGGTGAGGTTGAGCGTGCCGGTGACGCAGTCGATGCGCGGCAAGCTGCCCGGCTCGCGACCTTCGGCACGGTAGTGATAGGCCATGGCGGTCCAGTTGGAATGGCAGTCGACCAGCATGGCCAACAGGCCACCGTAGACCAGGCCGGGCCAGCCGCTGAACGTGCTGTCAGGTGTGTGCCGGCACGACAGATGAATGCCATCGGCGTCCCAATGGCTTTGCACGTGCAGACCGCTGGGGTGGGCGCAACCGCAGCCATAGCAGGTGCCGTCCGGCGCGGCCAGGGCTTGAAGGGAAAGGGTCTGGTCGTTCATGCGCTTCCTGTGCTTGTTGGAATGGGAAGAAATGCCTGCCTCGATGGTAACGCTCGAATCTGTCAGCGCCAATCGCAAAACGGGGGCGCACCGCGCCCCCTGGAGGATCACGCCGTCTGAGCGACTACCTTGCCCCGACGCTGGGTCAGCGACACCAGCAGGATGAACAGCGTCACCCCGGCAGTCATCAGCGTCTCGTAACGGTAGGCATCACTGAGCAGCATGTAGCCCAGGACCATGACGATGGTGCCGATCACCAGCCAGGTCAGCCATGGGAACAGCCACATCTTCAGTTCCAGCGGACGGCCTTCGCGCTCGGCACGGGCACGCATGCGCAACTGCGAGACGGCGATCACCAGGTACACCAGCAAGGCGATGGCGCCCGTGGTGGACAACAGGAAGCCGAACACCTTGCCGGGGAATACATAGTTGACGAAGCAACCCGCAAAGCCAGCCAGGGTCGAGAGAATGACCGCAACGGTTGGAACACCCGAGCCGGAGACACGCTTGGTGATGCCAAGCGCCTGGCCACGGGCCCCCAGGGAATACAGCATCCGTGACGCGGTGTAGAGGCCAGAGTTCATGCAGCTGGTCACGGCCACCAGTACCACTACGTCGACCAGTAGCTTGGCGCCCGGCACGTTGAGTACCTCCAGCGCCCGCTGGAACGAACCCACTGCCTTCAGGCCCGGATCGTTCCAGGCGACCAGCGATACCACCAGGAAGATCGACGCCAGGTAGAAGATTGCGATGCGGTAAACCACCAAGTTGGTGGCGCGTCGGATCTTGTCTTTCGGGTTGGCCGTCTCGTCAGCTGCAATGGTGACGATCTCGGCACCAAAGAACGAGAAGATGGTGATCAGCACGCCACCGAGCACAGTGCCGAAACCGTTGGGCATGAAGCCACCGTTGTCCCACAAGCGGCTGACACCAGACACCTCGGCCAGCGG
Source organism: Pseudomonas sp. SK2 (assembly GCF_016772395.1). NCBI lineage: Bacteria > Pseudomonadati > Pseudomonadota > Gammaproteobacteria > Pseudomonadales > Pseudomonadaceae > Pseudomonas > Pseudomonas sp. SK2. The sequence goes on from NZ_CP061944.1 coordinate 3,351,099, forward strand.
CCAGGCGCCGAATACGGCGAGGCTGCACACCACGATGAAGGCGATGATGGCAAGCACCTTGACCAGCGCGAACCAGTACTCGAAGGCGCCGAAGTTCTTCACGCTGATCAGGTTGGTGCCCGACAGCACGACCATGATCAGGAACGCGAACAGCCATGACGGCACGCCCGGGAAATAGGCATGGAGAATATCCGCGCCGGCAATCGCCTCGACCGGGATGATCAGCACCCAGAACCACCAGTACAACCAGCCGATGGTGAAGCCCGCCCAAGGGCCGATGGCCTCGCCAGCATAGGTGGAAAACGAGCCGCTGTTAGGATTGGCGATGGCCATTTCACCCAGCATGCGCATCACCAGCAGCACCAGCAGGCCAGTCATGGCATAAGAAATGAGAATCGCTGGGCCAGCGGTGGCGATGGCATTGGAGGAACCGATGAACAGGCCTGCGCCGATGATGCCGGCAATGGAGATCATGGACACCTGACGTGAGGTCAGGCCGTGCTGCAAGGAACGCTGTTTCTTGTTGTGTAGCGAAGCCATGGAGAACCCTCGAATGGGTTGGCCGCCGCAAGGGCGGCTGAAAGTTGGAGCAGAATTCTGGTAAGTCCGTAGTGCTCGTTCTTGTTGTTGTGAAGGCGCCGGTAGCGGATATTTCCCTCCTCTTCGCACGACCGGTTGTCAACGTTGTTCCAGGCCAGTATCAATCCATCGGCGTGGGTCAACAAACGACCTTTTCGAAACACATGATTCCATTTGAGAATGAACTTCTGACGTTTCTGCTCGGTACCAGTCCACAGCGCCCAAACGGCAGACAGCACGATCCATTTCACCGTTGCCCTAAAGAGGCTAGCGAATCCGCCAGTTCACGAATCCATGGAATGATCGCAATCCAATAATTCGTTTGCGGTCTCACACCTTTGCACGCTTGGATAGGGGGAAACTTGAACAAAGGTTTGCGTGCCCATGCCTCAGGAAAGTATCAGCCAGTCCATTGCCATCGTTCATCCGATCACACTTTCCCATGGCCGCAATGCGGAAGTTTGGGACACGGACGGCAAACGTTATATCGACTTCGTCGGCGGTATCGGCGTACTCAACCTGGGCCACTGCAACCCGGCCGTGGTCGAGGCGATTCAAGCGCAGGCCGCGCGCCTGACCCACTATGCCTTCAACGCCGCCCCCCATGGGCCGTACCTGGCGCTGATGGAGCGCCTGAGCCAGTTCGTACCCGTCAGCTACCCATTGGCCGGCATGCTCACCAACAGTGGCGCGGAAGCGGCGGAGAACGCCCTCAAGGTCGCCCGCGGTGCCACAGGCAAGCGCGCCATCATCGCCTTCGACGGCGGCTTCCACGGTCGCACCCTGGCAACCCTTAACCTCAACGGCAAGGTCGCCCCTTACAAGCAACGGGTCGGTGAGCTGCCCGGCCCGGTTTATCACCTGCCCTACCCCAGCGTCGACACCGGCGTGACCTGCGAGCAGGCACTCAAGGCCATGGACCGCCTGTTCAGTGTCGAACTGGCGGTCGAAGACGTGGCTGCATTCATTTTCGAGCCGGTTCAGGGTGAAGGCGGCTTCCTCGCCCTCGACCCCGGATTCGCCCAGGCCTTGCGGCGCTTCTGCGACGAACGGGGGATCTTGATCATCATCGACGAAATTCAGTCAGGCTTCGGTCGCACCGGCCAGCGCTTTGCCTTCCCGCGACTAGGGATGGAGCCAGACCTGCTGCTGCTGGCCAAGAGCATCGCCGGCGGCATGCCGCTGGGCGCGGTGGTCGGACGGCAGGACCTGATGGCGGCCTTACCCAAAGGTGGCCTGGGCGGCACCTACTCGGGCAACCCGATTGCCTGTGCGGCGGCCCTGGCCAGCCTGGCGCAGATGACCGACGAGAACATCGCCACCTGGGGCGAGCGTCAGGAACAGGCCATCGTTCGTCGATTCGAGAAGTGGAAGGCGGCAGGTCTGGGTGGGTGCATCGGCCGCCTGACCGGCGTGGGCGCCATGCGCGGGATCGAATGCGTCGATTCCGACGGCAACCCTGCGCCAACCCGGCTGGCCAAAGTGATCGAAGCAGCCCGGGCCAAAGGCCTGCTGCTGATGCCCAGCGGCAAGGCGCGGCACATCATTCGCTTGCTGGCACCATTGACCATCGAGGCCGAAGTGCTCGAGGAAGGACTGGATATCCTCGAGCAGTGCCTGGCCGAGTTGGCCTGAGGCTTACAAGCCCAGTTCAGCGGGGGTCAGCATGTCCGACTCGAAGGCGATCCAGCCGCCTTCGAGCTCGGCATGGCCGTTGACGATAGGGCCATAGTAGGTCAGGCCATTCTCCAGGGTCACGCAGATATGCGTGGCCGATTTTTCCGGGGCCGCGAGCGTACCGACGAAATGCACCTTCTTCAGCACTTCGGTCACGGCTTCGAGACCGACACGCATGTTGGGGTTTTCCGACGCCTCGACGTCACCGCCACGATCTTCGGCGCTGACAGTGATGGTGGCGATGTACGGGTACTTGTTGCTCAAACGGGGTTACCTCGATTGATGGATGTAGGCAGGCGCGTAGAGTACGGTAGCCGTTACCGGTTGTCTCTACTGCCCGACTTCAGCACGATCTGCGGTCCAGGCGGGAACCGCTTGCCAGCGACTAGGCCAGACCTGCAACAGGTGATCTGAAGGCCCCGATCTGTTAGGGTGCCCGCCGATACATGCCCCACCACCCGAGGATTTAGCGTGAGCGCCGAACACCCCCTGATCGCCGACCTGTTCGAGGTCGACAAACGCCTGACCCTCAAGCCCGTCGTGGACTTCAACAGCTACCTGCGCAATGCTTTCGGCGAGGGCTCGTGCCGCTGCCATCGCTGCTCCGAGGGCAACGACCCAAGCACCTATAGCCACCAGCACACGTTCACCCTCGAAGACCGCCAACTGCATCGCCGCTTCGCCAGTACCGCTGGCAGTGACGTGCTTCAAGTGCTGAAGAAAGCCTGGCTGTCCTACACCAAGGCCGACCTGCCCCCCATCGGCGTGCTGGATCTGACCACGCTCAAGACCTTCACCGAGCCCAGCCTGCACGCCCGCCTGCTGGCCCTGCTGCCTGCCAGCGGCCTGGCCCGGGAAGTCGACGGCCAGTGGATGCTGCAAGCCCAGGCCGATTGATGGCCCGGCGGTAAAGCAGGATTCTTCCGGTCTGCTACCTTGGGAGAATCCGCCCATCCGCAGGTAGTCCGTCATGGCCCGTACAACGCCCATCGAGCTGTACCGCAACATCGGCATCGTCGCCCACGTGGATGCCGGCAAGACCACCACCACCGAACGCATCCTGTTCTACACCGGGGTCAACCACAAGATGGGCGAGGTGCATGACGGCGCCGCCACCATGGACTGGATGGCCCAGGAACAAGAGCGCGGCATCACCATTACCTCGGCTGCCACCACCGCCTTCTGGCAGGGGTCGACCAAGCAGTTCGCCCACAAGTACCGCTTCAATATCATCGACACCCCCGGCCACGTCGACTTCACCATCGAAGTCGAGCGCTCGCTGCGCGTGCTCGATGGCGCGGTCGTGGTATTCAGCGGCGCCGATGGCGTCGAGCCACAGTCCGAGACGGTGTGGCGCCAGGCCAACAAGTACCATGTCCCACGCCTGGCCTACATCAACAAGATGGACCGACAGGGCGCCGACTTCCTGCGCGTGGTCAAGCAGATCGACCAGCGCCTGGGCCACCACCCGGTACCCATTCAGCTGGCCATCGGTGCTGAGGAAAACTTCATCGGCCAGGTCGACCTGGTGAAAATGAAGGCCATCTACTGGAACGAAGCCGACCAAGGCACCAGCTATCGCGAAGAGGAGATTCCGTCAGAACTCCTGCCCTTGGCCAACGAGTGGCGGGCACGCATGGTCGAAGCGGCGGCCGAGGCGGATGACGAGCTGACCATGAAGTTTCTCGAAGGCGAAGAGCTGACCACCGAAGAAATCAAGGCCGGCCTGCGCAAGCGCACGCTGAACAACGAGATCGTCCCGACCATCCTGGGTTCATCGTTCAAGAACAAGGGGGTACCGCTGATGCTCGATGCGGTCATCGACTACCTGCCCGCCCCCTCGGAAATCCCGGCGATCAAGGGCACCGATCCGAACGATGAGGAGAAGCACCTGGAACGCCATGCCGATGACAACGAACCGTTCTCGGCCCTGGCCTTCAAGATTGCCACCGACCCCTTCGTCGGCACCCTGACCTTCGCCCGGGTATATTCCGGCGTGCTCAGTTCAGGCAATGCAGTGCTCAACTCGGTCAAAGGCAAGAAAGAAAGGATCGGCCGCATGGTGCAGATGCACGCCAACCAACGCGCCGAGATCAAGGACGTCTGCGCCGGTGATATCGCGGCACTGATCGGTATGAAGGACGTCACCACCGGCGACACCCTGTGCGACATGGACAAGCCGATCATCCTTGAACGCATGGACTTCCCAGACCCGGTGATTTCCGTGGCCGTCGAGCCCAAGACCAAGGCCGACCAGGAAAAGATGGGCATCGCCCTCGGCAAACTGGCCCAGGAAGACCCTTCGTTCCGGGTCAAAACCGACGAAGAAACCGGCCAGACCATCATTTCCGGCATGGGCGAGCTGCACCTGGACATCATCGTCGACCGCATGCGCCGCGAGTTCAACGTCGAAGCCAACATCGGCAAGCCGCAGGTGGCTTACCGCGAGAAGATCCGCAATACCTGCGAGATCGAAGGCCGCTTCGTGCGCCAGTCCGGTGGGCGTGGCCAGTACGGCCATTGCTGGATCCGCTTTGCCCCAGGCGAAGAGGGCAAGGAAGGCCTCGAGTTCGTCAATGAAATCGTTGGCGGCGTGGTACCCCGTGAATACATCCCTGCCATCCAGAAAGGCATCGAGGAGCAGATGAAGAACGGTGTACTGGCCGGATACCCGCTGATCAACCTCAAGGCTGCGGTATTCGACGGCTCATACCACGACGTCGACTCCAACGAGATGGCCTACAAGATCGCCGCGTCGATGGCTACCAAGCAGTTGTCGCACAAAGGCGGCGCGGTACTGCTGGAGCCGGTGATGAAGGTCGAGGTGGTTACGCCCGAGGAGTACCAGGGCGACATTCTGGGTGACTTGAGCCGGCGCCGTGGAATGATCCAGGACGGCGACGAGACCCCTGCGGGCAAGGTCATACGGGCGGAAGTGCCTTTGGGCGAGATGTTCGGCTATGCCACCTCGATGCGCTCGATGACCCAGGGGCGGGCCAGTTTTTCGATGGAGTTCACCCGATATGCCGAGGCACCGGCGAGTATTGCCGATGGCATAGTGAAGAAGAGCCGCGGGGACTCCTGAGCCGCCGTCTCATTGCCGGGGCAGCCCAGGCAATTCGTGTGTCGTTGCTCCAACCCAGGGGCCGCGTTGCGGCCCTTTGGCGGCGCCAGGCCGCTCTCACGGGTTGGGCCGTCAGTCCTGCTCCCCAGCCCGTTTCAGCAGTTTCTTGCAACGCTCGGAAAGATGCACCACCCGCAGTTGCTTGCCCGCCTTGGCATAGCGCTCGCGCAAGGTCTTCAACGCTGCGACCGCCGAGTAGTCGACGAAGCTCAGGTGCTGGCAGTCCAGGGTCACCTTGGCCGGGTCATTGGCCGGGTCGAACTGGTTGAGGAACGGCGTGGTGGAGGCGAAGAACAACGTGCCGTGCACCTGATAGCGCTTGCCGCCCTCTCCGTCGTCATGGCTGTCGGCATACAGCTCCCGCGCATGTTGCCAGGCGAAATTGACTGCCGCGATCACGATGCCGAACAACACTGCCATGGCCAGGTCCGTGAGCACAGTGACCACCGTCACCGCAATGATCGCCAGGACATCGCTCACCGGCACCTTGTTCAGCACCCGCAACGATGCCCAGGCGAAGGTCTGCTGGGCCACCACGAACATCACCCCGACCAGCGCCGCCAGCGGAATCCGTTCGATCAGAGGCGACAGGAACAGCACGAACAACAGGATCATGCCACCCGCCACGACGCCGGACAGTCGGCCACGGCCGTTGGAACTCAAATTGATCACCGTCTGCCCGATCATCGCGCAACCGCCCATGCCACCGCACAACCCGGAAACCATGTTGGCCGCGCCCAGGGCCACGCACTCCCGATCCGGGAAACCACGGCTCTCGGTGATTTCGTCGGTGAGGTTCAGCGTCAGCAGGGTTTCCAGCAGGCCAACCATGGCCATCAGCACGGCATAGGGGGCGACGATCTCCAGGGTGTCCAGGTTCCACGGTACATCTGGCAGGGCCAACTGCGGCAGGCCACCTGCAATGTGCGCCATGTCGCCGAGGGTGCGGGTGGGAAGATCGAGCAGGTACACCAGCAAGCCGACACCGAGAATCGCAACCAGCGCCGGCGGCACGGCGCGGGTCAACCTGGGCAAGACGTAAACCACCAGCATGGTCAGCGCCACCAGGCCGATCATCAGGTACAGCGGTGCGCCAGCGAGCCAATGTTCGCCCTGCTTGAAGTGCTCGAGCTGCGCCAGGGCGATGACGATCGCCAGACCGTTCACGAAGCCCAGCATTACCGGATAGGGCACCAGGCGTACCAGCTTGCCCAGACGCAGCGCGCCGAACAGGATCATCACCACCCCACCGAGCAGCACGGTGGCCAGCAGGTATTGCACACCATGCTGTACCACCAGGGCGACGATCACCACGGCCATCGAACCAGCTGCGCCGGAAATCATGCCAGGACGGCCACCGAACAGCGCCGTCAGGGTGCAGATGATGAAAGCACCGTACAGCCCCATCAGCGGATTGAGGTGGGCCACCAGGGCAAAGGCGATGCACTCGGGCACCAGGGCAAAAGAGGTGGTCAGGCCGGCGAGTATGTCGGCGCGGAGTCGAGCGGGCTTCATGGCAATCCTACGGCGGTGCCCTTGAGGGCGATGCAAAACACAAGGAGCGCGATGTTACGGAATTTGTCCTACAGCAGCCACCACCACGCAGAACCTGTGACCCAGACCCGGCACAACGCGAACAAATTTGCCATCATGAACATTCCACCCGCGGAGATCATGGACATGCCGCTACGCCCCCTCATTACCTCCTTGCTGATGGCCGCAAGCTTCACCACCCAGGCCGCCACCGAAGTGCTGCCGCTGCAGCATCGCAGCAGTGCCGAACTCCTGCCCACTGCCCAGTCCTTTCTCGGCAGGGACGGCACGGTCAGCGCCTTCGAGAACAAGCTGATCGTCAACGCCAGCCCCGAGCGTATCGACGACCTGCGCTCGCTGCTGCAGCAGCTGGACACAGCGCCCAAGCGCCTACTGATCAGCGTCGACAACACCGACCACAACTTCCAGGACAACCATGGCAACGCCCGAATCATCCAGTACGGCACCGCCAACCGTGAGGGTGGCATGCAGCAGATCCAGGCCAGCGAAGGCAAGGCCGCGCTGATCCAGATCGGCCAGAGCATACCGGTGACCAGCACCAGCACCGATGGTTACGGCGGCTTCCAGAGCAACACTGAATACCGCAACGTCACCCAAGGTTTCTACGTGACGCCAAGCGTGAGCGGCGACACGGTTCGTCTGCAAATCAGCACCAATAATGACCGCATCAGCCAGGAACGCGCCGATGTAGTGAAAGTTCAAAGCACCGACACGACAGTCACTGGCAAGCTCGGAGAGTGGATCACACTGGCGGGCTTCAACCAGGAAAGCCAGTCCGAACGCAACCCATCAACCCTCACTTACAGCACCCAGCGCGGCGAAAACATGACTTTGCGTGTCAAAGTCGACCTTCTGGACTGATCCCAGGCAAATCAAGGCCTCGACCAAAGGCCTTGAAACTGACCAGCAAGTCGCATTAGACCAAAGATGTAGTAAGTGGAAAAAAGCACTACAAAACATTTGACAGGCACTTTTTCCCAAGGGCATGATGGCCTCGCTCCCGCTAATCAGAGGCCCTGGCAAGGGTCTTCGAAGCGCGCTCCTCCCACCCCTGGAGGCGCTTCGTGTCCATACGGCCCACAAGGCGGTTCGACGGGATTGCGACTGCAACGAAGAAGTTGTCCCGAGGGACGGAAGCGCATCACCGCAGTCACCCGGCAAGCCATGTCGCACCGCAGCAAGGCATCCACGAGCCAACCTGCCCGCCGCACCTTGCCCACGCTGCAGCCCCCTTCCTCTTCGAGCCTTCCTCGTCAGCCGCGCAATCCCCGCCGAGCAGGACCGCCGCCAGGCTTCTGATCGCTGCCCGAGCATCAGCACAATTACCCCAAGATCGATGCGACGAGGTTTATTTCCATGGCACTGACACGCGAACAGCAAATTGCAGCCCTCGAGAAAGACTGGGCCGAGAACCCGCGCTGGAAAGGCGTGACCCGTACCTACACCGCCGCTGATGTCGTTCGCCTGCGTGGCTCCCTGCAACCGGAGCACACCCTGGCCCGCCTGGGTGCAGAAAAACTGTGGAAGCTGGTCACCGAAGGTGCCCACCCCTCTTTCCGCCCAGAAAAAGATTTCGTCAACTGCATGGGCGCCCTGACCGGCGGCCAGGCAGTGCAACAGGTAAAAGCAGGCATCCAGGCCATTTACCTGTCCGGCTGGCAAGTAGCCGCCGACAACAACTCGGCCGAGTCGATGTACCCTGACCAATCGCTGTACCCGGTCGACTCGGTACCGACCGTGGTCAAGCGCATCAACAACGCCTTCCGTCGCGCCGACCAGATCCAGTGGAAAGCCGGCAAGAACCCAGGCGACGACGGCTACATCGACTACTTCGCACCCATCGTAGCTGACGCCGAAGCCGGTTTCGGCGGCGTACTGAACGCCTACGAGCTGATGAAGAACATGATCGAGGCAGGCGCTGCCGGCGTTCACTTCGAAGACCAGCTGGCCTCGGTGAAGAAGTGCGGTCACATGGGTGGCAAGGTACTGGTACCAACCCAGGAAGCCGTACAGAAGCTGGTTGCCGCACGTCTGGCCGCCGACGTTTCGGGCGTACCGACCATCATCCTGGCCCGTACCGACGCCAACGCCGCTGACCTGTTGACCAGCGACTGCGACCCGTACGACCAGCCGTTCGTGATCGGCGAGCGCACCCGTGAAGGCTTCTACAAGGTCCGTGCCGGCCTCGACCAAGCCATCGCTCGCGGCCTGGCCTATGCGCCTTACGCCGACCTGATCTGGTGCGAAACCGCCAAGCCAGACCTGGAAGAAGCGCGCCGCTTCGCCGAAGCGATCAAGAAGGAGTACCCGGACCAGATCCTGTCGTACAACTGCTCGCCTTCCTTCAACTGGAAGAAGAACCTGGACGACGCGACCATCGCCAAGTTCCAGCGCGAACTGTCGGCCATGGGCTACAAGCACCAGTTCATCACCCTGGCCGGTATCCACAACATGTGGCACGGCATGTTCAACCTGGCGCACGACTACGCCCGCAACGACATGACGGCCTACGTGAAGCTGCAGGAGCAGGAATTCGCCGACGCCAGCAAAGGCTACACCTTCGTCGCGCACCAGCAGGAAGTGGGCACTGGCTACTTCGACGACATGACCACCGTGATTCAGGGTGGCGCTTCGTCGGTGACTGCACTGACCGGTTCGACCGAGGAAGAGCAGTTCCACTGATAGTGGGTTGCCGCTGAATAAAGCCCGGGGCTTGTGAAAGCCCCGGGCTTTTGTTTTTGCCTGCACCGGCCTTGGTTATTGCGGTGTTGCGTAGATCGGTCGCGCGCCTGTCACAGGCGTTATTGGCCGTAAACAAACGTAGGAGCGAGCCTTGCTCGCGATGCGCCGCGCGGGCGGCGCTCGATCTCACAGGCGCTGCCTCCCGTTCGCCATACCGATGCCCCACACCCCAAACACCCCACAAGCATCACCCACAAACCCCCAAAACAGGTCTATGCTTGAGGCAGCCCAGCCGCAAGGACCGCTCATGCCTCGTCCAAGCCACCTGATGATGCTCGCCCTGATCGCCGCCGCCCTCTATATATGTGCACTGGCCAGCGACAACACCCTGCTCGCCCTGCTGGCCAAACCGATACCCGTGCTGGCCCTGATCGCCTGGCTACGTAGCGCCCCTGCTACACCTTATCGCCGCCGAATCACCTTGGGCCTGGCATTCTCGATACTCGGAGACATCCTGCTGGCCATTCCCGCCGACCTGTTCGTGTTCGGCCTGGTCGCATTTCTTTGTGCCCACCTGGCCTACCTACGCGCCTATTGCGGCCAAACCTTGCGCCCCGCCCTAGCCACTCTCCTGTTCAGCGCCCTCACCGGCATCACCCTGTTCGGCGTGCTCGCCAACCACGGCCTGGGCTCGCTGCTGATCCCGGTTGCGTTCTACGCCCTGGCCATCAGCACCATGCTCTGGCGCGCCCTGGCCTGCGGTGGCCTGGCCGCGCTCGGTGCTGGCCTGTTCGTGTTCTCCGACAGCCTGATCGGCATCGACCGCTTCGTTAGCCCGTCTGCCGCCGCACCGTACCTGATCATCCTCACCTACTGGCTCGGCCAATGGGCGATCGCCTCATCTGTCGGCCATCGCCCAACCGACAAAGTATTGACCCAGAGCGGTGCAAGCGGCGCTTGAAGCTGCTAGAACAAGCGTTTTTCGCATTTGCAAGTAGGGGGAATCGCCCAATGAACTTTACCAGGCGCAGAACAGCCAAATTACAGGGTAACAGTTCAAATGATATCAATTATCATTTCGAAGTTTGTGATTCGTTACCAGCCGCAAGAAACATAATTAACAAAACCGCATGCAATGCCCGAATTTCAAGGCTTTCAGCCAGTTACGAACGCTTGTTGTTCTTAATCCTACGAATAAATTTGCCACAGAAATTTTACTTGCATCGGGTTTACCCATAAAATCAGCCCGATTGATTCAGCTGCGACATTTGGTCACTGCACCTGCGACGCCAAGTCGCCGCTCTACTTAATTTCAGACTGCAGAGCTGGGTCTCTGTGTATAAGGATTTCTAGCATGTCCGATTCGGCAGGACTCATCGCCCACAACTGGGGCTTTGCCATCTTCCTTCTGGGTGTCGTCGGCCTGTGTGCCTTCATGCTCGGCCTGTCCAGCCTGCTCGGTAGCAAGGCCTGGGGTCGCGCCAAGAACGAACCCTTCGAATCCGGTATGCTGCCCGTCGGCAGCGCCCGTCTGCGCCTGTCCGCCAAATTCTATCTGGTCGCGATGCTGTTCGTGATCTTCGATATCGAAGCCCTATTCCTGTATGCATGGTCTGTGTCCGTCCGCGAAAGCGGCTGGACCGGATTCGTCGAAGCACTCGTTTTCATAGCAATTCTGTTGGCTGGTCTTGTCTACCTATGGCGCGTCGGGGCACTTGATTGGGCTCCCGAAGGTCGCCGCAAGCGGCAAGCGAAGCTGAAACAATGAGGCTTTGGCAATGCAATACAATCTCACCAGAATCGATCCGGATGCGCCCAACGAGCAGTACCCGGTTGGTGAACGGGAAACCGTCACCGATCAACTGCTAGAGGACCAGGTCCACAAGAACATCTTCATGGGCAAGCTTGAAGATGTGCTGCGTGGCGCGGTCAACTGGGGTCGCAAGAACTCCCTCTGGCCGTACAACTTCGGCCTGTCCTGCTGCTACGTGGAAATGACCACGGCCTTCACGGCACCCCATGACATCGCCCGCTTCGGCGCCGAAGTCATCCGGGCCTCGCCGCGTCAGGCCGACTTCATGGTCGTCGCCGGTACCTGCTTCATCAAGATGGCGCCGATCATCCAACGCCTGTACGAGCAGATGCTCGAGCCCAAGTGGGTCATCTCCATGGGTTCGTGCGCCAACTCCGGTGGCATGTACGACATCTACTCGGTCGTTCAGGGGGTCGACAAGTTCCTCCCCGTTGACGTGTACGTGCCTGGCTGCCCGCCGCGCCCCGAAGCATTCCTGCAAGGCTTGATGCTGCTGCAGGAGTCGATCGGCCAGGAGCGACGCCCACTTTCCTGGGTCGTTGGTGATCAAGGCATTTACCGTGCCGAGATGCCCGCCCAGAAAGACCTGCGTCGCGAACAGCGTATCGCGGTAACCAACCTGCGCAGCCCCGACGAAGTCTGATCCAGCGACCTGCCGCCCGCTCCCGAAGGAGCCGGCGGCCTGGCTTCATTCTCTACGTTGACTCAAAGCGACCGAGACCATGACAGCGGACACCGCTATTTACATTCCGCCTTACAAGGCTGACGACCAGGATGTGGTCGTCGAACTGCACAACCGTTTTGGCGCCGACGCATTCGTCGCCCAGGAAACCCGCACCGGCATGCCGGTCCTGTGGGTGAACCGTGCCCAACTCAAAGAAGTCCTGACCTTCCTGCGCAACGTCGCCAAGCCGTACAGCATGCTGTACGACCTGCACGGCGTCGACGAGCGCCTGCGCACCCAGCGCCGTGGCCTGCCGGCCGCCGACTTCAGCGTGTTCTACCACCTGCTGTCGGTGGAACGTAACAGCGACGTGATGATCAAGGTCTCGCTCAGCGAAGGCGACCTCAACCTGCCGTCGGTCACCAGCATCTGGCCCAACGCCAACTGGTACGAGCGCGAAGTCTGGGACATGTTCGGCATCGACTTTGCCGGCCACCCGCACCTGTCGCGTATCCTCATGCCGCCGACCTGGGAAGGTCACCCGCTGCGCAAGGACTTCCCGGCCCGTGCCACCGAATTTGACCCGTACAGCCTGAACCTGGCCAAGCAACAGCTTGAAGAGGAATCGGCGCGCTTCAACCCGGAAGCGTGGGGCATGAAGCGTCACGGCGCCAATGAGGACTACATGTTCCTCAACCTCGGCCCGAACCACCCTTCGGCACACGGTGCCTTCCGTATCGTCCTGCAACTGGACGGCGAAGAAATCGTCGACTGCGTACCGGACATCGGCTACCACCACCGTGGCGCCGAGAAGATGGCTGAGCGCCAGTCCTGGCACAGCTTCATCCCCTATACCGACCGTATCGACTACCTCGGCGGGGTGATGAACAACCTGCCGTACGTACTGGCGGTAGAGAAGCTGGCTGGCATCAAGGTGCCACAGAAAGTCGACACCATCCGCGTGATGCTGGCCGAATTCTTCCGTATCACCAGCCACCTGCTGTTCCTGGGTACGTACATCCAGGACGTCGGCGCCATGACCCCGGTGTTCTTCACCTTCACCGACCGTCAACGCGCCTACACCGTGATCGAGGCAATCACCGGCTTCCGTCTGCACCCGGCCTGGTACCGTATCGGTGGCGTCGCCCACGACCTGCCGCGCGGCTGGGACAAACTGGTCAAGGACTTCGTCGAATGGCTGCCCAAGCGCCTGGACGAATACGAGAAGGCCGCCCTCCAGAACAGCATCCTGCGTGGTCGTACCATCGGCGTTGCCGCCTATAACACCAAGGAAGCTTTGGAGTGGGGCACGACCGGTGCCGGCCTGCGTGCCACCGGTTGCAACTTCGACCTGCGCAAAGCCCGCCCCTACTCCGGCTACGAGAACTTCGAGTTCGAAGTACCGCTGGCCCACAACGGCGATGCCTACGATCGCTGCATGGTCCGTGTCGAGGAGATGCGCCAGAGTATCCGCATCATCGACCAGTGCCTGCGCAACATGCCGGAAGGCCCGTACAAGGCGGATCATCCGCTGACCACGCCGCCACCGAAAGAGCGCACCCTGCAGCACATCGAGACCCTGATCACTCACTTCCTGCAAGTCTCGTGGGGCCCGGTCATGCCGGCCAACGAGTCGTTCCAGATGATCGAGGCGACCAAGGGCATCAACAGTTACTACCTGACGAGCGATGGCGGCACCATGAGCTACCGCACCCGGATCCGTACCCCGAGCTATCCGCACCTGCAGCAGATCCCTTCGGTGATCAAAGGCAGCATGGTCGCCGACCTCATTGCGTACCTGGGCAGTATCGACTTCGTTATGGCTGACGTGGACCGCTAAGCATGAACAGCACGCTTATCCAGACTGACCGTTTCGCCCTGAGCGAAACCGAGCGCTCGGCCATCGAGCACGAGATGCATCACTACGAGGACCCGCGCGCGGCGTCCATCGAAGCCCTGAAGATCGTCCAGAAGGAACGTGGCTGGGTGCCGGACGGTGCCATCCACGCGATCGGCGAAGTGCTGGGCATCCCGGCCAGCGACGTGGAAGGTGTAGCCACCTTCTACAGCCAGATCTTCCGCCAACCGGTCGGCCGCCACATCATCCGCGTCTGCGACAGCATGGTCTGCTACATCGGCGGTCATGAGTCGGTGGTCAGCCAGATCCAGAGCGAGCTGGGCATCGGCCTGGGCCAGACCACCGCCGACGGCCGCTTCACCCTGCTGCCCGTGTGCTGCCTGGGCAATTGCGACAAGGCCCCGGCGCTGATGATCGACGACGACACCTTCGGCGACGTTCAGCCGGCTGGCGTTTCCAAACTGCTGGAGGGTTACGTATGACCATTACTTCCTTCGGCCCGGCCAACCGTATCGCACGTTCGGCCGAAACCCACCCGCTGACCTGGCGTCTGCGTGACGACGGCGAGCCGATCTGGCTGGACGAGTACCAGGCCAAGAACGGCTATGCCGCTGCCCGCAAAGCGCTGGCAGAAATGTCCGCCGACGACATCGTGCAAAGTGTCAAGGACTCCGGCCTCAAGGGCCGGGGCGGCGCAGGCTTCCCCACTGGCGTGAAGTGGGGCCTGATGCCCAAAGACGAATCCATGAACATCCGCTACCTGCTGTGCAACGCGGACGAAATGGAGCCCAACACCTGGAAGGACCGCATGCTGATGGAGCAACAGCCCCATCTGCTGGTCGAGGGCATGCTGATCAGCGCCCGCGCCCTGAAGGCCTACCGCGGCTACATCTTCCTGCGTGGCGAGTACACCACCGCGGCGAAGAACCTCAACCGCGCCATCGAGGAAGCCAAGGCCGCCGGCCTGCTGGGCAAGAACATCCTCGGTTCGGGCTTCGACTTCGAGCTGTTCGTGCACACCGGTGCCGGTCGCTACATCTGCGGTGAAGAAACCGCACTGATCAACTCGCTGGAAGGCCGCCGCGCCAACCCGCGCTCCAAGCCGCCCTTCCCTGCCGCCGTTGGCGTGTGGGGCAAGCCGACTTGCGTGAACAACGTCGAGACCCTGTGCAACGTTCCGGCGATCGTCGCCAACGGCAACGACTGGTACAAGTCGCTGGCCCGTGAAGGCAGCGAAGACCACGGCACCAAGCTGATGGGCTTCTCTGGCAAGGTGAAGAACCCCGGCCTGTGGGAACTGCCGTTCGGCGTCACCGCCCGCGAGCTGTTCGAGGACTACGCCGGGGGCATGCGCGACGGTTACAAGCTCAAGTGCTGGCAACCAGGCGGTGCCGGTACCGGTTTCCTGCTGCCTGAGCACCTCGATGCGCAGATGTACGCCGGCGGCATCGCCAAGGTAGGCACCCGTATGGGTACCGGTCTGGCCATGGCGGTCGACGACAGCATCAACATGGTCTCGCTGCTGCGCAACATGGAAGAGTTCTTCGCCCGCGAGTCCTGCGGCTGGTGCACCCCCTGCCGTGACGGCCTGCCGTGGAGCGTGAAGATGCTGCGCGCGCTGGAAAAAGGCCAGGGCCGCGCCGAAGACATCGAGACCCTGCTGGGGCTGGTCAACTTCCTCGGCCCGGGCCGCACCTTCTGTGCCCACGCACCGGGTGCCGTCGAGCCATTGGGCAGTGCCATCAAATACTTCCGCTCGGAATTCGAGGCCGGTGTCGCTCCAGCAAGCGCTGCCGACGCCCTGCGCCCGAACCTGGCGAAGCCGATTGTGGTCGGCGCATAACAAGATGAAACGCGGGTGGTCCGTGCCACCCGCTGGCCTTGCAGGCACGCGCAGTCCTGACGCGAGCCGCGGGCCCACCGATTTCCATTAGCCACGCCTGCTCACGCGGGCCAACGAAGAACTTTGAACCATGGCCACTATCCACGTAGACGGCAAAGCGCTCGAAGTCAACGGTGCAGACAACCTGTTACAGGCCTGTCTGTCGCTCGGCCTCGACATCCCTTATTTCTGCTGGCACCCGGCGCTCGGTAGCGTCGGCGCCTGCCGGCAATGTGCGGTCAAGCAGTACACCGACGAAAACGACACCCGTGGTCGTATCGTCATGTCCTGCATGACCCCTGCCTCCGACGGCACCTGGATCTCCATCGACGATGAAGAGTCCAAGGCGTTTCGCGCCAGCGTCGTCGAGTGGCTGATGACCAACCACCCGCACGACTGCCCGGTGTGCGAGGAAGGCGGTCACTGCCACCTGCAGGACATGACGGTAATGACCGGCCACAACGAGCGCCGCTACCGTTTCACCAAGCGTACCCACCAGAACCAGGACCTCGGCCCGTTCATCGCCCACGAGATGAACCGCTGCATCGCCTGCTACCGCTGCGTGCGCTACTACAAGGACTACGCAGGCGGCACCGACCTGGGCGTGTACGGCGCCCACGACAACGTGTACTTCGGTCGCGTTGAAGACGGCGTGCTGGAAAGCGAGTTCTCCGGCAACCTGACCGAGGTCTGCCCGACCGGTGTGTTCACCGACAAGACCCACTCCGAGCGCTACAACCGCAAGTGGGACATGCAGTTCGCCCCGAGCATCTGCCACGGTTGCTCCAGCGGCTGCAACATCAGCCCGGGCGAGCGCTATGGCGAACTGCGTCGGGTCGAGAACCGCTTCAACGGCTCCGTCAACCAGTACTTCCTGTGCGACCGTGGCCGCTTCGGCTACGGCTATGTCAACCGCAAGGACCGTCCCCGCCAGCCGTTGCTGGCCGATGGCACCAAGCTGAGCCTGGACGCTGCCCTGGACAAGGCCGCCGACCTGCTGCGCGGCCGTACCATCGTCGGCATCGGCTCGCCACGCGCCAGCCTGGAAAGCAACTACGGGCTGCGTGAGCTGGTCGGCGCCGACTACTTCTACTCGGGTATGGAAGCGGGTGAACTGGCTCGCGTACGCCTGGCCCTGAACGTGCTGAACAACAGCCCGCTGCCAGTGCCGACCCTGCGCGACATCGAAGACCACGACGCAGTGTTCGTGCTCGGTGAAGACCTGACCCAGACCGCCGCCCGTGTCGCCCTGGCCGTTCGCCAGGCCACCAAGGGCAAGGCCGAAGCCATGGCCGAGGCCATGAAAGTGCAGCCTTGGCTGGATGCTGCGGTGAAGAACATCGGCCAGCACGCGCTGTACCCGCTGTTCATCGCTTCGCTGGCTGAAACCAAGCTGGACGACGTCGCCGAAGAGTGCGTGCATGCCGCCCCGGCCGACCTGGCCCGCATCGGCTTCGCCGTTGCCCACGCCATCGACCCGAGCGCACCAGCCGTCGCCGGTCTGGACCAGGAAGCACAAGCCCTGGCCCAGCGCATCGCCGACGCCCTGGTCGCGGCCAAGCGTCCACTGGTGGTCGCGGGTACCTCGCTGGCCGACCCGGCGCTGATCGAAGCCGCCGCCAACATCGCCAAGGCCCTGAAGCTGCGCGAGAAGAACGGCTCGCTGAGCCTGGTGGTGCCCGAGGCCAATAGCCTGGGCATGGCGATGATGGGCGGTGAGTCCGTCGACGCTGCCCTGGATGCCGTCATCAGCGGCAAGGCCGATGCCATCGTGGTCCTGGAAAACGACCTGTACACCCGCGTACCGGCCGCAAAGGTCGATGCCGCCCTGGCCGCCGCCAAGGTGGTCATCGTTGCCGACCACTCCAAGACCGCCACCGTCGACCGCGCCCACCTGGTACTGCCAGCGGCCTCGTTCGCCGAAGGCGACGGCACCCTGGTCAGCCAGGAAGGCCGTGCCCAGCGTTTCTTCCAGGTGTTCGACCCGCAGTACCTGGACAGCAGCATCCAGATCCACGAAGGCTGGCGCTGGATGCACGCCCTGCGTGCCACCCTGCTGAACAAGCCGGTCGACTGGACCCAACTGGACCACGTCACCAGCGCCTGCGCCGAAGCCGCGCCGCAATTGGCCGGCATCGTCAACGCCGCACCTTCGGCCGCATTCCGCATCAAGGGCATGAAGCTGGCGCGTGAGCCGCTGCGCTACTCGGGCCGTACCGCCATGCGCGCCAACATCAGCGTGCATGAGCCACGTACCCCGCAGGACAAGGACACCGCGTTCGCCTTCTCCATGGAAGGCTATTCGGGGTCGGCCGAACCGCGCCAACAGGTGCCGTTCGCCTGGTCGCCGGGCTGGAACTCGCCGCAAGCCTGGAACAAGTTCCAGGACGAGGTCGGTGGCCACCTGCGCGCGGGTGACCCTGGCGTACGCCTGATCGAGCCGCAAGGTGACAAGCTCAACTGGTTCACCACCATTCCGGGCGCCTTCAATCCGGCCCGTGGCACCTGGACCGCAGTACCGTTCTTCCACCTGTTCGGCAGCGAGGAAAGCTCGTCGCGCGCCGCCCCGGTGCAGGAGCGTATCCCAGCTGCCTACGTGGCCCTGGCCAAGTCCGAAGCCGATCGCCTGGGCGTCAACGAAGGCGCGCTGCTGAGCCTGACCGTTGCCGGTGTTTCGCTGCGCCTGCCGCTGCGTATCAATGAAGAACTGGGCGCTGGCCTGGTTGCCCTGCCCAAAGGCCTGGCCGGCATCCCGCCTGCCATCTTCGGTGCATCCGTCGAAGGTCTGCAGGAGGCAGCACAATGAGCTGGTTCACCCCCGAAGTGATCGATGTGATCCTCACCGTGGTCCGGGCCATCGTGGTCCTGCTCGCGGTGGTGGTCTGCGGCGCGCTGCTCAGCTTCGTCGAGCGTCGCCTGCTGGGCTGGTGGCAGGACCGTTACGGTCCTAACCGTGTCGGCCCGTTCGGCATGTTCCAGATCGCCGCCGACATGCTGAAGATGTTCTTCAAGGAAGACTGGAACCCGCCCTTCGTCGATCGCATGATCTTCACCCTGGCGCCGGTCGTGGCCATGAGTGCCCTGCTGATCGCCTTCGTGGTCATCCCGATCACCCCGCTGTGGGGCGTGGCGGACCTGAACATCGGCCTGCTGTTCTTCTTCGCCATGGCCGGGCTTTCGGTGTATGCCGTACTGTTCGCCGGCTGGTCGTCGAACAACAAGTACGCCCTGCTGGGCAGCTTGCGTGCGTCGGCACAGACCGTGTCGTACGAAGTGTTCCTGGGTCTGGCGCTGATGGGCGTGGTGGTTCAGGTAGGTTCGTTCAACATGCGCGACATCGTTGAATACCAGGCCCAGAACCTGTGGTTCATCATTCCGCAGTTCTTCGGCTTCTGCACCTTCTTCATCGCTGGCGTCGCCGTGACCCACCGTCACCCGTTCGACCAGCCGGAAGCGGAACAGGAACTGGCCGACGGCTACCACATCGAATATGCCGGCATGAAATGGGGCATGTTCTTCGTCGGTGAGTACATCGGCATCATCCTGATCTCGGCACTGCTGGTGACCCTGTTCTTCGGCGGCTGGCACGGCCCATTCGGCCTGCTGCCACAGGTTCCATTCCTGTGGTTCGCCCTGAAGACCGCGTTCTTCATCATGCTGTTCATCCTGCTGCGCGCTTCGATTCCGCGCCCGCGCTATGACCAGGTGATGGACTTCAGCTGGAAGTTCTGCCTGCCGCTGACCCTGATCAATTTGCTGGTGACCGCTGCGATCGTGCTCTACAACACGCCAGCCGTCGCGGCCCAGTGAGGATTTGACCCATGTTCAAATATATCGGCGACATCGTTAAGGGCACCGGCACCCAGCTGCGCAGCCTGGCAATGGTGTTCTCCCACGGGTTCCGCAAACGCGACACCCTGCAATACCCAGAAGAGCCTGTGTACCTGCCGCCGCGCTACCGCGGCCGCATCGTCCTGACCCGCGACCCCGATGGCGAGGAGCGCTGCGTAGCGTGCAACCTCTGCGCGGTGGCCTGTCCGGTTGGCTGCATCTCGCTGCAGAAAGCCGAGACTGAGGACGGGCGTTGGTACCCTGAGTTCTTCCGCATCAACTTCTCGCGCTGCATTTTCTGCGGCCTGTGCGAAGAGGCGTGCCCGACCACCGCGATCCAGCTGACTCCGGATTTCGAAATGGCCGAGTTCAAGCGTCAGGACCTGGTGTACGAGAAGGAAGATCTGCTGATCTCCGGCCCCGGCAAGAACCCTGACTACAACTTCTACCGTGTTGCGGGTATGGCCATCGCTGGCAAGCCGAAAGGCTCTGCACAGAACGAAGCCGAGCCGATCAACGTGAAGAGCTTGCTCCCATAAGGACAGAAAGATGGAATTCGCTTTCTACTTCGCATCCGGGATCGCCGTGGTCTCCACCCTTCGGGTGGTGACCGGCACCAACCCCGTGCACGCCCTGCTCTACCTGATCATTTCGCTGATTTCCGTGGCAATGATCTTCTTCGCCCTGGGTGCGCCGTTCGCCGGCGCACTGGAAGTGATCGCTTACGCCGGCGCCATCATGGTGCTGTTCGTGTTCGTGGTGATGATGCTCAACCTTGGGCCGGCGTCGGTCGCCCAGGAAAGGGGCTGGCTCAAGCCCGGTATCTGGGCCGGGCCGGTAATCCTGGCTGCCCTGCTGCTGCTGGAGCTGCTTTACGTGCTGTTCGTCGCCCCGAGCGGCGCCGGTATCAGCGGCACCACCGTGGACGCCAAGACCGTGGGCATCAGCCTGTTCGGGCCGTACCTGCTGGTTGTCGAACTGGCCTCGATGCTGCTGCTCGCCGCAGCCGTCACCGCCTTCCACCTGGGCCGCAACGAGGCGAAGGAGTAAATCATGGGTGCTATCCCTCTTGAGCATGGCCTGGCGGTAGCCGGGATCCTGTTCTGCTTAGGTCTGGTTGGCCTGATGGTCCGCCGCAACATCCTTTTCGTACTCATGAGCCTGGAAGTCATGATGAACGCCTCTGCCCTGGCGTTCATCGTCGCCGGTGCCCGTTGGGTCCAGCCCGACGGCCAGGTGATGTTCATTCTGGTGATCAGCCTGGCAGCCGCCGAGGCCAGCATTGGCCTGGCCATTCTGCTGCAGTTGTATCGCCGCTTCCACACTCTCGACATCGATGCTGCCAGTGAGATGCGCGGATGAACCTTATCTTCCTGACTTTCGTCTTCCCCCTGATCGGCTTCCTGCTGCTGTCGTTCTCGCGCGGGCGGTTCTCGGAGAACCTGTCCGCGCTGATCGGCGTTGGCTCGGTGGGCCTGTCGGCCGCCGTGGCCGCCTATGTCATCTGGCAATTCAACGTTGCCCCGCCTGAAGGCGGCGCATACAGCCAGCTGCTGTGGCAGTGGATGTCGGTGGACGGCTTCGCGCCGAACTTCACCCTGTACGTGGACGGCCTGTCGGTCACCATGCTCGGCGTGGTCACCGGTGTCGGCTTCCTGATCCACCTGTTCGCCTCTTGGTACATGCGCGGTGAAGCCGGTTACTCGCGCTTCTTCTCCTACACCAACCTGTTCATCGCCAGCATGCTGTTCCTGGTGCTGGGCGACAACCTGCTGTTCATCTACTTCGGCTGGGAAGGCGTGGGCCTGTGCTCGTACCTGTTGATCGGTTTCTACTACAGCAACCGCAACAACGGTAACGCGGCACTGAAGGCCTTCATCGTCACCCGTATCGGCGACGTGTTCATGGCCATCGGCCTGTTCATCCTGTTCGCCCAGCTGGGTACCCTGAACGTGCAGGAACTGCTGGTGCTGGCTCCGCAGAAATTCCAGGCGGGCGACACCTGGATGGTCCTGGCCACCCTGATGCTGCTGGGCGGTGCGGTCGGTAAGTCGGCCCAGCTGCCGCTGCAGACCTGGCTGGCGGACGCGATGGCTGGCCCTACCCCGGTATCGGCACTGATCCACGCGGCAACCATGGTGACCGCGGGCGTCTACCTGATCGCCCGTACCAACGGCCTGTTCCTGCTGGCACCGGACATCCTGCACCTGGTGGGCGTAGTGGGTGGCGTCACCCTGGTCCTGGCGGGCTTCGCAGCCCTGGTCCAGACCGACATCAAGCGTATCCTCGCCTACTCGACCATGAGCCAGATCGGCTACATGTTCCTGGCCCTGGGCGTCGGCGCCTGGGACGCGGCAATCTTCCACCTGATGACACACGCCTTCTTCAAGGCCCTGCTGTTCCTTGCCTCGGGTGCGGTGATCGTTGCCTGCCACCACGAGCAGGACATCTTCAAGATGGGCGGCCTGTGGAAGAAGCTGCCGCTGGCCTACGCCAGCTTCGTGGTGGGTGGTGCTGCCCTGGCGGCCCTGCCGATCCTGACCGTGGGCTTCTACTCCAAGGACGAGATCCTCTGGGAAGCCTTCGCCAGTGGCAATACCGGCCTGCTGTATGCCGGGCTGGTCGGTGCGTTCATGACCTCGCTGTACACCTTCCGCCTGATTTTCATCGCCTTCCACGGCGAAGCCAAGACCGAAGCCCACGCTGGCCACGGCATCAGCCACTGGCTGCCACTGGGCGTGCTGATCGTGCTGTCGACCTTCATCGGCGCGTGGATCCACCCGCCGCTGGCTGGCGTTCTGCCTGAAAGTGCCGGCCACGCCGGTGGTGAAGCCAAGCACGCGTTGGAAATCACCTCGGGCGCCATCGCCATTGCCGGCATCCTGCTGGCCGCGGTGCTGTTCCTGGGCAAGCGTCGCCTGGTCTCGGCCATCGCCAACAGCGGCATCGGCCGCGTCCTGTCGGCCTGGTGGTTCGCCGCCTGGGGCTTCGACTGGATCTACGACAAGCTCTTCGTCAAACCTTACCTGCTGATCAGCCACATCCTGCGCAAGGACCCGGTTGACCGCAGCATCGGCCTGATTCCTCGGATGGCCCGTGGCGGCAACGTCGCCATGAGCAAGACCGAGACCGGCCAGCTGCGCTGGTACACCGCCTCGATCGCCGTCGGTGCCGTGCTGGTCATCGGCGCCGTGGTAGTGGCCGCGGTATGACTATGAATCTTGCGACTTTGCCAAAGGAAACCAACCCGTCATGATTTTGCCTTGGCTGATCCTGATCCCCTTCATCGGCGGCTTCCTGTGCTGGCTGGGTGAGCGCTTCGGCGCCACCCTGCCGCGCTGGATCGCACTGCTGACCATGTCCCTGCTGCTCGGCATCGGCCTGTGGCTGTGGGGCACCGGCGACTACACCCTGGCCCCCGCTCCGGGCGCCGAGCCTGCCTGGGCACTGGAATACAAGGTCCAGTGGATCCAGCGCTTCGGCATCAGCGTCCACCTGGCCCTGGATGGCCTGTCGCTGCTGATGATCCTGCTCACCGGCCTGCTCGGTGTGCTGTCGGTACTGTGCTCCTGGAAAGAGATCCAGCGTCACGTCGGCTTCTTCCACCTCAACCTGATGTGGATCCTGGGCGGCGTGGTCGGTGTGTTCCTGGCCCTGGACCTGTTCCTGTTCTTCTTCTTCTGGGAAATGATGCTGGTGCCGATGTACTTCCTCATCGCGCTCTGGGGTCACAGCTCCGCGGACGGCAAGAAGACCCGGATCTACGCCGCGACCAAGTTCTTCATCTTCACCCAGGCCAGCGGCCTGATCATGCTGGTGGCGATCCTGGGCCTGGTGCTGGTCAACTACACCAACACCGGTGTGATCACCTTCAACTACAGCGACCTGCTCAAGGCCGAACTGCCAGCCGGTACCGAGTACCTGCTGATGCTGGGCTTCTTCATCGCCTTCGCGGTGAAACTGCCGGTGGTACCGTTCCACTCCTGGTTGCCTGACGCACACGCCCAGGCACCGACCGCAGGTTCCGTGGACCTGGCCGGTATCTTGCTGAAGACCGCGGCCTACGGCCTGCTGCGCTTCGCCCTGCCGCTGTTCCCGAACGCCTCGGCCGAGTTCGCGCCCATCGCCATGACCCTGGGTCTGATCGGTATCTTCTACGGTGCCTTCCTGGCCTTTGCCCAGACCGACATCAAGCGTCTGGTCGCGTTCTCCAGCGTTTCGCACATGGGCTTCGTGCTGATCGGTATCTACTCCGGCAGCCAGCAAGCCCTGCAGGGCGCGGTGATCCAGATGCTGGCCCACGGTCTGTCGGCCGCCGCACTCTTCATCCTGGCCGGCCAGTTGTACGAGCGCCTGCATACCCGTGACATGCGTGAGATGGGCGGCCTGTGGCACCGCATCGCCTACCTGCCCGCGATCAGCCTGTTCTTCGCCGCCGCCTCCCTGGGCCTGCCAGGTACTGGCAACTTCGTCGGCGAGTTCCTGATCCTGATCGGCAGTTTCGTGCATGTGCCTTGGATCACCGTGATCGCCACCACCGGCCTGGTGTTCGGCTCGGTCTACTCGCTGATCATGATCCACCGCGCCTACTTCGGCCCGGCCAAGTCCGACGCCGTCCTGGCTGGCATGGACGGTCGCGAGCTGGTCATGGTCGTGGGTCTGGCGGTGCTGCTGATCCTGCTGGGCGTGTATCCACAGCCGTTCCTCGACACCTCTGCCGCCACCATGAGCGGTGTGCAGCAGTGGCTCGGTTCCGCTTTCACTCAACTCGCTTCGGCCCGGTAAGAGCGCTATGGAATTCACCACTCAACACTTCATCGCATTGGCGCCGATGCTGATCACCACCATCACCACGGTGGTGGTGATGCTGGCGATCGCCTGGAAGCGCAATCACTCGCAGACCTTCCTGTTGTCCACCGTGGGGCTGAACCTGGCCCTGCTATCGATCCTGCCAGCATTGAAAGTCGCGCCGCTGGCGGTCACCTCGCTGGTCACCATCGACAAGTTCGCCTGCCTGTACATGGCGATCATCCTGGTGGCGACACTGGCCTGCGTAACCCTCGCCCATGCCTATCTGGGCGAGGGTTCCAAGGGCTTCCCGGGCAACCGTGAAGAGCTGTACCTGCTGCTGCTGATGTCGGCCCTCGGTGGCCTCGTGCTGGTCAGCGCCAACCACCTGGCTGGCCTGTTCATCGGCCTGGAGCTGCTGTCGGTGCCGGTCTACGGCCTGGTAGCGTATGCCTTCTTCAACAAGCGTTCGCTGGAAGCCGGTATCAAGTACATGGTGCTGTCGGCCGCAGGTTCGGCCTTCCTGCTGTTCGGCATGGCCCTGCTGTACGCCGACGCTGGCAGCCTGAGCTTCGACCTGATCGGCAAGGCCCTGGCTGCTACCGGCAAGCCAAGCCTGGTGGCCCAACTGGGCCTGGGCATGATGCTGGTTGGCCTGGCCTTCAAGCTGTCGCTGGTTCCGTTCCACCTGTGGACCCCGGACGTATACGAAGGCGCCCCGGCGCCGGTAGCCGCCTTCCTGGCCACCGCCAGCAAGGTCGCGGTATTCGCCGTGGTCGTGCGCCTGTTCATGCTCTCCCCTGCTGCCAGCAGCGGCGTCCTGAGCACCGTCCTGGCAGTGATCGCGGTCGCCTCGATCCTCATCGGTAACCTGCTGGCGCTGACCCAGAGCAACCTCAAGCGTCTGCTGGGTTACTCGTCCATCGCCCACTTCGGTTACCTGGTGATCGCGCTGGTGGCCAGCAAGGGCCTGGCCCTGGAAGCCATGGGCGTGTACCTGGTCACCTACGTCATCACCAGCCTGGGCGCCTTCGGTGTGATCACCCTGATGTCCTCGCCTTACGGCGGTCGTGACGCCGATGCCCTTTACGAGTACCGCGGCCTGTTCTGGCGCCGTCCGTACCTGACTGCGGTGCTGACCGTGATGATGCTGTCGCTGGCGGGTATCCCGCTGACTGCCGGCTTCATCGGCAAGTTCTACATCATTGCCACCGGCGTCGAGTCGCAACTGTGGTGGCTGGTCGGTGCCTTGGTTCTGGGCAGCGCCATCGGCGTGTACTACTACCTGCGCGTCATGGTCACCCTGTACCTGGTGGAGCCTAACCTGCGTCGCCACGATGCCCCGCTGAAGTGGGAACAACGCACCGGCGGCGTCATGCTGCTGGCAATCGCCCTGCTTGCCTTCGTGCTCGGCGTGTACCCGCAGCCGCTGCTGGAACTGGTTCAGCAAGCTGGCCTGCAACTGCTCGGCTGACCGAACCGGTAAAACAAACACCCCGCACATGCGGGGTGTTTTTTTATCTGCGTTTTGTAGTTACCTGAACGGGCTTGGCCGATCGAAGGTTTTCGGGCGAGGCCGCACTGCCATCCTTGAGTGCCGACTTGCGCAGTTCAGTGCCGGCCGATGGCAGGTGGACCTCAGGGTTCGGCATGCCGCTGGGTGACAGCTCATGGGTCATTTCGAACTCGGCTCTCACTGACCAGCCACACGCCTCGGTGGTGCACTGCAGGTACGCGATACGCAGGAAAATGTGCCGTCCTTCGCTGGTACGGATGCGCATTCGACTGTTGCAGTGAGGACAGACCAGCTTGTATGTACTCACGCCAAATACCTGCATGCGCTAATTGCACAGATATGCTGTAAGAATGCTCCCCCAAGTGCATCAGTATTGACTACGGAAAAGGAAGGGTTTTTCATCATGCTGCTCCTCATGTCAGGATATCTCCTCAAAATGCAGGGCTACTATTCGTAACAAGTAGTTTAAGCCCAAGTAACGTCGTTAAACCAGTCGTGGATATTTGTTATGAGTAGCCCTTTATTTGCATCAGTGCTGGCACGTCTCAAGCTGCTGACCGGCTCGGAGACCGATGTGCAGCTGGCCAGGGCCCTTGCGGTAAGCCCGCAGACCCTGAGCAGTTGGAAGGTGCGTGGCAGCATTCCCTACGCACTATGCATAGACATCGCCCGCCAGCGCGGCTGCTCGCTCGACTGGCTATTGCTGGGTGAGTACCAGGACGGCCAGTCGGGCTTGGCAAACGAGACTTGGGAGAGCGACATGCTCGCGCGTCTTCGCGCGCTTTCAGTTGCCGATCGCCAGGCGATTCAATTGCAGATCGAAGACAAGCAACGAATCCACCAACTGGAGCGCCAGGTGCGCGAGCTGACGCTGCGCATGCCCACTCCAATCGAAGGCTAGCCACGACGGCGCCAGCGCTGAAGCAGCTCGCGCAGGTCCACAGAATCCAGCCAGACCATGACCTTGAGGCTGATCGGAATCACCACCACCGCCGCCACGAAGGCGGCCATGCCGCGTGACAACATGGGCACCAAGGAATGCAACAACGGCTCGAACAGATAGCCTACGCCCAGCGTCAGAAACACCAGCAGCATCTGCTTGCGGGTCGACAGGCGCTTGCGCGAGACGATGATCAAGCGATCTCGCGCGGCACTGACCAGCAAAGCTCCCAGCAACGCACCGAACAGCGCCCTGCCCTCTGTATTGAGCACCTCACGAAAAGCCGCGCTGGCCGCCTCCAGCAGGTAGCGTTCGCTCATGATGGCGTTCTCCACACCACCTGCCCGCCGGGCTTGGTATAAAGAGTACGCATCACGGCGGCCTCGACGAAACGCCGATAGCAGACCGACAACGCCCTTCCATGGTCATGCCCTGCTACGTCCTCCAGACGCTTGTAGCCACGCCCTCGCAGTACGGCGCGCCAGTGCGCGAACTCCGAAGCAGCGTTGATCGCCGCACAGCGAGCCGCCAGTGCCAGGCGCGCCTCGCTCACCTGACCGCCAAGGCGCAAGCGCTCTCGTAGCGAACACAGTTCAATGCGTGGCCAAAAAGGATCATCGCCATCGGGAAAACGTGCCCCCTTGACAGGCAACGCGGGTGGCGGCGGTAAATCTTCCATACGCTCTGATGACATGATCCGCCCTCACTGCTCGGACAACATGCCGTAGCGTATGGCCTTGATCACAGCCGCTACACGCGTGGGGACATCGAATTTGCGCAGGATATTGGACACGTGGAAATTCACCGTCGACTCCTTGCACTGCAGAATTCGACCGATCTCCCACGAGCTCTTGCCGTATGCACACCACAGCAGGACCTGATGCTCGCGGGGCGTCAGGCGAATCGGTGTGTCCGCAGCATGTTCTGGTTCCTGCCGTACGTTGGTTTTCATCATTGAACTCCACAAGTAATCGCCAGTTGCGACAGCCGGATGTGCTGTCGCCATGGGCCCACCTTACGAAGGGCGATGTGCTGGCTCCACTCGCGGGGTTTGTAAACGCGCTTCCTACACAACCGTCTTCCATTGGCGCGGTGCAATTAACTGAAATTCCCCGTGCTCTGGACGGTATTTCTTTCGTCACAACGCGGTTGCCTGTTCGCTTTTCGCCTGGAGTTGTAGGATGCGCCCCGTTTTGCCCCTTTCGTCTTGCCTTGGCCTGCTGGCCGCTTTCACCCTCAGCCAGCAAGCCACTGCTGCTCCAGCCGTTGAACTGGGCGAGGTGCTGATCAATGACGAGCAGCAAAGCGAGCTGGACGACGCCCGCGAACGCCTGCAGGCGGTGCCGGGGGCCAGCAACCTGGTGGACATGCAGCGTGTTGGTCAGGGCCGGGTGGCCAGTAATCAGGATGTGCTGGCTTACCAGCCTGGGGTATTCGCCCAGTCGGCGGGCAACGATGGCATCAAGCTGTCGATTCGCGGTTCAGGCATCAACCGTGCACCGGGGGCACATGGCTCCGGGGTGTACACGATGTTCGACGGACTGCCCCTGACCGGTCCCGGCGGCACACCCTACGAACTGTTCGAACCCCTGTGGCTGAGCCGGGCCGAAGTGCTGCGCGGCGCCAATGGTTTCGACCAGGGTGCCCTGGCGCTGGGCGGCGCGATCAACTATGTGACCCACACAGGGTACGATGCAGCGCCGCTGCAGGTGCGCTACGAGGTTGGCAGCCGTGGTTACCAGCACCGGCATATCAGCTCGGGCCAGGTGCTGGGTAACCTGGACTACTACGTGGCGCTGACCGATTCGGAATACGACGGTTATCAGAAGCACAGCAGCGGCAGTGCCAAGGGGATTGCCGCCAATGTCGGCTACCGTTTCAATCCCAACCTGGAAACCCGCTTCTACCTGCGCTACCGAGAAACCGAAAACGCGTTGGCCGGCCGCTTGACCAAAGCGCAGATCAAGCATGATCCGCGGGCTGCCAATCCAGGTTACTTGTCACGTAATGACAGCCGTCCGCAGCCGGGCAGCACCTGGGTGGGCAACAAAACCACCTTCTTCCTGGACGACGACTCACGCCTGGAAGCAGGGCTGGTCTATCACGACTACCCGATGGACTTGCGTGAAGGCGCAATGCGCCTGAAGGTTGCCTACACCGATGTCAGTGGCACGCTCAACTACTTCCGTCGGGACACCTTGTTCGGCCATGAGAGCAAGACGACCATCGGGTGGCGCACCACCAAACACCTGCCCAACAGCGGCGCATCACAATTCACGCGGGTGAACGATATAGTTGGCGAGCGCACGCGCGACTTCAGCTATCAGGGCTCGGACACCGTGCTGCATGCCGGCAACGACCTGGAGCTGGTCCCGGACCTCTGGCTGACCACTGGCCTGGCGATGATCTATACCCGACGCGAGAGCGATGTGACCTATCCTGCCGAAGGCGGGAAGGTCAGCCAACACGACTGGGACTATGCACCACGTGTAGGCCTGCGCTACGACATTCGTCCTGACTTACAGGTCTATGGCAACCTCAGCCGCTCGGTTGAGCCGCCACATCCGTGGTCGCTGATCTGGAGCGCACCGACCAAGACGCAACCGATCGAGATGCAAAACCAGACAGCCACAACACTGGAACTGGGTGCTCGTGGCGACTCGAGAGTCGGTCGTTGGGAGCTGGCCTGGTACTACGCCCAGGTGCGTCACGAACTGCTGGCAGTGGAACTGGCCCCCGGCATTACCGCCGAATACAACGCCAGCCCCACGGTCCACCAAGGTGTCGAAGCCGCATTGGACAGTATCCTCTGGGAACAATCCGGCACCGGCAAGTTGAGCCTGCGCCAGGCCTACACCTTCAGCGACTTCCACTACCGCGATGACGACACGTTCGGCGACAACCGCCTGCCCGGCATCCCGATGCATTATTACCAGGCCGAACTGCGTTATGACTGGCCAGGCGGCTTCTACGCCGGCGTGAACACCCAGATGGCCTCGAAGGTGCAGGTCGACTACGCCAACAGCTACCCCGCCGATGCCTATGCCCTGCTCGGTGCGCGCCTGGGCTGGGATTCGCCCAAGCAGGACTGGCAAACCTGGCTTGACCTGCGCAACCTGACCAACAAACGTTATGCCGCCACGGTTACACCAGGCTACGACGACGCAGGACTGGACAAGGCCCGCTCCACACCCGGCGAAAGTTTCAGCGTGTATGCAGGCGTTTCGTACAGTTTCCGATAATTCGGCCTGCCCTACTGCGGCAACTGCACCTTCGGCTTGGTCGATGCGAAAATCGCCCAACTGGAGACGAACAAGGCCGCGATCAACGGCCCGATCACGAACCCATTGAGCCCGAACACCGCCAGCCCGCCCAAGGTGGACACCAGGATCAGGTAATCGGGCATTCGGGTGTCCTTGCCCACCAGAATCGGTCGTAGCAGGTTGTCCACCAGGCCAATCACCAGCACCCCGAATGCCGTCAGGATCGCGCCCTGCAGAATCGCTCCGGTCAGCAGGAAATACGCCGCCACCGGTGCCCAGACAATGCCCGCGCCCACCGCCGGCAACAACGACAGGAACGCCATCAACACCGCCCATACCAGCGCACTGGGAATGTCCAGCACCCAGAAGATGAATCCGCCCAGCGCGCCCTGGGTGATCGCGACCAGCACGTTGCCCTTGACCGTCGCCCGCACCACGCGGTTGAACTTCAGTTGCAGACGGCGCTTCTGGTGCTCGGGCAACGGCACCGCAAGCCGTACCTGACGAGCCACCTCCGGCCCCTCGCGCAAGAAGAAGAACAGCAGGTACATCATGATGCCGAAGCTGATCAGGAATTCGAAGGTGCCTTGGCCGAAGTTGAACGCCTGGCTGGCCAGTACCTGACTGCCCTGGGTGGCCCATTTGGTGATTTTCTCGCGCAGGCCGTCGAAGTTACCCATGCCCATCCTGTCCAGCCCTTGCTGGGCGAAGGCGGGCAGCATGTCCCGGCCGCGCTCGACATAGCCGGCGATGTCCAGTTGACCGCTCTCGATGCGCTGGTACAACGCCGCCCCCTCCTGCACCAGCAATGCGCTGGTGATGATCACCGGCAAGATGGCCACCATCAGGCATACCAGCAAAGTGGCCGCGGCGGCCAGGTTACGACGCCGACCGAAGCGGATCAGCAGATGGCGCTGCAAAGGCGCGAAGAGGATGCCGAGAATCACCGCCCAGAAGATGGCGCCGTAATAGGGCAGTAGTATCCACGCGAAAGCGACCGACACCAACGTCAGGAGTACGGCCAGGGCTCTGTTCTGGAGGGCGGTTTCGTTCATGGTGATTCCTTGAGTGTCCTGGTTGTTAGTGCAGGCCATCACAGGAAAAGTGCCACCCTGGCGTTGATTCAAATCAATACGCAGCCGCGAGCCGAGCCTTAGCATCCGCCGCTTTTGCCCCGGTGCGCACATGACCTCCTTCGCCAAGCCCGAATTGCTGGCCCCAGCCGGCACCCTCAAGACCATGCGCTATGCCTTCGCCTATGGCGCCGATGCGGTCTACGCCGGCCAGCCGCGCTACAGCCTGCGCGTGCGCAACAATGAATTCGACCACGCCAACCTGGCCTTGGGCATCCAGGAGGCGCACGCCCGGGGCAAGCGCTTTTACGTGGTGGTCAACATCGCCCCGCACAACGCCAAGCTCAAGACCTTCCTCAAAGACCTTGCGCCCGTGATCGACATGGCGCCCGATGCGCTGATCATGTCCGACCCGGGCCTGATCATGCTGGTGCGCCAGCACTTCCCGCACATGCCGGTGCACCTGTCGGTACAGGCCAACACGGTCAACTGGGCCAGTGTGCAGTTCTGGCAGCAATTGGGCTTGAGTCGGGTCATCCTGTCCCGTGAACTGTCGCTAGAGGAAATCGCGGAAATCCGTCAGCAGGTGCCGGAGATGGAACTGGAAGTGTTCGTCCACGGTGCCCTGTGCATGGCGTACTCTGGCCGCTGCCTGTTGTCGGGCTACCTGAACAAGCGCGATGCCAACCAAGGCACCTGCACCAATGCCTGCCGCTGGAAGTACGACGCCCAGCCGGCCACTGAAAACGCCACCGGCGACATCGTGCAACTGGTCGAACCGACACTCGGCCTGGGCACCCCTACCGACCAGCTGTTCCTGCTGCAGGAGAGCAACCGCCCGGGCGAGGCGATGCCCGCCTTCGAGGACGAGCACGGTACCTACATCATGAACGCCAAGGACCTGCGCGCTATCCAGCATGTCGAGCGGCTGACCGCCATGGGGGTGCATTCGCTGAAAATCGAAGGCCGGACCAAGTCGCACTTCTACTGTGCCCGCGCGGTGCAATCCTATCGCCAGGCCATCGACGACGCGGTGGCCGGCCGACCCTTCGACCGAAGCCTGATGGGCAACCTCGAATCTCTTGCACAGCGTGGCTACACCGAGGGTTTCCTGCGCCGCCATGTTCACGACGAGTACCAGAACTACCAACGAGGCAACTCGGTGTCCGAGCGCCAGCAGTTCGTTGGCGAGCTGACGGGCGAGCGCGTTGATGGGCTGGCCGAGGTCAAGGTGAAGAACCGCTTCGCCGTGGGCGATCACCTGGAGCTGATGACCCCGCGTGGCAATTATCATTTCGACCTCCATCGCCTGAACAACCGGCAGCAACGGGCCATCGACGTGGCGCCGGGGGATGGCCACATCGTGTACCTGCCCATTCCTGAGCAGGTCCCATTGTCGTTCGGCCTGCTGATGCGTGACCTTGGCCAGGACGAGCAGGCGAGCTGACGACGTGCACGCTGCGCCGGGAGGCGGCTTACGCTATGCTGCTGACCTACCGCCGGGCCTGGAACCGACGCCTGTGATGACAGGCATGCGGCTGCGTCTTAGAAGGAGTTGAACCCTCATGCTGCGTAAACACTTGATCACCCTGGGACTGCTGGCCTTCACAGGCCTGGCCCAGGCAGCCGAAACCATCGACGTCTACCGCGACCCCAACTGCGGCTGCTGCAAAGCCTGGATCAGCCACCTTCGCGACAACGGCTTCACCGTCAATGACCATGTCGAGCCGAACATGAGCGCGGTCAAGCAGCGCCTGGGCGTCGCACCGCGCCTGGCGTCGTGTCACACCGGGGTGATCGACGGCAAGTTCGTCGAAGGCCATGTGCCGGCCGAGCAGGTGCGTCTGCTGGCCAAGCGCACTGACCTAAAAGGCCTGGCAGTACCCGGCATGCCCATGGGCTCGCCAGGTATGGAAATGGGCGATCACAAGGACCCTTACCAGGTCATCGGGGTGACCCAGGAAGGCAAGGACACCGTGGTCGCCAACTACTGATGCTCAGCCTCTGGGCGCTGTTTCTCAGCGCCTTTGGCGCAGCGACCCTGCTGCCTCTACAGTCGGAAGCCGTGCTGGTGGGGTTGCTGCTGCGCCAGCCCGACACCTGGGCGACCCTCCTTGCGGTGGCAACCTTGGGCAATGTGCTCGGTTCGGTGGTCAACTGGCTGCTAGGCCGCGCCATCGAGCACCTGCGCGAGAAGCGCTGGTTCCCTTTCAGCGCCGCGCAACTGGAGCGTGCCCAGCAGCGCTACCAACGCTGGGGACAATGGTCGCTGCTGCTCAGTTGGATGCCCGTGATTGGCGACCCGCTGACATTGATCGCCGGCATCATGCGCGAACCCTTCTGGCGTTTCCTGTTGCTGGTGACCCTGGCCAAGGCCGGTCGCTACACCGTGTTGGCGATGATCACGCTGGGCTGGTTTCACGCCTGGTAACACCTTTAACGTTTCATCAGGGCAAGCGACTGCTACAGTCGCCCATTCCTACATGGCCCTACACGGAGTGCCCCCATGCTGCGCGCAACCGCCCTGGCCCTGGCCTGCCTGATGACGGGCCCGGCCCTCGCCGCTGAAATGCCCACCTACGGTCAACAGCTCGAAGGCTTCCAGTACCCCTACCCGCTCAGGCATTTCGACTTCACCTCCCAGGGGCAGCGCCTGCAGATGGGGTACATGGACGTGCCTGCCAAGGGGCAAGCCAATGGCCGCAGCGTCGTGCTGATGCACGGCAAGAACTTCTGCGCCGCCACCTGGGAAACCACCATCGACGCCCTGAGCCAGGCTGGCTACCGGGTCATCGCGCCCGACCAGGTCGGTTTCTGTAGCTCCAGCAAGCCTGCCCACTACCAGTACAGCTTCCAGCAACTGGCCGACAACACCCAGGCGCTGCTCGCCCAGTTAGGCATCAAGCAGGCGGTCATCCTCGGTCATTCCACAGGCGGCATGCTCGCCACCCGCTACGCCTTGATGTACCCACAGCAAGTCGAACGCCTGGCCATGGTCAATCCCATTGGCCTGGAGGACTGGAAAGCCCTAGGCGTGCCTTACCGGACGGTCGATCAGTGGTACCAACGAGAGCTGAAGCTCGATGCCGACGGTGTGCGCAAGTATGAGCGCAATACCTATTACGCCGGGCGCTGGAAGCCCGAGTACGAACGCTGGGTGCAGATGCTGGTGGGGTTGAACACAGGGCCTGGGCATGAACGTGTGGCATGGAACTCGGCGCTGATCTACGACATGATCTTCACCCAACCGGTGTATCACGAGTTCAAGGACCTGAAGATGCCGACGTTGCTGTTGATCGGCGATCAGGACACCACGGCCATCGGCAGCGATATCGCGCCAACGGATGTAAAAGCCAAGCTTGGCCAGTACAAAGTGCTGGGGCCGCAGGTGGCCAAGATGATCCCCCAAGGCGAACTGGTGACCTTCGCCGGGCTGGGACACGCGCCACAGATCGAGGAGCCGGCGCAGTTTCACAAGGCGTTGATCGAATGGCTGGGGCGTTGACCCGGTAAACGCAGACGCCTGTGGGAGTGGCTAACTGTCACGATCGAGCGGCAAGGATTCTCACTCCGCCCGCTACGCCGTGGGGCTGCCGGGCGGGCCTTTCGCGATGCAAGGCCCCTCCCACGGGCGGCTCAGTTCTTCCAGATCTGTGCTTCGGTCCAGCCAAGTTCGGCAAAATCCTCCGCCCGCAACCCGGCTTCCTCCTCGCAGAAGAACTCGTCCAGCTGGGGCGGTCTCACCGAGGTGTTGCTAAGCATCCCGTGCACTTGGCCACGGTGATGGATCTGGTGCTCGAACAAATGCGCCAGCAGGCGCAACCGAGGCTCGCGTTGCATGCGCTGAGGACGGGCAATGTTCACATACCGGGCCAACTGGTCATCACGCAATCCCTGGCAATAGCTGATCAACCGATGGTCTGCCTGGGCTTGCTCGGCATGCAGGTCAGCGCAGGTGGCGAACGGCTGTTCCGGCTCGAAAAAGCGCTCTGCATCCGGGGTAGGTGTTTCCCCGCGCTGCTCGCATTCGAGCATGTGCAAATAGAACCAGTCCACCGTCAACAGATGGTTGAGGGTGGACTTGATCGATGGGAAAAAACTGCAACGCGGGGCGACGAATTCGTCCTGGGTCAGTTGCAGGCAAGCCTTGTACAGGCGGTGATTGGCCCAGGCATTGTTGTAGGCCTGGGTCAGCAGATGATGCGACAGCGGCTCCATGATTCGGCTCCTTCAGGCGAAGCGTTGCAGTTGCATCTCCCGTAGCCGGCTGAGGGTCCGTTGATACGGGAACGCCAGATACCCTTGAGTGTAGAGTGCTTCGAGCGGTACCTGCGCTTCCAGGTACAAAGCCACCTTGCGGTCATAGCACTCATCGACCAGGGCGATGAAGCGGCGCACCGCATCGTCCTTGGGCGACAGCATCGGCAATTGGCGATCGCCAGCCTCGACCCGGGCCGCTGCATCTTCGGTACCGCGAGCGATACGCCCTGCCCGTTGCTCTCCACCCAGGGCCGGGATGCCCTCCACCAAAATGGCCGAAAAGCGATCGCACAATGCCATGAACTCCATGGCTGCCAGGGGCTGCTCGCACAAGTCGGCGAAGCGGCACCAAATGGCCTGCTCGCTACGGCGTACCACGTGAATCTGGCGGCTGCCCAGCGTCAGCGGTTGATCCGTGCCTGGCTCGTGCGCACTGAGCTGTTCGAAAACCCGCGCAAGGGCAGTGCTGCCGCCCGCCTCGGCCACCCAGTAGCGTTGCCGCGCAGCCCCTGGGTGCAAGCGGTGATCCTGCTCGCCGGCCACCGAGAGCACCTTCATGTGCCGCTCGATGGCGGCTATCGCCGGCAGGAAACGCTCGCGGTTGAAGCCGTCGCGGTACAGCTGGTCCGGCGGCTGGTTTGAGGTGGCCACGATGACCACACCCTCATCGAACAGCACCTGGAACAAGCGCCCCAGGATGATCGCATCGCCTATGTCGCTGACGAACAGTTCATCGAAGCACAGCACGCGGATCTGCCCGGCCAGCTCACGTGCCAGTGCATGCAACGGGTCGGCAGTGCCGTTGAGCTGGAACAGCCGCTGGTGCACCCAGGCCATGAAGTGATGGAAGTGCTGCCGTCGGGCAGGCACTTGCAGGCAACGGTGGAACAGGTCCATGAGCCAGGTCTTGCCACGCCCGACTGGCCCCCAGAGGTAGATACCCTGGGCGTGTCTGCCTTGTCGCAGGCTGTCGAAGCACGCCTGCAGGGCGATGGCAGCCTGGGCCTGGGCAGCGTCGGGAACGTAACCTTGGTCGCTAAGGGCCTGTTGGTAGAGCGTTTGCGGATCTGGGTGCATGGTTCATCGCACTGGACGGTCAGCGAGCATTGTCCGCAACGGCCTCATCGCCGGCAAGCCGGCTCGTACAGCTAGAAGGTGACGCCGGCTATCAGGGCGATGTTGCTGTAAGGCTTGCACTCCCCCGTGCGCACCACGGCCTTGGCCTGACGGCTGAGGCGTTTGAACTGTTCGTGGGGCATCAACTCACGCCGTTCCAGCGGCAAGCGTGCCACTTCCGCCAGCGCAGGTGGCGACACGTCCAGCATTTCTTCTGCTACCACATAACGCTCAACTTGCATCTCGCTCAGCACGGTACGTAGCACACTGGCGAAATCCGGAATGCCTGGCGTCACCGCCAGGTCGATCAGCTCGACGCCCGGCGGTACCGGCAACCCGGCATCGCCGATCACCAGGATGTCGCCATGCCCCAGGCCTGCAATGGTGCGTGACAAGGCGATGTTGAGCAGTGCGGTCTTCTTCATGGCAGCTCCTTGAGGTACGGGATGGACGGCTGCGCACCCACGCGGGTAACGGACAGCGCCGCGGCGCGTTGGCCGAAAGCGATGGCGGCATCCTCCGTCAGGCCACGCACCAGCGCGGCGGCGAACCCGCCAATGAAGGTATCGCCGGCGGCGGTGGTATCCAACGCCTTGACCTTGGGCGCGGGGAAGTGCCGGCTGCCTTGCGCGCAAACCAGCAGGGCCCCGTGCGCGCCCAGCGTGATGATCACCTTGCGCACCCCCAGTTGCACCAGGCGCTCACCCGCACGCCGGGCGCTGTCGAGGTCGCTGACTGGCACGCCGGTCAGCGCTTGGGCCTCGCTTTCGTTCGGGGCAAGGTAATCGATGTGGGCCAGCCATTGTGTCGGCAACGGGCCGGTGGCCGGCGCGGGGTTGAGAATCACGGTCTTGCCAAGCTCACGCCCCCGGGCCAGGGTCCAGGCCACGGTGTCGGCCGGCACCTCGAGCTGGCAGATGATCACTTCGGCCGCCTGCAACAACCCATCGAACTGCTGCACGGCCTGTGGCGTCAGCAGGCCGTTGCCACCGGGAATGATGACGATGCAGTTCTGGCTGGCGGCATCCACGGTAATCAGCGCCACGCCGCTGGAAACGCCCTCGCATACCTTGACTGCCTGGCAGTCGATACCTTCGACCTCCAGCGCTTGGCGCAGCTGCTGGCCATAGGCGTCATCGCCAACGTTGCCGACCATCGCCACAGTGCCGCCCAGTCGGGCGACGGCCACCGCCTGATTGGCACCTTTGCCCCCAGGCACGGTGAAAAAGGTTTCGCCGGCCAGCGTTTCGCCCGGACGTGGCAGGCGTTCGGCGCGGGCCACCAGGTCCATGTTGAGGCTACCGACCACCACTACCTTGGCCTTCATGGCTGCTCCTTAGCGGTAATCATTGAACAGGTCCGGGCGTGGCCCGGTGGACTCGCGGGCAACGATACGCGGTGCAACGATACGCTGCTCCGAAGCCCCCAGGCGCGGTGTGGCGATGCGCGACAGCAGCAGCGCCGCAGCGCTTTCGCCCAGCTCGCGGATCGACTGGCCCACGGTGGTCAGCGGTGGGTACACATAACGGCTCAGTTCGATATCGTCGAAACCGATCACCGACAACTCGCCTGGCACGTTGATGTTGCGTTCGGCGGCGGCACGCAGCACGCCGAAGCCAATCATGTCATTGCCGGCGAAGATCGCCGTGGGTCGGTTGCCATCGAGCAGCGTCGCCGCCGCCGCATGGCCACCGGGACTGGTGAAGTCGCAGTGCAGGACACGGCCGGGCTCCACCGGCGCCTGCGCCTGGGTCATGGCCCGGCGAAAACCGGCCAGGCGCAGTTGGCTGACACCGGTCTGCGCGGGGCCGCCGATGTAGGCAATATCACGATGGCCCAGTTCGAGCAGGTGCACGGTCGCCAGGTAGGCACCCTGTTCATGATCGATGCGCACCAGGTCGGCATCGACCCCCTCCAGTTCGCGGTCGACGATGACCATTGGCGTCCGCACACCGGCAAGGCTCTGCAGCAGGTCGCTGTCCTCGCCCACCGACGCCACCACCAGGCCATCGATGCGCTTTTCCAGCAGCACGCGCAGATAGCTGCGCTGCTTCTGTGGGTTGTCATCCGAGTTGCACAGGATCACGCAGTAACCATTGCGCTCGCAGGCATCCTCGATACCCCGCGCCAGCTCGGCGAAGTACGGGTTGACACTGTTGGGCACCAGCAGGCCGATGGTCGCCGTACTACGTGCCTTGAGCGAGCGGGCCACCGCACTGGGTACATAGTCGAGCTCGGCGATGGCCGCCTCGACCTTCAGCCGCACCTGTTCACTGACCGGGCGGGTCTTGTTCAGTACATGAGACACCGTGGTATAGGAAATACCTGCGAGTGCCGCGACGTCTTTGATGGTTGCCATAAATTCAGTTCCGCCGACTTGCGCGCCGGCTGCGGTAGGTGTCGAGCACCACGGCGATGACGATGACCGCCCCGGTGATGATTCGTTTGGTGGGCTCGGAGGCGCCGATCTGCGCCAGCCCCGCGGCCAGTACCGAGATGATCAGCACGCCGAAGAAGGTGCTGATGACCGAACCACGCCCGCCCATCAGGCTGGTGCCACCGATGACCACAGCGGCAATCACCTGCAATTCAAGGCCCGAGCCGGCGTTGGGGTCTGCCGCCTCGAGGCGCGAGATCTGGAATAGCGCGGCCAGACCAGCCAAGAGCCCCATCAAGGCGAACACCACGACTTTGTAAGGGCGTGGGTCGATGCCGGCCAGGCGAACAGCCTCTTCATTGGTGCCGATGCCGATCAGGTAGCGCCCGAACACCGTGCGGGTCAGCACCAGCTGGGCCGCCAGAATCACCAGCAAGGCCAGGATGAACGCCGGCGAAATGCCAAAGGCAATCGGGTTGGAGAACCAGGCGTAGGCATCGCCGATGTAGGCGGTGCGCGAGTCGGTGAACTGGTAGGCCAACCCACGGGCCATCTCCAGCACGCCAAGGGAAACGATGAACGAGGGGATCCGCCAGGCCACGGTAACGGCCCCGGTGATGCTGCCCGCCAGCGCGGCCACGGCCATGCCGAGCAAGGCGGCGGGCAGCACCGACCACCCCCAGCCGAGGATCGCCACGCTGACCGTCGACGCCGCCAGCGCCAGCACCGAGCCCACAGACAGGTCGATGCCGCCGATGATCAGCACGAAGGTCATGCCCACCGCCAGCACCATCAGGTCGGGAATCTGGTTGGCCAGGGTGCTGAAGGTGGCATAGGACCAGAAATGGCTGCTCAGCAACGAGAACAGCACGATCATCGCCAGCAAGGCGCCGGCCAGGCCCAGGTAACTGCCCAGGCCGAAGTAGCTGCCGCCGCGGCGCACTGGTGTGCTGCCCGGGGTATCGAGGGGGGTGGTTTTCATGCATCAGTCCTGGGAGCTGCGTCGTGCAGCAGTGCGTCACGTTTCTGATAGCCAGCGAAGGCAGCGGCAAGAAGCTGGTCCTGGCGCCAATGTTCGCGTTCGAAGGTGTCGATCAGTCGCCCAGCGGAAAGGACCGCGATACGGTCGCAGATCAGCATCAACTCGCGCAGGTCGCTGGACACCACCACCAAGGCCTTGCCTTGACGCGCAAGGTCGGCCAGCAGGCCATAGATGTCGAACTTGGCGCCGACATCGATCCCCCGAGTCGGCTCGTCGAACAGCAGCACCTGGCAGTCCCGTTCCAGCCAACGGCCGATCACCACTTTCTGCTGGTTGCCCCCGGAAAGTTCACCGACCGCCTGGTCCTGGCCCGCACTGCGGATGCGCATGGCATTGATCTGCCGCTCGGCCAGAGCTTTTTCGGCGTCGCCGTCGAGTAAGCCGGCCTGGGAAACCGCGCTGTAGTTGCCCAAGGCGATGTTGGCAGCGATCGACTGCGACAACAGCAGGCCTTCGCCCTTGCGATCCTCGGTGATCAACGCGATGCCCGCTTGCACGGCAGCCTTGGGCGAGTCGATGGTCACGGCCTTGAGCGGCTGGCCGATCTCGATGCTGCCACTGTCGGCGACATCGGCGCCGAAGATCAGGCGCAGCAACTCGGTGCGGCCTGCGCCAATCAACCCGGAAATACCGAAGATCTCCCCTGCCCTGACCTGGAACGACACATCGCGCACCTTGTCACCCCGAGACAAACCGTCGACCTTGAGCAAGGGCGCACCCAGCGTGCGACCACCAAGGTCGATGTGTTCGCCCAATTCCCGGCCTACCATCAGGTTGACCAGCTCGGCACTGCTGTAGCGTTGGATGGGCTCATCGCACACCAGCTTGCCATCGCGCAGCACGACGATGCGCTGGGCCACGCGCTGCAGCTCTTCTAGGCGGTGGGAGATATAGACGATCGCCACGCCGCGCTGGCGCAAGCGTTCGATCTGCACGAACAGCAATTCGACCTCGCGGGCGGTGAGCATGGCGGTAGGTTCATCGAAGATCAGCACGCGGCAGTCGCCGATCAGGTTGCGGGCGATTTCGACCATCTGCTGGTGGCCGATGCCCAGTTGCCCAACCGGGGTGTCCGGGTCGATGGCGTCCAGCCCCACCTGGGCCATGGCCGCAGTGGCCAGCTGGCGCAGGCGCTTCTGGCTGATCCAGCCGAACCGGCTGGGGAGGTTGTCGAGGAAAAGATTCTCGGCCACGGTCAGGGTCGGCAGCAGGTTGAGCTCCTGCATGACCATGCGCACGCCCAGGCGCTCGGCCTCATTGCGGCTGCCAGGCGCATAGGCCTGGCCGCGATAGGTCATCTGCCCGGTGGTGGGTACCTCCAGGCCACTGATGAGCTTGGACAAGGTGCTCTTGCCAGCGCCGTTTTCACCGGTAAGGGCCAGCACCTCACCACCACGCAGGCTCAGGCTGACGTCGCCGAGCACTGGCTGGGCGTAGGTCTTGCCCAGCCCCGTTGCAACGAGCACCACTTCATTGGCCGATGCCGACATGGCCACGTCTCCTGCTGGGGGTCAAGGCTGGGTGATGAGTTGGACCGGGGTCTGGATGACATTGTCAGCATCCACATCCGGTTTCTCGCCCTTGAGCATTTTCAACGCTGCCTGGATGCCATACACCGCTTGCTGGCTGGCGGCCTGGTCGAGGGTGGCGAGAACCCGGCCATCCTTGAGCATCGGCTTGATTGCATTGATGTTGTCATAGCCGACCACCTGCACCTGACCGGTCTTGCCGGCGGCTCGCACAGCCGACACAGCGCCCAGGGCCATGCTGTCGTTGCCCGCAAGCAGCGCCTTGATATCGGGGTATTCGTTGAGCATCGAAGCGGCAACCGCGTTGCCTTTGTCGATCTCCCAGTTGCCGGACTGCACCGAGACGATCTTCACCTGCGCCGCTTCCATGGCGTCCTTGAAACCGGCGGTACGTTGCTGGGCATTGGTGGTGGTAGGCACGCCTTCGATGATACCGACCTGGTCGCCAGCCTTGAGTTTTTCCTTGGCCAGGTAGTCGCCGACCAGGCGAGCGCCCTTGCGGTTATCAGGGCCTACGAAGGGAACGCTGATGCCCTTGCTCTTGAGTACGTCCGGGTCCAGGCGGTTGTCGATGTTCACCACGGTGATGCCAGCATCCATGGCCTTCTTCAACACCGGTACCAATGCCTTGGAATCGGCCGGAGCGATGACCAAGGCCTTGGCGCCAGTGGCGATCATCTGCTCGACGATTCGGATCTGGTTGCCGGTATCGGTTTCATCCTTGATGCCGTTGGCCACCAGTTCGAACTCGCCCGGGTGGTCTTTCTGGTACGCCTTGGCGCCGTCCTCCATGGTGCGGAAGAACTCGTTGGCCAGGGACTTCATCACCAACGCAACCTTGGGCGCATCTTCGGCGTGGGCGGCAGACAGCGGCAGAGCGAGGGAAAGCGTGGAGGCGACAGCGAGGGCCAGCAGACGGCCAGTGAACGGCAGCTTCATGGGGAATGACTCCGAATCTTGTGATTTTTATCGGGTCGCAAACGTTTGCGGTTCCTAACTATGGAAACAAGACCTGCGTTTGTCAAATCCGTTTCGATGCCGGGGTCAAGGCGTGTGCGCGACGGATTATCCGGAATTTTTCCGATAAACCGAACACCTTTTGCTGATTTTGTTCGGAATCCCGAATGAGCGCAGCTACTCAAGCGCCCACACCCCCCGCAGGCGCTGGCTTGCCGGCGATGGGGCAGCTGGTACGAAAACTGCCTCACGTGCAAGGCGACACAGCAAAAATCTCATTAGGAAGAGAGCACAATAATCATGAATGCTGCATTGAAGACCTTCGCCCCCACCGCGCTCGCGCTGCTGCTGGCGCTGCCCGCCACCGTCTCGGCGAAGGAAGCCGAAACTCAACAGAAACTCGCCAACGTAGTGATCCTCGCCACGGGCGGCACCATTGCCGGCGCCGGCGCCAGTGCTGCCAACAGCGCTACCTACCAGGCCGCCAAGCTGGGCGTGGACAAACTCATCGCCGGCGTGCCGGAACTGGCCGGACTGGCCAACGTTCGCGGTGAACAAGTGATGCAGATCGCCTCGGAAAGCATCAGCAACGATGACTTGCTGAAGCTGGGCAAACGCGTCGCCGAACTGGCAGACAGCAAAGATGTCGACGGCATCGTCATCACCCACGGCACCGACACCCTGGAAGAGACCGCGTACTTCCTCAACCTGGTGGAGAAGACCGACAAGCCGATCGTGGTGGTGGGCTCTATGCGCCCAGGCACCGCCATGTCCGCCGATGGCATGCTCAACCTGTACAACGCTGTGGCCGTGGCCAGCGACAAGCAGTCGCGCGGCAAAGGCGTGCTGGTAACCCTGAATGACGAGATTCAATCCGGCCGAGACGTGAGCAAAGCGGTGAACATCAAGACCGAGGCCTTCAAGAGCGCCTGGGGCCCCATGGGCATGGTGGTGGAAGGCAAGTCCTACTGGTTCCGTTTGCCAGCCAAGCGCCACACCGTCAACTCGGAATTCGACATCAAGCAGATCAGCAGCCTGCCCCAGGTGGACATCGCCTACGGCTATGGCAACGTAACCGACACGGCCTACAAGGCACTGGCACAAAACGGCGCCAAGGCATTGATCCATGCCGGCACTGGCAATGGCTCGGTATCGTCGCGAGTGGTACCGGCCCTGCAGCAACTGCGCAAGGACGGCGTACAGATCATTCGCTCTTCCCACGTGAACCAGGGCGGCTTCGTACTGCGCAATGCCG
This sequence comes from Pseudomonas sp. SK2, assembly GCF_016772395.1. Classification (NCBI taxonomy): domain Bacteria; kingdom Pseudomonadati; phylum Pseudomonadota; class Gammaproteobacteria; order Pseudomonadales; family Pseudomonadaceae; genus Pseudomonas; species Pseudomonas sp. SK2. The sequence continues at coordinate 3,394,879 of NZ_CP061944.1, forward strand.
AGCAGCCGGATGACAAGAACGACTGGGTCGTGGCGCATGACCTGAATCCACAGAAGGCGCGGATCCTGGCGATGGTGGCGATGACCAAGACCCAGGACAGCAAGGAACTGCAGCGCATCTTCTGGGAGTATTGATCGCATGATCCCCGCGGGAGCGGCCTACCGGCGCAACGCCGCTCCCGCGGGAATCGCGCCAGCCCGCTGCAAGTCAGCCGCAAACCCTTTGGAAGGCGGCTTGGCGGCGATGAAGCCAGTTGCGAAAATTCTTGTGGTGAAATACTGTACGTACATACAGCAACAACAAGGAAAGCGCTCCATGGCCAGCACCGCCACCGCAACCCCTAGCAGCTACGAACAACTGGGCCTTCGCGTCCAGAAGATCATCAACAATCCTCTCGCCCAGCGCAGCCGTGCCGCCCTGATCTTCCGGCTGGAACATGAGTCGGTGGAGGATTGGGAAACCCTGCTTGAGGAAATCGCCGAGAACGACAATGTCACCCTCGCCCACCGCGATGACGGCGGCGTGCAGATTTTCTGGACTGTGCCCAAGGAAGATTGACCTAGCAGGCACGTCTCGCGTCGGCCTGTGACTGCCATTCACGCCAGTGCCTGCAAGTAGGCACTGGCCTCCCGATAACGTGCCAGGCGCGCCAGGTCGGCAGGGCCTGGGGTGGCAATGCGGGTAAGATCACTGTTATCGGCAAGATCGGCCAGCTTGACCGTGCGGGCCAACGGGTCATCACCCAGGCGCACGACGAAATCCTGGTAGCTTTCGCCTTCACGCCTGCTCAATGCCAGCAAGGCCGCCAGGATCTTCAATGCGAAACCCTCACGGGCGAGGTCCGACAGCGTCAACGGGGTGTCTTCGAGCACATCGTGCAGCACCGCGACAATGCGCTGCTCAGGGGTCGCAACGCGCATCATCACCCGCAACGGGTGGAGAATGTACGCCGCCCCACCCTTATCGAATTGCCCTTCATGCGCCCTGGCGGCCACGACGATGGCCCGTTCCAGCGTAGACATGAGGCCCTCTCCGTTCAGCATCTCCTGTGTCCAAGCATAGCCGGGACCGGCGCGCCATGGCCACCCGCAGACTCGCCTAGCTCGCCGCCTAGCGCTCGACGCCGTGCTGGATGACGATCGAGTCAGTGCCGAGCTTGGCCATGACTTCAGCCTTGCGGGCCTCGGCTTCGGCCTTGGTGGGGAATGGTCCCATCAACACCACCGGCTTGCCATTGCGGTATTCCACCGAAGACGGAATACCCTTCTCGATCAGGCGTGCGGTCATATCGCTAAGTGCGCCCATGTTGGCGCCTTGAATCACTTCGACATCCCAGCCTTCAGGGGCCGGCTGATCGGCCAGGGCTTCGGCGCGGCGCTGCAGCTCCGCGCCACCGCACATTTCGCGGATACGCAAGTTGTTGCCGGTGTCATCGACGATGATTTCGTATTGGCCAGCGTCGCGCTTGATAGCGACGTAGCTGCGGTAGGCTTCGTACTGCCCGGCATCGTCCTTGCCACGCACCTGGCCGCAGATGGTGCCCTGGGTGTCGATCCGCACGTTGCCGAACTTGGCGGTCTTGGGGTTGTGCAGATGTTCGGCCACCTGCTTGTGTACGCCTTCGACCTCGTTCTCACAGCCCGCCAGGGCCAGCACTGCCATTACCACTGCCAGTTTGCGCACGCGTCCACCTCCAGATTCGAAGGGGCGGATTCTAGCATGATGGCCTTGCGCACGGGCCGCGACCATAGGTTACGGGCTGCAACAGCGTGGAAACGCGCAAACGAAAAAGGGCGACCCTATCGGATCGCCCCTCTTCAGATTTGGTAGGCACAATTGGACTCGAACCAACGACCCCCACCATGTCAAGGTGGTGCTCTAACCAACTGAGCTATGTGCCTGTCGTGTGGCGCGCATATTAAGGGGGATGCGCATGGCTGTAAAGCGTTTTTTTCAAAAAAATCAAAAACTTTCGGTTCTGGGGAGTGTTGAGTGGCAGGCCAAGGGGTTGGCGCTCATGCGATCGAGCGCCGCCGGCGCGGCGCATCGCGAGCAAGGCTCGCTCCTACGGTGGTGGCGGGCCAATTCTGTCTGCGGTTGGCGCGCGCGAACGCCTGGCCTGGATGACTCGAGATCGAGCCGTGCAATAACGCGCAACTGTAGGAGCGAGCCTTGCTCGCGAGAGGTGGATCCTGCGCGACCGAGCGCCGCCGGCGCGGCGCATCGCGAGCAAGGCTCGCTCCTACGGTGGTGGCGGGCCAATGTTGTCTGCGGTTGGCGCGCGCGAGCGCCTGGCCTGGCTGACTCGAAACCGCGCCGTGCAATAAAGCGCAACTGTAGGAGCGAGCCTTGCTCGCGAGAGGTGGATCCTGCGCGATCGAGCGCCGCCGGCGCGGCGCATCGCGAGCAAGGCTCGCTCCTACGGTGGTGGCGGGCCAATGTTGTCTGCGGTTGAGGCGCGCGAGCGCCTGGCCTGGGTGACTCGAAACCGCGCCGCGCAATAAAGCGCAACTGTAGGAGCGAGCCTTGCTCGCGAGAGGTGGATCCTGCGCGATCGAGTGCCGCCGGCGTGGCGCATCGCGAGCAAGGCTCGCTCCTACGGTGGTGGCGGGCCAATGTTGTCTGCGGTTGGCGCGCGCGAGCGCCTGGCCTGGCTGACTCGAAACCGCGCCGTGCAATAAAGCGCAACTGTAGGAGCGAGCCTTGCTCGCGAGAGGTGGATCCTGCGCGATCGAGCGCCGCCGGCGCGGCGCATCGCGAGCAAGGCTCGCTCCTACGGTGGTGGCGGGCCAATGTTGTCTGCGGTTGAGGCGCGCGAGCGCCTGGCCTGGGTGACTCGAAACCGCGCCGCGCAATAAAGCGCAACTGTAGGAGCGAGCCTTGCTCGCGAGAGGTGGATCCTGCGCGATCGAGTGCCGCCGGCGTGGCGCATCGCGAGCAAGGCTCGCTCCTACGGTGGTGGCGGGCCAATGTTGTCTGCGGTTGGCGCGCGCGAACGCCTGGCCTGGATGACTCGAGATCGCGCCGTGCAATAACGCGCAACTGTAGGAGCGAGCCTTGCTCGCGATGCGCCGCACAGGCGGCGCCCTTCTGAAGCCCCGCGAGATCTATGGCAGCTGCCCTGCCTCCACCACAGACGAGCACGCATGAACTTTTCTTGCACAAGCAAAAAGGGCGACCCCTTCGGATCGCCCTTCATGTGCCCGAAAGCCGGGACTTTTGTTTGGTAGGCACAATTGGACTCGAACCAACGACCCCCACCATGTCAAGGTGGTGCTCTAACCAACTGAGCTATGTGCCTGTCGATGTGGGCGCATTCTACGCGTTCCGAAACCGGTGTCAACTGTTTTTTTCCCGCTAACCCACTGAAACTTAAAAATATTTAGAGTCCAGGCGCTGGCAATGCGAGTAAAGGATTTTCAACGGACGACTAGCGGGTGTTTATTATTATTGATAGCATCGGTACATTCGTTAAAAATATAAAACACGAGGTTCCTCGAGCATGGCCAATACCCCCTACCCCCAGTCCTACTACGCCGCCTCGGCTAACCCGGTGCCGCCACGTCCGGCGCTGCAGGGTGAGGTGGAAACCGATGTGTGTATCATCGGTGCCGGCTACACCGGCCTGTCCAGCGCGCTGTTCCTGCTGGAAAACGGCTTCAAGGTGAGCATCGTCGAAGCCGCCAAGGTCGGCTTCGGCGCTTCGGGCCGCAACGGCGGCCAGATCGTCAACAGCTACAGCCGCGACATCGATGTCATCGAACGTACCGTCGGCCCCAAGCAAGCACAGTTGCTGGGCCAGATGGCCTTCGAAGGCGGCCGCATCATTCGTGAGCGTGTAGCCAAGTACAACATCCAGTGCGACCTGAAGGACGGTGGTGTTTTCGCCGCCCTCACCGCCAAGCAGATGGGTCACCTGGAATCGCAAAAGCGCCTGTGGGAACGCTTCGGCCACACCCAGCTGGAACTGATGGACCAGAAGCGCATTCGCGAAGTCGTGGCGTGCGACAACTACGTCGGCGGCATGCTGGACATGAGCGGCGGCCACATCCACCCGCTGAACCTGGCCCTGGGCGAAGCTGCCGCGGTCGAGTCGCTGGGCGGCATCATTTATGAGCAAACCCCGGCCGTACGTATCGAACGTGGCGCCAATCCGGTCGTACACACCCCGCAGGGCAAAGTGCGCGCCAAGTTCATCATCGTCGCCGGTAACGCCTACCTGGGTAACCTGGTCCCGGAACTGGCCGCCAAGTCGATGCCATGCGGCACCCAGGTGATCACCACCGAACCGCTGGGCGACGAGCTGGCGCGCACCCTGCTGCCGCAGGACTACTGCGTCGAGGACTGCAACTACCTGCTCGACTACTACCGCTTGACCAGCGACAAGCGCCTGATCTTCGGCGGCGGCGTTGTCTACGGTGCACGTGACCCGGCCAACATCGAAGCGATCATCCGTCCGAAGATGCTCAAGGCGTTCCCGCAACTGAAGAACGTCAAGATCGATTACGCCTGGACCGGCAACTTCCTGCTGACCCTGTCGCGTCTGCCGCAGGTCGGCCGTATCGGCGACAACATCTACTACTCGCAGGGGTGCTCGGGCCATGGCGTGACTTACACCCACCTGGCAGGCAAGGTGCTGGCAGAGGCCCTGCGAGGCCAGGCTGAGCGCTTCGATGCCTTCGCCGGCCTGCCCCACTACCCGTTCCCGGGTGGCCAGATGCTGCGCGTGCCATTCAGCGCCATCGGCGCCTGGTACTACAGCCTGCGCGATCGTCTGGGCTTCTAACGGTTCATCGCCGGCGCACCGGTTCCTACAGGTTTCGCGTAACCCTGTAGGCGCCGGCTTGCCAGCGATCAGGCCACGTTACCTGCCCAGGCTGCTCACCGCCTGCTTGGCTGCAAGCTCCTGGCCTGCCCGAGCCAGTTCATCTGCCGCCTGCAACCAGCGTTGGCGGTCCACTTGGGCCGGCAACTGCCGCGGTGGCTGCACCAGCACCGCCCAGCTCCCCTCCTTGACCCAGGCCGCCTCGAAATCATCGAACGCCATCAACTCCCGGCGATGCATGCCTGAGCGCAGCAGCACCCGTTGTTTGTAACGGTCATAGCCGATCAGCACCGCGTAACGCGGCTCGCCCCACCAGGCCGCACCCTCCTCGTAGCGCAGCAACACCGGATTACCCGCAGCCACCTGCACCAGCAAGGCGTCCAGGCGCTTGTCCAGTGGATAGACGACCATGCCGTAATCCCTGGCAACGCGAGGAATGCCGGTATCCAGCGACTCGGCGGCCTGGGGCAGGTTCAAGGGCTTGTCCAAAAGGCCTGGCGTGATCGGTGCGCCTTGCTGCGAGAGCACCGCCGCCAGGGCCATGGCGCCGCTGTGGTTGGCATTGCCACGGTAGAACGGCACGCTGCTGATTTCGACACGCTGCGGCAAGCCCTTGAGAGCGGCCGGTGGCGCACTGGCACAGCCCGTCAGGCTGACGGCCAGCAGACACGCGGCCAGCCATTTGAAGGATTTTTGCTCCATGGACACTCACTTGTTCCAGCGCCGGACAGGCACGCCCGGCTGTGGTCGTCGATCATAGGTCGGACAGCCTCGCGGGTATAGTCCGACCCACCGTAGGAACGAATCGGACCAAGCAATAGACTTAAGGTCAATGGAACGTCACAGGGCGCGAGCTAGACTAAAGCAGTGTCTGGAAGGCAAAGCCTTGCGCTGGCCCGAGAGAAGGAGGCACCTATGAGCCTGACCATGGCAATTCTCATGCTGGTGGGCATGTGGCTGAGCGTCGCAGCCGCCATGCTGTGGGGTGTACTACGAATCGTGCGGCGTCGTGCCCATCATCACCCTCTGCCGCCGCACACCTTGCCCACGCCACAGCCGGCCCGGCGCGCGCGCCGCCATGCTGGAGCGCACTGACCTGCAGATACGTCGAGGCCCGCTCACCGGCGGGCCTCGGTCCATGCATCAGCCTTCAGCCATCTCACGCTTGACCCGCGCACGGCGAGCCATGATGTTGAGGATCTCGATCAGCGTCGAGAAGGCCATCGCCGCATACACATAACCTTTCGGTACGTGGGCGCCCATGCCCTCGGCGATCAGCGTCATACCGATCATGATCAAGAAGCCCAGCGCAAGCATCACCACGGTCGGGTTGTCGTTGATGAACTTGGCCAACGGGTCGGCTGCCACCAGCATCACGATCACAGCACTGATCACGGCGATGATCATGATTGGCAAGTGTTCGGTCATGCCCACGGCGGTGATGATGCTGTCGACCGAAAACACGATGTCCAGCAGCAGGATCTGCCCGATCGCCGCAGCGAAGCCCAGCGTCACGGTGGAGCCCGCCTTGGCTTCTTCCTTGGCGCCGCGCGGGTCGACGTTCTCGTGAATTTCCTTGGTCGCCTTCCACAACAGGAACAGGCCACCGGCGATGAGGATCATGTCTTTCCACGAGAAGCTATGGCCGAACACATCGATCACCGGCTCGGTGAGCTGGACGATCCAGGCCACGGTGCTCAGCAACGCCAGGCGCATGACCAGGGCCATGCTGATACCGATGCGCCGCGCCTTGGAGCGATACTCCACCGGGAGCTTGTTGGTGAGGATGGAGATGAAGATCAGGTTATCGATACCCAGGACGATCTCCATCGCCACCAGCGTGGCCAGGGCGACCCAGGCGGTTGGGCTTGCGACGAGTTCCAGCAAATATTCCATTTTTCAATCCTGCTCGGGTCTGGGTCAGATGTCCTGGGTCTTTGCGTCGGGCTCGGTGCTCTTGGGCTTGTGCCCTTCGGAACCGATGGCTTCATGCAGCGCCTGCTGGGCCGCTTCGTTGGTCTTGTCGATGGCTTGCTTGGCCGACTCTGCAGCCTGGTCGAGCATTTGCTGGGCGGATTTCTCGGCCTGATCGCACCCGCTCATGGCAAACAGTGCCAACACCAGCACCAGGGGCGTACCGATGGATTTGAGTTGCAGCATGGGTTCCTCGCTTGTCGAAAACCGGGCGGCGCGCACTGCGCCTGATGGGGTCGCATTCTAGAGAGTGCGATACATCAGAAAAATTCGTATTTTCAGCAGTTATACTTCGGTTTTTACGAATATTGGAAATACCCCGTGCTCAACTATCGCCAGTTGCATTACTTCTGGGCCGTGGCCAAGACCGGCAGCATCGCACGTGCCAGCGAACAGCTGAATCTCACACCCCAGACCATCAGCGGCCAGATCAGCCTGTTCGAGCAGACCTACGGCCTAGAGCTGTTTCAGCGCGTCGGACGCCAGCTGGAACTGACCGAAACCGGCCGCCAGACCCTGGCATACGCCGAGCAGATGTTTCAGATCGGTGGCGAGCTTGAGGCGCTGCTGCGGGCAGGCCCGCAAGAGCAGATCCTGTTCCGTGTCGGCGTGGCGGACGTGGTGCCCAAATCCATCGTCTATCGCCTGCTGGCACCGACCATGGAATTGGACAACGCACTGCGTATCAACTGCCGCGAAGACAAGCTGGAACGGCTATTGGCGGACCTGGCGATCCAGCGTCTGGACCTGGTCATTTCCGACAGCCCGATGCCCAATCACCTGGATATCAAGGGTTACAGCCAGAAGCTGGGGGAATGCGGGCTCAGCTTCTTCGCCACACCGGCATTGGCCCAGCGCCACAAGGGGCCCTTTCCTGCATGCCTGCAGGACGCGCCGCTGCTGATTCCGGGCCAGGAAACGGTGGTGCGCAGTCGCCTGATGCGCTGGTTGAGCGAGCAGCAGGTGCAGCCGCGGGTCATCGGCGAGTTCGATGACAGTGCACTGATGCAGGCCTTCGGGCAGTCGGGTAGCGGTATTTTCGTGGCCCCGAGCGTGATCGCCGATGAAGTATGCCGCCAGTATGGGGTCGAGCTGGTTGGCCAGACCGACGCGGTGCACGAGTCGTTCTACGCGATTTCAGTCGAGCGCAAGGTCAAACACCCTGGGATCGTGGCGATCACCGAAGGCGCGCGGCGAGAGCTTTTTCACTGGTAGAAGGCGCTGCACCCCAGTGCGGCAAACCGACGCGCGGCCGTTATCGCCGGAGCCGGACTGCCGGCGATAACGGCCAAACGGTCTGTGGTAAAGTCGCGCCCTTTCACAATAACGAGATACTGCTTCACATGACCCCTGTTCTTCGCCTACTCAACCGCACCAGCCTGGTGACGCAGATCGTCATCGGCCTGGTTGCCGGTATCGCTCTGGCGCTGCTTGCACCAGCCATCGCCCGCGACCTGGCTTTCCTCGGCAAAGTGTTCGTCAGCGCGCTCAAGGCAGTGGCGCCGGTGCTGGTGTTCATCCTGGTCATGGCTTCGATCGCCAACCACCGGCACGGCCAGGAAACCCACATCCGCCCCATTCTCTGGCTGTACTTGCTGGGCACCTTCGCAGCCGCAGTTGTGGCCGTGGTTGCCAGCATGCTGTTCCCCTCGCAACTGGCATTGAGCACCGGCGAGGCAGCGCTCAGCGCCCCGGGCGGCATCGGCGAAGTGTTGCAGAACCTGCTGCTGAGCGCTGTCGACAACCCGATCAATGCGCTGCTCAACGCCAACTTCATCGGCATTCTGACCTGGGCCATCGGCCTGGGCGTGGCCCTGCGCCATGCCGGCGACACCACCCGTACGGTGGTCGAGGACCTGTCCAATGGCGTGACCCTGATCGTACGCGTGGTGATCCGCTTCGCACCACTGGGCATCTTCGGCCTGGTCAGCTCCACCCTCGCCCAATCGGGGCTGAGCGCCCTGCTCGGCTACCTGCACCTGCTGGCGGTGCTGATCGGCTGCATGCTGTTCGTGGCGTTGGTGATGAACCCGCTGATCGTGTTCTGGAAGATACGCCGCAACCCATACCCGCTGACCTTGCTGTGCCTGCGCGAAAGTGGCATCACGGCGTTCTTCACCCGCAGTTCGGCGGCGAACATTCCGGTGAACCTGGCATTATCCGAGCGTCTTGGCCTGCATGAAGACACCTACTCGGTATCGATTCCGCTGGGTGCGACCATCAACATGGCCGGCGCGGCGATCACCATCACCGTGCTGACCCTGGCAGCGGTACACACCCTGGGAATTCCTGTCGACCTGCCGACCGCCGTGCTGCTGAGCGTGGTCGCGGCCATCTGTGCCTGTGGCGCCTCCGGGGTAGCGGGCGGTTCGCTGCTGCTGATCCCGCTGGCATGCAGCCTGTTCGGCATTCCCAGCGAGATCGCCATGCAGGTGGTGGCGGTCGGCTTCATCATTGGCGTGCTGCAGGATTCAGCCGAGACCGCGCTGAATTCGTCGACCGATGTACTGTTCACGGCTGCCGCGTGCCAGGCAGAAACGCAACGCAGTGCATGAATGACGCTGGGCCGCCATGCGGCCCAGCGCCTACAGGTTCGGTTGATGCTTGGCCGACGATGAAGCCAGTGATTGCCTAAGCCTGGCGCTTTACCTACGCTAGTGGCCCTCCCCCAGTAATGAGACAGGGTCATGTCAGAACACGAAACCGCAGGCGCAGGCCGCTTCAACAGCGTCGAGATCCGAATCCTCGGCTCGTTGATCGAAAAGCAGGCCACCAGCCCGGAAAGCTACCCGCTGACCCTCAACGCCCTGGTTCTGGCGTGCAACCAGAAGACCAGCCGCGAGCCGGTCATGAATCTGACCCAAGGCCAGGTTGGCCAGGCCCTGCGCGCCCTCGAAGGCCAGGACATGACCCGCCTGCAGATGGGCAGCCGTGCCGACCGCTGGGAACAGCGCGTGGACAAGGCGCTGGAACTGGTACCGGCACAGCTGATACTGATGGGACTGATGTTCCTGCGCGGCCCGCAGACCCTCAACGAGCTGCTCACGCGCAGCAACCGCCTTCACGACTTCGACGATACCGAGCAGATCCAGCACCAACTCGAGCGGTTGATCTCACGAGGCCTTGCCCTGCACCTGCCGCGCCAGGCTGGCCAGCGCGAAGACCGTTACACCCATGCGCTGGGCGACCCGGCGGAAATCGAGGCGATACTCGCCGCACGCCAGCAGGAAGGTGGCGGGCGTGGCAGCGCCAGCAACGTATCGGAAGAGCGGATCGAAGCCCTGGAAGCCCGGATTGCCGCTCTGGAAGCGCGCCTGTCCGAACTTGGCGGGTGATCCGTTCAATTATCCGGTTCGGGGAAGTTGCGACAACTCTTGCGCTCAGCAAGCTCGCGGTCGCTCGGGCGCTGGTCGACGAACACCGTGCGTCCGTCGGCGTAGATTTCCAGATAGCCCCAGTGCAGGTCCTGCTCTTTCTGGCCGGGCTTGGGTGGCACGAGCCACCAGGGTTCGCGGCTGATCAGGGTCATGGCTGAGATTCCTGAGGGTGTCTGCGTTAAATGATAGACACCCTCGTTCACCACGAGCCACATCGCCGACAAGCCGGTTCCTACTGGTCCCTGTAGGAGTCGGCTTGTCGGCGATGTGTCGTTACAGGCTTACGCCGGCGCAGACGTACGGATCAAGTGATCGAAAGCCGCCAGTGAGGCCTTGGCGCCCTCACCTACTGCGATGACGATCTGCTTGTACGGCACTGTGGTCACGTCACCGGCAGCGAAGACGCCGGGGATGTTGGTCGCGCCCTTGGCATCGACGATGATCTCGCCACGCGGCGACAGCTCGACGGTACCCTTGAGCCAGTCAGTGTTCGGCAGCAGGCCGATCTGCACGAAGATGCCTTCCAGCGCCAGCTCGTGCGACTCATCGGTTGTGCGGTCCTTGTAACGCAGGCCGGTGACCTTCTCGCCATTGCCCAGCACCTCGGTGGTCAGGGCACTGGTGATGACCTTTACGTTCGGCAGGCTGTGCAGCTTGCGCTGCAGAACGGCGTCGGCACGCAGCTGGCTGTCGAATTCGATCAGCGTTACCTGGGCAACGATCCCCGCAAGGTCGATGGCCGCTTCAACACCCGAGTTGCCGCCACCGATCACCGCCACACGCTTACCCTTGAACAGCGGGCCGTCGCAGTGCGGGCAGTAGGCCACGCCACGGGCGCGGTACTCCTGCTCGCCCGGCACATTCATTTCGCGCCAGCGGGCGCCGGTGGCCAGGATCACGGTCTTGGCCTTGAGCGAGGCACCGCCTGCCAGGCGTACTTCGTGCAAACCGCCGTCGGTGGCCGGAATCAACGCTTCACCGCGCTGCAGGTTCATGATGTCGACGTCGTACTGCTTGACGTGCTCTTCCAGCGCCGTGGCCAGTTTCGGCCCCTCGGTTTCCTGTACCGAGATGAAGTTCTCGATGGCCAGGGTATCGAGCACCTGACCGCCGAAACGCTCGGCGGCGACACCGGTACGGATGCCTTTGCGGGCGGCATAGATCGCTGCCGAGGCGCCAGCTGGGCCACCGCCGACCACCAGCACGTCGAACGCGTCCTTGGCGTTGATCTTCTCGGCCTGGCGGGCACCGGCATTGGTGTCGATCTTGCCGAGAATCTCTTCCAGGCCCATACGGCCCTGGCCAAACACTTCGCCGTTCAGGTAAATGCTAGGCACCGCCATGATCTTGCGGGCTTCGACTTCATCCTGGAACAGCGCACCGTCGATGGCCACGTGGCGCACGTTCGGGTTGAGTACCGCCATCAAGTTCAGCGCCTGGACCACGTCCGGGCAGTTCTGGCACGACAGCGAGAAGTAGGTTTCGAAAGTGAACTCGCCTTCAAGCGCCTGGATCTGCTCGATCACTTCGGCGCTGGCCTTGGATGGGTGGCCACCGACTTGCAGCAGCGCCAACACCAGCGAGGTGAATTCATGGCCCATTGGGATGCCGGCGAAGCGCAGGCTGATATCGGCACCCGGGCGGTTGAGCGAGAACGAGGGACGACGGGCGTCATCACCATCCGCGCGCAGGGTAATGAGGTTCGACAGGCCGGCAATTTCCACCAGCAGGTCGTGCAATTCGCGGGACTTCGCGCCGTCGTCGAGGGAAGCAACGATCTCGATCGGCTGGGTGACCCGCTCCAGGTAGGTTTTCAGTTGCGATTTAAGCGTGGCGTCCAACATACGGGCGATTCCTTTTTCAAACTTCGGATACAAAAACGCCCAGGCGATGGCGCCCGGGCGTTTGACGGGGCAGTGAGAACTTCAGCTATGGCGGCTGCTCACCGCCCGCGACGGGTGCATGAACCTTTATCCGTTCGAGAAGTGCCAAGCCTGTTTTCGACGCAGCATGGTCGTCGCGCTGGCACTCATCGGGCGAACATTAGATCTTGCCGACCAGGTCCAGGGATGGCGCCAGGGTCGCTTCGCCTTCTTTCCACTTGGCCGGGCAGACTTCGCCTGGGTGGGCAGCCACGTATTGAGCAGCCTTGACCTTGCGCAGCAGTTCGCTGGCGTCGCGACCTACACCACCGTCGTTGATTTCGACGATCTTGATCTGGCCTTCCGGGTTGATCACGAAGGTACCGCGATCAGCCAGGCCAGCTTCTTCGATCAGCACATCGAAGTTGCGGGAGATGACGTGGGTCGGGTCACCGATCAGCGGGTACTTGATCTTGCCGATGGTTTCCGAAGTGTCGTGCCAGGCTTTGTGAGTGAAGTGGGTGTCGGTGGACACGCCGTAGATTTCCACGCCGAGTTTCTTGAACTCTTCGTAGTTGTCAGCAAGGTCACCCAGTTCGGTCGGGCAAACGAAGGTGAAGTCGGCCGGGTAGAAGAACACGACAGACCACTTGCCTTTCAGGTCGGCTTCGCTGACCTGAACGAATTCGCCGTTGTGGAAAGCGGTGGCATTGAACGGTTTGACCTGGCTGTTGATGATAGGCATGAGAGACGCTCCTTCATGGGTTGAAATCAGTTGACGGAGAGAATCCTAACCGCTCATCCCCATAAAGGCTCATTGGCAAAGCTCATGCTTGCGATTGGTTTTGGCTATAACCGAGGTTTATTAATAGAAGGGATTGCGCTGAGCAAAGGATTGCGCGATACGCCGCGTGGGCCGTGGGAGCAGGTTCACCGCGAGCACCGGCAAAGCCGGTGCCCAACACTGCGTCGAAGGCTGCGTGGGGAACCCGCTCTAACACGTCAGCGCGTGGCGGTACGCAAGGTCACGAACTCTTCGGCCGCCGTCGGGTGCACGCCGATGGTCTCGTCGAATTGCTGCTTGGTAGCCCCGGCCTTGAGCGCAATACCCAGGCCCTGGATGATCTCGCCTGCATCCGGCCCGACCATGTGGCACCCCAGCACTTTGTCGGTCTCGGCGTCCACCACCAGCTTCATCAGGGTTTTTTCCTGGATGTCGGTCAGGGTCAGCTTCATCGCCCGGAAGCGGCTCTCGAAGATTTGCACCTTGTGCCCGGCCGCCAGGGCCTGTTCCTCGGTAAGGCCCACCGTACCAATCGGCGGCTGGCTGAACACTGCGGTAGGAATGTTCTGGTAATCCACTGGGCGATACTGCTCAGGCTTGAACAACCGCCGGGCCACGGCCATGCCTTCGGCCAATGCTACCGGGGTCAGCTGGACGCGGCCGATCACATCGCCAATCGCCAACACCGAGGGTTCGGTGGTCTGGTACTGCTCGTCAACCCGGATGTAGCCACGCGGATCCAGCTCCACACCGGTATTCTCCAAGCCCAGGTTGTCCAGCATCGGGCGACGTCCGGTGGCATAGAACACGCAGTCGGTGAGCAGCTCGCGACCATCCTTGAGCGTGGCCTTGAGGCTGCCATCCTCCAGCTTGTCGATGCGCTGGATGTCGGCATTGAACTGCAGGTTCAAGCCGCGCTTTTCCAGCTCCTCCTTGAGGTGGGTCCGCACCGATCCATCGAAGCCCCGCAGGAACAGATCGCCCCGGTACAGCAGCGTGGTATCGGCGCCAAGGCCCTGGAAGATCCCGGCAAATTCGACCGCGATGTAGCCGCCGCCAACCACCAGAACGCGGCGCGGCAGGTCCTTGAGGTAGAAGGCCTCGTTGGAAGTGATGGCCAGCTCCTTGCCCGGAATGTCCGGCACCTGCGGCCAGCCGCCCGTGGCAATGAGGATGTGCTCGGCGCTGTAGCGCTGGCCTTCCACTTCCACCTCGTGGGTACCGGTCATGCGCGCATGCCCTTGCAACAGGTTCACGCCACTGTTGACCAGCAGATTGCGGTAGATGCCGTTGAGCCGCTCGATTTCACGGTTCTTGTTGGCGATCAGCGTGCCCCAGTCGAAATGGCCTTCTTCCAGCGTCCAGCCGAAGCCGGCAGCCTGTTCCAACTCATCGGCCACGTGGGCGCCATACACCAGCAGTTTTTTCGGCACACAGCCGACGTTGACACACGTACCGCCCAGATAGCGGCTCTCGGCCACCGCCACTTTCGCGCCGAAGCCTGCAGCGAAACGCGCGGCACGCACACCGCCGGAACCGGCGCCAATCACGAACAGATCAAAATCGTAGGCCATGTATTCAGTCTCCTTGGCTGGCGTCCAGCATACCCCCGTTGGCCGTCGCAAACAAAAAAGCCACCCCGGAGGGTGGCTTCTGGACCTGCCAGGCTTATCAGTAAGCCTTGCCAGTCTTGTAGTAGTTCTCGAAGCAGAAGTTGGTCGCGTCGATGTAGCCTTCGGCGCCACCGCAGTCGAAACGCTTGCCCTTGAACTTGTACGCAATCACGCAGCCATTCTGCGCCTGCTGCATCAGGGCGTCGGTGATCTGAATCTCGCCACCTTTGCCAGGCTCGGTGTTAGCGATGATGTCGAAGATGTCCGGCGTCAGGATGTAGCGACCGATGATCGCCAGGTTCGACGGCGCGTCTTCGGGCTTGGGCTTCTCGACCATGTTGGTGACACGGAAGATGTCGTCGCGAATCATGTCACCAGCGATGACACCGTACTTATTGGTTTCCTGCGGATCGACTTCCTGGATGGCGACGATCGAGCAACGGAACTGGTTGTACAGCTTGACCATCTGGGTCAGAACGCCGTCACCTTCCGGGTTGACGCACAGGTCGTCGGCCAGCACCACGGCGAACGGCTCGTCGCCGATCAGCGGACGGCCGGTGAGAATCGCATGGCCCAGGCCCTTCATCTCGGTCTGACGGGTGTAGGAGAACGAGCACTCATCCAGCAGGCGACGGATACCGACCAGGTACTTTTCCTTGTCGGTGCCCTTGATCTGGTTTTCCAGCTCGTAGCTGATGTCGAAGTGGTCTTCCAGGGCGCGCTTGCCACGGCCAGTGACGATGGAGATCTCGGTCAGGCCGGCGTCCAGGGCCTCCTCGACGCCATACTGGATCAGTGGCTTGTTGACCACCGGCAGCATTTCCTTGGGCATGGCTTTTGTAGCAGGCAGGAAGCGGGTGCCGTAGCCGGCGGCCGGGAACAAGCATTTTTTGATCATATACGTCCTTAAACAAAGGCAAGGCCTGTTGGAATTCGGCGCAGTCTAATCAGGCGGCAGTCACCTTACAATGCCCCGCCTGTGGCCGACCGATGCCATGATAGAGATAACCCAGTGTAGATAGTTCCAGCGGATCGTAAATATTACGCCCATCGAACACTACCGGCATGCGCATCAAGCCCCGTACGCGGGGGAAGTCCGGCTGTCGGAACTGCTTCCATTCGGTCACCAGAACCAGCGCATCCGCCCCTTCGACACAGGCGTACGGGTCATCGTGCAGACGTAACTGGCCGCTGGCTACGGCCCACGGGTAGCGCTCGGCAACCGCCGACAGCGCTACCGGATCGCAGGCCTGGACCCGCGTGCCCGAGGCCAGCAGGGCATCCAGCAACACCAGGCTTGGGGCTTCGCGCAAATCGTCGGTGCCTGGTTTGAATGCCATCCCCCAAAGCGCTACCACCCGCCCTCGCAGGAAGCCACCGAAGTGCTGGTGCAACGCGCTGTACAGCAGGGTTTTCTGCTGTTCGTTGCGGGCCTGCACCGCCTGAAGGATTGCGCACGGGTAACCTTGCTGCTCGGCGGTATGAATCAGCGCACGCACATCCTTGGGGAAGCATGAGCCGCCGTAGCCGCAACCCGCGTAGATGAAATGGCTGCCGATGCGCCGGTCGCTGCCGATGCCACGGCGTACCTGTTCGATGTCCACGCCCAGGCAGGCGCACAGGCCGGCCAGTTCGTTAACGAACGAGATCTTGGTCGCCAGGAACGCATTGGCTGCGTACTTGGTGAGCTCGGCGGCGCGCGGCGTCATTATCAATATGCGCTCATGGTTGCGCACGAACGGCGCGTACAGGCGCTGCAACAACTGGCGGGCGGCCTCACTGTCACTGCCGATGACGATACGGTCCGGGCGCATGAAGTCGTCCAGGGCGCTGCCCTCCTTGAGAAACTCCGGATTGCTGGCCACCTCGACGGCAAAGCCCGCACGACGCTCACGCAAACCCAGCGCAATCTGCGCGGCCACACGCTCGGCAGTGCCCACCGGCACCGTCGACTTGTTCACCACCAGGCAAGGGCATCGCAGGTGCCGACCCAGGCTGTCCGCCACTGCCATGACATGCTGCAGGTCAGCCGAGCCGTCCTCCTGGCTAGGCGTGCCGACCGCGATGAACACCACGTCGGCCCGGGCCAAGGCCTGCTGCCAGTCGTCGCTGAAACTCAACTGGCCGCGGCTCAGGCCGCTCTTGAGCAGCACCTCCAGACCGGGCTCGTGAATGGGGCAATGTCCCTGGCGCAACTGCGCCAAGCGCTGCTGGTCGCGTTCCAGGCACACCACCCGGTTACCCATCTCGGCAAAACAGGCCGCCGTCACCAGGCCCACATACCCCGCTCCGATCACACAAAGCTCCATGGCCGCGCTCCTTCGACATGAACGCAGCCATTGCTACCTGTCGGTGGTTACAGTGCCGTGATACAGGTGTGACAGGACGGGGATGCGCCTCAGCTACCGGTGCCTTGCCCAATCAGCACACCGTCCACCTTCTGCCCATACAGGTTGACCCCGTCATTGGCGTGGAACTTGACCCGCGTCTTCTCCACCGAGCCCTCGATCAAACGTGGATCCTGTGGCCGTTCGTGCCGGTTGACCCAGGCCGCTACGTCCCAGGCCTGCTGATCGCTCAGGCTGCCGGGCTTGCCCAAGGGCATGTTGTATTTGATGAAGGAGGCCGCCGTGTTGATCCGATGCATGCCGGCACCCCAGTTGTAGGAATCCTTGCCCCAGAGCGGCGGCATGACATACTCGCCCGCCACTTTCTGGCCCTCTCCGTTATTGCCGTGGCAGATCGCGCACTGTTCGCGGTAGACCTGCTGGCCTCGGGTGAAGTCATAGCCGCCCTTGGGTTGCGGCACCTCGGGGTAACCACGCCCGGCGATCTCGACGCCGGTTGGCGCCTTGCTCGACAGCCAGTAGGAATACACCGAAAGCGCCGTCATCTGTGGGCTGTCGGCCGCTGGCGGTGTACCGTTCATGCTGAACTGGAAACACCCCTGGATGCGTTCGGCATAGGTGTTGACCTTGTCGTTTTTCTTGCGATAAGCCGGATACATCGGGTAGGCGCCCCACATTGGCGCAGAGTGGGCCAGACGGCCCTGATCGAGGTGGCAGTTGCTGCAGTTCATGCCATTGCCCACGGCTTCGGGCATCAGCCTGCGGGTATCGACGAACAGTGCATGTCCCTCGCGTACCATCTTGCCGAAGGCGTTGTCCGGCAGTGTGCTTTCCGAAGGCGGGACGAACTGTGGCGAGGACTGGGCGTCGGGCACCTTCAGTTGCGACTGGTCTTCCATGGCAACAGGGGCGGCGTGGGCGTTGCACATGACCAGCAGCAACGCGATTGGCATCAATGGTCTCATGGCTTGACCTCCTGGCGAGCTGGACGGGCGAAGAACTCAGCGATAGCCGTGACCTCGTCATCGGTCATGGCCTTGGCCACACCGACCATCAGCTGGTTGGGGTCATTGCTGCGACTGCCGTCGCGCCAGGCGTTGAGTTGCGCGGCCAGATAACCGGCCGGTTGCCCAGCCAAGGGCGGGAAATGTTCGCCAACCCCACTGCCCCCTGGGCCATGGCACTGCACGCAACCGGGGATCTGCCGACGCCAGTCACCGTAAAGCGCCAGGCGGGTAACGCTGTCGTTGGCGATCTGCTGGCGACGCAGTTCTGGGGAAGGGTCGCCGGGCAGGCCAGCCAGGTAGGTGCTGACCGCCTCGATCTCGGCCTCGGTCAACGCTTTGGCCAGGGGTTCCATGACTGGCTGCTTGCGGCTGCCGGCGCGCCAGTCATGCAGTTGCTTGCTCAGATAACCGGCGGGCAGCCCGGCCAGACGCGGGAACCCAGCAGCGGCAATGCCCTTGCCGTCTGCACCATGGCAGCCCAGGCAGGCCATGGCGGCGGGATTGGCCCCACCCTGGGTGAAGACTTTCTGGCCATCGGCGGCATGCGCCGCGGGCCAGGCCAGGATCAGCAGGCTGCCGATCACGACGCGACTCAACGGGGTCATCACGAATCTCCATTTCTTTTGTTATAAGCTTAGGCTTAAAAAACATAAGCAAATGGATACTAGCCCTGCAGGGAAAGTCGCAACAACGCCCAGGCCGACCAGAGGATGGCAATTAGCCTGCTAACCGCGTTTTACTTGAGCCAGGTCAACTGCCGGAGATGCATTGCGTCGCTGCCGTGCGCACGTCACCCAGGCGCAACGGGAAGTTGTTGAGGCGCTCGCGCAACTTGATGCTGCTGCCGCTGCCACGCTTGTCGATATCGACCAACGCCGCCGGGCCGACACCGGCCGAGAGCTTCTGCGGCACGATCAGGCGCAGGCCGTCGCCATGCGCTTCCTCGGCCAGGGGGTCTCGGCTGTCTGCCAGCTTGTGCTTGACGCAATCAGCATACTCACGGGGTGTCTTGCCAGAAATGACATCCAACGTCTCGTGCGATTGCTCCAGTTCCGTCACACTGACACAACCACCGAGTGCCAAGGTCAACGCCGCCACCAACCACTTCATCTACTGCACCTCTGCCATCAGGAACCGCGTTGGACAACGGCCAGGCGGTTTTGCTCCCTGCTTTGGCAGATTTATCTGCAGCCCGACCATCGAGCACGGCAGCGCCGCCCGCCATCGTGGTATTGTTCGCGTTTGCAGAATTACACCTTGCGGGGCCCCCCATGAAATTCATTCACCAGCGCGAGCACCTCAACGAAGACGACATCGTGGTCATCGAGTGTTCCCAGCGCTGCAATATTCGCCTGATGAACGACGCCAATTTCCGCAGTTTCAAGAACGGCGGCCGCCACACCTACCATGGTGGCCACTTCGAGCGTTTCCCGGCCAAGATCACCGTACCCAGCACCGGTTTCTGGAATATCACCCTCGATACCGTGACCTCACGCCCGATCTCGGTGACGCGCAAGCCGACCTTCACTCACAAGATCAAGATCATTCGCCGCTCGTCGTCGAAACTCGGATAAGGCTGCCATGACCCAGACCATCAAATACGTCATCAAGTACAAGCTCGACGGCCAGCGCCGCTGGGACTTCGCCC
Organism: Pseudomonas sp. SK2; assembly: GCF_016772395.1. NCBI lineage: Bacteria > Pseudomonadati > Pseudomonadota > Gammaproteobacteria > Pseudomonadales > Pseudomonadaceae > Pseudomonas > Pseudomonas sp. SK2. Next base: position 3,414,317 of record NZ_CP061944.1, read on the forward strand.
TGATGCCCGACAACTCCCAGGAGCAAGCCCTGGAAGCCCTGCGCAAGATCCATGGTGACGACGCAGACAAGATCAGCGACATTCAAGTCAGCAAGGCACTCTGAGGCCTGAACCCAGCCCCCATCGCACACTCGCAAGGAGAGCCCCATGAGCCACTGGCCCGACCGTCGTATCCTCGATCTGCTGGGCATCCGGTTGCCCATCCTCCAGGCACCGATGGCCGGGGCTTCAGGCTCGGCCATGGCGATCGCGGTGGGCAAGGCCGGTGGTTTGGGTGCCCTGCCCTGTGCCATGCTCACCGAGGAGCAGCTACGGCGTGAGATCGAGACGTTTCGCGCAGCCTGCCAGGGCCCGTTGAACCTCAATTTCTTCTGCCACCAACCACCGGTGCCAGATGCGCAGCAGGCCGCTCGCTGGAAGCAGGCGCTCAAGCCCTATTACGACGAACTGGGCGTCGACTTCGAGGCACCGACCCCCGTGTCAAACCGTGCCCCGTTCGATGAACAGAGCTGCAAGCTGATCGAGCAGTTGCACCCCGAGGTGGTCAGCTTCCACTTCGGCTTGCCAGCGCCCGAGCTGCTGCAACGGGTCAAGGCCAGCGGTGCCAAGGTACTGTCCAGCGCCACCACTGTCGAAGAAGCGGTATGGCTGCAGGCCCATGGTTGCGATGCGATCATTGCCATGGGCTATGAAGCAGGCGGCCATCGCGGCATGTTCCTGACCGACGACATCAACAGTCAGATCGGCACCTTCGCCCTGGTACCGCAGATCGCCGATGCGGTGCAGGTACCCGTGATCGCCGCCGGCGGCATCGGTGATCACCGTGGCCTGGTCGCTGCACTGGCCCTGGGTGCGTCCGCCGTACAGATCGGCACCGCCTACCTGTTCAGCCCTGAAGCCAAGGTGTCCCCGGCCCATCGTCATGCCCTGGACAACGCGCCGGCCAGCGACACCGCGCTGACCAACCTGTTCACCGGGCGCCCTGCCCGAGGCATCAACAACCGCATCATGCGCGAGCTGGGCGCCATGAGCGAACTGGCCCCACGCTTCCCCCTGGCAGGCGGTGCGCTGATGCCGTTGCGGGCAGTCAGCGACCCACGAGGCGCCAGCGACTTCAGCAACCTGTGGTCAGGGCAGGCCTTGCGGCTGGGCAGGCCGATGCCGGCCGAGCAGTTGACCCGCGAGATCGCCGAGAAGGCACTGGCGCTGATTACCCGCTGAATCCCCCAACACGCCGGCCTCTTCCACGCGAACAGTTTATCGCTATATAGTTCAGGCTATAACGATAACCCTCTGGAGCCGTCTTCATGCGTATCCGCCTGTCCCACCTGGCTGTCACCGCCCTGGCCAGCCTGGTCTCACTCAACAGTGCCTGGGCCGATGAGGTCCAGGTGGCGGTGGCAGCCAACTTCACCGCGCCTATCCAGGCCATCGCCAAAGACTTCGAGAAGGACACCGGGCACAAGCTGGTCGCCGCCTACGGGGCGACTGGCCAGTTCTACGCCCAGATCAAGAACGGCGCACCTTTCGACGTGTTTCTGTCGGCCGACGACAGCACACCGGCCAAACTCGAACACGAACAGGAAATCGTCCCAGGCTCGCGTTTCACCTACGCCGTGGGCACCCTGGCACTGTGGTCGGCCAAGGAAGGCTACGTGGACGCCGAGGGTGAAGTGCTGAAGAAGAACGACTTCAAGCACCTGTCCATCGCCAACCCCAAGACCGCGCCTTATGGCCTGGCCGCCACACAGGTGCTGGACAGGCTGGGGCTCAAAGAAGCCACCCAGAGCAAGATCGTCGAGGGCCAGAACATCACCCAGGCCTTCCAGTTCGTCTCCACCGGCAACGCCGAACTGGGTTTCGTCGCGCTGTCGCAAATCTACAAGGACGGCAAGGTGAGCAACGGTTCGGCGTGGATCGTACCGTCCAACCTGCACGCCCCGATCCGTCAGGACGCGGTGATTCTCAAAAAAGGCAAGGACAACGCAGCCGCCAAGGCGCTGGTCGCGTACCTGAAGGGCCCGAAGGCAGCAGCAGTGATCAAGTCCTACGGATATGAAATCTGATGCCACTGGACGCCAGTGACCTGGGTGCCCTCTGGCTGACCGTCAAACTGGCCAGCCTGACCACCTTGATTCTGCTGATCCTAGGCACCCCCATCGCCTGGTGGCTGGCGCGCACGAGCTCGTGGCTGCGCGGGCCGGTAGGCGCCGTGGTGGCACTGCCCCTGGTATTGCCACCCACGGTCATTGGCTTCTACCTGCTGATTGCCCTCGGTCCGCACGGCTGGGTCGGCCAGGCTACTCAGGCGCTTGGCCTGGGCAGCGTGGTGTTCAGCTTCAGCGGGCTGGTCATCGGCTCGGTGGTGTACTCCATGCCGTTCGTGGTGCAGCCGTTGCAGAACGCCTTCAGCGCCATAGGCCAGCGCCCGCTGGAAGTGGCCGCCACTCTGCGTGCCAGCCCTTGGGACACCTTCGTGCACGTTGTGCTACCGCTGGCACGCCCTGGCTTCGTCACCGCCACTATCCTCGGCTTCGCCCATACCGTCGGCGAGTTTGGCGTGGTGCTGATGATCGGCGGCAATATTCCGGACAAGACCCGCGTGGTCTCCGTTCAGATCTTCGATCACGTCGAAGCCATGGCCTATTCGCAAGCGCACTGGCTGGCCGGGACCATGCTGGTATTCTCTTTCCTCGTGCTGCTCTTGCTGTACGCCGGGCGCCGCAGCAAAGCGGGCTGGAGCTGACATGAGCACGACGATCGTGGCGCGCCTCGAGCTGGCCCGCGAGGACTTCACCCTGGATGTCGACCTGCACCTGCCGGGGCGCGGGATCAGTGCACTGTTTGGCCACTCCGGGTCTGGCAAGACGTCGTGCCTACGCTGCCTGGCGGGCCTGGAGCGCGCCGCCAGCGCCTACATCGAGGTCAATGGCGAGATCTGGGAAGACAGCGCTCGCGGCTTTTTCCAGCCTCCCCACCTGCGCCCGGTGGGCTACGTGTTCCAAGAAGCGAGCCTGTTCCCGCACTTGTCGGTGCGCGGCAACCTGGAATTCGGCTGGCGCCGGGTGCCCGCGGGCGAACGCAAGGTCGGCCTGGAGCAAGCGTGCCAGTTGCTGGGCATCGGCCCTTTGCTTGCGCGCAAGCCAGCCACCTTGTCGGGTGGCGAGGCGCAACGAGTCGGCATTGCACGCGCCTTGCTCAGCAGCCCGCGCCTGTTACTGATGGACGAGCCGCTGGCGGCCTTGGACGGGCCTCGCAAGCGTGAGATCCTGCCGTATCTTGAGCGCCTGCACGATGAACTGGACATTCCCCTTGTGTATGTCAGCCATGCTCAGGACGAAGTGGCACGGCTGGCGGACCACCTGGTACTCCTGGAGCAAGGCAAGGCAGTCGCCAGTGGCCCGATTGGCGAAACCCTCGCCCGCTTGGACTTACCGTTGGCGCAGGGCGAAGAGGCCGGGGTGGTCTTCGAAGGCCGGGTGGTCGGTCACGACGCGCATTACGATCTGCTCGACCTGCGCCTGCCCGGCAGCGATGGCCCTGTGCTGCGCATCGCGCATCCGCCCCACGCACTGGGCAGCACGCTGCGGGTCAAAGTTCAGGCCCGTGATGTGAGCCTCGCGCTTGGCGCAGACAGCACGTCCAGCATCCTTAACCGGCTGGCGGTGCGCGTGCGCGAATGTCGCCCTGCAGACAACCCTGCGCACGTGCTGGTGAGCCTCGATGCTGGCGACAACGCCTTGCTGGCGCGCATCACCCGGTTTTCTGCCGACCAACTCGACCTGCATCCAGGTCAGGCGTTGATTGCCCAGATCAAATCGGTAGCACTGTTGAGCTGAGCATCCGTCGCACGCCTGCTGTCCATTGGTCATAGCACTGATCGAGGCCTGCCAGCGATGCTCGACCACCCCCTGCCCGCGACCTTGCACTACGTCGACGACACCCAACCAGGACTGACCAGGCGCAAATGGCGTGGTCGGTTCATCTACCTGGACCCAGAGGGCCAGCGGGTGCGCGATGGCGAGACGCTCGCGCGGATCGCCGCCCTGGCCATCCCCCCCGCCTATACCGATGTGTGGATATGCCTGGACCCACAGGGCCATCTGCAGGCCACTGGCCGCGACGCCCGTGGCCGCAAGCAGTACCGCTACCACACTCAATGGCGCGAGCTGCGCGACCAGCACAAGTTCGGGCGCATGCTGGCCTTCGCCAGGGCCCTGCCCAAGCTGCGCAAGCATATCGACAGCCACTTGGCGCGCCCGGGGCTGGATCGAGAGAAAATCATCGCCTTGGTGGTGAGCCTGCTCGACAGCACCCTGATTCGCATCGGCAACCCACAGTACCTGCGCGATAACAAGTCGTATGGCCTGACCACCCTGCGCAATCGCCACGTCACCGTCGAAGGGAGCACCATACGCTTCCAGTTCCGCGGCAAGCGCGGCGTCGAGCATGATGTGACCCTGCGCGACCGACGCCTGGCGAACCTGCTCAAGCGCTGTATCGAGCTGCCTGGGCAGACACTGTTCCAGTACCTGGATGAGCAAGGCCAGCGCCGCAGCATCGGCTCAAGCGATATCAACCAGTTCCTCCAGCAATTGACCGGCGCCGACTTCACCGCCAAGGACTATCGCACCTGGGCCGGTAGCAGCCTTGCCCTGAGCCTGCTCAGGCCTCTGGCCTGGGAGCCGGAAAGCGAAGCCAAACGCCAGGTGGCAGCCATCGTCAGGCAGGTTGCCAGCCGGCTGGGTAACACTCCCGCGGTGTGCCGGCGCTGCTACATCCACCCGGCGGTACTGGAGCATTTCCATCTCGGGCAACTGGCTGCATTGCCCCGCAGCCGCAACCGGCAGGGACTGGAGCCTGAGGAGGTAGCCTTGCTGCTGTTCCTGCAGGCGCTGGAAAATTCGCAGGCCCATTGAGCCTTGCTATCTGGCCCATCATGCAAGGAAATTTCCCATCTGCCTCGAAGCCCCCTATTCTTGCCAGCGAGCACCTTCGCCGACGCTGCCAAAGCAGATTTCGTCGGCACCTGCGACTAAAGACACGCTACAGAATTTGTATTCCGGGGAATTACTATCCGCCGAAAGCGTCTTTAATGAGAAGGAAGAGGGACCAGCTCCCACCGCCTCGCCAAATGGCCACGCGGATATCGACACCACCAAGGAGAACTACATGCTGATACTCACCCGTAAGGTTGGCGAAAGCATCGTCATCAACGATGACATCAAAGTCACCATTCTGGGCGTTAAAGGGATGCAGGTGAGGATTGGCATCGATGCACCGAAGGATGTACAGGTTCATCGTGAAGAAATCTTCAAACGCATCCAGGCTGGCAACCCAGCACCGGAAAAACACGACGACTCGCACTGAGTCGCGTTGCCTCAAGTCGCACGGACGCGCTTGATCTGACGGCACGCGCTCGCCTCAGGTGCCCAGGAGTTCGCGCACCTTGGCGATCATTTTGTCCATGTCGAACGGTTTGTCGAACACCGCGGCGAACAGTTCCGGGCGTCCTTGGCTGGCCTGAGCGCCGCTCATGAGGATCACTGGCAGGTCGTGCAGCTGCAGTTCGTCGCGAATCGCCCGCACCAACTCCTCGCCATTGAGCACCGGCATCATGTAGTCGGTGATCACCAATTCCACGCGTTTGTCCTGAAGCGCCTCCAGGGCCTTACGGCCATTGCTTGCCTTTTCCACCAGGAAACCCTCGTCCTCCAGGGCGAAACCGAGGATATCGGCAATCAGGTACTCGTCATCGACGATCAGGATGGTGTTCATGGCCTACCCACTCGCCGGCGGCACCGGCGTGCCCGAGAGCACCCCGCACGCGCCCTCGAAGGCCTTGCGCAGAGAGACCCCCTGCGGCCCCATGCGCATCTCGTGCAGCGCGGGGTCATGATGGCTGTCGCGCACCTTGAGAATCGACAGCATACGCCGCAATTGCGAATCCAGTTCGACGAAGCGCATGAGCATGAGGTTGTCGACGATGCTCGATAGGTCCGGAGCCGGGGCGGTGATTTCCGAGCCGAATATATCGCGCATTTCCCAGGTCAGCAGGACGCTGATGTCGCGAGCACGCAGCTCTCCGGTCAAGGCCCGGAAAAAGGCGTTGAGCCGGGCCGGGTCGATGGCCAGGCGACTGAATGCCCCCAGGCTGTCGATCAGCACCCGCTTGGCCCCCAGCGCCTCCACCTGCGCGAGCAGGCGTGCGCCCACCTGGTCCAGCAACCCTTCGGTGGTGGGCTGCCAGCACAACTGCAGGGCACCGTCGCGCTCCAGCGCTGCAAAATCGTAGCCCAGCGATGCCGCCTTCAGGCGCAGCCGCTCTGGCGTCTCGTAGAAGCCGAAGTGCAGGCCCGGCGCCTGCGCACTGCTGGCGGCGAGAAACGCCAGGCCCAACGATGTCTTGCCGATCCCCGAGGGCCCCATCACCAGGCTGACCGAGCCTGAGGCCAGGCCACCATCGAGCATTTCATCCAGCGTTGGCACCCCGCTGGTCACGCGACTGAGGCTGGCAGCGCCGGTATGGCTGGGACGACTGAACAGTGACTCCAGGCGCGGATAGACATGCATCCCGGCCTCGTCGATCAGGCACTCGTGGCGCCCCGACAAGGCGCCGCTCCCTCGGGTCTTGCGCAGTTGTATATGCCGCACCGCACGGCTGCCTACCAGTTGCTCACCCAACTCGATGACACCATCGACCATGGTGTGCTCGGGGCTACCCTCATCGAGTCGGGCACTGGTCAGCAGCAGCACCGTGCAACCAGCGAACGCTGCATGCCCCTGCAATTCAGACACGAACTTCTTGGTTTCAAGCGCCGAGTCCGCCCGCGCCCGGGCATTGAGCACGCCATCGACGATCAGCAAACTGGCCTGATGCCGGCCGATCTCCTGGCGCAGCAGCCTGACCACGGCTTCGAGCCCTTCCTGCTCCAGGGTATCGAAGGCACTGACGAACTGGATCTGATCACCCACCAGAACCGGGTCGAAGAACTCGAGGGTTCCCATGTACTGGAACAGCCGTTCGTGGGACTCGCTGAGCAATGTCACTACCAGCACACGACCGCCGTTGAGTACATGCCCGCAAGCCAGCTGATTTGCCAGGATGGTCTTGCCGGCACCAGGCGGCCCCTGAATGATGTAGGAGGCCCCGGTGACCAGGCCGCCCTTGAGCAGGGCATCGAGCCCCGCGATACCCGTCACCAACCTGCTCAGAGACTGGACCATGGCGCTTACCTGTCAGTTGTAGGTTCCGCTTCGTGTTGATACACCGGCAAGTAAAGGCTCATGCATGTGCCCTGACCGGTCGCGCTTTCCACGCAGATTGCGCCGTTGCTTTGCTTGGCAAAGCCATACACCTGGCTAAGGCCAAGCCCGGTGCCCTTGCCAAACGCCTTGGTGGTGAAAAAAGGCTCGAAGATGCGCGGCAACGTCTGTGGGTCAATGCCCGCGCCAGTATCCCGGACTTCGAATCGCACGTAGCGCCCGCGCAGCCCCTCCACTTCACCGGCAAGCTCCACGGCATCCACCTCGATATTGATCTGACCCGGTCCTTCGATGGCATCGCGCGCGTTGAACAGCAAGTTGAGCAGCACCATCTGCAATTGCCCGGCGTCGACCTCGATCAACGGCAAGTCAGGTTGCAGGCGCTCGTTGAGCTCGATGTCGCTGGGCAAGGCATGCTCCAGAAGACCTCGGGTGGAGGCGATCAGTTCAGCAGGGGCAATTCGCGTGACATCCAGCTGACGGTGACGAGCGAAACTGAGCAGTTGCTGAGTCAGCTCCGTGCCGCGCTTGCCCGCGTCGAGAATATGCTCCAGCATCCGCTGGACCCGTTTCGGGTCCTGACTGACCAGCGCCATCCGGGCCGAGTTGAGAATGATGGTCAGCAGGTTGTTGAAATCATGGGCCAGGCCACCCGTCAACTGGCCCAGGGCTTCGAGCTTCTGTGCCTGGAACAGCTGGGCGCGCATGGCATCGAGCTGCAAGGCCGAGTCGCGCCGGTCGGTGATGTCCCGCGTGACCTTGGCCAGCCCGACCACTTGCCCTTGGGAGTCGCGGATCACGTCCAGCGCGGCCAGCGCCCAGAACTGGGTACCGTCCTTGCGCACACGCCAGCCTTCATCCTGCGCAACGCCCTGCTCCAGCGCCTGGCGAAGCAACACATCGGGACGCCCTTGCGCACAATCCTGCTCAGTGAAGAACAACGAGAAATGCTGGCCGATCACCTCTTCGGCACGGTAACCCTTGATCCGCTCGGCACCGGCATTCCAGGACACCACGTGCCCGGTGGGGTCAAGCATATAGATGGCATAGTCGACCACCGACTGCACCAACTGCTCGTAGCGGTTGGCCGGCATGACGGGATGGTTGAAGGGGGCAGCTGAAACCATGCGGACTCCCAGGCAGCCACAGCGGGATGTTTATAGTGAATCTAGCCAAGCATGCCTGTTTCCCCTGCTGCTGTAACTACCTATTGACGATCACGCTCGACCAGTACGGGAACCAGCCGCCGAGGCATTGCGACTTTCAGCAGCCACAGGCTTACCAGCAGAATCAGGCCACCACCTGCCAGCGCCATCAGACGCTGCGCTTGGGAGTGCTGGTCGTCAAATCCCACCATCAACAGGAAACCGCCAAGGCACAACAGGCTCACATACAAAAAGCCTCCCATGAGCAGCACCTGGATGAACACTAGACGCCAGACCAGCCGAGGGCGGACGAGGCGAGCCTCATCAACAGCGGTGGGTGCGGCCCGAACCATGGCATTTCCCTCTTTGGATCCAATAATCAGGCGACAGTGGCCTAATGACATCCCTGTGTCAACGACCTGTGCGACCGACCTGTATCTTTTTGAGAGTAGGCTCTGCAGTTGACTCAACTATAACAATGGGTTATAAAGCGCGCTTGATTGTCAGGCCCTTCTGCCTAGAAGCGCGCCGGTCGCCACGACCCTTTCAAGCGTGCGAGTGTGGTGGAATTGGTATACACAGCAGACTTAAAATCTGTCGGCGTGAGCCTTGCGGGTTCGAGTCCCGCCACTCGCACCAAATTCCAGAAAAGGCGCCCTTGCGGCGCCTTTTTGCTGCCCGCCGGAAAACCCCAGCGCAACTGCTAGAGTGGAGTGTGTCACCGTCCACTGGAATGCCACCATGCGCTACACCCTGTTCGATGGTCAACGCGACCTCATCATCCTGATTGCCCGCGTGTTGCTGATGATCCTGTTCGTGCTCTCAGGCTGGAGCAAACTGACCGGCTTCGAGGGTACCGTCGGTTACATGACATCACTGGGCGCCCCTGCCCCGATGCTGGCAGCGGCCATAGCAGTCATCATGGAGTTCTTTGTCGGGATCGTGCTGATCCTGGGATTCTACACCCGCCCGCTGGCCTTCCTGTTCGCCCTGTTCGTACTGGGCACGGCGCTTCTGGGGCACCCGTTCTGGAACATGGTCGACCCCGAGCGTAGTGCCAACATGACTCAGTTTCTGAAAAACCTCAGCATTGTCGGTGGAATGTTGCTGCTGGCCGTGAGCGGCCCGGGGCGCTTCTCTTTGGACGGTCGCTGATTCAATCGTCTTCGCAGTCGTCGTGCCAGGCTGGATGATCGCGCTCTTCATCGTCGAGATCATCCAGCATGTCTTGCTCGGTCTCGTCCTCGGCGCCTTGGGCATCGGCCTCAAACGCGTCGCCTTCGTCATAGAGGAATTCGTGGTCGAGCAAATGGTCGTGCTCGGGTTCGTGCAGATCGTCTTCGTCGCGCATGGGAGTTCTCGGTGCAATGGAGAGAGGACTTAACGCTGGGTTAACCGGCAGGCACCATCCTACAGGCTCTCCCTTCAATACGTTGATTGCCCGCCGCCTGGCGGGCTTTTTTTTGATCGATGACCTTGCAACCTGCGCTTCACGAAATTCTGACAACGCGCGGGACAGACTGCAGGCTCTCCGTACGTTCTTTCAGCCCGCCTATTCGGCGGGTTTTCTTTTTTGGACGCACACAAGAAAAAACCCCGCAGATTTTCATCTGCGGGGCTTTCGAATAGTGGAGGCCGAGGTCGGAATCGAACCGGCGTAGACGGATTTGCAATCCGGAGCATAACCACTTTGCTACTCGGCCTCAAAGTTCGGATCTAGCTGCTTTCGCTTTGCTATCTCCTTGAAACACTGAACCTTTTTCAAAGTTCGCTGCGTTTCGATGGGCGCCATTATGTCTGCATTCTTTGCGCCTTGCAACCCCCTGAACAGAAAAAATATTCAAGGGGTTCAACGTGTTAGCGCAGACGGCCAAGTTTGCTCCACAACCCGACCACGGCATTCTCAACCGTGCCGCTGGCCGCCATGCCGATGCGCTCCTGCAGGCTCTTGCGCTCGGCGTAATGCACATGGAACAGGTTGGCCTCGCGAGCACACTCACTGAGGTATTCGTCGCTGGTCTGCAGCGTATCCACCAACTTGCGGTTCAACGCCGCTACGCCCAGCCACACTTCGCCGGTCGCCACTTCATCGATGTGCAACTGCGGGCGATAACGAGAGACGAAGTCCTTGAACAGCTGGTGGGTGATATCCAGGTCTTCCTGGAATTTCTCCCGGCCCTTTTCGGTGTTCTCGCCGAAGACGGTCAGGGTGCGCTTGTACTCGCCGGCGGTCAGCACCTCGAAGTCGATGTCGTGCTTCTTCAGCAGGCGATTGACGTTAGGCAGTTGCGCCACCACGCCGATCGATCCAAGTACGGCGAACGGTGCACTGACGATCTTCTCGCCAATGCAGGCCATCATGTAACCACCACTGGCCGCCACCTTGTCGATACACACGGTCAGCGGTATGCCGGCCTGACGGATACGCGCCAGTTGCGATGCCGCCAGCCCATAGCTGTGCACTAGGCCGCCGCCGCTTTCCAGACGCAGCACCACTTCATCTCGTGGCGTGGCGAGGGTCAGCAGCGCGGTGATCTCATTGCGCAAACTTTCGGTGGCCGAAGCTTTGATATCGCCATCGAAGTCGAGCACGAATACCCGACGCTTCTCTTCGGCCTTGCCCTTCTTCTGCTGTTTTTCCGCCTTGGCCTGCTGCTTGCGCAACGCCTTGAGCTGGGCCTTGTCGAGCAGACCAGCCTCCAGGCGCTCGCGCAACTCTTTGTAGAACTCGTTGAGGCGAGTGACCTGCAACTGCCCACCCGACTTGCGCCGCCCTTTGCCGCGCATGCCGGCAATGGCGGACAACACCACCAGGATGGCAATCACCAGGGTGGCGGTTTTAGCGAGAAAGCTTGCGTATTCGGCAAGAAACTCCACGTTGACTCCTTGATAGAACAGCGCCTGAACGACGCGACACTGATGCAAGCATACCGACGAGCCTAAGGCGCTGCCAGCCGGGGTAAAGGCTGGCAACATCTTTCAAACAACCTTTTCAAACGCTTGTATGTTTTTTCGTTGACAGCCTGTGTGCCGCATCCTAACCTCCCAGCAACCTCCAACCGGCCGGATACCTCTGTGGGCAACCTCTATCTGATCCGACATGGCCAAGCCTCCTTCGGTGCCGACGACTACGACGTCCTCTCGCCCGTCGGTGTGCGCCAGAGCCAGGCATTGGGCGAGCATCTGGCTCAGCTCGGTGTGCGGCTGGACCGCTGCATAGCCGGTAGCCTGCGGCGCCAGCAAGATACCGCGCGCCTGGCGCTCGAAGCCTTGCAGGGTCATGGCAGCCAGGTCCCGGCGGTAGAAACCGATGATGCGTTCAATGAATTCAATGCCGATGGCGTCATCCGCGCCCTGCTCCCTAGCCTGATGGCTGTGGAACCAGAAGCGCTGCATGTGCTGCGCAACCCTACGCAGAATCGCAGCGAGTTCCAGCGTTTGTTCGCGCTCATGGTGCAGCGCTGGCACGATGGCGACCATGAATACGACGGCCTGGAAACCTGGCAAGCCTTCACCGCTCGCGTCAACGGTGGGCTGCAGCGCGTACTGGAGGGCGCTGGCAGCGGCGACAACATTGCCGTGTTCACTTCCGGCGGTACCATTGCCGCCCTGCTCCACCTGGTCACCCGGATAACCCCCAGCCAAGCCTTCGCGCTGAACTGGCAGATCATCAACACATCGCTCAGCCTGCTGAAGTTTCGCGGCAACGATGTGTCACTGGCTTCCTTCAACAGCCAAGCCCATGTGCAGCTGTTGAGGGCGCCGGAGCTTGTCACCTATCGATGAGCCCGGTTTGTTGTCCCTTGGGACGCGAATATTACTTAACAAGGAATACACCATGAGCGATGTAGCTAAAGCCGTCGAAGCGATGAAAGCAAAGTTCAATCCGGCAGCCGCCGCCGGTCTTGACCTGGTGTTCGGCTTCAACATCACCGACGAAGACAAGCACTACGCACTGCTCGTCAAGGACGGCACCTGCGAAATCCAGGAAGGCGAGAACGCAGACGCCAACTGCACCCTGGTGCTGGACAGCGAAACCCTCAAGGGTATCGTCAGCGGTGACACCGATGGCATGCAGGCCTTCATGAGCGGCAAGCTGCGCGTCGAAGGCGACATGATGCTGTCGATGAAGCTCAGCGAGCTGTTCCCGGCCTGAGTGGCGGGTACATCAATCGCGACGAAAACCGAAGCCTGCCGGGCTTCGGTTTTTTTTTGCCTGTGTCTCACAGGGAAGCATCAGATGCCTATCAGGGGGATTGATCGGCCGGCAACACCCGTACCTATATGACACTTGGCACGCTTGTTCCACGGCCGACAGGCCATTAGATTAGCCAATAGTCCTCGCGACCGAAAATAAGGAAAACGCATGACGCTCACTGACCAGTCCACTCAGGTACGCCCCGGCGAAGAACTCGACGCGGCCGTCATCGACCCTTACCTCAAGGCCAACATCGGTGGGCTGGATGGCGTACCGACGATCAGCCAGTTCCCCGGAGGCGCCTCCAACCTCACCTACCTGGTCACCTACCCTGGCCGCGAATTCGTGTTGCGCCGTCCACCGTTCGGCCAGAAGGCCAAGTCGGCCCACGACATGGGTCGTGAATTCCGCATTCTCAACCAGCTCAACAGTGGCTTCCCCTACTGCCCGAAAGCGTACGCGCATTGCACCGATACCTCACTGATCGGCGGTGAGTTCTATGTGATGGAGCGGGTGAACGGCATCATCCTGCGCTCGGACATTCCCGCCGAATTGAACCTCGATGCGGCGCGTACCGAAGCCCTGTGCAAGAGTTTCATCGATCGCCTGGTGGAACTGCACCAAGTCGATTATCACGCCTGTGGCCTGACCGACCTGGGCAAACCGGAAGGTTACGTGCAACGCCAGATCGAAGGCTGGACCAACCGCTACGAAAAGGCCCTGACCCCCGATGCACCGCGCTGGGAACAGGTCATCGCCTGGCTTCGGGAAAAGATGCCGGCCGATCACCCACGCCCTGGCATCGTGCATAACGACTACCGCTTCGACAACGTCATTCTCGATGCCGAAAACCCCATGCGCATCATCGGCGTGCTGGATTGGGAAATGGCCACCATCGGCGACCCGTTGATGGACCTGGGCAACAGCCTGGCCTACTGGATCGAGGCCAGCGATCCGGCGCCGGTTCAACTGATGCGGCGCCAGCCAAGCAACGCCCCCGGCATGCTCACCCGTCGCCAGTTCGTCGATTACTACGCCGAGCGCGCTGGCATCAGCCTGGACAACTTCGACTTCTACTATTGCTACGGCCTGTTCCGCCTGGCCGGCATCGTCCAGCAGATCTACTACCGCTTCTTCCATGGCCAGACCCAGGACAAGCGCTTCGCCCAGTTCATTCACATGAACCGGCTGCTGGAGCAGATGAGCCTGCAGGTCATCGCCAAGTCCACGCTCTGACGACAGACAACAAGGAAAACAGCATGTCCAAGACCCACCTGTTCGACCTCGACGGCAAGATCGCCTTCGTTTCCGGCGCCAGCCGCGGCATCGGCGAGGCCATCGCGCATCTGCTGGCCCAGCAAGGTGCCCATGTGATCGTCTCCAGCCGAAAGCTGGACGGCTGCCAGCACGTGGCCGATGCCATCATCGCGCAGGGCGGCAAGGCCACTGCGGTGGCCTGCCACATTGGCGAGATGGAGCAGATCCAGCAGGTATTCGCCGGCATCCGCGAGCAGTTCGGTCGCCTGGACATCCTGGTCAACAACGCCGCCACCAACCCGCAGTTCTGCAACGTGCTGGACACCGACCTCAGTGCATTCCAGAAGACCGTGGACGTGAACATTCGTGGCTACTTCTTCATGTCGGTGGAGGCCGGCAAGCTGATGCGCGAGCATGGCGGTGGCAGCATCATCAATGTGGCATCGATCAATGGCGTATCACCCGGCCACTTCCAAGGCATCTACTCGGTGACCAAGGCTGCCGTGATCAACATGACCAAGGTCTTCGCCAAGGAGTGTGCGCAGTTCGGTATCCGCTGCAATGCCCTGCTGCCCGGCCTGACCGACACCAAGTTCGCTTCGGCACTGGTCAAGAACGACACTATCCTCAATGCCGCCCTGCAGCAGATCCCGCTCAAGCGCGTAGCCGACCCCAAGGAGATGGCTGGCGCCGTCCTGTACCTGGCCAGCGATGCGTCCAGCTATACCACCGGCACCGCGCTCAATGTGGACGGTGGCTACCTGTCCTGATCAGGCCTTGATCGCCTGCAAGGTGTAGCTCAGGGGTAGCCGTTCGGGAGACTGACGCAAGCGCCACTCTCCATCGGCCCCCTTGTCCATCTGCCCTGGCAGGGCCTCCCAGGGAATGCTCTGGTGCTCTACCAGCGAGGAAAGTTGCAACCCATTGGCCAGCAAAGCGCTGATCACCTCGCCGAGGCCATGGTTCCATTCATGGGTCTCGGTTTGAAGCAGACACTGGTCGCTCTCGACATAGGTCTGGTCGGTATGCCATACCGTCGGAGACTCCTGCTCAAAGTAGGTGTACTCCAACTGCAGGCGGTCCCGATGGTCTTCATTCACCGCCATCAGCATTGGATGCCCATCACGCAGAAACAGCCGCCCACCGGGTTTGAGCAAGGCCGCTACGGTGCGCGCCCAAGGCTCGATACGAGGAAGCCAGCACAATGCGCCGATGCCCGTATAGACCAGGTCGAAGGTGCTGATAGGCAGTACCCGCTCCGCCTGATAGACATCGGCCTCGAAATACTCGATGGCCGCGCCGCAACGCTCGGCCAGGCGCCGCGCCTCAAGCAGGGAAGCCGCCGAGTAATCCAGCCCACAAACCTGCGCGCCAAGCCGTGCCAGCGACACGGTGTCGGTGCCGATATGGCATTGCAGGTGCACCGTGCGCAGGCCACGCACATCACCCAGCCGTGGCACGTCGAAGCGCACGGTTTCGCTCAGGTGCTCGGGCTGACTGACCAGCACCTCGACTTCATAGTCCCTGGATGCGGCATGCAACGGTGCACGCTCATCCCAGCTCGCGCGATTGAGCAGTAGCGATCGATCCATAACGTGCTTCCTTGCCACGACGTGAGCGATACAGCTTAGAGGCAGGTCGCCGCGGCTGCACGGCGTTGCAGGGCCAGGCTGTCATTCTTTTGCGCATAGTAATCGACGCGCGTGCCTCCGGCCTGTGGGTAGACGTCCACGAACGACTCGGCCTCACGGGTGTAGACGGTGAAGCCGCCTTGCTTGCGCGGCTCAAGATATCCGCTGGCATCGACCCCGAACACCGACTCTTCCTGCCAACTGAACTGGATGCACTGGGACACCAACTCAGGTGCCTTGTGCGAGTCAAGTTGCGCGGTGGGCTTGGCGCTGCGCGCCGCATCCATGGTTGCTGACGCACAGCCGGCCAGCATCAGCACAACGGCCATCGGCACAATTGCTCGCATGTTCCATCCTCAGGGCAAAAAAGAACGCGACTCTAGCACTGGCGAGCGGCAGGCGTGAATGGCCTGCTTCAACCCGTATCCACCAGCACCGCCATATGCACGGCATTGCGTCCACCGGCCTTGGCCTGGTACAGCGCCGCGTCGGCCTGGGCCAGCAGACTGGCGGTATTGTCATGCGGTCCGGGAATGCCGCACCACAAGCCCACGCTGAAGCGCAGCGCAATTTCGTCACCGGCAAAACACGCCGGGCTGCGGGCGATGGTTTCACGCAGGCTTTGCAAGGTGGCCATCGCGCCTTCGCGGTCGGTACACGGCAACAGCAACAGAAACTCCTCACCGCCATAACGCCCAAGGCTGTCACTCAGCCGCAAGCGCATTTGCAGTTCACGCACGCAATGGCACAACACTTCATCGCCGGCCAGGTGCCCATGCAGGTCATTGATGCGCTTGAAGTGGTCGATGTCGATCATGGCGACCGCCAGGCTGCTGCGCTCGTTTCGGGCACGGTCCAGCTCAACGGCGAAGCGTTCGAGGATCGCCCTGCGGTTGAAGGTGCCCGTCAACACATCACGCAGGGCCAAGTGCTGCAAGCGCGACTCACTGCGCTCCTTGGCCATCAGCACCAGGCCGATGGAATACATCATCACCGTGACCGTGCCGATGGCCACGGAAATGCTCTGCTTGAGGTTGCTGACGTCATAGCGCATTTCGACAGCATGACCGTTGACGACCGCCAGCGCCCGCATGCCCAGGCCGATCAGGCTGATCATGGCGCCGATCTCCAGCAGCAAATGCGCCCTGCCGGGCCGCTCGACGTAGCGTCTGGACCAATAAAGGATCATCGAACACTGCACCACCAACACCAGGGTCGCCAGCAACATGCGTGGCTCAAGGGTGTCGAGCAGCAGCATCAACCCGGTCAGCATGATGACTGGAATGATGAACAAAAGCCGCCAGGGTACGACCTGCTCGCGAATGCGGAACAGGCTGGCCGAATAGAACGCCAGCGCCAGGGACAACAAGCTGTTGCCCAGCCCGTAGGAAAGCCACAGCGGCGCATGGCCGTAAACGGTGTAGCAAACGTACGCCAAGGCGTGGGCGAGCAGCCCACAGCCGGTCAGCAACAAGTTGTCGCGCCGATTGGACTGGCCAACCAACAGCAAACAGAACGCCAGGATGATCGCGACCAGGGCAACGGCGGCGAACAGCGTGGGAGTGTGGGCGATCATCGTGATTCACCATGTTGGCAACTGGCCGTCTTCGCTGCGGCCTGTGTTGAAGTCTAAGGGTCGGCCGGCCGACAAGCCATGACCGAGCGGGACATAACAGCAACCGCAAAGCACGCCGCTCATCGACTGCACCACAAAAATATTGCGCGGCAAGGAAACCAAATGAACCGACTCCAGTCTCAGGGAGTGCACCGTAAACCTTTGCGGATCAAGGACCTATACCGTGATGACTCGCCTTGCAAGCCTCTCGCTGATCGCCGCCGTCCTGCTCGTCGCCGGCTGCCATAGCCACCATTACCGTGACGACGATGGCTGGCGCGACGACGACCGTGGCCACCGTCACCACCATCGCCATGATCGGGACGACGACGATGATCGTCGCTACCGTGACCGCTACTACCGCTGAAACGTCTTCCAACCCTGACCCGCCACCCGTTGCGTGGCACCTAACCCCGATGATTCCTTTGAGGTTCAAATCATGCGTCTAACTCTGCCTTCCCTTGCCCTTGGCCTGCTGCTGTGCCAGGGCGCTTTCGCCGGTGACGGTACTGCCGCCATTGGCGGTGGTCTGGGTGGTGCCTTGGGCAACGTTGTCGGCCAGTCGATCGGCGGCAGGACCGGCGCAGCCATTGGTGCTGGCCTGGGTGGCGCAGCGGGTAGCGCCGTAGGCGCACGCAAAGGCAACCGTACCGAAGCCGCTATCGGTGGTGGCCTGGGCTCGGCGGGCGGTTCGCTGCTGGGCGGTGCGGTCGGCGGCAGGACCGGTTCGACCGTCGGTGCCGGCCTGGGCGGCGCGGCCGGTGGTGCCATCGGCAACCACCTGGGTGACAACAACCGCAAGCACCACCGTCACCGTCACTGATCCGGTTCGTCTGGGGGCCTACCCGGCCCCCTGTCCGCGCAAAACCCTGCAGCACATCAACACCCCTTCCTCTGCGGCTGGCACACTGACTGCTACTGTCTTACGTGCCCCCTTTGTGTGAAGGAACGCCCTCTCCCCATGAACCAAGAGCTGCTCTGGGTCCTCGGCCTGCTGGCCCTCGTCATCATTCTTTTCGTCGTCAACCGCCCACGCATGGACGTGGTGGCCCTGATGGTGATTCTTGCCTTGCCGCTTTCGGGCATCCTCACGGTGGAACAGGCCTTGGCCGGTTTCAGTGACCCCAACGTGGTGCTGATCGCCGCCCTGTTCGTCATTGGCGAGGGCTTGGTACGCACTGGCATCGCCCTGCGCATCGGTGAATGGATGAGCGAACGGGCCGGAAACAGCGAAACCCGCCTGCTGGTGCTACTGATGGTGGCAGTGGCCGGTTTGGGTTCGGTGATGAGCTCGACCGGGGTGGTGGCGATCTTCATCCCGGTGGTGCTGAGCATCGCCGCGCGCCAGAAGCTGTCGCCCAGCCGCCTGATGATGCCTCTGAGCTTCGCCGGCCTGATCAGCGGCATGCTCAGCCTGGTCGCCACACCGCCCAACGTGGTGGTACACAGCGAACTGGTGCGCGCTGGCGAGCAGGGGTTCAGCTTCTTCAGTTTCACCCCATTCGGCTTGGTCGTGCTGGTGCTCGGCATCGGCTACATGCTGCTTACACGTCACTGGCTCAACGGCGAAGTTCGCAAGGATGGCCGGGTGGAAAGCCGTCGTACCCTGCTTGACCTCGTGCTGGACTACAAACTCAACGGTCGCGAACGGCGCCTGCGCATCCGCCCCCACTCCCCGCTGATTGGCCACACCCTGGGCGAGCTGGAACTGCGGACCCGGCACGGCGCCAACGTGATCGGCATCGAACGCCAGC
Source organism: Pseudomonas sp. SK2 (assembly GCF_016772395.1). Taxonomy (NCBI): domain Bacteria; kingdom Pseudomonadati; phylum Pseudomonadota; class Gammaproteobacteria; order Pseudomonadales; family Pseudomonadaceae; genus Pseudomonas; species Pseudomonas sp. SK2. Next base: position 3,433,183 of record NZ_CP061944.1, read on the forward strand.
ACAAGTTCACCACCCGGGTGTTCTCTGCCGATTCCGGCACCGTCCTGCACCAAGGCGATGTGCTGCTGCTCGATCTGTTCGCCAACCGCGACGACTTGCGCAGCCTGTGCCAGACCATGCAACTGGAACCCTTGCATTTCAAGGCGGCCTATTTCATCGACCAGTCCCAGGAAATCGGCATGGCCGAAGTTTCCTTGCCACCGGGTTCGCAACTGATCGGCCAGAGCATCCTGGAACTGGCCTTCCGTTCGCGCTATGACCTGAACGTGGTGGGTCTGCGGCGTGAGCAAGCGGCCATCGAAGAACAGTTGGTGGAGGAAAAACTGCGCCTTGGCGACACCTTGCTGGTGGTTGGGCCCTGGAAGGCCGTGCGCCAGTTGCAAAGCCAGCCACGCGACTTCCTGGTGCTCAGCCTGCCCGCGGAAATCGACCAAGTGGCCCCAGCCCGCTCCCGTGCGCCTTATGCCCTGATCAGCTTGGCCGTGATGGTCGGGTTGATGGTCAGCGGCGTCGTGCCCAACGTCATTTCCGCCCTGATCGGTTGCCTTTTGATGGGCGCGGGCCGCTGCATCGACATGAACAGCGCCTACCGGGCCATCCATTGGCAAAGCCTGGTGCTGATCGTCGGCATGCTGCCATTCGCCCAGGCCCTGCAGAAAACCGGTGGCATAGACCTGGCCGTTGGGGGGTTGGTCAACGTGCTGGGAGGCGCCGGTCCCATGGCCATTCTCGCCTGCCTGTTCGCCGTCACCGCGCTGATCGGCCTATTCATTTCCAACACCGCTACGGCAGTCCTGATGGCGCCAGTGGCCATCAGCACCGCCAGCCAACTGGGCATGTCACCCTACCCGTTCGCCATGACCGTGGCCTTGGCCGCATCGGCGGCGTTCATGACGCCAGTGTCGTCCCCGGTCAATACCCTGGTACTGGGCCCGGGTCAGTACCGGTTCAGCGACTTCGTGAAAGTAGGTGTGCCATTCACCGTGCTGGTGATGCTGGTAACCGTGGTGATGGTGCCGTGGTTCTTCGGACTGTGACGCGATCAGGAGGAGAATGAAGTCAATCTGGCATCATTCCCCAGGATCGCGGCAGATTGACATCAACGACCCTCCCGAAACACACTGATACGTTATTGCCCCAGGTGCTTGCAGCCGTTGTCCTGGATTCCGTTCCTGCTTGCCGGTCGAGCTCATGGTTTATCCAGCCCATTCGCGCTTGTTGCCCTATGCCGCTCTGTTCTGCCTGACCTTTGCCCTTACGTTGGGTGGAATCCTGGCCCGGCCCATCGAATCGCTGTCGCTGTTCTGGCCGGTCAATGCGGTTCTGGCGGGCGTGCTGCTGCGTAACCCACGCCAGGCCAACCTGGTCGGCTTTGCCCTGATCTGGGTGGCCATGGTCACGGCAGACATTGCCAGTGGCAGTGCCTGGACGCCGGCGCTATGGTTCAACTTGTGCAACCTTGGCGTGGTGGTGACAGTCTGGCGATTGCTTTCCCGCCTGCCTCGCGTGCACTGGCGCATGCGCACACCGCACGGCGTGCTGTGCCTGTTCGGCGCCTGCGCGGCCGGTGCCGTGGTGGCAGCCAGCATGGCATCGGCCATGGCCACGCCGTGGTTCGAGCAATCGTTGCGCTCGACGTGGCTGGCCTGGTTCAGCGAGCAGTTCTCTACCAGCATCCTGGTGCTGCCGGTGCTGCTTACCGCGCCTTCCGCGCGGGCGTTGCCCCGAAGCCGCACCCACGCCATTCGCCTGGCACCCTTGCTGGTGCTGCTCGCCTCCCTGGCCCTGAGCATTGGCTTCGGTGGGCCGGGGGCCATCGCGTTTCCAATCGCGGCGCTGCTGTGGTGTGCCTGGACCTACTCGCCCTTTTTGGTGTCCCTGCTAGCGCTCACCGCTGGCAGCACACTGATCGTCGCCGTGGCACAAAACCTCATGCATTTCAGCCTGCCGCAGAGCGAACTGGGGGTGACCACCCTGATGTCGGCGCGCCTGGGTATCGCCATGCTGGTACTCGGACCGCTGGTGGTGGCCTGCGTCAGCCAGGCCAATCGCAGCCTGCTCGCTCGCCTTGCGCATCAGGCTACCATCGACCACCTCACCGGCGTACTCACCCGCAGCGCCTTCACCCGCCGCGCCAACGCCTTGCTCGAAGGACGCCAACAACATGCCCAGGCGTTGCCACTGACACTGATGATGCTCGACATCGACCATTTCAAGTCGATCAACGACAGGCATGGTCACGGGGTGGGAGACGAAGTGCTACGCCAGTTCGCTCGCACCCTGCAGGACCAACTGCACGAAGGCGAACTGCTGGCGCGCATGGGCGGTGAAGAGTTCGTGGTCATTGTCCCAGGCCTGGCCCCGGATCGCGCACGCTTCACCGCCGAGCGTCTGCGTCGCGCCGTGCAGGACCTGCATGTGGTGAAGGCCGATGTACGCTTGCAGATCACTGTCAGCATCGGCCTGGACGGCTGCGCCGCAGACGCACCCGCCCCTAGCCTCGACGAACTGCTGGCCCGCGCCGATCTGGCGCTGTACCGGGCCAAGGCCCATGGTCGCAACCGCGTCGAACAGGCCGAGCCGCTGCGCGATCAGGGCTGAATCAGGCCGCCAACAAGTCCCAGGACAACTTAGCGATCAGCACGCACAGCAAGATCAGGAATAGCCCGCGCACGAAGGACACCCCTTTGCGCACAGCCAGCCAGGTGCCGGTCAGCGCCCCCAGGATATTGCACGCCGCCATGGGCAGGGCAATGGCGTATAGCACATTGCCCGAGGGCACGAAGAACACCAGCGCAGCGAGGTTGGTGGCGATGTTGACCACCTTGGCCGACGCCGAGGCATGCAAAAAATCCAATGCGAAGAAACGGATGAACAGGAAGATCAGGAAGCTGCCTGTACCCGGCCCGAACAGCCCATCGTAGAAACCGATCGCTCCCCCGATCAGCACCGCCAGGCATTGCTCCTTGCGACCGATGCGTGCGGGCTTGTGCAGGGTGCCGAAGTCCTTCTTGAGGAACGTGTAGATCGCCATCAGCACGATCAGCACCAGCACCGCCGGACGCATAACGCTGGGCGGTACCAGCGACACCGTGGCGGCACCGGCGAACGACATGACGAAAGCACTCAACGCCGCCGGCACGATGAGCCCCCAGTCCAGGGTCACCTTGCGAATGAACGAGCGCGCGGCGAAGGCTGTGCCGCACACCGACGCCAGTTTGTTGCTGCCCAACAGCGCAGCCGGTTGTGCCGTGGGCAGCACATTGAACAAGGCCGGAATCTGGATCAGCCCACCACCCCCCACTGCGGCATCGATCAGTCCGGCGGCAAAAGCGAACACAGAAAGCACAGCAATATCCATCATCACGCGGTTCCAGGCAGTGGGGGCACGCTGCAAGGCTAATCAAAGCGCGGCACTTGTGGTGAAATGCCATATTGCGAAAACTGCAATGAGGTCACTGCCATGGCACTGGACATGCTCAGGGAAATCCAGGCATTCGTCAGCGTTGCGCACAAGCGCAGCTTCGTCGCCGCCGCACGCGCCCTGGGCCGCTCGCCCAGCGCGGTAACGCGGGCGGTACAGACGCTGGAGGACAACGCAGGGAGCAAACTGCTGAACCGCAATGCCAATGTCGTGACCCTCACCGAGGCCGGTGAGCGACTGTTGCCCCATGCCGAGCGCTTGCTGGATGTGCAACGTGATGCCGCCGACGAGTTGGCGGCGCTTAGCGGTACCGCCCAGGGCTGGATACGCCTCGCCGTGCCAAAACTACTGGCCGAACACGTGCTGCCAGACGTACTGGCGACGTTCTCGGCCAAGCACCCACAAGTCACCCTGGACGTGCAATACAGCGATGAAGCGCTAGACCCGGTGGTGGGCAAGTTCGATTTCGTGGTGCGCGGAGCGTTTCCCCAATCCAGCGAACTGATCGGTTATCCCTTATGGTCCTACCGCCGCCACCTCTACGCCAGCCCGGCGTATTTGGCGCGCGCCGGCACGCCACAGAGCCTCGAAGACCTGTCCAGCCACTCGCTCGTCCTGCACACCGCCCCGCGCATCCTCAAAGCCTGGCACTTCTGTCGCGACGGCCAGATCACCAGCCTACGGACGCATCCACGCCTGCGCCTGGACTCAGGTGATGCAGTGCTTCACAGCACCCTGGCGGGTGCCGGCATAGCCCGGCTGGCGGACTGGGTCGGGGAACCTCAGGTCAAGACCGGGCGGCTGGTGCGGGTGTGCCCGCATTATCGGCTGACTTCCAGCACCGGGCAGGACCCGCAAATGCACGCCCTGTACGCTGCAGGCGAATTACCCGCTCGGGTTCGTGACCTGCTGAAGGCCTTGCGCCATGCAGGTAAATCGGTTGCAGGGGCGCCCCGGTAAGGGCTGTTCAAAATCTGCTCAATTTAACAGAGGCCGCCGCCAGCTTGGCTTACAGCACTTTATCCACAGACCTACCCACGTTTTTTGTGGACAGATTTCCCCGTGCTGGGAAGGTGGCGATACCACCGCAAGCCAGGGTGGCCCATCTACGCAAGGCGATGGGCCGTGGGTGAAAGCAGGTCAGCTTGGCGGAATGGTCCCCAAGATGCCTACCAGAATGGTCAGAAGCAGAAAACCACCCAGAAACAGCGCAAGCTTACCCATCGGAACCTCTACAGTGTGTTGTCGGGACGAAGAGCATTGTCGGACTTTGACTGATACGGTTACAGATTCAGGTTCGTCGAAAAAAACCAGATCAGATGGCGCGCCGCCGTTGATTTGACCGCGCCGTACACCTGCTCCCAGCCACTGCACCCGCTTCACCTCGGGACGAATTGCTACATAACATTTCGTCTTTCGCGGGCAAGGCTCCTTCTCCCCGCCAAAAGCGCCGCCCGGCCCAAACGCCCGAAAATCCAGCAGAGACCGGCGCCGGTCGGCCTTCTTGCGCACATAAATAGAAAAAGACTCGCGCCAGGTTTGTAGGATGCATTACCGGTGAGCAGTAGGAATTTTCTAGCTCTCGTCGCAAGCCTGTATGAAACCTCAGTTTCATCCGAAAGATTGAGCTGTTACGGTCCAGTTTTCCTACAACGGCACGGATGCCTTCAGCACGAGAGAAACATGGAACCGTTCAACTCATCTGCCCTGGCACTGCAAAAGAACCTACTGAATCTGCGCCGGGAGCGTGATCGCCTGCGGGCGCAGGGCGACGACCAGAAAGCAGCGGAGTTGGCGGAGCAAATAGCCAGGATCGAAGCAGTGATCGGCAATCTACCCAAGGCCATGAAGCCGCCGACCTTGCAGTGAGGGCTGGTCCATCCCTGAAAGCGAGTCGGCGGGGACGCTACTTCTCCCGCCAGCTCGACAGCCTAACTTGAACAAGCACCTGGCTGCGCTTCAAGCAGCCGCCCGCCCGTGCTTACCGGTCACCTCGAACTGCCCCACCAGCTTCTGCAGCTTGTTGGCATTGACCTTCACGGTTTCCGCACTGCTCTGCAGCACCACCACCGTCTGACGCATTTCTGCCGAGCACTGGTCGACTTTCTCGATGGTCTTGCCACACGCCAGGCTGCGTGCATTGAGCTGCTGGATAATGGTGAACATGCCTTCCACCGCCTGGTGCAACTGGACGTTCTCCGACGAGGCATCTTCAGCCAGACGCAAGCTGTCATCCACGTCCTTGACGCCCTCCTCCATCAAACTGACCGCCTTTTGAGTCTCAGACTGCAAGCCTTCGATCTGCTGGCGAATATCCTCCGCTGCTCGCGAGGTGCGCGCCGCCAGGCCACGCACTTCATCGGCCACCACGGCGAAACCGCGCCCATGCTCACCGGCACGCGCCGCCTCAATGGCTGCATTGAGCGCCAGCAGGTTGGTCTGGCTGGTGATTTCGCTGATCAACCCGGTGATGTTGCCGATCTGAGTCATGCGATTGTCGAGCAACTGCACGCTCGACGACGAGCGCTGCACCACGTCGCGAATCGACTGGGTGCCCTGCTGTACGGAGGCGAACTGCTCACGGGCGCGGCTGACCACTTCATCCATGGCCTGTTTCATCTGCTCGGCACTGGCAGAGGCTTGCTGGATTTCGCCTAATTGGTCTTCGACGATGAGCATCATCTGGTGCACGGCTTCGGCCACCTCGCCGGAAGTCAGCCCGGCTTGCTGGCTACGCCCAAGCATCATCTGGTTGGTCGAACCGACATTGCGACTGGCCTTCACCACCTGGCCCACCACCGAGTCGAGCCGGTCGATGAAACTGTTGATCCAGCGCCCCATGTCACCGGTTTCATCATTGGCCATGGCGGTAATATCCAGCCGCTGGCGCAAGTTGCCTTCACCCTCGGCGATGGCTCTCAACACCTCGGTCATGCCGCTCAACCGTGCGGCCAGACGCTTTGGCCCCAGGGTGCGGAAAAGCGCAGCGGCGCACAAAAGGCTGGCCAGCATGACCACGTCCTGCATGCCCTGCGACAGCCCGGCGTAGTGCTGGACCAACACATTGCAGCCAAACAACCCGGCCATGGTGGCGATGTAGGGTTTCATCAACCCATGGGTGAGAGAGCGTCGGCGGTAGACCTCCTCCAGGTCGGCTTCGCACATCATGCCCCAACGATCCGGTGAGCCTGGCAACTGGAAGGTAATGCCTTTGCCCACCACCGGAATATGGCGGTAATCCGAGTACCCTGGGTACGTCACGAAGAGGTTGGAGCCGCAGCGGATGGTTTCGCGCACACCGGGGTGCAGTTGCTGGGTCGCAGGGTCGGTAAAGCGCAGTTCCAGCTCGGTGTGGCGCTCGATGCGCACCGTGGACCAGGGCGTGTGCACGCCGCTCTTGAGGTTCTCGCCATGGGTGAAGGTGCCGTCCTCGAAACGCGAACGGGACAGCGCCGTACCTGGCTCTATGCTCGGGTCGAAACACGACTGCGCCATGAACAGGTAGTTGTCGCCCGACTCGGTGAAAATGTGCCCGGCTTCACGCTGGATAAGATCACCCAGCACATCGTTGGGCACACGACCGCAGAGGCAGCCAAGGGTTTTGCCGGCCACTATCAGCGGCTGGTAGAACATCAATGTCACGGCATCATGGAAGCGGGACGACGAGGGGCCGATCTGCAACGTCAGCGGATCGCTGTAGGGCCCATGCAGGAAAGCGCCCTTCAAACCCTGCGCCAGGGCGTCCGTGCGCTCCAGCTGCGAGCTACCGCGCTGCGCCCAGGTCGATGCGATGACGGAACCGTGGCGATCGACAACGAACAGTTCGGAAAAGTCTTCGGCCTGACCGAGCTTGTCGACCAACGCTGCCCGGTCGAGCTGGGCAAGATCGCCGTCCACCCGCTCGGCCAGTTCCGCCAGGTGATCCCACTGCTCGCGCGCCCAACTCTGCAACAAACGCACACGGGTTTGGGCGATGGCTTCGAAGGTCTGCTCGATCACTGGGTAGCTCGTCCTGTTGAGCCGGCAGGCCCAACCCATGGAGAGCTTTCCGGTCTTGCCGAACCAGGGTAACCAGCGTTTTTCGCTAGCGGACAACGCCATGGAATTGCTTGCAAGCGACATTTATATCCCCATCCGCGACATGATAGTGGCGAAGCGACAGCAATTAGCGCGCCAACTCGTGAGCTTGCTAACTGATTTGCTCCAACGAACCACCGAGGGGCCATTGCAGCGACAACGCCACGGGCTGAAGGGTTTGCTGCGCACACCGGCGCGCATCGAATCGGTGCAGTGACGTTCGCGCGCACCAAGGCGGAGCGCATGGCGTGGCCTGATGAGATCATCGTCCTTCAGGTAAGATCGCGGGCGGCCGTCCAAACTCGACAAGGGGAATCCTCGACGTGACGCAATCCGATGCGCATAACGCTCAACACCCCGCCCGGCAAGTGAGCCTCTGGCAAGCCCTGGCCTTCTGGCTGAAGTTGGGCTTAATCAGTTTTGGTGGCCCAGCGGGACAGATTTCGATCATGCACCAGGAACTGGTGGAGCGCCGTCGCTGGATTTCCGAACGCCGTTTCCTGCACGCCCTGAACTACTGCATGCTGCTGCCCGGCCCGGAGGCGCAACAATTGGCCACCTACCTGGGTTGGCTGATGCACCGTAGTTGGGGCGGCGTAATTGCCGGGGTGCTGTTCGTCCTTCCCTCGCTGTTCATCCTGATTGGACTGTCCTGGGTCTATATCGCCTTCGGTGAAGTGCCCATCGTGGCCGGGGTGTTCTACGGGATAAAACCCGCCGTCACCGCCATCGTCGTCCAGGCCGCTCACCGCATTGGCTCGCGCACGTTGAAAAACAGCTGGCTTTGGGCGATCGCGGCGGCCTCGTTCGTCGCCATTTTCGCCTTCAACCTCCCCTTCCCGCTGATCGTGCTCGGTGCGGCAATCGTCGGTTACTTCGGCGGGCGACTGGCACCACAGCGATTCAGCCACGCTGGCGGCCACGGCAAAGCCAGCGCATCAGCCGGCCCCGCGCTGATCGACGACGACACCCCGCCCCCTGAGCATGCTCGGTTTCGCTGGTCACGCCTGGCCATGCTGATCGCCCTCGGCGCAGCCCTGTGGGGGCTACCCATGGCTGTGCTCAGCGCGCTGTTCGGGTGGCAAGGTTCCCTGACGCAGATGGGCTGGTTCTTCACCAAGGCTGCCCTGCTGACTTTTGGTGGGGCCTATGCGGTTTTACCCTATGTGTACCAAGGTGCGGTGAGCCACTACGGTTGGCTGACCCCAACGCAGATGATCGATGGCCTTGCCCTGGGTGAGACCACGCCAGGACCACTGATCATGGTGGTCGCCTTCGTCGGCTTCGTGGGAGGCTACGTGCAGCCGATGTTTGGCGCCGATCAGGCCTTTCTGGCCGGTGCGGTGGCGGCTTGCCTGGTGACCTGGTTCACTTTCCTGCCGTCGTTCCTGTTCATACTTGCCGGCGGCCCGTTGGTGGAATCGACCCATAACGAACTGAAATTCACGGCACCGCTGACGGCAATCACCGCGGCCGTCGTCGGCGTGATCCTCAATCTGGCGCTGTTCTTCGGCTACCACGTGCTCTGGCCGCAAGGGTTGGCAGGGGCCTTGGACTGGCCATCGGCTTTGATTGCCGTGGCCGCGGCGGTGGCCCTGTTCCGCTTCAAGCGGGGCGTGATTCAGGTGCTGATGGCCTGTGCGCTTGCCGGGTTGGCGGTGCACTTGGTGCGAGGTTGAAAGGACTGTGCAGATTCTGCGCGCCACTTGCCCTGTTGCATCCTGACAGGGCAAATGGCAATTGCGGTACTGACTGGCCTTAGCGAGGACCGCCGCCAGGCCCGCCACCCATGCCGAATCCGCCAGGGCCACCATGCCCACCGCCATGCCCACCGCCGCCGCCCGGGGGCATGAACATCCAGCAGCCCGAAAGCGTGGAAACGAGGGCGGCTACGAGAGCTGCGCGGACAATTTGATTGAACTTCATCAAAACGCTCCAAAAGGCAAAGACGCTGCCACCAGGGGTACAGGGGGCAGCCCCGCGATTCTAGAGGGCGCAAAGATGGGCCGGTAGCTGGCCACTACGACCTTTTCAATACCTTTACAGTGCCGTCACGCCAGACGTGGCGTGAGCCGCCATGCCACGCTCGGCACACAGCTCAATATCTCCAGAAAACTGGAGCTACAAGTACCAATACAGTCAGGATTTCCAACCTGCCCAGAAGCATTCCAACGGTCAGTAACCATTTGGCGGCATCCGGTAGCGACGAGAAGTTGCCTGCCGGTCCAATGATGGTGCCCAGTCCTGGCCCGACGTTACATACCGCCGTAGCGGCACCGCTCAACGCCGTTGTCCAATCAAGGCCAATGAGCGACAAGCCCAGCGCGATGACGGCAATCGTGATGGTGAAGAAAAACGAAAAGGTCAAAAGTGAGCGCACGATCTCTTCGTCGATAGGATGGCCATTGTACTTTTTCTGAATCACGGCTCGAGGATGAATCAACTGCTTCAAGTTGCTGAGCAGCAGAGCCGCTGCAACCTGAAACCGGAAGATCTTGAGACCGCCTGCCGTTGAACCGGAGCAGCCACCGACGAACGTCAAATAAAAGAACAGCAAGACTGCGAAGCTTCCCCATAAGGTGTAGTCGCCAACCGCAACGCCGGTGGTCGTCACGACCGAGGTCACATTCACTGCCACGATACGAAATGCATCCCACCATCTGTAGTCGCTGTGAAAATACAGCCAGGTACCCACAGCCAGCGACGTAACCAACAAGAAACCAAGGAATCCGCGCACCTGGTGATCCTTGAGCAGCGCGCGCCGATTGCCCCGCAATGTCGTGACGTACAAAGTGAATGGCAGGCTGCCCAGAATCATGATGACGACCGCCACCCAATGGATCGCTGGTTGCACCCAGTGGCCAAGGGAGGCGTCCGAAGTTGAAAATCCTCCAGTGGAGATTAGCGACATCGCATGGTTGACCGCCTCAAATGGCGTCATTCCAGCGAGCCAGAGCGCCAACGCGCCGATGCTCGTCAGCCCGAGATAGAGCAACAGAATATATTTGGCGGCCACATGGGAGCGTGGCGTCACTTTATCCGACCAGTCCGAGGACTCTGTCTGGAACAGACGCATGCCACCCACTCGCAACATGGGAAGGACCGCCACCGCCATGCCGATGAATCCGATGCCACCCAACCAATGCAGCATGGAGCGCCAGATCAGCAAGCCGGGCGACGAACTATCCAGGCCCGTGAGGACCGTCGAACCAGTGGTCGTGATGCCGGACATCGTCTCAAAGAATGCGTCGGTGTAGCTAATATCGCTGATGAACACCATTGGTAGCGCTGCGAAAGTACATACCACTACCCAGCTTCCGGTAGTCAGCAGGTACATGTCCCTGGGGCGAAGATGAGCAGTGTCTGGGCGCCCCCGTATGATCAAAAGAAGACCACAAATGAGGGTAACCAAACTCGACCTGAGGAAAGCCGAGAGATCGTCGCTACGCTCATAGACCACCAGTGTGATCATCGGAATGGCCATGCTTACGGCCAGTGTGACCAGAAAAATACCCAAGATGAAGCCGATAAGCCGAATTGCTGCCAGGGACATCACAGGAGAGCTCCGAATTAGCACTGCGCAGTATCGGATGCGCCCATTCAAATTCGAGTAAATTCTGCGTAAAACTTTTATGGGCAATTCGTCAGGCGGCGTAACGGGTTAAGATCATACGGGCCAAGCGACTCGCCGCTCATAAAGCGAACAGTCATCGCCTTCGCTGACTGGATGGGCCCTTTAGCTACACGCAGCCACCGCATCGATCTCCACAAGCATTCCATCCAATGCCAGCCGAGGCACCGGAATCAGAGTGCAGACCGGATGCCCTTCCCGCCAGACCCGGTTCGCTTCCGTCACCCAATCGTGTAGGCGATGCTCATCATGATCGACAATCAACAAGGTCAACTTGAACACCTGTTTCAAGCTCGATCCTTGTGATCGAAGCGCAGTGTCCAGGTTAGCCAGCGCCTGCCTGGCCTGGTCGGAAAACGCCGCAGGCAGACGCCCTTCGACGTCCTCACCACCTTGCCCGGCGATGAACAACAGCCTGGCGCCAGGGGCCACTGATGCGACGTGGGAATAGCCGTTGTTGCTCGGATCATACAGGCCAGGCGGATTGGACAGCTCGAACGCGGGGCGAGATTTTACGGACATGAGACGACTCCAGGTGAAAGAGAACGGGAGTCTGCAACCTCAAGTGAACTCGAGGTCAAGGGTGCTCTGGCGATTTATAAGCCGGCCACTTGATGGCATATGGCCACCTGTCGATAATCCTGCTTTCCACATCTCACGCAAGGACCTGCCGTGAAGAAGTTTTACCTGACCCTCCCGCTGTGCGCTGTGTTTTTGCAGGGCTGCGGTGTGACCATGGCCCGTTATGAGCCAAATTATCAAAACGTCCAACAGCTCAAGCAAAATGCCCCACTGCAGCCTGTGCAACAGGCCCAGGTGAAAGCCGACGCCGGACAAGGGTCGTTGATGGTACGCCTGAACCCGATATCCTCCCCTGAAGGGAGCGTCCCCCTGCATGTCCAAGCCGCGATCAATGACGAACTCCGCCATGCCGGACTGCTTGATCCTCGCGCGGATCGGCAACTGCAGATTCAATTGATCAAGAGTCAACTCAACTCCGGTGTAGCCAACGGCCATGGTGAGCTCGCTGCTCGATTCACCGTGCGCAAAGGTAATGACGTACTGTACGAAACCACCAAACAGGTGGAGCATGACTGGAATAGCAGCTTCTTCGGACCGATCGCCATCCCCGCCGCGGCGAACAATTACAATCCTATGCTCAAAGACTTGCTCAAGCACCTGTATAGCGACCCGCAGTTCATCCAGGCATTGAAGTGATCAACGAAAGAGAGCCGCCATCGCGGCTCTTTTTCCATGGGTTCAGCTGCGCGGGGTATATGCCTGGACAGCGGAGTATTTAGTGCGGTTGCTGTCGAGCCAATTCTTCAGCAGTCCATTGACCTGCCGGTTGAAGGTGTCGGTGACCGCGGCTTTCGGCGTGTTACCCACCAGCGGAAGGAACCAGATTCCCATCCAGGTATTGACCGCATCATGGTTGGTACTCTTGCCCAGAGACTGGCCTCGGTCATCCAGGGTTTCCAGGCTCATGGTGTACTGATCCGTTGCCAGTGCCGGGATGAGGGTGAACGTGAAACCACTGATGAAAGCGAGCACCATCTGCCCACCGCCGGGCGCGTGGTTATAGACCTTCAGTCGAAGGTTGTAGTCGCCAGGCTGCTTCTCGAATTCATCGAAGGTCACCCGGCCAAAGAGGCCTGACTCGTTGAAAACACGCTTGAGCTCGGGTTTGAGCATATCGCGAGCTTGTGGCACCTCATTGGCGTTGGCGGTGTCCGGGTCTCCCTGGAAAAAGTCGAAGTCCACGTAGACGTTCGGCTTGTTCGAGTAGCTCGCCATCGAAGGCAAATCCACCGGAGCCACTTCGTCCTTGGTGAAGCTGGCGCATCCCCCCAGGGCTACTGCCAAGGCGAGGCCAAGGGATTTCACAAATCGCATATCAACTTCCTTGCGTGATCATTACGTGTGCTTCACATGAAGGCGATGCGGATTCTAGAGAAATCCGGGCGATTTCAAAAGGCCATCACTTGTTTGCTCTCCTCCATGCTCCAGCACAAGCGGCTGAACATCCCAACGTGATGGTCCCGGGGATCGGGTTGCTCGGTGGTTGACATTAGAGACAATCAGTCTAAATTAAAACGCATGAACAGCGCCCAACCTATCCCTCGAAGGGGCCGCCCCCCCAAAGTCGCACGTGAGCATGGCGAAACGCTGGAGCTTCTGCTGCGTTGTGGCATGGAAATCCTCACCGAACAGGGTTTTGCGGCTACCGGCATCGACACCGTGCTCAAACGCGTGCAGGTGCCCAAAGGCTCGTTCTATCACTACTTCGACAGCAAAGAAGCATTCGGCCAGGCGGTGCTGCAGCGCTATGCCGACTACTTCGCTCGAAAACTCGATCGCTGTTTCAGCGACCTGAGCGTGTCACCGCTGCGAAGACTTTCCAACTTCGTCGAAGAAGCGAAGGTCGGGATGGCCAAGTACCAGTTCAGAAGGGGCTGCCTGGTAGGTAACCTTGGCCAGGAGGTATTGGTGCTGCCCGACAGCTTCCGTGAACAACTGGAACGGACCCTGCAGGACTGGGAGCAACGCTTGTCTGCCTGCCTGGAGGAAGCGGTCAAGCTGGGCGAAGTGTCTTGCGAGCATGACTGCAAAGCCCTCGCGGCCTATTTCTGGGTTGGCTGGGAGGGTGCCGTGCTTCGGGCACGACTGACGCAGCATGTCCGCCCCCTGGAGATTTTTTTCCAAGGTTTTCTGACGGGAATCACTCGGTGATTTCGATCGAACCATTTAAAGACAACCGGTCTAAACGAGGATAAGCAATGTTCAAAGCCATTGTCATCGAGAAGCGGGAAGACACGTATTCGGCCCGACTCGCCGAGCTGCAGGATGATCAGCTACCCACCGGGAACGTGACGGTGAACGTGGCCTACAGCACCTTGAACTACAAGGACGCACTCGCAATCACCGGCAAGGGGCCAGTCGTTCGGCAGTTTCCGATGGTGCCGGGCATCGACCTCGCGGGCACTGTCGAAGCGAGTGACGATCCGCGGTACCAGCCGGGCGATCGCGTATTGCTCAATGGTTGGGGGGTGGGTGAAAGCCATTGGGGCGGACTTGCACAAAAGGCGAGAGTGAACGGTGACTGGCTGATTCCTCTCCCTGATCGCCTGAACGAACGCCAAGCGATGGCCGTCGGTACCGCTGGATACACCGCCATGCTGTGCCTGATGGCCCTTGAGCGCCATGGGTTGACACCCGCACATGGGCCGGTGCTGGTCACAGGCGCCACAGGCGGCGTCGGTAGCTTCGCCATCAGCCTTCTGGCGGGTGCCGGGTATAACGTCACTGCCGCAACCGGCAAAGCTAGCGAGGACGCCTATCTGAAAAGCCTGGGGGCAACCACCATCATTGACCGGACCGAGCTTTCAGCTCCGGGGCGTCCATTGGCAAAAGAAAAATGGGCAGCCGTGATCGATTCGGTCGGCAGCCATACGCTGGCCAATGCGTGCGCAAGCACGATGTCTGAAGGATTGGTGGCTGCATGCGGATTGGCTCAGGGGATGGATTTCCCGGCCACCGTCGCACCGTTCATTCTCCGAGGGGTAAGCCTGCTTGGTATCAACAGCGTCACTCAGCCATTTGAGCGACGCGTGGAGGCTTGGGAAAAGCTCTCCGATCAGTTGAACCTCGACGCACTGTCATTGATGATCAAAGAAATCAGCCTGGAGAGCGCGATTGCCGCCGCCTCGGACCTGATGGACGGGAAGATTCGTGGCCGGTTGGTTGTGGACGTGAACGCCTAGGAGGGTCGCCTGATGCTTGGGCGAACGCCGCAACAATCGACCAAGGGCAACGAGTGAGACTGAGGCCTTGGCGAACGCTAGCAAGCTACGCGGCCACACCGAGAAGCGGATCACGCCGGCTGTTTACTGGCGCGCCTGAGAGATCGTGATAACCACCCGATGAAATCCTTTTCACTGCAGTGGTGCGGTACACCATCGAAACGCTGCGGGGAAATTGGCCGTTCCAGCGTCAGGTTTTCCGCCCTCCAAAAACGCAAAAAGCCCTGAATAATCAGGGCTTTGAATATGGCGGAAGCGTAGAGATTCGAACTCTAGGATAGTTGCCCATCGACGGTTTTCAAGACCGTTGCCTTAAACCACTCGGCCACGCTTCCAGCTCGTTTTGCGGCGGCCATAATACCGTAATGAAACACGCTGTCAAACTCTCTGTGTCGCGGGTTGCAGGAGCTCTGTTAGACTCGTTGCATCTGAATGTCTCATCACCACAGGTTCACCAAGGAGTGTCGCCATGCGCGAACAGGATTACGCCGTACACCACGGCCAGCAGGTCGAGCAGCAGGAGATCAGCAAGGTCCTGCGCAACACGTACAGCCTGCTGGCACTCACCCTCGCCTTCAGTGGCATCATGGCCTTCGTTGCCCAGCAGATGCGTGTCGGCTACCCGAACGTGTTCGTCGTGCTGATCGGCTTCTACGGCCTGTTCTTCCTCACCGCCAAGCTGCGTGACTCCGTCTGGGGCCTGGTTTCCACGTTCGCCCTCACCGGCTTCATGGGCTTCATCCTCGGCCCTATCCTCAACCGCTACCTGGGCATGAGCGGCGGCGCCGAAGTGGTCAGCTCGGCCTTCGCGATGACCGCACTGGTATTCGGCGGCCTGTCGGCCTACGTGCTGATCACCCGCAAGGACATGAGCTTCCTCAGCGGCTTCATCACCGCTGGTTTCTTCGTCCTGCTGGGTGCCGTTGTGGCCAGCTTCTTCTTCCAGATCAGCGGCCTGCAACTGGCGATCAGCGCCGGCTTCGTCCTGTTCTCGTCGGTCTGCATCCTGTTCCAGACCAGCGCCATCATCCATGGCGGCGAGCGCAACTACATCATGGCGACCATCAGCCTGTACGTGTCGATCTACAACCTGTTCGTCAGCCTGCTTCAGCTGTTCGGCATCATGGGCCGCGACGACTGATCAGTCACGCCCGCACTTGAAAAGCCCGCTTCGGCGGGCTTTTTCATGCCTGTTCGCCCCAGACGGGCGATCACTGTAGAATGCGCTCCTTTTTTCTTCCGGGACAGCTTTAGCAATGAGCTCACACGAACACAGCCCAGGCGCACCGGCGCCTGCCAATGAACTGGTGCTTGGTCTTGAGGACAAGCCACGGCTGTTGATCGGCCTGCTGGCAGCACTGCAGCACTTGCTGGCGATCATCGTTCCCATCGTCACCCCCGGCCTGCTGATCTGTCAGGCCCTGGGCGTCTCGCCACGGGACACCAACTTGATCGTGTCCATGTCGCTGGTGATTTCCGGCATCGCCACCTTCGTCCAGTGCAAGCGCTTCGGGCCGTTCGGCGCGGGCTTGCTGATCGTGCAGGGCACCAGCTTCAACTTCGTCGGCCCGCTGATTGCCGGGGGTGCACTGATGGTCAAGCAAGGCACGCCGGTCGAAAGCGTGATGGCGGCAATCTTCGGCGTGGTGATCGCGGGCTCATTCGTCGAGATGGGCGTGTCGCGTATCCTGCCGTTCATCAAGCGCCTGATCACCCCGCTGGTGACCGGTATCGTGGTGCTGATGATCGGCCTCACCTTGATCAAGGTCGGCCTGATCAGCATGGGGGGGGGCTTCACCGCCATGGCCAACGGCACCTTTGCCAACGGCGAGAACCTGCTGCTGTCGGGCGTGGTGCTGGCGATCATTGTGATCCTCAACCGTATTCCACTGGTGTGGATGCGCAGCTGCGCCATCGTTATCGCCTTGGCCGTGGGCTATGCATTGGCCGGCTACCTTGGTCGCCTGGACTTCACCGGCATGCATGAAGCCGCGCTGTTCCAGGTGCCGACGCCACTGCACTTCGGCCTGAGCTTCTCCTGGGCGCTGTTCATCCCGATGCTGGTGATCTACCTGGTGACTTCACTGGAAGCCATCGGTGACGTCACCGCCACCAGCAAGGTCTCACGCCAGCCGGTCGAGGGCCCGCTGTGGATGCAACGGATCAAGGGCGGGGTGCTGGTCAACGGTGCCAACTCGCTGCTGGCGGGGCTGTTCAACACCTTCCCGAGCTCGATCTTCGCCCAGAACAACGGCGTGATTCAGCTGACCGGCATCGCCAGCCGCCACATCGGCATCTGGATCGCCCTGATGCTGGTCGTGCTGGGGTTGTTCCCAAGTGTCGCCGGGGTGATTCAAGCGGTACCGGAGCCAGTACTGGGCGGCGCCGCGATGGTCATGTTCGGTGCCGTGGCAGCCTCGGGTATCAATATCCTGGCCAGCACCCGACTGGATCGTCGCGCCCTGCTGATCATTGCCGTGTCGCTGGCGCTGGGCCTGGGCGTCGCCCAGGTGCCGGAATTCCTCGCGCACATGCCGGCAGCCTTGCGCAACGTGCTGGAGTCGGGCGTGGCCACTGGCGGCATCTGCGCACTGGTGCTGAACTGGTTCCTGCCCGAGAGCAAGGAACACGCCTGATCGCAACAAACACCGGCAGGCGCGTCGCGGCGACGATGCACCTGCTGGCGGGCGAGCTCGCTGCAAGCATGCCCGAATCGCGACAGTGAGTGTCTGTACGACGTGAGACAGGCAAAGGCCGCCCTGGATACCCTCCTTTGGCACTGCCTTGTTGCGGTCTGCCCCCAGGCCGCAGTGTCCTCACTCGACAAAAGAAACTTCGCCCATGACGACTTCTGCCGCCACCTTGGCCCGCCCCACGGCCCACGTCGATCAACCTCAGGGTTTCCTGGTTCGTATCGTCGGCGCCGCCGCCTTCGCCCACTTGCTCAACGACCTTATCCAGGCCGTCCTGCCCTCGATCTACCCGATGCTCAAACAAGACTTTTCCCTGAGCTTCGCCCAGATCGGCTGGATCGCGCTGGTGTTCCAGGTCACCGCCTCGCTGCTGCAACCCTGGGTTGGCCTGTACACCGACAAGCACCCGCAACCTTACCTGTTGCCAGGCGGCATGTTGATTACTCTGATCGGCATCGCCCTGTTGGCAACGGCAGGCAGCTATGAAATGTTGCTGGTGGCATCTGCCGTGGTCGGCGTAGGCTCCGCCACTTTCCACCCCGAGGCCTCGCGAGTGGCGAGGATGGCCTCTGGCGGGCGCTTCGGCACGGCACAGTCCACCTTCCAGGTGGGCGGCAACACCGGTTCGGCCATCGGCCCGTTGCTCACCGCGCTGATCGTGATCCCTAACGGCCAATCGGCCATTGCCTGGTTCATGGTGGCTGCTGCACTTGCTGTATGGGTGCTGTGGCGGGTCACCGGCTGGACGATTCGCCACGGCCAGCATCGCCTCAAGAGCATTGCCGGGCAACAGGCACCCGCGCTCTCCAACGGTGCGATTTGTCGCGCAGTGGGGGTGATCGCGCTGTTGATGTTCGCCAAGTTCGTCTATATCGCTTCGTTCACCAACTACTTCACCTTCTATCTCATCCAACATTTCGGTTTGAGCGTGCAGCAAAGCCAGCTGTACCTGTTCGCTTTCCTCGCGGCCGTGGCATTAGGCACCTTCGCAGGGGGGCCGGTGGGCGATCGCATTGGCCGCAAGGCGGTGATCTGGGTTTCCTTCCTTGGTGTGGCGCCGTTCGCCATGGCCCTGCCCTACGCCAACCTGGCCTGGACCGCAGTCCTGGCTGTGGCCATCGGGCTGGTGATGTCTTCGGCGTTCGCCGCCCTGGTGGTTTACGCCCAGGAAGCGGTACCGGGCCGAGTCGGCATGGTGTCCGGGGTGATGTTCGGCCTGATGTTCGGCATCAGCGGCATCGGTGCGGCTGGCTTGGGCGAATTGGCTGACCGACATGGCATCGAGTGGGTGTATCAGGTGATCTCGTTCCTGCCCCTGTTGGGCCTGGCAACGGCCCTGCTGCCGGCGACCCGCGCCAAAGCCCACCCGGCCACCTGCTGCTAAGATGGCCACGCGGAACACCTAGGAGGCGCACGATGGCACTGATCAAGCCGATGGAGCAAATGCTGGTGGAGGTCGACGAATGGACCTGGGAGGTGGGCAGCCGTGCCACGGACTACCCACCGGACTGGTTCATCGCACCCCACTCCCATGCCAAGCATCAGCTGATCTATGCCATCAAGGGCCTGATGATCGTGCAGTCGCGGTCCGAGCGCTGGACCGTGCCGCCGAGTCGCGGCGTATGGATGCCCTGTGGCCAGGAACACGCGATCCGCTGCGTGGGCGATGTGAAGATGCGCAGCGTGTTCGTGCGCCCGGACGCAGCAGCGAACCTGCCATCACAGAGCAAGGCCATCAGTATCTCGCCGCTGCTGAGCGAACTGATCAAGGCCTCGGTGGACTTCACCGGCCCCTACGCCGAGGACTCACGCGAATCACGGATCGTGCACCTGATCCTCGACGAGATCAGCGTGCTGCCAACCCTGCCGTTGAAGCTGCAGCAGCCCGGCGACAAGCGTCTTCAGGTCATCTGCTCGGCACTGCACGAGCGCCCCGAGGACAACTCGACGGTGGCAGACTGGGGTCTTCACCTTGGGGTGGATGAAAAAACCATCCAGCGTCTGTTCCGCAAGGAAACCGGCATGACCTTCGGCCAATGGCGCCAACAAGCGCGGCTGATGCAAGCCCTGGAGCGGATCGCTCTCGGTGAGCGGATCATCGACGTCGCGGGGACGCTCGGCTATGACAGCCCAAGCGCCTTCGCCAGCATGTTCAAGCGCCAGTTCGGCACGACGCCGAGTCAATTCTTCAGATGAGCGGCCCCTGGCTCGAACACGGTTACCGCTCGCGCATCCACGGCCTTCGGCAGCAGGCCTTCGCGGTAGAATGCATCGGCTATTCGCTGTTGCTCGGCCAGGTTGTCCAGTTTCACCGGCTGCACGTCATAGCTGCGCCGAGCATTGGCCTGCTGCACCGTGACGCTGTCCAGATTACCCCACAGTGGCCCCAGCACCCGGGCTGCGGCGGCCGGGTTGGCCTTGGTCCAACCGCCAATTTCACGCAGCGCCTGGTACACCTGATCCAGCACCTGCGGGTGCGCCTTGGCGTATTCACTGCCAGCCAGGTAGTAACGCTGGTAACTAGCCAGTTCGGTGCCATCGGCGAGAATTCGCGCGTGCTGCTGACGCTGGGCACTGGCCACGTAGGGATCCCAGGTTACCCAAGCGTCGACCTTGCCGTTTTCGAAAGCTGCGCGTCCGTCGGCGGGAATCAGGTAGGCCGGGCTGATGTCCTTGAAGCTCAGTCCCGCCTTGGCCAGCGCCTGGATCAGCAGGTAGTGGCTGCCAGCGGCCTTGGTCACCGCCACGCGCTTGCCCTTGAGGTCGGCAAGGGTCTTGAGCGGCGAGTTGGCCGGCACCAGGATGGCCTGGGCCGCCGGCGACGGCGCCTCCCGGGCAAAGTACGTCAGTTGCGCACCAGCGGCCTGGGTGAACACGGGAACGGTGTCGGCCACATCTGCAGAAAGGTCGACGTTACCCAGGTTCAACGCTTCGAGCAGCGGCAAGCCGCTGGGGAACTCGTGCCAGCTGACTCGTATACCCTCAGCCTGCAGGCGTTGTTCGAGGGTGCCGCGTGCCTTGAGCAGGGTCAGCAGGGTCGAGGACTTCTGGTAACCGATACGCAGGGTCTGCTCGGCGCTGGCCAGGGACGGTAGCACGCCGCCGATCAACAGGCCCAGCGCAAGATGGCGCAGGCGTTTGGGATATGCCATGAAGATTCTCCGGAATCAGTGTTGGGCAGTCAGAGGGTCGGTGGCGGGTACGCTGAAACCCGAAGCGAAGGTCGGCGCTACCTCCAGGCGCTCGCTCATCAGGCCATGGGCTTGGTAGAAGTCCGCGGTTTCCTGTTGCTCAGCGATGGTCTCGCCGTCGATCGCCTGCCAGCGAAGTTGGCGACGTTCGAACTGCAGTCGCGCCGCTTCCACGGGGAAGCCGATGATGGCGGAAAGCGTCCTGGAATAGGTGTCCAGATGCTGGTTGGCCCAGACCTGGGCACCAGCCAGACGGGCAAGATAGTCCTGCAACGCCGTGCGGCGTGCAGGGTCTTCGAGAGCCTTGTCGGTGGCCGCGAGGAAACTGTTGCCGGTGGACAGCCCTCTGCCGTTGACCAGCACCCTGCCTTGCCCGTTAAGTTCGGACAGGGCCGTATAGGGCTCCCACGTCGACCAGGCGTCCACCGAACCATTGGCAAGGGCAATCTTGGCATCGACCGGTCCCAGGAAACGGAACTCCACGTCCTTCTCCGTCAGCCCGACCTGGTCCAGCGCCTTGAGTGCCAGGTGATGGCCGATGGAACCACGGCCGGTGGCGATGCGCTTGCCCTTGAGGTCCGCCGCGCTGTGCAGCGGCGCGTCAGGGCGCACCAGCAGCGCCGTGCCGTAAGGGTCGGACTTGTCCACGGCGATCGCTTTGACTGGCGCACCTGATGCCAGCACGAACAACAACGGCGCATCGCCGATGATGCCGGCATCGATAGCGCCAGCATTCAGTGCTTCAGCGAGCGGCGCAGCTGCGGGAAACTCGGCCCACTGAATGTCGTAAGGCACATCGCGCAAGGCGTCTGCCGCTTCCAACTGGGCACGCATGTTGCCTTTCTGGTCGCCGACACGCAGGGTCAGGCGCTCGGCGGCGATGGCCTGGGTGGCCAGCAATGAGGCTACAAGCAACAACGATAGACGGCGACGGCTGGACATCCTGTGCTCCTTCAAAGCATTCCTTGAAAGGCCAGGTGGCATGCCACCTGATGCCGGGACACTTTATCGAGCACCTAGAAATTAATGAAATTGATTTTAGTGCTAACCTAATATGCAAAAAGCAGGACTACATCACCGCATCGAGCCCTGCCAGGGCGAACCGCACCAAGTGTTCTGCCAACGCCTCTTCCGACTGTTCGAACAATCCCGATAGCGGTGTCGTGATGTCGCGGCTGATCACCTGCAACATCATCACCGGTGCGATGACGCTGAACAGACAGCGCAGCAATGCCGGGTCCTCCACGGGCTTACCCGTGAGCTCACCCAGCAGGCTCAATACCAGTCGCGACTTGGGCATCGCCTCTTCTGCGATCAACTCGCTCACATACGGCGACGGGGTCAGCAACTCGCGGCTCCACAACCGGGCTTGCCACCGTTTGCCGTTGATGACGTTGAGGGTCAGTGCCCTGATCAGGTCGACCAAGCGTTCACGGGCTGGGCGGTCGCTGCAGGCCAGTTGCTGCAACTGCTCCAAGCTGATCAGGTGTTGGTGCATCTCCTTGAGTACTGCGCGGTAGAGGCCCTCGCGACTGCCGAAGTGGTAGTTCACCGCGGCCAGGTTGCACTGCGCCAGGGCGCAAATGGCCTTGCTGGTCGCCTCGGCATAGCCACGTTCGGCAATCAGCTGGCCGGCGGCATCGAGGATGCGCTGCCGGGTGATGTCGCCATCCGGGCGGCGCCCACGCGGCTTACTGGAAGGGGCTGGTTCGCGGCTCATGCCAGGCACTCGTGGTGTTGTCTCAAATCAAATTCTAATTTGAATTCTGTGACTATGCTTGCTCCATGTCAGTGATCGATCACAGGTCGTCATCATGCAGAAAAAGCTCGTCATCGCCCTGTTGGCGGCAACGCTGGTGGGCTTTGGGGCGTGGTACTACGTGCACACCCGGGGCGACCAGGGGGGCGACCTGGTGCTCTATGGCAACGTCGATATCCGCCAGGTCTCGCTGGCATTCACCGGCAGCGAGCGCATCGGCGAAATGCGCGTGGAGGAAGGCGACACCGTCAAAGCCGGGCAGGTGCTGGCTACCCTCGATAGCCGTGCGTTGAAGCTGCAGATCGACCAGGCCAACGCCCAGGTCGCCGTCCAGCAGGCCAACGTCCTGCGCCTGCGCAATGGCAGCCGACCCGAGGACATCGACCGCGCCAGTGCCCAGGCAGCAGCCAGCAAGGCCCAGGTCGACCTCGCCGCCACCCAGTTGCGCCGCTTGCAAACCATCCGCGCCAACAGCAGCGGCGGACGGGCCGTGAGCCAACAGGACCTGGACAATGCCGCCGCGCAACTGAAGGTGCGCCAGGCCCAGTGGGAGGACAGCCAGAAGGCCCTGCGTCTGGCCAGGATTGGCCCCCGGGCCGAAGACATCGCCCAGGCCGAGGCCCAGCTGCAAAGCGCCCGCGCGCAACTGGCACTGCTGCAGCACAACCTCGACGAAACCGAACTGCGTGCACCGCAGGATGCCACCGTCCGCTCGCGCATGCTCGAACCAGGCGACATGGCCTCGCCGCAACGGGCGGTGTATGCCCTGGCCATTACCACGCCAAAGTGGGTACGGGCCTATATCAATGAGTCGCAACTGGGCCACATCCGACCGGGCCTGCCCGCCAGGGTCACGACCGACAGCCACCCGGACGCTCCCGTGCAGGGGCAGGTCGGGTTCATTTCCGACGTTGCCGAATTCACGCCCAAGGCCGTGCAAACCGCCGAGCTACGCACCGCGCTGGTGTACGAGGTGCGCATCATCGTCGACGATAAGGACAACCGCCTGCGCCTGGGAATGCCGGCAACCGTTCGATTTGCCCAGGCGGACCTGGTGAACGACGGGAAGGCCCGGTAATGGAGTTGGTCATCGAGGCCAAGGCTGTTGCCAGGCGGTTCCTGGTCAAGGCATCGGGGCAGGCCGTCCAGGCATTGCACGGCTTGGACCTGACACTGCGCAAAGGCACCCTCACCGCCCTGGTCGGGCCCGATGGCGCCGGTAAAACCACATTCCTGCGCCTGGTCGCGGGGCTGTTGCAAGCCGATAGCGGGGAGTTGAACGTGCTCGGCGTCGACGTCAAGGCGCACCCGCAGAAGGTCCAGGACCTGATCAGCTATATGCCGCAGCGCTTTGGCTTGTATGAAGACCTGAGCGTACAGGAGAACCTCGACCTCTACGCCGACCTCCATGGCGTAGGCGCCAACCTGCGTCGGCAGCGCTTCGAGCGGCTACTGGCGATGACCGACCTGACGCACTTCACTCGCCGGCCAGCAGGCAAGCTGTCTGGTGGCATGAAGCAGAAGCTCGGCCTGGCCTGCACCCTGGTGCGGTCGCCGCAACTGCTGTTGCTGGATGAGCCGACCGTGGGGGTCGACCCGCTGTCACGTCGTGAACTGTGGGAGATCGTCCAGCAACTGGTGCGGGAAGAGAACCTCAGCGTACTGCTCAGCACCTCCTACCTGGACGAAGCCGAGCGCTGCTCGGAAGTGTACATGCTGCACCAGGGTGAACTGCTGGCCCAAGGCATGCCACAGGACATCCGCCGCCACGCCGATGGCCTTTGCTACCTCGCCACACCGCCCGCCGGGCAGCCGGCGCGCACCCTGCAGGCCCGTCTGCTGGGCAACACGCACACCATCATCGATGCGGTGCCGCAATCGGGTGAGGTGCGTTTCATGCGCCAGCCTGATGCCGACCAGCAGACACTCGACACGCTGCTGGGCGGCGCTCCGGTACGCCCGGTGGAGGCCAGGCTGGAAGATGGCTTCATGTTCCTGCTGCGTGCACGCAGCGATGCCGAGCACGTCGACATGGAAACACTCAAGACCAGTGCCCCGAGCGACCCACACAGCAGCGAACCGGCCATCGAAGTGAAGGACCTGGTGCGCACGTTCGGCGACTTCACCGCCGTGGCCAGCACCAGTTTCAGTGTGCGCCGGGGTGAGATCTTCGGCCTGCTGGGGCCCAATGGCGCTGGCAAGACCACCACCTTCCGCATGCTCTGCGGCCTGCTGCCCGCCTCGTCGGGCAGCCTGCAGGTGGCCGGCGTCAATCTGCGCCATGCACGGGCGAAGGCTCGCCGCCGGGTGGGCTATGTGTCGCAGAAATTCTCCCTGTACGGCAACCTCTCGGTCCGCGAGAACCTTGAGTTCTTCGGCGGCGCCTATGGGTTGCCCGGCAAGCAGTTGCAGCGGCGCATGGACGAAGTCGCCCAGCAATTCGACTTGTCCGGACACGAGAGCGACCCCAGCGGCCAACTGCCTGGCGGCTTCAAGCAACGCCTGGCCATGGCCGTGGGCCTGCTTCACGAGCCGGAAATCCTCTTTCTCGACGAGCCCACCAGCGGCGCCGACCCCCTCGCCCGCCGAGGTTTCTGGCAACGCATCACGGCACTGGCGGCTGCCGGCACCACGATCATCATCACCACCCACTTCATGGAAGAGGCGGAGTACTGCGACCGCATCGTCATCCAGGACGCTGGCAAGCTGATCGCCATGGGCACGCCGCAGGAAGTCCGCGAGCAGGCCGCAGGCAAGGGCAGCACGCTGAACATGGAACAGGCCTTCATCGCCATCGTCGAGCAGGAGCGCCAGCAACAGCAGGTGACGCCGGCATGAGCACCGCGACGCTCGGTGCCTTCTGCCGCCGACTGGTGTCACTGACCCGCAAGGAAGTGCGGCAGATGCTGCGTGACAAAAGCAATCTGTTGATCGGCATTGGCTTGCCCATCGTGCTGATTCTCATCTTCGGCTACGGACTGTCGCTGGACGTGCGTCACAGCGTGGTCGCGGTGGTGCAGGATGACCCTGCGCCGCAAGCCCACGACCTGCTGGCCAGCATCAGCCATTCGGCCTACCTGGAACCGCGGCCTGTGAAGTCCTTCGAGCAAGGCAGGCAATGGCTGGCTTCGCGTGAAGTCGATGCCCTGGTGTACCTGCCGGGCGATTTCAGCCGTCGCCTGCAGGCGGGCAACGCCCAGGTACTGGTGCTGGTACAAGGCTCAGACGCGACGCGTGCTTCGGGGGTCAGCAACTACCTGAACCAGGCCCTGGCCTTGTGGGGCCAGAAGCAGAGTTCGCGCAACGGCGGCTTGCAGGCTGGTGGAGTGCAGATCGAGCAACGCATGTGGTTCAATGCCGCCAACACCAGTACCTGGTACCTCGTGCCGGGGTTGATCGTATTGATCATGACGCTGGTGGGGGCTTTTCTCACCGCGCTGGTGATGGCCCGCGAATGGGAGCGCGGCACCCTGGAAGCGTTGTTCGTGACGCCCGTGCGGGCTGCGGAGATTCTCCTGGCCAAGGTCATTCCCTGCTTCGTCGTCGGCCTGATCGGCCTGGGGTTGTGCCTGCTGGCAGCGCGTTTTCTATTCGATGTGCCGATGTATGGTTCGCTGTGGGCGCTGGTGATCTGCTCGATGCTGTACCTGCTCGTGGCACTGGGGATCGGCCTGCTGATTTCGGCGGTCACCAAGAACCAGTTCCTGGCCAGCCAGATTTCCCTGCTCGTCAGCTTCCTGCCGGCGATGATGCTATCAGGCTTCATCTTCGACCTGCGCAACGTACCCACCGCCGTGCAGGTAGTCGGAAACCTGCTGCCCGCCACCTACTTCATGCAAGTGGTGAAGTCGCTGTTCCTGGCCGGCGACTTCTGGCCATTGATCCTGCGCAACAGCTTGATTCTCACCGGTTACGCCGTGGCCTTGCTGGGGCTGGCGCGCCTGGCCACGCGCAAGAGGCTCGATTGACATGGCCACGTTCCTGGAACTGCTGCGTCGCCTGGTCAACCTGTGGCGCAAGGAACTGCTGGTGATTTTCAAAGACCCGGCAAACCGCATCGTACTGATCGCACCGGTGCTCATGCAGAGCCTGCTGTTCGGCTATGCCGTGACCTTCGATCTCAACGACGTGCCCTACGCACTGCTCGACCATAGCCACAGCGAGTCGTCCCAGCGCCTGGCCAGCCGCCTGGACGGCAGCGGCATCTTCCACCGCGTGCAGACCCTCAACTCCAGCCGCGACATCGCCGAGGTGATCGATGCGCAAGAGGCATTGCTGGTGGTGCACATCCCACCTGATTTCGAGGCCCGCCTTACCCGAGGAGAAACCGCACCGCTGCAGGTGATACTCGACGGCCGTAACTCGACCACCGCAGGCTCCGCCGCAGCGGGCCTTGCCAGCATCGTGAACGACTTCAACCGAGAACGCGGTCTGGCGCAAGCACCGATCAACGTGGTTACCCGCGCCTGGTACAACCCCAACCTGGAAACCCGTTGGCCGCTCATTCCGGCGTTGATTGCTTCGCTGAGCATGCTGCAGACACTGGTGCTCACCGCCTTGTCGGTGGCGCGCGAACGTGAGCAGGGCACGTTCGACCAATTGCTGGTCACCCCCTACTCGCCGATGGAGATCATGATCGGCAAAGCCATACCGCCCATTCTCATCGGCCTGGTGCAAGCCTCGTTGGTGCTATTGATGGCGCTGTTCTGGTTCCGCATTCCCATGGCCGGCTCCCTGCTCGACCTGTACGGAGGCCTGCTGGTGTTCATGATCTCCAGCGTCGGCCTGGGCATGTCGATTTCGGCGATATCGCTGAACATGCAGCAGGCCATGCTCTATACCTTCGTGCTGATCATGCCGATCATGCTGCTGTCGGGCCTGGCCACGCCGGTGCGCAACATGCCCGACGCCATGCAACTGGCCACCTGGATCAATCCCCTGCGCTTTGCCATCGACCTGATTCAACGCATTTATCTCGAAGGCGTCAGCCTGTTCGACGTGGCACACGACCTGGTCCCCATGCTCGCCGTAGCCGCCGTCACTCTGCCGCTGTCTGCCTGGCTGTTCCGCAATCGACTCGCTTAAACGGAGGCTGCAATGTCGTCGCCGCTCAACGCCTTTTGCCTCACGCCGTTGCTACTGGCCCTGATGGCCTGCAGCGCGGTCGGGCCTGACTACCAAGCGCCGCAGCCGGTTACCCCAAGCGACTGGCACGCGGCCCATAGCGGTGACCCCACGCTCCTGAACACGGGCTCGGCCAACCAGGCCATTGCGACGCAATGGTGGACCCAGTTTGCCGACCCGACGCTGAACTACCTGCAGCGGCGCGCCATTGCCGCCAGTCCGGACCTGACCAACGCCGCCCTGCGCTTTGCACAAGCGCGCATGCAACGGCAGATGGTCGCGGCGCAGCGTGGCGTGAACGTCGACGGCAGGGCCGACATCCAGCGCCAGCGTCAGAGTGAGCGCGGTGCCAGCGCGAAGATGATCGACAGCTTCGCACCGGGCAACAGCGACGAGCTGACCAAGGCCCTGGCGCAACCATTCACCCTTTATGAAGCAGGCTTCGACGCATCCTGGGAGGTCGATTTCTGGGGCCGGGTACGCCGCTCCGTCGAGGCCGCGGACGCCCGTGTCGAGCAGCAGCGCGCTTTGCTTGAGCAGGCACGGCTGGTGGTGGCCAGCGAAGTGGCGCGCGGGTATTTCGAATTGCGTAGGGTGCAACAGTTGATCGGCGTCACCGAGCAAGACCTGCGAGCCACCGAGGAGTCGCTCGAACTGGTGAAAGCCCGCGCCGACGGCGGCCTGGTCGACGATTTCGACCTGGTCCGTCAACGCGCTCAACTCGAACAACTGAGTGCCACCCTGCCCTCACTGCAGGCGGCGCAGACCCAGGC
The DNA here is from genome assembly GCF_016772395.1 of Pseudomonas sp. SK2. Classification (NCBI taxonomy): domain Bacteria; kingdom Pseudomonadati; phylum Pseudomonadota; class Gammaproteobacteria; order Pseudomonadales; family Pseudomonadaceae; genus Pseudomonas; species Pseudomonas sp. SK2. The sequence continues at coordinate 3,461,658 of NZ_CP061944.1, forward strand.
CATCAACCAACTGGGCGTGCTGGTCGGCGCGCAACCGGGCGAACTGCAGGCTCAGTTGCTGCTACCTACAGCCACGCCTCCCACCCTACCCGACCTGAACCCTGGGCTGCCCTCGGACGTGGCGCGCAAACGCCCGGATATCCGCGCCGCCGAAGCCCAGCTTCACGCGGCAACGGCCAACATAGGGGTGGCGGTCGCCGAGTTGTATCCAAGCATCCGCCTGGGTGCCAGCTTTGGGTATTCCTCGTTCGAAAGCGGCAAGTTTTCTGACTGGGGCAGCCGCCAGTGGGCGGTAGGGCCGAGCTTGAGCGTGCCGATTTTCGACAATGGTCGGCGCCGCGCTCAAGTCACTTTGCGCACGCTCGAACAACAGCAGGCAGCGGTCAACTACCAGCAGACGGTACTCAAGGCCTGGCAGGAGGTGGATGATGCGCTGAGCAGTTATGGCGCCGAACGCCAGCGCAACGACCAGCTCAAGGCACGCCTGGGCAGCGCCGGGCAAGCCTATGACATGGCCAAGGCACGCTATGCCGGTGGACTGACTGACTTTCTGGTAGCGCTCGACGCCCAACGCAACTATCTGCAGGCGCGCCGAGATGTGGTGGACAGTGACAACCAGTTACGCCTGGGCCTTGTGGCGTTGTACAAGGCTCTGGGGGGTGGTGCTCCAGTGGGTGCGCGCGAGGTGCAGCAATGATGGACAAGCGCCGCCTGCGCGGCGCATCGCGAGCAAGGCTCGCTCCTACGTCTGATCTGAGTCAGTAAGGTGTGCAGCCGCCGCGAACCGCTGTAGGAGCGAGCCTTGCTCGCGATGCGCCAGCACCCTGGGCTTATCCAGCCGGCGCCACCAACCGATACCCCACCCCCGCCTCGGTAATGATGAACCTCGGCGCCGTCGGGTCATCGCCCAGTTTCTGCCGCAGGTGCCCCACCACGATCCGCAGGTAGTGGGTATCGTCCACATGGGTCGGCCCCCAGATATCCTTGAGCAACTGCTGCTGGGTGATCACCCGCCCAGGATGCCCGGCCAGTTGCGCCAGCAGCGCATATTCCTTGCGGGTCAGCGCCACCTCGACACCGTCCAGGGTCACCTTGCGAAAGGCAAAGTCGACCGTCAACGGCCCGAAGCTCGCCAATGCCTCCCCGCCACTGGCCTGTGGCGCCTGACGCAGCAGGGCGCGGATGCGTGCCAGGAACTCCTGGATACCGAAGGGCTTGGTCACATAGTCGTTGGCACCACCATCGAGCGCATCCACTTTCTGAACTTCACTGGCGCGCACCGACAACACCATTACCGGCACCGAGCTCCACTCACGCAGCTCACGCAGCACGTGCTGGCCGTCCATGTCTGGCAAACCAAGGTCGAGCACCACCAAGTCCGGCTTGGCCAGGGCGGCCTGCGTCAGGCCCTCGGCACCTGTGGCGGCCTCGATCACCTTGTACCCCTGGGATGCCAGGCTGATGCGCAGAAACTTGCGGATCTGCGGTTCGTCGTCGATGACCAGGAGGGTCGCGTGCTGGCTCATGGGGCTTCGCTTTCGGCTTCAGGTTGATCGGGCAGCGGCAAGCATAATGTGATGCAGGTGCCCTGGCCATCGATGCCTTCGCTGACCAGGATTTGCCCGCCGTGGGCGCCGACCATGCCTTGGCAGATGGCCAACCCAAGCCCCGTGCCCTGCCCGCCCCGATCCCCCCGGGCAGCGGTGTAGAACATGTCGAAGATCTTGTCCCGCTCCGCCACCGGAATGCCAGGCCCCTGGTCGCTTACCGCGAAGTGCAGTTGCTGGTCGTGCACGGACACCTCCAGTTCCAGCCGTCCCTGCGCCGGCGAAAAGCGGGCGGCGTTCTCCAGCACATTGACCAGGGCCTGTTCGATCAATGCCGCATGCACGAACAACAAGGGCAACGCGGCCGGCACCTCGGTGTGCACGCGCAACGGCGCCAGCACGGCGCGCAGGCGGTTCAGCGCACTGCCGACGATGTCCGCCGGTGCCACCCAGTCGCGAGCAAGCTTCAGCCCACCATGGCCCAGGCGGGTCATGTCGAGCAGGTTCTGGATGTAACGGTCCAGGCGTTCGGCCTCGTTGCGCGTGCCTTCGAGCAACTCACGCCGATCAGCGGGCGCAATGGCCTCGCCCAATGCCAGCAGGCTGTCGATGCTGCCGCGCATGGCGGTCAGCGGTGTACGCAGGTCATGGGATACCGATGCCAGCAAGGCACTGCGCAACTGCTCGGTTTCGCCATGCAGGCGCGCCGCTTCCAGTTGCTCGGCCAGCCGCGCCCGGGCCAGGGCCTGGGCCAAAGGTTGCCCCAAGGCCATCAGCAGGCGACGGCGCTGGGCGCTGAGCGGCTCGCCGGAGTGCGGCCGCACGCCAAGCAGCGCCAGCGGCTGCTCATCAACCGCCAACGGCCACCACCACCAGCGCCCATGGGGCAAGGTATCGCTGCCATGGCCGGCAGCCTGGCCGTGTTGCCAGGCCCACTCGGCAGCGGCCCGTTCGTTGTCGGTGAGGGCTTGCGCCTCGCCACTGACCCGATGCAACAGGCCCTCTGCATTGCGCTCGAGCAGGCATACCTGCATGTCCTGCAAACCGTTCAAATGCTGGCCCGCTGCATTGAATACCGCCTGACGGTCGGTAGCCACGGTCAACCGTCGAGAAAGGTCGAGCAACTGGCTGGTCTGCGCCTGAGTCTCGCGCAGGGCCTGCAACTGCTGGCGTTGCCGCGCTGCGAGATTGCCGGTCAGGGCGGCCATCAGCAGGAAGAACACCAGCGTCAGCACGTCTTCCTCGCGCTGGATGGTGAAGGAGAAGTTCGGCGGTATGAACAGAAAGTCGTAGGTCAGGAACGACAACGCCGCACAGGCCAGGGCTGGCCCAAGGCTGCTGCGTACGGCCACCAGCAACACCGCGGCCAGGAACACCAAGGAAATATTGGGCAATGCCAACACGCCGGCCACCGCCCAGGACAGACTTGCCGCCAACGCAGTCGCCAGCACGGCCAGCAGATAATGGCGCCACACCCAAACGCGCTTGACCGACATGCTGGGTGTGGCGGGTTGGGCATCGCGGTCGAGCACGTTGACTTCCAACCCATGGCTTTCACGCAGCAACCGAGCCGCCACCCCGGCGCCGAACAAGCGCCGCCGCAGGCGATCACGCGACTGCCCGACCAGCACCAGACTGGCCCTGCGTTCGGCAGCATGCTGGATCAGCGTGCGCGCCACCTCCCCGGCCCGCAACACCACCACTTCGCCTCCCAGCCGCTCGGCAAGCTGCTGCGCAGCCTGCAGGCGATGACGGGCGGTTTCGTCGAGCAACCGGCCATTGTCCACATGCACCAGGCTCCAGGGCAGGTGTCGGCGCTGGGCCACCCGACAGGCATGGCGCACCAGACGCTCGGCCTGATCGTCACCGTCGACCCCGACCAGCAAACGCCCACGCAAGGCCGGTGCCTCCTGGCCACGCTGGCGGTAGCCGTGGGCCAGGTCGGCATCCACCTGCGCAGCCGCCGTCTGCATGGCCAGTTCGCGCAGGGCCGTGAGGTTGGTCTGGGAGAAGTAGGCATCGATGGCCGCCCGCGCCTGCTCGGGCACATACACCTTGCCCTCACGCAGACGGGCGAGCAGGTCGCGGGGCGGCAGGTCGATCAGCACCAGCTCGAAGGCCTCCTGCAGTACCCAGTCGGGCAAGGTCTCGCGCACCTGCACGCCGGTGATGTCACGCACTTTGTCATTCAGGCTTTCCAGGTGCTGGACGTTGACCGTGGTGTAGACGTCGATCCCGGCGGCCAACAGTTCCTGGACATCCTGCCAGCGCTTGGCGTGGCGGCTGCCAGGCGCATTGGTGTGGGCCAACTCATCGACCAGGGCCAAGGACGGGGATGCCTTGAGCAGTCCGTCGAGGTCCATTTCCTCCAACGTGACGCCACGGTACTCGCTGCGCAGCAAGGGTTGCTGGAGCATGCCGCCGAGCAAGGCTTCGGTCTCGGCCCGGCCATGGGTCTCGACCACCCCGGCCAGCACCTGCACGCCTTGGCGTTGCTGGGCGTGAGCGGCTTGCAGCATGGCGTAGGTCTTGCCCACCCCAGGCGCGGCACCGAGAAACACCTTGAGCCTGCCGCGCCCTTCACGCGGCAGGTTGGCCAACAGCGCGTCTGCGCGGGCGGAATCACTCATGAGTCATCCTTCATCTGCTGTGCAGAAAACACGGGCCGCAAGATCGGCATGGCACGTGCAGGAACGGGTTCACCCGCGAATACGTCGGTGAGCTCACCGCACCCTTCGCGGGCAAACCCGCCCCCACAGGCCTTTGCTGGTAACCGGCCTTGAGTCAGTGACCAATACTGCCAAGCGCCCGGTTCAGGGCCAGCACATTGACCACAGGGGGGCCGATCAGTGGCTGCAGGGTGGCCTCTTCCACCAAGGCTTGCAAGCGCTCGACTGACATCTGCCGGGCTGCCGCCACGCGCGCGATCTGGTAGGCCACGGCCTCAGGCGGCAGGTGCGGGTCCAGGCCGCTGCCCGAGGTGGTCAGCAACGCCTGGGGTACGCCCCCCTGCCCAGGTTGGTAGAGCGCTGCCGCCTCCCCTTTCACCCGTTCGGCCAATGCCGGATTGCTGGGGGAAAGATTGCTCGCACTGCTGGCCACGGTGGCATAGGCACCGGCCGACGGACGCGAGTGAAACCAGCCATCACCCTGGAAGTCCTGGGCGATCAATGCCGAGCCACGCACCTGGCCATGGTCGTCACGCACCAGGCTGCCGTTGGCCTGCTCGGGAAACGCGACCTGGGCTATGCCGGTTACCGCCAAGGGGTACAACGCGCCGGTGACCAGGGTCATCAACAAGGCCAGGCTCAATGCCGGGCGCAGATAGGTGTTCATGTCGGCCTCCTCAGACCAGATGCAATGCATTGAGCAACATGTCGATCAGCTTGATCCCGGCAAACGGCACGATGATCCCGCCCAGGCCGTAGATCAGCAGGTTGCGTCGCAGCAACTGGGCCGCGTTCGCTGCCTGCACACGCACACCGCGCAAGGCCAAGGGAATCAGCGCGATGATGATCAGCGCGTTGAAGACGATCGCCGACAGAATCGCGCTCTGCGGGCTGGCCAGGTGCATCAGGTTGAGCACGCCCAGCTGCGGGTAGATGGCGGCGAACAGCGCCGGCAGAATGGCGAAGTACTTGGCCACGTCGTTGGCGATGGAGAAGGTGGTGAGCGCCCCGCGCGTGACCAGCAACTCCTTGCCCACCTGGACCACGTCCAGCAGCTTGGTCGGGTCGCTGTCCAGATCGACCATGTTGGCCGCCTCACGCGCCGCCTGGGTACCATCGTTCATGGCCATGCCCACATCTGCCTGGGCCAGCGCCGGTGCATCATTGGCGCCGTCACCGCACATGGCGACCAGACGCCCGTCGTTCTGTTCCTGGCGAATGCGCGCCAGCTTCTTCTCGGGCGTGGCTTCAGCCAGCACATCGTCCACCCCGGCTTCGGCGGCGATGGCAGCAGCGGTCAGCGGGTTGTCGCCGGTGACCATCACCGTGCGGATACCCAGCTTGCGCAGCTCAGCGAAGCGCTCGCGAATGCCGGGCTTGACCACATCCTTGAGGTGGATCACGCCCAGCAAGCGCTTGTCGACACACACCAGCAGGGGCGTACCGCCGCTCTGAGCGATGCGTTCGACTTCACGGGCCAGTGCCGGCGGCATCTCCAGTCGCTGCATGCCGACGAAGGCCAGCACCGCATCGACCGCGCCCTTGCGGTAGTGACGCTGCTGAAAATCGACACCGGAAAGCCGCGTCTCTGCGCTGAAGGCAATGGGTACCAGCTGCTGGGCGCTTGGTTCAATGAACGCGTGCAATTGACGCAGGTACTCGACGATCGACTTGCCCTCGGCAGTATCATCGGCCAACGATGCCAGCAACGCGCCCTCCCCCAACTCCTTGGCCGTGACCCCCGGCGCACTGTGCAGCGCACTGCAACGACGATTGCCGAAGGTGATGGTGCCGGTCTTGTCGAGCATCAGGGTGTGCACATCACCGGCCGCCTCCACGGCGCGGCCCGAGCGAGCGATGACATTGAGCCGCACCAGGCGGTCCATGCCAGCGATGCCGATGGCCGATAGCAGTCCGCCGATAGTGGTGGGGATCAGTGTCACCAACAACGCTGCGAGGAAGATCAGCGGCAGGCTACCGCCTGCGAAGTGGGCGAACGGCTGCAAGGTCACGACCACGATCAGGAAGATCAGGGTCAGGCCGATCAACAGAATATCCAACGCGATCTCGTTGGGCGTCTTCTGCCGCTTGGCACCTTCAACCAGGGCAATCATGCGGTCCAGGGTCGACTCGCCAGGGTTGCTGGTGATGCGGATCAGCAGCCAGTCGGATACCAGGCGGGTGTTGCCGGTGACGGCCGATCGGTCGCCACCGGACTCTCTGATCACCGGGGCCGACTCGCCAGTAATGGCCGCCTCGTTGACCGCTGCAATGCCCTCGAGCACTTCGCCGTCGCCGGGGATCAATTCACCGGCCACCACCTTGACCACATCGTCCTTGCGCAACTGCGAGGCAGGCACGGTCTCGAAGCCGCCTTGGCGGGTGCGGCGCTGCGCGGTAAGGCCCTGGCTGCCGGCCTTGAGGCTGTCGGCGCGGGCCTTGCCGCGCCCTTCGGCCAGGGCTTCGGCAAAGTTGGCGAACAACACGGTGAACCACAGCCACAGGGCAATCTGCACCGCCACGCTGGTGCTCACGCCACTGCCCGGTGCAAAGCACAGCACAGTGGTGAGCACAGCCGTGAGGGCCACGACCAGCATCACCGGTGAACGCTTGAGTTGACGCGGGTCGAGTTTGACGAAGGCCTGCACCATGGCCGGGCGCCAGAGTGCGGCGAAACGGGTCTGGTCCTTGGCGCTGGAGTGGGCTTTCACTTCGGGAATGGGCATGTTCATGGTTCGCTCCTCAGAAGCCCAGGCTCAGGTGTTCGGCGATCGGCCCAAGGGCCAGGGTTGGCAGGAAGGTCAGGCCGCCCACCAGCAGGATGGTCACCACCAGCAAGGTGGCGAACAGTGGCCCGTGGGTCGGGAAGCTGTTCAGCCCTTGCGGCGCGGTTTTCTTCGCAGCCAAGCTGCCTGCCAGGGCCAGCACCGGCAGGATGTAGCCGAAGCGGCCGATCAGCATGGCCAAGCCGATCATCAGGTTGTGGAACACGGTGTTGGCACCGAAACCGGCGAAGGCCGAGCCGTTGTTGGCGGTGCCGGAGGTGTAGGCATACAGCAGCTGGCTGAAGCCATGGGCGCCTGGGTTGCTCACCGCCCCCGCAGGGCCTGGCAGGCTGGCGGCGATGGCGCCGAGCACCAGCACGCCCACCGGCATCACCAACAAGGTCGCCACCAACAACTGCACCTCACGGGCTTGCAGCTTCTTGCCCAAGTATTCCGGCGTGCGCCCAATCATCAGGCCTGCCAGGAACACAGCGATCAGCACAAACAGCAACATGCCGTAGAGCCCGGCACCGACGCCGCCGAAGATCACCTCACCGACCATCATGTTGGCCATGGCCACCATACCCGTCAGCGGGTTGAGGCTGTCGTGCATGGCGTTGACCGAACCGTTGGACGCAGCGGTGGTGGTCACGCTCCAGAGCACCGAACCGGTGGTGCCGAAGCGGCTTTCCTTGCCCTCCATCGGCGCGCTCGACTGTACCTGAACGCTTTCCAATGCCGGATTGGGTTGGTATTCCGCCCACAAGGCGGTACTGCCACCGATCAGGAACAGGGCAAGCATGCAGGCGATGATGGCGCGGCTCTCGCGCAAGTCCTTCACGTAGTGGCCAAAGGTGAACACCAGGGCAGCCGGGATCAGAATGATCGACGCCACCTCGAACAGGTTGCTCCAGGCCGTGGGGTTCTCGAACGGGTGCGCCGAGTTCACGCCGAAGAAACCACCCCCGTTGGTACCCAGTTGCTTGATGGCGATCTGGCTGGCAGCCGGTCCAAGCGGGATGACCTGGTCAACGCCTTGCAGGGTCACAGCATGGGCATAATTGGCGAAGGTCTGGGGCACGCCCTGCCACACCAGCAGCAGCGCCAGCACCAGACACAACGGCAAGAGCCCGTAGAGGGTGCCCCGGGTCATGTCGACCCAGAAGTTGCCCAGCGTTGCCGTAGAGCGCCTGGCAATGCCACGGCAGAGTGCAACCAATACGGCCAGGCCGGTGGCAGCGCTGACGAAGTTCTGCACGGTCAGGCCAAGCATCTGGCTCAGGTAGCTGACCGAGGCTTCGCCGCTGTAGGCCTGCCAGTTGGTGTTGGTGACGAAGCTTACCGCTGTGTTGAATGCCAGCGACCACTCCTGGCCTGGCAAGTGCTGCGGATTGAGCGGCAGATAGCCCTGCAGCAACAGCACGCAGAACAGCAGCACGAACCCGGCCAGGTTGAAGGCCAACAAAGCCAGGGCGTACTGCTTCCAATTCTGCTCCTGCTCGGTGCGCACGCCCGCCAGCCGGTAACAGCCCTGCTCCAATGGGCCGAGTAATGGGCTGAGCCAGGTACGCTGGCCTTCCATCACCTTGTAGTAGAAACGCCCCAGCCAGGGTGCAGGCAGCAGCACGATGGCAAAGAAGGCCAACAGCAACGCGTAGTCGTAACTGTGCATGACCGCTCCCTAGCTGCGATCGGCGCGCAGCAGCGCCGTAAGCAGGTAAATCGCCAACGCCACTGCCAGCAGCAGTGACAACCCTTCGAGCACATTCATCGGTGGTTCTCCCCATCCATGCGGCGTTGGCCGCTTTGGGGAAATTGTCCGAGGGTGCGACGTAAAGGGGCGAGATCGAGGGACAGGTCAGCGCATAAAGAATGCGTAAAGATGCAGCCCGTTGCCGGGCCGCGGGTGATGTCAGCGTTGCGGCGTCTGCTGCCCTGCGTTGCGGCTCCAGTCCAGCAACAGGCTGTAGCCCACCGCCAGCAGTGTCGGCCCGATGAACAGGCCGATGAAGCCAAACGCGATCAGGCCACCGAACACACCAAGCAGGACGATCACCAGTGGCAGGTTGCCGCCGCGGCTGATCAGGTAGGGCTTGAGCACGTTGTCAACGCCACTGATGACGAAGGTACCCCAGATACCCAGGAACACGGCCATGCCGTACTCACCTTTCCATACCAGCCAACCGGTGGCCGGTATCCAAGCCAGCGGCGGCCCCATGGGAATGAGGCTGAGCATGAAGGTCACCAGGCCGAGGATGATGGCGCCCGGCACACCGGCGATGAGAAAGCCAATCAATGCCAGCAGGCCTTGGGCCGCGGCGGTGCCGATCACGCCGTTGACCACACGTTGCACGGTGCCGGCCACCAGTTCCAGGTAATACTCGGCACGGTCGCCCATCAAACGCTGCAGCAGGCGCAGGACGAACGCCGCCAATCGCGGGCCGTCGCGGTAGAAGAAGAACACGAACACCAGGCTCAGGGTCAGTTCGAGCACACCACTGCCCAATTGCGCACTGCGTGCCAGTAGCCAGTTACCAACCTGACCCAGGTGGGGTCTGACCGAGGCCAGCAGCATCGCGCCCTGTTGGTCCAGCGACTCCCACCAGCTGACCAGGCGCCCGCCGACCAGCGGGACACCGGCCAGCCAGTCCGGGGCGTCAGGTAAACCATCGACCTGTACATCGCGAATGAACGCCGTGGCGTCGCGAATGTGGTCCGCCAGGTTGAACCCAAGCCAGACCAGCGGCAAGGCCACGACCAGAATCCAGACACCGGTCAGCAAACCTGCCGCGAGGGTCTCGCGATCCCCCAGCACGCGGGTCAGCAGGCGCATCAACGGCCAGCTGGCAAAGGCCAGGATGGCCCCCCACAGCAGTGCCGAAATGAACGGCGCCATTACCCACAGCCCCGCGCCCAACAGCGCCAGCAGAAGAATCTGGATCAACAGACGATCATTGTTGGCCATGGTGGCGCTCGATCAACGAATCAGTTCAAGGTGCAGGCCATCGGTAGGGGCGTCCCCGACTTCCAGCCGGCTGCTGCGCACGCCTGCCTTGATCAGCTCTTGGCGCCAGGCTTCGGCCTCGGCTCCACTGAGGCTGGCACGCAGGGTGCTGTCAAGGTTCAGGCTGCGTCCGAGCAGGGTCACCCAGGTGGCTTGCGGTGCGCCCAGGTCAGGGTAGTCCAGCTTTCCGGTGTCGCGCATTTCGCGCAGCACAGTCGCTGGCGTGGGTAGCAGTTCGCCCAGCGGGCTGCCCGCGACGAACTCTTCGACGTGCAAGTACGCGCGGCGGTTGCCACGGGTGACGCTGTACAACGCCACCAAGGTGTCGGCCTCTTCGGCCGAACGGCGCAACAGGATGAATGCCTGCTGCTCGTCGCCGCCATTGAGCCGGGCATTGCCGAACACATCGTTGGCCCACAGGCTGGCTTCGCCGCAGTCACGGCCCTGGCACCAGAACAAGGGGTAACCGCCGTCACGCTGCAATTGTTCGCGGGCGCTGGTGAACGCCTCACGAGCGGTGCGTTCGACGGGCAGTTCGTAAGTGACCGAGCTAACCTGGCCACGGCTCTCGACCTTGTCATCGACCCGCAGGCGACCGCTGATCTTGCGCAGCGGGCCCAGGGGGTAGACGCGTTCCTGTTCTACGGCGGGGCGTTGGTCGACCACCTTGCCATCTTGCGGCACCGGCAGGCTGCCCGCCCAGGAAGCGGCGCTGACCAGCGCGACGCAGGTGACGAAGGTGACGCGGATGAAAACGGATGCGCTCATCGGCCACCCTTGGGGCAGCGGGTGGCGGAGCGAAGGTCCAGGATGTCTGGCATTTGCATGGTTGTCTCCCTGTTCAACCCGCCAAGCCTCGGCACTTGTCCGGTACAAGTCAAGAAAAGCCAAAGAAGCGATTGAAACAGTCTGCGACAAGGATCGCACCCTGCTCATCGTTCAGGTGCAGATGATGCCCACCTGGCAGCACCACTCGCTCAAAGGGTAGCTGCTCCAGCAACTCGGTGTGGCGCACCAGCATGCCATCGGCGGCCACCACCAGACAGCCCGGGCAACCGACCCGGTGCACGTACGCCATGGCCTGGGCCGGGTTCAGGCGCGCCGGCGATGGTAAGGTCAGTCGGCTGTCGCTGCGCCAGCTGAACCCGCCCGGGACCGGCATCAGTCCGCGCTGGGCCAGCAACTGCGCAGCTTCGTGGCTTACCGCGACCATCCCCTTCATGCGAGCCTGCACGCCGTCTTCGACCGAGGCGTAAACCGACTTGCGCTTGCCATCCAGGCGCAACTGCGCCTGCAACGACATGCCCAACCGCTCAGCCGCATCCTGCTCGGCACCGGTAGGCGGGATCACGCCGTCGATCAACGCCAGGTGGCTGACCCTGTCCGGCAAGGCCCCAGCCAACTGCACCGAGATGATGGCGCCCAGCGAGTGACCAAGCAGGGCGAATCGTTGCCAGCCAAGCTGCTCGGCGACCCGCAACACGTCATGGGCGTAATCGGCCAGGGCATAGCCGGCCCCTGGCGGGCGGTGTTCGGAATAGCCATGGCCGGCCAAGTCGAGCGCGACGATACGCAAGCCCTGTAGACGGGGTGCCAGGCGCGCGAAACTGTTGGCGTTGTCCAGCCAGCCATGCAGTGCGATCACCGGCAACCCGTCCGCTGGCCCGAACAGGTGCGCGGCGAGTTCGATATGGCCCAGGCTCAGGCGCACTTCTTCGACGGGCAGGCTCATGCCTGGCTCCAGCGATCGAACAGGCCCTTGATCAGGCTGGCGGTATCAGTGGGGCGCTCCAGCGGGAACATATGGCCACCCGGTACGCTGTGGTACTCACCCGTGGGCATGCCACGCACGGCAAACGCGTGGTGACGACGAATCACCCGGCTACGGTCGCCACGCACCATCGCCAACGGCACCTGCAAATGCCGGGCAGGTGCCGGGCTGGCATGGGGGATGCTGCGATAGATACTGATCTCGGTGGCCGGGTCGAAGCGCAAGCGCAGCCCCTCCTCTGCGGTTTGCAGACCATGTTCCAGATACGCCTCGAGGCACTCGGGGTCGAAATTGCGGAACAAGGTCTTGCTGGCGAAATATGTCCGCGCGCTGTCACGATCGGCGAAGGCCTCGCGCCGCCCTAAGGTGCGGCCTGCAGGCGTGATGCGATCGATGAAACCGAAACGCTTGGCGGTGCGGATCAACCACTGGTCGGCACGGGTCAACACCGGCGAGTCAAGCATTACCACGCCCCGGTACAACTCTGGGCGGCGCAGCGCGGCATGCAGGTGCAGCACACCGCCCAGGGAGTGACCGACGCCCCACACGGGCTGATCCTGCTGAGCCAGATGGTGCAACAGTTCATCGACCAGGTTCCGCCAATTGTCATCGACCGGAAACCTTGGGTCGTGGGCGTGTTGGGCCAGGTGCGTCACCTGGTAGTCCGGCGCGAGCGCGGCGAACAGCTTGCCGTAGGTGGCCGAGGGAAATCCGTTGGCGTGGGCGAAGAAGATCCGTTGCGACATGGCGCCAGGTCCGAACCGGGGATGGTTGCCCATTGTCGGCATCGTGGCGGCGCTCGGCAATGTCCGGAAAGGTCATCGCGCAGGGCAATCAGGACAGGTCGAAACCGAGCAATGAACGGCGCAGGCAGGCTTGCAGGTAGGCCAGCTGGCTTTCGAGCGCCTCGCGAGCCAGGCGCTGATCCTTGTGGTCGAGCTGTAGCCGGCGTAACGCCAGGCAGCTGGTCTGCACCAGGTGGGATACGCGCTGGCAAGTGTCCTGCAGCTTGCGCAGGTCTTCCTCTCCTTGTATCCGGGTGGCGATGTCCGGGCAGCCACGGCCTTGGAGCCTGCCCATCAGGTGATACAGCTTGGCATCAGCGGCCTCACGCAGCAGGCTGTACTCGGCAAAATCCAGCGCCCCGCTGGCCTGCACTTTATCCAAAGTTGGCTGCAAATCGGCACAGCGAACCAGATCCAACCTTCGACCACCCATCCCGCACTCCTGATTCTTCCCTGCCTGTACCGCCTCGATGCAACGCTAGCAACGCCCTGCCAGAGGCGGCAACTGACAAAAATGCCAGTTGCCCGGTTTCAGTCGGGTGAATTAATCGCGCGCACGGTCATCAGGCCTGCCAATGGCCAATCCCCTTCCAACTCTGCAAGGCTGGCGGTACTCATGGGGGCTGGTCGCTGGCCATGCCCGTGCTCGAGCCTTCCAACCAATGTGCCCACCAGCGGCTGGTGGCTGACCAGCAGCACATGCTCAAGGCCCAGTCGCTCGATTTCGCCGATGACCTGTTGCACGTCACTGTCGGGGGTCAACCACGGCACTGTGTGCACCGGCTCGGTGAAACCGAGGGTGTCATGCACCAGTGCCGCGGTCTGCTGGGCGCGCACATAGGGGCTGGCCAGGATGGCTTGCAGTGGCTGGCCCAGCAAGCGCGCCGCGCTGTGCAGCACTTGCTCGCGGCCATGGGGCGTCAGGCGCCGCTCGGCGTCGGTATTGGCCCGCGGTTCGGCCTCGCCGTGGCGCAGAACCCAGAGCTTCACAGCTTGGGCTCCTCGTCGCGCACCGGGTGCGCTGCCGGTGCCACGGCGTGAGGCGCCTCGCCTTCCGGCGCCCGCGGGGCCGGCCAGTCGGCGAATGGCCAGGGCTTCTGGTCGCTGTGGAAACTGCCGAAACGACCGATCTGCGCCAGGTACTGACTGAGGCTGTCGCCGAAGTTCATCAGGCTGGCGCTCGGGGCGCCATACACCAGTCGGTAGATGAGCTGCACCAGCACCAGGCCACCCAGCAGCAGCTCGGCCAGTTGCCAGACCACCAGGAACACCAGCATCCACAGCACCCGCAGGATGATCGACTCGCGCTGCGCGCGCTCGGGGGTATCGTTCATGTATTGCTCCTTGCTCTGTTCAGAACCCACGAAGGCTCAGTTGAAACCGCTTGTGGAAATGAAATCGACGTCGGTCTTGGGCTCGGCGCGCATCAGGTGTTCGATGACCTGGTTCAGCGTGCGGCCTTCGAACAGGATCGCGTGCAGGCCCGCCACCAGCGGCATGTACACCTGCACTTCCTGGGCCTTGGCCTTCAGTACCTTGAGGGTATTGACCCCCTCGGCCACTTCGCCCAGGCGGTTGACCGCCTGTTCCAGGCTCAGGCCCTGCCCCAGCGCATGACCCACCTGATAGTTGCGGCTCTTGGGTGAAGAGCAGGTGACGATCAGGTCGCCGACACCGGCCAGCCCCAGGAAGGTCATCGGATTGGCGCCTTGGCTGACGGCGAAACGAGTCATCTCGGCCAGGGCACGGGTAATCAGCATGCTCTTGGTGTTTTCACCCATGCCCAAGGCAACGGCCATGCCAGCCATGATGGCATAGACGTTCTTGAGGGCGCCGCCCAGTTCGACACCGAAGCGGTCGGTGCTGGCGTACACCCGGAAGGTGCGCCCGTGCAACACCGCCTGCACGCGTTGGCACAGGTCTTCATCTTCGCTGGCGACCACAGTGGCGGTCAGCGCATGTTCGGCGATCTCGCGGGCCAGGTTCGGGCCCGACAGCACGCCAATACGTGCCTGGGGGGCGATTTCCTCAAGGATCTGGCTCATCAGCTTGAAGCTCTGCGCCTCGATGCCCTTGGTCAAGCTCACCAGTCCCTTGCCGCGCAGCAACTCGGCATGCGGGGCCAGCACGCTGCGCAGGGCGCTAGACGGCAGGGCCACGAAAATCAGCTCGCAAGCCTGCAGCGTCGCCAGCAGGTCGTTGACCGGCTCGACACCGTCGTGCAGGCGGATACCTTTGAGGTAACGCGGATTCTCGCGATTGATGCGCATGGCCTCGGCCTGCTCGGGGTCGCGCATCCATTGGCGCACTGGCACGTTGTTTTCAGCCAGCAGGTTCGCCACGGCGGTGCCAAAGCTTCCGCCTCCCAGAACTGCAACAGGTTGCTGTTCAGTCATATTCAATCCGTTAATGCCAAAATGTGAGTGGCGACCGGACCATTATACGGTGCGGATGCGACAGGGCCAGTGCATGGCTTGCGTGGCGGGTTGGGTTGGCGATCGCGTGGCGCATCGCGAGCAAGGCTCGCTCCTACTTTTTTCGGGCCATGCCAAAGCGGTCGCGCGCAAATCCCACAGGCATAACTGGCCCGAAAAAAGCGTAGGAGCGAGCCTTGCTCGCGATGCGCCGCGCGATCTCGACACCACCCGAAAACCACCGGCAAGCCTTTCCCTCACCCCCCCACCTCGCAAACTCGCGCCCCACCACTGGCAAAAGGTCCAAGGTCAGTTAACATGCCTGTTTCATCTTTGATACAAGGCCGTATCGTGTTCCCAGGCACGCCCCCTTACCCGCGTCTGTTATTGCTGACCGCCCTGCTCGGTGGCCCGGTCATGGCCGATGACCTGTTCATCGACAACACTGACTTGCCGCAGGTTCTGACCGCCACGCGCCTGAAACAATCCCCGGCGGCGGTGCCGGGCAGCATGACCGTGCTCGACAGCGAACTGATCCGTGCCAGCGGTGCCCGCGATATTCCCGAACTGCTGCGCCTGGTGCCAGGCATGATGATCGGCTACGGCGCCGGCAACCAGCCAACCGTCAACTACCACGGCAGCAACGTCAACGAAGCCCGGCGCATGCAAGTGCTGATCGACGGCCGCTCGGTGTATCGGGCCGGCCTTGCCACGGTGGACTGGAGCGATATCCCGGTGGCCCTGGAGGATATCGAGCGCATCGAGGTGTTCCGCGGCCCGAACACCGTCAGCTATGGCGCCAACGCCTTGATGGCGGTGGTCAACATCCTCACCCGCAACCCCGCCGACAGCCATGGCACACGGGTCAAGCTCACCCGTGGCCAGGATGGCATCAACGATTACTACGCCAGTCATGGATTCGGCTGGGACGGCGGTGATCTGCGCCTGTCGGTGTCGGGACAGCAGGACGACGGTTTCGACAGCGACCAGTTCGGCAACGACTACCGCGACAGCCGCCGCCTGAACCGCGTCAACCTCAGCGCCAGCCACAACCTCGCGCCCGACCAGACCCTGGAGTGGCAACTGGCGGCCAAGGAGGGCAGCAACCAGCGGCCGTACACCTACCAACCGGTGTTCGGCAAGTATGCCGCAGGCACCGACGCAGATGTCAACGCCAAGGATTACGCGGGCTCGGTACGCTGGAACATCGATATCAGCCCAGAGCACAGCTTCTACATCCAAGGGTCGGCTCAACACTTCGATCGCCAGCAAGTCTGGCTGGCGTGCGACGCGCTGATGGCGTTTAGTCCGGCGTTGACCCAATTGTGGCAACTGAACCCAGACTTCGCCGAGAAGGTGGCACGCAACCTGTCGACCGGAAACCTGCCGACAACCACGGACCCGACGCTCAGCGCCCTGCTGACCCAGGCCCAGACGCAATGGAACAACGGCGGCAAAAGCACGGTCTGCGGCGATGTCGATCAAAGTACCCGCGAAACCCGCTACGACCTGGAGATCCAGGACACCCTGAGCCTGACCGACAACCTGCGCCTGCTCAGCGGTATGAACTACCGCTATGATCGCGCCGACTCGCAGACCTACTTCAACGGCAGCATCGACGACCAGACCTGGCGCGCATTCGGCCAGCTGGAATGGCGTGCGGACGAACACTGGATCATCCAGGGCGGTGCGATGTTCGAGGACTCGCGTCTTTCGGGCAGTTCGCTTACCCCGCGCATGGCGGTGAACTACCTGATCACCCCGCGCCACGGTTTGCGAGCGGTGTACTCCGAAGCGGTCCGCTCGCCCGACATGTTCGAGAACAACGTCAACTGGAGCTATACGGTCAAGAACCTGACGCCCAACGACTTCGGGCTGCAGAACGGCGAATATTTCGTCAAGACCCGAGGCCCTGGCAACCTCGATCAAGAACGCATGCGCTCGCGGGAACTGGGCTACAACGGTTACTTCAGCGACATCGACTTGAGCATGGATGTGAAGTTGTTCTATGACGAGATCACCGGAATGATCAGCGAGCCCCTGAGGAACAACCAGTACATCGCCAGCAACGCCAACAAAGCGCGGTTCAGTGGCAGCGAGGCGCAAGCCGACTGGCGCGTGACCCAACGCGACCGCCTGCGCCTGACCTACGCCTATGTCGATGCCTGGGCCAGCAACCCGTTGGACAGCGCCAACACCGCCCGCAACAGTGGCTCGGCCGGCTGGATGCGCGATTGGGGCGACGGCTGGTCCAGCGCTCTTTTCTACTACGGCGACGACGCACTCAACCAGTACCGCTACGAGCGTCTGGACCTGCGTGTGGCCAAGCGCTTGCGTATCCAGGGCAGCAACCTGGAGCTGGCCGCGCTGTGGCAGCAGCGCCTGGACGATGAACCGACCACGACGATCCAGAACCGCTACGACAGCCGTCACCGCCTGAGCGTCAGCGCGGAGCTGGAGTTCTGATGGCCCGCCTGCTGCGCCTGCTGCTGATCTTTCTCTGGCCCATGGGATCGCTGTCCGCTAGCGAAATCCTGTTGGTCGGTGGTGAAGATCAACCCGGCATTCGCAGCTTCGTGGCGGCCCTGGAGAGCCGTCGCAGCCACGACGTGGTGCGTTTCCAGACCACCTCGACCCTACCCCGCCCCGGCCAGCTGAATGCCGACCTGCGCCTGATCCTGCTCGATAGCGCTGCCCTGGACTGGCGGCTCGCCGAGCCCGCCGGCCCCCCGGCACTGGCGATGCGTATCAGCCGGGTGCAGGCGCAGCAGCGCCTGGGCAAATCCCGTCCGGCCTACCTGTGCCTGCTGTGGAGCGACCCGCCCCTGGCACGGCAGCTACGCCTGGCACGCTACCTGCTGCCGCAGGCGCAGCGCATCGGCGTGCTGTATGGCGAGCACAGCCACTTCCTGCTCGAAGAGTTGCGCCATGCCGCCCGCCCGTTGGGCCTGGAGATCGTTGCCCAGGACTGGCCCGATCAACGGGACAGCCGACCACTGCAGAACCTGCTGCTCAACAGCGACGTGCTGCTGGGCCTGGACGACCCCGACCTGTACAACTCGAAGACCGCCAAGAACCTGTTGCTCAGCAGCTACGGCCGACAGATGGCGCTGATCGGGCCGAACGCCGGTTTCGTGCGCGCTGGCGCCCTGGCCAGCAGCTACAGCGACCAGGATGATTGGCTGGCGGTTCTCGACCAGTTGCTCGACCAACCGCCCTCGCGCTGGCCGCGCAGTCTTTACCCGGCGCGTTTCGGCGTCAGTGGCAACCAGCAAGTCGCCCGTGCACTGGGCCTGGAACCCATCGATCCGAAGGCCGCTGCCCAGGCCCTGGCCGCAGGAGAACCCAACCCATGAGCAAACGCCTGAGCTGGGATATCCACACCCGCACCCAGATGATCAGCCTGGGTCCTGCACTGCTGCTGACCCTGCTGCTGATCAGTTTCTTCACCTTCGTGCGGATCCAGGACTTGCGCCAGGAGCTCAACCACACCGGGCAGTTGATCGCCAACCAACTGGCCCCGGCGTCCGAGTACGGGGTGATCTCCGGCAACAATGAGGTGCTCGAAGGCCTCATGAGGGCCACCCTGAGCATTCCACACGTGCGTTTTTTGGAGGTGCAGGACAGCCGCAACCATATTCTGGTGTACGTCGAGCAGTCCGATGAAAGTAGCAACCGCGCCCAGCGCGTGGAAGTGTTCCAGGCCCCCATACGGCTGCAGCAGATCCGCCTGGACAGCGACTTCCTGCAACAGGGCAAGGCCCCCACCCCCGCCATCGGCGACGATTACCTGGGACGGGTGATCGTCGGTATGTCCGATGATGCGTTCAGCCAACGCCAGCAGGAAATCGTTATCAAGGCTGGCATTCTTGCCTTGTTCGCCCTGTTGTTCACCTTCCTGCTCGCCCGCCGCCTGGCCACCAGCCTGGCCAAGCCGATCAGCGACATGGGCCATGCGGTGAAGGCGATCCAGCAGGGCGAGTACAATGCCCCGTTACCGGTGGTGGACGACAGCGAGCTCGGCCACCTGGCGCGCCATATCAACAACCTGGCCAGCGCCCTGGAGCAGGCCAGCGCCGAACAGAAGCAGGCCATTGCCCAGTTGATCCAGGCCCGTGAGGAGGCCGAGCAAGCCAACCGCGCCAAGTCCGACTTCCTGGCGATGATGAGCCATGAGTTACGCACGCCGATGAACGGTGTGCTGGGCATGCTGCAGTTGCTCGAAACCACCCAGCTGACGCCTGAGCAGGCCGACTATGCGGCGGTCGCCAGCGAATCCACGGGCCACTTGCTCAAGGTCATCAACGATATCCTCGACTTCTCGCGCATCGAACGCACCACGCTGGAACTTGAGCAGATCGACTTCAACCTCGGCGAATTGATCGCCCACAGCGTGCAGTCGTTCCAGCACAGCGCCCAGCAGCGTGGACTCGACCTGCAACTGCAGATGCCGGCCGGCATGGAGCAGCTGGAAGTCAGCGGTGATCCGACTCGAATCCGCCAGATCCTGCTGAACTTGATCGGCAACGCGTTGAAGTTCACCGAACGCGGCCAGGTCCAGGTGCATGCGCGCTGGCAGCCCCTGGACCGGCAGCTGATCTGGTTGACCTGCAGTGTGCGCGATACTGGCATCGGCATCGACAGCGAGCGCCTGGAGACCATGTTCGTGGCCTTCCAGCAAGCGGACAGCTCGATTTCCCGGCGCTATGGCGGCACCGGCCTGGGCCTGTCGATCGCCCGCACCCTGGCCGAACGCATGGGTGGCAAGCTGCGCGGGGAAAGCCGCGAAGGGCTGGGCTCGACCTTCACCCTGGAAATTCCCCTGACCCTGGCCAGCATGGCGCCCCCGGCCCTGCCCGGCAGCGTCGCGCAGGGCAGCCTGGGTACCGAGGGCGGGCGAATCCTGCTGGTAGAGGACAATCCGGTCAATCAAAGCGTCATCGAAGCCATGTTGCGCAGCCTTGGGCTGGAGGTGAGCGTGGCGCTGGATGGCCTCCAGGCCGTGGAACAGGTCAGCCAGCAGCGCTTCGCCGCGGTACTGATGGACTGCCGGCTGCCGCGGCTGGACGGTTACGAAGCCACCCGGCGCATCCGCCAACTGCCCGATCGCGACAGCCTGCCGATCATCGCCTTGACGGCCAATGCGTTGCAGGGCGACCGCGAGCGCTGCATGGCCGCCGGCATGAACGATTACCTGAGCAAACCCTTCCGCCGCACCGAATTGCAACGGGTATTGCAGCGTTGGTTACCCGGCCGGACAGCCGCGACTGGCGATAAATGCTAAAGTGCGGCAGTCTTAAGGACTGGACAGGACCTTCGTCGGACCTGAAAATAGCCGTTTCAGTGCACACCTGTACTTCTTTTTGCCAGGTGCGCTGTGACTTTCACCACAACGCAATAGTCTACCTGTAGGCTGCCGCCCCGGACTCAACACACTCCGGGCCGGCCGGGAAGATTCATCCCCTGCCGCAGGGGGTTATTGAGGAGCTCGCATGACCAAACAACACGCCTTTACTCGGGAAGACCTGCTGCGCTGCAGTCGCGGTGAGCTGTTCGGCCCAGGTAATGCGCAACTGCCCGCGCCGAACATGCTGATGGTCGATCGCATCACCCACATCAGCGAAGAAGGCGGCAAGTATGGCAAAGGTGAATTGGTCGCCGAGCTGGATATCAATCCGGACCTGTGGTTCTTCGCCTGTCACTTCGAAGGCGACCCGGTAATGCCAGGCTGCCTGGGCCTCGACGCCATGTGGCAGCTGGTCGGTTTCTTCCTCGGCTGGCAGGGCCTGCCAGGCCGTGGTCGCGCCCTGGGTTCGGGCGAAGTGAAGTTCTTTGGCCAGGTATTGCCCGAAGCCAAGAAAGTCACCTACAACATTCACATCAAGCGCGTCCTGAAGGGCAAGCTGAACATGGCCATCGCCGATGGCTCGGTCAGCGTCGACGGTCGCGAGATCTACACCGCCGAAGGCCTGCGGGTCGGCGTGTTCACCTCCACTGACAATTTCTAAGGGTTATTCGCATGCGCCGCGTCGTTATCACTGGTCTGGGCATCGTTTCGTGCCTGGGCAATGACAAAGCTACTGTCACCGAAAACCTGCGCAACAGCCGTCCGGGCATTCGTTACAACCCGGAATACAAGGAAATGGGGCTGCGTAGCCAGGTTTCCGGTTCCATCGACCTCAACCTCGAAGAACTGATCGACCGCAAGGTCTACCGCTTCGTCGGCCACGCCGCTGCCTATGCCTACCTGGCGATGCAGGACGCGATCAAGGACTCCGGCCTGACCGAAGAGCAGATTTCCAACCCGCGTACCGGCCTGGTTGCTGGTTCCGGCGGCGCCTCGACCCTGAACCAGATGGAAGCGCTGGACACCCTGCGCGAGAAAGGCGTCAAGCGTGTCGGCCCTTACCGTGTCACCCGCACCATGGGCAGCACCGTATCGGCGTGCCTGGCCACTCCGTTCAAGATCAAGGGTATCAACTACTCGATCTCCTCGGCCTGCGCCACCTCGGCACACTGCATCGGCACCGCCATGGAGCAGATTCAGTGGGGCAAGCAAGACATCGTCTTCGCCGGTGGCGGTGAAGAAGAGCACTGGAGCCAGTCGTTCCTGTTCGATGCCATGGGCGCCCTGTCGACCAAGCGCAACGAAACCCCGGAACTGGCCTCGCGCGCCTACGACGCCGACCGTGACGGCTTCGTCATCGCTGGCGGCGGCGGCATGGTCGTGGTCGAAGAACTGGAACACGCACTGGCCCGCGGCGCGAAGATCTACGCCGAAATCGTCGGCTACGGTGCCACGTCCGACGGCTACGACATGGTCGCACCGAGCGGCGAAGGTGCCATCCGCTGCATGCAGCAGGCGCTGTCCACCGTCGACACCCCGATCGACTACCTGAACACCCACGGCACCTCGACGCCGGTCGGTGACGTTGCAGAAATCAAGGGCGTGCGTGAAGTGTTCGGTGACAAAGCGCCGAAGATCAGCTCGACCAAGAGCCTGTCGGGCCACTCGCTGGGCGCCGCTGGCGTGCACGAGGCGATCTACTGCCTGCTGATGATGGAAAACAACTTCATCGCCGGCTCCGCCAACATCGACGAGCTGGATCCGGAAGTCGCTGACATGCCGATCCTGCGCAAAACCGAAGAGAACGCCAAGATCGACACGGTCATGAGCAACAGCTTCGGCTTCGGCGGCACCAACGCCACCCTGGTGCTCAAGCGCTGGACTGGCAAGTAAGACGCTGATGCGGTAATTGAAAACGCCCCGACTGGTTCGGGGCGTTTTCATGTGTGGCGTGCAACCCTGTGGGATTGGGCGCACTCGGGATGAGGCCAACCCTTCCGAGGCACTACCGCCTGGGCAACACCGCCAGGAAGTTATCCCGCGCTACCTTGTTCGCCACCTCCTCAGGCAAGGCATCGAGAAATGGCCTGAAACCGTGCAACTGTTCTCCCAGGCCGCCAAATTTGCCCACCACATCCGAGCCCAGCATGAAGCGCTGTGGATGCTTGACGACCACATCGATCCACGCCTTGCGCGGCACGCCTCGCTCATCCAGCAGGTAGGGCGTAAGCACACTCCAGGAAAGATCCACATACAAATTCGGGTAATCCTCCAGCAGCCGCGTCAACACCGGCAACAGGAAGTCCATCTGCGTCTGATGCCGGTGAATTTCCATGCTGGTGCCGGCGTGGGCCCAAATGAAACGGGTATGTGGATGATTGCGCAATGGCTCTTCGATCTCCGCCAGATACAGCGGGTTGCGTTCGCGCTTCGAGGTGATGTTCGAGTGCAACAGCACCGGCAGGTCGCGCTCGGCCGCCAAGTGGTAGATACGCGTCATGGCCTCGTTGTTGGCGCGAGGCGTATCGCCACTGGTGAGCGCGGTCAGGTCGTCATGACGGGTGAACACTTCACCGATCCCCTGCCAAAGCCCTGGGTACAGCTCAAGCATGCGCTCGATGTGGCTGACGGCATTCTTGTCCACTGGGTTGAAGCCAGTGAGAAAGGGATGGAACCTGCGTCGCTGCTCGGCAGGCAGCTTTTCGAGAGCTGCCGCCACATACAGGTCGGTGGCGCTGTACCAATAGGCATCAGCATCGTCGCCTGCATAGTAGCGCGGCCGCTTGGGCTCGTCCTCATGCCACTTCTTGGCCACCGGAATGCCGGAAATCATCGAGTGCTCGATGCCTGCCCTGTCCATGGCCTCGATCAATGCAGGCATGCCCTCGGTCTCCTGGAAGAAATCGACGTAGTGCAGGTGGGCGTCGCTGTAAGCGTAATCACGTGCTTGCGCCGCATGGCCTATCCAGGCAGACAATAGTAAGCAACCCAGCACTCTGACCATCATCGCTGTATTCCTTGTCCCGTTACGAACACGGTAGACCGGCAAGCTTGCCCGGCGGTTCAGCAACGCCTGGCGAACCGCTATGCTTGGGGCATTTCCATCCAGCCTGGAGCCCAACATGAGCAGCCCCCTGGTCATCCGCCCGCGCGCCGAATCGGTCGAGGGCCAGCCGATACTGCGCCCCTTGCCATCGGCACAATGCCGAAGCGTCGGCCCCTTCGTCTTCTTCGACCACATGCTGGAGACCGAGTATGCACCCGGCAGCGGCATGGACATCCGCCAACACCCGCACATCGGCCTGTCTACCCTGACCTACCTGTTCGAGGGTGAAATCCTGCACAAGGACAGCCTCGGCTCCGAACAGCGCGTACAGCCCGGCGATGTGAGCTGGATGACCGCTGGCAGCGGCGTTGCGCATGTCGAACGCACCCCAGCCGAGGCCTTCACCGACGGCTCCCGACTGCATGGCCTGCAGGTTTGGCTCGCATCGCCCCGCGAGCTTGAGCAAGGTCCGGCGAGCTATAGCCATCATCCAGCGGCCAGCCTACCAGTGAGCGATAGCATGGGGGTTCGGATCTGCATGATTGCCGGCCAGGGCTTCTGCCTGGAGTCGCCGGTACCAGTGCTCTCCCCTACCCTCTATGCCCATGTGCACATGCAGCCGGCCACAACCTTGCAGGTACCGAACGAGCATGCGCAGCGGGCGCTTTACCTGCTGGAAGGCGAATTGCTGATGGAGGATACAGAAGTCGAGCCGCGCAGCCTGGTGGTGCTACCGGAAGGTGAAGAGGTCACCCTTTACGCCGAGGGTGATTGCCAGCTCGTTTTGATCGGCGGCGCTGCGCTGGATGGGCCGCGGCGGATGAACTGGAATTTCGTGGCAAGCGATCCGCAGTTGATCGAACAGGCAAGGGCCAAATGGGCTGCAGGTGATTGGCCCACGGTGCCGGGGGAGAGTTCGCGAATTGAACTGCCTCGCTGACAGAGGGCCGCCTGACGGCCGATCCCCCTGCTGGAGCGGGTATACCCGCGAGCACGGGCAAAGCCCGTGCCCTCTACCGCATCGAGTTCTTCGCGAGTAAGCCCGCTCCTACAGGCGATCAGCGCGGGAACACTTCGGTCAGCAGATTGTGCATCGCACGGAAAGCCCGCTCGGAGGTCCGCCGATCGTATTGCATCTTGCCCGGCACATTGGCATTGGGGTCAGTGAACGAATGCACCGCCGCGCCATAGCTGACCAATTGCCAGTCGACCTTCGCTGCGTTCATTTCGTCCTCGAAGGCCGGCAGTTGCTCCTTCGGCACCAGCGGGTCGGAAGCACCATGCAGCACCAGCACCGAACCCTTGATGCGCTTGGCATCTTCCGGATTCGGCGTATCGAGCGTGCCATGGAACGACACCGCCGCCTTCAGGTCAGCCCCTGAGCGGGCCAGCTCAAGGGCACAGCAACCGCCGAAGCAGAAGCCGAAGGTGGCCACCTGGCCAGGCTCCAGCAACGCCTTCGACTGGCCCAGCAGTTGGGCCAGCGCCTCCTGCATACGCTTGCGCAGCTCGGCCCGGTCATTCTTCAGGGGCATCATCGCCGCCCCTGCCTCATCGGCATTGGAAGGACGCACCGACTGCCCATACAGGTCGGCAATCAGCACCACGTAGCCCTTCTCGGCCACCTCCTTGGCGATCCGCTCGGCCCCCTCGCCAATACCCATCCAGTTCGGCGCCATGACCAGGCCAGGCTTGGGCAACGAGCCCGGTTCATACACCAGGCGGCTCTCGTACGCCTTGCCGGACAGGTGATAAACCAACGACTCGACGATTACCTTGCTCATCAAATTCCTCCTTGCACCATTAAAAAAGCCCGCCGAAGCGGGCTTTCCTTTGCATCAACTCAAGCAGACAGTTCGACCAACAGCTTGTTCAGGCGACGAACGTAAGCCGCCGGATCCTTCAAGCTGTCACCGGCTGCAAGCGCGGCCTGGTCGAACAGGATATGCGACAGCTCGGCGAAGCGGTCCTCGCTCTGTTCGTTGTCCAGCTTCTCGATTAGCGGGTGGGTCGGGTTGAACTCGAAGATCGGCTTGGACTCAGGCACCTTCTGCCCGCTTGCCTCAAGGATCTGGCGCATCTGCAGACCCAGGTCCTGCTCACCAATGGCCAGGATGGCCGGCGAGTCGGTCAGGCGGTGGGAAACACGCACCTCGGCCACACTGTCACCCAGCGCACCCTTCAGGCGCTCGACCAGACCTTCTTTTTCCTTGGCGACTTCTTCCTGGGCTTTCTTGTCTTCTTCCGAATCCAGCTTGCCAAGGTCCAGGTCGCCACGGGCGATGTCGATGAAGGCTTTGCCATCGAACTCGCTGAGGTAGCTCATCAGCCATTCATCGATGCGATCGGTCAACAGCAGCACTTCGATGCCTTTCTTGCGGAAGACTTCCAGGTGCGGGCTGTTCTTGACCTGCGCGTAGGACTCGCCGGTGAGGTAGTAGATCTTGTCCTGACCTTCCTTGGCGCGCGCCAGGTAGTCGGCCAGGGCAACGGTCTGTTCGCCGCTGTCGTCCTGGGTGGAGGCAAAGCGCAGCAGGCCGGCGATCTTCTCCTTGTTGGCGAAGTCCTCGGCCGGGCCTTCCTTGAGCACCTGGCCGAAGTTTTTCCAGAAGCTCTTGTACTGCTCGGGCTCGTTCTTGGCCAGCTTCTCCAGCATGTCCAGCGCACGCTTGGTCAGCGCCGACTTCATCGAGTCGATGATCGGGTCCTTCTGCAGGATTTCCCGCGAAACGTTAAGCGACAGGTCGTTGGAGTCGACCACGCCCTTGATGAAGCGCAGGTACAACGGCAGGAACGACTCAGCCTGGTCCATGATGAACACGCGCTGCACGTACAGTTTCAGGCCGCGTGGCGCTTCACGCTGGTACAGGTCGAACGGTGCGCGGGCCGGCACGTACAACAGCGAGTTGTACTCCAGCTTGCCTTCGACCTTGTTGTGGCTCCAGGCCAGCGGATTCTCGAAATCGTGGCCGATGTGCTTGTAGAACTCCTGGTATTCCTCGTCCTTGATCTCGGTACGCGGACGGGTCCACAGGGCGCTGGCGCGGTTGACGGTTTCCCACTCGACAGCTGGCTTCTCCTCGCCTTCGGCGCCAGCCTGCTCCTTAGGCAGTTCGATCGGCAAGGCAATGTGGTCGGAGTACTTCTTGACCAGGTTGCGCAGGCGCCAGCCATCGGCGAACTCTTCCTCACCTTTTTTCAGGTGCAGGACAATGCGCGTACCGCGCTCGGCCTTGTCCACGGTAGCGACTTCGAACGAGCCTTCGCCCTTGGAGGACCAATGCACGCCCTCGGAAGCCGGTTGGCCAGCGCGACGGCTGAACACATCGACCTTGTCGGCGACGATGAATGCGGAGTAGAAGCCCACGCCGAACTGACCGATCAGGTGCGAGTCCTTCTTCTGGTCACCACTAAGGTTCTTCATGAAGTCGGCGGTGCCCGACTTGGCAATGGTCCCCAGATGCGCGATGACATCTTCACGGCTCATGCCGATACCGTTGTCTTCCAGGGTAATGGTGTGAGCGTCCTTGTCGAAGCTCAGGCGAATCTTCAGATCGGCGTCACCTTCGAGCAAATCAGGCGTGGCCAGCGCTTCGAAACGCAGCTTGTCGGCGGCATCGGAGGCGTTGGAGATCAGTTCACGGAGGAAGATCTCCTTGTTCGAGTACAGCGAGTGAATCATGAGGTGCAGCAGCTGCTTTACCTCGGTCTGGAAGCCCAGGGTTTCCTTTTGTGTTTCCACAGTCATGGTCTTCAAAACTCCGATCTGATGGCAGTTGGCGCCTGGCAGCCGAATCGGCCTGCATTAACGGCGGATGTCATGCAGATGGGGGCTGCCCGGATGATTTCAAGGGCTTTTCCGGTTCGATCTTGAAATGCGCACGAGCCGTGGCAATCGGCGACTGGCGATCGCCCTGCCAGGCGGTGATGGCGACATTGGTCACGCGACGGCCCTGGCGCCACAACTGACACTGCGCATAGGTATCGCGAAAATGCCCGGCACGCAGGTAGTCGATGGAGAAATCGATGATCTTGGGAATGCTCGCGCTCTCGCTGTAGATCAGCAGGTAAAGTGCCGCGGACAGCTCCATGAAACCTGCGATCACCCCACCATGAATGGCTGGCAGCAAGGGGTTCCCGATGTTGTCCGGATTGGCTGGCAGGCGAAACAGCAGGTCCTCGCCGTCGCGCTGGCATTCGATGCCGATCAGGCCAGCGTAGGGGATCAGGGCCAGCAATGGCCGGTAGTCACCCACGGCATGGGCCTCGTTCAACCGCTGGCGGACATCCCGTGGAATCATGCGTCTTTCTCCCTGAGGCTGTTACCGAAATGAAGCCCGCCTTTTATGTCCTGCCCAAGGCGCATGAAGGTACCCACCACCTGGCAGATAGGTCGGTCGGGATCATCCTGGTAGGCAGTGCCCCGGGTGAAGATCACGTCACGGGTCACGCGGTAGCACTGGGCATGACCATGGATGTCCTTGCCCGCCGCGGCTGGGTGCATGTAGTCGATTCGCAGGTCCAGGGTCGGACAGACTTCGAAGCGCGGAAGGACGCACAGCGTGGCCATGCCGCACGTGGTATCCATCAGGGTGGTCAGCGCGCCACCGTGTACGGCGCCGGTCTGCGGATTGCCGACGATGGCCTTCGACCAGGGTAATACCAAGGTGATGCCGTCGCTGTCGGCATGCGCAACCCGCATCTGTAAAACCTGGCAATGTTTCAACGCCGAAAGAAATCGCTCGGCCATGGCCATCAAGGTTGTATCGCTCATAGGCGCAGTCCATGATCAATGCCGCAGCGGCATAAAATCGGTAAAAAGTCTATATGGAACAAACTTTTATATATCTGTAACCTTTGCGGAACTTATTCCGCACCGTTGAACTCGAAGGAACAAGTCACTTATTCCACCAAGGAGAAACACCCCCATGCGTAAACCTTTTGCTTTTGCTCTGATGCTGGCTGCTGCCATGGGCCTGGCTGCTTGCGATAAAGCGAGCGAAGACAAAGCCCAGGACGCACAGCAACACGCCGAGCAAGCCCAGGAAAAAATGGGCGAAGCTCAGGATAAGATGAACGAGGCTGCCAAGGAAAACGCCGAAGCCGCCAAAGATCAGGCCGAAGCTGAGCAGAAAGCTGCTGAAGAAGCCGCTCCTGCCACCCCGGCTCCAGAAGCTGCGCCTGCTACCCCGGCCGAACCTGCCAAGCAGTAATCGGTCCCAACAAAAAAACCCGACACTGTCGGGTTTTTTTGTATGTATCTTTTATGGATTAAACGTTTCAGGCACTGGTATTGGAACTTTCTTTACCCACTTCTACCGGGGCGCTTTCCGTCGGCGTGAATACCATCACTTCCAATACATCGGAATGAAACTCTCGACGGTACAGAATCAACACAACCCCCACACTCATGACCATGAATAACCACGGGCTGATGAACCAGCTGAGCATGGCCATGCCGAAGTAGTAAGAGCGCAGACCAAAGTTGAACTGGTTGGCCGCCAGCGACAGCACGCGTGCGGCACGCGAAGCAAACGCCTTTCGCTCCAACTCGTTGACCAGGCGCTCACCGATCATCGGTGCCGAGCCGACGAGTACGGCGGCAAAGTTGTACTGGCGCATGCACCAACTGAACGTGAAGAATGCATAGACGAACACCATCGCCAGGCATAACAGTTTGATTTCCGACATGCCTTGCGATGTCTGCTGGACCAACGGCAGGTCGGCCAGCAACGACAGCGCCCGATCCGACGCCCCGAGCACCGTAAGGATGCCGGCCAGGATGATCAGCGTACTGGAGGCGAAGAACGAGGCATTGCGCTCAAGATTGCCGATCACACTGGCGTCCGCGATACGGTTGTCACGCAGCAGCATGCGGCGCATCCAGTCCTCGCGATACAAATGCAGGACACTGGCCAGGCACGCCGTATCACGGCCCTTCCAGATGGCGTAACGGGTATAGCCTCCCCAACACAGGGCAAACCAGCCGATGGCCAGCAGGTTGTAGATGTTGCTTTGAATGAAGTTCATGCAGAGTTCCCGAACGCCAGGTGCACAAAGAATAGAGACGGCATTTCGACGCCTGCAAGCCCGGAAAGGCACACCGTCGGGTCAAAATGTTTTTCTGCCGATGCCACTCGATGCAAACAAAAGCCCCGCATCCTCTCGGACACGGGGCTTCAGGTCTGGGCCTCTGGCAACACCCTATGGCTTGTGGCCGGTGCCGCGATCAGGCTTCAACACATCAGGCCAGCGCCTCGCGCGGCTTGCCCAGCATACGGTCGCAGACCACGGCGCCTGCCAGGGTCAGGACCGAAGGCACCAGCCAGGCCATGCCCTCGTCGCTGAACGGCAGGTGAGCCATGAAGTCCGGCAGTACGTGGGCGATGCTGCTGCCTTTGATTGCATCGACGATACCGAACACCAGCGATACCAGCATGACCGGCGCCAGGATGCGAGTCGGCGAATTCCACAGATCCTTCACGAAGCTCAGGCCTACCACCACGATGCACGGTGGGTAGATCGCGGTCAGCACCGGGATCGAGAACATGATCAGCTTGGTCAGGCCAAGGTTGGAGATCAGCAGCGAGAAGCCCGCCAGGATCACCACCAATGCACGGTACGACAACGGCAGAATCTGGCTGAAGTACTCGGCACACGCACAGGTCAGGCCGACCGCGGTCACCAGGCACGCCAAGGCGATCAACACGGCCAGGAAACCGCTGCCCAGCGAGCCGAAGGTGTGCTGCACATAGGCGTGCAGTACCGCCGCACCGTTGGTGGCGCCCGCCGCGATCTCATGACTGCCCGCACCCAGGCGGAACAGGCTGACGTAGACCAACGCCAGGCCGACACCGGCGATAAGGCCCGCAATGATGGCATAGCGAGTGATCAACTTAGGCGACTCGACACCACGCGAGCGAATGGCGTTGACGATCACGATACCGAACACCAACGCACCGAGGGTATCCATGGTCAGGTAGCCATCGGAGAAGCCTTTGGAGAACGCGGCAGCGGCATAGGCGGGCTGCGCCTCACCGATGGTGCCGGCCGGCAGCGCGAACGCGGCGATGCCCAGCACCGCCAGGGCAATGATCTTCAGCGGGGCGAGGAAGCGGCCGACCGTGTCGAGCAACTTGCCAGGGTACATGGACACGGCCAGTACCACCACGAAGTACACCAGGCTGTAGATGAACAGCGCCATGGGGCTTTCACCGGTCAGCGGCGCCACGCCTACTTCGAACGACACGGTCGCGGTGCGCGGGGTGGCGAACAGCGGGCCGACCGACAGGTAGCAGACGGCTGCCAGCAAGCCACCGAAGAACTTGCCGATCGGGCTGCTCAGCGCGTCCATGCCACCACCGACCTTGGCCAGGGCAACCACGGTGATCACCGGCAGGCCAACCGCTGTAACCAGGAAGCCCAGGGCCGCCATCCATACATGCGGACCCGACTGCAGGCCGACGATGGGCGGGAAGATGATATTGCCGGCGCCTACGAAAAGCGCAAACGTCATAAAGCCAAGCGCCAGGATATCCTGGCCTTTTAACACTTTCATTTTAAGGAAGTACCACACTGCTGAAATCGGGATTCGAGAGGGGATTTCCCAATGGGTGAGGGAAATGCTGCCCGGCTTGGTAGGCCAGACCCGTTTAGCGTGTCGTTCCCTTTTGGGGTACGGGCACAGAGTGAGCGCGTAGATTAACCGTTTTACCGGGCAAACGCACTGATACAGTGCTGCTTGTCCGATGTGCGTATGTGTTTGTCGTCTGGATATCTGTCTCAGGCGATAATTTATTGCTGAATCGGGCAAATGTCTGGTGGAAAAACCTGATCGAGGCGATCGAATTTTCCGCACCGAGAAAAGACCTCCCCCTCATAACGACAAAGGCCACCCGAAGGTGGCCTCTGTGCGCGTGGGGGGTAAAGCGTATTACTTCTTCATTTCCCAGCCAGTCAGCTCGGCCAGGGCCTTGCCGATGTCAGCCAGGGAACGCACGGTTTTCACACCTGCGTCCTGCAGGGCGGCGAACTTCTCGTCCGCAGTGCCCTTGCCGCCGGAAATGATGGCGCCAGCGTGACCCATGCGCTTGCCCGCAGGAGCGGTAACACCAGCGATGTAGGAAACGACAGGCTTGGTGACGTTGGCCTTGATGTAGGCAGCAGCCTCTTCTTCAGCCGAACCGCCGATCTCACCGATCATGACGATCGCTTCGGTCTGCGGGTCTTCCTGGAACAGCTTCAGGATGTCGATGAAGTTCGAGCCTGGGATCGGGTCGCCGCCGATACCGACGCAGGTCGACTGGCCGAAGCCGGCGTCGGTGGTCTGCTTGACCGCTTCATAGGTCAGGGTGCCGGAACGGGAAACGATACCAACCTTGCCTGGCAGGTGGATGTGGCCTGGCATGATGCCGATCTTGCACTCGCCCGGGGTGATGACACCTGGGCAGTTAGGGCCGATCAGACGTACGCCCAGCTCGTCGCACTTGACCTTGGCGTCCAGCATGTCGAGGGTAGGGATACCCTCGGTGATGCAGACGATCAGCTTGATGCCGGCGAAGGCAGCTTCCAGGATCGAGTCTTTGCAGAACGGAGCCGGAACGTAGATCACCGAGGCTTCGGCGCCAGTGGCTTCGACAGCGTCCTTGACGGTGTTGAACACCGGCAGGCCCAGGTGGGTAGTGCCACCCTTGCCCGGAGTAACGCCGCCAACCATCTTGGTGCCGTAGGCGATGGCTTGTTCGGAGTGGAAAGTACCCTGCGAGCCAGTGAAGCCCTGGCAGATGACTTTGGTGTCTTTATTGATCAGGACGCTCATTACTTGCCCTCCGCAGCTTTGACAACTTGTTGAGCAGCGTCGGTCAGGCTGGTGGCCGCAATGATGTTCAAACCGCTTTCTGCCAGTACTTTAGCGCCCAGTTCGGCGTTGTTGCCTTCGAGGCGAACGACGACCGGAACCTTAACGCCTACTTCTTTCACTGCACCGATGATGCCTTCGGCAATCATGTCGCAGCGAACGATGCCGCCGAAGATGTTGACCAGAACGGCCGCGACATTGCTGTCCGACAGAATGATCTTGAACGCTTCGGTCACGCGCTCTTTGGTGGCGCCGCCGCCAACGTCCAGGAAGTTGGCTGGCTTGCCACCGTGCAGGTTGACGATGTCCATGGTACCCATGGCCAGACCGGCACCGTTGACCATGCAGCCAATGTTGCCTTCCAGGGCTACGTAGTTCAGTTCGAACTTGGCAGCGTGGGCTTCACGGGCGTCGTCTTGCGACGGGTCGTGGAAGGTCTTCAGCTTAGGCTGACGGTACATGGCGTTGGCATCGATGTTGATCTTGGCATCGAGGCAGTGCAGGTCGCCGTCGGCCTTGATGACCAGCGGGTTCACTTCCAGCAGGGCGAGGTCGTGATCCTTGAACAGCTTGGCCAGACCGACGAAGATCTTGGCGAACTGTTGAACTTGCTTGCCTTCCAGACCCAGCTGGAACGCCAGCTCACGACCCTGGAACGGCTGAGCGCCGACCAGCGGATCGATGGTAGCCTTGAGGATCTTCTCAGGAGTTTCGTGAGCGACTTTCTCGATGTCCACGCCACCTTCGGTGGAGGCCATGAACACGATACGACGGCTCGAGCGATCGACGACAGCGCCCAGGTACAGCTCTTTGGCGATGTCAGTGCAGGATTCGACCAGGATCTTGGAAACTGGTTGACCGTTGGCGTCAGTCTGGTAGGTCACCAGATTCTTGCCCAACCACTGCGCAGCGAACGCCTTGGCGTCTTCCTTGCTGCGAACCAGCTTTACGCCGCCCGCTTTACCGCGACCGCCAGCGTGGACCTGGGCTTTGACGACCCACTCCGAACCGCCGATCTTGTCGCAGGCTTCTGCAGCTTCTTCAGGGGTGTCGACAGCGAAACCCTTGGAAACTGGCAGGCCGTATTCAGCGAACAGCTGCTTACCCTGATACTCGTGAAGATTCATGCTTTTTACCGTCTTCGTTAGGTACTGCGCTTCGGCGCTGCGCCATTGCTGGCGCCGCACCACCTGTGACCGTTAACCCCGGGTTATCCCATGTAGTTCGGTCCGGCGGACGTTCCGCGGTGAGTCATGCACGCAAGACTCACGACGGGCAGCCCGCCGTGGTTTCTTATAATTAACGCTTCTTACGGTTGGCCACGTGAATGGCGCCGCCATTCACTGCCAGCGCTGCTTCATGCAGCGCTTCGGACAGGGTCGGATGGCTGAAGACCATCATGCCCAGATCCTCGGCACTGGTGCCGAATTCCATCGCGATTGCGCCCTGCTGTACCAGTTCGGCAGCCGATGGGCCAATCACGTGCACGCCCAGGACGCGGTCGGTCTTGGCATCGGCGATGACCTTGACGAAACCACCGGTGTCGTTGGCTGCCATTGCACGGCCGCTGGCCGCGAACGGGAAGGTGCCTACGTTAACCTCAACACCCTCGGCCTTCAAGGCTT
Source organism: Pseudomonas sp. SK2 (assembly GCF_016772395.1). Taxonomy (NCBI): domain Bacteria; kingdom Pseudomonadati; phylum Pseudomonadota; class Gammaproteobacteria; order Pseudomonadales; family Pseudomonadaceae; genus Pseudomonas; species Pseudomonas sp. SK2. The sequence continues at coordinate 3,495,488 of NZ_CP061944.1, forward strand.
GTTCGGTCTTGCCGACCCAAGCGATTTCCGGGTGGGTGTAGATGACCGATGGAATCAGGTCGTAATTCATCTGGGCTTTGTGGCCCTTGATGCGCTCGACGACCATGATGCCCTCTTCCGAGGCCTTGTGTGCCAGCATCATGCCGCGCACCACGTCACCGATGGCATAGACGCCAGGAACGCTGGTGGCGCAGTAGTCGTCGACGAAGATGTAGCCACGCTCGTCGATGTTCACACCGCAGTCAGCCGACAGCAGGTCGGTGGTCACAGGACGACGGCCGACCGCGACGATCAGCTTGTCGAAGGTGATCTTCTGCTCGCCGTTGGCGTCGGTGTAGGTCACTTCGACTTCGTTGCCGTTGACTTTCGAGCCGGTGACGCGAGCGCCCAGCTTGATGTCCAGGCCTTGCTTGGTCAGGGTCTTCTGGGCTTCTTTCGAGACGGCGGTGTCGGCAGCCATCAGGAAGGTGTCCAGGGCTTCCAGGACGGTGACTTCAGCGCCCAGGCGAGCCCAGACCGAACCCAGTTCCAAACCGATGACACCGGCGCCGATCACGCCCAGGCGCTTAGGCACAACTTGGAATTCCAGGGCGCCGGTGGAGTCGACGATGACGTTCTGGTCGACCGGAGCCGGCGGAATGTCGATCGGACGCGAGCCAGAGGCCAGGATCACGTTTTCGGCTTCGATGACTTCGGTGGTGCCGTCAGCCTTGGTGACTTCGACTTTCTTGCCAGCCAGCAGCTTGCCGTGGCCCTGGATCGAAGTGACGCCATTGGCCTTGAACAGCGTGGCAACGCCACCGGTCAGGTTCTTGACGATGCCAGCCTTGCGGCCAACCATCGCGGCGACGTCCATCTTCACTTCACCCGTGGAGATACCGTGGACGTTGAAGCTCTCTTTGGCTTCCTTGTATTTCCAGGAGCTGTCCAGCAGCGCCTTGGAAGGAATGCAACCTACGTTCAGGCAGGTGCCGCCCAGGGCCAGCTTGCCCTCGGCGTCGGTGTACTTCTCGATACAGGCAGTCTTCAGACCAAGTTGTGCGGCCTTGATGGCAGCCACATAGCCGCCAGGACCTGCACCAATTACCACTACGTCAAATTTCTGGGTCATAAAAGATTCCTTATCAGCTACAAGCTACAAGCCGCGAACCGCGCGGCCCTGCTTCTCTCGAAGCCGGGGCCGAACGGTAAGCAGCCAGAGGGTTAGATGTCCAGCAGCAGGCGAGACGGATCTTCCAGCAGGTTCTTGATGGTCACCAGGAAGGTGACCGCTTCCTTGCCGTCGATCAGGCGGTGATCGTAGGACAGTGCCAGGTACATCATCGGGCGAATGACCACTTGGCCGTTGATGGCCATCGGACGCTGGATGATGTTGTGCATGCCGAGAATCGCGGCCTGCGGCGGGTTGACGATCGGGGTCGACATCATCGAGCCGAAAGTACCACCGTTGGTGATGGTGAAGGTGCCGCCGGTCATCTCTTCGATGGCCAGCTTGCCGTCACGGGCTTTCTTGCCGAAGGTGGCGATGCCGTTCTCGATTTCAGCCAGGCTCATCGACTCGGCGTTACGCAGGACCGGAACCACCAGACCACGGTCGCTGGAGACGGCAACGCCGACGTCAGCATAGCCGTGGTAGACGATGTCGTTGCCGTCGATCGAGGCGTTGACGGCCGGGAAGCGCTTCAGGGCCTCGGTGGCAGCCTTGACGAAGAAGGACATGAAGCCCAGGCGCACGCCGTTGTGGGTCTTCTCGAACAGGTCCTTGTACTTCGAACGCAGGGCCATGACTTCGGTCATGTCGACTTCGTTGAAGGTGGTCAGCATGGCCATGCTCGACTGGGCTTCGACCAGACGCTCGGCGATCTTGGCACGCAGGCGGGTCATCGGTACACGCTTCTCGGTGCGGTCGCCAGCAGCGACGACGACCGGAGCAGCGGCAGCGGCAGCCGGCTTGGCAGCCGGAGCAGCGGCAGGAGCCGACTTCTTGTTGGCAACTGCGGCAACTACGTCTTCCTTGGTGATGCGACCGCCTTTGCCGGTGCCGGCAACGGTAGCCAGGTCGATGCCGTTCTCTTCAGCCAGCTTGCGTGCGGCAGGTGCGGCGACCGGGTCGTCTTCACCCGCATCGGCTGCAGCGGCGGCAGGGGCAGCGGCGGCGGCCGGAGCAGCAGCCGGAGCGGCGGCGGCAGCGCCACCTTCAACGATCGAACCCAGCACTTCGTCGGACAGGACGGTGTCGCCCTCGCCCTTGACGATGGCACCCAGCACGCCGTCGGCGGTGGCCAGGACTTCCAGGACCACCTTGTCGGTTTCGATGTCGACGATCAGCTCGTCACGCTTGACGGCGTCGCCCGGCTGCTTGTGCCAGGTAGCAACGGTGCCGTCGGCGACCGATTCCGGGAAGGTTGGGGCTTTGATCTCGATAGCCATTATCAGTGTTTCCTTAAATTCGGTTTCGTGTGCGCGATGGCGTTAGACAGTGAAGGCGTCTTGCAGCAGTTTTTCCTGCTGTTCGGCGTGCTTCGATGCGTAACCACAAGCGGGTGCGGCGGAAGCGTCGCGACCTGCGTATTCCAGAACCAGTGCCTTGTTGTGGCGGCCCAGGATACGGCGCATGTGGTGCTGGCTGCTGTACCAGGCGCCCTGGTTCATCGGTTCTTCCTGGCACCAGACCGCATGCTTGAGGTTGGTGTACGGCGCCAGGATTTCCACCAGGTCATCCTCAGGGAACGGATACAGCTGCTCGATACGCACGATGGCGATGTCTTCGCGGCCTTCGGCACGGCGTTTTTCCAGCAGGTCGTAGTAAACCTTGCCACCGCACAGAATCAGGCGCTCGACCTTGGCCGGATCGAGGTTGTCGATTTCCGGGATCACGGTCTGGAACGAGCCTTCGGCCAGGTCTTCCAAGGTCGACACGGCCAGCTTGTGGCGCAGCAGCGACTTCGGTGTCAGCACGATCAGCGGCTTGCGCAGCGGACGAATGACCTGACGACGCAGCAGGTGGTAGATCTGGGCTGGAGTGGTCGGTACGCAAACCTGGATGTTGTGCTCGGCGCACAGCTGCAGGTAACGCTCCAGACGCGCGGAGGAGTGCTCCGGGCCCTGCCCTTCATAGCCGTGTGGCAGCAGCATGGTCAGACCGCACAGACGGCCCCACTTGTGCTCGCCACTGGTGATGAACTGGTCGATCACCACTTGCGCACCGTTGGCGAAGTCACCGAACTGGGCTTCCCAGATCACCAACGCGTTCGGCGTGGTGGTCGAGTAGCCGTATTCGAAGGCCAGAACGGCTTCTTCCGAAAGGAAGGAGTCGTACAGCTCGAACTTCGGCTGGCCTGGGAACAGGTTCTTCAGCGGTACGTAGGTGCTGGCGTCCTTCTGGTTGTGCAGCACTGCATGGCGGTGCGAGAAGGTGCCACGGCCGATGTCCTGGCCGGTCATACGGATTGGGTGACCTTCGAACTGCAGGGTGGCGTACGCCATGGTCTCTGCGTAACCCCAGTTGATCGGCAAGCCACCGGCCTGCATCTTCTGGCGATCTTCGTAGATCTTCGCTACCTGACGCTGAACCACGAAGCCTTCCGGCAGCTCCAGCAACTTGGCCGACAGCTCCTGCAGGGTCTTGAGGTCGAAGCGGGTGTCGTGACGCGCGGTCCAGGCGTGGCCCAGGTACGGACGCCAGTCGACGAACAGCTCGCGGTTCGGCTCCTTGACCAGGCTCTTGACCACGTGCAGACCGTTGTCCAGGGCGTTGCGGTACTCGTCGACCTTGGCCTGAGCGCGCTCGGCGTCGATGCGACCAGCCTGAATCAGGGCATCCGCATACAGCTCACGAGTGGTGCGCTGCTTGCTGATCTGCTGATACATCAGCGGCTGGGTACCGTTCGGCTCGTCGGCCTCGTTGTGGCCGCGACGACGGTAGCAGACCAGGTCGATGACCACGTCACGCTTGAACTGCATGCGGTAGTCGATGGCCAGCTGGGTCACGAACAGCACGGCTTCCGGATCGTCACCGTTCACGTGCAGGATCGGCGCCTGGATCATCTTGGCGACGTCGGTGGCGTACTCGGTGGAACGCGAGTCCAGCGGGTTGCTGATGGTGAAACCGACCTGGTTGTTGATCACGATGTGCACGGTACCGCCAGTCTTGAAACCGCGGGTCTGCGACATCTGGAAGGTTTCCATGACCACGCCCTGACCGGCGAACGCAGCGTCACCGTGGATCGAGATCGGCAGAACCTTGTCGCCCACGGTGTCGTTACGACGGTCCTGACGGGCGCGCACCGAACCTTCCACCACTGGCGAGACGATTTCCAGGTGGGACGGGTTGAACGCCATGGCCAGGTGAACTTCGCCACCGGGGGTCATCACGTTGGAGGAGAAGCCCTGGTGATACTTCACGTCACCGGAGCCCAGCTCGTTCATCTTCTTGCCTTCGAACTCGTCGAACAACTCGCGCGGGTTCTTGCCGAAGGTGTTCACCAGGACGTTCAGACGGCCACGGTGGGCCATGCCGATCACAACTTCCTTGGTGCCGTAGGAGCCGGAACGCTGGATCATTTCGTCCAGCATCGGGATCAGGCTTTCACCACCTTCGAGGCCGAAACGCTTGGTGCCCGGGTACTTGGTGCCCAGGTACTTCTCAAGGCCTTCACCGGCGGTCACGCGCTCGAGCAGGTGAGCCTGCACGTCGGCGGAGAATTCCGGACGACCGCGGACGCTTTCCAGGCGCTGCTGGAACCAGCTGCGCTGCTCGGAATCGACGATGTGGGTGAACTCGGCGCCAATGGTGCGACAATATGTCTTCTGGAGCGCCTCGAAAATTTCACGTAGGCTCGCTTCCTCTTTGCCGATGAACAGGTCGCCGGCACGGAAGGTCGTATCAAGATCGGCATTGGTCAAGCCGTAGTGATTGATCGACAGGTCTACGGGCGCAGGGCGCTGCCACAACCCCAAGGGGTCGAGCTTGGCAGCCTGATGGCCGCGCATACGATAGGCCTGGATCAGTCGCAGAACTTCAACCTGCTTCTTCTCGTGTTCACTGCTCACGCTCCCGGCGGACACCGGTTGGGCGCGGCGCTGGTTCTTTGCCAGCAGTACGAAATGGTCGCGGATTGTCGAGTGCGATACATCAGTAGCGGTGCTGCCGTCGGCGGGCAACTTCTGGAAGTAAGTGCGCCACTCTTCTGGCACAGCGTTAGGGTCGTGCAGGTAGAGCTCATAAAGCTCTTCCACATATGCAGCGTTACCACCTGAAAGGTGGGCGCTTTCCCACATGCGCTGCATCACGCTTTCTTGCATGCTTGGTCACCCTCGGTTAGGGGACTGATCGGCGAGAGCCACAGCAAACCTGGAAAAGTCCGAACACAGCGACTGAACCACGCCACCTGGATCCTGCTGATTTTCCGGGTACCAGCCCGGAAGCCCCTGCTGGTCTCATATCTTCATAGGTAATGAGCGCGGGCTTTTTGAGCCCTTGCTCGGGTTTTACCTCAGTGCGGGCTCACCACCCGCACCTCGGCTTACTGCAGGTACAACGTTTGGATCAGGTGCCGCTTTGCAGCAGCATGTTACGTACGTGACCGATCGCCTTGGTTGGGTTCAGACCCTTCGGGCAAACGTTTACGCAGTTCATGATCCCGCGGCAGCGGAATACGCTGAACGGGTCATCCAGGGACGCCAGGCGCTCCTGAGTCTTGGTGTCACGGCTGTCAGCCAGGAAGCGATAGGCCTGCAGCAAAGCGGCGGGACCCAGGAACTTGTCCGGGTTCCACCAGAACGAAGGACAGGAGGTCGAGCAGCACGCGCACAGGATGCACTCGTACAGACCGTCCAGCTTGTCACGCTCTTCCGGCGACTGCAGACGCTCGATGGCCGGAGCCGGAGTATCGTTCTGCAGGAACGGTTTCACCTTCTCGTACTGCTTGTAGAAGATGCTCATATCGACGACCAGGTCACGGATAACCGGCAGACCTGGCAGCGGACGCAGAACCAGCTTGTTACCTTTTACGACAGAGGACAGCGGCGTGATGCACGCCAGGCCGTTCTTGCCGTTGATGTTCATGCCGTCGGAACCGCAAACGCCTTCACGGCAGGAGCGACGATAGGAGAAACCTTCGTCCTGCTCCTTGATCAGTGCCAGTACGTCCAGGACCATCAGATCCTTGCCACCGGTGTCGACCTGGAAGGTCTGCATCTTCGGTGCCGAATCGGTGTCCGGGTTGTAACGATAAACTTCAACTTGCAACATGGCGGCCACCCTTAGTAAGTCCGGACTTTTGGTTCGAAGGCCGGTACGGTCTTCGGCGCGAAGTTGACTGCACGCTTGGCAACGCGCTTCTCACCCGGGTAGTACAGGGTGTGGCACAGCCAGTTCTCGTCGTCACGGTCTTCGAAGTCTTCACGGGCGTGAGCGCCGCGGGACTCTTTACGGGCTTCGGCCGCGATGGCGGTAGCTTCAGCAACTTCCAGCAGGTTCTGCAGCTCCAGCGCTTCGATACGCGCGGTGTTGAAGGCCTGGGACTTGTCGTTGATCTTGACGTTGGCGATGCGGTCACGCAGACCGGCCAGCTGCTCGATACCCTTCTGCATGTATTCGCCAGTACGGAACACACCGAAGTAGTTCTGCATGCAGCTCTGCAGCTCGCGCTTGAGGCTGGCGACGTCTTCACCGGTGGTGCGCTCGTTCAGCTTGCTCAGGCGGTTCAGTGCAACATCGACGTCGGTGTCGCTGGCATCGCGGTACTCGACGCCTTCGGTCAGCGCCTTCTCCAGGTGCAGACCGGCAGCGCGGCCGAATACCACCAGGTCGAGCAGCGAGTTGCCGCCCAGACGGTTGGCACCGTGAACCGATACGCACGCCACTTCACCTACGGCGAACAGACCTGGGATGATCTGGTCGTTGCCTTCGGCATCCATGGTGATGGCCTGGCCGTGGATGTTGGTGGCGATGCCGCCCATCATGTAGTGGCAGGTCGGGATGACCGGTACCGGCGCGACCACAGGGTCGACGTGGGCGAAGGTCTTGGACAGTTCGCAGATACCTGGCAGGCGGCTGTGCAGCACCTCCTCGCCCAGGTGGTCCAGCTTCAGCAGTACGTGGTCCTTGTTCGGGCCCACGCCATTGCCGGCGATGATTTCCTTGACCATGGAACGGGCGACCACGTCGCGGCCAGCCAGGTCTTTGGCGTTCGGCGCATAACGCTCCATGAAGCGTTCGCCGTGGGCGTTGATCAGGTAACCACCCTCACCGCGGCAACCCTCGGTGACCAGTACACCGGCACCGGCGATGCCGGTCGGGTGGAACTGCCACATTTCGATGTCCTGCACCGGCACGCCAGCACGCAGAGCCATGCCCACGCCGTCACCGGTGTTGATCAGGGCATTGGTGGTGGAGGCATAGATACGGCCCGCACCGCCAGTGGCCAGTACGGTGGCCTTGGACTTGATGTACAGGGTTTCGCCGGTTTCGATGCAGATCGCGATCACACCCACGAACGCGCCGTCTTGGTTCTTCACCAGGTCAACGGCGTAGTATTCGTTGAGGAAGGTGGTACCCGCTTTCAGGTTGCCCTGGTACAGGGTGTGCAGCAGCGCGTGACCGGTACGGTCGGAAGCGGCGCAGGTACGGGCAGCCTGGCCACCCTTGCCGAAGTCCTTGGACTGGCCACCGAACGGACGCTGGTAGATACGGCCGGTTTCGGTACGCGAGAACGGCAGACCCATGTGGTCCAGCTCGAAGACCGCAGCCGGGCCTTCCTGACACATGTATTCGATAGCGTCCTGGTCACCGATGTAGTCGGAGCCCTTGACGGTATCGTACATGTGCCAGCGCCAGTCGTCGTTCGGGTCGGCCGAAGCGATCGCGCAGGTGATGCCACCCTGGGCGGAAACGGTGTGCGAACGGGTCGGGAACACCTTGGTGACCACGGCAGTCTTGTGACCGCCTTGCGCCAGCTGCAGCGCTGCGCGCATGCCGGCACCGCCGCCACCGATGATGATGGCGTCGAAGGAAATAGTAGGAATGCTAGCCATGGATCAGATACCCCAGAGAATCTGCACACCCCAGACGAAGTAAGCGAACATCGCAACGCCGCATACCGCCTGGAACAGGAAACGAATCGCAGTCGCCGACTTGCCGAACGACATCGGCGTCAGGTAGTCGGTGGCGATGGTCCACATGCCGACCCAGGCGTGAGCGCCCAGGGCAACGAGGGCCAGCAGACTGAAGATCCGCATCGCGTTGTTGGAGAACAGACCGTGCCACTGGGCATAGTCCATGCCTGGGTGAACAACGATGTACCCGATCAGGAACAGGAAGTAAGCCGCGAGAACGACCGCCGAGACGCGCTGCGCCATCCAGTCATAGAGGCCCGAACGCGACAGGTTCGTGACATTGGTTACCATACCCAAACTCCCACCAGAACGATCACCACCACGGAGATGACAATCACGATTTTCGAGCCCAGCTTGCCGCCTTCCAGCGTCTCACCGATGCCCATGTCCATGATCAGGTGGCGTACGCCTGCCACCAGGTGATACAGCAGGGCGGACAGCAGGGCCCAGGTCACCAGTTTGGCCAGCGGGCTGGTCAGACACGCCTTCACCTCGCCGAAGCCTTCCTCCGAACCCAGCGACTTGCCCAATGCATAAAGCATGATGGCAAGGCCCAGGAACAGGATGACGCCGGAGATACGGTGCAGAATGGACGTGTACGCGGTGATTGGGAGCTTGATGGTCCTTAGGTCTAGGTTTACAGGTCGTTGGCTTTTCACGGCTTTTTTCACACTGAAGAGCCCCTAGCGAATCAGGGCAAAGTTGTTGGTAAGTGTACTGGTCAGGTACCCACCACCCAGGGAACGGCGACCCCCAGCAAATCAGGCTTGCAAGCCCTTGGCGGTCGGGTGCCGAGTATAGACAGTTAGGCTGCTTATGACAACGTGACGGGGTAGCCCAAATAGCGCATTGCCTTTAGCGAGCAAAAGGCGTAAATGGGCGAGAATTTCGAGAAAAATCAGGCCTCAGAGCCGCTTTCAACCAGCCTTTAGGCAAATTGACATTCGAATTTATCCCTCTATAGTGGTGCGGGCCCTGCGTGGGGGGTCTGTCTGATGATTTCAAGCATTAATAGGAGGCCACATGGCTGACAAAAAAGCGCAGTTGGTCATCGAGGGCGCTGCCCCCGTCGAGCTGCCCATTTTAACCGGCACCGTTGGTCCTGATGTAATCGACGTCCGCGGGTTGGGGGCCACTGGTCACTTCACCTTCGACCCTGGTTTCATGGCGACTGCCTCGTGCGAGTCGAAGATCACCTACATCGATGGCGACAAGGGCGTGCTGCTGCACCGCGGCTACCCGATCGAACAGCTCGCCGAGAAATCCGACTACCTGGAAACCTGCTACCTGCTGCTCAACGGCGAATTGCCCAACGCCGAGCAGAAGGCCCAGTTCGTCAGCACCGTCAAGAACCACACCATGGTTCACGAGCAGCTGAAGTCCTTCTTCAACGGCTTCCGTCGCGACGCTCACCCGATGGCGGTGATGTGCGGCGTGGTAGGCGCCCTGTCGGCGTTCTATCACGACTCGCTGGACATCAATAACCCGCAACACCGCGAAATTTCCGCGGTGCGCCTGGTCGCCAAGATGCCGACCCTGGCCGCGATGGTTTACAAGTACTCCATGGGCCAGCCCATGATGTACCCACGCAACGACCTGTCGTACGCAGAAAACTTCCTGCACATGATGTTCAACACCCCGTGCGAGATCAAACCGATCAGCCCGGTGCTGGCCAAGGCAATGGACCGGATCTTCATCCTCCACGCCGACCATGAGCAGAACGCTTCCACTTCCACCGTCCGTCTGGCCGGCTCTTCCGGCGCCAACCCGTTCGCCTGTATCGCCGCCGGCATTGCCGCGCTGTGGGGCCCGGCGCACGGCGGCGCCAACGAAGCCGTACTGACCATGCTCGATGAAATTGGCGATGTTTCGAACATCGACAAGTACATCGCCAAGGCCAAGGACAAGAACGATCCGTTCAAGCTGATGGGCTTCGGTCACCGCGTCTACAAGAACCGCGACCCGCGCGCCACCGTGATGAAGCAGACCTGCGACGAAGTGCTGAGCGAACTCGGCATCAAGAACGACCCGCAGCTGGAACTGGCCATGCGCCTGGAAGAGATCGCCCTGACCGATCCGTACTTCATCGAGCGCTCGCTGTACCCGAACGTCGACTTCTACTCGGGTATCATCCTGAAGGCGATCGGCATTCCGACCAGCATGTTCACCGTGATCTTCGCCCTGGCACGTACCGTTGGCTGGATCTCGCACTGGAAGGAAATGCTCTCCAGCCCGTACAAGATCGGCCGTCCGCGCCAGCTGTACACCGGCCACGAGAAGCGCGACATCGTCGACCTGAAAGACCGCAAGTAAGCCCCCTGGCCGAACGCAAAAAGGCTGCCCTCGGGCAGCCTTTTTCATTGCAGATCCTGCGACCACCTCACAGAGGCGGCACCAAAGCCTCAGTGCTTCTCAGCCCGCTCGCGCAAGTTCTTCAGCGTATTGAACGGCGCCTCCACCACGAACTTGTTGGCCACCATTGCAGGCACACTACCACCCGGCTCAGTGTGCACCTGGTAGGTCACTTCTGTGCTGTCTCCCTTGGGCACCAGCTTCCAGAAGCCCTCGACCTTCGCCACCCGCACGAAGCCCTTCTCCTCGGGCACGTAGGTCGGCTCTCCCACCAGTTTGCGCACCACACTGCCATCAGCCTCCTTGGCGGTGGTCACATGCAGCACCGAATCGCGCGGCGTCACCGGCCAGGGAGTATTGAACTGGGTGTAGGTCCAGATCTCGCCACCTTCCTGCTTGAGCAGCTTCTGCAACTTGCACTCATGCACCCAGGCACAGGCGCCTACCACATCTTCCTGCAGCGCCTGCACCTTGGCCAACGGCGCCTTGATCAGGGTCACGCCACGATAGGCCTTGTACTTGGAGCCTGCCACTTCGCTCAGGGACACCTTGATCCCCTCCTCGTCCTTGGCCACCTGCCAGTCTTCAGCCCAGGCAACCGGCGCCAACAGAACACTCACGCCACACAGCAGTGCAATACGCTTCAATGATCTCATCATGCTTATCCTTGTTGTCGAAGATCCCGCTTGTCACGCCGCCGTCATTTGCTCCAGCCAGCCCAGAATCCTGATCGCTTCGTCACGACTCTGCCCACATACCTCGGGTTCTGCCCGGAAGCCACCGCAAACTGCCGGACGCTCGGGCTTGCCGAACAGGTCGCAGAGATTTTCCGTGGTCAGGTGCAGGCAGCGCTCGCCTGCCGGCTTGCCTTCAGGCATGCGCGGCATCGGCGAACTGATGGATGGCGCGATGCAGCAGGCACCGCAACCCTCACGGCAATTCATGGCTATTCACCGACATCAGGACTCCCTGGAACAAAACGGGACGAACGTCCCTGGATAGTAACCGCTCAAACAGACGTTTGAAATTGCTGGCCGGATGAAATCTGCGATGACCCGGCAGTCAGTTACACGAAGCTACTGACGAAACTCGAAGTCGATCGCCGCCCCTTCTACATCGCGGCGGCTGTCGTTGCGCAACTGAAGCTGCATTTCGTTGTTGATCAGCCGACCATTGAGCTGGAAAGGGCTGTCATCGTCCTGGGGCTTCTCGCTGAACATTGCTGGCAGCAAAGGTTTGCGCCTGACCGGCGCCTTGCCGACATCCGGCTCGAGGTTCTTGACCATGTCGGCAGGCAAACTCAAGTCCAGCTTGGTCTCCGGCAGCGGCTGGCGAACCGCTTTGCTGATCGGTTTGTGAGCCGACCTGGCCTTGGACTTGGCCTGCGCTTCGCGCTTGACGGCAGGCTTGGCCGACTTGTTCGCCACCGGCTTGTGACTGACCTTGCCCTTCACCGCCGGCGCCTGACTTGCCGGCTGTGCAGCCTCGACCCCACCGACAGGCAGAAAAAGCGGCAGAACGCACAACGACAGGGCAAAGCAGCGCAACAGTTTCATGGATTCGACAGGCAGGCCGGAAAGGTGCGTATGCTCTCTGTTCCGCGAGCGCCTGACAAGCCTACAAAAGCGCGCTCGTCGTCTCCCTGCACAATTGCTGGGCCAACAACCCGAGCGTGATCACTGCCCGCTCGGCCTCCTTGTTCCACGGAATGCCGCAATTGAGCCGGATACAGTGGTTGAACTGCTCGGTATTACTGAAGATAAGGCCTGGCGCGATACTGATGCCCTGCTCCAGCGCTCGCACATGCAACTCCTGGGTATTGACCCGCCCCGGCAAGCTCACCCACAGAATGAAGCCGCCTGTCGGACGGGTCATCTGGGTGCCTTCGGGGAAGTGCTGCTGCACCGCCAGTTGGTAGGCACTGAGGTTCTTGCGATACTCCTGGCGGATATAGCGCAGGTGCCTGTCGTACCCGCCGTTTTCGAGGTAGGCCGCCACACCCATCTGGGTCACGCTGCAGGCCGAGTGCGTGGTGAAGGTTTGCAGGCGCTGGATCTCGTCCTGATAACGCCCCGCCACCATCCAGCCAACCCGCACACCCGGCGACAGCGTCTTGGAGAAACTCGAACAGTAGATAACCCGATCAAGCCTATCGAATGCCTTGAGCGCCTTGGTTCGCCCCTGCTCGAACATGAGTTCGCCATAGATGTCATCTTCGACGATCTGGATATCGAAATCGGACGCCAGGCGCAGGAGCTGTTTCTGCCGCTCCTCGGGCACCGTTCCGCCCAGGGGATTGCTCAAGCGTGCGGTCAGCACCAAGGCCTTGATCGACCATTGGTTGGCCGCCAGTTGCAGCGCCTCGAGGCTGATGCCAGTCGAGGGGTCGCTGGGAATTTCGATGACCTTCAACCCCAGCAGGTCCGCCAGCTGCAACAGACCATAGTAGGTCGGCGACTCGGCCGCGATCAGGTCGCCAGGCCGCGTCAGTACCCGCAGCGACATCTGCAGCGCATCCACGCAACCATGGGTGACGATGATCTCGCGCGGGTCGACCAGCACACCGGCATCACGCATGCGAATGGCGATCTGCCGACGCAGCGGCTCGAACCCTGGGCTGAACATGTAGCTGAACGCCCGGGGACTGTGGAAGCGGGTGACCTTGGCGATCTGCTGATGCAGGGCCCGAACCGGCAGGTAGTCGACATGGGGCACCGCTGCCCCGAAGGGGAACACGCCATCACGACGCGCCTCGGTCAGCACCTGCTGGATGATACTGGCACGGGTAACCAGCCCCGGACGCTCGACCCGTGCAATGTCTGGGGTCTGCGCCGTCAGTGCGGGGGTCTGGTGGACATAGTAGCCCGACTGCGGCCGGGCACGAATCAGGCCCTGGTCTTCGAGATTGGCATAAGCCTGCAGCACCGTGGCGTGACTGACGTTGAGCTGGGCGCTCATCTTGCGCACGGACGGCACGCGCTCACCCGGTTGATAGACACCGCGACGGATGTCATCGGCCAGTTGCTGGGCGATACGCTGATACAGCAGCAGGTTGGTCATGGCGATATCTCGACGCTCGGACGGGCTCGTTGTTCTTATGCTGCAATCTGGCAGCAGAGCATACCGTAACAGTTGCCAAGTGTACTGGGACAGATTGCAGAATAGCCAACATTACTGCGGTGTGACAGTGCCCCTGATCGCCGGCAAGCCGCCCCCACATGAGGGTCGACGTGCCAGCGATCAGATCAAAGGGTCAACGGGCGGGTGCCAACTTGCCTTTGTCATCGGAGAACACGATCTCGACGCGGCGGTTCTGCGCCCTACCCCGCTCCGACGCGTTAGCCTCGATCGGATACTGGTCGCCGTAGCCCAGCACTTCGAGGCGCTTCTCGTCGATGCCCAGATCGACCAGCATGTCGGCCACCGCCTGGGCACGATCGCGTGACAGCTTGAGATTGTCTTCCGGCGCTCCGGTGCTGTCGGTGTAACCTTCGATGCGCACCACGCGCCGCGGGTTCAGCTGCAGGAACTGGACCAGCTTGAGCACCGTGCGGCTGGCGGAGTTCTTCAGGTCGGCACGGCCGGTATCGAACAGCACGTCGCCCAACGTCATCACCAGGCCACGGTCGGCCTGCTCGGACGCCATTGCGGCAATCTGCGCCTCGACCCACTTGCCCTGCTGCTGAACGCTGGCGAGCTTGGCTTCGCGCAGGGCCAACTGAAGGCGCTGACGCTCCAGGTCGAGCTTGGCGATGCGCTCCTGGTTCAGTGCAAGCTTGGTGTGCTCGCGGGCGATTTCGCTATAGCGCTGGCTCAGGTAAGCGTAGTGACGCACATCGGCACCGGTGCCGATGTAGCTGGACAGCCGTTCGGCGCGGGCCAACGATTCACCGGCTCGGATCACGTCACGCGGTGCACTGCGCAGTACGTCGGAGTCATCCTTGACCTTCTGGAATGCCGAACTGGCTTCATCCAGCGCAACCTCGCTGCGATGGCTGGCACAACCTTGCAAGCCAGCAGACAACGCCAGCACCATCAGGACGGACACGGGCTTGAGGCGCATCATGGCTGCACCTCCAACTGCTTGCGCAGGCGCTTGACGCGCGACTGCAAGCGTTCGAGTTGCTCATCGCTTTTCTGGTTCAGCACCCGCGCCTCGGCCAAACGCGCATCCAGCTCGGATTGTTCGGCGCGCATGCGTGCATCGCGATAATCCTCGGTCAGCATGTTGGTCTTGGCGCGAGCCAACTTGTCTTCGGCCATCTTGAACTCTGGCACCTGCTCGGTAGCGCCAACGGCCTTGGCCTGCTCCAGCGCTTGCTCGGACAGACGCATCTGCTCATTGGGCGCCGGATCGTTGGCGCAGCCGGCCAAGCCAAGCATGGCCAGGGCAAGGATCAGTGGTTGGGTTCTCACGCAATCTTCCTACTGTTTGGGGGCATCCAGCGGCGCCTGCATCTGTACCTTCCAGCGCTCGACATTACGCTGTAGCACGGCCTCGGACGCACCGGAGATCGGCAATTCTGTCAGTTTTTTCGCTAATTGCCCACGCAGCCACGCGTCATTGCAGGCCGAGTTGTGAGACACGGCCAGATACAGCCCCGGGCGGTCCACCGGCAGCCCGCGTGCGATCAGGTCATTGCTCATGCCCAGGCTCTGGGCCATGGCCATTCCCGCGTAGCGACCCGCCAGCACATAGTCCACCTGCCCCAGCACCAACTTCTGGAATGCCTGGGTCAGGTTCTGCGCGGGCAGCAGCTTCAGTTGCGCCTTGGCGAAGGCTTCGAAGGCCGGCGTAAGCCGCGCCCGCTCCGACAGACCACCCTGGTACTGAGCAAGGTCGGCCGGGCCGTCAAACACCAGGCTGGCATCATGGCGGGTCCAGACCAGGTACTCATTGAGCTGCAAAGGGGGGTGGATGTAGTCGAGCGCTGTCAGCTGGCCGACCTGCATCGGCGTGTCGAGCAACAGGTCCATCCGGCCACTGCGCACCTCCTCCAGAGCCTGGTCGCGCTTGCCGGCATACAGCACCTCGAGTTTCACGCCGAGTTCGCTGGCCACCTGGCGCAACAGGTCGACGTTGGCACCGATCAGGTGTTCAGGGTCCTTTGGGTCCTGCCAGGAATACGGCGGCGCATCAGGGCTGCCGGTCGCCACCAGGCGCTCGCACTTGCCTGCCGCCATCGCCATCGGCGACAGCATCGCAACCATGCATGCCAGTATCGCGCGCGCTCCGCGAAGCCTCATCCTCTCTCCTTGCCTTGTTCTTGAGGGCCCACTTGCCCGCACCACCGGCACGCGCCCCCTGCAGGCGCCGGCCGGCGATAAGCCCGCAACGGGCATGAAAAAGCCCGACCCCCTCAACGAGGGCCGGGCTTCTTTATAAGTGAAGCAGCCGGATCAGACCAGCTTTTCCAGCTCTGGTACCGCTTCGAACAGGTCAGCGACCAGGCCGTAGTCGGCCACCTGGAAGATCGGCGCTTCTTCGTCCTTGTTGATCGCAACGATCACCTTGGAGTCTTTCATACCGGCCAGGTGCTGGATGGCACCGGAGATACCGACGGCGATGTAC
Source organism: Pseudomonas sp. SK2 (assembly GCF_016772395.1). Classification (NCBI taxonomy): domain Bacteria; kingdom Pseudomonadati; phylum Pseudomonadota; class Gammaproteobacteria; order Pseudomonadales; family Pseudomonadaceae; genus Pseudomonas; species Pseudomonas sp. SK2. The sequence goes on from NZ_CP061944.1 coordinate 3,511,530, forward strand.
AGCTGCGGCGCGACGATCTTGCCGGTCTGGCCGACCTGCATGTCGTTCGGCACGAAGCCTGCGTCGACCGCGGCGCGCGAAGCACCGACAGCGGCGCCAAGCTTGTCGGCCAGGGCGTACAGGTGCTTGAAGTTGTCACCGTTGCCCATGCCACGGCCGCCGGATACGACGATCTTGGCAGCGGTCAGCTCTGGACGATCGGACTTGGCCAGCTCTTCGCCGACGAAGGCCGAGATACCGGCATTGTGAGCAGCCCCCACCGCCTCAACGGCAGCCGAGCCGCCTTCGGCGGCGACGGCGTCGAAGCCGGTGGTACGCACGGTGATGACTTTTACAGCAGCGCTCGATTGCACGGTGGCAATGGCGTTACCGGCGTAGATCGGACGCTTGAAGGTGTCGGCGGACTCGACCGAGATGATCTCGGAGATCTGGTCGACGTCCAGCAGCGCGGCAACGCGCGGCAGGATGTTCTTGCCGTTGGTGGTGGCTGGGGCCAGCACGTGGCTATAGCCTTTGGCCAGCTCGACGATCAGCGGCGCGACGTTCTCCGGCAGGACGTGGGCGTAGGCTGCGTTGTCAGCAACCAGCACCTTGGCCACGCCAGCGATCTTGGCGGCGGACTCGGCAACGCCACCGACATTCTGGCCAGCGACCAGTACGTGGATATCGCCACCGATCTTGGCGGCTGCGGCGACAGTGTTCAGGGTGGCCGGGGCTACGGCACCGTTTTCGTATTCAGCGACAACCAGGATAGTCATTTAGATTACCTTCGCTTCGTTCTTCAGCTTCTCGACCAGTTCGGCCACCGATTTGACCTTGATACCCGCGCTGCGGGCAGCAGGCGCTTCGACCTTCAGGGTCTTGTTGGTGGAGGCGATGGAGACGCCCAGCGCGTCTGGAGTAACGGTCTCCAGCGGCTTCTTCTTGGCCTTCATGATGTTCGGCAGCGACGCGTAACGTGGCTCGTTCAGGCGCAGGTCGGTGGTGACGATCGCCGGCAGGTTCAACGCGACGGTCTGCAGGCCGCCGTCGATTTCGCGGGTGACGTTCAGCTTGTCGCCAGCCACTTCCACCTTGGAGGCGAAGGTGCCCTGCGCGAAACCGGTCAGCGCGGCCAGCATCTGGCCGGTCTGGTTGTTGTCACTGTCGATGGCCTGTTTGCCGAGAATGACCAGCTGTGGCTGCTCTTTGTCGACAACGGCTTTCAGTGCCTTGGCCACGGCCAAGGAGTTCAGTTCGTCAGCTGCTTCGACCAGGATGGCACGGTCGGCACCCAGGGCCAGGGCGGTACGCAGTTGCTCCTGAGCAGTGCTCGGGCCGACGGAGACGACGACGATCTCGCTCGCAACGCCCTTTTCTTTCAGGCGCACGGCTTCTTCCACGGCGATTTCGCAGAAGGGGTTCATGGACATCTTGACGTTTGCAAGGTCGACGCCGGAGTTGTCCGCTTTGACGCGAACCTTGACGTTGTAGTCGACCACTCGTTTGACAGCTACAAGAACCTTCATGGATTCCTCGTTACTCTCCGGTGAATAGAATGTCGCCTGGGGCTTGCCCGGCGATTGCGCGTGGGTACAAGGGCACCTCTAAAAACGTTCCGGCTCGAGCGAACTTCACAGTGACCAATCAGTCCTGTTCAGACTGTTTCGGCAAAACCCGCGGGTCATTTTCTGTCGTGGCGTGTAGACTCCACTACAAAACGGGTTTCGGCCCGAAAACCTTGCTCTACGCCTGGCCTTTAGGGGTGCACCTGCGCCCGACGGTCAGCCTACGGCGAGCGTAAAACCGCTCGTATCTTGACCGTAACACCCAATCCGGTCAATACGGCAAATCGGCCACCCTCAAGCCGCGTTCCTGTGATTTTACTGGCCTGCGGCAAATTCAAACAAACGTTTGTATTGGACCCGCCAAGTGGTGTAGATATAATGCGCGGCCAAGACAAAACGGTGTAGTTCGTCATTCACGCGGCTACAGGGCTACAGACACCTGAACAGCCTCCCGTGACCACCCCCGCACCCAATAAGACAAAGCAACAGCACGAGCCTTGATGAGTAGGAGAGTACCAGTGGAACGCGAATACATGGAATTCGACGTGGTCATCGTCGGCGCCGGCCCGGCGGGCCTGTCCGCCGCCTGCCGCCTGAAGCAGAAGGCCGCCGAAGCCGGTAGCGAGATCAGCGTCTGCGTGGTCGAGAAAGGCTCCGAAGTCGGCGCCCACATCCTCTCCGGCGCGGTCTTCGAACCCCGCGCCCTGAACGAGCTGTTCCCCGACTGGAAAGCACTCGGCGCGCCACTGAACACCGAAGTGAAGCGTGACGATATCTATGTGCTCAAAGATGCCGGCAGCTCGACCAAGGTCCCTGACCTGTTCGTGCCTAAAACCATGCACAACCAGGGCAACTACATCATCTCCCTGGGCAACCTGTGCCGCTGGCTGGCCCAGCAGGCAGAGAACCTGGGCGTGGAAATCTACCCAGGCTTCGCCGCACAGGAAGCGCTGTTCGACGAAAACGGTGTGGTACGCGGCATCATCACTGGCGACCTGGGCGTCGACCGCGAAGGCAACCCCAAGGACGGCCTGTACACCCCAGGCATGGAACTGCGCGCCAAGTACACCCTGTTCGCCGAAGGTTGCCGCGGCCATATCGGCAAGCAGCTGATCAAGCGCTTCGACCTGGACAGCGAGTCCGACGTGCAGCATTACGGCATCGGCTTGAAGGAAATCTGGGAAATCGACCCCGCCAAGCACGAGCAGGGCCTGGTGGTGCACACCGCCGGCTGGCCGCTGGACGTGATGAGCAAGGACAACACCGGCGGCTCGTTCCTCTATCACCTGGAAAACAACCAGGTGGTGGTCGGCCTGATCGTCGACCTGTCCTACGCCAACCCGTACCTCTCGCCGTTCGATGAGTTCCAGCGCCTGAAGCATCACCCGGTGATGAGCCAATATCTCGAAGGCGGCAAACGCATCAGCTACGGCGCCCGCGCCATCTGCAAAGGCGGCTTCAACTCGCTGCCCAAGATGGTGTTCAACGGTGGCGCGCTGATCGGCTGCGACCTGGGCACCCTGAACTTCGCCAAGATCAAGGGCAGCCACACCGCCATGAAGTCGGGCATGCTCGCTGCCGAGGCAGTTGCCGACGCACTGATCGCCGGCAGTGAAGGCGGTGACCAGCTCAACGGTTATGTCAGCGCCTTCAAAGCCAGCTGGCTCTACGAAGAGCTGTTCGCCAGCCGCAACTTCGGCCCGGCCATGCACAAGTTCGGGCCGATCCTGGGCGCGGCGTTCAACTATGTCGATCAGAACTGGTTCGGCGGCAAGCTGCCGTTCACCCTGCACGACACCAAGCCGGACTACGCCTGCCTCAAGCTCGCCGCCGATTCGCAGAAGATCGACTATCCGAAACCCGACGGCAAGCTCAGCTTCGACAAGCTCAGCTCGGTATTCCTCTCCAGCACCAACCATGAAGAGGAGCAACCTTGCCACCTGAAGCTGACCGATCCGAACGTACCGATCGCCAACAACCTGCCACTGTACGACGAACCGGCGCAGCGCTACTGCCCGGCCGGCGTATACGAAGTGGTCACCCAGGAAGACGGCAACAAGCGCTTCCAGATCAACGCGCAGAACTGCGTGCACTGCAAGACCTGCGACATCAAGGACCCGGCCCAGAACATCACTTGGGTCACGCCTGAAGGCGCTGGCGGGCCGAACTACCCGAACATGTAAGCCCTGCCCCCGAGGCAGGAAAAAGCCCCCTGGCCGCGTGGCCCGGGGGCTTTTTCGTTGTGCCCGGAGGCAATCATTCCGCCTGCTTGCCGCTGTGGAACGCGACCGTCGTCCGCGTGGTATCCAGCCCCAATTGGGCAAGTCGCTCGCGCACATGGGCGAGGCATGCACCGCCATCCGGCACATAGTGCCCCGACGCATCGTTGATCATTCCCAGGATATCGTGGACCGCCACGCCCGCCCCCATGCGGACGATCGTCATTTCACCCGCGCATACCACGGGGGCGCCCATACCCAGCTGGCTGTGAGTGATGTAATGAGCCCGAGGCGCCGCCTTGTCCCAGCGCTTTACGATAATGCTCCCCTGTGGCGTGTACACCCAGGTGTAGGAGTCGTTTGCCGTGTTGGGCTCAAGATAAACAGGACGCTGGCCGACCAGCTCGAACCCCAGCACCCTACCGTCCTGCTCACCGATCAACTGGCAAACTCCTTCGATGTTCGAGACGTCGTAGCTGCGCCAGTACAGCCAGTCGCTCAGCAGGGGTCGCCAAGTGACCGGGTACGTACGCCCGGTAAAATCCAGCGGTGTCTCCTTGCCCTTCAAGCGCCAGTCCAACCAGTTCACGACGCCCTTCCAACTCGCCCCTCTCGCCGGCAGCAGCCAAGGGCTTTCGGCAACCAGTAGCCGGTTGGACAGTTCATCGTTGACCACCAGATCCAGAGATTGCATGCGCCACGCAGGCCCGTACCCTTCGCCGCTCACTTGGTACAGCTCGACACTGTGGAGCTCATCGGCAACCAGCTGACGCCCCGCGAACATGCTCGACAGATCGACATCGACCTGAAGCAATGAGCCACGATCGAAGTTGCGTGCCAGCAATTGCCGGTGCGCGCTGCCGTTGACGGAAAAATACACAGCATCACTGGTCCCGGACCTCAAGTCATTGGAGACCTGCACATGAATGGCCAGCGTGCTGATACGCAACGCGCTGCCCCTGTTACGCCTCGTCTGCCCCGGCATTTGCACCTGCCATAGCCCCTCTGGTGACTCTGCCACGTGTGCCTGAAGCCATACATCGCCATTGCCGGGGTCGGCGCACAAAGCGCGTTTCTCTTCGCCATAGAACAACACGCCTCGGGCGGACAAGTGCCAGCGGTCTCCGTCCTGCGCGGCAGGTTTGCAGCGCACGCCCAGGCCCAGTACCTGTTGGGTGGCAACATGGGTCAGCTCGCCATCCTGATACATCCACTGCATCGCCAGCGGATCGGGCAAGGCGGCAACGCGAACCCCTGACTCGTCCGCCATCAGAAAATCGCGCCCATTGCGCAGACAGAAAGGAATGCCAACCGGCATTCCTTCCAGTGAGGTCTCACGGCCTACTCTGCCATCGAGTCCGTCGAGCAGAAGATGCGAGATCTCGACCTTGCGCGCTTTCTCATCGACCAGCACCCAGGCAACACCGCTTGGCGCCGCTTGAATGTCCATGACATGCCGAAAATGAGGCAACGGATGCGCGCCGGTCAGTTGCTCCCCGTCACCGTAGACAACCAGCCAGGCAGCGTCGTGATGCTCGTTGTCGTCGAACACGCAGCCAAGGCTGTTGTTGCCCCAGGTGATTACGGGCGTAACGGCTTGCTCGAAGTCGCCATCAGGCCCCGGGGCATCATGGTGCGTTCCTGAAAAGAGCATGGTCGCCGGAATGGGCGGCAGCTGACGGCGCGTCAGCCATTTCACATGAAATCCGTACATGGCGCCTGTTTCCTGAAATGTGGATGCGGGAGCAATCTACATTCATGTACAGTCGCCTTCTGTGCGCCTTGTAGCCTTGATTTGCGTGAACCGTTGGCACCGGCTGTAGGCTGTTGCAGGCCGACTCAGGGTGTCCTTATCTCTTCGAACAATTCTGGGCGACGATCGAGCAGTTTGAATAGCTCGATGAGTGCAACCGGTGGCCGCATCTTGCCATTTTCCCAACGGGAAAATGCGTGCACCCGCCACCCTAGACCGCGTGTGCAGTCATCGCTGAACAAATCAGGAATGACCGTGGATTCTGCCTCGATGCCCCTGCTCCTCTAGGCTCATTTGTCAGCGCACATGACCGGCATAGGCTCGACGGCGAACGCCAAGGGCTCGCGACGCCCGAAATACAACGCGGTGAGCAATCCGACGGTGCCCATGATCAGACAAAAGCCGACACACACCCACGGGCTCCACGGCATCAGCGCGATCAATGCCAGCGGCGTGGTACTGGCCCACAGGGCATAGGCGACGTTATAGGTGAAGGAAATACCCGACACGCGGATCTGCGCCGGGAATAATCCGACCATGATCGACGGCACCACCCCCACCACGCCACAGCAAAGCCCTGCCAGCGCATAGGCGGCCCACACCGCGCCCCATTGCCCCACCAGGCTTGCGTACAGCACGCCGACACCCAATGGCAGCAACAGGCTGTAGACCATCAGCGCACGCCAGCCACCCAACCGGTCGACCAACAGCCCCGCCATCACGCAGCCTATATTGAGAAAGACGATGCCCACGCTGCTCAAGGCGAAGGTATGCCCGGCACTCATGCCGAAACGCTGCTGCATCACGGTCGGGGTGATCACCACCAGCACCACCACCGCCGAGGTCAGCACGCAGGTCAGCAATGCCGCCGGGATCAGCGCACGGCTATGCTCTGCCAGCACCCGTCGCAGCGGGAAGGCCACTGGCTGCTCCTGGCGCTCGCGCAGGGCCAGAAACACCGGGGTTTCACTCAGCCAGCGACGCAGCCACACGCCGATCACACCGAACACGCCACCCAGCAGGAACGGATAACGCCAGGCGTAATCGAGGATTTCCTGCGCGGTGAAGACCTGCGCCAGCAAGGTTGCGGTCAAGGCACCCAGCAGGTAGCCAAAGGTCAGCCCGGCCTGCAGGAAGCCCAGTGCATATCCCCGTCGCCCTGGCGGGGCGTGCTCGGCGACGAAAGTCCAGGCACTGGGCACCTCGCCTCCCACCGCGGCCCCCTGCAGGATGCGCAGCGCCAGCAGAATGAGTGGGGCGGCGTAGCCGATGTCGGCGTAGGTCGGCATCACACCGATCAACAGGCACGGCAGGGCCATCATCAGGATGCTCAGGCTGAACACCCGCTTGCGGCCCAGATGGTCGGCAAAATGCGCCATGAGAATCCCACCCAGCGGGCGGGCCAGGTAACCGGTCACGAAGATCCCGAAGCTTTGCAGCAAGCGCAGCCATTGCGGCATTTCCGGTGGGAAGAACAGCTGGCTCAGGGTCAACGCGAAGAACACGAAGATGATGAAATCGTAGATCTCCAGGGCGCCGCCCAGTGCCGCCAGACCCAGGGTCCGGTGGTCGCTGCGGCTGAACCGGGGCGCAGGAGCGGTGTGGTTGGCAGTCATGGCAGGGGTCCGCAAATCGGCAAAGGGCAAGAGGATAGCAAATGCTTACCCTTGGGTACCCCTTCAGGTTCAATGGGTCCGGCTGAATACGGTCGACGGGAAATGCTGGCGAGCGCGCGGAAACGCCAGATGGCTGGCGACGCTCGAAGGCAGGCCAAGCTTGCCGACCAACACTGGCGCATCGATGATCGCCATGAAAGAACCCAGCGCTTCGTCGTCCGGCACCTGGGGCAGGCTGATGCTGACCGCCTGGCGCTCGGCCGGCGGCACGTCTGGAACCGTCACAGACTGTGAGTGATAGAGCAAGGCGTGCTGAATCTGTGCGTTGACCCGGCAAAAGCGCTCAAGGTCGACCCCGCAGTGACTACCCAACTCGATATTGCCGACCAACAGGTTGAAAGGTTGCAGCGCGCACTGCACCAGGCGCTGCAGCTCTTCGAAGCTTTGCACCGGCGCGATCCGGAAATAGCCCAGGCCATTGAGCAGTCGCTCAAGGTGCAAGCGCTGGCTGGGGTGCTCGTCGGCGATAAGGATGCGCATCGTTTTGTTGGGCATCATCGGACCTGGGCAGTTAGCTAGTTAAGGGAAACTCCCTGACCAAACTGCGCCGACGAGGCAACTGCCGAAACCATGAATTCGGCAGGGTCTTCATTGATAGTTGTCGGGAACTTTCCAGAAATCAAGTTGCCGCGTACAGAATTTTCATTCGTGTTTCACCGGCTTTTCACTATTCCCATTGCCGCATGCGCAAGCGGCAATGCTTCATGGCGTTGACGATATGTTTTTCCACCATGCTTCGGGAAACGCCCAGCCGCTCGGCGATCTGCTGGTGTGAAAGGCCCTCGAGCTTGCGCAACAGGAAGCTGTCGCGGCAAGGCTTGCTCAATTCGTCCAGGGCCCTTTGCATCAGTGCCAGGCGCTGATCGAGCTGCATTTCCTGGGACGGTGCCTGAATGTGCCAGCGCTCGTCGCTGTCCAGCACGTCCAAGGGTTCGGCCTGGCGCACACGCTGACGCCGATGACGGTCTACCACCAGGTTGAGCGCGGTCCGGTACAGGAAGGCGCGCGGATGCTCGATCTGCTGCGCGTCGGTGCGCTCCAGTACCCGCAGGTAGGCATCGTGGGCAACGTCCTCCGCCGCCTGGCGACTGCCAAGGCGTGCGGAAAGGAAACTCACCAGTTCACGATAGTAATGTTCCACAGCGGCACCTGGCGTCGCCCTGCCCTGCCACAGGTGTGCGGGGACGCGGGAATATGTGATATCAGCGTGCAATCTTACAAATTATAATTATTCTCAGCAACACACAGCGGTACCCCCAACCTGGGTAAATCCCGCATGCTGATCTTCGTCTAACGGGGACCTCCCTGCGCGCCTCGACTGGCTGCGTGTGGCCATCACCCCTGGCTGGAAGTCCGCATGAGACGCTTACCCAACACTCGCCGCCGCATCCTCCTCGGTGGCCTGGGCCTGCTTGGCCTGGGCAGCCTGCTGGCCTGGAAGACCTTGCCATTCGACAACCAGCCGGCCAGCACGGTAACCGTCACCCGCGCCGATATCGAAAGCAGCGTCACCGCCCTGGGCACCTTGCAACCTCGTCGCTACGTCGATGTCGGCGCCCAGGCCTCGGGGCAGATCCGTCGCCTGCATGTCGAAGCGGGCGACCAGGTTCACCAGGGCCAGTTGCTGGTCGAGATCGACCCGTCAACCCAGCAGGCCAGGCTCGACGCCGGCCGCTACTCGATCGAGAACCTCAAGGCCCAGTTGGCCGAGCAGCGCGCCCAGTACCGCTTGGCCCAGCAACAGCTCAAACGCCAGCGCGACCTGGCCGCCGCTGGTGCCACCCGCGAGGAAGACGTGCAGGCTGCCGACGCCCAGCTCAAGGTCACCCAGGCCCGCATCGACATGTACCAGGCGCAGATCCTTCAGGCCCAGGCCAGCCTGCGCAGCGACCAGGCCGAACTTGGCTACACGCGCATCTACGCGCCCATGGACGGCACCGTGGTTGCCGTGGACGCCCGCGAGGGCCAGACCCTGAATGCCCAGCAACAGACGCCCCTGATCCTGCGCATCGCCAAGCTGTCGCCGATGACCGTCTGGGCCCAGGTCTCCGAGGCCGATATCGGCAAGGTCAAGCCCGGCATGAGCGCTTACTTCACCACCTTGGCCGGTGGCAAGCGCCGCTGGACCAGCACCGTGCGCCAGATACTGCCGATTCCGCCCAAGCCGCTGGAGCAGTCCAGCCAGGGCGGCGGCAGCCCGACCAGCGCCACCTCCGGCACGACCGGCAGCCAAGTCGTGCAGTACACCGTGCTGCTGGACGTGGACAACCCTGACGGGGCACTGATGGCCGAGATGACCACCCAGGTGTTCTTCGTCGCCGGCCAGGCCAGCCAGGTACTGACCGCACCGCTGGCGGCGCTGGACGACAGCGATGGTGACGGCCTGCGCATGGCCCAGGTACTCACCCGCGACGGCAAGGTCGAGCAGCGCCAAGTGCGCACCGGCCTGAGCGACCGGCTGCGGGTACAGATCCTCGACGGTGTCCGCGAAGGCGAACGCCTGCTCATCGGCGCCCCTGCCGCCAGCGGAGGTTGAATGTCCGCCCCCCTGATCGAGCTTCGCGACATCCGCAAAGTCTACGGCGGCCTCGACACACCCAAGGTCGAAGTCCTGCGCGGTATCAGCCTGCGCGTGCACCCCGGCGAATTTGTCGCCATCGTCGGCGCGTCAGGGTCTGGCAAATCGACCCTGATGAACATCCTCGGCTGCCTCGACCGCCCCAGTTCCGGCTGCTATCGCTTCGCCGGCAAGGACGTGGCCGAGCTGGACACCGACGAGCTGGCCTGGCTGCGACGCGAGGCCTTCGGTTTCGTGTTCCAGGGCTACCACCTGATTCCTTCGGGCTCGGCCCAGGAAAACGTCGAAATGCCAGCCATCTATGCCGGCTTACCGGCCAGCGAGCGCCACGCCCGCGCCGCCGCCCTGCTCGAACGCCTGGGCCTGGCCAGCCGCACGGGCAACCGCCCGCACCAGTTGTCCGGCGGTCAGCAACAGCGCGTTTCCATCGCCCGCGCGCTGATGAACGGCGGCCACATCATCCTCGCCGACGAACCCACTGGAGCCCTCGACAGCCACAGCGGCGCCGAAGTCATGGCCCTGCTCGACGAACTGGCCAGCCAGGGGCATGTGATCATCCTTATCACCCACGACCGCGAGGTGGCGGCACGCGCACACCGGGTGATCGAGATTCGCGACGGCTTGGTGATCAGCGATTCGGCCGACGACCAGCCACCGGTCAATCCGCACCGAGGCCTGCAGGCCGAAGACCTGCGCGAACGCCTGGATCGCGGCGCCACTGAGCGTGGCGCCTGGAAGGGCGAGCTGGTCGAAGCCTTGCAGGCAGCCTGGCGGGTCATGTGGATCAATCGCTTTCGCACTGCCCTGACCCTGCTCGGCATCGTCATCGGCGTCGCCTCGGTGGTGGTCATGCTGGCTGTGGGCGAAGGCAGCAAACGCCAGGTCATGGCACAGATGGCCGCCTTCGGCTCGAACATCCTCTACCTCAACGGTCGCCACGCCACCCTGCGTGAGCCCGCCGGCGTGGTGACCCTGGACGATGTTGCGGCGATTGCCGAACTGCCCCAGGTGACGCGGATCATGCCGGTGATCGGGGACGACGTGATGGTGCGCCACGGCAACAACAACCAGAAATTCTACGTCGGCGGCAACAATATCGAGTTCCCCTACATCCTCAATTGGCCGGTGGTCCAGGGCAGCTTCTTCAGCGACAGCGACGAACGCACTGGCGCCGCCGTCGCGGTGATCGGCCAGAAGGTACGCGACACGCTGCTCGAACCTGGCAGCGACCCGATCGGCCAGTACCTGCTGCTCGGCAACGTACCGTTCCAGATCGTCGGCGTGCTGGCCGGAAAAGGCGCCAGCTCCGGCGACCAGAACAGCGACGAACGCATCGTCGTGCCCTACTCGGCAGCGTCCATTCGCCTGTTCGGTACCCAGGACCCGGAATACGTGATCATCGCCGCCCGAGATTCGGCACGAGTGGCCGAGACCGAAGCAGCCATCGATCACCTGATGCGCCAGCGTCACCAAGGCAAGCAAGACTTCGAGCTGACCAACGACGCCGCACTGATCCAGGCCGAAGCCCGCACCCAGAACAGCCTGTCGCTGATGCTGGGGGCGATCGCCGCGATCTCCCTGCTGGTCGGCGGCATCGGGGTGATGAACATCATGCTGATGACCGTGCGCGAACGCACCCGCGAGATCGGTATTCGCATGGCCACCGGCGCCCGCCAGCGCGACATCCTGCGCCAGTTCCTCAGTGAGGCGGTGATGCTGTCGATGGTCGGCGGCCTGACCGGCATCGCACTGGCCTTGGGCATCGGCGCAGGCCTGATGCTTGCCGGGGTCGCCGTGGCCTTCGCCCTACCCGCCATCCTCGGCGCCTTCGCCTGCGCCGTAGTCACCGGCATCGTGTTCGGCTTCATGCCGGCCCGCAAGGCGGCGCGTCTCGATCCGGTCAAAGCCCTTACCAGCGAATAACCCATGACATTGCCAAGCCGCATCAGCCTGCTGACCCTGAGCCTTTGCCTCGCCGCCTGCAGCACACCGCCACCGCCCGAAAGCGGCATCGCACCACCGGATAACTGGCAAGGAGAGACCGGTGCTGCCGGGCTCACCCTGCCACAGACGAAGTGGTGGAAAGCCTTCGCCAGCCCCGAACTGGACCGTCTGGTTGAACGTGCGCGGCGCAACAGCTACGACCTGGCGGCTGCCACCGCACGTGTACGCCAGGCCCAGGCCCGCGCCGTGATCGCCGGTGCGCCACTGCTGCCGGCGTTGAACTTCGGGTTTGAAGGCAGCCGACAGCACCTGCTGCGGGGCGACGGCAGCGACCAGCTCGATGTCAGCAGCAGCGAACGCACCAGCACCTCGTTTGGCACCACGCTCAGCGCGACCTACGAGATCGACTTCTGGGGCGGCCTGCGCGCCGCACGCGACAGCGGCCTGCATGGCCTGGACGCCAGCCGCTTCGACCGCCAGACTGTGGAACTGACCCTGGTCAGTGCCGTTGCCGATAGCTACCTGCAAGGGCTGGCACTGGATGAGCAACTGCGCATCGCCCGCCTGAACCTGCGCAATGCGCGGGATGTGCTGGGCCTGGTCGAGGTGCGGCAGCGCTCTGGCTCGGCCACGCGCCTTGAGTTGGCGCAACAACGTAGCCTGGTGGCCGCCCAGGAGCGCCAACTGCCGCTGCTTGAGCAACGCCAGCAGGACAACCGCGTCACGCTGGCCACCCTGCTCGGCGACCCCGTGCAACATTTGCCCGGCAGCGACGAGCGCATCGACACGGTGCAGTGGCCGGCAATTGGCAGCGGTATGCCCAGCGACCTGCTGACCCGCCGGCCAGACATCGCAGCCGCCGAAGCGCGCCTGGCGGCCGCCAGCGCCAATGTGCAGGTCGCACGGGCCGCCCTGCTACCAAAGCTGACCCTCGGTGCCGAGTTCGGTTCGGGGGCCCGCACCCTGCCCCAGGTCTTCGACAGCCCGTACTACACGCTGACCTCCGGCCTGGTCGCGCCGATCTTCAACAACGGCCGACTGCGGGCCTCACGTGAATTGGCCGAGGCAGAGCAAGAGGAGTTGCTCGAGGCCTATCGCAGCAGCATCCTGGCCAGCTTCGCCGACGTCGAGAAAGCGCTCAACGCCATCCATGGCGTCGACCGGCAACGGCAATGGCAGGATGAGCAAGTGCAACAGGCCCGCCTGGCCTTCGACCTCGCCCAGCAACGTTACGGTGCCGGAGCCGAAACGCTGCTGACGGTGTTGGAAACCCAGCGCACGCTGTACGAGGCACAGGATCAGCAGGCGCAGTTGCGCTTGGCGCGATTGCAAGCGAGCGTGGCCCTGTACAAGGCACTGGGTGGCGGCTGGCACGTGAAAACAGCCCAGTGAGTACACACGGGGCTGCTGTGCAGCCCTTTCGCGACGCCTGGCCGCTCCCACGAATAGTTCGATGCCACGAAGGTTGGAGATCAATCCAACCCATGGCGCACTCAGGCCAGCAATCCCTTCAATGAAAGATGCCGCGCATACCACGGCCGTTTCGGCACCTGGCGCATGAACCCGGCCAACTTGCCTTCGTCCTCGCCAAAGATGATGCGCAATGCCAGCTTCATGGTCTCGACATCCATCTCCACCGACCTGCCCGGCCTTACCCCAGGCACTGTACTGCAGCCATGGGTATCCGGCCCCAGCCAGGGGTCAGCCACCTCCACCCAGCGCCCCGGCGCAAACCACGGCACGCCGTTGACCTGCATCCGGCTGACTTCGCCCGGGTGAAAACGCTCATGGGCGGCGAACCAGTCCTCCACGCGATCGTCGATCCAACCATGAAACCGCCAGAACACCGGGTGCACATGGGACGAGAACGGGTCGCCCAAAAAGTCGTTTTCCGCTGCATACCAACGCGGCGCAAAGTCATCCAGCTCGCGGGCCAGCGGCACCGGCGCGCCGTTGGAGGGGTCGCGCGGCACCGACGCCCAGCGCATGTGCAGCCAGTCGTGCAGGCCCAGCTCCATCTCCGAGCCCAATTGCCCCAAGGTCATCCGCGACAAGTAACGCGGGTCGCGATACCGAGACTCCCATACCGCGAAGTTGCCATGGAACGTCTCGGCACGCTTGATGCCGTTGACCCACTCGCTGAACGCATCGTCCCCCGGCGCCAGCCAGGTCGGCGGCACCGAGCAGCCGTCGAGGTTATCGAAGTAACGGGCAAAACCCAGGCGGTCGCGTTCAAGCTCCGGCTGCGGCAACGGAAAGCTCGACCACGACGGCAGCGGCTGCAGCGCACGGGCCGCAGCGAGCATGTGCCGGTGCATGAAGAAAAAGTCCTCGCCCGAGCCGTTGCGGTCCTTGAGTTTGCCGCGCGCATCACGCTCGCGCTCACGAGGGCCAGGTTGCCACCCCAGGCCGCGCAGGGCATTGCGCTTTTCCTCCGAGAGGTTGTGCCACTTGTCACGCGAGGCATGCCACAACTGGTGGAACAGTCGGTGCTCGGGGGAAATCAGCCAGTCCAGCAAGGCCGGCTCAAGGCCAATGGTCTGGCGCGCTTCGGGGAAGCGCTGGCCAATGGCGACGAAGCGGTTGTCCTGCAACGGCAGCGCCAGGGACCGGTCCAGCGCGGCAATCTGCCCACTCAGGGTCTCGCTGCCGGCATTGCCGAACTCGCCCCACACCTGATCCAGGGTGATCGCCATTTCATAACCTCGATGGCTCGCATCCGTTGGCATCAGGCGCCAGTAAAGGCGATTGGAATCGGACTCGGCCAGGTCACCGATCAACTGGTAACGCGGCGCCTTTTCGCTGCGCAGCCGTTGTGCCGTGTCAAGGCAACCGCGCACGCCACGTCCTCGCGCGGCAACGTCGATGAACAGTTCAAGCTGCTGAGCCGGCAGACCCGCAAGCCCGGCATCGGCCCCTTCGAAGCGGATAGCCCAGATACCGCGCAGGCGGTTGCCCAGGCGTTGGCCGGCGGTGTCGGCAAGCTCCACGCTGGCCTCCCCCGGGGTGACCGGAAACTCATCCCTGGTCAGCTCGCGGTGCGCATAGTGGACCGCCGGCAGGGCCGCGCCCGCCAGGGCCACACCGGTCATGAAACCTCGTCGAGAAATCGTCATTACCCTACCTGTGTCCGCCATGAAGCAGGCGCTGTCCCAGCAAGGACGTATGCTCCCCGGCGAAATTTAGCCAGGTCGTCGCTGCCCCTCGCTAAATTTCCCCCCGCCACGCTCGTCCCTCCCAGACAGCCCAAGCCCCGGCATTCGCGGACCTGAAACGAGATGGCAATGACACAACCTCGCTGGAAGAAAACCTTGTACATCGGTGTGCCCCTGGCCCTGCTGCTCGGTGCCGGTGGCTACCTGGCCTGGAACCAATGGCTGAACTCCGCCCCGCACTACCCGCGCGAGGTGATCAAGCAGGCCGACGAGCTGCAGGATCGGCTGATCTCCTTCGACAGCCACATCACCCTGCCGCTGGACTTCGGTACCCATGGCCAGGAGGCGGACAAGGATGGCGACGGCCAGTTCGACCTGGCCAAGGCCGCCAAAGGACGATTGTCCGGCGCCGCCTTGACCCTCTTCGGCTGGCCGGAAATCTGGAACGGCCCCGATGCACCGCACCGGCCGACCGCAGGGTTTGTCGAGGAGGCCCGTAATCAGCAGGAGGTGCGCTACAAGATCATCTCCGGCCTGGTGCGCGACTTCCCCAACCAGGTCGGTATCGCCTATACCCCCGACGATTTCCGCCGCCTGCACGGCGAGGGCAAGTTCGCCATCTTCATCAGCATGCTCAACGCCTACCCGTTGGGCAACGACTTGAACCTGCTGGACAAGTGGGCCGCACGGGGCATGCGCATGTTCGGCTTCAGCTACATCGGCAACAACGACTGGGCCGACTCCTCGCGCCCGCTGCCGTTCTTCAACGACTCACCCGACGCCCTGGGTGGTCTCTCACCCATCGGCAAGCAGGCCGTGCAACGGCTCAATGACCTGGGGGTGATCATCGATGTCTCGCAGATGTCCACCCAGGCCTTGGAACAAGTCAGCGCCCTGAGCCGCGCGCCCATCGTCGCCTCGCACTCTGCGCCACGGGCGATGGTCGATATCCCACGCAACCTCAGCGACCGCGAGATGCAACTGATCAAGAACAGCGGCGGCGTAGTGCAGATCGTCGGCTTCTCCGGCTACCTGCGCCCGCTCACGCAAAAGACCCAGGACAAGCTCAACGCCCTGCGCGCCAAGTTCGACCTGCCACCGCTGCCCAACCTGGCCATGGCCCTGATGCCCGGCGACCCGATCATCGCCGCCTGGCCCGAGCAGCGTTTCGGCAGCTACGCCAGCCAGCTGTACGCCATTCTCGACGAAGAACCCAAGGCCAGCCTCAAGGACCTGGGCGATGCCATCGACTACGCCGTGCGCAAGATCGGTATCGACCACGTCGGCATCGCCTCGGACTTCAACGAAGGGGGTGGCGTGCGAGGTTGGGAGGATGTGAGCCAGGTGCGCAACGTCACCGCCGAACTGATCCAGCGTGGCTATAGCGAAGCCGATATCGCCAAGCTGTGGGGCGGCAATTTCCTGCGTGTCTGGGCCCAGGTTGAAAAGGCCGCCAGCCCTTCTCTTTCCTCTACCCGGTAAGCGCAACCATGAGCGACCGCCGTACTTTTCTCAAACAGGCCAGCCTGCTCGCCGTTGCCCTGCCCTTTGGCGGCGGCCTCGGCCAAGCCCTGGCCAATCCAGCAAAACCATCGACCCAGGGTAACCAATGGACGCAGTTGCGTCAGCTGTTCAACCAGGACCCGGACTACCTGCATCTTTCGAACTTCCTGATCACCTCGCACCCTAAACCGGTGCAGGACGCCATCGATCGCTACCGCGCCAGCGTCGATCGCAACCCAGGCCTGGTCATGGACTGGGACCGCCAGGAACCCTGGCAGCACGAGGCCCGGGTTCGCGCGTGGGCGGGCAAGTACCTGCAGGCACGCCCCGGCCAGATCGCCCTGACCGGCAGCACCACCGAAGGCCTGGCGATTATCTACGGTGGCCTGCACGTGCGCCCGGACCAGGAGATCCTGACCACCGTCCACGAGCATTCCGCCGCCGAGGCGGTGCTTGACTTTCGCACCCAGCGTCAAGGTACCCAAGTGCGCCGAATCCGCCTGTTCAAGGACCCGGCCAAGGTCAGCACCGACGAGATCGTCGGCAACATCGACCGCGCCATTCGCTCCAACACACGGGTGCTGGGCATGACCTGGGTACAGTCGGGTAGCGGCGTGAAGCTACCCCTGGCGGAAATCGGCGCGGTGGTCGACCGGCACAACCGCGACCGCGCCGAGGTCGATCGCATCCTCTATGTGGTCGACGGCGTGCATGGTTTTGGCGTGGAAGACCTGAGCTTCCCGCAGATGAACTGCGACTACTTCATCGCCGGCACCCACAAGTGGATGTTCGGCCCGCGTGGTACCGGCATCGTCTGTGCGCGCAGCGAACAACTCAAAAACATCACGCCGCTGATCCCGACCTTTTCCCAGGACACCGATTTCGCCACCAGCCTCACCCCTGGGGGTTACCACGCCTTCGAGCACCGCTGGGCATTGGACGAGGCGTTCAAGCTGCACTTGCAACTGGGCAAGGCCGAGGTCCAGGGCCGTATTCATCAGCTCAACAGCTACCTCAAGCAGCGCCTTGGCGAACACCGCCAGGTCGAACTGGTCACCCCGATGGCTGCGCAACATAGCGCAGGCTTCACCTTTTTCCGAGTCAAGGACCGCGACAGCGACAAGGTTGCCGCCGCCTTGCTGCGGCAGAAGGCGATCGTCGATGCGGTGTACCGCGACGTCGGCCCGGTCATCCGCACCGCACCCGGCCTGCTCAACGACGAAGCGCAGATCGACCGTTTCATGACACTGCTCAGCGCCCAGCTGTGACGCCCGAATTCCCTTCGCACGAGACGACTCATGAACCCTGAACCCCACGTACGCCACCGCCGCACCCTACCGGTCCTCGCGCCGCTGGCACTGCTCGCCCTGCTCACCGCCAGCGCCTGGGCTCAGGCGGGCACGCCCAAGCCCGGTACTGTCTTCAAGGACTGCGAGAAAGACTGCCCGGAGATGGTGGTCCTGCCCACCGGCTCGTTCATGATGGGCACCCCCGATGACGAAGTCGGACGCCAGGCCGATGAAGGCCCGCTGCACAAGGTCACCTTCACCAAGCCCTTCGCTATCAGCCGCTTCCCCATTACCTTCGCCGAGTGGGACGCCTTCATCCAGGCCACCGGCTACATGATGCCCAGCGGTGACGAACGCCCTGGCCGCCTGTGTCAGGCCGGCACCGCCACCCAGGGTGGCCGCCCCACCTATGGCGGCAACTACCCGGTGACCAGCCGCCACCCTGCCGTGTGCATGAACCTCAAGGAAGCCCAGGACTACGTCGCCTGGCTGTCGAACAAGACCGGTAAGCCCTACCGCCTGCCCAGCGAGTCGGTCCGCGAGTACGCCGCCCGTGCTGGCAGCACCGGCCCGTTCCCCTTCCCCTTCGACGAAGGCAAGGAGTACAGCATCGCCAAGCACGCCAATACCTACGGGCCGGCCGACGGCTACAGCTACACCGCGCCGGTCGGTAGCTTCCCGGCCAACGCCTTTGGCGTGTACGACATGCACGGCAACATCTATGAGTGGACCGCCGACTGCAAGCACGACAACTATGTTGGCGCGCCGAGCGATGGCAGCCCATGGCAAGAGAAAGACTGCAGGTTCCAGAGCATTCGCGGCAACGACTATGGCGAGGCCCCGGTGTTCTCTCGCTCCGGTAATCGCAACGACCTCTACCCCAACGAACGCGGCGATTGGATCGGCTTTCGTGTAGTACGCGATCTCTGAACGACAAAGGGGCGCAAGGCGCCCCCCCCAGAGGCGCGCTAAATTCCCCTGCCCACCAGTCGTCCTACAGGGAGCCCACAGCCATTTTCCAAAGCGGAACCCTGCCCCATGACTCAGCCTCCCCGCGGCGCCCTCAGCGAACTGTTCGCCCTGCTCAGACCCTTCTGGCCCATCGTTGCCCTCTCCATCGTCCTGGGGATGGTCGGTGGCCTTAGCGTCACCGCGCTGCTCGCCAGCATCAACAACGCCCTGCATAGCGGCGGCAACATCACCAGCACCGCCATCGCAGCCTTCGCCGGCCTGTGCCTGCTGGCCCTGACCTGTTCGATCAGCGCCGACATCGGCACCAACTACGTCGGCCAGAACATCATCGCCAAGCTGCGCAAGACGCTGGGCGAGAAAACCCTCGCCGCCCCCATCGAGCAGATCGAGCGCTACCGCAGCCATCGCCTGATCCCTGTGCTGACCCACGATGTCGACACCATCAGCGACTTCGCCTTCGCCTTCGCCCCGCTGGCCATCTCGATGACCGTGACGCTCGGTTGCCTGGGCTACCTGGCCATGCTGTCCTGGCCAATGTTCCTGTTGATGGTGGTGGCCATCGCCATCGGCAGCGCCGCCCAGTTCGTCGCCCAGACCAGCGGCGGTCGTGGCTTCGCCACCGCCCGTGAAGCCGAGGACACCCTGCAGAAGAACTACAGCGCCATCGCCGAAGGCGCCAAGGAACTGCGCATCCACCGTCCTCGCCGCAACCGCATGTTCAGCCAGGGCGTGCAGGCCACCGCCGACTTCATCTGCAAGACCCAGATCAAAGCCATCAACACCTTCGTGGTGGCCAAGACCTTCGGTTCGATGCTGTTCTTCGTGGTCATCGGCATGGCTTTGGTGCTGCAGTCGCTGTGGCCCAGCGACGACAAGACCGTGATGAGCGGCTTCGTGCTGGTGCTGCTGTACATGAAAGGCCCGCTGGAACACCTGATCGGCACCCTGCCCATCGTCAGCCGCGCCAAGGTCGCCTTCGCCCGCGTCGCCCAGCTGTCCGAGCAGTTCTCCTCGCCCGAGCCGCACCTGCTGCTCGACGCCAAGGCCAGCAAGCCCGAGCCGGTGCACAGCCTGGAACTGTTCAACGTAGGCTACGCCTTCCCGCCGGTCGAAGGCAGCGAGCCGTTCCGCCTGGGTCCGGTCAACCTGCGCATCGAGCAAGGCGACATCGTTTTCATCGTCGGCGAGAACGGCTGCGGCAAGACGACCCTGATCAAACTGCTACTGGGCCTATACGCCCCGCACCAGGGCGAGATCCGCCTCAACGGCAAGGCCATAGACCCGAGCAACCGCGACGAATACCGCCAGCTGTTCACCACCATCTTCGCCGACTACTACCTGTTCGACGACGTGGTCGAAGGCGACCTGCACATCCCCGACGACGCCAACCGCTACCTGCAACGCCTGGAGATCGGCCACAAGGTCAGCGTGCGCGACGGCAGCTTCACCACCACCGACCTGTCGACCGGCCAGCGCAAGCGCCTGGCCCTGATCAATGCCTGGCTAGAAGAGCGCCCGGTACTGGTGTTCGACGAGTGGGCGGCAGACCAGGACCCGACCTTCCGCCGCATTTTCTACACCGAGTTGCTGCCCGACCTGAAACGGCTGGGCAAGACCATCATCGTCATCTCTCACGACGACCGCTACTTCGATGTAGCGGACCAGTTGGTGAGGATGCACAGCGGCAAAGTGAGCTCATCCCCCGTACCGGCCTGAGACGACAAGAAAAAACAGCGACAGGTTCTTTCCGGAATTTGTCGCTGAATGCGTCTTCTTATCAACAACCAAAAAATCTGCCGTTCACTTACATGAGCATTTGAAATGTCGCCCGTCCACAAACCCTTCAGCCTCGCCAGCCTCGTCATGCGCTGCACCCTGCGCTTCAAGCCTCTGCCTCGCTTCGGCCTGCTCCTTGCACTGCCCATTGCCGCCCAGGTCCAGGCCCAGGAAGCCAGCTTCGACATCCCGGCCCAGTCACTGGCCAGCGCCTTGCAAACATTCGGTCGCCAGGCCGACATGCAGATCCTGTTCAACCCCGATGACGTCAGCGGACTCACCAGCCAGGCGGTGAAACAACGCGCAGAACCGGCCCGCGCCCTGTCCCTGTTGCTGGGCGGCACCGGCATGACCTTCACCCTGCAGGGCAACCCGCAGGTGATCCTGCTGCGCAAGGGCAACAGCGCCGATCTGGAACTGGCACCGACCAACATCAGTGGCGCGTCCCTGGGCGAGACCACCGAGGGCACCCACGCCTACGCTACCGGCCGCTCCAGCACCGCCACCAAGCTGCCGATGTCCCTGCGTGAAACGCCGCAGTCCGTGACCGTCGTCACCCGCCAGCGCATGGACGACCAGAACATGCAGAACCTCGACGACGTGATGAAGAACGCCACTGGCATCACCATCGTCAAGAACGGCGGTGAGCGTTCGATCTACCAGGCTCGCGGGCAGTCGGTGGACAACCTGCAGATCGACGGCGTACCGACCAACATCGGCAACGCCTACTCGATGGATGCCCAATCCAAGCCAAACACCGACATCTACGACCGCGTGGAGATCGTGCGCGGCGCCACTGGCCTGATGGAAGGCGCGGGCAACCCCTCGGCCTCCATCAACCTGATCCGCAAGCGCCCGACTGCCGAGCGTCAGGCCCTGATCGAAACCTCAGTCGGTTCCTGGGACAACTACAAGACCATGGTCGATGTGTCCTCGCCACTGAACGAAGCCGGTACCCTGCGTGGCCGCTCGGTGATCTCGTACAACAATGCCAACAGCTACTTGGACACCGCCCAGAAGGAAAACCAGCTGTTCTACGGCATCCTGGAGGCTGACCTGGACGAGTCGACCGTGGCCACCTTCGGCTTCACCTACCAGAAAGAACGCAACTCCGGTTACGACTGGTCGGGCCTGCCGACCAAGGAGAACGGCGAGTTCTACCCAATCTCCCGTTCCACCTCGCTGACCGGCGACTGGAACCACCTGGACAAGCGCAACACCACCCTGTTCGCCGATGTCCAGCACACCTTCGACAACGGCTGGAAAGGCGTGATCGCCGTCAACCAGATGTGGGCCAAGTCGGACTTCCTGGGCAACTACACCTTCCCTGGCGGTGGCACCGACCTGTATACCCTCAACCCTCGCCTGTTTCGTTACGACGACACCCAGACCAGCATCGACGGCTACTTCACCGGTCCGTTCCAGCTGCTTGGTCGCCAGCATGACCTGATCGTCGGCGGTAACTGGAACAAGGACGACTTCGACTACCATGGTGGACGCGATGCCACCTACCGCTACATCGTCGACATGAACAACCTCGGTGCGTTCGACCCGCCAAAGCCGGAAAACCTCAACGTCAACCAGTGGAAGTACAACCGTACCCAGGAACAGAAAGGTATTTATGTCGCCAGCCGCTTCAGCCTGACCGACACCACGAAGTTCATTCTCGGCAGCCGCCTGAGCTGGTACAGCTTCGACACCTTGACCGACACCAATGGCATCCGCGAAGACAGTGACCATGGCCACTTCTCCAAAAGTGGCGAAGTCACGCCATACGCAGGCCTGATTCAGGAGCTGAACGAAAACTGGTCGGCTTACGCCAGCTATACCGAAATCTTCAAGCCGCAAGACAATCAGGCTGCCGACGGAAGCATGCTCAAGCCGATGACTGGCAGCAACTACGAGATCGGCCTGAAGGGCGAATTCTTCGACAAGCGCCTGCAGACTTCCATCGCAATCTTCCAGGCTGACCAGACCGGCCGTGCCGAACTGGTCGCTGAAACCATTTGCCCCGACGGCTGCTACCGCGCCTCCGACAAGGTCCGCAACAAGGGTATCGAGCTTGAGCTCAACGGCGAGATCCTGCCGGACTGGAACCTGTCCGCGGGCTACACCTACACCCAGTCCAAGTACATCGGCGGCGAGCAGAAGGGCGAAGACTTCAACACCGCCTCGCCACGTCACCTGTTCAAGCTGGCCACCGACTACCGCCTGCCAGGCGCGCTCAACCACCTGCGTGTGGGCGGCAGCTTCTATGCGCAGAGCAAGATGACCCAGACCGAGGTCGGCGAGACCTACAAGATCCAGCAGGACGCCTACCACCTGACCAACTTGCACGCGATCTACGAGATCAACAAGAACCTCGAAGTCCAGTACAACCTGGATAACGTATTCGACAAGAAGTACTACCAGACCCTCGGTAACCCGAACTACTGGAACTTCTACGGCGAACCGCGCAACTTCAACCTGGCACTGCGCGCCAAGTTCTGATCAACGCTTGAACCCTTCGGGGCCGCCCTGCGGCCCATCGCAGGCTTGGCCAGCGATGGGCTGCAAAGCAGCCCTCTTGAACCTTAACCGACATGCATCAACCGCCGCTGCAACGCCTCGGCGATCACCTCCAGCGCCTCCTGCGCTTCGTCCACCAATGCATCCATGCGCATGAAGTCATGGGTCATGCCTTCGTACACCCGCTCCTGCACCTCGACTCCCGCTGCGCGCAGGTGCGCGGCATAGGCGCGGCCTTCATCGAACAGCGGGTCGCATTCGGCGAGCAACAGCAACGCCGGCACGCGCAGCCGCTCAGGTGCTTCCAGTAGCGGCGAGAAGCGTGGGTCGAAGCGGTCGTCGGCGCTGCGCTGGTACTGCTGGTAGAACCACTCCAACGTGTCGGCCTCCAGCAAGTGGCCAGTGGCGTAGCGTTGAACCGAAGCGTGCCAGCGGCTGGCATCGGTGACCGGGTAGATCATCACCTGCAGGCATGGCGCCACCGGCGCGTGATTGGCCACCACCGCCGCCAGGCTGCCTCCGACACTGTCACCGGCGATGGCCAGGCGCTCCCCGTCGATACCGATACTGGCGCCCTGGTCCAGCAACCAGTGCCAGGCATCCAGTGCGTCGTGCACCGCGGTTGGAAAACGCCACTGCGGCGCCAGCCGGTAGGCCACCGACAGCACCACGCACCCGGACAGCGCTGCCAGGGTGCGGCACAGGGCATCGTGGGAGTCCAGGCTGCCGACCACGTAGCCACCACCATGGAAATACAACACTCCAGGCTGCAGGCGCTCACGGTCGATGCCGTGGGCACTGTACAACCGCGCGTGCAGCGGTGTGCCGTCGCGGGCGGGAATCTGCAACGCCTCGATGTGCTCAAGGTCGTCGCCGCCCGTACTCATCAACAATGACGATTGGTCGAACGCTTCGCGGGCTTGTTCAGGGCTGGCAGCGTGCATCGCCAACGTCTTGCCTTCGGCGCGGCCGGCTTCGACCAGCTGCAGGTAGGCAGCGATATCAGGGTTCAGGGACATGGGAATGCTCCAGGCCGGTCGGCGCAAGGCACGACCGGCGGTTGAGAGGAAAAAGGAAAGGGTCAGCAGAGCGTAACGGGCAAGGTCAGGGTATCCAGGGCATCTTCGAGCGCCGTGAGCAAGGCTGCCTCACGGGGGATCTCGAAATGCCCGCACGGCAGCACGTCACCGGCCAACGGCTGACCGATCTGCTGCGCCAGGGCCTGACGCTCGGCATCGCGACCCGGCACCCACCAGCTGACGGGTTCTACCCCCACTTCGCGGCAGCGCGGCAACTGCACCGACAACTGCTTGAGCTTGCGGGCCACCACGAACACATTGGCCAGCTCGTCACTGCCCAACGCCGCATAGGCCGACCGGGCCGCCTCACTGCCGTCGCGCTGGACGACCATCTGCGCCATCAGCCGGCGAATGGTCTCCGGGCTTTCTGGCCCGTCCGTGGCCGGTACCGTGACACCTGGCAGCATCACCCCGGCGAAGGACTGCAAGTCCTCCAGCCAGTCGTCGTGCTCGCCGTGGCGGGCAGACGGCACGAAGCTGTCGAGCAAACCGACGAAGGCCACCTGCTGGCCCTGCGCTTGAAGCTCGGCCGCCATCAACAACGCCAGGGTCCCACCCAGCGACCAACCGGCCAAGTGATAAGGTCCCTGGGGCTGGGCCTGACGCAGGTAAGTGACGTAGTCCCGCGCCATGCTCTCCAGCGAGTCGTCCTGCCACTGCGCATCGAGCAGCATGCGGTTGCTGATGGCGACCAGCGTGCGTTTGCCATTCAGGCGCCGGGCCAGCGGCTCGTAGTCGAACACAGTGCCGAATCCTGCGTGCACGCAGAACAACGGCGGCACCTGCTCGACAGCACTGTTGAGGGTCAGCAGCGGCGACGCCGAGGCACTGTCGCCTGCCCCCGTCAGCTGGCCGATGGTCGGCTTCTGCACCAGGTCGCGCAGCTTCAGGTTCAACCCCAGCGCTTTCAGGCGCCGCGCCTTGGCGATCACCTGCAAACTCAGGATCGAATCACCGCCCAGGTCATAGAAGTTGTCCGTCAGGCCGACTCGCTCGACTTTCAGCACGGCTTGCCAGATCTCGGCCAGGGCCGTTTGCAGTTCAGTCCGTGGCGCGACGAAGTCATCACCCTGGCGCACGGATTCAGGTGCTGGCAGCGCCTTGCGGTCGACCTTGCCGTTGGGGGTCAGTGGCAAGCGCTCAAGCACCACCCATTGGGCAGGCACCATGTAGTCCGGCAGGCTGCGCTGCAGTTGCGCCCGCAGTGTCTCGCCCAGGCCCGTTGCCTGACCGCTGCCCGCCACCACGTAGGCGACCAGTTGCTTGCCGCTTCCCCCCTCGCGGGCCACCACCACGGCATCGGCCACGGTCGGCACCTGGCGCAGGCACGCCTCGATCTCGCCCAGCTCGATGCGGAAACCGCGAATCTTCACCTGGTTGTCGATACGGCCCAGGTAGTCGTAGACGCCGTCGGCGCGCTGGCGCACCAGGTCGCCGGTGCGATACAGACGGTCGCCGGGGCCACCGAACGGGTCGGCGACGAAACGCTCGGCGCTTTGTCCGGCACGGTCCAGGTAACCACGGGCCAGGCCCTCGCCGCCCAGGTAAAGTTCACCGGCAGCGCCGACCGGCAATGGGTTAAGGTCCTGGTCGAGCACATACCCGACCCGCGCCCCGACGCAGCGCCCGATCGGCGCATAGGCCGCGTCGCACGCCTGGCCTTCGGCCGCCTTCCACAGCAGTGGCGTCACCACCGTTTCGGTCGGGCCATAGCCGTTGATGATGTAGCGCGGCTGCAAAGCGCGGCGCGCCTGGTCGTAACTGGACTGTGGCACGGCGTCGCCACCGAAGCAGTAGACCCGCACCGCCGGCGGGTGACCGGCCTGCTCAGCATGATCTGCCAGCTGTTGCAGGTAGGCCGGTGGGAACGCAGCCACGGTGACCCCGTGGCGTTGCATCGCCTGGTAGGTCTGCTCCGGCGTCCACAGCGCGTCGTCGCGCAACAACAGGCTGCCGCCATGGGTCAGGGTAGTCAGCCATCGCTCATGGGCACCGTCGAAGGCAAACGACATGAAGTGCAGCTCGCAGTCCTGCGGGCTCATCTCGTACAGCTCGCCGATGGCCCGGCAATGCATGGCCAGCGGGCCATGGCTGACCGCCACGCCTTTGGGCTTGCCGGTAGAGCCGGAGGTATAGATCACATAGGCCAGGCTATGGGCGTGCAGTTCGACCTGCGGCGCCGTGTGCGGCTGTGCGTCCAGTGCCAGGGTATCGAGGCTCAGCACCTGCAGCGTCGCGGGCACCGGCAAACGCGGCAGCAAAGACGACTCGCTCAGCAGCAAGGCGATGCCCGAGTCGTGGATCAGGTACTCCAGGCGCTCACGCGGATAGCTGGCATCCAGCGGCACATACGCCGCGCCAGCCTTGAGCACCGCCAGCAAGGCGATCACCTGCCCGGCGTTGCGCGGCATCGCCACGCCTACGCGGATCTCGGAGCCAACGCCACGGGCAATCAGCGCATGGGCCAGGGCATTGGCACGGCGGTCGAGCTCGGTGAAGTTCAGTACCTGCTCGCCAACTCGCAACGCCGGCTGCTGTCCCTGGCTCAGGGCCAACTGGGCGATACGCTGGTGCACAGGCACGAAGGCCGGCTCGTCCGACGGCGCTGGCATGCGGGTCGCAGCGAGCTGGTCCGTGCCTTCGGGCAGGCCGATCTCGCCAAGCAAGCGATCGGCGTCGCTGGCCAGCCGTGTCAGCAAGCCCTGCATGTTGGCCCGGATCGACGCCACTGCCGCCTCGCTGAAGTGCTCGCGCATGTACATGTATTCGATCACCAGGCCTTCTTCGAGGGTGACCATCAGGTCCATCGGGAAGTTGGTGACACCCGCGCTTTGCAGGTCGCCGAAACGCAGCGATTCGCCGCTCCCTTCGCGCAGGGTGCGATCCACCGGCTGGTTCTCGAACACGATGATGCTGTCGAACAACGACTGGCCCCCACGGCCCGACCAGCGCTGGATGTCGCTCAGCGGTGTGTATTCGAACTCGCGCATCTCCAGGTTGTAGTCCTGCAACGCGCGCAGCCACTGGCCGACCGACTGGCCTGGCGCAATTTCCTGGATCACCGGCAAGGTGTTGATGAACAGGCCAAGGATACGCTCGCTGTGTGCCAGGCTCGCCGGACGACCGGCCATGGTGGCACCGAAGGCCACGGTGCGCTGCCCGCTGTAGCGGCTGAGCAGCAACAGCCAGGCGCCCTGCACCAGGGTGTTGAGGGTGACCTGCTGGGCCTTGGCGAACGCCTTGAGCCGCTCGGTGGCGGGGGCATCCAGGCGGGTGTACAGCGCATGATGGCCCTGCCCTGCTGGTTGCACCGGGAAGCCGTTGACCAGGTAGGTCGGCTCGTCCAGTCGCGCCAACTGATGGCGCCAGAAGCCTTCGGCAGCGTCGGCGTCCTGGGCGCGCAGCCAGGCGATGTAGTTGCCATAGGCGACCACCGGCTCGAGCGACTTCCCAGCGTAGTGGGCCAGCACCTCGCCCATCAGCTGCGAAGTGCTCCAGCCGTCGATGAGGATGTGGTGATAGGTCCAGATCAACTGATGGCTGTCCTCGCCAGTGCGCACCAGTACCAGGCGCTGCAACGGCGGTGACTCGAGGGCGAAGCCACGCTTGCGCTCGGCCTCGGCCAGCGCCTGGACTCGCGTCTCGATGTCGTATTCGCTGCGCCAGTCGTAGCGGGTCAACGGTACCGGCAGCTCGGCCATGACGAACTGTAGCGGCGCTTCCAGGTCCTGCCACAGGAAGCCCGTGCGCAGCACCGCGTGACGCTGGCTGACGGCGGCCCAGGCGGCGGCGAATCGCTCGGCATCCAGACCCTGCACAGGGATGCTCAATTGATTGACGTACAGGTCAGCTTCTGGGGTGTTCAGGCCTAGGAACAGCATGCCCTTCTGCATCGGCGACAGGCTGTAGAGTGCCTCGACTCGCCCATGCTCGATCGGCAACGCCGCCACTTGCGCCTCGCTCAGGTCATGCAGCACCAACGCCGGGGCTTGCGTGTCCGCCAGCGGGTCACGGCAGTCGCAGCACAGCGCCAGTTTCTCGATGGTCTGCTGCTGGAACAGGTCCTTGGCGCTGAAGGCAAGACCCGCCTGACGCGCGCGGCTGACCAACTGGATGGAGATGATCGAGTCGCCGCCCAGGGCAAAGAAATTGTCGGTGACACCGACGTGCTCCAGCCCCAATACGTCCTGCCAGATCTGCACCAGGCTGGCTTCCAGAGCGTTGCGCGGCGCCACCTGGGCAGCAGCGCCTGCGCTGGAATCCGGGCGCGGCAAAGCCTTGCGGTCGAGCTTGCCATTGGGGCTGAGCGGCATGCGCGCCAGCACCAAGGTCTGGGTCGGCACCATGTAGTCCGGCAGGTCACGCGCCAACGCCTGGCTAAGCGTCTCGTGCAACTCCAGCTGTGCCTGCACATCGTTCAGCAGGTTGGCGTCGCTGGGCACCAGGTAGGTGACCAGACGCTTGCTGCCATTGAGGTCGACGGCGAGTACCACGGCCTCGCGAACCTGCGGTTGCTCCAGCAGTCGCGATTCGATCTCGCCCAGTTCGATGCGCAAACCGCGCATTTTCACCTGGTGATCGCTGCGGCCCAGATACTCGATGACCCCATCAGCGCGCTGACGGCACAGGTCGCCCGTGCGATAAAGGCGTGCACCGGACACGAACGGGCTGGCCACGAAACGCTCGGCGGTCAGGGACGGGCGGCGGTGGTAGCCACGGGCAAGCCCAGTACCGGCCAGGTACAGCTCGCCAGTCACACCAACCGGCACCGGTGCCAGTTCACCGTCGAGCACATAGGTGGCCAGGTTGGCGATGGGCTGGCCGATGGGCACGGTGTCGGCACCTTCGTCGCGGCAGGTCCAGTGAGTGACGTCGATGGCCGCCTCGGTCGGACCATAGAGGTTGTACAACCCCACCTGAGGCAGGCGCTCGAATACCCGCTGCTGGGCATCGACCTGCAACGCTTCGCCACTGCACATGATCTGTCGCAGGCTGGCGCAGCCGGACAACTCAGGATGCTGCATGAAGGCCTGGAGCATGGAGGGGACGAAGTGCAAGGTGGTGACCTGCTGCGCCTCGATCAGTGCTACCAGACGCGCAGGATCACGATGATCGCCAGGCGCCGCCATTACCAGGCGCGCGCCGGTCATCAGCGGCCAGAAGAATTCCCACACCGACACGTCGAAGCTGAACGGGGTCTTTTGCAACACGCAGTCCTGGGCCGTCAGTGGGTAGGCTTGCTGCATCCAGTACAGCCGGTTGCCCAGGCCACGGTGGGGGTTACCGGCGCCTTTTGGCTTGCCGGTGGAGCCGGAGGTGTAGATCACATAGGCAAGGTTCTCAGGGCTTAGCACGACTTGGGGGTCGCCGAGCTCGACGCCTTCGTGCAGCTCGGCACACCCTTCCAGCGTCAGCACGCGCAACGCATCGCCAACCGGCAGGGTGGCGAGCAGATGAGCCTGGGTCAGCAGCAGCTCGATGCCGCTGTCCTCGATCATGTAGGCCAGGCGGTGCTGGGGGTACTCGGGGTCGAGCGGCACGTAGGCGCCGCCGGCCTTGAGGATGGCCAGCAGGGCGATGACCATTTCCAGGCTGCGTTCGGCAGCCACGCCGACCAGCACGTCAGGGCCAACGCCGCTGGCGGTAAGGTCCAAGGCCAGCCGGTTGGCACATTGGTTGAGTGCGTGGTAGCTCAGGCTGTGCGCTCCACTGACCACGGCGATCGCCTCGGGCTGCACCTGGGCTTGACGCTCGAACAGCCGGTGCACGGCGAATTCCTCGGGGTAACGCACCTCAGTGGCGTTCCACTGACGGATGACACACTCGTGCTCATCGGCGTCCAGCACCTGGAATTCGCCCACGGCCCGCCCGGGGTTGCCAGTCATCTGCGAGAGCAGGCGCACCATTTGACCAAGCAAGCGCTCGACGCTGGCTTCACCGACACAGGCGCGGTCGTAGTTGATGTTGAGCGACAGGGTGTGGCCCAGGTTCACTGCCAGGGTCAGTGGGTAGTTGGTCTGTTCATGAACGTCCACCTCGCCGAAGACCAGGCTTTGCGGCGCCCCTTCCTGCAAGGCTTGCGCCACCGGGTAGTTCTCGAACACCAACAGGTTGTCGAACAGCGACTGTCCTTCCAGGCCGGCCCAGCGCTGCACGTCGAACAGCGCGGTGTGCTCATGCTCACGCAGGGCCAGGTTGTCGTCCTGCAGCGCCTGCAGCCAGGCGCTCAGGGGCATGTCCGGGCGAATCGGGGCAATCACCGGCAGGGTGTTGATGAACAGGCCGATCTGGTGTTCGACGCCCTTGAGCTCTGCCGGGCGGCCCGCCACGGTGGCCCCGAAGACCACGGTGTCGAGGCCAGTGTAGCGCTGCAACAGCAGCAACCAGGCAGCTTGCACCAGGGTGTTGAGGGTCACCCGCTGCTGGCGGGCAAAGTCGGCCAGTTGCTGGGTGCTCGCCAAGTCCAGCAGGCGGGCGCAGTGACCCTGGCCACTCAGCCCAGGCAACTTGCCCCCGGCCATGGCCGGCACCAGCCGGGTTGGCTCGCCTAGGTGGCGCAGTCGCCCCTCCCAGAACGCCTTGCCACGCTCCGCGTCACGCTGCTGCAGCCAGGCGATGTAATCGCGGAAACGCCCCGGCTGATGCTGCGCGGGCTGGCCGGAATAGTCCTGCAGCACCTCGCCCAGCAATTGCGAGTTGCTCCAGCCGTCCATCAGCACGTGGTGGTTGGTGTAGATCACCTGGTAGCTGTCCTCGCCGGTGCGTACCAGCACCAGGCGCAGCAAAGGTGCCTGGGCGACGTCAAAACCGCGTTCACGCTCGCTGGCCAGCAATGCGGCCAGGCGCGCTGGCTGGTCGGCCTCCTGGCGCCAGTCGTGCTCGGCGAATGGCAGTTGCAGGTGCTTGCGCACCACCTGTACCGGCTGCTCGAACAGCCCACCCCAGACAAAGCCCGTGCGCAGAATGTCGTGACGATCGAGCATCGCCTGCCAGGCCTGGACGAAACGCTGCGGATCGAGCCCGCGCACTTCCAGGCACAGTTGATTGATGTAGTGCCCGTCGCCTTGTTCATAAAGGCTGTGGAACAGCATGCCCTGTTGCATCGGCGACAGCGGGTAGATGTCCTCGATCTGCCCGGCCTCCAGGCCCAGGCTGTCCAGCTGCGCCTGGCTCAGGCGGGCCAACGGGAAGTCCGATGGCGTCACGCCCTGGCTACCGGCCTGGCAGCAGTGCTCGACCACCCGCCGCAAGGCCGCGCCATAGGCATCGGCCAGCGCCTGCATGTCCTGCCGTTCGAAGCGCTCACCGCTGAAACACCAGTTAAGGCTCAACTCACCGTCATAGACACGACCATTGACGGTCAGCCAATTGCCCAGCGGCGCCGATGGACTTTGCTCTTCGCCCGCCGACTCGGGCGCTGGAGTGAACAGTGCGCCCTGCTCGGCATCGAAACTGCCGTCGAACTGGCCGAGGTAGTTGAACGTCACCCGCGGCACCGGCAGCGCCTCGATGGCCTGACGCACCTCAGCGTCGGCAAGGTAACGCAGGACGCCAAAGCCCAGCCCCTTGTCGGGCGCGGCGCGCAGTTGCTCCTTGATGCGTTTGATCGAGCTGCCCATGTCGGCGGCCGGGGTCAAGTGCACCGGGAACACACTGGTGAACCAGCCCACGGTGCGGGTCAGGTCGATATCGTCGGCCAGTCCCTCACGACCATGGCCCTCGAGCTGGATCAACGCCGAGGCGTCCCCGCTCCAGTCGCACAGCACCTGAGCCAGGGCGGTCAGCAGCAAGTCGTTGACCTGGGTCCGGTAGGCCGCCGGGGCACGTTGCAGCAGTTGGCGGGTGAGCGGCTTGTCGAGCACGGTATGCACGCTCACCGCGTGGCGTTTTTCCTGACTGGCCGCCGGGTTGCGGCACGGCAGGCCTTCAGGGGCGCCCTGCAGGCGCTGTTGCCAGCCTTCGAGCTCCTGCAGCAACCGTGGGCTGCGGGCATGCGCTTGAAGCTGGGCGGCCCAGGCCTGGTATGCACTGGTCTTGGCCGGCAGGCGCACCGCCTGGCCTTGGACGAGCTGCTGATAGGCGCTTTGCAAATCCTCGAACAGGATACGCCAGGACACCCCATCGACCACCAGGTGATGCACGGCCAACAGCAGTCGCTGACTGCCATCGGGCAACGTCGCCAGTACTGCTCGCACCAGCTCGCTGCTGGCCAGGTCGAGGCTGGCCTGGGCCTGGTTGGCCACGGCGTCGAGCGCTTCCAGCGACTCCGGGCTGACCTGCCACAGCAGTTGCGGGCGCGGGCCCGTCTCGCCATGGCTGGCACTCCACACCCCGTCCCGCTCGACAAAACGCAGGCGCAGGGCATCATGGTGATCGAGCAGCGCGTCCAACGCCCGGCCCAACGCTACAGCGTCAAGCGGCTGGCGAGGTTGCAGCAGCACGGCCTGGTTCCAGTGGTGACGTTCGGCCATCGGCTCGGCGAAGAACGCCTGCTGTACCGGCAGTAGCGTGAGCGGGCCGGTCACTGGCCCTTGGTCGACCCGGGCACTGCCGTCATCGACCAGAGCCACCGTCGCCAGGCCTTCCACGGTCTGGTGCAGGAACAGGTCCTTGGGCGTGAAGCGAATGCCGATTTGCCGCGCCCGGCTCACCACCTGGATGGAGATGATCGAGTCGCCGCCCAGCTCGAAGAAGTTGTCGCTCAAGCCGACCCGTTCAAGCTTGAGCACCGACTGCCAGATCTCGGCGATGCGCCGCTCAAGCTCGGAGCGCGGCGCCACATAGCTGTGTTGCAACATGCTGGCGTCCGGCTTGGGCAAGGCCTTGCGGTCGAGCTTGCCGTTGGGCGTGACCGGGAAGTGATCAAGGAACAGTATGTGGGCCGGCACCATGTAGTCGGGCAGCAACGCCTTGAGCTGGCTGCGCAGGCGCTCGGCCAATCCTTCGCGAGCGGTGCCAGGCTGGACGATCGCATAGCCGACCAACTGCTTGCCGGTATTGCCGTCCTGGGCCGCGACCACGGCGTCGGCAACTTCGGCCAAGCCTTGCAGACGCGCCTCGACTTCACCCAACTCGATGCGGAAACCACGGATCTTGACCTGGTTGTCGATCCGGCCGAGGTAGTCGAACACGCCATCCTGGCGCTGGCAGACCAGGTCGCCAGTACGATACAGGCGCCCGCCCTGCCCATCGAACGGGTCGGGTACGAAGCGCTCGGCGGTCAGCGAAGGCCGGTCCAGGTAACCACGGGCCAGCCCTTCCCCGCCCAGGTACAGTTCGCCCTTGGCACCGGGCGGCAGCAGGTTCAGTTCAAGGTTGAGAATGCAGGTGCGCCGGTGGCCAATGCGCGTACCGATCGGCGCATACGCCGCCGCACACACATCGTCGGCGGCAGCCTTCCAGATCAGCGGCGTGACCACGGTTTCGGTGGGGCCGTAACCATTGATGATGTACCGCGGGCGCAGCACCCGCTTGACCAGTTCGAAACTCGCCTGCGGTACTGCATCGCCACCAAAGCAGTAGACCCGCACCGCCGGCGGGTTGCCTTCGCGCTCGGCATGTTCGGCCAACTGCTGCAGGTACACCGGAGGGAACGCTGCCACGGTCACGCCATGTTGGTGCATCTGCCGGTAGGTCTGTTCAGGGGTCCACAGGCTGTCGTCACGCACCAGCAGGCGCGCGCCGTGGGTCAGGGCGGTCAGCCAGCGCTCCTGGGCACCGTCGAAGGCGAACGACATGAACAGCAGCTCGCAATCGTCGGCACCCATCTCGTAGCGCTCACCGATGGCGCGACAGTGCATGGCCAGTGGGCCGTGGCTGACCGCCACGCCTTTGGGCTGGCCGGTGGAACCGGAGGTGTAGATCACATAGGCGAGGTTGCGCGGGTCGACGTCGACCTCGGGTGCCAGGGATGGCATGGCGCTCAGGTCGAGGCAGTCGAGCAGCAGCACGGCGGCCTGCTCGGGCACCGGCAGTCGCGCTTGCAGGCGGCTATCGGTGAGCAGCAGGCCAATGCCGGCGTCGCCCATCAGATAGGCCAGGCGCTCGCGGGGGTACTGGGTATCCAGTGGCACGTAGGCGGCACCGGCCTTGAACACCGCCAGCAGCGCCACGATCATCTGTTCACTGCGCGGCAAGGCTACCGCCACCCGGGTTTCAGGACCGACGCCCCGGGCGATCAGCGCATGTGCCAGGCGGTTGGCCTGTTGATCGAGCTGGGCGAACGAAAGGGTCCGCCCGCCAAACACCACGGCAGGCGCATCCGGGCTCAGCCGCGCGTGTTCGGCGATGCGCTGGTGCACCAGCGGCGCCTGGACGTCGCTGGGTGGCTGGCCATCCAGCAGGAGGGTGCGCTGTTCGTCGTCGCTGAGCAGCGGCAAGGCTCCCAAGGTTTGACCAGGGTTGGCAGCGATGCCATGCAGCAGGTTGAGCCAATGATCCACCAGGCGCTGGGCGGTCGCCGGGCTGAACAGGTCGGTGGCGTAGATCAGCTTGGCCGACAGCCCCTCGGGACCTTCCACGGTGTCCAGCGTAAGGTCCAGGTGGGCACTGCGAATCTCCCACTCCAGGCCCTCCACGCTCAGGCCCGGTAGCCGGCCCAGTGACTGGCCGGCGCCGTTGCCTGCGCTCTGGTGGTTGTACATCACCTGGAACAGCGGGTTGTAGCTGAGGCTGCGCTCAGGCTGCAGGGCTTCGACCAACTGCTCGAATGGCAACTCCTGGTGCTGCTGGGCCTGCAGGGTGGTGGCGCGTACCTGTGCGAGCAGGTCGAGGAAGCTCATCTCGCCCTGCAGTTCGGCCTTGATGACCTGGGTGTTGACGAAAAAGCCGATCAGGTGCTCGGTTTCCACCCGGTTACGGTTGGCCAACGGCACGCCGATACGGATGTCCTGCTGGCCGCTGTAGCGGTACAACAGGGTATGGAACGAAGCCAGCAGCACCATGAACAGGCTGGCGCCCTGCGCCTGCGCCAGGGCCTTGAGCTGGTCGCTGAGTACACGGCTGAAGGGTACCTGCAAGCGTGCGCCCTGCAGGCTCTGCACTGCCGGGCGCGGGTAGTCGGTCGGCAGCTCCAACACCGGTTGGGTCGTACCAAGCTGGTCGCGCCAGTAGCTCAACTGGCGCTCCTGCTCACCGGCTTCCATCCAGTGACGCTGCCAGATGGCGTAGTCGGCATACTGGATCGGCAGCGCCGGCAAGTCGATGCTGCCACCACTGCTGAGCGCGGCGTACACCCGGACCAGCTCGTCTACCATGATCTGCATCGACCAACCATCGGAGACGATGTGGTGCTGGGTCAGTACCAGCACATGATCGTCAGCGGCCAGGCGCAGCAGCTTGACTCGCAGCAAGGGGCCGGTGCCGAGGTCGAACGGCCGCAGGGTTTCCGCTTGCACCGCGGCGCGAATCTGTTGGTCGCGCTGCGCGGGGTCGGCCGAGCACGCCAGCGGCTCGGCGACGATGTTCGGCGCGCTCGGCTCGGCGATCACCTGTATCGCCTGGCCATCGTGTTCGTGGAACGTGCTGCGCAGCGGCTCGTGACGGGCGATCAGGTGGGCGAAGGCACCTTCGAGCGCTGCAAGGTCCAGGGTGCCATGCAGGCGTAGCGCGCGCGCAATGGCGTAGGCGCTGCTGTGCGGTTCCAGCTGCCAGATGAACCACTGGCGCTGCTGGGCGAACGACAGCGGTACATGCTCGAAGTGGCCACGGGTGCGGGGGATGGGCAGGTTGGCCGGGGAAATGCCCTCCTGAGCCATTTTCTGCAAGTAGATCCGGCGTTTTTCCAGCGGTAGCAGGATGAAGCGCTCGGCGATCTTCAGTGCAGCTGCGTTATTGTCCATCATGCTTCATCCACCTCATCCAGCAAACTTTCCAGTCGATTCAAACGGTCCGCATCCAGTACGCCAGCGGGCGGCTCCAGGTGATCGACGAATTCATTGAGTACCGGGAACTGGAACATCAACTGCGGTGCGGCGCTGATGCCCAGCTCCAGTTGCAGGCGCGACAGCACGCCCATGACCAAAAGCGAATGGCCGCCCAGTTCGAAGAAGTTGTCGCCCAGCCCTACCCGCTCGACCTTGAGCACGTCTTGCCAGATCTGCGCGACCTGTTCCTGCAGCGGGGTCTGTGGCGCCAGGTACGCCACGTGGGCGGCGTCCAGATCCGGGGCTGGCAGGGCCTGGCGGTCGAGCTTGCCGTTGGCGGTCAGCGGCAAGGCCGCAAGGTTGACCACATGGGCCGGGATCATGTGTTCGGGCAGGTACCGACGCAGGTAAGCCTGCACGTGCTCGCGCAGCCCGCCGGCCTCTGCCGACGCCACCACGTAGGCCACCAGTTGCTGGCCCTGCTGGGTGTCGCGGGCGACCACGGCGGCATCGAGCAACTGCGCCATCCCGCGCAGGCAGGCGGCGACTTCAGCGGGTTCGACCCGGTAACCGCGGATCTTCAGCTGATCGTCGGTACGGCCAAGGGTATGGATAGCGCCGTGGTGGACACGCACTCGGTCGCCGGTGCGGTAAAGCCGCTCGCCCTGGCGAGCCTGCGGGTCGGGGACGAAGCGTTCGGCGGTCAGCCCAGGCCGCCCCAGGTAACCGCGGGCCAGGCTTGGCCCGCCTACGTACAACTCGCCATGCACCCCTTCGGCCACTGCATTGAGCTCAGCATCCAGCAGTTGCAGGCGCACGTTGAACAGCGGGCGCCCCAACGGCACGGGCTGCTGGTGCGCAGCGGCCGGCAGTTCCATGGCAAGCACACCGATGGTGGTTTCGCTAGGGCCGTAGTGGTTGACCACCCGGCACGCTGGCGCCAGTTGCCGAACCTGGGCAATCAACTCGACACTGCTGGCTTCGCCTCCCAGCACCAGGCAGCGACGCGGCAGCACCGTGCCCGGCTCTGCCACCTTGAGCAACGATTGCAGGTGCGAAGGCACCAGCTTGATCAAGTCGATCGCTTCGCGACTCATGTAGTGCGCCATGCCCTGCGGGTCCATGGCCAGTTGCTCGTCGAGCAGGTGCAGGCTGCGGCCGCTGCACAGGGCCGCGAACAAGGTGGTGTAGCCCAGGTCGGCGGCCAGGGTGGAGGCCAGCGCCATGTGCTCCACCTCTTCCAGTGGCAGCACCGCCAGCGCCGAAACCAGGTAGTCGGCCAGCGCCCCCTGACTGACCAGCACACCTTTGGGGCGACCGGTGGAGCCTGAAGTGAAGATCACGTAGGCAGCCATGTCGGCATCACGCGGCACGGCTCTCGGTGAACTGCCTTGGGGCAACTGGGCTATCTGTTCGAAGGCAAGGCTGCGCAGGGCGGGCAAGGTGGCGTGTTCAGCCAACCATGCGGCAGGGCCCAGCAACAGACACCCCTGGCTGTCCTCAAGCATTTGCCCGGTACGCGCAGGTTGTGCCCGCATGTCCAGCGGCAGGAATGCGGCACCGGCCTTGAATGCCGCCAGCAGGCCGACCACGAAGTGCGCCGAGCGCTCGGCGGCAATCGCCACCACGGTTTCCGGGCCGACACCGTTGGCTTGCAGGTACACGGCCAGGTCGCCGGCGCGCTGGTCGAGTTCGCCGTAGCTCAGGCGCTGCGCGCCCCACACCAGCGCGACCCTGGACGGATTGGCCCGTGCCTGCGCTTCGAACCGCTGCACGACCTGAAGCGCCTGGCTGTCTGCGCGCACCTCGCCCTGGCACAGGGTGGCCAGCGAGCGACGCGACGCCTCGCTGCCCAGCTGCACCGCGCCGACCGGCTGGGCAGCGTCGGCCACCATCGCCTGCAACAGGCGGTGCCAATCGTCCAACAGGCGCTCGGCGGTGTCACTGTCGAACTGGTCGGCAGCATATACCAGGGTGGCGATCACGCCTTCAGGGGTTTCGACAGTTTCAAGGTTGAGGTCGAACTTGGCCTCCTGAACGTCGGCGGCCAAGGGTTCGATGTTCAAGCCATCGACCACCGGGACCTGCGCCTGGGTGGCCTGGGCGCGATGGTTGAACAGCACCTGGAACAACGGGGTATGGCTCAGGCTGCGCTCAGGCTGCAGGGCTTCGACCAGTTGCTCGAACGGCAGGTCCTGGTGTTCCTGGGCCTGCAAGGTGGTCTGGCGTACCTGCTCGATCAGTTGCCCGAGAGGCAGGCGGCCTTCGACATGGGCACGCATGACCAAGGTGTTGATGAACACGCCGAGCAGGCCTTCGGTTTCCTGGCGGTTACGGTTGGCCACCGGCACACCGACGCGGATATCGTCCTGGCCGCTGTAGCGGTGCAGCAGCGCCTGGAACCCGGCGAGCAAGACCATGAACACCGTCGCCTGATGGCGCTGGGCAAGCTGGCGCAGGCCTTCGCACAACGGTGCCTCCAGTCGCAGTTCACGCTGGCCGCCACGCAGGCTCGGCTGCGCCGGGCGAGCACGGTCGCCCGGCAGTTGCAGCACGGGTTGGCGCTCACCCAGTTGTGAACGCCAGTACTGCAACTGCCGCTCGCGCTCGCCACCCTCCATGCGGTGGCGCTGCCATAGGGCGTAGTCGACGTACTGGATCGGCAAGGCGGCAAAGCCTGGATCACGGCCTTGGACCTCGGCGGCGTAGCTGCGCACCAATTCATCGACCATCACCTGCATCGACCAGCCATCGGACACGATGTGGTGCTGGGTCAGCACCAGCAGGTGGTCCTGCGCGCCCAGCGGCAACAGCGCCACGCGCAGCAACGGCCCACTGACCAGGTCGAACGGCTGGCGCACCTGCTCGTCGATGAAGCGGCTGATTTGCACACTATCATCGACCTGGGCGCGGGCATGGACCTGAAGCTGCACGGGCAGCGTGGCATGCACCACCTGATGCACGCCGTCGGCGTCATGGGCGAAGGTGGTCCGCAGCGGCTCGTGGCGGGCGACCAGCGTGTCGAAACTGGCACGCAAGGCCGGGATGTTCAATGTACCGCGCAGACGCAGGGCACGCGGTAAGTGGTAGGCGGCACTGTAAGGCTGCATCTGCCAGAGGAACCACAGACGCTCCTGGGCATACGACAACGGCAACGCGCCTTCGCGCGGTGCACGGGTGATTGCGGGGCCGCCCCTGGTCTGCAAGGCGTCGAGCATGGCGGCCTGGGCTTGCAAGGTGCTGGTTTCGAAGACCTGGCGCAGGCTTGCCTCGCGGCCCAGTTCGTCACGGATGCGCGACACCAGCTGCGTGACCAGCAGCGAGTGCCCGCCAAGATCGAAAAAGTTGTCGTGCAGGCCGACCCGCTCGAGCTTGAGCAAGGTTTGCCAGATCACAGCCAACTGCTGCTCCAGCGCGGTACGCGGCGCCACATAGTCCTGTTGCGATTGGCTGGCGTCCGGTTCAGGCAGCGCCTTGCGGTCCAGTTTACCGTTTGGGGTCAGCGGCATGGCCGCCACGAACATCACTTGCGCCGGCACCATGTACGCCGGCAACTGCGCCTTGAGCTGGCCTTTGAGCTGCTCGCGAACGGTGTTTTGGGTGATGCTGTCGGCGTCGACCAATGCGGTATCGTGCACCACGACATAACCCACCAACTGATCGCCGCCGATACCAGGCTGGGCGAGCACCGCTGCCTCGCGCACCGCCTCGCAGGCCAGCAAGGCCGATTCGATCTCGCCCAGTTCGATGCGAAAACCGCGAATTTTCACTTGGTGGTCGGCACGACCGATGTACTCGTACTCACCGGCAGCACTCACCCGCGCCACGTCCCCAGTACGGTACAACCGCTCGCCCTGGTTGGAGAACGGGTTGGGCAGGAAGCGCTCGGCCGTGAGCGAGGCGCGATACAGATAACCACGGGCCAGGCCCTGGCCACCGATCATCAACTCACCCGCCACACCCGCGGGTACCGGGCTGAAGTCGGCACCGACCACGTACAGCTGGGTGTTACCGATCGGCTGACCGAGCAGCGGCCGTGGGTGCTCGGCGTCCAGCCGGTAGCGGGCCGACCAGATGGTGGTCTCGGTCGGTCCATAGAGGTTCCATACCGGGCCGATGGCTTCGAGCATGCGCGCAGCCAACGCTGGCGACAGGGCTTCCCCCCCACACAGGCACTTGCAGCCCTGAAGCGCCTGAGTGTCGCCATGGTCGAGCAACATGCGCCAGGTCGAGGGCGTGGCCTGCAGGGCCGTCACCGACCAGCGCCGGGCAAGCGCCAATGCAGCGGCCGGGTCTTGGGCGATGTCCTGGCCGGCCAGCACCACCTGGGCGCCACGGGTCAACGGCAGGTACAGCTCCAGGCCAAAGATATCGAACGAGAAGGTCGTCAGTGACAGCATCCGGTCACCCGCCTCCAGGCCAGGTTGCTGCGCCATGCTGGCGACGAAGTTGGCCAAGGCCTGGTGACTGACCACCAC
Source organism: Pseudomonas sp. SK2 (assembly GCF_016772395.1). Classification (NCBI taxonomy): domain Bacteria; kingdom Pseudomonadati; phylum Pseudomonadota; class Gammaproteobacteria; order Pseudomonadales; family Pseudomonadaceae; genus Pseudomonas; species Pseudomonas sp. SK2. The sequence continues at coordinate 3,551,871 of NZ_CP061944.1, forward strand.
GCCCTTGGGGTTGCCGGTAGAGCCGGAGGTATAGATCACGTAGGCCGCCGATTCGGCAGGCGGGAGCAGTGGCGGGTCATCCTGTGCCAGCGTTGCCTCGGGCAGTCGGTCCAGGCACAGCAACTGCGGGCCACGGCCCTCGAAGCGGGGGGCCAGGGCCTGGTGGGTCAGTAATAGGCCCATGCCGCTGGCGTCGATCATGTAGTCCAGGCGCGCCTGCGGGTAGGTCGGGTCCAGTGGAATGTAAGCCCCCCCTGCCTTGAGAATCGCCAGCAGGCCCACCACCAGGTCCAAACCGCGCTCAACCGACAGGCCTACCCTCACCTCGGGCCCCACACCCAGCGCGATCAGGCGGTGGGCCAACTGGTTGGCGCGCCGGTTGAGTGCTGCATAGCTCAGCAGGTTATCGTCGAACGCCAGCGCCGGTGCATCCGGGGTACGCACCGCCTGCGCCGCGAACAGTTGGTGTACCGTCAGTGGCGGCACGGCCAGGGCGGTAGCGTTGTTGCCATCGATCAACCGTTGCAGGTCGTGGGCATCGAACAGCGGCAAGGCATCGACCCGCGCCGAGGCGTCGGCCAGCAGTCCGTGCAGCAGGTTCTGCCAATGGCGGCCCAGGCGCTCTACCGTGGTGCGGGTGAACAGGTCGCTGGCAAACACCAGCGAGGCACCTAGGCCCTCAGGCGTTTCGACGGTTTCCAGGGTCAGGTCGAACTGGGCGGTCTGCTGGCGGGCCTCGAAGTTGCTCACCTCAAGGCCAGGCAAGCGGGTGACCGATGCCGGGTCGACGTCCTCGCCGCGGTGGTTGTGCATGACCTGGAACAGCGGGCTGTGGCTCATGCTGCGTTGCGGCTGCAGCAGTTCGACCAGTTGTTCGAACGGCAGGTCCTGGTATTGCTGGGCCTGCTGGGTCGCTTGGCGCACCTGGGCCAGCAGCTCGGTGAACGGCCGGCTGCCATCGACCTGCGCACGCAGCACCTGGGTATTGACGAAAAAGCCGATCAGGCGCTCGACCTCGGGCCGGTTGCGCCCGGCCACCGGCACCCCGACCCGCACGTCCTGCTGGCCACTATAGCGGTACAGCAGGGCCTGGAAGGCAGCCAGCAGCAAAGTATAAAGGGTGACGCCTTCGCGCCGGGCCAGCGCCTTGAGGCCCTGGGTCAGCGCCATGGACAGCCGGAAATCCACGCGGTCGCCGCGATAGCTTAGGGCCTGGGGCCGTGGGAAGTCGGTGGGCAGCTCCAGCACCGGCTGCTGACCGCCGAGTTGTCGCTGCCAATAGGCCTGCTGGCGGTCGCGTTCGCCGGCATCCATCCAGCTACGCTGCCACAGGGCGTAGTCGGCGTACTGCACCGGCAGAGGCGCTAGTACCGCCGGAGTACCCGTCACCCGGGCGCGGTACAGCGTGATCAGCTCGTCGATCATGATACGCATCGACCAGCCATCGGAAACGATATGGTGTTGGACCAGCGACAACACATGCTGCTGGTCATCCACGCGCAGCAATTTCACCCGCAGCAGTGGCCCCTGGCGCAGGTCGAAGGGCTGCTGGCCGTGAGCCTCGACCAGTTCGGCCACACCTGCCGGGTCAACCACCGTCTGCTGCTCGACCAGGATGCGGGCGTGGGCATCGACCAACTGCACGGCCTGCCCGTCGACCTCGGTGAACCGGGTGCGCAGCGATTCGTGACGAGCGACCAGTTCGTCGAAGGCAGCCTGCAAGGCATCACCATCCAGCGCACCTTGCAGACGCAGCACCGACGACATGGTGTAGGCGCTGCCCTGCGGGTCCAACTGCCAGAGAAACCACAGACGTTCCTGCGCATAGGACAAAAGCAGTGGCTGGGAGGCATCACGCTTGAAGATCGGCGCTATGCCGAACAGATTGATCCCTTTCTTCCCAAGCATCACGGCGAGGGCTTTCCTCTCGGTCAAGGACAGCCCTTCCACCGACTCGATCAACTTTTGCACGCGCAACCCCCAAACTAGGAAATCAGACTTTCAAGCTCTTGTGCTGATAGACGTTTGAGGGCCTCCAAGGATTTAGCCAACTCGTCTTCGACGGGCTGGACGTCTGTTTGCAACTGCTTCACCTGCTCGGCGAACTGCTCGAGGCTGTCACTCTGGAACAGGACCTTGAGTGGCACGTCGAGCCCCAGCTGCTGGCGGATCTGCATCAACATCTGGGTCGCCAGCAGCGAATGGCCGCCGAGGTCGAAGAAGTTGTCGTACAGGCCGACCCGTTCGAGCTTGAGCAGGGTCTGCCAGACCTGCGCCAACTGTTCCTGCAAGGGGGTCTGCGGCGCCACATAGGCCTGTTGGCGCGGGCTGCTATCGGGTGTCGGCAAGACCTTGCGGTCGAGCTTGCCGTTGGGGCTCAGCGGCAGGCTGGTCAGCAGCACCAGGTACGTGGGCACCATGTAGTCAGGCAGCAGACTGCGCAGACGCGCCTTGAGCTGCTCGCCCAACTGCGGCGAATCTGGCTGGTGCGCCACCACATAGGCGGCCAGCTGCGTGTCGGCACCGCTGCCGACCGCCAGCACCGCCGCTTCGCGGACTTCGTCCTGCTCCAGCAGGCGTGCTTCGATCTCGCCCAGCTCGATCCGCAAACCGCGAATCTTCACCTGGTGGTCGATGCGCCCCCTGTACTCGATCACCCCGTCGGCGCGCTGGCGGGCCAGGTCGCCGGTGCGGTACAGGCGCTGGCCGGTGCCGAACGGGCTGGCGACGAAGCGCTCGGCGGTCAGCCCCGGACGGCGGTGGTAGCCTCGCGCCAGGCCTTCGCCACCCAGGTACAGCTCGCCCACCAGCCCCGCTGGCAGCGGCGACAGATCGTCGGCCAGCACGTAGACGCTGAGGTTGGCGATCGGCTGGCCGATGGGCACGCTGTCCAGGCCTTCGTCGCGGCAGGTCCAGTGGGTCACGTCGATGGCGGCCTCGGTCGGGCCATACAGGTTGTACAGTGCAGCGTTGGGCAGCTTGGCGAACACCTGCTGCTGGGCATCGACCTGCAATGCCTCGCCACTGCACACGATGCGCGACAGGCTGGTGCAGCGCGACACCCCTTCATCCTGCAGGAACACCTGCAGCATCGACGGCACGAAGTGCAGCGTGGTGATGCCCTGCTGCTCGATCAACCGCACCAGGCGCGCCGGCTCGCGGTGATCGCCCGGCGCGGCAACGACCAGGCGGGCGCCGACCATCAGTGGCCAGAAGAACTCCCACACCGACACATCGAAACTGAACGGGGTTTTCTGCAGCACGGCATCCGTGGCATCCAGGCCATAGGCCTGCTGCATCCAGCACAGGCGGTTGCTCAGGGCCTTGTGACGGTTGCCGGCCCCCTTGGGTTTGCCGGTGGAGCCGGAGGTGTAGATCACGTAGGCCAGGTTTTCTGGCTGCGGCTGTACGCCGGTAGCCTCGGTGGAGCACGCAAGGTAGTCCTGCTCATCCACATTCAGGACACGCATCGAGGTCGGCACCGGCAGTTGAGCGCGCAGGTGCGATTGAGTCAGCAGCAATGCGATACCGCTGTCCTCGACCATATAGGCCAGGCGCTCGCGCGGGTATTCAGGGTCCAGCGGCACATAGGCGCCACCGGCCTTGAGCACCGCCAGCAGGCTCACCACCATCTCGACACTGCGCTCCATGCAAATACCGACGAGCACATCGGGGCCGACGCCATGCTCGATCAGTCGGTGCGCCAACTGGTTGGCCTGCTGGTCCAGCTCGCGGTAGCTCAACTGGCGGTCGCCGAACACCAACGCAACCGCATCCGGGGTGTTCTGCGCCTGAGCTTCGATCAAGTTGTGGACGCAGGTGTCCGACGGGTAATCGACGACGGGGGCGTTGATGCCCTGCACCCACTGCTGCAACTCGCTGGCATCGCACAATGGCAAGGCTTGCACCCGTTCGCAGGGGTTGGCCACGATGCCCTGCAGCAAGTTGTGCCAATGACCTAGCAGGCGCTCGGCGCTGCAGCGGTCGAACAGGTCGGTGGCATAGGTCAGGCTGGCCACCAGCCCGGTGGGGCTTTCGACGGTATCCAGGCTCAGGTCGAACTGTGCCGAGCGCTCATCGCGAGTCACCTGCCGCACTTTCAGTCCCGGCACTGCCAGGCGCTGGCCAGCGCCCTCCAGTTGATGGTTGAACATCACCTGGAACAGCGGGCTGTGGCTCATGCTGCGCTGCGGCTGCAGCGCCTGGACCAGTTGCTCGAAGGGCAGGTCCTGATGAGCCTGGGCCTGCTGGGCCGCTTCGCGCACCTGCGCCAGCAAGGCTGTAAAAGGCTGCAGACCGTCGATGCGCGCCTTCATCACCTGGGTGTTGACGAAGAAGCCGATGAGTCGCTCGGTCTCCATTCGGTTACGGTTGGCCACCGGCACGCCCACAAGGATTTCAGCCTGCCCGCTGTAGCGGTGCAACAGTAGCTGGAACGACGCCAGCAACAGCATGAACAGACTCACATCCTGGCGCTGCGCCAACGCTTTGAGCCCATCCAGCAATGCCGGCGCAACGTTCAGGTCGAGCACCGCGCCCTGATGGCTGGCCTGGGTCGGACGTGGCCGGTCGCTGGGCAGGGTCAACACTTCAGGCGCCTCGCCCAGGTGGCCCTTCCAATAAGCCAGCTGGCGATCCCCCTCCCCCGACTCCAGCCATTGGCGTTGCCAGGCGGCATAGTCGGGATACTGGATCGGCACATCGTCCAGTGGCGCGGGCTGGCCCTGCAAGCGGCTGGCGTAGCAGGCAAGCCACTGTTCGACCAGCACGTTGACCGACCAGCCATCGGCGATGCTGTGGTGCAAGGCCAGCACCAGCACATGGTCGTCCGACCCGACGCGCAGCAGATTGATCCGGGCCAGCGGCCCCTGCATCAGGTCGAATGGCTGGCCGGTGCAATGTTCGGCATAGGCCTTGATCGCTGACTCGGTGTCTTCGTTCGCGCCCAGTTCATCGACCACCAGCGTCAGGCGCAGTGCCTCGTCGATCACCTGGCAAACCTGTCCCTGGTGCTCGATGAAGCGTGTGCGCAAGCTGCCCTGATGACGCACCAGGTCGTCAAGGCCGGCCTGCAGCGCAGCCCTGTCGAGGGCACCGTGCAAACGCAGCACTGCCGGGATGTTGTAAGCGCTGCCGGTCGGCTCCAGCTGCCACAGGAAGTGCTGGCGCTGCTGGGCGTAGGACAGCGGCTGCGGCCCCTGCTCCAGAGCCGGCACGATCGGCAGGCGGGCTACGTTGACACCGGCCTGGGCCAGCTTGGCAAACAGCTGCCGACGGCGCTCGCCATCGAGGTTGCGCAGGCGCGCCACCAGTTCCTCTGTACGGTCCTGCTTGTGCTCAGGCATTGCTTTCCTCCAGTTCATCGAGCGCGCCGAAGATCAGGTCGAGCTCATCGGCCGCCTGCCCGGCATCACCTTGCAGATGCGTCGCCAGCTGCCCGAGCTGGCGCAGTTCGTAGAATTCCTTGACCGGCAGCTCGACGCCGAATGCACTGCGAATGCGCGACAGCAGCATCACCGCCTGCAGCGAGTGGCCACCAAGGGCGAAGAAGTCGTCATCCAGGCCAACCCGCTCATGGCCCAGCACCTCCTGCCAGATCAACGCCAGTTGCCGTTCGAGTTCAGTCTGCGGAGCACGGAACCGTGCACACGTCGGTGCAGCATCGACCGCAGGCAGGGCCTTGCGGTCGAGCTTGCCGTTGGGGCTCAGCGGCAGGCTGGTCAGCAGCACCAGGTACGTGGGCACCATGTAGTCAGGCAGCAGACTGCGCAGACGCGCCTTGAGCTGCTCGCCCAACTGCGGCGAATCTGGCTGGTGCGCCACCACATAGGCGGCCAGCTGCGTGTCGGCACCGCTGCCGACCGCCAGCACCGCCGCTTCGCGGACTTCGTCCTGCTCCAGCAGGCGTGCTTCGATCTCGCCCAGCTCGATCCGCAAACCGCGAATCTTCACCTGGTGGTCGATGCGCCCCCTGTACTCGATCACCCCGTCGGCGCGCTGGCGGGCCAGGTCGCCGGTGCGGTACAGGCGCTGGCCGGTGCCGAACGGGCTGGCGACGAAGCGCTCGGCGGTCAGCCCCGGACGGCGGTGGTAGCCTCGCGCCAGGCCTTCGCCACCCAGGTACAGCTCGCCCACCAGCCCCGCTGGCAGCGGCGACAGATCGTCGGCCAGCACGTAGACGCTGAGGTTGGCGATCGGCTGGCCGATGGGCACGCTGTCCAGGCCTTCGTCGCGGCAGGTCCAGTGGGTCACGTCGATGGCGGCCTCGGTCGGGCCATACAGGTTGTACAGTGCAGCGTTGGGCAGCTTGGCGAACACCTGCTGCTGGGCATCGACCTGCAATGCCTCGCCACTGCACACGATGCGCGACAGGCTGGTGCAGCGCGACACCCCTTCATCCTGCAGGAACACCTGCAGCATCGACGGCACGAAGTGCAGCGTGGTGATGCCCTGCTGCTCGATCAACCGCACCAGGCGCGCCGGCTCGCGGTGATCGCCCGGCGCGGCAACGACCAGGCGGGCGCCGACCATCAGTGGCCAGAAGAACTCCCACACCGACACATCGAAACTGAACGGGGTTTTCTGCAGCACGGCATCCGTGGCATCCAGGCCATAGGCCTGCTGCATCCAGCACAGGCGGTTGCTCAGGGCCTTGTGACGGTTGCCGGCGCCCTTGGGTTTGCCGGTGGAGCCGGAGGTGTAGATCACGTAGGCCAGGTTTTCTGGCTGCGGCTGCACCTGTGGCGCCATCAGCGGGTAGCCCAGGTGCCCCTGCTTGTCGAGGCACAAGGTGGGCAAGCCTGCTGGCAGCGGCAGTTGTGGCAGTAGCTCGGTTTGAGTCAGCAGCAATGCGATACCGCTGTCCTCGAACATATAGGCCAGCCGCTCGCGCGGGTACTCAGGGTCCAGCGGCACATAGGCAGCGCCGGCCTTGAGCACCGCCAGGAGGCCAAGGACCATCTCCACGCTGCGCTGGGCGGCGATGCCCACCAGTACGTCAGGGCCTGCGCCCTGCTCGATCAGTCGGTGCGCCAGCTGGTTAGCCTGCTGGTCCAGCTCGCGATAGCTCAGCTGGCGGTCGCCGAACACCAGCGCAACCGCATCCGGGGTGTTCTGCGCCTGAGCTTCGATCAGGTTGTGGACGCAGGTATCCGACGGGTAATCGACGAAGGTGGCGTTCCACTGTTCGACCACCTGCGCTTGTTCGAGCGGCGCAAGCATGTCCAGCTCGCCCAGTGTGCGCTGCGCATCCTGCGCCAGGGCGACCAGCAACTGGGCCATATGGTCGTTGATACGGCGAATGCGCTGCGCAGTGAAGTGCGCCAGGTCGAAGCTGTAGTGCAGCGCCAGTCGCTCGCCCAAGGTGACCCCCAGGGTCAGCGGATAGCTGGTCAGGTCGCTGTGCCTGGCCGGGCCAAAGCGCAGGCCCTGCGGCGCCCCATGCTCCAGCGCCTCGGAGACCGGGAAGTTCTCGAACACCAGAATGTTGTCGAACAGCGCCTCGCCGCTGTGACCGACCCAACCTTGCACTTCGAACAGCGCGCTGTGCTCATGCTCGCGCATGGCCAGGCTGAGGTCCTGCAGGCCGCGCAACCATTGCGCCACGGTCTGTTGCGCACGCGGGCTGGCGGCCAGCGGCAGGGTGTTGATGAACAGGCCCAACTGGCGCTCCACGCCAGGCAAGTCGGCCGGGCGACCGGCTACGGTCGTGCCGACGGTCACGCAGTCCTGGCCGGTGTACCGCTGCAACAGCAACAGCCAGGCCGCTTGAACCAGGGTGTTGAGGGTGACTTTCTGCTGCCGGGCGAAGGCGTTCAGGCGCTGCGTCGCGACCGTGTCGAAATCATGATGGAACAGTGCGTGGCCGCTGCCGCTAGCCGGCTCGTCGCCTGCCTTGGCCAACAGCGTCGGTGCCTCGAATGCCGCCAGACGTTCTTTCCAGAAGCGTTCGCTGCTCCGCGCATCGCGCTGTTGCAGCCACTGGATGTAGTCGCGGTAACGCCCAACCGGGCGCTCAGACGCCTGGCCGTGGTAACGCTGCATCACCTCGCCCAGCAACTGCGAACTGCTCCAGCCGTCCATAAGGATGTGGTGGTGGGTGAACATCAGGTGATGACTGTGCTCGCCGGTACGCACTAGGGTCAGGCGCAGCAGGCCGGGACACGACAGATCGAAACCTCGGGCGCGGTCCTGCTCGGCCAGCACTTGCAGGGCGGCTGCCAGGTCGTCACGACCCCGCCAGTCGAGGCGGTTGAAATCCAGCGGCAGCTGGCGGTGGATGATCTGCAACTGCTGCCCAGCGCCTTGCCAGGCAAAGGCACTGCGCAGGATGTCATGGCTGTCCATCGCCGCCTGCCAGGCAGCACGAAAACGCTCGACCTCAAGGCCGTCGACATCCACGCACAACTGGTTGATGTACTCACCACTGCCCTGCTGCAGCAGGCTATGGAACAGCATGCCCTGCTGCATCGGCGAAAGCGGGTAGATGTCCTCGATCTGGCTGGCGGGCACGGGTAGCGCATCCAGCTGGGCCTGGTCGATGTTCGCCAGCGGGAAGTCGGACGGCGTGAGGCCCATGACCTCGGGCTGACAGCAATGCTCGACCACCGCACGCAACTGCCTATCGAAATCCGCGGCCACGCGGTCGATGGTGGCCGTGTCGAACTGCTCGCCGCTGAAAGTCCAGCGCATTTCCAACTCACCGTCGTAGACCTGGCCCTCCACTTCCAGCCAGTTGCCCAGCGGCGCGTCTTCGCTCAATTCGGCACCCGCGCTTTCACGGGCCGGCAGCAACAGCGCATCAGCGTCGAAGCTGGCGTCGAACTGCCCCAGGTAGTTGAAGGTCACGCGAGGCTGCGGCAAGGTTGCCAGCACATCGCACCCAGGCTGCGCCCCCAGGTAGCGCAGTACGCCGAAGCCCAGCCCCTTGGCCGGTACGCCGCGCAGCTGTTCCTTGATGCCCTTGAGGCAGGTGCCCAGGTCCTCGTGGGCGGTCAAACGCAGCGGGAACAGGCTGGTGAACCAGCCAACGGTGCGGCTCAGGTCGACATCGTTGAACAGGTCTTCACGACCATGGCCTTCGAGCTGGATCAGCACGTCGCTCTGGCCAGTCCAACCACGCAGGGTACGGGCCAGGGCGGTCAGCAGCAGGTCGTTGACCTGAGTGCGGTAGGCGGCAGGCGCCTGTTGCAGCAACTGGCGGGTGCCCTCGCGGTCGAGGCGGCTGCGCACGACCTGGCGATGACGGCTTTGCACGCTACCCTGTGGGCGATCGCAGGGCAGGTCGAGCGGGACATCACTCAGTAGGTCGGTCCAATAGCCCAGTGTTTCCTGCATGGCCGGTGCCTGGGCGAGAGCGTGCAGGCGCTCGGCCCAGGTCTGGAGCGAACTGGTCTTGGCCGGCAGTTGCGGCGAGCGGCCCTGGATCAGCTGGGTATAGGCCTGCTGCAAGTCCTCCAGCAGGATGCGCCAGGACACCCCGTCCACCACCAGGTGATGAATCGCCAGCAACAGGCGCTGGCTGCCATCGTTCAAGGTCGCCAACACGGCACGCAGCATTGGCCCCTGGGCAAGGTTCAGACTGGCCTGCGCCTGACTGTTCACTTCACCAAGCTGCTCGACGCTGAGGCCTTCACGGCACCACAACAGGTCATCAGCGCACGCGCTCGGCTCGGCGATCTGCGCCTGCCAGCGCCCGTCCTGCGCCACGAAACGCGAACGCAGGGCATCGTGATGGTTGACGATCGCGCCCAGTGCCTGGCGCAAGGCCCCTGCCTGCAATGCCTGTTTCGGCTGCAGCAGCAACGCCTGGTTCCAGTGATGGCGCGCCGGAATCGCCTGGGCAAAGAAATCGCTCTGCATCGGCAACAAGCCAAGCGGCCCGTGAACTGGCCCCTGGTCGACCACCGCACACGCCTCACCGCGACGAGCGACACTGGCCAGCCCCTGCACGGTCTGGTGCTGGAACAGGTCCTTTGGGGTGAACAGCAACCCGCCCTGGCGCGCTCGGCTGACCACCTGGATCGACATGATCGAATCGCCGCCCAGCTCGAAGAAGTTGTCGGTGATGCCCACCTGCTCACGCTTGAGCACATCCTGCCAGATGCCCGCAATTTGCTGTTCCAGCGCGGTGCGCGGTGCAACATGGTCATGCTGCAGCTGGCGGGTGTCAGGGCGTGGCAGGGCCTGGCGGTCGAGCTTGCCATTGGGGCTAAGGGGCAACTGGGCGAGCAACAGCACCTGTGTCGGCACCATGTAGTCGGGCAGCTGCTCTTGCAAACCAATGCGGATGGTTTCACGCAGCGCAGCTTGGGGGGCTGGGCCTGCATCGACCAACCCGCGGTCGGTCGGCACCACGTAGCCGACCAGTTGCAGGCCGTTGGCCCCCGGCAGCGCCAGCACCAAGGCATCGGCGACTTCTGCGCGCTCCAGCAGCCGGGCTTCGATCTCGCCCAGCTCGATGCGGAAACCTCGGATCTTCACTTGGTGATCGATCCGGCCGGCGTACTCGATCACCCCTTCGGCGTTGAACCGAGCCAAATCGCCGGTGCGGTACAGGCGCGCACCGCACCCACCGTAGGGGTCGGGAATGAAACGCTCGGCGCTCAGGCCTGGGCGCTGGAAGTAACCCCGCGCCAGCAGTTCGCCACCGATCACCAGTTCGCCGACTACACCCACCGGTGCCGGCAGACCGTTGTCGTCGAGCACCAGGATGTTGCGCCCGGGCAGCACGGTGCCGATCGGCAAGGTCAGCGGAATCGGCCGCTGGCCGCTTACATAGTCGTCGCAATCCAGGGTGGTGGCGGTAACCGTCGCTTCGGTCGGGCCATAGGTATTGAGCAGACGCACATGGCCCAGTCCGGCCTGACGCCAGGCCAACAACCCTTCCGGCGGCATTGCCTCACCGCCGCCATGTACCTGGCGCAGCACGCCGTAATCACGCGGGCCGACCGCGGCGAACTCCTTGGCCAGCATGTGCCAGTAGGCTGTGGTCAGGTCCATCACGCTGATGCGCTGCTCGATCAGCTGGCGGTAGAGGGTTTCGCTGTCCCAGATTTCGCTGCCGCGGATCACGACCGAGGCGCCGCAGATCAGGGCCGGGTAAAGCTGCTCGACGAAGCCGTCGAAGTTGAAGGTCGCGAACTGCAGCACCCGGTCAGCGGCGCTGAGGTTGAAAAAACCCAGCGACACGTGGGCGTGGCGCACCAAGGCACGGTGGCTGATACCGACGCCCTTGGGCCGGCCGGTGGAGCCAGAGGTGAACATGACGTAGGCGAGGTTGTCGGCCAGGGCCAGGTTGGGCAGGTCGCTGTCGTCGTCGTGAGCCCAGGCTTGGTCGTGGTCCAGGCACAGAGTCTGCACGCCCTGTGGCAGCGGCAAGCGCTGCAACAGGCTGTCCTGGGTCAGTATCAGGCGGCTGCCGCTGTCCTCGATCATGCATTGCAGGCGGTCGGCCGGGTATTGCGGGTCGAGCGGCACATAGCCGCCTCCAGCCTTGAGTACCGCCAGCAAGCCGACCACCATGTCCAGGCCTCGCTCGAGGGCGATGCCCACCAGTACCTCGCGACCCACACCGCGCTCGACCAGGGTTCGGGCCAGTCGATTGACCTGGGCGTTGAGCTCGCCGTAGGTCAGTCGCCGGCCCTCGAAGATCAAAGCGACCGCGTCTGGCGCGCGCGCCGCCTGGGCCTGGAACAGCTCATGCACTGTCAGCTCGTTCGGGTATCGGGCCTCGTTGCGCCCCCAACCTTCGACCACCTGGCGGTGTTCCTGCTCGTCCAGCAGGGCGATCTCCCCGATACGTTGGCCCGGGTTGCCGACCATCGCCTGCAACACCCGCAGCCAGTGCCGTGCAAAGCGCTCGATGGTGGCTGCCTGGAACAGGTCGCAGGCATAGGTGAAGGCCGCATTGAGCCGCCCCCCCTGCTCGTAGGTGTCCAGGCTCAGGTCGAACTGGGTGGTGCGGCTTTCCCATTCGATGACGCTCAGTTCCAGGCCCTGACCGACGTTCAGGCGAGTGACGTCGGCCACTTCCGGCTGGTGGTTGTACATCACCTGGAACAGGGGGTTGTAGCTCAGGCTGCGTTCGAGCTTGAGGGCATCGACCAGGCATTCGAACGGCAGGTCCTGGTGGTCCTGGGCGCCCATCGAGGCGGCTTTGATTTGGGCCAGCAGCTCGGCCACCGTGGTCATGCCATCCAGCCGGGTGCGCAGCACCTGGGTGTTGACGAAGAAACCGATCAGACCCTCGACTTCGTTGCGATTGCGGTTGGCAATGGGTACGCCGATGCGCAAGTCGCCCTGGCCGCTGTAGCGGTGCAGGACAATGTTGAAAGCCCCCAACAGCAGCATGAACAGGGTCACCCCCTGCTGCCGCGCCAGCGCGCGCGCCTGCTCGACCCACTGCGCATCGAGGGTCAGTTCATGGCGACGGCCCTGGTAGGTCGGCTGCACTGGGCGCGGGTGGTCGGTGGGCAGTTCCAGCACCGGGTGTTCGTCGCCCAACTGCGCCTTCCAGTAATCCAACTGGCGTTGCTGTTCGCCTGCCTCCAGCCAGCGACGTTGCCACAGGGCGTAGTCACTGTACTGGACCTGCAGCGCCGCCAGTTGCGGCTGGATGCCTTGGTCGTGTGCGTCGTAGAAACGGCAGAATTCATCGATCAGCACGCTCATCGACCAGCCATCGGAGACGATATGGTGCAGGGTCAGCAGCAGCACGTGTTCCTGCTCGTCAAGACGCAACAGGCGCACCCGCAGCAGCGGGCCCTGGGCCAGGTCGAACGGCTGCAGCGCCTGGGCTTCGGCCTCGGCCGCGACTTCGGCTTCGCGCTGCTCGGGCGACCATTGGCCGAGGTCGCGCCAGGCAATGCTCAACGCCTGCTCGCACGGGACCTGGCACAGGCTGTCGTCCGGCATCTGGCGGAACACCGTACGCAGGGTTTCGTGACGCTCGACCAGGCTGGCGAAGGCCTGCTCGAGGGCCTGGCGGTTGAGCACGCCCTTCAGGCGTACCGCAGCCGGCAAGTTATAGGCGCCGCTGTGTGGGTCCAGGTGCCAGAGAAACCACATCCGCTGCTGGGCAAAGGACAGGGCTTGGCGGTCTTCGGCAGGCACATCACAGGGAATCGGGAACTGGGAGAAGTCCACCCCTTCCTTGCGCAACGCCGCCAGAAATACCTGGCGTTTTTCCACGGGCAGACCGATGAACCGGCGAGCGAGTTTCAGGGCGTCTTCAGCATTCATTTCTTGGCATCCGGAGCGTGGGTCGAATGACCCGATGACAGGTCGTCCCTATAGAACGAACCCAGACCGGAAAAATTAGCGCCGGCCTCTCGGTGGGCCGCGTAACGGTTAAATTGCCGGGCGCACGACTCGTCCACTCGGTGAACCCGATGCCAAAGGACCGACCATGGCCACCCCCTCCTCCCTCGCCAGCGCCATGCAGCGCGGCCTGCGCAAACTGGCTGGCGGGCTGGGGCAGAAACCCAGCCCCTACCGGCTGTTCGACCTGCAACTGGTGCACAAGATCGAGCTGAGCCCTTCACTGTGCCGCCTGGTGTTCACCGGGCCCGATGTGGCCAGCATGAACTGCGCCGGGCCCGACCAGCGGGTCAAGCTGTTCTTCCCCGCGGCGGACGGCAGCCTGCCGGCCCTGCCCCATGACAGTCACTGGAACGAGGCGCGCAAACAGCTCCCGGAGGCCTCCCGCCCGCCGATGCGCACCTACACCATTCGAGCCTTGCGCCGGGCCCAGGCGCAGGTGGACATCGACTTCGTCATGCACGGCGTCAACGGCCCCGCCTCAGCCTGGGCGACCCGCGCCCGCAGCGGTGACTGCTTGCAGATGCTGGCGCCCAACCTGGCCTACCCCAAGGACCCCGGCGGTTACGAGTGGAACCCACCTGCCGGCGTCGGCCGCGTGCTGCTGGCGGGCGACGAGACCGCCCTGCCGGCCATCGCGTGCATCCTCGAAGACCTGGCCGCAACCCAGCAGCCAGCGAAGGTGCAGGCATTCATAGAAGTACCTTTGCAAGCGGACTGCCTGGAGCTCCAATGCCCCCGCGATACCCATCTGCACTGGCTGCCGCGCGACGCACTGGGCAGCGAGCCCGGGGCCGCCCTGCGTCATGCCGTCGAGCACCTGGCCGACCTCCCGCAGGTAAAGGCGCCGGGTACGGCCTGCCATCTGGAAGCGATCGACATCGAGCAACGCCGACCCTGGGAGCTGGCCCAGGCACGACACGGTGATTTCTATGCGTGGGTAGCCGGGGAGTCCGCCACGGTGATGCAGGTCCGTCGGCACCTGATCAACGACCGACACATGGATCGCGCCTGCCTGACGCTGATGGGCTACTGGCGTCGGGGGCGTTCGTTCGAGTGATGGTTTCGGGTGCCGTACACCCTGTATCGCGCCTGTAGTCGCCGGCTTACCGGCGAAGGGGCTGCCATGCAGCCCAAGGCACTATCAGAGCGCCGCAGCCAAAGCCTCGGCGAATCGCTGGGCGACCTCGTCGATCTGTTCGGCGCTGATGATCAGCGGCGGCAGGAAGCGCACTACCGCTCCATGACGCCCACCCAACTCCAGAATCAGCCCACGCTTGAGGCATTCGCGCTGCACCTTCGGCGCCAGTTCGCGGTGGGCCGGCGGGTGGCCCAGCGCATCGGCCCGGCCATGCGGGTCGACCAGTTCCACCCCCAGCATCAGACCGCGGCCACGAATATCGCCCAATTGCGGGCAGTCCCGCTGCAGACGCAGCAGATGGCCTCGCAGGCGCTGCCCCATGGCGTCAGCATGTTCGGCCAGACGGTGCTCGCTCAGGTAGTTGATCACCGCCGAGCCCGCTGCCATGGCCATCTGGTTGCCACGGAAAGTACCGGCATGGGCGCCTGGCTTCCAGGTGTCCAGCCAGTTGCGGTACACCACCACCGCCAGCGGCAGGCTGCCGCCGATGGCTTTGGACAGGGTCACCACATCCGGAACGATGCCGGCGTGTTCGAAGGCGAACATTCGCCCGGTACGGGCGAAACCACTCTGGATTTCATCGACGATCAGCGCCACGCCGGCCTGCTCGGTGATGCGGCGTACACCCTTGAGCCATTCGATATCGGCCGGAATCACCCCGCCCTCGCCTTGCACCACTTCCAGAATGACTGCGGCAGGCAACGGCACACCGCTTTCCGGGTCGAGCAGCAGGTTTTCCAGGTAATGCAGGTTGGCTTTCACCCCTGCCTCGCCGCCCAGGCCGAAGGGGCAGCGGTAATCGTAGGGGTACGGCATGAACTGCACGCCATTCCCCAGCAGCGCGCCCAAGGGCTGTTTCGGGCCGTGGCTGCCCATCAGGCTCAGCGCACCCTGGCTCATGCCATGGTAGGCACCGTGAAACGCCAGCACCGTACTGCGTCCGGTGGCCGTACGTACCAGTTTCAGGGCCGCTTCCACCGCATCGGTGCCGGTCGGGCCGCAGAACTGCACTTTCGCTTCACGGCGCAGCGCCTCCGGCAGCACGCCGAACAGGTCCTGGACGAAGCTGTCCTTGACCGGGGTGGTGAGGTCCAGGGTGTGCAGCGGCAGTTCGTCAGCCAGCACGCGCTGGATCGCTTCGATCACCACCGGGTGATTGTGACCCAGGGCCAAGGTGCCGGCTCCGGCCAGGCAGTCGATGAACTGGCGGCCTTCAATGTCCTCGACGTGAATGCCACGGGCGCGCTTGAGCGCCAGCGGCAGGCGTCGTGGATAGCTGCGGGCATTGGATTCCTGCTGTTGCTGGCGCTGCAGCAAAGGGGAATCGGCGAACTCATACAGGGGTTGCGGCGCGCTGGTCGGTAGGACCTGGGCAAGGCTGGAAGCGGTCGACATCGGTAAATCCTCGCAAGCAAGCGAATGTACCCCGTCACGCCCCTGTAACCGGATGTGTGTCGGGTAGTAGTCGCTTGGGAAACGCTTTGGCGCGAGGAGGATTTAGCGTTTGATGTGCGAAATTGTGCAGGGTTCGACGGTCTCATCGCCGGCAAGCCGGCGATGAGGCCAAGGAAGATCAGCTACCCGAGCGTGCTGGCACCTGCAGCAGCACCCGCAGCCCATCGCTGCGACTGTCGAACCTGAGGCTGCCGGCACAACGCTGAACGATCGCCTGCACGATGGCCAGCCCCAACCCGCAGCCGCCGCTCTTGCCAGTGCGCCAGAAACGCTCGGTCAGGTGCTCCAGGTCCTGCTCGGCAATGCCCGGCCCGTGGTCGCGGACCATGAAACCCACCTGTCCATCGGCCATGTGGACATCCAGCTCCACCGCCGCCTCACCGCCATGGCGCAGGGCGTTGTCCAGCAGGTTGCGCAGCGCCGCCACGGCCAGCGGCGCGGGCATGCCCAGGTAGATCTGCGCGGCTTCATCGGGCAGGCGCAAGACGATGCGCCGATTGTCCCCTCCCCCAGCATCCTGCACCGCTTGGCGGGCCACTTGCTCGGCGCTGCACTGCACGCCATCCTCGAATGACAGGCTGCCTTCCACCCGGGCCAGCATCAGCAGTTGCTCCAGCGTGCGGTGCATGCGGTCAGTGCCCTGCTCGGCGTGCTCCAGCGCTTGCTCGCGAACCGCGCCATCGGTCATCCGCGCCACCTGCAGGTGGGTCTTGATGGCGGTCAGCGGGCTGCGCAGTTCATGGGCGGCATCATCGGTCAGGCGCCGCTCGCGCTCGATGGTCTGGGCGATGCGCAGGAACAGCTGGTTCTGCGTCTCCAGCAAAGGTTGCAATTCGCTGGGCAAGCCCGCCACCTGAAGCGGCTCGACACTGTCGGCGCGACGCCTGCGCAAGGCATCGCGCATGCGGTTGAGCGGCTCCAGGCCCTTGCCCAAACCGATCCACAGCAAGCCCAGGCTGCCGAGCAATGCCATCAATACCGGCGCTGATGCCGCCAGCAGAATCGACTGGTTCAGCGCCTCACGCTCCTGATGGCGATCGGCGGTGGTGATACGTATGTCGCCGTGGTTATAGGTGAAGGTACGCCACGAAGCTCCGTCGATGGTCTGATCGCGAAAACCACTGCGCTGGTCATCCATGGCGCCGTCGTGCTTGTGGTTGCTGGCGAGAATCTCCCCTCGCAGCGAACTGACCTGGCAGGCCATGCCGTCCGGCACGCTGAACTGATCGGCCGAAAAATGTGCATCTTCGCCCTTGGCGGTCAGAGGCTGCGGCAACTGGTCGACCAGGCCGGCGACCATCCGCGCAGACGCCACCAGGCGCTGGTCGAGGGAGAACATCATCTGCTGGCGCAGGTCTCGCAGCATCCAGGCGGCAGCCAAGGCCCAGATGATAATGAAAGCGCTGCCCAGGATCAGGCTCAGGCGCACGCGCAGGCTCATGGCGCAACCTCTTCAGGCGCCTGGGCCGGCCCCAGACGGTAACCCAGGCCACGCACGGTTTCGACGATGCCATTGCCGAGCTTGCGACGCAGGTGATGGATATGCACGTTCAATGCGTTGCTTTCGACCTCGTCGCTAAAACCGTACACGCAATCCTTGAGCTGCTCGCTGGACAACACCCGACCGGGGTTCTGCAGCAGCGCCTGGAGCAAGGCCTGCTCGCGCCGCGACAGATCCACCGATTTGCCGGCCAGGGTCGCTTCGCAGCTGCTGGGGTCATACTGCAGCGGACCATGCTCGATGACATTCACTGCGCGCCCGGCCACCCGTCGCAGCAGGGTATGCAAACGCGCAGCCAGCTCACGCAGGTCGAAGGGTTTGAGCAGGTAGTCGTCGGCACCGGCCTGCAGGCCGTCGACCCGGTCGGTGACCGCATCGCGCGCGGTGAGCACCAGCACGGGCAAGTTCTCGCCCTGCTGGCGCAGGCGACGCAGCAACTTCAGGCCGTCTTCGTCAGGCAGGCCCAGGTCCAGAATCATGACGTCGAACTGCGCGGCCTGGAGCATGGCACGGGCGCCAGCTGCGTTGGCCACTCGGTCCACGGTCAGGCCCTGGGCGGTGAGGCCGGCGCAGATGCCGCTGGCGATCAGATCGTCGTCCTCGCAGAGCAGAACGTGCATGGTGGGGCTCCCAGGATGGTGTAACAGGCATTGCACTATGGCGCGATTAAGAGGGGATTATGGACCTTGGGTTTTCCGGCGGCGATAGCGGGTTGTCGCGCCGGCTGGGCTACGTTAACCCTTAGTTAATAAACCCAGGCCAGCATGGCTGCATCCCAAGCATTGCCAAGGCGAAGACATGCGCGTTCTCCTGCTCTTCCTGACATTTCTCCTGGCTGGCCCGCTGCAGGCCAACCCGTTTGACGTCAAACCCGACTTTCTGCCGGTCGACCAGGCCTTCGTCCTGACCCAGGACCGCCAGGCCGATGGCCAGATGCGCCTGTTCTTCCAGATCAAGCAGGGCTACTACCTTTACCAGAAGCGCCTGAAGTTCGACGGCCTGGCGGCCGACCAACACCCACAATTGCCCCCTGCCCTGAACCACCACGACGCGTTTTTCGGTGACAGCGCGGTGTATCGCGACCAACTGGAGCTGCTGATCCCGGCCAGCGCCAAGGGTGAGCTGCGCCTGGGTTGGCAAGGCTGCGCCGATGCCGGCTTGTGCTACCCGCCACAAACCACGGCCATAGACCTTGGCGGCAGCGCCACGGCCGTGGCCGATCAGGCCAGCGACCAGGCATTGGCCAGCAACCTGCAGCAAGCTGGCCTGGCCTGGAGCCTGCTGGCCTTCTTCGGCCTTGGCCTGTTGCTGGCCTTCACCCCGTGCTCGTTGCCGATGCTGCCGATTCTGGCTGGGTTGGTACTCGGCAACGGTGCAAGCGTCCGCCGTGGCTGGGTACTGGCGGGGGTATACGTGCTGAGCATGGCGCTGGTGTACGCGGCGCTTGGCGTTGTCGCCGCGCTGCTGGGTGCCAGCCTGCAAGCCTGGCTGCAACAACCCTGGTTGCTGGGTAGCCTGGCGGGGCTGTTCGTGATCCTTGCCCTGCCCATGTTCGGCGCATTCGAACTGCAACTGCCTGCCGCGCTGCGCGACCGCCTGGACCGTGCCGGGCAAGGCACCCGTGGCGGCAACCTGTACGGCGCCGCGCTGCTGGGCGCGCTTTCCGGGTTGCTGCTGGGCCCCTGCATGACAGCTCCACTGGCCGGCGCGCTGCTGTACATCGCCCAGAGCGGCGATGTCATCGAAGGCGGTCTGGTGCTGTTCACCCTGGGTTTGGGCATGGGTGTGCCACTGTTGCTGCTGGTGACGCTGGGCAACCGTTACCTGCCGCGCCCCGGCGCCTGGATGAACCGCGTCAAAGGCGTGTTCGGCTTCGTGTTCCTGGCCATGGCGCTGTACACCGTGCGCAGCTTGCTGGCTGAAACGCTGGTGCTGGCGCTGAGCGGTGCCTGGCTGATCGCGCTGGCCTGGGCCGCCTGGCCAGCCTTGCAGCGCCTGCCTGCACTGCGCGCGGTACCCTTGCTTGGCGCGCTATGGGGCGGCCTGCTACTGGTCGGTGCCGCCGCCGGTGGTGACGACCCATGGCAACCGCTGCGACCCTTTACCGTAGGCACCGCCGTGAGCGCGACACCGCACAACGCGGATACCTTCACCACCGTAAGCCGCCCCGAGGACCTGCAACGCGAACTGGATGCCGCCAAGGCGCGCGGCCAGTGGGTAATGCTCGACTACTATGCCGACTGGTGCGTGTCGTGCAAGGTCATGGAGAAACAGGTATTTGCCCGTGGCGATGTGCGGGCCAGCCTGGCCGGAGTGCACCTGTTGCGCCTGGACGTGACCGCCGACTCACCGGCCAGCCGCGAACTGCTGCAACGCTACCAGGTACCCGGCCCGCCCAGCATCATCTGGATCGGTCCGGAAGGCCAGGAACGTCGCGCCCGGCGTATTACCGGTGAAGTGGACGCGCCGGCATTCGTGCAACACTGGACCCAGACCAGGAGCCAAGGTTGATGCTGACCATCACCCTCGGGCCGTTGACCATGGCCCTCAACCATCTGCTGATGCTTGCCGCCCTGGCCGTTGCCTGTCTGATCGGCTGGTGGGTCGCCCGGCGTGGTGGCCAAAGCCCCGAGTCGGCGCTGTTCAACCTGTTCCTGATCGGCCTGCTGTGCGCACGCCTGGGCTTCGTCCTGGCCTATTGGCCGATGTACCGCGATGACTGGGTGCAGATCATCGACATTCGCGACGGCGGCTTCCTGTTCTGGTCCGGTTTGGTCGGTATCGTCCTGGCCGCCCTGTGGCAGGGCTGGCGCCAGCCTGGTCTACGTCGCCCGCTGGGTTGGGCATTGTTCAGCGGCGCGCTGTTCTGGGGCATGGCCAGCTTGGGCAGCCACCTGTACAGCAAGGGCACGGAGTTGCCGGATCTGAGCCTGACCAATGCCGGCGGGCAAGCCGTGGCGTTGCACAGCTACCGAGGCAAGCCGCTGGTGATCAACATCTGGGCCACTTGGTGCCCGCCATGCCGCCGGGAAATGCCGGTGCTGCAGCAGGCCCAGGGCGACTATCCGCATGTGACCTTCCTGTTCGTCAACCAGGGCGAGACGCCGGAAAACGTCAGCACCTTCCTCGCCACCACCGGCCTGAGCCTGACCCACGTGCTCTTTGACGGCACCGGCCTGCTGGCCCAGCGGGTCGGCTCCATGGCCCTGCCCACCACGTTGTTCTATGACGCCGATGGCCGGTTGATCGGCAGCCACCTGGGCGAGTTGTCGCGCGCCAGCCTGCGCCATGCCCTGGAACCTTTCGAACGGGCCAGCGCGCCCGCCCCTGCCGCACAAGGAAAATGACATGCGATCGACTGCACTGCTGCCCCTGAGCCTGGCCCTCCTGGCCGCCCCGATCCTGCAGGCAGAAGAGCTGCCCAAGGCGATCCAACAGATCCAGGCCAAGGGCGCCGAGATCAAGGGCAGCTTCGACGCCCCCAACGGCCTGCGCGGCTACGCCGCCGAATACCAGAACAACGGCTTGGCCCTGTACCTCACCCCTGATGGCAAGCACGTGCTGGTCGGCAGCCTGTTCGACGAACAGGGCAAGGACCTCAGCGCCGAGCCTTTGCAGAAGCTGGTCTATGCGCCGATGAGCAAGGAAATTTGGGTGAAGATGGAGAAAACCGCCTGGATCGCCGATGGCAAGGACAATGCGCCGCGCAAGGTGTACCTGTTCAGCGACCCCAACTGCCCGTACTGCAACATGTTCTGGGAACAGGCGCGGCCCTGGGTCGAGTCGGGCAAGGTGCAGTTGCGCCATATCATGGTCGGCATCATCCGCGAGGACAGCCCGGGCAAGTCAGCTGCATTGTTGGCCGCCAAGGACCCGGCCAAGGCGCTGGCCGAGCACGAGAGGGCCGGCAAGGGCAGTACGCTCAAGCCGTTGGAGAACGTGCCTGAGAAGGTACAGAAGCAGTTGGAGGCGCATCTCGCCTTGATGGAGGAAATGGGGTTGCAGGCTACGCCGGCGATTTTCTATCAGGACGAGCAAGGGAATCTGCAGAGCCAGCAAGGGGCGCCGCGGCCGGAGATGTTAGGGAAGATTCTGGGTAAGCGGTAAATGCGTAGAGGGGGGGCTGTGCGGCGCTTGCCCTGGGTTTGGTGGTGTTGCGCAAATCGAGCGCCGCCCGCGCGGCGCATCGCGAGCAAGGCTCGCTCCTACGCTAGTTTCGGGCCAATAACGCCTGCCACAGGCGCGCGCGACCGCCGTGATATCGAAGGATGCACGCATGAACATACGCCAATGAAAAGGGGCGCCAAGCGCCCCCCACCTTAAAGCCCCTCCAGCTCCGCCATCAGATCACTCAGCCGGTCGACCTTGTCGTCATCAAGCGCACTGTCGCGCAGCCCTTGCACATACTCAGCCAACGCCTCCACCGTGCTGCACTCGAACATCGCCCGCAGTGGCACGTTCAATTGCAACTGCTTCTGCACCCGCGAAGCGATCTGCGTGGCCAGCAGCGAATGCCCGCCCAGCTCGAAGAAGTTGTCGCACACCCCTACCCGTTCGGCCTTGAGCACATCGGCCCAGATGCCGGCCAGTGTCTCTTCCAGCGGATTGCGCGGTGCAACATAGGCCTGGCTGTGCTGGCCGCCGATATCGATAGCCGGTAGGGCCTTGCGGTCAAGCTTGCCGTTGGCGTTGTGCGGCAGGCTGTCGAACCAGCCCCAGTGCAGCGGCACCATGTATTCCGGCAGTTCGCTGCGCAGGCGCTGCTTGACCTGCTCAAGCAAAGCAGCGTCGGCGACGACGCCTTGATGGGCGACCAGGTAGCCGACCAGGTGCTTGCCGTTGACGCCGTCCTGGACACCGACAGCGGCATCTCGAAGCTCGGCCTGCTCGTGCAGACGCGCCTCGATCTCGCCTAGCTCGATGCGGAAACCGCGGATCTTCACTTGGTGGTCGATACGCCCGACATACTCGAACACGCCATCCGGCCGCTGGCGCGCCAGGTCGCCGGTGCGGTACAGGCGCTCACCCGGCGCGCCATGGGGATGCGGGACGAAGGCCTGCGCTGTGCGCACCGGGTCGCTCACATAACCACGACCGACGCCGGTACCGGCAACACACAGCTCACCCACCGCGCCCAGTGGCGCCAGTGTCAGGTCTTCTCCAAACAGGTACAGACGGTTGTTGTCAGTCGGCGTTCCGATGGGCAGGTAGCTACCGCGGGCGGAGTCAGCATCGACGCGGAAGAACGCCACATCGTCCGAACACTCCGCCGGGCCGTAGGCGTTAACCAGGCCAATGGCCGGGTAACGCTGCAGCCACTGCGCCGCCAGCTCCGGTGGCATGGCTTCGCCAGTGGGCAGCATCCAATGCAACCCATCCAGGGTCTGGTGGTCGTTGGCCAACATGCCCTGAATCAACGAAGGCACGCTTTCCAGCACAGTGATACCGGTGGTTTGAACGTGGGCCAGCAAGCCTTGCGGGTCATGGGCAATGGCATTCGGCACGATCTCGACCCTGGCCCCGAACAGCGGCGCGGCCAGGAACTGCCAGACCGAAATGTCGAAGCTCTGCGAGGCAGTCTGGGCGATCACGTCCTGCTCGCTCAGTGCCAGGTACGGCACCTTGCTCAGCTGGTTGTTGAGCATGCCGCGCTGCTCGACCATCACGCCTTTGGGCAAACCGGTGGAACCGGAGGTGTAGATCACATAGGCCAGGTTGTCCGGCCCGCTGTGAATGCCGGGGTTATGACTGGCGACACGGCTGGCTTGCACCTCTTCCCAGACCAACAGCTTCGGCCGCATCACGCCGCCCAGCTCATCGAGCAACTGACGCGCCTGCTCGGCACAGGCCGCGCTGCACACCAGCACCGGGGTGCGGCTGAGTTCAACGATGCGCTGCAGCCGCGTCGTCGGCAGGCCCGGATCCAGCGGCAGGTAGCCTGCCCCGGCCTTGAAACTGCCGACGATCATGCCCAGCAGCGGCAAGCCGCGCTCGGCCAACAGGGCCACTGGCTGGTCGATGGCCACGCCGACGGCGACCAATGCATGGCCCAGCCGGTTGGCCGCCAGGTTCAGGCCGGCGTAGTCGTACGACGCCTCCAGGCAGCGGGCGACGGTTCGCTCAGGGCTGGCGGCGACCTGAGCCTCGAACAGCTCGACATAGCTCTGATCAAGGGCGTAGGCACGCTCGGTGCGGTTGCAGTCTTCAAGCAGGAAGCGCTGCTCTTCGACCCCCAGCAACGGCAGCTCGCTGACATCGCCTTCGAAGCCCTCGACCAAGGCCAGCAGCAGACGCTTGAACTCGGCCAGCAGGCGTTCGACGGTCGGATAGTCGAAGTAGCGCTGGTCGAACGACAGGTGCAGGCCCAGGTCATCGCCTGGATAGCACACGGCGGTCAGCGGGAAGTTGGTGTGGGTGCGGCCCGAGTCGGAGCTGGCATTCAGGTGCTGGGCGTGGTCAAGCACGGCGGTTTCCACCGGGGCGTTCTCGAACACGAACAGGCTGTCGAACAGCGGCTGACCCTTGGGCAGTTCGCTGCATTCCTGAATCGCCACCAACGGCAGGTACTCGTACTCGCGCAGCTCCATGTTGCGCTCAAGCAGCCCTTGCAGCCACTGGCGCACGCTGCGGCGCTGGCCCGCGTCGGGCAGCTGTACGCGCAGGGCGATACTGTTGATGAACAGGCCAACGGTGCGCTGCATTTGCGGCATGCTCACCGGGCGTCCGGCCACGGTCACGCCAAAGGCGACGTCGCGGTCGCCGCTGTAGCGCGCCAGCACCAGGGCCCAGGCCGCCTGGGCGAAGGTGTTGACGGTAAGCTGATGGGCTTGGGCCAGCTCACGCAGGCGCACACCTTCGCCGACCTCAAGGCGGGTGTAGCAATCGCCGACCACCATGCCGTCGCCGGCACGATCATGGCGCAGCGGGCGATCGCTGGGGATGGCGGTGGCGCGCTCGAAGCCGGCCAGGTTGGCCCGCCACCAGGCACGGGCTTCGTCCAGGTCCTGGCGCTGCAGCCAGCCGATGTAGTCGCGGTAGCGCGGCGGTACCGGTAATTGGGCCTGGCGACCTTCGCCGAGGGCCTGGTAGAGCTCGAAGAAGTCGTTCATCAGCAGCGAACGGCACCAGGCGTCGATGAGGATGTGGTGGTTGCTCATCATGAACCAGTAGCGCTCGTCGGCAACCCGCACCAGACGCAGGTGGAACGGCGCCTCGCGCAGCAGCGCGAAACCGGCCTCGCGCTCCTGCTTGTGCAGGGCGTGCAAACGCGCCTCCTGGGTGGCGTCGTCCAGGCCACGCCAGTCTTGGTAATCCACCGGCGTTCTGGCGGGTTTGTGGATGATCTGCAGCATCGCCTCGCCAGCGTTCCAGCTGAACGATGCGCGCAAGGCTTCGTGGCGCGCCACCACGGCCTGCCAGGCCTGGGTGAAGCGTTCAGGGTCCAGCGCGCTGTTGATGCGGTAGCGGTCTTGCATGTAGTAGATGCCGGTGCCGGGTTCCAGCAGCGTGTGCAACAGCAGGCCTTCCTGCATCGGCGTCAGCGGGTAGACGTCTTCGATCTCGTCGGCGGGTACCGGCAAGGCGTCGATCTGCTCCTGGGTCAGGCGAGCCAGGGGGAAATCTGATGGGGTGAAGCTGCCGTTGCCATCGGCCAGGCAATGCTCGACCAGTGCGAGCAACTCTTGGCGATAGGCCTCGGCCAGACGGGCGATGGTCGAGTCGTCGTAGCGCTCGGCGCTGTAGGTCCAGCGCAGTTGCAAGGCGCCGCCATAGACCTGGCCGTCGACGCTGAGCCAGTTCGGCAGCGGCGCATCGAGGTCATGGGCCAGGCCCGCTGGCGCATCCAGCGGCTGGAATAGCGCGGCGGCATCGAACTGCTGGTCGAACTGCCCGAGGTAGTTGAAGGTGATGCGTGCCTGCGCCAGGGCCGCCATGCGCTCGCGCCCGACGTCATCGGCAAGGTAGCGCAGCACGCCGTAACCCAGACCTTTGTGCGGTACCTGGCGCAGTTGTTCCTTGATGTGCTTGATGGACGTGGCGCGGGCGCTTTCGTCGTCGCCTACCGCTGGCTTCAGGCACAGCGGATAGGCGTTGGTGAACCAGCCGACGCTGCGAGTCAGGTCCATGTCCTCGAACAGCCCGTCACGGCCATGGCCTTCGAGCTGCACCAGTACGGTTTCGTCCTCGCTCCAGCGGCACAGGACACGGGCCAGCGCGGTCAACAGCAGGTCATTGACCTGGGTGTGGTAAGCCGCCGGGGCCTGCTGAAGCAACCGACGGGTCTGCTCCACGTCCAGGCCGATGGCCAGCGTGCGCGCATGCCGGTTCAGGTTACCGCCCTGAGGGTGATCGCATGGCAACTCGTGGCGCACATTGCCGAGTTGCCTCTGCCACCAATCCAGCTCGTCTCTTAGCGAGTCACTGCCGGCGTAGCTGGCCAAGCGTGCTGCCCAGTCGCCCATGGCATGGGTCTTGGCAGCGAGCGTCTGGCCACGGTAGAGCGCTTGCAGGTCTTCGAGCAAGACACGCCAGGACACACCGTCGACCACCAGGTGGTGGATCGCCAGCAACAGGCGCTGTGCGCCCTGCCCATCGCTCACCAGCAAGGCGCGCAGCAGTGGGCCTTGGTGCAGGTCGAGGCTGCGCTGCACGTCGGTGTACAGCGCTTGGCAGTCGTCGAAGTCGCTGACCGTGGCGGTCCACAGCAACTGCTGGCTGGCCGACGCCGCATACTCGGCTTGCCAACGGCCATTGGCCTGGACGAAGCGCAGGCGCAGGCTGTCGTGGTGTTCCACCAGGCCGGCCAGGGCGCGCTCCAGCACCGTGCTGTCCAGTGCTTGGCGAGCTTGCAGCAGCACAGCCTGGTTCCAGTGTTGTGGCTGGGTGACCTGGCTGTCGAAGAACCAGTGCTGGATCGGCGTCAGGCCACTACGCCCCTGCCGCAAGCCCTGCTCGATGTCGCTTGGCGCTGCGCTGCGGCTGACCACGGCGGCGAGGGTCTGGATGGTCTGGTGCTGGAACAGGTCGCGCGGGGTGAACTGCAGGCCCAGCTGACGGGCACGGCTGACCACCTGGATCGACAGGATCGAGTCGCCGCCCAGTTCGAAGAAGTTGTCCTGCACGCCCACGCGGGCAGCATTGAGCACCTCACACCAGACCTGCACCAACTGTGCCTCGACTTCGTTGCTCGGGGCCAGGTAATGCTGTTGGGCTTGCTGGAGATCCGGCAGCGGCAGTGCGCGGCGATCGAGCTTGCCGTTGCCCGTCAGTGGCAGGCTGTCGAGCAGCACCAGGTGCGCCGGTACCATGTAGTCCGGCAGGTGCTGGCGGGCATCGGCCTTGATCGCTTCGCGCAGCGAGGCCTGGGCCTCGGCGCTCGCCGTGGCCTGCCTGCACACCAGGTAGCCCACCAGTTGCTTGCCACCGGGCAGGTCGATTGCCAGGACCACCGCGTCGTCGACATCGGCATGCTCCTGCAGGCGGCTCTCGATCTCGCCAAGCTCGATCCGGAAACCGCGGATCTTCACTTGCTGGTCGGCACGCCCGATGTACTCCACACACCCGTCGGCACGCAGGCGCACCAGGTCGCCGGTGCGGTACAGGCGACCGCCATCATGGCTGAATGGGTCGGCGACGAAGCGTTCGGCAGTGAGCCCGGGGCGGTCGTGGTAACCCTGGGCCAAACCCGCACCACCGATGTACAGCTCGCCGATGCCGCCCTGGGGCAGGAGCGCCAGGTCCTCGTCGAGAATGTACGCGCTACGTGCGCCGATCACCCGGCCGATCGGCACGCTGCCGGCATCGGCGGGCAGGGTCTGCGGCGCCAGGCAGGCCAGCGGCATCACCACCGTTTCGGTCGGCCCGTAGGCGTTGAAGAACTGTTGCGGCGCGAAGGCCTGGCGAATGCGTTGCAGGTGCTCGCCGGTCAGCGCCTCGCCGCCGGTGATGACCAGGCGCACCGGCAGTTGCTCGCCCCGCCCCGCCAGGTACTGGGCCAGCTGGCTACCATAGCTCGGGGTGAAGCCCAGCACGCTCACCTGTTGTTCGCGCACCAGTTGGCAAATGTCCTCGGCGCCCCACTGCCCCTGTGCGCGCAGCACCACGCGGGCACCGCACAGCAGCGGCACCAGCAGGCGCTCGCTGGCTGCGTCGAAGTTGATCGAATAGAAGTGCAGCTCGCAGTCGTCGCTACGCATGCCGAAGGCGGCGATCACCGCCTGGCAGTGCATGGCGATTTCACCGTGGCTGACCACCACGCCCTTGGGCTTGCCGGTAGAGCCGGAGGTGTAGATCAGGTACGCCTGGTGCTGTGGCAGGTTGAGGTTGTCCAGCGGCGCATCGCTGTAGGCGGACAGGCTGACGGCATCATCTTCGAGGCTCCAGCGGGCCACGCCATCGGGCAGCTCGCCGAGCGCCTCCAGCAGCGTGCGCTGGCTCAGCAACAGGCCGATGCGGCTGTCCTCGATCATGTAGTGCAAACGGTCGAGCGGGTATTCGGGGTCCAGCGGCACATAGGCACCGCCGGCCTTGAGAATGGCCAACAGGCCGACGACCATCTCCAACGAGCGCTCGAGGGCCAGGCCCACCCGTACCTGCGGGCCGACACCGCGCTCGCGCAGGGCCCGGGCCAGGCGGTTGGCCCGTTGGTCCAGCTCGGCGTAGCTCAGGTGCTGGCCGGCGAAGGTCAGTGCCAGGGCTTGCGGGGTACTGGCGGCCTGGATGGCGAACAGGCCGTGAAGGGTCTGGTTGAGTCCGTGGTCCGGCTCGCCCTGCAAATGGCCCACCAGCACCTGCTGCTCGGTGTGGCTCAGCATCGGCAACTCGCACAGACGTCGTTGAGGATCGTCGAGCAGGCCGACCAGCAACTGCTGCCAGTGCTCGGCCATGCGCGCGATGCGCGGTTCGTCGAACAGGTCGCGGCTGTAGGTCAGGCAGCAGCCGAGGCGGCCGTCCAGGTCGGTGACCTCCAGATAAAGGTCGAACTTGGTGGCACTGGCGTCGTTGACCAGGTAGTCCACCTGCATGCCCGCCAGTTCGCGGCGCTGCTGAAAGGCCCAGCGCTGGACGTTGCACATGACTTGGAACAGCGGGTTGTAGGCACTGCTGCGCGGCGGCTGCAGGGCTTCGACCAGTTGGTCGAACGGCAGGTCCTGGTGCGACTGGGCCTCGATGGCGACCTGGCGCACCTGATCGAGCAGCGCGGTGCCGGTCATCTGTCCGTCCATCTCGCAGCGCAGCACCTGGGTGTTCAAGAAGGCGCCGATTAGCCCCTCGCTCTCGGGACGAATACGGTTGGCCACCGGCGCGCCGATGCGCAGGTCGCGCTGGCCACTGTAGCGGTGCAGCAATGCGGCCAGCGTGGCGGTGATGGTCATGAACAACGTCAGGCCACGTTGGCTGTTGAAGGCATGCACGCGGGCCACCAGCGCCGGGTCGAGGTCGAAGCGATACAGCTCCCCCCGGTGGCTCTGCACGGCCGGGCGCGGGCGGTCGGACGGCAGGGCCAGCACCGGGTGTTCATCGCCCAGGCGGGCTTTCCAGTAGGCCAGCTGACGGGTGCCCTCACCGCTCTCCAGCCACTGGCGTTGCCACACGCTGTAGTCGAGGTACTGCACCGGCAGCGGCGCCAATGGCGATTCGCGCGCGTCGACAAAGGCCTCGTACAGCTCGCCCAGCTCGCGGGCGAAGATGTCCATGGCCCAGCCTTCGGTGACGATGTGGTGCAAGGTCAGGACGAAGAAGTGCTCGTGCACCTCAGTCTTGGCCAGGCACGCACGCAGCAACGGGCCGCGCTCCAGGTCGAACGGCTGGTGCGCCTGGGCATCGGCCAGTTGCTGCAAACGATGCTGGCGGGAATCGGCAGGCAAGGTGCTGAAGTCTTGCCAATCGAGCTGCAGGCCGCTGTGCTCGGCAACGCACTGGTACGGCACGCCGTCGATGCTCGGGAAGGTGGTACGCAGGGTTTCATGGCGCACGATCAGCGCCTGCAAGGCACGCTCGAAGGCCTCCACATCCAGAGTGCCACGCAGCCGGGCCATACCACCGACGTTATAGGCCGGGCTGTCCGGCTCCATGTGCCAGAGGAACCACATGCGCTGCTGAGAGTAAGACAGCGGCACGGCCTGACGGCGGTCGACACGTGCGATCTCGCCTTGCAGGTTGCGCTCGCCAGCCTCGCGGATGCGAGCGATCTCGGCGCAGAAAGCGCCCAGCTCGCTGGCTTCGAACAAGGCTTTGAGCGGCAGCTCGACATCGCAGGCCTGGCGGGTGCGGGAGACGATCTGGGTAGCCAGCAGCGAGTGGCCGCCAAGGTCGAAGAAGTCGTCCTGCAGGCCGATACGTGGCAGGTTGAGCACCGCGCGCCAGATCGCCGCCACCTCCTGCTGCAACGCAGTTCGTGGCTCGATATGTTCGCGCTGCTGCCAGACCGGCGCTGGCAAGGCCTTGCGATCGACCTTGCCGCTGGGGCCCAGCGGCAGGTGCGCCAGCGCAATCAACTGCGCAGGGACCATGTAGGCCGGCAACCGCTCTGCCAGGGCCGCCACCAGCGCTTCAGGCTGGGCGGTGCCACTGTAGTAGCCGACCAGTCGTGCACTGATCCCATCCTTGTGGATGAGCACCAGGGCCTGGTCGACACCGGACTGGCTCAGCAGGCAGGCCTGGACCTCTTCGGGCTCGACGCGGAACCCGCGCACTTTCACCTGCTGATCGAGGCGACCCAGGTACTCCAGCGCCTGGACCTGCATCTGCCAGCGGGCACGGTCGCCACTGCGGTACAAGCGTTCGCCGTTACCATCGACCTGGGGCACGAAGCGTTCGGCGGTCAGGCCCGGACGGCCCAGATAGCCCCGCGCCAGACCCGCACCGCCCAGGTACAGTTCGCCCGGCACACCCGGGGCGGTCAGTTCCATCTCGTCATCCAGCACCCGGCAGATCACATTCCCCAGCGGGCGGCCGATGGGTGAACGCTCACCATCCTCTGCCTGGCAATGCCAGTGGGTAACGTTGATCGCAGTTTCGGTCGGGCCATAACGGTTGTGCAACTGCACCTGCGGTAGCACTTGCAGCACACGGTCACGCAGGTTCGCCGACAGCGCCTCGCCACCGGAGAACACTCGCCGCAGGCTGGTGCAGCCGGCAGTCAGCGGCTCTTGCACGAACACTTGCAGCAACGGCGGGACGAAGTGCAGCGTGGTCACGCCATGCTGCTGCACCAGCGCCGCGATGCGGTGCGGGTCGCGATGCTCGCCGGGGCCGGCCAGCACCAGGCGGCAGCCGGTGACCAGCGGCCAGAAGCACTCCCACACCGACACATCGAAACTGATCGGCGCCTTTTGCATCAGCACGTCGCTGTCGTTCAGGCCGTAGGTGGCCTGCATCCATTGCAGGCGTTCGGCAAGGGCCGCGTGGGTATTGCCGACGCCCTTGGGTTGTCCGGTTGAGCCGGAGGTGTAGATCACGTAGGCCAGGTTATCCCCATCCAGATGCAGGCCAGGCGCCTGGCTTGGCCAACTGTCCAGGTGCAGTTGGTCGAGTGCAATGGCGCTGACGCCGTCCACCTGCGGCAGCCTGTCGAGCAGGCCACTGTGACTGAGCAGCAGGCCGGCCTTGCAGTCTTCGAGCATGTAGGCCAGACGCTCGGCCGGGTAATCGACATCCAGCGGCACATAGGCGCCACCGGCCTTGAGAATGGCCAACAGGCCGATCAGCAGTTGCGGTGAACGCTCGATGGCAATGGCAACGCAGGTGTCCGGGCCGACGCCTTTGTCGCGCAGGTAGTGGGCCAGCCGGTTGGCCTGCTGGTGCAGTTCGGCGTAATCGAGGCTACCGCCCTCCCACACCAGCGCCGTGCGCTGCGGGGTCAGCCGGGCCTGCTCGTTCAGTTGCCCTAACAGCAGGCTCTTAGGGGCTGGCATCGGGGCCTGGCCCCAACCCAGCAGTTGCTCGCGGCCCTGCTCATCCAGCAAACGGACCTCGCCC
Organism: Pseudomonas sp. SK2; assembly: GCF_016772395.1. Classification (NCBI taxonomy): domain Bacteria; kingdom Pseudomonadati; phylum Pseudomonadota; class Gammaproteobacteria; order Pseudomonadales; family Pseudomonadaceae; genus Pseudomonas; species Pseudomonas sp. SK2. The sequence continues at coordinate 3,583,268 of NZ_CP061944.1, forward strand.
AAGGCCATCCGCGGTTGGGCGCAGACTTGCTCCAACAACGCCAGCAGGTGCTGGGCCAGGCGCTCGATGGTGCTGGCTTCGAACCGTTCGGCAGCGTAGTCGAACGCCAGGCTCAGGCGGCCCTGGTGGTCTTCCTCGCTGTGCAGTTGCAGGTCGAACTTGGCTTCGCGGCTATGCCACGGCAGCTCTTCGGCCAGAAGGCCGGGCAGGCGGCGCAGGGCAGACAGGTCGCGTTGCTGGTGGTTGAACATGACTTGGAACAGGCCTTGCTCGCGCGCTTCGGGCAAGGCTTCGAGCAGTTGTTCGAACGGCAGGTCCTGGTTGGCCTGGGCTTCAAGGGTCGCTTGGCGCACCTGCGCCAGCAACTGCTGGAACGGCAGACGGCCATGGAGCTTGGCGCGCAGCACCTGGGTGTTGATGAAGAAGCCGACCATGCCCTGGGTTTCCAGGCGCGGACGGTTGGCATTGGGCACGCCGACGCAGAGGTCGTTCTGGCCGCTGTAGCGGTGCAACAGGCCTTGCCATGCCGCCAGCAGGACCATGAACAGACTCGCCTGCTGCTCTCGGGCCAGGCCTTTGATGGCGTCGCCCAACTTGGCCGACACCTTGAGATTGAGGCGCGCGGCGCGCCGGTCGCGCAGGGCGGAGCGCGGATGGTCGGTGCACAGGTCGAGCACCGGCAGTTCATCGCCCAGACGGGCCTTCCAGTACGCCAACTGGCGCTGCGCCTGGCCATCGGCCAGCCACTGCCGCTGCCAGTTGCCGTAGTCGGCATAGCCTAGCGACAGGGGAGCGAGGTTGGCTTGCAGGCCCTGGCAATGTGCGGCATACAACTTGGCGAACTCATCGAGCAGGATGTTCAGCGACCAGCCATCGGCAATGATGTGGTGCAGGGTCACCCACAGCTGATGGTCCTCGTCATCCAGGCGCACCAGGGTCACCCGCAACAGCGGGTCGCCGGTCAGGTCGAACGGATGCTGGGCCTCCTCCTCACGCAGCCTCGCCATGTCATCGGCGCTCAGCCCTTGGAGGTCCACGCGCTTTAGAGTGAACGGTCGCTCGGGCAGGATCCGTTGCAACGCCTGGCCGCCTTCTTCGCTGAACAGCGTACGCAGCGATTCATGGCGGGCCACCAGGGCCTGGAACGCAGCTTCCAGTGCAGCGACGTCCAGCTCGCCGCGCAAGTGCAGGCCGGCGGGAATGTTGTAGGCCGCCGACTGCGGCGCCAGCTGCCACAGCAACCACAGGCGGTTCTGCGCCAGCGACTGTGGCAGCGCCTGGCCACGGCTCAGGCTGCTGATAACCGTCGCCTTGGCACTGCCCTGGGCAAGGATGGCCGCCACGGCAGCACGGTAGTCTGCCAGGATGGGCGCTTCGAACAGCGTGCGCAGCCCCAGGTCGATGCCCAACTCGTCGGCCAGGCGTGCAGTCACCTGGGTAGCAGCGATGGAGTTGCCGCCCAGCAGCAGGAAGTGATCGTCCGCGGCCACCGCTTCGACCTTGAGCACCTCGCGCCAGGCTGTCGCGATGCGCGCCTGCAGAGCGTCGCCAACGGCCGTGGCGATGGCCGGCTCGGCAGGTGCCGGGTAACGCGCATAGCAGTCCAGGCTACCGTCGCTCATGCGCAGACGGCAGGCCGAGCGTTGCAGCTTGCCGCTTGAGGTCTTGGGCAGCGCGCCGGGATTGAGCAGCAACACCACGGCGGGGGCCTGACGGCAGGCATCAGCGATCACCTGGCGCAGGGCCTTGATCAGTTCCTGAGGCTCGACGGCCTTCTGCACGCTGCGGCTGACCTCTACCGCAACGCCAATGCCCTCCTCGCCCTGATCGTCGACGGCGAACACCGCTACGCGACCTTTGCGTAGCACCGCCACTTCACGCTCGAGGGTTCTTTCCAGATCTTGCGGGTACAGATTCTGCCCACGGACGATGAGCATGTCCTTCAGGCGACCGGTGACGAACACCTCGCCATCGCGCATGAACCCCAGGTCGCCGGTGCGCAGCCAGGTCTGGCCGTCCGCCTCGACGAAGGTCCGGGCAGTGGCCTCAGGGTTGCGCCAGTAGCCCAGGGCGATGCTCGGGCCACCCGCCCAGATCTCGCCCACCTGGTTGTCACTCAGCACCTCGAGCCGTTGTGGCTCGACGATACGCACAGCGTGTCCAGGCTGCGGATAACCACAGCTCATCAGCACACTGCCCTCGCCCGGCTCGGCGCGGTTGGCGGCAAACGCTTCGGCGTCCAGTTCCAACGCAGCGATACCCTGGCCACGACGGCTGCCGCTGACGAACAGCGTGGCCTCGGCCAGGCCGTAACTGGCAAAGAAGCTGCTCGGTTGGAAACCGCATGACTGGAACTTGTCGGCGAAGGTGGCGAGGCTGTCCTGGCGGATGGGCTCGGAGCCGGAATACGCCACGCGCCACCGGCTGAGGTCGAGCCCGGCCAGGGCCGCCTCGCTGACCCGCTCGCTGCACAGTCGGTAGGCGAAGTCAGGGCCGCCACTGATGGTGCCGCCGTACGCGCTGATCGCCTGCAACCAACGCAGCGGCCTGGCGAGGAAGTAGCCTGGCGACATCAACACACACGGCACACCGCTGAAGATCGGCTGCAATAGGCCGCCGATCAGGCCCATGTCGTGGTAAAGCGGCAGCCAGCTGACGATCACATCGTCCGGGTTCAGGTCGATGCCGAAACCATGGCGAATGAGTTGCTCATTGGCCACCAGGTTGCCGTGACTGACCTGGACCCCTTTGGGCAGGGCGGTGGAGCCGGAGGTGTACTGCAGGAAGGCGATGTCATCGCACGCCAGCGCAGGTTCGCGCCAGGACGCCGCCAGCGCAGGGTCCAGGCTGTCCACCGCCAACAGTGCCGGAGCATTGTCCGCGCTCAAGGCTTCCAGGCCCTGCAGGCTGTCGTGCAGCGCAGTGACGGTCAGCAGCAGGCGCGGCTCGGCGTCGTCGATGATCGACAGCAGGCGCTCTTGATGATGGCGGCGCGATGACTCCGGCGGGTAGGCCGGAACGGCGATGACGCCGGCATACAGGCAACCGAAGAACGCCGCAACGTAATCCGGGCCGCTTGGGAACAGCAGCACGGCGCGGTCCCCTCGTGCGGTTCGCGCCTGCAGGGCGGCGGCTATGGTGCGAGCGCGCGCGTCCAGGTCCCGGTAGCTAAGCACGGCCTGCTCGCTGGGGTCATCGGCCAGAAAGCGCAAGGCGATGCGGTCCGGTGTCTGCGCGGCGCGTTGCGCCAGGGCCTGGACCAGCGTGAGCGGGAGTTCGAAGGCGTCCGTCATGGGGGGTTCCTGCCAGTGTCTGGGTAAGTCGGGCCAGCTGCCCACGCGGTGGTCGGCGGGCAGCGCTCGGCGGCCGGATGTACACAGGTGAACGGATTGGTGGGGGAAGAAATTAGCGTCGGGAGGGATGGAAATAGGGCGCGGGCAGAACACCGCCCACGGCGCATCGTGAGCACGCTCGCGCCCACGGCGGCTTCGTAGCGGATATTCCCGAAGGTTATATTTACTAATTACGTTTCGTATTTGACATTAATTATCATTACGAATAGCTTGTCGCACGTCGTAGGAAGCTACCCCACATGGGGTGCGACCTCTCCCATCTGAGACAAGGTGATTTCCATGGCGGAACAACTATCCACAAGTAAGTGCGATTCACCATTACTCCAGGCATTCGTCGACAATCGCAGCATTCTGGTGAAGATCGCCGCCCGCATCACGGGTTGTCGCTCACGCGCTGAAGATGTCGTACAGGACGCTTTCTTCCGTCTGAGCGCTGCTCCGCAGATCACCTCGTCATTCAAGGCCCAGCTCAGCTACCTGTTTCAGATCGTGCGTAACCTGGCCATCGACCACTACCGCAAGCAGGCGATGGAACTGAAGTACTCCGGGAGTGAAGAGGAAGGCCTGAATGTGGTCCTCCAGAACGCCTCGCCGGAAGCTACGCACATCAACCTCGCCACCCTGGAGCACATTGCCGATGCGCTCAACGAACTGCCGCAGCGCACTCGCTACGCCTTTGAGATGTACCGCCTGCACGGCGTGCCACAGAAGGACATCGCCAAGGAACTGGGCGTGTCGCCAACGCTGGTGAATTTCATGATTCGCGACGCCCTGGTACATTGCCGCAAGACGGCCAGCCGACAGGCCTGAGTTTTTCAGGCCGTTTTCCGCCCCCCGGGGAGCGGCCTCTTCGCGATAAAAGGCCGCTCCCACCCGGCGCTCCCACCCGGGCTGCGCAGTTCTTGTTGAGATACCGTCAAACCAGCTTGCAATGATCGAAGAAGCGCTCGCGCCCCAGGATCATCAGCGCCGCACGCTTGTGCGGGAAGTCGAACTCTTTCTCGCAGTGGAAGCACTGGTCGTGCATGTAGCCGATCATCTTGCCATTGTCGGCGCGTGGTTCGGCCACCACCCGCTGTGTACGCGGGTCGTCCAGGAACAGGTAATGCACCAGGGCCGATAACCAGCTCGCGACCTTGTGCGGCCCTCGGTGCGTCTCCTCGCCCACCAGCATATGCACGCCTCGATCGTAATCGTCCGCAGGGTAGAACGGAGCGATGCGGTCCTCTTTCGCCCAGTAGGCTTCGAAGTAGGCAAAAGGCTGGTCATCGAAACAGCCGATCAGCGTCAGGGTATGAGGGTCGGCGTCGAGCTTGGTCAGGTATTCGCGATGCTGCTCCAGGGAGCCGCCCTCCTGCCAGAACCGCTCGACGCGCGGATTGTTCTGCCAGCGGTTGAAGCGCTCCAGGTCCTGGTCGATTTCCAGGGTGCGCAACGATACCCAGCTGCCCAGGCGGGCATCGAAACGGCGATACACCTCACCACGGGGTTTCGGTGCACGGCGGGGGTGACGCTTGCCATGGCTGATCTGCATCTGCTGCGGATAGGGCTCGCTGGCGACCTGGCCCAGCCAGGGCTGGGGCAATTGCCAGAACAGGGTGCGTTCGCACAGGTAGTGCCCCGGCTGGTCGGCACTCAGCAATAGGCCGCTGGTCAATGCCTGCGGCACAGGCTCGGGCAGACGCCAGGCCAGGCGCTGGCGCGCGGGGTCGCGCGACAGCAACCAATAGCACGCGGCCCACAAGGCTTGGTACGGACGCTCCGGGCAAAGGCGTTCGAGGTGAACGTGCAGGGTTTCAGCCGGCTCCAGGCGCACCCGGATCAACGGGCGACCTTCAAGGGTCAGGCTCAGCCAGCAGTCTCCCTCATCGGCGCTCAGGCTGCGCCAGCGTGGCAGGGACAAGGGCTGCGAAGCGGCATCGAACGGCATGGTCATGGCTCACAGGTAGAGAATAGAAAGGCTCACACCTGAAAACGTGACCACGCTGCAGGAATTTAGTCGCCGGGGGTTTCCACGGTAATGCGGTATGGCTGGAAGATCCGCGACAGTTCGCCGGTCTCTCGCAGGTCACGCAGCAACCCGGCGAACGCCTTGTCGCTGATGGGGGCATCGGGGCGGAGCAACGCGTAGTGGTGGTAGACCTGGTCGACCCGCTCCGAGGCCATCAACTGCGCCAGGCTTTCCGGGTTGCGCACCATGAAATCGCTCAGGTAGGAACGGGTCACCAGGGCGATGTCGGAGCGGCCGGCCTGAACCATCAACAGGTTGCTGTCATGGGAATAGGTCAGCGTCGCGTTGTAGGTCTTGCGTAGGTAGTTCGGGTCGGGGTTGAAAGCGGCGAATGCGTAGTGGTAGCCATTGAACAGCGCCAGCCGCTTCCCCCTCAGGTCATCGAAGTAGCGCTGATCACGGTTGTCGAGCTTCTTGGCGACGAATACCTCGGCATCCTCGAGGCCCATGTCCACGGTCTGATGCGGAATGCTTTGCCAGCCCCATTGCGGGTTCTCGAAAATCGCCATGTCGGTGCGACCTTGCTGGAAGTCGCCGAAGCGCCGCTGAATGGAGGTCGGCACCAGCACGAAGCGGTAGTCCTGCTGCAGCCGGTTGAGCGCTTCCACCAGTTGTGGCAGCAAGCCGGTGTCCGCGCCCTGCTCGGGGCGGACCGTATAAGGAGGGAAATGCGCGGCGCCGATCTTCACTTCGATGGCCCCGGCAACGCAGGCAGGCGTGACCAGCCACAGCGCGGCGAGTACCAACAGGGAAGACAACACTTTTAGGCCGGGCGCTGGAGTCAAGACGGACACTCATCACGGTTCGTACCTGGATGCGCCTAAACTAGGCGTTTTCCCAGCGGCGCACAACCGCTGGTTATGCCAAAGTGACGGCATTTTGCCAGGGGATGCCGTGGGGGCAGACATTGGCTACGCTGCTTTGGCATGAATGGCAAGGGAGCCTGGTATGGGCCACTGGTTGGTGATCGACCTGGAAGCCACCACCGATGACGGTGGCTGGCCGGTCACAGAGATGGAAGTCATTGAAATCGGCGCCAGCCTGGTGACCCGCGAAGGCCGCGAGGTCGACCATTTCCAGCGCTTCGTGAAGCCCAGACGGCGCCCGCAGCTGACGCCGTTCTGCCGAGAGCTTACGCACATCAGCCAGGCCAGCGTGGACAGCGCCGCCGGTTTCGCCGAAGTGTGGGTCGCTTTCGAACGCTGGCTGGGGCACCATCGGGGCCAGCTGCAGGCCTGGGTCAGCTGGGGCGACTACGATCGCCAGCAATTATTGCAGGAATGGCAACAGCACAAGGTCGACAGCCTGCTGCGAGACCTGCCGCACATCAACCTCAAGCAACGCTTCGCCAAGGCTCGCCACCTGCAGCGGCCGACCGGGCTCAACGGTGCCTTGCAACTGGCCGGGCTGCAATTTTGCGGTCAACAGCACCGGGCCCTGGAAGATGCGCGCAATACGGCGCGCCTGCTGCCCCTGACACTGCCGGCCCACGGCACCTGAAAGCAGATGACGGCGCCAGTGGCCTTGGGCATACTGGCCAGCCCTTTTTCATCCCCCCTCATTTCAGGAGTCGCCCTATGTTCAAGGTCAATGAGTACTTCGATGGCACCGTCAAGTCGATCGCCTTCGAAGGCACTGAAGGTCCGGCCACGGTTGGCGTCATGGCACCGGGCGAATACGAGTTCGGCACCGCCAAGCGCGAGATCATGCATGTCGTTTCCGGCGCCCTGACCGTCAAGCTGCCAGGCAGCGACAACTGGGAAACCTTCAACGCTGGCGACAAGTTCAACGTGCAGGCCGACAGCAAGTTCCAGTTGAAAGTGGCGGTGGACACTGCCTACCTGTGTGAGTACCGCGACTAAGCGTTAGTCCGCACTGGCCTCATCGCCGGCAAGCCGACTCCTACAGGGATCGCGCCGACTTCGGAAATAACTGTAGGAGCCGGCTTGCCGGCGATGAAACCAAGACTATCCCTTCAGAAACCCCGCCACCCGCTCAGCCGCCGCCTGCAAATGCTGCTCATGGCTGAACCCGGAAGCCTTAAGCGGCTTCAAGTCATGATCCGCCGCCACCAGCCAGCTCACTTCGATCGAAGGCGACAGCGCATACCCCTGCACCGCTTCCCGATTACCCAGCGCATCCCGCTCGCCCTGCACGATCAGCGTTGGCGTACGCAACCCAGCCAAGTGCTCGACCCTGGGCTTTTCCGGCTTGCCCACGGCATAGAACGGATACCCCAGGCATACCAGCGCATCGACCCCCAGTTCGTCGGCCAACAGACTGGCCATGCGCCCGCCCATCGACTTGCCGCCAATGGCTAACCTGCCCGCGACCAAAGGTCGCACCTGCTGGTACACCTCGCGCCAGCATTGCAGTAATACCTTCTGAGGATTGGGCGGTCGTTTGCCGCCACTCACCCTGCGCTCGGCCATGTAGGGAAACTCGAAGCGGATCACGCCTACCCCAAGCGCCGCCAGCCTTTGCGCGATGTCCTCCATGAACGTGCTGTCCATTGGCGCGCCCGCGCCATGGGCCAGGATCAGGCCGCCCGCGGGGCCTTCACCCAGCCCTGGGCGCGGAGGATTGCAGCGCAAGCCTGGGACATTTCCGATATTCGCCCATTGATCCCCGTCAATACCGGCACTTTGCCCATTACTCATGCTTGCCTCGCTGTATAGCCTGCCAATAACCGTGGATGGGAACCCATACATGAACACAACCAGCAGTACCGCCTATAACTACAAGGTGGTCCGCCAATTCGCCATCATGACGGTGGTGTGGGGAATCGTCGGGATGGGGCTCGGCGTCTTCATCGCCGCCCAGCTCGCCTGGCCTTCCCTCAACTTCGACCTCCCCTGGACCAGCTTCGGCCGCCTGCGACCCCTGCATACCAATGCGGTGATCTTCGCCTTCGGCGGCTGCGCGCTGTTCGCCACCTCCTATTATTCGGTGCAACGCACCTGCCAGACCACCCTCTTCGCTCCGGGCCTGGCTGCGTTCACCTTCTGGGGCTGGCAACTGGTGATCCTGCTCGCGGCCATCACCCTGCCGCTGGGCTACACCAGTTCCAAGGAGTACGCCGAACTGGAATGGCCGATCGACATCTTGATCACCATCGTCTGGGTCTGCTACGCCATCGTGTTCTTCGGCACGCTGATCAAGCGCACCACCAAGCACATCTACGTGGGCAACTGGTTCTTCGGGGCGTTCATCCTCACCGTGGCGATGCTGCACATCGTCAACAACCTGGAACTGCCGGTGAGCCTGACCAAGTCGTACTCGGTGTACGCCGGTGCCACCGATGCGATGGTGCAGTGGTGGTACGGCCACAACGCGGTGGGCTTCTTCCTGACTGCAGGCTTCCTGGGGATGATGTACTACTACGTGCCCAAGCAGGCCGAACGCCCGGTGTATTCCTATCGCCTGTCGATCGTGCACTTCTGGGCGCTGATCACCCTGTACATTTGGGCCGGTCCGCACCACCTGCACTACACCGCTCTGCCCGACTGGGCACAATCGCTGGGTATGGTGATGTCGCTGATCCTGCTGGCACCAAGCTGGGGCGGCATGATCAACGGCATGATGACCCTGTCCGGTGCCTGGCACAAATTGCGCAGCGACCCGATCCTGCGTTTCCTGGTGGTATCCCTGGCGTTCTACGGCATGTCCACCTTCGAAGGCCCGATGATGGCCATCAAGACGGTCAATGCCCTGTCCCACTACACCGACTGGACCATCGGCCACGTCCATGCCGGCGCCCTCGGCTGGGTCGCGATGATCTCCATCGGCGCGCTCTACCACACCATTCCCAAAGTGTTCGGCAAGCAGCAGATGCACAGCATCGGCCTGATCAACGCGCACTTCTGGCTGGCGACCATCGGCACCGTGCTGTACATCGCCTCGATGTGGGTCAACGGCATCGCTCAGGGCCTGATGTGGCGCGCGGTGAACAGCGACGGCACGCTCACCTACTCGTTCGTCGAGACCCTGGTTGCCAGCCACCCAGGCTTCATCGTTCGCTTCGTCGGTGGCGCGATCTTCCTCAGTGGCATGTTCCTGATGGCCTGGAACACCTGGCGCACCGTGCGCGCGCCGGCTGCTGAAGCCACCCCTGCCAACGCCCAGCTGGCCTGAGGAGACCTGCCTGATGAAACATGAAGTCATCGAGAAAAACGTTGGCCTGCTGGCCTTGTTGATGGTGTTCGCCGTCAGCATCGGCGGCCTGACCCAGATCGTCCCGCTGTTCTTCCAGGACGTTACCAACAAACCGGTCGAAGGCATGAAGCCCTATACCGCGCTGCAGCTGGAAGGCCGCGACATCTACATCCGCGAAGGTTGCGTCGGTTGCCACTCGCAGATGATCCGCCCGTTCCGCGCCGAGACCGAGCGCTATGGCCACTACTCGGTCGCGGGTGAGAGCGTCTGGGACCATCCGTTCCTGTGGGGCTCCAAGCGCACCGGCCCGGACCTGGCCCGCGTCGGCGGTCGCTACTCGGACGACTGGCACCGTGCGCACCTCTACAACCCACGCAACGTGGTACCTGAATCGAAAATGCCGTCGTACCCATGGCTGGTCGCCCAGCAGGTCGACAACAGCCATACCGACACCAAGATGCGCACCCTGCGCACCCTCGGCGTGCCGTACACCGACGAAGACATCGCCGGTGCCCGTGACGCAGTGAAGGGCAAGACTGAGATGGATGCCCTGGTCGCCTACCTGCAGGTGCTGGGCACCGCCATCAAGAACAAGAGGTAAGTGCGATGGAACTGGACATCGGCATGATCCGCGGCTTGGGCACCCTGGTGGTGATGATCGCCTTCATCGGCCTCTCGCTCTGGGTATTCAACCGCCGCCGCGACCGTGATTTCGCCGAAGCGCGCCTTCTGCCCTTCGTCGACGACCGCCTGCCCCCGGCCGGGCAGGAACCTGCCATGAGGAATGAACGGCAATGACCACCTTCTGGAGTACCTACATCAGCGTACTGACCCTTGGCAGCCTGGTCGGTCTGGCCTGGCTGCTGCTGGCCACCCGCAAGGGTCAGAGCAACAACACTACCGACCAGACCATGGGCCACAGCTTCGATGGCATCGAGGAGTACGACAACCCACTGCCCAAGTGGTGGTTCTATCTGTTCGTCGGCACCCTGGCCTTTGGCGTGGGGTACCTGATCCTGTATCCGGGCCTGGGTAACTGGAAAGGCATCCTGCCCGGTTACGAGAACGGCTGGACCGGCGCCAACGAATGGCAGAAGGAAATGGAAAAGGCGGACGCCAAGTTCGGTCCGATCTTCGCCAAGTTCGCCGCGATGCCGTTGGAAGAAGTGGCCAAGGACCCGCAGGCCCTGAAGATGGGCGGTCGTCTGTTCGCCTCCAACTGCTCGGTTTGCCATGGCTCGGATGCCAAGGGCGCGTATGGCTTCCCCAACCTGACCGACAAGGACTGGCGTTGGGGCGGCGAGCCGGAGACCATCAAGGCCTCGATCATGAACGGCCGTCACGGCGTGATGCCGGCCTGGGCCGAGGTGATCGGCGAGCAAGGCGTGGCCGATGTGGCGGCCTACGTGCTGACCAACCTCGACGGCCGCAGCCTGCCCGAGGGTATCAAGGCCGACGCAGCCAAGGGCAAGGAGATCTTCGCCGCCAACTGCGTGGCCTGCCACGGGCCTGAGGGCAACGGTACTCCCGCCATGGGCGCGCCGAACCTGAATCATCCGCAGGCATTCATCTACGGGTCGAGTTTTGCCCAGTTGCAGCAGACCATTCGCTATGGTCGCCAGGGCCAGATGCCGGCGCAGGCCGAGATCCAGGGCAACGACAAGGTGCATCTGCTGGCGGCTTATGTGTACAGCCTGTCGCAGGGCAACGGTACCGAAACGGTGAGTGCCAAGTAATTACCTTGCGGGAAATCTCGCGCCAGTGAGATCGAGTGCCGCCCGCGCGGCGCATCGCGAGCAAGCCTAGCACCCACGTCTGCGACATCGAGCCAAGCGTCATAGCGTCCCGCGCAACCCTCGCGGGAATAACTGGCCTGAAACAAACGTAGGAGCGAGCCTTGCTCGCGATGCGCCGCGCGGGCGGCGCTCGATCTACGCCTCTCAGCAAAAACCAAGCCCCCTCTCTCCTTCCCCTTCCCCTTCCCCTTCCCACGCCCCAAGCCGCAGCCCCTCCCTTGCACCCCCTCCGATCAGAACTAAGCTTGTTGCCTCAGTAGCCCTCGCTGCCAATCCAGCGAGACAGACGCGACGCACAGCCTGACGCCGCCAGCAGAAAAAGCTTGACCGTTCGATCAGAAAAAAGCGAAAAATGGTACACATTACAAATATTTATTTGTGTACAATCGACCAAGCCCCAACACCGCGGGACATCGGTGGACGGGTGTGGACACGGGTCGGCGCAAGGATCCTTGCGTTGCCATAACCCAGGTGGTTATTGATACTGGCGCCGATTTTTTCAACCAACAAGAACACCAAAACCGTGGAACCTTAGCAATGAGCACAGCAATCAGTCCGACTGCTTATAACTATAAGGTCGTCCGCCAGTTCGCCATCATGACGGTGGTCTGGGGGATCCTTGGCATGGGGCTTGGGGTGTACATCGCCTCGCAGCTGGTATGGCCACAGCTGAACCTCGACCTGCCCTGGACGAGCTTCGGCCGCCTGCGCCCCCTGCACACCAACCTGGTGATTTTCGCCTTCGGCGGCTGTGCACTGTTCGCCACCAGCTACTACGTGGTGCAGCGAACCTGCCAGACGCGGTTGATCTCCGACAGCATGGCCGCCTTCACCTTCTGGGGCTGGCAGGCAGTGATCATCGGGGCACTGGTGACCTTGCCGATGGGCTACACCACCACCAAGGAATACGCCGAGCTGGAATGGCCGATCGCGATTCTGCTGGCCATCGTCTGGGTCACCTACGCCTTGGTGTTCTTCGGCACCATCGTCAAGCGCAAGACCAAGCACATCTACGTCGGTAACTGGTTCTACGGTGCCTTCATCGTGGTCACCGCGATGTTGCACATCGTCAACCACATGTCCCTGCCGGTAAGCCTGTTCAAGTCGTACTCGGCCTACTCCGGCGCCACCGATGCGATGATCCAGTGGTGGTACGGCCACAACGCGGTGGGCTTCTTCCTCACCACCGGCTTCCTGGGGATGATGTACTACTTCGTGCCCAAGCAGGCCGAGCGGCCGATCTACTCGTATCGCCTGTCGATCGTCCACTTCTGGGCGCTGATCACCCTGTACATCTGGGCAGGCCCGCACCACCTGCACTACACCGCCCTGCCGGACTGGGCCCAGTCGCTGGGCATGGTGATGTCGATCATCCTGCTGGCACCGAGCTGGGGCGGCATGATCAACGGCATGATGACCCTCTCCGGCGCCTGGCACAAATTGCGCACCGACCCGATCCTGCGTTTCCTGGTGGTATCGCTGGCGTTCTATGGCATGTCCACCTTCGAAGGCCCGATGATGGCCATCAAGACCGTGAACTCGCTGTCGCACTACACCGACTGGACCATCGGCCACGTCCATGCCGGCGCCCTTGGCTGGGTAGCGATGATCTCTATCGGCGCGGTCTACCACATGATCCCCAAACTGTATGGCCGCGAGCAGATGCACAGCGTCGGCCTGATCAACGCGCACTTCTGGCTGGCCACCATCGGCACCGTACTGTACATCGCCTCGATGTGGGTCAACGGCATCACCCAGGGCCTGATGTGGCGGGCGATCAACGACGACGGCACGCTCACCTACTCGTTCGTCGAAGCCCTGCAAGCCAGTCACCCGGGCTACATCGTCCGTGCCCTGGGCGGTGCGTTCTTCGCCTCCGGCATGCTGCTGATGGCCTACAACGTGTTCCGCACCGTACGCGCCGCCAACCCGGCGCAGGCTGAAGAAGCCGCCAAGATCGTCGTCGTGGGAGCGCACTGATGAAGCATGAAGCAGTCGAGAAGAACATAGGCCTGCTGGCCTTCTTCATGGTCATCGCCGTGAGTGTCGGTGGCCTGACCCAGATCGTCCCGCTGTTCTTCCAGGACGTCACCAACAAACCCGTTGAGGGCATGAAGCCGCGCACCGCGCTGGAACTCGAAGGCCGTGACATCTACATCCGCGAAGGTTGCGTCGGTTGCCACTCGCAGATGATCCGCCCGTTCCGCGCCGAAACCGAACGCTATGGCCACTACTCGGTCGCAGGCGAGAGCGTCTGGGACCACCCGTTCCTGTGGGGCTCCAAGCGCACCGGGCCGGACCTGGCCCGTGTCGGCGGTCGCTACTCGGATGATTGGCACCGCGCGCACCTCTACAACCCACGCAACGTAGTGCCTGAGTCGAAGATGCCCTCTTACCCGTGGCTGGTGGAGAACAAACTCGACGGCAAAGACACCGCGAAGAAGATGGAAGTACTGCGCACCCTCGGCGTGCCGTACACCGATGCCGACATCGCCGGCGCCCGCGACGCGGTCAAGGGCAAGACCGAGATGGACGCGATCGTCGCGTACCTGCAAGGCCTTGGCACCATCATCAAGAGCAAACGGTGACGCTGATGGATATCGGGATGATTCGCGGCCTGGGCACCGTCGTGGTGATGGTGGCCTTCGTGGGCCTGGCGCTGTGGGTATTCAGCCCACGGCGCAAGCGGGAGTTCGACGAGGCGACCCTGTTGCCCTTCGCGGATGATCCAGAGGCCACCCGGCACGTCGAACAAGCGCAAGAGAAAGCTTCTGGGAGCAAACAACAATGACAACCTTCTGGAGTCTGTACGTCACCGTCCTGACCCTGGGCACCATCTTCTCGCTGACCTGGCTGTTGCTGTCGACCCGCAAGGGCCAGCGCGAAGAGGTCACCGACGAGATCGTCGGACACGCCTTCGATGGCATCGAGGAATACGACAACCCACTGCCCAAGTGGTGGTTCTGGCTGTTCGTCGGCACCATCATCTTCGCCCTCGGTTACCTGGTGCTCTACCCGGGGCTGGGCAATTGGAAGGGCGTGTTGCCAGGCTATTCATACCTGGATAACGACAAGAAGACCGAGTTCGCCAATGGCCAGGCAGGCTGGACCGGCGTGCACGAATGGGAAAAGGAAATGGCCAAGGCCGATGCCCGCTTCGGGCCGATCTTCGCCAAGTTCGCCGCGATGCCCATCGAGGAAGTGGCCAAGGACCCGCAAGCGTTGAAAATGGGCGCGCGACTGTTCGCCTCCAACTGCTCGGTGTGTCACGGCTCCGACGCCAAGGGCGCCTACGGCTTCCCCAACCTCACCGACAGCGACTGGCGCTGGGGCGGCGAGCCCGAGACCATCAAGACCACCATCATGGGCGGCCGCCACGGCGTAATGCCGGCCTGGGCCGAGGTGATCGGTGAGCAGGGCGTGGCCGACGTGGCCGCATTCGTGGTCAGCAAACTCGATGGCCGTGCGTTGCCTGAAGGTGTCAAAGCCGATGCAGAGAACGGCCAGAAGATCTTCGCCGCCAACTGCGTGGCCTGCCACGGGCCTGAAGGCAAGGGTACACCGGCCATGGGCGCGCCTAACCTGACCCACCCTCAGGCGTTCATCTACGGTTCGAGCTTCGCCCAGCTGCAACAAACCATTCGCTATGGTCGCCAGGGACAGATGCCGGCCCAGGAGCAGTTGCAGGGCAATGACAAGGTGCACTTGCTGGCGGCTTATGTGTACAGCCTGTCGCACCAAGCGGAACCGGCCAAGGCTGAATAAGCAATAAGCAGGGCTGGCCTCTTCGCGGGTGAAACCGCTCCCACAGGGATCGTGCACACCCGCGAAGAGGCCGCCGCAGGTACCGCATTTCTAGCAAGCTGATGATCTGGATCAATTGACACCCGCCATAACACGATTCATACCACGAACCCAACGCGACTAAGTGTCGCAGCGCGACCCCGGCGCGCCATCAGCGGCGTATCATGGGGCGCAGAGCGCTAGCAGAATGCGCGAGACCGCGGCCGGCAAGCACTGGCCGAGGCATTTCTCCACTGCCGTGGGACTTGATGATGAGCAAGCAAATTCCGGTACATGACGTCACCCCGCCTGCCAGCAAAGGGAAGGATTCCGTCGACCTCTACGCCTCCCGAGAGAAAATCTACACCCGCGCCTTCACCGGTGTGTTCCGCAGGCTGCGCATGGTTGGCGGCGCGGTACTGTTCCTGCTGTACTTTGGCGCCGTGTGGTTGAACTGGGGCGGGCACCAGGCCGTGTGGTGGAACCTGCCGGAGCGCAAGTTCTACATCTTCGGCGCTACCATCTGGCCGCAGGATTTCATCCTGCTGTCGGGGATCCTCATCGTCGCTGCCTTCGGCCTGTTCTTCATCACTGTGTTCGCCGGCCGGGTGTGGTGCGGCTACACCTGCCCGCAAAGCGTGTGGACCTGGATCTTCATGTGGTGCGAAAAAGTCACGGAGGGTGACCGCAACCAGCGCATGAAGCTCGACAGGGCGCCGATGAGCGGCAACAAATTCCTGCGCAAGTTCGCCAAACACAGCCTGTGGCTGCTGATCGGTTTCGTCACCGGCATGACCTTCGTCGGCTATTTCTCGCCGATCCGCGAACTGGCCGTTGAATTCTTCACAGGCCAAGCCGATGGCTGGGCCTACTTCTGGGTCGGCTTCTTCACCCTGGCCACCTACGGCAACGCCGGCTGGCTGCGTGAGCAAGTCTGTGTGTACATGTGCCCCTATGCGCGCTTCCAGAGCGTGATGTTCGACAAGGACACCCTGATCGTTTCCTACGACCCGCGACGCGGCGAAACCCGCGGCCCGCGCAAGAAGGATATCGACTACAAGGCCCAGGGTCTGGGCGACTGCATCGACTGCACCATGTGCGTCCAGGTCTGCCCTACCGGTATCGACATCCGTGACGGCCTGCAGATCGAGTGCATCGGCTGCGCCGCCTGCATCGACGCCTGCGACAGCATCATGGACAAGATGAACTACCCCAGGGGCCTGATCAGCTACACCACCGAGCACAACCTCTCGGGTCAGAAGACCCACATGCTGCGCCCACGGTTGATCGGCTACGCCGTGGTGCTGCTGATCATGATCGGCGCCCTGGCCACGGCGTTCGCCACCCGTTCGCTGGTCGGATTCGACGTCAGCAAGGACCGGGTGCTGTACCGCGAGAATGCCCAGGGCCGGATCGAGAACGTGTACAGCCTCAAGGTGATGAACAAGGACCAGCGCGACCATGTGTATGTGCTCGATGCCGCTGGCCTGCCGGACCTGAGGCTCGAAGGCCAGCGCGAAATACGTGTGGCCGCAGGCGATATCGTCAGCCTGCCGGTGCAGTTGTCGGTCGCACCCGAGAAACTGCCATCGACCACCAACGAAATCACTTTCATCCTCAAGAGCGCCGACGACAGCGCCAGCGAGGTTGAAGCCAAGAGCCGCTTCATCGGCCCCCAGATCCGCTGAGAGAGAACCACAAAAATGCCTGCCGCCACCGCCGCCAGCCCTTGGTACAAGCACCTCTGGCCCTGGATCATCATCGGCATCCTCACCACCTCGGTGTGCCTGAGCCTGACCATGGTCAGTATCGCCGTGCGCAACCCGGACAACCTGGTCAACGACAACTACTACGAGGCAGGTAAAGGCATCAATCGCTCCTTGGACCGCGAACTGCTGGCCCAGACCCTCAACCTCAAGGCCAGTGTGCACCTGGATGAGTTGACCGGCGAAGTCGAGGTGCGCCTGACTGGCAACAGTGATCCGCAGCAGTTGGAACTGAACCTGATTTCACCCACCCAACCGGACAAGGACCGCAAGGTGCTGCTGAGCCGTGCCGAGGTCGGGCGCTATATCGGCCAGTTGGATGACAAGGTCGATGGACGGCGTTTCGTCGAATTGCTGGGCAGCCAGGACGAGCATGTATGGCGCTTGTTCGAAGAAGAGAAGGTGGAGCATGGCCTGACCTTGCAGCTGGGCGACGAGGCCCTGCAAGGGGCCGAGCACCAGTAATGACCCGGCACACGACCGGGGGCGCTCTGAGCGTTGCGCGCGATCATTCGTGGGAGCGGCCCTGTGTCGCGAAAGGGCCGCGAAGCAGCCCCAACCCTGTCAAGACATAAGACTGCCCCAAGATGACCCACCCCACCCCTTGCTACCACTGCGCCATGCCCGTCCCCGCCGGCAGTCGATTCACTGCCGTGGTCCTTGGGCAATCGCGGCAGTTCTGCTGCCCCGGTTGCCAGGCGGTAGCCGAGTCCATCGTTGCGGGGGGCCTGGAGCATTACTACCAACACCGCAGCGACAGCAGTTCCAACCCCGAAGCGCTGCCAAAGCAGTTGCAGGATGAGCTGGCGCTATACGATCGTAACGACGTACAACAGACCTTCGTTCGCCATGCTGGGGAACTGGCCGAGGCCACCTTGCTGGTCGAGGGCATCAGCTGCGCCGCCTGTGGCTGGCTGATCGAAAAACACCTGGGCAGTCTGCCTGGAGTCGCCGAGGCGCGGCTGAACCTGTCCAACCACCGCCTGCTGCTGAGCTGGGATGACCACCAGCTACCGTTGTCGCGCCTGCTGGCCGAGTTGCGCCTGATCGGCTACGCCGCCCACCCCTATCAGCCCGACCAGGCCGCCGAACGCCTGGCCCAGGAAAACCGCAGCGCCCTGCGCCGCCTGGGTGTGGCCGGGCTGCTATGGTTCCAGGCGATGATGGCGACCATGGCCACCTGGCCGGAATTCAACATCGACCTGTCACCCGAACTGCACACCATCCTGCGCTGGGTGGCGCTGTTTCTGACCATTCCCATCGTGTTCTACAGCTGCGCGCCGCTCTTCAAAGGGGCCGCGCGAGACCTGCGCACCCGTCACCTGACCATGGATGTTTCGGTCTCGCTGGCAATCGCCCTGGCCTTCGGCGCTGGGATCTGGACCGCCATCACCGGCAGCGGCGAGCTGTACTTCGATACCGTCGGCATGTTCGCGCTGTTCCTGCTCACTGGCCGCTACCTCGAACGGCGCGCCCGCGAGCGTACCGCCGCGGCGACTGCCCAGCTGGTGAACCTGCTGCCGGCGTCATGCCTGCGACTGGATGCCAGTGGCAAGACCGAGCGCATTCTGCTCGCAGAGCTGCAATGCGGCGACACCGTGCAGGTCCTTCCCGGCGCGGTGATTCCCGCCGACGGGCGCATCGTCGAAGGCCGCTCCAGTGTCGATGAATCGCTGCTCACTGGCGAATACCTGCCTCAACCCCGTAAGCCGGGCGAGCGGGTGACCGGCGGCACCCTGAACGTCGAGAGCACCCTGAACGTGCAGGTCGAGGCCCTGGGGCATGACTCCCGGCTGTCGGCCATCGTCCGCCTGCTGGAGCGGGCGCAGACGGAAAAACCGCGCCTGGCGGAAATCGCCGACCGCGCCTCGCAAGGCTTCCTGTTGTTCAGCCTGGTAGCGGCGGTGGCCATCGGACTGTGGTGGTGGCACCTGGACCCAAGCCGGGCGTTCTGGATTGTCCTGGCCATGCTGGTGGCGACCTGCCCTTGCGCACTGTCCCTGGCCACCCCCACCGCCCTGACCGCCGCTACCGGTACCCTGCACAAACTTGGCCTGCTGGTGACCCGTGGCCATGTGCTGGAGGGCCTGAACCAGATCGACACGGTGATCTTCGACAAGACCGGCACCCTCACCGAAGGCCGCCTGGCGCTGCGCAGCATCCGCCCGCTGGGCTCACTGCCCGCCGACCGCTGCCTGGCCCTGGCGGCCGCCCTCGAAAACCGCTCCGAACACCCCATCGCCCGCGCTTTCGGCCGCACCGCCCGGTCGGCCGACGACGTGCAGACCGTGCCTGGGCTTGGCCTGGAAGGACGGGTGGACGGTCAGCGACTGCGGATCGGCCAGGCCACCTTCGTCTGCGCCCTGAGCGGCGCCGAGATCCCCGGCGTCCCAGAGCCCCGCGGCCAATGGCTGCTGCTGGGGGATCGCCAAGGCCCGCTGGCCTGGTTTGGCCTGGACGACCGCCTGCGCGAGGACGCCGCTGACCTGCTGGCCGCCTGCAAGGCTCGCGGCTGGCGCACCCTGCTGCTGTCCGGCGACAGCTCACCGATGGTCGCCGAAGTGGCCGCGCAACTGGGCATCGACCAGGCCATCGGTGGTCTGCGTCCGGACGACAAGCTGGACCGCCTCAAGGCACTGCAGTCAGCAGGCTGCAAGGTGCTGATGCTGGGTGACGGGGTCAACGACGTGCCGGTGCTGGCTGCCGCCGACATCAGCATCGCCATGGGCAGCGCCACGGACCTTGCGAAAACCAGCGCTGATGCCGTGCTGTTGTCCAACCGCCTGCAGGCCTTGGTGCAGGCCTTCGACCTGGCTCGCCGCACTCGCCGCAACATCATCGAAAACCTGCTCTGGGCAACGCTGTATAATGGCCTCATGTTGCCGTTCGCCGCGCTCGGCTGGATCACTCCGGTATGGGCCGCCATCGGCATGTCGGTCAGCTCGCTGATCGTGGTCCTCAATGCCCTGCGCCTGACCCGGCTGCCAGGCAGGCCGGCCGCCAGCAGCCATCCGCAACCCGCCACGGCCTGACCAGGAGCCCACCATGCCAGCCCTCTATGTCATGATCCCGGCCGCCCTGCTGCTCGTTGGCGTGGCGGTGTCCATCTTTTTCTGGGCGGTGGACAGCGGCCAGTACGACGACCTCGAAAGCCCGGCCCACAGCATTCTTTTCGACGACCAGGACCCCCGTCACCAGGCTGCCGTGAAGGGCGACGAGGCGCATATCGACGACAAGGAACCACCTTCCCGTGCCTGAACTGCTTCCCCTGCTGGGCTCGGCACTGGTGCTGGGACTGCTCGGCGGCGGCCACTGCCTGGGCATGTGTGGCGGCCTGATGGGCGCCCTGACTCTGGCGATTCCGCCAGAACAGCGCGGTCGTCGCCTGCGTTTGCTAATGGCCTACAACATGGGCCGGATTCTCAGTTATGGCTGTGCCGGCCTGCTGCTGGGCCTGGCCGGCTGGGCCGTGGCCAGCAGCCCTGCCGCCCTGGCGTTGCGGGTGATGGCAGCGCTGCTGCTCATAACGATGGGGTTGTATCTGGCCGGCTGGTGGAGTGGACTGACCCGTATCGAAGCGCTGGGGCGTGGCCTGTGGCGGCATATCCAGCCAGTCGCCTCACGCCTGATGCCCGTCTCCAGCGTACCCCGCGCCCTGCTGCTGGGGGCACTGTGGGGCTGGTTGCCGTGCGGTCTGGTGTACAGCACCTTGCTGTGGTCGGCCAGCCAAGGCAATGCCGGTTACAGCGCAGCCTTGATGCTGGCATTCGGAGTCGGCACCTGGCCGGTGCTGCTGGCCACGGGTTTGGCGGCAGAACGTGTGAACGGGCTGTTGCGACGACGCAGTGTGCGTGTGGCCGGCGGTGTACTGGTGATCGTGTTTGGCCTGTGGACCTTGCCCGGGCCACATCAGCATTGGCTCATGGGGCATTGATCGTCAGCAGCCCCAGCGGGAACGCGCTGACACTGTAGGAACGAGCTCGCGGGCAAGTAGGCCGCACGACGCGCCCCCATGGCCCTTGATACAAATCAACACAGTTTCCTACAGACGCCCCTAGACTCCGGACACTGCTGCTCTTTCCGGGGACTGCCCACATGCTCGACGACCTACGTTGGGATTCCGACCTGATCCGCCGCTACGACCTGGCCGGACCACGCTACACCTCCTACCCGACCGCCGTGCAACTGCACAGCGAAGTGGGTTCGTTCGACTTGCTGCACGCCCTGCGCGAAAGCCGCCGAGCCGTGCGCCCGCTGTCGCTCTATGTGCATGTGCCGTTCTGCGCCAACATCTGCTACTACTGCGCCTGCAACAAAGTCATCACCAAGGACCGCGGCCGTGCCGCGCCTTACCTGCAGCGCCTGGAGCAGGAGATCCAACTGATCGCCTGCCACCTGGACCCTAAACAACGTGTTGAACAGCTGCACTTCGGCGGCGGCACGCCGACCTTCCTCAGCCATGTGGAATTGCGCCAGCTTATGGCCACCTTGCGCCAGCACTTCCACCTGCTGGACGACGACTCGGGCGACTACGGCATCGAGATCGACCCACGCGAGGCCGACTGGTCCACCATGGGCTTACTCCGCGAGCTGGGCTTCAACCGTGTCAGCCTGGGCGTCCAGGACCTCGACCCGGCCGTGCAACGGGCCGTCAACCGTCTGCAGAGCCTGGAGCAGACCCGCACCTTGATCGAAGCGGCGCGCACCCTGCAGTTCCGCTCAGTGAACCTGGACCTGATCTATGGCCTGCCCAAGCAGACCCCCGAAGGCTTCGCCCGCACGGTCGAGGAAGTGATCCGCCTGCAGCCCGATCGCCTGTCGGTGTTCAACTACGCCCACCTGCCCGAGCGCTTCATGCCGCAACGGCGCATCGACAGCAACGACCTGCCCAGCCCCGCCGCCAAGCTCGAAATGCTCCACGCCACCATCGACCAGCTCACCGCCGCCGGGTACCGCTACATCGGCATGGACCACTTCGCCCTGCCCGACGACGAACTGGCCATCGCCCAGGAAGAAGGCACCCTGCAGCGCAACTTCCAGGGTTACACCACCCATGGACACTGCGACCTGATCGGCCTGGGAGTTTCGGCCATCAGCCAGATCGGCGACCTGTACTGCCAGAACAGCAGCGACCTCAACACCTATCAGGACGCCCTTTCCAATGCACAGCTGGCCACCCAGCGCGGCCTGCTGTGCAACCAGGACGACCGCGTGCGCCGCGCAGTGATCCAGCAGCTGATCTGCCACTTCGAACTTGACTTCGCGCCCATCGAACAGGCCTACACCATCGATTTTCGTGGGTACTTCAATGACCTTTGGCCACAGCTGCTGACCTTGCAGCGGGACGGCCTGATCCGCCTGGACGACAAAGGGATCCGTATCCTGCCGGCAGGCCGCCTGCTGGCGCGCTCGGTGTGCATGGTGTTCGACGCCTATCTGACCCTGCACAACCACCAACGCTTTTCACGGGTCATCTGAACAGACGAGTCGCATTACCACATGGACAACCTACCTTGCCAGGGACACTATGGGCAGATCGCGAGCCAAGGCATACCCCGCCTAGGCTGCACCAGTTCGCACCACAACTGCGCACACTGGCCTACAACCTATGCCGTGAGTTACCCTTACGGCTTATGTGTGTTTCCCACAAGGATCGATTCAAATGTCCGAGCCAGTCAAACTGCGCCCCCACAACCAGGCCCATTGCAAGGATTGCAGCCTGGCCCCTCTGTGCCTGCCTCTTTCGCTCAATCTGGAAGACATGGATGCACTGGATGAAATCGTCAAGCGTGGGCGGCCGCTGAAGAAAGGCGAATTCCTGTTCCGACAGGGGGACAATTTCGGTTCGGTCTATGCAGTACGCTCCGGCGCCCTCAAGACGTTCAGCCTGAGCGACAGTGGCGAAGAGCAGATCACCGGCTTCCACCTGCCCAGCGAGCTGGTCGGCTTGTCGGGCATGGACACCGAGGCGTACCCGGTGTCGGCCCAGGCCCAGGAAACCACCTCGGTCTGCGAAATCCCGTTCGAGCGCCTCGACGAGCTTTCGGTGCAGCTTCCACAGCTCCGCCGCCAGCTGATGCGGGTGATGAGCCGCGAAATCCGCGACGATCAGCAGATGATGCTGCTGCTCTCGAAGAAAACCGCCGATGAGCGCATCGCCACCTTCCTGGTCAACCTGTCCGCCCGCTTCCGCGCCCGTGGCTACTCGGCCAACCAGTTCCGCCTGAGCATGTCGCGCAATGAAATCGGCAACTACCTGGGCCTTGCCGTGGAAACCGTGTCGCGGGTGTTCACCCGCTTCCAGCAGAACGGCCTGATTCGCGCCGAGGGCAAGGAAGTGCACATCCTCGACCCGATCCAGCTTTGCGCGCTGGCCGGTGGTGCAATGGAGGCCTGAGGTCGCAGCTAACGAGGTATACTTGCGCATTCGTTTTCCCAGGATACCTGCAACAATGCACAGCGATGCCTTCGACCTCAAAGCCCTGATCCGCCCGGTAGTGGACTTCCCCAAGCCGGGCGTGATCTTCCGCGACATTACCCCCTTGTTCCAGTCGCCGCGCGGGCTGCGCTATGTCGCCGACCAGTTCATCGAGCGTTATGTCGAGGCCGAGTTCAGCCATATCGGCGCGATGGATGCACGCGGCTTTTTGATCGGCTCGATCATCGCCCACCAGTTGAACAAACCCCTGATCCTGTTCCGCAAGCAGGGCAAGCTGCCGGCCGACGTACTGTCAGAGGGTTACCAGACCGAGTACGGCGAAGCCTTCCTTGAAGTGCACGCCGACAGCCTGTGCGAGGGTGATTCGGTGTTGATCTTCGATGACCTGATCGCGACCGGCGGCACGCTGCTGGCAGCGGCGAACCTGGTACGTCGCACTGGCGCGCAGGTGTTCGAGGCGGCGGCGATCATCGACCTGCCGGAGCTTGAAGGCTCGCGCAAGCTGCAGGCGGCTGGGGTGCCGACCTTCTGCCTGACCGAGTTCTCGCTGAGCGAATACTGAGTCGGGGCACCACGACAAGCCGGCTCCCACACTGTCCGGATCACCGCCGTACCTGTAGGAGCCTGCTTACCCGCGAACACGGGCAAGCCCGTGTCAGATCACAACGAAATCGGCTTGCGCCCGGCGAAGGCATGGGCCAGCGTCCCGCCATCCACCAGCTCCAGTTCGCCACCCAGCGGCACGCCATGGGCAATGCGCGAGGCCACCAGGCCCTTCTCGGCTAGCAACTGCGCGATGTAATGGGCCGTCGCCTCCCCTTCCACCGTAGGGTTGGTCGCCAGGATCACCTCGGTAAACGTCCCCTGCTCTTCGATGCGCGCCATCAACTGCGGCACGCCGATCGCCTCTGGCCCCAGGCCATCCAGTGGAGACAAATGCCCCTTGAGCACGAAGTACCGGCCGCGGTAGCCGGTCTGCTCGACCGCATACACATCCATCGGTCCTTCCACCACGCACAGCTGGGTATCGTCGCGACGTGGGTCGGCACATTGCGGACACAGTGCCTGCTCGGTGAGCGTACGGCACTGCTGGCAATGACCCACACCTTCCATGGCCTGGCTCAGAGCTTGCGCCAGGCGGGTACCACCGCTGCGGTCGCGCTCAAGCAGTTGCAGGGCCATGCGCTGGGCAGTTTTCTGGCCGACACCCGGCAGAATGCGCAAGGCGTCGATCAGTTGGCGGATCAGGGGGCTGAAGCTCATGTGTGCAGGCCTGTGAATTCAAGAAACAGAACGAACAAGGGAGCAACGACCCAGCGGCCGTTGCTCCCCAATTTGACGCAAGAGCCCGATCAGAACGGCATCTTGAAGCCCGGCGGCAACTGCATGCCGGCCGTCATGCTGCCCATTTTTTCCTGGCTGTTCTGCTCGACCTTGCGCACGGCGTCATTGAGCGCGGCCGCGATCAGGTCTTCGAGCACTTCCTTGTCGTCTGCGTCGGTCGACATCAGGCTCTGGTCGATGCTGACGCGCTTGACGTCGTGACGACCGGTCATCACCACGCTCACCAAGCCGCCACCGGACTGGCCGGTGACTTCGGCGTTGGCCAGCTCTTCCTGCATCTTCTGCATTTTTTCCTGCATCTGCTGGGCCTGCTTCATCAGGCCGGCCATGCCACCTTTCATCATGGGGGTATACCTCGATTGGGTCGTGTGATGCAGCCCGACGGGTGGCCGGGCGCATGGTTATCCGTTACTGGCCCTGGCTGACCAGGGCGTCTACAGGCTCAATAGTATCGTGCCGGACCGTGGCACCGAACAGTTTGATCATCTGCTGGATCAAGGGGTCCTGCTCGATCGACACCACCGCCTCATGCTGGCGCTCGGCGCGCTTGCGCGATGCGGCTTGGGCGGGCGTCTCCTGCTCGGGGCGCACCAACTCGATCCTAAGGTTCAGGGTACGCCCCAGGTGCTGGTTGAGCGCTTCGTTCAAGCGGCGCTGCTGAGTGCTGTTGAACAGCGCGCCCTGCCCGGGATCCAGGTGCAACAGCCAGTCATCACCGTCTGCCGCGATCAGCGTACAGTTTGCCGCGATGTTGCCTGTCATACCGGAGACAGGCAACTGTGGGAATAATTCCAGCCATTGCAAGGCCAGACCGGTGGCTGGCTGGGCAGCAGGCAACGGCTCTGGGGCTGCGACAGGCTGGTCTTCCTGAACGTGTTCGGCCAATTCGTCGAGGTAGCTGAAGCCCATCGGCTCGCTGTCGCCAGCATAGTAGTCGTCGTCCATCGGCGGCTCATCATCACGGTCCATGCCTGCTGGAGCATAGGCATTCGGATCGAACGGTGGCGCCTCGAAGGCTGGCGGTGCGCTTGGTGGCTCGGGCTTCACAGGCACAGGCGCCGGAACGGGCTCGATGGCCTTCGGAGCTGGCTGGGCCGCGGGCTCCTCCCACGGCAGGTCGACAACCTCTTCTACAGGTGCAGGCTCCGAATGAGCCACTTCTGGCTCAGCTTCCGGCGCCGGCTCCGCGACCACCTGCTCGACCGCAGGCGCCGGCGGCGCCTCGACAACGGGCGACGCAACAGCAACCGCCGCCGCTGCCACCGGTTTCGCAGAATCAGCTGTGGCCTGGCTGATCCCCACCGGCTTTAGTACCGGTTTCGGCGCATCGTCGGTATCGGCCGGACGGAACGCCAGCATGCGCAACAGCACCATCTCGAAGCCGCCCCGAGGGTCCGGCGCCAACGGCAGGTCACGACGGCCGATCAGGCCCATCTGGTAATAGAACTGCACGTCCTCGGCGGGCAACGCCGCCGCCAGGGCCAGCACTCGCTCACGATCGCCCTGGCCATTGTCCACCGCCTCTGGCAAAGCCTGGGCGATGGCCACCCGGTGCAACACATTGAGCATTTCAGCCAGTACGCCACTCCAGTCCGGCCCTTGCTCGGCCAGGTTGCGCACCGCTTCGAGCAGGGCACGGGCATCGCCTTCCAGCAACGCCTGGAGCACGCCATAGACCTGGCCATGGTCAAGGCTGCCGAGCATGGCACGCACGTCAGCGGCCAGCACCTTACCCTCACCGAAGGCGATGGCTTGGTCGGTAAGGCTCATGGCGTCGCGCATCGAGCCATCGGCGGCACGTCCGAGCAACCACAGCGCATCCGGCTCGAACGGCACGTTCTCGGCCGTGAGCACGTGACTCAGGTGCTCGACCACCCGCTCGGGGCTCATGTTCTTCAGCGAGAACTGCAAGCAACGCGACAAGATGGTGGCCGGCAGCTTCTGCGGGTCGGTGGTGGCCAGGATGAACTTGACGTAGGGCGGCGGCTCTTCCAGCGTCTTGAGCAAGGCGTTGAACGAGTGAGTGGACAGCATGTGCACTTCGTCGATCAGGTAGACCTTGAAGCGTCCGCGGCTTGGCGCGTACTGCACGTTATCGAGCAGTTCGCGGGTGTCTTCCACCTTGGTTCGGCTGGCGGCGTCGATCTCGATCAGGTCGACGAAACGGCCCTCGTCGATCTCACGGCACACCGAACAGGTGCCACAAGGCGTGGACGTGATGCCGGTTTCGCAGTTCAGGCATTTGGCTATGATGCGCGCAATGGTAGTCTTGCCGACCCCGCGGGTGCCGGTGAACAGGTAGGCGTGATGCAGGCGCTGATTGTCCAGCGCGTTGATCAAGGCCTTGAGCACATGGGTCTGGCCGACCATTTCGCGGAACGAGCGCGGACGCCATTTACGTGCAAGAACCTGATAACTCATCGAAAAACCATCGTAGCCTGATCGAGCGAAGGATCGCTAATCCTAGCGGAGCGGGGGCAAAATTGCACCCTGCGCGGTTCGTCTAAGCTAAGGAACTGGCGCAGGAAGTTCCGGGAGGAAAGCCCTTGCGAAGACTGCTGGCCCTGTTGTTGTTCTGGACCACCCACAGCCTGGCCGAGCAGCCAGTGCTGCGCTTCTCCGTCGTCGAGAGCTGGAGCATGCCGCTGATTCGTACCGAAAAGGGTCGGCCGGTGGAGGGCATGCTGTACGACCTGATGCAGGCCCTGGCCCGCGAAGCCGGTGTCCGCCCTGAATACCACCTGATGGCCCGCCTACGCTTGCAGCAGGCGATGAACGACGGCGATATCGACGTGCGCTGTTACGTCAGCACCCTGTGGTTCAATGACCGCCCTGGAGATTTCGTCTGGAGCATTCCTCTGTTCACCCAGCGCGATGTGCTGGTCGGCCGCCCCGGCGAGCGCAGCCCTGCCAGTGTGGAGCAGTTGCCACCGCAAGCCATCGGCACGGTGTTGGGGTACACCTATGCCTCGCTCGAGCCCCTGTTCAAGCAGCAGCGCCTGCACCGTGAAGACAGCCGTAACCAGGTGCTGGTGCTGCAGAAGCTCGAGGCGGGTCGCTATCGGCATGCGGTGAGCAACCTGATGTCACTGCAGTGGTTCAACCAACGCTTGCCGGCCGAGCAGCACCTAAAGGCAGTGGCCGTGCTGGAAGAGCAGTCCCTAGGCTGCATGGTGCGCAATGATCCGGCGATACCGACCCAGGGGTTGCTCCGGGCGCTGGTGAGGATGAAGCAATCGGGAGAGATCGAACGGATCACCCGGCGGTATGGGGCCGTGGAATATCCGGGAGACGCCTCGGCGGCTCTACCTTGATGCGGTGGGCACTGGGCTCGCCTTGATTGGGGCACGGCTGCGCCATACCCCCTCTACCAAGAAGAGATCAGCCACCGGGATGCCAGAGGGGTTGCTCTGGGCTCAGCGAGACGGCGCAGCCATGTGTTGCTGATGCTGCATCATCTGCTCCATCATCATCTGCTGCATGCCCATGTACCTGTCCATCATGTATTGATGCTGCTTCATCTGCTCGGGCGTCATCTGCGAGTAATGGCTGCCCATTTGCCCCCAGCCCATCTTGTGGCCGCCGCCCATCATAGGCCCGCCCATCTTGCCGCCTGCACAGCATCCCATCATGCCCGCACCCCACATCCCGGACATCATCTGCATGCTCTGCTGCATCATTGCCTGGTGCTCCTGCATCAGCTTCTGCCGCTGAGCAGGGTCGGTGGTTTTCTGGATAAGGCTCATCTGCTCCTGCATCTTCTTCAGATTTTCCTGGGCCTTGGCCATCTGTTGATCGAACTTCTCGACACTCATGGACTGCTCGGCCGGCTTGGCGACGCCAGCGTCCTGCTGGGCATAGGTCAGCGCCGGGAAAAACACTGCTGCCAAAGCGATAACGGCGAATTTGGAGGCTTTCATGGTTCAGCTCCTTGCGCGCAAGGTCAGGGTAGGGAGTGGAGCGCCACTGTCCAATCTAATCCTGGCCGCACACCCGAAACTGATCTAAATCAACCACGCAACCTATCGCGACGCACAGGCGATAGCAGCCGCTCAGCGACCACCACTGGGGCGTACCAATACGTTGTTCGACTCTGGGGATGCTGGAGCGAGAAATCCTTGAGAATTCAAGGACTTGCGTAATGGAGGCGGCCCCACCAGCCACACCCCGGCACTCGATGTCACCGCTACGGCTGCTCCCTTCCGGGCCTGACCGGGTTAACGGTTAATCAATGCGGGGGGACCGATGGGGCCACCACTACGCGGCTCGCCATGTGACGAGCCGCGCCATTGTACCGGTCTGGGGCGAACTTACAACCTCTGCGGCGAGAAAAAGTCATCATTTCTCAATGACTTGTCCTGACGCGCCTGACTCGTCGCCGCTAAGCCGGCCGCTACACGGGCCGCGGCGCCCCAGGATCACGGCAGGCCCCTAGATAGCAATACCCTGATCGGCCAAGAACGCAACAAATGCATCCTCATCCAGCACCCTCACCCCCAGCTCACTGGCCTTGGCCAGCTTGGAACCGGCACCGGGACCGGCAACCACGCAATGGGTCTTGCCGGACACCGAGCCGGCTACCTTGGCGCCCAGGCTTTCGAGTTTTTCCTTGGCGATGTCGCGACTCATGCGCTCCAGGGTCCCGGTCAGCACCCAGGTCTGACCGGCCAGCGGCAGCCCTTCGGCAACTTTTTTCTCATTGCTCCAGTGCATGCCGAACTCCAGCAACTGAGCCTCGAGAGCCCGTGCAAGCTTCTGGTTGGCCTCGTCGCGGAAGAATTCGCGCACTGCATCGGCCTGCTTGGTGTTCAAGACCTGGCGCAAGTCGATGCCGTCGGCTTCGATGATCTTGTCCAGGCTGTCGAGCTTGGCCACCAGCTTTTCCGCCCCCGTCGGGCCGACCGAGGCGATATCGAGCTTGGCGATCATGCCGGCCAAGGTGGTGCTGGCCGCGAACTCCGCTGCCACCTCGCCCTCGTCCTGCAACTGCATGCCGCTGGCGAACAGTTGCTCGATGACCTTGCGGTTGTGGTCGTCTTCAAAGAAGTTATGAATCTCATAGGCCACTTCGAGCCCGATGTCCGGCAGGTAGGTCAGCACCTGCGGCAGCGCCTTCTGAACCCGCGCCAGGCTGCCCAGCGAGCGAGCCAGGACCTTGGCGGTCTCCTCGCCCACATCCGGAATGCCCAAGGCATAGATGAAGCGTGCAAGGCTCGGGCGCTTGCTGGCCTCGATGGCGTCCAGCAGCTTCTTGCTGGAGACCTCAGCGAAACCTTCCAGACCAACGATCTGCTCGAACGCCAGCTTGTACAGGTCCGCCGGCGAGCCGATCAGCCCCTCATCCACCAACTGCTCGACGCTCTTTTCACCCAGGCCGTCGATGTCCATGGCGCGACGGGACACGTAGTGAATGATCGCTTGCTTGAGCTGGGCACCGCAGGCCAGGCGACCGACACAGCGATACACCGCGCCCTCGCTGGTGGTTTCCTTGCCCTTGCTGCGCTTGACCAACTGGGTGCGCTCGACCTGCGAGCCGCACACCGGGCATTCGCTAGGCACTTCCACCGGACGGGCATCTTCGGGACGACGCTCGAGCACCACCTGCATCACCTGCGGGATAACGTCACCGGCGCGGCGAATGATCACCGTGTCACCGATACGCAGCCCCAAGCGCGCAATTTCATCCATGTTGTGCAGGGTGGCGTTTGACACGGTCACGCCGGCGACCTTGACCGGCTTCAGGCGTGCCACGGGAGTGACCGCACCGGTACGACCGACCTGGAACTCGACATCCAGCACTTCGGTCAGCTCTTCCATGGCGGGGAACTTGTGGGCCACGGCCCAGCGCGGCTCTCGGGCGCGGAAGCCCAGCTCGCGCTGCGCGGCCAGATTGTTGACCTTGAACACCACGCCGTCGATTTCGTAGGCCAGGCTGCTACGCCGCTCACCGATGTCGTGGTAATAGGCCAGGCACTCTTCGATGCCCGCCGCGTGCTTGAGTTCGCGGCTGATCGGCAGGCCCCATTGCTTGAGTTGTTCGAGGATACCAATGTGGCTTTCGCCGATGCTCTCGGAGACCTGCCCCACGCCATAGCTGCAGAATTCCAGCGGGCGACTGGCAGTGATCTTCGGGTCCAACTGACGCAGGCTGCCGGCCGCCGCGTTGCGTGGGTTGGCGAAGGTCTTGCCGCCAGCAGCGGCCTGGACAGCGTTGAGCCGGTCGAACCCGGCCTTGCTCATGTACACCTCACCGCGCACTTCAAGCACGGCAGGCCACCCCTGGCCCTGGAGCTTGAGCGGGATATTCCGCACGGTGCGCACGTTGGCGCTGATGTCCTCGCCGGTGGTGCCATCACCTCGGGTCGCGCCTTGCACCAACTGGCCATCACGGTACAACAGGCTGACCGCAAGGCCATCGAGCTTGGGCTCGCAACTGAAATCGACCGCACCGGACTGATCGAGCCCTTCGGCCACGCGCCGGCCGAACTCGCGCAGGTCGGCCTCGTCGAAGGCGTTGCCGAGGCTGAGCATCGGCACTTCGTGACGGACCTGGCTGAATGCCGCCAAGGCATGACCACCGACACGCTGGGTCGGCGAGTCGGGCGTCACCAGGTGCGGGTATTCGGCCTCCAGCGCCTTGAGTTCGTTGAACAGGCGGTCGTACTCGGCATCTGGGATGCTTGGCTCGTCGAGCACGTAATAGCGGTAGTTGTGCTGATCGAGCTCGGCTCGCAGTTCGAGAATTCGGGTTTCGGCAGTCATTTTTGGCTCTCTTGCAAAGCAAAAAAGCAGCCAACAGGCTGCTCTTTCGTTTGGATCCTTCTGTCAGCGCTTCTGAGTCAACGCACGGCGCTCGAACTCGACGATACGCTGGCGGTAGTGCTCGATGGTCTGGGCGGTCAGCACGCTGCGCTGGTCGTCCTTGAGCTCGCCATTGAGCTCATGGGCCAGCTTGCGTGCCGCGGCCACCATCACATCGAAGGCCTGCTTTGGATGGCGCGGGCCTGGCAGACCGAGGAAGAAACTCACGGCCCGGGTGCTGAAGTGGTCGATGTCGTCCAGGTCGAAGACGCCTGGCTTGACCGCGTTGGCCATCGAGAAAAGCACTTCGCCGTGACCGGCCATGCTTTCGTGACGGTGGAAAATATCCATTTCACCGAAGCGCAGGCCGCTCTCGAGAATGTTCTGCAGCAGCGCCGGCCCCTTGAAACCACCTTCGTCACGGGAGATGACACTGATCACCAGCACCTCTTCGACAGGTGGCAGCTCTTTGGCCGCGTTGCCGCTGGCAGCAAAACCGCTGTTGCGATTGTTGTCGGCGGCCAGACCTTCATCGGCATCGTCGAACAGGTCGGGCTCGCGCTGCTCGGCAACCAGGTTCAGGTCACCCTGTTGGGCTTGCGCGGTACGCTTGCCGCGCTTGTTGGCCTTGGCAGGCTTGGGTTCGCGCTCACGCTCACGCTCGGGCGCACTGACCGAAGGCAGGTCGCTCTCGTCCAGCTCCGGCTCCTTGTGGGTGTCCAGTACCCGCGATGGGCCAAGCACCTCGGCACTGCCTTCGTCGTCCGGCAGGTTGGAGTAGCTGCGATCCAGACGGAACTTCAACTTGCCTTTACCGCCGCGCATGCGGCGCCAGCCGTCGAAAAGAATACCGGCGATGACAATGATGCCGATGACGATCAGCCACTCGCGCAGACCGATTTCCATGTAATCCCGTGCCTCTATAAAAATATGCTTGAAAACAAAGGGTTCAAAGCCCTTTAACACGTGGCGCCAACTCTATGTTCTGACAGGCGTTTTACCCACGCAAAAAACGAGTGACATTAAGCTAGCACGACCAAAGACAACTTTACACCGTCTGTCGCACATGACGGGGGCATTTGCCCACACATTCTGCCCTATCTTCGCTCATCAGGCGTCGACCATGGCCAGAGCCTCCTCCACATCAACTGCAACAAGACGTGAGCACCCAGGCTCATGCATGGTCACCCCCATCAATTGATCGGCCATCTCCATGGCAATCTTGTTGTGGGTGATGTAGATAAATTGCACGCTTTCACTCATGTCCTTGACCAAACGGGCGTAGCGCCCGACGTTGGCATCGTCCAGCGGTGCATCGACTTCGTCGAGCATGCAGAACGGTGCGGGGTTCAACTTGAAGATGGCAAACACCAGCGCCAATGCGGTCAGTGCCTTTTCGCCGCCGGACAGCAAATGGATGGTGCTGTTCTTCTTGCCCGGCGGACGCGCCATGATCGTCACCCCTGTATCGAGTAAATCTTCGCCCGTCAGTTCCAGATACGCGCTGCCGCCACCGAAAACTTTTGGGAAAAGCGCCTGTAATCCGGCATTTATCTGATCAAAGGTATCCTTGAAGCGGTTGCGGGTTTCCTTGTCGATCTTGCGAATGACGTTCTCCAGGGTCTCCAGAGCTTCGACCAGGTCGGCGTCCTGAGCATCCAGATAGCGCTTGCGCTCGGACTGCTGCTCGTATTCTTCGATCGCCGCCAGGTTGATCGCGCCCAGGCGCTGGATCCGCGCCTCCAACTGCTCAAGCTCCTGCTCGGTGCCCTGCTCGCTGGCCTCGGGTTCCAACGTGGCGAGCACGCCCTGCAAATCATAGCCATCGGCCAGAAGTTGCTCCTGCAGCGTCTTGCGGCGCACGTCCAGGCCCTGGCACTCCAGGCGCAACTGCTCCAACTGGCCACGCAGCAACTGTGCCTGCTGTTCGGCCTGGGTACGGCGCTTCTCGGCCTCTCGCAGTTCGCGGTCGGCCTCATCCATGTGCAGACGCGCCTGGCGCATTTCCTCGTCGACGCTCATGCGCCGCTCCAGCAACTCCTCCAGCTTCAGACGCAGTTCTTCGAGCGGCGCTTCGCCCTCCTCCAGATTGAGGCTCAATTGCTCCTGGCGCTCGCCAAGGCGCGCAGCCTGCTGCTCCAGACGCTCCAGAGCCTGGCGAGTGGAGTCGTGCTGGGCGCGCAACGAACCCAGGCGCACGGCGAGTTGGTGGGCATGGTCCTTGTGCTGACGGGCCTCCTGTCGCACACGGTCGAGACCCTCGCGCAAGGTATCGCGCCGGGCCATCAGCGCTTCGCGCTGCTCGGCGTCCTGTGCCATGAGGTCCAGCGCCTCTTGCAGCAACAGGCGCGCTTCGCCCAATTGCTCATGCTCCACGGCGCGTTGCTCCTGCAACTCGACCAGCTCTTCGTGCAAGCGGCCGCGGCGCAGTTCCAACTGCTCGGCACGCGCACGGGCGGCCGACAGGCGCGAGTTGAGCTCGCCGTGCTGTAGGGTTTGCTCCTGGGTGCGGCGGCGCAGTTGCTCTCGCTGCTCTTCGTGGTCCAGTTGCTGCTCGCGCAGGGCCTGCAACCGTTGTTCGAGCACCTCGAGCGCCGCCTCCTGCTCAGCCTGGTCGAAGCCCAGGCGCTCGATTTCCTGGCCACGGGCCAGCACACCACCCTGGGCGTCTCCACCACGGCTGATGCGCAGGAAGTGCCGGCCCACCCAGTAGCCGTCGCGGCTCACCAAGCTCTGACCTTCGCCCAGGGAGGCGCGCAGGGCCAAGGCTTGCGCGAGGTCCTCCACCGGCTTGACCTGGGCCAGCCACGGAGCCAGGTCGGTACGACCTTCGACCTTGTCCAGCAGGCTGCCGGCCGGGCGCGCACCCTCCTCGTCGGCCAGCAGCAAACGCAGCTCGCCCTGCTCGAGGTGCGTGAAATCAAGCCCGGCGAAGTCATTGACCAACACCGCTTGCAAGTCAGCTCCGAGCACCGTCTCCACGGCCAGCTCCCAACCCGGCTCGACACGCAAGCCCTCGGCCAGCCGGGGCTGGTGCGCCAGGCCTTGTTCGCTCAACCACTGCGCAATGCCTGCGCCTGGTTCGAGGGCGGCCTGCTGCAATGCCTCGAGCGAGGCCAGGCGTCCGCCCAGCCGCTGCAGATCGCCCTGCGCCTGCTGCTGCGCTTGGGTCGCCTGCTGCAACTGCTCACGCACGCCCTCAAGGCTGTCGACCAGTTGCTCTTCCGCCAACTGCAGCGCTTCAAGCTGTACTTCACTGCCTGCCAACTGCTCGCTCAAGGCCCGCATGTCGGCATCCTGCGGGTCGGCGCCCAGCTGCTCGCCTTCCTCGGTCAGTTTGCGCTGGCGTTCGCTCAGGCGCTCCAGGCTGGCTTCAAGCTGCTGCAGACGCGACTGCTGGACCTCGGCCTGGCGCCGAGGTTCGGCAGAGCGGGTATTGAAGCTGTCCCACTGCTCTTGCCAGCCGTGCATGCCTTGCTCGGCTTCTTCCAGGATGGCGGCAGCCTCCTCGGCCGCGGCCAGGGTCAGCTCCTGCTCGGGCAGCAGCCTGTCCAGCTCTTCGCCCAGCGTGGCCAGCAGGGTGCGATCGTGGCCCAGGTGCGACTCGGTCTCCAGTCGCGTGCGCTCGGCCTCCTTGAGGTCGTCCTGCAACTGACGAAGGCGTTGCTGGCCGTGCTGAATGCTCTGCTCGACCCGGGCGATATCGCCGGCCACCGAGTAGAAACGCCCTTGGACCTGGTTGAAGCGTTCGGACAGCTCGTGATGACCGTCGCGCAGGCGCTCGATGGCGGCGTCGGCATTGCGTTGCTCGGCCACCAACGCCTCATGGGCGACGTCCTGATCGCCAATCACCCCTTCACGCTGGCGCACGCGGGCATCTAGGTCGCGCCAGCGCAAAGCCGACAAACGCGCCTTGAACTGGCGCTCCTGGGCTTTGTACTCGCGGTATTTCTCGGCGGCCTGGGCCTGGCGATGCAGGCGCTCCAACTGGCGCTCCAGTTCTTCGCGCAGGTCGGTCAGGCGCGCCAGGTTTTCCTGGGTGCGGCGAATGCGGTTCTCGGTCTCGCGGCGGCGCTCCTTGTATTTGGATATGCCAGCGGCTTCCTCGATGAAATTGCGCAGCTCCTCGGGCTTGGCCTCGATCAGCTTGGAGATCATGCCCTGTTCGATGATCGAATAGCTGCGCGGGCCCAGGCCGGTGCCGAGAAAAATATCGGTGATATCACGCCGACGGCACTTGGCACCGTTCAGGTAATAGGTGTTCTGCCCGTCGCGGGTCACCTTGCGACGGATGGAAATCTCCGCATAGGCGGCGTATTCGCCCACCAGGGTATTGTCACTGTTGTCGAACACCAGTTCGATGCTGGCCTGGCTGACAGGCTTGCGGCTGGTGGAGCCGTTGAAGATGACATCGGTCATCGACTCGCCACGCAGGTTCTTCGCCGAACTTTCGCCCATCACCCAACGCACCGCGTCGATGATGTTGGACTTGCCACAGCCGTTGGGGCCGACCACGGCCGCCATGTTGCTGGGGAAGTTGACCGTGGTCGGGTCGACGAACGACTTGAACCCGGCCAGGCGAATGCACTTTAGGCGCATCGGTCAGACTCGGGCCAACGCAGCCAGCACCAGTTCGCAACTACGCTGGCCGTAGGCGGTAAGCACTTCGCGAATGCGCGGCAGGTCTCGGGCGACCACGGCGTCGAGCAAGCGGGCGAACAGCTCCAGGTAGTCGTTCATGTTGGCCTGGCGCTGATCCAGTGACAGGTAGTAGGCACGGCTCATGGCCGGCTGCAGGTTCTCGACGGTTTCCTGGAGGAACGGGTTGTCAGCAAACGGGTAGGCCGCGCGCATCACGGCAAAACTTTCGGCGACGAAGGTCTTGATGTCCTTGTTGGCGCACGCTTGCTGCAGGCGCTGCTGAATGCCCAAGAATGGCAACAGGTCGCTCTCGACGCGCCATTTCTGCGCAACCGCGTTGCCCAGCAGGATGTAGAACTCGCTCATCAAGGTGCACAGGCTGCGCACGCTGCGTTCGTCCAGTTCGGTCACATGGGCACCACGACGCGGCAAGATCGCGACCAGATGCCGACGTTCGAGGATCAACAGGGCCTCACGCACCGAGCCACGGCTGACATTGAGCGCCTGGGTGACCTTCTGCTCCTGGATACGTTCTCCCGGCGCGAGTTCGCCACGGATGATCCGCTCGGCCAGGTAGTCGGCAATCTGCTCTGAGAGGCTGTCCGGCGCCTTGAACGTCATGGTTTTCCTTCAGAATCATTGAACTGGAGACAAGGGCGGGATTGTAGCGCACTTGCAGCCCAATCGAGCAGGGGGACTACAGCCTTTGTTGGCATCGCCCAATGCCCTCGATGACGGCCCGATCTATGCTTAGGAAAAGGACGGGTTCGGTGGAATCGGCGTAGGAATGAATAATTTCCTGACCTTTGAGTCAGAAAAATATTGACCTTCAGGTCAGCCCTGCTTAGAGTCCGCCCGAACAACAATAAAACCATTGCGAGGCCTTCCCCGTGATCCAGTTTCTCGTCAATCAGGAGCTGCGTAGTGAGCACGCCCTGGACCCGAACATGACGGTGCTGCAATACCTGCGCGAGCACCTGGGCAAACCCGGCACCAAGGAGGGCTGCGCCAGTGGCGACTGCGGCGCCTGCACCGTGGTGGTCGGCGAACTGACCCAGGACGCTGCCGGCAACGACACCTTGCGCTACCGCAGCCTCAACTCGTGCCTGACGTTCGTTTCGTCGCTGCACGGCAAACAGCTCATCAGCGTCGAAGGCCTCAAGCACCAGGGCAAGCTGCACAGCGTGCAACAGGCCATGGCCGACTGCCACGGTTCGCAGTGCGGCTTCTGCACCCCTGGTTTTGTCATGTCGCTGTTCGCCCTGCAAAAGAACAGCGAAGGCCACGACCTGCACCAGGCGCAGGAAGCACTGGCTGGCAACCTGTGCCGTTGCACCGGTTACCGCCCGATTCTCGACGCGGCCCAGCAGAGCTGCGCCCAGCCCTGCCGGGACCAGTTCGATGCCCAGCAGGCCCAGACCATCAGCCGCCTCAAAGCCATTGCCCCGACCCAGACCGGCGAGCTCAACAGTGGCGACAAGCGCTGCCTGGTGCCGCTGACCGTGGCCGACCTGGCCGACTTGTACAGTTCCCACCCCGAGGCACGCCTGCTGGCCGGTGGTACCGACCTGGCGCTGGAAGTCACCCAGTTCCACAAGACCTTGCCGGTGATGATCTACGTCGGCCACGTCGCCGAACTCAAGCGCATCGAGAAAACCGCCAGCCACTTGGAAATCGGCGCCGCCACCCCGCTCACCGACTGCTACGGCGCGCTCAACGAGGAATACCCTGACTTCGGCGCCCTGCTCCACCGCTTCGCCTCGCTGCAGATCCGCAACCAGGGCACCCTGGGCGGGAACATTGGCAACGCCTCGCCGATTGGCGACTCGCCACCCTTGCTGATCGCCCTGGACGCGCAGATCGTGTTGCGTCAAGGCCAGCGCCAGCGCACTCTGGCACTGGAAGACTATTTCATCGACTACCGCATCACCGCACGCCAGGACAGCGAGTTCATCGAGAAGATCATCGTGCCCCGCGCCAGCGCTGACTGGGCGTTCCGCGCCTACAAAGTGTCCAAGCGCCTGGACGACGACATCTCCGCCGTGTGCGGGGCGTTCAACCTGAGCATCGAAAATGGCGTGGTCAGCGGTGTGCGCATTGCCTTCGGCGGGATGGCCGCCATTCCCAAGCGTGCCCGGGCCTGCGAAGCCGCACTGCGCGGCAAGCCTTGGAACCAGGCCAGCATCGAACGCGCCTGCCAGGCGCTGGCCGAGGACTTCACCCCGCTCAGCGACTTCCGTGCCAGCAAGGAGTACCGCCTGCTGACCGCGCAGAACCTGCTGCGCAAGTACTTCATCGAACAGCAATCGCCATACATCGAGACCCGGGTGACCGCTTATGTCTAACCATCACGCAGCCAAGAGCCAGGCCGAGATGGCCGAACTGTTCCGCCAGGACCTGACCACCGGTGTTGGCCGCAGCATCAAGCACGACAGTGCCGACAAGCATGTGTCCGGCGAGGCGGTGTACATCGACGATCGCCTGGAGTTCCCCAACCAGTTGCACGTGTATGCCCGCACGTCCGACCGCGCCCACGCACGCATCCTGCGCATCGACACCACGCCCTGCTATGCCTTCGAAGGTGTGCGCATCGCCATTACCCACGAAGACATTCCCGGCCTGAAGGATATCGGCCCGGTGGTTGCCGGTGACCCGCTGCTGGCCATCGACAAGGTCGAGTTCTTCGGCCAACCGGTACTCGCCGTGGCCGCCCGCGACCTCGACACCGCGCGCCGTGCGGCCATGGCCGCCATCATCGAGTACGAAGACCTGGAACCAGTGCTGGATGTGGTCGAAGCGTTTCGCAAGAAGCACTTCGTGCTCGACAGCCACACCCACCAGCGTGGCGATTCGGCCGCAGCCCTGGCCAGCGCTGCGCACCGCCTGCAAGGCACCCTGCACATCGGCGGCCAGGAGCACTTTTACCTGGAAACCCAGATCTCTTCGGTAATGCCTACCGAAGATGGCGGCATGATCGTCTACTGCTCGACCCAGAACCCCACCGAGGTGCAGAAGCTGGTCGCCGAAGTGCTGGACGTGCCGATGAACAAGATCGTGCTCGACATGCGCCGCATGGGCGGCGGTTTCGGAGGCAAGGAAACCCAGGCGGCCAGCCCGGCGTGCCTGTGCGCGGTGATCGCCCGCCTGACCGGCCAGCCGACCAAGATGCGCCTGCCGCGCGTCGAAGACATGACCATGACCGGCAAACGTCACCCGTTCTACGTCGAGTACGACGTGGGCTTCGACGATGACGGCCGCCTGCATGGCATCACCTTCGACCTGGCTGGCAACTGCGGCTACTCCCCGGACCTGTCCGGTTCGATCGTCGACCGCGCCATGTTCCACTCCGACAACGCCTATTACTTGGGCGATGCCACCGTGCACGGCCACCGTTGCAAGACCAACACCGCCTCCAACACCGCCTACCGTGGCTTTGGCGGTCCGCAGGGCATGGTCGCCATCGAGCAGGTGATGGACCACATCGCCCGCCACCTGGGTCGCGACCCGCTGGAGGTACGCAAAGCCAACTACTACGGCAAGACCGAGCGCAACGTCACCCATTACTACCAGACGGTCGAGCACAACATGCTCGAAGAGATGACCGCCGAACTGGAAGCCAGCAGCGACTATGCCGAGCGTCGCGAGTCGATCCGCCGCTTCAACGCCAACAGCCCGATCCTGAAGAAGGGCCTGGCGCTGACCCCGGTCAAGTTCGGTATTTCGTTCACCGCCACCTTCCTCAACCAGGCCGGTGCGCTGATCCACATCTATACCGACGGCAGCATCCACCTGAACCACGGCGGCACCGAAATGGGCCAGGGTCTGAACACCAAGGTCGCCCAGGTGGTCGCCCAGGTGTTCCAGGTCGACTTCAGCCGTATCCAGATCACCGCCACCAATACCGACAAGGTGCCCAACACCTCGCCGACCGCCGCCTCCAGCGGCGCCGACCTCAATGGCAAAGCGGCGCAGAATGCCGCCGAAATCCTCAAGAAGCGCCTCACCGAATTCGCCGCACGCCACTATCAGGTGACCGAGGAAGACGTCGAGTTCCGCAATGGCCATGTACGGGTGCGCGACCAGATCGTCAGTTTCGAGCAACTGGTTCAGCTGGCGTACTTCGCCCAGGTTTCGCTGTCGAGCACCGGTTTCTACCGTACGCCGAAGATCTACTACGACCGCAGCCAGGCGCGTGGCCGGCCGTTCTACTACTTCGCCTTCGGCGCGGCATGCGTGGAGGTGATCGTCGATACCCTGACCGGCGAATACAAGATGCTGCGCGCCGACATCCTGCATGACGTCGGTGACTCGCTGAACCCGGCCATCGACATCGGCCAGGTGGAGGGCGGCTTCATCCAGGGCATGGGCTGGCTCACCACCGAGGAACTGGTGTGGAACGCCAAGGGCAAGCTGATGACCAACGGCCCGGCCAGCTACAAGATACCGGCAGTGGCCGACATGCCGCTGGACCTGCGCGTGAAGCTGGTGGAGAACCGCAAGAACCCGGAAGACACCGTGTTCCACTCCAAGGCCGTGGGCGAGCCACCGTTCATGCTCGGCATCGCTGCCTGGTGCGCGATCAAGGATGCCGTAGCCAGCATCGCCGACTACCGCGAGCAGCCGAACATCGACGCGCCAGCGACGCCGGAGCGGGTGTTGTGGGGCTGTGAGCAGATGCGCAGGGCGGTGGCCACGCAACCGGCCGAACCGCAACTGGAAACAGAGACTCAGTAACACCGCCCCCAAAGCGGGCCGAGCTACCTGAAGAGGAATTGGATCATGCACCAATGGATCAACGCCCTCGCCGACCATCAATCCCGTGGCGAAGCCTGCGTGCTGGTGACCATCATCGAAGAGCGCGGCTCCACGCCACGCAACGCAGGCTCGAAGATGGTGGTCAGCGCCGACGGCCTGTTCGACACCATCGGTGGCGGCCACCTGGAATACAAGGCCCTGCACATCGCCCGGCAGATGCTCGAAGCGCAACGCACGACCCCGCATCTGGAGCGCTTCAGCCTGGGCGCCAGCCTCGGCCAGTGCTGCGGCGGCGTCACTGTACTGCTGTTCGAACCCATGGCCGCGGTGCAGGCGCAGATCGCTGTGTTCGGCGCGGGCCATGTCGGCCGCGCTCTGGTACCCTTGCTCGCCGCGTTGCCCTGCCGAGTACGCTGGATCGACTCACGCGAGCAGGAGTTTCCCGAGGTCATCCCTAACGGTGTGACCAAGGTCGTCAGCGAGGAACCGGTCGACGAGGTGGCAGAGCTGCCAGCAGGCTGCTACTGCATCGTCATGACCCACAACCACCAGCTCGACCTGGAACTGACCGCCGCCATTCTGAAGCGCAACGATTTCACCTGGTTTGGTCTGATCGGCTCGAAGACCAAGCGCGCCAAGTTCGAGCACCGTCTGCGCGAGCGCGGCTATGACGACGCCGTCATGGCACGCATGCGCTGCCCGATGGGCCTGGCCGAGGTCAAAGGCAAGCTGCCGATCGAGATCGCCGTGTCCATAGCCGGGGAAATCATTGCCACTTACAACGCCTGCTTCGGCCAGCACGACGCTGCCGCCAATGCCGGCCCCATTGCCCAGTTGCTGCCGCCTTCACGGCGCAGCCAAGCCCTTTGACGAGCGTTTTATGACTGCTACCCGTAAAGCCTACCGCGCCGCCATCCTGCACAGCATCGCCGACCCGGCCGAAGTTGGCCTGGACGCCTCCCACGAATACTACGAGGATGGCCTGCTGGTAATCGATGATGGCCGCATCAGCGCCGTTGGCCATGCCAGCGAGCTGCTGCCGACCCTGGACGCCGACATCGAGGTGGTGCACTACCAGGATGCCCTGATTACCCCAGGCTTCATCGACACCCATATCCACTTCCCGCAGACTGGCATGATCGGTTCCTACGGCGAACAGCTGCTGGACTGGCTAAATACCTACACCTTCCCCTGCGAGAAGCAGTTTGCCGACAAGGCCCATGCCGACCAGGTGGCGAAGATTTTCCTCAAGGAGCTGCTGCGCAATGGCACCACCACCGCCCTGGTGTTCGGCAGCGTGCACCCGGAATCGGTCAACGCGCTGTTCGAAGAAGCTGAGCGTCTGGACCTGCGCCTGATCGCCGGCAAGGTGATGATGGACCGCAATGCGCCTGACTACCTGACCGACACCGCCGAGTCGAGCTACAGCGAAAGCAAGGCATTGATCGAACGCTGGCATGGCAAGGGCCGCCTGCACTACGCGGTCACCCCGCGTTTCGCCCCTACCAGCACCCCGGAACAACTGACCATGGCGGGGCAACTGCTCAAGGAACACCCCGGCGTGTACATGCACACGCACCTGTCGGAGAACCTCAAGGAAATCGACTGGGTCAAGTCGTTGTTCCCTGAGCAGAAGGGTTACCTGGACGTCTACGACCACTTCGAACTGCTGGGCGAGCGCTCGGTGTTCGCCCACGGCGTGCACCTGTGTGACGACGAGTGCCAGCGTCTGGCAGAAACCGGCTCGGCGATCGCCTTCTGCCCAACCTCCAACCTGTTCCTGGGCAGCGGCCTGTTCAACCTGCCCCAGGCCGAGCGTTTCAAGGTCAACGTTGGCCTGGGCACCGATGTCGGCGCCGGCACCAGCTTCTCGCTGCTCACTACCCTGAACGAGGCCTACAAGGTGATGCAACTGCAGGGCGCTCGCTTGCACCCCTACAAGTCGCTGTACCTGGCGACCCTCGGCGGTGCCCGTGCCTTGCGCCTGGACGACCGCATCGGCAGCCTGCGCCCAGGCAACGATGCCGACTTCGTGGTGCTCGACTACAAGGCCACGCCGCTGCTGGACTACCGTATCCAACAGTCCAACAGCATCGAAGAGACCCTGTTCGTCCTCACCACCCTGGGCGACGACCGCACCGTGCGGGAAACCTACGCGGCCGGTCGTTGCGTGCACCAGCGCTGAGGCGCGATCAGAAATCGGCCAGGCGCGTCACCGCGACCTGGCCACTGTAAGGCCCTGCCCCTACGCGCAAGGTCACCAGCAAGCGAACCAGACGTCCTTGCTCGATCGCCTGCTGCAGAGCCTGGCGCGCTTGCGCGCCGATCTGCGTGTGCCACTGCGCCAGCCAAGCCTGGGACAGCACTGATCCTCCCAGGTCCGGGGCCACATCGATAACCGCCTCTTCGCTGACGGCCACCAGCACGAGGTAGACCCTGCCTGTCGACGACTGCCCATACTGGACGACATTGCCGATACGCTGCTGGTGGCTCAATCCATAACGCCTGAGCATATC
Organism: Pseudomonas sp. SK2; assembly: GCF_016772395.1. Taxonomy (NCBI): domain Bacteria; kingdom Pseudomonadati; phylum Pseudomonadota; class Gammaproteobacteria; order Pseudomonadales; family Pseudomonadaceae; genus Pseudomonas; species Pseudomonas sp. SK2. The sequence goes on from NZ_CP061944.1 coordinate 3,626,628, forward strand.
GTCGACCACGTTGATGGCGTGCTGGCGCATGCGTCTGCCACTGACAGTGCCGAGCAATTGCTGGCTGTGGGCATCCACGGCTCGCAGGTAGTACACCGGAGGCCTGGCTGCCGGAGCATCCAGCGCCAGCGTCAACCGCCACCCCCTCTGCCCCTCCAGCTGCAAGGGCCGCTGCGGCGCGAGCAACAACAGCGGGTCGGCGAGATCACCCAGGGCGCGGGTATCTCCCAACCAGCCATTGAGCACCTGCTCAAGGTGCAACAACCGCGCATGCTCGCTGCCCTGGAACCCTTCGAATACCGTACGGGCGACGTTCTGCGCACTCTGTTGGGCCAAACCTGGACGCGCACGGCTAACCTGGTAATCCAACGGCAGGGTGAACAGCGCCCGCCGCACCGACCACCCCTGCTGGTTACGCACCACCAACCAGGGCTGTTCGCCGTAGCGCTGACGCACACAGCGTTGCAGGTCATCGAAACGCAACGGTGCAGGTAGCTGCTGCGTCCGGGTAAGCACAATGGCGCTGTTGCTTTCCACCGGAAAGATCGGCACCCAGCGCCCTTCGATAGCGACCCCTTGGACCAACGCTTCGCCTTCGGCTCCATAAAGCCCTGAGCCTGGTACTCGCTCGATGTCCGCCATCGTGAGCTCACGCGAGCTGTGTCGCCAGCTCCGTCCTTGCGGGACCGTGGGATTCTCGCGCAGCTGGAAATGGATACGCTGCCAGACCAATTCGGTGGTGTGCGGCCCCTCGAAGTGCACGCCGCCCAGCACTGGCCGCAGCAATCGTTGCTGGCGGGCCGTGCGCAGCGCGGCAGCGACCGGCAGTGTCAAGCGGGAGATCAGTTCGTCCAGCCAGACTTCACCGAACAGCACCATGCCGTTGCGCCCCATCAGCGATACCCGCCCCAGCGCCAGATGCTGCAGCAGCACATACACCTCCCGATGCCCGGGCCTCACGAAGATGAACAGGCAACGCCCTTGGTGGCCACCCTCCTGGAGAATCCGGTAACCTCGGTCGACGATGGCCCGCCTGATGCCTGCCTGGAATGGCTGCAAGGTCGGCTGCCCCACAGCGCTGCGCAGCGCATCGGCTTCGGGACGCGCGAGCATCCAGCGCCACTCGTACGTCTGGGTGCCGAGGACGTCTCGGTTGACCGCCACTTGCAGATTGTCGACGATGCGCTCGTCGATTATCCGCAGCGGCTCGGAGGTCGCATCATCCAGCCAGTGATCCAGATCCTCCAGCGTGATCGAACTCCATCCATGGCGGCGCCGGGCATTCCTGAACAACGTCTCGCCCATTACCTGCCGGGCGTTGGCATTCATCAAGGGATAACGCCGGGCAAGCCGTGCACCGAAGGTTTCGGCAAAACCACCCAACACTTCAGGCGCCTCGGCGGCGTGCTGCCCCAGTCGGACCCGCACCGGTCCGAACCCTTGTGCGATCCCGTCATCGAGATCGACCAGCCGTTCAGGCTGCCAGCCCGGCTGGACGATGAAACGCACCCGACTGGAGGCCGACCCTTCAAGTATTGGGTAATAGTTACCCTCGACACGCACACCGAGCGCCGAGGTATCCGACTGCCCCCCGAAATGTACACTGACTTCGCCCCCGGACCTTGCGATCACACGGTCTTCGCCATGAAGCGCCCAACGCCACTGCTGCCAGGGCTGGGAAGGCCTGGTGACCGGCACACCCGCCGAGCTGCCTGGGCCAATGAGGTAGGTACGCGACCAGGCTGGCGCGACACCATCGGCCAGGTAGGACAATACGAACTCCACCCGCTGCTCTTCACTTCGAAAGGCGTAGTTGGCGAGGATGCGCCGTCCCCGCGCCAAGGCGGTCTGCGGGCTTGCCCCGGCGAACGGCTGGTGCCGGCTTCGCGGCCCCGCATATTTCAGCAGCCCTTCCGATTCGGTCAGTTTGCCGCCGCCACCGCGCAGGCCGACCTCGGCATGCACGACCCAACGCCCACCCTCCCTGCGCACTGGCGCCTCGTAGCGCCGCATGGTGGTGGCACGCAAGCGTAGCGTGTGCTCCCCGGCTCGCCGGTAGACGGCATAGAGGCGACCGTCCTGCTGGATGTACTGCTGGCCGGCATGCAGCCAAAGCCCCTCGTCGCCCCCCTGCAAGCGAGTCGCGCCGCGCAGTCGTGGTTGTACCTCATAGCCGGCCAGCGGGCGGCTGGCGCTGAGTTGCCGCAGGCGCAGGCGCACGGCCCGGCGCAGGCTCCACAGCCCACCGGCGACAGGAACGGCGGTTAGCAGGATGTCGGCCACGGCACCCGCCACGCTCAGCGCAGCCCAACCCAATGAGTCGGCATCCCGTGCCCGCCAGGCGCTACCGATGGCCTGGACACTGTGCTGGATATCCTGCAATGCGACGACCACGTTCACACCCGGCACTATCGCCAGGCCAGCCCTGAGATAACCGATGTGGCGCTCATGCGCCTGCTGGTCACGGCTGATCCTGATACCCAGCTGATTGCGCCCTTGCTGGCGCGCCAGACTCATCAGGCGGTTACGCCGGTCCGTCAGCTGCAGGCCGATGAGCGTCTGGTCGATTGCCGCTGGGGCATTCAAGAAGCCGTCATAGCCCTTGCTGGCCGCCTGGCGGAAATAGCTCAGGAGCCGGTCAGGGTCGTCGGTGCAGCGCTGCGCAACATAGTCGGCTACATCCGTGCGGGTGCGGATGGCCAGCCGCAGATGAGCCAACGCCTGTTCAAGGCTATCGCGCTCGATCAAATTGATGTCTTCTGGCGCACCGGGCAAAACCAGCACGGTTAGGCCTGAATCGGTCCTGACCAGCGCACCGGCGCCGCGGATTTCGCTACCCAGGGCCTGGTTGCTGTTGATGGTCAACCAGTGAACTCGCATCCTTGCTTGCGCCAGTGCCGCAGTTGAAGTCACCTGCGCCGCGGTGTCCAGCATGTCCACGGCAGGTTGGCTGAGCGCCTGACGCCAGTGTTGTACGCGGGCCAACAGTTGCAGTTCGAGTCTGTAAGGTCGACGCAAGCGCTGGATATCTGCCTCCTGCGACGGGTCGAATGTCACAGCCAGAGTAGTCTCGAATTGCCTCAGCGGGTCGAGCGAGACCAAGGTGTCGGACAGATACTTCGCCGAGATGCCCGCTACCCGCCACTGGGCCATCTGCAGGCTTCTAGTCTCGGCGTCGTCCTGGCCATCGAAGCCTTCGCAAGCCAGTTGCGCGACCGTCACATCCTCCCATTCGTCGCTTGCCACCCATGTCATCGACGCCTGCGCCGCGTGTAATGGAGCGCCGGAAAAGCCGAACTCGCCGCCAGGGAAGGGCTCGATGACTGTACCTTCGCCCAACCAGTGAAAGCCGACCGACACCGGCCGATGCAGCAGCACGGTGTCAGGGGTCAGCGTAATGCGCAGGTCTTGCTGGATTCGATCGCAGAGCAACTGACCGGCGAATGTGACAAATGGCGGTAATTGTTCTTCAAGCCAATCTTCCAGCGCCCAGGCTGCCTGTTGGTACTCCCTCAGCCAGGCGGCAAAGAGCTCGCGCTCATCTTCGCTTCGCGCCAGCAGCCACTGTGGCAGGTGTTGGGCCAACGTATCGGCTGCCCACAGTTGCTCGAGCACCGCCACCGCCGCCTGCCGACAACTGTCGACCGGCATCGACAGCGCCGTGCGGGCAAGCTCCCGACGCCGCTCGGCCTCCTGATCGGGCGTCAGTTGTGCCAGCGGGCCATTGGCTGGCGGAGCGTCCCCCAACTGCCCCGACCAGTGATCCAGCAGGTCCTGTACAAGACCGGTGAGGCCTTGCGGAGCGGGCACGAACTGCAATTGAGCCTCATCCTCGGGAACCAGCGAGGATACTGGCAGGCGTGCGTTGGCCAGGGTGAAGGCCAGGCGCTCGCGCAGTTGTACCTGGGCCTCCAGGCAAATCAGCCCTCCGCCTTCGCCATGAACCCAGACCAGCAGGGGGGCATCGAGCAAGCCAGAGGCCCATGCACTGGCTTGGACCATCGCCCACACCCCAGGCAGTGGCTGTTCACCCACCTGCACCGAAAGCCACTGCACGGGGTGCTGATCATCGGGCGAGAACAATTGGTCGCGAGCCTGATGTGTGATTTGCCCTTCAAGCACCTGCAGGCTTGCCTCGGCATCCATGGCCGCGAGGATTGCTGCTTGCAATGGCCCCGACTCGCGCCACGGCCCTTCCCCCGTCAGCGCCTGACGCGCCTGCTCGGTCGCTTTATGCCGGGTGCTTTGCAGGCTTATCCAAGGCGCCAGTGCCTGTCGCGCTGGCGCCGTCGCGCCGAAACAGTCCAACAGCCGCTGAAGGTGCTGTGCCCGGTAACGGTCACGCAGACGCTCGGGGTAGCTGTCCGGCAAACTGCCTAATGGCAACAGGTCGGCATAAACCTGCGCTTGGGCCTCCAGGGCTTCCTCCAGCACGCTGAACCACTGCGGTTCGGCGGACTCGATGTGCCCTGCCTGCAAATCGAGCCCAGCGGGCAAACGTTGCCGCCATTGCGTATCGCCAGCCGACCTGGCCCGCCGTGCAACCGATGCCTGGTTGAGCCAGTCCACGGGATCGGGCGCATCGGCAAGCAGTGCATGCAGTTGCACCCTGGCCTGCTCCAGGACCGGGTCGGGGGCGCTTGTCGATTCAACGCTGTCGAGGGGTACGGCATCGAACAATTCGGCCGGTAAAGTCATGTAGGTAGCTCCTTATGAAGAGCCACCAGTCTGCGCAGGGGGACCGTCGAAAAGCGGTACATTCATATTCACAGCCCATCGGCGCCCCTGCGCCCCCAGCCTGCAAACCGGCTTTATGGCTCGCGGGCCAAGCCACGGTACAGCGCACCACCGATCGCAGCGCCAATCAACGGTGCCAGCCAGAATAGCCACAACTGCTGCAAGGCCCAGCCGCCGACGAACAATGCCGGGCCGGTACTGCGTGCGGGATTGACCGAGGTGTTGGTCACCGGGATCGAGATCAGGTGAATGAGGGTCAGGGCCAGGCCGATGGCGATAGGGGCGAAGCCTGCCGGTGCGCGTGCGTCGGTGGCGCCCATGATGACCACCAGGAACATCGCCGTCATCACCACTTCGCTGACAAAGCCGGCCGCCAGCGAATAGCCGCCGGGCGAGTGATCGGCATAACCGTTCGAAGCCAGACCAGATGCCAGTTCGAAACCGGCCTTGCCACTGGCGATGAAGTAAATCACCGCCGCCGCCAGGATCGCGCCGATCACCTGGGCGATCACATAAGGCAGCAGTTCCTTGGCCGGAAAGCGCCCACCCACCACAAGCCCGAACGACACGGCAGGGTTGAGGTGGCAGCCGGAGATATGGCCGATGGCGAACGCCATGGTGAGCACGGTGAGGCCGAAGGCGAAAGCGACACCAAGCACGCCAATGCCGATGGGGGAACTGGCTGCGAGTACTGCACTGCCACAGCCGCCAAGCACTAACCAGAAGGTGCCGACCAGTTCGGCGCCCATACGTGTACCCAGGGAGATGCTCATGATTCCTTTCCTCAAGTAGTTGAACGCAATGAATGCGCAAGCCCAACTGCTTGATGAAGGTTTGCCCACAAGAATTTAGCAGACCTTGGGTTAATGGCCAGTCAAGGCCACGGGACCGCTGCGCGACACGAGGCCGCGCCCTCTCGGACGGCGCGGCGCTGGAGAAAACTCAGGAGACCGGCGCGGGAAGGATCAGCCCTTGACGGAGGCCTTGGGCTTTTTCAGGAGGTGCGAAAACACGGCATGCAAGTCGTCCGAGGCACTCTCCTCGTCCAGGTTGAGCTTGCTGTCGATGTGGTCCATGTGGTGCATCATCAGGCTCACTGCCTGCTCGGCATCGCGCGCCTCGATGGCGTCGATCAACTGCATGTGCTCGTCGTACGAGCAATGCGAACGGTTGCCGCTTTCGTACTGGGCGATGATCAGCGAGGTCTGGGACACCAGGCTGCGCTGGAAGCTCACCAGCGGGGCATTGCCAGCCGCTTCGGCCAGCTTGAGGTGGAACTCGCCGGAAAGACGGATACCCGCACCCCGGTCGCCGCGCGAGAAGCTGTCCCGCTCTTCACGCACCATCTGGCGCAGCTCATTGAGTTGCTCGGCGGTAGCGTGCTGCACGGCCAGTTCGGTGATAGCGCGCTCGACCATACGCCGCGAGAAGAACACCTGACGCGCCTCTTCCACCGTCGGGCTGGCCACCACCGCGCCGCGATTGGGTCGCAGCAGCACCACACTTTCATGGGCCAGGCGCGACAACGCGCGGCGAATGATGGTACGGCTGACACCGAAGATCTCGCCCAGCGCTTCCTCGCTCAACTTGGTGCCCGGTGCCAGACGCTGCTCGAGGATCGCCTCGAAGATGTGCGCATAGACGATGTCGTCCTGGGTACCACTGCGGCCAGCCTTGCCAGCGCGTGCAGGTTTCTTCAGAGGTTGCAGCTGTTCGTTCATGGGCTCTCGAGGCACGAAGGAAAGTATGGCGCCATTGTACACAGGCTGAGCCGTTTCTGCAGGTGGCCTTTTCGCTATATAGCCATCGAGCGACAGTTTGTGCACACAAAAGATAAAACATTATTTGCATTCTTTGTACACAAAAGGATAATCCAGCGAGCAACTTCTTGACCCATAAGTCAACAAACGGTCGGACGTCTGCCTTCCCTCTTGGAGCCGCCAAGCGCTTTTGCGCAGGACGAAGGCTCCACAACAACAAGAAAGACTTGAGGAGTACTCGCTGTGGAAAGCCGCAAATCCGAAGCCCCTACGCTGGATCTCGCGCCGCCGCTCGAAACGAGCTGGCTGGAGCGGATTTTCAAACTCAAGCAACACGGCAGCACTGTCCGAACCGAGCTGATCGCCGGGGTGACCACCTTCATCACCATGGCGTACATCATTTTCGTCAACCCCAACATCATGGCCGACGCAGGTATCGACCATGGCGCGGCCTTCGTCGCCACCTGCATCGCCGCCGCCCTCGGCTGCCTGCTGATGGGCCTTTACGCCAACTGGCCGGTGGGCCTGGCACCGGGCATGGGGCTTAACGCCTTCTTTACCTACACCGTGGTCGGGACCATGGGCTATAACTGGGAAACAGCGCTCGGGGCCGTGTTCGTCTCGGGCGTGCTGTTCATGTTCCTGACCTTGTCGAAGGTTCGCGAATGGTTGCTCAACAGCATCCCAGTGAGCCTGCGACATGCCATGGGTGCCGGGGTCGGACTGTTTCTCGGACTGATCGGCCTCAAGACCGCAGGGATCATCGTCGACAGCCCGGCCACACTGATCAAGCTCGGCTCGCTGCATGAGCCTGGTCCGCTGCTGGCAGCGGTGTGCTTCCTGATGATCGCCATCCTCAGCTACAAGCGGGTGTTCGGCGCCATCCTGATCAGCATCATCGGCGTCACCGTCGCTGGCTGGGGCTTGGGTCTGGTGAAGTTCGGTGGCGTGATGTCGATGCCACCGAGCCTGGCACCCACCTGGATGGCCATGGATGTGGCGGGCGTGTTCAACGTCAGCATGATCAGCGTGGTACTGGCGTTCCTCTTCGTGCACATGTTCGACACCGCCGGCACCCTGATGGGCGTAGCCCAGCGGGCCAACTTGGTGGCAGCGGATGGGCGTATCGAAAACCTGTCGAAGGCCCTGAAGGCCGACAGTGCCTCCAGTGTGTTCGGAGCGGTGGTCGGCGTGCCACCTGTGACCAGCTACGTGGAGAGTGCCGCGGGTGTCGCGGCGGGTGGCCGTACTGGCTTGACTGCAGTGGTCGTCGGCGTCCTGTTCATCGCCGCGATGTTCTTCGCGCCACTGGCCGGGATGATCCCTGCCTATGCCACTGCTGGTGCACTGATCTATGTAGCGATGCTGATGATGGGCAGCATGGCGCACATTCACTGGGATGAAGCCACCGACAGCATTCCAGCGATCGTTACCGTGATCATGATGCCGCTGACCTTCTCGGTCGCCGATGGTATTGCCCTGGGCTTCATCAGCTATGTGGCATTGAAGGCAGGCACTGGCAAGTACAAGGAAATCTCTGCCAGCCTTTGGGTACTGTGCGCGATTTTCATTGCCAAGTTCGTGTTTCTTTAATTCGTGAATGGCTTGGCTTTAGCTTTTTAGCGATTGCGAGATCGAGCGCCGCCCGCGCGGCGCATCGCGAGCAAAGCTCGCTCCTACGTCTGTTTCAGGTCGGTCTTCCTGTTTGAGGCGCACGACCGCTGTGTTGCATGGCTCGCGATGCGCCGCGCAGGCGGCGCTCGATTTCAAGCCCACCCCAAATCCGCGCCCTACACCACACGCCACCCTCCTCTTTTTTCACCGTGGCCGAAGGGTATGCCCCAGGTTCCGGTAGCTTGGCTTGAGCTTTCTAGCAATTGCAAGATCGAGCGCCGCCCGCGCGGCGCATCGCGAGCAAAGCTCGCTCCTACGTCTGTTTCAGGTCGGTCTTCCTGCTTGAGGCGCACGCCCGCTTTGCTGCATGGCTCGGTAGGAGCGAGCCTTGCTCGCGATGCGCCGCGCAGGCGGCGCTCGATTTCAAGCCCACCCACATCCGCGCCCGACACCACACGCCACCCTCTTTTTCTGCAGACGAAAAAAAGCCCGCCAGTGTGAGAGCGGGCCAAGGACCTACGAAGATTCTCCTAGCGACCCACTAGCTTCCACGATAGGTCGAATAGCTATACGGCGAGATCAACAGCGGCACGTGGTAATGCTCCTGCTTCTCGTCGATGCCAAAGCGCAGCACAACAACATCCAGAAACGCCGGCTCCGGCAACTGCACGCCGCGAGCACGGTAATAAGCGCCCGCACTGAACTGCAACTGATAGACACCGGTACGGTAATCGTCGCCTTGCAGCAACGGTGCGTCGACCCGCCCATCGCTGTTGGTCAGCGCAGTGTTCACCAGCTCCAGCTGCTGGCCTTCTACGCGATAGAGCTCGACCTTGATCGAGCTGCCTGGGCAGCCGTGCGCGGCATCCAGTACGTGTGTGGTCAAACGTCCCATTGCTTGTCGCCTCTTGTGCAGATCGTGGGCAGAAAATACTCGGCATGGCACCAAAATGGACCTCGCCGTATGCGGGAATGCAGTCATTAAGACATTTTCACGAAAGATTGTACACAATTTTCTAAACCCTTCCTTCGCCCTCCTCCCTGCGCCCCGACAAACCGGCCACCAGTCGCAAATACAGGCCCAGCGCAGACGTCAACGTCATTAACTGACCAAGTGGGCAGGTTTCTTGCAAAGACTTAACCGGCAAGGCTCATGCGACAAATGGGAAGAAATGCGGAAAAACAGGCTTACAAAAGATTTCAGAAGTTGTATACAATCAGCCCATCCGGTGGTGCGACATCCCGACGCGGCCCGCCCACCCCCGCACAAACGCACAAGAAGGAAGACTGCAGTGAGCGCTGACTACCCTCGCGACCTGATCGGTTACGGCAACAACCCACCTCACCCGCAATGGCCGGGCAACGCCCGTATCGCGCTGTCTTTCGTGCTCAACTACGAAGAAGGCGGCGAGCGCAACATCCTGCACGGTGACAAAGAGTCCGAAGCCTTCCTCTCCGAAATGGTTGCCGCCCAGCCACTGCAGGGTGTGCGCAACATGAGCATGGAGTCGCTGTACGAGTATGGTAGCCGCGCCGGTGTCTGGCGCCTGCTCAAGCTGTTCAAGGACAGCGGCGTACCCCTGACCATCTTCGCCGTGGCCATGGCCGCCCAGCGCCACCCGGACGTCATCCGCGCCATGGTCGAGGCCGGCCACGAGATCTGCAGCCACGGTTACCGCTGGATCGACTACCAGTACATGGACGAGGCCCAGGAGCGCGAGCACATGCTCGAAGCCATCCGCATCCTCACCGAGCTGACCGGCGAGCGCCCGCTGGGCTGGTACACCGGCCGCACCGGCCCAAACACCCGTCGCCTGGTGATGGAGGAAGGTGGCTTCCTCTACGACAGCGACACCTATGACGACGACCTGCCCTACTGGGAGCCAAACAACCCCACCGGCAAACCGCACTTGGTGATCCCCTACACCCTGGACACCAACGACATGCGCTTCACCCAGGTGCAGGGCTTCAACTGCGGCGAGCAGTTCTTCCAGTACCTCAAGGATGCCTTCGACGTGCTGTATGCCGAAGGCGCCGAAGCGCCGAAGATGCTCTCCATCGGCCTGCACTGCCGCCTGGTCGGTCGCCCGGCGCGCCTGGCTGCGCTCAAGCGCTTCGTCGACTACGCCAAGAGCCATGAGCAGGTCTGGTTCGCCCGTCGCGTGGATATCGCCCGCCACTGGCACGCCACCCACCCGTACAAGAAAGAGAACGCCTGATGACTGCCTTCAAGACCCTCAAGCCCTCCACCCTGGACCGTGACGCCTTCGTCGAGGCCTTCGCCGACATCTACGAGCACTCGCCGTGGGTTGCCGAAAAGGCCTACGACCTCGGCCAGCTGGGTGAGCTGGACGAGATCGAAGCCCTGCACCAGCGCATGAGCGATATCCTGCTCAGCGCAAGCCACGCAGAGCAACTGGCCCTGATCAACGCTCACCCGGACCTGGCCGGCAAGGCCGCCATCCAGGGCGAGCTGACCGAATCGAGCACCAACGAGCAAGCCGGTGCCGGCATTCACCAGTGCACCGCCGAGGAGTTCGCCCGGTTCACCGAACTGAACGATGCCTACAAAGCCAAGTTCCAGTTCCCGTTCATCATGGCGGTTAAAGGCAGCAACCGGCACCAGATCCTGGCCTCGTTCGAAAAACGCATTCACAACGATGCCGAAGCAGAGTTCAAGGAAGCCCTGGCACAGATCAACCTGATTGCCCTGTTCCGCCTGCTGCAGCTTTAAGGACCGAGCGCAGCCGTGGCCCGAGTGCGTGACGCGTCCGTACCCAGGGCCTGGCCTGCAAGCCGGTCCACCTATTCAAGAACAACGAACATAGAAGAGATAACCGCATGCGCACCCTGATGATCGAGCCCCTGACCAAAGAAGCCTTCGCCCCCTTCGGTGACGTGATCGAAACCGACGGCAGCGACCACTTCATGATCAACAACGGCTCGACCATGCGCTTTCACAAGCTCGCCACGGTCGAGACCGCAGAGCCTGAAGACAAAGCGATCATCAGCATCTTCCGCGCCGACGCGCTGGACATGCCGCTGACCGTGCGCATGCTGGAACGCCATCCGCTGGGCAGCCAGGCTTTCATCCCGCTGCTCGGCAACCCCTTTCTGATCGTGGTCGCGCCCGTTGGCGATGCACCTGTATCAGGCTTGGTCCGAGCCTTCCGCAGTAATGGCAGGCAGGGCGTTAATTACCATCGCGGCGTCTGGCACCACCCGGTGCTGACGATCGAAAAGCGGGATGACTTCCTGGTGGTTGATCGCAGTGGTTCCGGCAACAACTGCGACGAGCATTACTTCACCGAGGAACAGATGCTGATCCTCAATCCCCACCAATAAGAAAAGGTCGGTCATCGTTCGGTGACCGGCAGAGGTACATACTGTGGAAGCACACCTTCACGAATGGCTGAACCTGAGCATTCGCTGGGTTCACATGATCACCGGTATCGCCTGGATCGGTGCATCGTTCTACTTCGTCTGGCTTGAAAACAACCTGAACCGGAGCAATCCGCGCGAGGGGCTGTCGGGTGACCTATGGGCCATCCACGGCGGTGGTATCTACCACCTTGAGAAGTACAAGCTGGCACCGCCGAAAATGCCCGAGAACCTGCACTGGTTCAAATGGGAAGCCTACTTCACCTGGATGTCCGGTATCGCCTTGCTGTGCGTGGTGTTCTACTGGAACCCAGCCCTGTACCTGCTGGCCCCTGGCAGCACCCTGAGCGGTGCCGAGGGCGTGGCCATCGGTATCGGTTCGCTGATCGCCAGCTGGTTCATCTACGACTTCCTGTGCGACTCGCCCCTGGGTAAAAAGCCTGCGCTGCTCGGTGCCGTGCTGTTCGTGCTGATCATCGCCGCCTGCTTCGGCTTCAGCCAGGTATTCAGCGGCCGTGGGGCATACCTGCATACCGGCGCGATCATCGGCACCATCATGGTCGGCAACGTGTTCCGGATCATCATGCCGGCCCAGCGTCAGCTGGTGGCCGCGATCGAAAACAACACCACCCCTGACCCGGTTCTGCCGGCCAAGGGCCTGCTGCGTTCGCGCCACAACAACTACTTCACCCTGCCGGTGCTGTTCATCATGATCAGCAACCACTTCCCGAGCACCTATGGCAGCCAATACAACTGGCTGATCCTGGCTGGGATCGCAGTGGCCGCGGTACTGATCCGTCACTATTTCAACACCCGCCATGACAGCAATAAGTACGCCTGGACCCTGCCTGTCGGTGCCCTGGCAATGATCTGCCTGGCCTACGTCACCGGTCCCAAGCCGATGGCTGTAGCGCCTGAGCAAGCCGCGGCGAAGATCGAGTACCAGCCTCTGCCGGAAACCGCTGTCGGCGGGAAAACCGCAGCCGAGAAGCGTGCCGAGGAGGCCGCCAAGGCCGCCGAAGCGCCTGCGGCGGCTGCGCAAGCCCCGGCCCAGGCCACCGCCCAGGCCGTGACCGATGGATTCGAAAAGATCCATACCGTCATCCAGGAACGCTGCACCGTGTGCCACTCGTCCAAGCCGACCAGCCCACTGTTCAGCGCCGCCCCTGCCGGCGTGATGTTCGACACCCCACAGCAGATCCAGGCCCAAGCCGCGCGCATCCAGGCGCAAGCGGTCGCCAGCCAGATCATGCCACTGGGCAACATCACCCAGATGACCGTGGAAGAGCGCAAGCTCGTCGGTGACTGGATCGCCAAGGGCGCGCCGGTCAACTGATCCAACGGGCACACCCCACGCCTCCTGGGGAGCGGGCTCGCCCGCGAAGAGGCCGGTGAACCCGGCCTCGGTTTCAAGGCAATACGCAAGCATCGAGCGCTCGGGCCTCATGCGGGAACCCCAGGTCTTCTTCTGAAGACCTGCCGCCTGCAGCCCGGCGCTTGGATCCGAGAATAAAAACAAAACTCGAGGTGCTGCATGTCCGAGTCACGCAAGGCGTACATTCCCGTTGCGCCGCCGCGACAGCCTCTGCCCCTGTTCCAATTGATTCTGGTAGGCCTGCAACACGTTCTGCTGATGTATGGAGGCGCGATTGCCGTGCCTTTGATCATCGGCCAGGCTGCCGGGCTGTCTCGCGAAGAAGTCGCCTTCCTGATCAACGCCGACCTGCTGGTTGCCGGCGTCGCCACGATCATCCAGTCGTTCGGGATCGGCCCAGTGGGCATCCGCATGCCGGTGATGATGGGCGCAAGCTTCGCAGCCGTCGGCAGCATGGTGGCCATGGCCGGCATGCCCGGCGTCGGCCTGCAAGGGATCTTCGGGGCGACCATCGCCGCCGGGTTCTTCGGCATGCTGATCGCGCCGTTCATGTCCAAGGTCGTGCGCTTCTTCCCGCCCTTGGTCACCGGTACGGTGATCACTTCCATCGGCCTCTCGCTGTTCCCGGTCGCGGTCAACTGGGCCGGCGGTGGGCACGAAGCGCAAACCTTCGGCTCGCCGATCTACCTGCTGGTGGCCGGCCTGGTGCTGGCAGTGATCTTGCTGATCAACCGCTTCATGCGCGGGTTCTGGGTGAACGTTTCCGTGCTGGTGGGCATGGGCCTGGGCTACATCCTGGCCGGCTCGATCGGTATGGTCGACCTGTCCGGCCTGTCCGAAGCTCCGTGGTTGCAAGTCGTTACCCCGCTGCACTTCGGCATGCCGACCTTCAGCCTGGCGCCGATCCTGTCCATGTGCCTGGTGGTGGTGATCATCTTCGTCGAGTCCACCGGCATGTTCCTGGCCCTGGGCAAGGTCACCGACCGCGAAGTCACCCCCGGCATGCTGCGTCGCGGCCTGTTGTGCGATGCCGGCGCGTCGTTCGTGGCAGGCTTCTTCAACACCTTCACCCATTCATCCTTCGCCCAGAACATCGGCCTGGTGCAGATGACTGGCGTACGCTGCCGCTACGTCACCGTGGTGGCAGGCGCGCTGCTGATTCTGCTGAGCCTGCTGCCCAAGGCGGCCTTCCTGATCGCTTCGATCCCGCCCGCGGTGCTGGGCGGCGCGTCCATTGCCATGTTCGGCATGGTCACCGCCACCGGGATCAAGATTCTCCAGGAAGCGGACATCGGCGACCGTCGCAACCAGTTGCTGGTTGCGGTCAGCGTCGGCTTCGGTCTGATCCCCGTGGTCCGCCCGGAGTTCTTCGCGCAGATGCCCCATTGGATGGAACCGATCACCCACAGCGGGATCGCCATGGCAACGGTCAGTGCGCTCGTGCTGAACCTACTGTTCAACATCCTCGGGGGTGCTGATCGGGCGGTGCACAACGACGCCTGTCACCAGCATTGAACCAGGGGGCGGCATGCTGCCGCCCCTTTTTCAAGCAAGCAACGACCTCCACCGTCGGCCCGCCGGAATGGGCCGCCCGGGGCGCTTGTGCGCCGAAAAAACGCTAACAAAAACAATAAGTCCGGGAATCACAACATGAAACGCATCACCTCGTCCCTGCTGCTGGGCAGCAGCCTGTTGGCTACCCTTCCGACGCACGCAGGCGAATGGCTGCAGTGGCATGGCGAAAGCCTGACCTACTTGTACGGCAAGGACTTCAAGGTCAACCCAGACATCCAGCAGACGATCACGTTCGAGCACGCCAACAAATGGAAGTACGGCGATACGTTTCTTTTCGTCGACAAGATTTTCTACAACGGCAAGGCCGACCCCAGCAAAGGCGTGACCACCTACTACGGTGAGTTCAGCCCGCGCCTGTCGTTAGGCAAGATCACTGGCCAGAGCTTCGCGTTCGGCCCGATCAAGGACGTGTTGCTGGCCATGACCTACGAGCGTGGCGAAGGCGACAACGAAGCCTACCTGATCGGTCCGGGCTTCGACCTGAACGTTCCCGGCTTCAACTACTTCACCCTCAATTTCTACCTGCGCAACACCGAAGGCAGCCGCCCAGGTGACAATGTCTGGCAGATCACACCGACGTTCTCCTACACCATCCCCGCCGGCAAATCCGACATTCTGATCGACGGCTACATGGACTGGGTGGTGGACAACGACCAGACCCGACGCGGCACCTACCATTCCAACCTGCAGTTCAACCCGCAGGTCAAGTATGACCTGGGCAAGGCCATGAACCTCGGCGCCAAGCAGCTCTATGTAGGCTTCGAGTACAGCTATTGGAAGGACAAGTACGGCATTGACAGCCAAGGCAATGTGCAGAGCAACCAGAGCGTGTTCAGCGCACTGGTGAAAGTGCATTTCTAAGAAGCTGACCAAACGCCCAAGTTTGTATCACTGTGCTCCAGGACGGAGCACTTGAGACAAGGCGCGCAAGTGAGTAATCTGCGCGCCCCCTCGATCAAGGCAGGATGGATTCTGCCTGCGTTTACTGACCGCTCAGTCAATGAATTCGGGCGGTTGGCCAACGTGTTGCCAGCCTGAAATACCCTTTTCATCCGTTCAGAAAGACGTCGAGCAGGATGGTTGCGTCCAACCCGGAAAAGTTGGCGCAGCTCTTGCCAAACAACTGTGGCTAATCGAAAAAAACTGACTCAAAAGACAAAAAAAAGCGCCAACACCACGCGCTGACAACAATCCAATCAAGGGAGCGACACTCGCAATGCGTACCATCAACAGCCTGATTCTCGCGGGCGGCCTAATGGCCTGCGGCACCTCCTTCGCCGGTGACCTGCTGCAGTGGCAGAACAACAGCCTCACCTATCTGTGGGGCAAGAACTTCAAGGTCAACCCAGAGATCCAGCAAACCGTCACCTTCGAGCACGCGGACGCGTGGAAGTACGGCGACAACTTCATCTTCGTCGACAAGATCTTCTACCAGGGCAAGACGGACGCCAACAATGGCCCGAACACCTACTACGGCGAGATCAGCCCTCGCCTGTCGTTCGGCAAGATCTTCGACCAGAAGCTGGAGTTCGGCCCGGTCAAGGACGTGCTGCTGGCCATGACCTATGAGTTCGGCGAAGGGGACAGCGAGTCGTACCTGATCGGCCCAGGCTTCGACCTGGATATTCCAGGCTTCGACTACTTCCAGTTGAACTTCTACCAGCGCACCACCGACGGCAGCCGCGCCGGTGACAATGTCTGGCAGATCACCCCGGTTTGGTCGTACACCATTCCCGTGGGCTCGTCCGACATCCTGATCGACGGCTTCATGGACTGGGTAGTCGACAATGATGAGAATCGCCGCGGCGAGTATCACGCCAACCTGCACTTCAACCCGCAGGTGAAATACGATCTGGGCAAGGCCCTGCACCTGGGCGAGAAGCAGTTGTACGTCGGCTTCGAGTACGACTACTGGAAGAACAAGTACGGGATCAAGGATTCCGATGCGTTCACCACCGACCAGAACACTGCAAGCTTCCTGGTCAAGGTTCACTTCTGATCATCGGGGCCGCATTGCGGCCCATCGCCGGCAAGCGAGCTCCCACTGTCATTGGACATAACCCTTAGGAGCCAGCTTGCCGGCGATCCATGCCACTCAGCGCGAAGGCCGGACAGCGCGCCACAGCTTCCCAGCCACCGCGACCGCTGCCAATACCACGCCCCCCGCCACCACGCCGGCCACACCATTGAGCAACGCGCCGGTCAGCGCCCCACCGCGCCCTTCACTGAACGCTTCGATGGCGTGATGCAACGGCGCGATGCCGTGTACCAGGATCCCGCCGCCGACCAGGAACATTGCCGCGGTGCCGATCACCGACAGGCTTTTCATCATGTAAGGCGCCGCGCGCAGGATGCCATTGCCGATAGCCTGGGCCATGCGCGACGTTTTCTGAGTCATCCACAGCCCCAGGTCATCGAGCTTGACGATACCGCCCACCAGCCCGTACACGCCGATGGTCATGACGATGGCAATGCCCGACAGCACGATGATCTGCTGGGTCAGCGGCGCATCGGCGACGGTACCCAAGGTGATGGCGATGATTTCGGCCGACAGAATGAAATCGGTGCGCACCGCGCCCTTGATCTTCTCCTTCTCGTACGCCACCAAGTCGACGTTGGTATCGGCCACCGCCTCCTTGAGCGCATCGTGCCCGGCGGCGTCCTCCTCCTTGCTGTGCAGGAACTTGTGCGCCAGCTTCTCGAAACCCTCGAAGCACAAGTAGGCGCCGCCGACCATCAACAGCGGCGTAACCGCCCATGGAATGAACGCACTGATCAGCAGCGCCGCAGGGACCAGGATCAGCTTGTTGACCAACGACCCCTTGGCCACCGCCCACACCACAGGGATCTCTCGCTCGGCACGTACGCCAGTGACCTGTTGGGCATTGAGCGCCAGGTCGTCACCCAGCACGCCCGCAGTCTTCTTCGCCGCGACCTTGGTCATGACCGAGACGTCATCGAGCACCGTGGCGATGTCGTCGATCAGCACCAGTAGACTGCTTCCTGCCATGATTGCCGGTTCCGAATAAGTTGAATGGGCCAGATTCTAGCCGAAAGTCGCTGCCTTGAGCGCCCATTGGGGCCGGTGCTACCATGCCCGATCCCTCTTAGAGGTGGCCAGACACGAGGAAGAGCCCCGACAATGAGCACCATTCGCGAGCGCAACAAGGAACTGATCCTGCGCGCGGCCAGCGAGGAATTCGCCGACAAGGGCTTCGCCGCCACCAAGACCAGCGATATCGCGGCCAAGGCCGGCCTGCCCAAGCCGAACGTGTATTACTACTTCAAGTCCAAGGACAACCTCTACCGCGAGGTCCTGGAAAGCATCATCGCCCCGATCATGCAGGCGTCGACGCCGTTCAATGCCGATGGCGACCCCAGAGAAGTGCTGAGTTCCTACATTCGCTCGAAGATCCGCATCTCCCGCGACCTGCCGCACGCTTCGAAAGTGTTCGCCAGCGAGATCATGCATGGCGCACCGCACCTGTCGCCGAGTCAGGTAGAGCAATTGAACGAGCAGGCACGCCACAACATCGAGTGCATCCAGCGCTGGATCGACCGTGGGCAGATCGCCCATGTGGATGCGCACCACCTGATGTTCAGCATCTGGGCCGCGACCCAGACCTATGCCGACTTCGACTGGCAGATCTCGGCGGTGACCGGCAAGGCCAAGCTGGCCGACAGCGATTATGACGCGGCGGCGGAGACTATCATCCGGATGGTACTCAAAGGCTGTGAGCCTGAGGTGGCCTGAACCACCTGGCGCCATTCGCGGACAAGCCCGCTCCTACAGTCTCTGTGGGAGCAGGCTTGTCCGCGAATAGGTCAGAGCCGGCAATCGAGATTCAGGCAGCTACCCCGGCATCCGCCTTCAACCCGATCTCTTCGATCGCACTGATCGCGCACTGCTCGTCGATATCCGACGTATCTCCACTGATCCCTACCGCCCCCAGCACTTTCCCGTCCTGATCACGAATCAGCACGCCACCTGGAGCCGGCACCACCGGCCGCTCACCCAACCCATTCAATGCCGCGAAAAACGCTGGGCGCTGCTGCGCATCCAACGCCAGCAAACGCGAGCCCTTGCCCAGCGCAATCGCGCCCCATGCCTTGCCCATGGCTACCTCCGGGCGAATCAGGCTCGCCCCATCTTCGCGCTGCAACGCCAGCAGGTGCCCGCCGGCGTCCAGCACCGCCACCGTCAGCGGCGCGGAATTGATCTTGCGGCCCGCAGCCAGCGCGGCGTTCACCAGGCTGACAGCGGCTTTGAGGTTCAAAGCGTTCATGGAAAGGTCCTCTTCTTGTTGTGAGAAGCCCTGAGGGCAGTTGAAAACCGATGGGACAAATAGAACACAACCGCTAATATTTTTGTATACAATAATTTGATACGATCGTATGCGATCACGCAAACAGCCGTTTTCACGGGCGCTCGAACGAAAGCGAACTGCCCCGATGAAAATCCATTGACCTGAGCCGCCAGGCGTGAATACACTCTGGCACAAAGCAAGTTGTATACAATTACAAAATCAATGAGGCACAAACCATGAGCAAAATGAGAGCAATCGATGCAGCCGTTCTGGTCATGCGCCGTGAAGGTGTAGATACCGCGTTCGGCATCCCGGGGGCAGCCATCAACCCGCTGTACTCGGCCCTGAAGAAAGTCGGTGGCATCGATCACGTCCTCGCTCGTCACGTCGAAGGCGCCTCCCACATGGCCGAGGGCTACACCCGCGCCAATCCGGGCAACATCGGCGTGTGCATCGGTACGTCCGGCCCTGCCGGCACCGACATGGTCACCGGCCTGTACAGCGCCTCGGCCGACTCCATCCCGATCCTCTGCATCACCGGCCAGGCGCCGCGTGCCCGCTTGCATAAGGAAGACTTCCAGGCCGTCGACATCACCAACATCGTCAAGCCGGTCACCAAGTGGGCCACCACCGTTCTGGAACCCGGCCAGGTGCCTTACGCCTTCCAGAAGGCCTTCTATGAAATGCGCACCGGCCGCCCAGGCCCAGTGCTGATCGACCTGCCGTTCGACGTGCAGATGGCCGAAATCGAATTCGACATCGACGCCTACGAGCCGCTGCCAGTCCACAAGCCGTCCGCTACCCGCGTACAGGCTGAAAAGGCCCTGGCCCTGCTCAACGACGCCGAGCGCCCGCTGCTGGTGGCCGGTGGCGGCATCATCAACGCCGATGCCAGCGACAAGCTGGTCGAGTTCGCCGAGCTGACCGGCGTGCCGGTGATCCCGACCCTGATGGGCTGGGGCACCATCCCGGACGACCACGCACAGATGGTCGGCATGGTCGGCCTGCAGACCTCGCACCGCTACGGCAACGCCACCCTGCTCAAATCCGATCTGGTGTTCGGTATCGGTAACCGTTGGGCCAACCGCCACACCGGTTCCGTCGACGTCTACACCGAAGGCCGCAAGTTCATCCACGTCGACATCGAGCCAACCCAGATCGGCCGCGTGTTCACCCCGGACCTGGGGATCGTTTCCGATGCCGGCAAGGCGCTGGACGTGTTCCTGGAAGTTGCCCGCGAGTGGAAAGCCGCTGGCAAGCTCAAATGCCGCAAAGCCTGGCTGGAAGACTGCCAGGAGCGCAAGGCCACCCTGCAGCGCAAGACCCACTTCGACAACGTGCCGGTCAAGCCGCAGCGCGTCTACGAAGAAATGAACCAGGTCTTCGGCAAAGACACCTGCTACGTCAGCACCATCGGCCTGTCGCAGATCGCTGGCGCGCAGTTCCTGCACGTCTACAAGCCACGCCACTGGATCAACTGCGGCCAGGCCGGCCCGCTGGGCTGGACCATCCCTGCCGCCCTCGGTGTGGTCAAGGCCGATCCAAAGCGCAAAGTGGTTGCGCTGTCGGGTGACTACGACTTCCAGTTCATGATCGAAGAACTGGCCGTGGGCGCGCAGTTCAACCTGCCATACGTCCACGTGCTGGTGAACAACGCCTACCTGGGTCTGATCCGCCAGGCTCAGCGTGGCTTCGACATGGATTACTGTGTACAACTGGCGTTCGAGAACATCAACGCCACCGACGCCGCCACCTACGGTGTCGATCACGTCGCCGTGGTCGAAGGCCTGGGCTGCAAGGCCATTCGCGTGTTCGAGCCGGGCGAGATCGCCCCTGCCCTACTCAAGGCGCAGAAGATGGCCGAAGAGTTCCGCGTGCCGGTGGTGGTCGAAGTGATTCTCGAGCGTGTGACCAACATTTCCATGGGCACCGAGATCAACGCGGTCAACGAGTTCGAAGACCTCGCCCTGGTCGGCAACGACGCACCGACCGCCATCTCGCTGCTGGACTGATCGCCTGACGCCCCCAGGCTTGAACTGGGGGCCTTCATCGCAAGGAGACCACTCATGCCTCGCTTCGCTGCCAACCTGTCCATGCTGTTCACCGAACAGGACTTCCTGGCCCGCTTCAAGGCTGCCGCCGACGCTGGCTTCAGCGGCGTCGAATACCTCTTCCCGTACGACTTCAGCGCTGCCGAAATCAAGCAGCAGCTCGATGCCCACGGCCTGACCCAGGTGCTGTTCAACCTCCCAGCGGGCGACTGGTCGAAGGGCGAGCGCGGTATCACCTGCCACCCTGATCGGGTCGAAGAATTCCGTGCAGGTGTCGACAAGGCCATCGAGTACGCCAAGGTGCTGGGCAACACCCAGGTCAACGCCTTGGCCGGCATTCGCCCGCAAGGTCCGGACTGCGCCACTGTGCGCAAGACCTTCGTCGAGAACCTGCGCTACGCCGCCGACAAGCTCAAGGCCGCCGGTATTCGCCTGGTCATGGAAATGATCAACACCCGCGACATTCCAGGCTTCTACCTGAACAACACCCAGCAAGCCCTGGAAATCCAGGCCGAGGTGGGTAGCGACAACCTGTTCCTGCAATACGACATCTACCACATGCAGATCATGGAAGGTGACCTGGCTCGCACCCTGGAAGCCAACCTGAAATTGATCAACCACATCCAGCTGGCCGACAACCCGGGCCGCAACGAACCCGGTACCGGCGAGATCAACTACCGCTTCCTGTTCGAGCACCTGGACCGCATCGGCTACCAGGGCTGGGTGGGCGCGGAGTACAAGCCGCTGACCACCACCGAAGCTGGCCTGGGCTGGCTGAAAACGCACAACGCGATCTGAATCCTTTGCTCCCACCGGGAATGCGAACAAATATAAAAGAGGTAATTTCTCATGGCTAAAATCGGTTTCCTCGGCACCGGCATCATGGGCAAACCCATGGCCCAGAACCTGCAAAAAGCAGGTCACAGCATCTTCGTTTCCACCCACCACGACGCCGCCCCTGCCGACCTGATCGCCGCTGGCGCAGTGGCCCTGGCCAACCCGAAGGAAGTGGCCCAGGAAGCCGAGTTCATCATCGTCATGGTGCCGGACACCCCACAGGTCGAAAGCGTGCTGTTCGATGAGAACGGCGTTGTCGAGGGCGTAGGTCCAAACAAGGTAGTGATCGACATGAGCTCGATCTCGCCCACCGCGACCAAAGTCTTCGCCGAGAAGATCAAGGCCACCGGCGCTGCCTACCTGGACGCGCCGGTATCCGGCGGTGAAGTCGGCGCCAAGGCCGCGACCCTGAGCATCATGGTCGGTGGCTGCCCGAAAGCCTTCGAGCGCGCCCTGCCGCTGTTCGAAGCCATGGGCAAGAACATCACCCGCGTCGGCGGTAACGGCGACGGCCAGACCGCCAAGGTCGCCAACCAGATCATCGTCGCCCTGAACATCCAGGCCGTTGCCGAAGCCCTGCTGTTCGCTGCCAAGAACGGCGCGGACCCTGCCAAGGTCCGTGAAGCTCTGATGGGCGGCTTCGCTTCGTCGAAGATCCTTGAAGTGCACGCCGAGCGCATGATCAAAGGCACCTTCGACCCAGGCTTCCGCATCAACCTGCACCAGAAGGACCTGAACCTGGCCCTGCAAGGCGCCAAGGAACTGGGCATCAACCTGCCCAACACCTCCAATGCCCAGCAAGTATTCAGCACCTGCGTGGCGCTGGGCGGCGGCAACTGGGACCACTCCGCGCTGATCAAGGGCCTGGAGCACATGGCCAACTT
Organism: Pseudomonas sp. SK2; assembly: GCF_016772395.1. Taxonomy (NCBI): domain Bacteria; kingdom Pseudomonadati; phylum Pseudomonadota; class Gammaproteobacteria; order Pseudomonadales; family Pseudomonadaceae; genus Pseudomonas; species Pseudomonas sp. SK2. The sequence continues at coordinate 3,649,149 of NZ_CP061944.1, forward strand.
CTCGATCCGCGACCTCTAGGAGCGAGCGTAGCTCGCGATGAAGCACACGCTGCCTGACCTGCGACCACAGGCCAGGCAGTGACCCGAGCAACACCCGCCCCTGGTTCGGCCTGCACGGAGGCAGTTCCAGGGGCGTTTTCGATTCTGCAGAACAAAAACAATTGGGAGCCTGCCATGTCGGTCGATCCGCAAAAACTTCTCCGCGAGCTGTTCGACACAGCCATCGCCGCCGCCCACCCGCGCCAAGTCCTCGAACCCTACTTGCCCACCGACCGTAGCGGTCGGGTCATCGTCATCGGCGCCGGCAAGGCCGCAGCCGCCATGGCCGAAGTGGTCGAAAAGAGCTGGCAGGGCGAAGTCTCCGGGCTGGTCGTGACTCGCTACGGCCACGGCGCCAACTGCCAGAAGATCGAGGTGGTCGAAGCCGCCCACCCGGTCCCCGATGCCGCCGGCCTCGCCGTGGCCAAGCGCGTGCTCGATCTGGTCAGCGACCTGACCGAAGACGACCGCGTCATCTTCCTGCTATCCGGCGGCGGCTCCGCCCTGTTGGCCTTGCCGGCCGAGGGACTGACCCTGGCCGACAAGCAACAGATCAACAAGGCACTGCTCAAGTCCGGCGCTACCATCGGTGAGATGAATTGCGTGCGCAAGCATCTGTCGGCGATCAAGGGCGGTCGCTTGGCCAAGGCCTGCTGGCCGGCCACCGTGTACACCTATGCCATCTCGGACGTGCCGGGCGACCTGGCCACGGTCATCGCTTCCGGCCCCACCGTGGCGGACCCGAGCACTTCGGCCGATGCCTTGGCCATCCTCAAGCGCTACAACATCGAAGCCCCCAAGGCCGTCATCGACTGGCTCAACAACCCGGCCTCGGAAACGGTCAAGGCCGATGACCCGGCCCTGGCACGCAGCCACTTCCAACTGATCGCCAGACCCCAGCAGTCACTGGAGGCCGCAGCGGTCAAAGCTCGCCAGGCAGGCTTCAGCCCGCTGATCCTCGGCGACCTGGAAGGCGAATCGCGCGAAGTGGCCAAGGTGCATGCCGGTATCGCCCGACAGATCGTCCAGCATGGCCAACCGCTCAAGGCGCCCTGCGTGATTCTCTCCGGCGGCGAGACCACCGTGACCGTACGCGGTAACGGCCGTGGCGGGCGCAATGCCGAATTCCTGCTGAGCCTCACCGAAAGCCTCAAAGGCCTGCCGGGCGTGTACGCCCTGGCCGGCGACACCGACGGCATCGATGGCTCGGAAGAAAACGCCGGCGCCATCATGACCCCGAGCAGCTACGCCCGCGCCGAGGCGCTGGGCCTGTCGGCCAGTGACGAGCTGGACAACAACAACGGCTATGGCTACTTCGCCGCGCTGGATGCGCTGATCGTCACCGAGCCGACCCGCACCAACGTCAACGACTTCCGCGCCATCCTGATTCTCGAGACTGCCCAATCATGACGCCTGATAAAAAAGTTAAGATCCTCGCCACCCTCGGCCCTGCGATCAAAGGCATCGACGACATCCGCCAGCTGGTCGAAGCCGGGGTGAACATCTTTCGACTCAACTTCAGCCACGGCGAGCATGCCGACCACGCCCTGCGCTATCAGTGGATTCGTGAGGTCGAGCAGCAGCTGAACTATCCGCTGGGCATCCTTATGGACCTGCAAGGGCCTAAGCTTCGTGTCGGCCGCTTTGCCGAAGGCAAGGTCCAACTGCAACGCGGCCAGGCGCTGCGCCTGGACCTGGACAAGGCCCCGGGCGACAGCCGTCGGGTCAACCTGCCGCACCCAGAGATCATCGCAGCCCTTGAACCGGGCATGGACCTGCTGCTGGACGATGGCAAGCTGCGCCTACGCGTGACCGCCAAGCACAGCGATGCCATCGACACCGAAGTCCTGGCCGGTGGCGAGCTGTCCGACCGCAAGGGTGTCAACGTGCCGCAAGCGGTGCTCGACCTCTCGCCACTCACCGAAAAGGATCGCCGCGACCTGGCCTTCGGCCTGGAGCTGGGTGTGGACTGGGTGGCCCTGTCGTTCGTGCAGCGCCCTGAGGACATCGTCGAAGCGCGCCAGCTGATCGGCGATCGCGCCTACCTGATGGCCAAGATCGAAAAGCCATCGGCAGTCGAACAGCTGCAAGCCATCGCAGAGCTTGCGGATGCGATCATGGTGGCCCGTGGCGACCTGGGTGTGGAAGTGCCGGCCGAAAGCGTGCCGCAGATCCAGAAGCGCATCATCGGCACCTGCCGCCAGCTGGGCAAACCGGTGGTGGTGGCCACGCAGATGCTCGAATCCATGCGCTTCTCGCCCGCGCCGACCCGTGCCGAAGTCACCGACGTGGCCAACGCCGTGGCGGAAGGTGCCGATGCGGTGATGCTGTCGGCCGAGACCGCCTCGGGGGACTACCCGCTGGAAGCCGTGCAGATGATGAGCAAAATCATCCGCCAGGTGGAGAACGGCCCGGACTACCAGGCCCAGCTCGACGTTGGCCGGCCGAAGGCCGAGGCCACCGTGTCGGACGCCATCAGCTGCGCCATCCGCCGTATCAGCGGCATCCTGCCGGTAGCGGTGCTGGTCAACTACAGCGAGTCGGGCGCCTCGACCCTGCGCGCGGCACGCGAGCGGCCACGGGCACCGATCCTCAACCTGACACCGAACCTGAACACCGCGCGGCGCCTGAGCGTAGCCTGGGGCGTACACTCGGTGGTCAACGACCGCCTGCGCCAAGTGGATGAGATCTGCTCGACCGCACTGGAGATTGCCCAGGCGCAAGGCATGGCCAGCCGTGGCGACACGTTGCTGATCACTGCCGGCGTGCCTTTCGGCAAGCCTGGGTCGACTAACACGCTGCGGATCGAGACCTTGATCTGACAGCCCATCGCCGGCACGCCGGCTCCTACAGGATTTTCGCGATACCCCTGTAGGAGCTGGCGAAGCCTGCGATGGAGGGCAAAGCCCTCCCCATACACAAATACAAAAGACATGCGGAAAACCGAGGCCCAAAAGAGGCCCACCGCCCTCCCATCAACCTCACTGACTGCCCCGATGTACACCAAAAATTTCGTCAACCCGTGCCCTGACTGGGCCACGGCGCTGCTCAACGGCTTCAGCCAGGTGCTGCTGCTGCGCAACCCCCTGTGCGGCCTGTGCTGCCTGCTGGCCATACTGCTGACCGCCCCGAACCTGGTCGGTGGTGCCCTGCTCGGCGCCCTGGCCGGGCTGCTCGCCGCGCAAGCCCGCGGCTACGACCGTGCCGACCGCCAGGCCGGGCTGTACTGCTACAACGGCGTGTTGATCGGCATCCTGATCACCGCCGTGCTGCCCTGGTCAGCCATCCTGCCGCCACTGATCATCGCCGCCGGCGGCCTGTCCAGCATCATCACCCACCAGTGGCGCAAGCGCGGCGGCAAGCTGCTGGTCGCCTACACTGCACCCTTCGTGCTGCTGGGCTGGGCCACACTGCTGATCGCCAGCCCCTCACCCAGCGGCTTCGTCGAGGCCGACCCGCTGTACGCGTTGGCGCGCGGTGTGGGCCAGATCTTCCTGCTCGACCAGCCGCTGGCTGGCTTGCTGATCATCGTCGGCATGTTCATCGCCAACCCTTATGCCGCAATGTGGGCGGTGCTCGGCTCGGCCATCGGCGGCGGCGTTGCACTGCTCGCCGACCAAGCGCAAGCCGCGTGGCTGGGCCTGTACGGTTTCAACGCCGCGCTGGCGGCACTGGCCTTCAGCAGGCAAGGTGAAAAGCCGTGGGTAACGCTGCTGGCCATCGCCCTGGCCCTGTTGCTGCAAGCGCTGTTCAAGCTGCTACCGGTGCCCGGCCTGACCGCGCCGTTTGTGGTGGCCTGCTGGCTAATGCATGTGGCTGAATACCGAGATCACAGAAAGCAGAAAAACACCGCACATCAACTGCCGAACTGACTGTCTTCTGGCAGTCCAGACACTCGTTCTGACGGCTGCCGGATATGAGCTGGATTGAGCGCCAGATCAACTTTTCTTGGCGGAAGCGGTGGAGGCCTTCGCGACGGAGGCGGCGGAAGTCTTGGAGGCGGTGGAGGCTCAGGCTTGTTACGACGCAGGTACTGTTCCAACGCGTTGACCTTGAGCACAAGGGCCTTATTACTCTCAATCAGCCCACTGTTTTCACTTTGTAGGGCTCGATTAAGAGTTTGAGATTGCATCCATCGCTCATGGGTGGCACCCAAGCCAAGAATTCGAGCTGCTGTTAATTGCCCAGTTGGCGACTTCTTAATCAAGTAACCTGCCTCACCAAGACCAAGGTGATAGGAGGTCTTAGATGGGTTGCTTTTAAAATATGTCTTAACCAGAGATCTGAACGCCTGCGGTATGTTCAGGCGAATAAACTCACCCTTGAGCCCAGTGCCAGCCCGACCTGACGGGTCAGAGCGATTAATCGGATCGCCCTCGCAGTAGCAATAGGCATTTAGCCCGCCCTCTCCAAACGGGCTCAACGCATCCTCGCTGCAAAAGCGCATAAGCGTAGGGATATAAAAGCGATACCCATTGCCCAATGCATAGCCGTGCAATACCCGGTCTCTCAGCTCGCCATTGAACCCCAGCGAAGCACCAGACATTGCCCACAAATGCCCATAAGCGGTATACGAAGCTGTCTGTATCGCCATTGCTGTCATAGCCGTTCGCTCAGCTTTATTTTCGAGATTCCCAATCTTGCTCTGACCTGAACTCTCCAGGTAACTAGCAGTTTTACCAGTTCACTCGTTGCACCCTTCACCAAAGACCCTCTAGGCTTACTGCTTCGCCCTCGGAATTTAAGCCATGTTCACCCCGCAATCCCTGCGCGAACGCCTCTACATCATGGTCTTCCAGACCGACACCGTAGCCGGCCGGCGCTTCGACAAGATCCTCCTGCTGATCATCCTGGCCAGCCTGGTCACCGTCATCCTTGACAGCATCGACGAGGTGCATCAGGGCTACGCCGGCCTGCTGGCCGGCATCGAGTGGGGCTTTACCGCGATCTTCCTGGCCGAGTACCTCACCCGCCTGTACTGCTCGCCCAAACCCTTGCGCTATGCCTTCAGCTTCTATGGCCTGGTCGACCTACTGGCGATCGTGCCGGGGATCATCGCGCTGTACTACAGCGATGCCCAATACCTGCTGATCATTCGGGTGATCCGGATGCTGCGGATCTTCCGGGTGCTCAAGCTTAGCCCCTACCTCAAGCAGGCCCATTACCTGATCGAGGCGTTGCGGGGCAGCAAGCAGAAGATCATCGTGTTCCTGGTCAGCGTGTCGACCCTGGTCACGGTGTTCGGCACCTTGATGTACGTGATCGAAGGACCCGAGCATGGCTTTACCAGCATTCCCAAAGGCATTTACTGGGCCATCGTTACCCTGACCACGGTGGGCTTTGGCGACATCGTGCCGAAGACGCCGCTGGGGCAAGTGGTGTCGTCCCTGGTGATGATCATTGGTTACTCGATCATCGCCGTGCCAACCGGGATCTTTACCGCCGAACTGGCCAATGCCATGCGCGGGGAGCAACTGCAGCACGATTGCCCGACCTGCAGCAAGAAGAGCCATGAGCATGGCGCGGCGTTCTGTTCCCGGTGTGGGAATGTGCTGTTTCCCAAACAATGAGGTTGCCTGGACCGACACTTTCGCGGGTAAACCCGCTCCCACAGGATCACCACAGGCCCAAACTGCGCGCGGCCCCTGTAGGAGCGGGTTTACCCACGAAGAGGCCGGCACTGGCAAAAGCATAACCAAAGTCGTTTTTGTTCTTTAACCCCTACAAACCCACCCGTTATAGTCGCTGGCAATCTGCCCCGATAATCTTCAAGAACAAGGAAGCAACGTGAAAAGACTCTTCACCGCCTCGCTGCTCGCCGCAGGCCTGGCCTTGGGCAACCTCGCCCAGGCCGCCCCCACCCTGCTCAACGTGTCCTACGACGTGATGCGCGACTTCTACAAGGACTACAACCCGGCCTTCCAGAAGCACTGGGAAGCCGAGCACAAAGAGAAGGTCAACGTGCAGATGTCCTTCGGCGGTTCCAGCAAGCAGGCACGTGCGGTGATCGATGGCCTGCCGGCCGATGTCATCACCATGAACATGGCCACCGACATCAACGCCCTGGCCGACAACGGCAAGCTGGTGCCGGACAACTGGGTGACCCGCCTGCCGAACAACAGCGCGCCGTTCACTTCGGCTACCGTGTTCATCGTGCGCAAGGGCAACCCCAAGGCACTGAAAGACTGGCCCGACCTGCTCAAGGACGGCGTGCAGGTGATCGTGCCCAACCCCAAGACCTCGGGTAACGGCCGCTACACCTACCTCTCGGCCTGGGGCTACGTGCTCAAGCAGGGGGGTGACGAAACCAAGGCCCGCGATTTCGTCGGCAAGCTGTTCAAGCAGGCACCGGTGCTCGACACCGGTGGCCGCGCCGCGACTACCACCTTCATGACCAACCAGATCGGCGATGTGCTGGTGACTTTCGAGAATGAGGCGGAGATGATCGCCCGCGAATTTGGCCGCGACCAGTTCGAAGTGGTTTACCCAAGTGTGTCGGCCGAAGCCGAACCACCAGTCAGCGTGGTGGACAAGGTAGTGGCCAAGAAAGGCACCCAAGCCGTGGCCGAGGAGTACCTGAAGTACCTGTGGTCGCCAGCGGCCCAGGAAATCGCCGCGCAGAACTACCTGCGCCCGCGTGACGCCACGGTACTGGCCAAGTACACCGACCGCTTCCCGAAAGTCGACTTCCTCTCGGTGGAGAAGACCTTCGGTGACTGGCGCACAGTCCAGAAGACCCACTTCAACGATGGTGGCGTGTTCGACCAGATCTACACTGGCCAATAACCGATTGCAGGCCCTGACACCGTCATCCCTGACGGAACACCAGTGCCTTCAGCCCACCCGCCGGGTCCGCATCCGGAAACTCCGGCGGGTTGTCCAGCCGCTCCACGAACTGCAGCCTCGGCGCCTGTTCGGCCATCCCTTGAATGAGAAACTCCGGCCCAATGCCCGGGTCGTTGACACAGGCGAGCACAGTGCCGCCCTCGCTCAACATCTCAGGCAAACGCCGCAGGATCTTCGCGTAATCCTGGGTCAGTACGAAACTCCCACGCTGGAAGGTAGGCGGATCGATGATGATCAGGTCATACGGCCCGTACTTGCGCACCTTGCCCCACGACTTGAACAACTCATGCCCCAGGTATGCCACCCGTGAAGCATCGTGGCCATTGAGCCGGTGGTTGTCGCGGCCGCGGGACAAAGCGGACTTGGCCATGTCCAGATTCACCACCTGCTGGGCCCCGCCGGCAATGGCCGCCACGGAGAAACCACAGGTATAGGCAAACAGGTTCAGCACCCGCTTGCCGGCGGCCTGTTCGCGCACCCAGCGCCGGCCGTAGCGCATGTCCAGAAACAGTCCGTTGTTCTGCCGCACACCGAGGTCGAGCAGGTAGGTCAAACCGTCCTCGATCACTTCGCGCTGTTGGCAAGGTTCGCCCACCAGCCACTGGCCAGGGCTGTCCGGCAGATAACGGTGCTGAATGAGAATGGCCTGGCCTGTCCACTGTGGGCGTTCGGCAAGCGCTTGCAGCATGGCTTGCAGTTCCGCGAGCTGACCTTCAGGCGGCTCGCGGAACAGTGCAACCGAGAGCACGCCTTGCAACCAGTCGACCGTGATCTGCTCCAGGCCCGGCCAGCACCGACCACGGCCATGGAACAGGCGACGGGTTTCCTGGGGGGCTGGGTCAAGGGCGCTGAGCAGATGCTGTTCGAGGGTGTGGATCGGCGAAGTCATGGCGGGTCGCAAGCGAATAAAAGGGGCCATTCTACCGCTGCCGACCGCTTCGCGGGTAAACCCGCTGCCACAGGACCGCTACCTACCCGCGAAACGGTCGGCAACGCACCTCAATCTTTTACCGCGACCTGCGCCGAACGGAACCACCACCCCTGCTGCATCCCCGCCGCCGCCAGCAGAATCAACGCCACACCCAACCATTGCAACGGCGCCAGCCGGTGCCCGAAGGCCACCCAGTCAACCAGGATCGCTGCAATCGGGTAGATGAACGACAACGCCCCAGTCAATGCCGTGGGCAGACGCTGGATCGCGCTGTACAGCAGCACGTACATCAGCCCGGTGTGAACGATGCCCAAGGTCACCAGGCTACCCAACGCCGAAGGCTCGCCAGGCAACCCACCCATCCCCACCCAGGGCGCCAGCAGCAGTACCCCAGTGGCCACCTGGATCAACGCAATCAGGTGGGGCGGCGTGCCGCTCAGGCGTTTGATGATCAACGCAGCGATGGCATAGAGCAACGCTGCGCCCAAAGCCAGGGCAATCCCGAGCAGGTACTGATCACCGCTGGCCTGCCCCGCACCGTGGGCACTGACGATAGCCAACATGCCCAGGAACGCCACACTGAGCCAAGTCACCTTGGGCAAGGTGATTTTCTCACCTAGGAACAGTGCCGCCAGCCCCACCAGCATGAAGGGCTGCACGTTGTACACCGCTGTGCCGATGGCGATGGAAGCTCGCGAATAGGACGCGAACAGCAACACCCAGTTGCCAACGATGGACACCCCACTGGCAATCGCCAACACAACGGCAGTACGGCTGATGACTCCCGGCCTGAGAAAACCGAACGCCGCGCAAATCACCAGTAACGTGCCGGTGCCGAACACACAGCGCCAGAACACCACCTCCAGCACCGGTTGCCCGGACACCAGCACGAACCAGCCAATGGTTCCCGAAATCAGCATGGCGGCGACCATTTCCAATGAGCCGCGGCGTAGTGAACTGTCCATCTCACACCTCCGGTTGACGATGGCGACAGTATGCAGAGGGCGAACGATGACCTTCCAGCGGTTATCCAAGGCAAATCTATGAGAACGCCTTTACTATCAAGGCAAGATCTCAAGAAAACCTTACGAGGCAAAAATGACCGACGCCATCGACCAATGCTTGATCAACGCCTTGATGGAGGACTCCCGCCGCTCGCTCAAGGCGCTGGCGCAGCTCAGCGGCCTGTCGGCCCCCAGCGTCAGCGAACGCCTGCGCCGCCTCGAAGAGCGCGGTGTGTTGCGTGGCTACACCGTGGACGTCGACCCGCGCTGCTTCGGTTACCAGTTACAGGCCATCGTACGCATCCGCCCGTTGCCGGGGCAGCTGCAAGAGGTGGAGCGCCAGATCATCGCCATTCCCGAGTTCACCGAGTGCGACAAGGTCACCGGTGAAGACTGCTTCATCGCCCGGCTGCATGTGCGCTCGATGGAGCAGCTCGACACTGTGCTCGACCGTATCAATGTGCTGGCTGAGACCAACACCGCGATCATCAAGAAAAGTCCGGTGAAACGGCGGCTGCCGCCCATGGAATGAGCATCCTCATCGCCCGCCAGCCGGCCCTCGGCGGACGACGGCGAACCTGCAGGAGCCGGCTGCCGTTGAAAAGGCCACCGCAAAACCTGACTATTTTTTGTACACAATAATGTAACCATAGGTGCCATTTTTGTGTGCACTTTATTAAGTAACGCCCCAATACGTTACACAACACCAACCCCTGAATTTGACCACTCGATCAACTAACTAGTGCTGAAAAAAATTAAAACTGTTCAACTGGTCAACTTATAAATCTTTATTTTCATCAAGTTACGGCTCAGTTTCGTTACTTCTATTAAGCATCATTCCTGGCGTTGACTTTTGCCTGGCACGGAACTCGCTTTTGTGTGCTTGTGCTTTGTATACAAACGATGCAAAACATAAATACACAATAACCCGCGACGCCGGTCCAAACCCGTCTGTCGCGCCCAGAACCCAGTGATGCCAACGCTGCACCGACGAGATGGCGAGCCCGTGCGCATGCCCGCTCATCGCAGTCCACGCGCATCAGGAGCCTGCCGGAATGAGTACCAGCCTCGACCTTGCCCCTGAACTATCCGTTGCCAGCGCCAACCCTCCCTCCCCTGTTGCCGGTGGTGCGCCGGCAATCGAACTCAGCCCACGCCTGCACAATCGGGACTTGGCTCCGACGCGAGCCGAGGGTCGGCGCTGGGGCGGGTACAGTATCTTCGCGTTGTGGACAAATGATGTGCACAACATCGCCAATTATTCCTTTGCCATGGGTTTGTTCGCCCTGGGCCTGGGTGGCTGGCAAATCCTCCTGTCGCTGGCGATCGGTGCGGCGCTGGTGTACTTCTTCATGAACCTGTCCGGCTACATGGGACAGAAAACCGGCGTGCCTTTCCCGGTCATCAGCCGTATCGCCTTCGGCATCCATGGCGCGCAGATTCCGGCACTGATCCGCGCGGTCATTGCCATCGCCTGGTTCGGCATCCAGACCTATCTCGCATCGGTGGTCCTGCGTGTGCTGCTGACGGCCGTCTGGCCGCACTTGGCGGCCTACGACCACGATAGCATCCTGGGGCTGTCGAGCCTGGGCTGGGTATGCTTCGTGGCGATCTGGCTGGTGCAACTGGTGATCCTCGCCTACGGCATGGAGATGGTTCGCCGCTATGAGGCTTTCGCCGGCCCGGTGATCCTGCTGACGGTCGCGGCCCTGGCCGTGTTCATGTACTTCAAGGCCGACGCTCGCATCGCCTGGTCGGTGGCCGAACCGCTGTCCGGCTACGAGATGTGGCGCAACATTTTCGCTGGCGGTGCGCTGTGGCTGGCGATCTATGGCACCCTGGTGCTGAACTTCTGCGACTTCGCTCGCTCTTCGCCGTGCCGCAAGACCATCCGCGTGGGCAACTTCTGGGGCCTGCCGGTGAACATCCTGGTGTTCGCCGCCATCACCGTGGTGCTGTGTGGCGCGCAGTTCCAGATCAATGGCCAGATCATCGACAGCCCGACCCAGATCGTCGCCAGTATCCCCAACACTCCGTTCCTGGTACTGGGCTGCCTGGCCTTCCTGATCGTCACCGTGGCGGTGAACATCATGGCCAACTTCGTCGCCCCGGCGTTCGTGCTCAGCAACCTGGCCCCACGCCACCTGAACTTCCGCCGCGCCGGGCTGATCAGCGCCACGCTGGCGGTGCTGATCCTGCCGTGGAACCTGTACAACAGCCCGCTTGTGATCGTGTACTTCCTGTCTGGCCTCGGCGCCCTGCTCGGCCCACTGTACGGCGTGATCATGGCCGACTACTGGCTGCTGCGCAAAGGCCGCATCAACGTGCCGGAGCTCTACAGCGAGAACCCGACCGGCGCCTACCACTACAGCAAGGGCATCAATCTACGCGCCGTTGCCGCCTTCACCCCGTCCGCACTGCTGGCCATCGTCCTGGCCCTGGTGCCCAACTTCCATGGCATCGCGCCCTTCTCCTGGCTGATCGGCGCCGGCATCGCGGCCGCGCTCTATCTGCTGATCGCGCCGCGCAACGGCCAATACCACGATGTCAGCGGTGAGTGCATCGCCGTCGACCACAGCAGCCATTGATCAAGGAGGATCGTCCATGCGTATTCTGATCGCCAACGTCAACACCACCGAAGCCATCACCGAGGCCATCACCGAGGCCATCGCCGAACAGGCTCGCAGCGTGGCCGCGCCCGGCACCGAGATCGTCGGCCTGACCCCCTGGTTCGGCGCCGAATCGGTGGAAGGCAACTTCGAGAGCTACCTGGCCGCCATTGCGGTCATGGACCGCGTGCTGGCCTATGAAGGCCCCTACGATGCGGTGATCCAGGCTGGCTACGGCGAGCATGGCCGCGAAGGCCTGCAAGAGCTGCTGAACGTGCCGGTGGTGGACATCACCGATGCCGCCGCCAGCACCGCGATGTACCTGGGCCATGCGTATTCGGTGGTCACCACCCTGGACCGCACCGTGCCGCTGATCGAAGACCGCTTGAAGCTTTCCGGGCTGTACGACCGCTGTGCGTCGGTGCGCGCCAGTGGCCTGGCAGTGCTTGAGCTGGAGGCCGACCCGCAGCGTGCAGTGGAGGCTATCGTCGAGCAGGCCGAACGCGCCGTGCGCGAGGACAAGGCCGAGGTGATCTGCCTGGGTTGCGGCGGCATGGCCGGGCTCGACGAGCAGATCCGCCAGCGCACCGGCGTGCCGGTGGTCGATGGTGTGAGCGCGGCGTTGACCATCGCCGAATCGCTGGTGCGGATGGGGTTGAGCACGTCCAAGGTGCGGACCTACGCGACGCCGCGGGTGAAGAAGGTGGTGGGTTGGCCGATGCGGCTCGGGCGCTGACAGATCGGCTGTCGGTACTGGCCCTATCGCCGGCAAGCCGGCGCCTACTGGCATCTCATTGGCGCCGGCTTGCCGGCGATAGGGCCGGTAACCTTCAAACCAACATCCGCGCCAGCCGCTCCCCGCTACCGCAGGCCAAGGTAAAGCCCAAGGCCCCATGCCCGAGGTTCAACCAGAGGTTGCGATAAACCGTTGCACCGATGATCGGCACCCCGGTCGGTGTCGCAGGACGCATCCCCGCCCACTCCACCGCCTGGCCATAATCGGCCGCCCCAGGCAACGTGCTGCGGGCCATCCGAAGCATGCTCTGAAACCTGCGCGCATCCACGGACTCGTCGAACCCAACGATATCCACCATCGCCGCGACGCGCAGTTGCTCATCCAACCGTGCATACACGATCTTGCGCTCATAGTCGGTGATGCTCACCTGTGGCGCTCGATGGCTCGGCGCAATCGGCGCGGTCAGGCTGTAGCCCTTCAGTGGATAGATCGGCAGTTTCAACCCTGGCAAAGCCAGCCCTGGGCTGCGATACCCCGCGCATAAAACCAGGTGCTCCACGTCCAACTGCTCATGACCGAGTTGCAACCCGATCACCTTATCATTGCGCCTGATCAAGCGGCTAACCGGCTTGCCCAGTAGAAAACGGCACAACCCCGAGGCACGTAGACGCTCGGCCAGTCGTTGGCAAAAACGATGACAATCGGCGACCTCCTCATCTGGCGTATACACCCCCCCGATGAAAGGTGTTTCGAGCAGTGACGGCTCGAGCGCCCGCAGTTCTGTGGCCCCCAGCACCTGCTGGCGTGTTGGGTCCAGCAGATGATCACGCCCAAGGGTAAAAGCGCGCTCGCTACGAAAAGCGACCAGCTTGCCATTGCGCCGCCAGGCAAAATTCGCCAGTCCGTCTTCCTCACGCCAGCGCTGCAGCGCGGCCTGGCTGTGCAGGGCCAAATCCAGCAGCACGTGGGCATTGCGCCGGTTCACCGAACGCCGACAGGCCAGCATGAACGCGGCCAGCCAGCGCCATTGCGCCGAGTCCAGTCGCAAGCGCAGGCGCAAGGGCGAGTCTCCTTGAAGCAACCAACCCAGTGCCTGCCAGGGCACCCCCGCATCGGCCAGCGGCGCGACATAGCGATAGGACAGCTGCCCGCCATTGGCAAAACTCGTGGCACTGGCCAGGCTGTCACGTGCTTCGATCAGGTCGACCGACAAGCCCTCGCGCACCAACGCATAGGCCGTCGCCAGGCCAATCACCCCACCGCCGATTATCGTTACTCGTTGGCTCATGCCGCTTCCTTGCCAGACATCCGAATCCAATTGCGCGATTGCCTAGGTATCAATCATCCCGCGTCAGCACTTCCAGCAACTCGATCTCGAACGTCAGGTCCGAGTTCGGCGGAATCGCGCCAACGCTACGCTCGCCGTAGCCCAGATGGGCCGGCACTTGCAACTTGCGTTTGCCGCCAACGCGCATGCCCATCAGGCCTTGATCCCAGCCCTTGATCACGCGGCCGGTGCCGATGACGCACTGAAACGGCTTGCCACGCGACCACGATGAGTCGAACTCGCTGCCGTCGGCCAGCCAGCCGGTATATTGGGTGGTGATCAATGCGCCCTTGACCACGGCTTTGCCGTCGCCTTGTTCAAGGTCGATGATCTGCAGTTCGCTGCTCATGGCATGCTCCAACGGTAAAAATCAAAGCCGCCCTTTTCTCAGGAATGCAGTGGTTTGGCAAGCTCGCGAGTATTGCACGGTACGGGTCAGCCGAGCTGTTCGAAGGCCTGCTCGCCGGTCAGCTCCTTGGTCTGATTGGCGAAACAGTACCAGGCTGGTTTCTGTTCGACGAAAATCTGCAGGTCGAAATCCCAGGTCTCATCGCCATCGAGCAAACCGACCGGCACCGCATAAAAGTCGTTTGCCTTGAGTCGGTAGTACAGGTGCGTGCCGCACTGGCCACAGAAACCGCGCTGTGCCCACTCAGAAGAGTCGTAGACGCTAGGAGCGCGTCCTTCGAATGTCGGTGGCTGGCTGCAGTGAACCACCAGCAGCGGACCTCCGGTCCACTTGCGGCACATGCTGCAGTGGCAGGCGCTGATATGGGTGTTGTCGACCGTGACGCTGAGGCGGGTGGCACCACAGAGGCACGTGCCTTGTTTTTCGAGGGCCATGGGTGCAGTCCTTTGGACGGAGGCTGGGCAGGTGAGTATAGATGCCTGTACCGGCTTCATTGCCGGCGAGCCGGATCAAATGAGGTTGCCCGCTTCGTCATGGAACCATTGCAGCTTGCTGTCGGCATTGATGGCCTGGATCAGCTTGCCGTTGCCGTCGTAGGCAAAGGTTTCTTCCTGGCGCTGGTCGCCCTGGCGGGCCGTGCGCGAGGCCAGACGCCCGACGGCATCGAAGGTGATGTCGATCCGGCGTTGACCGACCTGGGTGCTGGCCAGTCGACCGCTGTCCGGGTCGTACTGGTAGCGGGTGACCAAACCATCGAAGCCCTTTTCTTCCAGCAGGCGGCCGACCGGGTCGTACAGGAACGTGGCCTTGCTGTCGTTCTCGTTCTCCAGCCCGATCAGGCGGCCCAGCTTGTCCCAGCGGTAGCGCAAGGTGTGCTCGTTGGCGTCGACCCGTTCGACCAGTTTGCCGGCCGCGTCGTAGGACCAGGTGGTGCAGCGGTCCAGCGCGTCGACGTGGGCCAACAGGCGGCCTTCGGCATCGCGTTCGAAACGCTCTTCGGTGTCGTAGTGGACTGGAAAAGAATACGGCGCAGTTGTTCAGTCTGTTTGGGTTGGCCAATCTGGTACTGGCCAGTAGCATCTCTCAAATAGCACTCACTGTGAATTGAGGCGTTTGGATGTTTCGCGCTAGAAACCCCGACTCCATCAGGACCTAATCCTTCGACCTGTACAAATAGCCGGCCAGACACCATATTGAGACATCTAAGCGATTCCGAGCTTATGCTTAGCCTGGTCGACGACACCCCTAAGAAGATCAGCGTCGGAATCGGGCATTTTTAGACTTTTTATACCAACCATCAGATCAACTGAACGACTTAATCCCTCAAGCATAAATCCAACCTTTCCAACATCATCTGCATCTTTGAAATCATAAAACGGGAGCTGCACACGCACTTCAATAACGCTTCGCTGCTTATGATATTTTCTGACTTCAGGATAGCTATCTACAATGTCGTCCGGCATCATTATTGAGATATAGCTCCATGTACCCGCCCCACACTCAAGAGTAACGTCTTCGAGTAGATCAGACATGACAGCCGCCACCTTCCTCCGGGCGACCTGCGCACCCGGACCAACCAAAATACCCTGCTCACTTGAAGAATGAAAAATCATAAAAACCCTCTAATAATCACTATTATTGAGTGGCGGTCTCTTCCCACCGTGCGCCGCCTTATATGCAATAATCTTCTGATTTTGCCAAGCGTGCATTTCTCTTTTTGTTCCACCCGCCTCTCGCTGCATGTAAACGTTGTTTTCAGATAGATATTTCTGAGTATGCCGCCGCTCTCCGTGTATCGTTTCACCATACTTCATTACTTCATCAGTATCCGCATCTCTCAATGTGTAACCGATAGCAGGCTTAGGGTCTGTATGAAAAGTCTTGAGACGAAGGTCAGGCAAGGCGAAAACAGCCGAGGAAGCGGAGTTTACGGGTTGCAAATGAGCATTCGGAGGCGGTTTTCAACGCAGCATCACCGAGTATCAAGGCTTTTCGTACAGAGCCTAGTCAATGGTCATGCCGAGCACATAACAGCTACGTTAGGCGGAGAGATTTAAGCCACCCGGGCAACTAATCGGATCTTGAGAAACCAACTACCATCCCTCGGTTCGCGGCAGCGATAACGTTTGTAATGCAGCCAAGGAGCTAAGCTCCTCGACCGCAAATTGAAATCAGCACCCTACAAATGATGAGCTATTTTTTTGCCCATTTCTTAAACAACCCATCAACCTCTTTGGCCAAACCTAAAACTTTTTGCTCCGCAACCTCGTTCCCAATTCTCATATCCTCTGGAATCTCACTCATTCGACAACTGTCATTCGGACCAAAATACCCAGCCAGATGAGCGTTAACTCTGAACACAATATGATGCATTCGCCAGCATGTGGCGGCCTCGTAAGGGCTACAACTTGCGTACCCATGCTCACTTACTGGCTTAGGGTGTCGCACCCCACCAACCCTAAAGTCAGAATGATACTCCAGCGTTATATCTCTATAATTCGAAACCAATCTATCATAGGCTTCATCCCTAAACAAAATTCGCCATCTAGGTATCTCAGAAAATCGCATGGAGCATAAAATTGGCCTAAAAAGACGCCCTGCCATATCCACTTGCCCCAAAGTTTTCGGCGGCTCACGATAAAATTTTTTAAAAACCTCTATTAAAGCCCCTGCATTATGCTCAACATGTTCGATAAACCTAGCTAATACAAACCCAACCTCACCTGCTGGGGTGATCGCTGGAATGTAGAAAATATCGCCGGCTTGGGCATCATTCCTTAAAAGCTTCATCATCTTACACCTTAAAGCTCACAAGTATTTTTTGATTTGATTCTTTCATATTCGGCGACATGCGATCTACCACGCTCGTCTTGCCTAGACTTATCAATCGGTTCAATGATATTCCCTGGGAACCCGGTTTTTGTATCATAAACCTCTCGATAGTACTGCTCCTGCCCCTTCGACTGTGTATAAGTAAGGCCTTCTAAGACTGGTTTCAACGCTGCATTACCTAACCGGCCTGACTGAGCATGCTGAGCCTCTCGCTTAAGCGGATCTTGTTTAGTATGTCCAATATATTAAGGCATCTCGTTATCTGGTTTATAAAGCCCATAAACGATATAGCCAGGTTCATTAAGCGGCGTTGGAGTGAGGCCTCGTGTGTCGACCCAAAATATTGGGTTCGGCGTGTACGCGAAGAGGTTTAGCCCTCCGGTATAACGAATAGGATCCTGACTAACAAACCGCCCAACCCTCGGATCATAGTACCGATACCGGTTGTAATGCAGCCCGGTCTTATGATCGTGGTACTGCCCCTGGAAGCGAATCGGGTTGCTCATCCCAACCTGCTTGGCCCAGTCCGAACGCACCTCGCGCACGTCACCCCACGCCTTGTACTGCCCCGCCCACGCCACCTCTGCGTGGTGGTCGGTCAGCTCCATCGGCGTGCCGAGGTGATCGCACTGGTACCAGGCAATCGCATCGATCGGCTGCGGCTTCACTTCGTGCTGCCACAGCGGGTCCTGGTCGATGTCGTATTCGCGTCCACGCCAGTCCGGCTGCCGTAACAGGCGAATCGGTGCCTTGCGCAGGGCCTGCGCGACGGGCACGAAGCTGTCCGGTTCGTACAGGTAGTGCACGGTCCGCGCGGTCTCGCCTTCGTCCTGCGGCGGCGAGCTTTCCCAGGCGAGGTTGTCGCCATCCCAGCCGTACAGCGTGTAACCGCAACCCAGTTCGCGCTGGCGCTTGGCGCGTTGCATCTGGTTCCAGCCGCTGCCCGCACGGGGATCGTCGTAGTGATGCGCGGTCGAGTGTTTGTGCAGGCGACGGCCCAGCGCGTCGTAGCTGTATGCCACGCTGAGCTTGCCATCGTCGAAGCGGACCAGACGGTCGAACAGGTCCCAGGTCAGGCGGGCCTTGTCGCCGTTATGCAGGCGGTGGATGAGGTTGCCGCGTTCGTCGTACTGGTAATGCGTGCCGGCGTACTCGCGCAGCAGGTTGTCCATCAGCTTGTTGCGACGCGGGTCGCTTTCCAGCGGGCGGTTGAGTTCCTGGGTCTTCTGGTCCAGCAGGTTGCCGGCCGGGTCGAAGGCGAAGGTCTCGACACCCAGGCGACTGGTGGCTTGCAGCAGGCGACCCGCCGGGTCCCACGCCTGGGTCTGCATCAGCTGGTTGCCCTGGTGCCGGACCACCTCACGGTGCAGAGCATCGCGCTCGTAGGCCAGCAGCTCATGCTGGTCAAGGGTCATGCCCAGCACATGACCGCTGCCGTAGGTGAGCGTGCTGACCTTATGGCCATCGGGGCGAATCGTCGCCGTGCGCAGGTTCAGCGCGTCGTACTCGTGCTTCCACACCGTGACCATCGGCACAGCGGTCTTATTGCAGACCAGGGCCATGATGTTGCCCACTATAGGAGAATGACGTAGCTGCTGACCGCTTGCAGGCAAGTAACACGGTATTTAGGGGCGCGAGGGCGACTTGCTGTTCGCGCTAACTTGCTTTGTCGAAGCGAACTAGAGGACCTTGGCGGACACCTGACAAGCAGGTCTGACACTACTTGACAATAAACTAGGTCAAGTTTCTGTGCGACAATCCTGCCGCGCAGATATTATCCCAACAAATGTCCTCTTGGAAAAATAACTTGTTAGATCGATGCGTCCCGCCGCCAAAAACTAGCATTAGTATGTTTGAATGCAAAAAATTCGCCCAACCCTTAAAATGCGCTACCGCTCAATTCAATCGTAGCAACTACTCATCATCAACTAGCTGACCTGATTTCTACCAATGCCTTCTCTAAGATTTTCATATCCGGCGGGACGCTATCTCTCGCTTTAGATTTTATCCAGCGGAGATAAGGGCTCTTCGCACCGCTTACTAATTTTCGTCCTTCATCAGTCACTTCACTCACCTTGACGACCCTCTTGACAAAAGACAATTTATCATCAACCAACTCACAAACAACCAAACCATTGTCTTGCAAAAATTTAAATAAATATCGAAAGCCTTCTTCTGTGCGCACCTGCCACTCCGGCACCTCTGAGTACGCACTAATAATTTCGTCTATATCCCAAAGGGTATAATCATCCATGTCAAGGTCTCCTCACAACTTTTGAAACACCAACAACTGGCACTAGGTCGCCTGTAGTCCTGTCCTTCACAAACGTTCCCCCTTTGGCTCGAATCCTCGCTTCTTTCTCTATTTGCGCCTGTTTATCAGCGGTCATGCTTGTAACCTCATACACAGTTGCTTGACCATTTTCAATGACTACTGTATCCAAACGCCGACGCTCTTTCGTGTCAGTGTCTGTGACAGACCTTTTATCAGCCCCGCGCAAATAACACTCACTCTGAATATTTGCATCTGGATTACTCTGGAGCAGTTCCGCGTTGAACTCTTTATGCCTCCTGTCACCCTCAACAGCATTTTTTATACGTGCCAATCCCCATGGGTCAACCCAATCAATAGGATTCGGAACATACTCATAGAGGTTGAAACCGCCGCCGTAGCTGATCGGGTCCTGGCTCACAAACCGCCCAGCCCTCGGATCATAGTACCGATACCGGTTGTAATGCAGCCCGGTCTCGTGATCGTGGTACTGGCCCTGGAAGCGAATCGGGTTGGTCATCCCAACCTGCTTGGCCCACTCCGAACGCTCCTCGCGCACTTCCCCCCACGCCTTGTACTGCCCCGCCCACGCCACCTCTCCGTGGTGGTCAGTCAGCTCCATCGGCGTACCGAGGTGATCGCACTGGTACCAGGCAATCGCATCGATCGGCTGCGGCTTCACTTCGTGCTGCCACAGCGGGTCCTGGTCGATGTCGTATTCGCGTCCACGCCAGTCCGGCTGCCGTAACAGGCGAATCGGTGCCTTGCGCAGCGCCTGCGCAACGGGCACGAAGCTGTCCGGTTCGTATAGGTAATGCACCGTCCGCCTGGTCTCGCCTTCGTCCTGCGGCGGCGAGCTTTCCCAGGCGAGGTTGTCGCCATCCCAGCCGTACAGGGTGTAACCGCAACCCAGTTCGCGCTGGCGCTTGGCGCGTTGCATCTGGTTCCAGCCACTGCCCGCACGGGGATCGTCGTAGTGATGCGCGGTCGAGTGTTTGTGCAGGCGACGGCCCAGGGCGTCGTAGCTGTACGCGACGCTGAGCTTGCCATCGTCGAAGCACCTGGCACCAACTCTGACTGTAAGCCCCCGAAATAGTTAAAAAATGAGTCTGAGCAGCGCAGTTTTTCCTCCTGGTGGCTTAACTAGCGCTGTGTTCCAATTACCAAACGCCGCCTCATTTTAAAAGTCATTAAAAACGAACGAGAGGCGTATCCCCATGGAAGATTTTGCTCAAAGCGCTATATATGTCATTCACATCTTCTGAAACCCCAGAAGTATTCACCTCAATTGCCTTTATAGGCTTAACCCAATCACAAGAGCCTACAAAGTTAAAAATAATTCTATCTGAAAAAATCTCTACTCTGTCCACCCCCCCATAACCTGCAACGCCAGGGTTTCCAATTTCAACATAGTAAGTATCCAGCCCTAACTCCTGATCCTGCTCATCCACCTCATCAGATCTTTGGAGGATAATAAAGTCCACTGGATCCTCAGAATCATCTGCAAGGCCGACCGTTAACACATCATACTCATGATCCGCATGAAAGGTATTTGCTGAAAACTTTTTGTCCATAGTCACCCTCGTTACCGCCCTTTACCGGCGATCCATGTTTTAGTTTCACCGTTTTCTGACCAGGTATACTTGATTATTGCTCCTGACGTTGCTGAAGCCTTGTTCATTTTACCTTTGCACGAAGGACATGGAGGGTACTGCCCATCAATCACCATAACATCCCCCTGCTGCAGTGGTATCTGTTTTACTGCTCTAGCCTCCGTATGTGTGGCCAGAGAACTTCTTGGAAATCCTAAGGCTCTTTCTTCCTCAGTCATGTTTCCACTGTAAAGAACACATGAGACAATGTTGTGTTGACCTTCAGCATCATGCACATTTACCACTGCAGTGTGAACGCCTTTGCCACTGCCGAATTTGTTGAGCCCCAGTGGATCAATCCACTCCACAGGGTTCGGCGCATAGGCATACAGGTTTAAACCGCCGCCGTAGCTGATCGGGTCCTGGTTCACGAACCGCCCGCCCCTCGGATCATAGTACCGATACCGGTTGTAATGCAGCCCGGTCTCATGATCGTGGTACTGCCCCTGGAAGCGAATCGGGTTGCTCATCCCAACCTGCTTGGCCCACTCCGAGCGCACCTCGCGCACGTCACCCCACGCCTTGTACTGCCCCGCCCACGCCACCTCTCCGTGGTGGTCAGTCAGCTCCATCGGCGTACCGAGGTGATCGCACTGGTACCAGGCAATCGCATCGATCGGCTGCGGTTTCACTTCGTGCTGCCACAGCGGGTCCTGGTCGATGTCGTATTCGCGTCCACGCCAGTCCGGCTGCCGTAACAGGCGAATCGGTGCCTTGCGCAGCGCCTGCGCAACGGGCACGAAGCTGTCCGGTTCGTACAGGTAGTGCACGGTCCGCCCAGTCTCGCCTTTGTCCTGCGGCGGCGAGCTTTCCCAGGCGAGGTTGTCGCCATCCCAGCCGTACAGGGTGTAACCGCAACCCAGTTCGCGCTGGCGCTTGGCGCGTTGCATCTGGTTCCAGCCACTGCCCGCACGGGGATCGTCGTAGTGATGCGCGGTCGAGTGTTTGTGCAGGCGACGGCCCAGCGCGTCGTAGCTGTACGCCACGCTGAGCTTGCCATCGTCGAAGCGGACCAGACGGTCGAACAGGTCCCAGGTCAGGCGGGCCTTGTCGCCGTTGTGCAGGCGGTGGATGAGGTTGCCGCGTTCGTCGTACTGGTAATGCGTGCCGGCGTACTCGCGCAGCAGGTTGTCCATCAGCTTGTTGCGACGCGGGTCGCTTTCCAGCGGGCGGTTGAGTTCCTGGGTCTTCTGGTCCAGCAGGTTGCCGGCCGGGTCGAAGGCGAAGGTCTCGACACCCAGGCGACTGGTGGCTTGCAGCAGGCGGCCTTCGGCATCGCGTTCGAAACGCTCTTCGGTGTCGTAATGGACTGGAAAAGAATACGGCGCAGTTGTTCAGTCTGTTTGGGTTGGCCAATCTGGTACTGGCCAAGCGGTATTTGCAACGGACGGCGGGATAAGTCCGTCTAAAAGGCGGGGCTGGCCCGCTAACTCAGCAAAATCAGGGTAGAAATCGGCCCAAGAAACACAGAGTAAGGCCAGTAGGTTGGAAAAACCGGCTTGAAAAATGGGGACGGTAAGAAATGGCTAATTGTTCAGCGTCTCCGTATCGAAATGATGACGGCAATGATAGCCAAGCACCATGAAAGCCCATCCTTAACTCAATAGTCGGGTGTTGCACTCAGCCTCTGAAACCGCCTACCAAAAAGCACAGAAAGGCGAGCTAAAAACCTATTATTCAAAGTTCAAGCCCGCCCTCTGAACCCTCTATGACTTTCTAATTTCGGCCAAGGCTTTCTCCAGCGCACTGATATTCCCAGGATCATTAAATCTACCTTTTGATTTAGCCCATCGACTTACAGCGCTTTTAGGCCCTTCAACAAGTTTATTGCCTTCCTCAGTAATCTCGCTTTTCATGATCACACGCTTCACAACCCACCCTTCCTCATCAGTAACTCGGCATTTCAGAAGACCATTACGCTCCATAAAAATGAAGAGATTCTCCGTCGATAGCTCAATATTTTTCTGCCAGTCCGGAGCACTCCTATAGGCCGAAATCAACACATCGATATCCCAAACTGGATAGTCACTTGTCATTACAACCTCCTTTCTACTTGAGACAACCCTGCAACCGGCACCAG
Organism: Pseudomonas sp. SK2; assembly: GCF_016772395.1. NCBI lineage: Bacteria > Pseudomonadati > Pseudomonadota > Gammaproteobacteria > Pseudomonadales > Pseudomonadaceae > Pseudomonas > Pseudomonas sp. SK2. The sequence continues at coordinate 3,671,886 of NZ_CP061944.1, forward strand.
CTTCCCAGTAGTTCTATCTCAAATAAATGTCCCACCACTCGTGAGAATTCGACCTTCTTTCATTTGCTGATCATATTTATCAGCAGTCAAACTTGTTACCTCATAAGTCGTTGCCTGCCTATTCTCAATAACAGCCGTGTCCACCCTACGCCGCTCACCGCTTTCAGGATCCCTGACAGATTTCCCGCTTGCATCCCGCAGATAACACTCACTCTGAATAGTCGCATTTGGATGCTGAGTTTTAATTTCCGCATTGAATTCCTGATGGCGGCGATCCCCATCAATCGCATTCTTGATCCGCTTCAGTCCCCACGGATCGATCCAATCAATAGGGTTCGGAACATACTCATAGAGGTTGAAACCACCAACGTAGCTAATCGGATCCTGGCTCACAAACCGCCCGACCCTCGGATCATAGTACCGATACCGGTTGTAATGCAGCCCGGTCTCATGATCGTGGTACTGCCCCTGGAAGCGAATCGGGTTGCTCATCCCAACCTGCTTGGCCCACTCCGAGCGCACCTCGCGCACGTCACCCCACGCCTTGTACTGCCCCGCCCACGCCACCTCTCCGTGGTGGTCGGTCAGCTCCATCGGCGTACCGAGGTGATCGCACTGGTACCAGGCAATCGCATCGATCGGCTGCGGCTTCACTTCGTGTTGCCACAGCGGGTCCTGGTCGATGTCGTATTCGCGTCCACGCCAGTCCGGCTGCCGTAACAGGCGAATCGGTGCCTTGCGCAGCGCCTGCGCAACGGGCACGAAGCTGTCCGGTTCGTACAGGTAATGCACGGTCCGCCCGGTTTCGCCTTCGTCCTGCGGCGGCGAGCTTTCCCAGGCGAGGTTGTCGCCATCCCAGCCGTACAGGGTGTAACCGCAACCCAGTTCGCGCTGGCGCTTGGCGCGTTGCATCTGGTTCCAGCCGCTGCCCGCACGGGGATCGTCGTAGTGATGCGCGGTCGAGTGTTTGTGCAGGCGACGGCCCAGGGCGTCGTAGCTGTACGCGACGCTGAGCTTGCCATCGTCGAAGCGGACCAGACGGTCGAACAGGTCCCAGGTCAGGCGGGCCTTGTCGCCGTTATGCAGGCGGTGGATGAGGTTGCCGCGTTCGTCGTACTGGTAATGCGTGCCGGCGTACTCGCGCAGCAGGTTGTCCATCAGCTTGTTGCGACGCGGGTCGCTTTCCAGCGGGCGGTTGAGTTCCTGGGTCTTCTGGTCCAGCAGGTTGCCGGCCGGGTCGAAGGCGAAGGTCTCGACACCCAGGCGACTGGTGGCTTGCAGCAGGCGGCCCACCGGGTCGTACTGATAGGCCAGGTGACCACGGCGGGTGTCGTGGATGTCGGTCAGCTGGCCGACGGCATCGTATTGATACTGGCGCTTGAGCAACGTGGACTTGCCGTCGTGGCTACCCAGCCATTGCTCCTGCAGGCGACCCGCCGGGTCCCACGCCTGGGTCTGCATCAGCTGGTTGCCCTGGTGCCGCACGACCTCGCGGTGCAGATCATCGCGCTCGTAGGCCAGCAGCTCATGCTGGTCAAGGGTCATGCCCAGCACGTGACCGCTGCCGTAGGTGAGCGTGCTGACCTTATGGCCATCGGGGCGAATCGTCGCCGTGCGCAGGTTCAGCGCGTCGTACTCGTGCCTCCACACCGCGACCATCGGCACAGCGGTCTTGAGGTAGTACTGATGCTCGCGAGTGAGGTTGCCCGCTTCGTCATGGAACCATTGCAGCTTGCTGTCGGCATTGATGGCCTGGATCAGCTTGCGTTTTGGGCCAGCACGATATTTCCACTGCAAACGACGCCGACGACAGCGCGACGGCCAGCGCCGGAATTCGACAATTGTCGGCGGCGGCGCTAGCCGGCACGAATGACGAACATCGCGCAATTGCCGATACCTGGCTGCGCCGTGCGATCGCCGGAATTCAGCAAATTCACCTCAACGACGACGCGTGTCGGGTGGTCGCAGAACGACTTTTCTAGCCACCCTCAAACTCACGGGCGCCGCAGCGTTTCTTCTCGGGGTAGCTATGAACGACAAGAAAACCAAATACTTGCTTAAACCTTTCTCTTAATTTTTGGAGTCTCGATATAGCTACCAGTTCGTATATCTAAACCTTGCACGGTAAAATCACCAATTTAGCGGATCAGATTCCGCGCGACCAAAGAAGAACACGCACTGGAGGCGCTAAGGTAGTTCTGCGCAAATGGCTTCGAGCGGGGTATGTAGATCAGGGAGCCTTGTTCGCCACGGAGCCAGGAACTCCACAGGGGGGAATCATCTCTCCGGTACTCGCGAATTGGGCGCTGGATGGCCTGGAAGATGTCGTCCATGCGAGCGTGACTTCGACAGTACGCAAGCGTGAGCCATTCAAGACTCGCTTTCGTGGCTTGGCCCAGAACACAGCACAACTGACGACGTTGTTTGCGCTGTCGAACCTGAGGATGGTGCGCCGGCAGTGATTGAGCGCTGCGGGAGAGGTGCCCCTGTAGCGGGTCAGAACCAGAGCAAAGCTCTGGTTTTGACCCGACTGACGGCTGAAAAATGGGTTTGACGCGGTCGAGATGTTGCTCATTGTGAGCTCGGCCAAACTTGATTGGAGTTTCCTTAACCGGCTGTAGGTGGGGCCATTCGACCTACAGATTCAAAAGTGATTTTGATGCATCGCTGGCCAGGGTCTGCTTATCTTTTTACAAAACCTTAAAAAAATCATCAATTTTTCTTGCCAATAAAACTACGACGTTACCCGCTTCCTTATTTCCAATCTGCATAGACTCAGGCAGCTTAGCATCATCATATGCTTCTTCTGGCTCAAAATAACCTGCCAAACAAGCATTCACTCTAAACACAATGTGATGCATGCGCCAGCAGGTGGCCCACTCCAAAGCATTAGCTCCTTGGGAAAATCCTTGATCAGTCAGTTTTTTCTTGATCATATTTCCGCCAATCCAGAGATCAGAATGATACTCAAGCACTATATCAGCATACCCCGATGAAGACGGTTCATACTGTAAATCCTCAAACAACACCTTCCAGCGAGGTATTTCTGAAAAACGCAATGAGCACAGTATTGGCCTAAAAAGTCTCCCACTCATTTCGACTTCCGAAAGAGATTTCGGTGGCAATGAGTAAAACTTTGAAAACACCTCAATCAAAAAACCTGCATTTGACTCCACATGCTCAATAAATCGAGCAAGCACAAATCCAGACTGCTTATCACGATTCAATGCAGGTATATAAAAAATACTTCCAGGTTTCACGTCCGACTTTAGCTGCTTCATACAATCCCACCTAGAACTCACAAACAGAACCAGCCTTGAGCTTATTGTATTCAGCCACATGAGAGAGGCCGCGCTCGTCTGTCCTTGATTTATTTATCGGCTCAATCACATTACCAGGGAAACCAGTCTTAGTATCATACACTTCTCGATAATATTGCTCCGCCCCTTAGCCTGCGTATAAGTCAAATCTTTGGCTATTGGCACTAACTTTGCCTCCCCGAGTCTTCCTGTATTCGCGTGCTGTGCCTCTCGCACACTTTCTGCCTGCATCGTGTGCCCTACATAATACGGCTTAGTCGCCTTAGGCTCGTAAAGTCCGTAGACAGTATAACCAGGTTGATTTAATGGTGTCGGTGCAAGCCCTAATGCGTCAACCCAATGCAACGGATTCAGTGTATAGGCATAGAGGCTCAACCCGCCAAAGTAGCTGATCGGATCCTGGCTCACAAACCGCCCAACCCTCGGATCATAGTACCGATACCGGTTGTAATGCAGCCCGGTCTCATGATCGTGGTACTGCCCCTGGAAGCGAATCGGGTTGGTCATCCCAACCTGCTTGGCCCAGTCCGAACGCACCTCGCTCACGTCACCCCACGCCTTGTACTGCCCCGCCCACGCCACCTCTCCGTGGTGGTCGGTCAGCTCCATCGGCGTGCCTAGGTGATCGCACTGATACCAGGCAATCGCATCAATCGGCTGCGGTTTCACTTCGTGCTGCCACAGCGGGGCCGCGACCAAGCACCCAAATCCGCTAAAGCAAAAAACCTTACCTACTTCAATACCGCATTAAACTTCCCGAAAACGTCAATAAACCCCTGCAGATCCTTTATTTCGTAACGCTCGTTAATTATGTAGCTACCTGTATCGACATTGACAGCCTCAATGACACAACTATCATCATCCCACAATGTCAATCTCGCCAAATTACACTCATCATCAATATTGATAACAGCACTTGAGCTTAATTCATTTTCATTCAGCTCCAGCTTTCTTTTTGAGTTAACATCAAGCCAAGCCAATATCTCTATGAACATTTAATTATTCCATCTTCTGTTTATGTGCTTTGACTCTAAAGCCTTCTGCAAATGGCATTTCCGGTATAGGATTAGCCTTCCTCTTAGCAAGCCTTACCTCTAGTGAGTCGGGACCCACATTTTTTGCCCAGCCCTCATTAGTTTTAATGAGAGACGCCTCAGGCACATTGAACTCAAAATACTTAGTTCCGGGCTTTGCCTGCTTTCCAAAAGCTTCAATACTGACTGGAGATACAACATGTGTTGTACCTGTATAACTTTGCACAACCCTCCCAGCACTAGTCATTTGATCGTACTCGGAAGGCCCCATCCAACGACCAACTGTTACGCTTGATAGTCCCAGCGGATCGATCCAGATCAGTGGATTCGGCGCATACTGGTAAAGGTTTGTTCCTCCCAATAGCCCTATCGGATCTCGGGAGATGAATTTCGCGATGTTCGGATCATAGTACCGATACCGGTTGTAATGCAGCCCGGTCTCATGATCGTGGTACTGCCCCTGGAAGCGAATCGGGTTGGTCATCCCAACTTGCTTGGCCCAGTCCGAGCGCACCTCGCGCACGTCACCCCACGCCTTGTACTGCCCCGCCCACGCCACCTCTCCGTGGTGGTCGGTCAGCTCCATCGGCGTACCCGGGTGATCGCACTGGTCCCAGGCAATGGTATCGATCGGCTGCGACTTCACTTCGTGCTGCCACAGCGAGTCCTGATCAATGTCGTATTCGCGTCCACGCCAGTCCGGCTGGCATAACAGGCGAATCGGTACCTTGCCCAAGGCTTTCGCTACGAGCATGAGGCTGCTCGACTCGTACAGGTAAGTGCGGCTTGGTGAAGCTCGGCTTCAAGTGGAACTTAATTGCACTCTTGCTTTTCCAACCGCCTCCTTTAGCACATGAGAATCAGCGGCCGTTAGCTTTAAGCTTCTTATCTCACCAATCATAACCAGCGCACGATCTAGTGTCCTGTCTCGGAAATACGTTCTCTTTTGGCGAGTGGCCTGGGTGTTCGGCAAAGGCGCCGCGACGAGTCATAGCAGGGCTATGGCGAGGAGTGGCAACGCAGGCCGAAAGCCCAGGACGCCGCCAAAAGTGAACAGCTTATTTCCGAGACAGGACACTAGCGCATCGAGCAACATACCCATCTGCCGAGTGCTGTTTGCATCCTTAAACTCATAATAAGGAATCTACACGCGCGCCTCTACAGTTTTTCTAGCCTTGTGACAGCGTTTAACCTCAGGATAGTAAGCTACTAATTCATCAGACATCACAACTGCAATAAAAGTCAGTTTTTCAGCACCGCACTCAAGAACAACACCTTCCAGCAACTTCACCATACCCGGCTTCATTTTATTGCGCGCAACATGCTCCGCATCACCTACGAGCGCATGCAACTCACTGATCATCCCTAGCAACATACCCCCCTCAATAGTCGCCCTTATTTAAAGGCGGCCTATTCCCGCCATTCGCGGCTTTGCACTGTAGAATTTTCTCATGCTGCCAAGCATGCATTTCTCTCTGACTGCCGGTGACCTCCACGCTCATTCTGACATTATTAACTTCGTAAAACTTTTCCGTATACCTACCTATCCTCAAGTATTCAGATACCCTGCATAACTAAACTCCCGCCTTATTCAATATTGCCTTAACCTCTGGGTACCCCGCCAAAAAATCATCACTTCGTAAGAAATCTCGTAGAACTGGATTTGATCGCGCAGCATCAGTTATTGGCACGATCCAATTGGAATCCCCAGTATTAAACACTCGCCCAAGCAAAATCAACGGCCATTCTTTCTCACTCGATCTAGCCAGAAGCCTTTCAAACCCTTTCGAAAGTTCGCTAGCAAACTCTATAGGATCCGACCCGTCCAAGACAATTAACACCCTCTCCTGCACCCCATAATCATCAGCATTAGTGAATGTATCTAGTAGCACACTAATAACCTCTTCATTGGTGCGCCCTTGCACCTCATCGAGAAGTTTGAAAAACATGCTACAGTCTGCCTCAGACTCATAAGGATCAAGTGACTGTAGTTTCTGCTTCCACCTAGAAAGCTCTTGCTCATTCATAATCATTTTTTCACCCAATATCCTTGACACTTGGAGTAAGCCAGCACTTCTTGCATAGCCACATTGTATTTTCTAGGTTGCCCCGATTCGGAAGCCACTCGGCGAACATCCCGGATCTCCATTGCCATAGTTCCTCGCATGTTTTCAGAATTAATCATCTGCTGTATCTCTGCCCTATACGCTTTACCCGCATTACCTTGCCTGCCATGACTACTTGTACGAGCGTGATCACTTGGATCCATTTGGATAGCTGGGCCTTGACTGCGTTTGATAGGACTAACGCTGTCAGCTGGCATATGATGGGACTCAACACCTCTTGTAGTCGTACCGCCATAAGATCCTCCCCGGAAGTTACCTTTACCATCTGGATCTCCCTTCTTCATACGATCGCAAAGGGAGCGTCCAAGGCCTAATGCGTCTGTCCATTGCACAGGGTTCGGAGCATAAGCGAATAGATTTAAACCTCCGGTGTAACTAATGGGGTCCTGACTCACGAACCGCCCAACCCTCGGATCATAGTACCGATACCGGTTGTAATGCAGCCCGGTCTCATGATCGTGGTACTGCCCCTGGAAGCGAATCGGGTTGCTCATCCCAACCTGCTTGGCCCAGTCCGAACGCACCTCGCGCACGTCACCCCACGCCTGGTACTGCCCCGCCCACGCCACCTCTCCGTGGTGGTCAGTCAGCTCCATCGGCGTACCGAGGTGATCGCACTGGTACCAGGCAATCGCATCGATCGGCTGCGGCTTCACTTCGTGTTGCCACAGCGGGTCCTGGTCGATGTCGTATTCGCGTCCACGCCAGTCCGGCTGCCGTAACAGGCGAATCGGTGCCTTGCGCAGCGCCTGCGCGACGGGCACGAAGCTGTCCGGTTCGTACAGGTAATGCACGGTCCGCCCGGTTTCGCCTTCGTCCTGCGGTGGCGAGCTTTCCCAGGCGAGGTTGTCGCCATCCCAGCCGTACAGGGTGTAACCGCAACCCAGTTCGCGCTGGCGCTTGGCGCGTTGCATCTGGTTCCAGCCGCTGCCCGCACGGGGATCGTCGTAGTGATGCGCGGTCGAGTGTTTGTGCAGGCGACGGCCCAGCGCGTCGTAGCTGTACGCCACGCTGAGCTTGCCATCGTCGAAGCGGACCAGACGGTCGAACAGGTCCCAGGTCAGGCGGGCCTTGTCGCCGTTGTGCAGGCGGTGGATGAGGTTGCCGCGTTCGTCGTACTGGTAATGCGTGCCGGCGTACTCGCGCAGCAGGTTGTCCATCAGCTTGTTGCGACGCGGGTCGCTTTCCAGCGGGCGGTTGAGTTCCTGGGTCTTCTGGTCCAGCAGGTTGCCGGCCGGGTCGAAGGCGAAGGTCTCGACACCCAGGCGACTGGTGGCTTGCAGCAGGCGGCCCACCGGGTCGTACTGATAGGCCAGGTGACCACGGCGGGTGTCGTGGATGTCGGTCAGCTGGCCGACGGCATCGTATTGATACTGGCGCTTGAGCAACGTGGACTTGCCGTCGTGGCTACCCAGCCATTGCGCCTGCAGGCGACCCGCCGGGTCCCACGCCTGGGTCTGCATCAGCTGGTTGCCCTGGTGCCGGACCACCTCACGGTGCAGAGCATCGCGCTCGTAGGCCAGCAGCTCATGCTGGTCAAGGGTCATGCCCAGCACATGACCGCTGCCGTAGGTGAGCGTGCTGACCTTATGGCCATCGGGGCGAATCGTCGCCGTGCGCAGGTTCAGCGCGTCGTACTCGTGCCTCCACACCGCGACCATCGGCACAGCGGTCTTGAGGTAGTACTGATGCTCGCGAGTGAGGTTGCCCGCTTCGTCATGGATGCGATACAGATGGCCCTGGATATCGTAGTTGTTCATCATCACTGAGCACGATTTCTTGCGAACTCATAACACCACCCCACGTCCTGGCTGACCCTGGAAGAGTAGTCAAATAGAAAATTTTTTTTGAGACAGAACACTAGGGGCGGTGGCTTATTGCAGGCGACCAAATAGAAATTTACACACTGACAGTCCCGCCGCGGCCACAGAACTACGATGGGGCGAAAGGCCCTATATATAAGGCGACTCAAAATCCTCGACATTTAACTCCGTGGGCACCCCTTTAAATAGCTCCGGCAGCTCAAAGGGGCATATGACATACATATAAAAATCATAACCAAAATGGAACTCTACCTTCTCAGAGACAAGCTTACACCATATCTGCTCACGCAAAACCTCTCTCACCACATTCAGCGCATCTGGTAAACGATTTTCTGACCATCTTTGTAATTAGTTTCTTCGACGAATACCTCCAGCTCTTGGACTTCCAACCGATCCACGTGTGAAAGCTTGCACACGTCTCGGACAAACCCTACGTACTGACCTTCAATAATCAAATATTCTTCGAGGCCGACCTTAGCGCCAACATCCAAGTAACTTGTCCATTCACTTTCGGGAGAAGACAAACCACCAGCGCTGCCACCCCCTTTATATTTAGTGACTCTGTACGAATTACCCATTTAATCACCAATTCTATTCAAGTCTATATCATAGGTCCCGGAGCGCGTCCTTCGGCTGCCGAGTTTTTTAACACTGTCCGCACCTTTCCAAACCCCACCGTTATGTTTATCCACATCCGGCGTTCTTGTTTCTATCTTTCCCGGGATTCCGTGAAGAACCTTTTTTATAGGTCCAAGTACCGACAACGCAACATCATCGAGCGCATGTTTGGCTGCCTGAAAGAAAACCGCCGCATCGTGACACGCTTCGACAAACTCGCGAAAAGCTATGCGACCAAAGTCTCGCTGGCATTGTTTCATGCGGTGTTTGCGACATCTCTCTTCGTACAGAGACTAATCCAGGACAACTTTAAATCTATCACTTCCTGAACAACGTGTCAGAAACTCACGACACACCTTCTCATTTCCATTCAAGGCAATACAACCATAGCCCACATCTTCATGAGGATAAATTGCAACACTCAAGGATGGATTAATATAGAAACACTGACATCCTATTACACCCGAGTAACACATCATCAACCTTGAAAGATCAATGAAGTCAGCATAATCAAGACTAAAGCTTAGAGAGCTTGCGACCAAGGGAGCTTCCCCAAACCTAAAACCTTCATACTCGTTAGACATTGGCAAAAGCAATCGCCTAGATTTCATCTTTTCATAAATACGCTGATACCTTCTGATTACCTCCTTATCTTTCTCTCTTTTGTCATCGAACGAAAGCGCGGTAAGAATCACAACCCTTTCATTGCTTGACCCAAAAAAGCCCTCAAATAGTGAAACAGCCTCATCTACCAGCGAGAGCGAGAAACCATGTTTCTTTTCAAAATACCCCACCCAATTAGCCGAAGCACTAAATCCGCCGAAATTGATATCGCTTAACGAAAAGCTATTTTTCAATTTTGATAACTTTTGCATCACTCATCCCTACTGTTATTTTTTCTTTCGCTCTGGCTCAGATCTTCCTATACCAACCTTCCACTCGCCTTGCTTGTCGCTATGAGACGTATCACTCTTGCTCCATATCTCATTCGTCTTACTATTCTTATAGTCTCCCCCCTGAGCTTCACAAAGTCTTCAGGATGGGTTGATGGCGTCCTGACGATATCCCCTACCTCTGCACTATTCACTTTCTTCTTAGGGTTATCCAAGAAGCACATGGAAAGACCGAATGGATCAATCCACTCCACAGGGTTCGGCGCATAGGCAAACAGGTTTAAACCGCCGCCGTAGCTAATCGGGTCCTGACTCACAAACCGCCCGACCCTCGGTTCATAGTACCGATAACGGTTGTAATGCAGCCCCGTCTCATGATCGTGGTACTGCCCCTGGAAGCGAATCGGGTTGCTCATCCCAACCTGCTTGGCCCAGTCCGAACGCACCTCGCGCACGTCACCCCACGCCTTGTACTGCCCCGCCCACGCCACCTCTCCGTGGTGGTCGGTCAGCTCCATCGGCGTACCGAGGTGATCGCACTGGTACCAGGCAATCGCATCGATCGGCTGCGGCTTCACTTCGTGTTGCCACAGCGGGTCCTGGTCGATGTCGTATTCGCGTCCACGCCAGTCCGGCTGCCGTAACAGGCGAATCGGTGCCTTGCGCAGCGCCTGCGCGACGGGCACGAAGCTGTCCGGTTCGTACAGGTAATACTTGGCAGATCGGAGAAGGGGGAGCATCCCAAAGGCCCCGAGGATCCGCACGCATAACCGGCGTATTACTGACCCTTCATCCTGGAGCGGTGGGATTGCCCAAGCGCTGCCGCCAGGATTTCACACGTTTTCGCTTTCCATTTGAGATAGATGATGGCTATCAAATTGATCCCCGGAAGATCGTTCCATCCAGCTATCGCAAAGTCTGCCGACTCTCAAAATAATTAACCAATCGATGAAAAACAGCAACCTTACCCCGACCATCCTCCACCATTTTCGAAAGAGGGGACATGGACCGTCTTATCGAACTCACAGCAGCGCCTTCACTATAAGAACCTTGACCCGACTCCAACTCTCGAACCTCATACGCTGTCCCTGCGCGATTAATAGAAAACCTCATTACCGAGCAACAATCGATCACCAATGCCCCATCAAGCATGTTCTCAAAAAAGTAGCACTCCAAGCTTACATCCTGCAAAAAAAGCCTTTTCAGCAAGGGGGCTAATCGCACCCCCGGCGACAGGGAAATTCCACAACCGCTTTCTTTTTCATTGAAAAAATATCTTTTCAGCGTAACATCAACGGACCGCTTAAAATGGATAGCCAGAAAACTCTTTTCATAGAGGTGAAAGTCATCGCAATCGCCAATCATATCAAAACCTTCTGACTTAAGATCGGCCGCACTGAAGCTCGGCAGAGCAAAAATCTTAGGAACGATATTTGAGGCATTCATCACATACTTCAAGCATAGCTCTTGAGCATTACATTCTAGGTAATTCATCCGCCTTGCCTCTTGATCGGATTTGTTCCATTGTCGTGATGTGCTTGTAAAATACCCTTGACCTGTGAAAGCTCGCCCACACGATTGGACTTAGGGTTTTCATCAATACCTGCCTGCGCCGACTTAGCAAGTCGATCTACATTTTTCGAGTCCTCAAGATGTTCTGAGATGGATTCACATGCATTACGCCATTGAGAAGGTGACATATCTCTAGTAGCTTTATCAGCAGGCGCAAGCTTTACGCTTTTTCCATCAGCATCAGGTTGCAATGTGATATGTCCACCTTTTCTGGGCAACCCTGGCCCATCAACATTCACATGCACGCCACGGGCGAGCACATCTTTACCAGCGGTGTTGGCTCCCACATTGTATTTACTTTTGGCTAGACCCAAAGGGTCCATCAAGTCAATTGGATTAGCAGCATACTCGAACAGGTTTAAACCGCCGCCGTAGCTGATCGGGTCCTGGCTCACAAACCGCCCAACCCTCGGATCATAGTACCGATACCGGTTGTAATGCAGCCCGGTCTCATGATCGTGGTACTGCCCCTGGAAGCGAATCGGGTTGCTCATCCCAACCTGCTTGGCCCAGTCCGAACGCACCTCGCGCACGTCACCCCACGCCTTGTACTGCCCCGCCCACGCCACCTCTCCGTGGTGGTCGGTCAGCTCCATCGGCGTACCGAGGTGATCGCACTGGTACCAGGCAATCGCATCGATCGGCTGCGGCTTCACTTCGTGTTGCCACAGCGGGTCCTGGTCGATGTCGTATTCGCGTCCACGCCAGTCCGGCTGCCGTAACAGGCGAATCGGTGCCTTGCGCAGGGCCTGCGCGACGGGCACGAAGCTGTCCGGTTCGTATAGGTAATGCACCGTCCGCCCGGTCTCGCCTTCGTCCTGCGGTGGCGAGCTTTCCCAGGCGAGGTTGTCGCCATCCCAGCCGTACAGGGTGTAACCGCAACCCAGTTCGCGCTGGCGCTTGGCGCGTTGCATCTGGTTCCAGCCGCTGCCCGCACGGGGATCGTCGTAGTGATGCGCGGTCGAGTGTTTGTGCAGGCGACGGCCCAGCGCGTCGTAGCTGTACGCCACGCTGAGCTTGCCATCGTCGAAGCGGACCAGACGGTCGAACAGGTCCCAGGTCAGGCGGGCCTTGTCGCCGTTGTGCAGGCGGTGGATGAGGTTGCCGCGTTCGTCGTACTGGTAATGCGTGCCGGCGTACTCGCGCAGCAGGTTGTCCATCAGCTTGTTGCGACGCGGGTCGCTTTCCAGCGGGCGGTTGAGTTCCTGGGTCTTCTGGTCCAGCAGGTTGCCGGCCGGGTCGAAGGCGAAGGTCTCGACACCCAGGCGACTGGTGGCTTGCAGCAGGCGGCCCACCGGGTCGTACTGATAGGCCAGGTGACCACGGCGGGTGTCGTGGATGTCGGTCAGCTGGCCGACGGCATCGTATTGATACTGGCGCTTGAGCAACGTGGACTTGCCGTCGTGGCTACCCAGCCATTGCGCCTGCAGGCGACCCGCCGGGTCCCACGCCTGGGTCTGCATCAGCTGGTTGCCCTGGTGCCGGACCACCTCACGGTGCAGAGCATCGCGCTCGTAGGCCAGCAGCTCATGCTGGTCAAGGGTCATGCCCAGCACATGACCGCTGCCGTAGGTGAGCGTGCTGACCTTATGGCCATCGGGGCGAATCGTCGCCGTGCGCAGGTTCAGCGCGTCGTACTCGTGCCTCCACACCGCGACCATCGGCACAGCGGTCTTGAGGTAGTACTGATGCTCGCGAGTGAGGTTGCCCGCTTCGTCATGGAACCATTGCAGCTTGCTGTCGGCATTGATGGCCTGGATCAGCTTGCCGTTGCCGTCGTAGGCAAAGGTTTCTTCCTGGCGCTGGTCGCCCTGGCGGGCCGTGCGCGAGGCCAGACGCCCGACGGCATCGAAGGTGATGTCGATCCGGCGTTGACCGACCTGGGTGCTGGCCAGTCGACCGCTGTCCGGGTCGTACTGGTAGCGGGTGACCAAACCATCGAAGCCCTTTTCTTCCAGCAGGCGGCCGACCGGGTCGTACAGGAACGTGGCCTTGCTGTCGTTCTCGTTCTCCAGCCCGATCAGGCGGCCCAGCTTGTCCCAGCGGTAGCGCAAGGTGTGCTCGTTGGCGTCGACCCGTTCGACCAGTTTGCCGGCCGCGTCGTAGGACCAGGTGGTGCAGCGGTCCAGCGCGTCGACGTGGGCCAACAGGCGGCCTTCGGCATCGCGTTCGAAACGCTCTTCGGTGTTGTCGGGGTGGGTGACTTTCGCCAGCTGACCGGCCTTGTACGCGTAGGTGGTCTTGTTGCCCGCCGCATCGGTGAACAGCACCAGACGACCGACGTCGTCGTACTCCCATTGACTGGTCTTGCCCGAGCAGTCGGTGTACTCGATCAGCTGGTCCGCCGCGTTGTACGCCAGCTTCTTCTCGTTGCCGTTGGCATCCTTGATCGCCTTCACCAGGCCCGAAGGCGTGTAGGCGAATTCGGTCTTGTTGCCCAGCGGGTCGGTGGTTTCGACCAGGTTGCCTTTCCGGTCGTAATCACGCAGCCACAGGCCGCCTTCTGCGTCGCGGATCTTGATCGGGTGACGACGGTCGTCGTAGGCAAAGTGCGTCTTGCTGTGGTCGGCACGGATATGGCGAATGACGCTGCCTTGATCGTCGTAGTCGTAGCGGTCTTCGCTGCCATCGGCGTGCACGTGGCGCAGGAGCTTCTTGCGCTCATCGCGGAACAGCCACTCGGAGCGTTCGTCCGGGTAGCGGATGCGATACAGGTGGCCCTGGATATCGTAGTAGTACCAGGTCTCCTGGCCGTGAGCGTCGGTGACGTAGGTCAGGCGGATGTTCTCGTCCCACGCCAGACGCGTGTCGTAGCTGCCGTCGTCGGCCCATTCATGGATGGCCTTGGCCTGGGCGCTGCTGCCCTCCCATTCCAGGTTCATGCCGCGCCCGGTGCGGTCGGTGTAGCGGGTAACCAGATGGTGCTGATACTGGTAATGCCAGGCGGCGCCGTTCTCGTCCTGGGCCGCGATCAGGTCGCCTTGGTCGTCGTAGTGGTAGGCGCACAGCTGACGAAGCGGCTGACCGTCGCGCATTTCCCACAGGCCTTTGATATGGCCGTGATCATCGATCAGGGTGCCGAGGTGACGTAGGACGTTCTTCGCATCACCCTGGAAGGTGATGATGTCGGACAGCACCGGGCGGCCGTCGTGGCGATGCTCGTAATGCAGCATGCAGCCGGCGTCGTTCTCCAGCAGGATCTTGCGCAGGTAATAACGATCGCCCACGCGCAGGTAGTATTCCTTGCGCACGAACCCACGGCAGATCACCAGTTCGCTGTCGGTGCTGCGCACCAGCAGCAAGTCTTCGATGGCGTTGAACAGCGCCTTGCCGACCTTGGGCAGCTCGAATGCGTGGCTGCGGCCGTCGAAGTCGTGGAACAGCACGCCTTTGCCGACGATGTCGATGCGGGTGGTGAACTCGGTTACCCAACGAGCGCCCAGGCTGCCCTGGTCGTACTCGGCCAGGCGCGAGTGGTAGATCCGCTCCCACTCGATGGGAAATGGGCCAGGCAAGCTGAAATCGGTGTGCTGAATGAATTCCGAGCCCAGCGAGAAGCTGATGCTGTGGCCGGTACGGGCCTTCGGTTCAGCGGGGCACGGTGGACGCTTGGGGCTTGGGGTCTGCTCGGCCGGGGCCTGTTTACCCACGACAGCAAGCTCACCCTTGCTCTGCTCCCGCTCCACCTTGGTCACGGTATCCGGCTTGGCCACCCCTGGCTGGCCGTTCTTGTGGCGGCTGCGGAAGCCTGCCACCGCCCCACCCAGCACCGTCAGCATCCAGCCGATGCTCATCTGCGTCGCAGGATCGGACAGCTTGTTCAGCTGCGTGGCCATTTCCCCGCCCAGCGCTCGCAGCTGCCCGGTATTGGCCAGCACGCTGTTCTTGATGTCATCGGGCATCAGCTTGCTGGTAGCGCTGTTGGCCATGCCTTTACCAGCCGCCTTGCAGGCGCTGTGCACCGCCCCGAAGAAGTTGCTGATCGCCGCCTTGGGGTCGTTGAGCAACTGGTCGCTGGCGGCTGCCATCTGCTTGCTCGCCGCCGCCTTGTCGCCCTGGGCGTCGAGTTGGCCGAGCACGACTTTCTCCAGGCCCGTGGCAATTTCGCCAGTCACCTTGGTACCCAGATCGCCCGCGTCCTTGAGAATGCCGGCGATCTTTGGCTGTGCCTGGGTCACAAAGTCGTCGAGGGTCCCGGCGATGGTGGCGTTGAGGTGGCCCATCAGCACCGTGATCAGCGAGTCGCCCAGCAGCATCTTGGCGCTGTTGCGCAGCTCCTGGCGGACCAGGAACAAGGTCGGGCGCAAGCTCATGCGGGCGGCTGCCATGGTCGGCGGCGCCGGCAATACGCCGATCAGGTTGATGCCCAGGCTGACCCAGTCGAGCACCTGGCGGTGCTTGCTCTTGACCAGGGTGACCACATCGCCCAGGGCGTCGACCAGGGCCATGATGTTGCCCACCACCGGCAAGGCACCGGCCACGGTCTTGATCCGTTCGAGGGTGACGTAGCCGCTGCTGACCGACTGCAACCAGGCGTCGAAGGCGGCGGCGCCGCGGCCCACGTCCTTGGCGTCGATGGTGTTGAGCGGGGCGACCGCGACTTGCGCTTCGCGTTGCTTGGATTCGCCACTCATGCCAGCACCTCACTGCCCAGCGGGCGCTTGGCCGGGTTGGCGGGAGGGCTCAGGCCGTGCAGGCCACGGCCGGCATCGCCGAGCTGGAGGAAAGCGGGTTTGTGCAGCAGGCGTTCCAGGTCCAGCGAAGGGCGTTCGCTGACCAGCTCGAGGTCAATGGCATAGGCGTGGCTGATGGCTTCCGTGCCGTTGAAGGCGAGGACCTGGAAATCGTGCTCCAGGCCGTCGATGTGCAAGCTGAAATGGGTCTGGTTCGCGGCGGCAAACATCCCTGTCCTCCTTTAGGAAAACGTAGTGAAAACGACCGCAGCCCGCCGCGCGAACGCGGCAGGCAGCGGTGTGATCCAGGTTTAGCCTGCGACCGGAACGCGCCAGTCGTCGGAACCGGAAGTCCCGGAGACCTCGTGGGTCCAGGTGATCTTGCGGTAGGTGAAGTACACGTCTTCCAGGTGGGTGAAGTGGGCGTTGGCCGGGTCCTGGCAGTTGTGCATGTAGTCCTTCATGTCGACGATGATCGCGTCTTCCAGGACGGTGGTGTAGTAGTGCTCCTGGGTGCCGGCGGCCGAGGTGCGGTACCACTTGATCTCGACCTTGGTCATGCGCTCACCGGAGGTCAGGGCCGCCAGCAGCAGTGGCGAGGCCTTGTCGAAGACCTTGGTGATCTTCACCGGTTTGTGCACGCGCTGGCCGGTCGGTTGGCCGGACTGCGGATCACGGGGGATGATCACCTGGTGGTCGAAGCCCTGGACCATCACCTGGTCTTCGTGGCCTTCCTGGTAGGTGTTGCCCACCGAATCGGCGGTGAACGCGCCAGCGGTGATCAGGCCTTGTTTTTCGCCGGTGACGGACATGTACGCGGGTGTTGCCATGGTGCTGCTCTCCTTGCTGTGGATAAGTGCCTTTTTCGGCAGCTAATTGCCGGTCAATCGGATCTTGATATGACAAAAGTCGTGCCAACTTGAGGAAAAGCCTTGTAGATCAAGGCCTGCAGCGATCCACGCTGAAAATCGGGGAGCTTTTTCGGAAAAAACCACGGGAAAAGTGCGCAACTTCTTGCGCAGTGGTGTGCAAAAAGTTGCGCAGTTGCCTGTACGCCATATTTCTCAAGGCCTACAGGAATGTGTGCACAGGTTTATCCACATTTGAGTGCGCAACTTCTTGCGCAGTTGACTGGAAAGTCAGGTGACAGGAAGCAGGCCAATACGGGTGATCTCGGGAGGGGCGGAGAATGGGACTCTACGAGAGCCCGCACTCCCGACGAACGGCCATTCGAAGGCTGCCGGGTGCCTGCCGGGAAAAAAGCGCCGCCCGCGCGGCGCATCGCGGATAAATCCGCTCAGGGATGGCTTGCACTTTCAGGAACGGTGCGGTCTGCCAGTCAGATGAACACGCGACCCTTGAGGTAGAGCGCCGCCCGGCCGCTGATGATCACCCGGCCATTGCCAGGCACTTCACAATGCAGCTGACCCTTGCGTGCCCCGCCCTGCTCGCAGCTCAGACTGGTCTTGCCCAGGCGTTCGGCCCACAACGGCGCCAGCGAGGTGTGGGCCGAACCCGTGACCGGGTCCTCGTTGACTCCGACCCGCGGGCCGAACCATCGAGTGACGAAATCATAGCCACGACCCGGAGCAGTGACAGCGATACCGCGTACATCGAAGGCTGACAATGCGACGAAATCTGGCTTGAGCGGTTCAAGCAGCGAAGCGTCATCGATCATCAGCACGAAGTCATCACTGCGGTAAAGCTGCCCCGCTACGTTCAGACCCAGGGCTTGCAGCAAACCTGCGGGGGTGTCCACCGCGACCGGCTGCCTGGCCGGAAAGTCCATCGCCAGCAGTCCGTCGGCGCCACGGCTGACCCGCAGTTCGCCGCTGCGGGTATTGAAGCGCAGCACTTGTGCCTGTTCGCCCAATTGCTCGAACAGCACATAGGCCGACGCCAGCGTGGCATGCCCGCACAGATCGACCTCGACCGCCGGGGTGAACCAACGCAGGTCGTACGTCTCGCCATTGCGGACGAAGTAAGCGGTTTCGGATAGGTTGTTCTCTTCGGCAATGCGTTGGAGCCTGTCGTCCGGCAGCCAGCTATCCAGCGGAATCACCGCCGCTGGGTTGCCCCCGAAAGGCTCAGCACTGAAGGCATCGACCTGGAATATCTCGAGTTGCATCAAACACTCCTTGAGGCCCGGTCACCGCCGGGCGGAATCGAAAGCGAAGGTTACTGGCGCACCGGCGTCAGCACGGGCTCGCCGGCAAAGAAGGCCTGCAGGTTGCGCAATACCAGGGACACAGTATCCCGCGCGGCCTCCGGCGACAGGCCAGCTACATGGGGCGTCAGCACGGTGTTGCCGAGGGCCTTGAGCGCATCGGGCACGGCAGGCTCGTCATCGAACACGTCCAGCGCGGCACCGGCGATCTGCCCGCGCTCGAGTGCTGCGACCAAGGCCTGGGTATCCACCACACTGGCACGGGCGATGTTAACCAGGTAGCCCTCGGCCCCCAGCGCCTCCAGCACCTGGGCATCGACCAGGTGTCGGGTAGTGGCGCCCCCCGGCGTGGCGACCACCAAAATGTCCACGTCCCGGGCCAGGCTCAGTGGGCTGTCGAACCAGGCGTAGGGCACGTCCTGGCGAGCCGTGCGGCTGTGGTAGCTGATGCTCATGTCAAAGCCCAGGTGGGCACGCTTGGCAATCGCTTGCCCGACTGCACCGAGACCGAGGATGCCCAGGCGTTTGCCGCTGACCGAGGGGCTGATTACCCGGTTCCATTCGCCTCGGCGGGTACCGGCGTCGGCGCGAGGGATATCGCGCAGCAGCGCCAGCAGCATGGCCAAGGTATGGTCGGCGACTGCCGTGGCGTTGGCTCCGGCGCCATTGGTGACGGTAATACCACGCGCGGCGGCGGCGGCTAGGTCGACCTGCTCATAGCCGGCACCGATCACGCAGATGATCCGCAGCTGGTGTAGCGTGTCGATCTCGGCGGCGGTCAAGCCAAGCGGGCCACGGGTGAGTACCGCGTCGATCTCATGGGCATGGTTGGCGATGGCATCGGCACGTAGCGAGGGCGACGGGGCTCGGATCAGCCGATAGCCTGCCTCTTCCAGCAAAGGCAGGTAATCGTCGACGGTCTCCACCAGTACCAGAACTGTTTTGCTCATGCCGCCTCCGAGTTCGTTCAAAGGGGCATTATGCGGAGTTACCGTACAGTACAGTCAATCGATAAATCGAGGTTCAACTGTACTGTAATGGTGGTTTGCCCCAAGGGCCTATTGGGCGAATGCCCTGCCAAGACCGCCGGGCACACCACTGCTGTCGGTTTCCTGCCACGGCCCATCAGGGCTCAGCGACCAGCTCCAGCCCCCATCCCAGCGGTAATAGGTGCGCTGTCTGTAGAAGGTATTAGGTTTTTTCTCTAGCACGTATACACCCAGTTTCGGGTCCCAGTGGCTGGCACCGCCCGGTGGCGGCGCGAAGCTCGCGGAGGTGCGCGGCATCGGTTTGGGTATCGACGCCGGCTTGCTCGGCTGGGTAGACGGTCGACTACCCGGCAATGGCTTTACCGCCGGCCCCTGGTGCGGCGGCGTCTCGATGCGAGGTTCGGGCTGCTCGTACGGCTCGTGCACCGTACACGCAGACAAACCCAGGGCCAGGGTGATCAGGGTCAGGCGGACGGTGCTGTGCATGGCGTGGTTCTCTTACAAATCGGGGCTGTCGATGATCAGGTGCTGGGTAGCCTGGGTGCCTTTGGCCAATGGCGCGCCTTGGCCGATCCACTCGCCGCGGGTCGGTTGGCCGGCACGTGAGACACGGGCAACCAGTTTGACTTCGGCAAAGTCGGACAGTTTCATCTGCGGCATCATCGCATCGGCGTCGGACAACTCCACTTCGATCGGTAACTGCGCGACCGTCACCCGCTTGGCCGCCAGAGGCATCGGTGGGCCGTTCAGGGCACGGGCGAAGATGAACACCGTGTCGTCAGGCTTGACCTTGTCCTTGAGCGCAGCGGCCAGCTCCACACGCACTTTCACCCGTGCTGCCACGGGTGCGGCGGGCTTGCCACCGAGCCGCTCGGCGGCGCGGTCGATGCCGCCCTGCAGAGCCGCGCGCGAGGCATCACCCTCCTGCAACAGGGCAAGCAGTCGCTGCCAGTAGTCGATGGCTTCCTGGTAGCGCTCGCCCTCGAACGCCGCGATGCCTCGCAGGCCCAGGCTGGTCACTTCCTTCGGATCGGCTTGCAGTGCTTCGTCGGTAAGCGCCTGCAATGGCGCGCTCCATTGCTTGTCGGCGGCAAAGTACAGCGCCTGGGCCCACTGGCCGAGCAACTCGGGCTGGCGCCCGGCCAAGGCTACGGCACGCTCGAAGGTACGCGCTGCATCGGCTGGGCGCTGCTCGGCCATATAGGAACGGCCCAGAAAGTACAGGCCCTCGGCAGAGTCTGGCTGGGCCTGGACAGCGCGCTCCAGGCGCGAGGTCATCTCTTGCAGGGTCTTGGGCGCCTCGGCGAACTCCTCAGTCAACTCGACCTTGTCCGCTGCACCAAAGTGCAGGTACAGCCCCAATGCCATTACGGGAACAAGTACCGCCGCCAGCAACGGCAAGGCTTTGCCCAGATAGCCCTGACGCTGCGCCTCGCCACCTTCGGTGTCAGCCAGCAGTTCACGGGCCGCTTCGTCACGCCCACTGGCCAACTGCGTTTCATCGAGCACACCGGCCGCCTGCTGGGCAGCCAGTTCGGCGACCCGTTCCTGATACAGGGCCACGTTCAGTGCGGTACGGTCTTCTTCCTGCTGGCGACGGCGGCCACGCAGGATCGGAATCAGCAAGAAGCCGAGGGCGGCGAGCAGCAGCAGGCCCGCACTAAGCCAGAATTCAGTCATGGGTCTGTTCTTTATCCAGCAGTTTGGCGAGACGCTCGCGTTCTTCGACGGACAGCTCCTTGGCACCCTGCGCGGCAGGGTCGCGGCGTCGACGGACCATCACCGCCAATACCACGAAGCCACCGGCCAGCAGAATCCCAGGGCCAAACCACAGCAGCCAGGTCCGCCCACTGAGCGCCGGCTTATAGCGCACGAAATCGCCATAGCGGTCGACCATGAAGTCAATGATCTGCTGGTTGCTCTTGCCCTCGCCCAGCATGCGGAAGATTTCGCGGCGCAGGTCAGCGGCAATCGGTGCGTTGGAGTCGGCGATGTCCTGGTTCTGGCATTTGGGGCAGCGCAATTCCTTGGTCAGTTGCTGGTAACGCTCGCGCTCTGCCTCATCGCGGAACTGGTAGGTGTCGATGGCCGCCTTGGCCACGCCGGCCAGGCTCATGCCCAGCACGGCGGCTGCAAGCCAGCGCCTCATGGCTTGGCCTCATCGACCAGCCCTTGATACAGCGGCGCCAGTTGCTCACGCCAGACCGCCGCGTCGACGACACCGACGTGCTTGTAGCGGATGATGCCCTGGGCATCGATCAGGAAGGTTTCCGGTGCGCCATACACACCAAGGTCCAGCCCCAGCGTGCCCTGCTGGTCACGGATATCGAGCTGGTAAGGGTTGTGGAACTCCGCCAGCCACTTCTGCGCGGCGGCATTGTCGTCCTTGTAGTTGACCCCATGGATCACCACACCCTGCTGGGCCAGTTGGTTCAGGTACGGGTGCTCGACCTTGCACGATGGGCACCAGGTCGCCCAGACGTTGACCAGCGCCGGGCGGCCAAGCAGATCGGCCTGGGTGAGATTGCGATCGCCTTGCACCGAGGCGAGGGAGAACGCCGGGAACGGCTTGCCGATCATCGCCGAAGGCAGCTCGTCGGGCTTGAGGAACAGCCCCTTGTAGAGAAACACCGCCACCAGCAGGAACACCGCCAGGGGTACTACCATGATCCAACGCTTCATACAGCTGCTCCAGACACGCCCAGGACATCACGCACCCGGGTCTTGACCTTGACGCGGTAACGTCGGTCCAGGGCCGCCAGCAATCCGCCCAGACCGGTCAGCAGACCGCCCAGCCAGATCCAGCGGACGTAAGGCTTGATGTGCACACGCACGGCCCAGGCGCCGTTCTCCAGCGGCTCGCCCAAGGCAACGTACAGGTCACGGGTGAAACCGGCATCGATACCGGCTTCGGTCATCATCGACTGCTGCACGGTATACAGGCGCTTTTCAGGGTGCAGCGTGGTGATCTCGCGGCCCTCGCGGGACACCACCACCGTACCCTTGTCGGAGATGAAGTTAGGGCCCTCGAAGTGCTTGGCGCCCTGGAAAAGGAAGTGATAACCGCCCAGCTCGATGCTCTCGCCCGGAGCCATGCGCAGGTCGCGCTCGGCGCTGTTGTTGCTCGACAGCACCACGCCCAGGGCGCAGACCGCCAGGCCCAGGTGCGCCAGCTGCATGCCCCAATAGCTGCGGCTCAGGCCGCGCATGCCCTTGACCAGGCCTTTGTGACGGGTCTTGTCGACGATATCGCGCAGGCCAGCCAGCACAACCCAGGACGCCAGGGCGAAGGCGCTCAAGGTCGGCCAGTCGAAGTCGTCGACGATCAGGCCCGCAACCGGTGCAAGCACTGCGCTGCCGATCAACACCGGGGTCATCATGCTGACCAGCCACGTGCCAGGGGTGTCCTTCCAACGCACCACCACGCCGACGCCGAGCACCACCATCAGCAACGCCATCAAGGGCAGGAACAAGGCATCGAAGTAAGGGGGGCCGACCGATAGCTTGGCCCCGGTCAGCGCGTCGAGCACCAGGGGGTACAAGGTACCCAGCAGGATCATCGAGGCTGCCACCACCAGAATCAGGTTATTGGCCAACAGCAATGTCTCGCGCGACCATAGGGCAAAGCCGACCTGGCTTTTCACCACCGGTGCGCGCAGGGCGAACAGGGTCAGCGAACCGCCGACCACGCACAGCAGGAAGATCAGGATGAACACGCCTCGGGACGGGTCGGCGGCGAAGGCATGCACCGAGGTCAGCACCCCGGAACGGACCAGGAAGGTTCCCAACAGGCTCAGGGAGAACGCGGCGATGGCCAGCAGTACCGTCCAGCTTTTGAAGACACCACGTTTTTCGGTCACCGCCAGCGAATGGATCAGCGCCGTACCCACCAGCCACGGCATGAACGAGGCATTCTCCACCGGGTCCCAGAACCACCAGCCGCCCCAGCCCAACTCGTAGTAGGCCCACCACGATCCCAGGGTGATACCCACCCCGAGAAACGCCCAGGCAACGATGGTCCAGGGCCGCGACCAGCGTGCCCAGGCCGCATCGAGACGGCCACCCAGCAGAGCGGCAATGGCGAAGGCGAATGCCACCGAGAAGCCGACATAGCCCATGTACAGCATCGGCGGATGGACGATCAGGCCGAAGTCCTGCAGCAACGGGTTGAGGTCGCGTCCGTCGGTCGGCACCTGCGGCAGCAGACGCTGGAAAGGGTTGGAGGTGATGATCAGGAATGACAGGAAACCGACGCTGATCATGCCCATCACCGCCAGTACCCGGGCCAGCATCACGTGCGGCAGTTGCCGCGAGAACACCGATACGGCAAAGGTCCAGCCACCGAGAATCAGCGCCCACAACAGCAACGAGCCCTCATGGGCACCCCACACCGCGCTGAACTTGTAGTACCAGGGCAAGGCACTGTTGGAGTTGCTGGCCACATAGGCGACCGAGAAATTGTCGGTCATGAAGGCGTGGGTCAGGCAGGCGAAAGCGAACGCCAGAAACGCGAACTGCCCCCAGGCCGCCGGGCGCGCCAGGCTCATCCACAGGCTGTCGCCACGCCAGGCCCCCAACAACGGCACACTGGCCTGCACGACGGCGAAGCAGATCGCCAGGATCATCGACAATTGTCCCAGCTCAGGGATCACCAACGCCGCATTCATGGCTTGGACTCCGCACCAGTGGCGGCCTGGCCGCTTTCCTTCAGTGCCTTGGTGACTTCCGGCGGCATGTATTTCTCATCGTGCTTGGCCAACACCTCGTCGGCCACCACCACACCGTCGGCATTGAGCTTGCCCAGGGCAACGATGCCCTGCCCTTCGCGGAACAGGTCAGGCAGGATGCCGCGGTAGGTGATCGGCACCGACTTGTTGAAGTCGGTGACCACGAAACGTACGTCCAGCGAGTCGGACGAACGCTGCACCGAGCCTTTTTCCACCATGCCACCGGCACGGATGCGTGTGTCCAGCGGTGCTTCGCCGTTGGCGATCTGAGTCGGTGTATAGAACAGGTTGATGTTCTGCTGCAGGGCGCTCAAGGCAAAGCCGACGGCAACGCCGACACCGACCAGCAGGCCGAGGATAAGCAACAGGCGTTTCTTGCGCTGCGGATTCACTGGTTGTTCTCCCGGCGCAGACGGCGCGCCTCTTCTTGCAGGTAGCGGCGACGGGCCAGCAAGGGCATGGCGACATTGACCGCCAGCACCGCCACGCAGATGCCGTATGCCGACCAGACGTACAGGGCATGATGACCCATGGCGAGGAAGTCGCCGAATGAAGCAAAGCTCATCACGCCACCCTCCGACCCAGGCTGTTCAGGACTTCTTCACGTACCCAACTGGCCCGCGCCTCGCGCTTGAGCACTTCCAGGCGCATGCGCAGCAGCAGCACGGCACCGAAGAAGCAGTAGAAGCCCAGCGCCGTGAGCAACAGGGGCAACCACATCTCGGCGGGCATCGCCGGTTTTTCCGTCAGGGTGAAGGTGGCGCCCTGGTGCAGGGTGTTCCACCACTCCACCGAGTACTTGATGATCGGGATGTTCACCACTCCGACAATGGCCAGCACCGCGCACGCCTTGGCCGCGCTGTCACGGTTACTGATCGCCTGGCCGAGGGCGATGATGCCGAAGTACAGGAACAGCAGGATGAGCATCGACGTCAGCCGCGCATCCCACACCCACCAGCTACCCCAGGTCGGCTTGCCCCAGATGGCCCCAGTAACCAGCGCCACGGCGGTCATCCAGGCGCCAATGGGGGCTGCGCACTGCAGCGCGACATCGGCCAGCTTCATCTTCCACACCAGCCCCACTACCCCGGCCACTGCCAACAGCACGTAGCAGGACTGCGCCAGCATGGCCGCCGGTACATGGATATAGATGATGCGGAAGCTGTTGCCTTGCTGGTAATCCTGCGGGGCGAAGGCCAATCCCCAGATCACGCCGGTGACCAGCAGCAAGATGGCGGAGACGGTCAGCCACGGCAGCATTCGACCGCTGATGGCATAGAACCATTTTGGGGAGCCCAGCTTGTGGAACCACGTCCAGCTTATTTTCATCAGGGTACATCCAGGGTATTTGCCGGGCTTGAAAGCCCGGGACTCGTTATTCGCCGACGCTGATCTTGAGGCCGGCGGCGATCGCAAAGGGTGCCAATGTCACTGCCAGGGCAGTCAGGCTGGCAAGCCAGAGCAGATGGCCGGTTGCCGGCATATTCTGCAACGCCGCTTGCAACGCACCACTGCCCAGGATCAATACTGGGATATACAACGGAAGAATCAGCAACGCCAGCAGCAAACCACCTCGCTTGAGCCCGACGGTCAAGGCAGCCCCCACCGCGCCCAGCAGGCTCAGCACGGGAGTACCCAGCAGCAGAGAACCCAGCAGCACCGGCAGGCAGTGGCTCGGCAGGCCCAGCATCAACGCCAGCAGTGGCGCCAACAATACCAGCGCCAACCCAGAAAAGATCCAGTGCGCCAGTACCTTGGCCAGCACCAGCATGGCCAGGGGATGCGGCGACAACACCCATTGCTCCAGCGAGCCATCCTCGAAATCGCTGCGGAACAGGCCATCGAGCGACAGCAACACCGCCAGCAGCGCCGCGACCCAGACCAGACCTGGCGACAAGGTTTGCAACAATTGGCTTTCAGGGCCTACCGCCAGCGGAAACAGCGCCACGACGATGGCGAAGAACACCAGCGGGTTGGCCAACTCGGCCGGGCGGCGAAACAGCAGACGCGCTTCTCGGCGCAACAACAGGATGAATACACTCATGCCGCCCATTGCCCCAGGTTCAGTTCTCGGTAGCCGGAGGGTTTGCGCTCCAGGGTGTGGTGAGTGGTGAGCACCACTGTACCGCCCTGCTCGCAATGGGCCGCAAGGTGCGCCTCCAGTTGCGCCACGCCCTGCTTGTCCAAAGCCGTGAAGGGTTCGTCGAGAATCCACAGCGCTGGGCTGTCGAGGTACAACCGGGCCAGGGCCACCCGCCGCTGCTGCCCTGCGGACAGGGTATGGCAGGGCACGTCTTCGAAACCGCGCAGGCCGACGGCCTCCAGCGCATTCCAGATGGCCTCCTCGCTGGCCGGTCGGTGCAAGGCGCACAACCAGGTGAGGTTTTCCTCGGCGGTCAGCAGGTCCTTGATACCAGCGGCGTGACCAATCCACAACAGAATGCTGGCCAAGGCATGGCGCTGCTCGGCCAATGGCTTGCCACCCAGCAGAATCTGCCCGGCAGTAGGCTGCATCAGCCCGGCCAGCAGGCGCAGCAGGCTGGTCTTACCGCTGCCGTTGGGGCCGCTGATCTGCAGCATGTCGCCAGGCCGCAGTTCGAAATGCAGGTGCTCGAACAGCAGGCGCAGGTCGCGCTCGCAGGCAAGGCCCACGGCTTGGAGGTGAAGGGTCACAGGTTCGCCTTATCCAGTTTCGGGATCCTGTTCGGTGTCGTCTTCTTCACGGGTGAACCCGCGATGGAGACGACACCGAACCTGACCCCGGAGTCTCAAGTCGCCCGCCTCGCTGCCGTTATACTGGCAGTGGCGGACGAGCGGCATTATTACATGCGGCGCCTCGCTGCCAAGAGGGCGGGTTCGACAGGTTGTATACAATCATGACTGAAATCAATAGTCTCGGCACACAAACCGCGATCAACCCGCAAGCGATCAAAGCGGCCATGACCGGCGAACTGCTGAGCCTGCTGCAAGCCCAGCCGGGGTTGCTCAAGCCAGGCGAGACCGCGCAGGCCGAGGTGGTTTCGTTGCGCCAGGTGGGCCAGGACTTCCAACTGGTGCTGCGCATTCTTCAGGCCAACGGCAACCAGACCCAGGTGCAGGCCAGCGCCAGCCAGCCACTGCCCCAGGGCAGCCAGATCACCGTGAGCCAGCCAGAGAGCAATCGCCTGGCGGTGATGGTGCAGCAGGCCGGTGCCAGCAATATCGCCACCCTCACCCGCCTGGACACCAGCAAGGTGCCGGTCGGTACTCTGCTGCAAGGCAAGGTGCTGACCAATCAGCCCTTGCCACAGGCTCCGGGTCAGACGGCCAACTTCCGCTCGCTGGTGAGCCTGCTCAACAGTGCCCAGGCCGGGGCCACCCTGACCATCGACAGCCCTCGCCCGCTACCGGTGGGCAGCCTGCTGAGCGCGCTGGTGCAGGGTGACCAGTCGCTGAAGTTCGTACCCCTGAGCGGTCGTCAGGATCAACTGAGCATTGCCCAGCAACTCGTCACCCAGCAAAGCCGCCAGGCCTCGTTGCCAGGCCTGCTCAACGCCTTGCAGCAGATCACCCGCGACCCTGGCAGCAATGGCGAGGTACGCGCCATCGCCGAGCGCGTGCTGGCCAACTTGCCTGAAGTGCGTCAGCTCGGGGATGTGAAAGCCATCGCCCAGGCGCTGGGCAACAGCGGCGCCTTTCTTGAAGCGAAACTGCTAAGCGGGCAGCCCGCCGGCGTGGCCACGGACCTCAAGGCGCAACTGGTCAGGCTGGTGGCGCAAGCCTCCGCGCAAGCGCCCATCGCGCCTTCGACCAGCGCCTCGACACTGGCCCAGGTCATGCCCGCCGTCGCCCGTGGTGCCCTGGGCATGCTTGA
Organism: Pseudomonas sp. SK2; assembly: GCF_016772395.1. Classification (NCBI taxonomy): domain Bacteria; kingdom Pseudomonadati; phylum Pseudomonadota; class Gammaproteobacteria; order Pseudomonadales; family Pseudomonadaceae; genus Pseudomonas; species Pseudomonas sp. SK2. The sequence continues at coordinate 3,699,681 of NZ_CP061944.1, forward strand.
GCGTGTCACGCCAAAACCGCCACCTGGGGCCTTTCCGCTGCCTTCTCGGCTGATGCAGGCGATGGAGGACGAAAGCGACCTGCAACAGCTGCTACGCCTGGCCGCAGCCGCCATCTCGCGAGTGCAGAGCCATGCACTGAGCAGCCTGCAACAAACCGGCAACCTGGAAAATGGCAACCTGCAGACCACCTGGCAGACTGAAATCCCGGTCCGTCACGGCCAGGAGTTCATTCCTTTGCAGGTGAAGCTGCAACGCGAGGAAACCCCGCAGCAGCAAGCCGACCGCCAGCGCGAGCCGCAGCCCCTGGGTGAAGCCTTGTGGCGTATCGAGCTGGCCTTCGACCTTGCCCCATTGGGGCCCTTGCAGGTTCAGGCCCAACTGAGCCGGGGCCGGCTTTGCGGGCAATTGTGGGCAGAACGTGAGCGGACCGCCCAGCTGATCGACAGTCAACTGGGTGAGCTGCGCGCGCGCCTTCTGGCGCGTGGCGTGGATGTCGGCGACCTGGAGTGCCACCCGGGCATTCCACCGCACGGGCCACGTACCCGCGTCGAACAACGTTGGGTGGACGAAACCGCATGAGCTACCCGCAATCACGCCAGGCTATCGCCCTGAGCTATGACGGCCAAAACGCCCCTACCCTCAGCGCCAAGGGCGAAGACGAACTGGCCGAGGCCATTCTCGCCCTGGCCCGCGAACACGAAGTACCGATCTACGAGAACGCCGAACTGGTGCGCCTGCTGGCACGCCTGGAGTTGGGCGAGCAGATTCCCGAGGCACTGTACCTGACGATCGCTGAGATCATCGCCTTTGCCTGGCAGCTGCGCGGCAAGGTGCCCTATGGTTTCGACGATTCTCCTCCGGGCGAGCGTGACGTGACCGAAGTGCTGCCGGGCCTGCCTGCTCCAGGCCACTGAGTTGTCGGGCAAGCATTATCTACCGTTGCGCTGGCGCTGAGTCGGTCGATGCTATGGCTTTTCACAGCCACGGAGATCGACATGCCCAGCTCTCGGATCAACACTGCCGGCGTCCAGTTCGTACGCGACCATCTGGCCACTGTTCCTCGACCCGATCGCGAGGCCAGCCGCGCGATTGGCGACTGGCTATCGGCACAAGGTGTGGACCTCGACCCTGATCAGGTCGATGTGGTAACGCTGCATGTCCATCCAGATGGCGTCGCCAGTTACCAGGCCGTTGTCGTGCAATGCATAAGCCTCACTCAGGCCGTGCTGATGAACTGGCAAGGCGAGACCAACAACGATTTTTTCGGTGGGCTGTTCAACCAGCCGTGGGCCGGCAAGCTTCCTGGCGATGGCCCGATTACTATCGTCGATCGGTTACCAGCGCAACCCTTGACCGATAACGGCGCGTGGTACCAGGTGTTCAACGGCCTGTTCAGGCGCACCACACCCGCCCGTTACGACCACTCGACACTGCTCGACGTGCGTGCCGAAGCACTGCAACGTCACATCGAGGCGCTGGATTTCCACAGTCGCTACACGGCATTGCTGGATGCGTACTGGCGGGACCATCTGCCAGGCTACCGCCTGTGCTGCAAACTCAATTTCATCGCCGCCTGCAACAAGCAGATTGCTGAAGGCAGCCTCAGCGATGCAGCACGCAAGCTCGCCTGGCGCGCCGCAGGCCTGATTCCCCGTGGCAAGGGCTTGCGCCTGAGCACCTTGAACATCTATGGCTATGCCGCCACCGACCTGCTGTACCTCAACGACGCCAGCTCCGACCTGACCCTGCTCTATGCACCCGGCAACAGCTCGCCTCTGCTGGAGTTCGCCAGTGAAGAGCTGCTCAAGGACTGGGTGGGCCAGCAGTGCAGGAATGCCGCCAGCCGCCAGGCCCTGAAACGACACTTTCGCTTGGCCGATGGCCCTCAAGGTATCGACTTCAGCGGCCTGGACACCGCCCTGGAAGGGCTGGGGGTCTACCCGCTCAACCACAGGCTTCCCCCGGAACATGGTTACTTCAACGATGACGGTCGCTGGCCGCCGCGCACCTACGTCAACTACCGACCAGGCAAGTACAACCCGAGGATCACCGGCGACCTGTTCCAGGCGCTGGCCGAGCGCCAGCGTCAACGCACTTATGACGATGCCGATTTCATGATCACCAGCAACGCTGAGGTGACCAAGTCCAAATGGGCCAGTTACCTGAACGCCACCCTCAACTTCGTGGCCCCCCTCACTTTCGTGGTGCCAGGGCTGGCACCCTTGCTGGCCGTAGGGGGCATCGCACAGATTGCCCTGGGTCTGGATCGGGCTATCAACGGCAGATCCCTTCGGGCCAAGCAAGCCGGTGTCGGCAGTGTGGCCTGGGGGCTATTGAACGCCGCGCCCGCAGTAGCGCATGCAGCATCCCAGGGCGGTAAGCTGTTCAGTTTCAAATCGGGCGATTTCGTCAGACCGGTGCGAGTCAACGAGCAGTGGGGATACCCACTCAGCCCCATGGATCCGCCGCACCTGCCGGAACTGGACGTGGCGCCGTTCTTCGAGGCTGGACCAGCGCGTGCAGAGCAATTGCCTGCAGCAGAGGTCTTTCCGGTCGGTCGTTCGGTGGACTGGGCGACCAAGACACAAGTCATCACTGGCAGCTATGCCGTCGATGGCTACCTGGTAGAGCTCGACCTTGTCTACGATATCGAGTTCGATGTGTTCGTCGAAAAAAGCGAACTGAACAGTGTCGAGCCGACTGTGTATGAAGCCCGCCCAGGTGATCCGTTGGTGCGTCGGGTCATGCCTGGCCCACGCCATGTGACCGACGACATGCGCATGGCCACGCTGCGCAGACTTGGCGTAGACTTGCAGTTGCCGCTGCACATCCCCGACACACCAATTGGCGCACGCCCGATTCCAAAGAAGATTTCGTCGCTGTGGGTCGGCGACAAGGTGATCGCCCCGAACCTGGTGGAAAACCTCGCCAGAAACGCCAGGCGCTTGAACAGCACTCAGTACCAGTACCGCTTGTTCCTTTCCAACGCCCATCCCCAGGTCTATGAACAAAACTTCCGCCAGCTGACCGAGAACGCCCCTGGCTTGCGGGTGGAACCGCTCGAGGAGCAGCCGTTCTTTCAGACGTTCAGCACCAGCAAGCATTACCCGCAGTATCGAGCTGCACTGGAGGGCAATGGCGGCGTCGCCACCAACTACAGCTCAGCCTCGGACGTGCTGCGCTATCCCATGCTGTATCAGGAGGGTGGTCTTTACATGGATGTCGACGATGAGCTGCTCGAGGCGGGTGGGCAGCATTCCGGATGCATAGGCACCGACGCATGCACCGCGCAAACCCTGGACGATGTCGTGCTAGCCACTACCGATGATGGGCTGTTGCTGCACCCTCCCCTGAGCAACAACCTGCTCGACATGGAAATTCAATACAACACCAGCATGATCGGAAGCCACCCTGGCAATCCGACGCTGCTGGCCATTTCCGAGGAGATGCATGCCCGCTACCAACGCCATCCTGACTTCTACCGCGTCAGGCCCGACCGCGCCCAGGACCCGGAGGCATTCCACGCCTACACGCGACGCCTGAGCCAACTGACCGGGCCGGCAATGATGAACGATGTGATCGACCGCTTGCTGCCAGACCTCTACCGACTGCGGCAGATCGAAAGGCTGATGAAACTGCCGGTCATCAACGGCCGTGCCTATGTCGACGTTCAACGCTGGAGCACCGCCGAGCGCGCGCTGACGCCCCTTGGGCGGTTCGCGCGGGTTGGCAGCGCGCAATCCTGGATCAGCCACTGAACGAAGAAGGCGACCTCTCGGTCGCCTCCCTGTATCACTCGGTGCGGTGCAGCTTGCTCATCAGCTCCGCCTCGGCCTGGGTCAGCCCACAGGTCTCGGTCAACTCGGCAACGCTCGCCCCCATGCCCACCAGCTTGGCGGCCTGGGTGAAGGTGACGTTGCTGGGATCACGCTGCTCCAGCCGCTCCAGCCGGTCAGGCAGGGTCGCCACGGCCGCACGGATTTCGTGGATCGCTTCGCCCATGCGCACGGTGACGTTCTGGTAATCGTCCAGGCGCTTGGCCAGGTCCTTGATGCGCTGGTCGCGCAGTGCATCGCCCTGGGCCTGCTGGGCAGCCAGTTCACGCTGACGCTTGCTGTAGTTGAGGAAGAACCACAGGCTCAACGCCCAGAGCAGCGCCAGGAAGATGACAGCAACCTCGAAAATCAACTCAGATGTTCTCCAGCTCGGACCACTCTTCCTCGGTCATCATCTTGTCCAGCTCGACCAGAATCAGCAGTTCGCCGTTCTTGTTGCATACGCCCTGGATGAACTTGGCCGACTCTTCGTTACCGACGTTTGGCGCGGTTTCGATTTCAGACTGGCGCAGGTAGACCACTTCGGCAACGCTATCGACAAGAATGCCGACCACCTGCTTGTCGGCCTCGATGATCACGATACGGGTGTTGTCGGTGACCTCGGTAGGCATCAGGCCGAAGCGCTGACGGGTGTCGATCACCGTCACCACGTTGCCGCGCAGGTTGATGATACCCAGTACGTAGCTCGGGGCACCTGGCACCGGGGCGATCTCGGTGTAGCGCAGGACTTCCTGCACCTGCATGACGTTGATGCCGTAGGACTCGTTATCCAGACGGAAGGTTACCCACTGCAGAATCGGATCTTCAGAACCCTGTGCGGACGACTTTTTCATTCCCCTACCCCTCGAAATCCGCCAACGGCGGTGTGTTCTGTCATTTATGTTTAGCGTGCATCTGCTTCACGGCGCCGCTGGCGATCAACTCAGCCAGTTCGGCGACGTCGAGCAAAGCACACATGTGTTCGATCACCGTGCCAGCCAGCCAGGGGCGCTGGCCACGTTGGCTGCGCCACTTGATTTCGGCCGGGTCCAGACGCAGGGAACGGCTGACCTGGTGCACGGCCAACCCCCATTCGTAGCCCTGGACGGAAATCACGTACTGCAGGCCCTGACGGAAATCATCGCGGTAGCGATCAGGCATCACCCAGCGTGCGGTATCCAGCACCTTGAGGTTGCCCGCCTGGCAGCTGAGGATCCCGAGGAACCAGTCCGGCTGGCCGAACAACGGCGTCAACTCCTGACCGCCCAGGCTGTAGATCGAGCCTAGGCAGACAAGGGGTACCGCCAAGGTCAAGCCGGCCACGTCGAACAGCAAGCACTCGAACGGCTCGGCCGCCCAGGCGGGTCTTCCGTCGAGGGTGGCAGGTGGTACGGGCAGGTTCGGCGCTGGCAGATGCACATCGACCAACGGTGCCACCGGCTCGACGGCCGACTCGGTCAGGACCGGAACGCTGGCTTCGGCCACCACTTCGGTCTCGACCACGGTGACAACCGGCGCCTCGACCGGCAAAACCGTTGGCAAGACCTTGGCCTTCGGCTCGGCGAATGGCCTGGGGGCGACGCTGGCTAGCGCTGCTGGTGCCGGCTGCTGCCGCGCATCCCGGGCCTGCTCCTCGCGTACGGCAGCGGCGAATTCGTCGCTGGGCTGCGCGTCGGCCACCTTGGCGGCCGGCGCTTCGTGAATGTCTTCTACCTCGGTGGCTTCCTGCAGCAGGCCATCAAGATAGGATTGCAGGGCCAGTTGTGGCCGGGTGCTGACTGGCTGGGCATGTTGCGTCATCAGGCCACCTGCAATGCGGATTTGTAGGTCAGCAAGTGCTTGAGCAGTGCCCGATAGGCGATAACGCCGCGGCTCTTGCCATCGAACTGCGAAGGCGTGACGCCATTGCGGCTGGCATCGCGCAGGCGCGTATCGACCGGGATATAGCCTTGCCAGACATGCTCCCCGTAGGTATCGCGCAGCAGTTTGAGGGTACCCAGCGAAGCTTGGGTACGACGGTCGAACAGGGTCGGCACGATCTGATAGGGCAAGGCTTGCTTACGTGAGCGGTTGACCATCGCCAAGGTACCGATCATCCGCTCCAGGCCCTTGACGGCCAAAAATTCGGTCTGCACTGGAACGACCAGTTGCTGGCTCGCGGCCAGGGCGTTGACCATCAGCACGCCGAGCAAGGGCGGGCTGTCGATCAAGGCAAAGTCGAAATCCTGCCACAGCTGCGCCAGACTCTTGGCGATGACCAGGCCCAGGCCACTCTGCCCCGGCGACTGGCGCTCCAGCACCGCCAGCGCGGTGCTCGATGGCAGCAGCGAAATACGCTCGTCGCTGGTCGGCAGCAGCAATTGCCCCGGCAGCCCCTCAGGCACCGTGCCCTTGTGCAAGAACAGGTCGTAGCAGCTGTGCTCCAGCGCATCGGGGTTGTGCCCGAAGTAACTGGTCATCGAGCCGTGCGGGTCGAGGTCGACCACGACCACGCGCTTGCCCGCCTCGGCCAGTAGGCCGGCCAGGGCAATGGTGCTGGTGGTCTTGCCGACGCCACCTTTTTGATTGGCTACTGCCCAGACTCTCATAGGACAACTCTAGACTCATTGATGCCGCAGAAACCCCGTGGAAGCCGGCTCGCCGGCTCCTACAGGGCTAGCGGTGACAGAGAATTGACGATTCACTGCCCCGCCGCCGTTACTGGTGTTGCCGGTGCACTTTGTGTGCCAGCGCGGCGCAACGCAGCGTCCGGCGTGGCGTTGGCGCTGCCTGAACCGGTCAGGCTGCGACGCACTTCAAGGTTGCGGGAAATCACCAATACCACCCGACGATTACGCGCACGCCCCTCGGCGGTGTCGTTGGTGGCCACAGGCTGATACTCGCCATAGCCTACCGAGGCCATGCGTGCGGGATTGACGCCTTCCATGGCCAACAGCCGGACGATGCTGGCCGCCCGGGCCGACGACAGTTCCCAGTTGGTCGGGTATTGCGCGGTACGGATCGGCTGGTTGTCGGTGAAGCCCTCGACATGCACCGGGTTGGCGAACGGTTTGAGGATGCGCCCCACCTTCTCGATGATGTCGAAGGCCTTGTCGCTGGGCATGGCATCGCCACTGCCGAACAGCAGCGAGGAGTTCAGCTCGATCTCCACCCACAGTTCGTTGCCGCGCACCGTCATCTGGTCGGACTTGATCAAGTCGCCAAAGGCATCACGCACATCGTCGCTGATGGTCTTGAGCGGGTCGCTGTTGGTCTGCGCGAGGCCCGCATCGGTCTGCTCGCTGTCTTTGATCAGCGGTTCGGCAGGCTTGACGCTCAGCGGTTGCTCGTCGCCGATGGGGATCGGCTTCATGCTCCGCTCAGGGTCGTTGAACACCCCCAGCAACGCTTGCGAGATGACCTTGTACTTGCCCTCGTTGATCGAGGAAATCGAATACATGACCACGAAGAAAGCGAACAGCAAGGTGATGAAGTCGGCGTATGACACCAACCAGCGTTCGTGATTCTCGTGTTCCTCGGTATGACGACGGCGACGCATGGGTTACTCCATGAAGCCTTGCAGCTTCAGCTCGATGGAGCGTGGGTTTTCACCTTCGGCAATCGACAGCAAGCCTTCGAGCAGCATCTCGCGATAGCGCGACTGACGCATGACGATGGACTTGAGCTTGTTGGCGATCGGCAACAGGATCAGGTTGGCGCTGGCCACACCGTAGATCGTCGCGACGAACGCGACCGCGATGCCATTGCCCAGCTGCGACGGGTCGGCCAAGTTGCCCATTACATGGATCAGGCCCATCACCGCACCGATGATACCGATGGTCGGCGCATAGCCACCCATGCTTTCGTAGACCTTGGCGGCCTGGATATCGCGGCTTTCCTGGGTCAGGAAGTCCACCTCCAGGATGCTGCGGATCGACTCGGGCTCGGCGCCATCCACCAACAGCTGCAACCCTTTGCGGGCATAAGGGTCCGGCTCGGCATCAGCCACGCCTTCCAGGCCCAGCAGGCCCTCCTTGCGCGCGGTCAGGCTCCAGTTCACCACACGGTCGATACCGCCAGGCAGGTCGACCCGAGGCGGGAAGAAAATCCAGCGCAGGATCTGCAGCGCCCGCTTGAATGCCGACAATGGCGACTGCAGCAACGCCGCCGCCAGGGTGCCGCCCAACACGATCAGCGCCGCCGGGCCGTTGAGCAGGGCACCAACATGGCCACCTTCGAGGAAGTTGCCGCCGACAATGGCGACGAAGGCCAGGATCAGGCCGATCAGGCTTAGAACATCCATCAGACGCAGGCCTCGACCAAGTGCTTGCCGATCTCATCCAGGCTGTACACCGCATCAGCCAGATTGGCCTTGACGATGGCCATTGGCATGCCATAGATCACGCAGCTGGCTTCATCCTGGGCCCACACCGTGCTGCCGCCCTGCTTGAGCAGGCGCGCCCCTTCGCGACCGTCGGCACCCATGCCGGTGAGCACCACGGAGAGCACCTTGTCGCCATAGGACTTGGCCGCCGAACCGAAGGTGATGTCCACGCAGGGCTTGTAGTTCAGACGCTCGTCGCCCGGCAGGATCTTCACCGTGCCACGTCCGTCGATCATCATCTGCTTGCCGCCTGGGGCCAGCAGAGCCAGGCCTGGGCGCAGCATGTCGCCGTCCTCGGCCTCTTTGACGCTGATCTTGCACAGCTTGTCCAGACGTTCGGCGAACGCCTTGGTGAAGGCGGCCGGCATGTGCTGGATCAGCACGATCGGTGCCGGGAAGCTGGCCGGCAGCTGGGTCAACACCCGCTGCAGCGCGACCGGTCCACCGGTGGAGGTGCCGATGGCGACCAGCTTGTAGGGCTTGCGCTTGGGCGCTGGCGAATGGGCAGCTGCGGGTGCCGTCGCGGCTGGACGGACTGGCGCAGCGGGACGTGCCGGCGTGGGGCTGGCAAGACTGCTGGTTGGCGCGTGGCCAATGGCTGCTGGGGCTGGCGCGGTGACCGGCACCTGGCTTGCGTAGCTGCCAAGGCGGCGGTTGCTGCGCGAGATGGTATGGACCTTCTCGCAGAGCAGTTGCTTGACCTTTTCCGGATTGCGGGAAATGTCTTCGAAATTCTTCGGCAGGTAATCCACCGCGCCAGCATCCAGCGCGTCGAGGGTAACCCGGGCGCCTTCGTGGGTCAGCGAGGAGAACATCAACACCGGCGTCGGGCAACGCTGCATGATGTGCCGTACCGCGGTGATGCCATCCATCATGGGCATTTCATAGTCCATGGTGATGACATCGGGTTTGAGCGCCAGTGCCTGGTCGATCGCTTCCCTGCCGTTGGTCGCGGTACCGACGACCTGGATCGTCGGGTCCGCCGAAAGGATTTCCGAAACGCGGCGGCGGAAGAAACCGGAATCATCCACCACCAGGACCTTGACTGCCATAAACACTCCATTAGGTGGCGCAACCGCCAGGCGGCGCCACCGAAATCAATAACGCCGGGCGGCGTAACGCTTGAGCATGCTCGGAACGTCGAGAATCAGCGCAATGCGCCCGTCACCGGTGATGGTGGCACCGGACATGCCCGGTGTGCCCTGCAGCATCTTGCCCAGCGGCTTGATCACCACCTCTTCCTGGCCCACCAACTGGTCGACCACGAAGCCGATACGTTGAGTACCGACCGAAAGAATCACCACATGGCCTTCGCGCTGCTCCTCGTGCACCTGGTCCTGGACCAGCCAGCGCTTGAGGTAGAACAGCGGCAATGCCTTGTCGCGCACGATCACCACTTCCTGGCCGTCGACCACGTTGGTACGCGACAGGTCGAGGTGGAAGATCTCGTTGACGTTGACCAACGGGAAGGCGAACGCCTGGTTGCCCAGCATCACCATCAGGGTCGGCATGATCGCCAGGGTCAGCGGCACCTTGATGACGATCTTCGAGCCCTGGCCCTTGGCCGAGAAGATGTTGATCGAGCCGTTGAGCTGGGAAATCTTGGTCTTCACCACGTCCATGCCCACGCCACGGCCGGACACGTCGGAGATCTCGGTCTTGGTCGAGAAGCCTGGGGCGAAGATCAGGTTGTAGCAGTCCGACTCGCTCAGGCGATCGGCCGCGTCTTTGTCCATCAGGCCCTTTTCCACGGCCTTGGCACGCAGGATGCTCGGGTCCATGCCCTTGCCGTCATCGGAAATCGACAGCAGGATGTGGTCGCCTTCCTGCTCGGCGGACAACACCACCCGGCCGGTCCGGGCCTTGCCTGCGGCCTCGCGTTCGTCGGGCATTTCCACGCCGTGGTCGACGGCGTTGCGCACCAGGTGCACCAACGGATCGGCCAGGGCCTCGACCAGGTTCTTGTCCAGGTCGGTCTCTTCGCCGACCAGCTCCAGGTTGATCTCTTTCTTGAGCTGGCGAGCCAGGTCACGGACCAGGCGCGGGAAGCGGCCGAAGACTTTCTTGATCGGCTGCATGCGGGTTTTCATGACCGCGGTCTGCAAGTCGGCGGTGACCACGTCGAGGTTCGACACGGCCTTGGACATGGCTTCGTCGCCGCTATTGAGGCCCAGGCGCACCAAGCGGTTACGCACCAGTACCAGTTCGCCGACCATGTTCATGATCTCGTCCAGACGCGCCGTGTCGACCCGCACGGTGGTCTCCGCTTCGCTGGCCGCATGCTTGTCGGCGGCAGGCGCTGGGCTGCGGGCAGGGGCTGCAGGCTTGGCGGCCGCCGCAGGTGCAGCGACGGGCGCAGCAGCCGGGGCCGGCTTGGCTGCCGGCTGGCTCTCGGCCTTGGCCGCTACCGGCGCTGCGACAGCGGCAGGTGCCTCTGCGGCGACGCTTTCACCCGAGAACTTGCCTTTGCCGTGCAACTGATCGAGCAGCGCTTCGAACTCGTGTTCGCTGATCTCGTCACCGCTGGCAGTTGCCGATGCCGCTGGGGGCTGGGCTGCGGGCGCGGCTGCCGAAGGCAAAGCGTCGGCCTGGAACGAGCCTTTGCCGTGCAACTGATCGAGCAGCGACTCGAATTCTTCGTCGGTGATTTCATCGCTCGCCGGTGCGCTGGCCGCCGCTTGCGGCTCGGTGGCGGCGAGCTCGGGCGAGAACTGGCCCTTGCCGTGCAACTGATCGAGCAACGATTCGAATTCGGCATCGGTGATTTCATCGCCACTGCCGGTCAGCGTTTCGCCCTGCAGCTGCTCGGAAGCGGCCTCGGCCTGGGCTTTCACGGCATCGAGCGAGTCGAGCAGTTGTTCGAATTCGGTGTCGGTGATATCGGCTTCGGCGACGGCCTGTTCGGCCACCGGCGCGGCTTCGACCACCGGCGCGGCGACCTCGGCCCCGGCCGGCTCGGCCAAGCGCGAGAGCGCCGCCAGCAGTTCAGGCGTGGCTGGCGTGATCTCGCTGCGCTCGCGCACCTGGCCGAACATGCTGTTGACCGTGTCCAGGGCTTCCAGGACCACGTCCATCAGTTCCGCATCGACCCGGCGCTCACCTTTGCGCAGGATGTCGAACACGTTCTCCGCGATATGGCAGCACTCCACCAGCTCATTGAGCTGAAGGAAGCCGGCGCCCCCTTTTACAGTGTGAAAACCGCGAAAGATCGCATTGAGCAGGTCAGCATCGTCAGGCCGGCTTTCCAGCTCGACCAGTTGCTCGGACAGTTGCTCAAGAATTTCGCCGGCTTCTACCAGGAAATCCTGAAGGATTTCTTCATCGGCGCCGAAGCTCATTAAACGTGCTCCCTAAAAACCCAGACTGGACAGCAGATCATCGACATCGTCCTGACCGGACACGACGTCTTCACGCTTATCGGCATGAATCTGCGGACCTTCACCCCGGGTTGGATGTTTTTCTTGATCTTTTTCAGCGCGCAGCTGCTGGTGGTCATGTTCGATACCGGCAAAACGGTCGACCTGACTGGCCATCAGCACGAGCTTGAGCAGATTGCTTTCTACTTCGGTGACCAGCGCGGTTACCCGCTTGATCACCTGGCCGGTCAGGTCCTGATAGTCCTGAGCCAGCAAGATATCGTTGAGGTGGCCGGCGACCTTGCGGTTCCCGTCGGCGCTATGCGTCAGGAAACTGTCGACGCGCTTGACCAGCTCACGAAACTCCGGTGCTGCCACCTCGCGGCGCATGAACCGTTGCCAGTCAACGCTCAGGGCCTGGGCCTCGGCGGACAGCTCGTTGAGTACCGGCGTGCTCTGCTCCACCAGGTCCATGGTGCGGTTGGCCGCACCCTCGGTGAGTTTGACCACGTAGGACAGGCGCTCGGTGGCGTCGGTGATCTGCGAGACCTCCTCGGCCTGCGGCATGCGCGGGTCGATCTGGAAGCTGACGATCGCGCTGTGCAGCTCGCGGGTGAGCTTGCCGACTTCCTGATACAAGCCACGGTCGCGGGTCTGGTTCAGCTGATGGATCAGCTGCACCGCATCGCCGAAACGTCCCCGTTCCAGGCTCTCGACCAACTCCTCGGCATGTTTCTTCAGGGTCGATTCGAACTCGCCCAAAGACGTATGTGATGGTTCCATGGCGCCCCCCTTACGTGCCTCAGCCGTTAACGCGCTCGAAGATTTTCTCGATCTTTTCCTTGAGCACTTGGGCAGTGAAAGGCTTGACCACGTAGCCATTGACGCCGGCCTGGGCCGCTTCGATGATCTGGTCGCGCTTGGCTTCGGCGGTCACCATCAGCACCGGCATACCCTTGAGGCGATCATGGGCGCGCACTTTGCGCAACAGGTCGATTCCGGACATGCCCGGCATGTTCCAGTCGGTCACCAGGAAATCGTAATGGCCACTTTCGAGCATCGGCAGCGCCGTGGTGCCGTCGTCGGCTTCATCGGTATTGGTGAAACCCAGATCACGCAACAGGTTCTTGATGATCCGCCGCATCGTCGAAAAGTCGTCAACGATGAGGATTTTCATGTCTTTGTTCAATTAGACCTCCAAGCAGTCTCAAACGCGCTCGGCCCCGAGCACGCATTCAATCAATTCGGTACAACGTGAAACGACTGCAACGACCCCAGGCTCAACGTGCCCGCCATTCCCCAAGACGACTGCGCAGGCGCGCCGCGCATTGGCTGTGCAGCTGGCTGACACGCGATTCGCTGACCCCAAGCACCTCACCGATTTCCTTGAGGTTCAGCTCTTCGTCGTAGTACAGCGCCAGCACCAGCCGCTCACGCTCCGGCAAGTTGGCGATCGCATCGGTCAGGGCAGCCTGGAAGCGTTCGTCCTCCAGATCGCGCGACGGCTCGATCTGGCCGCTGGCGCCATCCTCGTGCAACCCTTCGTGCTCGCCGTCCTGCAACAGGTCGTCGAAGCTGAACAGGCGACTGCCCAGGGTATCGTTCAAAATCCCGTAGTAATCATCGAGACTCAATTGAAGTTCGGCAGCAACTTCGTGATCTTTAGCGTCGCGACCTGTTCTGGCTTCAACAGACCGCATCGCGTCACTGACCATGCGCGTGTTTCGGTGCACGGAACGCGGCGCCCAATCGCCCTTGCGCACCTCGTCGAGCATCGCGCCACGGATTCGAATACCCGCATAGGTTTCGAAGCTTGCGCCCTTGCTGGCGTCGTATTTGTTGGCCACTTCCAGGAGGCCGATCATGCCGGCCTGGATCAGGTCCTCCACCTGGACATTGGCTGGCAGACGGGCCAGCAGGTGGTAGGCGATGCGTTTGACCAGTGGCGCATACCGCTCCACCAGTTCGTACTGGGCATCCTTGGACGCCCTGCTGTACATCTTGAAACCGCTCGCGTTCATAGGACCGGCCCTGCGCTGGTGGGCTGCACCAGACGCTCGACGAAGAATTCCAGGTGCCCGCGGGGGTTGGCCGGCAGCGGCCAGCTGTCGACCTTCTGCGCAATGGCCTTGAACGCCAGGGCGCACTTGGACCGCGGGAAGGCTTCATACACGGCGCGCTGTTTCTGAACTGCCTTGCGCACGCATTCGTCATACGGCACGGCGCCGACGTATTGTAGGGCGACGTCAAGGAAGCGATCGGTGACCTTGGTCAACTTGGCGAACAGATTGCGCCCTTCCTGCGGGCTCTGCGCCATGTTGGCCAGCACACGGAAACGGTTCATGCCGTAGTCACGGTTGAGCAGCTTGATCAGCGCGTAGGCGTCGGTGATCGAGGTCGGCTCGTCACACACCACCAGCAGCACTTCCTGGGCGGCGCGCACGAAGCTGACTACCGAGTCACCAATACCCGCAGCAGTGTCGATCACCAGCACGTCGAGGTTGTCGCCGATCTCGCTGAATGCCTGGATAAGCCCTGCATGCTGGGCAGGCGCCAGGTGCACCATGCTCTGCGTGCCTGAGGCCGCTGGCACGATCCGCACACCGCCTGGGCCTTGCAGCAGGACATCGCGCAGCTCGCAACGCCCCTCGATTACATCGGCCAGGGTGCGCTTGGGCGTCAGGCCCAGCAGTACGTCGACATTGGCAAGGCCCAGGTCGGCGTCCAGCAGCATGACCCGCCGACCAAGCTCAGCCAGCGCCAGGGACAGGTTCACTGAAACGTTAGTCTTGCCGACGCCACCTTTGCCACCGGTTACGGCGATCACCTGTACGGGATGCATGCTACCCATGTCTGTTGTTTACCTTGTCTCGCTTGGACCCAAACCCCACGGGAGGCAATTCTGCGGGCCCCTTGGTGTAGGTACTGTGCACACGCTGCATCATCAACCCGCTCGCCGAGGGTTGTGATAGAGATCAGCGAACATGTCGGCCATGGCCTCTTCGCTGGGCTCGTCCTGCAACTGCACACTGACCGCGCGGCTGACCAACTGGTGCGCGCGCGGCAGGTGCAGGTCGTCAGGAATGCGCGGGCCATCGGTAAGGTAGGCCACGGGCAGTTCATGACTGATGGCAAGGCTCAGCACATCACCGAGGCTGGCCGTTTCATCGAGTTTGGTCAGGATACAACCGGCCAGCCCGCAGCGCTTGTAGCTGTGGTAGGCGGCGGTCAGCACCTGCTTCTGGCTGGTGGTTGCCAATACCAGGTAGTTCTTGGCGGCAATGCCACGACCGGCCAGGGTTTCCAGTTGCATGCGCAGGGCCGGGTCGCTGGCTTGCAGGCCGGCGGTGTCGATCAACACCACGCGCTTGCGCAACAGCGGCTCCAGCGCCTGGGCCAGCGACTGGCCTGGATCGACGTAGGTCACCGGTACATTGAGGATACGACCCAAGGTCTTGAGCTGCTCCTGCGCGCCGATACGGAAGCTGTCCATGCTCACCAGCGCCAGGTTCTGCGGGCCGTACTTGAGCACGTAGCGGGCGGCCAGCTTGGCCAGGGTGGTGGTCTTGCCCATGCCGGCCGGGCCGACCATGGCGATGACACCGCCCTCCTCAATCGGCTCGACCTCGGGCACTTCGATCATCCGTGCCAAGTGCGCCAGCAGCATGCGCCAAGCCTGGCGCGGCTCTTCGATTTCGCCCGTCAGATCCAGCAGCTCGCGAGCGATCGGACCGGACAGGCCAATACGCTGCAGTCGACGCCAGAGGTTGGCCTGCTGCGGCTTGCTGCCCTGCAACTGGCTCCAGGCCAGCGAGCCAAGCTGCACTTCCAGCAGCTCGCGCAGCCCCGACAGCTCCGAGCGCATGGCATCGAACAAACGCGGGTCGACCGGCGCCGGCGCAGGTGCCGCGGCAGGGGCCGGCATGTCGACGTGAGGCTCGATCAAAGGCTCCGAGGCAGTCAACGACTGCCCGGCGAACAATTGGCGATTGCCTTCGGCTGTGTCATCACGGTTGTCCAGCTCAGCCTGGACGTTGGCAATGCGCGACTGCGTCTTGCGCAGCTCTTGCTCAAGCTCGGCATTGGGCACACGCGGAGCCAGGGCCGACAGTTTGTAGTCCAGCGCAGCCGTCAGTTCGACACCACCGGCAATACGGCGGTTACCGATGATGGCGGCATCGGAGCCAAGCTCATCCCGGACCAGCTTCATGGCCTGACGCATATCGGCGGCGAAAAAACGCTTAACTTGCATAACCCACTACCTCAGCCGTTAGGGCCCACAGTGGCAACGATGGTGACTTGCTTGTTATCCGGTATTTCCTGATACGCCAGAACATGCAAATTCGGTACAGCCAGACGACCGAAGCGCGACAGCATGGCTCGGATCGGGCCCGCTACCAGGAGGATGGCCGGCAGGCCTTGCATCTCTTGGCGCTGGGCAGCTTCGATCAACGAACGCTGCAGCTTTTCGGCCATGCTCGGTTCCAGAAGAACACCGTCTTCCTGACCTTGTCCGGCCCTTTGCAGACTATTGAGCAAAATCTGTTCCAACCTTGGCTCAAGGGTGATGACAGGCAGCTCGGACTCAACGCCGACAATGCTTTGCACGATGGCGCGACACAATCCGACGCGCACTGCAGCCACCAATGCGGCGGTATCTTGACTCTTGCTGGCATTGTTGGCGATGGCCTCGGCAATACTGCGAATGTCACGCACCGGCACCTGCTCGGAAAGTAATGCCTGCAGGACCTTGAGCAACCCCGACAAGGAAATGACACCCGGGACCAACTCCTCGGCAAGTTTAGGCGATGCCTTGGCCAACACCTGCAAGAGCTGCTGGACTTCCTCGTGGCCGATCAGCTCGTGGCAATGTTTCTGCAGGATCTGGTTGAGATGGGTGGCGACCACGGTACTGGCGTCCACCACGGTGTAGCCCAGCGACTGCGCCTGGGCACGCTGGCCGATGTCGATCCACACCGCTTCCAGGCCGAATGCCGGGTCACGTGCGGCGATACCATTGAGCGTCCCGAACACCTGACCGGGGTTGATGGCCAGTTCGCGGTCCGGGTAGATCTCGGCTTCGGCCAGGATCACCCCCATCAGCGTCAGGCGGTAGGCGCTGGGCTGCAGGTCCAGGTTGTCGCGAATATGCACGGTAGGCATGAGAAAGCCCAGGTCCTGGGAGAGCTTCTTGCGCACGCCCTTGATCCGCGCCAACAACTGGCCACCCTGGTTGCGGTCGACCAGCGGAATCAACCGATAGCCGACTTCCAGGCCGATCATGTCGATGGGCGTGACATCGTCCCAGCCCAGTTCCTTGGTCTCCAGTGCACGCTGCGGCGACGGCAGCAGGTCCTGTTGACGCTGCACCTCTTCCTGGGCCTTGATCTTGGCCTTCTGCTGCTTCTTCCACACCAGATAGGCACCCCCGCCTGCCAGCAGCCCGAGGCTGAGGAAGGCGATGTGCGGCATGCCCGGGACCAGGCCCATGACGATCATCAACGCACCGGAAACCGCCAGGGCCTTGGGCGAATCGAACATCTGCCGGTTGATCAACTTGCCCATGTCCTCGGAGCCCGAGGCACGGGTAACCATGATCGCCGCCGCCGTGGACAGCAGCAGTGATGGCAGCTGCGCCACCAAACCGTCACCGATGGTCAGCAGGGCGTACACCTTGCCGGCGTCGCCGAACGACATGCCATGCTGCAGCATACCGATCAGCATGCCGCCGATCAGGTTGATGAACAGGATCAGCAGACCGGCGATGGCGTCGCCGCGCACGAACTTGCTGGCACCGTCCATCGAGCCATAGAACTCGGCCTCCTGCGCCACCTCGGCGCGGCGCGCCTTGGCCTGGGCCTGGTCGATCAGGCCGGCGTTGAGGTCGGCGTCGATGGCCATCTGTTTGCCGGGCATCGCGTCCAGGGTAAAACGCGCGCTGACTTCGGAGATACGCCCGGCACCCTTGGTCACCACCACGAAGTTGATGATCATGAGGATGGCGAACACCACCGCACCGACCACATAGTTACCACCGATCACCACTTCGCCGAAGGCCTGGATCACCTTACCGGCAGCGCCATGTCCCTCCTGGCCGTGGAGCATGACCACCCGGGTGGAAGCGACGTTGAGCGCCAGGCGCAGCAGCGTGGCGACCAGCAGAATGGTGGGGAACGCGGCAAAGTCGAGCGGGCGCAGGGCGTAGACGCAGACCAGCAGCACGACGATCGACAATGCGATGTTGAAGGTGAAGAACACGTCGAGCAGGAACGGCGGGATCGGCAACATCATCATTGCCAACATCACCAGCAACAGCAGCGGCACGCCCAGGTTGCCCCGACCGAGACCGGCCAGGTTGTTGCGGGCGTTGCTGATTAACTGAGTGCGATCCACCGCGATTCCTCTTCAAGCAAAACTTTGACGCCCAAGGGGGCGCTTGGGCGTGGCTTTGCAAGAAGCTTTCCAACTTTGCGGGTTTTGCCTATGGCTCGGGGAATTCAGCGTTTTTAGGACCCAGCGCCGCCCGCGCGGTGCATCGCGGAGCACGGTGCCTAGAAACGCAGGGGCGGGACAGCGCTCGACCTCACTCCCAGTCCCATCACCAATCCCAGCTCAGCTATCGCGCCGCAGGTCCGGCGGAATCGGCAGGTCGTCCTTGAGCGGATCCGGCCGCTTGCCCTTGCCCGCACGGTACTGGCGGATCTGGAATACATAGGCCAACACCTGCGCGACCGCCAGGTACAACCCTGCAGGGATCTCCTGCTCAAGCTCGGTAGAGTAGTAAATGGCTCGGGCCAGAGCGGGCGACTCAAGGATCTGCACCTTGTGCTCGATACCGATCTCACGAATCTTCAAGGCAACGAAATCAGTACCCTTGGCCACCAGCAAGGGCGCTACTCCACCCTTCTCGGGGTCGTACTGCAAGGCCACCGCATAGTGCGTCGGGTTGGTGATGATCACGTCAGCCTCTGGCACCGCCGCCATCATGCGCCGCTGCGATATCTCCCGCTGCAGCTGACGGATACGCTGCTTCACCTCCGGCTTGCCTTCGGTGTCCTTGTACTCGTCCCGCACTTCCTGCTTGGTCATCTTCAATTTCTTGTGCGTCTGGTACAGCTGGAACGGCACGTCGACCGCGGCGATCAGCAATAACCCCGCCGCCATCCACAAGGCACTCCACCCCACCACCTGAACGCTATGGATGATCGCCTGGTCCAGCGGCTCGTTGGCAATCGACAGCAAGGCCTGGCGGTCAGACGCCAATACCAGCAGCGCCACGACCAGGATCACGAAAAACTTGGCAATCGCCTTGAGTAATTCGGTAAGCGCATGCATCGAGAACATCCGCTTGATCCCCGCCAACGGGTTCATTCGGCTGAACTTGGGTTGCAGCAGGCTGCCGGAGAACAGGAACCCGCCCAGGGCAATGGGCGCGACGAACGAGATGACGAACAACAGAATCAACACCGGCTGGCTCGCCCAGATCGCCATCTTGCCCGAGGCCAGCAGAAACGCGCCCATCGAACGCTCATCGACGATCACCTCGCGGGTCAGGCTGAAGTTCAGGCGCATCATTTCGAGCAAGGTCTCGGCCATGTAGCCGCCGAACGCCAACAATCCGCCGGCCCCGGCCAGGGTCACGGCCACGGTGTTCAGTTCCTTGGAACGGGCAATCTCACCTTTTTCGCGCGCGTCGCGCTTGCGCTTGTCGGTGGGTTCTTCTGTCTTGTCCTGACCGCTCTCGCTCTCAGCCATGCTCAGCGCGCCCTTGCCAGCTCACGCAGCCATTGCAGCGCTTCGCTGGCCAATGCCTGGTAGTGGGAAAGAATATCGGCTAGACCCACCCAGAAAATACCCATACCCAGCACCAAGGTGAGTGGGAAGCCGATGGAAAAGATGTTCAACTGCGGCGCGGCACGGGTCATCACGCCGAAGGCGATGTTCACCACCAACAAGGCGGCGATTGCCGGCAGGATCAGCAACAAACCCGCACCGAACACCCAGCCCAGCCGGCCAGCCATTTCCCAGAAATGAGTGACGACCAGCGCGTTGCCCACCGGCAAGGTGGTGAAGCTCTCGGTCAAGACCTCGAACACCACCAGGTGGCCGTTCATCACCAGGAACAACACACTCACCAGCATGGTCATGAACTGGCTGACCACCGCTACGTTGACGCCGTTGGCCGGGTCCACCATCGACGCGAAGGCCATACCCATCTGGATCGCAATGATCTGACCGGCGATCACGAATGCCTGGAACAACAACTGCAATGAGAAACCGAACAACGCACCGACAATGATCTGCTCGCCACACAGCAGCAGGCCACGAAGGCTCAAAGGGTCGAATTCAGGCAGCGGCGGCAGACCCGGGACGATCACCACGGTGATGGCCAAGGCAGCGTAAAGACGCACCCGCGCCGGCAGCATCCGCGTGCCGAAGATCGGCATGGTCATCAGCACGGCCGTCACGCGAAACAGTGGCAGGACGAAGGTGGCGACCCAAGTGCCGATCTGCGCGTCGGTCAGCTCCAGCATGCCTGCCTCACCCGATCAGTTGCGGAATGCTGGAGTACAGGCCGGTGATGTACTCCATGAACTTCTGCACCAGCCATGGCCCGGCGACGATCAGCGTCACCAGCATCACCAGCAGGCGCGGCAGGAAGCTCAGGGTCTGTTCGTTGATCTGGGTGGCAGCCTGGAACATCGCCACCACCAGGCCGACCAACAGGCTCGGCACCACCAACACGGCAACCATCAGCGTGGTTAGCCAGAGGGCATCGCGAAACAGGTCGACGGCTACTTCTGGGGTCATGCAAGACTCTCCTTGACAGCGTCAGACGCCGCCGAAACTGCCGGCCAGTGTGCCCATGATCAGCGCCCAGCCGTCGACCAGCACGAACAGCATGATCTTGAACGGCAACGAAATGATCAGCGGCGACAGCATCATCATACCCATGGCCATCAGCACGCTGGCGACCACCATGTCGATGATCAGGAACGGGATGAAGATCATGAAGCCGATCTGGAACGCGGTCTTGAGCTCGGAGGTGACGAAGGCTGGCACCAAAATGGTCAGCGGCACCTGGTCGGGGCCTGCGATGTCGGTCCGCTTGGACAGGCGCATGAACAGGTCCAGGTCGCTCTGCCGGGTCTGTGCCAGCATGAAGTCCTTGAGCGGCCCCTGGGCCTTGTCGATGGCCTGCTGAGCAGTCATCTGCTCGGCCAGGTAAGGCTGCAGGGCATCCTTGTTCACCCGGTCGAACACGGGCGCCATGATGAACAGGGTCAAGAACAGCGCCATGCCCGTCAGCACCTGGTTGGACGGCGTCTGCTGCAGGCCCAGGGCCTGGCGCAAGATGGAGAAGACGATGATGATCCGGGTGAAGCTGGTCATCAGGATGACGAACGCTGGAATGAAGCTCAGCGCCGTCATGATCAGCAGGATCTGCAGGCTGACCGAATACTCCTGCTGCCCGTCAGGGGTGTTGGACAGGGTGATGGCCGGAATCGACAGCGGGTCGGCTGCCACGGCCAATGGCGCAGCCAGCAGCAGCGCCACTGGCAACAGAATGCTCAACAGTAAGCGCAGTGCGCCGGTCATCACTTCTTGTCCTTCTGATCCTTGCCCATCAGCTCCAGAAGGCGCTGGGCAAACTCGGGTGCCGCCGCACGTGCGTCAGCGGGCACATCCACAGGTTCGGCCATGACATGCAAGGTTTCGATGCTGCCGGGGCTGTGGCCGATCAGCACCTGTTCCTTGCCAATCTGCACCAACAACAGCCGGTCACGCGGACCGATGGAACGACTGCCGACGATCTCGATCACCTGCCCGCCCCTGGGCGCAGCGCCCTGCAGGCGTCGCAGCAGCCAGGCCAGAAAGAAGATCAGGCCAACCACCAGCAACAGGCCGAATACCATCTGTGCCAGTTGACCACCCAGGCTACCGGGCGCGGCAGCCGCTGGCGATACAGGGGTCGGCGTTGCCGCGGCAATCGCCACCTCGCTGGCGAGCAAGGTGGCTAGGGCCATGACAGCCCGCATCATGCCCTTCACTCAGCGCAGCTTCTTGATACGTTCGCTGGGGCTGATCACGTCGGTCAGGCGAATGCCGAACTTCTCGTTGACCACGACCACCTCGCCATGGGCGATCAGCGTGCCATTGACCAGCACGTCGAGCGGCTCACCGGCCAGGCGGTCGAGTTCGATCACAGACCCCTGGTTGAGCTGCAGCAGGTTGCGGATGTTGATTTCGGTGCTGCCCACTTCCATCGAAATGCTCACCGGAATATCCAGGATCACATCCAGGTTCGGGCCGTCCAGGCTGACGTTCTCCTTGGGTTTGGGCGAGCTGGCGAACTCCTCCATCGGCAGGCGACCGGCGCCACCGTTGCCGCTGTCGCCGCCGAGCAAGGCGTCGATGTCGGCCTGACCGGCGTCGCCGGACTGCTCCAGGGCAGCAGCCCACTCATCGGCCAGGGCCTGATCTTCTGGGGAGGTGATCTCGTTTTCGTTAGCCATGATGTCCTCGACAGGCATTCAATTCGTGGAGAGCGACCGACGCGCCTTCAGCGGCGCTCGATCGGGTCGATGATCTGCAGTGCCAGGTTGCCTTTGTGCGAGCCCAAGCGGGCCTTGAACGACGGCACGCCATTGGCACGCAGCACCAGGTGTTCAGGCAGTTCCACCGGAATGACGTCACCGGGCTGCATGTGCAGCACATCGCGCAACTTCAACTGGCGACGGGCAACCGTGGCGCTCAATGGCACGGACACATCGAGCACGTCTTCGCGCAAGGCCTTGACCCAGCGCTCGTCCTGGTCGTCCAGATCGGATTGGAAACCGGCGTCGAGCATCTCGCGCACCGGCTCGATCATCGAATAAGGCATGGTCACGTGCAAATCGCCGCCGCCACCGTCCAGTTCGATATGGAAGGTCGACACCACCACCGCCTCGCTCGGGCCGACGATGTTGGCCATGGCCGGGTTGACCTCCGAGTTGATGTACTCGAAGTTGACCGGCATGATCGCCTGCCAGGCTTCCTTGAGGTCGACGAAGCACTGGTCCAGCACCATGCGGACCACGCGCAGCTCGGTCGGCGTGAATTCACGGCCCTCGATCTTGGCGTGACGACCGTCACCACCGAAGAAGTTGTCCACCAGCTTGAATACCAGCTTGGCGTCGAGAATGAACAACGAGGTGCCACGCAACGGCTTGATCTTCACCAGGTTCAGGCTGGTAGGCACGTACAGCGAATGCACGTACTCGCCGAACTTCATCACCTGCACGCCACCGACGGCCACGTCAGCCGAGCGGCGCAGCAGGTTGAACATGCTGATGCGGGTGTAGCGGGCAAAGCGCTCGTTGATCATTTCCAGGGTCGGCATGCGACCACGGACGATCCGATCCTGGCTGGTCAGATCGTAGCTCTTGATGCTGCCGGGCTCGGCAGCGCTCTCGGTCTGTACCAGCCCATCGTCGACGCCATGCAACAGGGCGTCGATTTCATCCTGGGACAGCAGGTCCTGTACGGCCATTGCGGACTCCTACTGCAATACGAAATTGGTGAACAGCAACTGGTCGACGACCGGTTTGCCGACTTCCTTCTGGGCAACTTCCTGCACCACCGCGGTGGCTTTCTGGCGCAGCATCTCCTGCCCCACGGGGCTGCCGGCCAACGTGTCGAAGCCCTGTCCGGAGAACATCATCACCAGGTTGTTGCGGATCACCGGCATGTGCACCTTCAGTGCATCCAGGTCTGCCTGGTTGCGACCTTGCATGGTGATGCTCACCTGCATGTAGCGCTGGCGGCCGTTCTGGTTGAAGTTGACGACAAAGGCAGGGGCCAGTGGCTCGTAGATCGCGGCAGGCTTGATGTTGCTCGCGGTCGGCTCGGCGGCCGGTGCGGGTTCGCTCTTGTGCATGATGAACCAGGTGGCACCTACAGACAGGCCAACCGCCAGCAGCAAGGCCAGCACCAGCAGCAAGATCAACTTGAGTTTGCCTTTAGAGGCGGGGTCTTTCACTGCGTCGCTCTTCGCCATGCCAATAATCCGTCGTCCATCAGGGTTTCAAATGAGGATGACGTGGCTTGAGCAAGTGTTATGCCAGATTTGACATAGCGGGCATGACGGATGCCAGACGGGGGATGGAGATCGAGCGCCGCCCGCGCGGCGCATCGCCAGCAAGGCTCGCCCCTACGTTTGTTTCGGACCCATGATTCCTGTGGGATGTGCGCGCGACCGCTTTGGTACTCGGCGCGATAACGCGTGCGTCTGCAGGAGCGAGCCTTGCTCACGATGCGCCGCGCGGGCGGCGCTCGACCTCACCCCACCACAACCCTCAGGCGTAGTAGTCGACCGCACTGTCGCCGATGACAACCTGCTGCTCAACCGGGCGTGAAGCCTCGGCAATCTCACCTTGCTCAGCGCCACCCTGGCCACGCCGCGCCGCGACCCCGGACAACTGCGACCCCTGCTGCTGAGCCTGCTGTTGCTGCTGCCCACGCGACTGGTCGGCCACGTTCACATCCGGTTGCGCCAGCCCCTGCTGGGCGAACAGCTCGCGCAAACGGTGCACCTGACTGTCCAATGCATCACGCACGCCGGCATGGCCACTGATGAAGGTCACCTGGGTCGACTGGTCCGCCGCCACATTGACGCGAATGTCCAAGCGCCCCAGCTCAGCAGGTTCCAGCTGGATATCCGCCGACTTGAGATTCTGGCTGGACAGGTACATGACCCGGTTCACCAAACCTTCGGTCCAGGCGCTCTGGTGCATGGCCAGCGGCTGGTGCAGCGGGCTGCTGGTCACCGGCACCGCATTGGCGGTCTTGGCCGTGGCGGCCTGGGTCAGGTTGGCCAGGCGGTTGGCAAAATCGTCCACACGGGTATCACTGCTGGCGCCCTTGGTGTCTTTCAACCCGTCTTCGAGCAGTGCACTGAATGCCTTCTCACCGGTTTCCGACTGCCCGCTGTCAGCCTCCGGCTTCTCGACCATGTTCGCCAAGGTATTGACGGCCACCTGACCATCATCACTCTGCGCCTGAGACGCATCGGCAGCCGGGGCGGCATGTGCCGACACCGTGCCTTTGGCCTGCGCGCTCTGCTCAAGGGCCAGGCGCAGGGTCGGCAAGTTGGCCAGCGGGTCGACCTCTGGATCGAACGCTTGCATCTCTGGTTCTTCCGGCAATGGGCTGACCAGCTGCGGTTTGACAGGCTGCGCCGCAGCCTGCAGCACCGGTGCCACCGCTTCTGCCTGGGCCTGGATCAGTTGCGCGCCTGGCTGTGCGTCGGTGACCTGGCCAGCGACCAGGCTCGCGTCCAGCACGCTCAAATCATTGACTGGCGCAGCATTCGCCTCGGCATCGACATTAGCACCGGCCTGGCTTTGATCGTCCGCTGGCAATTTATTGCCGCCATCGGCAACACCTGGCTTGTCGGCAGTTTCTTTCTTGCCGTCCTGGGTCGCCTCAGGCTTGTCCTTCGGCTTGGCTGCCGCAGCCTTGTCATCTCGGGCAGGCACGGTGTCACGGCCCTGCTTGGCCATCACCTGGTCAAAGCCGCCGCCCTGCCCGCCCGCCGCCTGCGGCGACTTGTCGACCCCGCGCGACGGCTTGCCCACGGCGTTGGCTTGCAACAAAGGATTGGATGCGACAGGCATCGAGAGGTCTCCGCGCCGAATACAAAAAAAACGTCTGGGCAAAGACAGGCAAAACTCGCGCCAAGTCGCAATTCAACCGGCGGAAACGCGCGCGCGCTCACCACGATAGAAGCGTTGAACCTCCAGGTATTCCTGGTCGATTCGATTGATCAGGTCTTCGATGCCATACAACGGCTGCTGCCTGACCCGCTCTTCCAGCTCATGGCACAAGCTCGCCAGGCCGACCGCGCCCATGTTGCTGCTACTGCCCTTGAAGCTGTGAGCTGCAATACCGAGCTCATGGGCATTCTTGGCCTCGTGCAGCTGGCTCAACCGTCGTTCGGAGTCTTCCAGGAAAGTCTCCAGCAATTGCAGGTAGCCATCTTCCATGACCTCCTGCAAATCGCTGAGCACCTTGAAGTCAATATGCATGTCAGTCACTTGTTCACTCCTTGATCAAGCTGGATTATGCCTGAGCCGTCCCACGACCCACCATTGGGCTTACCAGTCGAAGCAGACCCGCGCGCAACGCCCACCCTCGATCCATTGGGCACTGTCACCCAGCCGCTGCACCAGCCCCAGGCCGCGACCGCTGAGCCCCTGCTCCTGGGGCGTGCGGGACAACACCTGGCAAACATCGAAGCCCGCGCCAGTGTCACGCACTTCAATGGTCAGACGCCCGCCACGCTCCAGCGGTTCAACCCGCAGGTCGATCCGCACATGGCCTTCGACCAACGAAGCCAATCGCCGGGCGCGTTCCTGATAATAGTTGGCAAAACCCTGAACATCACGTTTGAGCCGCGAATCCAGGCCCAGCACACCATGTTCCAGGGCATTCGAATACAGCTCACTGAGCACGCTGTGCAAACGACCGGTACTGGGCCGAAGGCCATGGATCTCTTGCAGCAATTGGACCAGGTATGGCACCGGATTGAACCGCTTGAGGCTTTCACCCCGCAGCTCGAACCCCAACGACCAGTCCAAAGGACTGGAACGCCCGCTGTCAGAGTACAACGTCGGCGCAGGCACCTTCTCGCCTGGGGCGAACATGCGGATGTCGCACAGACTGATGTCATCCCTGGGCCGTCCGCCAAAGCGTTTGAGCGCCTGCATGACCTCTTCGAACAGCAGGCTGGGGTCACGGTTGTCGGCCAGCACCTGACGCAGGCGCTGCACACCGAACAGACGCTCTTGGTCATCGGCCGTATCGACCACGCCATCGGAGAGCAGCAACAAGCGCTCGCCCGGCGCTAGCGGAAGCACTTCGGTACTGTCGTCGAAACGCTCTGGAGCCAGAATGCCGAGCGGCAGGTGACGCGAGCTGAGCACCGATAGCACCTCGCCACTGGCCGACAACCGGTAACCGTCAGGCATACCGCCGTTCCAGACTTCCACCAAACCGCGCTGCACGCTGAGACTGAGCAACAGCACGCACGCGAACATGTCCACTGGCAGGATACGCTTGAGCTTGGCGTTCATTTCGCGCAGGGTCTGCGCCAGCCCATAGCCCTTGGCGGTCATGCCATAGAACACCTCCGCCAGTGGCATGGCGCCGACGGCAGCGGGCAGGCCATGGCCGGTGAAGTCCCCCAGCAATACATGCATGTCACCGGAAGGCGTGAAGGCCGCCAGCAACAAATCGCCATTGAACAAAGCGTAGGGCGATTGCAGGTAGCGAATGTTGGAAGCGGACAGGCAGCCGGAGTGCGCCACCTTGTCGAACACCGCCTTGGCGACCCGCTGTTCGTTCAGCAGGTGATGGTGATGGCGGGCGATCTGGTCGCGCTGTTCAAGCACCGTGGCCTGCAGGCGACGCAGGCGGTCCATCGCTCGGATCTTGGCGCCGAGAATCACCGCGCTGTACGGTTTGGCCATGAAGTCGTCGCCCCCGGCCTCCAGGCAGCGCACCAAGGCATCCTCCTCACTCAACGAGGTGAGAAAGATGATCGGCACCAACGCCTCTCCCGCCAGGGCCTTGATCTGCCGCGCGGCCTCGAAGCCATCCATCACCGGCATGAGTGCATCGAGCAACACCAGTTGCGGTCGCCGCTCGATGAACAGCGCCACCGCCTGCTCTCCGTTTTCAGCGGTAAACACCTGGTGCCCCTGGCGCCGGACGATTTGCGCGAGCAGCAGACGATCGGCCGCGCCGTCCTCCGCCACCAGCACGGTCAACGCCTGATCAGTCGCCATCGCGACACTCAACTGATGTTGAACAGTTTTTCGAAATTGGAGATCGCCAGAATCTTGCGCACATCATCGCTGGCGTGCACTACTCTCACGTCCGATTCGTCGCCGCCGGCGTGGTCACGCAGCAACAGCAGCATGCCGAGCGCGGAACTGTCCAGGTAGGTAGCGTCCTTGAGATCGACGACCACCGAGTCGGGTCGACGATCCTGGCGCTCGTAAGCATCCCTGAATTCCTGATGCTTGCCGAAATCGAAGCGCCCCTTGATCTTGATCGTCAGTTTTTTTCCGTCCTGCGAAAAATCACTCTCGACTGCCATGCTAGCGATTCCTTCGATGATGGCGAATGCAACTCTTCAATGTTTAGCAGCCACTGGCAAGGGGTGCAAGGCGCCCGGTCTTTTCAGCGCCCCACGCCGGCACCGACCTGCTGGCGACAAGACCGGTACCACCTACGAATGCCCCTGCCTTGGCAGCCGCTGCGACAACTCATCCAACAGCCTCTGCTCACGCTTGTCCTCGGCCCGCCGCGCCTCGTCCATGTACCGCTGGACCAGCTTGCGCAGCCCTTCCACTCGGGCATAGGCCTGCTGCCAGGTACCACGGGCATTGTTGAGGTTGGTCTGATGCCAGTTGAGACTCTGGCGCTGCTGGGTCATGGCCGTTTCAAGCTGCCCCAGGAAGCGTTGATAGTTCACCAGCCAACTGCCGTTGACACCCTGGCCACCGCGATTGATCCACTGCGCCTGGTAGCCCTCACGGAAACTTTCGAGCTCGGCCAGCTTGGCCTGGGCCTGGGCCACTTGTTGCTGGAAGTGCCCAAGGCGCTGGGCAGCCTTGCGCTCGGCCTCTTCGGCCATTTCCACCACCGGCGCCAGGCGCGCGGCTCGGCTAGGGGAGGCCATGGTCTATCAACCGGCCGCCGGGGGCGTGAAAATCATCCCCAGCTGTTCGCGGCTCTGGGTCATGCCGACGTTTTCGTCCAGCCCCTGGCGCAGGAAATCCACCAGCTTGGGCTGCAAGGCAATGGCCAGGTCCGTCTCAGGATCACCGCCAGCCACGTAGGCGCCCACGCTTATCAGGTCGCGACTTTGCGACAGGCGCGACCACAACTGCTTGAACTTCTGCGCCTGGCGCAAATGGTTAGCATCGACCACCTGGGGCATGACCCGGCTGATGGACGCTTCGATATCGATGGCCGGGTAATGCCCCTCCTCCGCCAGGCGCCGCGATAGCACGAAGTGACCGTCCAGCACGCCGCGCGCCGAGTCGGCGATCGGATCCTGCTGGTCATCGCCTTCGGAAAGCACTGTATAGAACGCGGTGATGGAGCCACCACCCGGCTCACCGTTACCCGCCCGTTCCACTAACTTGGGCAGCTTGGCGAATACCGATGGCGGGTAGCCGCGAGTCGCCGGCGGCTCACCGATGGCCAAGGCGATTTCCCGCTGGGCCTGGGCAAAGCGAGTCAGCGAATCCATGAGCAACAGGACGTTCTTGCCCTTGTCACGGAAGTATTCGGCGATCCGGGTGCAATACATGGCGGCGCGCAACCGCATCAGGGGGGCATCGTCGGCGGGTGACGCCACCACTACCGAGCGCTTGAGGCCTTCTTCGCCCAGGATGTGCTCGATGAACTCCTTCACCTCGCGGCCCCGCTCGCCGATCAGCCCGACCACGATGATTTCGGCCTCGGTAAAGCGGGTCATCATGCCCAACAGCACCGACTTACCGACACCGGTACCGGCAAACAAGCCAAGACGCTGGCCACGGCCGACCGTGAGCAGACCGTTGATGCTGCGGATACCGACATCCAGCGGCTGGCTGATGGGGTCGCGGTTCAGCGGGTTGATCACCGGGCCATCCATCGGCACCCAGTCTTCGGCCTTCATGCCGCCCTTGCCATCGAGCGCACGACCGGCGCCGTCAAGCACCCGGCCGAGCATGCTCATGCCCATGGGCAGCCGTCCGCTGTCATCCAGCGGCACCACCCGCGCCCCCGGGGCGATACCCGCGATGCTGCCCACTGGCATCAGGAAAACCTTGTTACCGGCAAAGCCCATGACCTCGGCTTCGACCTGCACCGGGTGGTAGCTGTCGTCATTGATCACCAGGCAACGACTGCCCACGGCAGTGCGCAGGCCTTCGGCCTCCAGGGTCAGCCCCACCATTCGCAGCAGGCGGCCCTCGACCACCGGCTGGGCAGGCAGCTTGATCGCCTCGGCATAGCTGCCCATGCGCTTGCCGAAACTGGTGCGATCAAGGCGCATCGTTGTCGCCCAGCTCGATGCTGAGGTCCGGCGTCGCCGGATGCAGCGACTGGTCATGCAACTGGTCGAACAGCTGCGCTACCGCTTTCTCGATGCGAGTCTCCATGGTCGCGTCGATGCGACTGTGGGCCGTCTCGATACGACAGCCGCCCGGCAGCAGACCCTCATCCTCCAGCAGCTTCCAGCTTTCCTCGTGTCGCTCGCGCAGGGCCTTGGCCAGCTCGAAGTCCTGGGGATTGAGGTGAATACGGATGTTGTCGGCGCCCATGGGCAGCAGTTTGAGCGCCTCGCGCAGCACGTGGGTGATCTGGCTGGAGTCGGTGTGCAGCTCGCGCCCGATCACCTGCCGGGTCATGTGCGCGACCAGGTGCACCAGGCTTTTTTCGATCTGCGTGTCCTGCTCGGCAATCGGCTCGAGCAGGTTGCTCATCAACTGCTCCAGGGTCGCCAGCTTGGCCGACAAGGCTTCTTCGGCCTCCTGGCGCACCTTCAGCTGGGTGCTGTGAAAACCTTCGCGCTCGCCGGTGGCGAAACCTTCGTTGTAGGCTTCCTGGCGGATCGCTTCGAGTTCTTCGAGCGTCAGTGGCTGGACTTCTTCCAGCGGCACCTCTTCGACCTCTTCCTCGATGATTTCTGGCTCGGGTTCAGGTTCTGGCTCGGGCTGCGGATCGAAGCTGGGCAACGCCCAGACATCGACGCCCTCGAGGTCGCGGGCGCGGATCAGGTCGCTGGGGTGTTCAGTGGTGGACATGCCGTCAGATTCTCAAAAACATGTTCGGCCGATGCATTCGCTGCAGGCGCGGGTTCACCCGCGAATGCGTCGGCAAGGGCAACCTCATCGGCTGGCCTGGTGCATTCGCGGATAAACCCGCGCCACAGGGGCAGCACCAGCCAGCATGAACCGGCAACCTTTTAAATCATTTCCTCGGCGCCCTTGCCGCCAAGCACGATCTCGCCGGCTTCGGCCATACGACGGGCAATGGTGAGGATTTCCTTCTGCGCCGTTTCCACGTCGCTGACGCGCACCGGGCCCTTGGCCTCCAGGTCGTCGCGCAGCAGCTCCGACGCACGCTTGGACATGTTCTTGAAGATCTTGTCCTTGACCCGCTCGTCGGCGCCTTTGAGCGACACCACCAGCACGTCGGAGGATACCTCGCGCAACAGTGCCTGGATGCCCCGGTCGTCGACATCGGCCAGGTTGTTGAAGACGAACATCAAGTCTTCGATCTGCTCCGACAGGTCGTTGTCGATTTCGCGGATCGAGTCCATCAGTGCACCTTCCACGGAGCTGTCGAGGAAGTTCATGATGTCGGCTGCACGCTTGATACCGCCCAAGGTGGTCCGCGCGGCGTTGGAGTTGCCCGAGAACTGCTTCTCGAGGATCTGGTTCAGCTCTTTAAGCGCCGCCGGCTGCACGGTGTTGAGCGACGACACACGCAGGATGATGTCCAGACGCACCTTGTGGTCGAAGTTGCTCAGCACTTCGCCAGCCTGGTCGGGGTCGAGGTAGGCCACCACGATCGCCTGGATCTGCGGGTGCTCGTAGCGGATGACGTCGGCCACGGCTCGCGGCTCCATCCACTTGAGGCTGTCCAGGCCGCTGGTGTTGCCACCGAGCAGGATGCGGTCGATCAGGCCGTTGGCCTTGTCTTCGCCCAGCGCCTGGTTGAGCATCTTGCGGATGTAGCCATCAGAGCCAACCCCCAGGCTGGTCTGGTCGCCGACGATGTCGACGAACTCGCTCATCACCTGCTCGACCTGCTCGCGATGCACATTGCCCATCTGCGCCATGGCCACACCGACCCGCTGCACTTCCTTGGGCCCCATGTGTCGCAGGACCTGGGCGGCATCGGTTTCGCCCAGGGACAGCAGGAGAATGGCCGCTTTGTCGACGCGGCTCAGCTTGGCGGCAACGGCTCGGTTATCACTCATCGGCGTTAATCCACTCTTTCACGACCTGAGCCACACGGCCCGGATCTTCGGCCACCAGGCCCTTGATTGCGTTGAGCTGTGCCTCATACCCTTCGGAAGGGCTTGGCAACAGAATGCTGCTCGGGCCACCCAAGCTGACGCGGTCGTTGGCCAACTCGCCATCCAGACCGATCATGCCGCCCAGCTCCATGTCGCTGTCCGTGGCAGCCTGCTTGCCGCCGCCGGTAATATTGTTGAGCACCGGACGCAGCACGCCGAACACCAGCACCAGGATGAACAGTACACCCAGGACCTGCTTGACGATGTCCCAGAACCACGGCTGCTGGTAGAACGCGATGTCGGCGATCTCTTCGCCACGGTCGGCAGCGAACGGTACGTTGATCACGGTCACGCTGTCGCCACGGCTGGCGTCGAAGCCTACCGCGTCCTGCACCAGGCGGGTGAACCGCGCCAGGTCCTCGGCCCCCCAGGGGGTGCGGGTGCTCTCGCCGCTGGCGGCGTCGACCTTGACCTGGTCGTCGACCACCACGGCCACCGACAGGCGGGTCAGGCGACCTTGTTGTTGACGGGTGTGGCTGATGGAGCGGTCAAGTTCGAAGTTCTTGGTGGTCTGCTGCCGCTTGTCGGCCGGGTACGGCGCAAGCATCGGCTGGCCGGTGGCCGGGTCCATGATCTGCTGACCATTGGCATCCACCAGGGGCTGGCCCGGCTGGATGGCGCCGGCAGCGGGTGCGGCAGCGGTGGCATTCTCGGGCGCCGAGGCGCCTGCCGGCGGCTGATTGCTCAGCGCACCCGGCACACCCTGCGGGCCCTGGCTGCTGCTGCGCTGCTCGTTGACCGACTGCTCGCTGCGCAGCGCCGGTTGGTCCGGGTTGAACTGCTCGGAGGTGGACTCCACCGCGCTGAAGTCAAGGTCAGCGGACACTTCGGCCTTGTAGCGGTCGTTGCCCAGGACCGGCTGCAGGATATTGTGCACGCGCTGGGTCAGCATGCTTTCCATGCGGCGGCTGTAGTCGAACTGCTTGCCGGCCATGGTCAGGGCGGTGTCCTGCAACTGGTCGGACAGCAGGTTACCCTTCTGGTCGACCACGGTGACCTGCGACTTTTCCAGTTCCGGTACGCTAGTGGCGACCAGGTTGACGATGGCCATCACCTGACCCGCCTCCAGGGCACGGCCTGGATACAACTCGACCAGTACCGACGCACTTGGCTTGCGCTCGTCACGGACGAACACCGAGCTTTTAGGGATCGCCAGGTGCACACGCGCCGCTTTGACATTGTTCAGGCTGGAGATGGTCCGCGCCAGCTCACCTTCCAGGCCACGGCGGTAGCGAGTGGCCTCCATGAACTGGCTGGTGCCCAGGCCTTGCTCTTTGTCGAGAATCTCGAAGCCTACATTACCGTCGCTTGGCGCCACGCCGGCAGCAGCCAGTTTCAGGCGCGCACGGGAGAGGTCGTCGGCCTTGACCAGTAGCGCACCGGAGTTAGGCTCGACGTTGTAGGGAATGTCGGCAGCCGCCAGCACGTCCATGACCTGCTTGGTGTCCATGCCGGCCAGGCTGCCGTACAACGGACGATAGTCAGGCTGTTGCGACCAGAGCACCACGGCGAAGCCGATCGCCACGCTGGCTGCCAGCCCGACCAACAGGCCGACCTGACGCAGCATGGGCATCTGCGAGATGTTTTCCAGGAACGCCATGCCGAACAGCGGCGGCTTGGCCACTGGCGGGCCACTTTTGGCGGGGGCGTTATCGACGACTGCTTCGGCCATGACTTAACTTCCGTCCTTAAACTGGCATCTGCATGATGTCCTGGTACGACTGAACCAGCTTGTTACGTACCTGCGTCAGGGCCTGGAAGGACACCGAGGCTTTCTGCGAAGCAATCATCACGTCGGTCAGGTCGACGCCGCTCTTGCCGATCTCGAAGGCATTGGCCAGCTGGGTGGACGCCTGCTGGGTCTCATGCACCTTGTTGATGGCCTGGCCGAGCATGTCGGCGAAGCTGCTTTGGCCTGGCGCCAGCTCTGCGGCGACCGACGCCTTGGGCGCGGACATGGCTTCGGCCTGCATGGCACGCATGTCCAACATCAGACGATTGAATTCAACACCTTGGCTCATGGACTTCTCTCTCCGGCGGCCGCATTTTTTTGACACTGATGCAGCGGATAGCCTGGAGCTAGCAACAAGAGTGCCAGCCCGCACACCATCCTGCTAATTCGTGGTTTTCAACCGTACAGACTGGCTTCTACATCGAGCCCGGCATCCCGCATCTGCGCCAGCTTGTAGCGCAAGGTGCGTGGGCTGATCCCCAGCCGCTCGGCAGCTTCCTTGCGGCGCCCACGTTCGGCGCGCAGGGTGTCGATGATCATCTGGAATTCGTGACGACGCATGTCATCACCCAACCCAGAGCCCTCGACCGTCAAATCTTCAGATAATGGCGCAGTAATGGCACCGCCCGAAGTCGCCAAGGGTATGGCGCCAGCCAGGCAGAAATCCGCCGCCTCGATGACCCCGCCTTGCTGCAGGATCAAAGCCCGCTGCAGCGCATTGTCCAACTCTCGGACGTTGCCGGGCCAGGCATAACCCTGCAGGCAAGCCCGCGCATCGGCGGACAGCCGCACCGGCGCATGCTTCATCTTCGCCACATGGCGCGCCAGCAGACGCTCGGCCAGCGGCAGGATATCGCCACTGCGTTCGCGCAGCGGCTGCCACGCCAAGGGGAATACCGAAAGACGGTAGTAAAGGTCCTCGCGGAATCGCCCCGCAGACACTTCACCCGCCAGATCACGGTTGGTAGTGGCCAGTACCCGAATATCCAGCGTGACCGGCTTGCGCCCACCTACCCGCTCCACCTCGCGCTCTTGCAGCACGCGCAGCAACTTGGCTTGCAACCCCAGCGGCATCTCGGAAATCTCATCGAGCAGCAAGGTGCCGCCGTTGGCCTGCTCGAACTTGCCCTCCTGGGCGGCGATCGCACCGGTGAAAGCGCCTTTCTCGTGACCGAACAAGGTCGCTTCGAGCATGTTGTCCGGAATCGCCGCGCAATTGATTGCCACGAATGGCTGCGCCGCACGCAACGACTGCTGGTGAATGTAACGCGCCAGCACTTCCTTGCCGGTGCCCGACTCACCCGAGATCAACACCGTGGAGTCGCTGCGCGCAACCCGCGCCGCCAACTCCAGCAATTGCCGGCTGGCCGGCTCGCAAGCCACTGGCCCGTCTTCGTCAGCCGGCCCCACCCGCCCTGCGGCATGGCGCTCCACCAGGCTTAGCAACGCCTTGGGCTCGAACGGCTTGACCAGGTAATCGACAGCGCCCTGGCGCATCGCATCGACGGCGCGCTCCACCGCAGCATGAGCGGTCATCAGCAGCACCGGCAAATGGGGGTGATGACGGCGCAACTGCGCCAAGAGTTGGTGACCGTCCATGCCCGGCATGTTCACATCACTGACCACCAGGCTGAACGCCTCGCCGCTTGCCGCTTCGAGCGCCTCTTCGGCACTACCGACCGCGCGGTAGCCATAGCCGCCGATTTCCAGGGTGTCGCCCAGCGCCTGGCGCAACACGCGGTCATCCTCGACCAGCAGCACCTTGATCTGCATTACATGACCTCCACTGGCTGCCCATCGATCAATGGCAGCTCTACCCTGACACAGGTGCCTCGCCCCACTTTCGAACGCAGGCACACGCGCCCTTGGTGCGCACGCACGACCGCCTTTACCACCGCCAGGCCCAGCCCGGTGCCAGTGGCCTTGGTGGTCACGAACGGCTCACCCAGACGTTCGAGCACATCAGCCGCGATACCGCAGCCGGCATCGCTGACACACAGGTGCAGCACCTGCTCTCGCCGATACAGGTGCACCTTGATCCGAGCCTGGCCACCACTGGCCTGCAAGGCATTTTCAAGAAGGTTGAGCAACGCGCCGACCAAGGTGTCGCGATTGCACAGCAACTCCCCCAGATGACTGTCACACTGCCAACGCACGGCATGCCCCTGGACATGCGACTGCGCCGCCTGCTGCAGCGCCTGGAACAACCCCTTGGGCGTGATGCGATCCCCCAACGGCAACTCGCCACGGGCAAACACCAGCATGTCGCGCACCTGGTGCTCCAGTTCGTGCAAGCGCTCCTTGAGATTGCTGGCGAAGCGATGCCGCGTCTGCGGCGCAAGGGTTTGGCTTTCGTCCGCCAAATGACTGGCGTAGAGCATGGCCGCCGACAACGGCGTACGAATCTGATGAGCCAGAGAAGCGACCATGCGCCCGAGGGACGACAGGCGCTCGTGACGGGCCAACTGGTCCTGCAGGCGCCGAGTTTCGGTCAGGTCATTGAGCAGTACCAACTGACCGGGCTCAGCGTCCAGCGAGCGCGTGGCGATGGACAAGCGCCGCCCATCGCGCAGGGACACCTCGTGGCCGTCATCCTTGCGCGGGGCGAAACTGCGAGCGATCACTTCGCGCCACAATTGTCCCACCAGCGGCTCACCCAACAGGTCGCACGCGGCCGGATTGGCCTCGCTCACCAGCCCCTGCCCATCGATCACGATGATCCCGCCCGGCAGCAAGTCCAGCAGATTCTGCAAACGATTGGCCAAGCGTTCCTTCTCTCCCAACTCGTCCATGCGCTGCGCACTGACGACCGCCAACTCGCCACGCAGCTCGCTGACGCGCGCCTCGAGCATGTTGTAGGACTCGTTGAGCTGAGTGGATACCTGATTGAACAGAGCGAAGGCCTGCTCAAGCCCCTGTCGACTCTCCTGTTCGACCGAGGCACCCCCTTGCGGATTCGGGGTTCGGGAAAAGTGGGCGGCCTGGGGCATCGTGCTCTCTCGCGTGGCTGACCGTCATAAAAACGGTATGGTGCCAGCGGTGTAGCAATAGCCGTGCCGGAGATGGGGGTTTGTGCAGTGTACGCCCTTGGGATTTGCGGTGCGGCGCATCACAAGCAAGACACGCAATTATGCCTGCGCGATAGCGAGTCCCACGAACAAGGCGGTCGCGCGCGCCTGTCACTGACGTTACTGGCTCGAAACAGACGTAGGAGCGAGCCTTGCTCGCGATGCGCCGCGCGGGCGGCGCTCGATGTTCGCCACACCGCACAGCGCAAGGCTTACGCCAGCCTTACGCAAGCCTTACCCCAATCAATCCTCAGCCTGATCCTCGCCCCCCTGGCGACTCATGCCGTACTTGCGCATCTTCTCCACCAAGGTGGTCCGACGAATACGCAAACGTTCAGCCGCTCGCGCAACGATACCGTTGGCATCGTCCAATGCCTGCTGGATAAGCCCTTGTTCGAGGCTACCCAGGTAGTCCTTCAGATCCAGCCCTTCAGGCGGCAACATGGCATGGTTGGCGAAGTTCGGCGTATGGCCATTGATGGCGACGCGCTCTTCGAGGTCGCTGCGCAAGCTGTCGACCAACTGCTCGTCTTCATCGTCGACGTAACGGAACTTCTTCGGCAACTCCGAGACGCCAATCACCCCGTACGGATGCATGATCGCCATGCGCTCGACCAAGTTGGCCAGTTCGCGGACGTTACCCGGCCAGCCGTGACGGCACAGCGACATGATCGAGGCCGAGTTGAAGCGGATCGAGCCACGCTTTTCGTGCTCCATGCGCGAAATCAGCTCGTTCATCAGCAGCGGGATGTCTTCCACACGCTCACGCAGCGGCGCCATTTCGATGGGGAATACATTGAGTCGGTAGTACAGGTCCTCGCGGAAGGTCCCGTCCTCGATCATGGTCTCGAGGTTCTTGTGGGTTGCCGCGATGATGCGTACATCGATGCTCTGGGTCTTGTTGCTGCCAACGCGTTCGAAGGTACGCTCCTGCAGCACGCGCAGCAGCTTGACCTGCATCGGCAACGGCATGTCACCGATTTCGTCGAGGAACAACGTACCACCATTGGCGAGCTCGAAGCGCCCGGCGCGGCTGGTGATGGCCCCAGTGAAGGCGCCCTTCTCGTGGCCGAACAGCTCGCTTTCGAGCAGCTCGGCTGGGATCGCGCCGCAGTTGACCGGCACGAAAGGCGCTTCGCGACGCTTGGAGTGGTAGTGCAGGTTGCGCGCCACCACTTCCTTGCCGGTGCCGGACTCACCCAGGATCAGCACGCTGGCATCGGTGTCAGCCACCTGCTGCATCATCTGCCGCACATGCTGGATCGCCCGGCTGGTACCCACCAGGCTGCGGAACAGGTTCGGCTCACGCTGCCGACCACGCTCGCGCGCCTGGTCGTACATCTCGCGATAGACCTGGGCACGGTGCAGGGAATCGAGCAACTGACTGTAGCTTGGCGGCATTTCCAGGTTGGACAGGACTCGACGGCGCAGGTCTTCCGGGAACTCCGCGGAAGAAATTTCACCTAAAAGCAAAACAGGAAGGAACTCATCCCAACCTGCCACGGTCTTAAGGAGCCCGAGCACTCCACCAGGAGCTTTTACAGTACCGATCAGCACGCACAGTACTTCGCGACTCGACGACAATGGCTCGACCACCCGCTGCCAGTCCTGGCTGGAACATGGGAGGTTTTCTTCGCCGAGGAAGTTCAGAACCACCGCCAGATCGCGGCGGCGCTCGCTGTCGTCATCGATCAGGAGAATTTTGGTTTCACGCCACATGCAATAGCAACTTCCCTAGTCATATCGGCGCCCTTAGGCGTGCTCGAGATCATTCCGACTGAATGGTCAGTGTTCGGACGTCTGAAATTCGAAAACAGCCACTAGTAAAGTCAAAAAACAGCACGTAGTCAAATTAATGGCGCACGGCTTTTTTGCACATCTGTGGTCAACTGAACAGATGGTATACCTTGGCGGCACTTTTCGCCTGACGGATTTGCGTCATCTCGTCGACTATTGATTGACGCTCGCCACTTGCAACCTCGATTAGCTGCTGATAAACGCCCAGCAGACTTTCCAGGCTCGAACGTACCGCTGCCTCATTGCTGAGCGCCTCGGCCAGCACATCCTCGACACAAATACGGCACTCAAGGTCGAGCTCGCTGACCACATTCCAGTCACGGCTGGCCAAAGCTGCCTGCAATGCATCGCGGGTTCGCTCGATACGTTCGATCACCTCGCTCATACAACCTCCCGGCTCAGGGTGCCGTCGACTGATCGCCGATCGCGTCCCAGCCTTCCTTGACTGTGGTCAGCAAGTCCCTGACCTCGTCGAGGATTGCCGGATCATTATGGATATTGGCCTCGCTCAGACGGCGAGTCATGTACAGGTACAGGTTGTCGAGACGATTGAGGTCGTCGGTCATGTTGTCCCGATCCAGGCCTTCACGCAGCCCGCCAATGATGCCGATAGCCTTGCCGATCGCGATGCCTTTGCCGGCGATGTCCTTGCGCTGCATCGCACCACTGGCCTGAGCGATACGGTCCAGGCCGCCTTCCATCAGCATCTGCACCAGACGATGCGGGCTCGCCTCGGAGGTCTGCGCCTGGGCGCCGATCTTTTGATATTGCCGAAGGGCTAACATTGGATTCATGGGGTACCTCGTCACCACGGGGTTGCTGTATGACCGGGCTATCGGCGCGGCGTCAAAAAACTTTAGGGAGAATACAAAAAGCCCAACGAAGCGTCACGCTTCGTCGGGCTTTTGGCGTCGGCTCTACCACACCCCATCGCATCATCAACCGGACAACTCGAAGGAAGATGCCAGGTCCTTGCCATGAAGTGCCGGGTGCGTCAGGAGTTCTTCTGCTGGGCCGACATCGCTTCGAAAATCGAAAGCACGCTGTCGCGCTGGGCGTTGAGCTGACCCACCAAGGTGTCCATGGTGTTGTACTTCTTGGTCAGCGAGGCCTCGAGATCCTTGATGCGAGCGTCGAGGGAACTCTGCTCCAGGCTCAGGCTCTTCTTGGCCGCCTCGAGCGACTTGTTGCGCTCGTCCAGCACGCCACCGGAGGCCGAGAACGGCTCCATCGCCTTGGTCATGCGGTCGAGCAGACCACCATCACCATTGAACAGGTTCTGCACCTCGCCACCGAGCTTCTGATCATTGATCGCCTTGGTGAACTTGGTGCTATCGAACTCGAGTAGGCCGGTACCCTGAACGGTGTTGATCCCCAACTGCGAGAGAACGGTCAGCTGGCCCGAGCCACCCGTACCCGGCACCACCAGCTCGTTGCGCAGGGCCGACTGCATACTGCGAATCGCCGAATCGCCCGCCAGCGCCGGAGAGGTCCAGGTACCGTCCGACCCTTTGACCGACACACTCACGGTATTGATGGTGGTGACCAAGGCGTTATAGGCGTCGACGAACGACTGCACAGACTTCTTCAGGCCATCGGTGTTCGCGGCCACGGTGATGGTCACCGGAGAAAGCGCGTCAGTCTTGGACACCAGTTCGAACGTCATGCC
This sequence comes from Pseudomonas sp. SK2, assembly GCF_016772395.1. Lineage (NCBI taxonomy): Bacteria > Pseudomonadati > Pseudomonadota > Gammaproteobacteria > Pseudomonadales > Pseudomonadaceae > Pseudomonas > Pseudomonas sp. SK2. The sequence goes on from NZ_CP061944.1 coordinate 3,739,607, forward strand.
ACTGATCGCATTGTCGACCTTGTTCGACTTGCTGGTGAGGCTCATGCCATCGATAGTGAACTGGGCATCCACTGCCAGGTTACCGATGCGGCCAGCACCACCCGCGTCGGTCATCTGCGTAGCGGGGTCGATGGTCAGCTCGGCAATGCCCGAGGTGGAAATATCCGAGCCTGCACCCATGGTGTCGGAGCTCAACACCAGACGCGAACCGGTTCCGTCATTGACGATGTTGGCAGTGAAGCCTTTCGACGTCGCCTGGGCATTGATCGCGTCACGCGCCTGCTGCAGCGTGGCGTTGGCAGGAATGGTGACATCGACATTAGTGCCGTTCTGGGTGATGGTCAGCGTACCGCCGCTGGCAGACACCACCGAGCTGCTATCGGTAAAGCGCTGGCTGGCCACGCGCGATGCCGTTGCCAACTGATTGACCTGGATCGAATAGCTACCATTGACCGCCGAACTGCCAGCGGTGGCCTTGACGTACTTGTCATTGGAGGTCGATGCCACGGAACCAAGGAACGCCGGGTTGGCACTGTCGTTGAGCTTTTCCAGCGCCGTCTTGTAGGCAGTCAGCGCGCTCTTGAGGCTGCCGACCGCCGAAATGGATGCCGTGTTCGCCGTGGTTCGACGATCGAGCTGACTCTGCTTGGGGGTTTTCTCAGCATCAACCAGGGCCTTCACAATGGACGCGGTATCGAGACCGGAACCCAGTCCCAAACTCGGTAGAATTGGACTTGCCATTACATCCTCCTTCTCTGGTTAACGCCGAAAAGCTGAGCTGCCTCGTCAGTATCGGTGCAAAAATTCAAATGACCTGCCAGCCTTCAGGCTTTCTCATCGAAGAGCAGACTGTTGACGTCGTGCAAGCTCCGAGCCAGTTCCAGTGCAGTTTCCGATGGGATCTGACGAATCACCTCGCCACTGTCGCGGGCGACAACCTTGACGACCCACGTACCGGTGGAATCATCCACCGAAAATTCCAGGTTGCGCTGCAACGACTGGACAAAATCCTGTATTTCCTTCACAGCCGAATGCAACTCGGCCTCGCTCTTGGGAGCGTCTTCTTGCGATGTCTTGCGAACCTGCCCGTAGGCTTTCTCGGCCGCATCATCCTTGTGGGTATTGCCGGCCAGCGGCGACACCGGATACGACGGGCTCGACTTGACGCTTATGTCCATCGCACTTCACCTCTAAAAGTAAAAAGCGAGAGAGTGCCCAGGCACTCCCTCGCCAAACTTCATCGCGCTATTACTGAAGCAGTTTCAGTACGGCGGACGGCAGCTGGTTGGCCTGAGCCAGAACTGCGGTCGAAGCTTGCTGCAGGGTTTGCTGCTTGGTCAGCTGAGCGGTTTCTGCGGCGAAGTCGGTGTCCTGAACACGGCCCATGGCGGCAGCCGAGTTCTCGTTCATGCTTTGCAGGTTGTTGATGGTGGACTGGAAGCGGTTCTGGATAGCACCCAGGTCCGACTTCTTGTTGTCAACGGTTTGCAGAGCGGCGTCGATCGCGGTGATGGCGGCGTCAACCGAGGTGTGAACAGCGGAGTCGGAAGTACCCGAGATCGCCAGGGTGCCGGTGCCGACAGCCAGGGTCGATGCAGCGAACGAGGAGGTCATCGAAACGCTCAGGATCTGGCTGGTACCAGTCATTGCGCCGACCTGGAACTCCATGGTGCCAGCGGTGCCGTTCAGCAGTTGCTTGCTGGTACCGAAGGTGGTGGAGGTGGCGATACGAGTGATCTCGTCGGACTTGGCAGCGAACTCTTTGTTCAGAGCAGCGCGTTCAGTGGTGCCGTTGGAGTCGTTACGTGCCTGCAGAGCCAGCTCACGCATACGCTGCAGGATGTTGGTGATTTCCGACAGCGCGCCTTCAGCGGTCTGAGTGATCGAGTTACCGTCGTTGGCGTTCTTGATGGCAACGGTGGTACCGGTAACCATGGTCTGCAGCTTGTTGGCGATCTGCTGACCAGCGGCGTCGTCCTTGGCGCTGTTGATACGCAGGCCGGAAGACAGACGGGTCATCGAGGTGCTCAGAGCGTCGGAAGCTTTGTTCAGGTTCTTCTGCACGCCCAGCGAAGTGGTGTTGGTGTTTACGGTTAATGCCATGACGAATTCCTCGTTGGATGGATACTACGGCTTCCGGCCCTGGCATCCGCCGGGTGTGGCCTAGAGAACCTTCGTAATGGTTATCGTCGGGTTTGCAAGTTGCTTTAGCGGTTTTCCAAAAAAAAATGCCATCACCGCGCCACCCCTTGCAAATCGGGCCTTTCAGCCCCGCACTCCGGCATCCCGCTCACCATTCCCCCGTGAACCACGTCACATTTCAGCGCGAGGCGCCCTGCTCGATCAGGTGCACCAGCTCGTATTCGAGGTAATCAGCCAGCGCCAACCAGTCCTGGCGCTGCTGCGCATCGAGCATGGCCTGCAGAACCACCGCCCCCGCCTCAGCGTCGACCTGCGCCAGCACTGCATCGAACAACTCGACCATGCGCACCGCCCCCTCCACGTCCCGCCCGAGACGCAACAACGCGGCACACTCACGGGCGGCCCCCACCTGATTGGCAGCAGTCATGGACAGAACTCCGGGTCGAAGGTGGTGCCGGCGATGTGCGCGCCGGCCCGGCTGGTATTGTGGAACCGCACCTGAGGATGGCGCGCGATGAATCGCTCCAGCTCGATCAGGTAGCCACGGAAGTTCAGCTGGGTGCGTACCCGCTGACCATGGCCATCGAGCACCCAATGCTGCGCAGCCGCAAGAGACGGACCGAGCACGCCGTCGTCCCAACCGGTATGGGTGCGGTTACCCGGGAAGGCGAAATCGGCGCCGAACAAAGTAATGCACGCCGCCCCCATCTTCACCGCCAGGTCCGTTGCCGGGTGAATCACGCTGCCGCCGACGAACAACTCGGCGCGCGGTATCTCGTGTCGCACCTGGGCATACAGCGCGCTGGCGGAATAGCCGGCGTAGCGCGGCCCACGCCAGTTGCCCAGCAACTCGACGTCCAACATCGGCATGTACACCAGTGCGGTTGTCGCCGAGTCGTCCGGCGGCAAGTGGTGCAAGCGGATCTTGTGATCGACACTGACCACGATGTCAGGCTGGATGCCGGCCCGCAGCAGCGGCAGGTAGGCAGTGTCGACACAGATGAACAGTGGCCGCTCAGCCTGGGCACGCACCCGCGCCAGGGCTGGCAGGTGCCCAGCCAGGGACGGCCCAGTGGCGATCACATAGCAGTCTCGTCCGGCCTGGGTGCCGAACAGGCCGGCCACATCAGGGTCCTGACGCAGCAACGGCAAACTGTCTTCGAGCAGCTTCTGCAAGCGCGGGTCAGCCGCATCGAAGGCGCGATTGTTGTCCGCCAGGTGCGCCTCACTGATCAGCCGGTCGCGAATCTTCGCGTTGAAGTCATCGGCCAGCACACGCTCGGATGGCAAAGCAAAGAATGGCAGGGCAATTTCCGCACTGTCACCGGCGTAAGCCAGTTCGACCCGAGGGTCTGCCAGCCAGTCGGACTGATCGAGCAGTTGCAGCACCAGCTTGAACAAGGCGCCATTGAGCAGGTACACCTGCAGCCGGACCAGCTCCGGCCGCTCCAGCAGCACGCGCTGCAGGTCACCCAGACCGGTACCGTAGAGATGGAGGATGGCACTGTCGAGCGGCAAGCTCGCCGCCTGCAGACGTGCTTCGGCGAGCCGGTCGTGCCGACTGGTGAGCTGAACGCCGGACACGCTCAAGGTCGAGCCCAGGCCCTCCACCAGTTCGACTTCGAGCGCGCTGTCCGCCTCGCCTTGCAAGCGCTCGAACAGCGCTGGCCAGCGGGCCTGCAGCACTTCAGCATTACGCTGGAAAAACTCGCTCATGGGTTGAGCTTCCCTTACCTGCGAAACGCCGAAGAGTAACCTACTGGCAGCGCTTATTCAGCCTTGTAGAGAATCGCCGAACCCCACGACAGGCCGACGCCGAAGCCGCTGATGGCAACGCGCTTCCAGGTGCTGTCGAACATGTGCTTCTGCAACAGCAGCGGAACGCTCGAGGACACGGTGTTGCCGGTCTCGAGCATGTCCTTGATGAACTTGTCGGCCTGGGACTTCTCGGGATCTTCCTCGAAGCGTCGCGCCACGGCATCGACGATCGCAGCGCTGCCCTGGTGAATGCAGAAAGCGTCGATGTCGCTGTTCTCCAGACCTGACTCGCCCAGCAGTTCATGCAGGTGCGCCGGCACCTTGATCAAAGCGAAGTTGAAGACCTGACGACCATTCATGTAGAACTCGCCATCGGTGACCTTCAGGTGCGGCGCGCCGCCACCGTCGGTGCCGAACTTCGCCTTGCCCAGCTGCCAGGTGGCGCTCTCGCCCATCCAGGTAGCGGTGGCGGCATCGCCGAACAGCATGGTGGTGTTGCGATCTTCCGGGTTGACGATCTTCGAGTACGGGTCGGCGGTCACCAACAGGCCGTTCTTCAGGCCTGCGGCCTCCATGAAGCCTTTGAGCGCATAGATGCCATAGACGTAGCCCGAGCAGCCCAGGGAGATGTCGAAGGCCGCGACATGGGTCGGCAAGCCGAGCTTGTGCTGGACGATGGCCGCCGTGTGGGGCAGGCCTTCCTCGTCACCGTTCTGGGTGACGACGATCAGCGCGTCGATCGACTCGCGCTTGAGTTGCGGATTGGCGGCGAACAGGTTGTTGACCGCTTCGACGCACAGATCGGAGGTTTCCTGTTCATCGTCCTTGCGGGGCAGGAAGCTCGCGCCGATCTTGCCGAACATGAACGCTTCGTCCTTGCCGAATTTAGCGCCTTGTACATAGTTGTCCAGGCCGGCAGCGGGCACATAGCTCGCGATGCTTTTAATGCCGATCATCATGGCTTCCCAATAAATAACAGCTCAATACCACCGTCCGCATGACTCGAACGGCGCCTGAAAACGGGATCCACCACCCGGTGGACTGGGCGGCAGGCGGGGCAGGCGTGCAACAAATGCAGGCCTGGCCCATTAACGGTTACAGAGAGAGATGCCCGCTCTGACCGATAGGTCACGAATATTTCAAGACAATCGCATATTTTGCCAGGACTCGTCACCTCGACGATGAGGTGAGGCGCGTCCGGTGCAAGGCAAACCAGTCGCAGTGAGGGCGGACCTCAGTCGAGCAGCGACCAGTCCAGCGCGGTGCCCCGCTTGAGGGGTTGCCGGGCCTTGCGCCCGAGCACCGCATCGAGATGGCCAGGCGCCAGCCCGAGACCCGGACGGATGGCCCGGACATTGCTGCGATCGAACACCTCGCCAGCGGCCATGTCGCGCACCACGTACAGCGAACGCCGGAATCGCCGCGAAGCTTCCTCGGCCGCTGTCGCGCCATAGTGCACCCGCCCAAGCGACTGCCAGGCACGTTCGGTTTCCAGCACCAGCGCCGCCATTTCCCGAGGCTCCAGGGAAAACGCCGCGTCCACACCGCCGTCGGCACGGTCGAGGGTAAAGTGCTTCTCCACCACCGTAGCCCCCAGCGCCACCGCCGCCACCGCCACGCCGACGCCCATGGAGTGGTCCGACAAACCAACCTGGCAGCCGAACAGCTCGCGCATGTGTGGGATGGTCAGCACGTTGCTGTTCTGCGGGCTAGCCGGATAGGTACTGGTGCATTTGAGCAATACCAGGTCACGGCAGCCCGCCTCTCGCGCCACCTGCACGGTGCGCTCGAGCTCCGCCAGGCTGGCCATGCCTGTGGAGATGATCATCGGTTTGCCGGTGGCCGCCACCTTGCGGATCAGCGGCAGGTCAGTGTTCTCGAAGCTGGCGATCTTGTAGGCCGGCACCTCGAGGCCTTCCAGAAAATCCACCGAGGTTTCGTCGAACGGCGTGGAGAAGACCAGCAATCCCAGTTCACGAGCGCGCTCGAAGATCGGCCGGTGCCACTCCCAGGGGGTATGGGCCTTTTCGTACAGCGCATAGAGCGAAGAGCCATCCCACAGGCTGTTCGGGTCGGCGATGAAGAACTCGCCATGGGCCAGGTCCAGGGTCATGGTGTCGGCAGTGTAGGTCTGCAGTTTCAGCGCATGGGCACCCGCCGCCGCCGCCGCCTCGACGATCTCCAGCGCGCGCGCCAGCGACTGATTGTGATTGCCGCTCATTTCCGCGATCACCAGCGGCGGCTGGTCCAGACCGACACAACGGTGCCCGATAGTGAAACTGTTCATGGGTTACTCCTGGAAAACCCGCTCGAACGCGCAGGGAGACTGCACGTAGCCAGCATCGATGAATAATTGCAATGATGCCTGATTGTCGGGCAACACCTGAGCGTCTATCGCCTTCAAGTCTGGCCACCGTTCACGCACGAAAGCCTCGCCACGGGCGAGCAGCGCCCTGCCCCAGCCCAGGCCGAAACGCCCTGCGAACAGGTACAGCGATACCCGTGCGCGTCGCCCCGGCAAGCGGTCGTAGCGCACACTTCCCACTGGCCCGTCGGCTGCCTCTGCGATCAACAGCAGGCGTTGCGGATCGGCCAGCGTCGCGGCCAGCCAGGCCTGATGACCTGGCCAGTCCAATGCCTGTCCCTGCTGCGAACGGCGCCGCACCTCGGGGGCGTTACGCCCGTCGAACAACACCCGAGCATCTTCGATCCGGCCCTGACGCAACACCAGCCCCTCACCCAGCAAGGCCACAGCCATTCGCTGCGCCCCCCGCCCATCGACCAATGCGCGACTGCGTTCAGCGAAGCTCTGGCGCAGGGCCTGATTATCCAGCAGTAAGCCAATCGCTTGACGCAGCGCCGGCACATCGACGTGCGCGGCGTCGCCCAGATACAAGTGCATGCCCGCCCGAGCCATCGCCTGTGCATTGGCTCGCTGATTGTCCGCCACGCTCACGCACAGGCTCGGCAAGCCCAACGCGGCGCGCTCCCAGGTCGTACCACCACCGGCGCCGATGAATACGTCCGACGCGGCCATCCGCGCCGGCAGATCGTCGACGTAGGCGTGCAGCTCCCAACCGGGGCGCATGCTGCACAGCTGGGCAAGCATCCCGCGCTGCGGGTGCCCGAGCCCGGCGATACACGTCACTTGCACGTCTTCGATGCAGGACAGCGCCTGCAAGGTCTTGGGCAGCATACCCGCCACATCGAATCCGCCGAAGCTGACCAACACTCGCCGGGCCTGGGGCGCGATCGTAATCGCCGGCTGCTGCAAGGCTGGCCGTACCAGTGCGTACCGTGGCCCCAGCAAACGTCGGCAGGTCGGTGTCAACAAGGGAGCGTAAAGCGCCTCGCTAGCGTTGAAATTCTGATCCAGCAGCAGGTCGGCCACGTGGGCGCGGTCGGCCAGGTCGTCGATCACCGCGACGCGCTGGGCCACTACCCGGGCAGCCTGCTCCCACCGCGCATCCAGGGCATAGTGGTCGACAACCACCCAATCGAATCCAGCGCGCTCCGGCAACACCTCGCGCAGCGCGGCGATATCCGCCGCCCAAGGCTCGACGCCAGGCTGTTGCGGAGGCTGCTCCCAGGCAAAGACCTCGAAGCCTTCCTGTTCAATGGCCTCCCGCCGATGACCGTCGAGCAGGCAGCAGGCAAAACTGACCTGCGCTCCCCGCTCACGCAGGGCGTTGGCCAAGGTCAGGCAACGTGCTATGTGACCGACACCCATCGTCGAGGAGGCGTCCGCCCTCACCAGCACCCTCATGGGGCCAGCTCCCCGCCGGCCTTCAGCGCCGCATAGAGGTATTGCGCGCGCAGCCAGTCATCCTCGGTATCGATGTCTTGAACCAGATGCCGCGGAATGATCACCGGCAAGCTGCGCTCGGAATACAGCACCTCGTGCCGCAACCAGGCATCCACACGCCCCCAGTAGAACTGTCCGGCATCCTGGTAAGCCGGCGTCAGGTCCTGCGATCGGGTTTCACGGAACTGCGGGTACAACGGCACCAGCGCCCCCTGATCGTCCAGGGTCAGCGCCCGTTGGACGGGAAAGCCGAAATTGCATACTGAAAAGGCGAAGGAGCGCTCGGGGTGCTGCCGCAGCAATGCCAGCCCCTCTTGCAGGTAGCGCTGCTGCACGAAAGGTGCGGTGGCGTAGATGCAACACGCATGGGTCAGGACGTGCCCCTGGCTTGCCAGGGTCTGTAGGGCATGGCTGACCACGGCATGGGTAGTCGCATGGTCGTCGGCCAGGGAAGCCGGCCGCCGAAACGGCACCTGTGCGCCAAATTCCCGTGCCACCGCTTCGATTTCCGGATCGTCGGTACTGACCACTACTTGTTCGAACAGGCCACTGGACAGTGCTGCCCGGATCGAGTGGGCAATGATCGGCAACCCGGCGAAGGTCTTGAGGTTCTTGCGCGGGATCCGCTTGCTGCCACCGCGAGCGGGAATGATCGCGACATTACCTTGCGGACGCTCAGTCATACGCATTGGCCCTGGACGCGTCAAGCAGCCTGTACAGGCTGTCGACCACATGGTCCTGCTGAGCATCGGTCAGGTCCGGGTACATCGGCAGGCTAAGGGCCTCCGCGTAATAGCGTTCGGCCTGCGGGAAGTCCCCCAGGCTGAAACCCAAATCGCGGTAATACGGCTGCAAGTGAATGGGGATGTAATGCAGGTTGACCCCAACCCCCGCGGCCCGCATGCCCTCGAACACCGCTCGATGCGAACACTGCAGACGATCACTCTTCAGACGAATCACGAACAGGTGCCAGGCGGACTCGGCTTCCGCCTGGGGCGCCTGGACAGTCACCGGCAAGTGCGCCAGCAGACGCTGATAGCGAGACGCCAGCTCGCGGCGACGGGCAAGGAACGCATCGAGTCGCGTCAGCTGGGAAAGCCCCAGAGCGGCTTGTAGGTCGGTAATGCGGTAATTGAACCCCAGCTCCAGTTGCTGGTAGTACCAACTGCCGTGGCTCTCCTCGGTCATCTGGCTGGCGTCACGGGTGATCCCATGGCTGCGCAGCAAGCGCAAGCGCTGGCCCAGGTCGGCTCGATTGGTAAGGACCATGCCGCCTTCGGCCGTGGTGATGATCTTCACCGGGTGAAAACTAAACACCGTCATGTCGGCAAATTCGCCGCAGCCAACCGGCGCCCCCGCATAGCGCGCACCGACTGCATGGGCCGCATCCTCGATCAGGGTGAAACCATACTGCCGGGCCAGCGCCGCGATCGCACGCATGTCGGCGCTTTGCCCGGCGAACGCCACCGCGACCACGACCTTGGGCAAGCGCCGTTCCCGGGCAGCCTGCTCGAGCTTGACCGCCAGTGCTCCGGCATCGATCGTCCAGGTGTACGGGTCGATGTCGACGAAGTCGACGCTGGCCCCGCAATAGCGACCACAGTTCGCCGACGCGACGAAACTGATGGGGCTGGTCCACAAATAGTCACCGTCTCCCAGACCTGCGGCGAGACAGGCCAGGTGCAAGCCGGCGGTGGCGTTGCACACCGCCACCGCGTAGCCCGCAGCACAGCGCTGCGCGATAGCCTGCTCGAAGCGCTCGATCAGCGGGCCTTGGGTCAGCCAGTCGGACTGCAGCACCTCGACGACCGCGGCAACATCCGCCTGGTCGATGTTCTGCCGGCCATAGGGAATCATGCTGGCAATCCGGCATGCAGGTCGGTCAGTTGCTCCACGGTCAGGAAAGCGGGGTTGGTGTCGGAGCGATACTCGAAGTCTTCAGCAACCCAGCGACCGGTTTCACCGACGCGGTCGACAGCGAAATCGACATCCATATGGTTGAAGCGAATCGACGGCACGATGGTGAAATGATCGCCAAATTCGAGGGTCATCCGCGCATCGTCCAAGGGGATCATCAATTCGTGCAGCTTCTCGCCCGGACGGATGCCAACCACATTCTGCGGCAGGTGCCCGGCCATGCCGCTGGCCAGGTCGACGATGCGAATGGAGGGAATCTTGGGCACGAACACTTCGCCGCCGTGCATGCGGGCAAAGCTGTCGAGCACGAATTGCACGCCATGGTCCAGCGTGATCCAGAAACGCGTCATGCGAGGGTCGGTGATCGGCAGCTCGCGGGCGCCCTCCTCGATCAAACGCTTGAAGAACGGCACCACCGAGCCCCGCGAGCCGGCGACGTTGCCGTAGCGAACCACCGCGAAACGGGTGTCCTGCTGCCCAGCGAAATTGTTGGCGGCCACGAACAGTTTGTCCGACAGCAGCTTGGTCGCGCCATACAGGTTGATAGGGCTAGCGGCCTTGTCGGTGGACAGCGCGACGACTTTCTGAACACCGTTCTCGATCGCGGCGGCGATGATGTTCTCGGCACCATTGACGTTGGTACGGATGCACTCGGTGGGGTTGTACTCGGCAGCAGGTACATGCTTGAGCGCCGCGGCATGAACGACATAGTCGATGCCGCGCATGGCCTGACGCACACGCTCGGCATCGCGCACATCGCCCAGGAAGTAACGCATGCACGGCGCATTGAAGCGCTGCTGCATCTCGTACTGCTTCAGTTCGTCCCGGGAGAACACCACGACGCGTCGCGGCCGGTAACGCTCAAGCAGCCGTTCGATGAAGCGACGCCCGAACGAACCGGTTCCCCCGGAAATGAAAATGGACTTGTCGTCGAACATACCTGGATCCTAGGTTGGGCGCCCTCGTCTGACGAGGTCACCCGGTTGCAGTGTCAGGCCAGGCGCACAGCGTACATATTTCTGACTCGCGCCCCCTATGATCCAGCCCGAAGCAAGATGCAGGCCAGCCCCATGGGGGCGCGAGATCAGCCGACCAAGCCAGCCCAGTCCAGCGCCGCCTTATCCAGGGCAAGGTCCGTGCCTTGGATACCACCCTGCCATTGCGCCGACCATTTGGCGCGCAAGGCCGCCAGTGCCACCTCATCCTCTACGAGCGTGCCTGGGTGGATCACCTGGACCTGCGGTGTCCACACCGTCAGCAGGCCGGCTGCGGCGGCTTTCAGACACAGGTCGACATCACCGTGAGCGTGGGCGAAGACCGCCTCGTCCAGGCCTTCCAGGGCGCGAAAGACTTCGCTACGAATCATCAGGCAGCTCGCCGAGACTGCCGGACAGTTCTGCTCGACCGACAGCCGGTTCAGGTAGCCACCGGCCTCTGCGGACTCGCCGGCGAAGGCTGGCACAACCCTACCTTCAGCCTCCAGCCGCAGGCCGGCCTGGCTGAGCTTGCCAGAAGCATCGAGCAATTTGCCGCCGACCACGCCCACTTCCGGACGCTGCGCCTGGTTCAGCAGGGCCTCGATCCAGTTGGCGTTTACCACCTCGGCATCGGCCGCCAGCAGCACCAGGTACTCGCCCTTGGCCTCGGCACAGGCCGCATTGCACAGGGCGGCGGGGCTCAGGCGCTCGGCACTTTGCAGCACGCGCACCTTGCCACCGCCTTGCTGAAGCTGCGCCAGCCAATCCAGCAACCCTGGCGATTGGCTGGCGTTGTCGGCGATCAGCACTTCGTAACGCAGGTACCGGGTACGCTGCAGGATGCTTTCCAGGCAACGCTGGAGCTCGGCAAAGTTGTCCTGGCTCTGCAGCACGATGCTCACCAGCGGTCGCTCGATGTGACGGTAATCGATACGCAGGGTACCCACGCTCGGAGTGCTGACCTGGGCCTTGTAGCCACGGGTCGCCAGATGCCGGACCAGAGTCTGGCGCGCATGTTCGTTGTCGCTGGCATTCGGCACCGGGGTGATCAGCAGTGGCTCGTCGAGGTGGGCCAGGCCATTGAGGCCGCCCTGCTCGATCAAGCGCAACAGCAGGTCGAACTCCAGGGCGTCTCGGTACTGGTTGTCAAAGCCACCGGCTTCCACCAACGCTTCGCGGCGCAGCAACCAGTGACGCGCCATCAGCGCAGGATTTGTCTGCAGCAGGTCAAGGTTGACCCCAGGGCGCCGCAGTTCACGCCAGGCTCCATTGGCCTGTTGCTGGATCTCGTCCACCGCGACAGCACGGCAATCCGGCGCGTTCAATAGTTCGAGGCTCGCGCGCAAGAGGCCAGTGGCGGTGAAACGATCACCAGCCTCGGCCAGCAGCAGCCATTCGCAGGCGGTCTGTCGGGCGATCTGGTTGATCCGCTCGACATAGTCTTCACGGCTGACCTTGATGAAATGCAGGGTGTTGTGCAGCGAGGTGACCATCGGTGGTTCGCCGGTGGTGAACACCATGATCCGGAATGCGTTGCTCAAGCCCCCCAGCAAGCTGTCGAAGGTTTCCTGCAGCCTGGACATATCGTTTTCCAGGTCCAGCAGCAGAATGCCGAACTGCGGCCCGCCCTGGTGCAGCGCCAAATGCTCGTTGATTGCCCTCAGCGCCGCTGCGTCGGGCTTGCGCGCCTCCAGCCAATCGAGCAGGCGCCCCGAGCGCATGTTGCCAAGCAACTCTCGCCCTGACTGCTTCGACACCTGCAAAAGACGCATCAGCCAGGCCGCGAACAGCTCCGCCTCTTCGACCTCACCGGACGCTCGCAGCTGCTCGACCAGTCTCTGAATGACCTTGCGGTTAAATCCGTTGCATTCCAGCGCCTGCCACAAGCGCCCCTTGAGGGTGGCCTGGGTATCGCCGTCCTGCACTTGGAGCAGATATTCCTGACGCAACAACAAGCCCTCGAGCTGCTCCAATTGCAGACGCCCGGCAGGCATGGCGTGAACCAGGAATTCCAGCTCGGTCAGGCGATCGAAGAACGCCTGGTTGTAGAAAGGCATCTCCACATATTGCGATGGCAGGAAGCTACGCACTGGCGGCTTCAGCGGATCGGCCCAGCTGGAGGTCCACACCTTTTCCAAAGTCAGCGCCCGGCGCTGGAACAGGCTCTGGGCCATGGCCGCGAAGCTGTCCAGGGCGTGCTGGCGCAACGCCTCGCGGCTCAGTCCTTCAATGGCCGTCGGCAGACCGGCGAGGAAGTCGGCGAATGCTTCACGCCCAGCCACCGACTTGGCGTCGGTGAAACTGAGCACGTGGATCACTTCGGTCTTGTGCTCGGAGCTGCCGTAGTTGGCCTCGCGCACGGCATAGGGAACCGGAAGGATCCGCGCCTTGGCGTTGGCCAGCAAGAAGTACACATGACCGATCTCCTGCCATTCGAAGCTGGTGCCCTCGGGCAGCAGTTCGAACCAGCGGCGCAGCAGCTCGGTGCGGGTCACGGCAAAGAACGGCGGAATGAACTCGTCCATGTAGTCCATCACCCGCTGTTCCGCACGCGGGTGGCCGTAGTCCTCGCTGACCTTCTTGTCCCGGCGGAAGTAATTGATGCGGGTGGCCTCTGCCAGGTACATCATGCTGTAGCCATGGCACATCCCGTAGTCCGGGTTGGCGTCGAGAAAATCTAGCGATTGGTTCAGGCCGTCCTGTAGCAGGAAGTCGTCGTCGGCGGCGAAGGCCATGTAAGGCGTGCGTACCAGGCTCACGCCATGGGTCAGCTTGGCCTGGAAGCCCAGGTACGAGTACTGCGGCAGGTGCAGGTACTCGACACCCGGGAACTGTGCAGCGATAGCCGCGGCAGACTCGGTAGAGGAATCGAGCACGAGGATCGAGCACGGATAGCTGCTGTAGTACTGCAACGTGCGGTGCAGGAATACCGGACGGTTGTGGGTCATCAGCACCAGTGTGAATCGCTCGCGCAGCGTGGCTGCCTGGTCTGCTGCGAAATTGCCTTGCATAGTCTTCACCACCATTGGCGTTGCCGCCGAAGAAATCGAACCCTGTTGAATGTCTCAGCGAACCCGGCGCAGGTAGCCGTCCGGCGCCACGGTCACCAACAGCTTGTTCTGCAGCTGATAGTCGATCTCGAAGCTGTCGTTGCCCTTGAGGTATTCCCAGACCGCGGTCTTGGGGTTATCACCGTGGCCCCATGGGCGATCGGGGAAGAAATCGGCCGGCATGTCCTCGACCACGGTGTCCATCACCACGCAGTAGCTGCCCACGGCCACCAGTGGCGCGTACAGCTCAAGCTCCTTGAGCACGTGTTCGTGGGTGTGGTTGGAGTCGAGCACCAGGATCACCTTCTTGCCTTCGGCAATGGCCTTGACCTGCTCGGCGATGGCAGCATCGATGCTGGACCCTTCGATCATGCGCACGCGCTTGCTCATCGGGTGCGCCTCGATAGCCTCGCGGTTGTGCGGGCGGATATCGATGTCGATGCCCAGCACCTCACCGTGGCCCTGCAGTTCCAGCAGCGAGGCGTAGTAGAGAATCGAACCACCGTGGGCGATACCGCATTCGATGATCAGGTCAGGCTTCACCTGCCAGACAATCTCCTGCATCGCCATCATGTCCTGGGGCAACTGGATGATGGGCCGGCCCATCCACGAAAAGTGGTAGCTGTACTTGTGCGCGGCAGACTTGTTAAAGAAGTCGCGGGACAGCTGCTGCAGCTCCTTGTCTTCACCCTGGGCGGCAATTTGCGCGTTGCATTCGGCTTCGAAGGCTTGGATAGGCGTGTCGGTCATTGTGCTTCACTCGGTTGGCAGGTCAGTGAAATCGGCGCTGTCGACGGCGTGATAGACGAAACGATCGTCGGTCATGCGGCGGATTTCTTCGAGGTAGTTGGAATTCATCACGAACAGCTGCGCGCCCTGCGGCAGGGCCGCGAGCGCCTCCTGCGGCGAGGACACCCGCGCCCCGCTCAGGGGCAGATAGCGGCCTTGCTTGGCCGGGTTGATGTCGATCACCCAGTCCACCGGCGCGCCGGCGCGCTGCAGGAACAGCGAATAGATCACGCCCTTGGACGAGGCGCCCCAGATCGCCGAGCCACGCTGGCCATCGCGCTGCACGATGTGCACGGCGCGCTCCAGGCTGGCGCTGAAGTCGGCAGGCAGCGTCAGCCTGGGCACCGGTTCAAGATCGGTACGCAGGCTGGCAAGGTCGGCCACGATGTACAGGTACTGGCCGTCGAACAGGTGGCCGGCTTCGGCGACGTTACCGAACAGACGGCGCAGATCGCTTAGGCGGAAATAGTTGACGTGCTCGTAGAACAGGTCGAACCAGGCCTTGTGCTCGATGATCCAGTCCAGGCACGGCACTTCGATGTAGATCTGTCCCGCCCCGCCATTGGCCTCGGCAATCGCCACGAGGAAGGACACTGGGTCTTCGATGTGTTCGAGCACATGGCGCAGCACGATGGCGTCGGCCGAGCGGTTCAGCTCACGGGTGAACGGGGCCTTGACCACGTCCGGGTTGTCGCCTTCGTAGGCTGGGTCAATGCCGGTGACGGCATAGCCGCGTTCGCGCAGCAACTCCAGGAACCAGCCCTTGCCGCAACCGACTTCGATCAGGCTCTGGCCCTTGAAGTAGCGGGCGATGACGCCTTCCACGTCGTCCAGGTGGCGCTGGAAACGCGCCGAGTGAGCCTGCTCGTTCTGGTAGTCACTGTCGTAGCTGAGCCGGTCTGCCTCGAAGGCGTCGTTATAGACCAAACCCGTACGGCTGTCCTGCACGAGGCGCATGTCGGCACTGGCCGAGGCGCGTGCCGACTCGGCATCGGCGAAGGTGCGGTTCTGCAGCACCGGCAGGCCAGTGGCGCGGTACAACTCATGCTTCATCACAAGCTCCCAGCTGGGCCCGCAACCGACGGGCATCGCCCCAGAACGCCATCGGTTCGTGGGCCGGATAAGGGTAGTGCCCCAGGTTCAGCGCCATGTGTGCACCACGGCGGGCGATATGGGTCTCGACCAGCGTGCGAACCGATATCGGCTGACCACTACAGCAATTGACCACACCGCTGAAATCACTCTGGCCAAGCAACTCGGCCATGTAGCCGACGGCGGTCTCGATGGGCAGGAAATCGCGCAACTGCTCACCGCCCGACATATCGAAGCGCGCAAGCCCGTCATCGATGGCCCGGTCCAGCGCCGCCAGCAGGCTGCTGGGGTTCTGCCCTTCGCCGAACAGGTAGAACAGCCGAACCCACTGCAAAGCGAAGGGCTGCTGCCGGGCCAGGCTTTCCAGGAACAGGCGCAGGCTGTGCTTGGCCAGCCCGTAGGGGTTGGCCGGCTGGCACGGCAGCGACTCATGCAGCGCACCGTTTTGCAGGCCGTATTCAAAACAGGTACCCGTGACCTGGACCCGGGCAACCCCGCGCTGAACCACGCGCTGGATAAAGCCATAGTCAGCCATCAGGTTGTGCTCGAAGTGAAACAACCCCTGGTAATTAGGCAACCCAGGCCAAGCCAGGTGCACCAATGCGTCGACACCGTCGCACAGCGCGTCGATCGGCAGTTGCGGGTCATGGATATCGGCGCTGACGAACTCGACTTGGTCGAACCACGCCATCGTCCGGGCGATTTCCGGTCTGCGCGCGACGGCGCGCACCTGATGCCCGCGAGCCAGAAGTGCACTGACCAGATGCCGGCCAACGAAACCGGTGGCCCCTGTGACAAGCACGTTCAAGGCACTCACAGGATGGTCAGCTCCGGCACGGCGATGACAAACCGCCCACCCCATTCATGGACTTGCGCCTGCTGCTCGCTGATCTCCTTGAGCAGGTTCCAGGGCAGTACCAGCACGTAATCGGGCTGTTCGATGGCCAGGCGCTCAGGGGCAACCACTGGAATCCGACTACCTGGCAGGAACTTGCCCTGCTTGTGCGGGTTGGCGTCGGCGACCCAGGCCAGCAGATCAGGCTTGACCCCGGCGTAGTTGAACAAGGTATTGCCCTTGGCAGCTGCGCCATAGCCGACCACGCGCTTGCCTTCGGCCTTGGCCTGCAGCAGGAAGCGCAACAGCTGGTGCTTGATGCGTTCGGCCGCAGGCGCCAGGGTGCTGTAGAACGCCGCCGTACTCACACCCACACCCGCCTCGATGCCGAGCAGGTCATCGACGCTGGGCTGGCGCACCTGCGGGCCACCAGCGCGCTGCGCGAACACGCGCAGCGAACCGCCATGGGTGGGCAGTTCGCTGACATCGAAGATCTCAAGGCCGTTGCGCGCGCACAAGGTATTCACCGCAGTCAGCGACAGGTACGAATAGTGCTCGTGGTACAGGGTGTCGAACTGATGCTCGGCCATCAGGCAGAGCAGGTGTGGAAACTCGAAAGTGGCCACGCCGCCTGGCTTGAGCAGGGTGGCGAAACCGCTCAGGAAATCGTTGATGTCCGGCACATGGGCCAACACGTTGTTGGCTGCCATGAGGTCGGCCGACCAGCCTTCCTTGACCAGCTCGCGGGCGGCTTGCTGGCCGAAGAACACTTCACGGATCTCCAGCCCCTTGTCGCGTGCTGCCTGGGCAGTGCTGCGGGTGGGTTCCACACCCAGGCAAGGAATGCCGCGCTCGGCTACATATTGCAGCAGATAACCATCGTTGGCGGCGATTTCCACTACACGGCTGTGCGTGGTCAGCCCAAAGCGCTCGACCATCTGCCCCACGTAGTCGCGGGCATGAGCAAGCCAGGAGCTCGAATAGGAGCTGAAATAGGCGTAGTCGGCATCGAACAATGCATCGGCGCGTGTGTAATCCTCGGTCTGCACCAGCCAGCACTGCTCGCACACCGCCACTTTCAACGGCACCCAGGCCTCGGCCGCGGCCAACTGCTCGGCGCGCAGGTAGGCATTGGACGGCGGCGCGGTGCCAAGGTCGATCAGGGGCAGGCTCAGGCAGGTACCACAGCCACGGCAGTTCATGGACATACTCCGGTGAACGATGGGGTCAGCCAGGGGTGCTCGGCATCCCTGGCTGACAGATTCTTGACAGGCAGCGGCCAGGCGATGGCCAGTTTCGGATCGTGCACCGACAACCCGCCTTCGCGTCCTGGCGCATAGTCGGCGCTGTGCAGGTAAAGCAGTTCGGCTTCCTCGCTCAGCACCTGGAAGCCATGGGCAAAGCCCGCTGGGATCAACAGGCTGCGGCCATCGCCGGCACGCAGGTGCTCGGCGTGCCACTGCAGGAAGGTGGGCGAACCCTGGCGCAGGTCCACGGCCACGTCCCAGACTTCACCGCGCAGGCAGGTGATCAGTTTGGCTTCCGGGGTATCGCCAAGCTGGTAGTGGAGGCCACGTACGCTGCCCTGACCGAGGGTGTGCGAGTGGTTGATCTGACGCACCTGGAACGGTGTGCCCAGCTCGCCCAGGCTGGTTTCGCAGAACAGCCTGGCGAACTGGCCACGCGCGTCGCCATGACGCTTGTGCTGGACGCTGAACAGGCCGTCGAGGGGCAAGGCTTGCAGTCGCAGATCAGTCACGACAGCTCCGCATACAGGTTCAGCTGGTCGAGGGTGAAGGCACGCATGTTTTCGCCGCGCTGCCAGGCAAGGTGCCAGTCGAGGGTGTGACCAAGGCACTCGCGCAACGTCCAGCGCGTGCGCCACCCCAGCACCTGGCGGGCGCGGGAGCTGTCCAGGCGCAGCAGGCCGGCCTCGTGCAGCTCGCTCGGCTCCACCTGCAGCCCAGGCGCTTCGGGCCATTGGCGGGCAAGGTAATTGACCACTTCGCCAACGCTGCACATGTCCTGCTCGCCTGGCCCGAAGTTCCAGGCGCCAGCATAGGCCGGGCCTTCCTGGTACAGGCGCTCGGCCAGAAGCAGGTAGCCGGCCAGTGGCTCCAGCGCGTGCTGCCAGGGGCGCACGGCGTGGGGATAGCGCAGGGTTACCGGCTCACCTGCTGACCAAGCCTTCAGCACATCGGGGACCAAGCGGTCGGCGGCGAAATCGCCACCGCCCAACACGTTACCGGCGCGGGCGGTCGCCAGGGCCAGGCCGTGTTCGGCGTGCTTGGCCGCCGGGAAGAACGAGGCGGCATAGGATTGTGCCAGCAGCTCGCAGCAGGCTTTGCTGCTGCTGTAGGGGTCGTGCCCGCCGAGGGCTTCGTTCTCGCGGTACGGCCACGGCCATTCCTGGTTGGCGTAGACCTTGTCGGTGGTCACCAGCACGCAGGCGCGCACTCCACCAACCTGGCGCACGGCTTCCAGCAGGTTGAGGGTGCCCATGACATTGCTGGAATAGGTGCCCAGCGGGTCCCGGTAGGCTTCGCGCACCAGCGGCTGCGCCGCCAGATGCAGGACGATTTCAGGCTGCACTTCGGCCACGACTTCAAGCAACGCCGCCAAGTCACGCAGGTCGCCGCGCACATCAGTGATATCGCTGCCGACCCGGGCCAACTCGAACAGACTGGGTTCGCTGCCAGGGTCCAGGGCGAAACCCGTGACCTGCGCGCCCAGCTCACGCAGCCAGAGCGCAAGCCAACTGCCCTTGAAGCCGGTGTGACCGGTCAGCAGGACACGCTTGCCCTGCCAGAACGCTGGGTTCAGGCCCACTGTTTCCATGGTGCCTCCCCGTTCTGCCAGAGGTGTTCCAAGTGGTTCTTGTCGCGCAACGTATCCATCGGATGCCAAAAGCCATCGTGCTGGAAGGCGTGCAACTGCGACTCGGCAGCCAGCCGCGCGAGCGGTTCGGATTCCCAGGAGGTCTGGTCATCGGCGATGTAGCCAAGCACCTTGGGCGAGAGCACGAAGAAGCCACCGTTGATCCAGCCGCCGTCGCCACGGGGCTTCTCGACGAAACCGCTGACCCGGTCGCCATCGCGCGCCAGTGCACCATAGCGTCCTGGGGGCTGTACGGCGGTGACGGTGGCCAGCTTGCCGTGGGCCAGGTGGAAATCGACCAGGGCGCCGATATTCAGGTCCGAGACGCCGTCACCATAGGTGAAGCAGAACGCTTCTTCGCCCTCCAGGTAGCGCGCTGCGCGGCGCAGGCGACCACCGGTCATGGTCTCCTCACCGGTGTCGACCAGGGTGACCCGCCATGGCTCGCTGTAGTTCTGGTGTACGTCCATGCGGTTGGCGCGCATGTCGAAGGTGACGTCCGAGGTGTGCAGGAAGTAGTTGGCGAAGAAATCCTTGATCGCGTACCCCTTGTAGCCCAGGCAGATCACGAAATCGTGGATGCCGTGGGCCGAGTACTGCTTCATGATGTGCCAGAGAATTGGCTTTCCACCGATCTCGATCATGGGCTTTGGCTTGAGGTGGGACTCTTCGCTGATACGCGTGCCCAGTCCACCCGCCAGAATTACCGCCTTCATGTAGTCCCCTCTTGTTCGTCACCGGCCATGGGTCGTGTGGCTGCACGATTTATGGCGATATGACGGGGGACTTGCAGGAAACGCGCCAAATGGCGTCTTTCACCCTAGGCTCCGTGTGGAAAGTCTTGAGACGAAGCCCAGGCAAGGCGAAAACAGCCGAGGAAGCGGAGTTTACGGGTTGTAAATGAGCATTCCGAGGCTGTCTTCAACGCAGCATCACCGAGTATCTAGGCTTTTCGTACAGAGCCTAACCTGCGCAGATGGCGAGCTGTTCGCAGACGCCACGCCATCCGCGAACAGCCCTGGAAAGCCTCGATCAGCCTGGCATCCACCCGCTGTACCAATGCTGCACATGCTCTTCACGCAGCACATAGTCACGCAGCACTTCCTGCTTCAGTCGGTCACCCATGCGGAAACTCTCGTCCGGGTCGGCCAGGTGCATGCGAATCGCCTCCAGCCATTCCGCCGTGCTGTTGGTCTTGATTCGCGTGCACGGCAGGTAGCCTTCGTAGGCGCGGGTGTCGGTGACGATCACCGGGTACCCACAGGCGCCGTACTCAAGCAGGCGCAGGTTGCTCTTGCAGTCGTTGAAAATGTGGTACTCCAACGGCGCCAGGGCCAGGTCCAGGTTCAGGCTGGCGAGCTTGGCCGGGTACAGCTCCAGCGGTACCGGCGGATGGAACTCGCTGATGTACGGCCGCAACGCGGGCGGACACATGCCGAAGAACACCCAGTCGACCTCGTTCGCCAAGGTCTTGACCACATCGGCAATCACCTCCAGGTCACCTGTGTGGCTGGTGCCACCACCCCAACCTACCCGCGGCTTGCGCGAGGTGCGACGGTGGCTGCGCAAGCCGGTCCAGAGCTGCTCGGCAAGCATGTTCGGCATCACCCGGATATCACTGTGGGTGTCATGCAGCGCATCCGCCAGGGCCTGGGTCGACACCACGAGGCGGTCACAACGCTCGATACCTCGACGCAGCGATCTTTCCAGATCCTTGGGCGTGTGCTTGAGGTGACCATTCTTCTTCGGCACGTTGATCACGTAGTCGTCCAGTTCATAGATGCAGAAGCCCTTGGAGAAGGTCTTGAGCCGTTCGATTTCCTTGACGAAACCTTCCGTGTAACGCCCTTGCAGAATCGCGACATCTGGCGAGCAGCGCTCCAACTCGACGTTGGTCGGGATCTCGAAATACTGCTGCTGGGTGACCCAGCCGGCCTTCTCCAGCTCTACCACCGGCTGGATTACCCGATAATGCCCAACCGCCGTCTTGTTCATCGGCAAGGCCAGCACATGGGGCAATGGGCGACCGACGAAGGGCGTCCAGGCCGCCTTGAGGCCCGGGTCCAGGCAGAAGCTCGAACCATTGAGTGACAGGTTGATGTTGTAGGCCGGGTCGCGCGCCACGACCGGCATCCAGGCGCGGAAGAAGGCATCATGCTGTTCCGCCAGCCGAGCCTGGCGCTCAGCTTCGCGCTGCGGGTCGACCGCCGCCGCTGGCGGAGGGTCGAGCACCAGCCGGGCATCCGGCGCCCAGACCACCAGGTAACCAGCCTTGCCCAACCGCAGCCCCAGGTCGACATCGCTGAACGCCAGGTCGAAGACGCTGTCGTCGAGCCCTCCCAGTTCGATAAAGAGCTGCTTGCGCACCAGCAGGCAATCGGCGCCGACAACTGAATAATTCTGCGCCACCTGCAAGCGCTGCATGTAACCGCCCGCCTCCATCGGCTCACCGACGAATGGCGAACCCACCGCTCCACGCAGGCCAAGCACGCCACCGGCATGGACGACAAGGCCGTGGCCATTGCACAACTTGGCACCCACCGCGCCGACTTCATGGCGCTGCCCGTGACTGAGCAACGCATCGAGCCAGTCTGGCTCGGTGGCAACGACGAACGGACTCAACATCAGCAGGTAGTCGCCACGGGCATGTTGCGCGGCCAGGTTCTGCACAGTCGCGAAGCTGGTTTCCTCTTCCAGCTTCAGCACCCGTAACTTGTCGCGGCCCATCTGCTGCAGGGCTGCCAGCCAGGCATGGGTGTCGGCGCCCTGGCTGGCATTATCGACGATCAGCACTTCGTAGTGGCTGTAGGCGGTCTTCTCCAGCACGCTCTCCAGGCAACGCTCGAGCGCTGGCAATTGATCCCGGGCACTGATCACCAGGCTCACCAATGGCTGCGTGGCATGCAGGTAACGCACATGGTTGATCGCGCCGCCGTCATTCTGTAACCGATAGGCCACGCCCAATCGCTTGAGGTGCGCATCGAGCAGGCGAGGATTTTCCTCGATCACGTCCGTCGAGGACAACCAGGCGGCATAGCTCAACGTGGTTTCAGCCAGGACTTCTGGAATGTGCTCGATGGTCTGCGGGCCACGGCTTTCCACCAGGCGCCAGAGCAAATCGTGGGGCGCCAGCTCGCGGTAACCCGCGGCAAAACCACCCAGCGTTCGAATGGCCTCACGGGAGTACGCCAGCATGCGACCGGTGTAGGGGTAGCCGCGCATCAGGTCGAGGTTGAAGTCGGGCTTGAATACAGGTTCCGCTGAGACCCCCTCCCGAAGACTACCCTCATCGCCGTAGCAGCAGGCCATTTGTGGACGAGCGACGATCCGTTCGGCCAGCAGCATCAGACTGAACGCATTGAGCCGATCACCGGCGCGCAGCAGGTAGATCCAGTCCACGCCCTCCAGCTGGTCGACCAGGCCGTTCAACTGCTCGGCCCAATCAGCCTGCAACAGCTGGCCGATCACCCGGCCATCCTGCAGTACCGCCGTAGGCGCGCTGGACAGAACCAGGGTGGTATCGGCGCCATAGGACTGATGCGCGATACTGTCCAGGGTCACTTGCAGGGCCTGGGCATCGCCCTCGCGGTCGATCACCACCGGCACGATGCGCGGGCGCGTCGGCCAGTGCTCGCTCAGGCGCATCAGCCGCGCCAGCACCAGAGGGTCCTGGCGGCAGGCCAACCATTTGCCATAAAGCTCGGCAAAACTGTCGCTGTCACTGCCGACATGGGACTCGTGAATTGCCTGAAGACAGCGCAAGGTGTGGACAAGGAACAGGTTTTCCCAGGTACGCTGACCAGCACGTTCGTCCGGGTGCAGGATCTGCACCCGTACCCAACCGGAGAACGGCTCGCGCTCGGCGGTGCGTGCCGCGAACATGTCACGCAGGTGCTGCGCTTCCTGAACAGCCGCGGCCTTCACATGATCCTGGCGACGCAGCTGGTCGGGATGAACCCGCTCCACACAATGTACCCCGGCGGTGACGCCCAGGTGCCCTCGGCGCAGCAGGCACACGAACAGGACGAAGTCGAGCAGGGCCACGAAGCCCGGTGCCAGCGCCGGCAGCAGTTCGCGCAGATCACTGGCGCGCAGCAGCACGCTGCTCAGTCCGCCGATGAAATTGAGTTGACGGGTCTCGAAAAAATCCAGCAGGTCGTCGCCATTGAACAGGGTATCGCCAAAGGTAACCGGGCTGGTCTCCAGACGCTGCGGCAAGATGTGATCTTCGGCATCCACCAGATAACGTCTGGCCGCGACCAGACTGACATCGTCATGAGCTTCGAACAGGCGTACCTGGTTGGACACGCAATCGGCCATCAGGCGGTCATCGTCACAGAGGAACTTGATGTACTGCCCCTGACTTTGCTCTAGCCCAAGCTGCAGGTTCCCGGCAAAACCCAGTGGCTGCCGGTTGCGTACATAGACCAGCGGGTGACGCGCCAGGCTGCGCATCTCCTCGACCACCGCCTCGATCTGCGCCCCACGGCTGTCGTCGCAGACAATGACCTCGAGGTTGTCGTAGTCCTGAGCCAAGGCACTGACCAAGGCCGCTCGGAAGTAATCAGGATTGCAGGCAGGGATGACGAGGCTGACTAGAGGGACTGGGTTCACGGGGGAATCTCTCGACCGATGACTGCCCGCAGGGAATTCAGAACAGTCGACAACACGGGAAAAACAGCGCGCCTGCTGCGCTCACCCCTGGCGGGTGGCGCAGCAGGCGGCGGGCTTGATCAACCGATAGCGTTGAACAGGCTCAGTTGGCTGATACGCGCGAAGGCTGCCTGGGACGCTTCGAGCATGGTCTTCTGTTGGGTCAGGCGAACCAGCACGGTGGCAGGGTCGGAATCGCGGATCGACGATTGCGTGGTGGTATTGGCGATACCCAGGCTCTCGTTGGTGTTCTGCTGGATTTCCAGCGCCTTGCCCCGCGCACCGATATCGGTGACCGAGCGGTTCAGCTGATCCTGACCACTCTGGATGTTGGCAATGGCCGAGTCCAGGTCGGCACGCAGTTGCTGGTAGGCCGCGTTGTCGCCGTCGATCGGCTTGCTCAAGGCCGTGCGCAGCTGGGCAACGGTGTCCAGCACGTTCTGGGTCTGGTGGTTGTCGACATTCACCATGTACTGGTCGCCGGACTGCTGCGGCGGCGTCGTGGTGAAGGTGAAATCGACCCCCGCGGCCGAGGCGACGTTACCCGCCATGGTGCCACTGGCCACCGGGCGGCTGTCGGCGGTCAGCGGCTGGGCATACAGCTCGAAATCCGTGGCGCTGGTGAACTTGATCACCGCGCCGCCGCTGGGGAACATGGCCTGGTACTTGGCCGGGTCGGTGACGCTGACGGAAGACACCTGGGCGCTGGAAGAGTTGCCCGGGCTGCGAGTGGCCGTGATGGTGTCAGGCTTGCTCTGCAAGGTGAAGGTATGACCCGCCACCGCCGTGTCCGGAACGTCGCCGTCCTGAAGATTGATGTTCAGGCGCAAGTCGACCCCACGGAAGCTGATCATCGAACCACCTGCGGTGTTCGGATCGAAGGTGCCGCCCTGGGTGGCTTCGGCGGTCACGTCGTTGCCCAGACTGTCAGTGATGCTGTACTGCGTACTGCTGAGCATGGTGATGGTATACGGCTGGCCGCTACGGAAACGGTCATTGTAGGTCACGCTGCCGGACACCTGGCCGTTGGACAGCTTCACACGCCCATCATCCACCACCGGGTTGGTCATGGTGGTCTGGGTACGACTGGTATTGAGCGCCTGTTCGAACACGCTGTAGCCGGTGCTGTTGCCAGCCATCTTGAGCATGTCGCCGACCTGCAGTTCAAGCTGGGTCTGGTCGCCCTGGTAGCTGTAGGTGCCATCGGCATTGCGTACGAATGGCGCGGTGTCGGTCTTGGAGCCAGCGAACAGGTACTGACCGTTCTCGTCACGGCTGTTCATCAAACTCAACAGCTGGTCTTCCAGCTGACTCAGCTCGGCTGCCTTGGCCTTGCGCTCGGTATCGGTGTAGCCGGCGTTCCCCGACTCGAGCGCCAGCTCGTTGACCCGCGTCAGGATCGTGTTGATCGAGTTGAGCGTGGTTTCGGCCTGGTTCAACGAGTTGGTGATGTTGGTCGCGTTGGTCTTGTACTGCGCCAGCATGTCCGCCTGGTTGCCCAGTTGCAGCAGACGTGCGGCACCCACCGGGTCATCGGCGGCGGTGTTGACTCGAACGAAGGAGCTGGCCTCCTCGTTGGTCTTGATCAGGTTGGCATAGTTGCGCTGGTAGTTCGCCGCGCTGGACTGGTAGAACTGGGCCGTGGAAATACGCATGGATCAATACTCCTTAAAGCGCGGCGATCAAGGTGTTGAAGATTTCCTGAGCAGCTTTGATGATCTGCGAAGAGGCCGTGTAGTACTGCTGGTACTTGACCAGGTTGCCGGCCTCTTCGTCGAGCTGCACACCAGACAAGGAATCACGGGCACCGGTCGCCTGGGTCAGGATGACACCGGTTGCCTCGCTGTCCATCTGGCCTTGCTTGGCCTGGGCACCGACGCTTTCCACCAGTTTGCCGTAGGCGTCGGTGATGCTGATGCCCTTGGTCGAACCGATGTCCATGGTCTGCTTGGTCTGCAGCTCCTGCAGGGACAGCGCATTGCGGTTGTCCGAAGAACCTGCGCCGGTCAGCGAGACGGTGTAGCTGTCGCCTTGCTTGGGCGAACCGGCGACATCCATCTCGAAGCTGAAGGTTTTCTGCACACCACTGCCGTCGGTGATCGGGTTGCCCGCGGAGTCGATCATCGGCACATCGAACTTCAGGGTGTTGTTCTGCCCCGGAACGAAGGTGCCGGTGCCGATGCTGTTGCCCTTGGCATCGAACGCTTCATAGGTTTGCGGCGAGGTGGTTTCATCACCGAACACCAGGCGCACCGGCGTGGAATACTTGATGCCGGTCTGCAACTCAAGGCGCTGGGTCGGGTCGGCGATATCCAGCACCGAGGTCAGGACAGGTTGAGCGATCACACCGGTACCGGTATTGCCGCTACCGGACGTCGCGGTCAGCGGCGCGGCCAGGGCCAGGCGCTTGGCGTCGGTAAGCACCACGTCGATTTCCGCCGCAGCATTGCGGGTCGGGGTGATCTTGAAGCTATCGCCCACCGCCGCGGTACCGCTCTTGAGGTCGATGCTGAAGCCATCGATCACAGGGGCCGGGTCGTCGTTGGTGCTGTAGGTGCCCATGTCGGTGCCATCGGGCAGCTTCTTGACCTGGTACTTGTCGGCGGTCGGCCCGACGAAGGTCACCTGGTAATCGCTGGTGCTCAGCTTGCCAGTATCGCGGATGACCACGTTCAGGTCGGCGGAGCCCGAGTTGCCCACCTTGGGCGTGCTGCGTGCGGACATCGCCTTGTCGCTGTTCAGGTCGTTGAACAGCGCGGCACCGAACTCTCCGTTCTTGTCGATACCCTGGCCGAGCTGCGAGTTGATTTGCTGCGACACCACCAGCGCGATGCGGCCCAGTTCGTTCATGGCCGGCGCCAGGGTCTCGCTGCGATAACGCAGCAGACCGCCCATTTCGCCGCCCGTGATGCTACTGGTGACGTCCATGGTGGTGCTACCACGGTCGAGCTTGATCGAATACTGGGTCGGGTCGGTGGCGCTTGGCTCGGCGCTCATCTTGTTGGTGGTCTTGCCCAACACCAGCGACTGGCCGTTCTTCAGGTAAACGTCGATGCTGCCGTCACGCTCGACAGCTTGCACACCCACCAATTCGTTGAGCTGGCGGACGGCTTCGTTACGCTGGTCGAGCAGGTCGTTCGGCTGGCCGGTGACCGCCGAGACCTTGGAAATCTGCTCGTTGTACTGGGCAATGCTGGAGGTCAGCTCGTTGATCCGCGCCGTCATCGAGCTGAGGCTGCCGTTGATGTTGGTATTCTGCTCCTTGAACTGCGCGGCCAGGCTGTTGAAGCGGTTGGCGAGCGCGTCGGCATTGCTCAGCAACAGCTGGCGGGAAGCGTCTTCGGTCGGCTTGTTGGCAGCGCTCTGCAGGGCGGAGAAGAAGTTGGTCAGCGCTCCGGTAATACCGGTGTTGCTGTCGGACAACAGGTTGTTGAGCGGCGTGACCTGATTCAGGTAGGCAGTGCTGTCGCTGTTGAGCGACGTGGCGGTCTGCAGTTGCGCATCGAGGAAGGCGTTGTACACCCGGCGCACGTCCGCCAGTGTTGTCCCGGTGCCCATGAACACCTGGCCTTCCTGGAGCGAACCCTTGGACCGCTGAACATTCTGCTGGCGAGAGTAGCCGGCGACATCGGCGTTGGCGATGTTGTTACCGGTGGTATGCAGGCCCGCCTGGGAGGCCGACAGCCCCGACATGCCAATATTGATCAAACTCGCCATGGTTTCCTGCCCTTAAAGTTTCGTTGTGTTACCGAGCGATGCATAGCTCTCGTACGACTTCATCTGTCTTGCGATCTGCGAGATCTTGCTGGCGTATTCCGGGTCGGTGGCGTAACCGGCCTTCTGCAGCTCTCGCACGAACTGTTCTGGCTTATCGGCAGACTTCACCGCTTCTTGATAGCGGGAATTGTTCTGCAACAAGCTGACCAGATCATGGAAACTGTCCTGGTAAGAGTCGTAGGAACGGAACGCTGCCGTCTCCTTGACGAACTTGCCGTCACGGAACTCGCTGGTGATCGCCCTCGCCTCGCCACCTTCCCAGTTGCCGGTCGCCTTGATGCCGAACAGGTTATGGCTGCTGGTGCCGTCACTGTTGCGCATGACCGATTTGCCCCAACCGGTTTCCAAGGCTGCCTGGGCGACCAGGTAACGGGGGTCGACGCCAATGCGCTTGGCAGCCTGCTCGGCCATCGGCAGCATGGTGGCGACGAAGGCGTCGCTGTCGGCGAAGGCTTTTTTCGGCGCAAGCGGCGGCTGCGCCACGGCGCGGCCCAGGATGCGCATGCCACGCTCGGGCGCGGCGAAGGTCTGCGCAGCACCTGCTACCACCTGCCCTTCACGGGGTGGCACCGCAGCGGTATTGGTGGTTGCCGCGGCGTTGCCTGCCGATGGCACGATACCGGCCAGCAGGCGATCGGTGAGCTTGCTCGGTAGCGCCAGGCGCCGCGAATTGAGCGCGGCCACATCATTGCGCGTGGCGGTCGACTGGGTCGCGTGCACAGGCTCGGCCACTTTGTTGCCCCACAAGGCCGGGGCGTGGCCGTCGATGCGCGGGAATGGGCTGGTGTTGGCCGGCGCGGCCTTGTTCTTCGACAACTGGCGAACCAGCACGTCCTGCAGGCCGATACCTCCACCCTCGCGGGACATGCTCACGGCCAACTGCTGGTCGTACATGTCACGGTACTGCTTGACCGTCTCGGAATTCATCGGGTTGTCGTCGGCCAGCACATCGCTGGCCTTGCGCGAGGCTTTGAGCATCTCACTGATGAACAGCGACTCGAACTCCTGGGCCACCTTGCGCACGTTGGCGTCGCTGTCACGATCGCCATGCTTGAGCGAATTGAGACGATTGAGGTCGGTGTACGCACCGCTGTCGGCACCGCTGGAAACTTTGGTATTCATCAGTCGGCGTCCTCAGATGACGATCAGGTCGGCTTGCAAGGCGCCGGCCTGCTTCAGTGCTTCGAGGATGGCCATCAGGTCGCTGGGCGCAGCGCCCACCTGATTCACTGCACGCACGATTTCATCCAGCGTGGTACCCGGGCCGAACTTGAACATCGGCTTGGCTTCCTGCTGCGCATTGACCTTCGAGCGCGGCACAACGGCAGTCTGGCCATTGGAGAACGGCCCCGGCTGACTGACGATCGGGTCTTCGGTAATGGTCACGGTGAGGCTGCCGTGGGTCACGGCGGCAGGTGAAACCTTCACGTTCTGGCCGATGACGATGGTACCGGTACGCGAATTGATGATGACCTTGGCCACGGCCTGGCCTGGGTCGATCTCAAGGTTCTCTAGAATCGACAGGTAATCGACACGCTGGCTCGGGTCCATCGGCGCGGTGACCCGCACCGAGCCGCCATCGATTGCCTGGGCCACGCCTGGGCCGAGCAGGTCGTTGACCTTGTCGACGATGTGCTTGGCCGTAGTGAAGTCCGGGCGATTGAGGTTCAAGGTAAGGCTGTTGCCCTGGTTGAAACCACTGGGTACCGCCCGCTCGACGGTAGCACCACCAGGAATACGGCCGGCCGACGGAACGTTGACGGTAATCTTCGAACCATCACGCCCTTCGGCATCGAAACCGCCCACCACCAGATTGCCCTGGGCGACGGCATAGACGTTGCCGTCGATACCCTTGAGCGGCGTCATCAACAGGCTTCCGCCACGCAGGCTCTTGGAGTTACCAATGGACGAGACGGTGATATCCACTACCTGGCCGGGCTTGGCGAAGGCCGGCAGGTCGGCATGCACCGACACCGCGGCAACGTTCTTGAGCTGTACGTTGCCGGAACCGGCCGGCACCTTGATGCCGAACTGCGACAGCATGTTGTTGAAGGTCTGCAGGGTGAACGGGGTCTGGGTGGTCTGGTCACCCGTACCGTTGAGCCCCACCACCAGGCCGTAGCCGATCAACTGGTTGGAGCGCACGCCAGAAATGCTGGCGATATCCTTCAGGCGTTCGGCATGGGCACCGAAGGTGCAGGACAGAAGCAGGGTCGCGGCAAGCAGCTGCCTTACGTTGAACATGGTCATCCGCACTCAGAAGGGCCAGAGCGGGCTGACGAAGAAGCGATCCAGCCAGCCCGGCTGACTGGCATCGGCGAAGGAGCCGGTGCCCGAATAGGTGATGCGCGCATCGGCCACACGGGTCGACGGCACGGTGTTGTCGGTGGCGATATCGTCAGCACGGACCAAGCCCGCAATGCGCACCAGTTCCTCGCCGGTGTTCAGGGTCATCCACTTCTCGCCGCGCACGGCGATGATGCCATTGGGCAGCACGTCGGCGACGGTGACAGTGATCGAACCGGTCAGGGTGTTGCCCTGGGTGGCCTTGCTATCGCCCTTGGTGGCACGCTCACCGCTGTAGCCCGCCTCGAGGGAAAGGTCGCCACCACCGAACGGGTTGTTGGTATTGGGCGTGGTCCCGAACAGCGAGGTCAGGCCAATGTTGGCATTGCTGTTCTTCTGAATCTGGGAACCTGCGTTCTTGCTGGCCGAGGTGCGTTCGTTGAGGGTGATGGTGATGATGTCACCGACCCGGAACGCCTTGCGGTCGCTGTACAGGTTCTGATCGAAGCCCGCCTGGTAGATCGAACCGTTGTTGGCCGCTGCCGGCAACGGGGTGCGCGGCAGGACCGGCGCGTAGTACGGGTCGTTGGGCTTGGGTGTCGGAGCGACACAACCTGCCATCAACACCGCCCCCCCCAGGGCGAAAACGGACAACAAACGATTCATGACACTTACCTCATGCTGCAACTGAACTAGGAGCTAGGAACCAGAAGCCGGCGTTACAGCTGCTGAGTGACGAACGACAGCATCTGGTCGGCAGTGGAGATGACCTTGGAGTTCATCTCGTAGGCGCGCTGGGTGGTGATCATGTTCACCAGCTCTTCCACGGTGCTGACGTTGGAGTTCTCCAAGGTCTGCTGCAAGGTGGTACCGAAACCGTTCAGGCCTGGGGTACCCACCTGTGGGGCGCCACTGGCGGCGGTCTCCAGGAACAGGTTGTTGCCCATCGCCTGCAGGCCGGCCGGGTTGATGAAGTCAGCGGTCTGAATGTTGCCGATGACCTGGGCGGCCGGGTTGCCGGCGGTGGTGATCGACACGGTGCCGTCCTGGCCGACGGTGAAGGTCTGGGCGTCGTTTGGCACGACGATGGCCGGCTCCAGCGCCAGGCCATCGGCGTTGACGACCTGACCATCAGAGTTCAGGTGGAAGGTACCGTCACGGGTATAGGAAACGGTGCCATCGGGTTGCAGGATCTGGAAGAAACCACGGCCGTTGACGGCGATGTCCAACGGGTTCTCGGTGGTCTGCAGACTACCGGTCTGGAAGTTCTTCTGGGTGCCGACGATGCGCACACCGGTACCGACCTGCAGACCCGACGGCAGTTCGCTGTCCTGGGTGGACTGCGCGCCCGGCTGACGCTTGATCTGGTAGAGCAAGTCCTGGAACTCGGCGCGATCACGCTTGAAGCCGGTGGTCGAGACGTTGGCCAGGTTGTTGGAAATGACGGTCAGGTTGGTGTCCTGGGCGGACAGGCCGGTTTTAGCGACCCAAAGAGCCGGAAGCATCAGTGTTCTCCTCGTGCGCCTGTTTTACGGCACCCTTTCAAATGTGATTAGCCGATTTGCAAAACACGCGCCATGGCTTCATCGCCTTCCTTGGCCGCGTTCATCATCTTGACGTGCAGTTCGAATTGACGGGACAGCGCGAGCACCGAAGTCATTTCTTCGACGGCATTGACATTGCTGCCCTCCAGGAAACCGGACACCACGCGCACATTGACGTCGGCGTCGGCCGGCTGGCCATTCTGGGTGTGGATCAAGCCATCCAGGCCTTTGGTCAGGCCCTTGGTGTCGGGGTTGACCAGTTTGATGCGATCGACCTCGGCCATCACCCGGGGGTCTTCACCCATGGCACGGATACTGATGGTGCCGTCGGCGCCCACTTCCACCTTCTGCTCTGGCGGAATGGCGATCGGACCACCGTTGCCGATCACCGGCATACCGTTGCCGGCGCGCAGCACGCCCAGCGCATCGATGTTCAGGCTGCCGGTGCGCACGTAAGCCTCGCTGCCATCTGGCGCCTGCACGGCGATGAAGCCCTGCCCCGCGACTGCCACGTCCAGTTCACGCCCAGTCTCGACCATCGGTCCTTCGCTGAAGTCGGTCGCGGGACGCTCGGTCATCGCGAACGCACGCGCCGGAAAGCTGTCACCGAACACCGGCATCGAGCGCGCCTGCTCCAGGTCACGCTGGAAACCGTTGGTGGAAACGTTCGCCAGGTTGTTGGCATGGGCCTTCTGCGCCAGCGCGTTCTGGCTGGCGCCGGTCATGGCCACGTAAAGCATCTTGTCCACAGTCATCCTCCGCTGCACTGGCGATCATTTGCCGCTCGCCGTTGCTGTGCAGGCTTTAAAGCAAGTTCCGAACCAACTTTCTTAAATCGTGAAAAAGCCCGTGAATACGGGCTTTCGAGGGGCTGGTGACCGGCACTGACGTCGGTTATCCGGCGCCGGGTTGCCGCTGGCGGCAAAGACGATGGCTTGTTAAGACCTCGTCGCCGGCAAGATCCCAAGTGGCGCTATGGCTCCCTGCAGCCACCATTGGTGTATGGCCCGGCGAACTTCTTCCAGCCATCACCCGGCGACCATTGCGAACAGACCAGCCGGCCATCCGCCTGGCTCTCCCAGCGCCACCAATAAGCGGTGCCAGCCTGGACCTGGGCAAGGCAAAAAACGGCGACCAGCGCAATGAGCCACTTGTTCATGCTAACTCCATGAAGCGGGGCCGCCCTGCAGCCCCTACCCTCAATCCAGCATCAGGTCATCTGGATGATGGTCTGCATGATGGTGCTTTCGGTGGAGATGGTCTTGGCGTTCGCCTGGTAGTTGCTCTGCGCCTTGATCAGCTCGACCAGCTCTTGCGTCAGGTTGACGTTCGAGGCTTCCAGCGAGTTGGACTCGACGCTACCCAGAGTACCGGTCTTCGGCGAGTCAATGCCCGGAATACCCGAGGAGTAGGTCTCGGTCCAGCGAGTGCCGCCAATCTGCTGCAGACCCTGTTCGTTGGCGAAGCTGGCCAGGGCCACCTGGCCGATGGCGCGCGACTGCTGGTTGCTGAAGCTTGCGAACATCACGCCGGTGGAGTCGATCGACAGGCTCGACAGGATACCGGTGGCGTAGCCGTCCTGGGACTGCGACATGCGCGCGGTTTCCGTGTTGTAGGACGTGGTGCTGTTCATCGACAGGCGCATGCCCGCAGCGTTTTCCGCAGAACCGTTGGAGGCCCAGTTACCCGAAGCATCCTTGGCGGCTGGAATCCAACCCTTGAGGGTGAAGGTATTGTTGGTCACGTCCCACTGGGCACCGGCCGGAGCACCCACAGGAATGCTGGCAGGGTCGGTCGCCATCGACGCCACGCTACCGTCGGAGTTGAAGGTCATGGACGCCTCCAGCGGGGCAGCCGACGTCGGGTCCATCGGATTGCGGCCATCGATCAGGGTGTACATGGTCCACTGGTTCGTCCCGGTCTTGCGGTAGAACTGCTCCATGGTGTGCTCGTTACCCTGACTGTCATACACCTTGGTCGGGAACGACTTGGTATAGGTAGTATCGTCGGCCGGGTCGAACGCCGGACCGGCAGGCGTGGCGCTCGGCAGCGGAATGATGTCCGCCTCGGAGTTCAGGTTGATGCCCTGGTCGATCAGGGTGGTGGCCTTCGGCGCCAGCGAGGAGGTATCGATCTTGAGATCGGTCAGTACGCCACGCTTGATGTTGCCGTTCTCGTCGGCGGCATAGCCTTGCAGGCGCAGGCCGTCCGAGGTGATCACGTAGTTATCCTTGCTGTTCTGGAAGGCACCGGCACGGGTGTACACACGCGCGCCGTTGTCAGACAGGATGAAGAAGCCCTGGCCTTGGATACCCATGTCCAGTACGTTGCCGGTGTTGTTGACGTCGCCCTGGCTGAACTGCTGGGAGATCGCTGCCAAGCGCACACCGTTACCCACCTGGTTCTTGCCCACGCCCAGGCGGTTGGCCCCCGCGTATACGTCTGCGAATTCGGCACGGGAGGATTTAAAGCCGGTGGTGTTGACGTTGGCGATGTTGTTGCCAGTGACGTCCAGTTGCTTGTTGGCCGCGTACAGACCGCTAAGGCCGATATTGAAAGACATGTAGTTGCTCCTTTTCTTGCCGTTCTATCGGCCTTAGATACCGATGGTTTGTACGTCGGACAGCGAAACCTTGCCGACACCCGCCAGGTTCAGCACCATCTCGCCGGTGGTGTTGAAGCTGACGCTGGTGACCTTGGCTGGCAGCAAGGTATTCATCTGCACCGCCTTGCCGTCCACCGTGGTAGTGGCGGTAAAGGTGTAAGTGCCCGGATCGACCTTCTCGCCCTTGCTGTTGGTGCCATCCCAGATGAAGTCGGCATAACCGGCTTTCTGCTCGCCCAACTCGATGGTCTTGACGGTGTTGCCATCCTTGTCGGTGATAGTGATCTTCGCTTCGCTGATGGCCTGGGGCACCACGAACTGCGCGTTGAAGCTCTCAGTGGTGTCGACGATGGCCTTGTCGTTCTGCACGATCACCGAACGACCGACCAGCGAGGACGCCTGCAGCGCTTGCGACGAAGCCATGGCGCTGGTGATGGCGCTGACCGACTCGTTCAACGAGGTGATGCCTTCGAGGCTACTGAATTGCGCCAACTGTGCGACGAATTCGCTGTTGTCCTGCGGATCCAGCGGGTTCTGGTTCTGCATCTGGGTGACCAGCAACTGCAGGAAGGCATCTTTGCCCAACGTCTGGTTGCCGGTCGCAGCGCTGGTAGTCGTGGTCTTCTTGGCGCTGCTGGTGGTGACACCTGACGCCGCGATGACGTCATTGAGGTTCACACCACTGGTGCTATCGACTGCCATGGTCTGGATTCCTTATCACTGACCCAGGGTCAGTACTTTCTGCATCATGTTCTTGGCGGTGTTCATCAGTTCGGCGTTGGTCTGGAACGCACGGCTGGCGGAGATCATGTCAGCCATCTCCTCGACCACGTTGACGTTGGGGTAGTAGACGTAACCGTCCTTGTTCGCCGCCGGATGGTTGGGCTCGTAGCGCGCTTCCAGGTTGCTCTGGTCTTCGATGATGCCCTTGACCTGAACGCCTTGACCGGCTTCACCCTGGTCTTCGAACAGCGACTGGCTGACGCCGCTCTGCGCGTTCTGGAACGTGGTGGCGAACACCGGGTGGCGAGCGCGGTAGGTCTGGTCGATGCTCGACGAAACGGTCTCGGCGTTGGCGATGTTGGAGGCCACGGTATTGAGACGCGTGTTCTGCGCGCTCATGCCGGAGCCTGCGATGTTGAAGACACTGGACAGGGACATGGTTACTCTCCGCGCAGGGCCGAAACCAGCCCTTTGAATTTACTGTTGAGCAAGGTGAAGCTGGCCTGGAAGCCCATGGCGTTTTCCGTGTAGTTGGCCTGCTCTACCTGGGCGTCGACGGTATTCTGGTCGATCGACGGCATCGCAGGCGTACGGTACTGGAGGGTATCGTCCGCCATGGCCAGACCTTCGGCCTCGATGTGCCGGCTGTTGGTACGCTCCATGGCGAAGCGCCCGCTCTGCTGCTTCTGACTCTCGGCGGCGAGCACCGACGAGAAATCCATGTCACGCGCCTTGTAGTTGGGCGTGTCGGCGTTGGCGATGTTGTTGGCCAGCACTTCGGCACGCTGGGCGCGGAAGCCCAGGGCCTTTTCGTGAATGCCAAGCGCCTTGTCGAAACTGATGCTCATGTCAGGGAACCTTCAAAGGTTGACCAGCGTGTGGTTGCCAAAGCTTTAGCAAGTGCTGTGCCAAACCTGTAGAAGCCCATGTTTGCGGGGTTTTTGCGGTTACCGGCAGCGCCGGCATGCCAGAAAAGCGGCAAAGTGCTTCCGCCTGGAGATGCCTGAGCGGCAATTGCCGGACGGCAAAAGCGGCAAAACAAAAAATTGACGTCAGAGGGCAGATGGCGGGGCGATGGGAGTTGGTCGGGAGCGCTGCGGCGGTCGCGCGCGCGCCACAGACGTTATTGGCCGTGAACAAACGTAGGAGCGAGCCTTGCTGGGGATGCGCCGCGCGGGCGGCGCTCGATCTCACAGACGCCACACCCCACAGACAAGCACCCGCCCCTCCTGATCACTTGGCCTGGTAGATGATCCCCGGGCTGCACTGCACCATCTGGTAATGATCCGGCAGCCCGTTCAGCGCCTCGGAAGCGCCAAGGAACAGATAACCACCCGGTTTCAAGGTGCTGTGAATGCGCATCAAAATGTCTTTCTTCACCTGCGCCGAGAAGTAGATCAGCACGTTGCGGCAAAACACGATGTCGAACTTGCCCAGCGCCGCATAGCTGTCGAGTAAATTGAACGAACGGAACTCGACACGGTTACGAATGGCCGGCTTCACCGCCCAACGCCCTGGCCCCTTGGTGTCGAAGTAACGCTGCAACCGCTCCTGGGACAAACCACGGGCAATCGCCAGGCTGTCGTACTCACCCGTCTTGCAGTTGTTCAGCATCGAACCGGACAGGTCGGTGGCGACGATCTGCGCTCCCATCTTCAACTGCCCTAGGTTGCTGCGCTCGAACTCGTCCAGCGCCATGGAGATGGAGTAAGGCTCCTGC
This sequence comes from Pseudomonas sp. SK2, assembly GCF_016772395.1. NCBI lineage: Bacteria > Pseudomonadati > Pseudomonadota > Gammaproteobacteria > Pseudomonadales > Pseudomonadaceae > Pseudomonas > Pseudomonas sp. SK2. The sequence continues at coordinate 3,776,157 of NZ_CP061944.1, forward strand.
CCCGACGAACAGGCCGCCGACCAGATGCGCAGACGCTGACCCGGATTGTTCTTGATGAACTCCGGAACCACCTTGTTCTTCAACACTTCGAACGGATAGGTGTCGCGAAACCACAGGGTCTCGTTGGTGGTCATGGCATCGACCACCTGCTCGCGCAGCCCACCACGCGGCTGCGTCTGAATACGCTGGACCAGCTCGCCCAAGCTCTTGATGCCCTGCTGCTCCATCAGCTTGTTGAGACGGCTGGAGACCAGATACTGCTTATTCTCGCCCAGCAGGATGCCACAGGCTTTCTCCAGGAATACCCGGAACTGTTCGAAATCCAAATTACCCGTAGACACTAACGCCGCCTCTTTTCAATCACTGGTGTCGGGAGCTGTCCCCCCAACTGCTTCAATGCGTTGCCTTGATCCGGTCGACCACGCGCTGGGCAAGGTCGTCCGGCTTGAATTTGGCCAGGAAGTCATCGGCGCCGACCTTCTTGACCATGGCCTGGTTGAACACCCCCGACAATGAAGTATGCAGGACGATGTGCAACTTTTGCATACGCGGGTCACTGCGAATCTCCGCAGTCAGCGTATAGCCATCCATTTCCGGCATTTCAATGTCCGAGATCATCATCAGGAACTCCTCCTCGGGTCGCTTGCCCTCGTCCACCAGCTTGCGCAGGTAATCCAGGGCCTGACGACCATCGTTGAGCGCCACCACCTCGACACCGACCGTCTGCAGGCAGCGACTGACCTGCTTGCGCGCCACCGACGAGTCGTCGACAGTAAGCACCCGAAGCAGCACGGCCTTGTCCTGCACCTCGGCATCGACCACGCCGGCGGACACCGACTCGGACGACGGCGCCACTTCGGCCAGCACCTTCTCCACATCGATGATCTCGACCATGCGGTTGTCCACCCGGGTGACCGCCGTCAGGTAGTGATCGCGCCCAGTCCCCTTGGGTGGCGGATGGATCTCTTCCCAGTTCATGTTGACGATGCGCTCCACCGAGTGCACCAAAAAGCCCTGAGTCTTGGTGTTGTACTCGGTGATGATCACGAAGCTGTTGCGCGTGTCTTCCGTAAGGCCGGGCAAACCGGTCGCCATCGACAAGTCGAGGATCGGGATGGTCGCCCCGCGAATATTGGCCACACCACGCACCACCGGATGGGACTTGGGCAGCAAGGTCAGCTCCGGGCACTGCAGCACTTCCCTGACCTTGAATACGTTGATGCCGTAGAGTTGCTCGCCGTTGAGGCGGAACAACAGCAACTCCAGGCGATTCTGCCCCACCAGTTGCGTGCGCTGGTTGACCGAATCCATAACACCAGCCATGCCAGACTCCTTTACTTGTCAGCCTATGTACCGAGTCGGCACGGGCTTTGCTTTTTTGAGTGCCATGTACACGAAAACGACATTTTTCCGACGATTGACCCGCCTGCTGAGCAGCACGCTCGCCGCGCTGTGCCTGCTGGCACCCGGTGCTCGTACGCTGGCGGACGCGTTCACCTTGCCTGAACAGCTTATCGGTGTCACCCAAGGGTTTCTTGAATTTACCGTTGAGGATTACCTGGCCACGACCCAGACCGCGGGCCGCTACGACATCCAGGTCAATTCGCTCGACCCGCGCCTACGCATGCCACTGTGCAGCCAGGCCTTGGACGCTTCCCTGGAAAGCCCGGCCCAGCCGCTGGGCCGGGTAACGGTGCGCGTACGCTGCGATGGCAGCGCCCCCTGGACGGTATTCGTGCCGGCCACCGTGCGGCTGTATCGCGACGTGGTGGTGGCCACCCGCCCACTCAAGCGCGGCAGCACGGTCGGCGAGGGTGACGTCGCCCTGCGCGAACGGGATGTCGGAACGCTGAACCAAGGCTTTCTCACCGAACTCGACCAGGCGCTTGAGATGAAAGTGCTGCGCCCCACGGTGCTCGACCAGGTCTTGACTCCCCAACACCTGGAACAGGCCGACGTCGTGCGCAAGGGCGACCACGTGGTGATCGTTGCGCGCAGCGGCACCCTGAGCGTGCGCATGCCAGGCGAAGCGCTCAGCAAAGGCGGCATCGGCGAACAGATCCGCATCCGCAACCTGAACTCCAAACGCGTGGTAAAAGCCCGGGTCACAGGCCCAGGGCAGGTGGAGGTCGCCATGTAGAATGGACTGGCAGTGAGGAACTGCTTTTCCTAAACTGTGTCAGAAATCGGGTTCGCGAGCGCGCTGCCAGGCGGCTATGCATTTGTGCCTAAAGTTTCTTTCGGGTTGGCCGAAAACAAGGCAAGCGTCCAAATACCCAGAGGTTTCTGATCATGGTCATCGACTTCAGTCGTTTGAATAACTCTCCGTCCATCACGGGCGGCGTACGCGGCAACACCGCGTCCGGTAGCGCCGACAAAACCGGCGAAACCCAAGAGGCGCCGAAAAGCGCCAGCGCCAGCGGAGAAGCGGTACACCTCAGCCAAGAGGCTCAGCAGTTGCAGAAGATCAGCGACAAGCTGCGCGATCAACCCGAGGTCAACAGCGCCCGTGTGGCCCAGTTGAAACAGGCGATCGCAGACGGCAGCTACCAGGTCGATGCCGGCCGGGTCGCCAGCAAACTGCTTGATTTCGAAGCCCAGCGCTAACCTTACGGCGCGCTGACTTCACGGACGCTAATAAAGGCCTAAGAGTTAGCCATGCACGATATCACTCTGCTGCAACTGATCGAAGACGACATCGCCCCCACTCAGGAGCTGCTCGAGCTTCTTGAAAAGGAAGCGCTGGCCCTGCATGGCCGCGACATGATGGTGCTGGAGCACATTCTGGCCCGTAAGCAGTCTTTGATCGTCTTGCTGGAGCAGCAGGGGCAGCGACGCAACCAGTTGCTCACCCAGCTGGGCCTGAGCCCCGACCGTGCTGGCGTGCAAGCCCTGGCCGCACAATCGTCCAACGGCGAAATCATCATGCAGCAGCTTGATGTACTCGGCCAATTGCTGGATGCCTGCAAGAAGGTCAACGAGACCAATGGCCGTATCATCCAGATGCAACAACACACCACGGCCAACCAGATCCGAATTCTCAACGGTGGCGACTCTCCGTCCCTGTATGACAGCCGTGGCACCACCTCGCCAATGAACAAGCCCCGGGCGCTCAGCCAAGTGTGATTAGTTCTATCAAGGCACGGAACATAATGGCAAAATGCCGTAACTTGCGTGTGCCGTTTTTGCCTGGAGATTGATAACCCGTGTTCAATGAAACCGACGCTCCGCAGCCACCAAAGGTGCTGACCACGCCTTTGGAGATCGCGGCCAACCTACGCCAGTTGCAGGAAAGCCACGATCCTCTGATCATCACCTTCCATGAGCGTAGCCAGCGGTTCCAGAGTTACGTGGTGCAAGTGGACCGCGATAGCGATGTCCTGGCCCTGGATGAAATGATCCCGCGCGATGGCGAAAAATTCATCGAGAACGGCGAACCCTTCCGCGTCGAAGGCTTCCATGATGGCGTGCGCATCGCCTGGGAATGCAACGATCAGCTGCGAATCAGCGAAGTCGATGGTCACCGCTGCTACCGTGGCGGCCTGCCGAGGGAGATGACCTACCACCAGCGTCGCAATGCCTTTCGCGCTGCGCTGAAGCTCTCGCAACTGGTCGACGTCATCCTTGACGGCACCCACCTCAAGGGTAACGGTGCCCTGCGTGGCAAACTGCTGGATATTTCGGCCACCGGCTGCAAACTGCGTTTTGAAGGCGACGTTTCCGAGCGCCTGCAGCTGGGCCAAGTGTACGAACGGTTCAAGTCCGGCAACCCCCTGGGCCTGGTGGATACCATGGTCGAGCTGCGCCACCTGCACTTCGAAGAGCGGATCAACACCACTTTCGCGGGCGTGCGCTTCCATAACCTGAACGGCCAGGCGCAACGCAAGATCGAAAGTTTCGTTTACCAGCTGCAGCGTGAAGCGCGCCGGTTCGACAAAGACGATTATTGATCGCTCGCCTCCTCCGTGAACGCCACCCAATGGGTGGCGTTTTCGTTTTTCCGCCCGGATGACTTGCAGCCTAACAAGCAGCTCCCCTTTGCTGCAGCGTTTCCAGGTTACCGGCCAAAGCCCGACCGTTTAGTGTGTCCCGCACCGCGCCAAGAACGCTTCGAGCCGAGGACACACGATGCTGCATCGCACATTTACCGCCGAATTACATTGCCAGCACGGCCGGGTAGGCGTTGTCGAAACACCGCTGGCAGCGCACCCGCTTTACGCCGCCGACCAGGACGGCTGGCTGTGCACCGAAGATTATCGAGGCGCAACGCTGAGTTTCAGGCCGATCACGTTCGAATTCGTGTTCATCGAGGAAAAACATGACCGCACCCTTTACCGCATCCAGTGCGCGGACACCTGGGAGTATCGAGGTGCGAGGCTCCAACAGAACAAGAACGGCTGGCTTGGCCTGTACGGGACGCACGTGGCAGGAAGGATCATTGACGCGCTGAATCCTGTGAACCTGCTGCCCACCCGCCAGACGATCTGGAAAATCGAAACGCTACAGCCATGGGATGGCGACATCCAGAGCGCCGAGAACATCGAGTTCTACCTACGCGACAAGGACGGCTACAGGGTGGCACACATCAAAAGCGTCTACACGAGGAACAAACCGCATTTGCATCACTGGTTTCTCAACGCCGGGAACATGGACGGCGAGATATTGAGATTCCAACTGCGTAACATCACGGTTGCCTGAGGCGATCCGCGATGGCCCCACCGGCCACTGCGGATTGCTCACCGCGTCAAACCGAACGGTCCACCTCTGCCTCAGGCTTGACGCCATTGGCCCTTGGCGCCTGATCTTCCTCGGTATCCTCCGCCGCTACCGGCGCCTGCATCATGTCCTGCACGGTCTGTTCGTCAACCCGCGGGTCAAGTGCCGCCGACAGCGGCGAGCCCGCCGCCGGCATCGCCACGTGACCCAGCGGCGCGTCCTGCACCTGATGCAGACCGGTAACCGCTTTCGGTCGGATCCGCCATACCAGTACCAACGCGAAGAACACGAAGAAGGCGTACAGCATTTGCGCGCCCAGCACCTTCATGAGCACCCCCGCTGCCAAGGGCCCTATGCACGCACCCACGCCGTAGGTGACCAGCAGCATGGCGGTCAATGAAACCCGTCGCTCGCTTTCGACGTGGTCATTGGAGAATGCCACTGCCAACGGATACAGGCAGAACTGCAACAGAGAAATCACGAAGCCAATGCCGAACAGCAACTCCAGCGGCACACTGGGCAGGAAGGCCAAAGGTGCCGAAGCCAGCGCCAGCCCCACGGCGACGCTGCGGATCAGCACCGCGCGATCGTAGCGATCTGATAGCCAGCCCAACGGCCACTGCACCAGCAGGCCGGCAAAGATGCAGCTACCCATGAACAGACCGATCTGTTCGGTGGACAGCCCTTGGCTGGAGGCATACAGCGGCGCCAGGCCGTAGAACGAACCGACGATCAGGCCCGAACCCAACACCGTGCTCAGCGACTGCGGTACCCGCTTGATGAAGAACTTCGGCTCCATCGGTGCCGGGCGCAGCGGCGCCGGGTGAATCCGCCGGGTCATGGCAACCGGAACCAGGCACAGGGCAAAGCACATGGCGACCAGCATCAGCAGCTCAGGCCCCAACTGCGGGTGCACCACCAGGATCAACTGACCGAGTACCAACCCCAGGTACGAGGCGATCATGTAGCCACTGAACACCGCACCACGGTGCTTGGCATCCGCCTGCTCGTTGAGCCAGCTTTCGATCACCATGTACTGGCACATCATGCCCAGGCCGACGATCATCCTCAGCCCGACCCAGACCGGCAGCCAATTGGTCAGGCCGTGGCCCAATACCGCCGCACCTACGATTCCGGCACAGGTCGCGTAGGCACGAATGTGCCCCACCCTGCCGATCAGTCGGTGACCGACCTTGCCGCCCACCGCCAGGCCAAAATAGTTGGCCGCCATCAGCGCACCCACCCACAGGCTGTCGACATGATCGGCCGCCAGGCGCAGGGCCAGGTAGGTACTGAGCAGGCCTGAGCCGATCAGCATCATCAAGGCCGCGAAATACAGCGACTGAAACGGCTTCCAGATGTTACGCATACGTCCCGTCTAGCTCCCTGGTCAGGTGGCGTTGGTTGCAGGCAAGCATAAAAGTAAATCGGCCACGGCGCAGGCCCTTGAAGGTGAAATACCTGGTCAAAGGCGCATCCAGTCGTGCTTGTGTCGCGTTCAGGCCTGTGTCGCCAGCACTCGCCGCTCCCAAGGCGTGATCTCATCGAAGAAATCCGTCAGCTCCATCGTCTTGGTGGCCAGGTAACCCTCGATGAACTCATCCCCGAACAGCTCCCGCGCCAGGCCACTGCGCTGGAGGCGCTCCAACGCAGCGTGCAGCGTGCAGGGCAGACTCAGGTGTTCCGGCACCTCGAACTCGCCCTGGATGGCCGGCGTCGGCTGCAGGCGCTGCTCGATACCGTGCAGGCCCGCCGCAAGACTGGCGGCAATAGCCAGGTAAGGGTTGGCATCCGCACCTGGTAGACGGTTCTCGACCCGCCGCGCCGCCGGCGCGCTGGCGGGAATGCGCAAGCCCGCGGCGCGGTTGTCCTGCGACCAGCAGGCGTTGTTCGGCGAGGCATACGGGTGGCACAGGCGCTGATAGGAATTGACGTTGGGCGCGAACAACGCGGTGAAGTCGGCCAGGCAGGCCTGCAAGCCACCGATGAAGTGGTAGAAGGTCTCGGTCGCCTGGCCCTGGTCATCGCTGAACACAGTGCGCCCTGTGTCGATCTGCACCAGGCTCTGGTGGATGTGCATCGAGCTACCAGGCGTCCTGGCCAGTGGCTTGGCCATGCAGACCACGGTCAGGCCATGCTTGAGCGCCACTTCCTTGAGCAAGTGCTTGAACAGGAAGGTCTGGTCAGCCAGCAACAGCGGATCACCGTGCAACAGGTTGATCTCGAACTGGCTGACGCCCATCTCGTGCATGAAGGTGTCACGCGGCAGGCCCATGGCCGCCATGCACTGGTACACCTCGGCGAAGAAAGGCCGAAGACCGTGGTTGGAGCTGACGCTGAACGCCGAGTGACCAAGTTCGCGGCGGCCATCCTTGCCAAGCGGCGGCAAGAAGGGCTGAACCGGGTCACTGTTGGCGGCGAAGACGAAGAACTCAAGCTCGGTCGCCACTACTGGCGCCAGGCCCAGGCTAGCGTATCGGGCGATGACTGCTTTTAGCAGACCGCGCGTGGACAAGCCTGACGGATTGCCACTCAGCTCGTTGGCGTCGCAAATCGCCAAGGCCAGCCCCCCGTCGCTCCAAGGCAGACGATAGATGTGAGCCGGGTCTGCAGCAAGGGCCAGGTCACCGTCGTCGCTTCCGTAGAACTTCGCCGGAGGATACCCCCCCATGATGCATTGCAGCAGGACTCCGCGCGCCATCTGCAGGCGCCGGCCTTCGAGAAAACCTTCGGCGGTCATCACCTTGCCGCGCGGAACGCCGTTGAGGTCGGGGGTGACGCATTCGATCTGGTCGATGCCCTTGAGGCGCTCGGCGAGCGAGCGCGGGCTGGCGGTGGTCATGACGCGGTCCTTGTTGTTATCAGCTGAAACAACATTAGGCTGGGGGTGTTTAAAATATCAAGCACCTACGGCAAGGTGCTTGCCTGCCACAGTCATCGCCGGCAAGCCGGCGTCTATCCCATTACAGGCGCCCTATTCCCGCAACGTCATCCCGTTGGCCGGCAACGGCAATGCGGTCTTGTATCGCACCTGCTTCAACGCGAAGCTGGAACGAATATTCGCCACCCCCGGTAAACGGGTCAGGTAATCGAGAAACCGCTCCAGCGCCTGGATGCTCGGCAACAAGACCCGCAGTAGATAGTCGGGATCTCCCGTCATCAGGTAGCACTCCATCACTTCCGGCCGCTCGGCAATCTCCTCTTCGAAGCGATGCAGCGATTGCTCCACCTGCTTCTCCAGGCTGACATGGATGAACACGTTCACATCCAGACCAAGCACTTCAGGCGCCAGTAACGTCACCTGCTGACGAATCACGCCCAGCTCTTCCATGGCCTTGACCCGGTTGAAACAGGGCGTGGGCGAGAGGTTCACCGAGCGCGCAAGCTCGGCGTTGGTGATGCGAGCGTTTTCCTGAAGGCTGTTGAGAATGCCGATATCCGTACGATCGAGTTTGCGCATGAGACAAATTCACCGGTTTTTTGTGTTTATGCGGAATGTTTATCTTCCCCGCACTGCAAAGGCAATCAACTTGAGAGAAAAATTCTTCCGCCGTGCCTCTAAGATGTAAATGACGCTGACTTACCAGTCACAAGCCGGTATTCAGCGGCGGCCGCTTCAGAGCTCACAAAAACAACATCCGAGCGAGCGTAAAAAGCATGAACGAGTACGCCCCCCTGCGTTTGCATGTGCCCGAGCCTACCGGCCGGCCAGGCTGCCAGACCGATTTCTCCTACCTGCGTCTGAACGATGCGGGTCAAGTCCGTAAACCACCGATCGACGTCGAACCTGCCGACACCTCAGACCTGTCCTACAGCCTGATTCGTGTGTTGGACGAACAGGGCAATGCCCTGGGTCCATGGGCCGAGGACATCGATCCGAAGGTATTGCGTCAAGGCATGCGCGCCATGCTCAAGACGCGCATCTTCGACAACCGCATGGTGGTCGCCCAGCGCCAGAAGAAGATGTCCTTCTACATGCAGAGCCTGGGCGAGGAAGCCATCGGCAGCGCCCAGGCCCTGGCCCTGAACCGCACCGACATGTGCTTCCCCACCTATCGTCAGCAGAGCATTCTGATGGCCCGCGACGTGTCGCTGGTGGAGATGATCTGCCAACTGCTGTCCAACGAGCGCGACCCGCTCAAGGGGCGCCAGCTGCCAATCATGTATTCGGTGCGCGAAGCGGGCTTCTTCACCATCAGCGGCAACCTGGCCACCCAGTTCGTCCAGGCCGTTGGCTGGGCCATGGCCTCGGCGATCAAGGGCGACACCAAGATCGCCTCTGCCTGGATCGGCGATGGCGCCACCGCCGAGTCGGACTTCCACACCGCCTTGACCTTCGCTCACGTCTACCGTGCGCCGGTCATCCTCAATGTGGTCAACAACCAGTGGGCGATCTCCACCTTCCAGGCCATTGCCGGTGGCGAGTCGACCACTTTTGCCGGACGTGGCGTAGGCTGCGGTATCGCGTCGCTGCGCGTCGATGGCAACGACTTCCTGGCCGTTTACGCCGCCTCGCGGTGGGCCGCCGAGCGTGCTCGCCGTGGTTTGGGGCCGACCCTGATCGAGTGGGTTACCTACCGCGCCGGCCCGCACTCGACTTCGGATGACCCGTCCAAGTACCGCCCTGCCGATGACTGGAGCCACTTCCCACTGGGCGACCCGATCCTGCGCCTGAAACAGCACTTGATCGCCATCGGCCAATGGTCCGAGGAAGAACACCAGGCTGTGACCGCCGAGCTGGAGGCCGCCGTCCTGGCCGCGCAGAAGGAAGCCGAACAATACGGCACCCTGGCCAACGGCCATATTCCAAGCGCCGCCTCGATGTTCGAGGACGTGTACAAGGAGATGCCCGATCACCTGCGCCGCCAACGCCAGGAACTGGGGGTTTGAGATGAACGATCACAACAACAGCATCAAACCGGAAACCGCCATGGCCACCACTACCATGACCATGATCCAGGCCCTGCGCTCGGCCATGGATGTCATGCTCGAGCGCGATGACAACGTGGTGATCTACGGCCAGGACGTCGGTTACTTCGGCGGCGTGTTCCGTTGCACCGAGGGCCTGCAGAACAAGTACGGCAAGTCGCGGGTGTTCGACGCACCGATTTCCGAAAGCGGTATCGTCGGCACCGCCGTGGGCATGGGCGCCTATGGTTTGCGGCCAGTGGTGGAAATCCAGTTCGCCGACTACTTCTATCCTGCCTCCGACCAGATCGTCTCGGAAATGGCACGCCTGCGCTATCGTTCCGCCGGTGAGTTCATCGCCCCGCTGACCCTGCGCATGCCCTGCGGCGGCGGCATCTACGGCGGCCAGACCCACAGCCAGAGCCCTGAGGCGATGTTCACCCAGGTGTGCGGCCTGCGTACCGTGATGCCGTCCAACCCCTACGACGCCAAAGGCTTGTTGATCGCTTCGATCGAATGCGACGACCCGGTGATCTTCCTCGAGCCCAAGCGCCTGTACAACGGCCCCTTCGATGGCCACCACGAACGCCCGGTAACGCCCTGGTCGAAACACCCGCAGAGCGCCGTGCCGGACGGTTACTACACCGTGCCGCTGGACAAGGCCGCCATCACCCGCCCGGGCAACGATGTCACCGTGCTGACCTACGGCACCACCGTCTACGTCGCCCAGGTAGCCGCCGAGGAAACCGGCGTGGACGCCGAGGTAATCGACCTGCGCAGCCTCTGGCCGCTGGACCTTGAGACCATCGTCGAGTCGGTGAAGAAGACCGGCCGTTGCGTGGTGGTGCACGAAGCCACCCGCACCTGCGGCTTCGGCGCCGAACTGGTTTCGCTGGTCCAGGAGCATTGCTTCCACCACCTCGAAGCCCCCATCGAGCGTGTGACCGGCTGGGACACTCCCTACCCTCATGCACAGGAATGGGCTTACTTCCCAGGCCCTTCTCGGGTAGGCGCGGCATTGAAACGGGTCATGGAGGTCTGAATGGGCACGCACGTCATCAAGATGCCGGACATCGGCGAAGGCATCGCACAGGTCGAGTTGGTCGAGTGGTTCGTCAAGGTCGGTGATGTCATCACCGAAGACCAGGTGGTGGCCGATGTCATGACCGACAAAGCCACCGTGGAAATTCCCTCACCAGTGAGCGGCAAGGTGCTGGCCCTTGGCGGTCAGCCTGGGGAAGTGATGGCGGTCGGCAGCGAGCTGATCCGCATCGAAGTGGAAGGCAGCGGCAACCATGTGGATGTACCGCAGCCCAAAGCGCTTGAAACACCGACAGTGGCGGCGCCGGCTGCCATTGAGCCGCAACCGCACGCAAAGCCGGTGGCCAGCCAGCCCACTGCCGCTTGTTCGGCGGCCCCCATCGTGCCGCGCCAGGCCAATGAGAAACCACTGGCCTCCCCCGCCGTACGCAAGCGGGCGCTGGATGCGGGCATCGAACTGCGTTACGTGCACGGCAGCGGCCCGGCTGGGCGTATCCTGCACGAAGACCTCGATGCGTTCATGAGCAAACCGCAGACCAGCGCCGGACAAGCGCCGATGGGCTACGCCAAGCGCACTGACAGTGAACAGGTGCAGGTGATCGGCCTGCGCCGCAAGATTGCCCAGCGCATGCAGGATGCCAAGCGCCGAGTGGCGCACTTCAGCTATGTCGAGGAAATCGACGTCACCGCGCTGGAAGCCCTGCGCCAGCAACTGAACCAGAAGCACGGTGAAAGCCGAGGCAAGCTCACCCTGTTGCCATTCCTGGTTCGTGCGCTGGTCGTAGCCCTGCGCGACTTCCCACAGATCAACGCCACCTACGATGACGACGCCCAGGTCATCACCCGTCACGGCGCGGTGCACGTCGGCATCGCCACCCAGGGCGACAACGGCCTGATGGTGCCGGTGCTGCGTCACGCCGAGGCCGGCAGCCTGTGGGGCAATGCCAGCGAAATCGCGCGCTTGGCCCTCGCTGCCCGCAACAACAAGGCCAGCCGCGAGGAGCTGTCCGGCTCGACCATCACCCTGACCAGCCTTGGCGCCTTGGGCGGCATCGTCAGCACGCCGGTGGTCAACACCCCGGAAGTCGCCATCGTCGGGGTCAACCGCATCGTCGAGCGGCCCGTGGTGATCGACGGCCAGATCGTGGTGCGCAAGATGATGAACCTGTCCAGCTCGTTCGACCACCGCGTGGTCGATGGCATGGATGCCGCTTTGTTCATCCAGGCCGTGCGCGGCCTGCTTGAGCAACCCGCCTGCCTGTTCGTGGAGTGAGCATGCAACAGACTATCGATACCACACTGCTGATCATTGGCGGCGGCCCTGGCGGTTACGTGGCCGCCATCCGTGCCGGGCAACTGGGCATCCCCACCGTGCTGGTGGAAGGCCAGGCCCTGGGCGGTACCTGTCTGAACGTCGGCTGCATACCCTCCAAGGCACTGATCCACGTGGCCGAGCAGTTCCATCAGATGACACGGCACACCGAACAGTCGCCGCTTGGCATCAGCGTAAGCTCGCCAACCCTGGACATCGGCCGCAGCGTGGCGTGGAAAGATGGCATCGTCGACCGTCTTACCACCGGCGTGGCGACCTTGCTGAAGAAGCATGGCGTGAAGGTGATCCATGGCTGGGCGAAGATCCTCGACGGCAAGCATGTCGAGGTCGACGGCCAGCGCATCCAGTGTGAACACCTGTTGCTGGCCACTGGCTCGAACAGCGTCGAGTTGCCGATGCTGCCACTGGGTGGTGCCGTCATCTCGTCCACCGAAGCCCTGGCGCCCACGACCCTGCCCCGGCATCTGGTGGTGGTCGGCGGCGGCTACATCGGCCTTGAGCTGGGCATCGCCTACCGCAAGCTGGGCGCCGAGGTCAGCGTGGTCGAGGCACGCGAGCGCATCCTGCCGACCTACGACAGCGAACTGACCGCACCCGTGGCCGAAACCTTGAAGAAACTGGGTGTCCGGCTGCACCTTGGCCACAGCGTCGAGGGCTATGCCGATGGCTGCCTGCTGGCCCGCGACAGCCAGGGCGCGCAGTTGAGCCTGGACGCCGACCGGGTGCTGGTGGCGGTCGGACGCCGTCCCCGTACCCAGGGCTACAACCTGGAATGCCTGGACCTGAAGATGAACGGCGCGGCCATTGCCGTCGACGACCGCTGCCAGACCAGCATGCGCAATGTCTGGGCCATCGGTGACGTGGCGGGCGAACCCATGCTTGCCCATCGCGCCATGGCGCAAGGTGAGATGGTGGCCGAAATCATCGCCGGCAGGGCACGGCGTTTCGAGCCTGCGGCCATTGCGGCGGTGTGTTTCACCGACCCGGAAGTGGTGGTGGTCGGCAAAACCCCCGAGCAGGCAACCGCGCAAGGCCTTGACTGTATCGTCGCGCAGTTCCCGTTCGCCGCCAATGGCCGGGCCATGAGCCTGGAGTCGAAAAGCGGATTCGTGCGGGTGGTGGCGCGTCGCGACAACCATCTGATCCTTGGCTGGCAAGCGGTTGGCGTGGCGGTCTCCGAGCTGTCCACCGCCTTTGCCCAGTCACTGGAAATGGGTGCGCGACTGGAGGATATCGCCGGCACCATCCACGCCCATCCGACCTTGGGCGAGGCGGTGCAGGAAGCAGCACTGCGCGCCTTGGGCCACGCACTGCATATCTGACACTGAAGCGGCTACGGCCGATGTTGGCCCGCTGCGCCCCAGGCGCCGCGGGTCTTTTTTCATCCCGTGCTTGCCGCCTGCGGCAAGGTCATTCCGCACAAGGGCAAGCATGTTCCGAGCAAATGCCCGCCGGAAATGGCCAAAGCGCTCTACGTTCGCGCTTTTCGCGCCTGGCACAGCTTTTGCGACCCCCCCTCCTGTCCTATACCTTTCCAAGGAGGAAACATGCTCATTACATCCAACGGCCTGGGCTGGCAGGCGAACATCCAACAGCAGCGAGTCAGCAATGAACAGGCACTGGCCGAAGTCGTGCAGACACGTCCCCCGGTAACCACCAGCAATACCTCGGCTCAACAGAACAGTCAGGGCAACACTGCACAGCAAAACGCCGAAGATGCCCGCGAAGAGGCCTTCGCCAAACTCAAGGTGCTGCTGCAAAACCCCGACATCGCGGCGCGCCAGCAGGCCAGCATCAACTCGCAGGACACCAGCAATGCCCTGCAGGAATTCCGTGAGTACATGGCCAAGACACCGGAAGAGAAGGTGCAGGAGAAGGTTCTGGCAGAACTGGGCCTGACGGTCGAGGAGTTCGAAGCCCTGCCGCCGGAGCAGAAGCAGAAGATCGGTGAGCAGATCGCCCAGCGGATCAAGGAAGATATCGAGATGAACACCCAGGCCAAGGTGCAACAACAGGCGCTGAGTGAAGCGCGGGCCCAGGTAGGCGCTGACGTGGCGACATCGCAGAGCGCACAGGACCGCGAGAAGGCCCTGGAAGCGATGGAGGTCTGATCCTCCTCGCCTTTATCCCGGTCAAGGAGAACCGCACATGAAAGGGCCGACGCCCAGGTCGTGCCCTCTCATGCCGATGGTTCACATCAGACGCGGAAGTACCCCACCGACGAGTCGAACGGCAGGCGCTTGAGCTCGATTTTGTTCAGGTCCAGCACGTCACGCAGAGCGGCAGTCTCGCCTGGGAAGTTGCGATAGGCGACTTCATCCAGCACCACGATCGCACCCTTTGGCATGTATGGCAGGAACGTCTCCAAGGCGACCTTGGTCGACGAGTACAGGTCGGTGTCGAGGATCAGCATCGCCACCACCAGGTCAGGACGGGTTTTCACGAAAGCCGGTACGGTCTCCAGGATGTCGCCCTTGACGATCTCGCAACGGGGGATACGGTTGACCGGACGGATCAGGTCGTTGGCCTCGATCATGTCCTGGATCAGGGTCTCGTCCGTATCGGAGAACATGCTCTCGTTGATGTCGGCTGGATCCTGCTCGGCGTCGATGCTGGCAAAGCCGCCGAAAGTATCGAAACCGATGATCGAACGGTTGATCGCGTAAGGTTCCAGGATCATCGAAAGCTGCATGTACAGCATCAGCGAGTTGCCTTTGTACACACCGCACTCGACGATGGCGCCAGGGATGTCCTGGACCATCTTGAACAGCTCGATGCGCGACAGCGCGGCGGTCACGGCGATACGGTTGGCAAACACGAACGGCGCATCCGCCACGTATTGGGCATCGACACGGCTCAGCACGCTAGCGCGCTTTTCGTTGTACTCGACCTCGGCAGCAGTCAGGCGACGCTTGGTCATGGGTTAACTCCCTGGAATTGCGAAAAGTCGCTGGCATTGAAAAAGTCTTTGAAGCCGGCCTCTGCATCCGAACAGCCATTGTCGACGTTCGGCGCGCCGCGCTTGTGCAGCAGGTCTTGCAGGTGGATCAGGCGAAAGTCCACGCTGAAGCGCACCTTGTCGGTGAAGTTGGCCACGGTGCCGTGCAAATGGGAACCGGAGAATATCAGCATCTCGCCGCTGTTGGCGGCCACGCGCAACTCGGCGCTGGTGTCGATGTCCTCCAACGGCACCGGGTGCACGCGGGTCTCTTCGGTGATGTTCTGAGAAGCCTTGTGCCGTTGCACATTGATCCAGTCGTTCAGGCTCCATTGGGCGGAGCTGTTCTGCACAGGACGGTCGAAGTAGGCCGGGTTGATCATCATGGTCTGGTCGGGCTCGATGCTGTACACCGGCATCCAGGTGTTGACCTGGCTTTCCACACTGCCGTACCAGGTATCGCGGTGCGGCTTGTAGGCGTAGCTCACGCCCGCGTGCAGATAGTCATAGTTGGGTACCACACGTACCCGAGGCACGTCGAAGATGTAGTCCTTCGGGTCGGCCCCGATCTCCCGAATGAAATCGCGGATCAGCGCCTTGGCCTCAGGGCCATTGGTGAACTGGCGCTTGAGTGCGGTGACACGCTCGACGAAGGTTTCCACCGGCATCATCTTGTGCAGCGACTGGTGATCGGTTTCGCCATCGAACGCAGCGGTGATGCTCTGCCGGGCCAGGGCGCACAACTGGTGCGCATTGCCAAGGCCGGTCTCCAGGAAAATGTCGCCCTTGAACAGCGAGCCCCGGTAGTCCGGCTTGTTTTTCACCTGGTTGACATAAAAATTCATACTTGCCCCTTCAGAACTCATTGTGACCAATGCCCACCGCAGGCTGCGTCGACCAGCAGCGGGGCATGAATTGAAGTGGACGCAAGGCGACGCACACTGCCGCTGAAGGCAGCAACTTCAACCATTGGCGATACGGATGCATTGCCCGTATCCAGTGACCAAGTGATCGGCATGCTGACAGGAAACTTTAAGCGTGGATGTACCGGCGATCCGGTTGCCACGCTTGGTGCAAAGGTAATTTGTTTGGGCTTTGAGTGGCGTCCCAGGCAGGAATTGAACCTGCAACCTTCCCCTTAGGAGGGGGATGCTCTATCCAATTGAGCTACTGAGACACAAGAGCCGGCAGCGAGCGCTACACGGCAGGACGGCAATCATGTTAACCAGCGCAATGCCGTTTGTCATGTCTCTGTCGGGCTTTTTGCACGTAGGCGATTTCCGATGTTGGCAAAACGCTTAGTCCAGCAGGCGCTCTTGTCTCAAAAGCGCCAGCAGCCCTTCGACGGCCATTTCCAGCGAAGTGGAGTTATCCAGCACATGCACACCCGGCTCCTGCCCGGTCTGCAACTGGGCATTGCGCGCCAAGCGCTGCTCGACCTCTTCCGACGTTTCACGCCCCCTGGCTAGCAAACGCTGGCGCAACACCTCTGGCCGCACGGCAATGCATACCGCCACCATGTCGGGGTAACGCTGCCGCGCCAAAGGCAGGTAGGCGCGCGAACCATTGACCAGCACATGCCGGCCCTCACTGAGCCATTGGTCCACTTGCGACGGAATACCGTAATCCAGACCATTGGCTCGCCAATGCATGGCGAACGCTCCAGCCTTGCGCATCTCCTCGAAGCGCTCGGACGTGACACCGTGCGCCGCCTCGCCCTTGGACTCAGCAGATCGCGTGATGACCCGACGGGCAATTTCCACCCCAGCGGCGGTCAATTGCGCACGCGATGCATCGATCAGGGAATCTTTTCCTGAACCTGATGGTCCTACCAAGTAGATCAGGCGGCCTGAGGGTGTATTGCGGGCGCTTGCGTCATGTTGCATAGCCACTATGCTCAATGTAGGAAACCCGCGCATTCTAGGTGTTTTCCCGACCCTTTGCTGCGATTTACCAGTTTTTGACGGCAAAGGTCTGACGGTGTGGCGTGCCGGTACATGCAAAACTTTTCAAACCAGTGCTCATTTCTGATAATTGGTACTGGCAAAAAGCCTTTATCCGGCTCACTATTTGTCACAGAATTGACGCCAAGGAAACGGCGACCTTGAGGCAAGATGAGCACCCAATTTTTCACGACGGTTGAACATTTTGTCGTCGCCACGGTCGTACTTCCACCCCGTGCGGCCAATTTGAGAACCGCTTCCCCTGAACCAAAAAATCCGGTCAATTTATATGCGCCCAATGAAACAGGCTATCTATTCGAGCCGCACCGCTGACAAGTTTGTCGTCCGCCTGCCAGACGGAATGCGTGAGCGCATTGCCGAGGTAGCGCGCAACCACCACCGCAGCATGAACTCTGAAATCATCGCTCGCCTGGAACAAAGCCTTATCCAGGAAGGTGCGCTGGGCGACGAGCTAAGCATGCGCCTGGACAGCCCTGAACTGTCCCTGCATGAGCGCGAGTTGCTGCAACGCTTCCGCCAGCTCTCCCACCGCCAGCAGAATGCGCTGGTCGCCCTCATCGCTCACGATGTGGAAATGGCTGCCGACGCCTCCTGAGGCTTCGAGCAAGCATTAAAAAGCCAGCGTAAGCTGGCTTTTTTTTGCGTCGCCATGGGCTGCCTAAATCAGCCCATCGGCAACCCCTTCCTACATCAGGAACAGCGTTGCCAATCCCAGGAAAATGAAGAAGCCACCACTGTCGGTTACCGCAGTGATCATCACGCTAGAGCCCATGGCAGGGTCGCGCCCCAGACGGGTCAGGGTCATCGGGATCAACACCCCCATCAGCGCTGCCAGTAACAGGTTCAGGGTCATTGCCGCGGTCATCACCAACCCCAGCGACCAACTGCCATATAGCCAGAAGGCAACCGCCCCGATCACGCCGCCCCAGATCAGGCCATTGAGCAGAGAGACCGCCAATTCCTTGCGCATCAAGCGCGCGGTGTTGCCCGGAGACACCTGATCGAGCGCCATGGCCCGCACGATCATGGTGATGGTCTGGTTACCGGAGTTACCGCCAATGCCTGCCACGATCGGCATCAGCGCCGCCAGCGCAACCAGCTTTTCAATCGAGCCTTCGAACAGACCGATCACGCGGGACGCCAGAAACGCCGTGATCAGGTTGATCGCCAACCAAGCCCAGCGGTTGCGCAGCGAGCGCCAGACCGAGGCGAAGATATCTTCCTCTTCGCGCAGACCGGCCATGTTCAGCACTTCGCTTTCGCTCTCCTCACGGATCAGGTCGACCATCTCGTCAATGGTCAGACGACCGATCAAACGGTCGCTCTTGTCCACCACCGGAGCGGAAACCAAATCGTAACGTTCGAAAGCCTGGGCCGCGTCGTAGGCGTCTTCCTCAGGGTTGAAGGACACGGGGTCAGTCGCCATGACCTCCGCCACCTTCTTCTCCGGGTCGTTGACCAAAAGACGCTTGATGGGCAATACGCCTTTGAGCTTGCCGTCATAGTCGACCACGAACAGCTTGTCCGTGTGGTTCGGCAGCTCCTTGAGCCGGCGCAGGTAACGCAGCACCACTTCCAGGCTGACGTCTTCGCGGATGGTGACCATCTCGAAGTCCATCAGCGCGCCGACCTGCTCTTCGTCGTAGCTCAGTGCCGAGCGTACGCGCTCACGCTGCTGGGCATCGAGGCTTTCCATGAGCTCGTGAATGACGTCTCGCGGCAACTCTGGGGCCAGGTCGGCCAGCTCGTCGGCATCCATCTCCTTGGCGGCAGCCAACAGCTCGTGATCGTCCATATCGGCGATCAGGGTTTGCCGCACGGCGTCGGAGACTTCAAGAAGAATGTCGCCATCGCGATCCGAGCGCACCAGCTGCCAAACCGTCAGACGGTCTTCCAGTGGCAATGCTTCGAGGATGTATGCAATGTCGGCAGGGTGCAGGTCGTCGAGCTTGCGTTGCAGCTCAACCAGGTTCTGACGGTGGACGAGGTTTTCCACCAGGTCATGGTGGTGACCTTCCTGGCGGTGCGTCAGGTCTTCGACCACTCGTTGGCGCTGCAGCAGCTCGACCACCTGGGCCAGGCGATCCTGCAGGCTCTCTTGGCCTTTTTTTACTTCTACTTCAGTCATAGGCGAACTCCACTCCCAGCAGCGGAGCACGCCGGGAGAATCAATCGGTCAGATCTTTCTGTATGAATCTTCTTAAGGAGTAACTACTGGGTAAGTCCATGGTGGTATTCCACAAGCCCCGGCGGGGCTGACGGGCGCAATCATACACTGCCTAAGCTGTCAGATCGCTTAAATTTTTGGCCAGAACAATCGTTTGCGCGATAAAGCTAGGACAACGCTCGAAGCTATCAGTGCGACGGCTGCTCTGACGTTAAAAGCACATTTATCATGCGCCTGTAGGCTTTCAGTTCGTGAAGGGACTGGGCTGCTGCGCACCCCATCGCCGGCAAGCCGACCCTTACCCGAAAGCTTAGTTGCACATTGCTGACAATTCAGCGACAACGAAAAACAAAAAGCCCGCTCGATTTGAGCGGGCTTCTTGATGTATGGCGGACTCAGGAGGATTCGAACCTCCGACCGCTCGGTTCGTAGCCGAGTACTCTATCCAGCTGAGCTATGAGTCCGTGATGGTAGTTTTAGACCAGATTACCACTGGTTGACTGAAGCCGCTTTGGTAAACAAAGCCACTTCAAAAGTGGCGGACTCAGGAGGATTCGAACCTCCGACCGCTCGGTTCGTAGCCGAGTACTCTATCCAGCTGAGCTATGAGTCCGTAGATGGTAGTTTTAGACCAGATTACCACTGGTTGACTGAAGCCGCCTTGGCAAGCAAAGCCACTTCAAAAGTGGCGGACTCAGGAGGATTCGAACCTCCGACCGCTCGGTTCGTAGCCGAGTACTCTATCCAGCTGAGCTATGAGTCCGTAGATGGTAGTTTTAGACCAGGTTACCACTGGTTGATTGAAGTCACCCTGACACACAAAGCCACTTCAAAAATGGCGGACTCAGGAGGATTCGAACCTCCGACCGCTCGGTTCGTAGCCGAGTACTCTATCCAGCTGAGCTATGAGTCCGTGTCTTGCTGCGCATGCTAGGTCGCTGAACGATCTGGCTGAAGCCTGATCAGCTACAGCGCCCTAAGCGAATAATGGCGGTGAAGGGGGGATTCGAACCCCCGATACCCTTATGAGGTATACTCCCTTAGCAGGGGAGCGCCTTCGGCCACTCGGCCACCTCACCGCAACACGAGGCGAATATTAAACAGGCTCTTCCTCGTTTGCAACCCTTTTTTTTGAAAAAACTTCAAAAAAATTAAAGGCTTGGCTCCTCGTCCTTCTCTTTCTTGATCCGCAGGTAGATTTCTTCGCGGTGAACGGCCACTTCTTTAGGGGCGCTGACGCCGATACGCACCTGGTTTCCTTTGACGCCGAGCACCGTCACGGTGATCTCGCCGTCTCCAATAATCAGGCTCTCGGCGCACCGACGAGTCAGAATCAACATAGCTTTCTCCTTACGCAAAACATTCAGGGATAACAGTCATTGGTATCAAGGCCGGTTCGAGGACATGCGACACGGCCTTTGGTTGAGCGCTGCGCAGGCAGAACAGGGGCTGCTCAACGCTCAGAAACGCGAAGGGCGCGGCAAGCCGCGCCCCTCCAGGCAGCGCCTTACTCGCCCTGTCGGGCAGGAGCGTCGAGCTCGAACGCGGTGTGCAGCGCGCGAACGGCCAGCTCCAGGTACTTCTCTTCGATCACCACCGAAACCTTGATTTCGGAAGTGGAGATCATCTGGATGTTGATGCTCTCTTTTGCCAGGGCTTCGAACATGCGGCTGGCGACGCCTGCGTGCGAGCGCATGCCAACGCCGACGATCGAGACCTTGGCGATCTTGGTGTCGCCGATCACTTCACGGGCACCGATTTCGCGAGCGGTGTTTTCCAGCACGCTATGGGCCTTCTCGTACTCATTGCGGTGTACGGTGAAGGTGAAGTCGGTGGTGTTATCGTGCGAGACGTTCTGCACGATCATGTCGACTTCGATGTTCGAAGCGCTGATCGGGCCGAGGATCTTGAAGGCAACGCCCGGGGTATCCGGCACGCCGCGGATGGTCAGCTTGGCCTCATCACGGTTGAAGGCGATACCGGAAATGATCGGCTGTTCCATGGATTCCTCTTCATCAATGGTAATGAGGGTACCTGGACCCTCCTTGAAGCTGTGCAGCACGCGCAGCGGAACGTTGTACTTGCCGGCGAACTCCACCGAACGAATCTGCAGCACCTTGGAACCGAGGCTGGCCATTTCCAGCATCTCTTCGAAGGTGATCTTCTCCAGGCGCTGGGCCTGCGGCACGACGCGCGGGTCGGTGGTGTAGACACCATCGACATCGGTGTAGATCTGGCACTCGTCAGCCTTCAGGGCAGCCGCCAGGGCTACGCCGGTGGTGTCGGAGCCACCACGGCCGAGGGTGGTGATGTTGCCGTGCTCGTCGACGCCCTGGAAGCCCGCGACCACCACTACACGCCCTTCCTTGAGGTCGGCGCGAATCTTCTGGTCGTCGATCTGCAGGATGCGCGCCTTGTTGTGCGCACTGTCGGTGAGGATACGCACCTGGTTGCCGGTGTAGGACACCGCTGGCACACCACGCTTGATCAAGGCCATGGTCAGCAAGGCAATGGTGACCTGCTCGCCGGTCGACACGATCACGTCCAGCTCACGCGGAACCGGCTGATCGGTGATCTGCTTGGCCAGGTCGATCAGGCGATTGGTTTCACCACTCATGGCCGAGAGCACAACCACCAGGTCATCGCCCGCCTCACGGTGTTTCTTGACCTTTTCGGCTACCTGCTCGATCCGCTCGATGGAACCGACAGAGGTGCCGCCAAATTTCTGTACGATCAACGCCATTTCAATGGTGCCTCAGCCCATACAGGGCCCCAAAAAAACCATCCAACATGCAGGGGCGGCCGACTAGACCAGCCGCCCCCGCATCTCAAAGTCCCTGCTCTGCGAATGGCACGGCCAGCGCCAGGGCCTGGTCCAGTGCCGCGACGTCGACGCCGCCACCCTGCGCCATGTCCGGACGGCCACCGCCCTTGCCACCCACTGCCGCAGCGGCTTGTTTCATCAGGTCGCCAGCCTTGAGTTGGCTGGAGAGGTCCTTGGTCACGCCGGCCACCAGCACGACCTTGCCCTCATGCTCGCTGCCCAGCAGGATCACTGCGTGGCCGAGCTTGTTCTTCAACTGATCGACCAGGGTCAGCAAGGCCTTGCCATCCTGCCCGTCCAGGCGGGCGGCGAGCACCTTGGCGCCCTTGACCTCAACAGCCGCGTTGGAGAGATCGTCCCCGGCGGCGCTGGCGGCCTTGGCCTGCAGCTGCTCCAGCTGCTTTTCCAGCTGACGGTTGCGCTCGAGCACAGCCGACAGCTTGTCGATCAGGTTGTCGCGGTTACCTTTGACCAGTTGCGCGGCTTCCTTTACCTGCTCTTCGGCAGCGTTCAGGTAAGCCAGCGCTGCTTCGCCGGTGACCGCTTCGATGCGGCGCACGCCCGAGGCCACGCCGCTTTCGCTGATGATCTTGAACAGACTGATATCGCCGGTGCGCTTGGCGTGGATACCGCCGCACAGCTCGACCGAGAAATCGCCACCCATGCTCAGCACGCGCACGGTATCGCCGTACTTCTCGCCGAACAGGGCCATGGCGCCCTTGCGCTTGGCGGTTTCGATATCGGTCAGCTCGGTTTCCACCGCGGTGTTCTTGCGCACTTCGCGGTTGACGATGTCTTCCAGGGCCTTGATCTGCTCCGGCTTCACCGCTTCGAAGTGGCTGAAGTCAAAACGCAGGCGCTGGCTGTCGACCAGCGAGCCTTTCTGCTGCACATGATCGCCCAGCACCTGGCGCAGCGCTTCGTGCAGCAGGTGGGTAGCCGAGTGGTTCAGCGAGGTTGCGTGCTGCACATCGGCATCGACCTTGGCCGCCACTGCAGCGCCGACGCTCAGATTACCGCTGGCAACCACGCCATGGTGCAGGAACGCACCACCGGTCTTAGTAGTATCACGCACGTCGAAGCGCACGCCACCGGCCTGCAGGTAGCCGGTGTCACCGACCTGGCCACCGGATTCGGCGTAGAACGGGGTACGGTCCAGAATCACCACGCCCTGCTCACCTTCGGCCAACTGCTCGACGGCCTGGCCGTCCTTGTACAGTGCGATGACCTTGCCCTGCCCTTCGGTGGCCTCGTAGCCAAGGAACTCGGTGGCGGTGTCGACCTTGACCAGGCTGTTGTAGTCCATGCCGAAGGCGCTGGCGGAGCGGGCACGCTCACGCTGGGCCTCCATTTCGCGCTCGAAGCCAGCTTCGTCGATGGTCAGCTCGCGCTCACGTGCGATGTCGCCGGTCAGGTCCATGGGGAAGCCATAGGTGTCGTACAGCTTGAACACCACGTCGCCCGGAACCACGTTACCCTTGAGTTGGGCCAGATCCTGCTCGAGGATGCGCAACCCTTGCTCCAGGGTCTTGGCGAACTGTTCTTCTTCAGCCTTGAGCACGCGCTCGATGTGCGCCTGCTGGTTCTTGAGCTCGGGGAACGCCTCGCCCATCTCGGCCACCAGTGCGGCGACGATCTGATAGAAGAAGCTGCCCTTGGCGCCCAGCTTGTTACCGTGGCGGCAGGCGCGACGAATGATGCGGCGTAGCACGTAGCCACGGCCTTCGTTGGATGGCAGCACGCCGTCGGCAATCAGGAAGCCGCAGGAACGGATGTGGTCGGCGACCACCTTAAGCGACGCCTGCGCATCGTTGCTGCAACCGATGGCCTTGGCCGCGGCCGCCAGCAGGTTCTGGAACAGGTCGATCTCGTAGTTCGAGTGCACGTGCTGCATGACCGCACTGATACGCTCCAGGCCCATGCCGGTGTCGACCGACGGTGCTGGCAGCGGGTGCAGTACGCCATCGGCGGTGCGGTTGAACTGCATGAAGACGTTGTTCCAGATCTCGATGTAACGGTCGCCGTCTTCCTCCGGGGAACCGGGTGGGCCACCCCAGATGTCCGGGCCGTGGTCGTAGAAGATTTCGGTGCACGGACCGCACGGGCCAGTGTCGCCCATGGTCCAGAAGTTGTCGGAAGCGTAGGGGGCGCCTTTGTTGTCACCGATGCGAACCATGCGCTCGGCCGGCACGCCGACTTCCTTGGTCCAGATGTCGTAGGCTTCGTCGTCGCTGGCGTAGACAGTGACCCAGAGCTTTTCCTTCGGCAGGTTCAGCCACTTGTCGGAGGTCAGGAAGGTCCAGGCGAAGGTGATGGCATCGCGCTTGAAGTAGTCGCCGAAGCTGAAGTTGCCCAGCATCTCGAAGAAGGTGTGGTGACGCGCGGTGTAACCGACGTTTTCCAGGTCGTTGTGCTTGCCGCCGGCGCGCACGCACTTCTGGCTGCTGACCGCACGGGTGTAGGCGCGCTTTTCCTGGCCGAGGAAGCAGTCCTTGAACTGGTTCATACCGGCGTTGGTAAACAGCAGGGTCGGGTCATTGCCCGGAATCAGGGAGCTGGAGGCAACTCGGGTGTGTCCCTGCTCTTCGAAGAAGCGAAGGAAGGCTTCACGGATTTCTGCGCTTTTCATAGGTTCTTCCACGGAAACGGCGGCCCTTGGGGCAAACGCGTCGACGAAACGACGGCAAAGGGCCGCATTATATCGGTCCTGCAGTCTCGATGCAGTGTGTTTATACGATAGAAACCGTCGTTTGGACGGTTTTTCGGGCTAATGCATTGGAAACGACATGGCCGGATGCTAAATCCTGCGTTTCGCTACTGGCAAGCCAATTACCGCTTACAGGGAGGGAAAATGGAACAGGCGGTGAATTAAAAGTGTTTCATGACCCGTGGGATCGGCTAGCCGTGCCGCCTGCCCCACGGGCAAACCTGCTCGCACAGGGAATGAGAGCAGGTGGCGCCGGCCTCAAACCAGATGCTGGCCCGAGTCCGGCACGATCAGGATTCCCGCCCGCAGGCCATTCTTGACCTTCGGATTAGGGAAGATGATCCGCGCCCCCTCCTCCTCGACCACCCAGCGCGTCTCGGCCAGGTCTTCGGCCAGCAGGTAGCCCTTGCTTAGCTCGGAGAAGTTCTCGATGTCCGCCGGCAGGTGCAGGTGGAAGCTATCACTGTGCTTGATGATCTCGCGGGACACGCTGAACAGTTTCAAGCCATCGAGGGCGTCCTGGGTCTCGGGCTCGGTGCCTTCGATGATCTGGACCAGGCGAGCTTCCAGGCGACTCAGATTGACCTGCTCGTTCTGGCCAAACGGACGGGCCTTGCCCAGTTCCAGCGTGAAGGCTTCCGCCTCCAGCTGCTCGTAGGTAAAGGCACTGAAGGTGATCGACGACTTGCTTTGCAGCAGCACCGCCTCCATGCCTGCGGCCGCCAGCCGGGCCAGCTCACGGCGTGAATGCTTGCGCCCCTCCTTGAACGGATAAAGCGCGAACTGCTCGATCTTCGAACCGCGGATCGCAGTATGCAGGTCGTAGTGCAGGCGGGCACGCCCCGGCAGGCTGAAGAACACCCGGGCAAACTGCTCGAGCTCTGCCGCACGCAGCGCTTCATCGCCGCTGGAAAGCTCGTGACGGCCGTTGAACAGGCGATTGATATCCTGCTCGACGAAGCGCTCGCCCCGGCGGATCGCTTCCGGGTTGCCGAACAGGAAGAGAATACGCACCTGCGGCTTGATCTTGCCACTGGCGATGCCGTGCAGCAGTTTTTCCAGCAACTCGATCGGCGCGGTCTCGTTGCCATGAATCCCGGCCGACAGCAGCAAGTCAAGTTGCTTGTCCTGCGCCTCGGGCGGACGCACCTCGAGCGCGCCCTCCCCCAGCCAACGCAAACGCACGCCCCCGACCGTTACTTGCGTCTTCTCGGCCGGTTCGTGATCGGCCAGGGTCAGGTCAAGCAATTTACCGAGGGCGAGCATAGGCGCTTCCTTAGTGGTGGTGGCCGCAATCCGGACCGTGCACGTGGTCGTCGTCACCGATTTCGGCCGGCTCCATTTCAAGCTGCAGGCTGACCAGGTTGGTGGCCATCGGGCGCAGCAAGAGGTTGGCGTACTCGGTGTCGTCTTCCTCGACGTCCACACCGATCAGCAACTGGCCGCGGCCGTCCTGCTGGATCCACACTTCCTTGCCTTGCCAGACCACGGCAAAACGGGTGCAGGAGGTTTCCAGCTGGGTGCCGTCGTCGTCTTCCAGGATCAGGCGCAGGGCGTCGGTCATTGCAAATTTTCTCTTCAAGGTTGGCGTTGGAACGGATAGACCGAGCCCAACTTAAGGATCTGGGTCAACTCATCCAGCGCGGTACGGCATTCGACCAGCAGTTGCGGGTCGGCAAGGTCCGCTTCGCCGAGGCGGTCGCGGTAGTGCTTGTCGACCCACTGTACCAGCGTGTCGTACAGCGGGGCGGTCATGATAACGCCTGGATTGACCGCCGCCAGCTCCGATTCCTTCAATGCCACGCGCAGACGCAGGCAAGCTGGCCCACCGCCGTTCTGCATGCTCTGCTTGAGGTCGAACACCTTGACCTCCTTCACCGGGCCGCCCTGGCTGGTCAACTGGTTCAGGTACGCCCAGACGCGCTCGTTGTTACGGCACTCTTCGGGCACCACCAGCAGCATCGAACCATCGTCACGGCTGAGCAACTGGCTGTTGAACAGGTAGGAGCGCACTGCGTCCTCGACCGTCACCTGTGCCCGAGGTACGCAGATGCCCTGGAAGTTACCGCCCTTGTTGGCCAGTTTAGCCTGCAGTTGGCCAAGCACCGCGCCCGTCTCCAGGAACGCATCCTCGTGATAGAACAGCACCTCGCCATTGCCCACCGAAATCACATCGTTGTGGAACACGCCCTGGTCGATCACCGCTGGGTTCTGTTGAGCGTAGACCACACCATCGTCACTCAGGCCATGCAGGCGGGCCACGGCCTGCGAGGCTTCCAGAGTCTGGCGCGCGGGGTACTTCTGCGGCGCCGGGTAGCGGCTGTCGAACGCGCTGCGACCATAGACGAAGAACTCGACACCGGCCTCACCATAGTTGCGGCAGAAGCGCGTGTGGTTGGCCGCGCCTTCGTCACCGAACTGCGCGACCGCAGGCAGCGCCGCGTGGTGGGCGAAGTGCTTGTCATCAGCGAACATCGCCGCGAGTACGCGACTGGTGGTCGGGTGCTCGATGCTGCGATGGTATTTGCAGTTGAGGTTGGCAGCCGTGAAGTGCACGCGGCCATCGGCCGTGTCGGCACTGGGACTCACGGTGGCAGCGTTGGCCACCCACATGCTCGACGCCGAGCAACTGGCCACCAACAGCGGCATGGCTTCTTTGGCTGCACGCTGGATGACCTCGGCATCACTGCCAGAGAAGCCCAGACGGCGCAGCGCGGCCACATCCGGACGCTCCTGCGGCGCCAGCACGCCTTGCTTGAAGCCCATGTCGGCCAGGGCCTTCATCTTGGCCAGGCCCTGACGCGCCGCCTCACGCGGGTTGGACGTCTGCTGGCTGTTGCTCTGCGAAGCCACGTTGCCGTAAGACAGGCCGCCATAGTTGTGGGTTGGCCCCACCAGGCCATCAAAATTCACTTCATAGGATTTCATCGGCTAGGCTCCGTGACCTGTTGTTATAGAGTGACGCCCGGCGTCAATGTCGCCGGCAAGGCAAGGCTGGCGGTCTCCAGCGAAGCCACGGGGTAAGCGCAGTAGTCGGCTGCGTAATAGGCACTGGCGCGGTGGTTGCCACTGGCACCCACCCCTCCGAACGGCGCGCTGCTGGCGGCCCCGGTCAGCTGTTTGTTCCAGTTGACGATACCGGCCCGGCTACGCAGCCAGAAATACTGGTAACGGGCATGGGAGTCGGACAACAATCCGGCGGCAAGGCCGTACTGGGTGTTGTTGGCCTCATCGATGGCAGCATCGAAATCGGCGTAGCGGATTACCTGCAGCAGCGGGCCGAAGAATTCTTCGTCCGGACGCTCAGCCACGGTCGTGACATCGACGATGCCCGGCGTCAGCAGCGCGGCCTCGGCGCGTGGCTGGGTCATTTCCAGCAGGCTGGTGGCACCTTTGCCAAGCAATTCGGCCTGAGCCGCAAGCAGCGCGCGAGCGGCCTGCAGAGAAATCACCGACCCCATGAACGGCGCCGGCTGCTGGTCGAAGGCGCCGACACTGATGCCCTTGCACACCTCGACCAACCGGGCAAGCAGCCTATCGCCCCAGGCCCCTTGCGGCACCAGTAGACGCCGGGCGCACGTGCAGCGCTGGCCAGCCGAGATGAACGCCGACTGGATGATGGTGTACACCGCGGCGTCGAGGTCCTTGACCTCGTCCACCACCAACGGGTTGTTGCCCCCCATTTCCAGGGCCAGGATCTTGTCCGGACGCCCGGCGAATTGCTGGTGCAAGAGGTTGCCGGTGCGACTGGAACCGGTGAAGAACAGACCATCGATACCTGGGTTGGCCGCCAGCGCCACGCCCGTCTCCCGCGCCCCTTGCACCAGGTTCAACACACCGGCTGGCAGACCAGCGGCAATCCAGCAGTTGACGGTCAGTTCAGCGACCTTGGGCGTCAGCTCGCTGGGCTTGAACACCACGCAGTTACCTGCCAGCAGTGCCGGGACGATATGCCCGTTAGGCAGGTGGCCCGGGAAGTTGTAAGGGCCGAACACAGCGACCACGCCATGGGGCTTGTGTCGCAGCACGGCAGTGGCGTCCGCCAAAGGGCCGCTTTTCTCGCCCGTACGCTCGCGGTAGCTCTGCACCGAGATCGCGACTTTGTTGATCATGCTGGTGACTTCGGTGGCCGACTCCCACAGCGGTTTGCCGGTTTCCTCACCGATGCAGTGGGCCAGCGCCTCGGCGTGCTGCTTGAGCTGCTCGGCGAACTTCTCCAGCACATCGATACGCGCTTCGAGGCTCAGTTGGGCCCAGGCTGGGAATGCCTGGCGAGCGGCCTGCACGGCGGCGCCCACCTGACTGGCGTCTGCGCCCCGCCCTTGCCAGATCACGGCCTGGGTGACCGGGTTCAGCGATTGCAGGGCTTCACCCTGGCCAGCCTGCCACTGGCCGGCGATGTAATGCGTGGTCATTTACTTGGCCTCCCGGCTTGCCGATAGCGGCACGGCACGAACGTTGTCACCGGCGCCCATGCGCAGGCGCTTGGCGGTCAGCGGGTCGACCACCAGGGTGCCCGCCGCCAAGCGCGCTGGCGCTGCCGTGATACGGCAGTCTTCGCGCTTGCGGTTGTGAATGATGTAGGGGGTGGCATCGTCACCCGGCGTACCGACGGCCAGCACCAGCGTCTGACTTTCGCGCACGGCGCGAATCTTCGAGGTTTCGCATTCGATGGCGGGACCTGCGTCGAAGATGTCGACATAACCCTGGTAGTTGAAACCTTCCTGCTTGAGCATGGCCAGCGCCGGCTCGGTGTCGGTGTGCACGCGGCCGATCACGGCGCGCGCCGCCTCGGACAGGAAGCAGGTATACAGCGGGAACTTGGGCATCAGCTCAGCGATGAACGACTTGTTGCCGACACCCGTCAGGTAGTCCGCCTGGCTGAACTCCATCTTGAAGAAGTGGCGTCCGAGGCTTTCCCAGAACGGCGAACGACCGTGTTCGTCGGACATACCGCGCATTTCGGCGATGATCTTGTTGCCGAACAGTTCCGGGAACTCCGCGATGAACAGCATGCGTGCCCGCGACAGCAGGCGACCATTGAGGCCGGAACGGTAGTCCCCCCGCAGGAACAACGAACACAACTCGGAGTTGCCGGTCAGGTCGTTGGCCAGGAACAGCGTGGGAATCTCCCGGTAGATGTTCAGTTCCTGGGAGGCGCTGACCGTCAGGCCGACCCGGTAGTTGTACCAGGGCTCACGCAACCCCACGGCTCCGGCGATGGCACTGATGCCTACCACCAGGCCTTCGTCGTTCTCCAGTACGAACAGGTAATCGGTATCACCGCGCTCGGCTTCGCCGCGGAAGCTTTTTTCGGCCCAGCCGACACGATGCCCAAGGCGCTCTTCATTGGCCGGCAGGGTGGTCAGGCCAGTGGTGCCGGTACTGCGAGCCAACTCGATCAGCGCGGGTAAATCGCTGCTGCGTACAGGACGAACGATCATGCTATCTCCTTGTGCAGCAGCCTGCGCCACCGCGAAACTCTTTAATGCGAAGGCCTCAAACGGCAACCAGACGCACGCTGGCGCCCTCACCAACACCCAAGGCGTCGGCCGCTTCGGCAGTCAGGCTGACCGGCTTGCCCGGCACCCAGTCCAGCTCCAGCAACACCGCACGGTAGTCCTGCAACAGGCCGTTGCACACCAGGTACGGACGCCCGCCCTTGATCGGCGCATCGTCGAGCTTGACCGGCACTACACGGCTCTGGGCGATGGAACGGATGCCGGAGGTGCGTGCATGCAAGGTCGGCCCGCCATCGAAGATGTCGATGTAGTGCTCGGTCTCGAAGCCTTCACGCATGAGGATGTCGAAGGTGATCTGCGCACGCGGGTGTACCTGCCCCATGGCCTCCTGGGCCTCATCGGGCAGCAGGGGCACGTAGATCGGGTAGTGCGGCATCAGTTCGGCGAGGAAGGTCCGGCTCTTCAGGCCGCAAAGGCGCTCGGCCTCGGCGTAGTTGAGGTCGAAGAAGTTGCGGCCGATGGCGTCCCAGAACGGCGACTCGCCCTGTTCGTCGCTGTAGCCGACGATCTCGGTGACCACCGAATCGGCGAAACGCTCGGGGTGCGACGCCATGAACAACAACCGTCCTCGCGAGTTAAGTTCTGCCCAGGCACTGTTAACCAGCTCTGGCAAGACATAGAAGCTGGTCAGCAGGCTGTTGCCAGTCAGGTCATGGCACAACGACAGTACATGGATCTTGTTGTGGATCTTCAGTTCGCGAGAGGCATGCACGAAGGTTTCGTTGCGGAAGCTGTAGAACGGCTCGGAGTACCCGGCCGACGCGACGATCGCGGAGCAACCGGCCAACTTGCCGGTGGCGCTGTCCTCGAGCACGAAGAAGTAGCTCTCTTCGCCATTGAAGCTGACTTCAGCGGCAAACGACGTCTCGGACGCAGCGATCTTGTCGCCCAGGCGGGCGGTATCATCCGGCAGCGAAGTGACACCAATGGGGCTGTCGGCAGCCATGCGCTGCACTTCGTTGAGATCAGCCATTTGCGCGGGGCGCATCACCAGCATGGTGTCACTCCTTTGGGAAAACGGGCCGTTCACGACGGCGCGAAAAAACGGCAGGTGCGCAATCGCGCTTGCAAGCGCACACCCGCTCTGGAATTCAGGTATCGCTGGCCGAACAGCGGGGCCAGCGAAGCGACCGTCGGCCGATCAGCCCTTGGTCAGTTGCGCCACGGCGCGCTCGAAGCGGTTCAGGCCTTCATCGATGTCGGCATCTTCAACCACCAGGCTCGGGGCGAAGCGCACCACATCCGGGCCAGCTTGCAGCACCATCACGCCTTCTTTCTCGGCGGCGTTGAGCACGTCCTTGGCCTTGCCTTTCCAGGCCTCGGTCAGTACGCAGCCAATCAACAGGCCGACACCACGCACCTTGGAGAACAGGCCGTATTGCTGGCCGATCTGCTCCAGGCGGGACTTGAAGCGTTCGTGCTTGGCCTTGACGCCATTCAGGGTTTGCGGCGTGTTGACCACATCGAGCACGGCGCAGGCCACTGCACAAGCCAGCGGGTTGCCGCCATACGTGGTGCCATGGGTGCCGACGGCCAGGTGCTTGGCGAGTTCGCTGGTGGTCAGCATGGCGCCGATCGGGAAACCGCCGCCCAGGCTCTTGGCACTGGTCAGGATATCCGGCGTCACGCCGTAGTGCTGATAGGCGTACAGCGAGCCGGTGCGGCCAACGCCCGTCTGCACTTCGTCGAAGATCAGCAAGGCGTTGTGCTCATCGCACAGTTTGCGCGCGCCTTCGAGGTAGGCCTTGTCGGCCGGAACCACGCCGCTCTCGCCCTGGATCGGCTCGATCACCACCGCACAGGTCTTGTCGGAGATCTGCGCCTTGAGCGCTTCCAGATCGTTGTACGGCACATGGCTGATGCCGGTGATCTTCGGGCCGAAACCGTCGGAGTACTTGGGCTGGCCACCGACGCTGACAGTGAACAGGGTGCGACCGTGGAAGCTGTTCACGGTGGCGATGATTTCATGCTTCTCCGGGCCGAAGCGGTCATGGGCGACACGACGGGCCAGCTTGAAGGCAGCCTCGTTGGACTCGGCGCCGGAGTTGCAGAAGAAAGCACGCTCGGCGAAGGTCGCGTCCACCAGCTTGTGGGCCAGGCGCAGCGCCGGCTCATTGGTGAAGACGTTGGAAACGTGCCAGAGGGTGTTGGCTTGCTCGGTCAGCGCCTTGACCAGCGCCGGGTGGCAATGCCCCAGGGCGTTGACGGCGATACCGCCGGCGAAGTCGATCAACTCGCGGCCCGATTGATCCCAGACTCGGGAACCCTCGCCTCGCACAGGAATGAAGGCCGCCGGAGAATAGTTGGGAACCATGACCTGGTCGAAATCGGCACGTTGCACCGGGGCTTGCTCAACGGACATCTGAGTCTCCTGAAGAGGAACGCTGGCCTGGAAGTGGCGAGCGATGGGGGGGATTGTAAGGACTGATCCGCGCCTGTCCTTGCGGCCAAGCGACAACTTGTTACAGCGCTAAACCTTGTTTCAGCAAGGTTTTCGGCAATGCGACAAACACTGTCGCAATCGCGCAGTGTAACGGTAGAGATGGGCTGGGTGAACGGGGTTGGTTTTTGCAGTGCGGCCGAAATCGAGCGCCGCCCGCGCGGCGCATCGCGAGCAAGGCTCGCTCCTACGCTTGTTTCCGGCCAATTATGTCTGTGCCAGACGCGCGCGACCGCCTTGTTTGTACAATCCAATATCGCGCCGTGCACCCAAGCGGTTGCGCGCAAATCCCACAGGCATGATGGGCCCGAAACAAGCATAGGAGCGAGCCTTGCTCGCGATGCGCCGCGCGGGCGGCGCTCGATTCACGCCCCCTCAAACCCAAGGCATGCGCCCCACCCCAGAAAAATTCAGCCTTTTTCGGCAGGCGCCGAACTCAGCTCGAACGGGCTGCTGCTACGCCGCTGATTGCGGTCTTCGCGCGGAGTGGCACCAAAGAAATTTCGATAGGCGCTGGAGAAATGCGGGCCCGACGAGAACCCGCAGGACAGGCCGATCTGGATGATCGACTTGCTGGTCTGCATCAGCATCTGCCGCGCCTTGTTCAGGCGCAGCTCCAGGTAATACTGGCTAGGTACCCGGTTGAGATACTGCTTGAAGATCCGCTCCAACTGCCGGCGCGAAACGCACACATGCTGGGCGATCTCGTCGGTGGTCAGCGGCTCCTCGATATTGGCCTCCATCAACACCACCGCCTGAGTCAGCTTTGGATGACTGGAGCCCAGGCGATTCTGCAACGGAATACGCTGGCGCTCACCACCCTCGCGGATGCGCTCGACTACCAGCTCTTCGGACACAGCCCCGGCGAGCTCCGCACCATGGTCACGCGCCAGCACCGCCAGCAGCAGGTCGGTCACCGCCATGCCACCGCAGGCTGTAAGGCGATCGCGATCCCAATCGAACAGATGGCTGGTGGCGATCACCTTGGGAAAACGCTCGGCGAAATCATCCTGCCAACGCCAGTGCACCGCCGCACGGTAACCATCGAGCAGCCCAAGCTGGGCCATCGGATACACCCCGGCGGACAATCCGCCCATCATGCAACCGCTGCGCGCCAGCTGCTTGAGCGCGGACGACAAGGCAGAGCCCACGACCTGCGGCGGCTCGTCCGCCAGCAGGAACAGCTTGTGGCAACCTTCGAGTCGACCGCTCCAAGGCTCGCCAGGAAGGCGCCAGGCGCCCTCCGGGGCCGGCTCCGCCTGCAGGAAGACCGTCTCATACACCACATCCGGATGCACCCGCTGCGCCACCTGCAACACGTCCTCGGCCAGCGCCAAAGTCAGGGGCTTGGTGCTGGGCCAGATGAGAAAACCGATTCGCTGGGTGGTCATAGGGTACGGTCCGAAACCTGAGGTTCTTCGAGTCTGTGGCGCCGGGTCAGGCTGCGCTTGCCGCGCAGCATGCCCTATTCTGGTGCAAAGGTGCAGCCTTTACTTCAGGCTGCCGGAGAGAAACTGCTGCAGGCGCTCCGATTTCGGGTTGGCCAGCACTTCACGCGGGCAACCTGTCTCCTCCACCAGCCCCTTGTGCAGGAACACCAGCTGGTTGGACACCTCGCGGGCGAAGCCCATTTCGTGAGTCACCACCACCATGGTGCGGCCTTCCTGGGCCAAGGCCTGCATCACCTTGAGCACGTCGCCCACCAGCTCCGGGTCCAACGCCGATGTCGGCTCGTCGAACAGCATTACCTCGGGCTCC
Source organism: Pseudomonas sp. SK2 (assembly GCF_016772395.1). Taxonomy (NCBI): domain Bacteria; kingdom Pseudomonadati; phylum Pseudomonadota; class Gammaproteobacteria; order Pseudomonadales; family Pseudomonadaceae; genus Pseudomonas; species Pseudomonas sp. SK2. Next base: position 3,810,475 of record NZ_CP061944.1, read on the forward strand.
ATTGCCAAGGCACGGGCAATCGCCACGCGCTGCTGCTCACCACCGGACATATGGCCTGGGAAGGCATCCTTGCGATGGGCAACACCCACCTTGGCCAGGTAGTGCTCGGCTTTTTCAAGGGCTTCTTTCTTGCTCACCCCAAGCACATGCACCGGCGCCTCGATGACGTTCTCCAGCGCAGTCATGTGCGACCACAGGTTGAAATGCTGGAACACCATCGACAACCGCGAACGCATGCGCTGCAGTTGGCGCGGATCGGCAGCCTTCAGCGCGCCATCCTTGCCAGCGACCATCTTCAGCTCTTCGTTGTTGAGCAGGATCTTGCCGGCATGGGGCTGCTCGAGCAGGTTGATGCAGCGCAGGAAGGTCGACTTACCCGAGCCACTGGAGCCGATGATGCTGATCACATCGCCTGCCTTGGCCGCCAGGGACACACCCTTGAGCACTTCATGGCTGCCGTAGCGCTTGTGCAGGTCTTGGACTTCTAATTTGTACATGCTTTCGGTTCTCACAGAGCGATCAGTGCTTGCGCGGCGCCAGGTAGCCGAGCCAGCGGCGTTCGGCCATCTTGAACAGGCGCACCAGGATGAAGGTCAGGCACAGGTAGAACACGCCCGCCGTGATGTAGGCCTCGAAAGGCAGGTAGTACTGGGCATTGACCGTGCGCGCGGCACCGGTGATGTCGATCAGGGTCACGATGGAGGCAAGACTGGTGGTCTGCAGCATCATGATCACCTCGTTGCTGTACTGCGGCAGCGCACGGCGCAGGGCCGAGGGCAGCAGGATGCGTCGATACATCTTCATGCGCGACATGCCCACCGCCTTGGCAGCCTCGATCTCGCCATGGGGCGTGGCCTTGAGGCTACCGGCGATGATCTCGGCGGTATAGGCGCTGGTGTTGATGGCAAAGGCCAGGCACGCACAGAACGTCGCGCTCGACAGCCATGGCCAGAAGATACTCTCCCGCACCGCCTCGAACTGCGCCAGGCCGTAGTAGATCAGGAACAGCTGCACCAGCATCGGCGTGCCGCGGATCACATAGGTGTACAGCCAGGCCACGACATTCACCAACGGCTGCTTGGAGACCCGCATCAAGCCCAGCGGGATGGCCGCCAGCAGGCCGAACAACAGCGACAGCGCCAGCAGTTTCAGGGTGGTCAGCAATCCACCGAAGTACAGCGGCATCGCCTCCCAGACCACGTTGTAGTCGAAGATCATAGTTCAGCCACCTTGACGCCTACCGAGTAGCGTTTCTCGAGATACCGCAGGGCCAGCAGCGAGACACTGGTGATCACCAGGTACAACGCCGCCACCGCCAGGAAGAAGGTGAAAGGTTCACGGGTGGCATCGGCAGCCTGCTTGGCCTTGAACATCATGTCTTGTAGGCCGACCACCGAAATCAGCGCCGTCGCCTTGGTCAACACCAGCCAGTTGTTGGTGAAACCGGGAATCGCCAGCCGGATCATCTGCGGCACCAGGATGCGGAAGAAGACCTGGCGATTGCTCATGCCATAGGCCACGCCGGCTTCGGCCTGGCCCTTGGGAATACCGAGGAAGGCGCCACGGAAAGTTTCCGAGAGGTACGCCCCGAAAATGAAGCCCAGCGTGCCGATACCGGCGACCAGCGGGTTCAGATCGATGTAATCGTCGTAGCCAAGCAGCGGTGCCACGCGGTTGATGATGTCCTGACCGCCATAGAAGATCAGCAGGATCAGCACCAGATCCGGAATACCACGGATCACCGTGGCGTACATGTCACCCAGCCAGGCCAACCAGCGCACCGGCGACAAGCGCAGCGCCACACCGATCAGACCGAGCACGATGGCCAGGGCCATCGACGACAGGGCGAGCTGCAGCGTCAGCCACGCCCCGTCGAGGATGACTGCCCCGTAGCCTTTCAACATGATGAGGTCCTCGACCTAGAGAAATAAAAATGGTGCAAACCTCAGAGCCTCTGCTGTTTGCACCATTGCACAGGTGAAACCCGACGTCTTACTTCGAGTCTGGACCGTAGATGTCGAAGTTGAAGTACTTGGCTTCAATTTGTTTGTATTTGCCATTGGCCCGGATAGCGTCGATGGCGGCGTTGATCCGATCGGCGTTGGCCTTGTCGCCCTTGCGCACGGCGATGCCGACGCCATCACCAAAGTACTTCACATCGGTAAACGATGGGCCGACGAAGGCGAAGCCCTTGCCAGCATCGGTCTTCAGGAAGCCGTCTTCCAGCAAGGTGGCGTCGGCGACGGTGCCATCCAGGCGGCCAGCGGCGACATCCAGGTAGATTTCGTTCTGGGTACCGTAAGGCACGACGGTGGCGCCCTTCGGAGCCAGGACTTCCTTGGCGAAGCGGTCGTGGATCGAGCCACGCTGCACACCGATTTTCTTGCCTTTGAGCTCATCCAGGCTGTCGCTGACGGTGGTGCCTTCCTTCATCACCAGGCGAGCTGGGGTCAGGTAGTAGCGCTTGGTGAAGTCCACCGACTTCTTGCGGTCTTCGGTGATCGACATGGACGACAGGATGGCGTCGATCTTGCGCACTTTCAGCGCTGGGATCAGGCCGTCGAACTCCTGCTCGACCCAGGTGCACTTGGCTTTCATTTCTTCGCACAGGGCGTTACCGATGTCGTAGTCGAAACCGGCGATGCTACCGTCGGGTTGCTTGAAGGCGAAGGGTGGGTAGGCGGCCTCGATACCGATTTTCAGCGGTTTTTCATCGGCCTGCGACACCAGGGAAAACACGGACAGCGCCAGGGCGCCAAGCAGTGCAAGCTTCTTCATCAGGTAACTCCATCGGTACGGGGCAATACGAGGCAGGAGGTAACAGCTGCCCGATATGCGAATGGGTACAACGCGAGCCGCGCAGGTTTCGACCAAGGTCGCAGACCACGAGCGAGTGAGTGGCATTTTAACGACAGCCCGAAAGCCGATATTTCTTCAAAGCGACAACTACTTACAGAAGCGCTTGAAACGGCATCGAGCGATGTTGACAGCCATTGCAAAATATGCAAAAGCGCAAGGAATAGAACCTATTGACCTAGCAATTACCGGGCCTATTATTGGCAAAGCCTTGTAGTACGGCAAGTGCAGCGTGCCGACTTGCAAAAAATGCCTACGCAAATGCACCAAAACCGCACGAACCTGTTTCTTCTTGCCCCGGCCTTGTGCGAAATCGGTGACAAAGAGGGTTACCGATGAAAGTCGGGTAACAGGATGTAAGTAAAGCAAAAACCCCGCCGGTTGCCCGGACGGGGTTTTTATTGTTCACAAGGACCGCAGAGCGGCCCCATCGCCGGCGAGCCGGCCTTTGCACGATTTACGCTGAAGCCAGGCTCATCGACTTGTGGGTGTCGATCAGGTGCTGCACCACCCCTGGATCGGCCAGTGTCGAGATATCACCCAGCGCGTCGTACTCGCCGGTAGCGATCTTGCGCAGGATACGGCGCATGATCTTGCCCGAACGGGTCTTCGGCAGCCCTGGCGCCCACTGGATGACATCCGGCGAAGCGATTGGACCGATCTCCTTGCGCACCCAGTTCTTGAGCTCCAGACGCAGTTGCTCGCTGGGCTCGATGCCCGCATTGAGGGTGACATAGACATAGATGCCCTGCCCCTTGATGTCATGCGGCACCCCCACCACCGCCGCCTCGGCGACCTTGGAGTGGGCAACCATCGCACTTTCGATCTCGGCGGTACCCATGCGGTGCCCGGACACGTTGAGCACATCATCCACGCGCCCCGTGATCCAGTAGTAGCCATCTTCATCGCGACGCGCACCGTCGCCGGTGAAGTACATGCCTCGGAAAGTCTTGAAGTAGGTGTCGACGAAGCGATCGTGATCGCCAAACAGCGAACGCGACTGGCCCGGCCAGGAGTCGAGGATCACCAGATTGCCCTCGGCGGCGCCCTCGATCAGGTTGCCCAGGTTATCCACCAACGCGGGCACCACCCCGAAGAACGGACGGGTCGCCGAACCGGGCTTGAGGCCGGTAGCCCCTGGCAGCGGACTGATAAGGATGCCGCCGGTTTCGGTCTGCCACCAGGTATCGACGATCGGGCAGCGCTCTTTGCCAACGGTCTTGTAGTACCAGTTCCAGGCTTCCGGGTTGATCGGCTCGCCCACCGAACCGAGCAGGCGCAGGCTGGAACCATCGGCGCCCTCCACCGCGGCCTGCCCTTCGGCCATCATCGCGCGGATGGCGGTAGGCGCAGTGTAAAGAATGTTGACCTTGTGCTTGTCGACGATCTTCGACACGCGGGTGATATCGGGGTAGTTCGGCACGCCTTCGAACAACAGGGTGGTGGCACCGTTCGCCAGAGGGCCATAGACGATATAGCTGTGACCAGTGACCCAACCGACGTCCGCGGTGCACCAGTAGACTTCGCCCGGGCGGTAGTCGAACACGCGCTCATGGGTCAGTGCGGCATACACCAGGTAGCCGCCGGTGGTGTGCAGCACACCCTTGGGCTTGCCGGTGGAACCCGAGGTGTAGAGGATGAACAGCGGCTCCTCGGCCCCCATTTCCTTCGGCGCGCAGTGGCTGGAGGCCACTTTCATCAGGTCTTCGTACCAGATATCGCGGTGCTGGTGCCAGGCGATGTCGCCACCGGTGCGCTTGCATACGATGATCTTTTGCACGCTATTGGTTTCGGGGTTGGTCAGGGCCAGGTCGACGTTGGCCTTGAGCGGCGTGCGACGACCACCGCGCACACCTTCGTCGGCGGTGATCACCACCTTCGAGCGGCAGTCGATGATGCGCCCGGCCAGCGCTTCCGGCGAGAAGCCGCCGAACACCACCGAGTGAATGGCGCCGATACGGGCGCACGCCAGCATGGCCACCACCGCCTCTGGAATCATCGGCATGTAGATGGTCACCACGTCACCACGGTGCACGTCCTGGCCACGCAGAGCGTTGGCGAACTTGCACACCTGCTCGTGAAGTTCGCGATAAGTGATGTTGCGGTGTTCGGAAGGGTCGTCGCCCTCCCAGATGATCGCCACCTGGTCGCCGCGCGTTTCGAGGTGGCGATCCAGGCAGTTGGAGGAAACGTTCAGAGTGCCGTCGGCGAACCATTTGATATCGACGTGGTGGTCGTCGAAAGAGGTCTGCTTGACCTTGGTGAAAGGCTTGATCCAGTCGATTCGCTGGGCCTGCTCACGCCAGAAGCCGTCCGGGTTGATCACCGATTGCTGGTACATGGCCTTGTAGGTGGCCTCGTCGGTCAGGGTAGTGGCCGCAACCTCGGGACGAACGGGATACAGTGGAGCCGCACTCATCTGTGTTACCTCGGTGTAATAGTTGTTGTTGTATGGATTCGTTTGTAACTGTACCAGAGCGGCAAAAGCCATTCGACGTTGGTAGTAGCGGGGCCCGATTTCCCCTGAAGGTTTTTTCACAAACGCTCTAGCCCGCGCCCGGCGGCCCTGCCAGAGGAAAAAACCAAGGAGGTTGCCCAGGGATTGTTACAGATTCTGTCAAAAGGCAAAAAAACTTTATCAAAACACGCTCTGTTTCACCCCACTACCTGGGCATAAACTTCACCTCGCCAACAACGGCAAGGCGATTAACTACTGGTAACAGCCCCCACGAAGGCAACTGTTAATCTCCCTCTAACTGATAGTTGAAACTTAGCTGTACTCGCGGCGCCAAAAGCGCCGCGCACCCCCTCACGACCTTAGAAAGGTAAAATGAAAATGAAAGCGTTACTGGCATTGGTACTTGGCAGTGTTGTTTGCAGCGCAGCGATGGCGGGCGAAGTTGCAAAAGAGGCCGAGCAGATTCCGGTTGAACAATACAGTTACTCGCAGCACCTGGACATCGCCCGCGTGATCTCCATGAGCGAAGTGCCTAATGTCTGCGAAGTAGTACCTGCCCGCATGACCTACGAGGACTCCAAGGGCCAGAAGCACGTTCTCGAATACCGTGTGATGGGTAACGGTTGCTCTAACGGCTAAGTTTCTCTGGCGTTGCGAGCTGGAATGGGGCCCCACTGGGGCCCTTTCGCGTTCTTGACTATTCACCCGACTTGTTGAGCGAATAATCACGCAACTTATTGGCAATCGTCGTGTGCGAAACCCCCAGTCGTTTTCCCAATGCCCGACTGCTTGGGTATTCGGCCATCAAACTTTCCAGTACGGCTTTTTCAAAGCGCCCGACAATCTGCGAAAGGTCCCCGTCCAGGGAAAACTCACCCAACGGTTGGCGCACGCCATAGTCCGGCAAACGAATATGTTCGCTTTTCACCACCCCGCCCTCGCACAACGATACGGCCTGGAACAGCACGTTCTCCAATTGCCGCACGTTGCCTGGCCAATGGTACTGGCCGAGCTTGTCCATCGCCGCTGGCGCCAGACGCGGCATCGCACAGCCAATCTGCCGGCTGGCCTGGTCGAGAAAATGCTGCACCAAGCCCTCCAGCCCGTCCATGCACTCACGCAGCGGCGGAATATGCAACGACAGCACGTTGAGGCGGTGGTAGAGGTCCTGGCGGAACTCGCCGCGCGCGCACAATTCAGACAAATCCACCTGGGTTGCACAGATGACCCGGACATCCAGGTACACCTCTTCATCGCTGCCAACACGACGGAAACACCCGTCCTGCAGAAAACGCAGCAGTTTCACTTGAAGACGCGGGCTCATTTCCCCTACCCCGTCGAGGAACAGCGTGCCGCCCGCCGTCAGCTCCAGCAGCCCAAGCTTGCCCTCGGCCCGCGCGCCCTCGAAAGCGCCGGGCCCGTAGCCGAACAATTCGGTCTCCGCCATGGACTCCGGCAAGCCGGCACAATTGAGTGCCATCAACGGCGCTTGGCCACGCGGGCTGGCCAGATGGCAGGCACGGGCCAGCAACTCCTTGCCGGTTCCGGTCTCTCCCTCGATCAACAGGGGCGCATCGAGCGGCGCCATGCGCCGCGCCTCACGCACCACCGCAGCCATCAAGCGTGAACTCTGGAAGATGCTGTCGAAGCCACGCAACTCCTGCTTGCGCACGTTGTAGATGCGCTCGCCGATACGGTCGGCGCGATGCAGGGTCAGCACCGCACCGGCAAGCGCCTCGCTGTCATCGTGCTCGGACTGCAAGGGCGCGATGTCAGCCAGGAATACATCACCCTTGACCTTGACGCGCATGCCGTTGATACGCGATTTGTTGGCTCGCACCAGCTCCGGCAGGTCGAAATCCTCGACGTAGCGTGCCAATGGCATGCCAGGCACCTCATCGACCCGCACCCCCAGCAGCTGTGCAGCGGTGCGGTTCGCGGCGACGATGCTGCCACCCATGTCGATCGACAGCACCGGAAAATCCAATGCGCCGAGCAACGCGTTGAGCTCCATGTGCCGGCGCTCGCTGGGCATCAGCCCCACGCGCTTGACCCCGAACACCCCGGCGATGGACTCGAACTTTGGCCTCAGCGCCTGGAACTGCAGGTTGATCAGGTTGGGACAGTGCAGGTAAATGGCGTTGCCATGGTCACCCCCCACCTCCCCGCGCAGCACGTTGATGCCGTATTCCACCAGCAGGTTGAGAATGTCCCGAAGGATGCCGATGCGGTTTTGGCAATGGACTTTGATACGCATGAAAGCTCTCGAAGCGCCGAAGTTTTTCACCTGCGCGCGGAAAAGTCGTAAAGATAAGCTGACAAATTCATCGAATTCTCCAGCCTGACGCTGCGGATTTTCAGGCAAAGCGCTGATTTTGTAAAATTATCGTTACAACAACGAGACGAAAAGCGCTAGTCGCAGCCAGGACACACCGTGCAATCGAGCGGATGAAGGGATATTCCTAGGGTATGTCGTGGACATAACAAGAAAAGCCCTACTAGGAGAGCCACATGAAACAGACGCAGTACGTGGCACGCGAGCCCGATGCGCACGGTTTTATCGACTACCCGCAGCAAGAGCATGCGGTGTGGAACACACTGATCACTCGCCAGATGAAGGTCATCGAGGGCCGTGCGTGCCAGGAATACCTGGACGGCATCGATCAGTTGCAATTGCCGCATGACCGCATTCCACAACTGGGCGAGATCAACAAAGTGCTGGGAGCCACCACCGGCTGGCAAGTCGCCCGCGTGCCCGCACTGATCCCCTTCCAGACCTTCTTCGAACTGCTCGCCAGCAAGCGCTTCCCGGTAGCGACGTTCATCCGCACCCCGGAAGAGCTCGACTACCTGCAGGAACCGGACATCTTCCACGAAATCTTCGGCCACTGCCCACTGCTGACCAACCCCTGGTTCGCCGAATTCACCCATACCTATGGCAAGCTCGGCCTGGCCGCGACCAAGGAACAGCGCGTCTACCTGGCCCGTCTGTACTGGATGACCATCGAGTTCGGCCTCATGGAAACCCCGCAAGGTCGCAAGATCTATGGTGGCGGCATCCTCTCCTCGCCGAAAGAAACCGTCTACAGTCTCTCGGACGAGCCAGAACACCAGGCCTTCGACCCGATCGAAGCGATGCGCACCCCTTATCGTATCGACATTCTGCAACCGATCTACTTCGTGCTGCCCAACCTCAAGCGCCTGTTCGACCTGGCCCATGAAGACATCATGGGCATGGTTCACCAGGCCATGCAGCTGGGCCTGCATGCGCCGAAGTTTCCACCCAAGGTCGCTGCCTGAGCGACCTTGCCGATAACAACTCAAACCGGAAAACAACCCATGAATGCCTTGAACCAAGCCCATTGCGAAGCCTGCCGAGCCGACGCGCCGAAAGTGACCGACGAAGAACTGGCGGAGCTGATTCGCGAGATCCCGGACTGGAACATCGAAGTGCGTGACGGCCACATGGAGCTGGAGCGTGTGTTCCTGTTCAAGAACTTCAAGCACGCGCTGGCCTTCACCAACGCTGTCGGCGAAATCGCCGAAGCCGAAGGCCACCACCCAGGCCTGCTGACCGAGTGGGGCAAAGTCACCGTGACCTGGTGGAGCCACTCGATCAAAGGCCTGCATCGCAACGACTTCATCATGTGCGCACGCACCGACAAAGTTGCCGAGACGGCTGAAGGCCGCAAGTAACCGCACGCCGTCCAAAAGCGGGGGGCGCTTGCCCCCTTCCGCGACGCAAGGCCACACCCACGCAGTGCACGCCCACCCTGTCGGCGGGGCGCAGCGCCTCTGCCTGCGCCCTGGATTCAACGCCCGATATCCGCCCGCAAAACCGACAGTTGACCGGCAAAAAGTTCAAACTGTCATCCCGAGTGCTGTATCCTGCCCCAGCTTTTCGAAGCCACTCACGCGCCTGGCGCAGTCTTTTCACTCACTCTTGCGAGGAACGACGAGATGCATGAAATCCCGAATCTTCCCTTCCCAAGCCTGAACCCCGAAGAGCAATCCGTTGCCGCCCACACCGAACCGACGCCTGGCGTCGAGCAGGATGGCGACGATAAATCCAGCGCCGACCAGGAATAACCGCGCACGCCCTCCGACAGTGTGAAAACGGCTGACCCGCGGTCTACCCTTGTCATCGCGTTTTCACACCGTCCAGAACCTCTGCCACGAAGGCCCCCATGCCAGATTCACCGCGACCTCTTGCGGTCACCCAGCAAGTCGTCTCCATCGTTCTCTTCACTTTCATCGGCTACCTGAACATCGGCATCCCCCTGGCCGTGCTGCCCGGCTATGTGCATAACGACCTGGGCTTCAGCGCCGTGGTCGCCGGCCTGGTGATCAGCGTCCAGTACCTGGCCACCCTGCTCAGCCGCCCCACTGCCGGGCGCATCATCGATAACCTCGGCAGCAAGAAGGCCGTCATGTACGGCCTGTTCGGCTGCGGCCTGAGCGGCGTGTTCATGCTGGCTTGCGCCTTCCTCAATGACCTGCCGTGGCTGAGCCTTGCCTGCCTGTTCGTCGGCCGCCTGGTACTAGGCAGCGCTGAGAGCCTGGTGGGCTCCGGCTCCATCGGCTGGGGCATTGGCCGGGTCGGCGCCGAACATACCGCCAAGGTCATCTCCTGGAATGGCATCGCCAGCTATGGTGCACTGGCCGTCGGCGCACCGCTGGGCGTGCTGATGGTCAAGAGCCTGGGCCTGTGGAGCATGGGAGCGAGCATCCTATTGCTGGGCATCATCGGCTTGCTGCTGGCCTGGCCGAAGCGCGCCGCACCTGTCGTCAGTGGCGTTCGCCTGCCGTTCATGCGGGTATTGGGCAAGGTCTTCCCCCATGGTTCCGGACTGGCGCTGGGCTCGATCGGCTTCGGCACCATCGCCACCTTCATTACCCTGTACTACGCCAGCCGCCAATGGCCCAACGCAGCACTGACCCTGAGCCTGTTCGGCGCGAGCTTCATCTGCGCACGGCTATTGTTCGGCAACATGATCAACCGGCTTGGTGGTTTTCGGGTGGCCATTGCCTGTCTTTCGGTGGAGACCGTGGGCCTGCTCATGCTGTGGCTGGCGCCAAGCGCGGAAATGGCCCTGGCGGGCGCCGCCCTCAGTGGCTTCGGGTTCTCGCTGGTGTTTCCAGCGCTGGGCGTGGAAGCGGTCAATCAGGTCTCGGCGGCCAACCGTGGCGCAGCGGTGGGGGCCTACTCGCTGTTCATCGACCTGTCGCTGGGGATCACCGGACCCTTGGTCGGTGCTGTGGCGTCGGGGTTCGGATTCGCTTCGATGTTTCTGTTCGCGGCGGCGGCGTCCTGCTGCGGACTTGCGTTGAGCCTGTACCTTTACCAACAGGCGCGGCGAGCCCGCAAAATGCCGCGACCATCCTGAATCGCCAACGCCCTCTTCGCGCCAAAGCCGACCCCACAGATAAGGGCCGCATCAGCCCATGGTTGTGAGTTCATCCACGAAGAGGGCGCCCCGTCTACGCCCGCGGATCAGCGCTGCGCGTACTGCAACACCACCTCCAGCGGGTGGCGCATCTGCCGCTCGGTCATGCGCTTGACCTGGCTGCGGCACGAATAACCAGTCGCCAGCGCCTCACCTTCCTTGTCCAGCTTGGTCGCCCAGGACTGCTCGAAGATGGTCCGCGAGGTCTGCTGATTGCGCGCCTCATGCCCATAGGTGCCGGACATGCCGCAGCACCCGGTGGCCTCGGTCACCAACTTCAGGCCCAGACGGGCGAACACCTGCTCCCACTGCTTGGTGCTGGCCGGCACATTGGTCTTCTCGGTGCAGTGGGCCATCAGCCGGAAGGTGCCTGGCGCGACCACAGCCTGCTCCGGCAACACCTCCATCAACCACTCCTGGGGTAACAGCACTTTCGGGCACGCGTCCAGGCCAGGCACCTTCTGGTATTCCTGGCGGTAGACCAGGGTCATCGCCGGGTCCAAGCCCACCAGCGGCACGCCACAGTCGGCCAGCGCCTTGAGCTGGGTAGCGTTGCGGATCGCAGCCTTGGCGAAGGCGCCCAGGAAGCCTTGCACATGCAGCGGCTTGCCATTGGCACTGTAAGGCGCCAGAAATACCCGATGGCCCAGGCGGTGGGCCAGCTCGATGAACGATGCCAGCAGCGGTGTCTCGAAGTACCGGGTGAAGGCGTCCTGCACCAGCACGATGCTGCGCTCGCGTTGGGCCGGGGTGAGCTCACGCAGGGCCGGTACGCTGGCCACACCCACCCGGCAGCGAGTCAGGGTCGACTGGAAGTTGAAGCGGCTGATCAGCGGGCTGTCGACCATCCCAACCTTATCGGCCAGCAGCTTGCTGACCCATTTCGAGCCCATCACCGCGTTGTAAATCCCTGGCGCATGAGCCAGGTACGGGATGGTGAATTCCAGCGAGCCGATCAGGTAGTCACGCAGCGGACGCTGGTAGCGACCGTGGTACAGCTCAAGGAAGCGCGAGCGGAAGTCTGGAACATTGACCTTGATCGGGCACTGACCCGCGCACGACTTGCACGCCAGGCAACCGGCCATGGCGTCGTACACCTCGTGGGAAAAGTCCACCTGCCCCTGCTGACGGGCGCGATTGTTGCGCAGGCGTGCCGGCAGGCCCTTGAGCCAGGACACCTTGTTGCGCGCCACCGCCAGCACGTCGACATCGGCTTCGCCTTGCAGGCGCAGCCACTCACGCATCAGCGAGGCACGGCCCTTGGGCGAGTGCTGGCGCTCGCGGGTGGCCTTCCACGAGGGGCACATGGCGTCGTTGGGGTCGTAGTTGTAGCAGGCGCCGTTGCCGTTGCAGTGCACGGCGCTGGGGAAGTCCTGCCACACGCGCTCGCTGATGGTACGGTCGAGATCGCCGCGCAAGGTCACACCATCGACCGGTGTCAGGCCTTCGGCGCTGTCCGGCGGGGTGCAGATCTTGCCTGGGTTGAGCTGGTTATGCGGGTCGAAGGCGCCTTTGAGGCGCTGCAGCGCCGGGTAGAGTTCACCAAAGTACTCCGGCACGTATTCCGAGCGCAGGCCTTTGCCGTGTTCGCCCCACAGCAGGCCACCATAGCGTTTGGTCAGCGCCGCCACGGCGTCGGAAATCGGCTTGACCAGCGCCGCCTGGGCTGGATCTTTCATGTCCAGCGCCGGACGCACGTGCAGCACCCCGGCGTCGACATGGCCGAACATGCCGTAGGACAGGCCATAGCCATCGAGCAGGGCACGGAAGTCAGCGATGTAGTCGGCAAGCTGCTCTGGCGGTACCGCGGTGTCTTCCACGAAGGGCTGCGGGCGCACTTCGCCCTCGACGTTGCCCAGCAGGCCCACCGAGCGCTTGCGCATGGTGTAGACCCGCGTGACCGCGTCGCCCCCCTCAGCCAAGGTGTGGCCCAGGCGTTCGACGCTGGTGTCATTCTGAAGGTGCTCGATGAACGCCTGCACCCGGGCGTTGACCTCGGTTGGCTCGTCGCCGCAGAACTCCACCAGGTTGATGCCCAGGGTCGGGCGCTCGGGGTCGGCGGGGAAATATTCAGCCACGCTGTGCCAGACGATGTCTTTCATCGCCAGCATCAGCACCTTGGAATCCACCGTCTCGATCGACAATGGCTTGAGCGCCATCAGCGCATTGGCATCGCGCAGGGCATCCATGAAGCTGGTGTAGCGAACGTTCACCAGCACCGCATACTTGGGAATCGGCAACACGTTGAGCTTGGCCTCGACCACGTAGCCCAGCGAGCCTTCGGCACCGCACAGCACGCTGTTGAGGTTGAAGCGGCCCTGTTCGTCGCGAAGGTGCGCCAGGTCGTAGCCGGTCAGGCAGCGGTTGAGCTTGGGGAAGGTACTTTCGATCAGCTCGGCCTGGGTTTCCTGGATTTCGCGAGCCATGCGGTACACCTCGCCCACCCGGCCAGGTGCGGCGCAGGCTTGCTCCAGCGCCGCATCATCGATCGGCAGGCTGTGCAGGCGCTCACCGCCAAGCAGCACGCTGTGCAACTCCAGGACGTGGTCGCGGGTCTTGCCGTAGGTGCAACTGCCCTGGCCGCTGGCGTCGGTATTGATCATGCCGCCGACAGTGGCACGATTGGAGGTGGACAGTTCAGGGGCGAAGAACAGACCGTGGGGCTTGAGCGCAGCATTGAGCTGGTCCTTGACCACCCCCGCCTGAACCCGCACCCAACGCTCCTGGACGTTGATTTCCAGAATCTTGTTCATGTGACGCGACAGGTCGACGACGATGCCGTCGGTCAGCGACTGACCGTTGGTGCCGGTACCACCGCCCCGCGGGGTCAGCTTGACCTGCTGGAAGCGTGGCTCGCCCATCAGTGTAGCGACCCGCGCCACGTCGTCGGCGTCCATCGGGAACACCGCTGCCTGGGGCAGGCGCTGGTAGATCGAGTTGTCGGTGGCCAGCACGGTGCGCGTGCCGTAGTCGGCACTGATCTGGCCACGGAAGCCGCTGCTGCGCAGGGCTTCGAGAAATTCGGGGTAGTTGGCGGCCGGCGCGCGGGTGGGCAGCTGGGCGATCATCGAAGGATGGCCTCTTGATATGGGCTAATTCACGGAAATCCTGTCTTTCCGGCATGGTTCGCTGTATGCACGGATGACGAATAGGCCCATGTTCCTGTACTTTCGCCCCAGGGGCAAACGGATAATCCTGCCGCTATCGATGACTTTTATGAATGAATTACCGCCACCTGACCCCTTCGATGTCGCTACTCCTGGCCTTCGAAGCTGCCGCCCGGCATGAAAGCTACACCCGTGCCGCCGCCGAGCTGTCCCTGACGCAGAGCGCGGTCAGCCGGCAAGTGCAGGCCTTGGAGCAGCAGCTTGGCCTGACGCTGTTCCGGCGCGAGGGCAGACAGGTGCAGCTGACCGACGTTGGCCGCCTGTACCAGCGCGAACTGAGCGAGGCGTTGGGGCGCATCCGCAACGCGACCTTGCAGGCCCTGGCATACCAGTCCGGCGTCGGCACCCTGCGCCTGGCAACCCTTCCCACCTTCGGCTCGAAATGGCTGCTACCTCGCCTGCATGCGTTCTACAGCGCGCACCCAGGCATGCTGGTGCATATACATTCACGCATCGAAGCGATCAACTTCGACACCAGCGAGATCGACGCGGCCATTGGCGTGGCCAGCCACGACTTGCCGGGCCTGATCTGCCATCGCTTGCATGCCGAAGAGCTGGTGGTGATCCTGCCGTCCGAAGCCGGCAACGACGCCCAAGGCTGGGAGCCGGCGCGGATCAGTGAAGAAGTGCTGCTTAACGTGGCCAACAACCCGCACGCCTGGGGCGAATGGTTCTCGCACCATGGCCTATCCCACCGGGCCATGCGCCTGGGGCCCAGCTTCGAGCTGACCTCACACTTGATCCAAGCGGTACGGGCCGGAATCGGCATCGGCCTGGTGCCGAGAATCCTGGTGGAGGAGGAACTGGCCAAGGGTGAGCTCTTCAGCCCAGGGACCGCCTTTGCCAGTCAACGCAGCTACTACCTGATCTACCCGCCGAGAAATGAGGCGCTGCCGTCGTTGCGGGCGTTTCGCGGGTGGTTGCTGGAGCAGATCTGATGGGCGGGTTGCCTGCAGCGACCCTCAACGTCGGCAAACCGCCCTTGACAAGCAGTGACGGACAACAAAAAACCCGACACCGGTGACCGGATGTCGGGTTTTCATTCATGCCATCAGGCGGTTACTTGGTAATGGTCCCAGCCTCGCCGACGGCCTGCGCCCCACGCTTGCCCTTAGCTACGTAGAACACATACATCACCACCAGCCACACCGGAATCGCGTACACCGACACCTGGATCCCAGGAATCTGCAGCATGACGCCCAGGATCAGCACCACGAAAGCCAGGCAGATGTAGTTGCCATAGGGGTACCACAACGCCTTGAACAGCGGCCTTTGGCCAGTGCGATCCAGATGCTGGCGGAACTTCAAGTGCGAGTAGCTGATCATCGCCCAGTTGATCACCAGGGTCGCGACCACCAGCGACATCAAGAGCTCCAGCGCATTCTGCGGAATGAGGTAGTTCAGCAGCACGGCGATCAAGGTCACCGCCGCCGAAACCAGAATCGAACGAACCGGCACACCGCGCTTGTCGACCTTTGCCAGCGCCGCAGGTGCATCGCCCTGCTCAGCCATACCCAGCAGCATGCGGGCGTTGCAGTAGGTACCGCTGTTGTAGACCGACAGCGCTGCAGTCAGTACCACGAAGTTCAGCAGGTGCGCAGCCACATCGCTGCCCAGCAACGAGAACACCTGGACGAACGGGCTGCTGCCGTAGCTGCCGCCAGAGGCGTCGATGCTGGCGACCAGATTGTCCCAAGGGGTCAGCGACAGCAGGACCACCAGCGCACCGATGTAGAAGATCAGGATGCGGTAGATGACCTGGTTGATCGCCTTGGGGATGACGGTTTTCGGCTTGTCGGCCTCGGCCGCGGTGAAACCGAGCATTTCCAGGCCACCGAAGGAGAACATGATGAATGCCAAGGCCATCACCAGGCCGCTGACGCCATGCGGGAAGAAGCCGCCATGCGCCCACAGGTTGGTCACCGAGGCCTCGGGGCCGCCGCTGCCGCTGGTCAACAGATAGGCACCCAGGCCGATCATGCCGACGATCGCCGCGACCTTGATGATTGCGAACCAGAACTCGGCCTCACCGAATACCTTGACGTTCATCAGGTTGATGAAGTTGATCAGCAGGAAGAAGCCCGCTGCCGTGACCCAAGTCGGGATCTCCGGCCACCAGTAGTGAATGTACTTGCCAACCGCGGTGAGCTCCGACATGCCGACCAGGATGTACAGCACCCAGCAGTTCCATCCCGACAGAAAACCGGCGAAGCCCCCCCAATATTTATGGGCAAAGTGGCTGAACGAACCGGCCACCGGCTCTTCGACGATCATTTCGCCGAGCTGGCGCATGATCATGAAGGCGATGAAGCCGCAGATGGCGTAGCCAAGGATCATCGACGGGCCGGCGGATTTCATCACGCCTGCCGAGCCGAGGAACAGACCGGTACCAATCGCGCCGCCGAGGGCGATCAATTGGATATGGCGGTTCTTCAGGCCCCGCTTGAGCTCGCCTGAATGCATGTTTTGTCCACTCATGAACGAAGTCACCTGCATTGTTTTTATCTGTGACGGAATCGGACCCACCGCGCTCGTGGCGCAGCGGAATGGGGCAAGGTGGTTACCTTGGGTTTCTTGGACACAGGCTCCGCCGGGGCGGATCAGCCGGGCGTGGCCAAGAGTGCGCGGTACGCATAAGGGTCACAGGTAAAACGCGGCGCACTGTATACCCCCGCGAACGCGCAGGCGTCAACGCGTTGCGTCGTTTCCTGGGAAAAAAACGCACCGGTCCTGTGGTGTAGGCCTTCAAAGGCGAGGTGATCGGCGTACATGGCGCCTCCATTTGTTGTTCTGTATGCCCAGCTCTGCGGAGGGGCTTCTTGCACGCGGCAATGCTCGCTATATCAGCGTGGGGCGGGGGTTTGGGCAATAGGCCGGCGGGGACAGGGCAGGTTCGAGGAGGTGCTTGTCGGCAAGTTCTGTTTACAGAAAAAGGTGACGGTCAGGGAAATCGGATGATTTCGTACAATTTTCTTTACAAGGCGGTTTGAAAACTTGCCAGTCGTCGGAAAATTTCTTTTCGTTCAAGATCTTGGCTGAGCGTTGCATGGCGCGGCCGCATCGTGCAGACATGAAAAAGCCAGCCCGAAGGCTGGCTCTTTGATCAGCAGTGCAGATCAACCACGCGGCTTGCCACGACCGCGCCCGGTTGGCTTGTCGCCTTCCGGCCTTGCAGGACGCTTGCGCATCTCGCTCGGGCGCTCGGCGACAGTGCTGCCGCGGCTGCCTTTGCGCGGGGCTTCTTCACGTGGCTGACGCGCAGGACGCTCGGCAGCGCTGCCCTCGTGCGCCGGGCGAAGGTTGCGTACGCGCTCGTTGCGGCCCAGTGGACGGGTCGACTTGCGCTGCATGCGCTCCATCTTGTCCTTGGCCTTGAGGTTCATGGCTGGCAGCGCTACCGGCTGCAGGCCCACTTCAGCGGCCAGGATGTCGATTTCGCCCTGGGTCATTTCGCGCCAGCGGCCCATCGGCAGGTCGGAATTGAGGAACACCGGGCCGAAACGTACGCGCTTCAGTCGGCTGACCACCATGCCCTGGGATTCCCACAGGCGACGTACCTCACGGTTACGCCCTTCCATTACCACGCAGTGATACCAGTGGTTGAAGCCTTCACCACCGGGGGCTTTCTGGATGTCGGTGAACTTGGCCGGGCCATCCTCGAGCATCACGCCGGCCTTGAGGCGTTCGATCATCTCGTCGTCCACCTCGCCACGCACACGCACTGCGTACTCGCGGTCCATCTCGTAGGAGGGGTGCATCAGGCGATTGGCCAGCTCACCGTCGGTGGTGAACAGCAACAGGCCAGTGGTGTTGATGTCCAGACGGCCGATGTTGATCCAGCGGCCTTCTTTCGGGCGCGGGAGGCGATCGAACACGGTCGGACGACCTTCGGGGTCGTCACGGGTGCAGATCTCGCCATCGGGCTTGTTGTACATGATCACCCGGCGAGTGGCCTCGGCGGCCTCTTCGCGCTTGATCAGCTTGCCATCGACCGTGATCGCATCGTGCAGGTCGACGCGCAGGCCGAGGGTGGCTTCGACGCCGTTGACTTTGATACGGCCCTGGCTGATCCAGGCCTCGACGTCACGGCGCGAGCCGACGCCAATGCGCGCCAGCACTTTCTGCAGCTTTTCGCCGGATGGAGGGGTGGGTTGGCTGTCTTGCAGGTCTTGCTCACTCATCTGGGCACCTCCCGGTGTAGGAATGAATCAGGGTTTGGCGACGAACGTGCCAAAAGGGCGCGTATCATACGCGGTTCCGGACGCGAGCGCACTGTAGCGCAGTGGGTTTTCTGCCCAATGGCTTATGCGCTGACCGAAGCTGCCTGATTGCCGGCAAGTCGGCAACGACACGGGACCCGAAGCTTGCCAGCGGTGGCGTCAGCGCAGACGACTTCAGGGTTCGAGCTTGCCCTCTTCCTCACGCAAATCCTCGAAGTCAGTCTTCAACCCCTCCTCCATGGCATCGAGTTCCACCAACAAGCTGCGGAAACTGGTCTCTTCCTTCGGCTCGACAACCGCTTCCTCACCCAGGCTGGCATCGGCCAACGCCTGCAAATGCGCTGGCACTGGCGCATCGTCGGGGTCCAGAAAGGGTGCAGGCTCCATCTCGCGCAACTCCGCCAACGCCGGCAGCTCTTCGAGGCTCTTGAGATTGAAGTGATCGAGAAATCCCTTGGTGGTGGCGAACATCGCTGGTCGACCGGGCACCTCACGGTAGCCGACCACGCGTATCCACTCCCGCTCCATCAAGGTCTTGATGATATTGCTGTTCACCGCCACACCCCGCACATCCTCGATCTCGCCACGGGTGATGGGCTGGCGGTAAGCGATCAATGCCAAGGTTTCCAGCAACGCACGGGAATAACGTTGCGGGCGCTCTTCCCACAGCCGCCCTACCCAGGGCGCGAAGTCCTCGCGAATCTGCAGGCGGTAGCCGCTGGCCACCTCCATGAGTTCGAATGCACGGCCAGCGCAGGACTTGCCCAGCACCTCCAGGGCCTTCTTGAACACCTTGGGTTCGGGGCGCTCGGCCTCTTCGAACAGTTCATACAAGCGTTCCAGGGATTGTGGCTTGCCCGAGGCCAGCAAAAACGCCTCGATCAGCGACGCCAAGTCGCGTGGGTCATTCAGATTCATCGGATTCTTCGACAGTTTCGGCCCGCATTCGGACATGGATCGGGGCGAAAGGCTCATTCTGCACCAGTTCGATCAGCGATTCCTTGACCAGCTCCAGAATCGCCATGAACGTCACCACCACACCCAGCTTGCCCTCCTCGGCGCCGAACAATTCGACAAATGGCACGAAGCCACCGTCCTTGAGGCGCTCCAGCACCTCGCTCATGCGTTCGCGGGTAGACAGGGCCTCGCGGGTGATCTGGTGACTTTCGAACAGGTCGTTGCGGCGCATGACCTCGGCCATGGACACCAGAAGCTCCTCCAGGCTGACCTGGGGCAACAGCTTGCGCACCTTGGCCTGGGGGGCGTCCAGGCGCGGCACGACGATATCGCGGCCAACCCGCGGCAGCTCGTCGATGCCTTCGGCAGCGGCCTTGAAGCGCTCGTACTCCTGAAGACGGCGAATCAGTTCGGCGCGCGGGTCGCCCTCTTCTTCCTCGACCTCCGACGAGCGCGGCAACAGCATGCGCGACTTGATCTCGGCCAGCACTGCGGCCATCACCAGGTACTCGGCGGCCAGCTCGAGGCGCACGCTCTTCATCAGTTCGACATAACCCATGTACTGACGGGTGATCTCGGCTACCGGGATGTCGAGGATGTCGATGTTCTGCTTGCGGATCAGGTACAGGAGCAAGTCCAGCGGGCCTTCAAAGGCTTCGAGGATGACTTCCAGCGCATCCGGCGGGATATAGAGGTCCACCGGCATCTCTGTAAGTGCTTCACCATAGACCAGCGCCAGCTGCAATTGCTGGGGCAACGCGACTTCGCTGACCTGTGCCTGCGGTGCGTCTACTTGGCTCACGCGTGGACCATGAACGGCGCTGGGTCGCCACAGCCTTCGCGAATCAGCTCAGGCGACTCGCCGGACAGATCGATGATGGTGGAAGCCTTGAGGTCGCCAAAACCGCCATCGATGACTAGGTCGACATGGTGCTCCAGTCGCTGGCGAATCTCGTACGGGTCGGTCATCGGCTCGGTGTCACCTGGCAGGATCAGGCTCACGCTCATCAGTGGCTCGCCCAGCTCGGCAAGCAGGGCCAGGGTGATCGCGTGATCCGGTACCCGCAGGCCGATGGTGCGACGCTTTTCGTGCAGCAGCAGACGTGGCACCTCGCGGGTGCCATTGAGTATGAACGTGTAGGGGCCGGGCACATGGGCCTTGAGCAGGCGGAAAGTACCGGTGTCGACCTTGGCGTAAAGACCGAGCTGGGACATATCGCAGCACATCAGGGTGAAGTTATGGCTCTTGTCCAGGCCACGCAGGCGTCGCACCCGCTCCACCGCGCTCTTGTCGCCAATCTGGCAACCCAGGGCATAGGCCGAGTCGGTCGGATAGACCACCACGCCACCCTTGCGGATGATCTCAACCGCCTGGCGGATCAGCCGCGGCTGCGGATTCTCCGGATGAATCTGGAAAAATTGGCTCACGTAGTCGTCCTGTTCATACCGCCAAAGGCTGTTCATGGCTGAATCGGCGCCACAGAGGTGGCAGGTCCTCGGGCAATGGCCGGTAGGCACCGATCTCGCCCCAGGTGCCAGGGCCGTGGAAATCACTGCCGGCGCTCGCCAGCAAGCCGAACTCTCGGGTAAGGATGGACATCGTGCCCACTTGCTCGGCCGGCATCATCCCATTGACCACCTCAAGTGCCTGCCCGCCTGCCTGAATATAGTCTGCTATCAGCCTTCTGCGCTTGCTGCGGGTCAGATCGTAATGCATGGGATGAGCCAGGCTCACCCAGGCATTGGACTGGCGCAGGGTCGCGACGGTTTCCTCAAGCGTCGGCCAATGCAGCTTGACGTCGCCCAGCTTGCCGGCGCCAAGCCACTTGCGAAACGCTTCGCCGCGGTCCTTGACGTGGCCCGCACGCACCAGGAACTCGGCAAAGTGCGGACGCGCGGGAGCGTTGCCGCTGTCACCCAGTTCTTGCTGCACCGCCCGCGCACCGTCGAGTGCGCCGGGCATGCCCTTGGCCGCCAACCGCTTGTCGATTTCCTCGGCGCGCAGCCAGCGCCCCCGGTGCAAAGCTTCGATGGCCGCCAGCAGCGGCGGCGCATCGAGCGGGAAGTCATAGCCCAGTACATGGATGGTCGCACCACCCCAGGTGCAGGAAAGCTCCACCCCGCTGATCCAGCGCATCCCTCGTGCATGGCAGGCCTGCCGGGCCTCTGGCAGGCCTTCGATGGTGTCGTGGTCGGTCAGCGCCAGTGCTTGCACCCCGTGATCGAAGGCCCGGGCGACCAGGGTCGACGGCGACAGGGCGCCATCGGAGGCCGTGCTGTGACAGTGCAGATCAACATTCATGGAGGAGCGCTTTCGCTGGAATCGATGTTTGTTATTATGCCGTCACATCCCGATTCTGGCTGCCATTGTGAAACAATTCATCGATTTCATCCCGCTGCTGCTGTTCTTCATCGTCTACAAGCTCGACCCGCGCCCCATGGAAGTGGCCGGTCACAACTTCGAATTCGGCGGTATCTACAGCGCCACGGCGATGCTGATCCTCAGTTCGCTGGTGGTGTACGGCGCCCTGTTCCTGCGCCAGCGCAAGCTCGAAAAAGGTCAGTGGCTGACCTTGATCGCCTGCCTGGTGTTCGGCGGCCTGACCCTCACCTTCCACAGCGAGACATTCCTCAAGTGGAAGGCACCCGTGGTCAACTGGCTGTTCGCCCTGGGCTTCGCCGGCAGCCATTTCATCGGTGACCGGGTTCTGATCAAGCGCATCATGGGCCATGCCCTGAGCCTGCCCGATGCCATCTGGAACCGCCTGAACATCGCTTGGATCGGTTTTTTCCTGTTCTGTGGTGCCGCCAACCTGTTCGTCGCCTTCACCTTCCAGGACTTCTGGGTCGACTTCAAGGTGTTCGGCAGCCTCGGCATGACCGTGATTTTCCTGGTGGCACAGGGTGTCTACCTGTCCCGCCACCTGCACGACGAACCTTCCACCTCCAAGACCAAGGAATGACATGCTCTACGCCATCATCGCCAGCGACGTCGCGAACTCCCTGGAAAAACGCCTGGCCGCACGCCCGGCACACATCGAGCGCCTGCAGCAACTGAAGGCCGAAGGCCGCGTGGTACTGGCCGGCCCGCACCCGGCCATCGACAGCAATGATCCAGGTGAGGCTGGCTTCAGCGGCAGCCTGATCGTCGCCGAGTTCAACTCCCTGGCCGATGCCCAGGCCTGGGCCGACGCTGACCCGTACATCGCCGCCGGCGTGTACGAAAAGGTCATCGTCAAGCCGTTCAAGCAAGTGTTGCCCTGATCTAAACAGCGTCGCCTTTTTCGCAGGTGAACCCGCTCCTACAGGCACTGCACAGGCCCTGAAGCGTGCAAGTGGCCCATGAGAGCGAGTTCACCCGCGAACGGGCTGGCGCGAACGCTAAGCAATTCCGACCAACGGCCGACAACCTCCAGAATCGATAGGAATCAGGAGTTCCCATGCGCCAAGGTCAGATCGCCCTGCTGTTTTGCCTGTTGTTAGTCCCCTGCTTCGCCTACGCCGAGCAACCGTTGTCACTGGAGGCCGGTGCGCGCATTACCGAGCTTCAGCAGCGCCTGGACGACAGCGAAAAGCAACGTGCCATCCTTGCCCAGCAACTGCAGGACGCCGACAGCGAACGGGAAAGCGCCCAGCTGGCGCGCCTGCGCCAGGACAACCAGCGGCTGAAGATGGCGATCCGGGAATTGCAGGCCAGTCCCCAGCCCCGCCTGCTTACCGACCAGCAACAATGGTTTCTGATTGGTTCAGCCGTTGCACTCTTGTCGGCAGTCTGCGGTATCTTTGCCAGTGGCGGACATAGAAGACGCCGTCAATGGTTGAATTGAGTGAGTCATGAGCGAGCTGTTACTGATTGATGATGACCAGGAACTCTGCGAGCTGCTCGGCAGCTGGCTGACCCAGGAAGGGTTCTCTGTCCGCGCCTGCCACGATGGCCAGAGCGCGCGTCAGGCGCTGGCAGAGCATTCGCCGGCAGCGGTGGTGCTCGACGTGATGCTGCCCGATGGCAGTGGCCTGGAACTGCTCAAGCAATTGCGCAGCGACCACGCTGAACTGCCGGTGTTGATGCTTTCGGCCCGTGGCGAGCCGCTGGACCGCATCCTCGGCCTCGAACTGGGTGCCGACGACTACCTGGCCAAACCCTGCGACCCGCGTGAACTCACGGCGCGCCTGCGGGCAGTGCTGCGCCGCAGCCACCCGACGGCCACCACCACCCAGGTGGAAATTGGCGACCTGACCTTCAGCCCGGCGCGTGGCGTGGTCAGCATCGACGAACGCGAAATGACCCTGACCCTCTCCGAAAGCCGCATCCTCGAAGCACTGCTGCGCCAACCCGGCGAACCGCTGGACAAGCAGGACCTCGCGCAGATCGGTTTGGGTCGCAAGCTGACCCTGTATGACCGCAGCCTGGACATGCATGTCAGCAACCTACGCAAGAAGATCGGCCCGCACCCCGACGGCCGTCCGCGGATCGTGGCGCTGCGCAGCCGGGGCTACTACTACAGTCTGTAAGCACGCCGGGGCCGCTTTGCGGCCCCAATTGCAACGCCCCGCTCGCGCAAAGCACGGCCGCCCCTCTTTACCGAGTCTTTACCCTCCACTGACTGCGCTTGACCTTGATCTCCCTAGACTGAGCTCATCCGGTAACCACCGGCCCCTGAAAGGAGAAACACCATGCGCAAGACCCTTATCGCCCTGATGTTCGCCGCCGCCCTGCCGACCGTAGCCATGGCCATGCCTGAAGGCGGCCCGCGCCACGACGGCCCGCATCATCGCGGTGACGCGCCTTTCGCCCAACTGGACCTGAGCCGCGACCAACGCCAGCAGATCGGCAAGCTGATGGGCGAGCAGATGAAGCAACGTCGCGACATCACCGAGCGCTACCTGAACAAGCTGCCAGCCGCCGATCAAAAAGCCATGAAGGATGAAATCAAGGCCAGCCACGACAAGACTGATAGCCAGATCCGCGCCCTGCTCAAGCCAGAACAGCAGAAGCAGTTCGACGAGTTGAAGAAAGAGCGCGCCGCGAAGCAGGCTGAGTGGCAGGAGTTCCAGGCCTGGAAAGCTGAAAAAGACGCCAAGGCCCAGTAAGCTGTCCCACCGATGCCCGGCCCGCTCTCATGCGGGCCGGGCTTTTCCCGCTTGTAGGAGGTGCACTTGCGTTCACTGTTCTGGCGCATCCTGGCCAGTTTCTGGCTGGCCATCACACTGGTCGCCGGGCTGTCGATCCTGCTGGGCCATATGCTCAACCAAGACGCCTGGATTCTCAGCCGCCACCCAGGCCTGAACACCTTGGCCAGCCACTGGGCCCAGCACTACGAGCAAGAAGGCATGGAATCGGCGCAGCGCTTTCTGGAGCGGCGCAAGCAGCGCTTCAAAATCGACGTACAAGTGCTCAATGACAGCGGCGAGGCGGTAGTGCCCGGCACTTTCCCCCGCCGTGCGGCGGCCTTCGAGGCTCGCCAGCACAACGACGACCGCCGCCTGCCCTGGCGACGGCTCACCGAGGAGTACACCAGCCCCCAGAGCGGCGAAACCTATCTGCTGATCTACCGGATTCCACACCCGGAGCTGGACGCTTGGCACCGCGAGAGCCTGCTCTGGCCGCTCAGCGCACTGGGCATCGCCCTCGTGGTCCTGACCTTGTTCAGCCTGCTGGTGACCCTGTCCATCACCCGCCCATTGAGCCGATTGCGCGGTGCGGTGCATGACCTGGGGCAGACCAGCTATCAGCAGAACAGCCTGGCGCGGCTGGCGGCCCGCCGCGACGAATTCGGTGTGCTGGCCAACGACTTCAACAAGATGGGCGCCCGCCTGCAAAGCCTGATCGGCAGCCAGCGCCAGTTGCTGCGCGATGTGTCCCACGAACTGCGCTCGCCTCTGGCACGCCTGCGCATTGCCCTGGCCCTGGCCGAACGTGCCGAACCCGAGCAACGCGAAACCTTGTGGCCACGTCTGACCCGCGAATGCGACCGTCTGGAAGACCTGATCAGCGAGATCCTTGCCCTGGCCCGCGTCGATGCCGAGCAGGCGCATGCCGAGCCGGTCGACCTGAATGCATTGCTTGGCAGCGTGCGCAAGGATGCCCAGCTCAGCGCACCGGAGCAGGAGGTCAAGCTCGAAGCCCAGCCAGGCCTGACACTGCAAGGCTGGCCGACGCTGATCGAACGAGCGCTGGACAACCTGCTGCGCAATGCCTTGCGTTTCAATCCAGTGGGGCAACCGATCGAGATTCATGCCGAGCGTGAGCAGGACCGTATCGTGCTGACTGTGCGCGACCACGGGCCTGGGGTGGCACAGGAGCATCTGGCACAGCTGGGTGAGCCATTCTTCAGGGCGCCAGGACAGAGCGCAGCGGGGCATGGCCTGGGGCTGGCCATTGCGCGCAAGGCAGCGGAGCGCCACGGGGGGACGCTGGTGTTGGCCAATCATCCACTGGGGGGCTTCGTGGCCCGGTTGGAGCTGCCGGTGGCCGAGGTGAACGGCAACTGAGTCGGGGCTGGTTGTCCCGGCCTCGTCGTGGGTAACCCCGCGAAGAGGCCGGAAGTCTCACTGCACAGGGCCAGCCAGGCCGACTTCACTCACCCCAGGCACTGACGAAGTCGGCCGTTTCCAGCACCGGCGCGGTACGCGGCTCGGTCATCGGGGTACCGACATACAGGTAGCCGACCAACTCTTCGTTCTCGGCCAACCCCAGCCCTTTGTGCACGTGGGCATCGAAGGCCATGTCACCGGTGCGCCACACCGCACCGATTCCCTGGGCATGAGCGGCGATCAGGATGCCATGGGCCGCGCATCCGGCCGCCAGCCGCTGCTCGGACTTGGGCACCTTGAAATGGTCCTGCAGCTTGGCGATGACCACGATCAGCAGCGGCGCGCGCAGCGGCATGGCGCGAGCCTTGTCCAAGGCCGCCTGGCTGGCGTCACCTTTGATTTGCAAGGCTTCGGCGAACAGTTCGCCCAGCTTGTCCCGGCCTTGACCTTCGATGGTCAGGAAGCGCCATGGGCGCAGCTGGCCGTGGTCCGGGGCGCGCAGCGCGGCCTGGAACAGTGCCTCGCGCTGGGCGGCGTTGGGCGCCGGATCAGTCAGGCGTGGCACGGAAACACGGTTGAGCAATGCGTCGAGAGCCTCCATCGGCTACCCTCCTGGCAGTTAAATGTGCGGCCATTCTAGCGTTTACATCACCAGACCCATAGGTAGAATGGCGCCCTTCCGTTCAGAGTCAGAGCAGATCACATGGCGTTGCCGACCTTAAGGATCATTGGTTTCATCATCGGCATCTTCCTCATCACCCTGGCGGTCAGCATGGTCGTCCCCATGGCGACCCTGGTGATTTTCGATCGCACAGGCGACCTGCCGTCATTCCTGTGGTCGAGCCTGATTACCTTCATCGCCGGCCTGGCCATGGTCATCCAAGGCCGCCCTGAGCATGTGCACCTGCGCCCGCGCGACATGTACCTGCTGACGGTCAGCAGTTGGCTGGTGGTGTGCGTATTTGCAGCCCTGCCCTTCCTGCTGACCCAGCACATCAGCTACACGGACGCCTTCTTCGAAAGCATGTCCGGCATCACCGCCACCGGCGCCACGGTCCTCAGCGGCCTGGACACGATGTCGCCGGGCATCCTGATGTGGCGCTCAATGCTGCACTGGCTCGGCGGCATCGGCTTCATCGCCATGGCAGTGGCGATCCTGCCGCTGCTGCGCATCGGGGGCATGCGCCTGTTCCAGACCGAGTCTTCGGACCGCTCCGAAAAGGTAATGCCGCGTTCGCACATGGTGGCCAAGTCGATCGTCATGGTGTACGTCGGCTTCTCGGTGCTGGGCGGCCTGGCATTCTGGTGGGCCGGCATGAGCCCGTTCGACGCGATCAACCATGCCATGTCGGCCATCTCCACCGGCGGGTTCTCGACCTCTGACCAGTCCCTGGCCAAGTGGGATATTCCGGCCGTGCACTGGGTGGCGGTGGTGGTGATGATCCTCGGCAGTCTGCCCTTCACCCTCTACGTCGCTACCCTGCGCGGCAACCGCAAAGCGTTGATCCGCGACCAGCAAGTCCAAGGACTGCTGGGAATGCTGCTGGTCACCTGGCTGGTGCTGGGCACCTGGTACTGGGCCACCACCAACCTGCACTGGCTGGATGCCTTGCGCCATGTGGCGCTGAACGTGACCTCGGTGGTTACCACCACCGGCTTTGCCTTGGGCGACTACAGCCTGTGGGGTAATTTCTCGCTGATGCTGTTCTTCTACCTGGGCTTCGTCGGCGGCTGCTCCGGTTCGACGGCCGGCGGCATCAAGATCTTCCGCTTCCAGGTTGCCTACATCCTGCTCAAGGCCAACCTCAATCAGTTGATCCACCCGCGTGCGGTGATCAAGCAGAAGTACAACGGCCACCGCCTTGACGAAGAAATCGTGCGCTCGATCCTGACGTTCTCGTTCTTCTTCGCCATCACCATTTGCGTCATGGCCCTGTTGCTGTCGCTGCTGGGAGTGGACTGGATGACCGCACTGACCGGTGCAGCGGGCACCGTATCCGGCGTGGGGCCTGGCCTGGGCGAGGTGATCGGCCCGTCCGGCAACTATGCCTCGCTGCCGGATGCAGCCAAGTGGATCCTGGCCGGCGGCATGCTGCTGGGGCGCCTGGAAATCATTACGGTGCTGGTGTTGTGTATGCCGGCGTTCTGGCGTCACTGAAAGGTTCGCCTTCCGCTCCTAGCCGGGCGCGATACTCGCTCGGCGTGGTGTCGAACCAACGGCGAAATGCCCGGTAAAAGTTGCTGGGGTCGGCAAAGCCCAGCAGATAGGCAGTTTCCAACAACGTCATGCCCGGCTGTGCCAAGTACTGTTCGGCCAGCTCGCGGCGAGTGTCGTCAAGCAAGGTCTGGAAACTGGTGCCCTCCTCCTGCAGCCGCCGCTGCAAGGTGCGCTGCGACAGGTGCAGGGCCTGGGCAAGGGTTTCACGCTTGGGTTCCCCCTGCGGCAGGATGCGGCATAGCACCTGGCGCACACGGTGCGTCACCCGGCTCTCCGAGAAGCGCGCGAGGTATTCGCCGGCGAAGCGATCATGCAGCACCGCCATCGCTTCATTGGCTGTCGGCAGGGGCGCTTCCATGTCGGCGCGTTCGAACACCAGCGCATCATGGGGCGCGCCGAACACCAGCGGTGAATGGAACGCCACCTTGTACGGCTCGACATCTTTTGGCTGCGGCCCCTGGATCAATACCCGTCGCGGCTGGATTGGCCGCCCGCTGAGCCACTTGCACAGCGCCAGGGCGCACGCCAGCGACGCTTCGGCGCTGTGCCGGGTCGGAGGCAGGTGGTCACCGTGTACGGTAAGAATCAGTGAATAGCCCTCGGGCCCGAGGACGAAGCTCAAGTCGGAACTCTCGGCGATGATTCGCTGGTAACGCACCAGTCGCTGGAAGCCCTCGGCCAGGGTGCGACTGGACATCAGCGCATAGCCCACCACGTGAAATGAAGCCGGGCGCACGACCCGCGCCATGTTCAGGCCAATGGCTTCATTGCCGGACAGCTCCACGGCCAGCTGCCAGAGTCGGGTCATGGAATCTTGAGGAAAGCGTGCGTCAGGGTCGTCCAGGGCGGCAAAATCCAGTCCGAGCTGCTTGAACATGGCCTGACAATCGAGCCCTTCCAGCTCAAGTGCCTTCACAATCCCTGATGCCCAGCTGGCTGACGTGGTTCGTTCACTCATGACAGGCTTCTTATGCTGACCGCTTCGTGCGGTGAACTCCAAGGATACTCAAATGGCGCCTATTGTCACTGGCCGGCCCCGCCAATCACTCTAGACTCGATTCAGGCTCCACGCCGTGTATCCTGTCAAGAAGTGTTAATCCTGGAAGCATAGCCATGACCAGCACAGCGCAGTTTCGCAGTTTTGCCGAGTTCTACCCCTACTACCTGGGCGAGCACAGCAACCCCACCTGCCGGCGCCTGCACTTTGTCGGCACCAGCCTGGTGATCGCCTTGCTGGCGTATACCATCGGCAGCGGCAAATGGTTGCTGTTGTTGGCGGTACCCGTGGCGGGCTACGGCTTTGCCTGGGTCGGGCATTTCTTCTTCGAGCACAATCGGCCGGCGACCTTCAGCCACCCCTTCTACAGCCTGATCGGCGACTTCGTGATGTTCCGCGACATCCTTCTAGGCCGGATCACCTTCTAGAACTCCAGGCCATACCCCGACGCACCTGCTGGAGCCGGCTCGTCGGCGATCGGCTGCCACTCACGCTGGCTCGCGCGACACCGCCATGCGGGCGTTCTGCTGCGCCTCGGCCAGCCGATACAGCGTAATGCTGCCGTCCCAGTGCTCGATCAGCGCTGTACACGACTCGACCCAGTCCCCACAGTTGAGGTACTCCACCTCTCCCACCTTGCGGATCTCGGCATGGTGGATATGCCCGCACACTACCCCGTGAAAACCGCGCCGCGTGCATTCGTGGGCGATCGCATCCTCGAAATCGCTGATGAAGTTCACCGCCCCCTTGACCTTGTGCTTGAGGTACGCCGACAGCGACCAGTAACCATAGCCGTATCGCGCCCGCCAGTGATTGAGCCAGCGGTTGAGCACCAGGGTGGTTTCGTACGCGCGGTCACCCAGGAAAGCCAGCCAACGGTGGTAACGCGTGATGACATCGAACTGATCGCCATGAATCACCAGCAGTCGCCGACCATCCGCCGTCAGGTGCTCAGCCTCGTCCACCAGCTGGATATTGCCCAGCAACAGTTTGGAGTAGCGGCGCAGAAATTCGTCGTGGTTGCCGGTCACGTAGACCACTTCGGTACCGCGCTTGCTCATGGTCAGCAGCCGGCGAATGACGTTGGTGTGCGCTTGCGGCCAATAGATGCCTGCACGAAGCTTCCAGCCATCGATGATGTCGCCGACCAGATAGACCTTGTCAGCCTGGTAGCCCTTGAGAAACTGCGACAAGTGCTCGGCCTGGCAGTCCCGGGTGCCCAGGTGGACATCGGAGATCCACAACGTGCGAACGCGCTGTTTACGCGACGGGCGAGAGAGTTCGACAGGGGTCATGGGGCTGGCTCCGGCGCTGTTTGCTGGAGACTGGCAGGCGCAGATGACAGGTTGGTGGCAACGGCATGACGAGTGATGGTGCGACGTGAATCAGGCACAATGAAACCCTGCCCCGCGAGGACCACCCATGACCGTCGGCCGCATTCTTTCCCTGCGCCATTACCGGCACGACCTGATCGCCCATAGCCACGAGCACCCACAATTGGTGTTCGGCCTGCGCGGCCGTCTTGATTTCGAGGTCCAGGGGCATGGCGCGCGAATCGACCGCCAAGGCCTGATGGTGGTACCTGCCGGTGCCCACCATGCCTGCGGCAGCGATGCCGGCAGCCATTGCCTGGTGCTGGATGTACCCGGGGATCATTGGTTGCACGAGCAGCTCGGTGAACACGCCGATGCCAGCCGGCGCCTGCTGGACAATCCCGGCGCGCGGAACCTCGATGCCCGCCAGCAGCAACTGGTGGACTGGCTGGCCAACAGCCCGGTAGACGATCCGCTCATTGCCCGGCAGGGCGCGGTGCTGCTGTTGGCCAGCCTCAACCCCACGGCGGCAGCGGCCATCGCACCCAGCCACCGACTACCTTATGCGGCCTTCGACGCGCACATCGAGCAGCACGCGGCCTATCCGCTGCAGGTCGCCGACTTGGCGCGCCTGGCCGGGCTGTCCAGCGCCCGGCTGCACGCACGCTTCATCGCCGAATGCGGCATGACACCGATGGACTACATTCGCCAGCGCCGGTTGCTCATGGCGCGGCAATTACTCAAGCAGAGTTCGCTCGCGGTGGGCGAAATCGCGGCGCGGGTTGGCTACGGCTCGCAAAGCGCGTTTTCGGCAGCCGTGCTGCGGATGTTCGGGTGCACGCCCCTGGCCTTGCGGCGAGAGCCTGGCGACAAATGACGCGAGGGTCGCGACAGACTAGCGAGAGTCTGGCGTCTTACACTGAACCTGTTCCAATGCCTACAAGGACTGCACGTCACCAGTAGGACCCCGCTCGCCAGCGATAGGGCCGGGGCTGACTTTTCAATTGCTCAAGGACCATCATGAACCACCGCACCGCCCTCGGCGCCCTACACATTGGCGCGCTGTTCTTCGGTCTGACTGGCGTATTCGGCAAGCTCGCTGCCAGCGCCAGCCCGGCGATCATCGTGTTCGGTCGCGCCGCCTTTGCCGTGCTCGCCCTCGCCCTGTTCGCCAGCCTTGCCCGCCAGGGCTGGTACTCGCTCAAAGGCCAGGACATCCGCCGCCTGCTGCTCGGCGGCGTTTTGCTGGCTGGCCACTGGGTAAGCTTCTTCATCGCGGTCAAGGTCGGGGGCGTGGCCATCGCGACACTGGGCTTCGCCAGCTTCCCGGCGTTCACCGTGATACTCGAAGGCCTGCTGTTTCACGAACGTATCCGCCGCAACGAAACGCTACTGGTGCTTTTAGTGAGTATCGGACTGGTGCTGGTCACCCCATCGTTCGACCTTGCCAGCGAGGCCACCGGGGGCCTGCTTTGGGCTTTGCTGTCGGGCTTGCTGTTCTCGCTGCTGTCACTGACCAATCGGGCCGGCTCGGGGCGCTTGCCAGCGGTCCAGGCGGCCTTGTGGCAAAACCTGGTGGTCACCCTGTGCCTGCTACCGGTGGCACTGCCAGGCCTGGCTGCCGTGGCACCGATGGACTGGCTATGGATCGCCCTGCTCGGCATCTTCTGCACAGGGGTCGCCCACAGCCTGTTCGTCGCAAGCCTGGCAGTGATCAAGGCGCGCACCGCTGCCGTGGTGTTCGGCATGGAGCCGGTCTATGGCATCGCCGTGGCCTGGGCGATCTTCGCCGAAACACCCACACCCCGCATGTTGCTGGGCGGCGCACTGATCATCTTCGCCATCGTGCTGTCCAGCCGCCTCGCTGCGCAACAGCCGGCAAGGCAGCGGCCACTGGCCGAAAGCACTTGATCAACGATCGTTGTGGCCCAGGTCACGCTGCGGGTCGATCTGATCCCTGACCCGCTGCTTGAGCACCTTGGCCTCGGGGAAGCCACCATCGGCCTTGCGCTCCCAGATCTGCACGCCATCGCAGGTGATCCGGAACACCCCACCGGTACCCGGCTCCAACGCCACCCGCCCCAGGTCGTCGGAAAACGTAGTGAGCAGCTCCTGGGCCAACCAGGCGGCGCGCAGCAGCCACTGGCACTGTGTGCAATAGTTGATAACGATTTCCGGTTTGCTGTTGGCCATGGCGAGGCATCTCCAGGTAAGGGGCCGCTTATACTAGCGGTCTTTACGCCAGTATTTGAGACTCACGATGCGCCGCCTGCTGTTCTGCCTTTTGCTGATGCTCACCTCCGTTACCGCCCTCGCCACCGAGCAAGCCAGGCCCAAGGTTGGCCTGGTGCTCTCCGGTGGCGCCGCCCGTGGCCTGGCTCACATTGGCGTACTCAAGGCCCTGGAGGAACAGGGTGTACGCATCGATGCCATTGCCGGCACCAGCATGGGCGCGGTGATCGGCGGTTTGTATGCCTCGGGCTACAGCGTTCAGGAGCTGGAGAAACTGGCCACCACACTCGACTGGCAACAGGCGTTGTCCGACGCCCCACCGCGCAAGGACGTGCCGTTTCGCCGCAAACAGGACGACCGCGACTTTCTGGTCAAACAGAAACTGAGCTTTCGCGACGACGGTAGCATCGGCCTGCCCTTGGGCGTGATCCAGGGCCAGAACCTGTCCCTGCTGCTGGAAAGCAAACTGGCCCACACTGCCGACACCCGCGACTTCGACAAACTGCCGATCCCTTTCCGCGCCGTGGCCACCGACATCGCCAGCGGCGAGAAAGTGGTGTTCCGCCGTGGCCATCTGCCCCAGGTGATCCGTGCCAGCATGTCGATACCCGCGGTGTTCGCGCCTGTCGAGCTGGACGGACGCCTGCTGGTGGACGGCGGCATGGTCGACAACATCCCCGTGGATGTGGCCCGCGACATGGGCGTGGACCTGGCCATCGTCGTGGACATCGGTACTCCACTACGTGACCGCAAACAGCTGGCCACGGTGGTCGATGTGCTCAACCAGTCGATCACCCTGATGACCCGGCGCAATTCCGAGGAGCAACTGGCCAGCCTGCACCGCGACGACATCCTGATCCAGCCGCCGCTGGCTGCCTATGGCGTCACCGACTTCGGCCGCGCCCATGACATGATCGACGCGGGCTACCGCGCCACCCGCCTGCTCGATTCGCGCCTGGCCAGCCTACGCCAGCCCGACGGCGATGCAGGCCTGGCCGCGGCCCGCTCGCCCCGCCAGCGCACGCCGGTCATTACCCGGATTCGGATAGAGAACGACGCCAAGGTCAGCGACGAGGTCATTCGTTCCTACATCCGCCAGCCGATCGGCGCACCTCTGGAGCTGGACCGTCTGCAAACCGACATGGGCACCTTGTATGGCCTGGACTACTTCGACCGGGTGCAGTACCGCGTGGTGCACAAGGGCGACGATAATACCCTGGTGATCAACGCCCGCGGGAAACGTAGCGGCACCGACTACCTGCGCCTGGGCCTTAACCTGTCGGATGACCTGCGTGGCGACAGTGCCTTCAACCTGGGCGCCAGCTATCGGGTCAACGGTATCAACAGCCTGGGTGCCGAATGGCTGACCCGCGCACAGATCGGCGACCTGCAGGAGCTTTACAGTGAGTTCTACCAACCGCTGGACGTGGGTTCACGTTACTTCGTGGCGCCGTACCTGGACTTCGGCTCGCAGAACATCGAGGCGACGCTGGACAACGACCCCATCGCTGAATACCGCCTCGAACGTTATGGTTTCGGCCTGAATGTCGGCCGTCAGATCAGCACCAATGGCGAAGTGCGCCTGGGCGTGGGCAAGGCCTGGGGCGAAGCTGACGTGCGCGTCGGCGACCAGGACCTGCCCAAGGTCAGCTTCAACGAGGGCTTCTATGAACTGAAGTACTCGTTCGATACACTCGACAATGTGTACTTCCCTCACCACGGCGAAGATATTGGCCTGACCTTGCGCAAGTATGATGCCTCGCTGGATTCGGACCAGGACTACAGGCAATGGCAGTTCAACTTGGACAAAGCCATGAGCAGCGGGCCGAATACCTGGGTGCTGGGCGGCCGCTACGGGCGCACGCTGGATGACGCCGAAGTGGTCACCTCGAGTTTCGTCATCGGTGGTGCGCGACAGCTCTCGGGCTTTCGGCAGGACTCGGTGTCAGGGCAGAACATCAGCCTCCTGCGCATGGTCTACTACCGTCGCCTGACGCCCAGGGCCTATGTGCCGTTGGATTTCCCGCTGTACATCGGCGGCTCGCTGGAGCGTGGCCGAGCCTGGAACAACGACAATGAATTCGACAGTGGCTACATCAATGCGGCGAGCATCTTCCTGGGGCTGGAGACGCCGCTGGGGCCGCTGAATTTGAGTTACGGGGCGAACGATGCGCATCAGAAGGCGGTGTATCTGAACCTGGGGCATACCTTCTGACGCGCCAGGGCCGCGCTGCAGCCCAATCGCCAGCAAGCCGGCGCCTGCATTTACCTAGGGGTCAGGACTTTTCGAGGTTCGCCAGAATCTTCGCATGCACGCGCATGCACACTTCCAGGTCCGCTTCCTCCACCCCGGTGAACAGCTCCTGGCGCAAGGCATTGGCGATGGTTTCGATCTGGTCGATCAGCGGTTTGGCCGGTGGGCACAGCAGAATCTTCTTCGCACGCCGGTCCTCCATCACCGCCTGACGGCGCACCAGCCCCTGGCTTTCCAGACTATCGAGCAGACGCGCCAAGGTCGGCCCTTCGACCCCGACACTCTGGGCCAGCTCACGCTGGGTGGGAGCTTCGTCGAAACGCGCCAGATGCAGCAACACCAGCCACCGAGCCTGGGACAAGTTGAGCCCGGCCAGGCGGCGGTCCAGTTCAGCACGCCAACCCCGGGACATCTGGGCCAGCTGCATGCCAAAACGGTGTTGGTTGTCGGTCAGGGGCATAAGCAACTCATTGACTAGAACTAATTATTAGCCAGCTAACCATGCTCGCTGCCATCAAGCAAGGCTGCGCCGCGCGGAAACGTCCGATTATCGTCAAAAAGCATGACAAAGGTCAGCCGTTGGGCGAAATGCCTGCGATCAGAGTTCGAACTCCGCCGCCAGCGCCGCCCGGACGCAATAGAGCACCCCCTCCGGCACCCGCGCCCCGAACATTGGCGCAATCGCAGACACCGGAGGCAACTCGCCCTCACCGTCGAGAAAGGCGTCCTGAACTTCCATGAGCAGGTCTTCGGGAAGATCCAGGGCCTGCTCCAGGCTCAGTTCCTGACGACCCAGCGCTTCGGCCAGGAGGCTATAGACGTTCTTCTCGCTGCAGTTGAGCTGGCCGGCGATTTGCGCAGGTGTCATGCCGGCACGGGCCAGGCTGACCAGTTCGTGGCGCAAGTCGAGCACCACCTTCGGCGCCTCAGCCGTGCCGCCCGCGCCATTGAGCACCTCGAGGAAGGCCTGGCCGTAGCGCTCCAGTTTACGCGCACCGACGCCGCTGACCTGGGCCATGTCGCTGAGGCTGGCAGGCTGGCTGCGCAGCATCTCCAGCAGCGTCGAGTCGGGAAAGATGACATAAGGTGGCACGCTGTGCTCCTCGGCCAGCTTGCGCCGCAACGTGCGCAGCGCTTCCCACAGCTCGCGCTCCTCGGCGCGCACCAGTTGGCTGGCAGGGCTGCCAGCGCTGGAGGACGTCTTGGCCACCGTCTGGGGCTTGAGGTCGCGGCGCAACTGCAAGGTCACTTCGCCGCGCAGCAGGGGCCTGCAGCTGTCGGACAGACGCAAACCGCCATAACCCTCTAGGTCGATGTCCACCAACCCGCGTGCGACCAGTTGACGGAACAGCGAACGCCACTCGGCCTCGGCCAGCGCCTTGCCTACCCCGAACACCGAAAGTTTCTCGTGGCCGAAGTTGCGCACCTTTTCGGTGTCCTTGCCCAGCAAGACATCCACCAGATGACCGACACCGTAGCGCTGACCTGTGCGAAATACCGTCGACAGCGCCTGGCGCGCCGGTTCCGTGGCATCCCAGGTCTGAACCTGGTCGACGCAGTTGTCGCAATGGCCACATGGCTGCTCGAGGATTTCATCGAAATAAGCCAGCAGGGCCTGACGCCGGCAGCGGGTTTCTTCACACAGGGCCAGCATCGCGTCGAGCTTGTGCTGCTCGATGCGCTTGTGGCGTTCGTCGCCCTCGGAGTTCTGCAGCATCTGCTTGAGCATCACCATGTCCTGCAGGCCGTACGCCATCCAGGCGTCGGACGGCAACCCGTCACGGCCGGCGCGGCCGGTTTCCTGGTAGTAGGCTTCAAGCGACTTTGGCAGGTCCAGGTGAGCCACGAAACGCACGTTGGGCTTGTCGATGCCCATGCCGAAAGCAATGGTGGCGACCATGATCAACCCTTCCTCGTTGAGGAAGCGGTGCTGGTTGGCTGCCCGTGTCTCGGCAGCCAGGCCGGCGTGATACGGCAGCGCCGGGAAGCCCTGCTCACACAGGAAGGCAGCGGTTTCGTCGACCTTCTTGCGCGACAGGCAGTAGACGATGCCAGCGTTGCCACGACGCTCGCCCAGGAATGCCATCAGCTGCTTGCGCGGCGCCTCCTTAGGGACGATACGGTAGAAGATGTTCGGCCGGTCGAAACTCGACAGGAAACGTTCAGCCCCCTGCAGGTGCAGGCGCTGGACGATTTCCTCCCGGGTGCGCATGTCGGCGGTGGCCGTCAGCGCAATGCGCGGTACATGCGGGAACAATTCGGCCAACTGGCCCAGTTGCAGGTATTCAGGGCGGAAGTCATGGCCCCACTGCGAAACGCAATGGGCCTCGTCGATGGCGAACAGGGCGATGTCCAGGCCTCGCAGGAACTCCAGCATGCGCGGCTGTACCAGACGTTCAGGCGCCAGGTAGAGCATCTTCACTTCGCCGCGGCGCAAACGCCCGGCCAGGTCGCGCTGCTGCTCGGGGCTCAAGGTCGAATTCAGCGCGGCGGCCGCAACGCCCAGCTCATCGAGAGTAGCGACCTGATCGTCCATCAGCGCGATCAGGGGCGACACCACCACAGTCAAGCCCGTGCGCAGCAATCCGGGCACCTGGAAACACAGCGACTTGCCGCCACCGGTGGGCATCAGCACCAAGGCATCGCCACCTTTGGCCACGCATTCGATGATCGCGGCCTGACGCCCGCGGAAACTGTCGTAGCCGAAGATATCCTTGAGAACGCGCTGAGCCTGTTCGAGCATGTGCAACTCCACCAATCGCCGTACCATCCTGGACACAGGCTGGACGAAAAACCCGCTGCGCACACAGCAAATGCGTAAGCGGCTTTTGCCAGATGACCGGGAAAACCCGCCCCTGGATGAAAAATCGCGGAGTATACCGCAGTGCATCGTGGCACAGGGTGCCCTGGTGACAGACGTTCCCTTTGCACCGTCGCCGCTGCAAGGTGCTAGAATTCACTATCGTTTATTCCCCAAGGTAGCCCTGTAATGTCCTTCGCCGAGCAACTGACCCGCCTGCAAGCCTTCCTCGACGCCGATGAGCTGCACGAAGAAGCGCTGGACTACGTCGCCGCCCATGGCTACCTGACCGCGCTGTCGATCTGCTCGGAAGAAGTGCCCGAGCGCGAATGGATCGACGCGCTGTTCGCCGAAGAGCCCCATTACGCCAGCGATGCCCAGCGCACCGAGATCGAGGCGACCCTGGTGGCACTCAAGGCCCACATCGCCCGCCAGTTGGCCAGCGACGAAGAGTTCGACCTGCCGTGCGACCTGGACCTGACCGATGAGCCGGATGACTCCGACCTGCGTGGCTGGTGCATCGGGTTCATGGAAGGCGTCTTCCTGCGCGAGGAAGCCTGGTTCGAAAACGCCGAAGAAGAAGTCAGCGAGATGCTGCTGCCGATCATGGTCGGCTCTGGCCTGTTCGACGAGCAGCCCGAGTTCAGCGACATTGCCAGTAACGCCAACCTGCAGGACGACATGATCGTGCAGATTCCCGAGGCGCTGAGTGCATTGTTCCTGCTGCTGCACGCACCTGACGAGAAGCCGGCACTGCTCAAGCCACGCCACCACTGAGTCGGTCATGCGCTACCTGCTGCTGGCCATTGGCTGGCTCAGCGTTGCGCTCGGGGTGTTGGGGATCTTCCTCCCGGTGCTGCCCACCACCCCGTTCCTCCTGCTGGCAGCAGCCTGCTTCGCCCGTAGTTCGCCGCGCTTTCACGACTGGCTGATCAACCATCCTACGCTGGGGCCGTGGATTCGAGATTACCTGAGCGGCGAAGGCATTCCGCTCAAGGGCAAGGTCTATGCGATCGGCTTGATGTGGGCGAGCATCAGCCTGTCCTGTTACCTGGTACCGCTGTTCTGGGCACGCGCTTTCATGCTGACCAGCGCGGTGTTGGTCAGCGTGTACATCCTCAAACAGAAGACCCTGCGCCGGCCTGGTTGAGGACTGCGTGGCTGGCTCCCGAGGACCGCTGCGCGCTCCCTTTCGCGACGCAAGGCCGCTCCCACGAGAAACAGCCAAGCCCACCATCCCGTCATTACCGCCGCGCACGTACCGACAGCGAATGCGCCCGCCAAGCACCGCACTGTTGTCTGTGGGACCCAAACGGCCCCAGCAATCCGACCACGCCAGTCATTTCACACGGTATCCACCTTCAGCGAATGATCATTGAGCATGCCATTGATGATCGTCGCTGTGTCCGGCCCCGCCGAAATCACGCCGCCCGCCCCCGCT
Organism: Pseudomonas sp. SK2; assembly: GCF_016772395.1. Classification (NCBI taxonomy): domain Bacteria; kingdom Pseudomonadati; phylum Pseudomonadota; class Gammaproteobacteria; order Pseudomonadales; family Pseudomonadaceae; genus Pseudomonas; species Pseudomonas sp. SK2. The sequence continues at coordinate 3,849,369 of NZ_CP061944.1, forward strand.
GTCACGCCATAATGCTGGGCCAGATCCACCCCCGCCAAATCGATGGTCTGGGTGGGTGGCGCCCCCGCCACACTGCTGACTTCGATGGTTGAAACCACATTCGTGCCCGTACCACTGACCTTGAAGTGCAAGTAGTCATCCAGTGACGCCGCAGTAGCATGCTCGCCCTGCAACAACTGCGACAGGTCGAGATGGTCACTGCCCGGCGTGAAGTCGGTGACCGTATCGTGGCCTGCGTCGCCCTTGTGCCAGACGAAGGTGTCGTTGCCAATGCCGCCCGTCAGCGTGTCGTTGCCTGGGCCGCCGATGAGGGTGTCTTGGCCACTGCCCCCGTTGAGCATATCGTTGCCCAAACCTCCATCCAGCACATTGTCACCGCTGCTGCCGATCAGCGTATCGCCATAGTCCGAGCCAATCAGGTTCTCGATACGCGCCAGGGTATCGACCCCAGCCCCACCTGTGTTCTGGGCACCATCCATGCTCAGGTTCACAGTGATCGGTCCGGTAGCGCTGGCATAGCTGGCGGTGTCGATACCATTGCCGCCATCGAGCACGTCATTGCCCGCGCCGCCGATCAACAGGTCATCGCCATTACCTCCGTACAGACTGTCATTGCCTGCCCCGCCCACCAGCACATCGTGCCCGTTGTTGCCGTTCAGGGTGTTGTTGCCCTCCCCGGCCAACAACACATCGTTGGCTGACGACCCATTGTGCGTCGCGTTGCCCTGGTAGGTGAGGTCGAGCGTACCGCTGGCACCACTGCCGTGGTGCTCGCTCATCGTGTATCCGCTGTGCTGGGCCCCGTTTTCAGCATTGGCATAGTCGACCACCAGGCTCAGCTTGTAATTTTCGGCCGCCTTGCTGTTGCCAGACGCGTTGGATGGGTTGACCAGGTGGATGCTGTAAACCCCGTCATGGCTGGCAGTAAAGCTGCCGCCGTCGGCAACAGGCTGGTAGCTGCCGCCGGCATCCTTCCATTCCATGGTCAAGTTGCCGTCCGGGCGGTCATGGTCCAGCTTCAGGGTTTCGCCCTTGCGCAAGCTGACGGTAAACACATCTTCGGCGTTAGCATTGCCAACCGGGCCCAGGTAGCCAAGCACCACCAGTGCAGCGGTCATGACGCCAGGCGTAGTGATGAACGCACTGCGATCCAAAGCCTTGACCTGGCTTTCGAACACCAGGCTGTTGTTGCCATTCTTGTCTTGACCCGAGCCATTGCCAAGCGTTTGGACGCCTTCATCCCCGCACACCTGCCCGTTCTTGTCCTGTACGTTGATGGTGATGGTCGTGGTGCTTTCATCACCGTCGGCGTCGCGGATGGTGTAGACAAAGGTGTCAGTAGCGCCGGCTTTTGAGACGCTGTTGGAATAGGCGTGGTAGACGCCATTGCCATCGGCATCGAGGGTCAAGTAGCCATATTGGCCATTGACGTTGGTCCCCACTCCACCACTGGCCGAGGTGGAGGTATCGTGGCCTGCACGCACGCCAACCACATACTTGCCGTCGCCCAAGGTATCGGCACCGACTACATCATTCCACAGCACGTTCCCCGTCACCGAGCTACCTTCGTACACCGAGACAGTGTCGCAGTGGGCTTTCGGTACATCGTCGACGACAGTGATGACGATGGTGCTCGTCACGCTATTGCCCAGCGCATCGGTGGCCTTGTAGGTGAAATGCTCGACCGTTTGCTCGGCACCGGGCGTATTGGCAGGGGACGTCAGGTTGTAGGTATAGGTGCCATCCGGGTTGACCTGGATATGGCCGTACTGGCCGGTGGCGTTGCCAACGAGGCTGTAGGTCAATGGGCCGACACCACCACTGACCGACCCGACCAGGCTGCCGGACGCCGTTTCGGCGGTCGACGCCGGATTGCTGCCGGTGTTCAAGGCATTTTCGTACACCGTAATGTCGCCATCCTTGCACGCCACCAGGCAAACGCCCTGCACGTTGATGGTGATGGTCGCAGTGCTTTCATCGCCATCGGCATCGCGGATGGTGTAGACGAAGGTATCCGTCGCTCCAGAGCCTGCCACGCTGTCGGGGTAAGCGTGGTAGACGCCATTGCCGTTGGCATCCAGGGTCAGGTAACCGTACTGGCCGTTGATGTTGGAACCGAGTCCACCACTGGCCGAGGTGGAGGTATCGCTGCCGGCGCGTACACCGACCACGTATTTGCCATCGCCCAGGGTGTCGGCGCCGAAAGTGTCGTTGTACAGCACGTTGCCGGTCACCGTTCCGCCTTCGTGAACGGCGGCAGAGTCGGCAACTGCCTTCGGTACATCGTCGACGACAGTGATGACGATGGTGCTCGTCACGCTATTGCCCAGCGCATCGGTGGCCTTGTAGGTGAAATGCTCGACCGTTTGCTCGGCACCGGGCGTATTGGCAGGGGACGTCAGGTTGTAGGTATAGGTGCCATCCGGGTTGACCTGGATATGGCCGTACTGGCCGGTGGCGTTGCCAACGAGGCTGTAGGTCAATGGGCCGACACCACCACTGACCGACCCGACCAGGCTGCCGGACGCCGTTTCGGCGGTCGACGCCGGATTGCTGCCGGTGTTCAAGGCATTTTCGTACACCGTAATGTCGCCATCCTTGCACGCCACCAGGCAAACGCCCTGCACGTTGATGGTGATGGTCGCAGTGCTTTCATCGCCATCGGCATCGCGGATGGTGTAGACGAAGGTATCCGTCGCTCCAGAGCCTGCCACGCTGTCGGGGTAAGCGTGGTAGACGCCATTGCCGTTGGCATCCAGGGTCAGGTAACCGTACTGGCCATTGATGTTGGAACCGAGTCCACCACTGGCCGAGGTGGAGGTATCGCTGCCGGCGCGTACACCGACCACGTACTTGCCATCGCCCAGGGTGTCGGCGCCGAAAGTGTCGTTGTACAGCACGTTGCCGGTCACCGTGCCGCCTTCGTGAACGGCGGCAGAGTCGGCAACTGCCTTCGGTACATCGTCGACGACAGTGATGACGATGGTGCTCGTCACGCTATTGCCCAGCGCATCGGTGGCCTTGTAGGTGAAATGCTCGACCGTTTGCTCGGCACCGGGCGTATTGGCAGGGGACGTCAGGTTGTAGGTATAGGTGCCATCCGGGTTGACCTGGATATGGCCGTACTGGCCGGTGGCGTTGCCAACGAGGCTGTAGGTCAATGGGCCGACACCACCACTGACCGACCCGACCAGGCTGCCGGACGCCGTTTCGGCGGTCGACGCCGGATTGCTGCCGGTGTTCAAGGCATTTTCGTACACCGTAATGTCGCCATCCTTGCACGCCACCAGGCAAACGCCCTGCACGTTGATGGTGATGGTCGCAGTGCTTTCATCGCCATCGGCATCGCGGATGGTGTAGACGAAGGTATCCGTCGCTCCAGAGCCTGCCACGCTGTCGGGGTAAGCGTGGTAGACGCCATTGCCGTTGGCATCCAGGGTCAGGTAACCGTACTGGCCATTGATGTTGGAACCGAGTCCACCACTGGCCGAGGTGGAGGTATCGCTGCCGGCGCGTACACCGACCACGTACTTGCCATCGCCCAGGGTGTCGGCGCCGAAAGTGTCGTTGTACAGCACGTTGCCGGTCACCGTGCCGCCTTCGTGAACGGCGGCAGAGTCGGCGACTGCCTTGGGCACGTCGTCGACGATGTTCACATCCAGGCTGCCAGTGGCGGTGCTGCCATCGACGTCCTTGGCGATGACCTGGAAGTGCTCGCTGAAGCTGTTGGTGCCATCGCCATTGGCGTGGCTTTCATTGTCCGTCAGGGTGTAGCTGTAGCTGACTACACCGGTAGCGGGATCATAGCCGGTGATGGTCAGGGTATGCCCCTCCGGGGTCACCACCGATTGCGGGAAGCCGGCAGGCACGCCACCGGTGACCACGGCGATACCGCCCACGCTCAGGCTCTGCAGGCCATCCGGCGCCGTGACCTTGAACGTGCCCTGCTGGGTCAGTTCTGACGCATTGGGCGCCGAGCCATCGCCCAGGTGTTTCTCGTAGACGTTCAGCTCACCACCCTGTACCTCCAATCCATCGAGTGTCACCGGGTCGTTGAGGTTGCTGATGTTCAGGGTCAAAGTCGCGGAACTGGTGTCGCCGTCGGCGTCCTTGATCGTGTAGGTGAAGTGCTCGAGACCATTACCGCCACCCCCCAGGTTCTTGAAGTCCGGGTCGTTGGTGTTGAGCGTATAGGTGTAGGAGCCGTCTGCGGCCAGTACCAACGTGCCGTAGGTACCGGTGAAGGTACCGGCGATGACCGGGCCGCCGACCACACGGTCGGCACCTTGCACGTCATTGCCCAGCACGTTGCCGGTCAGCGCGGTGTGCTGCTCGGTGGCAGTGACGGCGTTGCTGTCGTCATAAGCCTTGGGTAGGTCGTCGACGATTGTGATTGCGATAGTGCTGGTGACGCTGTTGCCCAGCGCGTCGGTAGCCTTGTAGGTGAAGTGCTCGACCGTTTGCTCAGCACCGGGCGTATTGGCGGGTGACGTCAGGGTGTACGTGTAGGTGCCGTCCGGGTTGATCTGGATCTGGCCGAACTGCCCTGACGCATTGCCAACCAGGCTGTAGGTCAATGCCCCAATGCCACCGCTGACCGAGCCGACCAGGGTGCCGGATGCTGTTTCACCAGTTGAACTCGGATGGCTGCCAATGACTGTCCCGGGGGCAAGATCGTTGCCGTCCTTGCTGGTGTCCAAGGCATTTTCGTACACCGTAATGTCGCCATCCTTGCACGCCACCAGGCAAACGCCCTGCACGTTGATGGTGATGGTCGCAGTGCTTTCATCGCCATCGGCATCGCGGATGGTGTAGACGAAGGTATCCGTCGCTCCAGAGCCTGCCACGCTGTCGGGGTAAGCGTGGTAGACGCCATTGCCGTTGGCATCCAGGGTCAGGTAACCGTACTGGCCGTTGATGTTGGAACCGAGTCCACCACTGGCCGAGGTGGAGGTATCGCTGCCGGCGCGCACACCGACCACGTACTTGCCATCGCCCAGGGTGTCGGCGCCAAAAGTGTCGTTGTACAGCACGTTGCCGGTCACCGTGCCGCCTTCGTGAACGGCGGCAGAGTCGGCAACTGCCTTGGGCACGTCGTCGACGATGTTCACATCCAGGCTGCCAGTGGCGGTGCTGCCATCGACGTCCTTGGCGATGACCTGGAAGTGCTCGCTGAAGCTGTTGGTGCCATCGCCATTGGCGTGGCTTTCATTGTCCGTCAGGGTGTAGCTGTAGCTGACTACACCGGTAGCGGGATCATAGCCGGTGATGGTCAGGGTATGCCCCTCCGGGGTCACCACCGATTGCGGGAAGCCGGCAGGCACGCCACCGGTGACCACGGCGATACCGCCCACGCTCAGGCTCTGCAGGCCATCCGGCGCCGTGACCTTGAACGTGCCCTGCTGGGTCAGTTCTGACGCATTGGGCGCCGAGCCATCGCCCAGGTGTTTCTCGTAGACGTTCAGCTCACCACCCTGTACCTCCAATCCATCGAGTGTCACCGGGTCGTTGAGGTTGCTGATGTTCAGGGTCAAAGTCGCGGAACTGGTGTCGCCGTCGGCGTCCTTGATCGTGTAGGTGAAGTGCTCGAGACCATTACCGCCACCCCCCAGGTTCTTGAAGTCCGGGTCATTGGTGTTGAGCGTATAGGTGTAGGAACCGTCTGCGGCCAGTACCAACGTGCCGTAGGTACCGGTGAAGGTACCGGCGATGACCGGGCCGCCGACCACACGGTCGGCACCTTGCACGTCGTTGCCCAGCACGTTGCCGGTCAGCGCGGTGTGCTGCTCGGTGGCAGTGACGGCGTTGCTGTCGTCATAAGCCTTGGGCACGTCGTCGACGATGTTCACATCCAGGCTGCCAGTGGCGGTGCTGCCATCGACGTCCTTGGCGATGACCTGGAAGTGCTCGCTGAAGCTGTTGGTGCCATCGCCATTGGCGTGGCTTTCATTGTCCGTCAGGGTGTAGCTGTAGCTGACTACACCGGTAGCGGGATCATAGCCGGTGATGGTCAGGGTATGCCCCTCCGGGGTCACCACCGATTGCGGGAAGCCGGCAGGCACGCCACCGGTGACCACGGCGATACCGCCCACGCTCAGGCTCTGCAGGCCATCCGGCGCCGTGACCTTGAACGTGCCCTGCTGGGTCAGTTCTGACGCATTGGGCGCCGAGCCATCGCCCAGGTGTTTCTCGTAGACGTTCAGCTCACCACCCTGTACCTCCAATCCATCGAGTGTCACCGGGTCGTTGAGGTTGCTGATGTTCAGGGTCAAAGTCGCGGAACTGGTGTCGCCGTCGGCGTCCTTGATCGTGTAGGTGAAGTGCTCGAGACCATTACCGCCACCCCCCAGGTTCTTGAAGTCCGGGTCATTGGTGTTGAGCGTATAGGTGTAGGAACCGTCTGCGGCCAGTACCAACGTGCCGTAGGTACCGGTGAAGGTACCGGCGATGACCGGGCCGCCGACCACACGGTCGGCACCTTGCACGTCGTTGCCCAGCACGTTGCCGGTCAGCGCGGTGTGCTGCTCGGTGGCAGTGACGGCGTTGCTGTCGTCATAAGCCTTGGGCACGTCGTCGACGATGTTCACATCCAGGCTGCCAGTGGCGGTGCTGCCATCGACGTCCTTGGCGATGACCTGGAAGTGCTCGCTGAAGCTGTTGGTGCCATCGCCATTGGCGTGGCTTTCATTGTCCGTCAGGGTGTAGCTGTAGCTGACTACACCGGTAGCGGGATCATAGCCGGTGATGGTCAGGGTATGCCCCTCCGGGGTCACCACCGATTGCGGGAAGCCGGCAGGCACGCCACCGGTGACCACGGCGATACCGCCCACGCTCAGGCTCTGCAGGCCATCCGGCGCCGTGACCTTGAACGTGCCCTGCTGGGTCAGTTCTGACGCATTGGGCGCCGAGCCATCGCCCAGGTGTTTCTCGTAGACGTTCAGCTCACCACCCTGTACCTCCAATCCATCGAGTGTCACCGGGTCGTTGAGGTTGCTGATGTTCAGGGTCAAAGTCGCGGAACTGGTGTCGCCGTCGGCGTCCTTGATCGTGTAGGTGAAGTGCTCGAGACCATTACCGCCACCCCCCAGGTTCTTGAAGTCCGGGTCGTTGGTGTTGAGCGTATAGGTGTAGGAGCCGTCTGCGGCCAGTACCAACGTGCCGTAGGTACCGGTGAAGGTACCGGCGATGACCGGGCCGCCGACCACACGGTCGGCACCTTGCACGTCGTTGCCCAGCACGTTGCCGGTCAGCGCGGTGTGCTGCTCGGTGGCAGTGACGGCGTTGCTGTCGTCATGAGCCTTGGGCGCATCGTCACGGATGTTCACATCCAACGAACCTTGCGCAATGTCGCCGTCGCGGTCACTCACCAGAACCGGGAAATGTTCGTGCACCGTGCGAACCCCTTCGCCAGTGCCATGCTGCTCGGCCCCGGTAAGGGTGTAGCTGTAGGTCACCACACCGGTGGTAGGATTGTAACCGGTAATGGTCAGGAGGTTCCCCTGAGCGGTGATGATGGATTGGCCAACGCCTGTGACAACGCCAGCGGTCACGACATTGATGCCACCCACACTGAGATTGAACACGCCATCCTGCGCCACCACGGTGAAACTGCCGGATTGGGTCAACGCGGAAGGGTCACTGGCCGATCCGTCGGCGAGGTTGGCTTCGCTGAAAGTCAGTTCGCTCGGTGCAAGATCCAACCCCTGCAGTTCGACAGGATTGTTCTCATCCTGCGGCGGCGTGGGCCGCAGCACATCACCATTGTCATCACTGCTGGGATCCGTCCCGGCAATCTCGCGCGTGGCCAGCTCGGGAATTAAATTGAAACCTGCCGTTGGGAAGCCGACCGTTGGGTCGACCCGCGCGGCCACCTCGGTCAACATCACGAAGCTGTGGCCGCCGCCCAGGGCGCCGGGTGCGCCACTACTGGATGGGCCAGCAGCCGTGGCTTCGGCGGACTGGGTAGGGTCATCGCCTGCGGCAATGGCCTGCTGAATGCGTTCTACATCACTGAGCTGCGCATCACTCGGCGCCGTGCCGTGGTCCTGGGCGTGAGGCGCCTGGTTGGCCAGCAGGTCGGAGGTCATGGTCAGGCTGCTGTCACGCCCCAGGGTCAGCTCGGCGCCATTGTGCAAACGCACGGCCACGGCCCCGGCTGCGCCAGTTTCCAATTGCTCGCCGGCAAACAGGCGGTCGCCCTCCACCAAGGGCCGTCGCCCACCGTCGCTGCCGACCGCGAACACCTGCCCGACCACCTTGCTGACCACACCGACTAACTTAGCCATGAGCGCACGCCTCCCCTAACCGATAGGCTTTTACAGCCAATGACAGGGCGCAGCGCAGATCAAGGAGTCGAGCTCAAGCGTGGTCGCGGTGAGCATCGATCCTTCAGGTGACTACTTTGGCGATAGTATTAATGTAAGTTGGCCATCATTTTGTGCCAAAAAATTGTCGCCAAATACCACCTTTGCCTAACCGTCCTGCGTCTTTAGCTGTAAAAAATCTGGAACTCACCGCGATGCCTGAAAACCGTGGCCTACCACGAGTTTCAAATTCACCTGAAAGAAACAATGTCTTGGTTTGCATAGACCGCATAAGTTTTTTTTCGCATAGGTATTATGAAAAAATCTTCTTAGCTCGCGCCCTAAATGTTCTTAGCTCTGTTGTTACAAACTTGAAACGGTTTGAAGCATAAATATCGTCATTTTTTTGGCGAAAAGCAGGACTTTTTTGGACCAGGGAGATGTACCCCATGCGCGTGTTAACCCCCATCACCAGTGCAGTGCTGTTGGCCATGGCGTGTGCCAACGTTCAGGCGATGTCAATCAACGAGGCCGTCCAGAACGCCGTGGACCAACATCCCGAGATCAGCGCCAGCCGCAATAGTCGACTGTCGGCAGACGAGGATGTGAAGTTCGCTCGCGGGGGGTACTACCCAACTGTCGACCTGGTGGCCGGTTATGGCCGCCAACGTTCCGACAACCTCAATACTCGTGGACTCAACGCTGACGGCACCAGCAACCACCGCAAGGAAACGCTCAACTACACCCAGTCGGAACTGCGTCTTCGGCAGATGCTGTTCGATGGCTTCAACACCCCCAACGAGGTAGGCCGCACCGAGGCGGTGGCCAACTCGCGGGCCTACTACACCCAGGCCACCGCCGAGACGGTTGCCCTACGCGCCATCGAGGTGTACCTGGAGGTGCTCAAGCGCCGTGAGCTGGTGACCTTGGCGAAAAACAACCTGCAGGCCCATCTGCGGGTCAACGACCAGATCGGCCTGCGCAGCGAGCGTGGCGTCGGCAGCACCGCCGACCTCGACCAGTCCCGGGCCCGTCGCGCGTTGGCGGAGAACAACCTGGACACCGCCGAAGTCGACCTGGCGGACGCCGAGGCCAACTTCTACAGCGTCATCGGTCGCATGCCCGACGAACTGGAAACCCCGTCCACGATCAAGGGCCAGGTACCTGCCAATCTGGATGAGGCACGCAAGGGCTTGCTGGAGAACAACCCCTACCTGAAATCGGCCCAGGCCGATGTGAATGCCGCCGAGCAGCAGTACGAAGTGGCCAAGTCGCCTTTCTATCCGCGCCTGGACGCTGTGCTGGCCACCGGCGCCAATAACAACCTGGGTGGAGAAAAAGGCCACAGCAACAACGACTGGCAGGCCGGCGTAGAGCTCAGCTACAACCTATTCCGCGGCGGTAGCGACAAGGCCCGGCTGCAATCGGATGCGCACAAGATCAACCAGGCCATGGACATCCGCAACAATGCCCTACGCGAGCTGAACGAGAACCTGGCCCTGGCCTGGAACGCCATGAACAACGCCCGCAAGCAAGCCCCGACCGCTCGTGAATACGCCGAAACCACCCAGCGAGTACGAGCCGCCTACCAGGACCAGTTCGGCCTGGGTCAGCGAACCTTGCTGGACGTGCTGGACAGCGAAAACGAGCTGTACAACGCCAACCGCCGCTACACCGAAGTACGGTACACCGAGGAGTTCTCGATGTATCGGGTCCTGGCGACCATGGGCGAACTGCTGAGCAAGCAACGCATCTCGCTGCCGCCAGAGGCCATTGCCAAGAGCGATGTGCGCAACGAGGCAAGACTGCCCGACATGCGCTAGGTACAGCCGCAGGCAGATCCGGTTCGCAAGGCGTTGCACCCCATCCAACGTCGCGGGAGTAGTCCATCGTGACCAGTATGCAAAGCGCGCAGCCGCGCCCGGATGTCGATGACCCACTGCTCGATGGCCTGCTGATCCTGTGTCGCCTGCATGGTCGCCCGGCCAGCCGTGCCAGTCTGTGCAGCGGCTTGCCCCTGGCCCAGCAGCGCCTGGGCCCGGCACTGCTGCCACGAGCAGCCGCCAGGGCTGGCCTACAGGCGCGCGTCCTGCCCCGTGGCCTGGCTGACATTTCGCCCCTCAACCTACCGGTGTTGCTGTTGCTCAACGACGGCCGCAGCGCCGTGCTGCAGCGCTGGGGCGATGACGGCCGTGCGCTGATCCTGCCCTGCGAAGCCGAAGGCGGTGAGCAATGGGTCGAGCGTGAAACGCTGGACCAGGCCTACAGTGGCAACGCCCTTTTCGCTCGCCCCCGACACACCCTGGAAGACCTGCGCTCGCCCTTGCTACCCAGGGTCAACGCCTGGTTCCGCGACACACTGCGTCACTCACGCTGGCTGTATGGCGATGCCTTGTTGGCCAGCCTGCTGATCAACTTGCTCGGCTTGATGGTACCGCTGTTCGTCATGCAGACCTACGACCGCGTGGTGCCCAACCAGGCTGTATCGACTCTGTGGGTACTGGTCGCTGGCCTGTTCATTGGCACTGCGTTCGAGTTGGTGCTGCGCATGGTCCGCGCCCACTTGCTCGATCAAGCCGGCAAGAAAACCGACCTGATTCTGTCTGCGACTTTGTTCGAGCGCATCACCGGCATGGCGATGAAGGCCAAGCCCGCCACCATTGGCGGCTTCGCCCAAAGCATCCACGACTTTCAGGGGCTACGCGATTTTCTCACCGCCGTGACCCTGACCAGCATCATCGACCTGCCCTTCGTTGCCCTGATGCTTCTGGTGATAGGCCTGCTCGGCGGCTGGCTGGTGCTGATTCCCTTGATCGCCTTCCCCGTTGCGGTGGGCTTCGCCCTGCTGATCCAGGCTCGTCTGCGTGACACCGTACAAAAGAGCCTGAGCCTGGGCGCGGTGCGCCAAGCGCTGCTAATCGAAACCCTGGGTGGCCTGGAAACTCTCAAAGCCTGCGGCGCCGAAAGCGAACGCCAGTACCAGTGGGAACACACCAACGGCGCCATCGCCCGCCTCGATGCCCACGCCCGCAACCTCTCCTCCCTGGCCAGCAACGGCACCCTGTTCATCCAGCAGTTCTGCGGCATGGCCACCATCGTGGCCGGGGTCTACAGCATCTTCGCCGGCAACCTCAGTGTCGGCGCCCTGGTGGCCAGCTACATGCTCGGCAGCCGAGTGCTGGCACCGCTGGGGCAGATCGCCGGGCTGATCACCCGCTACCAGCAGGCTCAGCTCACCATGCGCAGCACCGACGCGCTGATGGCCCTGCCTCAGGAGCGCCAGGCCGAACAGCAAGCGCTGGAGCACACCACGCTCAAGGGTGGCCTGGCACTGAGCCACGTCAGCTTCCGCTACCCAGGGCAAACCCATGCCGCGCTGCATGACGTCAACCTCAGCCTCAGCCCTGGCGAGCGCATTGGCATCATCGGCCGCAGCGGCTCGGGCAAGAGCACCTTGGCACGCCTGTTGATGGGCTTTCATCACCCTGACGAAGGCCAGGTGCTGCTGGATAACCTCGACCTGCGCCAACTGGATATTGCCGACCTGCGTGGCCAGATCGGCTACGTGGCCCATGACCTGCCGCTGCTGGCCGGTTCCTTGCGCGATAACCTCACCCTCGGCGCACGTCACGTCAGCGATGCACGCATGCTCGAAGTGGCCGAACTGACCGGCGTCAGCGAGCTGGCCAGGCAACATCCCAGTGGCTTCGACCGCCCGGTGGGCGAACGAGGCCAGCTGCTGTCCGGTGGCCAGCGCCAGGCCGTGTTGCTGGCCAGGGCCCTGCTGCTGGAGCCCCCGATCCTGATTCTCGATGAACCCACCAGCCACATGGACAACAGCAGCGAGGAACAACTGCGCCAGCGCCTGATGGCCTGGGTGCCAGGCAAGACGGTACTGCTGGTGACCCACCGCACCTCGATGCTCAGCCTGGTGGACCGTCTACTGGTGCTGGACAACGGCAAGATCGTCGCCGACGGGCCAAAGGACGCGGTCATCGACGCCCTGCGCAAAGGCCGCATTGGCGCGGCAATGTAGGAGTTCACCATGCCTCTCATGCAAAGCGTGCGCAGCAACCAGGGCAACGACAAACGAGCCGAGCGCGACTATATGCCGGAGCTGGCCGGCGCCACTTTGCAGGACTCACCCCGCCTGTCGCGCCTGACCGTGTGGCTGGCCGCCGCACTGCTGCTGGTGGCGTTGGCCTGGGCCAGCCTGGCGGTGCTCGATGAAGTGACGGTAGGCGAAGGCAAGGCTATCCCGTCGAGCAAGGTACAGGTCGTGCAGAACCTGGAAGGCGGTATCGTCACCGAGATCTTCGTACGTGAAGGTCAAATGGTCGAGAAAGGCGCCACCCTGCTGCGCCTGGATGACACCCGTTTCAAGTCGAACAAAGGCGAGAGCGAAGCGGATCGGTATGCGTTGACCGCCCAGGTCGAGCGCCTCGCCGCCGAGTCCGAGGGGCGCCCCTTCGAGCTGTCGGATGAAGTGCGGGCCAAGGCTCCGCAAGTTGCCGAAGACGAAATCGCGCTGTATGAATCCCGCCAACGGCGCCTGGCCAGCGAAAAACAGACGCTCAACGAACAGCTGCGGCAAAAGACCCAGGAGCTCGCCGAATTCCGCTCGAAGGTCGAACAGTACCGCTCGGCCCTGGGCCTATTGCAGCAGGAGCTGAACATGTCGACACCGCTGGTGGGCACTGGGGCGATCTCGCCGGTGGAAATCCTGCGTCTGAAACAACGTACCGTCGAGGCGCGCGGCCAGCTCAATGCCACCAGCCTGGCCATTCCCCGGGCGGAGGCGGCGGTGGCGGAAATCAAGAGCAAGATCCAGGAGTCCGACGCCACCTTCCGCTCCGAAGCAGCCAAGGAGCTCAACGACAAACGCACTGAACTGTCGAAGATCACCGCCACCAGCATCGCCATCGACGACCGGGTCAACCGCACCACCGTGGTGTCGCCGGTGCGTGGTATCGTCAAGCTGCTCAAGGTCAACACCATTGGCGGCGTGGTGCAGCCGGGCAGTGACCTGGTGGAGATCGTGCCGATCGAGGACAACCTGCTGATCGAGGCCAGGGTGCGGCCGCAGGATGTGGCGTTCCTGCATCCGGGGCAGCCGGCGATGGTCAAGTTCAGTGCCTATGACTACACGATTTACGGTGGGTTGAAGGCCAAGCTCGAGCTGATCAGTGCCGACACGGTGACCGATGACAAGGGCAATGCGTTCTACCTGATCCAGGTGCGCACCGACAAAAATCACTTGGGTGGGGACAACAAACCGTTGCTGATCATCCCGGGGATGGTGGCCACGGTGGACATCATCACCGGCCAGAAAAGCGTGCTGGATTATCTGCTCAAGCCGGTGCTCAAGGCACGGACCGAGGCGCTACGCGAGCGGTGAAGGGTTTGGATTGCGTGATGTCGCCACATTTTCAGCGCCTGTGAGATCGAGCGCCGCCGGCGCGGCGCATCGCGGGCAAGCCCGCCCCTACCTTGATTGGTGTGAAACAACCGTAGGAGCGAGCCTTGCTCGCGATGCGTCGCGTAAGCGGCGCTTGATCCTACACCGGCCCCATATCGGCGAACAAAAAGAGCATCGCGAGCAAGGCTCCCACAGTCTGTTTCGGGCGAGTCTCTCCTGTGCCAGTTAGGCTGGCCGCCTTGATGCATGACTGAAGACTGATGAAAAGCGGTTGCGCCCACCTCAATATCGAAACGAGCAAACACGGCGGACAGTGGAGCCTCCACAGGAGTGATTGGCCCGGGAACCGCAAGCGGCAAGTCCTCTTCTATTAGCCACAAAACCTGTGGGAATTCGCCCTCTCCACTCCTGATAACGGCAGCCTTGCTGCCGTGTCGTGTTGCTGAAGGCCTAGCATTTTTGCCAGTAGAAACAAATGGCGAAGGATTACATCCTGAAGGCTCCAATTACCTGAAGGAGCAGATCACATGCGATTTTTTGCGATTGTAGGTATTGCAGGCGTTCTGGCTGTGGGGAACGCACTTGCGGCTACATGTCCGGAGCCATCCAGCATCAGCCAAAAAGCTGATACACAAGACGACATGGATGGGATCGCTTACAGCGCCACGAATGAGGATGGTCAATGGTCGGGTTTCACACCCAATGCAAAAGAATCGAAGGCCGATGAATTCAAACTGCTAAATCAGAAAGAGACCACGACCTCAATCATTTGCCGATACGAGAGCGACGACGAAGGCATCAGCTTGGCATTGAAAAAATGATGCCCTGAGGCCGTCAGCCAGAGGCACGACCGTCCTTGTCATGGGAAGTCGCATTTCATGATCGGGGCGGCGTGCTGCTTGAGCAACCATGATTTCGCTCGAATACATCAACACCCATCGCCTTGATCTGCCCTTCGATCAACGCCTCGAATGGTCGTAGCAGCTCATCGAAACTGGCTGGCTGCTCCAGCACGTTCAACGCCTGTGCCACTGCCTCGATGGTCGACACCGCGCCCGGCTCCGGTGCCTTGCGCAGGCGGTAGCGAGAGGGCGCGACCTCGGCCAGTGTCACCCTGGGCAGCGCCTCCAGCAACGGGTTCATGTACAGCAGCTTACGGGCCTTGCGCCAGGTGCCGTCGGGGACGATCAGCATGAATGGCCTATCGTCCGTTTCATCGTAGGCTGCCAGCGCTTGTGCCTGCTCGCCCGGGAACAGCAGCACGGGCCGATAGCCCGGTTTGGCCAACAGCTCGGCAAGATCGGCGAACACTTCCCCAACCCGCAGCTCGGCATTGACCAGGCCCAAGGCGGCCAGTCGCGCGGTGTTCAGCGCGTGGTCGGTTTCACTGGGATGCTGCAGCAGGGCCACGCGGGTGCGGCTGTCGAGGCTGGGAATCAGTGGGCAGAGGCAATGGTCAAGCGGGCGCTGGCAGCGTTCGCAGCGAGGTCTGGGCATGGTGTTCTCCGTTGGCGGAGTATTTTGCCATATGCCGATATGCTGGGCCCGCTTTGCCGGCGATGGGCTGCCAAGCAGCCCCAACGGCCTCAACGGTTAAACCGCTCCGCCAGACTATGCAGGTATTCGGCCATGCGTTCGAGGTCAACACCATTGGCGGCGTGGTGCAGCCGGGCAGTGACCTGGTGGAGATCGTGCCGGTCGAGGACAACCTGCTGATCGAGGCCAGGGTGCGGCCGCAGGATGTGGCGTTCCTGCATCCGGGGCAGCCGGCGATGGTCAAGTTCAGTGCCTATGACTACACGATTTACGGTGGGTTGAAGGCCAAGCTCGGGCTGATCAGTGCCGACACGGTGACCGATGACAAGGGCAATGCGTTCTACCTGATCCAGGTTCGTACCGAGCAGAATCACCTCGGCAGGGACAACAAACCGTTGCGGATCATCCCGGGGATGGTGGCCACGGTGGACATCATCACCGGCCGGAAAAGCGTGCTGGACTATCTCTTGAAGCCAGTGCTCAAGGCGCGGACAGAGGCGATGCGCGAGCGTTGAGTCGCCCGCAGGCCGGCTCCTACAGCGCTGCATGCAGGAACCGGCCCAGGCTCTACTGGACGTATGCCGCAGGCGGGTCCGGCAACGCTGCGAGCAAATCCCGCAAGCCATCGGACCATTGCGACCGGATACGCTGAAAGTAAGGGTCATGGGCCGTGATACGGTGGCATTTCACCTCATCCAGGCAGTCTTTGCGGTACACCAGCAGATCCAGCGGCATACCCACCGACAGGTTGCTGCGCATGGTCGAGTCGAACGAGATCAGGCCGCAGCGCAGTGCCTCGCCCAGCGGCGTGTGGTAGAGCAGGTTGCGATCGAGTATCGGCCTGCCGTACTTGCTCTCGCCCAGCTGCATGAACGGCGTGTCCTCCGTTGCCTGGATGAAGTTGCCTTGCGGATAGATGTTGTACACGCCCATGGGCTGGCCCAGGATCTGCCCCCCCACCAGGAACGAACAGCTCAGGTCCACCTTGCCAGACAGCTTGGTGCAGTCCCGGTTGATCACCTCTCGAATGGTGTCGGCCACCAGCGCCGTGGCGTCGTACAGCGTCGGTACGTTCAACAGATGCGCGCCCTCACTGTCACAACGCTGCCTGAGCAAACTCACCACCGACTGCGAGGTCGCAAGGTTGCCGGCCGTTTGCAGCACGATCAGGCGCTCACCCGGCACATTGAACACGAACAACTTCCGGAACGTGGAGATCTGGTCGATTCCGGCATTGGTCCGTGAGTCCGATATGAAGACCAACCCGTCCGCCAGGTGCATCGCAACGCAATAGGTCATTGCTGTTGTGCCTGTGGTAGCGAGCTGACCTGCACCCGCGCCAGCATCGACTCCGCCCCGCCGCCACGGCGCATGCCACGCACCGGGCAGGCATCGAGATAATCATGCCCCACCGCCAGCTTCAGGTGCCGTTCCGGCCTGGCCAGGCGGTTGGTGACATCGAAGCTGTACCAGCCATCGCCCAGCCAGGCTTCGGCCCAGGCGTGGCTTGCCAGGTGGCTTTCGTCCTCGGTGCACAGGTAGCCCGACACGTAGCGCGCAGGGATGCCCAGGCTACGCGCGCAGGCCAGGAACGCATGGGTATGGTCCTGACAGACGCCGGCGCGGTTGGCGAAGGCTTCCGCCGCCACCGTGTCCACCGCCGTTGCGCCAGGGGTGTAGGCAATGTGATCGGCCAACCCGTTCATCAGATCGATCAGCGCCGTCCGGTCGCGTCTGGCGCCACAGTGTCGAATGGCGAAGCCCCGCAGTGCATCGTCGATGGCGGTCAGTTTGCTCGAACGCAGAAATGGCAGCGCGGACTGCGTGTCGTGCTCCACTTCCAGCGTCTGGTCGATGTCCACGTCCCCATGGGCACTGAGCATCAGGGCGTCATGGGGTTCGTCGATGGTCAGCAAATGCAGGACATTGCCATAGGGATCCAGCTGGCTACCTACCGGACGTGGCAGATCCAGATGCCATTCCAGTATCTGCTGGCGTTCACTGCTCTTGGGTGTGAGGCGCAGCAACTGGATGCTCATGCACACGTCGTTGGAGTAGTGGTAGGTGGTGTCGTGGCGGATAGACAGTCTCATACTACCTCCAGGTAGGATTCGTGAACGTTCTGTCCCAAGTGATTGATCTGGCCGATGTAGTGGGTCAACCACTGATGCAGCCCAGACTCAAGGATCTCTTCGATACCAGTGAAGCGCAGACGGGCACTGAGTTCGGCTGCCAGACGTTGCGCCGGACGCCCGTTTTCACCCGGCAAACCGGCCAGCAACTGCGCCAGCTCCTCGACGCAGGCATGCAGCGAGCGTGGTACATCCGCGCGCAGCAATAGCATTTCGGAGACCTGCTCGGCCGCCGGTGCGCAGCGGTAGATTTCGTTGAACGCTTCAAAGGAGGACAGCGCGCGCAGCAAGGCGCTCCATTGGTAGTAGCCGCGTGCGGAGTTGTCGCTGACTTCTTCCGATTCCTCGCCGAACATTTCGTAGCGCGCGTCGAGCAAACGCAGGGTGTTGTCCGCCCGCTCCAGGAAGGTGCCCAGGCGGATGAACCCATAGGCCTCATTGCGCATGATGGTGCCAGCGGTGGCACCCCGGAACAGGTGCGACCGCTCCTTGACCCATTCGCAGAAGTGGTTGATACCGTAGCGTGCCAGGCCTTTGTTGGCGATGTTGCGCATCTCCAGCCAAGTGGCGTTGATGTTCTCCCACATGTCGGCGGTAATTCGCCCACGCACCGCGTGTGCATTGCTGCGCGCGGCCCGCAGACAGCAATAGATGCTGCCGGGGTTGGTCTCGTCCAGGGCGAAGAAATGCAGCATGTGCTCGACATTGAGCTCGCCGTAACGGCGGTTGTAGTCGTCCAGCGTGCCCGCTGCCAGCAATGACATCGCCAGCTCAGGCCGCCCATCGCTGCGCCCAGCCTGGGGCATCAGCGAAAGCGAATAGCTGACCTCGAGCATGCGCGCCAGGTTCTCCGCGCGCTCAAGGTAACGGGACATCCAATACAGGTCCGAGGCAGTCCTTGAAAGCATGATTCAGTCCTCCACAACCCAGGTGTCCTTGGTGCCGCCGCCCTGGGACGAGTTCACCACCAGCGAGCCTTCGCGCAAGGCCACCCGCGTCAATCCGCCTGGCACCAGGCGGGTTTCCTTGCCTGACAGCACGAACGGGCGCAAGTCGATGTGCCTTGGCGAGATGCCGTTTTCCACGAAGGTTGGGCAGGTCGACAGACACAGCGTCGGTTGGGCGATGTAAGCCTCCGGCCGGGCCTTGATCCTGGCACGGAACTCTTCGATCTCCGCTCTGCTCGCGGCCGGCCCGACCAACATGCCGTAACCGCCCGAGCCCTGGGTCTCCTTGACCACCAGTTCCGGCAGGTTGGCCAGCACATGGGACAGTTCGGCAGGCTTGCGGCACTGCCAGGTCGGCACATTCTTGAGAATCGGCTCCTCTGAAAGGTAAAAGCGGATCATGTCGTCGACGTAGGGGTAGATCGACTTGTCATCAGCCACCCCGGTACCCACCGCGTTGGCCAGCACCACATTGCCGGCACGGTAGGCCGTAACGAGCCCTGGCACGCCAAGCAGGGAGTCGGGATTGAAGGACAGCGGGTCGAGGTAGGCATCGTCGAGGCGTCGGTAGATGACATCGACCGCACGCGGACCAGAAGTCGTGCGCATGAAGACATGGTTGTCGCGCACGAACAGGTCAGCGCCTTCGACCAATTCCACACCCATTTCACGGGCCAGGAAAGCGTGTTCGAAGTAGGCGCTATTGAATCGACCGGGGGTCAGTACAACGGTTGTCGGGTTATCCAGCGGGCTCGAACTCTTCAGGGTATCGAGCAACAAGTTGGGATAATGGTCGATGGCTGCGACGCGTTGAGCAGCGAACAACTCGGGGAACAGACGCATCATCATCTTGCGGTCTTCGAGCATGTAGCTCACGCCGCTTGGGGTTCGCAAGTTATCTTCCAGTACGTAGTAACTGCCATCGCCATCACGCACCAGGTCGACGCCGGCGATGTGGGCATAAATACCGCGATGCAAATCCAGGCCTTGCATGGCCACCTGGTAACCATCGTTCGCCAGGACCTGCTCGGGTGGAATGATGCCCTCCTTGAGAATCCGTTGCCCGTGGTAGATATCGTCAAGGAACAGGTTCAGTGCCTGGACACGCTGGATACAACCGCGCTCCACGGTTCGCCATTCACTGGCCTTGATACTGCGAGGAATGATATCGAACGGAATCAACCGCTCGGTGCCTTGTTCATCCCCATACAACGTGAACGTAATGCCTGCGCGATGAAACAATAAGTCCGCTTCACGACGACGCTGATCGAGCAACTCCAAGGGGGTATTCGCCAGCCAACGCGCAAACTCTTGATAATGCGGACGACACTCACCGGCCGCATCATACATTTCATTGAAAAAGGCCCGAGGCATACGCAACTCCCCACACACTAAGTACAACTGTTATCCCTGCAGTCGTTACCTAGCAATAGCGATGCCGAAACAGGCGCCACCCCGCAAACCGTGGCCTCTCGCGGTGCAGGTTCACCTAGGTTGTCAAGGTAAACGCACTCAATAAGGGCTCGTTGTAGCGTATTGAATAAGGCGTGAACCAAAACAGGGAATACAGGCCTTGGAATGCAAGTAGTAAGTGGGCCGCTTATCGCCGGCAAGCCGGCGCCTTCAGGCGCGCTCCTGGCCTATTGGTCTTGACCATGGTTGCGCTGGAATGTCTCCCGGCCCATTGCAGCTATCTGCCCTTCGATCAGTGCCTCGAACGGTTGCAGCAACGGGTCGAAACACTCTGGTGCTTCCAGTGCATTCAACGCCTGCACCACCGCCTCGATGGTCGACAGCGCCCCAGGCTCCGGCGCCTTGCGCAACCGGTAGCGTGAAGGCGTCACCTGCCCCAGCGTCACACGCGGCAAGGCCTGCAGCAATGGGTTGAGGTAGAGCAGCTTGCGCGCCTTGCGCCAGGTACCGTCCGGAACGATCAGCAGCAGCGGCGTGTCCTGTGCATCGCCATAGGCGCTCAGCGCTTCGGCGCCATCCCCTGGAAACAGTATTACCGGCCGGTAACCGGGAGTGGCGAGCAAATCGGCCAGATCCTCGAACACCTCGCCGACCCGTAATTGGGCGTTCGCCAGCCCCAATGCGACAAATCGGGCTGTATTGAGGGCGTGGGTGGTTTCGCTCGCGTGCTGCAACACCAGGACGCGGGTGCGGCTGTCGAGATGAGGGATCAGTGAGCAAAGGCAATGGTCTTGCGGACGCAGGCAGCGTTCGCAGCGGGGTCTGGACATCGGGTTCTCCTGGCTGGCGCCAGTGTGCCATAGCCACCCGATAAAAGGCCCACATCCCTGTGGGAGAGTCGTGGGTTCAGCGGTTGAAACGCTCCGCCAGACTGTGCAGGTATTCGGCCATGCGTTCGAGGTCCTGGCTGATCTCGGCACCTTGCTTGGCCTGCCCGGCGCTCTGGTCACACAACTGGGCGATACGCACGATCTGCTGGTTGATGTCTTCGGCGACGTGGCTTTGCTGCTCCGACGCGGTTGCCATCTGCTGACTCATACCGGTGATGCGGCTGACCGCCTGGACAATCCCGGCCAACGCAGACTGCACCGCTTCGACGCTCTGCATACTGTCACGGGAAATTTGCTCGCCACGACTGGCGGTGCTCACCGCGCGTTCGGCGCCAGCTCGTAGCGACGCGATGATGTGGTGGATTTCATCCGTGGACGACCGCGTGCGTTGGGCCAGGGAGCGCACCTCATCGGCCACCACGGCGAACCCCCGGCCTTGCTCGCCAGCGCGGGCCGCCTCGATGGCCGCATTGAGCGCCAGCAGGTTGGTCTGCTCGGCGATCGAGGTGATGGTGTCCACCACGCTGCCG
This sequence comes from Pseudomonas sp. SK2, assembly GCF_016772395.1. Lineage (NCBI taxonomy): Bacteria > Pseudomonadati > Pseudomonadota > Gammaproteobacteria > Pseudomonadales > Pseudomonadaceae > Pseudomonas > Pseudomonas sp. SK2. The sequence goes on from NZ_CP061944.1 coordinate 3,870,539, forward strand.
ATGCTCTGGGTCTGCTCGGCGAGGGCATTGACGGCCTGGCCGATGTCGCTTACCGCAACGCTCATGCTGCCCATGGCCTTGAGGCTCTGCTGCGCCAGCTCGCTGCCCTGTTGGGCCAGCTGGTCGGCATCGCCGGCGGCATGGGCGGTGCTTTGCACGTTATGGGTGACCTCCTGGATGGTCGCGGCCATCTGCGCGATGGCCGTGGCCGACTGGTCGGTTTCGCTACGCTGGCGGTCGAGCATCTGCGCCTGGGCATCGGACAGGTCGGCGGACTGGGCCGCCCGTGACTTGACCCCGACCCCGGCATCCACCAGCCGGGTCAAGGCGGTCTGCAGGCGCGCCTCCTCGCTGATGATTGCCAGGTCCAGCTGCCCCTGCAGCCCTGGATTGTCACTGTAGGTCAACGCCACCAACGGGCTGGTAAAGGCCTTGGGATGCTCGTCCAGGGTGCGGCGTATGGCCAGGTTTTGTCGATGCTCGACCCAGTACCAGGCAACCAGCAGGCTGGCCATCAGAACACCTAATGCGGCGTAGGTGGGCAACCAGAGGTAACCGGCAGCCGAGAGCACGCCGGCTCCGATCAATGGCCAGCCATGCCCCAACCCATGCCCCAAACGCGCCGCCCACGACACGGGCGAACGGCCTGCGCGCAGTCGCGCATACAGCGCTTCGGCGCGGCGGATCTGCTCACGGGTAGGCACCGAGCGCACCGACTCATAACCACTGACCCGGCCATTTTCGTAAATCGCCGTGACATAGGCGCTGACCCAGTAGAAATCGCCGTTCTTGGCGCGGTTCTTGACCACGCCCATCCAGGGCTTGCCTTGCTTGATGGTGTCCCACATATGCCCGAAGACCGCAGGCGGCATGTCCGGGTGCCGCACCAAGTTGTGCGGTTGCCCGACCAGTTCATCGTAGGTGAACCCGCTGATGGCTACGAAGGCGTCGTTACAGTAGGTGATTCGGCTGTTTAGGTCCGTGGTGGAGATCAGGCGCTGTTCGCTGGGGAAAGTTCTTTCATGCTCAGTGACGGGCAAATTCATGCGCATCTTGGGCGATCCTTGCTTGTGTAGATGAAGGGGAAAATCATCAAAGCAAGTAGAGGTTTAACAGAGCGCCACCATGGTAGTGGCCAGGTTGTGCAGGAAAATGGCTCGTCCCGACGGAATGTCCGAAATGTCGTCTGACTCAGCCGACGATGAGCTGGCTCTTGAGCAGGTCACGGAACGTCTGGATCAAGGGTTCGCGGCTGCGACCGCGACGAATGATCAAGGAAAATGGCGCCTGATAGCCAAAGGTCGCCGGCGACAATACCCGCAGGTCGCCTTTGTCCACCCAGGCCTGGGCGTAATGTTCGGGCAGGTAACCGATGTAGGCGCCTGAGAGAATCAGAATCAGCTGCGCCTCCATGCTCTCTACCGTTGCCGCACTGTGCTTGAAGCCATGGCGGGCCAGCTCCGCCTGGCTCCAGTAGCCACGCCCGACCATGCGCTGCTGGGTCACCACCTGCTCGGGGATGCGCCGTTCGGCGAACAACGGATGTCGGCTGCTGCAGTACAGCCAGTGCTGCTCGCGGTACAGCGGCTGGTAGACCAAGCCGCTCATGCGCGACGAAAAGGCGCCAATGGCAAGGTCCAGGCGGTTGTCCTGCACCCCCAGTTGCAGCTCGTAAGGGCTGGAAACCGACAGGTGCAGGTGGACCGCCGGGTGCTCCTGGCTGTAGGCGCCGATCGCTTCGGCCAACGGCAGCGCCCGATCGCCGACGGTCGAGTCGATCACCCCCAGGTTGAGCGTGCCACGCAGTTCGCCCTTGAGGGCGGCGGCGTATTGCTCGAATCCATCCAGTTCGGCCAGCAGGCGCAATGTCTCCTGATGGAACAGCTCGCCCTTGCTGGTCAGGCTGAAACCGCCTCGCCCGCGGTGACACAGCACGATCCCCAACGCCCCTTCCAGTTGGCTCATGTAGGTGCTGATGGCTGATGTCGACAGGTTCAGCTCACGCTGGGCATTGGCGAAGCCCTGGTGGCGCACGACGCTCACGAAGATGCGCAGCAGTTTCAGGTCGGGCAGTGTCGAGGCCATGGTGCAACGGTTCCGCAGGAGAATTTTCGCGCAGTCTAACCGGTCTTGCGGCCATTAGTTCAGAAATTCCTGAAGTAAGTATTTGCCGGTAGCGATTCTTCCCGCGCACAGCCTTGAGCAGACTTGGCCGAAATGTCCCTGCCCGCCAGCAGAACCACACTATCGAGGCGCGCGGCGGCACAGGTTCGAACAAACAGAACAATCGACCGACTGATGAGGCCCACCGTGGACAAGATTCTCCACCAACCACTGGGCGGCAACGAAATGCCGCGTTTCGGCGGCATCGCCACCATGCTCCGTCTTCCCCACCTGCAAAGCGCCGAAGGCCTGGATGCCGCGTTCATCGGCGTACCGCTGGACATCGGCACCTCGCTGCGCTCCGGTACCCGTTTCGGCCCACGGCAGATCCGCGCCGAGTCGGTGATGATCCGCCCGTACAACATGGCCACCGGTGCCGCCCCGTTCGACTCGCTGTCGGTGGCCGACATCGGTGACGTAGCGATCAACACCTTCAACCTGCTTGACGCCGTGCGCATCATCGAAGAGGCCTACGACGAACTCCTCGAGCACAACATCATCCCGCTGACCCTGGGCGGCGACCACACCATCACCCTGCCGATCCTGCGCGCACTGCACAAGAAGCACGGCAAGATCGGCCTGGTGCACATCGATGCCCATGCTGACGTCAACGACCACATGTTCGGCGAGAAGATCGCCCACGGCACCACGTTCCGCCGTGCCGTGGAAGAAGGCCTGCTCGATTGCGACCGCGTGGTGCAGATCGGCCTGCGCGCCCAAGGCTACACCGCCGACGACTTCAACTGGAGCCGTCGCCAGGGCTTTCGCGTGGTGCAGGCCGAAGAGTGCTGGCACAAATCGCTGGAACCGCTCATGGCCGAGGTGCGTGAAAAGGTCGGCGGTGGCCCGGTGTACCTGTCGTTCGACATCGACGGTATCGACCCGGCCTGGGCGCCAGGTACCGGCACGCCGGAAATCGGCGGCTTGACCACCATCCAGGCGATGGAGATCATTCGCGGCTGCCACGGCCTCGACCTGATCGGCTGTGACCTCGTCGAAGTCTCCCCGCCTTACGACACCACCGGCAACACCTCGTTGCTCGGTGCCAACCTGCTGTTCGAAATGCTCTGCGTGCTGCCGGGCGTCGTGCGTCGCTGATCAACGCTGCACTGCTGGATCGTGGGAGCGGACAGCACGCGGCGATGGACTGATAGAACTGGCAGGAGCCATCTGGGAGGGCCATAGAGGCCCGCCAACACAAGACAAGACCGCCGGGCGCCGTGAACCCGCCCGCGTGGTCGATCTCGCCATAATAAAGATAATCGGGAGACCCCCAATGGCCTTGGACATCATCGTTGTACTGATCTATGCCGCCGGCATGCTCGGGTTGGGCTGGTACGGCATGCGCCGTGCAAAAACCCACGAAGACTACCTGGTGGCCGGGCGCAACCTCGGCCCGACCCTGTACATGGGCACCATGGCAACCACCGTTCTCGGCGGCGCCTCGACCGTAGGCACCGTACGCCTGGGTTATGTCCACGGTATCTCCGGTTTCTGGCTGTGTGCAGCCTTGGGCCTGGGCATCATCGCCCTGAACCTGTTCCTCGCCAAACCGCTGCTGCGCCTGAAGATCTTCACCGTGACCCAGGTTCTGGAGCGCCGCTACAACCCGATGGCGCGCCAGGCCAGCGCGGCGATCATGCTGGCCTACGCGCTGATGATCGGCGTCACCTCGACCCTGGCCATGGGCACCGTGTTGCAGGTGCTGCTCGACGTGCCGTTCTGGATGGCCCTGCTGTTCGGTGGTGGCGTGGTGGTGGTGTATTCGACCATCGGCGGCATGTGGTCGCTGACCCTGACCGACATCGTCCAGTTCGTGATCAAGACCGTAGGCCTGATGTTCATCCTGCTGCCAGTGTGCCTGTACAAGGCCGGTGGTTGGGACACTCTGGTAGCCAAGCTGCCGGCAGCCAGCTTCAGCTGGACCACCATCGGCTGGGACACCATCATCACCTACTTCCTGATTTACTTCTTCGGCATCCTGATCGGCCAGGACATCTGGCAGCGGGTGTTCACCGCCCGGGACGAGAAAGTCTGCCAGCGCGCCGGTACCACTGCTGGTGTCTACTGCGTGCTGTACGGCCTGGCCTGCGCGCTGATCGGCATGGCCGCCCATGTGCTGATGCCGGACCTGGCGAACCCGAACAACGCCTTCGCCGAAATGATCAAGAGCCAGTTGCCCGATGGCATTCGTGGCCTGCTGATGGCGGCTGCCCTGGCCGCGATGATGTCTACCGCCAGTGCCGGCCTGCTGGCTGCCTCGACCACCCTGACCGAGGACCTGCTGCCTAAACTGCGTGGTGGCAAGCAGTCGAGCCTGGGCGTCAACCGCCTGTTCACCCTGCTCACTGGCCTGGTGGTACTGGCTATCGCGCTGGCGGTGAACGATGTGATCAGCGCCCTGACCCTGGCCTACAACCTGCTGGTCGGCGGCATGCTGATCCCGCTGATCGGTGCCATCTTCTGGAAGCGTGCGACCACCGCAGGGGCCATCGCCAGCATGTCGCTGGGCTTTGCCACCGCACTGTTCTTCATGTTCAAGGATGGTCTGGATGCCAACACGCCGATCTACTACAGCCTGGCCGTCGGTCTGGTGAGCTTCGTGGTGGTGAGCCTGATGTCGCGCAAGTCGGTGGCGGCGGCAAAGCTGGCGTGAGCCTGTAACGCGGGTTGGCCGCGATCGCCGGAAAGCCGGTTCCTGCAAGGTTGGTGCTTGCAGGGACCGGCGACACGGCCACTACGAACACCACGCCCCCCCAGAATCAAAAAGGCCGCGGCATCGGCAAGTGATGCAGCGGCCTTTTTTTCATTCAGCGACGACGCGGTTGGCGCTTGCGTTGTTCTTCGTCGGTCGGGATCGGCACTGGCTGCAGCGGCGGAGGGAGCAAGCCCAAGGCGACAGCGAGGTCGTGGAGCCAGTTGTAAAGTCGGTCGTTCATAAATGCCCCCTTTTACGGGTCAGCCTCACGGCAATTTCAAATCTTGCGATGTTTCATACAGATCATAGTCCGATGTCCTGTATTACGCATGCCTCTGCCCTTACAGATAAGGGCCAGTTTGACCCGGATCAAGCCGAAATGCCGTATTCCGACGACTGGTTAATCGTTTCGCTTTGTTGCAAATCGATCCACGCCTCTAAATTCGCGCCGCGCATGCCCTGACGCCACATCAACCAGGTGACCGCCTCATCGAATGGCGCCTGCAAGCGGTGCACCCGCACACGGTCGCGCCCTGGCAGGCTGTCGAGCATCGAGCGGGCCATCATGGCCACCCCTGCCCCGGCAATTACGCATGCCAGCATGCTCTGGTACGACTCGATCTCCATCACGCGCCCCATCGGCGTGTGGGCATGGGCATACCACGCCTCCAGCCGCATGCGGTAGGAGCAGCCCTGGCGGAAGGTGAACACCGCCTTGCCAGCAACGTCCTTGGCGGTGTGCACCACGGGGTGCTCCGGGCTGGTGATCAGCACCAACTCTTCTTCGCACAGCGGTATACCGTCCAACCCGGCCAGGTTCAGTGGGCCGTCTACCAGCGCGGCGTCCAGGCGATGGCTAAGCAGTCCTTCGAACAACTCGCCACTGGGTGCAGCTCGTACCTGCAGGTTCACCGCCGGGTAGGCCTGGTGATAGCGGGCCAGCAGCGCCGGTAGATGGGTGGCCGCCGTGCTGTACATGGTCCCCAGCACGAAGTCGCCGGCCGGCTGCCCGCCCTGCACCGCCGACAGCGCTTCGTCATGCAACGCAGCCAGGCGGTTGGCGTAGTCCAGCAGCACCTTACCGGCGGGCGACAGTTGCAGGCGCTGGCGCTCGCGCAGGAACAGCTCCACACCCAGTTGCTCCTCGAGTTGCCGCAGGCGCGTGGACAGGTTCGAAGGCACTCGATGCAGACGCTCGGCGGCACGGGTCACCGATCCTTCCTCGGCCACAGCCTGGAAGATGCGCAATTGGCTGAACTCCATTGCATTCTCCAAAACAGAATAACTTCATCATCATTATTCAATTTTATTGAAAGTCAATCAGCCCTACCCTGCCATCCATCGCTTACATTCGCGCAGGAGTATCCTCATGTCGCCGCTCGTACAACTGCTGGCCAGTGCCGTGGCCCTGATGATGGCCATGGGCATTGGCCGCTTCGCCCTCACCCCGCAACTGCCGCAACTGATCGCCGAAGGCCAGTTCGACCTCACCGCCGCCGGGCTGGTTGCCGCCGCCAACTACCTGGGCTATTTCCTCGGCGCGGTGGATGCGATGTTCGCCCGCAAGCCTGCACAGGTTCGCCTGCGCCTGCACGGCGGGCTGTGGCTGTGCGTGCTGCTGACCTTGGCCTCATGGGCCGCCGATGGGTTCTGGAGCCACTTGGCATTGCGCTTTGGTACCGGCGTGGCCAGCGCCTGGGTGCTGGTGATGATCACCAGCCTCAGCCAACAGGTCGCCAATGCGCACGGGCAGCAACGGTACGGGGCTCTGGTGTTCGCAGGGCCAGGCCTGGGGATCGCCCTGACCGGTCTGCTGGCACTGGCTGCGCACCTGTCGGGACTCGGTTCGGCAGCGTTGTGGATGATCTATGCCGTGGCTGCGCTGATCATGTTGCTGGCCGCCCGGCCCTGGCTACCCCAGGCGCTGCAACCGGCGCTAGCGCCCGCGGTGCCTCAACCAGGAGCCAACCGCAGCGCTGGCATTGGCCGACTCGGCCTGGTCTATGCCTTGTATGGCATCGGATACATCCTCCCGGCCACCTTCTTGTCGCAAATGGCCAGCCAGCAGTTTCGCGGACACTGGATGGCCGACCTGTTCTGGCCAGCGTTCGGCCTGGCCGCGGCACTGGGGGTGCTGCTGGTGAGCTTGCGTCGCCCTGGGCGGACCTCGGCCTGGCTAACGGCCACGCTTTGGTTGCAGGGGTTCGGTGTGCTTGCATGCCTGCTGGGCGATGGAATCGGCCTGGCACTGGGCGTGGTGCTGTGCGGCACCCCGTTCCTGGCCTGCATGCAACTGGTGATGCAACGTTCCCGCGAGCTGGCGCCGCAAGCGACGCAGCGTAATGCCGGTCTGCTCACGGCGTGCTTCGCCTTGGGCCAGTTGAGCGGACCTCTGCTGGCAGCGGTCAGCAGCCACTACAGCGCCAGCCTGGCGCCAGCACTGGTGCTGGCAGCGACGGGGCTGGGCCTGGCGGGGGTACTGGTGCTGATGGAGGGCCGGCGTCTGCCATCCTGCCCGCCGAAGGCCCAGACAGCCTCCTAAGACCCGAGTCGGAATACCTCTAGGAGCCGGTTTGCCGGCGATGGAGCCCGTACCGCCAACCGCTACCCGACCCACTTGCGCAATTGCAGCTTCACCCACGGCTCGGCACTCACCAGGATCACGCCCAGCAAGACCATGACAGCCCCCAGTACAAAATTGGCACTCAATGGCTCACCCAGTAGCACCACCCCGAATGTCACCCCGAACAACGGGGTGATGAACGAGAACACCGCCAGGTTCGAGGCCAGGTACTTGCGCAGCAACCAGAACCAGGTGAGGTAACTGATGAACGACACGACGATCCCCTGGAACAGCACACTACCAAGTGCCAACGGGGTCCACGTCACTGCCGCGATTTGCCCACTGAGCAAGGCGATCAGCACCAACCCGACACAGCCGACTGCCAATTGATAGAACAACGTCAGGGTCGCGGGCGCCTCCGACAACCGAGAGCAGCGCACCACCACCGTGGTCGCGCCCCAAGCCAGTCCGGCCAGTACCCCCATGGCGTCGCCCAACAAGGTGCGTCCATCCATCTGCTCGAACGACATGCCACCGGCAAAGGCGGTGGCTATTCCGCCGAACGCCAACAGGATGCCCAGCCACTGCAACAACCGCAGCCGCTCGCTGGCCAACCTGAAATGCAGCCCCAACGCGGTAAATACCGGTGCGGTGTAGAGGAATACCGACATATGCGCCGCCGAAGTCAGCTTGAGCCCCTCGGCGATGAACAGGAACTCCAGGCCAAACAACCCACCCGCCACCGCGCCGGCTTTCCAGGTGCTTCCCAACTGCTCCCAGCCACCACGCCAGCAGACCAGTAAGCCAACCAGCACCGCGGCAATGAAGTTGCGCATGGCGGCCTGCATCACCGGGGCGATGTCGACCGCCGCCGTCTTGATCAGCACTTGCTGGCAGCCCCAGATGAGGCACAACCCCAGCATGACCTGGAAGGCGAAGGCGTCGGGATTCTTGCGGGTCGCGCTCATGGGCGCGATCCTGTTGCTGTGAAAGTCATGGATTCGAACTCGGCAGTGGACACGGAAGACCGATTATCGGATTTCAATGGTCGCTCATGCCACCCTTAAAACGACCTTGGGCTATCTGCATCAGTGGCGGTGCTCCACAGCCGAGGCAACCGTTTGCACACCCACCGGTCGTTGACGCTGAACTAAACGCCGCGCAGATACCTCCACCGGGCACCACCATCGCCGGAGGGAGAAAGGATGAAACCGCTGCTGCGCATCGTTTGTGCGACTGCCCTGTTCTGCAGCCTGCCCGCCTGGGCCTGCACACCGGAAGAAGCGACTCAGAAACGGGAGGAACTGGCCGGGCTGGTCAGCCGATTGACCGAACAGAACCCGCAAAAGGCCAAAGAGATCAATGACGAGCTACAGGGAATGGACCTGGGCACGGCGAGCAAGGACTTGCCCGATAAATGTCAGCTGATCGACAAGCGGATCAAGGAGCTCAAGGAGGCGCAGAACAAGGCTGAATCGTAACGGTCGGGGCCGGCAGAGCCGGCCTCATCGCGGGTAAACACGCTCCTACCGTAAACGCGCACTGATCAGGATCGTGGCAGTTCAGCATTGCGGCTGCCAACCACCCGCGAAGAGGTCAGTGCAGCCGCGTTACTCAGCCACAGGCTTGCGCTTTTTCAGCGGCGCCATGCCATCGCTGCTGGCCAGCGGTGCCTTGGCCTTCGGCTTGGCGGCCGGCTTGCGTTTGGCAGCGGCCTTCTTGTCGCCAGTCTTCTTCTCGACCTTTTTCTTCTTGGTACCAGCCGCCTTGCCCGATGCCTTGACCTTCTTCGGCCCGTTGTAGGTGCCTTTCACTTCCTTGATCACACGGCGCTCGAACTGCTGCTTGAGGTAGCGTTCGATGCTCGACATCAGGTTCCAGTCGTTGTGGGTGATCAGCGAGATCGCCAGGCCTTCGCCACCGGCACGGCCAGTGCGGCCCACGCGGTGAACGTACTCGTCACCACTGCGCGGCATGTCGAAGTTGATCACCAGGTCCAGGCCTTCGATGTCCAGGCCGCGGGCCGCCACATCGGTGGCAACCAAGACCTTGGAACTGCCCTGCTTGAAGCGCTCGATGGCCAGCTTGCGGTCTTTCTGGTCCTTCTCGCCGTGCAGGACGAAAGCCTTCACATCCTTGGCCACCAGGTGGCCGTAAATGCGGTCGGCCAGCGCACGGGTATTGGTGAAGATGATCGCCTTGTCGAAGGTCTCGTTGGCCAGCAACCACTGAACGATCTGCTCTTTGTGCTGGTCGTGGTCGGCGGTGATGATCTGTTGGCGAGTGCCCTCGGCCAGTTGCGAGACGCTGTTGAGCATCAGGTGCTCCGGGTCCTTGAGCACCTTGCCAATGACATCGCGCAGGGCCGCACCGCCAGTGGTGGCGGAGAACAGCAAGGTCTGCTCGCGGTTCTCGCACTCCTTGCACAGGCGCTCCATGTCCTCGGCAAAGCCCATGTCGAGCATGCGGTCGGCCTCGTCCAGCACCAATACCTGCACATGAGACAGGTCGAGGTTGCCGGCGTTGAGGTGTTCGAGCAGACGGCCCGGGGTGCCGACCAGCACGTCTGGCACCTTGCGCAGCAGCGCGGCCTGTTCCTTGAAGTCTTCGCCGCCTGTCACCAGGCCCGACTTGATGTAGGTGAACTGGGAGAACAGCTGCACTTGCTTGAGGGTCTGCTGGGCCAGTTCACGGGTCGGTAGCAGGATCAGCGAGCGGATCTCCACCCGAGGCGCACGCAGGTCGACCAGGCGGTTAAGCAGCGGCAGGACGAACGCGGCGGTCTTGCCGCTGCCGGTCTGTGCGGTAACACGCAGGTCGCGCCCTTGCAGGGCCAGGGGGATGGCCGCAGCCTGCACCGGAGTTGGCTCGACAAATTTAAGCTCGGCCACGGCTTTAAGCAGGCGTTCGTGCAGGGCGAATTGGGAGAACACGGAGGTAACCTCAGGCAAGTGCGGGGAAATTCAGTTGCATAGGGTAACGTTTTCTGCCGTTTTAGCCGAATTTCTTTTGGCATCAGGGCGGTCATGCGCGTTCTAATGGCCCTTCGTTTTGCAATAAAGACCTGCTTGTACGCTTATGGATATTCAACAAATCTGGCGCGATACCCTCGATCTGTGGGGCACCCTCGATCAACACCCCATGCTCCACGCCGCCCTCGGCCTGGTGGTGTTGCTGATCGCTTCCCTGGTGGTTGGTCGCCTGGCCCGCTTCTTCGTGCTGCACGCCACACGCCTGCTGGCGCGCCAGAGTGCCCTCAGATGGTTCGATGACCTGCGCCACAACAAGGTGTTCCAGCGCCTGGCCCAGACCACCCCCTCGCTGGTGATCCAGTTCGGCCTGAAACTGGTACCGGAACTGTCCGACACCGCCCAGCACTTCCTCGGCAACGTCGCCCTGGCCTTCACCCTGCTGTTCATGACCTTGGCGCTGTCGTGCCTGCTCGATGCGCTGCTGGACATCTATGCCCGCACCGAACACGCTCGCACCCGCTCGATCAAAGGCTACGTGCAACTGGCCAAGATGATGCTATGGATCTTCTCCGTGATCATCATCGTCGCCACCCTGATCGACCGCTCGCCACTGTTGTTGCTTTCCGGCCTGGGCGCCATGTCGGCGGTTCTGCTGCTGGTGTACAAGGACACCCTGCTGTCGTTCGTCGCCAGCGTGCAACTGACCAGCAACGACATGCTGCACGTGGGCGACTGGATCGAAATGCCCCAGGTCGGCGCTGATGGTGACGTGGTGGACATTACCTTGCATACGGTCAAGGTGCAGAACTTCGACAAGACGATCGTCTCGATTCCCACCTGGCGCCTGATGAGCGAATCGTTTCGCAACTACCGGGGTATGCAGCAATCCGGTGGACGGCGCATCAAGCGCAGCCTGTTCATCGACGCCGCCGGCGTGCGCTTTCTGACACGCGAGGAAGAACAGCGCCTGACCCAGGTACGCCTGCTCGGTGACTACCTGGCTGGAAAACGCCAGGAACTGCAAACCTGGAACGAGGCTTTGGGGCCGGTGGCTGAGCTGTCGGCCAATCGACGCAAGCTGACCAATATCGGTACCTTCCGCGCCTTTGCCCTGGCCTACCTGAAGAATCACCCCAACGTGCACCAGGGCATGACCTGCATGGTCCGTCAGATGCAGACCACTGCCGAAGGCGTGCCGCTGGAGATCTACTGCTTCACCACCACTACGGTGTGGGCCGAGTACGAGCGGATCCAGGGGGACATCTTCGACTACCTCCTGGCCGTGCTGCCGGAGTTCGGCCTGAGCCTTTATCAGCAGCCCAGTGGCACTGACATGCGGGTAGGGCTGGCGGCTCGGAGCCACCTGGCGCCGGCAGTGCACGGCCTGAGAGAAATGAGCGACGCCTGAAACCGTGGGGGCGGCTTTGGGCAAACCCAAGCCGCCCCCACCCGTTCACCGCCTCTTCAGGGATGAACCGCCTTGCGGAGCCCGCCCAGGCGAGTCATCCATACCGAGGCCAGGATGATCGCGCCGCCGATGAACAGCCTTCCCAGCGGCTCGTGCTGGTTCCAGATCAGCAAGTTGAGCAGCAGCCCCACCGGCACATGCAGGTTGTTCATCACCGCCAGCGTCGCCCCGGAAACCAGGCACGCGCCCTTGTTCCACCAGTACAGGCCCAAGGCGGTCGGACACAGGCCGAGGAACAGCAACACCAACCACTGCACGTCGGTGCTAGGCAGGTGCTGGGCATTTCCGAACAAGAGGAACGCGGGCAGCACCACGATCAGCGCGCCCAGGTAGAAATAGCCGAAACGCTTGTAATGCGGCAGGTCGCTAGGGTGTCGAGCAACCAGGTGACGGTACAGCACCTGGCCGGTGGCATAGGTGAAGTTGGCCAATTGCAGCAGCAGGAAGCCGATGAAGAACTCGCCGCTGATGGTGTCGAAGCGGATCACTGCGGCACCGGCCACCGCGACCAGGGCAGCAAACAGCGCCCAGGGGTTGAAGCGGCGGTTCAGGGCATCTTCGATCAATGTCACATGCAGGGGTGTGAGGATGGTGAACAGCAGCACTTCTGGGACGGTGAGCACGCGAAAGCTCAGGTACAGGCAGACGTAGGTGATGCCGTACTGCAGCGCGCCGATCAGCAGCATCGAGCGGATGAAGCGCGGCTCGACCTGGCGCCAGCGGGTCAGCGGCAGGAACACCAGCCCCGCCAGCACGACCCTTGCCAGCACGGCAAAGTAGCTGTCGACGTGTCCGGCCAGGTACTCGCCGATCAAGCTGAAGGAAAACGCCTGGATCAGCGCGACGATTATCAGGTAGCCCATGGTTGCCTCTCGTGGATCAAGGCGGCGACCTTAGCGGGTTGCAGCCGGTGAGTTCAACCATGAGGAATGTGAGGAAGGTGCCTGGCCCAGGTCTTGAGGGGGGCGCGTCAATCGGCCTATCGCGAGTAAGGCTCACGCCTACGATCCGAAACTGAGGGGGCTCGATCTGACGAACGACGATAATGTCATGACGGGCGCAAAAAAAACCCGGCCATCGAGGCCGGGCAGGTACACCCAAAGGAGCAACAAAGGTGTCAGGGTTGGGAATGCGCTACGACTCAGGCCACCGAGGCCAGCTTGGCCTTGGCCTGGTTGATGCCCTTCTCGTGGAAGTCACCGCTCATGTTCAGGCCTTCGGCATGGATGAAGGTCACGTCATGGATGCCGATGAAGGCCATCACCTGGCGCAGGTAAGGTTCCTGATGGTCGCTGAGGGCACCGGCATGGATGCCGCCACGGGCAGTCAGGACGATGGCGCGCTTGCCAGCCAGCAGGCCTTGCGGGCCGGTCGGGGTGTATTTGAAGGTGATACCGGCGCGCAGCACATGGTCCAACCAGGCCTTGAGGGTGCTGGGGATGGTGAAGTTGTACATCGGCGCGGCCATCACCAGCACGTCAGCGGCCAGCAACTCATCGGTCAGTTCGTTGGAACGGGCCAGAGCTTCCAGTTCAGCGGCGCTGCGTTGCTCCTCGGGCTTCATCCAGCCACCCAACAGGTTGGCATCCAGGTGCGGCACCGGGGTCACGGCCAGGTCGCGTACGGTGATCTCATCGGCGGGGTGCGCAGCCTGCCATTGCTGAATGAAGTCGCGGGTCAGTTGACGGGAAACGGAATCCTGCTGGCGGGCGCTGCTTTCGATGATCAGTACGCGGGACATGGGGTGCCTCCATCGGCAAAAAGGGTTGCGATTCGATGGAGGGAAGATTAAGGCTTGACCTATCGATAAAAAAGCGTAAAAAGTGGGTGCAATCTATCGAACAATCAGTTTTATTGAGCGTTGCAGTCCAAGGTGATGCGCAGTTTGATGATCTCCCGGTTGAACTTGGCGGTGACATCCACGCTTTTACCTGCCGGAACGTTCACCCGGCGCACCCGTGGCGCTTCCGGGCCATTGCGAAACATCACCTTGCACGCCGCCGGTACCTGCCCATAGTTGTTCAGGGTAATGGCACCGATGTCATAGGCCGTGTCGTAGGCGGTGTAGTCGAGTTTGACCCCCGTCAGTTCCTTCTCCACGTCGATGGGATAAGCCATGGCCCCGAGGGGCAGGCACATCAGTAAAGCCGCACAACATTTCTTCATGGGGCGCTCTCCTTGAAAGAGCGCAGCTTAGGACAACAGGAGCCAAAGATGAAAGCGCCGCGCGTGACCCTGGATCAGTGGCGAACCCTGCAGGCAGTGGTCGATCACGGCGGGTTCGCCCAGGCTGCCGAGGCCCTGCACCGCTCGCAGTCGTCGGTGAGCTATACCGTGGCACGCATGCAGGAACAATTGGGCGTGCCCCTGCTGCGCATTGATGGACGCAAGGCGGTGTTGACCGAAGCGGGCAATGTGCTGCTGCGCCGTTCCCGCCACCTGGTGAAGCAGGCCAGCCAGCTCGAAGACCTGGCGCACCACATGGAACAAGGCTGGGAGGCCGAGGTGCGCGTGGTGGTCGATGCCGCCTACCCCAGCGCTCGTCTGGTGCGTGCCCTGGCCGCCTTCATGCCGCAGAGCCGCGGTTGCCGGGTGCGCCTGCGCGAGGAAGTGCTGTCCGGTGTCGAGGAAGTCATGCATGAAGGCATTGCCGACCTCGCCATCAGCAGCTACAGCATCGGTGGTTACCTGGGCAGCGAGCTCAGCGCGGTGGAGTTCATCGCAGTCGCCCACCCCGAGCACAGCCTGCATCGTCTGGGACGGGAAATCACCTTCCAGGACCTGGAAAGCCAGTTGCAGGTGGTGATCCGCGACTCCGGGCGCGCCCAGCCGCGCGATGTCGGCTGGCTGGGCGCCGAGCAGCGCTGGACCGTCGGCAGCCTGGGCACCGCCGCGACCTTCGTCAGCAGCGGCCTGGGCTTCGCCTGGCTACCACGGCACATGATCGAACGGGAGCTGCGTGAGGGCGTGCTCAAGCCGTTGCCACTGGATCAGGGTGGCAGCCGCCATCCACTGTTCTACCTTTATTCGAGCAAAGAGAAGACCCTGGGCCCGGCTACGCAGATCCTCATCGAATTGCTGCGCAACTTCGATACCGCGCCACTGGACGTGCCCTTCGCAGCCCCCCCACAAGCCTGAGAGGACCGCGCCCATGGCCTATTTCGAACACCAGGGATGCTCACTGCATTACGAGGAATATGGCCAGGGCGCCCCCCTGGTGTTGCTGCACGGACTGGGGTCTAGCAGCCAGGACTGGGAACTGCAGGTACCCGTGCTGAGCCTTCATTATCGCGTGATTGTCATGGACATCCGGGGCCACGGGCGCTCCGACAAACCCCGCGACGGCTACCAGATCGCCACCTTCAGCGCCGACCTGCTGGCCCTGCTCGAACACCTTCAGACCGGGCCGGTGCATTTCGTCGGCCTGTCCATGGGCGGCATGGTCGGCTTCCAGTTCGCTGTCGATCATCCGCAATGGCTGCGCAGCCTGTGCATCGTCAACAGTGCCCCCGAAGTCAAGCGCCGTACCCGCAGCGACTGGATCTGGTGGCTCAAGCGCTGGGGCCTGGCGCGCATCCTGAGTGTCGAAACGGTCGGCAAGGGCCTGGCCGAGCGGCTGTTCCCCAAACCCCAGCAAGCCGAGCTGCGTCAAACCATGGCCCAACGCTGGGCTCGCAACGACAAACGCGCCTACCTCAAGAGCTTCGACGCCATCGTCGACTGGGGTGTACAGGAACGCATCGGGCAGATCCGCTGTCCTACCCTGGTGATCGCCGCCGACCAGGATTACACCCCGATACAACTCAAAGAGCGCTACGTCGCCCTGATGCCCCAGGCAAAGCTGGTAGTCATCGACGATTCCCGGCACGCTACACCCCTCGATCAACCCGAGGTCTTCAACCAGACCCTGCTGCACTTCCTTGCAGCCGCCTCAACCTCTCAAGGATCTTTGAGCCCATGCTGAAAAAACTCCTGCTCACCGCCTGCTCGGTCGCGTTCGCCACAAGCGTCATGGCTTCCGACAAGACCCCTCACGTGTTGCTCGACACCAGCTTCGGCCCGGTCGAAATCGAGCTCAATGCCGAGAAGGCGCCGATCAGTACCAAGAACTTCCTCGAATACGTCGACAGCGGCTTCTACAACAACACCATCTTCCACCGTGTGATCCCAGGCTTCATGGCCCAAGGCGGCGGCTTCACTGACCAGATGGTGCAAAAGAGCACCCGCGCGCCGATCACCAACGAAGCCGGCAATGGCCTGCAGAACACCCGTGGCACCCTGGCCATGGCCCGCACCTCGGACCCGAACTCGGCCACCAGCCAGTTCTTCATCAACGTGGCCGACAACGATTTCCTCAACCCTGGCCGTGACCGCGGCTACGCCGTGTTCGGCAAGGTCACCAAGGGCATGGAGGTGGTCGACCAGATCGTCAACTCGCCGACCACCATCAAGAAGGGCATGCGCGATGTCCCGGCCGACCCGGTGTACATCAAGTCCGCCAAACGCATCGACTGACCCCAGGCTTCACAGGGACGTGAAACCGCCTGAGGGTCGGATGG
Source organism: Pseudomonas sp. SK2 (assembly GCF_016772395.1). Lineage (NCBI taxonomy): Bacteria > Pseudomonadati > Pseudomonadota > Gammaproteobacteria > Pseudomonadales > Pseudomonadaceae > Pseudomonas > Pseudomonas sp. SK2. The sequence continues at coordinate 3,886,962 of NZ_CP061944.1, forward strand.
AACAGGAGTGCCGTCACCCATGCTGTATCGCCGTTTCGAGCAACTGATCGATATCTTCCGCGAGGCGCCGAGCGAGGCGCCTCCCAGCCAGGTCTGGCCGTTCTACCTGTACTACCTGCGCCAGGTATGGCCGAGTTTCCTCGCCCTACTGGTGGTCGGCCTGGTCGCCTCGGTCATCGAAGTGGCGATGTTCAGCTACCTGAGCCGCATCATCGACCTGGCCCAGGGCACTGCCAATGCTAACTTCTTCAGCGAGCACAGTGGCGAACTGATCTGGATGCTGGTGGTGATCCTGGTGCTGCGGCCGCTGTTCTTCGGCCTGCACGATCTGCTGGTGCACCAGACCATCAACCCCGGCATGACCAGCCTGATCCGTTGGCAAAACCATACCTATGTGCTCAAGCAGAGTCTGAACTTCTTCCAGAGCGACTTCGCCGGGCGCATCGCCCAGCGCATCATGCAGACCGGCAACTCCCTTCGCGATTCAGCCGTGCAGGCGGTGGATGCCCTATGGCATGTGCTGATCTACGCCATCAGCTCGCTGGTGCTGTTCGCCGAGGCCGACTGGCGCCTCATGCTGCCACTGCTGGCCTGGATCGCCTGCTACATCGCCGCGCTCTGTTACTTCGTGCCACGGGTCAAGGAACGCTCGGTAATTTCCTCCGACGCCCGCTCCAAGCTGATGGGCAGAATCGTCGATGGCTACACCAACATCGCCACCCTGAAGCTGTTCGCCCACACCGACTTCGAGCAGCAGTACGCCCGCGACGCCATCCGCGAACAGACCGAGAAAACCCAGCTGGCCTCCCGCGTCATCACCAGCATGGACGTCGTCATCACCAGCCTCAATGGCCTGCTGGTGGTCACCACCACCGGCCTGGCACTGTGGCTGTGGAGCCAGTCGCTGATCACTGTCGGCGCCATCGCCCTGGCCACGGGCCTGGTGATTCGCATCGTCAACATGTCAGGCTGGATCATGTGGGTGGTCAACGGCATTTTCGAGAACATCGGCATGGTCCAGGACGGCCTGCAGACCATCGCCCAGCCCGTGACCGTCACCGACAAGCCCAATGCGCCCGCGCTGAAGGTCAGCCGCGGCGCCGTACGCTTCGATGACGTCGACTTCCATTATGGCAAGGGCCGCAACGTGATCGATGGGCTGAACCTGGACATTCGCCCAGGAGAAAAGATCGGCCTGATCGGCCCCTCCGGCGCTGGCAAATCCACCTTGGTCAACCTGTTGCTGCGCCTTTACGACGTGCAGGGCGGGCGCATTCTCATCGATGGCCAGGATATCGCCGAAGTGAGCCAGGCCAGCCTGCGGGCGCAGATCGGCATGATTACCCAGGACACCTCGCTGTTGCACCGATCGATCCGCGACAACCTGCTGTATGGCCGCCCCGATGCCAGCGAGCTGGCGTTGCACGAAGCCGTGCGCCGCGCCCGCGCCGACGAGTTCATACCGCAGCTCTCGGACGCCCAGGGTCGCACCGGCTTCGACGCCCATGTCGGCGAGCGCGGGGTCAAGCTCTCAGGCGGTCAGCGTCAGCGGATCGCCATCGCCCGCGTGCTACTGAAGAACGCTCCTATTCTGATCATGGACGAAGCCACCTCGGCGCTGGACTCGGAGGTCGAGGCGGCGATCCAGGAAAGCCTGGAAACCTTGATGCAAGGCAAGACCGTGATCGCCATTGCCCACCGGTTATCGACCATCGCGCGAATGGACCGGCTGGTCGTGCTGGACAAGGGGCGTATCGTCGAAAGTGGCAGCCACAGCGAGCTGCTGGAACAGCAGGGCCTGTACGCGCGCTTGTGGCATCACCAGACCGGAGGATTCGTCGGCGTCGACTGACCGCGCCCACAGAGCTGATGCGATCAATCCCGCCGATACGGCAACATGCCCCGTGCTTCCTCGGCATAGGCCCTCACCCCTAGCCGTTCCTGCCCGAGGAAGTCCTCTACCGCGCGGCGCAGGCCCGGATGCAGCAGGTAGTGCCACGACCGCGTCAACACAGGCTCAAAGCCTCGGATCAACTTGTGCTCCCCCTGCGCGCCAGCATCGAATCGCTGGAGTCCCTGGGCCATGGCAAAGTCCATGCCCTGGTAGAAACAGGTCTCGAAATGCAGCCGGTCGAATTCATCCAGGCAACCCCAGTAGCGACCGAACAGGCTGTCACCACCGACCAGGCTCAGCGCCATGGCCACGTCACGCCCGCCCTGACGAGCCATGACGACCTGCACCGACGCCGGCATACGTTCCGCCAACAGGCTGAAGAATTCCCTCGTCAGGTAGGGCGCACGCCGACGCACTGCGTAGGTATTGGCGTAGCAGCGATAGACGAAGTCCCATCGCGCCTCGTCCAGTTCATCGCCCCGATACCACTGAAAATCAATGCCCTGCCCGGCCACCTGCTCACGCTCCTTGCGCATCTGCTTGCGCTTGCGTGAACTCAAGGTATCGAGAAAGTCCTGAAAGTCCCGATAACCCCGGTTGCGCCAGTGGAACTGGCAACCCAACCGCTCCATCCAGCCCGGCAAGCCGGCGATCTGCTCATCCAGCGCGGGCTCGGTAAAGTTGATATGCGCCCCGGACAAGCCGCCCTTGCCCAGGTACTCCGGCAACGCCTGAAGCAACACCAGGCCATCGTCGGGCGCGCTGGCGAGCAGGCGCGGGCCACTGACCGGGCTGAACGGCACGGCACCGAGCAGTTTGGGGTAATAGGCGATCCCGGCTCGCTCACAGGCATCCGCCCAACCATGGTCGAACACGTACTCACCGAACGAATGCCATTTGCGGTAGGCCGGCAGCAGCGCCCGCACCTTTCCATCACGCTCCAGCACCAGGTGCTCGGCAGCCCAGCCGGTGCTGGGTGCGACGCTGCCGCTGTCTTCCATCGAACTCAAGAATGCATGGCGTAGAAAGGGCTGGCCTGCAGGCACCAACGCATCCCAGGTGGCCGCTGGCAAGTCACGCAAATGGGCAAGGCTGTAGAGGCTGGTCACGGTATCGACTCTCGGTTTGAGGGGGCCAGTATCTCGGAAAGACGCACTGTCGCTCAAATGGTGCAGGCCCCCGCTTATCCTTTCATTCTCAATTACTTAACCACAGTGCCACTAATTAGACATTAATCTGTCATTCGCCCCCGCAATACTTGCGCCTGTTTTCCGGAACCTCAGAACCTGTCTATTCAGGCCCTTTCCGAAGACATGCCAACATAGGGGCGGGCGCAGAGCCTCCCCCATTTTTTTCAGTAGGGAGAACCTTATGCGTCTTGTTTCTACACTTACCGGAGTGAGCCTCACCGGCATGATGCTGGCTCTGAGTACTCCGGCCAGTGCTGCTGTCGACGCCAAGCTGCTCGAGATGCTCCGCGCCAATGGCTCGATCAATCAGGCGCAGTACAACGAACTGCAGGGCGACCTGGCAAAGGAAACCAAGGAAAAGGCCGACCAGAAAGCTCAGTCCGACCGCCTGAGTTCTTTCGAACAGAAAGTGGCATGGGCCGCCAAGACCCAGATCAAAGGTGATGTACGCCTGCGCTACGAAGACGTCAACGTCGACGATCCGAACAGCAGCAGCGGCAACCAGGATCGTCAGCGCGTCCGTGCCCGCGTTGGCTTCTACAGCGAGATCAACCCGCAAGTCGACGCAGGCGTGCGTATCGCCACTGGCAGCAGCGCCGACCGTCGCTCGACCAATCAGAGCTTCGACAACTACTTCGACAAGAAGTCGCTGTGGGTCGACCAGGCTTACCTGGACTGGCACCCTACCGGCGTGCCGAACCTGCACCTGATCGGCGGCAAGATGCAGCAGCCTTGGGTGAGCATGGGCGACATCATCTGGGACAGCGACATCAACCCGGAAGGCTTCGCCGCCACCTACAAAACCGATCTGGGCGGCGCCGAAGTGTTCGCCAGCGCCGGTCAGTACACCCTCAAGGACAACGTCGATGGTGACGGCGTGCAATACAAGCACGACGCCCAGGTCTACCACGGCCAGTTGGGGACCAAGTTCGCGCCGGTCGATGCCCTAAAAGTCACCGTGGGTGCGAGCATCTACGGCTATGACAACGACAAGGAAGCCGCCATCCTCCAGTCGTTCGGCAACACCACCAACGAGTTCAACCTGGTCGAAGGCTTCGGCCAGATCGACTTTACCGGCTTCGCCATCCCGCTGTCGGCTTACGGCCAGTACGTGAAGAACACCGAGAGCACCGACGGCGAAGACCAGGCCTGGCTGGCCGGTCTGAAGACCAAGCTCGGAGCCTGGAGCCTGGACTACAACTACCGCGATGTGCAGCGCAACGCCGTGGTCAGCCTGTTCACTGATTCCGACTTCGGCAACGGCTACACCGGCTCGCGTGGCCACAAGTTCAAGGTCGGTTACGAGATCGACAAGAACTTCTCGCTGGGCGCTACCTACCTGATGGCCAAGACCGACCTGTCGCAGTTGCCGAACAGCAATGCTGACGTCGACACCCTGCAGGTCGACCTGGAAGCCAAGTTCTAAGGGTTCGCTCTACGTCCAGGCGAGAAATGCTGACCCCATCCAGCATTTCTCGCCTTTTTCATGCCGGGTAGAAATGCACCGGTCTCTTCGCGGGTTGACCTGCGAAGAGACCGGTTCCGTCAGCCCAAGACTCAACGCTTGCGCAGAATCACGCTACCAATCGAATACCCCGCGCCGAACGAGCTCAGCACGCCCAGCGAACCTGGGGCCAGATCATCCTGATACAGGTGGAAGGCAATCACCGAGCCTGCCGAACTGGTGTTGGCATAGCGGTCCAGAATCACCGGTGCCTCTTCTTCAGCGACCTCACGTCCCAACAGCTTCTTGACGATCAAGTGGTTCATGCTCAGGTTGGCCTGGTGCAGCCAGAAGCGATTCACATCGCTCGGCTGAAGGCCATTTTCTTGAAGGTGAGCACCAACCAGTTCGGCCACTTTCGGGCACACCTCGCGGAACACCTTGCGGCCTTCCTGGATGAACAATTTGTCCGCAGCGCCCTCGCCTTCTTCCGCCGCGCGGTTGAGGAAGCCGAAGTTGTTGCGGATGTTGTTGGAGAACTCGGTCCACAGCTTGCTGCTGACAATCTCGAACTGGTGGCTGGAGGTAGCCTGGTCGGCACGTTCGATCAGCACCGCAGTGGCGGCATCACCGAAGATGAAATGGCTATCGCGGTCACGGAAGTTCAGGTGACCGGTGCAGACTTCCGGGTTGACCATCAGCACCGCCCGGGCCTGGCCCAGTTGCACACTGTTGGCGGCGGTCTGGATGCCGAAGGTGGCCGAGGAGCACGCCACGTTCATGTCGAAGGCAAAACCCTGAATCTCCAATACCTTCTGCACCTCGATGGCGATTGCCGGGTACGGGCGTTGCAGGTTGGAGCAGGCGACGATCACCCCGTCGACATCCGCCGCCGTACGACCGGCGCGCTTCAGGGCCTGTCGGGCTGCGGCCACGGCCATTTCGCAGAGGATCGACGGCTCGTCATTGCTACGCTCCGGCAGCCGCGGCTTCATGCGCAAAGGGTCGAGAATGCCGGCCTTGTCCATGACGAAGCGGCTCTTGATGCCCGAAGCCTTTTCGATGAAAGCTGCATCGGAAAGCGGTGCTGCCTCGACCTCGCCACGCTCGATGGCCGCTGCGTTATCGTGGTTGAACTGCTGCGCCCAGGTGTTGAACGACGCCACCAGTTCTTCGTTGGAAATGCTCTGGGCCGGGGTATACAGGCCGGTGCCGCTGATCACGACGTTATGCACGGTCGTTCCTCTGGTCAAAGGCCATCGCCACGGGGCGCTGGCTGGAAACATGACAGATAATGGCACTTTAGTGCCAACTTAAAGACAAAGGGTTACACACTCGTCGCGGCCAAACCCCGCTCCTTCAGGAGCGGGTTGCCCGCGATAGGCCGCTAAACGGCCCAAAAATTCACCCAAGTGTGCCACAAACAGGGAAGTTTAGCCCTCTACCTGACTCCACTGTTTGCTTAATCGCTTGTCGGAAATTGGCACCTTGGTGCCCAACTGCTGGGCGAACAACGATACGCGATACTCTTCCAGCCACCAGCGGTACAGCGTCAGTTGCTCGTCACGCTTGCCCTCCTGGGCATGCTTGTCGGCACGCGCCTTGTACTGTGCCCACAGGTTGCCCAGCTCGCCGCTCCAGACCCTGTCCTTCTGCACCTGGGCGCCCAGCTTCTCGAGACGCAGCTCGACGGCCTTGAGATAGCGCGGCAACTCCTTGAACCAGACTCCCGGTGTTTCGCGCACGAAGCCTGGATACACCAGGTTGCTCAGTTGCTGCTTGATGTCGTTGAGCGACACCGCCTGGCTGAGGTCGATCTTGCCCTTGAAGCGCTTTTGCAGGCCGTGCCACAACTTAAGCACCTCCAGGGCCTGGCGGGCCAGACGCTCGGCATGCTCGGCCCAGCTACCGCGCTTGCGTTCGGCCAGGCCGGCCAATGCGGCGCCATCGCGCGGCAGCGGGTCTTCCCCTTCAAGGATGCAACTGTCGAGACTGGCCAACAGAATGTCCTCGACCAGCGCCTCGATACGGCCCAGTTCGCGGTACAGCAAGCCCAACTCGGTCAGCCCTGGCAACTTGCCACGTAGGTACTTGGCGGGTTCGGCCAACTGCTGCAGCAACAGACGCTGGAGGGCGCGACGATGCTGGAACTCAGCCTCGGCCAAGGTCGAGAAGCGCGCCTCGCGCACGGTGCCGTTCGCTTCGACCAGCGCCGGGTAGACCGTCATCGACAACCCCGCGATCTTCTGCTGGGCGGTTTGCGCCACTTCGCTGAAAGCCTTGGCCTGCACCGGCTGCTCGGTTTTGTCGTTGCGCGGTACGGCCAGCGCTGCCTGGCTGGCGGCAGCGAAACGTGCCGTCAGCTCGGCCAGGTCACGCCCTTCGCCGAGGAACTTGCCTTGGCCATCGACCACTTCGATGTTCATCCGCAGGTGCCCTTCGACCAGGCGCACCGACTCGTCCCAGGCCTCATCGGACACCCGAGCGCCCGTCATGCGCAGCAACTCCTGGCCCAACGCCTGGGGCAATGCGCCTTGGCCGAAAGTCATGCGGGCAAGCGATGCCTTGACGAAGTCGGGTACCGGCACGAAATTCTTGCGCAGGGCCTTGGGCAGGTTACGCACCAAGGCCACGCACTTGGCTTCCAGCAAGCCCGGCACCAGCCACTCCAAGCGCTCGCCCGGCAGGCTCGGCAGCAACGGCGCGGGCACCCGCACGGTCACGCCATCGCGCGGGTGGCCTGGCTCGAAGTGGTAACTCAACGGCAAGCGCAGGTCACCCACCTGCAAGCTGTCGGGGTATTGCGCTGCGGTGACCTCGCTGGCTTCACGGGCCAGCACGTCTTCCTCGCGCATGATCAACAGGTTGGGGTCCTTCTGGCTGCCCATGCGGTACCAGCTGTCGAAGGTTGCGGTCTGGTGGATCTCTGCCGGTAGCCGCGCTTCATAAAAGGCGTAGAGGGTCTCTTCGTCGGCCAGGATGTCACGGCGGCGGGCCTTGGCTTCCAGCTCGTCGAGTTCTTCGAGCAGGCGCTTGTTGGCCGACAGGCACTTGGCCCGCGACTGGATCTCGCCACCAACCAGCGCTTCACGAATGAACAACTCACGCGAAGCCACCGGGTCGATGGGCCCGAAGTGCACCGGACGGCGGCCCACCAGGATCAGCCCGTACAGGGTGATCTGTTCGTAGGCCACCACCTGCCCGCGCTTCTTCTCCCAATGCGGTTCGAAATGGTTCTTCTTGACCAGGTGCGTGGCCAGCGGTTCGATCCAGTCGGGCTCGATCTTGGCCACCATCCGCGCATACAGCTTGGTGGTTTCCACCAGTTCGGCGGCCATCACCCACTGCGGGCGCTTGCGGCCCAGCCCCGAGGACGGATGCACCCAGAAACGCCGCTGGCGGGCGCCCTGGTAGTCGCCATCTTCGGTCTTGTGGCCGATCTGACTCAGCAATCCGCTGAGAATGGCCTTGTGCATCCGCTGATAGTCCGACGGATCCTTGTTCACCGCCAATTGCAGGTCGCGGCAGATCAGCGCCAACTGGCGATGAGCATCGCGCCATTCACGCAGACGCAGGTAATTCAGGAAGTTTTTCCGGCACCAGTTGCGCAGCGGGTTGGCGGTCAGCGCCTGGCGCTGCTCCTCGAAACCGCGCCACAGATTGACCAGGGCAGCGAAGTCGGAGTCGACATCCTTCCACTGGGCATGGGCCTGGTCGGCGGCTTGCTGTCGCTCGGGTGGGCGTTCGCGGGGGTCCTGCACCGACAATGCACTGGCGACGATCAGTATTTCCTGCAGGCTGCCCTGGCGCGCGCCTTCGAGCAGCATACGGCCCAGTCGCGGGTCGATCGGCAAGCGCGCCAGCTGGCGGCCCAGCGGCGTCAGCTGGTTCTCGCGGTTGACCGCCGACAGCTCCTGCAGCAGGTTGAAGCCGTCACTGATGGCCTTGCCATCCGGCGGTTCGATGAACGGGAAGGCATCGATGGCGCCCAGGCGCAGGTGCAGCATCTGCAGGATGACGGCCGCCAAGTTGGTGCGCAGGATTTCCGGGTCGGTGAACGCTGGCCGGCCGTTGAAATCCTCTTCGCTGTAAAGACGCACGCAAATACCCGGCTCGACGCGGCCGCAGCGGCCTTTGCGCTGGTTGGCACTGGCCTGGGACACGGCCTCGATCGGCAAGCGCTGCACCTTGGCGCGGTAGCTGTAGCGGCTGATGCGTGCAGTACCGGTATCGATCACGTAACGAATACCCGGCACCGTCAGCGAGGTTTCGGCCACGTTGGTCGCCAGCACCACCCGGCGCCCGGTATGGGGCTGGAAAATGCGCTGCTGCTCGGCCGGGGAAAGCCGGGCATACAGCGGCAGGATCTCGGTGTGGCGAAGCTGGGCCTTGCGCAGGATGTCGGCGGCATCGCGAATCTCGCGCTCACCAGGCAGGAACACCAGCACATCGCCCGGCCCCTTGCCTTCGCTGCGCTCATGCTGGGCCAGCTCGTCCAGGGTAGCGAGAATCGCCTGGTCGACCGTGAGATCGTCCTCGACCTGGTTGCCTTCCTCGTCCTGCTCGCTGGTCAACGGGCGGTACCAGGTTTCTACCGGGTAGGTACGGCCGGACACCTCGATGATCGGCGCGCCGTCGAAGTGCTTGGAGAAGCGCTCCAGGTCGATGGTCGCCGAAGTGATGATCAGTTTCAGGTCGGGACGACGGTGCAGCAGCGTCTTGAGGTAGCCCAGGAGAAAGTCGATGTTCAGGCTGCGCTCGTGAGCCTCGTCGACGATGATCGTGTCGTAGCGTTCGAGGAAGCGGTCGTGCTGGGTTTCAGCGAGCAGGATACCGTCGGTCATCAGCTTGACCAAGGTGTTGCTGTCGCTCTGGTCTTCGAAGCGCACCTGATAACCCACCAACCCGCCCAACGGCGTGCCCAGCTCTTCTGCCACCCGCGCGGCAACGCTGCGCGCAGCGATTCGCCGAGGCTGGGTATGGGCGATCAGGCCATGGCTGCCACGGCCAAGCTCCAGGCAAATCTTCGGCAGCTGGGTGGTTTTGCCCGAGCCGGTCTCACCTGCGATCACCAGCACCTGGTTTTCGGACAGGGCTTTCTTGATTTCGTCGCGCTTGGCGGCAATCGGCAAGCTGTCGTCGTAGCGGATGTGCGGCACGCTCTGCTGGCGTGCGGTGACCTGGGCGCAGGATGCCTGGACCTTTTCCACCCATTGCGCCAGCTTGGCTTCGTCAGGGCGCTTGCGCAGCTCATGGATCTGCCGCCGCAGTCGATGGCGGTCGGCGATCATGGCGTGGTCGAGGTTTTTCAGCAATTGGTCGATGGCGTGGTCTGTCATGGGGCTTTTTAATCGTGCAGGTGAGCCTGCTTTTTCATGATCGGCATGCGAGAGATGCGCGATTGTCGCAGATTTGACGGTTGTTTGCTGTCTGCACCGGTCCCAGCGCCGGTAAGCAGGCTCCGATGGCTATCGCGGCGTCCGCACGCCTGCGAATGTTTAGCGAAGCCAGATGTGAAGGTTGCCATTCACTGCTTTAATCAACCTTACGCCGCATGTGAGTATCGAAGGCATGACTTGCGTCCAGCTCCTCGCCCCACCGTCCTCCCGCCCTTCGCTGCCGAAGGCCCGAAGCTGTGCCGGTGAAAATCCGCTGGTCCACATCATCCTTGCCTTCTGGGCCCTGTGGCACTGCCGTCACGCACGCCCACCGGATACTTCGCTCACGCTTGACTGATCCGAACCGGCCCCTATCGGCCGATTGACTCAGCTTGACCGCCCGCATGCGCGGCGGTCCTGTGCGCCCATGAGCGAACCAATATGCACTTTGCACACCCAGAGCAGGCCAGCCGCTTCCTGGCTGAAAACCCCGATATCGAGCTGTTCGAACTGTTCATCCTCGACGCCAATGGCGTGCCCCGCGGCAAGCTGCTGCACCGCGATGAGCTGATGGCCGTCTATGCCAGCGGTCGCCCACTGCCCAGCACCATCCTTGGCCTGACCCTCAACGGCGACGACGTGGAAAACTCCGGGCTGGTGTGGGATGTCGGCGACATCGATTGCCGCGCCTACCCCTTGGACGGCTCGCTGGTGCGCCTGCCCTGGCGCCGCGTACCGACCGCCGCGGTGCAGGTCAGCATGCACCCTACCGAGGGCTTGCCTGCCAGCGTTGCCGACCCCCGTCATGTACTGCTGCGCACCCTCGATGCGCTGAAGGCCGACGGCTATTACCCGGTGATGGCCTGCGAGCTGGAGTTCTACCTGCTTGACCAAAAGCGCGATGCCCAAGGACGCCCGCAACCGGCGCTGGATGCCGATGGCGGCAGACCGCGTACCACCCAGGTCTACGGCCTGCGTGAACTGGAGCAGATCGAGCCGTTCCTGGCCGACCTGTACGCCGCCTGCAAAGCCCAGGGCATTCCGGCACGTACCGCGATTTCCGAGTACGCGCCCGGCCAGGTGGAAATCACCCTGGAACACGGTGACGCCCTGACCGCCATGGACCAGGCTGTGCGCTACAAACGCCTGGTCAAGGGTGTGGCCCACGCCCATGGTATGCAGGCCTGTTTCATGGCCAAGCCATTCGCCGAACTGGCCGGCACGGGCATGCACATGCACCTGAGCCTGGCCGATAGCGCTGGCAACAACCTGTTTGCCAGCGACGACAAGGCCGGCACCCCCCTCTTGCGCCAGGCCGTGGCCGGCATGCTGCGCCACTTGCGCGAGTCGTTGCTGCTGTTCTGCCCCAATGCCAACTCGTTCCGACGCTTCCAGGCCAACAGCTATGCGCCGCTGGCCCCCACCTGGGGGGTGGACAACCGCACCGTGAGCCTGCGCGTGCCAGGCGGCCCGGCCAACAGCCGGCATGTCGAGCACCGCATATGCGGCGCAGATGCCAACCCTTACCTGGCCGCGGCGGCCATTCTGGCTGCCACCCACCGTGGTATTCGCGAGCAGCTGGACCCCGGTGCGCCGATCGAAGGTAACGGTTATGCCCAGGCCACCGAATTCCTGCCCACCGACTGGCTGACCGCACTGGACAGTCTGGAACGCTCTGACTGGGCTCGCGAAGCGCTGGGCGAGGCTTTCCTGGGGGTCTATTTGAAGGTCAAACGCGCCGAGTATCGCCAGTTCATGGCCGAAGTCAGCGAACAGGACTGGCGCTGGTACCTGCACCAGGCCTGAGCCCTACCCTATTGAAGAACAAGGAACACCCAATGAACGCAGCAGTGAAGAACGGGCCAGCCCAGCGCGCGCCGTCCTATTACAGCGCCACGTTGAACGACCACACGCAGTACCCGACCCTCAAGGGCACGGTGGAGGTCGACGTGGCCATCATCGGCGGCGGGTTCACCGGCGTGGCCACCGCCGTGGAGCTGGCCGAGCGTGGCCTGAAAGTTGCCATTGTCGAAACCAATCGCATCGGCTGGGGTGCCAGTGGGCGCAACGGCGGCCAGGTCACCGGCAGCCTGTCCGGTGATGAGGCCATGCGCGCGCAGATGCGCAAACGCCTCGGCAGCGAGGTCGACGACTTCATCTGGCACCTGCGCTGGCGAGGGCACCAGATCATCGAACAGCGCGTCGAGCGCTATCGAATAGATTGCGACCTCAAGCGTGGCCACCTGCATGCCGCCATGAAGCCCTCGCACATGGCAGAACTGCGCGGGTTCGAAGCCGAAGCCCAACGTCGTGGCATGGGGGACCAGGTGCAACTGCTCGACCGCCAGGCCGTCTCCCGACACCTGCAAAGCCCGCTGTACCTGGGTGCGCTGAAGAACCGACGCAACCTGCACCTGCATCCGCTCAACCTGTGCCTGGGCGAAGCCCGTGCCGCCCACAGCCTGGGTGCTCTGGTCTTCGAAAACTCCGAGGTACTGGAGATCGTCCATGGCCCGCGTCCGGCGGTGGTCACCGCCGAAGGGAGGATCGAGGCCCGCCAGGTGATGCTGGCCGGCGATGTCTACCACAAGCTGGAAAAGCGCCAGCTCAAGGGCAAGATCTTCCCAGCCATGGGCGGCATCGTCACCACCGCGCCGTTGGGCGAGCTGGCCGAGCAGATCAACCCGCAAGACCTGGCGGTGTACGACTGCCGATTCGTGCTCGACTACTACCGTCTGACGGCTGACAAGCGCCTGCTGTTCGGCGGCGGCGCCAACTATTCGGGCAAGGATTCGCGTGATATCGAGGGCGAGCTGCGCCCTTGCATCGAGCGGACCTTCCCGGCACTCAAGGGCATCCCGATCGAGTTCCAGTGGAGTTGCGCCATGGGCATCGTGGTCAACCGCATTCCACAGCTGGGCAAGCTTTCGGACAACGTGTGGTACTGCCAGGGTTATTCCGGGCATGGCATCGCCACCAGCCACATCATGGGCGAGATCATGGCCGAGGCATTGACAGGAACGCTCGAAAAGTTCGACACCTTCGCAGCGTGCAAGCACATCAGGGTGCCAATGGGCGATCTGCTGGGGAATCCGCTGCTGGCGGCGGGGATGTGGTACTACCAGATGCTGGAAAAAATGCGCTGAAGCATGCACGGATAAACCCGCTTCAACAGGGCTCTTGCGATACCTGTGGAAGCGGGGTTACCCGCGAAGTGGCCAGAGAAGTCGTTCAGGCGATCTTCTTCAGCCCTTGCTTCTTCAACTCTTCATCGCGCAGCTCACGCCGCAGGATCTTGCCCACGTTGGTGGTCGGCAGCGCATCCCGGAACTCGATGTAGCGCGGCACCTTATAGCCGGTGACATTGGCACGCATGTGCTCCATCACCTGCTCCTTGGTCAGGGTCATGCCTGGCTTGACCACGATGAACACCTTGATCACCTCGCCCGACTTCTCGTCCGGCACGCCGATGGCCGCGCACTGCAGCACGCCCGGCAAACTGGCGAGCACATCTTCCAGTTCGTTGGGGTACACGTTGAAGCCCGAGACCAGGATCATATCCTTCTTGCGGTCGACGATGCGCATGTAGCCATCTTGCTGGATCAACGCGATGTCACCGGTCTTCAGCCAGCCCTCGCTGTCGAGGATCTCGGCGGTGGCATCTTCCCGCTGCCAGTAACCCTTCATCACTTGCGGGCCCTTGACGCACAGCTCGCCCACTTCGCCCAGCGGCAGTTCCTGGCCGTTGTCGTCGATGACCTTGCACAGGGTCGACGGCACCGGGATGCCAATGGTGCCGACCTGGTTGGCATCCGCCGGATTGACCGCCGCCACCGGGCTGGTTTCGGTCATGCCGTAGCCTTCGCAAATGGCGCAGCCGGTAACGGTCTTCCAGCGTTCGGCCACGCTCAATTGCAAGGCCATGCCACCGGACAGGGTGATCTTCAGCGCCGAGAAGTCCAGGGCACGGAACGCCTCGTTGTTGCACAGGGCCACGAACAGCGTGTTCAGGCCCACGAAGCCACTGAACTTCCACTTGCCCAGTTCCTTGACCATGGCGGGCAGGTCACGCGGGTTGCTGATCAGCACGTTGTGGTTGCCGATCAGCATCATGGCCATGCAATGGAAGGTGAAGGCATAGATGTGGTACAGCGGCAGCGGGGTGATCAGGATCTCGCAACCTTCGTGCAGATTCGAGCCCATCAGCGCGCGGCACTGCAGCATATTGGCCACCAGGTTGCGGTGAGTCAGCATCGCCCCTTTGGCCACGCCGGTGGTTCCGCCAGTGTATTGCAGCACGGCCACATCGTTAGGTTGTGGATTGGCTTCGGTTACCGGCTGGCCCTTGCCCAGCGCCAAGGTGTCGTTGAAGCGCACCGCGCCCGGCAGGTTGTATGCCGGCACCATCTTCTTCACGTACTTGATCACGCTGTTGATCAACAGGCGCTTGAGCGGCGGCAGCAGGTCGGCCACTTCGGTGACGATGACGTGCTTGACCTGGGTCTTGGGCACGACCTTCTCGGCCAGGTGGGCCATGTTGGCCAGGCACACCAGCGCCTTGGCGCCGGAGTCGTTGAACTGGTGTTCCATTTCCCGCGCGGTGTACAACGGGTTGGTGTTGACCACGATCAGGCCGGCACGCATGGCGCCAAATACCGCGACCGGATACTGCAAGACGTTGGGCAACTGCACGGCAATGCGATCACCCGGTTTCAAGTCGGTATGCTGCTGCAGCCAGGCGGCAAAGGCGCCAGACAGCGCATACAACTCGCCATAGGTGATGGTCTTGCCCAGGTTGCTAAAGGCCGGTTTATCTGCAAAGCGTTGGCAGGATTGCTTCAGTACCGCCTGGATGTTGGGGAATTCGTCAGGATTGATTTCCGCCGTAATCCCGGCTGGGTACTTATCCTTCCAAAAATTTTCGATCATGGAAGCCCACTCCTTCAGCAACAGCGAAGTTCATTTACGCGTAGATGCGTTTATTATTGATATGCGATGACGGTTCATTGCAAACCGAATCACCTGGAAGCGCGCCGAGAGTAACAGCTTTGAATAGGGTCGCCTAGAGCCCAAAACGGCCTCAATGGTCACAAAAATGACTCAATGAACGATACAGGTCATTTTTAGAGTATTTATCCAAAATGTCGCAAAATGCGCATGAAGGTGCATTCTAGAGCGGCTCCACGGCATACGCGGGTAAACCCGCCCCACCATTACCCAGGGGAGCGGGTTCTGCCGCGAAGAGGCCACCCTGGAATCAGGCGATGTCACGCAGCTCCCGCCGCAAAATCTTGCCCACAGGGGTCATCGGTAGTGAATCTCGCAGTACGATGTGCTTGGGCACTTTGTAGCCCGTGAAGTTGGCCTTGCAGTAGGCCTTGAGTTCGTCGACGCTCAACCCCTTTTCCCGAGGGACTACGAACAGTTTCACCGCCTCCCCCGAGCGCTCGTCCGGCACGCCGATAGCGGCACAGTTGGCTACCTGCGGGTGCCCCATGATCACGTCTTCGATCTCGTTGGGGTAAACATTGAAACCCGAGACGATGATCATGTCCTTCTTGCGGTCAACGATGCGGGTGAAGCCATCCGGGTCGATCACCGCAATGTCACCGGTCTTGAACCAGCCCTCCGCATCCAGGGCCTGGGCGGTGGCTTCAGGTTGCTGCCAATAACCCTTCATCACCTGCGGCCCCTTGATGCATAGCTCGCCCCGCTCGCCCAGCGCCAACTCGTTGCCGTCATCGTCGATGACCTTGAATGCCGTGCCGGCCACCGGAATTCCCACGGTGCCAAGGCGCGCCATCTGGCCATAAGGATTGGTACTGGCAACCGGCGAAGTCTCGGTCAGGCCATAGCCCTCGACGATGCGGCAGCCGGTGAGACTCTCCCAGCGCTCGGCGGTGGCCTTGACCAGGGCCGTACCGCCAGAGTTGGTGACCTTCAGTGCGGAGAAGTCGAGGTTCTTGAACCCTGGGTGGTCCATCAATGCCACGAACAGCGTGTTCAGCCCCAGCAGCGCCGAGAAACGCCACTTGCCCAACTCCTTGATGAAGCCAGGGATATCACGCGGATTGGTGATGAGTACGTTATGGTTGCCGGTGACCATCATGCACATGCAATTCGCGGTAAAGGCATAGATGTGGTACAGCGGCAGCGGCGCGATCATCACTTCCTGCCCGTCCTTGATCAAGCGCTGGCCATCCGGGCCATGCTGGGAGAAGCAGGCCAGCACCTGAAGCATGTTGGCCACCAGGTTACCGTGGGTCAGCATCGCGCCCTTGGCCAGCCCGGTCGTGCCACCGGTGTACTGCAGCACGGCGATATCGTCCAGCCCCTGCTCCACCGACTTGTGGGTCAGGTCGCGCCCCTGGCGCAGTACCTGGCGGAACGGCACGGCCTGAGGTAACCGATAGGCCGGCACCATCTTCTTGACCTTGTCGACCACAGTGTTGATCAACCAGCCCTTGGCTGCAGGCAGCAGGTCGCCCATCCTGGCTTCGATCAGGTACTCGATAGCGGTATCGGGCAACACTTCCTGCACACGCTTGCCGAACATGTTCAGGTACACCAGCGCACGGGCGCCGGAGTCCTTGAACTGATGGCGCATCTCGCGTTCGGTGTAGAGCGGGTTGGTGTTCACCACGATCAGGCCGGCCCGCAGCGCGCCGAACACGGCGATGGGATACTGCAAGACGTTGGGCATCTGCACGGCGATGCGATCGCCCGGCTTCAGGTCGGTGTGGTGCTCGAGCCAGGCGGCGAAGGCTGCCGAGTGCCGCTCCAGCTCTGCGTAAGTCAGGGTCACTCCCAGGTTGCTGAACGCCGGACGGTCGGCAAAGCGCTTGCATGAGCGCTCGAAGACTTCGACGACAGACTTGTAAGCATTGAGGTCGATGGTGGATGGCACGCCCGCCGGGCGTTTGTCATTCCAGAATTCGGCTTGCATTTATTATTGTTCCTCTGCCTTGACCCACGATGTGGCGCGTTGTCCTTTAGTCCCTTGTCCCTTCCGCCCGGAGGCGAAACGGCATTGATCTGACGTTAACAGGTAAGTTCAAGGTGGCATACACGCCAAGTGTCGCCATTAACATTGTGAATCTTATTTGTGCCCTTCCTGCAATCTGGCCGGTTGTGCATAAACTGTGCTCTGACCCCCGCGCAAAGGACCCGCCATGCCTTACGACGCCTTCTGGCTCCCCGCCAGCGAGCATTGCAGCCTGTATGTGCACCAATGGTTGCCGGCCACGCCGGTCAAGGCCGCCGTGCTGCTGGTGCATGGCATGGCCGAGCACGCCGGCCGCTACCAGCGCCTGGGCCAAGCGCTGTGCAACGCAGGTTTTGCCTTGTTCGCACCGGATTTGCGGGGCCACGGCCGTACTGCCGAAGGGGGTAACTTTGGCCTGTTCGCCAAGCAACATGGCTGGAATGCCGTACTCAACGACCTGGGCGTGCTTACCCAGCACATCGGCCAGCAATACCCCGGTACCCCCCTGTTCATGCTGGGACACAGCATGGGCAGCTACATCGCCCAGGCTTACCTGTTGCACCACAGCGCCAGCCTTCAGGGGGCGATCCTGAGCGGCTCCAATTTCCAGCCAGCGGCGCTGTATCGCGCGGCGCGCCTGGTCGCCCGCCTGGAAGCCTGGCGCCAAGGCCCATTGGGCAAGAGCGCGCTGATCGACTGGCTGTCGTTCGGCTCGTTCAACAAAGCGTTCAAGCCCAATCGCACCGCCTTCGACTGGCTCAGCCGCGACCCTTCGGAAGTCGACCTGTATGTGAATGACCCGCTGTGCGGCTTCCGTTGCACCAACCAATTGTGGCTCGATCTGCTGCAGGGACTGGCACAGATCAGCCAGGCCAAGCACCTGGCGCAGATCGACCCGAACCTGCCGATACTGGTCATGGGCGGCGAATGTGATCCGGTGAGTGCTGGCAAGCGTCTTACCCATCTGGCTGACGCGCTGCGCGCGACCGGCAATCGACATGTGCAACTGCGCGTGTATGCTCAGGCGCGGCACGAAGTACTCAATGAAACCAATCGTGACGAGGTTACCGCCGATCTGCTCGGCTGGCTGGAACAAGCGCTGGTCCTGGACCGCCCTGCCCGCAGTGAATGAAAGCCGCCTCGTCCGTCCATGAAGGAAGCCCCGATGACCCAGGTCACCAACACGCCTTACGAAGCCCTTGAAGTCGGCCAGAAGGCCAGCTACGAAAAGTCCGTGGAAGAACGCGACATCCAGCTGTTCGCCGCGATGTCAGGTGACCACAACCCGGTCCACCTGGATGCCGAGTTCGCCGCCAAGAGCATGTTCCGCGAGCGCATTGCCCACGGCATGTTCAGCGGCGCCCTGATCAGCGCCGCGGTGGCCTGCACCCTGCCTGGCCCTGGCACCATTTACCTGGGCCAGAAAATGAGCTTCCAGAAGCCGGTGAAAATTGGCGATACCCTGACCGTGCGCCTGGAAATCCTCGAAAAGCTGCCTAAGTTCAAGGTGCGCATCGCCACCAACGTGTACAACCAGAACGATGAACTGGTGGTCGAGGGTGAGGCCGAGATCCTGGCGCCGCGCAAGCAGCAGACCGTCGATCTGGTGTCGCCGCCGAACTTCGTGGCCTGCTGATCGGGTAAGTCTGCGATAGCCTCATCGCCGTTAAGCCCGCGCCTACACCCTCATCGTTTCGACCTGTAGGCGCCGGCTTGCCGGCGATAAGTCCAGCAACGCCATCACCCAAGCGAGCGCAGGCGACTTTCTATATGCCGCCGCTCTGGCTCCTGCCACGTTAGCGCCAGTGCTTGCTTCCAGGCCGCGCGAGCCTGCTCCACGTGCCCCAACTGCTGATGCAGTTCAGCCCGCGCCGCATGCGCCAGGTGATAGTCCTGCAACGCCCCGTCGGCCAGCACCGATTCAAGCGCCCGCAGTCCGGCCTGCGGCCCATCGCGCTTGGCCAGCGCCACCGCGCGATTGAGCCCAACCACAGCCGACGGCCATCGCCGCAGCAGTTCATCGTAAAGCCCGACAATCTCGGCCCAGTCGGTCTGCTCTGCCGAGGTAGCTTCGGCATGCACCGCGGCAATCGCAGCCTGCAAGGTATAAGCGCCAAAAGCCCGGCTGCGCAGCGCTTGACGCACCAGGGCACAGCCTTCGGCGATCTGCTGGTGGTTCCACAAGCGGCGGTCCTGTTGTTCCAGCAACACCAGGTTGCCTTGGGCATCGCTGCGCGCCTGCTGCCTTGATGCCTGCAACAGCATCAAGGCCAACAGGCCGATCACCTCAGGGTCGGGTAACAGATCGACCAGCAGCCGCCCCAAGCGGATCGCCTCATCGGTCAGTTCCTGTTGCAGCAGCCATGCACCGGATGACGCCGAATAGCCTTCGTTGAACACCAGGTAGATCACTCGCAGCACGCTTTCCAGACGCTCGGGCAGTTCGTTCAACGCCGGGACCTGGTAAGGGATGCCAGCATCGCGGATCTTCGCCTTGGCGCGCACGATGCGCTGGGCAATCGTCGCTGGGCTTAGCAGAAAGGCCCGGGCAATCTGCTCGGTGGTCAGGTCGCAGACTTCACGTAGGGTCAAGGGTACCTGAGCGTCGGCAGCCAACGCCGGGTGGCAACAGGTGAAGATCAGCCGCAAGCGGTCGTCGGCGAGCAACGCGTCCTCACTGGGGTCCTGAACCTGGCCTTCGATGAGCATGATGAGGTCTGCCTGGGAGCGGTCGAAACGGGCACGCCGGCGCAGGGCATCGATGGCCTTGAAACGACCGGTCGACACCAGCCATGCCCGCGGGTTGTCGGGAATGCCCGCCTGCCGCCAACGGTCGACGGCGATGAAGAAGGCCTCGTGCATGGCCTCCTCGGCCAAGTCGAAGTCACCGAGCAAGCGGATCAGGGTGGCCAGGATGCGCCGTGAATCGCGCCGGTACACCGCTTCGACTTCGGCACGGACCTGCGCAAGCTCGACCATCAGTCCGGCATCCGCTGAGTCACAACCTCCACCAGCCGGTCCAGGCTTTCTCCCCAGCCCTGATGAAAGCCCATCTCTTCATGGGCCAGGCTATCGGCTGCACTCCAGTGCCAGGCGCGTGCGGTGTAGCGGGTCTTGCCCTGTTCCTCGTCGAAGGTCACCACCGCTGTCATGAATGCCTTGTCCGACGGTACCCAACCCGGTCCGAAGGCATCGGTGAACACCAGGCGTCGGGGTGCTGCGATTTCGAGGAACACCCCCTGGGTCGGGAACTCGCTGCCATCGGGTGCGCGCATCAGGGTCCGGAACAAGCCGCCCACCCATAGCTGCATCTCGCACTGCGGGGTGGTCATGCCGTGCGGCCCCCACCACTGCATCAACCATTGAGGTTCGGTCCAGGCACGAAACACTTTGGCCGGCGGGGCATCGATCAGGCGGCTGATGGAAAGTTCGTGTTTCGCTTCTGCAAGGGGTGCCAGCGTCATTATTGTTGTACTCCGCTCAGGTCAGGGTTGCAGATCACGCACCGGCCGCACTTCCACGCTGCCGACCCGCGCCGCCGGGATACCCTTGGCGATATTCAAGGCTTCGTTCAAGTCCCGGGCATCCACCAGGTAAAAACCCGCCAGTTGCTCCTTGGTTTCGGCGAACGGCCCATCGGTCAGGCTCATGCGGCCGCCTCGCATGCGTACCGTGGTGGCGGTCTGCACAGGCTTGAGTGCCTCGGCCGCCAGCATGCGCCCGGAGTGCTGCAATGACTGTGCGTAAGCCATGCATTCGGCGTCTTCGGGGCTGTCGGGCAGGCTGTGCAACAGCCCTTCGTCACAATAGACCAGGCACAGGTATTTCATGGTCGCCTCCTGGGGATGGGCGCAGTGCGTTTGGCGATATCGACTCAGGGCTTGAGATCGAACAGTGCTTTTTGCGTTTCCATGTCGAACGGCGCCGACCAGTGCTCGTGAATAACCTGCCATTGCCCGGCGCGCCGACGATAGGCGACCGTGGCACGCATGAAGCCACATTGGTTTTCATCGTCCGATGGCCCGCAACGGTTGAGCCAGTGGGCCACGCCCAGGTCACCGTCTGCGTGTACGGTGAGTTCGGCACACTCGAAGATCATCGGCCCGGTGCAAAAGCCCATGCACATTTCCCAGTGCGCCCGGTAGGCAGCCTTGCCCTTGAACTGCAGTTCCTTGATGGCATCGAAGGCGACGATATCCTCGGCATAGGGCGCGGCAATGCCATCCAGGTCGCGGTTGCGAACGGCCTGCATCCAGGTGTCGATGAGTTGACGGATTTCGGTTTCAGCTGCGCTGTTCATCGGCGAACTCCTGCGCTCGGTCATGAGCATTTTGGCGCAGGTATCTCCTGCGCCTTCACCTCTTGGTCGAACGGTAGCGGGGGAAATCGACAGGGCGATGAATTTATTTGCGTTGCAACGGCACCCAGATTTCCATCGCAGCGTTTGGGTCCGTCGGGTCGAAACCTGCCGGGTAGCGCTCGAACAGCGCCGCATCGGCCTGCTGCAGGCCGGACTGGGCCAACCAGGCAAACAGGCCCTGGAAGGTCCCCTTCAGCGCTTGCAGGCTGCCATGATGTTCGAACACAGCGTAATGCTGCGGTGCCAGTGCCAGCGTCGTGAATCCTGGCGCAAGGGTCCTGTCGGTACTCAGCTCGACCGCCGCCAGGTAGTCGAAACCGCCACGTTCGTCGGGGTGATAGCACACACCGTAACTGTCTTTGCCGAGCAGCCACGGCGTATCGCCACCGTGATCGACGAAACGCTGCCACAGCAAGGGCAGCCCAGCAAGATTGCTCAGGTTGAAACGCTCGCACAAACCCACAAGCGTCAGCGCCCGGCCATCCTCGTAGCGTACGGGGGGAATCGGTAGTGTGCTCATGTCCATCACCTCATTGATCGAGCCCAGGCAAGCATGCCTGGCCCGTGCTGGTTCGATAGCGTAGCGCAGATCCGTCACCTGGCACTTGACCCATGCCCCTGCCCTGCCACCGGCTGTCCGTTCGCACCCAGGCTCGACGGTTTACAAGGGGGGGCTTGCCAGGATGAATTCGCGGTAGCCGGAAACGACCACATACACCGCGAAATAACAAAAGATCGCCGCTGACAGCAGGTAGGACCAGGTCAACAAGCGGTCGCCCAGCAGGCGTCCGCCATGACTGGCGATACCACAGAGGGTCAGGCACCAGACCAGGCCTGCAGCGAGGAAGCCACCAAGGAACAACCCCGCCTCCAGCGCAGTACCGCCCCCGGAACGGGAAATCAGCACCCCGCCCACTGCCGCGAACCACAGGATGGCGCTGGGCGACGACATGGCCAGGAAGATCCCCCGCAGGAACTCCCGCCAGCCCGATTCCACCACCACTTGCCCTCGCGCCTCCATGTGCCCGCCACGCCAGGCTGCCAGCAACATCTTCAGCGCGAACCACACCAGCAAGGCCGAGCCCCCTAGCCACAAGGCCCAGCGCACGGCTTCGAACTGCAACAGAACGGTCATCCCGGCCAACGCCGCCACGGCATAGATCAAGTCGCCCACGCAAGTGCCAAGGCCCAGCCAGAAGCCCTGGAGAAAACCACGCTGCATGGCGAGTGTGATCATGGCGATGTTGGCCACCCCGATATCCAGGCACAGGGACAGGCTCAGAAGAAAACCGTTGGAGAAAGGCATCGGAAACTCGACTACAGGTTGAAGACAGGCGCGTTCACGGCGCGCACACTGGCGCACTGTATGGGAAGCCATGGCGCTTGCTCAAGCCAGATTGGCTTGCCCTTGAATACCCTGGACCTGCCATGGGCTCAGAGTTGCTCGATGCCAGCCAGAGCCCGCGCATACAGATCGCGGTCCACATTCGCCCCACTGAGCACTACCGCCACACGCTTGCCAGCCTGCCTGCCCCGCTCCTGCATCAACGCTGCCAGCGGCGCGGCTCCAGCACCTTCGGAGGTATTGTGGGTCGCTTCGTGGTACAGGCGCATCGCCTGGGCGATTTCACTGTCGTCCACGCGCACGATACGTGCCGCATGCTCGCGCACCAGGGCGAGGGCATCGGCATTGGGAACCCGGCAGGCCATGCCATCGGCGAAAGTATTGGCAGTGGCGGTGGTAACGATGCGTCCTTGCTCGAAGCTTTGTGCATAGGCATCGGCCGCACTGGAAACCACACCTACGATCTCGGTCTTCAAGCCAAGCAGGTTGCGCGCCTGGATCAGCCCGCAAATGCCCGAGCCCATGCCGATCGGCACATACACGCAGTCCAGCTCAGCCACCGCTTCGAACAGCTCCAGGGCGTAGGTCGCCACCCCGCGCACCAGCTCCGGGTGGAACGCGGGCACCATGGTATAGCCACGCGCCGCGGCTATTCGGCTGGCCTCTTCGCGGGCCACGTCGAAGTCCGCGCCGTGCTCGACCAGCTCGGCGCCAAGTGCTCGCATGGCAGCGTTCTTCTCCCTGGAATTCCCCTCCGGTACCACGATCACCAACGGCAAGCCTGCCCGTCGCGCCGCCATCGCCATGCTCTGGCCATGGTTGCCACGGGTCGCAGTGACCAGGCCTTGGGGTGGGTTGCCGCAGGCCAGCAACGAGCGCACGTACACCAGCCCGCCGCGCACCTTGAATGCCCCGGTAGGCGCATGGTTCTCATGCTTGACCCATACCTCGCACCCCAGCCGGGCAGCCAGCAAAGGCCAGGCATGCTGCGCGGTGGCGGGGATATGCTGGTGGACGAATTCAGCAGCTTCACGCAGGGCGGCTAGGTCGAACATGACGGTCATCCTTTAGGGTCAAGAGGTTGATCCGATCCTATGCGCCGGGCATTGTATGGGTAAATCCTTATATTGCATGGGCAGCAATTTCATGTGGGTTCCTGAACTCGTCGAGGATGGCCGCCCCCGTTACCTGGCGCTGGTCGACGCCATCGCCAGCGCCATCGAATGTGGAACGCTCAAGGTCGGCGATCGCCTGCCTCCCCAGCGTCGTCTGGCCTGGAAACTGGGCTTGAATCCCAGCACCACGCAGCAGGCCTACCGTGAAGCCGCCGCTCGCCACCTGGTGGCGGGCGAGGTCGGCCGTGGCACTTACGTGCTGGCCGGTAGCCAGGAAGCGACGTTGTTTCGCCTCAAGCAGCATGACCCGCACGGCACGCTGATCGACCTGTCGACCAATGTGCCGGTGGCCGACCCGACCAACCAGGACCTTCACCTCAGCCTGCAAGCCTTGCTGGCACAGCGCCAGAGCCAATTGCTCGACCATTACCTCGGGCCGCAGCAGTTGCTGCTGGGCAGGCTCCAAGGCGCCCGCTGGCTGGCCAATCGCGGCCTGACACTGGCGGCTGACGAGTTGCTCCTGTGCGCAGGCGCCCAGCACGGGCTCACCTTGCTGCTGCAGTCGCTCTGCCAGGCCGGCGAGCCGGTCATGCTCGAGGCTTTGACCGCGCCGGGCATCAAGGCGGCGTGCCGCCAGTTGCGCTTGCCGGTGCACGGTGTGGCGCTGGACACGCAGGGCCTACGGCCAGATGAACTGGACCGGGTTGCCCGTGCCAGCGGCGCACGGGTACTGGTGACCACACCGACCCTGCACAACCCCACCGGCGCCTGCATGGACGACGCGCGCCGCCAGGCAATTGCCGAGGTGGTCAAACGCCTGGGACTGCTGGTGATCGAGGATGATGTCTATGGCGCCCTCAGCGACCGCCCACCGCTCTACCCGCTGTTGGGCGAGCACGGCGTCCTGATCAGCAGCCTGTCCAAGACGGTGGCCGCGGGACTGAGGCTGGGCTGGATCGTGGCCGACCCTCGCCTGCTGGAGCAGGTCGACCCCCACGCCAAGGCCAGTCACTGGTCGATTTCGCCCCTGAACCTGCAGGTTGCCTGCCAGTGGATCGAAGACGGTACGGCAGCCCGACGCCTGGCCTGGCAGCGCACGGAAGTCTGCGAGCGCTGGCGCCTGGCGCGCAAGGTGCTGGGCAGTGCCTTGTGCAACGCCAGCGAACCTGCCCCCCATGCCTGGGTGGCCGCTTCACGAGGGGCTGACAGGGTGGTAGCGCAGTGTCGCGCACAGCACGTGGAGATCGTGCCGGCGAGCGTATTCGCCGTGGGCGCGGGCCAGGAGCAGGCGGTGCGTATCAGCCTGTCGGCGGCGGGTAGCCGTGCTGAACTGAAGGAGGGGTTGGAACGGGTGTGTCGCGTGTTGGCAGGCTGAGGGCTTGCGCTCCCGCAGACCCAGTTCGGTCCGCGGGAGCAGGCTTGGCCGCGAAGGGTCGGGGCAATCAGCCTTGCTGGCAGCCCTCGCCCATGGCGCGGTACTGAATGGTATGCACCTGGCCCTGATGGTCTTCATAGGTCATGGTCGCCGGCACCACTTCGCAGACATTCGGAAGGGTCGACAGACTGATCACCCGTTTGATGTCCAGGTTCATGGAATAGTCGTACTGCTGGGCGACAGGCTCAGTGGAGACAGGTTTGGCCTCATCGGCAAGGGCGAACGAGGACATACCGACCAATGCAAGAATCAGTAATGGTTTCATGTGAGTTGGCCTTTAAAGCAATCAAGCTGATCGATTGACTTCAATATGCCGTCAATGGCGCGGAGAAGTTGTCATCTCCAACGAAGATGACACGAAGTACCGATCCCGCTTCGTCATACTGCTGGGGGATGTCTGAAAGTCTACTCCCGCCTTTGAATAGTTGAACCCCGAAGTCAGACATTCACCCTTGCAGGATTTGCAACAATCTGCGACAAAATCGCCTCAAGAGGCTGGCGTAGAGCCGTCCCGGCCGTTTTTCGACTCGACTTTGGAATGCGCATGCCCCTGCTGCACTGCACCCAACTGACCGCCCTCGAGCGCCGCCTGCTCGACCACTTCTACCGCCAGCACGGCTCACGCATGCGGGCTGCCAGCGATGGGGAACTGTGGGTAGCCCGGCGTACCGAAATCATCGCAGGGCTGAGCTTGGCGCCCATCGAGAATGGCCATTGGCTCACAGGGCTTTTCGTCGCCCCGCAGCAGCGCAAACAGGGCGTGGCGGGGCAATTGATCGATGCCGCACTGGCAGGCGGACGCGGCCCGATCTGGCTATTCTGCCACCCCGACCTGGCGCCCTTCTATCAACACCTGGCCTTCGAAACCGCCGCCCAGTTGCCAGAAGCCCTCGCCGCTCGGCTGGCGCGCTACCAACGCAGTAAACGCCTGGTGGCCATGGTGCGCGGTCAGTCGTCGCTGGCATCCAGCCCAGGGAACAGCACCTCGGTGAACCCGAACTTGGCAAAGTCCTGAATGCGCGAGGGGTACAACCGCCCGATCAGGTGATCGCACTCATGCTGCACCACGCGGGCATGAAAACCGTCCGCAAAGCGGTTGATCGGATTGCCCTGAGGGTCGATGCCTTCGTAACGAATATGCTTGTAGCGCGGCACCACCCCGCGCAGGCCGGGCACCGACAGACAGCCTTCCCAGCCGTCCTCGATCTCGGTCGACATGGGCGTGATCACCGGGTTGAGCAGGATGGTCTGCGGAACTGGCTCGGCATCCGGATAACGCTCGCTGCGCTCGAATCCGAAGATGACCAGTTGCAGGTCGATGCCTATCTGTGGCGCGGCCAGACCCACGCCGCCTACATGGGCCATGGTCTCGAACATGTCGTCGATCAGTTGCTGCAGTTCGGCACTGCCGATCAGTTCGTCAGGCACCGGTGGGGCGATGCGTAGCAGGCGCTCATCGCCCATCTTGAGAATGTCGCGGATCATCGGGGTGTCGGCTCGGAAGGTCGAGGCTCGCTCGATATCGGGTGTTCATGGCCCAGCACTGTCAGGGTCTCCCTGGACTTGTCACCGCCGAAATCCTTTTCGCCAGGGTTCTTGCCCTCTGTCGACATGTGCTCGATCACGGCGTTCATTTCCGCCCCCAGC
Organism: Pseudomonas sp. SK2; assembly: GCF_016772395.1. Classification (NCBI taxonomy): domain Bacteria; kingdom Pseudomonadati; phylum Pseudomonadota; class Gammaproteobacteria; order Pseudomonadales; family Pseudomonadaceae; genus Pseudomonas; species Pseudomonas sp. SK2. Next base: position 3,913,755 of record NZ_CP061944.1, read on the forward strand.
AACAGCACGGCTGCGGAGATATAGAAATACAGCAACAGCACGATGATTGCACCGATACTGCCGTACATCGCGTTGTAGTCGGCGAAGGTCTTCACGTAGTAACCAAAGCCCAGGGAAGCGATGATCCACACCACCACCGCCAGCACCGAACCTGGCGTGATGAAGCGAAACTTCTGCTTCACGTCCGGCATCACGTAATAGATCAGCGCCACCGCCACCATCATCAGGATGATGATCGCCGGCCAGCGCAGGATGGTCCACACCGTGACGATCACCTCTTGCATGCCGATCTGGGCGGCAATCCACTCCATGACCTGCGGCCCCAATACCATCAACGCCGCCGCTGCCAGCAGCATCCCAGCGATGCCCACCGTGTAGATGATCGACAGCGGAATGCGCTTCCAGACCGGGCGTCCCTCGGGCACGTCGTAGGCGGCGTTCATTGCACTCATCATCAGGCGCACGCCAGCCGAGGCAGTCCACAGCGCGATCACGATACCCACTGAAAGCAAGCCGCCCTTGGACTGCTGCAGTTGGTCGATCACCGGGTTGACCTGTTCCAGCGCCTGCGGCGGCAACACCAGTTCCGATTGCAGGCGGAGCCAGGAGAAAAAGTCCGGCAGATGCAGAAAACCGATCAAGGCGATCAAGAACAGCAGGAAAGGGAACAGCGAAAACAGCATCTGGTAGGCCAGCGCCGAGGCATAGGTAGACATCTCGTCATCGAGAAATTCGCTGACGGTACGCACCAGCACGCGGTGCAGGGGCAGGCCGCGCAGGTCGGGGAAAATCATAGCGTCTCCTTTCGCCGCTTGATCAGTACAGGGGAAAGTCTAATAGACCACGCAACTGATGTACCGCTCCCTGCCGACTTTCAGAAATAATCGCCTGCAGGGCCCCATGCAGGGCCCTGCAGGTGCAGCTTGCCGGCGATGAGGCCAGCCAAGGCACGATCATTCAGGGCTCATTCAGGGCTTCTTGATCGCGTCCTTGACGTCCCCCTTCACCTGCTGCGCCTCGCCCTTGAGCTCCTGGGCCTTGCCTTCAGCGCGCAGCTTCTCGTTGTCGGTCGCCTTGCCGACGCCTTGCTTGACGTTGCCCATGGCTTCGTTGGCCATACCTTTGACTTTGTCTTTAGTGCCGCTCATGGCAAATCTCCTGCAAGTGGAGACACGTGAATCGTGTCGACAGTGGGTTGACCGGTCGTCTTCTGCAAGAGTTTCACCGGATTCACACACGGCGTGCCGGGCGGTGATTCGGGGCGAATACCGCACCGAATTGGCCACCAGGCTCTGCGCAGCGCCGCCCCTGTCCCCTTAGAATCACCGGCGAATGGCAACCCCAAGCAGGCTGCCTTCGATAAGAACAATCGTTTTCGGAAGGTCCGCCCCATGCGTTTGATGCCCCTCCTGGCCGCCTTGCTGCCGCTGCTCCCCCTGCCCGCTCTTGCCGCCGCACCGGCCAGCAGCGAAACCCTTCGCGTCGACCGCTACAACGACGATGGCCAGCCCGGCAGCCTGCGCTGGGCGATCGAGACCAGCAACCAGAACCCTGGCCGCTACCGGATCGACATTGCCCCGGTGGGTAAACCACCCTATGTCATCCGTCCGACTCGCCCGCTGCCGGAAATCAAGGGCCCGGTGCGCATCACTGGACTGTCGTGGGCCCAAGACGGCCAATACATCGCCATCGACGGCTCCGGCTATATCAAGGACCAGGGCGTTCATACCTGCCCCGGCGCCCTACCCGGCCAATACGGCACCAATGTGCGTACCACCACCCACCCCGGCCTGGTGCTGCGAGACACCCAAGGCGTGCACCTGAGCGGTCTTGAAGTGCGTAACTTCTGCATCGGCATCCTGGTCAATCGCGCCAGTGGCAACGTCATCGAAGACAACCGCATCGTGGCCAACAAAGGCGGGGCCGGGATCATGCTCACCGGCGACGACGGTGCCGGCAATCCGACAGCGACCACTACGGTCAACAACAAGGTGCTGCGCAACCAGTTGGTCGACAACGGCGACGGTCTGGAGCTCACCCGGGGCGCGGCCTTCAACCTGGTGGCCGACAACCTGTTCCGCTCCACACCCGCCAACCCGGAGCCGTCCCAGGGCATCGAGATTCTGCTGGGCAACGACAACAGCGTGGTACGCAACCGCTTCGAGAACTACTCCGACGGGCTGCAGATCAACTGGGGCAACCGCAACTACCTCGGTGCCAACACCTTCACAGGCAACTCCAACGGTGTCAGCGTCACGGGCGACGGCAACATCCTCGATGGCAACCTGATTCACGGCAACCGCATTGGTGTGGCGCTGCGTCCGGAGCCGAACGTCACCGCCACCCGCCTGACCGCCAATCGGATCTGGGGCAACAGCCAGGACATTCGCCGCTGCGAGGCCGGCGGCTCGTGCGTGCCTGACCAGCGCACCGGTGCAATCGTCTTTGGCGTACCGGCCCAGGCCCATGCGCTGTACGTAGGTTCACGAGGGATAGGTGCAGACCTGGCGAAGAAAGACCAGGCCATCATTTGCGATGGCAATGGCCAACCCAAGCCATGCCAGCCGTTGCCCAACCACAACCAGCCAGCCCCCCGCCTGACTGCCCTGCAAGGCGAACAGTTGCAAGGCGAAGTTAGCGGGCCGGCATCCAGCCTGTTGCGGGTCGAGGTGTTCGGGAATGCCGAGGCCAACGGAACCGAGGCGCAGCAGTATCTTGGCCAGGTACTGGTGAGCAGTGACAAGGACGGCAAGGCGACATTTGCCCAGACGCTGGAGAACGCCGCGGAGCTCCGCAGCTTCACCGCGACGGTAACCACCGCCGAGGGTGCGACGTCGGAGTTGAGCCGGCCACTGAGTCGCTGAACCCATTGGCCCTGTCGCCAGCAGGCCGACTGCTGAAAGCGATAGGGCCATCAAACCTTGCCCCGCTACCGGCCACCCCTCACAATGCAGGCCTTATCACGCGTCAACCCGCAGGAACCTGCATGAAACTCGACAAACCCGCCGCCATCGCCCGACGTAACCAGGCGCTGGACAAGCCGGTGCTCAACAGCACCAATACCCTGTTCGCCATCCTCGATCGCAAACGTAACCTGTGGTGGTTCGAAGTACCGGTAGCCTTGCTGCGCAAGGGCCAGCCCGACTGGGTCAACCTGCTGCTGCACACCCCGGAAAACGACGACTTGCAGCACCTGAAGGTGCCGACCAACTTCCTGCGTGCCCATCAGGAGCAGATGGAAGTGCGCAACCCCGGTAAGCGCCGCTCGACCATCAGCCTGGCCCTGAGCGCCGACCGCGATTCGCTACTGCGCGACACCCGCCCGGGCGGCGAGCAGCTGGATTTCAAGGCATTCGTCCAGGCCTGATCAGGCCCGTTCGATGCGATCGTCATGGATGACGATCCGGCCTTGCTTGAACAACGCGCCGATGGCCTTTTTGAAGTTGCCCTTGCTGACGTTGAACAGCTGGCTGATCACCTCCGGTGCGCTCTTGTCGCACACGGCCAGTACCCCGCCCTCTGCCTCCAGACGCGCCATGATCTGCTCTTGCAAGTCATCGCCCAGCGCCTTGCCGACCGGTTGCAGGCTCAAGGCGATCTTGCCGTCGTGGCGCACCTCCTTGATGAAGCCTTCCACATGCATGCCCGAACGCAGGAACTTGAATACCTCGTTCTTGTGAATCAGGCCCCAGTGGCGGTTATTGATGATGGCCTTGTAGCCCATGGGCGTCTGCCCGGCCACCAGCAGCTCGACCGGCTGACCGACCGAATAGTCCGCCGGAGTGCGGTCCAGGTAGCGATCCAGCCGGGCGGTAGCGGTGATACGGCGGGTGCGTTTGTCCAGGTAAGCATGCACCACGCAGTAGTCGCCTATTTTCAATGGCCGCGACTCTTCCGAATAAGGCATGAGCAGGTCCTTGGACAGGCCCCAGTCGAAGAAGATGCCAGCATTGTTGATGTCCTTGACCTTGAGGCTGGCGAAGCCACCCACCTGAACCTTGGGCTGCTCGGTGGTGGCGATCAGCTGGTCTTCACTGTCCAGGTAGATGAACACATTGAGCCAGTCATCGACCTCGGTCGGCGTGTCCTTGGGAATGTAACGCCTGGGCAGCAGGATTTCGCCGTCGGCACCGCCGTCCAGGTACAGGCCGAAGTCCACGTGTTTCACGATTTGCAAACTGTTGTAACGCCCAAGCAGAGCCATTTCCGATGTTCCTCAAGACAAGGCGGCTATTCTACACCTGAAGCCACCGTGCTGCCCGACCGCTGATTCATTCGTCGCAGTCGCCGTGGCCTGTTCATATTCATCGACTGGCCAACCCCTGCAAGGACTCGCCCATGCACGTTCGCCTGCTCAAAGTCTTGCTCATTGCCATCGGCTCGCTCCTGGCGCTGGTGGCGTGCAACCGTATCGACCTGGCCTACCGCAACCTGGACCGACTGGTACCCTGGTCACTGGCCGACTACCTGGACATGAACAGCGACCAGAAGGCCTTGCTCGATGAGCGCCTCAAGCAGCACCTGGCCTGGCACTGCAAGACCCAGCTGCCCGGCTACCTTGACTGGCTCGACCGGGTGCGCACGATGGTCGCCGAAGACCAGGTGACCGACCAAGCGCTGCAGCAACGCACCCAGGAAGCCCGCCAGGCCATCGGCCGCGTCACCGAGGCCATTACCCCTTCGGCGGCCGAACTGTTGCGGGGGATGAGCGATGCCCAGGTGGAAGAGATGCGCGAGGCGTTGCGCGAGGACATCAGCGAACGCCAGAAAAAGTACGTGGATACGCCGCTGGAACAACAGATCACGCGGCGCACCGAGCGCATGGAAAAGCGTCTGAGGCCCTGGTTCGGCGACCTCAACACCGCGCAACGCCAGCGTATCCAGGCCTGGTCCCAGTCGTTGGGCGACCAGAACCGCGAATGGATCACCAACCGCGCCCACTGGCAGCAGCAACTGATGCTGGCGATGAACCAGCGCAACGACGCCAGCTTCGAACCCCGCCTGGCGCAGTTGCTGCAACGCAAGGAGAGCCTGTGGACGGAAAATTACCGCATCGCCTATCAAAACACCGAACGGCAGGCGCGCAGCCTGCTGGTCGACCTGATGCACCTGAGCACGCCTGCCCAGCGCACGTTCCTGCAGCAACGCCTGGCTGAAGTGCGGACCGACTTCAGCGAGCTCAAGTGCCTGCGCAGCCCCTGACAGCGCACATCATTCACCGTACCTTGCGCCGATACGGAAACACATCGATCACCTTCCCATCGCGGATCTTCGCCTGCAATCCCTTCCAGTAATCGGCGTCGTACAATTCCCCATGCAAGCGGCTGAACAGCCGTCGCTGACCGATATCGGCAAACAGGAACGGCGGAAACTCCTCGGGAAACACATCGTGCGGCCCGATCGAGTACCACGGCTCGCCCGACATCTCGTCTTCCGGGTAACGCGGCGGCGGAATGTGGCGGAAGTTCACCTCGGTGAGAAAGCTGATTTCGTCATAGTCATAGAACACCACGCGGCCATGGCGAGTTACCCCGAAGTTCTTCAGCAGCATGTCGCCGGGGAAAATGTTCGCCGCCGCCAGCTGCTTGATGGCCAGGCCGTAGTCCTCCAGCGCCTCGAGCACCTGGGCGTCGCTGGCATGCTCCAGGTACAGGTTGAGCGGCGTCATGCGGCGTTCGGTCCAGCAGTGACGAATCAGCACGGTGTCGCCCTCCAGGGCGACCGTGGACGGAGCCACCTCCAGCAGCTCCGCCAGGCAATCGGGTTCGAACTTGGCCTTGGGAAAGCGAAAATCGGCGAACTCCTGGGTGTCGGCCATGCGCCCCACACGGTCGACACTCTTCACCAGACGGTACTTGTCGATGACCGTGGCGCGGTCGACGGTCTTGGACGGCGAGAAGCGGTCCTTGATGATCTTGAACACCGTATTGAACCCCGGCAGGGTGAACACGCTCATGACCATGCCGCGAACGCCCGGGGCCATGATGAAGCGGTCTTCGCTGCCGGCCAGGTGGTTGATCAGCGCCCGGTAGAACTCCGACTTGCCGTGCTTGTAGAACCCAATGGAGGTGTACAGCTCGGCGATGTGCTTGCCGGGAAGAATGCGCTTGAGAAAGTTGACGAACTCCGCTGGCACCGGCACATCGACCATAAAGTACGAACGGGTGAAGGAAAAGATGATCGACACCTCGGCCTCGTCGGTGATCACGGCATCCGCTTCGATGCCGTGGCCTTCGCGGTGCAGCAAGGGAATCACCAGCGGCCATTGTTCGTCCAGTGTATGCAGGCGGCCCACCAGGTAGGCGCCTTTATTACGGTACAACACCGGCCAGAACAGCTCCACCGCCAGGGCCGGGTCCTTGCATACCCAGTCCGGCAGGCTTTCGCGCAGCTGCTCCTCCAGTCGTGCCAGGTCACCCTCCAGGTCTGCGTAGGGCACATCGAACGGGTAATCGGCCAGGATCGAACGCAGCAGGCCCTTGAGGCCGCCGTGCGCCGTGTAGGTGTGGGTTTGTGCCGCGCGCTCGCGGTTGCGCAACGAGGGTCGGGTGGTGTGGATGAACATGCAGCCATCACTGATCTGGTCATGACTGAACAGGCTGCAGAACAGCGAGTTGTACCAGGTTTCCGACAGCTCATCGTCAAGGCGCGGGTCGATCAGGCTGATGTAGGCGCTCTTGACCAAGGGCCACTGGCCTACCTCCAGCAGCACCTCTTCATCGAAACCGTCGCGCAGCCAACCGTTGACCTCGCCGACTTTCTGCTCGTACAGGTTGATCCGCGCGGCCGCGGCCAGTTGGATATCCTGCCAGCGGGCCTGCTCGAAACGTTCGCGGGCCCCGAGGGTGATGCGGCGAAAATGCTCGCGGTAGTCGTCGAAGCCATCGAGGATCATGCGGGCGATCTCGTGGGCCGGCCAGTGCTGGGTCATGCGCGGACACCTAGGTGCGGGGTGAGATAGACAGCTTAGTCGCCCCTTGCAATTTGCGATGCCCGCCTTGGCGCATGGCCGGCGAGTCGGCGGTCCCTGAATCGCGCCGATCCACTGCGGCCCCTGCGATAGCGGATTTACACCGCAAGAAAGCACAAGAAACGCCCCGCCCCGTGACGTACACTCGCGCCCTGCCTTGTATCCGGAGATCGTTGTGAGCCCCATCGCCCTAGCCCGCCTGCTGACCCTTGCCGCCGTCTGGGGGGCGAGCTTTCTGTTCATGCGCATCATCGCGCCGGAGTTGGGGACCGTGCCCACCGCGTTCTTCCGGGTTTCGATCGCCTGCCTGGGGTTGATCGCCATCCTCGCCGTGGCCCGAGTACGCTGGAACTTCCAGGGCAAACTGGGGGCCTGCCTCGTGCTGGGGATGATCAATTCAGGGATCCCGGCCACCTTCTATTCGGTCGCTGCCCAGGTGCTGCCCGCCGGCTATTCGGCCATTTTCAACGCCACCACGCCGCTGATGGGCGTGCTGATCGGCGCGCTGTGCTTCCGTGAGCCGATGACCTTGCCCAAGCTGTGCGGCATTTTCCTCGGTCTGCTCGGCGTAGGCATTCTCAGCGGCGCCGGCCCCGTTGCCTTGGATCTGGCCTTGCTGCAGGGCGCCCTGGCGTGTCTCGCCGCCACCACCTGCTATGGCTTTGCCGGCTTTCTCGCTCGGCGCTGGATCAGTGGGTTGGACAGCCGCCTCTCGGCCTTGGGCAGCATGCTCGGCGCCACCCTGATGATGACGCCGCTGTTTGCCTGGAGCGCACTGACTCAGCCGCCAGCCAGTTGGGGCGGCTGGCAGGTCTGGTGGTCGCTGTTGGGGTTGGGGCTGGTGTGCACGGCATTCGCCTACATTCTTTACTTCCGCCTGCTGGCCGAAATCGGACCGGTCAAGGCCAGTACCGTGACCTTCCTGATTCCAGTGTTCGGTGTACTGTGGGGCGCCTGGCTGCTGGACGAGTCGTTGTCCATGGGGCACCTGTACGGCGGGCTGCTGATCGGTGTGGCTTTGTGGCTGGTGCTCAGGCCTGCGCGGCGATCCTGAGCGCTGCGGCGCGGCCCAATCGCCGCAAGCGGGCGCTCACCTGCGACAAAGGGGCTGTTTCACCCGCGAAACCTCGCACACGCCCGTTACCCAAAATGCCCAACTCCCTCGCATTCGACACCTTTCGTGCGCGGTTGCTGGGCATTTTCGTGCCATATAGAAAACTCTGTTTCATATATAAAACATGCTGGAAAACACTGCATATCTGTAACTTAATAATAAATAAGGGATTTCTTATTATTTAAGAGAAATGACACACCTGGCATTGTTCATGCACTAAACGGCGTATCACCTATAAAACAGACCAGAGACTAATCCCATGGCTGTGAAAGAGATGTACGCAATCGCCTCGCAGTGGAATGCACCACGCCCCGACCCGGCACCGACTGAAATCGAATTTCGCAATGTCGGCAAGGCGTTTCCCACCAAAGGCCAGACCGAAGCGCCGTTCGCCATTCGCGGCGTGAACTTCCAGATTCGCCGCGGTGAAGTGGTTTCGATCATCGGCCCTTCCGGCTGCGGCAAGAGCACCATCCTCAACATGGGTTCGGGCCTGTACAGACCAACCGAAGGTGAAGTGCTGGTCAGCGGCGAACGGGTCGACGGGCCGGTGAGCAAGGTCGCCTTCATGTTGCAGAAGGACCTGCTGATGCCTTGGCGCAGTATTCGCCGCAACGTCGAATTGGGTCTGGAAATCCAGGGCATGGCGGCTTCACAGCGCAAGGTGATCGCCGAGAACCTGCTCAAACGCTGCCACCTGCAAGGCTTCGCCGATCACTACCCGTTCCAGCTCTCGGGGGGCATGCGCCAGCGTGCCGCGCTGGCCCGCACGCTGGCCATCGACCCGCAGGTGCTGTTCCTGGACGAGCCGTTTTCGGCCCTCGACGCCCAGACCAAGATGATTCTCCAGCAGGACCTGGCGCGAATGCTGTTCGAAGAGAAGAAGACCGCGCTGTTCATCACCCATGACCTGGTCGAGGCCATCGCCCTGTCCGATCGCCTGCTGGTGATGAGCGCCCGCCCCGGCACCATCATCGAAGAAATCGAGATCGACCTGCCGCACCGCGACAACCCGCTGGAGCGGCGCAAGCTTCCGGAGATCGGCCCTCTGGCAGGCCGCCTGATGGAACTGCTGAAGGTCGGCGAAGACCACGACCTGCACTGACCGACGCCTCACTCACCTCTTGGGAGTTAGCATGTTCACCACTACCTTCAAGCGCGTGGCGCACGCAGCTTTGGCCGCGCTCGCCCTGAACCTGGCCGCACAGGCCCAGGCCGAACCGACCAAGGTCACCTACCTGCTGCCGGCGCCGCCCAGCCTGCCTGCGTTCGCGCCATGGATCATCGCCAAGGAAAAAGGCTACTACCAGGCCCAGGACCTGGACCTGACCTTCATCGCCGCCAAGGGCGGGGTCGACGTCGCCAAGCAGATTGGTGCCGGCAATGCACTGGTCGGTGGAGCCATCGGCGATACCCCGATCATCGTGCGCCCCAACGGCATTCCGGTGCGCGCGGTGGCGGTGCTCGGTGGCGGCGGCGTGACCATGATCGCCACCAATGCGGGTGAGAACATCCGCTCGGTCAGCCAGCTCAAGGGCAAGACCCTGACCGTGATGTCCTACTCCGACACCACCTATTACGCCCTGCTCGCGTCGCTGCGCAAGGCTGGGCTGAGCAAGGACGATGTCGACATCCAGGCCGCCGGCCCTTCGGGCGTGTGGCAACTGTTTTCGGCCAACAAGGCCCAGGCCATGGCCGGCGTGCCGGACTGGGTGGTCAACGCCGAGGACGCGGGCCTGAAATATGCGCTGATCCCTCGCGAACAGGTATTCGAGAGCATGGCCCAGGCGATTCTCGCCTCCGACGACGCCATCGCGCATCACCCGCAGATCGTCCGTGGCGTGGTCCAGGCCACCCTGCGTGGCCTCAAGGACATCATCGACGACCCCAAGGCCGCCGCCGCCAGCTTCGCCCGTGCGGTACCGGCCTACGCCGGCAAGGAAGCCTCGCTGGAGAAGACCCTGCGTCTGTACGTGGAGTACGTCTATGCCGGCCAGCCGGTGCCCGGACGCGTGGACCCGGCCCGCCTGGAGGCAGTGCGCAAGTTCTATGTCAGCGAAGGCATCGTCCCCCGCGAACCCAAGCTCGACGACCTGTACAGCAACCAGTTCATCGAAACCACGACCGCGGCCCAGTGACGGCCCAGCAATCACAAGGTAACGCCCGATGAGAAACCTCAATCCATCCGTAGCCGGCAGCGTTGGCCTGCTGGTCCTGTTCCTGGTGCTGTGGCAATGGGGCCCTGGGTTGGTCGGCATGCCCGAATTCGTCATGCCGCAACTGAGCCGCGTGGCCCAGGAGAGCCTGCTGATGTGGCAGTCCGGCAACCTGTTCGAGCACACCCTGATCACCGCCTTCGAGATCATCGTCGGCTTCGCCCTCGGCGCCCTGCTTGGCGTGGCGATCGGTGTGTCCCTAGGCCTGTCGCCATCGGCCGAGGCCATGCTGTCGCCCTACATCCTGGCCCTGCAGATCGCGCCGAAGGTGGCTTTCGCGCCGCTGTTCGTGATGTGGCTGGGCTACACCATCTACCCGAAGATCCTGATCGCCATCCTGATCGTGTTCTTCCCGGTGATGATCAACGTGCTCTCGGCCATTCGTACCGTCGACCCGGACATGATCAACCTGGTGCGCACCATGAATGCCAGCCGCTGGCAGATCTTCCGCCTGGTGGAGTTCCCCTCGGCCATGGCCGCGCTGTTCTCGGGCCTGCGCATCGCCTCGACCCTGGCGGTGATCGGCGTGACCGTCGGTGAACTGGTCGGCGGCAACCAGGGCCTGGGCTTCCTGTTGGTGGACGCTGAAGGCCAGGGCAATACCGCTGGGGTGTTCGTGGCCATCGTCATGCTCACGCTGATCGGCGTACTCGCCTACGGCGCTGTGGTCTGGGCCGAGAAGCGCGTTCTTCACTACCTCCCCAAAGCCATGCTGAGCAGCCAATGATGAGCACCTTCCCCAACCTTCTCCAAGGCCGTCGTGTGCTGGTCACCGGTGGCGCCCGTGGACTGGGCTATGCCTTCGCCCAAGCCATCGCCCAGGCCGGTGCCCGCGTGGTGATCGCCGATGTGCTGGCCGGCCGCGTGCAACAGGCCGCCTGCGAACTGAGCGGCATGGGCCTGGACGTCAGCGGCGTGAGCCTGGACCTGGCCAGCCCCGAGTCGATCGACGCCTGCATCGAACGCACGGTCAAGCGCCTGGGTGGCCTCGACGGCCTGGTCAACAACGCCTCGATCACCAACTCCGGCGGCAAGAGCTGCGAGGAGCTGGACATCGAGACCTGGGACCAAGTCATGCAGGTCAACGTGCGCGGCACCTGGCTGATGACCCGTGCCGCCCTGCCCGCCCTGCGCGAGAGCGGCCGAGGCGCGATCATCAACCTTGCCTCCGACACACCACTGTGGGGCGCGCCCAACCTGCTGGCGTATGTCGCCAGCAAGGGCGCGGTGATCGCCATGACCCGCAGCCTGGCCCGTGAACTGGGTAACGCCAACATCACCGTCAATGCCATCGCCCCAGGCTTGGTGCTGGTCGAGGCCACTGCCTACGTGCCCGAGGCCCGCCACCGCCTGTACACCGAACAACGGGCCATCCAGCGCCCGCAACTGCCCGACGACGTCAGTGGCGCGGTGCTGTTCGCCCTGTCCGACCTGTCGCGCTTCATCACTGGACAAACCCTGCCGGTCAACGGCGGGTTCGTCATGCCCTGAGCAAGGAGACCTCCATGACCGACCTTTCCATGCAGAACGACGCCCCGAAATCCTGGGACCGTCCCGCCGGCGCCGACCTCGCCAGCTGGATGCAGACCCGCATCGCCCGCTACGAGACCCGTCGCTACGACTGGGACGCGCTGAAGTTCCAGGCCGACTACGACCCCAAGTTCCGCCGCGCGCAGATGCGCTACGTGGGCACCGGCGGCACCGGCGTGGGCAGTGACATGAACACCATCGCGTCCGAGCACTTCACCTTCTCGACCATGGTCATCCCGGCCGGCCACGAAGGCCCACCCCACTTGCACACCGACGTCGAAGAAGTGTTCTTCGTGCTGCGCGGCAAGCTCAAGGTGGTCATCGAGAAAGACGGCGAGCGCTTCGAAACCGTGCTGACCGACCGTGACCTGATTTCGGTACCGCCTGGGGTGTACCGCGAAGAGATCAACATCGGCGACGAAGATGCGTTGATGTGCGTGATGCTCGGTGCCAAGAAGCCGGTGACCCCGACCTACCCGCCAGCGCACCCGCTGGCCTCGATCAAGCGCGGGTAAGCCGATGATACCGCTCATGCCCACCCCCTCCCTGCTCGATCAGCGCTTCGCCGAACGTCTGCTGCGCCTGGATGGCGGCCAGTTGGCCGTGCGCCAAGCCGGCGACGGTGACGCCGTGGTGCTGCTGCACGGCATCGGCTCGGGCGCGGCCAGCTGGCTGCACGTGGCCATGGGTTTGAGCGAGCGGGCTCGGGTACTGGCCTGGGACGCACCGGGCTATGGCCAGTCCTCGCCTTTGCCGATGGCTGCGCCCAGCGCACGGGACTATGCCGGACGCCTGCTGCAGGCACTGGATACCTTGGGTATCGAGCGTTGCGTGCTGGTCGGCCACTCCCTCGGGGCACTGACCGCCAGCGCCTTCGCCCAGGCCTGCCCTGAGCGCGTCAACCGCCTGGTACTGATCAGCCCGGCGCGCGGATACGGCGCTGTGCCGGATCAAGGCCGGGCGGTGCGCGCCGAGCGCCTGCACAACCTTGGGCAACTGGGCATCGAACGCATGGCCCGCGAGCGCAGCGCACGGTTGCTGTCGGCAAACGCCAGCGCCGAGGCGCAGGCCTGGGTGCACTGGAACATGGCGCGGCTCAAGCCCCATGGCTACCGCCAAGCCATCGAATTGCTGTGCGGCGACGACCTGCTGCGCTACGCGCCCCTGGCGGTTGCGTGCCAGGTGCACTGCGGCAGCGCAGACGGCATCACCCTGCCCGAGGACTGCGCGGCACTCGCCGCTGCACTGGCCGCGCCCTTCGACCTGATTGCCGGCGCCGGCCATGCCTGCGCCATCGAACAACCTGACACGGTGACGGGCCTGCTGGCCCGCGCCCTCGACGCCTCTCTGACAGGTAGCGTGCTATGAACGAAATGGATCCGTTGAAGGAAAACCAGGACAAGTACATCGTCCCGGGCCTGGAGCGCGGCCTGCTGTTGCTGTGCGAATTCAGCCGGCAGAACCGCACCCTGACCGCCCCCGAACTGGCCCGGCGTCTGTCGCTGCCACGCTCGACCATCTTCCGCCTGCTGACCACCCTGGAAACCATGGGGTTCGTCACCCGCAGCGGCAACGAATACCGCCTCGGCATGTCGGTGCTGCGCCTGGGCTTCGAGTACCTGGCCTCGCTGGAGCTGACCGAGCTTGGCCAGCCGTTGCTGGCGCGGCTGTGCGATCACCTCAACTACCCCAGCAATCTGGTGGTACGCGATGGCCGCTCAATTGTCTACGTGGCCAAGGTCTCGCCGCCTTCGGTGTTCTCCAGCGCGGTCACCGTGGGTACCCGCCTGCCAGCCCATGCCACCGTGCTCGGACGTATCCTGCTGGCCGACCTGAGCCTGGCCGAACTGCGTGAGCTGTACCCCGAAGAGCATCTGGAGCAGTACTCGCCGTGCACGCCCAAAACCGTGCTGGAGCTGTTCGACCTGGTGCAGGCCGACCGCCTGCGTGGCTATGTCAGCGGCGAGGGCTTCTTCGAGTCGACCATCTCCACGGTGGCGGCGCCGGTGCGCGATGCCAGCGGCCAGGTAGTCGCAGCCCTCGGCCTGACCATCCCCACGGTGCAGATCGGCCACGTCAACTTCGACAACCTGCTCGGCCAGGTGCGTGGCAGCGCCGACGAACTGTCGCGCCTGCTCAACTACCGACCCGGCAGCGGCCATGTCACCGCGTTGATGAGGGACTGAGATGAACCCCTATCGACTTCACGACAGCACGGTGATCGTCACCGGCGGCTCGTCCGGCATCGGCTACGCCTGTGTCGAACTGCTGCTCGAAGCCGGCGCCCGCGTAGCCTTCTGCGGCCGCAACGAAGAGCGCCTGCGCAGTGCCGAAGCACGCCTGCGCGAACGCTTCCCCGAGGCCCACTTGCTGGCTCAGGTGTGCGACGTGCTGGATGCCGGCTCGGTGCAGGCATTCGCCGCCGCCAGCCTGGACGCGCTGGGCCCGGCCCAGGCACTGGTCAACAACGCCGGACAAGGCCGTGTGTCGACCTTCGCCGACACCACCGACGAGGCCTGGAACGAAGAACTGCAGCTCAAGTTCTTTTCCGTCATCAACCCGGTGCGCGCCTTCATGGCGCAGCTGCAGGGCCAGCAGGATGCCTCGATCGTCTGCGTCAATTCGCTGCTGGCAAGCCAGCCCGAGCCGCACATGGTCGCCACCTCCGCGGCCCGCGCCGGGCTGAAGAACCTGGTGCGTTCGATGGCCTTCGAGTTCGCCGAACACGGCATCCGGGTCAACGGCATTCTCATCGGCCTGGTCGAGTCCGGGCAATGGCGCCGCCGCTTCGAGGCCCGCGAAGAACGCGACCTGAACTGGTCGCAATGGACCGCGCAGCTGGCGCAACGCAAGCACATACCCCTGGGCCGCCTTGGCCTGCCGAAGGAAGCGGCGCAGGCCATCCTGTTCCTGGCTTCGCCGCTGTCGGCCTACACCACTGGCAGTCATATCGATGTATCCGGAGGCCTGTCCCGCCATGCGTAACGAAAACACCGTCACCGTCGGTGCCGTCATCACCGCGTTCCTCGAACAATGCGACGTCAAGGCTGCGTTCGGGGTGATTTCGATCCACAACATGCCGATCCTCGATGCCTTCGCCGTACGCGGCAACATCCGCTTCGTCATGGCCCGTGGCGAAGCCGGCGCCACCAACATGGCCGATGCCTATGCCCGCAGCAGCGGCGGCCTGGGCGTCTGCCTGACCTCCACCGGCACCGCCGCTGGCAACGCCGCTGGGGCCATGGTCGAGGCACTGACCGCCGGCACGCCATTGCTGCATATCACCGGGCAGATCGAGACCCCCTACCTGGACCAGGAACTGGCCTACATCCACGAAGCCCGCGACCAGCTGACCATGCTCAAGGCCGTGTCCAAGGCCGCGTTCCGTGTGCGCAGCGTGGAGACTGCACTGAGTACCCTGAAGCTGGCCGTGCAGACCGCCCTCACCGCCCCGACCGGCCCGGTGAGCGTGGAAATCCCGATCGACATCCAGTCGGCTTTCATCCCCATGCCGACCGACCTTTCACCGCTGCCGATTCCAGTCGCCGCGCCTGCCGCCGAAGCCCTCGACCTGGTCGCCGAGCGACTGGCCAGCGCCCGCCGTCCGCTGTTGTGGCTCGGCGGCGGCGCCCGCCATGCCGGGGCGCAGGTCAAGCGTTTGCTGGCGATGGGCGTCGGCGTGATCACCTCGACCCAGGGCCGTGGCGTGGTCAACGAAGACGACGAGCGTTGCCTGGGTGCGTTCTCGCAGAACAAGCTGGTCGAAGGCTTCATGCAGACCTGCGATGCACTGGTGGTGGCCGGCTCGCGCCTGCGCAGCAACGAAACCTTCAAGTACGCCCTGAAGCTGCCACGCACCACGCTGCGCATCGACGTCAACCCGGCCATCGAAGGCCGCAGCTACCCCAGCGACCTGTTCGTTTGCGGCGATGCCGCCCTGGCCCTGGAAGGCCTGGCCGATCGTCTGCAGGGCCGGTTGAACATCGACCCGAACTTCATCGACGAGCTCAAGGCGGTGCGTGCCCAGGCTCGCCAACAATTGGTGGCCGACCTCGGCCCGTACTCGGCCATGGTCGAACAACTGCAGGCCCAGACCGGCCGCAACTTCACCTGGGTACGCGACGTCACGCTGTCCAACAGTATCTGGGGCAACCGCCTACTCAACCTGTACCACCCGCTGTCAGGCGTGCACGCCCTGGGCGGTGGCATTGGCCAGGGCCTGGCAATGGGCATTGGTGCGGCGGTAGCCGCCGCTGAAACCGCGCCGGGGCGCAAGGTCTTCGCCCTGGCCGGTGACGGTGGTTTCATCCTCAACCTGGGCGAACTGGCGACCTTGGTCCAAGAAAAGGCCAACGTGGTCATCCTGCTGATGAACGACCAGCGCTACGGCGTGATCCGCAACATCCAGGACGCCATTTACGGCGCCCGCCACGCCTATGTCGATCTGCATACCCCCGACTACAGCAAGCTCGCCGAATCCCTTGGCCTGCGCCACGGCCTGGTCAAGGACCTCAAGGAATTCAGCAGCGTCCTCGGTGGCGCCCTGCAGACCAACGGCCCATTCCTGCTGGAAGTGGACATGCTCAGCGTCGGCGGCTTCGCCACCCGCTTCGCCGGCCCGCCCAACAGCGAAACCAAGGCGCAGAAGGCCACGGCCTGAGGACCCCGTCATGCTCAACATCACCATGATCGGTTGCGGTGCCATTGGCATCAGCGTGCTCGAACTGCTGGAGAAAGACCCGCAGTTGCACGTTGACGCGGTGATCGCCTCGGCCGGTTCCGAAGACCTGGTGCGTCAACGCCTGGCCAGCTTCCGTCAGCCGCCGACAGTGCTCACGGCGCTACCGGCCGACGCCCGTCCCGACCTGCTCGTCGAGTGCGCCGGCCACAAGGCCATCGAAGAGCATGTGCTGCCGGCACTGGAGCGTGGTATCGCCTGCCTGGTGGTCTCGGTCGGGGCGCTCTCCGAACCTGGCCTGGTCGAGCGCCTGGAAGCGGCAGCGGCACGAGGTAACACCCGCATCGAGCTGCTGCCTGGCGCCATCGGTGGCATCGATGCGCTCTCGGCCGCCAAGGTCGGCGGCCTGGACACGGTCGACTACATCGGCCGCAAGCCGGCCCGGGCGTGGAAGAACACGCCTGCCGAACAGGTCTGCGCACTGGACGAGCTGCGCGAGCCAACGGTGATCTTCCACGGCAGCGCCCGAGAAGCCGCACAGCTGTACCCGAAGAACGCCAATGTCGCCGCGACCCTGTCGTTGGCTGGCATCGGCCTGGACCGCACCCGGGTGACGCTGATCGCCGACCCGCTGAGCGAGGACAACGTCCACCACTTCGAAGCCCGTGGCGCCTTCGGCGGTTTCGAGATGAGCCTGCGCGGCAAGCCGCTGGAAGCCAACCCGAAAACCTCGGCGCTGACCGTGTACAGCGTGGTCCGCGCCTTAGGCAACCACGCCCACGCCATATCCATCTAGGGGACTGTCAATGACACTGGAACAGACCTTACCCATTTGCATCGCCGGCACCTGGCGTCTGGGCGGCGGCGAGCGCTACGCCACCTGCTACCCAGCCACGGGCGAGCCGGTGGCCTGGCTCAACGCCGCCAGCCTGGACGACGTCGAGGCCGCCGTGCAGGGCGCGCATCAGGCCTTCCTGCACAGCGGCTGGGCACAGCGCAAACCCCACGAGCGCGCAACGGTGCTGTATCGCATCGCGGGGCTGATCCGCGAACGCGCCGAGGAGCTGGCACAGTTGCAGCGCCAGGACAACGGCAAGCCAATCGGCGAGACCCGCGCCCTGGTCGCCAGCGCCGCTGGCACCTTCCAGTTCTTCGCTGCGGCCTGCGAAACGCTGGAAGAAACCATCACCCCATCACGCGGCGACTTCGTCAGCATGAGCGTCTACGAGCCGATGGGCGTAGTCGCGGCGATCACGCCATGGAACTCGCCGATCGCCAGCGAAGCGCAGAAGGTGGCCCCGGCCCTGGCCGGTGGCAACGCCGTGGTGATCAAGCCGGCGGAAATCACCCCGCTGCTGGCCCTGCAACTGGCGCGTATCTGCGAGGAGGCCGGGCTGCCTAAAGGGCTACTCAGCGTGTTGCCGGGCAAGGGCTCGGTGCTGGGCGACGCCCTCACCCGCCACCCGCTGGTCAAGCGTGTGTCGTTCACCGGTGGCACCCGCACCGGCAAGCACATCGCCCATATCGCCGCCGACAAGATGATGCCAGTGTCCCTGGAGCTGGGCGGCAAATCACCGACCATCGTCCTCGACGACGCCGACCTCGACCACGCGGTGGCCGGGGTGCTGTATGGCATTTTCAGCTCCTCGGGCGAAGCCTGCATCGCCGGTTCCCGGCTGTTCGTCGCCCGCTCCTTGTACGAGCCGTTCATGGCACGCCTGACTGCCGCTGCCGCACAATTGCGCGTGGGCGACCCGGCCGACGAACGTACGCAGATGGGTCCGCTGATCAGCGCCGCCCACCGCGAATCGGTGGAGCGCTACGTCGCCCTGGGCCTGGCCGAAGGTGGCCGCCTGCGACTGGGTGGCGAACGCCCCGCAGGTGGCGTGTTCGACCAAGGCTACTTCTACCCACCGACCATCCTCGAGGGCCTGGGCAATCACCAGCAGGTCTGCCAGGAAGAAATCTTCGGTCCGGTGCTGGTGGCCATGCCTTTCGACAATGAAGAAGCGCTGATCACTCAGGCCAACGACAGCCTGTACGCCCTCGCCGCCGGTATCTGGAGCCGTGACTACAAGCGCGCCTGGGCACTGGGCCGCAAGCTGCAGGCCGGCACCGTGTGGATCAACACCTACAAGCAATTTTCCATTTCGACCCCCTTCGGCGGCTGGCGCGACAGCGGCCTGGGCCGCGAAAAAGGCCGCCTCGGCATCCTGCAATACATGGAACAGAAGAGCCTTTACTGGGGCATGAACGATCAACCGCTGGCCTGGGCCGGACTGGAGACAGGACAATGAGCGTACTGGGCATCGACGAAGTCACCTACGGCGTGGAGGACCTCGCCACCTGCGCACGCTTCTTCACCGATTGGGGCCTGACCCAGGTCAGCGAGCACGACGATGAAGTGATCTTCGAAACCCTCAACGGCTGCCGCGTGGTACTCGCCGCCCACGACAAGCCGGGCTTGCCACCGGCCATCGAGCCTGGCTCGACCGTGCGTGAGGTGGTCTGGGGTGTTGAGAGCCAAGCCGACCTTGCGCTGTACAGCCAGCGTATCGCCAACGACCCAGGCTTCGTCGAGGGCAACGGCCGCATCGGCTGCACCGACCCCAACGGCCTGGCCATCCGCTTGCAGGTCACTCGCAAGCGTGCGCTGGACATCGAGTGCAGCGGCCACAACACCTGGCAGACCAAGGGCCGCATCAACAAGCCATCGCCCATCTACGACCGCGCCACGCCGATCGAGGTCGGCCATGTGGTGTTCTTCGTCAAGGACGTCAACGCCTGCGAAGCCTTCTACCACGAGCGCTTCGGCTTCCAGGCCTCGGACCGCTACCCCAACCGTGGTGCCTTTCTGCGTACTGCCGAGGAAGGCGGTCATCACGACCTGTTCATGCTGCAACTACCCGCACCGCGCGCCGGACTCAACCATGTAGCGTTCACCGTGCGCGACCTGCACGAGGTATTCGGTGGTGGCATGCACATCTCCCGCTGCGGCTGGGCCACCGAAATCGGCCCCGGCCGCCACCCGGTGTCGTCGGCCTTCTTCTGGTACTTCAAGAACCCGGCCGGCGCCTTGGTCGAGTACTACGCCGACGAAGACCAGCTGACCGGCGAGTGGCAACCACGCGAATTCGAACCGGGCCCAACGGTCTTTGCCGAATGGGCCATTGCCGGCGGTATCGACGGCAACACCCGGCGCCAGCAGCACGTCGAAGCGCCACAAGGCAAATTCCTCACCGACAAGCCAAAGAACAATTGAGGTGCATTCCATGAGCACGACCGAGGTTTACCTGCAGCCGCACCAGGCGCGCAAACGCCCCAACACGCCGTTCGAGGACCTGCTCGGCGACTCCATCGAACGCGCCTACGGCAATGGTGTGAGCGAACTGGGCGAGCTGCTCGCCCACCTCAACCTGGCCGGCCCGCCCTGCCCGCTGACCAGTGGCGAGTGGACCGAAGACGCTTTCAAAACCCTGATGGCTCGGCTGGGCGAGTGATCCGCTGGAGGTAGAACAAGATGAACATGCACGTAACCGTCGATCCTGTTGAGCAACACCTGGCCAACGGCCTGAAAGACCTCTGGTTCCCGGTTTTGCCGTCGGAACTGCTGGGCGAGAAACCCGTCTCGATTCGCCGCCTGGGCTACAAGATCGCCCTGTGGCGCGACAACGATGGCAGCGTCCATGCCCTCGAAGACCACTGCCCGCACCGTGGCGCGCCGCTGTCCCAGGGGCCGGTGCTGGGCGATCGCCTGCAATGCCCTTACCACGGTGTGGAAGTGCGCTGCGACGGCACCGTGACCAAAGTGCCCGGCAGCCCCGGCTGCAAGCTCGAAGGCAGCCGCCCGACGCGAATGTTCCACACCCGCGAGGCGGCGGGCGCGATCTTCCTGTTCAACGCCGCCGACCCGCATCTGGAAACGCCTCCGGCGCTGGTACTGCCCGAGCAGTTGACCTCGCCCGAGTGGAGCAGCTTCCTCTGCTACACCGAGTGGAAAGGCGATTATCGCTATGTGCTCGACAACGTCATGGACCCAATGCACGGCACCTACCTGCACAAGATGTCCCACTCCATGAGCGAAGGCGAAGCCACCGCCAAGTTCGTCACCCGCGACACCGAGCAAGGCTTCTTCTTCGAGAAGGAGGGCCAGCGCGGGGTGAATTTCGACTGGACCGAATTCCTCGACAACGGCTGCCACTGGCTGCGCCTGGAAATCCCTTACCCGAAGACCGGCGGACCTGGCGGCAACTTCACCATCATCGGCAGCTACACCCCCAGCAGCCGTGCCCTGTCCGCCGTGTTCCACTGGCGCGCCCGTCCACTGACCGGCTGGCAGCGCGACACCTGGCGCTTCCTCTACAAGAACCGCCTGGAGGCCCGCCACTGGGCGGTGCTGGAGCAGGACCGGGTGCTGCTGGAATTCATGGAGCCGGACGCCAACCAGCGCGAGAACCTCTACCAGCACGACCTGGGTGTGGTGCGCCTGCGCCGTTACCTGAAGAGCAAGGCCAAGGAACAACTGGCCCTGATCGAAACCAAGCAACTGGGCTGAGGTGACCGATGTCCAACTCCTCCACCATCAGTGCCCTGGTGCACACCCTGCGCCATGAAGCCGAAGGCATCATCAGCGTCGAGCTGCGCCCTTGGGGCGACACGGTGTTCGCGCCGTTCGAGGCTGGCTCGCACATCGACCTGCACCTGCCCAACGGCCTGGTGCGCAGCTACTCACTGCTGAACGCGCCGAGCGATCAGGGCCGTTACGTGGTCGGTATCCTGCGCGACCGCGCCAGCCGCGGGGGCTCGCGCTACATCCACGAGCAACTGCGGGTGGGCATGCAATTGCAGATCTCGCAGCCGCGTAACAACTTCGCCCTGGACACCCGCGCCAGCCACAGCGTGCTGGTGGCCGGTGGCATCGGCATCACGCCGATCTATTGCATGTTCCGTCAACTCTTGGCGCTCGGCAGGTCGGCCGAGCTGATCTACTGCGCCCGTTCGCGCAAGGAGGCGGCGCTGCTGGAGGACATCGCCGGGCTTGGGGCGAAGGTGGTCTACCACTTCAATGACGAAAAGGGCTGTCTGCCGGACCTGGCGGGCTACCTGGCCGGGCGCCCGAGCGACACGCACTTCTACTGCTGCGGACCGACGCCGATGCTCGATGCCTTCGAGCAGGCCTGCGAAAACCTGGGCTACCCCCATGCCCACATCGAACGCTTTACGGCTGTGGAAGTGGCGCCGTCCGAGGATGCCCAGGTCAGCTACAGTGTCGAGCTGAGCCGGTCGGGCAAGACAGTCACCGTCGAGCCTGGGTTGAACCTGCTGGATGCACTGCTCGAAGCAGGCTGCGACATCGACTACAGCTGCCGCGAAGGCGTGTGTGGTTCATGCGAGACACGGGTCATCGAAGGCGAGATCGACCATCGTGACGGTGTGCTGACCAAGGCCGAGCGCGCCGCCAACGGTTCGATGATGGTGTGTGTGTCCGGGTGCAAGAGCCGGCGTTTGGTGCTAGATCTTTAAAGTAAATCTCGTGCTTGCTCACGCGTCGTTTGAACCGGCCCTCGCGGCCGGTTTTTTTTGCGCCTGGTTAGGGGGGGCGTGCATTTAGCGGGTTCACCCGTGAACAGGCCTGAACGGGCAACAGAACCACGCTGGTGCACATTCGCCCATTCGCTGGGCAGATCGGTAACCCAACTTCCGGCCTGTTCCAGATACGGCACGAAATAATGCGTTTCAAATATAAATAACTGTTTTACATGGATATTTTACAACTTTAAAACACTGGCACAAAACCTGCTCCATTCCCTGTGCAAAACAACGTATCACCCCTGAAACAAAAAACCCGCAATCCAGGGCGACGCTCCCTTATTGCCTGGGGAAAACTACTTAATCTTGCAGGGCATGGCATGAACAAATATGTGATAAGCCTCGGTTTCATTCTCGGCAGTTGCGCAAGTCTCGCCTCCGAACCCGGCCCCGCCGCCCCCGACCAGCCGCCAGCGGTCAAGAAGCCGTTCCCACACATCGCCTGGCGCAGTGACGATGGGCAAAGCAGCC
This sequence comes from Pseudomonas sp. SK2, assembly GCF_016772395.1. Taxonomy (NCBI): domain Bacteria; kingdom Pseudomonadati; phylum Pseudomonadota; class Gammaproteobacteria; order Pseudomonadales; family Pseudomonadaceae; genus Pseudomonas; species Pseudomonas sp. SK2. The sequence continues at coordinate 3,936,323 of NZ_CP061944.1, forward strand.
TGGATATCGGCGGAGCCCTGCGCATCAACTACCGCGACGAGCACTGGGACACCACCGAGAACAATGGCCGCTTCCTGTTCGACACCTTCCGCCTGGATGTCCAGGCCAGCCACCGCCAGTTATTCAGCGATGTCGGCTACTGGTTCCAGGATGACGGCAAACGCTCCATCGACCGCGGCTTCGTCGGCTACCGCCTCAGCCCGCAAGCCAACCTGCAACTGGGCGCGCCGTTCAAACCCTTCGGCCTGGAACCCTACCCGCAATTTGGCTGGAGCTATCACATTCCATTTTTCATGGGCTACGGCGTGAGTGCCGGTACGGGCCTCAAATACAGCTACAAGGATGATCGATGGGACCTGCAGTTGGGGTACTTCCCGCGCATGTTGCCCTCCAGCCTGCGTTACTCGCCAGAAGTCGGGCGCTATGCCGACTTGAACGACAACGCCGTTCCCTTCACCCAGTCTCGCCAGGACAACGAAAAGCGCCACCAGGTCAACGCGCGCGTGGCCCGCACGTTCAGTGGCGAAGGTTGGAAATCCGAACTCGGCGCGTCGCTGGCAGCGGCTGAACTGTACAACGCCACCACTGACGATGACGGCGACTACTGGGCTGGCGGCGTGCATGCCCTGTTCAATCACGGGCCATGGACAATCACTGGCCAGGCGATCCGCTATGCGTACGACCCGAAGAACCCGGCAGGGGTCAGTGACGACGCCGTATTGATGGGAGGCAACGGCCTGACGCCGGCCTACCTGATTGCCTCGAAGGCGACCATCGGTGCGGTGAACGTCGGCTACGACGTGTTCACGCCCAACCTGGGGCAATTGAAGAAGATCAAGTTCTACACCGACTACAGCCGGATGATGAAAGACAAAAGCGGTTGGGACGACTCGCAGATGTTCACGGTCGGCGCCCAGTTCCTGGCCATGCCGATCATGGCCTGGGTCGATTTGACCTGGGCACGCAATGCCAACCCTTTCGGCGGCGCGGAGAACGGGACCGGTTGGACCAGCACCCGCTCGGTGGGTAGCAATGACTGGTATTACCGGACCAATATCAATATTGGGTATTATTTTTGATGGGCTTGTCGGTGGCATTGTGCCGCGTTTGAGATCGAGCGCCGCCCGCGCGGCGCATCGCGAGCGCCTACGTTTGTTTCGGGCCAATTATGCCTGCGCGAATTGCGCGCGACGTACACACAAGGCGGTCGCGCGCACCTGTCACAGGCGTTTTGGCCGAATACAAACGTAGGAGCGAGCGTAGCTCGCGATGCGCCGCGCGGGCGGCGCTCGGTTTCGAATACGCAACAAAACGCTCGGCATGCCCCAGGTGGCCCCTACCCAATCTCAATCGGTACAGACACCCAAGCCAAACCGCATTACGATAGGCAGCCCTCCCGACACGTAACGCCCCATGCCCCCCGAGCAAACCCCAGCCTACAAGATCGTGCTCTGGCGCCTGGAGCAGGATGCCCAAGGTTACCCACCCGCGTCGGTCGAAGGCCTCTGGGCAAAGCCCACCGTAGCTGGCTACAAGGTCGACAGCATTCCCTTCTATGCCTACGGCATCGCACCCGGCGACACCATCAGCATCCGTGAAGACGGCGAACAATGCTGGTTCGAAACCCTGCTGCACGGCGGCGGTGCTTCGGTGTTCCGCATCCTGGTAAAAGCCGCAGGCGACCTGGAACAAGTGCGCGCAGCGCTCGAGGATTTTGGCTGCCCCTGCGAAGTCGAAAAGGCGGTAAGGATGCTGGCCGTCGAAGTCCCGCCTGCACGTTCACTCGACACCGTGCTCTACTATCTGCTGACCCAGCGCGAAGCCGGCACCCTGGACTTCGAGGAAGGCGTGCTGCGCCACACCATCCCCGAAGAGTTCCGCTAAGCGCTTACGCCTCGGCCAACCGTGCCGCCGGCTTGCGGAACACGAACAGCAGACCGACCACGATCAGCCCCATGCCCAACAAGCTGAGCGGCGCCAGGCGGTTACCGAAGATCAGCAAGTCCATCACCGCCGTCACCGCAGGCACCAGGTAGAACAGGCTGGTGACATTGACCAGGTTACCCCGCGCAATCAGCCGGTACAGCAGTAAGGTGGCCAGCAACGACACCACCAGCCCCATCCACAGCAGCGCGCCGATGAAGCCACTGCTCCATTGCACATGCAGCGGTTGCAGCGGTGCGAATAGCCCGCACAGGGCAAAACCGGCCAGGTACTGCAGCGGCAAGGTGCCCATGGGGTTGTCGGTGATGCGCTTTTGCAGGATCGAACCCAACGTCATGCTGGCCAGCGCCAGCAATGCGAACAGCATGCCGGCCAGCGATACCCCGCCCAGGTTGATGCCCTGAAACACCACCATCACCAACCCGCCAAGCCCCAGGCCCAGACCGAACAGCCGGCTCCAGGAACGCTGGCGTTCCATGATCACCACGGTGAGGATCGGTTGCACGCCCATCACCGTGGCCATCACCCCAGGGGTGACGTGGGTGTCGAGCGCCAGCAGGTAGAAGATCTGGTAGGCGCCCAGCAGCACGCAACCGGTGCCCAAGGCCCGCAGCACCGCCGCACGGCCTCGCGGCCAACGCAGTCCGAGCAACGGGCTGATCAGCAGCAGACCGGCCAAGGCCAGCGCCGAGCGCAGCAGGAGAAAGGCAAACGGGCTGGCATGGGCCAGACCGAGCTTGGAAACGATCGCACCGCTGCTCCACAGCAGGACGAACAGACTGGTCGTGGCCGCCGAGGCCACGGACGCTTTGGAAAAGACAGACATGTATGCCACCTGTAATCGGGCAAAAAAGCCGAACGGAGGGCGTGTGCTTCAGTGAGGGAAGTCGCCGACCGTGTTCAGTAGGTTGCGGGTGCGAAGGGAGACGGCCAGAAGCCGATCAGCCCAGCACGACCACGCAGCGAGGCGGAGCTACGCCGCCTACGACGCCACTGACAGGTGGTGGGTAATGACTGATCATGACCGGCTGCTGACTGCCACGCACGCCCCTGCCCGCGACTGGCGCGATGGCGAAGCATGTGGTGGTAGGGATGGCAGGCATGAACAGGGTCTTCGAGGAAATGACTGCGAAGGACTATAGCGGTGGATTGTTCCTGCGACAAGCACTCGATGAGCGGTGGCAGCGGCCTTGTGTCGCGAAAGGGCCGCCACGCGGCCCCAGGGCGAACTTTCGCAACAATCAGAACAACCAGCGATACAGCAAGTACGCCACCACCACTGCCAGCACTGGCCGCAGGATGCGGTAGGCCTTGGGGTTGGCGCGTTTGAACTGCTTCATGCGGGTGCTGATCTTGTTGCTGAAGCGCTTGCTCCAGGCGTACGCCTGGTTGATGCCGCCAACACGCTCGTCATCGGTGTTCTGCGGCGCGGTGGCACGCCCGAGGAAGGCGCTGACCTTACGGTTGATGCGGGTCATCAGCGAGCTGCTGAGCGGGCGCTCGATGTCGCAGAACAGGATCACGCGGGTGACGTCGGTTTCATTCTTGACCCAGTGCACGTAGGTCTCGTCGAACATCACGTCCTCACCGTCACGCCAGGCATACACCTGCCCGTCGACGTAGATACGGCAGGCATCGGAGTTCGGCGTGGACAGCCCAAGGTGATAACGCAGGGAGCCGGCGAACGGGTCGCGGTGCGGGTTCAGGTGGCTGCCACCGGGCAACAGCGCAAACATCGCGCCCTTGACGTTGGGAATGCTGCTGACCAGCTCGACGGTCCTGGGGCACAGTGCCTCGGCCGATGGCAGCGGCTTGTCGTACCACTTCAGGTAGAAGCGCTTCCAGCCCTTCTTGAAGAACGACCCGAAGCCAGCGTCGTTGTCCTTCTCGGCAGCGCGAATGTAGCCCTCGTCGAACAGGCGCATGGCCTCTTCGCGGATTTCCTGCCAGTTATCCTTGAGCACATCCAGCTCAGGAAAGCGTGTGCGGTCCAGGTAAGGCTTGGACGGCACTCCGGAGAACAGGTACATCAGCGCGTTGTAGGGGGCGAACAGTGCCGAATGGTTGACGAACTGGCGCAACACCGGGAGCCGCGCCTTGCCACGCAGGTGCACGAACAGCACGCTGCCGAAGAACACCAGCAGCACACCTGCCTTGGCGACGAAGGAAAAGGTCATGCAACACTCCTTGCTGAGCAGCAGGCCAGCGCTGCCTGATGCTGACGAAAATCATCCGGCCATCATAAACCGATCCCGCTCCGGTAAAAACAACCGGAACGGGATGGCTGTATTAAAGATTTTGTAATAAACCGGTTCGCCGAGTATTGCCCGGTGTCAGCTTACTGCTGGTTTTCCTGCTCGCTGAACATGTCGCTGAACAGCATGCTCGACAGGTAGCGTTCGCCGGAGTCGGGCAAAATCACCACGATGGTCTTGCCCTGCATCTCCGGCTTTTCGGCCAGGCGCACCGCCGCCGCCATGGCCGCGCCGCAGGAGATGCCGCAAAGAATGCCCTCTTCGCGCATCAGGCGGATGGCCATGGCCTTGGACTCTTCGTCGGTGACCGTCTCCACCTGGTCGACGATCGACAGGTCGAGGTTCTTCGGTACGAAGCCTGCGCCGATGCCCTGGATCTTGTGCGGGCTGGGCTTGAGCTCTTCGCCGGCCAGGGTCTGGCTGATCAGCGGCGAAGCCACCGGCTCCACGGCCACCGAGAGGATCGACTTGCCCTGGGTGTGCTTGATATAGCGCGATACACCGGTAATGGTGCCGCCGGTGCCAACGCCTGCGACCAGCACGTCGATGGCGCCGTCGGTGTCGTTCCAGATTTCCGGGCCGGTGGTCTTTTCGTGGATCGCCGGGTTGGCCGGGTTGTCGAACTGGCCGGGCAGGAAGTACTGAGCAGGGTCGCCAGCGACGATTTCATTGGCCTTCTCGATCGCCCCCTTCATGCCCTTGGCAGGCTCGGTGAGCACCAGTTCGGCACCAAGGGCCTTGAGCACCTTGCGTCGCTCCAGGCTCATGGACGCCGGCATGGTCAGGATCAGCTTGTAGCCTCGGGCCGCTGCAACGAAAGCCAGGCCGATACCGGTGTTACCCGAGGTGGGTTCGACGATGGTCATGCCCGGCTTGAGCTTGCCGCTGCTCTCGGCGTCCCAGACCATGTTCGCGCCAATCCGGCATTTCACCGAATAACCAGGGTTGCGCCCTTCGATCTTGGCCAGGATGGTCACCCCACGCGGGGCGATGCAGTTGATCTGCACCAGCGGCGTATTGCCGATGGAATGGGCGTTGTCTGCGTAGATACGGCTCATGGCAGTGTCCTTGAACATGAGATGCAGGGAAAGACTTCAAGGTTAAGCCTGCCCCGGTGGCCAGTAAAGCCTGTTCGAACTCCCCCGCCAGCCCCGTGGTCCACCCTTCAACCTGCCCAGGAGAGCCCCAATGACCGCTCGCTACCGTTGGCCGCTGGTCGGCCTGGCCAGCCTGCTCGTGCTGCTGGCGGCCCTGCACCTGGCACTGCCTTACCTGGTGCGCGACTACCTCAATGAAAAACTTGCCGATATGGGCGACTACCGCGGCCAGGTCAGCGATGTGGACCTTGCCTGGTGGCGAGGGGCCTACCAGATCAACGGCCTGAAGATCGTCAAGACCACCGGCAAGGTGCCAGTGCCCCTGCTCGACGCCCCCCTGATCGACCTCTCGGTGAGCTGGCGTTCGCTGTGGTATGACCGGGCAGTCGTCGCTGAGGTCACCTTCGTGCGCCCCGAGCTTAACTTCGTCGATGGTGGCAACAAACAGTCCTCGCAGACCGGCCAGGGTACCGACTGGCGTCAACAGCTGGAAAAGCTGCTGCCCATCACCCTCAATGAGGTACGTATCGAAGACGCCACCCTGAACTTTCATAACTTCAACTCCAGACCGCCGGTCGACCTCAAGGCCACCCAGCTCAACGCCAAGGTGCTCAACCTGACCAACGTACGCAACGAAAAAGGCCGTCGTGACGCCCGTTTCGACGGCAGCGCTCGCTTGCTGGGCGATGCGCGGGTAGAAAGCCGCGCGACCTTCGACCCGTTCAGCGACTTCGACAACTTCGAATTCCGCCTGCGTGCCACCGGCATCGAACTGCGCCGACTGAACGACTTTGCCAGTGCCTACGGCAAGTTCGACTTCAATGCCGGCCATGGCGACCTAGTGATCGAAGCCCAGGCCAGCGACGGCAGGCTAAGCGGCTACATCAAGCCGCTGCTGCGCGATGTCGATGTGTTCGACTGGCAGCAGGATGTCGAGAACAAGAACAAAGGCTGGTTCCGCTCGATCTGGGAGGTGCTGGTCGGTGCCAGCGAAACCGTGCTGAAAAACCAGCCCAAGAACCAGTTCGCCACCCGCGTGGAACTCAGTGGCAGCGTACACAAGCAGGATGTCAGCGCCTTCGAGGCCTTCCTGCAGATACTGCGCAATGGCTTCATCGAAGCATTCAATGCACGTTATGAGCAGCCTTCTCCTGATTCCGACTGAATATTAGCGCGACGCACCATTCAGAGACTGAATGCCCGGTCTGCGTTTCCAGCTGCCTGGGCGCGGGTTATAGTCGCTGGCAAATGACAAACCTGTGTTGTCCGTTTCGGCCCTGTCGCCGACAACCCGGCTCCCTCCGGTACGCCGCGAGGGCCAGTACGGACACCCACCGAGGAGCGGTTCATGAAGTTCGAAGGTACCCGTGAATACGTCGCCACAGACGATCTGAAACTGGCAGTCAACGCAGCGATCACCCTGGAGCGCCCGTTGCTGGTCAAGGGTGAGCCGGGTACCGGCAAGACCATGCTCGCCGAACAACTCGCCGCCTCCTTCGGCGCCCGTTTGATCACCTGGCACATCAAATCCACCACCAAGGCCCACCAGGGCTTGTACGAGTACGATGCGGTCAGTCGCCTGCGCGATTCGCAGCTGGGCGTGGACAAGGTCCACGACGTGCGCAACTACCTGAAAAAGGGCAAGCTGTGGGAGGCGTTCGAGGCTGACGAGCGGGTGATCCTGCTGATCGACGAAATCGACAAGGCCGACATCGAGTTCCCCAACGACCTGCTGCAAGAGCTCGACAAGATGGAGTTCTACGTCTACGAAATCGACGAGACCATCAAGGCCAAGCAGCGCCCGATCATCATCATTACCTCCAACAACGAAAAAGAGCTGCCCGACGCCTTCCTGCGCCGCTGCTTCTTCCACTACATCGCCTTCCCCGATCGCGACACGCTGCAGCAGATCGTCGACGTGCACTTCCCGAACATCAAGCAATCGCTGGTCAGTGAAGCGCTGGACGTGTTCTTCGATGTGCGCAAGGTACCGGGCCTGAAGAAGAAGCCGTCTACCTCCGAGCTGGTCGACTGGCTGAAACTGCTGATGGCCGACAACATCGGCGAAGCGGTGCTGCGCGAGCGCGACCCGACCAAGGCCATCCCGCCGCTGGCCGGGGCATTGGTGAAGAATGAACAGGACGTGCAACTGCTGGAGCGCCTGGCCTTCATGAGCCGACGCGGCAACCGCTGACAGGAGCCGGCCATGCTGCTCAACCTGTTCAATGAAATGCGCGCGGCCAAGGTACCGGTGTCGGTGCGCGAGTTGCTCGACCTGCTCAATGCCCTGCAAAAGCGTGTGGTGTTCGCCGACATGGACGAATTCTACTACTTGGCACGGGCCATCCTGGTCAAGGACGAGCGTCATTTCGACAAGTTCGACCGGGCGTTCTCGGCCTACTTCAAGGGCCTGGAAAACCTCGACCGACACCTTGAGGCGCTGATCCCCGAGGACTGGCTGCGCAAGGAGTTCGAACGCTCGCTCAGCGATGAGGAAAGGGCGCAGATTCAGTCCCTGGGCGGCCTGGACAAGCTGATCGAGGAATTCAAGAAGCGCCTCGAAGAACAGAAGGAACGCCACGCCGGCGGCAACAAGTGGATCGGCACCGGCGGCACAAGCCCGTTCGGCTCGGGCGGGTTCAACCCCGAAGGCATTCGCGTGGGCGAGGCCGGCAAGCGCCAGGGCAAGGCGGTCAAGGTCTGGGACCAGCGCGAGTACAAGAATCTAGACGACCAGGTCGAACTCGGCACCCGCAATATCAAGCTGGCCCTGCGCCGCCTGCGCAAGTTCGCTCGCGAAGGCGCCGCCGAAGAGCTTGATATCGACGGCACCATCGACCACACCGCCCGCGATGCCGGGCTGCTGAACATCCAGATGCGCCCCGAGCGGCGCAATACGGTCAAGCTGTTGTTGCTGTTCGACATCGGCGGTTCGATGGACGCCCACGTCAAGGTGTGCGAAGAACTATTCTCGGCCTGCAAGACCGAGTTCAAGCACCTGGAGTATTACTACTTCCACAACTTCGTGTACGAGTCGGTGTGGAAGAACAACCTGCGCCGCACCTCGGAGCGCTTCTCCACTTTCGACCTGCTGCACAAGTACGGCGATGACTACAAGGTCGTGTTCGTCGGGGATGCGGCGATGGCACCTTACGAAATCACCCAGCCCGGTGGCAGCGTCGAGCACTGGAACGAAGAAGCCGGGTATGTGTGGATGCAGCGCTTCATGGAGAAATTCAAGAAGATCATCTGGATCAACCCCTATCCTAAGCAAGCCTGGGACTACACGGCTTCGACGCATCTGGTACGGGATCTGATCGAGGACAAGATGTACCCGCTGACCTTGCAGGGGTTGGAGGATGGCATGCGGTATCTGTCGAAGTAGGCTCGGTCGATAGCGGCCCTGTCGCCACGGTTCGTCGGGGCGACAGGGCCTTTGGCGTTACCCCCAACGGCGCAGGTAAGCCTGCTGCTCCCGCCAGGCATCCTCCTGAAGCACTGCCCTGAACCGCACCGTCGCCCCCGGCATGCACTGGGCCAATCGCGCCAGTGCCAGCGGCGTCAATGCCCCCAGTCGTGGATACCCACCAATGGTCTGACGGTCATTGAGCAGCACGATCGGCTGCCCATCCGGTGGCACCTGCACGGCTCCCAGGGGGATACCCTCGGAAATCATCGGCGCGCCCTGGTAGACCAATTGCGGTCCCAACAGGCGAATCCCCATGCGATCGGCGCGGCTGTCCAGCGCCCAGTCCGAATTGAACGTCTCGAACAGACTGGTGCCGCTGAAATCCCCGATCTGCGCGCCCATCACCAGGTCCAGAACAGGCTTTGCGCCATAGCCTGGACGCAGCGTTTCGGGCACCTCACTCAAGGCCGATGCGCTGCCTTCGAACGTCAGCACCTGCCCCTTGCTCAAAGGCGCCCCGCAACCATCGACGCCGCCCAATGCTTCACGCACGACCGTGGCGCAGCTACCCAGGACAGCTTCGGCATCGACCCCACCGGGCACCGCCAGGTAGGCTCGAACGCCCTGTTTAGGCTGCCTGAGTGTCAGCCGCTGCCCTTTGGCCAGCGTGAACGCGCGCCAAGGCGATAAAGGTTGATCGTCAAGCCGCGCATCCAGGTCAGCGCCGGCCAGGGCCAGCACGCAATCCTGCTCGGCCAGGACGGTAAAACCGCCCAGCGCCACTTCGATTACCGGCGCGCCCAATGGATTACCCAGCAGCCAGTTGGCCCAGTACATCGCCACCCAATCCAACGCCCCGCCCTGGGTCACCCCCAGATGCCGGACGCCAAAGCGCCCTGCGTCCTGCACCTGGCACAGCGCGGTGCTGGTTTCGATCCTCAACTGCTTCATGCCTGTGCCTCCAGCGGGCTGTCATCGCCACCCAACGCCAGGAACCGGGCATGGGTGACCGCCACGAAGCGCACCCGGTCACCCGGTTGCAGCAAGCTGTAGCCCTTGCGTTGTCGGTCGAACAAACGAACCGGGGTGCGCCCGATCAAGTTCCAGCCCCCTGGCGATACTGCCGGGTAGGCCGCGGTCTGACGCTCGGCAATACCGACGCTGCCCGCCGCCACGCGTTTGCGCGGAGTGCTCAGGCGTGGCGAGGCCAAGCGCTCGTCCACCAGCCCCATGAAGCCGAAACCGGGGGCGAAGCCCAAGGCGAAAACCGGGTATTCGCGCTCACTGTGCAAACGGATCACCTCGTCCTCGGACAAGCCGCTGCGGGCGGCCAGCACCGGCAGTTCAGGGCCGACACTGGCGTGGTACCACACCGGAATCTCATGCCGATACCCGCTGTTGCCTGTATCTGGCTGCACACCTTCCAGCGCGTGTACGATCAACCTCCTCGCCTCTGCCGGCGCCAGGTCGCACTGCACCATCAACGTGGTATAGGACGGCACCAGATCCACCAGGCGCTCTCCGAAGGCCGCCCGAAGCCGCTGGCTGGCCGCCAGGATCCACGGCATGTTGGCTTCGTCGATGGCGTCGAACAGGCGCACCATCAGGCTGTCGATGGCCACGACCTCGATACGCACCTTCATGCGCGCTCCAGCGCATCGAGGGCTTGGCGAATCTGGCGCACGGCGGCCACGGAGCTGTCGTTGTCGCCGTGCACGCAGAGGGTGCTGGCGTTCAGGCGCAGCGCGCTGCCATCGCTGGCGACCAGGGCCTCGCCATGGGCCAGGTGCAGGGCCTGTTCGACCACCAGCGCCGGGTCGTGGTGAACAGCGCCCGGCAAGCGGCGGGAGACCAGATGCCCACTGGCGGTGTAGGCGCGGTCAGCGAACGCCTCGAACCACAGCGGCACGCCAATTTCATCACCCAGCGCCTGGGCCGCGCTGTCGTCGGCGGTGGCCATCAGCATCACTGGCAAACCGGTGTCATAGGCCGCCACGGCTTCGAGTACGGTGCGCAGCTTGATTGGGTCGGCCATCATGTCGTTGTACAGCGCACCATGGGGCTTCACGTAAGCCACCCGGCCGCCAAGCACCCTGCAGATGCCGTCCAGCGCACCGATCTGGTAATGCAACAGATCGCGGATTTCCTCGTTGCTGCAGGCCATCGACCGGCGACCGAAGCCAACCAGGTCTGGATAGGCCGGATGGGCACCGATGGTCACTCCGTGATCCAGCGCCATGGCCACGGTACGGCGCATGATGCTCGGGTCACCGGCATGGTAACCACAGGCAATGTTGGCGCAGTCGATGTAAGGCATGACGTCAGCGTCCAGGCCCATGCGCCAGTTGCCGAAACTCTCACCCATGTCGCAATTGAGTAGCAGGCGTTTCACCTTGCGTGCTCCCGTGTCGATGTTCATATGCCTACCTTAACGTGCCTGAAGCTGTTTGCCGCGGGTTTCCGGCAGGCTCAGCGCCGCCAGGATCACCACGCCGTACGAAACTGCGGAAAACACGCCAATGCCCAGCCCCAAGGGCACCTTCTGGCCGAGCAGCCCGATCATCAACGGGAACAGCGCGGCGATCACCTTGCCGATGTTGTAGCAAAAACCCTGCCCCGATCCCCGGATACGCGTGGGGAACAGTTCGGTCAGGAACGCCCCCATGCCGCTGAAGATGCCCGAGGCGAAGAAGCCCAGTGGGAAGCCCAACCACAACATCACGCCATCGCTGACCGGCATCTGCGTGTACAGCAGCACGATGACGAACGAACCCACGGCGAACAGGATGAAGTTCTTCTTGCGCCCCAGCAGATCGGACAGGTATGCACTGACCACATAGCCCACGTACGAGCCAACGATCACCATGGCCAGGTAACCGCCCGTGCCCAGCACGCTCAGGCCGCGCTCGTTCTTGAGGAACGTCGGCAGCCAGGAGGTAATGGCGTAGTAGCCGCCCAGGGCGCCAGTGGTCAGCAGGGAGGCTCGCACGGTGGTCCAGAGCATGCCGGGGGCGAAGATCTCGTAGAAATGCGCAGGCGCCTCGGCCTTTTCCACCGCCTTGGCCGCACGATAGACCTCCGGGTCCTTGACCAGACGACGGACGAAGATCACGAACACCGCCGGCACCAGCCCCAGCAGGAACAACGCCCGCCAAGCTTGCTCCGCCGGCAGCCAGGAGAACAGCAGCGCGTACAAAATCGCCGTGAGCCCCCAGCCGATGGCCCAGCCGGATTGCACCATGCCCACCGCCTTGCCACGGTCCTGGGCGCGGATCACTTCGCCGATCAGCACCGCGCCAGCGGTCCACTCGCCACCGAAACCGAAGCCCATCAAGGTACGGGCAATCAGCAACTGCTCGTAGTTCTGGGCGAAGCCGCACAGGAAGGTGAAGAAGGCAAACCACAGCACCGTCAGTTGCAAGGTGCGCACGCGACCGATGCGGTCGGAGAGAATACCGGCGATCCACCCGCCAATGGCTGAGGCGATCAGGGTGCTGGTATGAATCAGCCCGGCCTCGGTGGTGCTGATGCCCCACATCAGGATCAGCGTGGGAATGACGAAGCTGAGCATCTGCGTGTCCATGCCATCCAGGCCATAGCCAATCTTGCAGCTCCAGAAGGTGCGTCGTTGCTGTTTGTCGATGTCGCGATACCAGGCCAATGGCCCGGTCGAGCTGGGGGAAGACACCTGTTGCACGCCGGATGGGTTCATGCTTGCCTCGGCTTGTTGGTATTGTTTTATGGACGACGTCTGGCGTCGCGGCCTGTCACCATTGTTCAGAGGCCGTGCGGCTTGAGTCCAACGAGAAAAACCGCCGGTCTGGAACAAGAAAAACTGATCATGAACCTCCGTTTCCTCGAAACCTTCGTCTGGGTCGCGCGGCTCAAGAGCTTCCGCCTCACCGCGGACAAGCTGTTCACCACCCAGGCCTCGGTCTCCAGCCGTATCGCCGCGCTGGAGGCGGACCTTGGGGTTAAGCTGCTGCTGCGCGACTCGCGGGGCGTCAGCCTCACACCGGAAGGCAGCAAGGTGCTGGAGTACGCCGAGCACATGCTCGATACCGCCAAAGCGATGAAACAGTCGCTGGACAGCGACCGGACCAAGGTCGGACGCATTCGCATCGGGGTGATGGACACGGTGATCCACACCTGGATGAGCGCGCTGGTGGCCGAGCTGACCGAGCGCTATCCGCACGTGGAAATCGAACTGGTGGCCGACACCGCGCTGAACCTGCGCGAACAGCTGCAAAAGGGCTTTCTCGACGTGATTCTGCAGACCGACCTGCTGCGCGAGCAGTCGATTCGCAGCCTGGACCTGGCCCGTTACCCGATGGGCTGGGTGGTGGCCACAGGCTCCAGCCACCACCGCGAATACGCCTCGCTCGCCGAACTGGGACGCGAACGGATCGTCACGTTTTCCAGAAATTCGCGGCCACATCAGGAAGTGCTCAGCCTCCTCCAGGGCGCGGGGTGCGAGATGCCCCGGTTGAACTGCGTGAACTCGGTGGCGGCGATTACCCGGCTATTGCGTGACGGCTTTGGTATTGGTGCGCTGCCGCCTGCGCTGGTGGATGCGGAACTGAGTCGCGGCGAGCTGGTGTTGATCGAAGGCCTGCAACCGCCGCCGAGCCTGGAACTGGTGGTGGCGTGGCAGACCGGGGTGGCCTTGGTCGACGAAGTGGTCAGGGTGTGCAGGCAAGTGCTGGAGGGCTATGCGCGGGATGTCGGCGGCCAGCGGATCGTGCTGGTCTGACGGTCTTGTCGCCCAGGACGCCCCTGTAGCGGGTGCGTTGCAGGCGCTGGCGACAATCGACTAGCGCCAGCTCTCTTTGACTGCCTTGCGCCGTCCACCCAGAATCACCCAGCCAAGCAGCACCAGCAGGCTCTCGACGGCAAACGCCAGCACGAATCCAGTGCCGATCCCCCAGCCAATCGCTTCAGGCACCAGCAGAAGCTGGTAGCTGTAGCCCTTGAGCGTCTCCTCGCGCAGTTGTGGCTCTGGCTGCACCAGCACATGCCAGGTGCGGCTCACCCACGAGCCTTGCAACGCCTGCCATTCATCCTCGAGCAACTGGTTGCGAATCAACAGGCTCTCGATGCTGTTGGCATCGCTGTTGAACACCGGGTCGTCGCTGCCGCGATAGTGCTTGAGCAATGCCTGCAGGTCACCGTTGAAGAACCGCTCGGCCGTCTGCTTGAAACCGTCGAGTGCCTGGCGCGACTCGAACAGGTGCGCCTCGACCCGCTGGGTGTAGTCCTTGACCAGCCCCGGAACCTGGATACCGGCCAGCAGGCCGAACGTGAACAGCAGCAACCGCAGATAACTTCTGAACATGCAGCGTCCTTAGCTCTGGCCGTGGGAAACGCACTCTCCGTGCCGCCACAACGCCCACTGGCCCGGCTCGTAGCGGTTCCAGGTTTCGTTTTCGGTGAGCGCTTCGGTGGCGATCACCGTGACCACGTCGTTGGGGGTGGTTTCGGTGTGAAAATCGACGATCAGGTCGACATCCTTCAAACGCGCGGCACCGAATGGCGCGCGTCGGGTAATGTGTACCAGCTTGGTCGAACAGAAGCAGAACAGCCAGTCGCCGTCGCTGAGCAGGCAATTGAACACGCCCTTGCCACGGTAACCGGCACAGGCCTCCACCAGCACCGGCAGCAACTGCTCCACCTCCACAGGCTCGGGGAAAGCCGCACGGATGCGGTTGAGCAGGTCGCAGAAGGCCGCTTCGCTGTCGGTGTCGCCCACGGGCCGGTAGAACGTCGCCTCGCCCTTGAAGTCGCCCAGCTGGCCGTTGTGTGCGAAGCACCAGTTGCGCCCCCACATTTCACGGACGAACGGATGGGTGTTGGACAGGCAGACCCGGCCGACGTTGGCCTGGCGGATGTGGCCGATGACCACTTCGCTCTTGATCGGGTAGCGCTGCACCAGGTTGGCGACTTCCGATTCGCTACTCGCCGCCGGGTCCTGGAACAGCCGCAGGCCACGGCCTTCGTAAAACCCGATGCCCCAGCCATCACGGTGCGGGCCGGTACGCCCGCCCCGCTGCATCAGGCCGGTAAAGCTGAAGACGATGTCGGTAGGGACGTTGGCACTCATGCCCAGCAGTTCACACATGCTCGTCGCTCCGTTTACAAGCGCGGTTCTACCCGGCCACGGCCGGTCATCGGCGTTGGCGCCGGGTCGTCGCGGTAGCGGTCGCGGCGGTCGGCGCCGAAGGCGGACTCGGACGCGACCTGCTCATCCTCGGCTGCCTGACGCTTGGCGGTAGCCTCGGCATTCGCACGGCGCTCGCGGGCGCGTTTTTCCAGTGGCCAGCGGACCAGCACGAACAGTGCATACAGCGCGAAGGCGATCATGCCGTACAGAGCGAAATCGGAGACCGCGCGCCAGGCGTTGTTGCCCACCTTGAAGGCAACGTCCAGGGTGGTGATGGCGATGGCCGGGGCGAAGCTTTCCTTGACCGGGTCTACGATGGTTGGGGTCAGCAGCAGCACCGCCAGGATCACCCGCAGCGGTTCACGCAGCCAGCGCCACATCCAGCCGGTGAGTTTGAAGCCCACCAGCAGGCAGCCCAGGGCGGCAAGGGCGTAGAGGCCCCAGGCGAGGGTATAGTCGTTCTCGGTCATGGTGATCGTGCAAGCCAGGCAAAGAGATGCCTATGATAAACACTTTTCAGGGCGCAGGCGCCCCCCGGCGACAGCGCTAGCCTGTTAGGGCCTCTTCGCGGGTTTCCCCGCGAGGGGGCAGGTACGCGCACCGACAGCCCCCAGCCAAGAGATCCCCGATGCCCAGCAAACCTCAGCCCCCCATCGCCCGCCAAGACTCGGCAACCGACCCCTACGCCTGGCTGCAACAACGCGACACCCCTGAAGTACTGGCCTACCTGCAAGCGGAAAACACCTACCAGCAAGCCTGCCTGGCCGACCAGGCGCCCTTGCGCGAGCAGCTGTTCGAGGAGATCAGGGGCCGTATCCAGGAAACCGACCTGTCGCTGCCCTCGCCCTGGGGCCCGTACCTGTACTACACCCGCACCACGGCGGGCGACGAATACCCCAGGCACTATCGCTGCCCGCGCCCGGCGGACGACGCCAACACCGTCGATGAAAGCCGCGAGCAGCTGCTGCTGGACCCCAACGCCCTGGCCAATGGCGGCTTCCTGTCGCTGGGCGCGTTCAACGTCAGCCCCGACCACCGCTTGCTGGCCTACAGCCTGGATACCAGCGGCGACGAAATCTACACGCTGTACGTCAAGGACCTGGCCGACGAGAGCGTCACCACCCTGCCCTTCGACGACTGTGACGGCAGCATGACCTGGGCCAACGACAGCCAAACGCTGTTCTTCGCCGAGCTGGACGACACCCACCGCCCGTGGCGCCTGCGCCGCCACACCCTCGGCGAGGCCTCGGCAGCGACGGTGTTCGAAGAGACCGATGGCCGCTTCTTCCTGCACTGCTACCGCTCCAGCTCCGAGCAGCAGCTGGTGCTGCTGCTCAACAGCAAGACCACCAGCGAGGCTTGGGTGCTCGACGCTAGCACCCCGCAAGCCGAATTCACCTGCCTGGCACCGCGCCAGGAAGACCACGAGTACTTCCCGGACCACGGCCAGCTTGACGGTGAGTGGCGCTGGTTCATCCGCACCAACCAGGATGGCATCAACTTTGCCCTGTACCACGCACCGGCCAGCCAGGTACCAACCCGCCAGCAATGGCAGGTGCTGGTACCGCATCGCGATGAAATCATGCTCGAAGGCCTGAGCCTGAACGCCAGCGCCCTGAGCCTGAGCCTGCGCGAAGGCGGCTTGCCGATCATCGAGGTTCGTCCACAGGGCCTGCAGCCGTACCGTGTCGAATTGCCCGATGCGGCCTACAGCCTGTATGTGCAGGACAGCCTGGAGTTTTCCAGCCCCCGCATTCGCCTGCGCTACGAGGCCCTCAACCGCCCGGCCCAGGTACGCCAGCTGGAACTGGCCAGCGGTGCCCAGCAAGTGCTCAAGCAAACCCCGGTGCTAGGGCCATTCGACGCCGACGACTACGTGAGCGAACGCTTGTGGGCTATCGCCCAGGACGGCACCCGTGTGCCGATCAGCCTGGTGCGCCGGCGTACGGATGCCGGCAAGGTCGTGCCACTGTACCTGTACGGCTACGGCGCCTATGGCGAGAGCCTCGACCCATGGTTCTCCCATGCCCGCCTGAGCCTGCTGGAGCGCGGCGTAGCCTTCGCCATCGCCCACGTCAGGGGCGGCGGCGAGCTGGGTGAGGCTTGGTACCGCGCGGGCAAGCAGGAGCACAAGCAGAATACCTTCAACGACTTCATCGCCTGCGCCGAGCACTTGATCGCCGAAGGCGTGACCTGTGCCGATCGCCTGGCCATCAGCGGCGGCAGCGCTGGTGGGTTACTGATCGGCGCCGTGCTCAACCTGCGCCCGGAGCTGTTCCGCTGCGCCATAGCCGAAGTGCCGTTCGTCGACGTTCTCAATACCATGCTCGACCCCGACCTGCCGCTGACCGTCACCGAGTACGACGAATGGGGTAACCCGCAAGCGCCAGAGGTGTATGAGCGGATCAAGGCCTACGCCCCCTACGAAAACGTGAAGGCCCAGGCCTATCCGGCCATGCTGGTGGTCGCCGGCTACAATGACAGCCGCGTTCAGTACTGGGAGGCCGCCAAGTGGGTGGCACGCCTGCGCACGCGCAAGACCGACGACAACCTGCTGCTGCTCAAGACCGAAATGGGCGCCGGGCACGGCGGCATGAGCGGTCGGTACCAAGGGCTCAAGGACGTGGCCTTGGAGTACGCGTTCGTGTTGAATGAGCTGGGCGTGGCGTAAATCGCGTTTTTTGTTGTCATACCCAGCGCAGCGCACCTGAAGGTCCTAACGCCGGCAATCCGGCTCCAGAAGGTGTGCCCCACGCTCTCGGACAACAGCCGCGAAGAAGAACGACACATGCCCGACCAAACCCTTCTGAACACCGAAATCCGCGACATGCTCATGGACTGCGGCCAGTTCGACAACCTGCAGCTCAGCGACTTCCAGGCCGCCGCTGGTTATTTCAGCCTGACCGAAATCCGTGAGGGCCATACCATCTTCAACGAAGGCGACGCCGGTACCTTCATGTGCATCCTGCACCAGGGCGTGGTCTCGGTGCGCAAGACAGACAGCACGGGTGCCCAGGTCGAAATCGCCACCCTGCGCAAGGGCCGCGCCTTCGGTGAAATGGCCGTACTCGACGGCGAACGGCGCTCGGCCAGCTGCATCGCCGCCAGCGACTGCCTGCTGTTGACCCTGGGCAAGGACTCGCTGGAAAAGATGCTCAATGAGGCACCCCGTATCGCCGCACGGATCATCCGCGCGCTGGCCGTGACCCTTTCGAAACGCCTGCGCATGCAGGATGGCCAACGCCTGGCACTTTAATCGTCGTCAGGCGGTGGTTTCACCGGTTCAGGGCGCAACCCAGGCAAAGGCTGGTCCTTGGGCGGTCCAGGCACCGGCATCGGTGGCAACAGCGGGCCACCTGGCTGGCTGTCATTCGCCTTGGGCGGCGTGCTCGGGGTGATTTGCGGGTAAGGCGTTGGCGTCGGCGTGCCAGGCGCTCCAGGCACGGGTGTGTTGATCCGCGGTGGCGTACCCGCGGCTTCGACTGTTGGCACCACGGCGAGCAGCAGCGCGGTGAGGATCGCACGGACCATCTGCAACCTCCTGTCGGGACCAATCTACAGGCTACGCCTTCCTGGCACTTTTTGCCTGTCCGAGGGCCCCGCAAGCGCGCTAGACTCAAGAGTAGAACCGTCATTTGCCTGATCAAGACAAAGGAAACACCATGAGTTCGGCCTCCACTTCCGCCGCCACCGCCCGCCTCGACCGCATCCTGGCCGACGCCAAGCGCGACAAAGAAATGGGCTACCGCGACAAAGCCCTGAAAATGTACCCGCATGTGTGTGGCCGCTGCGCCCGTGAGTTCTCCGGCAAGCGCCTGAGCGAACTGACCGTGCACCACCGCGACCACAACCACGACAACAACCCCCAGGATGGTTCGAACTGGGAGCTGCTGTGCCTGTACTGCCACGACAACGAGCACTCGCGCTACACCGACCAGCAGTATTTCAGCGAAGGGTCGACCAGCACGCCAAGCATCGCCAAGGCCACCCACAACCCATTCGCTGGGTTGGCGGGCATGCTCAAGAAAGACTGAACGTCGTTTCGCCCCCCACTGCCGCCGGGTAGCCCGTATAATCGCGCTTTTTTTGCGAAGGACCCCGGCACGTGGCAAACAAACGGTACAGCTGCATCGGCCTGTTCAATCCCAAATCAGCGGAGAACGTAGGTTCGGTGATGCGCGCAGCGGGTTGCTACGGCGTCAACTCGGTGTTCTACACGGGCAAGCGGTATGAACGCGCGCGTGACTTCGTCACCGACACCAAGCGAGTGCACTACGACATCCCATTGATCGGCATCGATGACCTGCAGCGCATCATTCCGCTGGGGTGCACACCCGTGGCGGTGGAGCTGGTCGAAGGCGCCCGCCCCCTGCCCGAGTACACCCACCCCGACCGCGCCATCTACATCTTCGGCCCGGAAGACGGCAGCCTGAGCGCCGATGTTCGGGCGTGGTGCGAAGAGACCATCTACATTCCGACCGAGGGTTGCATGAACCTGGCGGCGACGGTGAACGTGGTGCTGTATGACCGCTTGGCCAAGGGGTTGAATACCCGCTCCGGGCCCAAGTTCAAATAAGCGAACCGCGCTGGCGGCGGCCTATCAGTCGCCCGAAGCCAGGACCTTGCTTTGCAACGCCTCGGATCGGCGCCCCAGCACGTTTTCGCTGATCTGTACGAACGCCTCGGTGCTGACGCTCGGCAGGCGCATCAAGGCCCGGGCCACATCATCCAGCGAGCGCTTGGCCTGGGTGTGAAGACGGATCTCCTTGTCCAGCGCCTGCAACAACAGCACACCACGCGCCACCTGCGCCGGGGTCGCGTGCTCGCCGCCCAAGTGAGAGACCTTGGCCGCCTGCTTGTGCAGGCGCGCCTGCCAGGCCTGGTAACGGTCATCGCTGACACCGCCGGCCCGGCGTAACAATTCGCTGGCGTAGTAGTCGGTGAGGCTTTCGCCGATCCAGTCACTGTCCTCGTGGCCGTGGATCTGTGCGAACAACTGCACCAACTCGCGCAACAACGGACTGCTGCCGTTTTCGCCCACCATAGGTCTGGCGCTGTGCAGGTACAACGATCCCTGCGCCGCCATCGCCCCGCGCCACATGCCATCGCGGGCCCCCACCACCAGCAGCTTTGGCGGGTTACGCGGGAACACCGCCTGCAACTGCGGCCAGACGAAGGTCAGCAGCGTCAGGTTGTCCATTCGGCGCATGCCCTGTCCCACCGGAGCGGCGACAGTGACCTCGGTCTCGCCCAGACGAGCACGGCGGCTGCCCAGATTGCCCGCGAGCATCCAACCGGTCGGGCGGTCGAACAAGCGCGACACGTTGTCGATGCGAAATTTGTCCTTGCCGATACGCGGCCACGCCGTCTCGACGCTTTTCCAGCCGGCAGGCAGGTCGAATGCCAGGCGCGCCACCAGCTCGGTACCGTCCTGCTGGTCGAGGCGCGCCGACGGCACCAGTTGCTCGCCCTGGAACAATGCCCAGTGCGGGGTCATGCGCGATGAATACGCGCCACTACGCAGTTTCTGGTCCAGTTGCACCCGGTAGCTGAGGCTGGTCTTGCCCGCCGCCGGATGCCACACGCCATGCTCACCCTGCTGTTGCCATTGCCCATCGGCCTGAAAACCGCTGTACGCACCCGCCTTGCCCAAGTCGAAATCCAGCGAGCGTACGGCGCTGCCATCGCCCAAGGTCAGTCGCACTTCGGCCTGGCCTTGTTCGGGCAACAGGCGCACCTGGTAATCGAGATCGACCTTCTTGGCCCAGGCTGGGGCACAGGCCACGAGGCCCAACAGCAACAACAGCTGACAACGCATACAGAAACTCCTTGTTTCCCAGAGGCGACTGGGCGCGCCGTTCAGCTGGCGCGGAAAATCAGGTGGTCTTCCCAGTCGTCTTCATCCACATCATGCTCGCTGAGCATACGCCCGGACTGGGAAATGCGCTGTTCGTGGACTTGTTTGCGGTCACCGCACACCAGAGGGTGCCAGGCTGGCAGGTCCTTGCCCTCGCTGACCAGGCGATAGCCGCAGGTGCTGGGCAACCATTTGAACTGGTCGGCCTTGCCCGGCGTGAGCTGGATGCAGTCGGGCACATGGGCGAAGCGGTTGGGGTAGTCGCTGCACTGGCAGGTGTTCAGGTCCAGCAACTTGCAGGCGATGCGGGTGTAATAGACGCTGTTGTCGTCCTCGTCCTCGAGCTTTTGCAGGCAGCACAAACCACAGCCGTCGCAAAGCGATTCCCACTCCTGCGGGTCGAGTTGTTCGAGGGTCTTGCGCCGCCAGAACGGCGCGTCGTCAGCAATCATCACACGGGTTTCCTGCAGTCATCTTGAGTCCGCGGCGCGCGGCGGCGCCAGTCTAGAGCCTGGCCTTCGGCAAAGCCAGACCGCTTGTCAGTCCCGCGCGCAGGCAGTAGCGTGCGGTATTTCCCACCCATTGCAGGAGCAGCCATGAGCGCCAACCCTCGCATCGCCGATTACGCCATCAACGAGCAGTTCATCAACCGCTGGTCGCCCCGCGCCTTCACCGCCGAGCCGATCAGCGAAGCAACCTTGCTCAGCTTCCTGGAAGCCGCACGCTGGGCGCCATCGGCCTACAACTCGCAGCCGTGGCGTTTCCTTTATGCACGCCGGGACACCGCGCATTGGGAGCGCTACCTGGACCTGCTGGTGCCGTTCAACCGCAGCTGGGCGCAACAGGCCTCCGCGCTGGTGCTGATCATCTCCAAGACCACATTCGCCGCACCCGGCACCCACGAAGAGAAGCCGGCCCTGTGGCACACCTTCGACACCGGGTCCGCCTGGGGCCACCTGGCACTGCAAGCCAGCATCAGCGGTTGGCACACCCACGGCATGGCCGGGTTCGATCAGGCGTTGGCCCGCGAAACACTGAAAATTCCCGAGGGCTACGAGTTGCACGCCATGGTGGCGATCGGCAAGCTGGGCGACAAGGCCAGCCTGGACGAAGCGCTGCAAGCCCGTGAAGTGCCGAGCCCACGCCGACCGCTGAGCGAGTTGGCGGCCGAGGGTGATTTCAGCCTCTGAGCCTTTGGCTGGCTTTCCGGCTTGATCGCCGGCAAGCCGGCTCCTGCGTGGGGTTGGCCGCAACGCTGCAGATAGTTCAGTAACCCCGGGCGAAAGCCACTTCGCCACGCAACCCCTCGCCCGCCTGATACCCGCGCACATTCTCGACGAACAAGCGCACCATCGCCACCGGCGACGTCGGTGCCGAGCTATGCCCGGTCAGCAGCAAACCCCAGGCGGTCCAGAACGGATGCCGCTGGGGCAAAGGTTCTTGCCGGCAGACGTCGATCACCGCACCCGCCAGGTGCCCTTGCTTCAACGCCTCGACCAGGTCGGCATCGACCACGGCCACACCTCGACCGGCATTGATGAACAACGCACTGGGCTGGAACCGCTGGAACAGCGCTGCGTCGTACACATCATGGGTCGCTGGGGTATCCGGTAGCAGGTTGAGCACGTAGTCGACCTGCCCCACCAGCCGCGGCAAGTCCTCCAGGCCAGCCACCTCGACGAACGGCGCCTGCTCGCGGGCACGGCTGGCAACGCCGTACAGCGTCACCCCGAACGGCTGGAGAAACTCGGCCACGCACTGGCCGATATCACCGGTACCGACGATCAGCACCTTGCGCCCTTGCAGCGAACGCCCAGGACGATCATCCCAGCGCCGCTCGACCTGGCTGACCAGGCGTGACAGCACTTCGCGCTCATGGACCAGCATATAGGTCAGCATGTACTCGGCCATTACCTGGCCAAAGATGCCCACCGCCCGGGTCAAACGGTAATCACGCGGCAGGCCCTGGGCCAGCAACGGGGTGATGCCGGCCCAGGTCGATTGCATCCAGTCGGGTTTGTGGCCCTGGCGCAGCAGGCTTGCCAGCAAGTCCGGCTGACCCAGCCATACCGGGCATTCTGGCGCCTGGCGCGCCAGTTCGGCGGAATCGCCGCTGGTCAGGATTTCCAGATCCGGGGCCAACTCACTCAGCAGGCGGGCATAAGTGGCATGATCCTGTTCAGCGATCAGAACGCGCATCGACGTGACAACCTTGACAGATAACGACAGCGGCCCGATCTGCGGGCCGCCTGGCAAAAGTGGGTAACCGCGCCTGGGTCAGGCGGGATCGTTACGGCGCAGCAACTCTTCGGGCAGGTGCTCGATGTAGTCGTCTTCAGGTGGCGGCATCTGCAGGTGATAGCCCTGGTTCTCCAGGTTCTCCAGCACCTTCGCGATGTCTTCGCGGGCCAGTTTGCGCTCAGGGGTCAGCACCAGGTCGAAGGCGTGCACGGGGGTGCCGAAGAACGGCAGCAGGCCTTCGGGTACGCGCTCCAGGCCGTCGGCCTTGAGCACATAGAGGTACATTTCGTGCTTGCGGGGGCTCTTGTAGATCGAGCAGATACGTTTCATTGGGTCTCTCCGGCGCCCGCCAGGTTGTCCAGCAGGGCCTGGCCCATGCGCTGGCGACGCCAGCCGCGCAGCGAATCGGGCAGTTGATAAGGGCCATTGGGATAGCCGCTCTTGAGCAAGGCTTCCAGGGTCTTCTTGCGCAGCATCAGTTCCGGGGCGATGCCCAAGCGTTCGCCTTCGGCCTGGCCAACGGCGCGCAGGCGCTTGAGGATGCCTGCGGCTTCGATCGGCAGTGGTTCGGGCAGCGCCTGCGGCCATTGCTCCTTGGGCAGGCTGGCGGCACGCTTGATCAGCTGGATCAGGAACTCGCCGTCCTGCCGAATGGTGCGCGGGTGCATCTCGTCGATCTTGGCCAGGCCCGACAGGCTGTCGGGTTGGGTCCTGGCCATCGGCCACAGCGAGTGCTCCTTGAGGATGCGATTGCGCGGCACATCGCGGCTGCGCGCCTCTCGCTCGCGCCAGGCACAGAGTTCGCGCAACACCGCCAGTTGCTGGGGCGACAGCTTCCAGGCCAGCTTGACCTCACGGTAGAGGGTTTCAGGCTCGACCTCACGGCGCAGCTGAGCCACCAGCTCGGCACCGTCTTCCAGCACCCAGGCGTACTTGTCATCGGACAACCGCGGACGCAGGGCGGCGAACAGCTCGGCCAAATGCACGGCATCCTCGGCGGCGTAGCTCACCTGGGTTTCCGACAGCGGCCGCTGCAGCCAATCCGAGCGGGTTTCGCCCTTGGGCAGCTCGATGCCCAGCACTTCCTGAACCAGGCGCGAATAGCCCATGGAGAAGCCCAGGTTCAGGTAACCAGCCGCCAACTGGGTGTCGAACAGCGGCTGCGGCAGCTTGCCGGTAAGGCGCAGCAGCACTTCGAGGTCTTCGCTGCAGGCGTGCAGCACCTTGACCACGGCGCTGTCATCGAGCAGCTCGGCCAAGGGTTGCCAATTGCCGATCAGCAGCGGGTCGATCAAGAACGCCCGCTGGCCATCGCCGATCTGGACCAAACCGGCCTTGGGGTAAAAGGTGTCGACGCGCATGAATTCGGTATCGAGCGCGACGAACGGCAGTTCGCGCCAGCGCAGGCAGTGTTCGGCCAGGCTCTGGTCGTCACGAATCCAGTGTATTTCGATGGCCACGAGGCTCTCCCACTAACATTGGCGCGCAGTATATACGGCGCGGGCACTGCTGGTGAAACCTGCGCCATCCTTGAGGTCGATCAGTGGTGTCCTGGAAGCCTTGATGAGGGGGCTGGACATTCTCTCAGCGCTTGGCCGCCAGCCAAGGCCGGCAGCTGGCGAACATGTCCAGCGACTGCTGGTAGACCTCGGTGTGCACCTGCAGCAGGCCGAGCATCGAGTGGAACAGGTTGTCCTGGGACAACGGCGCGTCGCTGAGCTTGGCCAGGCAGTCGTTGTCGATGCCGAAGTCTTCACGGTAGCTGTCGGAGAACCAGGTCAGCAGCGGCACATGCTTTTGCTGCTCCGGTGCCATCATGTAGGGCGTGCCATGCAGGTACAGGTTGTATTCGCCCAGCGACTCGCCATGGTCGGACAGGTAGATCATCGCGGTATCGACCTTGTCCTGCTTGCTGCGCAGGATGTCGATCAACGAGGCCAGCACCTTGTCGGTGTAGGCAAGGGTGTTGTCATAACCGTTGATGATCTCCTGCTGGCTGCACTGGTCCAGCGCATTGCTCTGGCACACCGGGCCAAAGCGACCACTGTCCGCCGGATAACGCTTGTAGTACTCCGGCCCATGACTGCCCATCTGGTGCAGCACCAGCACGGTGTCCTTGTCGAGGTTGTCGATCAGATCGCCCAGGCCCTGCAGCAGGATTTCGTCATGGCATTCGCCGTTGGCGCAGAGCGTCGGGTCCTTGAGGTTGCTGACATCGACGAACTGCACACGGTCACAGGTGCCCTTGCAGCCGGACTGGTTGTCGCGCCACTGCACGGCAAGACCCGCGCGCTGGAGGATGTCCAGCAGCCCTTCGCGATTCTTGGCCACCCGTGCGTCGTAATCCTTGCGCCCCATGCCGGAAAACATGCAAGGCACCGACACGGCAGTCTCGGTCCCACAGGAGTGCACATCGGAAAATGCTACCAGGCCCTGCTCCTTGGCAAGGCTCGGCGTGGTGTCGCGGTCGTAGCCGAGCACCCCGAAGTTCTCTGCCCGTGCGCTTTCGCCCACGACCAGGACGGTCAGCGATTTGCGCTCATGGTGCTGCCAGGCGGCATCGCGACGGGCATCTTCGCCGTAGTTCTCGAACGGCCGCGCAGCCGTACCGACCCGCTCGCTGACATAGCCAATGGAAGCACCGACGATGTTGCTGGGGGTCAGCATCAGGCGCAGTTCGTGATGGTTTCGAAACAGCGACGACAGCCCTTGGTAGTTGACCAGCGCCACCGAGCCCAAGGCCACGACACAGGCACCGCTGACCACCAGTTTGCCGAGCAGTTCTCGGTGCCAGGCGCGGTAGGCGATGGGGGCCTTCCACAACAGGACCGAAGGCAATACACCGAGCAAAAGTATATAAAGCGCAAACTTCAAGGAGAGCAAGTCACGCACTTCGGCAACATTGGTCTCGGCGATATTACGAAACATCCCCGAATCAATTAGCACACCATATTGGTTCATGAAGTAAGCGACCCCTGCGCCACTCATGAACAAGAGGATCAATAGCGGTTTTAATACGTAGCGGAAGGTAAACAGCGTCAAGATCAGATTGAAGGCGAACACCATCAGCAGGGCGAACGCCATCCCCAACCAAAGCCCAGTCATGCCCGGCGGCAGGATGTGCTCCAGGTGCTGCCAGAGGAAGGCATTGAAGCCGATCAACAGGTAAAGGCTGGCCAGCAGCGTAACCCATTCGGTCCGCAGGTATTTGAAGTTGAGCATCAGCGTTCGCAATCAAGAGTGATTATCAGCCAAGGCCTGAAAGGCACCTTGGTAAAGTTGGCGAAACTCTAGAAAGCGAACCATCAATTTTTCGTGAAAAAGACGCCAACAAATTCGTGAGCCAGCATCTTTTTCAAATTAGAAGCCGTTCATTCAGCTGTCATTCAGCCTGGCAGGTGGAGTTTGGCGTACGGCACTCGCTCGATGTCCAGTACCTCGACACACAGCTGAAGGTCCAGGCCGGGGTGCTGCGGGATGGCGTCGCGTAACACCTCGAGCAGACTGGCAGACAGTTGTGCCTTCACCTGGGGCGAACGTCCATCGAGGATGGCCAGCCGCACATGGGCGAAGGCCCGCTCACCCGGCGCGGTGCCGACCCGGTAGTGGGCAAACGCCTGGGCCCGGCTCTTGATGTCCCGTTCATCGGCGAACTGGCCACTCCCGACCAGCGCATGGTTCAGGCGCAGCAGCAGCGTATCGACATTCAGTTCACGCAGGTTGTCGCTGTATTCCAGGTTCAGATGGGGCATGGCGCAGGTTCCGGTTCGCCGAAGGGAGGCGACAGCCTACCCCAGTCCCCTACCTGCGCAAAGGCGGCTATCCTCAAAGGTCAGGACCTTACCGACAACCCGACAGAGGTGAAGAAATGCCAGTTCCGCACGATTTGCTCGCTGACCTGCACGTATCCGCCGACCAGTTCCAGGCACTCATCGACAAGGACCAGGAACTTCACAAGCTGCACAAGGAATACAACGCCAAGGACAAAGAAGTAGTGACTGCCGAAACCAACGGCACCAATGACGATGTGATCAATCGCCTGCGCAAGGAACGGTTACTGCTCAAGGACAAGATCGAACGGATCATTCATCCGCCCAAATCCTGATTCCACGCCCTATCGCCGGCAGGCCGGCTCCTGAACGGAGCCGGCCCAGCCTTCACACCGCAGCGGACGCCTTGAGCGCCCCGTCCAGATCCTCGATCAAATCGCGGTAATCCTCGATCCCCACCGACAGGCGCAACAGGTTTTCGCTGATCCCCATTTCGCCTTTCTGCGCCGGGCTCAGCGAATTGTGGGACATGCTCCAGGAATGGTTGATCATGCTCTCCACCCCGCCCAGGGAGTCGGCCAGGACAAAGATCCGCAACGCCTCCACCAGACGATTGAGCGCCGCCCGGTCACCCCCTTGGACCTTCATCGCCACCACCGCTCCGCCAGCGCGCATCTGACGCTTGCACAGCTCATGCTGCGGGTGGCTTTCCAGCCCCGGGTAATAGACCTTCTCGATCTGCGGGTGGCTTTCCAGAAAACGCGCCACCTGCAACGCATTGGCGCATTGACGCTCCATGCGCACGTCGAGCGTCTTTAGCCCCCGCAGGGCCAGATAGCAGTCGAACGGTCCCTGGATCGCGCCCACCGCCATGCTGATCTTGCGCAGGCGGGCCAGCAATTGCTCGTTGGCGGCCACCACCACGCCGCCGGTGAGGTCGGAATGGCCGCCGATGTATTTGCTCGCCGAGTGCATCACCAAGTCCACGCCCAGGGTGATCGGGCGCTGATTCCAGGGCGAACAGAAGGTGTTGTCGATGCAGGTGAGGATGCCGCGCGAACGGGCCAGGTCGCACACCGCCTTGATGTCGACCAGGTGCAACAGGGGGTTGGTCGGCGACTCGATCCAGATCAATTGGGTCTCGGGGCGAATCGCTTGCTCCACCGCGTGAATGTCGTTGAGGTCGACGTAGGTAGTGGTCAGCCCTGAGGTACGCCCGCGGTAGTCCTCCAGAATTCGGAACGTACCGCCATAGACGCCGTTCATAACCACCACATGGGCATCCTTGGGCAGCAGCTCGAGCACCGTGGCGGTAGCGTTCACGCCAGAGGCGCACGCCACTGCGCCAACGCCCTCTTCCAAGGCGGCGACACAGGTTTCGTAGGCATGCCGCGTCGGGTTGCCCACACGGCTGTAGGCGTACTCGGGGTTATCGTCCAGACTGCGCTTGATATACGAACTGGCGGTGTAGATCGGCGGGAAGATCGCATTGTCGGCGACGCTGGACTGTTCACCGGCGTGGATGGTACGGGTGGCGAAATTACGCGGCTTGTCGGACATGGTCGGGTCCATTGGTCGAAGGGAGACAGGTTGAAGAGCGCCACTATCTCACACCCGCGCAAGAGGCTCCTATAGCAGTATTTTTTGCTATTTCACGCTACCCTCGGAGAATAATTTTTCTCACTTGATCGCCAAAGGCCCATGGACAGTTTCGACCAACACATCCTGACCCTGCTCCAGCGCGACGCTTCGATTTCCCTCAAGGACCTGGCCGAGGCCGTCAACCTGTCCACCACCCCGTGCTGGAAGCGGGTCAAACGGCTTGAAGAAGACGGCTACATCATTGGCCGCGTTGCGTTGCTCGACCCGCAGCGGCTAGGGCTGGGCTTGACCGTGTTCGTCCAGCTCAAGACCCAACGCCACGACAGCGCATGGCTGGAGCAGTTCGCCACGACGGTGAACGGCTTCGAGGAGGTGATGGAGTTCTACAGAATGTCCGGAGACTGGGACTACATGCTGCGTGTGGTGGTGGGGGATATCGCGGCATATGACCGTTTCTACAAGAAACTGATCAACAGCACCGACGGACTTTCCAACATCACTTCCAGTTTTGCCATGGAGCAGATGAAGTACACCACGGCGTACCCGGTGCATCGTTCGTGACAGGTGCCAGCCTCATCACCGGCACGCCGGCCCCTGCAGCATCAGCGTGACGGCGATGGTGGGCTGTGTTCAGTCCGCTGCCAGCACGGTGCCGATCCGGTTAACGGCCTTGGCTTTCTCCAGTCGAATGGCCACGAATTTGGAGGTTGGCGTGTAGGTCCCTTCGCCGTAACTTTCCAACGGTACCAGCGGGTTGGTCTCGGGGTAGTAAGCCGCCGCCTGCCCCTCGGGCACGTCATAGGGCACCAGACGGAACCCCGCTACACGACGCTCGCGGCCATCCTCCCACAGCGACACCATGTCCACCTGCTCACCCGGCTCGAAGCCCAGGCGGCGAATGTCAGCCTCATTGACGAACACGACCTCGCGCAGGCCGAACACCCCTCGGTAGCGGTCATCCAGGCCGTATAGCGTGGTGTTGTACTGGTCGTGCGAACGCAGCGTCTGCAGGATCAGGTCCGGCTTGTCACCACGGGCCAGCACCTGGGCATTGACCAGGTGTTCAGGCAATTGGCTGGCGCTGAAACGCGCCTTGCCAGTGGCGGTGCGCCAACTGCGCTCGGCGGCACTGTTGCCCAGGTGGAAGCCCCCCGGATGCTGCAGGCGCTTGTTGAAGTCGGCAAAACCCGGAATCACATCGGCGATCAGACTGCGTATGCGGCCATAGTCGGCGATGGAGTATTCCCAGTCGATGGGCTTGTTGCCCAAGGTGGCCTTGGCCATGCCGGCGATGATGGCCGGTTCTGAACGCAGATGGGGCGACCGTGGACGCAGTTGACCGTGGGAGAGATGCACCATGCTGAAGGTGTCTTCAACGGTAACACCTTGCGGACCGGTGGCCTGCAGGTCGATCTCGGTACGGCCCAGGCAGGGCAGGATCAGCGCATCGCGCCCGGTAACCAGGTGCGAGCGATTGAGCTTGGTAGAAATCTGTACCGTCAGCGCACAGTTGCGCAAGGCTGCATGGGTACGGGGCGTATCTGGCGTGGCTTGGGCGAAGTTGCCCCCCAACGCGACGAAGACCTTGGCCCGCCCCTCTTCCATCGCCTTGATCGCCAGCACGGCGTTGTGCCCAGGGTTACGCGGAGCGCGAAACTGGAAGCGCTTCTCCAGCGCATCGAGCAGCCCAGCCCTTGGTTTCTCGTCGATGCCCATGGTGCGGTCGCCCTGCACGTTGCTGTGGCCACGCACCGGCGACAGGCCTGCGCCCGGCTTGCCGACGTTACCGCGCAGCAACTGCAAGTTGACGATTTCCTGCACCGTAGCCACCGAGTGACGGTGTTGGGTGATCCCCATGGCCCAGCACATGATCACTCGCTCGGCCTTGCGGTACATACGTGCTGCCAACTCGATCTCGGCCAGGGTCAAACCCGACTGCTCGACGATATGCTCCCAGGAGGTGGCATCCACCGCGGCCAGGTAGGCCTCGACGCCACTGGTGTGCTCCGCGATGAAAACATGGTCGAACACGGGGGGTTCCCCCTTGGCCAGGGCTTCGCGCTCCCACTGCAGAAGGAACTTGGCGATGCCGCGCATGGCAGCCATGTCGCCGCCGAGGGCCGGGCGGAAATACGCGGTGTTGGTCGGCTCGGAGCCATTGCTGAGCATCTCGAAGGGATGCTGCGGATGCTGGAAGCGCTCCAGTCCACGCTCCTTGAGCGGATTGAAGCACACCACCTGTGCGCCACGCTTGACCGCCTCGCGCAGGGGTTCGAGCATCCGCGGGTGGTTGGTGCCAGGGTTCTGGCCGATGACGAAGATCGCATCCGCCAGCTCCAGGTCGTGGAACACCACCGTGCCCTTGCCCACGCCAAGGGTTTCGGACATGCCGGTACCGCTGGCCTCATGGCACATGTTCGAGCAGTCGGGGAAGTTGTTGGTGCCGTAGGCGCGCACGAACAGCTGGTAGAGAAATGCCGCCTCGTTGCTGGCCCGACCCGAGGTGTAGAACTCGGCCTCATCCGGCGAGTCGAGCGCTTGCAGGTGCTGGGCGATCAGGGCGAATGCGTCGTCCCAAGTCGTTTCCACGTAGTGGTCGGAGGCCGCGTCATAGCGCATCGGGTGGGTCAGGCGACCCTGGTACTCCAGCCAGTAATCGGTCTGTTCGGCCAGGGCACTGACGCTGTACTTGGCGAAGAATGCCGGGTCGACCGACCGGCCGGTTGCCTCCCAGTTCACCGCCTTGGCGCCGTTCTCGCAGAACTTGACCATGTCGCTTTCCGGCGACTCGCCCCACGCGCAACCTGGGCAGTCGAAGCCGCCGTTCTGATTGGTCTTGAGCATGGCACGCAGGTTCTTGAAGGCGTTGTCACTACCCAGCCAGCTCTTGGTCACGCTCTTGAGCGCGCCCCAGCCGGCGGCGGGGCCTTTGTAGTCCCTGATGTGTTCGTCTTGGCTCATGGGATGGATCCTCACGCGGGGCATTCGAAAAAGGCCGCCAGGTCAGTTGCCCGGCTTTTTTCCAGCGTATGGAGCCCGAACCGAGGCCGTCCAATCGAAATACCTTACGGCTCGATAAGCAGGCTCGATGATGCCCTACAGCCCATGCCACACGGGACGTGCAGCCACGATAGAGGGTATTTATCAATTAGTCGGAGAAAGCAATTTGACGGGGGTGGCGCCAGGTTATAGCTTGAACCTGACACGCGGCGTCCGCCGCCCCTACCTCATTCGAGCGCGAACGTGGAACAGAACAGCCGGCCCCTGATCGACGGCTTCAACCGGAAAATCGACTACTTACGGATGTCGGTTACTGACCGCTGCGACTTCCGCTGTGTCTATTGCATGGCCGAGGACATGCAGTTCCTGCCGCGCCAACAGATCCTTAGCCTCGAAGAGCTGTTCCAGGTCGCCGAACGCTTCGTCGCCCTGGGTACCCGAAAGATCCGCCTAACCGGCGGCGAGCCTCTGGTACGCCAGGGTATCGTCGAGCTGTGCCAGCGCATCGCCGCCCTGCCGGGCCTGCGTGAACTATGCCTGACCAGCAATGGCTCGCAACTGGGGCGAATGGCCCAACCCTTGTTCGACGCCGGCGTCTCACGCCTGAACATCAGCCTCGACAGTCTGAATGCCGAGCGTTTCAAGCAGCTGACCCGCACAGGCGACCTCAGCCAGGTGATCGCGGGTATTGACGCCGCCCGCCGCGCCGGTTTTCACCGAACCAAACTCAATTGCGTGGTGCTCAAAGGGCGCAACGACGATGAACTGGTCGACCTGGTGCGCTTTGCCATCGACCGTGACCTGGACATCACCTTCATTGAAGAAATGCCCTTGGGCGTTATCAGCGAACATGAGCGGGGCGAGTCGTTCTGCTCCAGCGACGAGGTGCGTGAGCGCCTGGCCGAGCATTTCACCCTGGTAGAGTCCACCGAATCGTCCCAAGGCCCGGCACGTTACTGGCGCCTGGCCGAGGCGCCGGACAGTCGGGTCGGCTTCATCTCGCCGCACAGCCACAACTTCTGCGCCACCTGCAACCGCGTGCGCCTGACCGTCGAAGGTCGCCTGCTGCTGTGCCTGGGCAATGAGCACTCGGTGGACCTCAAGCACGTGCTTCGTGCCCATCCGGGCAATCCCGAACGCCTGGAAAAAGCCATCCGCGACTCACTGCACCTCAAGCCATACCGCCATCATTTCGAAGTCGGCGGCGATGTGCAGATCCTGCGTTTCATGAACATGACCGGCGGCTGAGTGCCCGCCTCTGGACTTCCATGATCGTCCACTCCCGCCCTGATGTGCTGCGCGTGTTGTTCACCCTCAAAGGGTCGATCATCAAACGCATTGCCTTGCGTTGCCTCACGGTTACCTTGCTGGCGGCACTGATCGTGTTGGTCGAGCGGCACTTCCCGGCGTTCTTCTACCCGGTCAGCGCGACCCCGTTCACCCTGCTGGGCCTGTCGTTGTCGATCTTCATGAGCTTTCGCAACAACGCCTGCTACGACCGTTGGTGGGAGGGCCGCAAGGCCTGGGGCATGCTGATCATCGAGACCCGTTCGTTCGTGCGCGAGAGCGTGGCGATCACCGACGAGCAGTTGCGCAGCCAGTTTCTGCGCAGCCTATGTGGCTTCGCCCATGCACTCAATGCCAGGCTGCGCAATGAAGACGACCTTGCCGCGGCACGTCCCTGGCTGGCCGACACGCACGGTA
Source organism: Pseudomonas sp. SK2 (assembly GCF_016772395.1). Classification (NCBI taxonomy): domain Bacteria; kingdom Pseudomonadati; phylum Pseudomonadota; class Gammaproteobacteria; order Pseudomonadales; family Pseudomonadaceae; genus Pseudomonas; species Pseudomonas sp. SK2. Next base: position 3,969,362 of record NZ_CP061944.1, read on the forward strand.
TCAGCCCGCACAACGTTTGCGACGGCATCCTGCGCCAGGTCGGCGCGCAGTGCTCACAGCTGGCCGAACAGAACCACATCAGCGAGTGGCGCTACACCTTGCTGGAGCAGCGATTGACGGGACTTTCGCAGGTGCAGGCTACCTGTGAGCGGATCAAGGGCACGCCGTTGCCGTTCCCCTACACCCTGTTGCTGCACCGCACCATCTACATTTTCTGCCTGTTGCTACCGTTTGCCCTGGCCGAGCCGCTGGGCTGGCTGGCGCCGCTGTTCACCACCATCGTGGGTTACACCTTCTTTGGCCTGGATGCGATCGGCAATGAGTTGGAAGACCCGTTCGGGCGCGATGAGAACGACTTGCCCACCGATGCCATGGTGCGCACCATCGAACGGGATGTGCTGGCGGGGCTTGGGGTCGAGCCATTGCCCGAGGCGTTGCAACCGGTCGATCATGTGTTGAGCTGATGCCCCAATCGCCGCGGTTTACCGGCGACTGAGGGCCGACATCAACCGCGGCTCTCGCACACCGCAATCGGCTTGAGGTGCGGTACGAAATTGCACGGCCGGTGGCGGGCGTCGAGCTGCTCGGCCAGGATCCCCTCCCAGGCCGTGCGGCAGGCACCGGTCGAACCTGGCAGGCAACAGACCAAGGTACCATTGGCCAGCCCGGCCATTGCCCGGCTCTGCACCGTCGAGGTGCCGATATCGAGGATCGACAGGGCACGGAACAACTCACCGAAGCCATCGATGCGCTTGTCCAGCAGGCACTGCACCGCTTCAGGCGTGCTGTCGCGCCCGGTGAAACCAGTGCCGCCAGTGACCAGCACCACCTGCACGTTGTCGTCGGCTATCCAGGTGGCGACCTGGGCGCGGATCTTATACAGGTCGTCCTTGAGCAGCGACCTCGCCACCAGGCGATGGCCCATCTGCACCGCGCGGCTGGCCAACAGCTCGCCGGAGGTGTCGTTGTCGTAGGTTCGGGTATCGCTGACGGTGAGTACAGCGATGTTCAGCGGTACGAACACTGCATCGGGTTTGACGCTCACAGGGTGTGCTCCTCGAATGGCATTGCCGCCACGCTAGAGGCCTGGCCGCCAGGCGTCCAATCGATATGGCGAACGGGTTCATCGATCGGCTCTATCGGCCCATGCTACAGGCACCGGCTTGCCAGCAACACGGCCGGACACCATCAAACAATGGCCAGCCAGCCAAGACTTGGTTAAGGTCCACTTACCCAGCACACCAGGCCGCACCATGGACATCAAGCAACTGAAATTCCTCATCGCCCTCGACCAGACCCGCCATTTCGGCCAAGCCGCGGCGCTGTGCCATATCACCCAGCCCACGTTGTCGATGCGCTTGCGCAACCTGGAGGACGAACTGGACCTGGTGCTGGTCAAGCGTGGCCAGCGCTTCGAGGGATTCACCGAAGCCGGCGAGCGCATCCTGGCCTGGGCGCGCACCTTGCTCGCCGCCCACGACGGTCTGCAGGCCGAGGCCGCCAGTTGCCGTGGCCAGGTGGTCGGCAGCCTGCGCCTGGGCACCGTACCGCTAGCCAGCTTCAACCCCATGCACCTGCTGATGCCGCTGCGCGCCAAGTACCCTGAGCTGCACTTTCAGCTGAGCTCGCTCAGCTCCGAGCAGATCATCGACGGGCTGAGCCGCAACCAGCTCGACCTGGGCATCTGCTACCTGGACCAGGTCAACACCAGCTTCTTCGACGTGATCGAACTGGGCATCACCACCATGGGCCTGTTGCATGACACGCGCTTTTTCCAGTTCGACGCCCCACGACTGCACTGGGACGAACTGGCCGACATTCCGCTGGGCCTGCTGAGCAAGGGCATGCACTACCGCCAGTCGCTAGACCTGAGTTTCCGCAGCCGCGGCCTGGAGCCGCTGGCGGTGCTGGAAAGCGACTCCAGCTTCCAGCTGGTCCAGGCGATCACCGCCGGCGTGTGCTGCGCAGTCATGCCGCTGGACTGCGGGCTGGAAGCGCTGAGCGCACACATGCGCATCGTCCCGGTAGTTGACGCCAGCATCCACAGCCCGGTGGGCCTGCTGCTACGTCGCAGCGAGCCACGCTCGGCGATTGCCGAGCAATGTTTCGACGAAGCTCGCGCCCTGTTTCAACCTTCCTGAGTTGCCGTCGCCTGGCGGTATTGCCTGGGTGTGAAGCCGGTCAGTTGCTTGAACTGCCGGCTGAACGCGCTGTGGTCGGTGTAACCGCATTGCAAAGCCACCTCGGTGATCGGCAAGTCGCTGTGCAGCAGGCGATGGGCGTGCTCCAGGCGCGCCTTGTGGATCATCTGCCGCGGCGTGAGGTGGAACACCCGCTTGCAGTAGCGCTCCAGCTGCGCCACGGAGATTCCAGCAATTCGGGTCAACTGGCCCATGCTGATGGGCTGGTGAAAGTGCAGACGAATGTGCTCGTCCACGGCGGCCAGACGCTGGTAGGCAGGGTGGGTATCGGCGGCTGACTGCAAGTCTACCGAGATGCCGACCAGGCCGATGATGCGCCCCTGCGGGTCGTACAACGGGCGCTTGTGGGTCAGGCACCATCCAGGCTCGCGGCTACCGTACAGGTGCAGTTCCAGTTGGTCTTCCAGCACCAGGCCATGCTCCAGCACGCGACGGTCCTGTTCGGTGTAGCCCGGGCCCAGCTGTGCAGGGAACACTTCGGCGCTGGTCTTGCCCAGTAATGGCTGCAATTGCTTGAGGCCACAGCGCTGGACCAGGGTGCGGTTGGCCAGGACATAGCGGGCCTGGGTGTCCTTGATGAAGATGGCGGCGTTTGGGATGACGTCGAGCATCGGGAGCAACAGGGTGACGCTTGCCAGCAACACCTCGAGGGTGGCGGGGTTCTGTGCTTCCAGGGCTTGGTACAGGGCGTGGTGGGGCATCGGGATTCTCGGTTGATTGTGACGGCGCTTTCGCGGCACTCAGAATCGGCACCGCTTGTGCGGTGCATCGCGAGCGAGGCTCGCTCCTACGCTCGTTACGGGCCTGTTGGGCCTGTGACAGGCGCAGCAGATTGCCCTGTGCCACGCATGGAATCGATACCGCTTGTGCGGTGCATCGCGAGCGAGGCTCGCTCCTACGCTCGTTACGGGCCTGTTGGGCCTGTGACAGGCGCAGCAGATTGCCCTGTGCCACGCATGGAATCGATACCGCTTGTGCGGTGCATCGCGAGTGAGGCTCGCTCCTACGCTCGTTGCGGGCCTGTTGGGCCTGTGACAGGCGCAGCAGATTGCCCTGTGCCACGCATGGAATCGATACCGCCTGTGCGCTGCATCGCGAGCAAGGCTCGCTCCTACCCTCGTTGCGGGCCTGTTGGGCCTGTGACAGGCGCAGCAGATTGCCCTGTGCCACGCATGGAATCGATACCGCCTGTGCGCTGCATCGCGAGCAAGGCTCGCTCCTACCCTCGTTGCGGGCCTGTTGGGCCTGTGACAGGCGCAGCAGATTGCCTTGTGCCACGCATGGAATCGGCACCGCCTGTGCGGTGCATCGCGAGCAAGGCTCGCTCCTACCCTCGTTGCGGGCCTGTTGGGCCTGTGACAGGCGCAGCAGATTGCCCTGTGCCACGCATGGAATCGGTACCGCCTGTGCGGTGCATCGCGAGCAAGGCTCGCTCCTACGCTCGTTGCGGGCCTGTTGGGCCTGTGACAGGCGCAGCAGATTGCCCTGTGCCACGCATGGAATCGATACCGCCTGTGCGGTGCATCGCGAGCAAGGCTCGCTCCTACCCTCGTTGCGGGCCTGTTGGGCCTGTGACAGGCGCAGCAGATTGCCTTGTGCCACGCATGGAATCGGTACCGCTTGTGCGGTGCATCGCGAGCAAGGCTCGCTCCTACCCTCGTTGCGGGCCTGTTGGGCCTGTGACAGGCGCAGCAGATTGCCCTGTGCCACGCATGGAATCGGTACCGCCTGTGCGGTGCATCGCGAGCAAGGCTCGCTCCTACGCTCGTTACGGGCCTGTTGTGACTGTGACAGGCGCACATTGCCTTGTAGGAGCGAGCCTTGCTCGCGATGCGGTTGCGCTACAGCCAACACGCCACGATGCCTACAGCCTATCCAAGCGCACGAACGAATCGCCAGCGCTTTTCGCAATTGTGCCGATTTCGTCACCCACCCTGCAGAAAACCATCAAGAACCCATCCCCTCCCCCAGTCCACTCTATGCCCCACGCAAGCCGCACCACACCTACAAGAGCGCGGCCAGAAAAGCCGCACATCGTGACATCAGACCTGCCTATCCAATAACCAACAAAAAGGCGAACCCATGTCAGGCAAATTCAAGAAACAGCTGTCATTGCTCGACCTCACCTTCATCGGCCTTGGCGCCATCTTCGGTTCAGGCTGGCTGTTCGCCGCCAGCCACGTATCGGCCATCGCCGGTCCTGCCGGTATTTTCTCCTGGTTCCTCGGCGGGTTCGCCGTCTTGCTGCTGGGCATCGTCTACTGCGAACTGGGTGCCGCCCTGCCCCGCGCCGGAGGCGTTGTGCGCTACCCGGTTTACTCCCACGGCCCGTTGCTCGGCTACCTCATGGGGTTCATCACCCTGATCGCATTTTCCAGTCTCGTCGCCATCGAGGTGGTCGCCTCGCGTCAATACGCGGCAGCATGGTTTCCCGAACTGACCAAGACCGGCTCGAGCGACCCGACGCTCCTCGGTTGGTTGGTGCAGTTCGGCCTGCTCTGCGTGTTCTTCCTGCTCAACTACCGCAGCGTTAAGACCTTCGCCAAGGCCAACAATCTGGTCAGCGTGTTCAAGTTCATCGTGCCGTTGCTGGTGATCGGCGTGCTGTTCACCTTCTTCAAGCCAGCCAACTTCGAGGTCCAGGGCTTCGCCCCGTTCGGACTGTCGGGCGTGGAAATGGCAGTGTCCGCCGGTGGCATCATCTTCGCCTACCTGGGCCTGACGCCGATCATCTCGGTCGCGAGCGAAGTGAAGAACCCCCAGCGCACCATTCCCATCGCATTGATCCTGTCGGTGCTGCTGTCCACTGCGATCTACGTGCTGCTGCAACTGGCGTTCCTCGGCAGCATTCCGACCGAGATGCTGGCCAATGGCTGGGCCGGCGTGACCAAGGAACTGGCCCTGCCCTACCGTGATATCGCCCTGGCGCTGGGTGTGGGCTGGCTGGCCTACCTGGTGGTGGCCGACGCGGTGATCTCGCCCAGCGGCTGCGGCAACATCTACATGAACGCCACTCCACGCGTGGTCTATGGCTGGGCGCAGACTGGCACCTTCTTCAAGGTCTTCACCCGCATCGACGAACAGTCCGGCATCCCACGTCCTGCGCTGTGGCTTACTTTCGGCCTGTCGGTATTCTGGACCCTGCCGTTCCCATCCTGGGAAGCGCTGATCAACGTCGTCTCGGCCGCTCTGGTTCTGAGCTATGCCGTAGCTCCGGTCTCGGTCGCCGCCCTGCGCCGCAACGCCCCGGACATGCACCGTCCTTTCCGGGTCAAGGGCATGGGTGTGCTCGGCCCTCTGTCGTTCATCATCGCCGCGCTGATCGTCTACTGGTCGGGTTGGAAAACCGTGTCGTGGTTGCTGGCCCTGCAGATCGTGATGTTCGTGTTGTACCTGCTGTGCGGCCGCTTCGTGCCCACCCAGCATCTCTCGCTTGGCCAACAGGTGCGCTCGTCCGCCTGGCTGATCGGCTTCTACGCCGTGACCATCCTGCTGTCCTGGCTCGGCAGCTTCGGCGGACTGGGTGTCATCGGGCACCCGATGGACACCCTGGTCGTCGCCGCCTGCGCGCTGGGCATCTACCACTGGGGCGCCACGACCGGCGTGCCGGCCCACCTGGTGCGCCTGGACGGTGACGACGAAAGCGAAGCCAGCGCCGAACCGCACCCTGGCCACCGCCCTGTCGCGGTCGCCTCTTGAACCCTGGCCCTTCTTCAATGGACACGACCATGAAACGCATCCATGTCATCGACTCCCATACCGGCGGCGAACCGACTCGCCTGGTGATCAATGGCTTCCCCTCGCTGAGTGGCCGCAGCATGGCCGAGCAACGCGACGAACTGCGCGAGCTGCATGACCATTGGCGCCGCGCCTGCCTGCTGGAACCACGCGGCAACGATGTGCTGGTCGGCGCGCTGTACTGCGAACCGGTATCGGCTGACGCCACCTGCGGGGTGATCTTCTTCAACAACGCCGGCTACCTGAACATGTGCGGCCACGGCACCATCGGCCTGGTCGCCTCGCTGCAGCACCTGGGGCTGATCGAACCCGGCGTGCACAAGATCGACACCCCGGTCGGCCAGGTCAGCGCCACGTTGCACGAGGACGGCGCCGTGACCGTCGGCAACGTACCCGCTTACCGCTATCGCCGGCAGGTCGCAGTCGAAGTGCCCGGTTACGGCGTAGTGCACGGCGACATCGCCTGGGGCGGCAACTGGTTCTTCCTGGTGTCCGAGCACGGCCAACGCATCGAGCTGGATAACGTCGAGGCCCTGACCAACTACACCTGGACCCTGCTCAAGGCCCTGGAAGCGCGCGGTATCACCGGTGAAGACGGTGCGCCCATCGACCATGTGGAGTTGTTCGCCGACGACGCCAATGCCGACAGCCGCAACTTCGTGATGTGCCCCGGCAAAGCCTACGACCGCTCCCCTTGCGGCACCGGCACCAGCGCCAAACTGGCCTGCCTGGCCGCCGACGGCAAGCTCGCCGAAGGCCAGACCTGGACCCAGGCGAGCATCACCGGCAGCCAGTTCCAGGGCCGCTTCGAGCGTGAGGGCGAGCGCATCCGTCCGTTCATCACCGGTCGCGCCCACATGACCGCCGACGCCACCCTGCTGATCGACGAACAAGACCCTTTCGCCTGGGGCATCTGAACCGCCCCGGCTTCAACCCTCGACACCTGATTACCGCTAGGAGTGACTACCATGACCGACAACATCTTCACCGGCTGCATGCCTGCCCTGATGACCCCCTGCACCGCCGCGCGCAAACCGGATTTCGATGCGCTGGTGCGCAAGGGCCGCGAGCTGATCGAAGCCGGTATGAGCGCTGTGGTGTACTGCGGCTCGATGGGTGACTGGCCGCTGCTGACCGAGGCCGAGCGCCAGGAAGGCGTTGCGCGCCTGGTGGCGGCCGGCATCCCGACCATCGTCGGCACGGGTGCGGTGAATACCCGTGAAGCGGTGTCGCACGCCGCCCATGCCGCCAAGGTCGGTGCCGCCGGCCTGATGGTGATTCCACGGGTGCTGTCCCGTGGCGCCTCGCTGATCGCCCAGAAGCACCATTTCGCCGCCATTTTGCAGGCTGCGCCGAAACTGCCAGCGGTCATCTACAACAGCCCCTACTACGGCTTCGCCACCCGTGCCGACCTGTTCTTCGAACTGCGCCGCGAGTACCCGAACCTGATCGGCTTCAAGGAGTTCGGCGGCGGCGCCGACCTGCGCTACGCTGCCGAACACATCACCTCCAAGGACGACGACGTGACCCTGATGGTCGGTGTCGACACCCAAGTGGTACATGGCTTCGTCAACTGCAACGCCACGGGCGCCATCACCGGCATTGGCAATGCCTTGCCCCGCGAAGTGCTGCACTTGGTGAGCCTGAGCAAGCAGGCCGCCAAGGGCGACGCCAAGGCCCGTCGCCTGGCCCGTGAGCTGGAGTCGGCGCTGGCGGTACTGTCGTCGTTCGATGAAGGGTGCGACCTGGTGCTGTACTACAAGCACCTGATGGTGCTCAACGGCGACAGCGAATACACCCTGCACTTCAACGAAACCGACGTACTCACCGACGCCCAGCGCAACTATGCCGAACAACAATACGCGCTGTTCCGCCAGTGGTACGCCAACTGGTCGGCCGAACAGAACATTGCGTGACTCTAGGGGGGCTGCTGCGCAGCCCTTTCGCGGCGCATCGCGCCCCAAGCTCTGATTCAGATTTCGAAGGAAGCCCCATGCACCTGACAGGTAACCTGCTGATCGGTCAAAACGCCGTGACCGGCAGCCGCGAAGCGCTTCGCGCCATCGACCCTGCCACCCACCAGGCTCTGGAACCGGCGTATGCCGGCGGCACAGGCGAGCACGTGGCTCAAGCCTGTGCACTGGCCTGGGCAGCGTTCGACGATTATCGCGAAACCACGCTGGAACAACGCGCCCGCTTTCTCGAAACCATCGCCGAGCAGATCGAAGCATTGGGCGATGCCCTGATCGACCGCGCCGTCGCCGAGACGGGCTTGCCCAAGGCGCGCATCCAGGGCGAACGCAGTCGAACCTGCACCCAACTGCGCACCTTTGCCCGGGTCATACGATCAGGTGAATGGCTGGACGTGCGTGTCGACAACGCCCTGCCCGAGCGCCAGCCATTGCCACGCCCCGACCTGCGCCAGCGCCAGGTCGCCCTGGGCCCGGTGGCGGTGTTCGGCGCCAGCAACTTCCCGCTGGCCTTCTCGGTTGCCGGTGGCGACACCGCCTCGGCACTGGCCGCTGGTTGCCCAGTCGTGGTCAAGGCCCACAGCGCCCATCCTGGTACCAGCGAGCTGGTCGGCCATGCCGTGGCCCGCGCCGTGAAACACTGCGGCTTGCCCGAGGGCGTGTTCTCGCTGTTGTACGGGGCAGGCCGTGAAGTCGGCATCGCCCTGGTCAGCGACCCGCGTATCAAGGCTGTCGGCTTCACCGGCTCGCGCAGCGGTGGCATCGCTTTGTGCCAGGCTGCCCAGGCGCGCTCGGAACCTATCCCCGTCTATGCGGAAATGAGCTCGATCAACCCGGTGTTCCTGTTCGAAGCCGCGCTGCAAGCCCGTGGCGAGGCACTGGCCCAAGGCTTCGTCGCCTCGTTGATCCAAGGCGCGGGCCAGTTCTGCACTAACCCCGGCCTAGTGATCGCTCGCCAGGGGCAGGCCCTGCAACGCTTCATCCAGGCAGCCAGCGAGCAGCTCCGGCAGGCGGACGCACAGACCATGCTCGCCCCTGGCATCTTCGCCGCCTATGAAGCCGGCGTCGGCGCCCTGGCCGCGAACGCCAATGCCCAGCATGCGGCCAGCGGCAAGCCGCACACTGGCCCGAACCAGTGCCAGGCGCAGCTGTTCATCACCCAGGCCAGTGCATTGCTTGCCGACCCGGCGTTGCAGGCAGAAGTGTTCGGCGCGGCTTCGTTGGTGGTGGCCTGCGACGACGACGAGCAGATGCGCCAGGTTGCCGAACACCTGGAGGGCCAACTCACCGCCACGCTGCACCTGGACGATGCCGATATCGGCCGCGCACGTGCCCTGCTGCCGACACTTGAACGCAAGGCCGGGCGCATTCTGGTCAACGGCTGGCCGACCGGCGTCGAAGTGTGCGATGCCATGGTCCATGGCGGGCCGTTCCCGGCCACATCCGATGCACGCAGCACCTCGGTCGGTACTGCGGCGATCCTGCGCTTCCTGCGCCCGGTGTGCTACCAGGGCATGCCTGATGCACTGCTGCCGCCGGCACTCAAGCACGACAATCCGTTGCAGTTGCGCCGCCTGCTCGACGGTAGACGGGAAAGCTAGCCATGGTCGAAACCCTTGAAACCGATATCGCCGTGGTTGGCGCCGGCATCGTCGGAGTCGCCTGTGCCCTGCAACTGGCCCGACAAGGCCGCCGCGTGCTGCTGATCGACCGTCAGCAACCAGGCCTTGGCGCCTCCTACGGCAATGCCGGACACCTGGCGACCGAGCAGGTGTTCCCTATCGCCGACCTGTCGATACTCAAGCGCCTGCCCCGCATGCTGTTGGACCCGATGGGCCCGTTGCGGCTGGACTGGAAGTACCTGCCAAAGGCCTTACCCTGGTTCACCCGCCTGCTGCTCAACCTGCGGCCGGCACCGTTCCAACGCAGTGTGGCCGGCATCCGGGCGCTGAATGAAGCCAGCCTGGGGGCATGGCAGCGGTTGCTGGGGTCGATCGGGCGCAACGACCTTTTCAAGGAAGATGGCTCGTTGCTGGTGTTCGAGCGACCGGAAACGCGGCAGGCGCTCGATGCCCTGCAGGCGCGCATGCGTGAGCAGGCCGTGCCGGTGGAATACTGGTCCGGTTCTGCTGTTCAGACGGCGGCGCCGCAGCTCAATGCGCAGATCCAGGGCGGCTTGTTCTTCCCCCGTACCGGGCATTTCCTGGACCCTCACCGCGTGGTCGCCGAGCTGTTCGACGCTGCACGATCCTGTGGCATGCAGTTCGCTCGCCATGAAGTCGTGGGAGCCACACTGGAAGCGCATGGCGTGACCTTGGCCACCGCCCAACGTCAGCTCAAGGCGCGCCAGGTGCTGATCGCCTGTGGTGCCCATTCGGCGAAACTCACCAGCGCGCTGACCGGCAAACCGGTGCCGTTGGACACCGAGCGCGGCTACCACCTGATGTTGCCTGACGAGCAGCAGCGGTTGCCGTTCGCCGTCACCTCGTTCGAACGCAAGTTCATCATGACGCCCATGGCCGAAGGCCTGCGCCTGGCCGGCACGGTGGAATTCGCCGGGCTCGACGCGCCGCCGAGCATGCAGCGTGCCTGGCAGTTGCACCGTTTGAGCAAAGGGTTGTTCCGGCGAGACCTGAGCATCGAGGGGGCCACGCCATGGATGGGCTTCAGGCCATCATTGCCGGACTCGTTGCCGGTGATCGACCAGGTGTGCGAAGGACGGGTGATATTGGCGTTCGGGCATCAGCATCTGGGGCTGACCCAAGCGGCGGTGACGGCGCAATGGATTGCGCAAATGCTGGCGGGTAAGAGGGGATCGCAGATGGAGGCTTACCGGCTGGACCGGTTCTGATCCCCATTGCAAAGGCCGCGTCCACCTGTGGAAGCGGCCTTGCGTCGCGAAAGGGCCGCTCAGCGATAGCGCTCGAGCCAGTGTGCATATGGCGCTGGCAAGGTCCACGAGGCTTTATCGACCCCCAGTTCCTTGGCCGCGAAATACGCCCAATGCGGGTCCGCCAAATGGGCGCGGCCCACCGACACCAGGTCGAGCTGATCGGCCTTCAGTGCCCCTTCCGCCAACTGTGGCGTACCGAAGCCCCACGCCGAAGTCACCGGCAGACCCGCCTCACGGCGCACACGCTGGGCAATCGGCCCCATGAAGGCGGGCCCCCACGGAATGTGGGTGTCGGGAATGGTGAAACCGACGCTGACACTCAGCAGGTCCAGGCCACCCGCCTTGAAACGGCGCGCCAGCTCGATCGACTCTTCAAGGGTCTGCTCGTCGCGACCGTCATATTCCAGCACACCAAAACGCGCGGTCAGCGGCAGGTGCTCTGGCCACACTTCGCGCACGGCGGCGAGGGTTTCCAGCAGAAAGCGGCTGCGGTTCTCGAAGCTTCCACCATAGGCATCGGTCCGCCGGTTGGAATGCTCGGAGAAGAAGCTCTGGCCCAGGTAGCCATGGGCGAAGTGCAGTTCGATCCACTCAAACCCGGCATCGCGGGCACGGCGGGCGGCGTCGACGAAGTCCTGCTTGACCCGTGCGATATCCTCCAGGGTCATCGCACGGGGTACTTTCGGCAAGTGGGCACCGAAGGCGATGGCCGAAGGGGCGATGGTGTCCCAGCCTCGGGCGTCGTCGGCAGCGATATGGTCATCGCCCTCCCAGGGGCGGTTGGCACTGGCCTTGCGGCCGGCGTGGGCGATCTGGATGCCCGGCACCGAGCCTGCGGCCTTGATCGCCTTCACCACCGGGACGAAAGCTTCGGCATGCGCATCGCTCCAGATGCCCGCGCAACCGGGGGTGATGCGCCCTTCTGGCGATACTGCCGTGGCCTCGACCACCAGCAGGCCAGCACCACCCCGGGCAAGACCTGCCAAGTGCACATGGTGCCAGTCATTGATCATGCCGTCCTCGGCCATGTATTGGCACATCGGCGGGATCGCGATGCGGTTACGCAGGGTGACATCCTTGAGGGTATAGGGTTCGAACAGCGCGGACATGGACAGACTCCAAGGGTTAACGACATTTACGATAGTTCGATCATATTCGAACTATGGCAATTTGTGAAACCCCCGTTATCATGGCGACCATGCGAGCCTACAAACATCCCAACCCCGAAGACCTCATCCTGGAGCGCGTGCTCTACGCCCTGAGCGACCCTGTGCGCATGGAGATCGTGCGCCATCTGGCAGGCGTGGCCGAGGCCAGTTGTGGCGAGCTGGACGGCGGTCGGCCAAAATCCAGCATGTCCCATCACTTCCGGGTATTGAGGGATGCGGGGCTGGTACATACGCGCAACGTCGGCACCACGCACATGAATTCACTGCGTAGCGAAATGCTCGATGAGCGCTTCCCTGGCTTGCTGGGGTGCATCCTGCGGCAGGTGTAGAGAACGAACGAGCTTCTCGGTGCCCGCACCGGCCCTTTCGCGGGTGAACTCGCGTCTGCAGGCTCCATCACTGCCTACCCAAGCCAAAAAAAAAGCCACGAGGTCACCCCCCGTGGCTTTCGTTCACGACGCTGCCGCTTACAGCGCCATGTCGTTCTCGGGCTTACTTTCCAGCGGCTGGCTCACACCGGTGCTGGTACCGACGCTCTGGTCGATCACCGGCGGTTTCTCCAGTTGCAGCACTTCAGCGGTGTAGTTCCACTCTTTCTGAGTAGCCGCCGCCGAATCGTTCAACTTGGTGCCGTAGCTCGGGATGATCTGCTTGATCTTGGCCTGCCACTCAGGGGTCGCGACCTTCTCCTTGAACACGGTTTCAAGCACATGCAGCATGATCGGCGCTGCAGTCGAGGCGCCTGGCGAGGCACCCAGCAGGCCAGCGATGGTGCGGTCTTGCGAGGCAACCACTTCGGTACCCAGCTTCAGCACGCCGCCTTGGGCTTCGTCACGCTTGATGATCTGCACGCGCTGACCAGCCTGCCACAGTTTCCAGTCTTCTTTCTTGGCGTTCGGGAAGTAGGTGCGCAGGGCTTCGAAGCGGTCGTCGTCAGACTGCATCAACTGACCGGCGAGGTATTCCACCAGCGGGTACTGGTCGATACCCACCTTGGCCATCGGCCATACGTTGTGGGTGGTGGTGCTGCTCAGCAGGTCCAGGTACGAGCCGTTCTTCAGGAACTTGGTCGAGAAGGTAGCGAATGGCCCGAACAGGATCACGCGCTTGCCGTCCAGTACGCGGGTGTCCAGGTGCGGAACCGACATGGGCGGCGCGCCGGTCGAGGCGATGCCATAGGCCTTGGCCATGTGCTGCATGGCCACGGTCGGGTTCTCGGTGACCAGGAACGAGCCACCCACTGGGAAGCCTGCGTACTCCTTGGCTTCAGGAATGCCCGACTTCTGCAGCAGCTTCAGCGCGCCGCCACCGGCGCCGATGAACAGGAACTTGGCATCGGTAGCCGACTCGGTACCGTCCTTCAGGTTCTTGTACTCGACGTGCCACGAGCCGTCTTCGTTGCGGGTGATGTCCTGCACTTCGGTGGACAGTTTCAGGTCGAACTTGTCCTGGGTCTTGAGGTGACCGACGAACTGGCGGGTGATCTCGCCGAAGTTGACGTCGGTACCGATGGGGGTCCAGGTCACGGCCAGCTTCTGGTTCGGGTCGCGGCCTTCCATCATCAGCGGGACCCACTTGGCGATCTGCGCGTGGTCCTCAGAATACTGCATCGGGCGGAACAGCGGGCTCGCCTGCAGCGCGTCATAGCGCTTCTTCAGGAACTTGATGTTGTCGTCGCCCCACACGAAGCTCATGTGCGGGGTGGTGTTGATGAACGAGTGCGGGTTCTTCAACACGCCCTGGCGTACCTGCCAGGCCCAGAACTGACGCGAGATCTGGAAGGCTTCGTTGATTTCGATGGCCTTGGAGATGTTGACGTTGCCGTCTTTGTCTTCCGGCGTGTAGTTCAGTTCGGCCAGCGCGGAGTGGCCGGTACCGGCGTTGTTCCAGCCGTTGGAGCTTTCTTCGGCGACGCCGTCCAGGCGCTCGACCATTTCCATCGACCAGCTTGGCTCCAGCTCGTGCAGCCACACGGCCAGGGTGGAGCTCATGATGCCGCCGCCGACCAGCAGCACATCGACTTTCTTGGTTTCTTCGGCGTGCGCTTGCATGAAGCTTGCAGCGACAGCCAGACCCAGCAAGGTCTTGCCAGCTTTCTTGAACATTGATCAATTCCAGTCAGTAGAACGAAGGGGGTCTGTGGCTAACCCGGGTATTGCTTGTTCTTCAGCGCAGGCTTGTTGTTGATCATTGTTCAGCAGCCAGAGAACCAGAAAACGACCCAGCCTTTTGTCGTATTGACCGACATGGCTGAATCGTTTCGCCGATTGTATCTGAAATGCCAGCACAAACAAATTGCAGGGCCCAGCGTCAAGGCGACAGGATGTCTCAGTGGACATCCACCGCTTGCGCCTGATTCCCCCCCAGGATATCCGGTCCCCCTGGTAAGGCGCAGTGGGTTTCCCCCCGACTTCTGGGCGCTTTGCCAGCGTACCTCCTAGTGTGCCGACGGCGGGAAGTCGATCTCGGTAGTGGCGATGTTGTTCAGGTAGTTGGTCAGGGTCAACAACGTGACCTGTGCCACCACCTCCACGATCTTGCCATCGTCAAGACCGGCCTCGCGTGCCGCAGCGATCTGCTCGTCGCTCAATTGGCCTCGGCTCTCGGTGATCTGGTGAGCCAGCGCTGCAACTGCGCTGAGTGTGCCGCTGCGGGCTTGGCCAATGGCCTCATCGCTCAGACCAGCCTTGGCACCAAAGAAGGCGTGTGCAGCCAGGCAGTAGTCGCAACCATTGATTTGCGAGGTGGCAAGGGCAACGACTTCACGCTCGGCGGCGCTCAGTGAGCTCTTGCCCAAGGCTTGGGCGAGGCCCAGGTAGCCCGTGAGCGCAGCCGGGGAGTGAGCCAGGGTCTTGAAGGCGTTGGGAATGAAGCCGAGACCTTTTTGAATGCCTTCGAGGGCTGTGCGCGAGCCAGCAGGAGCGTGGTCCAGCGAGAGAGCAGCGATACGCGTCATGGTAGTTCTCCAGTAGGTTGATTAGCCAGCTTGTCGATCAAGCCTGGAGCCAATCTTAGGGAGGTGGACTATCCTTTCGGCTTCAGATCGTCGAATATTTGCAACAGATCGTCTAAATTCGAGTGCGCCATGGACCGATTATCGACACTGCTCAAGCACTTCAACCTGCACGCGTCCACCTTCCACCAGGGTGGTTTCTGTGGAACGACCGGCTTTGATGGGCAACACAATCTCGGCCACGCACATCTGCTGCGTTCAGGGCGTCTAGCCTTCAGCGGCGCGCGCGGCCAGCTCACCGAGCTGACCGAACCCAGCCTGATTCTGGCGGTGCGGCCGCAGGCGCATCAGCTGCTGGCCAGCGAGGCAGATGAAGCAGAATTGGTGTGCGCTACCTTGCAGTTCGATGGCGGGGCCAATAATCCGCTGACCCTGGCTCTGCCGGACTTCATCATCAAGCCACTGCGCGAATTGCAGGGCCTCGATGGCACCCTCGACTGGTTGTTCGAAGAGGCCTTCGGCGACGAATGTGGACGGGATGTCATCCTCAATCGGCTGTTCGAGCTGATGGTGATCCAGCTACTTCGCCATCTGATCGCCAGCCGCAGCATTGCCTCGGGGATGATGGCCGGGTTGGCCAATGCTCAGTTGTCCCGCGCGCTGGTGAGTATCCACAACGAGCCACAGCGCAATTGGTCCGTGGCGCAGCTGGCTGATCGCTCAGGCATGTCACGCGCAAGCTTTGCTGCGCACTTTCGCGACACCGTGGGTGTCACCCCCGCGGATTACCTGGCGAACTGGCGAATCAGCCTGACGCAAAAGCGCCTGCGCGAAGGCCGCCCCATCGCCCTGATTGCCGATGAGGTCGGCTACGAAAGTCCGTCAGCGCTGGCCCGCACCTTTCGCCGAAAGGTAGGCACGAGCCCAAGGGAATGGCTGCAGCAGATCACGCAAGACGCCTAGCCGAACGCTTTCCCCATTGCGTAAGCATCAACAGCACCGGCCTCGGCGTCCTGGTATGCAAGGTGCTCATGCCATCTCCGGCTCCATTTGCGTACGTCGCTCGACGCCGGACCGCTTCAGCATTGCAGCAGGTATCGCCAGGATGAGCATGCCACTGATGAATAGGCACAAGCCCAGCACGTAGGTGCCGTTGTTGATATTGCCAGTGAGGTTCTCCGCCACTGCCGTGATCATCGAGCCGGTGAAGCCGGACAAGTTGCCAATCGCGTTGATCATGCCAATGCCCGCCGCCGCCGCGACTCCCGACAACACGGTGCCTGGCAGCGTCCAGAAGATCGGCATCAGGCTCAGCACACCAGAAGCGGCAACCGTGAGGAAAACAATCGACAGCATGACGTTATCTGCGAACGCGGCGCTGAGCATCAAACCACAGCCGCCGATGAACGCAGGTATCGCTGCATGCCAGCGGCGCTCGCCCGTACGGTTGGAATGGCGCGCATTCAGGAACATCGCAATGACCGCCACGCTGTAAGGAATGGCGGTCAACAAGCCGATCTCCAGGCTGCTGGTCACGCCCGCGCTCTTGATGATCGACGGCATCCAGAAGGCCAAGCCATAGAAACCGGTATTGAACGTCAGGAGGATCAAGACCAGCAACCAGACTCGCGGGTTGAAGAATACATCGCCCAACCGCGAGACCTTACCGTGTTCCTCCTGTTGCAGGTTGGCCTTGAGCAATTGCTTTTGCGCATCCGACAGCCAACCAGCCTTGTCGATGTTGTCGCACAGGCAGGTGAACACCACCACGGCCATGATCACCGAGGGCAAGCCCTCGATCAGCAGCATCCATTGCCACCCCGCCAGGTCATGCCAACCATCCATTCGGGTCATCAGCCAACCCGACAGCATGCCGCCGAGGGTGAGGCTGACAGGCATCGCCATCAAAAAGCCCGACATGACTCGGCTTTGCCGATGAGTCGGGAACCAGTAGTTGAGGTACAGGATTACTCCAGGGAAAAAACCAGCCTCGCAAATACCCAGCAGAAAGCGCAGCACATAGAACATGGTGCTGGACTCGACGTGGAAAAACCCTGCCAACGGCTGGGTGAACGCGACGGCCATCGAAATGATCGCCCAACTCAGCATGATCCGCGCGATCCAGAAGCGCGCGCCGTAGCGATGCAACAGCAGGTTGCTCGGTACCTCGAACAGGAAATAGCCCCAGAAGAACACGCTCGCGCCCAGGGCGTACACGGTGTTGCTGAACTGCAGGTCATCGAGCATGCTCAGTTTGGCAAAGCCGATGTTGACCCGGTCCAGGTAGGCTGCGATGTAGCACAGCAACAGGACTGGCAGGATACGCAAGATGACCTTGCGGTAGGTGCGATCTTCGAACGCCTGATCGGGGGCGGGGGCGACATTGTGTTGAGCCATGGCCAAGCCTCTTGGCATGTCGTGCATGCCTGTTGTTGTTATCGAATGAGCACCGGGTACGACCGCACCCGGTGGTATTGCGCCTATCGGTAGCAGTGTTCAGCGAATCGGTTCACGGGTGGGCTGGCCGTCGACCAATCTCAGCAGCCCCAGGGGGTTGGCGTCGCGCAGTGCCTCGGGAAGCAGTGCATCAGGGAAGTTCTGGTAGCACACCGGACGCAGGAAGCGGTCGATCGCCAGCGTGCCGACAGAGGTGCCACGGCTGTCCGAGGTGGCCGGATACGGGCCACCATGAACCATCGCGTCACTGACTTCGACGCCAGTCGGGTAACCGTTGACCAGCACCCGGCCAACCTTCTGTTCGAGCACCGCCACCCAAGGCGCGGCCTGCGCCAGGTCGCCGGGTTCGCCAATCAGCGTGGCGGTCAGTTGGCCGCCAAGCGCGTGCAACGCGGCAACAAGCTGGTCCTGGTCAGCCAGTTCAACCACCACCGTGGCCGGGCCGAAGATCTCTTCTTGCAGCAGCGGCTCCCCCTCCAGCAACAAGTGCGCATCGGCCTGGAACAGCTGAGGCCAGGCCTGGTTACCCTGCTGCTCGGCCCCTGCAAGAAGGCGGATGCCGGCCCGCGCCTTGAGGGTGGCTACCCCCCGGGCGTAGCTGGCCAGGGTGTCGGCGTTGAGCATGGTTTGCGGCGCCTGCTCGGCCATCTGTGCGCACAGGTGCTCGACGAAGGCGCTGAATTGCGCTGAGCGTACCCCCAGCACCAAGCCTGGGTTGGTGCAGAACTGTCCACATCCCAATACCACCGAAGCGGTCAGTTCACGTGCCACGGCCTCGCCGCGAACGGCCAGCGCCTGGGGCAGCACCAGCACCGGGTTGATGCTGCTCATTTCGGCGAATACCGGAATCGGTCGAGGTCGCGCCGCCGCCATATCGCACAAGGCACGCCCCCCCTTGAGCGAACCGGTGAAGCCGACGGCCTGAATGTCAGGGTGCTTGACCAACGCCTCGCCGACCCTGCCGCCAAACACCATGTTGAATACACCCGCCGGCATGGCGCAGCGTTCAGCAGCGCCGACGATCGCCTCGGCGACCCACTGCGCCGTGGCCATGTGGCCGCTGTGTGCCTTGAACACCACGGGGCAGCCGGCGGCCAACGCTGCGGCTGTATCGCCACCGGCCGTCGAGAATGCCAGGGGGAAGTTGCTGGCGCCAAAGACGGCGACCGGCCCCAGGCCTATGCGGCATTGGCGGATGTCCAGGCGAGGCACTGGCTGACGCTCGGGCTGTGCACGATCGATGCGAGCGCCGGTGAAATCACCTCGTCGCAGTACGGTGGCGAACAGCCTCAGCTGGCCGCTGGTCCGCACCCTCTCGCCCTGGATACGCGCGGGGGGCAAGGCCGTTTCACGGCATACGGTTTCGATGAAGTCATCACCCAAGCCATCCAGGGCGTCGGCGATCGCATCGAGGAACTCGGCCCGGCGCGCGGCGGACAGTGCCCGGTAGACCGGATAGGCTGCAGCTGCCGCACGGGCAGCGGCGTCCACCTCCTGTTCCGTGGCTTGATGAAAGGCTTCGGGCAGTGCCTGTCCGGTGCGCGCATCGATGCTGTAAAGGGTCGCCTGGCCAGTAGCGCGGCGGCCCCCACCGATGAATTGTTGGCCTGCGTGTGACGTCATGGGTGATTCCTCGGCGTTACGAAAGACATGGGGCGCTAATCTAGGCGGCTCTGCGATTCTTGCCCAATGGCTTTTAGGGATCATCCGATAACGGAACGTTATCAATCCTCCGAAACGCGACGCGCATGCGTCAGGAGGATCTCGGCAAACTCCAAGGCCGCGCCGCTCAAGGGCTCACCCTTGCGGGTGAGAATGCCGTAGTCCTGGGGTGTGAGGTGCAGTGGCGTGTCCAGATTGACCAGCACGCCACTGGCCAGGTGCGGCTCGACCATCGCCTGGGGCAACATGCCGATCATGGGCCCGCCCAGTAGCACCTTGAGGAAGGTCTGCATGGAAATGGTATCGATGGTGTTGCGCGGCACGGCAACGCCCGCCTCGGCGAAGGCCCGCTCCATGCGTCCGCGGATGGGCGTGCCCTTGGGGTAGAGAATCCACGGCCACTCCAGCAATTGTGGCAAGGTCACCGGCCCAACATTGCTCAAAGGGTGCTGGTCGTTGACCACGAAGCAGAAGGGCTCCGGCGCCAGCGGCTGGAAGTCGAAGCGCTGGCGCTGGGACACGTCGGTAAAGCGGGCCACAGCCAGGTGCAGGATCTTGTCTTCGAGCATGGCCATCAGGTGATCGCTGGTTTGCTCCACCACCTCGATCGACAGCAGTGGCTTGCGCTGCTTGATCTCGACGATGGCATCCGGCAACGCCACGGCGGTGGCCGCGAAAATGCCACCCACCTTCAAGTGGCCGTGCCCACCCTGGCGCAGGCTGTCGATCTGATCGACGAAGTTGCGCGCATCGTTCAATGCGACCTGGGCATAGCGCAATACCTGCTCGCCCAATGCGGTGGGCGGCATGCTGCGCGGCAGGCGGTCGAACAGGGCGAAACCGAGCAGGTTTTCGATTTCCTTGAGCATCTTGCTGATCGCCGGCTGGGTAAGGTTCATCTGCTGCGCCGCCAAGTGCATGTTGTGGGTGCGCCCAAGGGTGTCGATGAGCAACAGGTGGCGGAACTTGAGCCAGTTGCAGACGTGGGAGAAAGACAGGTCCGACATGTGATCCACCTTTGTTGCAATAACCATATGTTATCGAATAGTGAAAAGATGCCATTGGAGTTTATCGCGCGGCTTGCCTAGCGTGCAGCTTTCCTGTTCCAAGAGATTTGATGCCATGCCGATAACCCTCACGCCCGCCAACACCCTGCCCGAGGATGGCCTGACCGGCACCCTGATCGGTCGCGCCTGGACCCCCGGCGAACCTGGGGGCCCTTCGCTGATCACCCTGCGAGCCGATGGCGTGTTCGATCTCTCCGAGCGCTTCGCCACCCTCAGCCAGCTACTCGAAAGCCAAGACCCCGTGCAGGCAGTGCGCAGCACCCCAGGCCGCTTCCTGGGCAGCGTAGAGGACTTGCTGGGCAACAGCGGCGAAGCGTTCGACGCCGACCTGCCCTATCTGCTCGCGCCGGTCGACCTGCAGGTGATCAAAGCGGCGGGCGTGACCTTCGCCGCCAGCATGATCGAGCGGGTGATCGAGGAGCAGGCTGGTGGCGATGCCAGCAAGGCGGAGTCCGTGCGCGCCACGGTGCGCTCGGTGATCGGCGACAACCTGCGCGCAGTGCGCCCTGGTTCTCAACAGGCCATGGCGCTCAAGGCACTGCTGATCGAACAGGGCATGTGGTCGCAGTATCTGGAGGTCGGCATCGGCCCGGATGCCGAGGTGTTCACCAAGGCCCCGGTGTTGGCGGCGGTCGGCAGTGGCAGCGCCATCGGCGTGCATCCGCATTCGGCCTGGAACAACCCCGAGCCTGAGGTGGTGCTTGCAGTGGACAGCCGCGGTCGCATCCACGGCGCGACCCTGGGCAATGACGTCAACCTGCGCGACTTCGAGGGGCGCAGCGCGCTGCTGCTGAGCAAGGCCAAGGACAACAACGCCTCCTGCGCGGTCGGCCCGTTCATTCGACTGTTTGACGAGACCTTCGACCTGGACGCGGTGCGCCGCTGCGTGATCGACCTGGAAGTCGTAGGCACCGACGGTTACCGCCTGATCGGCAGCAGCTCGATGGATCAGATCAGTCGCGACCCAGAGGATCTGGTCCGGCAGACGCTCAATGAAAACCACCAGTACCCCGACGGTTTCCTACTGTTCCTCGGCACCCTGTTCGCCCCGACCGAGGACCGCGACCTGCCTGGTGCGGGGTTCACCCACAAGCCTGGCGACCAGGTGCGCATCGCCAGCCCCTTGCTGGGCCAGTTGCACAACCAGGTGACCACGAGTGACAAGGCCCACCCCTGGACCTTCGGCCTCGGCGCGATGATGCGCAACCTGGCCGCCCGAGGGCTGCTGCAACACTGACGCAACGGGCACCCCTGGCACATGAAATCGGCGCCATACGCTCCGGCGGCCTGGCGCCGATCCTGGGTATCTTCTGGTCGGCCTGACCGGTGGGGCCTACTGGGTGCTGACGCTCTATACACTGGCGCTGTCTGAGCTAGCCCTGATCGGCACCTGGCTGTTGACCGAAACCCGTGATAACGCGATTGGCAGCACCGTCTCAGGGGTGCCCAGCCTTGCCCAGGCCAGCGTGTTGCAACGCCGACCGGTGCCCATAAATACAAGAGAGAATGACATGACCGATACCCTGAAACGCCCGTTGCGCAGCCAGCAATGGTTCGACGACCCGAGCCACGCCGACATGACCGCGCTGTACGTCGAGCGCTACATGAACTACGGCCTGACCCGCGACGAACTGCAATCCGGGCGGCCGATCATCGGCATCGCCCAGACCGGCAGCGACCTGACGCCTTGCAACCGCCACCACCTGGAACTGGCCCAACGGGTCAAGGCGGGGATTCGCGATGCTGGAGGGATCCCCATGGAGTTTCCGGTGCACCCGATCGCCGAGCAGAGCCGCCGACCAACCGCCGCGCTGGACCGTAATCTCGCCTACCTGGGCCTGGTGGAAATCCTCCACGGCTACCCGCTGGATGGCGTCGTGCTGACCACCGGCTGCGACAAGACCACACCGGCCTGCCTGATGGCCGCTGCCACCACGGACATGCCAGCCATCGTGCTCTCCGGTGGGCCTATGCTCGATGGCCACCACAAGGGCCAGCTGATCGGGTCGGGCACGGTGTTGTGGCATGCGCGCAACCTGATGGCCGCGGGCGAAATCGACTACGAAGGCTTCATGGAGATGACCACCGCCGCCTCGCCGTCGGTTGGCCACTGCAACACCATGGGCACGGCACTGTCGATGAACGCCCTGGCCGAGGCACTGGGCATGTCGCTGCCAGGCTGTGCAAGCATCCCCGCGCCCTACCGCGAACGCGGGCAGATGGCCTATGCCACCGGCCGACGCATCTGCGAGCTGGTGATGCAGGACGTACGCCCGTCGTCGATCATGACCCGCGAGGCGTTCGAGAATGCCATTGCCGTGGCTTCGGCCCTGGGCGCTTCGAGCAACTGTCCGCCGCACCTGATCGCTATCGCCCGGCACATGGGCATCGAGCTGTCGCTGGACGACTGGCAGCGCATCGGAGAGGACGTGCCGCTGCTGGTCAACTGCATGCCGGCGGGCAAATACCTGGGTGAAGGCTTCCACCGCGCGGGCGGCGTACCGGCGGTGATGCACGAACTGCGCAAGGCCGGCCGTCTGCACGAGGCATGCGCGACAGTCAGCGGCAAGACCATCGGCGAGGTGGTTCGCGATGCAGTCACCAGCAATCGCGAAGTCATTCTCCCGTTCGATGCCCCGCTCAAGCACAACGCCGGATTCATCGTGCTCAGCGGCAACTTCTTCGACAGTGCGATCATGAAGATGTCGGTCGTCGGTGAAGCCTTCCGCAAGACCTATCTGGCCGAACCCGGCAAGGAGAACAGCTTCGAGGCCAGGGCCATCGTGTTCGAGGGGCCAGAGGACTACCACGCCCGCATCGACGACCCTGAACTGGACATCGACGAGCGTTGCATTCTGGTGATTCGTGGCGCCGGCACCGTGGGTTACCCAGGCAGCGCCGAGGTGGTCAACATGGCGCCACCTGCCGCGCTGATCAAGAAAGGCATCGACTCGCTGCCGTGTCTGGGGGACGGACGCCAGAGCGGTACGTCGGCCAGCCCTTCGATCCTCAACATGTCACCGGAGGCAGCCGTCGGCGGTGGCCTGGCGCTGCTGCAGACCAACGACTGGCTACGGGTGGACCTCAACCAGCGGCGCGTCGACCTTCTGGTGGACGACGAAGAGGTGGCACGCCGGCGTGCAGCCTGGACGCCGAACATCCCTGCCTCGCAGACACCATGGCAGGAGCTCTATCGCCAACTCGTTGGGCAGTTGTCCACCGGCGGCTGCCTGGAGCCGGCGACGCTGCACATGCGTGTGATCGCCAGGACGGGCGGAGTGCCACGGCATTCTCATTGAAGATCCTGGAAAGGGCTCCCACGGTGAACCTGTGGGAGCTGGCGCAGCTTGCGATCGGACGCCATCACCCCCGCACCAGAGGCTGTTGGGCTACGTAAGGGACATGCCCCTCGCGTGCACGATCGACAGCGATGAACGCTCATCCGGGCCTCGCATGACCTGGACCCAATGGCCAAGGCGCTGCTGGAGGAAGCTGCGCTGGGGAGGATAAAACATTCAGACCGCAGCACGGAAAAGCCCCAGAAAACCTACCGTTTTCCAAGGCGTGATGTGCTCCCGGCAAGGGCTGATTCATGGTACCAATAGAACGCCGGTGACATCTCAGTCTTTTAGGTTGGGGACAAGCGGTAACCAGATGCAGACTTCAAACCCGTCTTCTCGACCTGTTGCCGGGGAGCGCAATTTCATTCTGGCATTCACCCCCTGCACGATGGTTTTGGCAATCGCCAAGCCCAGTCCAGAACCACTGATCTCACTGTGACCGCGCACAAAACGCTCGGTCAGGTGCTCCAAGGTAGACTTCGGCACCGTTGGGCCGCTATTGATAACCCGTAGCTGTGCTTGTTCGGTCAGGCTGACTTCGACCGGTTGGTCCGTTGCTCCATACTTCAGCGCATTTTCAATCAGGTTGCGCAGCAGAATGCCAAAGGCATCCGGGTCGATGATCGAGTAGACACCCGTCTGGCTTGGCAGTTGCAACTCAATGCGCTGCCCGCTGCGTTGGTTCCACTCGTCCACTCCGTGGGCAAGCAATGGAATCAGGTCCTGTGGCGTTTCGGACAACAGCCCGCCGCCCTCGGCTTTGGCCAGCTGCATGAGTTTTTCTGAAAGCCGTGAAAGCTCGCGCAACGCGTTCTCGATCTTCTGCGCACGCCTTCGCAATGGACCGTCGGTCGCTTCACGGTGTAACCGCTGGATCTGCGCCAGGGTCGAGGCCAACGGTGTGCGTAGTTCGTGGGCACTGTTGGCGGTAAAGCTGCGCTCGGCCTCCAGGGCATTGCGCAAGCGCTCCAGCAGGTGATTGACCGCCTCAGCCAGCGGATCGATTTCAGCCGGCAGGTGCTCCACCTTGATCGGCGACAGATCACCCACACCACGCGCTTCGATAGCACGGCGGTAAGCCAGCACGCTGCCAAGGCTGAAACGCACAAATAACCAGGTGCCCAGCAGGCTGATAGGAATCAACACCAACAAAGGCAACAACAACGCAAACAAGGCCTCCCGCGCGGCTTCGCGACGGTGACCAAGCGGTTCGGCAATCTCGATGAACAACGTCTGGCGCAGTGCACTGGCGCCATACAGTCGGTACTTTTCAGAAGTGGAAAAACCTTCGGTGGGTTGTCGATTGAAGATCTCCGGATTGGCGTCGTGAGACTGCATCAGAATCTTGCCCTTGGCATCGCGCACCAGGTACGTCAGGTATTCCTTGTGCATTTTCAGGGTCGCAACGTGCTGCGCAGTCCGAGGCGCTTGCCGATTGCTGATTTCGAGCTCGACCAAAGGCAGGATGCGTTGCGCTGTCTCTTCCAACGCGCCGTCGAACGCTTCGTTCAACTCGTGTCGCACCACCAGCCAGGCACCAACTGTCGCCAGCAGCCAGAGTAAAGTCATTCCCAGGGTTAGCCCCAGGCCGAGACGTATTTGCAGGCTCGAAGACGGCTTCATGCGGACATCAACCGGTAGCCCATGCCCCGCACGGTTTCAATCAGGTCGCGCCCAAGTTTTTTACGTAGGCGGCTGATGTAGACCTCGATGGTATTGCTTTCGATTTCGGCGCCGAAGGCATACAGCCGCTCTTCAAGCTGCGATTTGGACAGCAGCGCACCGGGGCGTTGTACAAACGCCTCGAACAGCGCCCACTCCCGCGCCGTGAGGTCCACCGTCGCACCGCTGCGCTGCACCGTACGGGCACTCATGTCGACCTGCAAGTCGCCGAGCTTGATCTGTGGATTGGGGTTGCCGCTATAACGTCGGGCCACCGCCGCTACACGGGCCGAGAGCTCAAACAGGTCGAACGGTTTAACCAGGTAGTCATCGGCACCGGCATTGAGACCCGCGATACGATCGGATATCTGGTCCTGTGCGGTCAGGATGATCACCGGCGTCACCTCCCCTGCCGAGCGTTGTTGACGCAGAAAATCTAGGCCAAGCCCATCCGGGAGCATCAGGTCCAGCAGAATCAAGTCGTAAGGCGTAGTACGGACGCTAGTGCGTGCGTGATCCAGGCGCTGCACCCAATCGACGGCGTGGCCGTCATCGGCAATCTGCTCGCGCACCGCTTCCCCCAAGCCTGGAGCGTCCTCGACCAATAGAACTCGCATCTGACACCTCCTGTGATGGTTGTCGGGCGGCACCTTAATCGTCCTAGCTGACGTGAATCTGAAGATTCAGCTGGTTGTCAGGAATGCACCTTAGGGTATGCCACAGACACCGACCCCGGCAGGAGATAGATCATGAAATCAGATTGTATCGCCAATGCCAGGCGGTTGAGCCTGCTGGTCAGCGGTTACGCCCTGGCCGCAGCCCTCGCGCCGAACGACGCCTCACCTGTCGATGAGTTTCAGGTTGCTGTCAGCAAGCAGGTCCAGACTCTCGATCCAACGATCAACAGGACGCTTTCATGAAAAAGATCATTGCAGCAACCTGCCTCGTCGGCGCCATTGCGCTGCCGGCGCTGGCCCAGGCCCGCGAAGTGACCTTGACCACACAACTCAAGGACTACAGCGGTAACGATGCCTACCTGGCGATCTACGTCACCGATGCCAATGGCCAATATCAGAAAACCCTCTGGGTAGCCGGCAAGAAGGCCAAATATTACAAACACTTGGGCGACTGGGCCCGTGGCAGCGGCATGAACCCGAGTGAGTTCGATGGGGTCAGCGGCGCCAGTGTCGGCAGTGGAAGCACGCTCAACGTCAGCGTGGAACTGGCAGACACCCTGATCGATGCCGGGTATCAGATTCGCATCGACAGCGCGGTGGAGGACAAACGTGACGCCCGCGGCGATGTGAGCGTACCCCTGACGTCCAAGGGCTCAGGCAAGCCCGCGGCCGGCAGTGTCTACGTCGACACCTTTACTTACGATCTGTAACACCCGCCACCGCTGGAGGCTGAACATGCTTCGCCAGTTCCATTCTCTTCCTGGCCTGATCGCCGCGCTGTTGGTCATGGTATTGGCCATGAGCGGCGCGATCCTGTCTGTCGAGCCAGCGCTGGAACGCCTACACACCACGTCCACCTCTGCCGGAGAACGCACCGTCGCCCAACTGGCAGATCGCGTTGCCAACCACTTTACAGGCGTGGAGCAGATCCAACGCTCAGCGTCCGGCACGGTGATCGTCTACTACAACCAGAATGGCCAGGCCCGAGCGGAAAAGGTCGACCCTCTGACCGGCCAAGGCCTCGCCCCTTACGAACCATCCGCGTTCTCCCGCTGGATGAAAAACCTGCACCGCTCGTTATTGCTCGGCACACCGGGACATGGAGTGTCGGCTATCGGTGCCCTGTTCATACTGACGTTGTCAGTGTCCGGCGCGCTATTGCTGGCCCGGCGCCTGGGTGGCTGGCACAACCTGCTGCGGCCGCTGCGGGGTACTTTCAGCCAGCGCTGGCACGCTGAAGTCGGGCGACTGGCCTTGCTCGGGATGCTGCTGTCGGCATTGACCGGGCTCTATATGTCCGCCACCACCTTTGGTTTGATCGCTGAGGGCAATCAACATGAACCCGCCTTCCCCACTCACCTCAATGCCGGCCCGGCTTTGCCGGTGGCGAAGCTGCAAGCCTTGCAGGCCACCGACCTGAACGACCTGCGCGAGTTGGTCTACCCGAGTCCCGGCAACCCCCACGATGTGTTTTCCCTGCGCACGGGCCAGGGCGACGGCTATGTGGACCAGGCCAGCGGCGCCTTACTGTCCTATCAAACGCATGATTCGATGCACAACCTCTACGAACTGGTCTACCAGTTGCATACAGGCGAAGGCCTCTGGTGGCTGGGCCTGCCGCTGGGGCTATGCGCCCTCTGCGTGCCGTTGATGAGCGTGACCGGCATAGTGTTATGGTGGCGCCGCCGCAAAGCCGGCCCGAGCATCCGCCACAACAGCCCGGCTCACTCCGCCGACAGCGTGATTCTGGTTGGCAGTGAAAACAACAGCACCTGGGGTTTTGCCAAGACCTTGCATGACGCCTTGCACCAGAGTGGCCATCAAGTGCACAGCACGGCGATGAATGAATGGTCGGCCGATTACCGTAATGCCCAACGGGTGTTCATCCTCACAGCGACCCACGGAGACGGCGATGCGCCGGCTTCGGCTTCGCAGTTCCTCGCGCGGCTCGCCAAAACCGGCCTCAAGCCCGGCCTGCCCTTCGCAGTGCTGGGCCTGGGCGATCGCCAGTTTGCGCAGTTCTGTCAGTACGCGTACCAAGTGCAGGATGCAATGGTGCAGGCCGGTGGCTCGCCATTGCTGGGACTGGAAACCATCAACCGCCAGTCTTCTCAGGAGTTCGCTCGCTGGGGCCACGCGTTGAGCGACGTGTTGGGACAGGAGTTGGCACTGGTTCACACCCCGCAACAGCCGCGTACCCATTCATTGCAGTTGACAGAGCGGATCACCTATGGCGAAGAAGTGAACGCACCTACCCATATCCTGCGCTTCAAGGCTTGCGGCGAACTGCCAGGCTTCCTGGCCGGCGACCTGGTAGGGATTTTCCCCCCGGGCAGCCCAATCCCCCGCCTCTACTCGCTGGCCAGCGGTTCCCAAGACGGCACGTTGGAGATCTGTGTGCGTAAACACACCGCTGGCCAGTGCTCGGAGTATCTTCATGGCCTGGACATCGGCGCGCAGATCGAAGCCTTCATCCAGCCCAACCCGCAATTTCGTCCCGCGTCGGGCGTGCACCCGGTGATCCTGATCGGCGCCGGTACCGGTATCGGTCCTCTGGCCGGCTTTATCCGCAACAACAAGGCCCGACACCCGATGCACTTGTATTGGGGCGGCCGCAACCCAGCCTCGGACTTTCTCTACGAACCGCAGCTCAACCAATATTTGTCCGACCGCCGCCTAACGGCACTGCGAGCCGCCTTTTCTCAGGTCCAGGACCGCAGCTACGTGCAGGACAGGCTGATCAGCGATGCCCTGGCCTTGCGCAGGCTGTTTGAAAAAGGTGCCCAAGTACTGGTGTGTGGCAGCCGCGAAATGGCCAAGGGCGTCAAGCAGGCCCTTGATGAAGTATTGGCGCCGCTTAACCTCAGTGTACTGACCCTCAGGGCACAAGGACGCTACCGTGAAGATGTCTACTGAACTGAAGCGCTACAGCCTGAACGGCGAAACCATGGGTACCCGCTATACCGCCCTTTTTTATGCCGCCGCCGGGCTCGATATCGACGAAGTTAGGTTGCGCCTGACCCGCGCCGTGGCCCGGGTGGATCAGCAGATGTCTACCTGGAAACCCGACTCGGACCTCAACCGCCTCAATGCAGCCCCCGCGCAGCAATGGGTGCCGGTGCCCAAGGAACTGACAACGGTCCTGACTGCTGCATTGCACGTCAGCCAGCAATCCGGCGGTGCCTTCGACATCGCTGTCGGTGACCTGGTGAACGCCTGGGGCTTCGGCCCAGGGAAGCAGACGGTCACCGCGCAGGCGATCGGCACCCTGACGCCGGGCGCCCGGCTGTTAGCCAGCGCCGCATTGGTGGTTGATCCACAACGCAATCAGGTGCTCAAGCGCGAGCCGTTGAACCTTGACTTGAGTGGCATCGCCAAAGGTTTTGGCGTGGATGAACTGGCCCGTTGCCTGGAGACTCTGGGTATCACTCGCTACCTGGTCGGTATCGATGGCGAGATGCGCGCCCGCGGTCTCAAACCTGACGGCCAAAGCTGGGCTGTGGCCCTGGAAAAGCCCAAACGAGGCGTGCGTGAAGTCATGGGCGTGATGGAACTCAGTGATGCCTCAATCGCGACTTCCGGCGACTATCGACACTGGGTCGACGTGGCCGGTCAGTCCTATGCTCACACCATGAACCCGGCCACCGGCGCGCCGCTGTGCAGTCCGCTCGCCGCCGTCACCGTGGTGGCGGCCTCGTGCATGCTCGCCGATGCCTGGGCCACGGCGCTGATGGTCCTGGGCGAGACCGAAGGCCCGCGCCTGGCTCAGGAACGCGGGATGGACGCGCTATTCGTACTGCGCGAGGGGGAACAGCTCAAAGAACTATCCATTGTCGGCGGACAGTTGCAGACGCAAATCGACACCCGCTGACACGGATGCGGACGTGTTCCTGTCCGCGGTGTACCGCCTGATAACAGTGAATCACGTTGCACAGGCGCAGCGTTCAGGCTACCACTGGCTGGTCAGTGTTATCGGGACACGCAGCGGCGCAGCGGGGCCGTTACGCTGCCCGCACATCTCGTCGTGCACCACCTGTTGGACCAACATGCAGGGAATCGGTGGCATGTCGGCCAGCAAGTGCCGCAGCTCGGTCGTCGACCGCACGCGAACCGGTTGCCCATGGGCATCGCTCAATGTCACGGGACCGGCGTCGGTCAAGGCACGGAGGACGTAGAAGCCACCCTCCAGCGACAACAGTTCCAATTCCTTTGCTTCGCCGGTCGATACCAGTTGGGTAAGCGCGATCAAGTTCATGATGTACCCTCGGACAGGTGGCGGAAAATAGGTTGGATCGACCGCTCTCCACGCCTGGTCGGCTTGCGTTCGAGGCGGCTGATCAGGGTGTCGTCATCCATGAGGTGCATCCAGTCGTCCAGTGCCGTCCGCCGACCGCAGCCCAACGAGCAGCACCCCATAATTCTGTACAAATATAGCACCGTGTACAGATATTATACTTACTTGCATAGATTTCCATGCGCAGTGCCCCCGGTCAGGCAACGGCCTGGGCACCGCACGAGGCCAAGCCGGAAAGAAGGATTCGCTCATGCTGTACATAGTCATGCTCGGTGGTCGCCATCCACGGGCACGTATCGAGGTACACGACGTGCTGTTTGCACAGGCCGACTCACTCGAGCAAACGTACCCACAACTGTGCCAAGGCTGGTTCGGGAGCCGCCAGGGCCTGCACATCGACTCGTGGATCGAAGTCAGCGGTGTCGACCACTACCGCGTCGAGTTCAGTCAGGCGGCGCCTGGGTCGGATGACCCTCGACTGTTCTTCATCAACCTTGGAGGCTACGAGGACGGGGTGTTTGGCGAGGCCCACCGTTACCTGTTGGTGGTGGCCAGGGACAAGGCAGAGGCCAAGCGTCTGGGCAAACGACGCCTGCAGGCAAACTGGCTCAAGCAGCATATCGATACGGTACTGGAAGTCGACGACTGTTTGCCGATTGAGTGGGTGAACGGCCGTTACGTGCACCTGATCGAAGGGCCCCATGACGGCTTACGGCAATACAGCGACTATATCGTGCTCTGACCTTGTACAGGTTTAGCCTCGATCAACACTGCAACAGCCCACCGGAGGACCGCCTGATGAATCGCATTGCACCCGCGAAATTAAAGCTCTCCAAATGGACCGCGCGGCACCCTGAGAATAAAGAAAAGCACTTCCTGGTGACGGACCTTGAGCTCGACGACGATGGCATCTTGCTGCGTGTCGAACTGGAAGCGGTGCACAGTGGCCGTAGCCAATGGCTGGATTGGCGAACACTGCGCGACTCAGAGATCTGGATGATGGGCTGGCGCTGAAAACATCCGCCCGCACGCCGTGCACTGCGTCTTCGTGCAAGCCGATCGGGCTCCGCCATGTAGATCGGCTAGAACTCAAACAACACGGCAAATGCGCTGAGCAGCAAGCAGAGGCTCACCACAAGGGTTAAGTACCCTCGCATCGGCAAGTACCATCGAGGCAACGCTTGCGCCAATTTCTGGTCCTGCCAAAGATGAACGATAAAACCGGCAGTCAACATCAAACAGCCCAATGGCACGGCGACAAGTGTACTGACCCAACCAACAAGGGCAGGTATGACGCTCCACACGAGCCGCGCTCGACGATGCTCAGCGAGCATACCCTGCAAGGCCATGGCGAATCCCCAGTGCAAGGCGCCGATGAAGCTCAATATCACAGCGCCATAGCTCACCAGCATAGCCGACCACAACGACCGGTATTGAGCATAAAAAAGGACAAGCAACGTTAATCCAATAAACGGCAGCAAACCGCCGTAACCAAGGACAGCAAAGCGGCTGGGCGATAACGGGGTAGATACTGAATTCATTTGAATGACCCTCTTCGACCGGCACTCAATGGACCAGTCAACCAGACGCTTCTTTTCATACCGGTGTCAGTTATTTCTGCCCGATGAGCTGAAGAAACTCTTGTCGGGTCGTCGGTGAGTCGCGAAATTCGCCCAACATCACAGATGACAGCATGACGGAGTTCTGCTTCTCGACACCGCGCATCATCATGCACATATGCTTTGCTTCAATAACCACTGCCACCCCGGCAGCATCGGTAATATCCTGGATGGCACAGGCGATTTGCCGCGTTAAGTTTTCCTGTATCTGCAAACGACGCGCGAACATGTCGACCACACGAGCAACCTTCGATAGGCCGAGCACCCGTCCTGTCGGCAGGTAGGCGACATGAGCCTTGCCGATAAATGGCAATAAGTGGTGTTCGCACAGTGAATA
This sequence comes from Pseudomonas sp. SK2, assembly GCF_016772395.1. Lineage (NCBI taxonomy): Bacteria > Pseudomonadati > Pseudomonadota > Gammaproteobacteria > Pseudomonadales > Pseudomonadaceae > Pseudomonas > Pseudomonas sp. SK2. The sequence continues at coordinate 4,001,402 of NZ_CP061944.1, forward strand.
AAGCTCAATGTCACGGACCACGATCATTTCATCGTTCTGAGACTCGAACAAAGCACCGTTTATGACCTCGTCAAGCTTCAAGGTATAACCGTTGCAGAGGTGCTGCATTGCTTTTGCCGCACGCTGAGGCGTATCCAAAAGCCCTTCGCGCTGCGGGTTTTCTCCAATGCCGATAAGAATGTCGCGGTAATACGCAGCTAACGATGGGTACATTTGGACGCCTCACGGGTGCAACGAAGAGCACCGTCGGGATGGGGTAGCCACGCCAAGTGTGGCCTCAAGCGACAGAAAAGCCTGTAACAACCGGCAAGCAGTGGGCGTAAAGGGCGCCAGGCCAGTGGCGCAACATACATGCCCACCCCTGCGGCCCGCCAGCTCCATAGGGTCGCGTCCAAGCCGGTGACCCATAGCCCATTGGCGAACCTCCCATGCAAAGAAGCCTTCAGTTGCTCGACAGTGACGCCCAACGATCCGGGGTCGAAATCCGCATCTCCGATGTCTACCAGAAGCAGCCTGCCCCCCGTCGACCGCCGCCGCAGGAAAGCGATTTCCCTGGCGCACAGTGGGCAAGCACCGTCGAAGTACAACGTCAAAGGCCATTCGCAATACATGTACAACACCTAATTTTTGTATAGGTTTTTGTACAATTTAGCCGACTTCGGGAAATGCGCAATACCCACGTGGTGCAACCACCACGTTCGAGACGGGGCCGTCTTTCAGGGGATGGGGTACAAGACGTAATGGCAGGGCCTGCAGTGGCCGGGTAAAACGCGGACCCTGAACGCGCCCCAAAAACACAAAACCCCTGACTCCTTATCAGGAATCAGGGGTTTCGCGCTTCACATGTATGGCGGAGAGATAGGGATTTGAACCCTAGGTACTGTTGCCAGTACAACGGATTTCGAATCCGTCCCGTTCGACCACTCCGGCATCTCTCCAATGCCGCGCATCATACCAGCGAATTCTGAAAACGCAAACCTTTATTTGCAAAAAAATCGCGTGGTATCAGGCGCTTGCGTGAACATGCGCCTTACAGCGGCACGCCCAGGCGCTTGGCAACTTCTTCGTAGGCTTCGATCACGTCGCCCAGACCCTGGCGGAAGCGGTCCTTGTCCATCTTCTTACGGGTTTCTTTGTCCCACAGGCGGCAGCCGTCGGGGCTGAACTCGTCGCCCAGGACGATCTGGCCGTGGAACACGCCGAACTCCAGCTTGAAGTCGACCAGCAGCAGGCCTGCGTCGTCAAACAGCTTGGTCAGTACCTCGTTGACCTTCAGCGACAGCTTTTTCATCTCTGCCAGCTGCTCGGCGGTGCCCCAACCGAAGGCAACGACGTGGGATTCGTTGATGAACGGGTCGCCCTTCTCGTCGTTCTTCAGGAACAGCTCGAAGGTGGACGGCTCGAGCTTGATGCCCTCTTCCACGCCCAGGCGCTTGACCAGGCTGCCCGCTGCGTAGTTACGCACCACGCACTCGACCGGAATCATGTCCAGCTTCTTGACCAGGCACTCGTTGTCGCCCAGCAGCTTGTCGAACTGGGTCGGCACGCCGGCTTCTTCCAGTTTCTGCATGATGAAGGCGTTGAACTTGTTGTTCACCATGCCTTTGCGGTCGAGCTGTTCGATACGCTTGCCATCGAACGCCGAGGTGTCGTTACGGAACAGCAGGATCAAGCGGTCGGCGTCGTCGGTCTTGTAAACCGATTTGGCTTTGCCGCGGTAGAGTTCGTCGCGTTTTTCCATGATGGAGGGCTCCGCTTGCTTGAGTTGTTGGGCTAGGCGATTTCACGCCAGTCGAGCCCGTGTTCCTGATTCGCCACCTGGAGCCAGTCCGGGTCGCACCCAAGGGTGTCGACAAAGCACTGGCGGGCCAGTTGTGGCAGGTTGTTCTTGCTGCTGAGGTGGGCCAGCACCAGGTGTTGCAGGTGCTGCCAGCCCAGCTCGGCCACCAGGTTTGCTGCCTGGTGGTTGTTCAAATGTCCTTGGCTGCCGCCGACCCTCAACTTCAAGAAGTGCGGGTAATGGCCGCGGGCAAGCAGGTCGCGGCAATGGTTGGCCTCGATGAGCAATGCATCCAGGCCTTGGTAACGCTCGACCAGGTGCCTGTCGTACGAGCCCAGGTCGGTCAGCATGCCAAACCGTCGGCGCCCATCGCTGAACACATACTGCAACGGTTCGAATGCATCGTGCTCGACCCGCAGCGCGCTGACTTCCAGGCTGCCGATACGCAAGCAGTCGCCACAGGCGAGAAAACCGGCCACCTCCACCGGCTTGCGCAAACCGCGCAAGGTGCCCTGGCTGAGGTAGACCGGTACATTGTAGCGCCGTGACAGCAAGCCCACCCCATGCACGTGGTCGGCATGTTCGTGGGTCACCAGCACCGCGCTCAGCTGGGCCGGCGACACACCGAGCAGCGCCAGGCGTCGCTCGGTTTCACGCAGGGAAAAGCCACAATCGACCAGGATGAAGGTGTCACCACTGGCGATCAGCGTGCCATTTCCCTGGCTGCCGCTTCCGAGTACCGCGAAGCGCACTTAGCCCAGGTGGTCCTGAATGGCGCTCAGCACGCGGCGGGCAACATCGGCCGGGGCCACGGTGTTGATGTTCTTCTCGACCGTTACCTGCACGCTCTCGCCCACCTTGCTCAGGCGGACCTGATAACGCTCGGCACGGGCTTCACGCTCTTCCTTGGTTGGCTCGCTGCCGAACATGCGGCCGAAGAAACCAGGCTCGTTCTGCTTGTCTTCAGGCTTTTCCGACAGGTTGATGTAGTACAGGCCCAGACTGCGGTTGATGTCCTCGACACGCCACTCGCCACCCTGCTCCAGGGCACGGCCTACGCTGGACCAAGCGCGGTCCAGGTCGGCGCCCAGGTACAGCACCGGGTTGCCACTGCCGTCTTCGCTCAGACTGACGCGGCTCGGAGCATCGAAGTCGCGGGCCGCGAGCAGCGAAACCGAACCGCCCTTCTCGGCGCTGCGGTTCATGCTGGCAAGCATTTCATCGACCAGCAGGGCATCGGCGCCGGTATTGCTGGAGCTGGACGGGAAGTCAGGCTCGGCGGTGCTACCGGCCGGGCGCTCGACGCTGACGACGTACACCTCGGAGGTGTTGCGCTGCACGCCGGGTTCCATGCGAACACGTACGCGCACTTCGCTGTCGCCGCTGCTGGCGGTGCTCGCCAGGCGCTGGCCGAGCGAAGCGGACAGTTCGTCGAAGCGCTGCCAGGTGGTGTTGAATTCACCGGTCTGCGGGCGCTCTTCGGCAATGCGGAAACCATTGTCCTCGAAGAACTGACGGGCCACCGGCCACACCTCGGCAGGCGAGTGCTGGGCCAGCACCCAACGGCTGTTGCCGCTGCGTTGCAGGCTGTAGTCGCTGGCTTCGGCCGCAGCGGTCAGTGGTTGCGGACGTGGCACTTCGAACTCGCCAGTGGCGCGGTCGTCGGCGACGTTGCGGGGGATCGGCAACAGCGGGTCAAGGCGCTTGACGTTGCTGGCGTCCGGCGGCAGCTGCATCGGCGCGGTCGGGTGCGCTTGCAGGTAGTCGCTGCCGCGGTCGCGGAAATAGCCATCCTCGCCCCACAACCAGCCACAACCACTGGTGCTGGAGATGATCAGGGCGAGCGTGGAAAGACCAGCCAGTCGCTTCATGCGGTGTACTTCCTCGATTAAACCAGTACGCCGGACTGGCGCAAGGCAGTACGGACTTTTTCGTGACAGCCTTCGCTCAGCCAGGTCAGCGGCAGGCGGATGCCCTTCTGCATCAGGCCCATTTCCACCAGCGCCCATTTCACCGGGATCGGGTTGGACTCGCAGAACAGGTCTTTGTGCAGCGGCATGAGTTTTTCGTTGATTGCACGGGCCTTCTCGGCATTGCCCTCAAGGGCGGCCTCGCACAGGTCGGCCATTTCGCGCGGGGCGACGTTGGCGGTAACGGAGATGTTGCCCTTGCCGCCCATCAGGATCAGCTCGACAGCGGTCGGGTCGTCGCCAGACATGACGATGAAGTCCTTGTCGACGCCATCGAGGATGGCCTTGGCACGCTGCAGGTCGCCAGTGGCTTCCTTGATACCGATGATGTTCTTGACCTTCGACAGGCGGATCACGGTCTCGGCCTGCATGTCGCAGGAGGTGCGGCCGGGTACGTTATAGAGGATCTGCGGGATGTCGACGGCTTCGGCGATGTGCTTGAAGTGCTGGTACAGGCCTTCCTGGGTCGGCTTGTTGTAGTACGGGACCACCAGCAGGCAGGCGTCGGCGCCAGCGTTCTTGGCGTTCTGGGTCAGGTGCACGGCTTCAGCGGTGGAGTTGGCACCGGTACCGGCGATGACCGGAATCGGCTTCTTGCTGTGCTTGACGCGCTCGACCACGTGCTTGATGACCAGGATGTGTTCTTCGACATCCAGCGTGGCCGACTCACCGGTAGTGCCGACTGCGACGATCGCATGGGTGCCGTTTTCCAGGTGGAAGTCTACAAGTTTGTCGAGGCTGTCCCAATCAAGACGCCCTTGTGCATCCATGGGTGTGACCAATGCCACCATACTGCCCGCAATCATGTAACTGCTCCTGCCGGAAAAAGAGAGCGGTAATGGTACTGGGGGCATCGGCCTTGCACAAGCGAAGCAGGCGGGCGGAGCATTCCCCTTCGCGTCGGTTTTCGCTACCCTTGATCCTTTGATCGGTGCAGCACGGCCCGCCGGGCCGTCGACCCTGCTCCCCGCCAGCGTCCGCGACCTCGCATGCGAGCCCGGGGCCCTGTCGACCGGAGGCTTTCGCCCGTCCTGTGCCGACCGCTCATCGCTTTAGGAATGCTGCATGTCCACCCCCACCGTCCGCGAACAATTCCTCGTCATCAGCGCCCTGGGGCCCAACCCCATGGAGCTGGCCAATGTCCTCAGCCGCGCCGCCTTCGAAAACCGCTGCGCGGTGGTCACCTCGCGCCTGAGCCGCCATGGCGAGACCAGCGCCCTGGTCCTGCAGGTCGGTGGCAGCTGGGATGCCCTGGCGCGCCTGGAAGCCATGCTGCCGGGCCTGGGCAAGAAACACGGCCTGACCCTCGATGTAGTGCGCAGCGCCGACCAGGAGGTACGCCCCCAGGCCCTGCCATACGTCGCCTACATCAGCGCCGCCTACCGCCCGGATATCATCAGCGAGCTGTGCCAGTTCTTCCTTGACCACCGCGTCGAACTGGAAGCCTTGACCTGCGACACCTACCTGGCGCCGCAGACCGGTAGCAGCATGCTCAATGCCCAGTTCACCGTGATCCTGCCGGCCGGCACCCAGATCAGCTGGCTGCGCGACCAGTTCCTCGACTTCGCCGATGCCCTGAACCTGGATGCCTTGATCGAGCCTTGGCGCCCACAGAACCCCATGTAAGGAAGCTTCCCATGGCCGTAGAACTCGACAAACCCGTCGCCGATTTCCAGGCCCAGGCCACCAGTGGCCAGGCCGTGAGCCTCGCTGCGCTCAAGGGCCGCCAAGTGGTGCTGTACTTCTACCCGAAGGACAGCACGCCGGGCTGCACCACCGAAGGCCAGGGTTTCCGTGACCAGCACGCAGCCTTCGAGGCCGCCAACACCGTGGTGTTCGGTGTTTCCCGCGATGGCATCAAGTCCCATGAGAATTTCAAGGCCAAGCAGGGCTTCCCGTTCGAGCTGATCAGCGACAAGGACGAGGCGCTTTGCCAATTGTTCGACGTGATCAAGCTGAAGAAGCTGTATGGCAAGGAGTACCTGGGCGTCGACCGGAGCACCTTCCTGATCGACAAGGACGGTGTGCTGCGCCAGGAATGGCGTGGGGTGAAGGTGCCGGGGCATGTGGACGCCGTGTTGGCGGCGGCCCAGGCATTGAACAAGGCTTGAGCCTGATGGGGCTGCCCTGCAGCCCCCCCCCAGATTACAACATCGGCGAAACGCTAGGCTCCTGCCGCGGCCAGGCATCCAGTACCGCCTTGATCAACGTCGCCAGCGGGATCGCGAAGAAGATCCCCCAGAAACCCCACAACCCGCCGAACAGCAACACCGCACAGATGATCGCCACCGGATGCAGGCTCACCGCTTCGGAGAACAACAACGGCACCAGCACGTTGCCATCGAGTGCCTGAATGATCGCGTACACCGTCATCAGGTAGATGAACTGATCACCCCAGCCCCATTGGAACAGCGCAATCAGCGTCACCGGCACGGTCACCACCACCGCTCCGACATAGGGAACCACCACCGACAGCCCCACCAAAAGTGCCAGCAGCGCGGCATAGTTGAGTCCCAGGCTGATGAAGGCGATGTAAGTGGCAATACCGCAGATCAGGATCTCGATGCCCTTGCCGCGAATATAATTGGCAATCTGCCGGTTCATTTCGCTGCCAACCCGGTTGAGCAGGCTGCGCTGTCGCGGCAGGTAACCGCTGACCCAGCGGGCGATCAACTCGCGGTCCTTGAGGAAGAAGAACACCAGAATCGGCACCAGCACCAGGTAGATCATGGCGTTGACCAGCAAGGGCAGGCTGGACAGCGAGAAGGTCAGCGCCCACTGGCCGAACTTGCCGATTTCACCGCGCACCGACTCGATGGCGTGCAACACCTGCTCATCCGAGACCAAGTGCGGGTAGCGCTCTGGCAACAGCAGCAACAGCGACTGCCACTTGCCCAACATCCCCGGCAACTCGTTGAACAGCGTGATCAACTGGTGCCAGAGCAACGGTACCAGCACCAGCAGGACCACCGCCAAAGCCCCCATGAACAGCGCGAACACCACGCTTACCGCCACCCGCGTAGGTACCCGCAGGCGCTCCAGGGCGTTGACCAGCCCCTGCATCAGGAAGGCCAGCACCAGGCCCGCGAGCACCGGCGCCAACATGCCGCCAAGGGTCAGCACCGCCGTGAAGGCCAGGAACAGCAGGACCGCCAGCACCACCGCCTCCTCATCGGAGAAGTAGCGCTGTATCCAGTCGCGAAGCACTTTGAACATTGACGATCCTTGATTGAGACTCAGGCCTTGCGCAGCCAGTAGGTGAAGACGCCGGCCTCGGCCGTTTCGTGCAGCAGGGTATGACCGGCCAGCTGGGCAAAAGTGCGGAAGTCGCGCTGCGAGCCGGCATCGGTGGCGACCACCTTGAGCACCGCGCCACTGGCCAGGCGGTTAAGCTCCATCTTCGCCTTGAGCAGGGGCAGCGGGCAGTTCAGCCCGCTGGCGTCGAGTTCGGCGTCGCAGGTCAGGGTGTCACTCATTGCAGGCGTCTCCAGAGGCTTGGTCAGGCAGGTTCGCTAGGATACCGCCACTGGTCGCCAACGTGTGAGCGGGCTACAGTAGGGGCTTTGATCCGACGCGAGCTTCGTGCATGAATCTACTGCGCCCTACCCTGCTGACGCTGGCCTGCCTGATGGCCCTTCCCGGCCACGCCGACGACCTGCCGTCACTGGGCGACGCCAGTTCAGCAATCGTCTCGCCGCAGCAGGAGCACCAGCTTGGCCGCGCCTGGCTGAGCCTGTTGCGCGGCAACGTCAACCAGCTGAACGACCCACAACTCAAAGACTACGTCGAAACCAGCGTGTACCGGCTGGCCGAAACCAGCCAACTGCAAGACCGACGCCTTGAGTTCATTCTGATCGACAGCCGCGAACTCAACGCCTTTGCAGCGCCTGGCGGCATCGTCGGGGTCAACGGTGGCCTGTTCCTCAATGCCCAGACCGAAGGCGAATACGCCTCGGTCCTGGCCCACGAACTGGCGCACTTGTCCCAGCGCCACTTCGCCCGCGGCGTCGAGGCCCAGCAACGCATGCAGTTGCCGATGATGGCAGCGCTGCTGGCTGGTATCGTGCTGGCCGCAGGTGGTGGCGGCGATGCCGGCATCGGCGTGATCGCCGGCACCCAGGCAGCGGCCATTCAGGAGCAACGGCGTTTCTCGCGGCAGAACGAGCAGGAAGCCGACCGCATCGGCATCCAGAACCTCGAGAAAGCTGGCTACGACCCGCGCAACATGCCATCGATGTTCGAACGCCTGGCGCGCCAGTACCGCTACGATGCCAAGCCACCCGAATTTCTGCTGACGCACCCGGTGACCGAGTCGCGTATCGCCGACACCCGCAACCGCGCCGAACAGGCGCCCAAGGGGGGGGTGGAAGACAGCCTGCGCTACCAACTGATCCGCGCCCGCGTGGCATTGACCTACGAAGGCACCCCAGGCCTTGCAGCCAAGCGCTTCCGCGCCCAGCTCGACGAAAATCCGAACATGGACGCCGCCCGCTATGGCCTGGCCCTGGCGCAGATCAAGGGCGGCCAACTCAATGAAGCGCGGGAGAACCTCAAGCCGCTGCTGGCCAAGGCACCCAACGACATCACCTACAACCTGGCGCAGATCGACCTGGACATTACCAACAACCGCCTGGCCGATGCCATGCAGCGGGTGGAGCGGATGCGCGGTTTGTACCCGGGCAATTATCCGTTGAAACAAGTGCGTGCCGACCTGCTGGTCAAGCAGGGCAAGCCAGCCGAGGCGGAAAAAGTTCTGGATGACCTGCTCAAGAGCCGCCCGGACGACCCGGACGTGTGGTACGACGTGGCTGAAGTTCGCGGACTGTCAGGCAATACCATTGGCTTGCATCGCGCCCGCGCGGAGTACTTCACCCTGGTGGGCGATTTCGACCAGGCGATCCAGCAGCTCGACTACGCCAAGCGCCGTGCGGGCAGCAACTTCCCGTTGGCGGCGCAGATCGACCAGCGCCAGCGCGAGGTGATGGAGCAGCAGCGGATGGTCAAGGACATGATGGGACGCTGACGAGCGCCCGATCACTGCCAAGCCAGCACCTACAGGCATAGCACTTGTAGGCGCCGGCTTGCCGACGATCAGGTTTCAAGCATTTCCGGAAAGCTTCAGGCGCGCCGCCTGGGTGAAGTCCAGCATGCGATTCAAAGGCTTGATCGCCTTCGGCACCAGCGCTGGGTCCACGAAGATTTCATTGCTGCCCTTGCGCAGGCAATCCAGCACCCGCTCCAGGGTGTTCATGGCCATCCATGGGCAATGTGCGCAGCTGCGGCAAGCGGCGCCGTTACCCGCGGTGGGCGCTTCGACGAACTCTTTGTCTGGGCACAGCTGCTGCATCTTGTAGAAGATGCCGCGGTCGGTGGCGACGATGAAGGTCTTGTTCGGTAGGGTCTGGGCAGCCTTGATCAACTGGCTGGTGGAACCTACCGCATCGGCCAGCTCGATGACCGACTCCGGCGACTCCGGGTGAACCAGAATGGCAGCGTCCGGATAAAGCGCTTTCATATCGGCCAGCTGACGCGACTTGAATTCTTCATGGACGATGCACGCGCCGTCCCACAGCAGCATGTCGGCCCCGGTCTGCTTCTGGATGTACCGCCCCAAGTGCTGGTCCGGGCCCCAGATGATGGTTTCGCCGTTGTCCATCAGGCTTTCGACGATTTCAAGGGCGCAGCTGGAGGTCACCACCCAGTCGGCACGCGCCTTCACTGCGGCGGAGGTGTTGGCGTAAACCACCACGGTGCGCTCGGGGTGCTGGTCGCAGAAAGCGGAGAACTCTTCGACCGGGCAACCCAGGTCGAGCGAGCAGGTCGCTTCCAGGGTCGGCATCAGCACGCGTTTTTGCGGCGTGAGGATCTTGGCCGTTTCGCCCATGAAGCGCACGCCGGCGACAACCACGGTTTCGGCCGGGTGATTCTTGCCGAAACGCGCCATTTCCAGCGAGTCGGACACACAGCCACCGGTCTCTTCGGCCAGCGCCTGGATGACCGGGTCGCAGTAATAGTGAGCCACCAGAACGGCGTTCTGGGCCTTGAGCTCGGCGGCGATGGCCGCACGGTATTCGGCCTCCTGCTCGGCTGTCAGCGGGTTGGGCTGCTTGGCGTCAAGATGGGCCTGAACCAAAAGGCGTTCGGAAATCTGGGTCATGATCGCTGGACCTGCGGGCGCGCATGCGCGTCATATCGAGTGTATCACCCGGCCCTGGCAGATCGGCTAGCGGTGCCGGACGGCAGGCATGCCGCCACGGCCCTCTGCGGGCGCGGATTATTATCGGACGCCGAAGGCTACAGACAATCAAGGGAATTCAAAAGCGGTTTTTTGTGTTGCCGGTGCAGGCCTATTGCGGCCTGCGCCTGCTCCAACAGGTGCCACCCCCTGAAGGCTGTGGTTACCCGTATGAGCCGGCGCAGCCTGCAACAAGGCCAGCAGCAGCGCCCCAAAGAGTGGGTTTAGCCCTGAGGCTGCATCGACGCGAAGTGCGCCGCGAGAATCATGGCGAACTCTTCGACGGTCATCTTCTTGCCATTGAAGTCGACCATGCCGTTGGCGTAGTGCAGGCTCGACACCACATCAGTGCCTTGCACGGTCGCCATACCGCTTTGCAGCGCCATCATGCCGACCATTTCGCCGGCCTGGCTCGACTGCTGGGCGATCGCCTGGGCATCCGTCTGGCCCTCGAGCAGCGCCCGCAGGGTAGCCAGGTCTCCGATCATGGGCTTGGACAGCGACAGCTTGCCCTTCACCTCGGTAACCAACTGCTTGCCCAACTGGTCGGGCGGCAGGTCGAACGAGTCGGGCTTGGCGAAGTCCATCGACAGGCTGAAACGGCTCTCGCCATTGGCAGTCTTGAACGACAGGTTCTCCAGGGCCACCTGTGGCTTGGATGCCAGCAACTGCTGCAGGTCACCTTGGAATTTGGCCTTTTCCGCCTCGTCCATCTGGATTACCGGCACCGCCTGGCCAGCCTCCGCTGCCTCCTGGAATTCCGGCAGGTGCGCCTGGTACCACTTCGACAGTGCCTCCATGGCCGGGGCATTCAACGACTTGAGGCTTATCGCCATCTGCGCGCTGCCCACTGCGCGGCCATCCCAGGTGATGTCCTGCACCTTGTAGTCCACGCGACCACCAATGGTGTCCGGGCCATCCAGCGCTTGCACGGCTTTCTGTTCGAAGCCCTTGAGCATCAGCACTTCCTGCTTAAGCCCCAAGGTCGCCTTGGCCTCGGCCAGTAACAGATCGAAGTTGCCGACATAGAGTGCTTCGTGTTCGGTGGCGGCGAGGTTGCCGTCGACAGCCAACCCCTTCAGTTCGAACGTGGCAGGCGGATGATCGTCGCCCACCAGCTTCATCTCGAAACGCTCGGCAGTGCCATGGAACTTCGATGCCTTGCCTTCCCGGTCACTACTGACCGCCAACTGCATACCTGAGAAGTCCAGGGTCGAGCCATTGTCCTCAGTCACCTTCACGGGGGCCAGGAATAGGGTGCCTTCGACGCTGCCGTCATAACCGAGGCTGGTGTGCGACGTCAGGGGCGCCTTGTCCCCTGCCGCGGCATACCAGGCTGCGGTCGAGTCGTCCTTGTCCAGCGCACTGTTGCTGGCCGCCATCACTGGCACAAGCTTGAACGCTTTCACCCGAGACCATGGGAACGGGCCATGCTCGATCTGGTCGGTGACACCCAGATCGAAGCTCAGGGTTTCGCCATCGGACAGGTGAATATCCTTGGCCTTGACGCGATAGTGCGCGGTGCTGCTGAAAAAGTGCTGCTCGAGGGAGGCCACTTCGACGGTCATGCTGCCGCCAATGCCGACCAGGGCTTTTTCAAGCTGTACGTTGGCCTGCTTGACGGAGCGCTCCAGCTCCGCCGGAAGTTGCTTGCCGGTGTACCAGGCGCCCGCGGTGGTTGCGACGGCAATGGCGATGGCCAGGCCGGAAAGAATGCCTACTGATTTCTTCATGAATAGAACCGATTGATGTCCATATGGGCGTGCACGCAGCCGAGGGCTACGTGGCAGCGGAAGAATATCACCGACACCCTTCCGGGGTGATGGCCAAGGGGTAGAAATAGCGTTTTTAGGAAACGCCTGACGCGTGAATTGGCAACGTCCTATTCGTCAATTTTTTCGAACATATGCAATGATCAAAACCGCAAAAAATCGCGCACAAAGCGAACAAATAGGGCTTTACGCTGATAAATATGACGTTTTCGTAACATCTTGTCATGTTTAACTTGACACCCACCCCACCCATCGTTTTTTATTTTTCTCACCTTGCTAGCGCCCGATCCACAAAGAAGAAAAGTCGCGTCGTGATCATGCCTTTTTGCACCCATCCTCACGCACCACCGTCCTAGCCCCAGGACCCGCCATACCCGACACCGGCGCCCGTCCGCGCCTCTTCCTGCTCCACACAATAAAGGTGAACAACATGGAGCCCACCCGCTCGCCCTTGCCGCACGCGCAGCTCGCCGCGCACGCCGTCCACGCCCAGCCGCAGGAGCCATGCCAGCATGCAGACTGACCACAGCGCCTCCGGCAGCCACCAGTTCCGCAAGTCCCTGCGTCTCTGGCATGTGGTGATCATCGGCCTCGCCTACCTGACACCGATGACCGTTTTCGACACGTTCGGCATCGTTTCAGGGATTACCTCCGGGCATGTACCCAGCGCCTACATCCTCGCACTGTTGGGCGTGCTGTTCACCGCCGTGAGCTATGGCACCCTGGTGCGACGCTTCCCTCAGTCGGGCTCGGCCTACACCTACACCCAACGCGCGATCAACCCGCATGTTGGCTTCCTGGTGGGTTGGTCGTCGCTGCTGGACTACTTGCTGCTGCCAATGGTCAACGCGCTGCTGGCCAAGCTGTACCTGTCGGCGATGTTCCCGGAAGTGCCGGAGTGGATGTGGGTGGCTGGCTTCGTCAGCCTGATCAGCCTGATCAACATGCGCAGCATCAACCTGGTGGCACACTTCAACCTGCTGTTCGTGGTGGTACAACTGGCAATCATGTCGGTGTTCGTCTACCTCTGCGTACGCGGCCTGAGCCAGGGCGAAGGCGTGGGCACCACCTGGAGCCTGACACCGTTCACCGACGCCCAGACCCAGTTCAGCGCCCTGGCAGCCGGTGCGACCATCCTGTGCTTCTCGTTCCTGGGCTTCGACGCGGTCACCTGCCTGTCCGAGGAAACCAAAGAGCCGGGCAAGATCATCCCTCGGGCGATCTTCCTTACCGCACTGATTGGCGGCGTGGTGTTCATCACCGTTTCATACTTCATGCAGGCTTACTTCCCGAACAACGCACGCTTCCATGACCCGGAAGCAGCCTTGCCGGAAATCGCCCTGTACGTCGGCGGCAAGCTGTTCCAGTCGATCTTCATCGCTTGCACCGTGATCAACACCATCGCCTCGGGCCTGGCCTCGCAGACCAGCGTCTCGCGCCTGTTGTACGTGATGGGCCGCGACAACGTGATTCCAAGCGGTGTGTTCGCCCGCCTGCACTCCCGCTACAAGACCCCGGTGGTCAACATCGCCGTGGTTGGCCTGATCTCGTTGTCGGCGATCTTCTTCGACCTGGTCACCGCGACGTCGATCATCAACTTCGGCGCACTGGTCGCGTTCAGCTTCGTCAACCTGTCGGTGATCAGCCACTGCTACCTGCGCGAAGGCAACCGTCAGGGGCTGGCCAACCAGATGAAGTACCTGGTCCTGCCGACCATTGGCTTCTGCATCATCGCCAAGCTGTGGCTCGACCTGAACGAGCACTCGCTGATGTTCGGCGGTATCTGGGCGCTGCTTGGCCTGCTGCACCTGGCCTGGCTGACCAAGGCGTTCCGGGTTGCGCCACCGAACTACATCGCTGAATGACGCTTGCCCCCGACAACGCCCGCGCCTGATCGCGGGCGTTGCCATTGATCGAAAAGGAAAGCCCCATGCCGCTGCGCCGCCTCTCTATCCAGTGGAAGATCACCCTGCTCGCCGGCCTGTGCCTGCTGGTTATCGTTGCATTGCTGGTATCGACCTCGCTGACCCAGGCCCGCCGCAGCGCGGCGCTGGTAAACCAGGCCAACACCGAAATGCTCGACCACAGCGCGCGCCTGCGCCTGCAAGCCCACGCCGAGACCCAGGCATTGCGCATCCAGCGCTACTTCATGGACGCCTATCAGTACGGCAATGGTTTCGCCCGCCTGGTGCAGGCGCTCAAGGCGCGCGGCGACGCCGACCTGCGCCCGGCCCTCACCCAACAGGCCAAGGCTGCCCTGGCGGCCAACCCGGATCTGTTCGGCCTGTACCTGGTGTTCCAGCCCAATGCACTGGACAATCAGGACACCCAGCACATCGCCCGCAGCAACGAGGGCAGTAACGACGCTGGCCGATTCTCGATGTACTGGTCGCAGCCGCGCCCCGGCACGCTGGAACTGGAAGCCATGCCCGAGTCGATGCTGGCGGACACCACCCTGGGCGTCGCCGGCTTCCCCAGCAACCGCTGGCTGACCTGCCCGCTAGAAACCGCCAAGCCCTGTGTGCTGGACCCTTACTTCGACGAAGTCAACGGCCGACAGGTGCTGATGACCAGCATCGCCCTGCCCCTACTGGAGAACGGCAAGGTAGTGGGCGTGATCGGCCTGGACATCGGCTTGGACAACCTCCAGCAACTGGCCCTCGCGGGCCGCAAGGAGCTGTTCGATGGCCAGGGCCAGGTCAGCATCGTCAGCCCGGCCGGCCTGCAGGCCGGCAACAGTCGCGACAGCAGCCAGCTGTCCAAACCTCTGAGCCAAACCCCTGCCGACGGCTTGCTGCGCATTGCCCGCAGCTTCGCCCCCATTCCCAATGCCGCGCCCTGGCAGGTGCTGCTAGAGTTGCCCGAGGCGGTGCTGCAAGCCCCGGCAGTAGCCCTGAACAAGCGCCTGGACGGGCACAATCAAAGTGCCAATCTCACCAGCCTGCTGATCGGCCTGGGCGCCGCGGTGATCGGCCTGTTGCTGGTATGGCTAACCGCCCGCGGCGTTACCCGACCGATTCTCGCCGTGGCAGCACGCCTGCAAGACATCGCCAGCGGTGAAGGCGACCTGACCCGGCGCCTGGACTATGCCCGCCAGGATGAACTGGGCCAGCTCACTGGCTGGTTCAATCGTTTCCTCGACAAGCTTCAGCCGGTGATCGCCCAGGTCAAAGGGTCGCTGCAGGAAGCTCGCGGGACCGCCGACCAGTCTGCCGCCATTGCCAGCCAGACCAGCGATGGCATGCAGCAACAGCAAAGGGAAATCGAACAGGTGGCCACCGCCGCCAACGAAATGAGTGCCACCGCGCAGGATGTCGCCCATAACGCGGCCCAGGCTGCCCAAGCCGCCCGGGGCGCAGACCAGGCCAGCCGCGAAGGGCTGCAACTCGTTGCCAGCACACGCCAGACCATCGACCAGCTGGCCGCCGACATGGACGCGGCCATGATCGAAGCCCGCAACCTGGAGAGCCGCAGCGAGCAGATCGGCTCGGTGCTGGAGGTGATCCGCGCCATTGCCGAGCAAACCAACCTGCTGGCCCTCAACGCCGCCATCGAAGCGGCCCGCGCGGGCGAAGCCGGCCGTGGCTTTGCGGTGGTGGCCGACGAAGTGCGCAGCCTGGCGCAACGCACCCAGGTGTCGGTGGAAGAGATCCGCCAGGTGATCGAAGGCCTGCAGCAAGGCACCCAGGATGTGGTGGGCGCCATGCATGAAGGCCAGCGCCAGGCCCAGACCAGCGCCACGCACATGGAACAGGCATTACCGGCACTGCAGCGTATCGGCGAGGCGGTGGCCGTGATCAGCGACATGAACCTGCAGATCGCCTCGGCTGCCGAGGAGCAGAGCGCCGTGGCCGAGGAGGTGAACCGTAACGTGGCGGGCATTCGCGACGTTACCGAGTCGCTGTCGGGCCAGGCCGACGAGTCGGCGCGGATCAGCCAGGCGCTGAACCGGCTGGCTAACCAGCAACAGGCACTGATGGAACAATTCCGCGTCTAGCCTGTAAAGGCCCCATCGCCGGCAAGCCGGCGACAAGGCCAACGCAAGACCCGCCCTTTCTGATCGAGCCATGACCATGGATGCACCCAACAAAACCCCATTCTTCGACCTGACCAGCGAACAGGGCCTGCTGCGGGCCTCTATTGCTGTCACCCTGTTCATCGCCACCATTGGTATCGCGTTCGGCGTAGCCTCCGGCTCGTTCTCGATCGTCTTCGATGGCGTCTATTCGCTGGTCGACGCCAGCATGAGCGGGCTGTCACTGGTGGTGGTCAAGCTGATCACCTCCCATACCACCACCCTGCATATGTCGCGCAAGCTGCGCGAGCGCTTCACCATGGGCTTCTGGCACCTGGAACCGATGGTGCTGGCGCTCAACGGCATCCTGCTGTGCAGCGTGGCCATCTATGCTTTGATCAACGCAGTGCTCAGCCTGCTGGAAGGCGGACGCCATCTGGAGTTCGACATCGCGATCATCTACGCGGTGCTTACCGTGATCGCCTGCGTCACCATTGCCATGATCGAAGCCCGCGCCAATCGCAAGCTCGGCTCGGACTTCGTGCGCATGGACGTCAAAGGCTGGATCATGTCGGCGAGCATCACCGCGGCCCTGTTGATCGCCTTCTGCTTCGGCTACGCCGTTCAGGGCACTGCCTGGGAATGGATGTCGCCATACATCGACCCGGCGGTGCTGGGCCTGGTCTGCCTGGTGATCATTCCGCTGCCACTGTCGGTGATCCGCCAGGCGCTGTCGGAGATCTTCCTGGTCACCCCCAGCGACCTGAAACTGCATGTCGATGAAGTGGCCAAGCACTTCGTCGCCCTTCACGGCCTGCAGTCGTACCGCGCCTACGTGGCCAAGGTCGGACGCTCGCGAGAGATCGAACTGTTCTTCATCGTGCCACCGGACATGGGGGCCAAGACCATTGCCGAATGGGACGCACTGCGCGATGAGGTGGGCAATGCGATTGGCGGCGAAGGGCCGGATCGCTGGCTGACGGTGGTGTTTACCGGGGACAAGGAGTGGGCGGAGTAAGGCGCGCTATGGGGCGACCACCGGCAAGCCGATCTGCCCACGTGATTTTTTCGACACCGTCTTTCCACTGACGGGATTGAGCACGCTGCAAAAGCTGCGGACAATGGGGCGCGATACCTCATCGCCCAATACCTTCCCGATGCGAACAGCGCCATGCTCAAAATCTTCAGAGAAAAAAAATTCAAGAAAGCATTCCGAAAAATGGGAGGCAAGGCAGCCGGGGGGCCAGATTCCTTCGCCTCCCGCGCCAGCGCATCCATCGAGGAGGGTGTCAAGCTAGGACACATCCGAGTGGAGCCCCCTTCGTTGTCGATTGGTGCGCATACCTACATCAGAAGCGGGACCAAATTATCCTTGATCGCCGAAATTGGCCGCTTTTGCTCCATTGGGTCTGACTGCACGCTTGGCCAGGAGAAACACACGCACCCAATGGACTGGGTGAGCACACACCCGTTTCAATACGAGACCGGAGCATTGTCCTACTCCCCCCAACTATCCTGGACCACCGTAGGACACGACGTTTGGATCGGGCACGGCGCCACCGTGTTGGAGGGCGTGAATGTCGGTACAGGGGCAATCATTGCGACAAGAGCCTTGGTGACCCGCGACGTGCCACCCTACGCAATCGTGGGGGGAAACCCAGCGAAGATCATCAGATACCGCCACAGCGCCGAAACCATTGAGCGACTTCTCCAAAGCGAATGGTGGAACCTTGACCTCGAATTCCTGAGAAGCCTTCCTCTTGACGATACGGAGGCGTTTCTCAAGATTATCGAAAACAGCGCCGGTCTACCGCAGGCAACGTACTCAAGATTGAAAGTCGCCAAACGCACCGCGCAGTGAACGTCCGCAATGGAGTGAAGGAGCCTTGAAAGGTTCGTGTTCAGGCCACCGGCCATACCATGGCACAGCGACTTTCCGGCGCGAATCCGTGCTTGTACTCCTCGCTCAGTATCGCCGCCAGCCGCTGACCAAGGTCTTTGGGGGCCTTGGCCTCAAAGCCCAGGCGGGCGTAAAAGGGGGCGTTCCACGGCACGCTCGTGAATGTCGTAAGCGTGACGAAACCAAGTCTGTGTGACCGCGCGTGATCCTTCGCCGCTTCGATCAGATGCCGCCCTATACCCTGACCTTGCATCGATTGGTCCACCGATACTTCATGGATGTGAAGTTCATTGCCGTGGCGCTCAGCGCTGAGAAATCCTTGCGGTCGATGTTCGGCATCGATTGCAACCCAGCAGGTCGACTGTGCAATGAGTTGGCGATGACGCTCTACGGACATCGGAGGCGACTCAGCCAGCCAACTCAGCTGATCGATCAGGCGAAAGGATTGAGCGGCGGAAGTTTCTATGGCGGGCAGAAGTGGCGCATCTTCCGGCACAGCGGGGCGGATGATAAGCATGCGTCGTCCAAAAAGGGTCACGGATCGTTCATGAATGCTAGAACGAAAAAGCCCACCATAGAAGGTGGGCTTTTCGACACATCTAAGGATTCTCCGAACAAGTCAGCACAGACCATCTGAGCTGCTGATATGGCTCCATCCAACTGCCCTCTACAAACCCTCCATCCCATGAGCCAGATGAGCTTTCCCGATATCGAGTGCGCCGGTAAGCGCAAGCAAACCCGTCGCTAACGTTTCCTGGCCGAGATGGAGCGCCTTGGTAGCATTGATCGAGCCGCATTACCCAAAGGCCGGCGGTGGTCGCAAGCCGTACCCACTGGAAACCATGCTGCGTGTTCATCTACTGCAGAACTGGTTCTCGTTGAGTGACCCGGCCTTGGAAGAGGCGCTGTAAGAGATCACTTCGATGCGCCAGTTTGCTCGATTGACGCTCAGCGCTCCGATCCCCGAAGCCACGACAATCATGAATTTCCGGCACCTGCTGGAAAGGAAGGCAAACGCGATCCTGAAATGCGTCAGACGAAGAAGAGTAATCCATATTTCTTCGGCATGAAGGCGCATATCGGTGCCGATGCTGAGTCGGGCTTGGTGCACCACGTCCACGGCACAACGGCGAATGTGGCTGATGTAACGGAGGTCGCCCACCTGTTGCATGACGACGAGAATGTTATCTGTGTCGATGCGGGTTAAACCGGCGTGGAGAAACGGCCGGAGCATGAAGGGCGGCCGATGATCTGGCAGATTGCGGCTCGTCGTAGCACCTACGAGCACTTGAGCAAACGCAGCGTGCTCTACAAAGCCAGGCGCAAAGGTCGAACATCCATTTCGTGTGAGCGCCAGTTCGGCTATGTGAAAACCCACTTCCGTGGCTTGGCCAAGAACACGGCGCAATTGAACACACTTTTTGCCCTGTCGAGCCTTTGGATGTACGCCGGCAATTATTGCCTGGTGCGGGAGAGGTGCGCCCGTGAGGGCAGATAGCCAAGGCGTTGCCTTGGTGACCTAATAATCAGCGGCTTAAATCGGGCTTGTCGGCGTCCCTAAGCCGCCTATTTCCGGCTGATGAGCAACTTGTTCGGAGTTTCCTATCCACTTCGCTCCATTAAAGCGGGTGAAGTAGACAGTTCTAGTCGATCAGCGAGCATTATTCAGACTTCAGCGCTAGCCGTGTCCACATCGCTAACCTTCGGGATGCGACGCTCAATAATAAAGTGAACTACGAAAACATATAAAAATCAGCATTACTAATGCACGCCCTGCGTTTTAGGAGTAATCCTATTGCATTCCCCTCACAAAAACAGAGATTGTCTGCAGTGCAGGAAAAAGGTCTTGGATGATTGCACAACAACAGCCCAAATCGCTAGGGACCATATGAAAAAAACACCGAATAAATATTGCCAAAAAAAGAAAACATTGGCAATTATAATATCGAACGTGACGATCTTCTCACCACTAGCCCTCGCGGAAGAAAGCATACCCAACAATTTCTCCTTAAAACTTATGGCGTTCAACATTTGGAATCATCACGAAAATTCCAAAATGTGGACCCCATCGAAAAATGACCTTGAGCCAAGAGAATACACAGAGACCACAAAAAATCTTTTTCGCGAAGTATCCCCTGACATAGTGGTTTTGCCCGAACTCTACAACAACGGCAGAGTCAACAACCCAAAGGGAGACAGGTACATA
Organism: Pseudomonas sp. SK2; assembly: GCF_016772395.1. NCBI lineage: Bacteria > Pseudomonadati > Pseudomonadota > Gammaproteobacteria > Pseudomonadales > Pseudomonadaceae > Pseudomonas > Pseudomonas sp. SK2. The sequence goes on from NZ_CP061944.1 coordinate 4,021,280, forward strand.
TTTGAGTTTGAGAGGAATACTATTGATACCTTAAACAGCCGCCCTTTAAAGCAAAACAGTTTCACCAGCGCAAAACGAAATCAGGATGAAGATATAACAAACGAAAAAGGGACAGGAAGTATTATTTCTTCCGTCCCGTTTATTGATGAGCCTGGAGATTCCATCCGCATCACTCCGGGCAACGGTTTTCCTGAGTCTATCATAAACGCCATACATCTAGATCATGGCGATGATCCTTCGCGTCGTCTGATTGAGGCAAAGGAGCTTAATAACGCGGCTAAGGAAGGAAAAGTCCCAATAATCCTGCTGGGTGACTTCAATGCTGGAGAAGTTTCTGAAAGGGGACTGCACAGCAAAGCCCAGCAAATACTCCTAATTAAAAGCCCTAAGGCAGGTTATCAGACAAGACTAGCATATGAATACCTTGGAGATAGAAAGCACTACGAGCCAGTCATTAAAAAATATGCGCCAAAAACAAATATCAATACCTTAAACATCAATGCCTTGGGGTGGCAAGACTGGGCAACTGCCGTATTGTGGGATACATTTTATTCTAAAGAAAACAGCCTATTACAAGATGAAACATACCCCATCAAGAGCAATCGACCTGTCACAATAAGCACCCTCAAGAAGCAGTATAAGATTTTTCGGCTCAATAAAAATAAAGAACTGTACGAACCCAGCACTTCGGGGGATCAGCGTGCCACGTGGCCGAGCGATGGTGAGATGGAGTGGAATAATGCTAAGGGTTGGGACCGGGCGACCCTCGATCATATATTCGTCTCCTACCCCTTCGCAAAATGGATAGAAATCGCTGAAGATGGAAAACCGACAGGCAATCTCAGTCAACTCGCCCGCGATGCCAAAGGCAAATCGCTTTCTGACCATGAACCCGTAGCGCAAAATCTACGCTGGGTGGGGCCAACCCTTGAGGTATATAAAGATGGAAATGAAAGTAAAACAAGAATGGTATGGGGAAAGGATGCTTACGACTTTGAAGGTAGAAACAAGACATTCAATTTAACGCGTAACAATTATCGCGACGATGTCGATCTTGGACAAGTCATGAAGAGCAATGACGAATTCGAGTTTGAAAAAGAGTCGAAAACCTACCAAAAAACCGCACTCAGTTGCAACGGCGAAGAGATGCGTTTTGAATCCGTGAAGGACCTCTGCATCGATGATCACTCATTTATCAGTGAATTTGTTGTAAAAGATGGTGGATCATTAATTATCGACGAAGATGAAGCTTTAGGGGGGCGTAACGCAAAACTGATCCTGAATATCGGCGGATTGAAAGTGCACAACACTTCGCTTTCCATGCTCGATCGAACAATCGTTCTAGAACAGAATGGATGGATTGATATAGCGAAACCCGGCCATGAGGTATCAGCGAATCAAGCGTTGGTGGGGCAAGGTAGCCTCACAAAATTGGGAGCAGGAACACTGCGATTCTCATCATCGAACAGCTATACGGGAGGAACAGTTGTCGAAGATGGACTTCTCACCACTGACATTGCAGGTGGCTTTGTGAATAATACCGCCTACACCATCAATGGCGGGGTGATGGACCTAAATGGAATGGACCTGACAGCTTCAACGCTCGACGGAAATGGAGGCATCTTACAACTTGGAGCGGGTTCACTTACTGTGGATCAGGCGGTCGATACCCATTATGATGGCGCTATCATGGGGCAAGGCGGGTTGATTAAAACGGGTCGTGGGAAGCTCATTCTCAATGGACAAAGTAGCTATACCGGCGAAACCCTGATTCACGAGGGACATTTGGGCATCGGTGACAATCACCATCCTCTCGCTCACTTGCAAAGCAGCGTTACGGTTGACAAACGTGCTAAAATTAGCGGTATAGGAACACTAGGGGACTTAGTTATCAAGTCTGGTGGAACAATCGCACCGGGGAATTCGATTGGCACGCTACGCACTGGCAATGTAACCTTCGAGGCAGGTTCAGTTTATGAATTGGAAGTCGACTCCGGCGGACGTAGCGATAGGATTGACAGTAGTGGTGTCGTGACGCTTAATGGCGGCGATATCAAAATCCATCTAGAGAATCACAACAATCTTCTGACGGCGGATGAGGCCAAAACGCTAGTTGGAAAGACCTTCAATATTATTACAGCTGAAAAAGGAATAGTGGGTCAGTTTTCATCCGTAACTCCCAACTACCTGTTTTTAAAAACACGCACCACCGGACCAAGTACACAATTACAACTCACACCAGTTGCACTAAACTCCTCTGAGCCAAATGTTCCATCTGATTTGTCCATGGCGAGCGTGGACGTCACTATTGAGCGCAACACAACTAGCATTGCCAGTGTCGCCCAAACCCCCAATGAGAGTACTGTCGCGACTGCGATTGAAAAATTGCCCTTGGGAAATCCAGTGCTTGAGACCCTGTTAACTTCTTCGTCTGGCGAACAAGCTAGGCAGGCATTCAAACAGTTGGACGGCCAAGTTCATGCCGATGTCGGTACAGCCCAGATTGCTGACAGTCGCTATATCCGGGATGCGATTTATTCTCGCTTGCAGCAGTCTGATGTGTTGCAGCCACAAGAACATACTCATGATGATCACAGCAGTGCCGGTTGGGTGAAGTTGCTCGGAGGCCGATCGCAATACGATTCCGATCGCAATGCTTCCACCTTTAGTTCATCAGCAACAGGCGTCCTACTGGGACTGGATACTGATATCGGTGATGGATGGCAACTCGGCGGGGCAGCGGGATACACCCAGACCCGTCTGGAAGGAACCTCTAAAACGTCAGCCGACAGTGACAACTACCATCTCTCGATCTATGGTGGTAAACGCTTCGATAGAACGGCACTACGCTTTGGCGGTGCAATGGCCTGGCATCAGATAGATACCTCCCGGCACTTGAATTATGGTAACCAATCGGCTCATACGACAGCCGCCTACACGGCACGCACGGACCAGCTATTTGGCGAGGTGAGCTATGATGCATGGCCAGGTTGGGAACCTTTTGCAAATATAACTTACGTCAACTTCCAAAGTGATTCGTTCCGAGAAAAAGGAAAAGGAGCAGCATTGCGCGCTGGCAAGCAAAGTCACAACGCAATAGTTTCTACAACTGGACTGCGAGGGCAAATAAAATTACCAGTGGGCTCCAATCGTTCGGTAAGGCTCCACGGCGAGCTGGGATGGGAGCATCAGTACGGGGAACTTGACCGCACCAAAACGATGAAATTTATTGGTAGTGATGCTGGATTTGAAGTGAGCAGTGTGCCAGCGTCCCGAGACGGTGCGGTAGTTAAGGCGTCGGCAGAAATGAACCTCACCAAAGAGTCTCTTGTTTCGGTGAACTACACCAAATTAGTTTCTGGCCCGGATAGTGGAAATGTGCTCAACCTGGGTATCAGCTTCCAATTCTGAAGCTCATGTAGGTAAAGAGCGATAAGGGCATAGAATGCTCAGTGTTTTTGTAGCTCTGGACGGACTACCGGGAAAGAGACGCTTATCTCTATGAAAAAATAATTTTCTGCCCCGGTAGCCGTCAACTACGCTTTTGATGAAATATTTTCGGATGTCTATTTCATTGCAGCCGCCCCGTGTGCGACGGGCAACGAACCAGGCCAACAGACGCAGCCCCGTTTTCCGAGAACTCCATGAGCAGCTCTCCCCCACTAATACGGACACTTTCGAGTAAGCTCGCATCGAGCCAAAGTAGTTTTCATATCCAAGCGTAAGAAATACAACCCCGAGTTCAAACGGGGGGCTGTCAAACTGGCCCGTCGTTCAGAGGCCAGTTGCCGCCAAATCGCTCCAGGAAATCGGAGTGGCTCCAAACCGGTTAAATCGCTGGGTCCGTGAGGCACAGCCAGGGACAGAAAAAACTTTACCCGGAACAGATAGCCCGCGAGATGAGGAACTGCCCCCCCCCTCAGGCGTGTGTTAGCCCGCGTGACCAAGGATCGTGATTTTTTGTAAGCGCTCCATAAACCCCACATTCAAAGCGCTTACCTGATCCCCGATGCTGTGCTCCCGATTTCTTTCTGCAGCTCGCCGACCATGATGCCACCCGACGCCAAAGTCGAAAAAGTGTACCTCTACCCCAAGCCTGTCGACTTTCGAAAATCCATCGATGGCCTGGCCGCGCTGGTCGAACTCGATATCAAGGTGGCGGTGTTCGACCCAGTGCTTTTCGTCTTCCTCAACAAGCCGCGCAACCGCGTGAAGATCCTGTATTGGGAACGCAACGGCTTCTGCCTCTGGCTCAAACGCCTGGAGTCCGAACGTTTCAAAACTTCACCCGATCCGACTGACGTCGCCATTGTCCTGACCGTTCAGGAACTGAACTGGCTACTCGATGGCTTCGACCTCTGGCGCAACCGTCCGCATCAGGTTTTGACGCCTCGATACGTCGCCTGATTCGGTATAATCCACGGCATGATTTCCATGCCCGAGGACCTCCCTGACGATCCTGTTCTGCTCAAGCAACTGCTTGAGCAGATGATCAACGAGCGCGCGTCCGACAAGGGTAAGATCGTTCATCTCGAAGAGGAAGTTGCGCTGTTGCGCCAGCGCTTGTTCGGGCGCAAGACCGAGCAGACTGGCGATGCGGCGACACCACAGTTGCCACTCTTCGACGAAGCGGAAAGCCTGGCCGAGCCCTTGGATGAGGCTGACGACGAAGAAGTCGTTGCGCCAACCAAACGCCGTGGCAAGCGCAAGCCGCTGCCAGCTGATTTGCCGCGTATCGAAGTTGTCCACGAACTTCCCGAGCATGAACTGACCTGCGCTTGTGGCTGCCGTAAACATGCCATCGGTGAAGAAGTCAGCGAACAGCTTGAAATCGTCCCGATGCAGATTCGCGTCATCAAACATGTTCGCAAGGTGTACGGCTGCCGGGACTGCGAGTCAGCGCCCGTAACGGCGGACAAGCCCGCCCAGATGATCGAGAAAAGCATGGCCAGCCCGAGTGTGCTGGCCACGCTGCTGACCACCAAATACGTAGACGGCTTGCCGCTTCACCGCTTCGAAAAAGTGCTGGGGCGTCACGGTATCGATATCCCGCGCCAAACCCTGGCACGCTGGGTGATTCAATGCAGCGAGCACTTTCAGCCGCTGCTGAATCTGATGCGCGAAAGCCTGTTGAACAGTCGGATCATCCACTGCGATGAAACACGTGTGCAGGTGTTGAAAGAGCCGGGGCGTGAGCCCAGCAGCCAATCCTGGATGTGGGTACAAACCGGCGGCCCACCTGATCGGCCAGTGATCCTTTTCGACTACGCCACCAGCAGAGCGCAGGAGGTGCCGGTGCGCCTGCTGGACGGCTATCGCGGCTATGTCATGACCGACGACTACGCCGGTTACAACGCGCTGGCTGCACAGGACGGACTGGAGCGATTGGGCTGCTGGGCGCACGCGCGCCGCAAGTTCGTCGAAGCGCAGAAAGTACAGCCCAAGGGCAAAACAGGACGCGCTGACATCGCATTGAACCTGATCAATAAGCTCTATGGCGTCGAGCGCGACTTGAAGGACAGTGACGACGAAGATCGTAAGGTTGCCCGCATGGAGCGCATGCCTGCCATTGCTGACTCAGCTGAAAAACTGGGTAGAGAAAACGCAACCTCAGGTCACGACGCAGAATGCCTTAGGCAAGGCCATCGGTTACTTAGCCAGCAACTGGAGCAAATTGGAACGCTACGTCGAGCACGGCTACTTGCCGATGGACAACAACGCGGCCGAGCGTGCGATCCACCCGTTTGTCATCGGGAGAAAGAACTGGTTGTTCAATGACACCCCCAAAGGTGCCACTGCCAGCGCACAACTTTACAGCTTGGTAGAAACGGCCAAAGCCAACGGCCGAGAACCCTATGCGTGGCTGCGCCACGCACTGGAACGCCTGCCGCAGGCGTGCTCAGTGGAAGACTACGAAGCGCTACTCCCATGGAATTGCACACCTCAAATACACAGCTAGGTGCGCTGCCCATCTTTGGTTGGGTGGGGTTTATGGAGCGCTTACGATTTTTTAAGAGACGCAGCAGCGTATGTTGCCAGGGAGTCATCGAACGGTACACGGTAATCCGGCGCTGTTCACAATGAGTACCCAATACGACTGATGTGTTGTCGTTGCTTGAAAGTTTCCGCCAGCGTCTATTACGACTGAGAGGATCCAGAACCAAGTCCACGCGCTCAAGAGAATGCGCGCCTCCTTAGGCGCATCCGCGAGATTCATCAGGACAGTCGCCGCGTGATTGACGCACCGCGCATGCATGAAAATCTACGCGAAGACGGTGAAGTCCTCCTGAACCGCATTGCCCGCCTGATGCGGCGGAGCGGATTCAAGACTAGCCGCGTCGGAAGAAGCTCGGCATTTGCCGGGCAGCCACTTGCTGCATAGTGGGCGTGAAGAATCTCCTGGAGCGCGACTTATCTGCCTTGGAACCGGAACGCAAATGGGTTACGGACATCGCGGAAATCGCCACCTTGGAGGGCAAGCTGTTCCTGTGCGTGGTACTCGATCTGTGCAGCGAGCTGGTGATTGATTGGTCCATGCACCATCGGCAAAATCGACAGATGGTAATTTGGGCAGTAGGAATGGCGGTCTGCCAGCTTCAGGGAAACTGGTCGATGATTTTACATTCCGATAGCGGCAGCCAATTCACCACGGCGGATTACCAGCGTTTTCTGACTCGTAACACACTGATCTGCAGTATGAGCACCGTCGGGCATTGTGGCGATAACGCTGCCTGCGAAGCTTTCCTCGGCCAGCTCAAGCGTGAGCGTGTTGCCCATCAGTCGTAGGGAGCCCGCGATGAACCTCGGGCGGATCTATTCGACAAAATCGAGCGGTTCCACAACCCTCGAATGCGTCGTAGAGTCGCCCGGCAAATTTTGAGGTTTTCAGCCCATTTCAAACCCTCCGTGGAAGTGGGGTAGAACCCAGCGTAACGCTGACAACTCATGCACCTACTATTCGGGCCTCATCATGTGGCTTTGAGGTGTCTATGAAACCAGGGGCGATTCAACCCTCCAGCCTCACGATGCCATAAAAGACACAGAGTCGACGATGCAACTTAAAAATACAACATGTTGGCTTTTCGTCAATACGTTCTCGCTTCATCCTTTTCGCCAAGATGGCACACGCTTTATTATTCATAAATTATTGTAAAATTCGCTGTAGCATTAGCGGGCCCTGGGATCACTTTGCTCTCGGTTTGTATATAACGCGCACGCAGAGGTATGGAATAACCTGTCCCAAAATTTCTTAGAGGAATACCACTATCCAATTTCACTCCTAAGGGTAATGGGATGTCTTTATTCGTGACGACTTGTACACCCACCCCTGATGCAGCATGGCTCTCAGCGGACAAAGTGGATGCATTCAGACGCAATATACCGTTGCTAACGTTATATGCAGGTAGGACTGGATCTATGCGGTATTTCAATACTCTATTACTTGAATTATTAAAGGCAGGACAATCTGTAAGTTCGATTAAAAAATCTTTCGAAGGTGCAGTACTCCCGATGCCGGTAAAAGCTCTAGTAGAGTGCGCCCCCATATTCACGATTACAGGCTTTGCAAGGCAGGTTTTAGACACAACTGAAACGTTCAAGTTAAATCTTATTCTAAAAAAAGGTATTTTCCCCGATAGCGTCGTCATCTGAAGATCAGGAATTTTAGTTACACGACCAGGCGCCACAGGGCCAGTTTTCAATAAAACTATTCTAATAGTTGTGTGGTAATCTAACTTACACAATGCTTTCGCCTTGCACGCACCTCCCGTTTTTGCATCCACAAAATGCCTCGACATCGTCAAGAACTGGGAATCAAATGCGGCCCCTTTAGTTTGGCGATTAATATAAGAGACCCCCACCCCTCTCAAGCCAGTTTCATAAATATTCTTATGCTCAGGTGTTTGCAAGACATTCATGGGGGATTCAGAAGGCGGCGTAAAATACAGCTGAACAGTCTCATCCGCCTTGTCAAAAATGCAATTCAAATCAGGAGAAGTAGAAAAGTTCTCGTAATCTTGTCTATAGAGTTCGCCCCCCAGTTCCACTGGGCCAGCATCCAACCTATCCACATTCAGCACCACTACGTCATTTTGCCCATATGACCCCGTCTTACATGAAACAGCAGCCACTGCTCCATTAGCCACCGTGATTCCAGCAACAAGCAAAAATGCCCCCTTCACCCTAAGCCAACGCCTCATAATAAAATCCTCTGGACGTGAACCTATCTATAGTCGAGCGCCCAACAGCATGTGAAACGACACACACGCACTGGCATATATCTGAAACTTACCAGTGCTGCCTCTTAAGGTCCGCACCTCTATCTTCAACGGGCTGGGTTACACCTGTTATTGCACTAGCATTTCCCATACGCCGGAGGTGCCACAACCTAGCAAATGACAAAAAATATTTAATTAGAAACGCGCATTCATAAAGAAATCTTTGAAGTAACAGCCTCGGCGCTGTCAGCAACATGCTTGCCGATTGTACAAACAGCTTGCAATTGTTGAAGCTGTTGCTCCTTGCCAGGTGCAGGAGGAATCACCAGCGTACATTGTTGTCGAGCCTTACTTCCCCAATTGATCCGCAACTGGCGTGTTTCAGGCTTGACCCGCGCATATAACTGCCCCCCCTGTCCCACCGAGCCTACCGAGATACCCTCGGCGTCCACTACGCTGGCACCGAATGGCAAACTACTGCCATCGTCCAGACGTACATTGAACAACACCGCGCGCCCTTTGGTGGTGGTGTACTTCAGGTGCACTACCGCGCCGGAACGAGGGGCCACTTGCAGGCTGGTTTCGTTTAGCTCAACATCGAACGCGCTGCCAATTGGATCAATGCCTACCTGATTGAGTTGATAAGGTCGCAGGTAGGGCACCACGGCATTTCCTCTGTCATCCAGTTTAAGACCCGGATAACCGACCACCTTCGCCCCTTCGGCGCCCGGCGCACTAACAATCGCCATGGTTTCTCCGCGATAGGGTGTCAGCGTCAGGCCACCGGAATGGGCAACCAAACTGCCACTGGCTCCCAACGACATACTGGTATAGTCGGTACCTCGCCCCACGGAAGCGTTTAGTGTGGACCGCGCGCCTACGTACTGGCCATTGATAGAAGCGCTTTTCGTTTGGCTTGCGCCGTTATGGCTTATATTCGCGCCATAACTGAATTGGCGATTTCCCCCATAGGAACCATTGATCCCGACCTGCTGATCGAAATTGCCTCGCGCATCTCGGCCGATTTGAGCGGTCATCTGTGGACTGAAGACCGAAGGGCCAAACTCCAGCGGCAGAGTAATCGTCAGCAAGAAGCTGTTTTGCATATCGCCCAGCCCGCTGCGACTGCGGTTTGCGTTCACACTGAAGGCCAAGCGGTCAAATTGTTTGCTGTAGCTAAGTTGATACTGCACATCACTACCTGGCCGGTTCCAGTAGTTCTGCGTAAAGCCACTTATCGCTACCTGGCCCCAAGGCCCCAAGTTTTGGTCAGCAGTCACTGAAAAGCGGCTGCGCGGGCGCCCGAACTGACTCAGATCCTCGCCGCCCTTCTCAGCATCCAGGAGTTGCACGGCATTTGTGAAGTCAAGATAGTCATGGGTGGAAAACCGGTAAGCTGCCACCGAGAAATTGCTGCCAGTGCTAAGAATGTTCTTGTTATAAGTCAGCCGCAAACTCTGGCCCTTGGCGGTACCATTCGCCAGAGCAGTTTGGGCATGAGTCATGTCTAGGGCCATTGCACCAATAGGGGTGGCAAAAGCCAGGCCGGATAGTACCGCCAGATAATCTTCACTTGACTGTAAGCCTGCAAAGCCCGTGAACGTGTTGTTCAGGCCATATTGCAGCGTACCTTGCAGCAGGCGAGCCTGTTCGTCGATGTAGCCATCTCTGGTTTGCCCCGCCGTCAGGCTGAAGCGGGTGGAACCAGGCCGTAATAGCTGGCTGACAGAAGCGTAGGGGACAATAAAGTTCTGCTCGCTACCGTCCGCTTCGAGCACACTCACGTTCAGGTCGCCGCCGTATCCAGTGGCATACAGATCATCAATGACAAAAGCGCCAGGAGCTACAGTGGTTTCCGTCAGGACATTACCGCCCTGGCGGATTACTACACGCGCATTCGTCCGCGCAATACCGCGAACGACCGGCGCATAACCGCGCAAAGAGTCGGGTAACATGCGATCATCGCTGGCCAGTTGCAGGCCACGGTAAGACAGTGTGTCAAAGAGTTCGCCGCTGGTGATGGACTCACCCACCGTCAACTGGCTTTTCAATGCCGTGACATCGCGCTGGGCATAGTTGTTCAGCGCCCGGTAGTCACTTCCCTGGTGAGAACGCCAGCTCATCGAACCATTGTGACGCAGGCGCCAGCCACCTAGATTGAGGCCGCCATTGAGTCCCAAGTAGGCAGAGTCGTGGTCGCCATTGGGTGTATGATTTCGATTGCTGTTGAAATGGTAGCCGAGCAAACCTGCAGTGACGCCGCGATCCCATAACTCAGGGCTGACGTAGCCCCGTGCGTTACGTTTGAGCGAAGCTTGGGGAATGCTAAGTTCGAGCGTTTGATTCTCGGGAGAAAAACTGGCGCTGGCGCCTGGTACCAAACGCGCCAATTCAGGACACTTCTCATTGTCCAACGACAAGACGGCCTCGGCCGCAAGCTTGGTCATTTCCAAGCCTTGACGCTCCAACAGCTCTCGGCTCATGCAAACCTGAGGGTTGCGACCATCGGGTTGGGCCTGGATACGAACATCGTGACGAAAGCTCAATTGCCCGTTAACCACGACATCGGCGCGATACATCCCAGCCATAACTGGGTTACCTGTTTGGTAGGCGCTGATGTCCAAATCACGCGAGCCCTCGGGTAGGAATGCATTGTTAAAATGCACCTCTTGGGCCACCAAAAAAGGTCCGTAACAGGCGCCTGCGCTGATAAACATACCCTTCAAGACCGAGGTCTTTAGCGGACTTAAGGCGAAGAAGGAGCGCTTCCCCAGAAGAGTCCAGGGAAGGGATAGCTTACTCATAAGTGGCTCGCGCTTAAAATAGTTGAGAGTTACTGAGAACTGAGTCCTTTACGGACAGGAACCAAAGCGCCATAGTCATTGATGGCATTAAACTGGACGTGAGCGGTAGGTCCTGGCCGAAACTTTAGTGCCGACAGCGGAAAAGCACGCTTCTCACCTGGCGCGATCATTCCATCCTCGCTGCGTTCTCGCTTACTGCCATCGACGAGTTCGAGCTCTATCAGCGACACATGAAAGGCCGAGGGGTTGTATGCCTGCAGCTCCCATCCCTGGCCATTTCGGGCAGCCACCACCTGCCATTGCACCTGGTCAATCGCCTCGCTGGCAGTACCCACCAATTTCTCTGGCCGGTAGAACAACTTGATCCGCGAACGAAACGCCATTTGGAGGGTGTTCAAGTCTCCGTCTTGCGGCCTGGGCGGAATATCTAGGACGTTGAGCCAGAACACCGACTCCTTGTCCTGCTCGATCGCAGTACCAGTGAACATCACACGCAGCGTTTGCCCCTTACCAGGGTCAATACGTGCCACAGGAGGCGAGATTAAAAATGGGGCCTGGGATTGCGTAGGCGTTGACTCAACATCGCCAGTATCCAGCCATGATTGGATTAATGAAGGCTGCGTCCCCGCATTGTCGAGCTTGACCGTTATTTCCTTTTGGCCTGCCGGGTAAATTAGTCGGGTACCGGTAATCACTACACCCGCAGATACTTGAGCAGCTGTAAGCGCTGCTACGCCCACAAAAAGTAAGCGCACGAATAAAGCTAAACAAGCCATGGAAACTATCCCGTCGCCGCCAGGGCATGTACACCTCAATCGCAAAGCGTACACGCCCTTGATGCAACTTACTTATAGTCGATATTGTAGGTTACTGAACTTACGACAGTCCCCGGACCGGTGGCCGCTTCGGCGATGTATTGAACCGCATATGGCAGGTCCGCAGACTGACTCTGATTATTGAGAGCAATGCGACTGGTGCTAGTGAGCTGTTCGCCACTTCCCGCCTTAATAGGTTTTCCATTAGTGGCGTCAACCAGCTGCAGTTGAACTTTGGTAGCAGTACCCGAGTTCCTCAGGTTACCACTGGCAGGGTCGACAGTTCCGCCAGCCTGGAAAAACGCAGCTGCGGTCTTAAGTGAGGCCGAGCAGTTATTGAGCTTGATATTGAAAGCGGTCAGACCGGCCACCTTACCAGCCCCATCCAACTCTGAAGTAGCAAGTGTCGGCAGGGTGACAGTAGAATTGCCGCCACCGTTTACCGAGACCTGACAGGTCTCTGCCTTGAGCTCACCGTTGAAATTAATAGTACCTTCCGCAGCCATTGCGGCGGAGGTGATGGTAGCAGCGACCAGCATCGCAAGAGTGCAAGCTGTATATTTCATAAAAACACTCCAAAACCACTACATTTATAGTTTAAGAGGAGGCCTATTTGGCAGAGACGCTCCTGTTATGTTGCAGGTGCGATACTAGACCCGCAGCCAAGACATAGAAATAGGAGCGCTCCTAAAAATGACAAAGCGAAAATTGTGGCAAACAGCACCTCATACTCACCATTCGCCAGAATCGTTCGCAGTTAAATAGGATTACTCCTAAAAAACCTATCAATTCGATTTATTGCCATTAAAAAATCACCCAGCAGCGGTTGTTACAAATCAATACCGATGAGGAGTAAACACCACCATCGAAATGATCTTGTGCATTAGCGCAGCTCGGTTTTTTAGCACCAGATCTTAAAGACTGGAGTTTTCATTCAATGCTGAGTTATGCACTGAGAGTGCCTCGACGTATCTAAGAGGCCGGCATGTTCGCCGGCTGCTGCGCGGTGCTACACAGCTCAGACCACTGCACGAGCAATAGATGCAGTGGCGGGACCAGGGCCTCAGCAGGCCAATCGGTGCCGCTCAACGATCGGTCGATTGCCTCCACGGCGACGGTGAGGTGCATTAAGACTTCAGGTGGCGCAATGCGCAATTGATGCAAAACCTGTAAAGCTCTAGTCTTGTCGTGTACCGCCAATGCTTCGATGAGGTTGTAGATTTGCGCGCGCACTTCGGGATGGGGCAGTGACCTTTCATAATCGCCGGAATGGGAGTAATCCTCGGGCATCTGCGGAACATTGCACCACAGAGCGAGGATCTGCTCCAGCTGGCTTGGCTGGACGGGCTTAATTAGCAGGCCGTCCGCACCTGCATCAAAAAAATGTGCCTGGCTTTCACCACCGGTAGATTCCTCCAAGGCGATAATAGGGAGGTTTGCTGACTGTTTTCGATGCTGACCTTCGCGCAGCGCCTCAATCATGCTTATGGCGCCACCGTCCAGTGTGTCCCAATCTAGAAACACCAAGCTAAACGCATGCTTATAAAATAGCGCCAGCCCCTGCTCTGCATTATCCGCAACCAGGACTTCGCACTCAGAGCGCTGAAGCAGCTCGACCAATGTCTGTCGCTGTAACGTTGGCTTCTCGACCAGCAGTACCTGTACGCGTGATGGTGGTAAAGTGTCCGCAGTCAAGACCTGCATCTGCTCTTTGCAGCAGACCGTATCGACATAGGGTGCCACCATCACCGGCAGTATCACGTCAATCTGAGAGCCGTGCCCCTGATTGCTGGACAGTCTTAGTCGGCCTAGCATCAGGCTTACCAAGCGTCGACAAAGCACAAGTCCCAGTCTCGTGGCTCGTATGCGTCTGGAAGGCTGCTTGGAGCGCCAGGATGGTCGTAACAGCACGCGCCGTGCCTGCCTTGAAAGCCCTACACCTGTATCAATGACACGAATACGCACATGCTCGGTTTCACCCGCCCCCTCTAACCTCCGCAACTGCACTTGGACGCTTCCGGACTCGGTGTACTTGATCGCATTGGTAACAAGATGTCGTAGTACTAGAGCCACGCGACGTTTGTCCAGCATCAGGTACGGCAGCTGACGATCTCCGGTCAGCGTCAGGTCTAGACCTTTTTCTTCAGCGGATTCTCGATGCCACGCAATCACCTCCTCAGCGAGCTTCCACAGATCCGTAGGTTCAGGGTCAAGCTGAAGCTTTCCAGCCTCAATCTTGGAGATATCAAGCACATCATCCACCAAGCGCAGCAAGGTATGACTGCTGCTGACGGCGATGCTAGCGAGTTTGCGCTGGTGCTCATCGAGCGGCGTGTTCTGCAACAGTTCCATCGCAGCCAGAACAGCATTCATCGGCGAACGCACCTCATGACTCATCACCGCCAGGAACATTGCTTTGTCTTGCGCACCACGTGTAGCACGTAAGCGCTGAACCCGGCTTTGCCAGGCTAACATCAGCAACAATAGAACTATGAACAGGAGAAGCCACAGCTCCGAATTGTAGTGCTCGGCAATGGCTCGAATCGTCGGAACATCAACATCCAGTTCGGTCAGCCAATCTTCGTATATCTGCTTGCGCTCATCTGGATTGATGGACGCCAGCACCTTCTCCAAGATGGAATACAGCGTGACATCAGTGTCACGCACGGCCATGCTGACTCCCCTGTGCAACGAAGGAACCACGCCAGAAATCTGCAAAATGCCTTTATATTGACGTGACAAGTAGGGAATAACCAGCCACTCAGAGGCAATGGCGGCATCGGCGCTACCACTGTGGACCATCGCTAGCATATCCACCGCGTTTTTAGCGCTAATCACTGTGACTCCAGGAATTTGGTCGGCAAGAAAAGTGGCATAGCCTTCACGGCCAAGCATGACCAGCCGCTTGCCGGCCAAATATTCCAAGCCCACAAAAGGATGACCAGAAAAACCACTGACGAGGATCGTCGAACTGGTGTTATAGGGATGTGTATAGAGCATTCCACCATCTGACAGGGGATCAAACGACCTGCGTCGGGTGGACAATATGTCCACTTCCCTATTGAGCAACATGTCTTTTCGAGCACTGCGGGTGGTAGTTCTCACTGGTACGAATTGCAACCCCGTACGTCGTTCAATCAGTCGCAAGTATTTGGCTGACAGCCCTCGCAGCTGGCCACCGCTCATGTATTCGAACGGCTGCAGGTCGTCGAAGACCCCAACTTTCAGAACTGGGTGGGCCGCGATCCAGTTTCGCTCCTGCAGACTCAGGGTCATTGGCAGCGGGTCAACTTCCGCGCTCGCGCCAGCAGCAAAGACCAGTGCACACATTCCCAGATACAGGATGTTCACGCATCCTTCCTCAAGGTGGTCGATGAAATGTGCAGCGCATCCAATGACATACCGTCGTTCAAGATTTGCCATTGTAGAACGACAGATTGCAGCGATCGCGCGTACGACGGATCCTCCCACGCCCCCCCTTCGCGCAACAGTTCTTCCATCTGCTCCGCAGCGTGGCCCAGCGCTGAAAGCTGCAACATCAACGCCGCGCCCCTCAATCGGTGAGCAAAGCGTAGTGCAGAGGAAAGATCACATAGTGCCACGGCCTGAATGAGACACCCCAAGTCAACGGCTATTTCCTCTCTCACTTCGGCCGAAATTGGAGTGGGTACCGATGCAATTGGCGATGGCAACACCAGGCAGATATCGCACCAGCGCTCGATGACCTCGCTAAGATCTCCGAGGCGAATAGGTTTACTCAGGACCCCATCCATCCCAGCCTCCTTGCAGCGTCTTGCATGCGGGCCTCCGGTCGATGCAGAAATTGCGATGATCGGGCTGTGCGCTCGCCCCAGCCGCAATTCAACAGCACGCAGTTCGCTGGTCAGGCTATAGCCATCCTGATCGGGCAGTTCACAGTCCATCAGGACCATGCTGAAGTCATGACTCTCGAATAGAGCTTTCGCCTGCGCGGCATCGGTGGCGATCACTGGGTAGCAGCCCAGACCACTGATCTGAGCCATCAATACTTCCTGATTGGCGCGGATATCCTCCACCACAAGGATCCACAGACCACCGTGGGACAGCGGTGTCAGCACACCAAGTGCCTTAGGATTTTCCTCCGCTTCAGATGTAACGTCTACAGGCAGACAAATTGTGACGGTGGTACCTACCCCCTGTTTGCTCTCAAATGTCATGGTGCCTTGCATTGCACTGACCAGCTGTTTACATATCACTAGGCCGAGCCCAGTCCCTTCAACCTTCCTGTCATGTCGGGCTTGCCCATAAGGCTGAAATAACGATGGCCCTGCTGACTCACATACACCATCCCCCGTATCTCGGACGATGATTTGCAGACTTTGAAAATTATCCAAATGCACCAGGTTGACCCTCACCTGGACACCGCCAGTCTCAGTGAACTTAATTGCATTAGACAGCAAGTTGTGGATAACTTGACTCAGCCGTGAACTGTCAAGCAATAACAGAGGTAAATCGGCTGGGACATCCAGCTCGAGTTCCAACTCCTTTTGTTGCGCCCGAAGACGATGTAGTCCGACGACCCCCTCCATCAGCGCCCGAATCTCGGTAGACTCAAGCGTCAGCTGCCCAGTCGAGCTCCGTGCTGATGCTTCTAAGCCATTCAAACCGTCATCCAGTACTCGCCTTAATGCGGCCGCGCTGCTATTTGCCAAATTGCAAAAGTGCCTCTGCCGAGAATCAAGCCGGGTATGTAACAACAGCTCCATCGCAGCAAGCACGGCATTCATGGGTGAACGTAGTTCACGATTGATATGGCTTAGCAACCTCGCCTTTTCCCGCTCGCCATGCGCCGCTCTCCGCCAGTGGCGGAAGCCACGTAATACGAACGCCGCCAAGCAGACAAATGCCACCGTTGCCAAAATAAGGGCGTGCAAAAAATGGCTGCTGATACTCTGTAGCGTAGGCGCATCCACTTTCAGATCGTGATACCACTGCTCGTACATTGTCTTGCGTTGCTCCGGCGAAACAGACCGCAGCACTTTCTCCAGAATCGACACCAGCTGAGCATGGTCCGCCCGGACCGCCATACTCACCAAAAGCAGTTGACTTCCAACCACCCCGGAAACCTCCAGTCTTCCTTGAAACTGCTTGTACAAGTACGGCATGAGGAACGTTTCAGTAGCTACCACCGCATCGGCTCTGCCATCTGCCAACCTATTCAACATTTCCTGCGCCGACATGCTCTTTATCAGGCTGGCATCAATCGACCGATCGGCAAACATACGCTCGTAGTGCTCGACATCCGGGATCATCACGCTCTTGCCCTGCAACTGGTCAAGCTCGAAGATGTCTGGACGATCGATACGCGTCACGATAATCGGAGAAGTCGTGTGATAAACAAGCGTTTTGATGGCCGGATTGCCAGGCTGAGATTCGAACTGTAAGTAGGAAGAGAGTAGATCAACCTGGCCATCCAAGAGCATCTGCTCACGGACTGACGTGCTTTTGCCCGGTACAAACTGGAATTGCAAGCCGGTGGCGTGACCGACAAACTCAAGATACTGTTTAGCCCGCCCCTCAAGCTCGCCCTCGACGATATACTCAAAAGGTATGAGGTGCTCGTCAACTCCCACTCGCAACACCGGATGCCGAGCAATCCAGCTGCGCTCTTCCGGGCTTAGCTCTATCGAGTTTGCTTGAATAAAAGGAGCCGCCCCCATAAGTAGCCAAATCATCAGCCTCCTGCGAACTCTTCTCCTCATAGTGGACTGATGATTTTATTGAGTTTGAACAATTCGTTGTTCGACGTCACCCCAAGCTTACGAAAGGCCGACGCTTTTTGGGCGCTGATGGTCTTTAGACTGCGATTGAATTTCCTGGCAATTTCACTCACGGTCATACCCGCGAGATAACAACGAATGACCTCCTGTTCTCGGCTGCTAAGCTCTGCTTGGGCGAAAGCATCCAACGTCTCCGCCGCTCGCTTTGGCGACTCACTAGTGACAACTTCAGCCAAACGATAGGTCATGATCGGACTCAGGTAAACCGTTCCGGACGCCACTTGGCGAATCGCCTTCAGTAACTGCTGCATATCCTCACCTTTGCCAACGAAACCGCGAGCGCCGATACGCATCGCCAGGCTGACGGTCGCCGGATCGTGATGCGCCGACAGCACCAAGACCTGGCAATTAGGGTATTTGACCCGCACAGCACGGATGAGCGATGCGCCATCCAACTCGTCTGGCCCCAAGGAAAAATCGAGGACGAGTAGATCCGCAGGTGACTCGGACAGCCCACCAATAAGATCGCGACTTCTTCCATAAACGCCGACAACCTTTAGATCAGGCTCGGCCGCCAGAGCCTCCATTAAACCGTGCCTGACAACAGCATGGTCATCCAATAACGCAATACGTATAGGTTTCATAGCGATTTAACTCACTCAATCCAGCACGTACATCGTCGTCAACTATAAACACAAGCAATACGACGCACAGCATTCAATCGAGTGTAGGCCGCAATCGAACATTCGGCAAGCTGAAGCGCTAGAAGCGTTCAGTCAGCCCTGCCCAATAAGCTTTAAGCATCTCACAACTTAATTTACCTGGGCTAATCGTGCGCGTGCCCATCCTAAAAAGCTCAGAGAAATTTTTATTTCAGCCCCCAACTGCATGGAGCACTCCTGATTCCCTCGGAGAGATTGCCCCTACACTCTGCAATTACCGCGAAATACGCCATGACCGGCAACTTCGAGCCACATACTGCGCCTCCTTAAATCTCTCACCCCCACAACGAATTTAACATAGACGACAAATCGAACAGCGTTGAACTTCCTAAGAAGTTACCTTATACCTCAAAATTGTTACGCCCCTCTCCGATCACCTCTATTTCTTCATGAACATCATAAAATCATTAAACTCCATAGGATGCGCCAGGGCATACCCTTGGCCAACTTGACAACCTAACTGACGCAAAAATGGAATTATCGACTCATCTTCGATACCTTCAGCGACTACATTCGACATCAGCAACCGCGCCCAATTCACTAGACCACTGATAACTTTACCCGAGGAGGAGTGCTCTCCAAGAGAACGAACCAATGAGCCATCTATTTTCACTTCATCAAATAAAGTGTTGACTAGCAGGTTCATTGTTGCCGCCCCCACGCCAAAGTCATCCAGTGATATCTGAAAACCTTTGGCTCTGATAGTAGTCAATGCGGCTGACAGCAAAAGGTCGTCCGGTTCTGGCACATCCTCCGTTAACTCTAGCTTTAACAAAGGGGTCGGTAAACCGACCGCATGCATACGTGCTGCCAGCCGCTCGGCGAATTGAGGTGTACAGAGCGTCTTTGCCGAAGCATTGACGGCGACGGGAATTTGATGGTTTTCACGCTTGAGCTTAACCAGGAGCCTGATTGCCCACATCTCCACCAAGCTGAATAATAATAAATCTAACCCCAGCCGGTTGACCAAAGGGATCATCACAGAGGGGGGAATGTCACCAAAACGCGGATGCTTCCATCGTACCAGCGCCTCAGCCCCGACAACGCGCCGACTCAATAAATCGAATTGTGGCTGGAACACGAAACGCAGCCCTTCCCCGGTGGTGAGTGCATTGATCATTTCATCTTCCACCAATGAATCGAAGGTCGCTTGCGCAGGCTCTATATCGTCCTTGGCATTGGTCATTAGTGCCGCCCTCAAGGCATCATTCAAAGCTAATACCTCACATTGAGGAAGGATTTTCACATGTATGCCTGCCACCTTGGCCAGACGCGCAAGGGATTCTAGAGCAGTGATAGCCACCCCCCCCATGCACTTGATGAACGCGGCCCCGCCAATTGCAGACAGCCCAAATGCGCAGTTATCACCGGGACGAGCCAGTGCGATCATCGACGTCTCCCCCATCCAGAACAGGCTAGGTAACCGCTCCAAATTGCCGCTTTTGTGCATACGATTTAACACGCTCAACAACAACAGACCGGCATCGCAAGCGGGACAAATTCGGCAGATTATTATATCGACAGAACCTTTACTCAAATAAACTTCAATCTCATCAAGCGTAGCGAAGCTGGCCAAAGGCTTAACCTGAACAGCCTTAAGCATGTTGCTAATAGGCTGAGCGGAAACCCTGCTCGCCGCCAATATAACGACGCGCAATGCCGCCAACGAGCTGGGCGCAATTATATTAAATCGCATGAATAGCTTTCCGTATTATCGTACCTAGCCGAGCTTATCAGGCATAGCACAAAAAAAAATAAGACTGGGACTAAAATTATCCTTTCCGCTCTTAACCCTTCTTGCGCGCAAATGTATTCGATCAAGTCGGCTAGCCTTGCCCCTAGAGCCCACCGATGCCCATCCAGCTCTGGGCCAGCATGGATTGAATCGCCTCTGGTTTCGTAGACACCTCCAAGCCTCATAGTGGGCCCCCAATAGAAGGGGCCATGAGTCGTCAGCGTTACCCCGAAGAATTCAAGATCGAAGCGGTCAAGCAAGTGACCGAGAGAGGCAGACCTGTCGCCGAGGCTGCCCAGCGTCTGTACCTGGCGGTAGCGCTGGCTCTGTTCTCCCGCCAGGTGATTGGTTGGTCAATGCAGCCAATGATGTGCAGCGATCTGGCGCTCGACGCATTGCTGGCGGCCTTGTGGCGCCGCAAGCCACAGCAACAGATGATGATTCATTCAGACCAAGGCATTCAATTTAGCAGCTCAGATTGGCAAACCTTCCTGAAGGCCAACAATGTAACCAGCAGCATGAGCCGGCGGGGTAACTGTCATGATAATGCTATCGCCGAGCGCTTTTTCCAGCGGCTAAAGAGGGAATGAATCTGACGAAAGATCTACGCCACGCGTGACGAAGCCCGAAGTGACATTTCGGATTACATCGAGATTTTTTATAACCCTAAGCGCCGACACGGCAATGCTATGCAGCGGTCGCCAGTAGAGTATGAGAAGCGCCACTTTATGAACTTGGGGAGTGTCTAGAAAATCAGGGGTGATTCAGATGTGTACTCGACGATCATGCTATGCTGAGCACAGTACCGGACAGATCCTTTGCGCAGTTCTGGTTGCCGCGCAACAAATTCCTGCACGGACCTCAGACCCAAGAAACCCCGACACTCGGAAAATCGGACTACTCCTATAGAAAATACAGGCGATCAACAATACAATAAATACCAACCTCAAAATTAAACACCGCCGAAAAGGTTGCACCCATGCGGTCGATGATAGACACTCAAAACATACAACTGTATCTTATCAAGTCCGCCACAGTAAGTGAGAGTTGCGCAACTGATCTTCTCGACATATTACACAAACTTAACCATGCCGAAGCCAGCAGCATCATATCCATCATCGAACAGCTGCGGCACGAAGCTCGAACTCTTCGGGCCCTGTCTAAAACCTTCCTTAATTTAAATTGACGCCAATGTATGGGGCGTCATGGGAGTCATAAACAGTCGCTCGCTCTGGTACAGCACCACTGAAGTGCTACTGATAGATCCGCGACAGCCGGGCTAATTCTCCGATAACCTATTCGCGGCGATACAGGCAGTGGCCCGGACCGGCTGATGTCGGCGCTGAATGAGCCCAAAGGTAAGTACGGGCACGGCACAATGCACACCGCCCCTCCCGCCCTAAGAACCCCCAGATTGGGGGATAGCCTCCAGATGATGAGCCACTCGTACACCACGCGGATCGAACAACTGTGGCGTGTCTATAGCACATCGCACCTAAGTCTGGCGTATGCCCGAGCAGCGGCAACAGACCAGAATCCTCATGTGGTCGACTTACGCAATGATCGTGTCCCAGGAAGTGGTATAACTCATCATGGCTTTGGCTATTGAGCTTGCCGTTTAATTGATCACGGCCGACAGCTTGGCCTGTGGATTATCGCTGACGGCCTCAAAGGCCTCCAGCTGCATATACCGCCGTTGCAGGCACCACTCGTCGTCCTGCTCTAGCAGCATCGCCCCTACCAGCCGTGTGATGGCCGGGTCGTTGGGGAAGATGCCCACGACGTCGGTGCGACGCTTGATCTCGGCGTTGAGTCGCTCCAGAGGATTAGTGCTGTGCAGTTGCTGTCGGTGCGCCTTGGGAAACGCCATGTGCGCCAGTACTTCATCCTCGCGGCCGTCCATGAGCGTTGCGATCTTGGGGTACTTCTCGCGCAGTTGGTCAGCAACCAGGCGCCACTGCTGGTGGCATTCGGCACGGCTGTCTTAGGCGAAAACCGTGCGCAAAAGCGCCGCCACCATGGTGCGTTGTCCCTTGCCGACATGGGCTATGGCGTTACGCATGAAATGCACGCGGCAGCGCTGCCAGGGCGCGTTGAAGACCTTGGAGACAACCGCTTGCACCGCCCGAGCCGATGGTGACGCTTAAGCCACCGCTGACATTGGTCTGCTTGGACTTGTAATTGTCGGTGTCCTGCAGGCTTTGCAGCGTCAGGTCACGTCTCAAGTCGGCGGTGATCTTCGCAGCGTTGACCTGCGCCCCTTTGAGTACAGTATCGCGCCCGCTGAGCAGGGTCGCCTCATTACCGGCGTCCAGCGTGGTTTCGGTCCAAGTGGTACCGTTGCCTTTCTCGTTGCCAGTGCCCTTGTTGGCGTTGGCGAAGATGCTGACGCCCGCGCCGCTGGAGCCAACACCGATACTGGCGCCGATGGCCCCGCCACTGCTGCTGTTTTTGCCATCGAGCTTTTGCGTATTGGAAGCAGCCTCAAGGTGGATGTCGCGCTCGGCAGACAACAAAAGGTCGTTGCCAGCCTTCAGTTGGCTGCCTTGAACGCGGATATCCCCGTCACTGTCGGTCCCGTTGCCGGTGGCAACAATGCTCAGGTCGTTGCCGCTGGTCAGGCTGCTACCTGGCTGACGATCTGCTCCTGAGTCTGGCGAGAACTCGACTTCTGCCCCCCAGCGAAACGGCGATGCCGACGAACTGGCCAGCATTATCCGCCGTCATACCGCCATTCTGATGGGCAGCCTGCCAGGCCTGCACACCGGTCAGGCCAGCCTTGATGCCCTGCAGGGCGGAAAGCCGGCTGTCGTCTTCCTGGACCGCTTGCTTGGTGGTCTGGTAAGCGGTGTCGATCGCACTGCCGACCGTACCCGACAGAAGACGCTTTCGACCCTACCGCGCTGATGGACATAGCGCCATCGGTCAACGCCGTCGGGTCGTATAGGGGGAGCTGATACCTCAGCTATAACTGCAGCATTTTTTAAAGCATGCTGGAGTAGGTAGGACTGGCCGTGGCCGAAAAACGATGATCTGCCTCAGCTACGAAGCTGTTTTTCATGATTTTTTCTTTGAGCACTAGGCGCAGGTGGGACCGGAGTGAAGGCAGGTGCTAACACTGGCTGGTCCAACGAAAAAGCCCGCAAACCGATGCAGGCTGCGGGCTATTTCATATAGACATCACGGTGAAGCGAGCCTAAGGTTCGCTCCAGACGGCTCCAAGACTAGACACGGCTGTGGCAAGCCCCTCTCTAGCACTCACGAACCGCTGTGAATATGGTGGGTCGTGTAGGATTCGAACCTACGACCAATTGGTTAAAAGCCAACTGCTCTACCAACTGAGCTAACGACCCGTTGGATGGCGCGTATAATACTGATTTCTAACGGGAAATCAACACCCCATCGCAAAATTTTTTAAAAATATCGCGTCGGGTCCTGTACACCGGCGGCCTTGAAGCCCTCGGCACGCAGGCGGCAACTGTCGCATTTGCCACAGGCACGGCCGTCATCGTCGGCCTGGTAGCAGGACACGGTGAGGCTGTAGTCCACGCCGCGAGCAAGACCCGCCTGGACGATCTGTGCCTTGCTCATGTTCTGCAGTGGCGCCTGGATACGGAAGCCCTGCCCCTCTACACCAGCCTTGGTGGCAAGGTTGGCCATGCGCTCGAACGCTTCGACGAACTCAGGGCGGCAATCGGGATAGCCGGAATAGTCCACCGCGTTCACACCAATAAAGATATCGCGCGCTTCGAGCACTTCAGCCCAACCCAGCGCCAGCGACAGGAACACCGTATTGCGAGCCGGCACGTAGGTCACCGGAATGCCCTCGCCCGGGGTTTCCGGCACATCGATGCTGCTGTCGGTCAGGGCCGAACCGCCAATACCATCAAGGTTCAGGCCGATGACCTTATGTTCGACGACACCCAGGTCCCGCGCTACGCGAGCGGCTGCGTTAAGCTCGGCACGGTGGCGCTGGCCGTAATCGAAGCTCATGGTATAGCAGCTGTAGCCCTCGGCCTTGGCCATGGCCACCACCGTGGCCGAATCCAGGCCGCCGGACAGCAGAATTACCGCGCGTTTCTCACTCATGTACTGCTACTCCTTCAATCAACGTCCGGGTTCGTCGTTCCACAGCAGCTTGTGCAGCTGCAGCTGGAAGCGCACGGGCAGGTTGTCGGCTACGATCCAGTCCGCAAGGTCGGTGGCGCTCACCTGGTGATGACTTGGTGAGAACAACACTTCCCCGGCACGTTCAGCGAGGTTGTACTGAATGAGCTTGGAAACCGCCCAGTCATAGTCCTCGCGAGAGCAGATGACGAACTTGACCTGGTCATTGTGGGTCAGGTGCTCGATGTTCTCGTAACGGTTTCGGTGAGACTCCTCCGAGCCGGGCGTCTTGAGGTCGACTACACGGCTGACGCGGGTATCGGTGCCGGCGATATCCAGGGCACCGCTGGTCTCGAGGGAGACTTCGTAGCCGGCATCGCACAGCCGCTGCAGCAGCGGCAAGGCGTTGGGTTGGGCCAACGGCTCGCCACCGGTTACACAGACGTAACGCGGCTTGTAACCGGCCACCTGCTCGAGAATGTCGTCGAGGGTGCGGACGGTGCCGCCACTGAAGGCGTAGGCACTGTCGCAGTACTGGCAACGCAGGGGACAACCGGTAAGGCGCACGAATACTGTGGGCAGCCCAGCCGTTCGCGTTTCACCCTGCAAAGAGTAAAAGACTTCGGTGATGCGTAATGTGTCTTGCATGATCGCCACGGGCGTGACAGCTAAACAGGCTGTCCGCCTCCGTCAGGCACTGTTGCGGACTCGACATGGCGTTATCCGCAGCAGCGTGTTTACGAAAAAAGGGCATTGATTCTAACGAAAAAACCCGCGACAAGCGCGGGTTTCTTTCAAGCATTGCAGCTTAGAGCTTCTGCAGGTCACGCTGGGCCAGTTGCGCGGCGGATGTGCCTGGGTACTGGCTGATGACTTGCTGGAGGATGCCCTTGACCTTGTCGGTATGCCCCATACGGCGCTCGACATCAGCCAGTTTGTACAGCGAATCCGGCACCTTGCTGTGCTTGGGGTACTTCTGGCCAACCTGGGCGAAGGCCTGGCTGGCAGCCTGCAGATCGCCCTTGGCCAAGTTCACCTCACCCAGCCAATACTGGGCATTGCCGGCGTACTGACTGTTGGGGTACTTGCGCAGGAAGGCGCCGAAGGCTTGTGCAGCCTTGTCGAAGTCCTTCTGCTTGATCAGGTCGAAAGCGGCATCGTAATACAGCTTCTCTTTCGCCGGATCACCCGGTTCGCTACTGGCGGCCGGTTGTTGCGCAGCAGCGCCAGCGGCGCCTGCTGCAGCACCGGCGGCGGCACCAGGTGCACCGCCGGTAGAAGAATTGTCAGGGGTCGCGGCTGGCGCGGCGCCACTGTTGATGCGACGGTCCAGATCCTGGTAACGCTCCAGGTTTTCCTGCTTCATGCGGGCCACATCGTTCTGCAACTCTTCGATGATGCCCTGCTGGCGGGAAATCTGATCCTGCATCTGTTGCAGCTGCATGAACAGCTGGCCCTGTGCAGAGGCAGGGGTCGAAGCCCCTGCCCCGGCATAGGCGCCGCTCGTGCCATAACCCGAAGGTGGGTAAGCACCTGCGTTGTCATCTACTACAGGAACCTCAGCCCAAGCCGCAAGCGGCAGGCTGAGTGCGAGGACGGTTACTACACGGCGGCACATACGCATGAGAACTTACTTACGCAGTTCTACGCGACGGTTCTGAGCCCAGGACTGCTCGTCGTTGCCAGTGGCAACCGGACGCTCTTCGCCGTAGGAGACCAGTTCCAGTTGAGCAGGGGAAACGCCCTGCAGAACCAGGTAGCGCTGAACGGCCTTGGCACGACGCTCACCCAGAGCCATGTTGTACTCGCGGGTGCCGCGCTCGTCGGTGTTGCCTTCCAGAACAACGCGGTTGCCGTTGGCTTTCAGGTCCTTGGCGTGAACGTCCAGGGCGCGCATGGCTTCTGGCTTCAGATCCGAGCTGTCGTATTCGAAGTAGAAGGTGGTGATTGCGCGCAGGGCGGCTTCTTCGCTCAGGGAGCCGTCGACAGCGCCAGTGTTGGCACCGTAGCCAGCGTTCGGGTCAACAGCGCCTTCACCAGCGTTGTCGCCGCCTTTCGAGGAGCAACCTACAGCTACGGCCATGGCCAGAGCCAGCGCAGCAAATTTACCAAACTTCAGCATTTCCATCGTGAAACTCCTAATGAAACCCCAGTGTGTTAAGCAAAAGTATTACGCCGCAATCAGTTCAGGTAAGGGGACCAGGACGGTTCTCTGACTTCGCCTTGAGCGGTAGGAAGTGGGAGCCTCACGCGTCCATTAAGCGACACGAGCATCAAGACTCCCCGGCCCTGCTGGCGGGTGGCGTAGATTAGCATGGTGCCGTTTGGCGCAACAGTGGGAGACTCATCAAGACTGGTCTCGGAGAGAATCTTTACACTTCCACGTTGCAGATCCTGGGCAGCCACTTTGAAGTTGGTGAAACCCTGCTGACGGTGAATCATCACCAAGGTCTTTTCATCGGCCGAAAGTTTCGGGTTGGCGTTGTAGTTACCCACGAAAGTTACGCGCTCGGCACCACCACCGCTGACCGACTGCTTGTAGATCTGCGGTTTGCCGCCACGGTCGGAGGTGAAGTACAGGGTGTTGCCATCTTTACCCCAGAACGGTTCGGTATTGATACCCGGGCCGGCGGTGACGCGGCTGATCTGGCGCGAGGCAACGTTCATCACATAAATGTCCGGATTGCCATCCTTCGAAAGTACGAAGGCCAGGCGGGTGCCATCCGGGGACCAGGCTGGTGCACCGTTCAGGCCCTCGAAGTTGGTGACCTGTTCGCGGCGACCGGTATCGATGTGCTGGATGAAGATACGCGGACGCTTCTGCTCGAACGAGACATAGGCGATGCGTTTGCCATCCGGTGCGAAGCGCGGCGACAGGATCGGCTCGCGCGACTGCAGCAGGGTCACAGCGCGGGCACCATCGTAGTCCGAACGCTGCAGGGTGTAGCGGGTGTTGTTGGCCGAGAAGCGCTCAGCGGTCACGTACAGCATGCGGGTGGAGAATGCACCCTTGATGCCGGTGAGCTTCTCGAACGACTGGTCGGCGATGTAGTGGGACATGTCGCGCAACTGGTCGACACCGCCCGCGACGCTGCCGGTCAGCACTTGCTGCTCGGTGGCGACGTTGAACAGTGCGTATTGAACCTGCAGGCGCCCGCCCGACGGCACGATGCTGCCAACCATGACGTACTGGGCACCAAGGGCTTTCCAGTCACGGAAGATCACTTCGCTGGCCTGGGTCGGCTGGCTGATCATGTTCTGCCGTGGAATTGGCGCGTAGTAGCCAGAGTTGCGCAGGTCGTTACCAATGATATCGGCCATGTCTTCCGGCAGCACGCTACCACCCTGCAGACCGAACGGCACAACCGCGATGGGCGTAGCCCTGTCGCTGCCGCTGGTGACCAGGATGTTCTTTTCCTCTGCCATGGCCATGCCAGCCACGCAGCAGAGCATGACCAGCATTCCTCGAAGGAGTTTAATCACAACGCAAGATCCTCAGGTGTAAATGTCATCTTGAACGAACGGTACGGATTGAACTCGTTCGGCTTCAAGCCCTGCATTTCGGTCAAGCGACCGATGTTCTTCACTGCTGCCACCGCCGAACTGTCGAATGGACCGTCTCCACTGGAGCGAGCCACACTGACGCCGGTAATGGTGCCATCCGGCAGCATGCTGATCTGCAGGACTACCGTCATGCCTTTGCGCGCAGAAGGTGGACGCGCCCAGCCTTCGGCCGCGCGCATACGAATCAGGTCGTCGAAATCGCCGGCCACCTGGTCCCCCTGCTCGTCGGCCAGGGCCTGCTGCCGCTCGGTGGTGTCGGACAACAGCTCGGCCAATGCCTGGGCTTTCTTGTCTTCCGCCGCCTTGCGAGCCGCTTCCTGTGCCTTCTTCTTCTGGGCATCTGCCGCGGCCTTTTTCTTGGCCTCTTCAGCTGCCTTCTTCTTCGCTTCCTCGGCCGCCGCTTTCTTCTTGGCGTCCTCGGCTGCTTTCTTCTTCGCCTCCTCGGCGGCCTTTTTCTTGGCCTCCTCAGCGGCTTGTTTCTTGGCTTCTTCCTCGGCCTGCTTCTTGGCCTCTTCCTCTGCCTTTTTCTTGGCGATGTCAGCCTGCTGTTTCTCAGCGGCTTTCTTCGCTTCTTCAGCCTTCTTGGCTTCGGCGGCTTTCTTGGCCTCGGCAGCCTTGGCAGCCTCTTCGGCCTTCTTGGCCTCGGCGGCTTCGCGGGCCTCTTCGGCCTTTTGAGCGGCGTCGGCTTTCTTTTGTTCCGCGGCCTTTATGGCCTCCTGCTCGACCTTCTTCTGCTCCAGCTGCTCGACCTCGGTCTGGCGCGAAGCGGTTTTCTTCGCTTCCCCGGCAATCTTCTGATTGGTCTGGGTGGTCGCCTGGCTCTTGGATTTGAGCTGGTACAGGGTCGCCTGGACGATCGGCTTGGAAGGCGGCAGCTCAGGCGTCATCGCAAAGCTGACGAACAGCATGGCGAACACCAGCACATGCAGGCCGATGGCCCAGATGCTGGGCCAGAAGTAGCTTTCCGAGGCGGATGGCTCTCGCTGCTGCATCAGGGCGCCTCGGTAATCAGGCCAACGTTACCGACACCGGCCTTCTGCAACCCGCCCATGGCGCCCATGACGGCGCCGTAGTCGACAGCCTTGTCGCCACGAATGAAGACCTGGGTCTGTTTGCCCTGGTCGCGACCGGCGGCGATGATCTTGGTCACCGCACTGGTCATTTCCGGCAGGGTCATGGCCTTGTCCATCTGCTTGTCGGTGTCGACTTCGCTGCCGAGGTTCCAGTAGTAGGTTTTGTCGGCCTTGATGGAGATGGTCAGGATCTGGACGTTGTTGTCCTGCGGCAAGGCTTCACTGGAAACCTTGGGCAGGTCGACCTTCACGCCCTGGTTGAGCATGGGGGCCGTCACCATGAAGATAACCAGCAGCACCAGCATCACGTCGATGTAGGGCACCACGTTCATCTCGGCGACCGGCTTGCGTTTGTGGCGAACTCGGGCCATGGGCTTCTACCTGCTTACTCTTCGCTGGTGTGCACTTTACGGTGCAGGATCGCCTGGAACTCGTCGGCGAAGGTGTAGTAACGGCCGATCAGCACTTCACTGCGGGCAGCAAAACGGTTGTAGGCGATGACCGCGGGAATTGCGGCGAACAGGCCGATTGCGGTGGCGATCAGGGCCTCGGCGATACCAGGAGCGACAGTGGCCAAGGTGGCCTGCTGGGCGCTGGCCAGGCCACGGAAGGAGTTCATGATGCCCCATACGGTACCGAACAGGCCGATGTACGGGCTGGTGGAACCGACGGTGGCCAGGAACGGCAGGCTCTGCTCGAGCTTTTCTTCCTCACGGGAGATGGCAACGCGCATGGCACGGCCAACGCCTTCCATCACTGCATCCGGGTCGACGCCAGGTTGCTGGCGCAGACGCGAGAACTCTTTGAAACCGGCACGAAAGACCTGTTCAACACCGGAGTCAGGATCGGGGTTGCTGCCAGCCTGGCGATAGAGCTTGGACAGATCGATACCCGACCAGAAACGCTCCTCGAAAGCATCCAGCGCACGACGACCGGCACGCAGCATGGTGCTGCGCTGGAAGATCATGATCCATGAAGTGACCGAGGCAGCCACCAAGGCCAGCATGACCAACTGCACCACGATGCTGGCATTGCTGACCAGACTCCACATGGAGGTATGGTCGACGACGTTAGCTTCCACGCTTATTCTCCTGCATTCGATTGAGTACCCGTGCCGTCCGCCAGGAAGGCGTCACGCAGCTCTGGGGGAATGGCCCGGGGTTTGAAAGTGTCGGCGCGCACGGCGGCCACCAGGAACTGCCCCTCGCAGAGCAGCGTTTCATCCTTTTCCCGCCAGACCTGCTGTACGAAACGCAGACTGGCGCGATTGAGTTCAAGTACTTGCGCGGTGACCCGGAGCTCGTCGTCCAGGCGCGCCGGCGCGTGATAGCGTGCTTCGCTGGAGTGGACCACGAACAGGAGGTTTTCTCCGGCCAGCTGCGCCTGGGAAAAGCCCAGGTGGCGCAACCGCTCCGTGCGCGCACGCTCCATGAATTTCAGATAATTGACGTAATACACCACGCCACCGGCATCGGTGTCCTCGTAATAGACGCGACAACGGTGTGCGAACGGTTCCAGGCCATTTTGCGCGCGCATACTCTAGTGCTTACTCCTCAGCTTGCCAATCCGCTGTAGCAACTGTTTTTTCTTAAATAATGTCTGATTGCCAGCAACCCTGCGGCATGCCAGCGGTAGGACCACGAAAAGCGGGATTCGATCTGTCATTCATCGCCTGGCTCGCAATAATCGCCCCCCTCCCCCAGCCTTCCGGGCACGTTCAGACCGAAATGCAGGTAGGCATGCCGCGTGACTACGCGCCCGCGCGGGGTGCGCATGATATAGCCTTGCTGGATCAGGTAAGGCTCGAGCACATCCTCGATGGTGTGGCGCTCTTCGCTGATGGCCGCCGCCAGGTTGTCCACGCCCACAGGACCGCCGTCGAACTTCTCGATCATGGTCAGCAGCAGGCGGCGGTCGGAGTGGTCGAAACCACGCTCGTCGACATCCAGCAGGTTCAACGCCAAGTCGGCCACGGCCTTGGTGATCTGCCCCTTGCCACGCACTTCGGCGTAGTCGCGCACCCGGCGCAGCAGTCGGTTGGCGATACGCGGCGTGCCACGGGCACGCCGGGCAATTTCGAAGGCACCCTGGTCCTCGATCGAAAGCCCGAGGATGCTGGCCGACCGACTGACGATGGTGGCCAGGTCCTGGTTGCTGTAGAACTCCAGACGCTGAACGATACCGAAGCGATCGCGCAGCGGGTTGGTGAGCATGCCGGCACGGGTGGTGGCACCGACCAGGGTGAACGGCGGCAGGTCGAGCTTGATCGAGCGGGCGGCAGGCCCTTCGCCGATCATGATGTCGAGCTGGAAGTCTTCCATGGCCGGATACAGCACTTCTTCGACCACTGGCGACAGCCGGTGGATTTCGTCGATGAACAGTACGTCATGAGGTTCAAGGTTGGTCAGCATGGCTGCCAGGT
This sequence comes from Pseudomonas sp. SK2, assembly GCF_016772395.1. Classification (NCBI taxonomy): domain Bacteria; kingdom Pseudomonadati; phylum Pseudomonadota; class Gammaproteobacteria; order Pseudomonadales; family Pseudomonadaceae; genus Pseudomonas; species Pseudomonas sp. SK2. The sequence continues at coordinate 4,052,497 of NZ_CP061944.1, forward strand.
CACCCGGCCGTTCGAGAATGGGGCCCGAGGTACTTTTGACCGATACGCCCATCTCATGGGCGATGATATTGGCCAGGGTGGTCTTGCCCAGCCCGGGCGGACCAAAAATCAGGGTGTGATCCAGCGACTCGTGGCGACCGCGAGCAGCCTGGATGAACAGGGACATCTGCTCGCGCACGACGGGCTGGCCGATGTATTCATCCAGCCGCAGCGGGCGAATCGCCCGATCCTGGACTTCTTCACGGTCGCGGCCAGTGGCGGCGATCAAGCGGTCGGCTTCGATCACTTGGTAATCATCCCCTTCAGGCTACGGCGAATCAGCTCTTCGCTACTCAAGCCAGCCTTGTCCTTGATGGCGGATACCGCCTTGCTCGCCTCCTGAGGCTTGTAGCCCAGAGACACCAGCGCACTGACCGCATCGGCCTCGGCGTTATTGGCGCTGCTGACCGGCACCGGCCCATCGGAGACGAGCGTGAACATCGCAGGCGAGGTTTCCCAGGCCTTGAACCGGTCCTTGAGCTCGACCAGCAAGCGCTCGGCGGTCTTCTTGCCAACGCCGGGCACCCGCACCAGCGTCGAAGCGTCCTGGGCCTGGACACAGCGCACCAGTTCGTCGACCTCAAGGCCAGACATCAAGGCCAATGCCAGCTTCGGTCCTACGCCATTGAGACGAATCAGCTCGCGAAACAGCTCACGCTCGCGCTTTTCATGAAACCCATACAGCAGGTGCGCATCCTCGCGCACCACCAGGTGGGTATGCACGGTGACCGACTCGCCCACCTTGGGCAGACGGTACAGGGTGGTCATCGGCACTTCGAGCTCATAGCCCACGCCATTGACATCGATAATCAGGTGCGGCGGCTGTTTTTCCGCCAGGGTGCCGCGCAAACGTCCAATCACGTTCCGATCCTTCCTCTCGGGGAGCCGATCAAAGACCGCACAACCCTATCAGCAAAAGCAGCGGGTGAACGTTTCACCCGAGCAAAATGTGTATCAGCGCATGAAGTGCTTACAGACGCAAGCGTCCACCACGCCGCCGAGCCGTCGCCAAGCCGTGAGGCACCAGGCTGGAGCGGGTATGGGCATGACACAAGGCGATGGCCAGTGCGTCGGATGCGTCGATCTGCGGTTTCTGGGTCAATTTGAGCAAATGCATGACCATCATCATCACCTGCTCCTTGTTGGCCCCCCCGGTACCGGCAACGGCCTGCTTGACCTGGGTGGCACTGTACTCGGCGATTTCCAGACCCGCCTCGGCGGCGGCAACGATCGCCGCGCCACGGGCCTGGCCAAGCTTGAGCGCCGAGTCGGCATTGCGAGCCATGAACACCCGCTCGATCCCCATGGTCACCGGGCCGTGCTGGGCGATGATTTCTCCGACACCACGAAAGACGATCTGCAATCGCTCATGCAGCTCGCCACTGCCGGTGCGGATGCAGCCCGACGCCACGTACTCGCAACCACGCGCGGTTTGGCGTACCACGCCGTAACCGGTGATCCGCGAGCCGGGGTCGATACCAAGAATCAGAGTCATAGTGCCTGTCGTACAAAGCCCATGTTTAAACACCATTGGGGCCGCTGCGCGCCCCATCACTGCAAGCCAGCGATGGGCTGCACAGCGGCCCCAATAAAGCTACCTGCCTGGCCCGGATGCCCAGGGCACCTTAGCCAAGTTTTTCCAGGATCTCTTCGGAAATCTCGGCATTGGAGTAGACGTTCTGTACGTCATCCAGGTCTTCGAGCATGTCGATCAGCTTGAGCACCTTCTCGGCCCCGTCCTGGTCCAGTTCGGCGCTGGTGGTCGGCTGCATCACGATCTCGGCATCGGCGGCCTTGAAGCCAGCTTCCTCCAAGGCGTTACGCACGGCATAGAAGCTGTTGAACGAGGTAAACACATCGAACGAACCGTCTTCGTTGGCCACAACGTCATCGGCATCGGCCTCCATGGCCGCTTCCATCAGGGCATCCTCGTCAAGGCCAGGGGCAAAGCTGATCTGCCCCTTGCGCTCGAACAGGTACGCGACCGAACCATCGGTACCGAGGTTGCCGCCACATTTGGTGAAGGCATGGCGAACGGCCGCTGCGGTGCGGTTGCGATTGTCGGTCATGGCTTCGACCATGATGGCCACGCCACCTGGGCCATAACCTTCGTAGCTGAGCTCTTCGACGTTGTCGCTTTCGTTGGTGCCAGCACCACGGGCCACGGCCCGGTCGATGATGTCGCGGCTCATGTTGGCGCCCAGCGCCTTGTCCAACGCCAGACGCAGGCGCGGGTTGGAGGCCGGATCAGGCCCGCCCTGCTTGGCGGCGACCGTCAGCTCGCGGATCCACTTGGTGAAGATCTTGCCTCTCTTGGCATCCTGGCGCTCTTTGCGGTGCTTGATGTTCGCCCACTTGGAATGACCAGCCATATCGACTCCAAAATCCTTGATACAGAAACAAGTTCCGCCCCGTAGGGCGGAACGCGTGTGATCTTGCGCAAAAGCGCATGGGCGCAACCCTGCGGGTGCGCCCGCGGTCCGCTTACTCGACCTTGGTCTGCTCGCGCAGACGGATGTGCAGCTCGCGCAGTGCCTTGGCATCGACCATGCCAGGGGCCTGGGTCATGACGCACGCGGCGCTCTGGGTTTTCGGGAAGGCGATCACTTCACGGATCGACTGGGCGCCGGTCATCAGCATGACCAGACGGTCCAGACCGAAGGCCAGACCACCGTGTGGCGGTGCGCCGAACTTCAGAGCGTCGAGCAGGAAGCCGAACTTCTCTTCCTGCTCTGCCGCCTCGATACCCAGCAGGCGGAATACCGCCTGTTGCATTTCCTTGCGGTGAATACGGATCGAACCGCCACCCAGTTCGGTACCGTTGAGCACCATGTCGTAGGCACGGGACAGCGCGCCGGCCGGGTTGGCCTCGAGCTCTTCAGGGGTGCACTTCGGCGCGGTGAACGGGTGATGCAACGCGGTGAAGCTGCCGTCTTCGTTCTCTTCGAACATCGGGAAGTCGACCACCCACATCGGCGCCCACTCGCAGGTCAGCAGCTCGAAGTCGTGGCCCAGGCGGATACGCAGCGCGCCCAGGGCTTCGCTGACGATCTTGAACTTGTCGGCACCGAAGAACACGATGTCGCCGTCGACCGCACCCACGCGATCGAGGATCACGTTGAGGTTGGCCTCAGGGATGTTCTTGACGATTGGCGACTGCAGGCCTTCGACGCCCTTGGCACGCTCGTTGACCTTGATGTACGCCAGGCCCTTGGCACCATAGATGCCCACGAACTTGGTGTACTCGTCGATCTTGCTGCGCGGCATGCTGGCACCGCCAGGCAGGCGCAGGGCGGTCACGCGGCACTTCGGATCGTTGGCCGGGCCGGCGAAGACTTTGAAGTCGACGTCCTTGAGCTGATCGGCAACGTCGACCAGCTCCAGCGGAATACGCAGGTCTGGCTTGTCGGAACCGTAACGACGCATGGCCTCCTCGAAGGTCATGTGCGGGAACTCGCCGAACTCCAGGTCCAGCACTTCCTTGAACAGCTTGCGGATCATGCTCTCGGTGAGGCCCATGATCTCGGATTCGTCCAGGAAGCTGGTTTCGATGTCGATCTGGGTGAATTCCGGCTGACGGTCGGCACGCAGGTCCTCGTCACGGAAGCACTTGGCAATTTGGTAGTAACGGTCGAAACCGGCCACCATCAGCAGCTGCTTGAACAGCTGCGGCGACTGCGGCAGGGCAAAGAAGCTGCCAGCGTGGGTACGGCTCGGCACCAGGTAGTCGCGCGCACCTTCCGGCGTGGCTCGGGTGAGGATCGGGGTTTCGACGTCGAGGAAGCCGTTCTCGTCGAGGAAGCGACGAATGCTGCTGGTGATGCGCGAACGCAGGCGCAGCTTGTCGGCCATTTCCGGACGACGCAGGTCGATGAAGCGGTAGCGCAGACGGGTTTCCTCGCCCACGTCGGAGTATTCGTTCAACGGGAAGGGAGGGGTTTCCGCTTCGTTGAGCACATTCAGCTGGTAGCCGAGGATTTCGATGGCGCCGGAGGCCATGTTGGCGTTCACCGCACCTTCCGGACGCTTGCGTACCTTGCCAGTGATCTGCACGACATACTCGCTGCGCACGCGGTCGGCAGCGGCGAAGGTTTCGGCGCGATCCGGGTCGAACACGACCTGAGCCATGCCTTCGCGGTCACGGATATCGAGGAAGATCACCCCGCCGTGGTCGCGGCGACGATGGACCCAGCCGCAAAGGGTGACTTCCTGGCCGTCCAGGCTCTCGTTCAGTTGGCCGCAATAATGGCTGCGCATCATGATGGTGGTTTCGCTTCTCGTGATTCGTGTATTCGGTGGAGGTCTTGACCGCCCAGAGGGCTAATACTGCAAGACCCGACTACTGCAATTCAACTCAGTCGGCCTTGTCGCCGCCTGCCAGATTCTTTTTTGCCCCGGTCTTGAAGTCGGTTTCGTACCAACCGTTACCGCTCAGGCGGAAACCGGGCACCGACAGCAGCTTCTTCAACGCAGGCGCCTGACACGCCGGGCAATCGGTCAGCGGCGCGGCGCTGATCTTCTGCAACACCTCCATCCGGTGATCGCAGGATTCACATTGATAGTCATACAGGGGCATGGATGTCTCTCGTCAACCACAACGCAGGCTGCCGGGGCAGCAAAAAGCGGGATTATATATGGTTAACAGGCGCTGCGCAGCCCGCCCGGCGATCAGCGTCCGCTCGGCGGCTCAAGCAGCCAGGCGACGCAGATCACCCGAATCAGGCCACTGAAGTTCCTCACCCCGCCCTGACGCAGGTGCACCTCGCGGTCCACGTACGACAGCACAGCACTGACCGAACAGCCATTGGCTGCGGCAATCCGCTCCAGGATGCGCCAGTAGACCGCCTCCAGGCGCAAGCAGGTGGAAAATCCGTTGAGCCTTACCGAACGGGACACCGGCTGGATCTGCAACATGTCGAAATCGGCCTTGAACGGGTCGACGCACTGCCGACCTGGCCAGCGCCCTTGATTACCCCCTCGCTTCATCGCTTGCGTCGTGTCTTGCATCGGGTCACTCCACTGCCACGGGAACTCAGCCCCAATGAAGCCCGCGACACCCACCGCTAAGCAGCGGCAAGGGTTTCCCGCCAAAACGCCAAAGCCCGATTGCGCTGGGCACAACCGGGCTTTATCAGGATTCCGACGCAATAAGACGACTATTTACCGTCCAACAGCACCCGCAACATCCAGGCCGTCTTCTCGTGCACCTGCATCCGTTGAGTCAGCAGGTCGGCGGTCGGCTCGTCACTGACCTTGTCCACCACCGGGAAAATGCTGCGCGCCGTACGCACCACCGCCTCCTGACCCTGCACCAGCTGCCGGATCATTTCGTCCGCTGCTGGCACGCCCTCTTCTTCCTTGATCGACGAATGTCGCGCGTAAAAGGCATAGGAACCGGGCGCAGGGAAGCCCAAGGCACGAATGCGCTCGGCGATCGAATCGACGGCCAGCGCCAACTCGTTGTATTGCTCCTCGAACATCAGGTGCAACGTGCGGAAGGACGGGCCGGTGACGTTCCAGTGAAAGTTGTGGGTTTTCAGATACAGCACATAGGTATCCGACAACAGGCGAGAAAGCCCTTCGACGATGGATTTGCGATCTTCTTCAGAGATACCGATATCGATTGCCATGAAGTTCCCCTTTTCCATGATGGCTTGTTGAACAAGCGGGCCCGAAACACTGTACCAACACTTTCCCCAACCCGCATGTGACACAAGGCAATGGATCGACGGCAACCGCCCTCGGTTTGAGAAGCCCCCGCCTTTGCTGTTAAATAGGCACGGTGCCACCCGTGCGGATTGTCATTGCCGGGTGCATAGGCTGGCCTGCCACGTGTTCGCGCTCTACACCTCATGCGCACCGTGCCGCCAGCTCTTCCTGTGATCGGCCTTATCAACTGTGAGCCAACCCATGTTCAAGATCGTCCATCTGGTGACGGGCGTAGCGGCTTTGCTGCTGTCGCTCATACCTGGCCTGAAAACCGATGCAACACCTTTCCTGCAACAACCCGACGCGGTCTACCTCGCCCTGCTCGGCCTGCTCAACCTGCTGCTCGCCCCGGTCGTACCGCTGTACTACCGAGGCGCTCGCCAGCAATTGCAACACCTGGCCTGCGCCCTGCTGGTGGTGGCCGTGGTGCTGCAGACCCTGACGCTGCTGGCACGCCCGGAAATGGGCAACCTGGCCGCCCTGGTCTGTGCGGCATTGGCCGTCGCGCTGCACCTGGCCGCTGGCTTCGCGCGCAGCGGCCGCAAAGCCCGCAGCACCCAGCAGGCGCCCCTGGAAGGCGGCAAGCGCGATACCGGCACCGTCAAGTGGTTCAATACCTCGAAGGGCTTTGGCTTCATCTCCCGCGATTCGGGCGATGACATCTTCGTCCACTTTCGCGCCATTCGTGGCGAGGGCCACCGCATTCTGGTCGAAGGCCAGCGCGTGGAGTTTTCGGTGATGCATCGCGACAAGGGCCTGCAAGCCGAAGACGTGGTCGCGGTTACCCGCCGCTGACCGTGCATGGCCCTGGCCACCCCAGGGCCGCCCTTCAATAATGTGGCGGAGGCGCCTCTTCGCCTTCACCACCATATTGCCCGACCATTTCTTCGTATCGCTTGATCAGCTCGGCCATCTGCAACTGCAGGCGCTCGATCACCCGCCCCTGCTCGACCACCACATCATTCAATGCCTGAATGGTGTCATCCTGGAACGCCTGACGGGTCTCCAGCTCGATGATGCGCGATTCGGCAGACATTTCAGGCCTCCTGGTATTGATCATCGAGCCGCGCACGCAGGCGCTGGCGTATGGCGTCGACCTGCCCTGGGCCGTACTCGATCGCAGGCACCTTGCCCCACACCGGCGCCGGCCAGGCTGCATCGCCATGGCGGCGTACGATGACGTGCATGTGCATCTGGCTGACCACGTTACCCAACGTGGCCACATTCATCTTGTCGCCAGCGAACTCATCCTTGAGGACTTCAGCCAGGTAGGTGGTTTCCTTCCACAACTGGGCCTGCTCATCGGTGCTGAGGTCGAACAGCTCGCTCACACCTTCGCGCCGTGGCACCAGGATGAACCAAGGGTAATTGGCATCCTTGCTCAGCAACACACGGGACAATGGGAAATCCCCCAGCACGAGGGAATCCTGCTGCAAACGCGAATCCAGGACGAACACGGCAAACCTCCTAAGAAAACAGCCCCGTCGAATGCGGGAAAACCTGCGCAGAGGATACCCTGCTTCGCCCCTTTGGACATGCAACGGCTCGAATTGCGCTCACTTTCGGTTCACGGACGAGCCACCTTTGCACGCTTGCGGTAACACTGCGCTACTTTTCGCACCAAAATGATGCCGAAAATGTGGATCCCACCACACATCCCCCCACGCAAACGACTCAACTTGAACAGTCCGCGGTAACACATTGACTTTTAAGGCAGCTTTTGGGCATTTGCCGACGTGCTTCGGCGGCAGACCACCCACCCCGATACCGCCCCGTATTTGCGGGACTTCGCGCCCCTTGCCCGGGGATTTTGTGAAAATTTCATGAAGCGTTGCGAATTTTGAGCACGGTTGTTGCATTCCCTTCACGCCAAGTCGGCACGACACCTGCATTGACCGGGTGGACGCGACAAATAACAACAGCGGCATTGGAGGCACCAGGGAGTTTCTCGAACCGGACTTTCTTATTACAGATCGATTACGGTGACAGAAACAGCGCTGGCGTTGTACGCCTCACTTGGGGAGGCGTGATTTGCGACATGGAACTACCTAGAAGCGACATGAGCGTAACGTTACCGAAAGGATGTTTATTCCCATATCGCCAACAACAGTCAGCGTGCTATACATTTTCGCCGACATAACAAGAAAGAGCTGTCCCATATAACTAAAAAACTTGGGCACAGCGGTACTCTTCCTAAAAACCAAAGGAGCAAATCACGATGCGCGTGATGAAGTGGAGCATGATCGCCCTGGCCGTTGCGGCAGGGACCTCGCAGTTCGCCGTAGCCTCTTCGCAAGACGAAGCAAAAGGTTTCATCGAAGACAGTTCGCTGAACCTGAAGACTCGCGCCATGTACATGAACCGCGACTTCAAGCACGGTGCAGGCAACATTGCCGACCCAACCCGCTCCAGCGGCTTCAAGAGCGGCCACCGCGAAGACAGCGGCGCATCGCTGCTGGGCACCTTCGAATCCGGCTTCACCCAGGGCACCATCGGCGTGGGCGTTGACCTCATGGCCATGGGTAGCGTCAAGTTCGATGGCGGCAAAGGCACTGCCGGTAACGGCCTGTTCCGCACCGACAGCGACGGCCACCCGGAAGATTCGCAAGGCAAAGGCGGCGCAGCCGTCAAGTTCCGCCTCTCCGACACCACCCTGAAGTATGGCCGCCAGTTCGTCGCAAGCCCTGTGTTCGCGACCGATGACAGCCGTCTGCTGCCAGAAGTGGCGGAAGGTACCTTGATCACCAGCAAGGAGATCAAGGGCCTGGAATTGAGCGCCGGTCGCTTCACCGCGCTGAGCTCGCAAACCGGCATGGGCAAGGACAGCATCAACGGCAAGCACACGCCTGGCCTGACGTCGGCCAACATTGCCGGTGCCACCTACTCCTTCACCGACAACTTCGTCGGTACCCTGGCAGCCTCTGATGTCGATGACTACTTCAAGAAGCAGTACATCAACCTCAACTACACCCTGCCGATCGATGATACCCAAGCGCTGAACTTCGACTTCAACGGCTATCGCTCCAAGGACCAGGGCCAGAAACTCTACGGCGAACTGGACAACAAACTGTGGAGCCTTGCAGCTGCCTATAGCCTGGGCGGCCACAAGTTCACCCTGGCCTACCAGCGCTCCAGCGGCGACACCGGCTACCTGTATGGCGTCGATGGTAACGGCACTGTCTTCGTGTCCAACTCCATCCAGATCTCCGACTTCGTCGGTGCCGAAGAGAAATCCTGGCAGGCTCGCTACGACCTGAACATGGCTTCCTACGGCGTACCTGGCCTGAGCTTCATGACCCGTTACGTCTACGGTGACAACATCGAGACTACTTCCAACACCGAAGGTAAGGAACACGAGCTCAACGTCGAGTCCAAGTACGTCATTCAGGAAGGCCCGGCCAAAGACCTGTCCTTCCGCGTACGCTACGCCGTTTACCGTGCAAACAACGCGTACAACGCCGACTACGCTTCGGACAACAACGACCTGCGCCTGATCCTCGAGTACCCGCTGAGCATCCTGTAAGCTTCGGCCGACAGCGCTTCGCAATTGAAAAAGCCCGGCACATGCCGGGTTTTTTCTTGGCTGACAACTGCCAGCCAGTGCTGCATTCTGTACGCTTTCGTTTCGCCCCCGTACAATGCGGGGTCATTTCACATTCAGGCAATCGACACGGCTCACCATGCGCACCAGTCAATATTTGCTCGCCACCCAAAAAGAAACCCCTGCCGACGCCGTGGTTATCAGCCACCAGCTCATGCTGCGCGCTGGCATGATCCGCAAGCTGGCCTCCGGCCTGTATACCTGGCTGCCGATGGGCCTGCGGGTAATGCGCAAGGTCGAGGCCGTGGTCCGCGAGGAAATGAACGCTGCTGGGGCCCTGGAAGTGTTGATGCCAAGCATCCAACCTGCCGAGCTGTGGCAGGAGTCCGGCCGCTGGGAGCAATACGGCCCTGAACTGCTGCGCCTGAAAGACCGCCACAATCGTGACTTCTGCGTCGGCCCGACCCACGAAGAGGTCATCACCGACCTGGCCCGTAACGAGCTGTCCAGCTATAAACAGCTGCCGCTCAACATGTACCAGATCCAGACCAAGTTCCGTGACGAGATCCGCCCGCGCTTCGGCCTGATGCGCGGCCGCGAGTTCATCATGAAGGACGCCTACTCGTTCCATGCCGACCAGGCTTCCTTGCAAGAAACCTACGACCGCATGCACCAGGCGTACAGCAATATCTTCACTCGCCTGGGCCTGGACTTCCGCCCAGTGCAGGCCGACACCGGCTCTATCGGTGGTAGCTACTCTCACGAGTTCCACGTACTGGCCGAGTCCGGCGAAGACGACGTGATCTTCAGCGACACTTCCGATTACGCAGCCAATATCGAGAAGGCCGAGGCCATCCCGCGCGAAACCGTGCGCCCTGCGCCAACTGAAGAACTGCGCCTGGTCGACACCCCGAATGCCAAGACCATCAAGGATCTGGTGGACAACTTCGGCCTGCCGATCGAGAAAACCGTCAAGACCCTGATCGTCCGCGGTGCCGAGGAAGGCAAACTGGTCGCCCTGGTGGTCCGTGGCGACCACGAGCTCAATGAAATCAAGGCCGCCAAGCTGGAACAGGTTGCCGACCCGCTGGTCATGGCCACCGATGCCGAACTGCGCGAGGCCATTGGCGCCGGTGCTGGCTCGCTCGGCCCAATGAACCTGCCGATGGAGTGCATCATCGACCGCTCGGTCGCCCTGATGAGTGATTTCGGCATCGGTGCCAACATCGACGACAAACACTACTTCGGCGTGAACTGGGAGCGCGACCTCCCCGTCCCGCAGGTCGCTGACCTGCGTAATGTGGTCGAAGGTGACCCGAGCCCGGACGGCCAGGGCACCCTGGTGATCAAGCGCGGTATCGAAGTGGGTCACATCTTCCAGCTCGGCACCAAGTACAGCGAGGCGCTCAAGTGCCAGGTACTGGGCGAGAACGGCAAGCCGGTCACCCTGTCCATGGGCTGCTACGGCATCGGCGTGTCCCGCGTGGTCGCCGCGGCCATCGAGCAGAGCTATGACGACAAGGGCATCATCTGGAACGACGCCCTGGCCCCGTTCCAGATCGCCCTGGTACCGCTGCGCTACGAAACCGATGTGGTTCGCGAGGCAACCGACAAGCTGTACGCCGAGTTGACGGCTGCCGGCTTCGAAGTGTTGCTGGACGACCGTGACAAGAAGACCAGCCCAGGCATCAAGTTTGCCGACATGGAGCTGATCGGCATCCCGCACCGCATCGTCGTCAGCGATCGCGGCCTGGCCGAAGGCAACCTGGAGTACAAGCACCGCACCGAGCAAGAGGCTCAGGCACTGCCGCTCAATGAAGTGCTGACCTTCCTGCAGGCCCGCGTTCGCCGCTGATAACCAATGCACGAGTGATCATGTCCAAGCGAAGTACCTTTACCCTGGGGGGCGCCGCTTTGTGCGGCGCCCTGCTGGTCAGCGGCTGCGCCAACCAGATGTCCCAGCGCAGCGAGCACGAGGAACGCGTCGAGCGCAAATTGCTCGAGCACAGTCTGCAGATCGATGTCGGCGAGCCGAAGGTGATGGAACTGCCTCAACGGCGCGTTCGGGTCAATGAGCAGAAGCGCTTCGAAGTCACCGAGTTCGAAGTCACCCGTCGCTATGACCGCTACACGCCCTACCAGCCCTGGCGGGAGATCTACGAGATTCCGCTGGGTGCGGTGGCAGTGGTTGCCGGGATCGGCGCCAATGTGGTCAACGTCTTCGCCTTGGGCAACCTGCCGGACAGCGTCACGCACGATTGGCTCAACTACGGCGTGGCCGGGGTAAACCCGTTCATGAACGTGCAGTCCAATGGTCGTGCTCAGCAAAACCTTGCAGGCATCAGCGAAGTGCAGAAGGGCAAACGTGAAGAGTTCACCAGCATGCCCTGGAGTGAACGCCTGGTCGAGGTGAAGGCTGGCAAGCAAACCCACGAGCTGACCACCGACAGAAACGGCGTCTTGCGCCTGAACCTGCTGGACAGCCCGTTCTCCGAGCAGCACCTCAACCACGTCGGCACCCTGCACCTGCATGTGGCTGATGAAGAGAACGCCGTGCGTGGCGATGCCAGCTTGTTGGTCAGCGCCACGCTGCGCAACAAGTTGCTCGAAGCCCATGAGCTGATTTTCGATGACCTGGAAGACGATGACGTCGGCCAGTGGGTACACCGGGTCAAGCGCCTGTCGGAGCTGGGCCTGGAAGAAGAGGCCAGTGAAATGGAGCAGAGCCTGATCGAGCTGACCCGCAACGATCCGGAGCTGCAACAGGAGTTCCTGCAAGCGCTGACCAAGGCTACCGGCCGGTTGGTGGCAGATCCGGGCGTGCAGTAATAAAGCATCGCTGATAAACCGGCCCCTCCAGATACCGCTAAAAAAGCCAGACGCTCGACTCCGTGAAAGCGGCCTTGCGTCGCGTTAGGGCTACACAGGAGCTCTATCGTGACGCAAGGCCGCTTTCACGAGGTTGGCCGACACTGCATTGCTCACGGCCCTGGGAACAGCTCCAACTGCTCATGGGCCCCTCGCAAGTCCCGCAGCCTCACCCCTACCCCCAGCAAACGCACCGGCTTTCCGCCACGGGCAAAAGCCTGGCTCAGCAACTGCCGATAACTTTCCAGATCCCTGCCCGCCCCCGCCTGCTCCAGGGTGGTCTGGCTAAAGTCATGGAACTTGACCTTCACGAAAGGTTTGTCCGGTCGATAGCTGCTGTCCATTCGGGCGATTCGCTCATTCAGACTGGCCAACAGTTCAGGTAACCGTTCAAGACAGCTGGCGAGGTCAGGCAGGTCGGTGTCGTAGGTGTTCTCCACACTGACCGACTGCCTGCGACTGTCGTTGTGCACTGCCCGCTCGTCGATACCGCGCGCCAGCCCCCATAACCGCTCGCCGAAACTGCCGAACTCGCGCACCAGCGCAAGTCGCGACCAATCCCGCAGGTCATCGCATGTGTCGATCCCCAGGCGCGCCAGCTTATCTGCTGTGACCTTGCCGACGCCATGCAGCCTGGCCACCGACAAAGCGGCGACGAAAGCCTCCACCTCATCTGGAGTGATGACGAACAGTCCATTGGGCTTTCGCCAGTCACTGGCAATCTTGGCCAGGAACTTGTTCGGCGCCACACCCGCCGAAACCGTTATGTGCAAGGTGCGCGCGACCCGCCGACGAATATCTTCGGCAATCCTTGTAGCGCTGCCGGAAAACCACTGGCTGTCGCTGACATCCAGATAGGCCTCGTCCAGCGACAACGGCTCGATCAGCTCGGTATAGTCTCGAAAAATGGCGTGGATCTCGCGCGAGGCCTCGCGGTAGGCATCAAAGCGCGGCTTGACGATCAGCAGGTCAGGGCACAGCTTGAGTGCATGCCGCGAGGACATGGCCGAACGCACGCCATAGGCGCGGGCCTCGTAGTTGCAGGTGGCGATCACCCCCCGCTGTTCGGGCTGCCCCCCTACCGCCATGGGGCGCCCCGCCAGACTCGGGTCGTCACGCATCTCGATTGCGGCATAGAAACAATCGCAGTCGATGTGAATGATCTTGCGCTGGGACATGGCCTACCATCGGCACTGTAAATTCATACAGATAGTAGCGTAAGCGCCCCTTATGGAAACAGCCCGCATGCGACAAGACCGGCCAATCGGGCTGAAAGCCACGTCAATCCTGAGCTGCGGACTCATTGCATACGCTAAGAGATTGAACAAAAAAGGTTTTTTTCACGAAACAGCTTGACATAGGGAAGCAAATCCGTAGAATTCGATCTCACAGGCGCGGGATGGAGCAGCCTGGTAGCTCGTCGGGCTCATAACCCGAAGGTCGTCGGTTCAAATCCGGCTCCCGCAACCAGATTCGAGAAAAGGCCACTGTTCACACAGTGGCCTTTTTCTTTGGCCCTTGAAAAAGGCGCGGAAGAAAAATGACGAAAAATCAATGCTTAATGCTTGACAGCCGTCCGCGAAACTGTAGAATGCGCACCACTGACGCGGGATGGAGCAGCCTGGTAGCTCGTCGGGCTCATAACCCGAAGGTCGTCGGTTCAAATCCGGCTCCCGCAACCATATTCGTCAGAACAAACCCCGCCTGTTTAACAGCAGCGCGGGGTTTGTTGCTTTTCCCCTCCAGGAAATTCCCCGCCTTACCCCCCCCCTACGGCCAGGCCCCGTGTATTGGATGAACTATCTTTAACCCGCTCGGACGGCTAAAAGCGACGTCGCCCGGAGTAATATCTGGATACGTTTTCCAAAGGGACTTTCTCTTGGCCGCACCTTTCCCCCACCTCGCGCTGTGTGCACGGGGTACCCCATGACCTCCCGCAACCCTGAGCCTCAGGCTACCATCGCCTCGGCCCTACCCAGCGCCGCGCACCAGCTGACCTGGCTGGAGCGCATAAGCCGTTATCGCCAACCCATCGGGCTGGCGGTGACCTTGTTGCTGTTCGCCATGGGCCTGATCGCCTGCCGGCACCTGTTGAGCGAACTCGACATCTATGCCTTGCACGATGCCATGCTCAGCGTGCCGACCCGTGCGCTGCTCGGCGCCTTCGTGGCCGCCGTGGTGGGCTTCGTGATCCTGCTCGGGTACGAATGGTCGGCCAGCCGCTACGCAGCCGTGAAACTGCCGCTACGCACTTTGGTGCTGGGTGGTTTCAGTGCGTTTGCGATTGGCAATGCCATCGGCCTGTCGATGCTGTCTGGCGGCTCGGTGCGCTACCGCCTGTATGCGCGCCAGGGGCTGGGTGCCGGGGAAGTTGCGCGGATGACGGTGTTCGCCAGTCTCTCCCTTGGCTGCGCGCTGCCTCCCCTGGCAGCCTTGGCCACCTTGAGCGACCTCTCTGCCGCAGCCACCGCCTTGCATATGGCGCCAACACTGTTGGCAGGTATCGCGATTGCCGTGCTGGCCGCATCCGTCGTGCTGGTCATCGGGCTATACCGCCGACGCCAGGCCGAACAACCCTTGGCCGACAACCTGCTGGTACAAGTCGGACGCCGTACACTGCGCCTGCCCGGGGCTCGCCTGACGCTGCTGCAGTTGCTGATCACCGCCCTGGACGTCGCTGCGGCAGCCACCGTGCTCTATCTACTGCTTCCAGAGGCTCCGCCATTTGGCGCGTTCGTGCTGGTGTACCTGTTGGCCCTGGCCGCAGGCGTGCTCAGTCACGTACCGGGTGGCGTCGGCGTCTTCGAAGCGATTCTGCTGGCAGCCTTCGCTGACCAATTGGGCGCAGCGCCCCTGGCGGCGGCGCTGCTTCTATACCGCCTGATCTATGTCGTGCTGCCGCTGCTGATGGCATGCGTGCTGCTGCTGGCCAACGAAGCCCGTCGCTTACTGTTCGCCCAGCAGGCTATCAAGGCAGCCTCCGGGCTGGCGGCGCCGATCCTGGCGATCCTGGTGTTCCTCTCCGGCGTGGTCCTGCTGTTCTCCGGTGCGACACCGGAAATCGACACCCGCCTCGAACATATGGGGTTCCTCGTACCTCACCGACTGATCGATGCCTCGCACTTTGGCGCCAGCCTGATCGGTGTCCTGTGCCTGCTGCTGGCCCAAGGCTTGCGGCGCCGACTGTCGGCCGCCTGGCTACTGACCACTGTGTTGCTGCTGGTCGGTGCCTTGTTATCGTTGCTCAAGGGCTTCGACTGGGAAGAAGCGAGCCTGCTGACCGTGACCGCAGCCTTGCTGGCGTTGTTCCGTCGCTCGTTCTACCGCCCAAGCCGCTTGCTGGAACTGCCATTCTCGCCAATCTACCTGGTAGCCAGTGCCTGCGTGGTCGGAGCGTCGGTCTGGTTGCTGCTGTTCGCCTATCAGGATGTGCCCTACAGCCACCAGTTGTGGTGGCAGTTCACCCTGGACGCCGATGCCCCGCGTGGTCTTCGCGCCGCGATGGGCAGTGCGGTACTGCTGGTGATCGTCGCCCTGACCTGGCTGTTGCGCACTGCCCGCCCAGTGATCCACCTGCCAGATGATGATGAACTGCAGCGCGCCCACCAGATTCTGCTGGCCTCCGACCAACCCGACGGAGGCCTGGCCCTGACTGGCGACAAGGCGCTGCTGTTCCACCCAAGCGACAAGGCCTTCCTGATGTATGCGCGCCGTGGTCGCAGCCTGGTGGCCCTTTACGACCCCATTGGCCCTGCGCAAGAGCGCGCCGAAATGATCTGGCAGTTCCGCGACCTGTGCGACCTCCATCATGCCCGCCCAGTGTTCTACCAAGTGCGAGCGGAGAACCTGCCCTTCTATATGGATATCGGCCTGACCGCGCTCAAGCTCGGCGAAGAGGCCAGGGTCGACCTGCGCCGCTTTGACCTCGAAGCCAAAGGCAAGGAAATGAAAGACCTGCGCTACACGTGGAACCGCGGCGGCCGCGATGGCCTGAGCCTGGAAATCCACGAACCCGGCCAAGCGCCCCTGGCTGAACTGAAGGAGATTTCCGACGCCTGGCTCGGCGGCAAGAACGTGCGCGAGAAAGGCTTCTCGCTCGGGCGCTTCAGCGCCGAGTACCTGCAGCACTTCCGTATCGCCCTGATTCGCTTCCAGGGCCGGCCGGTGGCCTTCGCCAACCTGCTGGAAACCCACAGTAACGAACTGGCCAGCCTGGACTTGATGCGCGCTCACCCCGAAGCGCCGAAGCTGACCATGGAATTCATGATGATCGGTCTGATCCTGCATTACAAAAGCCGAGACTACGCACGCTTCAGCCTGGGAATGGTTCCGCTTTCCGGCCTGCAACCGCGCCGTGGCGCCCCGCTGACACAGCGGTTGGGTTCGATGGTGTTCCGCCGCGGCGAGCAGCTTTACAACTTCCAGGGTCTGCGGCGCTTCAAGGACAAGTTCCAACCGGACTGGGAACCCCGTTACATGGCCGTGCCGGCCGGGCTCGACCCGCTGGTGGCACTGGCTGACACTGCCGCCCTGATTGCCGGCGGCCTGACTGGATTGGTGAAACGTTGATGATCCGACGCTATTGGTTGTACGTACTGGTTCCCTTGCTGCTGGCCGCGCTGTGCGGCGCCCTGGCCTTCTGGCTATGGGCTCGCCCGGCGCCCGAGGCGCGCCTTGAACAGCTGACCCTGGACGGCACCAGCATGACCCGGGTAACTCCGGGGGTTCACGCCAAGGCCAGGGTCGCCATCGGCGTACCCCAGGACCAAGCCCTGACCGGCAAGCAACTGCTGGACCTCAGCCAGGCTGGCGAAGCGCAACTGGTGCAAGTGATTCTGCCGCCGAGCGACTGCGCGAAACAGCAACAGGCGATGGACCAGGCCCTGAGCCAACTGTCCGACAAGCCGACCCTGGTTGCCGGTATTGGCCCGGGTGCGGCTCAAGCCTGGCGCTGGCTGGCCAGTCAGAGCGATGACAATGCCCGCGCCATCTCCGTCGACTTCAGCCTCGAACAGCCGGGCTGTGCCACTGCCCTGCCGAAGTCTGCGGCCCACGGTCACTGGAACGTAGCCTGGAACGACAACCCCGATGACGCCAGCGCTGCGTTCGTGCGCGACCAGGCCAATGCCGAGACCAGCATCAGCGATTACGACATCCATCTGCCGCAGGTACTCAAGACGCAGTTGACCCAGGCATTGGTCGGTCGCGACGGTAACGCGCTTGCCATTCCGGTGGTGGAAGTCCCGGCTGGCCAAACCACCGATACCGTGACCCTGTTCCTCTCGGGCGATGGCGGCTGGCGTGACCTCGACCGCGACGTGGCGGGTGAGATGGCCAAGCTCGGCTACCCTGTGGTCGGTATCGACACGCTGCGTTACTACTGGCAGCACAAGACCCCGGAGCAAAGTGCCGCCGACCTGTCCGAACTGATGCAGCATTACCGTCAGAAATGGGGCACCAAGCGCTTCGTGCTGACCGGTTACTCGTTCGGCGCAGATGTGCTGCCAGCCATTTACAACCGCCTGCCTGTCGAGGATCAGCAGCGAGTCGATGCCGTGGTTCTGCTGGCGTTCGCCCGCAGTGGCAGCTTCGAAATCGAAGTCGAAGGCTGGCTGGGCAAGGAAGGTCAGGAAGCGCCGACCGGGCCGGAAATGGCCAAGCTGCCAGCGTCGAAGGTAGTGTGCGTCTATGGTGTTGAAGAGACCGACGAAAGTGGTTGCACCGACAAGACTGCCGTGGGCGAGCGCCTGAAACTGCCAGGCGGGCACCACTTCGACGAAAATTACCCGGCCTTGGCCAAGCGCCTGATCGGCGAGATCGAGACCCGTCAGGGCAAGTCCAGCGTCGCTGAACAGAACTGAGGCGTAGCCACGCTCCCACAGGATTACCGTGGGAGCGGCTTTGTGTCGCGAATGGGCCGCAAAGCGGCCCCTGATCACAGCCTCCCTGCATCCAGAAGGGCTGCTACGCAAGGCCGCGATGCGCGTCAGATCTCGACTTGAGTCCCCAACTCGATCACCCGGTTCAACGGCAGGTTGAAGAATCGCAGGTTGCCGTTGGCATTCTTCAGCAAGAACGCGAACAGGTTGCCCCGCCAGCGCGACATCCCTTCCAGGCGCGAAGCGATGACCGTTTCACGGCTGAGGAAGTACGTCGTGCGCATCGGGCTGAAATCCAGCTCATCCAGATGGCACAGCTTCAGCGCTTCAGGCACGTCGGGCTCGTCCATGAAGCCAAAGTGCAGCAACACGCGGAAGAACCCATCGCCGTAGGCCTCCACCTCGAAACGCTCCTGCTCCGGCACCCTTGGCCGGTCTTCGCTGACCACGGTCAGCAGCACCACCTGGCTGTGCAGCACCTGGTTGTGCAGCATGTTGTGCAACAAGGCATGAGGCACTGCATCAGGCCGCGCCGTCAGGAACACCGCGGTGCCCTCGACGCGGTGCGGCGGCTGCACGCGGATGCTGCTGATGAACACCGGCAGCGGCAAGCCGCCTTCGTCGATACGGTCCACCAGAATCTGCTTGCCACGCTTCCAGGTGCTCATGAGCAGGTACAACACCCCGCCCGCCAGCACCGGGAACGCACCGCCCTGGACGATCTTCGGCACGTTGGCGGCGAAGAACAGCCCATCCACCAATAGGAAGCCCAGCAGAATCGGCACGGCCAGCACCGGCGGCCACTTCCAAAGCAGCAGCATCACGGCCGACACCAAAATCGTGGTCATCAGCATGGTGCCCGTCACCGCCACACCGTAGGCTGCAGCCAGGGCGCCAGAGGATTCGAAACCGATCACCAGCATTACCACGCCGGCCATCAGCGTCCAGTTGACCGCACCGATGTAGATCTGCCCCTGCTCGTGACTGGACGTATGCTGGATCTGCATGCGCGGGATATAGCCCAGCTGGATCGCCTGGCGCGTCAGGGAGAAGGCTCCGGAAATCACCGCTTGCGAGGCGATCACAGTCGCCAAGGTCGCAAGCCCGACCAAAGGCAGCAGCGCCCAGCCTGGCGCCAACAGATAGAACGGGTTGCGCGCGGCCTCGGGGTTCTGCAGCAAAATGGCGCCCTGGCCAAAGTAGTTGAGCACCAAGCCTGGCAAGACCAATGCGAACCAGGCGCGGGCGATCGGCTTGCGGCCGAAATGCCCCATGTCGGCATACAGTGCCTCGGCCCCGGTCAGTGCCAGCACGACCGCGCCGAGAATGGCGACCCCCATGCCCGGGTGCACGATGAAGAAGTTCACCGCCCAGCCCGGATTGACCGCCTTGAGCACCTCAGGGCTTTGCGAGATGCCATAAATCCCCAGCGTTCCCAGCACCACGAACCAGGTCACCATGATCGGACCGAACAGCTTGCCGATCTTGTCGGTGCCATGCTTCTGCACCAGGAACAGCGCCACCAGTACCACCAGCGAAATCGGCACTACCCAGTGGTCGATGCCTTCGAACGCCAGGCCCATGCCTTCGACCGCCGACAGGACCGACACTGCCGGAGTGATCATGCTGTCGCCATAGAACAGCGAAGCCCCGATCAGGCCACTGACCACCATCAGCGTGCGCAACCGCGGATAGGCCGCCGTGGCCCGCCGCGCCAGCGCCGTCAGGGCCATGGTGCCGCCCTCCCCCTGGTTATCGGCACGCAGGATGAACATCACATATTTGAACGACACCACCCATAGCAGCGACCACAGAATCAGCGACAGGATGCCCAGCACCCCATCGTGATTGACCGGCACTCCATACCCCCCGGAGAAGACTTCCTTGAGTGTGTACAAAGGGCTGGTGCCGATATCGCCATAGACCACCCCAACAGCTGCCACGAGCAGGCCCAGCGACCGAGCCGCGCCCTGTTTCTCGCCGTGCCCGCCCTCGGCGTGACTGCTTGCCTGAACCATCGACCACTCCCGCAGACGGCCCCGAAGGCCAATAGAATTCACTCCCACGCCTGGGCCCTGCACAGACCCGGACGCAACGGCGCGAAGCATAGCGCAGCGTTCGTCGTATTTCTGCTGGTCAAGCGACCTCGCGCTCGCTAGAATTGCGCACTTTTTGATCAGAGGCGCCAAAAACGCCCGCCTGGATCGCCCCGCCAGAGGCCGGGGTGGCCTGTTTCAATACCGAGGTTAGCCATGTCCACCACTCCCGCCACGCCGAAGGTCGGCTTTGTTTCTCTGGGTTGCCCCAAGGCCCTGGTCGATTCCGAGCGCATCCTGACCCAGCTGCGCATGGAAGGTTATGAAGTCGTGCCCACCTACGAGGACGCCGACGTCGTGGTGGTCAACACCTGCGGCTTCATCGACAGCGCCAAGGCCGAGTCGCTTGAAGTGATCGGCGAAGCGATCAAGGAAAACGGCAAGGTCATCGTCACCGGCTGCATGGGCGTCGAAGAAGGCAACATCCGCGATGTGCACCCGAGCGTGCTGTCGGTCACCGGTCCGCAGCAGTACGAGCAGGTGGTCAATGCCGTGCATGAAGTGGTACCACCACGCCAGGACCACAACCCGCTGATCGACCTGGTACCGCCGCAAGGGGTCAAGCTGACCCCACGTCACTATGCCTACCTGAAGATTTCCGAAGGCTGCAACCACAGCTGCAGTTTCTGCATCATTCCATCGATGCGCGGCAAGCTGGTCAGCCGCCCGGTGGGTGAGGTGCTGAGCGAGGCCGAGCGCCTGGTCAAGGCGGGCGTCAAGGAAATCCTGGTCATCTCCCAGGACACCAGCGCCTACGGCGTCGACGTCAAGTACAAGACCGATTTCTGGAACGGTCGCCCGGTCAAGACCCGCATGCTCGAGCTGTGCGAGGCCCTGAGCAGCCTGGGCGCCTGGGTGCGCCTGCACTACGTGTACCCCTACCCGAACGTCGACGATGTCATCCCACTGATGGCCGCTGGCAAGATCCTGCCGTACCTGGACATCCCGTTCCAGCACGCCAGCCCCAAGGTGCTCAAGTCGATGAAGCGCCCGGCCTTCGAAGACCGCACCCTGGCGCGCATCAAGAGCTGGCGCGAGCAATGCCCCGAACTGGTGATCCGCTCGACCTTCATCGTCGGCTTCCCAGGCGAGACCGAAGAGGACTTCCAATACCTGCTGGACTGGCTGACCGAAGCTCAACTCGACCGCGTTGGCTGCTTCCAGTACTCGCCTGTCGAAGGCGCTCCGGCCAACGATTTGGGCCTCGAAGAAGTGCCTGACGACGTCAAGCAAGAGCGCTGGGACCGCTTCATGGCTCACCAGCAGGCGATCAGTGCGGCTCGTCTGCAACTGCGCATCGGCAAGGAAATCGACGTGCTGATCGATGAAGTCGAAGAACAAGGCTCGGTCGGCCGCAGCTTCTTCGATGCTCCGGAAATCGACGGCAGCGTGTTCATCGATGGCGACCACGGCTTCAAGCCGGGCGACAAGGTTCGTTGCCGTGTGGTAGACGCCGACGAATACGACATGTGGGCAGAGCCCCTCTAAGGCAATGCACCGAAAAATACCCCGCCGACTGGCGGGGTATTTTTTTGCATCTATGGTGATCTCAATGGACCTTGAGGATCCCCGCGATGCCACCGGCAATGACGCTACACACACCGCACTTGAGCGACTACCCCGAGCTGGTCCGGGTCTGGGAAGCATCTGTGCGCGCCACCCACGATTTTTTGCCCGAATCCTACATCCTGCTGTTGCGTGAGCACGTCCTGCGTCGCTACCTCGATGCCGTGATGCTGATCTGCTGCAAAGACCGCCGGCAGCGTATCCTGGGCTTTGCCGGCGTGTCCAATGGCCAGGTCGATATGCTCTTCGTCGCCCCGGAAAGTCGCGGCATCGGCGTAGGCAAGCGGCTGCTGCACTACGCCATCGAAGAACTGAATGCCGAACGCCTGGATGTCAACGAGCAGAACCCTCAGGCACTGGGCTTCTACCTGCATGAGGGGTTCGAAGTAGTCGGTCGCTCGGAAACCGACGGACTGGGGCAGCCCTACCCGCTGCTGCACATGAAGCTGATTCGCACCGCATCCTAGGACACAAGACAACCAGAGCGTGCGACGCTTCCGAAATGGCGGAATTGACATAGATTCCCATCATCTGGAGTGCGCAGGCAGGTACAATGGTCGCCTTTCCCCGTTTTTGCGAATTACAGCCATGTCTGAACCCGTCCGCCTGTCCAAACGCCTGATCGAGCAACTCGGCTGCTCACGCCGCGAAGCCGAGCTGTACATCGAAGGTGGCTGGGTCACGGTCGATGGCGTGGTGGTCGAGCAGCCTCAGTTCAAGGTCGACAGCCAGCGCATCGAACTGCTGCCAGGCGCGCGGGCCGAGACGCTGGAGCCGGTGACACTGCTGATGAACCAGCCGGCCACCCTGGACAGCGAGACCGCTCGTGCGAGCATCAACATGGGCAACCTCAGCGAAGCCCACCGCGAAGGCGTGCGCCCTTTGCACGGGCACTTTGCCCGGCTGTCCTGTATCGCGCCGCTCGAGCGCGGCGCCAGTGGCTTGCAGGTATTCACCCAGGACTGGCGGGTGACCCGCAAGATCGACGCCGACCTGCGCCGCATGGAGCAAGAGTACATCATCGAAGTGCGCGGCCAGACCACGCCCCAGGCACTGGAACGCCTGGCCCGTGGCGCCACCCGCAATGACCGGGAACTGCCCAGGGCCAAGGCCAGCTGGCAGAACGAGACCCACCTGCGCATGGCCCTGAAGAACCCGCAACCTGGCCAGATCGCCGAACTGTGCGCCTACCTGCGCCTGGAGTTGCTCGGCATGCGCCGCATTCGCGTGGGCGGTGTACCCATGGGCAAGCTGGCGCTGGGCCAATGGCGCTACCTGGCCAGCACCGAACGTTTCTAAGCAAAGCGCCACGCCCTTGGCGTGGCTTTGAACAGGATTTAGCGACAATGAACCACAACGACGTCTTGCGCAGCCTGCGCTACATGCTCAAGGTGAACGACGCCAAGATGGCCGAGATCATCGGGCTGTCCGGCCTCGAAGTGCACCCGGTGGTGCTCGCCACTTACCTGAAGAAAGAAGACGAGGCAGGCTTCGTACGTTGCCCCGAGCGCGTCATGGCGCATTTCCTCGACGGACTGGTGATCTACCGCCGTGGCAAGGACGACAGCCGCCCGCCGCTGCCCGTCGAGCTGCCGGTGACCAACAACACCATTCTAAAGAAGCTACGGGTGGCCTTCGAGCTCAAGGAAGATGACCTGCACGCGATACTCAAATCGGTCAACTTCCCTGTTTCCAAACCCGAGCTCAGTGCCCTGTTCCGCAAGGTCGGCCATGACAACTACCGCCCTTGCGGCGACCAGTTGCTGCGCAACTTCCTCAAGGGCCTGACCTTGCGCGTGCGCGGCTGATTGGCCATGCAGCATACGGTCTCACCTATCGGCATCGTCCACTCCTGCTTCAAGGAAAAGTTCGCCATCCCCCGTCAGCCTCGCTTGGCACCCGCCGCGCGGGGCGTGCTGGAGTTGTTGCCGCCGTTCGACCAGGGCGAGGCGGTAGCTGGCCTGGAACAGGTCAGCCATGTGTGGCTGCTGTTTCTGTTTCACCAAGCGCTGGAGGACAAGCCCCGCCTAAAGGTGCGCCCGCCGCGTCTGGGCGGTAACAAAAGCGTGGGGGTATTTGCCACCCGCGCCACCCACCGGCCCAATGGCATCGGCCAGTCGGTGGTTCGCCTGGAAGCCGTGGAGCCTGGGCGTCTGCTGTTGTCGGGGATCGACCTGCTCGACGGCACACCGGTGCTGGATATCAAGCCCTATGTACCGTATGCCGACAGCATTGCCGAAGCCCACAACCACATGGCTGGCGACGCGCCAGAAGCCATTGCCGTGCAATGGTCCGACAACGCCTTGCTGCAGGCCCGGAATCACGCCTTGCGCTTGGGTGAGCCGCTGATCGAGCTGATCGAACAGTGCCTGGGCCAAGACCCACGGCCGGCCTATCAGGTACCGCCGCCGGAGCGGATTTACGGGGTGAAGTTCTGGGATGTGCAGGTCAGGTGGCAGTATCCGCAGCCGGATAGGATTCGGGTGCTGGAGGTCGTACCTGATCAGGCCCAGTGACCTGCTTGCCGTGCACCTGTAGCAGGCTTGCCGACGATAGGGCCGATAATGTCAGCACAAAAACCTCAGGTATAAAAAAACGCAGGCCAAGGCCTGCGTTTTTGCGTTCCAGCGTCCGCCTTACTTCTCGACGAATGCACGCTCGATCAGGTAGTCACCCGGCTCACGCATACGCGGGGAGATCTTCAGGCCGAAGCTGTCCAGGACCTCGCTGGTCTCGTCGAGCATGCTTGGGCTGCCGCAGATCATGGCGCGGTCGTCCTGCGGGTTGATCGGTGGCAGACCGATGTCGCTGAACAGCTTGCCGCTGCGCATAAGGTCGGTCAGGCGGCCCTGGTTCTCGAACGGCTCACGGGTAACGGTCGGGTAGTAGATCAGCTTGTCACGGACCGCTTCACCGAAGAACTCGTTCTGCGGCAGGTGCTCGGTGATGAACTCGCGGTAGGCCACTTCGTTCACGTAACGCACGCCATGGACCAGGATGACCTTCTCGAAGCGCTCGTAGGTTTCCGGGTCCTGGATGACGCTCATGAACGGCGCCAGACCAGTGCCGGTGCTCAGCAGGTACAGGTGCTTGCCTGGGTTCAGGTCGTCGAGTACCAGGGTGCCGGTGGGCTTCTTGCTGATGATGATCTCGTCGCCTTCCTTCAGGTGCTGCAGCTGGGAGGTCAACGGACCATCCGGCACCTTGATGCTGAAGAACTCCAAGTGCTCTTCCCAGTTCGGCGAAGCGATGGAATAGGCGCGCATGAGCGGACGGCCATTGTCCTGTTGCAGGCCGATCATCACGAACTGACCGTTCTCGAAGCGCAGGCCCGGGTCACGGGTGCACTTGAAGCTGAACAGGGTGTCGTTCCAGTGGTGCACACTGAGGACACGTTCGTGGTTCATGTTGCTCATTTATGGGGCTCCTGAAGAAAGACGCAGCGCGTAAAACGCGCAGTTGCGCGATAGTTTAGGGGCAGCGACAATATCTGTTAACTGAATTATCAAGATATGTGTTATCGGTTATATAGATATGCGATTCACACTCCGTCAGCTGCAGGTCTTCGTCGCCGTCGCTCAGCACCAAAGCGTGTCGCGCGCTGCCAGCGTGCTTGCGCTGTCGCAATCGGCGGCCAGCACCTCGATCACTGAACTGGAGCGTCAATCCAGCTGCCAGCTGTTCGACCGGGCCGGCAAGCGCCTGAGCCTCAATGCCCTGGGGCACCAGCTCTTGCCCCAGGCCGTCGCCCTGCTCGACCAGGCCAAGGAAATCGAAGACCTGCTCAACGGCAAGTCCGGTTTCGGCTCACTGGCTGTTGGCGCTACGCTCACCATCGGCAACTACCTGGCGACCCTGCTGATCGGCAGCTTCATGCAGGTGCACCCCGAGAGCCAGGTGAAGCTGCATGTGCAGAACACTGCGCATATCGTGCAACAGGTTGCCCACTACGAGATTGACCTGGGTCTAATCGAAGGCGACTGCAATCACCCAGACCTGGAGGTTCAACCTTGGGTCGAGGATGAACTGGTGGTGTTCTGTGCCCCGCAGCATCCGCTGGCCAAACTCGGCCGGGCGGACGTCCAGACGCTCTCCCAGGAAGCCTGGATCCTGCGCGAACAAGGCTCAGGCACTCGCCTGACGTTCGACCAGGCCATGCGCCACCACCGCGCCAACTTGAACATTCGCCTTGAGCTGGAGCACACCGAAGCGATCAAGCGCGCCGTGGAATCGGGGCTGGGTATCGGCTGTATCTCACGCCTGGCGTTGCGCGATGCTTTCCGGCGCGGCAGCCTGGTACCGGTGGAAACCCCCGAGCTCGACCTGATGCGCCAGTTCTACTTCATCTGGCACAAACAGAAATACCAGACCTCGGCCATGCGCGAGTTTCTCGAACTGTGCCGCAACTTCACCGCAGGCTTCACTCGCAGCGACGAAATCGTGCTGCCGCCGATCGCTTAAAGCAGAATCACACCCCAGACCAGCGCCACCATGGTCAGCGCTACCAACTGCGCAGCACTGCCCATGTCCTTGGCGTTCTTCGACAAAGGATGGCGCTCCAGCGAGATGCGGTCGATCGCTGCCTCCACCGCCGAGTTGAACAACTCGACGATCAGGCCCAGCAGGCAGACCGCGATCATGATCGCCCGCTCCGCGCGACTGACGGGAAGCCAGAAGGCGGTCGGAATCAGCAGGACGTTGAGCAGCACCAGTTGGCGAAACGCCGCCTCGCCCTTGAAAGCCGTGCGCAGGCCATCGAGGGAGTAGCCGGCGGCATTGACGATACGTTTGAGGCCTGTCTGGCCTTTGAATGGCGACATAGGTGTGACTTCACCGTTAAAAGGCCGGCAGACTAGACCAGCGCAAGTCAAAAAAGCGTGAAGCAGCAAACCGTCAACTGGCCGCAACTGATTCCAGTTGTTGCAGCAGCAAGGCAGCCTGGGTGCGAGTACGCACGCCCAGTTTACGGAAGATCGCCGTGACATGGGCCTTGATGGTCGCTTCGGACACATTCAGTTCGTAGGCAATCTGCTTGTTCAGCAACCCTTCACAGACCATGGTCAACACCCGGAACTGCTGCGGCGTCAGGCTGGCCAAACCTTCACTGGCCGCCTTGGCCTCGGCGGAAACGTCGACCTTCTCGAAGGCCTGGGGCGGCCACCAGACATCGCCGTCGAGCACTTTCCTCACGGCATCCTGGATCACTTCCAGCCCGCTGGACTTGGGAATGAAACCGCTGGCGCCAAATTCGCGGGACTTGACCACAACAGCCGCCTCTTCCTGGGCCGAGACCATCACCACTGGAATTTGCGGATACTGGCCGCGCAGCAGCACCAGACCGGAGAAACCGTAAGCACCTGGCATGTTCAGGTCGAGCAGGACCAGGTCCCAGTCGGCCTTTTCGCCGAGGCGGGTTTCCAGTTCCGCGATGCTCGCCACTTCGACCAGGCGTACGTCCGGGCCCAGGCCCAGGGTTACCGCCTGGCGCAATGCGCTGCGAAACAGCGGGTGGTCATCGGCAATCAGGATTTCGTATGTGGCCATCGATCTATGGATCCTGTTCTGTGCCAGGCGCATGCGGGGGAAGGGAGCGCCCGGCGGGGAATCGGCGCCAAGGATGCCGAGCACGGTTGGGGGCGGTCAAGCCGATCACCCTGCCGCCTCGCCCACCCTGGCTGCCAGCTCCGTCATTATGAACCATCGGGGTGTTGTTGCCCCTTGGACTATAGGAAGGTATGCAAACGTTGATGAATGTCATCCTGCTCATTCAGCGGCAGGCGACGCTTGCCACTCAAGTAGTGCAGGCTGAACACATCCAGGTAGGCATCCAGCGCCTGCGAGGCCCGGCTGTCACCGGCCAGGTCCAGGCACATGGCCGCGACTTCCGCAGTGCAGAAATGATCATCGCGCTTGGAACGGCGCAGGCGGTAACGCGACATCTGCTCGGCTTGCAAGCTCAGCACCGGGAAACGATCAAGATAGGGACTCTTGCGAAACATCTTGCGTGCTTCGGTCCAGGTCGCATCGAGCAGAATGAACAGTGGGCGCTTGCCCGGTTCCCGTACGACCTGGCTGACCACGCGCTCCTGGGCAACGAATTCGCCAGGAAACACGATGTAGGGCTGCCATTGCGGATCCTCGAGCAATGCCAACAAGCGCTCATCCACCGAGGTGCGCAACCAGCCGAAGGCAGCGGTGTCCTCGATCAGGTCAGCGATCAACCAACCGGTATTGGTCGGCTTCAGTGGCTCGGTATCGTGCATCAGCAGGCAGACACCGGAATCCGCCTGGACTCGGGGCTTCCAGGCGCACAGGCAATGAGTGGCGATCACCCGGCAGTCGGGGCAACGTTCGGCACGCGACCCACGGGCAATGAAGGGTTTGTTGCTGCGCGCCAGGCGCTCGGCACGCAGGCGCGCGACCGCATGGTTCATGCGGGCAGGCCTTGGGAGAGGTTGGAAAGGGTCACTGCGATGACTCGGCGAATACAAAACGCCAGTCTACCAGAGCGGTTGCCATTTGCCGTGCAGGCGTGCCGGTCGCTCCCTTATAATCGGCCTTTGGGTGCCCCACTGTTATCCGCCATGACGCGGATGGGCAGGGAACGCCAACTGCCGGCGCAGGTCAAAGCGCCAGTCATCGAACCAGGAGAGATTCATGCTGCGTCTTATCGTCCCGACCTTGAGCCTGTTGCTCACCCTGCCCCTGGCTGCCCAGGCGGCGTCCAAGCAGGAGTTCGAGCTGAACAAGCTGCTGCAGAAGGTCGCCAAGGAAAGCAGCGTCGGCACCCCACGCGCCATCAACGAAGACATCCTCGACCAGGGTTACACCGTCGAAGGCAAAGCCCTGATCAACCACTTGAGCGTGCGTGCCAGCCACGCTGCACGCATGCAGGAAAACCCGGCACAGGTGCGCAGCCAGCTGGGCGACAGCGTGTGCCGCAACAGCGGTTACCGCAATTTGATGTCCAAAGGCGCGGTGATGGTCTATCGCTTCACGGTCTACAAGACCAATCAGCCGGTGATGGACCAAGCGTTCGACGCCGCCAGCTGCACTGCCGGCAACAAGAAGAAGTAATCAGAGCACCTGCTCGTTCCGCGCGCGCTGCGGCTCATCCTCGGCGCGCATCTCGGCCAGCAGCGCCTGCAGGTAGCGTGACTGGCACTCCAATGTCGCCAGCCTGCGACGGCACTCGGTCTCCAGGCTTACGTGGTGATCATGCGCCGCACTTTCCAGTTGTTGGTAGAGCTGGGAGTCCACCTCGATGACCAAGCGATGCATACCGCCACCTCCTGCATCGACACGATTCGCTTTCCCAGTTAACCAAACCCGCACCGCCATGGGCCATGTGCCGACGAGCGGCGACTTCGCTCCCTGCGGCACGATCATGCGCAAGGGTCTAGATTGATAGCGAGGATCCTGAAATCAAAGAAGATGGATTGATTGCCACTGCATCAGGGCCTTGAAGGCCTACTGCAATGCTCGGTATGCACACTCGAGCCACAGCAGCCAGCGACACACGCAGTGTCGCGGCCGAGCCACTCCATCGGCCCGGTCAGGGGTTTTGCTGCAGAAGGAGACGTTGAATGCCTTACCAACCGAATGAGCTTTTGTTCAACCACTTCAGGGACAGCGGCATCGACCTGAACAAGATCGACGAACAACTGCAACTGGTCGCTCCCGACAGCCCCAACCTGCCCTTGTATCGCGACATGATGTTGACCGTTTTGCGTATGGCCCACGATGACACCGATCGCTGGAGCGCCAAGATCACCCTGCAAGCACTGCGCGAACTGGATCACTCGTTCCGTACGCTCCAACGCTACAAGGGCCGCAGAAAGGTAACAGTGTTCGGCTCGGCCCGTACGCCGCTGGAGCACCCAATGTACGCCTTGGCTCGCGAGCTGGGCGCAACGGTGGCGCGCTCCGACATGATGGTCATCACCGGTGCCGGGGGTGGCATCATGGCCGCCGCGCACGAGGGTGCAGGCAGCGAGCACAGCCTGGGCTTCAACATCACCCTGCCGTTCGAGCAACACGCCAATGCCACGGTGGGCGGCACCGACAAGCTACTGCCGTTCCACTTCTTCTTCATTCGAAAACTGTTTTTCGTCAAGGAGGCCGACGCCCTGGTTCTGTGCCCTGGTGGCTTCGGCACGCTGGATGAGGCACTGGAAGTGCTGACCTTGATCCAGACCGGCAAGAGCCCGTTGGTTCCAGTAGTGTTGCTCGACTCACCCGGTGGAAGTTTCTGGCAAGATGCCCTGGACTTCTTCACCCGCCAGTTGGAAGAGAACCGCTACATCTTGCCCAGTGACCTGAAACTGCTTCGCCTCGTGCACTCTGCTGATGAAGCCGTGGAGGAAATCAACCAGTTCTACAGCAACTACCACTCCAGCCGCTGGCTTAAGAACCAGTTCGTGATTCGTATGCATCATCCGCTGAGCGATGCAGCGCTGTATGACATCCAGGAGGGCTTCGCCGACCTGCGCCTGAGCGGCAAGTATCACCAGCAACCCGACAGTGGTGCCGAGCACGAGCTGGGCAAATTCAGCCATTTGACGCGACTGAGCTTTGCCTTCAATGGCCGTGACCAAGGGCGCCTGCGCGAACTGGTTGACTTCATCAATCTGCCGGAAAACTGGGCCAAACCTGAGCCGATGCATACGACTCAGCGGGCCAGGGAGGCCTTGAAGGTGAGCTGAACGCTTTTTTGAGGGGGCATGCCAGCAAGCCGGCGCCTACGATTGCCAGGCCTTTACTCAGTAATCATCGAGGTCACGGCCGCTAAGCAGGCGGCCGATCATCTCCATGGAGAAACCTCGGTAGGCAAGGAATCGGGTCTGCTGGGCACGGCTGCGGGGGTCATGCGGACGCTGCCCGGCGAACTTGCGTTGCCAGACATCCTGTAGTCGCTCTGCCCAGTTCACCTCGCTGTCACGTAGTGCCTGGTCGACGTCATTGCGGTCCAGCCCACGCTGGCCCAATTCCTCACGAATACGTGCGGGGCCATAACCGGAGTTGGAACGGTAGCGGATGAAGCTTTCAAGGTAGCGGGCTTCGCTGAGCAGCCCCTCTTCTGCAAGCCGGTCGAGCTCAGGTTGAATCAGCTCCTCCGGCGCGCCGCGCTGACGCAGCTTGCGCGTCAGCTCGACTCGACCATGCTCGCGGCGTGCAAGCAGGTCCATGGCTGTCCGCCGAACGGCGACGGGGGTGTCGAGTACGGCGGACATAGGGCCAATCAGTAACCGGCGTCGGCGTCGGCCATATCGTCGGCGTCAGCCTCGGCAGCAGCGGCCTTGCCTGCTGCAGCAACAGCACCTGCGTTCAGCAGTTTCTCGCGAATTTGCTTCTCGATCTCAGCGCCAACGGCCGGGTTCTCTTGCAGGAACTTGGCGGCGTTAGCCTTGCCCTGGCCAATCTTGTTGCCCTGGTAGCTGTACCACGCACCGGATTTTTCCACCAGGCCTTGGGAAACACCCAGGTCAATGATTTCACCGTTGCGGTAGATACCCTTGCCGTAAAGAATCTGGAACTCGGCCTGGCGGAACGGAGGAGAGACCTTGTTCTTGACGATCTTGACGCGGGTTTCGCTGCCGACCACTTCGTCGCCTTCCTTGACAGCGCCGGTACGGCGGATGTCCAGACGCACAGAAGCATAGAACTTCAGCGCGTTACCACCGGTGGTGGTTTCAGGGCTACCGAACATCACACCGATCTTCATACGGATCTGGTTGATGAAGATAACCAGGCAGTTGGCGTTCTTGATGTTACCGGTGATCTTACGCAGGGCCTGGGACATCAGGCGGGCTTGCAGGCCCACGTGCATGTCACCCATTTCGCCTTCGATTTCAGCCTTGGGTACCAGGGCTGCAACGGAGTCGACGATGATCACGTCAACGGCATTGGAGCGCACCAGCATGTCGGTGATTTCCAGCGCTTGTTCACCGGTGTCTGGCTGCGAGACCAGGAGGTCGTCGACGTTGACGCCCAGCTTGCCGGCGTACTCAGGGTCGAGGGCGTGTTCGGCGTCGACGAAGGCGCAGGTGGCGCCGTTCTTCTGGGCTTCGGCGATAACCGACAGAGTCAGGGTCGTCTTACCCGACGATTCCGGACCGTAGATTTCGACGATACGACCTTTCGGCAGACCGCCGATGCCAAGGGCGATGTCCAGGCCCAGGGAGCCGGTGGAGATAGCGGGGATGGCCTGACGCTCATGGTCGCCCATGCGCATGACGGCACCTTTGCCGAATTGGCGTTCGATTTGACCCAGGGCCGCAGCCAAGGCGCGCTTCTTGTTGTCGTCCATTGAAATCCTCACGTGATCGACCGGCCCTGATGGCCCGAATAACTGTATAAGTAGCCAGTATTATTCCACAGGGATTCGTTTGAGCAAACCCCTGTCGTCGATTTAAACGCTGCCAAGCTGTAACAAGCCGTCTAACGCGGCGATCACCGTCTGTCGGCGCACCGCTTCGCGGTCACCATCAAAGTGCCTGCGCTCACTGTGCACATGGACGCCATCGGCCCACGCCAGCCATACGGTACCCACCGGTTTGGCCGCCGAACCCCCATCGGGCCCGGCCACGCCGCTGACCGCGACGGCGAAGCGCGCCCCGCTGGCCGCCTGCGCACCCCGAACCATAGCCTCGACCACTTCCTGGCTGACGGCGCCAACCGTGGTGAACAGGGCGGCGGGCACCCCCAGTTGACGCGTCTTCTGGGCATTGGAGTAGGTCACATAGCCCGCCTCGAACCAGCTCGAACTGCCCGGCACCCGGGTAATGGCTTCGGCAATACCGCCGCCGGTACAGGACTCGGCCGTCGTGACCTGCGCGCCTATACGTCGCAGGTGCTCGCCCAGGCGTGTGGAAAGCGTGGTGATGGGATCCATGAAGGGTTCCTCGACAAGACAGACCACAACCCTAGCACCCGCGCGCGCCAAACGGGACCCCACCACTTCGGCTGACATCAGGGCCCGCCTGCATCTCGATGAAAAAGCCTGTACCATTGCCCGTTTCACAATCGCCAACCAGATCACCCGCTGTAAGGCCCTGAATGTCTGATCTTTCCGCACACACACCGATGATGCAGCAGTACTGGAAGCTGAAGAACCAGCACCCGGACCAGCTGATGTTCTACCGCATGGGCGACTTTTACGAGATCTTCTATGAAGATGCGAAAAAAGCCGCGAAACTGCTGGATATCACCCTGACCGCCCGCGGCCAGTCCGCCGGCCAGTCGATCCCCATGTGCGGAATTCCCTTCCATTCGGTAGAGGGCTATCTAGCCAAGCTGGTCAAGCTCGGCGAATCGGTAGTGATCTGCGAGCAGATCGGCGACCCGGCCACCAGCAAGGGCCCGGTCGAGCGCCAGGTGGTGCGCATCATCACCCCCGGCACGGTCAGTGACGAGGCATTGCTCGATGAGCGCCGCGACAACCTGATCGCCGCCCTGCTGGGTGACGAGCGCCTGTTCGGCCTGGCGGTGCTGGACATCACCAGTGGCAACTTCACCGTGCAGGAGATCAAAGGCTGGGAGAACCTGCTTGCCGAGCTCGAACGCATCAACCCAGTGGAGCTGTTGATTCCAGACGACTGGCCCCAGGGCCTGCCGGCAGAGAAGCGACCAGGTGCCCGACGTCGTGCGCCGTGGGACTTCGACCGGGAATCGGCACGCAAGAGCCTGTGCCAGCAGTTCGCGACCAAGGACCTCAAGGGTTTCGGTTGCGACAAACTGACCCTGGCCATCGGTGCCGCCGGCTGCCTGTTGACTTACGCCAAGGAAACCCAGCGCACCACCCTGCCCCACCTGCGTAGCCTGCGCCACGAACGCATGGACGACACGGTGATCCTCGACGGCGCCAGCCGCCGTAACCTGGAGCTGGACATCAACCTGGCGGGTGGCCGTGACAATACCCTGCAATCGGTAATCGATCGCTGCCAGACCGCCATGGCCAGCCGCCTGCTGACCCGCTGGCTGAACCGGCCGCTGCGCGACCTCAAGGTGCTGCAGGCGCGCCAGGATTCGATCCGTTGCCTGCTCGACGGCTATCGTTTCGAAAAACTCCAGCCGCAGTTGAAGGAAATTGGCGATATCGAGCGGATCCTCGCCCGTATTGGTCTGCGTAATGCCCGCCCCCGCGACCTGGCACGTCTTCGCGATGCCCTCGGCGCCCTGCCGGAACTGCAGAACGCCATGGCCGAGCTGGAGGCGCCGCATCTGGCGCGCCTGGCGGCCATTACCGGTACCTATCCGGAGCTGGCCAGCCTGCTGGAACGTGCGATCATCGACAACCCGCCGGCGGTGATCCGCGACGGCGGCGTGCTCAAAGCCGGCTATGACAACGAGCTGGACGAGCTGCTGGCGATGAGCGAGAACGCCGGCCAGTTCCTCATCGACCTGGAAGCCCGCGAGAAAGCACGCACCGGCCTTGCCAACCTGAAGGTCGGCTACAACCGCGTGCATGGCTATTACATCGAGTTGCCGACCAAGCAGGCCGAACAAGCGCCGGGCGATTACATCCGGCGCCAGACCCTAAAGGGTGCCGAGCGCTTCATCACCCCGGAACTCAAGGCCTTCGAGGACAAGGCGCTGTCGGCCAAGAGCCGCGCCCTGGCCCGCGAGAAGATGCTCTACGACGCCCTGCTGGAAACGCTGATCGGCCATCTTGCTCCACTGCAGGACAGCGCCGCGGCGCTGGCCGAACTGGATGTGCTGAGCAACCTCGCCGAACGTGCGCTGAACCTAGATCTCAACTGCCCAAGCTTCGTCGACGAGCCTTGCCTGCGCATCGAACAGGGCCGTCACCCAGTGGTCGAGCAGGTACTGACCACGCCGTTCGTGGCCAATGACCTGAGCCTGGACAACAGCACTCGCATGCTGATCATCACCGGCCCGAACATGGGTGGTAAATCCACCTACATGCGCCAGACCGCGCTAATCGTGCTGATGGCACACATCGGCAGTTTCGTGCCAGCGACGCGTTGCGAGTTGTCGCTTGTCGATCGTATTTTCACCCGTATCGGCTCCAGCGATGACCTGGCGGGTGGCCGGTCGACCTTCATGGTCGAGATGAGCGAAACGGCCAACATCCTGCACAACGCCACCGACCGCAGCCTGGTGCTGATGGACGAGGTCGGCCGTGGCACCAGCACCTTCGACGGACTGTCGCTGGCCTGGGCTGCTGCCGAGCGCCTGGCTCAACTGCGCGCCTACACCCTGTTCGCCACGCACTACTTCGAATTGACCGTACTGCCGGAAAGCGAACCGCTGGTGGCCAACGTGCACCTGAACGCGACCGAGCACAACGAACGCATCGTCTTCCTGCACCACGTGTTGCCAGGCCCCGCCAGCCAGAGCTACGGTCTGGCCGTAGCGCAACTGGCCGGCGTACCTGGCCCGGTCATCCAGCGCGCCCGCGAACACCTCGGGCGCCTGGAAACCGCCAGCCTGCCGCACGAGCCACCGGTGGTGAATAAAGCCAAGGACGAGCCGCACGTGCCCCACCAAAGCGATCTATTCGCCAGCCTGCCACACCCGGCCATCGAGAAGCTGGGCAAGCTGGATCTGGACGAGATGACCCCTCGCCAAGCTATCGAAACGCTATATCAACTAAAGAACCTGTTATAACGGCGCCCACTACAAGCTGGTAGAATCCGCCGCGGTTTGCTGGCGCTGCAGGTTATTAGCCTGGCCTGCAGCCAACCACCCGCAAACCGCGCGGCCCCGAGAGGAAGGGCCGCCGCCGTCGCCTGAGGAGAGAACTAGAAATGACCTTCGTCGTCACCGACAACTGCATCAAATGCAAATACACCGACTGCGTGGAAGTCTGTCCGGTGGACTGCTTCTACGAAGGCCCGAACTTCCTGGTCATTCACCCGGACGAGTGCATCGACTGCGCCCTGTGTGAACCAGAGTGCCCGGCACAAGCAATCTTCTCGGAAGACGAGGTTCCAGCGGGCATGGAGAACTTCATCGAGCTGAACGCCGAGCTGGCAGAGATCTGGCCTAACATCACCGAGCGTAAGGACGCCCTGCCGGACGCTGAAGAGTGGGATGGCAAAACCGGCAAGATCGCCGACTTGGAGCGTTGATCGCGACCAGCAACGAAAAAGGCCCGAAAGGGCCTTTTTTCATGTTCAGCGGGCAAAAAAAGGGGCGGTTTGACCCGCCCACATTTTTTCCGTAGTCCCTGCTTGTCCCAAACATCGTCCTGATGAAATCGCGTCTTGCGATGTCCTTGGCTTTCATCCTGAAAGCCTGTGCATGTCCGTGTGCACAGTTCGAATACTAGCGACTTGCGCCAAGCAGGCAACTGCGAGACCTCACAAGATGTTGCAGGGGACACACTTCCTCACAACCAAATAAGCTATATTTTTCAAATAGTTAGAAAAAGTCTTGTGCTGCAACGGAAGAATTTTTACTGGAACTTCCGTAGAAAGCTTACAAAACAAGTAAGCAAAGGCTTACACACGATGCTACAGGGGTAGCGCTTTACATAGTGGCGCTGGGGCTTCGCGGCCCGGCAATCGGTGCTGAGCCGGCTCCTGCTGGGCCGCAGCTGGCCAGCGGTATGCTGCACGCCGATGAAGCAAACAAAAACGCCCCGAGGTCATCGGGGCGTTTTGCATTGCAGCCTTGGTTACTGGAACAACGACTCGCTGGACAGGCCGTTCTTCTCGAGGATCTCGCGCAGCCGCTTGAGCCCCTCCACCTGAATCTGACGCACCCGCTCGCGGGTCAGGCCAATCTCCAGGCCAACATCCTCCAGCGTACTGCTCTCATGGCCACGCAGACCAAAGCGGCGCACCACCACCTCACGCTGCTTGTCAGTCAGCTCGCCCAGCCACTGGTCGATACTCTGCGACAGGTCGTCGTCTTGCAGCAGCTCGCACGGATCGGTTGGCCGATCGTCGGTGAGGGTATCGAGCAGCGTCTTGTCCGAATCCGGGCCCAGGGAAACATCCACCGACGAAACCCGTTCGTTGAGACCAAGCATGCGCTTGACCTCGGTGACGGGCTTCTCGAGCAGGGTGGCGATCTCTTCAGGCGACGGTTCATGATCAAGCTTCTGGGTCAGTTCCCGCGCGGCACGCAGGTAGACGTTCAGCTCCTTGACCACGTGGATCGGCAGGCGAATGGTGCGGGTCTGGTTCATGATTGCCCGCTCAATGGTCTGGCGAATCCACCAGGTCGCATAGGTCGAGAAGCGGAAACCGCGTTCCGGGTCGAACTTCTCGACCGCGCGGATCAGCCCCAGGTTGCCCTCCTCGATCAGGTCGAGCAACGACAATCCGCGATTTACATAACGACGCGCGATTTTCACAACCAGGCGCAGGTTGCTTTCGATCATGCGTTTACGGCCAGCGGGATCGCCCTTTTGCGACAAGCGCGCAAAGTGCACTTCCTCTTCCGGCGACAGCAGAGGCGAGAATCCAATCTCGTTGAGATACAGCTGGGTGGCATCGAGCGCCCGGCTGTAATCGATATACTTGTGTTGCTTGAGCGTAGAGCCTGACTTGGCCCTCGTCCGAACCGAAGGTACAGCAGGTTCGTCTGACACCACATCCGTTTCCAAAACGATACCCGTCTCCATCAGGAGGACGTCATCGTCGATGTCAAACTCCGGCGCTTCTTTATTGAGAGCCATTGTTATAGTCCTTTGCTGAGTTCGAACTCAGACTCAAGCGGCACCTGTTTCCCTGGCAGCGCTGGAGCCTGTCCCCTCTACATCATAGGAACAGGCCGGGTACAACGATCAACGGCGTGGCAGGAATTGGAGCGGATCGACGGGTTTGCCCTGGCGGCGAATCTCGAAATGCAGCTTCACCCGATCAGTGCCCGTGGACCCCATTTCAGCAATCGACTGCCCTGCCTTGACCTGCTGCCCCTCCCGAACCAAAAGCCTGCGGTTATGGCCGTAGGCACTGACGTAGGTATCACTGTGCTTGATGATGATCAGCTCGCCGTAGCCCCTCAAGCCACTGCCGGCGTAGACCACCGAACCATCAGCTGCAGCAAAAACAGGCTGTCCCAAATCACCGGCGATATCAATGCCTTTATTCAAACTACCGTTTGAAGCGAATTTTCCAATCAGGACGCCGTTCGCCGGCCAGGTCCAACCACCCACGGCACGCTCGGCGGCAGGCACGGTAGTGACCACCGGTGCCGGGGTCGCCGGCGTCGAAGTCGCCGGTTTGCGATTGCTGGCGGGCGTCGTGACCGTGCTGGTGACCGGGCGGCGGGTGACCGTTGTCCTGCTCGAAGACGATGGGCTGGAGACCACGGTGGTAGTGCTGCTGGAACCGCTGCTGAAACGTATCGCCTGGCCGGGACGAATGGTATAGGGGGCCGAGATGCCGTTGCGCGCCGCCAGCTCCTTGTAGTCCCAGCCGTAGCGGAAGGCGATGGAAAACAGCGTATCGCCGGGCTTGACGATGTACTGACCCGAGGTCACCGCTGGCCGCTTGGGCGCCGTGGTATTACGGTCGACTACCCGCGCGCCGCTCGAGCCGGTGCTGGAGCAGCCGGTCAGCAGGCTGCCCATGGCCAGTGCGATCACCAGAAGCTTCAAACCCGACCGATCCCTGCGCTGCTGAACGACTGTGTGACCCACCCGCGCTCCCCTCATGGTGCCCAAAACGATATGACGATAAGAAATGCAATATTGTTGCAATTATAACTGAGCCCGTCCGCCTTGGGAGAGCTCGGCGCAGCCTGAGAACAACTCGACCGCACCGCAGATAGACAGGGCCTTGCCGCAAGAATTCTGCGTCTGCGCAAATATTCCGTACGGCTCAGGCCAGCGGGCCGTTGAGCAACGGCACGAAGCGCACGGCGCCCAGCACACGCCGGGAGAAACCGTGTTCCTCACGGACGATCAACATCAGTTGCTGCACCTCGCCCGCCGGCCCCACGGGAATCACCATGCGCCCGCCTGGTGCCAGTTGGTCGAGCAGCGCCTGCGGGACCTCAGGTGCCACCGCGGTGACGATGATGCCATTGTAAGGTGCCAAGGCCTGCCAGCCATCGCAGCCATCGCCCCAGCGAAACACCACGTTGCGCAGGTTGAGCTCGACCAGGCGTTCCTTGGCCCGGTCCTGCAGGACCTTGATCCGCTCCACCGAGAAAACCCGTTCGACCAACTGGGCCAGGATCGCCGTCTGGTAACCTGATCCCGTACCAATCTCCAGCACCTTGTCCAACGGGCCGGCTTCGAGCAGCAACTCACTCATGTGGGCCACCATGAACGGCTGGGAGATGGTCTGGTTATGGCCGATTGGCAGCGCGGTGTCTTCATACGCGCGATGGGCCAGGGCCTCGTCGACGAACAGATGGCGCGGCGTGCGACGGATCGCGTCGAGCACCTTGGTGTTCGACACGCCCTCCTCGCACAGACGCTGGATCAGCCGTTCCCGGGTCCGCTGGGAAGTCATGCCGATTCCGCGGCGCAGCAGATCGTCGTGTTCGCGCATCAGAGTACGCCCTCCAGCCAGCCATCGAAGCGCTCGAACGCGTCGTTGAAGGTCCGGTCCAACTGCAGCGGTGTAATCGACACGTAGCCTTGCATCACCGCATGGAAGTCGGTACCCGGCCCGCCATCCTCGGCATCGCCGGCCACGGCAATCCAGTAGCCCTCCTTGCCACGTGGGTTGACCACTTTGGTGGGCGCCGCCGCACGCGCCCGATGCCCGAGCCGGGTGAGCTGGATACCCCGGATATGCTCCAGTGGCAGGTTGGGGATATTGATGTTGAGCACGGTCCGAGGCGGCAGGTCGAGTCGCGATTGTGCCTCCACCAGGCGGCGTGCGATGTAGGCCGCCGCCGGCAGGTTGTCGGTCTGGCGCGACAATAGCGAGAACGCCAGCGACGCTCCGCCGAGGAAGCGGCCCTCGAGGGCGGCGGCAACGGTGCCGGAGTAGAGCACATCGTCACCCAGGTTAGCGCCCAGGTTGATGCCGGAAACGACCATGTCGGGCATTTCCGGCAGCAACCCATTCAACCCCAGATGCACGCAGTCGGTCGGCGTGCCATTGAGGCTGATGAAGCCGTTGGCCAGGGTATGCGGGTGCAAAGGCCGGTCGAGCGTCAGCGAACTGCTGGCGCCGCTCTTGTCTTGTTCCGGGGCGATCACCACACACTCGG
This sequence comes from Pseudomonas sp. SK2, assembly GCF_016772395.1. Lineage (NCBI taxonomy): Bacteria > Pseudomonadati > Pseudomonadota > Gammaproteobacteria > Pseudomonadales > Pseudomonadaceae > Pseudomonas > Pseudomonas sp. SK2. The sequence continues at coordinate 4,092,342 of NZ_CP061944.1, forward strand.
CGTAGTCCGCCAGCGCAGCATGCAGCGCGGCAATCCCGGGGGCGGTAACACCGTCATCGTTCGAAATCAGAATACGCATGGGCTGTCCGTCTGCCCTGCCGGCACCAGATCGACGAGTTCGCGCACCACCACGGTGGCGAAGCATCCGGCCGGAAGGACGAATTCCAGTTGCAGGATATCAGGCTCGGGATAATGCCACGACAAGCTGCCAATAGGGAGCCGCAGGATGCGTCGTTCGTGACTCATTCCCGCGTGGGCCAGCCATTGGCAAAGCGCCTGGTGCTGCTCACCGACAGCCGACTCCAGCTCGAAGGGCGCCCCGGCTGCCGGTGACGGACCCTCTCCCCACATCGGGCCGGTGGGATGCAAGTCCAGAATCGCCAGGCGTGGATCGGAACATTCCGACTCGCCCGCCGGAAAGAAACTGCGGCTGTCAGTGAACGCCAACAAATCGCCAACCAGCGCGTGCTGCCAGCTTCCATCGGCAACCCGAGCCGCCAACACCTGGTTGAACACATAGCTGCGCGCCGCTGACAGCAGCCGCGAACGTACATTGCGTTGTTCCGGTAGCGCCTTGCGCTGTGCCCAGTCCCGGGCGTCATGCACGTTGCCGCCACCATGGGCGAAACGCTGCGTGCCGAAGTAGTTGGGCACCCCCTGCTGCTTGAGCAGTTCCAGCCGAGCATCCAGCGCCTGGTGGTCTGCCGCCAGCGCAGTCAGACGCAGGGTAAAGCCGTTGGCGGAATGAGCGCCTCGTTGCAGTTTGCGCTGGTGGCGCACCTGCTTGAGTACACGCAGGGTGTCGTCTTCGGCGCGGGACAGGTCCGGGTCGGCCTTGCCCGGCAGGTGCAGGCTGAACCACTGGCGGGTCAGGGCCTGGCGGTCCTTCAGACCGGCGTAGCTGATGGCGCGGACCGGCACACCAGCTGCACGTGCCAGGCGACGAGCAGCCTCCTCGGTATTGAGGTCACGCTTTTCAACCCACAGCCACAGGTGCTCGCCCTGGCCGGACAGCGGAATGTCCAGCACTTCGTCCACCTGGAAATCGTCGGCCACCGCCTTGAGCACCGCGGTGCCCAAGGATTGGCCCGATGCACGCGGGCCGAGCAGGTCGTGTTCGGTCATGCTGGCAGCAACAGGGCAACCGCATGCACGGCGATACCCTCCTCGCGGCCGGTGAAGCCGAGTTTTTCGGTGGTGGTCGCCTTGACGTTGACCTGGTCGAGTTCGACGTGCAGGTCCTCGGCGATCAGCTGGCGCATGGTTTCGATGTGTGGGGCCATCTTCGGCGCCTGGGCAACGATGGTGGCGTCGACGTTGCCGACTTTCCAGCCCTTGGCCAGAACGATGCCGACCACGTGACGCAGCAGGACACGGCTGTCCGCGCCCTTGAACTGCGGGTCGGTATCGGGGAAATGCTTGCCGATGTCTCCCAGCGCGGCGGCGCCGAGCAAAGCATCGCTCAGTGCGTGCAGCAGCACGTCACCGTCGGAGTGGGCCAGCAGGCCGTATTTGTGGGGGATACGCACCCCGCCCAGGGTAATGAAATCACCGTCGCAGAAACGGTGCACATCGTAGCCGTGGCCAATACGCATAGAAAAACGCCCTGATAAAGTCAGGGCGTGATTCTACCTGCTTTGTGGGCGCTTGGGCTGGCTATTGCCGACACCAAGCACCACCGCTACGCCCGCCCCAGCGCTAGCGCGTGATGGCGCAGGTGCTCATCGATGAAGCTGGCGATGAAGTAGTAGCTATGGTCATACCCAGGCTGCAGACGCAGGGTCAGCTCATGCCCCCCCTTGCGCGCTGCCTGCTCCAGTGCTTCTGGCTTGAGCTGCTTCTCGAGGAAGTCATCGCGGTCGCCCTGATCGACCAGCAACGGCGGGCATTTGCCGGAAGGCGTCTCAGCCAGCAGCACACTGGCATCCCACTCGCGCCAGCGCGCCCGGTCCTCACCCAGGTAACGGCTGAAGGCCTTTTCGCCCCAAGGGCAATCCATTGGATTGCTGATTGGCGAAAACGCCGACACCGAACGGTAGCGCCCTGGGTTGCGCAATGCGCAGACCAAAGCACCGTGCCCGCCCATGGAATGGCCGCTGATGCTGCGCTGGTCGGAAGCTGGGAAATGCGCCTCGATCAGTGCCGGTAGCTCCTCGACCACGTAATCGTGCATACGGTAGTGCTTCGACCAGGGTTGCTGGGTGGCATTGAGGTAGAAGCCAGCACCGAGTCCGAAGTCCCAGGCACCGTCCGGATCGCCGGGCACCTGCTCACCACGCGGACTGGTGTCTGGCGCGACGATGATCAGCCCCAGCTCGGCGGCCAGGCGCTGGGCGCCGGCCTTTTGCATGAAGTTTTCATCGGTGCACGTCAGGCCGCTCAGCCAATAGAGCACCGGTAGCTTCTCGCCCTGTTCGGCCTGCGGCGGCAGGTACACGGCGAATACCATGTCACAGCCCAGCACCTTGGAGTGATGCCGGTAACGCTTGTGCCAGCCGCCGAAGCTCTTCTGGCAGGAGATGTTATCCAGGCTCATGGCTGACCTCAGAAGTGGATCACGCTACGGATGCTCTTGCCTTCATGCATCAGGTCGAAGGCTTTGTTGATGTCTTCCAGGCCCATGGTATGGGTGATGAAGGTATCCAGCGGAATTTCGCCCTTCTCGGACATTTCAACGTAACTTGGCAGCTCGCTGCGACCTCGTACGCCGCCGAAGGCCGAACCGCGCCAGACGCGACCGGTCACCAGCTGGAATGGACGGGTGGAGATTTCCTGGCCAGCGCCGGCCACGCCAATGATGACGGACTCGCCCCAGCCTTTGTGGCAGCACTCCAGGGCCGCACGCATCAGTTGGACGTTACCTACGCACTCGAACGAGAAGTCCACGCCGCCATCAGTGAGATCGACGATCACCTCCTGGATTGGGCGGTCGTAGTCTTTGGGGTTGACACAGTCGGTAGCACCCAGCTGGCGAGCGATCTCGAACTTGGCGGGGTTGATGTCGACGGCGATGATGCGCGAGGCCTTGGCCTTGACCGCGCCAATGATCGCCGACAGGCCGATGCCACCCAGGCCGAAGATGGCCACGGTGTCACCTGGCTTGACCTTGGCGGTGTTGAGCACGGCACCGATACCGGTGGTGACACCGCAGCCCAGCAGGCAGACTTTCTCCAGCGGCGCTTCTTTCTGGATCTTGGCCACGGAAATTTCCGGCAGCACGGTGTACTCGGAGAACGTCGAGGTCCCCATGTAGTGGAACAGTTGCTGGCCTTTGTAGGAGAAGCGAGTGGTGCCATCAGGCATCAAGCCCTTGCCTTGAGTGGCGCGGATGGCCTGGCACAGGTTGGTCTTGCCCGAACGGCAGAATTTGCACTGGCCGCACTCTGGAGTGTACAGCGGAATGACGTGGTCGCCGACAGCTACGGAAGTCACGCCTTCACCAATTGCTTCGACGATTGCACCGCCTTCATGACCGAGAATCGACGGGAAGATACCTTCCGGGTCGGCGCCCGACAGGGTATAGGCATCGGTATGGCAGACGCCGCTGGCGACCACGCGCAGCAGCACTTCGCCCGCCTTGGGCATGGCCACGTCGACTTCGACGATTTCCAGGGGTTTCTTGGCCTCGAAGGCGACGGCGGCACGGGACTTGATCATCAAGGTTCTCCAGACAGAGTGTCGATTCCAGTACTCAGTGTAATTCAGGCACTTTTGATGAATAATCCGAGCGAAGACAAAACATTATTGCCATACAGGGATAATCGATGAGCAGTCGCTGGGAAGGCATCGACGAGTTCGTTGCCGTGGCCGAGTCGGGACAGTTCACTGCTGCGGCGGAGCGGTTAGGGGTATCGTCGTCGCACATCAGCCGGCAGATCGCTCGCCTAGAGGAGCGCCTGCAGACACGCCTGTTGTACCGCAGTACCCGCCGCGTGACGTTGAGCGAGGCAGGCCAGACGTTCCTTCAACACTGCCAGCGTCTGCAAGATGGTCGCGAAGAGGCGTTACGCGCGATGGGCGACTTGGCCAGTGAACCGAAGGGATTGTTGCGCATGACCTGCGCGGTGGCTTACGGCGAGCGTTTCATCGTGCCTCTGGTCACGCGCTTCATGGCGTTGTATCCGCAGTTGCGGGTCGAGGTGGAACTGACCAACCGGACGCTGGACCTGGTGCACGAGGGGATGGACCTGGCGATTCGCCTGGGGCGTCTGCAGGACTCGCGGTTGGTCGCGGCTCGTCTGGCGCCACGGCGCATGTACCTGTGTGCTTCGCCGGCTTACCTTGAGCGTTATGGCCGGCCGCATAGTTTGTCGGAGCTGGCGCGACATAATTGCCTGGTGGGTAGCTCTGATATCTGGGCGCTGCAGCAGGATGGTCGGGAGATCAGTCAGCGTGTGCAGGGGAATTGGCGGTGCAACAGTGGGCAAGCTGTGTTGGATGCTGCGTTGCTGGGGATGGGATTGTGTCAGCTACCGGATTATTACGTGCTGGAGCATCTTAAAAGCGGGGCGTTGGTTTCGCTGTTGGAGTCGCATCAGCCGCCTAATACTGCGGTTTGGGCGCTGTATCCTCAGCAGCGGCATCTTTCGCCTAAAGTCAGGCGGCTTGTGGACTTCTTGAAAGCCGGTCTTTCGCAATTACCGGAATATCGCTGAACACGATTATTCGATAATGCCATCCCACTCGCTGCGTTTGTGTTTGTTTTTGCTTTTGCTTTTGCTTTTGCTTTCTTTTTACGCGATAGACCAAGCGCCGCCAATTGCGACGTCAGGAGGCCGAACGCAGGTCTTGCGGAGGGAGGTGACGGGCATGGATGCCCGTCAAGCGCTGCGGCCCAGGATGGGCCGTTCAGCGCGGTCCTCCCGGGAGCAAGGCCGAAGTGAGGGAACCCCGGAGCGAAGCGTAGGGGCCGGATGATAGGAGCCGACGGTTTTGGTTACTTTGGCCACGACCAAAGTAACCCGCCGGAAGGGCGGAAAGGTGAATAGGTGCCTCCATGGCAAATGGATATTCACGCTATTTGAGTGCCAGCACCAAGCATTCGCTTTGAAGTTTGAAGTTCGAGGTTCGAGGTTCGAGGTTCGAGGTTCGAGGTTTTGGTATTTGGATTTGTGAACATATCCATTTGCCAAGGTGACGCCTAATCACCTTTCCGCTCTTACAGCGGGTCCCTTTTTGTCGTGGCAAAAAGGAACCAAAAACCGTCAGCTCCTATCATCCGGCCCCTACGCTTCGCTTCGGGGTACCCTCACTCCGGCCTTGCTCCCGGGAGGACCGCGCTGAACGGCCCATCCTGGGCCGCAGCGCTTGACGGGCATCCATGCCCGTCACCTCCCTCCGCAAGACCTGCGTTCGGCCTCCTGACGTCGCAATTCGCGGCGCTTGGTCTATTGCGCACTAGAAGCAAAAGCAAAAAACGAGCGACAGCGACAGCGACAGCGACAGCGACAGCGACAGCGACAGCGACAGCGACAGCGACAGCGACAGCGACAGCCTTTAGCTTCGGGTTGACCAGCGTTGACGCAACCACTCCAGATCTTCCGGTCGGGTCACCTTGATGTTGTCACTGCGACCCTCGATCAACCGCGGCGCCTGACCAGACCATTCAATCGCGGACGCCTCATCAGTCACCACGACATCCGACACCAGACATTCAGCCAATGCCCGATGCAAAGCCCCAAGACGAAACATCTGTGGCGTATAAGCCTGCCAAATGGTACTGCGATCCACCGTCGCACTGACCCGCCCATGGGCATCCGCCCGCTTGAGCGTGTCACGTGCCGGCACCGCCAATAACCCACCTACAGGGTCGTCAGCCAAGTCAGTCAGCAACCGATCCAGATCGGAACGTGCAAGGTTCGGACGCGCAGCATCATGCACCAACACCCAGTCGTTATCAGTCGCCCCTTGGGCATGCAACAACAACAAGGCATTGAGCACCGAGTCAGCACGCTCACGCCCGCCAGGCGCACGCCGAATGCGTGAATCACTGGCACAACGCAAGGTCGGCCAGTAAGGGTCGTCTTCAGCAATGCTGACCACCACGCCCTTGAGCGCCGGGTGATCGAGAAAACAGTCGAGACTATATTCGAGAAGCGTCTGCCCGCCCAATTGCAAGTATTGCTTGGGACGGTCGGCAGCCATGCGGGTACCCACGCCCGCGGCAGGAATCACAGCCCAGAAGGCCGGCAACGTATCAGTCATTTTTGCGGCAACTGGAAGAGAGTTTCGCCCTCTTTGACCATTCCCAATTCATGACGAGCCCGTTCTTCGACGGTCTCCATACCTTTCTTCAACTCCAGGACCTCCGCGTCAAGCACACGGTTACGCTCGAGCAAACGCTCGTTCTCCGCATGCTGCTCGGCAATCTGCTGCTTGAGCTCGGCCACTTGCGCCAGGCTGCCATTACCCACCCAGAGGCGGTACTGCAGGCCACCGAGCAGCAGGAGCAGGACAAGGAACAACCAATAGGGACTGCGCATCAAGGTATCCAGGGTTAAAAAGACGCCGCTCACGGGCTTCGAATAGCACGAAGCCTGGCCGAGGCCAGGCTTCGTCGACAGAAACCCGCTGGAAGCGCCAGATCTTTCAGTAGGAAAGGTCCGACAGCCTCGGCTGCTGTCTTTTTACCATCTCTTGCTTAACCGCGAAACTCGGCACGGCCACGGTAAACCGCTTTGGCGCCCAGTTGCTCTTCGATACGCAGCAGCTGGTTGTACTTCGAAACGCGGTCGGAACGGCACAGCGAACCGGTCTTGATCTGGCCGGCAGCAGTACCGACTGCCAGGTCGGCGATGGTCGAGTCTTCGGTTTCACCGGAACGGTGCGAAATGACTGCGGTGTAACCGGCGGCCTTGGCCATCTGGATGGCCTCCAGGGTTTCGGTCAGCGAGCCGATCTGGTTGAACTTGATCAGGATCGAGTTACCGATACCCTTCTCGATGCCTTCTTTCAGGATCTTGGTGTTGGTCACGAACAGGTCGTCACCCACCAGCTGAACCTTGGCACCGATCTTGTCGGTCAGGATTTTCCAGCCAGCCCAGTCGGACTCGTCCAGACCGTCTTCGATCGAGATGATCGGGAAACGTTCGGTCAAGCCCTTCAGGTAGTCGGCAAAACCTTCGGCGTCGAACGACTTGCCTTCGCCGGACAGGTTGTACTTGCCGTCTTCGTAGAACTCGGAAGCCGCGCAGTCCAGAGCCAGAGTCACGTCGGTACCCAGCTTGTAGCCCGCCTTCTCGACCGCTTCGGCGATGGCGCCCAGCGCGTCTTCGTTGGAAGCCAGGTTCGGCGCGAAGCCACCTTCGTCACCCACCGCAGTGTTCAGGCCACGGGCCTTGAGCACGGCTTTGAGGTGGTGGAAGATCTCGGTACCCATGCGCAGGCCGTCGGAGAAGGTCTTGGCGCCAACCGGCTGAACCATGAACTCCTGGATGTCGACGTTGTTGTCGGCGTGCTCGCCACCGTTGATGATGTTCATCATCGGAACCGGCATCGAGTACTGGCCTGGGGTACCGTTCAGGTTGGCGATGTGCGCGTACAGCGGCAGGTCCAGATCCTGTGCGGCGGCCTTGGCGGCAGCCAGGGACACGGCCAGAATGGCGTTGGCGCCCAGCTTGGCCTTGTTCTCGGTTCCGTCCAGTTCGATCATGGCACGGTCCAGGGCCTTCTGGTCAGCCGGGTCCTTGCCCAGCAGCAGGTCACGGATCGGGCCGTTGATGTTGGCGACGGCCTTCAGCACGCCCTTGCCCAGGTAACGGCTCTTGTCGCCATCGCGCAGCTCCAGCGCTTCGCGCGAGCCGGTGGAAGCACCGGACGGCGCGCAGGCGCTGCCGATGATGCCGTTGTCGAGCAGTACATCGGCTTCCACGGTGGGGTTGCCACGCGAGTCGAGAACTTCACGACCTTTGATGTCGACGATCTTTGCCATTGTTGTAAGCACTCCAGAATTGACGAAAACAACGCAGCTTAAGGAAATCCTTGCACTCCACCAGGCGGGGCACAGCGGGCAGGCCGGGTGAAAGCGCCCCCTGACCAAACGGTCAAGGGGAGAACGGGCGGTACTTTACCCGAGAAATGAGCTTTACGCGGTTTCTACCGTCGGAAAACTTTTCACCAGGTCGTCCAGTTGCTTGAGCTGGGCCAGGAACGGCTCCAGCTTGTCCAGGCGCAGGGCGCAAGGACCATCGCACTTGGCGTTGTCCGGGTCAGGGTGAGCTTCGAGGAACAGGCCTGCCAGACTCTGGCTCATGCCGGCCTTGGCCAGGTCGGTGACCTGGGCGCGACGGCCGCCGGCGGAATCGGCGCGGCCACCCGGCATCTGCAGGGCGTGTGTCACGTCGAAGAACACCGGGTACTCGAACTGCTTCATGATGCCGAAGCCGAGCATGTCCACGACCAGGTTGTTGTAGCCAAAGCTCGAACCACGCTCGCACAGAATGAGCTGGTCGTTGCCGGCCTCAACGCACTTGTTGAGGATGTGCTTCATTTCCTGCGGCGCGAGGAATTGGGCCTTCTTGATGTTGATCACCGCGCCGGTCTTGGCCATCGCCACGACCAGGTCGGTCTGGCGCGACAGGAAAGCCGGCAGCTGGATGATGTCGCACACCTTGGCGACCGGCTCGCACTGGTAGGGTTCGTGCACGTCGGTGATCACCGGCACGTTGAAGGTCTTCTTGATCTCTTCGAAGATCTTCAGGCCTTCTTCCATGCCTGGGCCGCGGAACGATGTCACCGACGAACGGTTAGCCTTGTCGAAGCTGGCCTTGAACACGTACGGAATACCGAGCTTCTCGGTCACCCGTACGTACTCTTCGCAGACCTTCAGGGCCAGATCACGAGACTCCAGCACGTTCATGCCGCCGAACAGGACGAACGGCTTGTCGTTGGCGATCTCGATGTTACCGACGCGAATGATCTTCTGGGTCATTGATCAGGCCTTGTTCTTCTGTGCCAGGGCTGCCTTGACGAAACCGCTGAACAGCGGATGACCGTCACGCGGGGTGGAAGTGAACTCCGGGTGGAACTGGCAGGCCACGAACCATGGGTGATCCTTGGACTCGACCACTTCCACCAGCGCGCCGTCTTCGGAGCGGCCGGAAACCACCAGGCCGGCGTCGATCAGCTGCGGCAGCAGGTTGTTGTTCACTTCGTAGCGGTGGCGGTGACGCTCGGTGATGATGTCAGTGCCGTAGCAGTCATGAACCTTGGAGCCGGCAACGATCTGGCAATCCTGAGCGCCAAGGCGCATGGTGCCGCCGAGATCGGAGGCTTCGGTACGGGTTTCGACCGCGCCGGTGGCATCGGCCCACTCGGTGATCAGGCCGACTACCGGGTGACCGCTGTTACGGTCGAACTCGGTGGAGTTGGCGTCTTTCCAACCCATCACGTTACGGGCGAACTCGATCACGGCAACCTGCATGCCCAGGCAGATACCCAGGTACGGCACCTTGTTCTCGCGGGCATATTGCACTGCGGTGATCTTGCCTTCCACGCCACGCAGGCCGAAACCGCCAGGAACCAGGATGGCGTCTGCGCCCTCCAGCAGGCTGGTGCCCTGGTTCTCGATATCTTCGGAATCGATGTAGCGCAGGTTGACCTTGGTACGGTTCTGGATGCCGGCGTGGCTCATCGCTTCGATCAGCGACTTGTACGCGTCCAGCAGTTCCATGTACTTGCCGACCATGGCGATGGTGACTTCTTGCTCTGGGTTGAGCTTGGCATCGACCACCTTGTCCCACTCGGACAGGTCGGCGCTGTTGCACTGCAGGCCGAAGCGCTCGACGACGAAGTCGTCCAGACCCTGTGCGTGCAGCACGCCCGGGATCTTGTAGATGGTGTCGACGTCTTCCAGGGAGATGACCGCACGCTCTTCAACGTTGGTGAACAGCGCGATCTTGCGACGCGAGGAGGCATCGACCGGATGGTCGGAACGGCAGATCAGCACGTCCGGCTGCAGGCCAATGGAGCGCAGCTCCTTGACCGAGTGCTGGGTCGGCTTGGTCTTGGTCTCGCCGGCGGTGGCGATGTACGGCACCAGGGTCAGGTGCATCAGCATGGCGCGCTTGGAGCCCACTTCGACGCGCAACTGGCGAATCGCCTCGAGGAACGGCTGCGACTCGATGTCACCCACGGTACCGCCGATTTCCACCAGGGCCACGTCGGCATCGCCGGCACCCTTGATGATGCGACGCTTGATTTCGTCGGTGATGTGCGGGATGACCTGGATGGTCGCGCCCAGATAATCACCACGGCGCTCCTTGCGCAGCACGTGCTCGTAGATACGGCCGGTGGTGAAGTTGTTGTTCTGGGTCATGGTGGTGCGGATGAACCGCTCGTAGTGGCCCAGGTCGAGGTCAGTCTCGGCGCCGTCGTGGGTGACGAATACTTCACCGTGCTGGAACGGGCTCATGGTGCCAGGATCGACGTTGATGTACGGATCCAGCTTGAGCATGGTGACCTTGAGCCCCCGCGCTTCCAGGATGGCCGCCAGGGAAGCCGAGGCAATGCCTTTCCCCAATGAAGAAACAACACCGCCCGTGACGAATATGTAGCGCGTCATGAAAAACCCTAGAAGTCTGCGTTAAGGCGGCCAGCGCCGCCGGAGAAAGCGAAGGAAGGCCGAAGCCCCCGATCACCTGCGTCAATCACAGTGCATCTCGAAAAACTGCCGCGTCTGTACAGACCAGGGGTATCCCCGGCATGGAGCTCGCTCGTCATTTCCAGAATCAGCCCAGCAAAAAACTGCTTGGTAATCGGCAACTCCTGTGTTTTCGCGGAACCCACAGAAGCTGTATCAAGAAGGGAGGGTAGTCTACCGGAATGTACCCTTCATCTCAAACCTTGCGCGCTTGTCGGCAAATGCCAGCGAAGCTGGCAATCGGCCTGCCCCCGTTCGGGAAGATTGGCCACCGCCAGCAAGTCCTCGCCACGGAACAGCAACGGCAGGCGCGAACGCAGGAAGTGCGGAACCTGCGCCTCGTTCAGCAGGCGCTTGAGATCACGCCGACCACGACCGGGGACGTCCAGCACTTCGCCCCCCTGGCGATATGCGATGCGTAGCGGCCCCTCGGGCCGCTTGCCCTCGATACGCACATCGCCATTGCCCGGCAATGCCAGTGCCTCGGCCGGCGCCAGCCAGGGCTGCCCGACAGGCTCGGACTGCAACCAGTCATCGCCAAGCCACCAGATACGCCCATTGCTGCGCACCAACTGGCCGTCGGCAAGGCGCCAGATCGGCTGGGCATCGAGCGCGGCAGTGCACAAATCCACCCACCCGGCCCAGTGACGGCTGTCAGGCAATCGAGTGCGCTGGCTGAGCCAGTATTGCAAGGCGTTGCGCTGGCGAGCAGGTGACAGCGAACGGAGGCAGGTCAGATCGAGCGAACTCAGGGCAGACCACTGAGCCGGAGCGCCTTGCTCGGCTAGGGCCAGATCGTCAAGCGCCACTTCATCGAGCAGCCCCAGCGCTTCGCCAAGATGATCGGCGCAGCGCGCGATGTTTTGGCTCGCTTGCGGCCAACGCTGGCGCAGCAACGGCAACACCTCGCCACGCAAGTAGTTGCGGGCGAAGTCGGTGTCACGGTTGGAAGGGTCTTCGACCCACTTCAGCCGCCAGGCTTGGGCGTACGCGGCCAACTGTGCTCGCGAGATCGCCAGCAACGGGCGGACCAAGGCGCCCTGCCCCAACCGCCGCTTGTCGGGCATGGCGGCCAACCCGCGCAAACCGGCGCCACGCAACAGGCGAAACAGCAGGGTTTCAGCCTGATCCTCGCGGTGCTGGCCGGTGAACAGCAGCTCTCCCGGGCCCAGCACCTGAGCCAATGCCGAGTAGCGGGCGTTACGTGCAGCCTGCTCAAGGCTGGCACCCGGCTCGACCTGAACGCGGATCACGGTAAGCTCGACACCCAAGTCGTTGCAGACACGCTGGCAGTGCTCCGGCCAGTCATTGGCGACAGGTTGCAAACCGTGGTGGACATGGATGGCGCGCAGTGGTGGAGCGCAGTGACTGCGGGCGTAATCGGCCAACAGGTGCAGAAGGACTGTGGAGTCGAGGCCGCCAGAGAAGGCGACGTGCCAGGCGGGGGCGTTCAGCCAGGGGGTGAGGTTGATCATGTAGGCCTCACACGGTTTGAAATCGCCGGGGCCACTACAGGCCTTGATCGCCGGCAAACCGACGATCAAGGCTTCCAGAGCCCCGGGTCTATCAGAGACCGTAGCTCATCAGACGCTCATAACGGCGCGCCAGCAGCGCGTCGTTGTCGAGCTTGCCGAGCATGTCCAGCTGCTGGATCAGGTCGGCACGGATGCTTTCGGACATCTTCACCGGGTCACGGTGGGCGCCGCCCAGCGGTTCCTCGATGACCTTGTCGACGATGTTCAGGCTCTTCAGGCGTTCTGCGGTGACGCCCATGGCCTCGGCCGCGTCGGCTGCGCGGTCGGCGGTCTTCCACAGAATCGAGGCGCAACCTTCCGGCGAGATGACCGAGTAGGTGGAGTACTGCAGCATGTTCAGCTGGTCGCACACACCGATGGCCAATGCGCCACCGGAACCGCCCTCACCAATCACGGTGGCGATGATCGGGGTTTTCAGGCGCGCCATGACACGCAGGTTCCAGGCGATGGCTTCGCTCTGGTTGCGCTCTTCGGCGTCGATACCTGGGTAGGCACCCGGGGTGTCGATGAAGGTGAGAATCGGCATCTTGAAGCGTTCGGCCATCTCCATCAGGCGGCAGGCCTTGCGGTAGCCTTCCGGACGCGGCATACCAAAATTGCGGCGCACCTTCTCGCGCACTTCGCGGCCTTTCTGGTGACCGATGACCATCACCGGCTTGCCATCCAGACGTGCAGTACCACCGACGATGGCAGCGTCATCGGCGAAGTGGCGGTCACCGTGCAGCTCTTCGAACTCGGTGAAGATGTGCTCGAGGTAGTCCAGGGTATAAGGACGACGCGGGTGACGGGCCAGACGGGCGATCTGCCAGCTGGTCAGGTTGCCGAAAATGCTTTCGGTCAGGGTGTTGCTCTTGTCTTGCAGACGGGCAATTTCATCGCTGATGTTCAGCGAATTGTCGTTACCCACCAGGCGCAACCCTTCGATCTTGGCTTGCAGGTCGGCAATCGGCTGTTCGAAATCGAGGAAGTTCGGGTTCATAGTCATCCGTCTTGGGTCTACGGCCAGGCGGCCGGCCGGTTGATCCGTTTGGCGCCCTACCTTAAGGGATCAGGCGCATTCAGGTCGAGATTAAATTAGGTCGGTTCAACGATATTGCAGGAAGACGTTCTCACGCCCGAACTGGTCACGCAGCGCTTGAATCAAGCCATCGGCCGGGTCGATCGCCCACTCGTCGGCGAACTGCAGCATAGCCTTGGCATCGCTGCCGGTGTACTCGAGGGTAATGGGGCAACCACCGCGATGGCGGGTGATCAGTTCACCCAGCCACTTCAGCCGGTCGCCCTTGAGCGCGTCATGGGCCACCTTCAGGCGCAGGCTTTCGGCCAGTTTGGTGCGTGCGTCCTCCATGGTCATCACTTGCTTGACCCGCAAACGCAGGCCACCGGAGAAGTCGTCGTTGCTGACTTCTCCTTCCACCACCACCATGGCATCGGCCTGCAGCAACGACTGGGCCGCCATGAAGGCGTCGGCGAACAACGAGGCCTCGATACGCCCTGAACGGTCATCCAGGGTCACGAAGCCCATCTTGTCGCCCTTCTTGTTCTTCATCACCCGCAAAGCAACGATCATGCCGGCGATGGTCTGGGGCTCGCGCGACGGCTTGAGGTCGATGATGCGTTGACGGGCAAAGCGACGAATTTCGCTTTCGTACTCATCGATCGGATGGCCCGTCAGGTACAGGCCGAGGGTGTCCTTCTCGCCCTTGAGGCGTTCCTTGAGCGTCAACTCACGCACCTTGCGGTGATTGGCGTAGACGTCGGAGTCTTCCTCGACGAACAACCCGCCGAACAGGTCGACGTGACCGCTGTCGGCGGTACGGGCCGTTTGCTCGGCAGACTTGATGGCTTCCTCCAGCGCGGCCAGCAAGGTCGCGCGGTTGCGATCGATGTTGGCCTGGTAGGCCTTGATTTCGTCGTGGAAGTACGGACCGAGGCGATCGAGCGCACCACTGCGGATCAGCGCATCCAGGGTACGCTTGTTGACACGCTTGAGGTCGACGCGTTCACAGAAATCGAACAAGTCCCTGAAGGGACCGCCCTGGGCGCGCGCCTCGACGATGGCCTCCACCGGCCCCTCGCCCACGCCTTTGATCGCCCCCAGGCCGTAGACGATGCGACCGTCATCGTTCACGGTGAACTTGAAGTCGGAGTTGTTCACGTCCGGCGCATCGAGGCGCAGCTTCATGCTGCGCACTTCCTCGATCAGCACCACCACCTTGTCGGTGTTGTGCATATCCGCCGACAGGACCGCAGCCATGAACGGCGCAGGATAATGCGTCTTGAGCCAAGCGGTCTGGTAGGACACCAGGCCGTAGGCGGCGGAGTGGGATTTGTTGAAGCCGTAACCTGCGAACTTCTCTACAAGGTCAAAGATGTTACCCGCAAGATCAGCATCGATACCGTTATTGGCACAACCTTCGATGAAGCCGCCGCGCTGCTTGGCCATTTCTTCGGGCTTTTTCTTACCCATGGCTCGACGCAGCATGTCCGCGCCACCGAGGGTGTAGCCCGCCATGACCTGAGCGATCTGCATCACCTGTTCCTGGTACAGGATGATGCCGTATGTCGGCGCCAGTACCGGCTGCAGGCCCTCGTACTGGTAGTCCGGGTGCGGGTAGGCCAGCTCGGCGCGACCGTGCTTGCGGTTGATGAAGTCATCCACCATGCCCGATTGCAGCGGGCCCGGTCGGAACAGGGCCACCAGTGCGATCAAATCTTCCAGGCAGTCGGGCTTGAGCTTCTTGATCAGCTCCTTCATGCCACGGGATTCGAGCTGGAAAACCGCCGTGGTTTCGGCCTTCTGCAACAGCTCGTAGGTCTTGCGGTCATCCAGAGGGATGAAGTCGATGTTGACGTCCGGCAGGTTCTTCTTGGCCTGCTCGCGGTTGATGGTCTCCATTGCCCATTTGATGATGGTCAGGGTACGCAGGCCGAGGAAGTCGAACTTCACCAGGCCGGCAGCTTCGACGTCGTCCTTGTCGAACTGGGTAACCAGGCCGCCGCCTTCTTCATCACAGGCGATCGGCGAAAAATCAGTGAGTTTGGTGGGCGCGATAACCACACCACCGGCGTGCTTACCAGTGCCGCGGGTGACCCCCTCCAGCTTCAGGGCCATGTCCCAGATCTCACGGGCATCCTCGTCGCCCTTGAGGAAGTCACGCAGGACTTCTTCCTGCTCGTAGGCCTTCTCCAGCGTCATGCCCACTTCGAACGGGATCATCTTCGACAAGCGATCCGCCAGACCGTAGGACTTGCCCTGGACCCGCGCCACGTCGCGCACCACCGCCTTGGCCGCCATGGTACCGAAGGTGATGATCTGGCTCACCGCGTTGCGCCCATAGGCTTCGGCCACATAGTCGATCACCCGGTCACGGCCATCCATGCAGAAGTCGACGTCGAAGTCGGGCATGGAAATACGTTCAGGGTTGAGGAAACGCTCGAACAGCAGGTCGTAGGCCAGCGGGTCGAGGTCGGTAATCTTCAGTACATAGGCCACCAGCGAGCCAGCACCCGAACCCCGGCCCGGGCCGACCGGCACGCCATTGTTCTTGGCCCACTTGATGAAGTCCATAACGATCAGGAAGTAACCGGGGAAGCCCATCTGGATGATGATATCCAGCTCGAATTTCAGGCGGTCCAGGTAAACCTGACGCTTCTCTTCATAGTTGGGCGTGGTCTCTTTCGGCCAGAGCACCGCCAGGCGCTCTTCCAGGCCTTCATGGGAGACGTGGCGCAGGTAGTCGTCGATGCCCATGCCGTTGGGGGTCGGGAAGTCCGGCAAGAAGTACTTGCCCAGCTGTACCTGGATATTGCAACGCTTGGCGATCTCGACGGTGTTGGCGACGGCATCCGGCAGGTCGCTGAACAGCTCGACCATTTCCTCTGCGCTCTTGAGGTACTGCTGGTCGCTGTAATTGCGGGGACGACGTGGGTCATCCAGGGTCCAGCCCTCGCCGATGCAGACGCGGGTCTCGTGGGCGTCGAAGTCGGACTGCTTGATGAAACGCACGTCGTTGGTCGCCACCAGCGGCGCCCCGAGCTTGTCGGCCAGGGCCACGGCGGCATGCACGTACTCCTCGTCACCTGCGCGGTTGGTGCGCTGCACTTCGACGTAGAAACGCTCGGGGAACATGCCCATCCAGTCGCGCAGCAGGGCCTCGGCTTCTTCATTCCGACCAGCCATCAGGGCCATACCGATGTCGCCCTCCTTGCCAGCGGACAGGGCGATCACGCCCTCACTGGCCGGGGCGATCCAGTCGCGCTGGAGAATCACCAGGCCGTTACGTTGGCCTTCGGTCCAACCCCGCGAGATCAACTCCGTCAGGTTGCGGTAACCCTTGGGGTTCATGGCCAGGAAGCAGATGCGCGACAGCGGCGCCTCGGGATCGGCTCCGGCCAGCCACAGGTCGGCGCCGCAGATCGGCTTGATCCCGGCGCCCATGGCGGTCTTGTAGAACTTGACCAGCGAGCACATGTTGCTCTGGTCAGTGATCGCCACCGCGGGCATGTTCATCCCGGCCAGCGCCTTGGCCAGCGGCTTGATCCGCACCAGGCCGTCGACCAGCGAGAATTCGGAGTGTACGCGCAGGTGAACGAAGGGAACCGACATGGATGATCCTGTAGCAGAGCTTGACGACAAGGGCGGGATTGTAACGTAAATGAGAGGGAAACGATTGGGGCCGCTGTGCGGCCCCAATGTGTTAGATCAGTGAGTCAGTGAGGCCTTCACGGGCTTCCCAGGCCGCGCGAACCGGCGCGAAGGAACGCCGGTGGATGGGCGTAGGCCCAAGGCGCGCAAGTGCCTCCAGGTGCACCGGCGTCGGATAGCCTTTGTGCCCGCCAATTCCGTAACCGGGATAGATCAGCTCGAAAGCGCTCATCTCGCGATCGCGCGTGACCTTGGCCAGGATCGACGCCGCGGCGATGGCCGGCACCTGGCTATCGCCCTTCACTACCGGCGCGGCGGGCACGGCCAGCCTGGGGCAACGGTTGCCATCGATCAGCGCGAGCTTGGGCGTGACGCTCAAGCCTTCGACCGCACGCTGCATGGCGAGCATGGTGGCCTGAAGAATGTTCAACCGGTCGATTTCTTCGACTTCGGCACGGGCAATACAGAAACTCAGGGCTTTTTCGCAGATCTCATCGAACAGCGCTTCGCGCTTGGCCTCGGTAAGCTTCTTGGAATCGTTCAGACCCAGAATCGGGCGTTGCGGGTCGAGAATCACCGCAGCGGTGACGACCGCGCCACACAGCGGCCCACGTCCCACTTCGTCGACACCCGCCACCAAGTCTTCGACCAGGTTGAAATCCAATCCAATCTGCATGTCAGCGGTCCTTGAGCAAAGCCAGCACCGCGTCGGCGGCCTGGTTGGAAGCGTCGCGGCGCAGGGTGCGGTGAATCTCGTCGAAACCTTCGGTCTGTCGGCTGCCATCGGCGACCAACGGCACCAAGGCCTGGGCCAGGGCTTCACACGTCGCGGCATCCTGCAGGAGTTCCGGCACCAGCTCGCGCTGGGCCAGCAGGTTGGGCAACGATACGTAGGGGCTCTTCACCAGGCGCTTGAGGATCCAGAAGGTCAAAGGCGCCAGGCGGTAGGCCACAACCATGGGCCGCTTGTACAGAAGTGCTTCAAGGGTGGCTGTGCCCGACGCGATCAGCACCGCATCGCAGGCCGCCAGCGCCACATGCGACTGGCCGTCCAGCAGCATCAGCGGCAGGTCACGGCCCTCCAGCATCTGTTCGATCTGGGCACGGCGCGCGGGATTGGCGCACGGCAGGACGAAACGCACCCCCGGGATGCGGTCGCGTAGAAGCTGGGCAGTATCGAGGAACAATGCCCCCAAGCGCCCCACTTCGCCTCCACGGCTCCCCGGCATCAAGGCGACCAGCGGACCATCGGCCAGGCCGAGGGAAGCGCGCGCGGCCTGTCGATCGGCCTCGAGCGGGATGGTATCTGCCAACGGATGACCGACGAAACGCACCGGCACGCCCTGCTCTTCGTAGAACCGCGCCTCAAAGGGCAGCAGGGTCAGCATCAGGTCGCAGCCTTCGCGGATCTTCAGCACACGCTTCTGCCGCCAGGCCCAGACCGAAGGGCTGACGTAGTGCACGGTCTTGATACCCGCCTGACGCAGCTTCAACTCGATGTTGAGCGTGAAGTCAGGCGCGTCGATACCGATGAATACGTCGGGCTTCTGCGCAATCAGGGTCTGGATCAGTTCCTTGCGCCGCTTGAGCAGCTCGCGCAGGCGGCCAAGCACCTCGACCAACCCCATGACCGCCAGGCGTTCCATGGGGAAGTAAGACTGCAGGCCTTCGGCCTCCATCAGCGGACCGCCGACACCGATGAAGCGGACGTCAGGATGGCGCGCCTTGAGCGCGCGCATCAGGCCAGAACCGAGAATGTCGCCGCTGGCCTCACCCGCGACCAACGCTACACAGAGCTGCGCCATGTCAGCGAGTGATGCCGCGAGCGGAGTTCAGGATCGACTGGCGGAACAGCTCGACCTCAGGGTGTTGCCCCGCCAGTTCTTCCAGTTCCTTGACCGCTTCTTCAACGGTAAGGCCCTGGCGGTAAACGACCTTGTAGGCACGGCGCAGGGCGTGGATGACCTCGTCACTGAAGCCGCGCCGACGCATGCCCTCGAAGTTCATGCTGCGGGCTTCGGCGGGGCTGCCGAACACCGTGACGAAGGCAGGGACGTCCTTGCCAATCGCCGTACCCATGCCGGAAAACGCGTGCGCCCCGATGTGGCAGTACTGATGCACCAAGGTGTAGCCCGACAGGATCGCCCAGTCGCCCACATGCACATGGCCAGCCAACGCGGTGTTGTTGACCAGGATGCAATGGTTGCCGATGACGCTGTCGTGACCAATGTGGGCATAGGCCATGATCAGGTTGTGGTCGCCGAGCGTGGTTTCCGAACGGTCCTGCACGGTACCGCGGTGGATGGTCACGCCTTCACGGATCACGTTGTGATCACCGATCACCAGTCGCGTCGGCTCGCCCTTGTACTTGAGGTCCGGGGTGTCTTCGCCGATCGAGGAAAACTGGTAGATACGGTTGTGCTTGCCGATACGGGTTGGTCCTTTGACCACCACGTGCGGACCAATGACAGTACCCTCCCCGATTTCGACATCGGGGCCTACGATCGACCAAGGGCCGACTTCGACACCGTCGGCCAACTTGGCCGACGGGTCGATGATCGCCCGAGGATCAATCGAACTCATAGGGAACGTTCCGCGCAGGTGATCTCTGCCGAGCAGACCGGCTTGCCGTCGACCAGCGCACGGCATTCGAACTTCCAGATCATGCTCTTGCGGCTGAGGAACTTGGCCTCCAGCACCAGTTGATCACCCGGCAATACCGGCTGACGGAAACGCAATTTGTCGGAACCGACGAAATAGTACAGCGTGCCATCGGCCGGCTTGGCGTCGAGCATCTTGAAACCGAGAATGCCGGCCGCCTGGGCCATGGCCTCGATGATCAAAACGCCCGGCATGATGGGGTGCGCCGGGAAATGGCCATTGAAAAACGGCTCGTTGATGCTGACATTCTTGTAGGCACGAATGCTCTGGGCCTCGAAGTCCAAATCCGTCACTCGGTCCACCAGCAGGAACGGGTAACGGTGAGGCAGGTATTCGCGAATCTCGTTGATGTCCATCATTTCGGGGGGAAGCCTGTAATAAGAATAGGGAGCGCAGGTGCTGACCACACGCTCCTTTTGCAAATCCAAAGAGGAGCCAGCTAGCGACTGTTCACGCTCGCTCAGGAAATGGTATCAGCCTTCTGATGCCGGCTGATCACCTGAGGTCACGGTATCGACACGTTTTTCCAACTGCTGGAGACGCTTGGACATGTCGTCCAGCTGGCGAATACGCGCCGCACTCTTGCGCCAGTCAGCCAACGGCTGCATGGCCGTGCCGGAAGAATAGGCGCCCGGTTCAGTGATCGAACGGGTGACCATGGTCATTCCAGACACGAATACGTTGTCGCAGACATCGATATGGCCAACCATGCCGACGCCACCGGCGATGGTGCAGTGCTTGCCAATACGCGTGCTGCCGGAAATCCCGACACAGGCCGCCATGGCCGTGTGTTCGCCGATCTGCACGTTGTGGGCGATCTGGATCTGATTGTCGAGCTTGACGCCATCGGCGATGCGCGTATCGGACAGCGCACCACGGTCGACCGCGGTATTGACGCCAATTTCCACGTCATCACCAATGGTGACGCCGCCAATCTGGGCAATCTTGCGCCAGACACCCTTCTCGTTGGCAAAGCCGAAGCCTTCACCTCCGATCACCGCGCCTGACTGAATGACCACACGCTTGCCAATGGTCACATCGTGGTACAGGGTGACGCGCGGCGCCAACCAGCCGCCCTCGCCCACCACGCTGCGCGCACCAATCACACAGTGCGCACCGATGCTCACATTGGCACCAATACGCGCACCGCTCTCGATGACCACGAATGGCCCGATGCTGGCACTGGCATCCACCTGGGCATCCTCTGCCACCACGGCGCTGGGATGAATACCCGCCTCAGCCTTGGGCTTGGGATCGAACAGGTGGGAAATGCGCGCGTAGGCAAGGTACGGGTCGGCCACGATCAGGGCGTTACCAGCAAAGCCTTCGGCGTCCGCGGCCTTCAGCAATACCGCCGCTGCCTGGCTGTTATCCAGGTATTTGCGGTACTGCGGATTGGCAAGGAAGCTCAATTGACCAGGGCCGGCCTCCTGCAAGGTGGCCAGTCCGGTAATTTGCAGCGCCTCGGGCCCCTTGAGGGTCGCCCCGAGCGCTTCGGCCAACTGGCCGAGCGTCATGGTCACGGTCATATCAACGGGCTTGGTTCATGCGCTCGATGACTTGGCGGGTGATGTCGTACTGAGGTTTGACATCGATGACCGCACCGCGCTCCAGAACCAGGTCGTAACCGCCCTTCTTGATCACTTCCTCGACGGCACCATCGAGCTTCGGCTTGAGCTGCTTGAGCATGTCGCGGTCAGCAACGGCCTTGGCTTCGTTCAGTTCTTTGGACTGGAACTGGAAGTCACGGGCTTTCTGCTTGAATTCGAGCTCCAGGCGCTCACGCTCCTGCTGCTGCATCTTGTCGCCGCCTTTGATCAGGCGGTCCTGGATACCTTTGGCGCTGCTTTCCAGGGACTTGAGCTTGGTCAGTTGCGGGCCGAACTTCTTCTCGGCATCAACCGCGTACTTCTTGGCGGCATCGGATTCGAGCAGGGCCATCTGATAGTTCAGCACGGCAACCTTCATTTCGGCGAAAGCCGGGGTGGCGACCAGCGCCGCGGCCACTACGGCCAGTTGAGTCAACTTACGCACGATGCACTCCTGGATAAACCGTTGTCGTTAAGCAAGGGCCGACCTTAGAAGGTCTGGCCCAGAGAGAATTGGAACACCTGGGTATCGGCGTCGTCCGGCTTCTTGACCGGCATTGCCAGGCTGAAGCTCAACGGGCCCAGGGCAGTGATCCAGGTGACACCCAGGCCGACCGAGCTGGCCATGCCGGAGAAGCCAACCTTCTCGCAGTCAGGCTTGCTGCCGCAGTTGGTATCGAACACGTTACCCACGTCCCAGAACACGGAGGTGCGCAGCGAACGCTGGTCCTTCACGAATGGCAGCGGGAACAGCAACTCGACACCACCCTGGACCAACACGTTGCCACCGAACGGCAGCGGGTCCTGGTCCGGGTCTTTCACGGTGCCCGGGTTGGTACCGTCGCTCGGGGTACTGCGCGGACCGAGGCTGCTGTCCTTGAAGCCACGTACGGAGTTGAAACCACCCGCGTAGTAGTTTTCATAGAATGGCAGGCCGGAAGTACCACCGAAACCATCACCATAGCCCAATTCAGTGTGCAGGCGCAGGGTGTAGTCGTTGGTGATCGGCTTGAACAGCTGGCCGCGGTAGTCGAGCTTGTAGAACGACAGGTCGCTGCCAGGAACAGTCGTCTCGAAGGTCAGGCTCTGGGAGTGACCACGGGTCGCCAGCACGCCCTTGTTCAGGGTCGACTCGGACCAACCGACCGAGGCCTTGAAGTTCAGGAAGTTGTCGCCTTCCTGCTCGAGGAAATCGAAGATCTCGTCGACGGTGTAACGGCCAGTCTTGATCTTGTCCTGCTGCACGGTCAGGCCGTAGGTCAGGCGCGAAGTTTCGCTGATCGGGTAGCCGAGGCTGACACCGGCACCCAGGCTGTCGACCGCATAGCTGGCCACGTCGACGTCGAGGTCATCGTAGTCGGTGCTGCGATAGAAGGCGTTGTAGCCCAGGCTGACGCCGTCGGCAGTGAAGTAGGGGTCCACGAAGCCGAAGTTGTAGCGGGTCTGGTATTCCGAACGGGTCAGGCCGATGGACACCTTGTTACCGGTACCCAGGAAGTTGGTCTGGCTGATCGAGCCTCCCAGGATCAGGCCGGCGCTCTGGGCGAAACCAACGCTGGCGGTGATCGAGCCGGAGGCCTGTTCCTCGACGCTGTAGTTGACGTCGACCTGGTCATCGGTGCCCGGCACCGGTGGGGTCTCGACGTTGACTTCCTTGAAGAAGCCCAGACGTTCCAGGCGGGTCTTGGACTGGTCGATCAGGTAGGTCGACGCCCAGCCACCTTCCATTTGGCGCATCTCGCGACGCAGCACTTCGTCTTCGGTCTTGGTGTTGCCGCGGTAGTTGATGCGGTTGACGTAGGCACGCTTGCCCGGGTCGACCACGAACATGATGTCCACGGTGTGGTCTTCGTCGTGCGGCTGAGGCACGCCGTTGACGTTGGCGAAAGTGTAGCCCTCGTTACCCAGGCGGCGGGTGATCAGGTCGGAGGTGGTGGTCATGACCTTGCGCGAGAACACCTGGCCCGGCTGCACCAGCAGCAGCGACTTGACCTGGTCTTCCGGCACCTTCAGGTCACCCGACAGCTTCACGTCACGGACGGTGTACTTCTCGCCCTCGTTGACGTTGACCGTGATGTAGACGTGCTTCTTGTCCGGGGTGATGGACACCTGGGTGGAGGCGATGTCCATGTTGATGTAGCCGCGGTCCAGGTAGTAGGAACGCAGGCGTTCCAAGTCACCGGAGAGCTTCTCGCGGGCATACTTGTCGTCGTTCTTGAAGAACGACAGCCAGTGGGTGGTCTTGAGCTCGAACAGCTGCGCCAGCGCTTCATCGTCGAACACGGTGTTGCCGACGATGTTGATGTGCTGGATGGCCGCCACGGTGCCTTCGTTGATCTTGATCTTCAACGCCACACGGTTGCGCGGCTGCGGCACCACCTCGGCGTCGACCTCGGCCGAGTAGCGGCCCTGGGCCACGTACTGGCGCTGCAGTTCGTTACGCACGCCTTCGAGGGTGGCTCGCTGGAAGATCTCGCCTTCGGCCAGGCCCGACTGCTTCAGGCCCTTCATCAGGTCTTCGGTGCTGATCGCCTTGTTGCCTTCGATCTCGATGCTCGACACCGAGGGGCGCTCGACCACGTTGATGATCAGGACATTGCCGTCGCGGTTCAGCTGGATGTCCTGGAAGAAACCGGTCTTGAACAGCGAGCGGGTGGATTCCACCAGGCGTCGGTCATCGGCCTGATCGCCCACGTTCAGGGGCAAGGCGCCAAAGACGCTGCCGGCGGACACCCGCTGCAGGCCGTTGACACGAATATCGGAGATGGTGAAGGACTCGGCGTGAACTTCAGCGATCATCAGTGCGGAGAGGACCGCAGTTAGCAGCAGACGTTTCATGAAGTCCTTTTATTCCAACTGGCAATAAACCACCCGCCGTATGAAAACGGCAGGTTCGCAATTGAGCGAATCTTTTATAGTCGACCCAGATCGTTGATCAGGGCGAGCAACATCACCCCAATGACCAAACTGATACCGATCTGGACCCCCCAACCTTGCACCCGATCCGACAGCGGACGACCGCGCGCCCACTCGACCAGGTAAAACAGCAAATGCCCCCCATCCAGTACCGGGATGGGCAGCAGGTTAAGAACCCCCAGGCTTATGCTCAGGTAGGCCAGGAAATTCAGGAAATCCCCCACGCCGGACTGGGCCGAAGCGCCCGCCACTTTAGCAATGGTTATCGGTCCGCTCAAGTTTTTTACCGAGAGCTCCCCGAACAGCATTTTCTTTAGCGATTCGAGGGTTAGCACACTCATGTTCCAGGTGCGCGACAAGCCCTCGCCCACTGCCTCGAGCGGGCCATAGCTGACTTCGCGCAGCATGCTGGCGGGCCATTCGGCGCCCTTGACTCCTGCCCCCAGGTAGCCGCCGGAGGCTTTGCCTTCGCCGCGCCGGGCCAGCGTCACCGGGACGTCCAGCGGCGCGCCATCACGCTCCACACGCAGCACCACCCTGGCTTCGGGGCGTGCGCGCACGGTGTCGACCACGTGCTGCCAGTCGCTCACCGTCACGCCATCGACGGCCAACAATTTGTCACCACTTTTGAGCCCGGCCGCTGCGGCCGGCCCCTTTGGATCGATTTCAGCCAGAACCGGCGAAATGGCCGGACGCCATGGACGCAAGCCCAGGGACTGGATCGGGTCCGGCTCGTCGGCGCCCTTGAGCCAACCCGCGAGCGTGATCTGGTACTGACGCTCGACCGTGGCTCCTTCGTCGCGCACGCCGACTTGCAGGGTGCCGCTCTCGCCCAGGCGCCGAACCAGCTGCAGGTTGACTGCCGACCAGCCACTGGTCGGTTTTCCGTCGATGGATACGATTTCCTGACCAGCGACCAAGCCCGCCGAAGCCGCCAGGCTACCGGACTCGACCGCACCGATGACCGGACGGATCTGCTGGGTGCCGAGCATGGCCAGCAGCCAGAAGAAGAAAATGGCCAGCAGGAAGTTGGCGATCGGCCCCGCCGCCACGATGGCAATACGCTGACGGACGGATTTGCGATTGAACGACTGCTCGATCAGCGCTGGCGGCACTTCACCCTCGCGTTCGTCGAGCATCTTGACGTAGCCGCCCAGCGGGATCGCCGCCACCACGAACTCGGTGCCATGGCGGTCATGCCAGCGAATCAACGGTGTGCCGAACCCCACGGAGAAGCGCAGCACCTTGACGCCACAGCGTCGGGCCACCCAGAAGTGGCCGAACTCGTGGAAAGTGACCAATACACCCAAGGCCACCAGGGTGCCGATAATCATGTAGAGCGCAGTCATATCCATCTCCGAATGACGTTCAGCGGAACCTGGAGCAAGGCCTGCATCAGCGGCCGTGGCGCCTCAACCACTCACGGGACAGTTCCCGGGCGCGCTGGTCGGCAGCGAACACCGCATCCAGCGACGGCAGCGAGACCACTGGCTCCTGGTCAAGCACCTGTTCGATCATACTCGCGATTTCTGGAAAGCGGATGCGCCGCTGGAGAAATGCCTCGACCGCCACTTCGTTGGCCGCATTGAGCACGGCAGGCGCACTGTTGCCCGCCTCGGCAGCCTGCCGCGCCAGGCGCAAGCAAGGGAAGCGTTGTTCGTCGGGCGCCTGGAAATCCAGACGAGCGATGCCGAACAAGTCCAGCGGGGCTACCCCGGAGTCGATCCGCTCGGGCCAGGCCAGGGCGTTTGCTATGGGCGTGCGCATGTCTGGATTGCCCAGCTGGGCCAGCACCGAACCGTCGACATAATCCACCAACGAGTGGATCACGCTCTGCGGGTGAACCACCACTTCGACCTTGGCCGGCGCTGCATCGAACAACCAGCATGCTTCGATCAGCTCCAGGCCCTTGTTCATCATGCTGGCCGAGTCCACGGAAATCTTGCGCCCCATGGACCAGTTAGGGTGGGCACAGGCCTGCTCCGGCGTGACATTGGCCAGGGCCGCCTGGGGCGTCTCGCGGAATGGGCCGCCCGACGCCGTCAGGAGGATGCGCCGCACCCCGACCTGAACCAGCCCACGACCGTAGTCGCCGGGCAGGCACTGGAAAATGGCATTGTGTTCACTGTCGATGGGCAACAGCACAGCGCCACTGCGCCGCACCGCATCCATGAACAGTGCGCCGGACATTACCAAGGCTTCCTTGTTGGCCAGCAACACCTTCTTGCCTGCCTCGACGGCAGCCAAGGTCGGACGCAACCCAGCGGCGCCGACGATAGCGGCCATCACCGCATCGACTTCCTGCGCCGCCGCGACCTGACACAGCCCCGCCTCGCCCTCGAGCACTTCGGTGGCACAGCGCGCGGCAGCCAGGCCCTCGCGCAGACGCGCAGCACTTTCTGCATCCGGCACCACTGCATAGACCGGATCATGGCGAACGCACAGTGCCAGCAACTCGTCGATACGCGAATAACCGCTGAGCGCGAACACCCGATAGCGCTCGGGATGGCGAGCGATCACATCCAGCGTGCTAAGGCCAATGGACCCGGTAGCGCCGAGTACGGTAATGCGTTGCAGCGTACTCACATCACACCCCATTCAGCCGCCCACAGCAGCACCGCGAAGATCGGGATCGCCGCCGTCAGGCTGTCGATGCGATCGAGCACGCCGCCGTGACCTGGCAGCAGGTTGCTGCTGTCCTTGATGCCCGAGCGGCGCTTGAACATGCTCTCGGTCAGGTCACCCACTACCGAGGACATGACCACTACCGCAGCGCCCAGCAGCCCCAGGACGATCTGGCCGAAGCTCCAGTCCCGGCTGATACCCACCACCAGGGTGATGAGCAGGCACAGGGCCAGACCGCCATAGACGCCTTCCCAGCTCTTGCCTGGGCTGACCTGCGCAGCCAGCTTGCGCTTGCCGAAAGCACGCCCGGAGAAATAAGCCCCGATATCGGCCGCCCAGACCAGCACCATGACCGACAGGATCAACCAGTTGCCCAACGGCCAATGCTTGAGCAAGACCAGCCCTTGCCAGGCCGGCAGCAGCACCAGCAAGCCGATCAGCAATCGGCAGGCGGCGCTGGCCCAAAGCTCGCTGCTGCGTGGGTAGGTGAGCACCAGCCAGGTGGCCAGCCCCCACCAGATCACCGCCGCACCCAGCACCCAGGGCGCAAGGTCGGGCATCAGGTAGAGCAGCATCAGCGCCCCGGCAACCACGGCGGCGTAGGCAATACGCAGCGGCTGGGCCATCAGCCCGGCCAGGCGCGCCCACTCCCAGGCACCAAGGGTGACCACGAAGCCGATGAACAGGGCGAAATCCCCGCCGTTGAGCAGGAAAAAGCCGCCCAGCGCGACCGGCAGCAGGATCAGCGCAGTAATGATGCGTTGTTTAAGCATTAAGCACGAGCTCCAGCCTCGACCTGCTCGCTGGTCTTACCGAAGCGGCGCTGGCGCGAAGCGAAATCGGCCAACGCGTTGCGCATGGCCTCGTGTTTGAAGTCCGGCCAATAGAGGTCGGAGAAATACAGCTCGGCATAAGCCAGCTGCCAAAGCAGGAAGTTGCTGATGCGGTGCTCGCCGCCGGTGCGAATGCACAGGTCGGGCAAAGGCAGCTCCCCCGTCGCCAGGCAAGTCTGCAACAAGTCAGGCGTGATGTCCTCCGGACGCAGGTGGCCGGCCTGGACTTCACGGGCCAGGCGCTGGGCGGCCTGGGCGATATCCCATTGACCGCCATAATTGGCGGCGATCTGCAGGATGAAGCGGTTGTTGCCCGCAGTCAGCGCCTCGGCTTCACGCATGGCCGCCTGCAGCTCAGGATGGAAACGCGAGCGATCACCGATGATGCGCAAGCTGATGTTGTTCTCGTTCAGCCGCTTGGCCTCACGACGCAGGGCCGAGAAGAACAACTCCATCAGCGCCCCTACCTCATCGGCCGGACGCTGCCAGTTCTCGCTGGAGAACGCGAACAGGGTCAGCACCTCGACCCCGGACTGCGCGCACACTTCGATGACCGCACGAACGGCGTCGACGCCCGCCTTGTGCCCGGCAACGCCGGGCAACAGACGTTTCTTCGCCCAGCGATTATTGCCATCCATGATGATCGCGACGTGACGCGGCACCGAAGACAGTGCCGCCAGCTTGGTCTTTTCCATTAAAAAACCTCGGCCTTAGACGGCCATAAGGTCCTTTTCCTTGGCTTTGAACGCAGCGTCGATTTCGGCGACGAACTTGTCGGTCAGCTTCTGGATCTCGTCCGCGGCGCGGCGTTCTTCGTCTTCGCTGATTTCCTTGTCCTTGGTCAGCTTCTTCAGGTCGGCGAGTGCGTCACGACGAACGTTACGGACCGCCACCTTGGCATCTTCGGCGACGCCGCTGGCCTGCTTGGTGTAACCCTTGCGGGTTTCCTCGGTCAGGGCAGGCATCGGAACACGGATGGTGGTGCCGGCGCTGGAGGGGTTCAGGCCCAGGTCGGAGGTCAGGATCGCCTTCTCGATGGCGGCGCTGAGGTTCTTGTCGTGGGCGACGATCTTCAGGGTACGGGCGTCTTCGACGGTGATCGCGGCCACCTGGTTCAGCGGCATCTCGCTGCCCCACGCAGGGACCTTGACGCTGTCCAGAATGCTTGGGTGGGCGCGACCGGTGCGGATCGCCGCCAGGTTGCGACCCAGGGCCTCGATGGACTTGGTCATGCGCTCCTGAGCGTCTTTCTTGATGTCGTTGATCATGCTTCGCCTTCCTCGATCAAAGTACCTTCAGCGCCACCCACCACGATGTTCAGCAGGGCGCCAGGCTTGTTCATGTTGAATACCCGCAATGGCATCTTGTGGTCGCGGCACAGGCAGATTGCGGTCAGATCCATAACGCCGAGCTTGCGATCCAGAACCTCGTCGTAGGTCAGGTGATCGAACTTCTCGGCATGCGGATCCTTGAATGGATCGGCAGTGTACACACCATCGACCTTGGTCGCCTTCAGCACAACGTCGGCATCGATTTCGATGGCGCGCAGGCAGGCTGCGGAGTCGGTGGTGAAGAACGGATTGCCGGTACCGGCGGAGAAAATTACCACATCCCCGGAGTTGAGGTGGCGAATAGCTTTGCGACGATCGTAATGATCGGTGACACCGACCATGGAAATGGCCGACATGACCAGGGCCGGGATGTTCGAACGCTCCAAGGCGTCGCGCATGGCCAGGGCGTTCATCACGGTGGCCAGCATACCCATGTGGTCACCGGTGACGCGATCCATGCCGGCTGCACTGAGCGCGGCGCCGCGGAACAGGTTACCACCGCCGATCACCAGGCCAACCTGGACGCCGATACCGACCAATTGGCCGACTTCCAGGGCCATGCGATCCAGCACCTTCGGGTCGATCCCGAAGTCTTCCGAGCCCATCAGGGCCTCGCCGCTAAGTTTGAGCAAAATGCGTTTATAGCGAGGTTGGCGACCACTCACCTGCTGAGCCATTGCGAGTCTCTCCTGCGGCGTACTGTAGAAAATTCCGTGCGGGCTGTTTGCAGCCTGCTAACTGTAGCGTGGCACCGTTTTGGTGCCAGCAGAGACCGGTTCGATAAACCCGTCTCCGTTTTGACAAAGAGGCTGCGCGCGTGAGCGGGCAGCCTCTTTGGGGCGACAGACGAGTCTGTCTTACTGCTTGGCGGCAGCGACCTGAGCGGCAACTTCTTCAGCGAAGTTGTCGACTGGCTTCTCGATGCCTTCGCCGACTTTGAAGTAGGTGAAGGAAACGATTTCAGCACCGGCTTTCTTGGCCAGCTCGCCAACTTTGACTTCTGGGTTCATGACGAAAGCTTGCTCGACCAGCGAAGCTTCGGCCAGGAACTTCGAGATACGACCCTTGATCATGTTCTCGACGATGTTTTCTGGCTTGCCAGCGATCTTGTCAGCGTTCAGCTGCAGGAAGACGCCCTTCTCACGCTCGATGGCTTCAGGGGAAACTTCCGAAGGCAGCAGGAACTCTGGGTTCGAAGCTGCGACGTGCATGGCGATGTTCTTGGCCAGTTCAACGTCACCGCCTTTCAGAACAACGGCTGCGCCGATCTTGTTACCGTGCAGGTAAGCACCGACAACGTCACCTTCAACGCGCACCAGGCGACGGATGTTGACGTTTTCGCCGCACTTGGCAACCAGGGCTTCACGAGCGGATTCGCGCGAAGCGATCAGCGGAGCGGCGTCGGTCAGCTTCTGAGCGAAAGCTTCTTCGATGCTTTCAGCAACGAAGGCCTTGAAGTCATCTTGCAGGGCCAGGAAGTCGGTCTGCGAGTTCACTTCCAGCAGGACAGCGGCCTTGCCGTCGGTCTTGACGGCGATGGCGCCTTCGGCGGCAACGTTGCCAGCCTTCTTGGCGGCCTTGATGGCGCCCGAGGCACGCATGTCGTCAATGGCTTTCTCGATGTCGCCGCCGGCCTTTTCCAGGGCCTTTTTGCAATCCATCATGCCTTCGCCGGTACGCTCGCGCAGTTCTTTGACCAGCGCTGCAGTAATTGCTGCCATTTCAAAATCCTCTTGGAAAGTTTTTCAACCATTCCACCCGCTTGTGACGGGCGTTCAATTCTGCAAATCCACTGCTTTTATCGTCAGCGACCCATGATGCGGGGCCGTTGCTGACAGCAGGATTTCAAGGTGGCAAAAAGGGGGCCAAGCCCCCTTTTTGCGTGCCAAGTCAGACGCTAAGCGTCAATTACTCAGCAGCAGGTGCAGCCGCTTCTTCAGCGTAGACTTCGGTGCCGCCAGCAACGTTGTTGCGGCCGCGGATGACGGCGTCAGCCATCGAAGTCATGTACAGCTCGATGGCGCGAATGGCGTCGTCGTTACCTGGGATGACGAAATCAACACCTTCCGGGCTGCTGTTGGTATCGACAACGCCGATGACCGGGATGCCCAGCTTGTTGGCTTCGGTGATAGCAATGCGCTCGTGCTCAACGTCGATCACGAACAGGGCATCAGGCAGGCCGCCCATGTCCTTGATACCGCCCAGGCTGCGATCCAGCTTTTCCAGATCACGGGTGCGCATCAGGGCTTCTTTCTTGGTCAGCTTGGCGAAGGTGCCATCTTCGGCCTGGGTTTCCAGGTCGCGCAGACGCTTGATCGAAGCACGGATGGTTTTGTAGTTGGTCAGCATGCCGCCCAACCAACGGTGGTCAACGTATGGCGAACCGCAACGAGCAGCTTGCTCGGCGACGATCTTGCCGGCGGAACGCTTGGTGCCGACGAACAGGATCTTGTTCTTGCCCTGGGCCAGGCGCTCTACGAACGACAGAGCGTCGTTGAACATCGGCAGGGTTTTTTCCAGGTTGATGATGTGAATCTTGTTACGCGCGCCGAAAATGAACTTGCCCATTTTCGGGTTCCAGTAACGGGTCTGGTGGCCGAAGTGCACACCGGCCTTCAGCATATCGCGCATATTGACTTGGGACATGATAGTTCCTTGATAAGTCGGGTTGGGCCTCCACGTATCCCAATGACCAACCCGCGATTCCGAAGAGTCGGGGCACCCAGGCCATCGTGTCGACACGTGTGTGGGGTTTAGTACTCTCGGGGTCGTCCCCGAAAGCGGCGCATTTTATACCACAGACCGCAGGCGAACGGAACCCGAATAAGGTCTCGTCCGTCAGCGTTTTTTGCAGCACCCTGGCTTTCAGGCCAGAATGCCCTTTATAGACAGCAGGACGACCGCCTTTATCCCGACCGATTGCCGCCCTGCTCTGGTAGAATCCGGCCTTTCCCGTTTGTTCGCGCCATCGATGGCGCCGTAGAGAGCCTGCAATGACCGTCACCATCAAGACCGCAGAAGACATCGAGAAGATGCGCATCGCCGGCCGCCTGGCCGCCGAAGTGCTCGAAATGATCGAAGAGCACGTCAAGCCCGGTGTCACCACCGAGGAGCTGGATCGCCTGTGCCACGACTACATCGTCAACGTCCAGCAGGCCATCCCGGCCCCGCTCAACTACAAGGGCTACCCCAAGTCGATCTGCACCTCGATCAACCACGTCGTCTGCCATGGCATTCCCAACGACAAGCCGCTCAAGGACGGTGACACCATCAACATCGACGTGACCGTCATCAAGGATGGCTACCACGGCGATACCAGCCGCATGTTCCACGTCGGCACCGTCGCCCCCTGGGCCGAGCGCCTGTCCAAGGTGACGCAAGAGTGCATGTACAAGGCCATCGAGCTGGTCAAGCCGGGCTGCCGCCTGGGTGACATCGGCGAGGTCATCCAGAAGCACGCCGAGAAGAACGGCTTTTCGGTGGTGCGCGAGTTCTGCGGCCACGGCATCGGCAAGGTGTTCCACGAAGAGCCGCAGATCCTGCACTACGGCAAGGCCGGCACCGGCATGGAGCTCAAGGAAGGCATGACCTTCACCATCGAGCCGATGATCAACCAGGGCAAGGCCGACACCAAGGTATTGGGCGACGGCTGGACCGCCATCACCAAGGACCGCAAGCTCTCGGCCCAGTGGGAACACACCCTGGTGGTCACCGCCACCGGCTACGAGATCTTCACCCTGCGCAAGGACGATACCATCCCGCGCACCTCGGCTTGAGCCCACACTAGGCAAACACTCAGACAGGAACGCGACGCGATGCCCCAGGTGGATCCCGAGCTGTTCGACCGCGGCCAGTTCCAGGCGGAACTGGCCCTCAAGGCGAGCCCTATCGCCGCCTTCAAGAAAGCCATCCGCCAGGCGGGCGAGGTGCTTGACCGGCGTTTTCGCAGCGGCCGCGAAATCCGCCGACTGATCGAGGATCGCGCCTGGCTCGTCGACAACATCCTGCAACAAGCCTGGAACCAGTTCGATTGGGGCGACCAAAGCGGGATCGCCCTGGTTGCAGTGGGTGGGTATGGACGCGGTGAACTGCACCCCTATTCGGACATCGACCTGCTGATTCTGCTGGGTGCCGCCGAACACGAACAGTACCGCGACGCCATCGAGCGCTTCCTCACCCTGTTGTGGGACATCGGCCTGGAAGTTGGCCAGAGCGTTCGTACCGTCGACGAATGCGCAGAACAAGCCCGCGCCGACCTGACGGTAATCACCAACCTGATGGAAAGCCGCACCATTGCCGGCCCGGAGAGCCTGCGTCAGCGCATGCTGGACGTCACCAGCACCGCACACATGTGGCCGAGCAAGGAGTTCTTCCTGGCCAAGCGCGCCGAACTCAAGGCCCGCCACCACAAGTACAACGACACCGAGTACAACCTCGAACCCAATGTCAAAGGTTCTCCCGGCGGCCTGCGCGACATCCAGACCGTGCTGTGGGTGGCTCGACGCCAGTACGGCACGCTGAACCTGCATGCCCTGGCCGGCGAAGGCTTCCTGCTGGAAAGCGAGAACGAGCTGCTGGCGTCCTCCCAGGACTTCCTGTGGAGGGTGCGCTACGCCCTGCACATGCTGGCCGGTCGCGCCGAGGACCGCCTGCTGTTCGACCACCAGCGCAGCATCGCCGCGCTACTGGGCTACAGCGACGAGAACCCCAAGCGGGCCATCGAGCAGTTCATGCAGCAGTACTACCGCGTGGTCATGAGCATCAGCCAGTTGTGCGACCTGATCATCCAGCATTTCGAGGAAGTGATCCTCGCCGATGACGACAGCGGCGCCACGCAACCTCTGAATGCGCGCTTCCGCCTGCACGACGGCTATATCGAAGCGGTCAATGCGAACGTGTTCAAACGCACGCCCTTCGCCATGCTGGAAATCTTCGTGCTGATGGCCCAGCACCCGGAAATCAAGGGTGTACGCGCCGACACCGTGCGCCTGCTGCGCGAGCACCGTCACCTGATCGACGAAACGTTCCGCCACGACATCCGCAACACCAGCCTGTTCATCGAACTGTTCAAGTGCGAAATCGGCATCCACCGCAACCTGCGGCGCATGAACCGCTACGGCATTCTTGGCCGCTATCTGCCGGAGTTCGGCCTGATCGTGGGGCAGATGCAGCATGACCTGTTCCATATCTATACGGTCGATGCCCACACGCTCAACCTCATCAAGCACCTGCGCAAGCTGCAGTACACGCCAGTGTCCGAAAAATTCCCGCTGGCCAGCAAGCTCATGGGACGACTGCCCAAGCCCGAACTCATCTACCTGGCCGGCCTTTACCATGACATCGGTAAAGGCCGCCAGGGCGACCACTCCGAACTGGGCGCGGTGGACGCCAAGGCCTTCTGCGAGCGCCACCAACTCCCAGCCTGGGATAGCCGCCTGATCGCCTGGCTGGTGCTGAACCACCTGGTGATGTCCACCACCGCCCAGCGCAAGGACCTGTCCGACCCGCAGGTGATCAATGACTTCGCCCTGCATGTCGGCGATGAAACCCGCCTGGACTACCTCTACGTGCTGACCGTGGCCGACATCAACGCCACCAACCCCAGCCTGTGGAACTCTTGGCGCGCCAGCCTGCTGCGCCAGCTCTACACCGAGACCAAGCGTGCCCTGCGCAGGGGCCTGGAAAACCCGCTGGATCGCGAAGAACAGATTCGCCAGACCCAGACCGCAGCGCTGGACATCCTGGTGCGCGAAGGCACCGACCCGGACGATGTCGAGCAGCTCTGGTCGCAGCTGGGCGATGACTATTTCTTGCGCCATACCGCCGCCGACGTGGCCTGGCACAGTGATGCGATCCTGCAGCAGCCAGCGGACGGCGGGCCACTGGTGTTGATCAAGGAAACCACCCAGCGCGAGTTCGAGGGCGGGACGCAGATCTTCATCTATGCCCCTGACCAACACGACTTCTTCGCCGTGACCGTGGCGGCCATGTCCCAGCTCAACCTGAACATCCACGATGCCCGGATCATCACCTCGAGCAGCCAGTTCACCCTCGACACCTACATCGTGCTCGACAACGACGGCGGGTCGATCGGCGACAACCCGCAGCGGGTCAAGCAGATCCGCGATGGCCTGACCGAAGCGCTGCGCAACCCCGAGGACTACCCGACCATCATCCAACGCCGGGTGCCGCGCCAGCTCAAGCACTTCACCTTCGCGCCGCAGGTAACCATCCACAACGATGCGCAGCGCCCGGTGACCATCCTGGAAATCACCGCTCCCGACCGCCCCGGCCTGCTGGCGCGGATCGGACGGATCTTCCTGGAGTTCGACCTGTCGCTGCAGAACGCCAAGATCGCCACCCTCGGCGAACGGGTCGAGGACGTGTTCTTCATCACCGACGCCGACAACCAGCCGCTGTCCGACCCACAACTGTGCAGCCGCCTGCAGGAAGCGATCGTCCAGCAGTTGCAGGCTGGCCAGGCCAGCGATGCCAGCCCCACCCGCGTGACCTTTTAACGATTGACGAGACCTTGCGCCGATGAATCATGCCTTGACCCAGCTGCAGCCCTACCCGTTCGAGAAACTCCGTGCCCTGCTGGGCAGCGTGAAACCGGCCGCGGACAAACGCGCCATCGCCCTGTCCATTGGCGAGCCGAAGCACGAGTCGCCGGCCTTCGTCGCCAAGGCCATGGCCGACAACCTCGACAAACTGGCGGTGTACCCGAGCACCATCGGCCTGCCGGCATTGCGCCAGGCCATCGGCCAGTGGTGCGAGCGCCGCTTTGGCGTGCCAACCGGCTGGCTGGACGCCGACCGCCACATCCTGCCGGTGAACGGCACCCGTGAGGCACTGTTCGCCTTCACCCAGGCCGTGGTCAACCGCGCCGACGATGGCCTGGTGGTCAGCCCCAACCCGTTCTACCAGATCTACGAAGGCGCGGCCCTGCTGGCCGGGGCCACGCCGCACTACTTGCCCTGCCTGGAAGCCAACGGATTCAACCCCGACTTCGACGCAGTGCCGGTCGAGGTCTGGAAGCGCTGCCAAATCCTCTTCCTGTGCTCCCCGGGCAACCCGACAGGTGCCCTGGTACCAATGGACACCCTGAAGAAACTGATCGCCCTGGCCGACGAGCATGACTTCGTGATTGCCGCCGACGAGTGCTACAGCGAGCTGTACTTCGACGAGGACGCCCCGCCACCTGGCCTGCTGACCGCTTGCGCCGAGCTTGGCCGTAGCGACTTCAAGCGCTGCGTGGTGTTCCACAGCCTGTCCAAGCGCTCCAACCTGCCAGGACTGCGCTCGGGCTTCGTGGCCGGTGACGCCTCGATCATCAAGCCGTTTTTGCTGTACCGCACCTACCACGGCTGCGCGATGCCGGTTCAGACCCAGCTGGCCAGCATCGCAGCCTGGCAGGACGAAGCCCATGTGCGCGACAACCGCGACCAGTACCGCGCCAAGTACGACGCCGTGCTGGACATCCTGCAACCGGTGCTGGACGTGCAGCGCCCGGATGGCAGTTTCTACCTGTGGGCCAAGGTCCCGGGCAGCGACGCCGACTTCACCCGCGACCTGTTCGAGGCCCAGCATGTGACCGTGGTACCAGGCTCATACCTTTCGCGTGAAGTTAACGGCGTGAATCCAGGGGCTGGTCGAGTGCGCATGGCCCTGGTTGCGCCGCTGGCCGAGTGTATCGAAGCGGCGGAGCGGATTCGCCAGTTCCTGCAAAGCCGCTGAAGACGAAGGGCCGCCACGCGGCCCTCCGACAGACAGATCCGCTACTTGACCTGCCCTAGGTTGGCTTCACTCAGATCCAGCTCGCCCAGCACTTGGCGCACGACCTCATCGCCCACCAAGTGCTGGCGGTGCAGGTTGTACAGCTCAAGACGCTGGGCCCGCAGCGCACGCAAGCGCAGTCGCCGCTCCAGCAAGTCCATCTGCTCGGCCAGTGCCCGCGCTTCGGCGGTGTCGTTGTAGCTGTCCAGCTCGTCCCGGTATTCGGCCATCAACCGCGCCTTCAGCTCGGTGGCCAAGGTCGCCTGCGCCGCATCCTGGGGTGCGCTGGCATCGATCACTTCTTCTGCCTCCAAGGCATGAATGGCCGCCTCCGCGGTGCGCCGCCAGGCTTCCTGCACTTCCTGGTGCAAACGCTCATCCGGACTTCTGGTAACGCCCCGCAGCAGGAACGGCAAGGCGACGCACGCGCTGATCAACGACAACAGGATCACCCCCGCGGCGATGAAAATCAGCAGATCACGCTCGGGAAACGCCTTGCCCGCCCCTATCAGCAGCGGGATCGACATCACACCGGCCAGCGTCACGGCACCGCGCACGCCGCCCAGAGTCAACAGCCAGCAAGAGCGCGCGGTGGGCATCAGCACCAGGTCCGGTTTACCGCGCCAACGCCGCACCACACCGATCGCTCGCCAGATGCTCTGTACCCACACGAAACGCAGCAGTATCAACGCAGCGAAGATCGCCAGCACATCGAGACAGCGCCAGGCCAGGGTCGGCCAGACAGTGGTCTCATGGCTGACCACCGCCTTGATGATGTCCGGCAACTGCAGGCCCAGCAGCAGGAAGATCAGGCCATTGAAGGCGAACTCCAGCAACGACCAGACACTGCGGTTCAACAGCCGTGTGCTGGTCTGGCGGGGCAGCAGGTCGAGCCAGCTCTGCATCATGCCGGCAGCCACGGCGGAAAGAATGCCAGAAACGCCCAGGCGCTCGGCCAATACGTAGGCCGCGAACGGCAGCAGCAGCATGAACACGACATGGGTGGCCGGGTCGTCCCAGCCCCGGGCGATCATCCACGCACGCAGGCGGCCGATCAGCCAACTAAGCGCGACCCCCACCGCCAAGCCACCGATGGCAACGAGGACGAAACTCATGCCCGCGTCGGCAAGCGAGAATGCCCCTGTGATCGCCGCTGCCAGGGCGAACTTGAAGGTCACCAGGCCCGAGGCATCGTTCAACAGCGCCTCGCCCTGCAGCATGTGCATGAGCGGGGTTGGCAGGCGGTCCTGGGTGATGGCCGACACAGCCACGGCGTCGGTGGGCGAAAGCACGGCTGCCAACGCGAACGCTACCGGCAGCGGGATAGTAGGCAACAGCCAGTGGATGAAATATCCGGCGCCGACCACGGTGAACAGCACCAGGCCCACCGCCAGGGCCACCACTGGTCCGCGAATACGCCACAGCTCACGCTTGGGAATGCGCCAGCCATCGGCGAACAGCAACGGTGGCAGGAACAGGAACAGAAACAGTTCTGGGTCCAGGGCCACATGCAGGCCCAGGGTCGGCCATGCCAGCAAGGCGCCAGCGGCGATCTGCACCAATGGCAGCGGTAGCGGAATGACTCGCCCGACCAGTTTCGACACGCTTACCAGCGTCAGCAGGATGAGGACGGTGTAGGCGGACTGCATCCGTGAAAGCTTCCTTTGTGAACCAAAAACGACATCAGGGCGAAACATCGCCATTGAAACAATATGTTAGCGGGGATAGGTAAATCGAGACCGCTGCACGATAGTCGCAGGTGGCAAATGTATATGTAACATGATGATACTGGGGTCATGGCTGGCAGGTGTGCGCCTTAAGATCTTGGCGCCCAAGAGATAGAGCGCCCGAAATTTCAAGGCAGGCACCTGGCAATCTCCGAGGTGCTGCAGGACACAAGGCATGCACACCCGTGGCGCTCAAAGAATCGTTCCCGCATAATCCCGCGACTGACATTCGGAAAACGGAGAGATTGGGGGCACCTTTGAACCCCAATGTACGCGATGACTTACACGCTCTACGGCATCAAAGCCTGTGACACCATGAAAAAAGCCCGCACATGGCTCGAAGAACACGCCATCGGCTACGAATTCCACGACTACAAGACTCAAGGCATCGACCGCGACAGCCTGAACCGCTGGTGCGATGAACACGGCTGGGAAGTCATCCTCAACCGTGCCGGCACCACCTTCCGCAAGCTCGACGACGCCAGCAAGGCCGATCTCGACCAGGCCAAGGCCGTGGAGCTGATGCTGGCCCAGCCGTCGATGATCAAGCGCCCGGTGCTCGACCTCGGCGCACGCACGCTGGTTGGCTTCAAGCCTGACCTGTACGGCGCTGCGCTGGCCTGAGCCCACCCCCTATTTCGCACGAGGTAATCACATGTCCAATAACCTGTTCAGCCTGGCCTTCGGTGTCGGCTCCCAGAACCGCCAGGGCGCCTGGCTCGAAGTCTTCTACGCACAACCCCTGCTCAACCCGAGTGCCGAGCTGGTCGCCGCCGTTGCGCCGATCCTCGGTTACCAAGGTGGCAACCAGGCCATCGCCTTCAGCAACGCCCAGGCCGCGCAACTGGCCGAAGCCCTCAAAGGCGTCGATGCCGCCCAGGCCGCCCTGCTGACCCGCCTGGCCGAAAGCCACAAGCCACTGGTCGCCACCCTGCTGGCCGAAGACGCCGCACTGACCTCGACCCCAGAGGCCTACCTGAAGCTGCACCTGCTGTCGCACCGTCTGGTCAAGCCGCACGGCGTAAGCCTGGCCGGCATCTTCCCGCTGCTGCCGAACGTCGCCTGGACCAACCAGGGCGCCGTTGACCTGGCCGAGCTGGCTGAGCTGCAACTGGAAGCACGCCTGAAGGGCGAGCTGCTGGAAGTGTTCTCGGTGGACAAGTTCCCGAAGATGACCGACTACGTGGTTCCGGCTGGCGTGCGTATCGCCGATACCGCCCGTGTACGTCTGGGCGCCTACATCGGCGAAGGCACCACCATCATGCACGAAGGCTTCGTCAACTTTAACGCCGGCACCGAAGGCCCGGGCATGATCGAAGGCCGCGTCTCGGCTGGTGTGTTCGTCGGCAAGGGCTCGGACCTGGGTGGCGGCTGCTCGACCATGGGTACCCTGTCCGGTG
The DNA here is from genome assembly GCF_016772395.1 of Pseudomonas sp. SK2. Lineage (NCBI taxonomy): Bacteria > Pseudomonadati > Pseudomonadota > Gammaproteobacteria > Pseudomonadales > Pseudomonadaceae > Pseudomonas > Pseudomonas sp. SK2. Next base: position 4,132,022 of record NZ_CP061944.1, read on the forward strand.
GCGGCAACATCGTCATCAAGGTCGGCGAAGGCTGCCTGATCGGCGCCAACGCCGGCATCGGTATCCCGCTGGGCGATCGCAACACCGTGGAAGCCGGTCTGTACATCACTGCCGGCACCAAGGTGAACCTGCTCGACGAAAACAACGAGCTGGTCAAAGTGGTCAAGGCCCGCGACCTGGCCGGTCAGACCGACCTGCTGTTCCGCCGCAACTCGCTGAACGGCGCCGTCGAGTGCAAGACCCACAAGTCGGCCATCGAGCTGAATGAGGCGCTGCACGCCCATAACTGAGAACCCTGCACGGTTTGAAGTGATAAGATCGGGTCTGGCGTAATGCCAGACCCGATTTTCATTCCAGGCCTTGCGAACATGTTCCAGCCCTCCCCCTGGCGTGCCGATTTCCCCGCCATCGCCGCCCTGCAACGGCAGCACCAGACCTACCTGGACAGCGCCGCCACCACCCAGAAACCCCAGGCGCTGCTCGATGCCCTGAGCCATTACTACGGTCATGGTGCAGCCAATGTGCATCGCGCCCAGCACCTTCCCGGCGCCCTGGCGACCCAAGCGTTCGAAACCAGCCGGGACAAGGTCGCCGCCTGGCTCAACGCCGCCGATGCCCAGCAGATCGTGTTCACTCACGGAGCCACTTCGGCACTGAACCTGTTGGCCTATGGGCTTGAGCACCGTTTCGAGGCCGGTGACGAAATCGCTGTCAGCGCCCTGGAACACCACGCCAACCTGTTGCCGTGGCAACAACTGGCGCGACGGCGCAATGTGCGCCTGGTGGTGTTGCCGCTGGACGCACACGGACGCATCGACCTTGACCCGGCCCTGCAACTGATCGGGCCGCGCACCCGGGTCCTGGCGGTCAGCCAGTTGTCCAACGTACTGGGTACCTGGCAGCCGCTACCTGCCTTGCTCGCCCACGCCCGTGCCCAAGGCGCGATCACGGTGGTCGACGGCGCCCAGGGGGTGGTCCATGGCCGCCACGACGTGCAGCAACTGGGCTGCGACTTCTACGTGTTCTCCAGTCACAAGCTATACGGGCCGGACGGCGTTGGCGTGCTCTACGGCCGGCGCCAGGCCCTTGACCTGCTGCATCACTGGCAATTCGGTGGCGAGATGGTGCAAATGGCCGATTATCAGAGCGCCAGTTTCCGGCCAGCGCCGCTGGGGTTCGAGGCAGGAACACCGCCCATTGCCGGCGTGATTGGCCTGGGCGCAACCCTTGATTACCTCGCCAGCCTCGACGTCCATGCCGTCGAGAACCACGAAGCGAGCCTGCACCAGCACCTGCTGCGAGGCCTGGCGGACCGCGACGGTATTCGTGTACTCGGCACACCCCAGGCGGCCTTGGCCAGTTTCGTCATCGAAGGCGTGCACAACGCCGATATCGCCCATCTGCTGACCGAGCAAGGCATCGCCGTGCGCGCCGGCCATCATTGCGCAATGCCGCTGCTCAAGGGTTTGGGGCTGGAGGGGGCGATTCGGGTGTCGTTGGGGATCTACAACGACAGCGACGACCTGCAACGGTTCTTCGCTGCGCTGGACCAAGGCCTGGAGTTGCTGCGATGAACTTGTCAGAGCAGGCGCGCCAGGCGCGGGAGAGCTTCGAACAAGCGCGCGGCTGGGAGCAGCGGGCACGACTGCTGATGCAGTGGGGCGAACGGCTGGAACCGCTGGAGGACACGCAGAAGACCGAGAGCAATCGGGTGCATGGCTGTGAGAGCCTTGTGTGGCTGGTGGCCACTCAGGTCGACGGCCAATGGCAGTTCAAGGCGGCCAGCGATGCGCGCTTATTGCGCGGGTTGCTGGCGCTGCTGCTGGTTCGGGTGCAAGGCTTGGCCACCAGCGAACTGAGCAGGCTGGATCTGCAAGGCTGGTTCACCCAACTGGGCCTTGAGCGCCAATTGTCGCCGTCGCGCAGCAACGGGCTGCATGCGGTGTTGCAGCGGATGGCGCAGTTGACGCTGGATCAGCGCTGAAGCCATCGGGCAAGCTGGCCTTTACGGGGTCGGCTTGCGGCTACTGGGCCTTGACCCGCTCCGAAGGCCGCCGCGCGCCTGCCACCAGCTTCTCTATTGCCTTGCTCGCCGCCACCATGCCGAACGTCGCGGTCACCATCATCACCGCGCCGAAGCCCCCGGCGCAATCCAGGCGCACGCCTTCACCGACGAAGCTCTTCTGCAGGCACACGCTGCCGTCGCCCTTCGGATAGCGCAGTTGCTCGCTGGAAAACACGCACGGTACGCCATAGTTGCGGCTCACGTTGCGCGAGAAGTTGTAGTCGCGGCGCAGGGTCGAGCGTACCCGTGACGCCAGTGGGTCATTGAAGGTCTTGTTGAGGTCGCCGACCTGGATCTGGGTCGGATCGATCTGCCCACCGGCGCCCCCGGTGGTGACGATGGCAATCTTCCGCCGCCGGCACCAGGCGATCAGCGCGGCCTTGGCCATCACACTGTCGATGCAGTCGATGACGCAGTCCATCTGCTCGGTGATGTATTCGGCCATGGTATCGCGGGTGACGAAGTCGGCCACCGCATGCACCGTGCAGGCAGGGTTGATCGCCCGCAGGCGCTCGGCCATGACGTCGACCTTGGGCCGCCCCACCTGCCCCTCCAGCGCATGCGCCTGACGGTTGGTGTTGCTGACGCACACATCGTCGAGGTCGAACAGGGTGATTTCGCCCACGCCACTGCGGGCCAGGGCCTCGGCCGCCCACGAGCCAACCCCGCCGATGCCGACGACCGCCACATGGGCCTGGCTCAGTCGTTGCAGGCCTTCGTCGCCGTACAGCCGGGCTACGCCGGCAAAGCGTGGATCTTCTGTGCTCATGTTGGTACCCCGAAAAAACCGGCGCGCATTATAGGCCAAGAGCGCTTGTGGCCTCCATCGTTAGGAAAGTACCTACCAACCCTGCTTTAATGTCCTATCCCTTCGACAGAATTGAACGAACATGTCTTCACGCAAATTCGGCCTCAATCTGGTGGTGGTGCTGGCCATTGCCGCGCTGTTCACCGGGTTCTGGGCGCTTATCAACCGGCCGGTCACCGCACCAGCCTGGCCGGAACAGATCTCTGGTTTGTCGTACTCGCCCTTCCGTCTTGGCGAGAGTCCGCAAAAGGGCCAATACCCCAGCGACGATGAGATACGCCAGGACCTGGAGCAGATGAGCAAGCTGACCGACAGCATCCGCATCTACACCGTCGAGGGCACCCAGGCCGACATTCCCCGCCTGGCCGAAGAACTTGGCCTGCGCGTGACCTTGGGAATCTGGATCAGCCCGGACCTTGAGCGTAACGAACGCGAAATCGCCACGGCCATCGAACTGGCCAACAAATCCCGCAGCGTGGTGCGGGTGGTCGTCGGCAACGAGGCGCTGTTCCGCGAAGAGGTCACGCCCGAGGCGCTCATCCAGTACCTGGACCGCGTGCGCGCCGGGGTGAAGGTGCCGGTCACCACCAGTGAACAATGGCACATCTGGAAGGAACACCCCGAGCTCGCCAAGCATGTCGACCTGATTGCCGCACACATCCTGCCCTACTGGGAATTCGTGCCGATGAAGGACTCGGTCGAGTTCGTGCTCGACCGCGCCCGTGAGCTCAAGCAGCAGTTCCCGCGCAAGCCATTGCTGCTGTCGGAGGTGGGCTGGCCGAGCAACGGTCGCATGCGCGGCGGTGCCGACGCCACTCAGGCTGACCAGGCCATCTACCTGCGCACACTGGTCAATACCCTGAACCGGCGAGGCTACAACTACTTTGTCATCGAAGCCTACGACCAACCCTGGAAGGCCAGCGACGAAGGATCCGTGGGTGCTTACTGGGGCGTATTCAATGCCGAGCGCCAGCAGAAGTTCAACTTCGACGGGCCAGTGGTGGCGATCCCGCAATGGCGGGCTCTGGCGGTGGCCTCGGTGGTGCTGGCGATGATCGCGCTCACCGTACTGCTGATCGATGGCTCGGCCCTGCGCCAGCGCGGGCGCACCTTCCTGACCTTCATCACCTTCCTGTGCGGGTCGGTGCTGGTGTGGATCGCCTACGACTACAGCCAGCAGTACAGCACCTGGTTCAGCCTGACCGTGGGCGTGTTGCTGGCGCTCGGCGCACTGGGGGTATTCATCGTCCTGTTGACCGAAGCCCACGAGCTGGCCGAAGCCGTGTGGATTCACAAACGGCGTCGCGAGTTTCTGCCAGTACAGGCCGATACCGCCTATCGGCCGAAGGTGTCGGTGCATGTGCCGTGCTACAACGAGCCACCGGACATGGTCAAGCAGACCCTCGATGCCCTCGCGGCGCTCGATTACCCGGATTACGAAGTGCTGGTGATCGACAACAACACCAAGGACCCTGCCGTGTGGGAGCCCCTCAAGGCCCACTGCGAGAAACTGGGCGAGCGCTTCAAGTTCTTCCACGTCGCCCCGCTGGCCGGCTTCAAGGGTGGCGCGCTCAACTACCTGATTCCGCACACGGCCAAGGACGCCGAAGTGATCGCCGTCATCGATTCGGACTACTGCGTGGACCGCAACTGGCTCAAGCACATGGTGCCGCACTTCGCCGACCCGAAGATCGCCGTGGTGCAGTCGCCCCAGGACTACCGCGACCAGCACGAGAGTGCCTTCAAGAAACTGTGCTACAGCGAGTACAAGGGCTTTTTCCACATTGGCATGGTCACCCGCAACGACCGTGACGCGATTATCCAGCACGGCACCATGACCATGACCCGGCGCAGTGTGCTGGAGGAGCTGGGTTGGGCCGAATGGTGCATCTGCGAGGATGCCGAACTGGGCCTGCGCGTGTTCGAGAAGGGCCTGTCCGCGGCGTACGCCCACAACAGTTACGGCAAAGGGCTGATGCCCGACACCTTCATCGACTTCAAGAAGCAGCGTTTCCGCTGGGCCTACGGCGCCATCCAGATCATCAAGCACCACGCCGGCGCTTTGTTGCGCGGCAAGGGCAGCGAATTGACCCGTGGCCAGCGCTACCACTTCCTGGCCGGGTGGCTGCCGTGGATCGCAGACGGCATGAACATCTTCTTCACGGTCGGCGCGCTGCTGTGGTCGGCGGCGATGATCATCGTGCCGCACCGGGTCGACCCGCCGCTGATGATTTTCGCCATTCCGCCGCTGGCGCTGTTCTTCTTCAAGGTCGGCAAGATCATCTTCCTCTATCGCCGGGCGGTCGGGGTCAACCTCAAGGACGCATTCGCCGCGGCCCTGGCAGGGCTGGCACTGTCGCATACCATCGCCAAGGCAGTGCTGTACGGTTTTTTCACCAGCAGCATGCCGTTCTTCCGCACACCGAAGAATGCTGACAGCCATGGACTGATGGTGGCGATTTCCGAGGCGCGGGAAGAGCTGTTCATCATGTTGCTGCTGTGGGGCGCGGCGGCCGGGATCTACCTGGTGCAAGGGCTGCCGAGTTCGGACATGCGCTTCTGGGTGGCGATGTTGCTGGTGCAGTCGCTGCCGTATCTGGCGGCGCTGGTGATGGCATTCCTTTCGTCGCTGCCCAAGCCTGCGGACAAGCTGGCAGAGCCACAGGAGGCCTGAGCTTGCGGGGCCGCACTGCGGCCCCAATGCCCCGTGCCGACACACCTTGTTTGATATAAGATAACGCCCCTCGTTTTCTCGCCTTGCCTTGCCCCGGAGTCCCCCATGACGGCCCCAGCCGAGCTCTCGCCTACCCTTCAACTGGCCTGCGACCTGATCCGTCGCCCCTCGGTCACCCCCGTCGACGCTGACTGCCAGGCGCAGATGATGAATCGTCTGGGCGCCGTCGGCTTCCAGCTCGAGCCGATGCGCATCGAGGACGTCGACAACTTCTGGGCCACCCACGGTACCCAGGACGGTCCGGTGCTGTGCTTCGCCGGCCACACCGATGTGGTCCCCACCGGCCCGGTACAGCAATGGCAGCATGAGCCCTTCGAGGCCCTGATCGATGCCGATGGCATGCTCTGCGGACGCGGCGCCGCCGACATGAAAGGCAGCCTGGCCTCCATGGTGGTAGCCAGCGAGCGCTTCGTGCGCGACTACCCCGACCACCGTGGCAAGGTCGCCTTCCTGATCACCAGCGACGAAGAAGGCCCGGCCCATCACGGCACCAAGGCCGTTGTGGAGCGCCTGAAGGCGCGCAACGAGCGCCTGGACTGGTGCATCGTCGGCGAACCGTCGAGCACCACCCTGCTCGGCGACGTGGTCAAGAATGGCCGTCGTGGCTCGCTCGGCGCCAAGCTGACCGTGCGCGGTAAGCAGGGCCATGTGGCCTACCCACACCTGGCACGCAACCCGATCCACCTGGCGGCACCTGCCCTGGCGGAACTGGCCGCCGAGCATTGGGACGAGGGCAACGCATTCTTCCCACCTACCAGCTTCCAGATTTCCAACCTCAACTCCGGCACTGGCGCCACCAACGTCGTGCCGGGCGAGCTGACCGCCCTGTTCAACTTCCGCTTCTCCACCGAATCGACCGTCGAAGGCCTGCAAGCGCGGGTCTCGGCCATCCTCGACAAGCACGAGCTGGACTGGACGATCGACTGGGCGTTGTCTGGCCTGCCCTTCCTCACCGAGCCAGGCGACCTGCTCGATGCCGTGTCGGCCAGCATCAAAGACGTTACCGGCCGCGAAACCCAGCCGTCCACCAGCGGCGGCACCTCGGACGGTCGCTTCATCGCCACCATGGGTACACAGGTGGTCGAACTGGGCCCGGTGAATGCCACCATCCACCAGGTGGACGAGCGGATCCTGGCCAGCGACCTCGACCTGCTGACCGAGATCTACTACCAGACCCTCGTCCGGTTGCTCGCCTGATGCTTGCCTGCCCTCTCTGCCAGGCGGCCCTGACGCGGCTCGACAATGGCGTCGTGTGCCCTGCGGGGCACCGTTTCGATCGCGCGCGCCAGGGTTACCTCAACCTGCTGCCGGTGCAGCACAAGAACAGCCGCGACCCCGGCGACAACCAGGCCATGGTCGAGGCGCGCCGCGACTTCCTCGAAGCCGGGCACTACGCCCCGGTGGCCCGGCGCCTGGCCGAGCTGGCCGCCGAGCGCCAACCCGGTGCCTGGCTGGACATCGGCTGCGGCGAAGGCTATTACACCGCGCAGATCGCCCAGGCACTGCCATCGGCCGACGGCTATGCCCTGGACATCTCCCGCGAGGCCGTCAAGCGCGCCTGCCGCCGTGAGCCGTCGGTCACCTGGATGGTCGCCAGCATGGCCCGTGTGCCGCTGGCGGACGCCAGCTGCCAGTTCATCGCCAGCGTGTTCAGCCCGCTGGAGTGGGCCGAGGCCAAGCGCCTGCTAGGCCCAGGCGGCGGCCTGATGCGGGTCGGTCCAACCAGCGGTCACCTGATGGAGCTGCGGGAAGTGCTCTACGATGAAGTACGCCCTTACGCCGACGACAAGCATCTGGCCCTGGTACCGGAAGGCATGGTTCACGCCCATCACGAGGTCCTTGAATTCCGCCTGAGCCTGGTCGAACCCAAGGCCCGCGCCGACCTGCTGGCCATGACCCCGCATGGCTGGCGTGCCAGCGCCGAAAGACGAGCGCGGGTGATCGAACAGCCCGAGCCGTTCGAGGTGACGGTTTCCATGCGATATGACTATTTCGTGCGCCAAGACTGAGCACATCCGGAGCCCCCATGCGCCAACCTGATATCGAGATCTACCTCAAGGACGCCGACGTCGACCACCAGCGAATTGCCCAATGGCTCGCCGAGGCGATCGGCTCTTGCAGTGAGTGGCAACAGAAAGGCCAGACCTTCAAATGCAAGGCCGGTAACATTCCAGTCACTTGGTTACCCAAGGCTGTAGGGAAATGGAACAGCCTTTACCTGGAAAGCGACCAGACGCCATGGGAGGATGACGTCGCCTGCGCCCGCGCCGCATTCGCCGCGCTGGGCGTGGAAGTGCGCTGTGCGCCAGGTGGCTGGGTCGAGGAAGACGGTGAAGAAGATGCCGACCGCTGGGTCCGCATCAGCGCCGACGGTGAAGAAGAAATCACCTGGCGTACCTGAGCGTTTACCTGGTAGGAGCCGACTGGCCGACGACGCAGACGCCGAAGCACCCGATCCCAGCTTCGTGGGTGATCGCCGGCTAGCCGACTCCTACAACCCGGGGCTCAGAGCCCGACTACGTCCTCGGCCTGCAGGCCTTTCTGGCCCTGCACGCAGGCGTATTCCACCCGCTGACCTTCGACCAGGGTACGATGCCCCTCACCGCGGATCGCCCGATAGTGGACGAAGACATCCGCACCACCTTCGCGCTGAATGAAGCCATAGCCCTTGGCATCGTTGAACCACTTTACATTCCCAGTCTCACGAGACGACATCTGAACTACTCCGGATTTTTATTGTGAAGATCGCCTTGTAGGCACAGGGTCACGGACCTGTGCCGACGCCGCTTGCCGAAATATCCTGCAAGTGGCAGGCCGAGTATATGACACAGAACAAAAAAATTTCATGACTGCCCTGCCAATTACCGTATTTTGCTGAACTTGCGCATATACGGCAGACTAACTGGCTGGAAATTCATTGAAATTCACACCCAAGGCTCACACCCCATGACCCGTTCTCCCCTGCGCCGCCTGATCTTCGGTGCCCTGCGCCGCGTGCTTTACCTGTGGGTGCGCTCCGAGACCATCAACCAGTCGTCCTTGACCCTCAAGCTCGACCGCAGTCGCCCGGTGTTCTACGCCCTGCCTTCGCCATCGCTCACCGACCTGGCCGTGGTCGACCGCGAATGCACCAAAGCAGGGCTGCCACGCCCGGTACTGCCCGTGGCCGTGGGCCCCCTGCACGAACCTGCCGCCTTCTTCTACCTCACGCCCGACCCGGACTGGCTGGGGCGCCACGACAAGCGTGGCGCCCCACCGACACTGGAGCGCCTGGTGGCGGCCGTGAGCCAACATGCCGAGGAGGATGCCCAGATCATCCCGGTCAGCGTCTTCTGGGGGCAGACGCCTGCCAGCGAATCCAGCCCCTGGAAATTGCTGTTCGCCGACAGCTGGGCTGTCACCGGCCGCCTGCGCCGACTGCTGACCATCCTCATTCTGGGCCGCAAGACCCGTGTGCAGTTCTCCGCCCCCATTCACCTGCGCGAACTGGTACAGCACAACAAAGGGCACGAGCGAACCGTGCGCATGGCCCAACGCTTGATGCGCGTGCACTTTCGCAACCTCAAGACCGCGGTCATCGGCCCCGATCTGTCGCACCGACGCAACCTGGTCAAAGGCCTGGTTCACGACCCCCTGGTGCGCCAGGCGATCACTGACGAAGCCGAACGACAGAATATCCCGTATGCCAAGGCCGAGGCCCAGGCGCTGCGCTATGGCAATGAGATCGCCTCGGACTACACCTACACCGCCATCCGCTTCCTGGAAGTGGTGCTCAGCTGGTTCTGGAACAAGATCTACGACGGCATCAAGGTCAACCATATCGAGCAGGTGCAGGGCATCGCCCCCGGCCACGAGGTGATCTACGTCCCTTGCCACCGCAGCCATATCGACTACCTGCTGCTGTCCTACCTGTTGTTCCGCAACGGCCTGACGCCGCCTCACATCGCCGCCGGGATCAACCTCAACATGCCGGTCATCGGCGGCTTGCTGCGCCGTGGCGGGGCGTTCTTCATGCGCCGCACCTTCAAGGGCAACCCGCTGTACACGGCGGTTTTCAACGAATACCTGCACACCCTGTTCACCAAGGGCTTCCCGGTGGAGTACTTCGTCGAGGGTGGCAGGTCGCGCACCGGTCGGATGCTGCAGCCACGCACGGGGATGCTGGCCATCACCCTGCGCAGCTTCCTGCGCTCGTCGCGTACGCCAATCGTTTTCGTGCCGGTGTACATCGGTTACGAGCGCGTGCTCGAAGGCCGCACCTACCTGGGCGAGCTGAGGGGGGCGAGCAAGAAGAAAGAGTCGATCTTCGACATCTTCAAGGTCCTGGGGGCGCTGAAGCAGCGCTTTGGTCAGGTCTACGTCAACTTCGGCGAGCCGATCCGCCTGGCAGGCTTCCTCGACCAGCAGCAACCCGGCTGGCGCGACCAGCAGCTGGCCCCACAATTTCGCCCAACCTGGCTCAACGAAGCCACCACACGCCTGGGTGAGACCGTGGCCCGGCACCTGAACGAGGCGGCGGCGGTCAACCCGGTCAACCTGGTGGCGCTGGCGCTGCTGTCCACCAGCCGCCTCGCCTTGGACGAACGGGCGCTGAGCCGTGTCCTCGACCTGTACCTGGCCCTGCTGCGTCAGGTGCCCTACTCGCCTCATACCACGTTGCCCGAGGGCGATGGCTTGGCACTGATCGAACACGTCAGGCGCATGGACCTGCTGTCCGAGCAGAAGGATGCCCTGGGCCGAATCCTCTACCTGGATGAAGCCAACGCGGTACTGATGACCTATTACCGCAACAACGTCCTGCACATCTTCGCCCTGCCAGCACTGCTGGCGAGCTTCTTCCTCAGCAGCTCGCGCATGAGCCGCGAGCTGCTTGGTCAGTACGTGCATGCGCTGTATCCGTACCTGCAGGCCGAACTGTTCCTGCGCTGGACGCCAGAGCAACTGGATGAGGTGATCGACCAATGGCTTGCAGCGCTGGTCGCACAGGGCCTGCTGCGCCAGGAGAACGACCTGTACATGCGCCCGGCACCGAGCTCGCGTCAATTCGTCCTGCTGACCCTGCTCGCCCGAACCATCACCCAGACCCTGCAGCGCTTCTACATGGCCACCTCGCTGCTGCTCAACAGCGGGCAGAACACCCTGAGTGCTGAAGAACTGGAAGACCTCAGCGTGATGATGGCCCAGCGACTGTCGATCCTGCATGGCCTGAACGCCCCGGAGTTCTTCGACAAGACCCTGTTCCGCCATTTCATTCAGACGCTGGTCGAGCAGAATGTGCTGCGCCCCGATGGCAACGGCAAGCTGGGCTACCACGACAAACTGGGCGAGCTAGCCGAGGGCGTGGCCAAGCGAGTGCTGTCGGCGGAGTTGCGCTTGTCGATACGGCAGGTGGCCCTGCACCGTGACGATCCCGTGGAAACTTCGCAGCCCTGAAGGCTTCGCGGGGAGTGAAAATCCGCTACAGTCCCTGGGGTTGGCCACAAGCCAGCTCCAAGGACACCGGAGATTCCATGAAAAAACTCTTTATGCTGTGTTGCGCATCCCTGCTCGCAGCCTGCTCCAGCCACACCCCGTCCAACCAGGCCAGCCTGGAGGGCGAAGTCTTCTACTTGCAGCGCATGGCCCTGCCACCGACAGCCACCTTGAGCGTGAGCCTGCAGGACGTTTCTTTGATGGACGCGCCAGCGGTCACCCTGGCCAGCCAGGCCGGGCCGGTCAAAGGCAACGTGCCGCTGCCGTTCCGTCTCAGCTATGACCCGGCCCACGTCAAGCCCGGCCACCGTTACGCGGTCAGCGCCCGCATCGAACTGAACGGCAAACTGTTGTTCATCAACACCGAACACCACGGCGTTAAACTCGATGGCAGTGACCAGCAGCCGGTACGCATCAAGGTCGATCCGGTTCGCTGAGCCTGTACATTTTCGTTGATAAGGAAATACTCATGATTCGCGCCTCCCTGCGCTTCACTACCCTGTGCGCCGGCCTGCTGCTGTCGGCCAGCGCCCTGGCCCTGTCGCTCGGCGACCTGAGCCAGAAAGACGCCACTGGCGGTCTGAAAGATGCCCTGACCCAGGGCGCCCAACTCGCCGTCAAGCAACTGAGCACCCCAGGCGGGTTCAGCAACAACCCGGATGTGCGCATCGAACTGCCGGGCAACCTGGGCAAGGCTGCCAAGGCGATGAAAATGTTCGGCAAGGGTGAACAGGTCGAAGCCCTGGAAAACAGCATGAACAAAGCCGCTGAAGCTGCCGTGCCGCAAGCCCAGGCGATTCTGGTCGATGCGGTGAAGAACATGAGCGTGACGGACGCCAAGGGCATCCTCAGCGGGGGTGACGATTCGGCGACCCAGTACCTGAACAAGAGCAGCCGCGAACAGATTCGCGCCAAGTTCCTGCCGATCGTCAAGCAGGCGACCGACAAGGTTGGCCTGGCCCAGCAGTACAACAACTTCGCCGGCCAAGCCGTGGCGTTGGGCGTGGTCGATGCCAAGAGCGCAAGCATCGAGAACTACGTGACCGAGAAGGCACTGGATGGCCTGTTCGAAATGATTGGCAAGCAAGAGCAGAGCATTCGCCAGAACCCGGCCGAGGCCGCTACCAGCCTGGCCAAGAAGGTGTTCGGCGCCCTCTGAGGCCTGATCGCGCAAGTCGGCCCCTACAACCGCGTGCGTAGGTGCCGGCTTGCCGGCGAAAGGAGGGCAACGCCCTCCTCACGCTCCTCAGCCCTTCTTCACCCTGAACCAAGCCGCATACAACGCCGGCAGGAACAGCAGCGTCAAAACGGTCGCAACGATCAACCCCCCCATGATCGCCACCGCCATCGGTCCGTAGAACACGCTGCGCGACAGCGGAATCATTGCCAGTACCGCCGCCAACGCAGTCAGCACGATGGGCCGGAACCGTCGTACCGTGGCCTCGATGATCGCTTGCCAACGCTCCATACCCGCCGCGATGTCCTGTTCGATCTGGTCCACCAGGATTACCGAGTTGCGCATGATCATCCCTGCCAGGGCAATGGTGCCGAGCATGGCGACGAAGCCAAACGGCTGGCGGAACACCAACAGGAACAAGGTCACGCCAATCAGCCCCAACGGCGCGGTGAGGAATACCATCAACGTGCGCGAGAAGCTGCGTAACTGGATCATCAGCAAGCTCAACACCACCACGATGAACAACGGCATGCCGGCGTTCACCGACTTCTGACCGCGCTCGGAGTCCTCCACCGTACCGCCAACCTCCAGCAAATAGCCGTCCGGCAGCTTGGCCCTGATGTCTTTCAAGGTCGGCTCGATCTGCCGCACCAGCGTTGCCGGTTGTTCGTTGTCGTAGATGTCCGCACGCACGGTGACGGTCGGCAGGCGGTTGCGGTGCCAGATGATGCCTTCCTCGAAACCATACTCCAGGGTCGCGACCTGCGAGAGCGCAACGCTCTGGCCGTTGTCGGTGGGTAACGCCAGGCTGCCGAGGTTGCCCAACTGGCTGCGTTCCTGCGGGGTACCGCGCAGCAGGATCTCGATCAGCTCGTTGTCTTCACGGTACTGGCTCACCGAAGTGCCGGTGAGCGAGCTTTGCAGGAAGCTCGACAGATGCGAGGTGCTCACGCCGAGGGCTCGCGCACGATCCTGATCGATTTCCAGGAACACCGCCTTGCTCGGCTCCTCCCAGTCCAGGTGCACGTTCACCACATGAGGGTTCTCACGCACTTTTTCGGCCACCTCGCGGGCCAGGGCGCGGGCCTTCTCGATGTGCTCGCCGGTGACCCTGAACTGCACCGGATAGCCCACGGGCGGACCATTTTCCAGGCGCGTGACACGGGCGCGCAGGTCGGGGAACTGCTGGTCCATGGTGGCGATCAGCCAACTGCGCAGGCGCTCGCGGTCCTCCATCGACTTGGCCAGCACCACGAACTGGGCAAAGCTGGCGGCGGGCAACTGCTGGTCCAGTGGCAGGTAGAAGCGTGGCGAGCCGGTGCCCACGTATGCCACGTAGTTGTCGATGCCGTCCTGCTGCCTGAGCAGCGCTTCCAGTTGCTTGACCCGCTCGGCGGTATTGCTCAACGACGCGCCTTCGGCCAGCTTCAGGTCGACCATGAGCTCGGGACGACCCGAGGCTGGGAAGAACTGCTGGGGAACGAAGCGGAACAGCAGGATGCTGCCGACGAAAGCGGCGATGGTCAGCAGGATCACCGTCTTGCGACGCCGCACGCACCACTCCACCACGCGCCGTACCCGTTGGTAGAAAGGTGTGGCGTAGGGGTCTGGCGCGTGGCCGTCCTTGCCGTGCCGTGCGGCATGCAGTTTGGCCAGGTCTGGCAGCAGCCGTTCACCCAGGTAGGGCACGAACACCACGGCCGCCACCCATGAGGTCAGCAGGGCAATGGTCACCACCTGGAAGATCGAACGGGTATATTCGCCGGTGCTGGAGGCCGCCGTGGCAATCGGCAGGAAACCTGCAGCGGTGATCAGGGTCCCGGTGAGCATCGGGAATGCCGTGCTGCTCCAGGCGTAACTGGCCGCCTTGAGCCGGTCATAGCCCTGCTCCATCTTGATCGCCATCATCTCCACGGCAATGATGGCGTCATCGACCAGCAGGCCCAGGGCCAGCACCAGTGCGCCGAGCGAGATCTTGTGCAGGCCGATGCCGAAGTAGTGCATCGCGGCGAAGGTCATTGCCAACACCAGTGGAATGGCCAGGGCCACCACCAGGCCGGTGCGCAGGCCCAGGGAGAAGAAACTTACCAGCAGCACGATGGCCAGGGCTTCCACCAGCACCTGCACGAACTCGCCGACCCCAGCCTTTACCGCCGCCGGTTGGTCCGAAACCTTGCGCAGCTCCATGCCGGCCGGCAGGCCTCGAGCCAGGCGCTCGAATTCGCCCTCAAGCGCCTTGCCCAACACCAGGATATCGCCCCCGTCCTTCATCGATACCGCCAGGCCAATGGCATCCTCGCCCATGAAGCGCATGCGCGGCGCGGGCGGGTCGTTGAAGCCACGGTGCACATCGGCGACATCACCGATACGGAAGGTGCGATCCCCCACTCGAATAGGGAACTGACGAATCTGGTCGACACTGTCGAAACGCCCGCTCACCCGCAGTTGCAAGCGCTCGCTAGGGGTTTCGAAGAAGCCAGCCGTGCTGACCGCGTTCTGCTCGCGGAGAGCTTGCTGCACGGCCTCCAGCGGCACACCGAGGGTCGCCAGCTTGAGGTTGGACAGTTCGATCCAGATTTTCTCGTCCTGCAGGCCGATCAACTCGACCTTGCCCACATCCTTCACCCGCTGCAGCTGGATCTGGATACGGTCGGCGTAATCCTTGAGCACGGCGTAATCAAAGCCTTTGCCGGTGAGCGCGTAGATATTGCCGAAGGTCGTGCCGAATTCATCGTTGAAGAACGGCCCTTGAATTTCGGGCGGCAAGGTGTGGCGGATGTCCGCGACTTTCTTGCGGATCTGGTACCACAGCTCGGGGATGTCCTTGGAGTGCAACGCGTCACGGGCCATGAAGGTCACCTGGGACTCGCCAGGGCGGGAGAACGAGACGATCCGCTCGTACTCACCGGTTTCCATGAGCTTTTTCTCGATGCGCTCGGTGACCTGCCGCGATACTTCCTCGGCCGTGGCGCCGGGCCAGAGGGTGCGGATGACCATGGCCTTGAAGGTGAACGGTGGGTCCTCGCTCTGCCCCAGCTTGGTGTAGGACATGGCACCAATGGCGGCCAACAATATCATCAGGAACAGCACGATCTGGCGGTTACGCAGCGCCCATGCGGAAAGGTTGAAACCCATCGGGACTTACTCCTTGGCCGTCAGGTTCACCACACGGTTGGTGCGATCCACAGGCCGCACCTCCTGCCCTTCGCGCAGCACATGGCCGCCGGCGGCGACCACCCAGTCGCCAGGGTTGAGGCCTTCGAGCACTGGCACAGTGTCACTGCCGTAAGCCCCAAGACGCACGGCAGCCCGTTCCAGTCGGCTGTCCTGGGTAACCCGCCAGACATAGGCCTGGCCGTTCTCTGCCGTCACTGCCGAGAGGGGCACCGACAACGGGATCAGACCGTCGTGGGCGATGAACACCCGGGCACTCTGACCCAGCTCGGCCGGTGTTTGCGAGGAGGCGAACGCAATACGTGCCGCGAAGGTACGCGAGCGCGGATCGGCGGCGGGTGACAACTCACGAATGCGTCCTTCGAACCGTTGATTGGGGTGCGACCACAGCTCGATGCTCACGCTTTGCCCCACGCTGAAGCGGGCAAACTGTTGCTCCGGCAGGCCGATGGCCACTTCACGCTCACCGTCGGCGGCGAGGGTGAACACCGTCTGGCCGGCTGCTACCACCTGGCCAACCTCAACTTGGCGTTTGGCGATCACTCCTGCCTGTGGCGCGCGCAGTACCGCGTACTCGGCCTGGTTACCCGCCACCTCGAACTGGGCCTTGGCCTGCTTGAGCCGCGCCAGACCAGCCCGATAGAGGTTTTCGGCATTGTCGTACTGGGAATGGCTGACCATCTGCCGGTCCAGCAGCTTCTGGTAACGATCACGTTCGGCTCGGACCAGCGACAGGTTGGCCTCGGCTGCCGCCAACTGGGCACGGTTGGCTTCCAGTTGCAGGCGCACGTCCTGTGGGTCGAGTTCGGCCAGCGGCTGGTCGGCCTTGACCCGCTGCCCTTCCTCGACCAAACGTTTGCTGACCTTGCCGCCGATACGAAACGCCAGCTCGGGCTCCAGGCGTGCACGCACTTCGCCGGGGAAGCTGTCGGCAGCGGCTTGCGCGGGTTGCGGTTGCACCACCAGAGCCGGACGAGGCGCGGCTGGTGAAGCGGCTTCCTGGCCACACGCCGCCAACAACAACGCGGCGACGGCGGGCAAGGCGAGGGACAAGGCATGACGCAACATGATGAATCCTTTCGCGAAGTGCACATCGAATATTTATACTGACGAGTATATTAAATCAGGCCACCCGCGCCGGGAAGCGGGTGCTGGAAAGAAAATCAACATTAACGATTGGTCTGACCTTGCAGCCGGATGCCGTCCGAACCGGTAAGATGGTCGACTTTTCCACCAGATGCGGACTCCAATGCCCAACGACGCAACCATTGGCCCGGGCCGGCCGAAGGACCTGGCCAAGCGCGAGGCCATCCTCGAAGCGGCCAAGTCGCTGTTCCTCAGCCTTGGCTATGCCAACACCAGCATGGATGCGGTCGCTGCGGCGGCAGGTGTTTCAAAACTCACGGTCTACAGCCACTTCCAGGACAAGCAGACGCTGTTCTGCTCTGCGGTAATGGCCACCTGCCAGATCCAACTGCCCGACCTGCTGTTCGAGTACCCTGAAGGTGTGCCCGTGGAAGAGGTGCTACTGAACATTGCCCGTGGCTTCCAGGCACTGATCAGCAGTGACGAAGCGGTCAAGCTCAGCCGCCTGATCATGGCCCAGGGCAGCCTGGACCCGAGTTTCGGCGAGTATTTCTACGAAGCCGGGCCCAAGCGTGTGCTGGCGGGGATGGAAGCGCTGCTGCGCGGGGCGCATGAACGCGGGCTGCTGCGCATCGACAATCCGCTGCGGGCGGCGGAGCACTTCTTTTGCCTGGTGAAAGGCGCACCGGATTATCGGCTGCTGCTGGGGTGTGCGGGGCCGCTGGAAGGTGAAGAGGCCGAGGCTCACGTGCGGGAGGTGGTGGGGGTGTTCTTGCGGGCGTTCAAGCCCTGAAACATCAGCCATCTGGCATGCGCCCCCTGTAGGAGTGGCCTTATGTCGCGATAGGGCCGCAAAGCGGCCCCGACAATACTTGCGACACCGCTGAAATCCCGGGGCTGCCTTGCAGCCCTATCGCGACACAAGGCCGCTCCGACACAGACCACGCTCGCCAATAAGCCTGAGCCTGTTCAACCAATACGTCTACCTAGCATTTTTGCCAGTAGTCAGCCAAGTACTCTCCCAGCAAGCTCGTATCTAATCCACGACTATGAGCGCGCCCACCATGCCAACGCGAACACTGAAGTTATTTTACAAGGGCAATAAACTTTCGACTTTGCATACGAGCAGTGCTTACCATGCATTGTTCAGCGCCAATAACCAGAACCTAAGCGAAACGACAAGTCTATCTTCGCAAGCGCGCCTCTTGGCCACCGACGCACAAGAGTCAACAGTCAACACCGTTTCAGAAAGCCAAACGACCATTACCTACAGTCCTTACGGCAATGACAGTTGCCCACCTACCCATCCATTGTTATCTCGATTCACAGGCCAGAGCTGGCTACCCTCTTCCACAGGTTACTTGCTGGGTAATGGTCACCGCCTGTTCGATCCAAGACTGATGCGCTTTCACAGTCCAGACAGCTTGTCGCCATTTGAAAAGGGGGGGATCAACGCTTACGCTTACTGCACCAATGACCCTATTAACAGATCGGATCCTAGCGGTATGTATTCGATAGTAAAATTCATAACCGGAGGATACAGCGTAAATAAAATCTATTCTCGCTTGCATCAGGAAACGCCCAACCTCACATCCCGAGAATACAAAATACTTAAAAAACACATTGCGGCCCAAATAGTTAAAGGGACGAAGGAGACAAAAGCCCACTACCGCGAATTAAGAGACAGGGGTGAAGAAAGAATTCTCGCGGCCACCCTCCAAGATTCCCTATTAACGCGCCTTGAGCGTGTAAATATCGACGGGAAAACGCGATACATCGGCTCGGTAAACCGCAGGGACTCTATCAGCTCGACATACTCAACATCCTGGGAAGGTCTACTGGAAAGATCTGAAAAAGTAAAAGCTGCAGGCAGGAGCGACGTCGCCCCTACCGCCCCTACCGCCCCTACCGCCCCTACCTCCTCCAGCATGCCAGGTGTGCCGTCCAATTCGCTCCCGAAAATCAGGCCACCATCGAAAACTTTCCTTGCTTACACAGGTAATTTCATCGACAAGGAAGTAGACAGACTCCGCAGTACCCCGGATTAGCCTTGAGGCAAGACTGACAAGATGATTTCGCAGTTGTGATCAGACTCTCAACGCCTTCTTCGGATAAATATCATACCGGCTCGACTTGCCCTCAAGGCTATGGCTCGGCTTCGGCCCCTCGATGATTGGCGCCTTGCGCGGTCGCTTCACCACCACCCGGTGGCTGGCCAGCGCAAGGGCCGCTTCCAACAATGCCGGCGCATCCAGATCGTCACCCACCAACGGCCGGAACACGCGCATTTCCTTCTTCACCAGCGCGCTCTTGTCCCGGTGCGGGAACATCGGGTCGAGGTAGATTACTTGTGGCGGCTCGCCCTCCCAGGCGCGCATGTGCTCGATGGCATTACCGGTCAGCAAGCGCATGCGCCCTACAATCGGCCCCACTTCTTCATCCGCGCGAGCCCGTGCCAGGCCATCCTCCAGCAATGCGGCAATCAGCGGCTGGCGCTCGATCAGCGTCATCTGGCAACCCAGGCTGGCCAGCACGAACGCATCCTTGCCCAGGCCCGCCGTGCAGTCGAGCACCTGCGGGCGCACACCCTGGGCAATGCCCACGGCCTTGGCGATCATTTGCCCGTTGCCACCGCCGAACAGGCGCCGGTGCGCGGCCTGGCCTTCCACGAAATCCACCCGCACCGGCCCTGGCGCCTGCGCGCCCAACTGCTGGATCTGCAAGCCATCGGCGCCCACCTGCACGGCAAAGCCTGCGCCATCGTCAGACAGCGGCAGCCCCAGGCGCTCGGCCCACGCCACGGCCTGCTCCGCATATTCAACCGACATCGCTTCGACCCTGATCCCCGCACCTTGCTCTTGCATCGTCCACACCTAAAAAATCAAACCAAGCCCTTAATGAATCGGCACCTTCGGCCGATACAGGCAATATCCCGCTATTCTGCCAGAGCACAACGCGCGCGACTGCCATGTCAGATACTCTTCCCATCGGCTTGACCTACCTGTCGCCTGTCGGCAACTACGGTCGACAGAATACCCAGGCACTCGGAGGCGTCAGCCACCTGTGGCAGGACTTCTTCGCCCGCGCGATGGCCGAACAGCAGGCCGAAGAGCCCGACAGCGTCAGCCAGGCGTGGGTGCAGTACGACAAAGACAGCGGTGAGCCGATTGGCGGGGCCAAGGCCCTGGCGCTGATCGAAACCCAGCGCGCCTGCCCGGTGCAGGACACCATCGTCGCGCCGCCCGAGCCGCTGTTCCTGCCCAAGGCAGAGCTCGAGGCCCATTTGCTGGAGCCAGCTCCGGAGCCTTTCAGCGTCGCCGAAATGATCCAGCAGCAGCGCCAGCTCGACGTCAGCAACAACTGGCTGCGCCCTATCGTCATGAGCCAGGGCCACCCTCTCCCAGCGCCAGGCCCTGCGCCCTCGCCGCGCCCGCTGCACCTGCCAATCGCCGAGTTCGAGATGGACCTGCTCGACCCTGCGCCGACCCCGTACGACGATGCAACCATGGCCCAGCAGCAGAACGACCTGGAATTCGATATCCACTGGGCGCGCCCGGTGGTGCTGAACAACGTTCGCGCCCAGGCCTGAAATCAACGGCAGATCTGCCAGCGCCCCATATCGAGATGAAAGTGGTTGTGGTGGGCAGCGTTGTAGTCTGGCCCGAGCACCGTGTTGAAACTGTCACACGCCGCTTGTCGCACCAGACCCAGGAACGCCCTCTTCTGCCCGCCCGCCTGCCAGTCTCGCGCCAGCAGGATGCGCTGGCCGTCCTGTAGGCGAAAACCGCTGATATCCAGGGCATTGGCCGTCGCATGCTGGCTCAGGCGGCCCTGTTCGCGGTTGTAGACATTGCGGCAAGCGAAGCTGCCAAGGTGCTCCACTCGAACCACCGACTGGCCGAACACCCGCTGCGCAGCCGGTTGCAGCCCATGGCGCTCGAACAGCGCGTAAGCCACCGCCAACGGGCAGCTGGCAAGGAAACTACTGCTCAGGTGGGCTTGTCCTTGCTCGATGCGCCACACGTTCTGTAGCGGGCATTTGGCCGACGCCGGGCTGTCGGCTTGCGCCCGATAGCGCAAGCCAGAGATCTCCAGCGCTTGGCGGCATAAGCGGCGGTCGTTGCGCAGGCGTGACAACTTATAGGCTGTCAGCAGGTTCGGCGGTTGACGCACATCCAGCGCAGCCCAGGGGTTCCAGGCATCAGGCAGGCGCCAGCCGTACTGCCAGGCGAGGCCCGCCGCCAACAGCAGCAAGCCGCACAGCAGCCCCAATGCGCGCATGGCGCCTCAGCGGCGGAACAGGTCGTTGAGCTGGGCGAACGACAAGGCCTGCTCGCCGTAGCTGAAAGTGCCTTGCTCGCGAATCTCCAGCGCTGCGCGCTGCAATGCGCCCAGCGCCGCGCGGGCCAGTGACGAGCCAACGCTGATGCGACGCACGCCCAAGTCCTGCAGCTGATTGACGCTCAGCGGCACACCCGCCAGCCCCATCAGCACATTGACTGGCTTCGGCGCCACCGCCTGTACCACGGCACGCACTTCATCGACAGTGCGCAGTCCCGGCGCATAGAGCACATCGGCTCCCGCCTCGGCAAAGGCCTGCAGACGCCGGACGGTGTCATCCAGATCCAGGCGCCCGTGCAGCAGGTTTTCCGCCCGGGCGCACAGGGTGAAGGGGAATGGCAGGCTGCGGGCAGCCTGCACCGCGGCGCGCACCCGCGCCACAGCCAGCTCGAAGTCGTAGATCGGCGCATCGGCATGGCCAGTGGCATCCTCGATCGAACCACCGACCAAACCTGTTTCGGCGGCACGCAGGATAGTCTGGGCACACTGCTCGGGCAGATCGCCGAAGCCGTTTTCCAAGTCGGCGGCCACCGGCAAAGGCGTCGCATCGACGATCACACCGGCGTTGTCCAGCGTCTCATCCAGGCTCAAGGCGCCTTCGGCATCCGGTCGCCCCAGGCTGAAGGCCAGGCCCGCACTGGTAGTGGCCAATGCCTCGAAGCCAAGGCTGGCCAGCAGCTTGGCGGATCCAGCATCCCACGGGTTAGGGATGACGAAGGCGCCGTCACGCTCGTGCAGTGCCTTGAAGGCCTCGGCTCGTAGGGTCTGTACATCCATGGTCATAACCTCCGGGGTCGGCGAGTGATCAGAGTAGCCCCAGTTGTTCGACCTCGGGGGCGCGCGGCAATTCCGGCAAGGCGGGCAGGCCGGGCAGGCGCGCCATCAGCCGTTGGTGAAACCGTTGCGCCAGCGCCGCGGCCAAGCGATTGTCGGAGGTGTGCAGGAACACATAAGGCATGCGCCCTTGCTCGATCCACACCGCGACCTTGTCCACCCAAGGGGTAAGGAACGTTTCGTTGGCCTCAAGCTGGGGATGGCCGATGAAACGCACCTGCGGGTGCTGGCTGAAGGCAGCAGGGCGTGGCGGCACCTTGGGCTTTTTCGACTGCGCGTGCAGTACGGCAGGGTCACGGGAGTTGCAGCTGAACAGCGCACGGGGATCGAGGCAGATGCGCTCGACACTACGTTCGTGCAACAGCCGGTTGAGCAGCCGTTCCTCCTCGCCCTTGGCGAAGAACGCCAGGTTGCGCACCTCGACAGCTACCGGTACGCCAATCTCGTCGAGGAAATAGCACAGCTCGCCCAACCGCGCGGGGCTGAACTGGGCTGGTAACTGCAGCCAGTACGGCGATACGCGCTGGCCCAGCGGAGCCATCAGGCGGGTGAAATCCAAGGCAGGCTCGAGCTGGTCACGCAGGTCACCCTCGTGGCTGATATCCCTGGGAAACTTGGCGGTGAAACGAAAGTGCTCAGGCATGACCTGCGCCCAGCGGGCAAGGGTGCTGGGCGCAGGGCGAGCATAGAACGTGGTGTTGCCTTCGACGGCGTTGAACACTTGGCTGTAGTAGCCAAGCATTTCAGCGCTGCTGGCATCGGCGGGATACAGGTAGTCGCGCCAGGCGTTTTCGCTCCAGGACGGACAACCGAGAAAATAAGGCAGGGGTGAGGGCGTCATCCCTCAAATGTACAGGTCGAGCCCAAGTACTTCCATGTCCCAATCGGTAAAACCGGCGGTGCTGAGGTAACTGGCCAGCGCAGTGGCGGTTCGGCGGTCTCGGGCACGGGGGAAGATCAGGTCTTGTTGACGGGCGGGCAAGCCGCCATTGCGTCGAGGTGCGGCCGCCTGCTCGTCAACGGCCTCCTCGATCACTTCGGCATCGTCGACAGATTCATCGCGTACCGGAGCCTTGCGCGGTGCACGCTTGATCGGATAGGACTGCGATGAGAAACCGTCGATACGCATGGAGTGAGCACTCAGGACCAATGATGGCAATTTAGCAGCATCAGGGATCCATCGCTAATGCTCGAGTGATAACTGGACCACAGTTCGCACAAAAGGTTTATCGACAACCGCGATAACCGACGAACGACCGTCAACGTGCCTTTGGCGTAGCCACATTATCGCGCAAGTAGACCGGTTGCGCCTGCTCGGCGGCGATGGCCTCGCCACGCGCCCAGGCGTAACCGGCAAGGCTCAGAATATCCAATGCATGGGGCAATGCGCCTGCGTCGCTGGCGCTGACCGGTACGGCCAGGCGCTCGGCGTAGCCCCACCCGGTACCTGCGCCGAACCATTCGTCACGGCTCCCCTCAGGCAAGCTCACGCGCTCTGGCGGCAGTACCGCTTCCTGGCCAACCAGGCGCATTTCGCCGGCCTCGGCCTGGTAGCAACCCCAGTACACTTCGTCCATGCGCGCATCGATGGCGGCTGCCACTTGCTGCACACGGCGCTCGCGCAGAGCGCCCTGGGCCAATGCGGCCAGGTTGGAGACCGGCAATACCGGGCGCTCCAGGGCAAATGCAAGGCCCTGCACGACGCCAATGGCGATGCGCACACCGGTGAAGGCACCTGGACCGCGACCGAAGGCGATGGCATCCAGAGCATTGAGCGCAACGCCTGACTCAGCCAGCAACTGCTTGATCATCGGCAGCAGTTTCTGCGCGTGCATGCGGGGGATGACTTCATAGTGGCTGGTGACCTTGCCGTCATGCAGCAATGCAACGGAACAGGCTTCGGTGGCGGTATCCAGGGCCAGCAAGGTGGTCATCGAACAGGTTTCCAGGCAACGGGGAAAAAGAGCGGCAGTATAAACGACAACGGCCCGCAAGCGGGCCGTCGTGACGCACGGTGATGGATCAGCTCAGCGCTGCCAGCACCTTGGCGGTGATCGACTCGACCGAACCAACGCCTTCGATGTGGCTGTACTTCGGCTTGCCGTTGTGGGCGGCCGACAGCTTCTGGTAGAAGTCCACCAGCGGCTTGGTCTGGCTGTGGTAGACGGACAGGCGGTGACGCACGGTTTCTTCCTTGTCGTCGTCGCGCTGGATCAGGTCTTCGCCAGTGACGTCGTCCTTGCCTTCCACTTTCGGCGGGTTGTACTGAATGTGGTAGGTGCGGCCCGAAGCCAGGTGCACGCGGCGACCGGCCATGCGGCCAACGATTTCTTCGTCGTCCACGGCGATTTCAACCACGGCGTCGATATCGACACCGGCGGCAACCATGGCTTCAGCCTGCGGGATGGTGCGCGGGAAACCGTCGAACAGGCAGCCCTTGGCGCAATCAGGCTGGGCGATGCGCTCCTTGACCAGGCTGATGATCAGCTCGTCGGAGACCAGCTGGCCGGCATCCATGACTTTCTTGAGCTCCAGGCCCAGCGGGGTACCGGCCTTGACGGCGGCACGCAGCATGTCACCGGTGGAGATCTGTGGAATACCGAACTTCTCGGTGATGAACTTTGCCTGAGTACCTTTACCGGCCCCGGGAGCTCCCAGCAGAATTACGCGCATCTTGTGCTCCTCATATTTTTCTATGCAATTCAATGGATTCGGCGACCAGGGCCAAGTCCGGAAAATCGGGTATTGACCAGAAATCGGTCAAAAGGCTGCTCAAGATACACAGCGCCCGGCAGCCAGACAAGCGTCCCAAAGTTTCAGGATTGCGCCATGTACGACCTGCCCAAGAGGCGGTTGCGCTCGGCGCAACCACCCTCCTCACCCGGCCATGCCCCCTTGGCGTAACCCGGGCATGACGGCCGCTTGCAGACCTCAACCGGTGTTGCGCAAGCCCGCGGCGATACCCGCCACAGTCACTAGCAAGGCCTGCTCCAACGGGCTGTCCAGAGCGGCTTCACGGCTGCGCGATCGGGCCAGCAACTCCGCCTGAAGGCGGTGCAGCGGGTCCAGGTAGGTATTGCGCAGGCTGATGAATTCCAGGGTCTCGGGGCTGTGTGCCAGTAGCACCGGTTGCCCGGTCAAACCCAGTACGACCCGGCATGACTGCGACAATAGGTCGCGCAGGTGCGCACCTAAAGGAAGCAGGTGCGGTTGCACTAGACGTTCGTCGTAGGCCTCGGCAATTTGCGCGTCGGCCTTGGCCAACACCATCTCCAGCATGTCGATACGGGTGCGGAAGAACGGCCATTGCTCGCGCATCTGCGCCAGCAGCGGGCCCTGGCCACGGCTCAAGGCATTGGTCAGCGCGGTCTCCCACCCCAGCCAGGCAGGCAGCATCAGGCGGGTCTGGGTCCAACCGAAGATCCACGGAATGGCGCGCAAGCTCTCTATACCGCCGGCGCGGCGCTTGGCCGGGCGACTGCCCAGCGGCAGGCGCCCCAGCTCCTGCTCTGGCGTCGACTGACGGAAATATTCGACGAAATCGGGGTTCTCTCGCACCACCCCGCGATAAGCCTTGAGGCCATCGGCCGCCAACTGGTCCATCACCTCGCGCCATGCCGGCTCAGGGGGCGGAGGCGGCAACAAGGTGGCCTCCAGCACGGCGGCCAGGTAAAGGTTGAGGTTCTGCTCGGCGATGCCTGGCAAACCGAACTTGAAACGGATCATCTCGCCTTGTTCAGTGGTGCGGAACCGCCCCGCCACCGAGCCTGGCGGCTGCGACAGAATCGCCGCGTGGGCCGGGCCACCGCCACGGCCTACGGTGCCACCGCGGCCATGGAACAACAACAGTTCCACCTGATGCTCTTGGCAGATACGCACCAGGTTCTCCTGAGCGCGATACTGAGCCCAGGCCGCTGCGGTAGTGCCCGCGTCCTTGGCCGAGTCGGAATAGCCGATCATCACTTCCTGCGGGCCGCGCAGGCTGGCGCGATAGCCCGGCAGGCCCAGCAGCCGCTCCATCACCGGGCCGGCGTTATCCAGGTCGGCGAGGGTCTCGAACAGCGGCACCACACGCATCGGTCGGGTCAGGCCAGCTTCCTTGAGCAGCAATTGCACGGCCAGCACATCCGAGGCGGCTCCCGCCATGGAGATGACATAGGAACCCAAGGAAGCTGCGGGCGCCGCCGCGACTTCCCGACACGTGGCCAATACCTCGGCGGTGTCGGCCTGGGGCTTGAAATGCGCCGGCAGCAGCGGCCGGCGGTTTTTCAGTTCGGTCTGGAGGAACTCGATCCGCCGGTCTTCATCCCACTCGGCGTAACTGCCCAGACCCAGGTAGTCGGTGATTTCCGACAGCGCATCGCGATGCCGGGCAGCATCCTGGCGCACGTCCAGGCGGCCGAGGAACAGGCCGAAGGTCACTGCCCGACGCAGGCTGTCGAGCAGCGGACCGTCGGCGATCACACCCATGCCGCACGCATGCAGGGACTGGTAGCACAGTTCCAGCGGTGCGATCAGGTCGCGGTTGTCCACCAGCACTTCGGCAGGCATCGGCTGCGGGCTGGCCAGCGAGGCCTGGGCCCAGGCTCGGGTCGCCCGCAGGCGGTCGCGCAACTGCTTGAGCAAGGCCCGGTATGGCTCGGCGCTGTCGCCGACCTGTTCACGCAGTGCAGCGCTGGCCTGCTGCATGGAAAGTTCGGCGGCCAAGGTATCGATGTCGCGCAGGAACAGGTCGGCGGCCATCCAGCGAGCCAGTAGCAAGACTTCACGGGTAACGCTGGCCGTGACGTTGGGGTTGCCATCCCGGTCGCCGCCCATCCAGGACGCGAAACGGATCGGCGCCGCCTCCAGTGGTAAGTGCAAGCCCGTGGCCTCGAACAGCGCTTTATCGACTTTGCGCAAGTGGTTGGGAATGGCCTGCCACAGGGAGTGTTCGATCACCGCGAAGCCCCATTTGGCTTCATCCACCGGTGTGGGCCGGCTGCGGCGTATTTCTTCGGTGTGCCAGGCCTCAGCGAT
The DNA here is from genome assembly GCF_016772395.1 of Pseudomonas sp. SK2. Taxonomy (NCBI): domain Bacteria; kingdom Pseudomonadati; phylum Pseudomonadota; class Gammaproteobacteria; order Pseudomonadales; family Pseudomonadaceae; genus Pseudomonas; species Pseudomonas sp. SK2. Next base: position 4,158,732 of record NZ_CP061944.1, read on the forward strand.
CAACCTGCGCAAGCGCTCGCGTACCTGTTGACGCTCAGCCGGGATAAGGTCCCGATGGTCCTGGGCGGCCAATTGCCCGGCGATGGCATCGTACTTCTGAATCAGCGTACGCCTGGCAACCTCGGTCGGGTGAGCGGTGAGCACCAGTTGGATATCCAGCTTGGCCAGTTGCCGGGCCAGCGCATCGTTGCTGTGCCCTGCCTGTTTGAGGCGCGCCAGCAGTTCTGGCAATACGCGCGACTCGAACGGCTCTGGCTGGTCAGCGTCACGGCGTCGAATCAGTTGATATTGCTCGGCCATGTTGGCCAGGTTGAGGAACTGGTTGAACGCTCGAGCGACAGGCAGCAGGTCTTCGTCGGCCAAGTCCGCCAGGGTCGAGCTCAACTTCTCCCCAGCGCTGCGGCGATCGGCCTTGGCGCTGTGGCGGATGTCCTCGATCTTCTGCAAGAACGCTTCGCCGTGCTGCTGACGAATGGTCTCGCCAAGCAGCTCACCCAACAGATGGACATCTTCACGCAAGCGCACATCGATATCAGTCATTGGCCCTCTCTTTGGCGCGGCTCGCCCGCGCGCTCGCCCAGGTAACAGCACAGGCACCAAGAGTGCCCACAGCCGAGCTGCCATGGCAAGCCGCGATCGGGCAAAGCAAACTAAAGTTAGAGCAAAGCGTCCGATGCAATGCCGTCCTTCAAGGCATAGAAAGAGGTGATCATGAAAATCCGTGAACTCGTCCAGCACTGGGAACAGAATGCAGCAGGCGCCCTGAGCCCAACGCCCCACATACTGCACTTGGACCTTGAGTCCGAAGCGCGTCTGGCTGCGCTGATCGACATGTACCCCAAACGCTCGGCCGAGGAACTGCTCGGCGAGCTGGTCGCCGCCGCACTCGAGGAGCTGGAGGCCAGCCTCCCCTATGTGAAGGGCCAGCGGGTCATTTCCACCGACGAACAAGGCGACCCGCTGTACGAAGACGTAGGCCCGACCCCACGCTTCCTCGCACTGTCCCGCCATCATCTTCACGCACTCAGCGACTTGGCCAAAGACGGCAAGAACTGACCTTCCGGGCCCTGGCCTCTCCCTGCCCTCCTCTCTCGCCGGCAAGCCGGCTCCTGCAGTTGCATTGCCTCGCCTGCAGGAGCGGGCGAGGTGATTTTTTCTGAACTATTCGAAAAACGCCCAAGTCACAGCCATTAGCCACCACGCTAAAACCCTGCACACTTGCGGTTGTGCACTGTGAGGCGCCAGCACGCGGTCGTGTCAGGGAACAAGCGATGGACTGCTACGGACAACGTCGTAAACAGGAGTGATCCAATGGAACTGACTATGAAGCGCCGCACCTGCTCCCCCTCATCCACCCCTGTGCGTGGAATCAAGCTGGCCGCGCTAGCCCTTGGCGGTAGCCTGATCCTGGCCGGATGCGCCGGTAAACCGCCCACCGAGCAGTACGCCGTCACCCAGTCCGCGGTGAATTCGGCGGTCAGCGCCGGGGGCACCGAGTTCGCCGCAGTTGAAATGAAAGCCGCCCAGGACAAATTCAAGCAGGCGGAAATCGCCATGCACGACAAAAAGTACGACGAGGCCAAGCGCCTGGCCGAGCAGGCCGAGTGGGACGCTCGCGTGGCCGAACGCAAGGCCCAGGCCGCCAAGGCCCAGAAAGCCGTACAGGATGCCCGCCAGGGCGCTCAGGACGTGCGTGAGGAAGGCCTGCGCAGTGCTCAATGAGCCTGCCTACGCCAATCCCAGCCTTCGCAACTGATCAAAGGAAGAACACTATGCGCAATGCCATCATGATTCCCACCCTGCTGGCCCTGAGCGTCGGCCTCGCCGCGTGCGCCCACGACCCGAACCCGAACCTGGAGTCGGCCCGCACCAACTTCTCCTCTTTGCAAAGTGACCCTCAGTCGAGCAAAGTGGCGGCCCTGGAAACCAAGGACGCCCAGGACTGGCTGAACAAGGCCGACAAGGCGTTCATGGAGCGTGAAGACAGCAAGAAGGTCGACCAGTTGGCCTACCTGACCAACCAGCGTGTGGAGGTGGCCAAACAGACCATCGCCTTGCGCTCGGCTGAAAACGAGCTGAAGAATGCCGCCGCGCAACGTGCCCAGGCCAAGCTCGATGCCCGTGACGCGCAGATCGCCAAGCTCCAGGAAAGCCTCAACGCCAAGCAAACCGACCGTGGCACGTTGGTGACCTTCGGCGACGTGCTGTTCGACTTCAACAAGGCTGAGCTCAAGAGCAGTGCCTACCCGAACGTCACCAAACTGGCCCAGTTCCTTCAGGAGAATCCGGAGCGCAAGGTGATCGTCGAGGGTTACACCGACAGCGTCGGTTCGGCCAGCTACAACCAGAGCCTGTCGGAACGGCGCGCCAATGCCGTGCGCATGGCACTGGTGCGCGCTGGCGTCGATCCGGCGCGCATCGTTGCCCAAGGGTATGGCAAGGAGTACCCGGTTGCGGACAACGCCAGCAACTCCGGGCGTGCACAGAACCGTCGGGTAGAGGTCACCATCTCCAACGACAACCAGCCGGTGGCGCCGCGGGCGGTGAGCCAGGTGCAGTAAGCTTCAATGACGTGATCGCGGGGGCCGCTTTGCGGCCCTTTCGCGACGCAAGGCTCCCACATCGCCTGCACAATCATTCGCTTGCGGCGGCTGCCCTGTTTCGCGACAGCTTGCGCAGCAGCTTGACCCTTGAACCGCTCCTTTCACTGCGCTTGCTGCGGCGTCTCCTCGCCCATGCAGCGTACCGCCCGCTTGCGGTTGTCCACCAACACGCCGGTCAGGCCTTTCTGCTGCGTATCGAACAGCACCAGCACCCCATCGACGCACTGGGCCACTTGAGGTGCCGGGTCCAGGGAAACCTTGTAGTCCTCCCCTGGAACGGTCTTGAGCATGGTGTAGTCCTGCAACAACAACGCGTCCTCGGGCTTGGCGAAATGCAGGTAACCATAGTACCAGAGGGCCCCCACCGTCACGATGATGCTGCCGACGCCGGTCAGGATCAGCGGGATGGCGTTGCGTTCTTCACTCATTGCTTGTTCTTCTCGTCAGGGTAATTGGGTATTTCGGCCAGCCGCCGCAGACCGTTGAAACGGCTGGGGTCGTCGAGGAAACGCAGCATCACCTGGCGCCAGACCGGGTCGGCGAAGGTCTGCACATGGCCACCACGGGTCAACTGCAAGACCCGCGGTGGCGGCGCGTGCTGGTACAGGCGAATACCATTGTCCATCGGCACCAGGTTGTCATCGATACTGTGGAAGAACAGCTTCGGCGGTCTGCTCAGTTGCTCGACCGAGCGAATCGCACTGTCGCCGTCCGGCACTAGCCAGGACAGTGGCACCTGCAGCGGCCAGGTCATCCATGAAGTGCTCAAGGCGTAGCGGCCGACGGCGCGATAACTGGCCGGCACGCCGTCGAACACCAGCGCGCTGAAGCGCTGCTGCTGCTCGGGGTGGGCCGCCAGGTAATGGATCGCCATCGCTCCGCCAAGGCTCTGGCCCAGCAATACCAATGGCTTGTTCTTCACCTCGGGAGCCTGGTCCAGCCACGCCATCGCGGCAGCGATGTCCAGGTAGACCTCCGGCAACGACGGCTTGCCTTCGGATAAGCCGTAACCGCGATAGTCAATCATCAGTACCTGGTAGCCCTGCTCCGGCAGCCAGTAGCTGCCACCCAGGTGTCCCGGCAGGTTGCCACCATTGCCGTGCAGGTGCAGCACCGTGCCCTTGAGCTGGACACCGGCCTTGGCCGGCAGCCACCAACCGTGCAGACGGACACCATCCGAGGTCATCAGACTGACATCGCGGTAGTCGAGCTTGGCTCGCGCCGGTGTGAACGCCTGCCCTGGTTCAGGGTAGAACAGCAGGCTGCTGCAGCCACCCAGCCCCAGCAGCACGCTCAGGGCCAGCAGGCGCCAGCATTCAGAGAATGTTCGCGTAGTCGGCTTCAATACGGTCCAGGCTCAGGTGGTTGAGGAAGTTGGAGAAGCACATCCAGGCCGACAGCGCACTCAGGTCCCGGAACTGCTCCGGCAGGTATTTTGGGGGCTCCACCAGGCCTTCTTCGACCAGTTGGCGCAGGGTGCGCATGTCTTCCAGGGTGGTCTTGCCGCAGAACAGCAGTGGAATCTGCTCCAGCTTGCCCTTCTTCACGGCCAACTGAATGTAGTTGTAAACCATGATGAAGCCCTTGAGGTAGGACAAGTCCTTGGTGAATGGCAAGCCATTGGGCACCGAACCGCGGAATACCCGGCTGGCATTGCTGTAGCACTGCGCCATTTCGAAACCTTGCTCGCGGAAGAACGCGAAGACCTGCAAGAAGTCCGCCCCCTCCTCGACCATATGGATGGCCCGGGTGCGGTTGGTCAGCTTGCGCAACCGGCTGGGGTAGGACGCAAAGGCGATCACCTCCATGAGGATGGCCAACCCCTCCTGGGTCACCGTCGACGAGGGCGGGCCCTTGGCCAGGAAGGTGCAGATCGGCTGGTTGAGACCGTTCAGCGTGGTGCCCACATGCACCAGTCCCTCGTGAACTTCCAGCGCGCGCACATCGCGGCTGTTGAACATGGCGTCGGCGCGGACCTTGATGTAGTCGGCTCCCGCCGCGGCATCGGCGACGATACCGTCGGACTCGAATACGCGAATGGTTTCCTCTGCCTCGCCGAACACCTTGTTCAGGCGGTGCTGGAGGATGTCCACGGCCTCCTTGGCGGTAAGGTTCTTCGGTTCGTCCTTGAGGTCGCCACGGCCGTCGATGTTGTTCAGGTAGTCCGAGAGCATCAGGCCCAGATCGGCCAAGGTTGGGTCACCCGCGTGGAAGGCGTCGGAAGCGGCGCCGTAGAGCTCCTGCGAGATCAGACCGAAATCCTCGGTGCCACGCGCTTCGAGCATGCGCACCACCATGCGGTACTCCTTGCACATGCGCCGCATGATCTGCCCAACCGGGTTGAATTGGCCCAACTGGCGGGTGATATCGCGCTCGATGCTCTGGAACTCGGCCTTGACCGCGCTGGAATCGAACGACAGAGGGCGGGACTGGTAATAGGCACGGTCGACGGCCGGCGGTTCCTTGCCCTTGGCCTTGAGAAAGCCTTGGCGGATGCTGTCGTCCCACTTCACCGCGTCCAGGACCCGGATCGGGGTCTGTGCCGCGACGATGCGGTCGGACAGGGCGCGGATGGTTTGCTGGTATTCGTCCACCGGGGACTCCTTATTGGAACTGAGTGCCAAGCCTTTGCATTGCCTGTACCGGCCTCTTCGCGGCTAAATCCACCACAGGTACTGCAATCCCTGTAGGAGCGGCTTTAGCCGCGAAGCAGCCAACACGGTTATTTGCCGGCCCGCTGGAACCGCGCCACCTCGACGAAAAGGTCGGAGTTGGCCGGGTCGTCCAGGTAGGCCAATACCCGCGCCGACGGGCTGTCGATCAATATGCCCTCACCATTGTCCTCAGGCACCTCGGTGCTGCGCCCACTCAGCTCCTTCTTCTCGACCGCCTGCTGCACCTGCTCGACGTCCAGGTTGTAAAGCACCAGCTCCTTGCCATCGACGATGTCGAAACCGCCGATCAGGAAATTGCCGCCCAGGCGCTTGGGAACCCCGGCCGACAGGTACCAGCGGTTGCCGTGGCGCGACACAGTGAACACATATTCTTCGGGTTTCTTGCCCTTCGCAGTGGCAACCGCTTTGTAGGCATCGGCACCACTGCGGCTGATCACCAGCTTCAGCGGCTCGCCCCACGCGTCCTTGCTGCTCCATTTGCCGAGCAAGGCCTTGGGCGCCGCCTGATTGCTCGGCAGCGGCTCATGGAAGGTCACCAGACAACCGCCCAGCAGCAGGAATGACAACGTCAACAACACCACACGCCAGGCTTTCATCAAGTTCTCCTTGAAAGTTCGGTCTCAGCTCAGCCCGATGCCAACACCAGGTGCAAGTATCGGGTAAGCATAGCGAGCATCTGCCCATCGGCCTGCGTGTCAGCGTCCTTGAGCAGGCCCTGATATTCCATCTGCTCGATTATCGCCGTCAACATGTGGGCGTCCTGTTCCGGTTGCCGTGAGCCGACCACTTGCAGCAGCTGGCGGGTGCCATGCAGCAGGATCTGCTCGTGGGCACAGACCAGCTCGGCCAGACGCGGGCACAGCAATGCCTCCTGACGGAAGGCCTGCTCGGCCATGAGGAAGTCTCGGCGGTTGAGCAACTGGCGCGACACATAGTCGGCGGTCATGCGCGCCACCTCGTCGGCCAGCCGTGCCCGCGACTCCAGGCTGCCATCACCCTGCGCCACCAACTGGCGCAGCAGCACTTCAGTATTGGCCCACAACTTGGCCATATAGGCGGCACTTCGCTCGACGTACTGGGCGAAGGTATCGGTGAGCAGGTCCTCGATATCCTTGAAGTAATAGGTGGTAGCCGATAGCGGCACACCCGCCTCGGCGGCTACCGCCCGGTGGCGCACACCACGGACACCATCACGCACGACGATCCGCATGGCGGCGTCGAGGATCAGCTGGCGGCGTTGCTCGCTGCCTTGGCGGGCAGTCTTGCGGCCTTGGTATTGCACGCTTTCGGCGACGGCGGTGGCGATGCCGGCGGCGCCCTGGTGAGGCATTGCGGGTGTCACGGGGGGTACCTCATGAACAGTGTTTCGTCAGTGCCGGACGCTTCGCGGCTGCGGATGCGAAGCGGCCGGCACCACCAATACGGATGTACAGGCAAGAAAAAGCCGCCTCGAAAGGCGGCTCGTTCAATTGACTCAGGCCTGCGGACGCATGTGCGGGAACAGGATCACGTCACGGATAGACGGCGAGTTGGTCAGCAACATCACCAGGCGGTCGATACCGATACCTTCGCCCGCGGTCGGCGGCATGCCGTATTCGAGGGCGCGGACGAAGTCGGCATCGTAGTGCATGGCTTCGTCGTCACCGGCATCCTTCTCGGCCACCTGGGCCAGGAAGCGTTCGGCCTGGTCTTCGGCATCATTGAGCTCGGAGTAGGCATTGGCGATTTCGCGGCCACCGATGAACAGCTCGAAGCGGTCGGTAACCGCCGGGTTCTGGTCGTTGCGACGGGCCAGCGGCGAGACCTCGAACGGGTACTCGGTGATGAAGTGGGGCTGCTCCAGCTTGTGCTCGACCAGCTCTTCGAAAATCATCACCTGCAGTTTGCCCAGGCCTTCGTGGCCCAGCACCTTGGCACCGGCCTTCTTGGCGATTTCACGGGCGCGGTCGACGTCCTGCAGGTCGGCAGCGGTGAGTTCCGGGTTGTACTTGAGGATCGAGTCGAACACCGACAGGCGGGCGAACGGCTCGCCAAAGTGGAATACCTTGTCGCCGTACGGCACATCGGTGGAACCCAGGACCAGCTGCGCCAGCTCGCGGAACAGTTCCTCGGTGAGGTCCATGTTGTCGCGGTAGTCGGCGTAGGCCTGGTAGAACTCGAGCATGGTGAACTCGGGGTTGTGACGAGTCGACACACCTTCGTTACGGAAGTTGCGGTTGATCTCGAAGACTTTCTCGAAGCCACCGACCACCAGGCGCTTGAGGTACAGCTCGGGCGCGATACGCAGGAACATGGCCATGTCCAGCGCGTTGTGGTGGGTTTCGAACGGCTTGGCCGCAGCGCCGCCCGGAATGGTCTGCAGCATCGGCGTTTCGACTTCGAGGAAGTCGCGCTCGATGAGGAACTTGCGGATATGCGAGATCACCTGCGAACGAACGCGGAAGGTGTGGCGGGTTTCTTCGTTGACCATCAGGTCGACGTAGCGCTGGCGGTAGCGCTGCTCGGTGTCGGTCAAGCCGTGGTGCTTGTCCGGCAGCGGGCGCAGCGACTTGGTCAGCAGGCGCACATCGGTCATTTCCACGTACAGGTCGCCCTTGCCAGAACGGGCCAGGGTGCCTTCGGCGCTGATGATGTCGCCCAGGTCCCAGGTCTTGACCGCAGCCAGGGTTTCTTCCGGCAGGGTCTTGCGGTTGACGTAGACCTGGATGCGGCCAGTCATGTCCTGGATGACCATGAACGAGCCACGGTTGAGCATGATGCGGCCTGCCACCTTGACCGGAATCGCTGCAGCTTCCAGCTCTTCCTTGGTCTTGTCCGCGTACTGTTTCTGCAGGTCGTTGCAGTAGCTGTCGCGGCGGAAGTCGTTGGGGAAGGCATTGCCTTTGGCGCGCTCGGCGGCAAGTTTTTCCTTGCGCAGCGCGATCAGGGCGTTTTCTTCCTGTTGCAGGTCTTGCGGTTGGGTGTTGAGGTCGCTCATGTCGTCATTCTTTCCATCAGGTGTTCGTTGCCCCTGTCGGGCAGGGCACGCGATACGGGCCGATGGCCTCGTATCGCGGCGGTAGTATGCGGTTTACAGGCCCTGCTTGAGGCTTGCTTCCAGGTACTGGTCGAGGTCGCCGTCCAGGACCTTCTGGCAGTCGCTACGCTCGACGCCGGTACGCAGGTCCTTGATGCGCGAGTCATCCAGCACGTAGGAGCGGATCTGGTGGCCCCAGCCGATGTCCGACTTGCTGTCTTCCAGCGCCTGCGAAGCGGCATTGCGCTTCTGCATTTCCAGCTCGTACAGCTTGGCCCGCAGCATTTTCATGGCGGTGTCCTTGTTGGCGTGCTGGGAGCGTTCGTTCTGGCAGGCCACCACGGTGTTGGTCGGCACGTGAGTGATACGCACCGCCGAGTCGGTGGTGTTGACGTGCTGACCACCGGCACCGGAGGAGCGGTAGGTGTCGATACGCAGGTCGGCCGGGTTGATTTCGATCTCGACCTTGTCGTCGATCTCGGGCGAGACGAATACCGCCGAGAACGAGGTGTGGCGACGGGCACCGGAGTCGAACGGGCTCTTGCGCACCAGGCGGTGCACGCCGATCTCGGTACGCAGCCAGCCAAAGGCGTACTCGCCCTTGATGTGCACCGTAGCGCCCTTGATGCCGGCGACCTCACCTTCGGAAAGCTCGATGATGGTGGCATCGAAGCCACGCTTGTCGGCCCAGCGCAGGTACATGCGCAGCAGGATGTTGGCCCAGTCCTGCGCCTCGGTGCCGCCAGAGCCGGCCTGGATGTCCAGGTAGGCGTTGTTCATGTCCATCTCGCCGCTGAACATGCGACGGAACTCAAGCTGGGCCAGGATTTCTTCCAGGCCTTGCAGCTCGGTCACGACGTCGCTGACGGCGCCTTCGTCATTTTCTTCGACGGCCATGTCCAGCAGGTCCTTGCAGTCGGTCAAGCCGTTGGACATCTTGTCCAGGGTCTCGACGACCTGCGCCAGCATGGCACGCTCACGGCCCAGCGCCTGAGCGTACTCAGGCTTGTTCCAGACGTTGGGGTCTTCCAGCTCGCGGTTGACTTCGATCAGGCGGTCATGCTTGTGATCGTAGTCAAAGATACCCCCGAATGGACTGGGAACGCTCGGTGAGGTCCTTGATGGTGTTCAGAATCGGTTGGATTTCCATGGGCGGGCAGCTCTCGTGCGAATTCGGTGAAAAGCCCGCGAGTATAACCCAGTCTGGAGCCTGGCGGCAGACCCGCCGGGCGGTAGAAAATGGTGTCGGCCCAGGGGACGTAAAGCGCTTGTACGGTCTTATCGCCAGCAAGCCCGGTGCGACCACGGCAGGCACCCGCTTGCCGGCGATGCGGCCCTGTCAGGCGATACCAACCTGATTGCGACCGCTGTTCTTGGCCAGGTACAACCCCTTGTCCGCCGCCGAGATCAATTGCCGGCAATGACTGCCGATACTCGGCGTCTGCGTTGCCAGGCCAATGCTCACGGTCAGCACCGAGTCGGCGTGGGGGGCACTGTGCGGGATATTCAGCCCGAGGATGGTCTGGCGTAGCTTCTCCGCCACCAGCCGGGCGCCTCCCGGCGACGTGTTGGGCAACACCAGGGCAAACTCTTCGCCACCATAGCGCGCCGGCAGGTCGGAGGGACGCGAGCAGCAGTCCCGGATGGCATCGGCGACCTGACGCAGGGTCTCATCGCCTGCCAAATGGCCAAAGCTGTCGTTGTAGGCCTTGAAGTAGTCGACGTCGATCATCAGCAGCGACAGTTGCTGCTGTTCACGCATGGCCCGACGCCACTCCAGTTCCAGGTACTCATCGAAGTGACGGCGGTTGGACAAGCCGGTAAGGCCGTCGGAGTTCATCAGCCGCTGCAGCATCAGGTTGGTGTCGAGCAGTTGCTGCTGGCTCACGCGCAAGGCGCGGTAGGCTTCGTCTCGTTGCAACAGGGTCAGGTATGAACGCGAGTGGTAGCGAATACGTGCTACCAGCTCGATGGTATCCGGCAGCTTGACCAGGTAATCGTTGGCTCCAGCAGCGAACGCCGCGCTCTTGACCAGCGGGTCTTCCTTGGTCGACAGCACGATGATCGGGATGTCCTGGGTCGCTGCATTGCTACGGTATTCGCGCACCAGGGTCAGCCCGTCCAGGCCAGGCATGATCAGGTCCTGAAGAATCACCGTAGGCTTGATGAGCACTGCCTGGGCCACGGCCTGGTGCGGATCGGCACAGAAGTGGAAGTCGATGTTCTCTTCGTGGGCCAGGCCACGACGCACCGCCTCGCCGATCATGGCCTGGTCGTCGACCAACAGGACCATTGCCGAGTTTTCGTTGGTGGTCGTGAAACCGTCGATCGGTAGATCATTCATCCGTAATCATCCAGTCACTGCCGGCCAGGCGGCGTGATGCAATACATATCGTCATTTTGCAAAGATTTCCATCAGTCGCCCGGCGATTCGCTCCAGCGGGCGTATTTCCACCGCAGCATCAATGGCCGCAGCAGCCTTGGGCATGCCATACACCGCGCTGCTGGACTGATCCTGCGCGATGGTCAAAAAGCCTTGCTGGCGCATCAGTTTCAGGCCATGGGCACCGTCGCGGCCCATGCCGGTGAGCAGCACGCCTACCGCGTCACCGCTCCAGAAACGTGCAACGCTCTCGAAGAACACATCGATCGAAGGCCGATAGATTTCGTTGACCGGTTCGGCAGTGTAGGCCAACTGGCCATTTTGCAGCAGACGTATGTGGTGGTTGGTTCCCGCCAGCAGCACTTGCCCAGGTTGCGGCGGCTCGCCTTCACGGGCCAGGCGCACAGGGAGTCCACTGGCGGTGCTGAGCCACTCGGCCATGCCGGCCGCAAACACCTGGTCGACGTGCTGGACCAGCACGATGGCGGCGGGAAACTCTGGCGGCAGGCCCTTGAGCAGCACTTCGAGCGCTGCTGGCCCTCCGGCCGAAGAGCCGATGGCCACCAGTCCGCGGCGCTGTGATGCCGATCGCAGCGGGGCCGATACCGACTTCGCCGCACTGGTGCGTTGCTGGCCGATCAACCAGCCGATATTGAGGATCTTGCGCAGCAGCGGTGCCGCCGCCTCGCGGGCATCTCCCGCCCCCAGGGCCGGGGTATCGACCACATCCAGCGCACCATGGCCCATGGCCTCGAACACCCGGTGCACGTTCTGCTTGCGGTCGACGGTGACGATCACGATGGCGCATGGGGTCTCGGCCATGATCCGCCGTGTGGCCTCGACACCGTCCATCACCGGCATGATCAGGTCCATCAGGATCAGGTCCGGCAGTTCCTCGCTGCAACGGCGCACGGCTTCGGCGCCGTCGCCGGCCACCCAGATCACCTGGTGTGCAGGCTCGAAGGCCAGGGCCCGGCGCAGGGCTTCAACGGCAAGTGGCATGTCGTTAACGATGGCGATCTTCATCCTTGAGCACCCCCAATCAGCTCCACCACGGCATCCAGCAACGCATCGTCATGGAAGCTGGCTTTAGCCAAATAGTAGTCGGCGCCAGCATCCAGGCCACGCCTGCGATCTTCTTCACGATCCTTGTACGACACCACCATCACGGGCAAGGTTTGCAGGCGTTGGTCACGGCGCACCAGGGTGACGAGTTCGATACCGTCCATGCGCGGCATGTCGATATCGGTGATCAGCAGGTCGAAGTCCTCGCCACGCAGCGCGTTCCAGCCGTCCATGCCATCGACCGCCACGGCTACCTCGTAGCCGCGCGTGCTCAGCAACTTGCGTTGCAGCTCGCGCACCGTCAGCGAATCGTCGACCACCAGGATGCGTTTGCGATCCGCACCACGCGCGCCGTGGGCGCTGCGTTCGATGCGCTCCAGGCGGCCGGTGCTGAGCAGCTTCTCGACCGAGCGCAGCAGGTCTTCGACGTCGACGATTAGCACCACTGAGCCATCATCGAGCAGCGCACCGGCGGATATGTCCTGGATCTTGCCCAGCCGCGGGTCGAGCGGCATCACCACCAGCACGCGCTCGCCAATCAAACGCTCCACGGCCACGCCATAAAGCTGTTCGCGCTCGCGGATCACCACCACCCGCAGGCTGCTTTCATCGCCCTGCCCCGCTGGACGGTTGAGCAACTGGGTGGCGGCGACCAGGCCTACATGGCGGCCTTCGTGCCAGAAGTGCTGGCGGCCCTCGACCTGCACGATCTCCTCGGCAGCCACCTCCAGGGTGCGCTCGATGTGAGCCAGCGGGAAGGCATATGCCTCACCGCCTACCTCGACCACCAGGCTGCGCACCACCGACAGCGTCAGCGGCACTTCCAGTTGAAAACGACAGCCTTGCCCGGCCACCTGGGTCAGTTCGATGGCACCGCGCAGGTCGCGCACCATGTGCTGCACCGCATCCAGGCCGACACCACGCCCGGACACCTCGGTCACCTTGTCGCGCAGGCTGAAGCCCGGCAGGAAGAGGAAGGTCAGCAACTCCGCCTCGCTCATTCGCGACAGCGTTTCGGCAGGCGACAATCCGCGCTCGGCGATGCTGCGGCGCAGTCGCTCCAGGTCGATACCGGCACCGTCGTCACTGAGCTCAAGCATCAACTGACCCGCCTGGTGGGAAGCGCGCAAGCGGATCACGCCCTCGGCCGGCTTGCCCGCCAGCACCCGCCGCTCGGGCAGCTCGATGCCATGGTCGACCGCATTGCGCAGCAGGTGAGTCAGTGGCGCCTCGAGCTTTTCCAGCACGTCGCGATCGACCTGGGTCTTCTCGCCCTCGATCTGCAGGCGCACCTGTTTGCCCAGCGAGCGACCAAGGTCGCGCACCATGCGGCTCTGGCCGGTCAGGACATCGGCGAACGGCCGCATACGGCAGGCCAGGGCGGTGTCGTACAACAATTGGGCGCGCTGGCTGGCCTGCCAGCCGAACTCGTCGAGGTCGGCGGCCTGCTGCTGCAGGATCTCCTGGGTTTCCGCCAGCAGGCGCTGGGTCTGAGCCAGGGCTTCGAGCACTTCCAGACGCTGACCGCTGCCTTCGAGCTGGGTTTTCAGGCCATCGAGCGCGCGCATGCCTTGGCCATGCATGCGTTTGAGACGCTGCAAGGTGGCCAGGTACGGCTTGAGTCGCTGGGTCTCGACCAGTGACTTGCTGGAAAGATCGAGCAGGCTGTTGAGGCGGTCGGCGGTCACGCGTAATACCCGCTCACTGCCCTCGCTGCCTCGCTTGCCCGCCTTGCGCGGCGTCGGTTCGAGGTCAGCCTCTGGCTCTGCCGGGACAGGCCCGATCACTGGCGGTTGCACGAGCCTCTCAGGTTCTGGAACCTCGACTGCGAGGGGCGCGGCGGCTGTGGCGGGATCCAGCAGGCTCGCCATCTGCGCCAGGAAAGCTGGGACAGCCGCCTCACCGGCCGGGTCTCCCGGCGTGGCGATGTGCATCAGCAAGTCGGTGCCGCGCAACAGGGCGTCGATATGCTCGGCGCGCAGCAACAACCGCCCTTCCTGGGCTGCCACGAGGCAGTCCTCCATGACGTGGGCGACGCTGACGCCGGCATCGATGCCAACGATTCGCGCGGCGCCTTTCAGCGAATGGGCCGCACGCATGCAGGCTTCCAACTGGTCAGCCTGGTTCGGATTGCGCTCCAGGGCCATCAACCCAACGCTGAGCACCTGGGTCTGGGCCTCGGCTTCGAGGCTGAACAGTTCGAGCAGCGAGGCGTCACGCAATTGTTCTGGGGTCATGACAGGCTCCGCTGCACGGCAGACAATAATTGGTGATCGTCCAGCACGCGCACGCTGCGTCCACGCCACTGCAACACGCCTGCGGTGAACGGTGCGCCTTCGTGTTCGCCATCCAGCAAGGCTGGGTCGAGCCGGTGAATACCGTCGATTTCATCCACCGCCATCACCACCGGCCCACCTAAGGCAGCCAGGATCAACAACCGTGGCATGGCCCGAACGCCGCGGGCGTCGCCTTGCACGGCCTCCACCTCGAGCAAGTCGGCCAGCGACAGGCAGGGCACCAAGGCACCGCGCACATTGGCCACGCCCTGCAGCACTCGCGAACGTTGATGAGGCAGCGAATGCACGGGCTGAACCGGGGCGATTTCAGCAAGACTGGCGGTGGCCAGCGCCATCCACTCCTCGCCCAGCCGGAACAGCAGCATCGAGCGGCCCACACACGCTTCCACCGGCACGGCCGCTTGCACCACGTCGTTCTGCAACAGCGCGTAGCGGTCCAGCAAGCGCGTGGCGGCCGCTGCGTAGATTTCACAATTGCGGCAGTGTATGTGCCGATCCAGCAGCGGACACTGCTTGTCACCGTGCACGCCGATGCGGTTCCAGCAGTCATCTATGCGATCGTCATCGTGAGCGATCAATTCCATCGCGCTATCGACCTTCATCGTTCAGACTCCCGCCCTACACGCGCCGCACGCTCCTGCAGACGTCGCGCGCCCGCCTCATCCCCTTGGGCTGCCAATAAGGCCGCCAGTTGCACCAGGGCCTCTGGATGCTGGGGGTCGAGGTAGAGTGCCTTGCGATAGTGGGTCAGCGCCTGCGAGGCGTCACCGTCGGTGTCGCTCAGCAACCCCAACCAGTAATACACCTGCGCCTTGGGGGCGAATTGCCGCAGGTAGCGCTGGCAGCTGGCCCGGGCCTGTGCGCTGTCACCGGCATTGGCCTGGCGCGCGATGCTGGCCAACAGCTCGCTCTCGCTCTCTCGCGGCTCAGGCGAAGGCTGCGCCGGTGGGAGGGTACGTAATGGGCGAGGCTTGGCCGTCGACATCGGTGCCGGCGGCGGCAGCGGCGAACGTGGCGTGAATGGCGGGGGCATCGCACGCAGGGGCCGAACCTCAGGCGTTGGCGCATGGCTGTCCTGGCGAACATAGGCGAACGACTGGGCAATACCCAATGGGCGCATGCCCAAGCGTGCCAGCAGACTGCCCTCGGCGGGGCCGATGAACAAAACCCCCTGGGCATGGATCAGGCGTTTGAGCATCTCGAACACCCGCTGCTGGGTCGCCACATCGAAGTAGATGAGCAAGTTGCGGCAGAATACGAAGTCGTAAAGGCCATCACGGCTCGACAGCGCCGGGTCGAGCACATTGCCTACCTGCAGGCTCACTTGTGAGCACACCCTTTGATCCAGCTGGTGGCCATCCTCGATCTCACGGAAATGCCGCTCACGAAACGCCAGTTCACTGCCCCGGAACGAGTTGCGTCCGTAGATGGCTTGCTGGGCCTTGGTCACCGAATTGGGGCTGATGTCGATGCCGTCGATGTGAAACGAAGCGGGACTCAAGCCTGCATCGAGCAATGCCATGGCCGCCGAATACGGCTCCTCGCCGGTCGAACAGGGCAGGCTGAGCAGGCGTAGGGGGCGCTCGCCGGCGAGCTCTGCCAGGCGCCTCTGGGCCAACCCGACCAGGGCGGTGAACGACTCCGGGTAGCGGAAAAACCAGGTTTCCGGAACGATCACAGCCTCGATGAGCGCTTGCTGTTCGTCGGTCGATTGCTGCAGACGCAACCAGTAATCGTCCAGATCGGCCGCGTCCAGGGCCATGCACCGCTGACGCAGGGCGCGCTCGATCATGGCCTCGCCCACCGACTCCACATCAAGGCCGATGCGTTCCTGCAAAAATCGGAAATATCGATGCAGGTTCATGTCGGCACCTGCAGGGGCTGGGTCGGGAACAACAGCATCCGCACGCTATCGGTCAACAGGTCGTCCACCTCGATGCGTTGCAACATGCCCTCGGCATCCTGAAGCACAGGCCCCAGGTAACGCGCATCAGGGTTATCCAGGCCATAAGGTTGGAAGGCTTCGGGGTGGCAGCGCAGGGTGTCGGTGGCTTGCTCGAGCACCAGGCCGAGCTGCTGGTCTTGGCGGTAGCGTACCAACACCAGTCGGGTGCTGGTGCGCTGCACGGCGGGCCTACCGAAACTCAGGACCGAAAGGTCGATCACCGGCACCATCACGCCTCGATGGGCAAGGACGCCTGCGACCCACGTCGGCGCCTGGGCGATCGGCTTCAGCGGGCGACGCGGCAACACTTCGATGACTTCCCGGACATCCAGGGCGAAGCGCTGCTCGCCTATACGAAACTGCAGGTACAGCACGCCCTTGGCATCGGCCGCCACTACCGTGTGGGGATGAAGGTCAGTCATCGCCGTCAGACTTTGAAGCGCGACACACCGCCGCGCAGCCCCGCAGCCACCTGGCTCAGTTCGTCGATGGCGAAACTGGCCTGGCGCAAGGATTCCACCGTCTGGGTGCTGGCATCACTGAGCTGGGCCAGCGCCTGGTTGATCTGCTCGGCACCGGTGGCCTGGGCCTGCATGCCTTCGTTGACCATCAACACGCGCGGCGCCAATGCTTGTACCTGGTGGATGATCTGGCTGAGCTGCTCGCCCACCTGCTGCACCTCGAACATGCCGCGGCGCACTTCCTCGGAGAACTTGTCCATACCCATGACGCCAGCCGACACCGCTGACTGGATTTCCCGCACCATCTGCTCGATGTCGTAGGTAGCCACGGCGGTCTGGTCGGCCAACCGGCGCACCTCGGTGGCAACCACAGAGAAGCCTCGGCCGTACTCACCGGCTTTTTCCGCCTCAATGGCGGCATTGAGCGACAGCAGGTTGGTCTGGTCGGCCACCTTGACGATGGTCACCACGACCTGGGTGATGTTGCTGGCTTTCTCGTTGAGGATCGCCAGCTTGGCATTGACCAGGTCGGCAGCGCCCATCACCTGGTGCATGGTCTCTTCCATTCGCGCCAGGCCCTGCTGACCGGAACCGGCGAGGCTGGAAGCCTGATCGGCAGCGCTGGTAACCTCGGTCATGGTGCGGACCAGATCGCGAGAGGTGGCGGCGATCTCACGCGATGTAGCGCCAATTTCGGTGGTGGTGGCGGCGGTTTCGGTGGCGGTGGCCTGCTGCTGCTTGGAGGTGGCGGCGATCTCGGTCACCGAGGTGGTGACCTGCACCGATGAGCGCTGCGCCTGGGCGACCAGGTTGGCGAGGGCCTCGGCCATCTCGTTGAAGCCACTTTCGATGGCGCCGAACTCATCCTTGCGGTCCAGGCTCAAGCGCATGCTCAGGTCACCCGAGCGCAGTTTGTCGAGGGCATGGACGATACGCTGCATCGGTGCGGTAATGGCCCGCATCAGCAGCAAACCACAGATGCCTGCCGCGACGATCGCCAGCAGCAGTGAGACCAACATGCTGCCCTTGGCGGTGCTTACCGCGCTGACGATTTCCTGGGTGGCTGTACCGGCGGACTCACGATTGTGTTCGATGACGGTGTTCAGATGCTTGCGGCCTTCCAGCCAGGCGGGGGTAAGCACCTCGACGATCAGTCGCTCGGCTTCGGCGTAATTGCGCTGACGGTACGCCTCAAGCACCTGGTTTACAGTCTTGAGGTAGTTTTCTTCCATCTGGATGAAGGTGTCGAACCGGGCCTGATCGTCGGCGCCCTGGATGGTGCCTTGGTAGTTGGCCATCTGTTGCTTGAGCCGATCCTCGAAGCTCTTGAACAACTCCATGTCGGCCGCAGTGATTTCACGCCGCTTGGACAGGCCTACCAATTGTTGGCTGGTGACGTAACTGTCGACCCACGCACTGCGAATCATCGAACTGTAGTAAAGCCCGGGGATGCTGTCGGTCCCCACCGCCTCCTCGGCACTTTCGATCGCCACCAGCCGCGAGTAGGCGGCCACGATCATCAGCAGCATGATGGCGATGATCACGGCGAAACTTGCCAGGATCCGTTGGCGCAAGGTCCAGTTCTTCACATTCAGCCCTCAGGAATTCACAACGAGCGGGAAAAATCGCCGAAGTATAGCCCAGGCTTCCTCTGCAATTGCGGCTGAAATTCGTTGTTTCAGGCATCCTTGCCCGACAATATGGCGTTTTGCCTGATCATGGCGTCGACGCCAACCTGACCTGGGTCTCCAGCTCCTGCCGCAGGGCTGGGTCCAGGCGCAACTGGCGGGCCAGTTCATCCAGGTAGGCACGCTCCATGAAGTTTTCCTGATCGACCATCATCACGCTGGCCAGGTACATCTCAGCGGCCATTTCCGGCGTCTGCGCGGCACGGGCGACTTCCGCCGGGTCCAGTGGCTTGTTCAGCTCGGCGTGCAACCAGTGCTGCAGCTCCTGGTCGCTGTCCAGGCGGGTGAACTCACCCTCGATCAAGGCACGCTCGCGATCATCGATGTGGCCGTCGGACTTGGCCGCTGCCACCAACGCCTGCAGCACCGCCTGGCTGTGCTGCTCGGCCTGGGACGCAGGCAGGCGGTCGAGGGTCTGAGGCTCTGCGCCCGCCCCCAGGCCCTGGCGTGCCTGCCAGTTGCCGTAGGCCTTGTAGGCCAGCACACCGAGCGCCGCCAGGCCACCGTAGGTCAGAACCTTGCCGCCATACTTGCGCGCCTTCTTGTTGCCCAGCAGTAGCCCCATCGCCCCGGCAGCCAAGGCGCCGCCGCCGGCGCCGGAAAGCAGGCCGCCCAGGCCACCGGCACCTGCCGCAGGCTTGCCCGCGCCGCCTGCGGTGGTTTGCTTGTTCAGCAGTTCCTGGCCAGATTTGAGCAATTGGTCGAGCAGGCCTCGGGTGTTCATGTGCACGTCTCCACGGCGCGTAAAGTCACGGCCAGAGTAAGGCTTACCGCCATGAACACCACCTGTGGATTTGCTTCCAGATGTTGCGTTGCCGGCACAAAACCCAACTAGACTCGACTTCGCCGACAACCTGCACAACCGCACTACGCTTATAACAATGGCTTCACAGCTTTCTTGATGACTGCCCCGACCAAGATCTCCAAGAAGAGGGAACACCATGTCAGTGCACAAGACCGCATTGCTCGGCGCCGTGAGCGGCGCGCTAGTGGCCAGCGCCAGCTTGCAGGCCGCCGATTTGCCCAAGGCCCTGGGCGCCGGCGAAGGACGACTGGATATCGTCGCCTGGCCGGGCTACATCGAGCGTGGGGAAAGCGACAAGGCCTATGACTGGGTCACAGGCTTCGAAAAGGAAACCGGCTGCAAGGTCAGCGTCAAGACCGCCGCGACTTCCGACGAAATGGTCAGCCTGATGACCAAGGGCGGCTACGACCTGGTCACCGCTTCGGGCGACGCTTCGCTCCGCCTGATCGCTGGCAAGCGGGTGCAGCCCATCAATACCGCGCTGATTCCCAACTGGAAGCACATTGACCCGCGCCTGCAGAACGGTGACTGGTACGTGGTCGACAAGCAGGTTTACGGCACCCCGTACCAGTGGGGGCCGAACGTGCTGCTGTACAACACCAACGTATTCAAGCAACCGCCCACCAGTTGGAGCGTGGTGTTCGCCCCGCAAGACCTGCCCGATGGCAAGCCCAACAAAGGCCGGGTGCAAGCCTATGACGGGCCGATCTACATCGCCGATGCCGCGCTGTACCTGAAGTCGGCCAAGCCTGAGCTGGGCATCAAGGACCCCTACGAGCTCACCGAAACGCAGTACAAGGCCGTGCTCGAGCTGCTGCGTCAGCAACAGCCGCTGGTCCATCGCTACTGGCATGACGCAACCGTGCAGATGAGCGATGTGAAGAACGAAGGCGTGGTCGCCTCCAGTTCCTGGGGCTACATGGTCAACGGCCTGAAAGCCGAAAACCAGCCGGTGGCCTCGACCATACCGAAGGAGGGTGCAACGGGCTGGGCCGATACCACCATGCTGCACAGCGAGGCCAAGCACCCCAACTGCGCCTACAAGTGGATGGACTGGTCGTTGCAGCCGAAGGTGCAAGGCGATGTGGCGGCCTGGTTCGGCTCGTTGCCGGCCGTTCCGGCGGCCTGTACCGCCAGCGAGCTGCTGGGTGCCGAAGGGTGCAAGACCAACGGCTTCGACAACTTCGACAAGATTGCCTTCTGGAAAACCCCACAGGCCCAAGGAGGCAAGTTCGTACCGTACAGCCGCTGGACCCAGGATTACATTGCGATCATGGGCGGACGCTGAAGCCGGTTGAAACCCGACCTGGCTTCCTCACGGGCAAGCCGCTCCTACAGAGTACCGCGCAGTAGCTGTGGGGGCGGGTTAGCCCGCGAAGGGGCCAGAGCAGGAGTAAGAACGTTTCCTGGAGCCCACACATGCCCCTAGCCGTCCAGTTCACCCAGGTTTCCCGCACCTTCGGCGAGGTCAAGGCTGTCGACCAGGTCAGCATCGACATCGAAGACGGCGAGTTCTTCTCCATGCTCGGGCCCTCAGGCTCGGGCAAGACCACCTGCCTGCGCCTGATAGCGGGCTTCGAACATCCCAGCAGCGGCTCGATCCGTATTCACGGCGTCGAAGCCACGGGCGTGCCGCCCTACCAGCGCGACGTCAACACCGTGTTCCAGGACTACGCACTGTTTCCGCACATGAACGTGCGCGACAACATCGCCTATGGCCTCAAGGTAAAAGGCGTGGCCAAGGCCGAGCGCCATGCCCGCGCCGACGAGGCTTTGGCGATGGTCGCCCTTTCTGGCTATGGCGAGCGCAAACCGGCGCAGCTTTCTGGTGGCCAGCGTCAGCGTGTGGCCCTGGCCCGCGCACTGGTCAATCGCCCGCGGGTCCTGCTGCTGGACGAACCCCTCGGCGCCCTGGACCTGAAGTTGCGCGAACAGATGCAAGGCGAGCTCAAGAAGCTGCAGCGCCAGCTGGGCATCACCTTCGTTTTCGTTACCCACGACCAGACCGAGGCGCTGTCGATGTCCGACCGCGTGGCGGTGTTCAACCGGGGTCGCATCGAACAAGTCGACACCCCACGCAACCTGTACATGAAACCGGCTACCACCTTCGTCGCCGAGTTCGTCGGCACGTCCAACGTCCTGCGGGGCGAACTGGCGAAGCAGCTCAATGGCAGCGCCACGCCGTTCTCCATTCGTCCGGAGCACATCCGCCTCGGTGACGCGGCCACTACGGGAACCGAGGTCCAGGTCAGTGGCTTGCTGCGCGACATCCAGTACCAGGGCAGCGCCACCCGCTACGAAGTCCAGCTCGACAGTGGCCAGTTGTTGGCGGTGAGTCATGCCAACGATCGCTGGCAGGACCAGGCTCAGCCCTGGCAACCGGGACAGCGAGTGCAGGCGCGCTGGCCACGCGAGGCCATGACGGCCCTGCGCGAAACCCTCCTCGATTCACCTGAACGAGCCCTGCCGAAATGAACCCGGCCGCGGCGTCCCCAGGCCTGCTGCGCAGGTTTTCCAACCTGCTGTACCGACGGCCAAACCTGTACCTGGCGCTGCTGCTGATCCCGCCACTCACCTGGTTCGGCGCGATTTACCTGGGTTCGCTGCTGAACCTGCTCTGGCAAGGTTTCTATACCTTCGACGACTTCACCATGGCGGTAACCCCGGACCTGACCCTGGGCAACTTCGCCGCCCTGTTCAATCCGTCGAACTTCGACATCATCCTGCGCACCTTGAGCATGGCCGTGGTGGTATCGCTGGCCAGCGCCGTGCTGGCCTTCCCTATCGCCTACTACATGGCGCGCTACACCACCGGCAGGACCAAGGCGTTTTTCTACATCGCGGTGATGATGCCGATGTGGGCCAGCTACATCGTCAAGACCTACGCCTGGACCCTGCTGCTGGCCAAGGGCGGCGTCGCCCAGTGGTTCGTCCAGCAGTTGCACCTCGAAGGCCTCTTGCAACTGGTGTTGGCGGTGCCGGGGGTGGGTGGCAGCACCTTGTCCACCTCGCACCTGGGGCGCTTTTTGGTGTTCGTTTACATCTGGCTGCCGTTCATGATCCTGCCCATTCAGGCGGCCCTGGAACGCTTGCCGCCATCGCTCCTGCAGGCCTCGGCCGACCTTGGGGCTACGCCGGGGCAAACCTTCGTGCAGGTTGTTCTGCCGCTTTCCATACCCGGTATCGCCGCAGGCTCGATCTTTACCTTCAGCCTCACCCTCGGCGATTTCATCGTCCCGCAGCTGATCGGCCCGCCCGGGTACTTCATCGGCAGCATGGTCTACGCCCAGCAAGGGGCGATCGGCAACATGCCCATGGCGGCCGCCTTTACTCTGGTGCCCATCGTGCTGATCGCAGTCTACCTAGCCATCGTCAAACGCCTGGGAGCCTTCGATGCACTCTGAAAGTGCTTCGCTGGGGCTGCGCCTGGCTGCGTGGGGCGGGCTGCTTTTCCTGCATTTTCCGATCGTGATCATCATCCTCTACGCCTTCAACACAGAGGACGCAGCCTTTAGCTTCCCACCCCAGGGATTCACCCTGAACTGGTTCACCGTAGCCTTCGCGCGCCCGGACGTGCTCGAGGCCATCATGCTGTCGGTGAAAGTCGCCAGCCTCGCCACGCTGATAGCCCTGGTACTGGGCACCCTGGCCTCGGCGGCGCTATATCGACGCAGCTTCTTTGGCAAGGAGAGCATCTCGCTGATGCTGATCCTACCCATCGCCTTGCCCGGCATCATCACCGGCATTGCCTTGCTGTCAGCCTTCAAGACCTTGGGCATCGAGCCTGGTGTGCTCACCATCGTGGTCGGCCACGCGACCTTTTGCGTGGTGATCGTCTACAACAACGTCATCGCCCGCCTGCGGCGCACCTCCCAGAGCCTGATCGAGGCCTCGATGGACCTGGGTGCCGACGGCTGGCAGACCTTCCGCTACATCATCCTGCCCAACCTGGGCTCGGCCCTGCTGGCCGGTGGCATGCTGGCGTTCGCCTTGTCGTTCGACGAGATCATCGTCACCACCTTCACCGCAGGCCATGAACGCACGCTGCCGATCTGGCTGCTCAATCAGTTGAGCCGTCCCCGCGATGTGCCGGTCACCAATGTCGTCGCTCTACTGGTGATGCTGGTGACCATGTTGCCGATCCTCGGCGCCTATTACCTGACCCGCGGCGGCGAAAGCGTTGCGGGCGGCGGCAAATGACCCTGGAGGTGTCTTCCATGCAAACCCAAATGCTCATCAATGGCCGCCTGGTGACCGGCGAGGGGCCAACCTGGACCGTGCTCAACCCGGCCCTGGGCAGTGCCCTGGCGCAAATCAACGAAGCCACCGAGGCACAGGTCGACCAGGCCGTGTGCGCAGCGGACCAGGCGTTCGACAGCTGGTCCCAATCCAGCCCCAAGGACCGCTCCCTTGCCCTGCTGGCGCTGGCCGACACCCTTGAAAATCACGGCGAGGAACTGGCCCGGCTAGAGTCGCAGAACTGCGGCAAGCCTTTCACGGCGGCGCTGAACGACGAGATCCCGGCCATCGCCGATGTGTTCCGCTACTTCGCCGGTGCTGCGCGCTGCCTGGGCGGCTCTGCGGCTGGCGAATACTTGCCCGGGCACACCTCGATGATTCGCCGTGACCCACTGGGCGTGGTTGCCTCGATCGCCCCCTGGAACTACCCGCTGATGATGCTGGCCTGGAAGATCGCGCCAGCGTTGGCGGCGGGCAATACCGTGGTGATCAAGCCCTCGGAGCTGACCCCGCTGACCGCGCTGCGCCTGGGTGAACTGGCGCAGAGCCTGCTGCCGCCGGGGGTACTCAACATCCTCTTCGGCCGCGGCCAGACGGTCGGCAACCCGCTGGTCACCCACCCCAAGGTGCGCATGGTGTCACTGACCGGCTCCATCCCCACCGGTGCGCACATCATCGGCGCCACCGCCGACAGCGTGAAGCGCATGCACATGGAACTGGGCGGCAAGGCGCCGGTGCTGGTGTTCGACGATGCCGACCTGGATGCAGCCATCGATGGCATCCGCACCTTCGGCTTCTACAACGCCGGCCAGGACTGCACCGCCGCCTGTCGCCTGTATGTGCAGGATGGCATCTACGAGCAATTCGTCGAACGACTGGGCAAGGCGGTGGCCAGCCTCAAACCCGGCCTGCAGGACGCTGAAGATACCGAGCTTGGCCCGTTGATCAGCGCCCAGCACCGCGACAAGGTCGCAGGCCTGGTGCAACGCGCCGTCGCCCAGCCGCATATCCGCCTGGTCACCGGGGGCAAGGCCTTGCCGGGTGATGGTTTCTTCTTCGAGCCGACCGTGCTGGCCGATGCCCTTCAGGATGACGAGATCGTGCGCCATGAAGTATTCGGTCCGGTGGTTTCGGTTACCCGTTTCACTGACGAAACCCAAGCGCTGGCATGGGCCAACGACTCGGAGTACGGCCTGGCCTCATCGGTATGGACCCGCGACACGGGCCGGGCACACCGTTTGGCCGCCCGTTTGCAGTATGGCTGCACTTGGGTCAACACCCATTTCATGCTGGTCAGCGAAATGCCCCATGGCGGCCAGAAGCATTCAGGGTATGGCAAGGACCTGTCGATGTACGGGCTGGAGGACTACACCTGTGTGCGGCATGTGATGATCAAACATTGAGGTTGCCGGCTGGGGTATTCCTTTAGAGGTCTAGCGCCAATAATAAGATCGAGCGCACCGCGGGCTGCGCTCGCTCCTACGATCGTTCCGGGCCAATTAATCTGTGGGATTTGTGCGCGAACGTCTTGGCGCATGACGCGATATCGCATCGTACCCACAAGGCGTTCGCATGCGCCTGTGGGAGCGAGCGCAGCTCGCGCGGCGCTCGATTTCAGCCCCACCCCACCGCTGTCGCCATACGCCCTAATCCCGCAAATCCGATTCGTGAATCGGGTTGGCTCGGCTGGTTGCCCTTTGATACTGCGCCGGCCAGGTGGCCTTGTTGCCGCCCAGGTCATCATCGGCATGCAGCGGCCAGTAAGGATCGCGAAGGAGTTCCCGGGCCAGGAAGATCACGTCGGCCTGGCCAGTGCGCAGAATGTGCTCGGCCTGGGCCGGTTCGGTGATCATGCCGACGGTGCCCGTGGCAATCTCCGCCTCCTTGCGCACGCGCTCAGCGAAGCGCGTCTGATAGCCGGGGCCGGTAGGAATCTCGGCGTTGACCGAGGTGCCCCCGGAGGAAACATCGATCAGGTCGACACCCAGCACCCGCAAGCGGCGCGCCAGTTCGACGGTTTCATCCGGGTTCCAGCCATCCTCGACCCAGTCGGTTGCCGAGACGCGCACGAACAGCGGCAGTTCTGCCGGCCAGACCTTGCGAACGGCCTCCACCACCTGGAGGGTCAGGCGGATGCGGTTCTCGAAGCAGCTTCCGTACTCGTCACGGCGCTGGTTACTCAATGGTGAGAGGAACTGATGCAGGAGATACCCATGGGCCGCGTGGACTTCGACGACCTTGAAGCCCGCTTTCAGCGCTCGCTCGGTCGAGGCGACGAAGGCATCGATCACGCCCTGAATCTCGTCCTTGCTCAACTCGCGCGGTGGCGTGTGCTGCGGGTCGAAGGCGATCTTCGAGGGGCCCACCGGCTGCCAGCCACCGTCTTCGATCTTCACACTGCCCTGCTTGCCCAACCAGGGCCGATACGTACTGGCCTTGCGCCCAGCGTGGGCCAGCTGGATGCCCGGCACGGCGCCCTGGGCGGTAATGAAACGGGTAATGCGCTGCAAAGGCGCAATCTGATCGTCGTTCCACAGGCCGAGGTCTTCGGCAGTGATCCGACCATCGGCGGTCACCGCGACGGCCTCGCTGATGACCAAGCCGGCGCCACCCACGGCTCGGCTCCCCAGGTGAACGAGATGCCAATCGTTGGCCAGGCCATCGATCGCAGAATACTGGCACATCGGCGAGACCGCGATGCGGTTGGGCAGCGTCAACTGACGCAGGGTGTAAGGCTCGAGCAGCAGGCTCATGAGGGCACCTCCCAAGGACTCCAATGGTGATCCAGTCCGGACACTCAAGTGCACATCCCTGGCCCGGTGCCGGTCATTAATCAGACTAGACCAGATTGGAGGGCAACAGATTTTCGGTGGCTATGAAACCGAGCGCCGCCCGCGCGGCGCATCGCGAGCAAGGCTCGCTCCTACCGCTGCTTCGGGCCAGTCATGCCTGCACGATTTGCGCGCGATCGCCTTGGTGCACGGCCCAATGACCGCACGCGTCTGCAGGAGCGAGCCTTGCTCGCGATGCGCCGCGCGAGCGGCGCTCGATTCACGCCCCCAAACCCTCCAGACAGGCGCGTGGATGCCGTCATGCAGATCTGCCGTCTGAAGGAGCGCTCAGCGCGGCTCCATGTGGGCGATCATCAACTGCACGCTTTCATTACCGCGAAACTCGTTCACATCCAGCTTGTAGGCCAATTCCACCCAACGCACGGTGGGGTTTGGCCAGACCTCGCGGTCGATCCCGAAGGCAATGCCATCCAACTTCACGGCACCACATTCGCTCTTGAGCACCACCTTCAGGTGCCGCTCGCCGACCACCCGTTGCTCGACCAGTTGGAACACGCCATGGAACAGCGGTTCGGGGAAGTGCTGCCCCCAAGGGCCGGCGTTGCGCAGGGCCTTGGCCAGGTCGAGGTGGAACTCTTCGACCGCAAGGGTGCCATCGGACAACAGGCGGCCGGTCAGGTCCTCCTCGCGCAACTGGCGACGGACTTCCTCGTCGAACGCCTCGGCGAATGCCGGGAAGTTGGCCTCCGGCAAGGAAAGCCCGGCGGCCATGGCATGTCCACCAAACTTGCTGATCAGCTGCGGATGCCGGGCTGCCACGGCATCCAACGCATCGCGAATATGAAAGCCCGGCACAGAGCGCGCCGAGCCCTTGAGCATGCCCTCCCCCGCATCGGCAAACGCGATGGTAGGACGGTGGTAGCGCTCTTTCAGGCGCGAAGCAAGAATCCCGATCACCCCCTGGTGCCAGTCGGCGTCGAACAGGCACAGGCCATAGGGCATGGACTCGACCGGCAGGTCCTTGAGCTGGGCCAGGGCTTCGCGTTGCATGCCCTGCTCGATGGACTTGCGGTCCTGGTTCAGGTCATCCAGCTGCTGGGCCATGTCCATCGCCAGGGCGGCGTCCTCGCACAGCAGGCATTCGATACCCAGGCTCATGTCATCCAGTCGCCCGGCCGCGTTCAGCCGTGGGCCGAGAATGAAGCCGAGGTCGGTCGAGGTGATACGCCGATGATCACGCCGCGCCACTTCCAGGATGGCCTTGAGGCCAGGACGAGCGCGGCCTGCACGGATGCGCTCGAGGCCCTGGTGCACCAGGATGCGGTTGTTGGCATCCAGGGGCACCACGTCCGCCACACTGCCAAGGGACACCAGGTCGAGCAACTCGCCGATATTCGGTTGGGCTTGGGTCTGGTAGCGCCCCAGGCTGCGTAGGCGCGCACGTAAGGCCATCAGTACGTAGAAGATGACCCCGACGCCGGCCAGCGCCTTGCTTGGGAACTCGCAGCCCGGCTGGTTGGGGTTGACGATGGCGTCGGCATCCGGCAATTGCTCGCCCGGCAGGTGGTGGTCGGTCACCAGCACCTTGAGCCCCGCGGCCTTTGCAGCAGCCACACCGTCCACGCTGGAGATCCCGTTGTCGACTGTGACCAGCAATTGCGGCTGGCGTTGCAATGCGACCTGGACAATCTCCGGGGTCAGGCCGTAGCCGTACTCGAAACGATTGGGCACCAGGTAGTCGACATGGGCCGCACCCAGCAAGCGCAGGCCGAGCACGCCCACCGTACTGGCCGTCGCACCGTCGGCATCGAAGTCGCCGACGATGAGGATTCGCTGGCGCTGGTCGATCGCCTCCACCAACAGGTCGACCGCCGCCTCGATCCCCTTGAGTTGCTGGTACGGCAATAGGCGCCCCAGGCTTTTGTCCAGCTCAGCCTCGGATTGCACGCCACGGGCGGCGTACAAGCGCGTCAACAACGGGGGTAGGTTACCCAGAAATGGCAGGGTCGGCGGCAGTGGGCGAGGTTCGATACGCATAATGGCTTCGGCAGTCAGGGTCTATGAAGGTCAGCCACGCTCACCGAGCAGCCATTGCAACTGCACTTCGTGCTGGCCACGGTCGTCGGTGACGAAGACCGTCCCTTCGCTGATCATCACGTCCCACTTGATGGTGCGGGGCATGTCGGTGGCCAGGGTTTCCAGCACCTCTTGCGGCACAGCGGCAATGCTGAGGTTCTTCAGGCCCTTGACCGCACCCACCACCTTGCCTTCCCAAACCCGCAGGCTGCCGTAGGCCAGCAGGCTGGTGCGCTCGGTGCGGCGCGAGCACCAGGTCAGGCGCTCGGCGTCCGGCTGGCCGACTTCGATCCAGTGCAGGATGCGATCATCCAGGCTTTTTTCCCACAGCGCCGCTTCATCCACATCGGACAGTCCACGACCGAACGACAGGTTTTCGTTGTACCAGAGGGCATAAGCCAGCAAACGCACGGCCATTCGCTCTTCGGTTTCCGAAGGGTGACGGGCAATGGTCTGCCTGACGTTTTCGTACACGCCACGGTCAAGATCGGTCAGATTCAGTTCGAATTTGTAGGTGGTGGACGGCTGGGCCATGGTCGACGGGCTTCTTGCGCAAAGAAAAGTGGCACAGTCTAACCGATACGCGACGTCGTTGCCGCGCAGCAGTTTCTGCCGCCAGCGACCTATGATAAAACCACCGCTCTGCCCAGTCGCCACGGATGCCACATGCCTACGCCCAGCAAACCCCTCGCAGGTCTGAAAGTCATCGAACTCGGCACCCTCATCGCCGGCCCGTTCGCCTCGCGCATCTGCGCCGAATTCGGCGCCGAGGTGATCAAGGTCGAGTCCCCCGACGGCGGCGACCCACTGCGCAAGTGGCGTAAACTCTACGAAGGCACCTCGCTGTGGTGGTTCGTCCAGGCCCGCAACAAGCAGTCGCTGACCCTTAACCTCAAACACCCGGAAGGCCGCGAAGTCCTCAAGCGGCTATTGGCCGAAGCCGACATTCTCATCGAGAACTTCCGTCCAGGGGTGCTGGAAAAACTTGGCCTGGGCTGGGATGTGCTGCAGGCTCTGAATCCGAAACTGGTGATGGTGCGCCTGTCCGGCTTCGGCCAGACCGGCCCGATGAAAGATCAGCCCGGTTTCGGTGCGGTTGGCGAGTCGATGGGCGGGCTGCGTTACATCACCGGTTTCGAAGACCGCCCGCCGGTGCGCACCGGGATTTCCATCGGTGACTCGATCGCCGCCCTGTGGGGCGTGATCGGGGCATTGATGGCTCTGCGCCATCGTGAAGTCAATGGCGGCCAGGGCCAGGTCGTCGACGTGGCGTTGTACGAGGCGATTTTCGCCATGATGGAAAGCATGGTCCCGGAGTTCGATGTGTTCGGTTTTATCCGCGAACGCACCGGCAACATCATGCCAGGCATCACCCCCTCCTCCATCCACACCACCGCCGACGGCAAGCATGTGCAGATCGGCGCCAACGGTGATGCGATCTTCAAACGCTTCATGCACGCCGTCGGCCGCGACGACCTGGCCAACGACCCAAGCCTGGCCACCAATGATGGCCGCGACCTGCGGCGCGACGAGCTATATGGGGTGATCGACCGCTGGGCCAACAGCCTGACGCTGGAGCAAGTCATGCAGGTACTCACCAGCGCCGAGGTACCGGCAAGCCGGATCTACTCGGCCGAGGACATGTTCAACGATCCACAGTACCTCGCGCGCGAAATGTTCCTCCAGGCTCGCCTGCCTGACGGCAAGCCGTTCAAGATGCCTGGCATCGTGCCAAAGCTGTCGGAAACACCCGGTTCTGCCGAGTGGGTTGGCCCAGCACTGGGAGAACATACCGACGCCGTGCTTGAGCGCCTGGGATATGACGCTGCCGCCATCGCCAACCTGCGCCAGAGTGGCGCAGTCTGATACCGCCGCGCCCGCCCATGCCAGCACCTGGCCTGCTACGTCGGCTGACCGGCCTGCTTGGCCTGCTGGCTACCCTGGCCACTGGGCCGGCGCTGGCCAAGGAACGCGTGCTGTGGCTGGTGCGAGACCTGCCGCCGTTCACCATTTTCGAAGGGACAGAGAAAGGCCAGGGTGTCATCGACCAACTGCTGCCGCTGTTGATCTCGCAGATGCCGGAGTATGAACATGACATCGTGCGGGTTAACCGAGCCCGCGGGATTCAGATGCTCCAGGACCCGCGCAGCCTCACGTGCGACCCGACACTACTGTGGACGCCAGAGCGGGAAAAGTTCGTGCATTTCTCCATTCCATCCCTGGGCGTGCTGAGCGGTGGGCTGCTGGTCCGCAAGCAAGACCGCGACGTGGTCGAACCATTTTTGGATGACCAGCAGGTGGATCTCAAGCGCTTGCTCACCGACACACGGCTTAAACTAGGCATTGTCGCCGAGCGCAGCTACAGCGCCCAGATCGACGCGATACTGCGTCAGTTGCCCGACGAAGCCTTCAGCCGCCATTACGGCAACGAGGCTACCGCCAGTCTTCTGCAGATGCAGCAGAAAGGGCGACTGAAGCTGATGCTGGGGTATCGGCACGAGGTCAACTACCTGACAGGGCAACAAGGGGGCTCGGCGGATGACTACCTCTTCTACCCTATCTTGGGTGTGAACCGCTTCCAGTTCCTTCACGTAGGCTGCTCGGACACACCGATGGGGCGCCAAGTGGTCGAGCATATCGACCAGTTGCTACCGGCGCTTCGTCAGGACACGCTGCCGCTCTATTACTCGCACTGGCTCGATCCCGAGCAACGTGAGAGTTATCTGGAACAGAGCCGCCACTTTTTCCACACCCCATGAAAAAGAAACCCCGGAGCGCTGGGGAAGACGCCCGGGGTCAATCGAAAGCCCTCATGGGCTTCCCGTGACAGCCCCGCCATCACCGGAGCGAAGTTCTGGCTGGCTGCCCTACTGTGTCTGATACCCCCTTCATGCAAAGGTTCCCTGGCTTGCAGGCCGTTGCTGCAGTGCCGCTATCATACAGGGCTGCAAGCGACCCTCTGCGATCTGCAGGTCGCGGTGCAGGCCATCCACCAAGTCGATCAACAAGCGTTGTTCCTGCAACTGGCGCACACTGACGGTGCGCCTGAGCGTCAGGCTACCAAGACTGTCGTACACGCTCAGCAAGCGATTACCGCTGGCCTGCGCTTCACCGAGTTGGGTTTTATAAGGGGAAAGTGCGTCATTGAGCAGCTTGCAGATTCTTTCCATCCGGATCACTCGCTGGGTGGTGGGACATGAAGGAACTGACCTGCGAATACGGTGCAAAGTTCGCCATGAAGCATTCGCTTCAATGAGCATGCGTAGGTGAGATGACAGTTTGAATACGCTGCAAGGCCTGTTGCCAGCGCGGCATTGGCAGCGGCCAAGGCAGCTCGGCCAACACCCAAAGACCGCGCCGCCGGGCTTCGTTGGCGAGGTTCAGGCAGCCCTCGTTCGCCTGGCCGACGAACAGCAAAGCGCGCAAGCAGCGCTTGTTTGCGATCTGCTCCAGCAGGGCCATGCCGCTTTCAGGCGCAATGGCATGGTCGAGGACCAGCACATCGGCGACCTGCTCGCATGCCAGGCACGCATACAGGTCATCGAGCGTTGGAATGACGCGCACATTGAAAACGCCCACGGCATTACAGGCCTGATGCAGGAGGATCTGGTGAGAGGGGCGTGGCTGGTGGAGCAAGACGTGGGGCTGATGCATGAACCGCTCCTGATGGGAGGACCGGTCACTCTAGGCGGGGCACCAAACGCCTTATATAGGAGATATCTGAAAGGGGTTTCGGAAAATTCGTCAGCGATAAGTGCGCGCCGCAACCTATCGCCAGCAAGCAGGCGCCTGCAGTACGTCGCAGGCGCCTGTTTGTCAGGTTGCCGGGATTACAGCGGCTTGCCGCGGTTGCCGTGCTGGCTGACGAAGGCCTGGACCGCCTTGAGGTCGTTGGCCAGTACCGTGCAACGTTCCTCACGGCTGAACAGGTCGCTCAGGTGAGCCGGCAGTTCCAGCGCCTTGCCAACGCCCGCCTTTTCCACCGCTTCCGGGAACTTGACCGGGTGCGCGGTACCCAGCACCACCATCGGGGTGTCGAGGCTGCGACGGCACTCGCGGGCGGCCTTGACGCCAATGGCGGTGTGCGGATCGAGCACCTCACCCGTAGTGGCGAACACCTCGGCGATGGTCTGGCAGGTCTGCTCGTCGTTCACCGCCAGCGAATCGAACAGCTTGCGCGCTTCGGTCCAGCGGTCTTGCTCGACGCTGAAACCACCCCCTTGCTTGAAGTTCGCCATCAACTCGGCGATCGCTGCTCCGTTGCGACCGTGCAGGTCGAAAAGCAGGCGCTCGAAGTTGGAAGAAACCATGATGTCCATCGACGGCGACAGGGTCGCGTGCAGGGTTTCCTTGACGTACTGGTTGCCGCTCATGAAGCGGTGCAGGATGTCGTTACGGTTGGTGGCCACCACCAGCTGGCTGATCGGCAAGCCCATGTTGCGGGCCAGGTAGCCTGCGAAGATATCGCCGAAGTTGCCGGTCGGTACCGAGAATGCCACCGAGCGAGCCGGGCCACCCAGCTGCAGTGCTGCGTGGAAGTAGTAGACGATCTGGGCCATGATGCGCGCCCAGTTGATCGAGTTGACCGCGACCAGACGAGTGCCTTTGAGGAACGACTGGTCGGCGAAGCTGGCCTTGACCATCTCCTGGCAGTCGTCGAAGTTGCCTTCGATGGCGATGTTGTGGATGTTGTCGCCGAAGATGGTGGTCATCTGACGACGCTGGACTTCCGAAACACGCTGGTGCGGGTGCAGGATGAAGATGTCGACGTTGTCGCAGCGACGGCAGCCTTCGATAGCGGCGGAGCCGGTGTCACCACTGGTGGCGCCGATGATCACCACACGCTCGCCGCGCTTGGCCAGTACGTGGTCCAGCAGACGACCGAGCAATTGCAGGGCGAAATCCTTGAACGCCAGGGTCGGGCCGTGGAACAGCTCCATCACCCACTCGTTGGTGTTGAGCTGACGCAGCGGCGCTACCGCGGCATGGGCGAACTCGCCGTAGGTTTCCTCGAGGATCTTCTTGAAATCGGCATCGGCGATGCTGCCGTCGACGAACGGACGCATCACGCGGAATGCCAATTCGTGGTACGGCAGGCCAGCCCAGGAGGCGATTTCTTCCTGGGTGAAGCGCGGCAGGTTTTCCGGTACGTACAGGCCGCCATCGCTGGCAAGGCCCGCCAGCAGGACGTCTTCGAAGTTCAGGGCCGGTGCCTGGCCGCGGGTGCTGATATAGCGCATGGGTACAAACCTTCGGTGCTGGGGCCCGGGCCGCGCTGGCGGCCCGACGGCAGTATTTGTTAGTTGAGCTGTTCGACGCGGATGCGCACGACCTTGCCGACCACGTCATGCAAGGCCTCCAGGGCGACGATGGCGTCGTTGATGCGCTGCTCGACCACACCGTGGGTCAGCAGAATCATCGGTACCAGGCCGTCCTGCTCCTCGGCTTCCTTCTGCATGATCGACTCAATGTTGATGCCGCGTTCGGAAAGAATGCTGGCAACCTGGGCCAGTACGCCCGGGTGGTCCTTGGCCTGGATACGCAGGTAGTAGGCGCTTTCACAGGCTTCGATCGGCAGGATCGGGTGAGCCGACAGCGAGTCTGGCTGGAAGGCCAGGTGCGGCACGCGGTTCTCCGGGTCGGAAGTCATCGCGCGGACCACGTCGACCAGGTCGGCCACCACCGACGATGCGGTCGGTTCCATGCCGGCGCCAGCGCCGTAGTACAGGGTCGACCCTGCAGCGTCGCCGTTGACCATCACGGCGTTCATCACACCGTTGACGTTGGCGATCAGCCGGTCTGCCGGAATCAGCGTCGGGTGCACGCGCAGTTCGATGCCCGCTGGCGTGCTGCGAGCAACGCCCAGGTGCTTGATGCGATAACCAAGGGCCTCTGCGTAGTTCACATCGGCGGTGGTCAGCTGGGTGATGCCCTCGGTATAGGCCTTGTCGAACTGCAGCGGGATACCGAAGGCAATGGACGCCAGAATGGTCAGTTTGTGCGCAGCATCGATGCCTTCGACGTCGAAGGTCGGGTCGGCTTCGGCATAGCCCAGCGCCTGGGCTTCGGCCAGCACGTCGGGGAAGGCACGGCCCTTCTCGCGCATCTCGGTGAGGATGAAGTTGCCGGTGCCGTTGATGATGCCGGCCAGCCAGTTGATACGGTTGGCCGAGAGGCCTTCGCGAATGGCCTTGATCACCGGGATGCCGCCGGCCACCGCCGCTTCGAAGGCAACGATGACGCCTTTCTCGCGGGCCTTGGCGAAGATTTCGTTGCCATGCACGGCAATCAGCGCCTTGTTGGCGGTGACCACGTGCTTGCCATTCTCGATGGCCTTGAGCACCAGGTCGCGGGCAACGGTGTAGCCACCGATCAGCTCGATGACGATGTCGATCTCCGGGTTGCTCGCAACGTCGAACACATCAGCGGTAATGGGGGTACCGGTAATCTGGCAGTTCGGGTTCTGCGAGCGCATGGCGATCTGTGCCACTTCAATACCGCGCCCGGCACGGCGGGCAATCTCCTCGGCGTTGCGCTGAAGTACATTGAAGGTTCCGCCACCGACGGTCCCCAACCCACAGATGCCTACTTTGACCGGTTTCACTGTGAACTCCCCATTGAACGGCCGGCACCTGCGCCGACCGTGAAACATGCCGTCACCCCATGACGACGGCGTACTGAATGAATTACTTGGCGGCCTGCTGCTGGCCAGCCAGGGCCAGCTTGGCCACTTGCGGCGCGGGCTGGTAGCCCGGAATCACCTGGCCGTTTTCCAGGACGATCGCCGGTGTGCCATTGACACCGATCGACTGCCCCAGCTGGAACTGCTTGCTGACCGGGTTGGTGCACTTGGCGGCCTTGATTTCCTTGCCATCGATCATCTTGTCCAGGGCCGCGCGGCGATCACTGGAGCACCACACCGCCTGCAACTGTTCATCGCCCGGCGAGCCGAGGCCCTGACGCGGGAAGGCGACATAGCGCACTTCGATACCGCGACGGTTCAGCTCAGGCACTTCGGCGTGAAGCTTGTGGCAATACGGGCAGGTGGTGTCGGTGAACACGGTGATGTGCGACTTGGTTTCGCCCTTGGCAGGATAAACCACCATCTCGGCGGCTGGAATGCCGTTGATGAGCTTGGCGATACCAAGGCGTTCGGCCTTTTCGGTCAGGTTGACCGGCTTGCCATCCTGGATCTGGAACAGGTAGCCCTGCATGACGAACTGGCCGTCGGCACTGGCATACAGCACGCGACCACCCTGCAGTTTGACCTCGTACAGGCCACTGACCGGGCTGCTGGCCACGCTTTCCACTGGAACTTCCAGCTCGAGGTTCTGCAACGACTTGCGAATAGCCTGCTCCGCGCCGCTATTGGCATCGGTGGCCGCGGCGACGGCAAAGGTACTGGCCAGCGCCAGGGCGGCGGCGGCGAACATCTGGGTCAAGCGCATGGGAACTCCTGAAGGCGAACCGGGGCCGGGGGACGTTGTACGCGCAAAAACGCGGCAACCAAGCGGCCCTTGGTGCTAAACCGCTCAAGCCTACCACATCAGACGGGTGCTGAATGGGTCTACGGGTACCGGTCGGCGGAACATGAAAATGATTCATCCACGGGGGTGATGCTGGGCGTGCAGTTGCTGCAGGCGCGCCTTGGCAACATGGGTGTAGATCTGCGTGGTCGACAGGTCACTGTGGCCCAGCAGCATCTGCACGACACGTAAGTCGGCGCCATGGTTCAGCAGATGCGTGGCGAAGGCGTGGCGCAAAGTGTGGGGCGAAAGAGGTTTGTCGATGCCGGCAACCCGGGCATGGTGCTTGATGCGGTGCCAGAACGTCTGCCGGGTCATCTGCTCGCCGCGCAAGCTGGGAAACAGCACGTCGCTGGGGCGGCCATTGAGCAGTTCGCTGCGGCCTTGACGCAGGTAACGCTCCAGCCAGACCACCGCCTCCTCGCCCATGGGCACCAGACGCTCCTTGCTGCCTTTGCCCATTACCCGCAGAACACCCTGGCGCAGATTGACCTGATCGAGCGTCAGGCTGACCAGTTCGGTTACCCGCAAGCCACAGGCATACAGCACTTCGAGCATGGCCCGGTCGCGCTCACCGATGGCTTCGCCAAGGTCCGGCGCAAGGAGCAGTGCCTCGACGTCGGCCTCGGACAACGATTTGGGCAACGGACGACCTAACTGGGGCATCTCTACCAGCAGGGTCGGGTCGACCCCCACCCGCCTTTCTCGCAGCAGATAACGAAAGAAGCCACGCAGCCCAGACAAAAATCGCGCGGTGGAACGCGGCTTGTAGCCTTGGTCGAACCGCCATGCCAAATGATCGAGGATCAGGTCGCGGCCGGCGTCGGGCAGACTTACGCCACGCTCCTGCAGCCAGCCGTTGAACAAGGCCAGGTCACTGCGATAGGAAACGCGGGTGTTGTCGGACAGGCCTTTTTCAAGCCACAGAGCGTCGAGGAATTGGTCGATCAGTGGGTGGTCTAGAGCGGGCATGAAAACTCGGTGGCGAAGAACGAAATGACGCTTAGTCTTTCATAACAACGCAGGCATAGGGAGCCCGCATGAGCGAACAGCAAATCCTTCTGAGCTTCGGTGGCATCGGAGCGGCCGCCCTCGCCTGCCAATGGCTGGCCTGGCGCCTGAAATTGCCGGCCATTCTCTTTCTTCTGTTGTGCGGCATTCTCGCAGGCCCGGTGTTGGGCTGGCTCGACCCGCAGGCATTGTTCGGATCGTTGCTGATGCCGCTGGTCTCGCTGGCGGTGGCCCTGATTCTGTTCGAGGGCAGCCTGACCTTGCACCTGTCACAGTGGCGAGAGATCGGCAGCGTGGTGCACCGGTTGGTGACGCTCGGCGCGCTGACCACATGGGCAGTGATCGCTGTCGCGACCCATTGGCTGCTGGGTTTCGACTGGCCTCTGGCGATTCTGTTCGGGGCCCTGACCCTGGTCACCGGCCCCACGGTCATCGTGCCCATGCTCAGGGTCGTACGGCCTAACACCACCATCGCCAACATCCTGCGCTGGGAAGGTATCGTCATCGACCCGATTGGTGCACTGCTGGCAGTGGTGGTGTACAGCTTCATCATTGCCAGCGCAGAGGGTAACGGTCTGAGCCAGAGCCTGGTGACCTTCGCCGGGGTGATCTTCTGCGGTTGTGCACTCGGCGCCGCCGGAGGCTGGCTGTTGGGCCAGATCATGCGCGCCCAGTGGCTGCCGGAATACCTGCACAACCTGGCATCGCTGGCGGCCGTGCTGGGCATCTTCATTGCCGCCAACCAGATCGTTCACGAGTCGGGGCTGCTGGCAGTGACGGTGATGGGCATGTGGCTGGCCAACATGCCGGGCGTGGATGTCCGGCAGATCCTGCACTTCAAGGAAAACCTCAGCGTACTGCTGATTTCCGGACTGTTCATTCTGCTGGCTGCGCGCCTGGACCTGCATGCGCTACTGGCCCTCGGCCCTGCCGTATGGGCCCTGCTGCTGGTCATACAATTGCTGGCACGCCCGTTGAACGTGCTCGTCTCCACCCTGGGCTCACCACTGAACTGGCGCGAACGCGCACTCCTGGCCTGGATTGCCCCGCGAGGCATCGTCGCCGCAGCGGTTTCGGCGATTTTTGCCATCCGCCTGCACGAAGCCGGGCACCAGGATGCCTTGCTGCTGGTACCGCTGACATTCGCCGTGATCATCGGCACGGTGGTGCTGCAAAGCGCCACAGCCAGGCCCCTGGCGCGCCTGCTCAAGGTTGCCGAGCCGGCACCGAGCGGCTTCCTCATCGTCGGCGCCAACGAGCCGGCGCGCGCCATCGGCAAAGCCCTGCAACAGTTGGGTTGCCGGGTACTGCTGACCGATTCGAGCTGGGAGAACATCCGTGCTGCACGCATGGACGGGCTGCCCACCTATTTCGGCAACCCGGCCTCGCAACATGCCGACGCGCACCTGGACCTGGTCGGTCTCGGCCATCTCCTTGGCCTGTCGCCGGCTGGCGAGATCAACACCCTGGCCTGTGCGCGCTTTCGCCATGATTTCGGCCATAGCCGCCTGTTCGTGCTCGCCAGCGGACTGGAAAAACAGCGAAGCGACAAACATCGGGCCGCCGAGGAGCATCGCGGGCATTTACTGGGTGCGAGCCCAATGACCTACCTGCAACTGGCCAACCGCCTGCATCAGGGCGCAGAGCTCTACAGCACCCACCTTACCCAAGGATTCGACTGGGAAGACTATCAGGCGCTGCATGGGGAGCGTGCGCACCTGCTGTTCGCCCGTGACGACCATGGTTGGGTCCATGTGGCCAGCCCGGACAACTCGCTCGCGCCGCAACCAGGGTGGACCTTGGTGGCGTTGATCGAGCCTGCTCCGGCCCAATGAACTCAGGCCTCTGGCAACACTGGCACCGGACGTTTGTCCTCATCGATGGCGACGAAGCTGAACACGCCATGGATTGCGCGCTCACGGCCATCGAGGTACATGTTCTCGACGAATACATCGACCTGCACCTGCAGGCTGGTATTGCCGACCTTGATCACCGTCCCGACCAGCTCGACGATCGAGCCAGCTGGAATCGGGTGCTTGAAATCGATCCGATCAGTGGAAACGGTCACCAACGGCAAGCGACAGAAACGCGTGGCGGCAATGAACGACACTTCGTCCATCCAGGCCAGCGCAGTGCCGCCGAACAGGGTGTTGTGGTGGTTGGTGGTATTGGGGAAAACGGCTTTGGTCACGCGGGTCACCGACAGTTCGGTGCGGCGCAGGATTTCCTGGTCTCGGGTCGTCATGGCTGATACATCGCAAGGGTTTCAAAACGCAAAAAAGCAGCCCGAAGGCTGCTTTTTTGTTCTCGCTGGGTGGCCTTGGCCACCCGGAAAACTGCACTCAGGACAGTTTTTCTTTGATGCGAGCGGCTTTGCCGGACAGGTCGCGCAGGTAGTACAGCTTGGCTTTACGCACGTCACCACGACGTTTCACGGCCAGGCTGTCGATCTGTGGGCTGTAGGTCTGGAAGGTACGCTCTACGCCAACGCCGCTGGAGATCTTGCGCACGGTGAAGGCGCTGTTCAGACCGCGGTTACGCTTGGCGATAACGACGCCTTCGAACGCCTGCAGACGGGAACGCTCACCTTCCTTCACTTTAACCTGGACGACAATGGTGTCGCCTGGTGCGAAGGTTGGGATTTCCTTGTTCATCTGCTCGGCTTCGAGCTGCTGAATGATCTTGTTGGTCATGCTGTGCTCCTAAGATGGATAACTCGATCCACCATCGATACGTTAACTATCGTCCCGCTCGCGGAGATATTCCTCGAGCAGCTTCTTCTCTTCTCCAGAAAGCGAGCGACTTTCCAGAAGATCGGCGCGTCGTTCGAAGGTCCTACCAAGGGACTGCTTCATCCGCCAACGCCGGATATGTGCATGGTTGCCACTTAGCAACACGTCGGGAACACGCTGATCCGCATACACCTCAGGTCGGGTGTAGTGCGGGCAATCGAGCAGACCGTCGGTGAAGGAGTCTTCCTCCGCCGAGTCCACATGCCCTAAAGCTCCGGGCAGCAGTCGTGTAACCGCATCGATCAGTACCATGGCCGGCAGCTCGCCACCGGAAAGCACATAGTCACCAATCGACCACTCCTCATCGACATGAGCCTCGATAAAACGCTCGTCGATGCCTTCATAACGACCGGCGATCAGGATCAACGATTCCTGTTCGGCCAGGCCTTTGACCGCTTGCTGAGTCAGCTTGCGGCCTTGCGGCGAAAGGTAGATCACCTTTGCCGATGCTCCGGTCGCTTGCCTGGCGCTAACCAAGGCGTCTTCCAGAGGCTTGATTTTCATCACCATGCCCGGACCACCGCCAAACGGCCGATCATCCACCGTGTGGTGACGATCTGTGGTGTAGTCCCGCGGGTTCCAGCAAGTCACCTGAAGCAACCCCTGTTTCACCGCGCGGCTGGTAATGCCGTACTCCGTGATGGCCGAAAACATCTCGGGGAACAACGTGATGACGTCTACGCGAAGGTTACCCATCGATTAGAAGTCCGCGTCCCACTCGACCCGCATCACGCCTGCTTCGAGGTCGACGTTGAGCACGCATTGCGCCGTATAGGGCAACAAACGCTCGCGATCATCCAGGCTGCCTGCGCAGGGCTTGACCACCATTACATCGTTCGCACCGGTCTCCAACAGGTGATCGACCTTGCCGAACAGCTGTTCGTCCTGGTTGATGACCTTCAGACCCACCAACTGGTACCAGTAGTACTCGTCAGCAGCCAGGTTGGGCAAAAGGCTCCGCGGAATGCAGATTTCGTAACCGCTCAGAAGACGGGCTTCATCGCGATCATCGAGGCCTTTCAGTTTCACGACCAGGCCCTTTTGGGAGCCACGACCGTTGACCAGTTCGACCTGCTTTACAGTGCCTTCGTGCCGAAGCGTCCAGCGCCGATAATCCAACAGGTTTTCAATCGGATCGGTAAAGGAATACACCTTCACCTCGCCGCGAACGCCGTGAACCGAAAAAATCTTGCCAACGACGATGAGGTCGTCAGCCTTTTCTGGCGTCGCGTTCATATTACTTAGGCAGCGGCCTTGGCAGCGTCCTTCAGCAGCTGAGCAACACGCTCAGACGGCTGCGCGCCCTGGCTCAGCCAGTAGTTGACGCGTTCCTGGTTGACCGACAGCTTGACTTCAGCGCCCGAAGCGATCGGGTTGAAGAAGCCAACGCGCTCAACGAAACGGCCGTCACGGGCGTTACGCGAGTTGGTCACGGTCAGGTGGTAGAAAGGGCGCTTCTTGGAGCCGCCACGGGCAAGACGGATGGTTACCATGTGAACATCGTTCCTATAGTCGGTGCTGCAAATCTGAATGCCAAATGGGCACACGGGTGCCCAAAAGGCCGCATATTCTCGGGGAATACACGGACATTTGCAAATGCCTTTTTCGGCAAGGTCTCACCTCACCGTCCAGATCTGCCGGTTGAGCCGCGAATTTCACGGCCATTATCCCGCCGCAGCGGGGTTCTGGACGCCTGCCTTGTCAAAGGCGAGCGCCCGAATAGGTTTTACAGTTTCGGCATGCCGCCGCCTGGCAGCATTCCACCAAGGCCGCGCATCATCTTGGCCATGCCGCCCTTGGCGGAGAATTTCTTCATCATCTTCTGCATTTGCTTGTGCTGCTTGATCAGCCGGCCGACATCCTGCACCTGAGTGCCGGAACCCAGCGCGATACGGCGCTTGCGCGAGCCGCTGATCAGCTCCGGATCACGGCGCTCGGCCGGCGTCATGGAGTTGATGATCGCTTCCATCTGCTTGAACTGCTTCTCGGCCGCGCCCTGGGCGTTGCCCATCTGCGCCATGTTGACACCACCGATGCTCGGCAGCTTGTCCATGAGGCCGCCCAGGCCGCCCATGTTCTTCATCTGCTGCAGCTGGTCGCGGAAGTCTTCGAGGTCGAAGCCTTTGCCCTTCTTGAGCTTCTTGGCCAGCTTGTCGGCCTTGGCCTTGTCGATGTTCTGCTCGGCCTGCTCGATCAGGCTGAGCACATCGCCCATGCCGAGGATGCGCGAAGCGACGCGGTCTGGGTGGAATGGCTCGAGGGCCTCGGTCTTCTCGCCCATGCCGATGAACTTGATCGGCTTGCCGGTGATGGCACGGACCGACAGTGCGGCACCGCCACGGGCATCACCGTCGACCTTGGTCAGCACCACGCCGGTCAGCGGCAGGGCTTCGCCAAAGGCCTTGGCGGTATTGGCCGCGTCCTGACCGGTCATGGCATCGACCACGAACAGGGTCTCGATCGGCTTGACCGCAGCGTGCAGCGCCTTGATCTCGTCCATCATGTCGGCGTCGATGTGCAGACGGCCGGCGGTGTCGACGATGACTACGTCGATGAACTTGAGCTTGGCCTCGCGGATCGCCGCTTCGGCGATGGCGACCGGCTTCTGGCTGATGTCGGACGGGAAGAAGGTCACGCCGATGTCGTTGGCCAGGGTCTCCAGCTGCTTGATCGCCGCCGGGCGGTAAACGTCGGCCGAGACCACCATCACGCTCTTTTTCTTGCGTTCCTTGAGGAAGCGCGCCAGCTTGCCGGCGGTGGTGGTCTTACCCGCACCCTGCAGACCGGCCATCAGCACCACGGCAGGTGGCGCGGCATTGAGCGCGAGGTCTTCGTTGGCCGCGCCCATCAGGCTTTCCAGCTCGGCCTGGACGATCTTGACGAACGCCTGGCCTGGGGTCAGGCTGCGCGACACCTCGGTGCCGACCGCACGCTCCTTGACGCTGTTGACGAAATCCTTGACCACCGGCAGGGCAACGTCGGCCTCGAGAAGGGCCATGCGCACTTCGCGCAACGTGTCCTTGATGTTGTCTTCGGTCAGCTTGGCCTTGCCGGTAACATGGCGCAGCGTCTGTGACAGGCGGTCGGTCAGGTTTTCGAACATGGTGATCCTTTCAGGCCCAGTAAAAGCCGAGGTTTGTCAGGCGTCCTGGGGGGAAACGCACACACCCCGGACACAGCAAGGCGGCGATTATAGCGAAGTGCGGCGGCGACGCACACCTTGGCGCTGACCCTCTGGATATTCGGTGCTGCAGCCGATCCTTTCGCGGGCAAACCTGCACCCACAGGACAGATGTGCCAGCGAAACGGCCGACCGGGTCGGCCCAGTCTTCCTTGCGCAACGCGTTCTATGCCAAACTCCGTCTCTTTAAGGCTCGCCAACCAGGACTTATGTTCTCCTCACCCAGCCTCATCCCCAACCTGATCGCCGCCGGCCTTTATATAGCAGCGACCATTTATCAGAGCTTGCACCTGGCGCAGGGCCGCAAAGCCGACAAGCGGCTGCTCGGTTTGCTCGGTGCTCTCGCCGTGGCTGCCCAGGGCGGCGCCCTGTACTTCCAACTGATCACACCGTTGGGCTTGAGCCTCGACTTCTTCAGCGCCGCCAGCCTGATCGCCGTGGCCGT
The DNA here is from genome assembly GCF_016772395.1 of Pseudomonas sp. SK2. Taxonomy (NCBI): domain Bacteria; kingdom Pseudomonadati; phylum Pseudomonadota; class Gammaproteobacteria; order Pseudomonadales; family Pseudomonadaceae; genus Pseudomonas; species Pseudomonas sp. SK2. The sequence continues at coordinate 4,201,732 of NZ_CP061944.1, forward strand.
GATTGCCCTGACCCTGCTGGCGTGCCTGCGCATTCCGGTAGAGAACCTGCTGGTGTTGCTGTTCCCGCTAGGCGCAGTCACCGCATTGCTGGCCCAGTTCGCCCCTCCCGGCACCGTGCCGTTGATCGACGAGGAACCGGGCATCCTGGCGCATATCCTGCTGTCGATCCTGGCCTACGGCCTGTTCACCATCGCGGTGTTCCAGTCCTTGCTGCTCCTGCTGCAGGACCGCCAGCTCAAGCACAAGCATCCGTCCGGGCTGATCCGCAACTTCCCGCCACTGCAAACCATGGAAAGCCTGCTGTTCGGCTTCCTCTGGGCAGGCTGGGGGCTGCTGTCGCTGTCGCTGATCTCGGGCTGGCTGTTCCTCGAGAACCTGTTTGCCCAACACCTGGTGCACAAGACCTTGCTGGCCTGCGTCGCCTGGGTGGTGTTCAGCGTGCTGCTGTGGGGCCGTACCCGCCTGGGCTGGCGTGGCCACAAGGCGATCCGCTGGACCCTGGCCGGTTTCTGCCTGCTGATGCTGGCCTACTTCGGCAGCAAGCTGGTTCGCGAATTCATCCTGCACATCTGACGACTGCCCATGGACTCCCTGCCGTACGCCCCGCTACTCGGCACCTTGGCACTGGCGCTACTGTGGTCGGCGCTGTTCACCGCCGTGGAGACCGCCCGCGTGCTGCTCAACGGCACGCTGCGCCAGGGCGATGATGGCCATTCCGCCCTGCCGGGCCAAGCCCTGGTGCTGTGCGCCAGCCTGGGCAAGTTGCTGGTGCTGGGCTTGGCGTGCCTGATGGGCCAACGCTACAACGGCGAGCACGGTTTCTGGTTGGCCGGCCTGGCAGCGTCCGCGGCACTGCTGGTGTTCGCCGAATTCCTGCCCCGGCGGCTCGCCAGACGCAACCCACAAGCCTTTGCCACCCTCGGTACCAGCCTGCTCAAGCTCCCACTCACCTTGCTGCAGCCGCTCGCCTTGCTGCTCGATGGTTGCGCCAAACTCATCCTGCGCCCATTCCGTGTGCAACCCACCGCCGTGGCCCTCCACCCTCAGGAAAGCCAGGACTTCGATGAGGACGAACTGCCGGAAACATCCCACGGCTTGCTCGATGGCCTGCAATCGCTGGACAAGATCACTGTCAACGACATTCTGGTGCCGCGCAACGAGGTGGACGGCATCAACCTCGACGACCCGATCGAACGCATCATCGAACAACTGATCGTCAGCCGTCACACCCGCCTGCCGGTCTACCACAGCGATATCAACCAGGTTGAGGCCATCCTCAACACCAAGCTGATCAGCCACCTGCTACCCAAGGCCGAACTGACCCTGGAGAAACTGCACAGCGCCTGCTACGAGCCGTACTTCGTTCCAGAAAGCACGCCGCTGCAGCTGCAATTGCTGAACTTCCACAAGCAGCAACGACGCCTGGGCGTGGTGGTGGACGAGTATGGTGAAGTGCTGGGCATCGTCACCCTCGAAGACATTCTCGAAGAGATCGTCGGCGAATTCGAGGACGAACACAGCCTGGACAACCCCCACGTACACCCCCAGGCCGATGGTCGATTCGTCATCGAAGGCGCGGCCTCGTTGCGAGAAATCAACCGCAGCCTGGGCTGGCACCTACCCTGCGACGGCGGCCCTAAGACCCTCAACGGGCTGGTGACCGAAGCCCTGGAAAGCATCCCGGAAAGCGCCGTTTGCCTGAAGATCGGCCGCTATCGCCTGGAGATCCTCGAAACAGAGGACAATTGCGCCAGCAAGGTACTGGTGTGGACCGTGACCCGATAGCTATACTCGGGTCACGCTTACCCAGCCCCGCCGTCACGCCTGCTACCCGCACCCGGCGCCATACGGCCAGTCCGCTTCACTGACACGCCCCGCGGTCCTGCTTCAACACCCCGAACAGTGCCCGCTCCCGCCCCTATCCCCCTTGGGCTGCCGTCAGTCGAGCGATCACAACAATACGCTTCCGGCGTCCGCGAGACCGTGCCTGCCTGTCGTTTCGAGTGCGCGCGATCGTGGGCCAAGCCCATGGAGCAAGACCAGACTGTTAGGGACCTACTTAATGACAACCAGCAGCACTTACGCCGAAGCGCCAGCCGCCCCGGTCAATTCCCCGGCTCGGGTCGCCACCGCCAGTTTCATTGGCACCGCCATCGAGTTCTACGATTTCTATGTCTACGCCACCGCCGCCGCGCTGGTGATCGGCCCGGTGTTCTTCCCGTCCGGCTCCGGCACCGCACAGATGCTGGCGGCGTTTCTGACCTTCGGTATCGCGTTCCTCGCCCGCCCGCTGGGTTCGGCACTGTTCGGCCACTTCGGTGACCGCATCGGACGCAAGTCGACCCTGGTGGCCTCGCTGCTGCTGATGGGCGTGTCCACGACACTGATTGGCGTACTGCCGGGCTATGACAGCATCGGCGTCTGGGCCCCGATCCTGCTGTGCCTGCTGCGCTTTGGCCAGGGCCTTGGCCTGGGCGGGGAATGGGGTGGCGCAGCACTGCTGGCCACCGAGAACGCACCAGAGGGCAAACGCGCCTGGTTCGGCATGTTCCCGCAACTGGGCCCTTCGATCGGTTTTCTCGCGGCCAATGGCTTGTTCCTGACACTGGCGCTGGTGCTCAGCGACGAGCAATTCCGTGACTGGGGTTGGCGCATTCCCTTCCTGCTTAGCGCTGCACTGGTGCTGGTCGGCCTGTATGTACGCCTGAAGCTGGAGGAAAGCCCAGTGTTCGCCAAGGCCGTCGCCCGTCATGAGCGGGTCAAGATGCCAGTGGTGGATCTGTTCGCCAGGTACTGGTTGCCAACCCTGCTGGGCGCCGCGGCCATGGTGGTGTGCTATGCGCTGTTCTACATCTCCACGGTGTTCTCGCTCAGCTACGGCGTTTCGACCCTGGGCTACAGCCGCGAGAGCTTCCTTGGCATGCTGTGCTTCGCCGTGGTCTTCATGGGCCTGGCCACGCCGCTGTCGGCCTGGCTCAGCGACCGTTACGGGCGCAAACCGGTACTGATCGTCGGCGGCCTGCTGGCGGTGGCGTCGGGCTTTGCCATGGAACCGCTGCTGACCTCGGGCTCGACCACCGGCGTGGCGTTGTTCCTGGCCATCGAGCTGTTCCTGATGGGCGTGACGTTCGCCCCGATGGGCGCATTGCTGCCAGAGCTGTTCCCGACTCACGTGCGTTACACCGGCGCGTCGGCGGCGTACAACCTGGGCGGTATCGTTGGCGCCTCGGCGGCACCGTTCTTCGCCCAGAAACTGGTGAGCATGGGCGGGTTGAGCTGGGTGGGTGGGTACGTGTCGGTGGCGGCGGTGATCAGCTTGATTGCCGTGCTGTGCCTGAAAGAGACACGCGATACTGCGCTTTGAACATCACGGCCTTCACAGCCTGATCGCCGGCAAGCCAGCGCCTACACGTCAAGGCTGTACCTGTAGGAGCCGGCTAGCTGGCGATGGGCCGCAGAGCGGCCCCTTCAGGATCAGAACTCGACCTGAACCGCCTGCGCAGCGCGGGTCGCCTTGGCACGGGCCGCTTCGATCGACTCGTCACGCGCCAGGCATACGCCCATGCGGCGCTGGCCGTTGATTTCCGGCTTGCCGAACAGGCGGATCGCGGTGTCTGGCTCGCTCAGCGCGGCGTCTAGGTTGGCGAAGCTGGTCTGCTGCGACTTCCCTTCAGGCAGGATCACCGCCGAGGCCGACGGGCCAAACTGACGCACCACCGGAATCGGCAGGCCCAGGATGGCGCGGGCATGCAGGGCGAACTGCGAAAGGTCCTGGGAAATCAGGGTCACCAGGCCAGTGTCGTGCGGGCGTGGCGACACTTCGCTGAACCACACCTGGTCGCCTTTGACGAACAGCTCAACGCCGAACAGGCCGCGGCCGCCCAGTGCATCGGTGACGGCCTTGGCCACACGCTGCGACTCGGCCAGCGCCTTCGGGCTCATCACCTGAGGCTGCCAGGATTCCTGGTAGTCACCCTTCTCCTGACGATGCCCCACCGGTTCGAGGTAAGTGGTGCCACCGACGTGGCGCACGGTCAGCAGGGTGATTTCGTAATCAAAGTCGATGAAGCCTTCAATAATGACCCGGCCCTTGCCGGCACGTCCGCCTTCCTGGGCGTAATCCCAGGCCTTCTGCAGGTCGGCATCGCTACGCAGCAGGCTTTGGCCCTTGCCCGACGAGCTCATGACCGGCTTGACCACGCAAGGGTAGCCCAAGTCGGCGACGGCCTTGGCGTAGTCTTCGAAGGTATCGGCGAAATGGTAGGGCGAGGTCGGCAGGTCGAGCTCTTCGGCGGCCAGGCGGCGGATGCCTTCACGGTTCATGGTCAGCTGCGTGGCGCGGGCGGTGGGCACCACATTGAAACCTTCGTTTTCCAGCTCGACCAGGGTCGCGGTGGCGATGGCTTCGATCTCCGGAACGATGTAGTGCGGCTTCTCGGCCTCGATCACCGCACGCAGGGCAACGCCGTCGAGCATGTTGACCACGTGGCTGCGGTGCGCCACCTGCATGGCCGGTGCATTGGCATAACGGTCCACGGCGATCACTTCGACGCCCAGGCGCTGCAGCTCGATCACCACTTCCTTGCCCAACTCGCCGCAGCCGCAGAGCAGTACTCGGGTCGCGGTGGGCGACAATGGGGTTCCGATACGGGTCATTTCAGGTCCTCGAAGGCGTCCGGGGCCGCGCCAGGCTGTGCGCTGCCCGCTGAAAAAAGGACCGCTATTCTACACCATCAACCAGCCACGGCGGCCCGTCGGGCACGAAATGCCATGGCCAGCCACACCGCGGTGACTCCGGCAAACTTGGAAGCCATCGCGGTACCGATGACCACTGGGGTCATTGCCCCGATCATGCCGAAGAAGATGAAGGTATCGACCGGGATGCTCAGCGCCGAGCTCAACCACAGTCGATCACGCAGCGGCCTGCGAGTGATGCTGAACACCAGCCAGTCGATCAGTTCGGAGACGAAGAACGCGGTGGCGCTGGCCAACGCGATGGCCGGTTCCGACGTGACGTACGACAGCACCAGCGCCACCAGCATGGCAACCAGGGCGCCGTGGCCGAAACGGGTCTGCACCATGTCGCGCAGGATGAATACCAGCCCACCCCAGGCGGACCAGATAACGTCCAGGTGCGGTGCACTGGAGAAGGCGTAGTTGATCAGCACTACGCTGCTGATGTAGGCGATGAGATAGAACATGGTGGGGGAGATCTTAGGGCAAGCCTGACAGATTAGCGCCGCCTTCTTCGCGGGTAAACCCGCTGCCACAGGCACGCCGCCCCTTCAAAGGCAACACCCCATCACTGCCCCATGATCAGGCCAGAAGCCACCGCCCGCTCATGGCAAAGCTTCAACACCGCCCGGCGCTCGTCATTGCTCATGCGCCCCCAACGGCCAATTTCCGCCACGGTGCGCTGGCAGCCGGTGCAGATATCCTGTTCATCCAACGCACAGATGCTCACGCACGGCGAGGCAACCGGGCGCTCGGTCGCTACCACTTCACTCATCGTCGATCACCAGCTCCCGCGCATAACGCTCGGCATTGTGTACATAGTGGGCAGCGCTGGCTTCGAGCATGCGCTTCTGCTGCTCGGTGAGCTCACGTACCACCTTGCCCGGCGAGCCCATCACCAACGAACCGTCGGGAATTTCCTTGCCTTCGGGTATCAGCGCATTGGCGCCGATGATGCAATGCTTGCCGATGCGTGCCCCATTGAGAATCACCGCATTGATACCGACCAGGCTGTAATCGCCGACCGTGCAGCCGTGCAGCATCGCGTTGTGCCCGACAGTCACACCCTTGCCCAGGCTCAACGGAATGCCCTTGTCAGTGTGCATCACGGTGCCGTCCTGGACATTGCTGTCCTCGCCAATGTCGATCAACTCGTTATCGCCCCGAAGCACCGCGCCAAACCATACGCTGGCACGGGCCTGCAGACGCACTTTGCCGATCAGCGTGGCATTGGGCGCAGCCCAGCTGGTGGGATGACTCTCGACCCGCAGGTCGCCGAGGCGGTATTTCATGTTGGCTCCTCATGGCTCAAGGCAGATGGCGGGTGTATCCCGCTCAGTTTTCGATGTAGCGCTCGGGGGGCTCATGCAAGCTGATACCGGCATCGAACAACAGGTTGACCAGCTCGACGATCATGATCGCGGACAATCCCCAGATCTTGTACTCGCCGTAGCGGTAGCTGGGCACGTACCAGCTTCGGCCCTGGTAATCGATGCGATGGGTATGGTCGCGAGGGTCCTGGCGGAAGAAAGCCAGCGGCACGGTGAATACTGCCGCGATCTCGGCATCATTGGCGCGGTATTCGACGTAATCCGGGATCAAACCGACGAATGGCGTTACTTTCAGGCCATGCAACGAGATCAGCGGACTGAGCGGTCCAATCACCTCGACCAGCCCAGGCGGCAGGCCGATTTCTTCTTCGGCCTCACGCAACGCGGTGAACACCAGGTCAGGGTCATCCGGGTCGCGACGCCCGCCAGGGAAGGCGACTTCGCCACCGTGGGTCGACAACCCCTTGGCACGCAAGGTCAGGACCAGCTCGGGTTCTTCGCTACGGGTAATGGGCAAAAGCACCGCCGCTTCTGGGAACCGTCGGTCGGTTTCCAATGATGCAGGTTCATGGTTGCTCATTCGGCGAAGAAGCTCGTCCAGCATTGCGCACTCTCGTTTCCAAGGCCTTCGAGCATGATGCACCAAAGCCGCGAAGCACCCAAGCCCCGTGAGCTTGCGAGCACCCCGCCTGGCGCGCCAAGATAGGTCGATCACAAGGGAAGAACAGCATGAAATTCTGCAGCGCGTGCGGCCAACCGGTCATTCAGCGGGTACCCGATGGCGACAGCCGCCAGCGGTATGTCTGCGAACATTGCCAGACCATTCATTACCAGAACCCCAACATCGTCGCCGGTGTACTGCCTACCTGGGGTAGCCAGGTGCTACTATGCCGGCGCGCCATTGAACCGCGCCGTGGCTTCTGGACCTTGCCCGGCGGCTTCATGGAGAACGGCGAGACCCTCGACCAGGCCGCCCGTCGCGAAACCGTCGAGGAAGCCTGTGCCCAGGTCGGTTCGATGAGTCTCTACCAATTGTTCGACCTGCCGCACATCAACCAGGTGCATGTGTTCTTCCGCGCCGAACTGCTCGACCTCGACTTCGATGTGGGCATAGAGAGCCTTGAAGTGCGACTGTTCGAAGAAGACGAGATCCCGTGGGACGAGCTGGCTTTCCGCACCGTCACTCGCACACTAGAATGCTATTATCGCGACCGCATCGGGCAGGCCTTCCCCGTTGGCCATGAATACCTGCCACCGATGAACGTCACGTCTACCACTTAAGTTTTCAGGGATACCGCTTCATGCGCTGGTTGTTCGCCCTTTTCTGCCTTTGCATTACGTCGGTGACCCAGGCGGCCTACACCGAGGTCATCATCCGCAAGCCGCAACCGCCCGCGCAGGCGCCTTCGCCCTCACAGACCGCCATGCAACCGCTGATCGACAAGGTGCTGGTGATCAAGTCCGAGCGCCGCCTACAGCTGATCAGCCGTGGCGAACCGCTCAAGACCTACCGCATTTCGCTGGGCAAGCAGCCCAAGGGCCCCAAGGAACGCGAAGGGGACAAGAAGACCCCCGAGGGGCTGTACTGGCTCGACTGGCGCAAGCAAAGCGACCGCTTCAACCTGGCCATGCACATCTCCTACCCCAACATCAGCGACGCCGCCCGCGCCACCCGCGAGGGCATCAGTGCCGGCAGCATGATCATGATCCATGGCACGCCGATCAACGACGAGTACCCGGAGTGGTACTTCCACACCCTGGACTGGACCGATGGCTGCATCGCCATGCGCAACAACGACATGCGCGAAGTCTGGGACCTGGTCAAGGACGGAACACTGATCGAGATTCGCCCCTAAGGTCCTACATTTCAATTTGAGCTGTAGGAAGCTTCGCACGGTATTTCCACTCCGTGCCTACGCCCGCCTAGGCACGGGATCGCATCCAGGCCCTGCGCTGCATTTTTAGAATCCCCGCATACCGGTACCTGAACGGTACTGACCTTGCGGGGTTGTTCGATGCAGTACCCATCACGCCACTTTCTCATCCTCATCTTTGCCTGGCTGATCGCCGGCGCACTGACCATGGCCCAGGCCCTGGCCGACGACCCCGCCAGCCAGCAACTGCGCGATCAACAGCGCGCGTTGCGACAGCTGGAACACCAGCAACGTCTGCAACGCTGGCAACGCCCCTGGACGCCTGACAGCACCGAAGTCACCTCCCCCGACCAGCCGAGTGACGGCCACTGCTGGAAAACCTCCGGCGTACGGCTGGCCGGCAGCCAGCTACTGGCGCCGCAACTGCTGGAAACCACGGTACGACCACTGGTCCCCGCATGCATGGGCATCGCCAGCATCAACCGGTTGCTCAAAGCCATCACCCAGCTCTATGTCCAGGCCGGCTACCCCACCAGTCGCGCTTACCTGCAACAAGCCCCCCACGATGGCGAACCGCTCGCCATCGTCGTCATCGAAGGCTTCGTCGAGTCCATCGAATTCGCCGGGGCCGAACTGCCACTGTCGCTGCGCGGCGCATTTCCAGACGTCCTGGGGCGCCCCCTGTACCTTCCCGATCTGGAACAAGGGCTGGACCAACTCAACCGCTTGCGTGCCTACGAACTGGGTATCGACCTATTGCCTGGTCAGATTCCCGGTGGGACCCGCGTACACGTCGTGCCGCACAAAGTGGCTTCACGCTGGCATCTGGACAGCCACTTCGACAACCGCGGCAGCGCGCTCACCGGCCGCCACCGCCTGAGCCTAAGCCTTGGCCTGGACAGCCCGCTGGGCCTGAATGACGACCTGCGCCTGTCACGGGTCTCGACCGTCGTCGATGCGCCGGGCCAGAGCCAGGGCATCAACCTGCACTACAGCATTCCCTACGGTCCATGGACCTTCGCCCTCAACGCCAGCGAACTGCGCTATGGCGCGCCCATTCCCCATAGTCCGCACACCACCAGTGGTCGCAGCAGCTATCAAGGGCTGAACCTCGAGCGCACGCTCTGGCGCGACCAGCGCGGCATGCTCAGTGTCAGCGGCCGACTGAACCGCAAGCAGCTGATCAACCGGAGCAACAACGCGGTACTGGCCTTCCAGAGCCCCACCCTCACGACGCTCGAAGCGGGCGTCAACCTGCTCTGGCTCGACCATGGCTTGTGGAACGCCTACCTGGGCATGAGCCAAGGCGTGGACTGGTTCGGCGCGGACCGATCGGCTCTGCGCGCCGATGCGCCTCGCCCGGATTTTCGCAAGTACAGCGCCAGCCTGTTCCATTTGCGCCAAGGCCCCGCGCACCGGCCATGGCGCTGGCACAGCGAGCTGGCCCTGCAATGGAGCGACGACGTGCTACCCGCCGTCGAACAACGCCTGCTCAGCGATGACTCGGCCGTGCGCGGATTCCGCCAGGCCACCCACGCCGGCGCCAATGCGGCCCTGTGGCGCAACACCCTGAGCCAGGTGCTGCCAATGGACTGGACCGGGCCGGTGCAGGTGCGCCCCTACCTCGGCCTGGACCTTGGCTGGGTGCAGCTTGCCGGGGATTCCCCCAGGCACCGCCTGGCGGGAGCAGCGGTGGGCATGGAACTGAGCCTGCCCAGCAGCCGCCTGCGCCTGGACTACCAACATGCCCTGTATGCCAGCGATTTGCCCCGTTCCGGTCTGGAGCGCGGCTTCTGGGTGCTGGAGTGGTCCCTGAACATCTGATTCACCCACAAAAAGAGAACGAGAACATGCAAACACTCTCGCCGTTGAAATCCCCCCGTCCCGATACCTTGCGCTGGGCCATTTTCCTCGCCGTGCTGAGCCCCGGCACCGCTATGGCCCAAGGTGGCCTGCAAGCGGCACCAGGCCCAGGCGGCACACCCGTGATCAACAGCGGCCACGGCGTACCGGTCATCGACATCGTCGCCCCCAACGCCAATGGCCTGTCGCACAACCAGTTTCTCGACTACAACGTGGGTAGACCCGGTTTAGTGCTCAACAACGCCTTGCAAGCCGGCCAGTCGCAGCTGGCCGGTGCCCTGGCCGCCAATCCGCAGTTCCAGGGGCAGGCAGCCTCCACCATTCTCAACGAGGTCGTCAGCCGCAACGCATCGTTGATCGAAGGGCCGCAGGAAATCTTCGGCCGCCCGGCCGATTACATTCTGGCCAACCCCAACGGCATCACCCTCAACGGCGGCAGTTTCATCAACACCACCCGTGCAGGCTTCGTGGTCGGCACGCCCGAGATGCAAGCCGAGCAACTCCAGTACCTCGACACGCTCAGTGCCAGCGGAAGCTTGCAGGTGCTCGAAGGTGGGCAGAGCAACAGCGAAGGCGCGCTCGACCTGATCGCACCCCGCCTGAACAGCACGGGGCTGCTGCAGGCCAAGCAGGATCTGAACATCACCGTAGGCCGCCATCGGATCGACCACGGCGGTGGCCAGATCGTCGAGCACCTGCCTGCGCTGCCCTCGACCATCGACGCCAGCCTGTTCGGCGCCATGCGTGCCGGACGCATTCGTGTGGTGAGTACCGCCGAGGGCGCTGGAGTGCGCATGGGGGCGATGGAGGTCGAAGGCCGCGAGGGTATCGACATCCGCTCCGCTGGCGGGTTGCAGGTGAAGGGCGATGCCGAAAATCATGCCAAGCTGCGCAGCGAACAAGGCGCGCTGACGCTCAGCGCTGCCGACGACCTGAGCCTGAGCGCCGTCGACGGCCACGCCAGGCGCGTCGAGCTCAAGGCCGACAAGAAGCTGACCCTGGATGCCGAAACCCGGGAAACCATCGAGCGAAATCGCGACAAGTGGAACAAGAAGTTCCTGTTCGTCACCCGGGAAACCTACAACCGTGAGCGCACCACCACCAACAAGGCGCAGCACGGCACAACCCTGCACGGTCGCGACGGCATGGCCTTGCAGTCCGGGGACGACATGCAAATGGTGGCGGCCAACCTCAGCACCCCCAGCGACCTTGAGCTGAACAGTGGCGGCAATCTGAACATCGAAGCCGGTATCGACAGCCTGCGTATCCAGGAAAAGGTGCGCCATCGCAAGGACCTGTGGCGCGGAGACCGTGACTCGGACCTGCTCGCCGAGAAGGCCAATGCCAGCGCCCTCGATGCCGGACGCATGACGGTCAAGGTTGCCGATACCCTCAGGGTCAACGGCAGCACCCTGCACAGCGGCGGCGACCAGTCCATCAAGGCAAGGACCGTCGAGGTGCGGACCACAGCCTTGAAAGAACAGGGCACCCAGCGCAATTACCGGGGCGATCTGGTATCCGGCACCTTCTTCGGCGACCGCAAAGGCAAGGACAGCCAAGGCCAGACCGTGGTCGGCAGCAGCATCACCAGCGACGGCGCCATGCAGGTGGTCGCCGATCAAGTCAGCCTCAAGGGCAGCCGTGTCATGGCCGAGGGCGATGCCGTGCTCTACAGCGAAAAAGGTCACCTGGCCATCGAAGCCGATCAGGGCAGCAGCACGTCCACCCAGCGCGATAGCAGCAGCAAGTTGTTCGGTCTGCTCGGCAACAAGCACGAGAGCAAAACGCAAAGAGCCCAGGTGTTGATCAGTGACGTGTCGTCCACCACCAACCTGCGCCTGGCCAGCGCCGACGCATTGCGTGTGCGGGGCGCCAGGGTGGAGGCCGGCAAGCACCTGCAAGTCGAAGCAAAGGGCGACCTGCTGGTCGACAGTGCACAGTCCCGGGACCTCATCCAAACCTCGTCCCAGCAGCGCAGCTTCAGCGCCGATGCCAGGCAAACCCATGCGGCCCAGGACGGCAAGCCTGAATCGCGCCAGTACGCGGCCAGCGTGGGCTATGAAGTCGCCACGACGACCGGTGAACGCGTCGAGACCCGCCAGGTTGCCAGCGAACTCAAGGGCGCCTCGGTAACCCTCGACAGCGGCGCTCATCTGCAGGTCAATGGTTCGAAGGTTCAGGCCAGCGCGGGTGACCTAGGCCTGCACGGCAAACAGTTGACCCTGGGCGTCACACGTAACGACACGCAAGAAACCACCCGTACTCAGCAGAGCGGTGGCGGCCTGACCGTGACCGGCGGCATCGACCGGCTCGGCAGTGCGTTCGATGGCCACCACGACACCCACACGGTCACCGCGCTCGACAGCAAAGTGCAACGCAGCGAACTCCAGGCCAGCGGCGACGTGAAGATCGACACGGGCGAAATGGCCAACGAAGCGGCACGCGTCGAGGCCGGTAAAACCCTGCAGGTCGTCGCCACGCACATCGACAACCGCGCCCCGGAAAACATCGAACAGCGTGAGGAAGTCACCGACAACTGGCGTGGCAGCCTGGGGGCCAGCGTGGAGTACCGTGATCTCACCCGCCCGATCGAGCGCCTGATACTGGGCGAGGAGGCTCAGCGCTTCCAGCAAGCTTCGCCCGAAGATGCCATGGCAGCGCCCAGCGTGGGTGCCGACCTGACGCTGGAGCACATCAAGCGCCTGGAAAACCAGCGCCGTGGCTATGCCCAGGTCAGCGAGTTGTCCGGCAGCGCGGTGACCAGCAAGGCTGACATCATCGAAGACCAAGGCACCGCGTGGCGAGCCAACGCCGGCGCCTTGCAGATCGACGCCGACCGGCATCACCTGCGGGCAGCCGAAAACACTCAGCAGACCACTGTGCAGCGGCTGGCCTATGGCGGCGACCTGCGCGTGGACAGCACCACCGGCAGCGACCTGAACATGCGTGCCTCTGGCAAAGGCGGTTCACTGGACAAGCTGGAAGTCGCCAACACAGCGGTGCCCGGCAGCCTCTATGGCCAACAAGGCATCCAGGTACAGTTGGGTAGCGACGGCCGCTACGAAGGCACACGCTTCGATGGCGGTGACGGCCATGTCCTCGTTCGCAGTGGCGGCGACCTGGCCCTGACCCAGGCGACCAACCACAGCAAACAGTCGTCGCGCCAGCTTGATGGCAACGCCTGGGCCAAGGGCGGCAACCGCCCGGACAGCACCGGAGGCGAGACCCGCGGCTACCTCGACCACGTCCAGAAAAACAGCGAGCAAACCAAGGCACAGGTCGCACAGGTCGATGCCAAAGGCGAAGTACGCCTGAGCAGCGCGGGCGACCTGTTGCTCGAAGGCACCCGCATCGGCGATCGCACCGCCAAGGTAGGCGATACCTATCTGGACAGCGGCGGCCGTTTGCAGGTCAAGGCCGCCAGCGATACCCAACAGGCCAGTGGCGCCAACCTGGGCGGCGGCATGGAACTGGCGGCCAAGACGGGCGCTACACAGAGCGGCGCCCTCGGTGGCCACTTCAGCAACGGCAGGGTGGACGAGAACGCCAGCCAGGCGGTCGATGCGCAGATCGCCAGCGGCGGAAAACTGAGCGTGACCAGCCGCGCCCGCGACAACCTCGCTGCGCACTTGCAAGGGCTGCAGGTTTCCGCCGAACAGATTGCGCTGAACGCAAGCAACGGCGGCCTGCGGATCGAAGCGTCGAAGGATATCGAGCGCCGCAACAACCTGGACATCACTGCAGGTGCCGGTTTCAGCATGGCCACGGGCGCGACCGATACCCGCGGCCTGCATGGCCGCGTCAAGGTCGACCTGGACAAGCGCGACAACCAGACCTGGAACGCCAATACCCTGCGCGCCGGGCACATCAGCCTGGCAAGCCTCGGCGACACACAGCTGGAAGGCACCAGCCTGGAAGCCGAGCGCATCACCGGCGATGTCGGCGGTGACCTGAAGCTGGCCAGTCTCAAGGACCGCGTCGATACCCTGACAATCAATGCCGATGCGCGATTGAGCCAGGAAAAGAACCCGCAGGGCTACGTCAATGCCGCCAGTTCGCTGGCCGGGCCATTGGGAGGGAACGTCGCGAAGAAAGCCGGCCCGGCCTTGAGCAAGGCGGAACCCGGCTTCTCGCCAACCTTCAGTCTCGACCTCACCCACGCGCAGCGTGACAGCGTCGCTCACCCGACAGCGCTCAAAGGCAGCGAAGGTATCGACCTGAACGTCGCAGGCGAAGCGCAGTTGATGGGCGCGCGGTTGCAGTCGGCCAAAGGCGATGTCGCACTGCGTGCCCAAGCCGTAACCCGTGAAACCCTGAGCGGCAGCGATTATCGCCGTGACGTGTCGATCGACGCCTCCAACTCGCCAGTCGACCTGGGTACCGCCGTGGCCCAGCTGACCAAAGGCAAGGGGGCGGCCGATGGCGAGAATGCGCTCGACCTGGGCTTGCTGCGCACCAGCGGCTACAACCGCAACCAGGCGTGGGCATCGAGCGTACAGGGCAAGCGTGATTGACTGGACCGGGCGGGTTGGGCGTCGTCGCCCTGCCCGCCTACCACCTCAAGCGACGCTGACCTGAAGTCGCCTGTGCCTCCATCCATTGCGCGCCACGCAGCACGGGCGTCAAGGCGGCATCGGGCTGCATCTGGAATCGGACCTGCGCCGTTCGCTGCATCAGGTCGGCATCCAGGTTCACCTGGTGCTGCCCCTGCAGCGCCAGGTGTCCCAGCAGATGCCAGCCCGCCCGGCAATCCAGCTCGATCGAGCCTTGCCCCAACGCCAATGACCAGGGTGCGCTCACCGCCACATCCACTGCCTGCAGGCGCCCAGCCGAACCCTGGCAGTTCAGCCCCGAGCCTTGCGCCGTCAGCGTGCCTTGCCATTGCCCCGCCAGGCGATAGTCCGCCTGCGCAGTCGCTTGCGCACCTGTCGCCTGCACCTGCAAGCGCCAGCGCCATGGCCAACCTTCGGCACGTAACTGCCAGGCCTGGCCTTGGTAACCCAGCTCGCCGATTGCTACCAGACGCCATGGTTGCAAGGTCCATCGCAACGGACCGACCGCCCCCCAATGTTGCGCCTGTCCGTGCCACAGCGTTCCGCTGACGCCGCCAAGCGCGGCCCCCGAGGCGCGCGCCACCCAACTGGCGGGTAATTCCACCAGCACGGTCAGCCCGAACACCAGTGCCATCCACAACAATCCGCGTCGGCTCATGGCTGCACCAACAGGTCGAACCGCAAGCGCCCGGCGTCCTGCTCCAGCCCCCACTGCAGCGGCTGCACGCCCTCTGCCTGGAGAGTCTGCAACCAGCCCTGAAGATGCTGCGCATCTGCGACCTGGCCGCGCACCTGCCAGCGCTCGCCTTGCGGCTCGACCTGGCTGATGTCGATGCGCGCCACCAGGGCCGACTGATGCAAACGCTCAAGGCTCAACGCCGGCCCTCCAGGCAAACGGCCAGCCGTTTGCGCCAGTTCGCGCCATTGCCCCAGCTCACGCCAAAGGCTCAGCCCTTCACGGGTAACCAGCACCGCCACCAGCAGCCCGATCAGGCACCCTGCGAGCACGCCCCGCTTGCGCTGCAACCCGTACAGGTTCATACCGCATCCCCCAGGTCGAAGGTCACTTGCCACTGCAGCGCCGGCGTCCCGCCTTGAACCTCGACACGCGCACCGGCCGTCTCGGCCATTTCACGCCAGGGCGGCGCAACGCCATCACCCTCCAGGCGCAGGTGCCAACGCTGGCCGTCGAAGCGCACCGCTTGCAGCCGCCACTGGGGGTGCTCACGCAGCCAACCCTGCAGACATGCTTGCAGCTCGTCGAGCTGGCGTAAGCGCAGCTGCTGCTGTACCTGGCCTTCCCGCAGGCGCTTGAGCGCCTGGGCAGCCTGGCGAGGGCTGGCATGCTCGCCGGCAACCGCCGCCACCTCGGCACGCCAGACCTGGGCTTGGTGCCACTGCTGGGTCAGGCACACCCCGCCCCACGTACACGCTAACAGCAGGCAGGCCACCAGCAGACCGCGCTGTTGCCGCGACACGCCAGGCAACTTGCATGCCCCACCGCGCTGCTCGAACACACGAGGCAATTGCGCCAGCGACGCCAAGGGCGTCGGCCATGGGCCTTCCATGAATTGTCTGCGCAGGCTTGACCAAGGGTGTTCTGGCAGCTCGCCCAGTCCATCGGGCCAGGCCAGCCACAGCTCGTTCGCCTCGGCCGTCATGCCCTTGAACAGCGTCAGGCCCGACGATCTTCGCCACTGCCAGGCAGCACCTGGTTCAGGCATCGGCATCAACTGGAACTCGGCCCAACAGTGCTCGGCCTGCAGCCCCCACTCGGCACACTGCTCGCGCCAGCCCGCCAGGGCCTGGCGCGCCACCACCAACAACTGCAGTTGCCCGGGTGGGGCGCAGAGGCGCGCGCACACGACATCCTCCGGGTGCTCAAGCAAGCGATCTTCCAGAAGCATCGGCCACTCCTCGCGCTTGAGCCGCGGCGGTGCCGCCACTTGGAACTGGCTGCAATGCTGCGCGGGGATGATCAGCACAACCTGAACATCCTCCTGCACCGGCGGCTTACCTACCCCTTCTGTTGTCGCGCCCCTCGTGTCGATCAGCATCCAATCCCAGACGATGCCCGGCCGCAGCAACAAGCGGGGCCGATTCGCTGTCCGTCGACGCCACTCAAGCATCATGACCGCCCCCAAGGGAGAACGAAGGTGCAGACATAGGGTGCTCCATCACGCTGCAGTTCCAAGCGCACGCCGCGACCTGGGTGCGCCGGTTGATCGGAAGGCCAGGCCAGCCAACGGCCACCCTGGTGGTAAAGAATGTTCATCGCGCTGACCCGCTCCAGTTGCTCACGCAATACCCAATGGGGCGCGCCAGCGGCGTACAGGTCGGCAGAGCTTTCCAGTAACACGCGCTGTTGGCGGACATCGAAACGCAGACGCTGGCGCTGAAGCCGTGAACCCCCTTCGGCTTCTGGTATGGCGGCAGCAGCCACCCACAGCAGTTGCTGGCGGTCGGGCTGCCAATCGAGCCACCGGCTGGCCAGTGGCAGACGTTGTTCATGGACACGGCGCAGCACCGGGCTGTCGAAACGCCGCTCCAGGGCCAGGCAAAAGTCCAGCACACTGGTTTCCTGGGTCGTCGACTGCAGCCGTTCGCGCACCTTCAGCCAGCCATTGACCAGCGCCGAAAGCATGACGCCCAGTAGCGCGGTCAGGGCCAGTGCGACCAACAGTTCGATCAGGGTCAGGCCCGCCTGGCGCCGCTTCATTGGGTCACTCCCATGGTCGCTTTCATAGCCTGATCTCCGCCAAGCCAGCGCCTACAGAACAGCTGATCGCGGGCATCAGGGGCGCTCCAGAAATACGCTGAACTGGCCCAGCGCAAGGCGCTGGTCGCGGTCGGCGTAAAGCTGCAACTCACCCCGGCGCAAGTCGCGCACACCGGTGCCACGCAACTGCAATTGCCAATGACAGGCTTGCCCGCCCTGGCTCAGCACGCCGCCAACCTGGTTAGCGGTCGGCCAAAACTGCTCGACGGTGAAGCGCGCTTGCAGCTCCCGCGCGCAGAGCAGTCCCAGGCGGTGGTGTTGCACGCTATCCTGAACGGCCAGGCGCTGGCGCAAGACCTGGCTGGTGATGACCGCCAGCACGGCGGTAATCGCCAGGGCGACGGTGACTTCCAGCAAGGTGAAGCCCTGTTGCCTGTGCTTCATGGCGCCGCCGCTACCCGCAAACGGCCATCGTGGCTCCAGTCCCAGCGCTGGCTGCCCTCGGCCCAATGCCAGCGCACACTGCCCGGCTGCGCCCAGCCTTGGGCCGTGAACAGCACGTGAGGTTGCGCGCTGGCCGGCCAGTCAGGGCGCAAGCCCTTGGGCCAAGGGTCGAAGGTGACCGGTTCGACGACCCAACGTGCCCCCTCCCTGCGGACGAACTGTGGATGCTGGCCGGTCCAGCGCAACCCGCGCAGTTGTCCGGTGTGGCGTGCCAACGCAGCCTGTGCGCGGGTCTCGGCGGCCAGGCGCTGCAACGCCTGGTCGACATTCGCCCCACCGCTCTCGAGTGAGGCGACGGCAAGCCCGGTCATCAACCCGGCGATGGCCAGTACCACCAGCAGCTCAAGCAAGCTGAAACCGCGCTGGTCCGTCATGGGCTACAGCTCCCAGTTGCCCAGGTCGGCATCCTGCCCTTCACCGCCGGCCATGCCGTCGGCCCCCAGCGAATACACATCGACCCGACCATGCTCGCCCGGCATGCGGTACTGGTAAGGCGTGCCCCAAGGGTCCTGCGGTAAGCGACGCACGTAACCATCGCTGCGCCAGGCCCGTGGCAGCGGCTCCTGCGCAGGCTTTTTCACCAGAGCGGCCAAGCCCTGCTCGTTGCTGGGAAAGCGCAGGTTGTCCAGGCGATACATGTCCAGGGCCTGTTCCAGGGTGGCCAGGTCGGCCATGACCTTCTGGCGCATGGCCTTGTCCTGGTTGCCCAGTACGCTGGGCGCGACCACGGCGATCAACAGGCCGATGATGAAGATCACCACCATGATTTCCATCAGGGTGAAACCGCTCTGGCGGGTGCGTCGTTGCTGCATGTCGGTACTCCTTGTGTTCACAGTTGCAGGCCCTGGTTCAGTTGCATGATCGGCAGCAGGACCGCCAGCACGATGAACAGCACCACCGCGCCCATCACCAGGATCATCAGGGGTTCGAAAAGCGCCATGGCCGTATCCACCTGGCGGGCGAAGCCCCGCTCCTGGTCGTCGGCCACGCGTTCGAGCATGTCGGACAGGGTGCCGCTGGCTTCGCCGCTGCCCACCATGTTCACCAGCAGCGGCGGGAATTGCTGACTGGCGTCCAGGGCGCGATGCAGGCTGGTGCCGCCCTGCACTTGCAGGCGCACCTGCTCCATGGCCAGGCGGATACGCCGGTTGCCGACGGTTTCGGTGGCCACCTGCAAGGCTTCGAGCAATGCCACGCCACTGCCGCTGAGAATCGCCAGGCTGCGCGCCAGCCGCGCGCTTTCCAGCACCTGCAGCAGGGTGCCGATGCGCGGCAGGCGCAGCAGCAGCTCATCGCGGCGCAGGCACCAGTACGGCTTGCGCAGCAGCCAGCCAGAGAGGCCCGTGAGCAGCAGTGCCAATGCCAGCAACCAGGGACCGGCCTGCACCAAGCCCTGGCTCAGCCCGATCAACAGCGAGGTGATCAGGGGCAGGCCTTGCCCGGCATGGGCGAACTGCTCGGTGAGTTTGGGCACCACGAACGTCATGAGCCCGACCACCACCGCCAGCGACACGCCCATCAGCACGACGGGGTAGATCAGCGCGGTGCGCGCCTTGTGCTGTTGCCTTTGGACTTGCTCCAGATGATCTGCCAGACGTGTGAGCACCTGGGCCAGGCGCCCGGAACGCTCGCCGGCCTCGACCAGCGCACAATAGAGCCCAGAGAATGGCGCCCCTTGACGGGCAAGGCTGCGAGCCAACCCCAGGCCCTCGGCCAGCGAGCCTCGCAAGGCCACCAGCACGCTGTGCAACTGCGGTTCGCGCAGTTGGCGCTCAAGCGTGGCCAGGGCATCGACCAACGGGATACCAGCGCCTGTGAGCGTGGCCAGTTGACGGGTCAGCTCACACAACTGCGCACGGCTCAGCCGCTGTCGACGAGACGTGCGCCCCCCGCCCTTGGCACCGGACAATCGACGGGCGAACAGCCCTTGCTCGCGCAGTAGCTGGCGGGCATGGCGCTCACTGTCGGCTTGCAGGCTAGCCGTGTGGGTTTTGCCGGTTAGATCGACGGCGTGGTAGCGGTAGGTCGGCATGGCTCAGCCCTGCACCACGCGCAGCACTTCGGCCAGGCTAGTCTGGCCGCTTGCCAGGCAATCGCTGGCCATGGCCAGCAGGCTCTGGCGTCGTGGGGCGAGGTAATCGTGCATGGCGACTTCACTGGCACCGTCATACAACAAGCCGATCAGGCCTGCATCCAGTTCGACGAACTCGTACAGGCCAATGCGTCCGACATAGCCGCTACCCTGGCAATCCGCACAGCCTACCGGGTGGTAGCTGTCGCCCAGCGTCGCCAGTTCCGGCCACATCTCGCGTTCGGCCACTTGCAGAGGATGCGCCACCGCACAATGGCATAGCCGGCGCACCAGGCGCTGGGCCAGCACGCCACGCAGGCATGAAGCGATCAGGAACGGCTCGATGCCCATGTCGCGCAAGCGCGTCACGGCACCTACCGCACTGTTGGTGTGCAGGGTCGACAGCACCAAGTGGCCGGTGAGGCTGGCCTGAACGGCGATCTGCGCGGTTTCCTGGTCGCGGATTTCCCCCAGCATGATCACGTCCGGATCCTGACGCAGGATGGCCCGAAGGCCATTGGCGAAGGTCAGCCCGGCTCGTGGGTTGATAGCGGTCTGGCCGATGCCGGTAATGGCGTACTCCACCGGGTCCTCGACGGTAAGGATATTGCGGCTGCCATCGTTGAGGCCATTGAGGCTGGCATACAGGGTGGTGGTCTTGCCTGAACCGGTCGGCCCGGTGGACAGCACGATGCCATTGGGCCGCGCCAGACAGGCGCGCAGGCCTTGCAGCACGGCGGCCGGCATACCCAGGTTGTCCAGCGCCAGCAGGCTGGCCTGCTTGTCGAGTACACGCATCACCACCCGCTCGCCATGGATGCCAGGCAGGGTCGAGACACGCACATCCACTTCACGCCCGGCAGCGCGCAAGGTGATGCGCCCGTCCTGCGGCTGGCGCTTCTCGGCGATGTCCAGGCGCGCCATGACCTTGATCCGCGATACCAGCATCGCTGACAGCGCCCGAGGTGGGCGCAGCACCTCGCGCAAGTGGCCATCGACCCGCAGGCGCACCACCAGGCTCTGCTCGAAGGTTTCGATGTGGATGTCCGAAGCGCGCAGGCGCAAGGCCTGGCCGAACAGCCCGTTGATCAGGCGAATGACCGGGGCTTCGTCGTCACTTTCGAGCAAGTCCTCGATGCGCGGCATGTCGCTGATCAGGCTGTCCAGGTCGACCTGCTCGCCTATGCCTTCTATCAATGCTTCGTTGGCCCCTTCGCCCGCCTGGTACAGCTGGCCAAGGCGCGCATCGAAAGCATCTGGCGCCAGGTATTGGAGTGCACTGGGCTGGCCGTGGACGCGCAGCAGTTCCTGCAACTGGCAGCTGTCGGCCCCGTGGCGCAGCCAGAGTTGCCAGCCACTTTCGGCAGGCGCGATGGCGAGCCCCGCGTGACGCGCCAGGCGGTAGGGCAGCATCACCAGTCACCGCCTTCGAGGCGTGCCCGGCTGGCGGGGAACGCCTGCATCAACGGCGTAGCGCTCTGAGCGCCGGCAAGGCCGGGCAGGTTCAGCGGCGTGCTCTGCTGCAAGGTGCGGTATTTGTCTTCGCTCAAGCCAGCCAGGCTGGGGCCGTCGCGCAGGATGCGCGGGCGGATGAACACCATCAGGTTCTGCTTGGTGTTCTTGCTGGCATCGGAGCGGAACAACCGGCCAAGGCCCGGGATGTCCCCCAGAAATGGCACGCGTTGGTCACTGGTGCTCAGCTCATCGCTGATCAGGCCGCCCAGGATCACCAGGCCGTTGTCCTCGACCATCACCTTGGTCTTGATCTCACGCTTGTTGGTGATCACATCGCTGGCGGTGGTGGAGTCGGCGATGGACGAAACCTCCTGGACGATATCCAGGCGCACGCTGTTGTCGATGTTGATCTGCGGTTTGATCCGCAGCTTCACCCCGACTTCCTTGCGCTCGATGGTCTGGTAGGGGTTGGCGTTGTTCTGGGTGACGGAGCCGGTGACGAACGGCACTTCCTGACCGACCAGGATCGACGCTTCGGCGTTGTCCAGGGTCAGCAGGGTCGGTGTAGACAGCAGGTTGAAGCCGCTCTTGCCTTTGAGGGCGTTGATCAGCATGGCGAAATTGAAGCCACCGCCGATATGGCCGATGCCCGCCGTGGCCCCCGTGGTGGCCGACAGCAGATCGCCAAGTGCCTCGTTGTCGCCACTGGCCGCCGCGCCGGCAATGTTGGCAATGTTCACCCCGTTGCTGCCGAAGTTGACGATACCGGCGCCGAACTTTTCATCCGCGAACAGCCATTGCACACCCAGTTCCTGGGCGCGGCTGTCGGAAACCTCGGCGATGATCGCCTCGACGACCACCTGGGCGCGACGGATGTCCAACTGCTCGACGATCGTGCGATAGGCCGCCAACGCGCTGTCGGGCCCCACCATCACCACCGCGTTGGTACCTTCTTCGTACTCCAGGCGGATGCCCAGGTCGTTGGCCGGTGCCAAGCGCTTGTCCTTGCCCTCCTCTTCGCCTTCGCCGGGCACCGCGCCGTCCTGACTCAGCCCGCGCAACACCTTCACCACCTCGCCGGCGTTGGCATGGCGCAGGTAGATCACCTGGGTATTGCTGCTGTGCTGGTTGTCACTGGGGCGGTCGAGCTGCTTGAGCAGGGCACGCACACGGTCTGTGCTGCCGCGTACCAGAAGCGCATTGCTGCGAGGGTCGGCGACCACTTGGGTACTGTCGCCGCCCTGCTCCCGGGCCAACAGACGAGTCAGCAACGGCGCGGTGTCGGTAGCGCTGGCATGCTGCAGGGGCATGACCTGCAACGGTTCGTCGCTGACCTGGTCGAGCTGACGTAGCAGGCTGTCGATGCGTTCTAGATTGCTGCGCCAGTCCGTGACCACCAGCAGGTTAGCCGCCGGATAAGGCGTAATGACCCCCACCCGAGGGTCGATCAGCGGCTTGAGGATGCCGAGCATCTGCTCGCTGGCGGCGTTGCGTACATTGAATACCCGCGTGGCCACGCCATCGCTGCCTTCACCTGGTTGGCCGGCGGACTCCACCGGCACCGGCTCCAGGCGCGCAGCCTGGTCGGGTACGATCTTCACACTGCCATTGGGCAGGTCGACGGCGGCGTACCCCTGTGCGCGCAACTGCGCCAGGAAGATATCGTAGATGGCATCGGCATCGTGACGGTCGACGGTGCGGACCGTGACCTTGCCCTTGACCCGTGGATCGACGATGAAGGTAGTGCCGGTGATACGCGACACGCTGTCGATGAACTCGCCCAATTCGGTATCGACGAAATTCACCTCATACCGCGGTGTGCCATCCTCCTCGAACACCTCGGGTTCCTCGGCCCACGCAAGCGTCAGCGCCAGGCTCATGGTCGCGGCAACGCAGTATCTAACGAGCATCTTTCATCCTTGCCGCTTGAAGCCGGCCACGGCGGGGCGTGGCGGCCAGGGCAGGCGTTCACGCCGCCCCTGGTTGTCGAAAATCAGGCCATCGGCGTCGATGTCCTGCAACACGATCCCCGGCGCCAGGCGCTGGCCTCGCCCGAGCGTGCGCACCTGCTGGCCGAAGCGCAGCACCACCACACTGGCGGACAGTGGCTGGGCCTTGAGGCCACCGAGGTACTGCAGCGGCAGACGCGTGATGGCGATGGCACCGTCGTTGCCTGACGCCGACCAGTGACCGACCATCAGCCCAGGCAGCGGTGTGTCGCTGGCGGCAGGCGGGCTGGCCGGTTGCGGCGAGCGCCCCAGTTGCAGCAGGCATTGGGCGGCGAGCCAGGCGGCCAGCGTCAGGCAACTGCCGGTCACTAGCCTGGCGCCCAGGCTCACGAGGCCACCTGCCGTGGGTGCCAGCCGGGGTGTCCCTGCACATAACGCACTTCAGGCAACTGAAGCGGCGCCAGCTGCCAGCCTGTCGGCTGGTCCGCCAGCCAGGCCTCGACCCGCTGCCACAGTGGTTCGCCGGCCTGGGCGTCGAACTGCAAGCCGAAGGTGCGACACACCCCCTGGACCGGATCCAGGCCGGTGATGCGCTTGCCCTGCGGGCTGTAGCTGACGCGCCATGGCTGGCCCTGCCAGCGCGGCAGGTCCTGGCTGTTGTCCAGCAGCAATGGGTCGCCGAACAGTTGCTCGGCGGCGTTTTCCAGCACGTGTTCGACCTGGCGCGCTGGCGCTTCGACCACCGGGGCCGGATAGCTGCCGGTGAGGCTGATCAGATGCTCACGGGTGATGGCATCGCCCATTGCCACGGGGTAGTCGTAGCGCAGACCGGGCAACAGCACTGGCATGCTGCCGTCATCCGCCAAGGCCTGGTGCAGCAGTTGGTCCCAACTGCCAGCGCGGGTATCGCGGCGCCATAGCGCTTGCGGCGCGCGGGCCAACGGTTGGTCAAGCCAGGCCGCATGACCTGCGCGCTGCTGGCGCAACTGGCTTTGCAACTGGCCTGCGCGCCGTTGCGCCGCGGGTGAAAGCTGGTACGCGAACGCAGGGAAAAAATGCGCATCGAACTGCCATTGTCCAGCTACCTGCTGGCAACGCAGCCGAAATGCCCCACTGCCACGACAACCGGCGAAGAGCACCGGCACCTGGCGACCGCTGGCCTGGGTCACCGGCACGGGTGCGGGCCACAGGTCCTGACCTCGGGCGCACAACACGACGTCAACTTCCTTGACACGCTCGGCCAGCCACAAACCCGGCCCGGTACCGACATCGGCCAGGGCCACCACCAGGTCGGCCTCGCGTCGGGCCTGTTCGAAGGCCGGGCTCAGCGAGTGGTACCACTGCTTCAATGAGGCTTTCTGGTCCTGGGCGTAGGGGTCGGTGACGCCTACCACGGCGATGCGTACACCGCCGCGTTCGAACAGGTGCAGCGCCTCCAGCCCCAAGGCCTGGCGTTGCTCGCCAGCAAGCCCGGCGCCGAGGGTAACGGAGGAAGACTGACGATACAGGCCGGCGCAACGCTGCGGCCAGAGCACGCGCTCATCGCTGCTGACCCGCACCTCACTGCCCAGCAGTTGACTGCCTTGCAGGCCGCTCTCGCCCTGGGTCAGGTAGGCCAGGCCACTGCCATTCCAGCCCTGGCCGTTTTCCAGGGTCAGGCTATTCCCCGAACCGGCTTGCGCGCGCAACTGCTCAAGCAAGGCGCCCAGCACCGCGTAGCCTCCCAACTGAGCGGCTGACGCCTGGCTGGCATCGAGCAGTGGTGCAAGTTGCGGGTGAGCGACGCTGGCACTGGCGCCAGTCATCCAGGGTGCGCGGCCCAGATGGCTGACTGGCCCCAACCGCGTGGCCGGCACCACGGCCGGGCCCGGCTGGCGTGCATCGAGGGTATCGGCTATGTACAACAAATCGAGGCTGGCGTCCTCGCGACGCGAGCCGGGCAGTGCGGAACAGGCGCCGAGTAGCGGTGCCAGTGCACCGATCCCCATCCAGCTGATTACTTCACGCCTGTGCATGCTGCCTGCCGTCCCTATCCACGTTCCTGTTGGGCCCTGGATGTTGCGGCGTTCGCGTGACAGTTTAATGGCAGAAATCCGACAGCAATTCCAAATTGATCTTTGTGAACGCTCGGTAAGAACGGGTAGTTTTAAAAACCCCTTAACATTTCTGCCAATCAATCATCACACTTGCGCTCTAAAGTCGCGCTTTCCTCCAACTCAGCCAATTTAAGGACACCCTGATGAGTCGAGAAAGCGGCGATAACCTGGATCGCAACCTGAGCGGTAACCTGCCGATGGCCAGCGTCATGGATGCTTACCTGAGCCGTCGCAGCGTGATGCGCGGCAGCCTCGGCGCGGCCATTGCCATGATCGCCGGGGCCGGCCTGACGGGCTGCTTCGACAGTGGTGGCGGCTCGGACGACGATGCAGCCTCCAAGCCTCCGGTTACCGACCCGCAGCCGCCCGCACTGGCACTGGGCTTCCAGTCCATTGCAGGTTCGCGCACCGACGCCTGCGTCGTCGCCGCCGGTTACAGCGCCTACGTGCTAGCCCCCTGGGGCACGCCGCTCAACAGCAATGGCAATCCGTGGAAGTCCGACGGCAGCAACACCTCGACCGACCAGGCCAACGCCATGGGCATGCACCATGACGGCATGCACTTCTTCCCCATCAACGGCAGCTCCGAAGATGGCCTGCTGGCGATCAACTTCGAATACATCGACACCGCCGCCCTGCACCCCGCCGGCCCGACCACCGATGGCAGCGGCAACCGCCCAGTGGAAGAGGTGCGCAAGGAGATCAACGCCCACGGCGCTGGCGTGGTGCGCCTGCAGAAAGTCAGTGGCCGCTGGCAGGTGGTCGACAACGACCCGCTCAACCGCCGCTTCACCACCGCCTCGCAAATGGACATCGCTGGCCCCCTGCGCGGCACCGACCATGTGAAGACCAAATTCTCGCCGGACGGCACCCAGTGCCGAGGCACCAACAACAATTGCGGCAACGGCTACACCCCATGGGGCACCTACCTCACCTGTGAAGAGAACTGGCCCGGCATCTTCGTCAACAAGGGCATTCGCCCGGCCGACCAGGCGCGCATCGGCGTGGGTACGTCCAACGGACAGTACAAATGGGAAACCGCAGCGGGCGACGCCAGCGAGGTGGACGATGAGTTCGCCCGCTTCGACGTCACCGTCAAAGGCGCCAGCGCCACCGACGACTACCGCAACGAAGCCAGCACCTACGGCTATATCGTCGAGATCGACCCGTACGACAGCTCCACCCAGGCCACCAAGCGCACGGCCCTGGGACGCTTGCGCCATGAAGGGTGCTGCCCTGGCCTGCCGGTGGCCGGCAAGCCGCTGGTCTGGTACATGGGTGACGACTCCAACAACGAATACGTGTACAAGTTCGTGTCCGATGCCGTGTGGGATGCCGCCGACGCCACCCCGGCCAATCGCCTGGCCACCGGTGCCAAGTACATGGACCAGGGCAAGCTCTACGTGGCGCGCTTCAATGCCGACGGCACCGGCGTCTGGCTGCTGCTCGACGTCACCACCGCCACCACGGGCGGCAGCACCCTGGGGGCGCTGTATGGCGACCTGCCGGGCATCCTCCTCAACACCCGTGGCGCGGGCGATGCCGTGGGCGCCACGCCGATGGACCGCCCGGAGTGGACCACGGTCAACCCGCTCAATGGCGATGTCTACCTGACCCTGACCAACAACAGCGCGCGCACCGCCGACAAGGTCGACGCGGCCAACCCGCGCGGCCCGAACCGCCATGGCCATATCATCCGCTGGCACGACAGCGACGATCATTTGAGCTTCACCTGGGACATCTTCGTGTTCGGCGCCAACGCCGCAGGTACCGCTGACATCAACCGCTCGGGCCTGACCGAACTCAACCAGTTCGCAAGCCCCGACGGCATGAGCTTCGATAGCCGTGGCGTGCTGTGGTTCGAGACCGACAATGGTGAGTCGACCGTGACCGACTACACCAACGACCAATTGCTGGCGGTGATCCCCACCAACCTGGTCGATGCCAGCGGCAAGCAGGTCCCAGTCAATGCCCAGAACCAGGTGGACCTGCGCCGCTTCTTCGTCGGTCCGAATGGTTGCGAAGTGACGGGGATCGCCTTCACTCCGGACAACAAGACAATGTTCGTGAACATTCAGCACCCCGAGAACTGGCCGTACACCGACAGGGCTACCGATGCCACGCCAGCAGGCAGCACGGTGCGGCCACGCGCCTCGACGGTGGTGATCCAGCGCGATGATGGCGGGAAAATCGGCACCGCCTGACGTACTCGGCGGCGGGGTCGGCACTGAGGCCGGCCCCATGGCTCACCAGGCCATCGGCGCGCGACTCCGCACTCGCACCTGCTGCGCCGGTACCCGCGCATGCCACTGCACCACTCCCAGCGCCTCCAGCTGAAACTCGCTGCGCATCACCCGCCCCTGCTCCTCGAACGACAACTGCAACAGGAAATGCCCGCTGTTGAGCAGCAAGCCTTCACTGAGTGTCTCGAAGGTCTGGTCATCCACCGCGCCAAGCGCCTGGCGCAACGCTGCGGCATCCGCATAGCCGGACGTTGGTCGGCCACTGACGATGCGACTTAGCAGCGAGCGCGGGTAATGTCCCTCGTACAGCGCATCGAGCAACGGCAGATGCTCCAACCCCAAGGCATTGGCGTTGAGGCGCCAGCCCGTGGTCTGTGGCAAGGCGCAGAGCATCGGCAATTGGCCCTGACGTGAAGCATCGGGCTCCAGCAACAGGTTCAACTCGCTGGTGTCGAGCATGGGTTGGTTCGCTGCCAGGCGTGGCGGTTGCTGGCGCAGGTACTGGGCACTCTCGGCGCCCTGCAGGCGGGCGTCACTGTCGCTGTCGAGCCAGTCGGCCAAGGCATCGACCAGGCGTTCGGCCGCCATGTCGTCCCCCAGCAGGAAGCGCAACTGGCGCTCGGCCCGTTCGCCGTCTGCCCCAAGCAGCGCGTTGACGTTGAAACAGGTGTGCTGGTCGCTGACGCGCAGTTGCGCCTTGCCGGCGCCGAAATCATACGTCAGTGGTTGTCCGCGCAATGCCTGCCAGAACAGCGGGCTTTGACGCCAGGCTGGGTCGCGCAATGCCTGTTCGGCATAGGCCAACCCCGCCTGCTCCATGGCTCGCACCTGCACACGCTGATGCAACAGGCGAACCTCGTCGACCTGGCGTCGGCCATCCTCCACCATCCAGGCCATGCCTGCAGCGAGCATCGCCAGCACCACCATCACCATCAGCAGCGCTGCCCCCCGCTGTCGCCTGCCACCCATCCCTCACCGCCTTGCTGGTCACTGAAAGCGCCAGTCAACACCCAGGGTGTTGCAGTCAGATGGCAATCAAGGGGCGGTCATGTTCATGTCATCTGCACCGGGCAGGATTACCTTTCCTTTTCATGACCTTACAGGAGTGGTCGCACATGGGTGGCATTGGAATCTGGCAACTGGTCATCGTTCTGCTGATCGTGTTTCTGTTGTTCGGCACCAAACGCCTCAAAGGCCTGGGCAGCGACGTCGGCGAGGCGATCCAGGGCTTTCGCAAATCCATGGGCGGCGATGGGGATGCCAACGCCAACCCGCAGCCGCCACAGCCCGCGCCGCTGACGACTCAGCAAGCACAGTCGGATCGACAGGCCTGATGTTCGAGGTTGGTTTCAGCGAACTGCTGCTGGTAGGTGTCATCGCCTTGCTGGTACTGGGCCCGGAACGTTTGCCGGTGGCGGCACGTACCCTGGGGCGTGGCCTCGGCCAGGCACGCCGGGCCATGAACGCACTGCGCACGCAGATGGAGCGCGAGATCGACATGCCGAACCTGGACAGCGCACCGTTGCAACGTCTTGAGCAGGATATACGCCGAGGCATCAGCCTCAACACGGCGCCGGCCAACGATGCAGACACCGCCAGCCTACCGAAGGAGAATGCTTCATGAGCGTTGCCATGGACCCGGCAACGGGGATGCCGCTGACCGAACATCTGCGCGAACTGCGCAAGCGCCTGGTGCGCTGCCTGCTGGTGATCGCCGTGGTATTCGCCGGCCTGTTTCCCTTCGCCCAAACTCTCTACACGCTGATCTCCGAGCCGCTGCGGCGCTTTCTACCCGAAGGCGCGAGCATGATCGCCACCAGCGTGACCTCACCGTTCCTGACGCCGTTCAAGCTGACGGCCCTGTGCGCGCTGTTCGTCGCCATGCCGCTGCTGCTGCACCAGGCCTGGGGCTTTTTGGCCCCTGGCCTGTACCGCCGCGAACGGCGAATTGCCCTGCCGCTGCTGGTGTCGAGCATCGTGCTGTTCTATGCCGGCATGGCGTTCGCGTTCTTCTTGGTGTTTCCGATGATGTTCGGCTTTTTTGCCAGCGTGACACCTGAAGGCGTGGCGATGATGACCGACATCAGTCAGTACCTGGACTTCATCATGGCGTTGTTCCTGGCGTTCGGTTTGGCGTTCGAGATTCCGGTGGCGACGTTCATCGTGATCTGGACGGGGCTGGCCGATGTGGCCAGGTTACGGCGCAGCCGACCCTACGTGATCGTCGGCTGTTTTGTGGTGGGGATGATTCTGACGCCGCCTGACGTGTTTTCGCAGACGATGTTGGCGGTACCGATGTGGGTGCTGTTCGAACTGGGGCTGGTGGCGAGCACGCTGGTCGGCGCGCACCCGCCCCCTGGAATGCAGGCCGATGCGACCGGTGAGGAAAACCTCTCCCTCAGGTAAGGCTGCTCGGTTCATCCGGGTAATCCAGGCCACCAGACTGGGCGTTCCATTCTGTACGGAAAGACGCCCATGCCCATTGAAACCAACGTCAACAGCCCAACCCTGGAAAGCACCTATGAGCTGGGCCGACTCGATGCCTTGGCCCGGCACACCGACAAAGCGCTCTTCGTCACGCTGCTGATGTCAGTGTTTGGTACCGACCTGCCAGTCGCTACCTATTTGAAACTGCGGGCAGCCTTGCATGAGGGCAACATCGCCAACCCGAGCTATCGGATCGATGCCCAGGAAAGCACCCTTGCCCGCTATGACGGCGCCAGCCGTACGATTGTCGTAGCGATTTCCGCGATCGCGCAGGCACGCGACGAAGCCTTCATGAGTGTCAATCTGTTCAACGCCATGACCAGGGCGTTCGGCGAATACCTGCGCAGCGTGATACGCCGAGACATCGACGAACGTGCACAGGAACGCTCACCTGAGTCCCAGGCCGAGACAGCGCACGACGTCGGCACCGATTACGCCGCCATGATGTTCTTCTACGGTGCCAGCGCAACCGACCACACCGTGTACGCCAACTACGCGGGTGAAGACTTGCGCCTGACGATGCCTACCCTGGAGCCGCTCCCTCAAACCGCAGCGTTCGTCGCAGGTAACGGCCACGACAAGGCTGGCTCTTTCGGTCACGAGGCCTTGGAAAGGGGCTTGGCATCCGTGGGGTTCACTGACGAAGAACGTCGGAGCATCTACTTCGGCAACTGGTTGCGCGATCACTCACAGTTGCTGGACCCCAAAATCGTGCGTAAACCGGACGAACCGAAGAACTTTCCGTCAACATTGTCGCGAGCCGCGCTGACCAAGCTGGTCGACTTGTTGGCACTCAAGGAATTTCACGACCTGCAGGACACCCCAGCCGGCCGCCGCGCCTACACCGTGGATGAGGAAAAACTTGGGGTATACCGGCCTTCCGAGCATATCGACAATCCGCTGAACCCGGCCAGCGACAGCATCGACCCTCAGGCCATCGATCCGGACTTCGAGCCGTTGGTAAAGGCTGACGACCCACTGCTGCGGGTCCATCCTGCGCGCTCCATTTCGAACTACGTCGACCATGCCGCCCGCTACATGTACAACAAGCTGATCGACGCCATGAACGCGGGTAACACGATCGAGGGCCGACGCTATTTCGGCGAAGCGCTGCATGTGCTCGAAGACTATTTCTCTCACTCCAACTTCGTCGAACTGTGCCTGCGCAAAAAGGGCCATGAGGTTCTGCCCTGGACCACGGAAACAGACTGCAAGCATGGCTTGCCGATCGTCACGGGCATGTTTGGTGGTCTGGACGTGATCGCCAGCATCGCCGAGCCGCTGGGCCAGATCTTTTTCGAGACGAAAGCGCTCGATTTCAAACGCACCAAACCGGGGGACCGCAGTGACGCAGAGCAGGCCCTGCTGATCCTGCTGGCCGAACATCCTACCGATGTGCCGCTCTCCTGGCTGAAAACCTACCTGGAATTGCGCGACAAGGCAGCGGCGGCGCCCTTGTTCGGCTTATTCGAAGCCGGACGGTGGATCACCCAACTGCCGCTGACGCTGCTGCAAAATGCAATCAACTCCACGATGCAGGGCATGCTGAACTGGGTTGCGGACAGCGTCGACGAATACCAGACGTTGTCCGGGCATAACCCCAATGAGAAGCCTGGCTTGCACCCGACACATTCACAACTGGCCAAGGATCACGACACCCACCCGTTTCATGAACTGGCAGCCTATCTGGCCACTTACGCGGTAGAGCAGGTGGGCCGCTCGATGTATGAATTCTGGCAGGGCAACACCGAGCGAGACCCGGCTAGCGTGGCCATGAATTTCATTCTGCACCCTGATGCCGACAATTGGCATGAGGACATCGTGGCGGCATGGGAGGCGAAAGACCCGGATGGATCGCGGAACAAGATTCAAGCGGGCAGCCGCCTGGAAGACCTGGTGCAACTGCAGGCGCAACTCGAGAGAGAGGAAAAGGACAGGGTGAGAGTGCTGGGAGAGCAGTACCGCAACGCACCCAACACCGTCTCGGAAATTATCAGCAGCGCTTTCCCGTTCGGTTAAGCGCTCAAAACTGTTCGAGCCGCCAGACCTCGTAGGCTGGCGTCTCGTAAGGGTGACTCTGCTTGAGCGCGGCGACGACCTGAGCGATCAGGTCGTCGTCCACGACCAGCTCCACCTTCCACTCCTCCACCACTTCGACCTGGCCGGTTTGCCCCAGGAACGGCTGGCTACCGTCCAATGGGCGGAACTGGCCCTGGCCAAGTGTTTGCCAGGCGCAGTGGTCGTAGTCGCCAATGCGTCCGCCACCCTCGGCGAACACGGCGGCCTTGACCACTTCGAGGTGGCTGGCGGGGACGAAGAAGGCGAGCTTGTACACCCTTAGTTCACCCAAACGCGCGCATTGCGGAACATGCGCATCAGGGGTGCGTCTTCCTGCCACTCATCCGGGCGCCAGGAGTTCTGCACAGCACGGAACACGCGCTCCGGGTGCGGCATCATGATGGTCACACGGCCATCGCGGCTGGTGAGGCCGGTGATACCACGCGGCGAGCCGTTCGGGTTGGCCGGATAGGCTTCGGTGACCTTGCCATGGTTGTCGACGTAGCGCAGTGCCACGCAACCGGACACATCGGCTTCGAGCAGTGCCTCTTCGCTGGCGAACTCGGCATGGCCTTCACCGTGGGCGATGGCGATTGGCATGCGCGAACCGGCCATGCCCTGCAGGAAGATCGAGTTGGACTTCTGCACCTCGACCATGGCCACGCGCGCCTCGAACTGCTCCGAGCGGTTGCGCACGAAGTGCGGCCAGTATTCGGTGCCCGGAATCAGCTCGTGCAGGTTGGACATCATCTGGCAACCGTTGCACACGCCCAGGGCGAAGCTGTCGGTACGCTCGAAGAAGGCCTGGAAGGCGTCGCGGGCACGGGCGTTGAACAGCGCCGATTTGGCCCAGCCCTCACCGGCACCCAACACGTCACCGTAGGAGAAGCCACCACAGGCCACCAGGCCTTTGAAATCGGCGAAATCGACACGGCCGGCGAGGATGTCGCTCATGTGCACGTCGATGGCGGCAAAGCCTGCGCGATCGAACGCGGCAGCCATCTCGACCTGGCCGTTGACGCCCTGCTCACGCAGGATCGCCACTTGTGGACGTACGCCTTTCTTGATGTACGGCGCGGCGATGTCGTCATTGACGTCATAGCCCAGCTTGGCCGACAGGCCTGGGTTGTCTTCTTCGAGCAGCAGGTCGAATTCCTGATCGGCACCGTCGGCATTGTCGCGCAGGCGCTGGATCTGGTAACTGGTCTCGGCCCACTGGCGCTGCAGCATGCGGCGCTCGTCGTCGAACAGCACTTCGCCATTGAGGCTGATGGAGACGTCACCGTTGTTGACCGGCTTGCCGATCACCGACACACAGCCTTCGCCCAGGCCGGCGGCGCTGAATTGGGCCAGCACGTCCGGAGTGGCATCCTGGCGAACCTGGATCACCGCGCCCAACTCTTCGTTGAAGAGGATGGCCGGTACGTCCTTGCGGTTGTCGGTCAGCGTGTCGAGCTGCAGGTCGAGACCGCAGTGGCCGGCAAAGGCCATTTCCAGCACGGTGGTCAGCAGGCCGCCGTCGGAACGGTCGTGGTAAGCCAGCAGGTGACCATCGGCGTTCAGGCCCTGGATCACCGCGAAGAAGGCCTTGAGGTCTTCGGCGTCGTCGACGTCCGGTGCCTGGGCACCGATCTGGCCGTAGGTCTGGGCCAGGATCGAGGCGCCCATGCGGTTCTTGCCGCGGCCCAGGTCGACCAGGATCAGGTCGGTCTCGCCCTTGTCCATGCGCAGTTGCGGGGTCAGGGTCTTGCGCACGTCGGTAACCGGGGCGAAGCCGCTGACGATCAGCGACATCGGCGCGGTGACGCTCTTCTCGACGCCGTCATCGCTCCACTTGGTCTTCATCGACATGGAGTCCTTGCCGACCGGAATGGTCAGGCCCAGCTCCGGGCAGAGCTCCATGCCGACAGCCTTGACGGTGTCGTACAGGCGAGCGTCTTCACCCGGGTGACCGGCGGCGGACATCCAGTTGGCCGACAGCTTGATGTCGGAAAGCTTGGCGATTGGCGCCGCTGCCAGGTTGGTCAGGGTCTCGCCGATCGCCATGCGGCCGGAGGCTGGGGCGTCCAGCAGAGCCAGCGGGGTACGCTCGCCCATGGCCATGGCCTCACCGGTGTAGACATCGAAGCTGGTGGCGGTGACGGCGCAGTCGGCCACTGGCACCTGCCACGGGCCGACCATCTGGTCGCGTGCCACCAGGCCGGTGATGGTGCGGTCGCCAATGGTGATCAGGAAGCTCTTGCTGGCAACCGCCGGGTGATGCAGGACACGTTCGACGGCCTGGTCCAGGTCCAGCTCGCTCGGGTCGAAATCATCGCCCAGCTCGGCTTCGCGGGTGACCGAACGGTGCATGCGCGGCGGCTTGCCCAGCAGCACGTCCAGCGGCATGTCCACCGGCGTGTTGCCGAAATGGCTGTCGGTGACGGTCAGGTGCTGCTCTTCGGTGGCTTCACCCACTACCGCGAACGGGCAGCGCTCGCGTTCGCAGATGGCTTGGAAGCGCTCGAAGTCTTCGGCGCTGACAGCCAGCACGTAGCGTTCCTGCGACTCGTTGCTCCAGATTTCGTGCGGGGCCATGCCCGGCTCGTCGTTGGGCACGTTGCGCAGCTCGAAGCGACCACCGCGGCCACCGTCGTTGACCAGTTCGGGGAAGGCGTTGGAGATACCACCTGCACCCACGTCGTGGATGAAGGCGATGGGGTTCTTGTCGCCCAGCTGCCAGCAGCGGTCGATGACCTCCTGGCAACGGCGCTCCATTTCCGGGTTTTCGCGCTGTACCGAGGCGAAGTCCAGGTCGGCGGAGCTGGCACCGGTAGCGACCGACGAGGCGGCGCCGCCGCCCAGGCCGATCAGCATGGCCGGGCCACCGAGCACGATCAGCTTGGCACCGACGGTGATCTCGCCCTTCTGCACGTGGTCTTCACGGATGTTGCCCATGCCGCCTGCGAGCATGATCGGCTTGTGGTAGCCGCGGACTTCTTCACCACGCGGGGTGTTGATGGCCTGCTCGAAGGTACGGAAATAGCCAGTCAGGGCCGGGCGACCGAATTCGTTGTTGAACGCAGCGCCGCCCAGCGGGCCTTCGACCATGATGTCGAGGGCGTCGACGATGCGGCCTGGCTTGCCGTATGGCTTTTCCCATGGCTGTTCGAAGCCCGGGATGCGCAGGTTGGAAACGGTGAAGCCGGTCAGGCCAGCCTTGGGTTTGGCGCCGCGACCGGTAGCACCTTCGTCGCGGATTTCGCCACCGGAGCCGGTGGAGGCGCCGGAGAACGGGGCGATGGCGGTCGGGTGGTTGTGGGTCTCGACCTTCATCAGGATGTGCACCGGCTCCTGTACCGCACCGTACTGGCGGGTCTCAGGGTTCGGGAAGAAGCGACCGGCGACGTTACCGACGATTACCGAGGCGTTGTCCTTGTACGCGGACAGCACGCCTTCGCTGTGCATCTGGTAGGTGTTCTTGATCATGCCGAACAGGCTCTTTTCCTGAGCCTGGCCGTCGATGTCCCAACTGGCGTTGAAGATCTTGTGGCGACAGTGCTCGGAGTTGGCCTGGGCGAACATCATCAGTTCGATGTCGTTCGGGTTGCGCTTGAGGCCCTGGAAGGCGTTGACCAAGTAGTCGATTTCGTCTTCGGCCAGGGCCAGGCCCAGGTCGACGTTGGCCTGGGCCAGGGCCGCGCGGCCGCCAGCCAGGATGTCGACCGAGGTCATTGGCTTGGGCTGGGCGTGACTGAACAGGTCGGCTGCCTGCTCCAGCTGACCCAGGACGCGCTGGGTCATGCGGTCGTGCAGCTCGGCGGCGATGACTTCGGCGTCGGCGTCGCTCAGGTTGCCCGCGACGTAGTAGGCGATGCCACGCTCCAGGCGCTGGATCGACTGCAGGCCGCAGTTATGGGCGATGTCACTGGCCTTGCTGGCCCAGGGCGAAATGGTGCCCAGACGCGGGACGACCAGGAACAGGCGGCCGCTTGGCTCCTGTACCGGGACGCTCGGGCCGTACTTGAGCAGACGGCCCAGCACCTGCTGCTGGTCGGCGGTCAGCTCGCCGTCGACGTCGGCGAAATGGGCGAATTCGGCATACAAACCAGTAACAGCGGGGACTTTCTGGCTCAGTTGCTCGAGTAATTTACCGTGGCGAAAGGCAGAAAGGGCAGGAGCGCCGCGCAGGATCAACATCGTCGGGACAGCCTCAGGAAGGGGTGTGCTTAGAGGCCGTGCATTCTAGCCTAATTCGATAACTTTCGGCACCCGCTCTACGCCACGGCTGCCGGGCGGTGGAACCGGACTTTCGGGTCAGAAATTTAGGGTGATTGGATTGAGAGGCGCAGGGACTGGGGATCGAGCGCCGCCTGCGCGGCGCATCGCGAGCAAGGCTCGCTCCTACGCTTGTTTCGAGCCAGTAATGCCAGTGACGAACGCGCGCGAATCCCACAGGCATAACTGTAGGAGCGAGCCTTGCTCGCGATGCGCCGTGCAGGCGGCGCTCGATCTCCCATCCCCACTCCCCCTAAAGCCGGCCACCTTAGGCACAGGCGCAGCACATAACCCGCTACCAGACAAGCTAACCGTTGTCGAGATATGGCGGGGCCGGTCCTTTGCGTATACTGCAACCTATGTTCGCCCACACTGCTTTGCGCCAGCGCTGCGCCAGATGGCTCATCGCAACCGGACTCTTTCTGATGCTCGGTGCCTGTGTTGAAAAACCCAGCACCCTGGAGCGCGTGAAGGAGGATGGTGTGCTGCGCGTGATTACCCGCAACAGCCCGGCCACCTACTTCCAGGATCGTAACGGCGAAACCGGCTTCGAATACGAGCTGGTCAAGCATTTCGCCGATGATCTCGGCGTGAAGCTGGAGATCGAGACCGCCGACAACCTCGACGAACTGTTCGACCAATTGAACAAACCCTCCGGTCCGGTGCTCGCAGCGGCGGGCCTTGTCAGCAGTGAACGGCGCCAGACCCAGGCCCGGTTCTCCCACCCCTATCTGGAAGTGACCCCACAGGTCATCTACCGCAACGGCCGCCCACGCCCCACCGACCCCAAGGGGCTGGTCGGCAAGAAAATCATGGTGCTCAAGGGCAGCAGCCACGCCGACCAGCTGGCCGCGCTAAAAAAACAGTACCCGTCCCTGCAATATGAAGAGTCGGACGCCGTCGAGGTGGTCGACCTGCTGCGCATGGTGGATGAAGGCCAGATCGACCTGACCCTGGTCGATTCCAATGAGCTGGCCATGAACCAGGTCTATTTCCCCAACGTGCGGGTGGCCTTCGACCTGGGCGATACCCGCGACCAGCGCTGGGCGGTGGCTCCGGGTGACGACAACAGCCTGCTCAACGAGGTCAACGAGTTCCTCGACAAGGCGCAGAAGAATGGCACCTTGCAGCGCCTGAAAGATCGCTACTACGGCCATGTCGACGTACTGGGCTATGTCGGTGCATACACCTTCGCCCAGCATCTGCAACAACGCCTGCCCAAGTACGAGAAACATTTCAAAAGCTACGCCAAGGTCGAGAAGGTCGATTGGCGCCTCCTGGCCGCCATTGGCTACCAGGAATCGATGTGGCAGCCGGAAGTCACCTCCAAGACCGGCGTACGCGGCCTGATGATGCTGACCCAGCGCACCGCCCAGGCCATGGGCGTATCCAACCGGCTGGATCCGAAGCAAAGCATCCAGGGCGGTGCCAAGTACTTCATGAAAATCAAGGCAGAGCTCGATGACAGTATTCAGGAGCCGGACCGCACTTGGTTCGCCCTGGCCGCATACAACGTCGGCACTGGCCATCTGGAAGATGCCCGCACCCTGGCCAAGCGCGAGAAGCTGAACCCGAACAAGTGGTTGGACGTGAAGAAAATGCTGCCGCGCCTGTCGCAGAAGCAGTGGTACCGGCAGACCAAGTACGGCTATGCCCGCGGTGGCGAACCGGTGCATTTCGTGGCCAACATTCGTCGTTACTACGACATCCTCACCTGGGTGACCCAGCCGCAGCTCGAGGGCCAGGTGGCCGAGGGCAGCCTGCATGTGCCCGGGGTCAACAAGGACAAACCAGCGGATCAATCGCCGCCGATGTGAACCTTCACGGCCTGACCGCCGGCAAACCGGCTCCTACAGGCTGTGCACAGCCCCTGGGCAGCGCTAGGCTGAGTGAAAAGTCTTGGGATGAAGCTCAGGCAAGGCGAAAACAGCCGAGGAAGCGGCGTTTACGGGTTGTGAATGAGCCTACCGAGGCTGTTTTCAACGCAGCATCACCGCGTATCAAGGCTTTTCGTACAGGGCCTAGGCCTTGGCCCGGCGAGCCTTGAAAAACTCACTCAGGAGCTGCCCACACTCTTCGGCCAGCACCCCGCCTTCGAACATCACCCGGTGGTTGAGAAACCCCTGGCTGAAGAACTGTCCCTGGCTCTGCACGATACCCGCCTTGGGCTCCAGCGCGCCGTACACCACCCGCGCCACCCGCGAATGCACGATCAGCCCCGCGCACATGCTGCAAGGTTCGAGCGTCACGTACAGGGTGCTGCCAGGCAGGCGATAATTGCAGGCTGACTTGGCTGCCGCCCGAATAGCCACCATTTCGGCGTGGGCACTGGGGTCGCTGTCGATGATCGGCCGGTTGAAGCCCTGGCCGATCACCTGCCCATGCTGCACCAGCACCGCGCCCACCGGCACTTCGCCCATCGACGCGCCCTCGGCAGCCAGGGCCAGTGCCAGGCGCATGAATTCCTGATCGCGGCTGCGATCGATGATCTGCGCACGCATCAGACCACCGCAATCGCGGCCATCAGGCCGGTTTCCATGTGGTCGATGACATGGCAATGGAACATCCATGTGCCTGGGTTATCGGCCACCAGCGCGACTTGTGCCCGCTCGTTCTTGCCCAGCAGGTAGGTGTCGGTGAACCAAGGCTCGACGATGTCGCGGCGGTTGGAAGCGATTACCTTGAAACTCATGCCGTGCAGGTGAATCGGGTGCTGGTACTGGGTCATGTTCTTCAACTCGAAGATGTAGCTCTTGCCCTTCTGCAGCGTAGCGATGGGGCGGTCGGCGCAGGTCTTGTCGGTAATGTCCCAGGCCTGGCCGTTGATCTGCCACAGGCTAGGCGGCTTGCCGTTCTCGGTGTTGACCGACACTTTACCAACCCATTCGAAATTGAAGTTCAGCTTCTGGGCATTCTCCAGGTCCGGTTCGGCGATCGGGTTGGCCGGCAAAGCCGGCGGCCAATCGCTGGGCGCATCAGTGCTGGCCACGGAGCGCAGGGTGCCCAGGCGCACGAAGCCATCGCGCAGGGAAATCTCCTCTCCCACCTCTGGAATGCGGATGGCCAGGCAAATACGCATGCCAGGGCCAAGCCAGTATTCGTCTTCCAGCGGGCGCGGCGTGACGGGATTACCGTCCAAGGCATAGATCTTCGCCTCGCAGTTGCCCTTGAGGTTGAGCCGGTAGGTCCAGGTGTTGTCCAGGTTCAGCAGGCGCACGCGCACCACTTGGCCGGCAGGCAGTTCGGTGACCGAGTCCGGCTGGCCATTGATGGTGATCAGCCGCCCAGCCGTGCCGTTGCGCGCCGCCTCGCGTGGAATGCTGAAGGGCAGCCAGGCGCCCTGCTCGTCCACGTGCCAGTTCTTCAGGCTCAGCGTGCGCTCGTGGCGGAATCCGGTGGGCTCGCGCTCCTCGACGATCAATGGTCCGACCAGTCCACGCCCCAGCTCCTCGGAACTGCTGACATGGGGGTGATACCAGTAGCTGCCGGCGTCCGGCACACGGAATTTATAGTCGAAATACTCGCCTGGTTTTACCGGCAACTGTGAGACGTATGGCACACCGTCCATTTCCAGCGGCAGACGGATACCATGCCAGTGGATGGTGGTTTCCACCGGCAAGTGGTTGATGAAGCGCACCCGCAGCCAGGTGCCCTGTCGCACCCGCAATTCGGTGCCTGGGGCCGACGGACCGAAAGCCCAGGCCTCGGTCTTGAAGCCAGGCACCAGCTCCACATCCAAGGGGGCGGCGATCAACTCGTAGTCGTGCCCGGCGTTCTCGTCTTCGACCTTGCCCAGCCAGTACCGCGCCGCCCCTCCGGCGCCCAGGCCTACCACAACCAGGCCTGTCAGGCCTTTGAGCATTTGTCGACGGGTGAAGGACATCGGTGCGGGTACCTCGTGTTCGGCGCAATCAGTCTGCCAGCAGCCGCTGGCGATGAAGGGCGAATACGATACACCTGCAAATGGGAAATATTAAGTGAAGGATTGTATCGCTGGTTCCGAGCCTCTTCGGGCGGTGGAATCGAGTTGGAGGCGGGTTTGCACCCGCTGTCCTCTCACACTACCGTACAGCATTGCGTGCAAGTATCGGGCTTTGGTGGTCAATGCAACCTTACCCCGCCGTGCCGCCTCTATCGGCTTGCTGTTCGCCAGGCCAGCACCTTGCCTCGGGCTTCCTTCAGATCCGCAGTCGCGACACCCTTGCCCCTGGCTAACACGTGCCGTCGCCGGGTGTGCAGAGGACTTTCACCTCCAAGTCACCCGCTTGGCCACCACTACCAAGCGGGTTGCACTGATGCGCAACGCGCCGAGCCTGGCGCATTAACGACAAGGGCGCCTTGCGGCGCCCCTGTGGCTCAACTCATTCCCACTCGATGGTGGCTGGCGGCTTGCTCGACACGTCGTAGGTAA
Organism: Pseudomonas sp. SK2; assembly: GCF_016772395.1. Classification (NCBI taxonomy): domain Bacteria; kingdom Pseudomonadati; phylum Pseudomonadota; class Gammaproteobacteria; order Pseudomonadales; family Pseudomonadaceae; genus Pseudomonas; species Pseudomonas sp. SK2. Next base: position 4,242,338 of record NZ_CP061944.1, read on the forward strand.
CGCGCGAGATACCGTCGATTTCGTTGATGATACGGCCGCTGACGGTCTCCAGCAGCTCGTATGGCAGGTGCGCCCAACGAGCGGTCATGAAGTCCACGGTCTCGACGGCACGCAGGGCCACGACCCAGGCGTAGCGACGACCGTCGCCAACGACACCCACCGACTTGACCGGCTGGAACACCACGAACGCCTGGCTGGTCTTGTGGTACCAGTCTGCCTTGCGCAGTTCTTCGATGAAGATGTGGTCGGCGCGACGCAGCAGGTCGGCGTATTCCTTCTTCACTTCACCCAGGATACGCACGCCCAGGCCTGGGCCCGGGAACGGGTGGCGGTAGACCATGTCGTACGGCAGGCCCAGCTCCAGGCCGATCTTGCGCACTTCGTCCTTGAACAGTTCACGCAGTGGCTCGACCAGCTTGAGGTTCATTTCCTCCGGCAGGCCACCGACGTTGTGGTGCGACTTGATCACGTGAGCCTTGCCGCTCTTGGCGCCAGCCGACTCGATCACGTCCGGGTAGATGGTGCCTTGGGCGAGGAACTGAATGTTCTCCAGCTTGCTGGCTTCGGCATCGAACACGTCGATGAAGGTGCGGCCGATGATCTTGCGCTTCTTCTCTGGGTCGGCTTCGCCGGCCAGATTGTCGAGGAACTGTTTTTCAGCGTCGGCGCGGATGACCTTGACGCCCATGTTTTCCTTGAACATGGCCATGACCTGGTCGCCTTCGTGCAAGCGCAACAGACCGTTGTCGACGAACACGCAGGTCAGCTGGTCGCCGATGGCGCGGTGCAGCAGCGCGGCGACCACGGAGGAATCGACGCCGCCGGACAGACCCAGCAGGACGTTGGCCGAACCGACTTGCTCGCGAACCTGGGCAATGGCGTCTTCGACGATGTTGGACGGGGTCCACAGGGCTTCACAGCCGCAGATGTCCTGAACGAAACGGGACAGGATGCGACCGCCTTGCTTGGTGTGGGTCACTTCCGGGTGGAACTGCACGCCGTAGTAGCCCAGGGCATCGTCGTACATGCCGGCGATCGGGCAGCTCGGGGTGCTGGCCAGCACATGGAAGTTGCCCGGCATCTGGGTAACCTTGTCGCCGTGGCTCATCCACACGTCCAGGCCCAGTACACCGTCGTCATCGACGTGGTCTTCGATGCCATCGAGCAGGCGGCTCTTGCCTACTACATCAACGCGGGCATAGCCGAACTCACGCAGGTCGGAACCTTCGACCTTGCCGCCCATCTGCTCGGCCATGGTTTGCATGCCATAGCAGATACCCAGCACCGGGACCTTCAGGTCGAATACCGCTTGTGGAGCGCGGGGGCTGTTGGCTTCGTGGACCGACTCGGGGCCGCCGGCGAGGATGATGCCGCGCGGGTTGAATTCGCGGATCGCTTCATCGGCCATGTCGAACGGATGCAGCTCGCAGTACACGCCGATTTCGCGCACGCGGCGGGCGATCAGCTGGGTGTACTGGGAACCGAAATCGAGGATCAGGATGCGGTGAGCGTGAATGTCGAGGGCCATGACTCAATCTCGTCAGTGGAAATCGGAAACGACGCGGGGCTGTCATGACAGCCCCGCTTTCTGTTGTAGCTGGAAGCCTCAACCTACGCGGTAGTTAGGGGCTTCTTTGGTGATCTGCACGTCATGCACATGGGACTCGGCCATGCCGGCACCGGTGATGCGCACGAACTCCGGCTTGGTACGCATCTCTTCGATGGTCGCGCTGCCGGTGTAGCCCATGGACGAACGCAGGCCGCCCATCAGCTGGTGGATGATCGCAGCCAGGGCGCCTTTGTAAGGGACGCGGCCTTCGATGCCTTCCGGAACCAGCTTCTCGGCACCGGCCGAGGAGTCCTGGAAGTAACGGTCCGAGGAGCCTTGCGCCTGTGCCATCGCACCCAGCGAGCCCATGCCGCGGTAAGCCTTGTAGGAACGGCCCTGGAACAGCTCGACTTCACCCGGTGCTTCTTCGGTACCGGCGAACATCGAACCCATCATCACGCACGAGGCGCCAGCAACGATGGCCTTGGACAGGTCACCGGAGAAGCGAATGCCACCGTCGGCGATCAGCGGGACACCCGTGCCTTCCAGTGCAGCGGCAACGTTGGCGATGGCGCTGATCTGCGGCACGCCGACACCGGCGACGATACGGGTGGTGCAGATGGAACCTGGGCCGATACCGACCTTGACCGCGTCGGCGCCGGCTTCAGCCAGGGCCTTGGCAGCAGCGCCGGTGGCGATGTTGCCGCCGATCACCTGCACGTGCGGGTAGTTTTCCTTGACCCAGCGAACGCGGTCGATGACACCCTTGGAGTGACCGTGGGCAGTGTCGACGACGACGACGTCAACGCCAGCGGCAACCAGGGCGGCAACGCGCTCGCCGGTGTCCTTGCCGGTACCGACGGCGGCGCCAACGCGCAGACGACCCTGGTCGTCCTTGCTGGCCAGCGGGTAGGCCTTGGCCTTTTCGATGTCCTTGACGGTCATCATGCCCTTGAGGTTGAACTTGTCGTCGACGATCAGGACTTTTTCCAGACGGTGCTTGTGCAGCAACTCGCGGACTTCGTTCTTGTCGGCGCCTTCGCGAACGGTGACCAGACGCTCTTTTGGCGTCATCACGTCGCGGACCTTGGCGTCCAGACGGCTTTCGAAGCGCACGTCACGGGAGGTCACGATACCGACCAGGTCACCGTTCGCCAGCACCGGAACGCCGGAGATGTTGTTCAGGCGGGTCAGGTCGAACAGGTCGCGCACGGTGGCGTCGGCGTCGATGGTGATCGGGTCCTTGACCACGCCAGCCTCGAACTTCTTGACCTTGCGGACTTCGCCGGCCTGCTGTTCGATGGTCATGTTCTTGTGGATGATGCCGATGCCGCCTTCCTGGGCCATGGCGATGGCCAGGCGCGCTTCGGTCACGGTATCCATGGCAGCGGAAACCAGCGGAATGTTCAGCTCGATGCCACGGGTCAAACGGGTCTTGAGACTGACTTCATTGGGCAGTACCTCGGAATAACCAGGTACAAGGAGGATATCGTCGAAGGTCAGGGCTTCTTGGCTGATACGCAGCATCGCGGGGGCTCCCGGGCGGGAAAAATGGAAGCGCGCCATTATACTCATCCACGGCGCGCCGCTCAATGCAAAAAAGGGGCCTTCGGTCAGGCGCGTGGCACTTTTACCTGTACCACCGCCACCGGCTGGTCGAGCCAGTCGGCGAAGCTGTCAAGGAAGGCTTGGGTGAATCCGGCCTCGCCCCAGTTGTTGAAGATGAATCCCAGGTTGGAAAAGGCACATGGCTGGAGGAAGAGAAAGCCATTGATGTCATCTTCGAAACCACACAGCGGGCAGGTGAAGTTATCGCTGACGCCGGGCATCCACTCCTCCAGGCTTTCGAACAGCGGCTCGCCCACTTCGCGGCGGCACTCCGGACAGCCGGCCTCTTCGAGAAAACCTTCGGTCGGGGTATAGATGCAGCGCTTGAGCACCACCTCCAGCCCGTTGACCTGCTCGCCGAAAGGCAGTTTCTCGGGATGCAGCGCGACCTTGCGCGCGCCTTCGGACAGGGCATGGCCCATGCGGTTGCCGGTTCGACCACAGGTGGTCAGGTGCTCCTCGACGATCTTCTCGCGCACCAGCCAGCGCAGGATGGCCCTGGCACGGGCTTCGTGCACGGGCACGGTGGAAAGTTTCGGAACGATGATGCTTTGGGTGTTCATCAAGCAAGCGAGCCTACGGACTGCGGTAATGAGGCAATTCTAACGCTCACGCACTCAGGTAGCGACCGATCAGGGCCAGGCCGCTGGCCAGGACCAGCCAGGTGACCAGGCGCACGAAGGCTTCGCGGGACAGCTTCGTGGTCAGCCGGCGCCCGGACCACAGGCCTATGAACATCACCGGCAGCAGGGAGACTGCCAGCAGTAGCAGGCTCGCATCGGCATAGACACCGGCGATCAGGAACAGCGACAAGCGCACCACCGTGCTGCAACTGATCAGCGCGCTCTGGGTTGCCCTGACCTGCTCTTTCGCGTCCAGCCGTGCGCTCAGGTAAATGGCATACAGGAAACCACCACTGCCGAACAACGCCCCGAACAGGCCGCCGACCGTTCCCATCGGCACCGCCCACCAGCCGGCCAGCCTGGCCGGTCGCACCTTCACAGCCAGGCCATAGATCGCGTAGGCGGTGACGAACAGCCCCATCAGTAACAGCAGCAGGTCGGACTTGAGCCCCAGCAGGAACACCACGCCCAACGTGCAGCCCACCGCCATGCATGGCAGCAGGCGCAGCAGCTCACCGCGCACCACATCACGGCGTGACGGCAGCAGGTTGCCGAATGCGGCGACGAAGTCGAGCAACACCAACAGCGGGATGATGCGGGACAGCGGCATGAAGTGGATCAGCACCGGGCCGGCCACCAATGCCGTGCCGAAGCCAGCGATACCGAAGACGATGTAGGCAACGCCAATGGCGAGGAGAATGGGTAGCCAGTCGAGAGGGCTAAGTGACAGCTGGGTCAGCATCTTGCTTGATTCCTGTGGAGTCCTTGGTGTGTCCGTCACCGGATTGCGCCGAGGCGGACAGGGGCATGCCTTTAGGGTTATAGCGCGTGGGTAATCGAGCGCCGCCCGCGCGGCGCATCGCGAGCAAGGCTCGCTCCTACCGTTGTTTCGGGCCAATAATGCCTGTCGAAGGCGCGCGCGACCGCCCGGTATCTCGCAGGAAAAACAAGCGTAGGCGGCGCTCGATCGCGACAGCATCATAATTCTCCCGCCATGCACTTGGCGCCCCCCACCCTCCCCCTTATCATGCCCACCATGATCAAAGACCCCTTCGAACGACTCGGCCTGGACCGCGAGGTCCTCACCGTCAGCCAGCTCAACGGCCGCGCCCGGGTGCTGCTGGAAGATGTATTCCGCAGTGTCTGGGTGGAAGGCGAAATTTCCAACCTCGCCCGCCCGGCCTCCGGCCACATGTACTTCACCCTCAAGGACAGCGGGGCGCAGGTGCGCTGCGCGCTGTTCCGGCAGAATGCCGCGCGCGTGCGCCAGGCCCTGCGCGATGGCCTGGCGGTACGCGTACGCGGCAAGGTCTCGCTGTTCGAAGGGCGTGGCGACTATCAGCTGATTCTCGACACCGTCGAGCCCGCTGGCGACGGCGCCTTGCGCCTGGCATTCGAGGCCTTGAAGGAAAAGCTCGGCGCCGAAGGCCTGTTCAGCGCCGAACGCAAGAAGCCGCTGCCGGCCCATCCGCAACGCATCGGCATCATCACCTCGCCCACCGGCGCGGTGATCCGCGACATCATCAGTGTGTTCCGCCGCCGCGCACCACAGGTCGAGCTGAACCTGATCCCCACTGCGGTGCAAGGACGTGAAGCCATCGGCCAGATCGTCCGGGCCCTGCGACTGGCCGATAGCCGTGGCTTCGATGCATTGATCCTGGCCCGTGGCGGCGGCTCGCTGGAGGACCTCTGGTGCTTCAACGAAGAAGCCGTGGCCCGCGCGGTGGCCGCCTGTGCCACGCCAATCGTCAGTGCGGTAGGCCATGAAACCGATGTATCGATCAGTGATTTCGTCGCCGACGTGCGGGCTCCGACACCTTCGGCGGCCGCTGAACTGCTGGCCCCGGACAACAGTGGCCTGCAACAGCGCCTGGACGGTTTGCAGCGGCGCTTGCTGCTGCGCATGCAAAACCGCCTGACCCATGACCGTCTGCGCCTGGAGTCCCTGACCCGTCGCCTGCGCCACCCTGGCGAACGCCTGCGCCAGCAAGCCCAGCGCCTGGACGACCTGGACATGCGCCTGCGCCGAGCGTTCATGCTAGACCTGAACCAGCGCCGCGAACGCCTGGCACGCCTGGACACCCGCCTGGCCGCGCAGCATCCGGGCCGCGCCCTGAAACTGCTGGGCCAGCGCCTGGACAGCCTTGCCGAACGCCTGCCAAGGGCCATGCGCGAAGTGCTCAAGGACCGCCGTCAGCGCTTCCAGGCGCAACTGCAGACGTTGCAGGTGGTCAGCCCACTGGCGACCCTGGCCCGCGGTTACAGCATCCTGCTCGACGAACGCGGCAAGGCCATCCGCAGTGCCGATCAGACCTACAACGGCCAGCGCCTGACCGCCCGCCTCAACGAGGGCGAACTGCAGGTGCGGGTCGAAGACAACCACCTGACCCCGGTCACCCTCCCCCTACTGGACTGACTCATGCCTCGCCTGATCGCGCCCCTGCTCGCCCTTTCCCTGCTGCTGCTGGCCGGCGGCGCCCAGGCCAGCTACATCACCCGCACCTTGAACAAGCCGGTGCCCGGTGGCGTCGCAGTCATCGACCTGGGCCCCTCGGCAACCGCACCCAGCGCACGTTTCGATGGCAAACCGGTGCTGGTGGTCAAGGAACAGGACAACTGGCTGGCCATCGTCGGCATTCCGCTGACCCAGAAGCCGGGCACCGCCGTCCTCAACCAGGGCGGTCGCAACCTGCGCTTCACCGTCGGCAGCAAGAAGTACCCCGAGCAGCACATCACCCTGAAGAACAAGCGCCAGGTCAACCCCAACCCCGCCGACCTGAAACGCATCGACCGCGAACTGGCCGAACAGATCAACGCCTACCGCAGCTTCAGCCCGGCCCTGCCGAGCAACCTGATCCTCGACAAGCCGGTCAACGGCCCGCTGTCGAGCAAGTTCGGCGTGCGTCGTTTCTTCAATGGCGAAGAACGCAACCCGCACGCAGGCCTGGACTTCGCGGTACCTGCCGGCACGCCGATCAAGACGCCCGCCAACGGCAAGGTGATTCTGGTGGGCGACTACTTCTTCAACGGCCGCACCGTTTTCGTCGACCACGGCCAAGGCTTCATCAGCATGTTCTGCCACCTGTCGAAGATCGACGTACAACCAGGCCAGACGCTGCGCAGAGGTGATGTGATCGGGCGAGTGGGTTCGACCGGGCGGGCTACCGGGCCACATATGCACTGGAATGTCAGCCTGAACGATGCCCGAGTGGATCCGGCGATTTTCATCGGTGCGTTCCAGCCCTGATATCGACGGCGCTTTTTTCGCGGGTAAACCCGCTCCCACGGGGGTATCACACCTGTAGGAGCGGGTTTACCCGCGAACGGGACCACCTAATTGAACCCCTCTTCACCTTGTTGCGCCATTGAAAAATACCGCGCAAGAAATCCAAATACACAGACGAATATCAGCGATAAAATCTCGTCACTGCGCTTTTTTTAAGCATTCCTCTCAATTTTTTCTGAACACTTGCCATCCCCCACCCCACTGGTTAGGGTTGAAGGCATGAAAACCTTCAGCACCCTCATTCTGCTCCGACAACATCGCAGCCTCTGCCTGGTCAGCGCCCGACTACCAGGTTGAATCGCGTCGCCTCGCCTCTTCATCTCGTTATCGCTCGGCAGGCCCGATCTCGGCCGCACACAAAAGGATTGCTTCCATGACCATGCTCAAAGACCCTTCGAAGAAATACCGCGCCTTCCCGACTATCGACCTGCCCGACCGTACCTGGCCGTCGAAAACCATCACCCAGGCGCCGATCTGGTGCAGCTCCGACCTGCGTGATGGCAACCAGTCGCTGATCGAGCCGATGGACTCGGAGAAGAAACTGCGCTTCTGGAAGACCCTGGTGCAGGTTGGCGTGAAAGAAATCGAGGCATCGTTCCCGTCCGCTTCGCAAACCGATTTCGACTTCGTGCGCATGCTGATCGAAGAAGGCCACATTCCCGACGACACCACCATCCAGGTGTTGACCCAGGCCCGCGAAGACCTGATCGCCCGCACCTTCGAGTCGCTGCGCGGCGCGAAAAAGGCCATCGTCCACCTGTACAACGCCACCAGCCCGTCGTTCCGCCGCATTGTCTTCAACCAGGACAAGCAAGGCGTGAAGGACATCGCGGTGAACGCAGCCAAGCTGTTCGTCAAATATGCCGCCCAGCAGCCGGAAACCCAGTGGACCTTCCAATACTCGCCTGAAACGTTCAGCGCGACCGAGCTGGAGTTCGCCAAGGAAGTCTGCGACGCAGTCATCGACGTGTGGAACCCGACCCCTGAGCACAAGATCATCCTCAACCTGCCGGCCACCGTGGAAGTTGCCACGCCGAACATCTACGCCGACCAGATCGAGTGGTTCTGCCGCAACATCAACCGCCGTGACAGCGTGATCATCAGCTTGCACTGCCATAACGACCGCGGCACCGGCATCGCCGCCACCGAGCTGGGCCTGATGGCCGGTGCCGACCGCGCCGAAGGCTGCCTGTTCGGCAACGGCGAGCGTACCGGCAACGTCGACCTGGTGACCCTGGCGTTGAACCTCTACACCCAGGGCATCGACCCAGGGCTGGACTTCTCCGACATCGACGGCGTGCGCAAGGTGGTCGAAGAGTGCAACCAGCTGCCGGTACACCCACGCCACCCGTACGTTGGCGACCTGGTCCACACCGCATTCTCCGGCTCGCACCAGGACGCCATCCGCAAGGGCTTCGCCAAGCAGAAGGAAGGCGAGCTGTGGGAAGTGCCGTACCTGCCGATCGACCCGGCCGACATCGGCCGCAGCTACGAGGCGGTGATCCGCGTCAACAGCCAGTCGGGCAAAGGTGGCATCACCTACCTGCTCGAGCAGGAATACGGCATCAGCCTGCCACGCCGCATGCAGATCGAATTCAGCCAGGTGGTTCAAGGAGAAACCGACCGTCTGGGCCTGGAGATGACCGCCCAGCAGATCTACAGCCTGCTGCACAAGGAATACCTCCAGGCCAACAGCCCTTATGCGCTGGTCAGCCATCGTCTGCAGGAAGAGAACGGCCACAGCGCCGTGGAAGTGGAAGTCGCCGGTGAAGGCGAGACCACCCTGCACTGGCGCGGCAAGGGCAATGGCGCCCTGGAAGCCCTGGTAGCCGGCCTGCCGGTTGCAGTGGAAATCATGGACTACAACGAGCACGCCATCGGCGCGGGCACCAACGCCAAGGCGGCGGCCTACATCGAGCTGCGCGTGGCCGGTGGCCGTCCGGTGCACGGCGTGGGTATCGATGAGAACATCACCACCGCCAGCTTCAAGGCCCTGTTCAGCGCGCTGAACCGCTCGCTGAGCCAGCAGGAAGCCAAGGCCGCCTGAGCCTTACCCTGATGGACAAGAAAGCCCGCATCATTGGATGCGGGTTTTTTTGCGTTCGCCACAGCATTTTTAGCGTCGATGCAATCGAGCGCCGCCCGCGCGGCGCATCGCGAGCTGCGCTCGCTCCTACGTTTGTCTCGGGCCAGTAACGCCTGTGAAAGGCGCTCGCGATGTGCCGCGCGGGCGGCGCTGGATCTCACAGGCGCCACCCAACCCACGCCAGGCAAAAAAAAGGGGCGCCGACCAAGCGCCCCATAAGCCGTAAAGCACACAACAAATTCAGTTGGCATCCAACAGCGCAATCGCCTCGGCACTGCATGCCTCGATCCGCGCCCAGTCGCCATTCTTGATCCAGCTGCTGTCGAGCATCCACGTACCGCCCACGCACATCACGTTGGGCAGGGCCATGTAGTTACGCACGTTGGCCGGGTTCACGCCGCCAGTCGGGCAGAAACGAATATCGCCGAACGGGCCAGCAAAGGCCTTGATTGCCGCCACGCCACCGCTGATTTCCGCCGGGAACAGCTTGAAGCGGCGGTAACCCAGGGCATAGCCCATCATGATTTCAGACGGTGTGCTGATACCTGGCAGCAGCGGGATCTCACTGTCCACGCCCGCTTCGAGAATGTCCTGGGTGATGCCAGGGGTAACGACGAACTGCGCACCTGCAGCTTCGACGGCAGCGAACATGCTGCGATCGAGCACGGTACCGGCGCCGACGCACAACTCCGGGCGCTGCTCACGCAGCACTTGGATGGCCTTAAGACCGTGCTGCGAGCGCAGGGTCACTTCCAGGGTACGGATGCCGCCAACGGCCAGAGCGTCGGCCAGAGGCAGGATGTCTTCCTCACGGGCGATGGTGATCACCGGCAGGATGCGCGCCGCTTTGCAGATGGCATCGATCCGTGCAGCTTTCTCGGCCATCGAGAGCTTGGGCTGTGGGCGTTCGAGGGTGGTCATGACAGTGGATCCTTGGCTCATGGGCACCAGTAGATGTCCAGGGGGTCGTGAAGAAAAGCGCGAATCGGCATTTCGGAAAGGTCGTTGCCCGCCAGGGCGGCGCGCAGGGTAGCGAGTTTGCCCTCGCCTTGCACGGACAGCGCGATGAATGCGGCGCTGGCGAGCAGTGAACGGGTCATGGTCAGGCGTTGGCGCGGCACGCTCGGCGCCAGCATCGGCAGGATGCGGCGCGGGCTTGAAAGGTTCAGGCCTTCGCGCAACAACGGGCTACCTGGGAACAGCGAAGCGGTATGGCCATCATCGCCCATGCCCAGCACCAGCACGTCGATGGGTGGCAGTTCGGCCATCAGCTGGTCAGCCAGCTCGGACGCAGCTTCGAGGTTGACCGCACTCTGGTACAGGCCGACAAAACGCGCCTTGGCCGCAGGCCCCTTGAGCAGGTGCCGGGCCAACAGGCCCGCATTGCTGTCGGCATGTTCCACCGGCACCCAACGCTCATCGGCCAGGCTCACCGTCACCTTCGACCAATCCAGCGATTGCACCGCCAGTTGCTCGAGGAAGGGTACCGGGCTGCGCCCCCCCGACAGCACCACGCAGGCGTGGCCCTTGGCGGCGATGGCAGCGCGCAAGCGGTCGGCGACATCCTCGGCCAGCGTGGTCGCCAGGGCCTTGCCGTCGGCTAATTGATGGGCCTTGATCGCCGCCGGCAGATTCAGTTCAGATATCGCCATACCATGCCCTCCCATCGCGGGTAATCAATGCAATCGAGCTCATCGGCCCCCAGGACCCCGCCGCGTATGGTTTGGGCGCGTCCCCGGCGTTGCGCCAGCCTGCGATCAGCTGGTCACACCACTTCCAGGCGTACTCGATCTCGTCCTTGCGCACGAACAGGTTCTGGTTGCCGCGCATCACTTCGAGCAACAAGCGCTCATAGGCATCCGGGATTCGTGTACTGCGCCAGGTGTCGGAAAAATTCAGCTGCAGAGGGCCACTGCGCAGTTGCATGCCCTTGTCCAGGCCCTGCTCCTTGGTCATTACCCGCAGGGAGATGCCTTCATCCGGTTGCAGGCGAATGATCAGCTTGTTACCGATCTGCAAACGCTGTTCCGGAGCGAAGATGTAATGCGGCGTCTCCTTGAAGTGGATGACGATCTGCGAGAGCTTCTGCGGCATGCGCTTGCCGGTACGCAGGTAGAACGGCACGCCCGACCAGCGCCAGTTGCGGATGTCGGCACGCAGAGCGACGAAGGTCTCGGTATCGCTCTGGGCGTTGGCGTTATCCTCTTCAAGGTACCCTGGCACCGGTTTACCGTCGCTGTAGCCGGCAATGTACTGGCCACGCACCACGGCAGTGCTCAGACGCTCGCCGGTGATCGGTGCCAGTGCCTTGAGCACCTTGACCTTCTCATCGCGGATGCTGTCGGCAGACAGGTCGCTGGGCGGGTCCATGGCGATCAGGCACAGCAGCTGCAGCAGGTGGTTCTGGATCATGTCACGCAGCTGGCCGGCCTTGTCGAAGTAACCCCAACGGCCTTCGATGCCAACCTTCTCGGCCACGGTGATTTCCACGTGGGAGATGGAATTCTGGTTCCACTGGGTTTCGAACAGGCTGTTGGCAAAACGCAGGGCAATCAGGTTCTGCACCGTCTCTTTGCCCAGGTAATGGTCGATGCGGTAGACCCGGCTTTCGGGGAAGAACCTGGCCACGGCGTCATTGACCCGGCGCGACGACTCCAAGTCATGGCCGATGGGCTTTTCCAGCACCACGCGGGTACGTGCGGCGAGCCCAACCTTGTCGAGGTTCTCGCAGATCGCCCCGTAAACCGCCGCCGCGGTGGCGAAATAGGCGATCAACGGCAGCTCGTCCGGCAGTTGCTCGGCCAGGGCCTGGTAGCCCTCAGGCTGCAGGAAGTCCAGGTGCTGATAGCTCAGGCGCCCAAGGAAACGCCCAAGTGCGGCCGGCTCGATGTCGGCCTCCGTCACGTGCCGACGCAGATGGGCTTCGATGGTACCCAGATGCTCCTGCGCACTCCCAGGCTCACGGGCCAGCGCCAGCAAGCGGGTATCCGGGTGCAGCAGGTTGGCACGGTCTAGTTGGTAAAGCGCAGGAAACAGCTTGCGCAATGCCAGGTCGCCCAGGGCGCCAAACAAGGCAAATGTGCAAGGTTCGACACTGATCGCAGCCATGATGTTGGTTCTTTCCTAAAGTTGGTCTAGGAATACCGCTTTCACATACGGTTTTCAAGGGATAATGTAGTAAAAAACACAACATTATCGGTAAGCGTAACAGACAAGTGGTGCGCCAACCGCACCGACAGTACGATAGACGACCGTGCAAAAAGCCTGCTGCCCAGGCAGCCGGCTGTCTTCCCGACCCAAGGACATACCATGGACCGCGTGCGAAACCTCCTGGAGCAGATCCAGGGACGCCTCGACGAGCTGAACAAGGCCGAACGCAAAGTCGCCGAAGTCATCCTGCTCAACCCGCAACAAGCCACCCGCTTCAGCATTGCCGCGCTGGCCCAAGCGGCCAAGGTCAGCGAGCCGACCGTCAACCGCTTCTGCCGCTCGTTCGGCGTCAGCGGCTACCCCGAGCTCAAGCTGCAACTGGCGCAGAGCCTGGCCAGTGGCGCAGCCTATGTCAGCCGCGCCGTGGAGGCCGACGACGATCCGGCGGCCTACACGCAGAAGATCTTCGGCAGCGCCATCGCCTCCCTGGACAGCGCCTGCCAGCAGCTCGACCCGCAGCAGGTCAGCCGCGCCGTGGACATGATGATCCAGGCCCGGCAGATCCACTTCTTCGGCCTCGGCGCCTCAGCCCCGGTGGCGCTTGATGCGCAACACAAGTTCTTCCGCTTCAACCTCGCCGTGTCGGCCCATGCCGACGTGCTGATGCAACGCATGCTGGCCTCGGTTGCCCACACCGGCGACCTGTTCGTGATCATTTCCTACACCGGGCGCACCCGCGAACTGGTCGAGGTGGCACGCCTGGCGCGGGAAAACGGCGCTTCGGTGCTGGGCCTGACCGCCGCAGGCTCCCCGCTGGCCAACGCCTGCAGCCTGAGCCTGCACATCCCGCTGCCCGAGGACACCGACATCTACATGCCGATGACCTCGCGGATCATCCAGCTGACAGTGCTCGACGTCCTGGCCACCGGCATGACCCTGCGCCGTGGCGTGGACTTCCAGCCGCACCTGCGCAAGATCAAGGAAAGCCTGAACGCCAGCCGCTACCCCATCGAGGACGACGAACTCAGCTGAGCCGGTGCGCCTGCAGACGCAGGTGGGCGCGTTGCCCCGGCGCCAGGCTCAGGCCCTCGCCGCTGCCGCTGGCAGCCTCGACACAGACGAACCCCTGGCATTCTCGCCCGCTCACACCCATTAGCGGCCGGTTGCCGGGGTGCCAGACCACCGTGTCGTCGCTGTCGCCAGTGTCGATGCACAATTCACGCTGCCAGGCCGGGTCCTGTAACTGCACACGAGGGGTACCCGGAAAAACCTTCTGGCAACCGCCCTTGAGCTTGAGCGCGCCGTCTTCGCGGCAAACCTGACGGTTCAGGCGGTCGTAGCCCTCGATGTCTTCAAGCCCAGACAGCGCTATCTCGGACACGTCGCTAATACGCCAGTAAGCCAGCAGCGCATGACTCAGCTGGCAGGGTTCGCTGTCCTGATGCTCGGTGCTCAGGCTCAGTTCCATGCGACTGCCCAGCTTGGCATGCAAGTCGACCTGCCAGTCGCACAGGTCAAGACGCCACTTGAGCGTCACCCCCTCTTCGTCCTCTCGGCTGTCTACCAGCTTCCAGTCGAGCAGGCGCGCCCAACCATGGGCAGGCCACAGGTCCTCACTGGGGTGACGGCCGTACCAAGGCCAACACACCGGCACACCACCGCGGATGGCCCCCACTTGCGGCCACTGTTCGGCACACCACAGCCATGGCCGCTCGCCAGCCGGCTGGAAATGCAACAGCTGCGCCCCCTGGCGACTGAACACCGCCTGGCAGCGGGGGTGATCGATGATCAGCACATCGCGCTGCTGGTAACGCTCCCACTCGAAGGTCGGCCTGGGCCGTTGCGAGGAAAAGAAGCGATGTAGCGGATGTTCAGGCATGGTTCCAAGCTCTTGTTGTTTGAGATAGCGCTGTCTTTCCGTATCCCCAACATCCACTGCAAGCCAGTGGATGCCGGGTAACGGGATTGGATTGGCGTAAATTTACAACAAGTACACTCAGAATGACGACTGAATCTTCAAGCCAGCGACCAGCGCGTTGTCCACCTCGTCGACACCGCCCGGGCTCTTGATGTACTGAAGGTTGGGGCGCACCGTCAGCCAATTGGTCACATGGAAACCGTAGTAGAGCTCGGCGTTGTATTCGGTGCGCTGCAGCGGCACGAAGCCGGGGTTGTCGTAATCACTGATACCGCTCTGGGCATTGAGCAGCTCGGCGCGTTTTTTCACATCATCGTTGACATGGATACGGGCGACGCCGAAGCCGATGTCATCCTTGGGCCGGGCATCGAAGGCGCCTTTGTAAACCATCCCGACCTGCTGGTAGTTGTCGACCACGTTGGTGGCCTTGTCGTGAACCGTGAAGTTGGCGAACAGGCTCAGACCACGGTTGACATCGCCACCATGGGCGGTGACCTGCTGCTGCGCCACCACCCACCAACCGTGCTTGCTGGAATGCGACTTGAAGGCCTCGCCGGTCAGCGCCTGCGGGTTGCCGTTGACGTCGTCGTACACGTCGTCCGCCTTGGCCGTGCTGTAGTAGTAACCCAGGCGGTACTCGCCCGGCAGCCCATTGACCTGGGGCGACCAGACCATCTCTACCGGCAGGATCGCGCCCTTGGTACCACTGCCGCTGAGTTTGAAGCCATTGCCGGTTTCCAGGTTGGAAGGGTTCTGCTCGAAGGCCCCCACCTGCACGAAGAATTCCGGAGTGATGTTGTACTTGACCCGCAGCGCCCACTGGCTGACTGGCCAGTTGTACCAGATGCCGCCCACCCAGTTGCCCACCTGCGAGCCACAGAACGCCAGGTTCTGGAAGTCGCACGGGAAGCTGTTGAAGTCCTCCCCCTCGCCAAAGCGGCCGAATTTCACATCCAGGGCACCGTCGAAGTACTTCTGCTTGATCCACATCTGGGTCAGCCGCCAGGTCTGGCCGCGCCCCCAGACTTCCTGCACCGAACTGAACTGTCCGGCACGCGGGTCGCTGATCCGGTCGTTGGACAGGTTACGACCGCTACGCTCGGTGATCGCCAGCTTGAACTCGGTGTCGTTCCAGCCAAAGATCTTTTCCAGGTCCAGGTGCGCACCGAGGGCGAACTGGTCGCTGTAACGGGCCGTCTTGTCGTCGTTGTAGCCTCCGTTGAGGTTGCCAGCCACCTCACCGACGTAATCGAGGGTGAAGTCGTAACCCTTTTCCAGCAGTTCGGTACGCGTGCCACCCCAGTCGCCGGTCATCCACTTCGACTCGCTGGAAAATGCCTCGGCAGCTTGCGCCCCGCCGCTGCCGAGCATGGCCAATGGCGCCAGCAAGGCCAGCGAGCCTAATGTCTTGATGCGATTGCGCTGTTCCATCCTTTTGCGTCCTCTTTGTTCTTATTTGATGGTGTAGACGTTTCAACGTCCCTTGAAGCGGGCCACGTTGTCCTTTACTGCAGCGCTGCTGGCGGCAGGGTCCAGGCGCTCGCCGGTGGCGGCGTCGAACAGCAGCACCCTGGCCGGGTCGAACTGCAGGTTGAGGTTGTCACCGACCCGGCACGCCACATCCGGCGCCAGTCGGCAGCAGACCTTGGTCTGGTTGAGGGTGACGAACACCAGCAGGTCCGGCCCGGTGGGCTCGGTAACTTCGACCTCGGCGCGAATCCCTGGCAAGCCATTGCCCTCGCCGGCTCCCAGCGAGATCTGCTCCGGGCGGATACCAAGGATGATCTCGCGCCCATCGAGCGTATCGCTGGCCGCCCCCAGCGGCAGCTCGCACCGTGCCTGGCCACTGTCGAGCAAGGCCAGCAGGCGGCCCTCCTGCTTCGTCAGACGCACAGGGATGAAATTCATTGGCGGCGAACCAATGAAACTGGCCACGAACTGGTTGGCGGGGTCGTTATAGATCTGCTGTGGCGTGCCGAACTGTTGAATGATGCCGTCCTTCATCACCGCTACCTTGTCGCCCAGGGTCATGGCCTCGATCTGGTCGTGGGTCACGTACACCGTGGTGGTGCGCAGGCGTTGGTGCATGAGTTTCATCTCGGTGCGCATCTCTACCCGCAGCTTGGCATCGAGGTTCGATAACGGCTCGTCGAACAGGTAGATCTTCGGCCGCCGCGCCAGGGCCCGGCCCATGGCTACCCGCTGCTGCTGACCGCCGGACAGCTGGGCCGGCTTACGGGCGAGCAAGTGCTCGATCTGCAGCAACTTGGACACCCGCGCCACCTCCTCATCGATGGCGGCCTGCGGCATCTTGCGAATCTTCAGGCCGAACTCGATGTTCTCGCGCACGCTCATGGTCGGATACAGGGCATAGGACTGGAACACCATGGCGATATCGCGATCCTTCGGACTCATGCCGCTGACATCCTGGTCGTCGATCAGGATCGCGCCCCCGGTGATCTGCTCAAGACCCGCGATGCAGTTCATCAAGGTCGATTTGCCACAGCCCGAAGGGCCCACCAGGATCAGGAACTCACCGTCCTTGATCGACAGCTGAATGTCCTTGAGGGTGTCCGGCAAACCGCTGCCGTAGGTCTTGTTGACGTTGCGAAGTTCAAGCGTTGCCATGACTTACCCCTTGACGGCGCCGGCGGTCAGCCCGCGGACGAAATACTTGCCTGCCACCACATAGACCAGCAGGGTTGGCAGGCCGGCGATCATCGCCGCCGCCATGTCGACGTTGTATTCCTTGGCCCCGGTGCTGGTGTTGACCAGGTTGTTCAGGGCCACGGTGATCGGTTGCGAATCGCCACTGGAGAACACCACCCCGAACAGGAAGTCGTTCCAGATCTGAGTGAACTGCCAGATCAGGCAGACCATGATGATCGGCGTCGACATCGGCAGGATGATGCGGCGGAAGATGGTGAAGAACCCCGCGCCATCAAGACGCGCCGCCTTGACCAGCGCATCCGGGACGCTTACGTAGAAGTTGCGGAAGAACAACGTGGTGAAGGCCAGGCCATACACCACGTGCACCAGCACCAAGCCACTGGTGGTACTGGCCAGGCCGAGCTTGCCGAGGGTGAACGAAGCTGGCAGCAAGACGGTCTGGAACGGCAGGAAGCAGCCGAACAGCAACAACCCGAAGAACAGCTGCGAACCACGGAAGCGCCACATCGACAGCACGTAACCGTTCAGCGCACCGATGGCCGTGGAGATCACCACGGCCGGGACGGTGATCAGGATCGAGTTCCAGAAGTAACCGCTTACCGTGCTCCAGGCCTTGACCCAGCCGATGCCGGTGAACACCGCCGGCCAGCTCAACAGGTTGCCGCTGCCGATGTCTTCCGGGGTCTTGAAACTGGTCAGCACCATCACCACCAGTGGTACCAGGTACAGCAGCACGGCCATCAGCAGCACTGCATGGATGGCGAGACGACCAAGGCTCATCGCCGGTTTGTCCAAAGGGCTATGCATGGCGCTTGCTCCTGAGCTCGGAGTACAGGTACGGCACCAGGATCGCGAGAATCGCCCCGAGCATCAGGATGGCGCTGGCCGACCCCATGCCCATCTGACCGCGACTGAAGGTGAAGGAATACATGAACATGGCCGGCAAGTCGGAGGAGTAACCCGGCCCGCCCGCAGTCATCGCCGCCACCAGGTCAAAGCTCTTGATGGCGATGTGCGAGAGGATCATCAACGCGCTGAAGAACACCGGGCGCAGGCTTGGCAGCACCACGGTCCAGTAGATGCGCGGCAGACTGGCCCCGTCGATCTGGGCGGCACGGATGATCGACTGGTCGACACCCCGAAGCCCGGCGAGAAACATCGCCATGATGAACCCCGAAGCCTGCCAGACAGCGGCGATGACCAGGCAGTACACCACCCGATCGGGGTCGATCAGCCAATCCAGGCGAAAACCCTCCCATCCCCAGTCACGCAGCAGCTTGTCCAACCCCATGCCAGGGTTGAGCAACCACTTCCAGGCGGTGCCGGTGACGATCATCGACAGCGCCATCGGGTACAGGTAGATGGTGCGGATGAAGCCCTCGCGACGGATGCGCTGATCGAGCAGCACCGCCAGCAGGACGCCAATGGCCAGGGTGATGGCGATGAACAGCCCGCCGAACACCAGCAGGTTCTTGCTGGCTACCCACCAGCGGTCGTTGTCGAACAGACGGGCGTATTGCGCCAGGCCTGCCCATTTGTACGTCGGCAGGAAGGTGGACGTGGTGAACGAGAGGACGAAGGTCCACAGGATATAGCCATAGAAGCCCACCAGGACGATGAACATGCTCGGCGCCAGCACCAGTTTCGGTAGCCAGCGCTGTAGAGCGTCCAGGGGCGAGGCCCGCAGTCGGGCGGTTGTCGTAGTCATGATTGAAACCCCGATTCAGGAATGGGACGTCCTGGTGTAGGAGTGACCTGTGGAAGCGGGCCTATCTGCGAACAAAGGCCAAGCCCTTGACCTGCAATCGCGGTGTACGCTTCGCGGGTGAGCCCGCTCCCACAGGGACCGTGCCGGATCTACGGCTGTGACATCGGCTACTGGGCAGCCTGGATCGCCGCTGCCAGCTTCTTCGCCGCATCGGCCGGGTCGGCCTTGGGGTCGTTGATGTAGTTGGTCACCACATCGAAGAACGCGCCCTGCACGGCCAGGGTCGTGGCCATGTTGTGCGCCATGCTCGGTTGCAGACCGCCGTTGCCAGCATCGGCAAGGAAGTCCTTGGCAGAGGCCTGGGCGCAGGCATCGAAGCCGTACTGCCCCATCTGCGCGAGCATGTCGTTGCGTACCGGAATCGACCCCTTGTTGGTGCTGAAGAGTTTCTGGAAGTCCTTGCCGAGCACGATCCGGGCAATATCCTGCTGGCCTGCTGCGGTGCCCTCATCCTTCTGCTTGAACACCACCAACGAGTCGATGTTGTACAGGAAGGCCTTTTCGGTTCCGGGGAATGGCACGCACTGGTAGTCCTTGCCGGCGGTTTTCTTCGCCAGGGTCCACTCGCTCTTGGCCCAGTCGCCCATGATCTGCATGCCTGCCTTGCCGTTGATGACCTTGGCCGCTTCGAGGTTCCAGTCCTGGCCCTTGCCGTCAGGGTCCATGTAGGTGGCGAGTTTCTTCAGCTCGGTCAGGGTCTTGACCATTCCAGGCCCGGTCAGGGCGTCCTTGTCGAGTTCGACCAGTGCCTTCTTGTAGCCGTCGACGCCCATGACCGAGAGCGCCACGCTCTCGAACACGGTGCTGTCCTGCCAGGGTTGGCCGCCATGGGCGAGCGCAATGAAGCCAGCAGCCTTGAGCTTGTCGGCAGCGGCGTAGAATTCCTCGAGCGTTGCCGGTGCCTTGTCGATGCCGGCTTTCTTGAACACCTCAGGGTTGATCCACAGCCAGTTGGTGCGGTGAATATTCACCGGCACCGCCACGTAGTCACCGTCGTACTTCACGGTGGCAGCGACTTTCTTGTCGAGCAGGGTGTCCCATTTTTCCTGCTCGGCGACAGGCTTGAGCACATCGGCGTCGAGCAGACCGGTGGCGGCCCAATCCTGGATGTCGGGGCCCTTGATCTGGGCCACGGCGGGCGGGTTGCCGGCCACTGCGCGACTCTTGAGCACGGTCATGGCCGTGGCACCACCACCGCCTGCGACGGCGCCATCCTTCCAGGTGAAGCCATCTTTCTCGACCTGGGCCTTGAGCACATCGGCTGCGGCTTTTTCTCCACCCGACGTCCACCAGTGCACCACCTCGACATTGCCTTTGGAATCGGCAGCAAGGGCGCTTAATGGGAGGAGCGAAGCGAGGGAGATCGCGGCAGCGAGGCGGAGCGTGGAATACATGAGAGCACCTTTTCTTGTTGTTATGCCGGGCAAGACTGTCGCTTGCATGGCATGAGTCTAATCAGCGCACGGACCACGCCAGGTAACGAAGCGATGTGCGAATGTCATCGTTTGGTTACATTCACTGTCCACTGCGCGCACAACCGCCTAGGAGCACCCGTGGAGGGCCGCCACCGACCGCCCAGTCAATCGGCCCCACGCGGCAGGTACAACGTCACCCTCAACCCACCCTCGCGCAGGTTGAGCAGACTCACCTCTCCCCCATGGCTATGGGCGATGTTGCGCGCAATCCCCAGGCCCAATCCGTACCCTTGCTGCTGCCCGGCCAAGCGGAAGTGGGGCTCGAACAC
Organism: Pseudomonas sp. SK2; assembly: GCF_016772395.1. Classification (NCBI taxonomy): domain Bacteria; kingdom Pseudomonadati; phylum Pseudomonadota; class Gammaproteobacteria; order Pseudomonadales; family Pseudomonadaceae; genus Pseudomonas; species Pseudomonas sp. SK2. The sequence goes on from NZ_CP061944.1 coordinate 4,262,740, forward strand.
CTGCTCCAGGCGCTGCTCCGGCACCCCGGGGCCCTGGTCATCCACTTGCAGGACAAACCCCTCGGCACTGTCGAGGATGCGCAAATGCGCCCGCTCGCCGTACTTGATGGCATTGTCGATCAGGTTGCCGATACACCGGCGCAAGGCCAGCGGCTTGCCCGGATACGCCGCCAGGGCGCGCCCCTCGAGCGTGATCCTGCCATCGCCCAGGTATGGCTCGGCAAGGATTTCCAACACCTGGTTGAGGTCGATCGGCTCGATGTTCTCGTGAATGTCGGTGTCCTTCACGCATTGCAACGCACCCTTCACCAGCAACTCCAGCTCATCCAGGTCCTGGCTGAACTTGGCTTGCAGGCGCTCGTCCTCCAACAGTTCGACCCGCAGACGCAAGCGAGTGATGGGCGTTCGCAGGTCATGGGAAATGGCGCTGAACAGCTGGGAGCGCTCCGTGAGGTAGCGGCTGATGCGCTCGCGCATGTTGTTGAAGGCGCGGCCCACTTCGGCCACCTCGCTGCCACCACCTTCGACCACGGGCGCCACATCGGCCCCCAGCGACATCTCCCGCGCCGCCCGGGCCAGACGCTTGAGCGGCCAGCTCTGCCAGTGCACCAACAGACCGATGAACAGCAACAGCAATGCAGTGGTCAGCACGATGAAACCGATCTGCTGGCGTGGCAGGCGCTCGGCCTCCAGGCTGGTATAGGGCTCGGGCAGCAGCGACGCGATGTACAGCCACTCGCCCTCGCCCAGACGGATCTGCGTCACCAGCACAGGCGGGTTGAGCGGTTCCAGGGTCAGCGAATAGTGCGCCCAGGAGCGCGGCAGCTCGTCGAGCTTCAGGCCGCTATTGAAGATACGCAGGTCATCGGGGCTGACGAACTCGACGGAGATCTCCATCTGCGGCCCGAGCCGTTCGTGCAGCACTTGCTGAAACACCTCGATCACTGCCTGCTTACGCGGCGTGATGGGCAGCACCGGCATCTCCAGTGGCTTGTCGTTGAGCGAGACGAAGAAGCGCGTGCCACCCATGCTGCGCAACTGGTCCAGGACCATCGGCCGGAAAGCCACCGGCAACGAGCGGAAATAGCTGACACTGGCACTCATGGAATGGGCAAGGCTGGCGGCGCTGGCACGCAGCCCCTGCAACTGGCTGGCCCGCAACTGAGCCACCCAGATCACGCTCGACAGGCCCTGGGCGACCAGCACCACCAACAGGGTCAGCAGCAGCATGCGCCCCAGCAACGAGCGAGGCAGCAGGCGCCAGCGCCGCTCAGGACGTGCAGTGGACATTGGCGGCCAGCAGGTAACCACTGCCGCGCACAGTACGGATCAACCGCGGCGGCTTGTCGGTATCACGCAAGCGTTGACGCAGGCGGCTCACGCCCATGTCGACGATGCGATCCAGGGGCATCGGCTCGCGGCCACGGGTGGCGTTGCCAATGGTGTCGCGGTCGAGAATCTGCTGGGGGTGATCGAGAAACAGCTTGAGCAAGGCGAAGTCGGCGCCGGACAGGGTCACTTCCTCGCCATCGCGGTGGAACAGGCGGTGACTGACCGTGTCCAGACGCCAGTCGTCGAAGGCCAGCACCACCCCGTTGGGCGTGGCCTGGCCAAACTCGGCACGACGCAATAGCGCCTTGATGCGCGCCTGAAGTTCACGGGGGCTGAACGGCTTGCCCAGGTAATCGTCGGCCCCCAGTTCCAGGCCGATCACCCGGTCGGCTTCGTCGGAGCTGGCGGTGAGCATGATGATCGGCACCCGCGATTGACGAGGGTGCTGGCGAATCCAGCGGCACAGGCTGAAACCGTCTTCGTCGGGCAGCATGACATCCAGGATCACCAAGTCGCAGGGGGTGTTTTCCAGTGCCCGGCGAAATCCCTGACCGTCGGCTTCGGCATGCACCTGGAAACCGGCACGGCTCAAGTAGGTTTGCAACAGTTCACGGATCTCCTGGTCATCGTCGACCATGAGGATCGATTTTCCGGCAGTGCTCAAGGTATCCCGCCCTCTCGTTGTCGCAGGTCTTGGTCGCCTGCTGCATGGGCCGCTTCGCGCCCCAATCGCCGGCAAGCCGGCTCCTCTCTGCCAATCGGGGGCGCAACAGCGCCCCTTTTCTGGAAACTCAGTGATCCAGCGCCTGCCCTAACGCCACCCCGGCGCCCAGCAAGCCGGAAAACTCAGCCGTCACCAACCACACCGGGACGCCAGCGAAGTAACCGCTCATGCAGCCCTTGTCAGCGAAGCTCGTGGCAAAACCGCTGCTCAGGAACAACTCGGCAAAACGCGGAATCACACCGCCGACAATATAGACTCCGCCCCGCGCGCCCAAGGTAAGAACATTGTTACCGGCCACCCGTCCGAGGAACCGGCAGAACTGCTCGATCACCTCCAGCGCCCGTGGCTCACCGGCCAGCGCGGCGTCGGTGACCTCGGCAGGGGTCTTGTGTCGCGGGGCTTGGCCATCCAGCGCGCAAATGGCTTGATACAAGCGCACCAGCCCCCCCCCACTGAGCACGGTCTCGGCGCTCACATGGCCAATCTGGCTGTGGATCTGCTGATGGATAGCCGCTTCACGGGCATTGCCCACCGGCAGGTCAACATGCCCGCCCTCGCCCGGCAAAGCCAGCCAACGCTGATCCTCCAGGCGCAACAAGCTACCGACTCCCAGACCCGTTCCCGGGCCGATGACCAGCGCGGGTCGCGAGAGGTCTGGCGTCCCTGGACAAACCTCGCGGAACTCGCCTTCACGCAGGCGGGTCATCCCCAGGGCCATGGCGGAAAAGTCATTGAGCAGCAGCAACCGTTCGACCTGCAACGTCTGGCAGAAGGCGCTACGGCTCAGGCGCCAGTGATTGTTGGTGAAGCGAAACTCGTCGCCACTCACAGGCCCTGCCACTGCCAGGCACACGGCCTCAAGGCCGCCGCGGGCGATACCCTGCTCGGCCAGGTAAGCCTCGATGGCCTGTTCGGGGCTGGTGTAGTCCGCTGTCGCCAGTACCTTCACGGCCTTGAGCTGGTTGTCGCGCCACAGGGCAAAACGTGCATTGGTGCCACCGATGTCGCCGACCAGCAATGCCTTCATTTGAGGTTCTCCAGAGCCGAGGTAAAGGCGCTTGCCCCCTTCTCGGCCGGGCTGAACGCCATACGCATGAAGCCGAACAGCTCGCGCCCGCAGCCTAGGTCGTTGCCCTGGGGCGCTGGCGGCAGATCGCGGCTGGCCAGTTCCTCATTGGAAACCATCACCCGCAGCGTGCCTTCGACACCATCGACGCGCACGATATCACCATCGCGCACCCGTGCCAGCGGGCCACCGTCAAAGGCTTCGGGACAAACGTGGATCGCTGCCGGGATCTTGCCCGAAGCACCGGACATGCGCCCGTCGGTCACCAGTGCCACCTTGTAGCCGCGGTCTTGCAGCACCCCGAGGAACGGCGTCAGCTTGTGCAGCTCTGGCATGCCATTGCAACGTGGCCCCTGGAAGCGCACCACGGCAACGAAATCGCGCTCCAGCTCGCCGGCCTTGAAGGCATCGGCCAGGGATTGCTGGTCGTGGAACACCCGGGCCGGAGCCTCGACGACCTGATGTTCAGCCGCCACGGCTGACACCTTCATCACACCACGGCCGAGGTTGCCCTCCATCACCCGCAGGCCACCTTCGGCCGAAAACGGCCGCGCCACCGGACGCAGGATGCTTTCGTCCAGGCTTTGAGTCGGGCCTTCGCGCCATACCAACTTGCCATCCTCCAGGAACGGCTCCTGCGTATAACGGCGCAGGCCGTGGCCAGCCACGGTGTTGACGTCCTCGTGCAGCAGCCCGGCATCGAGCAGCTCGCGGATCAGGAACGACATGCCGCCCGCCGCCTGGAAGTGGTTGATGTCAGCCTTGCCGTTCGGATAGACGTGAGACAAGGTCGGCACCACCTCGGACAGGTCGGCCATGTCCTGCCACGTCAGCTGAATGCCCGCCGCCTGGGCAATGGCAGGAATGTGCAGGGTGTGATTGGTGGAGCCACCGGTGGCATGCAAGGCGACGATGGAATTGACCAGCGCTTTCTCATCGACGATTTCGCCCAAGGGCATGAAGTTGCCGCTGGCCTTGGTCATCCGGGTGACCTGCTGGGCGGCCTCGGCAGTCAGCGCCTCGCGCAGTGGGGTGTAAGGGTTTACGAACGAGGCTCCCGGCAGGTGCAGGCCCATCACTTCCATGACCAGCTGGTTGGTGTTGGCGGTGCCGTAGAAGGTGCAGGTCCCGGGGCTGTGGTAGGACTTCATTTCCGATTCCAGCAGCTGCTCGCGGGTGGCCTTGCCCTCGGCGTAACGCTGGCGCACATCGGCCTTCTCCTTGTTGGAGATACCCGAGGGCATGGGGCCACCTGGCACGAAGATGGTCGGCAGATGCCCGAAGCGCAGTGCCCCCATCATCAATCCGGGCACGATCTTGTCGCAGATACCCAGCATCAATGCGGCGTCGAACATGTTATGCGACAGGGCGACCGCTGTGGACATGGCGATCACTTCGCGGCTGGCAATGGCCAACTCCATGCCCGGCTCACCCTGGGTCACGCCATCGCACATGGCAGGTACGCCACCTGCGAACTGGCCGACCGAGCCGACCTCACGAAGGGCTCGCTTGATCTGGTCGGGGAAGTGCAGATAGGGCTGATGCGCCGAGAGCATGTCGTTGTAGGCCGAGACGATGGCGACGTTGGCCGCGTTCATCATTCGCAGGCTTTGCTTGTCCTGAGCGCCGCAACCGGCCACACCGTGGGCGAAGTTAGCGCACTGCAGGCTGGCACGCATGGGTCCGTCGGTCGCCGCCCCTCGAATCAGCTGCAAGTAGCGTTCACGGGTGGCACGGCTGCGCTCGACCAGCCGTTGGGTAACCTCAAGGATGCGCGGATGCATGTACTGGACTCCAGACTAACGGTAAGGGCGGTTTACCGGGGCATTTCCCCTTCAAACGATTGCCACCTAGGCTCATGGAAACAGGGCCTGACGCATCGACAAAGGGGCTTTCCCAACCACTCGTTGTATATTTAAACAAAATACTGCCATCAAAAAGGCTTGTTTTCTATCTGCCAGTGAATAATCTTGTAATTCCAACAACAAAACCGTTTCAGTGAAGCTCCTTTTTGCCACAAGCTTCACTCGGACTGCCAGAGGTAATGCCATGACCCTTCGTATCGCGATCAATGGATTCGGCCGCATCGGGCGCAATGTCCTGCGCGCACTGTATACCCAAGGCTACCGCCAGGACTTGCAGGTCGTCGCCATCAACGACCTGGGTGACAGCGCGATGAACGCCCATCTGCTCAAATACGACAGCGTGCATGGCACCTTCGACGCCATCGTCGAGGCAGACCATGAGAGCATCACGGTCAACGGCGACCGCATCGCCGTCAGTGCCATCCGCAACCCGGCCGAACTGCCCTGGAAAGCCGAAGCGATCGACGTGGTATTCGAATGCACCGGCCTGTTCACCGAACGGGCCAAGGCGGCTGCCCACCTGGCCGCGGGAGCCGGCAAGGTGATTGTCTCGGCACCGGCCAAGGGCGCCGATGCCACCGTGGTCTATGGCGTCAACCACGACATCCTGCGCGCCTCGCACCAGATCATCTCCAATGCCTCGTGCACCACCAACTGCCTGGCGCCGATCGCCCAGGTGCTGCACCGTGAGTTCGGCATCGAGCAAGGGCTGATGACCACCATCCACGCCTACACCAATGACCAGGTGCTGACCGATGTGTACCACAGCGACCCGTACCGGGCACGCTCGGCCACCCAGTCGATGATTCCGAGCAAGACCGGCGCGGCCGAAGCGGTCGGCCTGGTACTCCCGGAACTGGCCGGCAAGCTCACCGGCATGGCCGTGCGAGTGCCGGTGATCAACGTGTCGCTGGTCGACCTCACCGTCAACCTCAAGCGCGAGGTCAGCAGCGACGAGGTCAACCAACTGTTCCTGGAGGCGAGCCGGCATTCCAAGGTGCTGGGCTACAACGCCCTGCCGCTGGTGTCGTGCGACTTCAACCATAACCCGCTGTCGTCGATCTTCGACGCCAACCACACCCGCGCCAACGGACGCATGCTCAAGGTACTGGCCTGGTACGACAACGAGTGGGGGTTCTCCAACCGCATGCTGGATAACTGCCTGGCTTTGTGCAGCGCGCGCTGATCCCTCGGCCGTGTCGCCGGCAAGCCTGCTCCCAGTGGGAGCAGGCAGGCTTGTCTCGCGAGAGGCCTCTACAGCAACTCATTTAACTGCACTGCCGACAATCTTTACCTTTTACTAACACTTTCGGGCTTGACCCTGCGAGCGGATGATAAGCATTATCATTAACTTTTCATCGGCCAGGTCCCACCGTGAGTCAGTCCCGGTTCAACTCCGTCTTCCTCGTTCAGCGCCTTAGCTTGCTGCGCACCCTGCAGCGCATGGTGGGCAACCCCAGCACCGCCGAGGACTTGCTGCAGGAAACCTACCTGCGGGTTTCCCGTGCTCTGAGCGAGCGTCCCATCGAACACCTGGAACCGTTCGTTTTCCAGACCGCGCGCAACCTGGCACTGGACCACCTGCGTACGCGCCGGATGCAGTCGCGTACCCTGGTCGATGACGTGCCCGAAGAGGTCTTGCACAACGTCGCCGCACCGACCAGCAGCAGCGAAGACGCCGCCTACGCCGAACAGATGCTCAAACGCCTGAGCGTGAGCCTTGGCCAGCTTACCCCTCGCCAGCAACGCATCTTCATTCTCAGCCGCCTGCAGGGCGCCAGCTACCTGGAAATCGCCGAGCAACTGAACGTCTCGGCCAGCACGGTACAGAAGGAACTGAAGCTGATCATGGCCATCTGCATGGGTGTGGCCGACCGCCTCAAGTAAGCCGACCGCCCGCCTGATTGGCACGGCCAGGCCCTTGCCATGCCTGACCCAAGCCTTGATCATTCGTGGAAAATCATTTCAAGGATTACCCGTGACCGACAGCCCCGTCACTCACTCGTCACCTGCCGGGCCCGACGCCCGTGCCCGTGCCATGGACGAGGCGCTGGACTGGCTCATCCGCCTGCAATGCGCTGACCAAGACGATACCCGTGCCTTCGAGGCATGGCTGAGCGCCGCGCCGGAAAACGCCGAGGCCTATGTCGAAGCAGAGGCGCTGTGGAATGGTGCCGCTTTGCGCAAGGCGGCGCTGCAACTGAACCAGGAGCAGCGCCGCTCCTTGCATGGGCGCCTGCGACGTCACTGGAAACCCTTGGCCACCGCTGCCGTCCTGATGGTGGGTCTGTTCGCCTTCGGCAACCTGCCGATACGCCTGCAAGCCGATCATCTGACCGTGGTTGGCGAACGTCAGCGGCTGGCATTGGACGGTGGCGCCAAGGTGCTGCTCAACACCCATTCAGCCTTGGCCAGCGACCAGCGCGACGGCCGGTCGATCGCGCGGCTGCTACAAGGCGAGGCTTACTTCCAGGTACCCGGCGGCGCCCAACTGCCGCTGGAAGTGCAGGCAGGCCCACTACGCGCCCAGGTGCGGGACACCGATTTCGCCGTACGCTACCTCGATGGCGAAGCCCAGGTGCGCGTCCAGCGTGGCGATGTGGACTTGCTGGCTGCCAGCGACGAGCGTATCCGCCTCAATGCTGGCGACAGCATCAGTGTCGGCCCCAAAGGGTTCGGCCAGCGCCAACGTCCAGACATGGACAAGGACCTGGCCTGGGTCGACGGCCGCCTGGTGTTCGAAAACTGCCCACTGAGCCAGGTGCTGGCGGAGGTCCGGCGCTACTACCCCGGTTGGATCATCAACCGCAACAGCCAGCTGGACGATGTAGCCGTCACTGGCAACTACCGCCTCGATCAGCCATTGGAAACCTTGCGTGCCCTGGCTCATATCACGTCGGCCCAGTTGCATGAGTACCCGGCCCTGGTCATTCTCAACTAGAAATCCTGCCCTGGCCCCATCGCCGCAATCCGTCGCCAAGCCGAATCACCGACGGCCAGATTATTTTTACGCGATCGCAGCACCCCGCCCGTCACGTTATAGCCAATGCAACTGATTCTTGTTTAAAAACGAGAACAGACATCACCTATAACAGTTCGCGCGTCAGGGAGCGCTTTCGATGTCCACAGCCCCAGCTCGTCCGTCCACCCTTCCCCGCCGTACCGGGCAATTGTCCCTACTGACCCTGGCCCTGCTTGCCAGCGGCGCCTGCTGCTTGCCGGCGCTGGCCGCCGAGCCGGCCCAAGCCAGTAGCCCGCGCATGGGCGACTACCGCTTCGACATTGCCCAGCAACCGCTGGTGGCGGCGATCAATGCGTTCAGCCAGGTCACCGGGTGGCAGGTCGGGTTCAGCGCGCCGCTGGCCGAGGGGATCGCCTCCCCAGGCGTGCAAGGCTCTCTGCCGCCAGATGCTGCGCTCAAGCAGTTGTTGCATGGCACCGGCCTGGGCTTTCGCAAGATCGGCAACGGCAACGTGGTGCTCGAGCGCCAGTCGGCCGGTAAGGCCATCGCCCTGCAGCAGTTGACCGTCAGCGCCACCCGCAGCGCCCAGGAAGTCAGCCAGGTGCCCAGCACCGTGACCGTGCAGAACCGTGAACAGCTGGACCGCCAAAACGTCAACAACATCCAGGACCTGGTGCGCTACGAGCCAGGTGTTTCGGTGGCTGGCACCGGCCAGCGCAGTGGCCTGAACGGCTACAACATCCGCGGCATCGACGGTGAACGCATCCTCACCCAGGTCGATGGCGTGTCCATTCCCGACAGTTTCTTCTATGGCCCCTACGCTCAGACCCAGCGCAATTATGTAGACCCAGAGATCGTCAAGCGGGTGGAGATTCTGCGTGGCCCAGCCTCAGTGCTGTACGGCAGCAACGCCATCGGTGGCGCGGTAAGCTACTTCACCCTCGACCCGGACGACATCATCAAGCCCGGCAAGGACGCCGGTGTGCGCCTGAAGACCGGCTACAGCTCGGCCGACGACAGCTGGCTGACCTCCGCCACGGTGGCCGGTCGCCAGGGCGATTTCGACGCTCTGCTGCACCTGAGCCAGCGCAATGGCCACGAGACCGAGTCCTACGGCAGCCACGGCGGCACCGGCCTGGACCGCACCGAAGCCAACCCGCAGGATGCGCGTACCACCAACGTGCTGGCCAAACTGGGCTGGGACTATGCCGACGATGCACGCCTGGGTTTCACCTACGAGCGTTACAAGGATGACCGCGACCAGAATATCCTCAGCGCCGTGGGCGGACCGTTCATTCCGGGCTTCGGCGGCATGAACGCCTATCGCATGCGTCAGGGTAACGACACCATCACCCGGGAACGCTTCGGCATCGATCACCAGTTCGGTCTCGACAGCCTGGTCGCCGACCATGTGAAGTGGAGCCTGAACTACCAAATCGCCAAGACCGACCAGCGCACCGACGAACTGTACGCGGCATCGGGCCGTGAAGTTATGCGCGAACGCCAGACCACTTACAAGGACCGCCAGTGGGTGTTCGATGCGCAGCTGGACAAGGCCTTCAGCCTCGGCCAGACCGACCACGTGCTGACATACGGCACCACCGTGAAACACGAAAAGGTCACCGGCTCGCGCAGCGGCACCGGCACCTGCCTCAACATCGGAGGCTCCTGCACCTTCGTCGGCCAGGACAGTTCGCGTGACGGCCAGGTGTTGGTCAGCGATTTCCCGGACCCAACCGTCAACACCTACAGCCTGTTCGCCCAGGATGAGATCCGCTGGAACAACTGGACGTTCATGCCCGGCGCTCGCTATGACTACACCCGCATGGAGCCCAAGTTCACCGAAGCGTACCTGCGCGGCCTGCAAGGCTCCGGCACCTCGGCACCTACCGACAGCGACGACTCGGACAAGAAGTGGCACCGCGTGTCGCCCAAGTTCGGCATCACCTATGCCTTCAATGACAACTACACCTGGTACGGCCAATACGCCGAAGGCTTCCGCACACCGACCGCCAAGTCCATGTATGGCCGCTTCGAAAACCAGACCCTGGGCTACAGCGTCAAGGGCAACCCTGGGCTTGAGCCGGAAAAAAGCAAGAGCTACGAGACCGGCCTGCGCGGCAACTTCGATGCCGGTCACTTCGATGTGGCGGTGTTCTACAACAAGTACCGCGACTTCATCGATGAGGACGCCGTGCAAAGCGCCAACCTGGAGCAGACCTTCCAGGCCAACAACATCAGGCATGCCACCATCAAGGGCGCCGAATTCAAGGGCCGCTTGAACCTGGACCACTTCGGCGCGCCGCAGGGCCTGTACACCCAGACGTCGATCGCCTATGCCTATGGTCGCAACGACGACACCGGCCAACCGCTGAATACCGTCAACCCGCTGACCGGTGTGTTCGGACTGGGTTACGAGCAGCCGAATTTCGGCGGCCTGCTGAGCTGGACGCTGGTCAAGCGCAAGACTCGCGTGGACGACACCGCCTTCTATGCTCCGGACGGTTCGAGCACGAAATTCCGCACACCAGGCTACGGTGTCCTGGACCTGACCGGCTTCTACAAAGTGACCGACGACGTCACCCTCAACGCCGGCTTGTATAACCTCACCGACAAGAAGTACTGGCAGTGGGATTCGGTACGCAGCTACGACGGCCAGGGCGAAGCGGCGGTGACCCAGCCGGCCAACCTCGATCGCCTCACCATGCCGGGGCGTAACTTCGCCATCAATGTGGTCTGGGACATCTGATCACCCGTTTTGGTTACCCTATCGCACGGCACCTGCAAGAACCCGCTTGCCGGCGATAGGGCCATCACTGACAAAAACGTTTACGCTCCAATGCACGCTGCTTCGTTATGTCATTAGAAGCCCAAATTTCCCAAGGATTGCCCATGACCACCGAACGCCCAGCCCTGCGCTCCAAGCGACTGAACCAAGTAACCCAGGCCCCCCACTCCGATCTGGACGCCCTGGTCCAATCCCACGCACCGTTCGATACCCGCGAAAGCTTCGCCCGCTTCGTCGCTGCCCAGTACCTGTTCCAGTCCGAACTGCAGGCGCTGTACAACGATCCGAAACTGATCGCCATCGTCCCGGACCTCGCCGCGCGTTGCCGCGCCGAGCAGGCCAGGCTGGACCTCGCTGACCTCGATACGCCGGTGCCAGCGCCAGCGCCCGGTGCACTGCAAAACCCCAGCCTGGGTGAAGCCATGGGCTGGATCTTCGTCTCCGAAGGCTCCAAACTGGGCGCCGCGTTTCTGATCAAGCGCGCCGTGGCGCTGGGGTTGTCCGACCATTTCGGCGCACGTCACCTGGGTGAGCCGGTCGGCGGTCGCGCCGAAGGCTGGAAGCAATTCACGCGTATACTCGATGGCCTGGAGCTGTCGGCCGAGGAAGATGCTGCTGTCGAACGCGGTGCTGTCGCGGCATTCGAACGCTTCACCGAACTGCTTAAGCACGCCTACGCCGCCGATGCTGCGCTGGCCTGATACGCTCTACCCGGCCACCCTTGCGGTGGCCAACCGTTTTTCGCAGTGAGACCATGACACGACCTGCCCGCTCGAAACTGTCCCGCTTGCTTTACGCCACCCTGGCTTATGTCAGCCTGGGCATCGGCCTGGTCGCGATCGTCATTCCCGGTCTGCCAACCACCGAATTCATTCTCCTGGCCGCCTGGGCCGCCACCCGCAGTTCCCCGCGCCTCTCGGCCTGGCTGGAGAATCATGGGGTGTTCGGGCCGATTCTGCGCAACTGGCGCAATGGCAAGGTGATCCAGCGTCGCGCCAAGATCAGCGCCACCTTCAGCATGCTGGTGTGTGCGGCCTTGATGCTGATTTTTCTCGAACACCGCTGGCCGGTGTTCCTGGCCATTGCCGGCATGACGCTCGGCAACCTGTGGATCTGGTCACGCCCCGAGCGAGCAGCAGCGCTCGACACTGAAGCATCACAGGCTCAGCAACCCTGAATACAGGGCATACGCCGCCAACCCCGCCCCCACCAGCACGGCAGTGAAAATCAGCTTTTCCCAGGTGGTGAACAAGACCTCCCCCTGCTCTCGCTTGGCGCGGGCGAACAGAATCACCCCCGGGGCATACAGCAGCGCCGACAGCAGCAAATACTTGAGCCCACCGGCATACAGCAGCCAGATCGCATAGAGCAGCGCCACCATCGCCACCAGCAGGTCCTTGCGCCGCAGTGCGCCCTGGCCGGAATAGGTTTCACCACGCAGCGCCAGCAACACCGCATAAGCCGCCGACCACAGGTACGGCACCAGGATCATGGACGATGCCAGGTAGATCAGGCTGGTATACGTACCGGCCGAGAACAGGGTAATCAGCAGGAAGCCCTGGATCATGCAGTTGGTCAGCCAAAGCGCGTTTGCGGGCACGTGGTTGGCGTTTTCCTTCGCCAGGAATCGCGGCATGGTCTTGTCCCGCGCCGTGGCGTAGAGAATCTCGGCGCACAACAAGGCCCAGGACAACAAGGCCCCAAGCAGCGAGATCGCCAGGCCGATACTGATCAGCAATGCCCCCCACGGCCCGACGATATGCTCGAGAACCGATGCCAGCGACGGGTTCTGTAGGCCGGCGAGTTCTGGTTGGGTCATTACCCCCAGAGACAGCACGTTCACCAACACCAACAGCGCCAGTACGCCGAGAAAGCCGATCACCGTGGCCTTGCCGACATCCGAACGGCGCTGCGCACGACCGGAGTACACGCTGGCGCCTTCGATACCGATGAACACGAACACCGTCACCAGCATCATGTTGCGCACCTGGTTCAGCACGTTGCCGAACTGCGGGTTGCTCAAGCCCCAGATATCGCGGGTAAAGATGTCGGCGCGAAAAGCGAAGGCGGCGATCACGATGAAGATCAGCAACGGCACCACCTTGGCCACCGTGGTCACCTGGTTGATGAATGCCGCTTCCTTGATGCCACGCAGTACCAGGAAGTGCACCGCCCACAGCAACAGCGAGGCGCAACCGATGGCCACCGGCGTGTTGCCCTCGCCGAACACGGGGAAATAGAAGCCCAGGGTACTGAACAGCAGGACGAAGTAGCCGACGTTGCCCAGCCAGGCACTGATCCAGTAACCCCAGGCCGAGGAGAAACCCATGTACTCGCCAAAGCCCGCCTTGGCGTAGGCGTACACCCCAGAGTCAAGCTCCGGCTTGCGGTTGGCCAGCGTCTGGAACACGAAGGCCAACGCCAGCATGCCCACGGCAGTGATGGCCCAACCGATGAGCACGGCACCGACATCGGCGCGGGCCGCCATATTCTGCGGCAGCGAGAAGATGCCGCCACCAATCATCGAACCGACCACCAACGCGATCAATGCGCCAAGGCGCAGCTTTTGTCCCGGTTCGCTCATGGGCCTCCTTCTTGTGCGCTGTCATTCATTTGAAACAGCTACACACTCATATAACAAAGCCGGTTTATATGAGCGCAAGCCATTAAAGCTATAGCACTCAGAACTGCGTTGTCTATGCCAAGCCTGCGGAAAAAACCGCCATTGAGAGGTCGCCAGAAAAGAAAGTGATAGCACTCGAAATTATCGTGAAAAATTTGCGAAAGCGGCAAAAGCGGCTAGTTTCAGACTTCGCAGGCTGAACAGAGCGTTTGCTCTAGAAAGACATGGAGGTGCCAGCGCACGAGGCCTGCAGCAGAGCTGTCGGCACGCTCCAGGAGCTACGTGAAGGAATTTTCCCACTTCACGTCGTCATCAGCTGACCCACGTCAGCTAATGATCCAGGCGTCAGATTTACTCTGACGTCAACTTTCTCCTGGTAGGAGTTGTTAAATGTCTGATTCGTCCGGAAAACTAAAACTTGGTGCGTTAGTTGCACTTGTCGTCGGCTCGATGATTGGCGGCGGCATCTTCTCGCTGCCGCAAAACATGGCGGCCAGCGCCGGTGTCGGTGCCGTGTTGATCGGCTGGGCCATCACCGCCGTGGGGATGCTGACCCTGGCCTTCGTGTTCCAGACCCTGGCCAACCGCAAGCCTGACCTGGATGGCGGGGTGTACGCCTACGCCAAGGCGGGCTTTGGCGACTACATGGGCTTCTCCTCGGCCTGGGGTTACTGGATCAGTGCCTGGCTGGGCAACGTCGGCTACTTCGTCCTGCTGTTCAGTACCTTGGGGTACTTCTTCCCGATCTTTGGCGAAGGCAATACGCCTGCCGCCATCGTCGGCGCGTCGGTCCTGCTCTGGGCAGTACACTTCCTGGTACTGCGCGGCATCAAGGAAGCGGCGTTCATCAACCTGGTGACCACGGTGGCCAAGGTCGTGCCGCTGGTGCTGTTCGCCCTGATCTGCCTGTTCGCCTTCAGGCTCGATATCTTCACCGCCGACATCTGGGCCCTGGGCACGCCAGAGCTTGGCAGCGTGATGAATCAGGTGCGCAACATGATGCTGGTCACCGTCTGGGTGTTCATCGGCATCGAAGGCGCAAGCATCTTCTCGTCTCGTGCGGAAAAACGCTCGGACGTCGGCAAGGCCACTGTCATCGGTTTCATCACGGTGCTGCTGTTCCTGGTGTTGGTCAATGTGCTGTCGCTGGGCGTGATGACCCAACCAGAGCTGGCCAAGCTGCAAAACCCATCGATGGCTGCGGTGCTCGAGCATGTGGTCGGCCACTGGGGTGCCGTGCTGATCAGCGTCGGGCTGGTCATCTCCTTGCTCGGTGCCCTGCTGTCGTGGGTACTGCTGTGCGCCGAAATCATGTTCGCCGCCGCCAAAGACCACACCATGCCGGAGTTCCTGCGCCGCGAGAACGCCAAGCAGGTGCCGGCCAATGCCCTGTGGCTGACCAACGCCATGGTGCAGATCTTCCTGGTAATCACGCTGTTCTCGAGCAGTACCTACCTGTCGCTGATCTACCTCGCCACCTCGATGATCCTGGTGCCTTACCTGTGGTCGGCGGCCTATGCCTTCCTGCTGGCCCTGCGTAGCGAAACCTATGAACAGGCCCTGGCCGAACGCAAGAAAGACCTGATCATCGGCGCCATCGCGCTGCTGTATGCCATCTGGCTGCTGTATGCCGGCGGTGTGAAATACCTGCTGCTCTCGGCGCTGCTGTATGCCCCGGGCGTGATCCTGTTCGCCAAGGCCAAGCGTGAAGTTGGCCGACCTGTCTTCACCAACGTGGAAAAGCTGATCTTCGCCGCCGTGGTCATCGGTGCTCTGGTGGCAGCCTATGGCCTGTACGACGGCTTCCTGACGCTTTGATCCACGTCTTCGTTCAATTGGAGGAATGAAACCATGTCCGCTGAAAAACAGAAGTACGGTGTCCACTCCGAAGCCGGCAAACTGCGCAAAGTGATGGTGTGCTCGCCCGGCCTGGCGCACCAGCGTCTGACGCCAAGCAACTGTGACGAGCTGCTGTTCGATGACGTGATCTGGGTCGAACAGGCCAAGCGTGACCATTTCGACTTCGTCACCAAGATGCGCGAGCGCGGTGTGGATGTACTGGAAATGCACAACCTGCTGACCGACATCGTGCAGCAGCCAGAGGCCCTCAAGTGGATCCTCGACCGCAAGATCACTCCAGACACTGTCGGTGTGGGGCTGACCAACGAAGTACGCCACTGGCTCGAAGGGCTTGAACCTCGGCGCCTGGCGGAGTACCTGATCGGCGGCGTGGCCGGCCAGGACCTGCCGGATACCGAAGGTGCCGAAGTGGTCAAGATGTACAACGAATACCTGGGCCACTCCAGCTTCATCCTGCCGCCACTGCCCAACACCCAGTTCACCCGCGACACCACTTGCTGGATCTACGGCGGCGTGACGCTGAACCCGATGTACTGGCCGGCGCGACGCCAGGAAACCCTGCTGACCACCGCCATCTACAAATTCCACAAGGCGTTCACCGGTGCCGACTTCCAGGTGTGGTACGGCGATCCGGACAAGGACCATGGCCAGTCTACCCTCGAAGGCGGTGACGTGATGCCGATTGGTAAGGGCATCGTGCTGATCGGCATGGGCGAGCGCACTTCGCGCCAGGCCATCGGCCAGCTGGCACAGAGCCTGTTCGCCAAGGGCGCAGTCAAGGAAGTGATCGTCGCCGGCCTGCCGAAATCCCGCGCCGCCATGCACCTGGACACCGTCTTCAGCTTCTGCGACCGCGACCTGGTCACAGTCTTCCCGGAAGTGGTGAAAGAGATCGTGCCGTTCATCATCCGCCCGGACGAAAGCAAGCCATACGGCATGGACGTGCGTCGCGAGAACAAGTCGTTCATCGAGGTGGTCGGCGAGCACCTGGGCGTCAAGCTGCGTGTGGTCGAGACCGGCGGCAACAGCTTCGCCGCCGAGCGCGAGCAGTGGGATGACGGCAACAACGTGGTGGCGATCGAGCCCGGCGTGGTCATCGGCTACGACCGCAACACCTACACCAACACCCTGCTGCGCAAGGCCGGGATCGAGGTCATCACCATCAGCGCCGGCGAACTGGGCCGTGGCCGCGGCGGTGGCCACTGCATGACCTGCCCGATCGTACGCGACCCCATCGACTACTAACGTCCATCACGCCCGGCCATCCCCACAAGGTGGTGGCCGGAACATCACCGAACTCAAGGAGAAACTGTCATGGCGTTCAATATCCACAACCGCAACCTGCTCAGCCTGGAACACCACACCACCCGCGAGCTGAAGTACCTGCTGGACCTGTCCCGCGACCTCAAGCGCGCCAAGTACACCGGCACCGAGCAGCAGCACTTGAAGGGCAACAATATCGCCCTGATCTTCGAAAAGACCTCGACCCGTACCCGCTGCGCCTTTGAAGTCGCCGCCTACGACCAGGGCGCCAACGTCACCTACATCGACCCCAATTCGTCGCAGATCGGCCACAAGGAAAGCATGAAGGACACCGCCCGCGTGCTTGGGCGCATGTATGACGCCATCGAGTACCGGGGCTTCAAGCAGGAGATCGTCGAAGAACTGGCCAAGTTCGCGGGCGTTCCGGTCTTCAACGGCCTGACCGACGAATACCACCCGACCCAGATGATCGCCGACGTGCTGACCATGCGCGAGCACAGCGACAAACCGCTGCACGACATCAGCTACGCCTACCTGGGCGATGCCCGCAACAACATGGGCAACTCGCTGCTGTTGATCGGTGCCAAGCTCGGCATGGACGTACGCATCGCTGCGCCCAAGGCCCTGTGGCCCCACGACGACTTGGTCGAACGCTGCCACAAGTACGCCGAAGAAAGCGGTGCTCGCATCACCCTCACCGAAGACCCGAAAGCCGCGGTCAAGGGCGTGGACTTCGTGCACACCGACGTCTGGGTGTCGATGGGTGAACCTGTCGAAGCCTGGGGCGAGCGTATCAAGCAGTTGCTGCCCTACCAGGTGAACAAGGAACTGATGAAGTCCACCGGCAACCCACGGACCAAGTTCATGCACTGCCTGCCGGCGTTCCACAACTCCGAGACCAAGGTTGGCAAGCAGATCGCCGAACAGTACCCACACCTGGCCAACGGTATCGAAGTGACCGAGGACGTGTTCGAGTCGCCAGCATGCATCGCCTTCGAACAGGCAGAAAACCGCATGCACACCATCAAGGCGATTCTGGTGTCGACCCTGGCTGATCTCTAACCGCAATCCCTGTGGGCGCTGGTTCACCCGCGAAAGCGTCAGTCCCGGATTCGCCACGGATGCTGCTCACGCATTCACGGGTAAACCGGTGCCCACAGGGGGCGGTGTCCAGCCCCTGAGCTTCACTCACCTCTTTACATGAAAGGACATTCCCCATGCGTATCGTTGTTGCATTGGGCGGCAACGCCCTGCTACGCCGCGGCGAGCCCATGACCGCTGACAACCAGCGCGCCAATATCCGTACCGCCACCGAACAGATCGCCAAGATTCACCCCGGCAACGAATTGGTCATTGCCCATGGCAACGGCCCGCAAGTCGGCCTGCTGTCACTCCAGGGGCTGGCCTACAAACCCGATGAAGCCTACCCACTGGATGTGCTGGGCGCCGAAACCGAAGGCATGATCGGCTACATGATCGAACAGGAACTGGGCAACCTGCTGGCCTTCGAAGTGCCTTTCGCCACCCTGCTCACCCAGGTGGAAGTCGACGCCAACGACCCGGCCTTCAAGGACCCGACCAAGTTCATCGGCCCGGTCTACAGCAAGGAAGAAGCCGAACGCCTGGCCAAGGAAAAGGGCTGGGTGGTAAAGGCCGACGGCGACAAGTACCGCCGTGTGGTGGCCAGCCCGAAACCCAAGCGCATTTTCGAGATTCGTCCGATCAAGTGGCTGCTGGAAAAGAACAGCATTGTGATCTGCGCCGGCGGTGGCGGCATCCCCACCATGTACGATGAAAATCGCAAGCTCAAAGGCATCGAAGCTGTCATCGACAAGGACCTGTGCTCGTCGCTGCTGGCCGAACAGTTGGATGCCGACCTTCTGATAATCGCCACGGATGTGGATGCGGCGTACATTGACTGGGGCAAGCCGACGCAGAAAGCCATTGCCCAGGCGCATCCCGACGAACTCGAACGCCTGGGCTTCGCTGCCGGCTCGATGGGACCGAAAGTCCAGGCCGCCTGTGATTTCGCCCGTCATACCGGCAAAGTGGCAGTGATCAGCTCGCTGGAGAACATCGAAGACATCGTCAAAGGCACCGCCGGCACGCGGGTGAGCACCGCCACGCCGGGAATCAGCTACCGTTGATGGCAGTCGGCGGGTGCTACGGTGCCCGCCGTTATCAACCTTCCAGAGGATTTCGCCATGGCTCAGTTCAAGCCAGGTCATGTACATATCGAGCGCGACGCGCTGAACAAGAATGACCACAGCTACGACCTCAACATCGAGTACGAAGCATCGCAAGACCCACGGGAAGGCCGGGGCATCCAGTTCCGCATGCATGGCAGCATCGAGGGCAAGGATGTCGATGAAAAGTTCTTCCTGGCCAAAGACCAAGTGCTGCCCAGCTTTCTCATGGTACTGAGCCGTAAAGCGCAGGCACACCTTCCCCCACCGAAGAAATTCGAGACGCTCTCTTCGCCCCACAAGATCTACGACGCGATGTTCGAAGACATTCGCATCAAGCTGGACGTGAAATCGGGCGACCCGATCAAGCCAGAACACCTGGAATGACCGCAAGCCGCGCAGGAGCCCGCTTACCGGCGACGCCGCCGGTACAGCCAATGCACGACAGCCAATCCCACAGGTGCTCCGCCGCTTCAGATAATGCGGAATACCTGTGGCAGCTGGCCCGTCGCGGCGATTGGGCTTAATCCCCCTCCCAAGGCATACTACCGCCCTCCACGGCCACAAGCTCTGCCCCCCATGCGCATCCACGTCAGCTTCATCGACCGCGTCGGCATCACCCAGGAAGTCCTGGCCCTGCTCGGTGCCCGCAACCTCAACCTGGACGCCGTGGAGATGGTCCCGCCGAACGTCTACATCGACGCGCCGACCCTCAGCCCTGCTGTACTGGAAGAGCTGCACGACGCGCTGTTCGAAGTCCGTGGCGTGCAGTCGGTGGAGGTCGTCGACATCCTCCCCGGCCAACGCCGCCACCTGCAACTCGATGCCCTGCTGGCGGCAATGAGCGACCCGGTGCTGGCTGTCGACAGCGCCGGCAAGGTGTTGCTGGCCAACCCCGCCCTGATCGCCCTGTGCGGGCGCGAATCGGCTGGCCGCTCAGTGGGGGAGCTGTTCGGGGATCCGGGGCTGCTTCAGGCCCTGCTGGACAATAACTTCCACTTGCCGATGCGCGAAATGCAGCTCAACGGCCAGAGCCTGCTGCTGGACGCCACGCCGATCACCAATGCCGGCGGCCTGTTGACCCTGTACCCACCCACCCGCATGGGTGAGCGGCTTTCGGCCCTGCACCACGACCATGCCGAAGGCTTCGACGCTCTGCTCGGCGAGTCCCCGGTGATCCGCACCCTCAAGGCCCGAGCCTTGCGCGTGGCAACCCTGGACGCACCGTTGCTGATCCACGGTGAGACCGGTACCGGCAAGGAACTGGTGGCCCGCGCCTGTCACGCGATCAGCAGTCGCCATGCGGCGCCCTTCCTGGCCCTGAACTGCGCTGCGCTACCCGAGAGCCTGGCCGAAAGCGAACTGTTCGGTTACGCCCCGGGCGCCTTCACCGGGGCCCAGCGCGGCGGCAAACCGGGGCTGATGGAACTGGCCAACCAAGGCACGGTGTTCCTCGATGAAATTGGCGAGATGTCACCCTACCTACAGGCCAAGCTGCTACGGTTTCTCAGCGATGGCAGCTTCCGCCGGGTCGGCGGTGACCGCGAGGTGAAGGTCGATGTACGCATCATCAGCGCTACTCACCGCGACCTGGAACGCATGGTGGCCGAAGGCAGCTTCCGCGAAGACTTGTTCTACCGGCTGAACGTGCTGAACCTGCAGGTGCCTCCCCTGCGCGAACGTGGCCAGGACATCCTGATGCTCGCCCACTTCTTCATGCAGCAGGCCTGCACCCAGATCCAGCGCCCGCCATGCCGCCTGGCGCCCGCCACCCATTCGGCGCTGCTGGCCAACCCTTGGCCAGGCAACGTGCGCCAACTACAGAACGTGATCTTTCGCGCCGCCGCCATTTGCGAGGGTAACCTGGTAGACATTGGCGATCTGGACATCGCCGGTACCTCGGTGGCGCGGGGGCAGGATGGCGACGTGGCCAGCCTTGAGCAGGCGGTGGGAGATTTCGAGCGCGAACTGTTGCAGCGCTTGTACGCAAGCTACCCCTCCACCCGGCAACTGGCAGGACGACTACAAACCTCGCATACCGCAATTGCGCAGCGCTTGCGCAAGTACGGCATACCCAGCAAAGCCTGAACCTGGCCTGGGCGTTGCGACTCTTCCGTATCGAAATCAATACACCGTATCAAAACCAATACACCCTCCTGCAAATGCCACTACGCAAGGGTTTGATCCGCCAACCCTTTTGCTACCCGCGCCTTCTGTAGCGTTTTCATTCCACCGAAATGTCAGAAACATTTCTGTAATCACGCAAGTCTTTGATTTAAATGAGTTTTTAAATACTGGCCGCATATTTGCTAAGGGAATTCCAACCCCAAGAGCGCGGAGCCACCGCGCCCAACGCCCTGCTTCCCGAGGAATTCCCATGAGCGAGTTGCGTTTCACCGAAGATCACGAATGGCTGCGCGTCGAAGCCGATGGCAGCGTCACCGTGGGCATCACTGCCTACGCTCAGAACGCCCTTGGCGATGTGGTCTACGTGCAACTGCCGGAGCTGCAGTCGTACGACAAAGGCGCCGAAGCGTCCACCGTCGAATCGGTCAAGGCTGCCAGCGGCGTGTACATGCCCCTGAGCGGTGAAGTGGTCGCCGTCAACGAAGGCCTCAACGACAGCCCCGAGCGGGTCAACGAAGATCCGCTGGGCGAGGGCTGGTTCTTCCGCTTCGTCCCCGCCGACATGAGCGAAGTGGCTGCCCTGCTCGACCAGGACGCCTACGACCGTCTGATCAAAGCCAACGACGACGCCTGAGGAACCGACCATGACCATCAACCTCGGCACCGCCAACGAATTCATCGCCCGTCACATCGGCCCCCGCGCCGCCGACGAGCAAGCCATGCTCGCCAGCCTGGGCTTCGACTCGCTGGAAGCGATGACCGCCGCCGTCATCCCCGACAGCATCAAGGGCACCAGCGTGCTGGGCAGCGAAGACGGCCAGAGTGAAGCCGACGCCCTCGCCGCACTGAAAGCCATCGCCGGCAAGAACCAGCTGTTCAAGAGCTATATCGGCCAGGGTTACTACAACACCCACACGCCGGCACCGATCCTGCGCAACCTGCTGGAGAACCCGGCCTGGTACACCGCCTACACCCCTTACCAGCCAGAAATCTCCCAGGGCCGCCTGGAAGCGCTGCTGAACTTCCAGACCCTGATCAGCGACCTCACCGGCCTGCCGATCGCCAACGCCTCCCTGCTCGACGAAGCCACCGCCGCTGCCGAGGCCATGACCTTCTGCAAACGCCTGTCGAAGAACAAGGCCAGCCATGCCTTCTTCGCCTCCCGCCATTGCCACCCGCAAACCCTGGACGTGCTGCGCACCCGTGCCGAGCCACTGGGCATCGAGATCGTGGTTGGCGACGAACGTGAACTGACCGATGTCAGTGCCTTCTTCGGCGCCCTACTGCAGTACCCGGCCAGCAACGGTGAAGTGTTCGACTACCGGGAACTGGTCCAGCGCTTGCACGCCGCCAACGCGCTGGTTGCCGTTGCTGCCGACCTGCTGGCCCTGACCCTGCTGACCCCGCCTGGCGAGTTCGACGCCGACGTCGCCATCGGCAGCGCCCAGCGCTTCGGTGTGCCGCTGGGCTTCGGTGGCCCGCACGCGGCCTACTTCGCCACCCGTGACGCGTTCAAGCGTGACATGCCGGGCCGCCTGGTGGGCGTATCGATCGACCGCTTCGGCAAGACTGCCCTGCGCCTGGCCATGCAAACCCGCGAGCAGCACATCCGCCGCGAGAAGGCCACCAGCAACATCTGCACCGCTCAGGTACTGCTGGCCAACATCGCCAGCATGTACGCCGTTTACCACGGTCCGGAAGGCCTCAAGCGCATCGCCGAGCGCACCCATGCGCTGACCGCGATCCTGGCTGCCGGCCTGAAGAGCCTGGGCATCGAGGTGCTGGGCGAGACCGCCTTCGACACCCTGACCCTGGCCACCGGTGCTGCCACTGCCAACCTGCATGAAAAAGCCCGCGCCCAGCGCATCAACCTGCGCCAGATCGACGCCGGCCACCTGGGCCTGTCCCTTGACGAAACCAGCACCCAGGCTGACGTCGAAGCCCTCTGGCAACTGCTGGCTGGCGACAAGGTCCAGCCTGACTTCGCCGCCCTCGCCGCCAGCACCGGCTCGCGCCTGCCGGCTGCGCTGCAGCGTCAATCGGCGATTCTTCAGCACCCGGTGTTCAATCGCTACCACAGCGAAACCGAATTGATGCGCTACCTGCGTCGCCTGGCCGACAAAGACCTGGCGCTGGACCGCAGCATGATCCCGCTGGGCTCGTGCACCATGAAGCTCAATGCCGCCAGTGAAATGATCCCGGTCACCTGGGCCGAGTTCGGCAACCTGCACCCGTTCGCCCCCGCCGAGCAAAGCCAGGGCTACCTGCAGATGACCACCGAGCTGGAAGCCATGCTGTGCGCCGCCACTGGCTACGACGCCGTGTCGCTGCAACCTAACGCCGGTTCCCAGGGCGAGTACGCAGGCCTGCTGGCCATCCGCGCCTATCACCGCAGCCGTGGCGAAGGCCACCGCGACATCTGCCTGATCCCTTCGTCGGCCCACGGTACCAACCCTGCGACCGCCCACATGGCCGGCATGCGCGTGGTGGTCACCGCCTGCGATGCCCGCGGTAACGTCGATGTCGAAGACCTTCGCGCCAAGGCCATCGAGCACCGCGAGCGCCTCGCCGCGATCATGATCACCTACCCGTCGACCCACGGCGTGTTCGAGGAAGCGATTGGCGAAATCTGCGCGATCATCCACGACAACGGCGGCCAGGTGTACATCGACGGTGCCAACATGAACGCCATGGTCGGCCTGTGCGCCCCAGGTAAGTTCGGCGGCGACGTTTCGCACCTGAACCTGCACAAGACCTTCTGCATTCCCCACGGCGGTGGCGGCCCGGGCGTCGGCCCGATCGGCGTCAAGTCGCACCTGGCACCGTTCCTGCCAGGCCATGCCGCGCTCGAGAACACCGAAGGGGCGGTATGCGCCGCGCCGTTCGGCAGCGCCAGCATCCTGCCGATCACCTGGATGTACATCCGCATGATGGGCGGTGCCGGTCTCAAGCGTGCTTCGCAGATGGCCATTCTCAATGCCAACTACATCGCCCGCCGCCTGGAAGAGCACTATCCTGTTCTGTACACCGGCGGCAATGGCCTGGTCGCCCACGAGTGCATCCTCGACTTGCGCCCGCTCAAGGACACCAGTGGCATCAGTGTCGACGACGTGGCCAAGCGCCTGATCGACTTCGGCTTCCACGCGCCGACCATGTCCTTCCCGGTGGCTGGCACGCTGATGATCGAACCGACCGAAAGTGAATCCAAGGAAGAACTGGATCGCTTCTGTGATGCGATGATCCAGATCCGCGAGGAAATCCGCGCGGTGGAAAACGGCAGCCTGGACAAGGACGACAACCCGCTGAAGAACGCCCCGCACACGGCAGCTGAGCTGGTGGGCGAGTGGGCTCACGGCTATAGCCGCGAGCAAGCGGTCTACCCGCTGCCGAGCCTGGTGGAGGCCAAGTACTGGCCGCCCGTAGGCCGGGTCGACAACGTGTTCGGCGACCGTAACCTGGTCTGCGCGTGCCCGTCGATCGAGAGCTACCAGGACGCCTGAGGCGGCCTGTGGCACTCAGGGGTCGCGTCGCGGCCCCATCGCGACACAAGGCCGCTCCGACAAAGAGCGGGGAGCGGCCTTGTGTCGCGGTCGGGCGGCACACCAGTCGCACAATCTTCAGGAGGAACCACCATGTCATTGAGCGTCTTCGACCTGTTCAAGATCGGCATAGGCCCCTCCAGCTCCCACACGGTCGGCCCGATGCGCGCCGCCGCGCGCTTTGCCGAAGGGCTGCGCCGCGACGACCTGTTGAGCCACACTGTCAGCGTCAAGGCCGAGTTGTATGGCTCGCTAGGCGCCACCGGCAAGGGCCACGGCAGTGACAAAGCGGTATTGCTCGGCCTTGAAGGCGAGCACCCCGATACCGTCGATACCGAATCCATCCCCGCCCGCCTGCAAGCGATCCGCGACAGCGGTCAACTGCGCCTGCTGGGCGAGCACGACATCGCGTTCATCGAAAAACAGCACCTTGCGATGATCCGTAAACCGTTGGCATATCACCCCAACGGCATGATCTTCCGCGCCTTCGATGCAGCCGGATTGCAAATCCGCAGCAGGGAGTACTACTCGGTGGGCGGCGGTTTCGTCGTCGATGAGGACGCGGCAGGCCACGACCGCATCGTCGAGGACCGCACGGTCCTCACCTACCCTTTCAAGACCGCCAAGGCGCTGCTCGGTCATTGCGTCGCACAGCAGATGCCGGTGAGCCAGGTCATGCTCGCCAACGAGTCCGCCTGGCGCCCGGAAGCCGAGACCCGTGCGGGGCTGCTGCGCATCTGGCAAGTGATGCAGGACTGCGTCGCGGCCGGCTGCCGCCATGAGGGCATCCTGCCCGGCGGGCTGAAGGTCAAGCGCCGGGCCCCGGCGCTGTACCGTCAACTGAGCAGCAACCCGGAAGCCAGCCTGCGCGATGCGCTGTCGGTGCTCGACTGGGTCAACCTCTATGCCCTGGCGGTGAACGAAGAAAACGCCTACGGCGGGCGAGTGGTCACTGCGCCGACCAACGGCGCAGCAGGCATCGTCCCAGCGGTGCTGCATTACTACATGCGCTTCATCCCCGGTGCCAGCGAGGACGGCGTGGTGCGCTTCCTGCTCACCGCCGCTGCCATCGGCATCCTCTACAAGGAGAACGCCTCGATCTCGGGCGCCGAGGTTGGCTGCCAGGGCGAGGTCGGGGTCGCCTGCTCGATGGCGGCCGGTGCCTTGTGCGAGGTGATGGGCGGCACCCCGCAGCAAGTGGAGAACGCCGCCGAGATTGGCATGGAACACAACCTGGGTCTGACCTGCGATCCCATTGGCGGTCTGGTCCAGGTGCCTTGCATCGAACGCAACGCCATGGGCTCGGTGAAGGCCATCAACGCGGTGCGCATGGCTTTACGCGGAGACGGGCAGCACTACGTGTCACTCGACAAGGTCATCCGCACCATGCGCCAGACCGGCGCCGACATGAAAAGCAAGTACAAGGAGACCGCCCGAGGCGGTCTGGCCGTCAACATCATCGAATGTTGACCCGACAAACAACTAAGGAGTCATCGATGTCCGAAACACTGCTCAAGACCCCGCTGCACGCTCTGCACCTCGAATTGGGCGCGCGCATGGTGCCGTTCGCCGGCTATGACATGCCAGTGCAGTACCCACTGGGCGTGCTCAAGGAGCACCTGCACACCCGCGAGCAGGCCGGCCTGTTCGATGTTTCGCACATGGGCCAGATCATCCTGCGCGGCAGCGATGCGGCCAAAGCCCTGGAAACCCTGGTGCCCGTGGACATCGTCGACCTGCCAGTAGGCATGCAGCGCTATGCCATGTTCACCAACGCCCAAGGTGGCATCCTCGATGACCTGATGGTCGCCAACCTGGGCAACGATGTGCTGTTCCTGGTGGTCAACGCTGCCTGCAAGGACCAGGACCTGGCTCACCTGCAAGCGCACATCGGTAACCGCTGCGAGGTGCAACCGCTGTTCGAGGAACGTGCCCTGCTGGCCCTGCAAGGCCCGACCGCCGTCGAGGTGCTGAAACGCCTGGCGCCGGAAGTGGCCGACATGACCTTCATGCAGTTGCGCTCGGTCAAGCTGCTGGGTGAAGACTGCTACGTCAGCCGCTCGGGCTATACCGGTGAAGACGGTTATGAAATCTCGGTGCCAGTCAACGCTGCCGAAGCCTTGGCCCGCCGCCTGCTGACCGAGCCGCAGGTGCAGCCTATCGGCCTGGGTGCGCGGGACTCGCTGCGCCTGGAAGCCGGGCTGTGCCTGTACGGCCACGACATGGACACCGAGACCACGCCGGTCGAAGCCAGCCTGCTATGGGCCATCTCCAAAGTCCGCCGCGCCGACGGTGCACGCGCAGGTGGTTTCCCCGGTGCCGAACGGGTTTATGCCCAACAGCAGCAAGGCGTGGCACGCAAGCGGGTCGGCTTGCTTCCCCAGGAACGCACTCCGGTACGTGAAGGGGCGGAGATTGTCGACGCCAACGGCAAGACTGTCGGCAAGGTATGCAGCGGCGGCTTTGGTCCGACACTCGGTGCACCGGTGGCCATGGGTTATGTCGATAACGAACACAGCGCTATCGATACGCCTATGTTTGCCGTTGTCCGCGGCAAGCAGGTTGCCCTGAAAGTCAGCAAAATGCCTTTTGTTCCGCAACGTTACTATCGCGGTTGAAAGCCCTTGGGAGAGGTTCGACATATTCGTTTTCGAACCTGTCCAATAACTTTTGAACATGGCGCCAGGCCAGGCGCCATGCCGTTTCCGACAATTTGGTCGGTTATCGGCAAATCGCTGATTTCCTACAGTGCGAAGGGCTTGTTTTTCTCTCGGGAGTTGGCGTAGAGTCACAGCACTGTGTTTGCATGGGTCGCAACAGTTCGTGACCTGGGCCAGTAGCCGCAATTTGCTACAACCCGTTCGACGTCTCTTACTTTCCTGCAACCCAGCCCAGTACTCTTTCACCCCGAATTATGTGAAAGAAACTGTCATTAAAAATTTAAGCTTCATAGGAAATAAGACAATGGCTGAGCGTCAGAACGGTACCGTCAAGTGGTTCAATGACGAGAAAGGTTACGGCTTCATCACCCCAGAAAGCGGTCCGGATCTGTTCGTACACTTCCGCGCTATCGAAGGCAACGGCTTCAAGAGCCTGAAAGAAGGCCAAAAGGTCACCTTCGAAGCCGTGCAAGGCCAGAAAGGCATGCAGGCTGACAAGGTTCAGGTCGCCGGCTAAGCCGAACCCGACTTCGAAGAAAAGCCCCTGCCAAGTGCAGGGGCTTTTTTTTGCCCGTAGAATACCGGCTTCGCCATTCGGAGCTGCAACGCATGTCCAAGCCTCTGCTCACACCCCAGGGAGATTTCCCACCCGCAGGCCTCGGCCGGCGCCTGGCGGCGATGTTCTATGACTTTCTGTTGTGTACGGCCCTGCTGATCGTCACCGCAGGCGCCTACAAGATGATCCAGATGAGCATCATCGGTGAAGCCCGCATGCGTGAACTGACCGATGCCGGCGCACTGGATGGAGACCCGCTGCTGTCGACGATTCTGCTGTTCGCGCTGTTCGGCTTCTTCGCCAAGTTCTGGACCCATGGCGGGCAAACCCTGGGCATGCAGGTGTGGGGCGTGCGGGTACAGAACGCCGATGGCAGCGCCATTAGCCTGTGGCAGGCGCTGTTGCGCTTCGTGGTGTCGATCGCTTCGTGGCTGTGTCTGGGGATGGGGTTCTTCTGGGCGCTGATCGACAAGCGCAAGCGCGGCTGGCATGACATCTATTCCGAGACACAGTTGGTGCGGGTGCCGAAGCAGAAGAATTGATCGGTAGCGTTCGGGTGTAGGCCGTGAAGGATAGGGTGTCCGATAGGTCGAGCGCCGCCCGCGCGGCGCATCGCGAGCAAGGCTCGCTCCTACGGTTATTTCGGGCCAGCTACACCTGTGGGATTTGCGCGCGACCGCTTTGGTGCAAGGCACAGTATCGCGGGCGTCTGTAGGAGCGAGCCTTGCTCGCGATGCGCCGCGCGGGCGGCGCTCGATCCGGCACACACCGCAACACTCACGGCATGCACCACTGACCTCAACCAGCTCTGCGCAACAGCCACAAACCGGCCACCGCACAGATACCGGCGGGGATCACCACCGCCAGCAGCGGCGGGAAGCCGAACACCTGGCTCGAAGGGCCAAGCAGGTCCTGGCCAATGCGGAACACGAAGCCCACCAGCACACCGGTAAATACCCGCTGTCCCAGGGTCACAGAGCGCAGTGGGCCGAAGATGAAGGAAATCGCCATCAGCACCAGCGCCGCGGTCACCGCCGGCTGCAGCACCTTGGTCCAAAACGCCAGCCAGTAACGCGCGTTGTTCAGGCCCTGGTCGGACAGGTAATGGATGTAGTCCCACAGCCCGGTGATCGACAGCGATTCAGGCGCCAGCACCACGGTGTTGAGCAGTTGCGGCGTGACCGAGACATCCCAACGCTCCTGCGGCGCCTTCACCACTTCAGTGTGGTCGCCACGGAAATACGTGGTGCTGACGTCGCTGAGCACCCAGTGATCCTGGTTGTATTGCGCACGGCGGGCGAAGCTCGACGTGATGATCTTGCGCTCGTTGTCGAAGCGGTAACGGGTCACGCCCAGCAGCAGGCCGTTGGGCTGCACGGCGTTGATGTGCACGAACTCGTCACCCTGACGGTGCCACATGCCGCGCTTGGAACTTTGTGCCTCTCCCCCGCCTTGGGCCAGGGAACGGTCGGCCTGGGCCTTGTTTTCGGTGACCGGCGCCACGTACTCGCCAATCAGGAGGCCCACCAGCATCAGCACCAGCATCGGCTTCATCACCGCCCAGACGATACGGCCGATGGAAACGCCAGCGGCGCGCATGATGGTCAGCTCACTACTGCTGGCCAGGCTGCCCAGGCCGACCAGGCAGCCGATCAGCGCGGCCATCGGCAGCATTTCGTACAGACGACGCGGTGCGGTCAGCAGGACGAAGTTACCTGCCTCCATCACCGTGTAGGTGTCGCTCAGGTCGCCCATCTCGTCGATGAAGGCAAACAGCGAGGCCAGGCCGAGGATGATCCCCAGCACCGCCAGAATGGCCAGCAGCACGCTCTGGCCGATATAGCGATCGAGCTTAGCCATGGGCCACCTCCGCACGACGGGCAGCGCGCTTGAGACGCAGCGGTTCCCAATACATCAGGCCCAGGCCGATGAGCAGGAACAGTCCATGCACCCACCAGATACCCAGGCCAATCGGCAACTTGCCCTTCTCAAGGGCGCCACGTACGGAAATCAGCATCGTCAGGTAGGCCATGTACAGAAGAATCGCCGGCAGCAGCTTGAGGAAGCGGCCCTGGCGTGGGTTGACCTTGGCCAGCGGCACTGCCAGCACGGTCACGATGAACACCAGGATCGGCAGCGACAGACGCCATTGCAGCTCGGCGCGCTCACGCAGGCCTTTCTGGCCGATCAGTTGGGAGGTCGGGATCGCTTCGCGCTCGGTCACTTCCTCGCTGACTTCAGGCTTGGGTAGCAATACGCCGTAGGTGTCGTACTTGATGGCACGGTAGTCAGCCTGGCCAGGGTTGCCGTCATAGCGATAGCCATTTTCCAGGATCAGGTAGCGGTTGCCGTCGGCCTGCACTTCCTGGTGACCTTTCTCGGCGACCAGCACCGAAGGAGCGCGGTCCTTGGTCTTGTCCTGGTTGAAGCGTTTCTCGGAGATGAACACGCCACCCAAGTTGATGCGGTCGTCCGAAAGCTGCTCGGTGTAGGTCACCCGCGAGCCATCACGCAAGGTCTGGAAACGCCCCGGCACCAGGGTGTCGAATTCGGTCAGCGCGTCCTGCTGGCTGATGATTTGCTGCACCTGGGCAACGCCCAGCGGCGCAAGGCTCAGGCTCAGCCACGCGACCAGCAATGCCACCAGCGCCGCCGGGGCCATGGTCAGGCCCAGCAGGCGCTGCTGGCTCATGCCGGTGGCCGACAGCACGGTCATCTCGCTTTCCAGGTATAACCGGCCATAGGCCAGCAAGATGCCGAGGAACAGGCCCAGTGGGAGAATCAGCTGCAGGAAACCCGGCAGGCGGAAACCCATGATCAGGAACAGTACACTCGGGTCGAGCACGCCTTGGGCGGCCTGGGCCAGGTACTTGATGAAGCGCCCGCTCATGATGATCACCAGCAGCACAGCGCTGACGGCGCTCAAGGTCACCAGGACCTCGCGGGACAGATAACGAAAGACGATCAAACCAGACACTCCTGGGTTGTCAGGGGCGGACTGCCAAACAATGGCGCCAGACTATGACGTAGTACAGCCAGACCAATGCTGGTTCGCCAAAGGCGAACCTCCATAAAAGTGCGCGCATTATCCTGTGATTGACCGCGCCTGTCACTTGGCCGCGCATGAAGCCGCACGTCGGGGTTGTCAGCACGCTTGTCGCAGGCTCAAACTGGCAGCTTTTCCACTGGCACGCGACCACGCGGCCAAGCCTGCCCGGCGCACGCGAACATTCAGCGCCTACGGTAAAGATCATTCGGGGACCCTGACATGGAACTGGTTGTAAAAAGCGTAGCTGCTGCATCTGTGAAAACCGCAACGCTGGTCGTACCAGTAGGCGAAGGTCGTAAGCTCGGCGCTGTCGCCAAGGCCGTCGACCAAGCCTCCGACGGCGCCATTGCTGCCCTGCTCAAGCGTGGCGACCTGGCCGGCAAGCCTGGCCAGACCCTGCTCCTGCACAGCCTGCCAGGGCTCAAGGCCGAACGCGTGCTGCTGGTTGGCAGCGGCAAGGAAGAAGCCCTTGGCGATCGCGCCTGGCGCAAGCTGGTAGCCAGCGTGGCCGGTGTGTTGAAAAACCTGGGCGGCGGAGATGCCGTACTGGCCCTGGACGACATCGCTGTCAGCAACCGCGACGCTCACTACGGCAAGTACCGCCTGCTGGCCGAAACCCTGCTCGACGGCGAGTACGTGTTCGATCGCTTCAAGAGCCAGAAGGCTGAGCCGCGGGCCCTGAAGAAAGTCACCCTGCTGACCGACAAGGCCGGCCAGGCCGAAGCCGAGCGCGCCGTAAAGCACGCCAGCGCCATCGCCACCGGCATGGCCTTCACCCGCGACCTGGGCAACTTGCCGCCGAACGTCTGCCATCCAAGCTACCTGGCGGACCAAGCCAAGGAGCTGGGCAAGGCACACAAGTCGCTGAAAGTCGAAGTGCTGGACGAGAAGAAGATCAAGGACCTGGGCATGGGCGCCTTCTATGCCGTGGGCCAGGGCAGCGACCAGCCTCCACGGCTGATCGTGATGAACTACCAGGGCGGCAAGAAAAGCGAGAAACCCTTCGTGCTGGTCGGCAAGGGCATCACCTTCGACACCGGCGGCATCAGCCTCAAGCCTGGCGCCGGCATGGATGAAATGAAGTTCGACATGTGCGGTTCGGCAAGTGTCTTCGGCACCCTGCGCGCAGTGCTGGAACTGCAACTGCCGATCAACCTGGTGTGCCTGCTGGCCTGTGCCGAGAACATGCCTAGCGGCGGCGCGACTCGCCCGGGCGACATCGTCACCACCATGAGCGGCCAGACCGTGGAAATCCTCAACACCGACGCCGAAGGCCGCCTGGTGCTGTGCGACACCCTGACCTACGCCGAGCGCTTCAAGCCTCAGGCCGTGATCGATATCGCCACCCTGACCGGCGCCTGCATCGTCGCCCTGGGCAGCCACACCTCGGGACTGATGGGCAACAACGACGAGCTGATCGATCAATTGCTCGACGCCGGCAAGCGCGCCGACGACCGCGCCTGGCAGCTGCCACTGTTCGATGAATACCAGGAACAACTGGACAGCCCATTCGCCGACATGGGCAACATCGGCGGCCCAAAAGCCGGCACCATCACCGCAGGGTGCTTCCTGTCGCGCTTCGCCAAGGCCTACAACTGGGCGCACCTGGACATCGCCGGCACCGCCTGGATCAGCGGCGGCAAGGACAAAGGCGCCACGGGTCGCCCGGTTCCATTGCTGACGCAGTACCTGCTGGACCGCGCCGGCGCCTGAAACCGTGAAACCGGTGGCGCCCAGTGCGCCACCGGCCGGTAGACCAAACCATGAGCAAAGTCGATTTCTACATCCTGCCCACCGACGCCTTGTCGGCACGCTTGGATTTCGCCTGCAAGCTGTGCGAGAAGGCCTGGCGGCTCGGCCATCGCGTCTACCTGCATTGCCAGGACGCCGAACAACGCGACGAGCTGGACCTGCGCCTGTGGCGTTTCAAGGGCGAGGCTTTCGTGCCTCACGACCGGGCCGAAGCGCATGCCGATGCCCAAGTGGCCTTGGGCCTGGCTGACGATGCAGGCGACCACCGCGACCTGCTGATCAACCTCGGCGCCTCGGTGCCAGGGTTCGTCGACCAGTTCGAACGGGTTGCCGAGATCGTCGTCGAGGAGCCTGGCATCCGCCAGTCAGCGCGCGAACGATTCCGTTTCTACCGCGAACGGGGCTATGCTCTGCAAGACCACCGCTTACAGCGACTTTGACGACGATGGACAAGCCTTCCGCCCTACCCGATTCCGCCCATCTGCTCGACGACCTGGAGTCGATTCGCCAGCTGCTGGGAGATGCCAACCTGCAACCGCCTCTGCTGACCGAGACGGTGGAACAGATTCCGCTGTTGCTCGATGTACCGGCAGGCAACCCGCCGGTCGAACCCGAGCCTGTGCCTGCAGCCACCGCGGATGACCCGCAGACCCGCCGCCAGGACACGCTGCTGCACCTGGAAAGCGAGTTGCGCGCAGCCGCGCAACAGATCATGCAGGACGTGATCAACGACTTTACCCCGCATATCGAGACCGAAATCAAGCGCCGGCTGGATGCGCGCATGGAACGCCTGATCAAGCGCTCCGAGTAAGGTCCACGTCTCGCGGCGCCCCTTCGCGGGTAAGCCCTCTCCCACCGGCAGGCGCCTGCGCGGTCCCGATGGGAGCGGGTTTACCTGCGAAGCAGGCATCGCCGCGCCAACAGATGACAGAGGCGTGTCGCTTGCGGCCCCCACCTTGGTTATACTTCCCGGCTTTCCCGAATAAATGCCATAGGGTCCCGCCGCGCATGGATAAGACCTACCAGCCGCACGCCATCGAAACTTCCTGGTACAACACCTGGGAGTCCGAGAACTATTTCGCCCCGCAAGGTGCAGGCGAGTCCTACACCATCATGATCCCGCCGCCGAACGTGACGGGCAGCCTGCACATGGGCCACGGCTTCAACAACGCGATCATGGACGCCCTGATCCGTTTCCGCCGTATGCAAGGCCGCAACACCCTGTGGCAGCCAGGTACCGACCACGCCGGTATCGCCACCCAAATGCTGGTCGAGCGCCAGCTCGAGGCCAAGGGCCAGAACCGTCATGACCTGGGCCGTGAAGCCTTCCTCGAGAAAGTCTGGGAATGGAAAGAGCAGTCCGGCGGCAACATCAGCCGTCAGATCCGCCGCCTGGGCTCGTCCGTGGACTGGAGCCGCGAGCGCTTCACCATGGATGACGGCCTGTCCGAAGCGGTCAAGGAAGCCTTCGTACGCCTGCACGAAGACGGCCTGATCTATCGCGGCAAGCGCCTGGTCAACTGGGACACCAAGCTGCACACCGCCATCTCCGACCTGGAAGTCGAAAACCACGACGAGAAAGGCCACCTGTGGAACCTGCGCTACCCGCTGGCCGACGGCGCCAAAACCGCTGAAGGCAAGGACCACCTGGTCGTTGCCACCACCCGTCCGGAAACCCTGCTGGGCGACGTGGCGGTTGCCGTCAACCCGAACGACGAGCGCTATCAGGCGCTGATCGGCAAGTTCGTCGAACTGCCGTTGGTCGGTCGTCGCATTCCGATCATCGCCGACGACTACTGCGACCCGGAATTCGGCACCGGCTGCGTGAAGATCACCCCGGCCCACGACTTCAACGACTACGAAGTCGGCAAGCGCCACAACCTGCCGCTGCTCAACATCTTCGACAAGAACGCCATGGTGCTGGCAAGCGCCCAGGCCTTCAACCTCGACGGCTCCGTCAACGAGCAGATCGACACCCGCCTGCCTGCCCAGTACGCCAACCTGGACCGTTTCGTCGCGCGTAAGCAGATCGTCGCCGACCTGGACGCCCAAGGCCTGCTGGTGAGCATCGATGACCATGCCCTGAAAGTGCCGAAAGGCGACCGTTCGGGCACCGTCATCGAGCCATGGCTGACCGACCAGTGGTACGTTTCCACCAAGCCGCTGGCAGAACCTGCCATCGCCGCGGTCGAAGATGGCCGTATCCAGTTCGTGCCCAAGCAGTACGAGAACATGTACTTCTCGTGGATGCGCGATATCCAGGACTGGTGCATCAGCCGCCAGCTGTGGTGGGGCCACCGCATCCCAGCCTGGTACGACGAGACTGGCCAGGTCTACGTCGGCCGCAACGAAGAAGAAGTCCGTGCCAAGCACAACCTCGGCGCCGACGTGGTGCTGCGCCAGGACGACGACGTGCTCGACACCTGGTTCAGCTCGGGCCTGTGGACCTTCTCCACCCTGGGCTGGCCGGAGCAGACCGAGTTCCTGAAGACCTTCCACTCCACGGACGTGCTGGTCACCGGCTTCGACATCATCTTCTTCTGGGTTGCGCGCATGATCATGCTGACCATGCACCTGATCAAGAACGAAGACGGCACCCCGCAGGTACCGTTCAAGACCGTCTACGTGCACGGTTTAGTGCGTGACGGCCAGGGCCAGAAGATGTCCAAGTCCAAGGGCAACGTGCTGGACCCGCTGGACATCGTCGACGGCATCACCCTCGACGCCCTGCTGGAAAAACGCACCAGCGGCATGATGCAACCCAAGCTGGCCGAGAAAATCGCCAAGCAGACCAAGGCCGAGTTCCCGGAAGGCATCGCCAGCTACGGTACCGACGCCCTGCGTTTCACCTTCTGCTCGCTGGCTTCCACCGGTCGTGACATCAAGTTCGACATGGGCCGCGTCGAGGGCTACCGCAACTTCTGCAACAAAATCTGGAACGCCGCCCGCTACGTGCTGGACAAAGGCGAGGACTGCGGCCAGAACGGCGAAGCCGTCGAGCTGTCGCTGGCCGACCGCTGGATCATCTCGCAGCTGCAGCGCACCGAAGCCGAAGTGACTCGCCAACTCGAGCAGTTCCGTTTCGACCTGGCCAGCCAAGCCCTGTACGAGTTCATCTGGAACCAGTACTGCGACTGGTACCTGGAGCTGTCCAAGCCCGTGCTGTGGGACGAGAACGCCCCGGTCGAACGTGCCCGTGGCACTCGCCGTACTCTGGTTCGCGTGCTGGAAGTGGCCCTGCGCCTGGCCCACCCGTTCATGCCGTTCATCACCGAAGAGATCTGGCAGCGCATCGCGCCGCTGGCAGGCATCCAAGGCAAGAGCATCATGCTGCAACCCTGGCCGGTGGCGAACGAAGAACGCATCGACGTCGCCGCCGAAGGCGATATCGAGTGGCTGCAACAGCTGATGGTCGGCCTGCGCAACATCCGCGCCGAGATGAACATCGGTCCTGGCAAGCCGCTGCCGCTGTTCCTCAAGAACGCCAATGCCGACGATCAACGTCGCCTGCAGGAAAACGAAGCACTGCTGAAGAAGCTGGCCAAGGTCGAGTCGTTCACCGTTCTCGGTGAGCAGGACGAAGCCCCGCTGTCGGCCACCGCGCTGGTGGGTGACCTGCAGGTGCTGGTACCGATGGCCGGCCTGATCGACAAGGACGCCGAACTGGCTCGCCTGAACAAGGAGATCCAGCGTCTACAAGGCGAAGTGGCCCGTGTGGGTGGCAAGCTGTCCAATGCCGCCTTCGTCGACAAGGCACCGCCTGCAGTGATCGAGAAGGAGCGCGCCAAGCTGGCCGAGTCCGAGCAGGCCCTGGCCAACTTCACCGAGCAGCATGCGCGGATTGCAGCGCTGTAACCTGACATTGCTGATCTGACCGGCGAGGGCTTCGCCCTCGTTCGCGGCCAAGGCCGCTCCCACAGGAATGAGGCTGCCTTGAAGTAGCACCACTATCCTGTGGGAGCGGCCTTGGCCGTGAATGGGCCGCACAGCGGCCCTCTGGCCAGCGCAAGCAACACCGGACCCGAGCATGACCCCGAACAAACCCACCCTGCACCCGCGCAACCGCCACCAGGGCCGCTATGACTTCCCCAGCCTGATCAAGGCCCACCCTGACCTGGCCCGTTTCACCATCACCAACCCCTACGGCAAACCCAGCATCGACTTCGCCAACCCCGAAGCCGTGCGGGTGTTTAACCGCGCCCTGCTCAAGGCACAGTACGGCATCCAGCACTGGGATATCCCTGCCGACTACCTGTGCCCGCCGATTCCAGGCCGCGCCGACTACATCCACGTCGCCGCCGACCTGCTGGCCGAGGACAATGCCGGCGACATCCCCAAGGGCGCCCAGGTGCGCGCACTGGACATCGGCGTCGGAGCCAACTGCATCTACCCCCTGCTGGGCCACAGCGACTATCGCTGGCGCTTCCTGGGTTCGGACATCGACCCCGTGGCCCTGGCCTCGGCCAAGGCCATCGTCCAGGCCAATGGCCTGAGCAAGGCAATCGCCCTGCGTCAGCAGGCCAACCGCAAGCGCATCCTCAGCGGCCTGCTGCAAGAGGACGAACGCTTCGACCTGACCCTGTGCAACCCACCTTTTCACGCTTCACGCGACGAAGCCACCCGTGGCAGCCAGCGCAAATGGAAGAACCTGGGCAAGCAGGCTCCCCAGCGTAGGTTGCCTGTGCTGAACTTCGGCGGACAGAACAACGAGCTATGGTGCGAGGGCGGCGAGATCCGCTTCGTCACCCAGCTGGTCGAGGAAAGCGCGCAATACGCCGAGCGAGTGCTGTGGTTCACCAGCCTGGTGTCCAAGGCCAGCAACCTGCCTGGCATCGAGGCCGCCCTGAAGAAGGTCGGAACCAAGGCCGTGCGTATCGTCGAGATGGGCCAGGGACAGAAGCAGAGCCGCATGGTCGCCTGGAGCTTCCAGGATGACGCAGCGCGCCAGGCCTGGCATGCGCGGCGTAAATCGCAGGCATGAAAAAACCGCGCCCGGACAAGCCGGGCGCGGTTTCATCAAGACATCGACAATTACTTGTTGATGGCGTCGGTCAGGGCTTTGGCCGGAACGAACTTGACGACTTTCTTGGCAGCGATTTCGATGGCAGCGCCAGTCGAAGGGTTGCGGCCAGTGCGGGCAGGACGCTCGGAGACTTTCAGCTTGCCGATGCCTGGCAGGGTGATCTCAGCGCCGTTTTCCAGTTGGTCAGCAACGATCTGGCCCAGTTGCTCCAGAGCGTTTTTAGCGGTGGCTTTTGGCGCGGCGATCGATTCGGCGATGTCGGCAATCAGTTGGTCTTTGGTCAATGCCATGATGGTGTTCCTTCCCTAAAAAATTCAGAGGTTATGCAGCGTGCTACGTCGTTATCGGGCCAGCCCCTGAATACTGGAGGGCCGCGCCAATCGCGTATGTAGATTCGAAAATCGGCGTTTGGTTCGACACGACGCCAGCAACTGCCAGCAATGCGCCACTTCAGGGGGCGCAAGACCGCGCAAAGCTACCACAGGAATGGATAAATATCCGCTGCCAACTTTGATTTTGTGCTGGTTTTTCGGGGGTTTAGCCCGAAAACGCACAAAATTGAACAAAAAACGAACAACAGGCATTTACGCCAACATCTGGCCACTGCATCACCGGTTCACTCAGGTAAACTTGGCGACTTTGCAGCGCGGCCATGCACCGCCCAACCCCATTCGAGAATTCCATGCCAATCCGTCATTGCATCGTTCACCTGATCGACAAGAAGCCCGATGGCAGCCCCGCCGTACTCCATGCACGTGATAGCGAGCTTGGCGCATCGGACGCCATCGAAAACCTGCTGGCCGACCTCAACGACAGCTACAACGCCAAGCAAGGCAAAGCCTGGGGCTTCTTCCACGGCGAGTCCGGCGCCTATCCGCTCAGCGGCTGGTTGAAGCAGTACCTCGATGGCGAGAAAGACTTCACCGCCTTCAGCCGGGTGGCAGTCGAACACCTGCAAAAACTGATGGAAGAATCCAACCTCTCCACTGGAGGGCACATCCTCTTCGCCCACTACCAGCAAGGCATGACCGAGTACCTGGCCATCGCCCTGCTGCACCACAGTGAAGGCGTGGCGGTGAACGCCGAGCTGGATGTTACCCCTTCACGCCACCTGGACCTGGGCCAACTGCACCTTGCCGCCCGCATCAACCTGTCCGAGTGGAAGAACAACCAGAATTCCAAACAGTACATCTCGTTCATCAAGGGCAAGAATGGGAAGAAGGTTTCGGATTACTTCCGTGATTTCATCGGCTGCCAGGAAGGGGTCGACGGCCCAGGGGAAACCCGCACCCTGCTCAAGGCATTCAGCGATTTCGTCGAGAGCGAAGACCTGCCTGAGGAATCCGCACGCGAGAAGACCCAGACGCTGGTCGAGTACGCCACCACGCAAACCAAGCTCGGCGAACCTGTCACACTGGAAGAGCTGTCCAGCCTGATCGACGAGGACCGCCCCAAGGCGTTCTACGATCACATTCGCAACAAGGACTACGGGCTCTCGCCGGAGATTCCGGCCGATAAGCGCACCCTCAATCAGTTCCGCCGCTTCACGGGTCGCGCCGAGGGGCTGTCGATCAGCTTCGAGGCGCATTTGCTGGGAGACAAGGTGGAGTATGACGAGGCGGCCGGAACCTTGATCATCAAGGGCCTGCCAACGCAGCTGGTCGATCAGCTCAAGCGACGCAAGGACTGACAGGGCCGGGCCAGTCAAGGGCCCCAACTTCTCAGGCGATACCGGCGCCATAGGAGGCTACCAACGCCTCCTTCGCCGACTTGCGCAGTTTCTTCACCAGCCGCTCCTGGCGCAGCGCCTCGCCTTTGTCCGGCCACTGTTCGACGTAGACCAGCGCCTGGGCCGGGCTGGTCTTGAAATAGCGGGCGCCCTGCCCCTTCTGATGCGCGATGAACCGCCGCTGCGGGTCATCACTGATGCCGCAGTACAAAGAGCCATTGGCGGCGCGTACCAGGTAGACGTACCAGGGTTTGCCGGTGGTGTTTTCGACGACTTCGCTCACGAGGCTTCGCACTGAGGATAAAGCCGACAGCTTACCCGCTCAGCGCGCTTGCTGGAACGCACGCAGCCCTTTGAACGCTTGTTGACGTACCTTGTTCTGTAGCATGGGTGACCAGCCCAGCAGCACACCTGGCAGACCCAACGCCTGACGCGACCAGCGCCACAGGTCGAAGCTGTCGTCATGCTGGCAGATCAGCCCATCACGAATCACGAAGCGGGCCTGGATATCGTTGATCACGACGCGCCCGGTCTGACTGAACAGGTAGGTAGCCACCCAGTGCGCGCAGCCGCTGCCATGGTTGGCCTGGACCTGGTCGAAGATCAGCGAAAAGTCTTTGGCGCGGGTGGTGAGCATGCGCCACATGTCACCTGCGTCGTCGCCACGCAGCGTGCCGAACACCGGGTCGCTGAAGACGATATCGTCGCTGTAGCACGCCACCATGGCCTCGGCGTCCAGGCGCTGGAAGGCCTGGTAGAAGCGGTTGATCAGGTCACGGTTGGCGTCGCTCATGGGCTCAGGTCCATCTTGGAGGGGGCGAAGGCTGCACGATAATCCGCCAGCGCCTGCAACGCCATGCCCATTTGCGCCATGAATACCCATCGCCAGCAACCACCGCTGCCAGCGCCAACTTGCCGGCCACAGGCGCAGTGCAGCCGCCCACCTCACACTTTTTCGCAGGTTACCTGCACATGCTCAGCCCGACCCGCCCCAAGCCCGAACACGAGGGCACCGATACCCAGAACGGCGAAGATCCAACCCACAGCCGCCCAGCCTCCCGTCAAGTCATGCACCACCCCCACGGCGAAAGGCCCCATGGAGGCCAGCGTGTAGCCGACCCCCTGGGCCATGCTGGACAGGTTGGCAGCTACGTGCGCATCCCCAGAGCGCAGTACGATCAAGGTCAGTGCCAGGGCGAAGGTGCCGCCCTGGCCCAGCCCCAACACCACCGCCCACCCCCAGAGGCCGGAAAGCGGCGCATACAGGCAACCGAACAAGCCGGCCAGGGTGAGCAGCATGACAATCACGATCGCCAGGCGCTGGTCTTTGCCCCTGGTCGCCAGCCAAGGTGCACTGAGCGAACTGACCAGCTGCAGGATCACCGAACCGGACAACACCAACCCCGCCTCTGTCGGGCTCAAGCCGCGCGCGATCAGAATCGACGGCAACCAGCCGAAGACGATATACGCCAACGACGACTGCAACCCCATGTACAGCGTGACCTGCCAGGCCAGCGGATCACGCCACAGCCCACGCACGCGATAGGCGACCTTGTGCAGGCCATGTCCTTGGCGCGCCTGGGGCAACCACACCAGCATCGCCAACAATGCCGGCACCAACCAGAACCCGAGCCCCATTGCCCAGCTACCGTCGAAGCGCGTGGCCAAAGGTACCGTGGCACCCGCCGCCATCGCAGCACCGAGGCATAGCGCCATGGTATAGACACCGGTCAGCGTGCCGGCATGCCGCGGGAAGTCTCGCTTGACGATGCCCGGTAGCAGAACACCGATGATGCCGATGCTCGCACCGGCCATCAGGCTGCCCAGGAAGACACCCGCAACCCCCAGGGTGCTGCGCACCAGAATGCCCAGGGCCAGGGTGAACAGGATACCGAGAATCACGCGCTCGCCACCAAAACGACGCGCCAGAATCGGTGCCAGGGGTGCGAACAGGCCAAGACAGAGGACTGGCAACGTGGTCAGCAGCCCGGCCTCGGAGCCCGTCAAGCCCAGGCCTGCAGAGACCTGCCCCAGCACAGGCGCCATGCTCGACAACGCGGGACGCAGGTTCAGCGCCACCAGTACCAGCCCGAGCAACAGCAGCCACGGGCGCGCCAGCGCCACCGGTTGCTGTTGTACTTGCGCGTCGTTGGCTTCAGCGTCGATCAGCAGTTCATCGAACTCCCGCTCGCCGTCGGAAGTATTTCGGGTCATTGGTTCGGCCATGGCCTTCTCGATATCAGGATTCAATGAGGGTTCGGCTCAGGCGCTTGGCCCGCTCAGGATCACGCTGCTCGACGGCCTGGAGAATCTCTCCGTGCAGATCGAAGGTCACCTGGGAGCGCGGCACCGTGCTCATGTTGCGTTGCAGCGCAGCCGCCACCACACCGGAGAAATAGCGATACAGCTCGCTCAGCGACGGGTTGTGCGCGGCATCCACCAGCCGCTGGTGAAACACCAGGTCGCAGTTCACATAGGCATCGATGTCGCCGTGAAAGTGCTTACCGCTGTCTTCCAATGCCTCACGCAGCCCCTGCACATCCGCTTCGGTACGGCGCAAGGCTGCCAGGCCGATGGCTTCGGTCTCCAGGATGTGCCGCGTTTCGCGGGCTTGTTCAGGCGTGCAGCGCGACATGGCCAGCACGGCCTGCAATGGGTCCTGGGCCGTGCGCAGGTAGCTGCCATCGCCCTGGCGGATTTCCACCAGGCCACTGAATGCCAGGACGCGCATGGCTTCACGCACGGTGTTGCGGCTGATGCCCAGCTCCAGGGCGAGCTCGGGCTCGGTCGGCAAGCGCTGGCCGACCTGCCAGTCACCCTGGAGGATCCGCTCACGCATGCGCTCGACCGCCAGCTCGACCAGCGAG
The DNA here is from genome assembly GCF_016772395.1 of Pseudomonas sp. SK2. Taxonomy (NCBI): domain Bacteria; kingdom Pseudomonadati; phylum Pseudomonadota; class Gammaproteobacteria; order Pseudomonadales; family Pseudomonadaceae; genus Pseudomonas; species Pseudomonas sp. SK2. The sequence continues at coordinate 4,304,711 of NZ_CP061944.1, forward strand.
CGCTTGGACAATTCACTGCTCATGTTACTCAACCAATCATCCGATGAATTTTCGAAAGCTTAAAGCAAGGCGCCAGCAACAGCAAACCACCTGGCATTTTTGCCAGTTGTGGTCAGCCCGCGTTGTTGCAACGCTTGGCGCGTTGCGCTGGAGGACATGTACCGATGCCGTTTCACCGATGGCCCCTGCTTCTGTGCCTGCTTTTGGCCGGCTGCGACCTGTCGCCAAAGGCCGCTCAACCCAAGACGCTGATCGTTGGCCTGGACGGTGTCCAGTTGCAGCGTTACGAGCAACTGGGAGAAGACACCAACCTCAAGCGGCGACTGCACTACGGCAAGGCGTATAGCGGAGGCATCACTGGCCGTGCGAGCGAGCAGGCAACCCTCAGCGGCCCAGGGTGGATGACACTGCTGACCGGCGTCTGGGCGAGCAAGCACGGCGTGGTGTCCAACGAGCCGTCACTGAGGCTCGACCCGGCCTACCCAAGCCTGTTCCGACGGCTCAGACAGGCCCTGCCCCACGCCTACCTTTCCAGCATTGTGAACTGGTCGCCCATCAACACCGCGTTCCTGCTGGAAGATGCCCAGGGCAACGATGTGCGCGAAAGCGGGTTGACCGACGAGCAAGTTATCGAGCGTACCCTGGCAATCCTCGACAGCACTCCGGCGGATTTCACTTTCATCCAGCTGGATGAGCCTGACCAGGTCGGTCACGACCACGGCTTCGGCGCCCGCTACCAGCAGGCCCTGCAGAATGCGGACAGCCGTCTGGGCCGCCTGCTGGACAAACTGGACGAGCGACGCCACAAGCATCCGCTGGAAGATTGGCTGGTGGTCGTCAGCACCGACCATGGCCGGGACTATTGGGGCACGGGTCACGGCGGCGTGAGCGAGCAGGAAAAGACCGTGTTCATCGCCAGCAACAAACCGCTGAACGAAGAACTGACCGAGCCCAGCACTGCGCAAGACCACCCCGGGCCGAACAATCTGTACAGCTTTGCCGCTCAAACGTCGGTGGTGCCCACGGTGCTGCGGCACATGGGGCTCGACGTGCTACCCGACTGGAAACTCGATGGCACGCCGTTGCTGGGCGACACGGGAGTGCGCAAGGCAAGGGTAAGGGAAAGTGAGTCCAAGCTGCTGTGGAACAGTTCATCACAGCAGATGGTTGTCATCTACCGCAATGGCCAATTGGCCGCTCACGTACAGGCGAGCGTTCAGCAATGGATCGACCCGCAAGGCATGCGCCAGGCCAACGACTACGTCCTGGTGCTGGATGGAATACCGGTGGCTGTGCGCAACAAGCCGACCATTGCCCCTTGAAAGCAAACGCCGGCAAGCCGGCTCCCACAGAAACCGTACCGACCTTGGAGATCAGCACAGTGCCTGCGGGAGCTGGCTTGCCGGCGAGTGGACTACCGGCTCAATTCAGCGCATCGAGCAACGCCTGGTTCATTTCCGGCGTGCCGATGGTGATGCGCAGGAACTGGGCAATGCGCGCCTGCTTGAAATGACGCACGATCACGCCCTGCTCACGCAGCCGCGCCGCCAACTGCGCCGCATCCTGCTGCGGGTGGCGGGCGAAGATGAAGTTGGCGGCCGACGGCAGCACTTCGAAGCCCTTGGCCGTAAGTTGTTCGACCAGTGCCTGGCGGCTGTCGATCACCTTGCGGCAGGTTTCCTCGAAGTAAGCCCGGTCCTCGAAGGCCGCAGCCGCGCCAACGATGGCCATGCGGTCGAGGGGATAGGAGTTGAAACTGTTCTTGATCCGCTCCAAGGCCTCGATCAGGTCCGGGTGCCCCACAGCCAGGCCCACGCGCAAACCGGCCAACGAGCGCGACTTCGACAGGGTCTGGGTCACCAGCAGGTTGTCGTAGCGGTCCACCAGCTTGATCGCGGTTTCGCCACCGAAATCGATGTAGGCCTCATCGACCACGACCACCGAATCACGGTTGGCCTGCAGCAGTTGCTCGACCTGCTCAAGCGGCATCAGGCAGCCGGTCGGCGCATTGGGGTTGGGGAAGATGATGCCGGCATTGGGCTTGGCATAGTCCGCGACGCGAATCTGGAACTGCTCATCCAGCGGCACCTGTTCGAACGCGATGCCGTACAGGCCGCAGTACACGGGGTAGAAGCTGTAGCTGACATCCGGGAACAGCAACGGCGCGCCGTGCTGGAACAGGCCGTGGAAAATGTGCGCCAGCACCTCGTCCGAGCCGTTGCCGACGAACACCTGCTGCGGCGTCACGGCGTAGTAATCGGCGACCGCCTGCTTGAGCCGGTCACTGTTCGGATCCGGGTACAGACGCAAGTTGTCGCTGAGTTCACCGCGCATGGCTTCCAGTGCCTTGGGCGACGGACCGTAGGGGTTCTCGTTGGTGTTCAGCTTGACCAGTCTGGCCAGCTTAGGCTGCTCGCCCGGGACGTAAGGCACCAGGTCCTTGACGAAGGGGCTCCAGAATCGACTCATGCTCAGTTCCCCTTGTCTTGGGTCAGGATACGGTATTCAGCGCTGCGGGCGTGGGCGGTCAGCGACTCGCCACGGGCCAGGACCGAGGCGGTTCGCCCCAGCTCGGATGCGCCCTGCTCGGAGCAGAAGATGATCGACGAACGCTTCTGGAAGTCATAAACGCCCAGCGGCGAGGAAAAGCGGGCGGTGCCGGAGGTGGGCAACACGTGGTTGGGGCCGGCGCAGTAATCGCCCAGCGCTTCGCTGGTGTGACGACCCATGAAGATCGCGCCAGCGTGGCGGATCTGTGGCAGCCATGCCTGGGGGTCGGCGACCGACAGTTCCAGGTGCTCTGGGGCGATGCGGTTGGCCACTTCGATGGCCTGCTGCATGTCGCGCACCTGGACCAAGGCACCGCGGCCATTGATCGACTTCTCGATGATCTCGGCGCGCTCCATGGTCGGCATCAGCTTGTCGATGCTAGCGGCAACACGATCGAGGAAGGCGGCATCCGGGCTGACCAGGATGGCCTGGGCGTCTTCGTCGTGCTCGGCCTGGGAGAACAGGTCCATGGCGATCCAGTCCGGGTCGGTCTGGCCGTCGCACACCACGAGAATCTCCGACGGGCCGGCGATCATGTCGATGCCCACCTGGCCGAACACATGACGCTTGGCGGTGGCCACGTAGATGTTGCCCGGACCGACGATCTTGTCCACCTGCGGCACGCTTTCGGTGCCATAGGCCAGGGCCGCGACCGCCTGGGCCCCCCCGACGGTGAAGACCCGGTCGACACCCGCGATGCACGCGGCTGCCAGGACCAGCTCATTGACCTCGCCACGCGGGGTCGGTACCACCATCACCACCTCGCCCACGCCTGCGACCTTGGCCGGGATGGCGTTCATCAGCACCGAGGATGGATAGGACGCCTTGCCTCCGGGTACATACAGGCCGGCGCGGTCCAGCGGGGTCACTTTCTGGCCAAGCACCGTGCCATCGGCCTCCGTGTACTGCCAGGAGTCCTGTTTCTGCCGTTCATGGTAAAGGCGCACGCGGCTGGCGGCCTTCTCCAGGGCTTCGCGCTGGGCGGGAGTAATGCGGGTCAACGCCAGTTCGAGGCGTTCACGGCCGAGAATCAGGTCGTCGATGCGCTTGGCATCCACACCATCGAAGCGCTGGGTGAACTCCACCAGCGCCGCATCGCCGCGTTCGCGCACGGCCTTGATGATGTCGAGCACACGCTGGTTGACCGCATCATCGGACACGCTTTCCCAGCTCAGCAGATGATCCAGATGTCGGGCGAAATCCGGATCAGCAGCGTTGAGACGGGCAATTGCAGTGGACACGGTCATGGCGAGGGCCTCGATTGTTAGCGAATGCTCAGGCGCCCTAGGCTACCAGTCCATCCGCGCGGGCACCCGAGAAAAATGGCTATGACGCGGATAGACGGGCGCGACAGCGGAGGTCGCGCGCAGAAGTCAGCCGCGGTGTCGCGATTCGACGGCTTGGCGCAGGGTGTCGATCAAGCTCTGGATGCGGGCGTGCTGCATCTTCATGGAGGCTTTGTTGACGACCAGGCGCGAGCTGATGGTGGCGATCAGTTCCTGAGGCTCCAGGCCGTTGGCGCGCAGGGTGTTACCGGTGTCGACCACGTCGATGATCTTGTCGGCCAGGTTGATCAGCGGCGCCAGCTCCATGGAGCCGTACAGCTTGATGATGTCGACCTGACGGCCCTGTTCGGCGTAGTAACGCTTGGCTACGTTGACGAACTTGGTGGCCACACGCAGGCGCCCCTTGGGCTCCGGCGCACCGACGACACCCGCGGTCATCAGCTTGCAGCGGGCAATCTGCAGGTCCAGCGGCTCGTACAGGCCCTGGCCGCCGTACTCCATCAGCACGTCCTTGCCGGCCACGCCCAGGTCGGCGGCGCCATGCTCGACATAGGTCGGCACGTCGGTGGCACGCACGATCAGCAGGCGCACATCGTCCTGCGTGGTGGGAATGATCAGCTTGCGGCTCTTGTCCGGATTCTCGGTCGGCACGATACCGGCCTCGGCCAGCAACGGCAGGGTATCGTCGAGAATACGGCCTTTGGAAAGCGCGATGGTCAGCATTGGAACGTCGGTCCTTAAGCGGCTACTGCCGGCCGGGCGTGTTTCGCCCGACCGCATTCAATTCGAATGGCGCGTCCCTGCGCCAGCGGGCGACTAGCCCGGTACGCGGCGGATTTTCGCGCCGAGCATCTGCAGTTTTTCTTCGATGCACTCGTAACCACGGTCGATGTGGTAGATGCGGTCGATCAGGGTATCGCCTTCGGCGACCAGCGCCGACAGCACCAGGCTGGCCGATGCACGCAGGTCGGTGGCCATGACCGGGGCGCCCTTGAGTACAGGTACGCCGGTGACGATGGCGGTGTTGCCTTCGACCTGGATCTGCGCGCCCATGCGGTGCATTTCGTACACGTGCATGAAGCGGTTCTCGAAGATCGTCTCGATCACGGCGCCGGTGCCCTCGGCAATGGCATTGAGCGAGATGAACTGCGCCTGCATGTCGGTCGGGAACGCTGGGTATGGCGCGGTACGCAGGTTCACGGCTTTCGGCCGCTTGCCGTGCATGTCCAGCTCGATCCAGTCTTCACCGGTGGTGATGTCGGCGCCGGCTTCCTTGAGCTTTTCCAGCACCGCTTCAAGGATGGTCGGATCGGTGTCCTTGACCTTGACGCGACCACCGGTCACGGCAGCAGCGACCAGGTAGGTACCGGTTTCGATACGGTCGGGCATGACGCGGTAGTTGGCCGAACCCAGGCGCTCGACGCCATCGATGGTGATGGTATCGGTACCGGCGCCCTGGATCTTGCCGCCCATGGCATTGATGAAGTTGGCCAGGTCGACCACCTCAGGCTCACGCGCGGCGTTCTGCAGCACGCTGCGGCCCTTGGCCAGGGCAGCGGCCATCATGATGTTTTCGGTACCGGTCACGCTGACGGTATCGAAGAAGAAGTGTGCGCCACGCAGGCCGCCTTCTGGCGCCTTGGCCTTGATATAGCCGCCTTCGACTTCGATTTTCGCGCCCATGGCCTCCAGGCCACGGATGTGCAGGTCCACCGGACGCGAACCGATGGCGCAACCGCCCGGCAGGGCGACTTCGGCCTCACCGAAGCGGGCGACCATCGGGCCAAGCACGAGGATCGACGCCCGCATGGTCTTGACCAGCTCGTAGGGCGCTACCAGGGTCTTGATGGTGCGTGGATCGATCTCGACCGACAGCTTTTCGTCGATCACAGGCTCGATGCCCATGCGACCGAACAGCTCGATCATGGTGGTGATGTCGTGCAGGTGTGGCAAGTTGCCCACGGTCACCGGGCCATCGGCCAGCAGGGTGGCCGACAGAATCGGCAGGGCCGCGTTCTTCGCGCCCGAAATGCGGATCTCGCCGTCGAGACGAGCGCCGCCAGTAATAATCAGTTTGTCCATTGGAATCTCGCCGCCAAGTTGGCTCAGGTGCGCTCAGCCCAGGCTGCGCTGCTGAAAAATTTCATGGTTACCGCATGGATGCTGCCATTGGCGATCCAGGGATTCAGGTGAGCATAGATCGCCTGCTGACGCTTGACCGGGCTCAGGCCAGCCAACTCATCGCTGATCACGTTCAACTGGAAGTTGCAGCCTTCGCCTTCAACTTCGACCCGGGATCCCGGCAATTTCTCTTCAAGGAAGCTTTTAACTTCTACGGCCTGCATGCTCAACCTCAATCGGCGCCCGATGCGCGCGGGTCGGCCATCATACAAAAAAGCCCCTCGCCTGCGAAGCCCATAAAGGGCATGTGCTGACCGAGGGGCCCACCTTCACCGACGAGCGTTCAGCTCGCCAGCACCTCATCCAGATCGTAGACGCCGGCAATTTCGCGCATGTCGTCGGGCATGCCGCGCACTTCCCAGCGTTTGCCGCCGGCCTGGGCATCGCGCATGAAGCCCAGCAGCAGCGACAGACCGACACTGGAAGACTTGCTGACCGCCGTGCAATCCAACACCACGTGCGTTTCGCGACATGCCGCGATCAGCGCCTGGCCCTGCTTGCGCAAAGCCGGGCCGCTGCGGTAATCCAGCACCCCAGCCAGGCGCAGAACGCCAGGCTCGGCCATGCTCACGCCGGTCTCGCTCATTTCACTTCCTTGTCAGGAGAGTTGTCGGCGGCCTCCTTGGCCTTGGCCACTTCACCGGCCCAGCCATTGATGGTCTTGTCCAGGTCGTTGCCGTTGCGCTGCATGGCGTCGGCGAACTGGTCGCGGAACAGCTTGCCGATGTTGATGCCGTTGACGATGACGTTACGTACTTTCCACTCGCCGCCAAGGTTCTCCAGGGTGTACTGCACGGGGTACACGGCACCGTTGTTGCCGGTGACCTTCATGCCGACGCTGGCGCGCTTGCCATCATCAGGCTTGGCCGGGTCGACGGTGATGCCTTGGTTGTTGTACTCAAGCAGTGCATTGCCATAGAACTGCATCAGGCTGCGCTTGAAGTTCTCCTGGAAGCGCTGCATTTGCTCCGGCGTGGCCTTGCGCGAATACTTGACGGTCATGATGCTTTTGGAGATGCCGTCAGCGTCCACCACCGGGCCCAGGATGCGGTTGAGCGCATCGTAGAAGGCATTCGGGTTGGTCTTGTACTGTTCTTTGTTGGCCTTGAGGTCGCTCAATAGCTCGGTGGTAGTGCCTTGAACCACGTCACGCGGCGACTGCGCAGCGAAGGTCAGCAGGGGGAAGGCCGCCAGCAGGACCAGCAGGCCACGTCGCAGAATCGAAATCATGGAAACTCCTTAATTAGCCGGTTGCGCTTCTTTCGGTTCCTTGCCAACGGAGTTGAGCAGGAACTTGCCAATCAGATCTTCGAGCACCAGTGCGGACTGGGTGTCATGGATGGTGGCGCCATCCTTGAGCACGTCTTCCTCACCGCCCACGCTGATGCCGATGTACTTCTCGCCAAGCAGACCAGCGGTCAGGATCGACGCAGTGGAGTCGACAGGCAGGTTGTCGACATTCTTGTCCAGCTGCAGCGTCACCCGACCGGTGTAGGAATCACGGTCCAGGTCGATGGCGGTGACCTTGCCGATGGTTACCCCGGCCATGGTCACCTTAGCTCTGACAGTCAAACCGGCGATATTGTCGAAGTAGGCATAAACTTTATAGGTATCGCTGCTCGGGCTGGCCGACAACCCGCTGACACGCAGGGCCAGCAGCAGCAGCGCCAGGATCCCGGCCAGAAGGAACAGGCCGACACCGATTTCCAGGGTGCGGTTTTGCATCAGAAATCTCCAAACATCAAGGCGGTCAGAATAAAGTCCAGACCCAGGACAGCCAGCGAGGCATAGACCACGGTCTTGGTGGTGGCACGGCTGATCCCTTCTGAGGTGGGCTCACAGTCGTACCCCTGGAATACGGCGATCCAGGTGACGACGAAGGCGAACACCAGGCTCTTGATCAGCCCGTTGAGCACGTCGTCGGTAAAGGAAACACTGTTCTGCATGTTGGCCCAGAACGAGCCCTCGTAGACACCCAGCCAGTCGACGGCGACCCAGGACCCACCCCAGATACCGACCACGCTGAAGATCAACGCCAGCATCGGCAACGAGATGAAGCCGGCCCACAGGCGCGGCGCGACGATGTACTTGAGCGGGTCGACACCGATCATTTCCAGGCTCGACAGTTGCTCGGTGGACTTCATGTTGCCGATTTCGGCGGTCAGCGCCGAGCCTGCGCGACCGGCGAACAGCAGCGCAGTCACCACCGGGCCGAGCTCACGCAGCAAGGTCAGCGCGACCATCTGCCCCACCGCCTGCTCGGAACCGTACTTGGTCAGGATGCTGTAGCCCTGCAGCGCCAGCACCATGCCGATGAACACACCGGAAACGACGATGATCGCCAGCGACAGCACGCCGACCGAATACAACTGCTTGGTCAGCAGCTGGAAGCCGCCACCGATACCCCCACGCCCTACCAGTGCGTGGAACAGGAACAGGCAGGAACGCCCCAGCACCGCCAGCACGTCGATCGCCGAGCGACCGAACAGACGGATACGTTCGAGTAAGGATTTTCTGCGCATCAACGCGCCCCCAGCAGATCGGCGCGGTAGTCAGGCGCGGGAAAGTGGAATGGCACCGGACCGTCCGGGTCACCCTTCATGAACTGGCGGATGCGTGGATTGTCGGAGCCCATCAGTTCGTCCGGAGTGCCCTGCCCCAGTACCTGCCCATCACCGACCACATAGATGTAGTCAGCGATGCTGGCGGTTTCGGCCAGATCGTGGGAAACGACGATGCTGGTGATACCCAGCGCATCGTTGAGCAGGCGGATCAGCCGCACCAATACGCCCATGGCGATTGGGTCCTGGCCGACGAAGGGCTCGTCGTACATCAGGATCTGCGGATCCAGCGCAATCGCGCGGGCCAGCGCCACGCGGCGCTTCATGCCACCCGACAGTTCGTCCGGCATCAGGTCGATGGCGCCGCGCAGGCCGACGGCCTGAAGCTTCATCAACACGATGTCACGAATCATTTCGTCGGACAGCTGGGTATGCACACGCAGCGGGAATGCGACATTCTCGAACACGTCGAGGTCGGTGAACAAGGCGCCGCTCTGGAACAGCACCCCCATTTGCTTGCGCGCATCGAACAGGTCGCTTCGGGACAGCGTAGGCAGGTTCTGCCCGGCCACCCAGACTTCTCCACTGGAAGGACGCAACTGCGCGCCCATCAGGCGCAGCAATGTGGTCTTGCCGCAACCCGATGGCCCCATGATGCCGGTGACCTTGCCGCGCGGAATGCGTATGTCGACATTGCTGAAAATGCTGCGCGAACCGCGCTTGAAGGTGACGCCCTTCAACTCGACCGCGTAGGCGCTATCCACACTCATCTAGACTCCTTGCTAGTGCAACCTCGTCCTAATGGACGCCGGCCTCCTTCTTGAAGGCACAAGCGCCCCTGGCGGGCCGAATAGCGGGAAACTATATCACCGCTGACAGGGCTGCCCCAAGGCCATGCCTTGACTCGTTCAGCCCAGGGACAGACTTTCATGACATTCGATAGGACGATGGAAAGGATGAGGGTTTCTTCCATTGCGGCTATAATCGCCGCCTTTTCATCAGGCATTGCTTTCCGAACATGAGCCAATCCAGCGAGCTGATCCAATCCGCCCAGCGCACCCTGCGCCTTGAACTCGAAGCCGTCCAGAGCCTGATGGCCCGCATCGACGCCAATTTCGTCAAGGCTTGCGAACTGATCCTGGCGAGCAAGGGCCGGGTCGTCGTGGTCGGCATGGGCAAGTCGGGGCACATCGGCAACAAGATCGCCGCCACCTTGGCCAGCACCGGCACGCCGGCATTTTTCGTGCACCCTGCCGAAGCCAGCCATGGCGACATGGGCATGATCACCCGCGACGATGTCATTCTCGCCCTGTCCAACTCCGGCAGCACCGCCGAAATCATTACCCTGCTGCCGTTGATCAAGCGCCTGGGCATCCAGATGATCAGCCTCACCGGTAACCCGGACTCGCCCCTGGCGCAGGCCGCCGAGGTCAACCTCGACGCCAGCGTCGCCCAGGAAGCCTGCCCGCTGAACCTGGCGCCCACATCCTCGACCACCGCCGCACTGGTGCTGGGCGATGCCTTGGCCATCGCGCTGCTCGAAGCCCGCGGTTTCACCGCCGAGGATTTCGCCTTCTCGCACCCCGGTGGCGCCTTGGGCCGTCGCCTGCTGCTGAAAGTCGAGAACGTGATGCACTCGGGCGATGACCTGCCGAAGGTCCAGCGTGGCACCCTGCTCAAGGACGCGCTGCTGGAAATGTCGCGCAAAGGCCTGGGCATGACCGTGATCCTCGAGCCGGATGGCAAGCTGGCCGGGATCTTCACCGACGGCGACCTGCGCCGCAGCCTGGATCGCAACATCGACGTGCACACCACCCTGATCGACCAGGTGATGACCGTGCATGGCAAGACCGCTCGCGCCGAAATGCTGGCCGCCGAAGCCCTGAAAATCATGGAAGACCACAAGATCAGTGCATTGGTGGTAGTCGACCAGAACGACCGCCCGACCGGCGCCCTGAACATGCACGACCTGCTGCGCGCCGGGGTCATGTAAGGAGAGCATGGACATGAACCAAGACCTCATGCAACGCGGCAAGGCCATCAAGCTGGCCGTCTTCGACGTCGACGGCGTCCTCACCGACGGCCGCCTGTACTTCCTCGAAGACGGCAGTGAGTTCAAGACCTTCAACACCCTCGATGGCCAGGGCATCAAGATGCTCATGGCCACGGGCGTGACCACGGCCATCATCAGCGGACGCAAGACGCCAGTGGTCGAGCGTCGGGCCAGGAACCTGGGCATCCCGCACCTGTACCAAGGCCGGGAAGACAAACTGGTGGTGCTCGACGGCCTGCTCGCCGAACTGGGCCTAAGCTATGAACAGGTCGCCTACCTGGGCGACGACCTGCCCGACCTCCCCGTGATTCGCCGGGTGGGCCTGGGCATGGCGGTGGCCAGCGCCGCACCGTTCGTTCGCCAGCACGCCCATGGCGTGACCCAGGCACGCGGCGGCGAAGGCGCCGCCCGCGAGTTCTGTGAACTGATCATGCAGGCCCAGGGCACCCTGGACGCTGCCAACGCAAATTACCTGTAGAGCCGCCCATGTTCAGCAAGAAAGCCCGCACCATCGCGCTGCTCGCGGTCATTGCCGCCCTGCTGGTGGCAATCGGCTACTGGAACGTCAGCCCGGAGAGTTTCCTCGACAAGCCTGCGGCCCAGGTGGACGAGAGCGCGATCGACTACTATGCGATCAATGCCCATAGCCTGCAGTTTCTGCCCGACGGCAAGCTGCAGTACGAAATGACCGCCGACAAGGTCGAGCACCTGACCGCCAGCGAAGTCACCCTGGTGACCAAGCCTGACCTGCACCTGTACCGCGGCACCGAGTTCCCCTGGCACGTGCAGAGTGCGCGCGCCGAGGTCAACCCGGATGGCACCGAGGTCGAACTGATCGACCAGGTTCGCGTTGCCCGTACCGACGAGAAGCAGCGCGAAACCATCATTACCAGCTCACGCATGACCGTGTTCCCGCAGAAGCAATATGCGCAGACCGAGCAAGCCGTTAGAATCGACGGCGCCGGTGGCACAACTACGGGCAAAGGAATGAAAGCGTATTTGAAAGAAGGCAGGATGGACCTGCTCTCTAACGTAAGAGGACAGTATGAGGCTCGTTAAAACCCTCCCCCTTTTGCTCAGCCTGAGCGCAGCACTGGGAAGCGCGAGCGCCTTCGCCCTGCCGAACGACCGTGACCAGCCGATCCGCATCCAGGCCGACAACGCTCACCTGGACGACAAGCAAGGCGTGGCGACCTACACCGGCGATGTGATCATCACCCAAGGTTCGATGATGATCAAAGGCAACACCGTGACCATCACTCGCGCCCAGTCGGGCGACATCGACGTGGTGACTTCGGTTGGCAACCTGGCCTACTTCGAGCAGCAGCAGAGCGCCGCCAAGCCCGACAAGATGAAAGGCTGGGCCGTGACCATTCAGTACCAGGCGCAGAAAGACATGGTGATCCTCACCGACCGCGCCAAGGTCGAGAACGAAGGCAACACCACCGAAGGCGAGAAGATCGTCTACAACACCAAGACCCAGGTTGCGACCGCGGGCCGAGGTGGCAACGTGACTGCACCGCGTCAGCGTATCGACATGGTGATCCAGCCGAAGAAGAAGGCCGAGTAAATGGCAACCCTCAAAGCCCAGCACCTGGCCAAGAGCTACAAGGGGCGGCAAGTCGTACGCGACGTCAGCCTGTCGATCGACAGCGGCCAGATCGTCGGCCTGCTCGGCCCCAACGGCGCCGGCAAGACCACGTGCTTCTACATGATCGTAGGCCTGGTCCAGGCCGACCAGGGCCGCGTGCTCATCGACAACCTCGATGTCAGCCACCAGCCGATGCACGGTCGCGCCCGCGCCGGTATCGGTTACCTGCCCCAGGAGGCCTCGATCTTCCGCAAGCTGTCGGTGGCCGACAACATCATGGCGATTCTCGAGACCCGCAAGGACCTGGACCGCGATGGCCGTCGCAAGGAGCTGGAAAGCCTGCTGCAGGAATTCCACATCAGCCACATCCGCGACAACCTCGGCATGAGCCTGTCGGGCGGCGAGCGTCGCCGCGTGGAAATCGCCCGGGCCCTGGCGACCGCGCCGAAGTTCATCCTGCTGGACGAACCTTTCGCCGGTGTCGACCCGATTTCCGTAGGCGACATCAAGCAGATCATCCACCACCTCAAGGCCAAGGGCATCGGTGTACTGATCACCGACCACAACGTCCGCGAGACCCTGGACATCTGCGAAACCGCGTACATCGTCAACGATGGTCGACTGATCGCCGAGGGCGATGCCGAGACCATCCTGGCCAACGATCTGGTCAAGGAAGTTTACCTGGGTCACGAGTTCCGACTCTGACCCCGGCGCGCCTGGAGCACTGGCAATCCCGCCTCATCGAGGCTTAAGTTGTTACAGCGCTCTAGGCAAACGCTACAATTTAAGGCATAAAACTTGCTTGATTTGGCGCTCCGGCGCCCTCGTGTAGTGGATGGCGCATGCGCGCCGGCGAACAAGGTATTTAGCCCCAGCCATGAAACCATCGCTCGTCCTAAAAATGGGCCAGCAACTGACGATGACACCGCAGTTGCAACAGGCCATCCGCCTGCTTCAGCTCTCTACCCTGGACCTCCAGCAGGAAATCCAGGAAGCGCTGGAGTCCAATCCGATGCTCGAACGTCAGGAAGACGGCGACGACTTCGACAACAGCGACCCGATGGCGGACAACGCCGAGAACAAACCTGTCGCCGAAGTTCAGGACAACAGTTTCCAGGAAAGCGCACCAAGCGCCGAGAACCTGGAAGACGGTGAGTGGAACGAGCGCATTCCCAACGAGCTTCCCGTCGACACCGCGTGGGAAGATATCTACCAGACCAGTGCCAGCAGCCTGCCCAGCAACGATGATGACGAGTGGGACTTCACCACCCGCACCTCCGCGGGCGAGAGCCTGCAGAGCCACCTGCTGTGGCAACTGAACCTGGCGCCGATGTCCGACACCGACCGCCTGATCGCCGTGACCCTGATCGACAGCATCAACGACCAGGGCTACCTCGAGGATACCCTCGAAGAAATCTGCGAGGGCTTCGACCCCGAGCTGGACATCGAGCTGGACGAGGTCGAAGCCGTCCTGCACCGCATCCAGCAATTCGAGCCTGCCGGGGTGGGCGCTCGCAATCTTGGCGAGTGCCTGCTGCTGCAACTGCGCCAACTGCCCGCCAGCACGCCGTGGATGAGCGAAGCCAAGCGCCTGGTGGTCGATTTCATCGACCTGCTCGGCAGCCGCGACTACAGCCAGCTGATGCGCCGCATGAAGCTCAAGGAAGACGAACTGCGCCAGGTCATCGAACTGGTACAGAGCCTCAACCCACGACCGGGCTCGCAGATCGAATCCAGTGAGCCGGAGTATGTGGTCCCCGACGTGATCGTGCGCAAGGACAACGACCGCTGGCTGGTCGAGCTGAACCAGGAGGCGATCCCACGGCTGCGGGTCAATCCGCAGTATGCCGGTTTCGTCCGCCGTGCCGACACCAGCGCCGACAACACCTTCATGCGCAATCAGCTGCAAGAGGCGCGTTGGTTCATCAAGAGCCTGCAAAGCCGCAATGAGACCCTGATGAAGGTCGCCACCCAGATCGTCGAACACCAGCGCGGTTTCCTCGACCACGGCGACGAAGCGATGAAGCCGTTGGTCCTGCACGACATCGCCGAAGCGGTGGGCATGCACGAGTCGACCATTTCCCGGGTAACCACCCAGAAATACATGCACACGCCGCGCGGCATCTACGAACTGAAATACTTTTTCTCCAGCCATGTGAGCACCTCCGAAGGCGGAGAATGCTCGTCTACGGCGATCCGCGCGATCATCAAGAAACTGGTTGCGGCGGAAAATCAGAAAAAGCCATTGAGTGACAGCAAGATCGCTGGTTTACTGGAGGCACAAGGCATTCAGGTAGCCCGTCGCACCGTCGCCAAGTACCGCGAGTCCCTCGGCATCGCGCCGTCGAGCGAGCGCAAGCGACTGATGTAGCCCCTGAATGTGCCACAGCGTTTGCGGGGCAGGTGCAATACCTGCCTCTTTATGCACGGGCAACAAAGGAGAAGCTGTATGCAAGTCAACATCAGTGGACACCATGTAGAAGTCACCTCCCCTCTGCGCGAATACGTAGAGCAAAAGCTTAAGCGCGTGGAGGGTCACTTCGACAAGATCACCAACGTGCAGGTCATCCTGAAAGTCGAGAAGCTGCAACAGAAGGTCGAAGCGACCCTGCAGATTCCTGGTGGCGAAGTGGTCGCAAACGCGGAACACGAAGACATGTATGCAGCGATCGACGCCATGGCCGACAAGCTCGACCGCCAACTGAAAAAACACAAGGAAAAACAGCAAAGCCTGCTGCAAGGTGCAGCCGCCCGCTGATCCCCCTCATCCATGATCCGACTTGAAACCATCCTGACCCCCGGCCGTTCCCTCGTGAACGTGCCGGGAGGCAGTAAAAAGCGCGCCCTCGAGAAGGTCGCCACACTGATTGCCGAACAAGTTCCAGAACTGGAGATGCAAGACGTCTTCGAAAAACTGGTCGGTCGTGAAAAGCTCGGCTCGACCGGTTTCGGCAACGGTATTGCCATCCCCCACTGCCGACTCGAAGGCTGCACGGCACCTGTCAGCGCACTGCTGCATCTGGATGCCCCTATCGACTACGACGCCATTGATGGCGCACCGGTAGACCTGCTGTTCGTCCTGCTGGTCCCCGAAGCGGCCACCGATGCCCACCTTGAACTGCTGCGCCAGATCGCCAGCATGCTCGATCGCAAGGAGGTCCGCGATCGCCTGCGTGCCGCCGACAGCAGCGAGGCCCTGTTCCAGGTAGTCCTGGACGTACAGAACGAGCACTGAACATGCGCCTGATCATCGTCAGCGGCCGCTCCGGTTCGGGCAAGAGTACCGCCCTTGATGTGCTGGAAGACAACGGCTACTACTGCATCGACAACCTCCCCGCCGGGCTGCTGCCGCAGTTGGCGGAGAACGCGCTGATCAACACCGAGTTGCAGCAGCCCAAGGTTGCTGTCTCCATCGATGCCCGCAACCTGCCCAGCCACCTGACGCGGTTTCCCGAGTTGCTCGAAGAAGCTCGTGGCAAGCACATCCAGTGCGATGTCCTGTTTCTGGACGCTGATGAAGAAACGCTGCTCAAACGCTTCTCGGAGACCCGGCGACGCCATCCGCTGACCAATGCCAACCGTTCGCTGGCCGAGGCGATCCGTGTCGAAAGCGAGCTGCTAGGGCCGATTTCCGACCTGGCCGACCTCAAGATCGACACCACCAACCTCAACCTGTACCAACTACGCGACTCGATCAAGCTGCGCCTGCTCAACCAGCCTGAACCTGGAACGGCATTCCTGGTCGAATCGTTCGGTTTCAAGCGCGGCATGCCGGTCGACGCCGACCTGGTGTTCGATGTGCGCTGCCTGCCTAATCCTTACTGGAAGCCAGAGCTGCGCGAACATTCCGGCCTCGATCAACCGGTTATCGACTACCTGGCTGCCCAGCCGGATGTCGAAGAGATGTTCAACGATATCTCCAGCTACCTGCTCAAGTGGTTACCCCGCTTCGCCGCCAGCAACCGCGCCTACGTCACCATTGCCATTGGTTGCACCGGTGGCCACCACCGCTCTGTGTACCTGACCGAACGTCTCGGCCAGTTGCTGCAGCAATCTTTGAAAAACGTCCAGGTCCGCCACCGCGACCTATAGCCCACAGGATCCGCACCACGATGCCCGCCCGCGAAATAACCATCATCAACAAGCTGGGTCTGCATGCCCGGGCGGCAGCCAAGTTCGTCGGCGTGGCCGGTCGATTCCCCTGCCAGGTCAGGGTCGGCCGAGCTCCGGACAAGATGGTGGACGGCAAGAGCATCATGGCCGTGATGATGCTGGCGGCGGGCAAAGGCACCCAGGTGCATCTGCTCACCGAGGGCGAGCAGGATGATGAAGCCATGGAAGCGCTGGTAGCGCTGATCAACAACTATTTCGACGAAGGCGAGTAATCGCCGGGGCTCGACACAGTGTCTCCGCGATTGTGAGATCGAGCGCCTGCGCGACGCCTCGCGAGCAAAGCTCGCTCCTACCCCGATCGCGAGGGTCTGTAGGAGCGAGCCTTGCTCGCTATACGCCGCACAGGCGCAAGATCAGATACCACCGGCAGTCAGTTTTTCAGGATCCAGCAGCGCTTCGAGCTGATCACGCGACAAGTCGGTGTGCTCCAGCGCCACGTCGATGATCGGGCGACCCTGCTTGTACGCGGTCTTGGCGATCTCGGCGGCCTTGAGGTAGCCAATGATCGGGTTCAGTGCGGTCACCAGGATCGGATTGCGCGCCAAGGCCTCCTTGAGCTTGCCTTCATTGACCTTGAAGCTGGCAATGGCCTTGTCGGCCAGCAGGCGGCTGGCATTGGCCATCAGCTCGATGCTCTCCAGCAGGTTGCGGGCAATCACCGGCAACATGACGTTCAGCTCGAAGTTGCCCGACTGACCGGCCACGGCGATGGTCGCGTCGTTGCCGATCACCTGCGCGGCAACCATGGCCGTGGCTTCTGGAATCACCGGGTTGACCTTGCCCGGCATGATCGACGACCCAGGCTGCAGCGCTTGCAGCTCGATCTCCCCCAGACCGGCCAACGGTCCGGAGTTCATCCAGCGCAGGTCATTGGCGATTTTCATCAACGCAACGGCGGTGGTCTTGAGCTGGCCTGAAAGCGCTACTGCGGTGTCCTGCGAGCCGATCAGCGCGAACAGGTTCTGCCCAGGCGTGAACGGAACCTGGCTCAGGTCACTCAAGTGGTGGGCGAAGCAGGCCGCGAACCGTGGGTGGGCGTTGATTCCGGTACCGACGGCCGTGCCCCCCTGGGCCAGGGCCTGCAAGCTGGGCAACGTCGCCTCGATATGGCCCCGCGCGCCGCTGATCTGAGCCGCCCAGCCATCGAGCACCTGGCTCATGCGCACCGGCATGGCATCCATAAGGTGGGTACGACCGGTCTTGACGAACTGATGGACTTGCAGCGACTTCGCTTCGATCACCTGCACCAAATGGTCCAGCGCAGGCAGCAGTTGGCCATGCAAGGCCAAGGCGGCACTGACATGGAGGGTGGTCGGGATGATGTCGTTGCTGCTCTGGCCGCAATTGACGTGATCGTTGGCATTGACCGGCGCTCCGAGCACAAGGCTGGCCAAGGTGGCGATCACCTCGTTGGCGTTCATATTGGAGCTGGTACCCGAGCCGGTCTGGTAGACATCTACCGGGAAGTGCTGGATGAAGTCACCGGCCAACAACTGCTCGACTGCCGTGACGATGGCCTGGCCTTGCGCGACGCTCAGTTGCTCGAGCTCGATATTGGCCTTGGCCGCCGCAGCCTTTGCCAGCAGCAATGCACGGATGAACTGGGCGGGCATGCGCTGACCGCTGATCGGGAAATTGTCGACCGCGCGTTGGGTCTGGGCACCGTACAGGGCCTGGGCCGGCACCTGGAGTTCGCCCATGCTGTCACGCTCGATACGGGTATCACTCATCTTCAAATCCTTGCATCAGTTCATCGGGAGAAATCGAAGGCAGCAGCACGCAGTTCGCCAATTGCAGGGCGTAGGGCTGCCAGCGTTGGTTCTGTTCGCGGCGATCGAGGTTGCGCAGGTCCAACAGCGGGCGCCAGGCCTGGTCCAGGCACAGGCAGCGCCAATGCCAGGGCAGCATGCGATCACAGGCGGTATCCCGCAGGAGACGGAAGGAGGTCAACGCCACCGTCCAGGCCGACGTTTCGGTACAGCACACCAGATAACGGCCTTCGGCCAGGTAGTGCTCTATCAGGCGCGGCTCGTCGGGTTCGAGGGCGCAACGGATGCGTCGGCTGAGCCAACGCCAGTTTTCCAGGTAGGGCAGTTCGCGCAGGACGGGTTTCATGAACATCATCGCCGAGTTACTGGATAATGATATTCATTATTAATTGATAAGCAATGTCACTTCAAGCAGGGAATGACTAAACAAGAAACCCGGCATAGGGCCGGGTTACTGTGCCGCTTGCACAGCCTGTTCACGGATCAACCCGCGAACAGGCCGATGCAGGTGAAAGATCAGCTACCTGCCACAGTCATCCGCTCGATCAACACCGACCCTGTATGAATGTTGCTGCGGGTTTCGAGATCGCTGCCAATCGCGACAATCTGCTGGAACATGTCCTTCATGTTGCCGGCAATGGTTACTTCCTGCACCGCGTGCTGGATCTCGCCATTCTCGACCCAGAAACCGGCTGCGCCGCGGGAATAATCGCCAGTTACCATGTTCAGCCCATGGCCCATCAGCTCGGTGACCAGCAGGCCACGGCCCATGCGGCGGATCAACGCGGCCTGGTCCTCGACACCATGGGTCACGTACAGGTTATGCACGCCTCCAGCGTTGGCCGTGCTCGGCAGGCCCAGTTTGCGACCAGAATAGGTGCCCAGCAGGTACGACACCAGCTCGCCTTTTTCGACGAACGGCTTGGCATAGGTGGCCAGGCCATCGCCGTCGAACGCGGCACTGCCCAAGGCCCGGGGAATGTGCGGACGCTCGTCGAGGGTCAGCCAGGTAGGGAACAGGCGCTGCCCCAAGGCACCGTCGAGGAACGATGACTTGCGGTACAGGTTGCCCCCGGAAATGGCCGAAAGGAAGCTGCCGAACAGGCCACCGGCCAGCTCCGCAGAAAACAGTACCGGCACCTCGCACGTGGGTACCGGTCGCGCACCAAGGCGGCTGGCGGCTCGCTTGGCCGCACGCTGGCCGATACTACGTGGGTCGGCCAGCAGGTTGCCCTGGCGATTCACGTCGTACCAGTAGTCCCGCTGCATCTGACCGTCACCCTCGGCAATCATCACGCAGCTCAGACTGTGCCGAGTGGACGCGTAACCACCGATGAAACCATGGCTGTTGCCGTACACGCGGCAGCCTTGGTGCGTGTTGAGGGTAGTGCCATCGGCATTGAGAATGCGGGGATCGGCCTCGAATGCCGCGGCTTCGCAGGTCAACGCCATCTCAATGGCTTGCTCCGGCTCGATGTCCCAGTCATGGTAGAGGTCCAGGTCCGGGATCTCACGCGCCATCAGCGCCGCGTCGGCCAGGCCCGCGCACTCGTCCTCGGAGGTGTGCCTGGCGATTGCCAAGGCGGCTGCCACTGTCTCGCGGATCGCATCCTGGCCGCTTGCCGAGGTACTGGCCGAGCCTTTGCGCTGGCCGACATAAAGGGTGATACCGAAGCCTTGGTCGCGGTTGAACTCGACCGTCTCCACCTCACGCTGGCGCACGCTGGTGGACAACCCCTGCTCCAGCGATACGGCCACCTCGCAGGCACTGGCACCCTGCCGCTTGGCCTCGGCGATGATCGCTTCGACCTGCTCCTGCAATGCCGGCAGGTTCTTGGGGCCTACGCTCTGGACTGCACTCATGGTTATCTCCACTCAAATTCTGCGTTCGGCAAGGGTCATTCTACGACCGGGCCGGACAAGCGGCCCCCGACTGGTTATCATGGCGGCGATTTCTAGCGGACTGCCACCATGGTTGATTCATACGACGACGCCTTCGACGGCGAAAAAAGCAAAACCCAGATCAAGCGCGAGCTGCATGCATTGGTCGAACTCGGCGAGCGCCTAACCACGCTCAAGGCCGATACACTGGCGCGCCTGCCGTTGACCGACGAGTTGCGCAAGGCCCTGGCCGAAGCCAGCAAGCACACGGCGCACGGCGCACGTAAACGCCACATGTCGTTCGTCGGCAAGCTGATGCGCGTGCAGGACCTGGACGCCATCCACGCCTTGCTCGAACAGATCGACAGCTCGACCCGCCAGTACAACGAGCGATTCCACAACCTTGAGCGCTGGCGCGATCGTTTGATCGACGGTAACGACGAAGACCTCGAGCGCTTCGTCAACGAATACCCCGATACCGACCGTCAGCAACTGCGCTCGCTGATCCGTCATGCCCAGCACGAAAAGGCGCGGAACAAGCCGCCGGCCGCTGCACGCAAGGTGTTCAAGTACATCCGCGACCTCGACGAGATCCAGCGCGGCCTGCGTTGAGTCCGACGCACCGCTCCCAGGGCATCTACTGTGCGAGCCCATGGGAGCGGCCTTGCAGCGCGAAAGGACCGCGATGCGGTCCCACGATCCTTCACGCGCCCGTACCACCTACGGTAATCGCATCCAGCTTCAAGGTCGGCTGGCCAACCCCCACCGGAACCGACTGCCCATCCTTGCCACAGGTGCCCACACCGCTATCCAGGGCCAGGTCGTTACCTACCATCGACACTCGGCTCATCGCCTCAGGGCCGTTGCCAATCAGGGTTGCGCCTTTGACCGGTGCGGTGATCTTGCCGTCTTCGATCAGGTAAGCCTCGCTGGTCGAGAACACGAACTTGCCGCTGGTGATGTCCACCTGCCCACCGCCGAGGTTGGCGCAATAGATGCCCTTTTTCACCGACGCGATGATCTCCTGCGGGTCGCTCTCGCCAGCACGCATGTAAGTGTTGGTCATGCGCGGCATCGGCAGGTGCGCATAGGATTCCCGGCGCCCGTTGCCGGTCACCGCCATGCCCATCAGGCGCGCGTTGAGCTTGTCTTGCATATAGCCCTTGAGCACACCGTTCTCGATCAGCGTGGTGCATTCGGTTGGCGTGCCTTCGTCATCCACGCTCAGAGAACCCCGGCGGCCTTCAAGGGTGCCATCGTCGACGATGGTGCACAGGCTCGACGCGACTTTCTCGCCGAGACGACCGCTGAAGGCCGAACTGCCCTTGCGGTTGAAGTCGCCTTCCAGGCCATGGCCGACCGCTTCATGCAACAGCACGCCAGACCAACCGGAACCCAGTACCACCGGCAAGGTGCCCGCCGGGGCGGGAATCGCCTCCAGGTTCACCAGCGCCTGGCGCAATGCCTCGCGGGCATAGCCCATGACCCGCTCCTCGGTGAAGAAGCGATAGTCGGTACGCCCACCACCGCCCTGCCCGCCGCGTTCGCGACGGCCGTTCTGCTCGACGATGACACTGACGTTGAAGCGCACAAGCGGACGCACGTCAGCCGCCAGGCTACCGTCCGCTGCGGCGATCAGAATCCGCTCCCAGACGCCGGCCATGCTCACGCTGACCTGCTGGATACGCGGGTCCAGGGCGCGGGTGGCGGCGTCGACACGCTTGAGCAGGTCGACCTTTTCTGCGCGCGTCAGCACATCCAACGGATTGTCCGGTGAATACAGTGCCGGCACAGCCTGGCTGCGGAAGGCCTGTACCTTGCCGTTCTGCCCGGCGCGGGAAATCGAACGGGCGGCACGGGCCGCCGAGTTCAGGGCTTCAAGGTTGATCGCATTGCTGTAGGCAAAGCCGGTTTTCTCACCGGACTGGGCGCGCACGCCCACCCCTTGGTCAAGGTTGAAGCTGCCTTCCTTGACGATGCCGTCCTCCAGTGCCCAGGTTTCCGAAATCTGACCTTGGAAATACAGGTCGGCGGCGTCGATACCGGGGCCTGCCAACTCGCCAAGGACAGACTGCAGGCTGTCCAGGCTCAGGCCGCCCGGTGCCAGGAGCTGCTCGCTGACGGTGGATAACATCTGGCTCATAGTCACTCCGAGGTGTGCGCAGGCCGCAAGGCGTCCTGCGAGAAAAAGCGCCGGTGCAACGCAACCGGCATGCGCGCCCGGATGGACGCTTGTTCATCAATATCGCGCTCGGCCAGCAGGACTGCCTCGCCTCGCGCCTGTTCGGCGACGATCCTCCCCCAAGGGTCGACGATCGCCGCCTGGCCATGGGTTTCCCGTGGCCCTGGATGGATGCCGCCCTGTGCGGCGGCCAGCACGTAGCACTGGGTCTCGATGGCCCGTGCACGAATCAGCACTTCCCAATGGGCTGCCCCGGTGACTGCGGTGAAGGCAGCCGGCGCCGTGATCAGCTCCGCGCCGGCAGCGCGTAAAGCGCTGTACAGCTCGGGAAAGCGCAAGTCATAGCATACGCTCAGCCCCACACGGCCGACCGGGGTATCGGCCACCACCACCCGAGCCCCGTGCGCATAGTCGTCAGACTCGCGGTAACGGCCTCGGTTGTCGGCCACGTCGACATCGAACAGGTGTAGCTTGTCGTAACGCGCCACCACCTCACCCTGCTCATCGACCAACAGCGAGCAGGCATGCGCCTTGGCATCGGGTTGACCGGCGGGAGGCAACGGCAAGGTACCGGCGACTATCCATAACTTGAGGTCGCGGGCGGTACGTTTCAACCATGGCAGGATCGGCCCGTCACCCAGAGCCTCCGCCCGTCCGATGGCCGCCGCATCCTTGCGCCCCATGGCCGCGAAGTTTTCCGGCAGGACAGCGAGCCTGGCGCCACCGAAGGCTGCCTGCTCAAGCAGTGCGCCAGCACGTTGCAGGTTGGCCAGTACATCGTCCTGGCTGACCATCTGGATCACCGCTGCCTTCATGGGCACTCCCGACGCTATTTGTTGAAGGGTTTCACAAATGTGATTCTAGGCTCTTTCCACGGCCCCTCGACGCGGTAGTGCACGCTGGCAAAACGCGACACGCGGTCACCGATCAACCGATCGACCAGGAACAACGCCCCGCCAACCGCTGGCGCACCGACAATCAGGGCGGCCAAGGGCAGGTTGTTGGTCACTGGCAACGTCACTTGCAAGTTGGCATCGACACGGTCACGAACCATGTCCAGCGTACCGTCGAGCTCGAAGTTGCTCGACGGCCCGGTCACCGTGATCGGCTCGCGAGTTACATAGACACCATCACTTGCCACCAACAAGCCTTTGACCCGGTCATAGGCCAAGCCTTTGTCGAACAGATCGGAGAAGTCCAGGCGCAAGCGACGGCCGATGGAGTTGAAGTTGAGCAGGCCGAACACGCGCAGGGCCTGGGCACTGCCTTCCACCTCGACGAACTGGCCGGTGCGCAACGCCGCGTCCATGCTCCCCGAGAAACGCTTGAGGCCAACCCAGGCCGGTGAGCCAGGCCAACGGCCATCGACATCCAGGCGGAAATCGCGGCTGGTGACCGTAGGCGCGAAGCCCCAGGCCTTGAGGACATCAGCCAGGTTCTTGCCATCGAGGCGACCTTTGTACCAGCTGCTGCTGGCCCCCGGCAGGCCTTCCCAGCCGCCACTGCCATCAATGCGCAGCCCTTTGAAATCGAGGTCGATATCACTGGCCGACACCCCACGGGCGGTCGGGCGCAGCTTGACCGCCGCATTGCCGTAGAAGTCATCACCCCGGTAGAGCTTGTCGATGGTCAGGTCCAGCGCCGGGACCTTGCGAGGGTCGAAGGTGGCCAAGGGGTCGGGTCCATCTTCGGCCTGGACCTGAGCCGGGTCGGCCGCGGGCAGACGCAAGGTCTGCAGGCGGACGGTCATGGGCGCGGCCTTGGCATCCGGAACCCTTGCGTTACCGATGACTTCCTTGCTGTCCAGACGCAGATCCCATGCTGGGCCGCCGCGAGCCAGGCGAACCACGGCCTGGTTCAAGTCCATGCCGAACGCCTTGAGCTGGCCGATGCTCAGGTCGACGCTCTGCAGGTTCTGCCGGGCATTGCCGCTCGGGTCATCGCCAGCCAGTCGGTTCATCTGTTCCTGCCAGGGCGCCAGGTCCAGGGACTCCAGGCGTCCGCGCACACGCAAACCCGGGCTGGCCGGTACCTGCGCGTCGCCCGTGCCGAGCAACAACTCACCGCGCCCTTGGGTCAGCTTGTCGGCAGGCGCGGCGTAGGCAAAACGCGCAAGGTCCGCGTAGCCTGCATCGAAGCGACGCTCTGCGCCTTGCAGGCCCATGCTGAAACGGCTGTCACGGGTTTCGGACGCGGCCTTGCCGAACGGTGCCGGCAGGTCTATCGCCAGCCCTTTGAGCGACGAGTTGACACTCAGGCTGTTGTCGCGGCTGCCCAGATTGACCTGCAGTCGGTAAGGCACATCACCCGAAGCAGGCAGCGCCTGCTTGAACTGCAACCAGTCAGTCAGGGACTTGAGCGCCACCTGGCCAGTGGCATTGATCCGGGTCTGCATCTGCCCTGGCTTGCCTTCGGCGACGATCTGCGCGGACACCGGTTTGCCGAATGCTTGCAGGCTGATGTCCTTGCCGCTCAGGCCCTTGTCCAGGTCAAAACTGAAGTCGCCCTTCAATTGGCTCAGGTCAAGGCTCGGCGGTGCCACCTTGAGTTGCGCATCGGCGGTAGCGAAGTCCACCTGCACGTTGGGCCGATCACCGCGGACCAAGGGGATGTCGAGCTTGACCTTGCCCTTGAGCGGCCCCTCTCCTTCCCAGCCGGCGAATATCTCACCTGTGCCGATCGGCGCTTCCTTGAGGATCTTCAAGCCATCGCCAAGGCTGCCGTCGAAATTGCCATCCAGGTACAGATGGCTATGCTGGTCGCCGTCGACATGGGGAATATCGACACTGACGTCGCTCACCTTCGTATCGAGCAATGTACCCTGACTGGCCTTGATGCGAATGCCGCTGTCCTCTATCAGCACATCCCCGGCGACCTGCTGCACCTGCGGCCAACCCGGCTGGAAGTCCAGCGCCGCATCGCGGACCTTGAAGAACAGGCTGATGCTTCGCGCCTCGGGCGCTGCCCCATGGTTGAGCGACCCTTGGTACTGGAAATAACCTTCGTCCACGGTCCCCTTGACGATGGCGGTGCGCAGCCACTCGTCCAGGGCCGGACTAAGCACTTCGGGCAGGTACTTCGCGGTATAGCGGCCGTCGCCTTCGGTCAGGCCGACACGCAGGTCCATGTAGTCTTCGCGCCCTTCCTCGAACAGCAGTCGAATGAGGAAATCGCCGGCAATCTTGCCCTCCTCGCCCAACACCTTGAGGTAGGGAGCGATGAGGGTGAAGCCCTCCTTGTCGAGGCTCCAGGTAAGGCGGGCATTGGCCTTCTGGTAGTGCCAGGGTTTGGCGAAGATCGGATACAGATGCAGCATGAATGCATCGGTATCCAGTCGCAGTTCACCGTGCCCCAAGTTACCGCTGATACTGCCGCTGACGTTTCCGGCGGCAGGAGCACCGTGGTACGCGTCGAAACCTACCTTTTCAAGATTGGCGGCGAACTGCAGCCGCTCGTCGCCCTCGACCTTTGGCCGGATATCGAGGCGTACGTTGCGCAGTGCGCCGGTGACCTTCAGCGCGTCGACCACGGTCATCAGTTTTTCAGGCAGTGGCGCCAGGGCATCGACCAGCGGGGTGAGCGGAGTCAGGTCGAGCCGATCGGCCTGCACCTGCCAGCTCTCCTGTGCGGGCTCTTCGCCATCACGATGACGCACTTGCAGATGCGACTCCCATCGCGTCTTGCCAATGCTGGCAGCCAACGAATCGACCACCACATCGAAGCCCTGCTCCTGGCGCTGGAACCAGGCAGTCAGCGCCAGGTTATCCAACGTGGCAGATTTGCGCCCGGCATAGGCACCCGTGAGCTTGGGTGCATTGAGCCGTACAACTGCCTGTTGCAACTGACCCTGGCTCCAGTCGATCCACAATTCGCCACCCGAGCGCAGGGTGTGTGCTTGCCACTGGCCCAGCAGGCGCGGCGGCAACCAACGCGCCCAATCACTCTGCGGCAGGCTCAGGTAAGCCTGGACCTGCCCGTCACGCCATTGGTTGGCCGAAGCCCGGCTGCGCAGGTTCACCGCCAAGGGCTGGCCATCCGGGAGGGTCGCGCGCAGGTCCAGAGCCTGACGCGAAGCACCGGCCTTCAGGCCAAGACTCACATAGGTCAGGGTCAGCGGGTCACGTTGCCAGGGGTGCAGGGTAACCTGGCTGTCGAACACATCGATGCGCCCCAGCTGGCGCATGCGCTGGAGAATCTCGGCAGGATCGATTGCGGCGTCGTCTTTTTTCGGCAGACCTTCCAGCGCCCAGCTGCCCTGGGCGTCCTCACGCAGGATCAACTGCAAGCCACCCAGCTGAATACGCGCCAGCTGCACTTCACGGCTGGTCAGGCTGGCCCAGAGGTCAGGCACCAGCTTGACCTCATCCAGGCGCAATGCCGCCGAGCCTTCGCCCACTTGTAGATCGCGCACGCGCAATACAGGTGCCAGGCCGCTCCAACGCCCCTCGAGCGCACCGATGTGCACCGGCAGGCCCAAGGTTTGCTCCGCCTTGGCTTCTACATCGGCGCGGTATTCGGCAACCAGCGGTACCAGTTGCCGCCCCGCGCTCACGTACAGTGCCACCAGCACCGCAAGCAGAGCACACAAGCCCAGCCCCCAGCGGGTCAAGGCGACAAGAACGCGGGTCAGACGTCCCATGGCCATGGCCCTCCAAGTCGTTTATCCATGATGGCCCCTGGCAGCGGTTTTGCCAGCTCGACCTGCATGGGGTGGGGTTCGAAACGCGTCAGAGCAGCACCACGTCGTATTGCTCCTGCGAATACATCGACTCGACCTGGAAGCGAATGGTTCGACCAATGAACGCTTCCAGCTCGGCCACGTTGCCGGATTCTTCATCGAGCAGACGGTCGACCACCTTCTGGTTGGCCAGCACACGGTAACCTTCGGCCTGGTAGGCACGGGCCTCACGCAGGATTTCACGGAAAATTTCGTAACAGATCGTCTCTGGGGTTTTCAGCTTGCCCCGCCCCTGGCAGGCGATGCAGGGCTCGCACAGCACCTGCTCAAGGCTTTCCCGCGTGCGCTTGCGGGTCATCTGCACCAGTCCCAGCTCGGTGATGCCGATGATGTTGGTCTTGGCATGGTCGCGCTCGAGCTGTTTTTCCAGGGTACGCAGTACCTGGCGCTGGTGCTCTTCATCCTCCATGTCGATGAAGTCGATGATGATGATCCCGCCGATATTGCGCAGGCGCAGTTGCCGGGCAATGGCGGTTGCCGCTTCGAGATTGGTCTTGAAGATGGTCTCTTCGAGGTTGCGATGACCGACGAAGGCGCCAGTGTTGACGTCGATGGTGGTCATCGCCTCGGCCGGGTCGACCACCAGGTAACCACCGGACTTGAGCGGCACCTTGCGCTCCAGCGCTCGCTGGATCTCATCCTCGACGCCATACAGGTCGAAGATCGGTCGCTCGCCCGGGTAGTGCTCAAGGCGGTCGGCAATCTCTGGCATGAGTTCGGCGACGAACTGCGTGGTTTTTTGGAACGTTTCCCGCGAGTCGATACGGATTTTCTCGATCTTCGGGTTGACCAGGTCGCGCAAGGTACGCAGGGCCAGGCCCAGGTCTTCGTAGATGACCGTTGGCGCACCGCAAGTCTGTATCTGGCTGCCGATCTGCTCCCACAGCCGGCGCAGGTAACGGATGTCCTGGAGTATTTCCTCGGCGCGCGCGCCTTCGGCGGCTGTGCGCAGGATGAAGCCCCCGGCGTCCTTGATGTTCTCGCTTGCCATGCAGTCGCTGACCACCTGCTTGAGGCGGTCACGCTCGGCTTCGTCCTCGATCTTCAGGGAGATACCGACGTGACTGCTGCGGGGCATGTACACCAGGTAGCGCGAGGGAATAGACAACTGGGTCGTCAGGCGCGCGCCCTTGGTGCCGATGGGGTCTTTGGTCACCTGCACCACCAACGCCTGCCCTTCATGCACCAGGGCGGTGATGCTCTCGACCGCCGAACCTTCGCGCTGAGAAATTTCAGAAGCATGGATGAACGCGGCCCGTTCCAGGCCGATGTCGACGAACGCCGCCTGCATGCCTGGCAGCACGCGCACTACCTTGCCTTTGTAGATATTGCCAACGATGCCTCGGCGTTGCGTGCGCTCAACGTGCACTTCCTGCAGCACGCCGTTCTCCACCACTGCCACACGTGATTCCATCGGGGTGATGTTGATCAGGATCTCTTCACTCATGGCAGGCTCTCGTCAAAGGTCTTGGCTAATGATGGATGTCGTACGCAGGGCTGGCTACTGTGGGTGTGTTACCTCTGGCAAAAGCCCTGGCACCTGCCAACTGGCAATGCCGAATTGCGCAAGCAGATCGGAAGTCTCGGCGAGCGGCAGGCCAACGACCGAGGAGTAACTGCCGACCAAGGCGGTGACGAACACCGCGCCCAGTCCCTGTATGGCATACCCACCGGCCTTGTCCAGGGGTTCGCCGCTGGCCCAGTAGCGTTCGGCCTCATCACCGGTAATCGGGCGAAAACGCACGCTGCTCGAAACGCACAGACTGAGGCAGCGCTGGCCATCGCTCACGGCGATGCCAGTCAGGACCTGGTGTTCGCGCCCCGACAGGTCGGCCAGCATGGCCAAGGCATGTTCGCGGTTTTCCGGTTTGCCGAGAATACGACCATCGAGCACCACCGCAGTGTCTGCGCCAAGGGTTACAGCCGGGCCGTCTACTCTGGCGAAACCGGCCTTGGCCTTGGCCTGGGCCAGGCGCTCGACATAGGCCTCGGCGCTTTCGTGAGGGAGTGGGGTTTCATCGACAGGTGCGCTGACCGTGGTGAACGGCACGCCGATCTGGGTCAGCAGTTCACGACGGCGTGGCGAGCCCGAGGCCAGGTAAAGCGGAGTCATGCGGACATCTCCCTGTCAGTCGCGGCATCGCCGTCAGTTTATGTGCAATCGGCGGCGCAAGTCGCGCAGGGCGAAGCTGACCCAAGGCCATAGCAAGGCACTGATCACCGCCGACCACACCAACGCCAGGGTCGGCAGGCGGTTGCCGGTGAGCGCGCTGAGCCATAGCTGGATCAATTGGGCGATACCGAAGATCACCAGAATCACAAGGCTCTGCTGCCACATGGGGAACATGCGCAGGCGTTGCTGCAGGGACAATACCAGGAAGGTGATCAGGGTCAGGATGAGGGCGTTTTGCCCCAGCAAGGTACCATAGAGCACATCCTCGGCCAGGCCGAGCAGGAAAGCCGTGGTCATGCCGACCTTGTTCGGCACCATGAGGGTCCAGAACGACACCAGCAGTGCCAGCCACATGGGCCGGAACACTTCCAGGAACTGAGGCATCGGCGAGACGCTCAGCAGCAGACCGATGACGAATGTCAGCCAGATCACCCACCCGTTGTTACGGCGCGAAGTTGCCATCATGGTCTCCGGTGTTGAGCCGGCGCGGCAGGCGCGGCGGCTGGGGTAGCGGGCGCGGCCGTCGGGGTCGGCGCTGGCGTGGCCGGTACGGCGGGAGCAGTGCCGGCAGGGGCGGCGCCGCTGGCCGGGGCAGCGTGATCGGCGGGTGCAGCTGGCTGGCCACTGGCCGGGGCGCCCTTGCGGTCGGCTTCTTCCTGGGCGATGGCGGCGTCGGTGGCACGCTGCTCCGGGCTGCGTCGATCGCTGAACACCAGCAGCATATAGCGGCTGCGGTTAAGGGCGGCGGTTGGAATCGCGCGCACGATGGCGAACGGCTGGCCCGAGTCATGGATCACTTCGTTGACCGTGGCCACCGGGTAGCCGGCCGGGAAGCGTTGCCCCATACCGGAACTGACCAGCAAGTCGCCTTCCTTGATGTCGGCAGTGTCTGCCACGTGGCGCAACTCCAGGCGCTCGGGGTTACCCGTGCCGCTGGCGATGGCGCGCAGGCCGTTGCGGTTGACCTGCACCGGAATGCTATGGGTGGTGTCGGTCAGCAGCAGCACCCGTGAGGTGTAGGGCATCAGTTCGACCACCTGGCCCATCAGGCCACGGGCATCGAGTACCGGCTGGCCAAGAAACACACCATCACGCTCGCCCTTGTTGATCAGTATGCGATGGGTGAACGGGTTGGGGTCGACACCGATCAGCTCGGCCACCTCGACCTTTTCATTGACCAGGGCCGAGGAGTTCAGCAGCTCACGCAGGCGCACGTTCTGCTCGGTGAGGGCCGCCAGCTTTTGCAGGCGCCCCTGCAACAGCAGGGCCTCGGTCTTGAGCTTTTCGTTTTCCGCGATCAGTTCGGTGCGGCTGCCGAACTGGCCGGCCACGCCTTGCCACAGGCGCTGCGGCAGGTCAGTGACCCAGTAGGATTCCATCAGCACCAGGCCCATCTGGCTGCGGACTGGCTTGAGCACGTCGAAACGTGCGTCGACCACCATCAGCGCGACGGACAGCACTACGAGTACCAGTAGGCGAACGCCCAACGAGGGGCCCTTGGAGAAAAGCGGTTTAATGGGCCGTTCCTCGTGGACGACTCAGGAGGTCATTGGACATGGGACAACGCACCAGCCTGGTTGCGGGTTGACGGAAACGACGCCCGGATGGACGCCTGCCCAGCGCATACAGGTAGCACTGCTCGTGCTACCTGTAAACCGGGCGCTCAGAAGCAGCGGGTGGGAATCACTCGCTGGAGAGCAGGTCCATCGCGTGCTTGTCCATCATCTCCAGGGCGCGACCGCCGCCACGGGCAACGCAGGTCAGCGGGTCCTCGGCGACGATCACCGGCAAGCCGGTTTCCTGTGCCAGCAGCTTGTCGAGGTCACGCAGCAGTGCGCCACCACCAGTCAGCACCAGGCCGCGCTCGGCGATGTCGGAAGCCAGCTCGGGCGGCGACTGCTCCAGGGCGCTCTTGACGGCCTGGACGATGGTCGCCAGCGACTCTTGCAGGGCCTCGAGCACTTCGTTGGAGTTCAGGGTGAAGGCACGCGGTACGCCTTCGGCCAGGTTGCGGCCACGGACGTCGACTTCACGCACTTCGCCACCCGGGTAGGCGGTACCGATTTCCTGCTTGATGCGCTCGGCGGTGGACTCACCGATCAGGCTGCCGTAGTTGCGGCGCACATAGGTGACGATGGCTTCGTCGAAGCGGTCGCCGCCCACACGCACGGACTCGGCATAGACCACGCCGTTCAGCGAGATCAGCGCGATTTCGGTGGTACCGCCACCGATATCGACGACCATCGAACCACGGGCTTCCTCGACCGGCAGGCCGGCACCGATGGCGGCAGCCATCGGCTCTTCGATCAGGAACACCTCACGTGCACCGGCACCCAGGGCCGACTCGCGAATGGCGCGGCGCTCTACCTGGGTCGACTTGCACGGCACGCAGATCAGCACGCGTGGGCTGGGCTGCAGGAAGCTGTTCTCGTGAACCTTGTTGATGAAGTACTGCAACATTTTTTCACAAACGCTGAAGTCGGCGATGACGCCGTCCTTCATCGGACGAATGGCAGCAATGTTGCCAGGCGTACGGCCCAGCATGCGTTTGGCTTCGGTACCGACGGCGACGACGCTTTTCTGGTTGCCGTGGGTACGGATGGCAACAACCGAGGGCTCATTCAGGACGATACCGCGCTCACGCACGTAAATAAGGGTGTTGGCAGTACCCAGGTCGATGGAGAGATCGCTGGAAAACATGCCACGCAGTTTCTTGAACATGGGAAAGTGACCCTGGGGAAAGCGTGGGTAAAAAAGTGCGGCAAACTCTAACAATGGCAGGGATTTTGGGCAAGGAGCCAATATGTTAAATTGGCAGTTTTTCCGAGCAAGCCAGCAGATGATCGCGGCCGTATGACCGCCAAAATGCCGACATGTTCCTCACCACGGACCTCATTCCGTTCTTAGTTTTTCTGGAGATCCCCATGGCGCTTCAACGCTGCGACGTGGAAAAGATCGCCCATCTGGCCCGTCTGGGGCTGAATGAAGGCGAACTGCCACGCATTACCGATGCCTTGAACAGTATTCTCGGGCTGGTCGACCAGATGCAAGCGGTCGATACCAGCGGCATCGAACCCTTGGCCCACCCACTGGAAGCCAGCCAACGCCTGCGCCCTGACCAAGTCACCGAGCGCAATCAGCGCGACGCCTATCAGGCCATCGCACCGGCGACCGAAAGCGGTCTGTACCTGGTTCCAAAAGTCATCGAGTAAGGGAAAGAGCCTGCCATGCATCAATTGACCCTGGCCGAGATCGCCCGCGGACTCGCCGACAAGTCGTTTTCCTCCGAAGAGCTGACCGGCGCCCTGTTGGCGCGCATCAAGCAGCTCGACCCGCAGATCAACAGCTTCATCAGCGTCACCGAGGACCTGGCCCTGACCCAGGCCCGTGCTGCCGACGCCCGTCGCGCCGCCGGCGAGAACGGCGCCCTGCTCGGCGCACCGATCGCCCACAAGGACCTGTTCTGCACCAACGGCATCCGCACCAGCTGCGGCTCGAAGATGCTCGACAACTTCAAGGCGCCCTACGACGCCACCGTGGTCGCCAAACTGGCCGAAGCCGGCATGGTCACCCTGGGCAAGACCAACATGGACGAATTCGCCATGGGCTCGGCCAACGAGTCCAGCCACTACGGCCCGGTGAAAAATCCATGGAACCTTGAACACGTTCCCGGCGGCTCGTCCGGCGGTTCCGCCGCAGCGGTGGCCGCACGCCTGCTGCCGGCCACTACCGGCACCGACACCGGCGGCTCGATCCGTCAGCCAGCGGCGCTGACCAACCTCACCGGCCTGAAACCGACCTATGGCCGTGTTTCGCGCTGGGGCATGATCGCCTACGCCTCGAGCCTCGACCAGGGCGGCCCACTGGCCCGCACCGCCGAGGACTGCGCCCTGCTGCTGCAAGGCATGGCCGGCTTCGACGCCAAGGACTCCACCAGCATCGAAGAGCCGGTGCCGGACTACAGCGCCAACCTGAACGCCTCGCTGCAAGGTCTGCGCATCGGCCTGCCGAAGGAATACTTCGGTGCCGGCCTCGACCCGCGCATCGCCGACCTGGTCCAGGCCAGCGTCAAGGAGCTGGAAAAGCTCGGCGCGGTGGTCAAGGAAATCAGCCTGCCGAACATGCAGCACGCCATCCCGGCGTACTACGTGATCGCGCCGGCCGAAGCCTCCTCCAACCTGTCGCGTTTCGATGGCGTGCGCTTCGGCTACCGCTGCGAGAACCCGAAAGACCTGACCGACCTGTACAAGCGTTCCCGTGGCGAAGGCTTCGGCGCCGAAGTCCAGCGCCGCATCATGGTCGGCACCTACGCCCTGTCGGCCGGCTACTACGACGCCTACTACGTCAAGGCGCAGCAGATCCGTCGCCTGATCAAGAATGACTTCATGGCCGCGTTCAACGACGTCGACCTGATCCTCGGCCCGACCACGCCGAACCCGGCCTGGAAGCTCGGCGCCAAGAGCAACGACCCGGTCGCCGCCTACCTTGAGGACGTCTACACCATCACCGCCAACCTGGCGGGCCTGCCGGGCCTGTCGATGCCGGCCGGTTTCGTCGATGGCCTGCCGGTCGGCGTACAACTGCTGGCTCCCTATTTCCAGGAAGGCCGCCTGCTCAACGTCGCGCACCGCTACCAGCAAGTCACCGACTGGCACACCCGCGCCCCCAACGGCTTCTGAGGAACTGACACATGCAATGGGAAGTTGTGATCGGGCTGGAGATTCATACCCAGCTGGCCACCCAGTCGAAGATTTTCTCCGGCAGCGCCACCACCTTCGGTTCCGAGCCGAACACCCAGGCCAGCCTGGTTGACCTGGGGATGCCCGGCGTACTGCCGGTGCTCAACCAGGAAGCCGTGCGCATGGCCTGCATGTTCGGCCTGGCGATCGACGCCGAGATCGGCAAGCGCAACGTGTTCGCGCGCAAGAACTACTTCTACCCCGACCTGCCCAAGGGTTATCAGATCAGCCAGATGGACCTGCCGATCGTCGGCAAGGGGCACCTGGACATCGCCCTGGAAGACGGCACCATCAAGCGTATCGGCATTACCCGTGCGCACCTGGAAGAAGACGCCGGCAAGAGCCTGCACGAAGATTTCAGCGGCTCCACCGGCATCGACCTGAACCGCGCCGGCACACCGCTGCTGGAAATCGTCTCCGAGCCAGACATGCGCAGCGCCAAGGAAGCCGTCGCCTACGTCAAGGCGATCCATGCTCTGGTGCGCTACTTGGGCATCTGCGACGGCAACATGGCCGAAGGTTCGCTGCGCTGCGACTGCAACGTGTCGGTGCGCCCGAAAGGTCAGACCGAGTTCGGCACCCGCTGCGAGATCAAGAACGTCAACTCGTTCCGCTTCATCGAACGCGCGATCAACAGCGAGATCCAGCGCCAGATCGACCTGATCGAGGACGGCGGCAAGGTGGTCCAGGAAACTCGCCTGTACGACCCGAACAAGGACGAGACCCGCTCCATGCGCAGCAAGGAGGAAGCCAACGACTACCGTTACTTCCCCGACCCAGACCTGCTGCCAGTGGTCATCGAGGACAGTTTCCTGGAAACCGTTCGCGCCGGCCTGCCGGAACTGCCACAGCAAAAGGTCGAGCGCTTCCAGAGCCAATACGGCCTGTCTGCGTACGATGCCAACGTGCTGGCCTCCAGCCGTGAGCAAGCCGACTACTTCGAAGAAGTGGCACGCGTTGGTGGCGATGCCAAGCTGGCCGCCAACTGGGTCATGGTCGAGCTGGGCAGCCTGCTGAACAAGCTTGGCGTGGAAATCGACCAGTCCCCGGTCAGCGCCGCGCAACTGGGTGGCATGCTGCTGCGTATTCGCGACAACACCATCAGCGGCAAGATCGCCAAGACTGTGTTCGAAGCGATGGCCGCCGGTGAAGGCGATGCCGATGCCATCATCGAGAGCAAAGGCCTCAAGCAGGTCACCGACACCGGCGCTATCGACAAGATGCTCGACGAGATGCTGGCAGCCAATGCCGAGCAGGTCGAACAGTACCGCGCCGCCGACGAGGCCAAGCGCGGCAAGATGTTCGGCTTCTTCGTCGGCCAGGCGATGAAGGCGTCCAAGGGCAAGGCCAACCCTGGGCAAGTGAACCAATTGCTCAAAGCCAAGCTCGAAGGGTGATTGTTTTCCCCCTGTAGCCTGCGAGGGCCTGGCCCTCGTTCGCAGGTAAACCCGCTCCCACAGGACCGCGCCACGCTCAAGGGCAGCGCGCCCCTGGGGAGCGGACCCACCGGCGAATGCAGCACCGGAGCATCCGACTTGCTAAAACGATCCCTCGGCACCCTCGCTCTCTTCTCCGTCCTGGCCGGCTGCGCCAGCCACGACATTGACCCCAGCGGTTACGATAAGACCGGCACCGCCTCCTATTACGGCGCTCGCCACCACGGCAAGCGCACCGCCAGCGGCGAACCTTTCAACCAGCATGGCCTCACCGCCGCCCACCGTAGCCTGCCCTTCGGCAGCCGCGTTCTGGTCACCAACCTGGCCAACCAACGCAGTGTGGTTGTGCGAATCAACGACCGTGGCCCGCACACGCGCGGCCGCCTGATCGACCTTTCACGTGCCGCCGCAGAAAAAATCGGCATGCTCCGTAGCGGAACGGCGCGAGTCCGGGTACAAGGTCTGAGCGACTGACTCGACTGGAGCCTCGACCATTTTCGACCTGGCCACCCTCCCCACCTTCAGCCTGCTGCAACTGGGCCTGGCCCTGCTATTGCTGATCGGCGGTGCCGAACTGATGGTGCGCGCCGCCCTGCGCCTGGCCCAACGCCTGCATGTGCGGCCGCTGATCATCGGCTTGAGCCTGGTGGCTTTCGGCAGCACCGCACCGCAACTGACGGTGAGCCTGCAAGCTGCCTATCAGGGCGCCCCGGACGTCGCCGTGGGCAGCGTGATCGGCAGCAACATTTTCAACGTGCTGGTCATTCTTGGCCTGGCGGCACTGATCATCCCCTTGCGGGTATCACGCCAACTGGTGCGCCTGGACATTCCGCTGATGATCGCCGCCAGCGCCTTGGTCTACGCGCTTGCAGCCAATGGTTACCTAGGCCGCCTGGAAGGGGGCCTGTTGCTCTTCGGCCTGGCGGGCTACCTGGCCATGCTCTGGCACCAGTCCCGCCACTATGCCCGCACCTACCCCGCGCCCAGCGTTGCCACGATCAGCACCCGGCGCTTCTGGTTTACCGTGACGCTGCAGATCCTGTTGGGCCTGGGCCTACTGAGCCTGGCCGGCCACTTGATGCTGGAAGCTGCCGTCGAAGTCGCCACCGACCTGGGACTGTCCGAACGCATCATCGGGCTCACCGTGGTGGCCGTGTGCACCTCCCTGCCAGAACTGGCCACCGCAATGATCGCCGCCTTGCGCGGCGAACGGGAAATCGCCGTGGGCACGGTCGTCGGCAGCAATCTGTTCAACCTGCTCGCGGTGCTCGGCCTGACCGCGACGATTGCCCCCGAGCCGCTTTCGATCTCGCCCAACGCCCTGGCCTTCGACCTGCCCGTGATGCTGGGCGTCGCAGCCCTGAGTCTGCCGGTGTTCTATTCCGGCTACCGGATCACCCGCGCCGAGGGCCTGGTGTTCCTGTGCCTGTACCTGGCCTATGGCCTGCACGTGGTGGCATTCACCACAGGCATGCCACTGGCCGGTCGCCTGGAACGGCTGATGCTGTTCTATGTCTTGCCGGTGCTGGGCGTGGTGCTGCTGTACACCACGTTGCGCGCCTGGCGTCGCCAACACTAAGGAAAACAACATGGCCGAACACAACTCCGGCGAACAGATTCGCCGCCAGGTGATGGGGGATGCATTCGTCGACCGCGCCCTGAACAACGCCACCGACTTTACCCAACCGCTGCAGGACTTCGTCAACCAACACGCCTGGGGCAGTGTCTGGGCTCGCGATGGGTTGCCGTTGAAGACCCGCAGCCTGATCACCCTGGCGACCCTGACGGCACTCAAGTGCCCGCAAGAGCTCAAGGGGCATGTGCGCGGGGCCTTGAACAATGGCTGTACGGTGGAGGAGATCCGCGAGGCGTTGCTGCATTGCGCAGTGTATGCCGGAGTACCCGCGGCGATCGATGCCTTCAGGGCAGCCCAGGAAGTAATCGACACCCACCAGGGTTGAACGATATATCGCCGTCACGCCGGCTCCCAACGTGCAGGAGCCGACGTGCCGGCGATAACGCCAGACCGTCTTACTTGGCTTGGCGCGCCTTCTTCATCTTGAAGGCCACCCACAACACAGCGATCCACGCCGGAATCAACAACACCGAGATACGAATCGGCGGGGTCAGGTACATCACCACCAGAATCAGCACGATGAACGCCAGGCACAGGTAGTTGGTCACCGGGTGACCCCAGCTGCGGTAGAACGGGTTGATACCCGCCGCCAGCTTGGCTTTGCGGAACTTCAGGTGGGTAATGCTGATGCTGGCCCAGTTGATCACCAAGGCCGACACCGCCAGGGCCATCAACAGACCGAAGGCTTCACCTGGCATCAGGTAGTTGATCAGCACGCACATGCCGGTGGCGAACGCCGACACACCCAGCGCCGTCAGCGGCACGCCACGACGGCTGACCTTGAGCAGCTGCCGCGGCGCATCACCCTGGCTGGCCAGGCCGAACAGCATGCGGCTGTTGGCGTACACACAGCTGTTGTAGACCGACAGTGCAGCCGTCAGCACCACGATATTGAGGATGGTCGCGACCAGATCGCTGTCCAGCTCGTGGAAGATCATCACGAACGGGCTGCCGCCCTGCACGACCTTCTGCCACGGGTACAGCGACAGCAACACTGCCAGTGCACCGATGTAGAAAATCAGGATGCGGTACACCACCTGGTTGGTCGCCTTGGGGATGCTCTGGCGTGGGTTGTCTGCTTCGGCGGCGGTAATACCCACCAGCTCCAGGCCACCGAAGGAGAACATGATCACCGCCAAGGCCATGATCAAGCCAGTCACGCCGTTGGGGAAGAAACCACCGTACTGCCACAGGTTGGCCACGCTGGCGTCCGGCCCGCCGTGGCCACTGCTCAACAGCCAGGCACCAAAGCCGATCATGCTGACGATGGCTACCACCTTGACCAGCGCGAACCAGAACTCCAGCTCACCATAGACCTTAACCTGGGTCAGGTTGATGGCGTTGATCGCCACGAAGAAGATCGCCGCCGTGGCCCAGGTGGGAAAATCCGGCCACCAGTACTGCACGTAGATGCCCACGGCCGTCAGCTCGGCCATGCCTACCAGCACGTACACCACCCAGTAGTTCCAGCCCGATACGAAACCTGCGAACTCGCTCCAGTACTGGTGGGCGAAATGGCTGAAGCTGCCGGCGACCGGCTCTTCGACCACCATCTCGCCGAGCTGGCGCATGATGAAGAAGGCCATGAGGCCGGCAATGGCGTAGCCCAGCAGCACGGACGGGCCGGCCAGCTGGATGGTTTGGGCAATGCCCAGGAACAGCCCGGTGCCGATGGCCCCGCCCAGCGCGATCAACTGGATATGGCGATTCTTCAGCCCGCGCTGTAACCGCTCGGGCGTGCTCTGGTCTTGCATGAAGTGTCCTTTAGTCAGGAGGCCGTGTTGTTGGAGTTGTTTGCAGTCAAGGATCTAGATCCATCCGCCCCACTGCAAGATGAAAATGCCAATGTTGGTGGTAATCGCCGCCATTAGTGTGGTGATCACGATGATAGAAGCCGCCAGCTCATGATTGCCGTTGGCCGCCCGGGCCATGACATAACTGGCCGCAGCGGTCGGGCTGCCGATGTACAGGAACAGGATGCCCAGCTCGGCCCCACGGAACCCGCACAACCAGGCACCCAAGGTGCCGATCAACGGCAGCCAGAGCATCTTCACCAGGCTGGCGTCGATCGCCAGCCTGCCGCTGTCACGCAGGGCCGCCAGCGACAGGGTACCGCCGATACAGATGAGCGCCAGCGGCAGGGTCATCTGCGCCAGGTAATCACCCGAAGTCAAAAGCCAGTTAGGCAGCGGTACTTGCCCGTACGCCATGGGAGTGGCCACCAGCACGCTGATGATCAACGGGTTGCTGAAGATGCTCTTGCAAATGCTCCAGGGGTCGGACTTCAGGTCGGGGCTGTACACCGCCAGCACCACCGCCGACAGCGAGTTGTACATGAGGATGACCAGCCCCGCGAGCACCGCCCCCAGCGAGATGCCGTAGTCACCGTAGAGACTGGCCGCCAGGGCCAGGCCAATGACCCCGTTGTTGCCACGAAATGCCCCTTGGGTATAGATGCCCCGGTCGGCCAGCGGGCTACGCCAGATCGCCATGCCCCAGGCCAAGGCGAAACCGACCAGCGTGGCGACGATGAAATAGAGGATGACTCCAGGTTTGACTGCCGAAGCCAGGTCGGCGTGGTAGATACCCAGGAACAGCAACGCCGGCATGCAGACGTTGAACACCAACTGCGAGGCGACGCGATTGAAGTTGTCGTCGATCAGGTGAATGCGTTTGAGCAACACGCCCATGAACAACATGGCGAACACCGGGGCCGTGATGTTCAGCGTCTGGATAAGAAGGGCGAGCATGCGCAAGCGATCCTGATGGGAGTTGCCGTTAGGTGGCTAATGATACGCCAACGCGTCAGGAAATGCGGGGATCGTGGAGGACTATCGCGGACGTTTCTGCCTTTGCTGGCCTCCTCGCGGGCAAACCCGCTTCACAGGGATGTGCACCCCGTGGGCGTGGGTTTACCCGCGAAAGGGCCGGTGCAGGCAGCAGGAGGTCAACGGCGGACCGGGCGCTTCTGCAATTTGCGCTGCAAGGTCCGGCGGTGCATGCCCAGCGCCCGCGCAGTGGCGGAGATATTGCCTTCGTGTTCGTTGAGCACGCGCTGAATGTGTTCCCACTGCAAGCGGTCGACCGACATCGGGTTTTCCGGCACCAAGGTATCGAGGTCGGTATGTTCCGAGAGCAGCGCCGCCAGCACATCGTCCGCGTCGGCTGGCTTGCACAGGTAGTTGCAGGCACCGCGCTTGACCGCCTCGACCGCCGTGGCAATGCTCGAGTAACCGGTCAGGATCACCACACGCATTTCCGGGTCCAGCTCCAGAAGCTTGGGCAGCAGCACCAGACCGGAATCGCCTTCCATCTTCAGGTCCAACGTGGCGTAGTCCGGCAAGTCCTGCTGGGCCAGAATCAGCCCTTCTTCAGCGGAACTGGCCGTGCTGACACGGAACCCCCGACGGCTCATGGCACGGGCCATGACCCGAGTGAAGGTGGCATCGTCATCCACCAGCAACAGGTGGGGCAATTCTTCGCCTTCGACCTGGTTTTCTTCGCTCATCTTTCATCTCCTCGCTTGCCATAGGGCAGGCGCAGTTCGGTCAGGGTGCCACCCTGTTCATGACTATAGAGTTTCACCGAACCGCCCGCACGGGTCACGCTGGCCTTGCTCAAGAACAGGCCCAGGCCGAAGCCTTTGCCCTTGGTGGTGATAAAGGGTTTGCCGATGGCCTCGGCAATGGCCGGCGGCACGCCCGAGCCATGGTCACGGATGCTGATGACGATGTCCTGGGCGTCCCAGTCCAAGCGCACTTCCAAGTCATCCGGACAGGCATCGGCGGCATTGTTCAGCAGGTTCAGCAGGGCCTGGGTCAAATCCGGCGGCGGGGTCAGGCGAGGCACCTGGCCGTCTCGCAGGCGCTGGAACCGGTAGCTGGCTTCCGGGCGCATCAGGTGCCAGCGGTTGAGCGCCTCGTCGAGCCAGGCGGTAACGTCCTGCTCGACCACCGCCATGCGTCGGTTGGCCTCGGCTGCCCGCACCAGTTGCTGCAGGGTTTCCTTGCACAGTTTGACCTGGTCCTGAAGGATCTGCAGATCTTCCTGCAGCATCGGGTCCGAATGGTCCTGGCGCATTTCATTGAGCAGGACGCTCATGGTCGCCAGCGGCGTGCCCAACTCATGGGCCGCGCCTGCCGCCTGGGTGGCCACGGCCAGCAACTGCTCGTCGCGCAGGCTTTCTTCCCGCCGCTCGGAACGCAGTTGCTCCTGGCGACGCAGCTCTTCGGCCATGCGGGCGGCGAAGAAGGTGATCACCGCTGCCGCCAGCGCGATGCTCAGCCACATGCCGTACACCTGCATCTTGTCCCGCGCCATCGGCAACCCTTCGAGCGGGTAGAACTGCACCAGCAACAGGCTGTAGGCCGTCAGCGCGATGCCAGAGAGAATCAGCGAGTAGAGCCATGGCAGGGTCACTGCGGCAATCGCCAACGGCACCAGGTAATACGACACGAACGGGTTGGTCGAGCCGCCCGAGTAATAAAGCAACGCACTGTGAATCAGCAGGTCACAGGCCAGTTGCAAGGCGTATTCCAGCTCGGTGACTGGCAGCGACAGGCGCAGGCGCAACGCGGTGAACGCGCACAGGATGGATGAGAGTGCCAACGTCGCCGCCAGCGAGAACCAGGGCAGCGGCAGCAGTTCGGTCCAGTAGGCGACGCCCACCGAGCCGGCCTGGGCAGCCAGGACCAGCACGCGAATGACGGTCAGGCGCCAGAGGTTCTGACGGGTAGCGGATAGCGGTTGTACGGCGGCGAGCATGAGCTCTCCTGATGAGTGCTCCAGGAAAATCGGCTGGAGTATACCGAAGCCAGGCGCTTCGCTGCAGCGATGCGGCAAAGCGCCACACTTTGTCACAGGTTCATGATGGCACTTTTGAACCCACTACACTGTTCCCGGTCTGATGGGCCATGCGTGGAAAGGAACGCCCAAGCCCACGCCTTTTATTGCCAAGGAGTCCTACATGCAAATTTCCCGTCGCGGCGCCGCCCTGGTCATGTCTTGCGGCCTGCTCGCCAGCTTGCCTGCACTGGCCGCCGATGAGCCACGCTACAACCAGGTGTCGCTGCGCGCCGAGGTCAGCAAGGAAGTCCCACGCGACTTGATGGTGGTGACCCTTTACAGCGAAGCGCAGAACACCGA
The DNA here is from genome assembly GCF_016772395.1 of Pseudomonas sp. SK2. Lineage (NCBI taxonomy): Bacteria > Pseudomonadati > Pseudomonadota > Gammaproteobacteria > Pseudomonadales > Pseudomonadaceae > Pseudomonas > Pseudomonas sp. SK2. Next base: position 4,346,805 of record NZ_CP061944.1, read on the forward strand.
CCCAGGCAAGCTGGCCAAGCAGATCACCGAAACTCTGAACACGTCCATCCAGCAGGCCCGTCAGGTCAAGGACGTGAAGATCAGCCAGGGCAGCCGCAACAGCTACCCGGTATACGACAGCAAAGGCCAGAAGATCACCGGCTGGCGCGAACGTGCCGAGCTGCGCCTTGAGAGCGCCGACTTCCCGGCCTTGTCGCAGCTGACCGCCGACTTGCTGCAGAACATGAAAATGGGCGGCATGGACTTCTCCATCGCCGCAGCCACCCGCAAGGCCAGCGAGGATGCCCTGCTCAAGGACGCCGTCGAGGCCTTCAAGGCACGCGCCCAACTGGCCACCGAGGCCCTGGGTGGCAAGGGCTACAAGGTGGTCAGCCTGAACCTCAACAGCAGCGGCTACCCACGCCCGTACCTGCGTAGCGCGCCCATGGCGATGAAAGCCATGGGTGCCGACGAAGCGGCCCCGGCGCCGGACATCGAGGCCGGCACCAGTGAAGTCAGCATGAACGCCGATGGCCTGATCGAAGTGCAAATGCCCTGACCCATCCCTTGAGGGGCGCCATGCGCCCCTCTCGCGGCACAAAGCCGCACACGCAGCGCTCTAACTTAGTAATTTCAGACATTTCCTACGCACGAAAACGGTGCGTCCTACGTATCATCCCGCCTCGAAATAATCAGCAAAATGCCATCTTTCGGCCTGCGCAAACGTTCAACTTGCGTGAAAGTTACATGAATGCGACATCCATGTACGGTCGTACTACTTTTCTGGCGCCAACTATCCTCCTGACTGTTGCATTGGGAATACCCCCTGCATAAGTATCCGCAGGTCGGCTCACGAGGCCACCTCAACTGAAAAAAATGACAACAATGAGGCCACCATGCTCAAACACGCAGTCATTCCGTTCCTGGTCGGCGCAGGCTTGCTAGCCGGCGCCCCCTTCGCCCAAGCCGCATCCAACCTGGTGTTCTGCTCCGAGGGCAGTCCAGCCGGCTTCGACCCTGGGCAGTACACCACGGGAACCGACTTCGACGCCTCGGCTGAAACCGTGTTCAACCGCCTGACCCAGTTCGAACGCGGCGGTACCGCGGTCATCCCGGGGCTCGCGACCAAGTGGGAAGTGTCTGACGACGGCAAGACCTATACCTTCCATCTGCGTGAAGGGGTCAAGTTCCACACCACCGACTACTTCAAGCCAACCCGGGCGTTCAACGCCGACGACGTGCTGTTCACCTTCAACCGCATGCTCGACAAGAACCACCCCTTCCGTAAAGCCTACCCCACCGAATTCCCGTACTTCACCGACATGGGCATGGACAAGAACATCGCCAAGGTGGAGAAACTCGACGATCACACCGTGCGTTTCACCCTCAATGAGGTCGATGCCGCGTTCATTCAGAACCTGGCCATGAGCTTCGCCTCCATTCAGTCGGCCGAGTACGCCGACCAGTTGCTCAAGCAAGGCAAGGCCGCCGACATCAACCAGAAGCCCATCGGCACGGGCCCGTTCGTGTTCAGCAAGTACCAGAAGGACGCGCAGATCCGCTTCAAGGGCAACAAGGACTACTGGAAGCCTGAGGACGTGAAGATCGACAACCTGATCTTCGCCATCACCACCGATGCCTCGGTGCGCATGCAGAAACTGAAGAAGAACGAGTGTCAGGTCACCCTGTTCCCGCGCCCGGCGGACATCGAGCCGCTCAAAGAGGACAAGAACCTGCAGATGCCACAGCAGGCCGGTTTCAACCTGGGCTATATCGCCTACAACGTGATGGACAAGGTCAAGGGCAGCAACGAACCCAACCCGCTGTCCCAGCTCAAGGTCCGCGAAGCGCTGGATATGGCCGTGGACAAGAAGAAGATCATCGAATCGGTCTACCAGGGCGCCGGCCAGCTTGCCGTCAACGCCATGCCGCCGACCCAGTGGTCCTACGACGACAGCATCAAGGACGCCGCCTACGACCCGGAGAAAGCCAAGCAACTGCTCAAGGAAGCGGGTATCAAGGAAGGCACCGAGATCACCCTGTGGGCGATGCCGGTTCAACGTCCCTACAACCCCAACGCCAAGTTGATGGCCGAAATGCTGCAGTCCGACTGGGGCAAGATTGGTATCAAGGCCAAGATCGTCAGCTACGAATGGGGTGAGTACATCAAGCGTTCCAAGGGCGGCGAGCAGGGTGCGATGCTGATTGGCTGGAGCGGCGACAACGGTGACCCGGACAACTGGCTCGGTACCCTCTACGGTTGCGATGCCATTGACGGCAACAACTTCTCCAAGTGGTGCTACAAGCCCTATGACGACCTGATCAAGCAGGCCAAGGCCACCTCCGACCAGGGCAAACGCACCGAGCTGTACCAGAAGGCGCAACACATCCTCAAGGAACAGGTACCCATCACACCTATCGCGCACTCCACCGTGTATCAGCCAATGAGCGCCAAGGTGAAGGACTTCAAGATCAGTCCGTTCGCGTTGAACTCGTTCTACGGCGTCAGTGTAGACAAGTAGCACCGCAACCTTCGCCCCTTCCCCTACATGCAGCCCACCCCGACGCTACCCGCGTCGGGTTTGGGTCCCTGTTGCCGCAATTCGTACCCCGAGGCGGCGAGAACAGCTGGAAAAGGAATTGCCATGCGCCACGTTACCCGTCTTTCGACCCTGCTTGCCCTCAGCCTGCTGGCCCAGGCCCCTGCCCTCCAGGCCAAGAGCCTGGTGTTCTGCTCGGAGGGCAGTCCGGCAGGGTTCGACACAGCCCAATACACCAGCGCCACCGATAATGACGCCGCCGAGCCGATCTACAACCGACTGGTCGAGTTCGAGCGCGGCGGCACAGCGGTACAACCCGCCCTGGCTACCCGATGGGAAGTATCCGATGACGGCCTGCGCTACACCTTCCACCTGCGCGAAGGGGTCAAGTTCCACGCCAACAAGGTTTTCACCCCAAGCCGCGACTTCAATGCCGAGGATGTGCTGTTCACTTTCAACCGCATGCTCGACAAGCAGCACCCGTTCCGTAAGGCCTACCCCACTGAGTTCCCCTACTTCGTCAGCATGGGCCTGGACAAGAACATCGCCCGTGTCGAGAAAACCGACCCGCACACCGTGGTGTTCACCCTCAACCGCGTCGATGCCGCGTTCATCCAGAACCTGGCCATGAGCTTCGCCTCGATACTGTCCGCCGAGTACGCCCAACAACTGCTGGCCAGCGGCCGCCCCAGCGACATCAACCAGCAACCGATCGGCACTGGCCCCTTCGTATTCCAGCGCTACCAGAAAGACGCGCAGATCCGCTTCAAGGGCAACAAAGACTACTGGGCAGCGAATGAGGTCAAGATCGACAACCTGGTGTTCTCGATCAACGTCGACCCTTCGGTGCGCATTCAGAAGCTGCGCCGCAATGAATGCCAGGTCACCCTGCACCCGCGCCCGGCAGACCTGCCAGCGCTCAGGGGAGACGACCGGTTGCAGGTGCTCCGGCAACCTGGCTTCAACCTCGGCTACATCGCCTACAACACCCAACATCCACCGTTCGACCGGCTGGAAGTCCGCCAGGCCATGGACATGGCGGTGAACAAACAGGCGATTCTCCAGGCGGTGTATCAGGACTCCGGCCAACAGGCGGTCAACGCCATGCCGCCCACTCAATGGTCCTATGACCAAACCATCAAGGATGCCCCGTTCGACCCGGCCAAAGCCAAGGCCCTGCTGCAACAGGCCGGTGTCAAGGAAGGCACCGAAGTCACCCTGTGGGCCATGCCGGTGCAACGCCCCTACAACCCCAACGCCAAGCTCATGGCCGAGATGCTGCAGGCCGACTGGAGCAAGCTCGGCTTCAAGGTGCGCATCGTCAGCTACGAGTGGGGCGAGTACCTCAAGCGCATGAAGAGCGGTGAACACGATATCGCCCTGATCGGCTGGACCGGTGACAACGGCGACCCGGACAACTGGCTGGGCACCCTCTACAACTGTGATGCCATCGGCAGCAACAACTACTCGCTGTGGTGCGACCCGCAGTACGACAGCCTGGTGAAGAAAGCCAAGCAAGTCACCGACCGCGCCGAACGCACGGCGCTTTACCAACAGGCCCAGCAGCGCCTCAAGCAGCAGGTGCCGATCACGCCGGTGGCGCATTCCACCGTCAACCAGCCGATCAGCGCCAAGGTCGCCGACTTTCGGGTCAGCCCGTTTGGCCGCAACGACTTCTCGGGTGTGAGCATCGACTGACCTGCAACCGATACCGGTCCTATCGCCGGCAAGCCAGCGCCGGCACGGGCTGTGGCTGCTGGAGCCGGCTTGCCGGCGAGAAGGCCGGTACAGACGAAGAACATGCCCGGCGATCCCGTGGCAACCCTGGCAACACCGCAGCAAACACCCCAGCCCACGAGGCCTGGTGAGAACTAAAAGAAAAGAAAGGGAGCTTTACTTTGAAACGTTTCACGATAACCGCGCTGGCCTTATCCATCGGCACCTTCTGCGCCATGGCACAGGCCGAAACCCAGAGCCAGGACTACGTTCCGTTCAGCCTGAAAAGCACCAGCGAGCAGGACGATGCCAAAGGCTTCATCGACGGCCAGAGCCTATCCGGCAGCACCCGTAACTGGTACGCCCGCGAGCGCGCCACCCGCGCTCCGCTGTGGAAGTATTACAAGAGCGATGGCACCCGCCACGACACCCACAGCCGGGACAACTGGCTGCAAGGCACCATCCTCAACTACAGCTCAGGCTTCACCCAGGGCACCGTGGGCTTCGCCGTGGAAGCGGCCGGCTACAACGCCATCGCCCTGGAACAGGGCCGCGCGGCAGTCGCCGGCCCCAACAACCGTACCCTGACCCACAGCGATGGCGACCCCATCGGCCAGTGGAGCAAGATGGGCCTGGCCAACGTCAAGGCACGCGTGTCCAACACCACCCTCACCGTGGGCCGCCAATCCGTCGACACACCGATGATCGCCTTCATCGGTAACCGTGCCCTGCCATCGAGCTTCCAGGGTGCATTCCTGCACAGCGCCGAGTTCGACAACCTTTCGTTCGATCTCGGCACCTTCGACCGGGTCTCCCCGCGTACCGAGCAGAGCCTGAGCAAATTCCGCAGCGAGTACAGCGCCACCGGTGTCGAAACCGACCGTGCCAGCACCGCCGGGGTCAACTACCAGCCGCTCAAGAGCCTGACTACCAGCCTGTATGCCACCAAGGTCGATGATTTCTGGAACCAGTACTACTTCGGTGCCAACCACGTGCTGGGCGACAGCGCGGTGCTTAGCCTGACCACCGGCCTGAACTACTACAAGACCGTGGACGAAGGCAGCAAGAAGATGGGTGACATCGACAACGACACCTACAGCCTGTCGCTTGGCCTGACTCACCAGGCCCACACCCTCGCCGCCTCGTGGCAGCAGGTGAACGGCAACGAGTACTTCGACTACCTGCACGAGACCAACGGCATCTACCTGGCCAACTCGCTGCTGTCGGACTTCAACGGCCCGAACGAGAAATCCCTGCAGATTTCCTACGTACTGAACATGGCGCCCTACGGCGTGCCTGGCCTGAAGTTCAACCTGTACAACGCCCGAGGCTGGGGCATCGACGGTACTCACTACCGCGGCACCGCCTACGACGTGAATGGACTGGATGGCGAGACCCATTACGAGTGGGGGATCGGCACCAGCTACGCGGTACAGAGCGGGCCACTGAAAGACACCAGCATCCGCGCCACCTACACCGCGCACCGGGCCAGCAAGGCCCAGGGTGATGGCAGCCTGGACGAACTGCGTATCGTCACCACCATTCCGTTCAACATTCTGTAACCGCTGACGCCACGGCCCGCTCCACCTCGGGCCGTGGCGGCTACGCTGGAAACAATGCAAGCAGGGAGTTTCCATGAAATCGTTACCGCTCCGCGCTGCCCTCGCAGCGGTCATCCTGGGCAGTGCCACGCACCTTGCGGCCAAGCCGCTGGTGGTATGCACCGAAGCCAGCCCGGAAGGCTTCGACATCGTCCAGTACACCACGGCGGTCACCGCCGACGCCGCGGCCGAGACCGTATTCAACCGTCTGGTCGACTTCAAGCCCGGCACCACTGATATCCAGCCCGCCCTGGCCGAGCGTTGGGATGTCTCGCCAGACGGCCTGACCTATACCTTCCACCTGCGCGAAGGCGTCAAGTTCCACACCACCGACTACTTCACGCCTACCCGCGATTTCAACGCCGACGACGTGCTGTGGAGCCTGAACCGCCAGCTCGACCCGAACCACCCGTGGCACGCCAAGAGCAGCGTCGGCTACCCATACTTCGAAAGCATGGCCTTCAAGGAACTGCTCAAGTCGGTGGAAAAGACCGACGATCGCACCGTGGTGATCACACTCACCCGACCGGAGGCACCGTTCCTGCGTGACATGGCCATGGCCTTCACCTCGATCTACTCCGCCGAATACGGCGACCAGTTGCTCAAGGCGGGAAAGACCGGCGACCTCAACAGCAAGCCCATCGGCACCGGTCCCTTCGTCTTCCAGCGCTACAACAAGGACGCCCAGGTCCGCTACAAAGCCAACCCGGACTATTTCCGCGGCAAGCCACCGGCCGACTCGCTGATCTTCGCCATCGCCACCGACAGCAACGTGCGCCTGCAGAAACTGCGCGCCAACGAATGCCAGGTGGCGTTGTACCCCAAGCCAGACGATGTGCCGTCGATCAAGGCGGACCCCAAGCTGAAGGTCGACGAGATCGAAGCACTGGTCACCGGTTACATCTCGATGAATACCGAGCACAAGTACCTGAGCGATGTGCGCGTGCGCAAAGCCATCAACATGGCCTTCGACCGCCAGACCCACGTTGACCAGCTATTCGGCAAGGGCAACGCACTGGTCGGCGTGAACCCCTACCCACCGACCATGATCGGCTACAACACCGACAACAAGAACCCGCCTCGCGACTTGGCCAAGGCCCGCGAATTGCTCAAGCAAGCGGGTGTACCCGAAGGCACCGTGATCACCCTGTTCACCCGCAATGGCGGCGGCCCGACCAACCCCAACCCACGGCTGTCCGCCGAGATGCTGCAGGCCGACCTCAAGCAGATCGGCCTCAAGCTGGATATCCGCGTGATGGAATGGGCCGAGATGCTGCGCAGGGCGAAGAACGGTGAAGCCGACCTGGTGTCCACCGGGTGGGCCGGCGACAACGGCGACCCGGACAACTTCCTCAGTCCACTGCTCAGCTGCGATGCCGCCAAAAGCGGCGAGAACTACGCGCGCTGGTGCAACCCCAGATTCCAGGAGCTGATCACCCGCGCCCGCGAAGTGATCGACAACGACCAACGCGCAAGGCTCTATGCCGAGGCTTTGAAGGTGTACGATGACGATCAACCCTGGATCAGCATGGCCCATCCGAAGATGTTCACCGCCATGCGTGACAACGTGGAGGGTTACGTGATCAACCCTCTGACCAACAACAACTTCGCCACCACCAAGGTGAAGTAGAACAACAACGACCGCCGGGACCCCACACGGGCACCGGCGGCACTGCCCTGACCGGCTGATGAGGTACCTCCGACAATGTTGAGTTTTATTGCCCGGCGTCTAGGCCTGCTGATTCCGACCTTCTTCGGTATCACCTTGCTGACCTTCGCGCTCATACGCCTGATCCCCGGCGACCCGGTGGAAGTCATGATGGGCGAGCGCAGGGTCGACCCTGAAATGCACGCCCAGGCCATGGAACGCCTGGGCCTGAACAAGCCCCTGCCGGTCCAGTACCTGGACTACGTCGGCAAACTCGCCCAGGGAGACTTGGGCGAGTCGCTGCGCACCCGCGAAAGTGTCTGGACCGAGTTTCTCACTCTGTTCCCGGCCACCCTCGAACTGGCCTTCGCCGCCCTGGTGTTCGCCGGAGTCGTCGGCCTGCTGGCCGGGGTGATCGCCGCGCTCAAGCGCGGTTCGCTGTTCGACCACGGGGTGATGGGCATTTCCCTGGCCGGCTATTCCATGCCGATCTTCTGGTGGGGCCTGATCCTGATCATGTTCTTCTCCGTGAGCCTGGGCTGGACCCCTGTGTCGGGGCGCATCGACCTGCTCTATGACATCGAGCCGAAGACCGGCTTCATGCTCATCGACACATTGCTCAGCGACGAAGAAGGCGCCTTCAAGGATGCCGTGATGCACCTGATCCTGCCAGCCATCGTGCTGGGCACCATCCCGCTGGCGGTGATCGCCCGCATGACCCGCTCGTCGATGCTCGAAGTGCTGCGCGAGGACTACATCCGTACCGCCCGCGCCAAAGGCCTGTCACCGGCCCGCGTGGTCTTCGTGCACGGTCTGCGTAACGCGTTGATCCCTGTGCTGACGGTGTTCGGCCTGCAGGTCGGCACCTTGCTGGCCGGTGCGGTGCTCACCGAAACCATCTTCTCCTGGCCGGGCATCGGCAAGTGGCTGATCGAAGCCATCGGCGCCCGTGACTACCCCGTGGTCCAGAATGGCATCCTGTTGATTGCCTGCCTGGTGATTCTGGTCAACTTCGTCGTGGACATCCTCTACGGCCTGGCCAACCCACGCATCCGTCATCAGCGCTGAGGTCTTCGCCATGACTAGCCCGATTCCAAAATCCGTCACGCCGGCCAGCCCGGTGGACCAAAGCCTGCTCTACCCGTCACCGTACAAAGAGTTCTGGCAGGCCTTTTCACGCAACAAAGGTGCAGTGCTGGGCCTGGCCTTTATGTGCCTGGTGGTGTTTTGCGCTGTGTTCGCCCCATGGGTCGCGCCGCACGACCCCAGCGAGCAGTACCGCGACTTCCTGCTGACCCCTCCGGTGTGGCTCGAAGGCGGTACCTGGCAGTTCATCCTCGGCACCGACGAACTGGGCCGCGACTTGCTCTCGCGGTTGATCCAGGGCGCTCGGCTGTCGCTGCTGATCGGCCTGTCGTCGGTGGTGATGTCGCTGATCCCCGGTATCCTGCTCGGCCTGCTGGCCGGGTTCTTCCCGCAGATCCTCGGCCCTTCGATCATGCGCCTGATGGACGTGATGCTGGCCCTGCCCTCGCTGCTGCTGGCCGTGGCCATCGTCGCCATCCTCGGCCCAGGCCTGATCAACACGGTGATCGCCATCGCCATCGTGTCACTGCCGTCCTACGTGCGCCTGACCCGCGCGGCGGTAATGGGCGAGTTGAACCGCGACTACGTCACCGCCGCGCGCCTGGCCGGTGCCGGCCTGCCACGCTTGATGTTCGTCACCGTGCTACCCAACTGCATGGCGCCGCTGATCGTGCAGGCGACCCTGAGTTTCTCCTCGGCGATTCTCGACGCCGCGGCCCTGGGCTTCCTCGGCTTGGGCGTGCAACCGCCCACCCCGGAATGGGGCACCATGCTGGCTTCGGCACGTGACTACATCGAGCGCGCCTGGTGGGTGGTGAGCCTGCCCGGCCTGACCATTCTGCTCAGTGTGCTGGCAATCAACCTGATGGGCGACGGCCTGCGCGATGCGCTGGACCCGAAACTCAAGAACGCCGCCTGAGGAGAACGCCATGTCACTGTTGCAGATCAACAACCTGAACGTGCGCTTCGGCGACACCAATGCAGTACCCGTGGTGGACGGCCTGGACCTGGCGGTAGATGCCGGCGAGATCCTGGCCATCGTCGGCGAGTCCGGCTCGGGCAAGTCGGTGACCATGATGGCCCTGATGGGCCTGATCGACGCCCCCGGGCGTATCACTGCCGACGCCCTCACCTTCGACGGCACCGACATGCTCAAGCTCAGCGGCCGCCAGCGGCGCAAGGTGGTGGGCAAGGACATCGCCATGGTCTTCCAGGACCCGATGACCGCGCTCAACCCCAGCTACACCGTGGGCTACCAGATCGAGGAGGTGCTGCGCCAACACCTGGGCCTCAAGGGCAAGGCCGCTCGCCAGCGTGCCCTGGAATTGCTCAAGAAGGTCGAGATTCCGGCTGCCGAAAGCCGCCTGGACGCCTACCCGCACCAGTTGTCCGGCGGCATGAGCCAACGGGTGGCGATTGCCATGGCGATCGCCGGCGAGCCCAAGCTGCTGATCGCCGACGAGCCGACCACCGCCCTGGACGTGACCATCCAGGCGCAGATCATGGAACTGCTGGTCAACTTGCAGAAAGAGCGCAACATGGCGCTCATCCTGATCACCCACGACCTGGCCGTGGTGGCCGAAACCGCCAAGCGCGTGTGCGTGATGTACGCCGGGCAAGCCGTGGAAGTGGGCCAGGTACCAGAGCTGTTCGACGTACCCGCCCACCCTTACAGCGAAGCCCTGTTGGCGGCCATCCCCGAGCACAGCCTCGGTGCCGAACGCCTGTCCACGCTACCCGGCATCGTACCCGGTCGTTACGACCGCCCAGCCGGCTGCCTGCTGTCGCCGCGCTGCCCGTACGTGCAGGAAAACTGCCGGCGCCAGCGCCCACCCCTTGATCCCCAGGCGCATAGCCTGGTGCGTTGCTTCTATCCGCTGAACCAGGAGGTGGCGTGATGGCCGTCGTTCTTTCCGCTCGGGAGCTGACCCGGCATTACGAAGTATCGCGTGGTCTGTTCAAAGGCCATGCCCTGGTACGCGCCCTCAATGGCGTGTCGTTCGAGCTAGAGGCTGGCAAGACCCTGGCCGTGGTCGGCGAATCCGGCTGTGGCAAGTCGACCCTGGCCCGCGCCCTGACACTCATCGAAGAGCCCTCCTCCGGTTCGCTGCAAATCGCCGGCACCGAGGTCAAGGGCGCCAGCAAGGCTGAACGCAAGCAGCTGCGCCGCGATGTGCAGATGGTCTTCCAGAGCCCTTACGCGTCGCTCAACCCGCGGCAGAAAATCGGCGATCAACTGGCAGAACCGCTGTTGATCAACACCTCGCTGAGCAAGGCCGAGCGGCGCGAAAAAGTGCAGAAGATGATGGAACAGGTAGGCCTGCGTCCCGAGCATTACCAGCGCTACCCACACATGTTCTCCGGCGGCCAGCGCCAGCGGATTGCGTTGGCCCGGGCGATGATGCTGCAACCGAAGGTGCTGGTGGCGGACGAGCCAACCTCAGCGCTGGACGTGTCGATCCAGGCCCAGGTCCTTAACCTGTTCATGGACCTGCAAAGGGAGTTCAACACCGCCTACGTGTTCATTTCGCATAACCTGGCAGTAGTGCGCCATGTAGCGGATCAGGTGCTGGTGATGTACCTGGGCCGGCCGGCAGAGATGGGGCCGAAGGAGGATATCTACGAAAAGCCGCTGCATCCCTACACCCAGGCGTTGCTGTCGGCGACTCCGGCGATCCACCCGGACCCGCTGAAGCCGAAGATCCGCATTGCCGGCGAACTGCCCAACCCGCTGAACCCGCCAGAGGGCTGCGCGTTCCACAAGCGCTGCCCCTACGCGACCGAGCGGTGTGCCAACGAGGTACCGGCCTTCAGGCAGGTGGCCTCCCGGCAGGTGGCTTGCCATTATGCGGAGCAGTTTCTCTAGGCCCAGATAGCGCCCCTCGCCGGCAAGCCGGCTCCTACAGGCGCTGTAGGGGCCGGATTGTCGGCAATGGCCGTCTCAATGCATGAAGAACCAGATCAGAATGATCACTGGAATCGGCACCCCAATCATCCACAGCAGTATCGAGCGCATGGCTTTTCTCCTGTTCGGCGGTGAACAAACCGGTGCACGCGCCATGCCAGCGCCCGCGAAAACCCATAGCTATCCGAATCAACGGCTTACGCTGCCTGCCGCTTGATAGAACCGTGCAATATGCCGGACCCACGCCCTTGCACCTGGGTGTTCTGCAATGCACTATCCATTCATGACCGCCCTCACCCTCCCCGACGGCCCAGACCAGACCCCACGCACGGCTGACACGGTGCTGCGCTATCACCTGTGCTGGAAGCACCGCGACCTGGATGGCGTCATCGCGCTCTACCACCCTGACATCCAGTACCACGACTTTTTCCAGAATCGCGTGCTCGGCTACCACGAGCTGCGCGACTACGTGCGCGCCTGCCTGCCCCATGAGGCTGGCGAAGACATCGTCCATAGCGACCGCATCCGCGTGGACGGCTGCACCGCGTTCATCCAGTACCAGGTGACGGTCCAGGGCGGCGACGGCCTGGTGGCGTTCCAGTCCAGCGAGGCAATTACCGTCAAGGACGACCTGATCTGGCGAGTCAACGAATATGCCACCCTGGTGCGCCAGAATGGCCACAGCCCTGCCAGCGGCGGTTTGCGTCCTGCCACCAGCCGCTTGGGCCTGTCACCACGCCAACTGTCGACCATGGCTCAGGACCTTGAGCACTATTTCCAGCGCCAACGCCCCTACCTTGACCCGGAGCTGAATCTGCAACAGGTCGCCGACGCCAGCGGCTACAGCCGCAACCAGATCTCCTACCTGCTCAACCAGGTGCTCGGGCAGAGCTTCTATCGCTACGTCAACCAGGCCCGCCTGCAACACTTGATGGCGATCCTTGACCACGGCAGCGCCGACACGCCGATAGACGACCTGGCCTTCAATGCCGGCTTCAACTCACTTTCGGCGTTCTACAAAGCGTTTCGCGAACACACAGGCCTGACGCCCAAGGCGTACCTGAAGCAAAATTCCCTGCGTGCACGCACGTAAGACAGCCATCGTCGAACGCTACTAGGATCGCCCACAGACATTGATGGATGTGGAGCCGAACCCGATGCAACCCCTGCGCACGCTCAGCCTGTGGATGGACCAGCTCGACGAGCCACTGTGCGCGCGCCCCGCTCTGCGCGAAGACCTGGACGTCGATGTGTGCATCATCGGTGCGGGCTATACCGGCCTGTGGACCGCCTACTACCTCAAGCGGCAGGCGCCGCAACTGAGCATTGCTGTAATCGAAGCCAACATCGCCGGCTTCGGTGCCTCGGGGCGCAATGGCGGCTGGCTGATGGGCAACCTGCTGGGCGAGGACCGGTTGCTCGCCACGCTGTCACCGCAAACGCGCCGCGCCAGCATCGACCTGCTGCACGGCATTCCCGATGAAGTGCAAAGCGTGCTGCAACGCGAGGCCATCGACTGCGATTACCGTAAAGGTGGCGTCCTGTATTGCGCTGCGCGCTACCCCGAGCAGGAGCGCAACCTGCGCGCCTACCTTGATGACCTGTATCGCCAGGGCATGACCGAGGACGACTATCGCTGGCTGCGCCCCGAGCAGTTGGATGCCCAACTGCGGGTCAGCAATGCCTATGGCGCCATCTACAGTCCGCACACCGCGACGATCCAGCCGGCCAAGCTGGTGCGCGGCCTGGCCCGTGCAGTGGAAGCGCTGGGCGTGCCGATCTACGAGAACACCCCGGCCATCGACTGGCAGCCCGGTGCAGTTCGCTCGCCCCTGGCGCATATTCGCTGCCACTGGGTAGTGCCTGCCGTGGAGGGTTACGCCGCCAGCCTGCCCCCGCTGGGCAAGCACCAACTGCCGGTACAGAGCCTGCTGGTGGCTACCGAGCCTCTGCCGGAATCGACCTGGGAACGGATCGGCCTGTCCCAGGGCCAAGCCTTCAGCGAGAGCAGCCGCCAGGTCACCTACGGCCAACGCACCGCCGACAACCGCCTGGTGTTCGGCGCCCGCGGCGGCTATCGCTTCGGCGGCCGTCTGCGCGAGAACTTCAACCTGAACGATCAAGAGATCGAGCTGCGTCGCTACCTGTTCAGCGAGCTGTTCCCGCAGCTGGGACACGTACGGATCACCCATTCGTGGGGCGGCAACCTGGGCATGGCCCGGCGCTTCCGCCCGCACATGCTCTGCGACCGCCAGCGCGGTATCGCCCTTTCCGGTGGCTATGGCGGTGAAGGCGTCGGGGCCACCAACCTGGGCGGCCGCACGCTGGCGGCGCTGATTCTCAACCAGCACAACGAACTGACCGCACAGCCCTGGGTGCTGGACAACCGGCCCGTGTCGAGCCTGGCCAGCTGGCCGCCCGAGCCGTGCCGCTGGCTGGGCTACAACGCGATCATCCAAAGCTTCGTCCACGAGGACCGGACCCTCGCCAACCCCGCCAGCGCGCCCTGGAGGCGGCGCCTGGCCAGCTCGCTTGCGGACTTCATGGAAGGCTTCATGCACTGATCACCTTCACCCTACACAGGATCCACCGGTCATGAGCATCACCCAGTTCAAACACACCGAAAGCGCCGTGCTCGACACCTCCAGCCCGGTTGCGGTGCCACTTGGCGAACCCGTAGCAGTGACCTCGGTCACCTGCGTCGAGCGCAGCGATGGTGTCGAAACCGGCATTTGGGAGTGCACACCCGGCCGCTGGCGACGGCAGATCGTGCAACAGGAGTTCTGCCATTTCATCAAAGGCCGCTGCACCTTCACCCCCGATGGTGGCGAGCCCCTGTCCATAGAAGCCGGAGATGCCCTGATGCTACCGGCCAACAGCACAGGTACCTGGGACATCCAGGAAACCGTGCGAAAAACCTACGTCCTGATTTTCTGATCCGCTGATCGCCTGCCTTCGATAACAACAGACAAAGCAAGGTACTCCCGACATGCGCACACTCCTCGTCGCCCCCCTGATGCTGGCCGCCAGCGTGGTCAGCGCCGCTGACACGGTGAAGATCTACAACTGGTCCAGCTACGTGGCCCCTGACACGCTCAAGAACTTCCAGCAAGCTACGGGCATCGTTCCAACCTACGATGTCTATGACAGCAACGAGACCCTCGACGGCAAGCTAATGACGGGTAACTCCGGCTACGACGTGGTGTTTCCCTCCAACCACTTCATGGCCCGGCAGATCCAGGGCAAGGCCCTGAAGAAGCTGGACAAGTCGCAGTTGCCCAACTGGCACAACCTCAACCCGGTGCTGCTCAAGGCGCTGGAGGTGAACGATCCCGGCAACCAGTACGGCTTCCCGTACCTGTGGGGCAGTACCGGCATTGGCTACAACATCGACAAGGTCAAGGCAGTGCTTGGCGACAATGCGCCCGTGGACTCCTGGGACCTGATCTTCAAGCCCGAAAACATCAGCAAGCTCAAGCGTTGCGGCGTCGCGGTGCTGGACAACGGCCCCGAGCTGCTTCCGATCGCCTTGCACTACCTCGGCCTGCCGCACCACAGTCAGGACCCAAAGGACTACGACAAGGCCAAGGCGCTGTTGATGAAGGTGCGCCCGTACATCAGTTACTTCCACTCCTCGAAGTACACCGGCGACCTGGCCAATGGCGATATCTGCGTGGTGGTGGGTTTCTCGGGGGATGTACTGCAAGCGAAGAACCGCGCCGAGGAGGCGAAGAACGGAGTGAAGGTGGGCTACTCGATTCCCAAGGAAGGCGCGCCGATGTGGTTCGACATGGTCGCCATGCCAGCCGATGCACCCGATGAGAAAGCCGGGTATGCCTACATGAACTACCTGTTGCAGCCGGAAGTGATGGCCAATATCAGCAACCATGTGCAGTACGCCAACGGCAACCTCAAGGCAGACGGGTTGGTAGAGCCGGCGATGAAGGGTAATACGATGATTTACCCGAGCGAGGACGTGATGGGCAAGCTCTATGCGCTAGAGGCGATGCCAGCCAAGATCGACCGCATTCGGACGCGGATCTGGACCAGCATCAAGGCCGGTAACTGAGCCCCTGTGCAGTTTTCACTGGCCTCAATGCCGGCAAGCCGGCTCCCACCGACTGTTGCACAGCCCTATGGACTGGCGCTGTACCTGTGGGAGCCGGCTTGCCGGTGATAGGGCCAGATCAGACACCACACGGTGCTGATCCTACCCCGAGGATCAGTGGTGTTCGCGGGTAGCGCGGAACTTGATGTCCGGCCAGCGCTCTTCCATCAACGACAGGTTGACCCGGGTCGGTGCCAGGTAGGTCAGGTGGCCGCCACCGTCGATGGCCAGGTTCTCCATGGCCTTGTTCTGGAATTCCTCGAGCTTCTTCTTGTCGTCGCAGCTGATCCAGCGCGCCGACCAGACAGTGATGGGCTCGTAGGCGCACTCGACCTTGTACTCTTCCTTCAGGCGGCTGGCGACCACGTCGAACTGCAGCACACCCACGGCGCCGAGAATGATGTCGTTGCTGCGCTCGGGGAAGAACACCTGGGTCGCGCCCTCTTCGGCCAACTGCTGCAGGCCCTGGCGCAATTGCTTGGACTTGAGCGGGTCCTTCAGGCGCACGCGACGGAACAGTTCCGGCGCAAAGTGCGGAATACCCGTAAAGCCCAATGCCTCGCCTTCGGTGAAGGTGTCACCGATCTGGATGGTGCCGTGGTTGTGCAGGCCGATGATGTCGCCGGCATAGGCCTCTTCCAGTTGCTCACGCTCGGAGGAGAAGAAGGTCAGCGCATCGCCTACGCGCAGGTCCTTGTTGATACGCACGTGGCGCATCTTCATGCCCTTCTCGTACTTGCCCGAGCAAATGCGCATGAAGGCGATACGGTCGCGGTGTTTCGGGTCCATGTTCGCCTGGATCTTGAACACGAAACCGGTGAACTTCTCTTCAACAGGCTCGACGGTCCGCTCGTGGGCCACACGACCCAAGGGTCGCGGCGCCCAGTCGACGACAGCGTCGAGCACATGGTCGACCCCAAAGTTGCCCAGCGCGGTACCGAAGAACACTGGGGTCAGCTGACCGTTGATGAATTCTTCCTGGTTGAACTCGTGGCAGGCGCCCTGCACCAGCTCCAACTGCTCGACGAACGACTCGTACTGGTCGCCCAGGTGGGCACGGGCCTCGTCGGAATCCAGCTTCTGGATGATCTTCGCTTCGGTACGCTCGTGGCCATGGCCCGGGGTGTACACCACGATGTAGTCGCCGGTCAGGTGGTAGACGCCCTTGAAGTCCCGGTAGCAACCGATCGGCCAGGTGATTGGCGCAGCCTTGATCTTCAGGACGGCTTCGATCTCGTCGAGCAGTTCGATCGGGTCGCGGATGTCACGGTCGAGTTTGTTGATGAAGCTGACGATCGGTGTGTCACGCAGGCGGCAGACGTCCATCAGGGCGATGGTACGTGGCTCGACGCCCTTACCGCCGTCGAGCACCATCAGCGCCGAGTCCACCGCGGTCAGGGTGCGGTAGGTATCTTCCGAGAAGTCTTCGTGGCCGGGGGTGTCGAGCAGGTTGATCATGTGCTCGCGGTATGGGAACTGCATCACCGAGGTGGTGATGGAGATACCGCGCTGCTTCTCCATTTCCATCCAGTCGGAGGTGGCGTGGCGGTCGGACTTGCGCGACTTCACGGTGCCCGCAACGGAAATCGCCTTGCCCATCAGCAAGAGCTTCTCGGTGATGGTGGTCTTACCGGCGTCGGGGTGGGAAATGATTGCGAAAGTGCGGCGCTTCGCGACTTCGGCGGCCTGGTTGGTCATGGGAAATCGCCTGACTGGAGATCAAAAAAGGGCCGAGATTATACCCGAATCCATAGCCATACCCAAACAGTGGCCGCCGAAACTGACCTCAATGGTCGTCGAGCAGTTCTTCGCCGATGTGCGTGATCTGAAGCTGCAGGTCAAGCGCGTGGCCGTCGCCCGCCCGGGCATAAGCGAACCAATGCCCGCCAACGTCCTCCCGACCTGTGGCACCCAACTCGAGGTTGGTGGTTCGTGTCCAGATCCGCACGGGTAGCGACTCACCCGCTCGCGGCGCCTGATCCAAGCTGCTGAAGCCCCCGTCTTGGTTCTGCGCCATCAGTTTCCAAAGGCGGTCGTCGCTGACCGGGGTGTCGTACAGGCAGCCGTAGCCGTTGCCATTACGGTCCAGGTGGCGGGTCCTTGCGTTGAAATCACGCCCCGTGCGACGGCTCCAGGATTGAATGTCGTAGTAACGACGCCCCCTGGCTTCATCCACCATGCAGCGGAACCAGAAGTAATGAGGCTCACCGACCGTCAGCGAGGTCAGGATCAGCCAATCGTCTGCGACGCGGGCTACCTGCACGCCCTTCTCCACCACTTTTGCGCAATCCAGATAGCCCTCCAAGCCCGCAGTGGTGGAGGTGACATGGGCGATAAAGGAGCGATCGTAGTCATGTTCAAGCATATGAAACTACCTCAAGTGTTTTTTTCCAGGGTCGCAAGGAGGGCGCTTCCAACCTCCTGCGAGCCCCGTATTCAGCGGCCTTGGCGTTTCGATAGGCAGGAGGAAACAATCAACCTGAAAAAATCCGCGCTGGCCAAATGCCGGCTCAGATGGGAACCTTTGGCCCCCTGGAGACGTCCACAATCCTGTTACCCCCTCGGCAACGTCCATTGGGTCAGGGCTGGTTTCACCGGCATTTCGAGCCTGACGGGGCTTGGCTAAATGGCGTGTCGCGTCCGCGTCGAGACCGCACGCTGCTACTCGCGACCACACTGCCTGCCGCCAGGAATGGCCGGCCGCCACGGGAGTGTGTTCGCCGACTACACAAGGAGTCCGCCTGTGGCTGCACGCTACGGAAAAGGGCTGTTGGGATGGGCCACCGTGCTCGTCATCCTGGCCCTGCTGGTCCATTGGATCGGCATCGACACGATCGCGCGTTATCGCGACGATCTTGGGTTCTACCTGCAAGCGCACCTGGTATTGGTGCTGGCTTCGATGGCGGCGGCGCTGGCCGTGGGCATCCCTGCCGGCATTGCCTTGAGTCGACCGCACCGGGTCGACAAAGCCGAGCGCTTCATGCAGTTCTTCAACGTTGGCAACACCATTCCCCCCTTGGCCGTCCTGGCCATCGCGCTCAGTGTCCTGGGCATCGGCGCAGGTCCTGCGATCTTCGCACTGTTCCTCGCCTCTCTCCTGCCCATCGTGCGCAATACCTACGAGGGTCTGAAGAACGTCCCCGCCTCGCTCAAGGAAGCCGCCACCGGCATTGGCATGACCCCGCGCCAGCAACTGTGGCAGGTGGAACTGCCCAATGCCGTGCCGATCATCGTCGGCGGTGTGCGCGTAGCCCTGGCCCTGAACGTTGGAACGGCACCGCTGGCGTTCCTGATCGGTGCCAACAGTCTGGGCAGCCTGATCTTCCCCGGCATCGCCTTGAACAACCAGCCACAACTGCTATTGGGCGCTGCCTGCACGGCACTGCTGGCATTGGCGTTGGACGCGGCGGTGAGTTTCGCCAGCAGACGCTGGCTGGAACCTGGCCTGGCCCGATAACGAGAGGGAACCCATGAAAAAGACAATCGCCTTGTTGCTGGGCGCGGCCCTGCTGTTCGCAGGATTTGCCCAGGCAGCGGACAAACCGCTGATTCGTATCGGTGCTCGCGTATTCACCGAACAGACCGTGCTAGCCGAGATCACCGCCCAGTATCTGCGCGCCCATGGCTATCAGGTGCGTGTCACCGGCGGGCTGGGCAGCAGCCTGGCACGCCAGGCCCAGGAAACCGGCCAACTCGACCTGATGTGGGAATACACCGGTGTCTCGCTGGTGTCGTACAACCATATCGACGAGCGCATGCCCAGTGCCGAAGCCACCTACGCCAAGGTCAAGGAACTGGATGCCGGGAAGGGCCTGATCTGGCTGACACCCTCCAAGTTCAGCAACACCTACGCCCTGGCCTTGCCACGCAAGGTTGCCGAAGCGTACCCGCAAGTGACCAGCATCTCGGCACTCAACGATGTGCTGCGCGCGCAGCCCGATGGCAACCTTCTGGTGGCCCTGGATACCGAGTTCGCCAACCGCCCGGATGGCCTGGTCGGCCTCAAGGAAATGTACGACCTGCAAGTGGGCAGGGCGAACATCCGGCAAATGGACGCGGGCCTGGTCTACACCGCCCTGCGCAACAACCAAGTATTCGCCGGCTTGGTCTACACCACCGATGGCCGCCTGAGCGCATTCGACCTGAAGCTTCTCGAAGACGACAAGCATTACTTCCCCGACTACACAGCCGCACCGGTGGTTCGCAAAGCGGTGCTCGACGCCAACCCGGAACTGGCCAGCCTGCTCAAGCCACTGGCCGAACAGCTTGACGACGAAACCATGCGCCAGCTCAACGCCAAGGTCGATGTCGAGCACCAGAACCCGAGTGCCGTCGCCGCAGCCTTCCTGCAGGCGCATCCACTTAAGGAGGTGCAGCCATGAGCCTGCTCGATACGTTCGCCCACCTCGACTGGGCCCTGGTCCTGCAACTGACCTGGCAGCACATCATGCTGGTCAGTGTCGCCGTGGGCCTTGCGATCATCGTCGGCGTGCCGCTGGGCGTCCTGATGACCCGCTTCCCGGCTGTTGCCGGCCCGCTGCAGGCAAGCGCTACGGTCATGCTGACAATCCCTTCGATCGCCCTGTTCGGCTTGTTGCTGCCGTTCTACTCCAAATTCGGCCAAGGGCTTGGGCCGATGCCTGCGATCACCGCGGTGTTCCTCTATTCACTGCTGCCCATCCTGCGCAACACCTACCTGGCACTGACCAACGTCGAACCTGGTATCCGCGAGGCCGCGCGTGGCATCGGCATGACCTTCGGCCAGCGCCTGCGCATGGTCGAGCTGCCCATTGCAGTGCCGGTGATCCTCGCCGGTGTACGCACCGCCGTGGTCATGAACATCGGTGTCATGACCATTGCCGCCACCATCGGTGCCGGCGGCCTTGGGGTGTTGATCCTCACCTCCATCAGTCGTAGCGACATGTCGATGCTGCTGGTCGGCGCCGTGCTGGTCAGCCTGCTGGCGATCATCGCTGACCTGCTCCTGCAAACCCTGCAACGTGCCCTGACTCCAGAAGGACTGCGCTCATGATCGAACTCAAGAACCTCAGCAAGACCTTCAACGTGAACGGCAAGGACGTCAAAGCCGTCGACTCGGTCAGCCTCACCGTCAACGAAGGCGAGATCTGCGTGTTTCTTGGCCCTTCCGGCTGCGGCAAGAGCACCACGCTGAAGATGATCAACCGCCTGATCACCCCGACCTCCGGCCAGGTGTTCATCAATGGCGAAGACACCAGCGGGCTGGACGAAGTGACCTTGCGTCGGCGTATCGGCTATGTGATCCAGCAGATTGGCCTGTTCCCCAACATGACCATCGAGGAAAACATCACCGTGGTCCCGCGCCTGCTCGGCTGGGACAAGCAAAAGTGCCACGAGCGCGCCCGCGAGCTGATGCACATGATCAAGCTCGAACCCAAGCAGTACCTGCAGCGCTACCCACGTGAGCTTTCCGGTGGCCAGCAGCAGCGTATCGGCGTGATCCGCGCCCTGGCCGCCGAGGCGCCCGTGCTGTTGATGGATGAGCCGTTCGGCGCGGTCGACCCAATCAACCGCGAAATGATCCAGAACGAGTTCTTCGAGATGCAGCGAGCACTGAACAAGACCGTGATCATGGTCAGTCACGACATCGACGAAGCCATCAAGCTGGGCGACAAGATCGCCATCTTCCGTGCCGGCAAGCTGTTGCAGCTGGATCACCCGGATACCTTGCTGGCCCATCCGGTGGATGATTTCGTCAGCAATTTCGTCGGCCAGGACAGCACCTTGAAACGCCTGTTGCTGGTGCGCGCCGAAGATGCGGCGGACAACGCGCCGTCGGTGAGTCCGCAGACATCGGTGAGCGATGCGCTGGAGCTGCTCGACGAGCATGACCGTCGCTATGTGGTGGTCACCGATGCAGCGAACAAGGCGCTGGGGTACGTACGTCGGCGCGACATGCACCGCCAGCAAGGAACCTGTGCGGACTTCCTGCGCCCGTTCAACGCCACGGCGTCGCATGATGAGAACCTGCGCATCCTGTTGTCACGGATGTACGAGTTCAATCGGGCGTGGTTACCGGTGCTGGATGCCGAGCAGGTGTTCCTCGGCGAGGTGACGCAGGAGTCGATTGCGGCCTATTTGAGTTCGGGCAGGTCGCGCGGGGCGAGGACCAGCATCGTATCGCCTGCCGAGGCCGTGGCATCCTGATCTGAATTGCTGTGCGAACCCGCCCCACAGGGACAGCACCGTCACTGTGGGCGCGGGTTCACCGGCAAAGCAGCCGACGCGGTATCAGAACCCTACACTGGCCTGCACATAGAAGGTACGCGGCTCACCCACATAAATGCCGGCGTTGTTATCGCTGGAGCGGGTGTAGTACTGCTTGTCGAAGAGGTTCTTCACCCCTGCCGCCAGCTTCAGGTTGGCCATTTGCGGCCCGAAGTCATATCCACCACGGGCATGCCAGGTCACGTAACCGGGAATGTCACCGTACTGCCCGTCAGCACTTGGCTCGGTGATGTAGTCGCCGTTGAAGCTACCATCGGCGTTGATCCCGGTACCCGGCGCGCGCTGCTTGGACTGGGCATAGGCATCCAGATTCCAGGTCCAACGATCGACCTCGTAACGCAGGCCGGCAGTGGCCACCTGGCGCGAATAGAATGGCAGGTCGCGGCCCTTGAAGCCGGGAATCTCCCCCTCGTAGGTCGCGCGGGTGTAGGTGAAGCCCGCATTGGCCGACAGCCCTTGCAGGCGCGGGTCCAGACCGGCCAGGTCATAGCGAACCGACGCTTCGATACCTTGGTGCTTGGTGGCGCCGAGGTTGGTCCACCCCACATCGTTGCTGATGTACTGCAGCTCATCGTCGAAGTCGATGTAGAACGCGGTCAGCTCCCCGGCGAAAGCACCATTGTCATAGCGCGTACCGATCTCGTAGGTCTTGGCCTTCTCCGGCTCCAGGCCGTTGGCGGTGCTATTGCCCGTGCCGCCCTGACCCAGCTGGAAGTACTGCAGGCTGCCGAACGACGTCTCGTAGTTGGCGAACAGTTTCCAGGCATCGGAAAGGTGGTACATCACGCTCAGCGCTGGCAGTGGCTCATTGCTGGTAATGCTGCGGTTCTTCTCCGGCACCGGCTTGCCATTGGCACCAAGCACCGGGCGATCACGCCAGTCGGTGTTGATGTGTTCGAAACGGATACCCGGCGTGATGGTCCAGTTGCCGACGTCGATCTTGTCGTCGATGTAGTAGGCGCTGGCCTCGGTGCCACCGCTACGGTCCTGGAACACATGGCCATCGGAGCCTGGGATCGGCGTAGGCACATTGTCGACCAGCCCCAGACGCGTGGACTGCTCGCGCATGGCCTCCTTCAGGTAGCGGTAGCCCACGCTGACTTCCTGGGTGGTGGGCCCGGCGAAGAAGATCCGGGACACACGCGGTTCGATGGCGAAGGTGTGATAATTGCGCGGGTAGGAAGACAAGGTCTTCATGTCGCGCGAGGCAATCGAGCTGCCACGGAAACTGTCGGTGTAGTACGTCAACACCTCGAATTGAGTGGCATCGTCGAGCTGGCGCAGCCATTTGAACGAAACGTCCTTGCGACGGCCGGCGAAGTAGTCGTAGTCGCGCACCGACTGGAACGGGTTCTGATCGTACTGGGCCTGGGTCAGGCCTCCGGGCATGTCGGCACGGCCATCGTAGTAGTGAAAGTTCAGCCAGAACTCATCGCTGTCGGTTGGCGCCCAGTGGGTCTTGAGAATGACGTCGTCGATGTCGTTGCCGTTGTTGCTTTCCCGATAGCCGTTGCCGTTGACACCGGTGTACAGCAGCGCGACGCCCATGCCGTTGTCCGCAGTGCCGCCAACGAACGCCGACTCGGTGTGTTTCCAGCCGCCATGCTGCGAGGTCTCAAGCGTGGTGGACAACTGCGCCGAAGCCTTCTCGGGGATCGCCCGGGTCACGAAGTTGATCACCCCACCGACGTTCTGCGGACCATAACGCACAGAGCCTGCGCCACGGACCACGTCGATGCTGTCGAGGTTGCCCGAGGAGATAGGCGCCATGGACAGCTGTGGCTGGCCGTAGGGCGCGAAGGCCGCTGGAATGCCGTCGATGAGCACGGTCGAACGCGGCGACAGGCGCGAGGTCAGGCCACGCACGCCAACGTTGAGCGAAAGGTCGCTGCCGCCGGTGCCGTTGGAGTCCTGCACCTGAACCCCCGGAATGCCCCGCAGCACGTCACGCACGTTCATCGCGCCTTTCTCCACCATCGCCTCGCGGCGCACCACCGTCCGTGCGCCGGGGTGGTTCTGCACCACAGCCTGCTCGGCATCGCCCAACCAGTCACCCACCACCTTCACATCGGTCGGTGCCAGCTCCAGGCTGCCGGAGGTCAAGCTGCCAGCGGCCTGGGCCGGTTTCACCACCACAGTGCCCTGGGACATCTCATAGGTCAGGCCGCTGCCTTGCAGCAGTTGCTGCAGCGCCTGTTCCGGCGCCAGTTGGCCCGATACCGCCGGGGCCTGCTTGCCGGCTACCAGCTCAGGGCTGAAGAACAGCTGCAGGTTGGTTTGCTGGCCCAGTTGGCTCAAGGCAGACGCTAACGGTTGGGCCTGGATCTGAATTGCGGCAGCGGCCTGCTCGGCAAGGCTGTCGAAGGCCACGGCACTGACCGCAAGGGCCAGCGCCAGCGCGCGGAAACGAGGGAATGGCTTGTTGTTGTTCACGTCTTCGAAGCATCCTGAAAGTCGGGATAAACGCCAACCGCATGCAAATGTAAATGCTTGGCAGTTGCAGCTGGCGGGGAAGACGAACGACGGGGAAAAAACCTGAATTTATTTTGCGACTATTTCGCGTGAACCGTCTTGGTGGGTCCTGATGGCCACCGGCAGGATACTTGGCAAAGCGCGCAACAGTGCGTCGGTATCGTCGGTGCTGAAAGTGCTGGACAAGCGCAGCCCGGCGACCTTGCCAGGTGCGACTCGCAGCGGTTGAGCCCGGTAACGCTTCACTTCCGCCACCACTTCCTCCAGGGTGGCGTTCTCGAACACCAGTTTGCCCTGGCGCCAGGCGGTCAACGCAGCCGCATTGATCGCGTAGGGCTCGGCCACCTTGCCCTGCGCATCGATGGAAGCGCCCTGCCCGGCGCTCAACTGCGCCAGCGATGCATCGCGGCCCTGCACACGCACCGAGCCCTGCTCGACCGCCACACGGGTCAGCGACGGGTCCAGGCGTACATCAAAACGGGTACCGGTCACGGTAACGCTGCCCTGGGCGGTGTCGACGACGAATGGCCGGCTGCTGTCGTGGGCAACCGTGAACATTGCCTCGCCGGCTTCGAGCACGATGTGCCTGCGACCCGTGCTGTATGCCACTTGCAGCCGCGTCGCGCTGTTGAGCGCAAGTAGCGAACCATCTGGCAGTTCGACCTGACGGCGCTCACCGAAGGCTGTCTGCAAGGTGTCCTGATGGTTCAGCCGCTGGTACTGCCAACCGCTCCAGCCCAGGCCCAGCGCGGCGACGGCAACACCGGCAGCCAGCGCCTGGCGCAGCACGCCCCGCCGCGGCAAATGGCGCACCGGCTCCGGTTCACATAATGCCTGCAGTCGCTGTGGGGGGATGCGCTCGGCTGCGCACCAAAGCAGCGCCAACGCGTCATATTCTGCACGGTGGCTGGGATGTGCTTCGAGCCAATCGTGCAACCGAGCCTGCAACGCACTGTCGCGCGGCGCATCGTGGACGCGAGCGAACCATTCGGCTGCCTGCTCGCGGACGGTACCGGCACCGTGCTGTTTCATCGCAAAGGTCTCCTGACTCATCGGGTGGACACATCCAGGTGCTCACGCAGATGCCGGAGCGTGCGGATCATATACTTTTCGACCATGTTCTTGGTCAAACCCATGCGCTCGGCGATTTCCGCCTGGGTCAGGCCTTCGAGCTTCTGCCAGATGAATACCCGCCGACAGTTCAGGGGCAATTCGGCCAGGGCGCGCTCGACGCTGTCGGCCAGTTCCAGGGCATGTACATAGGCTTCAGGGTCGTCGCTGGCGGTGGCACCTTCCTCGAAGGTTTCCTGCTCCAGTTGCTGACGCCGGTCTTCGCGGCGAAAACCGTCCACGGCAATGTTGCGGGCAGTTTGATGAAGATAAGCGCGAGGCTGATCGACCTGCTCACGCGTGTTCTCAAGAACCCGCACAAAGGCATCGTGGGTGAGATCCTCGGCCTGCTGACGACTGCGCAACTTGCGCGTCCAGGTGCCGATCAGCTCGTGGTAGTGGTCGAGGAAGCCTTTGTGTCCGGACACGGTCTGGGTCGTCAGGGAGGCGGATAAGGGTGCGAATAGTAATGTTTCTCATCAAACTCAGCAAATCCGCCAGTCGGTAACAAAAAATTTATGGGTGATGTCATGTACGGGAGTGCTTGAGAATGTGGCCATAAATATGAACACCTCTGGCCCCTTCGCGGGTAAACCCGCGCCGACCTAAATTGTGAAAACCCTGTAGGAGCGGGCTTACCCGCGAAGGGGCCTACACGCTCCATTCCACAATTTTTTACGCTTGAAACAGTGCCGGGAACATCAGGCGGTCATGCGAGTCGGTTATTCAACGGGTAGGGCGTCGATCCACGACGATCGCACCCGGATTGCCTGTTGATTCTGCATTCTTCACGCCCTAAAGTGCGCGCCGAACGTCCATGCTGGAAACGATCCATCCGGCTCAAGTACTGAGTAGGCGAACCAAAGTGGGGATACGGAGGACGTTCAGTTTGCAGCCACTTAATCTTTCAGTTTGCCCATGGAGTCCCTGAGCATGTCGATCCAGGTCGAAGACTATTTCGCGCGTGAAACCTTCCAGAAGATGAAGGCGTTCGCCGACAAGCAGGAAACCCCGTTCGTACTCATCGACACCCAGATGATCAGCCAGGCCTACGACGACCTGCGCGCCGGTTTCGAATTCGCCAAGGTCTACTACGCGGTCAAGGCCAACCCGGCGGTCGAGATCATCGATCTTTTGAAAGAGAAAGGTTCGAGCTTCGACATCGCCTCGATCTACGAACTGGACAAAGTGATGGGCCGCGGTGTCAGCGCCGACCGCATCAGCTACGGCAATACCATCAAGAAGTCCAAGGACATCCGCTACTTCTACGAGAAGGGTGTGCGCCTGTACGCCACCGACTCGGAAGCCGACCTGCGCAACATCGCAAAGGCCGCACCGGGTTCGAAGGTCTACGTGCGGATCCTCACCGAAGGCTCCACCACTGCCGACTGGCCGCTGTCCCGTAAGTTCGGCTGCCAGACCGACATGGCCATGGACCTGCTGATCCTCGCCCGCGACCTGGGCCTGGTGCCCTACGGTATCTCCTTCCACGTTGGTTCGCAGCAGCGCGACATCAGCGTCTGGGACGCTGCTATCGCCAAGGTCAAAGTGATCTTCGAGCGCCTGAAGGAAGAAGACGGCATCGAACTGAAACTGATCAACATGGGTGGCGGCTTCCCGGCCAATTACATCACCCGTACCAACAGTCTCGAAACCTACGCCGAAGAAATCATTCGCTTCCTGAAGGAAGACTTCGGTGATGACCTGCCGGAAATCATCCTCGAGCCGGGCCGTTCGCTGATCGCCAACGCCGGTATCCTGGTCAGTGAAGTGGTCCTGGTTGCGCGCAAGTCGCGCACCGCCGTCGAGCGCTGGATCTACACCGATGTGGGCAAGTTCTCCGGCCTGATCGAAACCATGGACGAGTCCATCAAGTTCCCAATCTGGACCGAGAAGAAGGGCGAAACCGAAGAAGTCGTGATCGCAGGCCCGACCTGCGACAGCGCCGACATCATGTACGAGCACTACAAGTACGGCCTGCCGCTGAACCTGGCGATCGGCGACCGTCTGTACTGGCTGTCGACCGGGGCCTACACCACCAGCTACAGCGCAGTGGAATTCAACGGCTTCCCACCGCTGAAGGCTTACTACCTGTAAACCAGAACGGGGCCGCAAGGCCCCGTTTTCGCAGGCGCACCACGTGGTGGTTCATCGACGCCTATACAGTGAAACATTGCTGAAATTGGGGACATTGACGTCCTGTACAGCCATCTCGAACGTCAGCACGTTAGGTTTGCCAACCCCCACGTAGTGGTCATCCCAAGGCTTTCGATTGGCCACGCTGACCATTGCCAAGCCTGGCGCAGCCAACGTCACGCCTTGATAGACCTGGATCTGCGGCTGTTCGATCTTCGTGCCGTCGACCCGCACCCGCCAACTCACCGGCTCATCGCTTTTGGCGTAGTAACCAATGTAGCTTTGCCCACTCAGGTCCCAGATGTCGTAATGCGCATAGCCTTCGCCCGATTCGACGGCGCGTACCTGATAGCCGTGTCGATCTCCTTCGAAATACCCGAACCAAAAGCGTTGCGGGCTTTTGACCTCGCTACTGGAACTGACGGTCAACCACTGGCAGCGCCGCTCCCGAGGCGTCCCCTCCATCGAGTCCAGCCACCCTTCGTAGCCTGGGGTGACTGAGGTGAAGGTGGCAATAAACGAACGGTCCTGAACGTACTTCATGCTTAACCTCGCGATTGAGTCGAGAGCCGCGACTTTCAGCCTGCTCGCTCAATCAACGAAGTCGGTCAGACTTCCTCGCGCAGCTGTATTTCCTGGGCATAGCCGTCTGCTACAGCCGCCATTGAAGGGCCTGCCGAGCGCAAGGTGTTCAGGCTGCTACGCAAGAACGGCACGTTACCTTGGGCGCGGGCAAGTTCGATCCATCTCAGTGCTTCCTGGTTTTCACCTCGTTCGAACAGCACCAATGCCAAGCTGAACATGCCCCGGAAATCCCCCGCCTCGGCTGAACGCCGATACCAGCGCACCGCCCGAACAGGGCTGGGCGCAGTGGCAATACCGTGTTCCAGATAACGGCCAAGCAGGTTCATCGACTTGGCATGGCCAAGGTGCGCGGCCTTCTCGTAACAGGCCAGAGCCTGGGCCTGGTTGACCGCTACTCCGCGCCCGGTGGCCAGCAGGTTACCCAGGTTGTAAAGCCCCCAGTCGAGCCCGGCATCGGCAGCGTGCGCATAATGGATGGCAGCCTTGACAAGGTTCACCTCGCCGCCCCAGCCATGTTCCAGGCAGCGTCCAAGCATGTTGTGCGCCATGGCATTGCCCGCCTGCGCAGCGATGCCGAACCAACGTCGAGCCAACAGGGCATCCTGTTCGATGCCTCGCCCGTCGAGCAGTATCTGCCCCAGTAACAACTGGGCCTGGACCACGCCCTGCCCCGCTGCCGCGAGAATCGCCTGGGCGGCCTTGCCAGGGCTGTCTTCGAGCATGGCCTGCAAGCCCGCGACATCCACCACGTCCTCACGACGCAATTGGTAGGACACGGTTCAGACCTCGGCCCAGCGGCGCAACAAGTTGTGGTAGGTGCCGGTCAGTTGCAGCAAGGCAGGATGCTCCGGCACATCGGTGGTCAATTGCTGGATGGCATTGTCCATCTCGTACAACAATGTACGTTGCCCGTCGTCGCGCACCAGACTCTGGGTCCAGAAAAATGCTGCATAGCGTGCGCCACGGGTCACCGGGTTGACCTTGTGCAAGCTGGTGCCGGGGTACAGCACCAGGTCACCGGCCGCCAGCTTGACCTGCTGCACGCCGTAGGTGTCCTGGATGACCAACTCACCGCCGTCGTAGCTGTCGGGGTCGCTGAGGAACAGGGTCGATGACAGATCGGTACGCACTCGCTCGGGGCTGCCCTTGGGCTGGCGCAGTGCATTGTCGATATGGAAACCGAAGTTGCCCCCTTCGCGGTAACAGTTGATCAGGGGCGGGAAGATCTTGTGCGGCAACGCCGCCGACATGAAACGCGGGTTCTTCCACAAGCGGTCGATCAATGCGCAACCCAATTCCTTGGCCAGTGGGTGCCCTTCGGGCAACTGCAGGTTGTGCTTGGCCTTGGCCGACTGATACCCCGCCGTGATCTTGCCATCAGCCCAGTCGGCCTGCTCAAGGGCCTCGCGGATGCGAGTGAGCTCGTCGGCGTCGAACAGGCCGGGAATGTGAAGCAGCATGGCAACGCACCATCAGGAAGTGTAAAGGCTCAATGATATTGATTACCTTTTACGCTGTACAAGCCCCGTCCGCCGCTTAAGACGTTTCAGCGCGTGCAAACCGTAAAGACAAATTGTAAAGAATGTAAATTTATAGCGAATGGTAACGACTCTCAATTGTGAGTCACAATTGCTTACATTAAGATCCGCAGCCTTAACACCTTGGGGAAGGTTCTTTGCAATGCGTCACTACGTGCCATCTACCGTAAGTTCACCGCGCCTTATCGTTTCGGCCATCGGCGTCGCCCTCAGCGCGTCCTCTGCCTATGCCGCCGAGCCCTCCGCCAGTAACGCCATCACCCTCGATGCCACCAGCATCGAGGGCAAGGTTGAACAGGCCAGCACCGATTACAAAGTCGAAAAGGCCTCCTCGCAGAAGTACACCGCTCCCCTGGTGGACACGCCCCGTTCAGTCACCGTGATTCCACAGCAAGTGATCAAGGACACCAATGCCCTGAACCTGCAGGATGCTCTGCGGACCGTGCCGGGCATTACCTTCGGTGCCGGCGAGGGCGGCAATCCCCAGGGCGATCGCCCGTTCATTCGCGGTTTCGATGCCCAAGGCGACACCTACCTCGACGGCGTACGAGACACCGGCGCACAAACCCGCGAGATCTTCGCCGTGGAGTCGGTGGAAGTTGCCAAAGGCCCGAACTCGGCGATCGGTGGCCGCGGAGCTGCCGGCGGCACCATCAACCTGGTAAGCAAGCGGGCGCACTTGGGCAACTCGCTCGACGCCGCGTGGACCTGGGGCAGCGACCAGACCCAGCGCTACACCCTCGATGGCAACTACCAGTTCAGCGATACCGTTGCCGGCCGCCTGAACCTGATGACTCACGAAAGCAACGTAGCCGGGCGCGACAAGGTCAACTACGACCGCTGGGGTATCGCACCGTCCTTGGCCTTTGGCCTGGGCACGCCGACCCGCGTCAACCTTGACTACTACCACCTGGAAAGCGACGACCTGCCAGACTCGGGTATCCCGTACACGATCCCGACCGGCGGTAGCGGCGACCGCACCTCGGCCCACCCAAGCAAGCCGAATGACGGTGGCGACAGCGACAACTTCTACGGCTTGACCAATCGCGATTTCCGCAAAAGCCGTGTCGACATTGCCACCTTCGCCATCGAGCACGACCTGACAGACGCGCTGACCATCAAGAACACCCTGCGTCATGGCAACAGCATGCAGGACTACATCCTGACTCAGCCCGACGATAGCCAGGGCAACGTCAATAACGGCGAAGTCTGGCGTCGGGCCAATACCCGCGTCGGCAATACCACGACCACCACCAACCAGACGGACCTGTTCGGCGAGTTCTATGTGGCGGGCTTCAAGAACAACTTCTCGACGGGTATCGAACTCAGCCGCGAAGAATCGAAACGGTCTTCCTACAATGTCGCCACACTGGATGGCACCACCAAGGTCAACAACAAGAACGTGTGCAATGGCATCGGTGCCCCGTACAACTGCACCTCGCTGGGCAACCCGACGCCGGACGATCCGTGGAATGGAGCGATCTCACGCAACTACGCGGGTACCGACACCAAGAGCGACACCCGCGCCATCTACGTGTTCGACACACTTGAGCTGACACCTCAGTGGCTGCTGAACATGGGCCTGCGCTACGACCACTTCGACACCCAGTACCGTGGCTACGACGCCTCGGGTGCGACCGTGGTGAACAAGAATGACATCGCATCCAAGGGCAGTGACACCAGTGAGTTCTTCACAGGCCAACTGGGCCTGGTCTGGAAGCCAGCCGACAACGGCAGCATCTATGTCTCCTACGCCACTTCCGCGACGCCGCCAGGTGCCTTGCTTGGCGAAGGTATGGAAGGCAACCCGCTGGGCAATACCACCGACCGCTCCGGCAACCTGCTGAGCAGCGACATGGAGCCGGAAGAGACCACCAACTACGAAATCGGCACCAAGTGGGACCTGCTGAACGAGCGCCTGTCGCTCACCGCCGCCCTGTTCCGCACCGAGAAGGAAAATGCTCGCGTTCAGGTGGACACCACCTCGTACGAGAACGTTGGCGAAACTCGCGTACAGGG
This sequence comes from Pseudomonas sp. SK2, assembly GCF_016772395.1. Lineage (NCBI taxonomy): Bacteria > Pseudomonadati > Pseudomonadota > Gammaproteobacteria > Pseudomonadales > Pseudomonadaceae > Pseudomonas > Pseudomonas sp. SK2. Next base: position 4,378,515 of record NZ_CP061944.1, read on the forward strand.
CATCGAGCTGTCGGCCAGCGGCAAGATCACCGAGAAATGGCAGGTGTTCGCCGGCTACACCTACATGCAGGCCCGGCAGATCGACGGCGGCCCCCTGGGCAAGGCCAATGATGGCAACCAGCTCCCTAACACACCTAACAACAGTGCCAGCCTGTGGACCACCTACGCGATCACGCCGAAGCTGACGGTCGGTGGCGGTGCCTTCTACGTCGACGACGTCTACGGCAGCGTGGCGAACACCACCATGGTCGACAGCTATGTCCGCTACGACGCCATGGCCGCCTACAAGCTGACCAAGAACGTGGACCTGCAGTTGAACGTGCAAAACCTGACCAACGAGGTGTACTACGACAAGGCGTTCTCCACCCATTTCGCCAACCAGGCCGCAGGCCGCACCGCATTGCTGACCACCAGCGTTCATTTCTGATGACGGGATTGGGGTAAAGCCGGCCCCTGCAGGAGCCGGCTTGCCGGCGATAGGGCCCACACTGGCACTAAACAATCCCCGACCCGGCCCCGTTCATTTCAGTGAGCGGGGTTTTTGCGTATCAAGGCATAATCCACGCCGCCCGGCCCCGCGCGGCCCCAAATGGTGATCGATGTGTTGAAGAAGTCGCTGTTCCAATTGCACTGGTTCTTTGGCATCACCGCTGGCCTGGTGCTGGCCCTGATGGGCATCACCGGCGCGGTGTATTCGTTCCAGGAAGAACTGCTGCGGCTGTTCAATGCCGATGTCCTGCGGGTCGAGGTGCGCCAGGAAGGCGTGCTGCCGCCAGCAGAGCTGGTCCGACGGGCCGAGGCTGCACAAGGCGACAAGGTCTCGATGCTGTGGGTCGATACCCGCGAAGGCAATGCCGCACGCCTCTTCTTCACCCCTGCCCCCGGCGAGCGCCGTGGCGAACTGCGCTATGCCGACCCCTACACGGGAGAGCTCAAGGGTGAAGTCGCCGGGCAAGGCTTCTTCAACCTGATGCTGCAGTTGCACCGTTTCCTGGCCATGGGCGAGACCGGCAGGCAAATCACCGGCGCCTGCACCCTCATGCTGGTGTTCTTCTGTTTGTCCGGGCTGTACTTGCGCTGGCCGCGCAAGGCGCTGAACTGGCGGGTCTGGCTTACGTTCGACTGGGCCAAGAAGGGCCGCGCGTTCAACTGGGACCTGCACGCGGTGGCTGGGACCTGGTGCTTGCTGTTCTACCTTCTTTTCGCCCTCACCGGCTTGTTCTGGTCCTACGACTGGTACCGCGAGGGGCTGAACAAGTGGCTGGCCGACACGCCGGCCGGTGGTGAGCAGCACAAACGTGGTGCACGCCATGGCCTGCAGAAAGCCGACAAGGATACACCGCCGCTGGTGGTCGACTACGACGCGATCTGGAGCAACCTCAAGGCATCCGCAGGCCCAGGCCTTGCCAGCTACAACCTGCGCTTGCCGCCGGCTGGCGACCGGCCAGCCACACTCTTCTACCTGCTGGACAACGCCCCTCACGAGCGCGCCTTCAACACCGTCACCCTGGACCCGGCCAGCGGCCAGTTCAAGCGCGTGGAGCGCTACGATGACAAGTCGTTCAAGGCCCAGCTGCTGCAGAGCGTCTACGCGCTGCACGTGGGCAGTTATTTCGGCCTGACCGGGCGAATCATCGTCACGATCGCGAGCCTGACCATGCCACTGTTCTTCGTCACCGGCTGGCTGCTGTACCTCGATCGTCGCCGCAAGAAACGTCAGGTTCGTGCCGCACGGGGCACCGTCGCCACTACCGCGGACAAAGCCGATAACTGGTTGATCGGCTTCGCCAGCCAAAGCGGCTTTGCCGAACAGCTGGCCTGGCAAAGTGCTGGGCAGTTGCAGGCTGCCGGATTGCCCGTTCAGGTCCGCCCACTGGCCGACCTGCAAGAGAACGACCTGCGCCAGGCGCGTCGCGCGCTGTTCGTGGTCAGTACCTTCGGCGATGGCGAAGCGCCTGACAGTGCGCGCGCGTTCGAACGCAAAGTGCTCGGCCAGCCATGGGCGTTGAACAACCTCACCTATGCCCTGCTGGCCTTGGGTGACCGACAGTACCCACACTTCTGTGGTTTTGCCCGGCGCCTGCAGGCCTGGCTCGGCGAGCGCGGTGCCAGCAGCGCCTTCAGCCCGGTGGAGGTGGACAACGCCGACCAGGCGGCACTGCAACAATGGCAGCACGCGCTTGCCAGGCTGACCGGCGCCAAGCCAGTCGCTGCCTGGCAAGCGCCAGACTTCGAAAACTGGAGCCTGACCCGCCGCGAGCTACTCAACCCCGGCAGCCTGGGACAACCGGTCTTCCTGCTGGGGCTGCGCCCTGAACACCCGGCGAATTGGCAAGCCGGCGACCTGGTCGAGGTGCTTCCACTCAATGGCCAACGTCGGATCGGTGAATTCCTCGATGGGCTGGGCCTGGACCCCAATACCCGCGTGCAATTGGACGGTCTGAGCGAGACCCTGGGCCAAGCCTTGGCCAGTCGCCAATTGCCCACCCACCGCAGCCACCTGCTCGGCCTGCATGCCCAAGCCTTGGTCGATGCGCTGGTACCGATCGGTAGCCGCGAATACTCCATCGCCTCGATTGCCAGCGACGGCGAGCTCGAGCTGATCGTACGCCAGGAACGTCATGGCGACGGCACCCTCGGCCTGGGTTCGGGCTGGCTGACCGAGTACCTGCCGGTCAATGGCACCGTCAGCTTGCGCCTGCGCCGCAACAGTGGGTTCCACCTGCCAGAAGCGCCGGCCCCCATGATTCTGATCGGCAACGGCACCGGCCTGGCGGGCCTGCGCAGCTTGCTCAAGGCACGCATCAGCGCGGGCGAGCAGCGCAACTGGCTGCTGTTCGGCGAGCGCAACCGTGCCCACGACCTGCTTTGTGGTGTCGAGCTACAGCAGTGGCTCGACGTGGGCGATCTGAAACGACTGGACGTGGCCTTCTCGCGGGATCAGGCCGAGAAGGTCTATGTACAGGATGTCCTGCTGCAACAGGCCGATGAGTTCAGACGCTGGATCGACGACGGCGCCTGTGTATATGTCTGCGGCAGCCTGCGAGGAATGGCCACCGGGGTCGATACCGCGCTCAACGCCATCCTCGGCGAAGCGACTGTGCAGCAATTGATCGAGGATGGGCGGTATCGGCGGGATGTGTACTGAGCGGAAATCGATGTAACCGGCACCGGCCTCTTCGCGGGTTTAGCCGCGAGAAGGCCGGCCCCACTGTCAATGCAACTCGAAGGTATCGGCATCCAGGTTCGCCGGGAACTTGGCCCGGTAGGCCGCCAGCTCCGCTGCACTCAACACCGCAGTAAACACCCCATCCGCCTCCCCGGCGCTCAGCAGACTCTCGCCCTGGAAGTCCAGCACCTGGCTGTCACCCGAATAGGCGAAGCCCTTGCCGTCGGTACCTACCCGGTTCACTGCGGCCACATAGCACAGGTTCTCGATACCACGCGCCGGCAACAGGCGGTTCCAATGCAGGCGACGGGCCGCCGGCCAGTTAGCGGTATACAGCAACAGGTCGGTGTCCTGGGCGTCACGGCTCCACACCGGGAAACGCAGGTCGTAGCAAATCAGGGGTCGCACCCGCCAGCCCTTGAGCTCGAACTGCACCTGGCGCTCACCCGGGGTGAAGTGCTTGTGCTCGCCGGCCATGCGGAACAGGTGGCGCTTGTCGTAATGCAGGATTTCACCATCCGGGCGCGCCCACAGCAGGCGATTGCGGTGGCTGCCGTCCGCGGCCTGGATGATCAGGCTGCCGGTGATGACTGCGTCGTGTTTCTTCGCCTGGGCCTTGAGCCATTTGTAGGTGGGGCCGTTCTCAGGCTCGGCCAGGGTTTCCGAGGCCATGGAAAACCCGGTGGTGAACATCTCGGGCAGGATCACCAGATCCACATCGCCCACCTGCGCCAGCAGCTCATCGAAGTGCGCGTAGTTGGCTTCGCGGTCGTGCCAGGCCAGGGTGGTCTGCACCAGGGCGACTTTCAGGTTAGGCAGTGCACTCAGATCGCGCATAGTTTTTCCGCTGCCTGACGCAGCGTCTCCTCTCGTTTGGCAAAGCACAGGCGAACCAGGCGTTGCTCGGGGATGGGTTGCTGGTAGAACACCGACACCGGAATGGTCGCCACGCCATGTTCGCGGGTCAGCCACAAGGCCATGTCGACGTCGTTCAGGTCCGGGCGGATCTGCGAGTAGTCCACCAGTTGGAAATAAGTGCCCGCCGTGCGGACAAAGGTGAAACGCGAGTCTTGCAGCAAGTCGCAGAACAGGTCGCGCTTGGCCTGGTAGAAGCCAGGCAACGCGTCGACATGCCCGGGGTCTTCGGCCATGAAATCGGCCAGGGCACATTGCAACGGCGTCACACCACAGAAGTTGACGTACTGATGCACCTTGCGCAGCTCTGCGCTCAGGGCTGGCGGGGCAACGACATAACCGGTCTTCCAGCCAGTGACGTGGTAAGTCTTGCCGAACGAGCTGACCACGAACGCGCGGCTGTAGAGTTCGGCATGGGCCAGCACGCTGGCGTGGCGCACACCGTCATACACCAAGTGTTCGTAGACCTCATCGCTGACCAGGTAGATATCGCGCCCGGCGATCAGACTGGCCAGCTGGTCGAGATCTTCACGGGTAATCAGCGCGCCGCTGGGGTTGTGCGGAGCATTGAGAATGACCATGCGCGTACGCGGGCTCAGGGCGTCGCTGAACCTCTGCCAGTCGATGCGAAAATCGCCATCGCTCAACTGAACATGCACGCACCGGCCACCGGCCAGGGCCACAGAAGGCGCGTAGCTGTCGTAGCACGGATCGAAGACGATGACCTCGTCGCCCGCTTGGATAACGGCCTGGATGGCACAGAAGATCGCCTCGGTGGCACCTGGGGTGATGGTCACTTCATGGTCGACATCGACTTTTGCACCGTACAGGCGCTCGATCTTGGCGGCGACCTCCTGGCGCAGGGCTGGCAGACCGGTCATCGGCGCATACTGGTTGTGCCCTAAAGCCACATGGCGGCCAACCGCGTCCAGCAGCGCCTGGGGGCCGTTGAAGTCGGGGAAACCCTGCGAAAGGTTCAACGCGCCGGTCTGTACGGCCAGCTGGGACATGGTGGTAAAGATGGTCGTGCCAACATTCGGCAGTTTGCTGCGGATCATGAAGCCCTCTTTCCTGGGGGTATCCGGCACGGGGTTGGAGTCCGAGCATAGCGGATCGAGCGGTCAGGAAAAAGGATGAAACAATGAGGGTATTGCGCTGGGTCAAAGGGCCAAATCGCCGGCAAGCCGGCTCCTGACCTTGGCGGTAGGAGCCTGCTTGCGGGCGACCACGCCCGCGGGAAATCAGCGCTTCTTGTCGCGGCGCTTCTTCTCGGCCTTCTTGTGGTGCGACATCAGGCGGCGCTTCTTGTTGACCTGGCGGTCGGTGAGGGTGTTCTTCTTGCCCTCGAACGGGTTCTCACTCCCTTTGTACTCGATGCGAATCGGCGTACCGACCAGCTTGAGCACACGGCGGTAAGTGTTTTCCAGGTAACGCGAGTACGACTTCGGAATCTTGTCGGTCTGGTTGCCGTGGATCACGATCAACGGCGGGTTGGCACCACCGAGGTGGGCATAGCGCAGCTTGATGCGGCGGCCATTGACCAGCGGCGGCTGGTGCTCGCTGACCGCATCCTCGAGGATCTGGGTCAGGCGGCTGGTCGGCCAGCGGGTAACCGCCGACTTGAACGCAGCCTGAACCGACTTGTACAAGTGGCCCACACCGGTGCCGTGCAGCGCCGAAATGAAGTGGATGTCGGCGAAGTCGACGAAGAACAGCCGGCGCTCCAGCTCGGTCTTCACATAATCGCGTTCACCCGGCTCCATGCCATCCCACTTGTTCAGGGCGATGACGATGGCGCGGCCGGCTTCCAGGGCGAAGCCCAGCAGGTTCAGGTCGTGGTCCACCACGCCTTCGCGGGCGTCCATGACGAAGATCACCACGTTGGCGTCCTTGATCGCCTGCAGCGTCTTGACCACCGAGAACTTCTCGACTTCCTCGTGGATCTTGCCGCGCTTGCGCACCCCGGCGGTGTCGATGAAGGTGTACTTCTCGTCATCACGCTCGAACGGGATGTAGATACTGTCGCGGGTGGTGCCCGGCTGGTCGTACACCACCACGCGCTCTTCACCGAGCATGCGGTTGACCAGCGTCGATTTACCGACGTTGGGGCGACCGATGATGGCGATCTTGATGCCATCTTTCTCGCTCGGCCCCGGAATACGCACAGCTTCCTCGCCTTCGGCGACGTCGGCATCCAGCGCTTCCTCGACCTGGTCGCGTGGGAGATGGCCGAGGACGGCCTCCATCAGCGCATTGATACCACGGCCCTGCGAGCCGGCCACTGGAATGGCGTTGCCCATGCCCAACGGCGAGAACTCGGCGCGAGCGACATCGGCGTCGATGTTGTCGATCTTGTTGGCGACCAGGATCGCTTCCTTGTTCCGCTTGCGCAGGTGCTCGGCGATCATCTGGTCGGCGGCGGTCATGCCGGCGCGGGCATCGACCAGGAACAGCACGTAGTCGGCTTCCTCGATGGCCATCAGCGACTGCTCGGCCATCTTCTCGTCCATGCCGACTTCGTCGCCGGTGATACCGCCGGTGTCGATCAGGATGTACGAACGACCCTGCCAGGTGGCATCGCCATACTGGCGGTCACGGGTCAGGCCCGACAGGTCACCGACGATGGCATCGCGGGTTTTGGTCAGGCGGTTGAACATGGTGGACTTGCCGACGTTCGGCCGTCCCACCAGGGCGATTACGGGAACCATGCGGCTCTCCACTCTTGAATTCTTGAAAATGCAAAGGCCGCTGCAAGGCAGCGGCCGGAGTTCGGGCGGCGTTTCCTACGCCGCAACTCAAGACCTGTAGCGGTCTTGAGCATAGCTTCAGCGGATGGTCAGTGCCTCGAGCTTGCCGCTGTTGCCAAAGACGTAGATGGTGTCGCCGACCACCAGGGGTCGGGCGCGCAGGCCATCGCTGTCGATTCGCTCGCGACCGACGAAACGGCCGTCGACCTGGCTGAGCAGGTGCAGGTAACCCTCGAAATCACCTACCGCCACGTAGCTGGAGAACACTTCCGGCGCCGACAACTGGCGGCGGGCCATGGAGTCATTGGTCCACAGCGCGCTGGAAGAACGCTCGTCGACACTCTCGACGGTGCCCGACGCTTCGCTGACGTAGACGTTGCCAAAGCCTTGGGCGACACCTACGTAGCTGGACGCATCGCGCTGCCACAGCACGCGACCGCTTTCCAGGTCCAGGCCCGCGACACGGCCCTGGTAGGTGCTGACGTACAGGGTACCACCGGACAGCAGCAAGCCGCCGTCGATGTCTACCACGCGGTCCAGCTCCGAACGGCCCTGTGGAATGGCCACGCGGCTTTCCCAGACAGGCACGCCGTTGCTGATGTCCACCGCAATGACTTTGCCAGTGGACAGGCCAGCAACGGCCAGACGGTTGGTCACGATCGGCGCGCCGGTGCCACGCAGGGTCAGCACCGCCGGAGTGCTTTCATAGATCCAGCGACGGTCGCCGGTCGCGGCATCGAGGCCGATCAGACGGTCGTCCTGGGTCTGGACCACCACCACGTCACCATTGTTCGCTGGCGGTGCCAGCACTTCACTGGTAACGCGCGAGCGCCAGCGCTCCTCACCGGTGCTGGAATCCAGCGCGATGACTTCGCCCTTGAGCGTGCCGAGCATGACCAGGCCGTAGCCTACGCCTACAGCGCCGGAAACCGGCAACTCCAGATCCTTCTTCCACACCACGTCACCGGTGATGCGGTCGAGGGCGAAGACTTCGCCATTGACATCGGATGCGTAGATGCGGTCATTCTCGATGGCCGGCACCAGGGTGTTGTACGTCTCGCCCTGGCCGTCACCGATCGAACGGCTCCACTGCTTCTTCAGCACCACTTCCTCGGTGAACTTGGTCAGCTCGGCCGGAGGCAGTTCCTTCTTGCTGTTGCTGCTGCAACCTGCGGCCAATACGGCCAGGGTCAGCACTGCTGCTTGTTTCCAACCGATCACGTCAGGCGTCCCCTTTGGCCAGGTCATCCAGCTTCAATTGCAGGCCACCGACCGCGGCGTCATCGGACAGCGCGGCCTTGGCTTTTTCGTAGGCGCCGTGAGCATCGTCGGCACGACCCAGCTGCACCAGCAGGTCGCCCTTCAACTCTTCGCGGCTGGCCAGGAACGCCTTGTCGGCGTCGCCATCGAGCAGCTTGAGCGCCTCCTCGGCCTTGTCCTGGGCAGCGAGCACACGCGCCAGACGCTGGCGAGCGATTTCACCCAGGGTAGCGTCGGCAGGTTTGTCCATCACGCTCTTGAGCTCGGCGGCGGCGTCGTCGAGCTTACCGCTCTCGACCGCCACCTTGGCCACGAACAGGCTGCCGTATTGGGCGTAGGCGGTACCACCGAACTCGCTCTTGAGCTTGCCAGACAATTCCGCCACCTTGGTGGCGTCAGGCTGGCCACTCGGCGTCAGACTGGTTTCCAGCAGGGCCTGGTACAGCGCCGAGGCACCTTGCGACTGATTGTTCTGGTACTTGTGCCAGGTATTCCAGCCCAACACCACCACACCGGCCAGCAGGGCACCGGTCAGCAGCGGCTTGCCGTTGCGGTTCCACCAGTCCTTGGCTGCGGCCAGGCCTTCATCATCGGTACTCGACACCCCAATACTCCTTTTCAGCAATTCGGCTGTTTGACTGCTTCACGCTTGCGCGATGGCAGCTTCCAGGTGCTCGGCCAGAGCATCCCAGGCAATGTTCTGTTGTTCACCCTGGCCACGCAGGGGCTTGAAACCAATGGTGCGCTGCGCGAGCTCGTCGTCGCCAAGAATCAGCGCAAACAGCGCACCGCTCTTGTCGGCTTTCTTGAACTGGCTCTTGAAACTGCCCCCCCCGGCGTTGACCGCCAGGCGCAGGCCCGGGAGACGGTCACGCAGGCCTTCGGATAGCTTCAGCCCGGCCAGTTCGGCCTGGTCGCCGAAAGCGCACAGGTAGACGTCGATCTGGCGGCTGATGGACTCTGGCACCTTGCCCAGGGTCTCCAGCAGCAGGATCAGACGCTCGATACCCATGGCGAAACCAACGCCCGGGGTCGGCTTGCCGCCCATCTGTTCGACCAGGCCGTCGTAGCGGCCACCGGCGCACACAGTGCCCTGGGCGCCGAGCTTGTCGGTGACCCACTCGAACACGGTCTTGCTGTAGTAGTCCAGGCCACGCACCAGCTTGGTGTTGATTACGAACGGAATGCCAGCGGCATCCAGACGGGCCTTGAGGCCCTCGAAGTGCACACGGGACTCCTCGTCCAGGTACGCTTCCAGTTTTGGCGCATCGACCAGCACCGCTTGGGTGTTCTGGTCCTTGCTGTCGAGAATGCGCAGCGGGTTGCTCTTCAGGCGGCGCTGGCTGTCTTCGTCCAGCTGGTCCAGACGCGCGGACAGGAACTCGACCAGGGCATCGCGGTAACGTGCGCGCGCTTCGCTGGTGCCCAGGCTGTTGAGCTCCAGCTTGACGGCATCCTGAATGCCCAGCAGGCCCCAAAGACGCCAGGTGAGCATGATCAGCTCGGCGTCGATGTCCGGACCGTCCAGGTTGAACACTTCCACGCCAATCTGGTGGAACTGGCGGTAGCGGCCTTTCTGCGGGCGCTCGTGACGGAACATCTGGCCGATGTACCACAGCTTCTGGACCTGGCCGTTGCCGGTGATGCCATGTTCCAGTACGGCTCGCACGCAAGCGGCTGTGCCTTCGGGGCGCAGGGTGAGCGAATCGCCGTTGCGGTCCTCGAAGGTGTACATCTCTTTTTCGACGATGTCGGTGACTTCACCGATGGAGCGCTTGAACAGCTCGGTGAACTCGACGATCGGCGTACGGATCTGGCTGTACCCGTAGGTGTCCAGCAGACCAGCCACGGTACCCTCGAAGTAACGCCACAGTGGCGACTGCTCGGGCAGGATGTCGTTCATGCCACGAATGGCTTGCAGCGATTTGCTCACGGGGAATCCTTACGAATCTGTGTATCAGCCGCGGGCGATCAGCGCCGCGTCGGCCTCGACCTTCTCGGCCGCTTTCTGGCGGATGAGTTTTTCCAGCTCATCGACCAGGTTGTCATTGGTCAGCTTCTGCGCGGGCTTGCCGTCGATGTAGACCAGGTTCGGAGTACCACCGGTCAACCCCACATGGGACTCCTTGGCCTCACCTGGGCCGTTGACCACGCAGCCGATCACCGCGACGTCCAGCGGTACCAGCAGGTCTTCCAGGCGCCCTTCCAGCTCGTTCATGGTCTTGACCACATCGAAGTTTTGCCGCGAACAGCTCGGACACGCGATGAAGTTGATGCCACGGGAACGCAGGTGCAGCGACTTGAGGATGTCGTAACCGACCTTCACTTCCTCGACCGGATCGGCAGCCAGGGAGATACGGATGGTATCGCCGATACCTTCGGCCAGCAGCATACCGATGCCGACGGCGGATTTCACCGTTCCCGAACGCAGGCCACCGGCTTCGGTGATACCCAGGTGCAGCGGCTGGATGATCTGCTTGGCCAGCAGGCGGTAGGCTTCGACGGCCATGAACACGTCGGAGGCCTTGACGCTGACCTTGAAGTCCTGGAAGTCCAAGCGGTCGAGATGCTCGACATGGCGCAGGGCCGACTCGACCAGTGCAGCTGGGGTCGGTTCGCCGTATTTCTTCTGCAGGTCCTTTTCCAGCGAGCCGGCGTTGACGCCGATACGGATCGGGATGCCACGGTCGCGAGCGGCATCCACCACCGCGCGCACTCGGTCTTCACGACCGATGTTGCCCGGGTTGATGCGCAGACAGTCGACACCCAGCTCGGCCACGCGCAGGGCGATCTTGTAGTCGAAGTGGATATCGGCGACCAGCGGCACGCTGACCTGCTGCTTGATGCGACCGAACGCCTCGGCGGCGTCCATGTCAGGGACCGAGACGCGCACGATGTCGACGCCAGCATCGACCAGACGCTGGATCTGCGCCACGGTGGCAGCGACATCATTGGTGTCGGTGTTGGTCATGCTCTGTACCGCGATGGGGGCATCCCCCCCTACTGGCACATTGCCGACCCAGATTTTGCGGGATTCGCGACGTTTGATCGGAGATTCGCCGTGCATGACTTACTGTCCCAACTTCAGGCGAGCGGTCTCGCCACTGGTGAACGGGGCAACATCGACGGCCTGACCGTTGTAGCTGACCTGAGCGCCACGGGCAAAGCCCAGGCGTACCGCGAACGGCGGCTTACCGGTCAGTTCCAGGCTGTCACCCTTGCGCTTGATGGCGCTGAACAGCACCTTGCCGTTGCCATCTGTAACTTGCGTCCAGCAATCGGCGGTGAATTGGATCGCTACCTTGGCACTCCCGGCCGCTACTTCGGCTGGGGTGGCCACGGGGGTTGCCGGCGCACTGGCGACAGGTGCCGCTGGCGTGGCAGGTACGACTGGAGCGACCGGTGCAGGCACTACGGCCGTGGCCGGCGCGTGCTGGACCGGGGCTGCTGCGGGTGCGGGCGCGACAACCGGCGCCTGGGCGGACGGCGCAGTCGCAGCGACAGCAGGGTTGGCTGGCTCGCTGGCGGCCTGCGCAGGCTCCTCGGCGGCGGGCTGCTCCAGTGGCAGTGGCGCACTCTCAGCTTGCTCGCCAGCGGTAACCGCCTGGTCTTCAGGTTCGTCCAGCGGGTGGATCTGTGTGGTGCCGTCGGCGCTCTCGACCTCGACGTGCTCCAGGGCGATCTTGGCCAGGTCCTTGCCACGCAGGCTGCCCTGGTCCTGCCACCACAGGAAGCTGCCGCCGACGACGGCCAGCAACAACAGCAGGCTGACCCCGCGCAGGATGTTATGCGACAGGCGCACCGGTTCTTCGATGCGCCCCAACGAGTGCACTTCACTGCCCTTGGCGTGGGTACCAGTGAACTGATCGAAGGCTTCGACCAGCGGGGCCTGATCCATGTCCATCAGCTTGGCGTAGGCACGGATGTAGCCACGGGCGAAGGTATGCCCCGGCAGCTTGTCGAAGGCACCGGTTTCCAAATGGTTCAGCGACGTGACCGTGAGGTTGAGCTTGCGGGCGACCTCGGCTTGCGACCATTCCCGGTTCTCGCGGGCCTGGCGCAAGAGTTCACCGGGGTTTTGGCGAGACGCTGCTGCTACTTCGGGATGCGCGGCTTTCATCGTTGCTCCGACAGGTATTGCTGATATTCCGGCGTACCGGGATAAAGTCGTTGTAATTGCTCGCCCAGCTCAGCCAGTGCGTTGCGTTCGTCGAACGCGCGGGCAAGGCGACTGCCCAGCAGCAGGCTGCGGGCGTCGTGGCCACTCAACTGGCTGAAACGATCGTAGTAGTCCCGGGCCGGCACATAATGCCTGTTTTCGTAAGACAACTCAGCCATTTCCAACAACGCCCTGGGTTGTCGCGGGTTGAGTTGCAGGGCCTTGCCCAAATACGCATGGGCCTGGTCGCGACGGTCGAGCCTGAGGGCTGTGAGGCCGAGGTTTTCGTACACGCGCGAACGCTCAGGATACAGGCTATCGGCACTGGCCAGGCGAAACATCTGCTCGGCCTCATCGAACCGCTGCTGAGCATATAGGAAACTGCCGTAATTGTTGCGAATTCGCGTGTCGCCGTCACGCGCATTCAAGGCCTTGCGAAAATGCGCTTCGGCCAGGGCGGGCTCGCCCTGCGCTTGGAACACCAGTGCCAGCGCGGCGTGGGCGTCGGCATCGTTGGCATTCAGGGCCAAGGCCTTGCTCAACGGCACCTTGGCCTGTTCGGCAAAGCCTTGTTGCAAATATCCGAGTCCGAGCTGCACGTAAGCCTTGCCAGCCTCGGCACGCCCTTGGCGATTGGCCAAGGGGTCGCTCGCGCCGCCCGACACACAGCCGGCCAGCAGCACAAGTGTCAGCATCGATAGCGCGGCGCGCAGGTTCATGGCCGGGCCCGCAATCAGTGGCGCACGGCGCTGTCTTGCAACTCGTTGTCGGCAGACAACTGGCGGACGGCGATGTAGCGCTCGCTACGACGGGTGCGGTCATTGACCTGCCCGACCAACTGACCGCAAGCCGCGTCGATGTCGTCGCCCCGGGTAGTGCGGGTGGTGACGTTGAAGCCGCCGTGGTGCAACAGGTCCTGGAAGCGACGGATGGCGTTATTGCTGGGTCGCTCGTAACCCGAGTGCGGGAACGGGTTGAACGGAATCAGGTTGATCTTGCACGGCACGTCACGCAGCAGCTCGATCATCTGCGCGGCATGCTCAGGTTGGTCGTTGACGTCCTTGAGCAAGGTGTACTCGACGGTCAGCACGCGCTTGCCACCCAGGGTGGCCATATAGCCCATGCACGACTCCAGCAGCACCTTGAGCGGGTACTTCTTGTTGATCGGCACCAGCTGATTGCGCAGCTCGTCATTTGGCGCGTGCAGCGACAGCGCCAGCGACACGTCGATGTGCTTGGCCAGCTCGTCGATCATCGGCACCACGCCCGAGGTGGACAAGGTGACACGACGCTTGGAAATGCCATAGCCCAGATCATCCATCATGATCTTCATGGCGGCGATGACATTGTCGAAATTGAGCAGAGGCTCGCCCATGCCCATCATGACCACGTTGGTGATGGCGCGGTCGATCTTGGCAGGAACGGTCCCGAAGGATTTGTTGGCAAGCCACACTTGGCCGATGACTTCGGCGGCGGTGAGGTTGCTGTTGAAGCCTTGCTTGCCGGTGGAGCAGAAACTGCAGTCCAGGGCACAGCCGGCTTGCGACGACACGCAGAGCGTACCGCGATCGTCGGTAGGGATGTAGACGGTCTCGACGCAGCTGCCGGAGGCAACGCGGACCACCCACTTGCGGGTACCGTCGGCGGAAATGTCTTCACTGACCACTTCCGGCGCCCGAATCTCGGCAACGGCCTCGAGCTTTTCGCGCAAGGCCTTGCCGACATTGGTCATGGCGGCGAAATCGTCGACGCCAAAGTGGTGAATCCATTTCATGACCTGACCGGCACGAAAACGCTTCTCCCCGATCGACTCGAAGAATTTTTCCATTTCCTGGAGGGTCAGGCCCAACAGGTTGATCTTGCCAGTCATGTCACTCATGGAATCACCCAAGACCTGCTTCGCTTAGCGAATGCGGTCGCACAGCTCGGTAGCGGAGAAGAAGTAAGCGATTTCGCGGGCAGCCGAAGCTTCCGAGTCGGAACCGTGCACGGCGTTCTCGTCGATGGAAACGGCGAAGTCAGCGCGGATGGTGCCGGCAGCAGCTTCTTTCGGGTTGGTAGCGCCCATCAGCTCACGGTTGGCCAGAACGGCGTTTTCGCCTTCCAGAACCTGAACGATGACCGGGCCCGAAGTCATGAAGGCAACCAGATCAGCGAAGAAGCCGCGCTCTTTGTGCTCGGCGTAGAAGCCTTCGGCTTCGGCTTTGGACAGTTGCTTCATTTTCGAAGCGACGACGCGCAGGCCGGCTTTCTCGAAACGAGTGGTGATCTCGCCGATGACGTTCTTGGCGACGGCGTCAGGCTTGATGATGGAGAAAGTACGTTGAACAGCCATGGAAAACTCCAGAAAAATGAGTGTTGCGAAAAATTAAACCCGCGAATTATACGCGGGTTCCAGGGGATTGCCTAACCTGCAGCACACGCTCAGTCGGCTTCTTCGATCCAGGCCGCCTGGATGGCCTCGAGCACTTTCTCACCGCCGCGTGACGGATCGTCGCTGAACTCTGGCAATGCCAGCACCCAACGGTGCAGATCGACGAAATTCACATAACGAGGATCGACGTCCGGCTTGCTTTCCGCAAGCTGGATGGCGATCTCAAGTACATCAATCCATTTCAGACTCATGCGCAAAACCTCAATGCGGTGCTTCGGCGGCGTGGTTGAGCGAGTATTTTGGAATCTCGATGGTGAGGTCTTCCTCACCGACGATCACCTGGCAGGCCAGGCGCGACTGCGCCTCCAGACCCCAGGCCTTGTCCAGCATATCCTCTTCCAGCTCGTCGGCCTCTTCAAGCGAGTCGAAGCCTTCACGCACGATGCAATGACAGGTGGTGCAGGCACACACGCCGCCGCACGCACTTTCCATCTCGATGTGGTGCTCGTGGGCCAGTTCCAGGATATTGGTCCCGGGCTCCACCTCCACTACCAGCCCCTCCGGGCAGAACTTCTCGTGCGGCAGGAAAATCACCTGTGGCATCGGTTACTCCTCGATCTCATTCAGGTTGCGCCCGGCCAGTGCGGCTTTGACCGTCGAATCAAGGCGACGGGCGGCAAAAGCATCGGTCACCTGCGACAGACGCTTGGTCTGCTGCTCGATGGCCGCGCCATCGGTGCCGCTAAGCAAATCACGCAATTCTTGCATCTGATGCTCGATAGCCACGCGCTCGTCACTGCTGAGCAAACGATCGCCATCGGCGTCGAGGGCGCCCTGCACCGCTTCAAGCAGGCGCTCGCCGTCGACCTGGTGCTCGCGCAACTGTCGGGCCTGCTTGTCGGAACCGGCGTGCTCGAAGGAATCCTTGAGCATGCGTGCGATCTCGCCATCGGTCAGGCCGTAGGACGGTTTGACCTGGATGCTGGCTTCGACGCCCGAGCCGAGTTCGCGCGCGGCGACGCTCAGCAGGCCATCGGCGTCGACCTGGAAGGTGACGCGGATCTTCGCCGCACCGGCGACCATGGCCGGGATTCCACGCAGCTCGAAGCGCGCCAGGGAGCGACAGTCGCTGATCAACTCGCGCTCGCCCTGCAGGACGTGGATCATCATCGCCGACTGGCCATCTTTGTAGGTGGTGAATTCCTGGGCGCGAGCCACCGGGATGGTGGTATTGCGCGGAATCACCTTTTCCATCAGCCCGCCCATGGTCTCAAGCCCAAGGGACAGCGGGATGACGTCCAGCAACAGCAGTTCGCCACCCTCGCGACGATTACCGGCCAGGGTATCGGCCTGGATGGCAGCACCGATGGCCACCACCTGGTCAGGGTCGATAGAGGTCAGCGGCGTACGGCCGAACAGTGCACCGACGGCGTCGCGCACGCGCGGAACGCGGGTGGAACCGCCTACCATGACCACGGCACCGACCTCGTCGAGCTCAACGCCACTATCACGCACGGCGCGGCGGCAAGCCTTGAGACTGCGGGCGACCAGTGGCTCGATCATGGCTTCGAATGCAGCGCGGCTCAGCTCGCCTTGCCAGGCGCCGTGGCTGACACTGACCACGTCGGCATCGGTCAGGGCCTCCTTGGCAGCGCAGGCGCTTTGCAGCAGCTGACGCTGGGTGGCCGGGTCGAGGTCGGCAGACAGGCCGGCCTGCTCGATGATCCAGCCTGCAATGGCATGGTCGAAGTCATCGCCGCCCAGGGCGGTATCGCCACCGGTCGCCAGCACCTCGAAAACACCTGCGGTCAGGCGAAGTATGGAGATATCGAAGGTACCGCCACCCAAGTCATAGATGGCCACCAGGCCTTCGGCTTTCTGGTCCAGGCCGTAGGCCACCGCCGCGGCAGTGGGCTCGTTGAGCAGGCGCAGCACGTTCAGGCCGGCCAGCTTGGCGGCGTCCTTGGTGGCTTGGCGCTGGGCATCGTCGAAGTAGGCCGGCACGGTGATCACCGCCCCTACCAGCTCGCCACCCAGGGTGGCTTCCGCTCGCTCGCGCAGCACCTTGAGGATGTCGGCGGAGACTTCCACCGGGCTCTTCGGCCCCTGGACCGTGTCGATGAACGGCATGTGCGACTCGCCGCCGACGAAGCGGTACGGCAGCTGCTCGCCCAGTTGCTTGACGTCGGCCAGGCCGCGCCCCATCAGGCGCTTGACCGACAGCACGGTGTTCAGTGGATCGCTGGAGGCCGCCTCGCGCGCTGCCAGGCCGACTTCGCTACGGCCATCGAGGTAGCGCACGGCGGAAGGCAGGATGACATTACCCTGCGCATCGGGCAGAGGCTCGCTGCGACCGCTGCGCACGGCAGCGACCAGAGAATTGGTGGTACCCAGGTCGATACCCACCGCCAGGCGACGCTGGTGAGGTTGCGGGCTTTGACCGGGTTCGGCGATCTGCAGTAGGGCCATGCTTATCTGAATACCTTAGGCGTCATCACGGGAGACACCGGGTTAATCGTCGAGGCGCTCTTCCAGTTGGCGCACTTCTTGGGCGAGCTTGTCGAGGAACTGCATGCGGCGCATCAGGCGTTCAGCCTTGTCGCGCTCGGCAGGCACATCCCAGCAGGCGGCGAAATCCTCGTTCAGCGTGTCCTGGGCAGCCTTGAGGCGCTTCTTGAACACGGCGACACCGTCGAGGTCGGCTTCGTCCTGCAGCTCTTCGAGTTCTTCGCGCCACTGCATCTGCTGCAACAGGAAGTCGGGGTCATGGACCGTGACCTCCTGGGGCACTTCGTGACCACTGATGGCCAGCAGGTAGCGGGCTCGACGTGGCGCACTGCGCAGGGTCTGGTAGGCGTCGTTGAGGGTTGCGGACTTCTCCAGCGCCACCCGCTGCTCCCGCTCGGAAGCGTCGGCGAAGCGGTCCGGATGCACCTCACGGGCCAGCTCGCGGTAGCGAGTGGCCAACTTGTCGAGGTCCAGGCGGAAGCAGGGCTGGAGGTCAAACAGCGCGAAATGACAAGGAGTACCCACGGCCAGCCTCAGACGTTGAAGCTTTCGCCGCAGCCACACTCACCGCGCACGTTGGGGTTGTTGAACTTGAAGCCTTCGTTCAACCCTTCCTTGACGAAGTCCAGCTCGGTGCCGTCGAGGTAGACCAGGCTCTTGGGATCGATGATCACCTTGACGCCGTGGTTCTCGAACACCTGGTCTTCGTCAGCCAACTCGTCGACGAACTCCAGCACATAGGCCAGACCCGAGCAGCCGGTGGTGCGCACGCCCAGGCGGATGCCCTCGCCCTTGCCGCGCCCTTCGAGGGAACGCCGCACGTGGTTGGCGGCGGCTTCTGTCATGCTGATAGCCATCGGAACTCCTTACTAACCGTGCAACAGGCGGCTTAGATCAAGCCTTTCTTCTGCTTGTAATCGCGAACGGCGGCCTTGATGGCGTCTTCGGCGAGTACCGAGCAGTGGATCTTGACCGGCGGCAACGCCAGTTCTTCTGCCAGCTGGGTGTTCTTGATGGTTTCGGCTTCGTCCAGGGTCTTGCCCTTCATCCACTCGGTGGCCAGGGAGCTGGAAGCGATGGCCGAACCGCAGCCGTAAGTCTTGAACTTGGCATCTTCGATGATGCCTTGCTCGTTGACCTTGATCTGCAGACGCATCACGTCACCGCACGCGGGAGCGCCGACCATGCCAGTCCCGACATCCGGGTCCTCGGCGTTCATCTTGCCGACGTTGCGTGGGTTTTCGTAGTGGTCGATGACCTTTTCACTGTATGCCATGGTGCAATTCCTTCCTCATCAGGGAGCCGCTCTTGCCGGCGACTGCTTAGTGGGCGGCCCACTCGATCTTGGAGATGTCAACGCCGTCTTTGTACATGTCCCACAGCGGCGACAGCTCACGCAGTTTGTTTACCGCTTCGCAGACTTTCTGCGCGGCATAGTCGACTTCTTCTTCAGTGGTGAAACGACCGAAGGAGAAGCGGATGGAGCTGTGCGCCAGCTCGTCGTTGCGGCCCAGGGCGCGCAGGACGTAGGACGGTTCGAGCGAAGCGGAGGTGCAGGCCGAACCGGACGAAACGGCGATGTCCTTCAGCGACATCAGCAGCGACTCGCCTTCGACGTAGTTGAAGCTCAGGTTCAGGTTGTGCGGCACGCGAGCGGTGCGGCTGCCGTTGACGTACAGCTCTTCGAGGTCGGAGACCTGACTGAAGAAGCGGTCGCTCAGGGCCTTGATGCGCGCATTCTCGGTGGCCATTTCCTGCTTGGCGATGGCGAAGGCTTCGCCCATGCCGACGATCTGGTGGGTCGGCAGGGTACCCGAACGCATGCCGCGCTCATGACCACCGCCGTGAATGATGGCTTCCAGGCGCACGCGCGGCTTGCGGCTGACGTACAGCGCGCCAATACCCTTGGGCCCATAGACCTTGTGGGCCGAGAAGGACATCAGGTCGACCTTCAGCTTCTGCAGGTCGATTTCGACCTTGCCTGCCGACTGGGCAGCATCGACGTGGAACAGCACGCCGCGAGAGCGGGTCAGTTCGCCGATCGCGGCGATGTCGTTGATCGAACCAACTTCGTTGTTGACGTGCATCAGCGAGACCAGAATGGTGTCGTCGCGCAGGGCCGCCTCGACCATGGCCGGGGTGACGATACCGTCTTCGCCCGGCTCCAGGTAGGTGACCTCGAAGCCTTCACGCTCGAGCTGGCGAGCGGTATCCAGGACCGCCTTGTGCTCGATCTTGGAGGTGATGATGTGCTTGCCCTTGGTCTGATAGAAGTGCGCAACGCCCTTCAACGCCAGGTTGTCGGACTCGGTGGCACCACTGGTCCAGACGATCTCGCGCGGGTCGGCGTTGATCAGCTCGGCAACCTGGCGACGGCCGTTCTCAACCGCTTCCTCGGCTTTCCAGCCAAAGACGTGGGAGCGCGACGCCGGGTTACCGAAGTTCCCGTCGACCAGCAGGCACTCGGCCATTTTCTGGGCAACGCGTGGGTCGACCGGCGTGGTCGCGGAGTAATCGAGGTAGATCGGCAACTTCATTGGGTATCTCCTATCAGGCGGTTGGCGTCGCTCGTCGCTGTCGGTCAATCAGGTCAGTCGACGGCGGACGTCTCAATCTTGTCCAGCTGGGCGGAACGGCCTACGACACGGCGCAGGTCCTGGCGCTGGGCGACTTCCTGCACCTCTCGGCGCATGACGAGGTCGGCCAGGCTGATGCCACTGAGGAATTCGTGGATCTGCTGGCTGAGGTCACACCACAAGTGGTGGGTCAGGCAGGTGTCGCCGGCATGGCAATCCCCCAGGCCCTGGCAACGGGTGGCATCGACCGATTCGTTGACCGCGTCGATGACCTGGGCCACCTGGATGGTTTCCATGCCCCGCGACAGCTGGTAGCCGCCGCCTGGGCCGCGCACGCTGGAAACCAGACTGCTGCGGCGCAGCTTGGCGAACAGCTGTTCCAGATAAGAGAGGGAAATGCCCTGGCGCTCGGAAATGTCGGCCAAAGACACCGGCCCATGCTGCGCGTGCAACGCCAGGTCAAGCATGGCGGTCACGGCGTATCGGCCTTTGGTAGTCAGTCGCATGGCTAATGGGTACCACGGGAGTTACAGGATGTGAGCGAGTATGCGATTCCCGAGCATTTAAGTCAACTATTAGACCTACTGCTTTAGTCGGGTTTGCATGCGGGAGGCGGGCGCGATTGTAGCAGCAATGGGGCGTGAGCACACGCCCCATGTATCAGTATGCCTTCAGCCTGGCGCGATCAATGCGGCTGAGTGTCGCGCTGGGCCGGCTGCACGATCTCGGCGAAGTCGTCATCGGGCAGGGCCGGCAACTTCGTGGCACAGTAGTCGCTGCCCATCTTGGTCAAGGCACCGCACATGCCTTCCAGGCGGTCGTCGACCGCCTGCAGGTGGTCGAGCATCTGACCGATGGCGCGGGCCACCGGGTCCGGCATGTCGCCACTGACGCCATAGGCATCGAAGCCGATCTTTTCGGCCATGGCCTTGCGCTTGGCCTCGAGTTCGTTGTCGTCGGACTTGACGATGATACGCCCCGGAATACCCACGGCGGTCGCACCGGCCGGAACCGCCTTGGTCACCACCGCATTGGAGCCGATCTTGGCCCCTGCCCCGACAGTGAACGGTCCCAACACCTTGGCGCCAGCCCCCACCACGACACCGTTCTCCAGCGTCGGGTGGCGCTTGCCTTTGTTCCAGCTGGTGCCACCCAGCGTCACGCCCTGGTACAGCGTCACATCATCCCCGATCTCGGCGGTTTCGCCGATCACGATACCCATGCCATGGTCGATGAAAAAGCGCCGACCGATGGTCGCCCCGGGGTGGATCTCGATCCCGGTCATCCAGCGGCCGAAATTCGAAACCAGGCGAGCCAGCCACTTGAAATCGCGCTTCCAAAGGGCATGCCCGAGCCGATGCAGCCAGATGGCGTGCATGCCCGGGTAGCAGGTGAGCACCTCGAAGGCATTGCGCGCCGCAGGGTCACGGTGGAAAACGCTTTGGATATCTTCACGCAGACGCTCGAACATCTGTCAGTCCTTCCGCTTATGCGGCTCGCCCCGTGCGACCTTCTGGGTCTCGGTGAGGATGCCGCGCAAAATGCTCATTTCCGAACGATTGACCGCGCTGCGCCCATACAGCCGACGCAAGCGTGGCATCAGGTGCTTGGGCTTCTCAGGGTCAAGGAAGCCGATGTCCACCAGGGTTTTCTCCAGGTGTTCATAGAACAGCTCCATCTCGTCCATGGTCGCCAGCTCGTTGCTGCGCAGCGAGTTGGCTTCGAACTTCTCGACTTTCGAGGGCGCACCCTCTGCCGCCAGCCAGGCCATGCGCACTTCATAGGAGAGCACCTGGACGGCGGCAGCAAGGTTCAGCGAGCTGAAGTCGGGGTTCGACGGAATGTGCACGTGGAAGTGACATCGCTGCAGTTCTTCGTTGGTCAGGCCGGCGTGCTCGCGCCCGAACACCAGGGCGATCTCTTCGCCACCGCGGGCATGCTCCACCGCCTTGGCCCCGCACTCGCGGGGATCGATCAACGGCCACGGGATGCTGCGCTCACGGGCACTGGTGCCCATGACCAGGCTGCAGCCGACCAACGCCTGCTCGAGGCTGTCGACCACCTGGGCATTGTCCAGCACATCGTCGGCGCCGGAGGCGCGGGCGGTGGCATCGACCGCCGGGAACTCTTTTGGCTGCACCAGCACCAGACGCGACAAGCCCATGTTTTTCATGGCACGCGCAGCGCCGCCGATGTTGCCGGGGTGGCTGGTATTGACCAGAACAACACGAATATTTTGCAGCAAGGTGTTGTGCTCTCAGATGCAGGTTTGGGGGGTAACGATCTTACAGAACCGACCAGCGTAACGCCATGAAAGCAAATGTGACACTTCTGCCGCCAAAGTTTTCTGCTAGAATGATCGGCTTTCTTCTTTAACATCTCCAGGTGACCCTCCCATGCAGCCTATGCTGAATATCGCCCTGCGCGCCGCTCGCAGCGCCAGTGAACTGATTTTCCGCTCCATCGAACGCCTGGACAGCATCAAAGTCGATGAGAAAGAGGCCAAGGACTACGTCTCCGAGGTCGATCGCGCCGCCGAGCAAACCATCGTCAATGCCCTGCGCAAGGCCTACCCGAACCACTCCATCCAGGGTGAAGAGACCGGCTTGCACGCGGGTACCGGCGAAGAAGGCAAGGACTACCTGTGGATCATCGATCCACTGGACGGCACCACCAACTTCCTGCGCGGCATCCCTCACTTCGCCGTGAGCATTGCCTGCAAATACCGTGGTCGCCTGGAGCATGCCGTAATCGTCGACCCTGTGCGCCAGGAAGAATTCACCGCCAGCCGTGGCCGTGGCGCCCAACTCAATGGCCGCCGCCTGCGCGTCAGCTCGCGCACCAGCCTGGAAGGCGCCCTGCTGGGTACCGGCTTCCCGTTCCGTGACAACCAGATGGCCGACATGGACAACTACCTGGGGATGTTCCGCGCGCTGACCGGCCAGACCGCCGGCATCCGCCGCGCTGGCTCCGCCAGCCTGGACCTCGCCTATGTAGCCGCCGGCCGCTTCGACGCCTTCTGGGAGTCGGGCCTGTCCGAGTGGGACATGGCAGCAGGCGTACTGCTGATCCAGGAAGCAGGCGGCCTGGTAAGCGACTTCAACGGTGGCCACGACTTCCTCGACAAAGGCCACATCGTTGCCGGCAACATCAAGTGCTTCAAGGCGGTACTGACAGCCATCCAGCCGCACCTGCCAGAGCACATGAAGCGTTAAGCGCGCATTGCACGCACGAAAAAGCACCCCGAGGGGTGCTTTTTTTGTGCCTGTAGCAGCGGCGCTGACTAGGTGAACCGCGCCGACCTGAGCCCCTCTTACTGCTGGGCGTCGCTCAGGATCAGCTGGCCATTCTTGTCCACCGGAATGGTCGAGCCAGGTTCGTGATCCATTTTCACCCGACCCACTTTGTCACCGATGGAATAGGTCACGTTGTACCCGACCACCTTCTCACTGACGTCATGCACCGTGCTGCAGCGCGTCTGGGTGGTGGTGTAGGTGTCGCGCTCCTGCATACCTTCCTGCACCTTGTTACCGGCATAGCCACCACCGACCGCACCGGCCACGGTGGCGATCTTCTTGCCGGTACCACCCCCGATCTGGTTACCCAGCAGACCACCGGCAATGGCACCGACTACGGTACCGGCGATCTGATGCTGGTCCTTGACCGGAGCCTGACGGGTTACCGCCACGTCCTTGCAGACCTCTCGCGGCGTTTTCACCTGCTGCTTGATCGGCTGAACGTCGGTGACTTGAGCATACTCGGGGCCTTTGTTCACCAAGCTGTAGGTCGCCACAGCACCTCCGGCGGTAACACCGACAGCACCCAGAACCGCACCCACCAGCATTGATTTGTTCACGTGAACCTCCTGATCGTACCCGCGGGACTCACCCGCCTTCTCCCTGCCTTGGAACGAAAAAAAAGGCGCGAGTTCAACACTCGCGCCTTTTGAGGTGCCGGATGGCGAAGGATCGATCGTTAAGGACGGTCGTCCACACCCTCGGTCTTGGCAGGCGGAATCAGGTCTTCACTGCTCAGATTCAGCCAGATCAGCACCACGTTGGCGATGTAGATCGACGAATAGGTACCGGCCATGACACCGATGAACAACGCCAGCGAGAAGCCAAAGAGGTTGTCGCCACCGAAGAACAGCAGGGCTGCGATCGCCAGCAAGGTCGATACCGACGTGGCGATGGTGCGCAACAGGGTCTGGGTGGTCGAGACGTTGATGTTCTCGATCAGCGAGGCCTTGCGCATCACCCGGAAGTTCTCACGCACCCGGTCGAACACGACGATGGTGTCGTTCAGCGAGTAACCAATGATCGCCAGCACGGCCGCCAGCACCGTCAGGTCGAAGGTGATCTGGAAGAACGACAGGATGCCCAGGGTCACCACGACGTCGTGGATAAGCGAAACGATGGCACCGACCGCGAACTTCCATTGGAAGCGGAAGGCCAGGTAGATCAGGATGCCGCCCAAGGCCAGCAGCATGCCCAGGCCGCCCTGGTCGCGCAGCTCTTCACCCACCTGCGGGCCGACGAACTCGACGCGCTTGACGGTCGCCGGGTTGTCGCCGCCAGCCTTCTGCAAGGCGGCAGCCACCTTGTTGCCCAGCTGCGGGTCATCGCCCGGCATACGCACCAAAAGATCGGTGGTGGCGCCGAAGCTCTGCACCACGGCTTCGTGGAAGCCCGAATCGACCAGCTCTGCCCGGACGGCCTTGAGGTCGGCGGGGCGCTCGTAGGTCAGCTCGATCAGCGTACCGCCAGTGAAGTCCAGGCCGAAGTTGAGACCCTTCTGCCACCAGCTGAACAGTGCCAGTACGGTGAGGAGCACAGTGATGGCGAACGCGACATTGCGCACGCCCATGAAGTTGATGGTTTTCATCGCAGCTCCCTCAAACCCACAGCTTCTTGATGTCACGCCCGCCGCAGGTCAGGTTGACCATGGCGCGGGTCACCATGACGGCGGTGAACATCGAGGTGAAAATCCCGAGGGACATGGTGACCGCGAAGCCCTTGACCGGGCCAGTGCCCATGGCGAACAGGATGCCACCCACCAGCAGGCTGGTCAGGTTGGCGTCGATGATCGCGGTATAGGCGCGGTTGAAACCTTCGTGAATGGCACGCTGCACCGACATGCCGGCATTCAGCTCCTCACGAATACGCGAGAAGATCAGCACGTTGGCGTCCACCGCCATACCCATGGTCAACACGATACCGGCGATACCAGGCAGGGTCAGGGTCGCGCCCAGCAGCGACATCAGGGCCAACAGCAGCACCATGTTGCCCGCCAGGGCGATGGTGGCGATCACACCGAAAGCGCGATAGATGGCGATGATGAACAGCGAGACGAACAGCATGCCCCACAGGGACGCATCGATACCCTTGGTGATGTTGTCGGCACCCAGGCTCGGGCCAATGGTACGTTCTTCAGCGAAGTACATCGGCGCGGCCAGACCACCGGCACGCAGCAGCAGCGCCAGCTCGGAAGATTCGCCCTGGCCATTGAGGCCGGTGATGCGGAACTGGCTGCCCAGAGGCGACTGGATGGTCGCCAGGCTGATGATCTTCTTCTCTTCCTTGAAGGTCTGGACCGCGACGTCCTTCTCAACGCCGTCGACCATCTGCTTCTCGTAGCGAGTGACCGGCTTCTGCTCGATGAAGATCACCGCCATGCTGCGCCCGACATTGGAGCGCGTGGCACGGCTCATCAGTTCACCACCATGGCCATCAAGGCGAATGTTCACCTGTGGACGGCCATGCTCGTCGAAGCTGGCCTGGGCATCGGTCACCTGGTCACCGGTGATGATCAGACCCCGTTCGACTGCAGCGGAACGACCGCCTTCGCGGAACTCGAAGACCTCGGTAGTGGCCTTGGAGGCACCGGGTTCGGCACCGAAGCGGAACTCGAGGTTGGCGGTTTTACCCAGGATACGCTTGGCCTCGGCAGTGTCCTGCACGCCTGGCAGCTCGACCACGATACGGTTGGCGCCCTGACGCTGTACCAGCGGCTCGGCCACGCCCAGCTCGTTGACGCGGTTGCGCACGGTGGTGAGGTTCTGCTTGATCGAGTATTCGCGGATCTCGGCGACTTTCGCCTGGGTCAGCGCCAGACGCAGCACCGCGACATCGTTGCGCTCGGTGGTGGTCAGGTCGAAATCATTGAAATTCTTGCGGATCAGGACACGTGCCTGCTCGCGGGTAGCATCGTCAGCGAAGCCCAGCATGATCCCGCCATCCTGCTGCGGCAGGCTGCGGTAGCGGATGCGCTCTTTGCGCAGCAAGGTCTTCACCTCGCCTTCGTAGACCTTCATGCGGGCCGTCATGGCCTTGTCCATGTCCACTTCCAGCAGGAAGTGCACACCACCGGACAGGTCCAGGCCGAGCTTCATGGGGCTTGCACCCAGGTTGCGCAGCCACTGCGGGGTGGTTTGCGCCAGGTTCAGGGCCACGACGTACTCATCGCCCAGTACCTTGCGTACCACATCCTTGGCTGGAAGCTGGTCTTCCTGGTTGGTCAGACGCACCAGACCACTGCCCTTTTCGCCCAGGCTCGCGCCCTTGACGGCGATGCCGGCATCGGCCAGCGCCTTGGTAGCGCGGTCCAGGTCGGCCTGGCTCACGTGCAGCGCGGAACTGGCGCCGCTGATCTGCACCGCCGGATCATCCGGGTAGAGGTTGGGAGCGGAATAAATAAAGCCGATCGCCAGTACCAGCACGATCAGTGCGTATTTCCACAGAGGGTATTTGTTCAGCATCACGCCGCCCGTTCAAGACGCGGGGCGCGTTGCGCGCCCCGACTGGTAAGAAAAAACGGTAACTCAGATAGCCTTGAGCGTACCTTTTGGCAGGGTCGCAGCCACGGCGCCCTTCTGGAACTTCAGCTCGACGTTGTCGGAAACTTCCAGAACCACGAAATCATCGGAAACCTTGACGATCTTGCCAGCGATACCGCCGTTGGTGACAACTTCGTCACCTTTCTGCAAGTTGCTCAGCAGGTTCTTCTGCTCCTTGGCACGCTTGGCCTGAGGACGCCAGATCATCAGGTAGAAGATGACCAGGAAGCCAACCAGGAAAATCCACTCGAAGCCAGTACCGGCGGGGCCGGCGGCAGGTGCAGCAGCATCCGCGTAAGCGGCGGGAATCAAGAAGCTCATTGGGCACTCCAGTTGCTAAGTTTTAATAATAAGAGCGAACAGTCAGTCCAAAGGCGGCACAGGCAGCCCGCGTTTGGCATAAAAGGCGTCGACAAAGGCGGCCAATTTACCCTGTTGAATAGCCTCGCGTAAACCGGCCATCAAGCGCTGGTAATGGCGCAAGTTGTGGATGGTATTCAGCATGCTGCTCAACATTTCGCCGCACTTGTCCAAGTGATGGAGATAGGCACGGGAGAAGTTGGTGCAGGTGTAGCAATCACAGGTCGGGTCCAGCGGCGAATCATCGTGGCGATGGAACGCATTGCGGATCTTGATCACCCCTGTATCGACGAACAGATGGCCGTTACGCGCGTTGCGCGTCGGCATCACGCAGTCGAACATGTCGACGCCGCGGCGCACACCCTCAACGAGATCTTCCGGTTTGCCTACCCCCATAAGGTAACGAGGTTTGTCAGCAGGCATCTGCGCCGGCAGGTAATCCAGCACCTTGATCATTTCGTGCTTCGGTTCGCCCACCGACAGGCCGCCAATGGCAAGGCCGTCGAAGTCGATGTTGACCAACGCTTCCAGCGAGCGCATGCGCAGGTCCTGGTACATGCCACCTTGGACGATGCCGAACAGTGCCGCTGTGTTGTCACCATGGGCGTTCTTCGATCGCTGGGCCCAGCGCAGCGACAGCTCCATGGAGGTGCGCGCCACGTCGTGCTCGGCCGGATACGGCGTGCACTCGTCGAAGATCATGACGATGTCCGAACCCAGGTCGCGCTGGACCTGCATGGACTCTTCAGGGCCCATGAACACCTTGGAGCCGTCCACCGGCGAGGCGAAGGTCACGCCCTCTTCCTTGATCTTGCGCATGGCACCCAGGCTGAATACCTGGAAACCACCGGAGTCGGTGAGGATAGGGCCTTTCCACTGCATGAAATCGTGCAAGCCGTTGTGCTTCTTGATCACCTCGGTACCTGGACGCAGCCACAGGTGGAAGGTATTGCCGAGGATGATCTCGGCGCCGATGGCCTCGATGTCACGCGGCAGCATGCCCTTGACCGTGCCATAGGTACCCACCGGCATGAACGCCGGGGTTTCCACCGTGCCACGTGGGAAGGTCAGACGGCCACGACGGGCCTTGCCGTCGGTGGCCAGCAGTTCGAAGGACATTCGACAGGTGCGACTCATGCTTGATCCTCTGGGCCGCGTGGCGCCGGATTGCGGGTGATGAACATGGCATCACCGTAACTGAAGAAGCGGTACCCCTGCTCGACCGCCGCCGCGTAGGCAGCCATGGTTTCGGGGTAACCGGCGAAGGCCGAGACCAGCATCAGCAGCGTGGACTCCGGCAGGTGGAAATTGGTGACCAGGGCGTCGACCACATGGAAGGGACGGCCTGGGTAGATGAAGATATCGGTGTCGCCGCTGAAAGCCTTGAGCACACCATCGCGGGCCGCGCTTTCCAGCGAACGTACGCTGGTAGTACCGACCGCCACCACTCGGCCACCGCGCGCACGGCAGGCATCGATGGCATCGACCACCTCCTGGCTCACCTCAAGCCACTCTTTGTGCATGTGGTGGTCTTCGATCTTGTCGACCCGCACTGGCTGGAAGGTGCCCGCCCCCACGTGCAGGGTGACGAAGGCCCGTTCCACGCCTTTGGCGGCGATTTTTTCCAACAACGCTTCGTCGAAGTGCAGCCCGGCAGTGGGTGCCGCTACCGCGCCCGCACGCTCGGCATACACAGTCTGGTAGCGTTCACGGTCGGCGCCTTCGTCCGGGCGGTCGATGTAGGGCGGCAACGGCATGTGCCCTACCCGCTCAAGCAACGGCAGCACCTCTTCGGTGAAGCGCAGTTCGAACAGCGTTTCGTGGCGCGCGACCATCTCGGCCTCGCCACCACCGTCGATGAGGATCAGCGAGCCGGCCTTTGGCGCCTTGCTGGAGCGCACATGGGCCAGAACCCGGTGGCTGTCGAGCACCCGTTCTACCAGCACCTCCAGCTTGCCGCCGGAAGCCTTCTGGCCAAACAGCCGCGCCGGGATCACCCGGGTATTGTTGAATACCATGAGGTCGCCAGGGCGCAGGTAGTCGAGCAGATCGGGGAACTGCTTGTGCGCCAGCGCCCCGCTAGGTCCATCGAGGACCAGCAGACGGCTACCATGGCGCTCGGCCAGCGGATGACGAGCGATCAGGGAATCGGGGAGTTCGAAAGAAAAATCGGCGACGCGCATGATGGTGTTCGGTTCGACAGGGCCGCAAAGTTTAGCCCAATGTGTGAAAATTGACTATGAAACACGATTGACCGACCCAAGACACCTCTCTATACTGCGCGCCACACGCCCTGATGGCGGAATTGGTAGACGCGGCGGATTCAAAATCCGTTTTCGAAAGGAGTGGGAGTTCGAGTCTCCCTCGGGGCACCAAATCCGAAGAAAACCGACCTTATGGTCGGTTTTTTTGTGCCTGTAACCAGGCTCCTGCCCTGTACCCTTGCTACCGCACCGAACCTGCCAATGACACGCCATTAATTGGCGCCACGCCAACGACTGTGCCGCCTGCAGCCATGCCTGGATTCTATTGGCCAGCAGCCAAGCCTCTACTTAGGATGTTATTCGTCGGATATACGCAGAAAGCATTGATCGAATGATGTCATCTGGCCATAGTTGCGCTCCCGTTTTTCCACCTCTGTGTGTGCCATGAAAAAAACCGCGCCCTGCCTGGCTGCAATGATGCTGCTCAGTGGGTGCAATGGAATGCCAACCTCCTACGTCTCAGATCCCGTCTACGACCAGGCTTTCGTGGTCACCTCAGGTGCTCCGCTGCCGATGCTGCTGATGGCCTCGGCCATTCAGTGGAATGAAGACTATGCGGTAACCGCCAAACACACGCCCTTCCTGCGCAACGTGGTCCACGAAGGCCTCGGCGACGTGGTGTTCTTCAAGCACAAGGCGGCGCAGGTTCCCACCTGGCGCCAGTATGTGCCGGGCGAGTCGGTCACGGCGGTAGGTTTCAACAGCTTCATGGTCCCCGTTCAGGGCACCGGTCATGCCCTGCCATCGCTGGTACGCCTGGAAGGTACGCCAGGCAGTGTGTTTTATTCGGTACACGACGGGCCGATGGTCAAGGGCATGTCTGGCGGCCCGGTGTTTGCTGGAGACGGCAAGGTGGTGGGTATCAGCGTCGCGTTCATCCCCACGAAGCAGATCGACGCGCAGAGCCGGCCGGACCTGGCCGGGCGTGAGCGCGTCAGTGTGTTCATGTCCTACAGCGAAATTGCCAAGGAATGGCGACGTTTCCAGTACCTGCAGGCGCGCAAGGCCAATCCTCGCGCGACGCCGCCAGCCATCAAGGGCTATGTGGCAACCGCCAACCCAGGAGGCTAAAGCGTTCAGGGGCAGCTTGTCCGATCGGCGCCACCGATGGAAGATGACGGACCATGAGCAATCATCAGTAAGGAACGCTGCCCCATGCTCCTGACACATCGCCCCGCGCAAACCGCCGATATACCCGTCATCTGCTGTTTCCCCCAAGGTCCGGACGAACTGTTCTACATGTTCCCCAAGGCCAGCTACCCGCTGACACCTGCTCAGTTGAGCGACGCCATCGCCCAGCGCAGTGGCTCGACGGTGGTCGAGGGCGAGGGCGTGGTTCTGGGCTTCGCCAACTTCTACAAGGCAGAAAGGGGCGGGGTTTGCGCATTGGGCAATGTCGTCGTGGCGCCGGCGGCGCGTGGCCGAGGGGTGGCGCGCTATCTGGTGCAACGCATGGTCGATCTGGCCCGCGAACAATTCGCGGCGCGGGAGGTGTGGGTGTCGTGCTTCAACCACAACACCGCGGGCCTGCTGCTTTATCCATCGCTTGGTTTCGCGCCCTTCGCAATCGAAGAACGGCACACCCCGGATGGCAAGCGGGTGGCGCTGGTGCAAATGAAGCAAGTGACAGGTTGACCCTTCACCTTTGCCAGGCTCTGCGTGAAAAGTCTTGAGACGAAGGTCAGGCTGTTTTCAACGCAGCATCACCGAGTAGCAAGGCTTTTCATACAGCGCCTAAAACCCTTGGTCCCGTTACAGCGAACCTTCCCTTCTCCTCGACGTCCGAACCTGCATCGCCCACGTTTCGAGGTAGCGCGTGTGAAGAACCTCATCGCCCGCCAGTACCGCCTGGTGGTGAAGACTTTCGGTTACATCGGTTGGTCGCTGTTCTGGCTGCTGATCTGGGATGTGCTGGTCACCATCGACTTCATGCTGTTCTTCAACAGCAAGTTCACCCTGCCACTGATCCCGCTGACCCTGCTGGGTTCGGCGCTGGTGGTGCTGGTGAGTTTTCGCAACAGCAGTGCCTATAACCGCTGGTGGGAGGCCAGGACACTCTGGGGCGCGTTGGTGAACAGCTCTCGCAGCTTTGCCCGGCAGACGCTGACTTTGATCGATGACCCCACGGAGGGCCTGAACCCGGCCAAGGCAACCCTGCTGCGCAGGCACATCGCCTACGTCAACTGCCTGGCGGCACACTTGAAGGGCGAGGCCTGCCCGGATGAACTGATGGCGTTCATCCCCTTGGACGAGTTCGAGCGGCGCAACCGTTCCAACAATTTCGCCAACGATATTCTCAGCGGTTCGGCAACCCTGTTGGCCAGGGAATACCAGGCTGGCCGCCTGGACAGCATCCGTCTGGCGCGGCTGGAGTCCACCCTGGTGGACCTCTCCAATGCCCAGGGCGGCATGGAACGAATCGCCAACACGCCCCTGCCCTACCCCTATGTGTATTTCCCACGGCTGTTCATCACCTTGTTCTGCCTGATCGTGCCAATCGGGCTGGTGGAATCGCTGGGGTGGTTCACGCCCCTGGCGTCGACGGTAGTGGGGTTCATGTTGCTGGCCATCGAGCGTATCGGCACCGACTTGCAGAGCCCGTTCAAGTTCAGCGAGCACCAAATCCAGATGGACACCATCTGCGAAACGATCGAGCGGAACCTGGAATCGATGCAGCGCGAGGCGCAGCGCGGGGAACGGGTGTAGGCGCCGGCTTGCCAGCGGGGGGCCGCAAAGCGGCCGGTCCCTCTATCAGGCGCGCACGAACCGCTGGCGCAACAGATCACTCAACGCATCGACCAGCAGGACCAGCACCAGCATGGCAATGATCACCGTACTGGCCTGCGCTTCCTGGAACAGGCTCAAGGTGGTGTAAAGCATCTGCCCCAATCCCCCCGCGCCGACGAAACCCAGCACGCTGGCCATGCGGATGTTGTTTTCCCAGCGGTACAAACTGTAGGCCAGCAGCTGAGGCCAGAGGTTGGGCAACGTCCCGAAACAGAACGCAGCCAGCTGGCTACCACCTTGCAAACGAATGGCCGCCGCCGGTTCCGGTGACGCATTCTCCAACGCTTCGGCGAACAGACGCCCCAATACCCCGGCGGTATGCAGTGCCAGCGCCAGGGTACCGGCATTCGGCCCAAGCCCGGCAGCCAGCACCGTCAACGCAGCCCACACCAGTTCAGGTATGGCCCGCAGGGCGTTCAGCAGCAGGCGCGCGGCAGCCTGTAGCAGCCAGCCGAAACGCCCTGCCGCAGGCAATGCCAGCAGCATCCCCAAGCCCATTGCGAGCAGGGTGCCCATCCCGGACATGGCCAGGGTTTCCAGGGCACCACGCCCCACTGCGCGCAGGTGCTCGCCAGTCAGGTCAGGCCGCAGGAACCGCCCGGCATACTCACCCATCTGCCCCAGGCCACCGTTGCCGACCATCGCATGAAGATCCAGCTCAAGGTATGCGAAAGACGCCACCACCGCCGCGATGATGACAGCGACCACCAGCAGGTTGATCACCCGGTTCATGCCAACCTCCCCCGCAGGAAGCGGCTGAGTTGGTCGGCCAGAAATACCAGCACCAGAAACGCCAGCAGCATGCTTGCCACTTCAGCACCGGCGAACATGCGCATCGAGAGGTCTATCTGCTGGCCAAGCCCACCGGCGCCGACGAAGCCCATCACCACCGAAGCGCGCACCGCGCACTCCCAGCGGTATACGGTGTAGGACACGACCTCGGCTCCAGCCGTGGGCAGAATGCCGTAGAAGAATGCGGTCAGTCGGCCACTGCCGGCCTGCAGCAACGCATGGGCCGGGCGCTGGTCGACCGACTCGAAGATCTCTGCGTAGACCTTGCCGAGCATACCGCTGTAGGTAATGGCGATGGCCAGTACCCCGGCTGTCGGCCCCAGCCCCACGGCGCGCACGAACAGCAGCGCCCAGACGATCTCCGGCACACTGCGCAGGAAGATCAGCAGGCCGCGCACGGGCATGCGCAGCAACCGCGACCACAGCCCTGCCCTACCGCCCCTGGAGGCTGCGCGCAACGACAGGGCGCGGCTGGCCATCAGGCTGGCCGGCACCGCCAGCAGCAGCGCCAGGGCCATACCGGCAGTGGCCACGGCCAGGGTCTGCAACGTCGACTGATACAACAGCGCCAGGAACTCGTGGTCATGGGCTGGCGGCCAGAACGCGCGGGTGAAACTGGCGATCTGCTGCCGGTTCTCTGCCTGCAGCAACACACCAGGATCGAGCTCGCTCAACTGCAAACCGGGCCACAACAGGGCCACGGCAATCAGGCTCAGCAATAAGCGCGGCAGCAGCGCCGGGTCGCGGACATCGGATTTCAGCATCGTGGAATCTGTACCGTCAACGTCGGGCTGGTCGTGGGGGGCGACGCCAGTTGCTCGTTGGCATACAGCGCATCCAGGCGTGCTTCGCTGACCGCCGCCGCGGGGCAATCGAACGCCACCTGGCCATCACGGATGCCTACCACCCGAGGGAAATGCGCCAGAGCCAGGTCCACGGCATGCAGGCTCGCCACCAGGGTCACGCCATTGGTCATGGCGTGGCGGTTGAGCAAGGCCAGGCTGTGATCGGCCAACACGGGGTCCATGGCCGACACCGGCTCGTCGGTCAGCAACAGTTCAGGCTGCTGGTAAAGCGCCCGGGCGATGCCGACCCGCTGCAACTGGCCGCCAGACAACTGCCCGCACTGCACGAACAGTTTATCGGCCAGCCCCAGCTCGGCCAGCGCCTGACGCGCCCCCGGCACGTCGCTTGGGTAAAGCAGGTTGAGCAAGCCACGCAGGGTGCCCCACCGTCCGAGTCGGCCGGCCAGCACCGCCGTTACCACTCGCTGGCGCGGCGGCAAGGGCGGTGCCTGATGCACCAGCCCCACCCTCGTGCGCAAACGCTGACGAGCCCCTGCGGACAGGCTCCAGGGTTGTTCGCCAAACACCTCCAGGCGGCCGGCACTGGGCTCGATGGCCGTCGCCATCAGGTGCAACAGGCTGGATTTGCCAGCCCCTGAAGGACCGATGATCGCAACCCGTTCACCCTGCTCGATCCGCAGGTTGACGGCATTCAAGGCACGAACCTGGCCGTGTCGCAGGTCGACGTTGTGAAGATGGATAGTCACTTGAGCAGGCCGGCCTCACGTGCCGCTTGCTCGGTGCCTGCATAGTTCTCAGGCTGGGTCTCGATGAAGCGGCTGGCGGCCTGCAGGTCGAGGATCGCCTTGTGCTCCGGGTTGGCCGGGTCGAGGTCGAGGAAGGCCTTCTTGATCTTTTCCTTCAGCTGCGGATCCATGTTGCCGCGCACGGTCCAGTTGTAGTCGTAATAGGCCGGGGTAGTGGCGAACACCTTGACCTTGCTGGTGTCGACCTTGCCGGCATCGACCAGCTTCTGCCATACGCTGGCATTGAGCACGCCACCATCGACCTTGCCGGCCTGAACCCAGGCAACCGTCGCGTCGTGCGCACCGGAGTAGGCCACGCGGCTGAAGTAGCTCTCCGGCTTGATGTTGTCTTCCTTGAGCATGAAGTAACGCGGCATCAAGCTACCGGAAGTGGACGAAATCGAACCGAAGGCGAAGGACTTGCCCTTCAGGTCGGCCAGGCTCTTGACGTCCGGATTGGCAGTGATGAACTTGGAGGTGAATTGCGCGTCCTGTTCACGTTGTACCAATGGCGTAGCTTTGGGGTCCTTCAGGTGCACCTGGACGAAGGTGAAGCCTCCCAGCCAGGCCAGGTCCAAGCGGTCGGACGCCAGCGATTCGACCACTGCCGGGTAATCGGCCACCGGCACGAACTTCACGTCCATGCCCAGCTGCTTGGACAGATATTCCCCCAGCGGCTTGAACTTGCGCAGCAGTTCGGTTGGCGCTTCGTCTGGGATGGCACTGACTCGCAGGGTATCGGCAGCCTGGGCGATGACGGCGCAGCAAGACAGCGCAAGTCCGGCTGCAAGGGCCAGAGGGCGTTTGAGCATTGGGGTTCTCCGGTTCAATAGCGGGGAAAGGGCCGGCATCCGCGCCGACCGTGGCAAGTATAAGAGTCCATGGCGCAAAGACCAGCTTTGCTACAATCGCGCAACATCATTGAGCGCACGAGGTGCATATGAGCGAGCCGATTCGCCTGACCCAATACAGCCACGGTGCCGGCTGTGGCTGCAAGATCTCTCCCAAGGTACTGGACGTGATCCTCGCCGAAAGCGGTGCACAGGCCCTCGACCCGAAGCTCTGGGTGGGCAATGCCTCCCGCGACGATGCCGCCGTCTACGCACTGGACGATGAACGTGGCGTGGTCTCGACCACCGACTTCTTCATGCCCATCGTCGATGACCCGTACGATTTCGGCCGCATCGCCGCCACCAATGCGATCAGCGACATCTACGCCATGGGCGGCGACCCCTTGATGGCCATCGCCATTCTTGGCTGGCCGGTCAACGTACTGCCACCGGAAGTGGCTCGCGAGGTGATCCGTGGCGGGCGCGCCGTGTGCGCCGAAGCAGGCATTCCATTGGCAGGTGGCCACTCCATCGACGCCCCGGAACCGATCTTCGGCCTGGCCGTCACCGGCGTGGTCAGCAAGCATCACCTCAAGCGCAACGACACCGCTACCGTGGGCTGCCGTCTGTACCTGACCAAACCCTTGGGCATCGGCATCCTCACCACCGCCGAGAAGAAAGCCAAGCTGCGCGAACAGGACCACGGCCTGGCCCGTGACTGGATGTGCACCCTCAACACCCCCGGCAGCCGCTTTGGCAAGCTTGGCGGCGTCAAGGCCATGACCGACGTGACCGGTTTCGGCCTGCTCGGCCATTTGGTGGAACTGGCCGAAGGCAGTGGCCTGACCGCGCACCTGAACTACACAGCCGTACCGCGTCTACCCAGTGTCGACCACTACCTGGCCGAGGGCTGCATCCCAGGAGGCACCCTGCGTAACTTCGACAGCTATGGCCACAAGATCGGCGCCTTGAGCGACGAGCAGAAGCACCTGCTGTGCGACCCGCAGACCAGCGGCGGCCTGTTGGTAGCCGTTACTCCAGAGGGTGAAGCGGAGTTTCTCGACGTAGCTGCAGCGCTTGGCCTGAAGCTCGCGCCGATCGGCGCGCTGGTCGAGCGACAGAGCCACGCGGTCGAGGTGATCTGATGCGCCCCGACTGCACCGATTTTCGCCAGCTGTTCCTCGACGACGCGCCCATGATGGACATGCGCGCGCCCATCGAGTTTGCCAAGGGGGCCTTCCCGGGCTCCGTCAACCTGCCGCTGATGACCGATCAGGAACGGCAGAAGGTTGGCACCTGCTACAAGCAACAAGGCCAGGCCGCCGCCATCACCCTGGGCCACCAACTGGTCAGCGGCACTACCAAGCGCGAGCGCCTGCATGCCTGGGCCAGCTTTGCCAAGGCCCACCCCGACGGATACCTGTACTGCGCCCGCGGCGGCCTCCGCTCGCTGATCGTCCAGCAGTGGCTGCGTGACGAGGCCGGCATTGACTACCCACGCATCAAGGGTGGCTACAAAGCCATGCGCACGTTCCTGCTGGAAACCACCCTGCAGGCGGTGGCGCAATGCGATTTCGTGCTGGTGGGCGGCCTGACCGGCACAGGCAAGACCGATGTCTTGCACCAGCTGAGCAACGTGCTCGACCTGGAAGGCCATGCCAACCATCGCGGATCCAGTTTCGGCAAGCGTGCCACCGCACAGCCTTCGCAGATCGACTTCGAGAACCGCCTGGCCATCGACGTACTGAAGAAGCGCGCTCGCGGCATCGACCAGTTCGTGCTCGAGGATGAAGGCCGTATTGTCGGCAGTTGCTCGGTGCCGCTGGAGTTGTACCAGGGCATGCAGCAATATCCGATGGTGTGGTTGGAGGACAGCTTCGGGAACCGCGTGGAGCGCATCTTGCGCGATTACGTGGTCAACCTGAGCGCCGAATTCATCGCACTGCACGGCGAGGAGCTTGGTCAACGACTGTTCGCCGAGCGCATGCTGCAAAGCATGAGCAATATCCACAAGCGCCTGGGCGGCGAGCGTTTCCAGCGCTTGTCCGAGATCATGCGCCAGGCGCTGGACGAACAGCAGCGCTGCGGCGCGGTGGACCTGCACCGGGGTTGGATCGAGGGCTTGCTCAACGAGTACTACGACCCGATGTACGCCTACCAGCGCGAGGCCAAGGCCGAACGCATCGAGTTTGCCGGCGATGCACGCGAGGTGCGTGAGTACCTGAAGGCGCGCAAGCGATAAAGGATGGCTGCGCGACTTGCGCACTGACACCATCGCCGGCAAGCCGGCTCCGGCGAGGACTGCGCCAGGAGTCGACTTGCCGGCGAGCGTGACGGAGCCCCCACATCACTGCCCAGGGCTGAGCACCCGATCCAGCTCCCCCGCCCGCTCCCGAGTCATGTCCAGCATGCACATTCCACCTTCAAGCAGAGCCATGGTCCCGCCACTGGCCTGCACATGGAACTGGCAGTTGCCGTCGCGATAAGCGATCCACTGGCGCTGCACCTCCCGCAGACGCTTCTGCTGACCGGCATCGAGCTTGGCCATCAGCCGCTTGTAGACCCGGTTCAACCGCTGGTCCTGCAGCGCGGTCTCCTGTTGAATGCATGCACTCATTGCCGCCGTACTGGCCGCCTTGTCCATGCACTGGCCATAGCCCTGCGAGTTTTCCTCGGCCCATGCCTGCGGCAGCAAACCGGCCACTGCAAGGCCTATCAAAAAATGTCTGATCATCATCGTCCCTCCTGGCGAGCATCAGAATGCCCGCGGCTGCTCCGGCGGCATCAGCACCTTGCCAGGCTCGAAGCGCAACGATGGCATCTGCGTGGCGGCATAAAAGGTCACCCCAAGCGCCGCAATCAATGCCACATCCAGCCAGTTCCAACCTGGCACATCGTCACGGCTGCGGGCCTTCCAACACTGCCAGGCCTGGCCGGCACAGAACACGACGATTGCCGCCAGCCACAGGTAGAAGCCCGCACCAAAGCCGGTTCGCTCATGGAACTCATAGCTGATGTTATCGGGCAGGCGTTCAATGCCGAAGCTGCTGGCGGCGAGGTACAGCGCCCCCAAACCCAGCCCCAGGGCCAGCCGTCGGAAGCGCCGATGGCTCAGGAATGCCAATGCCAGCAGCGGATTGGCGAACCACTGGAACAACCCGAAGGGCACGCCCCAGGGCCCGTAAAGCAGCATCTGCAGTGCTGGCATGTGCCGATCAGCGCCCATCAGGGCGCCATCGAACGCCAGGCAGAGCAGGTACAAGGCGAGACTCAAGGTGAGGTAGAAAGCTGGCAAACGGCGGCTCCGTGCTCAATCGTCGAGATTGCCGACCATACAGCACCGGGCGGTCAGACGACAGGCGGCTCAAGTAACAGACCGTATATCCCCGAGTCGGACAGCTCGCCCGCCACGCACCAGCGTGCTCGCAGCGTGCCTTCCAATACGAATCCCTGGCGTTCCAGGGTACGGGCCGAACCGCTGTTGCGCGGGTCGATTTCCGCTTCAAGGCGGCGCATGTGCAAGGTGTGGGCGAGGTAATCGATGAAGCAGGTCAGCGCTTCATCCATGTAGCCCCTGCCCTGCACGGCGCTGGCCAGGCAATAGCCGATTTCGCCACGGCGGGAGACGTCATCGATATTGAACAGCTGCACCATGCCGATCAGTTCGCCGTTGTCACGGCGATACATGCCCAGCTTGAGCTGGTCGCCATTGGCGTACGCTTCGCGGTCGGCGGCCAGTGCGCTCTGGGCTTCGGCAAGGTCTTGCCAGGGTGCGTGGTGCCAGTAACGCATGACCTCGGGGTCGGCCATGATCTTCAGCCATTGTGCAGCGTCGGCGTGGCGCATCGGGCGCAACTGCAGGCGCGGGCTGTCGAGGCAGAGGTCACTGGGGAAACTGCGGGGTGGGGTCACGCCGGATCTCCTGTCCATGGCTGGGGAGATGACAGTTTAACGTCATGTGGGGTGGGTGGGGGTATGGCTTGGGTTTGGAGTGGGCGGCGGGTGCATGTCTGGCGTTTGCGGTGGTGCTGAAACCGAGCGCCGCCCGCGCGGCGCATCGCGAGCAAGGCTCGCTCCTACGTCTGTTTCGGGCCAATGAGTCCTGCGGGATTTGCACGCGAACGCCTGGCTGCATAGCGCGATACCGTGCCGTACAAACAAGGCGGTCGCGCGCGCCTGTCACTGGCGTTACTGGCCCGAAACAGACGTAGGAGCGAGCCTTGCTCGCGATGCGCCGCGCGGGCGGCGCTCGATCTCAAGAACGCTGCAGCTCTATCGGCGAACACGCCTCAAGCCCAGCACCACCGGCAGCTCATCGAAGGCGTGGTCGAGCCGGATGCCGGGCTGGATGACGTACAGGTCGCGACACGGCCAGACCGAAGTCTGCACGCGCACCGCCCCCTGCCCTACTGAAGCATTCGGTTTCAGATTCAGAACCTTCTTACAGCTGACGCTTCAGGCCACCTCGGCCCCATCATCCGGCCAATGCGGCTCGTTGGCCTCTGGTGGCGTCAACGGAGGCAGGCCATAGAACGCCCGCGCATCGTCGCAACTTGGATTATGCACCCCACCCTCCCAAGACGCCTCGAACTCGCGGCATGGGCTGGAACGGTTGGCGTAGATGGTGCACGCGACTTCCTTGCCAATCTCGCCCTGCAGGCTGACGCAGCGGCAAGGCTTGGCGTCGGTGCCGATCATGGCAACACGCGTCGGGTTGATTTGCACCACCAGGTCATCCGGCACAAGGCCGCCGGCAGACTGGCATTCGCCCCAGAAAAAGGACACACGGAAATACCCGCAGCAGGCGCCGCAGTCAAGGCAAGGGTTGTATTCGGACATGATGGCACGGAGGGAAGGTTGTTGTTATCGGGGTTGGCCCGCGCGCCATTTGTAATCGAAGCCAGGTCGGCTGAGAAGAGGGGTAATGCAAAAATAGTTTGCCGTTGATCCGGCAATGGCAGGGGCCGCTTCACAGCCCCTGCCCGTGTGCTATTTACGGGCCAGGCCGTCAGCTCGGAACATCTGGCGAATGCCGCGAATCGCCTGGCGAATCCGGTCCTGGTTCTCGATCAGGGCAAAGCGCACATGGTCATCGCCATAGTCCCCGAAGCCAATCCCCGGCGACACACAAACCTTGGCCTCGGCCAGCAGCTTCTTGGAAAACTCCAGCGAACCCAGGTGTGCGTACTGCTCCGGGATCTTCGCCCAGACATACATCGACGCCTTGGGGTTCTCGACCATCCAGCCCAGCTCGTGCAGCCCCTTGACCAGCAGGTTGCGCCGCTGGCGGTACTGCTCGGCGATATCACGCACGCATTGCTGGTCGCCCTCAAGTGCAGCAATCGCGGCCACCTGCAGCGGGGTGAAGGTACCGTAGTCGTGGTAGCTCTTGATCCGCGCCAGGGCGCTGACCAGCTCCGGGTTGCCGACCATGAAACCGATACGCCAGCCGGCCATGTTGTAGCTCTTGGACAGGGTGAAGAACTCCACCGCAATGTCCTTGGCCCCCGGAACCTGCATGATCGACGGCGCTTTCCAGCCATCGTAGACGATGTCGGCGTAGGCCAGATCGTGCACTACCAGCACGTCGTACTGCTTGGCCAACGCCACCACGCGTTCGAAGAAGTCCAGCTCCACGCATTGCGCGGTAGGGTTGGAGGGAAACCCAAGGATCATCATCTTCGGTTTGGGAATCGACTCGCGAATCGCTCGCTCGAGCTCGTTGAAAAAGTCCACACCCGGCACCAGCGGCACAGAACGCACCTGCGCGCCGGCGATGACCGCGCCATAGATGTGAATCGGGTAGCTCGGGTTGGGCACCAGCACCGTGTCGCCATGGTCAAGGGTGCCAAGCATCAGGTGCGCCAGGCCTTCTTTCGAACCGATGGTGACGATGGCTTCGCTTTCCGGGTCGATGTCGACCTCGTAGCGATCCTTGTACCAGTTGGAGATCGCACGACGCAGGCGCGGAATACCGCGCGAGGTGGAATAGCCATGGGTGTCTTCTCGCTGTGCGACCTGAACCAGCTTCTCGACGATGTGCGGCGGCGTGGCCCCGTCGGGGTTGCCCATGCTCAGGTCGATGATGTCCTCGCCACGGCGACGGGCCGCCATCTTGAGCTCGGCAGTGATGTTGAAGACGTAAGGGGGGAGACGATCGATGCGCGCGAAGCGGCGCGGCGAACCTGGATTGGCCATGGTTTCCTCTGAGAACGTAAGCGCCCGGAACCGTCCGAGCGACGCTGGCCGCTGCGGCGGCCTGAATCAGAAGATAATGCCGATACAGGTTATCTGTAAATGATAATTTCCTGTTTTGTTAGACCTTTTCAGACGATTTTATTGAATATTTCAAGTTTATGGTTTGACGAGCAGCCCTTTCGCCGACCAACCCGCTCCTACAGGATCAACCACATGCCTCGGAACGAGCTTACCGGCGAACGGGGCTGCACAGGAAGACGCCCATGAAAAACCCCGGCACATGGCCGGGGTCTTCGTGAAACAGGCGTCTGAATCAGCGTGCGTAGGTCATCAGTACGTCCGCAGCGGTCTGGCTGTCCACCGACATCATCACGCTAAGCGCAGTGACGGTGAGGATGGAGAAACCGAATACCTTGCGAGCCCACTTGTTGTCGTCCTCGGCCTTGTAGCCACCCCATGCCATATAGAGCCAGTACAGGCCCATGGCTGCTGCCACGGCCAGGTAGCCGAGGCCGGCGTAACCGCCGAGGGTAAGCATCAGGGTTGCGAGCACGAAGGCCAGCACGTACAGCACGATCTGCTTCTTCGCCGCCAGGATACCGCGAGCCACCGGCAAGACCGGAATGTTGGCAGCGCTGTAGTCCTTGAAGCGGAAGATGGCGATCGCGAAGCTGTGTGGCATCTGCCACAGGCTGAACATCACCAGCAGGGTCACTGCAGCCAGGTCGAAGTTGTTGCTCACGGCGCAGTAGCCGATCACCGGAGGCATGGCACCCGAAAGGCTGCCGACCAAGGTGCCGTGCACCGATTTGCGCTTAAGCCACAGGCTGTAGAAACCGACGTAGACGATGAAACCGATCAGCGCACAGAACGCCGACAGCGGGTTGGCCTGTACATACAGCAAGCTGAAGCCAGCCACCCCAAGCAGGGTGGCATAGGCCAGCGCGAGGGGCAGCGGCATGCCGCCCTGAACCATGACACGGTTCTTGGTGCGTTCCATCTTCTGGTCGATGTCGCGGTCGATGCAGTTGTTGAACACGCAACCGGACGCCACCACCAGAGAAGTCCCTACCACCACCGCCAGGAACAGGGCGAAATCCACATGGCCCTTCGCGGCAAGGAAGAAACCGCCTGCCACGGAAAGCACGTTACCGAAAATGATCCCCGGTTTGGTGATTTGGATAAAGTGCTTCACGGACATGCAGTCTTACCTCACTTGGCCATCATTTCGATGTGGATGTTGAACATGATCCACAGCGACAGGCCGACCAGCAGTGCAATAACCAGAGTGGTGAACAGGAACGTCGACACGTTGGAACGCTGCTCTTTCGAGCGGTCCATGTGCAGGAAGTACACGAGGTGCACTACTACCTGGATGACGGCCATGGCCACAACAACCAGAACGGTCAGGTTCTTC
Source organism: Pseudomonas sp. SK2 (assembly GCF_016772395.1). Lineage (NCBI taxonomy): Bacteria > Pseudomonadati > Pseudomonadota > Gammaproteobacteria > Pseudomonadales > Pseudomonadaceae > Pseudomonas > Pseudomonas sp. SK2. The sequence goes on from NZ_CP061944.1 coordinate 4,421,297, forward strand.
GGCAGGCTTGGGAACATCACCAGGCCGAACGGAATCGCAGTCAGGATGATCGACAGCACGAAGCCGATCATGTAGGACTTGACGCTACCGTGGTTACCTTCGTGATGAGTGTCGTGTGCGTTAGCCATTACAGAACCCCCAGCAGGTAGACGACGGTGAATACGCAGATCCAGACCACGTCCAGGAAGTGCCAGAACAGGCTCAGGCAGCTCATGCGGGTCTTGGCGGTCGGCGTGATGCCCTTGGTGCTGATCTGATACATCAGAACAGCCATCCAGATCAGGCCGGCGGTTACGTGCAGACCGTGGGTACCTACCAGCGCGAAGAACGCCGACAGGAAACCGCTGCGGTTCGGGCCGTAGCCTTCGTTGATCAGGTGATGGAACTCATAGATTTCCATCGCGATGAAGCCAGCACCGAACAGGAAGGTGATGGCCAACCAGCCCAGCACGCCGCCCTTGTTGCCTTTGAACATCTGCAGCATGGCGAAGCCGAAGGTGATCGACGACAGCAGCAGGAAGGCGGTTTCAACAGCTACGAAATCGAGCTGGAAGATGTCATGACCCGACGGGCCGCCGGCAAAACTGCCGGACAGCACCGCGTAGGTGGCGAAGAGCGACGCAAACAGGATGCAGTCGGTCATCAGGTACAGCCAGAAACCGAGGACGGTCATCTGGCCCGAGTCGTGGTGGTGGTCGTCATGCCCATGGTCGTGACCATGAGCAGCACCGTGCATTACTTGACTGGACATTGATTACACCCGCTCAAACGATTCGACACGTGCGCCGGCAGGCAGAGCACCTGCTTTGGCCAGCGCTTTCATGCGCTCGCCTTCGATGCGCGCCACTTCTTCGGCCGGAACCATGTAGCCCTGGTCGTCACGCGCAGCGTGGCGAACGAAGACAGCGATGGTTGCAACCAGGCTCGCGCCAACCAGCCACCAGATGTGCCAGATGAAGGCGAAGCCGAAGACGGTCAGGAACAGGCCCATGAACAAACCGGTAGAGGTGTTGCTCGGCATGTGGATCGCTTCGTACTTGGCCGGAGCCTTGTAGGCGACACCGGCTTCCTTGGCTTCGTGCCAGGCATCCAGGCCAACCTTCTCAGGCATGTGGGCGAAGTTGTAGAACGGAGGTGGCGACGAAGTCGACCATTCCAGGGTACGACCGCCCCACGGGTCGCCGGTCACGTCCAGGTTCTGGTTGCGGTCGCGGACCGAAACGTAGAGTTGGATCAGCTGGCAAGCGATACCGAACAGGATCAGCACGGCGCCGACGACGGCAACGTACAGGTAGGGTTCCCACAGTGGGTTGTCGGAGTGGTTCAGACGACGGGTCATACCCATGAAGCCCAAGGCATACAGAGGCATGAACGCTACGTAGAAGCCCGAGATCCAGAACCAGAAGGCAGCTTTGCCCCACTTCTCGTTCAGGGTGAAACCGAAGGCTTTCGGGAACCAGTAGGCGAAGCCGGCGATATAGCCGAATACCGCACCACCGATGATCACGTTGTGGAAGTGAGCGATTACGAACAGGCTGTTGTGCAGCACGAAGTCAGCACCCGGAACAGCCAGCAGAACGCCAGTCATGCCACCGATGGAGAAGGTGATCATGAAGCCCAGGGTCCACATGATCGGCGCGGTGAAGCGCAGACGGCCCTGGTAGATGGTGAACAGCCAGTTGAACAGTTTCACACCGGTCGGAATGGAGATCAGCATCGTCGCCAGACCGAAGAAGGTGTTGACGCTGGCGCCTGCACCCATGGTGAAGAAGTGGTGCAGCCATACAGCGAAGCCCAGAACGGCGATTGCGCCCGATGCGTAGATCATCGAGTGGTGGCCGAACAGACGCTTGCCAGCGAAGGTCGAGGTCACTTCCGAGAACACACCGAAGGCCGGCAGGATCAGGATGTAAACCTCAGGGTGACCCCACGCCCAGAACAGGTTGACGTACATCATCGGGTTCCCACCAAGCTCGTTGGTGAAGATGTGGAAGTCCAGATAACGGTCAACAGTCAGCAGCGCGAGTGCAGCGGTCAGGATCGGGAACGAAGCCACGATCAGCACGTTGGCCCAGGTGCAGGTCCAGGTGAAGATCGGCATGTCCATCAGCTTCATGCCAGGGGCGCGCATCTTCATCACGGTGACGAGGAAGTTCACGCCTGTCAGTGTCGTACCCAAGCCTGAGAGCTGTAGCGCCCAGATGTAGTAGTCGACACCCACCCCAGGGCTGTACTGAATGCCCGCGAGCGGCGGATAGGCAACCCAGCCGGTCTTGGCGAATTCACCAACGCCCAGCGAAATGTTGACCAACAGCACGCCTGCCAGCAGCAGGTAGAAGCTCAGGGAGTTCAGGAACGGGAAGGCAACGTCACGTGCACCGATTTGCAGAGGAACGGCAAGGTTCATCAGGCCGGTGAAGAACGGCATCGCCATGAAGATGATCATGATCACACCGTGAGCGGTGAAGATCTGGTCATAGTGTTCAGGCGGCAGGTAGCCTTCGGAGCCACCGGTGGCGGCGGCCAGCTGGGTACGCATCATGATGGCGTCGGCGAAGCCGCGCAGCAGCATGACCATCGCGACGATGATGTACATCACCCCGATTTTCTTGTGGTCGACCGTGGTCAGCCACTCAGTCCACAAGTAGGTCCACTTGCGGAAGTAGGTGATAGCACCGACCAAAGCGATACCACCGAGCGCGATAATGGCGAGTGTCACCATGACTATCGGCTCGTGATAGGGTATCGCCTCCAGGCTTAATTTACCGAACATCTCTTACTCCTCTGCACCGGCAGCTGGTTGCATACTCGATTCCACACCCTTGGTAGTGGCCAGATCTTTGCTGCCTGCTTCTTCGTGGCTCGGACGACCGCGGTTCATGCCTTCGTACTTGTCGACGATGATCTGGAACTGGTCAGGCGAGGCCTCGCTGTACAGCGCGACTGGGTTGTTTTCGCTTGGTTTGGCCAAGGCTTCGTATTCGGCCTTGTCCAGCTTCTTCGGCGACTGCTTGACCTCGGCGACCCACTTGTCGAAGTCTTCCTGGGAGGTTGCAGTGGCCTTGAATTTCATGCCGGTGAAGCCAGCGCCGCTGTAGTTGGCGCTGATACCGTCGAACTCGCCGTTTTCGTTGGCGATCAGGTGCAGCTTGGTGGTCATGCCGGCCATGGCGTAGATCTGGCCGCCCAGGCCCGGGATGAAGAACGAGTTCATCACGGCGTCGGAGGTGACGCGGAAGTTGACCGGGGTGTTAGCCGGGAAGACGATCTTGTTGACCGTGGCGATACCTTGCTCCGGGTAGATGAACAGCCATTTCCAGTCCAGCGCGACCACGTCGATCTGCACCGGCTTCACATCGGAATCCAGTGGACGGTACGGGTCCAGCTTGTGGGTGGAGTGGTAGGTGAACCAGCCCAGGGCGATGATGATCAGGATCGGGATGATCCACACCGCGGCCTCGATCTTGGTCGAGTGCGACCAGTCAGGGGTGTAGGTGGCGGCCTTGTTGGAAGCGCGGTACTTCCAGGCGAAAACCACGGTCATGATGATGACCGGAATCACCACCAGCAGCATCAGGCCGGTAGCGATAAGGATGAGGTTCTTTTGCTCAATGCCGACCTGACCTTTCGGGTCGAGCAGGGTCCAGTTGCACCCACTGAGTAAAAGCATGCCTAAAAAGGGCAATATGCCAAACAGTCTGGGGTAACGCTTTTTACTCATCTCACGACCTCTAGATCAGCTTGCTTCAATGCAATTTGTGTTTTGGTAGCCAACACTTCGTCCTGCCAAGTGCGGCATTTCGCGCCCGTACTCGCTCCTGCCCGGGGTCCGACTGCAGGAACCTTGGCGTCAAGCGGGTTAGCGGTGCTTATGGTTTCGTAGGCAACAGGCCTGTACTTCAGACCAAGTCCGTTTGGTGCGGGAAAACGCGGAGGGGGGTCCGCCCGGTATCGCCGTTGGGCGAAACTTGACGAAGTCAGCAAAAAGGAGCGCTGCGGCTTCCTTCAATCCTGCGACTCGCAAGCAGTGCCGAACGGAAATTGGGGGCGATTGTAGATAGGTCGCTTACCCTTGACTATGACTTATTGAGCAACAGTCTTTTACAGAATCCGCAACAATGACCCTGAAAAAATCAACTTCGCGACAGTTTGTCGCACCCCGCTTGATAGCTCTGGAACCCGCATTCTGCAAGGCTTTGAGATTGACCTGGATCAAGCGGGAGGTGACTTTTCGCTCTTCTCACGCGGCGTAAAAGACCACGCGGAAATCGGGACTTTTGTCTAAGCCCCACGCCGGTTGCGGTAGATCCCCAGCGGTACCAGAACGGTGGTAAGGACGAATGCAACCAGCGCCCATTGCGCCAGCGACAAACCGAGGATCGGCGGGTACGGCGTGCTACAGAAGCCGTCGACCTGAAACGCCAGCGGCCACAGCTTGGCCAACGGCAGGTCATCGACGATCGGCTGCAGGGTATCGATGCCGCAACTGACCATCGGGTTGGCGAGTATATACACATGGTTGCCCGCCGCAACGATTCCGCCAATCGCGCTGAGCACCACCAATGCCTCGAAGAAGGTCAGGCTGCGACGTCCCGGCATGGCTGCGGCGATGAACGCGAACACGGCAATCAACAGCAATGCGTAGCGCTGCAGGATGCACAACGGGCAAGGCGCCTCACCGAGCACCACTTGCATGTAGAGCGCGCCGCCAATCAGGGAGAGGCAGATCACCCCCAGCAGCACCAGAAAGCGCCGTTCCCGATTAAGGCGCGATGTTTGTTCGTTCATTGCCGATTCCTTCGATGGAGAGTGGCAGCGTGTGATTCGCCTGCCTTGCGCAAGTCTACACGCCGGTTTGACCTTTGAGCATGTCGAGGACGAGGCATGGCAGCGCTGCACTATCCAAAGATGGCTGAGACCTGTTGCTGCGGCGTCGGTTCAACGTCGGCCAGCAAAAAAGCTACCCAGGTGCCGCGCAGGGACAAGCCCCTCGACACCCGGGAGTGAAGGATACAGTGATTAAAGGAGGATTAAAGGTGAAAGATGGTCAATGCTGATTCATCATTCCTTCTATATAGGCAACCACCTGAGGGAGCGACTCTGCGTCGCGAGGCCGCTCCCACCGGGTCACCGTGGTACCTCTGTGATCAGGCCTGCAGGGTCAGCACATCACTGCAGCGCGGCCGCCGGCCCGAAGAACTCGTAGCGGCTCTGCTGCTCCGGAACGCCCAGCCCCTTCAGGTAGCCTTTGACCGCCGCCATGAAGCCCTTGGGCCCGAGGAAGTAGGCATCCACGTCACGCTCGACCGGCATCCATTCGGCCAGCAGATCCTCGCTCAGCAGGCCAACCGCATGGGCGTCGTTGCTGCCATCCGCTTCGGCATAGCAATAGAAGTGCTGCAACTGAGGGTGACGTTCGGCCAACGCGCTGATCCAGTCGCGGAAGGCATGCACCGCGCCATTGCGCGCACAGTGAATGAAATGCACTGGACGCTTGGTCTCAAGCGCCGCCTCCAGCATCGCCAGGGTCGGGGTGATACCCACACCTCCACTGATCAATACCAAGGGCTTGTCGCTGGCGGTCAGCGTGAAGTCGCCCGATGGTGGGAACAGCTGCAGGGTATCGCCGACGACAAGCTGGTCGTGAAGGTAGTTGGATACCTTGCCACCGGCCTCGCGCTTGACGCTGATCCGGTACTCCTTGCCGTCGCACAGCGCCGACAGCGAATAGTTGCGGCGCTGCTCGACCCCGTCGATGAACAGCTGCAGGCCAATGTATTGGCCCGGCTCGGCCTTGAGCACCGGCTTGCCATCCAGCGGAGCAAAGTAGAACGAAACGATTTCGCTGCTCTCTTGCGCGCGGCGGACCAGGCGGAACTCACGGGCGCCACGCCAGCCACCGGCGGCCTCTTCCTTCTGTTTGTACAAGTGCTCTTCCGCGCCGATCAGGATATCGGCCAGCTGGCCGTAGGCAGCGCCCCAGGCCGCGATCACTTCGGGGGTGGCGATTTCCTTGCCCAACACTTCCTCGATGGCCCGCAGCAGGCAGCTGCCGACGATCGGGTAATGCTCCGGGAGAATCTGCAGGGCGACGTGCTTGTTGATGATCTGGCCAACCAGGCCGCCCAGCTGTTCAAGCTGGTCGATATGGCGGGCATACATCAGCACACCGTTGGCCAGCGCGCGAGGCTGGTCACCGCTGGCCTGGTGAGCCTGGTTGAACAGGGGACGCACTTCGGGGTATTCGCTGAGCATCATCTTGTAGAAATGAGTGGTCAGCGCTTCACCACCGCTTTCGAGCAGCGGGACAGTGGCCTTGATGATTGCACGTTGTTCGGCATTGAGCATTGCGACGACTCCTAAGCCTGTGGCTTCGAATGGTTGCACTGGCTATTTCAGCATTCGTGCCAACTCGAAAGGCCCATGAAATCAATGCCTTGACACCGATCATGTCAAAACGACCCACCCCAGCGTATAGTCATTACGACCAATAGGAGTCAATATGACTGCAAAGCCTCTGCTCACCGCCCTCCTCCCGCTGGTCAGCGACCTGTCCCGCGACCTGCCCGACCAGGAGCGTTACCGCCGCCTGTTACAGGCCATGCGCGGCCTGCTGCCGTGTGACGCCGCCGCCCTGCTCCGCCTGGATGGAGAATGGCTGGTGCCACTGGCAGTGGACGGACTGTCGCCAGATACCCTCGGCCGGCGTTTCAAGGTCAGTGAGCATCCACGCTTCCAGATCCTGTTGAGCCGCCCCGAGCCTACGCGCTTCGCCAGCGACTCCGCGTTGCCCGACCCTTATGACGGCCTGGTGCATGCCCCGGACGCCAACCTTGAAGTCCATGACTGCATGGGCTGCCCGCTGATGGTCGATGAACGTCCCTGGGGCCTGGTCACCCTCGACGCGCTGACCCCCGGCCAGTTCCAAAGTCTTGAACTGGAAGCCCTGCAGGCCTTCGCCAGCCTGGCAGCGGCTACCGTGACCGTGGCCGAGCGCATCGAACACCTGGCCCTGCGCGCCGAGGATGAACACCACCGTGCCGAAATCTACCGTCAGGCCAGCGGCCAGCATCAGGAACTGATAGGCCAGAGCAAGGCACACAAACGCTTGGTGGAGGAGATCCGCCTGGTCGGCGGCAGCGACCTGACCGTGCTGATCACCGGTGAGACCGGGGTGGGCAAGGAGTTGGTGGCCCAGGCCCTGCACCAGGCCAGCAAACGCGCCGACCAGCCAATGATCAGCCTCAACTGCGCAGCCCTGCCAGACACCCTGGTGGAAAGCGAGCTGTTTGGCCATGTGCGCGGTGCCTTTACTGGCGCCCATGGCGAACGACGCGGCAAGTTCGAACTGGCCAACGGCGGCACGCTGTTCCTCGATGAAGTCGGCGAGCTGCCATTGACCGTGCAGGCCAAGCTACTTCGGGTGCTGCAAAGCGGTCAGTTGCAACGCTTGGGGTCGGACCGTGAACATCAGGTCGATGTGCGCCTGATCGCCGCGACCAACCGCGACCTGGCCGCGGAAGTGCGCAACGGCAACTTCCGCGCCGACTTCTATCACCGCTTGAGCGTCTACCCCCTGCAGGTGCCACCGCTGCGCCAGCGAGGCCGCGACGTGCTGTTGCTGGCCGGCTACTTCCTCGAACAGAACCGCTCACGCCTTGGCCTCAATAGTTTGCGCCTGTCCAGCGACGCGCAGGCCGCACTGCTGGGTTACGACTGGCCTGGCAATGTCCGCGAACTGGAACACCTGATCGGCCGCTCGGCGCTCAAGGCACTGGGCCAACACGCCGACAGACCACGGATTCTGACCCTGGAAGCCCGCGACCTGGACCTGCGCGCGGTCGCGTCTTCCAATGAGGCTCAATCCGCCCTGCCACAGCAGGAAGCGCCCTTACCTGAAGGCGGCCTGCGTGACGCGGTGGACGCCTATCAACGCCAGGTGATTGAAGCCTGCCTCCAACGTCATGACCACAACTGGGCTGCCGCTTCCCGTGAACTGGGCCTGGACCGCGCCAACCTCAACCGACTGGCGCGCCGGCTAGGGCTTCGCTGAGGCCCGTGCACCAAAGCATTAGTCGGTAAAGCTATCTAGCCGATTGCCAGTTGGCTGCTTAACTGCATAAGGAATCGGTACCTCGGCCTTTGAGTGGCCAGTACTGTTGAAGGCATGCCGCGCCCGCTCGGCCCTGGGCCAATGGACGTCGACCATGTCGCCGTACAACTGCAGGGAGCACTCATGGACAGTATTGTCGTTGCCGATAAGCAAACTTCAGTCGCTACCCAGAATGCCTGGGGCAATATCAGCCTGAAAAGCCCCGCGGTCGTGCAAATGCCGATTTCGCCCAACCAGGTGGCCACCGTCACCCAGCGCGGGCAGGACCTGATCGTTACGCTCAAGTCCGGCGAAAAAATAACGATCGGTAATTTCTTCGCCGTCGACCAGGCGGGCGTTGCCAGCGACATGGTCTTCGTCGGCGAAGATGGCACCCTGTGGTACGCCAACTACGATGCCGAAGCGTTCACAGGCTTCACGTTCGAAGAGGTGAGTTCGCTCGACCAGGTGGTGGCGGGTATCGGCGTCGCCGGCAGTGCGACGCCAACCTGGGCGATCGCGGGCCTGAGTCTGCTGGGCGTCGGAGGCGCAGCCGCGGCAGTCGACAACGGGAGCAGTGGCGGCGGTGGCGGCGGATCGGCACCGTCCGACACAACGCCTCCGGCTACCCCCATCGACCTGCTGGTTTCCCCGGATGGCCTGCGCCTGACCGGCCGGGGCGAAGCCGGCACAACGGTCAACGTCCGCGATGCGGCCGGTAATCTGATCGGCAGCGGCACAGTGGGGGCCGATGGACGCTTCGAAATCAGCCTCGACCCGCCGCAGATCAACAGCGAAAACCTTCAAGTCATCCTGACCGACGCCGCAGGCAACGCCTCCCCGGCAGGCACCGTCGTCGCGCCGGACGCGACCGCTCCGCTGGCGCCGACCAACCTGGCGATCGACGAACAAGGCACCACCCTCAGCGGCCGTGCCGAGCCGGGCGCCACGGTTCAGGTACGCGGCCCTGGCGGCACGCTGCTGGGCAGCGTCGTGGCAGGTGCCGACGGTCAGTTCAGCATCACCCTGCAACCCCCTCAAACCGACGGCCAGGCCCTGACTGTCACCGCCCAGGACGCTGCTGGCAATACCTCGCCCGCGGCAAGCATCACCGCGCCGGACGACGTCGGCACGCCCCCGGACACCACCCCGCCCGACGCCCCGGTCAACCTGGTGATCGCAGCGGGTGGCCAACAACTGAGCGGTCGCGGTGAAGCGGGAACCAGGGTCGAGGTGCGCAATGCCGACGGCACCTTGATCGGCAGTGGTGTGGTGGGCAATGACGGCAATTTCACCATTCCTCTCTCTCCAGCCCAGGCCAACGGTGAAGCACTGAACGTCGTGCTCATCGACAACGCCGGCAACACATCGTCGCCCAGCCCGATCACCGCACCGGACACCACCCCACCCAGTCCTGCCACCAACCTGGCACTGAGCGCCGATGGGGTTACCCTCACCGGGCGCGGCGAAATCGGCACCACGGTACAGGTTCGCAATGCCCAGGGCGTGCTGCTCGGTTCTGCCGTGGTTGGGCCTAATGGCCAGTTCACGGTGACTTTGACCCCTGCGCAGACCGACGGCCAGATACTGGACGTGACGCTGCGCGATGCCACAGGCAACACGACGACCACCCCGCTCACCGCTCCGGACCTGGACGGCCCGGCACAACCCTCCGGGCTGGCACTCGATGTCGCCGGCACCCACCTCACCGGGCAAGGGCAACCCGGCTCGATCATCACCGTGCGCGCGGCCAATGGCACCGTGCTAGGCACTACCACGGTCGGCACCGACGGGCGCTTCGAGGTCACCCTCTCGACACCGCAGCGCAACGGTGAAAGCCTGACCGTGGACGCCACCGACAGCCTCGGCAACAGTGCCGGTGCCGTCAACTTCACCGCACCGGACACCTCACCTCCATTGCCGATCACCACCCCCAGCATCGACAGCACCGGTACAACCGTCACAGGCAGCGGGGAACCTGGGGCCACCGTGACCGTTCGCGCCCCCGATGGCAGCGTGCTCGGCACCGGCCAGGTCGCCAGCAATGGCAGCTTCACGGTCACCCTCAACACACCGCAGACCAACGGCCAGGCGCTCTCCGTCGAGCAGCGTGACCCTACCGGCAATGTGTCGACCTCGACCGACCTCACCGCCCCTGACAACCAGGACCCCACCCCACCGGCAGACCTGTCTTTGTCCGGCGATGGCAGCACCCTGTCTGGCACGGGCGAGCCTGGCGCGCAGGTCACGGTCAAAGATGGGTCTGGCGGGGTCTTGGGCACGGCAGTGGTACAGGCCGACGGCAGCTTCCAAGTCATCCTCGACCCGCCGCAGCTCAATGGCCAGACGTTGTCAGTGAGTCAGGCCGATGCCGCCGGCAACGGCTCGACAGACACCCCGTTCGTAGCCAACGACCTTGAAGCGCCCACGCCTGCCCAAAACCTGGCACTGGATGCCAGTGGTACCTTGCTCACCGGGCAAGGCGAGCCTGGCACCACGGTGGTGGTGCGCAATGCCAACGGCCAAATACTGGGTAGCGACCAGGTCAATGCCAACGGCAGCTTCACCGTCACCCTCAGCCCGCCACAAACCAATGGTGAAACGGTGTCGGTGGTGCTGATCGACACCGCGAACCACAGCTCTCCGTCAGCCAGCTACACCGCCGACGACAGCAGTGCGCCAACGTCACCGACAGGGCTGCTGGTCGGCCCGGGCGGCACCTACCTGCAGGGCACTGGCGAGGTAGGTGCGACGGTGGAGGTGCGCAACGCTCAAAACGTGTTGCTGGGCAGCGTGGTGGTTCCGCCAGGCGGCGCCTTCACGGTTGCGCTTTCACCGGCACAGCTCGACGGGCAGTCACTCAACGTGACCTTGACCGACGGCAGTGGCAACACCTCCATGGCCACACCGGTCACCGCCCCCGACCTCACGCCACCGGCCGCCCCCAGCGACCTCGCAGTTGTCCTGAACGGCACGGCGCTCACGGGTAACGCCCCAGGTGCGACCTCGATCACGGTACTGGGCCCCAACGGCAACCTCCTTGCCAGCGGGACAGTCCAGTCCGACGGCAGCTTCAGCGTGCCCCTGTCGACTGCACAGCAGAACGGCGAAACCCTCACCGTCATCGTGGCCGATGCCGCAGGCAACAGCGCCGCCCCGGCAGCGGTGACCGCCCCGGACACCACGCCCCCCAGCGCAGCGACCAACGTCTCCCTGAGCCCGGATGGCACCCTCGTTGCCGGCAATGCCGAGCCAGGCACCGTTGTCATTGTCCGGGACGGCAGTACGCCCTTGGGCAGCGCGACCGTGGGCCCTGACGGTACCTTCCAGGTCGTGCTCGATCGCCCGCTCACCAACGGTGAAGTGGTCGACCTGGTGGTGCGCGACGGCGCCGGACAGGAAGCGAGCAGCCTCTTGAACGGACCCGACGGCAGTGAAGTCGCCAGCCCCACCAACCTGGCGCTCAGCGCCGATGGCTTCGTCCTCACCGGCCAAGGCACCGTCGGCACCCTGATCACGGTGACCTCCAACGGCAATGTACTGGGCACCGCCACCGTCGGCAGCGATGGCACCTTCCATGTGTTCCTCAACGCCGCCCAACTCAACGGACAAACCCTGCAGGCCTACGCCCAGGCGACGGTGGGCGGCACGGCGTCGGTACCCGCCGTGATCGTGGCGGCCGACAGCACCGCACCGGATGCGCCGACCCAGGTCGACCTGAACCCGGCCGGGACCGTTCTCACGGGTCGTGGCGAGGTCGGTGCCACCGTCAAAGTGCTCGATGCTCAAGGCACGCAAGTAGGCAGCGCAGTCGTTGCGAGCAACGGTCTGTTCAGCGTCACCTTGGTGCCTGCGCAGACCAATGCCCAACAGCTGACCATCACCCAGACGGATACCGGCGGCAACACTTCACTGCCCGCGACGCTCCAGGCGCCCGACCTGCAAGCACCACTGGCCGCCAACCAACTCAGCCTCAACAGCGCCGCCACCGTGGTCAGCGGCCAGGGCGAAGCCGGCGCGACTGTCACCGTGCGCGACGCCAATGGCACTGTCCTCGCCACCGGCACGGTCAACCAGAGCGGCGTGTTCCAGGTCACCCTGCCCAGTGCGCAGACCACCGGCAGTGCCCTGCAGGTCACCCTTACCGATGCCGCCGGCAACGTGTCCGCCCCCGCCAGCCTGGCAACGCCGGACCGCACGCCACCGAATGCCGTCGCCGACGTCGTACTCAGTGCCGACGGTCGGCACCTGACGGGCAGTGGCGAGATCGGAGCCATTGTCCAGGTGCGCAATGCCGCGGGTACCATGCTAGGCACCGCTACCGTAGGCGCCGATGGACGCTTCACGGTGGCCTTCAGCACACCTCAGGCCGATGGCAGCACCCTTGGCGTGACCCAGGCAGACAGCGCCGGCAATACCTCCCCGGCAGTGAGCGTCAACACCCCGGACCTCACGCCGCCTGCCGCACTGACCAATGTAATCTTGAACAACAACGGACTGACCCTGACCGGTCTTGGGGAAGCGGGCGCCACGGTCACCGTTCGCGGTCCGGATGGCACCGTCATCGGTACCGGCCTGGTGGCCGCAAATGGCAGCTTTACCCTGACGCTCGATAGCGCGCAGCTCAATGCCCAGCATCTGAGCGTGACCCAGACCGACGCAGGCAACAACACCTCCGCCGTCGTTGCGGTGATCGCGCCCGACCACACCTCACCCGCCGCCCCCAGCGGTCTGTCGCTGGCCGCCAGCGGGCTGCAGTTGAGCGGCATTGCCGAGGCAGGCAGTACGGTCACGGTACGCGATGCCTCAGGCAATGTCCTAGGCACGGCCATCGCCAACAGCAACGGAACCTTCCAGGTCACCCTCGACAGCCCACAGACCAATGGCCAGACATTGCAGGTGAGTGCAACCGATGCCGCAGGCAATGTGTCGCCCACCACTCCCTATACCGCCGCGGACACCACCCCGCCAGCGCCAGTGTCGCAACTGGCGGTGTCTGCCGATGGCAGCACCCTGACGGGGATCGGCGAGGCCAATGCCTCGGTGACCGTTCGCGCACCAGATGGGTCGATTCTGGGTACGACCACTGTGGGTGTCGATGGTCGGTTCAGCGTGACGCTGTCGCCCGCCGCTGTCGCTGGCCAGGACCTTGGCGTGGTGCAGACCGATGCCGCACAGAACGCCTCGCCCGCACAGACCGTCACCGCTCCGGGCAATCTTGCCCCGGACATTCCCGATGACCTGGTGCTATCGGCCAATGGCCTGACGGTAACCGGCACCGGCACGCCCGGTAGCGCCGTGAACGTCTATGGTCCCCATGGCGTGCTGCTGGGTTCCGGCCTGGTGGCTGTCGACGGCACTTTCACCGTCGGCCTCAGCAGTGCTCAGGCCAACGGCGAAGTGCTGCAAGTGGTTGCCGTGGGTAGCGATGGCAACACATCCTTGCCTGCCACCCTGGTGGCACCCGACACCACCGCGCCGCAACCGCTGACCAACCTGGCCATTTCCAGCAACGGGCTGGTGCTGAGCGGGCGTGGCGAGCCTGGCGCCACCGTCAAAGTACTGGGCGACGGTGGGGTCGAGCTCGGCCAGGGTGTGGTCGATGCCTCGGGCCAGTTCAGCATTAACCTCAGCCCTGCGCAGCTCAACGGCCAGCACCTCAGTGCCAGCCAGACCGATGCGGCGGGCAACGAGTCCAACAGCGTCAGCCTCACCGCCCCCGACCTGGTCGCCCCCGCCGCGCCGCAACAACTGGCCTTCGCCGGCGGCGGCACCCTGCTCAACGGTACTGGCGAGGCCGGCACCAGCGTCAAGGTGCTGGCTGCCGACGGCAGTGTGCTGGGCACTGCGGTGGTTCGTGGCGACGGCACCTTCCAGGTCAACCTGACACCCGCCCAGGCCAATGGCCAGACCGTGCAGGTGATACTCACCGATGCCGCCGGCAACCAATCCGATGCCACGTCCCTTACCGCGGCGGACACAACGCCCCCCGCGGCGCCAAGCGAACTCGCCATCGCCAGCGACGGCGCCACCCTCACCGGCCGTGGTGAAGCGGGTGCACGGGTGTCGGTGAAAGATGCCAACGGCAACGAGATCGGCAGCGCCGTGGTCGATGCCAGCGGCGCCTTCACCATCACCCTCAACCCGCCGCTGGGCAATGCCGAGCTGCTCAGCGTCAGCCAGAGCGACGCCGCCGGTAACGCCTCGCCTGCAACCTCGCTGCAAACGCCGGACTTCACTCCACCTGACGCCCTTACCCAGGTGGTCATCAATGCCGATGGCAGCCTGGTCAGCGGCCGTGGCGAAGCGGGTGCAACTGTCACCGTGACCAATGCCGCCGGGGAGGTGCTCGGCACCACCGTCGTACTTGCCGATGGCAGCTTCCAGGTCGCACTGACACCGGCGCAGATCAACCAACAGGCGCTGTCGGTGCAGCAGGCCGACCCGCCCGGCAACATCAGCGTCCCAGTGGTCGTCACCGCCCCCGACCTGACACCACCCGCGACGCCTGACGCACTACGCCTGAACGCTGCGGGTGACCAGCTCAGCGGCAATGGCGAAGCTGGCACCACAGTGCGGGTGTATCAAGGCAACACCCTGATCGGCGAGGCCACGGTGGACGCCGACGGCACCTTCGTGGTCGACCTGACGCCCGCACAGCTCAATGGCCAGCAATTGCAGGTCACCCTGGAAGATACCAGCGGCAACGTTTCGCCGATCGGCACCCTCACCGTGGCCGATGTCACCCCGCCCGCCAGTGTCCTGGCGACACTCAACGGCAGCGGCACCCAGCTGACCGGCACAGGAGAAGCCGGCGCCAACATCACCGTGGTCAACGACCTGGGCGATGTCGTCGGCCAAGGAGTGATCGATGCCGACGGCACCTTCGTGCTGGATCTGAGCACCCCTCAGATCGACGGCCAGGTGCTGACCATCATCGCCCAGGACGCCACCGGCAACCCGTCGTCGCCATTCCAGGTCACCGCACCGGACCTGACACCGCCCGCACAACCGACCGGCCTGAGCCTGACCGCCAATGGCTTGCAGCTCAGCGGCAGCGCCGAACCGGGCAGCACCATCACTGTGCGCGGGCCGGACAACACGGTGCTGGGTGAAATCGAAGTTCCCGTCAATGGCGTGTTCACCGTCACGCTTTCACCCGCTCAGACCAACGGCCAACTGCTGTCGGTGGTGGCCACCGATGACGCCGGCAACACCTCGCCGACTGCCTCCTACCAAGCTGCCGACACCACGGCGCCAGACCTTGTCACCAACTTGAGCATCAGCCCCGGTTACGATGTGCTAAGCGGACGCGGTGAGCCCGGCGCAACCGTGACCGTCACGCTGAACGGCAACCCTCTCGGCAGCGCAGTGGTGGCCGCCAACGGTACTTTCCAAGTCACCTTGCAACCGGCGCCAGGCCCGGACGAGGAACTGCGAATCACCCAGCGTGACGCAGCCCAGAACACATCGGGCGAAGCCAGCTACGATACGCCGCTGGTGCCGGTACCTGCCGCCCCCACCAACGTGGATCTGGCCGCAGATGGCCTGATCTTGAGCGGCAACGCCGAGATCGGCACCACCATCGAGGTGCGTGACGCGTCAGGGACACTCATAGGCACTGGCCTGACAGGCGCTGGTGGCACCTTCACCCTGACGTTGGACAGCGCCCAGCTCAATGGCGAAACGCTGTCGGTCACCGCTGTGTCCGCATTGGGGGGAAGCTCGATACCCGCCATCGTGCAAGCGGAGGACAGCACGGCCCCGGCCAACCCCATCGTCACCGCACTTTCAACCAATGGCCTGGTGCTCAGCGGTACGGGTGAAGCAGGCGCAACCGTGACGGTCCGCGATGCAGGAGGGGCCATCATCGGTACCGGCCAGGTGAATGCCGGAGGGGCCTTCTCCATCACCTTGTCGAGCCCACAGCTCAACGGCCAGGTGCTGGGGGTGACTCAAACCGACGCGGCGCTGAATCCATCCGGCAGCACCAGCTTCACAGCACCTGATTCACAGGCACCAGCGCCTGTGAGCAACCTGGCGATCAATGCCGGCGGCACCGTGCTTACCGGTACCGGCGAACCCGGGGCGACTGTCACCGTGCAAGGCCCCGGCGGTGTCGCACTGGGCAATGCCACGGTCGGCAGCAACGGCCAGTTCAGTATCACCCTCACCACGGCGCAGAACGACGGACAGCAACTGACCGTGCGCCAGGCCGACGCGGCAGGCAACACCTCCAGCAGCGCCAGCATCAACGCGCCCGACACCACGCCGCCCACTGCCCCGGTCGCCAGCATCAACAGCAACGGTACGGTGGTTTCAGGCACTGGACAGGCCGGTACCACAGTTACCGTGCGCAACAGCGCCGGGACGATTCTCGGCACCGCGACCGTCGGCACCAACGGCCTGTTCGTGGTCAGCCTGGCCGCAGCACAGGTGGACAACCAGGCGTTGACCGTCACGCTCACTGACGCGGCGGGCAACACCTCCCAGGGTGCCGCGCTGACCGCACCGGACCTCACACCGCCAGCGGCGGCCAGCAACCTGGTCATCAGCGCCGACGGCAGCGTGCTGACCGGTAATGGCGAACCCGGCGCCACGGTCACGGTGCGCAACGCCAGCGGCACCGTGCTGCAGACCGCCACCGTGCAGCCCAATGGCAGCTTCACCGTCACCCTGAGCCCTGCACAGGACAACGGCCAGGTGCTGTCGGTGACGCTAACCGACCCGCGCAACAACGTCTCGGGCAATACCAACATCACGGCACCGGACGTGGACGCCAGCGCCCCGGTGGTGGCCAGCGACAACCTGGCGACCGCCACCGTCAACCTGGCACCGGTGGTGTCCACGCAAACCTATCAGGACAGTTTCTCGACCCTGCTGGCGGGCTTCTCCAAGACCTATACTTGGACGGTCGCTTCCGGCACCACGGTGGATCCTACCCTGACCCTCAACACCAGTAGCGCCCTCGCCTTGCTGGACAACGCCACCTTCACCTTGCAAGTGAAAAACGCCAGTGGCGCCTGGGTGACGCTAGCCACCGGCAACACCCAAGGGTTGCTCGACCTGATCCTGCTGCCGCTGGGTCAGGGTGTTCGGGTCGACATCGGCGACTTGCTGGCCGGTGAATACCGGCTGACGGTGAGCAGTGGCGGCATCGGCCTGCTGACCACGGTTACCACACAACTGGACATCGAAACCACCAGCCAGACCCAGTTCACCGGAACCGGAACGCCTACCTCCGGCAACGTCATCAGTGACCCGGGCACCGATGGCGCCACCGACCTGCTCGGGCCGGACAGCGGTGCAGTCCTGCAAGTGCTGAAGAACGGCAGCTATGTCGCGGCTGGCAGCGCCACCGAGGTGCAGGGCCTGTACGGCACCCTGGTGATCCGTGCCGATGGCAGCTACACCTACACCCCGAACGGCAGCCCATCCAGCGTCGGCAAGGTCGATATCTTTAGCTACCAGCTGGTTCACGCCAATGGCCTGGTGGATGGCGCCACGCTCTACGTGCGCATCGACAGCCCGCAGGCCACCGAGATCTGGAGCAACACCAACTACGGCGCTCCCGCCACGGTTGTGGATGCGGTCAATGACATCGACAGCACTGGCATCAGTCTGGTCAATCGCGAATCCACCAGTTCCACCACCTTCACACCGCTGAGCCTGCCGGTGATCGGCACACGGCAGGCAACCTACAGCACCACCGTAGCCACCGATACCACGGCCGACCTTCAGGTCGTGCTCAACTCGACCAACCTGCTGGGGCTGCTCAACGGCACGACCATCGACCTACTCAAGCTCAACCCAGCAACGGGCCTTTACGCAGTGGTTCAGTCGGTGAACGGCAGTTCGCTGGTCAGCCTGCTGGGGGGCGGCTCCGCCTACACCTTCCAGGACCAGACCGCAGGCTCTTACCAGATACGCGTGACCGCCAGCGGCATCGGCCTGGCCAGCTCCCTCACCACCACGCTCAACACCACGACGACCCATCTCACCGAATTCGTGGTCAGCGGCTATACCCCGGTCACCGGTAACCTGCTTACCGACACCGCAGGGGGTGGAGCCGATAACCTCGGCTCGTCCCTGACCGTGCTCAGCGTCCTGGTGGCCGCCAACACCTATGCGATCCCGGGCTACAACGGCGTCAGCGTGACAGGCACCTATGGCACCTTGCTGGTGCAGGCCGACGGCAGTTACACCTACACCCTCAAGGCGGGCTTGACCTCGGCCATCATTGGCCAGCACGACACCTTCACCTATGAATTGACCCACCCCAACGGCACCACCGATACCGCCACCTTGACCATCAACCTGGACAGCGCCGCCAGTTTCAGTGCCACGAGCGCGCTGCTGGCCGACACCAGCGACGATGGCGTTGCGCTGGCCAGCGTTGCAGCCGCATCCAGCGACGTGATCGCCGGTACCGACGGCAACGACCACCTCGATGGCAGTCAGGGCGGGGCCATCAGCCTGCAGGGGGGAGCCGGCGACGACACCCTGGTGATCGTCGACCAGGACTTCACCAGCGTAGAGGGTGGGGCCGGCACCGACACCCTGCTGTGGGCCGGGGGCGATGCCAGCATCGACCTGGGCAACCTGGCCGAGCGCGTACACGACATCGAGGTCATCGACCTCAATGACACCAGCGCCGTCACCCTCACCCTCAACCTGGCGGACGTCGTGGCCGTCACGGAGACCGGCAAAGACACCTTGGTGATCAAGGGTGATGACAAGGACACGGTGCACCTGACGGACACCTGGACGCTTGCTGGTACCCAGACCGCCGATGGCATCGACTATAACCAATATACGGCCCAGGAGGATCCCAGCCACCACCTGTGGGTGCAAAGCGGCATCCACGTCGTCTGAGCCTGCAGCAAACCGCCGGGTTACCGCCCGGCGCCAAGGATGACCAGCAGTAAGGGAATGATGTGAAGCGAAGCAGTACGCTGTCACCGCTGTTAACAGGCGCCTTTGGGCTCCTGGCCCTGTGTATCACTCCAGCAGCCTGGTCGGCCGACGATATCGACCCGCAGCTGCGCAGCATCGGGCCGTCGCGTCTGCGCGACGCCCCCGAAGCCATACCTGCTCGCCCGCCTTCCGGGCAGGCCGAAGCCGACGGCGACCGCCTGGGCATGGCCGAAGCCGTGGTGCTCGCGGCGCAGTGGCACCCGAGCATCGCCGAGGCCGTCGGTAACCTGTACAAGCAAGGCGAAGGCATCAACGTGGCCCGCGCCGGTTACTACCCGCAGGTCACCGGGGGTATACGCGCAGGGTATGACACCGGGTATGGCAACGACCGGGGCAGCCAGGCGCTGAACCTGTCGCTGAAACAGATGCTCTACGACTTCGGCAAGGTCGACAGTGCAGTGAACGCGGCAAAAGCCGCGGCAGCACGGGCACAAGCCAATATCTTGCTGGTGGTGGACGAACTGGCCCGCGACACCGCCTACGCCTGGATCGAAACCCGTCGCTACGAGCAGTTGATGGCCATTGCCCGCGATCAGATCCGTGGCATCGGCGCCATTGTCGGCCTGGCACGCCAACGCAGCGACATGGGCGCGAGCACCCGGTCCGACGTGGTTCAGGCCGAGTCCCGGGAAGAAGGAGCACGCGCGACCTTGGAGGAGTACCAGTCGCAATACCAACGCTGGCGCTCGACACTTGCCGCGCTGCTCGGGCGCATGTCCCCGCCGGCGCTTGCCGAAGCGCCTCCGGCCGAACTGAACCAGGCCTGCAAACGGCCAGAGCAGGGCGACGACCGCCTGCCCGCCGTGCTCATGGCGCTAGCCCTGCGCGCGCAGTCCCAGGCCGAGCTGGCGCAAGCCAAGGCCGAGGCCTATCCGACCCTGTCGCTGCAACCGCAGGTCAACCATTACCTGGACAATGAGTACGACCGCGACAACTCCCGCCTCGACCGCACGCAGGCCGGGATCTACCTGAACCTTGAGGTGCCGATCTACCAGGGCGGGGCCATCAGCGCCCGCACCCGAGCTGCCGGCCATGCCCTGACTGCGGCCGATTCGGCGGAAGATGCTGCCCGCCTGCAGGCCCGTCGCGGGCTGGCCGAAGCCAAGGCGCAGACCTCTGGATTGGGGCGGCGACTCAGCTCGCTCGAAGCACGCCAGACCAGCATTCAGGAAGCCCGCGAGCTGTACGGTCGCCAGTACCTGGACCTGGGTACACGGCCCTTGCTCGACCTGCTCAATGCCGAGCAGGAGATCTACCAGTCACGCTTCGACCTCGCTGGCACACGCGCCGACCTGCTGCGCCTGGATGTTGATTGCCTGTACAACAGTGGCGCCCTGCGCACAGCCTTCGGGCTGGAAGGGCGCAACCTGCAAGGGGTGCAGATCGAGCCATGAATGAAACCATCAACCTTGCCCAGCCCGCGCAGGCCACCGTCCAGACCGGGCATCCGGACCTGGGGCCGTGGCTCGAAGCCATGCTGCAGGTGGCGCACCACTACCGTCTTGATGTCTCACCCCAGCGCATACACCTGGCCGCTGTGGAAGATGCCCGGCCGCTGGACGAAATCCTACGTCACATGGCCCGCCAGGCGGGGCTTACCCTGCGCTTCACCCATTTCGATGGCAAAGGCCTACGGCAATGGCGCACGCCCTTGGTGCTGGAGCTGGACGACGGCCAGCTGGCCGTGGTCGAGTCGGTGACCCAGGACGACGAACTGGCGGTGGTCTTCGCCGGCGACCAGGGCCTGGCCTCGCGGGTATCGCAGGGCACGCTGGACGGGCGGATATCCCGTGTCGCATTGCTCCGCCCCGCTCGCCCCCTGCGCGACGTTCGCACCGACGACTACACCGCGCCTTACGACCGCCACTGGTTCGCCCGCATCGTGCTGCGCGACCTGCGCCCCTATGGCCAGGTCATGGTCGCCTCATTGGTAGCCAACGTGCTGGCCTTGGCTGGCGTATTGTTTTCCATGCAGGTGTACGACCGGGTGATCCCTGCCGAGTCATTGCCGACGCTGTACGTGCTGTTCGCGGGGGTGGTGCTGGCGCTGGTGTTCGACCTGAGCATGCGCTTGCTCAGGCTCAAGGTGACCGACCTGCTGGGCAAGCGCGCCGACCTGCGGGTCAGCGACCTGGTTTATGGCCATGCCCTGCGCCTGCGCAACTCGGCGCGGCCCAAGTCCACCGGCTCGTTCATCTCGCAGTTGCGCGAGCTCGAGCAGATTCGCGACCTGATCACCTCCAGCACCGCCTCGGTGCTGGCCGACCTGCCCTTCTTCCTGCTGTTCCTGTTGGTGTTCTGGCTGATCGGCGGGGTCCTGGTGCTGATTCCCCTCGTCGCGCTGCTGGCCATGCTGCTGCCTGGCCTGCTGGCGCAGCGGCGCCTGGCCGCATTGGCCAATGCCTCGATGCGCGAGTCGGCGCTGCGCAACGCCATGCTGGTGGAAAGCATCCAGGGCCTGGACGAGATCAAGGCCCTGCAGGCAGAGGCGCGCTTCGAACGCCAGTGGAACCAGTACAACACCGCTTGTGCCCACAGCAACCTGCGCCTGCGCACCTTGACCAACGGCCTGGTGACCTGGACCCAGAATGTCCAGGGTGCAGTGTTCGCCGTGGTCATCGTCATCGGCGCCCCCATGGTGATCGCGGGCGACCTTACTACTGGTAGCCTGGTGGCGGCTTCGATGCTGTCATCGCGCATGATGGCGCCACTGGCCCAGTTGACCCATGTATTGACCCGCTGGCAGCAGGCCAAGGTGGCCCTCAAGGGCCTGGACAATCTCATGCAGTCGCCGGTGGACCATGCCGAAGGCGAGGCACGCGTCCACCTGCCGGCCCTGCGTGGGGAATACCGGGTGCGCCAGGCGATCTTCCGCTACAGCCCCGAGGCGGCACCGGCGCTGACCATCGGCCAGCTGGACATCCAGCCCGGCGAACGCATCGCCCTGCTGGGGCGCAACGGTTCAGGGAAATCCACCTTGCTCCAGGCCTTGGGCGGCGCCATGGACCTGATGCAAGGCGAGCTCAACCTCGACGGTATTGCTCTGGCCCACCTGGACCCAGCCGACCTGCGCCGCGACGTAGGCTTGCTGCCCCAGTACTCGCGGCTATTTCATGGCACCCTGCGGGAAAACCTCACCCTGGGCGCGGGACAAGCCAGTGACCAGGAACTGGTGGCCGCGCTGTCCGCCACCGGCGCGCTGGACTTCGTCCGCCGACTGCCCAAGGGCATGGACCATTTGATCCTTGAGGGCGGCCAAGGGCTGTCCGGTGGCCAGCGCCAGGCCCTGGTGCTGTCTCGTCTGCTGGTACGCCAGCCACAGGTGCTGCTGCTCGACGAACCCACCGCCTCACTGGACGACATCAGCGAACGCCACCTGCTCGATAGCCTCGACCGCTTCTGCCAGGGCCGTACCCTGGTGATCGCCACCCACCGCCTGAACGTGCTGCAGCGGGTCGATCGGATCATCGTGCTCGACGGCGGTCGCATCGTCATCGACGACAACCGCGACGCCGCCCTGGCCAAGCTCAAAGGAGGCCAGGCATGAGCAGCCATGAACTTCCCTCGTCCTACCTGGATGGCGAGGACGACCGCGCCGTGCTGCGCGCCGGTCGCCTGATCACCCTGTGCGCGCTGATGCTGGCGGGCTTTCTGGGGTGGGCGGCGTGGTTCGAGGTGGTGGAAGTGTCCACCGGCACTGGCAAGGTGATTCCCAGCTCACGGGAGCAGGTGATCCAGTCCTTCGAAGGGGGCATCGTCACCACCATGAATGTGGCCGAGGGCGACCTGGTCGAGCGCGGCCAGGTGCTTGCCCAGTTGGACCCGACCAAGACCGCCTCCAGCGTGGGCGAAAGCGAGGCCAAGTACCGCGCGGCCACCGCCAGCGTCGCCCGCTTGCGAGCCGAGGTGACCGGCAAGCCGCTAGCCTTTCCCGACAGCCTGCGAGCGTCCCCCGACCTGATCGACGCCGAGACCGCGCTGTACCAAACCCGCCGCCAGGGCCTGGAGCAGACCCTGGCCGGCATCGAGGACTCTTTGCGGCTGGTACGCAGCGAACTGCAGATCACCGAGAACCTGGCGAAGATGGGCGCTTCGAGCCGGGTCGAAGTGATCCGCCTGAACCGTCAACGCTCGGAACTGGAACTCAAGGCCAACGAAGCACGCTCCGACTACCTGGTACGCGCCCGTGAGGAGCTGGCCAAGGCCAGCGCCGAGGCCGACAGCCTGGCCGAGGTGATCCGTGGGCGCAGCGACTCGCTGACGCGCCTGACCTTGCGTTCCCCAGTGCGGGGCATCGTCAAGGACATCGAGGTCAACACCTTGGGGGGCGTGGTACAGCCGGGCGGCCAAGTGATGAAGATCGTGCCGATGGACGAGCGGCTGCTGATCGAAACCCGCATCGCCCCCAGGGACATCGCATTCATCCACCCCGAGCAGGCCGCCAAGGTCAAGATCAGTGCCTACGATTACTCGGTGTACGGCGGCCTGGACGGCAAGGTGGTGGGGATTTCGCCCGACACCTTGCAGGATGAAGTGAAACCGGAGATCTACTACTACCGAGTGTTCATCCGCACCGAACAGGACAGCCTGCAGAACAAGGCCGGCAAGCGCTTCGCGATCGTGCCGGGGATGATCGCCACGGTGGATATCCGTACGGGCGAGAAGACCATCCTCGATTACCTGATCAAGCCACTGAACAGGGCGCGTGAGGCGTTGCGGGAGCGTTAAGGTCTGTCGATGTTTTTTTGGAAGGTGTGAGATCGAGCGCCGCGCGGTCCGCGCTCGATTCACCGCAGAAAATCCAGAATTGTACCCCCCCACCCTCCCCCAACCTAAAGCCAGGCGATAACACGCCGATAACCCGGCATCCCCTCTCTGAACGAAGGTCACCATGGCCACGCAAAACGCCCGCGCGGACGCGTTGTCCCTGCTGCTGTTCACCCTGCGCAGCGGCAAGCTGATGGCAATCAACCTGCTCAAGGTCAGCGAAATCATCCCCTGCCCGCCCCTGACTCGGTTGCCTGAATCGCACCCCCACGTCAAAGGTGTGGCCACCCTGCGCGGCAACTCGCTGTCGGTGATCGACCTGTCCCGTGCCATCGGCGAGCGGCCGTTGGCCGACCCGGACGGCGGCTGCCTGATCGTCACCGAGATCAGCCGCTCGCGCCAGGGCCTTCATGTACAGGCGGTCAGCCGCATCGTTCATTGCCTGAGCACCGATATCAAGCCGCCGCCCTATGGCTCGGGCAATCGCTCGTTCATCACCGGCGTGACCCGGGTCGACAACACGTTGGTACAGGTGTTGGACATCGAGAAAGTCATCCACGGCATCGCCCCGCCCGAACCTGAGGCACACCCGGGCGAGGTGAGCGAGCAAGATGCCAGTCTGCTGGCCGCGGCCAATATCCTAGTGGTGGACGACAGCCAGGTAGCGCTGCAGCAATCGGTGCATACCCTGCGCAACCTCGGCATCGAGTGCCACACGGCCCGCAGCGCCAAGGACGCCATCAATGTCCTGCTGGAACTGCAAGGCACCGCCCAGGAAATCAACATCATCGTCTCCGACATCGAGATGTCCGAGATGGACGGCTACGCCTTTACCCGGACCCTGCGCGAAACCCCGGACTTCCAGCACCTGTACATCCTCCTGCACACCTCGCTGGACAGTGCCATGAGCAGTGAAAAGGCCAGGCTGGCCGGAGCCAATGCCATCCTCACCAAGTTCTCCTCGCCAGAGCTTACCGATTGTCTGGTGGTGGCGGCGCGGGCGGTGGCGCACACCGAGCACTGATATATTCAGCGACAATCTCCCCGGCTTGCCGCCGGGGACGTGTAAGGCATAATCACGCCCCTCGGATGTTTCTTGCCGGTATTGCGTATGAAGTTTTTCAGCTCGCTCCTTATCTCCTGCACCCTGTTCAGCGGTGCAGCCCAGGCCTCCAGCAGCCAGGCCTGGAACGAACAGCGCCAGCAGATGCTCAAGGCTTGTCTGGCCGCCAGCCAGTTCAAGGATGCCCACGCCCGCGGCAAGCCTGCGGAGTTCGATGATCAGGTCGGTTTCAGCGCCCTGCTGATCGAAGGTGTCTATCCGCAGAAACACATGCAGCAACGCACAGGCACCGAGTTGTGCCTGTACGACCGCCAGCATCAACGAGCCTTCGTCAGCGAATGGAGCCCGGGAGCTCAGTGAACGACCGTCTACGTTTTGCCTGTACTGGCTGTGGCAAGTGCTGCACCGGCCACCATGTCCCCCTGACACTGGATGAAACCCGCCAGTGGGCAGCGTCCGGCGGCCAGGTCATCATCTTGATCGAAGGCTTCGTGGCCGACGGCCCTGGCATGCCCATCGAGCAGCGCGAGCACGTAATGCGCCGCTCCCTGGCGGTGCCCTGCGGCAGCGGCGAGGCACGGGTATCGGTGACCTTCGCGGCGTTCAACCCAGGCCGTTGCCGGAATCTGGACGATAACGACCTGTGTACCATTTATGAGTCACGCCCGCTGGTGTGCCGCATTTACCCGGTGGAGATCAACCCGCACATCCCCCTGCGCCCCGAAAGCAAGGACTGTCCGCCCGAAGCATGGGAACAGGGGCCCACGCTGATTCATGGCACGCTACCGGTCGACCCGCAACTGGTGGCACTGGTGGAGGCTTCACGCCAGGCCGACCGCGACGACATCGCCGCCAAGGTTGCCCTGTGCCAGGCGCTGGGCATCACCACCAGTGCACTCAAGGGCCGTGGTTTCACGGCTTACTTGCCGAACATGGACGCCTTCGCCACAGCCCTTCGACAGGAATTTCCTGCTGTGCAGACCGCCTGGACCCTCCATGTACCTGATGCCGAACTGGCGGTCAGCCTAGGCGACCTGGGTCTGCAAACCACCGCTGAAACATCGGACTATTACGCCTACATCGGATTCTGATTCAGCGCTTGCCCTGCATGGGTAAACAATCCGTTTACCCACCCCGCCCGATGTCATCCCCTTCCTACACCTCGTGTCGCCCTGCGTCCTACATACCCAGGAAGCGTTTTCCCGTAACGTTCTAATCCATCACAACGGCTTCAGATATTGCGCCCGACACGGCCAACTCGACTTAGCAGTCAACTGCGCAAGAAGTTGCGCACTCAAATGTGAATAAGCCTGTGCATACATTCCTGTAGGCCTTAAGAAATATGGCGTACAGGCAACTGCGCAACTTTTTGCACACCACTGCGCAAGAAGTTGCGCACTTTTCTGGTATTTCGTTGCACAAAAGCCCCTCATTGAAACGACTTAACCTTTAGAGCCCGCGATATATAAGGACTCGCCTGGAATTGGCACGTTTTCTGTATTAACCAGACATGGGAAAGCGGAAATTTCCCAGTCGATATCGACTTATCCACAGCAAGGAGAGCAGCACCATGGCAACACCCGCGTACATGTCCGTCACCGGCGAAAAACAAGGCCTGATCACCGCTGGCGCGTTCACCGCCGATTCGGTGGGCAACACCTACCAGGAAGGCCACGAAGACCAGGTGATGGTCCAGGGCTTCGACCACCAGGTGATCATCCCCCGTGATCCGCAGTCCGGCCAACCGACCGGCCAGCGCGTGCACAAACCGGTGAAGATCACCAAGGTCTTCGACAAGGCCTCGCCACTGCTGCTGGCGGCCCTGACCTCCGGTGAGCGCATGACCAAGGTCGAGATCAAGTGGTACCGCACCTCGGCCGCCGGCACCCAGGAGCACTACTACACCACCGTCCTGGAAGACGCGATCATCGTCGACATGAAGGACTACATGCACAACTGCCAGGACCCGGCCAACGCCCACTTCACCCACCTGGAAGACGTGTACTTCACCTACCGCAAGATCACCTGGACCCACGAGGTCTCCGGGACTTCCGGTTCCGACGACTGGCGCGTTCCGGTCGCAGGCTAAACCTGGATCACACCGCTGCCTGCCGCGTTCGCGCGGCGGGCTGCGGTCGTTTTCACTACGTTTTCCTAAAGGAGGACAGGGATGTTTGCCGCCGCGAACCAGACCCATTTCAGCTTGCACATCGACGGCCTGGAGCACGATTTCCAGGTCCTCGCCTTCAACGGCACGGAAGCCATCAGCCACGCCTATGCCATTGACCTCGAGCTGGTCAGCGAACGCCCTTCGCTGGACCTGGAACGCCTGCTGCACAAACCCGCCTTCCTCCAGCTCGACGATGCCGGCCGTGGCCTGCACGGCCTGATCTATCGCGCCGCCCAGGGCGAGTCGGGCAAGCGCCTGACCCGCTACCAGGTCACCCTGCGCCCGCAGCTGGCGTACCTGGACCACCGCATCAACCAGCGCATGTTCCAGCACAAGACCGTGCCGCAGATCATCGCCCTGGTCCTGGAGGAGCATGGCATCCTCGCCAATGCCTACCAGTTCCAGTTGGGCGCGCAGTACCCGCAACGCGAATACTGCGTGCAGTACGACGAGTCCAACCTGCACTTCATCCAGCGCTTGTGCGAAGAAGAAGGCATCCACTATCACTTTCGTCACCGCGCCGACGGCCACCTGCTGGTGTTCGGCGACGACCAGACGGTGTTTCCCAAACTGGCCCCGGTCAGCTTCCAGCACGACGCCGGGCTGGTCGCCGACACGCCGATGATCAAGGGCTTCGCCCTGCGCCTGGAAACCCGCACCAGCAGCGTCACGCGCCGCGACTACGACTTCAAGAAGCCGCTGATCCAGCTCGAAGGCGAGGCCGTCAGCCACGCCGAGCCGGACCTTGAAGACTACGACTACCCCGGCCGCTTCCTCGACCGCGCCCGTGGCAAGCACCTGGCCACCCGCGCCCTGGAGCGCCACCGCAGCGACTTCCGCCAGGCCGAGGGCCGCAGTGACCAACCGCTGCTGGCCAGCGGGCACTTCCTGGCCCTGGCCAGCCACCCCAACGCGGCCTGGAACGACCTCTGGCTGCTGCTCGCCGTGCACCACCAAGGCCGCCAGCCGCAGGTGCTGGAAGAAGTCATCACCAGCGACATCGACGCGAAGCACGACGGTTTCCAGCAGGGTTACCGCAACACCTTCACCGCCACGCCGTGGGACGCCCCGTACCGCCCGCCGCTGCGCCACCCCAAGCCCCGGGTGCTGGGCGACCAGCGCGCCGTGGTCAGCGGCCCGGCCGGCGAAGAGATCTACTGCGACGAATACGGCCGCATCAAGGTGCAGTTCTTCTGGGACCGCGAAGGCCAGGCCGACGACAAGTCCAGCGTGTGGCTGCGCGTCGCCTCCGGCTGGGCCGGCCAGGGCATCGCCGGCCTGCAGTTGCCCCGCGTGGGCATGGAAGTGCTGGTCAGCTTCCTTGAAGGCGACCCCGACCAGCCGCTGGTGACCGGCTGCCTGTACCACGGCGTGAACATGCCGCACTACAAGCTGCCCGACCTCAAGACCCTGGCCACGATCAAGAGCAAGGAATACAAGGGCAGCCGCGGCAACGAACTGCGCATCGACGACACCACCGGTGAAATCAGCATCGCCCTGCGCAGCGACCACGGCGCCAGTGCGCTGAACCTCGGCTACCTGACCCACCCCCGGCCGAGCGGCGGCGCCCCGCGCGGTGAAGGCTTCGAGTTGCGCACCGACCGCCACGGCGCCGTGCGCGCCGCTGGTGGCCTGCTGATCACCACCGAGCCCCGGCCGAACGAAGCCAGGCACCACAAGGACCTGCCCGAGACGGCCGAGCGCCTGGCCACCGCCAGCGAGCAGCAGGACAGCCTGGCTGAACTGGCCAAGCAGATGCAGGCACAGGAGCCAGGCGATCAGGACGAGGTGGCCAAGCGACTGCACGAGCAGCATCAGGGCATTCTCGGCAGCGGCCCCGGCGACCTCAGCAAGAACGAGTTCGCCGAATTCACCCAGCCGCACCTGGTGCTCGCCAGCCCTGCTGGCATCGCCCTGACCACCCCCGGCCCGAACCACATCACCAGCGGCAGCCACCTGGCCCTGAGCAGCACCGGGCATACCAGCCTGTCGATCGGCAAACGCCTGCTGGCCAGTGCCAGCCAGGGCATGCGCCTGTTCGTGCAGAGCCTGGGCTGGAAGGTGGTCAGCGCCTCCGGCGATATCGACATGCGAGCCCTTAAGGACAGCATCAACCTGCTGGCCAAGCTGGATATCACCGCCAATGCCGACCGCATCATCCTCAAGGCCAAGACCGAGCTGGTGGTGCAAGGCGGCGGCAGCGCAACGACCTACAACGCCAGTGGCATCACCCACGTCACCAGCGGCAACTACACCGCCCACGCGGCGCAGTTCGCCCACATTGGCGCGGCGAGCATGGCCGGCACCTTCCCCGAACCACCGAAGCCAGGCAAGGGCGCACTGGAGCTGTTCAACCTGTACGCCAATGCCAAAGGCATCAAGGCCGGGGATTACGAAGTCACCGATGCCCTGGGCAAGGTGTTCAAGGGCAGCCTCGACGGGCAGGGTTTCAACGCCGTGTCCGGCGCCGCGCCGGGGCCGGCCTGGGTCAAGTTCGGCGACGACACCAACGCACCCTGGACCCCCTCCAGCTATGTCGGCGTGATCAACTGGCCGCTGCAGCTGCCGGACGCGCCCAGCATGCCAACCCTCGTGGAATACCTAGCAGACAGCGTGCCCTTGGCCGCGGATGGCGAGGGCGGGCTGTTTGCCAAGGCCAAGCAACTGACCAGCAGCGGCATGAGCCTGCTCAAGAGCGGCCAGGACGCTCTGCAAAGCACGCAACAGGTGCAAGGCGCGCTCGCCAACCGGCCCTCTCTTCCAGCACTGCCCGAGTTCAAGGCCCTGAGCCCGAGCGCCGTTACCGACCTTCTGCCTGGTGAACTGATTTCATGACCGATATCCCCGAAAAACAACGCCCGGCCCAGGCAGCGGTCGTTCCCCTGGACCAGATCGGCGTCGAGGACGTCAGCCGTGGTGCCGCCGTGTTCGACGCCTGGCTACGCGACATCAGCCATGGCTACGTCAACCTCGAACGGCTCAAGGACGCCGCCGAGATGTTGCCGGTCATTGGCAACATCATGGCCCTGGTCGATGCCGTGGGCGACATCGTCAACCTGGCGACTGCCGACCAACCGGACCCATGGGACTGGCTCAGCCTGGGCATCAACCTGATCGGCGTGGTGCCAGCGCCACCCACCATGGCCTATGCCCGCAAAAGCCTGCGGCCGATGCTGGTGCTTGCCCGCCAGGAAGCCAAGCAGGTGCTCGGCGACTCGCTGATCGAGATTCTGGTCGGCCACCTCAACGCCACGATCATTGGCGAGCTGGACACGTTCCTGGGCGATGCCGAAGCCCACCTCACCGAGGTGATGACCGAAGCGGCCAAGACCGGTGAGAAGCTGGTCAACAACACCGCTGATGCCATTGACGCGATCATCCTTGGCAAGCTCGACAGCCAGGGCGACTTGAAAACGGCTGCCACGCAGTTGCAGAAAGTCAGCGAGACCATGACGTCAGACCCGCAGGTCTCCCTCGAAAACGCCTTCGGAGCCCTGAGCAATGCCTACTCGGCAATGAGCAAGGGCGCGGCCAACATGGTCATGGGTAATGTCGTGCCCACCCGTGTGCAGCAGGCAGTGCTCGGCTACACCGCGCAGTTCCGCAGCCTGGGCGCGCAGATGAGCAAGCAGATGCTCAACCTCACCAGTCTGGCCAACCCCAACTCCATCGCCAGCATGCGCCTGATCCTGCACAAGAGCAGCACGATCTGGCACGCGCGCAACCCCAAGGCAGTGGCCGGCAACGTCAAGGAAGGCAGCACCTCACAAGCCAGGCATCAGAAAGGTGATGGCCTGCTCGAAGCCACGGCCAACCAGGGCCCGGCCAAGGGTGCCGCCAACGACAAGAAGAACGTCGTCTGCACCAGCACCTGCAACCGCATCAACTTCGCCGTGGGCAGCGAGTCGTTGCACCACACCGACTTCAGCCTGTCCGGCCCGTTCCCGGTCACGTGGACTCGCACCTACAACTCGCGCCTCGACAAGCTGGACCACGGCATCCTCGGCGCCCGCTGGATCACCGAGTTCACCACCTGCATCGACGTGGTCGACAAAGGCCTGCTGTTCCACGACATGGACGGGCGCAGCCATGCCTTCGCGCTGCCGAAAAAGGGCAAGCCGCAGTATGACGCAGTCGAGTACTTCACCTGGGTGCGCACCGGTGAACAGCAACTGGTGCTGCTGCGCGGCCTGGGCCGCCGGGAAACCTATGCCCGTCACGGTGACCGCTTCTACCTGACCCATATCCAGCTGCGCAGTGGCGCGGGGGCGATGCTGCATTACGAGCATCGTCACCACGACCAGCCGGTGCTGTCGGACATCAACACCTATTTCGACAACGACCCAAACAAGGTCCACCTGCAACTGGGCACCCTGCTCGACGATCACGGCCACATTCAAGGCTTGTGGCAGGTGGTCGACGGCAAGCCGCTGCGTCAGCTGTGCGGGTATCACTACGATGGCCAGGGCGACCTGATCGGCGCCCAGGATGAAAACGGCGCCGCCTGGCACTACCGCTACCGCCATCACCTGATCACCCGTTACACCGATCGCACCGCGCGCGGCTTCAACCTGGAGTGGGACGGCAGCGGCCCCCATGCCAAGGCCATTCGCGAGTGGGCCGACGATGGCAGCTTCGAAACCCGCCTGGCATGGGACACGCGCATCCGCCTGACCTACGTCACCGACGCCCAGGGTCAGGAAACCTGGCATTACTACGATGCCCAAGGCTACACCTACCGGATCAAGCACCCGGACGGCAACTCCGAATGGCTGTTCCGCGACGCACGCAAGAACGTCATCCGCCACGTCCATGCCGACGGCAGCCAGGACCGTTACGCCTACGATGAGCGCAGCAATCTGCTGCAGCACATCCGCCCCGATCACAGCGTCGAGCACTATGCCTACGACGACCACGACCAACTGATCAAGATTCGCGATGCCGAGGGCGGGCTGTGGCTGCGCGATTACGACGCGCGCGGCAATCTGGTCGAGACCACCGATCCGCTGGGCAACAAGACCGAGTTTGCCTATACCCCGGCGGGCTTGGTCAAGGCGATCAAGGACGCCAACGGCAACGAAAAGACACTCGCCTACAACGACGCCGGGCAATTGCTGGCGTACACCGACTGCTCAGGCAAGACCAGTGTTTGGGCCTACAACGCCTTCGGCCAGTTGATCGAGTTCGCCGATGCACTAGGCAACAAAACCGCCTATGAGTACAAGACCGGTCAGTTGGCCAAGGTCTCCCACCCTGACAAGACCGAAGAGCGTTTCGACTACGACGCCGAAGGTCGCTTGCTGGCTCACTCCGATGGCCTTGATCGTTGCACCACCTGGTCCTACACCGCCGCCGGCCTGCTGGCTGAGCGCATCGACGCCAACGAGCACACCCTGCGCTACCGCTGGGACAAGCTCGGACGCCTGATCGGCCTGGAGAACGAAAACGAAAGCAAGGCGACGTTCTTCTACGATCCAGTAGGTCGTTTGCTCCAGGAAACTGGATTCGATGGTCTGGTGACCCGCTACCAATACGACCCGTATTCCGGTCACCTGGCCTCCACCCAGGTCGGCCAACGCCGCCTCGACCTGCGCTTCGACCGCATGAACCGGCTGGTCGAACGCACCGCACGCCTGGGCGATCAGAGCCAGACCGAAACCTTCGCCTACGACGGCAACGGCAAGCTGATCCAGGCCATCAACGCCGTCAGCAAACTGCAGTGGTTCCATGACGCAGCCGGCAACCTGACCCGCGAGCACCAGCACTACCTGATGACGGGTGCGCCGATGGTTGCGGTCTGGCAGCACACCTACGACGCCCTCAACCAGCGCATCTCGACCCTCCGCCCGGACGGCCACAAAGTCAGCTGGCTCACCTACGGCAGCGGCCACCTGCTGGGCATGACCCTCGACCACCACGAAATGCTCGCCTACGAGCGCGACGACCTGCACCGCGAAGTGGTTCGGCACCAGGGCAACCAGCTGATGCAGACCCAAGCCTGGGACCCGGTCGGGCGTTTGCAGGAGCAGTGGCTCGGCAGCCACGACAGCCAATCCACGCTGCTCAAGCGCCAGTACCGCTACGACGCCGCCGGCCAGCTCACCAACATCCACGACACCCGTCGTGGGCCGCTGGAGTACCAGTACGACCCCGTCGGGCGCCTGCTCAAAGCCACCAGCCGCCTGGGCATCGAAACCTTCGCCTTCGACCCCGCCGGCAACCTGTTGGACCAGAAGACCCAGGAGCTGAACCGCCCACTGGAAGCCGACCCACGTCGCAACAAGCTGATGGACAACCTGCTGCGCGAGTACGCCGGCACCCACTACAAGTACGACGAACGCGGCAACTTGGTGCACCGCTTACAAAACGGCGCGCACGCCCACTTCACCTGGGACCTGTTCGACCGGTTGGCCAGCTACAGCGACGACAAGCTCAAGGTCGACTTCGCCTACGACGCCTTGGGTCGACGTCTGTACAAGAACTCGGTCGCACATTACTGGGATAGGCCGGAAGCGGGTACCGGCTGGAACCAGATGCAGCGGGCCAAGCGCCAACGTGAACTGGGTTGCGGATTCACCCTGTTCGGCTGGGACGGCGACACCCTGGCCTGGGAAAGCTCACCGCCAAGGGACGATGGCGATACCGGGCGTACCGTGCATTATCTGTATGAACCGGGCAGCTTCGTGCCGGTGGCCCAGGCCCTGCGCAAGCGCCCGATCGTGCTCCACAGGCAGCCGGATTGGCGTCAGCGGGAGTACGACTTCGAACAGGATCCGTTGTGGCAAACGACGATGCCGCCGCAGGCGTTCGATGCGATTGCCTGGTACCACTGCGATCACCTCGGCACGCCGATGGAGCTGACCGATCCGCACGGCAACGTTGCGTGGGCGGGGCAGTACAAGGCGTGGGGTGAGGTGCGGGAGGAGCGTTCGGAGTGGGCCAAGCAGGTCGGGATGAGTAACCCGATTCGCTTCCAAGGGCAGTATCACGATCATGAGACGGGGCTGCATTACAATCGACATAGATACTATGCTCCTAAAGCAGGGCGATTTATTAGCAAAGACCCAATAAGCTACAGAGGCGGAATTAACTTATTTGCGTATACGGCCAATCCGGTCCTCTGGGTTGACCCATTAGGGTTAGCAAACAATAAGTATAAAGTTCGCCGCCCACCTGAGGATGCCCATGATCCCCATGGTTCGAAATCCCCGGGAAAGCCTGGAAAGGCAGAAGGCTTTTGTGAATGCAAGTTTGGAGAGACTTGGGCAAAACTTGATGATGGGCGTGGATCAGGATGGCTCGACAAATATGATAACGTTTGGGTTCCTACAGGTCCTGAGGGTCCTGGATCAAAGGCTCATGGTGGGCCACACTGGGATGTACAAAAACCTAAAGGCGAATACGAGAATGTCTATCCAGATGGGAGACGAAGATAAATGAACATATTAATAAAGCTCCCAAGTTTTTTCTCCAACTTGGACGAAGTTCGCTTTTTTGAAGGTATCACCTCTAATCCAGCCATAGTCGATATCCGCGGAACCGGGAAAGGGCTGAGTATAAAAATAGACAGGCGAAAACTCTCAAAAGAGAATGCGCGAGAACTTATTTCAATACTTTTCAGGTACGGCGTTAACTTGACGCCGCTTGCGGCGATCGCCAATGGGAATCGCCATGCCTGGATAAAAGATAGTGATTATTACTGGCACGAATCCATGTTTGCAAATAAACAGTCCGGTGATTTCATGGACAAGCATAAGGGGAAAACTGGAAGCGTGATGCTCATGAAGAACATGAAATGTAAGGGGTAATCCATTGATTAGGGCCGCGGACGAGTTTAAATGCATATTCGATTCCGCCCAAGGCGAAGAGCGCGAACGTGTAAAAAAGGAGGCAGACGATGCTGTTTGGCTAGAGGTGGTAGAGAAATATCCAGATCTAGGGTCTGTATGAAAAGTCTTGAGACGAAGGTCAGCCAAGGCGAAAACAGCCGAGGAAGCGGAGTTTACGGGTTGTAAATGAGCACTCCGAGGCTGTTTTCAACGCAGCATCACCGAATTTCAAGGCTTTTCGTACAGAGCCTAGAGGTTGAAGTATTGAACAAC
The DNA here is from genome assembly GCF_016772395.1 of Pseudomonas sp. SK2. Taxonomy (NCBI): domain Bacteria; kingdom Pseudomonadati; phylum Pseudomonadota; class Gammaproteobacteria; order Pseudomonadales; family Pseudomonadaceae; genus Pseudomonas; species Pseudomonas sp. SK2. The sequence goes on from NZ_CP061944.1 coordinate 4,456,468, forward strand.
CATACTATTTCCAGTGTAGTGTTGGAATCTTTGGCGGCGAGCGCCGATCCAGATGTGAGATTTGATGTCGCCATGAAACGGCGTATTACTAGAAAAACATTTGAGGCGCTTGCAGAAGATCCTGTTGCCTCAGTGAGGCACTGTATCGCTTGCAATGCTAGGGTTCCCCGAGATATTTTGGAAATATTGGCTTTTGATAGAAGCGACTCAGTAGCTCGGGCAGCCAAGAAAAGACTGTGATTAGCATTGACTCGTCTTCGAGCAGTATTCGTATAGCTACGCCCCCCGGACCGAGGCTTGCAAAAGCATTCGGTGGCGCACTATACAGAAGCCGGCACCGGCCGGAACGAAATGCAACGGGCCAAGCGCCAGCGTAAACTGAACTGTAGTTTCACCCTGTACGGTTGGGACGGCGACACCCTGGCCTGGGAAAGCTCACCACAAAGGGACGATGGCGATACCGGGCGCACGGTGCACTACCTGTATGAACCGGGCAGTTTCGTGCCGGTGGCCCAGGCCCTGCGCAAGCGCCCGATCGTGCTGCACAGGCAGCCGGATTGGCGTCAGCGGGAATACGACTTCGATCAGGATCCGTTGTGGCAAACGACGATGCCGCCGCAGGCGTTCGATGCGATTGCCTGGTACCACTGTGACCACCTCGGCACGCCGATGGAGCTGACCGATCCGCACGGCAACATTGCGTGGGCGTGGCAGTACAAGGCGTGGGGCGAGGTGCGGGAGGAGCGTTCGGAGTGGGCCAGGCAGCATGGACTGGGTAACCCGATTCGCTTCCAAGGGCAGTACCACGATCATGAGACAGGGCTGCATTACAATCGCTACCGATGTTACGATCCGAGGGCTGGTCGCTATATATGCCAAGATCCTATAGGCTATTCCGGTGGATTGAATCTATTTGAATATGCTATTAGCCCGATCGCATGGGTTGATCCATATGGCTTGTCCAGCGATACAATATGTAATTTAATGTGTGGCTCTTCCTCTGACTTGACAGGTAATACCTGGAGGCTTGACCCAGGAAAAGATAGTGATCTAAGAGGCGCGACTAGAACTTATCGTGATGGGCTGGACGAGGCCTTCAAAAAAACAGGCGTTCCTCGAAGTCAATTTGTTGTGACTAAATGGGGTAAGGATCTGAACGGGAAGTTTATACCAGTAGAATGGGAAGCTCGTGGTGGAGCGAATGTCAATATGGATATCCCGGCATGGAACAATGTGAAATCTAATGGATCACTGGGTGAAGGTCCATATGCTCCACATATTGGCTACCAAACTCCAAAAAAGCCAAGAACGAGAGGGCATATTTTTGTCGACAAAGTTCCAGCAACAAGGAATTAACAGCGAGGAAATATATGTTATGTCATGCTAATGAATTATTGCGCGCCGCTGCTGAAATTGGGGTTAAAGCGCGCTCTACTGAAAAGGATGTGACTGAGAAATATATATCTTTTGTGCTGAATAAGTACAGACCATGGAAGACAAGTGGGCACTTGAGTATTGGCGAGAACGTCAGTAAATTACCTACTGATGAAAATGAGTTTCTATTTTTTTGTCTGTTAAACCGGGTTCGGGCTGGGTGTTTTTTGAGCAAAGCAAGTGGAATAAAAATATTGTTGTGGTGGTTGATGATGTGCGAGATTTATCGAGACTGATGGAAAGCAGCTATGGAATGGAGTACTTTGTATCAGACGAAATTGGCAGTTATCTTATTGCGGTAAACTGGTATGTGATTGAGTATACGGAGGGGGCGATAGTTAGGAGGGTGTAGATAAAATCAAGTAGTAAGTCGACGAGCGAGCATGCGAGCTCAGCCAGCCACACCCAAGCCTCACTTACATCCAGTAACCGATCGTGGTGCATGATCAGCCGCCTGGCTTGCTCATTCCAGGCATGAGTCCGTTCCACCACCCAGCGCTTGGGCATGACCACAAAGCCGCTCGCAACCGGCGCCGCCGTGAACAAATCGCCTTGCTCTGAATGCCATTTCCCGGTGCGGCGATTGTTCGGCCCTCGTATCACCTGGATCTCGAGCGAATGAGTATGTTGCATACATCACTCAGCGAACTGGAGTGGCGATCTATTTTTGCGACCCTCGTAGCCCGTGGCAGCGCGGTAGCAATGAGAACATCAACGGCCTGAGTCGCCAGTATCTGTCTAAAGGCACTGACCTTTCGGGCTATAGCCAAGAGCAACTGGATGCTATTGCGTACGAGCTGAACATCCGACCACGCCAGCGCTTTGATTACAAATGCCCTATCGAAATGATGACGGCAATGATAGCCAAGCACCATGAGAGCCATCCTTGACTCAATAGTCGGGTGTTGCACTCAGCCTCTGAAACCGCCGTGGAAAAAAGATGGCACGAACTTGAAACTGACAAAATGCAACTTCCTGAGTATATTGGGCCTGGCGAACGCTTATATCAGACTAAGCGAGGCCACAGGAAGCTGATAAACAAAGAGGACAAAAACCTTCGTAGATTAGAGCTGGAGCATGAGTTAAGCTGCTCGGTAAAATACGATACAAAAAAAATTTGCAAGTACCCATAAAATGGCAAACAAGACTATGAACATGTTTTCCGAACTGTTATCAGCCTTACAAAAAGCTGACGGCAAAAAAATTAGAAAAGAAGTTGCCCAGCTTGCGGACAGGTACGAAAAATTGTTATTCGAAATCGACGGAACCAGCGACGAATCTGTTGATTTTATGCTATCAATCTTTTCCGATGAGCGTTTGTTTAACAAACCAGGAATGGATATCTTCGTATTGAAGGCAGGAACCGAATTTTTCTGCATGACCGATGAGCAAAAGAGCAAGATATACAATGCATTACTTAACGCCTACCATAAATGTAGTAACTTAGACTATTGTTGGGCGACTGGTGATTTGATTGCTCGAAATTTCAATAGGAAATGTGCACTGCATTTTTTTTCTCAAACGTTCGTTTGCGCCACTAAAAATGGCAAGGAAGGTATAGCTCTCGGACTGGACGTTATTGCACGGCAAGAGGGGCGAAACCAGCAGGTGAAGGAAATTATCGCCCGGATTTTACGCTCTGGCTGAAAAGTGAGCGTCAACTAGGCTCTGCACGAGAAGAGATTTCGCAAGCACCGCATGGAACAAGCCAGCTAAACGACTGCTCAATTGCTTGGACAAACACGACCCCGCCGGCAACCTGTTGGACCAGGAATGCGGCAACCTGGTGCACCGCTTACAAAACGGCGCGCACGCCCACTTCACCTGGGACCTGTTCGACCGGTTGGCCAGCTACAGCGACGACAAGCTCAAGGTCGACTTCGCCTACGACGCCCTGGGTCGACGTCTGTACAAGAACGCGGTCGCGCATTACTGGGATAGGCCGGAAGCGGGTACCGGCTGGAACCAGATGCAACGGGCCAAGCGCCAACGTGAACTGGGTTGCGGATTCACCCTGTTCGGCTGGGACGGCGACACCCTGGCCTGGGAAAGCTCACCGCCAAGGGACGATGGCGATACCGGGCGTACGGTGCATTACCTGTATGAACCGGGCAGCTTCGTGCCGGTGGCCCAGGCCCTGCGCAAGCGCCCGATCGTGCTGCACAGGCAGCCGGATTGGCGTCAGCGGGAGTACGACTTCGATCAGGATCCGTTGTGGCAAACGACGATGCCGCCGCAGGCGTTCGATGCGATTGCCTGGTACCACTGTGACCACCTCGGCACGCCGATGGAGCTGACCGATCAGCACGGCAACGTTGCCTGGGCGGGGCAGTACAAGGCGTGGGGCGAGGTGCGGGAGGAGCGTTCGGAGTGGGCCAAGCAGGTCGGGATGAGTAACCCGATTCGCTTTCAGGGGCAGTATCACGATCATCAAACTGGGCTGCATTACAATCGACATAGATACTATGATCCCGATGTAGGGCGGTTTGTCAGCAAGGATCCGCTAAGCTACGGCGGAGGAGTAAATATTTTCCTTTACGTGGCTAACCCTACCGGAATGATTGACCCGCTGGGGCTTTGCAGTTCGAAGCTCAACAATGCATTAGGAGGGATTGCGGGCGACCACCTTCAAGCTCACCATATCGTTCCTGAACAGATTTGGAAAAACCACACATCATTCTTTGTCTCTATAGGCCTCGGCGGGGATGTGGACAAGAAACAGAATGGAGTTCTAATGCCGGATAGGGAGGGCAAAGCAAAACAAATGGGGCGCATGCTCTATCATTGCGGAAGCCATGCTAAGTACAGTGCGGGGGTTGATTTCGAGGTGTCTAGAATCTCGGCCGCTCATTCTGCGGGAATGATTAATAATTCTACTGCGCGGGATAAAATTGCGGCGCTACAAAATAGGAACAGGATGTTGCTACAAGCTCCCGGTGTTCCTGGTATTGCACCTAAACGCTTAGAATAAGGGGTAAAAATGAAATTCTACATGATGAGCCAGAAAAAAGACTCTGGTTGTCCTTTGGGGCTTCTTGATGCCACCTTGTACGACACGATTTATGAAAATTGGGGGGAGGTGGAATATGGCGCCTTCCCTTGGTACGCTAATTCAGCGAGGCACCACCCTCATGAAAAAATGCCTGAAGGCATGGTCCTAGTGGGAGCCGGGAAAAAGTACTGTTTTGGTGCGCGCCGACTAATTAACGATCTATACGCAATTAGTGATAGTTTTTATAATGCGTGTGAAAAGTCCGGGGCGGTTTTTCAGGATGTTGTTCGCGTTAGCTTTAAGGTAGGAGGAGGTAGAAGGGAAAACCCCGGTGCTTATCATGTGGCTGTTTTTAAGTCATACGCAATTGAAGAGGTTATAAAAGGTTCTTTAGGTTTGGTGCGCGACGAGTACAATATGGTGGAGTCATTTGGCAAGTTGGAGTTGAATGATGTTGGGAATGCTGTATTTAAGATATCTGGTCTTTCTCCTTATATAAATACTTTATTTTGCAGTGAAGAATTTAAAAATAAAGCCGAAGAGGTAAAAGTCTTGGGTGTCGATTTTTACCCCATTGAAGAGTGGGGGTCGGAGAAGATATATCCTTTGTAATTAAGTTTGCCTTGTTTTTAGGTCAGGATTGTAGGGCGCTCGGTGGGTACAGCTCGGTGGGGCGTCTGCTCAAAGTCATCAGCCGCCCCTACTTGGAAATTTTCGCCTTCGATTCAAATAGCAACCTTCGGGATCTGAGTCGATGGCAAGCCGCTTCGTCAGTTGTGCACTTACCATTACGACGGCCAGGGCGACCTGATCGGCGCCCGTGACGAAGATGGCGCCGCCTGCACAGTCGGTACCGCAATCATCGGATCACGCGGTCCAATGATCGCGTTGAGGGCGGCTTCATCTTGGAATGGGATGGCAGTGGTCCCCGTTCCAAGGCCAGCGCCGAATCGAGCTGCGTTTTGACCGCATGGGCCGCGTGGCCGCGCTCACCGCCCACCTGGCCGAGCAGAACCAGACCGAGACCTTCGCCTTCGACGCCACCGGCATCCATTACAAGTACGACGAACGCGGCAACCTGGTGCACCGCTTACAGAACGGCGCGCACGCCCACTTCACCTGGGACCTGTTCGACCGGTTGGCCAGCTACAGCGACGACAAGCTCAAGGTCGATTACAGCTACGACGCCCTGGGTCGGCGCTTGCACAAACATTCGGTGGCGCACTACTGGGATCGGCCGGAAGCGGGTACTGGCTGGAACGAGATGCAGCGCGTTAAACGCCAGCGCGAACTGAACTGTGGTTTCACCCTGTTCGGCTGGGACGGCGACACCCTGGCCTGGGAAAGCTCACCGCCAAGGGACGATGGCGATACCGGGCGCACGGTGCACTACCTGTATGAACCGGGCAGCTTCGTGCCGGTGGCCCAGGCCCTGCGCAAGCGCCCGATCGTGCTGCACAGGCAGCCGGATTGGCGTCAGCGGGAGTACGACTTCGATCAGGATCCGTTGTGGCAAACGACGATGCCGCCGCAGGCGTTCGATACGATTGCCTGGTACCACTGCGATCACCTCGGCACGCCGATGGAGCTGACCGATCCGCACGGCAACGTTGCGTGGGCGGGGCAGTACAAGGCATGGGGTGAGGTGCGGGAGGAGCGTTCGGAGTGGGCCAAGCAGCATAGTCTGGGTAACCCGATCCGCTTCCAGGGGCAGTACCACGATCATGAGACAGGGCTGCATTACAATCGACATAGATACTATGATCCCAATGTAAGGCGGTTTGTTAGCAAGGATCCCATCGGGCTCGTCGGCGGCATTAACGTCTATCAGTACGCGCCCAACCCGACGCAGTGGATTGACCCGCTGGGGCTGGCTCGATACCCTTGCGATCCGTGCTCGAAGTACGATGTTGGTACCTACGACGATCTCAAGAAGCGTTCCGCTTCTGGCGACGGTCTAGATATTCACCACGCGATGCAAAGCAAGCCGGCTGGTCAGGTCGTGCCGAATTACGATCATCAGACCGCACCGGCAATTGCTGTTCCGAGGCCAGAGCATTTGCGAATTCCGACGATCAAAGGCTCTTATACTGGCACCGCCCGGGATCTGCTCGCGAAAGATATTCGCGATCTCAGGAGCCGCACCGGAGCATCAAACGAATGCTTGCAGCGCTTGATTGACCTGAACAAGCAGACGTATCCCGGTGCGTTCGCGAGGAAATTACCAACGTGTGAGCTAAGCACATGAACACAGCCGAACTACTTTCATTGATAGACGAGCACGTGAGGGACGCGACGATCAATGACTTAATCGCACTCTTCACGTCTCCTCCCGGCAGGAAACCGGAAAAGTTCTTGGTAGATGTAGCCGCGTGGCGTTCGAACCTCAACGACCACGATCGTGAGCTGTTGGATCGGGTAATCGCGGAATCCGTAAAAGGCGCACTTTTTGGCCTATTTGCAGTTGTCGATGGTGCGCGCGTGGTAGATCAAACCGTTGAACGATTCGTTATCTGTACCGAAGACCATGACGGGAACAGAGTTCCAATCAACGATATGGGTTCGGATTTGCATAGCCACTTTGCGCCAGATTGATTGATGGACCGCATCCGAAAAGAGCGGTGAAACAACAGGGCTGCGTAAGGGGCCCTTGTTGTTGCCCAGAAATCGACCTCCGCGCGGTCACTTGTTTCTCCCTGATCGGGGAGAAGCGCAGCGGCAGCCGTCATTCTGTTGGTGACTAGAAAAGTCGTTCCGCAACCACCTGGCGCGCGTCGTCGTTGAGGTGCATTTGCTGAATTCCGGCGATCGCACGGTGCAGCCAGGTATCGGCAATTGCACGATGCTCGTCGTTCGTGTCGGCCAGCGCCGCCGACAATTGCCGAATTCCGGTGCTGGCCGTCGCGCTGTCGTCGGCGTTGTTTGCAGTGGAAATATCGTGCCGGCCCAAAACGCGAGCTGATCCAGGCCATCAATGCCGACAGCAAGCTGCAATGGTTCCATGACGAAGCGGGAAACCTCTCTCACGAGCATCAGTACTACCTCAAGACCGCTGTGCCGATGGTCGCATTGTGGAAGCAAGAGTACGACGCGCTGAACCTTCGCCCCGATGGCCATAAGTTCAGAACGCTCACCTACGGGAGCGGTCACGTGCTTGGCGTGACCCTTGACCAGCATGAGCTGCTGGCCTACGAGCGCGACGACCTGCACCGTGAAGTGGTCCGGCGGGTCGCCTGCTGCCAGCCACCAGTTGCCTGAGGGTCGAAACCTTCGCCTTCGACCCCGCCGGCAACCTGTTGGACCAGAAGCCCCAGGAGCTGAACCGCCCGCTGGAAGCCGACCCACGTCGCAACAAGTTGATGGACAACCTGCTGCGCGAATACGCCGGCACCCACTACAAGTACGACGAACGCGGCAACTTGGTGCACCGCTTACAAAACGGCGCGCACGCCCACTTCACCTGGGACCTGTTCGACCGGTTGGCCAGCTACAGCGACGACAAGCTCAAGGTCGACTTCGCCTACGACGCCTTGGGTCGACGTCTGTACAAGAACTCGGTCGCACATTACTGGGATAGGCCGGAAGCGGGTACCGGCTGGAACCAGATGCAGCGGGCCAAGCGCCAACGTGATCTCGGCTGTGGCTTCACCCTGTTCGGTTGGGACGGCGACACCCTGGCCTGGGAAAGCTAACCGCCAAGGGACGATGGCGATACCGGGCGCACGGTGCACTACCTGTATGAACCGGGCAGCTTCGTGCCGGTGGCCCAGGCCCTGCGCAAGCGCCCGATCGTGCTGCACAGGCAGCCGGATTGGCGTCAGCGGGAGTACGACTTCGATCAGGATCCGTCGTGGCAAACGACGATGCCGCCGCAGGCGTTCGATGCGATTGCCTGGTACCACTGCGATCACCTCGGCACGCCGATGGAGCTGACCGATCAGCACGGCAACGTTGCCTGGGCGGGGCAGTACAAGGCGTGGGGTGAGGTGCGGGAGGAGCGTTCGGAGTGGGCCAAGCAGCATGGCCTGAGTAACCCGATTCGCTTCCAGGGGCAGTATCACGATCACGAGACTGGGCTGCATTACAATCGACATCGGTATTATGATACTCGGGGTGCTCGATTCATTCGTAAAGACCCCATTAGCTATGCCGGGGGGCTAAATCAATATGTATATGCTCCAAACCCTATAAGTTGGATTGATCCACTAGGACTAGCAAAAGAATGTTGCTGTGGTGCAAAAGGATTAGGGAACGCTACAGAGGCGGGCTCTGTTTTTACTCAGCAACGTAATTTTTGGTCAAAAGATCCTATTCAGTTTAGTGGGAATAAGGTCTATCAGCGGAATGATTTATTTGATCCTAATTTGCAAACTAGTTGGCGTGAAGGTGGCAAGGTCATAACCGGTAGTAATGCTGAGCGTATGGCCTCTGGTCGAGCGCCCATAGGTGTAGATGGCAAGTCGGTGAACCTGCACCATATGACACAAACACAGTCAGGGCCTATTGCAGAAATGACGCAAAGTTTTCACCAAACCAATAGCGCAACTATTCACATTAGCCCTAATATAATTCCTTCTGGTAGTGATAGGGCAGCTTTTGATAAGTGGAAGGTGCAGTACTGGAAGCAACGACCTGCAGACTTTAGGAATTGAGAATGAGCCAAGTTACGACACATCAAATTGAGGAATTAGTATCACTGCATCCTGATATCGTGTGCTTTGGTAGCCAGGCCGATTGCGTGAGTGATGACTGGATTGAGAAGGCCGAGCAGCGGCTAGGGCTTGAACTGCCAGGGTCGTACAAGTGGTTTTTAAAGACGTATGCGGGTGGCGAGATTGGTACTGAAGAAATTTACAGTATCTATGGCGTGGACTTTGAGGGTGTCAATGGAGGGGATATTGTCTATCAGCATATTGTGGGCATAAAAAATAATCTGATAGATGGCAAAAAGCTTGTGATTAGCGAAACTGATATGGGGGAAGTCTTTTTCTTTGACTATTCGAAGTTTAAAGATGGTGAGTGCCCCGTGAGTCTTCGACTTCCGTCTGGTGAAAACGTTAATTACGCTTCAGATTTTTATGAGTTTTTATATAAACGAATTTCTGCTCATATTAGATAGATATTCTCATCCTGCACCGGCCATGCGCCGGTGTTGTTTTATCTGCTTACTGCAAAATCTCCTGTCCTTCGTTGCTGGCTTTAGTCGTGGCCTGAGCGATCAGGGCATCAAGCATCTGCGCAACGAATTTCTGTTGGCTCTTAGGGAGACACTGCATAAATAGCCAGCCGCCCCCACCCTTGGCACACTGAGCCCCCTCAACCAGCCTCCTCCGTGAGCTTTGTTACGCGCATGCAAAAGACCTTCTCCGAACTCGAATACACCGGCAAGAAAAAGCAGACTCGCCGAGATCGCTTCCTGGCGGACCTTGAACAGCTGGTGCCCTGGGCACAAGTGGAGGCGCAAGTGGCGCCGTTCTATAGCGACACCACAGGCAAGCGTGGACGCCCTGCGATTGGGTTGTCGCGCATGCTGCGCATGTATGTCGTGCAGCAGTGTTTCGGTCATCTCCGATGAAGGTACCGAAGATGCCGTCTACGACAGCCAGGCCATTCGTGGTTTCATCGGCATCGACCTGGGCCGTGAGTCGGCACCGGATGCCACCACCTTGTTGCGGTTTCGCCGCTTGCTGGAAACCCATCAGCTAACGCGGGTGTTGTTTGAAACGATTAACCAGCATCTGGCCAGCCAGGGTCTGCTGCTCAAGGAAGGCACTATCGTCGACGCTACCCTGATCGCCGCGCCGCCTTCGGTCAAGAACCGAGAAGGCAAGCGTGATCCTGAGATGCATCAGGCCAAGAAAGGCAATCAATGGCACCTCGGGATGAAGGCCCACGTTGCTGTCGACGCCACATCGGGACTCGTGCACAGCGTGGCAGGGACTGCCGCCAACGTGGCGGATGTCACCCAGGTCGATCAGTTGCTGCACGGCGCCGAAACCTATGTTTCGGGTGACGCTGGATACACTGGTGCGGCCAAGCGACCGGAGCATGCTGAACGGGACGTTATCTGGTCGATTGCAGCACGGCCAAGCAGTTACAAACATCACGGCAAAGACAGCGTGCTGTACCGAGTCAAGCGCAAAATCGAATACGCCAAGGCGCAGCTGCGTGCCAAGATCGAGCATCCCTTCCAGGTGATCAAGGTGCGCTTCAATCATCGCAAGGTTCGCTACCGTGGACTGGAAAAGAATACGGCGCAGTTGTTCAGTCTGTTTGGGTTGGCCAATCTGGTACTGGCCAAGCGGTATTTGCAACGGACGGCGGGATAAGTCCGTCCGAAAGGCGGGGCTGGCCCGCTAATCAGCAAAATCAGGGTAGAAATCGGCCCAAGAAACGCAGAATAAGGCCGGTAGGTTGAAAAACCGGCTTGAAAATGGGGACGGTGAGAATTGGCTAATTGTTCAGCGCCTCCCTAACAAACCTACTTGTAAAAGTTGCAGAGATGCATTGACACACCTAGGAGTGGAATGGGAATGAGCTTTGCTTACGGTGAAATTGTGTGGCCCAATGATGGTCGAGAGGCAAATATTGTACTGAGAAAGTTTATGCTCATAGCCCTTGCAGCAATTAATTATACGTTTCCAGAAGACTTGCCAAGCCCAATAAATTTTGTTGAAAAATACATTTCACGAGAAATCGACCAGTTGGAGTGCCGGAAATTAGCAGCGCAGTGGCGAATACAGATACCGGGTCTTGAAGGTGTTCGTGATTTCCATAGCAGAGATGCATTAAGCACTCGATTGGCAATGCTGTTACTAAGCATTGATGAATCTGACGATCAAGAAATGATGTCGGAAAAGCTCAGTTGGTTTATGGAGTTCCTTCAATGCGACGACGAGAACTATAAACTAGCGGATAAAATTCTTACGGATTACTTTGTCAGCTACGTATGCAAGTAGCTTTTCATGTAAAAATTCATAATGCGCACAGGTACCGGCTGGGACGGCGACACCCTGGCCTGGGAAAGCTCACCACAAAGGGACGATGGCGATACCGGGCGCACGGTGCACTACCTGTATGAACCGGGCAGTTTCGTGCCGGTGGCCCAGGCCCTGCGCAAGCGCCCGATCGTGCTGCACAGGCAGCCGGATTGGCGTCAGCGGGAATACGACTTCGATCAGGATCCGTTGTGGCAGACGACGATGCCACCGCAGGCGTTCGATGCGATTGCCTGGTACCACTGTGACCACCTCGGCACGCCAATGGAGTTGACCGATCCGCACGGCAACGTTGCGTGGGCGGGGCAGTACAAGGCGTGGGGTGAGGTGCGGGAGGAGCGTTCGGAGTGGGCCAAGCAGGTCGGGATGAGTAACCCGATTCGCTTCCAGGGGCAGTACCACGATCATGAGACAAGGTTACACTATAATCGCAATCGCTACTATGCGCCCAAACAAGGACGCTACATCAGCAGAGACCCAATAAGCTATGCTGGTGGGCTAAACCTATATATTTATGTTTCAAACCCAATAGAGCTGACCGACCCTTTATGGCTTTGCAGCCGAAAGCTCGATAATGTTCTAGGGGGTGCTATCGGTGATAATCTTCAGGCTCACCATATTATTCCTGAGCAAGTCTGGAAAATACATAAGCCATTCTTTGACTCGATAGGTCTTGGTGATGGCATGGATAAAAAAGAGAATGGTGTTCTGATGCCCGATAGCGAGGCTAAAGCAAAGCGGGTAGGTCGAATGTTGTATCATTGCGGAAGTCATCCAATTTACAGTGCCTATGTAAGAATGGAAGTGCTTAGGATAAAAAATGATTACAGAGAGGGTGTGATCAGCGACTCTGTGGCGAGAGAAAGGATTGTTGTACTCCAAAATCGAAATCGTAAAATGCTGCAGGCGCCTGGAACTCTAGGTTTGAAACCAAAAAGGTTGGATTAAATATGAACTTTTATGCGATTAGCCAGAAAAAAGACGTAGGCTCGCATCTGGGTCTGCTAGATGCCGCACTCTATGATAAAATATACGAAAATTGGGGTGAGATTGAATATGGGTATTTCCCTTGGTATAAAAATGCGCCAGTTAATGGTGGGCATGAAAAAATGCCTGCGGGGATGGTGCTTGTAGGGGAGTCAAAAAAATATTATTTCGGTGCTCGTAGTTTGGCGGAGGGACTGTATGCAATTAATGAAAAATTCTATGCTGCATGTGTAGAAACCGGGGTGCATTTCATTGATGTGGTTAAGGTGGATTGCAAAGTCAATGGTGGGCGGACGGATAATCCTATTGGTTACTATGCTGCTGTTTTCAAATCTTATAGCCCTGATGATGTGATTGATTTGTCGTCAAAAATTATTGGTGACGAGTATGGTCGAATGCAGTCTTTTGAGTCGTTAATGCTTAAGAAAAAGGACAGTGCAGTGTTTCGAATTGATAGGCTTTCACCGTACATAGATACTCTTTACTGCACAGAGGATTTCAAGGAGAAGGCTGAAGCGCTCGGCGTGTTAGGCGTTGAATTTATCTCTTTAAAAGAAAGTGACTCAAAGGGGATTTTGCCATTATAGCTATATCGCTTGAGGTCTAGATAAAATATGTTTTTTGAGCAGGCGCAAGTTTATAACTTGCGCCTGGGTGAACGGGAAGATGCAGCGGGCCAAGCGCCAACGTGATCTCAGCTGTGGCTTCACCCTGTTCGGCTGGGACGGCGACACCCTGGCCTGGGAAAGCTAACCGCCAAGGGACGATGGCGATACCGGGCGCACGGTGCACTACCTGTATGAACCGGGCAGCTTCGTGCCGGTGGCCCAGGCCCTGCGCAAGCGCCCGATCGTGCTGCACAGGCAGCCGGATTGGCGTCAGCGGGAGTACGACTTCGATCAGGATCCGTCGTGGCAAACGACGATGCCACCGCAGGCGTTCGATGCGATTGCCTGGTACCACTGTGACCACCTCGGCACGCCGATGGAGTTGACCGATCCGCACGGCAACGTTGCGTGGGCGGGGCAGTACAAGGCGTGGGGTGAGGTGCGGGAGGCGCGTTCGGAGTGGGCCAAGCAGCATAGTCTGGGTAACCCGATCCGCTTCCAGGGGCAGTACCACGATCATGAAACAGGGCTGCATTACAACCGGTATCGCTACTATGATCCGAGTTCTGCGCGATTCATTGCTCAAGATCCAGAATTTTGAACGTTTTATTGACTACTTTTATGGATAGTGAACGAGTCCCTTGAAAGTGGGGTGATTACTATTGGAAATATTGGCGATGAACATGATCTGGAAATTCCAGCGGGTGTTTACAAATTGATCTATGAACTCGGGCAAAAAAAGGCAACCATGGTGTCGCCTCAAAATGACGCTCAGACGCTGAAGGGGATTGTTGAAAAGGCAAGATTGCAACTAAGAATTACTTGACCTCGAGTTCACCCAGCCGCGCTCTTTACTCGTAGCCACGCCGACATCGCCCTGACCACCTTGGGCATGCGCTCTCTCGTGCAGGGCCTGGATTGGCGGTTGGTGGCGGGTGCCGGTGACATCCGCGTCACCCGGCAGAAGCTGCGGCGCAACCCCCGGGCCAACTTGGGCGCGGTGTTCCTGGAAATCCTCGAAGGCCACCTGCAGGCCAACCTTGGCGGCGAGCTGGAGCACTACGTCGACGGCGCCCTCGAGCAATTGCCTGCCATGCTCGAAGCCGCCGGCCAGACCGCCAGCCAACTGTTCGGTGGGCTGGCCGGGCTGCTCAAGGACGCCGCTAGCGGCAACCTCGACGCCGAGGTCAATCATGCCCGGGCCCGCCAGCAACTGGCCCAGGTGGCGCTGTACGACTCCATGTTTGAAGTCGACGCCTGGACCCTGGCCGCCGCGCCCCTCGCGCCAACGGATGGTCAAGTGGCGTTGGATAACTCGACCCAGGTAAAAGCTACATCTGCACGACGTGTAGGCGTTGACTCAAAAAATATGGAGCTAGTCGTTTTGGATAGAACTGAGGTGCATGTAAATGGGGGCGCCCAATCCCCCTACTGACAACGCCGCCAAAACTCATCCGCCAACCGCCGCAAGTCCTGCGCCAAATACGCCACATCACTGGCACGTGAGTGGCTATGCTGCCCCACCTCCACCGTCGCTTCACTGGCCAGACGAATACTGACGATATTGCGGTTTATGCTCTCGCTGACCTGGCTTTGTTGCTCCACCGCCGCGGCAATCTGCAAGCTCATCTCGTTGATCTGGTTGACCCGGGCGCTGATGCCATCCAGGGCGCTACTGGCCAGTTGCGCCTGCTCGACGCTGTGTCCGGCGTGCTCGCTGCTTTGCTGCATCACTTCTACCGCGGCGCGGGTGCCGTCCTGGAGGGCACCGATCATGCGCTGGATTTCATGGGTCGACTGCGCGGTGCGCTTGGCAAGGTTGCGTACTTCATCGGCCACAACGGCAAATCCCCGACCTTGCTCGCCGGCTCGGGCCGCCTCTATCGCCGCGTTCAATGCCAGCAAATTGGTCTGTTCGGCAATACCGCGGATGACATCGAGCACACCCGATATCTCGCTGCTGTGGGTTTCCAGCCGGTGAATCACCTGACTGGCCTCGGCCAACGCGCCGGCCAGACCCTGGATGGCGTTGCGGTTACGGTCCACCAACCGATGCCCGGCCTGGGTCTCGCCCTCGGCCTCATCCGCCGCCACCGCTGCCAACTGCGCGCTGCTCGCCACCTGGGCAACACTGGCGCTCATCTGGTGGATCGCCGTGGCTACCTGGTCGGCTTCGCCTTGCTGCTCGAGGCTATGGCTATGACTGGTGTGCAAGGCGTCGACCAAGGCGCCGGAATGGGCCGCCAGGCGTGTCGAGGTGTCGCCGATACGCCCCACCACCGCGCCCAGTTGGGCCTTGAGCATGCGCATGGCGAAAGCTACCTGGCCGATGTCATCACGTCGGCCGGTGTACAACTGCTGGCTCAAGGGGTTGTCGGCTATGGCCAGGGCCTGTGCGCGCAGGCGTTCGAACGGGCGTAGCAAGACGACGATCACCAGGCCGCTCAAGCCTGCAGCCAGCCCCAACTCCAGCAGTGCGGGCAAGCCGCCTATACCCAGGCCCCAATGGCCCAGCGCGGCCACCGACGCCAATACCGTGCCGACGCTGAGCATCAGCCGGCTGCGTAACCCCAGCACCGGTATGCGCTGGCGCCAACCGCCACGGCCCTGGCGCAACTGCGCATAGCAACGCTCAGCCGCCGCGACCAGCTCGGGGCTGGGCTTGGTCCGTACCGATTGGTACTCGATGGTCTGGCCGCCACTGCTGATCGGCGACACGAATGCACTGACCCAGTAATGATCGCCATTCTTGCAACGGTTCTTCACCAGCCCCATCCACGAACGCCCGCCCTTGAGCGTCTGCCACATCTGCTCGAAAGCCTGGGGCGGCATGTCCGGGTGGCGGACGATGTGGTGGGCATTGCCCAGCAACTCATCATGGGAGAACCCGCTGACCTTCACGAAATCCTGGTTCGCATAGGTGATACGGCTGTCCAGGTCAGTGGTGGAAAGAATGTTGGCATCGCCGGGGTAATCCACTTCGCGACCGGTAACAGGCAAATTGCACTTCATCGGAGGCACTCGTTGTTGTAGTTGGGAAGATCGGCAGGGCATTTGACTCTAGGGGTAAAAACAGGCGTTGAATTGATCCAGCGCAGGATATTGGCAATTGGCCACCAACGAGCCGAAACTGTCGGCGCTGTCAGCCAGGCGTCACGCTGCCGACCCGGTCAGGGGGCTATAAGCTTCACTACGGACACGTGTTTCCCACCCCTCTTGGCCAAGGTGCTTGCCCCATGCGACGCCCGTCCCGCTCTCTTTTTCTCGCCGCGGTGGCGCTCCTGGCGCTGGCTGCGCTGGGCCTGTGGTTCGGCCAGCGCGAGCAAGCGCCCGGGCCACGTGCGCAGGCGGCGATTCCGGTACGGGTGGTCAGCGTCGTTCAGCAGGACGTGCCGCGTTATGCCAGTGCCATCGGCTCGGTGCTGTCGCTGCACAGCGTGGAAGTGCGGCCCCAGGTGGAGGGGGTATTGACCCAGGTGCTGGTCAAGGAGGGGCAATGGGTGAAGCAAGGCGACTTGCTGGCCACCCTCGATGACCGGGCGATTCGCGCCAGCCTGGACCAGGCCCGCGCCCTGCTCGGCCAGAGCCAGGCGCAGATCCAAGTGGCCGGCGTCGATCTCAAGCGCTACCGCCTGTTGAGCGCCGATGACGGCGTTTCGAAACAGACGCTCGATCAGCAACAGGCGCTGGTCAACCAGTTACAGGCTACGGTCAAGGGCAACCAGGCGGCCATCGCCAACGCCCAGGTGCAGCTGTCGTACACCCAGATCCGCTCACCGGTGACCGGTCGAGTCGGTATTCGCAACATCGACCCTGGCAACCTGGTGCGTACCAGCGACACCCAAGGCCTGTTCAGCGTCACCCAGATCGACCCGATCGCCGTCGAATTCTCCCTACCGCAGCACATGCTGCCGACCCTGCAACGCCTGCTCAAGGCCCCCGCCCCTGCTCTGGTCCAGGCCTACATGGACGCCGACGGCGAACGCAACCTGCTGGGCGAAGGCCACCTGGCCCTGATCGACAACCAGATTTCCGCCACCACCGGCACGGTGCGGGTCAAGGCCGAGTTCGACAATAAGGATGGCCGCCTGTGGCCCGGACAACTGGTCACCATTCGCCTGCGTACCGCCGTGGACGAAAACGTCCTGGTGGTGCCGCCTCCGGTGGTGCAACGTGGCGTCGATGGGCACTTTGTCTACCGCCTGGACGGCGACAAGGTCACCAGCGTGCCGGTCAAGCTGATATACCAGGACAGCGAGCTGAACGTCATTGCCGGGGTCAAGCCCGGTGAGCGCCTGGTACTCGATGGCCAGTCACGGCTTAAGCCGGGGTCGCGGGTCGAGGTCACCCCTGACGCCCCTGCCGCGTCGGCAATGGCCGACCGCAGGAGTCAGCCATGAATACGCGCAATGGCGTTTCGGCCTGGTGCATCGACCACCCGATCGCCACCCTGCTGCTGACATTCGCCCTGGTGCTGCTGGGCGCCATCGCCTTCCCGCGCTTGCCGGTGGCACCGTTGCCGGAAGCGGACTTCCCGACCATCCAGGTCACCGCCCAGTTACCCGGCGCCAGCCCGGAAACCATGGCATCGTCGGTGGCGACGCCGCTGGAGGTGCAGTTCAGCGCCATTCCGGGCATGACCCAGATGACCAGCAGCAGCGCCCTGGGTTCGACCAACCTGATCTTGCAGTTCACCCTCGACAAAAACATCGATACCGCTGCCCAGGAAGTGCAGGCGGCGATCAACACCGCCACCGCACGCCTGCCCCAGGACCTGCCCAACCCGCCGACCTGGCGCAAGGTCAACCCAGCCGACAGCCCCGTTCTGGTGCTGACCGTAAGCTCCTCGCAGATGCCAGGCAATGACCTGAGTGACTATGCCGAAACCCTGCTGGCCCGCCAGTTGAGCCAGATCGAAGGCGTCGGTCTGATCAACATCACCGGGCAGTTGCGCCCGGCAATACGGGTCCAGGCGCAGCCGGAGAAACTCGCAGCCATCGGCCTGACCCTCGCCGACCTGCGCCAGGCCATCCAGCAAACCAGCCTGAACCTGGCCAAGGGCGCGTTGTACGGCGAGCACAGCGTGTCGACCCTCGCCGCCAACGACCAGCTGTTCCACCCGCAGGACTACGCCAAGCTGATCGTCTCCTACCGCGACGGCGCGCCGGTGTATCTGCAGGATGTGGCGAAAGTGATCCATGGCGCCGAAAACGCCTACGTCAAAGCCTGGTCCGGCGCGCAACCAGGGCTGAACCTGGTGGTGTTCCGCCAGCCCGGTGCCAATATCGTCGACACCGTCGACCGGGTGCTGGAAGCGCTGCCAAGGCTGCAGGAGATGCTGCCTGCGTCGGTCGAGGTCTCGGTGCTGCAGGACCGGACACAGACCATCCGCGCCTCGCTGCACGAGGTGGAGCTGACCCTGTTGATCGCCGTGGTGTTGGTGATCGGGGTGATGGCGTTGTTCCTGCGGCAATGGTCGGCGACGCTTGTGGTGTCCAGTGTGCTAGGGGTGTCGCTGATCGCCAGTTGCGCATTGATGTATGTGTTCGGTTTCAGCCTGAACAACCTGACCCTGGTGGCCATCGTCATTGCCGTCGGCTTCGTGGTGGACGATGCCATCGTCGTGGTGGAGAACATCCACCGCCACCTTGAAGCGGGCGACGACAGTCGCACCGCCGCGCTCAAAGGTGCCGGGGAAATCGGCTTCACCGTGATCTCGATCAGTTTCTCGCTGATCGCTGCGTTCATTCCGCTGCTGTTCATGGGCGGTGTGGTCGGCCGGTTGTTCAAGGAGTTCGCCCTTACCGCGACGGCCACCATCCTGATCTCGGTGGTGGTGTCGCTGACGCTGGCGCCCACGTTGTGCGCGCTGTTCATGCGCCGCCCGCCTCGCGAGCAACACGGCGGCCTTGGCGAGCGCCTGGTGCGCCGGTACGCGCGTGCCCTGGACCATGCCCTGGCCCACCAGCGCCTGACCCTGGGTGTGTTCGGCATCACCCTGGCGTTGGCAGTGGCCGGATACGTGGCAATCCCCAAAGGTTTCTTCCCACTGCAGGACACCGGTTTCATCCTCGGCACCACCGAGGCGGCGGCGGATGTGTCGTACCCGGCCATGATCGAGAAGCACCAGGCACTGGCCAGGATCATCGAAGCCGACCCAGCCGTGCGCGCGTTCTCCCATTCCGTCGGCGTGACCGGCAGCAACCAGACCATCGCCAACGGCCGATTCTGGATCGCCCTGAAACCCCGTGGCGAACGTGACGTTTCCGCCAGCGAGCTGATCGACAGGCTGCGGCCAAAGCTGGCCCAGGTGCCTGGCATCGTCCTGTACATGCGCGCCGGGCAAGACATCAACCTCAGCTCCGGCCCTTCCCGCACCCAGTACCAGTACGTGCTCAAGAGCAATGATGGCATGGCCTTGAACCTATGGACCCAGCGCCTGACCGACCGCCTGCGGGAAAACCCGGCACTGCGCGACCTGTCCAACGATCTGCAATTGGGCGCCAGCGTCACCCGCATCGACATCGACCGCCAGGCCGCGGCGCGCTTTGGCCTGACCACCACCGACGTCGACCAGGCGCTGTACGATGCCTTCGGCCAGCGGCAGATCAGTGAATTCCAGACCGAGACCAACCAGTACAAGGTGATTCTCGAACTCGACGCCCGCCAACGAGGCAAGGCCGAAAGCCTGAACTACTTCTACCTGCGCTCGCCGCTGACCCACGAAATGGTCCCCCTGTCGGCGCTGGCCCATGTCGCCCCGCCCAGCACCGGGCCGCTGTCGATCAGCCACGATGGCCTGTTCCCGGCCGCCAACCTGTCGTTCAACCTGGCGCCAGGCGTGGCCCTGGGCGATGCCGTGCAGATCCTTGAGCGCACCCAGCGCGAACTCGGCATGCCCGACTCGATCAGCGGCAACTTCCAGGGTGCGGCCCAAGCCTTCCAGAGCTCGCTGTCGAGCCAGCCGTGGCTGATTCTGGCAGCACTGGTGGCGGTGTACATCATCCTGGGCGTGCTCTACGAGAGCCTGGTCCACCCCCTGACCATCATTTCCACCCTGCCATCGGCGGGCCTGGGCGCGCTGATCCTGTTATGGGCCATGGGGCAGGACTTCAGCATCATGGGACTGATCGGCGTGGTGCTGCTGATCGGCATCGTCAAGAAGAACGGCATCCTGCTGATCGACTTCGCGCTGGACGCCCAGCGCACGCAGGGCATCACGCCCGAGCAGGCGATCCACCAGGCCTGCCTGACGCGCTTTCGGCCGATCCTCATGACCACCCTCGCCGCCCTGCTCGGTGCCGTACCGCTGATGTTCGGCTTCGGTACCGGCGCCGAGCTGCGCCAGCCCTTGGGCATCGCCGTGGTCGGCGGGCTGTTGGTGAGCCAGGCCCTGACGCTGTTCACCACCCCGGTCATATACTTGGCCCTGGAACGCTTGTTCCATCGCCGCCGGGCCATCCAGGCGGCTGCGCCCAGTGCCACTTGAGACAAGACCATGCGTGTGCTGATCATCGAAGACGAAGAAAAAACCGCCGACTACCTGTATCGCGGCCTGAGCGAACAGGGCTTCACCGTGGACCTCGCACGCGACGGCATCGACGGCCTGCACCTGGCCCTGGAAGGCGACTACGCGGTGATCGTGCTCGACGTGATGCTGCCTGGCCTGGATGGCTATGGCGTGCTGCGTGCACTGCGGGCGCGCAAGCAGACGCCGGTGATCATGCTGACCGCTCGCGAACGGGTCGAGGACCGTATCCATGGCTTGCGCGAAGGTGCCGACGATTATCTGGGCAAACCGTTCTCGTTTCTGGAACTGGTCGCTCGCCTGCAAGCCCTCACCCGCCGCAGCAGCAGCCATGAACCTTTGCAGGTCCAGGTCGGCGACCTGTGGATCGACCTGATGGCGCGCAAGGCCAGCCGTGCCGGCCAGCGCCTGGACCTCACCGCCAAGGAGTTCTCGCTGCTCAGCGTACTGGCCCGGCGGCAGGGCGAGATCCTGTCCAAGACCGCCATTGCCGAACTGGTCTGGGACATCAATTTCGACAGCGACGCCAATGTGGTCGAGGTGGCGATAAAACGCCTGCGCGCCAAACTCGACGGCCCGTTCGACAACAAGCTGCTGCACACCATACGAGGCATGGGCTATGTCCTGGAAAACCGTGCCGGCTAACTCCATCGCCCTGCGATTGTCGGCGCTGTTCATCCTGGTGGCGATGGGCGTGTTCCTGTTGATTGGCTCGGCGTTGTACCGCCAGGTCGATCGCAGCCTCGACCTGCTGCCCGCTGCCGAGCTCGATGCGCGTTTCAGCGTGCTTGAGTCGACCCTCAACCGCTATGGCACCCCTGAGCACTGGGCCAAGATCACCAACAAGCTCAACCTGCTCAGCGAAGAAGACCGGCGCATCCGCTTCTGGGTGGTCAGCCAAACCCCGGCATTCGAGTATGGCCAGCCGGACGCGCTTATCCGCACATTCGCCGAAGGGCCGCAGGGTATGCGCGAGCTGCGCCTGCCCGATCGGCCCTACCCCTACAAAGTGCTGGTCAGCGAACTCCCACCTTTGGCGGGCCGCCCCGCGTTGCGCTTTCTGATCGGCATCGATACCGAAACCTTCTGGCAGGCCCAGCACAGCTTGTTGGTGGCCATCGTTGGTCTTGCCGTGCTCGGTGTGCTGTTGGCCTCGCTGCTGGGCTACTGGGTGGCGCGCATTGGCCTGCGTCCGCTTCTGGCCCTCTCCAACGAAGCCCAGGCGCTGGCGCCGCCACGTCTGGACGGACGCCTGCAAACCCACGACCTGGCGCCTGAGCTGGCGCAATTCGCAGGCGCCTTCAATGCCGCGCTCGACCGGGTCAGCCAGGCGTATTCGCGGCTCGAGGCCTTCAACGCCGACGTCGCCCATGAATTGCGCTCGCCACTGACCAACCTGATCGGCCAGACCCAGGTCGCCCTGACCCGTGGTCGCAGCGCCGAGCACTACTTCGAAGTGCTGCAATCGAACCTCGAAGAGCTGGAGCGACTGCGCAGCATCATCAACGACATGCTGTTCCTGGCCAGCGCCGACCAGGGCAGCAAGGCCACGGCCCTGACCCAGGCCTCGCTGGCCGAAGAGGTGGCGACCACCTTGGACTACCTGGACTACATCCTTGAAGACGCGCAGGTCCGCGTCACCGTCAGCGGCGACGCCCAGGCGCCCATCGAGAAAGCCCAATTGCGCCGGGCACTGATCAACCTGATCAACAATGCCGTGCAGCATACCGCGCCCAAGCAGGTGATCCAGGTGCACATCGCTGCCGACGCCGAACAGGTCAGCATCGCCGTGAGCAACCCCGGCCCCGCCATCGAGGGTACCCACCTGCCGCTGCTGTTCGAGCGCTTCTACCGGGTGGACGCGGCGCGCAGCAACAGTGGCGGCGGCAACCACGGCCTGGGGCTGGCCATCGTCAAGGCCATTGCCCTGATGCATGGCGGCGATGTTTTCGTGCGCAGCGAAGCCGGCGCCAACACCTTTGGCATTCGCCTTCCAAGCGCTCAACTACGCGGGTTTGAGGCAAAAATCTAAGCCAGTTCAGCGGCGATAATTACTTTTTGTGCAACAGTGCTTATCGTACCCGATACTGTTTCCCGGGCATTGAAAGGACTAACTTTAGTCCTGTCTCAATCAGCACTTGCCAAGCAAGAAGGTAGTTTCAAAATGTCCAACAGTATGGGTATTGCCAGCGTCTTCATCCTGTCTTCCCTGTTGTTGTCGCCCCTGGCCATGGCCGAAGAATCCCAGGCTTTCGTCGCCCGTAACGCACAACTGGCCGCAGCTCAGCAAGAAGCTCGCGAAGCCGTGGCACACAAGGCAGACACTCTGAAAGACGCCAAGCAGACAGCTTCCAAAGCTTCTGTCGACGCCAATGCCGACAGCTGAGTTGTCGCTGTCACCGTTTCCGATTTCCCTTGGCTACGCCATGGGCACCTCCCGTGCCGGTATGTTAGCCTTTTAAAGCCGCTGATCGCTCAGCGGCTTTTTTTATGTGCTTTAACCATCAGCGCGGCCGAAGCGTCACTAATAAGAAAGTTGCACATTCAAAAATAAAAACTGCCCCACCGATAGACCAAAGGAGCTCATACCGGTGCTTACCGCGTATCGTCTTACCCCGTTATTCGTTGCATTGGCCGCAACGATTCCCTTCGCCGCCCAGGCCGATGAAGACAAAGCTGAAGGCTTCATCGAGGGTTCTTCGCTGAACCTGCATTTCCGCAACGCCTACTTCAACCGCGATAACCACCTCCCCGGCGTGCGTGACACCCGTGAGTGGGGCCAGGGCGCGGTTGCCCGGTTCGAGTCCGGCTACACGCCGGGTGTCGTCGGCTTCGGCCTCGACGCCCATGCCATGCTGGGCCTGAAACTCGATGGCGGTGGCGGCCATGCCGGCACCAGCATCCTGCCTACGCACTTCAAGAACGAAGACGAACTGGGTGCCGCGCCGCACTCGTTCTCGACCGCAGGTGCAGCCGTCAAGCTCAAGGCTTTCGACACCGAGCTCAAGGCCGGTGACCTGTTCCTTACCAATCCGGTGATCGCTGGCGGTGAAACCCGCATGCTGCCGCAGACGTTCCGCGGCGTGCATCTGACCAACAACAGCATCGAAGGCCTGATGCTCGAAGCCGGTCAGGCCAGTTTCACCAAGCCGTACAACCAGAGCGGACACCGCCGCATCGACACCTACTACGGCAAGCTGGGTGACAACGAGAGCAAGCACCTGAACTGGGCAGGCGCGTCCTGGACGGGCACCGAGAACATCACCGCCAACCTGTATGCCGCAGAGCTGAAGGACATCTGGAACCAGTACTACGCCGACTTCGACTACACCTACGTAGTCAACGACCTGGTCAGCCTGAACCCAGGCGTGCACTTCTACCACACCCAGGACACCGGCCAGGCGCTGCTGGGCAAGATCGACAACAACACCTACAGCGTGCACTTCACCGTCAACGCCGGGTTCCACAGCGTCACCGCCGCCTACCAGCGGGTCAACGGCAACACGCCGTTCGACTACATCAACCTGGGTGACAGCATCTACCTGGACAACTCGCGTATGTACTCGGACTTCAACGCCCCCAACGAGAAGTCCTGGAAGCTGCAGTACAACTACGACTTCGCAGGCCTGGGTGTACCGGGCCTGACGTCGTCACTGTCGTACTCGCGCGGTGAAGCGGACCTGACCAAGGCTGACAAGGACCTGACCCACTACGACTACTACCGCGCGGACGGCAAGAACGCCATGCACTGGGAACGTGACCTGGACGTGAAGTATGTGTTCCAGGAGGGCAACCTGAAGGATCTGTCGGTACTGCTGCGCTATGCCACCCACCGTGGCAGCCAGGGCTATGCGTCCATCGACAGCAACAGTGACAACGATGAACTGCGGGTGATCGTCGATTACCCGGTGAACATCTTCTGACGCATTGATCGCCAGCCAGCCGACGACTACCGGGTTGCAAACGCTCAGTAGGAGCCGGTTGGCCGGCGACTTGGGCTGAAAAACAGCCCCCACAGGTAATTCCGTCGGACAAATCTTGTCCGACAATCCTCGCTTCCCTAGAATACTGCCGCCGCATAACGGCCCCTGCCTCAGCAGTAGCGAGCATGCCCACCCGATCTCCGCGTATCGCACTCTACAGGTCGCACCCCGAACTGATCCTGAACCTGGCCAGTTGCCTTGCCGTGCTCGCTATCGTGGCCATCGTCAGCTACCTGCTGGCACGCGAAAGGGACAGCGTCGAGCTGTCGGCCATTCGCTCGTCCAACAACATCGTCCAGCTCATCGAAAGCGATATCCTGCGCAACGTCGAGCTCTACGATCAGTCCTTGCAAGGCCTGATCTGGGCCGTAAGCCGAAAGGAATTGCCGGACATACCCACCAGCTTGCGCCAGCGTCTGCTGTTCAATGGCGCCTTCGTCGACCACAAGCGCGGCGATCTGCTCTGGCTCGACAAGCAAGGCAACGTAGTGGGCGATTCCACCAGCACCGTCCCACGCACGGCCAACTTGGCCAACACCAGCATTTTTCAGGCCCACCTGCATAACCCCAATCTGGGGTTGCTGGTCGGCCCGCCCTTTAAGTCCAAACTCAGCGACCTGGATTGGTGCATCAGCTTCAGCCGACGTATTTCAGGGCCTGACGCCGCGTTCGTTGGGGTAGCTGCCGGCGCACTGCGCCTGTCGTACTTCAGCGAGCTGTTCCGGCGACTGGATATCGGCGACGACAGTAGCATCAACCTGATCAACACCGACGGACAACTGCTGGCACGACAACCGACGCGCCCCCAGGACCCGATGATCGGGGCCAACGTCAACGACAGCCCCAACTTCAAGCGCATCCTCAGTGAGCACCGGGGCAGCTTCACCGCCCGCTCCAGCTTCACTGGCGCACCCCGTATCTACACCTTCGCACGTGTTGCCGACCTGCCATTGATCGTGCTGGTAGTGCACTCGGCCGACGAGGTGTTCCAGTCCTGGCGACGCACCGCGATTCTGGTCAGCGGTGCCACCGGTGTGCTGTGCATCGGTATCCTCTGGCTGAGCCTGTTGCTGGGCCGAGAGCTGCGCCGCCGCCAGGAAGCCGAACAAGGCCTGGCGACACTGGCCGCCACCGACAGCCTGACCGGACTGGCCAACCGCCGCCGCCTGGACCAGGTGCTGCGTCAGGAATGGGCTCGTGCCCAGCGAAATCGACAGCCATTGGCGGTGCTGATGGTGGATGTGGATCACTTCAAGGCCTTCAACCAACGTCACGGCCATGCCGGCGGGGACCATGCGCTACGGGAAGTGGCCAAGACCATCGAACAGTGCATCCGGCGCCCGGCAGACCTTGCGGCACGCTATGGCGGGGAGGAGTTCCAGGTGGTGCTGCCGGAGACCGACCTGGCCGGCGCCAAGCTTCTTGCCGAACGCATCCGTTCGAGCGTGCAAGCACTGGCACCTTTTGCCGACGATGCCCATTCGGTGACGGTGAGCATTGGCATCGGCCTGTACCTGCCGGGCACCCAGCACGATCTGGCAAGCGTGCTGGGTGCGGCAGATGAGGCGCTCTACCGGGCCAAGGCCAATGGCCGTAACCGGGTCGAGGCGCCTCCGGTTTAGGAACGTGCGCGAACAGCGTCGCGCAGTGCCTTCACCTGGTCGTGGTTGCGCTGCACACCCTCGAGTTGCTTCTCGACGATCATGTAGGTCTGGTCGTTGGCGCCCCGGCCCAGTTTGACCAGTTTTTCGCGGGCTTCCTTATAGGCCTTCAAGGCGTGGTCTTCACCGCGCTCGACTTCGTTGAGCACCGCTTCTTCATCCTTGCCGGTGACCATCGACTTGAGGTTGACCCAGCCACGGTGCAGGTCGCCGCTGATGCTGGTGGAAGTTTCCGGATCGCCACCCAGGCGGCGCACATCACTCTGCAACTCTGCGGCGGCCGAGGCGCATTCGCCTGCGCGCTGCACGAAGAAGGCTTTGAGCTCAGGGTTCTTCACGTCTTCGGCCGACGTCTTGAATCCTTTCTCGCCATCCTTGCTGTACTCGATCAGGTCGTTGAGCACGTTGATAACGTCTTTGTTCGGGTTGCTCATGGCATGAACTCCTTGGCAGGTGGAAGTCCCTAGGAACAGAGCAGCGTTCATGCCAAGCGCCAACGAATCGTTAAAACGTTGTAAATCAATAAGTTATCTAATGAGGCAAACGAACTGGAAGCGGCGTTCTGCATGATTGCCGCTTGGGCACCCGTGCAGATTGCAGTATGGTCTGCGCTTTTACTCAGCCAGATGCGCCCATGAAACCGGAAACCCTCGAACTACTGGTCACCCGTACCATGCCCTTCGGCAAATACCAGGGCCGGATCATCGCCGACCTGCCTGGGGATTATTTGGCCTGGTTCGCTCGCAAGGGGTTTCCCACTGGAGAGCTGGGCGGGTTGCTGGCATTGATGCACGAGATCGACCACAACGGGTTGATGGACCTGCTGGTGCCGTTGCGTCAGAAGCACCGGCGATAAGGCCCCCGCAGCGTCGATGCTGCGGGATTCTGGATTGT
Source organism: Pseudomonas sp. SK2 (assembly GCF_016772395.1). Lineage (NCBI taxonomy): Bacteria > Pseudomonadati > Pseudomonadota > Gammaproteobacteria > Pseudomonadales > Pseudomonadaceae > Pseudomonas > Pseudomonas sp. SK2. The sequence continues at coordinate 4,483,553 of NZ_CP061944.1, forward strand.
CTTGCGCGGCCTCATCGCCGGCAAGCCGGCTCCTGCAGGGCATACCTAGCCTTTGGCAGGCGCTACCGCCAGTTCCACGCGCTCGCTCTTCTTGATCACGGCATACACCACCGCTGTCAGCAGGCTGCCCGCCACGATCGCCAGCAGGTAGAGCAGCGCGTGGTTGATCGCATTAGGGATCAGCAGCACGAACAACCCACCATGCGGTGCCATCAGCTTGCACCCGAAATACATCGACAAGGCACCGGTCAACGCACCGCCTGCGATACTCGCCGGAATCACCCGCAAGGGGTCTTTGGCAGCGAATGGGATGGCCCCTTCGGAAATGAAGCAAAGCCCTAGTACCAGCGCAGCCTTGCCGGCCTCACGCTCGCTCTGGGCGAACTTGCGCCGGGCGAGGAAGCTGGCGATGCCCAGTCCAATCGGCGGCACCATGCCGGCGGCCATGGTCGCGGCCATCGGTGCATAGCTGGACGAAGCCAGCAGCCCCACCGAGAAGGCGTAGGCCGCCTTGTTGATCGGGCCGCCAAGGTCCACGCACATCATGCCGCCCAGCAACAGCCCGAGAAGAATCGCATTGGTGGTGCCCATACTGTCGAGGAAGCGGGTCAGGCCTTCGAGCATGGCCGCCACCGGCTGGCCAACCACATAGATCATCACCAGCCCAGTGAACAGGCTGGCCAGCAACGGAATGATCAGAATCGGCTTGAGGGCATCGAGACTGCTGGGCAGACGCGCCCAGCGGGCAATGGCCTTGGCGCTGTAGCCGGCGAGAAAACCGGCGACGATGCCGCCAATGAACCCAGCCCCCAGGGTGCTGGCCAGCAGGCCACCGATCATGCCGGGGGCCAGCCCCGGGCGGTCGGCAATCGACCAGGCGATATAGCCGGCCAGCAAAGGCACCATCAGCTTGAACGCGGCCTCACCCCCGATCTGCATCAACGCAGCCGGCAAAGTGCCTGGTTCCTTATAGGCTTCGATACCGAAGACGAACGACAACGCGATCAACAAGCCGCCAGCCACCACCATCGGCAGCATGAACGACACCCCGGTCAGCAGGTGCTTGTAGATACCCGTTTTCTCGGCTTTGCCGGCAGTCGGCGCACCTGCGACATCGGCGGCGCCCTCCAGCTTGCCTTCGGCCAGGGCCTTGTCCAGCGTGGCACGGGCCTGCTTGAGGGCGGTGCCGGTGCCACAACGATAGATGCGCTTGCCGGCGAAGCGTGCCGTCGGCACCTCGATGTCGGCCGCCAGCAACACCACATCGGCTTCGGCGATGGCTTCGGCGGACAGCGGGTTGCGCGCGCCCACCGAACCTTGGGTCTCGACGGTCAGCTGGTAACCCAACTGCTGGGCAGCCTGTTGTAAGGCTTCGGCCGCCATGAAGGTATGCGCTACCCCAGTCGGGCAGGCCGTGATCGCCACGATGCGCGGCGCAACGGCAGTTGCCGATGTGGGGCTGGTGGCAGACGCCCTCAGCACTTGCGCATTGGCCGCGGCTTCATCGAGGAACCCCTCACGGTCGGCCAACGCCTGGGATGGGGTGCTCTGGTACAGGCGCTTGCCGACGAAACGAGCCAGATCGACCGGGCCCGTGCTGATCACCAGCACACAGTCGGCGTCGGCGATCTGTGCAGGCGTCAGTTGTCGCTCGGGATGTTCGCTGTCCTGTACTTCGACACTGGTGCTCCAGCCCCGGCGCTGAGCCGCCGCGGCCAGCAGGCGAGCACTGAGCACGCTCGACACCTGCCCGTTGGGGCAAGCGGTGACAATGGCAATGTTCATCGGCAACCCTCTTGTTGTTCTGTCAGTTGCACACCCGCTTCCAGGCGAGCCAACTGCTCGCGATCACGAATGCCGAAGCCGACTTGGGTGACGGCCTGGGCAGCAATCGCGGTGGCCCGGCGCAAGGTATCGGTCGGCGCTTCGCTCTGCAGCAAGCCATGCACCATGCCGGCTACCAGGGAATCGCCCGCCCCCACCGTGCTGGCGACCCGCACTTTCGGCGGTCGAGCCTGCACCGTGAGGTTATCGGCGAACCAACGGACCCCTTCCGCCCCATCGGAAACCACCACATGCTCGACGCCATCGGCCAGCAGGCGCAGGGCCGCCGCGCGCTGCTGCGCTGCACTGTCCACGGTCAGGCCAAGCACTTCGCCCAACTCCTCGGTGTTGGGCTTGACCAGCCACGGCGCGCTGCGCAGCCCGGCGCGCAGGGCTTCGCCGCTGCTGTCGAGCGCGACTTTCAGGCCCAGGCCCTTGAGGCGCACGAGCAATTGGTTGAACCACTCAGGGCTCACTCCACGCGGCAGGCTGCCTGCGACCACCACGGCATCCTGTCCGGGGGCCACCTGCTCCAACACACGCAGCAGGGCCTCCTGAGCCGCTTCGTCGACTTCAGGCCCCTGCCCGTTGATATCGGTCACGCGGCCGTCGGCCTCGACCAGCTTGATGTTGCTACGGGTTTCGCCTGGAACGCGTACGAAGCAGTCGGTAAAACCGCGCCACTCGATCAGGGCTTCGAAGGCCTGGAGGTTGTCGCGGCCAAGGAAGCCGCCGACCGTGACGCTGTGCCCCAGGTCAGCCAGCACCTGGGCAACGTTCAGGCCTTTACCGGCGGCATGACTCTGCTGGGCCTGGCTGCGGTTCACGTGGCCGGGACGCAGGGCATCGAGGCTGACTGTGATGTCCAGCGCCGGGTTCAGGGTCAGGGTGAGGATCTTGGCCATTCAGTAACGCTCCACCAGCGCGCGAACCGCCGCGGCGCTGTCTTGTTGCAGGGCCTCGCGCGCCAGGGCGCGGGCCGTCTGGTGATCGGCCTGGCGAACCAGGGCTTTGACTTCTGCAATGCTGCGGGCCGCGACGCTGAGCTCGTCGACGTCCAGGCCGAGCAGCACGGCGACTGCCTGCGGGTCCGCGGCCAGCTCGCCGCACACGCCCACCCACTTGCCCTCGGCATGGGCGGCGCGCACGGTCATGTCGATCAGGCTCAACACCGCCGGGTGCAGGCCATCTGCCTGGGCCGATAGGCTCGGATGGCCACGGTCGATGGCCAGGGTGTACTGGGTCAGGTCGTTGGTGCCGATGCTGAAGAAATCCACCTCACGGGCCAGCTGTGCGGCCAACAAGGCCGCCGAAGGCACCTCGACCATGATTCCGACCTGCAGGTCTGCCACCGGGATTTCCTCACGCAGACGTTCGACCATGGCCCGGGCTTCGCGCCATTCGTGAATCTGGCCGACCATCGGGAACATGATCCGCAGCGGCCGTTGATCGGCCGCACGCAGCAGGGCGCGCAGCTGCTCTTCCATGACCTGCGGCCGTTGCAGGGTCAGACGCACGCCGCGCACACCGAGGAAGGGGTTCTCCTCCGCGGCGATGGGCCAGTAAGGCAGCGGTTTGTCGCCTCCCACATCGAGAGTCCGCACCACCAGTGGCCGACCCTGCAGGCCGTCGAGCACGCGGCGGTACTCGGCCTCCTGGGTGGCGACGTCGGGTGCTTGGGGGTGGGCCATGAAAATCAGTTCGGTACGCAGCAGGCCGACACCTTCGGCGCCTTGATCCACCACCTTGTCGATAGCCGTGCTTTCACCGATATTGGCGAACACTTCGACGGCATGGCCGTCGCGGGTCACCGCCGGCTCATGACGACTGGCCCAGGCCGCCTGCAAACGCTGCTCGCGCAGGTCGCGTTCGGCCAGGGCACGTTGCAGCTCGTCAGCGCCAGGCGCGACGCTGACCAAACCACGCTGGCCGTCCAGCAGCAGCGCGGTGCCAGGCGCCAGCAGCAGAATCGACTCGCCCACGCCCACCACCGCCGGAATGCCCAAGGCACGGGCGACAATCGCGCTATGAGCGGTGGCCCCGCCGTGCGCAGTGACGATACCGGCGACCCGGGCCGGGTCCAGCCGGGCGACATCGGATGGGCCAACTTCGGCCATCACCAGCACGTAGGGTTGCTCCGGGGCCTCCTGGGTCTGCCGGCCGCACAGCTGGGCCAATACCCGCCGACCGATATCGCGCAGGTCGGCCGCGCGCTCAGCGAGCAGGGCATCGTGCAGCGCTTCCTGCTGGCGCGCAGCCGCTTCGATGACCGCCATCCATGCAGCCGCGGCGCTTTCGCCCTGAGCCAGACGCAGTTCGACATCGTCGGTCAGCGCGGGGTCGGCGAGCATTTCCTGGTGGGTGACGAAGATCTCGCCAATGGCCTTTTCGCTACGTTGTACCAAGGCCTGGAGTTCAGCATTCACCGCCTCCAACGCTTGGCGCAGCTTCACCCGCTCCTGGGCGGGCGATTCGCCGCGCAGGGGGTAATCGATGTCACGCTCGACACACAGGTACGCAGGGCCAGCGGCAATGCCTGGGGCAGCACCGACGCCCTGGATATGGCTACCGGCCAGCGGAGGCTGAAGCGCGTCGGCCTCTACCATAGGCTCCGGCACCACACATTTGGGCAGAGGCTCCACCTCTTCGCCAAGGCCTTGCTCGATGGCGGCCAGCAACACCGGCAGCGCATCGGCGGCGATGCCAGGCTCGGCGATCAGTTCGAGCGCCTGGCCTCGCCGCGCCCCTAGGCTCAGCAGCTTGCTCAGGCTCTTGACCGATACTGCTGGCTGCGCGCTGTCCAGCAGACGCACCCTGATTTCCCCCTCGAAGCCCTTTGCAAGCTGCGCCAGCGCTTTGGCCGGGCGGGCGTGCAGACCATGGGGGTTGGCCAGCACCACCCGTACGCTCGGCCAGTCGGCCGGCACCTCGCCGCCCAGCACCTCGAGCACGGCACGGCTGCTGGTGGCCTGGTAGAGCATCTGTCCACGGCCCTCGATCAACACTTCGCACAGGCGTTCGAGCAAGGCCTGATGGGCGGCGCCAAGGCTGGCCAGGCAGAACAGACCATTGAGCGGTTGCTCACGGTAGCGCAGTGGCTGCTGGGGCGTGATGAAGGCCAGGCCGGGCTGCAACACCTGACGCTCGCTGTGCAGCCACCACAACCCTTCGCCCAAGGGCAAGGGCTCAGCCTGTTGCAGCGCGGCGGCAAAGCCATTGTCGACACACCCGGCGCGTTGCAGCAGGCGCGAGCCACGCCAGGCCAGTTCGTCGAAGTCTTCGGCAGCAAGGTTCAGGCTGACCAGTTGGGCGTCCAGCGCCAACGCCTGGGGAGCACCCTGCAGCAACTTGAGCAGCGCTTCGGCAGAACTGGCCCGACGCAGGGCCTCGGCCAGGTCGGTTTCGCCCAACGCGCGGGTCAGCAGTTGCAGCAGGCGCAGGTGCTCGTCGGAGCGGGCCGCGATGCCGATGGCGAGGTAAACCCTCTGCCCATCGCCCCAGTCCACGCCTTCGGGAAACTGCAGCAGGCGCACGCCGGTGGCGAACACCAGGTCGCGGGTCTGCGGTGTGCCGTGGGGAATGGCAATGCCCTGGCCAAGGAAGGTCGACCCCTGCGCCTCGCGGGCCTGAAGCCCCTCCAGATACCCTTCGGCGACCAGGCCGTCAGCGACCAACCGATCCGCCAACAGGCGCAAGGCCTGGGCCTTGTCGGCGGCCTTCTGGCCCATGGCTATCTGCTCTTTGGCGAGCTCGAGCATGACCTTCTCCTTTTGCAGTTCCCAGGTGGGTACTGAGGTATTGTTGTGAAATTCACGAAAACGACCAGTGCTACAGTCGGACGCAGGCAACGACCCCGGCAGAAAATTTGCCTGCTGAAACGATTAATCTGACCAGGCGGCCACGTTACTCGATAATCTGCCGAGGAAAAAGCCCCATCCTGTCGGACAATTGCGACAATGGTCGTCTGCGCGCGGTGCCTGTCCTGGGTCAAACTACCCGGTCTGGCTTCGCGGTCAGCCCCGGTAATAACAAGGAAAACTCGGTGAAACTCAGCGATATCGCCCGTCTGGCCGGTGTGTCCGTGACCACTGCCAGTTACGTCATCAACGGCAAGGCCGAACAGCAGCGCATCAGTAACGCCACGGTCGAGCGGGTACGTGCGGTGGTCGAGGCTCACGGCTTCACCCCCAACCCCCAGGCTGCCGGCTTGCGCAGCCGCCATACCCGCACGCTTGGCTTCATTCTCCCGGATCTGGAAAACCCCAGCTATGCCCGCATTGCCAAGCAGCTGGAGCAAGGCGCCCGCGCCCGTGGCTACCAGCTGTTGATCGCCAGCAGCGACGACCAGCCTGACAGCGAACGTCAGTTGCAGCAGCTGTTCCGCGCCCGCCGCTGCGACGCCCTGTTCGTCGCCAGTTGCCTGGAGCCGCACGACGAAAGCTACCGAGAGCTGCTGGACAAAGGCCTGCCGGTAATCGCCATCGACCGGCGCCTGGATCCAGCCTATTTCTGCTCGGTGATCAGTGACGATCGCGATGCCAGCCGACAGTTGGCCCAAAGCCTGTTGGCCACGCACCCACGCAGCATCGCCCTGATCGGTGCACGCCCCGAACTGTCGGTCAGCCAGGCCCGTGCCGGCGGTTTCGATGAAGCCCTGCAAGGCTTCGGCGGTGATGTACGCCGTTACCAGGGCGAAGCCTTCAGCCGGGAATGCGGGCAGCGCCTGATGCAGCAACTGACCGACGAACTGGGCGGCCTGCCCGATGCGCTGGTAACCACCTCCTACGTGCTGCTGCAAGGCGTGTTCGACGCGCTGCAAGCGCGCCCTGCCAATTCGCGCCAACTGCAGTTGGGCACCTTCGGCGACAACCAGTTGCTCGACTTCCTGCCGCTGCCGGTCAATGCCATGGCCCAGCAGCACGCACTGATCGCCGCCACAGCCCTGGAGCTGGCCCTGGCCGCCATCGAGGACAAGCGCTACGAGCCTGGCGTACATGCCATAGGCCGCACCTTCAAGCAACGCATCGCGGCTGCCTGACCATGCGCCTGATCGACACCCACACCCACCTGGACTTCCCCGATTTCGACCCTGACCGCCGGCGCCTGCTGGACGATGCGGCAGCGCGCGGGGTCGAGCGGATGGTGGTGCTGGGCGTGTATCAGGCCAACTTCCAGCGGGTATGGGACCTGGTCTGTGGTGACCGACGCTTGTTCGCAGCCCTGGGCCTGCACCCGGTCTACCTCGACCAGCACCGTCCCGAGCACCTGACGCAATTGCGCGACTGGCTGGAACGCCTGCGTGGCGATCCACGGTTGTGCGCAGTCGGCGAGTTCGGCCTGGACTACTACCTGCCGGCGCTGGACAAGGCGCAGCAACAGGCGCTGTTCGAGGCGCAGTTGCAGATGGCCTGCGACTTCGAACTGCCGGCCCTGCTGCACGTGCGCCGCAGCCACGCGCAGGTGATCGCCACGCTCAAGCGCTACAAGCCGGCGCGGGCAGGCATCATCCATGCGTTCGCGGGCAGCTACGAGGAGGCCCGCGAATACATCAAGCTGGGCTTCAAGCTGGGGTTGGGCGGCGCCGGCACCTGGCCGCAGGCGTTGAGGCTGCGCAAGACCTTGCCGAGGCTGCCGCTGGAGTGTGTGGTGCTGGAAACCGACTCACCCGACATGGCGCCGGTGATGTTCCCAGGGCTGCGTAACAGCCCGGAGCACTTGCCGGAGATCGCCGCGGCCTTGGCGGAGTTGATTGGCATCGATGTACAGCGGTTGGCCGAGGTCAGCACGCACAATGCGAGTGAATTGTTTGGCTGGTAGTGGCCGGCAATGCCCTATCGCCGGCAAGCCGGCGCCCACAGGCATTGCCCTCGACCCAAGCGAGGGCGGTCCCGCAGGACCGACCTAGACCCGAAAAGCTCCGATCAAACGCTTCAACTCGATTACCTGTGCCGACAGCGCCCGGCTGGCATCTTCGGTCTGGCAGGCTCCCTGGGTGGTGTCCTGCGCCGCCCGGTTGATCGCCACGATATTCTGGTCGATGTCATGGGCCACCGCTGTCTGTTGCTCGACGGCAGCTGCGATTTGCTGGTTCTGCTCGACGATCCCGCCAACCGCGCCGAGGATATTGCCCAACGCCTGCTGTACCTGGCGTGCCTCATCCACCGTGCCCGACGCCATTTGGTGACTGCTGCCCATCGCCTGGACTGCAGCGGCCACGCCGGCTTGCAGGCGCTGGATCATCAGCGCGATTTCTTCGGTGGAGTCCTGGGTGCGTCGGGCCAGCGTGCGCACTTCGTCGGCGACCACGGCAAAGCCCCGGCCCTGCTCGCCGGCGCGGGCCGCCTCGATGGCGGCGTTGAGTGCCAGCAAGTTGGTCTGCTCGGCAATGCTGCGGATCACCTCCAGCACTCGGCCAATCGCCTGGCTGTCGCCGGCCAGTTGGTTGATCGCCGATACCGTCTCGTCGATTTCCGCCGCCAGACGGTCGATGCTGCCTTGCTGGTGCTCCACCAGGCCTCGGCCATTGGCACTCTCACGGTTGACCTGCTGCGCCCCCTCGGCTGCCAGCGCCGCACTGCGCGCCACTTCCAGGGCGGTCGCGCTCATCTGGTTCATCGCCGTGGCCACCTGTTCGATCTGCTCACGCTGACCACTGACCGCCAGGTTGCTGCGAGCCGACACAGCCAGCACCTGCTCGGCCTGCTCCTCGACCGTAGCCACGGTGCGCCCCACCTGGTCGATCAACCCCCGGATGCGCTTGACGGTTTCGTTGAAGCCCTGGCCCAGCTCGCCCAGTTCATCGCGGCTATGGGCCTGGAAGCTGACCGTCATGTCACCGTCCGCGACCTTGTCCATGGCACTGCCCAACTTGCGCAAGGTGGCCTTGGTCGAGACGAAGAAACCACCATAGAGATAGAGAATCAGCGCAAAGACGCCCGCCAGCACGCCGACCAGGCCCACCATACGTAGGCGCTGCTCGCTCAGGCGCGCCTGCAGTTGCCCTTGCAACTGGGCAAGAATGGCATCGTTGAGCTGGTAGGTCTGGCCGATCAGGTCGCTGACTTGTTGATAGAACGTCGCCCAAGGCGCATCCAGGGTCTCGGCCACCACCACCTGCTCCTCGAACAATGCCGCCGCCTGCTTGACCGTGGCCTGGCTAGCCTGCGCGGCCCCTGCCAAGCCTGCCTTCACGGCCTGGTCCCCGGCCAGTGCATCGTCCAGGCGAATGGCATAGTCGGCGGCCAGGCGCTCCAGACGTTGCAGCAGGTCTTCGAACCGAGCGCTGCCGGCAGAGTCGATGAAGCCCCGGCCCAACGCCACGGCACCCATGGCCCTGCCTTCGCCCAGGGTCTGGGTGACCTGGGCCGTAGCAGTGCCTACCAGCTCGCTCAGCTGACGGACCGACGCCTGGTCGTCCTGGCCCAAGCCGGACTGGTTGACCTGCAATTTGCCAAACACTTGGGCAAGGCCCAGCAGCTTGTCGAACAACGCGACCTTGTTCTGCAGCGAGGACTCCACCCGGGCCTGGGCAAAGGCTGCCGACAGCTCCTCGCGCTTGGCCTCCAGCAGTGGGTCATGGCCTTGCAAGGCAAGCAATTGCGCCTGGACCCTGTCCTGCAGCGCAGCGATGCGTGACTCGATGTCTCCAGCCTGACCCGACTGGCCAAGTACCGCGTTGATCTGCAACAGGTTGCCCAGTGATTCCAGATCGCCTCGCAGCGCCAGGCTGCCAGCCAGGGGTGAAATACCCTCGAGTTCGACGCGAGTGGACTGGAATTGCTGGTAGGCATCACGGACCAGATAAAAGCTGGTCACCAGCATGGGCAGGAAGAACAGGACACTGATGAGGCTGAATTTCTGGCCGAAGCTCAGCCGATTCATCAATGCGATGGCCGGATAGAGCAAACGCTTCACAGGTCACCTCCATGGATTCTTATTGTTCTGCGAGATAGCACCAGGCCACTGGTATAACGCAGATCGAATCGGAGGTTTGTAAAGTAAGGTTAACCGATGGCGGCAGGGCCGCAGTGCAAGCCGGCCCCTCCAGGCTCAAACCAGCACGGTCCACAGCGCGAAGCACGCGTACCACAACACGGCGGTGCGCAACAGCAGCTCCCAGAGGCTGTCCAGACGGCCAAGCCCACGCTGACTGTCTTCCTCATCGGGAATGTCGTCGGCAACTCGACCCACCCGGGTCACCAGGTGCGCGGCACTGATGTGCCAGTTCAACAGTTCGTGCAGCATCACACGCATCACGGCAACGAAATTGCCCACCAAGGCGAAGCTCACGGCGATGATCCGCACCGGCAGCCAATCCATGACATGTCGCAGTCGCTCGGCGCTGGCCTTCAATGCGGGCTGACCGCTGTACGCGATGCTCAGCGACAACAAGCGGTAGGCCAGCGCGGCAGCGGGGCCGAGCACGAAATACCAGAAGATCACTGCGAAGAAGCTTTGATAGGCCTGCCACAGCAAATACCCCTGAACCTGCACCAGCAAGGCCCGAGGCTCCTCGGCAACCAGGCCCAGGTCCCGCTCGGCCACATGCAACGCGGCCTGCTCGTCGCCCCGGCGCCAGGCGTCACGAAACGGCCCCAGCGCAGCCTTGGCATCTCCCCGGCCCAGACTGTAGATCAGCACCAACAGGTGCACCGGCATGGCCAGCAGGCCATAGGCCACAGGCTCCAGCACATGCAATAGCAGGGTCAGCAGGATGACCGGTGCCAGCACCAGAATGGCCAGCGTCCACCAGGGATGGACCTTGCCGCTGCGCTCCAGGCGCACCAGCTCTCCCAGGAAAAAGCCATCGCGCTGCAGTCGATGACGCAAGGCCGAAAACTTCTCGACCCAGAGCACCAGCACCAACACCAGAAAACTCATGCGTTGTCCTCGTTTTCCTTGACAGCTTTTCGGTAGCGGGGCCAGTCGAATGCCGGCCCTGGATCGGTCTTGCGTACTGGCGCGATGTCGCTGTGACCCTGGATCCGTGCCAGGTCGATGGCCGGCCAGGCGCGGCGTATCTGTCGCGTCAGTTGCTCCAATGCAGCGTACTGGGCATCGGTGTACGGTAGGTCGTCAGTGCCTTCGAGCTCGATGCCGATGGAGAAGTCGTTGCAGCCTTCACGCCCATCGAACGACGACACACCCGCATGCCAGGCGCGATCGAGCAGTGACACGAACTGGGTAACGGCGCCATCGCGCTCGATGAACAGGTGCGCCGATACCGTCAGGTGGCAGATGCCTTCGAAATAAGGGTGCGCCTTGGGATCGAGCTGGTTCTGGAAGAATGCCTGGACATTGCCCGTGCCAAAGCAGGCAGGCGGCAAGCTGATGTTGTGGATAACCAGCAGGGAAATCGACTCACCTGCAGGGCGCGCGTTGAAGTTCGGCGAGGGGCAATGGGTGACGCCGTCGAACCAGCCTGTCGCACGGTTCAGTTGCATGGGGAGTTCCTGAATAGCAGGGGTTACCCGCGCAGTATGCCCTGCCACCGACACCGGGTGCATGTAAATCATTGTGACGATTGGCCAGCGGGCCGTTTCAGTGGGCGTGTTGCTGCCGCAAGCGGTCCAGGACAGTCTCGAGCGCCCGCTCGAACAGCTGGCCGTCGTCCAGCAGGCGGGCTTCTCCATGGCGCAGGGCTTGTGCCAGGCCCGCCGTGCTCCACTCGCGCGCTTTCATTCCGGTGCGGTTGGCGAACACCAGGCGGTCAGTGCCGTCGATGCGCGCCACCAGCTTGCAGCGCAGCGGCTCCTCGTCATCGAACACCTCGACCCAGCTGCCGATACGCAGGCGCTGGACCTGCTGCATGTGCATGGCCAGGCCATCGGACTGACGCAAGGGCGCACAGGCCGGTTCTTCGGCAATCGCCAAGACGATGTCGTCGCCGACCAGCACCTCTGCCAAGGCCGGATCGTCGTCGACTGTAGACGGCTCTCCCCCGGCGCAAGCACGCAGGTGCAACCGCTCCAGGGCAAGGAAGAATTCGCGAGTGGCGGCCGAATCCTGCGCCACGCCCGCCAGGCCGTCGCGCAGGGCCTTGAGCAGCCCCGGCACCTGCTGCAACAGGCGCTCACAAGCCCGCGGCCCGTGGTGGGGGGCAATACTGGCCAGCAATGCGTCCAAGGTTGCCAAAGCGTTGACCCAGGCCAGGGACGCCTCGCCTTGCTTGAGCCATGCCAGCATCATCACCTGGCTCCATGACTGCACCAGCATCTGCACCACCACCTGCGGCCATACATGCCCGCGCAAGCGCTGATTGAGCGCCTGCTGCACCTGCTGTCGGGCCTGCAAGGCACGCGCACGGCCTTCCTCGGCATCGCGGGTGCGCTGCTCAAGCAGTTCGTTGCGTCGCCGTTCGTCCTGGTTGAACGTCACGAAGTCTTCCAGCAGTTCGGCAAACAGACCCACGTCGTCGGTGAAATCGTTCAGCAGCCGCTGGACGATGCGCTCCACACGCAGATGCAGGCTGTCGCGCAGGCCCTGCGCATGGGCATCCCAGCCGAACGAGGCAGCGGCCAATTCGTTGAGCAAGCGCCGCACGGGATGGCTGGGCCGGCTGAACACGCCCTTGTCGAGCAGCGCGACCTTCAGCACCGGTATATGCAAACGGCCCAGCAATGCGCGCAGGGATGGCGGCAAGTTGTCGTCAGCCAGGATGAAGTCGAACAGCAGGCCGACGAGGTTGATCATGTCTTCGTCGGCCGTGGCGATACGCCTGCGGGTACCGCTGCGAACACTGACACGCAACAACAGCTGCTCGAGCTGCTGGCCAAGGACGAAGTCCTCAGGCTCGTAGGTGGCCGGTACGTACTGTTGAAGGTGCGACAGCAGGCGCAACAGGTCGGCGGTGCTGATCGGATGGGCAGTCGCCACCGCTTGCAAGCGCGGCGCGAACCGCCCGCGTTCGGGTGCCAGCAGGCCTTGCAACGAATCGAAGAACGCCTGACCGGCCGCATTCTGGCCGGTAACATCCTCGCGGACCTCGGCTGCCAACGCACGCCGGGATGCCCGTTGCCGATCTTCTGCCCGGCGGCGCGGCGCAGGCTGCAGGTCGGGCAGCACGCCTGCCGCGGCGAGCAACTGGTTCGCCTCGCCATATAGCACGTCGATGTCACGCAGAACGTAGCGTTCGAACAACTTCAACAGCACCAGCTTGACCCGCAGCCCGACCCCCAGGCTGCGCCCGGCGTCGAGGAAGTAGCCGCACAGCGCGCCAGGCTCCAGCGGGTTGTGCCAGTCGTCCAGCGCATGGCCAAGCAAAGTCTGGAACCGAAGGTTCAGTTGCCCCAGCGCAAGGCCATCGCGCGACAGCACCCGCGCGATCATGCCATCGACCGCGGCGGCCCGCTCCAGCTGCGCCTGCCCGCGCGGGCTGTCAGGCTGACTGAGGCCAGCCAAGGGGTCGACCCGGCCCAGGCGCGCGAAGGCATCGTGGTAGATATCGAGAAAACCGCGCTCGATGCTCTTGCGCTTGAGCCGCAAGTCGCGCATCGCTTCGAAGTACAGGTTCTGGTCGAAACGCTCAGCGGCCTTGTCCGCCATTTCGAAAAGGGTGTCGTCGGCATTGTCGAACAAGTCCTGCAGGGCCTGGCGCAACTGCAAGGCAGCTTTGTCGCGTACCTGCAGCAGCAACATGGGGAGGCAAGGCAAAGGCGTACGCACGCCACGATCGATGGCCGCCGCCAAGGGCACCACCTTGCCTTCTTTTTGCATCCCTGACTCCTTGCTGGGTGTTTTCAAGTCTTAGCGCGAAAATCGTCAAAGCTATGACGCCAAATATTGGTCGATATTATCGATAAAAAAGCGGGCCTCTGCCAGCATCCATTGCATCGCAGGGTAAAGACCATGGGTTGAAGCGAATGCTCGGCGCACCTGACCAAAGGTCACCTGCAAGGCGGCTGTACACACCGTCCCCCTGCCCTATAATCGCCGGCACCTAGCTTGTGGAGCCGAACATGCCGAACCTACGCCTCGCCGACCTGACTGCCGAAATCGAAGCCAATGTGCGCCGTGCGCTGCTGGAGGACATCGGCAGTGGCGACATCACCGCACAGCTGATCCCGGCCGAGCGCCTGGCCAAGGCCACCATCATTACCCGCGAAGACTGCGTGATCGCCGGCACTGCCTGGGTCGATGCGGTGTTCCGCCAGCTCGATCCGCGGGTGGCCGTGCACTGGCAGGTTGCCGATGGCGAGCGGGCCAAGGCCAACCAGGCCTTGTTCCACCTCGAAGGCCCGGCACGCTCGCTGCTAAGTGGCGAGCGCTCGGCGCTGAACTTCCTGCAGATGCTGTCGGGTGTCGCTACCCGCGCGCAGGCGCTGGCCGACAGGGTGAGCGATACCCAGGTACGCCTGCTCGACACCCGCAAGACTTTGCCCGGCCTGCGCCTGGCGCAGAAATATGCGGTCACCTGTGGTGGCTGCTACAACCACCGCATCGGTCTGTACGACGCCTTCCTGATCAAGGAAAACCACATCGCCGCCAGTGGTGGCGTCGCCGAAGCCGTGGCGGCGGCGCATCGCATCGCTCCGGGCAAGCCGGTGGAGATCGAAGTGGAGAGCCTGGACGAGCTGCGTCAGGCACTTGATGCCGGGGCCGATATCATCATGCTCGACGAACTGACCCTGGACGAGATGCGTGAAGCGGTGCGGATCACGGCGAGCAAGGCGAAGCTCGAAGCCAGCGGCGGGGTGAACGAGAGCACGCTGCGGGTGATTGCCGAGACGGGCGTGGACTACATCTCGATTGGTGCGATGACCAAGGATGTGAAGGCGGTCGACCTGTCGATGCGGTTGAGCCTGTAAGAGGCGGTTGAGCCTGTAAAAAGTCCAGATACGAAAAGGGGCTGCCTAGCAGCCCCCTTCCGGTTCGGTCGTGAAACGCCCTGCGATCAGTGCGAGGCGTTTGCCAGGCCATCCAGGTAGCGCTCGACGTCCAGTGCTGCCATGCAGCCTGCGCCGGCCGAGGTGATGGCCTGACGGTAAACGTGGTCTGCCACATCGCCGGCCGCGAACACGCCCTCGACATTGGTGGCGGTGGCGTTGCCGTCACGGCCGCCGTTGACCACCAGGTAGCCGTCCTTGAGGGTCAGCTGGCCTTCGAACAGCGAAGTGTTCGGGGTGTGGCCAATAGCGATGAACACGCCGTCGACCTTGATTTCGTCGCTGCTGCCATCGTTGTTCTTCAGGCGCGCACCGGTGACGCCCATGTTGTCGCCCAGCACTTCATCCAGCGTGGCGTTGAGCTTGAGCTCGATCTTGCCTTCGGCGACACGGGCGTTGAGCTTGTCGACCAGGATCTTCTCGGCGCGGAAGGTATCGCGGCGATGCACCAGGGTGACCTTGCTGGCGATGTTGGCCAGGTACAGCGCCTCTTCCACGGCAGTGTTGCCACCGCCCACCACCGCTACCGGCTTGTTGCGGTAGAAGAACCCGTCGCAGGTAGCGCAGGCAGAAACGCCTTTGCCCATGAAGGCTTCTTCCGACGGGAGGCCCAGGTAACGAGCGCTGGCGCCGGTGGCGATGATCAGTGCGTCGCAGGTGTACTTGCCGCTGTCACCTTGCAGGGTGTAGGGCTTGTTGGCCAGGTCGACGGCATTGATGTGGTCGAAGACGATTTCGGTCTCGAAACGCTCGGCGTGCTCCTGCATGCGCTGCATCAGGGCTGGGCCGGTCAGGCCGTGGGGGTCGCCCGGCCAGTTGTCGACTTCGGTGGTGGTGGTCAGCTGGCCACCGGCCTGCATGCCAGTGATCAGCAGGGGCTTGAGGTTGGCGCGGGCGGCATAGACCGCGGCGCTGTAACCGGCAGGGCCGGAACCGAGAATGATGACGCGCGAATGACGTACTTCGGACATGTCGAACTCCTGTCGAGCCGGCCGCACAGGGCCGGTATCGGTGTACCAGCTGCGCAGCTGAAATTAAAAGGACCTACGCAACACTTGGGGAAGTGCTACATCGCGCAGGCCCGAAACCTGAAAAGTTGAGCGCACTGTAGCGAGGTCGCAGAGATTAAGGAAATATCCTTCGACAATCCACCTCATAGGCATCCTCTATACCCCAATTTCGACGAAGGAAAACACCTGGCGCTTTTGTTACAGCCGGTTTCCCAACCACCGTCCGCCTTTCGTCAGCGCCGCAAACTCGGTAAGGTCAGCGCGTTTTCCCTCTGTGCGGAGTGTCCCGATGCAAGCCCCTGTCCTTTCCGGTCCCCAGTACCTTCGCGAAGGGTTGAAACTGGTGCTGAGCCCGAACCTTCGGTTATTCGTGCTGCTGCCCCTGGCGGTCAACCTGCTGCTGTTCGGCGGGCTGATCTACTTCGCAGGCCATCAGTTCAGCCTCTGGGTCGACGCCCTGATGCCGACCCTGCCTGAGTGGCTGAGTTTTCTGACATACATTCTATGGCCACTGTTCGTCGCCCTCGTGGTGTTGATGGTGTTCTTCACCTTCACCGTGCTGGCCAACGTGATCGCCGCGCCGTTCAACGGTTTTCTCGCCGAGAAAGTCGAAGTGGTGGTCCGCGGCCAAGACACCTTCCCGCCGTTCAGTTGGGGCGAGCTGGTGGCGATGGTGCCGCGAACCCTTGGCCGCGAAATGCGCAAGCTGGGCTACTTCCTGCCACGGGCCATCGGTCTGTTCATCCTGTCGCTGATCCCGGTGGTCAACGTGATAGCGGCGCCACTGTGGCTGATCTTCGGTGTGTGGATGATGGCCATCCAGTACATCGACTACCCGGCGGACAACAACAAGATGAGTTGGCAGGACATGCTCGCCTGGCTACGTAGCAAGCGCTGGCAGTCGCTGGGCTTTGGCGGCATCACTTACCTGGCGCTGATGGTGCCGCTGGTGAACGTGCTGATGATGCCGGCGGCGGTGGCGGGGGCTACGTTGTTCTGGGTGCGCGAGCGTCATTGAGCTCAAGGCGCCGCAAAGCGGCGCATCGCCGGCAAGCAGGCTCCTGCAAACCGCACGGGAGCCGAGCGCCTGACTCAGTGGCTGAGCTGGCTGGAGAACTGCCCCACCGCATCCACCACTTTCTTCGCCCCTTCCTGAATCTCGACGATCACCCCACCGGTATCGGCCGCCAGCGCCAGCCCCTGCTCTGCCTGGCGCTTGCTGGTGTCAATGATCTCTACCGCGGCCTGGGCAAGCTGCTCGTTCTGCTGCACGACCCTGGCGATCTCCTCGGTGGCGGTACTGGTGCGCGAGGCCAACTGACGCACTTCGTCGGCTACCACGGCAAAGCCTCGGCCCTGCTCGCCTGCGCGGGCTGCCTCGATGGCGGCGTTGAGGGCCAGCAGGTTGGTCTGGCCAGCGATGTCGCTGATGGTCTTGATGATCGAACCGATCACCCGCGACTGGGTGTCCAGCGCCTTGATCCCTTCGGCAGCCTCCTGCATGGACGTTTCCAGGCCCCGCATCACGCTTACCGACTGGGTCACCACGTCAGTGGCCTTGCGCGCGCTGGAGTCCGTCTCCAGCGACGTGTTGTAGGCAATATCGGCCGCCTGGGCCACCGCCAGTTCCTGATTGACCTGGTCGGTGATCACCGTGGCGAACTTCACGACTTTGTACAACACATCCTGGGCGTCGAAGATCGGGTTGTAGGAAGCTTCCAGCCAGACCACCCGACCGTGGGCATCGACACGCTTGAACCGGTCGGCCACGTATTCGCCACGACGCAGTTTTTCCCAGAATGCCTGGTACGCCGTAGAGTTCGCTTCTTCCGGCTCGCAGAAAATACGGTGGTGCTTGCCACGCACTTGCTCAAGGCTATAGCCCACCGACTGCAGGAAGCGGTCGTTGGCCGTTAACACATAGCCATCGAGGTTGAACTCGATCACGGCAGTGGAACGCATCAGCGCGTTGATCAGGCTCTCGTGCTCGCGCGACGTTTCGATGGTGCGGGTCAGGTCGCTGGAGTGCATGGTGAAATGCTTGATCCGCCCATCGCTGCCCTTGACCGGCTGCAGGATCGAACGCAGCCAGGCCTCCTGGCCGTTGCCACGCAGCAGCCGGAAAGCGCCGTTGAGGTGTTCGCCACGGGTGATGGCGTTCTTCATCCGCTCATAGAAATCAAGCTTCTTCACGTGCGCGGGGACGATCTCTTCGATATTGCGTCCTATCAACTGCTCGCTGCGGTACAGCATCTCGCTTTCGAAGTTGCTGTTGACCGCGTCGATGCGTCCCTGGGGGTCGAGCTGGAGCACGAGCATCTCGCTGTCGAGGCTGCACTTGACCTGCTCGATGGACAACAGGTCCTCGCGCAACTGCTGGATTTCTTTCTTGAGCTTTCTGTTGAACATCACCGCTCTCCCGGAGCGCGACCCATGATGGAATGCATCTGCATCGGCTACAGGTCCACGGTTCTTGAGCACTTTGCAACGAAATATTCACAGCGCCGGCGTCGCCGGAAATCAGGCGTCATCCGTGCGTCACTTCATCGTCACATGAGCGCAATGAAGCAGGCGGAAACTTTTTGTCATGAATATGCCAGCCCTTCGCATCGCCCTTGTCAGTGAAACCTTCCCACCCGAGATCAACGGTGTGGCCAATACCCTTGGCCACTTGAGCGAAGGGCTTCGGCAACGCGGCCATCAGGTGGAAATAGTACGGCCACGCCAGGCCGGTGATGGTCGTGACGAAAGTGACCAGGACCTGCTGCTGTGTCGAGGCTGGGCCCTGCCCGGCTACCCTGGGCTGCAATGGGGCGAAGTATCGATGCATACCCTGTGGCGCCGCTGGCGCAAACTGCGCCCGGACGTGCTGTACATCGCCACCGAAGGGCCGCTGGGGCTCAGCGCCTTGCGCGCAGCGCGGCGCCTGGGCATCGCGGTCGTCAGCGGCTTTCATACCAACTTCCCGCAGTACTCCGGCCAGTACGGGCTGGGCTTGTTGGCACGGCTGCTGACCCATTACCTGCGCTGGTTCCACCGGCGCACCGCCGCCACACTGGTACCCAGTGCCAGCCAGCAGCTTGAACTCGAGCGCCGGGGGTTCGAACGCCTGGCATTGATGGCCCGGGGCGTCGATGCCTGCCTGTTCAACCCGGCGCGACGCAGCCAGGCGCTGCGCGACAGTTGGGGGCTGGGGCCCCATGACATTGCCGTCCTGCATGTCGGGCGACTGGCCGCGGAAAAGAATCTCGGCCTGCTGCGGCCCTGCCTGCAAACCTTGCAGAACACTTATCCACAGCTGCGCCTGCGCCTGGTGGTGGTGGGTGACGGCCCACAGCGAGCAACCCTCGAGCAGCAACTGCCGGAGGCCGTCTTCTGCGGCGCGCAACGAGGCGAATCCCTGGCCGAACACTATGCCAGTGGCGACCTGTTCCTGTTTCCGAGCCTGACCGAGACCTTTGGCAATGTCGTGCTCGAAGCGCTGGCTTCCGGCCTGGCGGTGGTTGCTTATGACGAGGCCGCCGCCGCCCAGCACATTCGCCATGGTCACAGCGGCGCCCTGGCCATGCCAGGAGACCAGGCCGCCTTCATCGACGCTGCCTGCTGGTTGCTGGAAGAGCACGAAACCCTGCGCCGTGTGCGCCTGAACGCTCGCCAGCATGCCAGCCGTCAGGGCTGGCCGGCGATTGTCGAGCAGTTCGAGGCGCACCTGCAAAGCGCCTGCAACCAGGCGCTAGCGACAGCCCCTGCGCTGACGATCAAGCCAGGGTCGACAATGCCTCGCGGCTAAAGGGCAGTACCTCCGTCTCACGCCCCTCGCGGACCTTGAGTGCCCACTCGGCATCCACCAGCAGCGCCCTACCCACTGCCACCAGGTCGAACTCTTCATCGCCGAGGCGACGCAACAGCCCTTCGAGGCTGGCCGGCTTGGCCACTTTGTCGGTGTCGACCATGAACTGCAAAAACTCCCCCTCCAACCCGACGCTGCCCACGGTGATGGTGGGCTTGCCGGTGAGCTTGCGGGTCCAACCCGCCAGGTTCAGTTCAGAGCCTTCGAACTCAGGCTCCCAGAAACGTCGAGTTGAACAGTGGAAGATATCCACACCGGCTTCGGACAACGGCTTGAGGAAAGCGCCCAAGGCCTCCGGGGTGTCTACCAGTCGTGCACTGTAGTCCTGCTGCTTCCACTGCGAGAAACGCAAGATGATCGGAAAGTCCGGGCCGACCGCGGCGCGTACTGCCTGGATCAGCTCGATGGCGAACCGCGAACGGGCGGCCAGGTCGCCGCCGTATTCATCCTCGCGCTGGTTGCTGGAGGCCCAGAAGAATTGGTCGATGAGGTAGCCATGGGCACCGTGAATCTCCACCCCATCCATGCCAATGGCCTGGGCATCGCTGGCGGCCTGGGCGAAAGCGCTGATTACCTCACGGATATCGTCATGGGTCATTCCATGCACCAGCACCTGGCCGTCTTTTACCTTCTCGCTCGGCCCGTAGCCCGGCACACTGGCATCTGGCTCGGTACCCAGGCGGCGTACCGCGCCCACGTGCCAGAGCTGCGGCACGATGCGCCCGCCTTCGGCGTGAACCGCATCGACCACCTGTTTCCAACCCGCCAGGGCATCCGCGCCGTAGAAACGTGGAACGTTGGGGTAGCCATTGGCCGCCCGGTGACCCACTGTGGTGCCCTCGGTGATGATCAACCCCACACCTGCGGCCGCGCGGCGGCGGTAGTAATCGACGACGCCATCGTGAGGAACGCCACCAGGGCAGAAGGTCCGGGTCATGGGGGCCATGACGACGCGGGTCGGCAACTGCAGGGCGCCGAAGGTAAAGGGTTGGAACAGCGGGTTGGTTGACATGGGCGCGCGTCCGTCTGGGGAGGAATTGCGCCTGAGGTTAGGGGGAGAGGAAGGCCTGGCCCAGTATTATTGATCTGGGTGATTCTGGGGTATCGCCGGTACCGGCCTCATCGCCGGCGAACCGGCTCCCACAGGACCTGCGCGGTCCTCTGTCGGAGCCGGCCTGCCGTCGATGAAGACTTCAACCCAGCGCTTTCTCGATGGCCTGCACCACGGACGGATCATCCGGCGCGGTACGCGGTGCGAACCGGGCCAGCACACGCCCGTCCTTGCCCACCAGAAACTTTTCGAAGTTCCAGGTGATATCCCCCGGGAACTCGGCGCCCTCGCCCGCCAGCAGGCGATACAACGAGTGACGTTGCGGCCCGTTTACTTCGAGTTTGCTTCCCAGAGGGAAGCTCACGCCGTAATTCAGGCTGCAGAACGCCTGAATCTCCTTTTCGCTGCCCGGTTCCTGGCCGGCAAACTGGTTGCATGGCAGGCCAAGCACGTTGAAACCTTTGTCCTTGTAGTCCTGGTAAAGATTCTCCAGGGCTTTGTACTGCGGCGTCAGACCACACTTGGAGGCGACATTGACCACCAGCACCACCTGGCCCTTGAACGGGGCCAGGGGCAGGTCCTCGCCGTTCAACGCCTTCAACGTCAGGTCGTGAAATGCACTCATGATAAATCCCCTCTGAGGTTCCTGGTTGCCGCTGGGGCGAAACCCGCCCACTAAAAAGGCGCTCGTTCAAGCCGTCCACCTTCCGTTGGGAAGGCTGGTCGGCTTGCCCGAGCGCCTGGCGACTTTCTGAGCTTAGCGCAGAAAATCAGTGGTGATGGCCACCTTCACCATGGATGTGACGGTGAGCGATCTCTTCCTCGCTGGCGTCACGCACGTCGACGACCTTGACCTTGAAGTTCAGGCGCTGGCCAGCCAGAGGGTGGTTGCCGTCGACAGTGACGTCATCGCCGTCGATGTCGCGGATGGTGACGATCTGCATCTGGCCGTCCGGCGCCGAAGCGTGGAACTGCATGCCGACTTCCAGCTCGTCGACGCCTTCGAACATGCTGCGGTTCAGGGTGCTGACCAGCTCGGCCAGGTATTCGCCGTAGGCTTCTTCCGGCTCGATGGCAACGGCCAGCTCGTCACCGGACTCTTTGCCTTCCAGGGCTTTTTCCAGGCCCGGGATGATGTTGGCGGCACCGTGCAGGTACACCAGCGGCGCGCCGCCGACGGAGCTGTCGATGACCTCACCGGCGTCGTTGGTCAGGGTATATTCGATGGAGACAGCCTTGTTGGCGGCGATCAGCATGGGGGCACGACCTTTTGCAAAAGTATGTAGAGGACACCAGTGTAACCAAGGCACCGTCCGAATGCGAACGCACCGCGGACCAGGAGCGGCCCATCAGTCGGATCACCGGCTTTCACCAGGACGAAGAAGGCCACTGGGTGGTCGAGCTTTCCTGCGGCCATACCCAACATCTGCGCCACCAACCCCCTTGGCAGGCTCGCCCGTGGGTGCTCGACGCCGGACAACGGCGACAGCACATCGGACAGGCTTTCGCCTGCGGCTGGTGCGCACAGGGGGCCGATAGCGCTACCCTTGGCCGTTGATTCCTTGCACCGCTTATTTCGAGAAGCACGCATGCAGACATTTTTCATTGCGCCGACCGACTTTGGTGTCGGCCTGACCTCCATCAGCCTGGGCCTGGTGCGCACCCTGGAGCGCGCCGGGCTGAAGGTGGGTTTCTTCAAGCCCATTGCCCAGCCTCATCCGGGCGATACCGGCCCCGAGCGCTCCAGCGAGCTGGTGGCCCGCACCCACGGCATCAAGCCGCCTGTTCCACTGAGCCTGGCCCATGTGGAACGCATGCTCGGCGACGGCCAGCTGGACGAACTGCTGGAAGAGATCATCCGGCTTTACCAACAAGCTTGCGTCGGCAATGACGTGGTGGTGGTCGAAGGCATGGTGCCAACCCGGCATGCCAGCTATGCGGCGCGGGTCAACCTGCACCTGGCCAAGAGCCTGGACGCCGAAGTGATCCTGGTTTCGGCGCCGGAAAACGAAGTGCTCAGCGAGCTCTCCGGCCGCGTCGAGTTGCAAGCCCAGCTGTTCGGTGGCCCACGCGACCCGAAAGTGCTCGGGGTGATCCTCAACAAAGTGCGAACCGATGAGAGCATGGCCGAGTTCGCCATGCGCCTTCGCGAGCATTCGCCCCTGCTGCGCGGCGATGACTTCCGACTGCTCGGCTGCATTCCCTACCAGCCCGAGCTCAATGCCCCGCGCACCCGCGACGTGGCCGAGCTGCTGGGTGCGCAAGTGCTCAACGCCGGCGACTACGAGCAGCGGCGCATGAACAAGATCATCATCTGCGCCCGCACAGTGGCCAATACCGTCCCCTTGCTGACGCCGGGCACCCTGGTGGTCACGCCAGGCGACCGTGACGACATCATCCTCGCAGTGAGCCTGGCGGCGATCAACGGCGTCCCCCTGGCCGGGCTGTTGCTGACCAGCGACAGCAAGCCAGACACCCGCATCCTTGGCCTGTGCCATGGCGCCCTGCAGGCTGGCCTGCCGATCCTGTCGGTCAGCACCGGCTCGTACGACACCGCCAACCAGCTCAACTCGTTGAACCGCGAGATACCGGTGGATGACCGCGAGCGCGCCGAATTCATCACCGACTTCGTGGCCAGCCACCTCGACGCCGCTTGGCTGCACCAGCGTTGCGGTACCCCGCGCGAGCTGCGCCTGTCACCCGCGGTGTTCCGCTACCAGTTGATCCAACGCGCCCAACAAGCCAACAAGCGCATCGTGCTGCCCGAAGGTGCCGAGCCGTTGCTGGTGCAGGCGGCTGCCATCTGCCAGGCGCGCGGCATCGCCCGCTGCGTGCTGCTGGCCAAACCCGAGGACGTCGAGGCGGTAGCCCGCGCGCAGGGCATCAGCCTACCGGCGGACCTGGAAATTCTCGACCCGGAACAGATCCGCGGGCGCTATGTCGAACCGATGGTCGACCTGCGCAAGAGCAAGAACCTCAATGCGCCCATGGCCGAGCAGCAACTGGAGGACCCGGTCGTGATCGGCACCATGATGCTGGCACTGGATGAGGTCGACGGCCTGGTTTCTGGCTTGGTGCACTCCACCGCCAACACGATCCGCCCTGCCCTGCAACTGATCAAGACCGCCCCGGGCGCCAGCCTGGTGTCCTCGGTGTACTTCATGCTGTTCCCCGACCAGGTGCTGGTGTACGGCGATTGCGTGATGAACCCGCACCCCAGCGCCAGCGAACTGGCCGAAATTGCCCGGCAGAGCGCCGAATCCGCGCAGGCGTTCGGCATCGCGCCACGGGTTGCGATGATCAGCTATTCGAGCGATTCGGCGAGCGATGATGAAGTGGAAAAAGTGCGAGAAGCGACACGCCTGGCACAGAGCGTCGAACGTAACCTGCTGATTGACGGCCCGCTGCAGTACGACGCGGCAGCCAACCCCGAGATCGCCCGTCAGCTGGCACCGCAAAGCCCAGTGGCCGGGCGTGCCACGGTATTCGTATTCCCCGACCTGAATACCGGCAACACCACCCACAAAGCGGTGCAGCGCAGCACCGACGGGGTCAGCCTGGGACCTATGCTGCAGGGGTTGCGCAAGCCGGTGAACGACTTGCCGCGTGGAGCACAGGTGGACGATATCGTGCACACCATTGCCTTGACGGCGATTCAGGCCAGCGTGGTGCGCTAGAGAGAAGGGGCTGCATGGCAGCCCCGGATCAAGGCCGCTGCGACAGTGGTTGAAGACACTGCGCAGCAGCCCCTATCTCAATCAAGGGTACTGCTGAACCTGACCCTGCTGGTCATACTGCTGGCCAGGAATCGGCTTCAGGTTGACCTCGACACGGCGGTTCTGCGCCCGGCCATTGGCATCGGCATTGCTGGCAATCGGTTGGTCCGGGCCCATACCGCGCACCGTGACGCGCGAGGCATCGACACCTTGGGAGGTCAGGTAGCTGCTGACTGCCTGGGCACGGCGCTGGGACAGGTCCATGTTGTGCTGGCGGCTGCCGGTGCTGTCGGTGAAGCCAACCACTTCGATGGTGTTCTGGTTGAACTGCTTGAACGAACTGGCCAGGTTGTTCAGCGGTGTGTAGAAGCTAGGGGCAATGTTCGCCGAATCGGTAGCGAAGGTAATGTTGCCTGGCATGATCAGCTTGATCTGGTCACCCTGACGCTGAACCTCGACGCCGGTGTTTGCCATTTGCGCGCGCAGCGCGGCTTCCTGCTTGTCGGCGTAGTAGCCATAGCCTGCGGCAGCGGCACCGACGGCGGCTGCACCGATCAACGCACCCTTGCCACGGTTGTTGTGGTCGATGGCGGCACCGGCGATAGCACCGGCCAGCGCGCCCAAGCCACCGTACTTGGCGGTTTTGCTCATCCCGGTGGAGCCCTGCGCCTGACCCTGGCTGTCATAGGGGTTCTGGTTGGCACAGCCGGCCATCAGGGCCGCGGCGGTTGCGACGATAATCAGACGACGCATGGTGAACATGGACAAGCTCCTACTGAAATTCATGTGTACGGCAGAGCGCGAATGGATCTTCGCCAGCCTTGGATGGGTAATTTACGGAAAAATTCCATGAAAGGCTTTTCATGATGGCTCACGCCCGCACGAAAGGGTTCTCGCGCATTTCGTCGCCCAGGCGTGTGTCAGGGCCGTGGCCAGTCACCACGATGGCCTCTTCGTCCAGGCGATACAACCGTTCCTTGATAGAGCGCACGATGGCCCGCTGATCGCCACCCCACAAATCGGTGCGGCCAATTCCACGGCGGAACAGGGTGTCACCGGCTACCAGCAGCTTGGCCTCGGCGAACCAGAAGCTCATCGAACCCGGCGTGTGTCCCGGGGTGTGCAACGCCACGCCACAACCGCAGGCCAGTTCCTCGTCGTCCCCAAGCCAGCGGTCTGGCGAAGGCACCGGCGTGTAGGGCACCCCGAACATCTGGCACTGCATTTCCAGGTTGTCCCACAGCGGCTGGTCATCCTTGTGCAGATGCAGGGTGGCGCCAGTCAACTCCTTGAGCTTGCCTGAGGCAAGGAAATGGTCGAAGTGCGCGTGGGTGTGAATGATGCTCACCAAGGTCAGGCCATGGGCCTGCAGGCGGGCGAGAATCTTGTCCGGGTCACCCCCAGGATCGACCACGATGGCTTTTTTGCTGACAGGGTCGCCGATCAGCGTGCAGTTGCACTGCAGGGGGCCGACGGGGAACGTTTCGCGGATGAGGGTGGTTTGCGGGGGCATCTGGCTACCGGGCATGTCCGAGTATGTTTTGGGCGATTCAGACGAGAGCCTACCATCAGTTCTGTAGTGAGGCGCAGATCGAGCGCCGCCCGCGCAGCGAATCGCGAGCAAGGCTCGCTCCTACGTTTGTTTCGGGCCAGTCATGGCTACGGGATTTGCGCGCGACCGCTTTGGTGCACGGCGCGAAACCGAGTCTTACGAACAAGGCGGTCGCGCGTGTCTGCCACTGGTGTTACTGGCCAAAAAAACGTAGGAGCGAGCCTTGCTCGCGATTCGCCCCGCGGGCGGCGTTCGCATTCATAGGCGCTAAAAATACATGCGTACGCCAATACCCTCAACGCAATTCACCACCAGCCTCAAGGCAAATACAACCGGAACAACCCACCGCCAAGCGCCCCGCCATTGGCAATCTCGATCCGTCCGCGTACGCCATTGCGTTCATGCAGTGCCGCAATCCTGGCCGCGAAGTAAAGACCAAGCCCGGTGCTGCCACTCTGCGGGTCGATCCCTTGCACATAGTCCAACTGCCGTTCGAGCATGCGTGGCGGGTAACCCGCGCCATCGTCGTTGACGCTTATCACCAACTGCTCACCGTCTTCCTCGATGCTGATCAGCAGCGCATGGCCGGCATAACGGATGGCGTTGGTGAGCACATTGGCCACCACCGTGGCGACCAGTTCGCGGTCGAAAAAACCCAGCGGGTTGTCGCTGTCGATACGCCAGGTAGCGAGGATATCGCGGTGCTTGAGCACCTCCTCGTGAGCGGCGAGCTGGGCCTCGATGAAGTCGTCCAGCTCGTGGTAGTCCGGGCATACCGGCAACTGGTTGACGCCCAGTTTGTAAAGGCCCAGCAGCTGCACCAGCATGCCGTTGAGATGACGAAACTCATGTTCCATGACCCCTTGCTCGGACCCGCCGCGCAACTCCTCGGGCAAGCGCGCCAGCCACTGGTCGTGTGCCTGGATCAACGCTGACAGCGAGTTCTTCACGTCATGCACGGTGGAGGCGATCACCGTGGAGAAATCCAGCCCCTGGTTGTCCTGGTTCATGCGCCGAATATCCGAACGTGCAATTTGCGATAGCGGTCGTAGCGGCTATCGCTGGCGGGGATGCCGGCCACACTGTTCAGGCAACTGCGGCACTCTTGCATGATGTCGGGCGATGGCGTTTCACCCCCGATGCGCAACAACGCCTGGGCCGTGTTCAGCGCGATACTGATGTTCTTCGGTTGCAGCCCCAACGCCTTGCGGAACATCTCCAGCGCCTCGTTCAACTGCCCGCCCTGGTAACTGCGCACCCCCTGACGGTTGAGGTCGACAGCCTCGGTGACAGCGCCAAGCACCGCCGGGTCGTCAGTCAGCTTGGCGACGCTTTGCATGACCTTGGGGTCGTCGCCATAGGTTTCCACGCAACCTTTGAGAATGGCGCCGCCCGCTGCCTCCTGGCCAAGCGCTTGCAACTGCTTGGCCACGGTAAGGGCAGCCTCGACCGAGAAGAACTGCTCCATCTTGTCCAGACGCTGCATGGCTTGCTCAGTCAACTTGGCGGCGGTTTCGGCATCACCTGCCTGCTGCAGGCTGGCGGCCTTCATCAAGCGGGCGCGAACCTGCAGACCCTGGTCCTCGACGTTCTCCTTGGCCACCTCGCTGAGCACGGTATTGATCTCGACGCGAGTACGCGCATCGAGGCCAAAACCCGCGTTCTTGTTCATCAATGCCTGAACCAGGCCAAGGTTGCTTTCGGCATCCTTGTAGCGCGAGCTCTGCCCCTGGTTCACCGCATGCCGATAAGCCTTGGAGGCACTTTCGAAATCTTCGTTGCTCAACGCCAGCTTGCCCAGGGCCGCCTGACGCCTTACCGCGAGGGGCGACAGGCGCACGGCTTCTTCCAGCATGTGCTGGGCACGCTTGGTTTCGCCTTGGGCGACCAGCACCTCGGCCATGCCGTCGTACAGCGCCGGCATGATCGGGAAGGCTTTGAGCGCCTGTTCATACACGCCCTGGGCCTGGGCATGCTGACCACGCTTGTGCAGCAGGCTGCCCAGCGCCGAGTACGCCCACGGCTGCGGTCGGCTGGCGAGAATGGCCTTGAGGAACTTGTCCAGCTCGTCGAAGCGGCCGAGATCGCGCAAGGCATCGGCCCGATAGCGCAGGCACAGCGGGGCGAAGCGCGGGTCCTGCTTGCACAGCTCGGCGCACGCGGCCAGCACTTCGGCCGGACGACCGCGGTCCAGGGCCTGGAGTATCGGCTTGAGCAGGGTCTTGCGCTGCACCAGCTTTTCCAGGCGCTGAGCCAGGCCAACGCGGTTGAACGGCTTGGTCAGGTAGGCATCGGGCTCATGTTCGATCGCGCTGAGCACGATGGCTTGGCTGCTTTCGGCCGTCACCATGATGAAGACGCACTCGTGGCTGATCAGCTTGTCGAGGATCAGGTCCTCCAGCACCTGCTGGCCGTTCTTCTTGCCGTCGCCCAGGTGGAAGTCCTGGAGGATAAAGTCGTAGCGCTTCTGCCCGCACATGCGGATGGCCTGCTCGCCACTGTCGGCGGTGTCCACATCACGCACGCCCAGTTCGCGCAGCATGGAACGGGTCGACGTGCGAAAGTCGGTGAAGTCGTCGACGATCAGAAAGCTTTTTTGCCCGTACTGCAGCATCAACACGACCTGTCTTGGGATAATTGGAAAATGGCGCGTGGCGATGCATACCGCCGATTTTTTTATCGGCAGCACTTCAGGAAAGATGAGCCCGGAGAACGCGACGCCCAATTAATGGCACTGAGCCATCATTTTACAAGGCGACAGCCTGCAGAACCAGCTTCAGGCCAGCAGGCCAAGGGACTTGGCCTTGGCCACGGCCTGGGTGCGCCGCTCTACCCCCAGCTTGCTGTTGATATGACTGGCGTGGGTCTTGACGGTGTGCAAGGAAATGAACAACCGCTCGCTGATCTGCTGGTTGGAACAACCTTGGGCGATCAGCTCCAGTACGGCGAGCTCCCGGCTGCTGAGGGCTTCAGCATTGCCAGCGCTGGCCAGCGGCAGTTCGGGCAGACGCGCAAGCAATTGGGCCTGGGCATAACCGCCTGCATTCGCCAGCAACTGTTCGCGCAGCCAAAGCGGATGCGCCTCGATCAAGCGCTGGAAGGGCTGCAGAATGCCACCTTGAGCCGCCGTCAGCGCCTTGGGCAACAGGGCAGAGGCCTGCGCCTCCAGCCCCTGCTCCAGCAGCAGGGCCATCCACTGGCACAGCGCAAACACCGTCAGCATCATCCCGCCGCTGGCCTGGCCTCGCTCGACCAGGCTCGAAAGGCGCCGCACCGCCTCTTCGCTGCGCGATTGGATACGCTCGAGCAGCGCCTGCTGCAGCTCGATGTGCAGTGGCAGCAAGGGGTGGAATTCCGGGGGCGCCGCCGCATGCTCGCCACCGTAGGTCTGGCCCAGCCGCAGCAACCAGGACTCGGCAAGGTCGGTGCGCCCCTGGGCCAGCCACAATTCACATTTCACCAAGGTGATCATGGCCAGGTAGTAGATCGGCGGCACGTCCCAGATGTGCATCAACCGCTCTGCCTCGGCCAGCTCGGCGAACGCTTCGGCAAACTGGCCTTCGCGGCCATCGAGCGAGGCGATCACGCAGTGCCCGATCAGTACGCTGATATCACGACAGGCGCGCGCTTCGCCGAGCCCCGCCCGCAAACGCGCCCGGCCCTGCGCCGGCTGCAGGTTCGAAGCGAGCAGGTATCCTTCATACAGCGTCAACCGCGCGCGCACGGCATAGAGCCGCTGGCCCGACAGCCCTTGCAGACGCTGCAACCCCTGGCGAACTTCATCCAGAGCCCGCAACACTTCGCCACGGGCATGCAGGACACGGGCACGGTCGTAATGAGCAAGCGCCTCGAACAACGGGTTACCGACCCGCTGGGCCAGCTCCAGCGCCTCGCGGTTCCAGCCCCTGGCACGCCAGAAGTCGGAATCGGCGATGGCCAGGTTGGAGAGCGTCGAAAGGCATACCAGGCGCTGGCCATAGCGTTTGTTCGGCAGACTCTGCAACGCCTCGCCGCAGTAAGTCAACGTGCGCTCACGGTCACCACGCCCCCGGGCGATCACACCGCTCAGCGCCAGCCACTGAGCCAGCATGGACTTTTGCGCAGTGGCCGATGGCGCAGGCAGGAAGCGGCTCAGATACCCCGCCAGTTCCTCCGCGGCATCCAGCTGACAGGCCAGCCCCAACGCCCAACTGTACAGCACGATCAGCCGCGGCGTGCTGATCAGCAGGCTGTCCGGCAAGTCCATCTTCCAACGCAGCAACATGCCGACATTCTGTTCGGCCAGCAGTTGTTCTTCCGACAGGCTCTGCACCAGATCGGCAGCCACATCCAGGTGGCCGGCGCGCAGGGCTTGCTCCACCGCTTCATCCAGCAGGCCTTGGGCCTCGAACCAACGACAGGCACGCAAGTGCAGTTGCGCCAGCGGTTCACTGGCCTGGCGACTGCGCAGCAGGTCAGAGAACAGGTGGTGGTAGCGGAACCAGTGGCCGTGCTCGTCCAAAGGCACCAGGAACACCTGGTGAGCCTGCAGGTAACGCAGGATCGTGGCGCTGTCTTGACGCTCGCGCAGGGCATCGCACAGCGAAGCGCAGAATCGCTCCTGGCAGGCGGTGTCGTACAGGAACGTCTGCACATCGGCCGGCAGGATGTCGATCACTTCTTCCAAGAGGTAGTCGCGGATCAGCCCCTCGCCGCCATGCAGGGCCTGGGGTAAGGCATGTTCATCGCCGGACTCGCTGGCCGCCAACTGCCAGAAGCGCAGCCCGGCCACCCAGCCATCGCTGCGCTGGATCAGGTTGTCCAGGGCCTGGCCACGCAGCCCAATGGGTTGCCGGCCAATGACCGCCAGCGATTCATCAGGCGTAAGTCGTAAGTCCTGCTCGTTCAGTTCCACCAGTTGCCGCGACAGGCGCAGGCGCGCCAGGTGCCAGTCTGGTCGTTGACGGCTGGTGATCAGCAACACCAGCCCATTGGGCAAGTGATTGAGGAAAAACTGCAAGCACCGGTCGAGTACCGGCCCCTGCGCCAGGTGATAGTCATCCAGCACCAGCAACAACGGGGTGTCGGGTTGCAGGTATAGCGCCAATTCGTCGAGCAGGCCGTCGATCCACTCCTCGAACGCGAACGGCTGATGGCGCTGGCGCATTTTCAGCAGCCCCATGGCCTGGCCACCCAGCGCCGGACAGAACTGCTGGAGGCCTTCGAGCAACCGTTCGAGGAAACGCCCAGGATCGGCATCGCGGCGGCTCAACCCGAGCCAGAGGCTACGCCAGTGATCGGGCAGTGCCTGGCTGAACTCGACGGCCAGGGAGCTCTTGCCGAACCCGGCCGGGGCATTGACCAACAACAAGCGCCCCGCCAACCCTGCATGCAGGCGCTGGCACAAGCGTGGGCGCGGTACATGGCCCTCCGGCAGCGGTGGCCGGAAGAAACGCCCGTCCAGCAGGCCCAAAGCCTGGCTGGCGAATCCATTCATACGGGACAGATCTGTCATGGCCGGCTCGTTCTAGTTGGAAGACTTCGGCAGTACGGATTGCTGCGAGACTAGCGGGTAACTCGGCGTATTTGAAGATGATGGACGCTACAGGCACAAAAAAGACTACGACAAAAAGCAACAGCACCGATGGACAAAGGCTGGAGCGGGGGTTTGCCAGGGTATTCAGCACAATGATGGGGTGCTTATCGCTGGCCAGCCGATGCCCATGTGCAGCGCGACGACCTTGCGGGCGGCGGGGCCTGTGGCAAAAACAGAAACGCCCCGGCAAGCCGGGGCGTTCTGGGAGATAGCAAGGTGTTTTCAGGTTGGGGTTCAGCGTACCCCTGTCTGGCGCAGCGCAGCAGGCTGGAAGTCGGCCTTGCTGGCACTGAAGCCGAAGTCGTAGGCACGTTTTTCCTCGTTCTTCATGCCCAACGCCAGGTAACGGCCCGACTGCAGGTCGTAGATGGCTTCCAGGGTGTACCACGGCACCTGCACGTTGTAGTAGTCCTGGGAGTGGGCTTCGGAGACGCGCCACAGCTGGCCACGGCCGTCGTACTGGTCGATCACCGCCGCCTGCCAGGTGTCTTCGTCGATGTAGAAATCACGCTTGGCGTAGATGTGGCGCTGGCCAGGCTTGAGGGTCGCAACCACATGCCACACTCGGCGCAGCTCGTAACGCGCCAGGTCCTGGTTGATGTGACCGGCCTTGAGGATGTCGGCGTACTTGAGCTTCGGGTCATCGAGCTTGTAGGCGTTGGAGGCGATGAACATCTCCTTCTTGCCTTCGAGCTTCCAGTCGTAGCGGTCGGGTGCGCCGTTGTACATGTCCAGGTTGTCCGAGGTGCGCAGACCGTCGGCCGCGGTACCCGGGCCGTCGTAGGACACTTGCGGTGCCTGGCGAACACGACGCTGGCCGGCGTTGTAGATCCAGGCCTTGCGTGGCTCCTTCACCTGGTCCAGGGTTTCGTGCACCAGCAGTACGGTCCCCGCCAGGCGCGCCGGCGCGGTCACTTCCTGCTTGAAGTAGAACAGGATGTTGCCGGGGTTGTTCGGGTCGTAGTCCTTCATCTTGTCACGGAAGACGAACTGGTCCGCGAAGTACACCAGGCTGTAAGAGCCGTTCTGCTGCGGTGTGGCCTGGGTTACCAGACGGCTCACGCTGCCGCCGCGATAGCGAGTGATGTGGTTCCAGACCACTTCCAGGCCACTTTTCGGAATTGGGAATGGCACAGCGGTCTTGAAGTTGTTCAGACCATTGCCACCTTCGACCAGGGTGGTCTTGGTAGCGTTTTCCTTGATGGCGGCGAACACCTCATCAGGCACGGTGGCCCCGCGGTGGGTCGGGTAGACCGGGATCTTATAGGTGTCGGGGTAGCGCTTGAACATCGCTACCTGGCCGGGAGACAGCTTGTCCTTGTACTGGTCGACGTTCTGCGCGGTGATGGTGAACTTGGGCTTTTCGCTGCCGTACGGGTCCGACAGGAAGCCTTTGCTGTCGACACTGCCGGCAGTCTTGGACAGCGGCTGCCAGGCCGTGATCGAGCCGTCGGCGTTTCCGGCCTTCTCGGCGCCCATTGGGGTCAGGGTACTGCCCAGCTTGGCCGCTTCGTCGGCGGAAACCGCAGCCATGACGCTGGTCGCCAGCAGGGACAGGCCCAGTACCCCGGCTTTCAGCAGACTTTTGGTTGTTTTCATTGTCTGTCTCGTCCTGATTAGAAGTTCATGCCGAAGCTGAGGGCGACGAAGTCGCGATCATCCACGGTGGTGTACTTGCCGTCGAAGAAGTTGGTGTACGACAGGCTGGCGGTGTAGGTGTTCTGGTACTCGGCGTCCAGGCCGAGGCTGACTGCCTTGCGGCCTTCCTCGAAGTTGCCGCCTGGGCCTGGCGAGTAACCGTCGACGTCGTGGGACCACGCCACGCTGGGGCGCAGGTTCACGCCAGCGAAGACGTTGTTGTAGTCCCAGATGGCCCGCACGCGATAACCCCAGGAGTCGGAGGTGGTGAAGCCATCGTTTTCACAGTAACGCGACAGGTTGTTCTGCGGACCACCGGCCAGCGTGCTGCCGTTGAGCGCCTGGCAGGTACCATTGGGCAGCGGACCCGGACCGTACACCGGGTCACGCCCGTAGCGCGCCTTGGAGGTGCTTTCCAGGCCACCAACGTGGGTCCAGCCAACCTCGCCCACCATGGTCAGGCGCTCCGCGCCCATGACCTGGTCGAAGAAGTGGGTGAAGGTGGTTTGCAGCTGGGTGATTTCCTTGCGGCGATAGCCTGGCTGGTCGGTATCGGCCTTCCCTTCCAGGACCGAGGCATTGGGGTTGAGCGGGGTCAGGCCCGAGTAGAGGATATCGGTGGTGTTCAACTGCACCGGTGCGTTCGGCCGGTAGCTGATCTCGCCGCTCCACGCCGTGCCGGTGGGCAAGGTGGTGGAGAAGCTCAGGCCGTACAGGCGGATGTCCTCCGGATACTCCACGTAGTAGCTGGAGTTGCCCGCCACATACAGCGGCATCAGCGCCTGGAGCAGCGCCGGGTTGGTCGCGGCAGCGGCCGGAACACCCGCAGCGATCAGTGCCCCGGCCAGGTTGCCCGGCTGGTAGAAGCCGGCAGCCGCGCCACGGCCGCTGAAGATCGGCGCACGGCTGTGGTAGTTCATGAAGTAACCACCGAACTCGGTGTTCAGCGGCTCGTACATATAGCGCAGGGCCACACCGAACTGGCCGCTGTCACGGGCGTCACGGTCGGCGTCACGCTTCACGATCACACCCTCGTCAGGCGAGCCCCAGGTCACGCCTTGCCCGGCCAGCGCATTCATGGCCGGGCCGGCGAATGGGCCGATCTGAGCGCCAAGGCGGCTCGCCACGGCATCCTGGGTGGCCAGCACCGCCAGGTTGTTGTTGCAACCATCGGCAATCACGTCGGGCTGGGAGAAGAAGGTGCCGCAGTTGTCGACGACGGTCTGGTCCCACTCCAGTTGGTAGAAGCCTTCCATGGTCAAGTTGTCGGTGACGCTTTGCGACAGGTAGAACATGTTGACCGGGATCAGGCCTTCCTTGATTTCCGCGCCAGGCCGGCGGAACGCCGAGACATCGATTGGGTTGATGGCGTTGATGCCGCCGCCGATGAAGGTACTTTCGCCCCAGCTCACGACCTGCTTGCCGAAACGAACGGTACCCGGCAAGTCACCCAGGCTGTAGTTGTGATAGATGAATGCGTCGAGGATTTCCCCGCCTGCGGACTTTGCACCTTCCTTGCGGTTGGAGTCACTGATGTCCTTGAACTCGCGGTGCTCGTCCTTCAGTTCGAAGTCGTACCAGTACTTGCCACGCACGAATACGCCCGTGTCGCCGTACTTGAGTTCGAGATCGTGAATACCCTTGAAGATCTTCGAGAAGGTCTCGCCCTTCTTGAAGTTCAGGTGGCCATCGTCGGAGGTCTGCGACAGCCCCCGGCCGCCATTGTTGACCCCGATGAGGTTCTTGTTAGGGTTGGCGGTCGACCAGCTGGCGCCAATGGAGAGCGACGAGTCGAACTGGCCTTCGATTTCTCCGATGTTGAAACTGACCGCGAAAGCTGGACTTGCGAGCGTAGAAGCGAGGCTGACGGCCAGGGGCAGCTTGGCCCGGCGCCAGAACAGGTTTGCAGATTTCATCGACGCTACTCCATGTACTTTTTTGTTATGGCAGTGAGTCCTTTCAGAAACGGCCCGTGCGACCGGTATGCAGGCGTTTACCTGCGGCGACACGTGTTGCGCATGTCGCCCTCCCCCATTCCTGAAAAATCCCCTGGCCTCGACTATAGCCAGCAGGCACAGGTGCTTGATCCCTCTAAAGTGTGATTTGCGTTCCGTGCCTGCAACGCGACCCGTGACAGTGATCACGGCGCGCCAGCAGAGCGAAGCATGGCGCATTTTCGCCGTTTGGCAAGGCGCTGCCTCTCTAGCATGCGGGTCGCGACCGTTTGGAGGCGACCCGCGACAGTGTTACAGGGTCGACAGGAACGCACTGTTACTGGCTTGCCACTGAACGATGTCCTGGCGGATACGCTTCTTGTCGAGCTTGCCGACACTGGTCTTGGGAATTTCAGTAACAACGGCGATCTGGCTTGGAATGGCCCACTTGTTGATATGCCCTTCTTCGACGAACGGCTTGAGATGATCCTTGAGCCCCTTGGCATCGATTGCCTGCCCGTCGCGTACCACCAGCAAGGCAAATGGACGCTCGCCCCACTGCGGGTCGGCAACCCCCACTACCGCCACCTCGCGTACCGCCGGATGACGGCTGATCAGGTCCTCGAGGTCCAGCGACGAAATCCACTCGCCGCCAGTCTTGATCACGTCCTTGATGCGGTCGCGGATGTCGATGTAGCCCATGCCATCGAGGGTCGCCACATCACCGGTATGCAGCCAACCGCCCGCCCACAGCTCCTGGCTTTTTTCCGGTTCTTTGAAGTAGCCCATGGTCAGCCACGGCGCGCGCAGCACCAGCTCGCCCTGGGTCTCACCGTCGGCGGGGAGGAAATTGCCGTTGCCATCGACGATAGCGGCCTCCACCAACGGCACCGGCACACCGGCCTTGATCCGGTAGGTGACCCGTTCGTCCTCGCTGCCAGCCTGCAATTCGTCGTTCAGGTGCGCGGCGGAGATCAGCGGGCAGGTTTCGGACATGCCGTAGGCGGCCGTGAGCTGGATGCCACGGGCCAGGGCAGCGTCGTACAGGGAACGGTTGAGCGCGCTGCCGCCAATGATGATTTTCCAACCGCCGAAGTCCTCGCCTTGCGACGACGGACAGTTGAGCAGCATCTGCAAAATGGTCGGTACGCAGTGGGAGAAGGTGACTTTTTCCTCGCGCCACAACTTGACCAGCATGTCCGGTTCGTAACGCCCTGGGTACACCTGCTTCATGCCAAGCATGGTAGCGGCGTAGGGAATACCCCAGGCATGCACATGGAACATCGGTGTGATGGGCATGTACACGTCATTGCTGCCCAGCAGCCGCACGCTGTCGATGCTACCGGTGACCGAGGCTTCGGCCAGGGTGTGCAGCACCAGTTGCCGATGGGTGAAGTAAACCCCTTTGGGGTTACCCGTGGTGCCGGTGGTGTAGAACGTGGTGGCTACCGAGTGCTCGTCGAAGTCAGGGAAGTCGTAATGCGGGCTGGCGGCGGCCAGCAACTGTTCGTATTCGCCCACCAGGTTGGGCAAGTCGGCGGTTTTGTCCGGGCCGTCGGTCAGCAGCAGCGTCTTGTCGACTGTGGTCAGTTGCCCCGCGATAGCTTGGTAGAGGCCGACGAAGTCACTGTTGACCAGCACGAAGCGGTCTTCGGCATGGTTCATGGTGTAGAGGATCTGTTCGGGCGACAGGCGTACGTTGATGGTGTGCACCACTGCCCCGATCATCGGGATGGCGAACATGCATTCCAGGTAGCGGTGGCTGTCCCAGTCCATCACCGCGACAGTGTCGCCGGCCTTGACCCCGGCTTCGCTCAACACGTTCGCCAGCCGGGCGATCCGCTCGTTGAGTTGTGGATACGTCAGCCGCACCTGGTCGCGATAGACGATTTCACGCGTCTTTTCGTAGCGGCTGCCCGACATCAGCAGGCGTTTGATCAGGAGCGGGAAGGCATAGGCGCCCTCGGCGGGCTTGATGATGCGAGTCTGCAGCATGGGTATCCCTTTTCTTGAAAGCGTGTCGGACAACTCTGATACCAACTCTAGTTGGCCAATGTGACGGCTAAATCAGCCAAAGGAATGATTTGGCTCAACCAAGGTAT
Source organism: Pseudomonas sp. SK2 (assembly GCF_016772395.1). Lineage (NCBI taxonomy): Bacteria > Pseudomonadati > Pseudomonadota > Gammaproteobacteria > Pseudomonadales > Pseudomonadaceae > Pseudomonas > Pseudomonas sp. SK2. The sequence continues at coordinate 4,520,689 of NZ_CP061944.1, forward strand.
GAGTGGCATTGTTCGGGTGTTGGCCCTTCTCAACCCTCCACCGGAGCTTCCTGATGCCAAGCCCGCGTCGCGCCGTGTTTCTCGACCACCTGTCCCTGGACCTCGGTGACCTCGACCTGTCGCCGTTGCAAAGCCAGTTCGACGAATTCCAGCTGTTCGATTCGACCCGCCCTGACCAGGTAGCCGAACGCTTGCACGGTGCCATCGCAGTCATCAGCAACAAGGTCGTGCTCGACGCCGCGGCCATGGCCGCCAACCCGCAGCTCAGGCTGATCCTGGTGGCCGCGACCGGCACCAACAACGTCGACCTGGCGGCGGCCAGGGCCCAGGGCATTACCGTGTGCAACTGCCAAGGCTACGGCACCCCTTCGGTGGCCCAGCACACCCTTGCCCTGCTGCTGGCCCTGGCCACGCGCCTGTGTGACTACAACCAGGCAGTAGCCGATGGCCGCTGGGCCAAGGCCAGCCAGTTCTGCCTGCTGGACTTCCCGATCGTTGAGCTTGAAGGCAAGACCCTCGGCCTGCTCGGTCACGGTGAACTGGGCGGTGCGGTGGCGCGCCTGGCCGAAGCTTTCGGCATGCGCGTGCTGAGCGGGCAGATCCCCGGTCGCCCGGCGCGGGACGACCGCCTGCCGCTGGACGAGCTGCTCCCGCAAGTCGATGCCCTGACCTTGCATTGCCCGCTGAACGAGCACACCCGGCACATGATCGGCGCCGATCAGCTGGCCCTGCTCAAACCCGGCGCGTTGGTGGTCAATACCGCACGCGGCGGCCTGATCGATGAACAGGCCCTGGCCGACGCCCTGCGCAGCGGTCACCTGGGCGGCGCTGCTACCGACGTGCTGAGCGTCGAGCCACCGGTCAACGGCAACCCGTTGCTGGCCACCGACATTCCCCGCCTGGTCATCACTCCGCACAGCGCCTGGGGCGCGGTGGAGTCACGCCAGCGCATCGTTGGCCAGCTCAGCGAAAACGCCCAGGCCTTTTTCGCCGGCCAGCCACGGCGCGTGGTCAGCTGAGCCGCACGCCGGCCTCTGCTACACTGCGCCACTTTTTTCAGGAGGCGTCGTCCATGGACCCGCGCAGTGAAGTATTGCTCCGCCAGGCGGACCTGTTCCAGGGGCCGCTGCTGATCGCCGGTGCGCCCGCCGACGACTTGCTCGGCCAGTTGCCCAGTGCCCATGGCTGGACCTGGCATGCGGGCGACCAGTCCGTGCTCGACAGCCGCTTCCCGGGGCGCAGCCATTACGCGGTGGAAGCGCCTGAGGTGGCATTCGAGGCGGCGGTGCTGTTCCTGCCCAAGTCCCGCGAGCTGGCCGCCTACTTGCTCAACGCCCTGGCTTCGCGCCTGAAAGGACGCGAGCTGTACCTGGTGGGCGAGAAGCGAGGCGGCATCGAAGGCGCGGCCAAACAGTTACAGGCCTTCGGCAAGCCCCGCAAGCTCGACAGCGCCCGTCATTGCCAGCTGTGGCAAGTGACGGTGGAAAACGCCCCCGAGGCCAAACCGCTGGAAACCCTTGCCGAGCGCTTCGAACTGGACCTGGAGGATGGCCCCCTGCACGTGGTCAGCCTGCCGGGTGTGTTCAGCCATGGCCGACTCGACCGTGGCACCGCCCTGTTACTCAAGCACTTGGACGACCTGCCTGTGGGCCATGTGCTGGACTTCGGCTGTGGCGCCGGTGTGCTGGGGGCCACGGTCAAGCGACGCTACCCGCAAAGCAGCGTGACCTTGCTTGACGTCGATGCCTTCGCAGTGGCCGCCAGTCGCCTGACCCTGGCCGCCAACGGCCTGGAAGGTGAAGTGATCAGCGGTGACGGGATCGACGCAGCGCCCCGCGACCTGAGCTTGATCCTGAGCAACCCACCGTTCCACACCGGCGTCCATACCAATTACCAGGCATCGGAAAACCTGTTGAAAAAATCAGGCGAACACCTGCGAAAAGGCGGCGAAATCCGCCTTGTGGCCAACAGTTTCCTGCGCTATCAGCCGCTGATCGAAGCGGCCTTGGGCCAGTGTCACACGCTCGCCGAGGCGGATGGGTTCCGGATCTACAAAGCGACCCGCTGATAAAAACAGGGCTTGCCGAAACCGTTTCGACTAGGCAGAATCCGCACCGTCCTAGGGGAGTAGTCTCCCGCGAGCGCCCTGCTCGCCCGGTACGCGTCAACACACTTGGCCCACAGGCCATGGCGCGTGCGACCCATGATCTGCGCAGACAGGTCCAGGGTTTGACAAGACCTATGACACGCACACCTTACCCGGGGCGGGGAGGTCGTACGTGTCATAGCCGTGTCGACCCGCCCCCGTAGGAAACCTGATGCTGGAATCTTTGCTCGTACCCACCGCAATCGTTGCCCTGGCCGAAATCGGCGACAAGACGCAACTGCTCGCACTCATCCTCGCTGCACGCTTTCGCAAGCCCTGGCCAATCATCGCCGGCATCATTGCAGCCACGCTGGCCAACCATGCCGCTGCCGGCGCGGTAGGCGCCTGGGTCAGCGGGTTCTTCAGCGAGACGACGCTGCACTGGATTCTGGCCGCGAGCTTTGCCGCCACGGCGCTGTGGACCCTGGTACCGGACAAGATGGATGACGACGAGAATCCGGCCCGCCGTTTCGGGCCGTTCCTGACCACGCTGATCGCCTTCTTCCTCGCCGAAATCGGTGACAAGACACAGGTAGCCACCGTAATGCTGGCCGCTCAATATCCGCACCTGATCATGGTCATCATCGGCACCACCCTGGGCATGCTGATTGCCAACGTGCCGGTGGTACTGGCGGGTAACTTCGCGGCGGAGAAACTGCCGTTGGCGCTGATTCGTCGCCTGGCAGCTGCTGCGTTCTTCGTGCTGGCGATCGTCGCCGTCTACTCGGCGATGAAGGCCAGTGGCTGGGTGGGGTAAGGCAGTGCCCTGGGGCCGCGTTGCGGCCCCAGGCAACCTTACTTCTTGGCAGCTTCGTACAGCGGCATCACCTTCGGAATGGCCGCCTGCAACGAAGCGATCCGACTGCTGGACGCCGGGTGGGTGCTCATGAACTCGGGCGGTGCGCCTTCGGACGCCTTGCTCATCTTGTTCCACAGGGTGATCGCGGCATTCGGGTCGTAGCCGGCACGTGCCGAAAGCTCCAGGCCAATCAGGTCGGCCTCGTTCTCGTTGGCACGGCTGTTGGGCAACGTCATGGCGTAGTTCACCACGGTGTCGGCCAAGGCCATGCCGCTCTGGCCGAGGCCGAACAGCGCGCCAGCACCCTGGCGGGCCATCTCGACCCCATAGGCCTTGGACATCGCTTCGCGGCTGTGCTCGCGCAGGGCGTGGGCGATTTCGTGGCCGACGACCGCGGCAATCTCGGCGTCGGTGAGCTTGAGCTTATCGATCAGGCCGGTGTAGACGATGATCTTACCGCCTGGGCCGCAGTTGGCGTTGAGCTCATCGCTCTTGATGACATTGACTTCCCATTTCCACTGCGCGGCATCCGGGCGGAAGATCGGCGCCTGGGCAATCAGACGGTCTGCGATGGCGCGAACCCGCTTGGCATCGCTGCTGGACTTGTCCAGCACACCCTTGCTCGAAGCCTCACCCAACGTTTGCTGGTAAGACTGCGCGTACATCTGATTGACCTCATCGGTCGAAAGCATACTGAACATGTACTGCTGGCGCTCGACACCTACGGCACCGCCGCTGGTGGTGTTCACCGCCTGGCAGCCAGCCAGCAGGATGCCAGCACTCAACAGGCTGACAACGAATGACTTACGCATGAAAACACTCCCTTTTTACATGCGGCGTATCCTAGGACGAGTCCCCTGCCCCTTGCCATAGCCGCAGGTAAGATTTATGCCGGAGTCAGACACTCGGGCGCATCCAGCTTCGGGTCGTTGACGAAATTGGCCAACGCCCGCTCGCGCAGGGTAACGGTCGGCAAAGCCAGCAACTCGTGCAACCGCAGCACCGGCGTGTCCGGATCCAGCCACGCCGCCTGCGCTGCCTCGTCGAGAATCAGCGGCCGGCGCTGGTTCATCGCTGCCTGGGTCACCACCGCGCAACTGAGCCACACCTGGTCCTGCACTGGATACGCCTCCCAGATCGCGGCGAAGTACAGCGACGAACCTTCTGCCGGCGTCAGCCAATACGGGCGCTTGCGCACCGAACCGCGCCACTCGTAGAAACCATTGGCAGGCATCAGGCACCGGCGCTGACGAAAGGCCTCACGGAACATCGGCTGTTCGGCGAGGGTTTCGGCGCGGGCATGGGCAGGCGTGCGGGAAAGGTCGGTAAGCCAGGCTGGGGTCAGCCCCCAGCGTGCCTTGTCCAGTTGCTGCCGACCGTCGAGCTGTCGCTGGATCAGCACCGAGTGGCCGGGGGAGATATTCCATTGCGCCGGCTGGCCGGCAGGGAAGCCCGGCAGGCTGGCAAGCGCCTGGGGCCAGCGAAACAGGGCATAACGTCCACACATGGGCGAATTCTGAACCTAGCAGATCAAGGTACCGGGAAAACTCTCCGGTTCGTCGCCGGCAAGCGGCTGGGCATCATTGTACGCTTCGATCAGATGCCGTGCGTAACCGGCCTGCTCATCCGGCACGGCAATGCCGAGCAGTCCGTATACCGGCAACTCGCCTACACCACCCACGAGGTCGCGCCCAATCAGGTGCACCTCGATGCCTTCGCTGGTCAGCATGCCCAACAGCATCTGCGCCTCCAGCAGGTTTTCCGGATCGTAGATTCTCTGCATCAGGCATCGTCCTCGCGTCTGACGTCGAGCATCCATTCGTCACCGTGCACCTGCAGAATGAACACGACAGGCTGGCAACACACCTGGCAATCCTCGGTGTAGACCTGATCGCCACCGGACAGGTCGACTGTGGTTTCCACCCGTTCACCACAATAAGGACAATCGTAGAAGTCGGTTTCCAGCATCGCGGCCTCCGCAGTGACTTATGCGTATAATTGCCGGTCTGTTTACAGGGCCTGTGAGTGTCCGAGCCGTTTTTCGGACCCCATCCCTACTTTATTACCCTAGCCGTTTCCAACAAGAGAGCATGATGGGCGAATTCGATGCCATCCGACCGTACGACGACGCTGAGGTCCCTGCCGTTCTGGCACGCCTGCTCAGCGACCCGGCATTCCTCGATATCCTCACCCACTTCCGCTTCCCGCGTGCAGCGGGCCCGCTCGGCTGGCTGCTCAAGCCGCTGATCGCCCGCCGCCTGCGCAAGGAGTTCGCGGGCGTCACGTGCGTCGCGACCTTGCAGGACAAGGTCGAGTACTACGTCGACCACACCATCGAACGCGCCACCGACGGCGTGACCTATTCCGGCGTAGAGCAACTCAAGTCCGGTACGGCCTACCTGTTCCTGGCCAACCACCGCGACATCGTCATGGACCCGGCCTTCGTCAACTACGCGGTGTACCATGCCGGCCTGCCGACCCCGCGCATCGCCATTGGCGACAACCTGCTGCAAAAGCCCTTCGTCAGCGACATGATGCGCCTGAACAAGAGCTTCATCGTGCACCGTTCGCTGACCGGTCGCCGCGAAAAGCTGGCCGCCTACCAACTGCTCTCGGCCTATATCAACCACTCGATTCGTAATGACTGCGTATCGATCTGGATCGCCCAGGCCGAAGGCCGCGCCAAGGACGGTGACGATCGCACCGATTCGGCGATCCTCAAGATGTTCCACATGAGCCGCAAGGACGAGCCGTTCGGCGCAGTGATCCAGGGCCTGAACCTGATTCCGGTCTCGATCAGCTACGAGTACGACCCGTGCGACCAGGCCAAGGCGCGCGAGCTGTACATCCGCGCCACCACCGGCACCTACAAGAAGGCGCCTGGCGAAGATGACAACAGCATCGCCAAGGGCATCACTGGCTACAAAGGCCGGGTGCACATCAACTTCGCCCCGCCAGTGACCGAGTATTACGAAGACACCAAGCAGTTGGCGCAGGAAATCGACCGGCAGATCCTCGGCGGCTACCGGTTGTTCCCGGTGCACTACCTGGCCTACGCGATGTGGGCAGAGAAGGATGAAGCGCTGCACGTGCCGAGCGCCGAGACCCTGTTCCCGGCAGACGAACTGGCCCGAGCCAAGGAAGAATGGCAGCGCCGGCTGGAGGCATGCCCTGAAGAGCAGCGACCGTACCTGATATTGCAGTATGCGACGCCAGTACGTAACCAGTATCAGGTCAAGCAGCAGGCGCCCGTGGCCTGATCGGCCGAACCCCATCGCCGGCGTGCCGGCGATGGCTCAGATCCAGGTGCTGAACCAGGACAGCAGCAGTGCCATGGCCAGGCAGGAAAAGCCCAGGATGTAGTAGTAGCGCGGCACGCGCAGGTCGAAAGCCTCCACCACGCCTTCGTCCATCGCCAGGCTTTCGCGGGTTACGGCTTCGCGCCGCCGGGCGCTGTGCAGCAACAATCCGCCCGGGCACGTCATCAACAGTGCCAGCAGATTGATCAGCTTGGTCGGGTGGGCAACCAGGAAGCCCCAGAGCACTTGCAACGACATCACGCAACCTCGGTTAGAACGACAGCGAAGGCCGGCATTCTACCCAACTCCGCTTGCACCGCCCGGCCCAGGCGACAAAGTGTCATGCGATTTCATGTCGAGGCCGTTTGAAACGTGTCGACCCCATCCCCGGCGAGCCGGCGATGGGGCCGATCGAGCCGAAGGTTACTCGCCCAGGACCTGGCCGATGGTCGGGTCCTTGAACAGGCGCGTGAGGGCATCGCTCAGCACGTCACCGACCAGCTTGGTGTTGGTTTCCTGATTCGGCGCCATGCCGAAACGCTGGTCCAGCGATGCACCGTAGCGGCCGCTGTAGCGACGGTTGGCATTGGACACGTCGGCACGGAAGGTGGCACCGATGGTAGCCTCGGTCACATACAGGTTGTCCTTGGGCGACTGGTATTTCAGCTCGGCCAGGGTCACGGTCAGTTGCGGTGCGTTGTAGGCGTTGGGGGTCGGGGTGAAGCCAAGCAGGCGCACGGCTGCTTCTGCCTGGGCTTGCAGCTTGGGCACGATGTCGTTGCCACTGACGCTGATGGTGCTGGTTTCAGGGTACATGCCACCGCGAGTACCCAGCGATTGCGAAGCCCGCCCATCGACGACCTTGACCACCACGGGCTGGCCATGACCGACCGGCGCGAGCTGGGCAGTGAGTTTGGGTTGCGGGCTGAGTTGTTGCGGGCTGTGGGCACAACCGACCAGGCTGAGGCTGGCCACGGCAATCAAACCGAACAACAGACGTTGCAACATGCGCGTTTCTCCAGAAAATGCGGCAAAGGCCCCCAGTATACTCAGCCAGGCCCTGACCAGTCATCGGCCTGCCCCGTCGTAAAGCCACTCTGGCACCCGACCAAAGCCGGGATTTGCACCCGCGCAAGCCCCCGATGGCACCCACGCACCGCATTTCCCAGACAAACGCTGCAATAAAAACTACGAATTACGACCTTTCTGCCCGCGACATCGTTATAATCTCCCCCCGATTATAAGGACGTCTCCTGATCGGGCCCCGCATTCGCCGATTGACCCCGGCACCTTCAACGCTTCGCCCACAGAGAGCCTTCCACTCAGGTCTTGCATCGGCTGTCGTGCCTGCTTTTCCGGCCCTTCGCACTGCATGAACCTGTGGGTTGCCATCGCGCAGTCCCCTTTTGAGGTTCACGTCTCCAAAAGAGCGTGAAAAAACGGTTTTTCACAACTTCACGAGAGTGTGGCGAGCAAATGAACAGTCTGGCATGTGTAAAAGCGGCAGATGTGTCCCGAACAGCCCTGAACAGGCGGCTAACGCGTTCATCCCGGATGGATGTCTGAGGTCGTTCCATAACGCACGCACGACACCTTGACCATTAGTCGAATTGCCGCACCTGTGGCAAGCGGCGTTCAATAGCCGAACCCGAAGACTGATTGGCGGTGTCCGCGGAAGTTGCAAGAACTGCGAAAAGTCGGACATGGCGATCCTGGCGACCCTGGGGTCCTATGCTGTCAATTAGGTAGCTGTAGATTGTGGAGACGCGTTAAATGGCGCAGAACGAATCGGTTGATGTGGTACTGGTAGGCGCGGGCATCATGAGTGCCACCTTGGCCGTACTGCTCAAGGAGCTTGACCCGACCCTGAAGCTTGAGGTCGTCGAGGCGATGGACTCCGGAGCCGCGGAAAGCTCCAACCCCTGGAACAACGCAGGTACCGGCCATGCCGGGCTGTGCGAGCTGAACTACACGCCCCAGGCCGCCGATGGCAGCATCGACATCAAGAAGGCCGTGCACATCAACACCCAGTTCGAGGTTTCGCGCCAGTTCTGGGCCTACCTGAGCAAAAAAGGCAGCTTCGGCTCGCCGCGCGCCTTCATCAACCCGGTGCCGCACCTGAGCTACGTCGAAGGTGACAAGGGTATCTCCTTCCTCAAGAAGCGCTTCGAGCTGCTCAAGCAGCACCATGCCTTCGCCGAGATGGAGTACACCGAAGACAAGGAAGTGATGAAAGAGTGGATGCCGCTGATGATGCCGGGCCGTCCGGCCGACCAGCGCATCGCCGCCACTCGCGTGCTCAAGGGCACCGACGTCAACTTCGGCGCCCTGACCAACAAGCTGCTCAAGCTGCTGAGCACCAGCCAGGACGCCCAGGTCAAGTACAGCAAGAAAGTCGTCGGCCTGCGCCGTAACGGCAGCGGCTGGACCGTCAGCATCAAGGACGTCAACAGCGGCGGCAGCCGTGAAGTGGACGCCCGTTTCGTCTTCCTCGGCGCCGGTGGCGCGGCCCTGCCGCTGCTGCAAATGTCCGGCATTCCGGAAAGCAAAGGTTTCGGCGGTTTCCCGGTGAGCGGCCAGTGGTTGCGCTGCGACAACCCGGAAATCGTCAAGCAACACCAGGCCAAGGTCTACAGCCAGGCCGCGGTTGGCGCGCCGCCCATGTCGGTACCGCACCTGGATACCCGTGTGGTAGATGGCAAGAAATCGCTGCTGTTCGGGCCGTACGCCGGCTTCACCACCAAGTTCCTCAAGCACGGCTCGCTCATGGACCTGCCGCTGTCTGTACGCATGGGCAACATCGGCCCGATGCTGGCGGTCGCGCGCGACAACATGGACCTGACCAAGTACCTGGTCAGCGAAGTGATGCAGTCGATGGAGCAACGCCTGGAATCCCTGCGTCGCTTCTACCCGCAGGCCAAAGCCGAGGACTGGCGCCTGGAAGTGGCCGGTCAGCGCGTGCAGATCATCAAGAAGGACCCGAAGAAAGGCGGCATCCTGCAGTTCGGTACCGAGCTGGTCTCGGCCCAGGACGGCAGCCTCGCAGCCTTGCTGGGTGCATCGCCAGGTGCTTCGGTGACCGTGTCGATCATGCTCGAACTGATCGAGCGCTGCTTCCCCGAGCAGGCCAAGGGCGCCTGGGCTGCCAAGCTCAAGGAGATCTTCCCGGCTCGCGAGAAGACCCTGGCCAACGATGCCGCGCTGTACCACAAGATCAGTGCCGACAACGATGCGGCCCTGGATCTGGTCGAAAGCAGCCCGGCCAAGCACTACGCCTGATCTGGCTGAAACGAAAAAACGCCCCTCGGGGCGTTTTTTTGTGTCTGCTCGCTGTGCCGCCTATACCGCCCTGCCCCTGTAGGAGCCGGCTCGCCGGTGATAGGGCCGGTTCAGGCGGCCGATCAGCCGCGGGCTTTATCGATGATCTCGATGTACTCCGGCGCATTGCGCTGGTCGGCGATCAACTCGACGAAGGTCTTGCCGTGCTCGTCCTTGCCGTCCAAGTCATGGCCGGCCTCGACGAAGAAACCGACAAAGCGCTCGAAATCGTCGACACGCAGACCACGATAGGCCTTGACCAGCTTGTGCAGCGACGGCGAGGTCACGCCATCGGCCGGCTCGAACTGAAGGAACGTCTTGACGTAGTCATCGCTGATCTCGTCACCAATCACCTGCTTCTTGTCTTTGCGCATTGCCGGCTCCAACTGGACCATCACGGGATTTCGAAGGCCGGCAGTTTACCCCCCTCAGGCGACAGGCCTCAACGCGTACGTACAGTGCCGGTGTGCAGGTCGGCCCAGACATGGCCGTTGGCGTAGGTCAGAAATTGCACGTAGACAGTTTCGTTACGCAGCAGGTCCATGACCACGCGATAATCGCTGACCGGGTAATTCAGGCTCAGCGTGCGGGTCTTTTCGTCGTACACCGGCTTCTTCAAACTCTTGCCGGCCTCACCGTCGAAGGTCAGCAGCACCTGGCCGATGGTCGCGCCCTTGCTCAGCGGCTTGCCCTTGAGGCGCATCTGCAGCGAGGCGGTGATCGGGATCGGTTGCTGGTCGGACTGACGTTGGGCTCCCACCACCACCGAGTAGTCGGTCACTTGCAGCAACTGCTGACCGGTCGGCGCTTCCTGGCGCAATGACAAGTCATCGGGTGGGAGAAACTGGCTGTGCAACGGTGCGGCGCAAAGCGGCAGGCTTACGACCAGCAACAGGGAAAGAATCGCACGCATGTGAGGCTCCTTGGCATGAAGGAGCACTCTAGCACGCCGGGTTTTGGCTGTACGGCCCTATTGCCGCGGATCGGCACCAGCACACGCCGGCGTCCTGGCTGGGCAGCACGCCTCAATCGAATTGCGCGATCATCCAGGCCAGGTATTGGGCCACGCCCTCGTCGCCTTCACGCGGCGCCCAGTGGGCATGCTCGCCTTCAGCCAAGGCCCGGTACGGCCCAGCCTTGCACTCGAACAGAATGCTGTCAGGCTCCAGTACGACCAGCCCGTGATAAAGCCCAGGCACAAGATCCACGCCCAGGCAGTCGCCACCGGCCTGCAGCACGCGCTTGTCGCATACCTGGCCGTCTTCATTGAAAATCAGCAGGCCCAGGCGCCCCTTGAGCACCAGCAGGGTTTCAGCCTTGTCGGCGCTCAGGTGCCGGTGCGGCGCGATGTAGGTGGAGGGCTGCAAGCCGACCGCCACCCGGTGGCACGGCTCATCCATTTCATGAAAGGTGTGATGATGCCGCTGGCGCGGCACCTCGGCGGCTGTGCTGGCCAGCCTGGCGAACAGCGTTTGGTCGATGAACTCAGGCCGGCGCATGCTTACAACCCCTTGACCGCGAAGATGCCGTTGGCGTTGCGCCAGTAGCCCTTATAGTCCATACCATAGCCGAAGATGTAGCGATCGACGCATGGCAGGCCGACATAGTTGGCCTTGAGGTCCGGGCTGGCCTTGCGGTCGTGGTCCTTGTCGATCAGCACGGCAGTGTGTACCGAACGGGCGCCGGCATGCTTGCAGAAGTCGATGATGGCGCTGAGGGTGTGGCCTTCGTCGAGAATGTCATCGACGATCAACACGTCGCGGTCGATGAACGACACTTCCGGCTTGGCCTTCCAGAACAGCTCGCCACCGCTGGTTTGATTGCGGTAGCGGGTAGCGTGCAGGTAAGAGGCTTCGAGTGGGAACTGCAGGTGGGTCAGCAGCTTGCCGGCGAAGATCAGGCCACCGTTCATCACGCAGAAAACCACCGGGTTCTTGTCGTGCAGGTCCTTGCAGATCTGCTCGCCGACTTTGGCGATGGCCGCTTCGACCTCAGCTTCGTTGTACAGGCAGTCTGCTTCGCGCATGACTTGACGGATGTGCTCGAGATCAGCGGACATGGCGCTCTCCAGGGGGTGCATTTTGGAAAAGCGGGCAAAGGTACGCATCCGCTCGTCCCGAATCAAGCATTTATGGACTAACGTCCAGAATGACTGCACGACAGCACAGGCTGAATAGATTAATCTAGCGCGGTTTTTTTGCCCGCCTTTCGGAGCCCCCCTATGCCCACTCTTGAGATCCGCCATCCGCTGATCCGCCATAAGCTCGGCCTGATGCGCCGTGCCGATATCAGCACCAAGAATTTTCGCGAACTCGCCCAGGAAGTCGGCGCGCTTCTGACCTACGAAGCCACCCAGGACCTGCCGCTCGAAACCTACGAAATCGACGGTTGGTGTGGCAAGGTCCAAGTGGAAAAAATCGCCGGCAAGAAGATCACCGTGGTGCCAATCCTGCGGGCCGGTATCGGCATGCTCGACGGCGTGCTCAGCCTGATTCCGGGCGCCAAGGTCAGCGCCGTGGGCGTTGCGCGCAACGAAGAAACCCTCGAAGCGCACACTTACCTGGAAAAGCTCGCCCCGGACATCAACCAGCGCCTGGCCCTGATCATCGACCCGATGCTGGCCACCGGCGGCTCGATGGTCGCCACCATCGACCTGCTGAAGAAGGCCGGCTGCAAGGAAATCCGCGCCATGGTCCTGGTCGCCGCGCCAGAGGGCATCGAGGTGGTGGAAAAAGCCCACCCGGACGTCCAGATCTACACCGCGTCGATCGACCAGCACCTGAACGAGCACGGTTACATCGTTCCAGGCCTGGGCGACGCTGGCGACAAGATCTTCGGCACCAAGCAGAAGGACGCCTGACCATGCAGGACGGCTTCAACGACCCGCTCTGGCGCCAGGTCGTTTCGGGCGCGCAGATGCTCTTCGTGGCATTCGGCGCGCTGGTGCTGATGCCACTGATCACCGGCCTCGATCCGAACGTCGCGCTGTTCACCGCAGGCATCGGCACCTTGCTGTTCCAGTTGGTCACCGGTCGGCAAGTGCCGGTATTCCTGGCGTCGAGCTTTGCCTTCATCACCCCGATCATTCTCGCCAAGGGCCAGTTCGGCCTGGCCGAGACCATGGGCGGCGTGATGGCCGCAGGCTTCGTGTACACCTTCATGGGCCTGATGGTGAAGATCAAGGGCACCGGTTTCATCGACCGCATGCTGCCGCCTGTGGTGATCGGCCCGGTGATCATCTCCATTGGCCTGGCCATGGCCCCGATCGCCGCGAACATGGCCATGGGCAAGGCCGGTGACGGCAGTGTGCTGCTGCCGTACAAGACCGCCATGCTGATCTCCATGCCGGCACTGCTGACCACCCTGATCGTCGCCGTGTTCGGCAAGGGTATCTTCCGCCTGGTGCCGATCATCGCCGGTGTACTGGTGGGCTTCGCCCTGTCGTTCGCCTTCGGCGTGGTCGATACCGCCAAGATCGCCGCCGCGCCATGGCTGGAGCTGCCCAACTTCACCGCGCCCGCGTTCAACTGGCAGGCCATCCTGTTCATCGTGCCCGTGGCGCTGGCCCCGGCCATCGAACACATCGGCGGCGTGATCGCCGTCGGTAGCGTGACCGGTCGCGACTACCTGAAGAAGCCAGGTCTGCACCGCACCTTGCTGGGCGATGGCCTGGCGACCACCGCGGCCGGCCTGTTCGGTGGCCCGCCCAATACCACCTACGCCGAAGTGACTGGCGCGGTGATGCTGACCAAGAACTACAACCCGAAGATCATGACCTGGGCGGCGATCTTCGCCATCAGCCTGGCCTTCATCGGCAAGTTCGGCGCATTGCTGCAGAGCATTCCGGTTCCGGTGATGGGCGGCATTCTCTGCCTGTTGTTCGGCTCGATCGCGGCGGTAGGCATGAACACCATGATCCGCCACAAGATCGACCTGGCCGAGGCGCGCAACCTGGTGATCGTGTCGGTAACACTGGTGTTCGGTATCGGCGGCGTGTTGATCGGCAGCGGCGACGGCCCGGACGACTGGGGCCTCAAGGGCATTGCCCTGTGCGCCATCGTGGCCATTGCGCTGAACCTGATTCTGCCGGGCAACGACAGCTGGAAGCACAAGAAACTGGACGACCAGTTGCCCTGAGTGACTGAGCCCCCATCGCCGGCAAGCCGGCTCCTACGGGAGCCGGTTCACGGCTGAGAGAGGGGGGCGCAAACGCCTTATACCTTCTCGCACATTCCCGCCAGCACCCTCACCCACTCCGGGTGGTCATTCAGGCAAGGCACCAGCACCAACTCCCCGCCCCCCGCCTCGACAAACTGCTCACTCCCCCGCTGGCCAATTTCCTCCAGCGTTTCAATGCAGTCGGCCACGAATGCCGGGCACATCACCAACAGCTTCTTCACACCGGCCTTGCCCAGTTCGTCCAGACGCGTTTCGGTGTAGGGCTCGATCCATTTGGCCCGCCCCAGGCGAGACTGGAACGACACTGACCATTTGCCATCCGGGAGGCCCATCCTGGCTGCAAACGCCTTGGCCGTGGCCAGGCACTGCCCGCGATAGCACACCGCGCGCATTTCGGCGCTGGCGTCCTTGCAGCAATCGGCGGCCTGGAAATCGTGCTGGCCGGTCGGATCGAGCTTTTTCAAATGGCGCTCTGGCAGGCCATGGAAACTCAGCAACAGGTGATCGTAGTCCTGCTGCAGATAAGGCTTGGCACTGGCCACCAGGGCGTCGATGTATTCGGGGTGATCGTAGAACGGTTGCAGCACACGCATCTGCAAGGGCAATTGCTTATCGGCAATCGTCTGGTTCGCCAGCGTCACCACGGTGGTGACCGTGCTGTCGGCAAACTGGGGATACAGTGGCGCCAGGGTAACCTTGCGCACCCCCTGTGCGGCCAATCGCGCCAGCACATCGGGCAATGCCGGCTCGCCGTAGCGCATGGCAATTTCAACGGGGCCGTGGGGCCAGTGCTCGACCATCGCCGCCTGCAAGCGTCGGGTCAGCACCACCAGAGGCGAACCCTCGTCCCACCAGATCGAGGCATAGGCATGGGCCGACTGCTCCGGGCGCTTGATCAGGATCAGCGATACCAGCAGACGCCGCACCGGCCACGGCAGGTCGATCACATAAGGGTCCATCAGGAACTGGTTGAGGTAACGGCGTACATCGGCCACCGAGGTGCTGGCGGGTGAACCCAGGTTGACCAGTAGCAGGGCGTGATCGGTCATGCAGCGTCCTATGTCAGAGGCGGCTGGACAGGCTGTCCAGCGCCGATTGCAGATCGTTGAAACGGAACGTGAAGCCCGCCGCCAGCAAGCGCGCTGGGCGGGCCCGTTGGCCGCCGAGCAGCAGGATCGACAACTCGCCCAGGCCTGCCTTCAGCAGCAGCCTGGGTACCGGCAGCACTGCTGGCCGGTGCAGGGTCCGGCCCAGACGCCTGGCGAACTCGCGGTTGCGCACAGGTTCAGGGGCGCAGGCATTATAAGGACCGCTAGCGTCCTTATGCTTCAACAGAAAATCAATCAAGGCGATTTCATCGTCTATGTGGACCCAGGGCATCCACTGCCGGCCATCGCCCAAAGGCCCGCCCAGGCCGAGTTTGAACGGTAGGCGCAGGCGCGACAAAAAGCCGCCATCGGCAGCCAGTACCAAGCCGGTTCGCACCAGCACCACACGTATGCCCAAGGCTTGGGCGCGCGATGCGGTTTCTTCCCAGGCGATGCACAGCTGGCTGGCGAAATCCTCACGCACAGGCGGCGAGGACTCGGTCAGCTCACGCTCACCGCCATCTCCGTACCACCCCACGGCGGACCCTGAAACCAGCACCTCGGGACGTTGTGCCCTGGCCTCGAGCCAGGCCAGCAATTGTTCGGTCAGGGTGACCCGGCTGGCCCAGAGCACGCTGCGCCGGCCCGCCGTCCAAGGTCGGTCCGCAATGGGCGCGCCGGCCAGATTGACCACCGCATCAAGCACTTCGTCGGCGGCCAGGTCTTCCAGCCGGGCTATCCCACGCACCCCACTGCCACACAACCTGGGCACTTGTTCGGGGCGGCGGCTCCAGACCGTGAGACGATGACCCTGGCTTGACCAGAGTTGGCACAGGTGCTGGCCAATCAAGCCGGTACCGCCTGTCAGCAATATATGCATGGCTGTGTCCTCGTGGAGTGCCGCTGTGGTCTATTTTTAAGATCAAGGCACTTTCCTGACCAGATGTTTGACCCAACGCTCTCGTTAAACATAGGCCACCCTGTTCCATGAAGCAGCATAACCTTATACAAAAATTATGCATTGTACAGGTTTGCCTGACAGCGTAGTCTGCGTAACAGCACGGTTCGAAGAGGCCATCATGACAGTACCAATCGCTATCATCGGTGCCGGCATAGCCGGCCTGTCCGCCGCCCAGGCCTTGCAGAAGGCCGGGCAGGCCGTCCATTTGTTCGACAAGGGCCATGGCAGTGGCGGTCGCATGGCCAGCAAACGCAGTGAGGCCGGTGCGCTCGATCTGGGCGCCCAGTACTTCACTGCCCGCGATCGACGCTTCGTCGAGCAGGTGCAACAGTGGGTCGCCAACGGCTGGGCCGCGCAATGGAAGCCGCAGTTGTACAACTACCGCGACGGCGAACTGACCCCCTCCCCCGACGAGCAGACCCGCTGGGTCGGCGTGCCTCGCATGAGCGCGATCACCCGTGGGCTACTCAAGGATGTGACAGTCAACTTCGGCTGCCGCATCGCCGAGGTCTTCCGTGGCAAACAGTTCTGGCACCTGCAGGACACCGAAGGCTGCAGCCATGGTCCCTACAGCCGCGTGGTCATCGCAGTGCCGGCGCCTCAGGCCACTCCGCTGCTTGCCGCTACGCCCAAGCTCGCCGCCGTCGCGGCAGGGGTGACGATGGAGCCGACCTGGGCCATTGCCCTGGGCTTCCAGACACCCTTGGACACCCCGATGCAAGGCTGCTTCGTCCAGGACAACCCGCTCGACTGGCTGGCCCGTAATCGCAGCAAGCCAGGACGGGACGGGCATCTCGATACTTGGGTCCTGCACGCCACCTCCACCTGGAGCAGACACCACATCGACCTGCACAAGGACGAAGTGATCGAACAACTGTTGGGAGAGTTCGCCGAATTGATCGGTTGCGTGGTGCCACCTCCGACGTTCTCCCTCGCCCACCGCTGGCTGTACGCGCGCCCAGCGGGCAATCACGAATGGGGCGCCCTGGCCGATGCCGACCAAGGCCTGTATGCCTGTGGCGATTGGTGCCTGTCCGGACGGGTCGAAGGTGCCTGGCTCAGTGGCCAGGAGGCCGCACGCCGCCTTCTGGAACACCTTGAGTAAGCGAGCGCTAAACCTATACAAAAAAACCAGGTTGCATAAATTTCTGGTTGTGCTGGAATAGCCTTGTACACACATTTATTTCTGTACAGGTCTCCGGAGACAACCATGCTCGAGCCTTCTGCCCACCGTAAGCCTCGAATCGGCATCAGCGCCTGCCTTACCGGGCACAACGTGCGTTACAACGGCGGGCACAAGGCGTCCGAATTGTGCCTCGGCCAGCTCGAACAGCACTTCGAATGGATGCCGGTGTGCCCTGAAGTGGCCATCGGCCTTGGCATTCCCCGAGACGCCATCCGTCTGGTGGGCGACCCCGAAAAGCCTGAAGTGGTCGGCACACGCAACCCCGGTACCGACCTGTCAGGGCCGCTGCGTGCCTACGGCGAGCAGATGGCCACTCAACTGCACGATATCTGCGGCTACATCTTCATGCAGAAGTCCCCCTCGTGCGGGCTGGAACGGGTCAAGGTCTATCAGGAGGCCGGGCACCCAGCGCGCAAAGGCGGGCGTGGCGCGTTCGCGGCGGCTTTCTGCGAACGGCGCCCAGACCTGCCGGTGGAGGAGGAAGGCCGCCTGCACGACCCGGTGCTGCGGGAAAACTTCATCAGCCGCGTCTACGCCTACGCCGATTGGCAACACCTGCTGGCCGAGGGCCTGAGCCGTGGTGCACTGATCCGCTTTCACTCGCGCTACAAGTACCTGCTGATGGCCAACAATCCCCAGGCCTATCGCGAGCTCGGCCGCCTGCTTGGCAACATGCGCAAGGACGACGACCCGTTGGTGATAGGGCCGCGTTACTTCAGCCTGCTCATGCAGGCCCTGCGTCGCTGTGCCAGCCGCGGCACCCATGGCAACGTCCTGCAGCACCTCACCGGCTACCTCAAGGACTCACTCAGTTCGCAGGACAAGGCCGAGTTGCAAACCATCATCGGCCAGTACCAGCAGGGCGTGATACCGCTGGTGGTACCCCTGACCCTGCTCAAGCACCATTTGCGCAAGCACCCGGATCCTTACTTGCTACAGCAGGCCTACCTGCAACCTCACCCCGAGGACCTGGGGCTGCGCAATGCCGTCTGAACTGCTACCCATCGGCGAGCTGGCTCGCCGCACCGGCGTAAACCCAGTCACCCTCCGGGCGTGGGAACGGCGCTATGGTCTGCTCAAGCCGCAGCGCACCAGCAAAGGCCACCGGCTGTATCCGCTGGACCAGCTGGCGCGCGTCGAGGCCATTCTTGCCTGGTTGGAACGCGGTGCATCGGTCGGCCAAGTACGCGAGCTGCTCGACCAGCCTGCCAACAGCGCGCCCCAGGGCGACTGGCAGGCCCGTCAGGAACACTTGATCGAGGCCGTCGCCAGCCTCTCGCAACGCGCACTCGACCAGCAACTGAACCAGGTGATGGCCCTCTACCCTGCCATCACCCTGTGCGAGCAATTGCTGCTGCCCTTGCTCGACAGCCTCGCACAGCGCTGGCGCAGCTACTTCAACGCCCGCCTTGAGCAGGTGTTCTTCCACACCTGGCTGCGCAGCAAACTGGGCGCTCGGGTCTATCACGACAACCAGTTGCTGTCCGGCCCGCCAGTGCTGCTCGCCGAAGACAGCGAACGGCCTTTCGACATCAGCTTGTGGCTGTATGCCTGGCTCCTCAGCAGCAACGGCATCGCCGTGGAGGTGCTCGAATACCCCGTCAGCGGGCCAGAGTTGCAACGCGCCGTCGCAGCCCTGCGGCCCCGCGCACTGTTGCTGCACCTGGGCCCACGCGTCGACCTGAAAGCCCTGCACCGGACCCTGGCCGAAGTGGACGGGATGAAGTTGCTGGGCGGCTTGACCGTTGCCCTGCATACCCCACCGTTGCAGGCGCTGGATCTTGACCAGCTGTTTCTGTTCGATACCCCACAGGCGGCCCTGCGTTTGCTCCAACGCCAGGGCCGTCTGCCTGAAGAGTTGACCCTGCCATGCAATTGATCTGGCTGCGCACCGACCTGCGCGTTACCGACAACACTGCCTTGAGCGCCGCCTGTGAGCGCGGCCCCACCGTGGCCATCTGGCTGGCCAGTCCCGGCCAATGGCAGGACCACGACGATGCCCCCTGCAAGGTCGACTTCTGGCTGCGCAACCTGCGCACGCTGCGTCAGTCGCTGAAGGCCCTGAACATCCCGCTGCTGATCCGCACGGTCGAACGCTGGGACCAGGCCCCCGAGACCCTGCTCGCGGTCTGCAAGCAACTGCAGGTAGAAGCCGTGCACTGGAACGAGGAGTACGGCATCCACGAACACCGTCGCGACGAAGCAACGCGTCGCCTGCTGGAGCAATCCGGCATACAGGCGCACAGCTACCTCGACCAGTTGCTGTTGCGCCCCGGCACCGTCCTGACGCGCAGCGGCCAGTACTTCCAGGTGTTCGGCCAATTCAAGAAGGCCTGCTTCGAGCGGCTGCATCTGGGCCTGCCGGCACTGGCTGGCCGGGTGCAATGCCAGGCCCCGCTGAACATTCCGAGCGACCCGGTCCCGGAGCGGATCGAAGGTTTCGATACGCCAACCGATACCCTGCGAACGCTCTGGCCTGCGGGCGAGGATGAAGCACAGAAGCGGCTCCAGCGTTTTCTCGATGAAACCATCGAGAACTACCAGCACCTGCGCGACCTGCCAGCTGAGCCGGGCACCAGTCAACTGTCTGCCTATTTGGCCGCTGGCGTGATCTCGCCCCGCCAGTGCCTGCACGCTGCACTGGCCCACAACCGAGGCGAATTGGACAGTGGCAGCGCAGGTATACAGACCTGGATCAACGAGTTGCTGTGGCGGGAGTTCTATAAACACATCCTCAATGGTTATCCACAGGTCTCCCGACACCGTGCCTTCCGCGACCAGACCGAAGCCCTCCCATGGCGCGACGCCCCTGCCGACTTCAACGCCTGGAAGGAAGGCCGTACCGGTTTCCCGATCATCGATGCCGCCATGCGCCAACTGCTGGAAACCGGTTGGATGCACAACCGTCTGCGCATGATCGTCGCCATGTTCCTGAGCAAGAACCTACTGATCGACTGGCGCCTGGGCGAGCGGCACTTCATGCGCCACCTGATCGATGGCGACCTCGCCGCCAACAATGGGGGCTGGCAATGGAGCGCCTCCACCGGCACCGACTCGGTGCCGTACTTCCGTATCTTCAACCCGGTCTCCCAGTCGCAGCGCTTCGACCCCCAAGGGCGCTTCATCCGCCACTGGCTACCGGAATTGTCGGACCTGGGCGACGAAAGGGTTCATGAGCCGATGAAGGCGGCCGATCTTTTTGCTAATAAATCCTATCACCATCCAATCGTCGATCTCACAAGCAGTCGCCAGCGCGCCCTGGAAGCTTTCAAAGGCCTTCCGCGCCGGCAGGATCAGAGGGCAGCACATTGAACAACACACTGGATTTCTGGGTAACAGGCGCCAGTAATGGACTAGGGCTGGCCTTGGTGGAGCAGTTGCTGGAAGGCGGGCACCGCGTCGCCGCCAGTGGCAGGGACAGCGAAGCGCTGGATGGATTGGCAAAGCGGTACCCCCAACAGTTGCTGCGCGTACCAGGGCAATTGCCGCTGCTCGAGCAGGCTCAGGCAGCCGCGGCGTCGATCCTGCGCAACTGGGGGGGACTGGACTGCCTGATCCTCAATGCCGGAACGTGCGACTACCTGGCCGATGACCTCCCTGAGGCCGAGCTGTTCGAAGCCATCGTCAGCACCAACCTGCACGCCAGCGAGCACTGCCTCACCAGCGCCCTGCCCTTGCTGGTCAAGCGCGATGCGCCACAAGTAATGGCGTTGCTCAGCCGTTATTCCGCCCTTCAGTTGTACTCGCCGACACGCATGCCCAGCGGCGCCAACAGCACCGCGCAGTGGCTGCGCGAACAGCGTCAAGAGCTGCAGATCCTTGGAGTCGGGCTGACGCTGGTGGCGCCGCAGGCCATGCAAAGCCCGGCTTCATCGGCCCAGGCCATACCTGAGCAGTGGACGCCGGAGCGTACGGCCGATGAACTGATACGTCGGCTGCCTCAGCGTGAGCCTGAACTGGTGCTCGAAGCCCTGACGCTGAGCAACCTGTGGCCCTTGCCACGCTGAGGACACACGCCAGCATGGCCCCGCGGCGGGGCCGTGCTCACAGCGGCATGCGGTAATGCAAGCTGTAGCTTTCTACACCATCGTTGGGCTGCCTGATGCCCGCGTTGGAATAGTGAATGGCCCGGATACCCAACTCATGGCCACCGGCAAAGCGCAGGCCCACGCCGATGCGATCTTCGAACTGGAAGGACGAGCCAAGTTCGTTGCTTTCCAGCTCGGTGCTAGAGAACAACGCAACGCCAATACCGGCCTCGATGTAAGGCTTGACCGACTCCCCGGCGAACTCGTACACGAAGACAGGCGCAAACGACAGGCTGTGGTTGCTGGCGGTTTCGTCACCGTCCCAATAGCTGTAGGCCCCATCCCAGTAGCCCGTCAGCCTGCCCACGCGGGTTTGCCACCAACTGGCGTCCCAGTTCGATTGCAGCCCCAGGCGATAGACCTGTGTGGAGTCACCGGTCTGGCCCACCGAAAACGAAACATCGGCGGCCTGCGCCGTTACCACATGCCCCAGAATCCAGGCGGCAGCCGCCGCCACGCCAAGCCGTTTCTTCATGGGAAACTTCCTTCTTCCTGATGTGTTATGACTGTTCGCCTTGTGCCAGGCAAATAGTAGAAATCGGCGATAGCACGATAGTTCAGCTTTATTCCGCGCTGTGGTTACAACGGGAAGCGTTGCACACGATCGGACTCATGCCATAGCAAAGGCAGGATATCGCTCAGGGCTTGCGGGTCGGCACTGCTCCAGAAGCGTGCCGCCTGCGCCGGCCCGTCGGCCAGCAGATCGCGAGCGGCCAGCAAACGGTGCAACTGCCGCGCAACCGCGGCGCCGGTGTCGATGATCGCAACGTCCGCCGGCACCATTTCAGCCAGCAGCGGGCGTAGGAAGGGATAATGGGTGCACCCCAGAATCAGCGTATCGCAGCCCGCGTCCAACAGCGGCTGTACGTAGCCCAGCAGCAACTGGCGCAGCTGCGCACTGCCAAGGTCGCCGGTTTCGATCCGCTCGACCAGTCCCGGGCACGGCTGGGTGACAACCTGCACGTCATTGGCAAAGCGGTCCAGCAAGGCGGCGAACTTGGCACTTTGCAGCGTGCCGGTGGTGGCCAGAACACCGACCACCCCGGAGCGAGTCGCCGCCGCAGCCGGTTTTACCGCAGGCTCCATGCCCACCAGCGGCCAATCCGGGTAGCGCTCACGCAGGTCGGCCACCGCCGCCACCGTGGCGGTATTGCACGCCAGGACCATGGCCTTGGCCCCTTGTGCGTGGAAGAACTCGGCAATGTGCCTGCAGCGTTCACGGATGTACTCCGCCGATTTCTCACCGTAGGGCACATGGCCGCAATCGGCCACGTACAACAGCGACTCGCCAGGCAGCAGGCGCTGGATTTCGGCGAGCACCGACAATCCGCCGACCCCCGAATCCATCACGCCGACCGGCGCCGAGCGTTCAGCCATGCCGGTTACCACACACGGCACAAGCCGGGTCACGCTTGACCCGCAGCTCGCGCATGCGCGTGCCCAGTGCGTCGATCAACAGCAAGCGCCCCACCAGCGGCTCGCCGAAACCAGCCAGCAGTTTCATCGCCTCAAGGGCCTGCAAGCTGCCCACCAGCCCGACCAGCGGCCCGATGACGCCGGCCTCGCTGCAGGTCAGCTCGGCCTCGCTGCCATGGCCATACAGGCAGTGGTAGCAAGGGCTGTTGTCGCGGCGCGGGTCGAACACCGAAAGCTGCCCTTCCAGGCGAATGGCCGCACCGCTGACCAACGGCTTGCAGGCGGCCACACAGGCCGCGTTGACGGCTTCGCGGGTGGCGAAGTTGTCCGAGCAGTCCAGCACCAGGTCAACCGCCGCCACCGCCGCAGCCAGGGAGTCCTCGTCTAGTGCATGGCGATGGGCAACCAGGTTCACTTCGGGGTTGATCGCCTGCAGACGCTGGATCGCCGAGTCCACCTTGCTCATGCCGACGCTGGTGCTGTCGTGGATCACCTGCCGTTGCAGGTTGGTCAGGTCTACGGTGTCGAAGTCCGCCAGGTGCAGTTCGCCCACGCCTGCCGCCGCCAGGTACAGTGCGACCGGCGAGCCGAGGCCGCCGAGGCCGACGATCAGCGCCTTGCTGCGCTTGAGCCGCAGTTGGCCATCGATATCGACTTGGGCCAGCAGCACCTGCCGGCTATAACGCAACAGTTCCTGGTCACTCAACATGGCAGACGTCCCATTGTGATGCGTTCGTGGCCGCCCAGGTCCTTGCGGCTGGCGACCTCGGTAAAGCCCCGGGCAGTCAGCAACGCCTGCACCGAAGTCGCTTGATCATAACCGTGCTCGAGCAACAGCCAACCACCCGGCAGCAAGTGCTCCGGCGCCTGGTCGACGATTATCCGCAGATCATCCAGGCCATCGGGCCCCGCCACCAGGGCGCTGCTCGGTTCGAAGCGCACGTCGCCCTCCGCCAGGTGCGGGTCCTCGGCGGCGATGTAGGGCGGGTTGCTCAGGATGAGGTCGAAGCGTTGCCCCGCCAGGCTGTCGAACCAATGGCTGGCCATCACCTTCACGTTATCGAGGCCCAGGCGCTGGCGATTGCGCTCGGCAAGGGCCACTGCCTCGTCGACACGGTCCACCGCCGTCACCTGCCAGGCCGGGCAGTCGCTGGCCAGCGCCAGGGCGATGGCACCGGTACCGGTACCCAGGTCGAGCACCCTGGCTGGCGAGGCTGGCTGCAGCTGGAGGGCTGTTTCTACCAGCAGCTCGGTATCGGGACGCGGAATCAGGGTGTGTGGCGCGACCTCCAGGTCGATCTTCCAGAAGCCCTGCTGCCCGAGGATATAGGCCACCGGTTCTCCGGCGCGACGGCGCTCGAGGTAACTGGCGAAGACGTCCGCCGCCTCGCTGCTGACGATCCGCTCGGGCCAGGTGTGCAGGTAGCTGCGCGACTTACCGATGGCCGCGGCCAGCAACAGTTCGGCATCCAGTCGCTCAGTGGGCGAATCCGGCAGCTGCGCGTTGCGCAGCAAGCTGGCGATGATGGTCATTATTCCCCCAGGGCAGCCAATTGATCGGCCTGGTACTCGGCCAGCAACGGCTCGATCACGGCCTCCACGCCACCGGCGAGGATGTCGTCGAGGGAATAGAGAGTCAGGTTGATACGGTGATCGGTCACCCGGCCCTGTGGATAATTGTAGGTACGGATACGCTCGGAGCGGTCACCCGAGCCGACCAACAGCTTGCGCTCGCTGGCGATGGCGTTTTGGGCGGCACTGGTCTGCATGTCATTGAGCTTGGCTGACAACCAGGACATGGCCCGCGCACGGTTCTTGTGCTGCGAACGCTCCTCCTGGCACTCGACCACGATACCGGTCGGCAAGTGGGTGATGCGGATTGCCGAGTCGGTCTTGTTGACGTGCTGGCCGCCAGCACCCGAAGCACGGTAGGTGTCGACCCGCAAGTCAGCGGGGTTGATCTCGATGGCCACTTGCTCGTCGGGCTCAGGCAACACCGCCACCGTGCATGCGGAGGTATGGATGCGGCCCTGGGACTCGGTTTCCGGCACTCGCTGCACGCGGTGCGCGCCAGACTCGAACTTCAGCTTGCCGTAGACATTGTCGCCTTCGACACGCGCGATGATCTCTTTATAGCCGCCATGCTCGCCCTCGTTCTCCGAGAGGATCTCAAGGCGCCAGCCGCGCCGCTCGGCATAGCGTGAATACATGCGGAACAGGTCACCGGAAAAGATCGCCGCCTCATCACCGCCGGTACCTGCGCGAATCTCCAGGAACACGTTGCGACCGTCGTTGGGGTCCTTGGGCAGCAGCATGCGCTGCAGTTGCGACTCCAGGCCCACCAGTTGCTCCTTGGCCTCCCGCACCTCCTCCACCGCCATTTCGCGCAGGTCGGGGTCGGCATCCTTGAGCAGAGCCTGGGCGCCTTCGAGGTCGTCCTGAACCTTGCGCCACTCTTTATAGGCAGCGATCACCGGCTCGACTTCGGCGTATTCACGGGAATAGGCGCGGAATCGGGTCTGGTCGGAAATGACTTCGGCGTCACCGAGCAGGGCGGTGAGTTCCTCGAAGCGGTCCTGGAGCGTGTCCAGTTTGTTCAGCAGCGACGCTTTCATTGCGGGGTTTTGTCCGTCGAGCCCTCGTTGAGGGCAAAGAGTTCCTGGGCCATGGCCAGCGCATCGAGGCGGCCCTCGGCCGAGAGCTTTTTCAGTTGCACGCTGGGCGCATGCAGGAGTTTGTTGGTCAGCCCCCGGGCCAGTTGGGCCAGTACATCTTCGGGGTTGCCGCCGTTGGCCAGCAGTCGCTGGGCCTTTTGCAGTTCTTCGTCGCGCAGGCGCTCGCTTTGCTGGCGATAGGCACGCAGCACATCAACCGCCGCCAGCTCGCGCAGGCGCGCCATGAAGTCCTCGGCGCCCACCGAGACCAGCTCTTCGGCAGCCTGCGCCGCACCCTGGCGGCTCTTGAGGTTTTCGGCGACCACTTCGTGCAGGTCATCGACCGTGTACAAGTACACGTCATCGAGCTCACCGACTTCAGGCTCGATGTCTCGCGGCACGGCGATATCGACCATGAAGATCGGCTTGTGCCGACGTTGTTTCAGCGCGCTTTCCACCGCGCCTTTGCCGAGGATCGGCAACTGACTGGCAGTGGAGCTGATGACGATGTCGCTGTTGGCCAGTTCCTGCGGAATGTCCGCCAGCAGCACGGCATGGGCACCGAACTGTTCGGCCAGGATACTGGCCCGCTCCAGGGTCCGGTTGGCAACCACGATCCGGCGCACGCCTTGCTCGTGGAGGTGACGGGCGACCAGGGTAATGGTCTCGCCCGCACCGATCAGCAGGGCCTGGCTGCGGCCCAGGTCGCTGAAGATCTGCCGCGCCAGGCTGACGGCGGCGAAGGCAACCGACACCGGGTTCTCGCCGATCGCGGTATCGGTCCGTACCTGCTTGGCGGCGCTGAAGGTCGCCTGGAACAAGCGCCCGAGCAGCGGTCCGATGGTGCCGGCCTCGCGGGCCACGGCGTAGGCCGACTTCATCTGGCCGAGGATCTGCGGCTCGCCGAGCACCAGCGAGTCCAGTCCGGAGGCCACCCGCATCATATGCTTCACGGCATCGTGCTCTTCATGGATGTAGGCGCTGGCGCGCAGCTCATCCAGGCTCAGCCGGTGATAGTCGGCCAGCCACTTCAGGACGGCATCGGCGGACAGGTGGTCCTGCTCTATATAGAGCTCGCTACGGTTGCAGGTCGACAGAATCGCCGCTTCGCGGCTGGCGGTCAGTCGACAGAGCTGCTGCAGGGCGTCTACCAGCTGCTCTGGGGTAAACGCCACGCGCTCGCGTACGTCTACCGAGGCAGTCTTATGGTTGATACCAAGTGCAAGAAAGGCCATGCAAGGTCGCTGGTTGTGACGAGAAGCCGATAATTGTCCTCTTTCACAGGTTTTAGAACAACCACCGTTCGCTATTGTCCCAACAATCCCAGGCTATCCCTGTAAACCACGACCTTCGCCGGTGGGTTTGCCCCCGCGCTTGTGTCATCATGCTCCGACCGCCGGTTAGTCCTTCTAAGCCTCATTTATGAACAGACCCTACGCATTGCTGCTTGCCTTCGCCCTGCTCCAGGGCTGCCAGAACCTGGCCCCGCAACAAGCCGAACCGCCCGTCGCCGAGGCGGGCAAAGCCGCGGCCGACAAGCCCGTGGTGTATGGGTCATTCAAACAGGACACGCTCTACAGCCTGTTGGTCGCGGAGCTGGCCGGCCAGCGCAATCGCTTCGACATCGCCCTGGCCAACTACACCGACCAGGCGCAGAAGACCCAGGACCCAGGCGTGTCCGAGCGTGCCTACCGCATCGCCGAATACCTCGGTGCCGACGAGCCGGCCCTGGACAACGCGCTCATCTGGGCCCGCAACGACCCGCAGAACCTCGACGCCCAGCGCGCCGCTGCCGTCCAGTTGGCAGGCGCCGGCCGCTATGACGAATCCATGGCCTACATGGAAAAGGTGCTTCAGGGCCAGGGTGACACCCACTTCGACTTCCTCGCCCTGTCGGCCGCCGAAACCGATCAAGGTACCCGCGACGGCCTGTTGCAGAGTTTCGAACGGCTGCTGGTCAAATACCCGGACAACAGCCAGTTGGTCTTCGGCAAGGCCCTGCTGCTGAACCAGGACGGCAAGCCCCAGCAAGCCCTCGACCTGCTGGAGGAACACCCGCCACAAAACGGCGAAGTGGCGCCGATCCTGCTGCGCGCCCGCCTGCTCCAGGCCCTTGACCGCGGCCCCGAGGCGCTGCCGCTGCTGCGCGGCGCCATCCGCGACAACCCGGACGACAAGCGCCTGCGCCTGACGTACGCCCGAACCTTGGTCGAGCAGGACCGCATCGCCGACGCCAAGGGTGAATTCCTCGGCCTGGTCCAGCAGTACCCGGAAGATGACGAGCTGCGTTACTCCCTGGCACTGGTTTGCATGGAGAACAAGGACTGGGATGAAGCCGAAAGCTACCTGCAGGAGCTGATCGAGCGCGACAGCAACGTCGATGCCGCCCACCTCAACCTGGGCCGCATCCGCGAGGAACGCAACGACCCCGAGGGTGCCTTGCGCGAATACGCCCTGGTCGGCACTGGCCCCGATTACCTGCCAGCGCAACTTCGCCAGGCCGACATCCTGATCGCCAACGGTCGCGGCACCGAGGCCTCGCGCCTGCTGGCCGAGGCCCGCGAAGCCCAGCCGGACCTCGCGGTCCAGCTGTTCCTGGTCGAGTCGGAGAGCTACAGCAACAACAACAAGGACGCCCAGGCCAACCAGGTGCTGCAGCAAGCCATCAAGCGCTTCCCGGACGACCTTAATCTCCTTTACACCCGCGCCATGCTGGCCGAAAAGCGCGACGACCTGACGCAAATGGAACAAGACCTGCGCGCCATCATCGCCCGCCAGCCGGAAAACGCCATGGCACTGAACGCGCTCGGCTATACCCTGGCCGATCGAACCACCCGCTACACCGAAGCCAAGGCGCTGATCGACAAGGCCCACCAGCTCACCCCGGACGACCCGGCGGTGCTCGACAGCCTGGGCTGGGTCGCCTACCGCCTGGGCAACCTCGACGAAGCCGAGCGCTACCTGCGCCAGGCCTTCGAGCGCTTCCCCGACCATGAAGTCGCCGCCCACCTGGGCGAAGTGCTGTGGGCCAACGGCAAGCGTCGTGAGGCCCGCCAGGTCTGGGCCAAGGCCTTCGAGGCCCAACCCGACAGCCCTATCCTGCGCAAGACCGTCTTGCGCCTGACCGGATCCGAGACTCTTTAACGCCATGTTCCTGCGCCATTGCATTACCTTTTCCCTGATCGCCCTGCTTGCCGGCTGTGCCGGCTTCGGATCCCGCGAAGCCCTGCATGGCCAAGGCAACCCACAACAGTGGCGAGCCCACAAAGAACAGCTGAGCACCCTGGACGGCTGGCAGATCAACGGCAAGGTCGGTATTCGCGCCCCCCGCGACTCCGGCAGCGGCACCTTGTTCTGGCTGCAGCGCCAGGATTACTACGACATCCGTCTGGCCGGGCCGCTTGGCCGTGGCGCCGCACGCCTGACCGGCCGCCCTGGCGGCGTGGTGCTGGAAGTCGCCAACCAGGGCCGCTTCGAGGCCAACAGCCCCGAAGCCCTGCTCGAAGAACAACTGGGCTGGCAATTGCCCGTTTCGCACCTGGTGTGGTGGGTGCGCGGACTGCCGGCCCCGGACAGCAAGAGCCAGCTCACCCTGGATGACGACAGCCGCCTGGCCAGCCTGAACCAGGATGGCTGGCAGGTGCAGTACCTGAGCTACACCCAGCAGAACGGCTACTGGCTGCCCGAGCGCATGAAACTGCATGGCGAAAACCTGGACGTGACCCTGGTGGTCAAGGACTGGCAGCCACGCCAGCTGGGGCACTGAAACCATGCAAAAGCTCACCCTGCCCGCGCCGGCCAAGCTCAACCTGTGGCTGCATATCATCGGTCGTCGCCCGGACGGCTACCACGAACTGGAAACCGTGTTCCAGTTCCTCGAACACGCTGACGAGCTGAGCTTCGCCCTGCGTGACGACGGCCAGGTCCGCCTGCACACCGAGATCGACTCGGTGCCACATGACAGCAACCTGATCGTGCGCGCCGCCCGTAAACTGCAGGAGCAGTCTGGCACCCACCTGGGCGCCGACATCTGGTTGACCAAGGTTTTACCCATGGGCGGTGGAATCGGTGGCGGCAGTTCCGATGCCGCGACCACCCTGCTGGCCCTGGACCACTTGTGGCAGCTGGGCTGGGATGAAGACCGACTGGCGAGCCTGGGCCTGTCCCTGGGCGCCGATGTCCCCGTATTCGTTCGCGGTCATGCAGCTTTCGCCCAAGGTGTCGGCGAGCAGCTGACCCCGGTCGACCCCGAAGAGCCCTGGTACGTCGTACTGGTGCCGCAAGTCTCTGTCAGTACTGTAGAAATTTTTTCGCATCCACAGTTGACACGTGATTCCCTCCCCCTTAAGATGCGCCCCGTTCCCGAGGGAAACAGTCGAAATGACTGCCAACCGGTGGTAGAGCAGAGTTACCCAGAAGTTCGCAATGCGTTGAATTCATTGGGTAAATTCACTGAAGCTCGACTGACCGGCACTGGAAGTTGTGTGTTTGGGGCCTTCCCAAGCAAAGCCGAAGCTGATAAAGTTCTGGCCCTTCTTTCAGAGACCCAAACAGGGTTTGTGGCGAAAGGAAGCAATGTTTCGATGTTGCATCGCAAGCTGCAAAGTCTGATCAAGAAGTCGAGTGCCTAGCGCTCGCAGCAACAGATACAGGGGCGTCGCCAAGCGGTAAGGCAGCAGGTTTTGATCCTGCCATGCGTTGGTTCGAATCCAGCCGCCCCTGCCATTTTCCTTATACTCATCCAGGTTACCCTCAGCCTTCAGGTACTGCGCGTGTCCAAGATGATGGTCTTTACGGGGAATGCCAACCCCGATCTGGCTCGGCGTGTCGTACGTCAGCTGCACATTCCACTGGGTGATGTTTCTGTCGGCAAATTCTCCGACGGCGAAATCAGTGCTGAGATCAATGAAAACGTTCGCGGTAAGGACGTCTTCATCATCCAGCCAACCTGTGCCCCAACCAACGACAACCTGATGGAACTGGTCGTGATGGCTGATGCCTTCCGCCGCTCCTCAGCGTCGCGAATCACCGCCGTGATTCCTTACTTCGGATACGCCCGCCAGGACCGCCGTCCGCGTTCGGCACGTGTAGCCATCAGCGCCAAAGTCGTCGCTGACATGCTCACTGTCGTGGGTATCGACCGTGTTCTCACCGTCGACCTGCACGCTGACCAGATCCAGGGTTTCTTCGATATCCCCGTCGACAACATCTACGGCTCGCCCGTACTGGTCGACGACATCGAAGACCAGCGTTTCGAGAACCTGATGATCGTTTCCCCGGACATCGGTGGTGTCGTGCGCGCACGTGCCGTCGCCAAGTCCCTGGGTGTCGATCTGGGTATCATCGACAAGCGCCGCGAGAAGGCTAACCACTCCGAGGTCATGCACATCATCGGCGACGTCGAAGGGCGCACCTGCATCCTGGTAGACGATATGGTCGACACCGCCGGCACTCTGTGCCACGCGGCCAAGGCCCTGAAAGAACACGGCGCTGCCAAGGTTTACGCCTACTGCACGCACCCTGTCCTGTCGGGCCGCGCGATCGAGAACATCGAGAAGTCGGTACTGGACGAGCTGGTGGTGACCAACACCGTTCCGCTGTCCGCCGCTGCTCAAGCCTGTGACCGTATCCGCCAGTTGGATATCGCACCGGTTGTCGCTGAAGCGGTACGCCGCATCAGCAACGAAGAATCGATCAGTGCGATGTTCCGCTAAGCGGAACACCTGCTGACGAAAAGCGCCCCGCCCCAACACCTGTTGTTGGGGCGGGGCTTTTTTGCCATCCCCGTTGGCGCTGGTCGCAAACGCCCTCGGGAGGCTATTTTGGAGATACAAAATGACTGACTTCATCCTGAACGCCCAAGCGCGTACTGACCTGGGGAAAGGTGCGAGCCGCCGCCTGCGTCACTCCGCCAACATCCCTGCCGTTGTCTACGGTGGCGATAAAGAAGCCCAATCCCTGACCATCCTGGCCAAGGAAATCACCAAGCTGTTCGAAAACGAAGCTGCCTTCAGCCACGTTATCGAACTGAACGTCGACGGCGCCAAGCAGAACGTCGTGGTCAAGGCCATGCAGCGCCACCCGGCCAAAGGCTTCATCATGCACGCCGACTTCGTTCGCGTCGTTGCAGGCCAGAAGCTGACCGCCAAAGTGCCGGTTCACTTCATCAACGAAGAAGCCCCGGTCAAGAAAGGCGGCGAAATCTCCCACGTAGTGGCCGAGGTTGAAGTTTCCTGCGAAGCCAAGGACCTGCCTGAGTTCATCGAAGTCGACCTGGCCAAGGCTGAAATCGGCACCATCATCCACCTGTCGGACCTGAAAGCTCCGAAAGGCGTAGAGTTCGTCGCTCTGGCCCACGGTGATGACAAAGCTGTTGCCAACGTTCACGCTCCGCGCGTTGCTCCAGAAGCTGAAGGCGCTGCCGAGTAATCCACTCGCGCGCCGGTGTTGACCGGGTTACAGTGCCCCGCGCCCTGTAACCCACCAACTCCAAGGAAGAGCCCCTGACGTGACCGCCATCCAGTTGATCGTTGGCCTGGGTAACCCCGGCCCCGAATACGAACAGACCCGGCATAACGCAGGGGCTCTTTTCGTTGAACGCCTTGCCAGCGCCCAGCGCGTGTCGCTGACCGCTGACAAAAAATATTTCGGCCTGACGGCTAAGTTCAGCCATCAGGGTCACGACGTTCGTCTGCTGATCCCCACCACCTACATGAACCGCAGCGGCCAGTCCGTGGCGGCATTGGCCAATTTCTTCCGCATCAAGCCGGAGGCCATTCTGGTGGCGCATGACGAACTCGACCTGCCTCCGGGCGTTGCCAAGCTCAAGCGCGGCGGCGGCCATGGAGGGCACAACGGCCTGCGCGACATCATCGCGCAGCTCGGCAACCAGAACGACTTCCACCGCCTGCGGCTTGGCATCGGCCACCCGGGCGACGCCAAACTGGTCTCCAACTTCGTCCTGGGCCGCGCGCCGCGCGCCGAGCAGGAGAAGCTCGACGCCAGCATCGATTTTGCCCTCGGCGTAATGCCGGACGTGCTCGCTGGCGACTTCGCCAAGGCGATGCGCGAACTGCACAGCCAGAAGGCCTGATTTCCTAGAGAGGGGAACACCCATGGGTTTCAATTGCGGCATCGTCGGCCTGCCCAACGTCGGCAAGTCCACCCTGTTCAACGCCCTGACCAAGTCCGGCATCGCGGCGGAGAACTTCCCTTTCTGCACCATCGAGCCGAACAGCGGCATCGTGCCGATGCCTGATGCGCGCCTGAACGCGCTGGCGGAAATCGTCAAGCCGAACCGCATCCTGCCGACCACCATGGAATTCGTCGACATCGCCGGCCTGGTGGCGGGCGCATCCAAAGGTGAAGGCCTGGGCAACAAGTTCCTGGCCAACATCCGCGAAACCGACGCAATCGCCCACGTGGTGCGCTGCTTCGAAGACGAGAACGTGATTCACGTCTCCAACAGCGTCGACCCCAAGCGCGACATCGAGATCATTGACCTCGAACTGATCTTCGCCGACCTCGACAGCTGCGAAAAGCAACTGCAGAAGGTTGCCCGTAACGCCAAAGGTGGCGACAAGGAAGCCCTGGCACAGAAGGCCATCCTTGAGCAGCTCATTCCGCACTTCACCGAAGGCAAGCCTGCGCGCAGCCTGATGAAGAACATGAGCGCCGAAGACAAGGCCGTGATCCGTGGCTTCCACCTGCTGACCAGCAAGCCAGTCATGTACATCGCCAACGTTGCCGAAGACGGCTTCGAAAACAACCCGCACCTGGACGTGGTCAAGGCCATCGCCGAGGAAGAAGGCGCGGTCGTGGTGCCGGTGTGCAACAAGATCGAGGCGGAAATCGCCGAGCTGGATGAAGGCGAAGAGAAGGACATGTTCCTCGAGGCCCTGGGCCTGGAAGAGCCTGGCCTGAACCGCGTGATCCGTGCCGGTTACCAGTTGCTGAACCTGCAGACCTACTTCACCGCCGGCGTGCAGGAAGTACGTGCCTGGACCGTACGCGTCGGCGCTACCGCGCCTCAGGCCGCTGGCGTGATCCACACCGACTTCGAAAAAGGCTTCATCCGCGCTGAAGTTGTCGCCTACGACGACTTCATCCAATTCAAGGGTGAAAGCGGCGCCAAGGAAGCCGGTAAATGGCGTCTGGAAGGCAAGGACTACATCGTCAAGGACGGTGACGTGATGCACTTCCGCTTCAACGTCTGAGACCAGGCCAGTCGCGATACGAAAACCCCTTGGGCAGCAATGCCCAAGGGGTTTTCTTTTGCCCGCTGGGCAGCCGTGAGCCCTTCCTGGCCCCGGTAAGCCAATTCCCAAGCTGATGTGACCTCAAGCAGCGGGTTGCAAGTTCGCAAATGTCTTGCATCCTTGAGGTTGATGGGGGCGCGCTAGTGCTGTAGAGCCCCCCACTTCCCGGAGCCTGCACCATGGAAAAATCGCCTCGCGCCTCCCGCTTCGACTGGCAACGCTGGCTCCCCGGTCTGGCCACCCTGCTCCACTACCAACCCACCTGGCTCCCCAGGGACCTCGCCGCGGGCCTGGTCCTGACCACCATGCTGGTCCCCGTGGGGATCGCCTACGCCGAAGCCTCCGGGGTACCGGGCATCTACGGCCTGTATGCCACCATCGTCCCGCTGTTGGCGTACGCCCTGTTCGGCCCCAGCCGCATTCTGGTGCTCGGCCCGGACTCGGCACTGGCGGCCCCCATCCTCGCCGTGGTGGTGCAATACGCCGCCAGCGACCCACAACGGGCTATCGCCATCGCCAGCATGATGGCCCTGGTGGCCGGTGCGTTCTGCATGGTCGCCGGCCTGCTGCGGCTGGGCTTCATCACCGAACTGCTGTCCAAACCAATCCGCTATGGCTATATGAACGGCATTGCCCTGACGGTGTTGATCAGCCAGCTACCCAAGCTGTTCGGCCTTTCGTTCGACAGCCAGGGCCCTTTGCGCGATCTCTGGCAACTGGCCCAGGCCTTGTTCGCCGGCCAAGGCCATTGGCCAAGCTTCGCGGTGGGTGGCGCCAGCCTGGCGTTGATCGTGTTGCTCAAACCCTACAAACGTCTCCCCGGCATCCTCATCGCGGTGGTGCTGGCCACCGTGGCCGTGAGCGTGCTGAACCTGGACCAGCAGGGCGTGAAGGTGCTCGGCGAGCTGCCCCAGGGCCTGCCCAGTTTCACCTTTCCATGGCTGAGCGACATTGACCTGGTGGAGGTGCTACTGGGCGGCATCGCCGTGGCACTGGTGTCCTTCGCTGACACCAGCGTGCTGTCGCGCACCTACGCCGCTCGCTTGAAGGCTCCGGTGAACCCGAACCAGGAAATGTTCGGCCTGGGCGTGGCCAATCTGGCGTCCGGGTTGTTCCAGGGCATCCCCATCAGCAGCAGCTCGTCACGCACCCCAGTCGCCGAAGCTGCTGGCTCCAAGACCCAACTGACCGGCATCATCGGCGCGCTGGCAGTCACGCTCCTGTTGCTGGTGGCGCCCAACCTGATGCGCTATCTGCCCAACAGCGCCCTGGCGGCAGTGGTGATCGCCGCCGCGCTGGGGCTGTTCGAGTTCGCCGACCTCAAGCGCATCTTCCGTATGCAGCAATGGGAGTTCTGGTTGTCGTTCACCTGCTTCGTCGGCGTGGCGGTGTTCGGCGCCATTCCTGGCATCGGCATCGCGGTGGTGATCTCGGTGATCGAATTTCTCTGGGACGGCTGGCGTCCGCATTTCGCCGTGCTGGGCCGTGTGGATGGCACCCGCGGTTACCACGACATCGAGCGCCACCCGCACGCACGACGGATTCCGGGGCTGGTGCTGCTGCGTTGGGATGCTCCGCTGTTCTTCGCCAATGCCGAGCAGTTCCATAACACCGTAATGGCAGCGATCGACGAGTCGCCGACCCCGGTACAACGCCTGGTGGTGGCCGCCGAGCCTGTGACCAGCATCGACATCACCTCCGCTGACATGCTCGCCGAACTGGACCGCATCCTTGAATCCCGTGGCGTTGAGCTGCAATTTGCCGAGATGAAAGACCCGGTCAAGGACAAGATGAAGCGCTTCGAGCTGTTCCATTGCATTGGTGCGCAGGCCTTTCATCCCACGGTAGGCGCCGCCGTGGATGCCTACCTGAAGGATACCGGCGTCGACTGGCAGCCCTAGGGTCTACATGAAACGTCTTGAGACGAACGTCAGGCCCCGAGGCTGTTTTCAACGCAGCATCACCGAGTATCAAAGCTTTTCATACAAAGCCTGGCGGATGACATCACGGCGTGACGACCTGCCTGGCACGACGCCTGTCGATCCAGATCAGCATCGCGCTGGCATACAACGACACCGCGACGAACAGTGCCATGCGCACGGCAAACGCACGGTACACATCCTGCCCGGCTGCACTGTCCTGCACCGATTGCCCCAGAAGGATCAGGAACGTCGTCAGGCAACTGATCCAAAAAGCCGGCGTCTGCTGCGTCATCACTGCCTGGTAGAGCCTGCGCGCCTGCCAAAGACAGAACAGCAGCCCCCACAAGAAGAACATCCACAGGTGCACGAACAGGCCAAGCGCACCCCACAGCAGGATCGCCAGCGCCCCGGCCAGCAGGGTCGAACCGATCAATTCGCGGCTGGCATGCCGCGCGTGGGTCTCGCCGGCCTGTTGCCCCAAGCTCACCGATTTCATGATCAGCGGCATGAACGTGTCCGGTGCGATCAATGCCAACAGAAACGCTGGCATCACGATCAGGGTGGCACGCAAGGCCACCCACCCAACCTCATTGTCATTCAGCCGTGCCGGGGGGGATGGGACGGGAGCATCGGCAGGTTCGGGGAACAACAGATGCGCCAGGGCACAGCCCAGGGTTGCCAGGAGCATGCCCTTGGCCATGGCCTCGACCACCGACAGCGCCAGGGTGAAGTCACTTGTGCCTGCCGCGGCGATCATGGTCAGGCCGATGACCAGCAGGTTCGCCAGCAAGCCGTTGCCCCCCAGCAGGGCATAGCGCAGTACCAGGTATACGCCGGTGCCAACCACCAGCACCCCGCTGACCGGGGCATGGCGCAGCAACGGAATCAGCAACAGGCCACTGCCGCAACTGAGCAGCACCAGCAGTGCCAGCAACGGCGCGGCGCGCAACGGCAGAGGTTGGCTGCGCATCGCCAGCAGCAGCACGGCGAACACAGGCGCCAGAATCGGCACCGGCAGGCCAAGGCCGAAACTGACCGCCAGGCACAACGCCGTGCCCCACGCCAAGCGCAGGGCGCGCAAGCGACGCAGCTCAATAGGCATAGGACATCCAGCTCATCAGCCACATGAACACCCTGGCCAACAGGTTCAGCGGGTTGCCTTCGCGAGGCAGCGCCATGACTTCGGCCTGACCGCCTACCCGCAGGCCGGCAGCGCTTTGCAGCTGATCGCGTTCCAGCTCGACGATTACCGGAAAGCGTTGCGCCGAACGCAACCACTCACGGCTGTTCTGCACCGTCGGTAAGCTGCCCGGCGGGGTACTCTGACCAACGCTCACGCCACGGCCAATACTGCGCACACGCCCGCGCAGCACCTTGCCCGGTAGTGCATCGAGCACCACCAGTACCGGCGTACCGGACTGCAGGTAGCCAAGGTTGTTCTCGGTCATGTCGGCACTTATCCACAGATCATGGATGGCGATCAGGGTCATCATCGGGCTGCCTGCCGCGACGTAGTGGCCCACATCGGTACGCAGGTCGGTGATCAGGCCATTGGCCTCGGCCCGTACCACGGTGCGCGCCAGGTCCAGACGGGCCTTTTGCACATTGGCCGCGGCACTGCGCAACTGGGCGTTGTCCGCTTCAGCCCCGCCCTGCTGTTCACGGGCCCGCTCGACTTCCGCGCGGGCTGCGGCGACCTGGCTGATGGCCTGGTCGCGGGTCGCCTGGGCCCCTTCCAGACGCCGCACCGACACCGTGCCGGGGTCCTCGTCGATCAGCCGCTTCAACCGTTCGGCATCTTGCCGCGCCTTGCGCTCGTTGGCCTGGGCGGCCACCAGCGCGGCCTGGGCCGAGTCGATGCCAGCAGTATGGGCGCCGATCTGCCGGCGCATGGTGTCCAGGTCCGCTTCGGCCCGTGCCAACGCGATGCGGTACTGCTCGGGGTCCAGTTCGAACAGCACATCGCCCCTGCGCACTTCCTGGTTGTTGCCCACCGCCACCCGCCTGATCTGGCCTGCCACTTCGGCACTGACCGGTACCACGTAGGCCTGCAAGCGGGCCTGCTGGGTGTAAGGCGTGAAGCGGTCGGCCAGCAGGTACCAGACCAGGCTGACGACAATCAGCAGCAGCACCCAGCGCATGCCCCGGTCCGGTGCTGCTGGTGTCGGCGGTGTACCCTGGGCGTCGCTCATCTTCGCGTACCTGTTTCCTGATGTTCAGGGGCTGGCCCATCGAGCAGCGTTCCCCAGTCGGTGCGTTGTTGCATCTGCTGGCGGGTCGCTGGCGGGATCGGCTCACCAACCTGCTCCCAGCCTCCACCTAGCGCCTTGTACAGGCTCACCAGGCTGCTGACGGCGTTGCCTCGGCTGACCAGGTAGCCGTCCTGCTGCTGCAACAGCAGCTGCTGGGCATCGAGCACCCGCTGAAAATCGGCGAAGCCCTCACGGTACTGCGAGCTGGCCAAGCTCAACGAACGTTGCGCGGCCTGCGACGCCTGCTGGCGAATACCGGCGCTTTCCAGCGAGCGCACCAGGCCGCTGGCGGCATCGTCCGCCTCGCGTGCAGCGTCGCGCACATTCTGGTGATACCGCTCGATCAACTGCTGCAAACGCGCATCCTCCACCCGCACGGCGTTCTTGCGCCGGCCATAGTCGAACGGGTTCCAGATCAGGCTCGGTCCGGCTGCGAGGTCGAACGTATCGGGCACGTGATTGGCCGTGACGAAGCTCCAGCCAATGCTGCCCAGCAAGCTCAACGACGGATAAAGATCAGCCTCGGCCACGCCCACCAGGGCCGACTGCGCCGCCACCGCCTGCTCGGCGGCGCGGATATCCGGGCGGCGTTGCAGCAGGTTGGCGGGCACGTCCTGCAGAACCGCCCGATCCGGCAGAGGCAACTGGCCATGGCGCGCTTCGAGCTCCGGCAACGGACCAGGCGGCCGGCCGATCAGCGAACACAGCACATTTCGCAAGGCATTCACCTGGTTCTGGAACTCGGGAATGGTCGCCTGGGTGGCCAGGTACTGCGTGCGCGCCTGCTGCCAGTCCAGCTCGTCGTTTTCGCCATGGCGGAACAATCGCTCGGTGATTTCCAGGCTGCGGGCCTGGCGCCTGGCGTTTTCTTGGGCGATGGCCAGGCGCGCCTCGGCGGTGCGCAAGCCGAAATAGGTGTCGGCCACCTGCGCGCGCAGCAGCACCATGGCGTCGGCATAGTTGGCCTGGGAGGCGAAGTAGGCGGCATCGGCCGACTCGATGGCGCGGCTGAATCGTCCCCAGAAATCCACCTCCCAGGCAATGTCGAAACCCAGGCTGGACTGCCAGAACACCGAGTCACGAGCGGTCGGGGTGCCGGACTGGTCCTGCTTGAGGTACAGGC
Source organism: Pseudomonas sp. SK2 (assembly GCF_016772395.1). Lineage (NCBI taxonomy): Bacteria > Pseudomonadati > Pseudomonadota > Gammaproteobacteria > Pseudomonadales > Pseudomonadaceae > Pseudomonas > Pseudomonas sp. SK2. Next base: position 4,559,378 of record NZ_CP061944.1, read on the forward strand.
TTTGCGCACGTAACTGCTGCAACTGGGGATAGCGTCCGGTCTGCACAATGGCCAGTTGCGCACGTGCCTCGACGATGCGCAGGCCTGCCACCCGCAGGTTGGTATTCTGGGCGTCAGCCTCGGCAATCAGCGCATCCAGCGTCGGGTCGGCGAACACCGCCCACCACCGGCTCAGATCAGGTGTCGGTGCGGTACGCCCCGCCTGTTCCAGCAGGGGTGTGCTCCAGCCTTGCAACCACCGGTCCTGGGGCGCCGCGAAATCCGGGCCGACCTGGCTACAGCCGGTGAGCACCAGCAACAGGATCAGGCCATGGCAGCGCTTGGGCATGACAGGCCTGGCTCATGCTGCTGGCGGCACAGGTTGCTCCGGCACCTGCAACGCCACCCACTGCCAGAAAAGCACATAGGCAACGCCGAGGATGACCGGGCCTATGAACAAACCGATGATGCCCTTGACCACCATGCCGCCCAAGGCTCCGATCAACACCACCGGCATCGGCACGTCCACCCCGCGCCCCAGCAGCAGCGGTTTGAGCACGTTGTCGGCAAGCCCCGCGACGAAGGTGTAGACGGCAAAGACAATGGTCGCAGCGGTGAAACCCTCGACATTGAATACGTAGATGATCACCGGAACGGTCACCAGGGTCGCTGGCGCCTGGGCGATCCCCAGCATCAACACAACGATCGCCAACATGCCCGCCCCCGGCACGCCCTTGACCACGAAACCGACGCCAATCAGCAGCATCTGGATAAAGGCGATGCCAATCACGCCCTGGGCGACCGCCCGTATCGTCGCGGTGCACAGTTTGGCCAACGGCTTGCCGCGCTCTTCGCCGGATACCCGCATGGCGATGCGCTGTGCTGCAATCTCGCCACGCTCGCCGAAGGCCATGATCACACCCGAGATGATCACGGCACCGATGAACAACAGGAACGCCCCGCCCGCACTCGCCGCGGCGCCCAGCATGCTCAGCCCTACGCCTTTGAGATGTGGCATCAGGTTGTTCATCACCGGGGCCAGGCTTTCGGAAGCCGACTGCCAGAAGGCATACAGCCGAGGGCCGATGAGGGGCCAGCCTGCCACTGATTCCGGTGGCGCAGGCACACTCCAACCGCCCTCCTTGAGCAGCGCCACCAGGCTATGAACGGACTCGCCAATGGAAACCACCACCAGATAGATCGGGACCAACAACACCACCAGCACGAGCAAGACCACGAGCGTTGCGACATACCCGTTTTTCAGACCGATACGGCGCTTGATCCGGCTATAAAGCGGATACAAGGTGACCGCCAGGATCACCGCCCAGAGCATTAGCTCCAGAAACGGCTCGAACACCTGAAAGGCAAAGATCACCAGGGCCGCCACCAGCCCGGCCTTGATCAGCACGTCGAGCAGCCCTCGCGACAGGGCGCTGTCCAGCTTGAAACCCGACTGCATGGTTCACCTCCTGGCCGCATTCAGCGGATGAACGATCAGTGCGCCCCATGGCGCGTGTCTGTGCCGCGAAGCTTCAGGGCGCTCAGCGAGCACCTGGAAAATCACCCTTGCCGTGCTGCTGATCCAGCAGCCTGCGTGCCTCTTGCCGTTGGTATCGCTGAACCCAGGCCGACGCCTGCTCTTCGCTGTACCCCAACGTGATAAGGGCCCGGCGCGCCATCTCCAGGCTGGAATGGAAGGTCTCGCGCACTGGATCGACGCCCATGGCAAGCAGCCGCAGCGCCTCCTGGCTGTCACGCGCAGCGGCGATCACTGGGGTCTGTGGATAAAGATGCGCCAGCACATCGGCAGCCTTGAGGTTGGCCTGCGGGTCGTCGGTAGCGACGATCACCAGCTTGGCCTGGTCGACCCTGGCCGCCCGCAGGATCTCCGAGCGAGACGGGTCGCCAAAGAACACCAGTGGGCCATCCGGCTCGCTGCTGCGGCTTACTGACTCGATCGAAGTGTCCAGCGCCACCAGGCGCACGCCCTCGCCATGCAGCATGCGCACGATGGCACCGCCCATGCGCCCGAGGCCGGCCACCACTACCTGGGGTGTTTCGTCGACTTCCGGCAGGGCCGCAGCGGCTGCGGCCACCGTCGCGTCATCGCGCAACTGGCGGGCCAGGGCCATCATCACCAGCGGCACCACGGCCATCGACAGGGTGATGGCGAGCACCAGCAGGTCGTGTACCTGCTGCTCCAGCACTCGATGCTCCAACGCCAGCTTGAACACCACGAAGGCGAACTCACCGCCCGAGGCCAGCACCACCGCCAGGCACAGTGCCTGGGCCCGCTCCAGGCCGCCCGCGGTGCGTCCAAGCATGAACAGCAGCGGTAACTTGACCCCCACCAGCAACACGGTGAGCCCCAACACTTGCACCGGCATGCTCAGCAGCAGGCGCAAGTCGGCGGTCATCCCCACGCCGACGAAGAACAGCCCCAACAGCAGCCCCTTGAGTGGCTCGACCTGGGACTCCAACTCATGGCGAAACGGCGAATCGGCCATCACCACACCCGCGAGGAAAGCGCCCAAGGCCATGGAAACCCCGACATGCTCCATTACCCAGGCGGTGCCCAGCACCACCAGCAATGCCGTAGCGGTCGACAGTTCATGCAGCCCCGAGCCGACGGTCCAGCGGAATACCGGTTGCAGCAGGTAGCGACCCGTCACGATCACCAAACCAACGCCCAATGCCACCGCCAACAATGGCCAACTACCCTCCTCCGGCGGACTGATACCGGTACCAAGCAGGGGTACCACGGCGATCAGCGGAATGGCCGCGATGTCCTGGAACAACAGGATACTCACAGCCAGTCGCCCTTGCGGCTTACCCAGTTCCCGGCGCTCTGCCAGCACCTGCAAACCGAAGGCGGTGGACGACAGCGCCAGGCCCAGGCCCAGCACAATCGCCGCCGCCCTCGGCTGGCCGAACACCAGGTACGCCAGCAACCCCAGCACCACGGCGGTCAGCGCCACCTGCAGCGAGCCAACGCCGAACAGCGACCGGCGCATGGTCCACAGGCGGCGCGGCGAAAGCTCCAGGCCAATCACGAACAACAGCATCACCACGCCCATTTCGGAGAGGCGGGAAACGTTCTCGGGATGGTTGATCAAGCCCAACATGGATGGGCCGATGAGGATACCGGCCAGCAGATAGCCCGGTACCGCCCCCAGTTTCAGACGCTGCGCCAGTGGCACCAACAGCACCACGGCCAGCAAGAAGACCACTGTCGCCTGTAGCAGACTGCCGTCGTGTGGCATGGCCGCTTATCCCCTGGCTTTGTCGGAAGCGAACCCCGACTGTCGATACGGACCCTCTTGCCAACGCCGACTGCCAACTGACGGGCTGTTTCACACGTGTCAAAACCGTTCCGGCACCACCTTGAAGGGGTAGTCCACGGACTTGTACTTGCCGATCTTGCCGCGCTTGGGCAGCTTGACGATCTCTTCGCGGGTCACGTCCTTGTACTCGATGCGCGACAGCAGGTGGCTGATGATATTGAGCCGCGCGCGCCGCTTGTCATTGGAGTGCGCCATGAACCAGGGCGCCCAGGATGAGTCCGAGGCGGCGAACATTTCGTCACGGGCATGGGTGTAGTCGTCCCAACGTGAATAGGACTTCAGGTCCATCGGCGACAGCTTCCACAGTTTGCGCCCATCGTTGATGCGGTCCTGCAGCCGTCGGGTCTGCTCCTCTGCACTGACTTCAAGCCAGTACTTGATCAGAATGATCCCAGACTCGACCATCATCTTCTCGAACAGCGGCACCACGGTGAGGAACTTGTTGGCTTGCTCCTCGGTGCAGAACCCCATCACCCGCTCGACCCCGGCGCGGTTGTACCAGCTGCGGTCGAAGATCACCACCTCGCCAGCGGCAGGCAGGTGGCCCAGGTAGCGTTGCACGTACATCTGGGTCTTTTCCCGCTCGGTGGGTGCCGGTAACGCAACCACCCGAAAGACTCGTGGACTGACCCGCTCGGTGATGGCCTTGATGGTCCCGCCCTTGCCCGCGCCATCACGGCCTTCGAAAACGATGCATACCTTAAGGCCCTTGGCCACGACCCATTCCTGAAGCTTGACCAGTTCGACGTGCAGGGACTTGAGCGCTTTCTCATAGTCCTTGCCGCTGAGCTTTTCGTCGGATGACTGGGTGGCTTTCTTTTTGGCCGACTTGGACATGGCCTGCTCCCGGAGGCGAATGATGACTGAGTATGGTCGATTAATGGGGGTTTGCTGGATGGCTCGCGGGGCTCGCTGCTGCCCCGCAAGCGTCGCACCGCTGCTTTACTTGGCCAGCTTGTTGTAACTGGTCATCAGGTTGCGGTAGTCGGGGATGTGGTTGGAGAACAGCGTTCCCAGCCCTTCGATGTCGTTGCGCCAGTCGCGGTGCAACTCGCAGGCCACGCCGAACCAGGTCATCAGCTGTGCCCCGGCCGCTTCCATGCGGCGCCAGGCCGAGTCGCGGGTGAGTTCGTTGAAAGTGCCGGAGGCGTCGGTGACGACGAACACCTCGAAGCCTTCTTCCAGTGCCGACAGCGCCGGGAAGGCCACGCACACCTCGGTGACCACGCCGGCGATGATCAGTTGTTTCTTGCCGGTCGCTTTCACCGCCTTGACGAAGTCTTCGTTGTCCCAGGCGTTGATGTTGCCGGGACGGGCGATGTACGGGGCGTCGGGGAACTGCGCCTTGAGCTCGGGCACCAGCGGGCCATTGGGGCCGGTTTCGAAACTGGTGGTGAGGATGGTGGGCAGCTTGAAGTACTTGGCCAGGTCCGACAGGGCCAGCACGTTGTTCTTGAAACGGTCGGGGTCGATATCCCGTACCAGCGAGAGCAGGCCGGCCTGGTGGTCGACCAGCAGTACCGCGGCATCGTTCTTGTCCAGGCGCTTGTATTGGAACGTCATGGCGCAACTCCTTGCTTCTGTGCGTGGGTACTTCAGCGTAGGCAAGGATGCGCAGACAGGATGACCGCCAGTCGGCAAGGGCTGCGCAGCGCGCTGGTTTCGGCAATACGCCACGGATGGGCATCCTCCCCTGGTCACTTCACAAATTCCTGAACTAATTATTTCCTGCCAGCGATTTTTCCCGTCAGCGCCCCCCACCAGAATCGCTTCACCACAATCACAAAAACCGTGAGGCCACTCCCGTGGACCAGACACTCCAGGTACGGCAGGCCGCTGCCGACCTCGTCGAAGCCTTCGCCAGCAACGATACCGCCCGCTACTTCGCCTGCTTCAGCGAAGACGCCACCTTCCTGTTCCATACCTTGCCGCAGCCGCTGCTTTCTCGTCGCGCCTACGAAGACCTCTGGGCGCAATGGCAAGCCGAAGGGTTCGCCGTGCTGGCGTGCCGGTCGAGCAATGTGCATGTGAGCCTGCAAGGCGATGTGGCGGTGTTCATGCACGATGTCGCCACGCATATCCGCATGGCCGATCAAGAGCACCAACTGGCCGAGCGCGAAACCATCGTGTTCCGTCGCCAGGGCGAACGCTGGCTGGCGTGCCACGAGCACTTGTCGGTCGTCACCGCCGCCTGACCTACACCTTTTACGCGGCCTTGCCGCTCTGCCATCGCACCCACAAGAGGGTCCGCGCACCGCGCCGACCTACAACAACCGCGCTGGAGCATCATCATGAGCCACTCGACCGGTATCGAGACCAATGGCGTCGAACAGATCCCCGACGATCAACGCGACGCTTCCCCACTGGACCTGTTCCGCCTGATCTTCGGCGGCGCCAACACATTCGCCACGGCGGTACTGGGCAGCTTCCCGGTGCTGTTCGGGCTGTCGTTTCAGGCCGGGGTCTGGGCCATTGTGCTGGGCGTCGGTGTCGGTTCGCTGATCCTTGCGCCAATGGGCCTGTTCGGTGCACTCAACGGCACCAACAACGCAGTGTCCTCGGGCGCGCACTTCGGCGTGCATGGACGAATCGTCGGGTCGTTCCTCTCACTGCTCACGGCAGTGGCGTTCTTCTCGCTGTCGGTCTGGAGTTCGGGCGACGCCCTGGTAGGTGGTGCCAAGCGCCTGGCCGGGCTGCCGGAAACCGACCTCACCCTGGGCCTGGCCTACGGTCTGTTCGCCGTGCTGGTGCTGGTAGTGTGCATCTTCGGCTTCCGCTTCATGCTGTGGGTCAACAAGATTGCCGTGTGGGCGTCGAGCCTGCTGTTCCTGCTGGGCATCTTCGCCTTTGCCGGGCCTTTCGACGCGGACTTTGCCGGTAGCGTGAACCTCGGCCAGCCTGGCTTCTGGGCAGCGTTCGTCGGTGCAGCGATCCTGGCCATGAGCAACCCGGTGTCGTTCGGCGCCTTCCTTGGCGACTGGTCGCGCTACATCCCGCGGGAAACGCCAAAGGCACGCATCATGCTGGCGGTCATCGCCGCCCAGGTCGCAACGCTGATCCCGTTCCTGTTCGGCCTGTGCACCGCCACCCTGGTGGCCAGCCAGGCGCCCGACTACATCGCCGCCAACAACTACGTCGGCGGCCTGCTGGCGATTTCGCCAAGCTGGTTCTTCCTGCCGGTATGCCTGATCGCGGTGATCGGCGGCATGTCGACCGGCACCACCGCGCTGTACGGCACCGGCCTGGACATGTCCAGCGTGTTCCCACGCCTGCTCAGCCGCGCCGGGGCGACCCTGCTGATCGGCGTAGCCGCGATCGCCTTCATCTTCATCGGTCGCTTCACCTTCAACCTGGTGCAGAGCGTGTCGACCTTCGCCGTGCTGATCATCACCTGTACCAGCCCTTGGATGGTGATCATGATCCTTGGCCTGATCACCCGCCGTGGCTTCTACCACGCCGACGACCTGCAAGTGTTCACCCGCGGCCAGCGCGGCGGTCACTACTGGTTCCTGCACGGCTGGAACTGGCGAGGCATGGGCGCATGGATCCCGAGTGCGGCGGTGGGCCTGTGCTTCGTGAACCTGCCTGGGCAATTCGTCGGCCCGCTGGGCGACCTGGCTGGCGGCATCGACCTGAGCTTGCCGGTGACCCTCGGGCTGGCCGGAGTGCTGTACCTCATTCTGCTCAACGTGTTCCCTGAACCTGCAGGCGTGTATGGCCCCAATGGCCCTCGCTGGGTGCCCAGCAAACGCACCCCGCACCTGCCCGTAACCACTGCCGAAATGGCCTGACCGGAGTCCGACCATGACCCATTCCCACTACATCGCTGGCCGCTGGGTCGAAGGCCAGGGCAGCGATTGCATCACCGTCAACGACCCGTCGCTCGGCCAGCCGTTCGCCGAGCTGAGGGCCGCCAGCGTGGCCCAGGTCGACCAGGCGGTCGCCGCCGCCCGCCAGGCACTGACCACCTGGAAAGCCGTCAGCGCCGCCGCACGCGCGGCGTTCCTGCGCGGCTTTGCCGAGCAGCTTGGGCAACGCCGTGAAGAGCTGATCGGCTTGCAGATGCGCAATAACGGCAAGCCACGCCACGAGGCCGAAATTGACCTGGACGACGCCGTGGCCACCTTTGCCTACTACGCCGACCTCGCCGAACAGCTGCCGGCAAAGAACCGCGACGTGCCACTGGCCGCGCCCGGCTTCACCGCCCGCACGCGGCTGGAGCCGGTGGGCGTGGTGGGCCTGATCGTACCGTGGAACTTCCCATTGGTGACCAGCGCCTGGAAGCTCGCCCCAGCCCTAGCGGCCGGCTGCACCGTGGTGCTCAAGCCATCGGAAGTGACCCCGCTTATCGAACAGGCCTACGGCCAGATCGCCGACACCCTGGGCCTGCCTGCAGGGGTGCTGAACATCGTCAACGGCAAGGCTGAAACCGGCGCTGCCCTGAGCAGCCACAACGGCCTGGACAAACTGTCGTTCACCGGCAGCAACAGTGTTGGCAGCCAGGTGATGCGCAGCGCTTCGGCCCAGTGCCGGCCGGTGACGCTGGAGCTGGGTGGTAAATCGGCCATCGTGGTGTTCGATGATTGCGATGTCGACCAGGCGGTCGATTGGATCGTCGCGGGTATCACCTGGAATGCCGGGCAGATGTGCTCTGCCACCTCACGACTGCTGGTGCAGGACGGCATCGCCGATGCATTGCTGCCGCGCCTGCAGCAAGCCTTGGACAAGCTGCGGGTTGGCAATCCGCTGATTGAGGAAGTGGACATGGGGCCGCTGACTAGCCAGGCGCAATGGCTGAAAGTGGCCAGTTACTTCGCCACGGCGCGTGAAGAGGGCTTGCAGTGCCTGGCCGGTGGCAAGGCGCTGGACCGTGACGGTTGGTTCGTCAGCCCCACGCTGTATGCCGAGGTACCGAAGGACAGCCGCCTGTGGACGGAAGAAATCTTCGGGCCGGTGCTCTGTGCTCGTCGCTTCTCGACCGAAGCGCAGGCGATTGCCGAAGCCAATGACAGCCGCTTTGGCCTGGTCGCTACCGTCTGCTCCGCCGACCTTGAGCGCGCCGAGCGTGTGGCCGATGCGCTGGAGGTCGGGCACGTGTGGATCAACTCGGTGCAGGCGGTGTTCGTCGAAACGTCGTGGGGCGGGACCAAGGGCAGCGGCATCGGGCGCGAGCTCGGGCCTTGGGGGTTGTCGGGGTATCTGTCGGTCAAGCATGTGACGCGCTGCTTGGGTTAAGGGCAATACGGGGGCTAGCCAGACCAGCTTGGGTGCCTGGGAGACCGAGCGCCGCCTGCGCGGCGCATCGCGAGCAAGGCTCGCTCCTACGAGTCGCGCGCGTCTTTCACTGCCGTTACTGGCCCGAAACAAACGTAGGCGCGAGCCTTGCTCGCGATGCGCTACGAGTCGCGCGCGCCCGTCACTGCCGTTACTGGCCCGAAACAAACGTAGGAGCGAGCCTTGCTCGCGATGCGCCGCGCGGGCGGCGCTCGATTTGCGCCCCCCCACAAATCCCAAGCCAGCCCCAAGAGCAGCCCCACACCTCATGCCTGTTCGTCAGCCGGACGCGCCCCCTCCTGCACCAGCACCATACTCTGCGGCGAAGACAGGGAAATCCCTTCGTCACGCAAGCGGCCCAGGATGGTGAACAGCAGATCACTGCGCGTCCCCGACACCTGGCGCGGCCCCGCTACATAACCACTGACCGCGATCACCATGCCGCTGGCCGTGAGATCCTTGAAGGTCACCGAACTGGCCGGCGCATCCAGAATCGACTCGTGCTCGCGATACGCCGCCAGCAACAACTCACGCACCCGATTGGCATCGGTCTCCAACGGCAGGGTCAGGCTGATGCCGACCACACCCAGGGCATTGCCCATGGTGACGTTACGCACGTTCTGCGAAATGAACTGCGAGTTGGGCACGATCACCGTCGAACGGTCAGACATCTGGATTTCGGTGGCGCGCACGTTGATACGGCGAATATCACCCTCGACCCCAGCCAAGCTGACCCAATCACCCACCTTGACCGGACGCTCGGTGAGTAGAATCAGGCCAGATATGAAGTTCTGCACGATCTGCTGCAAGCCGAAACCGATACCAACCGACAGGGCACTGACTACCCAGGTCAGGCTGGTCAGGTTGATGCGCAAGGTCGACATCACCAGCATGGCCAGGAACAGGAAGCCCAGGTAACCGACCAGGGTCACCAGGGACGCGCGCATGCCGGCATCCATGTCGGTCTCCGGCAGCAGGCGCTCGCTCAGCCAACGCTTGACCACGCGGATACCAAACAGGCCGCCGAAGAACATCACCAAGGCCAGCAGGATGTCTTGCGGCACGATGTTCAGGTTGCCCAGCACCTTGCCGCCCGTGCCATCCCAGTCGCCCAAGCTCAACAGCAGCTCGCCCGGGCTGGTGCCCGATGGCATCAGCGCCAGCAACAACGCCAGGAACAACAGCGCGGTGCGACCGATACCGGCCAGGATAGTGCTGGCCTGGGCCTGGTGACGCGGCGCAAGGCCCAGCGCCGAGGCCAGGGCCAGGCCGCCAGGCTGGCGTGGCGACAGCAAGGTTTCGCAGAGGTCTCCCAGGAATGTGGTCAGCAGGTAGGCGCAGGTGGCGACCACGCTGATCCACAGCAACTTGGCCGTGAGGAAATAGGCCAAGGTCAGGTAGCCGGCGAGCAGCGCCAACAGAATCAGCCCCACCCACACCACGATCACGAAGGGTATCAACCCGGCCAAGCCGGTCGGGCGCTCCAGCTCATGCTTGCGCAGGGTACGACGGTAGCGCAGCAGCGCTGCCGAGAAGATCAGCGCCACCACCAGCGCGGTCAGGCCGTTGGTGGCGACGGTCAGCGCCAGACTGGAGCCGATCACGCTGTTGATGCGCTCCTGGGTCAGCATCACCATCAGCGCCAGGGCCAGCAGCTTGGGGAACCAACCCAGGGCACTGGCGACTTCGTCGTGAATCGGCGGCAAGCGCCAGGACGGGCGCTGCAGCATCAACATGGCGCGGCCCAGTCCCGAAATGAAGGCGCTGAACACGACCAGGGTGAGAATATGATTGGTCAGGCTGGCCAGGTCCGCGCCCAGCTCGGCGCTGCTCTCAAGGCCCCAACGCAGCAGCGAGACGGAGCCTGCGATGGTGCCGAGGGTGGCCAGGCTCACACTCAAGGCCAACGCACTACGCCGCAGACGCCCTTCCGGCAACCAGCGGACCATGGCATCGGCAAGCAGACGTTCGAGTACGCGACGGACCAGCGTCCAGACCAGAATCGCAGCCACCAGACTGGTGATGAACAGCCAGCGATGCTCGGCGCTGAAGGCACTGGCCACCGCATCGGCCGCTTCGCTGCGCAGGTCGCGAAGGCGCAGTACGTCCTCTTCGGTGGGGCGGATCAGCGTTTGCCAGAAAGCCGGGCTCAGTGGGCTGGCAGCGCGACTGGTGACCTGCGAGTTGAACTGGCTGCGGCGCAGGTTGACGATCTGCGTGGACAGGTCACGGGCCGACTGGGTCAGCTTGGTGGCTTGCTCCTGCTCGGCGAGCACTGCCTTGTGCTCGGCTTCGAGCTGCTTGCGCTGCTGGGCAAGGCTCTGGGGTTCATCGGGTTGCGCGGGGCCGATGACCTTGAGCTGGTCGTCGAGTTTCTGCACATCGGTGGCCCGCTGAGAGCTCAGGACATCGGCTTGACGCTGGACCTGAATGGCCGCTTGGCGCAGCTGCGACAGCAAGTCATCGTTGGCGTTGCTGGTCACGCCCTGGCGAATGAAGTCGAGCCGTTCGTTCAATTGGTCAAGGCTGGCGTCTTCAGCCAACACCGGCAATTCACCGCCCGCCAGGTTCGAAACCGGCGTAGCCGGTGCCGACCAGGCTGGGGTGGCCAGCGCCAGCATCAGGGCGATTACGCCCAGGCAATAACGGGCAAGGCTTACACGCCTCATCGAAAATTCCTCTTCACAACGCGATTTGGCGGGGGATTCTACGCTGCTCCAGGCAATCAGGAGAGTGCCGTTTCTCGCGTCAACAACTGGACCTTGCGCTCCACTCCCCAGCGGTAGCCGCTGACATCACCGTCGCGGCGCACTACCCGATGGCACGGAATGGCCACCGCAATGCGGTTGGCGGCGCAGGCCTGCGCCACGGCGCGCATTGCCTTGGGCGCGCCAATGCGCTCGGCGATGTCGGTGTAGCTGACCCGGCTGCCCGCCGGAACTTCGCGCAGGGCCTGCCAGACCCGCTCCTGGAAGGCCGTGCCCTGGACGTCCAGGGGCAATGCCAGGCCGATGGAAGGGGCTTCGACAAACCCCACCACTTCAGCGACCAGTCGTTCGAATTCGCTGTCGCCGCCGATCAGGCTGGCCTTGGGGAACTGGTCCTGGAGCTCATGCAACAGCGCTTCGGGGTCGTCACCCAGCAAAATCGCGCAAATACCCTTCTCGCTTTGCGCCACCAGAATCGCCCCCAGTGAACATTCACCCAGCGCGAAGCGAATCGTCGCGCCAGCGCCGCCAGCCTTGTAGGCCTTGGGCAGCATGCCCAGGCGCTGCCCGGCGGTTTCGTAAAAGCGGCTGTTGGAGTTGTAGCCGGCCTCGTAGATGGCCTCGGTCACCGAGCGTTGCTCATCGCCCAGTTGCTCGCGCAAGGCGCGGGCACGAAATGCGGCGGCATAGGCCTTGGGAGTAAGGCCGGTCTCGGCCTTGAACAGGCGATGCAGGTGAAAAGGGCTGACGGCCAGTTGCGCGGCAAGCTGATCGAGGTTGGCGGCACTGTCGCCAGCTTCGATCAGGCGACAGGCCCGGGCGATCAGCTGGGTGCGCCGAGCCGCTGCAGCGTCATGGTCGACGCCGCAGCGGCGACAAGGTCGGTAGCCGGCCGCTTGAGCCGCTGCGGCATCGTCGAAGAACACGACATTCTCACGCTTGGCCATGCGCGATTTGCAACCAGGGCGGCAGTACACCTGGGTGGTGCGCACGGCATAGACGAAATCGTCGGCGGCTGCGCTGTCGCGGCTTTGAACGGCTTGCCAGCGTTGGGCATCGGTGATGTAAAGACTCATGATTTCCTCTGTCTGTTCTTGCCTGCCGCTGGCTTTCAAGCCCGCCACAGGTACCACGCAGCTACCGTCCGATAGGGGCTCCAGGCGCCGCCGAGCGAGCGCAGCTGTGCGGGCGTCGGTGCCTTGTCCCAGCCTTTGAGCCGGCGGTAACCCTCGCGCACGCCGAAGTCGTCCACCGGCAGGATATCCGAGCGCTCCAGGCAGTAGATCAGCAACATTTCAACGGTCCAGCGCCCTACCCCACGCAAGGCGACCAGACGCTCGATCAACGCATCGTCGGTCAGGCTCAATGCTTCCTGCCGGTCAGGAATCACGCCGTCCATCCTGGCCTGTGCGATGCCATGGATGGTCGCCAGTTTGCTGGCAGAAAAACCGCATGCACGCATCGCCTCCGGCGTGGTCGCCAACAGTTGGCTCGGTTCCGGAAACGCCACATCGGGAAACAACGCCAGCAACCGCGCCAGAATCGCCTCAGCGGCGCGGGCATGCAGTTGCTGGTAGGCGATGGCCCGCACCAAGGCTTCATATGGCTCGCGTTCCGGTGTGGCCTGGTGCAAGCACGGGCCGGTGGCGGCAATGTGGCGTGCCCAGTCAGGGTCGAGCGATGCCAGGTAGTCGGTGGCCTCACTAAAGGCTTCGGGTGAAAGGTCGGCCAGAATCATTGGGGGCTCCAGAGGTCCGCTGCGGGTCCAGCTTAGTTCAACCGTCGATCAGGAAAACGCCGGATCTTGCGCGGCTAATTCCGGGACTGCCATTGCCCTGCGCCCAGATCCCCGCATAGAATTGAGAACCATTAACAGTCGCACCTCTTTCACGAGACCGGGCCTTCGTCACGATGCAGATGAACGACACGCTCAAGCCTACCGAGGTCGCGCTGCTCTATCAGTCGCACCATGCCTGGCTTCGCGGTTGGTTGCGCAGCCGGGTCGGTTGCCACGAACACGCCGCCGACCTGGCTCAGGACACCTTCGTGCGCCTGCTGCGTGCGCGCCAGGTTTCACCGCTCAAAGAACCCCGCGCCTACCTCAGCAGTATCGCCCGGGGCCTGATGATCGACCAGTTCCGACGCCGGGCATTGGAACGGGCCTACCTGGAAAGCCTGGCCACCCTGCCAGAGGCGGAAATACCCAGCGAAGAGCACCGGCTGGTCATCCTCGACACCCTCGAACGCCTCGACCGCGCTCTGCAGCAGCTCAAGCCCAGGGCGCGCCAGGCCTTCCTGTTGGCCCAGCTCGATGGCCTGAGCATTGCCCAGATCGCCCTGCGCCTGGACGTATCGCGTGCCACCGTCGAACGCGACCTGGCCAAGGCCCTGGGCGTTTGCTACCGGTTACGCTATGCCGACCTCTGACAGCACCCCGAATCAAGCCCAGGTCGACCAGGCCATCGACTGGCTGGTGCGTCTGCGCTTCGACACCCCCTCCCCGCGCACCCGGCAACGGTTCCAGCAGTGGTTGGCCAGCCATCCGCACAACGCCCATGCCTGGGAACGCGTCAGCCACCTCAGCGATGAACTGGCCGGGCTCCCCAGCGAACTGAGCCGCCGTACCCTGGAGGGCAGCCAGCGCCAGCGCATCAGCCGGCGCGACCACCTCAAGCTGCTGGCCGTTCTGGCGGTCGGTAGCAGCCTGGGCTGGGCCGCGCGCGAGCCCCTGGGCTTGCCGGCGCTGTTGGCCGACACCCACACCAGCACGGGCGAACGCCGTCAACTGCTGGGTAGCGATGGCAGCCGTATCCAGCTCAACACCGCCAGCGCCATCGACCTGCGCTACAGCGACACGCAGCGCGAACTGAAGCTGGTGCATGGTGAAGTCAGCCTGGCCTGCAACGCCAACGACAACCGTCCGTTCCTCCTCGGCACGCGGATCGGCGCCTTGTCCACCCGCGACGGGCACTTGCTGCTGCGGGAGAACGACCAAGGTGTATTGCTCGCCGTGCGCAGCGGCGAAGTGACGATGTTCCCCGATTCGAGCGCACCACGCCGGGTGCAGCCCGGCGAAGTGCTTCAGGTTGCTTCGGCGGCTAGCTACGCGCCGGCCACCCTGTATGCCGATCCGTGGGGCTGGACCGATGGCGTGCTGAGCGTGCAGCAGATGCCGCTTGGCGAGTTCGTCGCCGAACTGTCGCGCTATCGCCCTGGCTTGCTGCGCTGTGCGCCTGAGGTGGCGGGCCTGAAAGTGTCCGGCACCTATCAGTTGGCGGACACCGAGCGAATCCTGCTGCTACTGGCGCGCAGCCTGCCTGTGCGCGTCGTTTACCGCACGCGTTACTGGGTCAGCATCGGCGCCGTGTGAAAAAACTCAAAAAATAATGAGGTGGAATCTCATTCTCGTCCGGCCTGAAGGAACAAAAGCCCCAACAGTGGTCTGTGAAACCTTCAGGAGCCGTCCATGATTCACCCGTGTTCCCCTCGTAACGACAGGTTGCGCCATGCCGTGCGCGCCGCGGTGTTCGGCCTTGGCCTGGGCGCTGGCCTGGCCGCTTCGGTGACGGCATTGGCTGCACCGGCCAGCCAGCGCCAACAACTGGACTGGCGCATCGCGGCGGGGCCATTGGCACCGGCACTGGACCAACTGGCGCGCCAAGGCGGCCTGAACCTGTCGTTCGATGCGAACAGCCTGCAGGGAAAGACCACCCAAGGGGTGCAAGGCCGTCATGACGCCGCCCAAGCCCTGTCGATCCTGTTGCAGGGCAGCGATGTGCAAGTGCAGCAGGAAGGCGACAACAGTTTCCTGCTGATCCCGGCCATGGACGTGGGCGACGCGCTGGAGCTCGGTGCCACCAGCATTTCCAGCAATCGCCTGGGCGAGACCACCGAGAACACAGGCTCGTACACCACAGGCGCGGTCACCATCGGCAAGATCCCGCAGTCGTTGCGCCATACGCCGCAATCGGTGAGCGTGGTCACTCGCCAGCGGATCGACGACCAGAACATCACCAACCTGACCAACCTGCTGGAGCAGACTCCCGGCGTGGTGGTCAACTACACCGACAGCGAGCGGGTCCAGTATTTCTCCCGTGGCTTCCTGATCGATGCCATCCAGTACGATGGCGCCACCGTGGTGCAGAGCAGTGGCGGCGGCTCGTTCATCCAGAGCGATTCGGCCTTCATCGACCGTGCCGAAGTATTGCGCGGCGCCACCGGAATGCTGCGTGGCGCGGGTAACCCATCGGGGACCGTGAACCTGGTGCGCAAGCACCCGACCCATGAGTTCCAGGCTTCCGGCACCGCCACCCTCGGCTCATGGAATGCCCAACGTTACGTCGCCGACATCTCCGGCCCGCTGACCGACACTGGCAACGTGCGTGGCCGAGTGATCGCCGTGCACGACGACCGCGACCTGTTCCAGGACTCGCGCATGGAGCGCAAGGAGGCCTTCGGCGGCTCCCTGGCCTTCGACCTCGATGACAGCACCACGCTGACCACCGGTTTCGAATGGACCAAGCTCGATGCCACCGGCGCCTGGGGCAACCTGCCCGCCGACTATGACGGCTCGCCCCTGCCACTGGGCCGCAGCACCTACCTGGGTGCCGACTGGAACCGCTGGGACCGCAGCAACCTCAACACCTACGCCGAACTCGAACACCATTTCGACAACGACTGGACGCTCAAGCTGATGGCGCTGCGCAGTCATTTCGAGCTGGATGACAATGGCTTCAAGCAAACCTACATGACGCGCGCGCCCGCTCGCTTGAACCCCACCAACAACCCTTACCTGATGCAGTACCAGGTGACCGAGGGCGATGGCGGCGAAAGCCTGCAAAACAACCTCAGCGCCACGCTCAACGGCCCGTTCGACCTGTTTGGCCGCACCCATGAGCTGATGCTCGGGGTCGAACGCATTCGCAACGACTCCTATGCCTCCGGGACCAATCGCGTGGTGTACTCCGACGTGGTCGATATTCGTGACTGGGACCCCAGGACCAGCCTCGACGAGCCGACCATCACCGATATCCCCCACCCGGTGCGCACCCGCACGACCCAGCAAGCCGTGCACGCCACCTGGCGCATTTCGCTGGCCGACCCGCTGACCGCCATCATCGGCGCGCGGGCCAACTGGTACGACTACGAGCAGGAGAACAATGCAGGCGCCAGCGGCAAGTTCAGCGTCGACGAAAAGATCGTGCCTTATGCCGCGCTGATCTACGACCTGAACGACAACTTCAGCGTCTATGCCAGCTACACCGAAATCTTCAACCCTCAGACGGTGGTGGACAAGAACAACAAGGTGCTCGACCCGATCGTCGGCGAAGCTTATGAAACAGGCATCAAGGGCGAGTTTTACGATGGCCGCCTGAACACCTCGCTGGCGTTCTTCCGGATCAACCAGGTGGGTACGCCCATCGACGACACGTCGGTCCCGATCGGCTGCAACGGCAGCACCGGCTACTGCAAGATCGCCTCTGGCAAGAGCCGCAGCGAGGGCATCGACCTGGAAATCTCCGGCGAAGTGCTGCCAGGCTGGCAAGTTACCGGGGGCTACACCTACAACACCACCGAATACGTGAAGAACACCGCCCAGACCAATGGCGACGCGATCCGCACCACCGACCCCGAGCATATGCTGCGCGTGTTCACCAGCTACCGCCTGCCAGGCACGCTCGATGCCTGGACCATCGGCGCCGGTGTGCAGGCACAAAGCGACATTTATTCGCAAAGCGGCAGCGCGAAGGCCACCCAGGCGGGTTATGCGGTGTACAACGGCCTGCTCAAGTACCGTATCAACGACAATTACTCGGTGCAGTTGAACGCCAACAACCTGTTCGACAAGCATTACTACCGCCAGATCGGCACTACCGCGACCGGCTACTACTGGGGCGACCCGCGCAACGTGTCGGTGACCTTGCGCGGAAGCTTCTGACCTGGCCTGCAAGACCTGATCGCTGACGCCTGCAGAACCTGCAGGCGCCGCCTTGCCGGCGACAGGTCCATCAATCAGCGAGCGCCCGCAGCTTCCCTGCCCGTCGGTACGACTGCCGGGCGAAGCACACGAACATACCGGCCATCAGCGCCAGCGCCATGGGCAAACCATGCGGTGCAACGTCCATCGCCGCGCCACTGACCAGCGGCCCGACCAGGCTACCGACACCCCACAGCAAGCCCACACTGGCATTGGCCGTCACCAGGTCCTGCCCCTTGAAGCGCTGCCCGATCAGCACCAGCGCCAGGGTGTAGATGCCCCCCGCCACCGCGCCCAGCAACACCAACAGCGGCCACAGCAACCAAGTCATCTGCAGCAACCACGGCAGCGCGATACCGATGGACATCGCCACCAGCCCACAGACCAGATGCAGCCCGGTACGCTCGACCCGGTCGGCAAGCCAGCCCAATGGCAGCTGGAAGACCATGTCGCCAGCGAACACCACCGTCACCATCAAGGCTGCCACGCCCACGGCAAAACCATGGCTGGTGGCATACACCGGCAGCAACGACAGCACCACGGCATCGAAGAACGAGAAGAACAGCACCGCCACGCACAGCGCCGGGGCGACGCGAAAGAAGCCGGCCAGGCCGAAGCTCTTCTCGCCTTCGTCGCCATGCTCGACGTGATCGTTGGGTACGGTGAGCAGAATGCACAGCAAGGCCAGGCCATAACAGGCGGTGACCACCCCGGTGATCCACGGGCTGTTGGCACCGATGATCGCCAGCATCGCCGGGCCCAGCACCTGGAATCCGGTGAAGCTGGTGGCGTACAGGGCCATGATCTTGCCGCGGTTGTGGTCCGGGCACAGTTCGTTGACCCACGACTCGCCCAGGATGATGGCGATGCCCATGCCGACACCCAGCCCCAGGCGCAGCAGCGCCAGCCACAGCATCGAGTCGAAGGCCCACTCCAGCAAGGCGATGCTCAGCGTGCACAGGCTGAAGCTGAGCAGGTAGATGACGCGACGGGTCAGGTGCCGGCAGCAGGCATCGACCAGGAACGCCGAGAGCATCATCCCCGCAGCGGGAATGGCCGAGATGATGCCGATCTCCAGGGTTCCGGCACCTGCTTCATGCAGGCGCAACGACACCAGCGGCAGGCTGGCCCCCAGGCTGAAGCCCACCACCGAAACGGCGAACAGAAGGCCCGCCAGCAAACGCATGTTCATGTACCACTCCTTGCAAACCGAAAAGACGCGCAAACGCAGGCGCCCAGGCGCACACCGGGACGGTGGACGACGCAGGGGCGCGGATCAGTTCAGTGCAAGGTGTGGCGAGAAGGTGAAGGCGAACAGCACACTGCGCCGACGCTTGAGCACCGTGTCGCTCGGCCACGCGCGACGCATGGCCTGAAAGGCAGGCGGGCGTGCATGAGGGAGGCTTTGGGTACGGCGCATTGCTGAGACTACTACGCAGGTGTGTCGAAAAAAGAGGCGGCACTCTAGGCCAAGGCGAGTTGGTTCGTCAAATACCCAGGTGGGAGAGGCCTTGTGTCGCGAAAGGGCTGCAACGCAGCCCCAGCGTTCTCAACGCTTACCGGTATTGGGCAAGAACACCGCCAACAACCCGAACAACGGCAGGTACGAGCACACGCCATACACATACTCGATACCGCGCAGGTCAGCCACATACCCCAGCAGCGCAGCGCCAATTCCACCGAAGCCAAACATCAGCCCGAAGAACACCCCGGCAATCATGCCCACGCTCCCCGGCACCAGTTCTTGGGCATACACCACGATGGCCGAGAACGCAGACGCCAGGATGAAACCGATCACCACACTCAGCACGGTGGTCCAGAACAGGTCGGCATAGGGCAACGCCAGCGTGAACGGCGCCACGCCCAGGATCGAGAACCAGATCACCGCCTTGCGCCCAATGCGGTCGCCGATCGGCCCGCCAAAGAAGGTGCCAGCGGCCACCGCGCCAAGGAACAGGAACAGATGCAGCTGCGAGCTGGCCACCGACAGGTCGAATTTCTCGATCAAGTAGAAGGTGAAGTAGCTGGTGAAGCTGGCCATGTAGAAATACTTGGAGAACACCAGCAGGCCAAGCACGATCAGTGCCGCGATCACCCGCTGGCGCGAGATGCCATGGGCGGCCTGCACCGCCTTGCGCGCCTTGGCCTGACTGAGGTGGTCCTTGTACCAACGGCGCAGCATCAAGGTCACGCCGAAGAAGAACAGCCCCGCCAGGCCGAACCAGGCGACGTGACTCTGGCCGAAGGGAATGACGATGGCCGCTGCCAGCAACGGACCGAATGCAGAGCCTGCATTACCACCGACCTGGAAGGTCGACTGCGCCAGGCCGAAGCGTCCCCCCGAGGCCAGGCGGGCGATCCGCGAGGTTTCAGGGTGGAAGGTCGAGGAGCCGATACCTACCAGCGCCGAAGCCAGCAGAATCATCGGGAAGCTACCCACGAACGCCAGCATGACGATGCCCACCAGGGTACACAGTGTGCCCATCGGCAGCAGATTCGGCGTCGGCCTGCGGTCGGTGAAGAAGCCTACCCAAGGTTGCAGCAACGACGCGGTGATCTGGAACGTCAGGGTGATCAGGCCAATCTGCGCGAAGCTGAGGTCGTAATTGGCCTTGAGCATCGGGTAGATCGCCGGCAGTACCGACTGGATCAGGTCGTTGATCAGGTGCGCCAGGGCACAGAAGGCGATGATGCGCATCACCAGCGGATTGGCGTGGGAAGCCGAGCCGCTGGCAGAGGCGGTTGAGGCGCTGCTGGTGGCCATGAACTGGTGTCTCCGTCGGCAGGTTGGGATCCGATTATCAGGAAACGAATAGATACATAGCTACCTTTTTATCACCCTATCGGCGCACGCTTGTAAATGGTTCTCAATATATTTAGCATCCTCACGCTCTATCCCTGTATTCGTTGGGCGAACCCGCCCTCTTCGTGAACTGATCGACACCATGAGCCCGATGCCAGCCCAGCAGACCCAGCGCGAGGCCCAGCAACAAGCGCTGGAGTGGTTCTCGCGCATGCGCCAGCCTGGCTGCGACGACATCGAGCGCCGCGAATTCGCTGCCTGGTGCCAAGACCCGCTCAACGCCCATGCCTATGCCGAACTCGAGGCCCTCTGGCAGCACCTGCAACCACCACAGGTTCGCCCGCGCCCCCTGCCGGCGAAGCCCCGTCGCAGTCACCTGGGCAAAGCGATGGCGCTGTTGTGCCTGTTACTGGCCGGCGCCCTGGTCTACCTGTACTGGCCGTTGATGCAACGCTGGGGCAGCGAACTGCATACCGAGGCCGGCGAACGGCGCAGTGTGCGCCTGGCCGACGGTTCGACCCTGCACCTGGACAGCGCCAGTGCGATGAACGTCGACCTGCGCAGCCGTACCCGCCAACTGCAGCTGGTGCAGGGCCAGGTCTACCTGGAAGTGATGCTCGATGGCCGGGCCATGGACCTGCAGGTCGATGACGCGCGCATCCAAGTGTTCGGCAGCCGCCTGATGGTGGCGCGCCACGCGGACCACGACGAAGTGGTGGTGATCAACGGCAAGGCCATGGTCATTCAGGGAGGGGACCAACGAATGGTCTCTTCGGGCGAGCGCGTGACCTTCAACCAGGCACGCATCGACACGGTGCAGAAGGTCGACATCGACCGCGCTACAGCCTGGCGCAGTGGGGCTTTGCGCGTCACCGACATGCCGCTGGGCCAGGTACTGGAACGTCTGGCCGGCTACCAGGGTAGGCGCGTGTGGTTGATGGACCAGCAGGCCGCCTATCGGCGCATCAGCGGCGACTTCAGCCTCGACCGTGCGCAAGACAGCCTGGACAAACTCGCCGCCGCGCAGCGATTGACGCTCAACGGCCTGCTTGGCCACTGGCTGATCGTCCGCTGAAACCGGGCTTTGCGGCTAAGTTTTTGAAAGCGTGCAAATTTTTTTTGAAATGAGTGTTGACACAGGGTCATCACAAGGGAATAATGCGCGCCATCGGCTACATAGCTCAGTTGGTTAGAGCATAGCATTCATAATGCTGGGGTCCGGGGTTCAAGTCCCTGTGTAGCCACCAAACAAGTGAAAGGGCTTACCGCAAGGTAAGCCCTTTTTCTTTGCCCGCGACACATCTCCCCGCTCAGCGCACACCGCTGATTGCAACCGCCAGCCCCAGCCCGATCAGCGCTACGCCTATCATTCGGTCGACCATACGCTGACGCTCGATCATCGCCCTGCGCAAACCTTCACTGGAAAAGAACACCGCCACCAGACTGAACCAAGCCCAGTGGGCGAACGACATGAACGCGCCGTAGGCAAAATCCAACTGCAATGCACTGCCCGGTTTCACCACCTGGGTATAGGCGCTGATCACAAACAGCAGGGTCTTGGGGTTGAAGGCGTTGGTCAGAAAACCAGTGCGCATGGCCTGCAGCATACCCGCACGACTGCTGCCACCTTCAAGACGGATCCGGCGGGTGTTGGTCAACGACTGGTAACCCAGGTAGATCAGGTACCCCGCCCCCAGCACCTTCATCCCCATGAACAGCGTTGGGCTGCGGCTGATGATCACCGCGATTCCCAGCACCGTGTACAGCACATGCACCTGTACGCCCAGGGCGATACCCAAGGCGGCGGCCAAGCCCGCCTTGCGGCCCTGTGCATAACTAGTGCGCGTGACCATGGCGAAATCAGCGCCAGGGCTGATGACTGCCAACACGGTGAACACGGCGATAGCGACCAATTCATTCACGGAACAACTCCTCGATAAGCGATGAAAATGCACGGATGCGCGATTATCGAGGCCTGATGCCCTGGCGAAAAATCGATTTATAGTGAAGGAAATCTGATAGTTTTCCTGTCAGATTTTTATGGCCTCTTCATGAGCAACCGTCCTTCTACGGGGTCAGCGCCAACCTTATGAAGGGTGATGCATACGCCAAGGCGCAGGAATGGATAACGACCCTTCGATGAAACTGCCCCCACTCAATGCATTGCGTTACTTCGACATCGCCGCCGAAACCGAAAACTTCGTGCGCGCCGCCGAACGCCTGCATGTCACCCATGGCGCCGTCAGCCGCCAAGTACGCCTGCTGGAGGAAAGCCTGGGCATCGAGCTGTTCGAACGGCGCAACCGGGCCATCTTCCTCACACCTGCAGGCCGCGCGCTGCACGGCACCACCCAAGCCATCTTCGAGCAGCTCGAAGGCGCGGTGCAGCGCCTGCGGCAGCAGGAAAGCAACAACGTACTGGTGCTGTCCTGCGAGCCCACCATTGCCATGCGCTGGCTGATCCCACGCCTGCCCCGCTTCCACGCCGCCCACCCCGACCTGCAACTGCACCTGGTGGCAGCGGGCGGCCTGCCGGACTTCACTCGCGGGGGCATCGACCTGGCCTTGCGCCGCGACGACTTCCACTGGGACCACACGCTGCACAGCCTGAAAATCTGCGAGGAATGGATCGGCCCGGTAGGCCACCCCACCACTGCTGACAACCAGCGCCTGCTGCACAGCGGCACTCGCCCCAGCGCCTGGCCGACCTGGCTGCGCCTGAGCGGCCAGCGGCTCGGGCACACCGAGCGCAGTGACTACGAACATTTCTACCTGTCGATCCAGGCCGCCAGCGCAGGCCTGGGTCTAGCCATCGCCTCAGCCCTGATGGTGCAAGACGAACTGGAAAGCGGGCAGCTGAAAGCCCCCTTCGGCTTTCTGCGCGACGGCTCTGCCTATCACCTGCTCAGCCCCCATCCGCTCAACGCTGGCGGTAAACGCCAGCGCTTCGCCCAATGGGTGGCCGATGAGTGCCAGCGCGGCCTGACTCAACTGGGCTTGATGCAGAACGACGAACCGGCACCACCATCCCCACCCCAGGTGCGATAGCCTGCGGTGTCGATGTGGATACGCCCCGTCGGATAGCGCCCCAGGCCCATGTTCCAAGTCTGGCCATGCTGTTGCCAGAAGCGGCATAGCGGCTGGGGATCAGCCCAGCGTGGCAAGAGGATGTCGACCGCGAACGCACGGGTATGCGCACTGCCCACAGCGCCACCCGCACAGGCATTGAGGCCTGGCTCGCGGTAGGCCGAGACCACCTCGTACTGACGCAGGATGCCTTGCTGGTCGAGGGTCTTGAGCAGCGACAAGGTGGAGCGCACCGCCGGCCAGTGACTGATTGGCGGCACGGCGAAAGGCGACGCCCGGCATACCCGCCAGTCCGAGGCCGAGCGCAGCAACTGCGCGATCGGCACCACACCGTACAATCGGGCATCGACCAGCATCTCGCGAAACGGTCGGGTCTGATGATCCCCCGCCCATTGCGCGAACATCCACACGTCCCGCTCATCGGCCTGTGCCACGCCGCCCGCCATCGCCGCCATCAACACCCAACCTGCCCTTCTCATCGCCACGCTCCCTGCCCCAGTATTAGCACCGGCCGCCGGATCGGGCGGCAATGACAAGGAGTTAAGCATGCACAAGATTGCCTTATCGAGCCTCGCCGTCGTCGCCTTCAGCAGCCTGGCCCTGGCTGACGCGCATATCGACCTGGGCGATAGCCAGCGCGTCACCCGATTGTTCGCCTACCCCAACAACTGCAACGTGGTGTGCTACCGCAACTGGTCGCTGGAACAGACCGTCGAGCACTACCTGACCCAGAGCGTGCGCCGCGACGGCTATGCCGATGCAGGGGTGCACGTCAGTCGCGACAACGACAGGCTGTACGCCACTATCAGCAAGGTGCCCGCCAACTACGTCGCGCCACTGCGCCAGCTGCTCGACAGTGGTGAGCTGGCCTACGATGGCGCCACACAATTGAACAAGGACGGCAAATGGTCCTACGACTGGTACCTGTTCCTGCCGCTGGGCATGGCCCTGCAGAACCGTCGCAGCATCGAGCTGCTGCACTTCCCGCCGGACTATTCGCTGACCCAGGCCCAGGACTACCTGCGTTCGAACACCACCGACCGCTGGGCCGAACTGCTGACGTTCAACGGCGTCGCTACCAGCCAGACCCCGGCCTACCAGACCATCATCGACATCGCACCCATCGCCGCCCCCGCCAGCGCTGGCGAGTCATTGAAGGACACCTATAGCTACTTCAAGGACTACCAGGTCCGCATGGTCCGCGAGATGACCCTGCAAAACCCCGCCAAACCCCTGCCGATGGTCGCCTTCGGCGCCCCGGTGCGCAGCTGGATCCAGCAGCAGTACGGACCGCAGGTCGGCGTACTGGGCCTGGTCGGCATCAGCCCGCAAAAGGGCACGACGGTGCCGGTGCTGGGGGCCAACCACCCCAGTGCGATCTGGTATGCGGCGGACAAGGCCAGCCATGGTGGCGATCAGGATGCAGCCGATACGGCCGGGCTGAAAATGATGGGGCAGGACCTGACGGCGGCCTGCTGGCAGGCCGGGATGGGGCGCAACCCGGCGGCAGAGCCGAAACTGACACTCGAGGCCTGTGCCACCAAGTGGCAAGTCACGCAGAAGAAACAGACGTGCGAGCTGTTCTTCCGCACCGTACGCAAGTACACGCCGGAACAAGCAGCGGCGAAATGCAACAGCGCGGCGGTGACCCGATCGCTTCGGGACCTGCGCAAGCCCGTCGAGGCGCTGCCTCCAGCGCTGTGATCGACATACCGGCCTCTTCGCGGCGCGAGCCCGCGCCCCCAGGCTTCACGCCACGATCGAGGCCGGCTCAGGCCTGACCCAGGCTCACTCTTCGAGCAGGGTACAGGCCATCACCAGGGCATCTTCGCGCCCACCGGCGATCGGGTAGTAGTCACGTCGGCGGCCAATCTCGTTGAAGCCATAGCGCTCGTACAAGCGATAGGCCGACTGGTTGCTGGCCCGCACCTCCAGGAAACACTCCCGGCCATTGAGCTGGTAGGCACGTGCCATCAGGTGCTCCAGCAGGCGCAGCCCCAGGCCACGGCCCTGGTTCTCCGGCTTGACGGTAATGTTGAGCAGGTGCGCTTCGTCGATGATCACATTGATCACGCCATGGCCGACCTGCTGCTGGCCATCGAACATCAGCCAGACTTCGTACGACTTGAGCGCATCCTGAAAGATCCCACGGGTCCAGGGATGACTGAACGCTGCATATTCGATTTTAAGCACGGCATCCAGATCCGCCTCGGTCATCAGGCGGAAGCTGATCGAGTCACTCATTCAACGCTCTTCCAGCGCGCCATCAGCTGGCGCATCGCTTTCCAGACGTCCGCCTTGCGTTGCGGCTCGTCCATCAACAGTTCAAGGCCCGGCAACGCCCAGGCATCGCCCAGGCCTTCGACCTTCAGTACTTGGTAATACGCATCGGCGTCGGCATTGGCGGCAAAACGCAGCGCCGGCATGCCGACCAGCCAGAGGCAGGCGCCCGGCACTTCTTCGAGGCGCGCCTGGAGGAAGCCCTGGACGAAGTCCCGAGCGGCATCCGGGCCCTGATCCATGTTGCCGCGCACCAGCAGCGGCCAGCGTACCGGCTCGCCGATGATCTGCGGCGCATCGGGCAGACCGGCGGCACGCAGCATGTCCTTGAGCAGCAGGTAGGACGGATCGCGGCTCTGGAACGGTTGGCCGGTGGCCAACTCGATCAACAGCAGGCAACCGCCAGCGCGCAGCAACTGCAGCGAGAACCGTGGCGGCGGCACCGGAGCCGGACGTGGCGCCGGGGCGGCCTCTTCGGCCTCCACCGCCTTGGCGACAGGTTTGGGCGCACTGCCCGGCCGCGGAATTTCGATCTTCGGCCGCTCGACGGAACGGGCCTGGGGCGCAACCGGCGTCTCGCTGGCGACAGGCGCGGATGGCCTGGCTTCGAACTCGAGCGCCTCCACCGGCACCTGCGGCAATAACAGCTCTGGGCGCGACGGTGCGGCGAACGGCAGTTCGGCACGCGGCAGCCAGTGCACCACTTGCATGGCGGAGAGGTAGGCGCGGCGGCGGGGTTCGGTCAGCAAGGCACGGGTATCCGGGTCGAAACAGTGGGCCATTCTAACGTTGTTGGCAGGCATGCGCTGCAACTGGTCAGCGGATTTTTGTCGCCTGACCAGGGCCATCGCAGGTAAACCCGCGGCCACAGGTTTCCCCTGCATTTCGACTAGGCCGCAACACCTGCAGGCGCCGGCGTGCCGGCGAACTGGCCAGTGAAACCCCCAGAAAAGCCAGGGTTATCCCTCATTACAGACCAAGGGGTGAAATCCTCCCCCAAGGATGCAGTACAATCGCCCCCTTTTATTTGGCAACGAGTCGACGCCAATGATCGAACCCAAGCGCGTCCTGCGCGCCCTAGCCGAACACTGGGCCTTGATCGAGCCGCTGTGCGAGCGTTTCGACCAGGGCACCCTGAGCCTGGTCGAACTGCGCCAACAGCTGGCCCGCCAGCAGGTCGAGAGCACCCCGCAGGACATCACCCAGCTGCTCGACGTGTGGATCCGCCTGGATATCCTGGTCCCGGTGGCCAAGAGCCCGAACCGCTTCGAGCTCAACGCCCAGATCCACGACTTCCTCGCCTACCTGCGCCGCGAGCACCGCCTGGGCCTGTGCCTGGAGATCGAGGCTTACCTGCGCCACCTCGAACGCCTGGCCGGACATATCCAGGACGCTTTCGACAACCGCGACAGCGATGACCTGGCGCGCCAGTTGCGCCTGCTCGACATGCGCGTGCGTGACGTCCTCAAGAAGCTCGACAACGACGAACAGGCCCTGGTGGCCGTGGCCGAGCGGGCCAAGACCAGCAACCGCCAGATCCCGCTGCGCCAGCGCTATGCCGAGGTCCTGGCGACCTGGGACGAGTACGTCGAGCCAATGATCCAGTTGGTCAACGCCGACGGTGCCTTCGAACAGGGCGTGCGCAAGGTCGAGACCGTGCTGCTGAAACTGCTCGGCGAGCAAGCCCGCCTCGGTCACCTGGTCGACGACGACATGCTGCTGCGCACCCATGCGCGCATTCTGGAAATGCAGACCAGCGCCCAGCTGACGCTGCGTCATGCCCGCGAATTGCTGCTGCCGCTGCGCGAAGAAGCACGTCGGCACAACGCCGTGACCCGTGGCGCGGCCCTGGCGCTGTCGGTGATCCGCCGCAAGGGCATCGACGCCGTGCCCCACGCCGCCATGCCACTGTTCACCCGGCCGCAGAGCACTTTCCTGGGCAGCGCCAGCCAGGTCGAAGCGTATGTCTACGCCCTGGCCCGTTTCGAGCCCAAGCCGGCGCGCTTCCCCAAGGCGCACAAGACCCAGAAAGGCCCGCTGCCGCGCGCGCCACGCACGGTCAAGGAAATGCTCGAACGCTGCGAAGACGCCCTGCCGCTGCCCGACCTGATGGTCTGGTTGTTGGAGCAGGAGCCCGAAGGCGCCACCGACGAATTGCTGTACTGGTTCTCGCGCCTGTCGCGGGAAAAACGCTTCAAGCGTGAGCGCCTGGAACGGCGCGAGTACACCACCCAAGAACACCTGGTCAGCCTGCGCTCGTTCGCCCTGACATCCAGCCGCGAACCATCGCCTGAAACCAACGCGAGCCCAGCCAATGCATCTTGATCTTTCCGAACTGTCCCAGCTCGCGCCGATCTTCCGCGAGCTGTTCAAGGGCTTCCACGTCAGCCGCCGCGACCCTGAAATGTACGGCCAGCTGTCGAACTTCCAGGACCAGTACCGCACCCTGTTCAAGGCCCTGGGCTTCGAGCTGGTGTGCGACACCCGTGGTTTCTACTACTTCGTCCCCGAGCAGGCCGCCGCGCAGGTCAACAAGACTGCCCAGCGCTTGTCGCTGTTCACCTTCATCCTGGTCGAGCACCTGGCTGACCAGGGCCGCGACCCGATGGCCGTGCTTGACGGTGGCAGCATCGGTCGTGACGAACTGCCCTCGCTGCTGGACAAGTACCGCGACCTGTTCCTGCAGGCCGAAGTGCAGACCGTCGACGAGCTGGAAGAAAAGATCATGCGCCGCATGACCCAGCTTGGCTTCGCCCACGAGGAAGGCGGTATCTACCGCTTCCTGCCGCCCATGCACCGTTTCCTCGACGTGTGCCTGTCGGTCCAGCAGGACCGCGACCTGGCGGCCAGTCTGCACAGCGACTTGCCACTGCCGACGCCGGTGCTGGTCGAGGAAGAGAGCACCGAAGCACTCAACCGCACCGACGACCCGCTGGATCTGGCGCCGTTCGACGACGAGGAAAGCGAGGAACAGGCCCTTGCCCGGGCCATCCGCGAAGAGCAACAGGAGAATGAAGCATGAGCCAGGAACGCTACGGCATCCGCCGCTTCGCACTGCTCAACACCGCCGGCTACAGCCTCGGCCTGTTCCCGCTGGAACACCCGCTGTCGGTCTACGGTGCCAACAACCTGGGTAAATCAGCGTCGATCAACGCGCTGCAGTTCCCGATCCTGGCGCGCATGTCGGACATGAGCTTCGGCAAGTACAGCCTCGAACAGTCGCGTCGCTTCTACTTCGCCAGCGACACCTCGTACATCCTCTGCGAACTGAACCTGCCCCATGGCCCCCACGTGATCGGCGTGGTCGGCCGGGGCCCGGGCGGCGGCTTCGGCCACCAGTTCTTCGCCTACAAGGGCGAGCTGGACCTGGCCCATTACCAGAAGAACGACACCTGCCTGCGCCAGAAAGAGCTGTTCACCAACCTCGAGCGTCTGGGCCTGAAGGCCTACGAGCTCAAGCCGGACGAACTGCGCCGGCTGCTGGTCGGTGGCCACACCTCGGTACCGCTGGACCTGACCCTGATTCCGCTGCGCTCGACCAGCGAGCAGAGCCTGAAAACCTTCCGCGCACTGTTCATCAACCTGCTGCACATGCGTGAAATCACTGCCGCCAAGCTCAAGCAGCTGTTCCTCGATGCCTTCGAGCACAGCCTGCGCTCAGGCAGCGTCGACTACATCGCCGCTTGCGAAGAGGCGTTCCGCGATGTGCGCCGTATGGAGCAGGACTACAACGCGCTGGTCGCGGCCGGCCCACTGGTCGAAGCCCTGGCCGGCGGCGTGGCCCAGCGCGACATCCTGCGCGGCAAGCTGCACCGCCTCTCGCCCCTGCTCGACAACCTGCTGGGCACCTGGCAGGACTACGCCATGGCGCGCAAGGAAGAGCTGGTCATCCAGGCCGAGCACTACCGCAGCGAGCAGGACAGCCTGCAGAACGACCAGCGCAGCGGCACCCAGGAATTGATGCGCCTGGAGCGCGAGATCACCGGTATCCAGCGTTGGCTCGGTGAGCTGTCGGTGCTCAAGCACCGCTTTGCCCTGGTCGATGACGTCAAGGTCCTGGAACAGCAGCTGCTGGCGGCCAAGGACGCCCACGACGAGCTGGCCGGTGCCCTGGCCCAGTCGCGCCAGTTCTCCGCCGAAGACCTCGACGAGCGGGTGCGTGACCTGGAAAAACGCCTGAAGCAGGTCAAGCAGCAGCTCGAGCACGCCGACAACAACAGCTACGCCCGCCTGCGCGAGGAGTTCTCGCAGCAGGATGTCGACCGCCTGATGCGTCTGTTCAACGGCGCGCTGTTCAGCCTGCCGCTGGGCGAGCGCGGCATCGAGCTGGACGACAGCGACCTGTGGGTGAAGTCCCTCGAAGCCGTGCTCGATGGCTTCAAGGGCGAGCGTTTCGAGGCCCCTGGCCTGTCCATCGACCTCTCCCACATCGACCCGCCAGCCCTACAGGCCCTGGCCGACCGCGCCGCCCTGCGCGACCAGAAGGACCGACTGGAGCGTGAACTCAAGCAGCTCAAGACCCAGCAGGCCGTCGCCGCCGACCGCTCGGCTTCGAAAGCCCAGACCGAAGCCCTGTACCAGCAGGTGCTGGATGCCCAGAAAGCCCTGGAAGACTTCCGCCGCACCGAGACGCTGAGCGCCGAAGAGCCCGAGAAGATGGAGCAGTTGGCGCAACTGGAAGCCGCCCAGGACGAACTCAAGCGCTCCAGCGACGCCTTCACCGAACGCGTCCAGCAGCTGTCGGCCAAGCTGCAACTGGTCGGCCGCCAGATCGCCGACCTCGAAGCCAAGCAGCGCACCCTGGAAGACGCCCTGCGCCGCCGCCAACTGCTGCCCGCCGACCTGCCCTACGGCACGCCGTTCATGGAAGCGGTCGACGACTCCATGGACAACCTGCTGCCGTTGCTCAACGACTACCAGGACAGTTGGCAGAGCCTGCAGCGCGTCGACAACCAGATCGAGGCGCTGTACGCCCAGGTTCGCCTCAAGGGCGTGGCCAAGTTCGACAGCGAAGACGACATGGAGCGCCGCCTGCAACTGCTGGTGAACGCTTACGCGCACCGCACCGACGAAGCCCTGACCCTGGCCAAGGCACGCCGCGCCGCAGTCACCGACATTGCCCGGACCCTGCGCAACATTCGCAGCGACTATGACAGCCTCGAGCACCAGCTGGCTTTGTTCAACCGCGAGATCAACCGCCGCCAGGTCTCCAACCTGGAGAGCTTCCGCGTGGTGCTGGCGCCGAACAAGGAAGCGCTCAAGCACATCGACCAGATCATCCACAGCGCCGGCCAGTACGAGGAGGGCGAGACTCTGTCGGTGTTCGACCTGACCCAAAGCGCCGAGCAGGATCACAAGAACGAAGAGGCCAAGGAGTACCTGGCACGGTTGGTGGCGGCCAACCACAACCAGCTGGGCCTGAAAGACCTGTTCGAGCTGGCCTTCGAGATCACCAAGGTCAACAGCCAGCCAGTGATCCATGCCGACATCGACGGCGCCGCCTCCAACGGCACCACCATGACCATCAAGGCGCTGACCAACATGTACCTGTTGCTGCACCTGATGGACCGTGACCTGGCCGGCCGCATTCGCCTGCCCTACTACCTCGACGAGGCAGCGGACATCGACGAACGCAACCAGGCCGCGCTGCTGGAGACCAGCCTGCAGCTGGGCTTCGTGCCGATTCTGGCGAGCGTGAAGCCGCAGGTATCGGCGCGAGTTGCGATCGACCTGGAAGGTGGCAGCGGCCCGAATGGCATCTACATCGACGAGGCGGACTGGAAGTTCATCAGCCGTCTGGATGTGGAAAAGGCGATCGTGCGTGAGGATCAGGCCGAAGAGTTGGCCTGATTCGGTGTGACGGGGCCGCTTTGCGGCCCCTACGCGTGTTTTGCACACGCCCCAACGGCAGTGGAGTGCGTGCAGGAGCGGGTTTACCCGCGATGGAGGCCAAAGGCCTCCCAACTACATCAATGCGCCCAAGGCAGGATCGGGATCGCCGTCACCGCATTCTGCGGGCTGCCTTCGATCATGCGGTCGCTGTACACCAGATACGCCAGCGTATTGCGCTTCTTGTCCAGGAAGCGCACCACCTGCATGGTCTTGAACACGAGCGAAGTGCGCTCCTTGAACACCTCCTCGCCATCCTTCAACTCCCCTTTGAAGTTGATCGGCCCAACCTGGCGGCAGGCAATCGAAGCTTCCGCCCGATCCTCGGCCAGCCCCAAACCACCTTTCACACCGCCTGTCTTGGCACGCGAGAGGTAACAGGTCACCCCCTCGACCTTAGGATCGTCGAACGCCTCGACCACGATACGATCGTTCGGCCCAAGGAACTTGAACACAGTGGACACCTGGCCGATTTCCTCGGCGCCGGCGAGCACGGGCAGCGCCAGCGCCGCCACGGCCACAAACCGCTTGAGCAATCTCATACCAGCACCAGGTTGTCGCGGTGCACCAGTTCGGGCTCGGCAATATAGCCAAGCACGGCTTCGATGGCGTCGGACGGCTGGCCAATGATCTTCTGGGCCTCCAGTGCACTGTAGTTGGCCAAGCCACGGGCGACTTCAACACCATCCGGGCCGACACAGACCACCATCTCGCCACGGCGGAAGCTGCCCTGCACGGTTTTCACGCCCACCGGCAGCAGGCTCTTGTTGGCCTCGCGCAGCGCCTGCACGGCGCCTGCGTCGAGTACCAGCGTGCCGCGCGTCTGCAGGTGGCCGGCCAGCCACTGCTTGCGCGCGGCGAGCATGCCGCGCTCAGGTGACAGCAGCGTGCCCAGGCGTTCACCGGCCTTCAGACGGTCGAGCACGCGCTCGATGCGCCCACCGATGATGATGGTGTGCGCGCCAGAACGGGCCGCCAGGCGCGCGGCGCGCAGCTTGGTCTGCATGCCCCCACGGCCCAGGGCACCACCGGTACCCCCGGCCACGGCATCGAGCGACGGGTCATCGGCGCGGGCCTCGTAAATCAGTTGCGCCTCGGGGTTGTTGCGGGGGTCGGCGTCGAACATGCCGTCGCGGTCGGTGAGGATCACCAGCAAGTCGGCCTCCACCAGGTTGGCCACCAACGCCGCCAGGGTGTCGTTGTCGCCAAAACGGATCTCGTCGGTGACCACCGTGTCGTTTTCGTTGATCACCGGTACCACGCCCAGGTCGACCAGGGTGCGCAAGGTGCTACGGGCGTTCAGGTAACGCTTGCGGTCGGACAGGTCGTCATGGGTCAGGAGAATCTGCGCGGTGTGCTTGCCGTGCTCGCCGAAGCTCGACTCCCAGGCTTGTACCAGGCGCATCTGGCCGATGGAGGCCGCGGCCTGCAGCTCGTTCATCGCGCTCGGTCGCAAGGTCCAGCCAAGCTGGCTCATGCCGGCAGCCACGGCCCCGGAGGAGACCAATACCAACTCCACGCCCGCTTCGCGCAGCGCCACCATCTGCTCGACCCAGACAGCCATGGCGCCGCGGTCGAGGCCCTTGCCATCGGCCGTCAGCAGCGCACTGCCGATCTTCACGACCCAGCGCTTGGCGCCTGTCACCTTGCTTCGCATCTTCTCTTCCAACCTATGTCGAATCTGTAGATACCGTAGATACCAAAACGCCGCTTGAAAAAGCGGCGTTTAGTGTACTGCAACCGGTCAGTCGCGCACGTAAATGATTTCCGGACCGTCTTCGTCGTCCTCGAAATCATCATCCCAATCGTCATCGTCGCCGATGTCGTGCACGCTCTTGACGCCGGTGCGACGCAGGGTACGGGCGTCGTCCAGGGCCTGCAGCTGAGCACGGGCTTCGTCTTCGATACGCTGATCGAGGTCGGCCAACTCTTCGGCGTAGGCCGGGTCGTTCGCCAGGCGATCGGCGCGCTCTTCGAGGTAGCGCATCAGGTCGTGGCTGAGCTGCTCGGTACCCTGCTTGGCGATGGCCGAGATCATGTAGACCGGCCCCTCCCATTGCAGGCGCTCGATCACGGCCTTGGCCCGCTCGTCGCGCTCGTCGTCCATCAGCATGTCGCACTTGTTCAGCACCAGCCAACGCTCGCGCTCGATCAGCGACGGGCTGAATTGCGCCAGCTCGTTGATGATGACTTCGGCAGCATCGGCAGGGTCGCTGTTGTCCAGCGGTGCCAGGTCGACCAGGTGCAGCAGCACGCGGGTACGGGCCAGGTGCTTGAGGAAGCGGATACCCAGGCCAGCACCGTCGGAGGCACCTTTGATCAGACCGGGGATGTCGGCGATGACGAAGCTCTTCCAACGGTCGACGCTGACCACGCCCAGGTTCGGCACCAGGGTGGTGAACGGGTAGTCGGCGACTTTCGGCTTGGCGGCCGAAACCGAGCGAATGAAGGTGCTCTTGCCAGCGTTTGGCAAACCGAGCAGGCCAACGTCGGCCAGCACTTTGAGCTCCATCTTCAGGTCACGTTGCTCGCCCGGCTTGCCCGGCGTGGTCTGGCGTGGCGCACGGTTGGTGCTGGACTTGAAACGGGTATTGCCCAGGCCATGCCAGCCGCCCTGGGCGACCATCAACTTCTGGCCCGGAGCGATCAGGTCACCGATCACTTCCTGGGTCGAGGCGTCGATCACGGTGGTGCCGACCGGCACCCGCAGGATCAGGTCATCGCCCTTCTTGCCGGTGCAGTCGGTGCTGCCACCGTTGGAGCCGCGCTGGGCTTCGTGGTGACGGGTATAACGGTAGTCGACCAGGGTGTTGAGGTTTTCGTCAGCCACCATGTAGACCGAACCGCCATCGCCACCGTCGCCGCCGTTGGGGCCGCCGTTCTCGATGAATTTCTCGCGGCGGAAGCTCATGCAACCGTTACCGCCGTCACCGGCCTTGACCCGAATGGATACTTCGTCAACAAACTTCATTCAAAACCGCCTCTCGTCGGACGACGAGCTGAATACTAAAAAACCTGAGGCTCTTGCAAAAATGAGCGCGGCGGCCCCGTACGACCGTAGAAACCAACGCCGGCAGCCCATACAAACAGCTTTGCAAGAGGCTCACCACAAACGAAAAAGCCCCGTCGCATGACGGGGCTTCTGGAGCGACGTCGCGATTAGGCTGCGACGATGCTCACGTAACGGCGGTTGAACTCGCCTTTCTTCTCGAACTTGATCACGCCTTCGATCTTGGCGAACAGAGTGTGATCCTTGCCCATGCCAACGCCGTAGCCGGCGTGGAACTGGGTGCCGCGCTGGCGGACGATGATGTTGCCGGCCTTGATGACCTGGCCGCCATACATCTTCACGCCAAGGCGTTTCGATTCTGAGTCGCGACCGTTACGAGTACTACCACCAGCCTTTTTGTGTGCCATGGTTCAATTCTCCAATAAATTCAGGGGATCGAGGGGATTAAGCCTGGATACCGGTGATTTTGATTTCGGTGAACCACTGGCGGTGGCCCATACGCTTCATGTGGTGCTTACGACGACGGAACTTGATGATGCGGACCTTGTCGTGACGGCCTTGCGAAACGACTTCGGCTACAACTTTAGCACCAGCGACGACTGGAGCGCCGATGGTGACGTCGTCGCCATTGGCAACCAGCAGAACGCGATCGAAGGTCACGGATTCGCCAGTAGCGACTTCCAGTTTTTCGATCTTGAGGAATTCACCTTCAGCGACTTTGTACTGCTTGCCGCCGGTAACGATTACTGCGTAAGACATGGGTATTTCTCCGATAATCCTGCTCACCCAGCGCTTTATATGATGAGTATTGGCTGGCATGGCTGCATGGGGCTGGAACGGCCCTGTGCAATTGCGTAAGGCAGGTGCTGCCCAGGAAGTTAGGGTGCGCGATTGTACGCAACCCAGGTTTTGCTTGCAAGTGCCGCCCCAGGCCCGCAGGTACCGCGCCTTGACACACCGGGACCCGCGACCTAGCATGCCGCGCAACCTCAATGGAGCAGCCGATGCAACCCCAATCCTTCTACCGCGCGGTGGCTGACGATTTCAGCGCCGTCGACGAGATCATCAAGAAGCAGCTGACCTCGCGCGTGCCGCTGGTATCGAAGATCGGCGACTATATCACGTCCGCTGGCGGCAAGCGCCTGCGCCCCCTGCTGGTGCTGCTGTGCGGCAAGGCGCTGGGCCGTGAAGGCAACGACCTGCGCCTGCTGGCCGCCACCATCGAGTTCCTGCACACCGCCACCTTGCTGCATGACGATGTGGTCGACATGTCCGGCATGCGCCGTGGCCGCTCCACCGCCAACGCCCTGTGGGGCAACGCACCGAGCGTGCTGGTGGGCGACTTCCTTTATTCGCGCTCGTTCGAAATGATGGTCGAGCTGGGCTCGATGCCGGTCATGAAGATCCTGTCCCAGGCCACCCGCGTCATCGCCGAGGGTGAGGTGCTGCAGCTGTCGCGCGTCCGTGATGCCAGCACCACCGAGGAAATCTACATGGACGTCATCCGCGGCAAGACCGCGATGCTGTTCGAAGCCTCGACCCACAGCGCAGCGGCGCTGGCGGGCGCCACCGAGGAGCAGCGCGAAGCACTGCGCACCTTCGGCGACCACCTGGGCGTAGCTTTCCAACTGGTCGACGACCTGCTCGACTACGAAGGCGATGCGCAAGCCCTGGGCAAGAACGTCGGCGACGACCTGGCCGAAGGCAAGCCGACCCTGCCGCTGATCTACACCATGCGCGAAGGTACGCCCGAGCAGGCGGCCCTGGTGCGCAAGGCGATCCAGAAGGGTGGCCTCGATGATCTGGAGCAGATCCGTGAAGCGGTCAGTGCATCGGGCGCCCTCAAGTACACTGCCGAGCTGGCCCGTGACTACGTCAAGCGTGCCATTGCCTGCCTGGAAGTGCTGCCTGCCAGCCAATACCGGGATGCCCTGGTCGAGCTGAGCGAATTCGCCGTCGCACGCACGCACTGAACACCGCTTCGCCCTCCTTCGCGGGTAACCCGGCTCCGATGCTGTATCGGGAGCGGGGTTACCCGCGAAGGCATTTGTACGGACAGAAACACTTGCCGCACAAAACCTTATACAATATGGGCCTTTAACCGTCCGTCTGTTTAAGGAACCGAAGTGAGCACTCTGCCACCCTGCCCCAAATGCAACTCCGAATACACCTACGAGGATGGCACCCAGCTGATCTGCCCTGAGTGCGCCCACGAGTGGTCGGCCAGCGGCGAAGCCGAGGCCGCCAGCGATGACGTGGTGAAAAAGGATTCTGTCGGTAATGTCCTGCAGGACGGCGACACCGTTACCGTGATCAAGGACCTCAAGGTCAAAGGCTCCTCCCTGGTCGTCAAGGTTGGCACCAAGGTCAAGAACATCCGCCTGTGCGACGGCGACCACGATATCGACTGCAAGATCGACGGCATCGGCGCGATGAAGCTGAAGTCCGAGTTCGTGCGTAAGGTCTGATGACGCGCCTGTCCGGCAATTGGCGCTTGCTATTTAGATAATAAGAATTATTCTCATTGGAACCGCTATCCAAGGAGAATAGCCATGACTTATCTGATCGACGCCTGGCTGGACCGCCCTCACCCCTACCTGCGCATACTTCATCGCGAAACCGGCGAAGTGTGCGCGTTGCTTGAAGCAGAAGCGCTCGATGAACTGCGTGACCAGGGCGACCTGGACATGAGCGGGTTGAATTCGAGCGAGCCGATGGTGCTCAAGGAGCTGGTGCGAAATGTGTTTCTGTTCTGCTATGCGCGGGCGTTGCGCCCCGGTGGGACAGACTGGATGTGAAGCTCGCAGGTCTTTGAGCATTCGCGGGTAAACCCGCTCCCACAGGCCCTGTAGGAGCGGGTTTACCCGCGAATGGCATCAGCAGGTCTTACAGAACGTCGAGCAGCTCGACGTCGAACACCAGTACGCTGTGCGGCGGGATGCTGCCCACGCCTTGAGCGCCGTAAGCCAGTTCGCTCGGCACGTACAGACGCCATTTGCTGCCAGCGTTCATCAGCTGCAGGGCTTCGGTCCAACCCGCGATCACACCGCCCACCGGGAATTCAGCCGGCTGACCACGCTCGTACGAGCTGTCGAACACGGTGCCGTCGATCAAGGTGCCGTGGTAGTGGGTACGCACGTTGTCTTCGCGGGTCGGCTTGGCGCCTTCACCTGCGGTCAACACTTCGAACTGCAGGCCCGAAGCCAGGGTGGTGATGCCTTCACGCTTGGCGTTCTCGGCCAGGAATGCCTTGCCTTCGGCAGCGGCGGCTTCAGCCTTGGCGGCCGCTTCGGCTTGCATCACTTCGCGGATGACTTTGAAGCTGGCCGACAGGTCGGCTTCGCTGACGCGGCTTTCAGCACCGTTGAAGGCGTCGGTCAGGCCGGCCAGGATCGCTTCCAGGCTGACGCCGGGTGGCGGGTTGTCACGCAGCTGGCCGCCCAGCTGACGGCCGATGCCGTAGCTGACGCGAGATTCGTCGGTGGTCAGGTTGAGTTCGGACATTGTCGTGCTCCACTGCAGGGCGCAGTGAGGCCGCGCCCTTGATGAAAAGGGCGAGCAGCCTAGCACACTGGGACGCTGCGAGCAGCTACCAGGCCGAACGCTGGGAAATCGGAACCTTGAGGTCTTCTTCAGGATGGGTGCCCATGCCGACCATTTCATCCTGGACGGACCAGTGCACCAGGTTCATGGAGACCATCGGAATGGTTTGCAGCAACTTGCGCGCATCCTCCACCGAATGCACCCGCAAGCGTTCTCCCCGCGTGTCGGACAAAGGATGGGCATGCCCCTTGACCCGAGCCTCGAGCAGGTAATCGCCACCTTCGATGGCGATCAGGTTGACTTCATCGACATGGCCGGCCCTGGCCTCGGAATTGAGCTGATGCAGGTTCATGAGAGCACCTCGCAATGGGAACCACGCATGACTGCTCATTTTTTGTACGGAAAAGGGCAATACACAAGGCATTACCGCCGCCGCTCGTCCGTTAGTGTGCATTTGCCGTGGGAGCAAGGGCGGCTCCCACAGCGCCAGCCGTCAATGCTTGGTGACTTTGTCCAGGTAACCCATGACGAACGCCGAGATGACGAAAGTCATGTGGATGATCACGTACCACATCAGGTAGTCGGTGGAGATGTTCTGCGCATCCATGAACACCCGCAGCAGGTGGATGGAGGAGATCGCCACGATGGACGCCGCCACTTTCATCTTCAGCGACGAAGAGTCCATCTTGCCCAGCCAGTTGAGCTTCTCCTTGCTTTCGTCGATGTCCAGCTGCGAGACGAAGTTCTCGTAGCCCGAGATCATCACCATCACCAGCAGGCCGCCAACCAGCGACATGTCGATCAGCGACAGGATGACCAGGATCAGGTCCGCCTCGGCCAACGAGAACACGTTGGGCAGGACGTGAATGATTTCCTGGAAGAACTTCAACGCCA
This sequence comes from Pseudomonas sp. SK2, assembly GCF_016772395.1. NCBI lineage: Bacteria > Pseudomonadati > Pseudomonadota > Gammaproteobacteria > Pseudomonadales > Pseudomonadaceae > Pseudomonas > Pseudomonas sp. SK2. Next base: position 4,598,166 of record NZ_CP061944.1, read on the forward strand.
GGGCGAGCAAGCCCAGGGACAGGCCGAAATAGATAGGAGCGAGCAGCCAGCGAGAGGCATACATCGCGTTTTCGAGAATACGTTCCATGGAGGGATTGGGACTCGTCAGGTGACTAAAAAAGCGAGGGCGAGTATAGCCAGCCACCTGTGACAGCAAAAGCCTTGGGCAGTTGCGCGAGCCAATCGCCAGCGCCTTCCGAAACGAGCAGCGGCGGCTGCTCAGGTTTCAGGATGGAACTGGTAATCCCCAAGGTTGCGACAACGCTCGCCGTTGATCCGTCGCAACTGCGCCTGCAGGTGCAGCGCCCAGATCTGTGGATCGTGCGCCACCTGATACCCGTGCAAGGTCAGGCTGTCGACGATGGCATGGAGCACCGACTCGGCCACCGCGGGCCCATGGAACGGTCCCTGCGCCTTGATGGCCGACGGTTGTTCACCGGCCATGCCGGCAGCGAACAGCAGGGTCCACATGCCGTTGTCACCGGCCAGTGGGCGAATGCTGCATTCAATGCGGGTCACCAGGCCCAGGCACTGGCGAGTAAGGCTGAGGTTGCGCATGGCCGCGTCCCCTCCAATGAGCCCTGTTCAGCCTGGAATCACAGGCTGTTTCCATCCTGAACCCTGATACCGTCCTACGTTCCAGCATAGAATAGCGACGGAAAAAGATGGAAAACCGGCGCTGAACGGTAGCACATCGCCTTCAGCGCCGTTTTCTTGACTCAAGCCGGCTTGGCTTGGGCAATCATGTCCTCCAGACGTTCTTTTTCTGCCTCTTTGATGTCTTCTTCGCTGATCATCTCGGCGATTTCCCGCAGGCGCTCCACCACCCGGGCATTGACGCTGCCTTCGGTGAACTGGCCCTTGTCGTCCAGTACGCCGGCCTCCTCACCCACCAGCAAGCTCAACGCCTCGTCGGCCTGGCTCACCGCGTAGACGTGGAACTGCCCGGCCTCGACCGCCTGCAACACCCGCTCGTCGAGCATCAGCGTGGCGACGTTGGCCCGCGGGATGATCACGCCTTGGTCGCCCGTCAGGCCTCGGGCATCGCACAGGCGGAAGAAGCCTTCGATCTTCTCGTTGACCCCACCCACAGCCTGCACTTCACCGAACTGGTTGATCGACCCGGTGATGGCGAAGCACTGCTTGAGCGGCGTGCGCGACAAGGCCGAGATCAGCGTGCACACCTCGCCCAGCGAAGCACTGTCGCCGTCGACATAGCCGTAGGACTGCTCCAGGGCGATGCTTGCCGAGATCGCCAGCGGGAACTCCTGGGCGTAGCGGCTGCCGAGGTAACCGGTGAGGATCATCACCCCCTTGGAGTGAATCGGCTGGCCCAGGTTGACCTCGCGCTCGATATCGACGATGCCGCTGCCACCGGGGTACACCGTGGCCGAGATCCGCGCCGGCATACCGAACGCCGAGTCACCGACCTCCAGCACCGTCAGCCCGTTGCACTTGCCGATGGCCGCGCCCTCGGTGTCGATCAAGATGATGCCGGCGAGCATGTCGTCCAGCACCCGCTGCGAAACCCGACCGGTACGGGTGGCCTTGGCCTTGAGCGCACGTTCGATGTGCCCCGCGTCGGTCATGGTGTCGCTGGCCAGCTGGCGAATGAAATCGGCCTCGCTGACCAACTGGAAGAGATCGCCGATACGCGCCGACAGCCGCGACTGGTTTTCCGCCAGGCGGGCGCTGTAGGTGGCCAGGCGTGCCACCGCATCGCTGGTCAGCGGCGCCATGCCCTCTTCGTTGGTACGGGTACGCAGCAACTGGGCGAACTGCTCCAGGTTCTCGTCGACCATGGGCATGTCTTCGTCGAAGTCCACCAGCACCCGGAACATCTCCTGGAAGTCCGGGTCGTGGTCCTGCAACGCGTAGTACAGCTGACGCGAACCGATGATCACCAGCTTGACGTTCAGCGGGATCACCTGCGGCGTAAGGCTGACGGTGGCCACGCGGCCCAGTTCGCCCAGGGGCGACTCCATCTTCAGCTTGCGCGATTGCAGGGCGCGCTTGAGCGCGTCCCACACGAACGGCTCACCCAGCATTTTCTCGGCTTCCAGAATCAGGAAGCCGCCGTTGGCGCGGTGCAGCGCACCGGGGCGCAGTTGGCGGTACGAGGTGTACAGGGCCCCCTGGTCGGTGCTGTATTCGATACGGCCGAACAAATTGTCGTAGGTCGGGTGCGGCTCGAACACTACCGGCGCGCCGCCATCGGCATGGTGGCCGACCACCAGGCTGGGGGCGTATTGCTCTTCCAGCAGCTTACGCGCGGCGGCATCGGTCTTGCTGTCGTCGACCAGTTGCTCGACCACCGTTCGCAACAGGTTCAGCTGCATGGACTGCAGGTAGGCGCACACGGCCGCATTCTCGGCGTACTTCTGCGACAACGGCGCCAGCAGCGGCTGCAAGGCCAGGGTGATGGTTTCTTCGTTGAGCTGGCGCAGCTGGTTGTTCGACTCACGCTTCCATTGCGGCAAGCTGGCGAGTTCTTCGTTCAAGCGCTCTTCCAGCAGGGCGATGTCTTCGTGGAACTGCTCGCGAACCTCTTCTGGCAACTGGGCGAATTCGGCTTCATCCAGTGCCTTGCCGTCGGCCATGGGGGTGAAGGCGACGTTGCTGGCGTCGCGGTACAGGGCCACGTCCTTCTCGAGCGAGGCACGTTCGATCACGTCGAGGGCGCGGTCATAGCGCTGGTTGAAGGCGCGGTCGATGGCGCCTTTCTTCTGCTGGTAGGACGGGTGCTCGAACACCGCCGGGAAGGTGGACAGCAGGTTGTCGATCAGCCCCCCCATGTCGGCGATGAACTCGGCGGCGCTGCCCGACGGCAGCTCCAGCGCACGCGGCTCGCGGGTGTCGTCGAAGTGGTTGACGTAGACCCAGTCGGACGGGGTCTGCTGACGCTTGCCCTCGGCCTTGAGGTAGCGTTTGACGAACGAGAAGCGGCCAGTGCCCGGCTCGCCCATCACATACACGTTGTAACCAGGGCGCGGCATCGCCACGCCAAATTGCAGGGCCTCTACAGCGCGCTCCTGGCCCAGTACTCCGCGAAACGGCTCCAGATCGTCGGTGTTGGTGAATGCAAACTGCTCGGGGGAAAAACGCCGGGTCAGGGCTTCGGGCGCGAGACGCAGGCGCGCAGCGACAGGATCGGGCATTGTGTTTCCTTACTTCGGCGGGCGGATAGCAGCATTCTGGCGCTGCCCGCGCGCGCCTTGCAAGGCTCGGCGGGACTTTATGTCGCAGCCGCATCGCCCACCGAAGGCAAGCAAATTTTTCGCAATCAGCGACGCAACCTTTAGATCGTGCCTAAACTCCAAGCTGCGCGGGTGGGTGAAAAGCTTTCCCGACCTGGCAACCGAGTTGCCAGATAACCCTGACCCTTGGTTTAGACAAAGAGAACAAATGCTATGAAACGGATTCTTCTGGGTACTCTGTTCACCGTGGTCTCCATCAACGCCATGGCCGAAGCGCCAGGTGGCCCGAACTGCGGCTGGGGTAACCTGCTGTTCGAAGGCCAACGCGGCACTCCGGCGCACTTCCTGGCCTCTACCACCAACGGCACCTCCGGCAACGCCACCTTCGGTATGACTTCCGGTACCAACGGCTGCTCGACCAAGGCGGCACTGACCTATGGCGGCAAGTCGTGGTTCGCCATGAATGGCATGATGAACGAGCTGTCCGAAGACATGGCCAAGGGCCAGGGCGAAGCCCTGACCACCTATGCCGTGGTACTCGGCGTGGCTCCGGAAGACCGCGGCTACTTTGCATCGGTCACCCACCAGCACTTCGACCAGATCTTCAGCAGCGCCGACGTCACTGCCGAGACTGTCCACAACAACACCCTGGCCGTTCTGAAGAACGACCCACGCCTGGCCAAGTACGCCACCGAGGCCTAAGCGCAGCTGCTCCCGCCCCTTCTCGGGGCGGGTTTCGCCTTTTCTTTCGGCATCGTTGAGAAGTAGTTGCCCGACATGCTCAAACGCCTCGCTTACCTGGCGCTGGTTGCCTGCGCCCCTGTTCATGCCATGCCTGCGCTGGAACAAGGCCGTATCCAGCAACTGGCCAATACCCCTTACTGGATTGCCCTGGGCCATTACGAAACCGCCAAGCTCGGCGGCTGGCGCAGCTATGTCGACGATGACGCGTTCTTCCTCGCCGAGGACGGCGCGCACCACCCCGACCAGGAGCTCAAGGCCACCGTCGAAGCGCTGTATGCCCCGGCCAGCCAAGGCGACAAGCACGCCCAGTGCGTATTCCCCGCCCGCACCCGCTGGCTGCGCGAGCAACTCGACCTGCAAGACCTGCCGCAACCGGACTGCCAGGCGTTCAAGACCTGGTACCAGTCGATCGACCCGCACAGCGCAGCGTTGATCTTCCCGGCGGCCTACCTGAACAGCCCATCGTCGATGTTCGGCCATACCCTGCTGCGCATCGACCAGTCCCACACCCGCAGCGACGACACCACGCTGCTGAGCTATGCGATCAATTTCGGCGCCTACATCGAAGGCAGCGACAACAGCATCCTGTATGCCTGGAAAGGCCTGATGGGCGGTTACCCAGGCCTGTTCGCGCTGATGCCTTACCAGGAGAAACTGTCCGAATACCGCAGCCTGGAAAACCGCGACCTGTGGGAATACCAGCTGGACCTCACGCCCGAAGAAACCGGGCGCATGGTCGAGCACGTGTGGGAACTCAAGCAGATCCAGTTCGATTACTTCTTCTTCGATGAAAACTGCTCCTACCGCCTGCTCGAACTGCTGCAAGTGGCCCGCCCAGGCCTGGACCTGACCTCGCAGTTCCCCCTGACCGCCATCCCCACCGACACGGTCAAGGCCGTCAAGCAGTCTGGTTTGGTCAGCAGCATCAACTACCGCCCCTCGCGCGAGCGAGAACTGCTGGCCCGGGCCGAGCCCCTGGATCACGACGAAAAGCGCCAGGTGCTGGCCGTCAGCGCCGACACGGCACAGCTGCAAAGCCCAGGGTTCACCGCCCTGCCCCGCGAGCGCCAAGCCCTGGTGCAGGATGCCGCGTACCGCCTGGAGCGTTACCGCGCCAACGGCCAGCAACGCGACCCCGCGCAGGCCAAGCGCAGTTTCGAGCTGCTGCGGGCGATCAACCGCAACCCGCCGCCGGCGCTTGCAATAGAGCGACCCGGCCTGCCGGAGGATGGCCACGACTCGCGTACCTGGCAACTGGGCGTCGGCACCCGCGAGGACCGGGCCTTTGCCGAGTACGGCCTGCGCATGGCCTACCACGACCTCAACGACAACGCCTACGGCTTCCCGCTGGGCGCACAGATCGAAATCCTCCAGCTCAAGCTGCGCCAGTACGAAGGCAACGACTGGCAGGTGCAGCGCCTGGACCTGGCCACCATTCGCTCGCTGACGCCTCGCAACGCGCTGCTCAAGCCGTGGTCATGGCAGGTTGCCGGTGGTCTGGAACGGGTGCCGGGCAAGCATGACGACGAAGTGCTGGTCAGCCACGTGAACGGCGGCGCCGGTGGCACCTGGCAGTTGTCCGACGGCTTGCTGGGCTTTGCCCTGGGCACGGTGCGGGTCGAGCACCATAACGACTTCGCCCCGTTCATCGCCCCGGCAGCGGGCTTCAATGGCGGGCTGTTGTGGCGCAATGGGCTGGGCAACATGACGCTGGAGGCCAAGGGCGATTACTTCACCCATGGCGAAGTGCGGCGCAGCGTGAGCTTGAACCAGCAATGGGAGATCAGCCAGAACCTCGGGTTGCGCCTGAGCGCCTCGCGGGCATTCAGCCACCTGGCCACGGCGCAGAATGAGGTGATGCTGGAGTTGAAGTGGTATCACTATTGAGTCCTCTCAGCGCGCCTGCAGGCATCGGCTGGCCCTGCAGGCGCGACTTTACCCGCGACCAACGTGACCCAACCGACTCTTTGACACTGTTTTGACGACTCCCCGACAAAACGCCACCTAGACTTTCCACGATCGTTGGGAGGTGTTGTGGATATGTCGCGGTACTGGTTTGGGTTGTGCATCGCCTTGCTGCTGACAGGTTGCGAAACCACCCATGAGCAAATGGTCAAGCAAGGTTATCCCCCCGCCTACGCCGACGGTTTCCAGGATGGCTGCAGCAGCGGTCGCCAGGCTGCCGGGCTGATGGTCGGCGATTTTCGCAAGGACGTGCCCCGCTACCTGCACAACCGGCAATATGAAAGTGGCTGGGACGATGGCTTTCGCCAGTGCCACGCCATGCAGGACAGCGAAGACCTGCGCCAGTACCGCGAGCGCTATTGGGATGAGCGTGACCGTGAATGGCAGCAGGAAAAAGACCGCGACGCGGGACGTGCCTATCGGCGCAACTAGGTCGCAAACGGACATCCCCCGAAACCACTGACCTGTCACCATGGTCCCCTGCATAAGGAGGCCCCAGCATGAGCCGAGCATTCGTCAACGAAGACCAGGCCGCCGCCCAGGCAGACCCGCCGGTAGAGCGCCTGGTGAGCGAGCAGCCCAACTACGTCACTGCCAACGGCCTGAACCAGCTGCACCAGCGGGTGGCCGCGCTCAATACCTTGCGCAGCGAACTACAGGCTCAAGGCGAGCGTGCCGACCAGCAACGCCTGGCCGATACCGAACGGGACCTGCGTTATTTCAGCGCGCGCGTACAGAGCGCGCAGGTGGTGCCTGCCGCGACCTCGCGCAGCAAGGTGCAGATCGGGAGCCGAGTGACGTTCGCCGATGAGCAGGGCCAGGAGCATTCGGTGCAACTGGTCGGGGAGGACGAGGCGGATGCCAGCCAAGGGTTGATCAACTGGGGCTCGCCGCTGGGACGGGCATTGTTGGGTTCAGCGCCTGGGGATGAAGTGTTGTGGCGACGGCCAGCGGGGGATCAACTGATCGAGGTCGTCGACATCGAAGGCGAACGGTAGGGGCCGCGCTGCGGCCCCCGGGCCTGCGATCAGACCACGCCTTGCGCCAGCATCGCGTCAGCCACTTTCACGAAGCCTGCGATGTTCGCGCCTTTGACATAGTTGACCTTGCCATCGGCCTCTTCACCGTAGTGCACGCACGCATGGTGAATCGACTGCATGATGTTGTGCAGCTTGCTGTCCACCTCGCCGGCGGTCCACAGCAGACGCATCGCATTCTGCGACATCTCAAGACCCGACACGGCCACGCCACCGGCGTTGGACGCCTTGCCCGGCGCGTACAGGATACCGGCGTCCAGGAAGATATCCACAGCTTCGAGGGTGGTCGGCATGTTGGCGCCTTCGGCTACGCAGATGCAGCCGTTTCGCAGCAAGGTGCGAGCGTCTTCGCTGTCCAGTTCGTTCTGCGTGGCGCATGGCAGGGCGATATCACACGGCAGGCTCCACGGTGTCTGGCCCTTGCGGAACTCCAGGCCGAACTGGCTGGCCAGCTCGCTGATGCGGCCGCGCTTGACGTTCTTGAGCGCCATCAGCGCCTCCCACTGGGCATCGGTCAGGCCCGCTTCGGCGTACAGCGTGCCTTCGGAGTCGGACAACGAGATCACCTTGCCGCCCAGGTCCATGACCTTGCGCGCCGCATACTGGGCAACGTTGCCGGAACCGGAGATCGCCACGCGACGGCCGTCGATGCGCAGGTTCTGGCGCTTGAGCATTTCCTCGGCAAAGTACACGCAGCCATAGCCGGTGGCTTCCGGACGAATCAGGCTGCCGCCGTAGGTCATGCCCTTGCCGGTGAGTACCGAGGTGAACTGGTTGGCCAGGCGCTTGTACTGGCCGAACATGTAGCCGATTTCGCGGGCGCCTACGCCGATATCACCGGCCGGCACGTCGAGGTCGGCGCCGATGTGGCGGTAGAGCTCGCTCATGAAGGCCTGGCAGAAGCGCATGACTTCGGCATCGCTCTTGCCCTTGGGGTCGAAGTCCGAGCCGCCCTTGCCGCCGCCCATGGGCAGCGAGGTGAGGGAGTTCTTGAATACCTGTTCGAAGGCCAGGAACTTCAGCACGCCGAGGTTCACCGACGGGTGGAAGCGCAGGCCGCCCTTGTAAGGGCCAATGGCACTGCTCATCTGGATCCGGTAACCGCGGTTGACCTGGACCTTGCCCTGGTCATCGACCCACGACACTCGGAACAGCACCGCGCGCTCCGGCTCGACCATGCGCTCGAGAATCCCGGCCTGCAGGTAGCGAGGGTTGGCTTCGAGGAACGGCCACAGGCTGCGCAGCACCTCTTCCACCGCCTGGTGGAATTCGGGTTGGGCCGGATCGCGCTGTTTCAGGCGCGCGAGGAAATTGTCGACGGATTCGATCATGGTAGACATCTCACCAAGAGGGATTGGGCTTATTGGTTTTTTCTGGAATGTACCAAGAAGCAATCGCACTGGAACAGGGCGAAATGTCGTTTTTATGAAATTTTTTGGTGCGTATTATATAACTGTATACAAAATAGCCCTTCGGCGGCGGCCGCTCCGCGGCTACCCCACCCCCACAAGGAGCCTGCAAGTCCTGAGGTTAGCGCCGCATCTCCAGTAGTAAGAATGCCCGCGCATGAAGCCAACATCGCTTCCCAATCAGGCACAAAAATGGGGCCGCTAGGGCCCCATTCTTGTGCATCAAAAGACCAGCTTACTGGGCCAGTTTCTTGTGGCGTACACGGTGCGGCTGGGCAGCTGCGTCACCCAGGCGCTTCTTGCGATCGGCTTCGTACTCGGTGTAGTTACCTTCGAAGAACACCACGTTCGAGTCGTCTTCGTACGCCAGGATGTGGGTCGCCACACGGTCCAGGAACCAACGGTCGTGGGAAATCACGATGGCGGCGCCTGGGAAGTCCAGCAGGGCTTCTTCCAGCGAACGCAGGGTTTCGACGTCGAGGTCGTTGGACGGTTCGTCGAGCAGCAGGACGTTGCCACCCTCTTTCAGGGTCAGCGCCAGGTGCAGACGGCCACGCTCACCACCGGAGAGGTCCTTGACGAACTTCTGCTGGTCGCCACCCTTGAAGTTGAAGCGGCCAACGTAGGTGCGCGACGGGATCTCGTAGTTGCCGATGCGGATCATGTCGGAACCGTCGGAAACCTGCTGGAACACGGTCTTGTTGCCGTCCAGGTCTTCACGGCTCTGGTCGACGCAGGCCAGTTGCACGGTTTCGCCGATCTCGATGCTGCCCGAATCTGGCTGTTCCTTGCCCATCAACATGCGGAACAGGGTCGACTTACCGGCACCGTTACCGCCGATCACGCCAACGATGGCGCCCTTAGGCATGGAGAACGACAGGTTGTCGATCAGCACGCGGTCGCCATAGCCTTTGGTGACGTTCTTGAACTCGATGACCTTGTCGCCCAGGCGCGGACCGGCCGGGATGTAGATCTCGTTGGTCTCGCTGCGCTTCTGGAATTCCTGCGACTGCATTTCTTCGAAGCGTGCCAGACGGGCCTTGGACTTGGACTGGCGGGCCTTGGCGCCTTTGCGCACCCACTCCAGTTCCTCCTTCATGGCCTTCTCGTGGGCGCTCTGCTGCTTGGACTCTTGCGCCAGACGCTCGGACTTGGCCTCCAGCCAGCCCGAGTAGTTGCCTTCGTACGGGATACCGGCACCGCGGTCCAGTTCGAGGATCCAGCCGGCGACGTTGTCGAGGAAGTAACGGTCGTGGGTGATCGCCACCACGGTGCCGGGGAAGTCGTGCAGGAAGCGCTCCAGCCAGGCCACCGAGTCGGCGTCCAGGTGGTTGGTCGGTTCGTCGAGCAGCAGCATGTCGGGGGCCGACAGCAGCAGGCGGCACAGCGCCACGCGGCGCTTCTCACCACCGGACAGGTGCTCGATGCGGGCGTCCCAGGCTGGCAGACGCAGGGCATCGGCGGCGACGTCCAGCTGACGCTCCAGGTTGTGGCCGTCGGCGGCCTGCAGGATAGCCTCCAGCTTGGCCTGTTCGGCGGCCAGCTTGTCGAAGTCGGCGTCGGGTTCGGCGTAGGCCGCGTACACTTCGTCCAGGCGCGCCTGGGCGTCCTTGATCACGCTGACCGCTTCCTCGACCACTTCACGGACCGACTTGGTCGGATCCAGTTGCGGCTCCTGCGGCAGGTAGCCGACGTTGATGTCAGGCATCGGACGGGCTTCGCCGTCGAATTCCTTGTCGACGCCCGCCATGATCCGCAGCAGGGTCGATTTACCCGCACCGTTCAGGCCGAGTACGCCGATCTTGGCGCCTGGGAAGAACGACAGGGAAATATTCTTGAGAATTTCCCGCTTCGGCGGCACGACCTTGCTCAGCCGATGCATGGTGTAGACGTATTGAGCCAAAACCAAGCCCTCTATCAGATAGGTAAAGACATCGACGTACGCCCCGGCCTTGTGACCAGGGGGATGTGTTTACGGGGGTGTCATTGAACAAAGTCGACCATTCTACGCCAAGACGCGGCATTGCGCAGGGTAGTCGGATGGTGGGATGAAGTCGCAGGGATCGAGCGCCGCTTCCAGCGTCCGTGACGGCCCTTTCGCGGGTAGAGCCCGCCCCCACAGGTTCGATCGTTTGCCGGACCGCACCCGCTTGGGGGCAGCCCATTGCTGTGGGAGCAGGTTTACCCGCGCATTGGCCCTTACCGGCTCGATAAGGGTGTCAGACGTGACGCTGCTTGGCCTTGCCCCGCGGCAAGCGGCAACGGTCGCCCTGCTCGGCAAGACGCGCGGCCCAGGCGGCCTTGACGCTGAAGCCACCGCGACGGGCAGGCTGCTCGGCGGCCTTGGCCGGCTTGCCGACCGGCGCGCTCACGACCTTGGCGGCTGGCTTGGCAGCGACGGACTCGACGGCCGGCTCTGCAACCGCCTTGGCAGTTTTGCGCAGCTCGGCCAGCGACGGGCTCTTGCTCTTCGGCGCGCTAGCCGCGCCAGATTTGTCCAGCGAACGCTGGCAAGACTTGCAGGATACGTCCTCGGTCACGGCAGTGCTGACAAGGGTCTGACTGCTGCGCCCGCAGGCGGAATCGAGGCCATTGGTGGAATAGTGGGTAACCAAAACCGAACATCTCCGATGCGTTGTCATTGAAGCGGCCGGCATTCTCGCACAGGTTGCAGGGGCTTGCCGAACCCCCCCAGCGGGCGACGACCGTCGGCACAGGACAGCAGCGCTGGCACTTTGCCATAATGATTGGCATGCTAGCCCCTTTCCGGTGTCCCGCCGTATAGTGCGCCACGCCAGCACGGCCACGGCCTTGCGGCACACACCGTGCATGATCAAACCCTGCCATCGCCAGCCCAATTGCAGGACCACCGCTTGACCGATCTCACACACTCGCCCTCGCTGCGACCTGCCTCCTCCGCTCCGGCTGCGTCCGTGCGCGGCTCGGTCAAAGGTGCGCTGGCCCTGCTGGCCCTGGTTCTGCTGGGTTTGCTGCTGTGGCAGCTGTTCGCCCAGTTCCATCACACGCAGGCGGAGCTGCGTCAACAAAGCCTGGCGACCAGTGCCGACCTGGCGGACCACCTGGGCCTGAACATGGCGCTCAAAGCCCAGGAGGCTGTGAATGTGGTCCAGCCCTACGTCAAAACGCCGACGCCCGCAGCACTGCCCAGCCTGCTGCAAACCCTGCGCGAACGCCTGCCCGAGCTGCGGGAACTGGCCTGGCTCGATGCTGCCGGTAACGTGCGCGGCGACAGCCTGGCGGGCAGCCCAGACCGCCAGTGGATTGACGAGCTGGTCGAACTGGCCAAGGGCCGCGCCTACTTTTTCTCCAACTCGGACGATAACCGTACCGTCTACCTGCTGTTGCGCCAGTCGACCGAGCAGGATCGCGGTTACTGGCTGCTGCGCCTTGCGCCCTCCTACTACAGGACCCTGACGATTCACCTCGATGGCGTAAGCCACCCCTTGTGGCTGCTGGAAAACAGCCGCAGCGGCGATGTGCTGGAGCGCCATGCCCCGGTGCAAACCAGCAATGAGCCGTTGCAAAGCGTCATGCTGGCTTTCATCGACAACAGCGCATGGCAGTTGCGCGGGCTGTTCGATGCCGGCCTGGCCCGGCAGAAGCTGCTGCCGGCGCTGATCGGCAAATGCATGCTGGTGCTGTTCTGCGCGCTGCTGCCGGTGCTGGCATTGATCAACATGCGCCGACGCCAGCAGGCCCTGCAGGAGGACCGCCGCCGCTACCAGGACATCTTCGAGGGCACGGGCGTGGCCTTGTGCGTGCTCGACCTCTCCAGCCTGCCCGGCCAGCTCGACCGCTACCACCTGCGCAACCTGGCCGCGCTCAAGCAAAGCCTGGCGCTGGACCCGAACCTGCGCCGCGCCCTGCTGCTGGAACTGAAAATCACCGAAATCAACCAAGTGGCGCGCCAGTTGCTCAATGTCGACTGCAACGAAGGCGCCTGGCAGCGCCTGATCGACGGCAGCGGCGATGGCCGCGACAGCGTCGGCATGCAACTGATCGACGCGCTGATCGAACAGCGCCCTGTGCTGGAACTCGAAGTCCGCCTGCCCGCCCCGCTCGGTGGAGAACTGCACCTGTGGCTTATGGCCCGCCTGCCGCAGCAGCGACGCAACTACCAGGCGGTCATCCTCAGCATCAGCGACATCACCAGCCGCAAGCAGGTGGAGCTGTCGCTGCTCGAACGCGAAAGTTTCTGGTCGGACGTGGTGCGCACCGTACCCGACCAACTGTATGTGCAGGACGTCTTCAACAAGCGGATGATCTTCAGCAACCGCCACCTCGGCCAGACCCTGGGCTACGACCGCAGCGAGCTGGCGCAGATGGGCGACCGCTTCTGGGAGCTGCTGCTACACCCCGAAGACGCCGAACACTACAAGGCACTGCTTCAGCATCAACGCGAGACCGGCCACAGCGAGTCGCTGCATTGCCAACTGCGCTTCCGCCACCGCGACGGCAACTGGCGCTGCTATGAGATTCGCGAACAGGTGCTGACCCGCGACGCCGATGGCGTCGTCACCCGTATCATCGGGGTGGGCAAGGACGTGACCGTGCAGATCGAGGCCAGCCAGTCTCTGCGCGACAGCGAACAACGCTACCGCATGCTCGCCGAGAGCATCAGCGATGTGATCTTCTCCACCGACAGCCAGCTGCAGCTCAACTACGTCAGCCCGTCGGTGCATGCCGTGCTGGGCTACCGGGCCGAGTGGATCTTCGAGAACAGCTGGCAGTCGATCGTCGCCAACCCGGCCCAGCTCACCGGCATCTATAGCCTGATGGAACGGGTCAGCAAAGCCATGGGCGACCGCGAACAGCTGGCGCAGCTGCGCAGCCAACTGCCCTCCCAGCTGTTCCTGTTCGACTGCCTGCGTGCCGATGGCCGCAAGATTCCCATCGAACTGCGCCTGGTACTGGTGTGGGACGAGCACGAGCGCTTCGAGGGGGTACTGGGGGTTGGCCGCGACATCAGCCAGCAGCGCCGCGCGGAAAAAGACCTGCGCATGGCCGCCACGGTATTCGAGCACTCGACTTCGGCCATTCTGATCACCGACCCGGCCGGCTACATCGTCCAGGCCAACGAAGCGTTCAGCCGCGTCAGCGGCTATGCGGTGGAGGAAGTACTCGACCAACTGCCCGGCATGCTGACCGTCGATGAGCAGCAGGAAGGCCACCTTGCCTACGTGCTCAAGCAATTGCACCAGCGCGGCAGTTGGGAAGGCGAAGTGTGGCTCAAGCGTCGCAATGGCGAGCCGTACCCGGCATGGGTCGGCATCACCGCCGTGCTCGACGACGAAGGCGACCTGGCCAGCTACGTGTGCTTCTTCACCGACATCAGCGAGCGCAAGGCCAGCGAGCAACGCATTCATCGCCTGGCCTACTACGATGCCCTGACGCACCTGCCCAACCGCACATTGTTCCAGGACCGCCTGTACAACGCGCTGCAGCAGGCCGATCGGCAGAAGGCCTGGGTGGTGCTGATGTTCCTCGACCTGGACCGCTTCAAGCCGATCAACGACTCCCTCGGCCACGCCGCGGGCGATCGCATGCTCAAGGACATGGCCCTGCGCCTGCTGGCGTGCGTCGATGACGACGACACCGTGGCGCGCATGGGCGGCGACGAATTCACCCTGTTGCTGCAACCGCGCGCCACCCGTGAAATGGCGCTCAACCGCGCCATCCACGTGGCCGAAAACATCCTCGCGAGCCTGGTGCGGCCGTTCGTGCTGGAAAACCGTGAGTTCTTCGTCACCGCCAGTATCGGTATCGCCCTCAGCCCGCAGGACGGCAGCGAACTGAGCCAACTGATGAAGAACGCCGACACGGCCATGTACCACGCCAAGGAGCGCGGCAAGAACAACTTCCAGTTCTACCAGGCCGAGATGAACGCCAGTGCCCTGGAGCGCCTGGAACTGGAAAGCGACCTGCGCCATGCCTTGGAGCAGAACGAATTCATTCTGTACTACCAGCCGCAGTTCAGCGGCGACGGCAAGCGCCTGACCGGTGCCGAAGCGCTGCTGCGCTGGCGCCACCCCACCCGTGGCCTGGTGCCGCCGGGCGATTTCATTCCGGTGATCGAGGAGCTGGGCCTGGTGGTGGATGTGGGTGACTGGGTGCTGCGCGAGGCCAGCCGCCAACTGAAGGCCTGGCACAAGGAGAAAGTCCGTGTGCCGAAGGTGTCGGTGAACATTTCCGCACGGCAGTTCTCCGACGGCCAGCTGGGCACGCGCATCGCCACCATTCTGGAAGAGACCGGCCTGCCGCCGGCGTGCCTGGAGTTGGAGCTGACCGAAAGTATCCTGATGCGCGAGGTCAACGAGGCGATGCAGATTCTCGACAGCCTCAAGAACCTTGGCCTGAGCATTGCCGTCGACGACTTCGGCACTGGCTACTCGTCGCTCAACTACCTCAAGCAGTTCCCCATCGACGTGCTGAAGATCGACCGCACCTTCGTCGATGGCCTGCCCGAAGGCGAACAGGATGCCCAGATCGCCCGGGCGATCATCGCCATGGCCCATAGCCTCAACCTGGCGGTGATCGCCGAAGGCGTGGAAACCCATGAGCAGTTGGAGTTCCTGCGTGAGCACGGCTGCGACGAAGTGCAGGGCTACCTGTTCGGACGGCCGATGCCGGCCAACCAGTTCGAGGCGCAATTCAGCAACGAAACGCTGTTCATGTTCCAGTGATCCGATGCCAGCACAGAGGCGGCGGAAACGGACTTTCGAGTCAACTCACGCCCCCAGCCAGCCCAGACACGGCGCGGGATCCAACATGAAGGCCATTGGTCCGCGACTTGATGCCACTTCATATGCCAGGCGCGAATCAATCGGTTAGAATGCCCCCCCAATTCACCCCGATCCTTGAGGACCGCCATGTTCAGCCGTGATTTGACCATTGCCAAGTACGACGCCGAGCTCTTCGAAGCCATGCAGCAAGAAGCTCTGCGCCAGGAAGAGCATATCGAGCTGATCGCTTCGGAAAACTACACCAGCCCGGCAGTCATGGAAGCCCAGGGCTCGGTCCTGACCAACAAGTACGCCGAAGGCTACCCAGGCAAGCGCTACTACGGTGGCTGCGAATACGTCGACGTGGTCGAGCAACTGGCCATCGACCGTGCCAAGCAGCTGTTCGGCGCCGACTATGCCAACGTCCAGCCGCACGCCGGTTCCCAGGCCAACGCTGCCGTCTACCTGGCCCTGCTGTCGGCCGGTGACACCATCCTGGGCATGAGCCTGGCGCACGGTGGCCACCTGACCCACGGTGCTTCCGTGAGCTCTTCGGGCAAGCTGTACAACGCCATCCAGTACGGCATCGACGCCAACGGCCTGATCGACTACGACGAAGTCGAGCGCCTGGCCGTCGAGCACAAGCCGAAGATGATCGTTGCCGGCTTCTCGGCCTACTCGCAGGTTCTGGACTTCGCCCGCTTCCGCGCCATCGCCGACAAGGTCGGTGCCTACCTGTTCGTCGACATGGCCCACGTTGCCGGCCTGGTTGCCGCTGGCGTGTACCCGAACCCGGTTCCGTTCGCCGACGTGGTCACCACCACCACCCACAAGACCCTGCGTGGTCCGCGTGGCGGCCTGATCCTCGCTCGCAAGAACGAAGAGATCGAGAAGAAGCTGAACTCCGCCGTCTTCCCAGGCGCCCAAGGCGGCCCGCTGGAGCACGTCATCGCGGCCAAGGCCATCTGCTTCAAGGAAGCCCTGCAGCCTGAGTTCAAGGCCTACCAGCAGCAAGTGGTGAAAAACGCCCAGGCCATGGCCAGCGTGTTCATCGAGCGTGGTTTCGACGTCGTTTCCGGCGGCACCCAGAACCACCTGTTCCTGCTGTCGCTGATCAAGCAGGAAATCTCCGGTAAGGACGCTGACGCCGCGCTGGGCAAAGCCTTCATCACCGTCAACAAGAACTCGGTACCGAACGACCCACGTTCGCCGTTCGTCACCTCGGGCCTGCGTTTCGGCACCCCAGCCGTCACCACCCGTGGTTTCAAGGAAGCCGAGTGCCGCGAGCTGGCCGGCTGGATCTGCGACATCCTGGCTGACCTGAACAACGAAGCGGTCATCGATGCCGTGCGTGAGAAGGTCAAGGCCATCTGCAAGAAGCTGCCGGTTTACGGCAACTGATTGGCGATTGCCTGATGTGAAGAAGCCCGGCCTCGTGCCGGGCTTCTTCGTTTCTGCGCCCTGTACGGAACCCGTTCCGCGTGGGCTCGCCCGGCAAAGCCCCCTAGCCTGAGGCCTCCCCAACCTAGTGGAGCCTCCCATGACCGATCACGTCGCACACTCGTTCACCGCCACCCTGGAAGTGGCCGAGTCGCCCATCAACACGCTCGGCAGCATGACCACAGGGCAGGTAGCCCTCGACAGCCCACAGCAAACGCCAGGGTATGCCGTGCAAGGGAACCGCACCCTTGGACTGCTCAATGGCTCGGACGCCGATTGGCAGCACGGCCAAGAGCTGGGGCTGGT
This sequence comes from Pseudomonas sp. SK2, assembly GCF_016772395.1. NCBI lineage: Bacteria > Pseudomonadati > Pseudomonadota > Gammaproteobacteria > Pseudomonadales > Pseudomonadaceae > Pseudomonas > Pseudomonas sp. SK2. The sequence goes on from NZ_CP061944.1 coordinate 4,615,007, forward strand.
CAATTTCGACAAAGGCGAGCAGCCGGTCGCGCTGGTGCTGTATTTCCGCCATAGCGACGCCGGTTATCGGCTGTACGTTCGCAGCGGCCCCCACTTCGGTGAAGGGGTGTTCACCACCTCCGACGGTTTGGTCAATGTCGAACCCATTGGCAGCCAGGACCCGGCGCTGTGGACTTTGACCGATGTGCAGCTGGGCGAGCCGTTCGATGTCACGCAGCTGGAAGAAGGGCGTCGGGAAATCCAGTTGGTCAATGCCAAAGGGCATGGCCTGGAGATCCACAACCTGTATCCAGTGGGTGGGTTCCTGGCGTGCCATCAGGCTGCGGAGCACAGCACCGTGAGCCTGGTGATCAAGGCGCGTGGTGTGGATTGGGCGAACCTTGGTTGAGCGTGTGCTCATCGCCGGCAAGCCGGCGCCAACAGGCGGTATGTCACCTGCGGGCGCTGGCTTGCCAGCGGCCAGACCCGCACAATAGCCACGCCTTGCGTACCCGCGATCACAGGACCTCGCCTTGACCAGAGAGCAACTCGAAACCCAGCAGATTCCGATCTACTTCGCCACCGTCGCCGTCGCCCTCACCTTCGGCCTGCTGGCCCCCGACACCGCTCACCCTCTGCAAGCGCTGGTTACCCCGGCCATTGCGGTATTGATGTATGCGATGTTCCTGCAAATCCCCTTCCTCGACCTGCGCCAGGGCCTGGGCAACCGCCGCTTCATGGCCGCGCTGCTGCTCGCCAACTTCGTTTTCGTCCCACTGCTGGTCTGGGCGACTACCCGGGGGTTGGTCGAGCATCCGGCAATTCTTGTCGGCGCCCTGCTGGTGCTGCTCACCCCCTGCATCGACTACGTCGTGGTGTTCACCCACATTGGCCAGGGCGATTCGCGCCTGACCCTGACCGCCACCCCCCTCCTGCTGCTGTTACAACTGGTGCTGCTGCCGGTTTACCTGGCGTTGATGCTCGGTGCTGGCGCACGGGTGACGATCGCCATCGCCCCGTTCATCGAAGCCTTCGTACTGCTGATCGTGCTGCCGATGGTACTCGCCGTGCTCACCAGCATCGGCGCCCGTCGCTCCCGTGCCGTGGCGACATGGAACGACGCCTGGGCGTGGATGCCGGTGCCGGCGATGGCGTTGGTACTGCTGGTGGTGATCGCTTCGCAGATCACGGTGGTGATGCGCGACTTCGACAGCCTGTTGCCGGTGATTCCGGTGTATATCGGCTTCATGCTGCTGGCGCCGGCCCTCGGCTTGGTGTCTGCGCGACTGTTCCGCTTGCCAGTGGCCGAGGCGCGCTCGGTGACCTTCAGCGCATCGACCCGCAACTCGCTGGTGGTGCTGCCTTTGGCATTGGCGCTGCCCGAGGAAATACGCGCATTGGCAGCGGCTGCCGTGATCATGCAGACCCTGGTGGAACTGGTGAGCGAGCTGATCTACGTCAGGGCCGTGCCACGGCTGGTGCGGTGAGCCCAGCTCGACGCCAACTCAGGCCACTGCCGGTGTGGCACCGCCCTCCCGCCAGGCAGCAGGCAATCCACGAAAGCCTCCAGGCAAACCGATGCCTGGACACCCGGGCCTCAGCGATCCGCGCCCCGATGGCCGAGTGCGGGCGTACGTTGCCTGTACAGCAGCCGCCCGCCCTTTTCAGCTTCAGGCCAGATGGCGTTTCAGCTCGGCGATGTGCTCCGGGCCGATGCCACAGCAGCCACCGATCATGCTCGCACCGCGCTTGCGCCAGTCATTGGCCCAGGCCAGGTAGCCGGGCGGGTCAAGGTCCTCGCGCAGTTCATCGAGGCCGTCGTTGGCGGTGGCTTCCTTCGGCTGCGGCGGGAAGGCATTGGCATAGGCGCCAATGACGATATCGGCAGTGTGTCGCTCGATCACCGAGCGCGCGACATCCACCGCCGCGCCAATCACCTCAGGCTGGCTGCAGTTGAACAGCACCGCGTCGGCCCCCAGGCCAACCACGGCTTCGATGGCATCGGCCACCGGCTCGCCGGAACGCAGGCGCGGGACGTCGTCGACTTCTTCGTCCTGCAAGGTGAACGAGACCCAGAACGGCTTGCCGTCTTCCGGCAGGTGGGCATGGATGGCCCGCACTTCGGCAACCGAGCTTTGGGTTTCCGCCAGCCACAGGTCGACATGCGGGGCCAGGCCCTGCAGCAGCGGGGACAGCACTTCCTCTACTCGCTCGGGCTGGAACAGGTCTGGGCGATACGAGCCGAACAGCGGCGGCAGCGAACCGGCCACCTTGACCGGATGCGCCCCTGTATCGGCGGCGTGACGTGCCAGCTGGCCGGCGATCGTGGCCAGCTGGCGGCCTTCCTTGGCAAAACGCTCCTCGCCGATGTGGAACGGCACCACCGCATAACTGTTGCTGGTGATGACCTGGGCCCCTGCGGCAATGAACGCTGCGTGCACGCCCACCACCGCTTCGGGCGCCTCGCTCAGCGCCAGCGCCGACCACTCCGGCTGGCGAAACGGCGCGCCACTGCGCTGCAGTTCACGGCCCATGCCACCGTCCAGAATCACCATCGCTCGCTGTTTCATATAACTACTCTGAAGGTTCTTATGAATAAAATTCATTATGAGAGGAACATTTATAACTATTAAATACCCTTTATCTCCTTTGTCCAACATTTCAGGTATGTACATGCGATTTTCTACTCTGCTCGGTGCGGGCCTCGTGCTGCTCGCGACTGCTTCCCAGGCCTTGGCCGGCGCCACGCTGGAGCGGGTCGAATCGCGCAAGGAACTGGTCAACGTGCTGATGGAAAGCTACCCGCCGTTTTCTTTCCTCAACGACCAGAACCAACTGGACGGTTTCGACGTGGATGTCGCCAAGGCCGTGGCAGACAAACTGGGCGTCAAGCTGCGCCTGGAAACCCCTTCGTGGGACGTGATCGCCGCGGGCCGCTGGAGCGGCCGCTACGACATCTGCATCTGCTCGATGACGCCGAGCAAGGCCCGCGCCGAGGTGTTCGACTTCCCGGTGGAGTACTACGCATCGCCGGCGGTGATCGTGGTCAACGCCAAGGATGACCGGATCCATGGCGCGAAGGACCTGGACGGCCGCAAGGTAGGCCTGACCAGTGCATCGAGCTACGAGAGCTACCTGAACAAGAACCTGGTGATCGAAGGCAACGAAGACAAGAAGATCGAATACCCCTTCGACTTCGTGCAGATCGCGCCGTACGACACCGACAACGTTGCCTTCCAGGATTTGGGCCTGGGCGCTGGCGTGCGTCTGGATGCCATCCTCACCAACCTGGTGACAGCGCAGCCGCGCCTGGATCAGGACAAACGCTTCAAGCTGGCCGGCGCCCCGCTGTACGAAGAGCCGAACTCGGTGGCCATCGAGAAAGGCGACCCCGAGTGGGATGCCAAGGTGCGCCAGGTGTTTGCCGAACTGAAGGCTGATGGCACCCTGGCCAAGCTGTCGCAAAAATGGATTGGCGCCGACATCAGCAAATGAGCACCTTCCCTCCCTCCCCCAAGCCCGTGGTGAAGGCCACGGGCGCCGGCCTGTTCGGCTTTCGCACACGGTTACTGCTGACCTGGCTGGCGCTGTTCGGCCTGTTCGTCGCGTTTTTCCTCAGCTTCGACCTGAAATTCTCGATCATCCTGGAGAAGTTTCCGAACCTCGCCGGTTTCAGGCTGGGGCCCAACGGCTTTCTGCAAGGCGCGGCACTGACCTTGTTCCTGTGCCTGTGCTCGATGGTGGTGTCGGTGCTGTTCGGCTTTGCCGCCGCCCTGGCCCGCTTGTCGAACAGCGCAGTGCTGGTGGGTGTCGCCAGCTTCTATACCTCGTTCTTCCGCGGCACACCGCTGTTGATCCAGATTCTGCTGATCTACCTGGGGCTGCCACAGCTGGGCTTGGTGCCGGGCGCCATCAGTGCCGGCATCATCGCCTTGTCGCTGAACTACGGCGCCTACCTGAGCGAAATCTTCCGCGCCGGCATCCTCGGCGTCGCCCGAGGGCAACGTGAAGCGGCGCTGGCGCTGGGCATGCGCCCACGGCAGATCTTCTGGCACATCGTCCTGCCCCAGGCCATGCGGGTGATCATTCCGCCCAGCGCCAACCAGTTCATCTCAATGCTCAAGGATTCATCGCTGATATCGGTGATGGGGGTGTGGGAGGTGATGTTCCTGGCGCAGTCGTATGGGCGGTCGAGCTATCGGTATCTAGAGATGCTGACCACGGCGGCGGTGATCTACTGGCTGCTGTCGATCCTGCTCGAACTGGTACAGGCGCGGCTGGAGCGCCACTATGGCAGGGCTTATCAGCGCTAGCCACCGGACACTCCACCCCCCCAGGGGCGCCGAACGCGCGATCAGATCGAACGCTGGTTCACGCGCGCAGAAAGCTGTTCGGCGCTTTCCTTACGCTCGGAATAACGATCGACCAGAAACGCCGCACGGTCGCGCAGCAGCACGGTGAACTTCACCAACTCCTCCATCACGTCCACGACACGGTCGTAATAAGGCGAAGGCTTCATGCGGCCCGCATCGTCGAACTCTAGATACGCCTTGGGCACCGATGACTGGTTGGGGATGGTGAACATGCGCATCCAGCGGCCCAGCACCCGCAGCTGGTTGACCACATTGAACGACTGCGAGCCGCCGCACACCTGCATCACGGCCAAGGTCTTGCCCTGGGTGGGACGCACGGCCCCAAGGGCGAGGGGAATCCAGTCGATCTGCGCCTTGAACACGGCCGACATCGCGCCATGACGCTCTGGCGAGCACCACACCTGCCCCTCCGACCACAGCACCAGCTCACGCAGCTCCTGCACCTTGGGATGCTCGACCGGCGCATCGTCTGGCAGGGGCAGGCCAGAAGGGTTGAAGACTCGCACCTCGGCACCGAAATGCTCCAGCAGGCGCGCCGCTTCTTCGACCAGCAGGCGGCTGAAGGAACGTTCGCGGGTCGACCCATAAAGCATCAAGATACGCGGCTTGTGGTCGCTGACGCGGGTTTCGGCAGGCGGCGCCTCGAACAGGGAAAGGTCCAGATTGGGGAGTTGCTCAGACATAGGTCCTCCTGGAGCAGGCCAACGCGGTCCAGCGTGCGTGGGCAGCGGCGGCATCGGTCGCTCCTCTACGTGGTAACAGGCTTCAGAGGCTCAGGCGCAGGGCCAGGGCCGACAGGGTGATCAACAGCACCGGCACCGTCAGCAGGATGCCGACCTTGAAGTAGTAACCCCAGGTGATGCGCATACCCTTGCGCTCCAGTACATGCAGCCACAGCAGCGTGGCCAGGCTGCCGATGGGGGTGATTTTCGGGCCCAGGTCACAGCCGATGACGTTGGCGTAGATCATCGCCTCGCGCACCAGCCCCTCCACCCCGCTGGCATGGATCGACAGCGCGCCGACCAGCACGCTGGGCATGTTGTTCATCACCGACGACAGCAAGGCCGAGAGCAAACCCGTACCGATGGCCGCACTCCACAGCCCCTGCCCGGCCAGCCGTTCGAGCAGCATGCTGAGAAAGTCGGTGAGGCCGGCGTTCTTGAGCCCATACACCACCAGGTACATGCCCAGGGAGAAAATCACCACCTGCCAGGGCGCCTCGCGCAGCACACGGCGGGTGGAAATTCGGTGACCACGGGCAGCCACCGCGAACAGAATCGCCGCACACACCGCCGCCACCGCACTGACCGGCACGCCCAAGGGTTCGAGCACGAACAGGCCCGCCAACAGCACCAGCAGCATCCAGCCACCGACGATGAAGGTGGCACGGTCATGGATAGCGGCCTTCGGCGCTTTGAGCGCCGCCAGCGAATACTGCACCGGCAGGTCGCGGCGGAAGAACAGGAACAGCACCAGCAGCGTGGCGGCCACGCTGGCCAGGTTCACCGGCACCATCACCGACGCATACTCGGCAAAGCCCAGCCCGAAGTAGTCCGCCGAAACGATGTTGACCAGGTTGGACACCACCAGCGGCAAGCTCGCCGTGTCGGCGATGAAGCCCGCGGCCATGACGAAGGCCAGGGTCGCAGCCGGCGAAAAACGCAGGGCCAGCAGCATCGACATGACGATGGGCGTAAGAATCAGCGCCGCACCATCGTTGGCGAACAACGCCGACACCGCCGCCCCCAGCAGCACGATGAAGGCGAACAACCGGCGCCCATCGCCACCGGCCCAGCGCGCCACATGCAGCGCCGCCCACTCGAAGAAACCGGCCTCATCCAGCAGCAGGCTGATGACGATGATCGCGATGAACGTCGCCGTGGCGTTCCACACAATGGCCCAGACCGCAGGAATGTCGTGCAGCGATACCGCGCCGACCGCCAGGGCGATGATCGCCCCCAGGGCCGCGCTCCAGCCTACGCCGAGGCCTCTGGGCTGCCAGATGACCAAAATGAGGGTGAAGATGAAGACAGCAGCAGCAACCAGCATGGGAGCGACCTCGAAGTTCAGCAGCAAGCGCTGGCGCGCACGGGGCGGTCATTCATGTTCTGCAGGCGCGAGGTGTTGTCCTGCAGCCACGCGGCGTTGGCCTTGAGCGTAACCTGCAGCATCTCGTGCACCCAGGCGGGCAGTTGCGGGTTGAGGCGGTAATACACCCACTGGCCCTGGCGGCGATCCAGCAACAGACCACTGCTGCGCAGTTGCGCCAGGTGGCGGCTGATCTTGGGTTGGCTGTCGCGCAAGGCGCACATCAGCTCGCAGACGCACAGCTCGCCGAGGCTGGCGATCAGCAAGGTGGCGCGGGCGCGGGTCTCATCGGCCAGGCTTTTGAAAACCTCGGTGGGCGCGATCATGGGGGCTGCCTTTTACATATGGATAATCGAATATACGGATTTCCATATGCAAAGCACAACCCCCAAGGGCTATCAGAAGCGGAAGCGCTTCATCATGTCGTTCAAGCCAATCGACAGGCTGGCCAGCTCCTGGCTGGCGCTGCTGATCTGACTGGCGCCGTCGGAGGTTTGCAGCGACAGGTCACGGATGTTCAACAGATTGCGATCGATCTCGCGCGCGACCTGCACCTGCTCTTCGGTGGCGCTGGCCACCACCAGGTTGCGCTCGTGGATGGTGCTTGCGCCCGAGGTGATCTCATCCAGGGCCTGCCCGGCCAGCTCGGCCACTTCCAGGGTTTCGCGCACCTGCTGGCTGTTGCTCTGCATCGAGGTCACCACACGGGCGGTGCCATTGCGGATGGCGTTGACCATTTCTTCGATTTCCAGCGTCGAGCTTTGGGTACGCGCCGCCAGCGCCCGCACTTCGTCAGCCACCACCGCGAAACCACGCCCGGCCTCGCCCGCCCGCGCCGCCTCGATGGCAGCGTTGAGCGCCAGCAGGTTGGTTTGCCCGGCAATGGCCCCGATCACGTCCAGCACCTTGCCCACCTCCTGGGACTGTTCGGACAGCTCGCCGATCTGGCGGCAGGCCTCGCCGACATTTTCGTTCATCTTGTCGATCGAACTGATGACCTGCCCTACCCGCTCGCGGCCCAGGCGCGCGGCGTCTTCGGACTGGCGCGACACCTCGGAGGTGCTGACGGTGTTGTGCGCGACCTCCTCCGCCGCGGCGCTCATCTCGGTCACCGCCGTGGCCGCCAGCTGGATCTCGTCGCTCTGGCGATTGAGGTCGCTGGACGTCTGCCGGGTGATGGCCGACATCTGCTCACTGGCCGCCGCCAGTTGCTGGGACGAGTCGGCGATCAGACGCAGGGCATCCTTGAGGCTGTCCTGCATCGCCGCCAGCGCCCTCATCAATTGCGTCGCTTCGTCACGGCCATCGGTGCGCACCACCCGGGCCAGGTTGCCACCGGCGATGCCCTGGGCCACGTCGATGGCCTCGCGCAGCGGGCTGACGATGCTGCGGGTCAGCAGCCAGGCCAGGCCAACCGTCAGCACCACCACCAACCCCAGAATCGAGTAGGTGAGGTACAGCGCGCGCTGGTATTCGGCGCTGGCATCGGCGGTGTAGCGCGCAGCGACATCGCGGCTGGATTTCACCAGCGTGTCGTAGAGCTCGCCGATACGGTTGGAAATGTCCTGCATCTCACCGCTGAGCATGGCCTGCATCTGCGGTACCTGGTTCTGGTCGGACAGCAGTTTGTACTGGTCGATGAGCACACGGTACTTGCCGATCAGTTGCTGCATTTCCACGAAAGCAGGTTGCGCCGAGGGCGGCGCCACGGCGCCGAAGTCCTTCATCCCGGCGTCCAGCAGCCCCTTCAACTCCTCCAGCCGCGCCAGCGTCGGCGCCAACTGCGCCGGGGCACGGGCCAGGGTCATGCGCATGGTGATGACCCGCAGGCCCAGCATGTGGCTGCGGATCTCGCCCAGGTAGCGCGTGCCGGCGTTGGTGACCTGCTCGGTGTACACCACCGCTTCGCGCATGGAAGAGATTTTGTTGATGGAGAACAGGCCCAGGAAGACCACCAACACGGCGATCAGGCTGAAACTCAGGTAGGAGCGAGTGGCGATGTTGAGACTGCGTACGGACATGGCAGGTTACCGGAGGCTGGTGGACTGCTCGTACGATCGGCAGGAAGCGCGCAGTGTTTACCTCGGGTTGGTGGGCTTTGTGCGGTGATCGAACACAATTATCGGGCGGGGGCGCTGGTGGGGTGAGGCGGCGCGCAATGGGGCTTGGGCACATGCTGGCTTCGGTCGGTGTCGCCTGGGTTTGGCCGAGCCAGCATGGTGGTGGTTTTTACTCGGTTGGAGGGTGTGTGCCGGTGTCGCTCTGCTGGAGGACTTTTCCGCATTGCTCACTGGCCAGGCGGCTGATGATCCGGATGGCCTGGTGGATGCCAGCGGTGTTGCGGAAGCTCAGGCGTGGGTTGTGTTCGCACTCCAGCATTTCGTCGTGCTGGACCAGCGCTTCGCCGAGGAGTTCGAGGGTCCAGGCGTAGCTTTGCAGGTTGGAGAGGCGTTCTTGGTCAGTCATGGGGCACCTGCTTGGGTGCGGGGGTGGTTTGGGTGTGGATGGGGTAGAAGGTTGGAGGGGTGTGGGCCGGTTTGGGGCGGCGGCGGAGAGCGGATGCGAGGATCCTTATCGGATTTTTGATGGGCATGCATGAGACTCCAAGTTTTGGTTGGAGCTACCACGATCCTTCCTACGGGATTGGGTGGCAGCTGTGTATGGGGTAGGAATACCGGGGAACTTGGGAAACCCGGCCAGGCCGAAGCCCGCCCACACACAGCCGCCATTACACAGCACGGCAGGCACAAAAAAAGCGCCAGCTGTGGTGCAGGGGGCGCCTAGTGCATGCGCCAAGTTTACCAACGGGTTCCTACGCCCGGTCACGGAATTTGCCGCGACTTAGGAAATTTATCCTTGCGGCTTGGATGGGACAAGGTTTAAAGCTGTAGGAAACGTCTCTGATTTTTAGAGGAAAGGCGTCGATAGTGCTGGATTGTGCGGAAAATGGTGATTTTGTCGTTTGGCGGTGGGGCCGAAGGCAAGCACATCTGTAATGGACTAACTGTGGCAAAGACAGGAATCGTATCGACACGGAAGACTCTGAATTCAAGGGGTATTATTCTTCAGGGTACAACTCTTTATCCCTAAAATTATCCTCACCGTATTTCGGAGCTCCCGACCATTGCGAAAAAGCCATGACAGGATGATGGAAATCGCTGAAGCGTTCTGCAATCCATTCGCCAAAGCCAGGTTCAGGCTCTTCTGGGGGATAGCAGCTATCGACCCAAAGCTGCCGTTGGCTAAGGGAGGCTATTGGCCAGAGGCGGATAGTCATCCCAACAAATCTGTCAGCTCTTCCGAAATTGCATCGTTTTTTTACCAGACAGTATCAGTAGGCCGCTCACGCTGATAATGTCGCGGCTCGCCTGACTTAAGATGGATCTTGGAATGCCAGCAAAAAAAAGCTCTAACGCTAATCCCAACCAGCCACTGACATCCTTCCTTTTGGATGAGAGCTTCGCGGAAAGCTCCAAGGCGGAAGCTTTCATTGTTCCGCTGGCCCGCAAATTTAACGACTTCGGCTACCTTACAGCATGCTCCATAGGCTATCGCGATAAACAAGGGCAAATTTATTGGCTTGAAGGGAGGTGTGCCATTCAAGGAGAAAAAGATCTTTCTGAAGCTGTTGGCAGTCTGCTTTCGCCTGACAAACCTGAAATTTACCACCGCGAAATAAAAAAACCCTTCCGCACACTGCTGGTAGATGCAAGGTCATACAGTTTTTTGCGGCGGACGCTAGGCGAGTCACAGGCAAGGAAAATCCTAGCTAGCTTACAAGATGTAGCAACGACTAAAAGCCGGACCTTCAGCAATAACTGGTACGACTTCTATAAAGAAGAAGTGTTCACCCATGCGATGATTAGATCAAGCGAAGCCTACTTTGCTTATCGCAAGGGTGAGCGTATATTGCAAGGCCTGCAAGAACTTGATGCTGATGCACGTCAACCTTTCAGTGTTGAGTTAAAGGGAGCCGGCCCCCACGCCCAGTTCGATTTCCAGTTTGACAGCCAAAATTTTCTCAGAGGGCGGATCGCAGTCATTATCGGCCAGAATGGCTGCGGCAAAACTTCGGCGCTTGCAAAGCTCTCAAAAGTTTTGGCCGACAAAGAAAGTCGATCAGCTGAAATTACCAATCGCCCCGAACTGAATCAAGTTATAGCTTTCATTCACACTGCATCTGTTCGACAATTCTCCCCCTCTTCAAAGGAGGGGCTCGCGAGAGCTAGAATTTTTACATTCAATCCGGCAAGCCCCCGCAAGCAAGGCGAGGACTCTGCAACAACATTGCTTGTTGATGTGGCTCGCGGACATGATGCTCAAGGTGCTTTACTTCATCATCTCTCAGACATTTTGCGCACCGAATTCAGCGAGTTTGAAGTTCTGGTCCCAATGAAAAAAGACAGACCAGGAGAGTCAGAAAGAATGGCATTTCACGATGTAGTCTATATGCCATTTTCAGAGTGGAAACGTGGTGGCGAACAAAGTATCTTAAAGAATGCGGCAAATGTCGCCTCTTGGCAGTCATTGAAATTTGTCGATAAAAACGGAAAGGAACGCAAACTTAGCTTGGGCCAGCAGGCCTTCCTAAAATTCATATTGGTTGCACTAGCTAACTCTGGGCCGGCATCCGCGCTGATTATTGATGAACCGGAGAATTTTCTGCATCCAAACCTTATATCAAGATTTATGCGTAGCCTAAACAAAATTCTGAACGGTACACGTTCGATAGCATTCGTCGCCACACACTCCCCGTTTGTCGTCAGGGAAGTTCAGAGTGCTCAGGTGCATGTGATGCGCGATGAAGATGGAGTACTCACTGTAAGAAAGCCGCGCATGCAAACGCTAGGAGCCAATGTCGCATCAATCTCGAATGAGGTATTTGGCGACGATCTACCCCACCATCTTTATGAAGAGCTATTAGAACTAGCAGAGCAAGAGAGCAATACATTTTCGGAGGCACTTGATAGATACTCTTCCGAATTGAGTGCCGAAGCTCTCATGCGCCTGCGCAGGATGATGGAGCAGTAAAATGAGGAAAGTCGATCCGCCCACCATTCAAGATAATTTGCTTCTCAGCTTTCTGCAGCATTCTAGAAAGGAAAATGCGAAAGCAATTGTGCATCGCATAGCTGACATTGCTGAGCGCTATCAAGCCTATGATATTTGCAATGGCGATCCCTGGGGTATCGCTGAGGATGCATCATATGCCCCACTAAAAGAAGACCTTAACGGAATTTATAAAGCGCCACCCTCCGTTCTAAATTTTATTGCGACGCTGCGATCTCAACTTGACGGCGTGTGCCCCGTGTGTGGACGAGATGCACTGGGGACGTTGGATCATTACCTACCCAAAGCAAATTATGCAGAATTCTCTTTTTACTCAAAGAATTTGGTGCCGGCTTGCGATAGATGCAACAACAAGAGAAGCAACGCGTTCAAAGGCGCGAACGCAGGAGAGCGCCCTCTGCATCCATATTTTGACTACTTTGCAAATAACAAGATCTTGTCTGTACGATTCGAACCTGATTGGAATGCGCCACTACTGACGCCAATACCTTACAATGTGGCCGGAAGTCAGCTTGCTGTTGTTCAGTGGCAAATCGACAATGTCCTAAGGCGAGCGGGAATCGATGAATATCTGACAACACAATGGGGGGTCTTGATCAATGGCATAAGGACGTTTCTTCCAGATCGATCTAGCTTGGTAAGCATAAAAACGGAAATTCAGCGGCTCGAAAACTATGAATTTGAATGCGGAAAGTCGGCTAACGGATGGCGTTGCGCCTTCTGGCATGGCTTGAGTCTAAATGATGATGCGCTCAGGTACTTGCAGTCACTATGAACAATACATTGATTAGTAACGAGTGTTAGCTAGAAATTACTAATAGCGAGGCCTAATGGAAGGGCGCTGGCGGTAATAAGGGCCCGAATTCCCTAGAGCAATGAATTGTCACTTGTCTCATAGGCACTCGATGACGCTCTCAACCGATCAATTTCAGCAAGGACGCACTGCCCCTCTCCTTAGGGGTGGGTAGGCTCCGAAATATTCCTTGCCTCAGCACCCGAAAGGTTTTGCTACCTAACGGAGGCCTACATTTGGCCGTGAACAGTCCTCTACCAAGAGCAGCTATGGGTCATTAGCGGTCAGTCGCGAAGGCTGCTAACCGACCCATAGCTGACGGCGGCGCCCAGCAGAGACCGACCCAAGGCCCATCCAGTATGTCTACGATGCTGGAACCAATTCACACTACGTATTGACTCTTGCCTATTCTTGATTCAACGTCCCACCGCAGCTAGCGGCATCTGGCCATCATGCGATGGCGCGCACTTGCAAAATCCGAACAGTGGTAGCCGGAGCGGACATAATTCCAAATAAAACGCTGAGCCAAAATCTTAAATTCTAGTGTATTGCAGATGGCTCACTAACGGGGTCATAGCATTACGGAATGCTGACAAACGGTATTTTAATACTGCCGCGTCCAGGAATCAAATTTCAAAGCACAGCGGAAAATTTAGGTGACACATCAACATTGAAGGACTGAAAACATGAACACACCAGGACTGATAAAAGAATTTGAGAGGAACATTTCATACCAATTTGAAAAAATTGAAATCCTTTACAGGGCACGAGAAGAAACCAATATAACTTACCTAAATGAAACCCTTGCCCCTATCCAGAACATAGACAAACACAATGCGACGTTAAACCAGGCATACTCTGATGCGCTACTAAACTCATTATCTTCACTTATTGATTATTACTGCATCCTATGCATGCTAAAAATTGGCATACCTCATTCCAAAATAAGAAAAGTTCAGTACCGCTCTATAAGCAATAAATTCATACTTGACAAATTCAAATCAACCAGCACCAACAAGAAAATTCTAAACATACAAGATCTTAAAGGTGTATACGATTCTGAACTCTCCAAAATTCACGCTTTAACAAACATAAATGCCCGAGATTATTGGATTGGTTTTTTAGGGAGTGCAATTTCAAGCTCCCTACATGAGTATGGCGCTTCAGCAAAAGAGTTCGTATTAGGCTACCGATGTGCAGGAAGAGCGGCTTGACCTTAGCCTTGATATAAAAAAATATTTCTCATACATGCACCCTTTTTTCTGCAACATATACAGTAACGCCGGTGTAAAGCACAGCATCTATATCGACGTGAATAATTTTTTAAAACACAACGCAGTGCCCTACATCACGCCACACATTGAAAGCTTTGAAGGCGAGAAACGAATATACTCTTATTTCGAGATAAAAAATGAGCATCACCTCCTACTAAAGGACGGAATACTTAGAGATATCGTCGGCACTGATTTCGAAGAGCTAAAAATCAACTTGGACTCTAGGCACCGTAACAGAAACAGCTCCGGCTATCTATGCGACCTGGAAAAAACGTGGGGTCTAGGCAATATACTAACGCTCGACCCTATTAACGACCACATTAGCAAAGATAATAAAACATTATACTTTTTCATCGACAAAGTTTTGATTGCGAAAAATAACGAAGCCACCTTAATTGATGCTGGTGACAGCCTGCTTATGGTACTGAGAATTCTAAAGCGGGAAATTGACACCGGGATGGGTTATGAATACTTTGACTAGCAAGCCTCATTGAGAAAGCCTCTAACACAATGAATACTGCGAGAATCTCGCGATCATACCCATGGAACTGAAAATGAGACATGTTATCATCCGAAGAATTGAGAAAATTCTAAGCTCCTATTCTGATGAGCTACGCCAGGCCGAGCAGTCAGAAAACATCATTCGAATAGCAAGCGAAATCTACATTGAGGTTTTAGGCCTCGACCACGAATTAGAACGGTGTCACTATTATCAATATGAGATCTTAAATCAGCTTGACAACATCAATAAAAAACAAAGTGCCTTAGACTCAATTATAAAAGAAATGCCTTCTGCGCTGGGAGATGAGATCTCCCGGGCAATCCGCTCAGTTGGGCAGTCATGCCCTCTAATCGGATCGCAATCTTCGAACGCCCCTGTTGAGTTAATTGTCAATGGCGGGCCGTCTATCACAGCGAAAGAACGGGGTAAGAATCAAGCGGACGAAGCGCTAAGCGACTGGCTTCAAGACGCTGTTGAAGTAATTGCAATTGACCCGTTCCTATTCAAACGCGAAAAAACTGCCGGCCACAACGAGACAGCAGAAGACACTTCTAAGTATGATATTGATTATGCGGATGCACTACTTGGCATCTTTGGCACCAATAAAACCATCAAGTTTATCTATAAGGGTAACCCGAGCAAAAACGAGGGAGGCCCCACAAAAGTATCTCAGGGCGTAGCAAACCGCATAGCAGACCAACTTGCATCAAAAAAACTCAAAGTGACTTTTCACGTAGTTGAAGATCTTCATGATCGGGTGTGGCTTAAACGCGATGGCAAAGAGCGGTGGCATGGGAAGGTTATCGGGACTTCAAGGGGGGGAATTGGCCGACGCCCCACCTATATCATTGATATGCCGCAGGCTGATATCAGCAATTATCACCCATATGTCACTCACTTAATCAGCATGTCACAGCAAAGCCACGAACGGCCTATTGATTTTAAGAAAACCAGATCTCAAAGGCCACGCCATAAATAAAGGCCCTACAAACAAGCTAGCAATCAATAGCATAATCCCAAGAGATCGGATCATGTTTTTTCTTTAGGCGGTATACGAAAAACCGCCTTCTTTTTCGATATATGCTTATGTCTTTATACTGTGCGGACCGCGACAATTAATTGGCTGATCTATAACTTCAACTTCACAACATTTATTCAAATCATTTAGTTACGTCAGTTTAATTTCCGCCCCCAAGAATGACCGATATTAGCCGATTTCCGCCTCTCCCCACCGTCAGCTATGGGGCTAAAGCGGTCGTGGCGACTAATCAGATCTTAGCTTGGCATTTGAAGGCCCATGGATGTTCTAAACGACGAGCTAGCAGCCGCACCGTCAGCAGGTAGTAGTACCGAGTCGCTGAGCATCGCCCAGCTAGTCGGTGTTCAAGAAACCAAGTCAAATGTTTTCTCTGCCAAGCCCAAGGTGTTTCCAGCTGCCAGCGTTCAGATATCTCAGCGTAAATGAACTTTGCTTGCCGTAAATGGCGCTGCCGCGTCGCGCTCGATCCGGTCAGCACGCCAGCCAAGAACAGTTCCATATCGAATGGCAGACTCATGACCGTCCTCCAATGTAGGCAGCGACCACATCGATTCGACCGTGCCCCAGCTCATAGCTAATTTGCCTCCGGGCCTCACGATCTAGGTTCCTATCTGTCTGGCAACATAGGCCGCCGTTGATAGGCGCAGGGTGTTGGGTGATCTGCTCATAGCGTTCACTTGCGTACGCCGCACGTAGCTCATGGAAGCCTTTGAGGTTGTGTGCATGCAGGATGTCCCGCGCAGGGCGGATGATTTGCTGCAGAAGATTCAGGTAGCTTTCGTGCGGCGCAATCAGGTTGCGGCTGCCCGCAGGCAACACCTGCCGCGCAAACTCAAGTGCACCTCGAACATGGTCGTCCACCGCAATCCAACGTGGCGCCGAGGCGCCGGCGCGGCCGCCTTTGGTGCCATCCTGAATGTTAATCCTACCTAGATCGTTAGCCTCACGGCTTAGCCGTGGCAGGTCAGCCAAGATGGCCTCTCGCAAGCGCATGCCGGTGGCTCGCGCCAACAAAACAATCGCGGCGGCCCGTAGTTGATGTTGGTTGCAAAGCGCATCGACGATCTGCTTAAACTGTTCGCGGTCTTGGCCCTGCGGCACCGAGTGGCGAACCCCAGCGCGCTGCATACCCAATGCCTTGCTCGGACTGGGCAACTTCACGTACTGATCACCGCGAAGCGCCGCCATGGTCCTGTTAACGCTGGATAGCCGATTTTGTGCGGTGCTGACGGCTAGGTCACCGCGCCCAACCACGTCGCGCAGATGCGCCGCATAGTCGGCCAATACCCCACAATCAATCTGCCGCGCATCATTGATGCCGGGCCCCTGTTCGGAGCGGCACCACCTCACGAATGCCTGCCACCGATCACAGTGTGCTTTGACCGTGCCGTAGTGGCCGCCGCCAAACATGTCTTTCAGCGCCTGAGGTCCTGCGTAGCTCAACTGCCTGCCGTAGCCGAAATTGCGGCCATCGCGCCTACCTACCAATGCCATGTCAGTCACCTCCTCTTCCGCTATCCGATCCTCGCCCCACGTCATCCCGCCAAGAATGCTGAGTGTTATCAGGGATCAAGGCCCCTGCGACCTGTGGGGATGTCCTCTAGCGCGGGACTGGCGGCTCCTTACGTCCGGGAGCAAGGGCATCTCATGATCTGGCCTCCTGAGCACCGTTACCGGTGGGCGGGTGGAGGCAGCACTGGCTGACGAGACCAGTGCCTGAAGATCCTGAGCCGGGTGAACGCAGCACTGCGATGACCGGGGCGTGCCTGACTGTCAGTCAGGTGCAGTCCATTCCTTGGTCTGCGGCACCATCATCTACAGCGCTGTTGCTGGTGACATCGGCGTTTGTCACGCCGATTGTCACGAGGGGGAATGCCGCAAAGCCTTGTGCGATCAGGGCTGCAGCAGCGGTAGAAGTGCCCGTCTCTTTCCAGAAGAAAGAGACGGGCACAGGTTGGCGCAATAGTCGGCCAAGCGGATAGGTTGCTGCAGGGCAGCGAGGTACGGTGTGTCTGGCGCTCGAGCGCTATATGTGTAAGAGCATCCATCACATGGGTAGTGACCGGGCGAACTGCCGGATGCGAATCGCCCTTGGGGAGAACCACCGCGAGAGCGGCGTGACCTTGAAGGCTCGGGTCACCTGGGGTGCTGTCAACGACAGCCTTTGCACTGTCTTTTCTACGCCCGCAATCCGAGAGGGTCAAGCGACTCGCCCGCTGGATTTTGCAGTTGAACATGACGTTGGGCGTGTACGGAATCTCGTGGTTTCCAATGGCCGATTTGGTGTTTTTGATTTTTCAGATGAGGTCCATCCAAACAGGGCGGCTTTGCAGCCCTGTTTGGATGGACCCGCATGGAAAGCGGATCATCGAAACTTCAAAGCCGTGCGCTCACTCGACTGCGCCACGCCTTGCTCTAAGGCTAGAGACGTTTGTCCCGGTCTGATTCGCGAACTCATGCGGCGAGATATGCTCCTGCCGGTTCGCTTCGAGGTAACGGCTCCACCAAATCATGATCATTCGCCGTTCCTCCAGGAACTCGGCCTTGTGGATATATGCCGCCCGAACGTTGTTGCGCTCCCTGTGACTCATCTGCCGTTCGATAGCCGTCTCGGACCAAAGCCCGGATTCGACCAAGGCACTGCACGCCATTGACCGAAATCCATGCCCGCAGATTTCGGTCTTGGTGTCGTAGCCCATGTTCCGCAAAGCGCTGTTGACCGTGTTCTCGGACATAGGCTTCCACGAGCGAGCGTCACTGGTGAACACCAGGTCGAAGTACCCCGTGATCGCATAAATCTGTTCGAGCAACGCCACCGCTTGCGGTGACAGAGGGACTAGGTGGATATCGCCCGCCATCTTCGTCCCTCTGGTCGAATACGGAACGCCGTCCAACGCCGGTCGCGTATCAGGTATCTCCCAGATACCGCGCTTCAGGTCGAACTCACTCCAACGTGCGAAGCGCAATTCGCTGGACCGGACAAACACATGCAGGGACAGCATGACGGTCAGCCGAGTGAGCATGCGTCCCTTGTAGTTCTCGATGCGGTCCATCAACTCAGGCAAACGTGACAGCGGGAGTGCAGGCCGGTGCGTAACCCGTGGTGCGCTGATGAAGCCCTCAAGGTCATATGCCGGGTTCACCGTGATCAGTCGCAGCCGCTTCGCCTCACGCATGATGCTTTGTAGGTAGTTTTGCACCCTCAACGCCACATCAATCGTGCCGCGCTTCTTGATCGCCTCAAGCGGCTGCATGAGGTCGAAGGTATCCAGATCAACGATGGCGCGTGCGCCTAGCAGCGGGAATACGTGCGTCTTCAAGCGACTCAGCACCGTCCTCGAATGGCCAGGCGCCCACTTCACGGACATTTCCTTATGCCAGTCCAAAGCAACGCGCTCGAATGTGTGGCCTCTCACAACCGCCTCGGCCTTGGCCTGCTGCTTGGACGCAATCGGATCGATGCCCTCAGCTAGCATCCGCTTAGTCTCCAGACGCTTCTGCCGAGCATCTGCGAGACCAATGACGGGATAGTTGCCAAACGAGGTCAGCCCCTCTCGCCCATCCGGTTTCACATACCGGAAGCGCCAGCCTTTGCGGCCATTGGGGTAAACGAGGAGGTAAAGACCGTCACCGTCGAAAAGCTTGTAGGGGCGGTCAGTAGGCTTGGCCGAGCGGCATGCGGTGTCGGTCAGGGGAGCAGTAGTACGAGCCATAAGGGTAAACCCCTTTATCGAATCGACTTTATCCCAAACGTTACCCCTAAATCGGCTGGCAGCTGTCGGAATCCGACGGAACGCCATAACGAAAAAACCCGCCAAAAGGCGGGTTTTACAGGGGTTCCAGAGATTTTGGTAGCCTTCGCTGGAACCTGAACTGGTGCCGGAGACAGGAATCGAACCTGCGACCTTCGCGTTACGAGTGCGCTGCTCTACCGACTGAGCTACACCGGCGTGTAGCGCAACGTACCACTGCTCGCACCCGTTACGCAAACTCCTGTTTCCCCTGACTTATTGCCCTGCCCTCAAGGCGCCTTGCACCCCTTCGGCGCGAGGTCTTCTTCGATGTTGGTCGCACAGCTCCAACCTGTGGCCGAGCGGGTCAGGGTGACGGTCTTGCCCAGCACGTTGGACGGTGCATCCGCCAGGGTGCATTCGAGCGTGGCGCTGCCGTCGGCGGCCTTGCCGGTGGCGGTGATGGCGCAATGGGAGGTGGCGGGCTGGCCGCCGAGGGCGGCGACGTCGGATACGTCCTTGCCTTCGTTCAAGCGCAGGTCCATCGCGGTCTTGAGCGCTGAAATCTCCAGCAAGCCTGCCGCCGCCTTGGTGCGGGACTGGTGGTTGGTGTACATCGGGATGGCGATGGTCGCCAGGATGCCAATGATCGCCACGACGATCATCAGTTCGATCAGGGTGATACCTCGTTGCCCTTTCATGAACATCTTCCTTTTCGATACGCGTACTCGTTGAGGTCACTCTCGACCCCGGCTGACAGCGGCGCAGTAGGCCTGATCAGACACCTTTTGTCACCCCTGCCCGTCTGGGCGTCATGTTCGCTGAACTACTCTAGTGAGCATCAGGCAAGCGCGCCCGACAATGGACTCGGCAAGCTGTTTCCAAGCTTGTCGCACAGGTACCCAAGGACTGTTCATGAGCTCATCGACACACCTCTACAGCTGGCATGGCACCGATCCCGATGGCACGCCGGTCAGTGGCGAAACCCGCGGGCGCAGCCCTGCCTATGTGCGGGCGGGGCTGCTGCGCCAGGGTGTTCGGGACGTGCGGGTGCAGCGGGCGGGTTCGCGGGGTTGGCAATGGCCGAAGGCTCGGGAAAAAACCGATGCGCCGGGCTTCAGCCGGCAATTGGCGACGTTACTCAAGGCGGGCGTGCCGCTGCTGCAGGCGTTCGAGGTGATGGGGCGCAGCGGCTGTGGTGCGGGGCAAGCGGCATTGCTGGGGCGATTGAAACAGGATGTGGCGGCGGGCTTGGGGCTGGCCGATGCGCTACAGCGCCACCCGGGCTGGTTCGATGCGTTGTACTGCAACCTGGTAAGGGTGGGTGAGCAGTCCGGCACGCTCGACCGGCAACTGGAACAGTTGGCGGGCATGCTGGAACAGCGCCAGGCGCTGCGCAAGCGGGTGCGCAAGGCCATGCTGTACCCGGTGCTGTTGTTGCTGACGGGGCTGGGCGTTTCGGCACTGCTGTTGCTGGAGGTGATTCCGCGCTTTCAGAACTTGTTTGCGGGGTTCAACAGCGAGTTGCCAGCTTTCACTCAGTGGGTCATCGACTTATCCACAGCGCTGGGGCGTTATGCGCCGGGGTTGCTGATTGGCGCGCTGGTTCTGATGGCCGGCGTGCTCCGGCTCTATCGGCAGCATGCGTCGGCGCGGTTGTGGATAACGCGCTACGCGCTGCGCTTGCCGGTGTTCGGCACATTGCTGGGGCAAGCGGCCTTGGCGCGTTTCGCCCGCAGCCTGGGCACCGCCTACGCGGCGGGCGTTGCGCTGCTGGATGCGCTGGTAACGGTGGCGAGGGTGAGCGGCGACCCTGTGCACGAGCAGGCCATCCTGCGCTTGCGTCAGGGCATGGCCAATGGGCAGGGGCTGAATCAGGCGATGGCCAGTGAGCCGCTGTTTGCGCCGTTGCTGGTGCAGCTTGTGGCCATCGGCGAATCCAGTGGCACGCTGGACGTGATGCTAGAGAAGGCCGCCAGCCATTACGAAGAACAGGTCAGCCAGACACTGGACCAGTTGACCAGCCTGCTGGAGCCGGCCATCGTGCTGGTCCTGGGCGTGCTGGTTGGCGGCCTGGTGGTAGCCATGTACCTGCCGATTTTCCAGTTGGGTAGTTTGATCTGAACATGACTTTATGGACTTTCCTGGCTGCGCAGCCGGCTTACCTGATGACCTTGGCCGCCCTCCTGGGGTTGCTGGTCGGCAGCTTTCTGAACGTGTTGGTGCACCGCCTGCCGATCATGCTCGAACGCCAATGGCAGCGCGAAGCACAGCAGGTGCTGGGGCTGCCGACCTCGGTGCATGAACGCTTCGACCTGTGCCTGCCGGCCTCCCGCTGCCCGGGCTGCGGGCACCCGATTCGTGCCTGGGAAAACATCCCGGTGCTGAGTTACCTGGCCCTGCGTGGGCGCTGCTCGGCGTGCAAGTGCCGCATCAGCCCGCGTTATCCACTGGTGGAGCTGGCGTGCGCGGCCGTGTCGCTGGTAGTCGCGTGGCATGGCGGCAGTGCCGCGCAGCTGCTGTTGCTACTGTTGCTCACCTGGTGCCTGCTGGCCTTGAGCCTGATCGATATCGAACACCAGTTGCTGCCCGACGTGCTGGTGCTGCCAATGCTGTGGCTAGGCTTGATCGCCAATGCCTTCCACACCTTCGTACCCCTGAGCCATGCGCTGTGGGGCGCGATTGCGGGTTACCTCTGCCTGTGGAGCGTGTACTGGGTGTTCAAGCTGCTGACCGGCAAGGAGGGCATGGGCTATGGGGACTTCAAGCTGCTGGCGTTGATCGGCGCCTGGGGCGGGTGGCAGGTGCTGCCGCTGACCTTGCTGTTGTCATCGGTGCTGGGGGTGCTGGTTGGCCTGTGCCTGCTGCGTGTGCGTCGGCAATCGCTGAGTACGACGTTGCCGTTTGGGCCTTATCTGGCCATCGCAGGGTGGATTGCGTTGCTCTGGGGTGATGAAATATACGCCTCTTACATGCAACTACTGGGACTCTGATGACCACTGCGGCCTTCACCCCCTGGATTCTGGGCCTGACTGGCGGTATTGGCAGCGGCAAAAGCGCGGCTGCCGAACGTTTCGTCGAACTGGGCGTGCACCTGGTCGACGCCGACCAGGCTGCGCGCTGGGTGGTCGAACCCGGGCGCCCTGCCCTGGCCAGCATCGTCGAGCGTTTCGGCCCAGGCGTGCTGCAGGAAGATGGCCAGCTCGATCGCGCCGCCCTGCGCCAGCTGATCTTCGCCGACCCGACGCAGCGCAAATGGCTGGAGCAACTGCTGCACCCGCTGATCGGGCAGGAGATCTTCAGCTACCTGGCGAAGGCCGAGTCGCCTTATGCGGTGTATGTTTCGCCGCTGTTGATCGAGTCTGGTCAGCACCAGAAAACCCAACGCGTGCTGGTGATCGATGCTCCGCAAGCGCTGCAGATGGAGCGCACGTTGAAGCGGGACAACACCAGCAGCGAGCAGGTGCAGGCGATTCTCAAGGCCCAGTTGGCCCGTGAGGAGCGCCTGCGCCATGCCGACGATGTGGTGGTCAATGATCGCGACCTGAG
Organism: Pseudomonas sp. SK2; assembly: GCF_016772395.1. Classification (NCBI taxonomy): domain Bacteria; kingdom Pseudomonadati; phylum Pseudomonadota; class Gammaproteobacteria; order Pseudomonadales; family Pseudomonadaceae; genus Pseudomonas; species Pseudomonas sp. SK2. Next base: position 4,637,405 of record NZ_CP061944.1, read on the forward strand.
CGCGCTGCATGCGCAGATCGACCGCCTGCACCACTTTTACCTGACTTTACGAGGAGGCCAGCCATGAGCCAGCCATTGACCGTCGATTGCCCGACCTGTGGCGCACCTGTGGAATGGAACGAGCACAGCCCGTTCCGGCCGTTTTGTTCGGACCGCTGCAAATTGATCGACCTGGGCGCCTGGGCGGCGGAAGAGCACAAGATTCCTGGGGCGGATGAGTCGGAGGATGAGCTGTATTCGGGGGATCTGGAGTCTCGGCATTGATCCGATAGCACGGTGCTCGTAAGGGCCCTTTCGCGGGTAAACCCGCTCCTACAGAGATCTCACGGTTTTCAAGATCGGTGCAGTACCTGTGGGAGCGGGTTTACCCGCGAAGAGGCCGGAACAGCCAACACACAATCACCGCTCATCCTCCTTCCATGGCGCCTGCAAATACCGCGTGCGGTTGAACGTCTCCAGCCACTCCGGGCAGAACACCACCAGCGCACTGATCACCGTGCCGTTGATGAACGCCTCCGGGAACATCATCAACCACAGGTAGCCCACGAAGTCGCTGAGCCATTCCGGCATGGCGAATCGCCCATCCAGCCACAGCAACCCCAACCCCGCCACCAAACAGGCCAACACTGTCAGCGCTGCCGGGAAGAACCCGGAACAGAAGATGTAGACGAACAGGTTACGCGGCTGCGCCCGCTCGACCAGGATCGCGCACACTTCGGTAATCAGCACCGGCAAGCCAATCAGCAGCAGCCCGTTGACCCCCAAGGCCGCCATGTCTTGGCGGCCAAGCGCCAGCAACCCGAGCTGGGCGAGAAAGCCGCCAAGCATCGCCAACGGCCAGTCCAGCAGCAAGGTCACGGCAGTCATGCCGATGAAGTGGTAAGACACGCCGGTGTCGAAGTCGCGCCTGACCAACCACAGCGCGAAGAGGCAAAAGACCGTGCCGAACAGCAGGTGCTGACGGCGGCTGTCGGTGAACAATTCCACCCAGCGCGTGCGCGTCGCCGCCCAGATCAACAGCGGTACGTATGCCAGCCAACCCACGGTCATGCTGGTGGAAGACAGGACCTGTGCGCTGATCAACTCAAGCTCGCTCCCGTTTCAGATACCCCGAGTCTACACCTTGATGACGTTTCCCACGGGCAAACAAGCTCTTACCGTTCACAATTGCCGACTAAGCTAGTTCACATGGATGACTCAGACTACCTGCGCCTGCTTACCATCCAGGCCGAACAAGCCAATGCATTCCTGTCCAATGCCCGCAAATGGGAGCGCGAGCGTTGGGTCTGCCAGCGTCTGCTGCAAGGCCTGAACATTCCCTACCGCAGCGAGGACTTTTCCCCCGCCGGCCAGGAACCGCCCGACGTGCTGTTCCGCGATGCGGCGTTCGAGGTGTTTTTCGTGCTCGATGAGGGGCGCCGGCTGAATGACGAATGGCGCGAAGAGCTGCAACGCCGGCGCAGCGCCTTTTCGCTGGCGCAGTTGGTGCGGCGTGAAGCGCGGCCAAGGCGGATCAGTGCCGCCGAACTGCTTGGGCGCCTGGCCCCGACCTTGCGCAAGAAGGCGCATAACTACCGCGAACGCGGGCTGGACCTGAGCGAGCTGGACATCATCGCCTTCTCCAGCCTCAAGCGTGAGGTGCTCGACCTCAACACGCACTTCCCGCCGCCCACCGAATACCTGCGCCAGGGCTGGCGCTCGCTGTCACTGGTCGGGCCGACCTTCGCCCGGGTGTTGTTCGCTCACCCCGATGCGCCGGACTTCCTGCGCGGCAACCTGGGGCGCAGTATCGTGTTCGATGTCGGAATCAGTCTTTGATCCAGTGCCGAGAGTCTTTGCAATGGCGTAAACTCGGCGCCAGGGATAGAAAGCATTATCATTTGTTTCAAGCGCTTGCGTGAACGCTGTGGCGTTCGCGCAGTCACAAACGTCTATCTGACGAGGCCCACCATGACCAGCCGACTGAATCCGGAAGATCAGCGTCGTGTCGATGAGTACCTGCGAGCCCCCCAGCACCAAGTCGAGCGCAAGCCTTTCAGGCCGTGGCTGCTCCTTGTCCTGGTGGTGGCCGTGACCATCGCCCTGGGCCTCATTAGCCGCCTGTTGAGTGGACTGGTGCTATGAGCTGCCTCGCGCTCGCCCTCCTCTCGCGCAGTTTGCGGCCGGCCCCCAGGGCCAGGAATTCCGTAAACCTTATGAGATATCCCCATGACTCATCGCATCGTGATTGTCGGCGGCGGCGCCGGCGGCCTGGAACTGGCGACCCGCCTGGGTAAAAGCCTTGGCAAGCGCAAGCGGGCCGAGATCACCCTGGTCGACGCTAACCTCACGCACATCTGGAAACCGCTGCTGCACGAAGTGGCCGCAGGCTCGCTGAACTCTTCGGAAGACGAACTGAACTACGTGGCCCAGGCCAAGTGGAACCACTTCAACTTCCAGCTGGGACGCATGAGCGGCCTGGACCGTGAGGGCAAGCAGATCCAGCTCGCTGCCACCCTCGATGAAGAGGGCCGCGAGTTGCTGCCGGCGCGCACGCTGGGCTACGACACGCTGGTGATTGCCGTCGGCAGTAACACCAACGACTTCGGCACCCTGGGCGCGGCGCAGCACTGCCTGTTCCTGGACACCCGCAAGCAGGCCGAGCGCTTCCACCAGCAGTTGCTCAACCACTACCTGCGTGCCCACGCCGGCGATGTGGCAAGCGAGAAAATCAGCGTGGCCATCGTCGGCGCCGGTGCCACCGGTGTGGAACTGGCCGCCGAGCTGCACCATGCCGCCCATGAACTGGCGGCCTATGGCCTGGACCGCATCCAGCCCAAGGACATGCACATCACCCTGATCGAAGCGGGCCCACGGGTGCTGCCGGCACTGCCGGAGCGCATCAGCGTGCCGGTGCACAAGACCCTGGAAAAACTCGGGGTGAAGGTGATGACCAACGCGGCGGTCAGCGAAGTGACGGCCGAGGGCCTGAAGACCAAGGATGGCGAAATGATCCAGGCCAGCCTGAAGGTGTGGGCGGCGGGCATTCGTGCGCCGGGCTTCCTCAAGGACATCGACGGCCTGGAAACCAACCGTATCAACCAGCTGGTGGTGCGCCCTACCCTGCAGACCACCCGTGACGACGACATCTTCGCCTTCGGTGACTGCGCCGCCTGCCCGCAACCTGGCAGCGACCGCAACGTGCCGCCACGGGCCCAGGCGGCACACCAACAAGCCTCGACACTGGCCAAGAGCCTGAAGGCGCGCCTGGAGAACAAGCCGCTGCACACCTATGCCTACAAGGATTACGGCTCGCTGGTATCGCTGTCGCGCTTCTCGGCGGTGGGCAACCTGATGGGTAACCTGATGGGCAGCGTGAAGCTGGAAGGCTGGCTGGCGCGGATGTTCTATGTGTCGCTGTACCGGATGCACCAGATGGCGTTGTATGGGGTCTTCCGCACGGCGATGCTGATGCTGGGCAGCAAGATTGGTCGCGGTACCGAGCCTCGCCTGAAGCTGCACTGACAGCGCGCTGAAACACCCTGTGGGAGCGGGCTTGCCCTCTCCCACTTTTTTTGCCCGCCAATCACCCGCCCCGCAGGAGCCGGCTTGCCGGCGATAAAGCCAGCAAAACCCCAAAACCTAAATTCGAGACAAAAGAAAAAGGGCATCTCATTCGAGATGCCCTTTTTACATGGTGGGTCGTGTAGGATTCGAACCTACGACCAATTGGTTAAAAGCCAACTGCTCTACCAACTGAGCTAACGACCCGGAAAATGGTCGGGGTGAGGGGATTCGAACTCCTGACATCCTGCTCCCAAAGCAGGCGCGCTACCGGACTGCGCTACACCCCGAGATTGGCTCCGCGACCTGGACTCGAACCAGGGACCCAATGATTAACAGTCATTTGCTCTACCGACTGAGCTATCGCGGAACTGAACTTCGGTACAACTTCGAAGGCTGTGTTAGCTTCGAACCCTTTAGCTTCTTCGCTTTCGCGTTGTCGCTGCTGAGGCCGGCTATTCTACATTCTTCGTTTTGCTTGTCAACCACTTTTTTTCATTCAACTTACTGATTTGTAAGTTGTTTTGCGATCCCCGGTGTTGCTGGTGATTCGCTTAGTGCCTGACAACGCGGCGTATATTAGGGGCACTCGATTTTAGATGCAAGCAAAAATTTCAAAATTTTCAGCAAGTTATCTGGGAGTGCCGAAAAGCCTGGGTTTTGGGGGGCCGGCTAAAAAAAAGCCCCGCGAATGCGGGGCTCGTGGCACAGCGGTGAATCAGGCGAAGACGATCTCGTCGCCCTCGACCGTGGCGGTAATCGCCGTGCCTGGCATGAACGTGCCTGCCAGGATCAGCTGCGCCAGCGGGTTTTCGATCCAGCGCTGGATCGCCCGCTTCAGCGGCCGTGCGCCATACACCGGGTCGTAACCCACGGCGATCAGCTTGTCCAACGCCTCCGGGCTCAGGCTCAGCGTCAGCTCGCGTTCGAGCAGGCGGCTGCGCAGGCGGCCCAGCTGGATCTCGGTGATGCCAGCGATCTGGTCGCGGCCCAGGGGCTCGAACACCACCACTTCGTCGATCCGGTTGATGAACTCCGGACGGAAGTGCGACCCCACCGCATCCATAACCGCCGCACGCTGGGCTTCGCGATCGCCCACCAGTTCCTGGATCTGCGCCGAGCCCAGGTTGGAGGTCATCACGATCACCGTGTTGCGGAAGTCCACGGTACGGCCATGGCTGTCGGTCAGGCGGCCGTCCTCCAGCACTTGCAGCAGCACGTTGAACACATCCGGGTGTGCCTTCTCCACTTCGTCGAGCAACACCACCGAATAGGGCTTGCGGCGTACGGCTTCGGTCAGGTAACCGCCCTCTTCATAACCGACGTAGCCTGGCGGGGCACCGATCAGGCGAGCCACGGAGTGTTTCTCCATGAATTCGGACATGTCGATGCGCACCATGGCCTCTTCGGTGTCGAACAGGAACTCGGCCAGCGCCTTGCACAGCTCGGTCTTACCCACACCGGTCGGGCCGAGGAACAGGAACGAACCACTTGGCCGGTTGGGGTCGGACAGCCCTGCACGGGAACGGCGCACAGCGTTGGCAACGGCGGTGACCGCTTCGTGCTGGCCAATCACACGCTGGTGCAGCAGCGCTTCCATCTTCAAGAGCTTCTCGCGTTCACCTTCGAGCATCTTGGAAACGGGGATGCCGGTCCACTTGGACACCACTTCGGCAATTTCTTCCTCGGTGACTTTGTTACGCAGCAGCTGGTTATCCGACTTGCCGTGCTGGTCGACCATCTGCAGGCTGCGCTCCAGGTCTGGAATCACTCCGTACTGCAGCTCGGCCATGCGGCTCAGGTCACCTTTGCGACGGGCGGACTCCAGCTCCTGGCGGGCTTGCTCGATCTTTTGCTGGATCTGCGCCGAGCCCTGTACTTCAGCCTTTTCGGAAGCCCAGATTTCTTCAAGGTCGGAGTACTCACGCTCCAGACGCTCGATTTCTTCGGTCAGCTTCTCAAGGCGCTTCTTCGCGGCCTCGTCTTCTTCTTTCTTCAGCGCCTGGGATTCGACTTTGAGCTGGATCAGGCGGCGGTCGAGGCGGTCGAGCACTTCGGGCTTGGAGTCGATCTCCATACGGATGCGGCTGGCCGCTTCGTCGATCAGGTCGATGGCCTTGTCGGGCAACTGACGGTCGGTGATGTAGCGGTGGCTGAGCTTGGCCGCGGCGATGATGGCGCCGTCGGTGATCGCCACCTTGTGGTGCACTTCATAGCGCTCTTTCAGGCCACGCAGGATCGCGATGGTGTCCTCTTCGCTCGGCTCTTCGACCAGCACTTTCTGGAAGCGCCGCTCAAGGGCTGCGTCCTTCTCGATGAACTGGCGGTATTCATTGAGCGTGGTAGCGCCAACGCAGTGCAGCTCGCCACGGGCCAGGGCCGGCTTGAGCATGTTGCCTGCGTCCATGGCGCCCTCGCCTTTACCGGCGCCGACCATGGTGTGCAGTTCGTCGATGAACAGGATGATCTGGCCTTCCTGCTTGGACAGCTCGTTGAGCAGCGCCTTGAGGCGCTCTTCGAACTCGCCCCGGTATTTGGCGCCGGCAATCAGGGCACCCATGTCCAGGGCCAGCAGGCGCTTGCCTTTGAGGCCATCGGGCACTTCGCCGTTGATGATGCGCTGGGCCAGGCCCTCGGCGATGGCGGTTTTACCCACGCCAGGCTCACCGATCAGCACAGGGTTGTTCTTGGTACGACGCTGCAGCACCTGCACGGTGCGGCGGATTTCGTCGTCACGGCCGATCACAGGGTCCAGCTTGCCTTCCTCGGCGCGCTTGGTGAGGTCGACGGTGTACTTGTCCAACGCCTGGCGCGATTCTTCGGCATTGGCGTCATTGACCGCCGCGCCGCCGCGCAGGTTGTTGATGGCATTTTCCAGGGCTTTCTTGGTCACGCCCTGGCCGAGCAGCAACTTGCCGAGCTTGCTGTTCTCGTCCATGGCGGCCAGCAGTACCAACTCGCTGGAGATGAACTGGTCACCTTTCTGCTGGGCCAGGCGGTCGGCCTGGTTGAGCAGGCGCGCCAGGTCCTGGGACATGTTCACGTCGCCCGTAGGGTTCTGGATCTTCGGCAGCTGGTCGAGCTCTTTGACCAAGGCCTGGCGCAGGCTGTTGACGTCGAAGCCGACTTGCATCAGCAGCGGCTTGATCGAACCACCTTGCTGCTCGAGCAGCGCTTGCATCAGGTGCACGGGCTCGATAGCCGGATGGTCCATGCCAACGGCCAGGGATTGGGAATCGGATAAAGCCAGCTGCAGCTTGCTGGTCAAACGGTCTATTCGCATGGGGTACCTTCCTTTAAAGGGCAGGTCGGAGCGATGGACAGCGCCTGTTGATGAAGAAACCTGCCTGAGATGACCTTATAGATAAGGTTGATTCTGGAAGATTCAAGCGTAGCGGGCTTGACGTGGATCAGCTTTGAGATTGCAAGAGGGAGTCGCTTCGCGCCCCATCGCAGGCTGTCGCCAGCTCCCACGAGTGACCGCGCAAATCATAGGTAGGAGCTGGCGTTAGCCTGCGATGGGCCGCGAAGCGGCCCCGCCCATCTCAAACCTGCAACCAGACCAACGAAGCGAACCGCCCACCCTGCGGGGTCCGGCGATAGGAGAAGAACCGCGGGTCACTCACCGTGCAGAGGCCACCGCCATAAACGGCAGTGACCCCACGTGCCGCCAGGCGAATACGCGCCAGCGCATAAATGTCCGCCATCAGCTTGCCGGGGCGCTGACCGTCGACGAAGGCCGTGGCCGCTTGCGGGTGCACAGCGGTGAATGCATCGCGCACTTCCGGGCCCACTTCGAATGCCGTTGGTCCGATGGCCGGCCCCAACCACACCAATACCTCTTCAGCGGGCAGTGCCAGGCGGTCCAGGGTAGCCTCCAGCACGCCCCCGGCCAGCCCGCGCCAGCCGGCATGGGCTGCCGCCACACGGGTACCGGCGCGGTCGCAGAACAGCACCGGCAGGCAATCGGCAGTCATCACGGTGCAGGCGATGCCGGGCTGGTCGGTCCAGCTGGCGTCGGCTTCGGCAACGATAGAGGGGTCTGCATCGGCTACCACCAGCCCGTGCACCTGTTTCAACCAGGCAGGCTCGATGGCGAATTCATCGCTCAGGCGGCGGCGGTTCTCGGCGACCGCTGCAGGGTCGTCGCCCACATGGTCGCCAAGGTTGAAGGATTCGTAGGGCGGCAGACTCACGCCGCCCTGGCGGGTGGTGACGCAGGCGCGAACCGAGGCTGGGGCTGGCCAGTCGGGAATCAACAGCGACTGCATCAATTCACTCATCCGATGAAACTCTCGCGGTCCTGGTTGAGCAGCGATAGCAGCCAGACGAAATCATCCGGCAGCGGCGATGCCCATTCCATGCGTTCACCGGTGGTGGGGTGATCCAGTGCCAGGAAACGCGCATGCAGGGCCTGGCGCGGGAAGTTCTTGACCGCGTCGACCATGGTCGGGCTCGCCGCAGGCGGAATGCGGAAGCGACCGCCGTAGGTCTGGTCGCCGACCAGCGGGAAGCCAACGTGGGCCATGTGCACGCGGATCTGGTGGGTACGGCCGGTCTCCAGCTTCACCCGTACGTGGGTGTGCGAGCGGAAGCGCTTGAGCACGCGGTAGTGGCTGACCGCCGGCTTGCCGCCGTCGGTGACGGCCATGCGCTGACGCATGCCGCCGTGGCGGCCGATCGGGGCGTCGATCTTGCCGCCCGCGGTCACCACGCCCACCACGATGCACTCGTAGATACGGCTGACGCTGCGTTTTTGCAGTTGGTCGACCAGGTTGGTCTGCGCCTGCAGGGTCTTGGCCACCACCATCAGACCGGTGGTGTCCTTGTCCAGGCGGTGGACGATGCCTGCGCGCGGCACATTGATGATGTCCGGCACGTGGTGCAGCAGGGCATTGAGCAGGGTGCCATCGGCATGGCCTGCCGCAGGGTGGACCACCAGCCCGGCAGGCTTGTTGATCACCAGGATCTGGTCGTCTTCATAGACGATGTCCAGCTCGATGTCCTGAGCCACCCACTCGCCCTGGGCCTCTTGCTCGGCATCCAGGGCCAGCAGCGAGCCGCCATGCACGGTGTCGCGGGGGCGCAGGACCGCGCCGTCGACCGTCAGGCGGCCCTCTTTGATCCACGAAGTCAGCCGCGAGCGCGAGTACTCGGCGAACAATTGGGCTGCGACCTGGTCGAGGCGTTGGCCGCCCAGTTCGGACGGTACCTCTGCGCTAAGTTGAATGATCTCGGACATGCTCGATTCGGCGGGCGCACAGCCTTTGGTTTCGGCTGCGAGCTTGTGGTTAAATACGGCTTCTTTTGTCCCGGGGTTGGCCGGGGCGCTCATCATAACAGGACGGCACCGCCCAAGACAGCGGCCGTCAAAGGGACGCAAGCCGCCATGCAAGTGAAACACCTGCTGCTGATCGCCATCCTCGGGCTCACCGCGGCCTGTTCCTCTAACAAAGAAGTGATCGACGAGAACCTCAGCGAGGCCGAGCTGTACCAGCAGGCCCAGACTGACCTGGACAACCACAGCTACAACAGCGCCGTGAGCAAGCTCAAGGCCCTGGAGTCGCGGTACCCGTTCGGCCGCTACGCCGACCAGGCGCAGCTCGAACTGATCTACGCCAACTACAAGAACTCCGAGCCTGAAGCTGCCAAATCGGCTGCCGAGCGCTTCATCCGTCTGCACCCGCAGCACCCGAACGTCGACTATGCCTACTACCTCAAGGGCCTGACTTCGTTCGACCAGGACCGTGGCCTGCTGGCGCGATTCCTGCCGCTGGACATGACCAAGCGCGACCCGGGTGCCGCGCGCGACTCGTACAACGAGTTCGCCCAGCTGACCAGCCGCTTCCCGAACAGCCGTTACTCGCCGGACGCCAAGCAGCGCATGATCTACCTGCGCAACCTGCTGGCCTCCTATGAAATCCACGTGGCCGACTACTACCTGAGCCGCCAGGCTTATGTCGCCGCGGCCAACCGTGGCCGTTACGTGGTGGAAAACTTCCAGGAAACCCCGTCGGTCGGTGACGGCCTGGCGATCATGGTCGAGTCCTACCAGAAGATGCACCTGGACGACCTGGCCGCCACCAGCCTGGAAACCCTCAAGCTCAACTACCCCGACCATCCAAGCCTGGTCGATGGTCAGTTCCAGCCCAAGCAGGACGAGGCTGATGGCCGTTCGTGGCTGTCCAAGGCCACCCTGGGCCTGATCGAGACCGAAACGCCGCTGCCACCGGGTGAAACCCGCGCCAACCAGGACGTGGTCAAGCAGTTCCAGGACGCTCGCTCGGAAATGCCGGAAGAGCTGCTGCCCAAGGACGAAGACGGCAATCCGATCCTGCCGGAAGGTCCGAAGGAAGCCGAGAAAGACCGTTCGTGGTTCAGCTACATGACCTTCGGTCTGTTCGACTGATACACGGCACTACAAGAAAGGGAGGCTCAGGGCCTCCCTTTTTCGTGGGGGCCGCCCTAGACTGGTGGCTTCCTCTCTGAACAAGCTGGACACCATGGTTCGCCTACTCTTCTGGATCGCCCTGATCGCCGCCGCGTTCTGGCTGTGGCGCAAGTTCAAGATCAGCCAACAGTCGCATCCCGAGCCCAAGCTCGACGACCCGCTGAAGATGGTGCGCTGCGCCCATTGCGGGGTGCACCTGCCCAACGACCGGGCACTGCGCCAGGGTAACGAGTGGTATTGCAGCCAGGCGCACTTGCAGCAAGGCCCTGGCCGCCAAAACTGAACACACAGCCCTGTAGGAGCGGGTCACCCGCTCTTACAGGTTGCGCGGTAATTTTCTTGCGCTCTTATCCCTCCCCGACGCTTTCGCACCGTTTACGACCCCTCCCCAGCCTTCGGCATTGACCCCTATGGGCAAAACTCGCTAAATCCTATTTATCCGCATAAATATGAAAAATAGCGAAATGCTCAAACCCAAACGCAAGCGCCAGAAGCTGTCGGATGTGATCGTCGAATCGGTCAAGCGCTCTATCGTCACCGAAGCGCTGCACCCTGGCGATCGGCTGCCCACCGAGCGTGAGCTGATGGAGCATTTCGAATGCTCCAAAGGCACCGCCCGCGAAGCGCTCAAGGCCCTTGAAGTGGAAGGCCTGGTCAGCACCCGCACCGGCCCGAGCGGTGGCGCCTACCTCAATGAGGTCGGCACCGAGCCGGCCAGCCGCGCACTGCGCAACTACTTGCACTTCCAGCACCTGGACGGCGAGCAGGTGTACCAATTGCGCAAAGTCATCGAGGTCGAGCTGGCGGTGTCGGTCATGGGCAAGCTGAGTGACGCTGACTATGCGGCCCTGCAAGCCAACATAGACTTCTGCAGCGCGCCGGAAGACAGCGAAGAAGGGCAGCGCGAACAACGGCTGGCGGAGCTGGAGTTCCACACGCTGCTGGCCGACCGTTGCCCCAACCCGCTGCTGCGTTTCATGGCAGTGTTCCTCAACGACCTGCTACGCGACCTGGTGGTGCTGAAAAAGGCCTACCTGCCCAAGCGCCAGCAGTTCGCTGCCGCCAACATCGCGTACCACAAGCAGCTGCTGACAGCCTTGCGCGCCAGCGACGAACCCGCTGTACGCCGGTTGATGCACGAACACATGTGCGACGCCGAGCACCACATGACCGCGCTCGAAGGCGAGGTTGCCCGCAACTTCCTGCTGGAGTTCGAACACCACCACTGATGCGCCTGGAAAGAGGCCTGCACACAGGCCCGGCCGTACCCGCTTTGTCATTGCCACTCCTGCCTAATAACCAGAACCAAGGAGTTACCCATGCAAAGACGTACCCTGCTCAAGGCAGGCCTTGCCCTGGGTGCCCTAGGAGGCCTCCCCTTGGGGGCGCACCGGGCATTCGCCGACCAACCGCTGACCTTCTATGGGCTCAAGTCCATGTCTGGGGCCTTCGCCAGCTACGGCAAGTACGCCGACATGGGCTCGCGTCTGGCCATCGCCGAGTACCCACAGTTGCTCGGCCACCCGCTCAAGTACAAGGTCATAGACACCGAAGGCAACGCCGGTAAAGCGGTGCGCAAGGTGCAGGAAGCCATCGGCCAGGACGGCGCGCGCTTCTTCCAGGGCTGTACGCTGTCGTCCTCGGCATTGGCGGTGTCGAAGGAAATCCACAAGGCCGGCGGCGTGTTCATGACGCCAGTAGGCGCCGACGAAATCACCGGCAAGGACTGCAATGCCTCGACCTTCCGATGGTCAGTGCCCACCTACGGCGCTATCCGCGAAACATTGGTGCCGATGATCCGCCAGCTGCCGCAGGCCAAGCGCTGGTACACCATCACCCCGCAATACGTGTTCGGCGATGCCCTGCTGGACAACGCCCGCAAGGTATTCTCCGAGTTCGGCGTCGAACACATCGGTAATAGCTACCACTCGCTGCAGGAGCAGGAGTTCTCCGGGTACCTGACCAACGCCATCGCCGCCAAACCCGATGTGCTGGTGCTGCTCAACTTCGGTAGCCAGGCATCCAATGCACTGCGCCAAGCGGTGAACTTCGGCATCAAGGACCGCATGAGCGTGCTGATGGTGTGGTCAGCGGGCCTGGACCAGTTCCAGGAGTTGGGCAGCGACGTGCTCGAAGGCGTCTATCTGGGCGCTCAGTACTGGCATCAGGTCGACACGCCGCTGAACAAGCAACTGGTCGCAGCCACCCGTAAAGCCTACGGCATCAACCCCAATTACCCGTTGGCGGCCGACTACATCGGTACCAAGGTCATGCTCGAAGCGATCATCAAGGCCGGCAGCCTCGAAGGCGCCGCGGTGTCCGCCGCACTCCAGGGCATGCGCTTCCAAGGCCCGACAGGCGATGAACTGATCCGCCCGGGTGACCACCAGGTGCTCAAGGATTACTACCTGCTGCGCGGCAAGCCCCAAGGGCAGATGCGCGACGAGGACGACCTGGCCGAAGTCATCAGCTCGGGGCGCTCGTTCATCGAGGTCGACCACACCGGTTGCGCCCTGGCCTGAAGCCAAGGCGTTAGTCAAACACACTCGTACAGGCAGCCGCACCGCGCGCTGTCGAGGGCACGCTCATGCTCGATTTGTACCTGTTCCAACTGCTCAACGGCCTGGGCCTGGGGATGATCTACTTCCTCATCGCCGTCGGCCTGACGATCATTTTCGGCTTGCTGAACTTCGTCAACTTCGCCCATGGCGCGTTCTTTCTGCTGGGGGCCTACCTGTGCTACACCGCCGTGGCTGTTACCGGCAACTTCTGGCTGGCGCTGCTGATCGCGCCGCTGGTGGTGGCCGCGCTGGCCTGGGCGGTGGAGCGCCTGCTGATCAAGCGCATCTACCACTTGCCGCACACCTTCCAGATCCTCGTCACCCTCGGCATTGCGCTGATCATCCAGGAAGCCTCGGTGCTGATCTGGGGCCCAGTGGGCAAGAACATCGCCGTGCCGCCGGAGCTGCGCGGGGTGCTGATCCTCGGTGACTTCATCTACCCCTACTACCGCCTGTTCCTGATCGGTTTCGCTGCCCTGATCGGCCTTGGCTTGTGGCTTCTGCTGGAGCGCACCCGCTTCGGCGCCTTGGTTCGGGCCGGCAGCGAGAGCACCGAAACCGTATCGCTGCTGGGCACCAACATCTTCCGCCTGTTCTCTTTGACCTTCGCCCTGGGCGTGGGCCTGGCCGGCGTGGCGGGCGTCCTTTTCGCTCCGCTGCGGGGTGCCCAGCCTTTCGTCGGCCCGGAAATCCTCGGCATCGCCTTCGTGGTGGTGGTGATCGGCGGCATGGGCTCGTTCGGCGGTGCGCTGGTCGGCGGCCTGCTGGTGGGTGTGGTGCAAAGCATGATGACCAGCCTCTGGCCGCAAGGCGCCAGCCTGATGATCTATGGCGCCATGGCCGCGGTCATCCTGGTCCGTCCTTATGGCCTGTTCGGGAGAGCGTGAGATGAGCGAGAAAAACCCATTACCCGTTGCCAAGGGCCGCGCGCCAGCTCTGCTGTCGCTGGTCGTCGCCAGCCTGGTTGCGCTGCCGCTGCTGCTGCCGTCGGCCACCCTGGCAACCGAGATCCTGATCTTTGCCCTGGCAGCGCTGGCCTGCAACCTGCTGCTCGGTTACACCGGCCTGCTCTCTTTCGGCCAGGGCATCTTCTTCGGCGCCGGTGCCTACGGTGCGGCGCTATTGATGATTCACCTGCAGTGGGGGCTGTTCGCCGCCCTGCTCGGCGCAGCCTTGTTCGGCGCCTTCCTGGCGCTGCTGGTGGGGGCCCTGGCGATTCGCCGCAAAGGCATCTACTTCGTCATGCTGACCCTGGCCTTCAGCCAGATGGCCTACTTCCTGGCCTACACCCTCAGCGGTTGGACCGGCGGTGACAATGGCCTGCTCGACGTGCCACGCCCGAACATCGAAATGGCCGGCCACGTGCTGGTGGACCTGGGCGACCCTCGGCACTTCTACGTGTTCGTCGCGGTGCTGTTCCTGCTGATCTTCGCCGGTGCCCTGCGGGTAATCCGCTCGCCATTCGGCAGCACCCTGCTGGCCATCCGTGAGAACGAAACCCGCGCCGCGGCCATTGGCTACGACATCCGACACTTCAAGATCCTCGTTTTCATGCTGTCGGGTGCCATAACCGGCATCGCCGGTGCGCTGTACGCCATGCTGCTGCATTTTGCGCCGCTGTCGAACATCGACCTGATGATGAGCGAGAACATCCTGATCATGACCATCGTCGGCGGCACCGGCTCGCTGTTCGGCTCACTGCTCGGCGCTGGCGCCATCGTGTTGCTGGGCGATGTGCTGTCGGAGCTGTGGCCACGCTGGCTGATGTTGCTGGGGGTGATCCTGATCCTGGTGGTGGTCTTCATGCGCGGCGGCCTGTGGGGCGGTCTGGCCGAGTTGGGCAAGCGCCTGCTGGCGCCACGCAGTGCCAGCGACAAACCCCAGGCCAACACCAAGGAGACCCTGTGATGAGCGACTACCTTCTGCAAACCCGCCAGCTGGAGCTGGCCTATGGGCCGTTCAAGGCGGTCGCAGGCGTTGACCTCAAAGTGAGCGCCGGCACCATTCATACCGTCATCGGCCCCAACGGCGCTGGCAAGACCAGCCTGTTCCACTGCCTGACCGGTGAGCGTCAGGCCACCGGCGGCCAGATCCTGTTCAACGGCCAGGACATCGTCCGCAAACCCTCCCACGGCCGCGTTGCGCTGGGCATGGCGCGCTCGTTCCAGCTCACCAGCCTGTTCCAGAACCTGTCGGTTCGCGAGAACCTGCGCCTGGCCGCCCAAGGCCGCGACGGCCTGGGTGCGCTGAACTTCTGGCGCAGCGTCGAGCACAAGCGTAGCCATTGGGACACCGCCGACCAGGTGCTCGAGCGCCTGAAACTCACGGCCCGCGCCGAGACGCTGGCCGGCGAGCTGTCGCACGGCCAGCAGCGGGTACTGGAAGTCGGCATGTCGATCTGCGCCAGGCCCACCCTGCTGATGCTCGACGAGCCCACGTCGGGCATGGGCATCGACGATATCCCGGTCATGACAGCATTGATCAGCGACCTTGGGCGCGACCACACCGTGCTGCTGATCGAACACAACATGAGCATCGTCATGTCGATCAGCCAGCGCATCACCGTGATGAGCCACGGCCAGATACTGGTCGAAGGTACCCCTGAACAGGTGCGCAACGACGAACGCGTACGCACCGCTTACCTTGGAGAGGCCGCCTGATGCTCAACGTCGACTCGATCCACTCCTATTACGACAAGAGCCATGTGCTCGAAGGCGTCTCGCTCAAGGTCGAGGCCGGCGAGCTCGTGACCTTGCTTGGGCGCAACGGTGCCGGCAAGACCACTACCCTGCGCAGCATCCTCGGCATCGTCCGCCCGCGTCAGGGGCAGATCACCTTCAACGGCCAGCAACTGGTTGGCCGCGAGATCTTCGATATCGCCCGGCTCGGCATCGCCTTGGTGCCCGAGCACCGTGGCATCTTCCGCCAGCTCAGCGTGGAGGAAAACCTCAAGATCGCCCTGCGCAAGGACAGCCGTTGGCAGCTTGAGGATGTGTACAGCATGTTCCCGCGCCTCAAGGAACGGCGCCGCAACGGCGGTTTTGCCCTTTCCGGTGGTGAGCAGCAGATGCTGGCCATCGCCCGTGCGCTGCTCAACGACCCCAAGCTTCTGATCCTCGACGAACCCACCGAAGGTCTGGCCCCGGTGATCGTCGACGAACTGGTGAAAATCCTGCGACGGATCAAGGACGAAGGCCTGTCGATCCTGCTGGTGGAACAGAACCTGATGGTCTGCGACGCCCTCGCCGACCGTCACTACGTGCTCGAACAGGGCCGCGTGGCCTATCAGGGTAGCGCTGCGCAGTTTCGCGAAGACCCGAGCATCAAGAACCGTTACCTGGCCTTGAGCGCCTGACTGTGGGTTGTGTGTACCGGCTCTTTCGACGGGACCCGGCGCAGGCCACACAGCACACCGCCATTGAATTGACCATGTTTTGCTTCAGGAGAGATGAACCATGAACACCCGCATCGATCCCTCGCAGCACCTGCTCGGCCAGGGTTCGCTGGTCAGCCGCGACCGCCTCTGGCAATCGCTGATGGACCTGGCACGACTGGGTGCCACCGCCAAGGGCGGTGTCTGCCGCCTGGCCTTGACCGACCTTGACCGTCAAGCCCGCGACCTGTTCGTGCGCTGGTGCGAGGAAGCCGGCTGTACCGTCAGCATCGACGCCATCGGCAACATCTTCGCCCGCCGCCCCGGGCGCAACCCGGCGCTGCCACCGGTGATGACCGGTAGCCATATCGATACACAGCCCACCGGGGGCAAGTTCGATGGGTGCTACGGGGTCATGGCTGGCCTTGAAGTGATCCGTACCCTGAACGACCTCGACCTGAGCACCGAAGCCCCCTTGGAAGTGGTGGTATGGACCAACGAAGAAGGCTCACGCTTCCCACCGTGCATGATGGGCTCTGGCGTGTTTGCCGGTAAGTTCGGCCTGCAGGAAACCCTGGAAAAGATCGACGACCAGGGCCTGTCGGTTGGCGCCGAGCTTCAGCGCATCGGCTATGCCGGCCCGCGCGCGCCCACCGGGCATGCCGTTGGCGCCTATTTCGAAGCGCATATCGAGCAGGGCCCGATCCTGGAAGACCAACGCACCACCATCGGTGTGGTCCAGGGCTGTCTGGGGCAGAAATGGTTCGATCTGGTGCTGACCGGCGTCGAAGCCCATGCCGGCCCCACCCCGATGCACCTGCGCAAGGACGCACTGGTCGGCGCCGCCGAAGTGGTGGCGGCGGTCAACCGCTCGGCCCATGCACACCAGCCTCACGCTTGCGGCACGGTCGGTTGCCTGACCCTGCACCCCGGCTCGCGCAATGTCATTCCCGGCCAGGTACAGATGACCATCGACCTGCGTCATCTCGACCCCGACCACCTCGCCAGCATGGTGGGCGAAGTACGTGCCGCCATCGAAGCCAGTGCAGCGAAACACGGCCTGAGCTATGAACTGACACCGACCGCGGACTTCCCACCGCTGTACTTCGCCGAGCAATGCGTCGATGCCGTGCGCCAGGGAGCCCGCGCTCTGGGGCTAAGCCACATGGACATCGTCAGCGGCGCCGGCCACGACGCGATCTTCCTGGCCGAACTGGGGCCGGCCGGTATGATTTTCGTACCGTGCGAAGGTGGCATCAGCCACAACGAGATCGAAAATGCCGCACCACAGGACCTGGCCGATGGCTGCGATGTCCTGCTGCGCGCCATGTTCCAGGCTGCCAATCCAGGAGCCCGCTGAGATGACTGAGAAAACCGCGATTGGCGAGTTCACCGCCGTCGAACTGCTGGAGCTGTACCAACGCCGGCAGTTGTCACCGGTCGAGGTGGTCGACGATGTGCTGACGCGCATCGACCTGCACAACCCGGTAGTCAATGCCTACTGCCATGTCGACGGCGAGGGGGCCCGCGCCGCGGCCCGCGCCAGCGAACGACGGTGGCTGCGGGGTGAGCCCTGTGGCCGGCTGGATGGCGTGCCTGCCTCGATCAAGGACCTGACCCTGACCTCTGGCATGCCCACGCGCAAGGGTTCGCGCACCACGTCGGCTGCAGGCCCATGGGAAGTTGATGCGCCCTTCACCGCCTTCATGCGCGAAGCCGGCGCGGTGCTGGTGGGCAAGACCACTACGCCGGAGTTCGGCTGGAAGGGGGTCACCGACAATCCGCTGTATGGCATCACTCGTAACCCCTGGGATACCCGGCTGACCGCTGGCGGATCATCCGGCGGCGCCGCGGCGGCTGCCGCGCTGAACCTGGGCGTGCTGCACCAAGGAAGCGATGCCGGTGGCTCGATCCGTATCCCCTGTGCCTTTACCGGTACATTCGGCATCAAGCCAACGTTCGGCTATGTACCGCAATGGCCGGCCAGCGCCATGACCGTCCTCTCGCACTTGGGGCCGATGACGCGCACGGTCGACGACTCGGTGCTGATGCTCGACTGCGTCGCCCGACCCGATGCGCGCGACGGGCTGGCAGGCGCACCACGCCAGACGCCGTGGCTGGGTCAGGATCAGGACCTTGGCCACCTGCGCATCGCCTACAGCGCCGATTTCGGGTATGTGAACGTCGACCCGCAGATCCAGGCGTTGGTGGCACAGGCGGTGAAGCGCCTGGCTCGGTTGGGGGCGCAGGTCGAAGCAGTCGACCCAGGATTCGGCGACCCGCTGGAAACCTTCAATACGCTGTGGTTTGCCGGAGCTGCACGGTTGGCCAGCGCGTTCAGCGATGAGCAGCGAGCCCTGCTTGACCCTGGGCTGCGGTGGATCGCCGAACAGGGTGCGCGAATCAACCTGAGCGAATACACCCAGGCACTGGAGGCCCGGGCGGATCTGATCGCGAAGATGAATGCCTTCCATCAGCGCTATGACGTGCTGGTAACGCCCATGTTGCCGCTGGTGGCATTCGAGGCGGGGCACAATGTGCCGCCTGGGTCAGGGATGGCGCAATGGATGGAATGGACGCCGTTCAGCTACCCCTTCAACCTGACTCAGCAGCCCGCGGCCTCCATACCGTGCGGGTTTACCCGCGAGGGGTTGCCCGTCGGGCTGCAAGTGGTTGCCGGGCGGTTTGCCGATGAGCACGTGCTGCGGGTGTGCAAGGTGTATGAGCAGCATTATCCAAGCCGGCACCTTCAGGTGCCGCTGACAGGCTGCAATGGCTGATGGCTTGGCCGGCGCATCGCCGGCCAGCCAACGCCCACAAGGAGCGCGCGGAGCCCGAGAAGATCACGGGCCGCACTGCGGCCCAGCGCACGATCAGCCAAGGCGCCCCGCCGGCGCATAGGGCGCCGGGTCGATAATCGGCTCGGCCCCTGTCAGCAGATCGGTGAACAGTTGGCACGATGCCGGCGCCAGCACCAGCCCGTTGCGATAATGCCCGCAATTGAGCCACAGCCCATCATGCCCCGGCACCCGCCCGATGTATGGGATGCCTTCCGGTGAGCCTGGCCGCAAACCGGCCCAGTGCCCCACGACCTCGGCATCTGCCAGCGCCGGTAGCAACTCCACCGCCGAAGCCTTCAGGCTTTCCAGTGCCTCTGGCGTTGGCGTCTTGTCGTAACCGGCATGCTCCAGCGTACTGCCCACCAGAATGTGCCCATCACGTCGTGGAATTGCATAACGCCCCTTGGCCAGTACCATGCTGGGCAGGAAATCGGCGGCGCACTTGAAGAGGATCATCTGCCCCTTCACCGGTTCCACCGGCAAGGTCAGGCCCAGGGTGCCGAGCAGGTCGCCACTCCAGGCGCCAGCGCTGAGTACCACGTCATCGGCCTCGATCACCCCGTCAGCGGTCCGTACGCCTGTCACGCACCCGCTTTCTTGACGGAACCCTGTGATCTGGCAATGCTCGCGCATTGTCACGTTGGGCAGCGCCAGCAATGCCGCCTTGAGCGACTTCACCAGGCGAGGATTACGCACGTTGGCTACACCGGCCATGTAGATGGCCCGCTTGAAACCAGGCCCCATGACCGGGACCGCGTCGTAGGCAGCCGAGATGTCGACGGCACTGAGCGGGCGGCCCGCGCGCTGAGCCCAAGCCAAAGCTTCAGCTTCGTCGTCCAGGTCGAGCCAGTACAGGCCGGTGGTGTGAACTTCCGGGTCCAACCCGGTGCTGGCGAACAGACGCTCGCCAAGCTGTGGATAAAAGTCCTGCGACCAGTGCGCCAAGGCGGTGACCGCCGGGCTGTAGCGCCACGGGTACAGCGGCGAGACGATACCGCCACCGGCCCAGGACGACTCGCGGCCAACCTCGCCCTGGTCACAGACCACTACCTGGCCGACTTTCTCCGCCAGGTTGAACGCCGTCAGCAGGCCGATCACTCCGCCGCCAACAACCACTACTCGTTTGCTCATCTGTCGATCCAAACACCTGAAGTAAATCCGCGATGCACCCGGCATCATTCAACCTTCAGCTTCCCCAACAGCGTTCAGCGTCGCCGGACGCGCCGGGGTTGGCGCGCACACCGGCCTGGTCGAGCTGGAAATCGCCACAGCGATCAACGGCCATCAGGCCGCTCGGCAGCCGGCGTGCCAACAGCGTGAAGGTGTCGCTGCCACGTTGGGCGTGCAGCCTGTAGTGACGATTCCCGTCAGGTAACCGGGGGTCGCCCTCGGCATACTGGCCAGTGAGCGCACGATGACGCTCCAGGCGCAGGGCGGCTTCGTGCAGCAGGCCAACCACTTCGCTGCGTGCGGCTCGCCTGAGCTGGTCGCTGTAACTGGGGTAGGCAATGGCTGCCAGAATGCCGGTCACGGCCAGGACAATCAACAACTCGATCAGGCTCAAACCTTGCTGCATGTCAGTCCCGCCTCAGTCTCTGCCGCCAAAGGATGCGCTGCGCTACCTGCCCGTGAGCGGCTGGCACAGCGTAGACCGCCTCCACCACTTGCCTTGACTCGCTCTGGCGACTGACGGCGGTCACCCTGTACAACGTGACTTCCTCGCCCTCTGCGCGGTGGGCGGCACGGGTACTCGCGCCCAGATTCTGAAGCTGAAAGTAGCCGCTCTCGGTGCCTTGCCATGCCCCCTGCAGCTCGTGCGGGCGCGAAGGGGGCTGGCAGTCCTTGCACAATGCAGGTGGCGCGCGCTCCAGCTCGGCTTCGGCGAACTGCAGGGTGGTCTCCACCTGTTCCAGCGCCTGCAGGCCATCGCGCAGGTAACCGGTCATGCGCGTCTCCAACAGCGCATCGCGCAAGGCCGACGCTGCAATCAGGGCAAGTAGCAGGCTCAGCACCAACGCCAGCAACAGCACCATGCCGCGTTGGCGTTTCATGATTCGTCCACCGGGTTGCGTACCGCAACGGTCAGTGCGTAACGCTGCTCGATACCCAAGGTTGGCTCGTACAGCGCCAGCTGGATATCCACCCGCCCTCCGCCAAGCGCTGGCACATGGACCAAGCGCAGTTCGCGCACGTGGTTGACCAGAGGCTGGAAGTTTCGGCTGTTGGCGCGCTTGAAGACCAACGTCGTGCCTTCAAGCCGGTAGCTGTGGCGGCTGATCGGAAACGCCAAAGGAAGCTGGTCGTTGCCCTCGCGCGCGCGATGCACCTGTACCTGTTCGATGCAATCGGTGCGAAGGGTCCAGTTCGGTATTCCGGTGTATCCAGGCAACTCGGCCACGACCAGGTCGAGGCTGGATGTACCGACTTGCAACGGCTGGGCGAAGGCCTGGATCGCCTCTGGTGCCTTGAAGTCGCCAGGTTGCGCTCGCAGACACCCGAACATGCCGGCCATGCGTATGCTTTGCGCCATGTGCAGCAGTGCAAACCGGGCATCGTCCTGCATATGGACCGCCGCGCCTTGCAGGCGCCAGGCCTGATGCGCGGCGACGAACACCTGGCTGACCGCCGCCAGGCACATCAGCCCGATGGCAAGCGCCAGCATCACTTCGAGCAGGCCGAAGCCTCCTTGCTCGCGGCTCATGGCTGCCTGCCCTGGGCCCTGCCCCGCTCGTGCTCGCTGTGCGCGCTAAACGCGGCCTGCCCCTCGTGGCGGGCGCTTTCGGTGGCTTGCATCGCTCGCAACTGCGATGCGGCCGCAGCGAACATGCTCAACGACACTACCACCACGGCCAACAGCACTTCCAACAGCGTCATCCCCTGATCCCTCGTGCGCATCCGTGCACCTCCTGCGACTTTTCCCCCTGAAGAGCGCGAACTTGGCCGACTGGACCTTGCCGCCATCGACCTTGAAGCTAAAGCGAAGCACTTCCGGGGAGGAATGCACGGTGCGGCAACAAGGGGCAACACTGATACAAATGATGTTCGCGTTGGCGCTCGCGGCGGTGCTTACGCAACTGGGCATGCCTGCCTACATCAACATGACCGATGACCTGCATCGCTCGGCAGCCGCACGGGACCTCTTGCAAGGCTTGCGTAGCGCTCGCAGCCATGCGCTTCTGCAAAGCCGTGCGGTGGCGATTCAACCGTTGGACAGTGACTGGGGGACAGGTTGGCGAATCGTGCTCGCTGACAACGAACAAGTGCTGCGGGAACATCGCCTGGCGCGACCGCTGCGGGTCGTGGCGAGTACGAGCAGAGAGGTGGTATTCAGCGAGATCGGCATCGCGCAGGGGCGCAATGCCAGTCTGCAAGGGATAACGCTGGAGGTGTGCAGACGGGTTGCCGAAAGCACACCCTATCGGGTCATCGTGGCACCGAGCGGTCGGGTCAGGCTGACGACAGACGAACCCGACCGACCCGCTTGCCAGGCCAGCTGATCAGATCAGCGAGCGAACCCGCAGCTCCTTGGGCATCGAGAAGGTGATGTTCTCTTCGCGTCCATCGAGCTCTTCAGCACCGGTCGCGCCCCAGGACCTGAGCTGCTCGATCACGCCACGCACCAGCACCTCCGGCGCCGAAGCACCCGCGGTAATGCCGATGCGGGCCATGCCGTCGAACCAGGCACGTTGCAGGTCTTCGGCACCATCGATCAGGTAGGCCGGTGTGCCCATGCGCTCTGCCAACTCGCGCAGGCGGTTGGAGTTGGAGCTGTTGGGGCTCCCCACCACCAGCACCACATCACACTCGTCGGCCAATTGCTTGACCGCGTCCTGGCGGTTCTGGGTCGCGTAGCAGATGTCATCCTTGCGCGGGCCGCCAATGTTCGGGAAGCGCGCGCGCAGGGCGTCGATCACACGGCTGGTATCGTCCATCGACAGGGTCGTCTGGGTCACGAAGGCCAGGTGATCGGGGTTGCGCACTTGCAGCCTGGCCACATCGTTCTCGTCTTCGACAAGGTAGATGGAGCCGCCATTGCTGGGATCGTACTGCCCCATGGTGCCTTCGACTTCCGGGTGACCGGCGTGGCCGATGAGGATGCACTCACGGCCATCGCGGCTGTACTTGGCCACCTCGATGTGGACCTTGGTCACCAGCGGGCAGGTGGCATCGAACACCTTCAGGCCACGGCCGGCAGCTTCCTGGCGCACCGCCTGGGAGACGCCATGGGCGCTGAAAATGACGATCACGTCATCCGGCACCTGGTCCAGCTCTTCGACGAAGACGGCGCCACGGTTGCGCAGGTCTTCGACGACGAACTTGTTGTGCACCACTTCGTGACGCACGTAGATCGGTGGGCCGAAGACTTCCAGGGCGCGGTTGACGATCTCGATCGCCCGGTCGACCCCCGCGCAGAAGCCGCGCGGGTTGGCGAGTTTGATTTGCATGCTCGGCTCCAGGCTCAAAGCGCCTTGACCTCGAGGATTTCCACCTCGAAGTTAAGGGTCTTGCCAGCCAGTGGGTGATTGAAGTCGATGGTCACCTGGTCGTCATCGAACGCTTTGACCACACCCGGCAGCTCGGTGTTGGCGGCGTCGTTGAAGATGACCAACAGCCCTTCGGACAACTCCATGCCCTCGAACTGAGACCGCGGCATGACCTGCACGTTCTGCGGGTTGGGCTGGCCGAAGGCATTCTCCGGGGCCACGACGACCGTGCGCTTGTCGCCGGCCTTGAAGCCGAACAGCGCATTTTCAAAACCAGGCAGCAGGTTGCCATCACCGACCTTGAAGGTCGCCGGGGCCTTGTCGAAGGTGCTGTCGACGGTGTCGCCGTTTTCCAGGTGCAGCGCGAAGTGCAGGGTCACTTCGGTGTTCTGGCCGATACGGGTTTCAGTCATGGACAGCTTCCTCGGACTTCTTGCTCTTGAACATATCCAGCGCCAGCATCACCGCACCGACGGTAATGGCGCTGTCGGCCAGGTTGAAGGCCGGGAAATAGTAACGGTTCTGCCAGTGCACCAGGATGAAGTCGACCACATGGCCGAGCACGATCCGGTCGTACAGGTTGCCCAGCGCACCGCCAAGCACCAGCGACAGGGCCACCGCCAGCCAGGTCTCGCTGCGCCCCAGGCGCTTGAGCCAGACTACCAGCACGGCACTGACCACCACGGCGATGAGGGCGAACAGCCAGCGCTGCCAGCCCGAACTTTCCGCCAGGAAGCTGAATGCTGCGCCGGTGTTGTAGGCCAGGGTCCAGCTGAAGTAGTCGGGAATGACGACGATCTGTTGGTACAGGCTCAACTTGCCTTCGAAGTACACCTTGGTGACCTGGTCAAGGACCAGGACCACCAGGCTGAGCCAGAGCCAGGCAAGGCGCCCGAAGCGCCCCGCTGCAGGGTTAGGCATAGTGGCGCACCTCACCCGAACCGCTCAGGTTGTCGACGCAACGGCCGCAGATTTCCGGATGCTCCGGGTGGCTGCCGACGTCAGCGCGGAAATGCCAGCAACGGCCGCACTTGGCGTGACCGGACTTGACCACTTTCAGCTTGAGGCCTTCGACTTCGGTTGCAACGGCATCCGCCGGTGCCTGGACGAACGGCACGACGCTGGCCGCCGAGGTGATCAGCACGAAGCGCAGCTCGTCGCCCAGCTTGGCCAGGTCGGCGCTGAGGGCGTCCTCGGCGTACAGGGTAACTTCCGCCTGCAGGTTGCCGCCGATGACCTTGGCCGAACGCTGGTTCTCCAGCTCCTTGTTGACCGCTGCCTTGACCGCCATGACGCGATCCCAATAAGCGCGGTCCAGCTCGGTGCCTTCCGGCAGCTCGCTCAGGCCTTCGTACCAGCCATTGAGCATCACCGACTCGTTACGCTCGCCTGGCAGGTACTGCCAGATCTCGTCGGCAGTGAAGGCCAGGATCGGGGCGATCCAGCGCACCAGCGCCTCGCTGATATGGTAGAGCGCGGTCTGGCAGGAACGACGGGCGACACTGTTGGCGCCGGTGGTGTACTGGCGATCCTTGATGATGTCGAGGTAGAAACCACCCAGCTCCTGGACGCAGAAGTTGTGAACCTTGGAGTAGACGTTCCAGAAGCGGTACTCGCTGTAGTTCTCTTCCAGCTCGCGCTGCAGCAGCAGGGTGCGGTCAACCGCCCAACGGTCCAGTGCGATCATGTCTTCCGGGGCCAGCAGGTCGCGGGCCGGGTCGAAACCGGACAGGTTGGAAAGCAGGAAGCGCGCGGTGTTGCGGATGCGGCGGTAGGCATCAGCGCTGCGCTGCAGGATCTGCTCGGAAACAGCCATTTCACCGGAGTAGTCGGTGGCGGCTACCCACAGGCGCAGGATGTCGGCGCCCAGGGTGTTGTTGACCTTTTCCGGCTCGATGGTGTTGCCCAGCGACTTGGACATCTTGCGGCCGTTCTCGTCCACGGTGAAGCCGTGTGTCAGCAGCTCGCGGTACGGCGCGTGGTTGTCGATGGCGCAACCGGTCAGCAAGGACGAGTGGAACCAGCCGCGGTGCTGGTCGGAACCTTCCAGGTACAGGTCGGCGCGCGGGCCAGTGGAATGACCGATGTCGTGGGAGCCACGCAGCACGTGCCAGTGGGTGGTGCCCGAGTCGAACCACACGTCCAGGGTATCGGCGATCTTGTCGTACTGGCCGGCTTCTTCACCCAGCAGCTCGGCGGCGTCCAGCTTGAACCAC
Source organism: Pseudomonas sp. SK2 (assembly GCF_016772395.1). Taxonomy (NCBI): domain Bacteria; kingdom Pseudomonadati; phylum Pseudomonadota; class Gammaproteobacteria; order Pseudomonadales; family Pseudomonadaceae; genus Pseudomonas; species Pseudomonas sp. SK2. The sequence goes on from NZ_CP061944.1 coordinate 4,662,873, forward strand.
GCCTCGATGCCTTCTTTCTCGACGCGCTTGGCCACTTCTTCCATCAGCTCGACGGTACGTGGGTGCAGCTCGCCGGTCTGCTTGTGCAGGAAGAACGGAATCGGCACGCCCCAGTTGCGCTGACGCGAGATGCACCAGTCCGGGCGGTTGGCGATCATCGCGTGCAGGCGCGCCTGGCCCCAGGCCGGGACGAACTTGGTGTCCTCGATGGCCTTGAGCGCGCGCTCGCGCAGCGGCTGGCCTGTGGTTGGCTGCTTGTCCATGCCGACGAACCATTGCGCGGTGGCGCGGTAGATCAGCGGAGTCTTGTGGCGCCAGCAGTGCATGTAGCTGTGGCTGATGGTTTCGGTGTGCATCAGCGCACCGACTTCGCTCAGCTTCTCGACGATGGCCGGGTTGGCCTTCCAGATGAACTGACCGCCGAAGAATTCCAGCGAGTCGACATACACACCGTTGCTTTGCACCGGTGTGAGGATGTCGTCGTTGACCATGCCGTAGCGCTTGCAGGTGACGAAGTCGTCTTCACCGTAGGCTGGCGAGGAGTGAACCACACCGGTACCGGCGCCCAGTTCGACGTAGTCGGCCAGGTAGATCGGCGACAGGCGGTCGTAGAACGGGTGACGGAAGTTGATCAGTTCCAGGGCCGAACCCTGGGCGGTAGCCAGCACCGTGCCTTCCAGGTTGTAGCGCTTGAGGCACGACTCGACCAATTCTTCGGCCAGCACCAGCAGGCGCTCGCCGGTATCGACCAGGGCGTACTTGAACTCCGGGTGGATGTTCAGCGCCTGGTTGGCAGGGATGGTCCACGGGGTGGTGGTCCAGATCACGATGGCAGCGGGCTTGGCCAGCGCCGACAGGCCGAAGGCGGCGGCCAGCTTGTCGGCGTCGGCAACCGGGAAGGCCACATCGATGGTCTGGGACTTCTTGTCGGCGTACTCGACCTCGGCTTCTGCAAGTGCAGAACCGCAATCGAAACACCAGTTCACCGGCTTGAGGCCCTTGAACACGAAACCTTGCTTGACCATTTCGGCCAGGGCGCGGATTTCACCGGCCTCGTTGGCGAAGTTCATGGTCTTGTAGGGGTTGTCCCAGTCACCCAGCACGCCAAGGCGGATGAACTCGGTCTTCTGCCCTTCGATCTGCTCGGCGGCGTACTCTCGGCACAGCTCGCGGGTGCGGTCGGCCGACAGGTGCTTGCCGTGGGTGACCTCGACCTTGTGCTCGATCGGCAGACCGTGGCAGTCCCAACCCGGCACGTATGGCGCATCGAAGCCTGCCAGGGTCTTGGAACGGACGATCATGTCCTTGAGGATCTTGTTCAGCGCATGACCGATGTGAATCTTGCCGTTGGCATAGGGCGGGCCGTCGTGCAGGACGAACTTCGGACGGTCCTTGCCAATTTCGCGCAGCTTCTGGTACAGGCCAATGCTGTCCCAGCGCTGCAGAATCTGCGGTTCGCGCTGAGGCAGGCCGGCCTTCATCGGGAAGGCGGTGTCCGGAAGGTTTAGCGTGGCTTTGTAGTCGGTCATTTCAGGCTCTTCGTTAGCGGTTGAGCGTGCCAATGTGCACGTGCGGCGGCGATGTCCGCGTCGATCGCCGACTTCAGCGCCTCCAGGGAGGCGAAACGCTGCTCTTCACGCAGCTTGTGGTGGAATTCCACCGTCAGGCGCCGGCCATACAGATCGCCGGCATAATCCAGCAGATGAATCTCGAGGTGCGGGCGCCCGTCACCGGATACGGTGGGGCGCACGCCAATGTTGCCAACGCCCGGCCAGGCCTTGCCGTCGATCTCGATACTGGCCAGGTAGACCCCGGACAGCGGCACGCGGCGGCGCTTGAGCTGGATGTTGGCGGTTGGGGTGCCAAGCTGGCGCGCCAGCTTCTGGCCATGCAATACCCGCCCGGTGATGCTGTACGGGCGGCCCAGCAGGTGTTCGGCCAGTTCGAAGTTGGCCTCGGACAACGCCTTGCGCACCTCGGTGCTGCTGACGCGCAGGCCGTCCTGAATCACGGTGTTGGCCGCCTCGACGGTGAAGCCGTAGCGGTGACCTGCCTCAACCAGGAAGGCGAAATCGCCGGCGCGGTCGCAGCCGAAGCGGAAGTCATCGCCCACTTCCAGATGCTTCACGCCAAGACCATCGACCAGGATCGCCTTGACGAAGGCCTCGGCGCTGAGCTGGCTCAGACGTTGGTTGAAAGACAGGCATAGAACGCGGTCGATACCTTCGCCAGCCAGCAGCTCGACCTTGTCGCGCAGGCGTGCCAGGCGCGCGGGCGCGGTGTCCGGGGCGAAGTATTCGCGAGGCTGAGGCTCGAAGACCACCACGCAAGTGGGCAGGCCCATGGCCTGGCCGCGCTCGCGCAGGCGCGCCAGGATTGCCTGGTGGCCACGGTGAACCCCGTCGAAGTTGCCAATGGTGGCGACACAGCCCCGGTGCTCGGGGCGCAGGTTGTGAAGACCTCGAACCAGCTGCATAACGCGCTTCTTGCTCATAAAGTGGCCGATTATAACCACACCCGGGCGCTGGTGACAGGCAACAGCGCCAAGGGGTGGCGTGGAATGCGAAAAACCGACGCCTGACCCGCCTTCAGCTTCAATGCAGGGCCTTGCGGGCGAAATGCCGGGGCCGGAAACCACACAGGTACAGGCAACCGAAATAGGTCACCACCCCCGCCAGGATCAATGCCCCCAGGCGTACGAAACGTTCGAGCATGCCGCCCAGCTCCCAGGCTGGCAGGTAATGCATGCCCACCAGCAACACCGCCGACATCAGCGTCACCGCCAACACCAGCTTGAATAGGAACATGGCCCAGCCTGGCTGCGGCTGGAACAATTGCTGGCTGCGCAGCTTCCAGAACAGCAGTCCGGCATTGAGGCAGGCGCCAAGGCTGATGGCCAGGGCCAGGCCGGCATGCTTGAGGGGGCCGATCAGCGCCAGGTTGAACAGCTGGGTGCAGACCAGGGTGAAAATGGCGATCTTCACCGGTGTCCGGATATTCTGCTGCGCATAGAAGCCAGGTGCCAGCACCTTGACCAGAATGATCGCCAGCAAGCCCACGGAATAGGCGATGAGCGCACGCTGGGTCATGGCCGCATCGAAGGCGCTGAACTTGCCGTACTGGAACAGTGCCACGGTCAGCGGCTCGGCCAGGATCGCCAGGGCCAGGGTGCAGGGCAGCACCAGCAGGAAGCACAGTCGCAGGCCCCAGTCGAGAATGCGCGAATACTCTTCGCGGTCCTTGTTGGCGTAGGTCTTGGCCAGGGTCGGCAGCAGGATGGTGCCCAACGCGACACCCAGCACGCCTGACGGCAGTTCCATGAGGCGGTCGGCGTAGTACATCCACGACACCGAGCCGGCCACCAGGAAGGACGCGAAGATGGTGTTGATGATCAGCGAGATCTGGCTGACCGACACCCCCAGGATGGCCGGCAGCATCTGCTTGAGCACGCGCCAGACGCCCGTGTCGCGCAAGTTGAGGCGCGGCAGCACGAGCATGCCGATCTTCTTCAGCGCCGGCAGCTGGTAGACGAGTTGCGCCAGGCCGCCGGCCAGTACCCCCCAGGCCAGCGCCATGATGGGCGGGTCGAAATACGGCGTCAGCAGCAACGCGAAGGCGATCATCGCCACGTTCAGCAAGGTCGGGGTGAACGCCGGGACGGAGAAACGGTTCCAGGTATTGAGGATCGCGCCGGCCAGGGACGACAACGAGATCAACAGTATATAAGGAAAGGTCACGCGCAGCAGGTCGGTGGTCAGCTGGTACTTCTCGGGGCTGTCGACGAACCCGGGCGCGGTTGCCCACACCACCCAGGGCGCGGCGAGGATGCCGACGGCGGTGACCAGCGCCAAGGCCAGGGTCAGCAGGCCACTGACATAGGCGATGAAGGTGCGGGTCGCCTCCTCGCCCTGTTGAGTCTTGTACTCGGCCAGGATCGGCACGAAGGCTTGCGAGAATGCGCCCTCGGCGAAAATGCGTCGCAGCAGGTTGGGCAGCTTGAAGGCGATGAAGAAGGCGTCGGTGGCGATACCAGCGCCAAACACACGCGCCAGGATGGTGTCACGAACGAAGCCCAGTACCCTGGAAATCATGGTGATGGAGCTGACAGCGGCGAGGGATTTGAGCAGGTTCATCGAAAAGTTTCACGCCAAGGGCAGAGGACGCTGCCAGACAGCGTCCGAATGTGCGATACTCCCGCGCCTTCGCATGGGAGCCAAAAATTCCCGAGTTTACAGGTCGCGCAGCAGAAAGGAATATTTCCCTCTTGTTGGCGCACCGCTCGGCGGAACCCTGCAGGTGGCCTTGACATCCGCTCGACTGATCGGCATGATTCGCGGCCTATTTTGTTTGCTATTTACCTAAAGTCTTTCGAGGAGCTCGACGGTGGCCAACACACCTTCCGCCAAGAAACGTGCAAAACAGGCTGAGAAGCGTCGCAGCCACAACGCCAGCCTGCGTTCCATGGTCCGCACCTACATCAAGAATGTAGTCAAAGCCATCGACGCAAAAGACGCCGAAAAAGCGCAAGCCGCCTACATCCTGGCTGTGCCTGTAATCGACCGTATGGCCGACAAGGGCATCATCCACAAGAACAAGGCTGCTCGCCACAAAGGCCGTCTGAATGGCCACATCAAGGCGCTGAAAGAAGCTGCAGCTGCCTAAGCGACGCGCTTGTCGAAAAACCGACCCTAGGGTCGGTTTTTTATTGCCTGCGATTTGCTTCTGCAATCGCCGGTTCACTGGCAATCAGTGGGGGCCGCACGCGGCCCCGCCTGAGAAATGCCCCTTACTTGGCAATCTGGATCTTGGGCGCCCATTGCAGCCATTCATCCTCGGCCTTGTCGAACAAGGCAAAGGTCTGCTGAGGCCGGGCTGGGGTGCCCATCTGTTCGCCATCCGGTGTCGCGAAGGCGATACCGCCATCGATCAGCGTCTCCACCGACTCGGTCCGCACCGTGGCGCCTTTGAACAGACCCCAATCGAAGCCAAAGCCGCTGCTGTTCCAGAATCGGCTGCCACTGCGTACCAAGGCGGCGTAGCGAGGCTCGATCAGGATATGGATCAGCACCCGGTCGGCATTCTGCCCAAGCTCGAAGCCGGTGACCTTGCCTACCGCCACTTCACGGTAGGTGACAGGTACGCCCGGCTTGATAGACCCACGGCGGGGCGCGCTCAGGGTTAGGGGCAAGCCGACTTCCGGCTCCGTGAACGCCGGGGCATCGGCCAGTGCAATGAAATCACGCTGCGGCCCCTTGTCCTTGGCTGCCGGCAGCACTTCCAGGTATTGCCCACCTACCAGGGTATCCAGGTTCTCGGTGCGTACGAGACCAAGTGAAGGCTTGACCACCCAGAACTGAGTACCGACACGGGCAATGCGGTCGGCTGCTTCGGTAATGCGCGCACGCAGCAGCACTGCTTGCAGGTCAGCAGTCAGGTCGACACTCTCGACACTGCCCACATCCAGGCCACGGAAGCGAATCGCGGTACCAGGCTTCAAGCCATCGGCCCGGGTGACACGGATGGTCACCAAGGTGCCGGCACGATTCACTGCCTCCTGGCTCTCATGCAGGCGGAAACGTGGAATCCGGCGTTTGAGCGCCACGTTCGCAACCGGTGTGTCGAATGCGATACCGCCGGCCATCAGCGTCTGCAGTGACTCGCTCTTGATCTTGATGCCCGACAGCCCTCCGGTCAGCGTGATACCGCTGACGTTCCAGAATCGGGACGAGCCGTTTACCAGGTTCTGGTACTCCTGCTCGATATGCACGCCAATCAGGATGCGATTGCTGTTACGGGCAAACTGGTAGCTCTGCACGCTACCGACCTTGACCTGGCGGTACATCACCGGGCTGCCGATTTCGAGCGATCCCAAGGTATCGGCGAACAGCACCATGTGCAGGCCTGGGGATTTCAGGTCGAGCGGTGGCGCCTTGGGCCTGGCCTCGAACTCGCGCAGAGGCTTGGCCCCCTTCTCGCCCGGACGAATCGCGATGTAGTTACCTTTGACCAATGCTTCCAGGCCGGTGATGCCGGCCAGGGAGATCGACGGCTTGACCACCCAGAACTGCGTGCCTTCTACCAGGTAGTCCTCGGCCAGCGGGTCGAGTGTCAGCTCGGCCGTGGCACTGCCCAGGTTGTCTTCCATCTTCAGGGCCTTGAGCGAACCGACCTGGATCCCCTTGTACATCACGGGCGTGCGCCCGGCCTGCAAGCCTTCATAGTCGGTGAGCTTGACCTTGATCCGTATTCCCGCCTGGGCTGCATCGAAGTCCTCGTACAGACGGAATGGCAGGCTCGGATCGGTGGGCGGGCTGTCCTTGCGGTATTCCGGTGTGGCGAAGGCAATCCCCCCGGCCACGATACTGGACAGCGACTCGCTGCGCACCTTCACGCCAGACAGGTCAGCGTCGATGCTGATGCCACTGGCATTCCAGAACCGCGTGTGCTTTCGCACCAGGCTGGCATAAGCCGGTTCGATGAACACTTTGATCTCGACGGTTTCCTGATCCTCGGACAAGCGGTAGCTCTTTACCCGACCCACCTGGATCTGCTTATAGAACACGGGGCTGTCACGGTTGAGCGAACCCAGCCGTTCGGCTTTGAGGGTAAGGTGCAGGCCTGGCTCGGAGTCCGACAGCGGCGGCGCCACTTTCAGCGCAGTGAAGCGCTTGGTGCGCTCACCCTCGCCTGGGCTCACCGCGATGTAGTTACCGGACACCAGTGTCTCAAGGCCGGAAATACCTGCCAGGCTGACACTGGGCTTGACCAGCCAGAAGCGCGTGCCTTTATTCAGATGAGGCTGGGCGGCCTTGTTCATCTCAATGGTGGCGATGACACCTTGGTTCTCGCCCTTGGCATCGAGCACCAGGCTCTTCACCTTGCCGACGGGCATGCCCTTGTAGATGACTTCGGTCTTGTTGGCGACGATTCCTTCCCCGCTCTCGAATCGAACTTCGATTTCAACACCCGCATCGCGATAGGCCTGCCAAGCCAACCAGCCACCGATCAGCAAGGCGATCAGCGGCAAAATCCAGATAGCCGACCAGTTCGAAGCTGGTCGGGTTCTAGCCGTAGGCACGTCACTCATGGTCGTCATCCGACTCCGTGTTATCCCAGATCAGTCGGGGATCAAAAGTTAAAGCTGCGAGCATCGTCAGGATCACCACACTGGCAAATGCAACGGCGCCCAAGTTGGCTTCGACACTGGCGATACGCCCGAAATTCACCACGGCCACTAATATGGCAATGACGAAGATATCGAGCATGGACCAGCGCCCAATGAATTCGATGAAGCGGTACATCAGGATCCTTTGTCGCGCTGACAAGGGCTGGTGACGCTGCACCGAGTACAGCAGCAGGCCGATACCCACCAACTTGAAGGTGGGTACCAAAATGCTGGCAATGAACACCACGGCGGCAATTGGCAGCATGCCGTGCTGCAGCAGGGTAATAACACCGGACATGATGGTGTCGGGGCTACCCTGCCCAAGCGTGCTGACGGTCATGATCGGCAGCATGTTCGCCGGAATGTAGAGGATCGACGCAGTGATCAGCAGCGCCCAAGTGCGCACGATACTGTTTGGCCGACGCGCATGCACGACCGCACCACACCGCGTGCAGGTCTGCGAAGTACTGTCGGCCTCCTGGCGGTTCAACTCATGGCATTCATTACAGACCAGGATGCCTGCATCAATCGCCCGCATGGAGATCCTCCCCGGAAAGTGCGCTCCAGATCTGGTGTGGAGACATCACCACTTCGAGCCAGACCTGTATCAGCAAAAGACTGATAAAGCAGAACAGGCCAAGCCCTACGGTAAGCTCGGCCAGGTCGACGAGCTTGACGATCGCCACCAGCACGCCCATGAAATAGACCTCGAGCATGCCCCAATCTCGCAAATGATGATAAATGCGATAGAACAGCAAACCGTAGCTGCGCCCTACGTCGAGGCGAATGCTCAACAGCACCAGCAACTGACACAGTAATTTCACCGCAGGGATGGCCATGCTGCAGAGGAAGACCACCACTGCCACACCCCGCATTTGCGAATTGTACAGACCCACCACACCTGTCCAGACGGTGTCATCGGAGGTCTGCCCAAGCAGGTGCAACTGCATGATCGGCAGGAAGTTGGCGGGCACGTAGAGCAACAAAGCTGTCAGCACCAGGGCCAGGCTGCGGTTGACCACGTTATGACGGTGAGCGTACAGCTCATATCCACAGCGCGGGCACTGAGCCTTTTCGTCTCGCTGCAGTACCGGCTTGCGCATCAACAGGTCGCATTCATGACAGGCGACGAGCTCTTTAAGGGGGAGTCGATCTAGCGCTTCAGGTTCTAAAGGGTTGGGCATACAGAGCTCTGAATGGGTACGTCGGCTCTATTCTAGTGATCTGGCTGCAAATGTGGGAGGCGACTAATGCGGGGGACACGCGTGCGCGACTGCGCCAGAAAGACAAAACCCCTACCTGCTCGCGCAGATAGGGGTTTTGCGAAATGAATCTTGACGATGACCTACTCTCACATGGGGAAACCCCACACTACCATCGGCGATGCATCGTTTCACTACTGAGTTCGGGATGGGATCAGGTGGTTCCAATGCTCTATGGTCGTCAAGAAATTCTGTTGCCAGAATGTCGTGTAAACACTCTTGGCCAATTCGGATATGTGAATTTGTGGTCTTGCGAACTTTCGGTCGTTTCGTCTTCACCACCGCAATCTGCGTCAGCAAATTGCTTGGGTGTTATATGGTCAAGCCTCACGGGCAATTAGTATTGGTTAGCTCAACGCCTCACAGCGCTTACACACCCAACCTATCAACGTCGTAGTCTTCGACGGCCCTTTAGGGAACTCAAGGTTCCAGTGAGATCTCATCTTGAGGCAAGTTTCCCGCTTAGATGCTTTCAGCGGTTATCTCTTCCGAACATAGCTACCCGGCAATGCCACTGGCGTGACAACCGGAACACCAGAGGTTCGTCCACTCCGGTCCTCTCGTACTAGGAGCAGCCCCTCTCAAATCTCAAACGTCCACGGCAGATAGGGACCGAACTGTCTCACGACGTTCTAAACCCAGCTCGCGTACCACTTTAAATGGCGAACAGCCATACCCTTGGGACCGGCTTCAGCCCCAGGATGTGATGAGCCGACATCGAGGTGCCAAACACCGCCGTCGATATGAACTCTTGGGCGGTATCAGCCTGTTATCCCCGGAGTACCTTTTATCCGTTGAGCGATGGCCCTTCCATACAGAACCACCGGATCACTAAGACCTACTTTCGTACCTGCTCGACGTGTTTGTCTCGCAGTCAAGCGCGCTTTTGCCTTTATACTCTGCGACCGATTTCCGACCGGTCTGAGCGCACCTTCGTACTCCTCCGTTACTCTTTGGGAGGAGACCGCCCCAGTCAAACTACCCACCATACACTGTCCTCGATCCGGATAACGGACCTGAGTTAGAACCTCAAAGTTGCCAGGGTGGTATTTCAAGAATGGCTCCATGAGAACTGGCGTCCCCACTTCAAAGCCTCCCACCTATCCTACACAAGCAAATTCAAAGTCCAGTGCAAAGCTATAGTAAAGGTTCACGGGGTCTTTCCGTCTAGCCGCGGATACACTGCATCTTCACAGCGATTTCAATTTCACTGAGTCTCGGGTGGAGACAGCGCCGCCATCGTTACGCCATTCGTGCAGGTCGGAACTTACCCGACAAGGAATTTCGCTACCTTAGGACCGTTATAGTTACGGCCGCCGTTTACCGGGGCTTCGATCAAGAGCTTCGCTTGCGCTAACCCCATCAATTAACCTTCCGGCACCGGGCAGGCGTCACACCCTATACGTCCACTTTCGTGTTTGCAGAGTGCTGTGTTTTTAATAAACAGTCGCAGCGGCCTGGTATCTTCGACCGACATGGGCTTACGGAGCAAGTCCTTCACCCTCGTCGGCGCACCTTCTCCCGAAGTTACGGTGCCATTTTGCCTAGTTCCTTCACCCGAGTTCTCTCAAGCGCCTTGGTATTCTCTACCCGACCACCTGTGTCGGTTTGGGGTACGGTTCCCAGTTATCTGAAGCTTAGGAGCTTTTCTTGGAAGCATGGCATCAACCACTTCGTCGCCTAAAGGCAACTCGTCATCAGCTCTCGGCCTTAAGATCCCGGATTTGCCTAAGATCTCAGCCTACCACCTTAAACTTGGACAACCAACGCCAAGCTGGCCTAGCCTTCTCCGTCCCTCCATCGCAATAACTGGAAGTACAGGAATATTAACCTGTTTTCCATCGACTACGCTTTTCAGCCTCGCCTTAGGGACCGACTAACCCTGCGTCGATTAACGTTGCGCAGGAAACCTTGGTCTTTCGGCGTGGGAGTTTTTCACTCCCATTGTCGTTACTCATGTCAGCATTCGCACTTCTGATACCTCCAGCAAGCTTCTCAACTCACCTTCACAGGCTTACAGAACGCTCCTCTACCGCGTCATCAAAGATGACACCCGTAGCTTCGGTGCATGGTTTGAGCCCCGTTACATCTTCCGCGCAGGCCGACTCGACTAGTGAGCTATTACGCTTTCTTTAAAGGATGGCTGCTTCTAAGCCAACCTCCTAGCTGTCTAAGCCTTCCCACATCGTTTCCCACTTAACCATGACTTTGGGACCTTAGCTGACGGTCTGGGTTGTTTCCCTTTTCACGACGGACGTTAGCACCCGCCGTGTGTCTCCCATGCTCGGCACTTCCAGGTATTCGGAGTTTGCATCGGTTTGGTAAGTCGGGATGACCCCCTAGCCGAAACAGTGCTCTACCCCCTGGAGTGATACATGAGGCGCTACCTAAATAGCTTTCGAGGAGAACCAGCTATCTCCGAGCTTGATTAGCCTTTCACTCCGATCCACAGGTCATCCGCTAACTTTTCAACGGTAGTCGGTTCGGTCCTCCAGTCAGTGTTACCTAACCTTCAACCTGCCCATGGATAGATCGCCCGGTTTCGGGTCTATACCCAGCGACTAAACGCCCTATTAAGACTCGCTTTCGCTACGCCTCCCCTATTCGGTTAAGCTCGCCACTGAATATAAGTCGCTGACCCATTATACAAAAGGTACGCAGTCACCTAACAAAGTAGGCTCCCACTGCTTGTACGCATACGGTTTCAGGTTCTATTTCACTCCCCTCTCCGGGGTTCTTTTCGCCTTTCCCTCACGGTACTGGTTCACTATCGGTCAGTCAGTAGTATTTAGCCTTGGAGGATGGTCCCCCCATGTTCAGACAAAGTTTCTCGTGCTCCGTCCTACTCGATTTCATTGACAAGAGATTTTCGTGTACGGGGCTATCACCCACTATGGCCGCACTTTCCAGAGCGTTCCACTAATCTCAAATCAACTTAAGGGCTGGTCCCCGTTCGCTCGCCACTACTAAGGGAATCTCGGTTGATTTCTTTTCCTCAGGGTACTTAGATGTTTCAGTTCCCCTGGTTCGCCTCTTGCACCTATGTATTCAGTACAAGATAACCAGCTTGTGCTGGCTGGGTTCCCCCATTCAGAGATCTCTGGATCACAGTCTGTTTGCCGACTCCCCAAAGCTTATCGCAGGCTACCACGTCTTTCATCGCCTCTGACTGCCAAGGCATCCACCGTATGCGCTTCTTCACTTGACCATATAACCCCAAGCAATCTGGTTATACTGTGAAGACGACATTCGCCGAAAATTCGCATGTTGCTCAATTAAGAGCAGAACTCACAAATTTTACCTTAGCCTGACATCACACCAGTGAAAGTGCGTGCCAGTCTATCTATCACATATCCGAATTTTTAAAGAACGATCTGACAAAAGTCAGAAATCAACATTCGATCTGAATGCTCATTTCTAAGTTCTGATCAAGTAAGCGAGTGGTGGAGCCAAGCGGGATCGAACCGCTGACCTCCTGCGTGCAAGGCAGGCGCTCTCCCAGCTGAGCTATGGCCCCGCATATTGGTAGGTCTGGGCAGATTTGAACTGCCGACCTCACCCTTATCAGGGGTGCGCTCTAACCAACTGAGCTACAGACCTATATAGGGTCTTGATCGTCTTCGACAATGAATCAAGCAATTCGTGTGGGAGCTCATCAGCAGGCTGATGTCGTCGATTAAGGAGGTGATCCAGCCGCAGGTTCCCCTACGGCTACCTTGTTACGACTTCACCCCAGTCATGAATCACACCGTGGTAACCGTCCTCCCGAAGGTTAGACTAGCTACTTCTGGTGCAACCCACTCCCATGGTGTGACGGGCGGTGTGTACAAGGCCCGGGAACGTATTCACCGCGACATTCTGATTCGCGATTACTAGCGATTCCGACTTCACGCAGTCGAGTTGCAGACTGCGATCCGGACTACGATCGGTTTTGTGAGATTAGCTCCACCTCGCGGCTTGGCAACCCTCTGTACCGACCATTGTAGCACGTGTGTAGCCCAGGCCGTAAGGGCCATGATGACTTGACGTCATCCCCACCTTCCTCCGGTTTGTCACCGGCAGTCTCCTTAGAGTGCCCACCATAACGTGCTGGTAACTAAGGACAAGGGTTGCGCTCGTTACGGGACTTAACCCAACATCTCACGACACGAGCTGACGACAGCCATGCAGCACCTGTGTCAGAGTTCCCGAAGGCACCAATCCATCTCTGGAAAGTTCTCTGCATGTCAAGGCCTGGTAAGGTTCTTCGCGTTGCTTCGAATTAAACCACATGCTCCACCGCTTGTGCGGGCCCCCGTCAATTCATTTGAGTTTTAACCTTGCGGCCGTACTCCCCAGGCGGTCAACTTAATGCGTTAGCTGCGCCACTAAAATCTCAAGGATTCCAACGGCTAGTTGACATCGTTTACGGCGTGGACTACCAGGGTATCTAATCCTGTTTGCTCCCCACGCTTTCGCACCTCAGTGTCAGTATCAGTCCAGGTGGTCGCCTTCGCCACTGGTGTTCCTTCCTATATCTACGCATTTCACCGCTACACAGGAAATTCCACCACCCTCTACCGTACTCTAGCTCGCCAGTTTTGGATGCAGTTCCCAGGTTGAGCCCGGGGCTTTCACATCCAACTTAACGAACCACCTACGCGCGCTTTACGCCCAGTAATTCCGATTAACGCTTGCACCCTCTGTATTACCGCGGCTGCTGGCACAGAGTTAGCCGGTGCTTATTCTGTCGGTAACGTCAAAACAGCAAGGTATTAGCTTACTGCCCTTCCTCCCAACTTAAAGTGCTTTACAATCCGAAGACCTTCTTCACACACGCGGCATGGCTGGATCAGGCTTTCGCCCATTGTCCAATATTCCCCACTGCTGCCTCCCGTAGGAGTCTGGACCGTGTCTCAGTTCCAGTGTGACTGATCATCCTCTCAGACCAGTTACGGATCGTCGCCTTGGTGAGCCATTACCTCACCAACTAGCTAATCCGACCTAGGCTCATCTGATAGCGCAAGGCCCGAAGGTCCCCTGCTTTCTCCCGTAGGACGTATGCGGTATTAGCGTTCCTTTCGAAACGTTGTCCCCCACTACCAGGCAGATTCCTAGGCATTACTCACCCGTCCGCCGCTGAATCAAGGAGCAAGCTCCCGTCATCCGCTCGACTTGCATGTGTTAGGCCTGCCGCCAGCGTTCAATCTGAGCCATGATCAAACTCTTCAGTTCAATACTGCTTGGGTTTTTAAGAAACCCTAAACTTGGCTCAGCAATCTCAAATGACTATGTGATTTCTCGCATGGCCACTTGTGATGCTGATAATCTTTGTGACTATCAGTCCGTACTCACAAGCACCCACACGAATTGCTTGATTCGATTTGTTAAAGAGCGTTTGGCTAAGAGCGTTTCGTCTCAACCGAGGCGCGCATTCTACGCTTTCCTCATTTGCTGTCAAGCGTTTATTTTGAAGTTTTTTGCGAGAAACTCGTTTAGCTTCAAACACTTGACTCGCTGCGATCTCTCGTAGCGGGAGGCGAATAATACAGCGTTTTAAAACGCTGTCAACCACCTCTTTCAGCGCTTCCGATTGCTTTCTAAACGCTCAACCTGTTGATTAACAAGGAGTTTTTCGTTTCGACTGCGTCGGAAGTGGGGCGCATTATAAGGGGATTCGAGAGGCCGTCAACCGTTAATGTTCATTTAAATTGAAATAATGGCAAACACGGACCGTATCGAGGCCGCCAGGTGCCCGCCGCGATGCATTCAGCGGTTTGTAGATCGAGCGCCGCCCGCGCGGCGCATCGCGAGCAAGGCTCTCGCCTACCCGGTTGGTCTGCAAGGACGCCACTGGAAACAAAGCGGGGGAGGCCTTTCGGCCTCCCCCGCTGCTATCGCAACCCTTACAGGCTTGGGAACGCGAACTGCGAGGCCTCGTGGCTCGCACGCTGCGGCCAACGCTGGGTGATCGCCTTGCGACGGGTATAGAAGCGCACGCCATCCGGACCATAGGCGTGCAGGTCGCCGAACAGCGAACGCTTCCAGCCGCCGAAGCTGTGGTAAGCCACCGGCACCGGCAGCGGGACGTTGACGCCGACCATGCCCACTTCGATCTCGTCGCAGAACAGGCGTGCAGCTTCGCCGTCACGGGTGAAGATGCAGGTGCCGTTGCCATACTCGTGATCATTGATCAGCTGCATGGCCTGCTCCAGGCTGTTCACGCGCACGACGCACAACACCGGGCCGAAGATCTCTTCTTTATAGATGCGCATCTCTGGCGTCACGTTGTCGAACAGCGTGCCACCTACGAAGTAACCATCCTCATTGCCCGACACGCGGTAGCCACGGCCATCGACCACCAGTTTGGCACCAGCGGCAACGCCGTCGTCGATATAACCGACCACCTTGTCGCGAGCCGCAGCGGTTACCAGCGGGCCCATGTCCAGACCGCAAGCAGTGCCGGCACCAATCTTCAGTGCCTTGATCTGCGGCTCCAGTTTGGCAATCAGCGCATCGGCCACCTGGTCACCCACGCAGACCGCGACCGAAATCGCCATGCAACGCTCGCCGCACGAACCATACGCCGCGCCCATAAGTGCACTGACCGCGTTGTCCAGGTCGGCATCCGGCATCAGTACCGCATGGTTCTTGGCTCCGCCCAGCGCCTGCACACGCTTGCCGCGCTTGGTGCCTTCAGCGTAGATGTACTCGGCGATCGGGGTCGAACCCACGAAGCTCAGCGCCTTGACCTCAGGCGCCTCGATCAGCGCATCCACGGCTTCCTTGTCACCGTGGACCACGTTGAGGATGCCTTTTGGCAAACCGGCCTCAAGCAGCAACTGGGCAATGAACAGCGTGGAACTCGGGTCGCGCTCGGAGGGCTTGAGGATGAATGCGTTACCGCAAGCGATGGCCAATGGATACATCCACAGCGGAACCATGGCCGGGAAGTTGAATGGGGTGATACCGGCAACCACACCCAGCGGCTGGAAGTCGGACCAGGCATCGATATTCGGGCCAACGTTGCGGCTGTACTCGCCTTTCAACACTTCAGGGGCAGCACAAGCGAACTCCACGTTCTCGATACCGCGCTTCAGTTCACCAGCGGCGTCTTCCAGGGTCTTGCCGTGCTCTTCGCTGATCATCTGCGATATCTTGGCTTCGTTCTGCTCCAGCAACTGCTTGAAGCGGAACATGACCTGAGCACGCTTGGCAGGCGGGGTGTTGCGCCAGGCCGGGAAGGCAGCCTTGGCCGAATCGATGGCTTGCTGAACGGTTGCACGACTGGCCAGCTCGACCTTTCGAACTGCCTGGCCAGTGGACGGGTTGAACACATCGGCAGTGCGCTCGCCTTTAGTAACCAGCTCGCCGTGGATCAGGTGCTGAACAATGCTCATGCATAACTCCAGATAAAGAGGGTTGAGCCAGGCGCGTGCTGAGCACGCACCCTACGTCAAAGTCGGAAAGGTCAGTCGATCTGGTTCAGGGCTTCGCCTACCGCATCGAACAGGCTGTCCAGCTCCTGCGGCTTGGTGTTGAAGGTTGGCCCGAACTGCAGGGTGTCGCCCCCGAAGCGCACATAGAAGCCGGCTTTCCACAGTTTCATCGCCGCCTCGTACGGACGGACGATGGCATCGCCATCACGGGCAGCGATCTGGATCGCGCCAGCCAGGCCGTAGTTGCGGATATCGACGATATTCTTGGTGCCCTTGACGCCATGCAGCAGCTTCTCGAAGTGCGGCGCCAGCTCGGCAGCCGATTGCACCAGGTTTTCCTTCTGCAGCAAGTCGAGCGCGGCGATACCGGCGGCACAGGCCACTGGATGAGCCGAGTAGGTGTAGCCGTGTGGGAATTCCACGGCGTATTCCGGGGTCGGCTGGTTCATGAAGGTCTGGTAGATCTCGCTGCTGGCGATCACCGCGCCCATCGGGATGGCACCATTGGTGACCTGCTTGGCGATGCACATCAGGTCAGGGGTCACGCCGAAGGCCTCGGAGCCGGTCATGGCGCCCATGCGGCCGAAGCCGGTGATCACTTCGTCGAAGATCAGCAGGATGTTGTGCTGGGTGCAGATTTCGCGCAGACGCTTGAGATACCCCTTCGGTGGCGGCAACACGCCAGCCGAACCGGCCAGGGGCTCGACGATGACTGCGGCGATGTTCGAGGCATCGTGCAGTTCGATCAGCTTGAGCATCTCGTCGGCCAGGGCGATTCCGCCCTCCTCCGGCAAGCCCTTGGAGAAGGCGTTGGCCGGCAGCACGGTGTGAGGCAGGTGGTCGACGTCCAGCAGCTGGCCGAACATCTTGCGGTTGCCGTTGACGCCACCGAGGCTGGTGCCAGCGATGTTCACACCATGGTAGCCACGGGCGCGGCCGATGATCTTGGTCTTGGTGGCCTGGCCCTTCAGGCGCCAGTAGGCACGTACCATCTTCAGCGCGGTGTCGCAGCACTCGGAACCGGAGTTGGTATAGAAGACATGGTTCAGGTCGCCCGGGGTCAGCTCGGCGATTTTCTCAGCCAACTGGAACGACAGCGGGTGCCCGAACTGAAACGCGGGGGAGTAATCCAGGGTGCCGAGCTGACGTGCGACCGCCTCGGTGATTTCCTGACGCGTGTGACCGGCGCCGCAGGTCCACAGGCCCGACAGGGCGTCGAAAATCTTGCGGCCCTTGTCATCGGTCAGGTAGTTGCCCGATGCAGCCACGATCAGACGCGGGTCGCGCTGGAAGTTGCGGTTGGCGGTGTAAGGCATCCAGTGCGCATCCAGCTTGAGCTGGCTGGCCATTCCTGCAGGGGCGGTTTCCGGCATGTTCATCGGCGGTTCCTCGAGAGACGATTAGGCAACGATGGATGTTGTTGCAGCTAAGTTGGCACGGCGATAAAGTCTGAAAAAGCCAACATTTCTAATCTTCAGATTGAACAAGACTAAACTTATGAGCCGACGTCCCGACCCTCTCGCACAAGTCAGCGATTTCGACATTCGTCTGCTGAAGATCTACCGCAGCGTAGTCGAGTGCGGTGGTTTCTCTGCCGCCGAGAACGTCTTGGGCATCGGGCGCTCGGCCATCAGCCAGCAGATGAACGATCTGGAGCAACGCCTGGGCTTGCGCCTGTGCCAGCGCGGACGCGCCGGCTTCTCGCTTACCGAGGAGGGACGCGAGGTGTATCACTCGGCGCTGCAGTTGCTCAGCGCCCTGGAGACCTTTCGTACCGAGGTCAACGGGTTGCACCAGCACCTGCGTGGCGAGCTGAACATCGGCCTGACCGACAACCTGGTGACCCTGCCGCACATGCGCATCACCCACGCCCTGGCAGAACTGAAGGACCGGGGCCCCGACGTGCGCATCAACATCCGTATGATCGCCCCCAGCCAGGTCGAGCAGGGTGTGCTCGACGGCAGCCTGCATGTCGGCGTGGTACCGCAGACCAGCCCTCTTTCAGGATTGGAATATGAACCCCTGTACAGCGAGCGTTCGCTGCTTTATTGCGCGGTGGGGCACCCACTGTTCTACGCCGATGACCAGCAAATCGACGACGCACGCCTCAACAGCCAGGAAGCTATCGCCCCTACGTTCCGCCTGCCAAGCGACATCCAGGCTCACTATCAGGCCCTGCACTGCACCGCTAGTGCATCGGATCGCGAAGGCATGGCCTTTCTGATCCTGACCGGACGCTACATCGGCTACCTGCCCGACCACTACGCCAGCTTCTGGGTCCAGCAGGGCCGACTGCGCGCGCTGAAACCCGGCCAACGCTTCTATGACCTGAGCCTGAGCTGGGTGACCCGCAAGGGACGCCGGCCGAATCTGGTACTGGAAAGCTTCCTCGAAAGCCTGGCAGCGACGCGCTGATGCCTGTCTCTGACGCTAACGCTTGTCAGTTCGGCGCAGGAAGGTAATCTTGTCCGACAGCCGCAGCCACTGACCCGTACGGAATCGTCCATGACCCTTGAAGTCCCTGCGCATCGCCTCTCTGCCTCAGGCAAGCCCGCTGGCCGCATCCGCCAGAAAAACGAACAGGCCATCATCCAGGCAGCCGAAGACGAATTCGCGCGCCATGGTTTCAAAGGCACCAGCATGAATACCATCGCGCTGAAAGCCGGGCTGCCCAAGGCTAACCTGCATTATTACTTCACTAACAAGCTTGGCCTTTATATCGCGGTGCTCAGCAACATCATCGAGTTGTGGGACAGCACCTTCAACGCCCTCAGCGTCGATGACGACCCGGCTGTGGCGCTGAGCCAGTACATCCGCACCAAGATGGAGTTCTCCCGGCGCAACCCACAAGCGTCGAGAATCTTCGCCATGGAAGTGATCAGCGGCGGTACTTGCCTCACCGAGTATTTCAGCGCCGACTACCGTGAGTGGTTCCGAGGCCGGGCCGCGGTGTTCCAGGCCTGGATCGACGCCGGCAAGATGGACCCGGTCGATCCGGTACACCTGATCTTCCTGCTGTGGGGCAGCACCCAGCACTATGCCGACTTCGCCACACAGATCTGCCAGGTCACCGGCCGCAGCCGCCTGACCAAGCAAGACATGGAAGACGCCAGCAACAACCTTATCCACATCATTCTCAAGGGCTGCGGCATCACGCCGAGCGCCTCATAGCCACTTATGCCTTCTACCCTGCTTGACCTCTGCGAGTTTCGCGAGGAAATCCGCAAGAGCCGCTTCATCACCCTCGCCGGCCCCATCTCTAGCCCCGCCGAGGCGATGAGTTTCATCGAACGCCACAGCGACCTGGCCGCCACCCACAACTGCTGGGCCTGGAAACTGGGCGCGCAATACCGCAGCAGCGACGACGGCGAACCTGGCGGCACGGCCGGGCGGCCGATCCTGGCGGCCATCGAGGCGCAGGACTGCGACCAAGTGGTGGTGCTGGTCATTCGGTGGTACGGCGGTATCCAGCTCGGCACAGGCGGCCTAGCCCGGGCCTACGGCGGAGGTGCCAACAAATGCTTGCAACAAGCGCCGAAAAGGTTGTTGGTCCAACGCAGTGAATACACCTGCAGTTGCACCTTCAGCGAGCTGGCCTTGGTGAAACTGCGCCTGGCCGAAGTGGATGGGCTGGTGCTGGACGAACAGTTCACCGCCAATGGAGTCGACCTGCGCATCGCCGCAGGCCAGGCACACATACCCACCTTGCAGCAGCAACTGGCAGACCTGAGCCGCGGCCGGATCATTCTGGAAATCGGCTGAAGCTTGCTCACAACAACTGTGGGCCTGCCTGTGGATAAGCTATGAGCACTCCCCGGCAGCGCCCGTTATCAAAGGGCTCCAGCGCTTTGATCATATTTTGATCACCGTTTGATGACAGCTGCAAACGTCTGAAGGGTCAAGACTTATCCCCAGCACTTTGCCACCGGTCTCGAATCATACCCCGATCGGTTGCACACATTAACTGTGGAGCAGCCTGTGGATAACCCGTTAGCCAATGAGTGCAGTGCCCGGCGGCACACGGCCTGGCAAAGGTGGTCATTTTTTAACCAAATTCAGATCGGGCAGCTTCTGCCCGGCTGAATTATGCTCAATATCCCTCTCCTCCAACGCTCAAGGAGTCCCCAATGTCCCTTCAAAAAACCGCCCTTGTCATTGGCGCTTCGCGTGGACTGGGCCTAGGCCTGGTACAGCGTCTGCACGAAAAGGGCTGGAAGGTCATCGCAACGGTGCGTGATCCGCAGAAGGCCGACACACTGCGCCAGGTGCCCGGCGTACGCATCGAACAACTGGAGATGAACGACACCACCCAGCTCGATGCGCTCAAGCAAAGCCTTCAGGGTGAGGTGTTCGATCTTGTATTCGTCAATGCGGGCGTCATGGGGCCTCTGCCCCAGGATGTGGACGGCGTGCAGGCAGCCGATGTTGGCGACCTGTTCATGACCAATGCCGTTGCGCCCATCCGTGTCGCCCGCCGTTTGGTTGGCCAAGTGCGCGAAGGGAGCGGTGTACTGGCCTTCATGAGTTCGATCCTGGGCAGCGTGACCATTCCCGATGGCAGCGAACTGTGCTTGTACAAGGCCAGCAAGGCTGCGCTGAATTCGATGATCAACAGCTTCCTGGTGGTCGAGGCGCAGCGTCCCGATCTTTGCGTGCTGGCCATGCATCCGGGCTGGGTAAAAACCGACATGGGTGGCGAAAACGCCGAAATCGACGTGCTGACCAGCACCCGTGGCATGGTCGAGCAAATCGAAGCTCAACGTGGCAATGCCGGTCTGCGCTTCATCAACTACAAAGGCGAGAGCCTGACCTGGTGAATTGAAAGCCGCGAGGCGAGGCAGTAGACTCGGAGCCTCGCCCACGCGGCGGACCTGGATCAGCAGACAGGGCAACACTGAGCTGGCTAACCTGAACCCACTTTCAGAGGAGCCGGCACCATGCCTGCGACCCGTATCTGGTTGAAATCCCCCCTTGCCATCTTCACCGCCAACACCCTCGACGCCCGCGGCGGACTGGTGATCGAAGACGGCCGTATCCGCGAACTCCTGGCCCTTGGTGAAAGCCCCAGCCAACCTTGCGAGCAGGTTTTCGACGCCCGCGAGCACGTCGTACTGCCCGGCCTGATCAATACCCACCACCACTTCTACCAAACCCTCACCCGGGCCTGGGCGCCAGTGGTGAACCAACCATTGTTCCCCTGGCTGAAGACCCTTTACCCGGTCTGGGCACGCTTGACACCGGCCAAGCTGGAACTGGCAAGCCAGGTAGCATTGGCAGAGTTGCTGCTGTCCGGTTGCACCACCGCGGCCGACCATCACTACCTGTTCCCCCAAGGCCTGGACAACGCCATCGACGTGCAGGTCGAGGCCGTGCGTAAGCTGGGCATGCGCGCCATGCTGACCCGAGGCTCAATGAGCCTGGGCGAAGCCGACGGGGGCCTGCCGCCTCAGCAGACGGTGCAACAAGGTGAAGTGATCCTGGCCGATAGCCAACGGCTTATCCACAGCTACCACGAGCGCGGTGACGGCGCGCAGATCCAGATCGCCCTGGCGCCTTGCTCGCCGTTCTCGGTCACCCCGGAAATCATGCGTGCCAGCGCAACCCTTGCCGAAGAGCTGGACGTGCGCCTGCACACGCACCTGGCCGAGACCCTCGACGAAGAAGACTTCTGCCTGCAGCGCTTTGGCCTGCGTACCGTCGACTACCTGGACAGCGTCGGCTGGCTCGGTCCGCGCACCTGGCTGGCCCATGGTATTCATTTCAACGGCGATGAAATGGCCCGCCTGGGCGCTGCAGGCACCGGTATCTGCCACTGCCCCAGCTCGAACATGCGCCTGGCATCGGGCATCTGTCCGACCGTGGAGCTCGAGACCTCCGGTGCTCCGGTGGGCCTGGGCGTGGACGGATCGGCGTCCAACGATGCCTCGAACATGATCCTGGAAGCTCGCCAGGCGCTTTACCTGCAGCGCCTGCGCTACGGTGCCGAACAGATCACCCCCGAACGCGCCCTCGGCTGGGCCACCCAAGGCTCCGCACGCCTGCTGGGCCGCCAGGATATCGGTGAGCTGGCCCCCGGCAGACAGGCCGACCTGGCCCTGTTCAAACTCGATGAGCTGCGCTTCTCAGGCAGCCACGACCCGCTCTCGGCGCTGCTGCTCTGCGGCGCCGACCGTGCCGACCGGGTCATGGTCGGCGGCCAGTGGCGCGTCATCGACGGCCAGATCGAGGGCCTGGACATCCAGGGCCTCATCGCCGACCACCGCCAGGCAGCCGCCCAACTGATCGCTGGTTGAGGCAACACAGGCCTGGCTGGGCGCATTGCCCGGCCAGGCCCTGTAGAATGGCGGCAACCGTACCTGATTGAGATAACCCCCTATGTATGAATGGTTGAACGCCCTGCCCAAGGCCGAACTGCACCTGCACCTTGAAGGATCGCTGGAGCCCGAACTGCTGTTCGCCCTGGCCGAGCGCAACAAGATCGCCCTGCCCTGGGGGGATGTGGAGGCGCTGCGCAGTGCCTATGCCTTCAACAACCTGCAAGAATTCCTCGACCTCTATTACCAAGGCGCGGACGTGCTACGCACCGAGCAGGACTTCTACGACCTGACCTGGGCTTACCTGCAACGCTGCAAAGCCCAGAACGTAATCCACACCGAGCCTTTCTTCGACCCACAGACCCACACCGACCGAGGTATCCCCTTCGAAGTGGTGCTCAATGGCATCAACCAGGCGCTCAAGGATGGCCGTGAGCAACTGGGGATTTCCAGCGGGCTGATCCTCAGCTTCCTGCGCCACCTCAGCGAGGAAGAAGCGCAAAAGACCCTCGACCAGGCCCTGCCATTCCGCGATGCGTTCATCGCTGTTGGCCTGGACAGCTCGGAGAAAGGCCACCCACCCAGCAAGTTCCAGCGCGTCTTCGACCGCGCCCGCGCCGAGGGCTTCTTGACCGTGGCACACGCAGGCGAGGAAGGCCCACCCGAGTACATCTGGGAAGCCATCGACCTGTTGAAGATCCAGCGTATCGACCATGGCGTACGCGCCATCGAGGACGAACGCCTGATGCAACGCATCATCGACGAACAGATTCCGCTCACCGTCTGCCCACTGTCGAACATCAAGCTTTGCGTGTTCGAACACATGGGCCAACACAACATCCTCGACATGCTGGAGCGCGGCGTGAAGGTCACGGTCAATTCGGATGACCCGGCCTACTTCGGCGGTTATGTCACCGAAAACTTCCATGCCCTGCACACACACTTGGGCATGACCGAAGACCAGGCCCGTCGCCTGGCGCAGAACAGCCTCGACGCCCGCCTCGTTCGCTGATCGACCACACCTGGCATTGCAGGTGGTTGATTACCCCACCTGCAACGTCTTCACCCGGGCGATCTGATTGATGTGCTGAATGCCCATGGCGGATATGTGCAACGCTCGTGTGCCTTTCGGCTCGCGAATCCACCCCGACTGCAGGAACAGCTTGAACATCGCCTGACCCAGGCTTCCGCCGATATGCGGCCCCTGGTCGCTCCATTCGTTGCAGTGACAGAGTGCGCTTGCGCGCTGCTGGCACGGCGCCAAGGCCTCGATATAGACGCCAATGGCGGCCAGTTCCGCCCGGCCCTGCTCGCTGACGAGCAACTGCTGCCCTGCCCCCTCCAGCCAGCCCGCGACCACCAGCCGATGGTACAGCTCGCTTGCCAGTTCTCCGCCAAGGTGATCGCCACAACGGCGTGCCCTGCGCATTGACAACGGTACCTGCAATGGCGCCGCCTTCGCCCCGGCGCCCCTGGCGCTTTCCAGTTGCACGCTGGCCAAGGCCTCGACCGCCGCCCCCACCTGAGGCGTCGCCAGCCGGAAATAGCGCTTGCGCCCCCTGGCTTCCAACCTGAGCAACCCTGCCGAGGACAACAGGGAAAGGTGCGCGCACGCCGAGGATGAGGTCAGCCCAGTCATCACTGCCAGCTCATCGGCTGGCCGCGGTATGCCGTCTATCAACGCCCATAGCATGGCGCTGCGCTTAGGGTCTGCCATCAGGCCGGCGATCTGGCTTATGCTGCTGGCTGCTTTCATGTCCTGGTAACTCCCTGCAAGCTCACTTTGGTTTCCAATGGCCAACCGTGGCAACACGCATCACCAGCACTTCGTCTGCCCCCCTGGCAGGGAAACATGACTCACTGCCGCTGGCCCCGCCGCCAGTATATGCCCGGCAAACACCCATTCAGGATTGCCAGGTACGGGGGCCGTGCCGTGGGTGCACCGACCCTGGAAAGCCCTGGGTTATCCACAGCAGACCCGGCCAGCGCCTGATGGGGCGTGACAAAACCGCAAGCTAGAAGGATTACAGACGAAGCTGGAGGAAAGATCGCCCGCTGCCTTCGCAGATACTGCCGACAACAGGCTTCCCAAAGTAGCGCAAACAAAAGCGAAGGTTCGACATGGTTCCAGGCATTGCACCTGGCATTGCAAGGGGCACGGAGGTGGCACCTCAGGACCGTCAGTCAGGACACCATAGCCGGTCATGGCATGCGCTCGGCACAGCGCTACACTGATCCGGCCCCCTCAGAGGTATGCCGCGATGAAGATTGTCGTCACTGCATCAAGCCGAAACCCCAACTGCCCTTGGCAGGTTCAACTCGATCAGCACAAGGTGAGTTTCCGCAGTGAAGCCGAGGCGCGTGCCTTCGTCGCCACGTTGGAAACCCGCCTGAAGGCACCTCACACGCTCATGCCGGACGCCTGGCCTGCAAGTACCGGGTCAGCAGCGCGACACTGACCACCAGTGCGCCACACAAGCTGATCACCATGGCCATCGGTACCGCGCTGCCATCATGCAACAGCCCGACCAGTGCCGCCGCGCCTGCGGCGACACTGAACTGCAAGCACCCCATCAGGGCCGAGGCGCTGCCTGCCCGCGCGCCCTGACCGTTCATGGCGCAAGCCGACGCATTGGGAATGATGCACCCCAGGCTGGCAATGCACACGAACAAAGGCACCAGCAGCGGCCACAACGGCGTCGGCCGCGTGGCCGCCACGCCCAGCAACACCAAACCTGCCGCCAGATACATCCAGACGGCGCGCACCAGCAGGAAGGCAGGACCACGCTTGGCCAGCAAGCGGGCATTGACCTGTGCAACCAGGATGAAGCCCGCGGCGTTGGCACCGAAGAACCAGCCGTAATGCTCGGCAGGCACGCCGTAGAGCTTGATGAATACGAACGGAGAACCTGCAATGTAGGCGAACATCCCAGCGATGGCGATGCCTCCCGTCAGGGCATGCCCCAGGAACACCCGGTCGCTGAGCAACCGGAAATACTGACGCAAGGCGCCAGACAGCGGCTGCCGGGGTATGTGCGCAGGCAGGCTTTCCGGCAGGCCCATGCCAACTGCCAGCAGGCAGGCCGCGCTGAACAGGCTCAAGGTCAGGAAGATTGACTGCCAGCCGGCAAGGTTCACCAGCACGCCACCGAGCATCGGCGCAAGGATCGGTGCCAGGCCCATGACCAACATCAACTGCGAGAACACCTTGGCCGACGCCACCGCATCGCACTTGTCGCTGACGATGGCGCGCGACAGGACCATACCGGCACAGCCCCCCAACGCTTGGACGAAACGCGCCAGGATCAGCGTGTCGAGGTTGGGCGCGAACGCGCAGGCCAAGGACGCAACGGTGAACAACGCCACACCGAACAGCAGCGGTTTGCGCCGGCCAAAGCGGTCGGCGATCGGGCCGTAGGCCAACTGGCCAATGGACAGCCCGAGGAAATAGGCCGCCAGGGTAGTCTGGACATGTTGTTCATCGGTGGCGAAAGCCTGCGCCATGGCCGGGAAGGCGGGCAGGTAAAAGTCGATCGCCAAGGGCCCGAACGCACTCAATGCGCCCAGGATCAGCACCATTCTCAGGTTCATCAGGAATCCATAGCAGGCTAAGCAAGCGCGTAAGTCTACCTGCTGCGGATGGCCTGAGTATGAAAACATTTGCAACAAAAACCCGGCGATTTGGCGTCGATTACTCTGTGTTGTCGCTGGCAGGCCGCCTCCAGGGTGGGGCGCGGTGCGCCCCCATCCTCACGCCATCTCGGCCTGATAACCCTCTTCGCGGATCGCTTGCAGAATCCGTTCGCTCCCCAACTCGCTCTGCACACGCACCTGCTTGCCAGCCAGGTCGACTTCAACACGCGCCTGTGGGTCCTGTTCCTGCACCGCTCGGGTCACCGCTTTCACGCAGTGGCCGCAGGTCATGCCTTGTACGTTGAACACTTGCATCGAGGTTACCTCCTTTCAGGATTTGCCTCAGTTTCAACCTTGCCATCGGGTCAAGGTCAAGTTCTGCGGTAAACGGCCGGGCTGGAAATCTGCCTTGACCTCGGCCAAGCTGCGCCTTTGATGATTTGGCAAGTAGGAGATTTCTCATGTTCAGGGCAGCAGTGGGCGTTGTCGGGTTGCTAGGCGCATTGGCCGCCACGCCCCCCGCTTACGCCGAGGGCAACTCGGACTACAGCGTGTTGATCATTTCCCGCGAGCGCCTGGAGGTGGCCACCAGCTGCGAAATCGGCATCTACCTCAACGATCAGCTCTCTGGACGTGTATTCCAGGAACAATCGACCTCCTTCAACCTGCCACCCGGCCCGGTGGACGTGCGCTTGCGTCTGTTGCCAGGGCAAGCGCCTGGCTGCGCCCCGGGTATCGAGGACCAACGCAGCACCCGCTTGAACCTGCAGGCTGGGCAGATCAACAAATACCGCATCGCCATGGGGCACAATGGGCTTGAGTTGAAGCGAGCCGGCCTGGGCTATTGACCTTCCCCACGTGGCAAGGTTGATGCTGGAGGCCAGTCCAAGGAGTGAGCCATGCCCGCATCCACCACGTTCGACCTGCCGATCTCCGGCATGACCTGTGCCAGCTGTGCTGGCCGTGTCGAGCGCGCCCTGCGCAAAGTCGCTGGCGCTGAACAGGTCAGTGTCAACCTCGCCACCGAACAGGCCCGCGTCCTCGCGCCGGCCGACAGCCTGCACGCCCTGGTCGACGCCGTGCGCGAAGCAGGCTATGCCGTCCCTACCCGTACCGTAGAGCTGGAAATCAGTGGCATGACCTGCGCCAGTTGCGTAGGCCGTGTCGAGCGCGCCTTGGGCAAACTGCCAGGCGTCGAGGAGGTCAGCGTCAACCTGGCCAGTGAGCGAGCCCATCTGCGTGTGCTGCAGGCGCTGGATGATCGCCAACTGATCGAGGCGGTGGAGAAAGCCGGCTACAGTGCCCGCCTGCCCCAGGCCGGCGCGGATGAGCAGAGCGATGCGCTCCACCCTCTGCGCAAGGAGCGTTTGGCGGTCGGCCTGGCACTGTTGCTCGCCCTGCCCCTGGTAGTACCGATGCTGGTGCAGCCATTCGGCATTCACTGGATGCTGCCTGCCTGGGTGCAGTTCCTGCTCGCCACACCGGTGCAGTTCGTCCTCGGCGCACGTTTCTACGTAGCCGCCTGGAAAGCCGTTCGCGCCGGCACTGGCAACATGGACCTGCTGGTGGCGCTGGGCACCAGCGCCGGTTATGGGCTGAGCCTGTACCAGTGGGCGAATGCCTCGGGGGAAATGGCGCCGCATCTGTACTTCGAGGCCTCGGCGGTGGTGATTGCCCTAGTGCTGTTGGGCAAGTACCTGGAAAGCCGCGCCAAACGCCAGACCGCCAGCGCCATCCGCGCCCTCGAAGCCTTGCGCCCCGACCGCGCCGTACGATGGGTCGATGGCCTGGAGCAAGACGTGGCTATCGACCAGTTGCGCATCGACGACCTGGTCGTGGTCAAACCTGGCGAACGCTTCCCGGTCGATGGCCTGGTGGAGGACGGCAGCAGCCATGCCGACGAGGCCCTGATCAGTGGCGAAAGCCTGCCGGTGCCCAAACAGCCAGGCGATACAGTCACCGGAGGTGCCATCAACGGTGAAGGCCGCTTGCTGGTACGCACCCAGGCACTGGGCACGGAAACCGTACTGGCCCGGATCATCCGTCTGGTCGAAGACGCCCAGGCGGCCAAGGCCCCTATCCAGAAGCTGGTGGACCGCGTCAGCCAGGTGTTCGTCCCAGCGGTGCTGGTGCTGGCACTGATCACGCTGGTGGGCTGGTGGTTGGCCGGTGCGCCGCTGGAAACCGCGCTGATCAATGCCGTCGCGGTGCTGGTCATCGCCTGCCCTTGCGCCTTGGGCCTGGCCACGCCAGCGGCGATCATGGCCGGCACCGGTGTCGCTGCCCGAAATGGCATCCTGATCAAAGACGCCGAAGCCCTGGAGCGTGCCCATGCGGTCAACCGCGTGGTGTTCGACAAGACCGGCACCCTGACATCCGGCAGCCCCCGTGTCGTCCACAGCCAGGCGCTGGTCGGGGACAGCGCAGAACTGCACCGCCTGGCCGGCGCCCTGCAACGCGGCAGCGAACACCCCTTGGCCAAGGCTGTGCTGCAGGCCTGCGCCGAGCAGAATCTGGATGTTCCGACAGTGACCAACAGCCAGTCCCTGACCGGGCGCGGTATCGCCGGGCAGGTACAAGGCCGCGAACTGGCCCTGGGTAACCGACGCCTGCTCGATGAAAGCGGCCTGCAGCCCGGCGCACTGGCCACCCAGGCCCAGGCTTGGGAAACCGAAGGCCGTACCTTGTCGTGGCTCATCGAGCGCGGCGAACAGCCCCGTGTCATTGGCCTGTTCGCCTTCGGTGACAGCCTCAAGCCCGGCGCCGAACAGGTCGTCGCGGCCCTACGGGCACGCCACATCAGCAGCCATTTGCTGACCGGTGATAACCGTGGCAGCGCCAAAGTGGTCGCCGCTGCCCTTGGCATCGATGACGTTCACGCCGAAGTGCTGCCAGCCGACAAAGCCGCCACTGTCGCCGCACTCAAGCAGGATGGCGTGGTGGCGATGGTAGGCGATGGCATCAACGACGCGCCGGCCCTGGCCGCCGCCGATATCGGCATCGCCATGGGCGGTGGCACCGATGTCGCCATGCAGGCGGCCGGCATCACCTTGATGCGTGGCGACCCGCGCCTGGTGCCCGCTGCCCTGGAAATCAGCCGCAAGACCTACGCCAAGATTCGCCAGAACCTGTTCTGGGCCTTTATCTACAACCTCATCGGCATTCCGCTGGCAGCGCTGGGCTACCTCAATCCGGTACTGGCCGGCGCCGCCATGGCGCTGTCGAGCGTCAGCGTGGTCAGCAATGCCCTTTGGCTGAAAACCTGGAAACCCACCACCACCTCGCAGGAGGCCCCATGAACATCGGCCAGGCCGCCCGCCGCAGCGGGCTCAGCACCAAGATGATTCGCTACTACGAGTCCATCGGCCTGCTCAAGCCCGCTACCCGCAGCGACAGTGGCTATCGCCTGTACCACCAGGACGACCTGCACCGCCTGGCCTTCATCAAACGCTCACGCGACTTGGGCTTCTCGCTAGACGAAGTCGCCAAGCTGCTGACCCTGTGGCAGGACCGCCAACGCGCCAGTGCCGATGTGAAGGCCCTGGCCATGCAACACATCGACGAACTGAACCGCCGGATCGAAGAGTTGGTCAGCCTGCGCGATACCCTCGATGAGCTGGTCGCGCACTGCCAGGGCGACGACCGGCCAGACTGCCCAATACTCAAGGATCTGGCCAACGGTGGCGCTTGCTGCCCCTGAAAGCACACCGCTGCTGGCATTTTGGTATGCCATATTAGCCTAAACCCGACCGAATAGTCGCCAAATACGACTTTATCCAATAAATACGGGGGTTTCCCCTCAAAAAGCCGACGCTCCTGCCGATACAACGCTTACTGCCTCGTGTGTCGATAAAGAAAAAAATTCCGGGAGCGTCGATGAACATCAAACAGAAACTGACCTGGGCATTCGCGGTCATCGCCGCCTTGCCCATTGTGCTGGTAGCCACGTTAGTGGTCCTGAACCTGCGAGGCGAAGCCCGCGAAGGTTTCCTCGACGGCAGTAGCCGGGAAATCCGCCAGGTCAGCAATGCGATGAATATCTTCTTCCAGGGCATCGACCAAAACGTGGAGTTTCTGGCCGCGCAGCCCATGGTAGCCGCGACCGGTAACGAGCTGAACAAGTTCATGAGTGCCAATCCGTCCTATGAACTGGGTGCACAGGCGCAGCAGCTGCTCGACTTTTTCACCCGTCTGGCTGACGCTCACCCTGGCTACGCCTACATCTCCTACGGCGTCAGCGACGGCGGCTATGTCGGTTGGCCTGCCGGCCAGAAGTTCGTCAACTACGACCCACGCCCACGCCCGTGGTACCAGCAGGCCATGGCCAACCCCGGCAAGACCGTACGCACCGGGGCCTATTACTGGGCTCCCGACGATGCCGTGCTGGTCAGCACCGTACGCGCTGTCGCCAACAAACTGGGCAACCCAGGCGGTGTGGTCAACATCGACGTCTCGCTCAAAGGCCTGACCGAGATCGTCAAGCAGATCAAAGTGGGCGAAAGCGGTTACCTGATGCTGGTGGAAAGCAACGGTAACGTGATGGTCGACCCGCGCGATGCCAGCCACAACTTCAAACAACTGGCCAGCTTTGGTGACGGCTACGCCGAACTGGCCAAGGCCGGCAAAGGCCTGGTGGAGATCGAGCTCAACGGCACCCGCTACATGGCCAACGTCTACCCGGACGAAAAGCTGGGCTGGACTTTCATCGGCCTGATCGAACAAAGCGAAGTGATGCTGACCACTACCCGCCTGACTTGGCTGATCGGCACCATCGCCCTGGTGCTGGCGGCGCTGTTCGCGGTCGTCGGCGCCGCGTTCGCCAAGCTCATCGTGCGCCCGATCAACAGCGTGACCAGCGGTCTGGAAGACATCGCCCAGGGCGAAGGCGACCTGACCCGGAACCTGGAAATCCGCGGCCGCGACGAAACCGCACAACTGGCCAGCTGGTTCAACCAGTTCCTCGGCGCGATCCGCAGCCTGATTCAGCACATCGGTGCCGCCGCCGCCAAGATTCTCAGCACCTCCAGCAGTTCCACCCGGGTTTCCAGCGACATGGCCGAAGCCGCCGGGCGCCAGCGTGAAGCCGTGGACATGGTGTCCACCGCCTTCCACGAAATGGTCGCGACCGCCAACGAAGTGGCCCGCTCGTGCAGCCAGGCCGCGCAATCGGCCGACAGCGGCCAGCAGCAAGCGCGTGAAGGCCAGCAGCAGATCGATGCGGCGGTGCACAGCGTCGATCGCCTGAGCCAGGAGATCGAGCAGTCGGCGCAGTCGATCCAGCAACTGGAGCGTGACAGCAACGCCATTCAGTCGATCCTCGGCACCATCCGCTCGATTGCCGAGCAGACCAACCTGCTGGCCCTTAACGCCGCCATCGAGGCCGCGCGTGCCGGCGAGCAGGGCCGTGGTTTCGCCGTGGTCGCCGACGAAGTACGGGCCCTGGCCAAGCGCACCGCCGATTCCACCGCTGAGATCGACGGCCTGCTGGGCAACCTGGCCAGCCGTACCGCCGAGGTGGCCGAGCAGATGCACGCCAGCCTGGAGGTGTCGCAGCAGTCGGTCAGCCGGATCGGGCTGGCCCGCGACAGCTTTGGCCAGATTCGCGAGTCGGTGGACATCATCCGCGACATGAATACCCAGATCGCGACGGCAGCGGAAGAGCAGCACCAAGTGGCAGAGGACATCAACCGCCACATCAGCCAGATCCATGGCGATGCGCAACTGGTGGCCGAGCTGGCCCAAGCCGCCCGTCAGGACTCCGAGAGCCTGGCCGGCCTTTCCAACGAGCTGGATGCGCTGGTACGCCGCTTCCGCACCTGACCGCTAGAGCCGCAACTCGCCGGGGGTCGACCCGAACAGCTGCTTGAAGGCGGCGATGTAGGCTGAGGTGGAGTCATAACCACAGCCCAGCGCCGCCTCGGTCACACTCTCTCCCGCTTCCAGCAGGGCCAGGGACGACAACAGGCGCATGCGCTGGCGCCAGTTGCGAAAGCTCAGGCCCGTCTCCCGCTGGAACAGGCGCATCAGGGTTTTCTCCGAACACGCCAGCTGTCTGGCCCATTCCTGCAGGGTCTGCGGCTGCTCGGGTGTGGCGATCAGGCCGTTGCACAAGGCCAGCAGCCCGGGATGACGCGGCAACGGCAGTGAGAACCCAACCTCAGGCAATGTACGCAACTGATCGAGTAGCACAGACACCAGCCGTGCTTCGGGACTGTCGCCTTCGGGGTAATCCACGGGGAACAGGCAGAACTGCTTGATGAGTTCACGCGCCAGCGGCGTCACTTCCAGGACCCGGCACTGCGTCGGCGCCCACGGGCAGGCATCGCGGCGCACATAAAGGCTGCGCATTTCAGCCTGCATCGAGGTAACGACTTCGTGTTCGGCATCAGCGGGAATCCACACGCCCCATTGCGGCGGCGCGAAATAGCTGCCATCCGCGGTGTAGACGCCGAGCACTCCGCTGATGGCATAGGAGAACTGCACCCAGTCATGGCGGTGCCGCGTGGTCCAGGAGCCGGCGCCAAGGCTTTCGGCACGGGCGTAGAGCGGCCTGGGCAGGTGATCCAGCACTGGGATGGGGCGTGGGTGTCCGATGGTCGGCATGTGGGCTTCTTGTAGTTCTGACCAGACAAGCCTAACACGGGACTATCGGGCTCATCGCCGGCCAGCCGGCGATGGGATGCCTGAACCGTGGGCTTGTCGTGCAAATGCTCAACGTTCGACGATGGCCGTGACCCCCTGCCCACCCGCCGCGCAGATCGAGATCAAGCCCCGGCCCTTGCCTGCCGTCGCCAGCAACTTGGCCATGTTGGCCAGAATCCGCCCGCCCGTCGCGGCGAAGGGGTGGCCGGCGGCCAACGAACTGCCCTTGACGTTGAGCTTGCTGCGGTCGATCGCCCCCAGCGGGCCATCGAGACCCAGTCGTTCACGGCAGTAGTCGGTGTCCTCCCAGGCCTTGAGCGTGCACAGCACCTGGGCGGCGAATGCCTCGTGAATTTCGTAGTAGTCGAAGTCCTGCAGGGTCAGGCCATTGCGCGCCAGCAGACGCGGCACGGCGTACGCTGGCGCCATCAGCAGCCCCTCCTTGCCAGTGACGAAGTCCACCGCGGCCGCCTCGCCATCGACGAGATACGCCAACACCGGGAGGCCTTGCGCCTGTGCCCACTCCTCGCTGCCCAGCAACACCAGCGAGGCGCCATCGGTCAGCGGGGTGGCATTACCCGGCGTCAGCGTGCCTTGGCCGCTTCGGTCGAACACCGGTTTCAGCGCACCGAGTTGTTCGAGCGTCAGGTCCCCACGCAGGTTGTTGTCGCGGGCCAGCCCCATGAACGGCGTCAGCAGATCATCCTGCCAACCTTCGGTATAGGACGCAGCCAGGCGCTGGTGACTGAGCAGCGCCAGTTCGTCCTGTTCGGCGCGGCCAATCTGCCAGGTCTGAGCCATGCGTTCGCAATGCTCGCCCATCGACAGGCCGGTGCGTGGCTCTTCGTTACGCGGCAGTTCTGGCTTCAGGTGGCCGGGGCGCAGCTTGAGGAACGGTTTGAGCCGCTCCCCCAGCGTCCTGCCCCGGTGAGCCTGCAGCAGAATCCGGCGCAAGCCTTCGCCGACGGCGATGGGCGCATCGGACGTGGTGTCCACCCCGCCGGCGATCGCGCTGTCGATCTGCCCCAAGGCAATCTTGTTGGCCACCAGCAACGCCGCCTCAAGGCCGGTGGCACAGGCTTGCTGGATGTCATAGGCAGGCGTCTGCGGCGACAGCCGTGAGCCCAGCACACACTCGCGGGTAAGGGCCATCTCGCGGGAGTGCTTCAGTACCGCCCCGGCAACGACCTCCCCCAGCTTCAATCCATGCAGCCGGTAGCGTTCGATCAGGCCTTCCAGAGTGATGGTGAGCATCGCCTGGTTGCTGGCATTGGCATAGGCACCGTTGGAGCGGGCGAAGGGAATTCGGTTGCCGCCCAGGATCGCGACCCGGCGAGTTGAACGCATGCGCATGTTCCTCCTGAAACAATTTGATCCGTACAGCCTAGGTGTTTTTACCGCATTCGAACGACCTTGCCACAAACTTGGTCCACACTTGCAAGCTTGCATTCAGGGAGACCCGCACATGAGTGATCGCTATCTAGGCTTCGCCAACTCCAACCTCGGTCGACGCCTCGTGGATGCCTTGGGCCTGCCCCACCCCGCGCCCCTGGAGCGCTGGCAACCCGGCCGCCTGCGCCCGGTCGAAGGCGCATTGGTGCTCGGCGGTGGTCCGCTGGCGAACCAGGTCGAGTCTATCGCCCCGCGCCTGACCGACGATTTCTATAGCTTCAATGGCGAAGACCTGCAGGCACCCGCCTGGGTCGCCGGCCTTGGGCCAAAGTTGAAGGCTGTGGTGTTCGATGCCAGTCATCTGTCCGACAGCGACGGGCTGAAGCAGTTGCGTGAGTTCTTCCAGCCGCTGCTGCGCAGCCTGGCCTCCTGTGCCCATGTAGTGATCCTCGGGCGTGCGCCGGAAAGCCTCGACGACCCGATGGCCAGCGTCGCACAACGCGCCTTGGAGGGCTTCAGCCGCTCGTTGGCCAAAGAGCTGCGCAACGGCGCCACTGCACAATTGCTGTACGTGGCCCCCGGAGCACCAGATCAACTTGAAGGGGCCCTGCGCTTCTTCCTTTCGCCCAAGAGTGCATTCATCTCCGGTCAGGTACTGCGTCTTGAGCCCTGCGCCAGCCAGGTCCAGGACTGGACGCGGCCTCTAGGTGGGCGCCGGGCCCTGGTCACCGGGGCCGCACGCGGGATTGGCGCAGCCATCGCCGAAACCCTCGCGCGCGACGGCGCAGAAGTCGTGCTGCTGGATGTACCCCAGGCCCAGAAGGACCTCGACGCCCTGGCCGCACGGCTCGGCGGCAAGGCGCTGGGCCTGGACATCTGCGCCAGCGATGCCGCTGCGCGATTGCTTGAAGCCTTGCCCGGCGGAATCGATATCGTCGTGCACAACGCCGGTATCACCCGCGACAAGACCCTGGCCAACATGACGCCGGAATACTGGGACGCAGTACTGGCGGTCAACCTCAAGGCCCCGCAGGTACTGACTCAGGCGCTGTATGACGCCGGCGCCCTGGGCGAAGAGGCTCGCATCACGCTGCTGGCGTCGGTCAGCGGTATCGCCGGCAACCGTGGCCAGTCCAACTATGCAGCAAGCAAGGCCGGGCTGATCGGGCTTGCCCAGGCCTGGGCGCCGAAGCTCGCCGAGCGAGGCGCCAGCATCAATGCCGTGGCCCCCGGTTTCATCGAAACCCATATGACCGCCGCCATGCCCATGGGGCTTCGCGAAGCCGGCCGACGCCTGAGCTCCCTGGGCCAGGGCGGGCGTCCACAAGATGTCGCCGAGGCGATCGCCTGGCTCAGCCAGCCTGGCTCCGGAGCGATCAATGGCCAGGTGCTTCGGGTTTGCGGCCAGGCGCTGATGGGAGCGTGAACATGGATCGACAGTGGCACGACCTGCACAGTCCAGACGCGCGCGCCAGCCTCTATCTGCGCGCGGCGAGCAAGCGCAAGATCAGCGGCGACACGCTTCCGGCCAAGGGCTTGCGTTGTTTCCTTCATGTACAGCACGACAACCTGGCGGCCTACCGCCGGCTCTGCCACTTCCCCGATGACGGCCGCTTGCCGGGTACCTACCCGCACATCATGGCGTTCACCCTGCAACTGCAGTTGCTGACCGCCCATGACTTTCCCTTCCCGCTGCTGGGGCTGGTGCATGTGCACAACCGCATCGACGTGTTGCGGCCGCTTGGCGGCATCGACGGTCTGCGGTTTGCCGTTCACGCCGAGAACCTTCAGCCGCACGCCAAAGGCGGCACCTTCGACCTGATCACCGAGGCCGAAGACAGTCTCGGCCTGCTATGGCGCGAAACCAGCCGCATGCTGGTACGCGGCTTGCGCCTCGATGGGCAGCCCGAAGAAGCACCTGCCCCCGACACCGCCCCATTGCCAGAAGCCACCCGCTGGTACGCCGACAGCGACATCGGCCGGCGATATGCCAGGGTCTGCGGCGATTACAATCCGATCCACCTCAGCGCTGCCAGTGCGCGCCTGTTCGGCTTCCCCAAGGCCATCGCCCATGGCATGTGGAGCAAGGCCATGGCCCTGGCGGCACTGCGTACGCACCTGCCCAGCAGCGGCTACCGCTTCGAGGTGGATTTCCTGAAACCGGTACGGTTGCCGTCCGAGGTGGTGCTCAGTGCCAGTGAAGCGGGGGCAAGCGGTGAACTGCGGCTAGACGGGCATGGCGATCTGCTGCACATGGTCGGGTGCTGGGCGCCACG
This sequence comes from Pseudomonas sp. SK2, assembly GCF_016772395.1. NCBI lineage: Bacteria > Pseudomonadati > Pseudomonadota > Gammaproteobacteria > Pseudomonadales > Pseudomonadaceae > Pseudomonas > Pseudomonas sp. SK2. Next base: position 4,698,975 of record NZ_CP061944.1, read on the forward strand.
GTAGGAGCAAACCCCATGGCAAGGTTGCGAGAGGGCCGCACAGCGGCTCCCGCGCCCGGCGTCACTGCATCAATGCCAGGTCGAGGCTGGAAGCCTCCCGAATCCACTTGCTTTGCACCGGGCCTCCACCGAAGCTATGCAGCATTAGGAGACCCCGATGAACCTGCAAGAACTCACCGAACGCCTGCACCGGATTCGCGACAACAACGACTGGCGCGGCTTCCACAGCCCGAAGAACCTGGCCATGGCCGCCAGCGTGGAAATGGCCGAACTGGTGGAAATCTTCCAGTGGCTGAGCGAAGACCAATCACGCCAACTGCCCGCGGACAAACTCGCCCACGCCGGCCAGGAAGTGGGCGACGTGGTTCTCTATCTGTTGCTGCTGTGCAGCGAACTGGGCCTGGACATGGAACAGGTGGTGCGCGCCAAGCTGGCCGACAGCGAGAGGCGCTTCGCCAAATGAACGACCGTCACTTCGATGAGCTCGCCACGCGTTTTGCCGAAAAGATCTACGGCGGCGCCAAAGGTGCGATTCGCCTGGCCGTGCTCCAGGCCGACCTGGCCGACGCCCTGCCCGACCGCCCGCTGCGGGTGCTCGACATCGGCGCAGGCCTTGGCCACATGGCACTGTGGCTGGCCCAACGCGGCCACCACCTTACCCTGGCCGAACCCGCCGCCCCGATGCTCGAAGGCGCCCAGGCGCGTTTTGCCGAAGCCGGGCAACAAGCCACCTTCATCCAGGCCCCCTGGCAAGACCTGCTGGGCCAATTGACCGAGCCTTACGACCTGGTGCTGTGCCACGCGGTGCTCGAATGGCTGGCCGAACCCGAAAGCATCCTGCCGGTACTGCACCAGTTGACCGCCCCAGGCGGCTGGTTGTCGCTGGCGTTCTACAACCGTGATGCGCTGGTCTACCGCAACCTGCTCAAAGGCCATTTCCGCAAGTTGCGCAGCAACAGATTGCAAGGTGAAAAGCAGAGCCTGACGCCGCAGAAACCACTTGATCCCCGTGAGCTCAAGGTTCACCTTGATCCTGTGTGGCAGGTAGAAAGTGAAAGTGGTGTCAGGGTGTTCCACGACTACATGCCCAAGGAATTCCAGGACAAGGCCGAGCTGCTGGACCTTCTGGAAATGGAACTGGCCCACCGTCGTCACCCAGCCTTTGCCGGCTTGGGCCGTTACCTGCACTGGATCTGCCGCCCCCGCTGACCCCGCCCGCCGGGAGGACTACATGCCGTATCGCTTGCTGTGCCTGGCCTTGCTGCCGTTAGCCCTGGCCGCCTGCCAGGGTGCCAACCCGTATGTCGCCAGCAGCCGCCCGCTGCCCCCCGCACCACCCCAGGCCGCAACGACCTACGATGCCAGTGCCTACCCGGCACCGACACGGGACTACGGGCATTACCGCAGCTGGAGCTGGCGCAACGGCCAATTGCCCAGCAGCAGTGCCAACGCCGACCCCAGCCAACTGGCCGACGCTGTCAGCGGTGCCCTCGACCAGCACGGGCTACGCCCGGCCAGAGGTGGTACCGGCGACTTGCTGGTGAGCGCCGACATCCGGCTGGAACGGCGCCTGCGCCAGGTTCGCGATTACGACTATGACCCCTACTACGGCCCCTACCCCTATGGCGGCGTCGGCTTCGGCGGTTACCGCAATGGCTATGGGGCCTATGGCAGCGTGCCCATCGTGCGCACCTACGAGGTCGAGGTGATGGTGGTACGCATCGACCTGTTCGACGCCCGCAACGGCCAGCCCGTCTGGAGCGCCAGCGCCGAAAGCGGCAGCGACCAGGACTCACCACGTGATCGCGAGCAAGCCCTGCGCGAATCGGTGCACAAGGCGCTCAGCGGCTATCCTCCTAGTTAACGTTCAACGGAGAACCATCATGTTGCGCCGTCTCGTTGTGCTGTCATTCGCGCTGTTGCTCGCCGCTTGTGCAAGCAACAACGTCCAACAGGATTTCGACGCGAGCCGCGATTTTGCTGCCTATCGCAGCTGGGCATGGCAGGAGCCAGGCTTGCAGTACCGACCCGATGACCCTCGCATCAAGAGCGACCTGACCGAGCAGCGCATCCGTCAGGCAGTTGCCAGCGAGCTGGATCAACGTGGTCTGCGTCCTGCGCAGGGCAGCGCCCGGCCTGATCTGAAGGTCCAGGCCTACCTGATCGTCGAGCAACGCCAGCAACAGATCACCACCAACTATGGCGGCGGCTGGGGTGGTTACTGGGGAGGCTATTGGGGTGGCCCGATGTACAACGAGACCCGCAGCGTCGACTACAAGGTGGCCACCCTCCAAGTCGACATGTTCGATGGCCACGATGGCAAGCTGGTGTGGCGCGGCAGTGCCGAACAAATCATGAACAACTACCCACCAAGCCCCGAGGAACGCAACTCCGCGATCCAGAAGACCATTTCCCAGGTGCTGAGCAAGTACCCACCGGGTAGCAAGCAATAAGACTGCGCCGGCCTCGACATCCGTGACCGCCTCACTGTGCGTGGACGGTCATGGATGAAACCTTTTTTCCCTCACGCCACGCCCGTTCGTCGGATTCCGTCTACCCTGACTATTGAAACCTGACTGCCTGGATAGATCAGTTCAACGAATAGGGATGGCGACCTGCCCATGCAAAGCATTGTTCTCCTGATGTGGCTTGCCTTGTGCGCCGAACAAGATGTCCGCGAACGGCAGATCTCCAACATGCTTACCCTGGGTGTGGCCGCTTGTGCCCTGGTGTGGCTGTTCGCAACCGGACACAGCTGGATCGGCGCCGACGCCAGCGATGCCGGCTGGGCGCTGGCCATCGTCATGCTGCTTACCCTGCCCGGCTACATGCTCGGCCGCTTCGGCGCTGATGACGTCAAGTTGATGGGCGCCCTGGCGCTGGCCACCAGCTACCAGTATGTACTCGGCACCTTCATTGGTGCCGGGATCAGCGTCCTGCTGTGGTTGCTCGCCCGGCGACGCTTGTGGACCCTGATGAATCCGAAGGTCAAGAAACGACTGCAAGCGCTGACCGAGCAAATGGGCGACAAGCAAGCGTTCGTGCCTTACGTGCTGGCCGGCTTCATGCTCACTGCCGTATGGATCCAATAGTCATTTCCATGGTCCGAAGTGTTGTACAAAACTTGTACAAAGTTGGGAAGTAGGACTACTTTTCTAACTGCCAGAGCGTCTGGCCCGGGAGCAGGGCCGATTACGAACAGGGAGTTGATCGTGAGCAAGCCAACGAGTGAGGTAAAGGTGCTGGTTGTCGATGACCAGCAGTTGATCGTCGAACAGTTGTGTGAATTCCTCGAAAGCCATGGCCATCGCTGCGTGCCGGCTTTTTCAACCGACCAGGCCATCGAATGCTACGTGGCGGACCAAGCCATTGGCCTTGTGCTGTGCGACCTGCACATGCCCAAACGCGATGGCATCGAGTTGGTTCACGCACTCAAGGAAGTCGCCGGACGTGAGCGTCTGTTCGAGGCGATCATGCTGACCGGGCGAGCCGAGAAACAGGATGTGGTCCGCGCGCTGCGCGAAGGTTTTGCCGACTACTACCAAAAACCCGTGGACCTCGATGAGTTGCTCGAAGGTGTACGCCGCCAGGAGCAATCGTTACTCGAACGCCAGAACAGCTTCCGCGACCTGGGCAGCCTGAACCGACGCCTGCAGGAGCTGGCCGAATCGATCGACGAACTTTACCAAGACCTGGAAAAAGCCCGCGGCCAGGGCGTGCACCGTCGAGCCAGCGATGCCGAGGAAAACGAAGCCGAGCTGCCAGCTGCCTTCGAGAAGCTTTCGCCACGCCAGCTGGAAGTGGCCCGCCTGGTGAGCAAGGGTAAGACCAACTACCAGATCGCCTGCGAGCTCGGTATCACCGAGAACACCGTGAAGCTCTATGTATCCCAGGTACTGCGCCTGACCCATATGCACAACCGCACCCAGCTGGCGTTGGCCCTGACGCCTAGTTCGTCTCCTGTGCACCAGCGATTCACCACGCACTGAGGGCATCGAAACCGGCCAGGCTCAGGGCTGGAAGCTGAAGGTCAGGGTCCAGCGCGGCCCGCGATCGAGACTGTCCAGCGCCACATCCGCCAACGGCTTGGCCACTTCCAGCGCGACACTGCCACGGCGACCGTCACCCAGGCGCACACCCAGTGCCACAGCGCTCAGCTTTGAATCCTCGAGGTGCCCGCTGTTGTACCAGGCACGCGCGCTATCGAGCACACCATAGGGTTGCACCTGGCGGAGCAGCGCACCATCGAGCTGAAAGCTGTAGTTCAGCTCGTAGGCCATGCCCCAGCCCCTGTCGCCCGCCGCCTGGTCCCGAGGGTAACCCCTGCCGAAATTCTGTCCGCCGAACACCGCCCTTTCACTGTCGGGCAGCCGGTCATCGCTCCAGTACAACGCCCCAGAAAGCACACCCTGCCAGTTGTCCATCAGCCGATCGCTTTGCAGCCCCGCGACGCGCATACGCAAGAAGTTGAGGTCGTAGTCGCCATCGCTATGGCCCCCCAGATAATCCAGGCCTTGGTAGACCCCCGCAGTGACGATCCGCAATCGACGCGGGTCGGCATGGCGCCAGTCGCCGCCGAACGACAAGGCCCGTAGCGAGGTCGCGTTGTTTCGAGAAGGCACGCCCTGCCCTGGCCGGTCTTCGATGTGCTCGCTGACGGCATAGAAATGCCCAGCCACCGTCATCCACTCATCCGCCGCGACGATCACCGGCTGACGCAGCCCTACTGCGTAGCGATCGCTCTCCCGGCGTTGCGTCATGGTCCGGCCATGGTCCAGGCGAACGCGTGTATTCGGCTCGCTACGGTAGCGCGTGGCAGACACCAGCAGTTGGCTGCCTTCGGCATCGAGGTACTGGCTGTACTCCAGATGCTGGTATCGGGTCTGCTCGTCGCCTTTGGGCTGGATGACGCTGGCCGCGACGCGTTCGGCAAAGCGGGTCTGCGAACGGCTGGAAACCCTGAGCAATGCTTGCGGCTCGTCACGGTTGCCATCGCTAAGGGTCAACGCCGCGTCGAAGGGCCTGCGCCGGGCACGAACGGTCAATTGGGTCGCACCGTCCGCTTGATCGGTGGCAGGCAGTTCGGCCTCGATGGACACACCGGGCATCCGCTCGGCCAGGCCGAGGTAACGGTCGAGGGTCTTGCCGGTCAAGGGGCGCTCGGCCTTGAGCCGCGTCAGCAACTGCTCGAGGTAGGCGGCGGCAGGTCCGATATCGCCTACCAGCCGGTAGTCGCGGATATAGCCCTCGACCAGCACCACCTGCACCCGGCCTTCGCTGACGTCCTGGGGCGGTAGGTATGCGTAGGACAGCAGGTAGCCGTCACCCCGATAACGCTCAGTCAGGCGATCGGTGAACTGTTGCAGTTCGCCGAAGGTGGTTTGCCGCCCCATCAGCGGCTGGAAATGCTCGCGCAGTTCACTGAGCGGGTAGACGGTCCCCCCTTCGAAACGCACCTTGTGCAGCATCAGCGGAGTATTCGTCGGCAGCGATGCGCGTTGCTTGGCGAGCGGAGCCAACACCCGCAGCCCAGGTGCCAAGGGGCGATAAACATCCAGCGGCAGGTTGGCGGCGGGCAGGCGGCGCTCATTTTCGTGGCCGTCGAGAAAGCCAGGCAACGGCTCGGCATGAGCCAGGTTGGCCCAAGACAGCAGCAACAGGGGCACGACCAGAGGACGCATAGGACACTCCATGATCCCTTGGGTACCAGGGCGCCAGCCGGTCACCCCAGTCACTTGCAAGCGTAGGTGCTGGACCTGCAAACGTCGACCGTCACTCGTTGACCTCAAATGCCACCCGCGCGGTCTCGCCGCTTTCGTCCAGGGCGCTCAGCTCGATCTGTCCGGCCTTGTCGAAACGCACCAGCAAGCTGTTCTGCCCCTCGGTCTCGCCCAAGGGCTGGCCGTTGAGGAACCACCAGCGGCGCCCGCCTCCGCCCAATGCCCAGACATGCAGTTGCAGTGGCTCGCTGCTGGTCGAAGGCCTGCGCAGGTTGTCCCCAGGGCGCACCCCTACGATCGACAACGGCGGCACCCGCGCCGCAAGCTGCGGCGGGCAACCAGGGTCCACGGCTGGCAACCGGGCAGCGCGACGTTCCTGACGCCCCAACCAAGGCTCGAGCGGGGCGGGCCACAGGGCGATCTCTCGCGCCTTGGCACCGGCGCAGGTGCTGTCGACGCGCAGGCCCTGGTCGTTGACCCAGACCGTTTCCCGCAGCCCAAGCCCGATCGGCTGGTCGGCCGCCTGTAGGGTGGGTGGCGTGGTGCCTTCCAGGGTCCAGGCGAAGCGCTGGCGACGGCAGTTGGGGTCTTGCCGCTTCATTGGCTGGCCCAAAGGCCAACAGATCGCCGCCACGCCAACGCTTTGCGGCACCTGCTCCACCGGCGCGGCAATGCCACGTTGGCTGTCGCGATTGCTCAACAGGTCATGAACCTGCAGCATCAGCGGCGCTGCCGAGGCCAGGCCAAACTGCCCAGGCACCGGCGTACCGTCGGGGCGACCGATCCACACACCGATCAGGTAACGCGGCCCTACCCCGATCGACCAGGCATCGCGAAAGCCATAACTGGTCCCGGTCTTCCAGGCCAGCAGCGGCCGTTGGACCAGTTCGGCATGTGGGTCACGGTCAGGGCGGGCCTGGCCGCTGAGAATGCGGCGGATGATCCAGGCCGCCCCCGGCGACAGCAGGCGTCGTTCCACCAGCGGGTCCTGCGGCCGCAGGCGTACCTGGGCACTGTTGCCCGCCCTGGCCAACGCCGCGTAGCCTGCGACCAGGTCTTCCAGGCGACTGCCGGCGCCCCCGAGAATCAGCGACAGGTTGGGCTCTGCCAGGGGCGGCAGCACCAGCGGTATGCCCGCATTTCGCAGCTCCGCTGCAAAGCGTTTGGGGCCGTAGGCTTCAAGCAGTTGCACGGCTGGCAAGTTCAAGGACAGGGCCAGCGCCGAACTGGCTGCCACCGGCCCGCTGAACCCCATCGAGAAATTGCCGGGACGGTAGTCACCATAGCGGCGCGGCACGTCCTGCAGCAGCGACTCGGAATGAATCAGGCCGTCGTCCAGCGCCATGCCGTAGAGAAATGGCTTGAGGGTCGAGCCGGGCGAGCGCAGGGATCGCACCATGTCGACATGGCCGAATCGGCGCTCGTCGGCCAGGTCGATTGAGCCCAGGTAGGCCCTGACGGCCATGGTCTGCGATTCCACCACCAGCACCGCGGCCGAGGTGCGCTCCGGCAGGCGTGCACGCCAGCCTAGCAGCAGGTCTTCCAAACGCCGCTGCAGGTTCGCGTCCAGGGTGGTACGAATGAGCGGCGGACTGTTGGCCGTGTTCAGCCGGCGCGCCAGCAACGGCGCCAGCGCAGGCTCCTGGCGCGGGGCCAGCAACAGGGGCTCCTCGGTAGCCTCCTTGATCTGCAAGGCAGGCCACACGTGATATTCGCCCAGGCGCTGCAGCACTTTGTCCCGCGCCCGCTGGGCACGCGCCGGATGACGGTCCGGGCGCAAACGGCTGGGCGCCTGCGGCAACACCGCCAGCAGCGCAGCCTCGGCAGGGGTCAAATGCATCGGCGACTTGCCCAGGTAAGCCCAACTGGCCGCCGCTACGCCCTGCAAGGTGCCGCCAAATGGAGCACGGTTCAGGTAAAGCTGCAGGATCTCGCGCTTGGACAGGTGCCATTCAAGTTGCCCGGTGCGCCACAGTTGCCGCAGCTTGCCGGCCAGCGTTCGATCATGCGGGTCGAGCAGCCGGGCCACTTGCATCGACAGGGTGCTGCCACCCGAGACCACGCGCCCACCGCGCAGGTTGAGCCAGGCCGCACGGGCCAGGGCCAAGGGGTTGATACCCGGGTGGCTGTAGAACCAACGGTCTTCATAGGTCAGCAGCGCCTGCAGGTATAGCGGCGAAACTTCCTCGGGGCTGACCGGGTAACGCCACACGCCATCGGCATCGGCGAAACGCCACATCGGCGTGCCGTCTTCGGCCAGCACCACCCGTGCCAGATCATCCGCTGGCATGGGCAACGGCCAGAGGCGGTCGGCCAGCCACAACAGGCCCGCCGTCATCGCCAACGCCAAGGCACAACCGCACAGCAAGCGCCCCGCACGGGTATGCAGGCGGGTTAAGCTTGGCATTGGGAACCGACCTGGCCAGGTGATGGCCAAAGGCTTGGAATCGGTAACCTCGCCGATTCGATCATCAGGAAGCAACTATGCATGTAGAAGGTTTTTTCGAGTGGCTGGGGCAGGCGCTGGGGTCGTTGATCCGCTTCATCGTCGACGCGTTGAGCGGCCTGTTCAACCTGCTGGCCAATGCCGGGGGTAATTTCATAGATGGCCTGGCGCGCACATTGGGCATGGACACCTCGCTGATCAGCATCCTGGCCCTGATCGTTGGCCTGATGCTGCTGTACTCGGCAATCCGCGCCTTCATGCGCGCCTCGATCATCGCTGGGATCATCTGGTTGCTGCTGGGGTTGTGGGTGTTGAGCTGGATCATCCACTGACGTGGGGCCGCTTCGCGGCCCATCGCTAGCTCCCACGGATAACCGCTACCTGTGGGAGCCAGCCCGCATCTCAACGCGCCTTCACAACCATCTCACCCTGCCCATCCCCCACTGCTTGAAGGTTTGGCCGGTACATCGACTCGACCTGCGGCGGCGGCACGCGATAGGTGCCCGGCGTCACGGCCCGCGCCAGGTACAGCAAGTGCGTGGTCCCATAGCTGTCGAGCTTGAGCGCCGCCACGTAGCGATCGTCACGATACTCCTGGTGCACCACGCTGGCGTTCTGCATCGACTCACGCCACTGCTTGACCGCACTGCTGGCGTTGTCCAGGCTCGCCGCGCTCTGCGCCAGGTTCTGGTTTTCCAGCTCCAGGCCCGCAGGCAACAAGTCCACCACCAGCGCATCCGGCACGGCGGTCTCGGCCTTGAGTGCCAGGTGCACCAGCACCAGGTCACCACTGCGCAGGTTGTGCAGGTCAAGTGCCTGGCCGTTCATGCCCAGGTACTCGCGGCGGATCTGCAGGCCGTTGCCGCCGGCGGCCGGTGCCTGACGCGGATACCCCGACAGCGTCAGTTGCTGGTAGAGCGTTTCGCTGCCTTCGTTCTGCACGCTCAGCGGCGCGGCCAGCAACGGCCCTTCGAGCTTCATGCCCGATTCGGTGTTGCTGAACACGCGAATCTCGCCCGCGCTGTCCAGGCGCGCCTTCCACTGCCCTTCCGGCTTGTCGAGCAAGCCACGGCCTGCCAGATACAGCGCATTGCGCTCCTGGGTCGAAAGCCAACGGTTGGCGGCCAGTTCGTCCGACAAGGCGAACAGGCGCTGGTCGACCTGATTACTGGCCAGTTTGTTCTCCTGCAACAGCGCCAGAATCAGTGCCTGGTCGCGCAATGCGCTGCCGTAGTCAGCCATCCAGCCCTTGCCACGGCTGATGCCTAGGCCGGCCTGCAAGGCCTGATCGGCGCGTGGTTTGTCGCCCATTTTGTCCAGCGCTACCGCCAGTTGCACCAGCGGCAGCCCGGAACGCGCATCGGCCCGTCGTTCGAACAGACTGCGCAATGCGCCCAAGGGTGCCTGCTGGCTGCGCGACAGCACCAGGGCGGCATAGGCCTGCACGGCAAAACGGGTGTGCTCGGCATTGTCGCTGTAATCAACCTCGATCAGGTTGCGCTCCTGCACGTAACGCAACAACCGCTCACTGGCCTTTTTCAGGGACTCGGCCGGGACGCCGTAGCCTTGGTCGCGGGCACGCATCAGGAAGTCGGTGACATAGGCGGTCAGCCAGTACTCCTCCTCACTGTCCGAACTCCACAGGCCGAAGCTGCCGTTGTGGCGTTGCATGCCCAGCAAGTGCTCGATGCCCATCTCGATCTTGCGCTTGCGGACCTCGGCGGCTTCGCCCTTGATGCCCAGGCGCTTGAGACTCTCCGCATCGGCATACAGCGAGGGGTAGAGCCCGCTGGTGGTCTGTTCCAGGCAGCCATAAGGGTAGGCTTCCAGCGCACGAATCTGCTCGGCCAGGTTCAACGGCGGGCGACTCGACAAGGCCAGGCTGGCCTCCAGGCCGGCGGGCTCGAAGGCGGCCAGGTCGCCCTCCGGCAGCGTCCAGGGTTGCTCCTTCAGGGCCACACGGTAGTGCTTGAGCATGGCCGGGTAGGCGGGGCGAACACCCAAGGTCCATTCCCGCTCGAAAGTGTTGGTCGGCTCACCCGGCAGTTGCAGGCCGTTGACGCGCACGGTCACCTTGCCCTGACCGAGGCCTCCCTGGGCCTGGACCGGAATCATCAGCGTGGTGCGCTGACCTTCCGCCAGCGCGACGCTTTGCAGGGCATCCGCTTGCAGGCTTAATTGGCCCTCGGTAAGCAGCTCGACACTCAACTGCTGCGCGCGCCCCGACAGGTTGGCCAAGTCCAGCGCCAGGCTGGTGCGATCACCACCGGCCAGGAAGCGCGGCGCCGCCAGTTCGGCAATCAATGGCGCGGCGACCACGGTCTTGCCCTCGGCCATGCCGAAGTGCTCATCGCTCCAGGCTTGAGCCATCAGGCGCAGCTCACCGTTGAAGTCGGGGATCTCGACCGTTGCCTGACCCTCGCCCTTCTCGTCAAGGGTCACCGGCACGCTCTGCTGAGCGACGATGGTCACCGTGGTATTGGGGCGCTTGCCGCCCTTGGCCATGGCCGCATCGCCACCGAATGCCAGGCTCGCCAGACGGCCCTGGCCGGCTTCGATCAACTGCCCGTAGATGTCCAGTTGGTCGGCACCGTAGGCCTTGCGACCGAACAGGCTGGCGAACGGGTCCGGGGTTTTGAAGTCGGTGATGTTGAGGATGCCCACGTCTACCGCGGACAGCAGCACATGCACTTGTTTCGGGTGGCTGCCATCAGCGTTGGCGGCCTTGAGTTTCACGGTCAGTGGCTGTTTCGGCCGCATCTTCTCAGGGGCCTGCAAGGTGACGGCAAGCTTGCGCTCGGCGCGGTCCAGCGGCAGGTGCAGCACGCCCACCGCGCGCTTGGGCGTGGCATTGGCCTTGCGTTCGCCGGGGCGGATCACCAAGGCGCTGACATACAGGTCATGGCGTGCCCACTGCTTGTCGAGTTTCACCTCGAAGGTCTTGCCCTCGGCGGGAACGTCGATCTCCTGCCACCACAGCGGGCCCTCGCTGGACTCGACCATCAAATAACCACTGCCTGGCGCCGGTGGCGTGACGGTGACATTGGCCGTGGCACCATCGGCGTACGAAGGCTTGTCCAGCGCCAACTTGACCTGGTCCGGACGCACAGCGCCGCCTTCGGCGTTGTCCTGGGCGCGATAACCGGCCCAGAAGCGTTCGCTGGAAACCAGTCCGGTTTCCGGGTCTTCCACTTCCACGCGATACGGCCCCCACTCGACCTGGAAGGTCAGCTTGGCCGTGGAGCCTGCCTTGACGCTGAGCGTTTCCTCGCTTTGCGTGAGGAATTTCTCGTTGTAGTTGTAACTCCAGCCATCACTCTGCGAATAGTTCCAGTAGTAGTCGCGGCGCTCGCGAATCAGCCTGACCTTGAGGTCGTTCGCCGCCAGCTTGTTGCCGTCCCGGTCCGCCACCAGGAACTCGAATTCCACCGGGCCATCGCTGTCGGTCTCGTCACCGTCGAACAGGCCACGCAGGCCCGGCAAACGCTCGGCAGGCCAGATCGGCTGTTCCAGACGCCGGGTGATCGGTCGGCCGCCGGACTCCTGCAGGCTGGCCTGCACGGTCAGTTGCAGCGGCGAACGGGCCTCGGCCCAGCGGCTTTCGATGTCGACCACCGCTTTACCGGCCTGGTCGAGGGTCACTTCATCGAGCTCCAGGTCCTGGTTCAGCTCGGTCTCGGTCACCGAGCCGAACTGGTAGCCCGGCAAGGCGGGTACGGCTTCTCGCAGCGGGCGGACATAGGCCTGACCACTCAGGCGATTGCCGGCAGCCGGGGCGCCATAAAGGTAGCGGCCATTGACCTGGATACGCGCATCCTGCTCTGGTGCGAGCGGCTGACTGCTGCCCTTGAGCTCCAGTGCCAGGCGCTCGGGCAGGAAGTCTTCGACCAGGAACTCATACACCTGCTTGCGCCCGCCGCCGAGGTCGAGCAGCAACTGCCAACGGCCCGTCGGAGCTTCGGTGGCCAGTTGCAATTGGTACTGGTAAAGACCGTTGGCGTCAGCCTCCCAGACGAACTTGCGGCTCACCTGCTCATCGGGGCGACGGACCTCCACGCTGACCGGCTGGGCCTTGACCGGCTTGCCATCCTGATCGCGCAACAGGCCATTGAGCAGCACCGTTTCGCCAGGGCGATACAGGTCTCGCGGGCCGAAGATGAAGAACTGCAGCGGGTTGGCCTGGGGCCCGGTGATGTCGAACTCGGCCAGGTCCAGCGCCGCCGTGTTCAGGCGCAGCAGCGTGGTGTGCACGCCCTGGGTGGCAATCAGGGTGTCGGCCTTGGCGGTGATGGGCAGTTGGGCATGACCCTGGCTATCTGTCTTGGCCTGGGCCAGCAGCTTGCCCTTGTCATCGTGCAGTTCGAGGTTGACGTCTTTCAACGCCTTGCCGCCTTCCAGCGCCTGGGCGAATACATCCAGGCGGTCGTGGTAGCGATGGGCGGATACGCCGATGTCGCTGAGGGTGAACAACGTTGCCGGTTGCGAATAGTCGTAGGTGCCCGAGGCACGCATCACGGCCAGGTACACGCCCGGCTCCTGCAGCGGCTTGATACCGGCAATCGGCAGCAGCATGGTCTCGCGGGTGTTGCGCGCAGGGTTGAGGTCGAAACGGCCGCTGTAGACCAGCTCAGCCATCTCCAGGGTTTCCTTGGACTGGTAGTAGTACAGGCTGCTGTTGCGACCCCAGTTGACCAGGAAGCTGGAGAGCATGTCCGGCTTGATGCGGAAGAATTCGACATCGACCTTGTTGACGTTCAGGGCGATGACCGGCAGGCCTTCGGCCAGGCGCGTCGGCAGCAGCGAGCCGCGGCTGGCGAAGCCCACGGTGGGCTGCATGTCGCGGGTTTCCAGGCGGCTCACCGACTCGCTGTCCAGCGTCTTGCCGTTCACCGCCAGCAGGCTTTTGTCGATGGTCAGCACCAGCTTGCGCTGTGGCTCAAGATGGCGCAGGCGCAGTTCCATCTGGTTGTCGGAGAGCTCCCAGGCGCCATCGACCTTGCCTTTGACCGTATCCACCAGGTGCAACGTGTTGGCGAAGTCCTGCTTGGCATCCAGTGGCACCGAGAAGCTCACCGACAAGGTAGCGGCTCCGTCGAGCTGGACTTCGGAGACGTCCAGCACGCTCAGCTCGCGGCCCTCGTAACGTTTGGCGAGCACAGCCGGGTCTTCGCGTTTGGGTGCCGCCGCCTCGACCGCCGCGCTCGCGGCAGGAGACTCGGTCGGCTTGGTTTTTTCCGGCGAGGCGCCGTCACAAGCACTGAGCAACGCCAGCGCGCAGGCCAGCAACAATCCTTTGTTGAACATGGAGTGGGAACTCTTTGGCAGCGTGTACGTAAGGGCAGCAACTATAGCGCAATGGCAGCAGGGACACCTGAGGTCGAGCGTATTGGCTGGCTGGCCGTTACACTGTTGCCCTCAGAAAAGCGCGGCGCACGGCCGTTCCCGGACCCGCAATCGTTGGGAGCGGCCCGGTGACGCGAAACGGCCGCAACGCAGCCGCAGATTCAACAGGAACCCGATGACTTCACTGACGACCGACTGGCGCGACCGCCCCACCCACCGCAAGGTCTGGGGCCTGGCCGCACCGATGATTCTCTCCAACGTTTCGGTGCCACTGGTGGCGCTGGTCGACAGCACGGTGATTGGTCACCTGCCCCATGCCCACCAGCTGGGTGCGGTCGCCGTGGGCGCCACCCTGTTCACCTTCATGGTCGGCCTGATGGGCTTTCTGCGCATGGGCTCCACCGGTTTCGCCGCCCAGGCTGCCGGGCGCGCCGACGGTGCTGCGCTGCGCCAGGTGCTGGTACAGGGGCTGTTGCTGGCGGTCGGCTTCGCCCTGCTCATCGGCCTGCTCGCCGTACCCTTCAGCCAGTTGGCGCTGCAGGCCATGCAGCCGAGCGAAGCCTTGCAGCAAGCCACCGAAGACTTCTTCCACACGCGGCTGCTTGGCCTGCCGGCCGCGCTTGCCAGCTATGCCTTGGTGGGCTGGTTCCTCGGCACCCAGAACGCCAGGGCACCGCTGGCCATTCTGCTGACCACCAACCTGCTCAACATCGTGCTCAACCTGTGGTTCGTCCTTGGCCTCGACTGGGGGGTGCTGGGCTCGGCGCGGGCGTCGGTGATTGCCGAATGGAGCGCCGCGCTATTGGGCTTGGCCCTCACCCGCCCTGCCCTGCGCGCCTATCCGGGGCAGATCGCCTGGGCGGCGCTCAAGCGCTGGCAAGCCTGGCGGCCACTGTTGGCGGTGAACCGCGACATCTTCCTGCGCAGCCTTGCGCTGCAGCTGGTGTTCCTGCTGATTACCGTGCAGGGCGCGCGCCTGGGTGAGGCCACGGTGGCCGCTAACGCCCTCCTGCTCAATGGCCTGCTGTTGACCGCCTATGCCCTGGACGGCCTGGCTCACGCCGTGGAGGCCCTGTGCGGCCACGCCATCGGCGCCCGCGACCGCGACACGCTGCGCCGCTCGTTGGTGGTGGCCTGTGGCTGGTCGCTGATCACCAGCCTGGGGTTTGCCGTGTTGTTCCTGATCGGCGGGCACCTGTTCATCGACCTGCAAACCGACATCGACAGTGTGCGGGCAGCGGCTTATCCGTATCTGCCGTACCTGGCGGTGCTGCCGCTGATCGCGGTGTGGAGTTATCTGCTCGACGGGCTGTTCATCGGTGCGACAAGGGCGCGAGAGATGCGCAATGCAATGCTGGTTTCGGTACTGGTCGCGCTGCCTCTGGCGCTGGTGTTGAGTGGCTCCGGCAACCATGGGTTATGGCTGGCGTTTCTGGGGTTCATGGCGTTGCGGGCAGTGACGTTGGGGTGGGTGGGATGGAAATTGCAGCAGAGAGGCAAGTGGGTCGGAGTGGAAAACAATATGAAAAATAGATTCGATTGACTGCGAGAATCAATTTGGTAAATGCAGCGCCCACGGAGGGGACTCTTCTTAATTACTTAAGAGCAAGGAGCCTTTATGTACCCTCCAACCGCATCTGTTGATAGCGACATGAATGCTGCCAGCAAGGCGCGTAACTACTTTAAAAACGGCGGCAGTGCTTTTCTAGTGCCGTGGTTTTACTCGATGGTCAGAAATCGAGGTGAGTGGGACTATAAACAGCAAGGAAGGCAGTACGAAGCCTTTGGCAACTTCAATTACGGAGCTACGGGAACCGCCGCAGGTCTATCGCAAGAATTCTTGTTGAGAGGTGCTGGATGGGCACAGCGTCGGGCTGGCACCTGCAATTCGGCATTTGGATCGTGGTGCAATGATGCCCCTTATGGAGACGCCCCCGAAGATCAGGCATGGATCAAAGCAGGTATTGAGTATGCGAAGTCAAGGGGCTACTCAGTGCCTGATAGCAGTCTTGCTTCTACTTGCCGTCGGACAAGGCATATGGATGCTCAGCACAGACTCAAAGCCCGTACTGAGCAGGGTTGTTGTGTATAGGCAGTTGGGGCTGCTACGCAGCCCTTTCGCGACGCAAGGCCGCTCCCGCCCCACACAGGGCAGGAGCGGCCCCTGGCGATCAGGACGACAGGTATGACGACCGGGTCAGGCCAAGACGCAGCGCATCGAGGAACTGGGTCCGCTCGCGGGCGCTGATCCTGGCGCTGGCCACCTTGTCGCGGTAGTGGGTCATCAACTCCTCCGGCGACAGGTGCACGTAGCGCAGCATGTCCTCGATAGTGTCGTGGGTCTCGATACCGGCGTGGTACACGCTGCCATCGGCATTCTGATAGATGTTCACCGAGTCGGTGTCACCGAACAGGTTGTGCATGTCGCCCAGGATCTCCTGGTAGGCGCCGACCAGGAACACACCCAGCAGGTAGTCTTCGCCTTCCTTGACCGCATGCACCGGCATGCTGGTCTCGATGCTCTGCTCGTCGACGTACTGGTTGATCTTGCCGTCGGAATCGCAGGTCAGGTCCTGCAGCACCGCGCGACGCATCGGCTCTTCATCCAGGCGATGCAGCGGAATGATCGGCAGCACCTGGCCGATGGCCCAGGTATCCGGCAGGCTCTGGAACACCGAGAAGTTGCAGATGTACTTGTCGGCCAGCTTGTCGTTGAGCTCGTCCAGCACTTGGCGGTGCGAGCGCTGGCGGGCTTTGAGCGAGTTGTGCAGGCGACGGCACACGGCGAAGTAGCACTGCTCGGCCAGGGCTTTCTCGGCCAGGCTGATCTTGCCATCGGCATACTGCGCTGCCACGTCACCCATGTAGTGGGTGGCGCGCCAGTAAGTCTCGGTCACCATCTCGATGTCGGTCGGGCCAAGCAGGTCGGCCAGCCACTGCACGGTCTCCGGCAACGACTCCTTGTTCTCGATAGTCGGCACGTCGTCGTTGTGTTTCTCGACGTCGGTCACCTGGATCACCAGCATGGCGTGGTGCGCGGTCAGCGAACGGCCGCTCTCGGAGAAGATGTGCGGGTGTGGCAGGCCCTGCGCGTCGCAGAACTCCTTGAGCATGCCCACCACCACGCCGGCATAGTCATCCATGTCGTAGTTGATGGAGCTGGCATTGCGCGAGTGAGTGCCGTCGTAGTCGACACCCAGGCCGCCGCCGACGTCGATATGGTCGACCGGCAGGCCCAGGGCCCGTAGTTCGCCATAGTAACGGATGGCTTCCTTGAAACCGTGCTGGTAGTCGGCCAGGTTGGCGATCTGCGACCCCATGTGAAAGTGCAGCAGGCGGATGCCCTGGTCCAGGCCCGCGTCGCGGAAACGCTGAACCACCGAGATCAGCTGGGCCGCGGACAAACCGAACTTGGACTTTTCGCCACCCGTGTCTGCCCACTTGCTCGATGCCAGCGACGACAGACGCACGCGCAGGCCTACCTGAGGCTTGACCTTGAGCTCGGCGGCCTCCTCGATCACCAGAGCCACTTCGGACTCTTTCTCGATGACGATGAACACGTTGTGGCCGAGTTTCTGCCCCATCAGCGCCAGGCGAATGAACTCACGGTCCTTGTAGCCGTTGCAGACGATGGTCCCGCCCTTGGGCGCCAGCGCCAGCACCGCCAGCAGCTCGGGCTTGGAGCCGGCCTCAAGGCCGATGGACACGTTCTGGGTGGCGATGATGTTTTCCACCACCGCTTCCTGCTGGTTGACCTTGATCGGGTACAGCGCGGTGTACTTGCTCTGGTACTCAAGGCGCGCGATGTTGGCGTCGAAGGCGCCGGTCAGCTGGCGCACGCGGTCCTGCAGAATGTCTGGGAAGCGCACCAGCAGTGGCAGCGACAGGCCGCTCTGGCGCAGCTCCTGGACTTGCTCGAACAGGTCGATCGGGGCACTGCTCGGCCCGTTGGGGCGCACTTCGACGCGCCCGGCTTCATTGATGGCGAAATAACCAGCGCCCCAATGGCGGATGCCATAAACACTGCGGCTGTCGGCCACGGTCCATTGGCTACCATCGTCTTTGCGTGTGCGTCGTACGGACATTCACGTCCCCTATAGATAAGTCGAAGACACTGCCCCACGAGGCGGCGGGCGCAGTGTAAAAGCTGAAAATGACGATTATTCCGTATTCAGGGATAGACCCCTGCTACGGAAACGAGTTTAGAAAGCGCTGGGGAAAAAATCGCGCGGCCGTATCAACCGCCGGATTTCTTCGCCTTGAAGCCTTGCTTGGTCAGCTCGCCGATGAGTAACTCGACGTGATCGCCCTGGATCTCGATCACGCCCTCTTTCAAGGCGCCACCGGTACCACATCGGCGCTTGAGGGTGGAGGCCAGCTCCTTGAGCTGGTCGAGCGGCAGCGGGACGCCGGTGACGGTGGTCACGGTCTTGCCGCCACGGCCTTTGCTTTCACGACGAACGCGGGCGATACCGTCCCCCTCGGGGATGACGGATTGCTTACAGGTGCAGGCGTCCACCGGCTGGCCACAGTCGGGGCAATGCCGACCGGAATCGGTGGAGTACACGAGACCGCCAAGGGCGGAGAAGGAAGAAGCTTTCTTGGCCACTTTTGTTCCTCTTGCTGAGGACAAAAACTGGTCGACGGGAGCCGACCGCGAAGCCCCACTCTGGCAGGGGCGGCGCTACTGCCACAAGACCTGCGGCAGCCCGAAAAGGGCGCGCAGTGTAACGATAAAACCGGCGTTTGCTAAGTACTGGAATGCGCCATTTTTCGAATGTTTTGCGACCCCTCGCAGGCAAGCCCGCTGCAACGGCTATTTCACTGGACTCACTGGCAGTGAATCACCTGCTGGAGCGGGTTAACCCGCGAAAAGGCCAGCACCGGGAAGCCTACCTCAGAGACTGGCCTTGTAGCGCTGCAACGCCGCCAGCGAGTCCGGGCAATAGGGCTTGCTCAGGCTCTCGGCCTCCGCTTGCTCGATGCGAACGAACTTCGCCTCTATCACTTCTTCCGGCTGCAAGCGCAACGGCGCATCCGACACCGCCGAATACACCGCGCACCACAAGCGGTTGTCCGGCTGGTCGAAGTAGAACCGCTCATGGAAGCGCAAGTCGACGCCTTCGATCCCCAACTCTTCGGCCAGCTCTCGCGCGGCGGACTCGGCATACGCCTCTCCAGCCGTCACCATGCCGCCTGCCGCCACATCCCAGTAGCCTGGGTAGAGCGCCTTGCTCAGGGTACGGCGGTGCACGCACAGTTCACCGGCACTGTTGAACAGCAGGATGAAGGTGCAGCGACCGATCAGGCCGCGCTCACGCAACTGAGCCCTGGGCAAGGCGCCGAGGACCTGATCGGCTTCGTCCACCCAGGCGACCAGCTCACGGTCGGAAGCTGCCCGGTGGGCAGCCTCCTTGGGATCGATGGCCATGATCAGCCCTGGGACAGCAGCTGACGCAGGTCGATCACCGCTGCGTTGGCTCGGGAGATATAGTTGGCCATCACCAGCGAGTGGTTGGCCCACATGCCGAAGCCACTGCCGTTGAGCACCATCGGGCTCCACAGCGCCTCCTGGGACGCCTCCAGTTCACGGATGATCTGGCGGACGCTGACGGTAGCGTTCTTCTTCGCCAGTACATCGGCGAAGTCCACCTCGATGGCACGCAGCAGATGCGACAGCGCCCAGGCCTGGCCACGGGCTTCGTAGAACACGTTGTCGATCTGCAGCCAAGGCGTTTCCACCAGTTCCTCGTCAACCTGCGGCGCCTGGCCGGGCTGCACCGACTCGGTCTTCAGGGTGCTGTTGAGCTTGACCCGGCCGACACTGGCCGACAGGCGCTGGGACAGCGAACCCAGACGGGTCGCCACGTCACCCAGCCAGTTGTTGAGGTTGTCGGCACGGGTATAGAAGATCGCGCCCTGATCACCCTTGGCCAGGCGAGCCTGGTAGCGGCTCAGCGACTTGATGCCTTCCTCGAACTCCGACTCGCTCGATGGCAGGATCCAGCTCTTGTTGTCGAAGTTGAAGCGCGGCTCGGCCTTGGCCAAGTCGGCGTCTTCGGTGGATTGCGACTGCGAACGGGCGAAGTCCTTGCGCAGTGCGCGCGACAGGTCGCGCACCTGGACCAGCACGCCGTATTCCCAACTCGGCATGTTGTCCATCCACAGCCCCGGTGGGAAGCGGTCGTTGGAAATGTAGCCGCCCGGCTTGTCCAGCAAGGTCTGCGCGACCGTCTTGAGGGTTTCGATGGTGGTGTAGCCAACGACCATCTGCTGGCCATTCTTCTCGGCCGCCGCCTGGGCGTTCTGCTGCACCGGGAACAGTTCGGGCTCCTGGCTCCAGTACCAACCAAGGCCAATGCAGACCAGCAGGTAAAGGCCAATCAACGTGCCCAGCGCACGGCTCCAGAGGCCACCAAGGTAGCTGCGGGCCGCAGCACCGCGACCATCGACACGCTCGCGGGGCTCGGCTTTGGCCTCGCGGTTTTTCCAATCCAGCATGGCTTTGTCCTTAATCAGTCACGACGGTTCAGGGGCTTGGACCACAGGCCTGCGCCAGGGTGCCACGGCAAGCCCGCGTGGCTGCACTATAAAGCAGACACCGCCGTACGCATAAGCGACCAATGAGTCAGTAACTGAATATTCGTTCGGAACCCTTTGTTGATTCAGGGCACTCACTCGTCGGAAAAGAACTGCTAGCATAGAGCCATCATTGCACCTGCACATCCCCAACTAATAAGTAGTCAGGACATGAGCCAAACAGCCGAGCCGAGCCACGAGCGTCTCAAGCAGCACTTCGCCCAGCGTGTGATCCTCCAGGCCAGGCAGATCCTCGAGATCTGGCAGCGTCTGCAGCGTGGCGAATGGTCGGACGGCGACCTGGGCGAACTGTGCGAGGCCAACCTACGCCTGCAACGCTACGCCGAACGCTTCGAGCAGCCTGAGCACAGCGACCTGTCGACCGCCATTGGCCAGACCCTGCAGGCCATCGAAGCCAACAGCGCACGGCTCAACTCACAACTGATCGGCGAGCTCAACCGCCTGATGCAACGTCTGTCGCGCACCGGGCTGCGCAAGGGCGACCAACTCGACCAAGTGCCCCTGCCGCCCTTGCGCAAGCCGGTGTACATCCTGCTGCAGGACCATGACCGGGCCGAGCGCCTGGCCCAGCAGTTGGAGTTCTTCGGCCTGGGCGTCGAAGCCCTGTTCAGTGCAGACGCTTTCCAGGCCTCGATGAAAGAGCGCCTACCGTCAGCCATTGTCATGGATGTCGACTTCACCGGCCCAGGTCTGGGCCTGCAACTGGCTGCTCAGGCCCAGCAGGGCCTGGAGCAACACATCCCGCTGCTGTTCTTCAGCCATCAGGAAACCGACACGCCGACCCGGCTGGCCGCTGTGCGCGCCGGAGGCCAGGAGTTTCTCACCGGCACCCTTGAGGCCTCCAGCCTGCTGGAGAAAGTCGAGCTGCTGACCAGCGCCACCCAGTACGACCCGTTTCGCGTGCTGATCATCGACGACTCACGCGCCCAGGCCCTGCACACCGAACGCCTGCTCAACAGCGCCGGCATGATCACCCGCAGCCTGAACGATCCGATCCGGACCATGGCCGAGCTGGCCGACTTCCAGCCCGACCTGGTGATCCTCGACATGTACATGCCGGCCTGCACCGGCACCGAGCTGGCCAAGGTGATCCGACATAACGACCGCTATGTGAGCGTGCCGATCATCTACCTGTCGGCCGAGGACGACCTGGATAAGCAGCTCGATGCCATGAGCGAAGGCGGCGACGACTTCCTGACCAAGCCGATCCGCTCGCGCCACCTGATCACCACCGTGCGCAACCGCGCCGCCCGTGCCCGTCACCTGAAAGCGCGCATGGTCCGCGACAGCCTGACCGGGCTGTACAACCACACGCACATCCTGCAATTGCTCGAAGACTGCAGCTTCCGCGCGCGCCGCGAAGAGCAGCCGTTGAGCTTCGCCATGCTCGACATCGACCACTTCAAGAAGATCAACGACCGCCACGGCCATCCCATGGGCGACCGGGTAATCAAGAGCCTGGCGCTGTTTCTCAAGCAACGTCTGCGCAAGACCGATTTCATCGGCCGCTACGGCGGCGAGGAATTCGCCATCGTGATGCCTAACACTGGCCTGGAGGCGGCGCACAAGGTGCTCGATGAAATCCGCAGGCGCTTTGCCGAGATTCTCTACCCCGCGCAGCCCCACGACCTGCAATGCACGTTCAGTGCAGGTGTGGTTCAACTCGACGACGACCTGGATGCGCTGACCATGGCCAGCGCCGCCGATGAGGCGCTATATCGCGCCAAGCATGCCGGACGCAATTGTGTGGTGCGCGTGGAGCCCTGAGGCAGGGCTTTGCCTGTGCTGTGCCCTTCGCACCGACCTTGAATTCGCAGCAGTCCCTGTGGGAGCGGCTTCACCCGTGAAGGCGTCGGCACGGCCAAAACCAATGCCGGCACTGTGCCACTTTTTTTTGTGCCACGCCGCCCCGTCGTCATCACCACGTCACAAAACCGCAATAACTTCAGGCACCTACCTCTCCACTCCCCCGCAGGAAGTTCGCGGCTATGCGCCTGAAGTGGCTGACCAATTTCAACACCTTGTTGCTGGTGACCGTGTGTATCGCCCTGGGCGCGACCCTGTGGTGGTCGCAACGCGCCCTGGAACGTCCCTACCAGTTGATGGAGCGCTACCTTGGCCTGTCGCGGCAGTTCCAGAACGACGCCGTGGGCAATATCCAGGCCTACCTCGGCAGCGGTGACGCATTGCGCCACGCGGCGGCCGTGCAAGCCAATACCCAGTTGCAGGCCGCCCTCGCCGAGTGGCCGGAAGACCTGGCTGGCCGACTGCGCCCAAGCCTTGGCAGCCTTCAGGCCTTCACCCGCAACGAACTGCTTGCCGCCGGCAAGCTGGCCGGCGACCCACAGGCCTTGCTGCTGCAAGCCGAACGCGAACTGGGGGCGAACCTCGAACAATTGGCAGGCTATGCCCGCGACAGCGCGAGCGCCGAAGCCGAGCATTACCTGACGCCGATCCTCGACGCCACGCTGCACCTGGGCCGCCTGTCGTTGGCCCGGGACAAACTGGTCAGCAGTGGACGCGCCGAACTGGCCGACGAAGTCGATCGCGAGCTGCAGCTCATTCGCGCCCAGGCCCAGGTCATCGACAGCCTGCCACTGCTGGGCGTGACTCGCGCCGCCGCATCCGGCGCCGATGACTTCGCTGCCATGATGGGCCTGCAGACCCAAGCCAGCGAGCAACAGGAAGACATTGCCGTCGGCCTGAAACGCGAGTTGCTGAGTCTGCTAAACCGGTACCCCGCGGAACTGCAGCGCACCCGAGAGCTGATCGAACGCCGCACGGTCCTGGCCGCCAATACCAACGAACGCCTCGATGCCGTCCAACAGGCCATCGCCGCCGTGGAGCCGGCAGTGCGCAGCCAGCATGGCACGATCGCCAACGAAGTGCGCATCATCCAAGGCCTGATGATCGCTGTGATCCTGCTCATCGCCCTGCTCATCGATACCCTGCAGCGCCGCCTGGCCCGCACCCTCACCAGCCTGGCGCCGGCCTTGTCACGCTGGGCCGAGGGTGACTTCGCCAAGGCCATCGTCCTGGGCAAGAGCAACCGGGAGCTGCAGGACATACAGGAATCGCTCAACCGCCTGCGCCAGTATCTGGTGGAGCTGGTCGGCACCATCCGCCACAACGCCGAGCAGGTGGCGGGCAGCAGCCATGCCCTAGCCGGGATGAGTGCGGCCCTGCACGACGGTGCCGAGCGCCAGGCGGGCGATACCGGGCAGATTCGCGATGCGCTCGGTGAGCTTGAAGCGACCATCGTGCAGGTTGCCAGCGATGCCAGCTCGGCTGCCGATGCCAGCCGCGATGCCGGCCGTGCCGTCGAACAGGGCCAGGCCGTGATTGGCCAGAGCCTGACGGGCTTGCGCGAACTGGTGGACGAGGTGCACGGCAATGCCCGCATGATCGAGCAGTTGGCCGAAGAGTCAGCCACCATTGGTGGTGTACTGACGGTTATTCGCTCGATTGCCGAGCAGACCAATCTGCTGGCCCTCAACGCCGCCATCGAAGCGGCCCGAGCCGGCGAGATGGGTCGAGGCTTTGCTGTGGTCGCCGATGAAGTGCGCTCACTGGCCCAACGTACCACTGGCGCCACGGGCGAAATCCAGGCTTTGATCGACCGCCTGCAACAGGCGGCGCGTGAGTCGGTGGCGGGCATGCGGGCCCAGCTCGAACATGCCGAGGCTACCGCCGACCAGGCCCAGGCCGCCGACGGCGCGCTGGACGAGATCGTCAGTGCGATCCGCACGATTTCTGCCACGGCCATCCGGATTGCCGACGCCACCGCCCAGCAAAGCGGCGCCGTGGGCGAGATCCGCGACCACAGTGAGCGAATCCACGCCCTGGGCGAAGACAACCTGCAGCGCATCGGCGAAGGGCGCGAACAAGGGGAGCAGTTGCTGGCGCTGGGTGGCGAGTTGAACCGGGCGGTGGGGGCATTCAGGGTCTGAGATCGCACGCGAACTGGCCCGAAACAACCGGAGGAGCGAGCCTTGCTCGCGATGCGCCGCGCCGGCGGCGCTCGCTCCCCCAACGCTGAAGATATCCCGACAAACCCCCGCCCCCAACGCCCATCAACTCCGCTATCATGCCCAGCACGTTCCACCTCGCGAGTCCGCCATGCGCCGCCTGTTTTTCCTGCTGTTCCTGCTGCTGGCCAGCCCCGCCTTCGCCTCAGGCCTGCTCGACAACCGCCCCAGCGCCACCCTCGGTGCCGCCTCGCTGTCCAACAGCGCCGATTTCCTGCCTGTCCATGAAGCCTTCAAGCTCAGCCTGATCCAGGGCGACGCCCAGACCATCAAGTTGCGCTTCGTCGCCACCGACGGCTACTACCTCTACCGCCACCGCTTCCAGTTCCGCAGCGAGCCGGCCGACATTGCCTTGGGCGCACCACGAATCCCCAAGGGCGAGCCCAAGCACGACGAGTTTTTCGGCGATGTCGAGGTCTACCACGGCGTGCTCGACATCGAGATACCGCGCTCGACCAGCGACCAGCGCGCCTTCACCTTGCTGGTGAGCTACCAGGGCTGCGCCGACAAAGGCCTGTGCTATCCACCGGAAACCGAACGCCTGACCATCGACGGTACCGGCAGCGCCACCGCGCCAGTCCCTGACCAGGCTTGGAACTGGAAATCGCTGCTACTGTTCTTCCTCGCCGGCATCGGCCTGACCTTCACTCCTTGCGTGCTGCCGATGCTGCCGATCCTCTCGGGCGTCGTGCTGCGCGGCCAGGTAGGTGGCTGGCGTGGGCTCAGCCTGTCGTTGGCCTATGTGTTGCCAATGGCCGCCTCCTTCGCCGCGCTGGGTGCCTTGATGGGCGTGTTCGGTGCCAGCCTCAACTTGCAGGCGCGCCTGCAATCGGCATGGGTACTGGTGCCGTTCGCGCTGTTCTTCGTGCTGTTCGCCCTGGCCATGTTCGGTCTGTTCGAGCTGAAACTGCCGCAGGCGCTGAGCAGCCGCCTGAACAACTTCGCCAATGGTGTCAGGGGCGGCTCGCTACTGGGCGCGGCGGTGCTGGGCGTCCTGTCCAGCCTGCTGGTGTCACCGTGCGTATCGGCGCCGCTGGCCGGCGCGTTGCTGTACATCAGCGCCAGCGGCGATGCCCTGGGCGGCGCACTCAAACTGTTCACCCTGGGCCTGGGCATGGGGGCGCCGCTGTTGCTGGTCGCCACTGGCGGTGCAGCCTGGCTACCGAAGAGTGGCCCTTGGCTGAACACGGTGAAGAATGCCATCGGTGTATTGCTGCTGGGCCTGGCCATTGGCTTGCTCAGCCGCATTCTCCCGGGGCCGGTCACCTTGCTACTGGTCGGTTTCCTGGCCGCCGGCGTGGCGCTATTCCTCGGCGCCCTGGAGTTCGTGGTCAAGACACCACGCCAGCGTCTGGTACAACTGCTGGGCCTGGCGCTGCTGGTGTACGCCCTGGCCTGCTGGTACGGCGCCCTGAGCGGACGCGGCGACCCGCTACGCCCACTGCCACCGCCTGCGGTCGTCGGTGCAGGCCCGACCAGCCCCGCCACTCAATCGGATGCCTGGCAAACCCTGACCACCCCTGCCGCGCTCGATGCAGCGCTGGCCGAGGCCAAGGCCGCCGGCCAGCCGGTGCTGTTGGACTGGTATGCCGACTGGTGCATCAGCTGCAAGGTGATCGAACATGAAGTGCTCAATGCGCCCCACGTGCAACCACAGCTGAGCGCCTTCCGCCTGCTGCGCTTCGACATCACCGACAGCAATGCCGAACAGCGCAGCCTGCTCGACCGCTACCAGCTGTTCGGGCCGCCTGCGCTGATGTTCTTTGCCGCGAACGGCAGCGAAATTACCGCTGATCGGGTGATTGGCGAGATAAATGCCGGCGATTTTGCGCAGGTTCTGGCGCGCGTACGCAGCAAACTCGGTCTATAACTTCCCGCGGGCTGTAAAAAAACCTCAGTAGAGTGACCAGATTGAATTATTTGGTCACATACTTCGCGCGAACCTCGGACATCGTGCTGGCTATTGCCGGGAACTGGACACTTGCTCCCGCTTTGCGGCACACTCGCCGCGCTGTGTCGAATTGCCCTACAAATTCAAGGAATCCGCAGATGGCAACCCTACTGGTGCTCCACGGCCCCAACCTGAACCTGCTCGGGACCCGCGAACCGGGCCACTACGGCGCCGTGACCCTGGCCCAGATCAACCAGGACCTGGAGCAGCGCGCTCGCGCCGCTGGCCACCATCTGCAGTACCTGCAGAGCAATGCCGAGTACGAACTGATCGACCGTATTCACGCCGCACGCAACGAGGGTGTGGACTTCATCCTGATCAATCCGGCTGCTTTTACGCACACAAGCGTCGCATTACGTGACGCATTGCTTGCGGTGAGCATCCCATTCATCGAAGTGCACCTGTCCAACGTGCACAAACGCGAACCGTTCCGTCACCACTCCTACTTCTCCGATGTAGCCGTAGGGGTGATCTGCGGTCTGGGCGCCAGCGGTTATCGCCTGGCCCTGGAGTCCGCGCTGGAACAACTGGCTGCCAACGCACAGCCCTGATGATAGAGACCTCGGCCTAAGTGGGCCGGGGTTCGAGAGAAACGTTTTCAAACACGTTTTCAATTACGCCCCCTGACCGAACCTTGGGAGTTGATGATTAATGGATATCCGTAAAGTCAAGAAACTGATCGAACTGCTGGAAGAGTCTGGCATCGACGAACTGGAGATCAAGGAAGGCGAAGAGTCGGTCCGTATCAGCCGTCACAGCAAGGCCCCAGCCGGCCAGCAGTACTTCGCTCCGGCACCGGTTGCCGCCGCGCCTGTTGCCGCGCCGGTCGCTGCCGCCGCTGCCCCGGTTGCCGAAGCCGCTGCCGCCGCTCCAGCCCTCAAAGGCACCGTGATTCGCTCGCCGATGGTGGGTACCTTCTACCGCAAGCCTTCGCCGACCTCGCCGAACTTCGCTGAAGTTGGCCAGACCGTGAAGAAAGGCGACACCCTGTGCATCGTCGAAGCCATGAAGATGATGAACCACATCGAAGCCGATGTCGGCGGCGTTATCGACGCCATCCTGGTGGAAGACGGTCAGCCGGTTGAGTTCGACCAGCCGCTGTTCACCATCGTTTGATTCGCGGAGAGCCAACGATGTCTGGGAAGCTGGAAAAAGTCCTGATCGCCAACCGTGGGGAAATTGCCCTGCGGATCCTGCGTGCCTGCAAAGAGCTGGGCATCAAGACCGTCGCCGTACACTCCACGGCCGACCGTGAACTGATGCACCTGGGCCTGGCAGACGAGTCGGTCTGCATTGGTCCTGCTTCGTCCAAAGATTCGTACCTGCACATCCCGGCGATCATCGCTGCCGCTGAAGTGACAGGCGCTACCGCCATCCACCCTGGCTACGGCTTCCTGGCGGAAAACGCCGATTTCGCCGAGCAGGTCGAGAAGTCCGGTTTTGCTTTCATCGGCCCGAAAGCCGACACCATTCGCCTGATGGGCGACAAGGTCTCGGCCAAGGACGCGATGATCAAGTCGGGCGTTCCGACCGTTCCGGGTTCCGACGGTCCGCTGCCGGAAGACGAAGAGGTTGCCCTGGCAATCGCCCGTGACGTCGGCTACCCGGTGATCATCAAGGCCGCCGGTGGCGGTGGTGGTCGCGGCATGCGCGTGGTGCACAAGGAAGAAGACCTGATTGCCTCGGCCAAGCTGACCCGTACCGAAGCCGGTGCGGCCTTCGGCAACCCGATGGTCTACCTGGAGAAGTTCCTGACCAACCCACGTCACGTGGAAGTTCAGGTGCTGTCCGACGGCCAGGGCAACGCCATTCACCTGGGCGACCGTGACTGCTCGCTGCAACGCCGTCACCAGAAAGTCCTGGAAGAAGCACCTGCCCCGGGCATCGACGAGAAAGCCCGTCAGGAAGTCTTCAAGCGTTGCGTCGATGCGTGCATCGAGATCGGCTACCGCGGTGCCGGTACCTTCGAGTTCCTGTACGAAAACGGCCGTTTCTACTTCATCGAGATGAACACCCGTGTGCAGGTTGAGCACCCGGTGTCGGAGATGGTCACCGGTATCGACATCGTCAAGGAGATGCTCAGCATCGCCGCTGGCAACAAGCTGTCGATCCGCCAGGAAGACGTGGTCATCCGTGGTCATGCGCTGGAATGTCGTATCAACGCCGAAGACCCGAAGAAGTTCATCCCGAGCCCAGGCAAGGTGAAGCACTTCCACGCGCCAGGCGGCAACGGCGTTCGCGTCGATTCGCACCTGTACAGCGGTTATTCGGTTCCGCCGAACTACGACTCGCTGATCGGCAAGCTGATCACCTACGGCAAGGACCGTGACGAAGCCATGGCGCGCATGCGCAATGCCCTGGACGAGATCGTCGTCGACGGCATCAAGACCAACATCCCACTGCACCGCGACCTGGTGCGGGATGAAGGTTTCTGCAAAGGCGGCGTCAACATCCACTACCTTGAGCACAAACTGGCTAGCCAGGAGTGATCGCGTAGCGTGATGTACCGAAACCCCGGACATGTGCCGGGGTTTTTTTTGGGTTGTCTTTAGAGGGTTGGTGACTGAGCGGCGCATCGCGAGCAAGGCTAGCTCCTACGACTGTCTGCGCCACCCACTGACTGAAAACAAACGTAGGAGCGAGCCTTGCTGGCGATGCGCCGCGCAGGCGACGTTCGATCCCAAACAGCTGGCTTGCCGACGATGGGGCCGCAAGGCAGCCCCAAAATCACCCCTTCATCCGCGGCATCTCGATCCGGTGCTCATGTACCCGCCGATACAGGGTGGCTCGCGAAATCCCCAACGCCCGCGCCGCCTCTGCCGGCTTCCAGCGATGGCGAATCAAGGCATCGAGCAACAGTTGCCGGGCCGGGCTCGACGTCCCGACATCCGCCGAAGGCGCTGCATCGCCACGCACCTCCTGTGGCAGGCTCTCCAGACACACCTGCCCCCCTTCACTGACCGCACAGGCATAGCGCAACACCTGCCGCAGCTGGCGCAGATTACCCGGCCAGCGATACACCAGCAGCGCCTGCAACGCATCGTCGGCCAACGTCACCTCGACACCACACGCCTTGGCCTCTTCGGCCAGCAACTGGTGAATCAAGCCCAAGCGATCATCGCGCTCACGCAGCGGCGGCAACTCGAAGCGGGCGTTGGCCAGGCGAAAATACAGGTCCTCACGAAAACGCCCTTCACTCACCATCACAGCCAAGTCCCGGTGGGTGGCACAGATCACCTGGATATCCACGCGCTCGCGCCGTGCAGCGCCCAAAGGTGCAACCTCGCCTTCAGCCAGCACCCGCAGCAATCGGGTCTGCAGATTGAGTGGCATGTCACCGATTTCATCGAGGAACAAGGTGCCGCCATCGGCCTGCTGCAACAGTCCTTGCATACCTTTGCTCGATGCACCGGTAAAGGCGCCGGCCACATAGCCGAACAGCTCGCTCTCGATCAGGCTCTCAGGGATCGCCGCGCAGTTGAGCGTAACGAAGGGTCCGGTACAGCGCTGGCTCTGCTGATGCAACTGGCGGGCGAAAACTTCCTTGCCCGCGCCAGTCTCACCCTGCACCAGCACTGCAAGGTTGCAGTCCTTGACCCGCGTGGCCAGGCGCAAATGCTGCTCGATTCGAGGGTCCTGGGCCTGCTGCACGGCGCGCACTGGCTCGCGTCGCCGGGGCGCACTCACCCGGCCATACAAACCGCCCCACCCCGGCAGCCGCTGGGCAGAGGCCTCGTTGGCGCGGCGCAGCTGATCCAGGTCGAACAACTCGCCGATGTGCTCGGGCAAGCGTCCATGGCGGGCCAGCAGGCGCTCGCGGGCCAGGCTGTTGATCGCCCGCAGGCGCCCGTCGGCATCCCAGGCCAGCAGGTAGTCCGGCTGGCTCTCGACATACCCCGGCGTGCCATGAGCGCGCATCACCCAATGGCCTTGGGCGCTGTGCATGAAAAAGGCGTTTTCGATCTCCCGCGCAGTCTGCTCCACCAACTGGCGGATCAAGTGCTGGCTACGACGGTCGTCCGGCGATTGCAGGGCGGAAACATCCACTACCCCCAGCAACTCCCCTTGGGGGTCGAACACAGGGGCCGCCGTGCAGGTCAGGCCGATGAAGGCCGCGCGAAAGTGGTCACGCTTGTGCACCGTGACCGGCGCCTTGCTGGTCAGGACGGCCGCCACGCCGCAAGTCCCCTCCTCGCCTTCCGACCAGCAGGTACCCAGGTACAGCCCGGCCTTGCGGCAGTCGTTGCGAATAGCGGATTCAACCCGATAGTCGATGGTGCGCCCGAGGGCGTCGGTGAGCAGCACACAGTAGTCGGCACCGCGCACACGCTCATGCAGGCGCGCCACGGCATCGCTGGCGATACGCAGAAACAGTTCGGCACGTTCGCGGCATTCGTTGAGCACGCTTTGGGAAAGGATGCGCGGCCCCTGCTGGGAGCCTGGGTCGAGGCGGTACAGCTCCATGGAACGGCGCCATGAGTCGAGAATCAGCGGCGGCACCGGTGCCTGCGGCAGGCGGTCGGCATTCTTCAGCACCCGGCTGACGCAGTCGACATGGGCTCGGGAGTTCGCGGCAAGCATTCAGGCCCTCCGGTTCTCGTTGCTGTTTTTATCGTTGTCCGGCCATTAAGCGCTTCCGGACATCCCCCGACAAGCACTGAGTGATTACCGGCAGGCTTGAGACGCAGCGTCTCAGCGTCTCGTCGAAACCGGCCGAGCCCTGGCACCGGGCGTCTCGCCAGTGCCACCGAGGGCACCCGCCGGAAGACGCCGGAACCGCTCTGGAGCAAGCTTCTCAGCCAACCCCGAAAAAGCTGGCACCCACCTTGCTCTTGCCTTGGCAAACAAGAATACGAGGTGCGCCATGCCGCAACCTGCCCCGACTGTCGGGATCATTGCCAACCCTGCCTCTGGCCGAGACCTGCGTCGCCTGACCGCCAACGCCGGGCTCTACTCGAGCACCGACAAGGCCTCGGCCATCCAGCGACTGCTCGCAGCCTTCGGTGCCACCGGTGTGAGCCAAGTGCTGATGCCCACGGACATGACGGGTATCGCTGCCGCTGTACTCAAGGCCAGCCATGGCCCGATAGCTCGCGACCAGCATTGGCCGGCACTGGAACTGCTCGACCTGCCCCTGACCCAGACGGTCGCCGATACCCGCCTGGCCACCCGTCTGATGGTCGAGCGTGGCGTGGCCATGATCGCCGTGCTCGGTGGCGACGGCACCCACAAGGCGGTTGCTGCCCATGCCGGGGACGTACCGCTGCTGACACTGTCCACCGGCACCAATAACGCTTTCCCCGAGCTGCGCGAAGCCACCAGTGCCGGCCTGGCCGGAGGCCTGTTCGCCAGCGGCCAAGTGCCGAACACGATCAGCCTGCGCCGCAACAAGCGCCTGCTGGTGAACGTAGCGCGGCAGAACCTCTGTGAATGGGCCCTGGTGGAAGTCGCGGTGTCGCCTCAGCGCTTCGTCGGTGCCCGCGCCTTGAGCCGCAGCGAAGACCTGAGCGAAGTCTTTGCCTGCTTCGCCGAACCCCATGCCATTGGCCTCTCGTCCCTGTGCGGCCTGTGGTGCCCAGTGTCGCGCCACGCGGCGCAGGGTGCCTGGGTACGCCTGAACCCCGGCGCCGAACATGCCTTGCTGGCCCCCCTGGCGCCAGGACTGCTGCAAGGTTGCGGCATCACCGCTTCGGGCTTTCTGGCCCCCGGCGTGCCCCATGGCCTGAGCCTCGCCAGCGGCACCCTGGCCCTGGACGGCGAGCGCGAAATCGAGTTTGCCGAAGGCGACAACCCCACCATTACCCTCGATCACCAAGGCCCCCTGACCGTGGATGTCGAGGCCGTGCTGGCCCATGCCGCACGGCACCACCTGCTGGCCGTCCCGCGCGGTCATCGGCTGCACCCTGCAAACCCGTGTTGAGACAACCCTGGAGAACAACAAGATGTCCACTCACCTGAGCTGCGAACAGTTGCTACATGCCTACGAAGTGATGCGTACCATCCGCGCCTTCGAAGAACGCCTGCACGTGGAGTTCGCCACCGGCGAGATCCCCGGTTTCGTCCACCTTTACGCTGGCGAAGAAGCCTCCGCCGCCGGGGTCATGGCCCACCTGCGCGACAGCGACTGCATCGCCTCCACCCATCGCGGCCACGGTCACTGCATTGCCAAGGGCGTGGATGTGTACGGCATGATGGCCGAGATCTACGGCAAGAAGACCGGCGTGTGCGGCGGCAAGGGCGGCTCGATGCACATTGCCGACCTGGAAAAAGGCATGCTCGGCGCCAACGGCATCGTCGGTGCCGGTGCCCCGCTGGTGGCCGGCGCCGCTCTGGCCGCCAAGCTCAAGGGACGCGACGACGTTTCGGTGGCCTTCTTCGGCGACGGCGCCTCCAACGAAGGCGCGGTGTTCGAAGCGATGAACCTGGCTTCGATCATGAACCTGCCGTGCATCTTCGTCGCCGAGAACAATGGCTACGCCGAAGCCACCGCCTCGACCTGGTCGGTGGCCTGCGACCACATCGCCGACCGCGCCGCCGGTTTCGGCATGCCCGGGGTCACCATCGATGGCTTCGACTTCTTCGCCGTGCACGAGGCTGCCGCTGCCGCCATCGAACGCGCCCGTTCCGGGCAAGGCCCGTCGCTGATCGAGGTCAAGCTCAGCCGCTACTACGGCCACTTCGAGGGCGATGCGCAGACCTACCGCGCCCCGGACGAGGTGAAGCACCTGCGCGAACAGCGCGACTGCCTGTTGCAGTTCCGCAACAAGACCACCCGCGCTGGCTTGCTTACCAACGAGCAGCTCGACGCCATCGACGCCCGCGTCGAAGACCTGATCGAAGACGCCGTGCGCCGTGCCAAGTCCGATCCCAAGCCACAGCCTGCAGACCTGCTCACCGACGTCTACGTCACCTACCCCTGAGCCCGGACAACAAGAACAACAGGAGAACCACCATGGCAAGAAAGATCAGCTACCAGCAGGCCATCAACGAAGCCCTGGCCCAGGAAATGCGTCGCGACAGCAGCGTGTTCATCATCGGCGAAGACGTTGCCGGCGGTGCCGGCGCGCCCGGCGAAGACGATGCCTGGGGCGGCGTGCTGGGCGTGACCAAAGGTCTTTACCACCAATTCCCTGGCCGGGTACTCGACGCACCGCTGTCGGAAATCGGCTATGTCGGGGCCGCCGTCGGGGCCGCCACCCAAGGCCTGCGCCCGGTCTGCGAACTGATGTTCGTCGACTTCGCTGGTTGCTGCCTGGACCAAATCCTCAACCAGGCGGCCAAGTTCCGCTATATGTTCGGCGGCAAGGCCGTCACTCCGCTGGTGATGCGCACCATGTACGGCGCCGGACTGCGTGCGGCGGCACAGCACTCGCAGATGCTCACCTCGCTGTGGACCCACATCCCAGGACTCAAGGTGGTCTGCCCCGCCTCGCCCTATGACGCCAAGGGGCTGTTGATCCAGGCCATCCGTGACAACGACCCGGTGATCTTCTGCGAGCACAAGTTGCTCTACAGCATGCAGGGCGAGGTGCCGGAAGAGGTCTACACGGTGCCCTTCGGCGAGGCCAACTTCCTGCGCGACGGCGACGACGTGACGCTGGTGACCTACGGGCGCATGGTCCATGTGGCGCTTGAGGCAGCCAACAACTTGGCTCGTCAGGGCATCGACTGCGAAGTGCTGGACCTGCGCACCACCAGCCCACTGGACGAAGACAGCATTCTCGAAAGCGTGGAGAAGACCGGCCGCCTGGTGGTTATCGACGAAGCCAACCCGCGCTGCTCCATGGCCACCGACATTAGCGCACTGGTTGCGCAGAAAGCGTTCGGCTCGCTCAAAGGCCCGATCGAGATGGTCACCGCGCCCCATACACCCGTGCCGTTTTCCGACGCCCTCGAAGACTTGTACATCCCGGATGCCGCGAAGATCGAGGCCGCTGTGCGCAAGGTAATCGAAGCTGCAAGGAGCGCCGCATGAGCCAGATCCATACCCTGACCATGCCCAAGTGGGGCTTGTCGATGACCGAGGGCCGGGTCGATGCCTGGCTCAAGCAGGAAGGCGACGAGATCAACAAGGGCGATGAAGTGCTGGACGTTGAAACCGACAAGATCAGCAGCAGCGTCGAGGCGCCTTTCAGTGGCGTGTTACGCCGCCTGATCGCCCAACCCGACGAAACCCTGCCGGTGGGTGCGTTGCTTGCCGTGGTGGTGGAAGGTCAGGCCAGCGAGGCTGAAATCGACGCGGTGGTGCAGCAGTTCCAGGCCGAGTTCGTCGCCGAAGGGGCCGCCGACCAGGCTCAAGGGCCCGCACCTCAGAAGGCCGAAGTGGGTGGCCGCCTGCTGCGCTGGTTCGAACTGGGTGAAGGTGGCACCCCGCTGCTGCTGGTTCACGGTTTCGGCGGCGACCTCAACAACTGGCTGTTCAACCATCCGGCCCTGGCCGCCGAACGCCGGGTAATTGCGCTGGACCTGCCTGGCCATGGCGAGTCGGCCAAGGCACTGCAGCGGGGCGACCTGGATGAGCTGAGCGAGACAGTGCTCGCCCTGCTCGACCATTTGGACATCCCACGCGCCCATCTGGCCGGGCATTCAATGGGCGGCGCGGTCAGCCTGAACGTGGCGCGCCTGGCGCCGCAACGGGTGGCGAGCCTGAGCCTGGTCGCCAGCGCCGGGCTGGGCGATGCGATCAACGGGCAATACCTTCACGGCTTCGTCGAGGCGGCCAACCGCAACGCCCTCAAGCCACAGCTGACCCAGCTGTTCGCCGACCCCGCGCTGGTCACCCGGCAGATGCTCGAGGACATGCTCAAGTTCAAGCGCCTGGAAGGCGTGGACCAGGCACTGAGACAGCTGCGCTCGGCCATCGCCGAAGGTGACCGGCAACGGTACGACCTGCGTAGCGTGCTTGGCCAGCACCCGGCTATGGTGGTCTGGGGCGCCGAGGACGCGATCATCCCAGCCGCCCATGCCGAAGGATTGGAGGCCGAGGTCCTGGTCGTGCCTGGCGTTGGTCACATGGTGCAGATGGAGGCAGCCGAACAGGTCAACGAACGACTGTTGGCGTTCCTGCGCAAGCACTGATCCCGTTGCGTGAGTCTGGAGACAATCATCATGAATGACCTGAGCCACACCCATATGCGCGCCGCCGTCTGGCATGGCCGCCATGACATCCGTGTCGAACAGGTCCCCCTGCCTGCCGACCCGCCTCCTGGCTGGGTGCAAATCAAGGTGGACTGGTGCGGCATCTGTGGTTCCGATCTACACGAATACGTGGCGGGCCCAGTGTTCATCCCGGTCGAGGCGCCGCATCCTCTGACCGGCATCCAGGGCCAGTGCATCCTCGGCCACGAGTTCTGCGGTGAAATCGCCAAGCTCGGCGAGGGAGTCGAAGGCTATGCCGTGGGCGACCCGGTGGCGGCGGATGCCTGCCAGCATTGCGGGAGCTGCTACTACTGCACCCATGGCCTGTACAACATCTGCGAGCGCCTGGCCTTCACCGGGCTTATGAACAACGGTGCCTTCGCCGAACGGGTCAATGTGCCCGCCAACTTGCTGTATCGGTTGCCACAGGGCTTCCCACGGGAGGCCGGGGCACTGATCGAGCCGTTGGCGGTGGGCATGCACGCGGTGAAGAAGGCCGGCAGCCTGCTGGGACAGAACGTGGTGGTGGTAGGCGCAGGCACCATCGGCCTTTGCACCATCATGTGCGCCAAGGCTGCCGGTGCGGCTCAGGTGATCGCGCTGGAAATGTCCTCGGCACGCAAAGCCAAGGCCAAGGAAGTGGGAGCCAGCGTGGTGCTCGACCCCAGCCAGTGCGATGCCCTGGCCGAGATTCGCGCGCTCACTGGCGGGCTTGGGGCCGATGTGAGCTTCGAGTGCATCGGCAACAAGCACACGGCCAAGCTGGCCATCGATGCCATTCGCAAGGCCGGTAAGTGCGTGTTGGTGGGTATTTTCGAGGAGCCCAGCGAGTTCAACTTCTTCGAACTGGTGTCCACCGAGAAACAGGTGATCGGGGCATTGGCCTACAATGGCGAGTTCGCTGATGTGATCGCATTCATTGCCGATGGGCGTCTGGATATTCGACCGCTGGTGACTGGGCGAATCGGGCTGGAGCAAATTGTCGAGCTCGGCTTCGAAGAATTGGTGAACAACAAGGAGCAGAACGTGAAGATCATTGTTTCACCGGGCGGGCATTAGGGTCTGTCTGAAAAGTCTTGGGACGAAGGTCAGGCAAGGCGAAAACAGCCGAGGAAGCGGAGTTTACGGGTTGTAAATGAGCATTCCGAGGCTGTTTTCGACGCAGCATCACCGAGTTTCAAGGCTTTTCGTACAAAGCCTAGGTGCACTGGGCGATCAGGATCTTGGGGCGCGTTGCGCCCCTTTTGCCCGTCGAGGCCGCTGCTGAAGGCCGCAGGGATGATCTGCTGACGATGGCGGTCAGGACCGGAACAGGTCCTGCTGCAGCACCAAGGTCTGCTTGCTGCTGTCCAGTTGCACCCACGCCCCCAGGGGCAGACACACATTCGGGTCACAGTGCCCGCTGCGCCACCCGGCCAGTACAGGCACACCCAGCGGCGCGAAGATGTCCTCCAGCAGCGGCGTCATGGCGGCGACCGTAACGCCGGCGAAGTCCCCCACCAATACGCCTTTGACGCCCTCGAGCTTGCCGGCCAGGCGCAGTTGGGTCAGCAGACGATCTACCCGGTACAGTGGCTCGTTCACATCTTCGATGAACAGGATACTGTCCTGGGTATCGACCTCGGCCAAGGTACCCATCGTAGCCCCCAGCAACGACAGGTTGCCGCCCACCAAGCGCCCACTGGCTTCGCCAGGCACTACACTGCTCAACGGGTAGGCTGCCGGATGGACGATGGCATCGCCCGCCGCCAGACGCCCGTTCAACTGCGCCAGTAGCGAAGATTCGGTGGGCTCGAGCTTGGCGCCCAGCAGGTCGGCGTTGAGCATCGCCCCATGGAAGGTCACCAGCCCACTGTGACGGCCGATGGCGGTATGCAGCGCGGTGATGTCGCTGTAGCCAATCAACGGCTTGGGATTGCGCCGAATCAGCTCGAAGTCGAGCTTGTCGAGCAGGCGCATGCTGCCGTAACCGCCACGCATGCACAAAATGGCGTGGATGGAAGGGTCGGCGAATGCATCGTGCAGGTCCTGCAGGCGACGCTGGTCGGAGCCGGCCAGATAACCCTGGGCCTGATTGACGCTCGGATAGATACGGGACTGATAGCCCCGGCTGGCAAACCACAGGCCGGCTTTTTGCGCATCCAGCCGGGCCGGCCCGGCGGGGGCGACCACGGCGAAGCAAGCACCTACGGGCAACGCGGCAAGCAAGCGGGACTCGAAGGTTTCAACGCTGTTCACTGGGTAACTCCTTACCGTGTTTCACCGACAATGCTCATACAAAAATGCCGATGCCGCCTTTCGGCGCGCATCGGCATGTCTGACTCAACACAGGATCAGAGCTTGATCTTGGCCTCATGAGCCTGCTGGTCAGCGTGATAGGACGAACGCACCAGCGGGCCGGACGCGACGTTCTTGAAGCCCATCTTGTAACCTTCCTCGGCGAACCAGGCGAAGGTATCCGGGTGGACGAAGCGCTGAACCGGCAGGTGACTGCGCGATGGCTGCAGGTACTGGCCAAGGGTCAGCATGTCGATGTCGTGCTCGCGCATGCGGTGCATGACTTCGATGACTTCTTCGTCGGTCTCGCCCAGGCCGAGCATCAGGCCCGACTTGGTCGGCACATGGGGCACCATCTGCTTGAACTTCTGCAGCAGGTCCAGCGACCAATCATAGTCCGAGCCCGGACGCGCGGCCTTGTAAAGGCGCGGGACGGTTTCCAGGTTGTGGTTGAAGACATCTGGCGGCTCTTGCGCAGTGATCTCCAGAGCGATGTCCATGCGGCCACGGTAGTCCGGGACCAAGGTCTCGAGCTGAACGCCCGGCGACAGCGCACGGATTTCGCGAATGCAGTCGGCGAAGTGCTGGGCGCCGCCGTCGCGCAGGTCGTCGCGGTCCACCGAAGTGATGACCACGTACTTCAGGCGCAGGTCGGCGATGGCGATGGCCAGGTTTTTCGGCTCGTCGACATCCAGTGGCTTCGGTCGGCCATGGCCAACGTCGCAGAACGGGCAACGACGGGTGCAGATGTCACCCATGATCATGAAGGTCGCAGTCCCCCCCGAGAAGCACTCGCCCAGGTTCGGGCAGGATGCCTCTTCGCACACGCTGTGCAACTTGTGCTTGCGCAGCAGTTGCTTGATGCGGTCGACCTCCGGGGAAACCGGGATACGCACGCGGATCCAGTCCGGCTTTTTCGGCAGTTCTTCGGTGGGGATGATCTTCACCGGAATACGGGCGACCTTTTCGGCGCCACGCAGTTTAACGCCAGCTTCCACCTTCTTCGGCGCGGGGCGCGGGGTGGAATCCTGGGTAGGAGTCAGGTTCGGCACGGCTTCTTGCACAGTTGTCATATTCAGTCGATTCCGCCCGTGAGGGTCGTCTGCTCAGCATAGTCGAGGTGCTTGACCAGCTGTCCGCGCAGCCTTGTCCTGACCTCGTCGAGTTCGATCGGACCTGCCAGGTCGCGCAGCTGGGTCATGGCCAGCCCCGCGTACCCGCAGGGGTTGATTCGGCGGAATGGCGCAAGGTCCATGTCCACATTCAGAGCAAGGCCATGAAACGAACGGCCATTGCGGATTCGCAGGCCGAGGGAGGCGATTTTCGCTCCATCGACATAGACACCGGGAGCATCGGGTTTTGCCGCAGCCTGGACATCGTAGCTGGCCAGCAGGTCGATCAGGGTGCGCTCGATACGGCTCACCAGGTCACGCACACCGAAGCCAAGGCGACGTACATCCAGCAGCAGGTAGGCCACCAACTGCCCGGGGCCGTGATAGGTCACCTGGCCACCGCGGTCGGTCTGCACCACCGGGATATCGCCCGGTACCAGCAGGTGCTCGGCCTTGCCGGCCTGGCCCTGGGTGAAGACCGCGGGGTGCTCGACCAGCCAGACTTCGTCCTGGCTGTCCGGGCCACGCTGCTCGGTAAAACGACGCATGGCCTCCAGCACCGGTTCATAGGGCTGCAGGCCAAGATCGCGAAAACCGAGACACCGCGGCATCAGAGCACCATTTTCACGATGCCGGTCGCGCGCAGGGCGCTATTGATATCGTGCAGCTGGTTCTCGCTTTCGGCAACGATGTGCAATTGCACGGTGGTGTACTTGCCTTCCTTGCTCTGGCGCTCGGCCAGTGTCTGGAGGTCGACTTTGGCGTGCTTGCTGAGGATCTCGATCACCGTGTCTCGGAAACCGACAACGGTATCGCCGATCACCTTGATCGGGTAATCCTCGCAGGGGAATTCGATTTTGTGCGACTTGACGTCAGCTTCGCTCATGGCGGAAACGGCCTCGTAAGCCGTGGCAACAACAACGCTCCCGCAACGATGCGCGGGAGCGTGGCAGGTCACGTATCAGTTGAACAACCCGTAGAAGAATAGACGAATGCTATCCCACATACGGCGGATGAAACCACCTTCCTCGACGCCGTCGAGGGCGATCAGGTCGGCGCTGTGAACCACGTTTTCGTCCAGTTTGACTTCCACTTTGCCGATCACGTCACCTTTTGCGATCGGTGCGGTGAGCTGCGGGTTCATGGTCATCGAAGCCTGCAGACGCTTCAATTGGCCTTTAGGCATAGTCAGGGTCAGGTCGTTGGCCAGACCCGCTTTCACCTGGCTGGTGGCACCCTTCCAAACCGGCGCCTGGGCCAGTTCGGTACCCTTCTGGTAGAAGGTCTGGGTTTCGAAGAAGCGGAAACCGTAAGTCAGCAGCTTCTGGGTCTCGGCGGCACGGGCTTGCTCGCTGTTGGTGCCGAACACCACGGCGATCAGGCGCTGGCCGTCACGAACGGCCGAAGCCACCATGCAGTAGCCCGCTTCGTCGGTGTGGCCGGTCTTCAGGCCGTCGACGGTCTTGTCGCGCCACAGCAGCAGGTTGCGGTTAGGCTGCTTGATGTTGTTCCAGAAGAACTCTTTCTGCGAGTAGATGGCGTAGTGGGCCGGATCCTCGTCGATGATCGCACGCGCCAGCAGGGCCATGTCGTGGGCCGAAGAGTAGTGCTCCGGGTTCGGCAGGCCGGTCGGGTTCATGAAGTGGCTGTTGCTCATGCCGAGGTCGGCGGCGGTCTTGTTCATCATGTCGGCGAACGCGTCTTCGCTGCCGGCGATGTGCTCGGCCAGGGCGACGGAGGCGTCGTTACCCGACTGGATGATGATGCCGTGCAGCAGGTCGCTGACGGTGACCTGGCTGCCCACTTTGATGAACATGCGCGAACCACCGGTGCGCCAGGCGTTTTCGCTGACGGTGACCGGGTCGTTCTCGCCGATCTGGCCACGGCGGATGTCCAGGGTGGCGATGTAAGCGGTCATCAGCTTGGTCAGGCTGGCTGGCGGCAGACGCTCGTCACCGTTATTCTCGACCAGCACGTTGCCGCTGGACGCGTCCATGAGTACGTAGGACTTGGCCGCCAGCTGCGGTGGCGATGGCATCATCTGCTCCGCCGCGAAAGCGGCAGGCGTGATCATCAGCAGTACGGGCAGGCAAAGTCGTTTGGCAAGCTTGGTGATGTTCATCCGTCTCTCGAAAATCGCTAATGGTCTGATGCCCGGAGGGCAAGGGTTCCCTGGCCGGCAGCAAAAGCGGCCATTGTACATGCCTGCGCCCGCCAATTCATGACAAAACCGACAGTTTGGCATGGTTCAGTACCGGCCCTGTTGCCGGCGACAGGGTCAGTCAGCTGTGACCAGCTTTGCCTGCCCCAAGTTCGCCAGGCGAATGCTGTCCTGAGCCTGCTGGATCTCGCCCTGGCTGCCGATCGGTCCCAGGCGAACACGGTGCAGGGTCTGCTGGTTACGCACGATGGAACTGATGAACACCGGGGCGCTGACCATGGTGCTCAGTTTCGAACGCAGCAGCTCGGCGGCGTCCGGGTTGGCGAACGCCCCCACTTGCAGGAAGCTGCCGCCGTTGCCGCTTGGCACATTGTTGCCGCCAACCTGCACCGGCACCACAGGTGCGGCGTGCTGCTGCGGCGGCGGCGTCCACTGCTCGACGCGCCCGGTGCTGGCCGGAATCGGCTGAGCCTGGGCCACCTGAGGCTCCTTGAGCATCAGGGGCGGCTGCTGGCCACGCTGGGCCCACC
The DNA here is from genome assembly GCF_016772395.1 of Pseudomonas sp. SK2. Lineage (NCBI taxonomy): Bacteria > Pseudomonadati > Pseudomonadota > Gammaproteobacteria > Pseudomonadales > Pseudomonadaceae > Pseudomonas > Pseudomonas sp. SK2. The sequence continues at coordinate 4,740,281 of NZ_CP061944.1, forward strand.
ATTGCTGCGGGTCGATACCCTCGACCCGCACGTGGGCGGTACCGATCTCGGCGTAACCGAGCTTCTTCGCCGCCGCGTAGGACAAGTCGATGATCCGGTCCGAATAGAACGGTCCACGGTCATTGACCCGCAGGATCACACTGCGGCCGTTGGCCAGGTTGGTCACTCGCACATAGGCAGGCAGCGGCAGCGTCTTGTGCGCCGCGCTCATGCCATAGAGGTCATAGAGCTCGCCATTGGCGGTGTTCTGACCGTGGAACTTGGTGCCGTACCACGACGCCGTGCCTTCGGCGCGGTAATTGCGCGCGTCTTGCATCGGGTAGTAGGTCTTGCCCAACACCGTGTACGGGTTGGCCTTGTAGGGACCGGTGTGCACGGTGGGCGTGGCATCGGGAATCTTGTTCACGTCCACGTCCCACCAGGGCGCACCGTCCTTGTGGGCACGGTTGATATCCAGTCCAGGCTGGGAACGGACCACGTTACCGCTCTGCTGGGAGGTTGGGCGGCTGGACGAACAACTGGCCAGCGCCAGGCCGACCGCGACACAGGTCAGCAACTTGAAGGAGTTGGCAGAGATGATTGCGCGCATTACTTGACGCCCCGTGCTTGAACCAGCTGTTCCGAAAGCTGATGCACCGCCATGGCATACATCACGCTGCGGTTGTAGCGAGTGATCGCGTAGAAATTCTTCAGGCCCATCCAATATTCGGGGCCGTTTTCACCTTCCAGGCGGAAGGCGGTCACTGGCAGATCATCGCGCAGCGCATCATGACTCGACCAGCCTAGCGCTCGCAACTCCCCAACCGTCTTCACCGGCTCGATGCCGGTCGTCAGCCCCTGGTCGGCCTGTGTACCGGCCACCTGGGCCCGACTGACCACAGGCTCGCCAGCTACCCAGCCATGGCGCTTGAAATAGCTGGCGACGCTGCCGATGGCATCATCGGGATTGTTCCAGATGTTGATGTGGCCATCGCCGTCGAAGTCGACCGCATAGTTACGGAAACTGCTGGGCATGAACTGCGGCAGCCCCATGGCACCGGCGTAGGAGCCCTTGAGGGTGAGCGGGTCGAGCTGCTCCTCGCGGGACAGCAACAGGAACTCGCGCAGCTCTTTGCGGAAGAACTCGGCACGCGGCGGATAATCGAAGCCCAGGGTCGACAGGGCGTCGATGACCCGGTAATTGCCCGTGTTGCGACCAAAGAAGGTTTCAACACCAATGATGGACACGATCACCTGGGCAGGCACGCCGTATTCCTGCTCGGCACGGGCCAGGGTCGCTTCGTGCTGGCGCCAGAAGTCCACGCCGCGGGCGATGCGTGCGTCGGTGATGAACATCGGCCGGTAGTCCTTCCACGGCTTGACCCGCTCGGCAGGGCGGGAAATCGCGTCGAGAATCGACTGCTTGCGCTGGACCTCGCCGAACACGGCCATGAGCTGCTCGCCGGCAAAACCGTAGTCACGGGTCATTTCGCTGACAAACTCGGCCACCTGGGGCGAGCCCTCGTAATCGCCGGCATTGGCTTGCTGGACAGCGCCAAACAGGCCCAACGCGCCAATCCAGGGCGCAAAACGGGCAGCCCAGCCACGCACTGCTTGCATGAAAATTTTCACCTTATTCAAACTTGCGCGATCCATTTGCGGTGCGTGTGGATCGACATCAGAACGCCAAACGCTGACAGCAGCGTCACCAACGAAGTTCCGCCATAGCTAATGAAGGGCAGCGGCACGCCCACCACGGGCAACAGGCCGCTGACCATACCGATATTGACGAATACGTATACAAAGAAGGTCATGGTCAGGCTACCTGCCAGCAGCTTGCCGAACAGGGTCTGGGCCTGGGCCGTGATCATCAGGCCACGACCAATGAGCAACAGGTAGATCAGCAGCAGCAGGCAGATGCCCACCAGGCCGAACTCCTCGCCGAGCACCGCGATGATGAAGTCGGTATGGCTTTCGGGAAGGAAGTCCAGGTGCGACTGGGTACCCAGCAGCCAGCCCTTGCCGAACACGCCACCGGAGCCGATTGCGGCTTTGGACTGGATGATGTTCCAGCCGGTGCCCAGCGGGTCGCTTTCCGGGTCGAGGAAGGTCAGCACGCGCTGCTTCTGGTAGTCATGCATGACGAAGAACCACATGGCCACCGCCACGGGCACCGCCGCCGCCAGCACGCTGATGATCCAGCGCCAGCGCAAGCCGCCCATGAATAGCACGAAGGCCCCCGAGGCCAGGATCAGCAGTGCTGTGCCGAGGTCAGGCTGGCGCACGATGAGTATGAACGGCACACCGATCAGCACCAGGCTGATGGCCACATGCTTGAGGTGTGGCGGCAAGGTGCGCTTGGACAGGTACCAGGCGATGGTCGCCGGCATGATGATCTTCATGAACTCTGACGGCTGGAAGCGGATCACCCCGGGGATGTTGATCCAGCGCGTAGCGCCCATGGCGTTATGGCCCATGACGTCCACCACGATCAACAGGAACACCCCGGCCAGGTAGGCCAGCGGAACCCAACGCGCCATGAAGCGTGGCTCGAGCTGGGCGATGATGAACATCGACACCAGACCGATGCCGAACGAGCTGGCCTGCTTGAGCAGCAGGTCCCAGTTCTTGCCACTGGCCGAATAGAGGACGAACAGGCTGCCGGCCGCGAGGGTCAGCAGGATGACCAGCAAGGGGCCGTCGACGTGGATGCGCTGCAGGAAGCTGGCGCGTCGACGCATCACGTCCTCGCTGGAGAGCATGCGATCGAAATTGTTCTTCACTGAGCCGTTTCCTGGGCAACGGTGGCAGGCGCGAACTCAGGCTTGAGCCGGCCGTTTTCGTCGAGCAGCCAGGCGTCCATGACCTGACGCACCACCGGGGCGGCGACACCAGAGCCGGATTCACCGTTCTCGACCATCACCGAGACCACGATCTTCGGATCGTCAGCCGGGGCGAAGGCAACGAACAGCGCGTGGTCGCGATGGCGCTCCTGCAGTTTGTTGCGGTCGTACTTCTCGCCTTGCTTGATCGCTACCACCTGCGCGGTACCGCTCTTGCCGGCAATCCGATACTGGGCACCCAGGGCAGCCTTGCGTGCTGTACCTCGGGCGTTGTGCATCACTTGTTCCATGCCATGGGTGACCTTGGCCCAATCGGACTTGTCACGCAGGACGATGTTCTCCATGGGGTTGTCGTCCACCGGGGGTTGACCTTCGATGGTCTTGGCCAGGTGCGGACGGTTCCACACGCCCTTGTTGGCGATCAGCGCGGTGGCCTGCGCCAGCTGCAGCGGCGTGGCCTGCATGTAGCCCTGGCCAATACCCAGGATCAGCGTCTCACCGGGGAACCAGGCCTGGCGACGGGTGGCGCGTTTCCACTCGCGGGACGGCATCAGGCCGGCCGATTCCTCGAACATGTCGAGGGAGACCTTCTGCCCGATACCGAACTTATTCATGTAGCTCGACAGCCGGTCGATGCCCATCTTGTGGGCAAGATCGTAGAAGTAGGTGTCGTTGGAACGCATGATGGCGGTATCCAGGTCGACCCAGCCATCGCCGGTGCGGTTCCAGTTGCGGTACTTGTGGTCGTAGTTGGGCAACTGGTAGTAACCCGGGTCGAACACCCGGCTGCTGGCGTTGACCACGCCACTGTCGAGGCCGGCGATGGCCACGGCAGGCTTGATGGTCGAGCCAGGCGGATACAAACCGCGCAGCACGCGGTTGAACAGTGGTCGGTCGATCGAGTCACGCAGCTCGGCATAGGCCTTGAAACTGATGCCGGTGACGAACAGATTCGGATCGAAGCTTGGCTGGCTGACCATCGCCAGCACCTCGCCGGTGCGCGGGTCAAGCGCGACCACCGCGCCACGCCGGCCACCCAGCGCTGCCTCGGCAGCCTCCTGCAGCTTGATATCCAGGCTCAGGACAATGTCCTTGCCCGGTTTCGGGTCGGTGCGCTTGAGCACCCGCAGCACACGGCCACGGGCGTTGGTCTCGACTTCCTCGTAACCTACCTGGCCATGCAGCTCGGCTTCGTAGAAGCGCTCGATGCCGGTCTTGCCGATGTGGTGGGTACCGCTGTAGTTCACCGGGTCGAGGGACTTGAGCTCTTTCTCGTTGATGCGCCCGACATAGCCGACCGAGTGGGCGAAGTGCGCACCTTGCGGGTAGTGGCGCACCAGCTGCGCAACCACTTCCACGCCAGGCAGGCGGAACTGGTTGACCGCCACGCGAGCGATCTGCTCTTCGTTCAGCTCGAACAGGATCGGCACCGGCTCGAACGGCCTGCGACCCTGGCGCATGCGCTTCTCGAACAGCGCGCGATCGTCGGGCGTCAATTCCAGCACTTCGACGATGGTATCCAGCACTTCCTGCCAGTTACCCGCACGTTCCCGGGTCATGGACAGGCTAAAGCTGGGCCGGTTGTCGGCGACGATCACGCCATTGCGGTCGAAGATCAGCCCCCGCGTTGGCGGGATGGGCTGGACATGCACCCGGTTGTTCTCGGACAACGTCGAGTGATAGTCGTACTGGATGATCTGCAGGTAGTACAGCCGCGCGATCAGCACGCAGATGAGCAACATGATCGCAACCGCGCCGACCACGACGCGGTTGCGCACCAGGCGGGCGTCTTTCTCGTGGTCCTTGAGACGGATCGGCTGCGACATCGGGCGGGCTTACAGGCTCATTTGTGATAAGGATGCCCGGACAGCACGGTCCAGGCGCGATAGATCTGCTCGCCGATGAGTATCCTTACCAATGGGTGCGGCAGGGTCAACGGCGACAGCGACCAGCGTTGCTCGGCGCGTGCACAGACTTCAGGCGCCAGCCCTTCCGGGCCACCCACCATCAAATTCACCGTGCGCGCGTCCAGGCGCCAGCGGTCCAACTCGGTCGCCAACTGCTCGGTGCTCCAGGGCTTGCCATGGACCTCGAGCGTGACGATGCGTTCCCCAGGCTGAACCTTGCTCAGCATGGCTTCGCCCTCCTGACGGATCAGGCGGGCGACGTCGGCATTCTTGCCACGAGTGTTCAGCGGGATTTCCACCAGCTCCAGCGACAGCTCAGGGGGCAGGCGCTTGGCATATTCATGCCAACCGTCCTCGACCCACTTGGGCATGCGCGAGCCGACCGCGATCAGGCGCAGACGCACGACGCTTCCTTATTCCCGATCCTTGAGCTTGTCGGAGTAGTCGTGGCTGTTCTCCGGGCTGTGGTGCTTGCCATCGGCCGAACGGCTCTGCTCGGCGCCCAGCCACAGACGCTCCAGGTCATAGAACTGACGGGCAGCGGCGGTCATCATGTGCACGATGACGTCGTTCAGGTCCAGCAGCACCCAGTCGCTGTCGCCCTTGCCTTCTTCACCCAGAGGCTGAGCGCCCTTGGCCTTGACCGCTTCACGGACCTTTTCCAGCATCGCGTTGATCTGACGATTGGAGGTACCGGTGGCAATGATCATGTAGTCGGTCAGGCTGTGCTTGTCGCGCACGTCGATGACCTGGATGTCCTGGGCCTTGACGTCTTCCAGCGCTGCCTTGGTCAGCTCGACCAGCTCTTCGCCATTGATTTTCTGCTTGCTCATAAAAAACTCTTTCAACTCGTTAGGTGAGGTGCCTGCGGCACCGTCAGTTAGGGGCACGGTACAGGTCGTGCGCCTCGATATAGGCCAGTACGGCGTCCGGCACCAGGTACCTCACCGACTTGCCGCTGGCCAGCAGCTGTCGGATCTGTGTAGCCGACACCGCAAGCGGCGTCTGCCAGACGAACGAAATATTCCCCGCCGGGCCGGACATGGCGGTGGGATCGCTCTCCGAGCGCGCCGCCAGAAGGTTGCGCAGCTCGTCAGGGGGTTCTACGTCGGCATCCGGGCGTTGCAGCACCAGGATGTGACAGTGTTGCAACAGCTCTTCCCAGCGATGCCAGCTAGGTAGGCCACAGAAGGCATCCCAACCCATCACCAGAAACAATTGGTCGGCAGCGCCCAGCTCGGCACGGATCGACTCCAGGGTATCGATGGTGTACGACGGCTTGTCGCGCTCCAGCTCCCGGGCATCCACGCTCAGGCATGCGACGCCTTGAACCGCCTCGCGAACCATCGCCAGCCGGTCCTGCGCCGCCACCTGCGGGGTGTCGCGGTGCGGTGGCCGGGCGTTGGGCAGCAGGCGCAACTCATCCAGCGCCATGAACTCGGCAACCTCCAGCGCGCTGCGCAGGTGGCCGATGTGCACGGGGTCGAATGTGCCGCCTAGAACGCCAATGCGCCGGACTGCCTGGGCCTTGCTCAACTCAGCAGGACTCCTGGCCGCGTAGCTGGCCATCACCGATCACCACGTACTTCTCGCAGGTCAGCCCTTCCAGGCCGACCGGGCCGCGAGCATGCAGCTTGTCGGTGGAAATGCCAATCTCAGCACCCAGGCCATATTCGAAACCATCGGCGAAGCAGGTCGGGGTATTGAGCATCACCGATGCGGAATCGACCTCGGCCATGAACTGGCGGGCCTGCCCCTGGTGTTCGGTGATGATCGAATCGGTATGGTGCGAGCCATAGTGGTTGATGTGCTCGATGGCCTGGTCCAGGCCGTCGACCACTCGAATCGACAGGATCGCGTCGAGGTACTCGGTGTGCCAGTCGTCCTCGGTGGCCGGCTTGGCATCGATCAGCGCCCGGGTGCGTTCGCAACCGCGCAGCTCGACCCCTTTCTCGGCGAAGCGGCGGGCCATTTCCGGCAGGAAGCCTTCGGCCACGCGCTGGTCGACCAACAGGGTTTCCATCGCCCCGCAGATGCCATAACGGTAGGTCTTGGCGTTGAAGGCCACACGCCAGGCCTTGTCGAGGTCGGCATGCTCGGCCACATAGACGTGGCAGATGCCGTCGAGGTGCTTGATCACCGGGACCCGGGCGTCACGGCTGATGCGCTCGATCAGCCCTCGGCCACCACGCGGCACGATCACATCGACGAACTCCGGCATGCTGATCAAGGCGCCCACGGCTTCGCGGTCGGTGGTCTCGACCACCTGCACCACCGCCGCCGGCAGGCCGGCCTCAGCCAAGCCACGTTGAATGCAGGTGGCGATGGCGCGGTTGGAGTGGATGGCCTCGGAACCACCGCGCAGGATGGTGGCGTTACCCGACTTCAGGCACAGGCTGGCAGCATCGATGGTCACGTTGGGACGCGACTCGTAGATGATCCCGATCACACCAAGCGGCACGCGCATCTTGCCCACCTGGATGCCCGACGGGCGGTAGCTCATGTCACGGATCGCACCGACCGGGTCCGGCAGGCTGGCCACCTGGCGCAGGCCGGTGATCATGCCGTCGATACGCGCCGGGGTCAGCGCCAGGCGGTCCAGCAGGGCTGGCTCCAGGCCATTGGCACGTCCGGCGGCCAGGTCCAGTTCGTTGGCTGCGGCGAGCTCGTCACGGGCAGCATCCAGCGCATCGGCGGCAGCTTGCAGGGCGCGGTTTTTCTGCGCGGTGCTGACACGGGCGATCACCCGGGAGGCCTGGCGAGCAGCGCGACCCAAACGGGTCATATAGTCAAGAACGGACTCAGTCATGGGTTCGGTGTCTTGGCGAAGGGGAAATCGGCTGATTATAACTGTCGCGCAGGTATACGCCCAGCGGCGGGTGGCGGATGGTAGAAAATGGTAGCGGGGAATGCCTGGGAAAGATGTAACCGCTCTTATCGAAATTGCTTCAAGCCACCTCGGCCTGATCGCCGGCAAGCCGGCTCTACCGGGCCTTGGACTGACTTGCCGCGATGCGACGGCATTTCCTCAGCTTCAGCCTCGGTTAAGCCAATCATTGTTATCATCGCCGCCTCTGAAACGACGAACCGCCAGCATGCCAGCTACCGCACCCTGCCCTGCCCGCGCCCTGCCCGACAGCTTCTTCGACCGCGACGCCCAGACGCTCGCCAAGGACCTGCTGGGTAAAGTCATCCGCCATCGCCACGGCGACCTGTGGCTGGCGGCGCGCATCATCGAAACCGAGGCCTACTACCTGACCGACAAAGGCAGCCACGCCTCGCTCGGCTACACAGACAAGCGCAAGGCACTGTTTCTCGATGGCGGGCACATCTACATGTACTACGCCCGCGGCGGCGATTCGCTGAATTTCAGCGCCCAGGGTCCAGGCAATGCGGTGCTGATCAAGTCGGGCTATCCGTGGGTGGACGCCCTTTCGGATGCCAACAGCCTGGCACGGATGCAACTGAACAACCCCGATGCCAGCGGCAACCTGCGCCCGGCCGAGCGCCTGTGTGCGGGCCAGACGTTGCTGTGCCGGGCGCTGGGCCTGAAGGTACCGCGCTGGGACGCCCAACGCTTCGACCCCGAAAACCTCTATGTCGAAGACTGCGACATACAGGTCCCTCGGATTGTTCAATGCGCCCGACTGGGCATTCCCACAGGCCGCGACGAGCATCTGCCGTACCGCTTCGTCGACGCCGAGTACGCCCGCTTCTGTACCCGGAACCCGCTGCGCCGGGGACAAGTCGAAGGGCATGATTTCTTCACTCTCGAACAAGGAAGCTGATAGATGGGCCAATGGCTCGATAGCCTGACTGGCTGGCTCAGCGCCAACCCTCAGTGGCTTGGCCTGGCAATTTTCCTGGTGGCCTGCGTGGAGTGCCTGGCCATCGCCGGCATCATCGTGCCAGGGACCGTGCTGCTGTTCGCCGTCGCCGTGCTCGCGGGTAGCGGCACGTTCGGCCTTGGCGAAACGCTGCTGCTCGGTTTCCTGGGCGGCCTGCTCGGCGATGCGATTTCGTACACGATCGGCAAGCACTTCCACCAGAACATCCGCCGCCTCCCCGTGTTGCGCCACCACCCGGAATGGATTGGCAGCGCCGAAAACTACTTCCAACGCTATGGCATCGCCAGCCTGCTGGTAGGCCGCTTCATCGGCCCGCTGCGCCCGATGCTGCCCATGGTCGCGGGCATGTTCGACATGCCCCTGCCGCGCTTTATTGCCGTCAGCCTGGTGGCGGGCGCCGGGTGGTCAGTGGCGTACCTGCTGCCAGGCTGGGCCACCGGTGCGGCCATGCGCCTGCCTCTGCCGGAAGGCTTCTGGCTGGATGCAGGAATCATCGGCGGCAGCCTTGCGGTGCTGATCGGTCTGAGTCTGAGCAGCAGCATTCGCGATCAACGTCATGGCACACGGCTGATCGCCGGCCTGAGCTTCCTGGCGCTGCTGGGACTGTTCCTTGGCTGGCCTTATCTGCATGAGTTCGATCAAGGCGTGATGAGCCTGGTCCAGGAGCACCGCAGCCAGGTCATCGATGGCGCCGTGGTGCTGGTGACCCGCCTGGGCGATTTCCGTACCCAGCTGTTCCTCGGAGGGTTGCTCACTGGCTTGCTGCTGCTTGCCCGCCAATGGCGCCATGCGCTGTTTGCCGGCGGCGCACTGATGGGAACGGCCATTGCCAACGGCACACTGAAATGGTTGTTCGCCCGGGCTCGACCTGAGGTGCTGACCGACCCATTGACCAGCTACAGCATGCCCAGCGGGCACAGTTCGGCCTCGTTCGCATTCTTCGTGGTGCTGGCGTTGCTGGCCGGACGCGGGCAGCCACCGAGGATGCGCCTGACCTGGGTGCTGCTGGGCTGCATTCCTGCCCTGGCCATTGCGCTGTCGCGAGTGTATCTGGGGGCGCACTGGCCGACTGATATTCTGGCCGGCGCATTGCTGGCTTGCTGCGTCTGCGCGGTCAGCCTGACGCTGGCCCAGCACCGCCAGCCGCTGGGTGCCTTGCCGCTGCGAGTGTGGTGGCTGGTGTTGCCGGCCTGTATCGCGCTACTGGCGTTCTTTGCCCTGCATGCGCTGCCTCAGGCGTTGTTGCGGTATCAGTATTGAGCCTGGCGGGGGTTGTTGGCGCCTGTGAGAGCGCGTACCGCCGGTGCGGCGCATCGCGAGCAAGGCTCGCTCCTACGCTAGTGAGGGGCCTTGCTCGAATCGATGACCTTCAGGCAAACAGCTCGCCCTGGATGCGCTCCAGCAGTTTCTGGATTTCAGCCAACCGCTCCTGAGGCGAGTCGATCGCCAGCAAGTCCAGCTTGTCCTCCTCCATGAACGGCAACAGATACGCCAGCTGATTAGACAAGGCCTGCCGCCCATCGACCTCCCGAGGCATGTCCAGAGCTTCGACCATCGGGTGCTCACCCAAGGCCACCAGCAACGCCAGCAGGTCATCATCGTGCTCGGTCAAAGGGCTGTCGGCCTGCTCCGGCAACCAATTGACTTCCCCGACCAACAACTGGTCCTTCTGCACCTCGGTCTGGCTCAGCTCGAAGCGTCGAACACCTTCCACACGAATACCCAGCAGGCCGTTCTCCTGCTGCACGAAATCGCGAATCATCGCTTCGCAGCCAATCGACGCGACCACTGGCGGCGCCTTGCCGACCTGCTCGCCTTCCAGGATGCAGACCACTCCAAAACCTTCGCCCTTCTTCATGCAGCGCCCGATCATGTCCAGGTAGCGCGCTTCGAAGATCTGCAAGTCGAGCAGGCAGCCGGGAAACAGCACGGTATTGAGGGGAAACAGCGGTAGCGTCATCACAACTCCTCAGGCCACCAGGCTGACGGCCAAGGGCAGGAATACTGCCGTGGCCACGCCCATCAGGCTCATCGCCAGCGCTGCGAAGGCGCCGCATTCGTCACTTTCCTGCAAGGCCACCGAGGTCCCCACGGCGTGCGCCGTGACGCCCAGGGACATGCCGCGCGCCTCGGGGTTGTGGACCCCGAAACGGGTCAGCAAGGCCGGGCCGAAGATCGCCCCGATCACCCCGGTAATCAACACGAACACCGCCGCCAACGCCGCCACGCCGCCGATCTGCTCGGCCACCAGCATGGCGATTGGCGAGGTCACCGACTTCGGCGCCATGGTCATCAGAATCATGTGTTCGGCGCCAAACCACCTGCCCAGCAGTAGGCAGGCCACAGTCGCGAACAAGCCTCCGACTACCAGCGTAGTAAATGTCGGCCAGAACAACTGCCGGATCCGTCGAAGGTTCAGATACAGCGGTACCGCCAAGGCTACCGTGGCCGGGCCCAGGAGGATGTTCATGATTTCGGTGCTCTTGCGGTATTCGGCGTAATCGATGCCGCAGGTCAGCAACACGCCGATCACCAGCACCATCGACACCAGCACTGGCTGCAGGAAGATCCAGCGAGTCTTCTCATAGGCGGCCAGCACGATCTGGTAGGCCCCCAGCGTGATGCCTATGCCGAACAGCGGGTGATGGATAACAGCATCGAGCGCGCCTTGCCAATCGAGGTTCATGGCCGCTCCTCGCCGCGCTGGCCTTGGCGCTGCATGAGCTTCTGCATGAGCACGCCGACGAACACCAGGGTCACCAGGCAAGAAATGAACAGAGCACCCACGATGGCCCAGAAATCGGCGGCGATATCCTTGGCATACACCATCACCCCCACCGCTGGTGGCACCAGCAACAGCGGCAAGTAGCGCAGCAGGCTGCTGGCCGCTTCGTTCAACGGCTGGCCCACTTCACCGCGGGCCATCAGGAAGCACAACAACAGCAGCAGACCGATGATCGGCCCCGGCAGGATCGGCACGAACAAATGGTTGATCGCCGTACCCAGCAGCTGAAACAGCACTAGCCAGGTCAAACCACGCAAAAGCATAAGCATCTCCTTCGGGCATGGTGGCCATTATAAGCACGCCCGACTGATAAGCCGATATTCGCCGAAAAGCTGGCAACTTGACTGGAACGGTTCATCGTGCTGATCTTGCACATTCGTACCAAAAGACAACTTGGAGAGTCGCGATGCCTTATGTACCGGTTACAGAGCTTTCGCAGTACGTTGGTAAGGAACTGGGGCGCTCCGCGTGGTTGAAGATCGACCAGCAGCGCATCAACCTGTTCGCCGAGGCCACCGGCGACTTTCAATTCATCCATGTCGACCCGGAAAAAGCCGCGAAAACCCCATTCGGCACGACCATCGCCCATGGTTTCCTGACCCTTTCGCTGATCCCCAAGCTCATGGAAGACATTCTGGTCATGCCAGAGGGCCTGAAGATGGTCGTCAACTATGGCCTGGACAGCGTGCGCTTCATCCAGCCAGTGAAAGTCGACAGCCGGGTGCGCCTGAAAGTCGAGTTGGTCGATGCCCTCGAGAAGAAACCAGGCCAGTGGCTGCTAAAGGCCACCGTCACACTGGAAATCGAGGGCGAAGAAAAACCGGCCTACATCGCCGAGCCGCTGTCGCTCTGTTTCGTTTGACCTCTCATCAGGGCCGCAAAGCGGCCCATTCTGCGGCATACTCGGCAGATCTATTGCCCGGATCCCGCCATGCGTCCACTGCTCCCCCTAGCCCTGACCCTGTTACTCGCTGCCTGCGGTGATGGCGAATCGCTTCTTCCGCCGGATGCACGTCTGCCTGACGGAGGGCGCTACCGCGGTGAAGTGGTCAATGGCTTGCTGCAGGGCGAAGGGCGTATCGACTACCCCAACGGCAGCTGGTACGCCGGCACGTTCAAGGATGGCCAATGGCACGGCCAAGGTGAGTGGCATGGACGCAACGGCGAGGTCTATCGAGGGCAATTCGCCGAAGGCCTGTTCCAGGGGCTGGGCGACCTGACGACGCCTGGCAGCCATTATGCCGGCACCTTCAGCCATGGCCGCCGGGACGGCGAGGGCACGCTCAAGCAAGCCGACCAGACCTACCGCGGCCAGTTCAAGGACGACCTGTACGAAGGCGCCGGCGAACTGGAACTGGCCGATGGCAGCCGCTACCAGGGCCTGTTCGCCAGGGGCAAGCCCAACGGGGCGGGCGTGCGCAGCGATGCCAGTGGCAACCAGTTCAGCGGCCGTTTCGTCGACGGCCTGCTGCAAGGCAGCGGCACCTACGACAGCGTCGATGGCGAACAGTACATCGGCGAATTCAAGGACAACCGCCTGGAAGGCCGAGGGCGCTATGAAAACGCCGACGGCGATGTCTGGATCGGCGAGTTCAAGGATGGATCGCTCAGCGGCGAAGGTGAGTTGTTGGGCAGCGATGGCAGCCACTACAAGGGCAACTTCGTCGATTGGCGCCTGTCTGGCCAGGGCAACCTGCAGTTGGCCGATGGCAGCCGTTATATCGGCAGTTTCCAGAATGACGCCTATCACGGCCGCGGCAAGCTGATACAGGCCAATGGCAAGGTCGAGGCCGGGTACTGGGTCAACGGTGTGCGCGTGCGCGACCAGAAAGGCACTTTGCTGCCCGACCCGCTGGACCTGGCCCTGCTCAATCAGGGCCGCCTGCTGGAAGACGCCCTGGCCAAGGTACCTCGCTCCGCCCCGCCCGTTCAGCTGTACAGCCTGGTGGTTGGCGGCGATGGCCAGCAAAGCGTCTTCCTGCGCGAAGCAGACTATGTCAGCAACATGCTCAAGGTGCGCTTCGGCGCCCGGGGCCAAGTCACCCTGGTCAACCATCGCGACCACATGACCACGCGCCCCATGGCCACCCGCGAGAACATCACCCGTGCCGCCCGCATCCTCGCCGAGCGCAGTGGCCCGGAGGACCTGGTGTTCATCTACCTGACCAGCCATGGCAGCCAGGACCACCAACTGGTACTCGACCAGCCGCGCCTGCAACTGGCCGACCTGTCCGCCGATGAACTGGCCAGCGCACTGGCTCCGCTCAAGGAACGCGACAAGGTGATCGTCATCTCCGCCTGCTATTCCGGTGGCTACATCACCCCGCTCAAGGATGATCGGACGGTCATCATGACCGCGGCACGTGCCGATCGGGTGTCCTTCGGCTGCTCCGAGGAAGCGGATTTCACCTACTTTGGCGACGCCCTGTTCGCCGAGGCGCTGAACCAGACCGACGATTTGAAACTGGCGTTTGAACTGGCCCGGACCAGCGTTGCCGAACGTGAACGAAGGGAAGGTTTCGAAGCCTCGGAGCCTCAGATATGGGCACCACCCGCAGTACTGGCACACTGGCAGCAGTTGCGCCGACAGCAGGCCGAGGAAGCCTTACGTAACGCGGCACAAGCCCCTGTGGGGGAGCAGGCAAAAAAGCCCGGCAACCACTAAGCTTGTGTGTAACAAGGGAGAGACATCATGTACTTGACGCCTCAGCATGTCCTGCTTGCCGGAGCCACGGGCCTGACGGGTGAACACCTGCTCGACCGCCTGCTCAACGAACCCACCATCAGCCGCGTGCTGGCGCCTACCCGCCGCCCCCTGGCCGAGCACCCACACCTGGAAAACCCGGTCGGCGACCCTGCAGTGTTTCTCCCCCAGCTGGCCGGCCGGGTCGACATCGCCTTCTGTTGCCTGGGGACCACCCTCAAGCAAGCGGGCTCCGAATCCGCCTTCCGCGCGGTCGACCTGGACATGGTCGTGGCATTCAGCAAGCGTGCCCGGGAAATGGGCGCTCGGCACCTGCTGGTGGTCAGCGCCCTGGGTGCCGATCCCAAGTCGTCGATTTTCTACAACCGGGTCAAGGGTGAAATGGAAGAAGCCCTCAAAGCCCAGGATTGGCCGCAACTGACCATCGTACGGCCGTCGCTGCTGCTGGGCGAACGTGTCGAGCCGCGGCTTGGCGAACGATTGGCGTCGCCATTTGCCCGTCTGATCCCAGGCAAGTACCGGGGCATCGAAGCCTGCACCCTGGCGCGGGCGCTCTGGCGGCTGGCGTTGGAGGAAGAGGACGGCGTGCGGATTATCGAGTCCGACGAGTTGCGAAGGCTGGGCAAGAAGTAGGCGCCGCCGAGGGCTTCTGCGCGGGTGAAACCGCTCGCACACGCCTTCTCGGCACTTTAGGCAGCAGACCTGCTTTGGGCCATCAAAGGCCGCCGGTGGCCTGAAACCCAACCCCCGCCGCCGTCAGCAGGGACAACGGCAGCAACAGGGTATCGAGCAACAGGCTACCCGGCAGGTCCAGCCCAGGATACGCCGGCGCCTCGGCGCCGAAGCGGTCCTTCGGGCAGCACCCGCCGTTGATCACGTACACGTCCAGACGCGTGCCGGCATATACCAGCGGTGCGCCCGGTTTGTTGGCATCCAGCGTACGCACCGTCGCACAACCGCCGAGCAACAGCGTGGCGAGCAGCCCGACCAGCGCCGGCTTCAATCATCGACCCCGAAGTGGTGCTCGCCCCAGCGCGGTAGCATGTCCTGCGGAATATTGAGCAGGTTGAGGATGCGCGCCACCACGAAGTCGACCAGGTCGTCGAGGGTCTGCGGCTGATGATAGAACCCCGGCGCCGCCGGCAAGATCACCGCCCCCATCTGCGACAGCTTGAGCATGTTTTCCAGGTGGATGGTCGAGAGCGGCGCCTCCCTCGGCACAAGAATCAACTGGCGACGCTCCTTGAGGGTGACATCCGCAGCCCGCTCGATCAGGTTGTTGCAAGCACCTGTAGCGATCGCCGACAACGTGCCGGTGGAACACGGCACCACCACCATTGCCGCCGGGGCTCCCGAACCGGAGGCGACTGGCGACATCCAGTCCTCCTTGCCATACACACGGATCTGCCCATCGGCTGCGCCAGTGTACTCGGTCAGAAACGCCTGCATGGCCTGGGGCTTGGCCGGCAACACCACGTCGGTTTCGGTGGACATGACCAGTTGCGCTGCCTTGGAAATCAGGAAGTGCACCTCACGGTCCTCGCGCACCAGGCAGTCGAGCAGGCGCAGGCCATACTGCGCCCCCGAGGCACCGGTCATGGCCAGTGTGATGCGTTCCGGCCCGCTCACTTCAAGGCCTCGGCCAGTTTGCCGTGCAGGCCGCCAAAGCCGCCGTTGCTCATGATCACCACATGGGTGCCCGGACGCGCCTGGCCCTTGACCCGCTCGATGATCGCCTCGAGGCTGTCCGCCACGATCGCCGGCACCTTGCACTGCGCAGCAGTGGCCGCCAGGTCCCAGCCCAGGTTAGGCGGCGCATACCAGATCACTTGGTCGGCATCCGTCACACTGCCGGGCAAACCCTCGCGGTGGGCGCCGAGTTTCATGGAATTGGAGCGAGGCTCGATCACGGCGATGATCGGCGCCTCGCCTACCCGCTTGCGCAGGCCATCAAGGGTGGTGGCAATGGCCGTCGGGTGGTGGGCGAAGTCGTCGTAGAGGGTCACGCCCTGCACTTCGGCGACCTTTTCCATGCGCCGCTTGACGCTCTTGAAGGCACTCAGGCCCTCGATCCCCATGGCCGGTACCACGCCCACATGGCGAGCGGCGGCCAGGGTCGCCAGCGCGTTGGCGACGTTGTGCTGGCCGGTCAGCGCCCAGTCCACCACGCCCTGCGCCTGACCTTCGAACAGCACTTCGAAGCGCGAACCATCGGCGCTGAGCAGCTTGGCTTGCCATTGGCCACCTTCGCCGGTGGTTTGCACCGGGGTCCAGCACCCCATGCCGATCACCCGCTCGAGTGCCGGCTCGGTGGTGGGATGAATGACCAGGCCCTCGCTGGGGATAGTGCGCACAAGATGGTGGAATTGCCGCTCGATGGACGCCAGATCAGGGAAGATATCCGCGTGATCGAACTCAAGGTTGTTCAGAATCGCAGTGCGTGGGTGGTAGTGGACGAACTTGGAGCGCTTGTCGAAGAAGGCGCTGTCGTACTCGTCAGCCTCGACCACGAAGAACGGGGTGTCGCCCAGGCGTGCGGACACCGAGAAGTTCTGCGGCACCCCGCCGATCAAAAAGCCCGGGCTCATGCCCGCATGCTCCAGCACCCAGGCCAGCATGCTGCTGGTGGTGGTCTTGCCGTGGGTACCCGCCACGGCCAGGACCCAACGCCCCTGCAAGACATGGTCGGCCAGCCACTGCGGGCCGGACACATATGGCAGGCCTTTGTTCAGCACGTACTCCACGGCCGGGTTGCCGCGCGACATGGCGTTACCGATGACTACCAGATCCGGCGCCGGGTCGAGCTGAGCCGGGTCGTAGCCCTGGGTCAGTTCGATGCCCTGGGCCTGGAGCTGGGTGCTCATCGGCGGATAGACGTTGGCGTCCGAGCCGGTGACGCGGTGGCCGAGCTCTTTGGCCAGCACCGCCAGCGAGCCCATGAATGTGCCGCAAATACCGAGAATGTGAATATGCATGGTCGACCTCGCAAAACTTCGAGGCAGGGTAGCCCAGGGCGCAGGAAATCGCACCCGCTGTTTCGCTCAGACGACCCTGGCGATGCCGTGTTTACGCAGTTTTCGATACAAGGTATTGCGGCTGATCCCCAGATGCTCGGCGACATGGGTCATGTGCCAGTGTTTTGCCTCTAATGTGGCCAGCAGCGTGTCGCGTTCGGCACTTTGCAGCGGCGCGCCCATCGCCAGCACGCCTCCGCCCTCAGCGGCGGTGTCGTCAACGTCGCGATCGAGGGTGGCGCCTTCGCGTACGATGGCAGGGAGATCGAGGTATTCGATGCGGCCGTCGTCACACAGCGCCACCAGAGTGCGCAGCACATTGCGCAGCTGCCGCACGTTCCCCGGCCAGGCGAAGCCCAATAATGCCTGACGCGCCTCGGGGGCCAATTGCACGACCTGCCCCTGCGACTCCTGGCGTAACAGGAACTCCAGCAACTGCTCTTTGTCGCTTCGCGCGCGCACCGCCGGCAGCGCTACTTCAAGGCCGTTGAGGCGGTAGTAAAGGTCTTCGCGGAAACAGCCCTGCTCAACCCGCTCGAGCAGGTCTCGGTGGGTGGCGCTGATGATGCGTACATCCACTGCCTGGGGCTCACCGCCGATGGGCACCACCTGGCGCTCTTCCAACACGCGCAGCAAGCGGGTTTGCAGGGCGAACGGCATGTCTCCGATTTCGTCCAGCAACAAGGTGCCGCCATCGGCCTGAAGCAGCTTGCCGCGCATGCCTTCCTTGCGCGCCCCAGTGAAACTCCCACCGCGATAGCCGAACAACTCGCTCTCGATCAGGCTCTCTGGGATCGAGGCGCAGTTGACCGCCACGAACGGCTTGCCACGGCGTTGGCTCGCCTGGTGCACGGCCTGGGCGAAGGCCTCTTTGCCACAGCCGGTCTCACCGCGCAGCAGCAAGGGTACATCACGCTCGAACACCCGCACCGACCTGCGAAACTCATGCTGCAGCGCCGGGTCGAGCAAGCAAATGCCCGGCTCTGCCACAGTGGGAGCCTGAGGCAAGCTCACCGGCACCGACCACGCCGGCGCCCGCGCCCGACCGCGCAGGCTGGCAAACACCAGGCGGCCATCACGGGTATGCAGCGGCCAGGCGGTGCTGCCCTGGGGCTGGGCCCGGCTGAACAAGTCGTCATGACTGCAGGCGAAGAACTGCTCCATCGGCTTGCCCAGCAACCCGCCACGAACGGTGCCCAACAGGTTCAGTGCGCTCTGGTTGGCCGCGCAGATGCGCCCTTCGCCATCGAAGGCCAGCAACCCTTCGCTGAACAGCCCCACCGACTCGGCCTGCAAGTGAAAGCGCAGCAGCCACTGCTGCTCGAAATGGCGCAGGAAGTAACAGCTTTCGATCATCTTGGCCGACAGGTTGACCAGCGCCATGGTGTGGAACTGGCTCTGGCGCGAGACGTCAGGCCGCGCCGACGACACATCGAGCACCGCCAGCAACTCGCCATGGGGGTCGAAGACCGGGCTCGCCGAGCATGTCAGCCCGGTGTGGCGGCCACGGAAGTGCTCGTTCTGGTGGATGGTCAACGCCTGGCGCTCGACCAGACACGTGCCGATGCCATTGGTGCCCTCACGGGCTTCGCTCCAGTCGGCGCCCAGCCACAGGCCGGCGCGCTCGAAACTGCGGCGCTCGGTAGGAGCAGTGACACAATTGAGGATGACCCCGCGAGCGTCGGTCAACAGCACCGCGTGGCCGGCACCGGAGAGTTGCTGATGCAGGCTGTTCATTTCGCTATCGGCGATCTTGAGCACCTGGCGCAGGCGCTCACGGCTCTCCAGCAGACGCCCATGCTCAAGCACCACAGGGGCTTCGATCAGCGCCGGATCGAGGTGATAGTCCTCCAGGCAACGCAGCCAGGAACGGGCGATGGAGGGATCGCTGCCGGCGCCGCCCGCCTCGCCGCGGGCGACGGTATGCACTTGCTGGGCATGGCTGCTGAACGGGTTGCTCTGCATTTGTTGTTGTTCTCCGCAGATAGAGATTCCCGTCAGCATCCTCCACCTGACCTTCCATTGCAATGGCACCGGGACTGCCCAGTCACACAGCGTGTCGCAAACGGTACAAAGTGTCACCCACCCCGTGCCAACGCTGGCACAGCACACGCCTGGCGCGCCTGTAAAACTGTCCCAACTCATTGATTTACAAGGGGTGCAAAGCACTGGCCCAACCTTTGCTCTACGCTTTACCAGCTCCCTAACAAACACAATAGCCAGGAGACACACCATGCGTTACGCACATCCCGGTACCGAAGGCGCGAAGATTTCCTTCAAGAGCCGCTACGGAAACTACATCGGTGGTGAGTTCGTTCCTCCGGTCAAGGGTGAGTACTTCACCAACACCTCTCCGGTGAACGGTCAGCCGATCGCCGAATTCCCTCGCTCCACTGCCGAAGACATCGAGAAAGCCCTGGACGCAGCCCACGCCGCTGCCGATGCCTGGGGCCGCACCTCGGTGCAGGACCGCTCGAACGTCCTGCTGAAGATCGCCGACCGCATCGAGCAAAACCTCGAAGTGCTGGCCATCACTGAAACCTGGGACAACGGCAAGCCGATCCGTGAAACCCTCAACGCCGACATTCCGCTGGCCGTCGATCACTTCCGCTACTTCGCCGGTTGCATCCGCGCCCAGGAAGGCGGCGCCGCCGAGATCAACGAAAACACCGTGGCCTATCACATCCACGAGCCGCTGGGCGTGGTCGGGCAGATCATCCCGTGGAACTTCCCGCTGTTGATGGCGGCCTGGAAACTCGCGCCGGCCTTGGCCGCTGGCAACTGCGTGGTGCTCAAGCCCGCCGAGCAGACCCCGCTGGGCATCACCGTGCTGCTCGAGCTGATTGGCGACCTGCTGCCCAAAGGCGTGCTAAACGTGGTGCAAGGCTATGGTCGCGAGGCCGGTGAGGCCCTGGCCACCAGCAAACGCATCGCCAAGATCGCCTTCACCGGCTCCACCCCGGTGGGCTCGCACATCCTCAAGTGCGCTGCCGAGAACATCATCCCGTCCACCGTCGAGCTGGGCGGCAAGTCGCCGAACGTGTACTTCGAAGACATCATGCAGGCCGAGCCGAGCTTCATCGACAAGGCCGCCGAAGGCATGGTGCTGGCGTTCTTCAACCAGGGCGAGGTCTGCACCTGCCCGTCGCGGGCGCTGGTGCAAGAGTCGATCTACTCGCAGTTCATGGAAGTGGTGATGAAGAAGGTGCTGCAGATCAAGCGCGGCGACCCGCTGGA
Organism: Pseudomonas sp. SK2; assembly: GCF_016772395.1. Taxonomy (NCBI): domain Bacteria; kingdom Pseudomonadati; phylum Pseudomonadota; class Gammaproteobacteria; order Pseudomonadales; family Pseudomonadaceae; genus Pseudomonas; species Pseudomonas sp. SK2. The sequence goes on from NZ_CP061944.1 coordinate 4,760,598, forward strand.
CACCGACACCATGGTCGGCGCCCAGGCCTCGCAGCAGCAATTCGAGAAAATTCTCTCGTACCTGGACATCGCCCAGGAAGAAGGCGCCGAGCTGCTCACCGGCGGCAAGGTGGAGAAACTCGAAGGGACCCTGGCCACCGGGTACTACATCCAGCCGACCCTGCTTAAGGGCACCAACAAGATGCGCGTGTTCCAGGAGGAAATCTTCGGCCCGGTCGTCAGCGTCACCACCTTCAAGGACGAAGCCGAGGCCCTGGCCATCGCCAACGACACCGAGTTCGGCCTCGGTGCTGGCGTGTGGACCCGCGACATCAACCGCGCCTACCGCATGGGCCGTGGCATCAAGGCAGGCCGCGTGTGGACCAACTGCTACCACCTGTACCCGGCGCATGCCGCGTTCGGTGGCTACAAGAAGTCCGGCGTCGGTCGTGAAACCCACAAGATGATGCTCGACCACTACCAGCAGACCAAGAACCTGCTGGTGAGCTACGACATCAACCCGCTGGGCTTCTTCTAGACCGCGTTGCCTTCTTCGCGGGTAGACCCGCTCCCACAGGGACCGCACAGGTTTCACTTCCAGTGCGGTCACCGTGGAAGCGGGCTCACCCGCGAGGGGGCCAGACCTGCGGCGTCAAAGCCAGGGCGGCATCCGTGCACCATCCGCTCTGGCTCGCTTCCTGCAACCTCTATCACCAAGGGCCGGAATCCTTCTGGCCACCAAGAAAAAAAACAGGTGAAACCATGCCAAGCGATCATTCCGCCGGCACGCCGGCAGGCTCTTCCGTCGACTTCGAAAAAGTCGGCTCGGATTATTTCCAGCAACGTGAACTGAAAAAAGGCGCCGCCGGCTGGGTCCTGCTGGTAGGCCTAGGCGTTGCCTATGTAATTTCCGGCGACTACGCCGGCTGGAACTTCGGCCTGGCCCAAGGTGGCTGGGGCGGCATGTTCCTGGCCACCCTGCTGATGGCCACCATGTACCTGTGCATGTGCTTTTCCCTGGCAGAGCTGTCCTCGATGATCCCCACCGCAGGCGGCGGCTATGGCTTTGCCCGCAGCGCCTTCGGGCCTTGGGGCGGTTTCCTGACCGGGACGGCCATCCTGATCGAATACGCCATCGCCCCGGCCGCCATCGCCGTGTTCATCGGCGCCTACTGCCAGTCGCTGTTCGGCATCGGCGGCTGGATGATCTACCTGGCGTTCTACATCGTGTTCATCGGGATCCACATCTTCGGGGTCGGCGAGGCACTGAAGCTGATGTTCATCATCACCGCGATCGCCGCCATCGCCCTGGCTGTCTTCTTGGTGGGCATGTTGCCCCATTTTGATGCAGCCAACCTGTTCGACATCGCCAAAACCGACGCGGTGGGCGCCAGCAGCTTCCTTCCATTCGGCTATGTCGGTGTGTGGGCGGCCATTCCCTACGCCATCTGGTTCTTCCTGGCTGTCGAGGGCGTGCCGCTGGCCGCTGAAGAAACCAAGAACCCGCGTCGCGACCTGCCGCGCGGCCTGATCGGTGCCATGCTGGTACTGCTGGCATTCGCCCTGCTGATTCTCGTGGTTGGCCCAGGTGGCGCGGGCTCCGAGGCCCTCAAGGCATCCGGCAACCCGCTGGTCGAGGCCTTGGCCAAAGCCTATGGCGGGTCCACCTGGATGGGCAGCTTCGTCAACCTCGTGGGCCTGGCTGGCCTGATCGCCAGTTTCTTCTCAATCATCTACGCGTACTCCCGGCAGATCTTCGCCCTGTCCCGCGCCGGCTATCTGCCGCGCAAACTCTCGGAAACCAACAAGAGCAAGGCACCGGTCTTGGCGCTGGTCATCCCCGGTATCATCGGTTTCGCACTGTCGCTGACCGGCCAAGGCGACCTGCTGATCCTGGTGGCAGTGTTTGGCGCCACCCTGTCCTACGTACTGATGATGGCCGCGCATATCACCTTGCGCATCCGCCGGCCGAAGATGGAGCGCCCCTACCGCACCCCCGGCGGCATCTTCACCTCCAGCGTGGCCCTGGTACTGGCCTGCATCGCAGTGGTCGCCGGTTTCCTGGTCGACCCGCGGGTGGTGATTGGCGCCGCGGTGATCTATGGAGTATTAATTGCCTACTTTGCTTTCTACAGCCGCCACCATCTGGTAGCGGGCACACCGGAAGAGGAATTCGCCGCGATTCAGAAGGCTGAAGAGGCCCTGCACTGATCGCCGACACCCGTCGCGGGCCACGCCCGCGGCGCTCTGGAGAATCTGTATGGCAAGTTTCGTACACACCGTGGGCCATCTGGTCTACCGCTTCGACAGCCTCAAAGAGGTCATGGCCAAGGCCAGCCCGGCGCGTTCGGGTGATTACCTGGCCGGTGTCGCCGCCAGCAACGACGGTGAACGGGTCGCCGCGCAAATGACCCTGGCCAATATCCCGCTCACTCACTTTCTCAACGAAGCGCTGATTCCCTACGAAGAAGACGAAGTCACCCGCCTGATCGTCGATACCCATGACGCCGAGGCGTTCGCAGCGGTCAGCCACCTGACCGTGGGCGGCCTGCGCGACTGGCTGCTCAGCGACCAGGCCAACGAAGACAGCCTGCGTGCCCTGGCCCCGGGCCTGACGCCGGAAATGGCCGCGGCGGTGTCGAAGATCATGCGGGTGCAGGACCTGGTGCTGGTGGCTCAGAAAATTCGCGTGGTCACTCGTTTTCGCGGCACCATGGGCCTGCGCGGTCGCCTGTCCACCCGCCTGCAGCCCAACCACCCCACCGACGAACCCGCGGGGATCGCCGCCAGCATCCTCGACGGTTTGCTGTACGGCAATGGCGACGCCATGATCGGCATCAACCCGGCCACCGACAGCATCGCGTCGATCTGCGCCCTGCTGGAAATGCTCGACGCCATCATCCAGCGCTACGACATCCCCACCCAGGCCTGCGTGCTGACCCACGTCACCACCTCGATCGAAGCGATCAACCGTGGCGTGCCGCTGGACCTGGTGTTCCAGTCGATTGCCGGCACCGAGGCAGCCAACGCAGGCTTTGGCATCAACCTAAACGTCCTGCAGGAAGGCTACGAAGCGGGTCTTTCGCTCAAGCGCGGCACCCTCGGGCAAAACCTCATGTACTTCGAAACCGGCCAGGGCAGCGCGCTGTCGGCCAATGCCCACCACGGTGTCGACCAGCAAACCTGCGAAACCCGCGCCTACGCCGTGGCCAGGCACTTCAAGCCATTTCTGGTGAACACGGTGGTCGGTTTCATCGGCCCGGAGTACCTGTACAACGGCAAGCAGATCATCCGCGCCGGCCTCGAGGACCATTTCTGCGGCAAGCTGCTCGGCGTGCCCATGGGCTGCGACATCTGCTACACCAACCACGCCGAAGCCGACCAGGACGACATGGACACCCTGCTGACCCTGCTGGGTGTAGCCGGGATCAACTTCATCATGGGTATCCCCGGCTCCGACGACATCATGCTCAATTACCAGACCACCTCGTTCCACGACGCGCTGTATGCGCGCCAGACCCTGGGCCTCAGACCCGGCCCCGAATTCGAGGCCTGGCTCGAGCGTACCGGCATCTTCACCCAGGCCGACGGCCGGGTGCGTTTCGGTGACAACCTGCCGCCGGCTTTCCGCCAGGCTTTGGCACAGCTTGCATAGGGATGACCATGGACCATCGCACGCCTACCCCTGACAACCCCTGGCTGGCCCTGCGCAACCTGACCCCGGCACGCATCGCCCTAGGCCGCGCCGGCACCAGTCTGCCGACCGGCGCCCAGTTGGATTTCCAGTTTGCCCATGCCCAGGCCCGCGACGCGGTACACCTGCCCTTCGACCATGAAGGCCTGAGCACTCAGCTCAGCGACCGTGGTCGCGAGAGCCTGGTGCTGCACAGCGCGGCCAGCGACCGTCACCAGTACCTGCAACGGCCCGACCTCGGTCGGCGCCTGAACGAAGACTCGGCAGCCTTGCTGCGCCAGCATGCTCAAGCCAACCCGGGTGGCGTCGACCTTGCCATCGTGGTGGCCGATGGGCTCTCGGCCCTGGCCGTGCACCGCCATACCCTGCCCTTCTTGACCCGATTCGAAGAGCAGGCGGCCGCCGACGGCTGGACCAGCGCCCCGGTAGTGCTGGTCCAGCAAGGGCGGGTTGCGGTGGCCGACGAAGTGGGCGAGCTGCTGGGTGCCCGCATGACCGTCATGCTGATCGGCGAACGACCAGGGCTCAGTTCCCCTGACAGCCTTGGGCTGTACTTCACCTACGCGCCAAAAGTCGGTCTGACCGACGCCTACCGCAACTGCATCTCCAACGTGCGCCTGGAAGGGCTGAGCTACGGCATGGCCGCTCACCGTCTGCTATACCTGATGCGCGAAGCCTGTCGCCGGCAATTGTCCGGAGTGAATCTGAAGGACGAAGCCGAGGTCCATAGCCTCGACAGTGAACATGCCCCCAGCCCAAAAGGTAACTTCCTGCTGGGAAAAGGGTAAAAAACATGTCACGGAAGGCGGATTGCGCTCGAAGCCCGCATTGGGCAGGATGCCATCAGAGCCACTGGCAATCCGCTGTTTCCCCAAATGGACTCTGAGGGCTGCACATGCGCATCATCAAGGCAACGCTGGAACACCTCGACCTGCTGACCCCGCTGTTCGTCAAATACCGTGAGTTCTATGGGCAACTGCCCTACCCGGACAGTTCACGCAGCTTCCTGGAAAAACGCCTGAAACGCGACGAGTCAGTGATCTACCTGGCGCTACCGGATGACGACGACCACAGGCTGCTGGGCTTCTGCCAGCTCTACCCAAGTTTTTCGTCGCTGTCGCTCAAGCGCGTCTGGATTCTCAACGACATCTACGTGGCCGAGGACTCACGACGCATGCTGGTGGCCGACCACCTGATACGTGAAGCCAAGAAAATGGCCAAGGACACCAATGCCGTGCGCATGCGGGTATCCACCAGCGCCAACAACGAAGTGGCACGCAAGACGTACGAGTCGATCGGCTTTCGCAAGGACACCGAGTTCGAGAGCTACGTGCTGCCGATCCAGTTGGATTGAAGCCAGTCGCCAACCTCTGAAAAGCTGGCACGACGCCTGTGGGAGGGGCGGTACGGCGATTGGCCTAGATTGCCTGCACGGCGGATATAACCGCTCCCACAGGCTCAGCTGAATCGGCTGGTCCGCCGTCGCCCGTTGGTAACCCCCCGCTACAATCTCTCCGGGCACGATTCCTACTTCGCCGTATAATGCCTCCCTCTGTCATGTGTGAATTTTTACCCATTGCGCGGTAAACAAGCCCACGCCCTTGGCATTGTCCGTCATCGCGTGCCCGTCGTAGCGGGTCAAGAACACAGGTGCTGTACATGGATTTCAACCCGCTGGACCTCATCCTGCATCTCGATGCGTACCTCGATCTGCTGGTCACCAATTACGGTCCCTGGATCTACGCCATCCTGTTCACCGTGATTTTCTGCGAGACCGGCCTGGTGGTGATGCCGTTCCTGCCGGGCGACTCGCTGCTGTTCATCGCAGGGGCCGTTGCCGCGGGCGGTGGCATGGACCCGGTGCTCCTGGCAGGCCTGCTGATGGCGGCGGCAATCATGGGCGACAGCACCAACTACATCATCGGGCGAACCGCGGGCGAACGGCTGTTCAACAACCCCGAGTCGAAGATATTCCGTCGTGACTACCTGCAGCGCACCCACGAGTTCTACGAACGCCATGGCGGCAAGACCGTGACCCTGGCGCGCTTCCTGCCGATCCTGCGCACCTTCGCGCCCTTCGTGGCCGGCATAGCCCACATGCACTACCCGCGCTTTTTGGCCTTCAGCGTCGCGGGCTCGGTACTTTGGGTCGGAGGCCTGGTGACCTTGGGCTTCTTCTTCGGCAACGTGCCGTTCATCAAGCAGCACCTGTCGCTGATGGTGGTGGCCATCATCTTCCTGTCGCTAGTGCCGATGATCCTCGGCTTGCTGCGCAGCCGCCTGGGCCGCGCGGCCAAGGCCCACTGACCACAGCCCATGTGGTCGTTGAGCGCCTGGCGGCGCAAGCGCACCCTGGCGCGCTTCCCGGTCACCGCACAGCAGTGGCAGGTGGTCCGCGACCATCTGCCGATGCTCGATGGCATCAGTGATGAAGAGGACCGCTGGCTGCGCGAGGCCTGCATCCTCTTCCTGCACGACAAACACCTCACCACCCTGCCCGGCGTCGAACTCAGTGACGAACAGCGCCTGTTCCTCGCCGCCCAGGCACAACTGCCGCTGATGCACCTGGGTGACCTGAACTGGTACCAGGGTTTTCACGAAATCATCCTCTACCCCGACGATTTCAAAAGCCCCCAGCGCCACCGTGACAGCAGCGGTGTCGAGCACGTCTGGGATGCCGAGCACAGCGGTGAGGCCTGGCAGCAGGGCCCGGTGATCATGGCGTGGCCCGGCGTGCTGGCCAGCGGTGGCTGGGAGGCCTACAACCTGGTCATCCACGAGCTGGCACACAAGCTCGACATGCTCAACGGCGATGCCAACGGCCTGCCTCCGCTGCACAGCGGCATGCACATAGAGCATTGGGCCAGCGCCATGCAAGCGGCCTACGACGACCTCAACCGGCAACTGGATGCCGACCCCGACGCAGAGACCGCCATCGACCCTTATGCCGCCGAGAACCCGGCGGAGTTCTTTGCCGTCAGCAGCGAATACTTCTTCAGCGCTCCCGACCTGCTGCAGGGCAGTTATCCACAGGTGTACCATCAACTGTCGCTGTTCTACCGGCAGGACCCGCTGGCCCGCCTGACCCGGCTGTTGGCGGAGCATCCGGACTACCGCGAAAGCCACGCCTGATGCGGCCGCACATCAGGCCAGGCGTGGCATGCCCGGGCAGAATGTGCCTATAATCGCCGCCACTTTTTTGATCAAACACGGGGGCATAGCCCAATGAGCTACAGCAAGATCCCGGCTGGCAAAGACCTGCCGAACGACATCTACGTCGCCATCGAGATCCCGGCCAACCACGCGCCGATCAAATACGAGATCGACAAGGACAGCGACACCCTGTTCGTTGACCGCTTCATGGCCACCCCGATGTTCTACCCAGCCAACTACGGCTACATCCCCAACACCCTGGCTGACGACGGTGATCCGCTGGACGTGCTGGTCGTTACCCCCTACCCGGTTGCCCCAGGCTCGGTCATCCGCGCCCGTCCGGTTGGCGTCCTGCACATGGACGACGAAAGCGGTGGCGATGCCAAAGTCCTGGCCGTACCACACGACAAGCTGAGCCAGCTGTACGTCGACGTGAAGGAATACACCGACCTGCCAGCCCTGCTACTGGAGCAAATCAAGCACTTCTTCGAGAACTACAAAGACCTCGAGAAAGGCAAGTGGGTCAAGGTCAAGGGCTGGGCAGGCGCCGACGCCGCCCGCGCCGAGATCACCAAATCGGTTGCAGCCTACAAGGGCTGATACCGATTGGAAAAAAAACCCCGCTTCGGCGGGGTTTTTTGTAAGCGAAATTCAAACCTCGAAGGTTGGCTGTAAGTAATCCTACTTAGTCCTAATCCATTTCCCACAACTCAGGCAGCTTGCCGTAGTTCGCATCAACATCAGGTTCATTTCCCCGCTGGCACTCGGTCGTTACACTCGCTGTCATGAATACATCCGGTGAACGCTTAAGGGCCCTGCTCAGGGAATGCGGTCTGACCCCTTCCGACCTTGCCGCCTTGCGTCATGTGTCGGCCCAGCACGTCAACAACTGGTTCAAGCGCGGCGTCCCACTGGCCCGACTAGACGAACTGGCCGAGCTGTTCTGCGTAAACCGACGCTGGCTACACACAGGCGATGGCCCCAAGCACCCGACGTCCATCTTGCGTCAGCCCAGACAACCAGAGGCTGGCGAAGGGTTGGTTGCCGTGTCGACGATGGATGGGCGGCTGCTGCCAGTACCCTTGCACGAACTGCACGAAGGCAAGCTGGTACCCATCAAAGGCAAATACCTGCGCCTCCCTGCGCAAGCGCTGCAGAAACTCGGCGTCGCCGCCAGCCAGACCGTCTGCATGATCATGCCGGCCACTAACATGGCGCCGCTGATCCCAGGAAACGCCCTGTTGGCCATCGACCTTAGCCTGACCGACGTGATCGAAGGCGAAACCTATGCCTTGCTGCATAACGGCACGCTCAGGGTGAACTGCCTGAGCCTGGGCCAATCGGGGACCCTGTGCCTGCACAGCCACGACCGTCGAAATCACGCGGTCGAACGCTACACCCCCGCGCAGCTAAGAAGCCAGGACCTGAAAATTCTAGGCTGGGTATTCCACTGGTCACATTTTCGCCAGAAGCGCGCCGAATGAAACAACCTGTGCCATTTTTCGCTGGGCATCCAGCGCCAGCCCTAGTATGCTACGCGCCACATCAGCCCCGACCGGTGCAAACCGCGATCCAGAGGGCTTGGCGACGTCTCACACAGCCGTCTGCCATCTCTATTCTGGCCGAGTGCCAACACGATTAAGGCGATTGCGGCTTACCAAAAATTAGCCAAGACCGTCCCCGAGAAGCCGGCCACAAGCCGGCTTTTTAATTGCCCAAAATAATCTCCTCCCATCCTAGTCACCGCCTAGATAAGGTTTACGCAGATCAAATTCGCCCTCTTCAAAAGTTAATTCATTAAACATCCCACACCTCTAAATCAAATCGTACAAGGACAGTTCGACAAGAACTGCTCCGCTTCCTGCCTTAACTGCCGGGCTCGAGAGGCCGGCAGGCCTGATGTTCGCAACGCTCACTGCCAAACATCCATCTGACGCCTACTAGGCTCTGTCTGAGATCCCAAGAAACTGAAATGTGGCCCCGGAACAGCCGGGGTTCTGTACAGTCGCCGGCCATCTGCGGAAAGGAATTCTGTGATGGCAAAGCGTTATTAACTCTCGGATGAGGCGTGGGCAGTGGTCGCCGATCTCTTTACGGCAGCCCACGTCAGGGGCAGGCCCCGCAGCAGTGATCGCTTGATGCTCGATGGTGTGCTCTGGGTGCTGTGCTCAGGAGCAGCCTGGCGAGATATGCCCGAGCGCTTCGGGTCTTGGGCGACGGTCTATCACCGCTTCCGGGTCTGGCGAAACCGCGGAACATTCGATCAGATGCTCAGACGATTGCACCTCAGACTCAATGACAAAGGCTGGATCGATCCCCACACCTGGATGATCGATTCGACCGCTGTTCGAGCAACCCGTGCTTCATCTGGAGCGCGGAAAAAAGGGGGCCTGACGAGCCTACCGATCACGCTCTAGGCCGCAGTCGCGGCGGACTGACAACCCAAATTCATATGCTCTGCGATGCCAACGGGATACCGTTGCGCTTCCTTCTCTCTGGCGGCCAAGCCAGCGACATCAGCTATGCCCAGCCGTTACTTGATGATGTCAGCATCCCGACAAACCAGCGTGGTCGTCCACGCAAACGATGCAAATGGTTGCTGTCTGACAAAGGCTACGACGCCGAGGCCTTGCGCCGTTACTGCGATCGATATCGGATGCAGCCGGTCATTCCGCTGCGCTCAATGAAACGCAAGCCCAAACCCGGCTTGCCAAGACTGTTTGACCGCCCAAAATATCGACAGCGCAACATCATCGAACGCATGTTCGGCTGGCTAAAAGAGAACCGCCGAATCGTCACGCGCTTCGACAAGCTCGCAAAAAGTTATGCCGCAATGGTCTCGCTGGCTTGTGTCATGCGGTGTATGCGACGGCTTTTTTCAGACAGAGCCTAGGCTCAAGCACCTACTGGTTAGCCAGTCTAGAAAGCAGCGCAGCTAGAGTTTCTTCGCACGAATATCCATCAAAGCCTTCTCAAGAGATCTTAAGTCATCTGGGTCTTTGAATCTTGCCTTTGAGCGCAACCACTTATCGACTGCATTATTACGACCACTTGATAGCAAATCGCCCTCCGCGGTAATTTCGCTACTCATAATCACACGCTTTACTAATTTCCCGCTCTCATCACTTACCCGACAATTCAAAAGACCATTACTTTCCATGAACAAAAATAGGTTTCCAAGAGCTCTACCAATGCTTGCATGCCACTCTGGTATATTAGCATATGCTTCAAGCACACCATCTATATCCCATACTGGATAGTCGCTCATTCAATCTCTCCTAACGACCTCTGAAATGCCCGCCACAGGTACTAGTTTCCCAGTGGAGCGATCTTTAAACATATTTACCACCCGTCGCTAATATTCGACGCTCTTTAAGAATCTGGTCCGTTTTATCAGCCGTCATACTCGTAACCTCGTAGGTTTTGGCCTCTCCGCTCTCGATCACAACTGTGTCTACCCGCCGGCGTTCACCAGTATGAGGGTCTTTGACTGACTTCCCGCTTGCATCCCGCAGATAACACTCACTCTGAATAGTCGCATTTGGATGCTGCGTTTTAATTTCCGCATTGAATTCCTGATGGCGGCGATCCCCATCAATCGCATTCTTGATCCGCTTCAGTCCCCACGGATCGATCCAATCAATAGGGTTCGGAACATACTCATAGAGGTTGAAACCACCAACGTAGCTAATCGGATCCTGGCTCACAAACCGCCCGACCCTCGGATCATAGTACCGATACCGGTTGTAATGCAGCCCGGTCTCATGATCGTGGTACTGCCCCTGGAAGCGAATCGGGTTGCTCATCCCAACCTGCTTGGCCCAGTCCGAACGCACCTCGCGCACGTCACCCCACGCCTTGTACTGCCCCGCCCACGCCACCTCTCCGTGGTGGTCGGTCAGCTCCATCGGCGTACCGAGGTGATCGCACTGGTACCAGGCAATCGCATCGATCGGCTGCGGTTTCACTTCGTGCTGCCACAGCGGGTCCTGGTCGATGTCGTATTCGCGTCCACGCCAGTCCGGCTGCCGTAACAAGCGAATCGGTGCCTTGCGCAGGGCCTGCGCGACGGGCACGAAGCTGCCCGGTTCGTACAGGTAGTGCACGGTCCGCCCGGTCTCGCCTTCGTCCTGCGGTGGCGAGCTTTCCCAGGCGAGGTTGTCGCCATCCCAGCCGTACAGCGTGTAACCGCAACCCAGTTCGCGCTGGCGCTTGGCGCGTTGCATCTGGTTCCAGCCGCTGCCCGCACGGGGATCGTCGTAGTGATGCGCGGTCGAGTGTTTGTGCAGGCGACGGCCCAGCGCGTCGTAGCTGTACGCCACGCTGAGCTTGCCATCGTCGAAGCGGACCAGACGGTCGAACAGGTCCCAGGTCAGGCGGGCCTTGTCGCCGTTGTGCAGGCGGTGGATGAGGTTGCCGCGTTCGTCGTACTGGTAATGCGTGCCGGCGTACTCGCGCAGCAGGTTTCCGGACGGGTCGAAGGCGAAGGTCTGCACACCCAGGCGACCCACCGGTTTTCTTCTTGTAAAGCTTTATGAGCTTACCGTTTTTAGCACCTCATCGAACCACTGGAGCTGAATGCCGCTTCACACTCTTTGTGTCCTGCCGAAGGCTTTAGCTTTATCATGATCAACGTGCTCCCTGGCCGAGATTCTGTTGTACATGCCTTACTCATACGAGCGACCAGGCCGTCGACGTCCATCGCCTCCGGTAGGTAGCTGCCTGGACTGTAGCGGAAGCTGGTCTTGCATGCGCTCGCCAGCCGATCCAGCGGCCCTACTTGTCCGAATCGCGACTCAATGCAGTGTGAGCGAGTCTAATTCTGACGGAGGCAATTGACAGTGCGTCGACCACCATATATTGGCCGCAAAAATGCATTAATCTTTACAGCCAGACCTGAGCCATACTCCGTAATAACCTTAACAGGAGCTAAAGTCACAATGCATCTAACAGCAAACAAATCACGCCACAATCAACGCCTTATTTCCAAGAGCGCCCTTTCCAACATTTTCATATCTGGAGGAGTTTTCTGAGCCCCCTTCGAAGCCAGCCATCTATGAACAGGGTTTTTAGGACCAAATGCTATACTTCTACCCTCATCTGTAAGCTCACTAAATTTTACCTTCCTCTTTATTATCTGCCCCCTCTCATTTGTCACCCTACAACAAAGCAGGCCATTCATCTCAAGGAATCTGAACAGTTCCTCTAACGTATTATTTACACTAGCCTCCCATTCCGGGATATCCTTGTAAGACTCTAAAATACCATCGACATCCCACATTACAAAGTTTTCAGACATCACTCCCTCCTATGCAATTTAGACAGCCCCGAGACTGGCACAAGCTCTTGAGTACTTCTATCCCTAATATAGCTACCGCCCGCGGCCAAGATTCGTCTTTCTTTAGCCTGCCGCTCCATTTTGTTAGCGGCCATACTGGTGACTTCATAAGTTGTTGCAGTACCGTTTTCAATGACAACTGTATCGACTCGTCGACGTTCGCCAGTCACTGGATCTCTGACGGAACGACCAGTCACATCCCTCAAATAACATTCGCTCTGAATTGAAGCAGTTGGGTGTTTAGCTTTAATTTCCGCATTGAACTCCTGATGGCGGCGATCCCCATCAATCGCATTCTTGATCCGCTTCAGTCCCCACGGATCGATCCAATCAATAGGGTTCGGAACATACTCATAGAGGTTGAAACCGCCGCCGTAGCTAACCGGATCCTGGCTCACAAACCGCCCAACCCTCGGATCATAGTACCGATACCGGTTGTAATGCAGCCCGGTCTCATGATCGTGGTACTGCCCCTGGAAGCGAATCGGGTTGCTCATCCCAACCTGCTTGGCCCAGTCCGAACGCACCTCGCGCACGTCACCCCACGCCTTGTACTGCCCCGCCCACGCCACCTCTCCGTGGTGGTCGGTCAGCTCCATCGGCGTGCCGAGGTGATCGCACTGGTACCAGGCAATCGAATCGATCGGCTGCGGCTTCACTTCGTGTTGCCACAGCGGGTCCTGGTCGATGTCGTATTCGCGTCCACGCCAGTCCGGCTGCCGTAACAGGCGAATCGGTGCCTTGCGCAGCGCCTGCGCGACGGGCACGAAGCTGCCCGGTTCGTACAGGTAATGCACGGTCCGCCCGGTCTCGCCTTCGTCCTGCGGCGGCGAGCTTTCCCAGGCGAGGTTGTCGCCATCCCAGCCGTACAGGGTGTAACCGCAACCCACTTCGCGCTGGCGCTTGGCGCGTTGCATCTGGTTCCAGCCACTACCCGCAAGCAGTTACAAACATCACGGCAAAGACAGCGTGCTGTACCGAGTCAAGCGCAAAATCGAATACGCCACGGCGCAGCTGCGTGCCAAGGTCGAGCATCCCTTCCAGGTGATCAAGGTGCGCTTCAATCATCGTAAGGTTCGCTACCGTGGACTGGAAAAGAATACGGCGCAGTTGTTCAGTCTGTTTGGGTTGGCCAATCTGGTACTGGCCAAGCGGTATTTGCAACGGACGCCGGGATAAGTCCGTCTGAAAGGCGGGGCTGGCCCGCTAACTCAGCAAAATCAGGATAGAAATCGGCCCAAGAAACACAGAGTAAGGCCAGTAGGTTGGAAAAACCGGCTTGAAAATGGGGACGGTAAGAAACGGCTAATTGTTCAGCGTCTCCGTATCGAAATGATGACGGCAATGATAGCCAAGCACCATGAGAAACCCATCTTTAATTCAATAGCCTCTGAATCTGCCCCTAACTACTCTGTAAATCCGCATCATGCAACGCCGAGCAAATCATAAAATTGCTCGGCGCCTCTATAAAAAATACAACCCCCCTTAATCGCCACCTAGATATCGATCATTGAGCAGGTACTCGCGCCTCAAAGCGAACATCTACTCGTATTGTTCAAGCTCTTCTCGCAAAGCAACTTCAAGAGCAGTCGGAGAAATCACCACCCCCACATCCCCTGGCACAGGAAACACTTGACACAGTCGAGAATCTGAATGCATACCCGGAAGCCACTTATCTAAAAAGTCCTCAATAGCAATTTTACGCGGCCAAAAATCACCCCATTCATCCGTCGCACAGCGCTTAGCAAATTCCTCCTCAGGCCAGAACGGCACCACTACGTTTCCTTCTAGGGTAGCAGTGGCCCATCCCTCATCATACAAACCCCAAACAACCTCAAAATCTGCAACTTTTCTGATGAAAAACTCAAACCTACCCTCTGAGCTTAGAGAGGATACATTTAAAACTTTACTATCGTGCATTCTCAATATCCTCCTATCCTGTGCTGAGTTTTATGAAGGTCTGCATCTTGCAGTTTAGAGTGACGATAGCAGAAGCCATCTTTCGCCTCTGTATTATATCCATGCGCCAACTCCTTCCCCTTACCTTTTGAGTTGCGTGAATTCCCTGGTAGTCTTAGCGCCGTTCTGTTTCCACTCTTGATATGGCGCATGTCATTCTTCACCCATCCTCGAATCCACGCTGGCTGCTTATCGTCACCCGCCAATGCCCGAATCCGCTCCTGCTTGTTTGATCGACCATGCGATCCATCTTGACAGATCGGACACTGCTTCTTGGGAGCTAAACCAAATACGTCAAACCACTCAATTGGATTCGGGGCGTAAGCATATAAATTCAGCCCCCCCTCATAACTGATCGGGTCTTGGCTAATGAAACGGCCCGCCTTCGGATCATAGTACCGATACCGGTTGTAATGCAGCCCGGTCTCGTGATCGTGGTACTGCCCCTGGAAGCGAATCGGGTTGCTCATCCCAATCTGCCTGGCCCAGTCCGAACGCACCTCGCGCACGTCACCCCACGCCTTGTACTGCCCCGCCCACGCCACCTCTCCGTGGTGGTCGGTCAGCTCCATCGGCGTACCGAGGTGATCGCACTGGTACCAGGCAATCGCATCGATCGGCTGCGGTTTCACTTCGTGCTGCCACAGCGGGTCCTGGTCGATGTCGTATTCGCGTCCACGCCAGTCCGGCTGCCGTAACAGGCGAATCGGTGCCTTGCGCAGCGCCTGCGCAACGGGCACGAAGCTGTCCGGTTCGTACAGGTAATGCACCGTCCGCCCGGTCTCCCCTTCGTCCTGCGGCGGCGAGCTTTCCCAGGCGAGGTTGTCGCCATCCCAGCCGTACAGGGTGTAACCGCAACCCAGTTCGCGCTGGCGCTTGGCGCGTTGCATCTGGTTCCAGCCGCTGCCCGCACGGGGATCGTCGTAGTGATGCGCGGTCGAGTGTTTGTGCAGGCGACGGCCCAGCGCGTCGTAGCTGTACGCCACGCTGAGCTTGCCATCGTCGAAGCGGACCAGACGGTCGAACAGGTCCCAGGTCAGGCGGGCCTTGTCGCCGTTGTGCAGGCGGTGGATGAGGTTGCCGCGTTCGTCGTACTGGTAATGCGTGCCGGCGTACTCGCGCAGCAGGTTGTCCATCAGCTTGTTGCGACGCGGGTCGCTTTCCAGCGGGCGGTTGAGTTCCTGGGTCTTCTGGTCCAGCAGGTTGCCGGCCGGGTCGAAGGCGAAGGTCTCGACACCCAGGCGACTGGTGGCTTGCAGCAGGCGGCCCACCGGGTCGTACTGATAGGCCAGGTGACCACGGCGGGTGTCGTGGATGTCGGTCAGCTGGCCGACGGCATCGTATTGATACTGGCGCTTGAGCAACGTGGACTTGCCGTCGTGGCTACCCAGCCATTGCGCCTGCAGGCGACCCGCCGGGTCCCACGCCTGGGTCTGCATCAGCTGGTTGCCCTGATGCCGGACCACCTCACGGTGCAGAGCATCGCGCTCGTAGGCCAGCAGCTCATGCTGGTCAAGGGTCATGCCCAGCACGTGACCGCTGCCGTAGGTGAGCGTGCTGACTTTGTAGCCACGACGTGCGCAGGTTCGGTTCCGTCCTCGTACAAAGTGTACACGCCATTACAGACCTATTTTTACAATGGGTGACCGAAAGGAGCGTAAGAACTAAAACCTATCCATCACCCATCAGACTTCACACCAAAGCTTTACAAAAACCAAAAATCAAAACTTTAATTAAACTTAAAACAAACCGCACCTAAACAAGTAGGCACAGCCCGCCAAACATATAAAAATCGCGCATACTATTGACGTACCTTGCCGTACTCATAATCCAACCAGCCTTCTTCGCTCTTTACCTCCAAATACTTGACAACCTCATCAAAATCAACCTCCCGAGGAACGTTTACTGAGAAAAATTTTTTACTCATTCCTTCCCAAGAACAGCCCATATTGGAAATCTCGGCCATGATCAAACCTGGCACACTTTCATCGCCATCAAAAAATATAATCCTAATTGTACTATTACCCTCATCAGCCACCACAGCAACGAAAACGGCCTCACCATCACTTCCCTTTGAGGTACTCACCTCGTCCTCAAAACACACCTCCTTTGAGTAGAACGGTATATTCTTTATTCTATAAAGATTTCCGTCTTTTTTTTCAGCCCATACACTTTCAACCCCAACCGGGGGGTAGCCATCAACAACATTCAAGCTAATAAAAACCTTTTCCATTAGCACCACCTATATTTCACAAGAATCACTTTTCTCTAGATTACAGACCCTACACAGAACCTGTCCATTCTCTGGAGTTCCCGAACCGCCCTTTGCCTTAGGAATCACGTGATCAACATGTGCCTCATTGTCAGGAGGTCTCACACCCCGCTCATGCCTGACTGCACTGAACGCCTGCACGCTGCAGCTCTCGCAAGTCAAGTGACCATAACGGTCAATATTTTCTTGTTTAACCTCTCTCTTCCCAGCCTTTGTAAAATCTTTACCAGGCCTACTACCTGGTCCACTTATTCGAGCAAGACCCAACGGATCAAGCCACTCCGTCGGATTATCCGCATAGCTATATAGATTTATCCCTCCCATATAGCTTATTGGATCTTGACTTAGGAACCGCCCAACCCTCGGATCATAGTACCGATACCGGTTGTAATGCAGCCCGGTCTCATGATCGTGGTACTGGCCCTGGAAGCGAATCGGGTTGCTCATCCCAACCTGCTTGGCCCACTCCGAGCGCACCTCGCACACGTCACCCCACGCCTTGTACTGCCCCGCCCACGCCACCTCTGCGTGGTGGTCGGTCAGTTCCATCGGCGTACCGAGGTGATCGCACTGATACCAGGCAATCGAATCGATCGGCTGCGGCTTCACTTCGTGTTGCCACAGCGGGTCCTGGTCGATGTCGTATTCGCGTCCACGCCAGTCCGGCTGCCGTAACAGGCGAATCGGTGCCTTGCGCAGCGCCTGCGCGACGGGCACGAAGCTGCCCGGTTCGTACAGGTAATGCACGGTCCGCCCGGTCTCGCCTTCGTCCTGCGGCGGCGAGCTTTCCCAGGCGAGGTTGTCGCCATCCCAGCCGTACAGGGTGTAACCGCAACCCACTTCGCGCTGGCGCTTGGCGCGTTGCATCTGGTTCCAGCCACTACCCGCAAGCAGTTACAAACATCACGGCAAAGACAGCGTGCTGTACCGAGTCAAGCGCAAAATCGAATACGCCACGGCGCAGCTGCGTGCCAAGGTCGAGCATCCCTTCCAGGTGATCAAGGTGCGCTTCAATCATCGTAAGGTTCGCTACCGTGGACTGGAAAAGAATACGGCGCAGTTGTTCAGTCTGTTTGGGTTGGCCAATCTGGTACTGGCCAAGCGGTATTTGCAACGGACGGCGGGATAAGTCCGTCCGAAAGGCGGGGCTGGCCCGCTAATCAGCAAAATCAGGGTAGAAATCGGCCCAAGAAACGCAGAATAAGGCCGGCAGGTTGAAAAAACCGGCTTGAACATGGGGACGGTGAGAATTGGCTAATTGTTCAGCGTCTCCTTAGCCCTATAAACCTATCCATATACAGCACCACTTAAATAAAACTTCTTTCATCGCCCTTTGACACATTTAGCCGAAGCCTTGCTTTTTCAACTGCCCCCCTTAGAACGGAAGCATCCTCGCTCTTTAATCTTAAACTTTTTATCTCACCCATCATATCAACAGAGCGAGACAAAGCATCAAGCATCAAGCCGACCTGCTTATTTGCGTCAGCATCTTTGAACTCTGAAAACGGAAGTTTGACTCGCAACTCCACATCCCTTTTGAGTTTATGATATCGCTTGACCTCGGGATAATCCGCCTGTCGCTCATCAGGCATAACTATAGATATAAAACTCCATTTTTCCAAGCCGCAATCAAGAACAACATCAGACAAAATGCCAGCCAAAACTGGCTCCAATGTTTTACGTGCCTTGTGCTCTGCGTCACCTACCAACGCATGCTGCTCGCTCGACATCCAAAATTTCATGAATACTCCTAAAAGTCGCTTTTATTTAGCGGCGGTCTAGCACCGCCATTTTGGGCTTTGTACTCTAGAATTTTCTGATGCTGCCACGCATGCATCTCCCTTTTTGTGCCCACCGCCTCTTCACGCATAATCAAATTATTATCTTCCAAATACTGCTTTGTATATCGATGCTTTCCCCTGGTGGTCTCACCATATTTCATCACTTCGGTCGAATCACTATCCCTAAGAGTATAGCCAATAGCCGGAGCAGTACTGTTTAAGTTATTGCCATGAACTTTTTCAGAAGTCGCGATCTTACACGGACATGGCTTCGAAGGATCTTTTCCCGCCCCAAACCGCCCATTCGACTGACGCGGCTGTCCTTTCCACAACCCCAACGGGTCAATCCACTCCACAGGGTTCGGCGCATAGGCAAACAGGTTTAAACCGCCGCCGTAACTGATCGGATCCTGGTTCACAAACCGCCCAACCCTCGGATCATAGTACCGATACCGGTTGTAATGCAGCCCGGTCTCGTGATCGTGGTACTGCCCCTGGAAGCGAATCGGGTTGCTCATCCCAATCTGCCTGGCCCAGTCCGAACGCACCTCGCGCACGTCACCCCACGCCTTGTACTGCCCCGCCCACGCCACCTCTCCGTGGTGGTCGGTCAGCTCCATCGGCGTACCGAGGTGATCGCACTGGTACCAGGCAATCGCATCGATCGGCTGCGGTTTCACTTCGTGCTGCCACAGCGGGTCCTGGTCGATGTCGTATTCGCGTCCACGCCAGTCCGGCTGCCGTAACAGGCGAATCGGTGCCTTGCGCAGCGCCTGCGCAACGGGCACGAAGCTGTCCGGTTCGTACAGGTAATGCACCGTCCGCCCGGTCTCCCCTTCGTCCTGCGGCGGCGAGCTTTCCCAGGCGAGGTTGTCGCCATCCCAGCCGTACAGGGTGTAACCGCAACCCAGTTCGCGCTGGCGCTTGGCGCGTTGCATCTGGTTCCAGCCGCTGCCCGCACGGGGATCGTCGTAGTGATGCGCGGTCGAGTGTTTGTGCAGGCGACGGCCCAGCGCGTCGTAGCTGTACGCCACGCTGAGCTTGCCATCGTCGAAGCGGACCAGACGGTCGAACAGGTCCCAGGTCAGGCGGGCCTTGTCGCCGTTGTGCAGGCGGTGGATGAGGTTGCCGCGTTCGTCGTACTGGTAATGCGTGCCGGCGTACTCGCGCAGCAGGTTGTCCATCAGCTTGTTGCGACGCGGGTCGCTTTCCAGCGGGCGGTTGAGTTCCTGGGTCTTCTGGTCCAGCAGGTTGCCGGCCGGGTCGAAGGCGAAGGTCTCGACACCCAGGCGACTGGTGGCTTGCAGCAGGCGGCCCACCGGGTCGTACTGATAGGCCAGGTGACCACGGCGGGTGTCGTGGATGTCGGTCAGCTGGCCGACGGCATCGTATTGATACTGGCGCTTGAGCAACGTGGACTTGCCGTCGTGGCTACCCAGCCATTGCGCCTGCAGGCGACCCGCCGGGTCCCACGCCTGGGTCTGCATCAGCTGGTTGCCCTGATGCCGGACCACCTCACGGTGCAGAGCATCGCGCTCGTAGGCCAGCAGCTCATGCTGGTCAAGGGTCATGCCCAGCACGTGACCGCTGCCGTAGGTGAGCGTGCTGACCTTATGGCCATCGGGGCGAATCGTCGCCGTGCGCAGGTTCAGCGCGTCGTACTCGTGCTTCCACACCGCGACCATCGGCACAGCGGTCTTGAGGTAGTACTGATGCTCGCGAGTGAGGTTGCCCGCTTCGTCATGGAACCATTGCAACTTGCTGTCGGCATTGATGGCCTGGATCAGCTTGCCGTTGCCGTCGTAGGCAAAGGTTTCTTCCTGGCGCTGGTCGCCCTGGCGGGCCGTGCGCGAGGCCAGACGCCCGACGGCATCGAAGGTGATGTCGATCCGGCGTTGACCGACCTGGGTGCTGGCCAGTCGACCGCTGTCCGGGTCGTACTGGTAGCGGGTGACCAAACCATCGAAGCCCTTTTCTTCCAGCAGGCGGCCGACCGGGTCGTACAGGAACGTGGCCTTGCTGTCGTTCTCGTTCTCCAGCCCGATCAGGCGGCCCAGCTTGTCCCAGCGGTAGCGCAAGGTGTGCTCGTTGGCGTCGACCCGTTCGACCAGTTTGCCGGCCGCGTCGTAGGACCAGGTGGTGCAGCGGTCCAGCGCGTCGACGTGGGCCAACAGGCGGCCTTCGGCATCGCGTTCGAAACGCTCTTCGGTGTTGTCGGGGTGGGTGACTTTCGCCAGCTGACCGGCCTTGTACGCGTAGGTGGTCTTGTTGCCCGCCGCATCGGTGAACAGCACCAGACGACCGACGTCGTCGTACTCCCATTGACTGGTCTTGCCCGAGCAGTCGGTGTACTCGATCAGCTGGTCCGCCGCGTTGTACGCCAGCTTCTTCTCGTTGCCGTTGGCATCCTTGATCGCCTTCACCAGGCCCGAAGGCGTGTAGGCGAATTCGGTCTTGTTGCCCAGCGGGTCGGTGGTTTCGACCAGGTTGCCTTTCCGGTCGTAATCACGCAGCCACAGGCCGCCTTCTGCGTCGCGGATCTTGATCGGGTGACGACGGTCGTCGTAGGCAAAGTGCGTCTTGCTGTGGTCGGCACGGATATGGCGAATGACGCTGCCTTGATCGTCGTAGTCGTAGCGGTCTTCGCTGCCATCGGCGTGCACGTGGCGCAGGAGCTTCTTGCGCTCATCGCGGAACAGCCACTCGGAGCGTTCGTCCGGGTAGCGGATGCGATACAGGTGGCCCTGGATATCGTAGTAGTACCAGGTCTCCTGGCCGTGAGCGTCGGTGACGTAGGTCAGGCGGATGTTCTCGTCCCACGCCAGACGCGTGTCGTAGCTGCCGTCGTCGGCCCATTCATGGATGGCCTTGGCCTGGGCGCTGCTGCCCTCCCATTCCAGGTTCATGCCGCGCCCGGTGCGGTCGGTGTAGCGGGTAACCAGATGGTGCTGATACTGGTAATGCCAGGCGGCGCCGTTCTCGTCCTGGGCCGCGATCAGGTCGCCTTGGTCGTCGTAGTGGTAGGCGCACAGCTGACGAAGCGGCTGACCGTCGCGCATTTCCCACAGGCCTTTGATATGGCCGTGATCATCGATCAGGGTGCCGAGGTGACGTAGGACGTTCTTCGCATCACCCTGGAAGGTGATGATGTCGGACAGCACCGGGCGGCCGTCGTGGCGATGCTCGTAATGCAGCATGCAGCCGGCGTCGTTCTCCAGCAGGATCTTGCGCAGGTAATAACGATCGCCCACGCGCAGGTAGTATTCCTTGCGCACGAACCCACGGCAGATCACCAGTTCGCTGTCGGTGCTGCGCACCAGCAGCAAGTCTTCGATGGCGTTGAACAGCGCCTTGCCGACCTTGGGCAGCTCGAATGCGTGGCTGCGGCCGTCGAAGTCGTGGAACAGCACGCCTTTGCCGACGATGTCGATGCGGGTGGTGAACTCGGTTACCCAACGAGCGCCCAGGCTGCCCTGGTCGTACTCGGCCAGGCGCGAGTGGTAGATCCGCTCCCACTCGATGGGAAATGGGCCAGGCAAGCTGAAATCGGTGTGCTGAATGAATTCCGAGCCCAGCGAGAAGCTGATGCTGTGGCCGGTACGGGCCTTCGGTTCAGCGGGGCACGGTGGACGCTTGGGGCTTGGGGTCTGCTCGGCCGGGGCCTGTTTACCCACGACAGCAAGCTCACCCTTGCTCTGCTCCCGCTCCACCTTGGTCACGGTATCCGGCTTGGCCACCCCTGGCTGGCCGTTCTTGTGGCGGCTGCGGAAGCCTGCCACCGCCCCACCCAGCACCGTCAGCATCCAGCCGATGCTCATCTGCGTCGCAGGATCGGACAGCTTGTTCAGCTGCGTGGCCATTTCCCCGCCCAGCGCTCGCAGCTGCCCGGTATTGGCCAGCACGCTGTTCTTGATGTCATCGGGCATCAGCTTGCTGGTAGCGCTGTTGGCCATGCCTTTACCAGCCGCCTTGCAGGCGCTGTGCACCGCCCCGAAGAAGTTGCTGATCGCCGCCTTGGGGTCGTTGAGCAACTGGTCGCTGGCGGCTGCCATCTGCTTGCTCGCCGCCGCCTTGTCGCCCTGGGCGTCGAGTTGGCCGAGCACGACTTTCTCCAGGCCCGTGGCAATTTCGCCAGTCACCTTGGTACCCAGATCGCCCGCGTCCTTGAGAATGCCGGCGATCTTTGGCTGTGCCTGGGTCACAAAGTCGTCGAGGGTCCCGGCGATGGTGGCGTTGAGGTGGCCCATCAGCACCGTGATCAGCGAGTCGCCCAGCAGCATCTTGGCGCTGTTGCGCAGCTCCTGGCGGACCAGGAACAAGGTCGGGCGCAAGCTCATGCGGGCGGCTGCCATGGTCGGCGGCGCCGGCAATACGCCGATCAGGTTGATGCCCAGGCTGACCCAGTCGAGCACCTGGCGGTGCTTGCTCTTGACCAGGGTGACCACATCGCCCAGGGCGTCGACCAGGGCCATGATGTTGCCCACCACCGGCAAGGCACCGGCCACGGTCTTGATCCGTTCGAGGGTGACGTAGCCGCTGCTGACCGACTGCAACCAGGCGTCGAAGGCGGCGGCGCCGCGGCCCACGTCCTTGGCGTCGATGGTGTTGAGCGGGGCGACCGCGACTTGCGCTTCGCGTTGCTTGGATTCGCCACTCATGCCAGCACCTCACTGCCCAGCGGGCGCTTGGCCGGGTTGGCGGGAGGGCTCAGCGTCGGCAGCGTGGGCAGTTGCTTGAGAGTGTCGGCGGCCTTGAGGGCCGAGGCGGCGCCGGGCACCACCGTGCTGGCGAGCTGGGTCATGGCGCTGGTGTCGCCGCCGACGGCGGCCTTGACCTGTTGCACCTGTTGCAACGCGGCCTGGCCACTCTGGGCCAGTTTCATGCCGGCGCTGGCCAGGGACTTGCCCTGCTCCAGCAGGCCGCCGCCGCTCGAACCCAGCATGCCCTGGGCCACGGTTTTTCCTTGTGCCATCGCGTCCTGTACCAATGCCTTGCCTTTGTCCATGCCTTGCTGGGCCAGCGCCAAGCCCTGGCCCAGCAGCCCGTCCGCGCCCTTGGTGCCACTCGCGACTTCGCCGACCACGGCCTGCTGGCCGGGGGCGATGTCGTCGAACTGGCCTTTCACCGGCCAGGCGTTCGCGCCGAAGAAGCTGGCATCGGACCAGGTGTCGGCCGGGTCTAGGCCGAAGTCGACCCACAGCGGGCCAGCGGCAGCGCCGGATGCCTGATTGAAGCCCTTGCCGTCGAGGCTGCCCTTGATCGAGGCGCCCAACGCGTCGATCACCCCGTAGTCGCCGGTCTTCACACCCGCGCTGTTGACGTACTGGTAGAGCAGTTCGAGGTTGCCCTTGCCCGGCTTCGGCGGTTCGGGGAACGTACCCGCCTTGCTCGCGGCGCCGATGTGGGCGAACTGCGCCGCGTGGGCGGTGTAGTTGCCACTGGTGACATGGGTGATACCCGCCGCGTTGTACGTGGTGGCGCTGCCGCCGCCTTGCACGACCAATTCGGTCTTGGCGGTTAGCACGATGCGGTCGGCATTGGCGGTGATGTCGAGCTTGGCCAGCAGGTTGATGTTGTCTTTCAGCGCGCGGATATCGATGTCGCCCGCAGCCGCCACCAGTCTCCAGCCCAGGCTCTGCACGAACAGGCGCATGCCCTGGCTGGCACTGGCCAGCAGGCGTTTGCCGATCGACAGGCTGGTGTGCCCGGTACTGCTCAGGGCCAGGTGCTCACCGGTCGACACGTGCGTCGGCCCTGGCGTGGTCAGGGCGATGCCGGCAGGGCTGGCGAGCACCAGGTGCGGCTGGGTGAGTTCGGGAAACTCATTGGCGCTCTGGTTGGCCGGGCCGCTGCCGAGAATGCCCTGATGCTGCTCGTGCAGTCGCTTGGCCACCTCGTCCTGATCGCCTGGCTCCTGTGCCTGCATCTGCTTGGCCAGTTCAGCCAGGCTGTCCTGCTGCTCGCTGGCGGTGGCCAGGCGCTCGGCCGTCTCGGGCAGGTCCTTGTGGTGCCTGGCTTCGTTCGGCCGGGGCTCGGTGGTGATCAGCAGGCCACCAGCGGCGCGCACGGCGCCGTGGCGGTCGGTGCGCAACTCGAAGCCTTCACCGCGCGGGGCGCCGCCGCTCGGCCGGGGGTGGGTCAGGTAGCCGAGGTTCAGCGCACTGGCGCCGTGGTCGCTGCGCAGGGCGATGCTGATTTCACCGGTGGTGTCGTCGATGCGCAGTTCGTTGCCGCGGCTGCCCTTGTATTCCTTGCTCTTGATCGTGGCCAGGGTCTTGAGGTCGGGCAGCTTGTAGTGCGGCATGTTCACGCCGTGGTACAGGCAGCCGGTCACCAGCGGCTGGTCGGGGTCGCCTTCAAGGAAGCTGACCAGCACTTCCATGCCCACGCGGGGCAACTGCAGGCCGGCGATGCCCTGGCCGGCCCAGCCGGAGGCGACGCGCAGCCACACGCTGGACTTGTCGTCGGCCTGGCCTTCGCGGTCCCAGAAGAACTGCACCTTGATGCGGCCGTATTCGTCGCAGTAGATCTCTTCGCCGGCCGGGCCGCTGACCACGGCGCGCTGGTCGCCCAGCACCCGGGGCTTGGGGTGGCGCAGCGGCGGGCGGTACGGGGCGTCCCACGGCGTGGCGGTGAAGGTGTTGCGGTAACCCTGCTGGAAACCGTCGTGCTTCGCGTCGATGTCGCTGGTGATGACTTCTTCCAGCACCTGCGGCTGGCGGCCTTGGTGGTGCACGGCGAGCAGCAGCCAGAGGTCGTTCCAGGCCGCGTTGGGGTGGCTGGCCAGGGCCAGGAAGTGCCCGCTGGCCAGCAGCGGTTGGTCACTGCGGCCCTCGGCCTGGCGGAAGTCGCTGCGGTGGCGCTCCAGGGCGCGGGTGGCCAGGTGCTTGCCACGGGCGCGGTCGAGGAAGCGGCCGGGGTAGTCGTAGTCTTCAAGGTCCGGCTCGGCGTGGCTGACGGCCTCGCCTTCGAGCTGGATCAGCGGCTTCTTGAAGTCGTAGTCGCGGCGCGTGACGCTGCTGGTGCGGGTTTCCAGGCGCAGGGCGAAGCCCTTGATCATCGGCGTGTCGGCGACCAGCCCGGCGTCGTGCTGGAAGCTGACCGGGGCCAGTTTGGGAAACACCGTCTGGTCGTCGCCGAACACCAGCAGGTGGCCGTCGGCGCGGTGACGAAAGTGATAGTGGATGCCTTCTTCTTCGCACAAGCGCTGGATGAAGTGCAGGTTGGACTCGTCGTACTGCACGCAGTATTCGCGTTGCGGGTACTGCGCGCCCAACTGGAACTGGTAGGCATTGGCGAGGATGCCATGCTCCTCCAGGACCAGGGCGATGATCTGCGGCACGGTCTTGTGCTGGAACATGCGCTGGTTGATGCGGTGGTCCAGGTACGCCAGCTGCGGGCGCAGGGTGACCTGGTAGCGGGTCAGGCGCTTGCCCGACTCGCCCTGGGCGGCGCGATAGATCAGGCCGTGCAGGCCACGGCCGGCATCGTCGAGCTGGAGGAAGGCGGGTTTGTGCAGCAGGCGTTCCAGGTCCAGCGAAGGGCGTTCGCTGACCAGCTCGAGGTCAATGGCATAGGCGTGGCTGATGGCTTCCGTGCCGTTGAAGGCGAGGACCTGGAAATCGTGCTCCAGGCCGTCGATGTGCAAGCTGAAATGGGTCTGGTTCGCGGCGGCAAACATCCCTGTCCTCCTTTAGGAAAACGTAGTGAAAACGACCGCAGCCCGCCGCGCGAACGCGGCAGGCAGCGGTGTGATCCAGGTTTAGCCTGCGACCGGAACGCGCCAGTCGTCGGAACCGGAAGTCCCGGAGACCTCGTGGGTCCAGGTGATCTTGCGGTAGGTGAAGTACACGTCTTCCAGGTGGGTGAAGTGGGCGTTGGCCGGGTCCTGGCAGTTGTGCATGTAGTCCTTCATGTCGACGATGATCGCGTCTTCCAGGACGGTGGTGTAGTAGTGCTCCTGGGTGCCGGCGGCCGAGGTGCGGTACCACTTGATCTCGACCTTGGTCATGCGCTCACCGGAGGTCAGGGCCGCCAGCAGCAGTGGCGAGGCCTTGTCGAAGACCTTGGTGATCTTCACCGGTTTGTGCACGCGCTGGCCGGTCGGTTGGCCGGACTGCGGATCACGGGGGATGATCACCTGGTGGTCGAAGCCCTGGACCATCACCTGGTCTTCGTGGCCTTCCTGGTAGGTGTTGCCCACCGAATCGGCGGTGAACGCGCCAGCGGTGATCAGGCCTTGTTTTTCGCCGGTGACGGACATGTACGCGGGTGTTGCCATGGTGCTGCTCTCCTTGCTGTGGATAAGTGCCTTTTTCGGCAGCAAATTGCCGGTCAATCGGATCTTGATATGACAAAAGTCGTGCCAACTTGAGGAAAAGCCTTATAGATCAAGGCCTGCAGCGACCCACACTGAAAATCGCGAAGCTTTTTCGGAGAAAACCACGGGAAAAGTGCGCAACTTCTTGCGCAGTGGTGTGCAAAAAGTTGCGCAGTTGCCTGTACGCCATATTTCTCAGGGCCTACAGGAATGTATGCACAGGCTTATCCACATTTGAGTGCGCAACTTCTTGCGCAGTTGACTAAAAAGTCAGGAGAGTGCGCCGAAGCTGTAAAAAACATCGCAACGTGCAGCACGCCGGCCACAAACTTAAGCTCGGGTTGCCATGGACTGGCTGTAGGCAAACACGAGGTAGGCGACCCAGCTACTGCTTGGTGGGGTACTGTCAGGAAGTGCCGGATGATGGCCTTTCCGAACCACCGCTGCGTGCGCTTCAAACTGGCAGCCAAGCCACCCTGCAAAAGCTGACGCAAACGTCATGCGCCACTCAGTTTCCTGACAGGCTCAGGTCCCTAAATTGCCTCTGGACAGAGCGCCGATCGGCGCCAACGAAAAACCAGAGGGAACACCCATGAACAGCGTCAAGGCAGTTGTGATGGCAGCAACCTTCGGCATGGCAAACCTGGCCCATGCAGAAGGCGGTGGGGACCGCACCTTCATGAGGATGGAAGCCGCTCGGCAATCCTCCCAGCAGGCTTATCAGCTTACCCAGGAGAACAATGACCAGACACCCGTCGCCGCTCAGCAAGACCAGCACACAGGGCACAAGCACTGCTGAAGCAAGCTTACAGAAATGTAATCACCCTCGAACCCGAACTATGGCAGTTTCAAGTGACCTCCTCCGGCAAATCGGGTGCTTCGTCGAAAACCTGCGAAGCTTGCGAGGACCGAACTGAAACCGAGGGCTGCGACATTCGGCGGCCTGGATATCAGCTATTTCTCTGACTGGACGCAACGGCATGCAAAGCAAAACCACACGACGATCCTTCGTCAAAGGCCTGGCTGCTACCGGACTACTGGGCGGGTTGGGCATGTGGCGCGCGCCGGTGTGGGCGGTGACCAGCCCTGGCCAGCCCAATGTGCTGACAGGCACAGAATTTGACCTTTACATCGGTGAGCTGCCGGTCAATATCACCGGCGCCCCGCGCACCGCCATGGCAATCAACGGTTCTCTGCCAGGCCCCACGCTCCGTTGGCGCGAAGGCGATACCGTCACGCTTCGGGTGCGCAACCGTTTGAAGCAGGACACGTCCATCCACTGGCACGGCATCATCCTGCCGGCGAACATGGACGGTGTCCCAGGCCTGAGTTTCCATGGCATCGCCCCTGATGGCATGTACGAGTACAGGTTCAAGGTCCATCAGAACGGCACCTACTGGTACCACAGCCATTCTGGCTTCCAGGAGCAGGTCGGGGTGTATGGCGCACTGGTCATCGATGCGAAAGAGCCCGAGCCGTTCAGTTATGACCGGGACTATGTGGTGATGCTCAGCGACTGGACGGACGAAGACCCTGCCCGGGTGCTCTCCAAGCTCAAGAAGCAGTCTGACTACTACAACTTCCACAAGCGAACGGTGGGTGATTTCGTCAACGACGTCGGCGAGATGGGCTGGTCCGCCGCGGTCGCTGACCGCAAGATGTGGGCCGAGATGAAGATGAGCCCCACCGATCTTGCCGACGTCAGCGGGTACACCTACACCTACCTCATGAATGGCCAGGCGCCAGACGGAAACTGGACCGGCGTTTTCAAGCCCGGTGAGAAAATCCGGCTGCGCTTCATCAACGGCTCGGCCATGACGTACTTCGATGTGCGCATTCCTGGCCTGAAGATGACCGTGGTCGCGGCGGATGGGCAACATGTCAATCCCGTTTCGGTCGACGAGTTCCGTATCGCCGTTGCTGAAACCTACGATGTCATCGTTGAGCCACAGGATGAACAGGCATACACCATTTTCGCTCAATCCATGGATCGCTCGGGGTACTCCAGGGGCACCTTGGCTATCCGCGAAGGCTTGCAAGCACCGGTTCCAGCCGTCGACCCTCGCCCCGTCATCTCCATGGGTGACATGGGCATGGACCACGGCAGCATGGCGGGGATGAATCACGGCAGCATGGCCGGCATGGACCACGGCGACATGGCCGGTATGGATCACGGCAACATGGCAGATACCGGTGGGGCCATGCAAAGCCATCCCGCCTCAGAGACCAACAACCCGTTGGTCGACATGCAGACGATGACTCCAACCGCAAAGCTGAGCGACCCGGGGGTTGGGCTGCGCGACAACGGCCGTCGGGTTCTGACCTACTCGGATCTGCGAAGCACCTTCATCGATCCGGACGGTCGGGAACCTGGCCGAACCATCGAACTGCATCTGACCGGCCACATGGAGAAGTTCGCCTGGTCCTTCGACGGCATCAAGTTCTCCGATGCCGCCCCCCTGCGCCTGAAGTACGGCGAGCGCCTTCGCATCACCCTGGTCAACGACACCATGATGACCCACCCCATCCACCTCCATGGCATGTGGAGCGACCTGGAGGATGAGCACGGCAACTTTATGGTTCGAAAACACACGATTGACATGCCCCCCGGCTCGAAACGGAGTTATCGCGTGACCGCAGATGCCCTGGGACGCTGGGCCTATCACTGTCACCTGCTGTTCCACATGGAAATGGGCATGTTCCGAGAAGTCCGCGTGGACGAATGAACTGGAGATCCGAAATGAGCAAACCCCTGAAACGAAACACCTTTGTCCTTTGCGCTGCGATGGCGGGCCTGTTCACCGTTTATGCCCCATCGTCGTGGTCGAGCGACACCCATGAACAACATACCCAGACGTCTGCCGATTCCGCGAAGGCCAAGGGCGCTCAAGGCATGGATCACGGCGCCATGAAAGGTATGGATCATGGCTCCATGCAGGGCATGGATCACGATGCGATGAAAGGCATGGATCATGGCTCGATGCAGGGCATGGATCACAGCAAAATGATGCAATCGCATGGCAGCGACGACGCTAAGGCAGGGAAAGATGACCAGTAGCCTGGCGCGACCCTCGCTGCTGGCCCTGACCGTTTCGCTTGGCGTGCTGGGCGTTGCGCCCAGCTTCGCCGCTGAAGAGGTGGACCACTCGGCGATGGATCATTCGTCCATGGGGCACGACTCGATGCCAGGCATGGACCACAGCCAGATGGGCGCAAGCGAGCCTCGGAAAAAAACCGCGCCCGCCGATCACAGCAAGATGGATCATACGAGCATGCAGGGGATGGACCATGGCGCCATGGATCACTCAACGATGAACCACGGTTCCGCGGCGCCTGCCACTACCAGCCGTACCCCGATTCCCGTACTCACGGATGCAGACCGCCAGGCGGCGTTCCCGCCGTTGGGCGGACATCGGATGCACGACAGCGCAATCAACAGCTTCTTCTTGCTGGACCAACTCGAGTACCAGGATGCTGACGAAGGCAGCGCGCTGGCCTGGGATGCTACTGGATGGATAGGCGGTGATATCAACCGGCTCTGGATACGCTCCGAGGGTGAACGGACCAACGGTGTCACCGAAGATGCCGAACTACAGCTGCTCTACGGCCGCTCGGTCAGCCCTTGGTGGGATGTGGTTGCCGGGGTTCGCCAGGACTTCAAGCCGCAATCTCCTCAGACCTGGGCTGCGTTCGGCATCCAGGGCATGGCACTGTACGGTTTCGAAGCCGAAGCCACTGCATTCCTCGGCGAAAACGGCCAGACCGCCGCCCGCCTGGAAGGCGACTACGACATACTCCTGACCAATCGCCTGATCCTGCAGCCAACCGCTGAAGTCAATTTCTACGGCAAGAACGATCCTGAGCGTGGTGTGGGTTCCGGTCTTGCCAATACCGAAGTCGGCGTGCGGCTGCGGTATGAAATCGTTCGCCAGTTCGCACCTTACATAGGCGTCACCTGGAACCGCTCCTATGGCAAAACCGCCGACTTCATCCGTGATGAAGGTGGGGATGTGGATGAAGCACGTTTCGTCGCCGGCATCCGCATGTGGTTTTGAGAGCCAGACATGAAAAGAACGATAACAACGCTGGTTGCAGCAGGCGCCGTCACCAGCGCGAGCGTTCTGGCAGCCGCGTACTTTGGCGTGGTGAACGTCGCGGCCGATGATCCTCACTTCCCGGCAGTACATGCCTTTCTGGCCATGGTTCGGGATCGTTCCATCGAGGTGCGCGCCAGGGATATCGAGGTACCAGACCTCAAGGACGAAAACCTGATTCGCATGGGCGCTGGTAACTACAACGCCATGTGCATCGGTTGCCATCTTGCCCCCGGCGTTGAGAAGACAGAGCTCAGCCAGGCGCTGTACCCCTCTCCTCCCGACCTGACCAAACTTGGGGTCAGCGGTGATCCCGCTGTCGCGTTCTGGACCATCAAACACGGCATCAAGGCCACAGGCATGCCAGCTTGGGGCAAGAGCATGGGTGACCCGTACATCTGGGGAATTGTCGCCTTCCTCGATCAGCTACCCCGAATGAACGCCCAGCAGTACAACGCGATGGTCGCGATCAGCGGCGGTCACCAGCATGGGGGTGGCGAAAGCGAAATGCACAATCATGAAGGCCAACACGGCGACAACGTGCCAGGTCGCTACGAAGAGGCAGCCTCGGGAAGTGGCCACCATGACAAGGGGCAATCCAAGGCGCATCATCCGGCTTCGCCAAGCGCACCCACCGCGCCTGGCCATCACGGGCATGGCGAGGCCGACAGCGCCCAACACTCGAAGCCGGCTCCGAAGTCGCATTTTCACCGCGATGGAAAGGAGCACACCCATGAGCACTGAAAGTCATCGGCATCGCCATGGCATGCCCAGGGGCTGAGAAAGTTTACCGTGAATATCCCCCTCGACGCGCGCACCTCGAGGGGGAGCTCCATCAACCAGCGACCCCGCTTCCGGAGCTCGTCAGCGGGTTGGCGCCGCCCTGCTCCACACGCCGGCGACGTCGTGTCACCAGCAGGCCCGAGCACACCACCAGTATCGCCAGCGCCATGGTCGATACCACTTCGAGCCGGTGGTCGGGGCGCAGCAACATCAGCACCAGCACGGCGCTGATGAACAAGATCACACCCCATGTCAGCCAAGGGAACAGCCACATCCTGTAGCTCAGGGTCTTACCTTCGGCGATCAGGCGTTTACGCAGGCGCAGCTGGGAAATGGCAATCACCAGATAGACCAGCAGAGCAATCGCACCCGAGCTGGCCATGAGGAAACCGAACACCTTCGAGGGCACCAGGTAGTTGGCGATCACCGTCAGGAACGCGGCACCGGTAGACAGCATTACGGCATAGATCGGCGTACCGCTGCGGGCGGTCACCTGGGCACAAGCGGGCGCATCGCCCCGGCGGCTCAGCGAATAGAGCATGCGCGAAGCGGTGTACAGCGAGGAGTTCAGGCAACTGGTCACCGAGGTCAGCACCACGAAGTCGATGATGGCCTTGGCATGGGGCACGTTGAGAATATTCAGCACCGCCACATAGGACCCTTCGCTCGCCAGCCTTGGATCGTTCCACGGCACCAGCGCCACGACGATGAAGATCGACAGGATGTAGAACAACGTGATCCGCCAGATCACCGAGTTGGTGGCCTTGGAGATCTGCTTGCCAGCGGCATCGGACTCCGCCGCGGCAATGGTCACCACCTCGGCACCGAGGAACGAGAACATAGTGATCAGCATCGCGCTGAGCACTGCACCAAAGCCGTTGGGCATGAAGCCGCCGTTATCCCACAAGCGTGAAACCCCGCTCACGCCGGTGCTGGGGAACAGGCCAAGGATGGCGCAGGCACCGAGGATGATGAAGCCGACGATAGCGGCCACCTTCACCAACGCCAACCAGAACTCGAACTCGCCGTAGTGCTTGACGCTGAACAGGTTGGTGGCGGTCAGCAGCAAGGTGATGACCAACGACAGCACCCAGATTTCCATCTGCGGCACATACGTGTTGATGATGGTTGCGGCGATATTGGCTTCGATGGGAATGATCAGCACCCAGAACCACCAGTAGAGCCAGCCAATGGTATAGCCCGCCCACTTGCCGATGGCCTGGTCGGCATAGGTGGAGAACGAACCGGTGTCTGGCGACGCGACGGCCATTTCCGCCAGCATGCGCATCACCAGCACGACCAGCACGCCGGCGAAGATGTAAGCAAGGATGGTGGCCGGGCCGGCCTCTGCAATGGCCCGTCCTGAACCTACGAACAAGCCGGCGCCAATGACACCGGCAATGGAAAGCATGGTCACATGACGGGACTTGAGCCCGTGACTGAGATTGTTCTTATCGTTCTGCATGGCATTACCTTTGTTCTTGTACTGCCTCTGAGGGCATTTTCGGTGTCCGCGCTCACCAGCATCGGACGAAAAAGCCCGCCCTGTCCGAGAGGGTGAGTCGGACAGATGCGGGTGAGCACAGACCAGGGTGACGCTGACTCAAGAAAGCGCCGACGGCCGTCGAGCGACCGTCAGGCATGAGTGTCAGGCGAGCTCGTCGAAGCACTCGCCGATCAAGGCCAGACCGCGCTGCAAGTCCGCGTCGCTGACGGTCAGCGGAACCAAAATGCGCAAGACGTTGTAATAGGTGCCGCACGACAGCAGGATCAGCCCTTTGTCACGGGCCTTGGCCACCACCTTGGCAGTCAGATCGGCCGCAGGCTTGCTCAGGTCACCGCCCTCGAACAACTCTACGGCGACCATGGCACCCAGGTTGCGCACATCCACCAGGCTGTTGTGACGCTCGCCGATGGCGCGCAGGCCGCTGGTGAGGATTTCACCGACCGCCTGGGCCCGCTCCAGCAGTTTCTCGTCGTCGAAGGCTTCCAGCACGGCCAGGGCAGCGGCGCAGGAGACTGGGCTACCGGCGTAGGTCCCGCCCAGGCCACCGGGAGCCACCGCATCCATGATCTCGGCACGGCCGCACACACCAGCCAGCGGGAAACCACCGGCGATGGACTTGGCGAAGGTGGTCAGGTCGGCGGCGACGCCCAGTTGCTCCATGGCGAAGAAGGTACCGGTACGACCAGCACCGGTCTGCACTTCGTCGGCGATCAGCACGATGCCGTGCTCGTCGCACAGGGCGCGCAGACGGGCCAGGAAGTCTTTCGGCGCGACGTTGAAACCACCTTCGCCCTGGACCGGTTCGAGAATGATCGCGGCGATGTCAGTCGGCGCGGCGTCGTTCTTGAAGATGCGTTCGACGCTGGCGATGGCGTCATCGCTGCTCACGCCATGCACCGCGTTCGGGTACTGGGCACGGTAGATGCCACCTGGCATCAGGCCCATGCCCGCAGAGTACGGCACGACCTTGCCGGTCAGGCTCAGGGTGTAGTGCGTACGCCCATGGTAGGCGCCGGTGAAGGCGATCACACCCTGGCGGCCAGTGGCGGCACGGGCGATCTTGATGGCGTTCTCCACCGCTTCGGCGCCGGTGGTCACCAGCAAGGTCTTTTTCTCGAAGTCGCCCGGCACGCGCTGGTTGATCTTCTCGGCCAGGGCCACGTAGGGCTCGTAGCCAAAGACGTGGAAGCAGGTGTGGGTCAGCTTGGCCAGCTGCGCCTGGACGGCTGCCATGACTTTCGGGTGCAGGTGGCCGGTATTGAGCACCGCGATACCGCCGGCGAAGTCCAGGTACTCTCGGCCCTCGACGTCCCACACGGTGGCGTTCTCGGCACGCTCGGCGTAGATCTGGTGGATTTGCCCGACGCCACGTGGAATGGCGGCCAGGCGGCGTTGTTGCAGGCTCTGGTTGGTGTTCATGTTCGCTCCGTTCAAGACTCGATCAACGACGGTCGTGGTTACACGCCGATGCACAGGTATTTGATTTCCAGGTAGTCATCGATGCCGTACTTGGACCCTTCGCGGCCCAGGCCAGAGGCTTTAACACCGCCGAATGGCGCGACTTCGTTGGAGATGATCCCGGTGTTGATACCGACGATGCCGTACTCCAGCGCCTCGCCCACACGGAACACCCGGCTCAGGTCGCGGGCATAGAAATAGGCCGCCAGGCCGTATTCGGTGTCGTTGGACATGGCGATGACTTCGTCTTCGTCCTTGAAGCGGAACAGCGGCGCCAGCGGGCCGAAGGTCTCTTCCTTGGCCACGGCAGCATGCTGGGGCACGTCGACCAGAATGGTCGGCT
Organism: Pseudomonas sp. SK2; assembly: GCF_016772395.1. NCBI lineage: Bacteria > Pseudomonadati > Pseudomonadota > Gammaproteobacteria > Pseudomonadales > Pseudomonadaceae > Pseudomonas > Pseudomonas sp. SK2. The sequence continues at coordinate 4,795,279 of NZ_CP061944.1, forward strand.
CGAAGAAGGTGCCGCCCAGCGAATGCGGTTTGCCACCCGCCACCACACGGGCGCCCTTGGCAACGGCATCCTCGATGTGCTCCTGGACCTTGGCCACGGCCTTGGCGTCGATCAGCGGGCCGGTGGTGATGCCGGCTTCCAGGCCGTTGCCGATGTTCAGGCGCGCGACTGCCGCCTTGAGCTTGTCGACGAAGGCGTCGTAGACGCCGTCCTGCACATACAGGCGGTTGGCGCAAACGCAGGTCTGGCCGTTGTTGCGGTACTTGGAAACCAGGGCACCTTCGACGGCTGCATCCAGATCGGCATCGTCGAACACGATGAACGGGGCATTGCCGCCCAGTTCCAGGGACACTTTCTTGATGTCCTTGGCGCATTCGGCCATCAGTTGGCGACCGATTTCGGTAGAGCCGGTGAAGGTCAGCTTGCGTACGATCGGGTTGTGAGTGAGTTCGCCGCCCACTTCACCGGCACTGCCGGTGACCACGCTGAGTACCCCCTTGGGAATGCCGGCACGCTCGGCCAACTCAGCCAGGGCCAGGGCCGAGTACGGCGTCTGCGAAGCAGGCTTGAGCACCATGGTGCAGCCGGCGGCCAACGCCGGCCCGGCCTTGCGGGTGATCATCGCCGAGGGGAAGTTCCACGGGGTGATCGCCGCGGTGACGCCAATCGGCTGCTTGATCACCATCAGGCGCTTGTCTGGCTGGTGGCCGGGGATCATGTCGCCATAGACACGCTTGGCTTCTTCGCCGAACCACTCCAGGAACGAAGCGGCATAGGCGATTTCGCCTCGGGACTCGACCAGTGGCTTGCCCTGCTCGAGGGTCATCAGGCGCGCCAGGTCTTCCTGGTTCTGCATCATCAGTTCGAACCAGCGGCGCAGGCGATTGGCGCGGTCCTTGGCAGTCAGGGCGCGCCAGGCCGGCAAGGCCCGTTCGGCGGCTTCGATGGCGCGGCGGGTCTCGACAGCGCCCATCTTCGGCACATGGCCGATCAGTTCGCCGGTGGCCGGGTTGTTCACCCTGAGGGTCTGGCCGCTGTCGGCATCGACCCAGGCGCCATCGATGTAGGCCTGCTGGCGGAACAGGCTGGAGTCTTGCAATTGCACGCTAGTCTTCCTCTGCTGGGATGGCGGTGGCGGCACTTCAGCCGGCGGCCCGCTGCGGGTTATCGGGGATACGGGCCGTCAGCCGGGTGCCGGTGGCAGCGAGCTGTTCGCGTACCTTGTCGACGATGTGCGCGCCAATCGGGATCGCCGACGTGGCCGCTGGCGACGGGGCGTTGCACACGTTCACGCTGCGTCGGGTGTTGACGAACAGGAAGTCATCGATGAGCTTGCCGTCGCGGGATACCGCCTGGGCGCGGACACCCGCCGGATAGTCGGTCAGGTCGGCCTTGGTGATGCTTGGGCAGTACTTCTGCACCTGCTTGAGGTAGCCGCCCTTGAACAGCGAGTTCTTCAGCTCGATCAGCCCCGGACGCAGGTTCTTCGCCAGCACCTTGAGAATGCCTGGCGTGGTGAGCGTCTCGAACAGGTCGGGCAGCGAGATATCGGACTTGCGATAGCCCTCGCGCTTGGTGGCCAGCACCGCGTTGGGGCCGACGGTGACGGTGCCGTCGATCATCCGGGTCAGATGGACGCCGAGAAATGGCATCGACGGGTCCGGGATCGGGTAGATCAGGTGGTTGACGATCTGGTTGTGCTGCTTGGGCAGCAGGTAGTACTCGCCACGGAACGGGCAGATGATGAAGCTGGGTTCGATGCCCAGCATGCGCACCACACGGTCGGCCATCAGCCCGGAACAGGTAATGAGGAAGCGCCCACGGAACTCGTCGGCCCCCGCACGTACCACGACCTGGTCGGCATGTTCCTGGAGGCCCTGTACCTGCGCGCTGTAGCGGATCTCGCCGCCTGCCGCCTGGAACTCGCGGGCCATCGCGGCAGTGACTTCGGCATAGCTGACGATGCCGCTGGAGGGCACGAAGATACCGCCGATGCCGACGATATTCGGTTCACGTTCACGCAGTTCGGCCGCCGACAGCCACGAGCGTTCCAGGCCATTGGCAGCGGTACGCTCCCACAATGCCTTCATGCGCTCCATTTCCAGGGCATTGGTGGCCACCAGCAACTTGCCGCACTCGTCGTAGCGGATGGCGTGCTTGTCGCAGAAGGCCTTGGTGGCTTTGTTGCCCTCCAGGCAGAAACGTGCCTTGAGGCTGCCGGGGGTGTAGTACACACCGGCATGGATCACGCCACTGTTATGGCCAGTCTGGTGACGGGCAGGCCCGGACTCTTTCTCCAGCAGGAGCATCTTGGCGTCCGGGTAGAGCTGAATCAGCTGCATGGCTGTGGACATGCCCACGATACCGCCGCCGATGATGATGAAATCGTACACAGCCATTACCTCTTTACCGGTGGCGCGCGGCGCCAGCCGGTGGTTTTGTTTCGGGCACGACGAAGGGCCGCCCCCTGGGCAGCCCTGCAGCGTTGGAAGGGTTACTGGCCGCGCTGGTACAGCGGCTTTTCGTAGCTGATGTAGCCTCGCTGGCGCATCAGCTCACGGCGCAGGCCGTCATGCGGCGTGAAGCGGTCGCGGCCGTGCAGCCAGAACAGGTTGTTGATCAGCAGGAAGCTGCCGACCGGCACTGGCACCGACAGCTTGCGCTCGCTGCCTTCCAGCGACTCGGAAAGCGCATTCAGCCAGATGCCTTCCTCGAAGTTTTCGGGCTGCACGAACTGGTCGATGTAGCGCATGGTCGGGCGGCCCACGGCGTCGGTGTCGAACACGGCGTGGAACACGTCCTCGCTGACCTTCTTGCTGGGCGGCGCGGTCCAGCGCATTTCGCGGCGAGCCATCGGGTGACGGAAGAACGACTCGCACTGCTCCCAATCATCCAGGTGCAGCAGCAGCGAGTTGCCGCCTTCCATGTTCTTTTCATCGATCTTGAGCATCAGCACGTAATCGGTGATCTGGTTCACGAAGGTGCCGTCGTTGTGCAATTCCATCACCCGGTGCGGCTGGCGCAGGTAGCTGTCGGAGTTGTCCGTGTTGACCACCACGAAGCGGGCATAGAACTGACCGCTCATGGCGTCGTAGTTGGAACGACCCACCAGGTGCGCGCAGGCGGTGGTGAACTTGACCATGTCCTCGGCCTGGCTCACATCGTCCAGCCCCTGCGGTGTGATCAGCATGCCACCGGTGGCACGGTCGAGCAGGCCGTTCAGCAAGACCGGGCGCAGGGTGCCTTCGCACAGCTCATCGAGAATCTGGCCAACGCGAAAACGCAGGAAGGACTTGTACTCCAGCGCCTGCACGGGCCATTCGGCCACGGCCTTGACGAACGCTTCCACCGTTTCGCGGGCAAACACCACTTCCAGCAGGCGTGGCGACTGTTCGGACGGTTTGACGGAGAAGCCCCGGGTTTCCAGAGGCATCGGCAGCACGGGTTCCTCGATCTTGGTGAAGGCGTTCATGGCGGTTTCCTGGCAGAGAGGTTCGAAGGCAGTGCCCGGATCAGGTGGGCACGGCAAAAATATCGCCACAAAAGCAAAATGTCTACATTTTTATAAAACGATAACAAAACGCTCGTTTGTCCATTGTTTCTATCTGAAAAGACGTTTCGGTATGATTTGCAAAACGTTTTGAGGACAGCACCTTGGAAGCACACGCCCCACGGCAGAACTCGGCCTTCAGTGGGTATGAGTGGCTCAAGCAAGACATCATCCGCGGCCTGTTCAAACCGGGCGAAAAGCTGCTGATGAGCACGCTCAAGGAGCGCTACGACCTGGGCGTCGGCCCACTGCGCGAGGCCCTGTCGCAATTGGTGGCGGAAAAGCTGGTGGTTGCCATCAGCCAGAAGGGCTACCGGGTGGCGCCGATGTCGCTGGACGAGATGGAAGATATCTACGATGCCCGCGCCAACCTCGAAGCCATGATCGTTGGGCTGGCCATCGAGCGTGGCGATGACGCCTGGGAGGCTTCGGTGCTGGCGCAGTCGCATACCCTGGCCAAGGTCATGGAAGTGAAGACCCGTGAACAGCGTCTGGACGTCTGGGACCAGCGCCACAAGGCGTTCCATACCGCCATCGCGTCAGGCTGTGGCTCGAAGCACCTGCTGCAGGCGCGCACCTACCTGTTCGACCAGGCCGAACGTTACCGTCATCTGTGGCTGACCCATACGGTGTTTTCCGAGGAGGCTCTGGAAACCAAGCGCCAGGAGCACGCGGCACTGGTCGAGGCGATTCTCGCCCGTGATGCCGCCCGTGCCAGCACGATGATGCATGCGCACTTGATGACCCCGGTGCCAATCATCGCCCAGATCATGCGCGAGCAAGGCTGAGGAAGAAGCGACGCCCGGGCATCGCCCCTAGACGCCGCGTCGGTCCGCAGCGTGGCCTGAAGCTGCGTTTGGGGCCGGTGTCGTCACCCTTTCACGCACACCACCTGACGCAAAGTGTGCACCACCTCCACCAGCTCCCGCTGGGCCAGCATCACCGCGTCGATGTCCTTGTAGGCCATGGGGATCTCATCGATCACCTCCTTGTCCTTGCGGCACTCCACATGCGCGGTCGCTCGCCGCTGGTCTTCGACGCTGAAACGACGCTTGGCCTGGGTGCGGCTCATGACCCGCCCAGCACCGTGGCTACAGGAACAGAACGACTCCTCATTGCCCAGGCCACGTACGATGAAACTCTTGGCGCCCATCGAGCCGGGGATGATGCCCAACTGCCCCTTCTGCGCCGAAACCGCCCCCTTGCGCGTCACCAGCACCTCGCGGCCGAAATGGTGTTCGCGCTGCACATAGTTGTGGTGACAGTTGACGGCTTCCAGGCGGGCCTCGAAGGGCCGCCCCAATACCTGCCGTGCGGCGGCGACCACTGCGTGCATCATCAATTCGCGATTGCGCCGGGCGTAGTCCTGGGCCCACTCGACCGCCTCGACGTAATCGGCAAAATGCCGGCTCCCCTCCTCGAAGTAGGCCAGGTCCTTGTCCGGCAGATTGGCCAGGTGCTGACGCATGTCGGCCTGGGCCAGTTCGATGAACAGGTTGCCGATGGCATTACCGACGCCGCGTGAACCGCTGTGCAGCATGAACCAGACCTGGTCGGCCTCGTCCAGGCACACCTCGATGAAATGATTGCCGCCGCCCAGCGTCCCCAGGTGATGGCGGTTGTTGGTCTTCTCCAGGCGAGGGTACTTGTCGGTGATCGCCTTGAAGCGACCTGCCAACCCACGCCACTGCTGGTCCGCAGAAGTGGGAACATCATCCCAGGCGCCTTGGTCGCGACGACCGAAGGTCTTGCCGTGGGGCACCGCTTTCTCGATGGCGCTGCGCAGACCGTGCAGGTTGTCCGGCAGGTCCCGGGCGTGCAGCGAGGTACGGGCAGCGATCATGCCGCAGCCGATATCCACACCTACCGCAGCCGGGATGATCGCACCGACGGTTGGAATCACACTGCCAATGGTCGAGCCTTTGCCCAGGTGCACATCGGGCATCACCGCCAGATGCTTGAAAATGAACGGCATCTTCGCCGTGTTCAGCAATTGCTGGCGGGCTTCGTCTTCGACCGGCACGCCGTCGGTCCACACCTTGATCGGCTTGCCGCCAGCGACTTGGAGAATGTCCATGATGTCGTTTTCCAAAAGACCCTGGCCGCATGATACCGCCGAAGGTCGTAGCCTGCCGGGTTGCCAGCGGGGTGGCACGGTGCTGTATGCTTGGGCGGTCTTCAGGGCGGGGTGAAAGTCCCCACCGGCGGTAAATCGAAAGATGAGCCCGCGAGCGCCCCGGCCATGCCGGGGGTCAGCAGATCTGGTGCGACTCCAGAGCCGACGGTCATAGTCCGGATGAAAGAAGGCGTCAGGCAGGGGCCGTTCGGGCGCCCCCGTGCATGCGTTTTGTTCGCCCCGAGACGTTCATCGATCATTCACGAGGAGCGTTTCATGTCCCCTATGCTGCAACAGCAATTCCCCAACGTATCCGCCGCCATCGCTGCCTTCCAGGCCGGTCGCCCCGTTTTGCTGCTTGACGATGACGACCGCGAGGACGAAGCCGACATCGTCGCCGCTGCCGAGAACCTGTCGTTACAGACCATGGCCATGATGATTCGCGACTGCAGCGGCATCGTCTGCCTGTGCCTGGACGAAACTACCGTCGACGCCCTGCAGCTGGCACCGATGGTGCAGAACAACCAGGCACGCCACGGTACCGGTTTCACCGTCAGCATCGAAGCCGCCGAAGGCGTGAGCACCGGGGTTTCGGCCCAGGACCGCATCACCACCATCGAAGCGTGCTTGCGCTCGAGCGCCGAACAGCGCCACATCGTCAGCCCCGGCCATGTGTTCCCGCTGCGCGCACGCAATGGCGGGGTGCTGACCCGCCGTGGGCACACCGAAGGCTCGGTGGACCTTGCGCGTCTGGCCGGGTTGCGCCCGGCAGCAGTGCTGTGCGAGCTGATGAACCCTGATGGCAGCATGGCCAGGGGCGAACAGGTGGCGGTGTATGCGCGGCAATACAATCTACCCGTGCTGACTATTGAAGAGCTGGCGCGGTACCGCGAGGCGATGCTGGTGCGGGAAGCGGAAATGGTGTGATTGCCTGCAGGCGCTCGCCTTGAGCGCAGTGGCGCAGCGGATCGCGAGCTAGGCTCGCTCCTACCGGTTGGGTTACCCCCTCCCTGGGCTGAATCAACCGTAGGGGCGAGCCTTGCTCGCGATGCGCCGCGCACGCGGCGCTCGATTTCACAGACACCACAGAAATCATGCCTACCCCAAAGAACCTGGCCCGCCACACAAGTTTGCTCCCCCCGCCCTGCTCTGCTAGTGTCGCGCCGTTCTGAACACCACCGAGACAGTCGCCATGGCCCGCAAAAAAGCCTCCATCGATTTCGAACAATCCCTCGCAGACCTGCAAGCGCTGGTCGAGCGCCTGGAGAACGGCGAATTGTCGCTGGAAGAGTCGCTGGCCGCCTTTGAACAAGGCATTGCCCTGACCCGTGATTGCCAGGGGGCGCTGGCCCAGGCCGAGCAGAAAGTACAGATCCTCCTGGAGCGGGACGGCGAGCTGGCCGCCCAGCCCTTCGATGCGGAGCCAGAAGCATGATCAGCGCTTACCAGGCCAGCAGCCAGGCCCGTGTCGACGCCGCGCTCGAACCCCTGTTCGAGGCCCCGTCCAAAGAGCTCGAACGCCTCTACGCAGCCATGCGCTATAGCGTCATGAACGGCGGCAAGCGGGTACGCCCACTGCTCGCCTATGCTGCCTGCGAAGCCCTGGGTGCCCCGGCCGAACAAGCCAATGGCGCGGCCTGTGCGGTGGAACTGATCCATGCCTATTCGCTGGTGCACGATGACCTGCCGGCGATGGACGACGATGACCTGCGCCGTGGCCAGCCAACTACCCACAAGGCCTTCGACGAAGCCTGCGCCATCCTTGCGGGCGACGGCCTGCAGAGCCTGGCCTTCAGCGCTCTGCTCGACCCGCGTCTGAGCCCCCAGCCAGACAGCATCCGCCTGGCGATGGTGCAAACCCTGGCCAAGGCAGCCGGGCCGGCTGGCATGGTCGGCGGCCAGGCCATCGACCTGGGGTCGGTGGGCCTGAAGCTTGACCAACAGGCGCTCGAATTCATGCACCGGCACAAGACCGGCGCGTTGATCGAAGCCAGCGTACACCTAGGCGCCCTGGCCAGCGCCCGCGCCGAGCAAGCACAGCTCGATGCCTTGAAAACCTATGCACGAGCCATCGGCCTGGCATTCCAGGTGCAGGACGACATCCTCGACGTGGAAAGCGATACCGCCACCCTCGGCAAACGCCAGGGCGCCGACATAGCCCGTGACAAACCGACCTATCCGGCCTTGCTCGGCCTGGACGCGGCCAAGGCCTACGCGCTGGAGCTGCGTGACCAGGCGCTGGCCGCGCTCGATGGTTTTGGCGAGAACGCCGAGCCACTCCGGGCGCTGGCACGCTATATCGTCGAGCGCCGCCATTGATCGGGGCCGCTTCGCGGTCCATCACCGGCACGTTTCACCGCAGCATTCGTAGGCGCCGGCTTGCCGGCGATGGGCTGTAAAGCAGCCCGAAGCGACCCCGACCCAATGGGCAGCTTTTCCCACAATGGGGTAAACTGCCGCGTCTTCACACCTATAACGACTCGCCTGATGCCCACGACGTTTCAAGAGATCCCCCGCGAACGCCCGGTCACGCCGTTGCTCGACCGCGCTGACACGCCTGCTGGCCTGCGCCGGTTGGCCGAAGCCGACCTGGAGACCCTGGCCGACGAGTTGCGCCAGGAGCTTCTGTACACCGTTGGTCAGACCGGTGGGCATTTTGGCGCCGGTCTGGGCGTCATCGAACTGACGATTGCCCTGCACTACGTCTTCGATACCCCGGATGACCGCCTGGTGTGGGACGTCGGCCACCAGGCCTACCCGCACAAGATTCTCACCGGCCGTCGCAACCGCATGCTGACGCTGCGCCAGAAAGATGGCATCGCCGCCTTCCCGCGCCGCAGCGAGAGCGAATACGACACCTTCGGCGTCGGCCACTCCAGCACCTCGATCAGCGCCGCCCTAGGCATGGCCATTGCCGCACGCCTGCAGAACGACCCACGCAAGTCGATCGCGGTGATCGGCGACGGCGCACTGACTGCCGGCATGGCCTTCGAAGCGTTGAACCACGCCCAGGAAGTCGACGCCGACATGCTGGTGATCCTCAACGACAACGACATGTCGATCTCGCGCAATGTCGGCGGCCTGTCCAACTACCTGGCCAAGATCCTCTCCAGCCGCACCTATTCGAGCATGCGCGAAGGCAGCAAGAAGGTGCTGTCGCGCCTCCCAGGCGCCTGGGAAATCGCCCGCCGCACCGAGGAATACGCCAAGGGCATGCTTGCCCCCGGCACCCTCTTCGAGGAATTGGGCTGGAACTACATCGGCCCGATCGACGGCCATGACCTGCCGACCATGATCGCCACCCTGCGCAACATGCGCGACCTCAAGGGTCCACAGTTCCTGCACGTGGTGACCAAGAAAGGCAAAGGCTTCGCCCCTGCCGAAGCCGACCCGATCGGCTACCACGCCATCACCAAGCTGGAACCGGCCGACAAGCCGGCCGCACCGAAGAAAGCCAGCGGCCCGAAATACTCCGCGGTGTTCGGCCAGTGGCTGTGCGACATGGCCGCCGCCGACAATCGCCTGGTAGGCATCACCCCAGCGATGAAGGAAGGCTCGGACCTGGTCGCCTTCAGCGAACGCTACCCGGAGCGCTACTTCGACGTAGCCATCGCCGAGCAGCATGCCGTCACCCTGGCGGCGGGCATGGCCTGCGAAGGCGCCAAACCGGTCGTTGCCATCTACTCGACCTTCCTGCAGCGCGCCTACGACCAGTTGATTCACGATGTCGCCGTGCAGAACCTCGACGTACTGTTCGCCATCGACCGCGCCGGCCTGGTCGGCGAAGACGGCCCCACCCACGCAGGCAGCTACGACCTTTCGTACCTGCGCTGCATCCCCGGCATCGTGGTGATGACCCCAAGCGACGAGAACGAGCTGCGCAAGATGCTCAGCACAGGCCATCACTACAACGGCCCGGCTGCCGTGCGCTACCCGCGTGGCACAGGACCGAACGCACCGATCAGCGGCGATCTCGAGCCCCTGGAAATTGGTAAGGGCGTGGTTCGCCGCCAGGGCGAGAACGTCGCACTGCTGGTATTCGGCGTGCAGTTGGCCGAAGCCCTGCAAGTGGCCGAGCAGATCAACGCGACTGTGGTCGACATGCGCTTCGTCAAACCCCTGGACGAAGCCTTGGTCCGCACGCTGGCTGACAGCCATGAACTGCTGGTGACCATTGAGGAAAACGCCATCATGGGCGGGGCCGGTGCTGCCGTGGGCGAGTTCCTCGCTCGCGAGGGCGTGGTGAAGCCGCTGCTGCACCTTGGCCTGCCCGACCTCTATGTCGAGCACGCCAAGCCCGCCCAAATGCTGGCCGAGTGCGGCTTGGATGCTGCCGGCATCGCAGCGTCGGTCAAAGCGCGGATGAACAAGCTCGGCCTGTAAAGCGCGTCGCTCCGAGCGCCAGGTTTCAATCTGGCGCTCGGGCCTCCAGCAGTGCACACAGACGCTTGGTGGCGTCGATCATCTGCCCGCTGGGCCGCTCCAGGCCCTTGTCCGGCACTACCAGCAAGCGCTTCCCCGCCACGGCACGCAGTCGCGGCCAGGCTTTCCAACGGGCCAATTGTGCCCAATCGCCGGCCAGAATCACCTGAGGATCACGTTGAAGCACCGCTTCCACGCTTATCTGCGGAGCAGGCAGGTTAATATCGTCGAACACGTTCCGGGCCCCGCATACGGCCAATGCGTCACTGATGATCTGCGTTGCACCCACTGTATAGAGCGGCGTGTCCCACACCTGGTAGAACACGCTTACCGGTTGCTCGCGCCGGTAGCGCTGGCGCAACTGCTGTAAACGATCACGAAGCAGCGCCCCATATCGCAGCCCTTGCTCGCCACGGCCAATACGTTCGGCTATCGCCTCGATCTGCTCGATAAGCTGGTCAAGGCTGTGGGGTTCGGCACTGAAGGTCTCGATGCCCAATCGCTTGAGCTGGGCTTGTTGGGCTGGCGACACGCCTGAGGGCCATACCAGCACCAGGTCGGGCCTGAGGCTGAGCAAACGCTCCATGTCCAGTTGCCCCTGGCGCCCCACCGAGGGCAAGGCACGTAGACCCGCTGGCCGCTCGCCGCCATCCAGTACGCCAACCAGCAGGTCATCGGCCTGCAGTTCGAGCATGATGTCGGTCATCGAGGGTGCCAGGCTGATCACCCGCAGCGGTTCCTGCGCCCGGGCACTGCACGCCAGCAGTACCAACAGGCAGAGGAAAATGCGCATCAGCCCAACTGACGCGGAATACGGTAGAGGTAAAGCAGCACCACGGTCGACAGCGCCAGGAGCACCTGCGGCACGGCTTCCAGGCCCACCAGTACCGACAGCGCCGCGACCCAGGCAGGAAAACAGGCGTACAGCATGGCCCACCGTCGCACACGGGCCAGCTCGATCCAGGCCGCAGGCTCTTCAGCCGTGCCCAGCGCCTTGGAAGTGGCGATCAGGGCGCGCTTGTAGGCGCCAAAGCGCGGTAGGCTCAGGAACATGGAAGCAGCACCGGCGATGAACAGCGGCATCGCCAGTACCGGGATCAACGCATCGCCGCCGCCGAAGGCCCAGGCCATGACCGGCAGCGGCACGAGGCCCACCGCCAGGTATTGCCACCAGGCCAACGCCAGACGCCGCTTCACCTCGCCACGTGTCACGCCTGAGGCACCTCACCCTGGTGCTTGTTGCCCATCATGTGGCCGAGTTTATCGGCCTTGGTCGCCAGGTAAAGACGGTTGTGCGGGTTGTGGCCGGTGTGCAGCGGCACGCGCTCGGCGACCTTGATGTTCATGTCGGTCAACGCCTTGACCTTGCGCGGGTTGTTGGTCATCAGACGCAGCGATTTCACGCCCAAGTGCTCAAGCATCGGCAGACAGATACCGTAGTCGCGCTGGTCGGCGGCGAAGCCCAGACGCTCGTTGGCCTCAACGGTATCGGCGCCGCCATCTTGCAGCTCATAGGCGCGGATCTTGTTGAGCAGGCCAATGCCACGGCCTTCCTGGCGCAGGTACAGCAGCACCCCGCGCCCCTCACGGGCGATAGCTTGAAGTGCGGCCTCCAGTTGCGAGCCGCAATCACAGCGCTGGCTGAACAGGGCATCACCGGTCAGGCACTCGGAGTGCAGGCGCCCCAGCACCGGCTCGCCATCGGCAATGTCACCCAGGCTGAGCACGACGTGCTCTCGGCCAGTGGCTTCATCGAGGAAGCCATGCATGGTGAAGATTGCAAAAGGAGTCGGGAGTTTCGAGGCGGCAACAAAGACGACGGGCACGTTGTGCTCCTGGATAAGTTTGAAATTTCACGTGAGCCGATTGTATCAGCAGGTTGGCGGCTGTGCGCTGGCTGAATATCGTGGCTTAAGATCGAAAAGTTCGATGCTTGAAATGCTCACGGGCGGGTCGCTCTCCAGTGGCGACAGCCGCGCTATTGCGGCTTGCTGTCCGGGGTGAATGGATACGGCTGCTTCCAGTGCTCGAAGATGGGCTTGAGTTCGCCACTTCGCACCAGCTCCGCCATTCGCCTGTCGAATACCCTGATCAGCGCCTTGGCCTCATCGCTGCGGCCAAAGGCCAGGTACAGCGGCAGTTCGGCCACATGGGTACGGCGGAAGCGCTCAGGCTGCGGCGCCTGCTCCAGCACATAGTCCACTTCGGTCAGGGCATCGATGTAGAAATCCACACGGTCGTGCTCGAGCATGGGCAAAATGCCTTCGCGCCGCTGGATCTCGCGGAATCTGCGCACATTTGGCAGGTAGTTGCCGTAGTCGTAGCCACGGACCCAGGCCAGGCGATACTGGCCGACGGTGTCCAGCGTCGGCGTGGGCTTGCTGGTCAAGCCAAGGGCATAGATATGGTCCATATCAAAATGCCAGCTCGGGTACAGGTTGTCGTCGTTCTCCTGCTTGTAGGAGCCGACCCAGGCGTCGGCTGCGCCGCGCTTGACCAGCCCAACCGCCCGGCTGTAGGGCGCACTTTGCACCTGGACCTTAATGCCGGCGGGCTCGAACACCTTGCGCAGTACATCCCATGCCACCCCGGTGCCGTCGGCATTGGTGTAGTCGAGCCACTGCTCGCTCACCAGCCGGATCTGCCTGGGCAATTGTTCGGCCACCGCGTTGCCCGCCCACGTGGCGAGAGTCAGCATCATTGCCAGCAGCATCGTCCTAATGGCCATTCGCGTACTCCCTGTCAGGCCACCACCCACACCAGAACCTGCATGCCCAGCCAGGCGAATACGCCAGCCAGGATATCGTCGAGCATGATCCCCACACCGCCGTGCACATGACGGTCGATCCAGCGGATCGGCCACGGCTTGAGGATGTCGAAGAAGCGGAACATCAAGAACCCCGCCAGCAGCCACTGCCATCCTTCAGGCACCAGCCACAGGGTGATCCACATGCCGACCATCTCATCCCAAACAATGCCCTCATGGTCATGCACACGCAAGTCATTGGCGACTTTGCCGCACAGCCAGAAGCCAAACAGCATGGTAATGCCCAGCAGCAGCCAGTAGCCCCAGTCCGGTAGCATTTGCCACAACGGAATGAACGGCAAGGCCACCAGCGAACCCCAGGTACCCGGTGCCTTGGGCAGCGTGCCGGAACCGAAGCCGAAGGCGATGAAGTGCCACGGGTTGCGCCAGACCGATGGCGGAACGAACTCCGCTGGCACCTGGTTGGGGTGGTCGGTCACGGTGTCTCCCTAAAATGTTGATAACCCCGCTGCACGGGGGTGATGTCTCGGCCCTGCGGATCACGCAGCGTCACGCCTTCGCCCTCGAGCACCCGGCCGATGACGTGCACCGCTACACGGCCCTGCAGGGATGAAAGCGCCTCGGGCGGCAAGGTGAACGCCAGCACATAGTCGTCGCCACCGGTGAGCGCCGCTCGCCGCGCTGCATCCTGGCCAAGGAAGGCCTGCAAAGCAGAAGACATGGGGACCTGCTCCAGGTTCACCTCGATCGCGACACCGGAGGCCTTGGCGATATGCCCGCAATCGGCGAGCAGGCCATCGGAAATGTCCAATGCCGCCGTCGCGTGCCCCCGCAGCAACTGCCCCAGTTCGAGCTGCGGCATCGGCGACCAGTAATGGCCCAGCAACGGCGCTGCCAGCTCGACCGGCGCCACACGCTCGCCCAGTACCAGCGGCAAGGCACCTGCAGCGTTACCCAACGCTGCGCCGACGCACAGCACATCACCCGGCCTTGCGCCACTGCGGCGCAGGGCCTGGCCAGCAGGCACACTACCAAACACGGTCACGGTGATGCTCAAGGGGCCTCGTGTGGTATCGCCGCCGATCAGGCTCATGCCGCAACGGTGGGCCATGCGGCTGAGGCCTTCGGCAAACGCCGCGAGCCAATCAGGGCCTACATCGGGCAAGGTCAGGGCAAGGGTGAAGCCGATCGGCTTTGCCCCCATGGCTGCCAGGTCGCTGGCTGCCACCGCCAGCGAACGCTGGCCGAGCAGGCAAGGATCGCAGACAGCGGGAAAATGCACCCCGGCGACCAGCGTGTCGGTGGACACCGCCATTTGCTCGCCTGGGAAAAGGCTAAGCAGTGCGCAGTCGTCGCCAATGCCCAACACCACACCTTCGCCGCCTTGCGCACAGGACGCAGCAGCGAAGAAGCGGTTGATCAGCTCGAACTCACCCATGGCCCGACAGCGCCAGGATCAGCGCTTGTTCGCCTTGACTTCTGCTTCACGCAGGATCGGAGCGAGCTTGTCCAGCACGCCGTTGACGAACTTGTGGCCGTCAGTGGCGCCAAAGACCTTGGCCAGTTCCACGCCTTCGTTGATCACCACGCGGTACGGTACGTCGACGCGCTTGATGAACTCCCAGGTGGACAGGCGCAGCACGGCCAGCTCGACCGGGTCGAGCTCTTCCAGTGCCAGGTCCAGGCAAGGTGCCAGGGCGTTGTCGATCTCGCCCTTGATCGCCGGAACCCCGTGCAGGATTTCGCGGAAGTAGGCGCCGTCGACATCGGAGAAATCGTTATCGACCCGGAACTGTGCCTCGATCTCGTTCAGCGAATGCTGAGCCATGTGCCACTGATACAGGGCCTGGGTCGCGAGCTTGCGGGCTTCGCGGCGCTTGGCGCTCTTCGATGGCTTGCCGGCATCCGCAGGTTTTGGATCGCGCGGGTTGAAACGATCGCTTTCGTCGCTAATCACTTGGCCTCCAACTGCGCCAGCAGGCTGACCATTTCCAGTGCGGACAGGGCAGCTTCAGCACCTTTGTTACCGGCCTTGGTGCCGGAACGCTCGATGGCTTGCTCGATGGAATCGACGGTCAGGACGCCGAAGGCGACCGGTACACCGAACTCCATGGACACCTGGGCCAGGCCCTTGGTGCATTCGCCCGCCACGTATTCGAAGTGCGGGGTACCGCCACGGATCACTGCGCCCAGGGCGATGATCGCGTCGTATTCCCCTTGCTGGGCAACTTTCTGAGCCACCAGCGGGATTTCGAACGCGCCCGGGGCACGGATGATGGTGATGTCGCTTTCGCTGACGCCATGGCGAACCAGGGCATCGACTGCACCGCTTACCAGGCTTTCGACGACGAAGCTGTTGAAGCGGCCAACCACCAAAGCATAGCGACCTTTGGGGGCGATGAAGGTACCTTCGATGGTCTTCAGGGTCATTCCGATGTTCTCATCTTCAAGAGCGAGGCCGCGCGCAGGCGGCCTCGGGAGGGTTTGGACTCGAGCAGAAGGGCGTCAATGCCGCTTCAAGTCACTCGGAGGGCACGTATTCTACAACTTCCAGATCGAATCCGGATATCGCATTGAACTTCATCGGCGAACTCATCAGGCGCATCTTGCGCACGCCCAGATCGCGCAGGATCTGCGAACCGGCACCCACGGTGCTGTAGGTGGTCGGCGCCTTGGCCGGCACATCGCCTGCACTTTCGCGGATGTGGGCCAGCAGCACATCGCCGTCCAGCGGGTGGCCCAGCAGCAGCACCACGCCACTGCCCGCCTCGGCCACCGCGGCCATGGCCGCACGCAGGCTCCAGCGGCCCGGCTGCTTGACCATCAGCAGGTCGCGCAGCGGATCCATGTTGTGGACCCGCACCAGGGTCGGCTCTTCGGCGCAGATCTTGCCCAGGGTCAGGGCCATGTGCACGTCACCTTCCACCGCGTCGCGGTAGGTGACCAGGTTGAACTGGCCCAGCTCGCTCTCGATTGGCTGCTCGGACACACGCTGCACGGTGCGTTCATGGATCATGCGGTAGTGGATCAGGTCGGCGATGGTGCCGATCTTCAGGCCGTGCTCGGCGGCGAACACTTCCAGCTCGGCGCGACGCGACATGGTGCCGTCGTCGTTCATCACTTCGCAGATCACACCGCTAGGCTCGAAACCGGCCATGCGCGCCAGGTCGCAGGCCGCTTCAGTGTGGCCAGCACGGGCCAGGGTGCCGCCCGGCTGGGCCATCAGCGGGAAGATGTGGCCAGGGCTGACGATGTCTTCGGCCTTGGCGTCCTTGGCGGCGGCAGCCTGCACGGTACGCGCGCGGTCGGCGGCGGAGATGCCGGTGGTGACACCTTCGGCGGCCTCGATCGACACGGTGAACTTGGTGCCGAAGCCCGAGCCGTTGCGCGGCGCCATCAGCGGCAGCTTGAGCGTTTCGCAGCGCTCGCGGGTCATCGGCATGCAGATCAGGCCACGGGCGTGCTTGGCCATGAAGTTGATGTGCTCGGGTTGGCAGCACTCGGCGGCCATGATGATGTCGCCTTCGTTCTCACGGTCTTCGTCGTCCATGAGGATGACCATTTTGCCCTGGCGGATGTCTTCTACCAGTTCTTCGATGCTGTTGAGCGCCACTCGGCACCCCCTTCTCAATCAGGATTTCAAGAAGCCGTTGGCGGCCAGGAAGCTTTCGGTAATGCCACTGCCCTTGCTCGGCTCGGCAGCCTTGTCACCCAGCAGCAGACGCTCCAGGTAACGGGCCAGCAGGTCGACCTCAAGGTTGACCCGACGACCTGCACGGTAGTCGGCCATGATGGTTTCGGACAGGGTGTGCGGGACGATGGTCAGCTCGAATTCGGCGCCATTGACCTCGTTGACCGTCAGGCTGGTGCCGTCGACGGTGATCGAACCCTTGTGGGCGATGTACTTGGCCAGCTCCTTCGGTGCACGCACGCGGAACTGGATAGCGCGGGCGTTATCGCTGCGCGAAATGATCTCGCCGACGCCGTCGACGTGGCCACTGACCAGGTGCCCGCCTAGGCGGGTGGTCGGGGTCAGGGCTTTCTCCAGGTTGACCTTGCTGCCGCTCTTGAGGTCGATGAACGCGGTGCGCTTGAGCGTCTCGACGCTGACGTCGGCCCAGAAACCGTCGCCCGGAAGCTCGACGGCGGTCAGGCACACGCCGTTGACGGCAATGCTGTCACCGAGCTTGACGTCACCCAGGTCGAGCTTGCCGGTCTCGACGTAGACGCGCACGTCGCCGCCTTTCGGGGTCAAGCTGCGGATGGTGCCGATGGATTCGATGATACCGGTGAACATGGGGTCTTCCTCAGGAACGGGTTGCGCAGGGCAAGCCCGGCATTATACGCCGGGCGGCGGCAAGGGGATGGCCGTGACCCGCCAGTCATCGCCCACAGCACGCATTTCAGTGATCTTCAGTCGTGGCGCCTCGCTCATTTTCGCCAATGGCCAGTCCAGCAGAGGGCGGGCCTGGGAGCCGAGGAAGGTACCGGCGACAAACAATTGGTACTCGTCGATCAGTCGTTGCCGGGCGAAGGCGCCAACCAGGCCGGCGCCCGCCTCCAGCAGGATCTCATTGACGCCGCGGGCAGCCAAGGTGCGCAGCAGTTCGGGCAGGTCGACCTGGCCATTCTCGCCTGGCAGGCACAGCAGCTCATGGCCGGCAGCGGCATAACGCGGGTCTTCAGCGACAGCGGTCACCACCAGCGCGGGGCCGGCCTGGAAGAATGGAGCGCTCAGCGGCAGGCGCAGGCGGCCATCGATGAGTACACGCAGGGGTGGCCGGCTCAGGGCCAGGGCGGTGGTTTCGGCATCCAGTCCCAGCTCGTCGCCGCGCACGGTCATGCGGGCATTGTCGGCCAGCACACTGGCGGCGCTGGTCAACACCACGCTGGAGCGGGCGCGCAGGCGCTGTACCGCCGAGCGGGCGGCCGGGCCAGTGATCCATTGGCTCTCGCCACTGGCCATGGCGGTGCGACCATCCAGGCTCATAGCCAGCTTGACCCTGACGAACGGGAGCCCATGTTCCATGCGCTTGAGAAAACCGGGGTTGAGCGCCCGCGCTTCGCCTTCAAGCACACCGCTGGCGACCTCGATACCCGCCTCGGCCAGACGGCGCAGGCCTTGTCCAGCCACTTGCGGGTTCGGGTCCTGCATGGCCGCCACCACCCGGGCGACGCCTGCCTTGACCAAGGCCTCGGCGCACGGCGGGGTGCGGCCATGGTGGCTGCAGGGTTCGAGGGTCACATAGGCACAGGCACCACGGGCACGTTCGCCAGCCTGGCGCAGGGCATGCACCTCGGCATGCGGTTCGCCGGCGCGCACATGCCAGCCCTCACCCACCACCTCGCCGTCACGCACGATGACGCAGCCCACCCGTGGGTTGGGGTGCGTGGTGTAGGCGCCCTTGCGGGCCAGTTCCAGGGCACGGGCCATGTAATGGGCGTCGAGGATCGCGGTCTGGCTGGGCATGCTTACTCTTTAGCTGGCTCGCGGGCCAGTCGGTCGATTTCTTCGCGGAATTCGTCGAGATCCTGGAACCGCCGGTAGACCGAGGCGAAACGGATGTAGGCGACTTCGTCGAGCTTGCGCAGCTCGGCCATCACCAACTCACCCACGACCAGTGACTTGACCTCACGCTCGCCGGTGGCGCGCAAACGGCTCTTGATGTGCGCCAGCGCAGCTTCCAGGCGCTCGACGCTGACCGGACGCTTTTCCAGCGCGCGCTGCATGCCGGCCCGCAGCTTCTCTTCATCGAAGGGCTGGCGCGTGCCATCCTGCTTGATCAGCCGAGGCAGCACGAGTTCGGCGGTTTCGAAGGTGGTGAAACGCTCGCCGCAAGCGACGCATTCGCGCCGGCGACGCACCTGTTCGCCCTCGGCGACCAGGCGCGAGTCGATGACCTTGGTGTCGTTGGCACCGCAAAAGGGACAGTGCATGGTGGCAGGCAACAAAAAAAGGGAGGGCCATGGTAGCGCATTGCACTGGCAAGACAAGCCAAAGGGGTTAACATCCATTCAATTCTGCCCGTGAAGGACGACCCCATGCATCTTCGAGCGCTCGCCGTGCTGTGCTGCGCCGCCCTGCTCGCCGCCTGCAGCAGCGAACGGCCCAAGACCGAACAGCCCCCCGCGCCCACACCGGCCAAGGTGACGAAAAAGGCCGAACCACTGGGTCCGTTGCCGGCCTACCAGCGTGAATTGAGCGGCACCTTGCTGGACATTCCTGCCGGCGCCGACGTCGAACTGGCCTTACTGGTGATCGACGAACGTGACCGTCCACAACAGTTGTTGGCCAGCAGCACCCTGACAGGCACCGGCCAGGCCCTGCCTTATCAACTGCGCTTCAACCCCGAAGTCTTTCCCACCGGCGCGCGGGTCGAGCTGCGCGGTCGAGCCAGTCAGTCCGGGCAACTGATCCTGCACCTGCCGCCGGTGCGCATCACCCAGGCGCAAACCCAGGCCACCGGCCCACTGCGTTTCAAGAAGGCGCCGTAGATGGCGCCGCAACACCTGCAACAGGCCCTGAGCGGCCTGATCGGCGAAGCGCGCCTGATCGTCAGCGAACTGCCGGGTTGCGAGCTCAAGCTCTGGCTGATCGACGAGCAGAACATGGACCGCGCCTTCAGCAGCGAGGAAACCCGGCGGATCCTCGAAGACCCGCCCTATTGGAGCTTCTGCTGGGCCAGCGGCCTGGCCATGGCCCGCTACCTGGCCGAGCGGCCTGAGTGGGTGGCAGGCAAGCGCGTGCTGGACTTCGGCGCAGGTTCAGGCATTGCCGGGATCGCTGCCGCCCGTGCCGGCGCCCTGGAAGTGGTCGCCTGCGACCTCGACCCATTGGCACTGGACGCTTGCCGCGCCAATGCCGCACTCAATGGCGTCGAGCTGGGCTACAGCAGCGATTTCTTCGGCGAAGACGACCGCTTCGACCTGATTCTGGTCGCCGACGTGCTCTACGACCGCGCCAACTTGCCTCTGCTGGACGCCTTTCTGGGGCGGGGCCGACAGGCGCTGGTGGCCGACTCGCGCGTGCGCGACTTCAGCCACCCGCTGTATCGCCAGTTGGGCGTACTCGAAGCCCTGACACTGCCAGACCTGGCCGAGCCGCACGAATTCCGCAGGGTCAGCCTGTACCACGCCAGTCGCGAGCCTTTATAGTGAGCCCATTGACCGATTTGCGAGAGTTACGATGAGCCAGGAAACGCCGTATATCTTCGATGCCACCGATGCCACCTTCCAGCAACTGGTCATCGAAAATTCCTTCCACAAGCCGGTGCTGGTCGATTTCTGGGCTGAATGGTGCGCGCCCTGCAAGGCACTGATGCCGTTGCTGGCGAAGATCGCCGAGGGTTACCAGGGCGAGCTGCTGCTGGCCAAGATCAACTGCGATGTCGAACAGCAGATCGTTGCCCAGTTCGGCATCCGCAGTTTGCCGACCGTGGTGCTGTTCAAGGACGGCCAGCCGGTCGACGGCTTTGCCGGTGCCCAGCCAGAATCCGCGATCCGCGCCATGCTCGAACCGCACGTGCAAATGCCCGCCGCACCGACGGCTTCCCCGCTGGAACTGGCCAAGGCGCTGTTTGCCGAGAGCCGCTTCGCCGAAGCCGAAGCGCAGCTCAAGCAACTGCTGGGTGAAGACAACAGCAATGCCCAAGCGCTGATCCTCTATGCCCGCTGCCTGGCCGAGCGCGGCGAGTTGGGCGAAGCCGAAGTGGTGCTTGACGCGGTCAAGACCGACGAGCACAAGGCCGCACTGGCCGGCGCCAAGGCCCAGCTGACCTTCCTGCGCCAAGCGACCAGCCTGCCAGAAGTCGCCGAGCTCAAGAGCCGACTGGCGCAGAACCCGCAGGATGACGAAGCCGCCTACCAGCTGAGCATTCAGCAACTGGCACGTCAGCAGTACGAAGCCGCCCTGGACGGGCTGTTGAAGCTGTTCCAGCGCAACCGTGGTTACGAGAACGGGTTGCCGCAGAAGGCGATGCTTCAGGTGTTCGAGTTGCTGGGGAGTGACCATCCATTGGTTGGCGTTTATCGTCGCAAGTTGTCGGCGGCGATGTTCTGACCTGCACCGCACCCGAAAGGCAGGGGCAGATAGCGCAGCAGCTACCTGCCCTTCACTTTTTTGACATCAGCCACCATTGCGCATGGCCACGAATTCAGCGGCTGTCAGCATCGGCACGGGAATGATGATCACCGCGAACTGCATGTAGATCGGATCACGGTGAATTGCCTGTACCACGCTAAACCTGTTGATGACGCCAGGCGTGAAAATGCCGTCCGACACTTTCCCGTCCCCTGCCAGCACTTTCCAGTCGGTAAGTTCCGGCGCTACCACGGTTTCTCCGCCCCCCCACGGCTCATAACAGAACGTCATCTGCAGTTTGCCGCCGACAATGGCGAGCTTGAAGTAATGAGTCGGTTTGGCATTGAGCACGACAATGGTCGAGTAATAGGGAAGTAGCGTGAAGCCCGTTATAATTCGGACAATATCAACGGGATTTCTTTTCAACGAAGTATGCAACGCTGCATCCTTACGGGTGAGCGGACTTTCCCCGTAGATCACATCGCCATCGCCCTGCGGGACGTAAGTGCACGTGCGGCCGTCAGGAACAAGCTGCCCTATAGTTTCCGAAGCAAACTGCCAGACCGGTGTGCCAAGGTTGACTGTGTTTAGCACCAATCGCTGGCCGACACTCCCCGCAGGGACGATACGGACCAAAGGATTCACATGCGAAGAATAAGCGGCATTCTCTGTCGCGAATGCATCAGCACCCTTGACCTGCAAGTCAACCAATCTGGCTTCAGCAACCGTATTGCCCGGAGCCCCCCAAATCATCCCGGCAAACTTCACATATCCACGAGGGAATAGTATTTGGGCAAAGTGCTCGAAATCTAGCCCGTAGTAACCTGCCTCGGGAATGTTTCTGACATCCAGGTAGCACTGACCTAATAGACTCTCGTCCGTAACCGATACTTCGTCGCGCCCGGTGTTCCTACTGCCAGGAAATGACCCGTTGGCCTCATCAGAACTGGCGATATACATTACAAGCTGGCCTTCAACGCTTCGCAGATGGAAACGTAGATCCTGCATCAACCATCGCCCGTAGCTAACATCCGCGGTCTTGGGCAGCACAACATTTTTTTCACCCGCAGGAAGGTTGGCGAAACGAATCTTGAATGGCAGGCCCGCCTCTGTGTCGCGCCCTTGCCCTCCCAATAATCCGACAGAAAAGTCGGAACCCTCCGTCAGCGTAAAGACGGCGTTATCGTTGTATTTATAGGTCCCGACGCACTGGTCCAGCTTGAAGGTCTGAAACAGCGCCATGCGCTCATTCCGGCTGCCGGCAACGACCTCAAACAGCTCAGCCTGATTCGCCCCCGACGCTCTCTGAAACTCGTAGCTGGTGTAGGACACAAAACGCCTTGTCACATTGATCGAATCACCATTGCCGGTTGGAAACTCCAGCAGTGGACTGCCCAACACACAGCATATCCTCAGCCAGCCACTGGGGCGCTGATGGACAAAATCCAGGGCGTCATTGTTGGCACTGTCAGGCCGACTCTCGTAGTAGCGCAGCAGGAGGGCGTTTAGTTTTTCAACATTGAAAACAAAGTGCATGCGCCAACCGCGCAAGTCGTAATGTTGTCCCGCTTCGTCGATTCCGGTGTCCATGGCAGGCCCTCCTGTTCGAAGACCTACCCATTCGACACCTTCGGACACTCAACATAAACTGGTAATAATGTCAGTTGATATCAGACCGGATAGTGCTCAAAGCTGCTCGCTTGCATCTTCCTGCCAACAGTACAGTGGCGCATCTTCTCCCGCCAACACGCGTACCTGAGCAGAGTGCCTCAACCGCACCAGCAGCTTCTTGCCTGCTGCGGCACTGCCGGCCAACCCCGTGAGGCTCTCCAACAAATCAGGCCCGGACATCTGCCCAGCCTGGCGCAATACATCAAGCGCCACAGCCCACTGGCCGTCATCCTGACGCGGTGTCGACATTGTCGGCGCAGGCGAGGCTGTGCCCTGTACCTGCGCCTCGACCTGCCCCCCCAACTGCGCCCATTCTGCCGGATCCAACTCGATAGTCAGGTCCACCGGCCAGTCGCCGATCTGTCCGCGAATTCTCATGATGCATTCCTTGAACCCAAGTCAATGCCCCATGCTACCGCAACATGAAACCTGCGCCACGCAGGCTGGCGACTCGCAGAGAACTTGTTATAACATAACTTAAATTTCAACCCGCTCCCGGAGTCGTCCATGCGTCGCCTGCTGCTTGCCCTGCCCTTCGCCCTGCTGCCCCTGGCCGTGGTCCATGCCCACGATGACCATGATCATGACCACGATCACGCCCACGGCACCCTCGGCGCCCACGAGCATGGGGTGGCCAAGCTCAACGCCGTGCTCGACGGCAACACCCTTGAGCTGGAACTGGACAGCCCGGCGATGAACCTGGTCGGCTTCGAGCACACCGCCAACACCGACGCCGACAAAGCCAAAGTCGCCGCCGCTCGCCAGCAGCTCGAACAGCCCCTGAAGCTGTTCGGCCTGGCGCAAGCCGCCGGCTGCAAGGAAGAAGCGCAGGAACTGGAGAGCCCGCTGTTCGGCGATGCCGCCCATGCCGATGACGAGGGCGATGCCCATGAACACGCGCACCAGCACGCCGACGTCAACGCCCACTATCAACTGAGCTGCGCGAACCCCGACAAGCTTTCCCAGATTGACCTGAGCCCTTTGTTCAAGGCCTTCCCGCAAACCCAGAAGATCAGCGTGCAACTGATCGGCCCTGATGGCCAGAAAGGCCTGGAAACCACTCCCGCCAAGGCCGTGGTTGCATTCTGAATGAGCCAGGCGCTGATCGAACTGCATGACCTGGTGTTCGCCTGGCCAGGGCAGCCGCCCTTGCTGGATATCCCGGCATTGCGCCTGGATACCGGCGAGGCGTTGTTCCTCAAAGGCCCCAGCGGCAGTGGCAAGACCACCCTGCTGGGGCTGCTGGGTGGCGTCAACCAACCCGGCCAAGGCAGCATCCGCCTACTCGGGCAAGACCTCTCCGGCCTGGGCCAAGGGGCCCGCGATCGGTTCCGGGTCGACCACACCGGTTACATCTTCCAGCAGTTCAACCTGCTGCCGTTTCTCTCGGTGCGCGAAAACGTCGAACTGCCTTGTCGCTTCTCGCAAAGCCGCGCCAAACGTGCGATGGAGCGCCACGGTAGCGTGAGCCAAGCCGCCGCCTCACTGCTGGCCCACCTGGGCCTGGACGACCCGGCCTTGCTCGCTCGCCGCGCGGGCAGCCTGTCGATTGGCCAGCAACAACGGGTCGCCGCAGCCCGGGCATTGATCGGCCAACCTGAACTGGTGATCGCCGACGAACCCACTTCGGCGCTTGACGCCGATACCCGTGAGGCGTTCATTCGCCTGCTGTTCGACGAATGTCGGGCAGCGGGTTCCAGCCTGCTGTTCGTCAGCCACGACCAAAGCCTGGCCCCCCTGTTCGACCGACACCTGTCGCTGACCGAACTCAACCGCGCCGCCAAGCCCCGGGAGGCCTGATGTACCTGCTTCGCCTTGCTCTGGCCAGCCTGGCCAACCGTCGTTTCACCGCCTTCCTGACGGCCTTTGCCATTGCCCTGTCAGTGTGCCTGTTACTGGCCGTCGAACGAGTGCGCACCGAAGCCCGCGCCAGTTTCGCCAGCACCATAAGCGGCACCGACCTGATCGTCGGTGCCCGTTCGGGCTCGGTGAACCTGTTGCTGTATTCGGTGTTCCGCATTGGCAACGCCACCAACAACATTCGCTGGGACAGCTTCGAGCACTACGCCAAGGACCCTCGGGTGAAATGGGCCATCCCCATCTCACTGGGCGACTCGCACCGAGGCTACCGGGTGATGGGCACCACCGGCGACTACTTCAGCCACTACCAATATGGCCGCCGCCAACATCTGGAACTGAGCCAGGGTCGGGCGTTCGCCGACGACCCGTTCGAAGTGGTGCTCGGAGCCGAAGTCGCCGAGGCCCTGCAGTACAAGCTGGGTGACAAGCTGGTGCTGGCCCACGGGGTGGCCGCGATCAGCCTGGTCAAGCATGACGACAAGCCCTTCACTGTGGTGGGTGTGCTCAAACGCACCGGCACTCCCGTGGACCGAACGCTGCACATCAGCCTCGGCGGCATGGAAGCTATCCACATCGACTGGCACAACGGTGTCCCTGCCAGGGGCGCCGGACGCATCAGCGCCGAGCAGGCACGTGGTATGGACCTGCAGCCCACCGCAATCACCGCCTTCATGCTGGGCCTGAACAACAAGATCGCCACCTTCAGCCTGCAACGCGAAATCAACGAGTACCGCAATGAGCCGCTACTGGCGATTCTGCCTGGGGTGGCGCTGCAAGAGCTGTGGAGCCTCATGGGCACGGCCGAGCAGGCCTTGTTCGTGGTGTCGCTGTTCGTCGTGCTGACCGGGCTGATTGGCATGCTCACCGCCATTCTCACCAGCCTCAACGAACGGCGCCGGGAGATGGCGATTCTGCGCTCGGTTGGCGCGCGCCCTTGGCACATTGCCGGCTTGCTGGTGCTCGAAGCATTCGCCCTCGCCGTGGCGGGCATCGCTGCTGGGCTTGGTCTGCTCTATGCCGGTATAGCCCTGGCCCAGGGTTATGTGCAGGCCAACTACGGCCTCTACCTGCCGCTGGCCTGGCCAAGTGCGCATGAGTGGACGTTGCTGGCTATCATCCTCGTTGCCGCGCTGCTGATGGGCAGTGTGCCCGCCTGGCGCGCCTACCGGCAGTCGCTCGCCGACGGTCTGTCGATTCACCTCTGAGTGCCTACCATGACCAGGAACCTCACCGCCTTCTTCGCGGGTAAACCCGCGAACAGGCCGGCCAGAGCAGCACAACTTCTACTGGTTGTGCTGCTCTGGCTGGCATCGCCTGCCTGGGCCTCGGAACCTCGCGAGCTGGATTGGCCCGCGCTCATCCCCGAGGGCGCACCGGTCATCCCGCCACAACTCGCCCCGCTGCACGACATGTCGCAGCTCAGCGATGCACTGTCCGCCGAATCTGCCCCGGCAGCGCGCCAGCAAGCGCCCAATGCTCCCGTGGTCAAGAAACTGGACGGCCAGTTGATCAAACTGCCCGGCTATATCGTGCCGCTGGAAGTCAGCGAAGAAGGCCGCACCACCGAATTCCTGCTGGTGCCTTACTACGGCGCCTGCATACACGTGCCGCCTCCGCCCTCGAACCAGATCGTGCATATTTTCAGTGAGATGGGCGTACGCGTCGAAGACCTCTACCAGCCCTACTGGATCGAGGGAAAGATGCAAGTTAGAGCCTCCAGCAGCGAGCTGGCCGATGCCGGATACCAGATGGAAGCCGAGAAAATCTACGCTTATGAGCTGAAGTGAGAACTGTTTCGAAGTCGTACACACGCTTCGTTGAGCTGGGTCAAACTTTCTGTTTATGCGTCTTCGTACCATTGGACTTCACAAAATTTTCACGTCCTTTGGGAGCTTCCATGAACAAGTCCTTGCTCGGCGCCGCACTCGTTGCCTTGGCGCTCGCAGCCCCTGTTGCCAACGCCCACCAGGCGGGTGATTTCATCATCCGCGCCGGTGCCGCCACGGTAGATCCGAACGAAGACAGCGGCGCACTCAAGCTCGATGGCGCAAAGGTTTCGGGCACCAAGGCTACCCTGGACAGCGACACCCAGTTGGGCCTGACCTTCGCCTACATGCTCACCGACCACATCGGCGTCGAGCTGCTGGCCGCCACCCCGTTCAACCACACCGTGGCCGTCAAAGGCCTTGGCCCGGGCCTGGACGGCAAACTGGCCGACATCAAGCACCTGCCACCGACCCTGTCGTTGCAGTACTACCCGATGGCGCCTACTTCGAAGTTCCAGCCGTACGCCGGTATCGGTATCAACTACACCATGTTCTTCGACGAAGACCTCAGCGGTGCACGCAAACAGCAGGGCTTCAGCAACCTGAAGCTGCAGGATTCGGTGGGCCTGGCCGGCCAGTTGGGCATGGACTACATGCTGACCGATAACCTGCTGTTCAACGCCTCGGTCTGGTACATCGACCTCGACACCAAGGCGACCGTCGATGGCCCCAACGCCCTGGGCGTTGGCAAGACCAAGGTCGACGTGGATGTAGACCCTTGGGTGTACATGGTCGGTCTCGGCTACAAGTTCTGATTCAGGTCGCGATACTGGCGGGGGCCTTGCGCCCCCGCTGTGCTGTGGGCTTATTGCCGGCAAACCGGCTTTCTGCAGGTGACGGGCGATAACCCTTGGATTATCTCAGCCTTTACCCAGAAGCTGGGCCAAGCCCTCGACCATCGAGGTCGGCCGTGGGAATTGGAACCGCGCCAGCAACCGCTGGTTATCCGCCCGAGAATGGCGAATGTCACCCGACCGCGCCGGCCCGTAGCTGATAGCCGGCAAGCTGCCCACCACCGTCTCCAGCGCCTTCAACAGCTGGTTCAGCGAAGTCGCCTGGTTCAGGCCGATATTCACAGCCCCCTCTTCCGCTTGCGGCTTTTCCAGTGCCTGCACCATGACCTGTACCAGGTCCGCCACATAGAGAAAATCGCGAGTCTGCTCACCATCACCGAACACAGTGATCGGCAGGCCCTGGGTCGCTCGTTCGCAGAAAATGCTGATCACACCGGAGTAGGGCGAGGACGGATCCTGCCGTGGCCCGAAAATATTGAAGAAGCGGAACACCACTGGCTCCAGGCCATGCTGACGACGGTAGAAGTCCAGGTACTGCTCACTGGCCAGTTTATCCACGGCGTAGGGCGTCAGCGGCGCCTTGGGCGTGTCTTCGGCGATCGACTCGCCCTCGCCGTTGTTGCCATAAACCGCCGCACTGGAAGCGAACAGCACACGACGCACACCTTGCACACGCATCGCCTCGCATACATTGAGGGTGCCAATGAAGTTGCTCTGGTGGGTTTTCACCGGGTCTTCGACCGACGCCTGCACCGAAGCCACCGCCGCCAGGTGCACCACGCCAGCACAGTCGGCAACGGCGCGGTTGACCAGCTCGGCGTCTGCCACGTCGCCTTCGATCAGTTCGAGCTTTGGGTGGCCCAGCTGCAGGTTGTCCCGCTTGCCTGTGGACAGGTCGTCGAGGATACGTACGGCGTAGCCTTTGCCTAGCAAAGCATCACACAGATGGGAGCCAATGAAGCCGGCGCCGCCGGTGATGAGGATGGGGGCATCAGCCATGTCGGTAGAATCGGTCCAGAAGGGGCGGCAAACCGGCGCGCCAGGCACGCGGCTTGATGCCGAAGGTGTGAAGGATTTTCTTACAGGCCAGCACCGCATGCTGGGGTTCCTCGCTGGCATCCGGGCGCGCAGCGTGTGCCTGCGGGGTGGGTGCCTGCACGGCCAGCTTGCGGTACTGCCCGGCCTCGCCGAGGATGGCCTGGCCCAGCGCCAGCGGCGTAGTCGCCTCGTTACCAGCGTAGTGGTAGGTGCCCCACAGCGGCGCGTTGCAGTCGAGCTGCTTGAGCACCGAGAGAATGACCCGGGCCGCATCGTCGACAGGCGTTGGGTTACCACGGCGATCGTCCGCCAGCAGCAATTCCTGTGGCTGCTCGGCGCGGGTCAGGAAGCGCCCCAGGGTGCCGTCGATGCTCTCGTCCAGCAGCCAGCCGAACCGCAGCAGCACATGGTGAGGGCACGCTGCCCGCACGCTCTGCTCGATCCGCCACAGCGCCTGGCCACGCAGGCCGAGCGGCAGCGGCTCGTCCTTTTCGCTGTAGGCCGTGGCCCGCGAGCCGTCGAAAACCCGGTAGCTAGACGGTTGCACCAAGGTGATCTGGTGGTGCTGGCACAGTTCCGCCAGCCGCTCCACCGCCCGCTCCTGCAGGGCCAGACGCTGTTCGCTGACCGACTCGGCCTGGAACCAGTCGAAGTAATAGGCCAGGTTGACCAGGGCGTCGGGGCGATGATCGTCCAGCAACTGGGTGAGACTGGCAGGGGTCCAGCCGTCTTCAGGCGGACGCGGCGCCAGGAATGCGATGTCCTCCTCGGCCCCGAGACGAATCAGCGCTTGCCCGAGGGCATTGCCACCACCCAACAGCATCAGGCGCATACGCATAGAGTCAGCAGATCCGAACAGGTTGATTTGAGGAAAGGAGTCATTTTGCGGTTTCCGGGCGGGGAAGTCCAACTCTAGGCACGGCGTAACTTATTCAACCCAATCACACCCCTACACGAGAAATGCCCGGCACGCGGAACGAGCTCGGCCCTGCATCAGACGCGAAAAAAACCTGGCTCAATCGTCAGTGTTTTCCCAAAAACTCCCGCCAAGCCCTACATACAAAGAAAAGAACAATGACAGGACGTTATTGCGAAACACGGTCTACAGCACTTCGCGTTGCAGATAAGGCACGAAAGAGGCTGAGCATCACTCAATCTCGAACAAACTGTTCTTCAGCGGCCCCACGCTCAACCGCTCACGCACATCATCATCGATGCGCGGATCGTCCGGCCGGTACAGTTTGACCTGCCGGTAGGCATTGATGCGGTTGATTTCCTCCCCCAGGTATTCCCAGACCACACGGGTGCAGGCCGGGTTGCGCCGGTCGCCGCTAGAGACGCCGGTCTTGAGCCCATTGAGGCGGGTGATGCGGCTCTTGAAACTGGGGATGAGAATGGTCTGGCTCATTTCGTTGAGGGTCAGCGACTCGTAGTCGATCAGGAACACGCGGTCCTGCAGCTGGAATGCCGCCCCCAGATAACGGCAGCGTACTTCGGCATGCAGGTCGGTCGCAGTGGATCGCTCCTGACGCTCCTGACGCTCGAACAGAAACTGGCCGCGCTCCTCCCGCAAATGCACCAGCGAGACCAGGATCGTGCCGGGCACCGACATGCAGTTGGAATATTCAAAGTAGTACCCGCAATAGCGCGACAGGTTGCCAGCGTGTGCATGCAGCGGCCGGAACAATTCACTGATCGGGTCGCTGGCCTGGTCGGCCACGGTGGAAACCCGGGCGCCTATCAACCGCGCGAACTGTTCGGGTGGCAGGTTCAGCTCGTAATCCTCGACGCCGAAGAAATCGCCGATGCGCTTGAGGTTGTAGGCCGTCGGACGGCTCTGCCCACTCAGGTACTTGTTGAACTGAGCGCGGTTGATCGACAACTGCCGGCAAACTTCGGAAATAGAGCGGTAGTGGCTGCAAGCCAGTTTCAGATTGGTAGCGAAATGATCGCTCATGTGCGGAATCCAAGATGACGCGAATGGCGCCATTTTAGCATCAAGTCGCATCAACTCAGAGCAACCCGCGAAATTGTAACGACTCTTGTCATAGCCAAACATGCGCCCCAACGCATAGCGGTGCGCCTGCCGCCCGCTGTTCTATTCACACGAACAATAAGAATCGAGGTCATTTTCCAATGCTCGAAGCACTCAACGATTTCCTTTCGGGGAAACTCCTCATCGTGCTGATCGTCGGACTCGGCAGCTACTTCACCATCCGCTCGCGGTTCGTGCAGTTCCGCCATTTCGGCCATATGTTCAGTGTCTTCAAGGAATCCCTTCGCGGCCAGGCAGGCCAACTGAGCTCGTTCCAGGCCTTGATGCTGAGCCTCGCCGGCCGTGTCGGTGCCGGTAACATCGCAGGCGTCGGCATCGCCGTGACCCTGGGCGGCCCAGGTGCCGTGTTCTGGATGTGGGTTACCGCACTGGTGGGCATGTCCAGCAGCTTCTTCGAATGTACCCTGGCCCAGGTCTACAAGCGCGCCGATGGCGATGGCCTGTACCGTGGCGGCCCAGCCTACTACATCCAGCATGGTCTGAAGCTCAAGAGCATGGCCGTGGTGTTCTCGGTCCTGCTGCTGGTCACCTATGGCTTCGCCTTCAACGGGCTGCAGTCGTACACCGTGACCCACTCGCTGCAAAACGCCTTCGGCTTCGACCCACAGCACACCGGTATTGCCCTGGCCGTGCTGCTGGCCATCGTGTTCCTCGGCGGCATCAAGCGCATCGCAGCTGTGTCCGACCTGCTGGTTCCGGTCAAGACCCTGGCCTACATCGGCGTAACCCTGTACGTGATCGGCAGCCAGATCGAGCACGTACCCGCCATGCTGGAAACCATCTTCAAGAGCGCCTTCGGCCTTGACCCAGCGTTCGGCGGCCTGCTCGGCAGTGCCATCGTCATGGGCGTGAAGCGTGGCGTGTTCGCCAACGAAGCCGGCCTGGGCAGCGCGCCTAACGTCGCTGCGGTCGCCGCTGTGAAGCACCCAGGCGCCCAAGGCGTGGTCCAGGCGTTCAGCGTGTTCCTCGACACCTTCGTCATCTGCACCTGCACCGCACTGCTGATTCTGTTGTCGGGCTTCTACACCCCTGGTTTCGAGGGTGACGGTATTGTCCTGACCCAGAACTCCCTGGCTGCCGTGGTCGGTGACTGGGGTCGTCTGTTCGTCAGCGTCGCGCTGTCGCTGTTCGTGTTCACCTGCATCCTCTACAACTACTACCTGGGCGAGAACAGCCTGCAGTTCCTGAGCCGCAATCGTGCTGTGCTGATGGGCTACCGCGCACTGGTCCTGGCGCTGATCGTATGGGGTTCGGTGCAGAACCTGTCGACCGTGTTCGCCTTCGCCGACATCACCATGACCTGCCTGGCGTTCGTCAACCTGATCGCCCTGGCCCTGCTGTTCAAGGTCGGACTGCGTGTGATGCGCGACTACGACGCCCAGCGCAAGGCCGGCGTGAAGCAACCGGTATTCGACTCGTCCAAGTTCACCGACCTGGACCTGGACCGCGATGCCTGGCCTGCCAATCCTCAGGTTGAAACAGCCGCTGACAAGATCACCGGTCACGCTCAACCTCAGCGCTGATATCCTGCCGTACCCAGCCGCCCCTTCCGTGGGCGGCTGTTCTTTCTCCGCTCACCGCTACGGATGCTTTCCATGCGTGCAGTCAAGAATCTCCTCGTCCTCTACACCGGAGGCACCATCGGCATGCTCGAAACCCCAGAAGGCCTGGCCCCGGCCGGTGGTTTCGAGGCGCGGATGCGCGAACACTTTGCCCAGCAGGCCGACGCGCCGCAGGTGCAGTGGTCGCTGATGGAAATGAACCCGCTGCTCGACAGCGCCAACATGCAGCAAGCCAACTGGCTGGCAATGCGTGATGCCATTGTCGAGGCTGTCGAGGTTGGCGGCCACGACGGCGTGTTGCTGCTGCATGGCACCGATACGTTGGCCTACAGCGCCGCCGTGTTGTCGTTCCTGCTGCTGGGCCTGCCAGTGCCGGTGCTGCTGACAGGCTCGATGTTGCCGGCGGGCGCACCGGGCAGCGATGCCTGGGACAACCTCAGCGGCGCGCTGCGTCAGTTCGAGGCAGGCCTTGAAGAGGGCGTGCAGCTGTATTTCCACGGCCAGCTACTGCACGGCTGCCGCGCCTCGAAGCTGCGCAGCGAAGCATTCGACGCATTTGCCGTCCTGCCTCGCCATCGCGAGGGCGAACGTGTCGGTAGCGTGCCTGCCGCGCTGGATTACCGCCAGCCGCGCAAGCTGGTGAACCTTGCGGTGATGCCCGTGTTCCCCGGCCTGCAGGCCGATCACCTGCGCGCCCTGCTCGACAGCGGCGTGCAAGGCTTGCTGCTGGAGTGCTACGGCAGTGGCACCGGCCCTTCGGATGACCACGCATTGCTGGAGGTGCTGCAGGCGGCACGCCAGCGTGGCGTGATGATCGTTGCGATCAGCCAGTGCCCTGAGGGTTCGGTGGTGTTCGACACCTATGCGGCAGGTAACAAGCTGCGAGGTGCGGGGTTGGTCAGCGGTGGCGGCATGACCCGTGAGGCGGCGTTGGGCAAGCTGTTTGCACTGCTGGGAGCAGGGTTGGATGCGGATGCGGCCGAGCGGTGGTTTGCGTTGGATCTGTGTGGGGAGCGGGCCTGACTTGGGCGTTGCGCTCGACCCCATGGGCGCGGCCACCTTGCGCCAAGCTTCCAACAGCCCACACGCCATTCCCACGTGCAAAAAAATTGGCGGAAGGCAGCGGGAGTCGAACCTGCCCGGGAACGGCTGCCGTCCCCAACCGGGTTTGAAGCCCGGCCGCGCCACCGGGCGCGATTGCCTTCCTTGAACTCAGGGCCTGCCCTGCTGCTGTGCCAGGGCGCTGTCGGCACGGATGTGACGCTGATCGGCGACCCTGCGGGTCAGACCGATGCGGTCGAAGTACTCGAGAATCTGCACACTGCGCTTGCGACCGATGCCCAACATATCGCGAAACGCCGCAACCTGCACTATCGGGGTTTCATTGGCCTGCGCAAGCAACAGCTCTGCCATGCACTGCAGGGTCGCTTCAGGGTAAAAAAGGTCGCGCACCACCTGGTGCACCAAGCCCAACCGCGCCAACTTGCGTAACAGCAGACGCACATCCGCTTCGGGACATTTTTCCTCGCTGGCCAAGGTCCTCACCCACGGCGGGTCGAACTGCCCCTCCAGCAAGCGAGGCTGCAGACGCGACCACAACGCGCTGTCGGCATCGCTCAGTTGAACCTTGTGACCAGGCAGGTGAAGCCAAGCACCGCTGCTGGCAATCGCGCCTTCATTCAGCAACTCATCCAGCAGGCTGACGAATGCCGGCCGCTCAAGCGGCAAGGCAGCAAAGCGACGCAAGCGATCGCGGTCGGGACCAAGCTGGTCGGGCTCTTGCTCGTGGAATGCCGCCAGTTGCTCCAGCACACGGATCCTGAGTCGTTGCCATTGGCCTTTATCGAACAACAACTGGCCTTGCCGGGTAGCGACCACCCACACATTGGCTGGAAGTTGCCAGGTTTCTCGCAGACGGTTGAACTGGCGCTCAAGGCGCTGCGGATCCACTCCGCCAGGTGCGTTTTCCAGCAACGTCGTCAGAGCATGCTCCAGCCCCTCGGCATCGCGCAGCACTTGCAACTGACGCAGGCGCTCATCACTGCGTCGCTGGCGACTGGGTGCGAACGGATCGAGGACCTTGCCGCCGCCCAAGGTGCGCTGGGCACGCTGGTCGCGCAGCACCAAACGGTCGCCGTGGACGGCTTGTAACGGGGCGTTGAGCAGCAACTGGGCAAACATGCGCTGGCCCGCCGACAATCGCTCGCCCTCCAGCAGCGCGACACGGGCAGTGACGTCCTGGGTGCCCAGGTGTACGTGCACGGCACTGAAATGTTCGAAAGTGCGGGTTTCTCCCGCCAACAGGGTCAGTTCAATATCGACCCGCATGCTCGGAGCATGCAGCCATTCAGGCACCAGCCAATCGCCCCGATGCACCTGCTCGACGGTCAGGCGTTCGGCGGTGATGTTCAACGCCACCCGTTGCCCCGCTTCGGCCACCAGTGCCGCCTGATTCTGCGCATGCAGGCCACGCACCCGCACCGGCTTGCCTGCCTTGCCCAGGCACAACGTGTCGCCTGCACTCACCTGCCCGGCCAACGCCGTCCCCGTGACCACCACACCTGCACCGGTGACGGCAAAGGCACGGTCTACGGCCAGGCGAAAGCCCCCGCGGGCACTACGTTGCTGCACACGCCTTTCGGCCGCCAGCAAGGCCTCACGCAGGGATCCGATGCCTTCACCGGTGATGCTTGACAGCGGAAACTGCGGTGCGCCGGCGTAAGGCCCTGGCGCGAGTAACTCGGTGACCTGCGCCTGCACCTCCAGCAAACGCACGGGTTCCACCCGGTCACATTTGCTGATCGCCACCAGCGCCTGGGGAATGCCCAGCAGTTCGATGATCGCCAAGTGCTCACGGGTCTGTGGCATGACTCCGTCATCGGCGGCCACCACCAGCAGCACCAGGTCGATGCCATGCGCCCCGGCCAGCATGTTGTGGATAAATCGCTCGTGGCCGGGCACATCGATAAAGCCGGTCAACGGCGCCCCTTCGGCGAGGGATGCGTAGCGATAACCGAGGTCGATGGTCATGCCACGGGCACGCTCTTCCTGGCGATGGTCACCCGCTTGGCCCGTCAGTGCCTGCAACAGCGCAGTCTTGCCATGGTCGATGTGGCCAGCGGTTCCTACGATCACTGCACAGGCCCCAACTGCAAGGCAGGGAGTTGCGCCAGCCATTGGGCTTCGTCATCGAGCTGGCGCAGGTCGAGCCACAGTGCATCGTCGTCGATGCGCCCCAGCACCGGCACGGGCAGGCTTCGCAGGGCACGCTCCAGCACATGCAGGCTGCGCCCGCGCAACTTCTTCGACACCTGCGGACGCAGGCACAACGCAGCACTGGGCAAACGCGCCACGGGTTGGCTGCCACTGCCGATCATGCCCAGCGCCGGCTCCACGCTGACCCGCCACTGCTCACCCAGGCGGGCCGTGAGTGCCGGTGCCAGACGCTCGGCCTGGGCCTGGATCTGGGCTTGGCTGCGGGTCAGCAGACGCAGGCTGGGCAGGCGCTCGGCCAGGCGGTCGGGGTTGCGATACAGCGCCAGCACCGCTTCGAGTGCAGCGAGGGTGATCTTGTCGACCCGCAAGGCTCGCTTGAGCGGGTTTTTCTTGATTCTGGCAATCAGCGCCTTGCGCCCGACAATGATGCCCGCCTGAGGGCCGCCGAGCAGTTTGTCGCCACTAAAGGTCACGATGTCGGCACCATCGGCGAGCGCTTGGCGAACCGTGGGTTCGGCCGGCAGGCCCCAGCGCGTCAGGTCGAGCAGACTGCCGCTGCCCAGGTCTTCAAGCAGTGGCAGCTGATGTTGGTGAGCAATGCGCGCCAGTTCTGCGGTGGCCACCTGGGTGGTGAAACCCTGGATGCTGTAGTTACTGCAGTGCACGCGCATCAACAGACCGGTGCGCGGGCCGATGGCCGCTTCGTAGTCGCGGGGATGGGTGCGATTGGTGGTGCCGACTTCATGGAGGCGTACACCGGCACGGGCCATGATGTCGGGAATGCGAAAGGCGCCGCCGATCTCGATCAGTTCCCCGCGCGAGATGACGCCTTCCTTGCGCGCGCCCAGGCTATTGAGCGCCAGCAGCACGGCGGCGGCATTGTTGTTGACCACGGTGACGGCTTCGGCACCAGTCAGCTCGCGGATCAGGCCTTCGATCAAGTCGTCACGGTCACCGCGCTTGCCGGTGGCCAGGTCGAATTCCAGGTTCAGCGGATAGCGGGCAGCGGTCTGCATGGCCTCAATGGCCTCTTCCGGCAACAGTGCCCTGCCGAGATTGGTGTGGAGCACCGTGCCAGTGAGGTTGAAGACGCGGCGCACGTGGCTGCGCTGTTGGATGGCCAGGCGCTCGCCCGCGCGGCCCACTAGCACTTCAGCGGCCAGCTCGGCGGCGCAGAGTTGGCCGGCGCGAGCCGGCTCGCGCAGATCGTCTAGCAGCTGGCGCAGGGTGGCGAGCACGGCATCGCGACCGTGGCGGTCGATCAGCGCAAGACTGGCCGGGTGGCGCAGGAGGGTGTCGATGGAAGGCAGGCGTGGGGTGTCGCTGGCTACGCTGGATGACATGCGGTACTACCTTGGACTGATCCGTTGTCTGTGCTGGCCTCTTCGCGGGTAAACCCGCTCGCGCAGATCCCGCTGCGAAAGCGGGCCTACCCGCGAATCAGGCGACTCGGTATTGCAGTGTAGACACTCCCCACTATCCGGGCGCGAGCATCAGGTTAGGTGCCAGGCGATGAAAGCCCTCCTCGTCCAGGCGGATATCCAGCGCCAGGCTGGCCAGGTCGTCGGCCAGCGGCTCGGCCGCTGCATCGTTTTCCAGGTAATTCTGCTTCAGGTAGCTTTCGCACCCCGGGCAGCATTCGGCACGCAGCGGCGCCTTGCCCGGCGCATGGCGGTCATCCTCCAGATAGGTGTACCGCAAGCCTTTGCTCGACTCGCAGTACACACACTTGACCCGCACCACATGCCATTCACAGGCGCACAATGAACATACCAGGTAACGCAACCCATTGTGCTTGCCGCGATTGCGCACTACGCCGGCCATGGCCGGCGAACCGCAAGCCGGGCACTGGGCCAGGCTAGCGGTGGGCTGGAGTTCGGGCGCGGGCAACGCCAGCAACCAGCTCGACCAGGCCGCTTGCAAAGCCGCGCCAATGAAGGGGACCAGCGCCGCCGGCACTGCGTCGTACTGGCCAGCGAGCAGGGCGATGCCCCAGCCCTTGCGCTGGCCATCGTCGCTGCCACGCAGGGCCTGCAAGGCATCGACCAGCGGGCCATCAGCTTCACTGTCGAAGTGATCGAGCAACGCCTGCAGCCATCCCAGCCACGGGCCTTCGCGAACCAGGCTATCTGCGGCCAGCGGCGGCAACCCATGACTCATACACAAGCGCTGACGGTCTTCTGCCACCGGCAAACCGCTGGGCGGGTTATCCACAAGCTGTTGCTGAATGCGGCACAGCCGGGCGACCAGCCGCAAATAGTCACCCAAGGCATGCCCTGTGGATAATTGTTCGAGGCGCGTGGCGCGCAGCTCGAACAGGTTGGCGGGGGGCAGATGCAGAAACGGCGGCATCACTGCCGAGGCTTCGATCTGCCCTGGCTCGAGTATCGTGCTCAAACGGTCATCCTTCTTTACGTCCGTGAGGGGTCGGCGTCTTGTCGCCAGTCACTTCGCGGTACCACAACGCGTGGTGTTTGCGCGCCCAGGCGCGGCTCACCCAACCATGCAACATGGCGCCTACCGAGCCCTTGATCCAGATCCCGGCATAGATGTGCACGATGATGCTGAGAATCAGCACGAAGGCTGCCAAGGCATGTAGCAAGGAGGCAAGACGAATGGCGCCGATGTCGAAGTAATGGCTGAAGTACGCTCGCCAGATCACCACGCCACTGACCAGCAACACCAGCATGCACAGCAACAGGGTCCAGAACAGCAGCTTCTGGCCCGCGTTGTACTTGCCGATCGGCGGTACGCCCTCCTCCTTGTTGAGCATCACCCGGTCGATGCGGCGCAACCACAGGCGGTCATTGGCGGTGATGAAGTTGGCACGCCAGAAGCGCAGCACCAGGCCCAGGAAGAACACGAACATCGCTACCCCGATGAACGGATGCAGGATGCGCGTCCATGGGCCGCCACCGAACAGGTGACTCAGCCAGAACAGCGCTGGGTGGAACAGCGCCAGCCCCGACAGTCCAGCGAGCACGAACAGGATCGCCACGACCCAGTGATTGCTCCGCTCGTTGGCGTTGTAGCGCAGGATAGGCTTGTTGTCGTTCATGGCCGCTGCTCCCCCTGCCCGCCGGGCTGTTTAGGATCATAGACATGGACCGACGGGTCCACCTGATGCACGCCATCACCCGGCGGTGCGGGGTGTTCATCCTCCTCGACACGCTGCGGGCCGACCCGCACATAGTGGAAGAATCCAGCCAGCACCGCCGCGCCCATGGCCAGCAGCGCCAGCGGCTTGGCGAAGCCCTTCCACAACCCGACCAGCGGGCTGATCACCGGCTGGTCCGGCAGGCCGGCGTAAAGCTTGGGCGTGTCGGCATGGTGCAACACGTACATGACGTGAGTGCCACCGACACCATCGGGGTCGTACAACCCGGCGTTGTCGTAGCCTCGCGACTTGAGATCGACGATACGCTCGGCGGCATGAACCTTCATCTCGTCCTTGGTCCCGAACACAATCGCCCCGGTTGGGCACGTCTTCACGCAGGCCGGTTCCAGGCCCACGGTCACGCGGTCGGAACACAAGGTGCACTTGTATGCCTTGTGGTCTTTCTGCGAGATCCGCGGAATGTTGAACGGGCAGCCGGTGATGCAGTAGCCGCAACCGATGCAATGGTCCTGGTTGAAGTCGACGATGCCGTTGGCATGCTTGATGATCGCCCCCGGACTCGGACACGCCTTCAGGCAACCTGGGTCTGCGCAATGCATGCAGCCGTCCTTGCGGATCAGCCACTCCAGGTTACCGTCATCGCGCTCGTGCTCGGTGAAGCGCATCAGGGTCCAGGTTTCAGCGGTCAGGTCCTGAGGATTGTCGTAGGTACCATGGTTGTGGCCGACCTCGTCACGCAACTCGTTCCACTCCGAACACGCCACCTGGCAGGCCTTGCAGCCGATGCACTTGGTGGTGTCGATCAGCTTGGCCACTTCCTGCTGCTGGCGTACCGAAGGCGGTACAGTGGTGGTGGCCGAGCGAGCGATGATGTCTTGGCTGGCCATCAGATTTTCTCCACTTTGACGAGGAACGACTTGGACTCCGGCGTCTGGGTATTGCCGTCACCGAGGAACGGCACCAGCGTGTTGGTCAGGTAGCCGTGCCGAGTAGCCCCGGTGAAGCCCCAGTGCAACGGGATGCCGATCTGGTGCACGGTCTGGTTGTTGACCTTGAGCGGGCGAAT
This sequence comes from Pseudomonas sp. SK2, assembly GCF_016772395.1. Taxonomy (NCBI): domain Bacteria; kingdom Pseudomonadati; phylum Pseudomonadota; class Gammaproteobacteria; order Pseudomonadales; family Pseudomonadaceae; genus Pseudomonas; species Pseudomonas sp. SK2. The sequence continues at coordinate 4,834,421 of NZ_CP061944.1, forward strand.
CCGCTTGGTCACCACCGCTACCGCTTCGATATGCCCGCGCTTGCTCGACACCCGCACCCGGTCGCCCGCCTTGATGCCCTTCTCATTGGCCAACACCTCGCCGATCTCGACGAACTGCTCGGGCTGGGCAATGGCGTTGAGTCGGCAATGCTTGCTCCAGAAGTGGAAGTGCTCGGTCAGCCGGTAGGTCGTTGCCGCGTAAGGGAACTCGTCGTGCTTGCCCAAGGTGTCCCACACCGAATCGAAGATCCGTCCGGCCGGGTTGCTCGTGGCCTTCTGGTTCTGCGGATGCAGCGGGTTGATGCCAATCGGCGTTTCGAACGGCTCGTAGTGCTCGGGGAACGGCCCCTCGGCCATCTTGTCGATGGCGAAGAACCGCGCCACGCCCTCAGGGTTCATGATGAACGGATTCATCCCCGCCTCCGGTGGCGAGTCGACCTTGAAGTCGGGCACGTCGGTGCCTGTCCAGGCCTTGCCGTTCCACCACACCAGGCGCTTCTTCTCCGGGTCCCACGGTTTGCCTTGTGGGTCGCTGGAGGCCCGGTTGTAGAGGATGCGACGGTTGGCGGGCCAGGCCCATGCCCAGTTCTGTACCTGGTGCATGCCATAGGGGTCGCTGTTGTCGCGGCGGGCCATCTGGTTGCCCTGCTCGGTCCAGCAGCCGGAGAAGATCCAGCAGCCGGAGGCGGTGCTGCCGTCATCCTTGAGCTGACCGAAGCCCGACAGCTGCTGGCCGGCCTTGAGCTGCGCTCCGGTCGGGTCGGTGAGGTCGGTCACTGCCCAGCCGTTCATCTCCTTGGCCAGTTCCTCCGGGGATGGCTCTTCGGGGACCTTGTACGGCCAGTTGATGCTCATCAGCGCGTCCGGGAAAGCACCGCCTTGGGCCTGATACCGCTTGCGCAGGCGCAGGAACAGTTCGCTCATGATGTGCACATCGGTGCGTGTTTCGCCCGGGCCATCGGCGCCTTTCCAGTGCCACTGCAACCAACGACTGCTGTTGACCAGCGAACCATCTTCCTCGGCGAAACAGGTGGTGGGCAGGCGGATGACTTCGGTCTGGATGTTGGCCGTGTCGACATCGTTGAACGGCCCGGCGTTGCGCCAGAACTCCGAGGTTTCGGTGGCCAGCGGGTCCATGATCACCAGCCACTTGAGCTTGGCCAAGGCCGCAGTGACGCGGTTCTTGTCCGGCAACGCGGCAATAGGGTTGAAGCCCTGGCACATGTAGCCGTTGACCTTGCCCTGCCCCATCATCTCGAACATGCGCAGCACGTCGTAGGCTGGTACGTCGAGCTTGGGTAGCCAGTCGTAGCCCCAATTGTTCTGCGCAGTTGCATTGGCGCCGAACCAGGCCTTCATCAAGCTGACATGGAACTTGCCGTAGTTCTGCCAGTATGACAGCTGGCCGGGGCGCAACGGTTTGGAGGCGCGCTTGTCGATGTAGGCGGCGTAGTCCTGCTCGGCGTCACCAGGCAAGGTCAGGTAACCCGGCAGCGAGTTCGACAGCAGGCCAAGGTCGGTCAGACCCTGGATGTTGGAATGCCCGCGCAGGGCATTGACCCCGCCCCCCGGCATGCCAACGTTGCCCAGCAGCAACTGCACCATCGCGGCGCTGCGGATGATCTGCGCACCGATCGAGTGTTGCGTCCAGCCCAGCGCGTAGAGGATCGTCATGGTCTTGCCCGGTACCGAGCAGGTGGCGATCTCCTCCCAGATTTTCATCATGGCGTCCTGCGGCATGCCACAGGTCATGCTCGCCACTTCCGGTGTGTAGCGGCTGTAGTGCTGCTTCATCAGTTGATAGACGCATCGCGGGTGCTGGAGCGTCGGGTCGACCTTGGCGAAGCCATCTTCACCCAGCTCGTATCCCCAGCCGGATTTGTCGGCATACACACGCTTGGCCGCATCGTAGCCGCTGAACAGCCCGTCCTCGAAACCATAGTTTTCTTTGACGATGAACGACACGTCGGTGTAGTTGCGCACGTATTCGTGCTGGATCTTGTCGTTGCTCAGCAGGTAATTGATCAGCCCGCCCATGAAGGCGATATCACTGCCGGTGCGTATCGGCGCGTAGTAGTCCGCCACCGAGGCGGTACGGGTAAACCGCGGGTCGACCACGATCAGCCGCGCCTTGTTGTGCGCCTTGGCCTCGGTCACCCACTTGAAGCCGCACGGATGCGCTTCTGCTGCGTTGCCACCCATCACCAGGACCAGATTCGCGTTGGCGATATCTGACCAATGGTTGGTCATGGCGCCACGGCCGTACGTCGGGGCAAGACTTGCCACCGTCGGGCCATGTCAGACACGCGCCTGGTTATCGAACCCCAGCATGCCTGTTGCGCGGATGACCTTGTGGGTCAGGTAGCCAGCCTCGCTGGAGGCGGCGGATGCAGCGAGAAAACCAGTGGTGAGCCAACGGTTGACCGTCTGACCCTGGGCGTTTTTCTCGATGAAGTTGGCGTCGCGGTCCTGCTTCATCAGGTCGGCGATGCGGTCGAGCGCATCATCCCAACTGACCCGTACCCACTCCTTGCTGCCCGGCTTGCGCACCTCAGGGTACTGCAGGCGACTGGCGCTGTGGATGAAGTCCAGCAGGCCAGCGCCTTTCGGGCATAGGGTGCCGCGGTTGACCGGGTGATCGGCGTCGCCTTCGATATGGATGATGTTCTGTTTGACGTTCTTGCCCGCATCACCCTGGCTGTACATGATCAGGCCGCAGCCGACCGAACAGTAGGGGCAGGTGTTACGCGTCTCGTGGGTGTGCGCCAGCTTGAAGTGGCGCACCTGCTCGGCGAAGGCTGGCGTCGGGGCCATGCCCAACGCCGCCAGGCTCGAGCCTCCAAGGCCGACGGCGGCGACCTTGAAGAACTGCCGACGGTTGAGGTCCATCGTGTACTCCTGATCAGGTGTGAGCGCGCGGGACTTGGCCGGCGCCTCTGGTAGTCACGGTGGTGGCAAATAGATGCCGCCAACCGTTAAGACTAGACAAGATTCATGGAAGTGCGATGACGTGGGTCATGGGGGGAGTCGTTGGGTATGTCTTGGGCTATTCAGTGCACATGAGATCGAGCGCCGACCGCCCGCGCATCGCATCGCATCGCATCGCATCGCATCGCATCGCATCGCGAGCAAGGCTCGCTCCTACGTTCGTTTCGGGCCAGTTATGCCAGTGCGATCTGCACGTTACCGCCGTACGCCACAGACGAAATTGGCTGAGAAAAAGGGAGCGAAGCGCCGCGCGGGCGGCGCTCGTTCTGATGGGCGCTGACGATCCGGTGGCAAGCACCATGGAGGTGGGATGCAGGCTTTTCAGCACTCTGGCAGGTTGCGCACCACGTTCAGCGCCGCACTGCTCTGCGCAACCGGCATCATTTCTACGGTATTGATGTTCACATGGGCCGGTTGCTCGGCGATCCAGGCAACGGTGGCAGCAATGTCTTCGGGCAGAATTGCCTGCACGTCGCGATACAGCGCCTCCACCGCGGCCAAGTCACCGTTCAGGCGCACCACCGAGAAGTCGGTACCCGAACACAGCCCAGGTTCGATGTTGCTGACGCGCACGCGGGTGCCTGCCAGATCGGCGCGCAGGTTCAAGCTGAACTGGCGGACGAAAGCCTTGCTGGCACCGTACACGTTGCCACCGGGGTAGGGATAAGTACCCGCAATCGAGCCGATGTTGATGATCATACCGCTGTCGGCCTTCACCATCTGCGGCAGCACGGCATGGGTAACCATGGCCAACCCGGTGACATTGGTGTCGATCATGCGCTGCCAGTTCTCGGCACTGCTGACCTGGGCACGCTCGATGCCCAGCGCCAGCCCGGCGTTATTGACCAGCACATCGATGCTGGGCGCCGCCTCGTTGATCTGTTCTACCGCAGAAGCAATCGACCGGGCATCGGTGACATCCAACGTCAGCGGGATGAAATTGTCGCCCAGTTCCGCTTCCAGCTCCTGCAGTTTGTCGGTGCGCCGGGCGCCACCGATGACGCGGTAGCCCTTCTTGACCAGGGTTTGGCAGATGGCACGGCCAAACCCAGAGGATGCGCCGGTTACGAATGCTGTTTTCATCAGGGATCTCCAGAAGTCAGGGGGTCAGGCCAGGTATTTCACGCCCAGGCTGGTGAACAGGCACAGCATCGAGAACACGAGGGCCTTGCGTACCACCTCGTTGCCTTTACGGATGGCCAGGGCGCTGCCCATGTGGTTGCCGAGGATGTTGCAGGCCACCAGGGGCACGGCCAGGAGATAGACCACCTTGCCCGCCATCACGAAAGCCACCAGTGCACCGATGTTGGAGGCAAAGTTGAAGGTCTTGGAGTTGGCCGAGCTGGATACCAGGTCCATGCGCAACAGGTAATGGAACGCGATGATGAACATGCTGCCGGTACCTGGTCCGAAGAAGCCGTCGTAGAAGCCGATCACCAGGCAGGTCAGTGGCACCACCGTGTAGAGCATGCGCGTCGACAGCTCGCGTTCTTCGACAGGTCGATCTTTAGGGGTAAGGAAGATCAGGATGCCGAAAGGGATCAGTGCGAGGATGATCTTGCCCACGGTCTCCTGGGAGATCGACACGATCAGGTGGGCCCCTAGATAAGCACCGAGCAGCGAGAACGGTACACCGACCAACGCCACCTGCCAGACCATCTTGCTGTTGGCCAGGAAGTTTCTGATGGCCGCCAGGGTTCCCAGCGTACTCACCAGCTTCTCCTGGCCCAGGGCGACCTGGGGCGGCATGCCGACCAGCAGAAACCCTGGGACCAGAAACAGCCCACCGCCCCCAGCGATGCTATCCACGAAGCCAGCGATGAAGGCGATTGCGCCCAGCAGCAAAATCGCCAACAGCCAATGTTCCGCCCAGAAGGCGCCTAACAGTTCCATAGCAGTGTGTCCGTCGAGTGGTGGAGAGGGTTACGAGAGAACTTCGTAGAGGTGGTCGGCCCGGGCCAGGCGAACCCGGTTCAGGTCATTGACCGCGAACAGTCGCAACAACCAGCGGTCGGCGCCGTCGTTCTGTGGCTCGAAGCCATCACGGGCATGCAGCACGCGCTGGTTCTTGAAGATCATGAAGTCGCCTGGCAGTAACAGGTGCGGCTCATCGAAGCGGCGGGTTTCCAACAGACTGCGCAAACTGGCCAACGCTTGTTCGGCACGCAGGTTCAGGCCATGGGTATTCTCGCTGTCGAAGCGGCACAACCACTCGCCGGATTGACCGCGTACCAGCACCGGCAGCTCGGCCGTGCGACGGCGGTTACCCGTGAAGGAGTCCGGACGGCGAATCTCGAACTGCGGCAGGCACAGTTCTCGCACCGTGGCCATTGGCAGGGCTGCGATCACGGCATCGAGGTTGACCAGGGTGGTGCTGATGCGCGGGTCACAGCGCATACCGAAGAACGACAGGTACTCTGGGCAGCAGGACGCCTCGCCGATGGGCTCGGAGGACAATGGCAGGTCAGGGTTGTCGACGTGATAGGAAAAACGCAGTCGGGAGCCATGCGAGCTCTTGTGACTGGAGGAACTACGCGCCGGGATGACATGGCGGAACAGCCGGCCGTCGTTCTCGCCTTCGTAAACGATCGGGTGGATGCCCATCAGGCTCTGCATGGTCAAGCTGACCAGGCAGGCAACCGGCGTGCTGCGCGGGCTGAGTACGCCGGAATACGGCGTTGGCGGCACATCGCGGTCACGGGGGCAGTTGCGCACGATCAGGGAGGTCAGGTCAGGGTTTTCGACGAAGTGATGAATCTGCTGACACAGCGCCTTGCCCAGCACTTCCTGCGCCTGGTCCTTGAGTTGTGGATAAAGGTCTTTGCTGGTCTCGAAGTCGAGCGGCGTGTTGTTCAGCAAGGTTTGCCAGGCACTGGAGACGACCCAGGGCAAGCGAATCTCCAGTGAGGCCTGAGTTTCGGCTGCTTGTTGCAGGTGTGCGCTTTCCATTTCGAGTGATATTCCATTGAACTAGCTTGGGGCCATTCGTTGTCGTGCTAAGCCGGGCAGAGGCGGCAGACGTCGTTATTTTTTGAAGCCGTTCACAACAATACGATGACAGGGCGTACGTCCGAGCGGCGCAGGCACATTGCATCGACTCAATCATTGTAATAACGGAAAATGACTCGATTCAATTAAATTTTTACAATGATTACGCACAAAATTGCACCGACTCAATCAAGCCATTGATTTCAAAAGATTTCAACATGGGCTGGCGAAGAGCCGGCACCCTACCACCCGCCTTGGACCGGCGAGAACGCGCCTTCGTATCGACCGATCACAGAGCAGAACCGATGCAATAGAGGTAATTAACCCGTAGGAAATTGCAATTACCTCTATAAGACCATTCGTGCTAGGCTTCCGCGTTCTCGCAGATTCTGGTGCCATTTCTATGTGGGTTCCTCACTACAGCGACCTGTCGCAACCGGTCTACCTGATGATCGCCGACGCCCTCGAACAGGACATCGGCAGCGGTCGTCTTGCAGCTGGCGATCGCTTGCCAACACTCAAGGACCTGGCCGAGGCGTTGAGCGTGACCCCTGGCACCATCGGCCGGGCTTACGACGAAGCTGCCAAGCGCGGCCTGGTGGTTGGCGAGGTCGGCCGTGGCACCTTCGTGTTGCAGCGACAGTCCGCGACACCCACGCCTGCGCTACAGACGGTGCCTGCAGCGCAGAAAGGCGACAGCAGCCAGGTCGACCTCTCGATCATCAAACCCAACGACGCGCACATGGCCGACTGGCTGCGCGGCGCGATCAATGCGCTGGCCGACGCCCCCGATCTTGCGCAAGTGCTGGACTACGTCACCGAAGGTGGCCATGCGACGCACAAGCAAGCGGGTGCCGCCTGGATCCAGCGCTGGTTGCCCGAGGCCCGCTGGCAGCAGGTGGTGCTGACCTCTGGCGCGCAGCATGGCCTGCTGGTAGCCATCAGCAGCCTGTCGAAAAGCGACGATGTGATTCTGTGCGAGTCGTTCTGCTACCCCGGCATCATTTCGCTTGCGCACAGCATGGGTCGCCGTCTGCGCGGTGTGGCAATGGACGAGCACGGTCTCATTCCGGAGGCGCTTCGTGCGGCCTGTCGCGAGCATCGCCCTGCCCTGCTGGTTTGCGTGGCGACCCACCAGAACCCGACCAACTCGATCATGCCCCGCGAGCGACGCGAAGCTATCGCTCAGATCGCGCGTGAATTCGACCTGTTCATCATCGATGACGACATCTACGGGTTTCTTGAACCGAACCCCGAGTACGAACCACTGGCCGCCTATGCGCCCGAGCGTTCGGTGTACCTGACCAGCCTGTCCAAGAGCGTGCTGCCGGCGCTGCGCATCGGCTACCTGTATGCCCCGCCGCAGACGCTGTCGCGGCTGTCGTCGATGGTGCGCAGCAGCGTCTGGATGCCTTCGCCACTGATGGCCCAGCTGGCCAGCAACCTGATCAACAGCGGCAAGGCCGATCAGTTGATCCAGGTCCAGCAGAGCGAAGCCGCGGCGCGACAGCAGATGGCACGGGAAATCCTCGGCCAGTACAACATTCGCAGCCAGCCCAACAGCTTCCACATCTGGCTGGAATTGCCCGAGCCCTGGACCAGCGACGAGTTCGCCAACCTGGCGCGCAACAATGGGGTGACGGTTGTCAGTGGCAGCCAGTTCCTGCCAGAGCGGACCTCCGCCACCTGCGGCGTGCGCATCGCCTTGATGACACCCAGCCGCCAGGAACTGAGCTTCGCCTTGACCAAGCTGGCCAGCCTGCTGGATTCGCCGGAGCCGCGGCTGTTCTACTGAACCTTCACGGTTCAGGGCGTTCATGCGCGGCCCGGGTTGCTTCAATACAAAACACCACACCTATAAAAAACCCCCGCATCGCGGGGGTTTTACGATCAGCTCAACGCTGCAGCAATTCCTTAGAACGGAATATCGTCGTCGAAGCTATCGAAGTCGGCGGCTGGCTGTGGAGCTGGCTGCTGCGGCGCGGGACGCTGTGGTGCCTGTTGCGGACGTGGGGCCTGCTGGCGCGGTGCCTGGTTGTACTGCTGCTGGCCACCGTAGTTGCCGCCACCCTGGTTGTAGGGGTCGCCGCCCTGTTGCTGGTTCTGCGGACGGCCGCCGAGCAGCTGCATGGTGCCCTGCATGTCGACGATGATTTCGGTGGTGTAGCGCTTGATGCCGTCTTTTTCCCACTCGCGAGTCTGCAGCTTGCCCTCGATGTAGACTTGGGAACCCTTGCGCAGGTATTCACCAGCAATTTCGGCAACCTTGCCGAACAGCGACACACGGTGCCACTCGGTACGCTCGACCTTCTGACCGGACTGCTTGTCGGTCCACTGCTCACTGGTAGCCAGGCTCAGGTTGGTCACGGCGTTACCGTTGGGCAGGTAGCGGACTTCGGGATCCTGACCGCAGGTGCCGACCAGAATGACTTTGTTAACCCCACGGGCCATAACGTTCTCCTAGGCTTCGCACGCCGAAGAGGCTGGATTCACCAGACGCTCCAGGGTCGCACGGTCCAAAATTTTCGTATCCAGTTTGATATAGATGGCGGCCTCGTCTGCCACCACCACGGCGTCGGTTACACCCGGCACGGCCATCAGGCGCTCGGTCAGTCCGGCTTCACGGACGGCCTCGGGCGACAGCGGCATGCGCAGGCTGGTCACATAGGGCGGCTCGTTCATACGCAAGGCAACGACCAACCAAATGGCGCAGAGCCCTGCACAACCGAGGAACACCATGCTCAGCCCACCGTGCTGGAACAACCAGCCACCGATGATTCCTCCCAGAGCAGCGCCGAGGAACTGGCTGGTGGAATATACCCCCATCGCCGTCCCTTTGCCGCCAGCGGGCGACACCTTGCTCACCAACGAAGGCAACGACGCCTCCAGCAAGTTGAATGCGGTAAAGAATACCACGGTGCCGATCACCAGTCCGCGCAAGTTGTCAGCCCATTCCCAGAAGAACACCTCGACTAGCAGCAGCACAGCGACCGCACCAACCAAAACGCGCTTCATCTTGCGCTTCTTTTCGCCGTAGATGATGAACGGGACCATTGCAAAAAATGAGATGAACAACGCGGTCAGGTACACCCACCAGTGCTCTTCCTTGGGCAGCCCGCCACGCTCGACGAACGCCAACGGCAGCGCCACGAAGCTGGCCATGAGGATGGCATGAAGGATGAAAATGCCCGCGTCCAGGCGCAGAAGGTCCGGATGGCGCAGGGTCGGGCCGAGGGCCTGGCGCGCCACACCTGACTCTCGGTGCTGCAAGGTGCTGTGGGTATTAGGCACCAGGAAGGCGATCAGCGCGATACCGACCAGCGCCAACGCTGCGGTGGCGAGGAATAATCCTGACAAGCCGAAGGCACGTGTCAGCAAGGGGCCGACGACCATGGCTACAGCGAACGACAGGCCGATGCTCATGCCGATCATGGCCATGGCCTTGGTACGGTGCTGCTCGCGTGTCAGGTCTGACAGCAACGCCATGACCGCTGCGGAAATCGCCCCTGCGCCTTGCAGGATGCGACCGGCGATCACGCCCCAGATCGAGTCGGCCTGGGCCGCCAGCACACTGCCCAGGGCGAAGATGACCAAGCCCAGGTAGATCACCGGGCGACGGCCGATGCGGTCGGAAATCACCCCGAACGGGATCTGCAGCACCGCTTGGGTCAATCCATAGGCACCGATGGCCAGGCCAATCAGCGCGGGGGTAGCGCCGGCAAGGTCCATGCCGTAGGTGGCCAGCACGGGCAAGACCATGAACATGCCCAGCATACGAAAGGCAAAGACCAGAGCCAGGCCGCCTGCGGCGCGGGTTTCGCTGCCACTCATGCGTTCGTTGTGGGTGTCGTGCATGGTTTAACCTCGTATGAACCGGCGGCGATTCTACCAGTCCGACAGCTTGACGGCATCTACGCGACGCTTTGCCGCGTACTGGCAGCGCGCCGTATACTTCCTTGTTTATGCCCGCAGAGCGAGGCCGCAGTGGACAAGATCCTGATTCGTGGGGCACGTACCCACAACCTGAAGAACATCGACCTGACCCTGCCCCGGGACAAGCTGATCGTGATCACCGGCCTGTCCGGCTCCGGTAAGTCATCCCTGGCGTTCGACACCCTGTACGCCGAAGGCCAGCGCCGCTACGTCGAGTCGCTCTCGGCCTATGCCCGACAGTTCCTGTCGATGATGGAAAAACCCGACGTCGACACCATCGAGGGGCTGTCGCCGGCCATTTCCATCGAACAGAAATCGACGTCGCACAACCCACGCTCGACCGTCGGCACCATTACCGAGATCTACGACTACCTGCGCCTGCTCTATGCCCGTGTCGGTACGCCGCGTTGCCCTGACCACGACATTCCGCTGGAAGCGCAGACCATCAGCCAAATGGTCGACCTGGTGCTTGCCCAACCCGAGGGCAGCAAACTCATGCTGCTGGCCCCGGTGATCCGCGAGCGCAAGGGCGAGCACCTGGCTGTGTTCGACGAACTTCGCGCCCAGGGCTTCGTCCGTGCACGGGTCAATGGCAAGCTCTACGAGCTCGACGAACTGCCCAAGCTGGACAAGCAGAAGAAGCACAGCATCGATGTAGTGGTAGACCGTTTCAAAGTGCGTGCCGATTTGCAGCAGCGCCTGGCCGAGTCGTTCGAGACAGCCCTGAAACTGGCGGACGGCATTGCCCTGGTGGCGCCGATGGACGACGAGGCCGGCGAAGAGATGATCTTCTCCGCACGCTTCGCCTGCCCTATCTGCGGTCATGCGATCAGCGAGCTGGAACCGAAGCTGTTCTCCTTCAACAATCCCGCTGGCGCCTGCCCGACGTGCGACGGTCTGGGCGTAAAGCAGTTCTTCGACACCAAGCGCCTTGTCAATGCCGAGCTGACGCTGGCCGAAGGGGCGATCCGCGGCTGGGACCGGCGCAACGTCTATTACTTCCAGATGCTCGGCTCGCTGGCCGCGCACTATGGCTTCAGCCTCGAAGCGCCTTTCGAGCAGCTCTCTGCGGAACACCAGAAGGTCATTCTTCAGGGCAGTGGCAAGCAGAGCGTCGACTTCAAGTACCTCAACGACCGCGGGGACATCGTCAAGCGTTCGCACCCGTTCGAGGGCATCGTGCCGAACCTGGAGCGGCGCTACCGTGAGACCGAGTCGGCCACCGTGCGCGAAGAACTGGCCAAATTCCTCGGCACGCAGCCCTGCCCGGACTGCCGTGGTACGCGTTTGCGCCGTGAAGCCCGCCATGTTTGGGTCGGGGAGAAGACCCTACCAGCAGTGACCAACCTGCCGATCGGCGAAGCCAGCGATTACTTCGGCGCATTGACCCTGACCGGTCGGCGCGGTGAAATCGCCGCGAAAATCCTCAAGGAAATCTGTGAACGCCTGCAGTTTCTGGTCAACGTCGGCCTCGACTACCTGACACTGGACCGCAGCGCCGAGACCTTGTCCGGCGGCGAAGCCCAGCGTATCCGCCTGGCAAGCCAGATCGGCGCAGGCTTGGTGGGGGTGATGTACATCCTCGATGAACCGTCCATCGGACTTCATCAACGCGACAACGATCGCTTGCTGGCCACCCTCAACCACCTGCGGGACCTGGGCAATACGGTGATCGTCGTCGAACACGACGAGGATGCCATTCGCCTGGCCGACTATGTCGTCGACATCGGCCCCGGGGCGGGCGTGCATGGCGGCCGGATCGTCGCCGAGGGTACACCACAGGAAGTGATGGCTCACCCTGACTCGCTCACCGGTAAGTACCTGTCCGGTCGCAAGAAGATCGTGGTGCCGGCCAAACGCACGCCGCGCAACAAGAAGCTGCAACTCAAGCTCAAGGGTGCGCGAGGCAATAACCTGCAGAACGTCGATCTGGAGGTGCCGATCGGTCTGCTGACCTGCGTGACCGGTGTCTCCGGCTCGGGCAAGTCGACCCTGATCAACAACACCCTGTTCCCCCTGGCCGCCACCGCCCTCAATGGCGCAAGCAGCCTGGAGGCTGCCGCCCACACCAGCATCGATGGCCTGCAGCACCTGGATAAAGTGGTCGATATCGACCAGAGCCCGATTGGCCGTACACCACGCTCGAACCCAGCCACCTATACCGGCATCTTCACTCCGATCCGCGAGCTGTTCGCGGGCGTGCCGGAATCGCGATCCCGCGGTTACGGACCGGGGCGCTTCTCGTTCAACGTCAAAGGTGGCCGTTGCGAAGCGTGCCAGGGCGATGGCCTGATCAAGGTCGAAATGCACTTCCTGCCGGATATCTACGTTCCGTGCGATGTCTGCAAGAGCAAGCGCTATAACCGTGAGACGCTTGAGATCAAGTACAAGGGCAAGAACATCCACGAAGTACTGGAAATGACCATCGAGGATGCCCGCGAGTTCTTCGACGCCGTCCCCGCGCTGGCGCGCAAGCTTCAGACCCTGATGGATGTCGGGCTTTCGTACATCAAGCTGGGGCAGTCGGCGACCACGTTGTCCGGTGGTGAGGCGCAACGGGTGAAGCTGTCGCGCGAGCTGTCCAAGCGCGACACGGGCAAAACGCTGTATATCCTCGATGAGCCGACCACCGGCCTGCACTTCGCCGACATCCAGCAGCTGCTGGACGTACTGCATCGCCTGCGCGACCACGGCAACACCGTAGTGGTGATCGAGCACAACCTGGACGTGATCAAGACAGCGGACTGGCTGGTGGATCTGGGGCCTGAGGGTGGCTCCAAGGGTGGCCAGATCATCGCCTGTGGTACACCGGAAGAACTGAGCAACACCAAACAGTCCTATACCGGGCATTACCTCAAACCGTTGCTGGAGCGGGACCGGGCATAAACAAAAAGCCCCTGGCAGTTGATTGCCAGGGGCTTTGGGTATCAGGGTGGCCGGCGTTACATCTGCGACTGCAGGTAGTTCTCCAGGCCTATCGCCTTGATCAGGCCCTGCTGCTTCTCCAGCCAGTAGGTGTGATCTTCCTCGGTGTCGGCCAACTGCGCACGCAGGATATCGCGGCTGACGTAATCCTTGTGCAGCTCGCAAAGCTCGATGCCTTTGCACAGTGCAGCCCGTACCTTGTACTCGAGCTTCAGATCCGCTTCGATCATCTCCGGCACGGTTGTACCCACTTCGAGGTCATCCGCGCGCATGTCTGGCGTACCTTCGAGCATGAGAATTCGACGCATCAGGGCATCGGCGTGCTGCGTCTCTTCTTCCATCTCATGGTTGATTCGCTCGTAGAGCTTGGACAGGCCCCAGTCTTCGTACATACGCGAGTGGATGAAGTACTGGTCGCGCGCCGCCAGTTCGCCCTTCAGCAATGTAACGAGGTAGTTGATAACATCCGGGTGACCTTGCATCGCCCTGTTTCTCCATGTGAAAACGTCTATGCCACATAGTGTGAACCAGCTTTCGCGCGCGGTCACTGAAAAACGCGCAATTAGAAGTAAAAAATCGGCTAAACAGTAGTGATATTCATTGAAAAACCGCCCAATTGAGGGCGGTTCTCCTTATCACTTCGACTTAGGCGAGGTTTACGCCCAACGCGTTGGCTATCCCTTCTGCGTAGGCCGGGTCAGCCTTGAAGAAGTGCTGCAGCTGCCGCTGAACCACCTCTTCGCTGACACCGGCCATGGCGCCGGCGATGTTGCGGAAAAGAAGTGCCTTTTGCTGCTCACTCATCAAGCGGAACAACGCACCGGCATGACTGTAGTAGTCATTGTCCTCACGGTGATCGTAACGATCCGCGGCACCACTCAAGGGCAACGCGGGCTCGGCGTGACGTGCCGACTGCTTGGGCGCGTCCGCGTAGCTGTTCGGCTCATAGTTCGGCGCACTGCCATAGCTACCGTTAGCCATCGAGCCATCGCGCTGGTAGCTGTGCATCGGACAGCGCGGCGCGTTAACCGGCAACTGCTGATGGTTGGTCCCGACGCGGTAGCGGTGGGCGTCTGCATAGGCGAACACGCGGCCTTGCAGCATGCGGTCGGGCGAGAGGCCAACGCCAGGCACCATGTTGCTCGGGCCGAACGTGGCTTGCTCGACTTCGGCAAAGTAGTTCAACGGGTTACGGTTGAGCTCCAGAACGCCCACCTCGATCAGCGGAAAATCTTTCTGCGACCAGGTTTTCGTGACATCGAACGGATTCTCGCCACGTCCGGCTGCCTCGGCTTCGCTCATCACCTGGATGCAGACAGTCCAGCGCGGGTAATCGCCGCGTGCAATGGCCTCGAACAGGTCACGCTGCGCGTAATCCGGATCAGTACCTGCCAAACGCGCGGCTTCGGAAGGTTCCAGATTCTTGATGCCCTGCTGGGTCTTGAAGTGCCATTTGACCCAGGTGCGCTCACCTTGGGCATTGACCAGGCTGTAGGTGTGGCTGCCGAACCCGTGCATGTGGCGATAGCCATCCGGAATTCCGCGGTCAGAGAACAGAATGGTGACCTGGTGCAGCGCTTCGGGCGAGTGCGACCAGAAATCCCACATCATCTGGGCATTTTTCAGGTTGGTCTGCGGATGGCGCTTCTGGGTGTGGATAAAGTCAGGGAACTTCAACGGATCGCGGATGAAGAATACCGGCGTGTTGTTGCCAACGATGTCCCAGTTGCCTTCTTCGGTATAGAACTTGACGGCAAAACCGCGCGGGTCGCGCTCGGTGTCGGCCGAGCCACGCTCACCCCCAACAGTAGAGAAGCGCAGGAAGGTCTCCGTTTGCTTGCCGACCTCCGAGAACAGTTTTGCATGGGTGTAATGGGTGATGTCGCGGGTGACCGTGAAGGTACCGTAAGCACCCGAGCCCTTGGCGTGTACACGACGCTCGGGGATGTTCTCACGGTTGAAATGGGCGAGTTTCTCCACCAGGTGGAAATCATCGAGCAGCAGCGGGCCGCGCGGGCCTGCAGAACGGGAATTCTGGTTATCGGCTACGGGTGCACCGCTGGCGGTGGTGAGAATCTTGCTCATGGGCTCTCCTTATGGGGTCTTGATGTGCCGACCAAACGGCTTGAGGAGAGTATTGGCGAACGAGGTCACAAGAACAAATTCATTGAATGACTAACATCAATAGATAATTACAATACATGTAAAGACAAAAAACCGGGCACTAGGCCCGGTTCTTTGTAGCAGACAGAACGTCTTACTCAGCAGCTTCTACAGCACCGCCGACCGGACGATCAACCAGCTCGACGTACGCCATAGGGGCGTTGTCGCCAGCGCGGAAACCGCACTTCAGGATGCGCAGGTAGCCGCCCTGACGGGTGGCGTAACGCTTGCCCAGGTCGTTGAACAGTTTGCCAACAGCGGACTTCGAACGGGTACGGTCGAAGGCCAGACGACGGTTAGCAACGCTGTCTTCCTTGGCCAGGGTGATCAGCGGCTCGGCAACGCGGCGCAGTTCCTTGGCTTTCGGCAGGGTGGTTTTGATCAGCTCGTGCTCGATCAGCGACACAGCCATGTTCTGGAACATAGCTTTGCGGTGAGAGCTGGTACGGCTCAGGTGACGTCCACTTTTACGATGACGCATGATTCATTCCTTACCAAACACTACGTTCGGTGATTACGACGATCAGGCGGTCGCCTTGTCGTCTTTCTTAAGACTTGCAGGCGGCCAGTTGTCGAGGCGCATGCCGAGAGACAGACCACGAGAGGCCAGTACGTCCTTGATTTCAGTCAGGGACTTCTTGCCCAGGTTAGGAGTCTTCAACAGCTCTACTTCGGTACGCTGAATCAGGTCGCCGATGTAGTAGATGTTCTCCGCCTTGAGGCAGTTGGCCGAACGTACAGTCAGTTCCAGGTCGTCAACCGGACGCAGCAGGATGGGATCGATCTCGTCTTCCTGCTCGACTACGACAGGCTCGCTGTCACCTTTGAGGTCGACGAACGCGGCCAGCTGCTGTTGCAGGATGGTCGCAGCGCGGCGGATAGCCTCTTCAGGATCCAGGGTGCCGTTGGTTTCCAGATCAATGACCAGCTTGTCCAGGTTGGTACGCTGTTCAACACGGGCGTTCTCGACCACGTAGGCGATACGACGCACCGGGCTGAACGAAGCGTCCAGCTGGAGACGGCCAATGCTGCGGCTTTCGTCTTCGTCAGTTTGACGAGAGTCGGCCGGCTCGTAACCGCGACCACGAGCTACAGTGAGCTTCATGTTCAGGGCGCCGTTGGACGCCAGGTTCGCGATTACGTGATCGGGGTTGACGATCTCGACATCGTGATCCAGCTGAATATCGGCAGCGGTAACCACCCCCGAACCCTTTTTCGACAAGGTCAGCGTAACTTCGTCACGACCGTGCAGCTTGATAGCCAGACCTTTCAGGTTCAACAGGATTTCAATTACGTCTTCCTGTACACCTTCGATCGCGGAGTACTCGTGGAGTACGCCATCGATCTCGGCCTCGACTACTGCACAGCCAGGCATGGAGGACAACAGGATGCGGCGCAGCGCGTTGCCCAGGGTATGGCCGAAACCACGCTCGAGAGGCTCGAGCGTAATCTTGGCGCGGGTTGGACTGACTACCTGCACGTCAATGTGACGGGGAGTCAGGAACTCATTTACCGAAATCTGCATGGATGCACCTATTTTCTAGCCCTTACTTGGAGTAGAGCTCGACAATCAGGTTTTCGTTGATGTCGGCAGACAGGTCGCTGCGAGCAGGAACGTTCTTGAAAACGCCCGACTTTTTAGCAGCATCTACGTCTACCCACTCAACGCGGCCACGCTGGGCGCACAGTTCAAGGGCTTGAACAATGCGCAGCTGGTTCGACGACTTCTCGCGAACCGCGACCACGTCACCCGGACGAACTTGGTAGGATGGAATGTTTACAGTCTTACCGTTGACGCTGATCGCTTTGTGCGAAACCAGCTGACGGGACTCGGAACGAGTCGAGCCGAAGCCCATACGGTAGACGACGTTATCCAGACGGCACTCGAGCAGTTGCAGCAGGTTCTCACCAGTTGCGCCTTTTTTCGAGGCAGCAGCTTGGTAGTAACCGCGGAACTGACGCTCCAGAACACCGTAGATACGACGGACTTTTTGTTTCTCGCGCAGCTGGGTACCGTAGTCGGACTGACGGCCACGGCGCTGGCCGTGGATACCTGGGGCTGCTTCGATGTTGCACTTCGATTCCAGAGCGCGAACGCCGCTCTTCAGGAACAGGTCAGTGCCTTCACGGCGAGACAGTTTGCATTTTGGACCAATGTAACGTGCCATTTATCTGTCTCCTGATTACACGCGACGCTTCTTCGGCGGACGGCACCCGTTGTGCGGGATAGGCGTCACGTCGGTGATGCTGGCGATCTTGTAGCCGCAGCTGTTCAGTGCACGAACGGCGGACTCACGACCTGGACCTGGACCCTTGACGTTAACGTCGAGGTTCTTCAGACCATATTCCAGCGCAGCTTGACCAGCACGTTCAGCAGCGATCTGAGCTGCGAACGGGGTGGATTTGCGCGAACCACGGAAACCCGAACCACCGGAGGTAGCCCAGGACAACGCGTTGCCCTGACGGTCGGTGATGGTCACGATGGTGTTGTTGAAAGACGCATGGATGTGGGCGATGCCATCAACCACTGTCTTTTTGACTTTCTTACGAGGACGAGCAGCAGGTTTTGCCATGTCTATATTCCTGGGCGATTACTTGCGGATCGGCTTACGCGGGCCCTTACGGGTGCGTGCGTTGGTCTTGGTGCGCTGACCGCGAACCGGCAGACCTTTACGATGACGCAGGCCGCGGTAGCAACCCAGGTCCATCAAGCGTTTGATCTTCATGTTGATGTCACGACGCAGGTCACCTTCAGTGGTGAACTTCGCGACTTCGCCACGCAGGATTTCGATTTGCTCGTCGCTCAGATCCTTGATCTTAGCGGCTGGGTTGACACCAGCGTCTGCACAGATCTTCTGTGCAGTAGTGCGACCGACACCATAGATGTAGGTCAGCGAGATAACAGTATGCTTGTTATCTGGAATGTTGACGCCTGCAATACGGGCCATTCAGTGGGACTCCAATTGACAGCTACCTACGCCCCGGAAGCCAAGAAATAGGGCGCGAGATAATATCGCTGTAGAAACGAATAATCAACCCAGCAGCACACTAGCTGCTGGGTTTGAAGCGCAGATCACACTCAGCCTTGGCGCTGTTTGTGACGCGGTTCCGCGCTGCAGATCACTCGTACGACGCCTTCGCGACGAATGATTTTGCAGTTGCGGCACAGCTTTTTCACCGATGCACGAACTTTCATTACCGACTCCTCGAACCTTAGGGGCGTATCAGCGCAGCAGACCGCTGCCACCGTAGCCTTTCAGGTTGGCTTTCTTCATCAGGGATTCGTACTGGTGCGAAACGAGGTGCGATTGTACTTGGGACATGAAGTCCATCACAACCACTACCACAATCAGCAACGAGGTCCCGCCAAGGTAGAACGGCACATTTGCTGCCACCACCAGGAACTGGGGCAGAAGGCAGACGGCCATCATGTAAAGAGCACCGAACATGGTCAGACGAGTCAGAACGCCATCAATGTAGCGTGCCGACTGCTCACCAGGACGGATACCCGGAATAAAGGCACCGGACTTCTTCAGGTTTTCCGCTACGTCTTTCGGGTTGAACATCAGCGCTGTGTAGAAGAAGCAGAAGAAAATGATCCCTGCACTAAACAGCAGAATGTTCAACGGCTGACCAGGAGCGATCGACTGCGAGATGTCCTGCAGCCAGCCCATACCTTCGGACTGACCGAACCAGGCACCCAGCGAAGCCGGGAACAGCAGAATGCTGCTCGCGAAGATGGCCGGGATAACCCCTGCCATGTTCACTTTCAACGGCAAGTGGCTGGTCTGCGCAGCGAAGACCTTACGGCCCTGCTGACGCTTGGCGTAGTGAACGGCGATACGACGCTGACCACGCTCGATGAACACCACGAAACCGATAATCGCTACTGCCAGCAAACCGATAGCGACCAGGGCGAAGATGTTGATATCGCCTGTGCGTGCAGACTCGAAAGACTGCCCGATTGCTCTCGGAAGACCGGCAACGATACCTGCGAAGATCAACATCGAGATACCGTTGCCCACACCGCGCTCGGTGATCTGCTCGCCCAGCCACATCATGAACATCGCGCCAGCCACGAACGTGGAGACGGCAACGACATGGAAGCCCAGGCCTACAGAAAACGCCACGCCCTGGTTGGCCAGGCCAATGGACATGCCAATGGCTTGAACCAGTGCCAGGATAACGGTGCCGTAGCGGGTGTACTGGCTGATCTTGCGACGGCCAGCTTCACCTTCCTTCTTCAACTGCTCCAGTTGCGGGCTGACCGCAGTCATCAGCTGCATGATGATCGATGCCGAGATATACGGCATGATCCCCAGTGCAAAGATGCTCATGCGCTCGAGCGCGCCACCGGAAAACATGTTGAACAAGCTAAGAATGGTCCCCTCATTCTGCCGAAACAGATCCGCCAGACGGTCTGGATTGATGCCAGGAACCGGGATATGCGCACCTATCCGATAGACGATGATCGCCATGAACAGAAAGCGCAGACGAGCCCAGAGTTCCGACATCCCGCCCTTACCGAGCGAAGAGAGAGCACCTTGCTTAGCCATTTATTCCTCGAACTTGCCGCCAGCTGCTTCGATAGCCGCACGCGCACCCTTGGTGGCTGCGATACCCTTGATGGTGACTGCGCGAGTGACTTCGCCAGACAGCATGATTTTCACACGCTGGACGTTCTGGCCGATCACGTTGGCATCCTTCAGGGATTGCACGGAGACCACGTCGCCTTCCACCTTGGCCAGCTCGGACAGACGCACTTCTGCGCGGTCCATGGCTTTCAGGGAAACGAAGCCGAACTTCGGCAGGCGACGGTGCAGCGGCTGTTGACCGCCTTCGAAGCCCGGAGCGATCGAACCACCCGAACGGGAAGTCTGACCTTTGTGGCCACGGCCGCCAGTCTTACCCAGACCGCTACCGATACCACGACCCGGACGATGCTTTTCGCGACGGGAACCCGGCGCTGGACTCAGATCATTGAGTTTCATCGATTAACCCTCGACGCGCAGCATGTAGTAAGCCTTGTTGATCATCCCGCGGTTCTCGGGAGTATCCTGGACTTCTACAGTGTGACCGATGCGACGCAGACCCAGGCCTTTAACGCACAGTTTGTGGTTAGGCAGACGGCCGGCGGTGCTTTTGATCAGCGTTACTTTTACGGTTGCCATGATCAGATGATCTCCTCAACGCTCTTGCCGCGCTTGGCAGCAATGGACTCAGGAGATTGCATGGCTTTCAGACCCTTGAAGGTGGCGTAAACCACGTTCACTGGGTTGGTCGAACCGTAGCACTTGGCCAGGACGTTCTGAACGCCAGCAACTTCCAGGACGGCACGCATGGCGCCGCCGGCGATGATACCGGTACCTTCCGAGGCAGGCTGCAT
This sequence comes from Pseudomonas sp. SK2, assembly GCF_016772395.1. Lineage (NCBI taxonomy): Bacteria > Pseudomonadati > Pseudomonadota > Gammaproteobacteria > Pseudomonadales > Pseudomonadaceae > Pseudomonas > Pseudomonas sp. SK2. The sequence goes on from NZ_CP061944.1 coordinate 4,854,804, forward strand.
GTAAACCTTCGAGGCGCCGTGGGCGGCCTTGGTGGCGTACTGCAGGGTGGTGCCTTTCAGGTCAACCTGAATCATGTTGCGACGAGCAGCTTCCATGGCTTTCTGGATCGCGGCAGGTACTTCGCGCGATTTGCCACGGCCGAAACCAACACGACCCTTGCCATCACCAACCACGGTCAGCGCGGTGAAGGTGAAGATACGGCCGCCTTTAACGGTTTTAGCTACGCGGTTAACTTGAACCAGCTTCTCGATGTAGCCTTCGTCGCGCTTTTGATCGTTATTTGCCATAACTTAGAACTCCAGCCCGCCTTCACGAGCAGCATCAGCCAGCGCTTTGACGCGGCCGTGGTACTTGAAGCCGGAACGGTCAAAGGCAACTTGAGATACACCGGCGGCTTTCGCACGCTCAGCTACCAGCTTGCCAACCTTAGTGGCCGCGTCGATGTTGCCGGTGGCGCCATCACGCAGTTCTTTGTCCAAGGTCGAGGCGCTTGCCAGAACCTTGCTGCCGTCGGCCGAAATGACCTGGGCATAGATGTGCTGCGAGGAGCGGAACACGCAGAGACGCACGACTTCGAGTTCGTGCATTTTCAGGCGTGCTTTGCGAGCGCGACGCAGTCGAGTAACTTTTTTGTCGGTCATTTGCTAGGCCCTACTTCTTCTTGGCTTCTTTACGACGGACTACTTCGTCCGCGTAACGCACACCCTTGCCTTTGTAAGGCTCTGGCGGACGGAAGTCGCGGATTTCAGCGGCCACCTGACCCACCAGCTGCTTATCGATACCCTTGATCAGGATGTCGGTCTGGCTTGGGGTTTCAGCGGTGATACCGGCTGGCAGTTCGTAGTCCACTGGGTGCGAGAAGCCCAGAGCCAGGTTCAGAACGGTGCCTTTAGCCTGTGCCTTGTAACCAACACCGACCAGCTGGAGCTTACGCTCGAAGCCTTGGCTTACGCCTTGGACCATGTTGTTGACCAGAGCACGGGTAGTACCGGCCATGGCGCGAGCTTGCTGGTCACCATTGCGAGCGACGAAACGCAGCTCGCCAGACTCTTCGGTAACTTCAACAGACGAGTGAACATTCAGTTCGAGAGTGCCTTTGGCACCCTTAACCGAAAGCTGTTGGCCGGCGAATTTGACTTCGACACCAGCTGGCAGCTTAACGGGGTTCTTAGCGACGCGAGACATGCCTATCTCCCCTTAGAACACTGTGCACAGAACTTCGCCGCCGACACCGGCAGCGCGCGCAGCGCGATCAGTCATCACACCTTTGTTGGTGGAGACGATAGACACGCCCAGACCGCCACGTACTTTCGGCAGGTCAGAGACGGACTTGTACTGGCGCAGGCCTGGACGGCTGGAGCGCTTCAGCTCCTCGATGACCGGACGGCCTTCGAAGTACTTCAGTTCGATCGACAGGGAAGGCTTGGCTTCGCCACTGACCTGGTAGCCAGCGATGTAACCTTCGTCCTTCAGAACTTTGGCAACCGCGACCTTCAGGGTGGAGGAAGGCATGCTTACGACGGACTTTTCAGCCATCTGGGCATTACGGATGCGAGTTAGCATGTCCGCTAACGGGTCCTGCATACTCATGGGCTAGATGCTCCTGATACAAGAATTATTAGCCTTGCGGCTATCACAACCACCCGAGCAGGCAGGGCAAAAAACCCAGGCTCAGGTGAGCCGGTCATTCTAGACACAAGACAGAAACGAAACAAGCCCCGTATAGGGGCTTGTTTGTTGGCGAGGTCACCGACGGTCGGAAGATTGCTCCCCTTCCGCCGGGATCACACCTGCAGCGATTACCAGGAGGCTTTGACCAGGCCTGGTACGTCGCCGCGCATTGCAGCTTGACGCAGCATGTTACGGCCCAGGCCGAACTTACGGTATACACCGTGAGGACGACCGGTCAGGCGGCAACGGTTGCGCAGGCGCGAAGCGCTGGCGTCACGTGGCTGTTTCTGCAGAGCGACTACGGCAGCGAAACGCTCTTCTGGAGAGGCGTTCAGGTTGACGATGGTCGCTTTCAGCTCGGCACGCTTCTTAGCGTACTTGGCTACCGTGAGCTGACGCTTCAGCTCGCGGTTCTTCATGCTCTTCTTGGCCATTTTCCTACTCCAATCAGTTGCGGAACGGGAATTTGAAAGCACGCAGCAGTGCGCGGCCTTCATCATCCGTACGAGCAGTGGTGGTCAGGGTAATGTCCAGACCGCGCAGAGCATCGATCTTGTCGTAATCGATTTCCGGGAAGATGATCTGCTCTTTCACGCCCATGCTGTAGTTGCCACGACCGTCGAAGGACTTGGCGTTCAGGCCGCGGAAGTCGCGAACCCGAGGCAGGGAGATCGCCAGCAGGCGGTCCAGGAACTCGTACATCTTGTCGCGACGCAGGGTCACCTTGACACCGATCGGCCAACCTTCACGGACTTTGAAGCCCGCGATGGATTTACGAGCGAAAGTCACAACTGGCTTTTGACCAGTGATCTTTTCCAGGTCGGCAACAGCGTGCTCGATGACTTTCTTGTCACCGATCGCTTCGCCCAGGCCCATGTTCAGGGTGATCTTGGTTACGCGCGGAACTTCCATCACGTTCGAAAGCTTAAGTTCTTCCTTAAGCTTGGGAGCGATTTCGTTCCGGTAAATCTCTTTCAGTCGTGCCATTGTCTTCTACCTAGCAGTGTTCAAGCATCAACCGCTTTCTGGGTCGACTTGAAGACACGAATTTTCTTGCCGTCTTCAACTTTGAAGCCAACGCGGTCTGCCTTGTTGGTTTCGCTGTTGAAAATGGCAACGTTGGAAGCGTGCAGAGGCGCTTCTTTTTCGACGATACCGCCCTGTACGCCCGCCATCGGGTTAGGCTTGGTATGACGCTTGACCAGGTTGACACCGCCAACGACCAGACGGTCGTCAGCGAGAACCTTCAGCACCTTACCGCGCTTACCTTTGTCTTTGCCGGCGATCACGATGATCTCGTCATCACGACGAATCTTTTGCATGTCGGATCTCCTTACAGCACTTCAGGGGCGAGCGAGACGATCTTCATGAACTTCTCAGTACGAAGTTCACGGGTCACTGGCCCGAAGATGCGAGTGCCGATCGGCTCTTGCTTGTTGTTCAGCAGAACAGCAGCGTTGCCGTCGAAACGAATGATGGAACCGTCAGCGCGACGTACACCGTGACGGGTACGGACGACAACAGCAGTCATCACCTGGCCTTTTTTGACCTTACCGCGCGGAATTGCTTCCTTGACGGTTACCTTGATGATGTCACCGATACCGGCGTAACGACGGTGCGAACCGCCGAGCACCTTGATGCACATGACGCGACGAGCGCCGCTGTTATCGGCCACATCGAGCATGGATTGAGTCTGAATCATAAAATTTCTCCGACCCTTAGCCCTTAGACTTCAACAGCGCGTTCGAGGACTTCAACCAGTGCCCAGGACTTGGTCTTGGCCAGCGGACGGGTTTCACGGATGGAAACCTTGTCGCCGATCTTGCACTGGTTGGCTTCGTCGTGCGCGTGCAGCTTAGTCGAACGCTTAACGTATTTACCGTAGATCGGGTGCTTAACGCGACGCTCGATCAGAACGGTGATGGTCTTGTCCATTTTGTCGCTGACGACACGGCCAGTCAGCGTACGGACGGTTTTTTCAGCTTCAGCCATGATCACTTACCTGCCTGCTGGTTGAGCACAGTTTTCACGCGAGCGATGTCACGCTTAACTTGCGAGAGCAGGTGCGACTGCCCCAACTGGCCAGTTGCTTTCTGCATACGCAGATTGAACTGGTCGCGCAGCAAGCCGAGCAGTTGCTCATTCAGTTGCTGTGCCGATTTTTCACGAAGTTCATTCGCTTTCATCACATCACCGTCCGCTTAACAAAGGAGGTGGCGAGAGGCAGCTTTGCAGCGGCCAGAGCGAAAGCTTCGCGCGCCAGCTCTTCAGAAACACCCTCGATTTCGTACAGGACTTTGCCTGGCTGAATCTGGGCAACCCAGTATTCCACGGAACCCTTACCTTTACCCATACGAACCTCGAGAGGTTTCTTGGAGATCGGCTTGTCCGGGAACACACGGATCCAGATCTTACCGCCACGTTTTACGTGACGGGTCAGCGCACGACGTGCGGACTCGATCTGGCGAGCGGTGAGGCGACCGCGAGCAACAGCCTTCAGGGCGAATTCGCCGAAGCTGACTTTGCTACCGCGCAGTGCCAGACCACGGTTGTGGCCGGTCATCTGCTTGCGGAATTTTGTACGCTTTGGTTGCAACATTTGGCGTACCCCTTACTTAGCAGCTTTTTTACGAGGCGCTGGTGCTTGTGGTTTCAGTTCTTCTTGGCGACCACCAATAACTTCGCCTTTGAAGATCCAAACCTTCACACCGATCACACCGTAGGTGGTGTGAGCTTCGTAGGTGTTGTAGTCGATATCGGCACGCAGGGTGTGCAGAGGCACACGACCTTCGCGATACCACTCGGTACGAGCAATCTCAGCACCGCCGAGACGACCGCTCACCTGGATCTTGATGCCCTTGGCACCAATACGCATGGCGTTCTGAACGGCGCGCTTCATGGCGCGACGGAACATTACGCGGCGCTCCAGCTGCTGAGCTACGCTCTGCGCAACCAGCATAGCGTCGAGTTCCGGCTTGCGGATCTCTTCGATGTTGATGTGCACAGGCACACCCATCTGCTTGGTCAGGTCCTGACGCAGCTTCTCGACATCTTCACCTTTCTTACCGATAACGATACCGGGACGAGCGGTGTGGATGGTGATGCGTGCAGTTTGAGCCGGACGATGAATATCGATACGGCTTACGGACGCGCTTTTTAGTTTGTCCTGGAGGTACTCACGCGTTTTCAGATCCTTCAACAGGTAATCTGCGTAAGTAGCACCGTCTGCGTACCAGACGGAGGTGTGCTCCTTGACGATTCCCAGGCGAATGCCAGTGGGATGTACTTTCTGACCCATCTGATCGACTCCGTTACTTGTCCGCAACCTTGACAGTGATATGGCAAGACCGCTTGACGATGCGATCAGCACGGCCTTTGGCACGTGGCATGATGCGCTTCAGCGAACGCCCTTCGTTGACGAAGACGGTGGAGACCTTCAGGTCATCAACGTCTGCGCCTTCGTTGTGTTCGGCGTTGGCAACGGCCGACTCGAGGACTTTCTTCATGATTTCAGCGGCTTTTTTGCTGCTGAAGGCCAACAGGTTGAGCGCTTCGCCCACCTTCTTCCCGCGGATCTGGTCGGCGACCAAGCGGGCTTTCTGGGCGGAGATGCGAGCGCCCGACAACTTAGCGGCTACTTCCATTTCCTTACCCCTTAACGCTTGGCTTTCTTGTCAGCCACGTGCCCGCGATAGGTGCGGGTACCGGCGAACTCGCCCAGTTTGTGGCCGACCATGTCTTCGTTCACCAGAACTGGGACGTGTTGACGACCGTTGTGTACCGCGATGGTCAGACCGACCATTTGTGGCAGGATCATCGAACGGCGCGACCAGGTTTTAACTGGCTTGCGATCGTTCTTCTCCACCGCCACTTCGATCTTCTTCAGAAGGTGAAGATCGATAAAAGGACCTTTTTTCAGAGAACGTGGCACTGTCGTATCCCTCTAGTTACTTGCGACGACGGACGATCATGTTGTCGGTACGCTTATTACCACGAGTCTTAGCACCCTTGGTTGGGAAGCCCCATGGCGATACCGGATGACGACCACCGGAGGTACGACCTTCACCACCACCATGTGGGTGGTCAACCGGGTTCATGGCAACACCACGAACGGTTGGGCGAACGCCGCGCCAGCGTTTGGCACCAGCTTTACCCAGCGAGCGCAGGCTGTGCTCGGAGTTCGAGACTTCGCCCAGGGTCGCACGGCACTCAGCCAGTACTTTGCGCATCTCACCGGAGCGCAGACGCAGAGTCACGTAGACGCCTTCACGAGCGATCAGCTGAGCCGAAGCACCAGCGGAACGAGCGATCTGAGCACCTTTACCCGGCTTCAGTTCGACGCCGTGAACGGTGCTACCTACTGGGATGTTGCGCAGTTGCAGGGAGTTACCGGCCTTGATTGGGGCCAGGGCACCTGCGATCAGCTGGTCGCCAGCGCTCACGCCTTTAGGGGCGATGATGTAGCGACGCTCGCCGTCTGCGTAGCACAGCAGGGCGATGTGAGCAGTACGGTTCGGATCGTATTCGATACGCTCGACAGTGGCTGGAATGCCATCTTTGTCGTTGCGACGGAAGTCGACCAGACGGTAATGCTGCTTGTGACCACCACCAACGTGACGAGTGGTGATGCGGCCATTGTTGTTACGACCACCAGACTTCGATTTTTTCTCGATCAGCGGTGCGTGAGGAGCGCCTTTGTGCAGCTCCTGGTTGACCACCTTGACCACGAAACGGCGGCCAGGGGAAGTCGGTTTGCATTTAACGATTGCCATGATGCACCCCTTCCTTACTCAGCACTGCTGCTGAAATCGAGATCTTGGCCTGGCTGAAGGGAGACGATCGCCTTCTTCCAGTCATTACGCTTGCCCAGACCACGTGCGGTACGCTTGGTTTTACCCAGAACGTTAACGGTCGACACGTTTTCAACTTTTACGTTGAACAGGCCTTCGACAGCTTTCTTGATTTCCAGCTTGGTTGCATCGGTAGCAACCTTGAATACGAACTGGCCTTTTTTCTCAGCCAGAACGGTAGCCTTCTCGGAAACGTGCGGGCCAAGGAGGACTTTAAATACGCGTTCCTGGTTCATCCCAGCAGCTCCTCGAATTTCTTCACGGCCGAGACAGTGATCAACACTTTCTCGTATGCGATCAGACTGACCGGGTCGGAACCTTGAACGTCACGTACATCTACGTGCGGCAGGTTGCGAGCAGCCAGGTACAGGTTCTGATCAACAGCGTCCGAAACGATCAGTACGTCGTTCAGACCCATGCCGTTCAGCTTGTTCAGCAGGTCTTTGGTTTTCGGGGCTTCAACAGCGAAGTCCTGAACCACGACCAGACGGTCGCTACGCACCAGCTCAGCGAGGATGGAGCGCAGAGCTGCGCGATACATCTTCTTGTTGAGCTTCTGCGAGTGATCCTGAGGACGAGCTGCGAAGGTAACACCACCGCCACGCCAGATCGGACCACGAGTGGTACCAGCACGAGCACGGCCAGTACCCTTCTGACGCCATGGGCGCTTACCGCCACCAGCCACGTCGGAACGGGTCTTCTGCTGCTTGGTGCCCTGACGGCCGCCGGCCATGTAGGCCACGACTGCTTGGTGTACCAGCGTCTCGTTGAATTCGCCACCGAAGGTCAGTTCGGAAACTTCGATCGCCTGAGCGTCATTTACATTGAGTTGCATGTCAGTTTCCCCTTAACCGCGAGCCTTGACAGCTGGACGAACAATCACGTCGCCGCCAGTAGCGCCCGGAACGGCACCCTTGACCAGCAGCAGATTGCGCTCAGCGTCTACACGCACTACTTCCAGGGACTGAACAGTCACGCGCTCGGCGCCCATGTGACCGGACATTTTCTTGCCCTTGAACACACGACCAGGAGTCTGGCACTGGCCGATGGAGCCTGGGACACGGTGCGACACGGAGTTACCGTGGGTGTTGTCCTGACCACGGAAGTTCCAGCGCTTGATGGTACCGGCGAAGCCTTTACCTTTGGACTGACCAGTAACGTCTACCAGCTGGCCTGCAGCGAAGAGTTCAGCTTTGATCGAGTCGCCAGCCTGGAACTCGCCTTCTTCAAGACGGAACTCCCAGACACCGCGACCAGCGGCAACGTTCGCTTTAGCGAAGTGACCTGCCTGAGCGGCAGTCACGCGCGAAGCACGACGCTCGCCGACAGTGACTTGCACTGCACGGTAGCCATCGGTTTCTTCAGTTTTGAACTGGGTGACGCGATTCGGCTCGATCTCAATGACCGTGACCGGAATGGAGACACCTTCTTCGGTGAAAATGCGGGTCATACCGCACTTGCGACCGACTACACCAATAGTCATGTTGTAAACCTCATGAGTGTACGGGGCTTTCACCCGCTATGGCCGCCCATTTCAGAGCGTTACACGACCAGACCGAAGTCTTAGCCGAGGCTGATCTGCACTTCCACGCCTGCCGCGAGATCAAGCTTCATCAGCGCATCAACGGTTTTATCCGTTGGCTGGACGATGTCCAGAACACGCTTATGAGTGCGAATCTCGTACTGATCACGCGCGTCTTTGTTGACGTGCGGGGAGACCAGAACGGTGAAACGCTCTTTGCGGGTAGGCAGTGGAATTGGACCACGCACTTGTGCACCAGTACGTTTCGCGGTTTCCACGATTTCCTGGGTGGATTGGTCGATCAGGCGATGGTCGAAAGCCTTCAACCTGATACGGATTTGCTGATTTTGCATTGGATTTCAGACTCCAGGCTGTTCCCATCGGGCGCACTACGCCCGTTAAAAGGAGGCGTGATTCTATAGACGCCCCCATTTAGTGTCAACCCAATAAAAAAAGCCCCCGCTGAGCGGGGGCTTTTTCAATCGACCGAGTGATTACTCGATGATTTTGGCTACGACGCCGGCGCCGACGGTACGACCGCCTTCACGGATAGCGAAGCGCAGACCGTCTTCCATTGCGATGGTCTTGATCAGGGTGACAGTCATCTGAATGTTGTCACCTGGCATTACCATTTCAACGCCTTCCGGCAGTTCGCAGTTACCGGTCACGTCAGTGGTACGGAAGTAGAACTGAGGACGGTAGCCTTTGAAGAACGGAGTGTGACGACCGCCTTCTTCCTTCGACAGAACATAGACTTCTGCGGTGAACTTGGTGTGCGGCTTGACCGAACCTGGCTTGACCAGAACCTGGCCACGCTCAACGTCGTCACGCTTGGTACCACGCAGCAGAACGCCGCAGTTCTCGCCAGCACGACCTTCGTCCAGCAGCTTGCGGAACATCTCGACACCGGTGCAGGTGGTGGTCGAAGTTTCACGCAGGCCAACGATTTCCAGCGGGTCTTGAACGCGAACGATACCACGCTCGATACGACCGGTAACAACGGTACCACGACCCGAGATCGAGAATACGTCTTCGATCGGCATCAGGAACGGCTGGTCAACGGCACGAACTGGCTCAGGAATGTAGGCATCCAGAGTTTCTACCAGCTTCTTGACAGCGGTAGTGCCCATTTCGTTGTCGTCTTTGCCTTCCAGCGCCATACGAGCCGAACCGATGATGATCGGAGTGTCGTCGCCTGGGAAGTCGTAGGTGGACAGCAGGTCGCGAACTTCCATCTCGACCAGTTCCAGCAGCTCAGCGTCGTCTACCAGGTCAGCCTTGTTCAGGAAGACCACGATGTACGGAACGCCAACCTGACGGGACAGCAGGATGTGCTCACGGGTTTGTGGCATCGGACCATCGGCGGCCGAGCAAACCAGGATCGCGCCGTCCATCTGGGCAGCACCGGTGATCATGTTCTTCACGTAGTCAGCGTGACCTGGGCAGTCAACGTGAGCGTAGTGACGAATGTTCGAGTTGTACTCGACGTGAGCGGTGTTGATGGTGATACCGCGCGCTTTTTCTTCCGGAGCCGAGTCGATCTTGTCGAACTCAACGACTGCCGAACCGAAAACTTCGGAGCAGACGCGAGTCAGAGCTGCGGTCAGAGTGGTCTTACCGTGGTCAACGTGGCCGATGGTGCCGACGTTAACGTGGGGAAGGGAACGATCAAATTTTTCTTTAGCCACGACAGTGAACCTCTTGCCTAAAGGGCTGGATTAGCCTTGTTTTTTAACGAGTGCTTCGACGATGTTCGACGGAGCTTCGGAGTACTTGGAGAATTCCATGGAGTAGCTTGCGCGACCCTGAGACATGGAACGAACGTCGGTCGCATAACCGAACATCTCTCCCAGTGGGACTTCTGCACGGATAACCTTGCCGGAGACCGAGTCATCCATACCCTGGATCAGACCACGACGACGGTTCAGGTCACCCATCACGTCACCCATGTAATCCTCAGGGGTTACTACCTCAACCTTCATGATCGGCTCAAGCACAACACCGCCACCCTTCTGGGCCAGCTGCTTGGTCGCCATGGAGGCCGCGATCTTGAACGCCATCTCGTTGGAGTCGACGTCGTGGTACGAACCGTCGAACACGGTAGCCTTCAGGCCGATCAGAGGATAGCCGGCGACAACGCCGTTCTTCATCTGCTCTTCGATACCCTTCTGGATCGCCGGGATGTATTCCTTCGGAACCACACCGCCAACGACTTCGTTGGTGAAGACCAGGCCTTCGGTGATGTTGCCCTTTTCGTCCTGATCCGGCTCGGAGAAGCGGATCCAGCAGTGACCGAACTGACCACGACCGCCGGACTGACGAACGAACTTGCCTTCGATCTCGACGCCGGACTTGGTGATCTTCTCGCGGTACGAAACCTGAGGCTTACCAATGTTGGCTTCAACGTTGAATTCGCGCTTCATGCGGTCAACGATGATGTCCAGGTGCAGCTCACCCATACCGGAGATGATGGTCTGGCCAGTCTCTTCGTCGGTCTTGACACGGAACGACGGGTCTTCCTGAGCCAGCTTGCCCAGTGCGATACCCATTTTTTCCTGGTCTTGCTTGGTCTTCGGCTCAACAGACAGCGAAATCACTGGCTCTGGGAAGTCCATGCGCTCAAGGATGATTGGCTTGTCAGCGTCGCACAGGGTTTCACCAGTGGTAACGTCTTTCATGCCGATCAGGGCCGCGATGTCGCCAGCGCGAACTTCCTTGATCTCTTCACGCTGGTTGGCGTGCATCTGCACCATACGACCAACGCGCTCTTTCTTGCCTTTGACCGAGTTGATGACCGAGTCACCGGAGTTCAGAACGCCCGAGTAGACGCGAACGAAGGTCAGAGTACCTACGAACGGGTCGGTAGCGATCTTGAACGCCAGAGCCGAGAACGGCTCGTTGTCGTCAGCGTGACGCTCGTCATGACGAACAGCCGGGTCATCTTTGGCCAGGTCGGCGTCGTCCGGGTTGATACCCTGGATAGCAGGGATCTCGGTCGGAGCCGGCAGGAAGTCGATAACGGCGTCGAGAACCAGGGGAACACCCTTGTTCTTGAACGAAGAACCGCAGACCGCAGGCACGATCTCGCTCGCCAGAGTACGGGCGCGCAGACCAGCCTTGATCTCTTCGACGGACAGGTCACCTTCTTCGAGGTACTTGTTCATCAGCTCTTCGTTGGCTTCAGCAGCGGACTCGACCATGTTGGCGCGCCACTCTTCAGCCAGCTCCAGCATATCGGCAGGAATCTCTTCCTCGCGATAGGTGGTGCCCTTGTCGTCTTCGTTCCAGTAGATGGCTTTCATCTTGATCAGGTCAACCTGACCCTGGAAGTTGTCTTCAGCACCGATAGCCAGCTGGATTGGAACCGGGGTGTGACCCAGGCGGTTCTTGATCTGGCCGACAACGCGCAGGAAGTTGGCACCAGCACGGTCCATCTTGTTCACGTAGACAACACGTGGAACGCCGTACTTGTTGGCCTGACGCCATACGGTTTCGGACTGCGGCTCAACGCCGGAGGTACCGCAGAACACGACGACCGCGCCGTCGAGTACGCGCAGCGAACGCTCTACTTCAATGGTGAAGTCTACGTGGCCGGGGGTATCGATGACGTTTACGCGGTAGTTGTCGTACTGACCACGGGAGCCTTTCCAGAAAGTGGTAACAGCAGCGGAGGTAATGGTGATACCGCGCTCCTGCTCCTGAACCATCCAGTCGGTGGTCGCGGCGCCATCATGCACCTCGCCCATCTTGTGGCTCAGGCCTGTGTAGAACAGGATCCGCTCGGTAGTGGTAGTCTTGCCCGCGTCAACGTGCGCGCAGATACCGATGTTACGGTAGCGGTTAATTGCTGTAGTACGAGCCATAAAGCCCTCGCAAAAAGATTGATGCTTGAATTAGAAGCGGTAGTGCGAGAACGCCTTGTTGGCTTCAGCCATACGGTGCACGTCTTCACGCTTCTTGACTGCAGCACCCTTGCCTTCAGCAGCATCCAGCAGCTCGCCAGCCAGGCGCAGAGCCATCGACTTCTCGCCGCGCTTGCGGGCGTAGTCTACGAGCCAGCGCATTGCCAGAGCGTTACGACGGGACGGACGAACTTCAACCGGAACCTGGTAAGTGGCACCGCCGACACGGCGGGACTTTACTTCGACCAGCGGAGCGATGGCGTCGAGAGCTTTCTCGAAGATTTCCAGGGGATCGCTGTTCTTGCGTGCTTTGACGGTATCCAGAGCACCGTAAACGATGCGCTCGGCTACGGCCTTCTTGCCGCTTTCCATCACGTGGTTCATGAACTTGGCGAGGATCTGGGATCCGTACTTCGGATCGTCCAGGATCTCACGTTTTGCTGCTACACGACGTCTTGGCATGATAAGCCCTCAAACGGTCTTCAGGTTAGCCCGGGACGTGGGTCTTCGACCCCTGCCCGACCTTACTCTTATCGACTCAAAAAATTGGATGTCTGCAAACGGCCGATTACTTCGGACGCTTGGTACCGTACTTCGAACGACCCTGGTTACGGCCTTTGACGCCCGAAGTATCCAGAGAGCCGCGAACGGTGTGGTAACGAACACCTGGCAAGTCTTTTACACGGCCGCCACGGATCAGAACGACGCTGTGCTCTTGCAGGTTGTGGCCTTCACCACCGATGTACGAGGAAACCTCGAAACCGTTGGTCAGACGCACACGGCATACTTTACGCAGTGCCGAGTTAGGTTTTTTCGGCGTGGTGGTGTACACGCGGGTGCACACGCCACGACGTTGCGGGCAGTTCTGCAGCGCAGGAACGTCGGATTTCTCGACGATACGCTTACGCGGCTGACGTACCAGCTGGTTGATAGTTGCCATCTACTAGCTCCACTGATTGTCTTGCGACGCTATTGTCTTGCAAGAAAAGCCAAAAATTGGCGAGACGGAGCCTCACCAAATTTAAGGGTACAAAAGTCTAAAGAGGATCTTGCACCCAGTCAAGACGAGGCCCCGGCCCTCCCCGCCCGGTCATCGGTAACAAATCCTGTCACCGATGACCTTCAGGAACTGCCGGGGCCCTGCCCTGTACTTAGTTACCGCTGGAGTTCAGCGCTTCGGTCAGTGCGGCTTCCACCTCACTGGCGCTTACACGCAGCGGCTTGTCGGCATCACGGCGACGCTTACGCTCGCTGTGGTACGCCAGACCGGTACCAGCCGGGATCAGACGACCCACGACCACGTTCTCTTTCAGGCCGCGCAGGTAATCGCGCTTGCCGGTTACCGCCGCTTCGGTCAGTACGCGGGTAGTTTCCTGGAAGGAAGCCGCGGAGATGAACGACTCGGTCGACAGCGACGCCTTGGTGATACCCAGCAGCACGCGGGTGAACTTCGAGATGAACTTGTCCTCGCTGGCGAGACGCTCGTTCTCGACCAGTACCTGGGTCAGTTCCATCTGGTCGCCCTTGATGAAGCTGGAATCGCCCGACTCGGAGATCTCGACCTTGCGCAGCATCTGACGCAGGATGGTCTCGATGTGCTTGTCGTTGATCTTCACGCCCTGCAGACGGTAAACGTCCTGAATCTCGTTGACGATGTACTTCGCCAGCGCGCTCACACCCAGCAGACGCAGGATGTCGTGCGGATCGCTCGGACCGTCGGAGATAACTTCGCCGCGGTTTACCTGTTCGCCTTCGAAGACGTTCAGGTGGCGCCACTTCGGAATCAGCTCTTCGTACGGCTCGCTACCGTCGGTCGGGGTAATGACCAGACGACGCTTGCCCTTGGTCTCTTTACCGAAGGCGATGGTGCCGCTGACTTCTGCCAGAATCGAGGCTTCTTTCGGACGGCGCGCTTCGAACAGGTCGGCAACGCGCGGCAGACCACCGGTGATGTCACGGGTCTTGGACGTTTCTTGCGGGATACGCGCGATAACGTCACCAACACCGATCTGGGCGCCGTCAGCCACACCAACCAAGGCGTTGGCCGGCAGGAAGTACTGAGCAGGTACGTCGGTACCTGGCAGGTACAGATCCTTGCCAGAGGCGTCGACCATCTTGATGGCCGGACGGATTTCCTTGCCTGCGGCAGGGCGATCCTTGACGTCCATGACTTCGATGTTGGTCAGGCCGGTCAATTCGTCAGTCTGACGCTTGATGGTGATGCCTTCCTCCATGCCTACGAACGTCACGGTACCTTTCAGCTCGGTGACGATCGGGTGGGTGTGCGGGTCCCACTTGGCGACGATGGCGCCAGCTTCGACCTTGTCACCTTCCTTGACCGAAATCACAGCACCGTAAGGCAGCTTGTAGCGCTCACGCTCACGACCGAACTCGTCGGCAATGGCCAGCTCGCCGGAACGCGATACCGCGACCAGGTTGCCATCGGCACGCTCAACCTGCTTCAGGTTGTGCAGACGCACCATACCGCCGTTCTTCACCTGTACGCTGTCGGCAGCCGAAGTACGGCTTGCAGCACCACCGATGTGGAACGTACGCATGGTCAGCTGGGTACCCGGCTCACCGATCGACTGAGCGGCGATAACGCCGACAGCTTCACCGATGTTGACCAGGTGACCACGCGCCAGGTCGCGACCGTAGCACTTGGCACAGATGCCGTAGCGGGTTTCACAGTTGATCGGCGAACGAACGACGACTTCGTCGATGCTGTTCAGCTCGATGAACTCGACCCACTTCTCGTCGACCAGGGTACCGGCCGGAACGATGACGTCCTCGGTGCCTGGCTTGAACACGTCACGGGCAATCACACGACCCAATACGCGCTCGCCCAGCGGCTCTACAACGTCGCCGCCTTCGATGTGCGGAGTCATCAGCAGGCCCTGGTCGGTGCCGCAGTCGATCTCGGTCACAACCAGATCCTGGGCAACGTCTACCAGACGACGAGTCAGGTAACCGGAGTTCGCGGTCTTCAGTGCAGTATCCGCCAGACCCTTACGAGCACCGTGGGTCGAGATGAAGTACTGCAGAACGCTCAGACCTTCACGGAAGTTCGCGGTGATCGGCGTCTCGATGATGGAGCCGTCCGGCTTGGCCATCAGACCACGCATACCGGCCAGCTGACGGATCTGGGCGGCCGAACCACGCGCACCGGAGTCTGCCATCATGTACATCGAGTTGAAGGACTCTTGCTCGACTTCCTTGCCCTCGCGGTCGATGACCTTCTCTTTCGAGAGGTTGGCCATCATCGCCTTGGACACTTCGTCGTTCGCCTTCGACCACAAGTCGATGACCTTGTTGTACTTCTCGCCCTGGGTTACCAGGCCGGACGCGTACTGGCTCTCGATCTCCTTCACTTCGTCGGTAGCGGTACCGATGATGCGGGCTTTCTCGTCCGGGATAACGAAGTCGTTAACACCGATGGAAACGCCGGAGATGGTCGAGTAGGCGAAACCGGTGTACATCAGTTGGTCAGCGAAGATCACGGTCTCTTTCAGACCAACCACGCGATAGCACTGGTTGATCAGCTTGGAGATCGCCTTTTTCTTCATCGGCTGGTTGACCACGTCGTACGGCAGACCTGCCGGTACAACCTGGAACAGCAGCGCACGGCCGACAGTGGTGTCGACGATGCGGGTGTTCTTGACCACCGAGCCATCACGCTCTTTCACGGTTTCGTTGATACGAACCTTGATTTTCGCGTGCAGGGCAGCTTCGCCGGCGCGGAATACGCGGTCGACTTCCTGCAGGTCAGCGAACACGCGACCTTCGCCCTTGGCGTTGATGGCTTCACGGGTCATGTAGTACAGACCCAGTACAACGTCCTGCGACGGAACGATGATCGGCTCACCGTTGGCTGGCGACAGGATGTTGTTGGTCGACATCATCAGTGCGCGCGCTTCGAGCTGGGCTTCCAGGGTCAGCGGCACGTGAACGGCCATCTGGTCACCGTCGAAGTCGGCGTTGTACGCGGCGCAGACCAGCGGGTGCAGCTGGATAGCCTTACCTTCGATCAGAACCGGTTCGAAGGCCTGGATACCCAGACGGTGCAGGGTCGGTGCACGGTTGAGCAGGACGGGGTGTTCGCGAATCACTTCGGCGAGAACGTCCCACACCTCTGGCAGTTCGCGCTCGACCATCTTCTTGGCAGCCTTGATGGTGGTCGCCAGACCACGCATTTCCAGCTTGCCGAAAATGAACGGCTTGAACAGCTCCAGAGCCATCTTCTTCGGCAGACCGCACTGGTGCAGACGCAGGGTCGGACCTACGGTAATTACCGAACGGCCAGAGTAGTCCACACGCTTACCGAGCAGGTTCTGACGGAAGCGACCTTGCTTACCTTTGATCATGTCGGCCAGCGACTTCAGCGGACGCTTGTTCGAGCCAGTGATGGCGCGACCGCGACGGCCGTTGTCCAGCAGGGCGTCGACCGCTTCCTGCAGCATGCGCTTCTCGTTGCGCACGATGATGTCCGGCGCCGACAGATCGAGCAGGCGCTTCAGACGGTTGTTACGGTTGATCACCCGACGATACAGGTCGTTCAGGTCGGAGGTCGCGAAGCGGCCGCCATCCAGCGGAACCAGCGGGCGCAGGTCCGGCGGCAGCACTGGCAGGACGGTCAAGACCATCCACTCAGGCAGGTTGCCCGAACCCTGGAAAGCTTCCATCAGCTTCAGGCGCTTGGACAGCTTCTTGATCTTGGTTTCCGAGTTGGTCTGCGGAATCTCTTCGCGCAGGCGGCCGATCTCGTGCTCCAGGTCGATAGCGTGCAGCAGTTCGCGGACAGCCTCGGCACCCATGCGGGCATCGAAGTCATCGCCGAACTCTTCCAGCGCTTCGAAATACTGCTCGTCGTTCAGCAGCTGGCCTTTTTCAAGGGTGGTCATGCCTGGGTCGATAACGACATAGCTCTCGAAGTAGAGAACACGCTCGATATCACGCAGGGTCATGTCCATCAGCAGGCCGATCCGGGACGGCAGCGACTTCAGGAACCAGATGTGGGCAACCGGCGAAGCCAGTTCGATGTGGGCCATGCGCTCACGACGAACCTTGGCCAGGGCGACTTCAACGCCGCACTTCTCGCAGATGACACCGCGGTGCTTCAGGCGCTTGTACTTACCGCACAGGCACTCGTAGTCCTTGACTGGGCCAAAGATCTTGGCGCAGAACAGGCCGTCACGCTCAGGCTTGAACGTACGGTAGTTGATGGTTTCCGGCTTCTTAACTTCACCGAACGACCACGAACGGATCATTTCAGGCGACGCCAGACCGATGCGGATGGCGTCGAACTCTTCGACTTGACCCTGGTTTTTCAGCAAATTCAGTAGGTCTTTCAAGGCCTTTCCTCCTGGCGGAGCAGGGAGCGGGCATTAGCTGCCCACTCCCCTTCGCGTCACGTGTTATTCGGTTTCCAGATCGATATCGATACCGAGCGAACGGATCTCTTTGATCAACACGTTGAAGGACTCGGGCATGCCCGGCTCCATACGGTGATCGCCATCCACGATGTTCTTGTACATCTTGGTACGGCCGTTCACGTCGTCCGACTTCACTGTGAGCATTTCTTGCAGGGTGTATGCCGCGCCGTACGCTTCCAGCGCCCACACTTCCATCTCCCCGAAACGCTGACCACCGAACTGCGCCTTACCACCCAGCGGCTGCTGGGTAACCAGGCTGTACGAACCAGTGGAACGCGCGTGCATCTTGTCGTCCACCAAGTGGTTCAGCTTGAGCATGTACATGTAACCAACGGTCACTGGACGCTCGAACTTGTTGCCGGTACGGCCATCGAACAGCACCATCTGGCCGCTCTCTGGCAGGTCGGCCAGTTTCAGCATGGCCTTGATCTCATGCTCCTTGGCACCGTCGAAGACTGGAGTGGCCATGGGCACGCCCTTCTTCAGGTTGTTCGCCAGGGTAAGGATCTCTTCGTCAGAGAACTCGTCCAGGTTTTCCTGACGACCGCCAATCTCGTTGTAGATCTCGGTCAGGAAGGTACGCAGTTCAGCGGCCTTGCGCTGTTCTTCGATCATGCGGTCGATCTTCTCGCCCAGACCTTTGGCCGCGAGGCCCAGGTGGGTTTCAAGGATCTGACCGACGTTCATACGCGAAGGTACGCCCAGCGGGTTCAGTACGACGTCGACCGGAGTACCGTTGGCGTCGTGCGGCATGTCTTCGACCGGCATGATCACCGAGACAACACCCTTGTTACCGTGACGACCGGCCATCTTGTCACCCGGCTGGATGCGACGGCGGATTGCCAGGTAGACCTTGACGATCTTCAGAACGCCCGGAGCCAGGTCATCGCCCTGCTGCAGCTTGCGCTTCTTGTCTTCGAACTTGTCGTCCAGCAGACGACGGCGATCGACGATGTACTGCTGAGCTTTTTCCAGCTGCTCGTTCAGTGCATCTTCAGCCATGCGCAGCTTGAACCACTGCCCATGCTCCAGACCGTCCAGCACTTCGTCAGTGATCACGGTGCCTTTCTTCAGGCCCGCGCCACCGTCGACCACCTGGCCGTTCAGGGCAGCACGCAGACGCTCGAAGGTTGCGCCTTCGACGATGCGGAACTCTTCGTTGAGGTCCTTGCGGATCTCGTCCAGTTGCATCTTCTCGATGGCCAGGGCACGGCTGTCGCGCTCTACGCCATCACGGGTGAAGACCTGAACGTCGATGACGGTACCCTTGGTGCCGGTCGGCACGCGCAGGGAGGTGTCTTTGACGTCGCTGGCTTTCTCACCGAAGATCGCGCGCAGCAGCTTCTCTTCCGGAGTCAGCTGGGTCTCGCCTTTCGGAGTGACCTTGCCGACCAGGATGTCACCAGCGCCGACTTCGGCACCGACGTAGACAATACCGGCTTCGTCCAGTTTGTTCAGGGCGGCTTCACCGACGTTCGGGATGTCCGCGGTGATTTCCTCTGGGCCAAGCTTGGTGTCACGCGCCACACAGGTCAGTTCCTGGATGTGGATGGTGGTGAAACGGTCTTCCTGAACAACACGCTCGGACAGGCAGATGGAGTCTTCGAAGTTGAAGCCGTTCCACGCCATGAACGCGATGCGCATGTTCTGACCCAGTGCCAGTTCACCCATGTCGGTGGACGGGCCGTCGGCCATGATGTCACCACGCGCAACCACATCACCCTTGCTGACCAGCGGACGCTGGTTGATGCAGGTGTTCTGGTTGGAACGGGTGTATTTGGTCAGGTTGTAGATATCCACACCTGCTTCGCCGGTTTCGACTTCGTCGTCGGCTACGCGAACGACGATACGGCTGGCGTCGACCGAGTCGATCACACCACCACGGCGAGCTACCACGCAGACACCGGAGTCACGGGCGACGTTGCGCTCCATGCCGGTACCTACCAGCGGCTTGTCGGCACGCAGGGTCGGTACAGCCTGACGCTGCATGTTCGAACCCATCAGTGCACGGTTGGCGTCGTCGTGCTCGAGGAACGGAATCAGCGAGGCAGCGACGGAAACAACCTGCTTCGGCGAAACGTCCATCAGGGTGACGTCTTCCGGCGCCTTGACGGTGAATTCGTTCAGGTGACGGACCGCTACAAGCTCGTCGATCAGCTGCTTCTTCTCGTTCATTGCGGCCGAAGCCTGTGCAATGACGTGATCCGCTTCTTCGATCGCCGACAGGAACACGATGTCATCGCTGACCACGCCTTCCTTCACCACGCGGTACGGGCTTTCCAGGAAACCGTACTGGTTGGTGCGGGCATAGGCTGCCAGGGAGTTGATCAGACCGATGTTCGGACCTTCAGGAGTCTCGATCGGGCACACACGGCCGTAGTGGGTCGGGTGTACGTCACGGACTTCGAAGCCAGCGCGCTCACGGGTCAGACCGCCTGGGCCGAGTGCAGAGACACGACGCTTGTGGGTGATCTCGGAGAGCGGGTTGTTCTGGTCCATGAACTGCGACAGCTGGCTGGAACCGAAGAACTCTTTCACCGCCGCCGCTACCGGCTTGGCGTTGATCAGGTCTTGCGGCATCAGGCCTTCGCTTTCAGCCATCGACAGACGTTCCTTGACCGCGCGCTCCACGCGCACCAGGCCAACACGGAACTGGTTCTCGGCCATCTCGCCGACGCAGCGAACGCGACGGTTACCCAGGTGGTCGATGTCGTCGACGATGCCTTTGCCGTTACGGATGTCGACCAGGGTCTTGAGGACCTCGACGATGTCTTCCTTGCTCAGCACGCCCGAACCTTCGATCTCGGTGCGACCGATACGACGGTTGAACTTCATGCGGCCTACGGCGGACAGGTCGTAACGCTCGGCGCTGAAGAACAGGTTGTTGAACAGGGTCTCGGCAGCATCCTTGGTTGGCGGCTCGCCTGGGCGCATCATGCGGTAGATCTCCACCAGAGCTTCCAGCTGGTTGCTGGTGGTGTCGATCTTCAGGGTGTCGGAGATGAACGGACCGCAGTCGATGTCGTTGGTATACAGCGTTTCGATGCGGACGACCTGAGCCTTGGCGATCTTGATCATCAGCTCGGTGGTCAGCTCGGTGTTGCACTCGGCGAGGATTTCACCGGTTGCCGGGTGCACGATGGCCTTGGCGGTAGTACGGCCCAGGACATATTCCAGCGGTACGTCCAGCTGGTTGACCCCAGCCTTCTCGAGCTGGTTGATGTGGCGCGCAGTGATACGACGGCCCTGCTCGACGATGACCTTGCCGCTACCGTCGTGGATATCCATCACCGCGACTTCACCACGCAGACGCTGCGGTACCAGTTCCAGGCTCAGCTTCTCGCCGGATACGTGGAATACGTTGGTGGTGTAGAAGGTGTTCAGAACCTCTTCGGTGCTGTAACCCAGGGCGCGCAGCAGTACCGAGGCCGGCAGTTTGCGGCGACGGTCGATACGGACGAACACGCAGTCTTTCGGGTCGAACTCGAAGTCCAGCCACGAACCACGGTAAGGGATGATGCGAGCGGAGTACAGCAGCTTGCCGGAGCTGTGCGTCTTGCCACGGTCGTGGTCGAAGAACACACCAGGCGAACGGTGCAGCTGGGAAACGATCACACGCTCGGTACCGTTGATAACGAAGGTACCGTTCTCAGTCATCAGGGGGATTTCACCCATGTAGACTTCTTGCTCTTTGATGTCCTTGATCGCTTTGTTCGACGATTCCTTGTCGAAGATGATCAGGCGCACCTTGACCCGCAGTGGGACCGCGAAGGTCACGCCACGCAGGACACATTCCTTCACATCGAAGGCTGGTTCGCCCAGGCGATAGCCTACGTACTCCAGGGCAGCATTGCCGGAGTAGCTGATGATCGGGAATACCGATTTGAAGGCCGCGTGCAGGCCGACGTCGCGGAACTGATCCTTGGATGCTCCCGCTTGCAGGAATTCGCGATACGAATCCAGCTGGATGGCCAGGAGGTAAGGCACATCCATGACGTCCGGCAACTTGCTAAAGTCCTTGCGGATACGTTTTTTCTCAGTGTATGAGTAAGCCATCAGCGTTCCCCAGCTTGGTCACCTGCTTGTTTGGCTTCTCCCGGCGGGAGCAGCCAGAAAATCGTGCAAACCTCTTGGTTTGCGCCACCCACATGGGTGTCTTGCAGCCAGTTATCGGGGCCGACCTGATCGGCCACCAATAACGGAAAAAGGCCGGTGGCATAAGCCACCAGCCATCAGCCTTCGCTCAACGCTCCGGCTGGAGTCGCAAGGTCGAGATTACTTCAGCTCGACTTTAGCGCCAGCTTCTTCCAGCTTCTTCTTCGCGTCTTCAGCGGCTTCTTTCGAAACGCCTTCAGCGATAACCTGAGGAGCGCCGTCGACTTTCTCTTTGGCTTCTTTCAGGCCCAGACCGGTCAGTTCACGAACGGCCTTGATCACGTTTACTTTCTTGTCGCCAGCTTCGGTCAGAACGACGTTGAACTCGGTCTGCTCTTCAGCAGCAGCGGCAGCAACAGCTGGGCCAGCGGCAACAGCGGCAGCAGCGGTAACGCCGAAGGTTTCTTCCATCGCTTTGATCAGTTCAACAATTTCCAGAACAGTTTTCTGGCCGATCGCTTCGATGATTTGTTCGTTAGTCAGAGACATGACTTAAATCCTGTATTGGGGTGACAGCCTACGCAGCCATCAAATTAAACGTATGATTTTGAAAGAGTTGCGCGTGCCTTAGGCAGCAGCAGCTTCTTTCTGGTCGCGCAGAGCTGCCAGGGTACGAGCCAGCTTGCTGGTTGCACCTTGGATTACGCTCATCAGCTGTGCGATAGCCTCGTCGCGAGTTGGCAGGGTTGCCAGCACGTCGATCTGGTTAGCGGCAAGGAACTTGCCGTCAAACGCAGCTGCCTTGATCTCGAACTTGTCCTGACCCTTGGCGAACTCTTTGAACAGACGAGCAGCAGCGCCCGGGTGTTCGTTGGAGAAAGCAATCAGGGTCGGGCCTTTGAACGCGTCGTTGAGGATCGAGAATTCGGTGCCTTCAACAGCGCGCTTGAGCAGGGTGTTACGTACGACACGTACGTAAACGCCAGCTTCGCGGGCCTCTTTACGGAGTCCGGTCATTGCGCCTACAGTCACACCACGGGCATCAGCCACGACAGCGGACAGAGCGACTTTGGCAGCCTCGTTGACTTCAGCGACGATGGCCTTCTTGTCTTCGAGTTTAATTGCCACGGGTTTACTCCTGGTTTTTACCGTTTCATCTGGCCGAAGCCGGATGTCGTTTTGGTGTCTGATTCGGTAACGAATCGGGAGCACCATCTGCGTAGGCTTGTGGTTTAAGGCTTGCGCCGCCTACGGTCTTGGATAGCCCCCGCCAGGCAGGGACCCCAATTTTTTGCTGGTGGCGCGACGAATCGCGCCACCATCGGTCTTACGCGTTCAGCGAGCTCTGGTCGATGACCAGGCCTGGGCCCATGGTGGTGCTCAGGGTAACGCGTTTGACGTAGATACCTTTCGAAGAAGCAGGCTTGATACGCTTCAGATCAGCGATCAGTGCCTCAACGTTTTCCTTCAGCTTGCCAGCTTCGAAGCCGACCTTGCCAACGGAGGTGTGGATGATACCGTTTTTGTCGGTACGGTAGCGAACCTGACCAGCCTTGGCGTTTTTGACAGCCGAAGCGACGTCTGGCGTCACGGTACCAACTTTCGGGTTAGGCATCAGGCCGCGCGGACCCAGAACCTGACCCAGCTGACCTACAACGCGCATTGCATCAGGCGATGCGATGACGACGTCATAGTTCAGGTCGCCGCCTTTCATTTCGGCAGCCAGATCGTCCATACCTACGCGGTCAGCGCCAGCAGCCAGAGCGGCTTCAGCAGCAGGACCCTGGGTGAAGACGGCAACACGTACGGTCTTGCCAGTGCCGTGTGGCAGCACGGTAGCGCTACGAACGACCTGGTCGGATTTACGCGGGTCAACGCCGAGGTTGACGGCAACGTCGAAGGACTCGCTGAACTTCACGGTGGACAGTTCGGCCAGCAGCACTGCTGCTTCTTCGAAGTTGTAAACTTTGCCAGCTTCGACTTTCGAAGCAATGGCCTTTTGGCGCTTGGTCAGCTTAGCCATTACACACCCTCCACGTTCAGACCCATGCTGCGGGCAGAGCCAGCGATGGTGCGTACAGCTGCGTCCAGGTCAGCAGCGGTCAGATCAGCCTGCTTGGTCTTGGCGATCTCTTCCAGCTGAGCACGGTTGACGGTACCAACCTTGACAGTGTTCGGACGAGCCGAACCGCTGGTCAGGCCAGCAGCCTTCTTCAGCAGAACCGAAGCAGGGGTGCTCTTGGTTTCGAAAGTGAAGCTACGGTCACTGTAAACAGTGATGATCACTGGAGTCGGCAGACCTGGCTCTTGACCCTGAGTACGGGCGTTGAAGGCCTTGCAGAATTCCATGATGTTCACACCGTGTTGACCCAGTGCTGGACCAACGGGTGGGCTTGGGTTGGCCTGGCCGGCCTTAACTTGCAGCTTGATGTAAGCCTGAATCTTCTTAGCCATGAGCTACTCCAATATCGGGTACGAACGCCAGATGGCTCCCCGGATGACTTGCGTTTTATCCCAGTGACGACAAAACCCCGCAGCACACAGGGCTGCGGGGTATGGGATGCGTTGTCCGCCTAGACCTTTTCGACCTGGCTGAACTCGAGCTCCACCGGAGTAGAGCGACCGAAAATGAGCACCGCCACCTGGAGGCGACTCTTTTCGTAGTTAACCTCTTCGACGCTACCATTGAAGTCAGCAAACGGACCATCAATGACTCGAACCACTTCACCCGGCTCGAAGAGCGTCTTCGGCTTCGGCTTATCACTACCGTCAGCCACGCGACGCAGGATAGCTTCAGCTTCTTTATCAGTGATCGGCGCAGGCTTATCTGCGGTACCACCGATAAAGCCCATCACACGAGGGGTGTCCTTGACCAAGTGCCAAGTCCCTTCGTTCATCTCCATCTGGACCAGAACGTAGCCAGGGAAGAATTTGCGCTCACTTTTGCGCTTCTGGCCGTTGCGCATCTCAACGACTTCTTCGGTCGGGACCAGGATCTCGCCGAATTCGTCTTCCATGCCAGCCAGCTTGACGCGCTCGATCAGCGACCGCATCACATGCTTCTCGTAACCCGAGTAAGCATGCACAACATACCAACGCTTAGCCACGGGACACCTTTAGCCAACGATCAAGGAGACCGCCCAGCCGAGCAGGGAATCAAGACCCCACAGCAGCAGTGCCATAACCAACACGACAGCCACGACAATCAGAGTGGTCTGGGTGGTTTCCTGGCGGGTCGGCCACACGACTTTACGAATCTCGGTACGAGCTTCCTTCGCCAGCGCAAAGAACGACTTACCCTTCGCAGTCTGCAGAGCAACGAAGCCTGCGACAGCAGCCAGGGCGAGAAGTGCAAGGACGCGATACAGGATTGGAGAGGCGGAGTAATACTGATTACCCACAACGCCAACGACTACCAAAGCCACTACAGCCAGCCACTTGAACAGATCAAAACGCGATTCTTGGGCTTCAGTCTTGGGCGTCATCGGGGAGGATCCTGTGAGAAGAAAGCCAATCACACCGAGGTGAATGGCAGGTCAGGAGGGAATCGAACCCCCAACCTACGGTTTTGGAGACCGTCGCTCTGCCAATTGAGCTACTGACCTATAACGCTGTATCAGGCCGGCCATTATACCGGCCCGATCAAGTAAATCAACTACTTATTCAATAATTTTTGCTACGACGCCGGCGCCGACGGTACGACCGCCTTCACGGATAGCGAAGCGCAGACCGTCTTCCATTGCGATGGTCTTGATCAGGGTGACAGTCATCTGAATGTTGTCACCTGGCATTACCATTTCAACGCCTTCCGGCAGTTCGCAGTTACCGGTCACGTCAGTGGTACGGAAGTAGAACTGAGGACGGTAGCCTTTGAAGAACGGAGTGTGACGACCGCCTTCTTCCTTCGACAGAACATAGACTTCTGCGGTGAACTTGGTGTGCGGCTTGACCGAACCTGGCTTGACCAGAACCTGGCCACGCTCAACGTCGTCACGCTTGGTACCACGCAGCAGAACGCCGCAGTTCTCGCCAGCACGACCTTCGTCCAGCAGCTTGCGGAACATCTCGACACCGGTGCAGGTGGTGGTCGAAGTTTCACGCAGGCCAACGATTTCCAGCGGGTCTTGAACGCGAACGATACCACGCTCGATACGACCGGTAACAACGGTACCACGACCCGAGATCGAGAATACGTCTTCGATCGGCATCAGGAACGGCTGGTCAACGGCACGAACTGGCTCAGGAATGTAGGCATCCAGAGTTTCTACCAGCTTCTTGACAGCGGTAGTGCCCATTTCGTTGTCGTCTTTGCCTTCCAGCGCCATACGAGCCGAACCGATGATGATCGGAGTGTCGTCGCCTGGGAAGTCGTAGGTGGACAGCAGGTCGCGAACTTCCATCTCGACCAGTTCCAGCAGCTCAGCGTCGTCTACCAGGTCAGCCTTGTTCAGGAAGACCACGATGTACGGAACGCCAACCTGACGGGACAGCAGGATGTGCTCACGGGTTTGTGGCATCGGACCATCGGCGGCCGAGCAAACCAGGATCGCGCCGTCCATCTGGGCAGCACCGGTGATCATGTTCTTCACGTAGTCAGCGTGACCTGGGCAGTCAACGTGAGCGTAGTGACGAATGTTCGAGTTGTACTCGACGTGAGCGGTGTTGATGGTGATACCGCGCGCTTTTTCTTCCGGAGCCGAGTCGATCTTGTCGAACTCAACGACTGCCGAACCGAAAACTTCGGAGCAGACGCGAGTCAGAGCTGCGGTCAGAGTGGTTTTACCATGGTCAACGTGGCCGATAGTGCCAACGTTCACGTGTGGTAGGGAACGATCAAACTTTTCCTTAGCCATCGATACAATCCTCCGCAGAAGAAAATAGTCACACCGCTGATAAAACAAAGGCAGATATTTTCATATCTGCCTTGTTTATATGGAGCTCTTGAGCGGACTTGAACCGCTGACCTCACCCTTACCAAGGGTGTGCTCTACCAACTGAGCTACAAGAGCGAAACACTTTGTGCAAAACCAGCAAACTTGGAGCGGGTAGCGGGAATCGAACCCGCATCATCAGCTTGGAAGGCTGAGGTTCTACCACTAAACTATACCCGCGGAGCTTGCAGCTCTCGCTAAAACTGGTGGAGGGAGAAGGATTCGAACCTTCGAAGCTCTCGCAACGGATTTACAGTCCGTCCCCTTTGACCGCTCGGGAATCCCTCCAGATGTGGCCGGCATTCTATTTGTCTGCCGTCCTAGTGTCAAGCGTTTTTTCAAATTTTTTCAATCAAATCCGAAACTTAGCTGCTTTGACACTGCTTCCAGTTCCGCCACCTTGGTGGTGTTCCCTGTGAAGCGGGCGCCATTCTATCAAGCTATTCGCCAGTTGCAATACCCTGGCAGAAAATAATTTTATGTTTTAAGTCTTTGAAATCGTTGGAAAGTGTCGAGAGGACCACAGGGTCCAGCAAACGCTCGCTTTGCGGACTGACCTTGAGCCAACGACCCTCCGCGCCAGGCAGCTGCCCAGACACCGGCACGGCGCTGATATCAAGACTCAACAGACGCTGGCGCAGCTCATCAAGCTCCTCTTGAGTCGCCAGGCCTCCCACCACAAGACACTCATCTCGCCGCTTGGCCGGTGCATTGATCCCCGCCTCCCGCAGTAGACGGATCTCTTGCTGATTTCCCTTGTACAGCGACAGGGGGGCGACTTCCTTGACCTTCAGCGGGGCTTCCTGCTGGTGCCATACGTAATAGACGACGTTAAGCACCACCAACAACAGAAACAACCAACGCATAGGCACCTCAATCCAATGGGCAGGCCATGGCCAGACCGACGAACACCAGGTCAGGCACGACTCGCGCCTGAGGCACGGCATCTCTTACCAGCGGGGCATCCCCGCCTGTGAGAAATACCGCGAAATCATCCCCCCACAAACTACGCGCCTGCTCGAGCTGGGTGCGCGCAAAACCCTGGAGCATGAGCACGCAACCGCGCTCGACCGCTTCAACGGTGGAGCGCCCTGGCGCCAGACTGGTCAGCGCCCGCTCTGCCGATGCATCGTCGTATCGAATGCGACGGGTATGGGTGCGCAGTTGACTGCGCATCAGTGGCATACCGGGGCAGATGTAGCCGCCAAGATGCTCACCATCAGCAGCGACGAAGTCGGCTTTCGCTGCGGTACCAAGGTCGATGACCAAGCAGGCCCCCTTGGCCAGGTGAAAAGCACCCAGTGCAGCCAGCCAGCGATCCATGCCCAAGCGCTGGTAATCTTCGTAGCCATTACGCACACCGGACATTTCCTGCGCTGGCTGGGCGACCTGCACTTCAACCGAAAACGCCTGGGCAAGAAGGACGCAAAGCGCTTCAGTTTCGTCCTCACTGCGCACACTGACCATGCGACAGCCAGACAAATGAGCAGATGCCAACGCCGCCACTTGCTCAACCAGGGCCTGGTCGGAGTCGACGATGCCACCCCCTACGATAGTGGCGTCAGTCGTGTGTATGACCCGCCACTTTATGAAACTGTTTCCGCAATCGAGCTCAAGAATCATCACGCAACCTCAAACTGAGCTCTCCGCCACTGAAGCTCTTTTCCACACCATCGACTTCAAGGCGCAAACCGCCCTGCCCGTCCACGCCTAACACCACGCCATCGATCCGGGTGGTGCCAGCAATCAACGATACATTATGCCCTTGCCATAGATGTGCCTGCTCCCACTCTTCCTGGAATGCTGCAAAACCGTATCGACGGTGGCGCGACAACTCATGCTGTAGTTGCTGGGTAAGGGCCGACACCAGGCGATTTCGGTCAATACTTGCACCAAGCTCCCGCCGCATCGAGGTCCAGGCCTGGTCAACCTGTTCGTTGACCTGCATGTTCACATTGATACCAACTCCAAGCACCACGTGGCAGACATCAGCGGGATCGCCGACCAACTCAAGCAGGATGCCAGTAATCTTCTGCCCCCTGACCAGCACGTCATTAGGCCATTTCAGCCCCACCTCTTTCACGCCGAATGCCTGCAGTGTCCGCATGACCGCCAAGCCGACGACCAGACTCAACCCTTCAAGTTGCCGCATCCCACCATCGATACGCAGCACCAGGCTGTAGTAAAGGTTTTCGGCAAACGGACTTACCCACTGGCGCCCACGCCGCCCTCGGCCAGCACTTTGGCGCTCAGCGAGCACCACGAAGGGGGCAACCTGCCCCTGTGTGGCGAGCCTCAAGCCTTCGGCATTGGTGGAGTCGATGGTGTCATGGATGAATACCGGCCATTGTTCCCCCTGGGAAAACTCGGCGATCGCTTGCTCCTCGAGCAACGCCAAGGGCGCGGCGAGTTGATAGCCGCGTCCACGAACCTTGTGGATAGTGAGGTTCAGTTCACTTTCGAGGTGCTGTAGCTGTTTCCAGACGGCACTACGACTCACCCCGAGGGCTGCACCCAAGGCTTCTCCGGAATGGAACCGGCCATCCTTGAGGAGATTCAACAACTTCAGCATGCCAGTCTCGACTTGGAATAAGGCTGGCATGATAGCTATGGGTAATGGGCTTGCATAGGAAAAGGGCCCCGATATAGCGGCCATACGCTCATGAATGGGGCATGAAGGGGGCTGCGCGGCTGATACGCTAAGACGAACTGCGGCCCATGGCACGGCTAGCCTGCGCCAGAAAGACAAAACCCCTACCTGCTCGCGCAGATAGGGGTTTTGCGAAATGAATCTTGACGATGACCTACTCTCACATGGGGAAACCCCACACTACCATCGGCGATGCATCGTTTCACTACTGAGTTCGGGATGGGATCAGGTGGTTCCAATGCTCTATGGTCGTCAAGAAATTCTGTTGCCAGAATGTCGTGTAAACACTCTTGGCCAATTCGGATATGTGAATTTGTGGTCTTGCGAACTTTCG
Source organism: Pseudomonas sp. SK2 (assembly GCF_016772395.1). Classification (NCBI taxonomy): domain Bacteria; kingdom Pseudomonadati; phylum Pseudomonadota; class Gammaproteobacteria; order Pseudomonadales; family Pseudomonadaceae; genus Pseudomonas; species Pseudomonas sp. SK2. The sequence continues at coordinate 4,884,192 of NZ_CP061944.1, forward strand.
GTCGTTTCGTCTTCACCACCGCAATCTGCGTCAGCAAATTGCTTGGGTGTTATATGGTCAAGCCTCACGGGCAATTAGTATTGGTTAGCTCAACGCCTCACAGCGCTTACACACCCAACCTATCAACGTCGTAGTCTTCGACGGCCCTTTAGGGAACTCAAGGTTCCAGTGAGATCTCATCTTGAGGCAAGTTTCCCGCTTAGATGCTTTCAGCGGTTATCTCTTCCGAACATAGCTACCCGGCAATGCCACTGGCGTGACAACCGGAACACCAGAGGTTCGTCCACTCCGGTCCTCTCGTACTAGGAGCAGCCCCTCTCAAATCTCAAACGTCCACGGCAGATAGGGACCGAACTGTCTCACGACGTTCTAAACCCAGCTCGCGTACCACTTTAAATGGCGAACAGCCATACCCTTGGGACCGGCTTCAGCCCCAGGATGTGATGAGCCGACATCGAGGTGCCAAACACCGCCGTCGATATGAACTCTTGGGCGGTATCAGCCTGTTATCCCCGGAGTACCTTTTATCCGTTGAGCGATGGCCCTTCCATACAGAACCACCGGATCACTAAGACCTACTTTCGTACCTGCTCGACGTGTTTGTCTCGCAGTCAAGCGCGCTTTTGCCTTTATACTCTGCGACCGATTTCCGACCGGTCTGAGCGCACCTTCGTACTCCTCCGTTACTCTTTGGGAGGAGACCGCCCCAGTCAAACTACCCACCATACACTGTCCTCGATCCGGATAACGGACCTGAGTTAGAACCTCAAAGTTGCCAGGGTGGTATTTCAAGAATGGCTCCATGAGAACTGGCGTCCCCACTTCAAAGCCTCCCACCTATCCTACACAAGCAAATTCAAAGTCCAGTGCAAAGCTATAGTAAAGGTTCACGGGGTCTTTCCGTCTAGCCGCGGATACACTGCATCTTCACAGCGATTTCAATTTCACTGAGTCTCGGGTGGAGACAGCGCCGCCATCGTTACGCCATTCGTGCAGGTCGGAACTTACCCGACAAGGAATTTCGCTACCTTAGGACCGTTATAGTTACGGCCGCCGTTTACCGGGGCTTCGATCAAGAGCTTCGCTTGCGCTAACCCCATCAATTAACCTTCCGGCACCGGGCAGGCGTCACACCCTATACGTCCACTTTCGTGTTTGCAGAGTGCTGTGTTTTTAATAAACAGTCGCAGCGGCCTGGTATCTTCGACCGACATGGGCTTACGGAGCAAGTCCTTCACCCTCGTCGGCGCACCTTCTCCCGAAGTTACGGTGCCATTTTGCCTAGTTCCTTCACCCGAGTTCTCTCAAGCGCCTTGGTATTCTCTACCCGACCACCTGTGTCGGTTTGGGGTACGGTTCCCAGTTATCTGAAGCTTAGGAGCTTTTCTTGGAAGCATGGCATCAACCACTTCGTCGCCTAAAGGCAACTCGTCATCAGCTCTCGGCCTTAAGATCCCGGATTTGCCTAAGATCTCAGCCTACCACCTTAAACTTGGACAACCAACGCCAAGCTGGCCTAGCCTTCTCCGTCCCTCCATCGCAATAACTGGAAGTACAGGAATATTAACCTGTTTTCCATCGACTACGCTTTTCAGCCTCGCCTTAGGGACCGACTAACCCTGCGTCGATTAACGTTGCGCAGGAAACCTTGGTCTTTCGGCGTGGGAGTTTTTCACTCCCATTGTCGTTACTCATGTCAGCATTCGCACTTCTGATACCTCCAGCAAGCTTCTCAACTCACCTTCACAGGCTTACAGAACGCTCCTCTACCGCGTCATCAAAGATGACACCCGTAGCTTCGGTGCATGGTTTGAGCCCCGTTACATCTTCCGCGCAGGCCGACTCGACTAGTGAGCTATTACGCTTTCTTTAAAGGATGGCTGCTTCTAAGCCAACCTCCTAGCTGTCTAAGCCTTCCCACATCGTTTCCCACTTAACCATGACTTTGGGACCTTAGCTGACGGTCTGGGTTGTTTCCCTTTTCACGACGGACGTTAGCACCCGCCGTGTGTCTCCCATGCTCGGCACTTCCAGGTATTCGGAGTTTGCATCGGTTTGGTAAGTCGGGATGACCCCCTAGCCGAAACAGTGCTCTACCCCCTGGAGTGATACATGAGGCGCTACCTAAATAGCTTTCGAGGAGAACCAGCTATCTCCGAGCTTGATTAGCCTTTCACTCCGATCCACAGGTCATCCGCTAACTTTTCAACGGTAGTCGGTTCGGTCCTCCAGTCAGTGTTACCTAACCTTCAACCTGCCCATGGATAGATCGCCCGGTTTCGGGTCTATACCCAGCGACTAAACGCCCTATTAAGACTCGCTTTCGCTACGCCTCCCCTATTCGGTTAAGCTCGCCACTGAATATAAGTCGCTGACCCATTATACAAAAGGTACGCAGTCACCTAACAAAGTAGGCTCCCACTGCTTGTACGCATACGGTTTCAGGTTCTATTTCACTCCCCTCTCCGGGGTTCTTTTCGCCTTTCCCTCACGGTACTGGTTCACTATCGGTCAGTCAGTAGTATTTAGCCTTGGAGGATGGTCCCCCCATGTTCAGACAAAGTTTCTCGTGCTCCGTCCTACTCGATTTCATTGACAAGAGATTTTCGTGTACGGGGCTATCACCCACTATGGCCGCACTTTCCAGAGCGTTCCACTAATCTCAAATCAACTTAAGGGCTGGTCCCCGTTCGCTCGCCACTACTAAGGGAATCTCGGTTGATTTCTTTTCCTCAGGGTACTTAGATGTTTCAGTTCCCCTGGTTCGCCTCTTGCACCTATGTATTCAGTACAAGATAACCAGCTTGTGCTGGCTGGGTTCCCCCATTCAGAGATCTCTGGATCACAGTCTGTTTGCCGACTCCCCAAAGCTTATCGCAGGCTACCACGTCTTTCATCGCCTCTGACTGCCAAGGCATCCACCGTATGCGCTTCTTCACTTGACCATATAACCCCAAGCAATCTGGTTATACTGTGAAGACGACATTCGCCGAAAATTCGCATGTTGCTCAATTAAGAGCAGAACTCACAAATTTTACCTTAGCCTGACATCACACCAGTGAAAGTGCGTGCCAGTCTATCTATCACATATCCGAATTTTTAAAGAACGATCTGACAAAAGTCAGAAATCAACATTCGATCTGAATGTTCATTTCTAAGTTCTGAGCAGCTGTACAACCTGAAAGAGTGGTGGAGCCAAGCGGGATCGAACCGCTGACCTCCTGCGTGCAAGGCAGGCGCTCTCCCAGCTGAGCTATGGCCCCGTGTGTTCTAGGCCGCACCAAGTAATTGGTAGGTCTGGGCAGATTTGAACTGCCGACCTCACCCTTATCAGGGGTGCGCTCTAACCAACTGAGCTACAGACCTATAACAGGGTCGCGTTACAGCATCGTCTTTATACAAAGAATCAAGCAATTCGTGTGGGAGCTCATCAGCAGGCTGATGTCGTCGATTAAGGAGGTGATCCAGCCGCAGGTTCCCCTACGGCTACCTTGTTACGACTTCACCCCAGTCATGAATCACACCGTGGTAACCGTCCTCCCGAAGGTTAGACTAGCTACTTCTGGTGCAACCCACTCCCATGGTGTGACGGGCGGTGTGTACAAGGCCCGGGAACGTATTCACCGCGACATTCTGATTCGCGATTACTAGCGATTCCGACTTCACGCAGTCGAGTTGCAGACTGCGATCCGGACTACGATCGGTTTTGTGAGATTAGCTCCACCTCGCGGCTTGGCAACCCTCTGTACCGACCATTGTAGCACGTGTGTAGCCCAGGCCGTAAGGGCCATGATGACTTGACGTCATCCCCACCTTCCTCCGGTTTGTCACCGGCAGTCTCCTTAGAGTGCCCACCATAACGTGCTGGTAACTAAGGACAAGGGTTGCGCTCGTTACGGGACTTAACCCAACATCTCACGACACGAGCTGACGACAGCCATGCAGCACCTGTGTCAGAGTTCCCGAAGGCACCAATCCATCTCTGGAAAGTTCTCTGCATGTCAAGGCCTGGTAAGGTTCTTCGCGTTGCTTCGAATTAAACCACATGCTCCACCGCTTGTGCGGGCCCCCGTCAATTCATTTGAGTTTTAACCTTGCGGCCGTACTCCCCAGGCGGTCAACTTAATGCGTTAGCTGCGCCACTAAAATCTCAAGGATTCCAACGGCTAGTTGACATCGTTTACGGCGTGGACTACCAGGGTATCTAATCCTGTTTGCTCCCCACGCTTTCGCACCTCAGTGTCAGTATCAGTCCAGGTGGTCGCCTTCGCCACTGGTGTTCCTTCCTATATCTACGCATTTCACCGCTACACAGGAAATTCCACCACCCTCTACCGTACTCTAGCTCGCCAGTTTTGGATGCAGTTCCCAGGTTGAGCCCGGGGCTTTCACATCCAACTTAACGAACCACCTACGCGCGCTTTACGCCCAGTAATTCCGATTAACGCTTGCACCCTCTGTATTACCGCGGCTGCTGGCACAGAGTTAGCCGGTGCTTATTCTGTCGGTAACGTCAAAACAGCAAGGTATTAGCTTACTGCCCTTCCTCCCAACTTAAAGTGCTTTACAATCCGAAGACCTTCTTCACACACGCGGCATGGCTGGATCAGGCTTTCGCCCATTGTCCAATATTCCCCACTGCTGCCTCCCGTAGGAGTCTGGACCGTGTCTCAGTTCCAGTGTGACTGATCATCCTCTCAGACCAGTTACGGATCGTCGCCTTGGTGAGCCATTACCTCACCAACTAGCTAATCCGACCTAGGCTCATCTGATAGCGCAAGGCCCGAAGGTCCCCTGCTTTCTCCCGTAGGACGTATGCGGTATTAGCGTTCCTTTCGAAACGTTGTCCCCCACTACCAGGCAGATTCCTAGGCATTACTCACCCGTCCGCCGCTGAATCAAGGAGCAAGCTCCCGTCATCCGCTCGACTTGCATGTGTTAGGCCTGCCGCCAGCGTTCAATCTGAGCCATGATCAAACTCTTCAGTTCAATACTGCTTGGGTTTTTAAGAAACCCTAAACTTGGCTCAGCAATCTCAAATGACTATGTGATTTCTCGCATGGCCACTTGTGATGCTGATAATCTTTGTGACTATCAGTCCGTACTCACAAGCACCCACACGAATTGCTTGATTCGATTTGTTAAAGAGCGTTTGGCTAAGAGCGTTTCGTCTCAACCGAGGCGCGCATTCTACGCTTTCCTCATTTGCTGTCAAGCGTTTATTTTGAAGTTTTTTGCGAGAAACTCGTTTAGCTTCAAACACTTGACTCGCTGCGATCTCTCGTAGCGGGAGGCGAATAATACAGCGTTTTAAAACGCTGTCAACCACCTCTTTCAGCGCTTCCGATTGCTTTCTAAACGCTCAACCTGTTGATTAACAAGGAGTTTTTCGTTTCGACTGCGTCGGAAGTGGGGCGCATTATAAGGGGATTCGAGAAGTGGTCAACCCCTAAATTCCATTAAACAGAAATAATTGTGAAACGGGGCCGCACGCCGTTGGCCGCTCGGTGTTGAGGCGGTCGGCCGTTAGGGACGCGCCATAAAAAAGCGGGGAGGCCTGTTGCCCCCCCCCGCTTCTATATAGCTGCAACACCTGCAAGCGATCACTCAGCCTTGAGGGTAACCCGCGCAAATGCCTTCTTGCCGGCCTGGCACACATGAGTCGCGCCAATTGCAAACATGAAATCTCGCTCAACCACCGCGCCATCGACCTTCACTGCTCCGGCACCGAGCAGATCCCGCGCCTGAGCCGAGTTCTTGACCAGACCAGCCCGGTTCAGCACCGCGGCAATCGGCAGGTCTTCAGTTGCACTCACCTCGACCTCCGGTAGATCTTCCGGCAGCTCACCTTCCTTCATGCGGTTACCCGCCGCACGGTGAGCATTGGCAGCCGCCTCTTCACCATGGAAACGCGCAACGATTTCTTCCGCCAGCTTGATCTTGATGTCCCGCGGGTTCGCACCATTGGCAACATCAGTCCGGAACTGATCGATTTCTTCCATCGAACGGAAGCTCAGCAGCTCGAAGTAACGCCACATCAACGTATCCGGAATCGATACCAGCTTGCTGTACATCACACCCGGCGCTTCCTGGATGCCCACGTAGTTGCCCAGCGACTTGGACATCTTCTTCACGCCATCGAGCCCTTCGAGCAACGGCATGGTCACGATGTTCTGCGCTTCCTGGCCATAGGCCCGCTGCAGCTCACGCCCCATCAGCAGGTTGAACTTCTGGTCGGTACCACCCAGCTCGACGTCAGCCCTCAACGCCACGGAGTCATAGCCCTGCACCAGTGGGTAGAGGAACTCGTGGATGGCAATCGGCTGGTTGGTGGTGTAGCGCTTGTCGAAGTCGTCGCGCTCGAGCATGCGCGCAACGGTGTACTGCGAGGCCAGGCGAATGAAGTCTGCCGGCGTCAGCTTGTCCATCCAGGTGGAGTTGAATGCGACTTCGGTCTTGGCCGGGTCGAGGATCTTGAACACCTGCTGCTTGTAGGTCTCAGCGTTTTCCAGTACTTGCTCGCGCGTCAGCGGTGGACGAGTCGCGCTCTTGCCGCTCGGATCGCCGATCATCCCGGTGAAATCACCGATCAGGAAGATGACCTGGTGCCCAAGGTCCTGGAACTGGCGCAGCTTGTTGATCAGCACCGTGTGCCCCAAATGCAGGTCCGGGGCAGTCGGATCGAAGCCTGCCTTGATACGCAGAGGCTGGCCGCGCTTGAGCTTCTCCACCAGTTCCGACTCGACCAACACTTCTTCCGCACCGCGCTTGATAAGCGCCAGCTGCTCTTCAACCGACTTCATAGACAGACCCGCAAGGCTCAGATTCAAGGGGAGCCAACCATACAAGATCGGCCATCAAATACAAGTTTCGCAAAGGAATGTGACCCGGGTGAAGCCTTCCGGCGTCTATGCGCCCTTGCGCGAAAATGGATTTGGTTATATTTTATACAGTTATTTCATCTTCATCATGTCATTCATCTTTTCCATATTCATTTTTCTTCAAAGCCACCTTACCTATGACCAACAAAACGCCTAAAGCGCCTCCGCTTTATCCGAAAAGCCATCTGTTGGCCGCCAGCGGCATTGCCGCCCTGCTCAGCCTGGCCTTGCTGGTGTTCCCCTCCAGTGAGGTCGAAGCCAAGAAGACCACGCTCTCCCTCGAACTGGAGAGCCCTGCCGAGCAATTGAAGGACGAAACCAGCAGCGCACCGCTGGTCCAGTCCGAAGGCGATCAAGGCTCCCCCTTCGCCCAGATCGAAAACGCCGAGCCGAGCACCGAACAGACAGCCTCCCAGCAAGCCCCGGAGGGCCAGCCGGAAACCGCAGCCAAGGACCCTGCCCACCGCGAAGTCACCGTGGCCCGTGGCGATACCCTGTCCACCCTGTTCGCCAAGGTCGGCCTGCCGGCGAACGCGGTCCATGACCTGCTGGCCAGCAACAAGCAAGCCAAGCAGTTCACGCAACTCAAGCATGGCCAGGTCCTACAGTTCGAACTGGACAAGGATGGCCAACTGGCCAGCCTGCACAGCAAGGTCAGCAACCTGGAAACCATTCGCCTGAGCAAGACCGCCAAGGGCTATACCTTCGACCGCGAGATCAGTAAACCGATCGTGCGCACCGCCTACGCCCATGGCGTGATCAAGAGCTCGCTCTCTGCTTCCGCCCAGCGCGCCGGCCTGTCCCACAGCATGACCATGGACATGGCGCGAGTACTTGGCTACGACATCGACTTCGCCCAGGACATCCGTCCAGGTGACGAATTCGACGTGGTCTACGAACAGAAGGTCATGGATGGCAAGGTCATCGGCACCGGCAACATCCTGTCCGCTCGCTTCACCAACCGCGGCAAGACCTACACCGCCGTGCGCTACACCAACAAGCAGGGCAATACCAGCTACTACACCGCCGACGGCAACAGCCTGCGCAAGGCGTTCATCCGTACCCCAGTTGACTTCGCCCGCATCAGCTCGCGCTTTTCCGCCGGGCGCAAGCACCCGATCCTGAACAAGATCCGTGCGCACAAAGGCGTCGACTACGCAGCCCCTCGCGGCACGCCGATCAAGGCTGCCGGTGACGGTCGCATCGAGCTGGCCGGGCGTCGTGGCGGTTACGGCAACACCGTGATCATCGCCCACGGCAACCGCTACAAAACCCTCTACGGCCATATGCAAGGCTTCGCCAAGGGCATCAAGACCGGCAGCCAGGTCAAACAGGGCCAGATCATCGGCTACATCGGTACCACCGGCCTGTCGACCGGACCGCACCTGCATTACGAGTTCCAGGTCAATGGCGTGCACGTCGACCCATTGAGCCAGAAAGTGCCAATGGCTGACCCGATCGCCAAAGCCGAGCGCCAGCGCTTCCTGCAGCAAAGCCAACCCCTGATCGCACGCATGGATCAGGAAAAGGCCACGCTGCTCGCAGCCAACAAGCGCTGAGCCCATGGCGCTTTATCTGGGGGTAATGTCCGGCACCAGTCTCGATGGCCTGGACATCGCCCTGATCGAACAACGCGAGCAGCCCCGCCTGCTCGCTACCCACTACCTTCCGATGCCCTCAGACCTGCGCCAGGAGCTGCTGAGCCTCTGTGCCAGCGGCCCTGACGAGATCGCACGCGCTGCCCTCGCAGAAAACCGCTGGGCCAGCCTCGCCGCACAGGGCATCCGTCATGTACTGGCCCAGCAAGGGCTCGAGGCTGCTGCAATCCGCGCCATCGGCAGCCACGGCCAGACCATTCGCCATGAACCCTCTCGTGGCTTCACGGTACAAATCGGCAACCCAGCCCTACTCGCCGAACTGACCGGTATCAGCGTGGTAGGTGACTTTCGCCGTCGTGACGTCGCTGCCGGCGGTCAAGGCGCCCCGCTGGTGCCTGCATTCCATGAAACCTTGTTCGGCCACCTCGGCCAGCGCTTGGCAGTGCTCAACGTGGGCGGTTTCAGCAACCTCAGCCTGATCGAGGTCGACAGCCCGGTGCACGGTTTCGACTGTGGCCCAGGCAACGTGTTGATGGATGCCTGGATCGAGCGCAAGCGCGGGCCTTCCTATGATGCCGATGGCGCTTGGGCTGCGAGCGGACAGGTGCAGGTTGACCTGCTCAGCGCACTGCTCAGCGATCCGTTCTTCGCCGGCAGCGGCCCGAAAAGCACTGGCCGTGAGGTGTTCAACCTGCAGTGGCTCGATGGCCACCTGACTCGCCTGCCCCAGTACCGCGATGAAGATGTGCAAGCCACGCTACTGGAACTGACCTGCCGCAGCATCATCGAGTCGCTTCGCAATGCCCAACAGAGCACAGAAGCCCTGCTGGTTTGCGGCGGCGGGGCCCACAACAGAGCACTGATGGCGCGACTGGCTACCTTGCTGCCCGACGCCAAGGTCAGCAGCACAGCCGCCCATGGTGTGGACCCGGACTGGGTCGAAGCGATGGCCTTCGCCTGGCTGGCCCATTGTTGCTTGGAGGGTATTCCTGCCAACCGCCCCAGCGTCACGGCGGCACAAGGGCTGCGCATATTGGGTGCGATCTACCCGGCTTAGTCCCCTGCAGAAAGCAAAACGCCGCGCAATTGCGCGGCGTTTTCGTATGGCCGAAGCTCAGATCGAGAACGAGGAGCCACAGCCACAGGTGGTAGTAGCGTTGGGGTTCTTGATCACGAAGCGCGAGCCTTCCAGGCCTTCCTGGTAGTCCACCTCGGCACCCGCCAGGTACTGGAAGCTCATTGGGTCGACGACCAGGGAAACGCCTTCGCGCTCGACGATGGTGTCATCCTCGGCCACATCTTCATCGAAGGTGAAACCGTACTGGAAGCCCGAGCAGCCGCCACCCGTCACGAATACACGCAACTTCAGGCGATCGTTGCCTTCCTCGGAAACCAGGGTCTTCACCTTTTGCGCAGCCCCGTGAGTGAACTCCAACGCGGTGGGGGTGAAGGTTTCGACGCTCATGTTGATTCTCCCGGCGCACTGCCGCCATAAAACTCGATGGTGCGCATTATCCGCTTCTCCGAGAAAATCGGTCAAGAATTGTGCTGCTTTAGTCGCGCCCAACAAAAAGGCCCGCACAAGGCGGGCCTCAGGAACGAGCTTGCGCTTACGGCAGCAGGCCGGCGTGGGACAGCCCCATGCGCTCGTCCAGGCCGAACAGGATGTTCAGGTTCTGGACAGCCTGGCCGGATGCGCCCTTGACCAGGTTGTCGATGACCGACAGCACCACCACCAGGTCGCCGCCCTGCGGACGGTGAACCGCAATACGGCAGACGTTGGCGCCTCGCACGCTGCGGGTTTCCGGGTGGCTGCCGGCTGGCATCACGTCGACGAACGGTTCATCGGCATAACGCTTCTCGAACAACGCTTGCAGGTCGACCGAGGTGTCGACGACGTTCGCGTACAGGGTTGCGTGAATGCCGCGGATCATTGGCGTCAGGTGCGGCACGAAGGTCAGGCCGATGTCTTTCCCGGCCGCCAGGCGCAGGCCCTGGCTGATTTCCGGCAGGTGACGGTGCCCCTTGACCGCATAGGCCTTCATGCTCTCACCAGCCTCGCAGAACAGTGAGCCTACGGCAGCGCCACGGCCGGCACCGCTAACGCCCGATTTGCAGTCGGCGATCAATCGCGACGGATCGGCCAGCCCAGCTTCGAGCAGCGGCAGGAAGCCCAGTTGGGTAGCGGTCGGGTAGCAGCCCGGCACTGCAATCAGACGCGCCTGGCGAATCTTCTCACGGTTGACTTCAGGCAAGCCGTATACCGCATCCTTGAGCAGCTCGGGTGCACCATGCGGCTGGCCATACCACTTGCCCCATTCCACGGCATCCTGCAGGCGGAAGTCGGCGGACAGGTCGATCACCTTGGTGCCGGCAGCCAGCAACTCGCCGGCCAGGGCGTGTGCAACGCCATGGGGGGTGGCGAAGAACACGACGTCGCAGGCACCCAGCGTCTTGCTGTCCGGCACACTGAAGGACAGGCCATCGTAGTGGCCACGCAGGTTCGGATACATGTCGGCAACCGCCACGCCCGCCTCGGAGCGCGAAGTGATGACCGCCACCTCGGCCTGTGGATGCTGTGCCAGCAGACGCAACAGTTCGACGCCGGTGTAACCCGTGCCGCCGACGATACCGACCTTGATCATAACGCTTGCCCCTTATCAACGAGCCGACTGGAAAGCGCACGATGATAGGGGGGCACGCCGCCTGTAACAACTCTTGGGGTGCCCCTTTGGGCGCTTGAGCTCTACTATCTGACGACCGTGAAAACCTGAAGGAACTCCCTCCATGCTTTATCTATGGATCAAGGCACTGCACATCATCAGCGTGGTCTGCTGGTTTGCCGGCCTGTTCTACCTGCCAAGATTGTTCGTCTACCACGCCCAGAGCCAGGACAGCATCAGCCAGGAACGCTTCATCACCATGGAGCGCAAGCTGTATCGGGGCATCATGAACCCGGCGATGATCGCCACGTACGTGTTCGGCGCCTGGATGCTCTACCTCACTCCGGGCTGGCTCAGCCAAGGCTGGCTGCACGCCAAGCTCACCCTGGTGATCCTGCTGACCGGCTACCATCATATCTGCGGCGCCCAGCGCAAACGCTTCGCCAGCGGCAGCAATACCCGCAGCCATGTTTACTATCGCTGGTTCAACGAGGTCCCTGTGTTGTTCCTGTTAGGCATCGTGATTCTCGTGGTGGTCAAACCGTTCTGACGACAAACCTGCCCGCAGGAGCCCTCCATGCCTTTGCCTGCCTCGCTTGAGCAACGCCTGCGCCTCCCGGTGGTCGCAGCGCCGATGTTCCTGATCTCCAACCCGCGCCTGGTCCTGGCTTGCTGTGCCAATGGCGTGGTGGGTAGCTTCCCAGCCCTGAACCAGCGCGACAGTGCCGGATTCAAGCGCTGGCTCGAAGAGATCGAGCAGGCTTTGCAAGCAATGGCCGCGCCAGCGCCCTACGCCGTCAACCTTATCGTCCACCCTACCAACCCTCGCTTGCAGGCTGACCTGGCTTTGTGCGTCGAGCACCGAGTGCCGATCGTCATCACGAGTCTTGGTGCGGTGAAGGAGGTGGTGGATGCCGTGCACGGCTATGGCGGCGTGGTGTTCCATGACGTCACCACACGGCGCCATGCCGAAAAGGCCGCCGAGGCTGGCGTCGATGGCCTGATCGCGGTAGCCGCCGGGGCTGGCGGTCATGCCGGCACCTGGAGCCCCTTCGCGCTGGTCGCGGAGATCCGCCAATTCTTCGACAAGACCGTGCTGCTGGCAGGCTGCATCAATCATGGCCATCAGATCCTCGCCGCCCAGCTATTGGGGGCAGACCTTGCCTACATGGGCACCCGCTTCATCGCCACGGCCGAAAGCCAGGCGCAGCCACTATACAAACAGATGCTGCTCGATGCCCGTGCCGCGGATATCGTGCACACCCCAGCGGTGTCCGGCATTCCTGCCAGCTTCCTGCGCCAAAGCCTGCAGCAGGCGGGGTACGACATGGCCACCCTCGAGCGCGGCCACGAACAAGGCAAGCTCAAGCCGATCGACGACGAAGCCAAGGCATGGAAGACGGTATGGTCTGCTGGCCAGGGCGTGGGTGATATTCAGGACGTGCCTGGTGCAGCGGCACTGATCGAGCGCCTGCACGGCGAGTACCGGGCGGCTCTGGACCACAGCCTGGCGCTGCGTGACAAGGCCCTGTAGCAAAAGGCAACACCTTGCCTGACCAAGCTGTACACTAGGCGCCCTCTTCAGCCCCCAGGAGCCTTGCATGACCCGTTACGCCATGATTACTGGTGCTTCCAGCGGCCTGGGCCTGGCCCTGGCGGAAGCCCTGGCGCGGCGCGGTCGCAATTTGATCCTGGTAGCGCGCCAGCGCGAGACCCTTGAGCCGGTCGCCATCGAGCTCACCCAGCGCTTCGGCGTCGAGGTGCTGTTCCGCGCCTGCGACCTCAGCCAACCCTTGCGACTGTCAGGTTTCGTATTAGAGCTTGAGGAAGGCGAGCGGCGCATCGACCTGCTGGTGAACTGCGCCGGGCTGCGCAGCTATGGGCCATTTCTCGCCCATGAATGGGCCGACGAGCAAGATCTGCTGGAGGTCAACATCCTGGCCATGAGTCGCTTGTGCCACGCGATTGGCAACCTGATGGCGGTGCAAGGTGGCGGGCAGATTCTCAACGTCGCGGGACTGGCCAGCGCGGCCCCCGGCCCTTGGATGGCGACTTATGCCGCCAGCAAGGCCTATGTACTGAGTTTTTCCGAGGCACTGCGCGAAGAGCTCAGGCGCACGGGCATCAAGGTCTCGGTACTCAATCCTGGTCCCGTGCGTTCGTCCAGGCGCCCCATCCCGAGGCTCGAAGGCAAATCCCGTTGCCTGACGCCCGAAGAAGTTGCGCTTTACACCGTAAGAGCCCTCGACAAGAACCGCGCGCTGATCACCCCTGGCCGACGCAACCGCTGGCTGGCCTTCGTCCCACGCCTGCTGCCGCGCTGGCTGGTACGCAAGCTCGCAGGAGTGCTGCATCGGCGCTACTGCCCGATCGGCATGGAATAGCCACTGGGCGAGCGGCGCCCGGCTGAGTAAACTCGGCCCGGAACCTCACCATGGAGCAAGAGCTGTGGACGACTTATTCACCAGAATCATCAACCGGGAGATCCCGGCGAAGATCATCTATGAGGACGACCAGGTTCTGGCGTTCCACGATATCGCCCCCCAGGCGCCAGTGCATTTTCTGGTTATCCCGAAGAAACACATCCGCACCCTGAACGACCTGACCGAAGACGACAAGGGCCTGGCCGGCCACATCCTGTTCACCGCCCAGCGCCTGGCCAAGGAACTTGGCTGTGAAGACGGCTTCCGCGTGGTCATGAACTGCAACGAACTGGGTGGACAGACCGTCTACCACATCCACATGCATGTGCTTGGCCAACGCCAGATGCACTGGCCTCCGGGCTGATCCAGGGCAAGCGACCCTGATCCGATTGCGGTAAACTGTCGGGCACACTCTAGCGGAGGTGCCCGATGGCTACCGAACGTCACTACTCGCCGCTCGACCGCTTGTTGCTGCAGGCCGATACCGCCATGCGCACCTTGCTGCCTTTCAGCGGCCAACCTTCCCGACCCTCCCCGGCCATCGTCCAGCCAGATGTCGAACTGGATGAAAGCCAGGCTCGTCACATCGCCGGCCTGATGCGGGTCAACCATACCGGTGAGGTGTGCGCCCAGGCGCTGTACCAGGGCCAGGCCCTGACGGCCAAGCTGCCGCAGGTACGCAAGGCCATGGAGCATGCCGCCGAGGAAGAAGTCGACCACCTGGCCTGGTGCGAACAGCGCATCCGCCAACTGGGCAGCCACCCGAGCGTGCTCAACCCATTGTTCTATGGCATGTCGTTCGGCATTGGCGCACTCGCCGGCCTGGTCAGCGACAAGGTCAGCCTGGGCTTCGTAGCTGCCACCGAGCATCAGGTGTGCAAGCATCTGGACGAGCATCTGGAACAGATCCCGCAAGAGGACGAGAAATCGCGCGCCATTCTCGAACAGATGCGCGTCGACGAAGAGCAACATGCCGAATCGGCCCTCGAAGCCGGTGGTTACCGTTTCCCCGCACCTGTGCGCTTTGGCATGAGCCTGCTGGCCAAAGTCATGACCAAGAGCACCTATCGCATCTAGGGCCAATACCATGACGGACCGCATCGACGCCAAGGACCTGGCGCGCGCCGTGCAAGCCGGCATCCTCCAGCCGGGCCAGGACCAGGCCCTGCTGGCATTCCTGCAACAGCCTCCGGTCCCACGCGGCACGCTGCAACTGGCCCACGTGGCGTTCTATTTCGGCGCCCTGCTGATCATGGGTGCCATGGGCTGGTTGCTGACCGAAGCCTGGATGCGTATTGGCGACGGCGCCCTGCTGGCCATCGCCATGCTGTACATCGTGCTAATGACCCTCTTCGCGCTCGGCCTGCAACGACGCCATCAACCCATCGCTGCCGGGGTGCTGGCCGCGGTCGCGGTAAGCATCGTGCCGCTGGCCGTCTTCGCCATCGAGCGTATGGCGGGGTGGTGGCCCATGGGCGACACGCAAACGGATTACCACCAGTACTACCGCTATGTGCAAGGCGGTTGGCTGTTGATGGAGGCCGCCACGGTGCTGGCAGGGCTGCTCATGCTGCGCCTGATCCCCTACCCGTTCATCGTCATGCCGATCGCCTTGGCCTTGTGGTTCATGTCGATGGACCTGAGCGAATGGTTCTACGGCTCGCCTTTGAGCTGGGAGCAACGCCGCACGGTATCACTGTGGTTTGGCCTTGGGCTGCTGCTGGCGGTGTTGATTCTGGACGGACGCACCCGCCAGGATTATGCCCACTGGGGTTATCTGGCCGGGCTGGCGGCATTCTGGGGCGGGCTGACATTGCTGGACAGCGGGAGCGAACTGGGCAGGGCGATGTACTGTGTGATCAACCTTGGGCTGATGGGCATGGCGGTGCTGCTGCGCCGACCGGTCTTCATGGTGTTCGGCGCGCTTGGCGTGGCGGCATACCTGGGTTACTTGTCGTACGACGTGTTTGCCGAATCCCTGTTATTCCCGGTAGTACTGACCTTGATCGGGCTGGGAGTGATCGGCCTGGGTCTGGCGTATCAGAAACGGCGAGAACAACTGAGCCAGGCCGTCCGGGGGCGCTTGCCGCAATGGTTGCTGACTGCCCTGCCAGCACTGCGAAATTGACGACTGCCGGCAAGCCCGCCCTTACAGGCTTGCACCCTCCTTGCCGGCGATGGGCTGCAAAGCAGCCCAAAGGGTGAAAATCAACCCAGCTCTACGATCTCGTAACCGTGGGTGATCTCAACGCCTGCACGCTCCAGCATGATCGATGCCGAGCAGTATTTCTCCGCCGACAGTTCGACAGCCCGTTTTACCTGGGCTTCTTTCAGACCACGCCCCTTCACCACGAAGTTCATGTGGATCTTGGTGAACACTTTCGGGTCTTCACTGGCGCGCTCTGCCTCCAGGAACGCTTCGCAGCTTTCCACTGCCTGGCGCGACTTTTTCAGAATGCTCACTACGTCGAAGCTGCTGCAGCCACCGAGGCCCAGCAGGAGCATTTCCATCGGGCGCACGCCCAGATTGCGACCACCCGCTTCGGGCGGACCGTCCATCACCACGACATGGCCGCTCCCGGACTCGCCGAGGAACATCGCTTCACCGGCCCACTGGATGCGTGCCTTCATCTATCCGGACTCCTAAATATCGGAAAAGGGTGTCAGCTTAGACCTTGTGTGGCTGTCGGAAAAGATCAAGACGTGTCGCAATTGTGCCGAAACATCCCACAGTGTCTGATAAGCTGGCGCCAAATGACTGGCGTCAACCGTCAGGCATCCTAGAAAAAGCTCATACCTCACATCGAACAGGATTTCGTGATGGTTGCCTCAGCCCTACCCGCCAAGATCAAGAACATCGATAAACTGCTGGTCCACTGCCAACGCCGCCGTTATGTCGCCAAGAGCAACATCATTTGCGCGGGTGATCGGGCCGAGACGCTGTCGTTCATCATCAAAGGGTCGGTCACCATCCTGA
This sequence comes from Pseudomonas sp. SK2, assembly GCF_016772395.1. Taxonomy (NCBI): domain Bacteria; kingdom Pseudomonadati; phylum Pseudomonadota; class Gammaproteobacteria; order Pseudomonadales; family Pseudomonadaceae; genus Pseudomonas; species Pseudomonas sp. SK2. Next base: position 4,900,734 of record NZ_CP061944.1, read on the forward strand.
TCGAAGACGACGAAGGTCACGAGATGATCATCGCGTACCTCAACAGTGGCGACTTCTTTGGCGAGTTGGGCCTGTTCGAGCCCGTGGGTAGCGATCAGCAGCGCAGCGCCTGGGTTCGCGCCAAGACCGAATGCGAGGTGGCGGAGATCAGCTACGACAAGTTCCGCGAACTGTCGCGCCACGACCCGGACATCCTCTATGCCCTGGGCAGCCAGATGGCCCAACGCCTGCGCAACACCACGCGCAAGGTTGGCGACCTGGCCTTCTTCGATGTGACAGGCCGAGTGGCGCGCTGCCTGCTTGACCTGTGCAAGCAACCCGACGCCATGACCCATCCGGATGGCATGCAGATCAAGATCACCCGTCAGGAGATCGGTCGCATCGTCGGCTGTTCGCGGGAGATGGTCGGCCGCGTCCTGAAGGACCTCGAGGAACGCAGCCTGGTGCAGGTCAAGGGCAAGACCATGGTGGTCTACGGAACACGCTAGTCCCTGGGCAGTTTCGCCAGCTCATCAGCATAGGCTTGCGACAAGCGCTCGAACCAGGGCGCTTCGGGCACCACTTCATGCAGAGCGATATGGCTGTCGGCGCGGCAGCGCTGCTCCAGGTCGCAACATTCGTTGAAACGGTTGACGGCCGCGACCATCGACTCCCGCTCGTTGTCCAGCAGCAGGGCTCCATGGACCAGCACCACGGCCCGCTTGCCACCCAGTCCCTGGCGCCAGCGCTGAGCGGTGCCGACCAGTTTGCGGCCGTTGAGGTTGACGTTGAAACGCCCGTCGCAGAAAGCACCGTCGATTTCGCCCACCGAAGCCACGCCACCCCATTCGCGCAGCACATCGCACAAAGGCAGGCACAGGCGCTCGTAGGCATGCTCGATTCGCCCATGGTCGCCTTCGCTGCGCGGCGCGACGTAGACCAGCGCGACATTCACCGTCGCGTGGGACTGTGGCACCGGCTCACCACCGGTTTCCCGCAGCAGCACAGGCCATCCGGCAATCGCCAACTCGGCGCATGCAGCCTCGAAGTTTTCCAGCCGGCTCATGCGCCGTGGCATCACCAGGGCATGATCGGTGGGGCGCCAGAACAGCACGCCAGCGTCACGCTCGCCGCGGCAGACGGCCGCCAGCAGTTCCTGCTCGGCGTGCAGGCCTTGTTCGACAGTCAGTGCCAGGGGTTGATCGGTCATCCTTTCACCTTTGTTAGCAGCCATGGCAGGCCTACAAAAAAGCCGGCAATACGCCGGCTTCGTTTCGATCAGTCCAGTTGCTGAACAGTCTTCTTGACCTGATCAGGGAAGAACAACCGCTGCAGCTCCAACCCTGGTTGCTCGGCACGCATGAACGCCTCCCCCACCAGGAAGGTGTAGACCTCGTTGATTTCCATCAGCTCGACGTCAGCACGGTTGAGAATGCCGCTTTCGGTAATGGCCAGGCGATCACGTGGGATGCGCGGCAACAAGTCGAGGGTGGTCTCCAGGCTCACCTCGAAGGTGTGCAGGTTACGGTTGTTGACCCCCACCAACGGCGTATCGAGCGTCTTCAGTGCACGCTCCAGCTCGTCGCCGTCATGCACTTCGACCAGGACATCCAGGCCGACCTCCTTGGCCGTGGCGGCCAGCTCAGCCATCTTCACGTCGTCCAGCGCCGACACGATCAGCAGCACGCAGTCGGCGCCCAAGGCACGAGCCTCGACGATCTGGTACGGGTCGACCATGAAGTCCTTACGGATCACCGGCAGCGAAACGGCGGCGCGAGCTTGCTGCAGGTATTCGTCGGCGCCTTGGAAGTAGTCCACATCGGTCAGCACCGACAGGCAGGTCGCCCCACCCTTTTCGTAGCTGACGGCAATGTCCGCCGGCACGAAGTCCTCGCGGATCACACCCTTGCTCGGCGAGGCCTTCTTGATTTCGGCAATGACCGCCGCCTGCTTGCGCTTGGCCTGCTCGATCAGGGCATTGGCAAAACCTCGGGGCGCATCGGCCGACTTGGCCAGACGCTCCAGTTCGGCAAAGCTTACGCGCGCGCTGCGCTCGGCCACTTCCTGGAATTTGCGGGCGATGATCCTTTCCAGCACCGTCGGCACACTCATGCTTCGTTCTCCACCTTGAATACCGCCGTAAAGGCACCCAGCTCCTGCAGCTTCTCCCAGGCCAGCCCGGTGTGCAGCACGTCATGGGCCAGTTCCACACCCGACTTGAGGCTCATTGCATGGTCTGCGGCATACAACGCCGCGCCCGCATTGAGCACGATCATTTCGGCGGCTTTCTGCCCGTTCTCAGTCTTGCGACGACCCAAGGCATCGCGTATCAGCGCCAACGAGGCCTCCGGGCCTTCGACAGCCAGGCCATGCAGGCTCTGGCTCTTCATGCCGAGGTCCTCCGGTTCGACCCAGTACTCGGTGATCTGGTCATTCTTCAGTTCGGCCACGAAGGTCGGCGCGGCCAGGCTGAACTCGTCCAGACCGTCCTTCGAATGCACCACCAGCACATGCTTGCTGCCCAGGCGTTGCAGCACTTCGGCCAACGGACGGCACAGGGCCTGGGTAAACACGCCGACCACCTGGTGCTTCACACCGGCCGGATTCGTAAGCGGGCCGAGCATATTGAACAGGGTACGCAGCCCCAGGTCACGGCGTGGGCCAGCCGCGAACTTCATTGCCTTGTGGTGGCTCTGAGCGAACATGAAGCCGATCCCCAGGCTGTCGATGCAACGGGCGACCTGGGTTGGATTCAGATCCAGGTAGACTCCGGCGGCCTCCAGCAGGTCCGCGCTGCCGCTCTTGCCGGAGACAGCACGGTTGCCGTGCTTGGCCACAGGGCACCCCGCCGCCGCGAGGACGAAGGAGGATGCGGTGGAAACGTTGAAGATGTTGGCGCCATCACCGCCGGTACCGACGATATCGACCACGCCATCGAGGCTTTGCAGCTCGACCTTGTCAGCCAGTTCGCGCATCACCGAGACCGCACCGACAATCTCGTCGATGCTCTCGCTCTTCATGCGCATGCCCATCAGGAAGGCGCCGATCTGCGCTTCGCTGCATTGGCCGGTCATGATCTGGCGCATGACATCGCGCATTTCTTCGGTGCTGAGGTCAAGGTGGCCGACGATACGGCTCAACGCGCTCTTGATATCCATGTTCGGTCCTTAGCGGCGGCCGCCGGTCTGCTTGAGGAAGTTGGCGAACAGCTCGTGGCCCTGCTCGGTCAGGATCGATTCAGGGTGGAACTGCACCCCTTCGATGTTAAGCGTCTTGTGGCGCAAGCCCATGATCTCGTCGACCGCGCCATCTGCGTGGGCGGTCCAGGCGGTCACTTCCAGGCAGTCAGGCAAGGTTTCGCGCTTCACCACCAGGGAATGGTAGCGGGTCACGGTGAGCGGATTGTTCAGGCCGGCGAACACACCCAGGTCGCGGTGCAACACCGGGCTGGTCTTGCCATGCATCACCTGACGCGCCCGCACCACATCGCCGCCGAAGGCCTGGCCGATGGACTGGTGCCCCAGGCAGACGCCAAGGATTGGCAGCTTGCCGGCGAAATGCAGGATGGCCTCGATGGACACACCCGCTTCGCTCGGTGTGCATGGACCAGGCGAGACGACGATGCGTTCCGGATTGAGGGCTTCGATCTCGGCGATGGTCATTTCGTCGTTGCGAATGACCTTTACCTCGGCACCCAGCTCGCCAAGGTACTGAACAACGTTGTAAGTGAATGAGTCGTAATTGTCGATCATCAGTAACATCGGGATGAACCTCTTGAATCTACTGACTTTTGAATTCGAATCTTCCTACACGCCAGAACAAGCGCAAATGCAGCCGCATCGTGCGGTGGCGGGTGTTACAAAGAGGAAGACAAACGGGGGCGGGCCGGACTTGCCGGCAGGAGATAAAGTCAGGCGCGCCAACGCCAACGGGCGTGGGCCTTGATTACGCGCATCAAGAGTTTGCTGACGATCAACACAGGATAGGTCTCGCTCATACGTCCCGGCACAGTAGCTTACCGGGGCGCCTGGCGCAATATGCCCGTAAACACGGGGTAACGAATGGACTTGTGAGAAAAGACCTTTGCTTTGTTAAGGTCAATCGGGCTGTTCCGATAAAAACAATGAGAAGGATATCTACCCATGCAACGTTCGCATTTCCTGCGCTTCACCCTCTGTACGCTCGCGCTGGCCTGCAGCCAAGCCCTGGCAGCTCCTTCGCCATATTCCACCATGATCGTGTTCGGCGACAGCTTGAGCGATGCCGGCCAGTTTCCCGATCTACTGGGAGGCACTGATGGCATGCGCTTCACCAACCGTGACGGCGACGGCAACTTCGCCCCCGTCTCGCCGATGATCCTCGGAGGACAACTGGGGGTAGCGCCAGCAGACCTCAACCCTTCCACCTCCTTCGGAATTCGCCCGGATGGTAACAACTGGGCGGTTGGCGGCTACACGACCCAGCAAATACTGGATTCGATCACCGGCACCTCTCAATTGATCATTCCCCCTGGCAACCTGGGAGCGGGCACCGTGATTCGTCAACGACCTGGCTACCTGGCCAATGGCCTGCGCGCAGACCCCAACGCGCTCTACTACCTGACCGGTGGCGGCAATGACTTCCTCCAAGGCCTGGTGAACACCCCCGCCGACGCGGCGGCAGCCGGCGCACGCCTGGCCGCCAGCGCCCAGGCGCTACAGCAAGGAGGGGCACGCTACATCATGGTCTGGCTACTGCCAGACCTCGGCCAGACCCCGAACTTCAGCGGATCGCCCTTGCAAGGCGCCCTGTCACAGCTGTCGAGCGTGTTCAACCAATCGCTGGTCGGCCAGCTCGGGCAGATCGACGCCGAGATCATCCCACTGAATGTTCCCGTGCTACTGCAAGAAGCCGTCACCGACCCGAGCCAATTCGGCCTGGCCACAGGACAGAACCTGATCGGCACCTGCTACAGCGGCAACAATTGCGTTGCAAACCCCGTGTATGGCGCCAACGGCACAGCGCCCGACCCAACCAAGCTTCTTTTCAACGACTCAGTCCATCCGACCATTGTGGGCCAGCTACTGATCGCCGACTACGCCTACTCGATTCTCTCCGCCCCATGGGAACTGACACTGCTGCCAGAAATGGCTCACTCCAGCCTCCGAGCACACCAGGACGAGCTGCGCAACCAGTGGCAGACGCCTTGGCAAGGCGTAGGGCAATGGCAACCGTTCGTTGCAACCGGTGCCCAGGACCTGGACTTCGACGAGCAAGGCAGCGCTGCCAGCGGTAACGGCCATGGCTATAACCTGACGCTGGGCGGCAGCTACCGGTTGAATGACGCTTGGCGACTGGGGCTGGCGGGCGGTGTGTATCGGCAAAAGCTGGAAGCAGGTGCACAGGACTCCAATTACAAGCTCGACAGCTACCTGGCCACTGCCTTCGCCCAGTTCAGACAGGACCGCTGGTGGGCCGATACCGCCTTGAGCGCGGGGCACCTGGACTACCGCGACCTCAAGCGTACCTTTGCCCTGGGGGTGAACGCCCGTAGCGAGAAAGCCGACACCGATGGCGAGGCCTGGGCAGTCACCGGCCGCCTGGGCTACAACCTGGCAGCAGCCAGCAGCACCTGGCAACTGTCACCCTTCCTCAGCGCCGACTATGCGCGGGTGAAGGTGGACGGCTACGACGAGAAGAGCGGACGTTCGACGGCGCTTGGCTTCGATGACCAGGAACGTACTTCACGACGCTTGGGGCTGGGGTTGTTGGGCAGTGTGCAGGTATCGCCGAGCACCCGGCTGTTCGCCGAGGTGGCGCGCGAGCATGAGTTCGAGGATGACCAGCAAGAGGTGACGATGCACCTGACCAGCTTGCCGGCGAACGAGTTCACACTGACCGGGTATACGCCGAACAGTAACCTCACCCGGGCCAGTGTGGGACTGACCCATGAGTTGACGGCCGGGGTGCATCTGCGAGGGAACTACACCTGGCGCAAGAGCGATGAGTTAACGCAACAAGGGATGAGCCTGGGGATCAGCGTCGACTTCTAGGACGGTGGGGGCCGCTTAGCGGCCCTTTTGCGACATCAGGCCGCTTCAACTGCTTGGAGACTGCGAAAGGGCTGCAAAGCAGCCCCAGATGCCGACGAACTACTTGGCAGAGGTCTGCTCAGCCAGCGCCACTGCCCGGAACATCGCCCGGCGCTTGTTGATGGTTTCTTCCCACTCCAGTGCCGGTACCGAGTCGGCAACGATGCCCCCGCCAGCCTGCACATGCAACTCGCCGTCCTTTATCACCGCCGTGCGAATGGCGATGGCTGTGTCCATATTGCCGTTCCAGGCAAAGTAGCCCACCGCCCCTCCGTACACACCCCGCTTGACCGGCTCGAGTTCGTCGATGATCTCCATCGCACGAATTTTCGGCGCCCCCGACAAGGTGCCCGCCGGCAGGATCGCCCGCAGCGCATCCATGGCGGTCAGGCCTTGGCGCAGTTGACCAGTGACATTGGACACGATGTGCATCACGTTCGAGTAGCGTTCGATCACCATCTTCTCGGTCAGGCGAACGCTACCGGTCGAGGACACGCGCCCCACATCGTTGCGACCCAGGTCGATCAGCATCAGGTGCTCGGCGATCTCTTTCTCGTCCGACAGCAGGTCGTCTTCCAGCGCCCGGTCGGCTTCTTCGGTAGCGCCGCGCGGGCGAGTGCCGGCAATCGGGCGCACGGTGACCAGGTTGTCTTCTACCCGCACCAGCACTTCGGGCGAGCTGCCAACGACATGGAAGTCACCAAAGTTGAAGAAGTACATGTAGGGCGTCGGGTTGAAGCAACGCAGCGCACGGTAAAGGTCGATCGGCGCGGCCTTGAAGTCGATGGACATCCGCTGCGACGGCACCACCTGCATGCAGTCGCCCGCCAGGATGTATTCCTTGATCCGCCCAACCGCGTTCTCGTAGTCATCACGGGTATAGCTGGAGCGGAATTCCGGCTCGGCTGCCAGCGGGCCGCTCAAGTCCAGGCCACGGCGTGGCGTGATCGGTTGACGCAGGGTTTCCAGCAAACCCTGCAGGCGCGCCTGGCCCTGCTCGAAAGCCTGCTCCTCGGTCGGGTCGACCAGCACGATCGCATGCATCTTGCCCGCCAGGTTGTCGAACACCACCACGGCGTCGGACACCATCAGCAGAATGTCCGGCACGCCCAGCGGATCTGGGTTTGGGCAAGCGCCCAGACGCTTCTCGACATAGCGCACGCAGTCATAGCCGAAGTAACCGACCAGGCCGCCATTGAAGCGCGGCAGGCCAGGGATGTCGGCGACTTTGTAGCGGTCCTTGAAGGTTTCGACGAACGCCAGCGGGTCTTCCACATCGTGGTTTTCCACTTCGACGCCGTCTTGCAGGATGCTCACATGGTAGCCATGTACACGCATCACGGTGCGCGACGGCAGACCGATCATCGAGTAACGGCCCCACTTCTCGCCGCCCTGCACCGATTCGAGCAGGTAGGAATTGGGTTGGTCAGCCAGTTTCAGGTAGATCGACAGCGGCGTATCGAAGTCGGCCAGGGTTTCACAGGCCAAGGGGATGCGGTTGTAGCCGGCAGCGGCCAAGCGCAGGAATTCTTCGCGGGTCATGGGTAGCCTCGTGGCAAGCAGCAATGGGTTCGGGCAAGCGGACGGACCGGCAGGCGCCGGTGGGCAGAAGTCAGGCGCGCCAGCGCCAACGGGCCAGGGCCTTGATGACTTTCATCCAGAATTTGCCAGTAACCGCCACGGTGGACTCTCTGTCTTGTGAGGCTTGAAGGTCCGCCAACGTTATCCCAGTGGCCGGGTCTACGCAACCAGGCAGCAGGGCGCGCAGGTCGTCGACCACCAGATTGGGTGATTCGTCGTGAATCGGCCGACCGTGGTTGTAGCCATAGGTCAGGCCGACACACTTCACCCCTGCCGCCTTGGCCGCCAACACATCGCTGCGCGAGTCGCCGACGAACAATGACTGCTCGGGGGCAACGCCGGCCATTTTCATGACGAACAACAGCGCGGCTGGGTCTGGCTTCTTCTGGGGCAAGGTGTCGCCGCCGATGATCCAGCGGAAATATCGACCGATTTTCATCTGGTCCAGCAGAGGGCCGACGAAACGCTCGGGCTTGTTGGTGATCAACGCCATCTCCACGCCCTGCTTGCGCAGCCAGCGCAGGGTGTCCTTCACACCGGGGTAGATTTCCGTCAGCTCATGGCTTTGGGCATAGGCGTCCATGAACAGCGCCAGCCCTTGCTCGGCCAGTGCCTCATCCACACCCTCATGCTCGATATCGCCGGCCAGCGCACGGCGCACCAGGACCTGGGCACCATTGCCCACCCATTGGCGCACCGCATCGAGGCCAGCCGGCGGTCGCCCGAGTTCGAGCAGCATACGATCCACAGCGGCGGCCAGGTCGGGGACGGAGTCGATCAAGGTACCGTCCAGATCGAACATCACCAGCCTGGGCAGCGCCCCTGGGAACAGCTGCTCGAAGCCGCTCATGGGCGTGCCTGGGCCAGTTCGGCGCGCATCGTGGCGATGACTTGCTCATAGTCCGGGGCGTTGAAGATCGCCGAGCCGGCAACGAAGGTATCGGCACCAGCAGCGGCGATTTCACGGATGTTGTTGACGTTGACGCCACCGTCGATTTCCAGACGGATATCACGCCCACTGGCGTCGATCAGGGCACGGGCCTCGCGCAGTTTGTCGAGGGTGCCTGGGATGAACTTCTGCCCGCCGAAGCCTGGGTTGACGCTCATCAGCAGGACCATGTCGATCTTGTCCATCACGTACTTCAGGGCGTCCAGGCTGGTGGCCGGGTTGAACACCAGTCCAGCCTTGCAGCCGCCGTCCTTGATCAGTTGCAGCGAACGGTCGATGTGCTGGGAAGCTTCCGGGTGGAAGGTGATGTAGGTAGCGCCGGCCTCGATGAAATCGCCGATGATGCGGTCGACCGGGCTGACCATCAGGTGCACGTCGATCGGCGCGGTCACACCGTACTTGCGCAGCGCGCTGCAGACCATCGGGCCGATGGTCAGGTTGGGGACGTAGTGGTTGTCCATGACATCGAAGTGAACGATGTCGGCCCCAGCGGCCAATACCTTGTCGACGTCCTCGCCCAGACGGGCGAAATCGGCGGAAAGAATGGAGGGGGCAATAGCGTAGGGCTGCATGGCGCACCTGTTGGCAGAATCACGGTGGTGCGCATTGTAACTCAGGGAAACGGATCGGGGCTGATTAGCATCAACCTGTACCGACCTCTTAACAACTAACGCCGCGAAGAGGTCGGTACCGCCACCCCATGATCAGGCGGGTTGTTGAGTTCTGAGCTTCTCGCTACGCCCACGCAACCACTCCAGGGTCAGCAACAACACTACCGAGAAGGCAATCAGCAAGGTCGCCGCCGCGGCAATGGTCGGGCTCAGGTTCTCGCGGATCCCGCTGAACATCTGCCGCGGCAGGGTCGCCTGCTCGGGGCCCGCCAGGAACAGCGTCACCACCACCTCATCGAACGAGGTGGCGAACGCGAACAGCGCCCCCGAGATCACGCCCGGCGCAATCAGTGGCAGCGTCACACGACGGAACGTCAGCAGCGGCGAGGCGCCAAGGCTGGCTGCCGCCCGGACCAGGTTGTAATTGAAGCCCTGCAGGGTGGCCGATACCGTGATGATCACGAACGGCACACCCAGCACCGCATGCACCAGGATCAACGACACGAAGCTGTTGCCCATCCCCAGCGGTGCGAAGAACAGGTAACTGGCCACACCGATGATCACCACCGGCACCACCATCGGCGAAATCACCAGTGCCATCACCAGCGACTTGCCGGGGAAGTCGCCACGCGTCAGGCCGATGGATGCCAAGGTGCCGAACACCATGGCCAGCACGGTAGCCGCCGGGGCGACGATGATGCTGTTCTTCAGCGCGCGCATCCATTCGGCCGAGGCGAAGAAGTCGTGATACCACTGCAGCGAGAAGCCTTGCAGCGGGTAGACCAGGAAACTGCCGCTGTTGAACGACAACGGCACGATCACCAGCACCGGCAATACCAAAAACAGCAGGATCAGGCCGCAAAGAATGCGCAGGCTGTAGAACCAGACCCGCTCCACGGGCGACATGTAAGGGCTCAGCATGACAAGGCTCCTCAGCTCAGGCGCAGACGGCTGGCGCCGACCAGCCAGCTATAGATCAGGTACAACAGCACGGTCGCTAGCAGCAACAGCCCGCCCAGTGCGGTGGCCATGCCCCAGTTGATGCTGGTGTTGGTATAGAAGGCCACGAAGTAGCTGACCATCTGGTCGTTCGGGCTGCCCAGCAGCGCCGGGGTGATGTAGTAGCCGATCGCCAGGATGAACACCAACAGGCAGCCGGCGCCCACACCCGCGTAGGTCTGCGGGAAGTACACACGCCAGAAGCTGGCGAACGGGTGACAACCCAGCGAGATCGCCGCGCGCATGTAGCTCGGCGAAATGCCCTTCATCACGCTGTACAACGGCAGGATCATGAACGGCAGCAGGATGTGAACCATCGAGATGTATACACCGGTACGGTTGAACACCAGCTCCAACGGCTCATCGATGATGCCCATCGCCATCAACGCGCTGTTGATCAGGCCGCCCGATTGCAGCAGTACGATCCACGCCGCTACCCGCACCAGGATCGAGGTCCAGAACGGCAGCAGCACCAGGATCATCAGCAGGTTGCTTTGCCGGGTCGGCAGGTTGGCCAGCAGGTAGGCCAGCGGGTAGGCCAGCACCAGGCAGATGGCGGTGATCACCACACCCATCCACAGGGTGCGGGCGAAAATATCCAGGTAGATGGCTTGATCGGGGGTGGCCTTGGCCAGTTCACCGAGGTCATCGATACGGTGATCGAGCGAAGCCAGCAGGTAGAACGAGGTGACCGAACTGGTGTTGCGACGGATCGCCTGCCAGTAGGCCGGGTCGCCCCAACGCTCGTCGAGGGCCTGCAAGGCATCTTTATAGGAAGCAGGCTCGGCCTTGAACGGCAGTGCCCGTGCAGTCTTGGCCAACAGGCTGCGGTAGCCGGCCAGCTCCATGTTCAGGCGCTTGGAGAGGTCGCCCAATGTCTGGTTCTTGCGCGATTCGGCCAGGTCCTGACTCAGCGCCTTATAGACGTCCTCGCCAGGCAGACTCTTGCCGTCCCACTGGCTGATCACCTCGACCGTACGCGGCAGGCCGCCCACCACTTCCGGGTTGCCGACGCTCTTGTACAGCAGCGCCGCAATCGGCACCAGAAACACCAGCAGGAGAAACAGCGCCAGCGGCGCGATCAACGCCTGCGCCTTCCAGCGGTTGACCCGCTCGGCGTGCTTGAGGCGCTGCTTGAGACTTGGACCTGCGCCTTCGTTTAGGGGCACTGCAATGGCCATGGCGAACTCCGCGAAACAGAAAAACGGGGGGCGCTGTCGCCGCCGGGTAACGGCGACAGGTTGAGGCTGTGGTGCAGCCCATCGCCGGCAAGCCGGCTCCTACGGACCTGTAGGAGCCGCGCAGCGGCTCCAAGTCGATTACTTCTTCGCCGCCCAGGCGTTGAAGCGTTGCTCCAGCTGCTCGCTGTTGTCAGCCCAGAAGGCCACGTCGATCTGCACCTGGTTGGCGATGTTTTCAGGTGTGGTCGGCATGTCTTTCTTCACCGCATCGGCCAGCAGCGGTACCGCCTTGGAGTTGGCAGGGCCGTAGGCGATGTTCTCGGAGTAGGTTTTCTGCTGCTCGGGCTGGACGCTGAAGGCGATGAATTTCTTCGCTTCTTCGACGTTCTTGGCGCCCTTCGGAATGGCCCAGGCGTCGAAGTCGTAGATACCGCCGTTCCACACCACCTTCAGGTTGCTTTCCTTCTGCACCGCGGCGATACGGCCGTTGTAGGCCGAGCTCATGACCACGTCACCCGAAGCCAGGTACTGCGGCGGCTGGGCGCCGGCTTCCCACCACTGGATGCTTGGCTTGAGCTGGTCGAGTTTCTTGAAGGCACGGTCCACGCCCTCTTTGGTACCGAGCACCTGATAGACGTCCTTCGGCGCAACACCGTCGGCCATCAGGGCGAACTCGAGGGTGTACTTGGCGCCCTTGCGCAGGCCGCGCTTGCCTGGGAATTTCTTGGTGTCCCAGAAATCAGCCCAGCTGGTCGGCGCGGTCTTGAGTTTGTCGGCGTTGTAGGCCAGTACCGTGGACCACACGAAGAAACCGACACCGCAAGGCTGGATGGCACCCTTGACGTAGTCGCTTTCGTTGCCGAACAGCGCAGGGTCGAGCTCCTCGAACATCCCCTCGTCGCAGCCACGGGCCAGCTCTGGCGACTCCACCTCCACCAGGTTCCAGGACACGCTGTTGGTGTCGACCATGGCTTTGACCTTGGCCATTTCACCGTTGTACTCACCCGCAACGATCTTGCCGTTGCCAGCCTTTTCCCACGGCTCGTAGAACGCTTTGACCTGGGCCGCCTTGTTGGCACCACCGAACGACACCACGGTCAGGTCCGCCGCCATGGCCTGGCCGGCGGCGAACAGCCCCAGGGCCAGGGCGGTCAGTTTCAACTGCTTGCGCATTCTTATTCTCTCCACAGTACAGGGTTGGTGAAACACTCCATCAATGGGCTTCGGCAATCGGATCGAGCGCGCGGGCGTGCTCCACCTCCCAGCCCAGCGGTACCACATCGCCCACGGCCAGCGCCGGGTCGAGTTCGGCAATCGGCTGTTTGACGAAAAAGTCAGCCTTGCCGCAAACCTCAAGGCGCACACGCACGTGGTCGCCCAGATAGATGAATTCGGCCACCCGGCCAGAGAAGCGGTTGACACAGCGTTCGCTGTGGCCGTTCAGGCGCACGCGTTCAGGACGGATAGACAGCGTGACCGGCTCGCCGGCCTGGCCGACATTCACCGCCAGCGCCTCGACCCGCTCGCCACGCCCGAGCTGCACCTGGCAACGCTTGCCATCGCTGCCCAGTAACGTGCCGTTGATGCGGTTGTTTTCGCCGATGAAGTTGGCGACGAAGGTATTGCAGGGTTCTTCATACAGGGTGCGAGGGTCGGCGATCTGCTGGATCTCGCCCTGATGGAACACCGCTACCCGGTCAGACATGGTCAGCGCCTCGCCCTGATCGTGAGTCACGTAGACCACGGTCACACCCAGCCGCTGGTGGATGTGCTTGATTTCCATCTGCATGTGTTCGCGCAGCTGTTTGTCCAGCGCCCCGAGCGGTTCGTCCATCAATACCAACTGCGGTTCGAACACCAGTGCCCGGGCCAATGCCACGCGCTGCTGCTGGCCGCCGGACAACTGCCCGGGGTAGCGCTTGGCGAAGGCATCGAGCTGGACCATGTTCAGCACGCGCTTGACCCGCTCGCTGATGTCAGTCTTGCTCAGGTTGCGCACGGTCAGGGGGAAGGCCAGGTTCTCGGCCACGGTCATGTGCGGGAACAGCGCGTAGTTCTGGAACACCATGCCAATGTCGCGCTTGTGTGGCGGCACGTTGTTGATCGAGCGACCGGCCAGCTGGATCTCGCCTGCGGTAGGGGTTTCGAAGCCGGCCAGCATCATCAGGCTGGTGGTCTTGCCCGAACCGGAAGGGCCCAGCAGGGTCAGGAACTCACCCTTGCGGATGTCCAGGTTGAGGTCTTTGACGATCAGCGACTCGCCGTCGTAGCTCTTTTGCACACCACGGAAGCTGACCAGCGTCTCGCTGGTGGCCGCGTTCGAATTCGCCTCGCTCATGCCTGCACCTTCTTGTTGGATGACTGCGTGGATACAGACTAGACAAGGTGCAAGCCCCCGAAAATCGGGGGCACTGAGAGAATGCCATCATCCGGATGGAAGACTTCTTGTAGGGATTGCCCTACAAAGATGGCGGGATTGAGATAGCCCGAAGGCCAAATGCCACCGCTGTGTGGCAGCGAGTCCACCCGCGAAGACGCCAGCCCAAGCGCTACAACACGGCAGGCCAGGCGCTTTTCGCCGGTAAAACCGCTCCTGCAGCGTGCACAGCCGTACCTCGGATCGTTGCTGTCGCAACCAGAACAGTCACAACAGCTTGTGCTCCATGGCGTACTTCACCAGCTCTGCCAGCGAGTTGACCTTGAGCTTCTGCATCAGCCGCGCTTTATGGGTACTGATGGTCTTGCTCGAAAGCGCCAGCTGCTGCGCGATGTCATTGACGTTGGCCCCCTGAGCCAGGCGCTCGAACACGGAAAACTCACGCTCGGAGAGCAACGTGTGCAACGGCCGAGTCTCGGTCAGGCCAACCTCGAACACCATGCGGTCGGCCAGGGCCGGGTCGATGTAGCGCCCACCTCCAGCCACCCGGCGTATGGCAGTCAGCAGCAAGGCCGGGTCACTGTCCTTGGTGGCATAGCCCGCCGCACCGGCCTTGAGCGCGCGCGCCGCCATCTGGGCTTCGTCGTGCATCGACAGCATGAGAATCGCTGGGGCGTCGTTGAGCGCGCGTATCCGCGGGATGGCTTCCAGGCCATTCACACCGGGCATGGAGATATCCAGCAAGACCACCTCGCAGGGGGTATGGCGCAGGGTTTCCAGCAATTGCTCGCCGTTACTGGCCTCCCCCGCCACCTGCATGTCCTTGGCCAGGCCAATGAGCTGCTTGATGCCTTCACGGACAATGGTGTGGTCTTCGGCCACCAACACTCGAATCACGATCGTTCTCCTACTCCAACGGAATGGCCACGCTCAGGCTGGTGCCCTCGCCCGGTTCACTGTCCAGGGTCATGCTGCCACCGAGCATCAGCACCCGCTCGCGCACACCCACCAGACCGAACGAGGTCGGTCGGGCCTGGTCGCGACAAAAGCCCACGCCATCGTCACTGACCGTCATGCGCAACTGCCCTGCTTCGCGCACCAGTTCGATTTCCACGCTGTGCGCCTGGGCATGACGCATGACGTTGGTCAGGGCTTCCTGGAGGATGCGGAACAGCCCGGTGGCTTTGGCATCGCTCAATGCTGGCAGATTATCCGGCACTTGCACCAGGCAAGGTATCTGCGTGCGCGCTTCGAAGCGACGGGCCTGCCACTCGATGGCCGAGGCGATACCGGCATCGAGAATGGGCGGCCGCAAGGCAGTGGCGACATCACGCACCAACTGGAACAACTGGGCAATCAGGCGCTTCATGCTGGCAAGGCGCTCGTTCAGGCCGGGGTCCAGTTCGGCATAGGCCAGTTCGCACATCGACAACTCCAGCTTGAGCACGGTGAGCATCTGCCCCAGTTCGTCGTGCACTTCCCGGGCGATACGCGCCTTTTCTTCCTCACGCACGCTCTCCAGGTGCGCCGACAACTCACGCAGTTGCTCCTGGGACCGCGCCAGGGCCAGTTGGGCCTGCTTGCTCTGGGAAATGTCCCAGACGATGCCGTCCCAGACCACCCGACCACTGGCCAGGCGCCGGGCACTGGCCTTGATGTCAGCCCAACGCTCTTCGCCCTCACGGGTCAGGATGCGCCCTTGCCAGGACCAGTCCTGCCCTGAGGCGATGGCCAGGTCCTGCACCTGATGATAATTCGCCCGGTCTTCTGGATGGACCAGGTTACGCAAGCCCATTTGCGGATGCTGGATCTGCGCGGGCGTATAACCCACCAGCGCCTCGCTGCCCTCGCTGATGTAGGGAAACTCCAGGTCGCCCTCGGCAGGGTCCGGTTCCAGTCGGAACACCAGCCCTGGGACGTTGCCCGCGATACCCTTGAGCCGCGCATCGCTTTCACGCAGCGCCGCCAAGGCGCGATGGCGTTCGGTGACGTCAGCCAGGTACACGACCAAGTACTCGGCATCGCGAAAGCGCAGGAAACTCAGCGACAACTCGACCGGAATCAGGCTGCCGTCGGCATGCAGGCAACGCGTCTCGAACTGCCTGACGCCGCCATCGCCAGCACGCGCCGCCCGCCACAAGTCCAGCCAGCGGTCCATGTTCAGGCTCGGCTCGAAGTCGATCAGCGGACGGTCCAACAACTGTGCCTCGCCATACCCGAGCATGCGCTCGACAGCATGGTTGGCATAGCGGATGTGACTGTCCCAGTTAACCCACAGGA
Source organism: Pseudomonas sp. SK2 (assembly GCF_016772395.1). Lineage (NCBI taxonomy): Bacteria > Pseudomonadati > Pseudomonadota > Gammaproteobacteria > Pseudomonadales > Pseudomonadaceae > Pseudomonas > Pseudomonas sp. SK2. Next base: position 4,916,762 of record NZ_CP061944.1, read on the forward strand.
TCCCCACCGTGCTTTGGTCGATGGCGAATTGGCTCAGGCGCAGGGCTTCTTCGCGGGTCTGGCGTTGCGCCAGGGTTTCGCGGGTGGCCAGGAGGCTGCGCTCGACCTGGCGCTGCTGGCGACGCTGCCAGGCCAAGGTAGCCAGGGCACACAGCAGCAACAGGCCCAACAGTAATGTCAGGTTCTGCCAGAAGCCGGCCGACTCGCTGAAGCGGGGATACTTGGGCTGCAGCCAGCGCTGGTGCAACTGCTCCAGCTCCTTGGCCGGCATGGCCTGCACGCCGCGTTCGAGCACATCGGCCAGCAGTGGCCAGTCGCGGCGCGAACCGATGCGCAGCAGTTGCGGAAGACCGATATCGCCGACCACCGCCAGCTCGCCGAACTCAGTTTCGCGAGACAGCCGACTGAGCTGGGCTTCATCCACCACTGCATAGCTGGCCTGGCCGCCGACCACCAATTGCAGCGCCTCGCGCTCGTTGGGCACCCCTTGCAGGTTAAGGTTGGTGTAGTTGCCACGCAGATAATCAGCCAGTGCGCTCGGCATGCGTACCGCTACACGCTCATGAGCCCCGAGCTTCTCCAGCTCGACAGCCACTGCGCCGGTACGTGTCCCTACCACCAGTTGCGGCACACGCATGTAGGGGTCGCTGAACAGCCACAAGCGCAGGCTTGCCGGCGTCTGGGTCAGGCCGGGGGCGAAATCCACCTCGCCGGCCTGCAGGGCATGCTCGAGACTGGACTGGTCGGGGAAGTTGCGCCAGGTCAGATCCAGGCGCAGCGCTTGCGCCAACCCGTTCACCAGTTCGACGTTGGCCCCATACAGTTGCTGCAGGCGCCGGTCGAACTGGGCATAGGGCGCCTGCAGCACAATGCCGACCCGCAGACTGCGATGGGCCTCGAGCCATTGCTGCTGGGCCGGTTCCAGTGCCACCGGCGCAGGCGCCTGTGACCCAGCAAAGGCGATCAAGGGCAGCCATAACCAGCCGATAACCAACAGGCGACGCACTCGCTTCATCTACACGCTCGTCTTGGCAAGGGCGGCCATGCAGCATGGCCGTCGCGGGCAAATACTATTAGGCTGCCGGGATCATTCTGGCCTTGGGTTGATTCATGTCCACACTTTATCGCACGACGCTGGCAATGTGCTGCCTGGCCTCGCTTCTACCGTTCGGCGCCATGGCAGCCGACGCCGAACAACCGCAGGCCGCAACCGAAACGCCGGCCACCGCCGCCTCGCGCGCCCCCTTGCTCGAACGCAGCCAGGAAGATGCCCTGGCCCTGGAGCGCCTGGTGCCCAAAGCCGAACAACGCACCTTGCAAGCGGGTGCGGACAGTTTTCTGGCCCTTTGGAAACCGGCTAACGACGGTGACCCACAAGGCGCGGTAATCATCGTACCCGGTGCCGGCGAAACGGCCGACTGGCCCAACGCAGTGGGGCCGTTACGGCGCAAGTTCCCGGATGTCGGCTGGCACAGCCTGAGCATTACCCTGCCAGACCTGCTCGCCGACAGCCCGTTGGCACGGGTCGAAGAAAAGCCGGCCACCCCCGCTGAACAAGCCAAGGGCGAAAGCGCACCGGCCAAGGCCACACCAGACGATGCCAATGCCAACGTCGCCCAGGCCACCGCAGCCGACGCCGACACCGCTGAAAGCACCAATGCCGAAGAGGCCGACCAGCAGGCCGATGTGGCTGACGCCGAGCGCATCTTCGCCCGCCTCGACGCTGCGGTGGCTTATGCACAGCAGCAAAATGCCCGCAGTATCGTACTGATCGGCCATGGCAGCGGGGCATATTGGGCGGCGCGCTACCTGAGTGAAAAACAACCACCTCAGGTGCAGAAGCTTGTAATGGTTACGCCGCAGACACCGGCGCGAGTCGAGCACAGCCTGGACAGCCTGGCACCGAGCCTGAAAGTACCGACCGCCGACCTTTATTACGCTACCCGAGCCGGCGACAGTCGGGCCGCCGCACAGCGTCTGCAGGCGAGCAAGCGGCAGAAGGACAGCCAGTACCGGCAGTTGACGCTGACGGCGATTCCGGGCAACCAGGCAGCCGAACAGGAGCAACTGTTCCGGCGGGTGCGCGGGTGGATCAGCCCACAGGAGTGATCAGCCCAGGCCATTCTGCCCTATCGCCGGCAAGCCGGCGCGGGGTCTTTGCAGGATTGGGCGTCAAAGCCCGCGGCGCTTGCGAATCAACGCATAGGCCAGGTGCAGCTCGCGAGTTCGCTCGGTCGCTTCACGCACCTGGGCCGGGCTGGCTCCGCTGCCTGCCAGTTTGTCCGGATGATGCCGGCTTACCAACCGACGGTACGCCTGCTTGACCTGCGCGCCTTCGGTGTCGGCCTCGACCCCCAATAGGCGCAGCGCCGCCGCATACGTCATGGCGCCACCCTGGACACTGGATTTACGCGGCTCGTACTCCAGCGACATCGCCTGTACCTGACGCCGGCTAAGCCCCAGCTTCTGGCCCCAGTCCAACAACAAGTCACGCTCGCGCTGACCGGCCTTGCCATCGGCCCAGACCATTCGCCAGCAGGCGCGCAACGTACCTTCCGCCGCATGCGGCTGCTCGCGAATACGGCGCAGGTGCCCCGCTAGCCGGTCTTTGCCGGACTTACCCCGGTTGAACGCAGCGATGGCGCGCAATCTGGCGGGTTCAGCCAAGTCCAAACGCACCATTTCTTGTCGCGCTTGCTGAATGTGCTGCTCCGCCACCCGGCCATCGCTCTTGGCCAGACGCCCAAGCAGAACGAACAACAACTCCTCATCACGCAAGGCCGGGCGGCCACCCAGGCGCTCGCGCATGTCCTCCCAACCTTGCAAACGCAGGCGCCGGTCCATGGCCTGGCCCAGCAAAGCCCCCAGCAAGGCACCGGGAATGCTGGCCACCGCAAACCCGGCCCCAGCCCCTATCACCGTGCTCGGCCACCACATGTCAGGTGCGCTCGAGGATCAGACGCTCGGCCTCGGCAAGGCGCTCGCGGGTGCCCACATCGACCCAATGGCCAGGGTGATGCTCACCACTGACCTTGCCCTGGCCCATGGCCTGGCGCAACAGCGGGGCAAGCTTGAACGCGCCCGGCTCGCAACCGTCGAACAGTGCCGGTGCCAGTACCGAGATGCCGCTGAAGGTCAGCGTTCCGGGCGCGTCGTCGCCATCGACCACCTGCTCGCCTACCAGGCGGAAGTCGCCGCGCCCGTGATGGCCAGGGTTGTCGACCAGCACCAGATGCGCCAGGCCCTGCAGCGGCGCTCGCAAGCGCGCGAAGTCGTAATCGGTCCACACATCGCCGTTGACCAGCAGGAACGGCGCTTCGCCCAACAGCGGCAAGGCCTTGAAGATACCGCCCCCAGTCTCCAACGGCTCGCCCTCGGGCGAATAACGGATACTCAGGCCAAATTGACGGCCATCACCCAAATGGTTTTCGATTTGCTGGCCGAGCCAGGCGTGATTGATCACCACCTCGGTGAAGCCGGCGGTCGCCAGGGCGCGCAGGTGGTACTCGATCAGAGGCTGGCCGGCGACCGGCAACAGGGGCTTTGGCGTATGCAAGGTCAGCGGACGCATCCGCTCACCCTTGCCAGCCGCCAGGATCATTGCCTTCATGCACGCGCTCCGGCTTTCAGTTCGGCGATCAGCTCACCCAGTTCCGCCAATTCGGGCCGGCGACCAATCACTTCCTCTATATAGGCGAAGAAACGCGGAACGTCGGCCAGGTAGCGTGGTTTCCCGTCACGATGGCAAATCCGCGCGAAGATACCGATCACCTTGAGGTGGCGCTGCACGCCCATCAGGTCGCTGGCGCGCTGGAACGCCTCGAACGAGTCCTGCACCGCAATACCCGCGGCCCGCGCTTTCTCCCAGTAGTCGCGCAGCCAGCCCTCTACCCGGGCCTGCGGCCAGCTGAGGAAGGCATCCTTGAACAGACAGGTGATGTCATAGGTCACCGGACCGTAGACCGCGTCCTGGAAATCCAGCACACCAGGGTTCGGCTCGCTCTGCATCAGGTTGCGTGGCATGAAGTCGCGGTGCACCAGCACCTTTGGCTGGGCCAGGGCACTGTCGATCAGCATCTGGCTGACGCGCTTCCAGGTAGCTTGTTGGGTTTCATTGAAGGCAAGCCCCAGCTCACGCCCCACGTACCACTGCGGGAACAGTTCGACTTCACGGCGCAGCAAGGCATCGTCATAGCTCGGCAGCGGTGCATCCATTGGTAGGCGCTGGAAGGCCAGCAACGCGTCGATGGCGTCGTGGAACAAGCTGTCGGCGTTATCGGCGTCGATGACGTCCAGGTACGTCTGACGGCCCAGATCGCCCAGCAGCAGGAAGCCACGCTCCAGGTCTTCGGCGTGAATCACCGGCACATGGACATTGGCGCTGGCCAGCAAGTGGTCGATGGCAACGAAGGGCCGGCAATTTTCCTGCGGCGGTGGCGCATCCATGATCACGAAGCTCTGGCCCGCGCCCTGCCAGCGGAAGTAGCGGCGGAAGCTGGCGTCGCTGCTGGCGGCGGTCAGGCTGCCCTCAGCGGCGTTGATATGGAAAAGTTGTTCGAGCTGCTCGGCGAGCCAGACAGTCAGTTGTTGCAGGCGTACATCGTGATCAGGCATTACAAGGGTCTCCGACGGCCCTAGCCGTCAAGCGGGTCATGCTTTATTATCCAGCATCTTTTTCAGACCATCGAGAGGCGTGCGGCCCCACACGCGGGCAGATGGCACGCAGGAAGCCCGGACTAATAAGATGGCATTGAAATCCCCCGCGTTTCGTAGAAAGTTTCCGTTGCTGGTGACCGGCGGTCTGCTGGCCCTGCAACCTCTGGCCACGTCGTACGTGGTGGCAGCCGAGCAGTTTGACTGCCAAGTGTCCGCCTCCGGTGGTTGGGACTGCAAGCCCAAAACCCCTGTCAGCAACCTTCCGCCGCGCCCGGTGCACGAAGGTGCTGCCGTCAGTTCCGGTACCGAGGCCGAAGCCGCCGATGCCGGCGACAAGCCTGTGCTGGTCACCGAGAGCAAGGGCCGCGGCCTGAAGTCGCGTAGCGAAGACTACAGTCACCTGGACTGGGTTCCGCGCGAAAAGCTCACCGCAGCCCAGCTGGCCGAAACCGGCCCGTATTGCGGTGGCGCCTATATCGAACCGACCCGTCCTGGCATGGCCGACACCACGCCCAAGGACGAGTCGCCGACCTACATCAACGCCAAGGTCTCCAAGTACCAGCAGGAGCAGCAGATCGCGACGCTCGCCGGTGATGTGGTCATGCGCCAGGGCAGCATGCAGGTCGAAGCCGACGAAGCCAACCTGTATCAGGCCGAGAACCGTGGCGAGCTCAAGGGTAACGTCAAGATTCGCGACAATGGCTCGTTGGTGGTTGGCGACGAAGCCCAGATCCAGCTCGACACCGGCGAGGCCCAGGTCGATAACGCCGAATACGTGATGCACAAGTCGCATATCCGCGGCAACGCCCTGTACGCCAAGCGTGGCGAAAACGCCATCATCCGCCTCAAGGATGGTACGTACACCACGTGCGAACCGGGCAGCAATGCCTGGCAGCTGAAGGGCAACAACATCACCCTGAACCCGGCCACCGGCTTCGGTACCGCGACCAACGTCACCCTGCGGGTCAAGGATTTCCCGGTGTTCTACACACCGTACATCTACTTCCCGATCGACGACCGTCGCCAGTCCGGCTTCCTGCCGCCGTCGTTCAGCTCGACCAGTGACAGCGGCTTCACGCTGGTCACGCCGTACTACTTCAACCTGGCCCCGAACTACGACGCCACGTTGTACCCACGCTACATGACCAAGCGTGGCCTGCTGATGGAAGGTGAGTTCCGCTACCTGACCAAGTCCAGCGAAGGCCAGTTCGGCGGTGCGTACCTGAACGACAAGAACGACGATCGCAAGGACCAGACTGATTACAAGGATCAGCGCTGGATGATCAACTGGCAGCACAAAGGTGGCCTGGACGAGCGCCTGATGACTGAGGTTGATTACACCGACATCAGCGATCCGTTCTACTTCCAGGACCTGGAAACCGACCAGATCGGTGTTGAAAGCCGTGACGTGGTGAACCAGCAGGGGGCACTGACCTACCGTGGCGACACCTACCGCGCGCGCCTGAATGTGCATGCCTACGAGATGGCGACCATCTCCCGGATCACGCCGTATGATCGTCTGCCGCAGATCACCTTCGACGGCAAGTTGCCGTACAACCCGGGTGGCCTGGATTTCACTTACAAGACCGAGGCGGTTCGCTTCGATCGTGATCTGAAAACCGGTCCGGTGTTCAATGAAGATGGCGTGCTCGATACCACTGCTGGCGCAGATGGCCGCAGGCTCGACGAGAACATCTTCGGCCTGGCTCGTGCCAACGGCACCCGTCTGAACCTGGCGCCTGCCGTCAGCTTGCCGATGGAAGCCAGCTATGGCTTCTTCAAGCCGACGCTGAAGTACGTCTACACCCATTACGACCTGGACCTGGACAGCAAGGGCAAGACCGACCTGGCCAACGCCAGCGCCACTACTCGTGACCTGCGCGGCGACTTCTCCAGCAGCCAGGAACGTAGCGTTCCGGTATTCAGTGTCGACAGCGGCCTGTACTTCGACCGCGACACCCAGTACTTCAGCAAGAACTACCGCCAGACCCTCGAACCGCGTCTGTTCTACCTCTACGTGCCGTATGAGGACCAGAAAGACATCCCGGTCTTCGACACCAGCGAAACCTACTTCAACTACAGCTCGCTGTTCCGCGACAACCGCTTCAGCGGTGGCGACCGCATCGGCGACGAGAACAAGCTGTCGTTGGGCGTGACCTCGCGCTGGATCGAAGAAAACGGCTTCGAGCGCCAGCGCGTCAGCGTCGGCCAGGCCCTGTACTTCCAGGACCGCAAGGTGCAGATGCCAGGCATCGACTGGCGTACCCGTTCGGACTCGCAGACCGATGTCTCGCCGTACGCACTTGAGTACATGTTCGCCTTCAACCGCGATTGGCGCCTGAACGCCGACTACAACTGGGACCCGGACACCCACAGCCCTCGCTCGGGTAGCGCGGTGTTCCACTACCAGCCGGAAGACAACCCGAACAAGATCGTCAACCTGGGCTATCGCTACCGCAACGACCTGGTCCGCTATGACCAGCTGACCGGTACCTGGCAGGTCGGCGGTGGCGACTACGGCACTCCGGGCAGCCCGAACTACATCAAGGACTACTACAAGATCGAGCAGCATGACTTCTCCGTCATTTGGCCGATCGTCCCGCAGTGGAGCGTCATCGCTCGCTGGCAGCACGACTACAACCGCAACCGCACCCTGGAAGCCATGGGCGGTTTCGAGTATGACAACTGCTGCTGGAAGCTGCGCCTGATCAACCGTTACTGGATCGACTACGACGACTTCAGCCAGGCCGTTCCGGACAACGAAAAAGGCGACCATGGCATCTTCCTGCAAATCGTGCTGAAAGGCCTCGGTGGCGTGGTAGGCAACAAGGTCGAGTCGTTCCTCGATGAAGGCATTCAAGGTTACCGTACACGTGAAGACCAAGCTTATTGATCGTCTGCGTCCGCTGCTGGTGGGCGCTGCACTGCTGAGCAGCGCGGTTCACGCCGCGGTGCAACCTCTGGACCGTGTGGTGGCCATCGTCGACAACGACGTGGTCATGCAAAGCCAACTGGACCAACGTGTCCACGAAGTCCAACAAACCATCGCCAAGCGCGGCGGCGGCGTGCCGCCGACCGGCGCCCTGGAGCAGCAGGTACTGGAACGCCTGATCGTCGAGAACCTGCAACTGCAGATCGGCGAACGTTCCGGCATCCGCATCACCGATGAAGAACTGAACCAGGCCATCGGCACCATTGCCCAGCGCAACGGCATGTCCCTGGACCAGTTCCGCGCCGCCCTGGCCCACGACGGCCTGTCGTTCGATGACGCCCGCGAGCAGGTCAAGCGCGAGATGATCATCAGCCGTGTGCGCCAGCGCCGTGTGGCCGAGCGCATCCAGGTGTCCGAGCAGGAAGTGAAGAACTTCCTTGCCTCGGACCTGGGCAAGATGCAGATGTCGGAAGAGTATCGCCTGGCCAACATCCTCATCCCGACCCCGGAAGGCGCCAATTCGCAAGACATCCAGAACGCTGCCCGCAAGGTTGGCGACGTGTACCAGCAACTGCGCCAAGGCGCGGACTTCGGCCAGATGGCGATTGCCAACTCAGCCAGCGAAAACGCCCTGGAAGGCGGCGAGATGGGCTGGCGTAAAGCGGGCCAACTGCCGCCGGAATTCGCCAAGCTGCTGAGCACCATGTCCACTGGCGACATCACCCAGCCACTTCGCATTCCCAGCGGCTTCATCATCATCAAGCTCGAAGAGAAGCGCGGTGGTAGCGAGAACGTGCTGCGTGACGAAGTCCACGTGCGCCATATCCTGATCAAGCCGAGCGAAATCCGCAGCGAAGCGGCGACCGAACAACTGGCGGAGCGCCTCTACGAGCGCATCAAGAATGGCGAAGACTTTGGCGAGCTGGCCAAGAGCTTCTCGGAAGATCCGGGTTCGGCGCTCAACGGCGGCGACCTCAACTGGGTCGACCCGAACAGCCTGGTTCCCGAGTTCCGCGAGCAGATGGCCAACGCCCAGCAAGGCGTAGTGACCAAGCCGTTCAAGACCCAGTACGGCTGGCACGTTCTGGAAGTGCTGGGCCGTCGCGCCACCGACAGCACCGAGCAAGCTCGCGAAATGCAGGCGATGAACGTTCTGCGTAACCGCAAGTACGACGAAGAGCTGCAGACCTGGCTGCGCCAGATCCGCGACGAAGCCTACGTTGAAATCAAGCTGCCTGGCGCCGACCAGGCCACCCAGTGAAGCCGCTGCGCTTCGCCGTCACCCCCGGTGAACCAGCAGGCATAGGCCCGGACCTGTGCCTGCTGCTCGCCGCCGACGCCCAGCCCCATCCCCTGATTGCCATCACCAGCCGTGACCTGCTCGCCGAGCGGGCCACGCAGCTGGGGTTGGCGGTCGATCTGCTGCCGGTTGCGCCGGGCCAGTGGCCCGACCAGCCCGCACCTGCCGGCAGCCTGTACGTATGGGATACCCCCCTGGCAGCGCCCGTGGTACCAGGCCAGCTCGACAAGGCCAATGCCGCCTTCGTCCTGCAAACCCTGACGCGCGCTGGCCAAGGCTGCCTCGACGGGTATTTTGCCGGGATGATTACAGCCCCCGTGCACAAGGGTGTGATCAACGAAAGCGGTATCGCCTTTTCCGGCCATACCGAGTTTCTCGCCGAACTGACGCATACCGCCCAAGTGGTGATGATGCTGGCCACTCATGGGCTGCGCGTGGCCCTGGTGACCACGCACCTGCCACTTCGCGATATCGCCGATGCCATCACCGCCGAGCGCGTGGAGCGGGTCACCCGCATTCTCCACGCTGACATGCGCGACAAGTTCGGCATCGCCCAGCCACGCATCCTGGTATGCGGGCTTAACCCCCATGCGGGTGAAGGCGGCCATCTGGGCCGCGAAGAAATCGACATCATCGAACCAACCCTGGCACGCCTGCGCACCGAGGGCATGGACCTGCGCGGCCCGCTGCCAGCCGATACCCTGTTTACCCCCAAATATCTGGAGCACTGCGACGCGGTGCTGGCGATGTACCACGACCAAGGCTTGCCCGTACTCAAGTACAAAGGCTTCGGCGCCGCGGTCAACGTGACGCTGGGCCTGCCGATCATCCGCACCTCGGTCGATCACGGCACCGCCCTGGACCTCGCCGGTACCGGCAAGGTCGACACCGGCAGCCTGCGGGTCGCGCTGGAAACCGCCTACCAGATGGCCGAGAACCGACCATGAACGAGCACTACCAACACCGCGCGCGCAAGCGCTTCGGCCAGAACTTCCTGCACGACGCCGGCATCATCGACCGCATCCTACGCGCCATCAACGCCAAGGCGGGTGAACGCCTGCTGGAAATCGGCCCGGGCCAAGGCGCACTCACCGAGGGCCTTTTGGGCAGCGGCGCACAACTGGATGTGGTCGAACTGGACAAGGACCTGGTGCCGATCCTGCAGCACAAGTTCGCCGGTCGCGATAATTTCCGCCTGCACCAGGGCGATGCCCTGAAGTTCGACTTCAATCAGCTGGGCGTACCGCCCCGCAGCCTTAAGGTAGTCGGCAACCTGCCCTACAACATCTCAACCCCGCTGATCTTCCACTTGCTCAGCCATGCCGGGCTGATTCGCGACATGCACTTCATGCTGCAGAAAGAAGTGGTCGAGCGCATGGCCGCTGGCCCCGGCGGTGGCGATTGGGGCCGTCTGTCGATCATGGTGCAGTACCACTGCCGCGTGGAGCACCTGTTCAATGTCGGCCCGGGCGCGTTCAACCCGCCACCGAAGGTGGATTCGGCCATCGTCCGCCTGGTCCCCCATGAAGTGCTGCCGCACCCGGCCAAGGATGCGCAACTGCTCGAAAGCGTGGTGCGCGAAGCCTTCAACCAGCGCCGCAAGACCCTACGCAACACCCTCAAAGGCCTGCTCGACAGCGCGGCCATCGAAGCTGCGGGTGTGGACGGCAGCCTGCGCCCTGAACAACTGGACCTGGCGGCCTTCGTGCGCCTGGCTGACCAGTTGGCGGATCAGCAAGCCTGATATCGCTTGTACCTCCCCTATCGCCGGCAAGCCGGCGATAGGGGCGGCCCTGACAACACCGATCCCCGAGCCCTTCTACCGCTGGCCCTCCCCCCGCTCAATGGCCTAGACTGCATTATTGCGTCAGTTCTCCCAAGGCCTTTGCATGTCCGATCCCCGCTACAAGATCGACGTCAGCGTCGTGACCCGTTATCTCAAAGACCAATCCGACCCCGAAAACAGTCGCTTTGCCTTCGCCTATACCATCACCGTGCAGAACAACGGCCTGGTCAAAGCCAAGCTGATGTCTCGTCACTGGCTGATCACCAACGGTGACGGCGAGGTAGAGGAGGTTCGCGGCGCAGGCGTGGTTGGTCAGCAACCGACCATCGAACCCGGCCAGAGCCATACCTACAGCAGCGGCGCGGTGATCAGCACCCGTGTCGGCACCATGCAGGGCAGCTACCAGATGTTCGCCGAAGACGGCAAGCGCTTCGACGCCCAGATCGCCCCCTTCCGTCTGGCGGTGCCAGGGGCGCTGCACTGATGGCCACCTACGCTGTCGGTGACCTGCAAGGCTGCCTGCAACCGCTCAAGTGCCTGCTGCAACGGGTGAACTTCAACCCAGACGTCGATCGCCTGTGGCTAGTCGGCGACCTGGTAAACCGTGGGCCGGAATCACTGGAAACCCTGCGTTTTCTCTACTCGATCCGCCACGCGCTGGTCTGCGTGCTGGGCAATCACGACTTGCACCTGCTCGCTGTCTGGCACAACGTCGAGCGCCTGAAGAAAAGCGACACCCTGCGTGAAATCATCGAAGCACCAGACGCCGACCAACTGTTCGACTGGTTGCGTCGGCAAAAGCTGCTGCATTACGACGAGCCACGCGGCATCGCTCTGGTCCACGCAGGCATTCCCCCCCAATGGACACTCGGCAAGGCCCTTGAACTGGCGGGCGAAGTCGAGGAAGTGTTGCGTGACGATGAGCGCCTGAAGCTGTACCTCGATGGCATGTATGGCAACGAACCGAACAAGTGGAGCAAGAGCCTGGCCGGCGTCGAGCGCCTGCGCGTCATCACCAACTACCTGACGCGGATGCGCTTCTGCACCGCCGATGGCAAGCTCGACCTCAAGAGCAAGGAAGGCCTTGGCACGGCGCCAAAGGGCTACAAGCCCTGGTACGCGCACAAGGACCGCCGCTCACGCCACGTGAAGATCATCTTCGGCCACTGGGCAGCCCTGGAAGGACGTGTCGACGAACCCGGCGTGATTGCCCTGGACACCGGTTGCGTGTGGGGCGGCGCCATGACCCTGTACAACCTCGACAGTGGCGAATACCACCGCTGCGACTGCGCCGACGACGGCACCGTACGCCAAGCGGCACAACCCACTAGAATGAACGACCAACCCTGAAGGAAACCGTACCCATGAGCGAATTCAAGCGCATCCCCCCAGAGCAGGCCTTGGAGCTTCGCAAAAAGGAAGGTGCGGTCGTCGTCGACATTCGCGACCCACAAGCCTTTGCCGCAGGCCACATCACCGGCGCCAAGCATCTGGACAACCATTCGGTCGCTGACTTCATCCGCAACGCCGACCTGGACGCCCCGACCCTGGTGGTCTGTTACCACGGCAACTCCAGCCAGAGCGCTGCCGCCTATCTGGTAGGCCAGGGCTTCTCGGACGTCTACAGCGTCGATGGCGGCTTTGAGCTGTGGCGCGCCACCTACCCGGCCGAGACTGCCCAAGGCTCCGCCGAATAATTTTTTCATTTTTGCTGCAGCCCGCGCCCCATGCGGGCTTGCGCCTTTTCTGACGAACGGTCGAAAGCAACTTCTCGGCCCCGCGCCCTTGACCTTGCGTATTACCAACTATCCTTAAGCGCAGGCCATCCAAAAAAGGGGAGAGCCGGTACACCGGCGTGCGGGTCATCGGTAGCGTTACAAGGTGTTCTGGGGGGTATACAGCAATCGGCCCAGCCGCTTGCATGCCAGCATCAGCTGACTGATCCGGCGTCGTCTCCACGTATCGAGCGAGGTGACGTCATGAGCATTTTTAGCCACTTCCAACAACGTTTCGAGTCAACACGCCAGGAAGAACTCTCGCTACAGGAGTACCTCGAGCTGTGCAAAGAGGATCGTAGCGCCTACGCTTCGGCGGCCGAACGGCTGTTGCTGGCCATCGGTGAGCCCGAGCTGATCGACACCTCAACCAACTCCAGACTGTCGCGGATCTTCTCAAACAAGGTAATTCGCCGCTATCCAGCCTTTGCCGACTTCCATGGGATGGAAGAGTGCATCGACCAGATCGTGTCGTATTTCCGCCATGCCGCTCAGGGCCTGGAAGAGAAGAAACAGATCCTCTACCTGCTGGGTCCGGTGGGCGGCGGCAAGTCGTCGCTGGCCGAAAAACTCAAGCAGTTGATGGAGAAAGTGCCGTTCTACGCCATCAAGGGCTCGCCGGTCTTCGAGTCACCCCTGGGCTTGTTCAATCCCGCCGAGGACGGCGCCATTCTCGAAGAGGAATACGGCATTCCGCGCCGCTACCTGAACAGCATCATGTCGCCTTGGGCTACCAAGCGCCTGCAGGAATTCGGCGGCGACATCAGCAAGTTCAAGGTGGTCAAGCTGTACCCGTCGATCCTCAACCAGGTCGCCATCGCCAAGACCGAGCCGGGTGACGAGAACAACCAGGACATCTCCGCACTGGTGGGCAAGGTGGATATCCGTAAGCTTGAGGAATTCCCGCAGAACGACGCCGATGCCTATAGCTACTCGGGCGCGCTGTGCCGGGCCAACCAGGGCCTGATGGAATTCGTCGAGATGTTCAAGGCGCCAATCAAGGTCCTGCACCCGCTGCTGACTGCCACCCAGGAAGGTAACTACAACAGCACCGAAGGCCTCGGCGCGATCCCCTACTCCGGGATTCTGCTGGCCCACTCCAACGAATCGGAATGGCACACCTTCCGCAACAACAAGAACAACGAAGCGTTCATCGACCGTATCTACATCGTCAAGGTGCCGTACTGCCTGCGCGTCAGCGACGAGATCAAGATCTACGACAAGCTGTTGGTCAACAGCTCGCTGGCCAAGGCCCACTGCGCGCCGGATACGCTCAAGATGCTCGCCCAGTTCACGGTGCTCTCGCGACTCAAGGAGCCGGAAAACTCCAACATCTACTCCAAGATGCGCGTCTATGACGGCGAAAATCTCAAGGACACCGACCCGAAAGCCAAGTCTATTCAGGAGTACCGCGATGCCGCGGGCGTCGATGAGGGCATGAACGGCCTGTCGACCCGCTTCGCCTTCAAGATCCTGTCCAAGGTGTTCAACTTCGACCCCCATGAAGTGGCCGCCAACCCGGTGCACTTGCTGTATGTGCTGGAACAGCAGATCGAACAGGAACAGTTCCCGGCCGAAGTGCGCGAACGCTACCTGCGCTACCTGAAGGAATACCTGGCGCCGCGCTACATCGAATTCATCGGCAAGGAAATCCAGACCGCCTACCTGGAGTCCTACAGCGAATACGGCCAGAACATCTTCGACCGCTACGTGCTGTACGCCGACTTCTGGATTCAGGACCAGGAATACCGCGACCCGGAAACTGGCGAGATCCTCAACCGTATCGCCCTCAACGAGGAACTGGAGAAAATCGAGAAGCCGGCCGGCATCAGCAATCCGAAGGATTTCCGCAACGAAATCGTCAATTTCGTGTTGCGCGCCCGGGCCAACAACAATGGCAAGAACCCGAGCTGGCTGAGCTACGAGAAGCTGCGGGTGGTCATCGAGAAGAAAATGTTCTCCAACACCGAGGATCTGTTGCCCGTCATCAGCTTCAACGCCAAGGCCAGCAAGGAGGACCAACAGAAACACAACGACTTCGTCACCCGAATGGTGGAACGTGGTTACACCGACAAGCAGGTGCGCTTGCTGTCGGAATGGTATCTGCGGGTCAGGAAATCGCAATAAAGCGGCAAGCTACACGCCGCGCGCCCTTGGCTGCCCAGTCAGCCTCGGGCGGCGGCGGCTGCTTTTACGTGCAGCTCGTAGCTTGAAGCGTGCAGCTGTTCCCAGCTACCGGAGGGACCATGAGCTACGTTATCGACCGACGCCTGAACGGCAAGAACAAGAGCACGGTCAACCGCCAGCGCTTCTTGCGGCGTTACCGTGAACACATCAAGAAAGCCGTCGAAGAGGCCGTGAGCCGCCGCTCCATCATGGACATGGAACATGGCGAGCAGATCAGCATTCCGGGACGGGACATCGACGAGCCGGTGCTGCACCACGGTCGTGGCGGCAAGCAGACCATCGTGCACCCAGGCAACAAGGAATTCACTGCCGGCGAACACATACCACGGCCCCAGGGTGGCGGCGGTGGTGGCGGTCGCGGCAAGGCTGGCAACTCTGGCGAGGGCATGGACGACTTCGTCTTCCAGATCACCCAAGAGGAATTCCTCGAATTCATGTTCGAGGACCTGGAGCTGCCCAACCTCGTCAAGCGTCACCTGACGGGCGCCGACACCTTCAAGACCGTACGGGCGGGTATCGCCAACGAGGGCAACCCCTCGCGCATCAACATCGTGCGCACCCTGCGCTCGGCCCACGCCCGCCGCATCGCCCTGACCGGCAGCAGCCGTGCCCTGCTGCGCGAAGCCCAGGCGGAACTGGCACGGCTGAAAGTCGAAGAGCCTGACAATTTCACCGATATCCAGGAAACCGAAGCCGAGATCGAACGCCTCAAGGCACGCATCAACCGCCTGCCGTTCCTCGATACCTTCGACCTCAAGTACAACCTGCTGGTCAAGCAACCCAACCCCAGCTCCAAGGCCGTGATGTTCTGCCTGATGGACGTCTCCGGCTCGATGACCCAGGCCACCAAGGACATCGCCAAGCGCTTCTTCATCCTGCTGTACCTGTTCCTGAAGCGGAACTACGACCGCATCGAGGTGGTGTTCATCCGTCACCACACCAGTGCCCGCGAAGTCGACGAGGAAGAATTCTTCTACTCTCGGGAAACCGGCGGCACCATCGTCTCCAGCGCGCTCAAGTTGATGCAGGAGATCATGGCCGAACGCTATCCGGCCAGCGACTGGAACATCTATGCCGCCCAGGCCTCCGACGGAGACAACTGGAACGACGACTCGCCGATCTGCCGCGAGATTCTCTCCAAGCAGATCATGCCGCACGTGCAGTACTACACTTACGTCGAAATCACCCCGCGTGAGCATCAGGCGTTGTGGTACGAGTACGAGCGAATCGGCGAGGCCTTCCCCGACACATTCGCCCAGCAGCAGTTGGTTTCGGCCGGCGATATCTACCCGGTCTTCCGTGAACTCTTCCAGCGCAGGTTAGCCACATGACCGCCAGAGCACAGAGACGCCAACCCATTTCCACCGGGTCCGAGTGGACGTTCGAGCTGATCCAGACCTACGATCGGGAAATCAGCCGGCTGGCCGAGCGTTACGCCCTGGACACCTATCCCAACCAGATCGAGGTGATCACCGCCGAGCAGATGATGGACGCCTACGCGTCCGTCGGCATGCCGCTGGGTTATCACCACTGGAGCTACGGCAAGCAGTTCCTCAGCACTGAGAAGTCTTATAGCCGCGGCCAGATGGGCCTGGCCTACGAGATCGTGATCAACTCGGATCCCTGCATCGCCTACCTCATGGAAGAGAACACCATGTGCATGCAGGCCTTGGTGATCGCCCACGCCTGCTATGGTCACAACAGTTTCTTCAAGGGCAACTACCTGTTCCGCACCTGGACCGACGCCAGCTCGATCATCGATTACCTGGTATTCGCCAAGCAGTACATCGCCCAGTGCGAAGAGCGCCATGGCATCGATGCGGTCGAAGACCTGATCGACTCTTGCCACGCCCTGATGAACTACGGTGTCGACCGCTATAAACGCCCCTACCCCATCTCCGCCGAAGAGGAGCGTCGGCGGCAGAAAGAGCGCGAAGAGCACCTGCAACGGCAGATCAACGACCTCTGGCGCACCATTCCCAAGAGCGCAGAGAAAGGCAATGAGCGCGATGATGCGCGCTTCCCCGCCGAACCTCAGGAAAATATTCTCTATTTCATCGAGAAGAACGCGCCACTGCTCGAGCCCTGGCAGCGCGAAGTGGTGCGCATCGTGCGCAAGATAGCCCAGTACTTCTACCCGCAACGCCAGACCCAAGTGATGAACGAAGGCTGGGCGACGTTCTGGCACTACACGCTGATGAACGACCTGTACGACGAAGGCCTGATCACCGAAGGCTTCATGATGGAGTTCCTGCAGTCGCACACCAGCGTGGTGTTCCAGCCCGGCTTCGACAGCCCGTACTACAGTGGCATCAACCCTTACGCACTGGGCTTTGCGATGTATACCGACATCCGGCGCATGTGCGAGAACCCGACCGAGGAAGATCGCCGCTGGTTCCCAGACATCGCTGGCAGCGACTGGTTGTCGACCATCAAGTTCGCCATGAGTAGCTTCAAGGACGAGAGCTTCATCCTGCAGTACCTGTCGCCCAAGGTGATCCGCGACCTCAAGCTGTTCAGCATCCTCGATGACGACCAGCGCGACGACCTGCTGGTGCCTGCTATCCATGACGAAGCGGGCTACCGGATCATCCGTGAGCAACTGGCCGCCCAGTACAACCTGGGCAACCGCGAGCCCAACGTGCAGATCTGGAGCATAGACCGCCGTGGCGATCGCTCACTGACCCTGCGCCACCAGCAACACAACCGCAAGCCACTGGGCGACTCCACCGATGAAGTGCTCAAGCACCTGCACCGGCTGTGGGGCTTCGATATCCACCTGGAAACCGTGCAAGGCGACCAGGTCATGAAAACCCACCACATGCCGCCACGCGGCGAGCACAGTGACAGCGGCGATTATGGCCGCATGGACCTGGCCGTGGTTCATCACCTTTAAGCTCGACGCACCGCCATAACTGCCAACAGGGTATCCTGTGGGCAGTTATGGAGGCTGCACATGCAAATTTACAAAGTCGGTGGCGCGGTCCGTGATCGTCTGCTCGGGCGCGCGGTCAGCGATATCGACTGGCTGGTGGTGGGCGCGACGGTCGAGGAAATGCAGGCCAAGGGTTTTCGCCCGGTCGGCGCGGATTTTCCGGTGTTCCTGCACCCGCAGACGGGCGAGGAATACGCGCTGGCACGCACCGAGCGCAAGAGTGGACGCGGCTATGGCGGCTTCACCTTTCATGCCAGTCCAGAGGTCACGCTCGAAGAGGACCTCATACGCCGTGACTTGACCATCAATGCAATGGCGGAGGATGACCAGGGCAACGTACTGGATCCCTACCACGGCCAGGAAGACCTTGAACACCGCCTTTTACGCCATGTTTCCCCCGCGTTCGCCGAAGATCCTTTGCGTGTGCTGCGCGTCGCCCGCTTCGCCGCACGGTATGCGCCATTGGGCTTCCAGGTAGCTGACGATACCCTTGAGTTGATGCGCCAGATCGCCGCGTCCGGCGAACTGCAAGCGTTGACTGCCGAGCGCAGCTGGAAAGAGATCGAGCGAGCATTGATGGAGGAACAGCCACAGGTGTTCATCCAGGTGCTGAACGACTGCTCGGCACTTCAGGAGTTGATGCCCGAGCTCCACTGTGACGCGGATTCGCTGGCAGCGCTGGTACAGGCAGCCAAGCATCGACAACCTCTGCACGTGCGTTGGGCGTGCCTGTTGGATAGGGTGCAGCCGGCAGCCATCAAGGCACTCAACCAGCGATTCAAAGCCCCGCGTGAATGCCAGGAACTGGCCGTGTTGACCGGTGAGTTTTCCGGTCGTGCCGATGCAGGAATGGCGCTTGAGCCTTCAGGCTTGCTGGAGATGCTGCAGAAATTCGACGTCTATCGGCGGCCACAGCGCTTCGAGGACTTCATAGTCACGTGCGAAATGAGGGCGCTTGGGCGCGGGGAGCAAACGTATCCACAGGCCGAGTACCTGCGTGGAGCGGCGGCAACGGCCAGGGCAGTTAATGTGAAGCCGTTGGTGGACGCAGGCCTGGCCGGACAGGCGCTGGGAGAGGCCCTCAAGAACGAGCGACTGAAAGCGATCGAGGCGTACAAACGCCGCTGACCACGAGGCCCGCCCGCTCCAGGCGCGGCCTCGTGTCGCGCCTACGACGATCGCGAAAAAGCTCAAGCCGGGGTCAACTGCACACCCCGCCACTCGAACGCCACCGGTGCCAGCACCTGGTCGATGTTCGCCTCCTCCCACAACTGCGCCATGCGCTTTCCGGCCCCTGGGTGCACCAGCTCAGGCGCTAGCAACGACAGTGGCCACAGCACGAACGCGTTCTTCAGAATTTCCGCCCTGGGCAGCACCAGCCCATCGAAGGTACCGTACAGATCGTCATACATCAGCACATCGATATCCAGCGGCAAGCCCTTGCGATCCGGTGCGTAACGGCCGTTGTCCGCCTCAATGAACTTGAGCCGGCGATCCAGCTCCATCAGCGGAAGATCTGTCTTGCCGGTGACCACGAAATTGATGAAGGGGCCACTCTTGATCCCCACGGCCTGGCTCTCGAACGCCGGAGAACAACGCATGTCCTTGAGGATGCCAGCCAAGGCGTCGAGCCCAGCGCACAGGTGCGCCTGGCGGTCGATATTGCTACCCAGGCCCAGGTAAACCGTGCTCAGAGACATCCGCGCTCGATCTCCACGCCAACACCGCCACGGGCTGCCGGGACAGCTCCTGGCTTGGTCAGTTTCAGGCGTACCCAAGGAATGTGGAACTCTTCCATCAACGCTGCCACCAAGCGCTCGGCAAAGGTTTCCACCAGCTCGAAGCGCGCCTGCTCGGCGAAAGCCTGGATGCGTGCCGATACGCTGGCATAGTCCAGCGCCAGGCTCAGATCGTCACCGGCCGCCGCTGGGCGGTTGTCCCAGGCGAAACTCAGGTCAAGGCGCAGGCACTGGCGAATATCCCGCTCCCAGTCATAGGCACCGATGACGGTATCGACTTCCAGGCCTTCGATGAACACTCTGTCCAAGCACTTCTCTCCACAGCACGACAAGGGCGACTGGCGCCGTTAGAATCAGGGCGTCCTCGCCCGGAATAGTTAGCATGTTTTGGTTATTGGCGCTGCTCGCCTACCTGCTCGGCTCGCTGTCCTTCGCCATCGTCCTCAGCCGCCTTTCAGGCAGCCCGGACCCGCGTTCCAGCGGTTCAGGCAATGCCGGCGCCACCAACATGCTACGCCTGGCAGGCCGTAAACTGGCGATCCTGACCCTGCTTGGCGACCTGTGCAAGGGACTTTTGCCCGTCTTGCTGGCCCGTCTCGCTGGCCTTGACCTGCAGGAGCAGGGCTGGGTCGGCGTCTGCGCGGTGCTCGGCCACCTGTTCCCACTGTACTTCAACTTCAAGGGTGGCAAAGGTGTCGCCACCGCGGCCGGCATGCTCATGGGCCTGTACTTTCCTGCCGCATTGCTGGCCATCGGCGCCTGGCTGCTGACCTTCTACCTGACTCGAACCAGCTCGCTGGCCGCGCTCATCGCCACTCCACTTACCCTACCGCTGCTGGCCTGGCGCGAACCCGAAGCGCTGCTGCCGATCAGCGTCCTGACCGTGCTGATCGTCTGGCGCCACCGTAACAACCTGCGGGATTTGTTCGCCGGGCGCGAAAGGCATTTCTAACGCACCCATCGACCTTCACACCGGCGGCAACTGCTCCATCGGCCAGCGCGCCTGCACGCTGATCGCCAGGTCCTGCTGCTGCCCGGCCAGCAAGCGCTGACAACCGGCGTAGGCGATCATGGCGCCGTTGTCGGTACAGAACCGCGGGCGGGCGTAGTAAACATTGCCTTTGATACCGGCCAGCATCTCTTCCAGCGACGCCCGCAGCGCCTTGTTGGCACTCACGCCACCGGCGATGACCAAGCGCTTGAGCCCGGTCTGCTTGAGGGCTCGCTTGCATTTGATGGTCAGAGTCTCCACCACCGCCTGCTGGAACGCCAGGGACACGTCGCAACGGGTTTGCTCACTGTCGTCACCAGCATCGCGGCATTGCTGCCAGGTGTTGAGCGCGAAGGTCTTGAGGCCGCTGAAGCTGAACTGCAGGCCTGGGCGATCGGTCATCGGTCGCGGGAATACGAAACGCCCGGGCACGCCGTGTTCGGCCAGACGGGCAATTTCCGGCCCACCCGGGTAGTTGAGGCCGATCAGCTTGGCGGTCTTGTCGAACGCCTCGCCGGCCGCATCGTCCAGGCTCTCGCCCAACAGTTCGTAACGCCCGATGCCATCGACGCGCACCAGCTGAGTGTGCCCGCCGGACACCAACAAGGCGACGAACGGAAACTCAGGAGGCTGCTCCTCGAGCATGGGTGCGAGCAAGTGGCCTTCCATATGATGAACGCCGATCGCTGGAATATCCCAGGCGAACGCCAGGGCCTGGGCGCACGAGGCACCCACCAGCAGCGCCCCGACCAGGCCAGGGCCTGCGGTATAGGCAATGGCGTCGATCTCGGTGGCCACGCAGCCAGCCTCGTCCAGCACCTGGCGGATGAGCGGCAGCATGCGCTTGACGTGGTCACGCGAAGCAAGCTCCGGCACCACCCCGCCAAACACGCGGTGCAGGTCGATCTGACTGAACAGCGCGTCGGCCAACAAACCGCGCTCGCTGTCGTATAATGCGACGCCGGTTTCGTCGCAGGATGTTTCCAATCCCAGTACTAGCATGGGTTCGTCCCTTGTGGGGGCTGAATTCGAAGCCGCGCATGATAGTCCCCGTGCCGGGTGCCGACCAGCGGTTTTCGATCAGAGGCTTTGCATTCCGGCCAGCTAAGGGTTAACATCCGCAACCCTTGAAAACCGACGTTCTCCAGCACACCTTTTGTTTTGCCAGGAGCACGTCTACCCCGGTAATGAATTAAGGTAGCCCTGGATGCCAGCCGTCAAAGTTAAAGAGAACGAACCCTTCGACGTAGCTCTGCGTCGTTTCAAGCGCTCCTGCGAAAAAGCCGGTGTACTGGCTGAAGTTCGTAGCCGCGAGTTTTACGAGAAGCCGACCGCCGAGCGTAAGCGCAAAGCAGCTGCTGCTGTTAAGCGTCACGCCAAGAAAGTTCAGCGCGAACAGCGCCGCGCCGTTCGTCTGTACTAATACAGACGTTCTACGCAGAGCTTCTGCCCAGCCCGGCACCATGCCGGGCTAATGGCAGCAGTTGCTTTACCCCTTGAGCTCTCGCTTGAGGCGCCCAAATGCAGTGTCCTTGCATAGCGGCAACCTGCCTTAACACGTCAGAGCTGGTCTACGACCAGTCGTGCACGTCCTGACTGACGAGCCCTCACCGGCTGGCGACGAGCACACATTCCCTCGCATTTCCCCAAGCAGCAACCACTCCGATGTGGCGCGTTAGCGATTAGACTTGCCAATTGCCAGATGACGAGACTGCCATGGCCGGGCTGATTCCCCAGAGTTTCATTGACGACCTTATCAACCGCCTCGACATCGTCGACGTGGTGAGTTCGCGCGTCCAGCTGAAAAAGACCGGCAAGAATTACTCCGCCTGCTGCCCGTTCCACAAGGAAAAAACGCCGTCCTTCACGGTAAGCCCCGACAAGCAGTTCTACTACTGCTTCGGCTGCGGGGCCGGCGGCAACGCCCTGGGCTTCGTCATGGACCACGACAACCTGGATTTTCCCCAGGCCGTGGAGGAACTGGCCCGCGCCGCCGGCATGGAAGTACCCCGCGAGGAAGGCCGGCGCTCGCAAAAAACCCGCCAGCCGACCGACTCACCGCTGTATCCGCTGCTGGAGGCGGCCGCCGGCTTCTATCGCCAGGCCCTGCGCAGCCACCCGACCCGCAAGGCCGCGGTGGATTACCTCAAAGGCCGAGGCCTGTCTGGCGAAATAGCCCGCGACTTTGGCCTGGGCTTCGCCCCACCCGGCTGGGACAACCTGCTCAAGCACCTGGGTGCCGACAGCCTGCAACAGAAGGTGATGATCGACGCCGGCCTGCTGATCGAGAACGCCGAAAGCGGCAAGCGTTACGACCGCTTCCGCGACCGGGTGATGTTCCCGATCCGCGACAGCCGTGGCCGAATCATCGCCTTCGGCGGTCGGGTGCTGGGCGACGACAAGCCCAAGTACCTCAACTCCCCGGAAACCCCTGTCTTCCACAAGGGCCAGGAGTTGTACGGGCTGTACGAGGCACGCAAGCACAACCGCAACCTCGACGAGATCATCGTCGTCGAAGGTTACATGGACGTCATCGCCCTGGCCCAACAAGGCCTGCGCAATGCCGTGGCGACGCTTGGCACCGCCACCAGTGAAGAACATCTCAAGCGCCTGTTCCGCGTGGTGCCAAGCGTACTGTTCTGCTTCGACGGCGACCAAGCTGGGCGCAAGGCCGCCTGGCGCGCCCTGGAGTCGACCCTGTCGGCCCTGCAGGATGGCCGTCGGGCACGCTTTCTGTTCCTGCCCGAAGGCGAAGATCCGGACAGCCTGGTCCGCGCCGAAGGCACCGATGCCTTCATGGCACGCATCAACCAGCACGCCCAGCCGCTGGCAGATTACTTCTTCGAGCAACTGAGCAACGAGGCCGACCCGCGCTCACTGGAAGGCAAGGCCCATATGGCCACCCTGGCCGCACCGTTGATCGAAAAGATTCCGGGTGCCAACCTGCGTCAGCTGATGCGCAATCGCCTGAAGGAAATCACCGGCCTCGATCCGCAGCAGGTCGAGCAACTGGCCCAGCATGCCCCGGCGCCGAACAGTGTGCCGGACTACGACCCTGGCTACGACTACGACGCCATGGCCAGCTTCACCCCCGACTACGGCGACCTGGCGCAGCACGACTACGCCCCTGCCCATCAGGCGCACGAGTGGAAGTCCAACAAGGGGGGCGGTAAGAAGCCGTGGAGCGACAAGCCCTGGGACAAGAACCGCAAGGGCGGCAAGCCATGGCAGCAGCGTGACGAAGCCCCGCCCCGGGTGCCGGCGCCGGTGGAACCGCCTACCCTGGCGGCCCTGCGCACCCTGCTGCACCACCCGCTGTTGGCCGGAAAGGTCGAGGACGCCAGTCATTTCGCCGACGAAGAGCATCTTTACAGCCAGCTGCTGGTCGCATTGATCGAAGCCGCACAGAAAAATCCTGGGCTAAGCTCAATGCAGTTGATCGCACGCTGGCACGGCACCGAACAAGGCCGCCTGCTGCGGGCCTTGGCGGAAAAGGAATGGCTTATCGTAGCCGACAACCTTGAACAACAGTTTTTCGACACTATAACTAGCTTGTCCGCCCGCCAACGCGAGCGCAGCCTGGAACAACTGCTCAGGAAATCACGTCAAAGCGAATTGACCAGCGAGGAAAAATCTCAGCTCCTCGCCCTGCTGAGCCGGAATGTTCCCGCACAAACGCCGACCTCATCTGGCGCGTGAGGCCCATGCTCGGGTATAATCCTCGGCTTGTTTTTTGCCCGCCAAGACCTTCAGTGGATAGGGTGTTATGTCCGGAAAAGCGCAACAGCAGTCTCGTATCAAAGAGTTGATCACCCGCGGTCGTGAGCAGGGCTACCTGACTTACGCGGAGGTCAACGACCACCTGCCTGAGGATATTTCAGATCCGGAACAGGTGGAAGACATCATCCGCATGATCAACGACATGGGGATCAACGTATTCGAGAGTGCTCCGGATGCGGATGCCCTTCTGTTGGCGGAAGCCGACACCGACGAAGCCGCGGCCGAAGAAGCCGCCGCTGCGTTGGCGGCCGTTGAAACCGATATCGGCCGCACGACCGACCCGGTGCGCATGTACATGCGCGAAATGGGTACCGTCGAGCTGCTGACTCGCGAAGGCGAGATCGAAATCGCCAAGCGTATCGAGGAAGGCATCCGTGAAGTCATGGGTGCTATCGCCCACTTCCCGGGCACTGTCGACTACATTCTCGGCGAATATGACCGCGTCACCAGCGAAGGTGGCCGTCTGTCGGATGTTCTCAGCGGTTACATCGACCCTGACGACAACATCGCCGCACCGACCGAAGAAGTGCCGATTCCTGGCGCCAAGACCGCTGCCGCGAAAGAAGAGTCCGAAGATGAGGACGAAGAAAGCGACGACAGCGGTGACGACGAAGAGCAGGAAAGCGGTCCGGATCCGGAAGTCGCTCGCCAGCGTTTCGGCGCCGTCGCCGACCAGCTCGCCATCACCCTCAAGGTGCTGAAGAAGCATGGTCGTGATCATGCCGACAGCATCGCTGCGATGCAGGCCCTGGCCGATCTGTTCATGCCGATCAAGCTGGTGCCCAAGCAGTTTGACGCATTGGTCGAGCGTGTACGCGATTCGCTGAACCGCCTGCGTCAGCAAGAGCGCGCCATCATGCAGCTGTGCGTACGTGATGCGCGCATGCCGCGTGCCGACTTCCTGCGCCTGTTCCCGAGCAACGAAACCGACCAGACCTGGTCCGGTGATCTGGCCAAGCGCAACACCAAATGGGCTGCCGCCCTGGGTGAAAAGGACGCCGCCATCGTCGCCTGCCAGCAAAAGCTGATCGACCTCGAGAACGAGACCGGCCTGACCGTCGCCGAAATCAAGGAAATCAACCGTCGCATGTCCATCGGCGAGGCCAAGGCCCGTCGCGCCAAGAAAGAAATGGTCGAGGCGAACCTGCGTCTGGTGATCTCCATCGCCAAGAAATACACCAACCGTGGCCTGCAATTCCTCGACCTGATCCAGGAAGGCAACATCGGCTTGATGAAGGCGGTGGACAAGTTCGAATACCGTCGTGGTTACAAGTTCTCGACCTACGCCACCTGGTGGATCCGCCAGGCGATCACCCGCTCGATCGCCGACCAGGCGCGCACCATCCGTATTCCGGTGCACATGATCGAGACGATCAACAAGCTCAACCGTATTTCCCGGCAGATGCTGCAGGAAATGGGCCGCGAACCGACTCCGGAAGAGCTTGGCGAGCGCATGGAAATGCCTGAGGACAAGATCCGCAAGGTATTGAAGATCGCCAAAGAGCCGATCTCCATGGAAACCCCGATCGGTGACGACGAAGACTCGCATCTGGGCGACTTCATCGAGGACTCGACCATGCAGTCCCCGATCGACGTGGCCACGGTCGAAAGCCTCAAGGAAGCGACCCGCGACGTACTCTCGGGCCTGACCGCACGCGAAGCCAAGGTGCTGCGCATGCGTTTCGGCATCGACATGAATACCGACCACACCCTCGAAGAGGTGGGCAAGCAGTTCGACGTGACCCGCGAGCGGATCCGTCAGATCGAAGCGAAGGCGTTGCGCAAACTGCGCCACCCGACCCGCAGCGAGCACTTGCGCTCCTTCCTCGACGAGTGATGACGAACCCCGGCCCAGGCCGGGGTTTTTCTTGTGCAAAAAAAGGTTGTGGTACACAGCTACCCCAGACGAAATGCCCGTCTACACTCGACTTCAGATCACCTGAATGCGAGGCCGCTATGCCGCTTATGCCGGCCATTCTGTTGCTGCTCCTTATCCTTTGGAACACAACGGCCGGCGCCCTGACCCTGACTGACGAGGAAAAGACCTGGCTTGCTGCCCACCCGCAGCTGAGGCTGGGTGTCGATGCTTCCTGGCCACCTTTCGAGTTCCGCGACCAGGAGGGCAGATACCAGGGATTGGCCGCCGATTACATCGCCATGATTCAGGAGCGCCTCGCAGTGGCGCTCAAGCCCATCGAGCCCAGCAGTTGGACCGAAGTACTGGAGCAAGCGCGTACCAGTCGCATCGACCTGCTACCCGGCATCATGTCGACGCCTGAGCGTCAGGACTACCTGGCTTTCACCCGCCCCTACCTGGATTTCCCCATCGTCATTCTTGCCCATGAAGGCGGGCCGCAACCTCGCACCCTGAAGGACCTGTACGGCCTGAAGATTGCCGTGGTGGAAAACTACGCGCCCCACGAGCTGCTGCGCACCCACCACCCAGACCTCAACCTGGTGGCCATGCCCAATGTCAGCTCGACATTGCAGGCCCTGGCCACCGACGAAGTGGACGCAGTGGTCGGCGACCTGGCCTCAAGCATCTGGAGCTTGCGCCAGCTGAAGCTCGACGGCCTGTACGTCAGCGGCGAAACCCCCTATCGCTACCAGCTGGCAATGGCAGCCCCCAAGGACAAGAAGATCCTGGTGGGCATTCTCGACAAGGTCATGGCCGACATGTCCAGCGGCGAGGTCAGTCAAATCCAGCAGCGCTGGGTTGGCAATGTGGTCGACCAGCGTACCTTCTGGCACGACATGCTGCTCTATGGCCTGCCAGGTGTGCTGATCCTGGTGGCCATACTCGCTGCGATGATTCGTGTAAATCGCCGGCTCAGTTCGGAGATCTCCCGTCGCATTGCACTGGAGCAGGAGCTGCGCAGCAGTGAGTACCACTATCGCGGGCTGGTCGAGAGCCTGTCGGCGATTGCCTGGGAAGCCGACGCGAACGATTTCACCTACAGCTACGTTTCACCCCATGCCGAGAACCTGCTCGGCTACCCTCTGCACGACTGGCTCAAACCCGGGTTCTGGCGCAGCATCCTGCATCCTGAAGACGCACTGTGGGCCCAGGCCTTCAGCGAAAGCGAAACTGCCGCGGGCCGCGACCACAGCCTGGACTACCGGGTGATGCGAGCTGACGGGCAACCGGTATGGATTCGCAACATCGTCAGTATGATCGAGCACGGCCACCGGCCACTGATGCGTGGGCTGATGATCGACATCAGCGAAACCAAGCGCACCGAAGATGCCCTGCGCCTGTCCGAGCAGAAGTTCGCCTCGGTCTTCCAGCAGTGCCCCGACATCCTGCTCATCGCCCGCCACAGTGACGGCTGCCTGTTGGAAGTCAACGAAGCCTTCGAGGAACAGATAGGCCTGCCACCCGGCCAGGTGATCGGCCGCACCGCCACCGAATTGAACCTGTGGGGCGTCGACGGAACCGGCCCGTTGCTGCTCGAGCGCCTGCATCGAGGCGGCATCCGCAACCTTGAAATGAGCTTCAGGCGAAGCAATGGCCAGCTGTTCACAGGCCTGACATCGGCCGAAACCTTCGACCTGGACGGCACCCAGGCATTGGTCGTGGCCGTGCGCGACATCAGCCAACTCAAGGAAACCCAGCAACAACTGCAAACCTCGGAAGAAAAGTTCGCCAAAGCGTTCCACGCATCGCCTGACGGCCTGCTGCTGTCGCGCCAGAGCGATGGCCTGCTGATCGAGGTCAACGAGGGCTTCTGCCGCCTGACCGGCTATGACTTTACCCCCAGCATCGATCAGACCTCCCTGGACTTAGGCATCTGGGTCGACCTCAACGAGCGCAAGCGCTTGATCGAGCTGCTCAACCGCGATGGTTTCGTCCGCGACTTCAGCTGCCTGATCCGCCGAAGCGATGGGCAGATTCGCCTGTGCGAGCTCTCTGCGCGTCCGCTGCCGATCGCTGGCGTCGATTGCATGCTGACCATTGCCCGTGACATCACCGAACGCCACCTGATGCAGGAAAAGCTGCAACTGGCCGCAACCGTGTTCGAGAACACCGCAGAGGGCGTGCTGATCACCGACACCGACCAGCACATCAGCGCGGTCAACCGCGCGTTCAGCGAGATTACCGGCTACAGCGAAGTCGAAGCCCTCGGCCAGACCCCACGCCTGCTCGCTTCAGGCCAGCACGACAGCGCCTTCTACGCAGCCATGTGGCACCAGCTGACCGCAGAGGGACATTGGCAAGGCGAGATCTACAACAAGCGTAAGAACGGCGAGCTGTACCCAGGCTGGCTGACTATCAGCAGCGTGCGCAACAGCGATGGCGAGATCACTCACTTTGTCGCGGTGTTCGCCGATATTTCCAGCCTCAAGCACGCCCAGGCCAAGCTTGATTACCAGGCGCACCACGACCCACTCACCGGCCTGCCCAACCGCGCCCTGTTCGAGAACCGCCTGCAAGCCGTGTTGAGCTGCGCGCAAGTCTCCAACCGGCAGGGTGCGGTGCTGTTCCTCGACCTCGACCGCTTCAAACACATCAACGACAGCCTTGGCCACCCAGTCGGCGACTTACTGCTCAAGGGCATCGCACAACGCCTGAAGGAGCAAGTTCGCGATGTCGACACCGTAGCGCGGCTGGGCGGCGATGAGTTCATCATTCTCCTGCCAGGCTTGCACAAACCCAGCGACGCCAGCGCCATCGCCAACAAACTGCTGGCCTGCTTTAGCGCGCCGTTCCAGGCAGGCGAACATGAGTTCTTCACCAGTGCCAGCATCGGCATCAGCCTGTATCCGCAGGACGGCACCGACGTCGCCACGTTGATCCGCAATGCCGACGCGGCCATGTACCGTTCCAAGGCCAAAGGCCGCAACCGCGTCGAGGCCTACACCCGCGACCTGACTATCCAGGCCAGCGAGCGCATCGCCCTGGAGCACGAACTGCGGCGCGCCATCGAACGCAACGAAATGAGCCTGAGCTTCCAGCCCAAGTTCAGCTTAAAGACCCAGAGCCTGGTAGGCGCCGAAGCCTTGCTGCGCTGGAGCCACCCCACCTTCGGTGAAGTTCCGCCGGAGCACTTCATCCACCTGGCCGAAGAAAACGGCACCATCCTGCAACTGGGCGACTGGGTGCTGGAGCAAGCCTGCCGGCAGATGCATGCGTGGAAGAAGCGCTACAGCGCCTTCGGCCCACTGTCGATCAACCTGGCTGGCGCCCAGCTCCGCCACCCCGGCCTGGCCAAACGCATCGAAAGCCTGCTCAAGACCTACCAGCTCAAGGCCGGCGACCTGCAACTGGAGATTACCGAGAACTTCATCATGAGCCAGGCTGAAGAAGCCCTGGCCGTGCTGCATCAGCTCAAGCAACTGGGCGTACAGTTGGCCATCGATGACTTCGGCACCGGCTACTCCTCGCTCAGTTACCTCAAGCGCCTGCCGCTGGACATCCTCAAGATCGACAAGTCATTCATCCGCGGCCTGCCCGACGACCCGCACGACGCGGCCATCGCCCGCGCCATCATTGCCCTGGGCCGCAGCATGCAACTGACCATCATTGCCGAGGGTGTGGAAAGCCAGGCCCAGCAACGTTTCCTGGCCAGCGAAGGCTGCGAACAGATCCAGGGCTACATCGTCAGCCTGCCGCTGTCCCCGGAAGAGTTCGCTGCTACGTTTCTTCGCATAGCACTGTCCGATCTTTCGGATGGCACGCTTTCAAAACCCTCGTTATAATCCGCCCACCTTCTGAGGGCCTATAGCTCAGTCGGTTAGAGCAGAGGACTCATAATCCTTTGGTCCACGGTTCGAGTCCGTGTGGGCCCACCAACCTTGAAGCCGCGTATTACGCGGCTTTCGGCTTTTTGGGTTTGTGGCAGCCGGATCAGTCCTATGGTCCGAAGGTACAAATTAGGTACAGTGCGGCTTCGCTTGCACGCCTTTGGAGTCCTTCAGATGGCCACAATCGTCAAAACCCCTGCCGGCACCTGGAAGGCCGTCATCCGCAAGACCGGATGGCCGACCAACGCCAAAACCTTCCGCACCAAACGCGACGCCGAGGATTGGTCACGACGTACCGAAGATGAAATGGTGCGGGGTGTGTATATCCAGCGCAGCGGGTCAGAGCGACTGACACTCGAAAATGCGCTGCAACGATATCTGCGCGAAGTCAGCCCTACCAAAAAGCCCACCACGCAGAAGGCCGAGGCGACCAAGGCTCAGCAGTTGATCAAGCACCTGGGCAAATACTCGCTGGCAGCCCTGTCGTCAGAGGTGATTGCGAACTATCGCGATACTCGACTTGGTTCGTTGACCAGCCGCGGTAAACCAGTGAGCAACAATACCGTTCGGCTGGAGTTGGCTTTGCTCAGCCATCTGTTCACGGTAGCCATTCAGGAATGGGGCCTTGGGCTCACATTCAACCCAGTGCTCAACATTCGGAAGCCGAGCCCAGGGGAGGGCCGAAATCGTCGCCTCACGGCAGACGAGGAGCGTCGATTACTGACAGCTGTAAACAAGCACAGCAACCCTATGCTCGGGTGGATTGTCAGCATCGCTTTGGAGACCGGTATGCGATCGTCTGAAATCACAGGGCTACGTCGGCATCAGATCGATGTCAAAAAGCGTGTAGCGCGCCTTGTGACAACGAAGAACGACAGCGCCCGGACCGTCCCCCTTAGCAAGCTCGCTGCTGCCGCATTCCAAGCAGCGCTTCAAAACCCTGTGCGACCCATCGATTGTGATCTGATCTTCTTTGGCGAACCCGGAAAAGACGGAAAACGACGCCCCTATGCATTCACGAAAATCTGGGGGTTGCTCAAATCTAAGCTGGGCATGCCAGATTTCCGCTTCCATGACCTTCGCCATGAAGCAGTCAGTCGATTGGTGGAAGGTGGGCTTTCAGACCAAGAGGTTTCGAGCATCAGCGGCCATAAGTCAATGCAAATGTTGAAGCGATATACGCATCTTCGTGCGGAAGATCTTGTGGTGAGGCTTGATAGCTTGAAAGTCAGGAAAATAAATAAAAAATAATTTCTATCAATTTTGCTCCCGTGATAGATATCGGCCCAACCCCTGTATTCATTGGCTATCTCAGACGCACCTGCTACCAAAGTTACATAATTTGGCAAATACAGATAAGTAACCCCAACAATCCAAACTCATGCGCCTTGGTCGAAAACCAAGGCGTAGCCATTTGACGATTCCCTGTAAGCCCCCAAAGATACGCCTAACTATTAGCAACTATGGTTGATTGATAATGACGACCGAACAGTATTTGCTTGGGCGCTTTGGTCCGCTTATGAGCATCGTAGACATCGCTGCGATACTGGGACGCTCTCCAGAAGGGGTTAGAGTCGCCATGTACAACGACTCCGATCTGTCGCGAAAATTGAAGCCAACGGTAATCCGTATTGGACGCCGAGTGTTTTTCCGCACAATTCAAGTAAACGACGCCCTAGGCTTAGATGGGAATCTGGAATGACCAACGCTTTGGACCTGGGCTGGGCAAAGCTCTCGGTTAGTGAAAACACTAGGTCCAGCGACCGACATTACACAAAATTACTATCACTAATCGAACGGCATGAAGCTCTTCCTGATATCAGACATGCCGTTAATCCAAGCTACAGCAACCACATAGCAAATACCAAAAAGCCCGGTGTGGCAACCGGGCTCCTCGGATTTTTCAGAACAAGTTTTCTCTTTCGACGGTAGAAACCTGTTCGTAAACCTACTCGATTTACAAAAGAAGGTGAGCCGATTATGGCTAGCACTTCGACTTCGCACAAGTCAAAGAATGCGGCTTTTATCACTCACCGCCGAATGGCGGGATTATGGGTTCAATCTCCGTAGCTCAATCAGGAAGACGCAGCAGGCCCTATACCCATCGTGTTAATCACGGCGGTAACTATTGCGGCCACTCGCCAGAAACCCCGCGTCTGGAGCTGGTGTATGACGTTGTGAGCCCTGGAAAAGCTCTACCCGGCATTTTGACCGAACTCAAAGAACGGGTTAAACGCTACTACATCAAACCCGCCGTCCTGCCCTCTCTCCGCAATGCAAACCACAACCCCGGTGGCCGTCAGCAGCGCAGCGAACGCCGCGAAGCATGTCTTCTGATGCTGGCGGTCATCGTTTCCTATACAGACCTTGTGTCGCTACGCTGCGGCGTGCCGACGAAGCATGGTTTTATGTCACTGACCCTAGATTATCTAGTCGAATACACAGGCTTGCACATGCGCCGCGCAGAACGCGCCATGGCCGACTTAAAGCGTGCGAACCTCATCACCTGCAGCCAGCCGCGAAAGCTGAATGAAGACGGCACTTATCGCGGCCTGGCGGCAGTAAAGGCGGTGAACAAAATGTTATTCACCGCCTTTGGCCTCGGTAAGCGCTTGGAAAGGGAAACGGAGCGCGCTAAAGATCGACTGGCCAAGAAGATCAAGAAGGCGGGCGGCACCATGACCAGTTGGGCCCGCAACAGGCTGGTAATTGGGGGCATCAAAAACCCGAAGCCTGTGAAGACATCAGCAAGTGACCACTCCCAGCCAACGATAGCCAAGGCCACCACGGGGCTTACAGCGGCCTTTAGGTCACCACAAATTCCCCAGGCCATACCTGCAGGGGCTGACGCTCATACATATTCCCTAGCACGCACCGAACTGGCGATAGCGATCTTGAAAGCGAACCCAGGTAAGACAGCGGCAGAGGTAAACGCCGAAGCTGACCAGATCCTCAGGCAACGCTACACAGCCAAGACAGCCAAAGCAGGACGACTCACCGCCTAGCCTTATCTGGCAGGCCTCCCCACGCTCGCAAGGCGTCAAAGAGGCTAGAAACAGCCTCAAAACAACGTTCTCCGGCCGAAACCAACCCCCTTCCTCTCTGGCTATCCCCATAACTCCCCCGATTTCGAAGTTATCCACAGGCACGTGGTCGGGCCGTTGTGAACCGTTACCGTTAAGTGTCGGTAAGCGGTTTCTTAGGTGTCGGACCTTAACCAGTAGGTCTTAAAGGAATCAGAAGCCGAGGGATTGCTACCATCCTGTGCGGTAGCCAACTAAACACAAAACACAGCACTCCGCGCTTCGCTTGGGCAACCCCTTCGGTTGCACCCCGCGTCCTATCCTTGCCGGACGGGCGGCAGGGGCAGGTCCGGCGGCTTCGCCTTGTTCCTTCCCCTGTCGCTAGGCTTGGTCGCTTACAGCTGCATCAAGGGTACGGCTACGCCCATCATCCTCATCCGTTCGGTGCTCGCCCTCTGGGCTGCGCTCCGCTGCGGCTTCCGGTGATGCCCTTGACTCAGCTTCCAGCTATTCATCGATGGTGGCTGAAGCAAATTCTGCCAAGGTGAGTTCACCGTTCACAAAGGCTTGAGCGCGTTGCTTTTCATCTGCGCTCAGTGCAAAGCCCTCGAGTACAATTGATGCACGAGCATACTCGACAGCTTTCCGACGCCGCTCCCGCTCAGCACTCGTGATGATGATGCTCTCCGAAGTATTCACGGGCTTTCCCCTCGTGTCGGTGATTAAAGCAAGACAATTTCAGCGCTGAACAGATAAACGAGGGTCAAGGGCGTCACCGGAGGCCGCAGCCCGTGAAACGGGACCGGGCGAGGATGACGGCGAAGCGAACCCTTGACGCTGCGCACCTCCAATCCTATATGCGGGGGCTGCTGGATGCCTTTCCCAGCCGCCCCTGCTACCGGCGAGGGCGGGAAGTCCAGAGGGGCAGAGCCCCTTTGGGCAAGCCCGTCAGGGCGCGCAGCAGGGTCCATAATTCTGACATCTGGTCGCTAACTACCGACCCTCCCTCCTCTCGCCCTGCCCCAGTTCTTGCCCAGGTTCTGCATGACATGCTGCCGATAGGCTGGGTTCCAAACGCTGTTTCCTGCGATCACATGATTCAAACCTCTTGCAGTGGTCATCATGCCCGACTGCAGGTCACGGCGCGTTGACATCGGGTTAACGGTGTTGAAGACCGCCTTGGCTGGGTTTAACGCAGCCTGAGTCATCTGCCGCAATGTGATCGCACTGGACGACAGACCACCTGCAAGCTGGCCTCCCAATGAGTAAGCCTGATAAACCATGTAGAGCACGATCCCACTCAACGCGAGAATCTCCAGCATGTCGGTCGCTGGACCGTTTCCAGCGGTGGGCTGCACATCAGCCAGCATTGTCGAGAAGAACTTCATCCCCAGCGTAAGCACTGACGTGATCGCTGCGCATTGAATGATGTAGGTCATCACCTGGGCGAACCATTGGTCGAACCACTTGCTGGTCATCTGACCGAACAGCAACAGTGCGATGAAGAGCGGGCCGCACCCCAGCAAAAATGCCAACAGCACCTTGGCTGTGATGATCATCGCTCCAGCGGGTAGCGTAATCAGGAATGTTGCGATGAGCATCGTTCCAGCGATAAGCCAGTCATAAAGAATCATGCCTATCTCGGTCATGCCACGACGTCCGGCGCGAGCAATCAGATCGGAAGCGATATCAAATCCATCGGTCATGGCTCTATCAATCACCTGATACACCGATTTGGCAGCCACACCTTTGCCATTTGGCGAGAACGCATCTGCCAAGCCAACCTCCAGGCCGCGAATCGCTTCCACGACCCAACCAAGGTACGTATCAGCATTGAGTGCCAATGCGCCGATGAATACCCATTTCAACATGAGTTTGAAGACATGCGGGAGAGGATGCTCGATGAAGCCACCGACTGACAGAAGGCCCAGGATCATGAAGAAAAGGCCACCGCCAGCAACGAACAAGCCCGAGGAGTTATCAATGACACCATATGCCATGAGTTGCACGTAGCCGTTCAACACCGAGTCGATTGAGCCACCTACCCATTCGTAAAAATTGGACTCCATGGTCATTGCCCCTCCAAATTCAGCATTTCACGCTTCCGATAGCCGCGCTGATCAAGCTGCTGCTCATTCCTGGCCTGCTTGGCATTAACGCAGTTCGGCGTAAGGGCCAGAGTCCCAGCATGTCGCTCGCACTCCGATATACGAATATCCCTTTCCGAACTGTGGGCTTTGTACCAATCAACAGAATGGACCGGTTCATCCGCCCCGCAGCCCGTGAGCAGAAATAAAACAACAATTGGGAAACGAGAGGCTGTCATTTCCGGCCCTCCCGATTCTGATCCGTGCCATTCACATCACGAGGCAGCACATGCTCCGCCTCCGTGCGGAATTCCCCAGCAAACTTCAGCGAATAGGCCAGCTCAGCAGCGTTGATAATCTGAAGTGCTGCAAGCGTTCTCAACGCGCTTTCCCTTGTCCCTGCCCAACTACCCGCGATGCGATATTCGGACCTCGAAATCAATAGCGACGAACCCAGTGCACATGCGAACGAGATCAAAACGGCGAGCGCTGGGGAGATTGACCCAGTTGCTCGGGGCGGCACTATCTGCAGCCAATCGGCAAGCGCCAATACAAAAGGCATGATCGCGGCCGATGCCGCCAGGAGATCGCTCTGGATCAACTCAGGTGCACGTCGTGACACCTCTTTCAAAGCCCCGAACCGGCCAATGCAAATCCAGAATCGCCGTAAGGAAGTGAGGATGAAGAAGCACACGACCAAGGGGAGGATATGAGCGTACGAGATCATTTCAGTTGCCCCCCAGGTTCAGCAATGCGCGATTCTTGTAGCCTCTCTTGTCGAGCACCTGGGCATTCAGTTCCCGTTGCCGCTGCTCCTGAATCTTGCCCTCGGCCTCAGCGACCATTTGGAACATCTGCAATTTGGTCTGCTCGTTCTGGATCATCGCTTGCTCTGCAGCGATGCGACCCTGCAGCTCTGCGATCCCTTTGGGATCTTGCGTTTGATTGATCTGCCCCATGAGCTGGTCAATCTGGCGCAGTCGGGCTTCGGCCTGGTCATAGGCCTCCAGAGCAAACGCTTTATCTTGCGACGGCTTCACCGCCTGTGCTCGGCAAGCATCGCGCTGCTGATCCTGAGCCAGGTTTTCGCAGGCATCGAACACCTTGTTATCCGCATAGATCGAACCAGCACGACCATTCAGGCCTGAATAGCCGCCATGCTTCACTGCGTCATACACTGCCTGCCAGTCTTGAGGCAGATACTCTCGTAGCTGCGGATCATCAAATACTCGACCGAGCCCACGCGACCCCGTGAGCGCACCGTACTGCTGTTTCATCTGGTCAATCTGAGACGCCATCTGCTGAACCTGTTGGGCCCAGCGAGTCGTGTTAGACGCGAACTCGGCAACAGTCATAGGAGAATCCGTAACTTGAGTAGTAACGGTTACGGGAATTTGCGCGAAACTCTGCTGTGAACACATCAGCGACGCAAATATTGTCGCGAAACCAAATGATCGGACACCTTTCCAGGCTGGACGTATAAACAGATCCATAGCCATCTCTCCATTGAACAATGGTGAACACTGAGCCGTCTGTCCGGCCTGTCGATCTGTTTAGGAATCGCACCCGGCACGGTTATACCGTTCTTGGGGTGACTATGCGCCAGTCTTACCCGGTGTAGGCCCCGTCTTTTAAGGGCCGCGCCCATAATGCGTTATGGCATCAGCGAGGCGGTTGCAGTGCTCATCTAACAAACCAAAACATTACATTTTGGCGAAATGCATTATCTCACTTTGGCCCCATATCTAGAAGTGCCATACATCCCATTTCTTCGTCATGACTAAATTTCATTGCAACGAATGACTACTGCAGGATAGGCTAATCGCCGGTAAAGTACGCGCGCATGCGCTGCTTGCTTATTTGAGCGCAGCTATTGTTGCTGGAGGGTTATATGGTTCAAAAAAAATCCTATCTGAACGTCTACCTAGGGACGGTAAAGGAACCTTGGGTTGACTACTGCAACACGCTTGGAAAGAAACCCGGTGCAGCCATTAAAGAGGCCATCGAGCAGCAGTTAGCCAAAGCAGAAGCGAACTCCCAGCCGAAAACCTATCGGCAAACAGAGTCTGTCAAGGAACCGAAAGAGCGTTTCGAAATCCTGCTTACGACCTCAGAAAAAGCGGCCATCAAAGATCGGGCAAGCACTGAACGCTGTTCAATGCGCCGCTGGATTGTCGATGCGATCCGAACAGGGCTTACGCATGAACCACAGTTCAGCATGTCAGAAATCGACGCCCTAGGTGAATCCAACTATCAATTGCTTGCCCTGGGGAGAAACCTGAACCAGATTGCCCGGCGTTTGAATGAAGGCCATTACGAGCCGATCACCGTGGAGCGGATCGTTGCACTTAGCCGTCTTATCGACAAGCATACGGATATCGTAAGTGATGCGATCCGAGCCAGTCTTGAGCGCTGGAGCCTCGAGTGATGCCGGGGTATGAGTGCAATATAGCAAGATGTGCCGGATACTCACCCGCCCCTTTGACGACGGAGTGCCCGCGCATTTATACACACCCACTCCAAGTATGCGTGGATCTATTTGCTGATAATTGGAATGAAAGCGGCACAGTGCTCAATTCCCGCTCTTAGTATCTTCGGTGAGCGTTGGCAACCAACTCATAAATAGCCCGCGATCGATCCATCACCAAAGCACAGCGTGTATGCCCTTTAAACAGGGCGCTCAATCCTTTCACTCCCTGCATCTGATCCACCCCCAAAATGCATTGATACCATTTGCATCTCTGAGAACATTTTCTAGCGTGTAATTATTGAGATTTTATACAAGTCATTAATTAGGCACTTCCTATGTCGAATAAATTTAGGACCCCGGACGGCATACAGCGCTAGGAGCTCATCAACATGTCATGTGCTAGGCAAATATACAGGCGAAGAGCGGAAGCTATGTGCTTACGGTTCGCAGAAATCTCTCAAAGAAAAAGCAGCAATGGCCGAGGCTCATCGTGCGTTAGGCGTACTGGAACCCAGCGTAACTCTCTCTAGACTGATCGACACGCAAGGGAGGTCGGCATACGGATTCCCAGCGGGGTGCTTGGTGGCGAGATCGTGCTGAACCTCGATGACCTCACGCCTGGGATCAGGTCTGATCCGCTCGACCAACAAGAGCAAAAAATGCTAGGCAAAAGCGCCCTTGGACGTGAAGATGGCATTTAGCCAACGCTCCATACCAGCTGATGAAGGCGCAGCGCCAATGGCCCTCATAGCACACCGCACAAGGAACATGACTCAGACTATGGATAACCAGACCAATTTCAGATCAATTATTGAGCAAGAGTTAAAAAAGCAGGAGCCCGACTGGAGACTAATTGAGAAGCTAAGCAGGGATGAGGTCGATTCAGATCCTAGCAATGTAAGGTTCAGCGTTGACGCCGCTCACATTCAACGCTTAGGCCTGGAGTTAGTTGCGAAACAGGAGACTGCGCTTGTAGAGCTCATAAAGAACTCATACGATGCGGAAGCATCAAAAGTAATAGTTAGCTTTTCAAACTTTGATGCACCCGGCGGAACGCTAGTAATTGAGGACAACGGCGCGGGGATGACATTAGAGATTGTGCGCGATGCTTGGATGAGAATATCCACAATAAATAAGCGAGACAATCCGGTTTCTCCTAACTATGGCCGCATCAGAGCTGGAAGGAAGGGCATCGGTAGGTTTGCCGTGCAACGATTAGGAAAAAGCTTGATACTTGAAACAGAGATCAAGGGTAGTGACCAAGGACTTCGTGTTACCTTTAATTGGGATAAATCGTTTACGGATGGGAAGTCGCTATCGGACATTTTTAGCAGTGTCGAAACCTACCCGAAAGACAGAGGCACTCAACTGACACGACTGACCATTAATGGGCTTCGAGAAGCTTGGACAGCGGCAGCTCTCCAGCGGGCTTGGAAAGCAATAGTTCTGCTTCAGCCACCATTCAAGATTAAAAACAAGTTCACTCGCGCAGACCATATCCCAGCTGAAATCGATCCAGGATTCGAAGTAATCATAAATGGGATCAGTAGCAAACATCAAACAACTGAGTTATCAATTGATAACTCATTTCTTGAACACGCTCTAGCTGAAATCAGTGGCACCATTGATGCTGAGGGCAACGCCTCTATTCGAGTAAACTCTACCAAACTAGAGCTTGATGACTCTCAAAGTCTTGACGAGAAATTCATTCTTACCGGCCCTATTTCGTTCGCTACCAAATATTTCATTTACTTACCAGGCATGTTATCTGGCGTTAGTAAAAACACAGCATCAGAAATGGCTAGCAAGTATGGAGGAATACGGATTTATCGCAATGGATTCCGAGTTCTACCCTATGGAGAAAGATCAGATGACTGGTTAGGTCTGGACCATGACACTGGCCGACGGGTACTCTTAGTGCCCGCAAACAATCAAAACTTCTTCGGGCATGTCGAAATAGACGCCGAACTTAACCCCCTCTTTGAAGAAACTAGCAGCCGAGAGGGAATCATTGAAAACGAAGCGTTCAGTGAACTTCAAAAATTTGTTAGAACCACTGTCGAATGGGGTGTAAAGAGGGTAGCGGAGGCGCGGGAGCGTAAAACCACAGCAAGCCAAAAGGACTTTGTATCCAAAGTAATACGAAAACCTACAGAAATAATTGATTCTATTAGAGCCGAAATAAATAAAGGATCGCAAGGAGGGTCCGCGGAAGAAAACCGAGCGAAGACCGAAACTTTACTCGAGGCAGCCCAAGCAGAGGCTGAAGCTTGGGAAGAACGAGTGGAGCAGCAGCAAGCAGAATCTTTGAAGTATGAAGAAATGCTTAGGATTCTCGCATCACTAGGTTTATCAATTACCGTATTCAGCCATGAAATTAAAGGTGTACGCAGCTCTGTCTCTGCGAACATCGCTAACCTTTCTTCAATCACTGAAGATCTACCTGACGGCGTTGAGAAAATCGCGCTAACGGAAGGTATAGATTGGATAAAAACTGCTACAAACAGAATGTTTGACCTTGGCGGATATATTGCTGGCCTGATGAGTAGCACCGAAAGTAGAGAGCTCCGAGAGCTTTCAGTAAAAGGCGTCATTGAGCGCTTTGTCGAACAATTCAAAAAATATATAGAACGACAGCATATCTTATTTACAACAGAAATACCCCAACAGAACCTCCAAACCATCGCCATGCATTCTAGCGAGATTGACTCGATCTTGCTGAATCTAATGACAAACTCAATCAAAGCAATCAAAAAGTCCAAAAAGCCGGATCGAAAAATTAGAATATACGCTTTCGAAGACTATGGTGATGTAGTGATACACTTTGAGGATAACGGAACTGGAGTACCTGAGGACATTACACATCGGATTTTTGATCCCTTTTTCACCACCACCGTTGGAATTGAGGACGATACAGTCGCTGGCCCCGGAACCGGTCTGGGTTTGAAAATCATATCTGATATTGCTCATAGTTACGGTGGTGGGGTGAAACTGGTACCTCCTAGCGAGGGCTACAACTGTTGCTTCGAAGTTAGAATTAAGGCCCTGAAAAAACAAGGAGCTTTCGATGAGTTTTAAAGGCTATCTCGTAGATGATACCGAAGAAGACGCAGTTTATGCCCGTCTTCTTTCCTCTAAGGAGGGCCGCGGGCTCTCTCTTGAGTACTTAAATGTTTCCGAGGCAACGGCACTCACAAACACTCTTTTCAATTCCAACTCGGACATTGTACTTTTGGACTTCAGGCTGGATGAAAACCCAGCAATGATCTCCCCAGAGCAAGCTTATAAGGGCAGCGGTTTAGCTCAACTATTGCGGGATAAAGCTATGGCTTCCCCGGAGAAAGATTTTCCTATCGTACTACTTTCAGCCGAAGATAAATTCAGAAATTTCTTTAGACCAGATAGAACAGCCCATGACTTATTTGATGTGGCTTACGGAAAAGACCGAGCTTCGACAGATCGCAAACTAATTCAAACTCAACTTATTTCTTTGTGCGAAGGCTATCAGACTCTGAAGTCATGCTGGAGCGGCGACCGAATGAGCGTCTTTGGCGTCGAAGCTGATGACCTAGACTATTTCTCTAACCAAGACATAACCGTGACTTTACATGAAGCGGGAGCGCCGCATATAGCAGCTAGAGTTATTCTAAAGAACGTCATAGAAAGAAACGGAATTCTCATAAATACCTCCGAAGCTCTCGCTCGCTTAGGGATCGACGAGTCAGGCCGCTCGATGCTTGAGGCACTTCTAAATAAACATGACATAGCCTACAGCGGGATTTTCAGCTCAGGCTGGCCACGCTGGCTTGCCCACCGATTCGACGCGTTCGCTGAAAGCATATTGCAGAAGCGCGCATCCAATCTCACCGGAAATGCAAAATGTCAGATATTGAATGAGAAGACTGGGCTCAGTTTCCAGCCAGCGCAATCCACTTGGAATAATTCTTCGGACGAAAAATTCATATTCAGCTGCGCTTCGTGCGATAGGCCAGCGGAAATCAGACATTCCTTATCAGCATACGACCCTACCTGTCCTAGACACGCGCAACGTCGCCGTATCTGTTGGGACTGCATTCAGACAGATAAATATCTTGAGCGATGCCTGAATATCGACGAAATTGATATCGGGCTGTACGACGAAGTCAAGCGCAAGGAGCGAGATTAATTGTCCGACAGGAAGGCAGTCCAAAATTCTAACTTTAGTTTTTGTGGTGAGCCCATTTCTGCAAAAGCTATGGCTAAGGCTTTGAATACAGTCGCAGTAAAACTCGGGGAGTGGGGGTTAATTACCTCACAAGGGATGGGGGCATTGACTACGGAAGCGGCACGACTAGGAAGATTCAAAGATAAAACTGAATGGTCTCTAGAGATCGATCGAAGCAATCCTATCATATTTGAAGAAACAGAGGACAAAAATGGAGAACCTATATTTCCTCGAATTGTGTGCGAAGGCATTGATGTAAACTATCGCCATCCTGAGTACCCACCGTTTACGGCTTTTGATATTGCGATAGAGATAGTAGATCAGAACCAAGCACCCGTCGCTCGTTGGCATGTTGATTTGGCAAACGAAAAAGAAGACGGCATGCAGAGCGGGCCACTAACTCATATTCAGTTTGGAGGTCACGTACAGGGCCATAGAGAAAAAGACCATCCACTTAAGGTGCCTCGCTGGTGCCATCCTCCCATGGATGTGATTTTGCTTTGCGAGGTTACCGCCGCTAACTTCTACCCAGACGAGTGGACTGAGCTGAGGGAAGATCCTAGTTGGTGCCAAGCTGTCCATCTTGGGCAAAGGCTATGCTACTCCGCCTACCTCAACAAGATGAGCTCAAGCTTTGCCATCAGCAACAAGACACTACTACACTCAATGTGGGCATCAGAATGGAGATCAGACTCCTGAGCGATAGCGGTTGGTTTTCCGTAGCTCTCTGACCTTGCAGAGAGCTAGCGCCAACATATTACTTATATATCTTCCATTTTCCACATAGCCGAAAATTACTTCGTCGGCATACTCACAAGCTTCATCATGAAGTCCATTACGTAGCATGACATCAACTCTACGGCGCGCTTGATCGAGAACTTCTGGCGATATACCTTTAGGTAAAATCACCAAAATCTTTTCAGCTTCTCGGGGCTCATGTTTTAGAACGCCAGATCCGTACCTACGCCCTACAAATTCTGCAGATATCTGAGAGAAGCTTGTAAGCAAAGACAAGGCGGTCAACATTTTTTCGTGATCCGACATGGCCACCTTAAAATAAGCGCGATGAATTGTATTAGTGCAATTAACACCTAAATTATTTAGCACTAATCTAGGCCCATGGTGATTCATTACAGGAAAAAATGCATCCGGGACTTTCCCATCATCAGGCGCATGCCAAACCAGTCTCTTCTTAAAGGTACTAACCTTTTCCCTTTCAGCTTCTCCGAAGCTGTTCAGATAACGGTAAATTCCTGTACCCTTCAAAGGGGATTTAGCGGAGTTAACCAAGTAACCTCGCTCGCCCTTACCTATCAGTTCATTGAAGTCATCGGAGTCAAACGTTAGCCCTTTAGCAAACTTGAATCTCGACAAGACAGGTACAACATCGTTACTGGCTAGCCCCGCCGCCGACTTAGCCTCTTGATTAATCACAAAAAACTTATTATCGCCTGTAACCAATCCTATTTTTATATCTAATAGACTTCCCAGCTTCGAGCAGATCCCCAGCTTTTCGATTTTCGAATAAACATCAAAAACATTCTGACCAACACTTAACAGCGAAGGTCTTCCTACTAACGGACGACCTACGGCACTACCAGATTCCCAATCTGAGATTGCACATTGCAGCTCACCAAGATCATAAGCATCAATAAATTTAGGTATGTTTTGAGGACTAGTATTACAGCGACCTTTTGCCAATAGCACAACCGTTTCTTCTTCCGTTCCTTCAGCTTTGAAAAAGCGTTGATGCATTAAGACACACAGGACATCACTGAAACTTTTTGACAAGAAACCCCTAATATTCACTGCATAGTCCGCTTGAAGAAAAGACCCTGGCAGAACCCATGCCATACGGCCATTCGGCGCAACAAAAGAGACAGCGTGAAACAAAAAGTGCGCCCACAAGCTCGACTTACCACCTAAAGAAACCCCAATAGCGCTTGCATTTTCAATCAAGTTCTTTCTTTTTGATCCTGAAATAGCTTGATAAGGTATGTAAGGCGGATTACCTACAGTAGCATCAAATAGTACTGGCCATTCATTTTGCGCTCGAATTTCTAAAAAATCTTTATGCAGGAAATTTGAGTATTCTTTTCCAGGCCCCAAGGTTTCTGCTAAAAATTTAAAAGCCCCATCATCTATATCGCAGCCGTAGATCTGCTCAGTAGGATTGTTCGCACCTAGTGCAAGTAGACGCCTCCTAGCGGCAACCAGAAATCCGCAACCGCCAAAGCTAGGC
Source organism: Pseudomonas sp. SK2 (assembly GCF_016772395.1). Classification (NCBI taxonomy): domain Bacteria; kingdom Pseudomonadati; phylum Pseudomonadota; class Gammaproteobacteria; order Pseudomonadales; family Pseudomonadaceae; genus Pseudomonas; species Pseudomonas sp. SK2. The sequence goes on from NZ_CP061944.1 coordinate 4,960,614, forward strand.
TCGAGAACGAGATCTGTATGGGACCTGATTGCCCAATCTGTCAGAATTTGGCTGAGCTCTTCGGGTGTGTAGAACGCACCAAGACGCTTACGCTCGGACGCAGGCAGCGGTACTCTGGGGGTTGGGATCGTCAGATCAGTCATTTAGAATGGCATGCCACGTTAAGCTTGGGCTGATGAGGGACTGATAACCATCTACGTAAATTTCGAGGTGGAGCCAGTCAACGCTCCAGTTTACGGGATCAGCAGTTTTTTTTCTAGGATGATCTACCCGTTGAGCATGCCCCTTTCGGTACACCACGGGTACACTGCTCAGCTAAAATCAGCTACGCGAAAATTACACAACCTTCTGATAAATCTAGATTTTTTCCCCTTCTACCTACGGTACACTTCCTTTCTCTACGCTAAGCATAGTGTTACAGCTAGCAACTCATAATCCTTTGGTCCACGGTTCGAGTCCGTGTGGGCCCACCAAGTACCAGAAAGCCGCGCATCAGCGCGGCTTTTTCGTATCCATTGCCCATCAGTGGATGGCGGCACTACTTCGGCTCAGGTTCAATGCCCATCCCGGACATGTCGCCAGCCTTGCCCTTGCCACCTCTGGCTGGCTAGGCTAACGCGCCCACCACAGAGACTCACCATGTCGGACTCCCGCGCCATTACCCTGGACGAAATCGACCGCCAACTGATCGCGCTTCTGCAGATCAACGCACGCGAAAGCGTCGCCACCCTCGCCCGTCAGCTCGGCATCGCCCGCACCACGGTCAACTCACGGCTGGAGCGGCTGGAGAAGAACAAGGTCATCACCGGCTATGGCGTGCGCCTTGGCCAGCGCTTGGTCGGCGGTGGTCTGCAGGCCTATGTGGGCATCAAGGTGCAGCCACGGTCCGGCAAAGAGGTGGTGCGGCGTTTGGGGGCCATGGGGCAAGTTCAGCAGCTGTGCGCGGTGAGTGGCGAGTTCGACTATGTGGCCTGGCTGCGCAGCGATTCGCCAGAACAGCTCGACCAACTGCTCGATCAAATTGGCAACGTGGAGGGCGTGGAGAAGACCACAACATCGATCATCCTCAGCAGCAAGGTCGATCGTGGGCAGCCCGTCTGACACGACTGGCCTGCCCGCTTGCCCGCGAACCTGGGCTCAGCCGGTGCCCAACACCGTGGTGCATGCTTCGTGGAGGAACGCACCCCTATCGGTTCGCTGCACTTGGTTATCGCCATCCTCGTCATAAGTAGAAGAACTCCCGTCACTTAGACGAACATAACTACATACCGCCACCACTCTGCATCTTAATTACGAACACCCCTCGCCATAAAATGACCTCCAGCCATCTCCTATACTCAGGCTCCGCCCTCGCGCAGCCCTCTGGCAAGGTCATTTATGAACAAGAAAAACCGCCACCCCGCCGACGGCAAGCAACCGATCACCATCTTCGGCCCAGACTTCCCTTTCGCCTTCGACAACTGGCTGGAACACCCCGCCGGCCTGGGCAGCATTCCGCCTGAGCGCCATGGCGAGGAAGTCGCCATCGTCGGTGCCGGCATCGCTGGCTTGGTGGCGGCGTACGAGCTGATGAAGCTGGGTCTCAAGCCTGTGGTGTACGAAGCCGCGAAGCTGGGTGGACGGTTGCGTTCCCAGCCGTTCAACGGCACCGATGGGATCATCGCTGAGCTGGGCGGTATGCGCTTTCCGGTGTCGTCCACGGCCTTCTACCATTATGTGGACAAGCTTGGCCTTGAGACCAAACCCTTCCCCAACCCGCTGACTCCCGCCTCGGGCAGCACGGTGATCGACCTCGAAGGCCAGACCTACTACGCCGAAAAGCCAGCCGACCTGCCCGCGTTGTTCCATGAGGTGGCCGACGCCTGGGCCGATGCGCTTGAAAGCGGTGCCCAATTCGCCGATATCCAGCAAGCGATCCGCGACCGCGACGTACCTCGCCTGAAAGAACTGTGGAACAAACTGGTGCCCCTGTGGGACGACCGCACCTTCTACGATTTCGTCGCCACCTCGCGCTCGTTCGCCAAGCTGAGCTTCCAGCACCGTGAAGTGTTCGGTCAGGTTGGCTTCGGCACCGGCGGCTGGGACTCGGACTTCCCCAACTCGATGCTGGAAATCTTCCGCGTGGTGATGACCAACTGCGACGACCACCAGCACCTGGTCGTCGGTGGTGTCGAACAAGTGCCCCAAGGCATCTGGCGTCATGTACCTGAGCGCTGCGCCCACTGGCCAGAGGGCACCAGCCTGAGCACCTTGCATGGCGGCGCGCCGCGTACGGGGGTCAAGCGCATAGCCCGCGCCGCCGATGGCCGCCTGGCCGTGACCGACAACTGGGGCGATACCCGCCACTACAGCGCCGTGCTCGCCACCTGCCAGAGCTGGCTGCTGACCACACAGATCGACTGCGAAGAGTCGCTGTTCTCGCAGAAGATGTGGATGGCCCTGGATCGCACCCGCTACATGCAGTCGTCGAAAACCTTCGTCATGGTCGACCGTCCTTTCTGGAAGGACAAAGATCCGGAAACTGGCCGCGACCTCATGAGCATGACCCTCACCGATCGTCTGACCCGGGGCACCTACCTGTTCGACAACGGAGACGACAAACCCGGGGTGATCTGCCTGTCGTACGCCTGGATGAGCGACGCGCTGAAGATGCTGCCACACCCCGTGGAAAAGCGCGTGCAACTGGCCCTCGATGCACTCAGGAAAATCTACCCCAAGACCGACATCGCCGGGCACATCATCGGCGACCCGATCACCATTTCCTGGGAAGCCGACCCGCACTTCCTCGGGGCGTTCAAGGGCGCGCTGCCAGGACACTACCGCTACAACCAGCGCATGTACGCGCATTTCATGCAGCAGGACATGCCGGCCGAACAGCGCGGTATATTCATCGCAGGAGACGACGTGTCATGGACCCCAGCTTGGGTCGAGGGCGCGGTACAGACGTCGCTGAATGCCGTGTGGGGTATCATGAACCACTTCGGTGGCAGCACCCACCCCGACAACCCAGGCCCTGGCGATGTGTTCGCCGAAATCGGCCCCATCGCCCTGCCCGACTGAGACCAGGAGACGCCATGCGCATTGCTCTGTTCCAAGGCATCCCCAAGCCACTGGACGTGCCTGGAAACCTGCAACGATTGCAGCACCAGGCGCAACTGGCCGCCGAGCGCGGGGTGCAACTGCTGGTGTGCCCAGAGATGTTTCTGACCGGCTACAACATTGGGCTGGAGCAGGTGGAGAACCTGGCCGAAGCCAATGACGGGCCGTCGGCCATGCGCGTGGTGGAGATTGCCCAGGCACACCGCATCGCCATCGTGTACGGCTATCCAGAGCGTGACGACGACGGTGCCCTCTACAACAGCGTGCAGTTGATCGATGCCCATGGCAGCAGCCTGGGCAACTACCGCAAGACACATTTGTTCGGCGAGTTGGACCGTTCCATGTTCAGCGCGGGCCACGACCACTTCCCAGTGGTCGAGCTCGATGGCTGGAAGGTCGGTATGCTGATCTGCTACGACATCGAGTTTCCGGAGAATGCGCGGCGCCTGGCCTTGGCAGGCGCCGAGCTGATTCTGGTACCCACGGCGAACATGGAACCCTACGATTTCGTTTGCCAGGTGACCGTGCGAGCGCGGGCGCAGGAGAACCAGTGCTATCTGGTGTATGCAAATTATTGTGGCGCCGAGGGCGAGATCCACTACTGCGGGCAAAGCAGCATTGTCGGGCCGGACGGCAGCCTGCTGGCCATGGCGGGTCACGATGAGTGTCAATTGATGGCCGATCTTGCGCATGAACGAATCAAGCAAGGGCGGGAGGCGTTTCCCTACCTGGCCGACCTGCGCCAAGACCTGCACCGACAAGACGCCGGCCCCCTGTAGGCGCCGGCTTGCTGGCGATTCGGCCCGGCCAGGCAACACAAATGGGTTAGCATGAACACCTGCCCCGGAGTTCCCATGCCTGACGCCATCCGCTACCTGACCCTCACCAATGGCCTGCAGCTCACCCTGCGCCATGCCCCGCGCCTGAAACGCTCGGCAGCCGCGGTACGGGTCCACGCGGGCAGCCATGACGCTTCGCCTCGCTGGCCGGGCCTTGCCCACTTCCTTGAGCATCTGTTCTTTCTCGGCACCGCGCGTTTTCCACTGGACGATGGCCTGATGCGCTATGTTCAGACGCTCGGCGGACAGGTCAACGCCAGCACGCGGGAACGCACCACCGACTTCTTCTTCGAGGTGCCGTCCCCTGCTCTGGCAGGCGGGCTGGAGCGTCTGTGCCAGATGCTTGCCGAGCCTGACCTTGGCATCGAGCGCCAGCGCCGCGAACGTGAAGTCATCCATGCTGAATTCATCGCCTGGTCGCGCGACCCTGAAGCCCAACGGCAATTCACGCTGTTGCAGTCGGTGTCGCCACGCCACCCGCTCAGCGGCTTTCATGCTGGTAACCGCCACACACTCGCGCTGCAATGCCCTGACTTCCAGCACGCGCTGAGCGGATTCCACCAGCGCTTCTACCGGGGCGGTCAGATCGTCCTGAGCCTGTGCGGCCCGCAGACGCTGGATGAGCTTGAGCAATTGGGCACACGATTCGGCAGCCTGTTCGCTTCGGGACAACGCGTGCCGCAAGAGCCACCACCCGCGTTGTCGGGCACCGTGCAGCCCATGACCTTCGCCCACGAAGCCTTGGGCGATGCAGCTGAACACGCACTCGACCTGCTGGTTACCTGCCTGAGCGATACCCGCCCCGGCAGCTGGCTCGGGACCCTGCGTCAGCGCGGCTGGTTACAAGGGTTCAAAGCCCAGACGCTGTACGCCTACGCAGGCCAATTGCTTTGGCATATCGAGTTGCAGCTCGCCGCCTCGGCCTGTGCAGAACAAGCCGAAGCCTTGCTACACGGCTGGTTCGGTTTCATTCGTCAGACCGATCCAGGGCACCTCAACGTCGAGTATGGCCTCCTGCAGAAGATCCGTGAGTCGCTCGCCAGTGCGCTGGACCTGGCGCGTCGGGACAGTGCAGGCAAGCCGTTCAGTGCGTTGGATGAGAATGGCCTGCTGGCGCTACGTGCGCTGCTCGACGACCTCCCCCGATGCCGACGGGGTCACTGGCATCTGCCAGAAACCGACCCGTTGGCGACTGCCGAATTACCGGCTGGCCGAGGACCATTGCCAATAGCACTGGCCGTCAGTCATGAACTACCGGCCGCACGCCAATTCGCCGCCCTTTTCCTACGCTGGCGTATCGAATCGCCACTGCGTCAGCGCTTGTACAGCCTGTTGGCCCACGCCCTTCGGCCCTTGCAAGAACGGGCGCAGCGGGTGGGCGTGCAACTGCAGTTCGATGCCGCAGGCCAGTGCTGGGAACTGCGCGCCAGTGGGCTGCCTGCAGCGGTGATTCGTACCGTCGAACAAGCACTGGCAGAGCTGCGAGTACCCGACAGTTGGCAGGACACGCCGCAACCAGAGCCTGCATTGATTCCAATCCGGGCATTGCTCAAGCAACTGCCCGACGCCCTGCAGCCAGCGAAAGCCGAGCCAATGCCCTCGGGCACGGCCAATCAAGCACAGCTCGATGACGTGTGGCAGCAGGCACGGTGGCACGGCTTGGCGGTGGGCTTCGATGAAGATGGGGTGCACGCCTTGGGCGACACCCTGCAAGCGTGCCCTGGCATCGGCTCGGCACCCGTCGCGCCCACCCTGTGGCCCCGCCGCCGCTGGCATCACGCCGATATAGCAGGCAGTGAACATGCCTTGCTGTTGTTCTGCCCTCTTCACGCTACTGATGAAGCTGCCGGCCGCTTGCTTGCCCAGTCGCTGCAAGGGCCGGTATACCAGCGCCTACGTGTAGAACTGCAACTGGGCTACGCGGTGTTCAGCGCCTTCCGTCAGCTCGAAGGCATCAACGGTCTGCTGTTCGGCGTGCAGTCGCCACACGCGTCCCCTGTCGAGATCCTGCAACACCTGACGCGCGTCCTGGGCGAAGGTGTACAGCTTGACCCCAGCGCCCGCCAAGCGTTGGCCGAGCAGTTCAGCGAACCGCAGAGGGTCAACTCGGAAATCGCCGAATGGGCGTGGCAGGCACATCTGGCTACACATTCAGGGAAACTCTCCGACCTGCGGTGGTCTATCCTCCAAACACAGCAATGCGACCTGGACGATCTCCTGCGAGCATGCTCAAACCCTGGTGCGGCGTGGCTTTGCCTGGCCAATGCGGCTGCCCCGGACGGGACTTGGCAGTGAGCAAAAGGTGGATTGTTACGCAGGCTGCAAGGGCGCTTTTCGAAGAATTAACCTTTCGGTACAAATTTTTCTTGTAAGATAGCGCAATCTCAGTTTATGCAGCCGCCCAGCCAAGCGGCCGCCAACCTGCCAACTGACAACCCCAACCCACCCGGAAGGAGCAACTCTATGTGGACCAAGCCTGCTTACACTGACCTGCGCATCGGCTTCGAAGTCACCATGTACTTCGCCAGCCGCTAAGCCCAGTCGCGGTTCGACGCCTCGGCCCGCCGGGGCGTTTTCGTTTTTCGGATACGGTTTTTCGGACAGAGAGTAGTCATGTACATCCAGATCCTCGGCTCCGCCGCCGGTGGCGGGTTCCCCCAGTGGAACTGCAACTGCGCCAACTGCAAGGGCTACCGCGATGGCAGCCTGCGCGCCACGGCACGCACCCAGTCGTCCATCGCCCTGTCCGATGACGGCGAACACTGGATCCTGTGCAACGCCTCACCGGACATCCGTGCCCAGCTCCAGGCCTTTGCGCCCATGCAGCCGGCCCGCGCCCTGCGCGATACCGGCATCAATGCAATCGTCCTGCTCGACAGCCAGATCGACCATACTACCGGCCTGCTCAGCCTGCGCGAAGGCTGCCCACACCAGGTCTGGTGCACCGACATGGTCCACCAGGACCTCACCACCGGTTTCCCGCTGTTCAACATGCTCAGCCACTGGAACGGCGGACTGGTATGGAACCGCATCGAGCTCGAAGGCAGTTTCGTGATCGAAGCCTGCCCGAACCTGAAGTTCACCCCCTTCCCCCTGCGCAGCGCCGCACCGCCCTACTCGCCGCACCGCTTCGACCCACACCCAGGCGACAATCTCGGCCTGATGGTCGAAGACACCCGTACTGGCGGCAAGCTGTTCTACGCCCCAGGGCTTGGCCAGGTGGACGACAAGCTGCTGGCAATGATGCACGGCGCCGATTGCCTGCTGGTCGACGGTACGCTGTGGGAGGATGATGAAATGCAGCGGCGCGGCGTCGGTACCCGCACCGGCCGCGAGATGGGCCACCTGGCACAGAACGGCCCCGGGGGCATGCTCGAGGTGCTGGACGGCTTCCCCCGTCAGCGTAAGGTGCTCATCCACATCAACAACACCAACCCGATCCTGGATGAAGACTCTGCAGAACGGGCCGAGGTGGAGCGTCGGGGCGTTGAAGTCGCCTACGATGGCATGAGCATCGAACTGTGAGGCAAACGGCCCATGCAGCCGCCGGCTCTCCGGCGGTGCAGGCCCCGCGGGAAAAGCCGGCTCTCAGGAGAGCCCCCGCTGTTACAGGAGTCCGCTGAATGAGCGACACAACCCCGATGTCCCCTGCCGAGTTCGAGCAGGCCCTGCGCGCCAAGGGCGCCTATTACCACATCCACCACCCCTATCACGTGGCGATGTACGAAGGCCGCGCCACCCGCGAACAGATCCAGGGCTGGGTGGCCAACCGTTTCTACTATCAGGTCAACATCCCGATGAAGGATGCCGCGATCCTGGCCAACTGCCCGGACCGCGAAGTACGCCGCGAGTGGATCCAGCGCCTGCTCGACCACGATGGCGCCCCCGGCGAAGACGGCGGCATCGAGGCCTGGCTGCGCCTGGGCCAGGCCGTAGGGCTGGACCCTGACCAACTGCGCTCCCAAGAGCTGGTACTGCCAGGTGTGCGCTTTGCCGTGGACGCGTACGTCAACTTCGCCCGCCGCGCCAGTTGGCAGGAGGCCGCCAGCAGCTCGCTGACCGAGCTGTTCGCCCCGCAGATCCACCAGTCGCGCCTGGACAGCTGGCCGCAGCACTACCCTTGGATAGACCCGGCCGGCTATGAATACTTCCGCACGCGCCTGGGCCAGGCCCGACGTGATGTCGAGCATGGTCTGGCGATCACCCTGCAGCACTACACCACTCGCGCCGGCCAGGAGCGTATGCTGGAGATCCTGCAGTTCAAGCTGGATATCCTTTGGAGCATGCTCGACGCCATGAGCATGGCCTACGAACTGAACCGCCCGCCCTATCATTCCGTCACCCGCGAGCGGGTCTGGCACAAGGGAATCGCCCTATGAGTTTCGATCGCAAGCTAGTGCCGAACTGGCGCCCCGGCTACCGCTTCCAGTACGAGCCCGCACAGAAGGGGCACGTGTTGCTGTACCCCGAAGGCATGATCAAACTTAACGAAAGCGCAGGGCTGATCGGTGGCCTGATCGACGGCCAGCGCGACGTGGCGGCGATCATCGCCGAGCTTGAGCAGCAGTTCCCCGATGTCCCGGAAGTCGCCGACGACATCGAGCAGTTCATGGAGGTGGCCCGTGCCGAACACTGGATCGTCCTCGCCTGAGTTGCCGCCCACGCCCGCGGTCGGCCTGCCGCTGTGGCTGCTGGCCGAACTGACCTACCGCTGCCCGCTGCAATGCCCGTACTGTTCCAACCCGCTGGACTTTGCCGCCCAGGGCCAGGAACTGACCACCGCGCAGTGGTTCAAGGTAATGGCCGAGGCCCGCGAAATGGGGGCCGCGCAGATCGGCTTCTCCGGTGGTGAGCCTTTGGTACGTCAGGACCTTGCCGAACTGATCGGCGAGGCTCGTCGGCTCGGCTACTACACCAACCTGATCACCTCAGGCATCGGCTTGACCGAAGCGCGCATCGCCGACTTCAAGAAAGCCGGGCTGGACCACATCCAGATCAGCTTCCAGGCCAGTGACGAGCAGGTGAACAACCTGCTGGCCGGTTCCAAAAAGGCCTTCGCCCAAAAATTGGAGATGGCCCGGGCGGTCAAGGCCCACGGCTACCCGATGGTGCTCAATTTCGTCACCCACCGGCACAACATCGACAAGATCGACCGCATCATCGAGCTGTGCATCGCGCTGGAGGCCGACTTCGTCGAACTCGCCACCTGCCAGTTCTATGGTTGGGCCCACCTCAACCGCCTGGGCCTGCTACCGACCCGCGCCCAGCTCGAACGTGCCGAGCGCATCACCAACGAATACCGGGAAAAGCTCAAGGCGCAGGGCAGCCCCTGCAAGCTGATCTTCGTCACCCCGGACTACTACGAAGAACGTCCCAAGGCCTGCATGAACGGCTGGGGCAGCCTGTTCCTGACCATCTCCCCGGACGGCACCGCGCTGCCGTGCCACGGTGCTCGCCAGTTGCCGGTGGAATTTCCCAACGTGCGTGACCATGACCTGCACCACATCTGGTACGACTCGTTCGGCTTCAACCGCTTCCGTGGCTACGCGTGGATGCCAGAACCCTGCCGCTCCTGCGACGAGAAGGAAAAGGACTTCGGCGGCTGTCGCTGCCAGGCCTTCATGCTGACTGGCGATGCCAGCAATGCCGACCCTGTGTGTGCCAAGTCAGCTGACCACGGCATCATTCTCAAGGCCCGCGAAGAGGCGGAGACCGCCCAGCTGGAAATCGAGCAAATGACCTTCCGCAACGAGCGCAACTCCCGTGTCATCGCCCGTGGATGAATTCAGCGCCGCACAGGCGGTGGCTGCCAGCACCGACTTTGCCGAGCTCAAGGTCGGCGAAGCCGGGCTGTTCTGGAACGAATTCCGCCCGGCCGACGGCGCCTGCCGTATCTGGCACTGGCGCGACCAGCAGGCCCGGTGCCTTACCCCCGATGGCTTCAGCGTGCGCAGCCGAGTCTATGAGTACGGTGGCGGCAGTTTCTGCCTGGGTGGCGACGGGGTGCTGTTCGTCAACGAGCAGGACCAGCAGGTCTATACCCAGGCGCTGAATAGCGTGACACCTCGCCCGCTCACCCACCGCCCGGAATGCCGCTACGGCGACCTGCAATGGCACACCGGCCAGGTCCTCGCCGTCGAGGAGCGCAGTGGCAAGCCCGTCGAGCATCGCCTGGTCATACTTGGCGAAAGCACCCGCGAAGTCCTCGCCGAAGGTGCTGATTTCTATGCGTCCCCCACCCTGTCCAACGATGGTACGCGCCTGGCTTGGGTCGAATGGGACCGCCCAGCGCAACCCTGGACCCGTACCCGCCTGATGCAGCGCCAACGGGACAGTAGCGGCGCCTGGGGCCCGGCGCGTTGTGTCAGCGGGACCGATGAATCCCTGCAACAACCGCGCTTCGACGCCCAAGGCCGGCTGTATTGCCTCTCGGACAGAAACGGCTTCTGGCAGCCCTGGGGCGAGGTCGATGGCCAGTGGCAGGCTCTGCCAGCAGAACCCGCCGACCACGCTGGCGCCCCTTGGCAACTGGGGGCCAGCAGTTGGCTTGCAATAGGTCCGCAAAGCTACCTGGCCAGTTGGTTCGAAGACGGCTTTGCCAAGCTGGGGCTGCGTACGCCGGGTAATCCTGTCGAACATTTCGCCAGCGCCTATACGCGTTTTCGTAGCCTGGCGATGGATGCCGAGCATCTCTACGCCATCGCCGCATCGCCGATCAGCCCGCCTGCGGTCGTCGCCATCGACCGCAACAGCCACCAGGTACGGGTAGTGGCCGGTGGCGCCGAAGTGCTGCCAGCCCAACGCATCAGCCTGCCCCAGCCGATCCGCTACAGCAGCGCAGGCGAAACTGCCCATGGTTTCTTCTATAAGGCCGTTGATGGGCAAGGCCCGGCCCCACTGGTGGTGTTCATCCACGGCGGCCCGACTTCGGCCTGCTACCCGGTGCTCGACCCGCGTATCCAGTATTGGACCCAGCGTGGTTTTGCCGTCGCCGACCTCAACTATCGCGGCAGCAGTGGCTACGGCCGGGCCTATCGCCAGGCTCTGCACCTGCGGTGGGGCGAATGCGATGTGCAAGATGCCTGTGCGGCCGTCGAGCACTTGGCCGGAAAAGGGCTGATCGATGCGCGCAAAGCGTTCATTCGCGGCGGCAGCGCAGGCGGGTACACCACGTTGTGCGCCCTCGCCTTCCACGATGTGTTCCGCGCAGGTGCCAGCCTGTATGGCGTCAGTGACCCGGTCGCATTGGGCCGTGCCACGCACAAGTTCGAAGGCGATTACCTGGACTGGCTGATCGGCGACCCGCAACAGGATGCCGAGCGCTACCGACAACGCACGCCGCTGCTGCATGCCTCGGCTATCAAGGTGCCGGTGATTTTTTTCCAGGGCGAGCTGGATGCAGTGGTAGTGCCTGAGCAGACCCGCTCAATGCTGGCGGCCCTGAAAGCCAATGGCATCGAGGCCGAAGGGCATTTCTACCCAGGGGAACGCCATGGGTTGCGCAATGCACAGAACCTGGCGCATGCGCTCGAGGAAGAATGGAAGTTCTATTGCCGGGTGTTGGGGCTATAAGCCCCAACCACCCTGCAGGCTCTGCTTGCCGGCGAGAGCGCCAAGAACGCCTCAGCGCTTGGCGATGATGTAGACCGCATGCACGATCCCCGGAATGTACCCCAGCAAGGTCAGCAGGATATTCAGCCAGAACGCCCCACCAAACCCCACCTGCAGGAATACACCCAGGGGCGGCAGAATGATCGCGATGATGATGCGGATGAAGTCCATGTGAATCTCTCCTGAAGGGGTTTCAACAGAGACTAGCCGCGCCAGCCAGAGGTTCCACAGTAACGCCAGGCAAAAAAAACGCCCCGAGCCAAATGAAGCTGGCCAAGGGCGATGCGCAGAAACGCGAGACGGTTCGTTGAAAATCTGTGGCTCGCCGCTACCGGTCAGGCCGGTACCTCGCGGCGGCTTTGCTGTTGCGCGTGCAGCCTGGCAAAGGCCCGGGCAAGGCGTAGGAGCATCTCGTCGATGTTGCCCTTGCTGACCGTCAGCGCGGGCGAAAAACGCACCACGTCGGCCTGGGGCGCATTGAGCAGCAGGCCCTCCTGCAAGGCTGCCTGCACCAGGTCTTGGGCCAGGTCTTCGTGCAGTTGCAATGCCCACAAGAGGCCCTGGCCACGCACCTCGCCCTGGCCGTAGCGACCGGCCAGGCGGCTCAGGCCATCGCGCAAGTGGCGACCACTGTCCTGAACGTGCTCGAAGAAGCCCGGCTCCAGCACGGTATCCAGCACGGCAAGGCCTGCCGCGCTCATCAGCGCGTTGCCGTGGTGGCTGCCTTCGAGCTCACCGGGTTCAGCGCAGCAAGCGGTCCCCCGCGCCAACAGTGCCGCCAACGGCACACCGCCGCCCAAGCCTTTGCCGAGGGTGACGATATCGGCACGTACGCCATAGGTCTCCTCGGCCAGCAACGCGCCACAACGGCCAATGCCCGTCTGCACCTCATCGAGAATCAGCAGGATGCCGAGCTCGCGGCAGAGTTTTTCCACACCCTGCAGGTATTGGCGCGTTGCCGGGATCACACCCGCCTCGCCCTGGATGGGCTCGAGCATGATCGCCACGGTGCGCGAGTCCACCTCGGCATGCAGCGCATCGAGGTCGTTGAACGGCACCTTGCTGAAACCTGGCAAGCCCGGCTCGCAACGGTTGCACGGCAGCGGGTCGGACGCCGACAGCGCCCCCAGGCTGCGACCGTGACAGCCTTGCGTGGCCGTGATGATGTGGTAGGCGCCGTTGCGATGCTTCTGACCCCATTTGCGCGCCAGCTTGATCGCCCCTTCGCAAGCTTCGGCGCCGCTGTTGAGCAGGTAGGCCTGATCGCTGCCGGTGCTCTGGCACAGGCGATTGACCAAGGCCAGCAAACCACGGCTGTGGAACCCCGAACCTGGATTGATCAGCGCCTGGGCCTGGTTGCCCAAGGCCTTGACCAGCACGCTGGGGCTGTGGCCGAGGCTGTTGACCGCACCGCCTTGGGTGAAGTCCAGGTAGGCATGCCCTTCGTTGTCCCACAACCAGGAGCCTTGGCCTCGGACGAACACCTGCGTGGCACGTTCGGTGCTGGGCATCAGACGCTCGCGGGACAACTGCGGCGCATCCGGCACGATCACCGGCGCACGCTTGGGCTCGGCGACTGCGGTAGGGGCCGAACGGCGCAGGTTGAACAGGTTCATCAGGGCTCCAACCAATCACGGCAAAGGGCGGCAGGTCCGGTCGGTATGCCGGCGCTCGATATTTTGCCTTTCCTATCAAAAGTGTTTTTCATCCAAGGTAACAATCGACTGAATCAGCGCTGTAACCTACTGGAATACGGCGATAGACTAGGGCTCACGGGCTGCTGAGGCCATTCCGTTTTTCCAGCTTTTTCGATAAGAAATACTTATGGATTTTCGCCAACTGCGTTATTTCGTCGCGGTGTATGAAGAAGGCCACGTCGGCCGGGCCGCCGAGCGCCTGTCCTTGTCACAGCCGGCGTTGTCGCAGCAGATCAGGCAGCTGGAACACAGCCTCGACCTGAGCCTGTTCGAACGTAGTAACAAGCGGCTGTTGCCGACGCTCGCCGCCCATACCCTGTACAACCATGCCCTGCCGCTGCTCGACGGCCTGCAGCGGGCCCATGAGGCCATGCGCAACTTCAAGGGTCAGTCCCTGCGAACACTGGCCATTGGTGTGTTGCAGACGGTTCGCCCAAGCATGGTGCCGCGCCTGCTGGAACGGGTGCGCAGGGCGCAACCCCACCTGGTGGTGCAGATCTACGAACTGTCGGGGCTGGAAATCGAACGGCGCTTGCTCAGCGGCAGCCTGGATATTGGCATCAGCTACCTGCCACCGCGCCAGCCGGGGCTTCATGGCTTGCTGTTGTACGAAGATGAACTGCAGCTAGTCATCCCCGCCACCCACCCCTTGAAGGACTTCAAGAAGGTGTCCATCCGCCAGGCCGCTGAGTTGCCAATGCTCATGCTCGGGGAAGAGTTCCAGATCCGCCAGATCTGGAAGGAACAGCTGGCCAGCCAGGGCCGCCGACCGCAGGTTCAGGCCGAGATGAACAACATGGCGGGAATTCTCGACAGCCTGTCGCACACGGCCTTGGCGACCATTCTGCCGGGCCGGGCCAAGGAGGCCGCCGAGGATGACCAAGGCCTGCTGTGGAAGCCGTTGAGCGAACCGCGCGTACCGCTCAAGGTGGGCTTGGTGTTTCGCGACGCACAGCGTCAGCAGGCGTCAGTGGAGATGCTGCGCACATTGCTGGAAGAAGAGACCGATGCGCGCCAGCTGGGGGCCTCGCCCCTGGATGTGCTCGGGTAAAAACACGCGCACAAAGAAAACCCCGCCGAAGCGGGGTTTTCCAGACTGTTTCCCTTTGACATCCCTATCGCCCCACCATCCTGGCAGGTATTCCTTCGTTGTCCCTGTTCTGTCCTTTGCGCTTCCTGCGCAACGTCCATGTGGGAAATATTAGCTATGGATCCAATCTTAGGCCAGTGGCGAAAAGTCACCACGTCATGTAGGAGAAAGCTTACAAGCGGCGCCATTTCCAAACGCTGGTCATGTGCCAGTCGCCGGCAAGCCGGCGACCAGGCTGACACGCCATGCCTCAGAACTGCTCGGCATCGAGCAGGTACAGCGACTCGCTGCCCGCCTTGACCGAGGCCACCAGCGAATCCAGCCGCGGTAGCAGCCGCGCGAAGTAGAACCGAGCGGTCCCCAGCTTGGCCGAATAGAACGCCTCATCCCCTTCACCCGCCTTGGCGGCACGGGCCATCAATGCCCACATGTAGGCATAGGCCACATAGCCAAAGGCATGCAGGTACTCGACCGACGCCGCACCGATTTCATTCGGGTCGCCCTTGGCCTGTTCCAACACCCACTCCGTCAGCCCGTCGAGCTTGTCGAGGGCGGCAGCGAGCGGCGTGGTGAACTCGCTCAGATCGTCCTTGGCACTGGCGATGAACTGGCGAATCTCGTCGGAGAACAGCCGGTAGTAGGCACCACCACTGGCGACGACCTTGCGCCCCATCAGGTCCAGCGCCTGGATGCCATTGGTACCTTCGTAGATCTGTGTGATACGCACATCGCGCACCAACTGCTCCTGGCCCCACTCGCGGATGTAGCCATGGCCGCCGAACACCTGCTGGCCGTGCACGGTGCACTCCAGGCCCAGATCCGTGAGGAAGGCCTTGGCGACCGGCGTCAGCAGCGCTACCAGCTCCTCGCTGCGCTTGCGGGTAGCCGCATCCTCGCTGTACTTGGCACTGTCCAGTTGCATGGCCACATAGGTGGAGAAGGCGCGGCCACCTTCGATCAGCGCCTTCATGGTCAACAGCATGCGGCGCACATCGGGGTGCACGATGATCGGGTCCGCGGCTTTTTCCTTGGCCTGCGGACCCGTTGGCGCGCGGCTCTGAAGGCGGTCGCGGGCGTACTCAACGGCGTTCTGATAAGAGCGCTCGGCCGATGCCAGGCCCTGGATACCGACGCCGAGGCGCTCGTAGTTCATCATGGTGAACATGGCCGCCAGGCCCTTGTTCGGTTCGCCCACGATGTAGCCGACCGCCTCGTCGAAGTTCATCACGCACGTGGCCGAGGCCTGGATGCCCATCTTGTGCTCGATCGAGCCGCAGGTGGCTGGGTTGCGCGCCCCTAGGCTGCCGTCCTCATTGACCAGGAACTTAGGCACCAGGAACAGCGAGATACCCTTTGGCCCGGCCGGGGCATCAGGCAACTTGGCCAGCACCAGGTGGATGATGTTTTCGGTCAGGTCATGCTCGCCACCGGTGATGAAGATCTTGGTGCCACTGACCTTGTAGCTGCCGTCGGCCTGCGGCTCGGCCTTGGTGCGGATGATGCCCAGGTCGGTACCGGCATGGGGCTCGGTCAGGCACATGGAGCCTGCCCATACACCCGCGTACATGTTGGGCAGGTACTTTTCCTTGAGCGCTTCGCTGGCGTGGGCGTTGATCGACAGGCAGGCGCCGGCGGTCAACATCGGGTACAGGCCAAAGGCCAGGCTGGATGCGTTGACCATTTCCTCGACCTGGGCCGAAATGGCCTTGGGCATGCCCATTCCGCCGAACAGCGGGTCGCCGCCAACGCCCACCCAGCCGCCTTCGGCGTAGGTGTGGTAGGCATCGATGAAACCGGCTGGTGTGCGCACCGCGCCGTTGTCCCAGTGGCAACCCTCTTCGTCCGCCGCGCGGCTGAGCGGAGCAATGGTCTTGCCGGTAACCTTGCCGGCCTCTTCCAGCACCGCCATGGCAGTGTCCGCGTCCACCGCTTCGGCCAAGGCCGGCAGTTGAGCCCAGAGCTCGGCCACGTTGAAGACTTCATTCAGAACGAAACGCATGTCGCGCAGGGGCGCTTTATATTCAGCCATGACTACCTCTCGCTAACAGGGTCGGGGCGGTCTCAGGGAACCGCGGCACTGGATTGAAGGCAGTGTAACCGAACAACTTTTGCGAGACATAGGGTCATCAAGCGACCGAATAGTCAGCTATGGTCACGCCATCCGAACAGCCCCGCGTCGCGATTGTTGCCCGTAGACCATGACGCAGTTACGCCCCGCGCCTTTGGCGCTGTACAGCGCCTGGTCAGCGGCCTTGAGCACTTCCTCTGGGTTACGGTGCTCCACCAGCCGCTCGGCCACACCGATGCTGATGGTCACCGATACCGTGGTGGCCGCATTGCCTGCGCGCCGCTGCCGACCGGCAGAATCGTCCTGGGGGCGGCTGCTCTGATCACGTAGTTGCATAGCATAGTTGGCGATCATTTCACGCACGGCCTCAAGGTGCGGCTGGCACTCTTCGGCCGTCTTGCCCGCGAACACCAAGGCGAACTCCTCGCCGCCGTAGCGATAGGCTCGTCCCCCGCCGGTCACCTTGGACAAACGGCTGGCGACCAGTCGCAGCACCTGGTCGCCGACGTCGTGGCCGTGGGTGTCGTTGAACTTCTTGAAGTGGTCCACGTCGGTCATGGCGATCACGTAGTTGCGACCCAGCCGCTGCATGCGTTCGTTCAACGCACGGCGCCCCGGCAACCCGGTCAACTCATCCCGGAAGGCCATCTGATAGGCCTCATGGGACACTGCCGCGGCAATCATCAGCATCACCTGACTGCACATGATGTTCAGGGTGAACGGCAGGATGAAGGTCTTGGGCAGCATCCAGAAGATGCCGATCAGGCCGATGATCTGCGCGGCATGCAACGGCCTGGGTTCACGCAGGTACTGCACGACCAACAGGACGAATACCCCTACGAACAGTGGGTAGACCATCTGGATCAGGCTCATCCACTGGCCATGCAGCGCCGGCCAGCGAATTTCGGCGAGCCAGGCGAGCAGCGCCTTGGGGAAGCTCTGCTCAAGCGCCACCGCGACGCTGCCGACGGCGAACAGCACGGCAAACCGGGCGAGCAGGTCCTGGGCCAGGTGCGTGCGCTCCTGCCAGGCGCCAAACAAGCCGAACAACGCAGGCAACAACAGGCATACCAGGTGGAATATCACCGCCGCGTCTTCGCGCACCCGGCCGTTGTCACGGTAGAAATCAGTCTGGGTGTCGAGCAGGAAATAGGCGATGTATACCGTCACCATCAGGAACAGCTCGCGCTGGCGGCGGTATACCGCGCAGTAGGCGCCCCCCAACAGCAGCACCAACGTGGGTAGAACATTGAACAGCGAAGTGAAGAAGACGCTGAGGTCTCTCACATACGCCGCCGCGAGCCCCGACAACAAGAGAAACAGCGAAGGCAGGAAATGGCTCGCGCGTACAGCGTTTAGACGAAACAAGGGTAATCTCCGACCCGGCAGATCAATAATGGCATTGTGCCTTTACTTCATCGGCAGCGCACATGAATAGATGAATACACGGCGTGTTTAACGGCCGCAGGGGTGGAGGGCTTGAGCTTTTGTTGTTACTGAATCTTTAGGAGCCGGAAACAAAAAAAAACGCCTGCCGGTGAGGCAGGCGTTTTTTTATACCGATGAACAGGCTTAGATGGACAGGCCGAAATCTTCTTCCTTCATCGCCATCAGGTTGTCGGCACCGGACAGCATCGCGGCCACATGGGCACGGGTGCGGGGCAGGATGCGCTGGAAGTAGAAGCGCGCGGTCTGCAGCTTGGCGGTGTAGAACGCCTCTTCGCTGGTACCTGCCGCCAGTTTCTCGGCCGCCAGGCGGGCGATGTCGGCCCAGAAGTAAGCCAGGCAGGCATAGCCGGAGTACATCAGGTAATCCACCGAAGCGGCACCCACTTCTTCACGGTCTTTCATGGCGGCCATACCGACCTTCATGGTCAGTTCGCCCCACTCCTTGTTCAGTGCAGCCAGCGGCTCGACGAACTCCTTGACGCGCTCGTTGCCTTCCTGTGCCTGGCAGAACTTGTGCACGATCTTGGTGAAGCCCTTGAGCGCTTCGCCCTGGGTCATCAGCACCTTGCGGCCCAGCAGGTCGAGAGCCTGGATACCGGTGGTGCCTTCGTACAGCATGGAGATACGGCTGTCGCGCACGTTCTGCTCCATGCCCCACTCGGCAATGAAGCCATGGCCACCGTAGATCTGCACGCCGTGGTTGGCCGCTTCGAAGCCGACTTCGGTCATGAATGCCTTGGCGATCGGAGTGAGGAAGGCCAGCAGGGCGTCGGCCTTCTTGCGCTCTTCCTCGTCCTGGCTGTACTTGACGATGTCGACTTGCTTGGCGGTGAAGTACACCATCGCACGGTTGCCTTCGGCGAAGGCCTTCATGGTCAGCAGCATACGGCGCACGTCAGGGTGGACGATGATCGGGTCGGCTGCCTTGTCCGGCGCTTTCGGGCCGGTCAGCGAACGCATCTGCAGCCGGTCACGGGCGTACTTCAGGCCTCCCTGGAAGGCCACTTCGGCGTGAGCCAGGCCCTGCAGCGCGGTGCCCAGGCGTGCAGTGTTCATGAAGGTGAACATGCAGTTCAGGCCCTTGTTGGCTGGGCCGATCAGGTAGCCGGTAGCGCCGTCGAAGTTCATCACGCAGGTGGCGTTGCCGTGGATACCCATCTTGTGTTCGATGGAGCCGCAGCTCACGCCATTACGCTCACCGACGCCACCGTCGGCATTAGGCAGGAACTTCGGCACGATGAACAGCGAGATGCCTTTGGTGCCAGCCGGCGCATCCGGCAGGCGGGCCAGGACGATATGGACGATGTTGTCGGCCATGTCGTGCTCACCGGCCGAGATGAAGATCTTGGTGCCGCTGACTTTATAAGTGCCGTCGGCCTGAGGCTCGGCCTTGGTGCGCAGCATGCCCAGGTCGGTGCCGCAGTGCGGCTCGGTCAGGCACATGGTGCCGGTCCACTCGCCACTGACCAGTTTGGTCAGATAGGTGTGCTGCTGCTCAGGCGTGCCGTGCGCGGAGATGGTGTTCATCGCGCCATGGGAAAGGCCTGGGTACATGCCCCACGACCAGTTCGACTCACCGACCATTTCGCTCAGCGCCAGGCCCAGCGACTCAGGCAGGCCTTGGCCGCCGTGTTCGACGTCATGCGCCAGGCTCGGCCAGCCGCCTTCGACGAATTGCTTGTAGGCTTCCTTGAAGCCGGTCGGGGTCTTCACACCCGACTCGCTCCAGGTGCAGCCTTCCAGATCGCCAACGCGGTTGAGCGGGGCCAGTACTTCTTCACAGAATTTCGCGCCTTCTTCCAGGATCGCGTTGACCATGTCAGGGGTGGCGTCCTGGCAACCCGGCAGGCTCTGATAGTGCGCCTCATAGCCGAGCAGCTCGTCGCGAACGAAGCGAATATCACGCAAGGGAGCTTTGTAATCAGGCATTGCGATGAACCTCTGTGATGAGTTCTGGGGAAGACCGCTTATACCGACCAGCTCTTGGCGGCTTTCGATCAAACAGTTGTTTGAAACTTACGTTTAGCACCGCCCAATGTCAAGACGGGACCATGGTGCCATTTATGCCGCGAAAAATGGCATTTACGCCACGCCCTGATAAATAGGGTCGAACCTGGTTGAGTGGGGGTAATTTTCTTCTGGGAACGACCTGTCCTCGGGGCGGCCTCGCAGCCCTTTGGCGACGCAAGGTCACTCCCACATGAGTTCACCGCACGAGTGCAGGCGCCGGCTTGCCGGCGATAAGGCCATGGCGCAACGCCCAGAAGGGGCTGGCCACACCTTGGACGACGCCAGATCAGGCGTAGGTATCGATGAACCGCCCGAGCATTTCGTCGGAAGCTTTTGCCACCTTTACGCCCAGTTCGACTTCCTGTTTGCCGAGGGCCAATTGCACGGCGCTGGTTGCCAGGTCCATCTGCTGACTGCGGTCGACCGCACGCAGGCGCTCGGCCTGATAGTCGCTGGACTGGCTGGTGGCCGCACGCTCGACAGTGCTGTTGGCAATCTGGCTGGCGGCCTGGTCGACGCGGTTCTGCCCGGCCTGAATGCTGCCAAGGCCCGCGTAGAAAGCGGAGCTACCGGTGATTTCCATGTCAGGACTCCATTGACGCTGGATAGGAACAGGGCCAATTAAAGCAGGCCAAGGGCAAAAAGGCTCGTTTAAATCCCTAATGGCTCAGTGCCATTTGATAGGCGATGGGCATCTCAGTCCAGCAAGTCCAACTGCACGTGTTCAGCCACGGCATCGGCAGAGGCCTGCTTCAGTTTCGGCACCCGGCCCAGGCACGGTGCTGGCAAGCGCTCCGCCAGGCTGGCGAGGTTTTCTTCCAGTCGCGATGTGCGCGGATCGATGATGTTGGCCACCCAGCCCGCCAGTTGCAGACCGTCCCGGGAGATGGCCTCGGCACTGAGCAGCGCATGATTGATGCAGCCCAGACGCACACCTACCACCAGGATCACCGGCAGTTTCAAGGCAATTGCCAGGTCCGACAGGTTGTCAAGGTTGGACAGCGGCACGCGCCATCCTCCTGCGCCTTCGATCAGGGTGAAGTCCGCCCCCTGGTCCAGCACATGGCGCATGGCCTTGAGCAACACCGGCACTTGCAGCGCAACGCCGGCCTCGCGCGCCGCTATATGTGGCGCAATGGCAGGTTCGAAGGCAAACGGGTTGACCTCTTCGTACGCCAGCTTGATCGAACTTTCGTCGATCAATGCCTGGGCGTCGGCATTGCGCAGCCCTTTGGGTGTGACGCTGCAACCAGAAGCCACCGGCTTGGCACCGAGGGTGCTCAGCCCTTGGAGACGGGCCGCGTGCAACAACCCGGCAGCAATGGTGGTCTTGCCCACATCGGTATCGGTACCGGCAATGAAATAGGCCTGGCTCATCTGGCTCCCCTTACACCTCTGGCTTGCGCAAAACACCATAGACCACCTCATAGGTGGCTGGCAGCCCCTGCGGCTGACGGAACGCTTCGTATGCCTGCAGCAGACGCTGCATGCGCGCACGACCGGTCAGGCCCGAGGGCCGGCCCGGATTGAGGTTGTGGGCGCCAAGGGCCTTGAGTTCGTGGGTCAGGCTGCGCACATCGGGGTAATGCAGTACATGCGCCCGTTGCTGCAAGCTGACTTGCTCCAGCCCGCTACTGGCACACAGGCGCTGGTAATCGGCAAAGTGGCGGAAGCGATTGACATGCACCAGGCCATCCACCGCCTGCCAGCTGGAACGCAGTTCGCCGAGCGTACCGACGCACAGGCTGCTGAAGGCCATCACCCCACCCGGACGCAGGACACGGCGAACTTCGTCCAGGACACAGGCGAACTGGTCGCACCATTGCACTGCCAGGCTGGAGAACACCAAGTCCATGCTGGTGTCTCGCAGCGGCAGTCGTTCAGCGT
The DNA here is from genome assembly GCF_016772395.1 of Pseudomonas sp. SK2. Taxonomy (NCBI): domain Bacteria; kingdom Pseudomonadati; phylum Pseudomonadota; class Gammaproteobacteria; order Pseudomonadales; family Pseudomonadaceae; genus Pseudomonas; species Pseudomonas sp. SK2. The sequence continues at coordinate 4,982,364 of NZ_CP061944.1, forward strand.
CGCCGGCCACGTGGTAGCACGCCCCACCCTGCTCACCACGGGCGTGGTGCAACATGCCTTCGGCGATATCCACAGCCACACCGGTTGCAGCCCGATAACGCTCGGCCAGCACGCGACTGAAATGACCCGTGCCGCTGCCCAGGTCGAGCCAGCGCGATGGGCTCAGGCCATCGGGCATCTGGTCCAGCAAGCTCACCCCCACCGCACGTTGCAGAGCCGCGACGCTGTCGTAGCTGGCCGCTGCGCGGGAGAATGAAGCCGCCACCTGACGCTTGTCGGGCAAGGCTCCTGGCAGGCTTGGATAGGAAAGGTCAGTCATCACCACTCTCATGCAGGAAACTCTTGATACCCGCCGCCAGTTCCTGTGGGTACTCCAGCAGGAATGCGTGGGAACTGTCTTCGACCAGGCCGACTTCCACGTCGGGCAGCAGTTCGCTCAGGGCTTTTGCCGCCTCGACCGGCACCAGGGCATCGCTGCCGGCGTACAGGTGCAACTGCGGGCCACCATAGGCTTCCAGTGCAACGCGGGTATCGAGCTCGGCCAGCACTTCCAGGCCACTGGCCAAGTACAACGGATCGGTATCCGGAACCCCCACGCCCAACTGGCGCAACAGCGTGCGTGGCTGCTGCGCACCCTCGCTGCACAGGCTACGGAAACGCTTTAGGGTCACCTGGGTATGGCTGCGACAGCCATCCAGAAAGGTGCCGAAGGTGTCCTTCGGCATGCCATGGGGCCAATCGGGACGCACCACGAAACTCGGGTTGCTGGCCAAGGTCAGCAACCCGCAACAATGGTCGCCTCGCTTGCATGCCAGCTCGCTGGCCAACATGCCACCGAACGACCAACCGCCCAGCCAGGTATCGGTGGGCAACTTGCGGTCGAGGTAATCGACCCATGCCTCTACGCTGGTGTCGGCCAGCTCTGGTAGCGGCATCAGTTCGACGTGCAGGCGCAGGTCCTGCGCACGCAGGCTGGCGGCCAGCGGCTCCAGGGCAGCGGTACCCAGTCCCCAGCCGGGCAGAAGAATCAGGCGATCACGCATCGGCGGCCTCCAACTGTGGATAACACTCGGCCAATGCATTCAACAATAGCTGGACCTGCGCCTGACTGTGCGCAGCGCTCAAGGTCACGCGCAGCCGGGCGCTGCCGGCCGGCACGGTGGGCGGACGAATCGCCGTCACCAGCAGGCCACGCGCTCGCAGCATGCGCGACAGGCGCAGAGCCTGGGCGCTTTCGCCGATCAGGATCGGCTGGATCGCCGTAGGGCTGTCCATCAGCGTCAGGCCGATCTGCTCGGCACCCTGGCGGAACTGACGAATCAAAGCCGCCAGGTGCTCGCGACGCCAGGTTTCGCGGCGCAGCAGCTGCAGGCTCTTGAGGGTGGCGCAGGCCAATGCGGGGGGTTGGCTGGTGGTGTAGATGTATGGGCGGGCGAACTGCACCAGCGCCTCGATCAGCGCTTCACTGCCTGCGACAAAAGCCCCAGCCGTGCCACAGGCCTTGCCCAGGGTACCGATCAACACCGGCACGTCGTCGACACCCAGCCCGAAATGTTCGACGATACCGCCGCCTTGCTCGCCCAGCGTACCCAGGCCATGGGCGTCGTCGACCATCAGCCAGGCTCCGCGGGCGCGGGCAACGTCGGCCAGCGCCGGAAGGTCGGCAAGGTCGCCATCCATGCTGAACACCCCGTCGGTCACCACCAGGGTGTTGCCGACGGCCTTGTCCAGGCGGCTGGCCAGGCTGACCGGATCGTTGTGCAGGTAGCGGTTGAAGCGGGCGCCGCTGAGCAACCCGCCATCGAGCAGCGAGGCGTGGTTCAGGCGGTCCTGCAACACCGTATCGCCCTGCCCCACCAATGCGGTGATGGTGCCAAGGTTGGCCATGTAGCCGGTGGAGAACAGCAGCGCACGCGGGCGCCCGGTCAGCTCGGCCAGGGCCTCTTCGACTTCGTGATGCGGCGTGCTGTGGCCCACCACCAGGTGCGATGCCCCGCCACCGACGCCCCAACGTTCGGCGCCAGCCTGCCATGCGGCGATCACTTCAGGATGATTGGCAAGGCCCAGGTAGTCGTTACTGCAGAAGGCCAGCAATCGCTGGCCATCGACCACTACCTCCGGCCCTTGCGGGCTTTCCAGCAATGGCCGCTGCCGATACAGGTCTGCGGCGCGCCGTTCGGCAAGGCGCGCCGCCAGATCGAAGGCCATGCTCAGGCCGACGCGGCGTTGTAGAACAGCTCGTTGCTGCGTTGTTCGACCAGCGCCTGCTCGATGGCCGCCTGGTGCACTTCGTCAGCGTGCTCTTCACGCGCTTCTGGCTTGATGCCCAGGCGGGCGAACAGCTGCATGTCCTTGTCGGCCTGCGGGTTGGCGGTGGTCAGCAGCTTCTCGCCATAGAAGATCGAGTTGGCACCGGCCATGAAGGCCAGCGCTTGCATCTGTTCGTTCATCTGCTCGCGGCCGGCGGAAAGGCGTACATGGGATTTGGGCATGAGGATACGCGCGACCGCCAGCATGCGGATGAAGTCGAACGGGTCTACGTCGTCTTCATCGGCCAGCGGGGTACCGGCGACTTTCACCAGCATGTTGATCGGCACCGATTCCGGATGCTCCGGCAGGTTGGCCAGCTGGATCAGCAGACCGGCGCGGTCGTCCAGCGACTCGCCCATGCCAAGAATGCCGCCCGAGCAGATCTTCATGCCTGCATCACGCACATAAGCCAGGGTCTGCAGACGCTCAGCGTAGGTACGGGTGGTGATGATGCTGCCGTAGAACTCCGGCGAGGTGTCGAGGTTGTGGTTGTAGTAGTCAAGGCCTGCCTCGGCCAGGGCCTTGGTCTGCTCTTGGTCGAGCTTGCCGAGGGTCATGCAGGTCTCCAGGCCCATGGCCTTGACGCCTTTGACCATCTCCAGCACGTACGGCATGTCTTTGGCCGACGGGTGCTTCCAGGCCGCGCCCATGCAGAAACGGGTCGAGCCAATGGCCTTGGCCCGAGCGGCTTCCTCCAGGACTTTCTGCACTTCCATCAGCTTCTGTTTTTCCAGCCCGGTGTTGTAGTGGCCGGACTGTGGACAATATTTGCAATCTTCAGGGCAGGCGCCGGTCTTGATCGACAACAGCGTGGAGACTTGCACGCGGTTAGGGTCGAAATGCGCGCGATGCACGGTCTGCGCCTGGAACAACAGGTCGTTGAACGGTTGCTGGAACAGCGCCTTGACCTCGGACAGGGACCAGTCGTGACGTGTTGTTGCAGTTGTGCTGGCGCTCATCGGCGTTTCCTTGTTTAGGCTGTTTCTAGCGCCGGGACAGGAACGGCCCGCCAGCGCATCACGGATAGCTCGCATAGTCACGGAAGGCCCATGTACTGTCAACCACTCATAAAACAACTGGTTTACAAGTGTCTAAATATTAACCACGCCTGTTTGCTGTGTGACGAAGCCAGTGAGCAACCCCACCCCATCTGCGTCGCCTGCGAGCACGAACTGCCTTGGCTGCACGACTGCTGTTTACGCTGCGCCCTGCCTTTGCCCATGCCGGGGCTGACCTGCGCCCAGTGCTGCCGGCGAGCTCCGGCATTCGCTCAGGTGGTTGCCTTGTGGCATTACGGCTTCCCGGTGGATACGTTGATCAGTCGCTTCAAGCACAACCAACAGTGGCCGCTAGGTCGACTGATGGCCGAACTGCTCGTCCATGGCTTGCAGCATCGCTACGACGAAGGGCTGGCAAAACCCGACCTGCTGTTGCCTGTGCCGCTGGCCAAACGTCGACAGCGCGAGCGCGGCTTCAATCAAGCCGGCATGCTGGCGCGCTGGCTGTCCGTGCCACTGGCGATTCCCTGTGACGAACGACTCCTTCAGCGGGTACGCGATACACCTGCGCAACAGCATCTGCACGCCAAGGCGCGTCGACAGAATCTGCGGGGGGCGTTCAATGTGGGGCGAGGTCGAGCGGTCGAGAACCTGCATATCGCGGTGGTCGACGACGTGTTGACCACCGGAGCCACGGCTCAAGCCATCGCGCAGTCGTTGCGCAAGTCGGGCGCGCGGCGGGTCGATGTCTACTGCCTGGCCCGCACGCCAAAGCCCGACCGAGGCTGGCAGGCGGGAACTTGACTGCTGCCGGTCCGGCAGGCAACGTCCCTTCATTGATCATCAAGCGCGTTTCGCCATGCCCCTACCTGCCCTGCTCACCCAGCACATCGCCCGGCGCCCCCAGCGCATCGCCCTGCTGCAACATATCGCCGAACAAGGCTCGATCACCCGCGCCGCCAAGGCTGCCGGTATCAGCTACAAGGCCGCCTGGGACGCCATCGATGAGCTCAACAACCTGGCCAGCCGACCGCTGGTCGAGCGCAGCACGGGTGGGCGCGGCGGCGGCGGCGCCCGCCTGTCGGCAGAAGGCGAGCGGGTGCTGCGCCTTTATCAACGCCTGCAAGCATTGCAGGCGCAGTTCCTGGAGGCAGCCGAGGACTCCGGCGACCTTGACCTGTTGGGCCGACTGATGCTGCGTACCAGTGCACGCAATCAACTGCAAGGCCAGGTCAGCGGCCTGCGCCGTGAAGGCCGGCATGACCGCGTGAGCCTGGCCCTGGGTGGGGGCTTGGAAATCGAGGCGTTGATTACCCATGACAGCACCGACCGCCTGGAGCTGACCTTGGGCACCACGGTCGTGGCGCTGCTCAAGGCTGGGTGGGTACAGTTGCTGGGTGACGAGGACAAGGTAGAAGTGGGCAGCAATTGCCTGACAGCAGTGGTCGAAGATGTGCTGACCGACGAGCAAGGCCCTTGCGAAGTACGCCTGGCACTGGGCAATGGGCAGACCTTGTGCGCCTTTGCCCAAGCGCAGTGGTTAGCGCGCCAGAAGGTGACCACAGGCAACCGGGTGCGCGTGCAATTCAAACCGTCGCATGTTCTGCTGGGCGTTCCGGTATAGCCTGCCGCGCCACAGGAAGTGTGGTGAAGCATGGAGCCGGCACTGGCCAGTGGCAGCACTGGTACTATTGCCTTACGCCGCACTCTCTCGGAGCTTTCATGTCCCACCCTTTCGACACCCTCACGCCCGACCTGGTCCTGGACGCCGTGGAAAGCCTAGGCTTTCTCAGCGATGCCCGGGTGCTGGCCCTGAACAGCTACGAAAACCGCGTCTACCAAGTGGGCATCGAAGAGTCGCAACCCCTGATCGCCAAGTTCTACCGGCCAGGCCGCTGGAGCGACGATGCGATCCTCGAAGAACACCGCTTCACCGCCGAGCTCGCCGAGTGCGAGGTGCCCGTTGTCGCCCCTCTGCAACACGACGGCAAGACCTTGTTCGAACACCAGGGCTTTCGCTTTACCTTGTTCCCCCGCCGCGGCGGCCACGCCCCAGAGCCTGGCGACCTCGACCAGCTCTATCGCCTGGGCCAGTTGCTCGGCCGCCTGCACGCAGTAGGCGCAGCGCGTCCGTTCGAGCACCGCGAAGCGCTGACCGTGGACAACTTTGGCCATGCCTCGCTGAAGACGCTGCTGGACGGCAACTTCGTGCCCCGTGAGCTATTGCCCGCGTTCGAGTCCGTGGCCCGCGACCTGCTCAAGCGGGTCGAAGACATCTACGCTCGCACCCCGCACGCGTTGATTCGCCTGCACGGCGACCTGCACCCCGGCAACCTGATGCACCGCGACGATGTCTATCACGTGGTCGACCTCGACGACTGCCGCATGGGCCCGGCGGTTCAGGACCTGTGGATGATGCTCGCCGGCAGTCGCGAGGAGCGCCTGGGGCAGTTGGCCGAACTGATCGACGGCTACAACGAATTCCATGACTTCGATCCTCGCGAACTGGCGTTGATCGAGCCTTTGCGCGCCTTGCGCCAGCTGCACTACAGCGCCTGGCTGGCCCGCCGCTGGGACGATCCGGCGTTCCCGCCGAGCTTCCCCTGGTTCGGCCAACCACGTTACTGGGGCGACCAGATCCTCGCGCTGCGCGAACAGATAGCAGCGCTGGATGAACCCGTGCTGAAATTGTTCTAGATGCACAGCGGCGTCTGTCTACAATAGCCGCTGCGCTATTTAGCTACCTAAGCAAGGATTCTGCATGCACGCTGCAAACCCGCGTCGCGGGTATTTACTGGGCCTTGGTGCCTACATCATCTGGGGCCTGTTTCCACTCTACTTCAAGGCAATCCAGAGCGTTCCCGCCGTCGAGATCATCGTCCACCGGGTACTCTGGTCGGCGCTGTTCGGCTCGCTGTTGCTGCTGGTCTGGAAGCATCCAGGCTGGTGGCGCGAGCTGCGCGACAATCCGCAACGCCTGGGTATTCTCGCCGTCAGCGGGGCATTGATCGCCGCCAACTGGTTGACCTACGTGTGGTCGGTGAACAACGGGCGCATGCTCGAAGCCAGCCTGGGCTACTACATCAACCCGCTGATCAACGTGCTGCTGGGCATGCTGTTGCTGGGGGAACGCCTGAGGCGCCTGCAATGGCTGGCGGTGGGCATGGCGGCGCTGGGTGTGGCGCAACAGGTGTGGCAGGTCGGCAGCCTGCCCTGGGTGTCGTTGGCGCTGGCCTTGAGTTTCGGTTTCTATGGGCTGATCCGCAAGAAAGCCCCGGTGGCAGCGCTGCCGGGCCTGGTGGTGGAGACCTGGATGCTGGTGCCGTTGGCGCTGGGCTGGTTGCTGTTGAACCCCACGGCGATGAGCGCCCAGGGCTCGTTCTACGCCAGCAGCGAAGCCTTGTGGCTGATGGCGGCAGGCCCGGTCACGCTGGTACCGCTGGTGTGCTTCAACGCCGCTGCACGTCACCTGCCCTACACCACGCTGGGGTTCCTGCAGTACCTGGCGCCCACGCTAGTCCTGTTGCAGGCAGTACTGCTGTTCGATGAGCACCTGTCACCGAGCAACCTGATGGCGTTCGTCTGCATCTGGGCCGGTTTGGCCATCTACAGCGTCGATGCCTGGCTCAGCCTGCGCAAACGCGCCTGATCAAAAAACGATCAAAATCCTGCAGGCCTCGCCGCGCCTGGCCTGCAGAAACATCTCCAAAGGTTATCCACACCCTCGTCCCCGTGCTTTGTGCACAAGCACCTGATTATTGGGCATTTTTTGATCAAACCTGTGCAAGCCTCGGCCCGCCTGGGTCGGAGAATGATGCGCCCAGGTTATCCACAGGGCCGTCCCCGTGAAAACGGGATAACCCACAAGCCACGTCATTCCTCCGGACGCAGCTTCAACTCCACCATCAGATCGTCGGCCAGGCTTTCCAGGCGCTGCTGCAATTCATCCAGCGACAGCGTCAACGGTAATGCCAGCAAGGCATCGGCGCGGAACAGAGGCTCACTGCTCATCGGCGCCGGATTGACCTCGGTGCTCAAGCGTTCGAGGTTCACGCCCAGCTCGGCCAGCACCTTGGTGATATCCCGCACGATCCCCGGCCGGTCGTTGCCCACAAGCTCCATGGCGATCGGCTTCCAGGTGCACGAGGGTTCGATTCCGCTTTCAGCAATCAACACGCGAATGTCGTGCTTGGCCAGCTTCTGCAGCGCCTCGACCAGCTCATCGTAATTTTCCGCCGGTACAGCCACCCGCAGAATCCCTGCGAACTGGCCCGCCATGCGCGACATGCGACTTTCCAACCAGTTGCCGCTATGGTCGGCGATGCATTTGGCGATACGTTCGACCTGGCCGGCCTTGTCAGGGGCAATCACGGTCAGTACAAGATGGTCCACAGGCCATTCCTCAGCAAAATGCCGCCGCGGGCGGCGAGAATCGGGGGGATCGACTCAGTATAGGCAAGGCGCGGCAACCTGCCGCAGGACAGTCCGACTAACAAATCGTGTACTGTTTCAAGATTTATCTGGAACAATCCACCCGTTTTTTGCGAACATACCCACTCCCAGCGTGACCCTATGCGACCAATTGGTCGCACAACGACGCTTTTAGTCTGATTTTCCCCCGTCTACTGCTTCATGTAGTATGCCGTGGCGCGGACTACAAAATGTGTTGTTTGGATGTCTGCCAAGGCGCCTGTGAAAATACGTACACTGCTTGCCAGGCTATCTGGCAGGCCGCACCCAGCCGCCTTCGGGCATGCACTGGTGCCGTGTTTAGAGAAGCGCTACAGGCTTAATAAAGAAGAGCGAAATAGCTGAGCAGAGGTGAGGCAAGCAATGACTGGATACGTTCAAGTCGGTGGCCTTCAGGTCGCCAAGGCCCTGTACGACTTCGTCAACAACGAAGCCATTCCGGGAACCGGTATCGTCGCCGAGCAGTTCTGGGCCGGTGCCGAGAAGATCATCAATGACCTCGCTCCGAAGAACAAAGCCCTGCTCGCCAAGCGTGACGAGCTGCAAGCCAAGATCGACGCCTGGCACCAGGCACGCAAAGGCCAGGCACACGACGCCGTCGCCTACAAAAGCTTCCTCCAGGAAATCGGCTACCTGCTGCCACAAGCCGACGATTTCCAGGCCACCACGCAAAACGTCGATGAAGAAATCGCCCACATGGCCGGCCCACAGCTGGTCGTGCCGGTGATGAACGCTCGCTTCGCCCTGAATGCCGCCAATGCCCGCTGGGGTTCGCTGTACGACGCGCTCTACGGCACCGATGCCATCAGCGAAGAAGGCGGTGCCGAAAAAGGCCAGGGCTACAACAAGGTCCGTGGTGACAAGGTCATCGCCTTCGCCCGCGCCTTCCTCGACGAAGCCGCGCCACTGGCTGCTGGCTCCCACGTCGACTCCACCGGTTACCGCATCGAAGGCGGCAAGCTGGTCGTTTCGCTCAAGGGCGGCAGCAACACCGGCCTGCGTGACGATGCCCAACTGATCGGCTTCCACGGCGACGCCGCGGCCCCGACCGCCGTGCTGCTCAAGCACAACGGCCTGCACTTCGAAATCCAGGTCGACGCCAGCACTCCTGTTGGCAGCACCGACGCCGCAGGCGTGAAAGACATCCTGATGGAGTCGGCACTGACCACCATCATGGACTGCGAGGACTCGGTCGCCGCCGTCGATGCCGACGACAAGGTCATCGTCTACCGCAATTGGCTGGGCCTGATGAAAGGCGACCTGGCTGAAAGCGTGACCAAGGGCGGCAAGACCTTCACGCGCACCATGAACCCGGATCGCGAGTACGCCGCGCCGAACGGTGGCAGCGTTACCCTGCACGGCCGTTCGCTGCTGTTCGTGCGCAATGTTGGTCACCTGATGACCAACCCGGCAATCCTCGATGCCCAAGGCAACGAGATTCCGGAAGGTATCCAGGACGGTCTGTTCACCAACCTGATCGCCCTGCACAACCTCAAGGGCAACACCACCCGCAAGAACACCCGCACCGGCAGCGTCTACATCGTCAAGCCGAAGATGCACGGCCCCGAAGAAGTCGCCTTCGCCGCCGAGATCTTCAGCCGTGTCGAAGACCTGCTGGGTATGCCGCGCAACACCGTCAAGGTCGGCATCATGGATGAGGAGCGCCGTACTACGGTCAACCTCAAGGCCTGCATCAAGGCGGCCGCTGAGCGTGTGGTGTTCATCAACACTGGCTTCCTCGACCGTACCGGTGACGAGATCCACACCTCCATGGAAGCCGGCGCCGTCGTGCGCAAGGGCGCCATGAAGAATGAGAAGTGGATCGGCGCCTACGAGAACAACAACGTCGACGTTGGCCTGGCTACCGGCCTGCAAGGCCGTGCGCAGATCGGCAAGGGCATGTGGGCCATGCCTGACCTGATGGCGGCCATGCTCGAGCAGAAGATCGCTCACCCGCTGGCTGGCGCCAACACCGCCTGGGTGCCTTCGCCGACCGCGGCCACCCTGCATGCGCTGCACTACCACAAGGTGGACGTTCAGGCGCGCCAACGCGAGCTGGCTTCGCGTACGCCGGCTTCGGTCGACGACATCTTGACCATCCCGCTGGCGGCCAACACCCAGTGGTCGGCCGAAGAGATCCGCAACGAGCTGGACAACAATGCCCAGGGCATCCTTGGCTACGTGGTTCGCTGGATCGACCAGGGTGTAGGCTGCTCCAAGGTGCCCGACATCAATGACGTCGGCCTGATGGAAGACCGCGCCACCCTGCGCATCTCGGCCCAGCTGCTGGCCAACTGGCTGCGCCACGGCGTGGTCAGCCAGGAGCAAGTGCTGGAAAGCCTCAAGCGCATGGCCGCAGTGGTGGACAAGCAGAACGCAGGTGACGCCCAGTACCGTCCGATGGCGCCAAACTTCGATGACAACATCGCGTTCCAGGCGGCTGTCGAGCTGGTGGTTGAAGGTGCCAAGCAGCCCAACGGCTACACCGAGCCAGTGCTGCACCGTCGTCGTCGCGAGTTCAAGGCGCGTAACGGTTTGTAAGCAATAAAAGGGTTGCTTTGCAACCCTTCGCCGGCGAGCCGCCGTCTACAGGGTCCACCGCGAACTTGTAGGAGCCGGCTCGCCGCGATTGCTTTCACGGATGCATCATCATTCGATCCGCAGTTCTCTTTTCACCAAGTCGAGCAACTTGCCCAAGTCCACCGGCTTGAGCAGGAAATCCACCACCCCAAGGTGCATCACGTCCACTGCCTCTTTCACATCGGTGTCCCCCGAGACCACGATGATCGACAACGCCGCCCGCTCCGACTGTCGGATTTGTCGAATCAACTCCAGACCGTCCTTAGGCTTCATGCGTAAGTCGGTGATCATCAGCGCGATTCTCGGCTCGTAGTGCAATTTGAACATCGCCTCCTGCGCACCATCGGCTTTCATGCAGTCAATGCCCCGGCTTTTCAGATAAAGGCATAGCGCCTCGCTGTTCACCGGATCGTCGTCCACGACCAGCACCACCGGCTTGGGCGCGACAGGCGCACTCAACACGGCCAGCGCTTCGCGCTCGGCGTCACTCAGGATGTCGTCATGCTCAACCATGATCATCTCGTCAGAAACATCTCGTCCCTTCGCTAGGACAACGCCTTGTGAGGTTGTTCACAAACGCTCCATAGACTTACGTCCAATGGGCACCACACCGCCGTCGGCCGACCATGGAGGCAGAGAACAACAAGGCCGACACTTATATAGATATATATAGTTCGGCGTAGCGATACGGTCAGTTTCATGAGCAAAAAGGACGCCTACAGCCAGGCGGGCAGGACGGCTGTTCTGCAGAACATTCAGGGCACGTTGCAGTTTCTGCAGCGGTTTCCCCCGTTCAACCAGATGGAACATAGCCACCTGGCCTACCTGGTGGAACAATGCCAACTGCGTTTCTATGCAGAGGGGGAGAGCATCCTCAAACCCGCCGATGGCCCCGTTGAGCATTTCTACATCGTCAAGCAGGGCCGCGTAGTGGGCGAGCGCCAGCACCTGGTCAAGCCAGGTGTGGAAACCACCTTCGAGATCACCAGCGGCGAATGCTTCCCCCTGGCTGCCCTGCTGGGCGAGCGGGCCACCCGCACCGAGCACTTGGCCGGTGAGGACACCTTCTGCCTGCAACTGAACAAAGCAGCGTTCATTCGCCTGTTCTCGCTGTCGGACGTATTCCGTGATTTTGCCCTGCGCGGCGTCAGCAGCCTGCTCGATCAGTTCAACCAGCAGGTACGTCAGCGCGCCGTGGAGACGCTGGGCACGCAGTACTCACTGAACACGCCGCTGGGCGAACTGGCCATGCGTCACCCGGTTGTCTGTCCCCCTGACACGCCCCTGCGCGATGCCGTGCGGCAGATGCACGAGCAGCAGGTCGGCAGCATCGTGGTGGTCGACCCGCAACGCTACCCGGTAGGCATTTTCACCCTGCGCGACCTGCGTCAGGTGGTGGCCGCCGCCGATGCCGACCTGGGTGCGCCGATCGATCGGCACATGACGACCAAACCGTTCTATCTCAGCCCGCAGTCCTCGGCCTTCGATGCGGCCATCGCCATGACCGAACGGCACATCGCCCATGTCTGCCTGGTGGAAAACCGTCGGCTGTGTGGCGTGGTGTCCGAGCGCGACCTGTTCTCGCTGCAACGGGTCGACCTGGTGCACCTGGCCCGGACCATTCGCCACGCACCGCGTCTTGAAACCTTGGTGTCCCTGCGCGGTGAAATCGGTCAATTGGTCGAGCGCATGCTCGCCCATGGCGCGTCGTCGACGCAGATCACCCAGATCATCACCCTGCTCAACGACCATACAGTCTGCCGAGTCATCGAACTGGCCCTGGCCGAACGCGGCGACCCCGGGGTGCCCTTCAGCTGGCTGTGCTTTGGCAGCGAGGGCCGTCGCGAGCAAACCCTGTACACCGACCAGGACAACGGCATCCTGTTCGAGGCCGCCAACAGCGCCGAGGCCGATGCCATTCGCGCCCGGCTGCTACCGTTGGCGCAATACATCAACCAGTGCCTGGCCCAGTGCGGCTTCACCCTGTGCAAAGGCAACATCATGGCCGGCAATCCCGCGCTGTGCCTGTCGCGCAGCGAGTGGGCGCGCCGCTTCGCCGGCTTCGTTCGTGAAGCCAGTCCGGAAAACCTGCTGGGTTCGAGCATCTACTTCGACCTGCGCGTGGTCTGGGGTGACGAGCAGGGCTGCGAACAGTTGCGTCAGGGCCTTCTCGAACAGGTCGCCGACAACCGTCTCTTCCAACGCATGATGGCCGAAAACGCCCTTCGCCAGCGCCCGCCAGTGGGCCGTCTGCGCGAGTTCGTGCTGACTCGCCAAGGAACCGACAAAGCCGCCACCCTCGACCTCAAGGTCCAGGGACTCACGCCCTTCGTCGACGGCGCACGGCTGTTGGCGCTGGCCAATGGTATCGGCGCTTGCAATACCCTCGAGCGTCTGCGCCAGCTGGTCGACAAAGGCATCATCGAACCGCTCGATGGCGCCGCGTTCGAAGAGGCTTACCACTTCATCCAGCAAACCCGCATGCAGCAGCACCAGCGCCAGACTCGCGAAAACCTGCCGCATTCCAACCGTCTCGACCCGGACAGCCTCAACCACCTGGACCGACGCATCCTGCGCGAGTCCCTGCGCCAGGCCCAGCGCCTGCAAAGCAGCCTGGCCTTGCGGTACCAGCTATGAGCCTGTTCACCTGGTTGCGCCCCAACGCGCCCCTGCTGGAGGCCTCGCTGCGCCAGCGCCTGTCGCAGTTGCCCAAGCCTGCGCCACTGGGCGTCTGTACCCTGCGTGAGCAGCGCTGGGTGGTGCTGGACCTGGAAACCAGCGGCCTGAACACCAACCGCGATCAGGTGTTGTCGATCGGCGCGGTGGCGATCGAGGATGGCGCCATCGACTTTGCCCAACAGTTCGAGCGCACCTTGCGCCGCCCGGAGCACAAGACCAACGCCAGCGTGCTGATCCACGGCCTCGGCCCTAGCGCCCTGGCTGCCGGATGCGACCCGGCCGAAGCATTGCTCGACCTTCTCGAGTTCATTGGCGACAGCCCGGTGCTGGCTTTCCATGCGCCTTTCGATCAACGCATGTTGGCCCGCTCGCTGAAGGAAAGTCTTGGCTATCGCCTGCAGCATCCCTTCATCGACATTGCCGAACTGGCCCCCCTGCTCAACCCCGACACCGTGCTGCGCGAAGCCAGCCTGGACGACTGGTTGGCGTGCTTCGGCCTGCAAGTGGACGAACGTCATCATGCCAGTGCCGATGCCCAGGCGACGGCCGAGCTGGCCCTGATCCTGTTCAGCCAGGCCCGCCGCCAGAAATTGGATAGCCCGTTGCAATTGGAGCAGCGCTTGCGCGTGATGCGTCGGCGCAAGGCTCATCACTACGGTCTTTAGTGAGATAGCCATCGAGCCTGCGCGTGCAACGCACAACACACCCGTAGGCGCGAGCCTCGCTCGCGATGCGCCGCGCAGGCGGCGCCCGACCTCACCGGCACATGACGCCCCCATACTGGCATTCCGATAAGCGTCCATTGCACCCCGCCCCTCGGCTCTGCAACAATCGCGAATAATTATCGTTAGTTAATGCATTCGTTCCGGGGGACGCTGCTTGTCGTCTGTACAGAGCCCACACGCCGAGCTGGTTGGAGCACTCTACCGCGACCATCGCGGCTGGCTGCTCGCCTGGCTGCAACGCAGCATGGCATGCCGCCAGCGTGCCGAAGACCTGAGCCAGGACACCTTCGTGCGTCTGCTGGGCCGCGAGCAACTGGACAGCCCTCGTGAACCCCGCGCCTTCCTGGCCGCCATCGCCAAAGGCCTGATGTTCGACCATTTCCGCCGCGCTGCGCTGGAACAGGCCTACCTGGCAGAGCTTGCGCGCGTGCCGGAGGCCGAGCAGCCCGCACCGGAAGTCCAGTTGCTGATCCTGGAAGACCTCAAGGCCATCGACCGCTTACTTGGCAAACTGTCGAGCAAGGCCCGCGCGGCGTTCCTGCACAATCGCCTGGACGGCATGGGCCACGCCGAGATCGCCGCGCACCTGGGGGTCTCGGTGTCGCGGGTACGGCAGTACATCGCCCAAGGCATGCGCCAGTGCTATGTGGCGCTGTACGGGGAGCCGACGTGAATAACTCACCGGTTTCGGCCCGTGTTCTCGACGCCGCCATCACCTGGAAACTGAGCCTGGACAGCGGCAGCAGCACACCCGATGAACGCAATGACTTCATGCGCTGGCATGCAGCCAGCGAAGAACATGCCCGCGCCTGGCAACAGCTGGGGGCCTTGGACCAACGCGTCAGCGCCGCCGCTGGCCCCGCGCGCCAGGCCCTGGTGCAGTCGCGGGTAGGCCTCAGGCGACGTATCGGCAAGGTCGGCGGCGGCCTGGCCAGCATGTTCCTGCTCGGTTCCCTGCTGGCCTGGGCGACCGCGCCGTCGCTATCGCCACATTACTGGTTGGCCGACCAACGTACCGCCACCGGCGAGCTGCGCACCTTGCGCCTGGAAGATGGCACGCTGCTAAGCCTGAACACACATACCGCTGTGGATATCGACTTCGAAGGCGAGCAGCGCGTGCTGGTACTGCATGAAGGCGAAATTTCCGTTGAAACCGGCCACGCCGACCCTCGCCCACTGCTCGTGCGCACCGAGGATGGCCGCCTGCGCCCACTGGGCACGCGCTTTTTGGTACGCCGCGAAGCCCATGGCACACGCCTGGAGGTGCTGCAATCGTCGGTCGCGGCGATGCCACGCAACAGCGGTGACGAACACGTCCTGGCCGCAGGCCAGCAGGTGCTCATGCATGCCGATGGCCTTGGCCAGGTCGCCCCGGTGCCAGCCGGCGCCGACGCCTGGACCCGTGGCATGCTGGTGGTGGACAACGTGCGCCTGGCCGATCTGCTCGCCGAACTGGGCCACTACCGCCACGGCCACCTGGGGATGGACGACGAGGTCGCCGACCTGCGCGTGACCGGTAGCTTCCCGCTGCACGATACCGACCTGGCCCTGGCCTCGCTGATACCGGCACTGCCGGTGAAGATCGAGCGGCATACACCGTGGTGGGTGACCGTCAAAGCCAAGTAACCCTGCGCTCCCCCTGCAGACGCCGGCTTGCCGGCCATGACCCGTGGCGAGCGAAAACGATTTCTAAATAATTCTCACTTTTTTTCAGACGACCCCTGTCACTTTCCAAATCTCGCTCGGCAAGGAAGCAGTTAGCACATATTCGTCGAGGAGCCACTGCATGTCCCGTGCTGTTGATCGTTTCCTGCGCCCCAGCGTAATGGCCCTGGCCATCGGCCTGGCCGCCCCGTTGGCCAGCCCAGCCCTGTTCGCTGCCGAACAGTCCACCCTGCGTGCCTATAACCTGCCTAGCGCACCGTTGGCCACCACCCTCAACCTGATCGCCAGCCAGTCGGGCATTGCCCTGGCCATCGACCCGGCCTTGGTCAGTGGCCGCAATTCGGCTCCCGTCAGTGGCCAGTACGATGGCCTTGGCGCCCTGCAGGCCGCCCTGCGGGGTACTGGCCTGCAACTGCAGCAGAGCAGCGTCGGCAGCTACAGCCTGGTGGCCACGCCGGACGGCACCCTGGCGCTGCCGGAAACCGCCATCAATGCCAACGCCGCCTATGAAAGCGCGTGGGGCCCGGTCGATGGCTACACCGCCACCCGCACCGCAGCCGGTACCAAGACCGACACAGCCATCGCCGAACTGCCGCGTTCAGTCACGGTGATCACCCGTCAGCAGATGGAAGACCGCCCGGTGCTCAACCTTAACGACGCCCTGCGCTACACCGCCGGTGTGCAAAGCAGCGGCTATGGCTCGGATTCGCGCAGCGACTGGCTGCTGGTGCGCGGCTTCGTGCCTACCCAGTTCCTCGATGGCCTGCCCTTGCCCAAGGGCAACTACGCCACCCCCAAGATCGAACCTTGGAACCTTGAGCGTATCGCCGTACTGCGCGGTCCGGCTTCGTCGGTTTACGGCCAGACGCCACCCGGTGGCCTGCTGGACATGACCACCCGTCGCCCACAGTTCGAGAGCAGCCACGAAGTAGAGCTTCAAGCGGGTAGCAACGAACACAAGCAGATCAACTTCGACAGCACCGGCAAGATCGACGACGAAGGCCAGTTCCTTTATCGCGTCAGCGGCACCGTTCGCGACAGCAACTCGCCGGTCGATCACATTCCAGACAAGCGCTACAACATCGCCCCCAGCCTGACCTGGAACATCAACGACGATACCAAGCTGACTTTCATCACCCAGTACACCCGTGACGACACGGGCATCACCGGCCAGTTCCTGCCCCTGCAAGGCACCAAGCTCGACAGCCCGGCGGGCAAGATCTCGCACCACAAGAACCTGGGTGACCCGGACTGGGAATCCTACGACCGCACCTACTATCACCTGGGCTATGCCTTCGAAACCCGCCTGAACGACACCTGGCAGTTCCGCCAGAACCTGCGCTATGCCCGCAACGAGCTGGACTTCAAGGGCATCACCGCTGGCGGCTCGATCTGGCCAGCCGGCCCGGATGAAGCGGTCAGTGCCGACGGCACGGTGCAACGTACCGCTGGTATCGTCGAGGAAGACATCAGCCAGTTCGCGGTGGACAACAACTTCCAGGCCGACTTCCAGACGGGTGCACTGAGCCACACCGTGTTGCTCGGCCTCGACCACCAGCGTTCCGACAGCAATGCCCGCTGGCGCTGGGGGTCGAACGGCGTACCGCCGAGCAACATCCACAACCCCATCTACGGGCAGGACTTCTCGAACGTCGAGTACTTCGACATGTACGACTACGACCAGAAGACCCAGCAAACCGGCCTGTACATCCAGGACCAGATGGCCCTGGACAACTGGCGCCTGACCCTGGGTGGTCGCCAGGACTGGGTACACACCGGCACGACCTTCCACAACAAAGGCGATGCCACCAACACCCAGCGTGACAAGAAGTTCAGCAGCAACGCAGCCCTGAGCTACGTCTTCGACAACGGCATCACCCCATACTTCTCCTATGCCGAGTCGTTCCAGGCGGCCGCCGGCGCTACGGTCAACGCCACCGATGGCTTCAAGCCAACCGAAGGCAAGCAGTACGAGCTGGGTATCAAGTACCAACCCCCAGGCAGCAAGACCCTGCTCAGCGCAGCGGTGTTCGACCTGACCCAGGAAAACATGTCGGTAACCGAAGGCGGCGTAACCCGACAGGTTGGCGAAGTTCGGGTCAAAGGCCTGGAGCTGGAAGCCACCTCGGATGTCACCCGCAACCTCAAGCTGATTGGCTCCTACACCTACAACGACAGTGAAATCGTCAAAGGCAACGACGGCGAGAAAGGCAAGCGCATGGCCCAGGTTCCACGTAACCAGGCCACGGCCTGGGCTGACTACACCTGGCACGAAGGCCTGCTCGACGGCTTTGGCGTGGGCGTGGGCGTTCGCTATGTGGGCGATACCTACGGCAATACCACCAACACCGACTGGGGCCACGTAGGTTCCTACACCGTCTACGACGCCTCGGTGCACTACGACCTGGGCCGCGTGAACAGCACGCTCAAGGGCGTGACCGTGGCGGTGGATGCCAAGAACCTGTTCAACAAGGACTACCTGTCGACCTGTGACGGTTTCTACTGCTACTACGGCGACGAGCGCAACGTGGTGGCAAGCGTCAATTACAAGTTCTGACCGCCCGGGGCCACCGTGCAGCCCCATCGCCCAGTAGGCGCCGGCCTGCCGGCGATTGGGCTGCAGCGCTGCCCCAGGGTCCATCAGACCAAAAACCGGAACCCAGATGAAAAGCCAAACCATCCGCCGCTGGTCGGCGATCCACACCTGGAGCAGCCTGGTCTGCACCCTATTCCTGCTGCTGCTCGCGCTCACCGGTTTGCCGCTGATCTTCCATCACGACCTGGAACACCTGCTTGGCGACGCGCCTGAACTGCGCGAAATGCCAGCGGATACCCCGCACCTTGACCTGCAACAACTGGTGCTCAAGGCTGAGCAACACCGTCCCGGCGAAGTCATGCAGTACGTTGGCTATGAAGATGACGAACGCAATGGCGTGGTAGCGATCATGGCCGCCACTGCCGGGACAGAACCCAACGCGTCGCACACCTTCATGCTCGATGCACGCACCGGCGAAGCCGTGGCCATGCCCGCAGCCAATGGCGGCGTGATGATGACCCTGCTGCGCCTGCATGTGGACATGTTCGCCGGGCTTCCCGGCAAGCTGCTGCTGGCTTTCATGGGCGTGCTGTTCGTTGTCGCCATCGTTTCCGGTACCGTGCTCTACGCGCCATTCATGCGTCGCCTGGAATTCGCCACCGTACGCCACGACAAATCACGCCGCCTGCGCTGGCTCGACCTGCACAACCTGATCGGCATCGTCACCCTGGCCTGGGCACTGACGGTGGGCGTCACCGGCGTGATCAGTGCCTTGTCCGACCTGGTAATCGCCGCCTGGCGCAACGACAGCCTGGCCGCCATGGTCGCCCCGTACCGGGATGCTCCACCTCTCACCCAGCGAGCCCCGGCGACGCACCTGCTGACGATCGCCGAACAGGCCGCACCCGGCATGCGCCCGGACTTCATCGCCTTTCCCGGCACCCGCTTCTCCAGCGAACACCACTATGCAGTATTCATGAAAGGCGCGACGCATTTGACCTCGCACCTGCTCACCCCGGTGCTGATCGATGCTCAGACCCTGCAAGTGACTGCCATCGGCGAACGCCCCTGGTACATGGATGCCATGGGCCTGTCCCAACCCCTTCACTTCGGCGACTACGGTGGACGTCCGATGCAACTGCTGTGGGCTGTGCTCGATGTCCTGACCATCATCGTGCTCTGCAGCGGCCTGTACCTGTGGTGGGGCAAGCAACGCAACGGCAAGAAGGAGCGTGCATGAGCCACAAGTCGCAACCGACCCAGCGGATTTTCGCCTGGCCAAGCCTTATCGCCGCGCTGGGCGCAGCCGGGCTGTTCGCGGCGCTGCTCGGGGATGGCGCCTGGGATGCACTGTCCTGGCTGGGCCTGGGCATCCCGGCGTGGCTCGGGGTTCGTGCCCTGTGGAGGTAATCGGCTAACGCGCCTGTATCGCCGGCAGGCGCCATGCTCGACGGCTCATTTATCGCGGAGCCAGTTCGATGAGCCTGCACTACTTTCAATCCTTCGACCGACACCTGGCCGCCCTGCTTGCCTCGCCTCCCCAACCTGACCGCTCGCGATCGCTGCTGCAGGCACGTCAGCACTACTTCGCCGACCTCGCTCGGTACTGGCTTGCCAGCGACGCCTCGCTAAGCCGGCGGACGCAGTTGATCGCGTTGCTCCGTCAGCAAATGCTGGCGCAGATTGCACTGCGCTGCGACGACCATACACTCGGCGACCACCATGCTGCTCTGGTCAGGTGTTGCGTGAACATGCCGCTGCCCTCGCAGCGCCAGCATCTGCCTGAGGCTGAGCGCCCGCAGGTCTACCGGCCAGTACTGGATATCGGCACACCCAACTGGCGCAGCTACCTGCCCGGCGCTTTCGTGATCGTCGAAGGCGGCCCCGAAGGCAGTAGGGCGGACCCCAGGCAAACCAGCGATTACGCGCTGCTCTGCAGCCTGTCGCATGGCATAGAGGCGTTCGACAATCTCGGCGACCTGCACACCGAACTGTGCGAGCGACTGGACGATCCTCAGCAAAGCCAGTCGCTGCTGCGGTATCTGGACAGCGACCAGGATCGAGAGCTGGCACGCAACGCCGAACGCCTGCGCTACGACTGGTTCAACGATGACCTGATCCAGACCCAGGCCCAGGCGCTGATCGATGGGCAACAAGCAGCGCTCACCCGCGTATGGCACGAGGCGCTGCTGCAATCCCCGGTGGACTGGCCGATGCTCGAGGAACGCTTGCGCAAGGCCGCGGATCTGCTGCCGCTGGCCGACAGCCGATCTGCGCTGACGACACGCTACGGCCTGTTGTTGGAACGAAACGCACCGGCCTGGCTCAGAAATGCCTCGACCCAAGGCCTTACGCACATCATGCAAACCTTGCAGGAGCTGGTGATTGCCATCGACCGCGCGAGCGCCCCCGGCATCCTCAGCCACGAACAGTTCCTCGATCGCAACCATCTCAAGGCCTGGACCCGCGAGCACCTGCGCAGGGCGTTGCAGCTACGGTATCAGTTGGATGTCGATCCGCTCGATCTGTATGTCAGCATCACCAGGGCCAGGCAGGTAGGCCCGGTGTCGCACCCTGGCATCACCAGCGTCTGGATTCCTGCGGCCAGCCGTGCGCAGGCAGGCAATACCGTCGAACTGGTGCGCCAGACCTACCGCCTGGATGAGCTGGCGTTTCTCAACATCGGCGTGCTCGACATCGACTACTGGCTGACTGCACGGGTGCATGACAAGGATGAACGAACAGCCGCGGGCATCACCCCAAGCCAGGTCAAGCAGTTGGTACGCGAACTGGACGTCGGCGAACGCTACAGCCAGTACCTGCGTACCCATTTGCTGACGTCGCAGCAGGCTCAGTGGCGCCGGGAGCGCTATGTCGACATCAGCCGTGCGCGCATGCGTGCCGAGGCGGCCAAGGCACGGTACGCCGGCCATTACCTGGAGGACCCGTTCGAACGAGGCTTCGCTTGGACCACCCTGGTACTCGACCACCCAGACAGCCAGTTGCGCAAACAAGCGAACCGGGAGCGCCTGAGCGTGCGCCAACTGCTGATCGGCGGACATAGCCTACAAGGCGTCATGTTGGTGACGCCGGACAAAGCTGGGACCACGCGGTTTCTCGCCTACACCCCAGACGCGCCCGACCGCCGTGCATGGCGGGAGTATCGCAATACCCGCCACCTGCTCAGAGCGCTGCGTGAACAGCCTGCCCTGCGCGAATACGTAATAGACCGACTGCCGCTGGTAGCGCGTAGGCAAGTCGAACGATGGCTGACCAAGGGCGGCCTTGGCGCAAACACCCAACGCCCAGAGATCACCGGTAACTTCCAACAGGCCCGCTATTTGGCCGAGGTGAACGCCACGCTCGCCGCTGTCGATGCCGGCACCAATACCAAGCTCGAACTGCTGGGCGAGTTGAGCCTGCACGCGTTATCGGTGCTGCTGGACCTGATCAGCCTCGTACTACCCAACCGCGCATTGGTGGCGGTGTCGCTGGGGCGCTCGGTGCTGTCGGTGATCGATGCCGGCAGGGCCTTCAGGCAAGGTGACCAGCTCGGCATTCTGAAACACATGGTCGAGGCGTTCACGCACGCCAACGACGCGGTGAACAACATCGGGGGAACCACCGTGGTGCGGCGAGCCATTCGAGCCATTCCACCAGCCCCGCCGCTGAAGTTGCCGCAGTCGTTGGCGGTGGGGGTCGATACCGACAGATTGCACTATCGCGTCGATGGCATTCACAAGGAAGGCATCTATGAACAGCCCTCGTCCTATCCCGGGCTGACCTTCTACTACATCAAGGATGCCGCCGGCACGACCTACCAGGTGTCCTTCGACGGCTACCGCTGGCGTGTCGTCGACCCCCGCATGCCGGATGCCTACACCCAGGTGCCGGTAAAACGACGCCGCGACGGAGAGTGGGTCGTGGACTCCCCGGTCCTGTGGTACGACGGCCTACCCGACCTGGGCGCATTGCTCGAAGACTGCCGACTGGCCGAGCGGCCCGCAGGGGCCGAGGTCGAAGGCGTGGACGGACTGTCTCGCCACGGACAGCGATATTACCTGCTTGCAGGTGGGCACGCCTTGCCGCTGCGCGCGCACTTGCTGGACAACCACTACCACCTGCTGATTCCCGGGCAACCGCTCAGTACCGGGGCGGCATGGGCCATCCTGCGCTGGCAGGACGACCAATGGCGCATCCGCGTGCGCCAGGCTGGACGCAGCAGCGAGTGGCTGGCGCTGCCGCCAGCTTATTCCGTCAGCCGCGGCAGCAGCCTGTCCAGCCGCTGATACAGGGCGCTGCCACTGGGCCAGTTGCGCAACAGCCGTGCACGATCACGGGCATAGGCCGGCGCGAAGCTGAGTTGAGTGGCATGCTGGCACATCGCATCGAGGTCGATCAGCGACCACTGGCCGTTGTGCCAGAACAGGTTGTGACCCTTGAAGTCACCATGGCTGATGCGCTCGCGGATCAGTTGCTGCATCAGGTGCACCAGGGCGTCGACCTGCTCTTCGGGGGCTTCGCCGTTTTCCACGTAGGGCGCGAAACAGGCAGCCAGGTCCGGGCCATCGACGTACTCGGTCACCAGGTAGGCGCGGCTGCGCAGGCCCATGACCCGTTGTTCGAGCACCGCCAGGGGCTTTGGCGTGGCGATGTCGAGGAATTCCAGGCGGTGCCCTTCGATCCAGGAATGCCAGGCCCGGCTCGGGCGCCAGAAGCGCTTGAACCAGTGGGCGGTATTCTTGATGTTGTAACGTTTGACCACCAGCGGGCGGCCATTGACCTCTACGCGAGCGACGCTGGCCGCACCACCGGTCTTGTACAGGTGCCCCTGGTCGATCAGCGCGTCGGCCTGTTCGAGAACCGGCAGCATGGCATCGGTTTCACTGCGCCGAATCGCCCGCAACCCGGAGAGGCTGCGCTCGACGCTGAACAACGAACATTCTCGCCCGGCCTTTTCCAGATAGTCCTTCAAACGCCAGTTGCGCACCTTGTCCACCTGCTTCTGCAACGCTTCCATCGGCAAGGCGTGTTCGGCGTTGGCGAGCAGGTAATGCACCAGCAACTCTTCGATGAACGGCTCCAGGCGCTTGGGCAACTGGGCGAAGAACACACCGAGGTTTTCCAGCACGCGAGGGCGCGAAAGCTGCTGACCGGGCGTTTCGGCCTTGATGCCGGCACCGTCGATCAGGTACAGCTTGCCGCCGTGGCGCAGCAGGTTGTCCAAGTGCAGGTCTTCCTGCCACAAGCCTTTGGCGTGCATCTGAGCAACAGCGGTCAGCGCCTCGCCCAACACTCGGTGTTGCTCATCGGCCAGCACCGGCAAAGGCTCTACGTCGGCCCAGGCATCGGCCAGGCTTTCAGCGTCGTCGAGAAACTCGAACAACAGCCAGCCGCCCTCGCCTTCCTTGAGGCCATCGGCCAACAGCTTGGGCGTGGTGAGGCCTTGTTCGGCAAGCAGCTTCACCCCTGCCAGCTCACGCTGGAAATGGCGAGCGGCGTTGCCACCGACCAGCAACTTGGCCAATACCGGCGTGCCACGCCAGATACCCGCGCCCACGTAGCGTTGGCCGGGCAAGACACGCAACAGGCTGAGCAACTGCAAGTCAGCGCTACCGGCAGCATCGGCCAGGGTGATGGACAGGGGCAGCGAAGGGCTGCGACCTGCGTTCTTCAATTCGGACAAACGCATCAGCGGGCCTCTTTATGTCGACGGCGTTGCGTCAAGCGTTGTAACCAGGTGTCGACCCGCACGCTGTCTGCCGGCTGGCCAAGGTAGGCCGCCAACAAGGTTCGCACGTCACCCTCGGACCAGGCGCGCGCGCGGCGCAGCAAGGGCTCCAGGTCCTTGAGCCGGTCGCGCATGCCGAACAGCAGCGGCCGGGTCTTTTCCAGGTCGATCAACTGCGCGTCCCAGCCTTCACGGCGTTGGCGCAGGAAAATATGCTTGGGGTAGAAGCAGCCGTGCACCTGGCCGGCCTTGTGCAGGGTGCGCGCCAGCTGGCCACAGGCCTGGAGAATACCCTCGCGCTCATGCTCGCCCAGCTGCGACCAGCGCGCCAACAGGCTGTCCAGGTCGCTCCAGTCATCCAGCGCCCGGGTCATGAGAATGGCCCGGTGCTGACCAGCCTGTTTGCGCTCACCATAGAACACCGCCTGCAAAGCCGGTATGCGCAGTTTCTGGTAACGGCTGATGTTACGGAACTCGCGGGCGAAGGTCGGCTCGCCGAATGGCCGGTGCAAGGTACGCGTCAGGTAGTCGCTCTGGCGCTTGAGGTAGTAGCCCTTGCCTTCGAGTTCCAGGCGGAACACGCGGCTCCAGCCGCCTCGCCCGGTGTTGGGCTCGTCGACGGCGTCGAGCTGCAAGGCCCACAGCGCCTCGAAATCGTTCAGGCCATGACGTTGCAGCAGCGCAAGGTCAGCGCTGGCCAGGTAATCGGTCATTCCCTTCCCTCGAAAAAGCTCAGCACCTGGCGAATGCGCCGCTTGTCGCGCAGGCTCAGGCGTTGGCGCCCACGGTATTGCAGGTAGAAACGCAAGCGCTGGGTGGCTGACAGATGATACTTGGCGACCTTGTCCAGGCACGCCAGGTCCTTGATCAGCCGGTGGCGCCACATGAAGCCGCGCCAGAAGTCGCCGGTCGGGCAGTCGATGAAGAATAGCGTGCCCTGGTCGTCGACCAACAGGTTGCGCCACTTCAGGTCGTTATGGGCGAAGCGGTGCTCATGCATGATCCGCGTGTGTCGCGCCAACTGGCGGCTGACATGCGCCACCCAGGCAGGGTCGGACAGCCGTGGATCATTACGCCTGGCCAGTTCGGACAAGTCTTCGGTACGCGGCAGCTCGCGGGTGACCATGGCCCCGCGACCAAAAGCCAGGCCCTTGCGCTCAAGCCCCCAGGCGACCACTTCGGCGGTGGGAATGCCCCACTTGGCGAACTGCTTGAGGTTCTGCCATTCGGCCTTGATGCGTGGACGGCCCAGGTAGCGACGCATGTGCTTGCCAGCGCCGGTATAGCGTTTGACGTAGTAATTGACCCCATCGCGCTCGACGCGGATCACTTCGCTGAGCGGGTCACGCGTCAGGCGCTCGCCTTGCAGGGCGAATACCGCATCGAGGCTGCCAAAATCCGCCACCAGGTGTTCATAGCCCGGCGCCAGTGTCCAACCCGCCATCAGAGTGCATCCCCATAGCGTTGCTTGCGATCGTAGAGTTTTTGCGCCTTGCGTTCGAGCCACGCCAGCAACGCGGCTTCGTCGGCCAGGACCTGGCGCAGTGGGCGCTGGAAGTAGCCACGCAGAAAGCGCAGTTTGTCGCGCCGGGTCAGGCCGATGTCCAGCGCCGAGAAGTACAACGCAGCCAGGTCCTTGTTGCGCCAGCGCCGGCTGATTGTCGCCCGGGTCTGGGCACGATGCAGGTCGATGACCGACAGTTTGAAGTCATCGGGCGTCACCGGACGGTCGGTGTGCAGCAGGAAATGACAGATGTAGCAGTCGCGGTGATTGACCCCGGCGCGGTGCATGCCGCCGGTCATCTTCGCCACCTCGGCGATCAGCGCGCGCTTGAGGCGGGGCGCAGGTGGCTGCTTGACCCAGTCGATGCTGAAGTCTTCGAGACTGATGGTCGGTGCCAGCTCTTCGGTGACGATGAACGAATGCTGCGCAGCCGGGTTGCTGCCGCGCTCGCCATAGGCGACCGCCGTCATGGTCGGCACACCGGCCTCATGCAGTCGCTGGATCGCCTGCCATTCCTGGCCAGCGCCCAGCACAGGCAGCTTGGCGGTCAGCAGGTTCTTGAAGATCTCGCCCCAACCGATGCCACGGTGGATCTTGACGAAGAAGCCCTCGCCATCGACCTCGGTACGCAGCGTGCGGCGGCCTTCGAGCTCGCGGTATACCTCGCCTTGCAGCGCTTCCACGGCCTCGAAGGCGTCACGCCCGGCCCACAGGTGCTTGAACGGTTCGGCCAGAATCAGCTTCATGCGGTCTCCTGCCCCAGGATCACGTCAGCGGCATGTTGCGGCATGCTGTAAAGGTCGGCGGTTTCCGCGAACGCCAGGCCGTTGCGCGACCAGTCGGCGCGGGCCTGCGGCTCTTCGAGCATGCGTTGCAGGTAGCGGTTGAGCTGCTCCTGCTCGAAAGGCTCGTCCAGCACCAGGCCGCTGTCGGCCTCGGCGATGTAATGGGCGTAGCCGCACACCTGCGAGACCAGCACCGGCAACCCCGCCACCAGGGCTTCGAGCAGCACGGTACCCGTATTCTCGTTGTATGCCGGGTGGATCAGCAGGTCGGCGCCCAGCAGGAAGCGCGGGATATCACTGCGTCCCTTGAGGAACTGTACCTGCTCGCCAAGGCCCAGCGCGGCACTTTGCAACTGGAACACCTTGGGGTCGTCCTGGCCGATGACCATCAACCGGGTACGCTTGCGCAACGCCGACGGCAGCGCGGCCAGGGCCTTGAGGCTGCGGTCCACGCCCTTGGTCTTGAAGCCAGAGCCGATCTGCACCAGCAGCAGGTCGTCGTCACCCAGGTCGAACTCCTTGCGGAAGTCGGCGCGGATCTCGGCGGCATTGGCCGGAGCCCGGCGATCCTGGGAAATCCCCGGGGGCAGCAAGTGAAAGCGCTCCACCGGCGTGCCGTAATGCTTGATGAACAGCGGTTGCTGCACCTCGGAAATCATCAGCACCTCGGTATGGGCGTCCTTGGCGAACACCGCCCGCTCGTACTCGGCAAAATGCCGGTAGCGCCCCCAACGGCGGTACAAGCCACCGCGCAGGGTCTGCGCCTTGTCTTCGAAGCAGCCGTCGGCAGCGTAATACACATCCAGACCCGGCATCTTGTTGAAGCCGATCAGACGATCGACCGGGCGCTTGGCCAGGTCGGCGGCCATCCAGGCACTGAGCTTCTCGTTGCGACGGTGGTTGAACAGCGCCTTGACCGGCGCCACCAGCACCTCGAAACCCGGTGGAATATCACCCTCCCAGATCAACGTGTAGACACGGATCTGGTGGCCCCGCTTCTGGCATTCCAGGGCAATGCGCATGAAATCACGCTGCAGCCCGCCGAAGGGGAAATACTTGTAAAGCACAAAAGCCAGTTGCATCAACGGACATCCTCAGCCAGCAGCAACGCGCTCAAGCGGCTCGCCACATGCTCGGGATTCAGGCGAGTGAAGCACAGCGGCCACTCGCGTTTGAGATCGAACCGGCGCAGGTCCTCGGCGCTCGGCTTATAGGTGCACTTCTTCTGCAGGCAGGGCGCGCAGGGGAAATTGCTGGCCTGATGAACCTGAGCCCGACCATAGGCCCCGGTGAGGCCCGGATTGGTCGGGCCGAACAGCGAAATGGTCGGCACATCCAGTGCCGCGGCGAGGTGGCCCAGGCCAGTATCCACCGCCACGCACGCCTTGGCGGCCGCCAGTACACGGGCGACGCCGGCAAGGTTCAACTTGGGCAGCACCTGACAGTTTTTCAAGCCTTGGGCGATACGCTCGGCGCGAGCCTTCTCCTGCGGGTTGCCCCATGGCAGGCGCACCTGCAGGTTGCGCTGGCCCATGCGCTCTGCCAGTTCGCGCCAGTAGGCCTCGGGCCAATGCTTGGTGGCCCAGGTGGTACCGTGCAGGAACACCACGTAGGGCGCGGCTGGGGGCAGCTGCAGGCGGTCCAGGTCCAGGCCATAGTTGCCGATGCCTTCGGGCAAGTCGTAGGCCAGGGCCATGGCGAACAACTGACGCACACGCTCCACCGCATGCTGGCCAACGGCGACCGACAGGCGTCGGTCATAGAAGCGACTGGCCCAGCCCTCACGCGCCGAATAGCGGTCCAGGCCGGCCACCGGCGCCTTGACGTAGCGGGTCAGCCAGGCCGATTTGACCAGGCCCTGGGCATCGATCACCAGGTCGTACTTGCGCTCGCGAACGCGTTGCTTGAACGCCTTCCACTCGCCGCTCTTGAAAGTCTGCCAGAGGTTTTTGCGCCAGCGGCGAATCGCCACCGGAATCACCTGGTCGACCGCAGGGTGCCAACTGGGGATCTCGGCGAAACCTTCCTCCACCACCCAGTCGAAGCGAATGCCTGGCATGGCATGGGCGGCATCGGTAAGCGCAGGCAGGGTGTGGATCACATCCCCTAGCGATGAGGTCTTGATGATCAGTACCCGCACTTAGTCGACCTCGGCCACGGTATCGATCAGGTTCGGACCACCCAGGCGGTGCAGGGCGGCGATGACGTTGCCAGGCTCCAGCAGGCGCAGGCAGTTGTAGTGACCGAAGCGGCAGGTGCGGTCGAAGCACGGGCTGCATTCGATGCCGGTGCGCACGATCTCGACGTGCTCGGCCAGTGGCGGGGTGAAGCCCGGCGAGGTCGAACCATAGACGGCGACCAGCGGACGGTTCAGCGCAGCGGCCACATGCATCAAGCCCGAGTCGTTGGACACCACGGCGTCGGCGCAGGACATCAGGTCGATGGCTTCGGCCAAGGAAGTTTCACCGGCCAGGTTGTACGACTCTTCACGCAACCCCGGAATCAGACGGTCGCGGATCTGCTCGCCCACCGGGTGGTCGTTCTTCGAACCGAACAGCCATACCTGCCAGCCCTGGCGGATCATCGCGTCGGCAACCTCGGCGTAGTGCTCGGCGGGCCAGCGCTTGGCCTCGCCAAACTCGGCACCTGGGCACAGCGCCAGCACCGGCCGGTCCAGCTCCAGGCCGAACTTGGCCAGGGCGGCTTCGCGGCTGGCTGCCTCGATCTGCAGGCTGGGCCGTGGGTAAGGCTGCGGCAGCTCGGCACCGGGCGCATAGGCCAGGGCCATGAAGCGTTCGATCATCAGTGGGTAGCGGGCCTTGTCCAGCGTGCGCACATCGTTGAGCAGGCCGAAGCGCATTTCGCCGCGCCAGCCGGTGCGCTTGGGGATACCGGCGAAGAAGGGCACCAGCGCCGACTTCAGCGAGTTCGGCAGCAGGATGGCCTGGTCGTACTGGCCCGCCAAAGACTTGCCAATACGCCGCCGCGTGGCCAGTTCCAGGGCGCCATGGCCGAGCGGAAAGCTCAAGGCCTTGCGCACTTCGGGCATGCGTTCGAGGATCGGCCGGCTCCACTCGGGTGCCAGCACGTCGATCACGCAGTCGGGGTGCTGCTGTTTCAGGCACTGGAACAGGGTCTGCGCCATCACCATGTCGCCGACCCAGCTGGGGCCAATGATCAGTATTCTCATGCTTAGTCCAGAAACGCTCGGGGAGGCTGCAGACTGCGGTACAGCCTGGCCTCCCCTCTTTATATTCAGGCTATTTGGCGGACAGTGTACCACTCAGGCCCATCCGTCGCTGATCGCAGCCCCTGTGGCAGCGGGGCCTTCAGCTCAAACCCAGCTCAGCCCAGATCCGCCGCACCTCGCGTCGTTCATCGGCAAACTGCGCCGCGTCGATCACTCCAGCCTGCTTCTGCAAGGCCTGGCGGTGCGAAGCCGAACGAAACGCCTTGTACACTTCACGCAACAGCACCGCGTCACTGGCCGGCATCAACCCTGCCTGTTCCAGCTCTTCCAGAATGCGGATGTTATCGGTCCATCGCAGTATGGCCGGATGGTCGTGAGACCAAGCCAAAGCGGCGTATTGCACCATAAATTCGATATCGACGATACCGCCTGCATCCTGCTTGATATCGAATGGAACCCCCGCATCGAAAGCGTTGGCCGCCGTGCCCGCGACGGTCGCCTTGGTGCCGAGGTTGTCGCGCATCTTGGCGCGCATCTCGCTGACCTCGGTGCGCAGCTTGTCCAGGTCGCGAGCCTGGCCTAGCACCCTGGCGCGCACGCCTTCGAATGCCGCCGCCACCTGCTTGCATCCCACCAGTACGCGGGCGCGCACCAGGGCCTGGTGCTCCCAGGTCCA
The DNA here is from genome assembly GCF_016772395.1 of Pseudomonas sp. SK2. Lineage (NCBI taxonomy): Bacteria > Pseudomonadati > Pseudomonadota > Gammaproteobacteria > Pseudomonadales > Pseudomonadaceae > Pseudomonas > Pseudomonas sp. SK2. The sequence goes on from NZ_CP061944.1 coordinate 5,012,213, forward strand.
AGCCTCGTTCTGCTGGTAGCGCTCGAACGCCCCCAGCGAGCTGACCAGCAGCCCGGAGGCACCGGACGGGCGCAGGCGCATGTCGACGTCATAGAGCTGGCCAGAGTTGGTCTGGGTGGTCAACAGGTGAATGATCCGCTGGCCCAGGCGGGTGAAGAACTGGGCGCTGTCGATGGGCTTGGCGCCGTCGGTCTCGGCCTGAGGGTCGCCATCATGGATGAACACCAGGTCCAGGTCCGAGCCGTGCCCCAGCTCCAGGCCTCCGACCTTGCCGTAGCCAATGATAACGAAGCCCGGATCGCACAAGCTGCCATCGCTGCGCTTGGGCTGGCCGTGGCGCGACACGGTCTGGCGCCAGGCCAGGGCCAGTACCTGGTCGAGAATCGCCTCGGCCAGCCAGGTCAGGTAATCGCTGACTTTCATCAAAGGCAGGTTGCCACTGATTTCAGAGGCGGCCACCCGCAGGCTGTGGGCCAGTTTGAAGTGGCGCAACGCTTCCATCTGCTGCTCAAGGTCATCCTCGGGAATGCGCGTCAACCGCTCGCGCAACTCACTGGCAAGTTCAGGCGCCAGCGGTGGGCTGAACAAGCGCCCTTCGTTGAGCAGCTCGTCGAGCAACAACGGGTAACGGGCGATCTGCTCGGCGATCCAAGGGCTGGCCGCGCACAATGTCAGCAGCCGGCGCAGGGCACCTGGGTTCTCGGTCAACAATACCAGGTAGGCCGAACGCCGGGCCACGGCCTCTACCAAGGGCAAGACGCGTTCGAGCACCAGGTCGGGGTTGTCATGTTCCACCGTCTGCGCCATCAGGCGCGGCACAAAAGCATCGAGGCGCTCACGACCGATACGCTGCATCGACCGCAGCTGGGGGCTTGCGCGCAGGCCAGACAGACGACGCAGCGCCTCGGCAGGTTGCTTGAAGCCTGCTTCTTCCAACTGCCGGCTTGCAGCGTCTTCGTCCAGCGCCTGCTCCCACAGTGGCAACCACTCGCCCCCGACCACCAGCTCGCCCTCGCCTTCTTCATCGTCCGGGTCGGCGATGACCTGGCGGAAGTGCCAGTCGACCCGGCCGCGCCAGTACATCAGCTGGTCGTGGAAGCTCTGCCAGTCGGCAAAGCCAAGGATGTACGCCACCCGCTCACGGTCAGTCTCGCTGTCTGGCAGCATCTGGGTCTGGCGGTCGGCGATGGCCTGCAGGGCATGTTCGGCGTAACGCAGGAATTCGTAGCCTTCGCGTAGCTCTGCAACCACGGCCGGTGGCAGGTAGCCCTGGCCTTCGAGGGTCGCCAGCACCTTTAGCAGCGGCCGCTGTTGCAGGCTCAGGTCACGTCCACCGTGAATCAGCTGGAAGGCCTGGGCGATGAACTCCACCTCGCGGATGCCCCCGGCACCGAGCTTGATGTTGTCGGCCATGCCCTTACGTCGCACTTCCTGCTGGATCAGCTGCTTCATGGTGCGCAGCGCTTCGATCGCCGAAAAATCCAGGTAACGCCGGTAAACGAAGGGACGCAGCATTTCCTGCAACTGGGCACCGGCGTGCTGGTCGCCCGCTACCACGCGGGCCTTGATCATGGCGTAACGCTCCCAATCGCGACCCTGGTCCTGGTAATACTGCTCCAGGGCGTTGAAGCTGAGCACCAGTGCACCTGCCGAACCATAAGGACGCAGGCGCATGTCGACACGGAAGACGAAACCGTCGACGGTCACCGGGTCCAGGGCCTTGATCAGGCGCTGGCCCAGCCGGGTGAAGAACTCCTGGTTGTCCAGCGAGCGCTTGACCCCTTCGGTCTCGCCGCCTTCGGGGAATGCGAAGATCAGGTCGATGTCCGACGACAGGTTCAGCTCCACCGCACCGAGCTTGCCCATGCCCAGCACCACCATATGTTGCGGCTGGCCACTGCGATTGCCGATGGGCGTACCGAACTGCTGGCAATGGCGCGGGTACAGCCATTGATAGGCCTGGTCGATGGCGGCGTCGGCAAGGTCGGACAAGTCTCGGCAGGTTTCGCCCAGTTCGGCTTGGCGGGTGATGTCGCGCCAGATGATGCGCAGTTGCTGGCGGTTGCGTTCACGGCGCAGATTGCGCGCCAGCTCGTCCTCGGTCTGCGCCGCCTGGGCAGCGGCGGCGATATGCGCGCACAGATCGCCCGGGCCATAGCGACGGTCCAGCTCACCGCTGGCGACCAGTTCGAACAGCATGGCCGGTTCGCGCTGGGCCAGGCCCAGGACGAAGTCACTGGCCGCGGCTACCTGATCGAACTGTTGCCGATGGGCCAGGCTCCAAGCGTGCAAGTCCAGCTCAGGGTGACCGGCGATGGCATCGAGCAGGAACTGCTGGTTGCGAGCGACCAGCGGTTGCAGGGTAGCGGGCAGATCGAGCGGCAAAGGCAGGCGCATGGACTATCCTTGATCGGCGAGAAAGTGAGGGGTAGAGGCTGCCAAGGGGAAGCCCGACCACGGTTGGACTGTCATACAAAAGTTGGAAATAGCTGAAAAAAACGAATCACTGGCAAAAAACATCAAGAACCACCTGTTTTCGGCACAACGCCAACCAACATGAACGTTTTTCCTCACAACGCAGGGTGCGACCAAACGTCGCATTTCTGTAGTATTACTACTACCCCGACCGTGTAAAAGCATGAAATGCGAAAGCTTTTGTAGTAAAACTACACGGCGCCGGATGAGACCCCGGTAATCCAAGAATTCACGACGTCTGCCCATAAGGCCAGTCGCAAACTCAGGCCACCGATTCTGGTGGCCTTTCCGCCCTGGAGCAAGCCATGCAAGACCTCGATCCAATCGAAACCCAGGAATGGCTGGATGCCCTGGAGTCGGTCCTCGACAAAGAAGGCGAAGACCGCGCTCATTACCTGATGACCCGTATGGGCGAGCTGGCCACCCGTAGTGGCTCCCAGCTGCCGTATGCGATCACCACGCCATACCGCAACACCATCCCTGTCACCCACGAAGCACGCATGCCTGGCGACCTGTTCATGGAACGCCGCATTCGCTCGATGGTACGTTGGAACGCCCTGGCCATGGTCATGCGTACCAACCTGAAAGACTCGGACCTGGGCGGACACATCTCCAGCTTCGCCTCCAGCGCCACCCTGTACGACATCGGCTTCAACTACTTCTTCCAAGCCCCGACCGAAGAGCACGGCGGCGACCTGATCTTCTTCCAGGGCCACGCCTCGCCAGGCGTCTATGCCCGCGCCTTCATGGAAGGCCGCATCAGCGAAGAACAGATGAACAACTTCCGTCAGGAAGTGGACGGCAACGGCCTGTCTTCGTACCCGCACCCTTGGCTGATGCCTGACTTCTGGCAGTTCCCGACCGTTTCCATGGGTCTGGGCCCGATCCAGGCGATCTACCAGGCGCGCTTCATGAAGTACCTGGAAGCCCGTGGCTTCATCCCGGCCGGCAAGCAGAAGGTCTGGTGCTTCATGGGCGACGGCGAGTGCGACGAGCCGGAATCCCTGGGTGCAATCGCCCTGGCTGGCCGCGAGAAGCTGGACAACCTGATCTTCGTCATCAACTGCAACCTGCAGCGCCTGGACGGCCCGGTTCGCGGCAACGGCAAGATCATCCAGGAACTCGAAGGCGTGTTCCGTGGCGGCGGCTGGAACGTCAACAAGGTCGTCTGGGGCCGTTTCTGGGACCCACTGTTCGCCAAGGACACCAACGGTGCCCTGCAGCGTCGCATGGACGAAGTCATCGACGGCGAGTACCAGAACTACAAGGCCAAGGACGGTGCGTACGTCCGTCAGCACTTCTTCAACACCCCAGAGCTCAAGGCCATGGTCGAAGACCTGTCCGACGAGGAAATCTGGAAGCTCAACCGTGGCGGCCACGACCCGTACAAGGTCTATGCGGCCTACCACCAGGCGGTCAACCACAAGGACCAGCCTACCGTCATCCTGGCCAAGACCATCAAGGGTTACGGTACCGGTGCTGGCGAAGCCAAGAACACCGCGCACAACACCAAGAAGGTCGACGTCGACAGCCTGCGTCACTTCCGTGATCGCTTCGACATCCCGGTCAAGGATGCCGACCTCGAGAACCTGCCGTTCTTCAAGCCCGAAGAAGGCTCCGCCGAAGCCAAGTACCTGGCCGAGCGCCGTGCTGCCCTGGGTGGCTTCGTGCCACAGCGCCGCAGCAAGAGCTTCAGCGTGCCGACCCCGCCACTGGAAACCCTGAAGGCGATCCTGGACGGCTCGGGCGACCGCGAAATCTCCACCACCATGGCCTTCGTGCGTATTCTGGCGCAGCTGGTCAAGGACAAGGAAATCGGCCAGCGTATCGTGCCGATCATCCCGGACGAAGCCCGTACCTTCGGTATGGAAGGCATGTTCCGTCAGTTGGGCATCTACTCGTCGGTCGGCCAGCTCTACGAGCCCGTCGATAAAGACCAGGTGATGTTCTACCGCGAAGACAAGAAGGGCCAGATCCTCGAGGAAGGCATCAACGAAGCCGGCGCCATGTCGTCGTTCATCGCTGCCGGTACCTCGTACAGCTGCCACAACCAGCCGATGCTGCCGTTCTACATCTTCTACTCGATGTTCGGCTTCCAGCGTATCGGCGACCTGGCCTGGGCCGCTGGCGACAGCCGCACCCGTGGTTTCCTGATCGGCGGTACCGCCGGCCGTACCACCCTCAACGGTGAAGGCCTGCAGCACGAAGACGGTCACAGCCACATGATGGCGGGCACCATCCCGAACTGCCGCACCTACGATCCGACCTACGGCTACGAGCTGGCGGTGATCATCCAGGACGGCATGAAGAAGATGACCGAAGAGCAACAGGACATCTTCTACTACATCACCGTGATGAACGAATCCTACCAGCAGCCAGCCATGCCGGCCGGTGTCGAGGAAGGCATCATCAAGGGTATGTACCTGCTCGAAGAAGACACCCGCGAAGCCGCGCACCACGTACAGCTGATGGGCTCCGGCACCATCCTGCGCGAAGTCCGCGAAGCCGCGAAGATCCTGCGTGACGAGTTCAACGTCGGTGCCGACGTATGGAGCGTCACCAGCTTCAACGAACTGCGTCGCGACGGCCTGGCCGTGGAACGCGCCAACCGCCTCAAGCCTGGCCAGAAGCCTCAGAAGACCTACGTCGAAGAGTGCCTGTCCGGTCGCAAGGGCCCGGTCATCGCGTCCACCGACTACATGAAGCTGTTCGCCGAGCAGATTCGCCAGTGGGTACCGAGCAAAGAGTTCAAAGTCCTGGGTACCGATGGCTACGGTCGCAGCGACAGCCGCAAGAAGCTGCGTCACTTCTTCGAAGTCGACCGTCACTTCGTCGTGCTGGCTGCCCTGGAAGCCTTGGCTGACCGTGGCGAGATCGAACCCAAGGTGGTGGCAGACGCTATCGTCAAGTTCGGTATCGACCCGGACAAGCGCAACCCACTGGACTGCTGAGGAGTATTTTTAAGTGAGCGAACTCATTCGCGTACCTGACATCGGCAGCGGTGAAGGTGAAATCATCGAGCTGTTCGTCAAGGTCGGTGACCGCATCGAGGCCGACCAGAGCCTGCTGACCCTGGAGTCCGACAAGGCCTCCATGGAGATTCCAGCGCCCAAGGCCGGTGTCATCAAGGAACTGAAGGTCAAGCTGGGCGATCGCCTGAAAGAAGGCGACGAGCTGCTGGTCCTGGAAGCCGAGGGCGCCGCTGCGGCGCCCGAGGCTCCGGCCGCGGCCGCTCCGGCTCCAGCGGCTGCCGCTCCGGCGCCGGCTGCCGACGCCGCCCCTACTCCGGCTGCAGCCCCCGCTGCCGCCAGCGTTCAGGACATCCACGTGCCGGACATCGGTTCGTCGGGCAAGGCCAAGATCATCGAAGTGCTGGTCAAGGTCGGCGACACCGTCGAGGCTGACCAGTCGCTGATCACCCTCGAGTCCGACAAGGCCTCGATGGAGATTCCATCGCCTGCCGCTGGCGTGGTCGAAGAAGTGCTGTGCAAGCTGGAAGATGAAGTCGGCACTGGCGACTTGATCTTCAAGCTGAAAGTCGCTGGCGCCACGCCTGCTGCTGCTCCGGCTCCGGCTCCGGCTCCGGCCGCTGCCGCTCCAGCTGCTGCTCCAGCCCCGGCCGCCGCTCCGGCAGCCGCCCCGGCGCCGGTCGCCACCGCACCGGCTGCCGGCAGCAATGCCAAGGTTCACGCAGGCCCGGCCGTTCGCCAGTTGGCGCGTGAGTTCGGTGTCGACCTGGGCGCGGTCGCCGCGACCGGTCCGCACGGCCGCATCCTCAAAGAAGACGTACAGGTCTACGTCAAGGCCATGATGCAGAAGGCCAAGGAAGCCCCGGCAGCCGCCGGTGCGACTGGCGGCGCTGGCATCCCGCCGATTCCTGCCGTGGACTTCAGCAAGTTCGGTGAAGTGGAAGAAGTCGCCCTGACCCGCCTGATGCAGGTCGGTGCCGCCAACCTGCACCGCAGCTGGCTGAATGTGCCGCACGTCACCCAGTTCGACTCCGCCGACATCACCGAGCTGGAAGCCTTCCGCGTTGCACAGAAGGCCGTGGCCGAGAAGGCTGGTGTCAAGCTCACCGTGCTGCCACTGCTGCTCAAGGCCTGTGCCTTCCTGCTCAAGGAACTGCCAGACTTCAACAGCTCGCTGGCCCCCAGCGGCAAGGCCATCATCCGCAAGAAGTACGTGCACATCGGCTTCGCCGTGGACACGCCGGACGGCCTGCTGGTGCCTGTGATCAAGAACGTCGACCAGAAGAGCCTGCTGCAACTGGCTGCCGAAGCCGCTTCGCTGGCCGAAAAAGCCCGCACCAAGAAGCTGTCGGCAGACGAGATGCAGGGCGCCTGCTTCACCATCTCCAGCCTCGGCCACATTGGCGGCACCGGCTTCACGCCGATCGTCAACGCGCCTGAGGTGGCGATCCTGGGTGTCTCCAAGGCAACCATGCAGCCGGTCTGGGATGGCAAGGCCTTCCAGCCGAAGCTGATGCTGCCGCTGTCGCTGTCCTACGATCACCGTGTGATCAACGGCGCTGCCGCCGCGCGCTTCACCAAGCGTCTGGGCGACGTGCTGGGCGATATCCGCACCATGCTGCTGTAACACGCAGCCAGCCTGCCTCCCGTCGCGGAGGCAGGTACCCTTTTCGAGCTGCCACGCTCGTACCTCAACCCCGTCGATTGGCGGGGCTTTTTTTTGTTCGCCGATAGGATTTTGCGATCGAGCGCCGCCTGCGCGACGCATCGCGAGCAAGGCTCGCTCCTACGGTTGTTTCACGCCAATCAAGGTAGCGAGCCTTGCTCGCGATGCGTCGCGCAGGCGGCGCTCGATTTCACAAACACCAAAAACCTCTCGTCGAACAGCCCCCAAACTCATCAGCCAAACTAAGGATTTCCCCCCCGCAGCCGAAAACATATACATGACAGCCCCCTAGCCGCTTGCCAGCCTCGGGGACATGATGCAACCTTGCCAGATGCGCCGCTCAAGGCAGCGTCATCCTCTTCAAGCGAGTCTTCGATGAAAAGCCAACCCGATGCCACCAGTCGTGTGGTGGCCGAGGTCGTCACGCAGCTTCCCGTGCCTTCGCGGCTCGGCATGCTGCGTTTCGAAAGGCTGAACGAAGCCACCTGGTCGCTGCTTTACCTGGACCCCGCCTGCGAGCGTCAATTCGGCTTGCCCGCATCCGAACTGTGCGCGCTCATCGGCTCGCCCTATGCAAGCCTGATGGCACCCGAGATCCGCTACAAGCTGCATGACGAGATCCAGGCACAGCTGGCCCACCGTGGCTACTACCGAGTGCGCTACACCCTGCATGCGCAACAGGCGCCACTGCGCCTGCTGGAGGTCGGCGAGGCCTACAAACAGCACAACCGCCAGTTGCTGCGCGGCTACCTGACCGTGCTCGACGACCAGGCAGACGACCTCTCGGAGTTGGACGCAAACGATCTCGAATCGCGCAACAACCGCCTGCAACTGGCCCTGCAGTTGAACCAGCGTGCACAACAGGAACAGCTCGAACACCTGGAACGGGTACGTGGCCAGCAAGACCTGATCCTGCGCCTGGCACGCCAACGCTACAGTGCAGAGAACTCGTTGCTCGAAGCCGCCGAGCTGATTACCCGCAGCGCCTGTGAAATCTACAAGGTCGACAACGCCAGCATCTGGCATCTGGAAGAGCAGCGTCTGGTACCGATAAGCGCCTGGTACCGACACGAGCAGCAACACCAACTGCCCGAGCCGATCGATGCCAGCCGCTTCCCGGACTACCTCGAAGCCCTGCATGCCAGCCGCGCCATCGATGCTCATAACGCCAGCCACGACCCACGCACCCGTGAGCTCGCCAACAGTCTTTTACCGGCCAACAACGCCATGCTCGACGCCAGTATTCGCGTCGACGGCCAGGTGGTCGGCGTGCTATGCCTGGAACAGACCGGGCAGCCAAGGGCCTGGCAGTCCGACGAGATTGCCTTTGCCGGCGAGCTGGCCGATCAGTTCGCCCAGGTCATCACCAACCACAACCGGCGTACCGCGGCCAGCGCCCTGCACCTGTTCCAGCGGGCGGTCGAGCAAAGCGCCAACGCCTTCCTGCTGGTCAACCGCGACGGGGTGGTGGAATACGTCAACCCCAGCTTCACCGCCATCACCCAATACAGCACCGAAGAGGTCCAGGGCCACCATCTGGCCGAGTTGCCGGCGCTGGAGAATCTCAGCGAACTGCTGTTCGACTCGCCGTCGAGCCTGGAAATGGGCAACAGCTGGCAAGGCGAATTCAAGAGCCGGCGCAAGAACCTCGAACCCTACTGGGGGCAGCTGTCGATCTCCAAGGTATATGGCGATAACCGAGAGCTGACCCACTACATCGGTATCTACGAGGACGTCACCCAGTCCAAACTGGCCCAGCAGCGCATCGAGCGCCTGGCCTATACCGACAACCTGACCAACCTGGGCAACCGCCCAGCGTTCATCCGCAACCTCGATACCCACTTCACCCGCGACGGTGACAGCCCGATCTGCCTGCTGCTGGTGGACATCGACAACTTCAAGCGGATCAACGACAGCCTCGGCCACCAGACCGGCGACAAGCTGCTGGTGAGCCTGGCCCGACGCCTGCGCAACAGCCTCAGCCCCAATGACATCCTTGCCCGCTTCGCCAGCAACGAGTTCGCTGTGCTGCTCAACGGCACCAGCCTGGAGGATGGCCAGGGCGTCGCCCTCCAACTGCTGCGCACCCTCGACAAACCGATGTTCGTCGACAACCAGCTGATCAACGTCACCGCGTCGGTGGGCTTGGCCTGCGCGCCCATGCACGGCAGCGACCCGACCACCCTGATGAAGAATGCAGGCCTTGCCCTGCACAAGGCCAAGGCCAACGGCAAGCATCAGGTGCAAGTGTTCACCGAGGTGCTAAACGCCGAGGCCAGCTACAAGCTGTTCGTCGAGAACAACCTGCGCCGCGCCCTGACCCAGAACGAGCTGGAGGTGTTCTACCAGCCCAAGCTGTGCCTGCGCAGCGGCCGTTTACTCGGCCTGGAAGCACTGCTGCGCTGGAACCACCCCGAGCGCGGCATGATTCGCCCGGACCAGTTCATCAGCGTGGCCGAGGAAACCGGCCTGATCATCCCCATCGGCAAATGGGTGGTGCGCCAGTCGTGCCGCATGAGCCAGCAACTGCGCGAGGCAGGCATGGGCAACCTGCACGTGGCCATCAACCTGTCGCCAAAGCAGTTCTCCGACCCCGACCTGGTCGCCTCGATCAGCTCGATCCTCAAGGAAGAAGAACTGCCACCGCACCTGCTGGAGCTGGAACTTACCGAAGGCCTGCTGCTGGAGGCCACCGAAGACACCCACCGCCAGCTCGATGAGCTCAAGGCCCTGGGCCTGACCCTGGCCATGGACGACTTCGGCACCGGTTACTCATCGCTGAGCTACCTGAAGAAGTTTCCGATCGACATCATCAAGATCGACCGCAGCTTCATCAATGAAATCCCGGACAACCAGGACGACATGGAGATCACCTCGGCGGTGGTGGCCATGGCCCACAACCTCAAGCTCAAGGTAGTGGCCGAAGGGATCGAAACTCCAGAACAGCTGGCGTTCCTGCGCAGGCACCGTTGCGATGTCGGCCAGGGCTACCTGTTCGACCGGCCCATTCCGGGCCGGGAGCTGGCGGAAAAACTCAAGCGCTACCCGCGCGGTCCAATGGACTGACAGCAGCCTCAACCTCGGGCACTATAGAACCCATTCGGCCTCATCGCCGGCATTCCCCAGTACCTGCGGAACGACCCTGTAGGCGCCGGCTTGCCGGTGATCGAGCCCCCATCTACCTGACACACAGAGGAACGGCCATGGTCCTGCGTTCGGAAATCCTGGTGAACAAAAACGTCATGCCTACTGCGGAACAGGCCCTGCCTGGCCGCGAAACCCCAATGGCCCTGCCCGAATTCCACTATGTCTTCAAAGACACCCCACTGCTGGGCCCCTTCTTCGAGGGCAGCATCGACTTCGCCATCTTCGGCCTGGGCTGCTTCTGGGGTGCCGAGCGCCGCTTCTGGCAGCGTGAAGGCGTGGTCAGCACCGTGGTCGGCTATGCCGGTGGCTTCACGCCAAACCCCACCTACGAAGAAGTCTGCTCGGGCCTGACCGGCCATACCGAAGTGGTGCTGGTGGTGTTCGACAAGGATAAGGTGAGCTACCGCGAACTGCTGGCGATGTTCTGGGAACTGCACAACCCGACCCAAGGCATGCGCCAGGGCAACGACATCGGCACCCAGTACCGCTCGGCGATCTACTGCACCAGCCCAGAACAGCTGGAGCAGGCCAAGGCCAGCCGTGATGCGTTCCAGGCAGAACTGACCAAGGCAGGCTTCGGTGAAATCACCACCGAAATCGACCAGGCCCCGACCGTGTACTTCGCCGAAGCGTACCACCAGCAGTACCTGGCCAAGAACCCCGATGGCTATTGCGGCATCGGCGGTACTGGCGTGTGCCTGCCACCCAGCCTGCAGGGCAACTGAGCCATGAGCACAATGACCCTTTTCCACGGGCCGCTTTCGCCTTTCGTGCGCAAAGTCATGGTGGTGCTGCACGAAACCGCCCAGCTCGACCGCGTGGCCCTGCAGCCCGTGAACATCAGCCCAGTGAACGGCGACGAGCAACTCAACCAGGGCAACCCCATCGGCAAGATCCCGGCACTGCGCCTGGAAGATGGCACCGTGCTGCACGACAGCCGCGTCATTTGCGAGTACCTGGACTGCCAGCACGTCGGCACTCCGCTGATTCCCCGGGAAGGCTCGGCGCGCTGGCGGCGCATGACCCTGGCCTCCCAGGCCGATGCGATCATGGATGCGGCGGTATCGACCCGCTACGAGACCTTCCTGCGACCGCAAGACAAGCGTTGGGATGGCTGGGTGGCCGCGCAAAGCGAGAAGATTCGGCGCAGCCTGGCCAACCTGGAACGCGAGCACCTGGCCGAGTTGGCATCGGGGTTCGACATCGCGGCGATTGGTGTGGCCTGTGCGCTGGGTTACCTGGACTTGCGTCAGCCTGAGTTCGGCTGGCGGGCGCAACAGCCCGGACTCGCGGCGTGGTATGCCGAGGTGATCAAGCGGCCGTCGATGGTAGCGACGGCGCCGGCTGCCTGATCAGGCGCATCGCCGGCAAGCAGGCTCCCACAGGGGTGTGAAATCTGTAGGAGCCGGCATGCCGGCGATGCCGCCATCACAGCCAAAACCGAATCAGCAGTCCGGCTTGCCCGCCGTGAACCGCTTGGCCGGGTTGACCGCGGCCTTGAACTCGCGCAGCGCCTTGGCGCCCACCAGCAATGGGTAGTTGAAGCTGCTGCGGTCGACCAGATTGACCTCCACCGTGCGCTTCACATCACCCAGACACAGTTCCAGGTCGACCACCGGCCGTTTCGAGAGCTCCGGTGCATCGCCCTCCTCCTCTTCGTCAGCACGGTTCTTGATCTTGCTGATGCGCGCCAGCTTGTGCTCATAGACCTTGCCGTCGGCGTCCTTGGTCGCCAGGCGGAAGCGGACCCACTCCTCGCCATCGCGGGTGAACAGCTCGATATCCTTGGCCGACAGCGACGCGGTGTAGGCACCGGTATCCATCTTGGCTTTCAGGGTTTCGCCAATCTCAGGCAGGGCGATGTATTCGTAGCGACCGTATAGGGTGGGCTCGGCAGCCATCACCGGCAACGCCAACAGCGACAACAGGGCAAGCAGAGGTTTCACAGGCAAACTTCCTTGAGAAGAGTCAGTGCTTAGACTGCGCAAGCAGGATAGGTTCGTTGTCACACCTTAAACAACACAATGTGAAACATTTGTACCAACCGTCGAGCATTCGACGTTTGGCGTATGGCACAGCCCTGCTTATCATTGCCACCCGCAAAATTCACACAACAAGAGTCTGCTTATGCGTCGCCTGTTTACCGGCATTCTTACGACCACCCTGCTGCTGCTCAACACCCTGGTGCTGATCGGCCCGCTGCTGGTCTTCGCCCTGCTAAAACTGGTGTTGCCAGGCCGTGGGCGAGACTACGCCTCGTGGGCGGTGATGTGGATTGCCGAAACCTGGTCGGAGATCGACAAGATGATCTTCGCCCTGTGCATCCCGACCCAATGGGACATTCGCGGCATCGAGAAGCTGCGTCAGGACACCTCGTACCTGGCCGTCAGCAACCACCAGACCTGGGTCGATATTCCGGCGCTGATCGAAAGCCTCAACCGTCGTACGCCGTTCTTCAAGTTCTTCCTCAAGAAGGAGCTGATCTGGGTGCCCCTGCTGGGCCTGGCCTGGTGGGGGCTGGATTACCCCTTCATGAAGCGCTACAGCAAGGCCTTCCTGGAAAAACACCCCGAGCTCAAGGGCAAGGACCTGGAGATCACCAAGGCGGCCTGCGAGCTGTTCAAGCGCCAGCCGGTGACCGTGGTCAACTACCTGGAAGGCACCCGTTTCAGCGAGGCCAAGCGCCAGGCGCAGCAGTCGCCGTACCGCCACCTGCTCAAGCCCAAGGCCGGCGGCGTAGCGTTCGTGCTGGCGGCGCTGGGCGAGCAGCTCGATGCACTGCTGGACGTGACCATCGTCTACCCCGGCAACCAGGCGCCTGGGTTCTGGGCGTTGCTCAATGGCAGCATTAGTCGGGTGATTATCGACATTCGGGTGCGCGAGCTGGACCCGGTATTGTGGTCGGGGGACTACGAGAACGACCCCGCGTTTCGCCAGACCATACAGGCCTGGGTAAACCAGTTGTGGGTGGAGAAGGACCAGCGGATTGAACAATTGCGCGCCGAGATGAACTGAATTGATTGCCTGTAAGGGCCTCTGCACGGGTTTACCCGCGAAGAGGCCGGCACAGGGTTAGGCGTAACCCCGATTAAAAACGAGGCTAATAATTAGAATAAGTAATACTTTTTTGTCATTACCTACCTAAGTGGATAAAAATCGACCAAAGCACAACTACAAAAAGCCTGGATCGAGTCGATGGCCAATCAACCTAGCTCCGCCCCCGCCCAACTGCGCCGTGTCCTAGGGCTGCCCGCCCTGGTGTTCTTCGGCCTTGTGTACATGGTCCCGCTGACCATCTTCACCACCTACGGCATCGTCACTGAACTCACCGGTGGCCGCACTGCCGGCGCCTACCTCGTCACCCTCGTAGCCATGCTGTTTACCGCTGCGTCCTACAGTTTCATGGTCAAGCGCTTCCCAGTCGCGGGCTCGGCGTACTCGTACACCAACATGGCCTTCGGCCCCAATGCGGGCTTCCTCGCAGGCTGGTCGCTGCTGCTCGACTACCTGTTCCTGCCGATGATCAACTACCTGCTGATTGGCCTGTTCCTCAACATTGCTTTCCCGGCCGTTCCCGCCTGGGCCTTCGTGCTTGGCTCGATCGCACTGGTGACAGTGCTCAATGTGGTCGGCATCAACTCGGTGGCCAAGACCAGCAACCTGATCGTCGGAGCGCAGATCGTCTTCATTGGCGTGTTCATCGGTCTATCCTGCAAGACCTTGGCGGGCCAGCCGCTCGACCTGCTGTCGCCGCTGCTGGGTGACGGCACCAAGCCAGGCTTCGGCCCCCTGATGGCCGGCGCGGCGGTACTGTGCCTGTCGTTCCTCGGCTTCGATGCCGTCTCGACCCTGGCCGAGGAGTGCCGCGACGCCCGCCGCGATGTACCCCGGGCGATCATCCTCACCACCCTGTTTGCCGGGTTGCTGTTCACTGTGTTGGCCTATGCCAGCCAGCTGGTGTTACCAGGCAGCAGCTTCGCCAACGCCGATGCGGCGGCCAATGAAGTGATGTTCAAGGCCGGGGGCCAGTTCCTGACCAACTTCTTCACTGCCGCCTATGTCGCCGGCAGCCTGGGCTCGGCGCTGGCCTCGCAGGCGGCGGTGTCGCGCATCCTGTTCACCATGGGACGGGACAACGTGCTGCCGCAGCGCACGTTCGGCTACCTGTCGCCACGCTTCGGCACGCCAGTGTTCGCCATTGCCCTGGTGTCTGCGTTCTCGCTGCTGGCGTTGGTGATCGACCTGTCGACCCTCGCTTCGCTGATCAGCTTCGGGGCGCTGGTAGCGTTTTCGGCGGTAAACCTGGCGGTGGTGAAGACGCACCTGATGAACGATGGGGCTCAGCGTCACCTCGTAGGGCTGCTGCGCTATGGCGTGGTGCCGTTGGTGGGGTTGGGGCTGACCTTGTGGCTGTGGACCAGCCTGTCGGCACTGACGCTGGTGATCGGGTTGTGCTGGTTTGCACTGGGGTTAGCCTACCTGGCGGTGCTTACAGCCGGCTTCCGTCGTCCAGTCAGTTTGGTGGATTTCTCCGAAGCGGGCTGAGCTTGGCCTGCGGATACTGATAATTCTGCTAGTTGTGCGAGGCCTCGCAAAGGCAAAGACTTACGTAGCACCGTCTATTGCGAGGTATCTGCCATTGAAGATAGCCGCTTTGGCCTACACCCCATACGGATACATCGACAGTCAAGCTTGGTTTGGCACCCTGCTTGGCTTCAATGGCGAAAAGAGCGATCCGCTGACCGACAGCTACCCATTGGGACAATGGTTACCGTAGCTACAGTCCAACCCTAATGCGCTTCCATAAGCCCGATAATCTCAGCCCCTTTGGGCAGGGCGGATATAACGCTTATGCAGACTGTAACTGTAATCCGATCAATTTCCGGGATGACACAGGTCATGCGCGAACATTTGCTCAGCTACGGAAGTTTTGGGCTGAAAATAGCCAGCCGCCCCCACCCTCAACTACCCAGTTGAAACGCGCGCCAAAAAAGAAAGTAACATTTGATAGGAAAATAACTAGCGTCATCTACACGGACGAACACGACATACAAAGAAGCCGGCTTATTAAAGAAAAGCAGTCCTTACAAGACTACATTCAAAAATTTACTCAACGCGTAAGGCGGAAAACAAAAGAATTCAATTTTCTCATGGAGCCCTCGACGTCCGTCTTCGCGAAAAGTTTGGGCATCAGTGCGAAAAGATACCAGACTGAACTGGAGGAACTTGCAACGTGGCTTGACGAGGCGCATGACCGATTGAAATATCTCAACGTCACACTCAGAAGCTATCGAGTTTAAGGGGAACGCATGTGGAATATCGGATAAATAGTGCATCGCTTCGCGCTTACACACCTTATGGACATGTTCAATATCGCTTTTCACATCAGGAACTACTCGGCTTCAACGGGGAACTGCTAGAAAGGCACTCTGAAACATACCTGCTTGGAAATGGCTATCGTCCTTACAACCCGGCAATCATGCGTTTTAGCGCACCTGATAACTTGAGCCCGTTTGGCAAAGGCGGCCTGAATGCGTATGGCTATTGCACAGGTGATCCAGTGAATCAACGAGACCCCAGCGGGCATGCGGGCATGCAACAAAAAGTCAGACCTGATTTGTGGCGCTCCCGGGGGCCGATTGTTGAACCCGAGCAAATGTTTCAACAGCAGGGTCGGCGGTTAATGCCTAGGCAACAACACGCCGCCCGACAGCCTGGTAGACACCCGTTTGCTCCAGAAGGTGGCCGTGGATTGTATTCGCGACGGGATGTAGCCAACGCCCGAGCTGGCCAGGCTCACAACGCGCCTGCCCGGTCAGGCGATAGGATCGCAGTGCCCAGTGCTGCGCAACCTAGCACGCCACCGACACGGAGCATGGAAGATGCCTCAAGGATTTACGATGACTTGGTGGTGGCTCATGGGCACATACAGCGATTCGAGCGAGACGTTGCCCTTCTGACACCCGGCACCGAACTCTATATCGACCATCAAAACACCATCGATAGCATCCGAAGACATGCTGCCAGCCTGCGGTCGCAGCTTGGCGTTGATAACCTACGCTGGCTTCACTTGTGAAAGGCCACGGCCATTTCAATCGGCTCAACTGAACAGGGCCAATCAAACCGACGGTGTTGTCGCCGGTACCGGCGTGGTCCACAGGCTACCCAGGTTCTGCAGCAGCGACCCAGCGATGCCCTGCTGTCCGAGGTACTGCAGGATCAGTGGAGCAAACTGCCCGATCATCCCAGTGTCCATGCCCAGCGCCTTGAACGCAGTGTCTAGGTCGCTGCGGTTTTCCACGTTGTTACCCAACGCGTTACTCAGCGCCGACTGGCTTTCGCTGTTCTTGCCCAACAAATCGCCCAACCCACTCAACCCGCCCAGCGCATTGGCGCCCGACAGCAGGTCCAGCCCTGGCACAGCCTTGGTCAGCTGGCCATAGTCGTCGCTGCTCAGGTTGTTACGCGCCAGCCCCAACATCGCCCCTGCCCCGCCGATGGCCTGTTCCGGGGTGATGTTCAGTTCGCTGCCCAAGGTATTGAGCAAACTGGCCTGCGCTTCGGGCGCCTGTACCTGGCCTTGCTGGCTCTGATTCTGGTTCTGCATGGCCGACACGGCATTGGCGGCGTCGCTGAGGTTGAAGGCGAACACCGGGCTTGCGGCCAGGGTCATCAGGGTTGCCAGGGTGAATGCTTTCATCGGGAGGGACCTCGTGGGCCGGAATGGCCGGGGAAACGAGGCGTTGGACTGGGCGTTTGGAGGTTTGTTCCGGGCCGCGTATCGAAGGAAGCGTCAGCATACCGATACGACACCCTAACAATCTGGCGCTCCTTTACCGCTACGCATGTTCAATGACCTGATATTTCTGCCAGTTGTTGCCAACGGCTCGCAGGCGCAGGCTTTGCAGTCAGGTGAAAGTACATTGGGCGATCAAGCATCACGCCTAGAGGTTTCCGATACCTCCAGACGAGTTGGCCAGAGGTATCGGCAAGCCGACTCTGGTTTTTCCAGGAGCACTGCCATGGGGTGAAAGGGACCACAGGGCAGCCGTCGGGAAGATAGCAGCAAAGCACCACATATCAGTGAACGAGGACTTAACATTGAAACGACACACTACTGAGAAAAGTTTGCTCTTCTACAATGACGGCCAGTTAACCAATATACAGCGGGGCAATTTGACCAGCTCAGTTATTAGACATAGGAGCTTGCCACTGGCTGAGAGATATAGCGAGTCAGGCACCTTCGGAGGAAAACGTATAGCGACTGATGATTCGGGCTCTGTTTTTCTTATCAAAACCTCAAACATGCCTAACGTGTTAAGCTATGCTGCATACGGGTACTGTCCGACTGCGCAGGCACAGCTTTCACTGCTGGCATATAACGGCGAATACGTGAATGCTACAGGCACCTATCTGCTAGGCAATGGCTACCGGTGCTACAACCCCAGCCTAATGCGTTTCCACTCAGCTGACGACCAGAGTCCTTTTGACGCTGGGGGAGTGAACGCCTATGCATATTGCGAGGGTGATCCGATAAACAAAATTGATCCGTCAGGTCATAGCAGCATTTGGAATTTTTTCACAAATAAGAGCAAACGTCCCACATCGGCTGAGCGACTGGAAGCGGCACACCTCCCCCTCAAGGATCTCGCTCAAGCAAAACAACAATCATTAAGCAAGACAGAGTACAATAAATTAAAGAAAAACATGCAAATAACAACCTCTTTCCTCACCAGAAAAGTCAAACAGTACAAGGCCATAAACGCACCGAACTACGGAAGCAAGACAGTGCCTGGAAACACGCGTACAGAAGGAATTAAATTGAGCCAATACAAGACGCAACTCGGTTACGCCATAAAAAACCAAGAAACGTTAGAGACGTTCAAAAAAATAACACTCGGCGGTAAAGAACGGTACATGACCCCGGCGAACCAGGAGAGCTACCTGAAGCTTCTAACGACAGACACCAAGGATACCGCCAGCGATATTAGAAAAACTTGAGGTCTTACCTGGCCTCATCTACCGCGGCACCTAAAATTCCTATCTGGGGTTTCAGGTGTCGCCGAAGTTTATATTTTGAGCAGTGCTATCGCTAACTTCTTAAATGCCTAAACTCTACGCAAAAGACGGCATTATCAACTGACAAAGATCACGTTCTTCTTGGCCTCCCAGTAGATTCTTCGGACTTCCCCTAATCCCTGTAAGACGTTTCCGAAACATACTCGCAATCCCCCAAAGCCATTGCGGTGATCTGGGTCGCGCTCTAGTCTCGGGCGGTCGTTACTGATCAACGACCGGCTTTTACAGGCCGATTTCGACGGACGCATTGTGGATTGCCTTATATGGTGGCTGTGCGTGGGGCACCTCGTGTGCGCCGGGTTTACTCTGTCGACCGGTCTGTCAACCCGCGTACAGCCGCCACCCATATGTTTGACAGCAGGGGCGTCGGCGCAACCGACAGAGGTTTACACCATGCTAAAGATCGTCCCCGATCCACCCCACAATTCCCCTTCCTCGAAGACACCCTTATCCAGGCCACGGACTATGCCTGCGCTCAAACCGTCGTGCACCAGGCCATTCTGCTGCAGCCCAAGTCGCCGACCTCGATCCTTATCATGGCCACGATGCATGAGCTTGAAGCGCTGCGCATACTGCTGAAGACGGCGTTGATACACGTGCAGATGCCAGCGGAACCGCGAACGCTGCATTAAGGCGTGAGACTTGTGTTGGCTGGGCTGGCCCTATCGCGGCTAAAGCCGCTCCTACAAGTATTGCGCTGGGCCTGTAGGAGCGGCTTTAGCCGCGATAGGGCCGGGCCTGGCAGTCGAGAAACTGCAGGGAGGTTGAATGATGACCAGCGACGACACCAAGACCACCGTCGGCAAGACCTTTTTCTACCAGGCCGAAGGCCATAACCACCCGTTGTTCTGCATTGCACCGGGCATTCCCTGCCAGAGTGCCCGCGAACAGGCTTCGGAACTGATGGGCTATGTCCGGGATTTGACCATTGACGGGCTGATGGACAACAAGCCGCAGTTGCTTTGGGCTTCACATTATCTGAGCGCATTGGCCAAGGCGCTGCTGGATGATGCCGAACTGGGGATGATGCGCTGATCCATGGGTCGCCAGGGCTGGCCTCTTCGCGGGGCAAGCCCGCTCCCAAACTGTTAATTCTGCCAGTATCAAAATTCCTGCGGCTGTTCAAAATGGGCTTCGAGCAGCCTCCATTCAACCGATACGGCAGGGACTTGAATCATGAGCACATCATCGAAACGCAAGCTTTTCTTCTACAACACCGACAAGCCAACTACCGTAAAAGAAGGCGACTGCTACCACATCATCATTCGACATGCCGATATGCCCTTGGCCGAGCAGCGAGTAGACGTGGTATCGAGCACAGGGTTGCTGGCAACCGATGACAAAGGCTCTGTATTCGTGGTGCAAGGCAAAGAAAGCGAAAGCTCCACCCCCCACAATGACCAGGCGAACTGACCCGCTCCACCGCCCTCGGACAACCCAGAAAAAACAAAGCCCCTCACGGGAGGGGCTTTGTCTTGTCAGTCACTTCACGCCGCGCCCCACATCTTGTGTGGGTCGATCACGAATTTCTTCGGCGCACCGGCATCGAACTCGCCGTAGCCTTCCGGCGCCTGATCCAGGTTGATCACCTGCACGCCCACCACTTCGGCAATATTGATGCGGTCCCACATGATCGCCTGCATCAGCTGGCGGTTGTACTTCATGGTCGGGGTCTGGCCGGTGTGGAAGCTGTGCGACTTGGCCCAGCCCAGGCCGAAGCGGATGCTCAGCGCACCGATCTTGGCAGCGGCATCTACCGCGCCCGGGTCTTCGGTCACGTACAGGCCCGGGATACCGATGTTGCCGGCGACGCGGGTAACCTGCATCAGCGAGTTCAGCACCGTGGCCGGGGCTTCGTGCTTGGCACCTTCGTGGCCATGGCCACGTGCCTCGAAGCCTACGGCGTCGACGGCGCAGTCCACTTCCGGCTCGCCGAGGATGTCGACGATCTGCTCGTGCAGCGGGGTGTCCTTGGACAGATCGACCACTTCAAAGCCCTGGGACTTGGCGTGGGCCAGGCGGGCTGGGTTGAGGTCGCCGACAATGACGCATGCAGCGCCCAGCAGGCGTGCCGAGGCTGCAGCAGCCAGGCCGACCGGGCCGGCACCGGCAACGTAGACGGTGCTGCCTGGGCCTACGCCGGCAGTCACGGCACCGTGGTAGCCGGTTGGCAGGATGTCGGACAGGCAGGTCAGGTCACGGATCTTCTCCATCGCCTTGTCGCGCTGTGGCAGCTTCAACAAGTTGAAGTCGGCGTAGGGCACCAGCACGTACTCAGCCTGGCCGCCGGTCCAGTCGCCCATGTCGACGTAGCCGTAGGCACCGCCGGCGCGGGCCGGGTTGACGGTAAGGCAGACACCGGTGTGCATCTCTTTGCAGGAGCGGCAGCGGCCGCAGGCAACGTTGAACGGTACCGAGACCAGGTCGCCGATCTGCATGCGCTCGACGTCGCGGCCCTTCTCGACGATTTCACCGGTGATTTCGTGGCCCAGAACCAGGCCGACCTGGGCAGTCGTGCGGCCACGGACCATGTGCTGGTCGGAGCCGCAGATGTTGGTGGAAACCACCTTGAGGATCACGCCGTGCTCGATCTTCTTGCCGCGTGGGTCTTGCATTTTCGGGTAGTCGATCTTCTGTACTTCGACCTTGCCAGCGCCGAGATACACCACTCCACGATTGCCAGACATGCTCTTACCTCGCTTGATTTGTATTTATGCAGCGTTGGTTGAAGCGCCACCATCCATGGGCGGCTTGTGTTACTGGAATGCAGAGAATTGTGGGCCTGATACCGCAGGGTGCACTGACTGGGAGCGACAAGCAGATGCCTTTTAGCGGCAGCAGTGTCGCGGGGAAACCGGCGGGATGAAACCGAGGGGGTGAACTGTTCGGGCCTCTTCGCGGCCAAGGCCGCTCCTACAGGTACCACGTTGCCCCTGAAGGCATGATATCCGTGCGGGAGCGGCGTCAGTCGGGAAGAAGCTGGAACAGCCGTTAGAGAACGACAGTCCGATTGGCGTTCAGGAACACCCGCCGCTCGATGTGATAGCCCACCGCTCGCGCCAGGGTCAGGCACTCGATATCACGCCCTTTGGCGATCAGGTCTTCCGGGTAATGGCTGTGGTCCACCACCTCGACGCCCTGGGCGATGATCG
Organism: Pseudomonas sp. SK2; assembly: GCF_016772395.1. NCBI lineage: Bacteria > Pseudomonadati > Pseudomonadota > Gammaproteobacteria > Pseudomonadales > Pseudomonadaceae > Pseudomonas > Pseudomonas sp. SK2. The sequence goes on from NZ_CP061944.1 coordinate 5,033,701, forward strand.
GCCCCTCGTCGAGGTCGTTGTTGATGTAGTGCGCGGTGGCACCCACCATCTTCACGCCCTTGTTGTAGGCCTGGTGGTACGGCTTTGCGCCTTTGAAACCAGGCAACAACGAGTGGTGGATATTGATCGCCCAGCCATCCAGGCGCCGGCACAGCTCAGGCGACAGTACCTGCATGTAACGCGCAAGAATGACCAGCTCGGCGCCAGTTTCCTCGATCACGTTCAACACCTTGCGCTCTTGCGCAGGCTTGTCCTTGGGGTCGAGGGCGAAATGGTAGTAGGGGATCTTGTGCCACTGCGCGAGCGGTTCGAGGTCGGGGTGGTTGGACACCACCGCGACCACGTCCATGCCCAACTGGCCGATGCGCTGGCGATACAGCAAGTCGTTCAGGCAGTGGTCGGCCTTGGACACCATGATCACCACCTTGGGGCGGTGATTCGGCGCGGTCAGCTCGAACGTCATGCCGAACGCATCGCTACGCTCGGCAAGGCCGGCACGGAAACCGGCTTCGTCGAAATCGTCCGGCTGGCGGAACTCGACGCGAATGAAAAAGCGCCCCGACAGCCGATCATCGAAGGAGTGGTGCTCCGTGACATAGCAACGCTGCTCGAAGAGGTAACGCGTCACCACATCGACGGTGCCGAGCATGCTCGGGCAGTCGGCGGTGAGAATCCAAGTATCCGGTGCCCGACTCATGTTTCGTTCTCCTTAGGCTTCGATGCTCAGGCCATACTCGGCCGAAGCGTCCTGCAGCCACAGCCACCAGTAGTCGGAGAAGCTGCGGCGAACCACCAATTCCCAGGTGTCCTCGGCAGTACGGCGGATCACCAGTTGCGACTTGGCGAACACGGTGCCGACCGCCTTGCCCACCGGGAAGTTGTTCGGGTGAACATCGTAGCTGGTGGACTTCATCAGCACGTCGCGCACGTTCGGGCCGCGTAGCTCCAGCACGCTCTGTCCGCCGCTGACGTTGACCACTTGAATGTGCTGGCCTTCGAGGGCCGCACGCAGTTTCTGCTCGGTTGCGAACTCCTGGCCGCCTGGGACGATCAGTAGCCACTCATCTGGGCCCATCCATTGCAGCGACATTTCGCCATTGGCGACCACGGTCAGCGCCACCGGCAGCTCCAGGCCCAGGGCCTTGTGCACGCCTGCGGCGAATTCTGGGTCATGGCCATCGCCACGGATGGTCAGGTGACCGAGGAATTTCTTCTCACGCAGGGTCACGCCTGCGTTCTTGCGGCCTTTGCCCACCAGGCTGGCCAGGTCGGCGTGGTGCAGTGGCGACTGGGCCTTGGCCTCGGCGCCGGGGTTTTGCTGGAAGACGTTGATAGCGCTCATTTCTTACCTGCCTTGAATTCTTGTTCGTCGATGCGAAGCAGCTTCTGTGGTGTGGCCACCGGCACTATCGCCGGCAAGCCACCCCCCACAGGGCCCAGAGTCAAACGTTCTGCCGCTCACCCTTCGGATCGAAGAACACCGAAGACACGATTTCCGCCTCGATCACGCTGCCGTCGGCCTGCGGCGAGTAGACACGCTCGCCCATGCGCTTGAGGCCGCCCTTGACCACACCCATGGCGAACGAGTAGCCCAGGGAGTTGGCCGCGTAGCTGGAAGTGACGTGCCCGACCATGTCCATCGGGATCGGCTGTTTCGGGTCGAACACCAACTGAGCACCTTCCGGCAGCCACTTGGTTGGGTCCACGGGCTTGAGGCCCACCAGCTGCTTGCGGTTTTCGCGCACGCAGTCTTCGCGGTTCATGCCACGCAGGCCGATCCACGAGAACGGCTTGTTGCGGCCCACGCACCAGCTCATGTTCAGGTCGTCCGGGGTCATCGAGCCGTCGGTATCCTGGCCAACGATGATGAAGCCCTTCTCGGCACGCAGCACGTGCATGGTCTCGGTGCCGTACGGGGTCAGGTTGTACTTCTTGCCTGCCTCGACGATCTTCTCCAGCACACCCATGGCGTAGTTGGCCTGGACGTTCACTTCGTACGAGAGCTCACCGGTGAACGAGATTCGGAACACACGGGCCGGCACGCCGCCGACGGTGCCTTCCTTCCAGGTCATGAACGGGAAGGCTTCCTTGTCCAGGTCGATGTCGTCGGTCAGCTCGCTCAGCAGCTTGCGGCTGTTGGGGCCGGACAGGGTCAGTGTGGCCCAGTGGTCGGTGACCGAGGTGAAGTACACCTTCATCTCTGGCCATTCGGTCTGGTGGTACAGCTCCAACCACTGCAGCACACGGGCGGCGCCGCCGGTGGTGGTGGTCATGTAGAAGTGGTTGTCGCCAACGCAGGCGGTCACGCCGTCGTCGAAGACCATGCCGTCTTCCTTGCACATCAGGCCGTAGCGAGCCTTGCCCACGTCGAGCTTGGTCCAGGCGTTGGTGTACACGCGGTTGAGGAACTCGCGGGCATCCGGGCCCTGGATGTCGATCTTGCCCAGGGTCGAGGCGTCCAGCAGGCCCACGCTGTCGCGCACGGCCTTGCATTCACGGGCCACGGCGGTGTGAATGTCTTCACCCGCCTTGGGGAAGTACCACGGACGTTTCCACTGGCCGACGTCTTCGAATTCGGCGCCGTTCTTCACGTGCCAGGCATGCAGGGCGGTGAATCGCACAGGCTCGAACAGGTGGCCGCAGTGGCGACCGGCTACCGCACCGAAGGTCACCGGGGTGTAGTTCGGGCGGAACATGGTGGTGCCCATTTCCGGAATGCCGATACCCAGCGAACGGGCAGCAATGGCCAGGCCGTTGATGTTGCCCAGCTTGCCCTGGTCGGTACCGAAGCCCAGCGCGGTGTAGCGCTTGACGTGCTCGACCGACTCGAAGCCTTCGCGAGTGGCCAGTTCGATGGCCGCGGCAGTGACGTCGTTCTGCTGATCGACGAACTGCTTCGGCGCACGGGCAGTGCCCTTGTCGTGCGGAACCTGGAACAGCGCGACGGTCGCTTCTTCCTTGCGCTGCACGGCTTTTGGCAGGGTGCCGACGGTAGCCTTGAAGCCGGCTTCGGTGGCGGCTTGCACACCACCTTCGAAACCATTGGCAATCACGTCACCGAGTGGGTACACGCCGTTCACGCCGCCTACGCACACGCGCTTCTGCGGTGCGTCGCCCGGCACGAAGCCGAGGATATCTTCACGCCATACCGGACGGCCGCCCAGGTGCGAGGCCAGGTGAACGACCGGGCTGTAGCCGCCGGAGGTGGCGATCAGGTCGCATTCGAGCACTTCGCCAGGGCTGGTGACCTTGTGCGCTTGGACGTCGATGGCGGCCACACGGGCGCCGGTGACGTGCTTGCTGCCCTTGGCCTCGATCACAGCGCTGGAGGTGAGGATGCGAATGCCCTTGGCGCGCGCTTCCTCGACCAGCGAACCGCGTGGATTGTGGCGCGCGTCGGCGATCGCCACCACTTGCAGGCCGGCGTCGTGCCAGTCCAGCGCGGCGCGGTAGGCGTGGTCGTTGTTGGTCGACAGCACCAGTTTGCGGCCTGGGGCCACGCCGTAGCGGCGTACGTAGGTGGAAACGGCACCGGCCAGCATATTGCCCGGCACGTCGTTATTGCCGTACACCAGTGGGCGCTCGTGGGCACCGGCCGCCAGCACCACGCGCTTGGCGCGGACACGGTGGACGCGGTGACGCACCTGACCGATCGGGGCACGGTCACCGAGGTGGTCGGTGAGGCGCTCGTGGATGGTCAGGAAGTTGTGGTCGTGGTAGCCGTTGACCGTGGCACGCGGCAGCAGGGTCACTTCCGGCAGGCTTTCCAGCTCTTTGACGACGCTGTTGACCCAGTCCGCGGCAGGCTTGCCGTCGAGGGTTTCGCGGCTGTCGAGCAGGCTGCCACCGAACTCTTCCTGTTCGTCGGCCAGGATCACACGGGCACCGCTACGGGCGGCGGCTAGTGCGGCGGCCAGGCCAGCAGGGCCGGCACCGACGATCAGCACGTCGCAGTGCTGGTTCATGTAGTCGTAGCTGTCCGGGTCGTTCTGCAGCGGCGCGCGGCCCAGGCCGGCTGCCTTGCGGATGTACTTCTCGTAAGTCATCCAGAACGATTTCGGGTACATGAAGGTTTTGTAGTAGAAGCCCGGCGGCATCATGCTGCCGCCAACCTTGCCGAGAATGCCCATGACGTCGTTGTTGACGTTCGGCCAGCCGTTGGTGCTGGTCGCGACGAGGCCTGCGTACAGCGCCTGCTGGGTGGCACGCACGTTAGGGATCTGGGTGGCTTCGCTGGAGCCGATCTGCAGGATGGCGTTCGGCTCTTCGGTCCCGGCGGCGATGATCCCGCGAGGGCGCGAATACTTGAAGCTACGACCGACGATGTCGACGCCGTTGGCCAGCAGCGCGGCGGCCAGGGTGTCACCGGCATAGCCCTGGTAGGTCTTGCCGTTGAAGGTGAAGTTCAGGACCTTGCTGCGGTCGATACGGCCGCCGCTGGCGAGGCGATAGGTCTGGCTCATACTTTTTCCCCTTGGCCTTTGACGGTCGACGGTGCGCTGCTGGCCTTGCCGTTGGCGGTCACCTGTGGCTTCTCGCCAATCTTGTAGGTTTCCAGAATTTCGTAAGTCACGGTGTCACGGGTGACGTTGAAGTACTGACGGCAGCCGGCAACGTGGTCCCACAGTTCGTGGTGAATACCGCGAGGGTTATCGCGGAAGAACATGTAGGTGCCCCACTCCTCGTCGGAGCAGGCGTTGGGGTCCAGCGGGCGGGCGATGTGCGCCTGGCCAGAGGCGTGGAACTCTTCTTCGGAGCGCAGCTCGCCGCAGTGGGGACAGAAAATTTGCAACATGACGGTTGTCTCCGGTTAGTGGGCGACGGCAGCAGCGCCGTGTTCGTCGATCAGTGCGCCGTTGTAGAAACGGTCGATGGAGAAAGGCGCAGCCAGCGGGTGCATCTCGCCCTTGGCCAGGCTCGCCGCGAAGACGTTGCCCGAACCCGGGGTGGCCTTGAAGCCGCCGGTACCCCAACCGCAGTTGAAGAACATGTTCTTGACCGGGGTCTTGGAGATGATCGGGCACGCATCCGGGGTGGTGTCGACGATGCCGCCCCACTGACGGTTCATGCGCACGCGGGACAGGTTCGGGAACATTTCGACGATCGCTTGCAGGGTGTGCTCGATGATCGGGTAAGAACCACGCTGGCCGTAGCCGACCCAGCCGTCGATACCCGCACCGATCACCAGGTCGCCCTTGTCGGACTGGCTGATGTAGCCGTGCACGGCGTTGGACATGATCACGCTGTCGATGATCGGTTTGATCGGCTCGGACACCAGTGCTTGCAGCGGGTGCGATTCCAGCGGCAGGCGGAAGCCGGCCAGTTTGGCCATGTGCCCGGAGTTACCGGCGGTGACCACGCCGACGCGCTTGGCGCCGATGAAGCCCTTGTTGGTTTCCACGCCGATGACCGCGCCGTTTTCCTTGCGGAAACCGATCACTTCGGTCTGCTGGATCAGGTCCACGCCCAGGGCATCGGCGGCACGGGCGAAGCCCCAGGCCACGGCGTCGTGACGGGCCACGCCGCCACGGCGCTGAACGGTCGCGCCGAGGATCGGGTAACGGGTGTTCTTCGAGCAGTCCAGGTACGGGATCTCGGCCGCGACCTGGGCGGTGTTGAGCAGCTCGCCATCCACGCCGTTGAGGCGGTTGGCGCTGACACGACGCTCGGAGTCACGCATGTCCTGCAGGGTGTGGCACAGGTTGTAGACGCCGCGCTGGGAGAACATCACGTTGTAGTTGAGGTCCTGGGACAGGCCCTCCCACAGCTTCATGGCGTGCTCGTACAGGTGCGCCGACTCGTCCCACAGGTAGTTGGAACGCACGATGGTGGTGTTACGGGCAGTGTTGCCGCCGCCCAGGTAGCCCTTCTCGACTACCGCCACGTTGGTGATGCCGTGCTCCTTGGCCAGGTAGTAGGCCGTGGCCAGGCCGTGGCCGCCACCGCCGACGATGACCACGTCGTAGACCTTCTTAGGGGTCGGCGTGCGCCACATGCGCTGCCAGTTCTCGTGGTGGCTGAGAGAGTGTTTGAAGAGGCCGAAGCCCGAATAACGTTGCATGGTGGGTTACTCCCTCAGCGGTAAACCGGGAAATCGGCGCACAGGGCGGCGACGTTCTTGGCCACATCGGCTTCGACGTCGGCATCGCCGAGGTTGTCGAGGATGTCGCAGATCCAGCCGGCCAGGGCCACGCACTGGGCAACCTTGAAGCCGCGGGTGGTGACGGCCGGGGTACCGATGCGCAGGCCAGAGGTGACGAACGGCGACTGCGGGTCGTTCGGTACGGCGTTCTTGTTGACGGTGATGTGGGCGCGACCCAGGGCGGCGTCGGCGTCTTTGCCGGTCAGGCCCTGACGAATCAGGCTGACCAGGAACAGGTGGTTGTCAGTGCCGCCGGAGACCACGTCGTAGCCGCGATCGACGAACACCTGGGCCATGGCCTGGGCGTTCTCGATGACTTGTTTCTGGTAGGCCTTGAATTCAGGTTCCAGCGCTTCCTTGAAGCACACGGCCTTGGCAGCGATGACGTGCATCAGCGGACCGCCCTGGGCGCCTGGGAAGACGGCCGCGTTGAGTTTCTTCTCGATCTCTTCGTTCGACTTGGCCAGGATCAGGCCGCCACGAGGGCCGCGCAGGGTCTTGTGGGTGGTGGTGGTGACCACATCGGCGAACGGAATCGGGTTCGGGTACAGGCCAGCGGCGACCAGGCCGGCCACATGGGCCATGTCGACGAACAGCAGCGCGCCCACTTTGTCGGCGATGGCGCGGAAGCGTGGGAAGTCGAGGGTCTTGGAGTAGGCCGAGAAGCCAGCAACGATCATCTTCGGCTTGTGCTCGACAGCCAGGCGCTCGACTTCGTCGTAGTCGATCAGGCCGGTGTTGGTGTCGATGCCGTATTGGACGGCGTTGTACAGCTTGCCCGAGGACGACACCTTGGCGCCGTGGGTCAGGTGGCCGCCATGGGCCAGGCTCATGCCCAGGATGGTGTCGCCGGCCTGCAGCAGGGCCAGGTAGACAGCGCCGTTGGCCGAGGAGCCAGAGTGTGGCTGGACGTTGGCGTAGTCGGCGCCGAACAGCTGCTTGGCGCGCTCGATGGCCAGCGCTTCGACTTTGTCGACATGCTCGCAGCCGCCGTAGTAACGCTTGCCTGGGTAGCCCTCGGCGTACTTGTTGGTCAGGCCGCTGCCCTGGGCCTGCATCACGCGCTTGCTGGTGTAGTTCTCCGAGGCGATCAGCTCGATGTGATCTTCCTGACGCTGTTCTTCGGCATTCATCGCCGCCAGCAGTGCATCGTCATAACCTTGGATCTGGTCTTGCTTGCTGAACATCTTGTTTCTCCCGGCAGCGATCGTTTCTTGTCTGTAAGGCACTGTGGCCCTTTATGGCGATGGTATGACTGGCCGGGGTGACTCAGATGCCTGCGCACGCCTTGCAATGGCGCGTTTACGACATTCGTCGTTGTGCTGTTTATGCCGGCCCTGTCACGGGCGAACCCGCGTCCACAGCCAGTGCGGTGTGCTGAAGGCCTGTGGTATCGCTGTGGGAGCGGCTTTACCCGCGAGAAGGCCAGCCCGGCCACCACACATATCAACCGATGCGCAGCTTGTATAGGCAACCGCCGAAGCGATGGTTTAGAGTGCTGTTCTGCGTCGTTCACAGGACCGTGTCATGCCAGATAACAGCCAACAATTCGCCAGCGACAACTACTCCGGAATCTGCCCCGAAGCCTGGGCGGCGATGGAAAAGGCCAACCATGGCCACGAACGCGCCTACGGCGACGACCAGTGGACCGAGCGCGCCTCGGAGTACTTCCGCAAACTGTTCGAAACCGACTGCGAAGTGTTTTTCGCCTTCAACGGCACTGCCGCCAACTCCCTGGCCCTGGCCTCGTTGTGCCAGAGCTACCACAGTGTGATCTGCTCTGAGACCGCCCACGTCGAAACCGACGAATGCGGCGCGCCGGAGTTCTTCTCCAACGGCTCCAAGCTGCTCACCGCGCCTAGCATCGAAGGCAAGCTTACCCCGGCGTCGATCCGCGAAGTGGCCCTCAAGCGCCAGGACATCCACTACCCCAAGCCACGTGTGGTCACCATTACCCAGGCCACCGAAGTGGGCACCGTGTACCGCCCCGACGAGCTCAAGGCGATCAGCGCCACCTGCAAGGAGCTGGGCCTTAACCTACACATGGACGGGGCGCGCTTCACCAATGCCTGTTCGTTCCTCGGCTGCTCGCCGGCCGAGCTGACCTGGAAGGCCGGCGTCGACGTGTTGTGCTTTGGCGGCACCAAGAACGGCATGGCCGTCGGTGAGGCGATCCTGTTCTTCAATCGCGCCCTGGCCGAAGACTTCGACTACCGCTGCAAGCAAGCCGGGCAACTGGCTTCGAAGATGCGTTTCCTGTCGGCGCCATGGGTCGGGCTGCTGGAGGATGGCGCCTGGCTGCGCCACGGCGCCCACGCCAACCGCTGCGCACAGTTGCTGGCGTCGCTGGTCAGTGATTTGCCTGGGGTGGAGCTGATGTTCCCGGTGGAGGCCAACGGGGTCTTCCTGCAGATGCCGGAACCCGCCATCGAAGCGCTGCGTCAAAAGGGCTGGCGGTTCTACACCTTCATTGGTAACGGTGGGGCGCGCTTCATGTGCTCGTGGGATACCGAAGAGGCCAGAGTTCGCGCGTTGGCGGCGGATATCAGAGCCATCATGGGCCATTGATCGAGCCCACTATTGAGGCTCGGCACATCGGGCCTCAATACCGGTTAATTAGTTGCAAGCTGCAACTGGCAGTTCTGACAGTTGTGCACTTTCCGACGGGCGCCCTATTTTGATATGCCTCGTGACGTGACCGAATACCCACAGGAAGGTGCCAGATGCCAAGTGCGAATAAAAACATCGATAAAAATTTAGTCATCATCGACCATACCCCCTATACATTAGATGAGTTTGCCGGGTTACCCTTGTTCTGCCTGACCGCCAATGACTGGTTCACTTATGTGACGGGCGGAGACTTTCAGACTTTCATTCTCAAGGAAGTACAAAAAAAGCAGGAGGCAGACTGGAGTACAAGGCTCAACCTAACTTCTACAAATGGCGGAGTAACCACCGAGGCACCCGCGCCTCTACTTGAACTTGCAAAACGCAGTCCAACCCCAAACGGAAATAGCCTCACACTCACGGTCGATAATGAAGGCATCATAATCCAAGATAAAATAACTGTTTATGACGTGCTCACCACATTGGCCCAGTCAGCGGATCGAAGAATCGCCTTCAGCAGCAAAAAGTATCGAGTGAAACTCTATCAATATGCTTACTTTAGCGAGCAGGGTTTCGCCTTTGTAAACCTTAACCTCGAATCGCTCTGACACAACTGAATTACGCTTTCGCCCGAACAGCAGGCCTGTTCGTTGCGTCGTCGAGGCAGCATCGCTGGCAAGCAGGCTCCTACAGAGAGCGGACAGCACCTGTAGGAACCGCTTGCCGGCGATGAACGCAGCACAAATCTAAAGCTTGAACCCGCCCATTTGCCGCGCCAGGTCATCGGTCAACCCGCGCAAGGCCTGACACTCTTGCCTACAGCCCTGCACCTCGGCCGCCGTCTCCCTGGCCAAGTCGGAAATCCCCTGCACTGTCCGATTGATTTCCTCGGTCACCGCCGACTGCTCTTCGGTCGCCGTGGCCACTTGGCTGTTCATGTCGCTGATGTGCTCGACCTGATCGGTAATCGCGCCCAGCGATGTCCCGGTGCGCTGGCTGGACTCGACACCGCTACCGGTCGCCTGCTGCCCGGCCTGCATCGAACTCACGGCCATGCCGGCGCCATGCTTGAGGCGCTGGATCATGTGCTGGACTTCGTCGGTGGACACCTGCGTACGCCGCGCCAACGTGCGTACCTCGTCGGCGACCACCGCGAAACCACGGCCCATTTCCCCCGCCCGCGCCGCTTCGATGGCAGCGTTCAGCGCCAGCAGGTTGGTCTGCTCGGAAATGCTGCGGATAACGGCAAGAACTTCGTCGATAGAGGAGACTTCATCCGCCAACTGCGCAACTGCATCCGCCGCTTTGCCGATATCGCCGGACATGCCCTCGATGCCCTGTATCGACCGGCGCACCACCTCGCGCGCCTGCAAGGCTTCGTCACGAGCCGACTGCGATGCCTGGGCTGCATCACCGGCGTTGCGGGCGATGTCCTGCACGGTCAGGCCCATCTCGTGCACAGCCGTGGCGACCATCTCGGTCATTTCCTGCTGCCGCCCCGAGCGCTCGGCGGTGTTGTCCACTACCCGGGTCACTTGCCCGACCGCCAGGTGCAGGCGCTCGGTGGTGCGCAGCACCTCGCCGATCAGTGCGCGCTGGCTGTCGACGAACTGGTTGAAGCCGCGCGCCAGGTCGCCAAGCTCATCTTCACGCGAGTCATCCAGGCGCTGGCTGAGGTCTCCCCCGCCACTGCCGATCTGCACCAATGCCGCAGTGACCTGGCGGATTGGCCGCACCAGCCCGCGCGCCATCAGTACCACCAACAGCAATGAAACCAGCGCCACGGCACCACCGATCAGGCTGGTGAGCCACACGGCCTGGCGCGCCTGGGCGTAGATCTCGGCTTCCGGCACTTCGGCCACCAGCGTCCAGTTCAAGTCGCGCAGGGGCAGGCCCAGGGCCAGGTAGTCTTCACCGTCACGGCTGAAGCGGGTGCTGTGCAGGTTGTCACCTGCAGCCATGACCGCCTTGGCGGCCTCGGCGCCGATCTGCTCCGTAAGCTGGCGTTTGCCGCTGAACGTGTTCTCTGGATGCACCTGGATCAGGCCATCGTTGCGCACCAGCATGACCCGTCCGTGCTCGCCGAAGCTGAAGTCATGGATCAGCTTCGACAATTCGGTCATGCGCAGGCCCATGCCCGCCACACCCACCAGTTGGCCGTTCTTTTCCACGCGATAGTCGATGAACAGCGCCAGCTCCCCGGTGGAGCCGTCGATGTCGATATTGATCAGGCGCTCGGCGCCGCTGTCGATGTAGCCATAGAACCACGTGTCCTTGGGGTTGTCGCGGCTCAGGGTTCGGTCCAGGCCCTTCTCGTTGTAGTAGTGGCCAGTTTCGGTCGAGGCGAACAGGGTGGTGAAGGCTCGGTTGCGCTGCTTGGCAGCCTCCAAGTACTCGATGAAACGGGGCGCTTCGGCGGGGTTCTCACCGGCTGCGAGCCAGTCGCGCAGCAGGGTGTTGCCCGCGATGTCGGCCGCTGCGGTCAGCGGCTGCCCGAGCATACGCTCGATGTCGTTGCGGATGGCTTCGATGCTGGCCGGCAATGCCGTGTCGACCAAATACCGGTCGGTCAGGCGGTTGACCGCCACCGTATAGATCGCCACCACCACCAGGATGCTCGCCAGCAGGGCCGCGCCCATGCTCGCGATCAACTGCCACTGGATACTGCGCCGCCAGATACGCATGCCACCACTCTCCCACCAATTATTGTTTTGGGGGAAGTGTATACACTTACGTATCCAGTTAATCCAGCGATCTGACGCAAGCTGCTGCGCCTTGTGGGAGCGGGTTCGCCGGCGAATGCGATGTTGCGTTCACCGCCGCATTCGCGAGTAAACCCGCTCCTACAAAGGGTCGGTGCAGAAGTTATTGCTCGGCAATGGTCCGAACGATCGCGTCCACGGTGGCGTCGATCTGCGCCTGGGTGCGCTCAAGGGTCTGCTGGTGTTCGCGTTGCAGTTCAACCTGCTTGGAACACAAATTCAGGGCCGCCAGCACCAGCAGTTTGTCACCGATCAGGGTCGGGTACTGTCGCTTGGTCTCGGCCAGGGCGGTGTTGAGCATCCGTACCGCCTGCGCCAGGGTCTCCTCCTGGCCTTCGGGCGCCTTGATCGAATAGTCGTTGCCAAGGATCGACACGACGTTGATCGGCTGCGCTTGCAGTCTCATGCGCCGACGACACCTGCGCTGGCGCGCTCAACCAATGCCTGGATACGGGCAGCGGTAGCACCGTGCTTTTCTTCCTGCTCCATCAGCGACAGCTGCAGGGTCTCGTTTTCCTCCTTGGCTTGGGCCAATTGCTGGCCGAGGGCGGTATTTTGCTCGGTGAGCTGAGCGTTTTTCTGCATCAGGTCGCTGACCAGTTGCTCGAGTTGATTCAGGGAGGCTTCCAACATAGGTCTATCTCGGGTTGTTGCAAAGGGCGCACACGATAAAGAAAAGCGCGAACCCTCGCCATTAAATATCGGATTTTCAAGGCTATTGCCTGCGCAGATTGACAGGGTAAGCAGCACCTTGTTCCGACCTGGGTCAACCGCCGGTCAGGAAAACCGTTAGCGACCTCACATAATTGTCCGGTCGCACTCAAGACCGATCAGTCACGTCCGATAGCTTGTCAGGTCATATTTTGTCGCACGGACCGCGCCTTCATTTCCCTGGACCCCTCTCCCATGTCCCTACGCAACATGAACATTGCCCCGCGCGCACTCCTCGGGTTCGCGCTGATCGGCCTGCTGATGCTCGGCCTCGGTGTTTTCTCGCTCATCCAGATGGGCAGCATCCGACAGGCGGGCGTCGCCATCGAGAACATCAGCGTGCCGAGCATCAAGACCCTCGATGAGCTGACATCGCTCAACCTGCGCCTGCGTACCCTCTCGTACCGCCTGTTGACCAACCGGGAGCCAGAAACTCAGCGCGATACCCTGGCCCTGCTGGACCAGCGCAATGCCCAGATCGACCAGGCCCGTCGTGCCTACGAGCCACTGATCAGCGCAGCCGATGAACAGGCCGCATTCGACCAGTACACGCAACTGCTCAATCAGTACCGTCAGCTCGAAGCCCGCATGCGCAGCCTGAGCCAGGCCAATCGCACCGACGAGCTGCGCGACCTGCTCAATCGCGATCTGTTGGCAAACTCCGAACAAATCAACAAGGTCATGGATACCCTGGTACGGATCAACACCGAGCAGACCCGCGCGACCAACGAAACCGCCGCCAGTCAGTACGACACCGCCTTCGCCCTGGTGGTCGGGCTGTTGATTGCCGCCACCGTACTGACCTTCCTCTGCGCGTTTCTACTGACCCGCAGCATCGTCAAACCTATCGAGGAAGCGCTCAAGTGCGCCGAACAGGTGGCCGATGGCGACCTGACCCACACCATCCGTGCCGAAGGCACCGACGAAGCTGCTCGCCTGCTGCGTGCCATGGCCCGCATGCAGGACAAACTGCGCGACACTTTGCAATTGATCGCCGGCTCCGCCACCCAGCTGGCGTCGGCTGCCGAAGAGTTGAACAGCGTTACCGACGAAAGCGCCCGTGGCCTGCAGCAGCAGAACAATGAAATCGAACAGGCCGCCACCGCCGTCACCGAGATGACCAGCGCAGTGGAAGAAGTGGCGCGCAATGCGGTCAGCACTTCGGAAGCCTCCAGCGAGGCCAGCCGTTCGGCAGGCGATGGCCGCGACCTGGTGATGGAGACGGTCGGTGCCATCGAACGCATGAGCGGCGATGTGCAGGCCACTGCCAAGCTGATCACCCACCTGGCCGAGCAATCACGCGACATCGGCAAGGTGCTGGATGTGATCCGGGGCCTGGCCGACCAGACCAACCTGTTGGCGCTCAATGCCGCCATCGAGGCCGCCCGCGCCGGTGAAGCTGGCCGTGGTTTCGCGGTGGTGGCCGATGAAGTGCGGGCGCTGGCCCATCGTACCCAGCAATCGACCAGCGAAATCGAGCGCATGATCGGTAGCATCCAGGGCGGTACCGACGAGGCCGTGGCGTCGATGCGCACCAGCACCGAACGCGCCGAGTCCACCCTCAACATCGCCCGTGGCGCCGGTATGGCGCTGGATACCATTGCCGGCGCAGTGGCGCAGATCAATGAGCGAAACCTGGTGATCGCCAGCGCGGCGGAAGAGCAGGCCCAGGTGGCGCGGGAAGTGGACCGCAACCTGGTCAACATCAATGACCTGTCGGTACAAAGCGCGACAGGAGCGCATCAGACCAGTGCGGCGAGTGCGGAGTTGTCGCGCCTTGCAGTGGATTTGAATGGACTGGTGGCGCGGTTCCGCACCTGAGAAAGCGGGGCCGCTCGCGGCCCATCGCAGCAAGCCGGCTCCTGCACAAAAGGGTGCAGGAGCCAGCCATTTCGGATCAGTATTCGATCCGTACATCCCCCTTCGGCACACTGCAGCACGACAGGATGTAGCCTTCGGCTTCGTCTTCCTCGGTAATACCGCCGTTGTGCTCCATCTCCACTTCGCCACCGAGCTTGAGTACCTTGCAGGTGCCACAGATGCCCATGCCGCAGGCTTTGGGAATCATCAGCCCGACCTTTGCCGCCGCCGCATGCACTGTTTCGCCCGGCGCGACGCGGATGCTCTTGTCGCTGCCGACGAACTCCACCAGGTTCAGGTCCGATGCGTCCAGTTCCGGCGCGTCGGCGGCCTGTTCGGCATGTTCGACCGCATCGGCCTTGGCCTCTGGCGGCGTGGCGCCGAACGACTCTTCGTGGTAGTTCTTCATGTCGAAGCCCACCGCTTCGAGCATGCGCTTGACCGCGCTCATGTATGGCGTCGGCCCGCAGCAGAACACCACGCGCTCCATGTAGTCAGGGGCGATCAGCTCCATCAGCCGCTGGTTCAGGTAACCACGGTAGCCCGCCCACGGCTCGCCCAAACCATGCTTCTCGCAAATGATGTGCAGGCTGAAGTTAGGGATGCGCGACGCCATCTGCTCCAGCTCACGGTGGTAGATGATGTCTTTGGGCGAACGGGCGCTGTGGACGAACACCATGTCGACATTGCCGTTGGTGTCATAGAACCAGCGCGCCATCGACATCACCGGGGTAATGCCCACGCCACCCGACAGGTAAAGCACTTTCGGCGCGGGGAAGTCGATGGCGTTGAACAGCCCGACAGGGCCGTGCACCGGCACCTCAAGGCCTTCGTGCATAGTGTCGTGCAGGAAGTTGGACACCAGCCCCCCCGGCACGCGCTTGACGGTGATCGAGAAGCTGTACGGCACCGATGGCGAGCTGGAGATGGTGTACGAACGCATTACCTGCTTGCCGTCGATTTCAAGCTCCAGGGTGACGAACTGCCCTGGCTTGAAGAAGAACATGATCGGCTGGTCGGCCATGAAGCAGAAGGTGCGCACGTCCCAGGTCTCCTGGATGACCTTGACGCAGCGCACGATGTGGCGGCCGTTGGCCCAGGTCTGGGTGGTGACCGGATTGAGGAAGGTATCGGACATGTTCATCTCCAGCGGCCGACTATTGGCCTTTTATGGCTTGGATAATGCGCAAGCTGAAGGCGACGTACATTCCTGCCAGCGACATCGGCGTGCTTATCGCGACCAGCCGCGCACTACAAGGGTTGGCGCGTCGGAATTCGAATCGGCCATGTCGCCCATGGATACGGTTGCTGACGTCTTCGGACGCACACTCCACGGCAAAACAACATGCTGTTTCTTGACGAGCAGCCTTGCGGCACCACAACAACGATTAGCCACCTTTTGCCGGCCGCACACGGCCCCGAGGAATACACGATGGACGTCACCGCAACACTGAGCCTGGGCGATCCACTGGAACCTGCACGCAAGGCCACCGCCGAGATGCTGCAGACCCGCGAGCGCACCTTCTCGCTGCCCCAGCCGTTCTACAACGACGAGCGTCTGTTCCAGATCGACATGCAGGAGATCTTCCACAAGGAATGGTTGATCGCGGGGCTTGTCAGCGAGATCCCGACCAAGGGCAACTTCCTGACCCTGCAGATCGGCAAGAACCCGATCATCGTGATCCGCGGTGCCGAGGGCAAAGTGCATGCCTTCCACAACGTCTGCCGTCACCGCGGCTCGCGTCTGTGCACCAGCGAAAAAGGCAAGGTGGCCAAGCTGGTCTGCCCTTACCACCAGTGGACCTACGAGCTCGACGGCCGCCTGCTGTTCGCCGGCACCGAAATGGGCGCCGACTTCGACATGAACCAGTACGGCCTCAAGCCTGTGAATGTGAAGGTCGCCGGTGGCTACATCTTCATCAGCCTGGCGGAAAACCCACCCGCCATCGACGAGTTCCTGGCCACCCTGGACCACTACATGGAACCGTACGACATGGAAAACACCAAGGTGGCGGTGCAGACCACCTTGATGGAAAAAGCCAACTGGAAACTGGTGCTGGAAAACAACCGCGAGTGCTATCACTGCAACGGCTCCCACCCTGAGCTGCTGAAAACCCTGCTGGAATGGGACGACACCAACGACCCACGCGCCGACCAGGCCTTCAAGGACCACGTGGCCGCCTCCGCCGCTGCCTGGGAAGCCGAGAAGATCCCGTACCTGCACAAGAGCCATGGCCTGCGTAACCGCATCGTGCGCATGCCGCTGCTCAAGGGCACCGTGTCCATGACCATGGACGGCAAGCAGGCGTGCAAGAAGTTGATGGGCCGCATCAAGAACCCGGACCTGGGCTCGATGCGCATCCTGCACCTGCCGCACTCGTGGAACCACTGCATGGGCGACCACATGATCGTGTTCACCGTGTGGCCGATCAGTGCCCAGGAAACCATGGTCACCACCAAGTGGCTGGTGCATAAGGATGCCGTGGAAGGCGTGGACTACGACCCTGAGCAGATGCGCAAGGTATGGGACGCCACCAACGACCAGGACCGCCGTCTGGCGGAAGAGAACCAGCGCGGGATCAACTCCACCGCCTACCAGCCTGGGCCGTATTCGAAGACCTATGAGTTCGGCGTGGTGAACTTCATCGATTGGTACAGTCAGCGGTTGCTGAACAATCTGGGGGCCGAGCCTGCGCCGTATCTGAAGGAAGTTCAGGCACAGTGATCGATGCCGCGCCTCGCCCACACTGGGCGAGGCGCGGTCAACCCGGGCCCCGCCGGACGGTACGACACCGACCCGGTCAGCGGCTTCTAACCATCACGCTGTTCAACACATCCTCATCTGCACGAGAAACCTGCCTGGCCAGCGCGGCCCCTGGTAGTCGATAGGCCCAGTGCACCGTATCCAGTGCCGCCTTCCCTGTTCTGATCCCTGCCTGCAAGGCCGCCCTTCGCACGAAAGAAGGGAGAAGCACCTGGCCCATGGCCTCTATCGCTACGCTCCATCTATTTATTCCGTGCTGGTCAGCCAGCGCGGTCCAGGTTCTAAATGTCTGGTAACTGTGCAAATTGGTCCCCACTGCGACAAAACCACTGCTTGCGGCCCCGGCCCAGGCGAGCTGCCCTGCCAATGACGCTGCAGGGGATGAGGGGGTCTGGAGGACATTTCGGGTGACATTGGCGACAGCCCCCATGGGCGCTGCGGCGTAACCGATCAGACTGTCCGCAAGCTCGGGGAGCAAGGGCGCCTGGCTCACCGTCTCACCTTGTGCCCTTTGCACCCGCTGTTTAGTCACGACCAGCGCCCTACGATTGCCAGCGGCAAGCGCCGTCGACAGGCTGGAAAATGCCTGAGTGCCCACAGGGATCCACTCCAGAACGCGACCTGTCGGATCATATTTGTTCACCGGGTCGCCCGCGCAATAGGCGTAGCTGTTCACCCCCCCCTCACCGAAGGGGCTGCGTGAATCCGGCGAGTGGAGACGCATGATCGCTGGGTTGAATTGACGATACCCATTGCCCAAGTGGTAGCAAGCTGTCAGCTCATCTCTGGGCTCCCCACAGAATGCACTCATTGGCCCACCCTGGGCGGCAGTCGATCCATAGGCTGTATAGGCTCTTGCTTGGTTTTGCGCACCATTGAGGACCGAATGCTGCCGATCAGTCGCCAACAACTGCACAAAGCTCATGGTGACAGGCTCCAGAGAATGGTTGTGCCCAACCTAGTGGAGTTCGAAGCGGCTGAAAACTAGCAAAAATGATAGGTGTGAAGCCTCTTACTCACAGACTTACCCACAACCCAAGTGCAAAGACAACGCGCGTCTACCTCTCGTCATACGACCGTGTGTTTGATCATTTTCTGATCAAACCTCTACAGGCACTGTAAACAAAGGCCTGGAAGCCTCTGCGAACACATTGTCCACAGAGCAACCAACAAAGAATGTGGGAAACAGCAGTTCAGCCGAAAAGGGATGTGGAAAAGTGTCTAGAACTCCCGAAATCAGTGGCTTGTGTGCGTAACAGGAGAATTTGGACAAAAAATGATCGTTTCCATGAAGCCCTTTGATTTCACCGCATCCAGGGATGGGCGAACATATTATCCACAGACCGGCTAACAGGGATTGTGGGCAATATCAGGTCAATGCCGCGAATCACGACTCAAGCACGCTCGCTGAAGGCTGATCATTTTTTGATCTAATCTCTGAAAGGCGCATGATCAAAGGCGCACAGCCATGCACCAACACTTTATCCACACCTTGGCGAACAGATTCCGTGGGCAAAATTGCGGTTCACCTGGTATTTCTGCCAGTTTCGCTCCTGGGAGGGGCGTGATGAAGTGGATGCCACTATTAAGGCATCACTGCGAGCGCACTTATGCACAATCGTCTGCTGGGTACCGTGAAGTGGTTCCACGAAGACCATGGGATGGGTGTTATCAGCAGCGATGAGGAAGAGGTGGATTACTTCGTGACTCAGCTTGCGATCATCGAGGGTGGCCAGGGCAGCCTGCAGGAGGGAGAGCGGGTATCGTTCGAGCCGGTGATAGAGGGAGTCGCTTGTTGGGCGTTCAATGTCATACGGGAACAGCCTTGAAGGCCCTATCGCCGAGAAGCCGGCGACAGGGCCGTTGGATTCAGCGCAAGACCCCCTCCTCCACCAGCAACTTGAGGATGGCCTCGGCCCCTTCCTGCGGCGAAACGTCCTTCAACACCTTGCCCCCACCACCGCTGGCCTTGGCCGTCGCCGCCTTCATCCGGTCGGCTCCGCTCTTGGCCTTGATCACCTTCAGCCGCTTTGGACGTGGCCGCGCCGGTTGCAGCTCGGCGTCCGCCAGCAGTTCATCCTCGAGGATATCCACATTGCGCGCCGCCAACACGCCCCGGCGCGCTGGCCCAAAGGCGCTCTGACGGGGCTTAGGTGCGGCGTTATCCACAGTCGCCAGCAGCGGCAGGCGTACCTTCAAACGGCGTCGCTGACCACGCGGCAGCGCTTGCAGTACCTGGGCAGTACCGTTCTCGATGGATTCGACTTCGGCCAGCCCTACCACCAGCGGCCAACCCAGCTTCTCAGCCAACAGAAACGGCAGCATGCCCGAACCTTCACCCGTCTCGGCCTGGCTTCCGGTCAATACCATTTGGGCCCCTGCGTCACGCAGGTAGTCGCTCAACACTCCCAGCACATCGGCGCCGGCAGGCTGTTCCAGCACATCCAGGTGATCCAGCCCCATGCCCAGGTAAGCACGCAGCGCTTCCTCACGAGGGTCACCTGCGTGCACCACCTGCAAGTTATCCCCAGCCAGTTGCAAACCCAGTTCCACGGCTCGGGCGTCCTGCTCGGCGCGACGGGCGCGGCCGGAGCTTGGGTGGGCACCGATGGAAACCAGGCTGATGACTTTCGTACTCATGCTCGTGCCCTTATGCCGCGTCGCGCTGGCCGCCGCTGCGGAAGTTGTCCACAGCCTCGATCAGTGCCTTGAGAATCGCCGAACTGTCGCCAATCACCGACAGGTCCGCCCGTTTGATCATGTCGCAGCCAGGGTCCATGTTGATCGCCACCACCTTGTCGCAGGCACCGATGCCCTGCAGGTGCTGGATCGCACCAGAGATACCCACCGCCACGTAGACCCGCGCGGTTACCCAGGTACCCGTGGCACCCACCTGACGGTTGCGCGGCATGAAGCCGTCGTCCACCGCCACCCGCGAGGCGCCTTCGGTGGCACCGAGCGCTGCGGTGGCCTTGTGGTACAGGTCCCAGTCCTTGACACCATTGCCACCCGAGACGATGAACTCGGCCTCGGCCATGGCGATGGTGGCCGGATCGACCGCGACCGAACCCAGGTCTTCAATACGCGACAGGCTGCGCGCAACGCTTGTGGACAACTCCACCGGCAAGGCTTCGTGACGGGTTTCGCTGACCGGCTCGGCGCACTCCGCGGCGGCCAGGATCAACCGAGGCACACTGCGTTGCAGGTCCTGCTGACCGGCACCGGCGCGGCCGATGCACTGGCCGTCCTTGACCTGCCAGACCCGCGTTGCCGGGCGCTCGCCCAACGTCGCGCCCAGACGCCGCCCCAGTTCGCCGCCCCCGGTGCGGCTGTCGGGCAGCAACCAATGGCGCGGGGTGAATTGGTTATCCACAGCGCGCAGGGCTTGTACCAGTTGTTCCGGCGCATAACCTTGGTACTGCTCGCCTTCGATGACCAGCAAGCGGTCGACGCCGGCTGTGGAAAAGTTGCTTTCCTTGTGCTCGCCAAACACGATCGCCAGCACCGCACCGTCGCTGCCGGCCAGGCTATGGGCCAGGCCAAGCAGGTCACGGTCGTGGCTGCTCAGGCGACCACCGACCATGTCTGGAACCACGGCGATGTAGAACGCAGGGGCCGGCACCTGGTGCAGCGGCAGCTGCACTTGCGCGGCGGCGGCGCGGCGCCCGCCCACACCAGTGCCCTGCTGGGCGCCACTGCGGTCGATGCGCTTGATGCCATGGGGGCCGATGAAGCCTGCGGCAATGGCATGGGGGTTCTTGCGGATGAGGCCGTTGGGCCCCATCCAGCTGGTCTGCTGCGTCTGCATCGCCGCGTGCAGCGGATGCAGACGGTTACGGGCGATCCACTCGGCGCGTGGGTCGCGGCGGATGATGTCGCTCATCAGTGCACCTCCGCAGGTTCACGTTTGGCCGCTTGCGACTTTGCGCTTGCAGGGGTTTCCTCTTCGATCAGCACATCGGCTACCAACTCGGCGAGGTCCTTGATCTGTGGACGCGGTTCGACCACGCCTTCGAGCATTGCCGTGCACTGCGGGCAACCAACCGCCACCAGCTCGGCTTCGGTCTGGCGGATATCGTCCATGCGCATGTCCGGAATACGTTGCTTGCCAGGGATGTCAGTGATCGGCGCACCACCACCACCGCCGCAGCAGCGGGAGCGGAAGCCCGAACGCTCCATCTCGCGCACTTCGATACCCAGCGCCTTGAGCACCGCGCGCGGGGCTTCGTACTCGCCGTTGTAGCGCCCCAGGTAGCATGGGTCGTGATAGGTGACGCTGCCGCCCTTGTGCTGGCCGAGGTTGAGCTTGTTCGCGGCGATCAGCTCGGCGATGTAGGTGCTGTGGTGCTGCACCTGGTACTCGCCGCCCAGCGCGCCATACTCGTTCTTCAGTACGTGGAAGCTGTGCGGGTCGCAAGTGACGATGCGCTGGAACTTGTACTTGGCCAGGGTCTGGATGTTGCGCTTGGCCAACTGCTGGAAGGTCGCTTCATCGCCCAGGCGCCGCGCCACATCACCGCTGTCGCGCTCTTCCAGGCCGAGCACGGCGAAGTCCACGCCAGAGGCCTTGAGCACTTTCACGAACGAGCGCAGGGTGCGCTGGTTGCGCATGTCGAAGGCACCGTCGCCGACCCAGAACAGCACCTCGGTGGCTTTCACGTCCGACAGCAGCTTCAGGTTGAGGTCGGCCGCCCAGTTCATGCGCCCGCCAGGGTTGAAACCGCCCGGGTTGTCGGTGGCGATCAGGTTGTCCAGCACCTCGGCGCCTTTGTTGGGGGTCGCACCTTTTTCCAGGGTCAGGTGGCGGCGCATGTCAACGATGGCATCGACGTGCTCGATCATCATCGGGCATTCCTCGACGCAGGCGCGGCAAGTGGTGCACGACCACAGCGTTTCAGCGTCGACCAGGCCGTTGACGATCGGCTGGTGCGGGTGGCCGCCGTGTTCGCCGATCGGCTTGCCCGGATACGGGCTGCCCGCGAACTGGGCGTCAGTACCACCGGCCAGGCCGATGACCATGTCCTGAATCAGTTTTTTCGGGTTCAGCGGCTGACCGGCGGCGAACGCCGGGCACATCGCTTCACATTTACCGCACTGCACGCAGGCATCGAAGCCAAGTAGCTGGTTCCAGGTGAAGTCCACCGGTTTTTCCACGCCCAGCGGTGCGTTGGGGTCTTCCAGGTCCAGCGGCTTGAGGCCGGTGGAGCGGCCACCGCCAAAGCGTTCTGCGCGCCGGTGCCAGGCCAGGTGCAAAGCCCCGGCGAAGGCGTGCTTCATCGGGCCTCCCCAGGTCATGCCGAAGAACAGCTCCGACACGCCCCACAGCACGCCCAGGCCCAGAACCGCGACCATGACCCAGCCGCCGGTATCGGCCGGCAGGATGCCAGCGACTGGCAAGGTGGCGATGAAGAAGCTCGCGGCGAACGCCAGCAAGCTCTTGGGCAGCCGCATCCACGGGCCCTTGGACAGGCGTGCGGGTGGGTTGCGACGGCGTTTGAAGACGAAGATGGCGCCGCTGAACATGATCACCGTGGCTACCAGCAAGGCATAGCCAAGAATCTTGCTCTGCAGGCCGAAGCCATGCACAAGGATCGCCAGAACGGCCGACAGCACGAAGCCGCCCGCGGTGGCGACGTGGGTCTTGGACATGTACTTGTCGCGCTCGACCACATGGTGCAGGTCCACCAGGTAGCGCCTTGGCATGGCCAGCAGGCCGCCGATCAAGTCGACCTTGGCGGCCCGACCACGCCGCCACATGCGCACGCGACGCAGGGCGCCGAGCACTGCCAGGCCAAGGGCAGCGAACAGCAGGATGGGTAGAAGGGTGTTCAACATGGGAGGCTCCCACAACAGCTGAATTCTTGCGCCGCCCTGAAGGTCGGCGCGGACCCCTGTAGGAGCGAGCGTGCTCGCGATAGCGACCGATCAGACAACCTGGTTGCCAGGGCTGCCGCCATCGCGAGCGAACTCGCTCCTACAGGGGGGCCAGTCCGCCTCTAGAGAGGCGGAGCGATCAGAAGTCCTTGCACAGGCGAAGGGCGTCATAGATCGCAGCATGCACGTTGCGCTGGGCCACGCAGTCACCGATGCGATACAGCAGGTAACCTTCGCCCGGCTGGCTGAGGATCGGCTGCGGCTTGATCGCGAACAGGGCCTCGATGTCGATCTGGCCTTTGTTGCGCGAACCCTCCTTGAGCGCGTAGTACAGCTGCTCGTCAGGACGCACGCCGTTCTCGATCACCACCTGGTCGACCACCCGTTCTTCCTTGGCGCCGGTGTACTCGTTCTCCAGCACCGCCACCACCTTGTCACCCTCGCGGTAGACCTTTTCCAGCATCATGTCGCCGGTCATGATCACTTCTTTCGGGTAGATGCTGCGGTAGTAGGTCGGGAAGGTGGTCCCCCCCATCGCGACACCCGGCTTGATATCGTCAGTGACGATTTCCACCTGGCTGCCCTTGTCGGCCAGGAAGTCCGCGGCAGACATACCAGTGAATTCGCAGATGGTGTCGTACACCAGCACGTTCTTGCCCGGCGCGACCTTGCCGTCGAGTACGTCCCAGCTGCTGACCACCAGCCCTTCGGCAGCGCCCCAGTGCTCGTTCTGTTCGACGAACGGATGGCCGCCCACCGCCAGGACGATGATGTCCGGACGCAGGTCCTGGATGGCATCCACGTCAGCGGCAGTGCCCAGGCGCAGGTCGACTTTCAGGCGGGCGAACTCCAGCTGGTACCAGCGGGTGATACCGGCGATCTGGTCGCGCTGCGGCGCCTTGGCGGCGATGGTGATCTGCCCGCCGATCTGGTCTTTCTTCTCGAACACGGTCACGTCGTGGCCACGCTCGGCGGCGACACGCGCAGCTTCCATACCGGCAGGGCCGGCACCGACCACCACCACCTTGCGCTTGGGCCCGGTGGACTTCTCGATGATGTGCGGCACGCCCATGTATTCACGGGAAGTCGCGGCGTTCTGGATGCACAGTACATCCAAGCCCTGGTACTGACGGTCGATACAGTAGTTGGCACCGACGCACTGCTTGATCTGGTCGACCTGGCCCATCTTGATCTTGGCGATCAGGTGCGGGTCGGCGATATGGGCGCGGGTCATGCCGACCATGTCCACGTAGCCGCCTTCCAGGATACGCGTGGCCTGGTTCGGGTCCTTGATGTTCTGCGCGTGCAGCACCGGGACCTTGACCACTTCCTTGATGCCCGCCGCCAGGTGCAGGAACGGCTCCGGCGGGTAGCTCATGTTCGGGATGACGTTGGCCAAGGTGTTGTGGGTGTCGCAACCCGAGCCGACCACGCCGATGAAGTCGATCATGCCAGTGGCGTCGTAGTAGGCAGCGATCTGCTTCATGTCCTCGTGGCTCAGGCCATCGGGGTGGAACTCGTCGCCACAGATACGCATGCCCACGCAGAAGTCGTCGCCGACTTCCTTGCGCACGGCCTTGAGCACTTCCAGGCCGAACTTCATGCGGCCTTCGAAGGTACCGCCCCATTCGTCGGTACGTTTGTTGACCCGAGGGCTCCAGAACTGGTCGATCATGTGCTGGTGCACGGCCGACAGTTCGACGCCGTCCAGACCACCTTCCTTGGCACGACGCGCAGCTTGCGCGTAGTTGCCGATCACGCGCCAGATCTCTTCCACCTCGATGGTCTTGCAGGTAGCGCGGTGCACCGGTTCACGGATGCCCGACGGCGACATCAGGGTCGGCCAGTTGAAGCCGTCCCAACGCGAACGACGACCCATGTGGGTAATCTGGATCATGATCTTGGCGCCATGCTTGTGCATGGCGTCGGCCAAGTTCTGGAAGTGCGGGATGATCCGGTCGGTGGACAGGTTCACCGACGACCACCACTCCTGCGGGCTGTCGATGGCGACCACCGACGAGCCACCGCAGATGGCCAGGCCGATGCCGCCCTTGGCCTTCTCTTCGTAGTACTTCACGTAACGGTCGGTAGTCATGCCGCCGTCGGTGGCGTAGACCTCGGCATGCGCGGTGCTGAGCACGCGGTTGCGGATGGTCAGTTTGCCGATCTGGATCGGCTGGAACATTGCTTCGAATGCCATGACGCTCTCTCCGACTTACAACGGCTTGACGACGAACAGGCCGTCATCGTGACCTTCTTCCGAACCGCCGTAGACCTGCTCGGCCACGGTGCGGATCGAACTGCCACGGGCGGCGAGAATCTGGTCCATGGCACCGGCGAACCAGCCAGTGAACATGTAGTCGACCTTGCGGCCGCACTTGCCATAGACGTACACGAACGCCGAGTGCTTGAGCTTGACGCTGCAGGTGCCTTTGTCGAGGTCGATGTCCTGGATTTCGAACAGGCCCCAACCACGCTGGGACAGGCGCTTCATGTAGTGCTCGAACACCGCGACGCCTTCCAGGCCATGGCATTCGGCTTCTTTTTCACACCAGTGCCAGGCGGACTTGTAGCCGGCCTTGTACAGAATCTCGGCGTAGGCTTCGGCGCCCAGCACTTCCTCGATGCCGATGTGGTTGTTAACGAAGAAATGGCGCGGCACGTACAGCATCGGCAGGGCGTCGCTGGTCCAGACACCGGTCTCGCTGTCGACTTCGATTGGCAATTGCGGGGCGATCTTGGCCATGGAAACTCAACTCCATAAAAATTTTTATGTGGGTGCCCCGGCGTTGCTGGCAGGGGCTATCAGGCTTGGAGAGCGGCTTACTCGCCCCAGACATCCTTGAGGACGTTGACCCAGTTCTCGCCCATGATCTTGCGCACCACACGCTCGGAGTGGCCGCGCTTGAGCAGGGTTTCGGTGAGGTTGGGGAACTCGCCGACAGTGCGAATGCCGAGCGGGTTGATGATCTTGCCGAAGTTGGTCAGGCGACGGGCGTAGCCCTTGTCATGGGTCAGGTATTCGAAGAAATCCTGGCCGTGGCCTTGGGTGAAGTCGGTACCGATACCGATAGCGTCTTCGCCGACGATGTTCATGGTGTACTCGATGGCCTCGGCGTAGTCGTCGATGGTCGAGTCGATGCCCTTGGCCAGGAACGGTGCGAACATGGTCACGCCGACGAAGCCGCCGTGGTCGGCGATGAACTTCAGCTCTTCGTCCGACTTGTTGCGCGGGTGCTCCTTCAGGCCAGAAGGCAGGCAGTGGGAGTAGCAGACCGGCTTTTTCGATTCGAGGATGACTTCCTCGGAGGTCTTGGAGCCCACGTGGGACAGGTCGCACATGATGCCGACGCGGTTCATCTCGGCGACGATTTCGCGACCGAAGCCCGACAGGCCGCCGTCACGCTCGTAGCAGCCGGTGCCAACCAGGTTCTGGGTGTTGTAGCACATCTGCACGATGCCCACGCCCAGCTGCTTGAACACGTCGACGTAGGCGATCTGGTCTTCGAACGCATGGGCGTTCTGGAAACCGAAGAGGATGCCGGTCTTGCCCAGTTCCTTGGCCTTGCGAATGTCGGCGGTGGTACGTACCGGCATTACCAGGTCGCTGTTCTCGCGGATCAGCTTCTGGCTGGCGGCGATGTTATCGACGGTGGCCTTGAAGCCCTCCCACACCGACACCGTGCAGTTGGCCGCGGTCAGCCCGCCCTTGCGCATGTCCTCGAACAGCTCGCGGTTCCATTTGGCAATGATCAGACCGTCGATGACGATGCTGTCGGCGTGAAGTTCGGCTGGGCTCATCAGGCTGTCCCCTTTTATCGAGTTGGCTCGCGCCAAACCTTGTGCCGGCGCTTTGGAGCCAGCATATGCCTGTGCCCCGAGGCGCCCCGATGCAAAAACGACAGGGGGTTTGCCGAAAGCGTCAATGCGCGACATGGCACGCTCTGGCGCGCCATCCGCCGATGAGAGCCAGTCTCGATAACGACATTCGCCAGGCGTTTATGAACATTTCGTCAGGGAGCTACCGCACAGACGTGGGCTGAGCGAGAATCGCGGCGATTCGTCAGCCGGTTCGAGGAGATAACGGATGAAATCAATGGCATGGCTGGTTCTGATGGCCTTTGCGATGGGCGCCCAGGCCGGCGAGGAAGAAAGCACGCCCTGCGATAACGTCGAGAGCGACCAGCAGGCCTTCGCTTGCGCGGCGTTCAATAAACAGACCGCCGAGCGCGAGTTGAAGTCGGCGTATGACGACCTGATTCAGCGCATTCGCGACCAATATGCCGATGAAGGCGACAAGGCCACAGCCCTGGTCGGGCGCATGGATGCCGCCGAAAAACTGTGGACGCAGCTGCGCGATGCCGACTGCAAGGTCGAAACCTATGCCGAGAAACCCGGCAGCAAAGCGTTCCAGGCGGCCTGGGATACCTGCGTTGCACAGCGCAGCGATGACCGCTCGGAGTACCTGCAATCCATCGGTCAGCAGTAGCCCTGTAACGGCCTCTTCGCGGGCAACCCCGCAAAGAGGCCAGCGCAGGAAGACCTCAGACCACCCGAGCCAACCGGTCCTCCCGCGGACAGCGCTCGAACCGCGTTCGGTAGCAGCGGGTAAAGTACGACGCAGACTCGAACCCGCATGCCACGCCGACCTCCAGCACGCTCATGTCGGTCTGACGCAACAACTGCCGCGCCTTGTCCAAGCGCAGCCGCAAATAGAAGCCACTGGGCGTGTCGTTCAGGTACAGGCGAAACAACCGCTCGAGCTGCCGCCGGGTCACCTGCACGGCATCGGCCAGCACCTGGGTATTGAGCGGCTGCTCGGTGTTGCGCTCCATCTCGCCAATGACCTTCACCAGCTTCTTGTTGCTGATGCCGTAGCGGGAGGCGATCTGCATGCGCTGGTGATCCTGTCGCGGACGGATACGCCCCAGCACGAACTGCTCGGAAACCTGCACCGCCAACTCGCTGCCATGGGCCTGGCCGATCAGGTCGAGCATCAGGTCGATCGACGCCGTGCCACCCGCGCAGGTAATTCTTCGGCGGTCGATCTCGAACAGCTCCTGCGTCGCCTGCAACCGTGGATAACGCTCCTTGAAAGCCTCCAGCGCCTCCCAATGCAAGGTCGCCCGATGCCCATCCAGCAGGCCCGCTTCGGCCAATACCATCGCGCCGGTATCGATGCCGCCCAGAATCACCCCCTCGTGGTCGAGACGACGTAGCGCTTGTTGCAAGCCATGGCCATAACTGGCCAACGGATCGAACCCTGCGACCACCAGCAGCATCTGCCCGTGCGGCTCATCGCCCAACGCGCCATCGGCGTTGACCGACATACCGTTGCTCGCCTGCACCGCCCCGCCATCCAGGCTCAGCACCTGCCAACGGTACTGTGGCCCACGGAAGCGGTTGGCCACGCGCAGCGGCTCCAAGGCGCTGATGAAGCCCATGGCCGAAAAGCCTGGAAGCAGGAGGAACTGGATAGTTTGCGACATCGAGGTTTCTCTGATGAGGACAGGTCGCCAGGGTGCAAGTGTGAGTCGCCAGCGTGCGATTTTCCAGTGTGCCACCCGCGTAGCTTAAACACACGGTCCAGAGAGACCGGCCCCTATAACAATATGCACTGCCGTTGGAGAGCCACCATGCACAGCTTGATCCGCCGCAGCCTGTTTTCCCTCGCTCTGAGCACCACCCTTGCAAGCCCCGTATTCGCCGCCGAACCCGCCGTCTGCAAGGACGTGCGCCTGGGCGTGGTCAACTGGACCGACGTCATCGCCACCAGCGCCATGGCGCAGGTGCTGCTCGATGGGCTGGGTTACCAGACCAAGCAGACCAGCGCCTCGCAGCAGATCATCTTCGCCGGTATCCGCGACAAGCGCCTGGACATGTTCCTGGGGTACTGGAACCCGCTCATGACCCAAACCATCACCCCGTTCGTCGATGCCAACCAGGTCAAGGTCTTGGACAAGCCCAGCCTGGAGGACGCCCGCGCCACCCTGGCCGTGCCGAAATACCTCTATGACAAAGGCCTGAAAACCTTCGCCGACATCCACAAGTTCGAGAAAGAACTGGGCGGCAAGATCTATGGCATCGAACCGGGTTCCGGCGCCAATACCCAGATCAAGGCGATGATCACCAAGAACCAGTTCGACCTGGGCAAGTTCCAGCTGGTCGAATCGAGTGAGGCAGGCATGCTCGCCGCTGTCGACCGCGCCGTACGGCGCAAGGAAGCGGTAGTGTTCTTTGGCTGGGCGCCGCACCCGATGAATGTGAACATCGAGATGGCCTACCTGGGCGACAGCCAGGATGCCCTGGGCCCTGACGAAGGCCGGGCGACGGTGTGGACGGTCACGGCGCCAGACTACGCCCAACGCTGTCCCAATGCCCACCGCCTGCTGACCAACCTGAACTTCAGTGCCGAGGACGAGAGCCGCATGATGCAGCCGTTGCTCGACCACAAGGACGCCCTGGAATCGGCCCGCCAGTGGCTCAAGGACCACCCCGAAGACAAGGCCCGCTGGCTTGAAGGTGTGACCACCTTCGACGGCCAGCCAGCTGCCGAGAACCTCAAGCTCAGCGCCAACTGATCCGGCCTCTTCGCCAGCAAGCTCGCGCCTACAGGTACAGCGCTACATTCAGGGTCACGTCGATCCTGTGGGAGCGGGCTTGCCCGCGAAAAATCCACCCCCGATATCACCAGGAACCACGCCATGAACCATGACGTCATCATCACCTGCGCCCTCACCGGTGCCGGCGACACCGTTGCCAAGAGCCACTTGGTCCCGGTCACCCCCAAACAGATCGCCGAATCCGCCGTCGAAGCCGCCAAGGCTGGCGCCACCGTGGTCCACTGCCACGTCCGCGACCCGCAAACCGGCCGCTTCAGCCGCGACGTAGCGTTGTACCGCGAAGTGATGGAACGCATCCGCGAAGCCGACGTGGACATCATCGTCAACCTCACTGCCGGCATGGGCGGCGACCTTGAAATCGGCCCAGGCGAGTCGCCAATGGAATTCGGCCCAGGCACCGACCTGATCGGCCCGCTGGAACGCCTGGCCCACGTCGAGGCACTGTTGCCGGAAATCTGCACCCTCGACTGCGGCACCCTCAACTTCGGCGATGGCAACGCCATCTACGTCTCGACCCCCGCGCAACTGCGTGCCGGCGCCAAGCGCATTACCGAGCTGGGCGTGAAAGCCGAGCTGGAGATCTTCGACACAGGCCACCTGTGGTTCGCCAAGCAGATGATGAAGGAGGGCCTGCTAGAGGACCCGCTGTTCCAGCTGTGCCTGGGCATCCCGTGGGGGGCACCGGCCGACACCACCACCATGAAGGCGATGGTCGACAACCTGCCGGCGAACGTGACCTGGGCAGGCTTCGGCATCGGCCGCATGCAGATGCCCATGGCGGCGCAGGCGGTACTGCTCGGCGGCAACGTTCGCGTGGGCCTGGAAGACAACCTGTACCTGGACCGTGGCGTACTGGCGAGCAACGGCCAGCTGGTCGAGCGGGCAGCGGAAATCATCACCCGCATGGGCGCCCGCGTGCTCACCCCGGCAGAAGGCCGGGAAAAAATGAACCTCAAGCGCCGCTGATACCGAGCCAAGGAGATCGACATGCCCTTCATCACCGAAATCAAGACCTTCGCCGCCCTCGGTAGCGGCGTGATTGGCAGCGGCTGGGTCGCCCGCGCCCTCGCCCATGGCCTGGATGTCATCGCCTGGGACCCGGCCCCCGGTGCCGAACAGGCGCTTCGCAAGCGCATCGCCAATGCCTGGCCGGCCCTTGAGAAACAAGGCCTGGCGCCCGGTGCTTCGCAGCAGCGGCTGAAGTTCGTCGCGACCATCGAAGAATGCGTTCGCGACGCCGATTTCATCCAGGAAAGCGCCCCGGAACGCCTCGACCTCAAGCTCGACCTGCACGCCAAGATCAGCGCCGCGGCCAAACCGAACGCCATCATCGGTTCCAGCACCTCGGGGCTGCTGCCCAGTGAGTTCTACGAGTCGGCCACCCACCCCGAGCGCTGCGTGGTCGGCCACCCGTTCAACCCGGTGTACCTGCTGCCGTTGGTCGAGATCGTCGGTGGCAACCGCACTTCCCCGGACGCCATCGAGGCCGCGAAGACCTTCTACACGGCCTTGGGCATGCGCCCGCTGCACGTACGCAAGGAAGTCCCCGGCTTCATCGCCGACCGCCTGCTCGAAGCGCTGTGGCGCGAAGCCCTGCACCTGGTCAACGACGGCGTAGCCACGACGGGCGAGATCGACGACGCCATCCGCTTCGGTGCCGGTCTGCGCTGGTCGTTCATGGGCACCTTCCTCACTTACACCCTGGCGGGCGGCGATGCTGGCATGCGCCACTTCATGTCCCAGTTCGGCCCGGCGCTGAAGCTGCCCTGGACCTACCTGCCAGCACCGGAGCTGACGGACAAACTGATCGACGACGTGGTCGAAGGCACCTCGGAGCAACTGGGCGAGCGCAGCATCGCCGCGCTGGAGCGCTATCGTGATGACACCCTGCTGGCAGTACTGGAAGCTGTGAAAAACAGCAAAGCCAGCCACGGCCTGGCGTTTGGCGAGTGAGGAGACCGCAATGCCCGCTTCGATCACCTACCGTACCCCGGTCCAGGAGGACTGGGTCGACTACAACGGGCATCTGCGCGATGCCTATTACCTGCTGATCTTCAGCTACGCCACCGACGCATTGATGGAGCGCATCGGCCTGGATGCCGACAGCCGTGGGCAAAGCGGACATTCGCTGTTCACCCTCGAGGCGCACATCAACTACCTGCATGAAGTGAAGCTGGGCACCGAAGTGTGGGTGCAGACGCAGATCATCGGTTTCGACCGCAAGCGCCTGCACCTTTACCACAGCCTGCACCGGGCGGGGTTCGACGAAGCATTGGCGGCAAGCGAGCAGATGCTGCTGCATGTAGACCTGGCGGGGCCTAAATCGGCGCCGTTCGGGGAGCGCAGCGTGGCATTGCTCAACGACTGGGTAGAGAACCAGCGCGACCTGTCAGCGCCTGAATTCGCCGGGCGTGTGATTGGTCTTCCTGCATAGATTCCATTGCCCGCTCGCGGCTGAACCCGCTCCTACAGGTGTTCCACGGCTCACGAGAGCAGCGGGTATCTAGAGGAGCGGGTTTTTCCGCGAATGGCCCTTGGACGCAAAAAAATAACCCCGGAAAGCCGTGAGCATCCGGGGCCAAGAGCGAGCAAACATCCACTGTGTGAGCGAGGGTGACCAAACCCCCTGGTACCGTGAATGAGTTCAGTGTGCTGACTTCCCCGCTCGCAGATTTAGTCGGGAACGACCTGTTCTTAGCCAAAGCAGCCATTGCGACATTCTGTCCTTGCCGCCTTGCCTGGCACGTCACAGAATCGGCTGACGATCACAGCAGCAAACAAGGACAACAGCCATGATGCATGCGGATTTGATTGATCAGGACGACCTGTTGGGCCACCTGCGCGCACGGGGATTCGACATTCCGGCCGGTGCCAGCGCCGAGCAGGCGTGCGAGGTGGTGGTTCGCGGGTTGACCGAGCCCAACGCCCGTGCCCTGAAGGGTATGGTCGAACAGATGTATACCGGTAGCGCAACGATTCTGCCGGCCGTGCGCCAGGCGATCGACAAGCAATTGCTGCCTGCGTTGGCGCAGTTCAACAAGCGCACCTGATTTCACCCTCGCCCATCGCCGGCCAGCCGGCGCCTATAGGTTAGCGGGTTACCTGTAGGCGCCGGCTGGCCGGCGATTGAGCGTCAGATCCTCACACTGGCGAACGTCGACTCGTTGCGCGCCTGGCTCAGGGCGGCCATCGGCCCGCTGTGCGGCGACAGGGTCATGGCCTGCGGGATCGGCATCATCGCTACCTGCTGAGCGGTGTTGGAACCGACACGCTCGTCACGCGGCGGAATACCGAAGTATTCGCGGTAGCACTTGGAGAAGTGCGGTGTGGAAACGAAGCCGCACACCGACGCCACTTCGATGATCGACATCGGCGTCTGCTTGAGCAACTGCCGCGCACGAATCAGTCTCAGCTTGAGGTAATAGCGCGACGGCGAGCAGTGCAGGTATTTCTGGAACAGGCGCTCGAGCTGGCGCCGCGACACCGACACATAAACAGCCAACTCGTCCAGGTCGATCGGCTCTTCCAGGTTGGCTTCCATCAGCGCGACGATCTCTTGCAGCTTCGGCTGGTTGGTACCAAGCATGTGCTTGAGCGGCACGCGCTGGTGATCCTGCTCGTTGCGGATGCGCTCGTAGACGAACATTTCGGAAATCGCTGCCGACAGTTCACGACCATGATCGCGGCTGATCAGGTGCAGCATCATGTCCAGCGGCGCAGTGCCACCCGAGCTGGTGAAGCGGTTACGGTCCAGGGTGAACAGACGGGTGCTCATGTTCACGCGAGGGAAGGCTTCCTGCATCGCCGCCAGACATTCCCAGTGCACGCTGCAATCGAAGCCGTCGAGCAGGCCGGCACATGCCAGAGCCCAGCTGCCGGTGCATACCGCGCCAAGCCTGCGCGACTGGCGGGCCTGGGCCTGCAGCCAGGTGACATGCTCGCGGGTGACCGAACGCTGGATGCCCACGCCACCGCAGACGATCACGGTGTCCATGGGCGGTGCGTTGTTGATGGCTGCATCCGGGGTGATCTGCAGACCATCGCTGGCCCATACCTGGCCGCCATCGACTGTCAGCGTATGCCAGCGGTACAGCTCACGACCGGAGAGCTGGTTGGCCATGCGCAGCGGCTCGACGGCCGATGCCAGGGAAATCAGGGTGAAATTGTCCAGCAGGAGAAAACCGATGGACTGTGGGGCTGTGCGGTTCTGGGTTGGGTTCCCGGAGGTGTACGACGTCATCGCGATTTCTCCTCACACAAATGCAGGGTGTGCCTCAGGCGGACACTGATTTCTTGTTAGTGCCCCCGTTCGTTATGCAGGGGCTTTGCCAATCTCAACGCAAACGGCGTGCCGGAAATTGAACGCGCATCCAAAAAAAACCAAAAACGACGTCTTCTTTCGGCAAATCAAGCGTTTCGTACGCGCTTGCGGAAAAACGCAAACAGGCGCGCCAGCGCCTTTGCGTGTAACTGCTGAGCAGAACGGTAGCACGGTTGGGAAGGATGCCCAGAAGCGACACATTTGAGTGTCACCGACAATACCCACACTGAGTGCGACAGCCGACAGCCGGTACTTCCAAAAACAGCGCCCCAAAAAGGGGCGCAGAGCTCACATCAGTTCGAAATCAGCGCATCAGCATTCGATGGCACTGACCGCCAGGCCACCACGCGAGGTTTCCTTGTATTTGTCGTGCATGTCGGCGCCGGTGTCTCGCATGGTGCGGATCACCTGGTCGAGGGAAATGAAGTGCTCGCCATCCCCACGCAAAGCCATCTGCACGGCGTTGATCGCCTTCACCGCGGCAATGGCGTTGCGCTCGATGCACGGCACCTGCACCAGCCCACCAACCGGGTCGCAAGTCAGGCCAAGGTTATGCTCCAGGGCGATTTCCGCCGCGTTCTCCACTTGTGGAGGCGTTGCCCCCAGCACTTCGGCAAGGCCTGCCGCCGCCATGGCGCACGCCGAGCCCACCTCGCCCTGGCAGCCGACCTCGGCACCAGAGATGGAAGCGTTCTTCTTGCACAGGATGCCCACGGCTGCCGCGGCGAGGAAGAAGTCGACCACGCTGGACTCGTTCACCGCATCGCTGAAGCGCATGTAGTAGTGCAACACTGCCGGAATGATGCCCGCGGCGCCGTTGGTGGGCGCCGTGACCATGCGCCCGCCCGCGGCGTTCTCTTCATTGACCGCCAGGGCGAACAGGTTGACCCACTCCATCGCGCTCATGGTCGAGCCGATCACGTTGGGCTTGCCGATCTCCTTCAAGCTGCGATGCAGCTTGGCGGCGCGACGGCGGACGTTGAGCCCGCCGGGCAGCGTGCCTTCGTATTTCAGGCCGTTGTTGACGCATTCCTGCATGGCATCCCAGAGCTTGTGCAAGCCAGCGCGAATCTCTTCTTCGCTGCGCCAGACCTTCTCGTTGGCCATCATCAATTGCGACACGCTCATGTCGTTTTGTTTGCACAGGCGCAGCAGTTCGGCCGCGCTGTTGAAATCGTATGGCAACACCGTCTGGTCGGCGTCCAGCACACCGCTGGCGGCCTGGGCTGCATCGACCACGAAGCCGCCGCCTACCGAGTAATAGGTATCGCGGTGCAGCTCGCCCTGCGCGCCTTCGGCGATCAGGGTCATGGCGTTGGGGTGGTACGGCAGGTTCTCATCCAGCAGCAGCATGTCGCGGGCCCAGACGAACTCGATGGGCAGGCGCCCGTCCAGCTGCAGGGTGTTGGTTTCACGCAGGTCGGCGATGCGCGGGACGATCTGGGTGGGGTCGATGGCGTCAGGCCATTCGCCCATCAGGCCCATGATGGTGGCGTTGTCGGTGCCGTGGCCGATACCGGTGGCCGACAGCGAGCCGTACAGCCTCACCTCGATCCGTTTTACCTGTTCCAGCTCGCCGCGCTCGCGCAGCCCTTGGACGAACAGGGCGCCGGCACGCATGGGGCCAACGGTGTGGGAGCTGGAAGGCCCGACACCAATCTTGAACAGGTCGAACACGCTGATGGCCATTGTCGCTTCACCTCTTGCTGGGCTTGTCTCTGCGCGCCATGCGCAGGGCGGGGCAACTGCTAGGCTGAAGCTGCGAGCCGCCACGAATGCACGCATCATCGGGCTTTTATGCCTCCCCTCGCCGTCTGCAACCGACGTACTTTTGCTCAGCAGCGCCGCTGTCGATCCGGCCACCCGTGCGCCGTTTTCAAGCGACCTTGTGACGCAAAAACGCGGCCGACGGGGTGGAGAAATCCATAAACGACGTCGCCGATACTGGATGCGACCCGTTCCGTACTGGTTACGACCCTACCAGTAGGCGATTAACCGGCGCTGGAGGATTATCGAAAGCGACTCGTTTTGCACGGCCTCGCATCCTGCCCTCTGCAGGCCTGGTCTACCGGACCCTCAGAAAGCCCGGAGACCCACGCGAACCCGAAGATAAAATCACAGGAGTCCATCCATGAAAGGTTCACCCTCGCTGTTGCTGGTTGCGTTGCTGTCCGCACCGATGCTGGCCCAGGCTGCAGAGCCTGAGCAGTGCCAGACGGTACGTTTTTCCGACGTCGGCTGGACTGACATCACCGTAACCACCGCTACCACCAGCGTTGTGCTCGAAGCACTGGGTTACAAGACCCACACCACCATGATCTCGGTACCGGTGACCTACAAGTCGCTGGCCACCGGCAAGGACCTGGACGTGTTTCTCGGCAACTGGATGCCGACCATGGAAAACGACATCAAGCAGTACCGCGATGCCGGTACCGTGGAAACGGTGCGCGCCAACCTGGAGAACGCCAAGTACACCTTGGCCGTCCCCCAGGCGCTCTATGACAAGGGCCTGAAGGATTTCTCCGACATCCCCAAGTTCAAGAAAGAGCTGGACGGCAAGATCTACGGCATCGAGCCGGGTAACGACGGTAACCGCACCATCCAGAGCATGATCGACAAGAACGCCTTCGGCCTGAAGGACGCAGGCTTCAAGATCGTGCAGTCCAGCGAGGCCGGCATGCTGTCGCAAGTGGACAGGGCACAGAAGCGCGGCGAAGCGATCGTGTTCCTGGGCTGGGAACCGCACCCGATGAACACCCGCTTCAAGATGCAGTACCTGACCGGAGGGGACGAATTCTTCGGTCCCGATTTCGGCAAGGCCACCGTGCTGACCAATACGCGCAAAGGCTATACGCAGGAATGCAGCAACGTCGGGCAACTGTTGAAGAACCTGTCGTTCGAGCTCAAGGATGAAAGCACCATGATGGGCTATGTCCTGGACGACAAGATGAAGCCCGAGGACGCCGCCAAGAAATGGCTCAAGGCCAACCCCGGCAAGTTGGATAACTGGCTGGCCGGCGTTACCACCGTTGATGGCAAACCCGGCCTTGAGGCGGCCAAGGCCAAACTGACGCAATAACGCAAGACGCTATGGCAACACCGCCGGGGCGGGAACCTTCCCGCCCCGGACTGATTTCAATCTTTGCAGGTGGAAGCTCGCTATCATGCTTATCGATCAGAAAATACCCCTGGGGCAGTACATCGCCTCATTCGTCGAATGGTTGACCCAGAACGGCGCCAGCTACTTCGACGCCATCGCCCAAGGCCTGGAATTCATGATCCACGGCGTCACCAGCGCCCTGACGTGGTTCAACCCGTTCGTTCTGGTGGCTGTATTCGCCGCCCTCGCGCACCTGATTCAGCGCAAGTGGGCGCTGACCGCTTTCGTTGCCCTTTCCTTCCTGCTGATCCTTAACCTGGGGTACTGGCAGGAAACCATGGAGACCCTGGCACAGGTCACCTTCGCCACAGTGGTCTGCGTGGCCATCGGCGTGCCGCTGGGCATCGTCGCCGCGCACAAGCCAATGTTCTATACCGCCATGCGCCCGGTCCTCGACCTGATGCAGACCGTGCCCACCTTCGTTTACCTGATCCCGACCCTGACCTTGTTCGGGCTGGGAGTGGTGCCGGGGCTGATCTCGACGGTGGTGTTCGCCATCGCCGCCCCCATCCGCCTCACTTACCTGGGCATTTGCGACGTGCCGCAAGAGCTGATGGACGCCGGCAAGGCATTCGGCTGCTCACGCCGCCAACTGCTGACCCGCATCGAGCTGCCGCACGCGATGCCGAGCATCGCCGCCGGCGTGACCCAGTGCATCATGCTGTCGCTGTCGATGGTGGTGATCGCTGCACTGGTAGGGGCCGATGGCCTGGGCAAACCTGTGGTCAACGCACTGAACACCGCTGATATTTCCCTGGGCTTCGAAGCGGGCCTGGCGATCGTGCTGCTGGCGATCATGCTCGACCGTATCTGCAAGCAACCGGAGCTGCCGGTAAGGGGTGAAGCATGAGCATCATTCGATTCGAAGACGTCGACGTCATCTTCTCCAACAAGCCACGCGAGGCGCTGGCCCTGCTCGACCAGGGCAAGACCCGCGAGCAGATCCTCAAGCAGACCGGCCTCGTGGTGGGCGTGGAAAAGGCCAACCTGGATATCAACAAAGGCGAGATCTGCGTGCTCATGGGCCTGTCGGGCTCGGGCAAGTCGAGCCTGCTGCGCTGCATCAACGGCCTGAACACCGTCAGCCGCGGCAAACTGTTCGTCGAGCATGAAGGCCGGAACATCGACATTGCCCACTGCACCCCGGCCGAGCTGAAAATGATGCGCACCAAGCGCATCGCCATGGTGTTCCAGAAGTTTGCCCTGATGCCTTGGCTGACGGTGCGCGAGAACATCAGCTTCGGCCTCGAAATGCAGGGCCGTCCGGAGAAGGAACGGCGCAAGCTGGTGGACGAAAAGCTTGAACTGGTGGGCCTGACCCAATGGCGCAACAAGAAGCCGGACGAACTGTCAGGCGGCATGCAGCAACGTGTGGGTCTGGCCCGCGCACTGGCCATGGATGCCGACATCCTGCTGATGGACGAACCCTTCTCCGCGCTTGACCCGCTGATCCGCCAGGGCCTGCAGGACGAGCTGCTGGCGCTGCAAAGCAAGTTGAGCAAGACCATCGTGTTCGTCAGCCACGACCTGGACGAGGCGCTGAAACTGGGCAGCCGCATCGCCATCATGAAAGATGGCCGGATCATCCAGTACAGCAAGCCCGAGGAAATCGTCCTCAACCCGGCGGATGAGTATGTGCGCACCTTCGTCGCCCACACCAACCCGCTCAACGTGCTGTGCGGCCGCAGCCTGATGCGCAGCCTGGACAACTGCAAACGGGTCAACGGCTCGGTTTGCCTGGACCCAGGTATCGACTCGTGGCTGGACCTTGGCGAAGGAGGCTCGCTCAAGCGCGCACGCCAGGGCCAGAACGGCCTGGACATGCAGAAATGGGCACCGGGGCAGGATGTAGAGCTGCTCGAACGCAGGCCAACTGTGGTGCACGCCGATATCGGCATGCGTGAGGCGCTGCAGATTCGTTATCAGACGGGCAACAAGCTGGTGCTGCAGGATAACGACAAAGTGGTAGGGATTCTCGGGGATACCGAGTTGTATCACGCGTTGCTGGGCAAGACCCACGGATGATGCAATTGGGGCCGCCTTGCGGCCCATCGCCGGCGAGCGGGCTCCTCTGGAGGGCCGGCTACGGCAGATGGGCCGCAAAGCGGCCCCAATCATTGTTCAGCGCACCACAATCCCGCGCGAAGCCATGTAGGCCTTGGCTTCCGGTACCGTGTACTCACCGAAGTGGAAGATACTGGCCGCCAGAACCGCACTGGCATGCCCTTCCAGAATGCCGTCGGCCAGGTGCTGCAGGTTACCCACACCACCCGAAGCGATCACCGGAATCCCCAGCGCATCGCTGATGGCCCGGGTCACACCCAGGTCGAAACCGTTCTTCATGCCGTCCTGATCCATGCTGGTCAGCAGGATTTCGCCGGCCCCCAGACCTTCCATCTTCTTCGCCCACTCGACGGCATCCAGGCCGGTCGGCTTGCGGCCACCGTGGGTGAAGATCTCCCAACGCGGCGCTTCGCCGGGGCCGGAAACCTTCTTCGCGTCGATGGCGACGACGATGCACTGCGAACCGAAACGGTCGGCAGCTTCACCGACGAACTCGGGGTTGAACACCGCCGCGGTGTTGATCGAGACCTTGTCGGCACCGGCATTGAGCAGGTTGCGGATGTCCTGCACGGTGCGCACGCCACCGCCCACGGTCAGCGGAATGAACACCTGGCTGGCCATGCGCTCGACGGTATGCAGGGTGGTGTCGCGACCGTCGACGCTGGCGGTGATGTCGAGGAAGGTGATCTCGTCGGCACCTTGCTCATTGTAGCGACGGGCGATTTCCACCGGGTCGCCGGCATCCCGAATGTTCTCGAACTTGACGCCCTTGACCACCCGGCCGTTGTCCACGTCCAGGCAAGGGATGATGCGCTTGGCCAGTGCCATGGTTCAGTCCTCAGCCTTGGTAGTTGTCGCAGAAGGCCTGGGCCTCGGCGACATCGAGGGTGCCTTCGTAGATGGCACGGCCGGTGATGGCGCCAATGATGCCAGGGGCCTTGGCATCCAGCAGGGCCTTGATGTCGCCCAGGTTGTGAATGCCACCCGAAGCGATGACCGGGATCGACGTGGCTTCGGCCAGGGCCTTGGTGAAGGGCACGTTGCAGCCCTGCATCATGCCGTCCTTGGCGATGTCGGTGTAGACGATCGCCGAGACGCCATCGGCCTCGAAACGCTTGGCCAGGTCGATGACCTGCACCGAGCTGACTTCTGCCCAGCCATCGGTGGCGACGAAACCGTCCTTGGCGTCCAGGCCGACGATGACCTTGCCCGGGAAGGCCTTGCAGGCCTCGGCGACGAACTCAGGCTGCTTGACCGCCTTGGTGCCGATGATCACGTAGCTGACGCCAGCCTTGACGTAATGCTCGATGGTTTCCAGCGAGCGGATGCCACCGCCGATCTGGATCGGCAGGTTCGGGTAACGCTTGGCGATGGCAGTCACCACCTCGCCATTGACCGGCTGGCCTTCGAAGGCGCCGTTGAGGTCAACCAGGTGCAGGCGGCGGCAGCCACCTTCGACCCACTTGGCGGCCATGCTCACCGGGTCGTCGGAAAATACCGTGGAGTCTTCCATACGGCCCTGGCGCAGACGTACGCAGGCACCGTCCTTGAGATCGATAGCGGGGATAATCAGCATCTTGGAAACCTGTCTATTCGGTGGAGTTCAGGGCTTCTCGAGCGCCCACAGGTCGCTTTCGATGCTCTCGAACCGCTCCTTGAGGTGCAGCTGAACATCGGCAATCGCCCTGTTGTAGTAAAGGGGTGCAATTTCTTTGCTGAACAGCTCGAGGACCTCAGCCACCTCGAACGACCCCAGCTCCAGCTCGAAGCGGTCTTCAAGGAAGCGCTTCAAGGTATCGAGCGCTTCGCGCTCCTGCTCGGGTGCCAGGGTGATGACCGGGGCCTTGGTCCGCGACCTGCTCATTTACCAGCGCCCGTCCCAGGCCACGAAGTTCTGCAGCAGCTGCAGACCGTGGGTGTGGCTCTTCTCCGGGTGGAACTGCACGGCAAAGCGCGAACCATCAGCCAATGCTGCGGCGAAGTCGACGCCATAGTGGCCACGACCGACCACCTGGCCGGGCTTGCCGGCGTTGATGTAATAGCTGTGCACGAAGTAGAACCGTGCGCGGTCGGGAATGTCATGCCACAGCGGGTGGTCGATGGTCTGGCTGACTTCGTTCCAACCCATGTGCGGCACCTTCAGGTGCTCGCCGTCTTCTTGCAGGTCTTTGCCGAAAAAGCGCACCTGGCCGGGGAACAGGCCGATGCAGTCGACACCGTCGTTTTCCTCGCTGTGGTCCAGCAGCGCTTGCATGCCGACGCAGATCCCGAGGAACGGGCGGTCCTGGCTGACCTCGCGCACCAGGCTGTCGAAGCCCAGGCGGCGGATTTCGGCCATGCAGTCGCGAATCGCGCCCACACCCGGGAACACCACGCGG
Organism: Pseudomonas sp. SK2; assembly: GCF_016772395.1. NCBI lineage: Bacteria > Pseudomonadati > Pseudomonadota > Gammaproteobacteria > Pseudomonadales > Pseudomonadaceae > Pseudomonas > Pseudomonas sp. SK2. Next base: position 5,074,967 of record NZ_CP061944.1, read on the forward strand.
TCCGCCTCGCGGATGACTGCGGCGTCGCTGGTCACCAGCACCTTGCCGGCGCCGACGTGTTCAAGCGCCTTGGCCACCGAGTGCAAGTTGCCCATGCCATAGTCGATTACGGCTACCGTCTGCATTTACAGGCATCCCTTGGTGGAAGGCATCTGTCCGGCCATGCGCTCGTCCAGCGTCACCGCCATGCGCAGCGCGCGGCCGAAGGCCTTGAACACGGTTTCGATCTGGTGGTGGGTGTTATGGCCCCGCAGGTTGTCGATGTGCAGGGTCACCAAGGCATGGTTGACGAAGCCCTGGAAGAACTCCTGGAACAGGTCGACGTCGAAACCGCCAACGGTGGCGCGGGTATAGGGCACATGCATCTGCAGGCCTGGACGGCCCGAGAAGTCGATGACCACGCGCGACAGGGCTTCGTCCAGCGGCACGTAGGCATGGCCGTAGCGGAAGATACCCTTCTTGTCACCGATGGCCTGGGCGAATGCCTGGCCCAGGGTAATGCCGACGTCTTCGACGGTATGGTGATCGTCGATATGCAGGTCACCCTTGCACTCGATATCCAGATCGATCAGCCCGTGTCGGGCGATCTGGTCGAGCATGTGTTCAAGGAAAGGCACGCCGATATCGAATCGGGCCTTGCCACTGCCATCGAGGTTGATCGAGCACTTGACCTGGGTTTCCAGGGTATTGCGCTCGACGGAAGCCTTACGTTCGACCATCACCAGCTCCGCAAAATCATTGGGCGAAAAGGGCTCCATTATAGGCCCAAGACGCGCCAGCTTGAAACGCGGATGACATATGGCAGGCAAAGCAATTTCGCAAGGCCGAATGCGCTACAGGTCTATACAAGCTGTGTTGCCCCTATCACCAGCAAGCCGACGCCTCCACCAGACACCGGTAGGCGGCGGCTTGCCGGCGATAGCGGCCGGACGATCAGTGGAACAGAACGGCCGTCTTCTGCAGGGTGATCCACACCCCCCAGGCCAACGGAATCACCACCACCGCCCAGGCGAACAGCACCAGCGGCAGGCTGCCCGGTGCCGCATGCCATTCCAGCGAGCGAGCGCCATCGGCGCCTTTGTCATGGCTCAACGCACGCTCTGCGGCCAACTCGGCGTCGGTCATGAAGTGCTTGTCCGCCACCGGACGTACCAGCAGGTTGCAGATGAAACCCAGCACCAGCAGGCCGGCAAGGATGTACAGGGTCATGTCATACGCCGCTGCACGTTCGACACCCGCTGCCAGCTGATATTCGCGCAGGTAGGTGATCAGCACTGGCCCCAGCACGCCCGCCGCCGCCCAGGCAGTCAGCAGGCGACCGTGAATGGCACCCACCATCTGTGTACCGAACAGGTCGGCCAGGTAAGCCGGCACCGTGGCGAAACCACCACCGTACATCGACAGAATGATGCAGAACGCCGCCACGAACAGTGCCACGTTGCCCAGGTGGCCCATGTTCGGCACCAGGCTGTAGAGGCCCACGCCCAGGGCGAAGAAGGCAAAATAGGTGTTCTTGCGGCCGATGTAGTCGGAGAACGAAGCCCAGAAGAAGCGACCACCGATGTTGAACAGGCTCAGCAAACCGGTGAAGCCAGCGGCAATGGCGGCGATCTGCGCCAGTTGCGCGGCATTGAGTTCGCTGAAGCTGAGCTGGTTGCCCAGCAGCTTGCCGGCGAAGACTTCCTGCAGCAGTGGCGAAGCCATGCCCAGGATGCCAATGCCCGCCGAAACATTCAGGCACAGCACCAGCCAGATCAGCGCGAACTGCGGGGTCTTCCAGGCCACGCTGACGTGAACGTGGCGGTCGGTGACCATCGCGTTGGCTTTCTTCACCGGCGCGGTCCAGCCCTCAGGCTTCCAGCCGGTCGGCGGCACGCGGTAGGCCAGGGCGCCAGCGGTCATGAACACGAAGTAGATCGCGGCCATCGCCACAAAACTCTGCCATACGCCCACTTCCTGCGCGTTGCCGAAGTGGCCCATCAATGCGGTCGCCAGCGGGGCGCCAACCATCGCACCACCGCCAAAGCCCATGATCGCCATGCCGGTCGCCATGCCACGCTTGTCCGGGAACCACTTGATCAGGGTCGACACGGGGGAGATATAACCCAGGCCCAGGCCGATGCCACCGATGACGCCGGACCCCAGCCACATCAGCCACAATTGGTGGGTCTTCACGCCAATCGCCGAGATCAGCATGCCACCACACCAGCACAGCGCCGATACCAGGCCAGCCTTGCGCGGACCGGCGTGTTCCAGCCAACCGCCAAGCACAGCGGCCGAGCAGCCGAGGAAGACGAAGAACAGGGTGTAGATCCAGCTCAACATCGAGATAGGCCAATCGCACTCAGCGGTGAACAACTTGGCGATGAAGCCCATGTCGGCCGAACAGGCGACTGGGGCACTGATACCGATGGCCTGGGACAGTGGCAACCAGAATACCGAGAAGCCATAGGCCATGCCGATGCACAGGTGAATGGCCAGGGCTGCCGGGGGTACCAGCCAGCGGTTGAAGCCCGGACGGGCGATGATGCGCTCCTTCGACAGGAAGCTCGGCGCAGTGGCGACCGCTCCTGCCGTGATACTGCTGTTCATGGATTCGATCCTTTTGTAGGTAGACGATGCTCGCGGATTGAATGCCCGGCTCTTCTGGCTGCACACAAGGCAAGGCCCGGCCATTTGCGGCAACGTCCGCGACAATCCGTCGCGGCGCTCCGTGGAAGCGGCGCAAGGTTAACAGGATCAAGTGACATGAAAGCAATCTGATATCGTTATTTTTTGAACCGCTGAATCGGTATTGCTGCACCCTTCCTTCGTAGGAAATACCCTGTGCCTCTTGTCGAATACGCAGGCACAACCCGTGCGGCGCTATACTCTGCCGCTTGAATTCAAAAATCGGACTACAAGGACTCGCCCATGAAAGCGTTCGGCAAAATCCTGGGGCTTGGGTTACTCGGGTTGCTGCTGATCATCGTGGCGCTGGGCTTCGCCCTGACCCACCTCTTCGATCCCAACGACTATAAAGACGAGATTCGCCAGCTGGCGCGCGACAAGGCGCACGTTGAACTGACCCTCAATGGCGACATCGGCTGGAGCCTGTTCCCCTGGTTGGGCCTGGAGCTGCACGATGCCAGCATCGCTACGCTCACGGCGCCGAAGCAACCGTTCGCCGACCTGCAGATGCTGGGCCTGTCGGTACGTGTGCTGCCGCTGCTGCGCCGCGAAGTACAAATGAGCGATGTCCGTGTAGAAGGCCTGAACCTGACCCTGGCCCGCGACGAGCACGGCCACGGCAACTGGGAAGACATCGGCAAACCCCTGCCCGCACAGACCGGCGCCCCCGCCGACGCGCCTGCGCAAGCTCCCGCCGAACCCACCTCGACACCCTCGGACAGCGGTAGCGAACGCTCGGTCAAACTCGACATCGACAGCCTGACCGTGAACAACGCGCGCGTGCAGTACACCGATGCCAAGAGCGGCCAGGCCTTCAGCGCCGAAAGCATCCAGTTGAGCACCGGCCCCGTTCACGAAGGCGCGAACATCCCGCTCAAGGCCAGCGCCTTCCTCAGTGCCAGCCAACCGAATATCAAGGCCCGCACCGAGTTGGCGGGTGAACTGCGCTTCGATCGCAAGCTCAAGCGTTACAACTTCGAGGACATGCGACTTTCTGGCGAAACGTCGGGCGAGCCCCTGGCCGGCAAAACCATGACCTTCTCCGCGCAAGGCCAGCTGCTGGTGGACCTGGCGGCCAACGTGGCCTCCTGGAGCGGGCTCAAGGTCTCGGCCAACCAGATGCGCGCGCTCGGCGAGCTGAACGTGCGTGACCTGGACAAGACGCCGCAGCTCAGTGGCGGCCTGTCCATCGCCCAGTTCGACCTGCGCACCTTCCTCGACGGCATCGGCCACCCGCTGCCAGCCACCAACGACCCGACCGTCTTCGGCAAGCTGGAACTGGTCAGCCGCCTGCAAGGCACGCCCAATAGCCTGACCCTGGAAGACCTGGCGGTGAAGCTCGACGACAGCGGCTTCAGTGGTCGGGTGGCCATCGAAGACTTCGCCAAGCAGGCCCTGCGCCTGCAACTCAAAGGCGACACCTTCGACGCCGACCGCTACTTGCCGGCCAAGAGCGAAGAGGCCAAGGGCGCCACCGCCGCCCGCCAGGCCGAGGTCAAGCAGCAGGAGGCCAGCGCCGTCGCAGGTGCCGGCACCTCGCCGCTGCCCAATGCCCCGACCCAGGTAGCCTGGAGCAACGACAAACTGTTGCCGGTGGACCGCCTGCGTGCCCTGGACCTGCAGGCTGACATTGCGTTCGGCTCGCTGACCCTGGACAAGCTGCCCATCAGCGACGCCCAGCTGGCCGTCACCGGCCAGGGTGGCTTGGTCACTCTGCAGACCCTGCGCGGCGGCCTGTACAACGGCAGCTTCGATGCCAAAGGCACCGTCGACGTGCGCCCCGCTGTGCCGCAAATCGGCATCAGCACCAAGATCAACCGGGTGCCGGTCGAGCATTTCATCAAGGCTGAAGGCAAGGAACAGGCACCTCCAGTCAAGGGGCTGCTCACCCTGTCCAGCGACCTGACCGCCACCGGCAACAGCCAGAAAGCGCTGATCGACACCCTCAACGGCGCCGCCAACTTCACCATCAATGACGGTGTGCTGGTCAATGCCAACCTCGAACAGCAACTGTGCCAAGCCATCGCCACGCTGAACCGCAAGTCGCTCAGCGGCGAGCCACGCGGCAAGGACACCCCGTTCGAAGAACTGCGCGGCAGCCTGGTGATACGCAACGGCGTGGCCAGCAACCCGGACCTCAAGGCCCGCATTCCCGGCCTGACCGTCAATGGCCAGGGCGACCTCGACCTGCGTGTGCTGGGCATGGACTACAACGTTGGCGTGATCGTGGAAGGTGACCAGCGCGCCATGCCGGACCCTGCCTGCCAGGTCAACGAGCGTTTCGTGGGCATTGAAGTGCCGTTGCGTTGCCGTGGCCCGCTGGAGCTGGGCGCCAAAGCCTGCCGCCTCGATCAGGAAGGCCTGGGCAAGGTCGCCGCCAAGCTGGCCGGTAACCGCCTTAAAGACAAGATTGACGAAAAACTCGGAGACAAGGTGAGCCCAGAACTCAAAGACGCGCTCAAGGGGCTGTTCAAGCGATGAGCCCCGAGCAGTTCTCCAGCGCCGTGCTGGATTGGTACGACCAGCACGGTCGGCATGACCTGCCCTGGCAACAGGGCATCACCCCGTATCGGGTGTGGGTGTCGGAAATCATGTTGCAACAGACCCAGGTGAGCACCGTGCTCAACTACTTCGACCGCTTCATGCAGGCCCTGCCCACCGTGCAGGCCCTGGCGGCCGCGCCGGAGGACGAAGTGCTGCACCTATGGACGGGCCTGGGCTACTACACCCGCGCCCGCAACTTGCAGAAAGCCGCGAAAATGGTGGTCGAGCAGTACGGCGGCGAGTTCCCGCGCAGCGTCGAGCAGCTCACCGAGTTGCCGGGTATCGGCCGCTCGACGGCCGGCGCCATCGCCAGCATCAGCATGGGCATCCGCGCACCGATCCTCGATGGCAACGTCAAGCGCGTGCTCGCCCGCTACACCGCTCAAGCTGGCTACCCAGGCGAGCCAAAAGTGGCCAATGCACTGTGGGCCACCGCCGAGCGCTTCACCCCGCAGCAGCGCGCCAACCACTACACCCAGGCGATGATGGACATGGGCGCAACGCTGTGCACCCGCAGCAAGCCCAGTTGCCTGATCTGCCCATTGCAGCGCGGCTGCGAGGCGCACCTGCACGGCGAAGAAACCCGCTACCCCGAACCCAAGCCGCGCAAAGCCCTGCCCCAGCGCCGCACGCTGATGCCGCTGCTGGCCAACCACGAAGGCGCCATTCTGCTGTATCGCCGCCCCTCCAGCGGCCTGTGGGGTGGCCTGTGGAGCCTGCCCGAACTGGACGACATCGAACAGCTCGACGACCTGGCCTACCAACACGGCTTGCGCCTGGCCGACAGCCGCGCGCTAGAAGGCCTGACTCACACTTTCAGCCATTTCCAGCTGGCGATCGAGCCTTGGCTGGTCCGCGTCGACCCGGTCGGCCAGCCCGTGGCCGAGGCCGACTGGCTCTGGTATAACCTCGCCACCCCGCCGCGCCTGGGCCTCGCCGCCCCGGTCAAGAAGCTGCTCAAACGCGCGGCCGACGAACTGATTGCAGGAGAAGCACGATGACCCGCACCGTGATGTGCCGCAAATACAAAGAAGAACTGCCAGGCCTGGACCGCCCGCCCTACCCCGGCGCCAAAGGCCAGGACATTTTCGAACACATCTCGCAGAAGGCCTGGGCCGACTGGCAGAAGCACCAGACCATGCTGATCAACGAAAAGCGCCTGAACATGATGAACGGTGAAGACCGCAAGTACCTCCAGGGCGAAATGGACAAGTTTTTCGCCGGCGAAGAATACGCCCAGGCCGAAGGCTACGTTCCGCCGGCCGAATGACCCCAGAAAACGTAAGCGACGGAATTAATTTAAAATTTTTTCAAAAAGTCGTTGACGGACGGTCTGGAAATCTATTTAATGCACCTCGTCGCCCAGATAGCTCAGTCGGTAGAGCAGAGGATTGAAAATCCTCGTGTCGGCGGTTCGACTCCGTCTCTGGGCACCACCTTCAAGCTTCTGGTGGTTGCAAAGTTACCCGAAGCGACAACAAGAAACCCGCCTAGTGCGGGTTTTTTGTTGTCTGGGATTTTCTCCGAGAAAGGCAGCGCTTGTTGTACGCGCCTGATGCAGTGCGCTCGCCAAGCTGGCAGTAAGCCTTGATCAGTATCAAGTCGCCAGCAATTGCTCATCCCTACACTGCGGTTCCACCCTCCGAGTCGACCCGCAAGGACCTCCATGAGCGAAGAATCCCCCCTCCTCCTTCCCGCCCCCAGCGAATCCGCCCCAAGCGCCAAACCGACACCTCGCCCCCGCCGGCCACGCCAGCGCAAGCCCGAACCCACCATTACCCGTGTCAGCCAGCAGCCCGCCGCGCTTGAGGTGGCGACGGCCCCCAAGGGCAGCAACGAGGACAGCACTTCAGCGCGCCTGCCGGCCACCTACCCGTACCGCACCCGCCTGCGCCGCCAGGACTATGAGAAGGCCAAGCACGCGCTGCAAATCGAGTTGCTGAAGGTACAAAGCTGGGTGAAGGAAACCGGCCAGCGCGTGGTGATCCTGTTCGAGGGTCGGGACGCGGCAGGCAAGGGCGGCACCATCAAGCGCTTCATGGAGCACCTCAACCCACGGGGTGCCCGGATCGTCGCACTGGAGAAGCCTTCGGAACAGGAAAAGGGCCAGTGGTACTTCCAGCGTTACATCCAGCACCTGCCCACGGCAGGCGAAATGGTGTTCTTCGACCGCTCCTGGTACAACCGCGCCGGGGTCGAGAAGGTCATGGATTTCTGCACACCGCTGCAATACCTGGAGTTCATGCGCCAGGCGCCCGACCTTGAACGCATGCTGTGCAACAGCGGCATCCTGCTGTTCAAGTACTGGTTCTCGGTAAACCGCGAGGAACAGCTACGCCGCTTCATCTCACGCCGCGACGACCCGCTCAAGCACTGGAAGCTGTCGCCGATCGACATCAAGTCGCTGGACAAGTGGGAGGACTACACCGCCGCCAAGGAGGCGATGTTCTTCCATACCGACACAGCCGATGCGCCATGGACGGTGATCAAGTCCGACGACAAGAAACGCGCACGCATCAACTGCATCCGCCATTTCCTGCATTCACTGGATTACCCCGGCAAGGACCACAGCGTCGCGCACGCCCCAGATCCCTTGCTGGTGGGCAAAGCCTCCAAGGGGTTCGAAGAGGATGAGCCGGCTCAGTTGAATACCTAGGGGGTCTGCGTTTCAATACGCGCAATTTCCGGACATACCCAAGGATTCGCCCCATGGCCTCCAATACCAAGCAACAGAAACGCGCCAAACGCGCCGCCACCAAGGCCAAGCAGAACCGCATGGTGCGCAGCGGCCAGGCCGTGAAGGCCAGCGCCGGTGACAGCGCCAGCATCGAACAGGTGTTCAACAAGGCCATGGAGTCGGACAGCTACAAGGAGCTGTTCGCCAAGATGAAGGTGGCGCAGGAAACCAGCCTGGTGGCGATGATCTCGGTGTTCCTGGTCGACCCGCTGCTGGCATTGGTGCTCAAGGGCCACAAGGAAGAGCACGCCACCGACTACATCGTGCTGGTGTTCAACGCCTACCGCACCTGGCTCGATGGCGCCGACGAAGACACCACCATGGCCTGGCTGGAGAGCGACGAGTTCCAGGAGGCGTACATCGCCGCTTCCGAGCTGGTGGCCAAGCAGCAACAGCAGCAGAAGCAGTTTGGTTGAGACCGAGCGGCGCATCGCGAGCAAGGCTCGCTCCTACAGTAACGCCGATGATAGACGTAGGAGCGAGCCTTGCTCGCGATGCGCCCAATAAAAAGGCCGCGCCCTTCACAGGACGCGGCCTTTTCATTTCAAGCAGCCCGGATCAGTTATCCAGCGCCACTCGCCCAGCCGCTTCGCGCTTGCGGTGCACCAGCAAACCAGCCGCCACCACACCAATGCTCAACAGTGCAGTCGCGAGGATCTCGACACGGTGATCCTCACGCAGCCCCATCACCACCAGAATGGCGATGATGAACGCGATGGTCGCCCAGGTCAGCCCAGGGAACAGCCACATCTTGAAGGAGATCTTCTCGCCGCGGGCTTCACGCTGGCTGCGCATGCGCAGTTGCGACACGGCGATCACCAGGTACACCAGCAACGCGATGGCGCCCGAGCTGGCCAGCAGGAATTCGAACACCTGGGCCGGCGCGACGAAGTTGGCGAACACGCAAAGGAACGCTGCGGCGGTAGACAGCAGCACCGCCCAGTGCGGGGTGCCGGCCTTGGTGGTGCGCTGCGCTACGGCAGGTGCATCCCCACGCTTGCTCAGCGAGAACAGCATGCGCGACGAGGTGTACAGCGCCGAGTTCAGGCAACTGGTCACCGCGATCAGCACGACGATGTCGACGATCAGCTTGGCGTTCGGCACGCCGATGCGGCTCAGCACGGTCTGGTAAGAGCCCAGTTCAGCCAACGCTGGATCGTTCCACGGTACCAGGGCCACGACCAGGAAGATCGACACCAGGTAGAACAGGCAGATACGCCAGATGACCGAGTTGGTGGCACGGCTGATCTGCTTGCCTGGGTCTTTCGACTCGGCAGCGGCGATAGTGACGATTTCGGTACCCATGAAGGAGAACATGGTAGTCAGCATCGCTGCGAGCACGGCGCCCAGGCCGTTAGGCATGAAGCCCTGGGTGTCGAACAGGTGGCTGGCACCGCTGACCTGGCTGCTCGGTACCATGCCGAACAGGGCCGCGCAGCCCACGACGATGAAGCCGATGATCGCCAGCACCTTGAGCAGGGCGAACCAGAACTCGAACTCGCCATAGTTCTTGACGCTGCACAGGTTGGTCAGGGTCAGCGCCAGGGTAATGACCAGCGAGAAGGCCCACAGGTCCACAGCCGGGAACCAGGCATGCAGGATTGCCGCAGCGGCGTTGGCTTCCAGTGGAATGACCAGCACCCAGAACCACCAGTACAGCCAACCGATGGTGAAACCGGCCCAGCGGCCAATGGCGCGGTCGGCGTATGTCGAGAAAGAACCCGTGTCAGGCGAGGCGACGGCCATTTCGCCCAACATGCGCATCACCAGCACCACCAGGGTACCGGCAGCGGCATAAGCCAGCAGCACGGCCGGGCCGGCTGCAGCGATGGCATGGCCGGAGCCCACGAACAAACCGGCGCCGATCACGCCAGCAATGGACAGCATGGTCACATGCCGTTGTTTGAGCCCCTGAGCGAGGTCATTGGAATTGTGCTTACCGCTCATAAAACTACCTTTGTAAGGAGTGGACCACCCGATTGCTGTAACGAAGCGCGCCCGGGGTTGATTTAGGCGTCGCTGCAATCGGCGGTTTCCCTAGGGCAATAAGCGGGCCAGGTACACCAGGCATTCGTCCGATCGTCCGTTGCACCCGTATAGAACGCGGGTTGCAGGCCCTTCGGCCAGCCAATGGCCGAAAGGCCGCCAAATTTCCATACGACTTCTGGATTACTGAAATACCCACTTACAAATGCACCAGAGGTGCTCCTCGGTAACACCTGTGCACAAAAATGCGGCAGGCAAAAGCGCAACCGGAAGGCGCAACCGCACCGAGACACAACTGGCGGCAAAGCGCCACCCGGCCAAAAACGGCTTTTCAGGGCTGTCCAAAGCTGGCACCATCGCGCCTTTTTTCATCAAGGCTCCGGTGCTGGACAAAACCTATGCGGACATCTGCGCGACGTTGCACTGCAACGATGCGACAAACCGCCCCGCCAGCACCCCAAGCCCCCTGCAACCCGGTTGGCCGCCATATTGCCGCTATGCTAGCGTGGCGCTCGCCAGGAAGGCCGCCAACAGCTGGGAACGCACCCGTACACATGAGGACCGCACATGGCTCAGGCCACGCCCGCGCTGGAAATCCGCAATCTGCATAAACGCTACGGCGATCAGGAAATTCTCAAGGGCATTTCGCTGACCGCCCGCGACGGTGACGTGATCTCCATCCTGGGGTCGTCCGGTTCCGGCAAGTCCACGCTGCTGCGCTGCATCAACCTGCTGGAGAACCCGCACCAGGGTGAAATCCTGGTCGCCGGTGAGTCGCTCAAGCTCAAGGCTGCCAAGAATGGCGACCTGATCGCCGCCGACAATCGCCAGATCAACCGCCTGCGCAGCGAAATCGGCTTTGTCTTCCAGAATTTCAACCTGTGGCCGCACATGTCGATCCTCGACAACATCATCGAGGCGCCGCGCCGCGTGCTTGGCCAGAGCAAGGCCGAAGCCATCGAATCCGCCGAAGCGCTGCTGAACAAGGTCGGCATCTACGACAAGCGTCACAGCTACCCCGCCCAGCTTTCCGGTGGCCAGCAACAACGCGCGGCCATCGCCCGCACGCTGGCCATGAAGCCCAAAGTCATCCTGTTCGACGAGCCGACCTCGGCGCTCGATCCGGAAATGGTCCAGGAAGTGCTTAACGTTATCCGCGCATTGGCCGAAGAAGGCCGTACCATGCTGCTGGTGACGCACGAGATGAACTTTGCCCGCCAGGTGTCCAGTGAAGTCGTCTTCCTGCACCAGGGCCTGGTCGAAGAGCAAGGATCGCCGCAGCAGGTCTTCGAGAACCCGACCTCGGCGCGTTGCAAGCAATTCATGTCCAGCCACCGCTAACGGAGCAATACATGCAGACCTACAAGAAGTTCCTACTGGCAGCTGCTGCCACCCTGGTGATGTCGGCAAACGCCATGGCCGCGGAAAAACTGCGCATGGGTATCGAAGCGGCCTACCCACCCTTCAACAACAAGGATGCCAGCGGTAACGTGGTTGGCTTCGACAAAGACATCGGCGACGCCCTGTGCGCCAAGATGAAAGTCGAGTGCTCGGTCGTCACTTCCGACTGGGACGGCATCATCCCGGCCCTGAACGCCAAGAAGTTCGACTTCCTGGTGTCTTCGCTGTCGATCACCGACGAGCGCAAGCAGGCCGTTGACTTCACCGACCCGTACTACTCCAACAAACTGCAGTTCATCGCGCCGAAGAACGTCGACTTCAAGACCGACAAGGCCTCGCTCAAGGGCAAGGTGATCGGTACCCAGCGCGCTACCCTGGCCGGCACCTGGCTGGAAGACAACTACGGCGACGCTGTTGAAATCAAGCTGTACGACACCCAGGAAAACGCCTACCTGGACCTGGTCTCCGGCCGCATCGACGGCATCCTGGCCGACAAGTACGTGCAGTACGAGTGGCTCAAAAGCAAAGACGGCTCGAACTTCGAGTTCAAGGGCGAGCCTGTGATGGACAGCGACAAGATCGGCATCGCCGTGCGCAAGGGTGACCCACTGCGCGAGAAGCTGAACAAAGCCCTGGCTGAAATCAAGGCCGACGGAACGTACAAGAAGATCAACGACAAGTACTTCCCATTCAGCATCGAATGATCCGCCCCGACCGGCGCGCCCCTGCGGCGCGCCAGTCCCTAGAACGCACCTGCCAATGAATATCGACCTGCACGGATTCGGTCCGGCCATGGCGGCCGGCACCCTGATGACCGTAAAACTGGCGCTCTGCGCATTGCTGCTGGGGCTGGTCCTCGGTCTGCTCGGCGCACTGGCCAAGACTTCCTCGGCCAAGCCACTGCAATGGCTTGGCGGCACCTACTCGACCCTGGTTCGCGGCGTACCGGAACTGCTTTGGGTCCTGCTGATTTACTTCGGCACCGTCGGCCTGATGAACAGCCTCGGCGAAGCCCTGAACCTGCCCGGCCTTGAACTCAGCGCCTTCGCCGCCGGCGTGATCGCCCTGGGCCTGTGCTTCGGCGCCTATGCCACGGAAGTGTTCCGCGGCGCCATCCTGGCCATCCCCAAGGGCCACCGTGAGGCCGGCCTGGCGCTGGGCCTTTCGAAAGGGCGCATCCTCTCGCGGATCATCCTGCCGCAGATGTGGCGTATCGCCCTGCCTGGCCTTGGCAACCTGTTCATGATCCTGATGAAGGACACCGCGCTGGTGTCGGTGATCGGCCTTGAAGAGATCATGCGCCATGCGCAAATCGGCGTGACCGTGACCAAGGAGCCCTTCACCTTCTACATGGTCGCGGCCTGCATCTACCTGAGCCTGACCATCGTCGCCATGACCGGCATGCACTTCCTGGAAAAACGCGCCGCTCGCGGCTTTGCGAGGGCCGAATAATGAATTGGGAAGTGATCATCAAGTGGCTGCCACGCCTGGCTCAAGGCGCCACCCTGACCCTGGAGCTGGTCGCCATCGCGGTCGTCGCCGGGCTGATCCTGGCCATCCCGCTGGGCATCGCCCGCTCGTCGCGGCATTGGTACGTGCGCGCCCTGCCCTACGGCTACATCTTCTTCTTCCGTGGTACGCCGCTGCTGGTGCAGTTGTTCCTGGTCTACTACGGCCTGGCTCAGTTCGACCTGGTGCGCTCCAGCAGCCTGTGGCCGTACCTGCGCGATCCGTTCTGGTGCACGGTGCTGACCATGACCCTGCACACCGCCGCCTACATCGCCGAGATTCTGCGCGGTGCATTGCAGGCCATCCCCAAGGGCGAGATCGAAGCGGCACGGGCGCTGGGCATGTCTCGCGGCAAGACGCTGTTCTACATCATGCTGCCGCGCGCGGCCCGCATCGGCCTGCCGGCCTACAGCAACGAAGTGATCCTGATGCTCAAGGCCAGCGCCCTGGCCAGTACGGTGACCTTGCTGGAACTGACCGGTATGGCCCGCACCATCATCGCCCGAACCTACCTGCCGGTGGAGATCTTCTTCGCGGCCGGGGTGTTCTACCTGGTCATCTCGTTCGTGCTGGTGCAGGGCTTCAAAGTGCTCGAACGCTGGTTGCGCGTCGACGCCTGCCAAGGCCGCTGACCCCCGTCGCCGGCTCCTGCAGGAGCCGGCTTGCCAGCGATACCCCTTCCAATCAACCCGCTCCCCGACCCCATGCGCCCCGTCCTCCACAGCCACCACTTAAGCGACCGCTTCCAGGCCCTCGACCAGTTCCTGATCGAGCATCAACAGCTGTGGAAACCAAGGCCATTCACCCGCCTTCGCCTGGATTGGGAAGCCCAATACCCCGAACTCGCCGCCCATCTGCGCCAAGGCTCGCTGGCCGACGCCGAAGCCGAGCAAGCCCCCGACTTGCTGCCCTCGCCGTTCCCCCAGCTGGCCCAACGGGCCGCTGAGCTGTCGGCCCTCGGCGACCTTCCGGACGTCAGCGCCTCCTTCGCCAACCACCGCCTGGAGGTCAACGTTCCCGGTCGCAAATGGCAGCAGATAGACGCCTTCAGCCGCCGCCTGGGCTTTCGCGAGCAACCGCGTCACTGGCTGGATTGGTGTTCCGGCAAGGGCCACCTGGGGCGCAGGCTGTTGCAGCCGGGCCAGCAGCTGACCTGCCTGGAGTACGACGCCGAGCTGGTGGCCGCCGGCCAGGCGCTGAGCGATCACCACCGTCTGCCAGCCACCCACGTGCAGCAGGACGTGATGGCCGCCGACAGTGCCCGCCACCTGGGCCCAGACACCAGCGCCGTGGCCTTGCACGCCTGCGGCGACCTGCATGTGCGCCTGCTGCAATCGGCCAGCCAGGCAGGTTGCCGCCACCTGGCGGTCGCCCCTTGCTGCTACAACCGGATCCGTACCCCGCAGTACCAGGCGTTATCCACAGCGGCGCAGCGTTCAGCGCTGACACTGTCCGTGGATGACCTGGCGTTGCCCTTGTGCGAAGCCGTCACTGCCAGCGCCCGCGTGCGCCGCCAACGTGACGCCTCGATGGCGCGCCGCCTGGGCTTCGACCTGCTGCAGCGCCAGCAGCGGCAATGCGACGATTACCTGCCCACCCCGTCGCTGCCAACCGCATGGCTGGACAAGACCTTCGAGCAATACTGCCGCGACCTCGCAGCGCTCAAGCAGCTGCCCCTGCACGGCACACCGGACTGGCAAGCCCTGGAGGCCGCTGGCTGGCAGCGCCTGGCGCAGGTGCGCAACCTCGAACGGCTACGCAACCTGTTCCGCCGACCGTTGGAGCTTTGGCTGGTACTGGACCGTGCGCTGTATCTGCAAGCGCACGGTTACACCGTGCAACTGGGATTGTTCTGCGACTATCCACTGACTCCGCGCAACCTTCTGTTGCTGGCAGAACGCGACCGTTAGCCGCAGAAAAACCTGTGGATAACTCTGTGAACAAGCTTGTGATGAATCGTTGGATCCAAGCGCTATTTGAGGCTCACGGCTTATTCCAGCCAGCCACTGAAGCCAGTAAAAACAGGCATTTGCGCAAAGACCAATGGTAATGAAAACCGGCACGCGTTTCGCTCGGCCCCCCGCTGCCGATTGTGCATAAGCATAAGCCACTCCATTGAGCTCCATCCCCAAACCCACCTTGTGGGAGCGGCTTTGCGTCGCGAAAAGGATGCAAAGCGACCCCAATGACCCTGAAGTGTCATCGCCACTCCGGGCCACCTTTCACAAGAGCCTCCCTCAGTTCATCTTGTTCCTGGCAATCTCGACATCATTCATCAATGCCTTCGCCAAGGCGCTCAGGTAATCGGCTGCACCGAGCAGCTTGTGGTCATCCTCGGCATCGCCTTCGCGCACAAGATGCGTGATGTAGCCCAGCAGCACCGACACCTGATCGTAGGCATAGTCCACCGGGATGCCCGCGACCACGCGCAGCAGATCCACCGGAGGGTTACCCACTTCGATCAACGTTGCCACGCCAGCGGTGACGGCGGTTTTAGGTTGGTCGCTCATCGCTTTCAGTCCTCTTGCTTTGTGGTGCTGATGCGGGCCAGTGCATGTTCGGCCAATGCCCGGGCAGATTCGGCGGCATGCGCGGCGGTGCTCAGCATGTTCAGGCCTGGTTCACCGGCATGGAGTCGGCAGTGTTCGTCGATGGTTTCGGCCACGCCGCGCATGAGTTCGCTGGCGTGAGCGAGGGCGTCGGGTGGGGTGATGCCGCTGTGGATAGAGAAGAATGGGAAATCGAGGATGCGACGGGGTGGGTCGGGGACAATCTTTTTCATGGCGCTTTCCTGGGTTCGAGATCAGGTAGCTGGCCACTTGACCTTCTCACGGGTGAGGGTGGCAGCTGTACGCGGGGTGAGAAACCGAGCGAATCCAGGAAGTCCCGGCCAGACCGAGGTCTGCCCGCGCACAACTGCCATAAACGGTGGTGCCGTTTGGATTCGAATTCGGGTTCTCACACCCGGTCGCTAGGCGACCCGAAAACGTTATCCATGAGGCATTTCCCTGCCAACAGAGAAGGTTCGGCAAGTCGCGTAGGATAGTTCCGAAGTGGGCCGCTTCTGAAGCATTTGGTTTCAGGTTCAGAAATGCCCTACAGAAGAGCAAAGAATCAGGAGGCTCCACCGCCCTACTCTGCGGGCGTGCGGCGCAATCCCGAACCGATGCACCGCCTTGCGAGCCAACGGTGTATCATCCGCCCCCCAAATCATTAAAAAGCGACGTCGCATGCTGCCCGCCAGCCTCGCGACCTTCTGGCGTTGCGCCAGAACCGACAGTGGACAAACGGACTTAGACATCGTGAACCGAGCCAAACTTCTCGCCCTGCTGGCTTCCGCCCTGACCCTGAGCGCCTGCGCTAGCAGCGCCCCGACGCACCATCACGGCAACTTGGACTGGAACACCCCAGGCATGCAACTGGGCGGCGACAACGGCCTGCCGCTGCGCGGCGAAACCCCATGCCGCAAGCGCGGCTGCGACAACCACAAGCTGTTCTTCAACCCCGGCAAGACCGAGCCCAGCGTCAATACCATCCACCGCGGCTGGTAAGAAAATTCTCCTTTTAGGCCGGTGACTTAGCTCATTTGCGCTGAATCGAAAGGAAGTGGTTTACAGGCGCCAACCGATCGTTATAATGACGCCCCATTGCCGGTATAGCTCAGATGGTAGAGCAACTGACTTGTAATCAGTAGGTCCCGGGTTCGATTCCTGGTGCCGGCACCATCTAAATCAAGCACTTACAGCCGTTCCGGCTGGAGTGAACGCGCCACAACGTAACAAGGCGCGTAACAAGACCAACGCACGTATACGCGTGCGCGCCCCTACGCGATAAGGCTCCGGCCAAAGGTATAGGGGGGGTCTGAAAAAAGAGTAACATCAGTAATCTTGACCGTTTGACGCTCGCAAGCCTCTGATTTTTCAGGGCTTTTCTGAAACGGCAGGAAGTAATCTTTAAGTAACCTTGAAGTAATCTGATTACTCTTTGAAAAGGTGATTTTCGACCTTTCTAAAAGCCTTATAAATCAGGCGCTTAGCAAAAAATTACCTTTTTTATTACTCCTCTGTTACTCCCTTTTGTAATCCTGAAAGCCCCAAAAGACGCGGCCTCCAGCACTGCCACAGCGCCGGATTACTGAAATTACTCTTTTCCAGCAGCCCCCCCTGCCCTTGTTACGCAGAAGTCCCTCAGCGGCAACGTGATAAGCCCTCTGCGCGCAGGGATTCGCAGGGATGGCCACCCCCTTCATCACCTCACTAAGCCCCCGTACTGGGCCGGCTCGCGGTGGTCGCAGGGGTGCCGAAAAAACGACACATTTAGCCCGGGGGCGTGGCGGGGGGACGAGCGCGCGCGCCGGGTGCTATCTGGGGTGGCCCCGGCGGCCGGCTGAGGCTATCGTTTGGCGCGCGGCATGAGGCCGCCTCAAGGAGAAGAGAGATGCGTCGAGACCCTGAACTGATCCGGCTGCTGCTGCTCAAGCTGGAGTCGCTGGAAAAGCCGGCAACCGCCATAGCTACCGTGGGCTATCGAGAGAACCTTGCCATCGAGGGATACACGGACGACCAGGTCTACTACCACGTCGATCAGATACTGATGAGCGGCTGGGTGGATATGGCTGGCGGGCGTGGGATGAATCCAAGCGGACACTTCTCTTTCAGAGCATTGACTCCGGCCGGGCATGATTTCGTCGATTCAGTCAGAGACGACGCAATTTGGAAACTGACCAAAGATGGTGTGAGTGCCGCTGGTGGCTTCACCCTGGAAATGCTGGCGGCCCTGGGGAAAGGCTTCCTGCGCAAACAAGTCGAGAAGCTCACCGACATTTCTCTCGGATAGAAAAAAGCCGCCTCGAGGGCGGCTTCCTGGTGGTGCTGGTGGGCTACCAGTTGAAGTAGATCAGCTCGTTGGCCTGCTTCCCGCCCTGGCCGCCAACCATGTGGCGGAGCGGCACCTCCTTGAGGCGCAGGTCGGAGAACACCTCGCGGATCTGCGGATGGTCGTTGATCGAGATAACCATGCGCCCTTTCACCGACTTGGCCAGCTCAGCCATGGCCTGGTACTGCTCGAAGGTAAACAGGCCCGGGTCATAACCGGCGGTCTTCCAGTAGGGCGGGTCGAGGTAGAACAGCGTGTGCTCCCGGTCGTACCGGCGCACGCACTCCTTCCAGTCCAAGTGCTCGATGGTGGTACGGGCCAGGCGCAGGTGCGCCTCGCTGAGCTTCTCCTCGATCCGCAACAGGTTCAGCTTGGGCGCCGCCGTGGTCGCGGTACCGAAGGTGCGCCCGGTCGGCTTGCCGCCGAAGCAGAGCTGCTGCAGGTAGAAGAAGCGGGCGGCCCGCTGAATATCCGTCAGCGTGGGTGTGACCTGCATGTTGGCCCACTCGAACATCTTGCGGCTCACCAGCGACCAGCGGAACTGGCGGACGAACTCCTCCAGGTGGTGGGCGACCACCCGGTACAGGTTCACCACCTCCCCGTCGAAGTCGTTGATAACCTCCACGTGGCTGGGCTCCTTCATGAAGAAGAGCGCCGCGCCACCGCAGAACGGCTCGACGTAGCACTCGTGGTCAGGGAACTCCGGGAGGATGTGTTTAGCCATGCGGCGCTTGCCGCCCATCCAGGGAAAAATCGGTTGCGACATAAGTGATCCTTGTCTCTGTTTTCGGATTCGCTTAGGCTCTGCACCCCCTGCGCAGTGGGGCGAGGCCTCGGTTGGATCACCCGGCTAGCTCGAGTGGTTCGACGTCGGGCAGGTGTTCCACCACCTACCCGTCGCCTCGTTTACTGCGCAGGGGATTTCACCCCTGCGCCGGTACCTCATACGGCTGGAAGCGCACCACCTCCTCCCCCAGCCAATCGTTGATCTGCCGCAAGCGGGCCTGCTCAGGCTCCAGCTCGTTGACCGCCCACACCTGGGCCGCCTCGCGGATCGAACCGAAGCCCCCCGCGTTCTGCGGTACCACGCCCATCAACTGGGGCGGGATGCGCAGCATCGCCAGCTGGTCGTCGCGGCTGATGTTCTTGATCGCGCCGAAGTCGTCCTTCGCCGCCACCTCACTGATCGGGATCAGCTGCAGGCCGTCCTTCTTGCCGTTCGGTGCGTACATGAACAGGTTGCGGAAGTTGCCCGGCCCCTTGCTGTTTTTCATCGCGTTGCGCAGGTCGGTGACGAAGTCCTCGTTCTGCGCCGCGTCGGTCATGTACAGGATGAAGCCGGCATGGCTGCCGTTCTGGTAATACTTGCGGCGGAACAGCGTGGCGCTCTCGTTGAGCAGCGCGCTCTGCAGGGCGGGCAGCCATTCCGGCAGGCCGTAGACCTCCTGGTTGATATCCGCCACCCGCAGGTGGCAGATGCTGCCGGCCTTGAACTCGTGCTCGTCCTTCCAGCCGCGCGCCTGGTAGTAGGTCTGCAGGTCGGTACCGCGCCGCATGTACTTCGCCAGGCAGGGCTGCAGGCCGATCGCCTGGCGCAGCATGTTGTCGCGCTTCTCCAGGTACAGGTTGCCCGACCAGCCCCAGTCCATGACGATCTGCTCGAAGGCCGCCCGGCTGAGCAGCCGGTGGGGGATGAAGGTGCGGGCCAGCGCATTGCGCTTGAAGATCAGGCCCGACTGGAGGTAGACGCTCGCCTTTGACGACTTCGACAGCCCGTCCAGCGAGACCGGCGGCTCGTACCAGCGCCCGTTGGCCCAGCACTCCAGGTAGTCCAGGATCTCGCGGCCATCGAGCACCGGCATCGGGTCGCCGAACGTGAAGGCCATCGACTGCCCGCCCTCGCCCTTGACCAGCACCTCGCCCTCACGCACCTGGTCAGTGGTGGCCACCTGCGGGGGGCGGTTGCGACGTTTGCTCATCAGTAAATCTCCATGATGCCGGTGTTCTGGGCGGTCTGGCCCTCCAGCGGCTCGTTGTGCAATGCGTGGAAAAGCGCCCAGGCCAGGTCGGCATGGCCGGTGTGTTCGTTGCGCCCAGCGGTATAGGTGAACTGGCGCCCGCCCGGCGTAACCGTCTTACGGATGGCCATCAGTGACGACGCCAGGTCAGTCCAGCCGGCGTCGAACTCCAGCCGGCCCTTGCTGATCACGTCCCAGGCCTTCATCACCAGGCGCGTCTTCACCTCCGGGCTGTAGGAGAAGGTCTTCAAGCCCGGGAAGAACTGGCGCACCAGCTGCGCCACCGCGCTGCCCAGCCCGGTGGTGTCGATGCCGATGTAGGTCACCCAGTAGCGGCGCGTCACCTGGCGGATCGTCTCAGCCTGGGCGTTGAAGTCCATGCCGCGGAACTGGTGCCGCTCCAGGACGCGAAACTTGCCGCCCGGTACCAGCGGCGGCGCCACCACGATCAGGCCAGCGGAATCGCCCGACTCGGCCGGGTCATAGCCCACCCACACCTGCCGATCGGCAAACGGTCGCATGGCCATCGGCTGGTAGTCAGTCCACACCGACCAGCTGTCCACCATGCACGGCTGCAGCAGGTTGAGCGGGAAGATGCTCGCCCCGTCGTCGACGAACTGGCACATCAGCAGGTTCTGGAAGGCCGCCGCGTCGTATTCCAGGCGCAGCTCGTCGATATCGAACAGGTCGCAGCCACGCTCCTCGGCGTCCAGGATGGTGACGATCTGCCGCCAAATCCTGTCATCGCACAGCCGGCCCTGCTGCAGCGCGTCGTGGCTCACGTCCAGCTTGAGGTGCTTGGCCGCCGGCTTGCCCTTGTTGAAGCGCTCGCCCGTCCAGAACGAATAGGCCTCGTGCGCCATCGAGCTGGGCGTCGAGAAGTAGGTGCGGCGGTACTGCTTCTGCATGGCCATGCCGCTGGCCACCTTGTTCAGCTCGTTGAACTTGAACGTCCAGAAGAACTCGTCGAAGTAGAAGTTGCCGTGGTAGCCCTGGGCGGTGCGTGCGTTGGTGCCCAGGAAGTGCATCTCGGCGCCGTTCGGCAGAATGATCGGGTCGCCGGTGAGCTCCACCCCGACCGTGTCGCGGGCGAAGGCCTGGATATACGCCTTGAAGATATGCGCCTGCGCCTTGCTGGCCGACAGGAAGATCTGGTTGCGCCCGGTGGTCAGCGCGTCGATCAGCGCCTCGCGAGCGAAGTAGAACGTCGCACCGATCTGGCGGCTCTTGAGGATGGCGCGCGTGCGCTGGTTGCCCGCCCGGTACCAGTCCTTCTGATAGTCGAAGCAGCCATCGAGAAACGCCTCCACCAGTTTCTCGACCATCTCCTCTGGGATGTCGTTGCGCTTGGGTTTACGCTTTTCCCCGGCGTTGCGCTTGGCCAGCTCCGGGTTGAGGTCGGTCTCGGTACCGCCGTCCTGGTAGCGCTGGATGCGGGCCTGCCGCTCCATTTGCCGGTGGAGCAGGTCGATTTCCTTGTAGTCCGAACCGCTCTTCGGGTCTTTGAGGATCAGCTGCACCAGGCGCGCCTCGGTGGCGGCCTGGATGCGCTCCAGCGGCGTGGCCCGGTCCCACTCGTCGCGGGCCTTCCAGCTGTGCAGCGTCTTCTCCTTCTCGCCGAGCAGCTCGGCAATCTCGCAGACGCGGTAGCCCTGCCAATACAGGTGCTTGGCGTGGCGGCGGTGATCGGTGGGGAGTTCGACGATAGCGTTCATGGCGCAGATGCTGCCGTTCGCGCGCGCGCGTCCCTACCAGCGCGCCCTGTAGCGCCGCGCGCTACACCATGACCGCGTTGCTGCGCACCCTCCAGGTGCCGACCATGCCCTCAACGAAAGGCCCACAGCCCCGGATTGAGGACAAGCCCCATGGCCGCAAGCAACCCCACCGCCAAGAAGTACCGCAGTAAGTTCTTCCGCGTCGCCGTTGAAGGCGCCACCACCGACGGCCGCACCATCGAACGTCAATGGCTGGTGGACGCTGCCGAAACTTACAACCCCAACACTTACGGCGCCCGCGTCTGGCTGGAGCACTTTCGTAGCCTGCTGCCGGATGGTCCGTTCAAGGCCTACGGCGACGTTGTCGCCCTGAAAACCGAAGAAGTCGAAATCGCCGGCAAGAAGAAGCTGGCCCTGTTTGCCCAGATCGAGCCGACCGCCGACCTGATCGCCCTAAACAAGGCCCGCCAGAAGATTTTCACCAGCATCGAGATCCGCCCGAAGTTCGCCGACACCGGTCGCGCGTATCTGGACGGCATCGCCGTCACCGATACCCCGGCCAGCCTGGGCACCGAGATGCTCACCTTCAGCGCCCAGCATCCCGACGCCAACCCACTCAAGGCGCGCAAAAATGACCCGGAGAACCTGTTCTCCGAGGCCGTCGAAGTCGCCCTCGAATTCGAGGAAGTCACCGAGCCCGAGAGCAAGACCGATGGTCTGTTCAAACGCGTGCTCGATGCCCTCGGCAAGAGCAAGGACAAAGCCGTCAAGGACGACGCCCAGTTCTCCGAGCTGACCGAAGCCGTCGAGGCCCTGGCCTCGCACGCCCAGGAGCAGGGCGAAGCCTTCGCCGCAGAACAGAAGGCCCGCCAGGAGCTGAGCACCAAGGTCGACAAGCTCGAAACCGATCTGGCCGACCTAGTCAAGCGCCTCAGCGAAACCGTGGACCACAGCCAGCAGCAGCGCCCGGCCGCCACAGGCGGCGACGGCAAAGCACTGGCCAAGTTCTGACCCATCACCAGCGCCCACTCGGAGCACACCATGCGTAAAGAAACCCGAATCGCCTACAACGGCTACCTGGCACAGGTGGCCAAGCTGAACGGCGTCGACAGCGCCGCCGTCAAGTTCAACGTCGAGCCCAGCGTGCAGCAGAACCTGGAAACCGCCATCCAGGAGGCCACGACCCTGCTCGGCCGCATCAACGTCATCGGCGTGATGGAACAGTCCGGCGAGGCCCTGCTGCTGGGCGTCAACGGCCCCATCGCCAGCCGCACCGATACCGCCGGCGGCAACCGCCGCAACCCTGGCGAGCACCATGCCCTGGCCAAGGACAGCTACACCTGCAAGCAGACCAACTTCGATAGCGCCTTCCGCTATGCGCTGCTCGATGCTTGGGCCAAGTTCCCGGACTTCCAGACCCGTCTCACCGCGGCCATCGCCCAACGCCAGGGTCTGGACCGAATCATGATCGGGTGGAACGGCACATCGGCGGCGGCTGCGACCAACCCGGCCACCTACCCGCTGCGCCAAGACGTCAACATCGGCTGGCTACAAAAGATCCGCACCGGTGCGCCTGATCGGGTCCTGGATGAAGTGGTTGAGGCCTCTGGCAAGGTCACCATCGGCGCCAAGAAGATCATCAAGGTCGCTGGCGTAGACACCGAGGTCAAGGGCGACTACGAGAGCCTCGACGGCCTGGTCTTCGACGCCGTTCAGATGCTGGAGCCGTGGCACCGCAACCACCCCGACCTGGTCGTCATCGTCTCGCGCAACCTGATGCACGAGAAGCTGCTGGCCGCGGTAGAGAAGGGCGCCACCTCCAACCAGGAAGAGAACGCCGCCCAGGAGATCGTCACCCGCGCCCGCCTGGGTGGCCTGCCGGTCGTCGACGCGCCTTACTTCCCGGACGGCACCGTGCTGGTCACCACCCTCAGCAACCTGTCCATCTACTGGCAGGAAGGCGCTCGCCGCCGCCATCTCAAGGACGAGCCGGAGTACGACCGTATCGCCGACTACCAGTCCTCCAACGACGCCTACGTCGTGGAAGACCTCGGCCTGGTCGCCCTGGTCGAGAACATCCAGCCCTTCGTCTACCCGGCCGCGAGCTGATAGGTGATTCATGAGCCTTACCCATGCCCAAACTAACCAGCTGCGCAAACGCGCAGCCCAGGAGGCGGCAGCCGCCGCCCCTGCCGCGCTCATGGAGGGCGCCACCACCTACGAGGTGATGCTGGCCAAGCTGCAGCAGGACCAGTTCCGCCTCAAGCAGGTGCAGTCCACGGAAGGCAAGGCGAAGCTCAAGGCCGAGCTGCTGCCGGAGTATGTCCCCTACATCGAGGGCGTGCTCTCGGCAGGCCAGGGCGCCCAGGACGACGTGCTGGTCACTGTCATGGTCTGGCGTTTCGACGCCAGCGACTTCGACGGCGGCCTGCAGATCGCTGAGTACGTCCTGCGCTATCAGTTGGTGATGCCGGATCGCTTCAACCGCACCACCGGCTGCCTGGTAGCCGAGGAAGTCGCCACCGCGGCACTCAACGCACAGAAGGCCGGCAGCCCCTTCCCGCTGGGAACCCTCAACCGTACCGCAAAACTCACTGCCAACCAGGACATGCCCGACGAAGCCCGCGCCAAACTGGTGCTCGCCCAAGGTCGCGCCCAGTTGGCCCAGCTCAACTACGACGCCGAAGCGCTCAGCTCTACCGAACAGTCCTGGTTGCAGTGCGGCATCGACCTAATCAAGCGCGCCATCCAGCTGCACAGCAGCTGCGGCGGCAAGAAAGACCTGGAGCGCGCCGAGCGTCTCCTCAAAAAACACGCTGGCCCCGCCAGCTAACCGAGCGGTCCCCCGCAACCCCGGCGGCTCGGGGCTGATCAGCAGGTTTTTCTCCTTGGCCTCGCTGTGAAGCCCCGACCACCGCCGACCCATACGAGAGGTATGCATGAGCGGATTCATAGCTGGCGGCGACACTAGCGCCGCTTACCCGATCAGCAATGCGGACTTCTGGCCGGACATCGACGGCCATCAACTGCGCGCCGCCATGCGTGTCGACTCCAGCGTCACCGACGACCGCCTCGAAGTGGCCACCGTCAACGCCATGATCGAGGCCAACCGCGAGCTTGCCACCTACCGCGCCGCCCGCCAGGCCGAAGGCCACGCCACCCTGGCGGACGTGCCGGCCGAGCAGATCAAGGGCGAAAGCCAGTGGCTGCACCTCTACCGCCGCGTCATCTACTGCGGCGCCCTGGCCGAGCTGATCGAGCGCTACAACAGCTTCGACGCCACCAACAGCGGCGGGCAGAAGGTCACAGAGGAAGAGAGCAGCCCGGACCAGCTGCGCCGCGACGCCCGCAATGCCCTGCGCACCATCCTCGGCATCAGCCACGCCACCGTGGAGCTGCTCTGATGAACAAGCCCAAGGTCATCGACTGGAGCGAAATTTCCCAGCTCGGTCTGCTGGAGCGGATCAACCGCGAAATCATGCACCCACTGGGGTTCGCCGTTTGCCGTGAAGTCGAAACCGGCCGATCCCCTGGCGCCCTCGTCTCCGAGGACGGCACCTGGGTTTGTCCCGACCAAGTCGAACAACAGGGGCGCAACTGATGGCCACTGTCATCGCCGCCCAGGGCGACACCGTCGACAGCATCTGCTGGCACTACTACGGCCGCACTGCGGGCGTCACCGAGGCCGTCCTCGACGCCAACCCAGGCCTCGCTGACCTTGGCCCGATCATCCCTCACGGCACCACCGTCGTCCTGCCGGATGCCGCCCCTCAACCCGAACAGCGCCAAGTGGTGAACCTATGGGACTGAACCAAGACAAGGCTGTCGTCCAGCTCGTCCTGTACGAAGTGGTCCAGCGCATGAACCGCCTGCCCTTCGAGCCGCCGGCTCCCCGGCCACAGGACGCAAGGAATGTCGCAGATGCCTGACCGCCCCGAAACCTGGGCCATGCTGCTCGCCTGGATGGAGCAGCATCACCCACTCATTTATGCCGCCGTGCTCTCGGCACTGCTCGCCTCGGCCCGCTTCATCTACGCCGGCGGCAGCCTTCGCCGCGCCCTGGGCGAGGGCTTCATCTGCGGCCTCATCACCCTGGCAGTGAGCAACGGCCTGGCCCTGTTCGGCATCCCTGAACAGTTCGCCCCGTTCTTCGGCGGCGTGGTCGGCCTGCTCGGCGCCGACTTCGTGCGCTCCAGCCTCAAACGCATCGCTACCCGCAAGGCAGACCAGCTATGACCGAGACCCTCATCCACGGCAGCAAAGGGCTGGCCGTTCGCCGCCTGCAGGAACAGCTCAAGGCCAACGGCGCCAAGCTGTTCGTCGACGGCGACTACGGCGACGAAACCGAGAAGGCCGTCCGCGCCTATCAAGCCAAGATCGGCCTGGTGGTCGACGGCAAGGCCGGCGAGAAGACCCTAGCCGCTCTGGCCGGCGCCGACTGCAGCAAGCTGCTGCGCAATGCCACCCTCGTGGCCGCCGCGGCTCGGCTGGGTGTCGAGCTGGCCGCCATCTACGCCGTCAACGAGGTGGAGAGCAACGGCTCCGGCTTCCTGGGAACCGGCAAGCCGAAGATCCTTTTCGAGCGCCACGTCATGCACCAACGCCTGGCCCTGCCGCGCGCCGAAGGTGACGACCAGGCCGCCCTGCGCCGCCACGCCGAAGAACTCGCCGCCCAGTATCCCACCCTGGTCAACACCAAGCCCGGTGGCTACATCGGCGGCGCCGCGGAACACCAGCGCCTGGCCCAGGCCCGCATGATCGACGCGCTCTGCGCCAACGAGTCGGCCAGCTGGGGCGCCTTCCAGATCATGGGCTACCACGCCGAGCGCCTTGGCTACGCCAGCGTCGACGAGTTCGTCCGGCTCATGAGCCAGGACGAAAACCAGCACTTCGAGGCGTTCGTCCGCTTGATCGAGGCCGACCCGGCCCTGCTCAAGGCCCTCAAGGGTAAGAAGTGGGCAGCCTTCGCCAAGGCCTACAACGGCCCCAACTACGCGCGGAACCTCTACGACGTGAAGCTCGAACGCGCCTACGAGCTGCACGCCGGCTGCGGCTGCGGCAAGGAGGCGACATGAGCCTGATCGAGCACGCCCGCCGCCTGGAACTGCGCAACGGCGACGTCGTTTGCCTGCCAGCCGACACCACATACGAACAGGCCAGCGAGCTTGTGGCGGCCCTCGGCCCGGACGGCCTCAACATCCGCTGCCTGATCGTCCTGGGCGACGTCCATGCCCTGGATGAAGCCGCCATGAACGCCGCCGGCTGGTACCGCAAATGACCACCCTGCGCCAGGCCCTCTACGGCGCCGCCCTGCTGGGCGCCCTGGCCCTGCTACTGTGGGGCAACCACCAGCGCAGCGAGGCCGAGCAGGGGCGCAACGCCCTGGCCCAGGAGAAGCTGGCCAACGTCAACGCCCGCATCGAGCGCGACGCCACCACCATCACCACCCTGCGCACCGCCCTCGCAAGCGAACGCCAGGCCCAAGCCGCGCTGCAACAGACCGGCCAGGACCTGCGCCGCGAGCTGGACGTCCGCAAGCAACAGATCAAGGAGCTGAAACGTGAAAACGCCGAACTACGCGAGTGGGCTGCTACTCAGCTGCCTGCTGCTGCTCGCCGGCTGCGGCAGCGCCCCGCAATCACCGGAGCAGACGCTTATCGTGACTGGCTGTCCGGCCGTAACGCGCTGCACCCTGAGCGCGACTGATCCGGCCACCAACGGCGAGCTGCTCGACGACCAGGACATCACCGAGGCCGACTGGGCAGCCTGCGCCGCCAAGGTCGACATGGTCTATGAGTGCCAGCAGAAGGCAGCCAACCCGTGAACAAGCCCAATAGCCTCCGCGCGCAACTGCTCGCCGCCGTGCCCGAGCTGCACAAGAACCCCGACCGTCTGCTGGTGTTCATCGACAACGGCACCATCCGCAGCACCGCCGCCCACGGGCTGTCTTTTGAGTACAGCTACACGCTCAATGTCATCCTCACCGACTACGCCGGCCACCCGGACGCCGTCGCCATCCCCCTGCTCGCCTGGGTAGCCGTCAATCAGCACGAGCTGCTGGCCAACCTGGAGAAGGGCAAGACCGCCATCGCCTTCGAGGCGGACGTCCTGGACAACAGCAAGGTCGACCTCTCCATCAAGTTGCCACTCACCGAGCGGGTAATCGTCAAGAAGGAGGAAGGCGGCGCCCTGGTCGTGACCCATCCTGAAGAGCCCCAGCTGGAGCCATTCCTGGAGGCGGGCACCTGGCAGCTGTACGCCGAAGGAATGCTGCTGGCCGAGTGGCAGAGCACCGCCCAGGACGGCGGCGACATCGCAAGCTCGCATCCGGTGCGCCATGGCTGACGACCTGCGCGCCCTGGAAGATTGGGCCGGCGTTCTGCTGGCCAGGCTGGAGCCCGGTGCCCGCCGCCAGCTCAACCAGCAGATCGGCCGCGAGCTGCGCCGCAGCCAGCAGCAGCGCGTGGCCAGCCAGCGCAACCCGGACGGCACACCCTACGCCCCCCGCAAGCTGCGCGGTAAGGTGGGGCGCATCAAGCGACAGATGTTCACCAAGCTGCGCCAGGCCGCGCACCTCAAGCTGCGCAGCACCCCGGACGCCATCGCCATCAGCTTCATGGGCCGCGTAGCCCGCATCGCCCGCGTCCACCAGTACGGCCTGCGCGACCGCCCCGATCGCGGCCAGGCCGAGGTGCAGTACGAGCGCCGCGAGCTGCTCGGATTCACCGAGGCCGACCT
Organism: Pseudomonas sp. SK2; assembly: GCF_016772395.1. Taxonomy (NCBI): domain Bacteria; kingdom Pseudomonadati; phylum Pseudomonadota; class Gammaproteobacteria; order Pseudomonadales; family Pseudomonadaceae; genus Pseudomonas; species Pseudomonas sp. SK2. Next base: position 5,103,160 of record NZ_CP061944.1, read on the forward strand.
GGAATTGATCCGCGACCAGCTCCTGGAACACCTCACCCGCTGACCTTGCCCTGTAGCGCCCCCCGCTACAGGCTCAGCACCGTGCGCCCTGCGCGCGCGAGCCGCAGCATCAGCGGCATGAACATCGCCGACCTCGCCCGCCTGCTCGAAAACATCGTCCGCTTCGGTACCGTCGAAGCGGTCCAGATGCAGCCGCCTCGCGTCCAGGTGAAAAGCGGCAAGATCACCACCGCCTGGCGCCCCTGGTTGAACCTGCGCGCCGGCGCCGACCGGGAGTGGGACCCGCCCACCATCGGCGAGCAGGTGGTGCTGCTCAGCCCGTCCGGCAATCTCGCCCAGGGCGTGGTGCTGACCGGCCTGTTCTCCGACCTGATCCCCGCCAACGGCGAGCGCGAAGGCCTCCACCGCCGCACCTACCGCGACGGCGCTGTCATCGAGTACGACAGCATCGCCCACCGCCTGGCCGCCATCCTGCCGGCCGGTGGCCAGGCAGAGCTACAGGCCACAGGCGGCATCACCATCCTCGGCGACGTGGACATCACCGGCCTGGTGACCGTCAGCGAAGACGTGATCGCCGCCGGCATCAGCTTGGTCAACCACCGTCATGGCGGCGTGCAGGCGGGTAGCGCAAATACCGGAGTGCCCACCGCATGATCGGCATGAACGCCAAGAACGGCCGCGCCGTGACCGACAGCCAGCACCTGGCGCAGTCCATCGCCGACGTGCTCACCACGCCCATCGGCAGCCGCATCATGCGCCGCGAATACGGCAGCCAACTGGCTGATCTGATCGACTGGCCGCTCAACAGCGCCACCCGCCTGCAGGCCTATGCCGCCACCGCCATGGCCCTGATGCGCTGGGAACCGCGCATCCGCCTCAGCCGCGTGCAGCTTAGTCTGGGCGACATCGCCGGCCAGGCCATTCTCGACCTGGAAGGCACCCTCACCGACAGCAACGCGCCGCTCAGCCTACGCGTGCCGCTCAGCCTGGGAGCCTCCGCATGACCACCACCTTCACCCCCATCGACCTCTCGCGCCTGCCCGCGCCAACCGTGGTGGAGCAGATCGACTACGAGGTGATCCTGGCCGAGCGCAAGGCCTACTTCATCAGCCTTTTCCCAGTCGAAAAGCAGGCTGAGGTTGCCGCCACGCTTGAGCTGGAGTCAGAACCAGTCACCAAGCTGCTCCAAGAGAACGCCTACCGCGAAATGGTCCTGCGTCAACGGGTCAATGAGGCTTCGCTCGCTGTGATGCTCAGCTCGGCCGTGGGCAACGACTTGGACCAACTCGCTGGCAACTTCAACGTCAAGCGCTTGGTCATCCAGCCAGCACAGCCGCAGGCGGTTCCACCGGTGCCCGAGGTGCTGGAGAGTGACAACGCCCTGCGCGAGCGGGCCCAGATGGCGTTCGAGGGGCTGAGCACCGCCGGGCCACGCAACTCGTACGTGTTCCATGCTCGAGCAGCCAACGGCCAGGTGGCTGATGCCACCGCCGAGAGTCCGTTCCCTGCTGAGGTGGTGGTCACGATTCAATCTGTCCTGGGCGAAGGTACAGCCGCTGAGGGACTGCTGGAGGCCGTCCGCGCCTACCTCAACGATGAGGATCGCCGGCCCGTGGCCGACCGCCTTACCGTCCAGGGGGCCCAGGTCCTGCCATATCAGGTGAACGCCAAGCTGTACCTCAAGACCCTGGGCCCCGAGGCGGAGCCTATCCTGGCGGCCGCTGAGCAGCAGTTGCAGGCCTTCGTCGCCCAGCGTCGCCGGCTGGGCATGCAGGTTTCCGAGTCCGCTATCCATGCTGCGCTTCACGTCGAGGGCGTGCGTAAGGTCGAGCTCCAGGGCTGGACAGATATCAACGCCACGCTCAGCCAGGCCCCCTACTGCACCGCCATCACGCTAACCCAGGGTACTGAGCCATGAGGCTGTTGCCCGGAAATGCCACGGAGCTGGAGCGCCAGGCCGCCGAGGCCCTTGCACAGATCGAGCGTGTGCCCGTGCCGATCCGCGACTTGATGAACCCAGATCGCTGCCCGACCGCCCTACTTCCGCTCCTGGCCTGGGCTTTCTCCGTGGACCGTTGGGACAGTCGATGGCCAGAGCCCGCCAAGCGCGGCGCGATCCGGTCGTCCTTCTACATCCACTCACGAAAGGGAACGATCGGCGCCCTTCGGCGTGTCGTCGAGCCCCTGGGCTACCTCATTGAAGTCGTCGAGTGGTTCCAGACCGAGCCCAAAGGTATACCGGGCACCTTTGCGATAAAGGTCGGGGTATCCGACGCGGGGATCAGCGAAGAGACGTACCAGGAACTTACGTGGCTCATCGATGACGCCCGCCCGGTAAGCCGTCACCTCACAGGCTTGGCCATCAGCCTCGAAGCGACAGGAGCCTTCCACATCGGAGCCAGCCTGTCCGACGGCGACGAGCTGGACATCTACCCCCCTGCCCTGCGCGACATCGATGTCACCGGATCGATCGGTCGGGGCGGCCGCGAACACACAACTGACACAATGGATATCGCACATGGTTGATCAGAACTCGCAGTTCTACGCCATCCTCACCAACGTGGGGGCAGCAAAGCAGGCCAATGCGGATGCCCTGGGCATTCCATGGAAAATCACCCAGTTGGGCGTGGGGGATGCCAACGGCCTCGACCCAACGCCAAACGCCAGCCAGATCAGCCTGATCAACGAGTGGCGTCGCGCGCCATTGAATCAGCTCAAGGTTGACGACAAGGACAGCTCGATCATCGTTGCCGAGCAAGTCATACCTGCCGAAATTGGGGGGCGCTGGATTCGCGAGATCGCGCTCTATGACGCCGACGGCGACATGGTCGCGGTGGCCAACTGCCCGCCGACTTATAAACCGCTGCTCAACCAAGGTTCTGGCCGCACCCAAGTGGTGCGCATGAACCTCATCGTCAGCAGCTCCAGCAATGTGCAGCTCAAGATTGACCCAAGCGTGGTGCTCGCCACGCGCGAGTGGGTCACCGACGAGCTGGCCAAGCAGGACTTCAAGCACTCGGTGCTGGCCGCTACCACGGCTCCAATCACCCTGAGCGGCCTGCAGACGGTTGACGGCGTGGCGCTGACAGCTGGTGCGCGGGTGCTGGTGAAAAACCAAGCCGCCGCCAAGGACAATGGGTTGTATCAGGTCGTGGCGGGTGGCGCCTGGACGCGCTGCAGTGACGCCGATATCAGCGCCGAGGTAAGCCCTGGCCTGCTGGTTCTGGTGGAGCGCGGCACGCTCAATGCCGACAGCGCCTGGCAGCTGACAACCGACGGGCCGATCACCTTGGGCGTAACTGCCCTGACGTTCGAAATGGCCTTTGGCCGCACGGGCGTAGCCGCGGGCACTTATCGCAGCGTACAGGTGGACGCCTATGGCCGGGTGGTTGCGGCGACCAACCCGACCACGGTTGCGGGTTATGGCCTGACCGACGTCTATACCAAGACGCAGATTGATCAGGCCCTGGCGCTTAAGGCGGCGCTGGAAAGTCCGACTTTCTCGGGCGCGGTGAAAGTGCCAACGCTGCCTGTCGCGACCAATAACGAACAGGCAGCAAGCACGGCGTTTGTGAAGTTAGTAGTGTCGGCTCTCGTAGGATCATCGCCGGCGACTTTGGACACGCTGAACGAGTTAGCAGCAGCGCTCGGAAACGATCCGAACTTCGCCGCCACGATGGCCGAGGAACTGGGCAAAAAAGCGAATAAAGCCACCACGCTGGGCGGCTATGGAATTCTAGATTCGATTCCCTGTTTTGCCTCAGCACCGAGCGATATCGCCGCGATCTTGAACAGCTCAGTGAATTACCAGAATCCCTCGGGCGGACATCAGAACGGTTTAGGGACGGCGGCGGGGTGCGTGCTGACGATTAGTCAGCCCGGAGCGGCAGGCTTCCAGCTGTATGGGCGTGACGATAACTTGCTTTATCGCGGGCACACCGCCAACGCTTATGGGGCAGTACGCACCATCTACCATTCAGGCAACTTCAACCCTGCCGGTAAGGCAGACAAGTCCACGACCCTAGCCGGCTATGGCATTGTCGATGCTCTGCAGGTTAAGCCCAACTTTGTCAGTCGCCAGCTGCCGACCCTCGCTGCACCTTCTGCCGGCTTAACAGCTGCAGATGCTGCAATGGTCTTGCGCGAGGCGCAGGAAGTTGGGGCGGCGCAAAGTGGTGATGAATATGCACCAGCAATCGGCTTCTACTGGTTAAACAAGAAGGTCGGACGGTTGATCATGGATTCCCTAGGTGCCCTCAAGTGGCAAGGGAATCCACTGCTGACCGGCACTATTGCAACCCAGGCTGAAACCGAACAGGGCCTGAGCGATACGGCTGTAGTGACCCCAAAACGGCTGCGCCTAGGGTTTGCCGCGAGCTGGACCTCGAATGGCTACCTGATCCTGCCGAGCTGGCTTGGCGGTTTCGTCTTTCAGTGGGGAACGGTGCCCGCATCGCCCACGGGCGGATCGCAGAAAAACTTTGTGATTCCTTTCCCGACGAAGTTCTTGTGCATGGTCGGCTCGCCGTGGGGAAACCTGTCCTCAACCTTTGAGTCTGCCGAGTTCTGGGGTGCAACAGAATCAACGTTTTTCAGTGCCAACCTTGCTGGCCAGACTAACTCTTACTTCGCCATTGGGTACTGATCATGAAAAGGCTTTACAGCAGGAGCACTGGGTTTTGCTATTTGCAGGGCATTCATCAAGGAATACCCGGCGATGCTGTGGAAATATCGGATGATCGATTCGTAACAGTGATCGGAAACCCTGATCCAGGCAAGGTGCGGAGTCATGACGAGGACGGCCTGCCGATCCTCGTCGACCCGCCAGCACTTTCTGAAATTCAGCTGGTAGCGAAGGAACGCGCATGGCGTGATGCAGAGCTGGCTAGCGTTCAATGGATACGCGACCGACACAGGGACGAACAGGACCTAGGAGGTCCCACAACGCTGAGCGACGAACGGTTCATCGAGTTTCTGACCTACTTACAGGCACTGCGCGATTGGCCTGCTGCTGCATCCTTCCCAGACAGCGCAGCACGCCCCACGGCACCGATATGGGTGGCGGAAGAAATCCAGTAGTCAGCGCCCCGCCAGCCGGGGCTTATTTATTGTCCATGCTGTAACGCCATCCGCTACAGGACCACTCGCTCGCCCCGCTTGCGCGCGCGCGTCACCCTCAAGGCTCACTGAATCGGCACCACGCCCACCAGGAGCTGCCCAATGGCCACCGACTACCACCACGGCGTCCGGGTCCTCGAAATTAACGAGGGCTCCCGCCCAATCCGCACTATGGCCACCTCCGTGGTGGGCATGGTTTGCACCGGCAGTGATGCCGATGCCGCCACCTTCCCACTCAACAAGCCCGTTCTGCTGACCGACGTGCTCACCGCTTCCGGCAAGGCCGGCGAGCTTGGCACGCTGGCCCGAAGCTTGGATGCCATCGCCGACCAGGCCAGCCCCGTCACTGTCGTGGTGCGCGTGGCCGATGGCGAAGGCGTCGACGATGCCGCGAAAGAAGCTGACCAGGTCAGAAAGATCATCGGCGGCGTTACCGCCGACGGTCAGTACACCGGCATGAAGGCATTGCTCGCTGCCGAGGCCCAGCTCGGCGTCAAGCCGCGCATCCTCGGCGTGCCGGGCCTCGACTCGTTGCCGGTCACCACCGAGCTGGTGGCGATCGCCGAGAAGCTGCGCGCCTTCGCCTATGCCAGCGCCTACGGTTGCGAGACCGTCAGCGAAGCCATCGCCTACCGCGCCGGCTTCGGCGCCCGCGAGCTGATGCTCATCTGGCCGGACTTCGTCTCCTGGGACACCGTCGCCAACGCCAACGCGCCGGCCAATGCCGTGGCCCGTGCCCTGGGCCTGCGCGCCAAGCTCGACGAGCAGGTCGGCTGGCACAAGACGCTCTCCAACGTGCCGGTCAACGGCGTATCGGGCCTGTCGAAGGACATCTACTTCGACCTGCAGAACCCCGCCACCGACGCCGGCCTGCTCAACGCCGACGAGGTCACCACCCTGATCCGCCGCGACGGCTTCCGCTTCTGGGGCTCCCGCACCTGCAGCGCTGACCCGCTGTTTGCCTTCGAGAACTACACCCGCTCGGCGCAGGTGCTGGCGGACACCATGGCCGAGGCGCACTTCTGGGCGGTGGACAAGCCCATGCACCCCTCCCTGGTGCGCGACATCGTCGAGGGCATCAACGCCAAGTTCCGCGAGCTGGTGCGCAACGGTTACCTGATCGGCGGCGAGTGCTGGTACGACGAGGCGGCCAACGACGCCACCACCCTCAAGGCCGGCAAGCTGTACCTGGACTACGACTACACCCCGGTGCCGCCGCTGGAAAACCTGCTGCTGCGCCAGCGTATCACCGACCGCTACCTGGTCGACTTCGCCGCCGCCGTCAACGCCTGACCCCCACTCACCCGCGCGGCCCAGGCCGCGCCGTAGGAGCGCCCGACCATGGCCCTGCCCAAGAAGCTCAAGCACCTCAACCTGTTCAACGACGGCAACAGCTACCTCGGCGTCGCCAAGTCCCTCACCCTGCCGGTTCTCGCCCGCAAGCTGGAGGCCTACCGCGGCGGCGGCATGGATGGCCCGGTCAAGGTCGACCTCGGCCACAGCGACGACGGCCTGCAGCTGGAGTGGACGCTCGGCGGCTGGGATCTGATCGCCGTGCGCCAGTTCGGCGCTACCAAGGTCGACGGCGTACAGCTGCGCTTCACCGGATCGGTGCAGCGTGACGACACCAGCGAAGTCAGCGCCGTGGAGATCGTCGCCCGCGGGCGGCATGAGGAGATCGACTTCGGCGACGCCGAGCCAGGCGAAGACACCGAGCACAAGATCACCACCGCCCTGACCTACTACAAGCTCAGCGTCGACGGCGAAGTCCTGGTCGAGATCGACCTGCTCAACTTTGTCTACACCGTCAACGGCGTTGACCTGCTCGCCGAGCACCGCAAGGCGCTGGGCATCTAACCCAACCCGCCGCCGGCCTGCGCTGGCGGCTTTCCACCCCCAAGGAGCAAACCCATGGCAACCCCCGAGACTACCGACAAGGCCCAGGACCCCAACGAGGCCGTCATCAAGCTCGACACCCCCATCAAGCGCGGCGAGACCACCCACGACACCGTCACCCTGCGCAAGCCCATGAGCGGCGAGCTGCGCGGCGTGACCCTAGTCGACCTGGTGCAGATGGACGTGCTGGCCCTGCGCAAGGTGCTGCCGCGTATCAGCACCCCCAGCCTCACCGACCATGAGATCGGCACCATGGACCCGGCCGACCTGATGGCCTGCGGCGTCGCGGTGTCCGGTTTTTTGCTGCAGAAGTCGGCGAAGGAAGCTGCCCTCGTTGCGTAGAAGACGCCATGGCCGACCTGGCCATGGTCTTTCACTGGGCGCCGGCGGACATGGACCCGCTCGCCCTTTCTGATCTGATCGAATGGCGGGAGCGGGCCAGAACACGCTGGGAGCAAAGCTATGGCCAATGACTTGAAGATGGAGGTCATCCTCCAGGCCATTGACCGAGCCACCCGCCCCATCCGCGCCATCACCCAGGGGAGCGTCGGCCTCGGCCGCGCCCTCAAGGAATCTCGCGACCAGCTCAAGACGCTGCAGGAACAGCAGCGCGACGTCAGCAGCTGGCGCACGCTGCGCGCTGCCAGCGAGCAGACCGAAACCGCCCTGCAGGCTGCCCGCGATCGCGTGAAGGCCCTCGGCCAGGATCTGGCCGCCGCCGGCGTGCCCACCCGGCAGATGACGCGCGACCTCAAGGGCGCCATCCGCGAAGCCACCGCCCTCAAGAAGCAGCACCAGGAGCAGCAGGTACAGCTCCAGGGGCTGCGCAGCAAGCTCGGTGCTGCCGGCATCAGCACGCGCAACCTCAGCCAGCACGAACGCGAACTGCGCCAACGCATCGAGCAGACCAACAAGACCATCATCGAGCAGGGCCGGCGCATGCAGCGCCTGACCGCGCAGACCAAGCAGCTGGCGTTGGCCCGGACTCAATATGACAAGAGCCAGCAGCTCGCCGGCAGCATGGCGGGCGTCGGCGCAGGCTCGGCCGCCGCAGGGGCAGCCATGGGCATGCCGGTGCTGAGCACCGTCCAGAGCTACATGAGCTTCGAGGACGCCATGGCCGGCGTCGCCAAGCAGGTGGCGGGAGCACGCGACGACAACGGGCAGCTCACCAGCACATACTTCGAGATGGCAGACGCCATCAAGGCCATGGCCCAGCGCATCCCCATGGCCACCACCGAGATCGCCGCCCTGGTAGAAGGCGCGGCGCGCATGGGCGTGAACGGCAAGGACAACTTGCTGGCATTCGCCGAGGTGGCCGCCAACGCCGCCACCGCGTTCGAGCTGCCGGCCGACCAGATCGGCGAGAACCTCGCGCGCATTGCCGATCTGTACAAGGTCCCGATCAAAAACGTCAGCCAGCTGGGCGACGCCATCAACTACCTGGATGACAACGCCAAATCGAAGGGTGCTGACATCATCGACGTTCTGCAGCGCACCGCAGGCGTCGCTGCCTCGGTAGGCATGAGCTACAAGGATGCCGCCGCACTGGGCTCCACCTTCCTCACCTTGGGCGCCACTGCTGAGGTTGCCGGCACGGCCACCAATGCGATGATCCGCGAGCTGGCCATTGCCACTCAGCAGCCGACCAGGTTCCAGTCCGGTCTCAAAGCGCTGGGCCTCGAAGCCAAGGCACTGCAAAACGGCATGGCCGAGAATGCCACTGGCACGTTGCAGCAGGTGCTGGACGCCATCAACAAACTGCCCAAAGCCGAGCAGCTCGGTGTCACCACCCAGCTTTTCGGCAAGGAGTTCGGTGATGACGCCGCGAAACTGGCCCAGAACATTGGCGAATACCGCCGCCAGCTGGAGCTGGCCAACTCCGTCGCAGGTGCGGGCTCCATGCAGCGCGAAGCGGATATTCGCGCCGCTCTGGTGTCGGCGCGCCTGGAAATGGCCAAGAACCGCGCCTTCAATCTCTCGGCGACTCTGGGCGAGACGCTTCGTCCGACACTGGTGGAGCTGTTTGAAAGCTTCAACAACGTGGTCAGCCGCGTGAATGACTGGGTCAAGGCCAACCCAGTACTAGCCGGGCAGATCCTCAAGACGGTAGCCGGCGTTTCCGCGCTGGCGGCCAGTTTCGGTGCCGTCACCCTGGGCATGGCCAGCTTCCTTGGGCCGTTCGCCATGGCCCGCTACGCGCTGACCCTGTTCGGCATCAAAAGCGCAAGCTTGGGTAGCGTTCTGTTCAACCTGGGCAAGGTCACGCTGCCGATCGTAGGCAAGGCCATTCTGTTCATTGGGCGAGCGCTGATGATGAACCCAATCGCCCTGGCGGTGACCGCCATCGCCGGCGCGGCCTACCTGATCTACAAGAACTGGGAGCCGATCAAGGCCTTCTTCCTCGGCCTGTGGGCCGAGATCAAGCAGGGCTTCGCCGGCGGCCTTACTGGCATTGCCACGCTGATCCTCAACTTCTCCCCGCTTGGCCTGTTCTACCGGGCCTTCGCCGCGGTGATGGACTACTTCGGCGTCGATATGCCGGCCAAGTTCTCCGACTTCGGCGGCATGCTCCTGGACGGCCTAGTCAACGGCATCAAGAACAAGCTCGGCGCAGTGAAGGACGCCATCAGCAGCGTCGGCGACAGCACCGTCGGCTGGTTCAAGGAGAAGCTGGGCATCCACTCCCCGTCGCGCGTGTTCGCCGAGCTGGGCAGCTTCACCATGCAGGGACTCGAGCAGGGGCTGGTGGGCGGCCAGGGCGGCCCGCTGGGCGCTGTCACGGCCATGACCAAGCAGCTAGCCGCGGCGGGTGCAGTCACCTTCGGGCTGTCTGGTCCGGCGATCGCCATGGACAACCGCCCGCCGCTCTCGCCGGTACCGGCTGCAAGCGCGCGGGCCGCAGCGGCGCCGCTGCCCCCGGTGACCGTCAACGTCTACCCATCCGCCGGCATGAATGAGCAGCAACTGGCACAGCTGGTCGGCCAAAAAGTGGCCGAGGCCATGCGCGCCAACCAGATCCGCAACCGCAGCTCGCTGAGCGACCAGGAGTAACGCCTTATGATGATGGCCCTCGGCATGTTCGTATTCAGCCTGGAGACCCTGGCCTACCAGGAGTTCCAGCGCCAGACGGACTGGCGGCATGGCTCAACCAGCCGCATCGGCACCACCCCCGCGCGGCAGTACATGGGACGCGGCGAAGACAGCATCACACTGCCCGGCGTGCTGCTGCCCGGTCTGGCCGGCAGCCCGCTGAGCCTCGACACCCTGCGCATGATGGCTGACACCGGCAAGGCCTGGCCCCTGGTACAGGGCGACGGCCGCATCTTCGGTCTGTGGGTGATCGAGTCGCTCAGCGAGACGCGCACGCTGTTCTTCCGTGACGGCGCCGCCCGCCGCATCGAGTTCAACCTCAAGCTGGCCCGTATCGACGACGGGCGTGTCGACCTGCTCGGCAGCCTCACCGGCAGCGTCGGCGGAATCCTGCGGGGGGTACTATGAACGTGCTCGAGCAAGCCGGCGCGCTACTGGGCGAGGCGGCAAACCGCTACCGCGAGGCCACGTCCTACCCGCGGCCGATCTGCCGCGTGATGGTCAACGGCCGCGACATCACCCTCGATATCGAGCAGCGCCTGGTCAGCATCGAACTGACCGACAACCGCGGCATGGAGGCGGACCAGCTCGACATCACCCTCAGCGACCACGACGGGCTGCTGGCCATCCCGCCCCGGGGCGCCACCGTGCGGCTGTGGCTGGGCTGGAGTGATAGCGGCCTGGTGGACAAGGGCAGCTACACCGTGGACGAGACCGAGCACAGCGGCGCGCCGGACGTGCTCAACATCCGCGCCCGCAGCGCGGACTTGCGCGGCGGCCTCAAGGTCAAGCGCGAGCGCTCCTGGAACGACACCACCCTCGGCACCGTGGTCGGAGCCATCGCGGCAGCCCACAACCTAGCACCGGTGATCAGCCCGCTGCTGGCCGCGATCGAGCTGCTGCACCTGGACCAGGCCAACGAGAGCGACGCCAACCTGCTCAGCCGCCTGGGCCTGCAACACGACGCCATCAGCACCGTTAAGGCCGGGCGGCTGCTATTCATGCCGGCCGGCAAAAGCGCCACCGCCAGCGGGCTGGCCCTGCCCCACGTCACCCTCACCAGGGCCGACGGCGACCAGCACCGCTTCCTGCAGGCCGACCGCGACAGCTACACCGGCGTCAAGGCCTACTACTACGAGGTCAACAGCGCCGAGAAGAAGGAGGCCATCGCCGGCGGCGGCGACAACCTCAAGGAGCTGCGCCACAGCTACACCGACCAGGCCAGCGCCCTACGTGCGGCCAGAGCCGAGTGGAACCGCCTGCAGCGCGGTACCGCCACGCTCAGCTACATGCTGGCCAAGGGGCGCCCGGAGCTGACCCCCGACCAGACCTACAGCCTGCTCGGCATCAAGGCCGAGATCGCGGCCATCGTCTGGCTGGGCGGCAACCTGCGCCACAGCTTCACGCCGGAGAGCTACACCACCAGCCTGGAGCTAGAGTCCAAACTGCCCGACGGCGACGACGTGGATCTGCTGGCCGACAATGACGGCGACCACACCGGCGTCGTCGCCTGGTACCGCGACGAGAAGACGGGGGAGCAGAAGCAGATCACTGCGGGCGACCAGACCAAGCCCAAGCGGCTGACGCACCTCTACGCCAGCAAGGCCAACGCCCAGCGGGCTGTGGATCGGGAGTGGAAGCGGCTGCAGGTGCAGCAGGCATGAGAAAAGGCGCCCAAGGGCGCCTTCCTTGTATTCCTTCGCTCAGGTCGGGGGCCGTTGATGGGCGATCGCCATCGCCTTGATGAATCGCAGCATGCTTGCCTGGTCCTCCTTTGCCAGGCGTCGGTACCACCGGAGCAGATAGCGCTCGTTGCGGCTCAGATAACCACGTGGCTGGGAGCATTCTTGAGCACTACTACTGACCGACTGGCGACTCGACAACATGCGCGAACTCCATACGCTAATACTGTATAGACATACAGTATACGGGCGCTTTCTCTTTGCCAACACGGACTGTTGTCGGAAACAGAAAGCCCGGCGCTTGGCCGGGCTTTGATCGCACCAGGAGGAGGTCTAGCCTTTGAAGGAGACGACTGCGCCGCTGGCCTGGAGCGCCTGCAGCAGCGCTTTCTGCCCTTCGTCCTTGAAGTAGAGATCCTCGAAGTCCTTGCGCCAGTTGTCGAGCTGGATGGTGCCAGCACGCTCCGGCACTACCAGTTCCGAAAGCTGCTGCGCATTGATCAGCGACTTGACGGCCTGCAGGGCCTGCTCGCGCGTGGTGCTGATGGTCAAGCGCGGCTTATCCAGCAACCGGGTGGAGTGCGGATTGAAGGTGGTCTCGTTAGGCACGCTGGTCACGGCCACCACCCCAGCGTCGGTATGGATGAGGGTGCGGAAAACCCCGTACAGAGCGGCGCGCCGCACTTCACGCTCGATGTTCTCCTGCAAGTCTCCGGGCATAACGGTCGGGGCGAACTGCACCTTCAGCGGCTCGCTGGACTCCAGGACGAAGGTGCCGTTCTCCGCCGAGTAATCGCCGAAATCCTCGATCATTAGGTCCACCGAGGCGAAGTGCATCGGCGCCAGGGCCTCAGTCTGTACGGCGGCGGCCGGCTTGGGACTGGCTTGCAGGGAGTCGCCACAGCCGGCGACGGTGATGATGGAGGCACTGAGCAGCGCCTGGCCGAAAGCCTTTCGCATCCGTTCGATTCCTTGTTCAGCAGAAGTTATGTAGTGGTGTTCTTCATGAGCACCAGCCCAGCGGTGAGCCGGGTGACTGCGTCCCTGTCCTTGGCAGGCAACGAGCGGAATTGCTCAAGCACTTGCGCCTCTTCGGGGGACAGACCGGCAGGGTCTTGCGAGATGCGGCTGCCCGTCAGGATGTAGTGGACGTCCACGTCCATCCCTTGTAGCGCGCAAAGGTAACGAATGTCAGGAGAGCTGGACTCCAGCTCGTAGGCTTTTTGGGTACCTCGGCTCACTCCTGCGGCCACGCCGAAATCCGTCTGGTTCAAGCCCAAACGATCTCGCTCCTCTCTTAGGCGCTCGCCTATCCCTGATGCGATGAGCATTTTTTTGATCAATACCAGTTGACTTGACCATTTTTCTGGCCAAGAATCCTTTTCGTCGAACACGATTAAACACGGAATAACACTATGCACGGCACTTTGTCCCCCGAGCAAGCCCGCGCGGTGCTTGACCGCAAGGGCATCTCCATTGCCGATTTCTGCCGCCAGCATGGCTTGAACAGAAATCTGGTCAGCGATCTGCTCAACGGCCGCAAGAAAGGCCGTCGCGGTGAAGCCCACCGAGCGGCTGTTCTGCTCGGTATCAAAGATGGCGAGGTATCACGGTAATGCGGTCCGCCAAGGGAGAAAACGAGAAGATGAAGCGGGCAATCCTCGATAGCCGCCGCAAGGTCGCCATGGCCATCGTCGGAGCTTTCCCAGGAGGTCGCGAGTGCGCTGCCACCTTCCTGGGGCTTGACCTCAAGCGCTTCGACAACCAGCTCTACGAGAGCAACGGCCACCGCCCTCTCAGCGATGAACAGCTGCAGCAGCTGGAGCAGGTCAACGGCACCCACTACCTGGCGGACTACATTGCCGGCCTTTACAACGGCCTGTTCACTGCTCTGCCCGATGCCTCCGAGTTGGACAATGTGGAGCTCTACCACCTGGCCCTGGCGGCTGACGTAAAGGAAGGCCAGCTCAACCAGACCATCTCTGACGCGATCGTCGACGGCATCGACAACCAGGAGTTGGCCCAGATCCTCCAGGTACATCGCCAGCACCTGGCCGCGCTGCACACCGAGGTACTCGCCGTCATCGCCCTGCACAGGAAGGCCAAACCATGAGCACGATGAACAATGGCGGTTACAAGTGCCTGTGCCCTGCCTGCGGCAGCCGCATGCGCATCCGCAACAGCGAGTCGCAGACGCCCATCTTTAAGACCATGTATGCCCAGTGCACAAACTTTGCCTGCGGCGCGACCTTCTCCGGATCGCTCACCTGGGACTATGCGCTAAGCCCCAGCGGCCTGGAAAAGCCGCGGGTGGCGCTGCCGCTCGCGCCTTCCGTGCAACGGATGCAGGCCCTGCGCGACAGCCAGCCGAAAACTGACCAACTCGATCTGCTCGACCACATGGGGGCAACCGCATGAATACCGCCAACCAGCAGCACCCGGAAGCGGGCCAGGACTATCGCAGCGCCATGCAGGCCGCGGCCTATGCCTTCCTCGAGCGCCACCAGGCCGAACACCTCACAGACGAGCAAAGCCTGTTCAGCCGTGCAGTGCAGCACCTGCACCAGACGCTGGACGTCCCCAAAGCGCTGGCAGAGAACCTGGTGGTCAAGGCCTATGGCGAGCTGCGCTCAGCTGACTGCCGCATGCACCTCGACATCAGCACCAGTACCGGCCACACGGCCGTCATCACTGACCCGGCCAGCGGCCTGACTTTCGCCGTGCCGGTGGCTCTGATCGTCCGTCACCTGATCGCCAACCCCGCCCGGCGCACCCTGCGCCAAGTCGGTTAATCCCTAGCCCCTAAAGCCCATGCCCGCTGCTGCGGGTTTGGGGAAGTTGCACCCGAAAACCGAGGACGCCGCCATGCCAGAAGCCGTCGCCATCCAGTTGGACATGCCGAAGCCCGTGGCCGAGGCCCTGCTCAGCAGCCTGCGCTGCGAGCTGCGCCGTGGCCTGACCGAGCATTGGTACGACGATCGCTATCGTGCCGTGCCGGAGTTCCAGCGCAGCCGCCGCATCCTCGACGACTACCCGGCCCTCGCCGGCCACAAACGCACCATTGGCGCGCTGAAAGCCGCCCTCGGCGCCAACGAGTAAGGCCAGCCACACCATGCAGATGAAAGAATCACTACGGGCCGAGGTGCTCCGGCGCATTGAGCGAGACTTCGAGCTCAAGCACATGACCGGCACAAACTACATGCGCAAGGGCAAGTGCCCGGCGCACAGCTGCGGCAAGAAGACCCTGTACACCTTTCACGACTCGCCGTGGATGCTGATCTGCGGGCGCCCGGAGAAGTGTGGCCACCGTGTCCACGTCAAGGAGCTGTATGACGACCTGTTCAACGACTGGAGCAAGACCGCCCCGGCCACGGCTGAAAACCCCACCGCAACGGCCCGCGCCTACCTGGAGTTTGCCCGGGGCTTCCGCCTTGACCTAATCCAGGGCTGGTTTACCCAGGAGAACTACTGGAGCCGCGACATCAACGCCGGCAGCGCGACCGTGCGCTTCCCGTTGGAGAAGGGCGGTTATTGGGAACGGCTGATCGACCGCCCGGAGCGCTTCGGCAAGCAGAAAGCCCGCTTCAAGCCGGGCGAGAGCTACAAGGGCGTCTGGTGGTGTCCGCCGAGCGTGGATCTGCTAGAGGTCGACGAGCTGTGGGTCGTGGAGGGAATCTTCGACGCGATCGCTCTGCTGCACCACGACACCGCCGCCGTGTCGATGATGTCCAGCGCGCCATTCCCGACCGAGTCCCTGCAGGCGCTAATCAAGCTGCGCACCGAGACAGGCAAGCGCCTGCCGCGCCTGGTCTGGGCGCTAGATAACGAGCCGGTAGCCAGGGCCAATATGCGCCGCTGGGCGAAAGAAGCACGCGAGCTGGGCTTCACCTGCAAGGCGGCGGTCATCCCGCAGCGCGGCGGCAAGAAGACCGACTGGAACGACCTGCATCAGCGCTGGGCCTTCATCGAGAGCGCCGACGACCGCGCCAAACGCATCGACCAAGACCTCAAGGAGGCACGCCACGAGGGTGACCTGCTGCTGGCGGAAAGCGCCGAGGAGAAAGGTCTGCTCATATATGACTGGGCGCCCAAAGCCGAGTTTTCCTTCTCGTTCAAGAGCCGCCTGTACTGGTTCAGGTTCGACCTGGAGAAGTACGACCGCACCATGCGCGACCTAGAGGAGTCGGAGCGCATCGAGGACCAGCAGCTCAACGACAAGCAGCGCCGCGAGAAGGCTCTGCGCCAGAGCGGCTCGGTCGTGCGCATCGCTAACTGCTGCTTCCAGGCGTTGTACTACATGCGCAACGAGCTGACCGATGAGGCCTGGTACTACTTCCGCGTCGAGCGCCCGGACGGCCCGGCCATCAAGAGCACATTCAGCGCTGCGCAGCTGTCCTCGGCGCCGGAGTTCAAGAAGCGCCTACTCAACGTGGCCAACGGCGCCATGTACACCGGCAGCCCGCTGCAGCTTGAGCGCATGCTCGAACCGCAGCTCGATCGGCTTAAAACCGTGAACACCATCGACTGGATCGGCTATAGCCGCGAGCACGGTGCCTATGTCTTCAACGACCTGGCCATCGCCGGCGGCAAGGTCTACAAGCTCAACGAGGAGGACTTCTTCGACGTCGGTGCGCTGAGCATCAAGTCGCAGAGCCAGTCGCCGGTGCTGCAGGTCAATACCGACATCAGCGCCTACGATGAAAGCTGGTTCGACGTGTTCTGGCGCTGCTTCGGCGCCCGCGGCGTGGTGGTACTGGCCTGGTGGCTGGGCGCCCTGACGGTGGAGCAAATCCGGCAGGTTCAGAAGTCTTTCCCCTTCCTGGAGCTGGTCGGCGAGCCCGGCGCGGGCAAGTCCACCATCGTGGAGCTGTTTTGGAAGCTGGTCGGACGGATGGAGTACGAGGGCTTCGACCCGTCCAAGGCCACCCCGGCCAGCCGCGCGCGCAACTTCGCCCAGGTGGGCAACCTGCCGGTGGTGCTGATCGAGTCCGAGCGCGAGCAGCAGGACGGCGCGCCGGTGAAGCACTACGACTGGGACGAACTCAAGACCGCCTACAACGGCCGCAGCGTCCGCTCCACCGGTGTGAAGAACAACGGCAACGACACCCGCGAACCGCCATTCCGCGGCGCCCTGCTGATCGCTCAGAACAACCCGGTCAAAGCGTCCGAGCCGATCCTGCAGCGGATCTGCCACGTCCACCTCACCAGCGAGAACCACACGCCGCAGACCAAGCAGCTGGCCGAGCAGCTGGAGCGCTGGCCGATCGAGAGCGTGAGCGGCTTCCTGGTCAAGGCGCTGCAGCGCGAGCAGGAAATTGTGCAGACCGTCACCGAGCGCACCTCTGGCTACGAGCAGGAGCTGCTGGCTCGCCCGGGCATCCGCACTGTGCGGATCGCCAAGAACCACGCTCAGCTGCTCAGCCTGGTGGACGCGCTGGCTCTGGTCGTGCCGCTCGGCGAGGAGCGCGTTGCCCTGGTGCACCAGGAAGTCGCCCGCATGGCCGAGGAACGCCAGCAGGCCATCAACGCCGACCACCCGACCGTGCGCGAGTTTTGGGACCTATTCGAGTTCCTCAACGGCATGGACGACGACGGAGCGCTCAACCACTCCCGGCGGCAGGGCTATATCGCCGTGAACCTCAACGAGTTCGTGGAGATGGCGGCCAACAAGCGGCAGCAAGTGCCGCCGCTAAGCGAGCTCAAGCGCCTGCTCAAGACCAGCAAGTCCCCGAAGTTCGTGGAATCCAACAAGGCCATCAATTCCGCGCGGCAGACCGATGCGTTCAACCGCGCCAAGACCGTCCGCTGCTGGCTGTTCCAGCAGTGACGAAACGCCAGGGCGCGGCAACGCCCAGGCTTCAACCCCAAGGAGAAGCACCATGCAAACCAATCACGACGACGACTTTTACAGCCCTAACCGGCGCGAAACCCTGCTCACCCTGGTCATCAGCGGCCTGACGCTGGCGGTGCTGATCGGCGCTGGCTACCTCGCCCCTTCACTGCTGGTCATCGCGGCCCGCTAACCCCAGCGCCCAGGCGCGGCAACGCCTGGGCCATTCCAAGGACAAGCACCATGCACAAGCCCTTCACCATCACCCACGCCATGCGCGAAGAGGTCGCCAACAAGCTGACCCTGCAGGCCGTAGCACAGCATGGCCCGCGCATCGCCACCGACCTGACTGCGTTGAACGACCAGTTCTGGGCGAAGCACTGCGCCGCCGTCGATGCCCTTCCAGGGCTGGACAAAGCGCACTGGCCCGAGCTGATCCAGGCGGGAGCGGTGGCCGCTACCGCTACCTGCGAGCCGTACTACCTCAAGCCGCGCGAGGGTGACGAGCCGAGGGAAACCCAGCTTGTTGCCGTTTACAAGGAATACAAAGCAGAGGCTCGCAACGCCTTGGTCTCCAGGGTGCTGGGATCAACAGCCTTTGAAGGTGTGAGCCGGTACCTGGCATCGCAGCGTTATGAGGGCAACTGGGTGCTCACTCTGAAAAGCCCGACAGGCGCCGTACCGCGGCTGACCAAGATGGCCGTCATCACCGACCCCGTACTGGAATCCATGGCCCTCCTGGTGTGCGCGGACTTGGCGGGAGTGGTGGAGGCAGCAGTCGCATTCCGCGCGCAAGCCATGAGCGTTCTGCTGGCCTGCCGTAGCTCCCGGCAGGTCGAGGATCTCTTCCCCGAGGCGGCAAAGCTGCTGCCGCAGCCGGTGAAGAACGAGAAAGCGCTGGCCCCGACCGAACTGGCGGCCAACGTACGCAACATGCTCAGCCAGGGCGTGCCGCCTGTGCTGGCTCAGGCGTGAGGTGGTGGTCATGAGCCCACAAGACCGCTTCCTGCAAGACATGGCCAGGATCGCAGCGGAGGAAGCCGAACGGCCCACTATCCGTGTCAAGGGCATCGAAGCGCTACAGCGTCTGGTTCCGGTTGCGCTGCGCGACAGCGGCCAAAGCCGCATCGTCGGGCGCTTCCTGCTTAGCCTCTACAACGGCAGCGCATTTCCTTTCGCGCTCACTGATCTGCGCGGCCTCGACAGCTCCCTCTGGGACGACTGCCTCGCAGTGCTGCGCCTCGACCGGCGGCCGGAGCTGGAGGTGCATGAATACATCGAGAACGGCGACGACATCTGGTCGCAACTGAAACGCGCCTGGGCCTGAGCCCAGAAACAGGAAGGCCCCGGAGGGCGGCAACCCTCCGAGGCCAGACCAACCCCAAGGAGAAGCACCATGCAAGTGAACCCCCAAGAAGTCAGCGGGGCCAAGGCTAGCACTGCCCGCACCCGCCCGACCATGGCCAGCCACCGTCTCGACCTCCCCAGCATTTGCGACATCTGCGGCAAGGCCCGCTCCACCCGCAAGCACGCCGCCTGCAGCCGCACCCGCCAGCAACTCAAGCAGGACGAGTGGGCCAGCTACATGGCCAACGTCGCCGCCAAGAAAGCCCAGGGAGGCAGCCGCCATGCCCGTTGAGATTCGCTGCCGGTACACCACCGGCACCTACGTGGCCACCGTCAAGGGCCAGAAGATGACCGCCAGCAACACCATCAGCGCGCGTCACGCCGCCGAGGCCATGGCCACCAAGCTGGGCCTCGATCCGGCCCACCTGGTGGAGCAACAGCGCGACCTGATCGACCAGAAAGACCGGGTGACCTTCATTCATCCAGGAGAGCCGGCATGAAGACCGAAACAACTCAGATCACCAAGCTGCTGATCAGCGACCTGATGGGCGAGCCGAACAGGCTGGACCCGGTGACAGTCATCCTTGAGGACACTGGGCACCGCGTGATTCCAATGGACGGCAAGGGTTACACCACCCGGCAGGGAAAGATCATTGTCGAGTGCTACGGCAAGTCCTGGTCGGCCTACTGGGGCGGAATGGGTGACCGGACGGTGGCCCAGTTCTTCAGCGACGAGCATAGCGAGTACCTGATCGGCAGCCTGGCACCCAGCCTTGGCGGGAGCCGTTTCAGCGGTGACGCCCTGGTCAATATGGCGAAGCGCGTGGTTCTGGATTGCCGACGCGGGCGCACGGCCAACCACCACCCGTACAGCATGGACAAGGAAGAGGCCCGCAAGCTGTTCGACCGCATCGAGGACGAGCTGCGCAGCGTCGAGCGGGAGGATCATTGCTGGAACCACTCCGATCTGCTCTCCGAGCTGTTCAGCGACGAGTGGTGGCACGCCGCTGATGACGCCACTGAGCCGAACCCGGACTACCAGTACCTGCAGCGCATCGTGCTGGCCGTGCAAGCCGGGCTTCGCCAGGCTGGGCTGGCGAATGACAAAAAGGAGGCCGCATGACCATCACGGCCCCTGTCATCCGCTACCACGGCGGCAAGTTCCGGCTGGCCCCTTGGGTGATCGAGCACTTTCCGCCCCACCTGGTATACGTCGAGCCTTTCGGCGGTGCCGCCGGCGTGCTGATGCAGAAGCCGCGCAGCCATGGCGAGGTCTACAACGACCTCGACGGCGACGTCGTCAACCTGTTCCGCGTGCTGCAGAACAGCCGTATGCGCGAGGTGTTGACGGAGCTCCTGGTGCTGACTCCCTATGCCCGTGAAGAGTTCGAGCAGGCCTGGATCTTCACAGACGAGCCGGTGGAGCGCGCACGGCGCACCATCATCCGAGCGCAGATGGGCTTCGGCTCTGCCGGAGCCAGCAAGGGAACCACGGGCTTCCGGATCGACTGCTACCGCCAGTACGGCACCGCGCAGCAACTGTGGGCGCGCTACCCTGAACAACTGGCCAACATCGGCCAGCGCCTGGCAGGAGTGCTGATCGAGAACCGCCCGGCGATCGACATCATGCTCGCGCACGACTCGCCGCAGGCGCTGCACTATGTAGACCCGCCCTACATGCACGACACCCGCGTGCGCGGCGCGCAGAAGGGCCGTTACTACCGGCACGAGCTGGACGACGGACAGCACGCCGAGCTGCTGGACATGCTGAACACGCTGCAGGGCATGGTCGTGCTGAGCGGCTACCCTAGCGACCTATATGCCGAGCGCCTCGAGGGCTGGACGATGAACAGCACCTCGGCTCGCATCAGTGCAGGCCGGGGCGGCGACACCCGTACAGAATGCCTGTGGCTGAACCCGGCTTGCATGAATGCGCTGCACTGCAGAGGGCTGCCGCTGGAGGAGGTGGCCAATGGCTGAGTGCCGTTTCTGTGCTGGCTCCGGCTGTACCGCCTGCCGCAACAGCGGGCGGGAGGGCATCACCTACCAGGTGGGCGCGCTGCTGGACTTCCGTGGTACCGACATCGAGGTCGCCGGCTTGCCGGCGGCCCACCTCGAAGCCGATCGGCTGATGGGCCTCGACTGGGAGCGCCCGGTCGGGATCTGGACCGGGCAGCAGCATCGCTCCGAGCTGGTCGAAATCTGGTACCAGGGAGGGCAGTTCCGTGGCTGACCAGGACGTCCGCCAGCAGATGCTGGAATGCGAGGCTCGGTACTGGCTCCGGCGTGGGAACACCACGCTGGAGAAGGTCGAGGACTTGAAGGAGGTGCTGGTCAAGAAGCGCGGCGAGGCGGCTGTCACCCGCCTGGTCGACGAGATGCGCCGGCAATGGGGCCGGCGCCGTGACTGGCTGGAGGTGGGCGATGCGTAGGCGAGAACACTGGCCCGCAGTTTCTCGGCGCTGGTGGCCAGCGCCCGGAGGTAGACTGGAGGCGCAGCCATGATCGGGTCACCTGCAGGTGTGCTGACCTTCGATGACCTCAAGCGCATCACCGGCTACGCCCGCCGGGCTGACGTGGAGCGTACCCTGCACGAGCAGGGCATCCGCCTGTTCCGTGGCCGCACTGGACCATGGACCACCGTGGAGCTGATCAACCAGGCCGGAGGGCTGAAAGCCGGCAACCAGGAGCAGTACGGCGTCGAGATCCTATGAGGCGATCGAGGAAGCACAACCCCCACATCCCACCGCACATTGATCAGGCCGCTATCCCAGCGGCCGTTTTCTTTGATCACCGCGGCAAAGGCACCTGGTACACCTTGCACCGCGATGAAGCCGGTCGGCAGCGCCGGCAGAACATCGCCAACAGTTCGGCCACGCTCGCCGAGCTGCACAAGATCATGGAGGTGCGCAACGGCGTCGACCGCGAGAGCCTCAACTTCCTGTGCAAGGAGTACCACGACAGCGCCAAGTTCAAGCGCCTGGCCCCGAAGACCCAGGAGAGCTACAGCTGGTCGCGCGACGTCCTGGTCAACATCCCTACCAAGCTGGGCAAGCCCCTCGGCGAGCTGGCCGTGCGCAAGTTCACTCCGGCGCTGATACAGCGGCTCATTGACCGGATCGCCGACGAGGGCACGCCGTCGAAGGCCGCCCACGCGCTGCGGTACCTGCGCCTGGTGATGCAGTGGGGCCGCAACCGCGGCTACCTGGACGACAACCCGGCCATGGGCATCGAGGCGCCGGTGGAGCGCAAGCAGCGGCGCCTGCCATCCCATGATGTAATGCAACGCCTGATCGTCCGCGCCCGCGAGCTGGGCCAGCTGAAACGCGGGCAAAAGGATGCGGTGCCGCCGCACCTGAGCTACGTCATGGAGCTGGCCTACCTATGCCGGCTGCGCGGCATCGAGGTCGTCACCCTGACCGACGCCAACGAGCTGGCCGACGGCGTACTCACCAACCGGCGCAAGGGCAGCCGCGACAACGTGGTCACCTGGACGCCGCGTCTGCGCGCTGCCTGGGATGCCGCCAAGGCTCGCCGCGCCCAGGTGTGGAAAGCGCGAGGCACCGCGGTGCCGGTCAACCCCGAGAAGCGCTTCATCATCACTGCCGACCACGGCGGGCCGCTGGGCAAGTCCGGCCTGGACACCGCCTGGAACCGCTTCATGCGTAACGCGATCGCGGCGGGCGTCATCACCGCCGAGCAGCGCTTCGGCCTGCACGACCTCAAGCGTCGCGGCATCACCGACACGCCCGGCACCAGGGCCGACAAGCAGGAAGCCAGTGGCCACCGGGACGAATCCATGCTCGACATCTACGACCTCAGCGTCCCGAAAGTCGCCCCCTCCGCACTCTGATCCCCCCAAAACTTGCGTAACAAACGCGCCGGGCTCCGCAAGGAATCCGGCCGCTAGCGCTGCCATTACGCGATAGCCCCCTAAGCCCATCAGCCACGTACATAGGGGCTACATCAGCGTCGGCTCTAGCTCCAGAGTTCTATTTTTCACCCCCCCGCCTGTCGGGCCGCTCGCGCCAAAATTTGACGGTACTGGGATTGTCATCTAGATTCCGCACCAACACACCCGCCAAGCCTCTGCTGAAGCCTCTTCAGAATGCTCAAATCGGCGGGTTTTTTTTGCCATGGAGATTCGCTGCATGAGGCCATTCGATAAACCGGCCCTCACAGTAGAAGAGCAACTGGATCTGCTTAAGCACCGCGGCCTCACTGTAGCTAACGACGAGCGCGCCACTCGATTCCTTGAGGTCGTAACGCTTTTTCGACTCAGCCCTTACATGCGCCCTTTCCAAGAGCTTGGCGCAGACCATAGGTTCAAGGAAGGCAGCTCCCTGCGAGAGATCGTTGAGATTTACCGCTTCGATGCCAAGCTTCGCCATCAGGTAATGGCTGCCATCGAAAAGGTAGAGGTCGCCATGCGCGCCTGCCTAAGTAATTACATGTCTCCGAACTATGGCGCCGACTGGTTCTGCGACAAGAACAATTTTCTGCGTGAATTTCGCCATGCAGAGCTACTTCGGCCGCTCCATGAAAAAATCCGGAACGAGAAAGAAAAGCTCGAAAGGGAGGCCAATCGCATCAACGCTGGCACCCAAACGAATGATCAAAAGCGCGCACGAATCGAAAGCCGAATGCGCGACAACTATTTCCGATTCTACGGTCACACATACAACACCCCGGATCTGCCCCCGTCTTGGGCGATAACCGAAGAGCTCAGTTTGGGCACCATTTCGACCCTATATAGCTCACTGGCACGCGCCCAGGATAGGAAAGCCATTGCGAAAAGATTCGGCGTCGCGCACGAAGTACTGGCCTCATGGCTCCATACGCTCACATTCATCAGAAACTGCTGTGCACATCACGCAAGGCTCTGGAATCGGGAGCTAGGTGTTCGACCCAAGCTTCCGAACAGCTGGGCCATACCGATGGTTCCGGTGGGCCGGCCTCGTCCAAAGGATCGGGTTTACATCGTACTGACGGTATTGGCCTATCTGACGGACATAGTGAGCCCAGATAGTAGATGGAAAGCAGGCCTAATTGCTGTCTTGGAGACCTGCAGAGAGGATGCGTTACAGCAGATGGGTTTCCCCGACGATTGGCGCAATCAACCCAACTGGCTGACAGGGTAGCTCTCGCTCACCGGCCCCTCTAACCCCTCATTCAAGCCTACGTAACAAGCTTGGCAGGCTCAGCGTGGAATCTTGCCGCTATCGCAGCATTCGCGTAACAAGAATCGAGCTATGTGACTGATATTTCTATAGAAAGTAGCTTTCTTGTAATCAGTAGGTCCCGGGTTCGATTCCTGGTGCCGGCACCATTCAAGGTTCCATAGAAAGCTTTCAAAATCTCTGGAACCCCTGAAAAACCCGCCTTCTGGCGGGTTTTTTCGTTTTGGCCTTCCGTCGGATTCCGAGGGTAGCCAGCGCTAATAAGGGTAGTTTTAAGGATAGAGGTCCGTTTCGATATCGGAGACTACCCTTATGGCTCGCACCACTGCCCCGCTTACAGACACCACCTGTCGTACCGCAAAGCCCAGAGAGCGCGAGTACAAGCTCTTCGACGGCGACGGTCTTTACCTGCTTGTGCAACCCAACGGCCGCAAAGGCTGGCGGCTCAGGTACGTGAAACCCGATGGCCGCGAAGGCCTGACCGCCCTCGGTAACTATCCGGTGGTCGGGTTGGGCGACGCACGCCGCAAGCGCTTCGAGATCAAGCAGCAGCTCGCCAACGGCATAGATCCCATCCAGTACAAGCAACAAAACAAGACCCAGGCCGTGATCAACGGCCGCACCTTCGAAAGCGTTGCGCTCGACTGGCACGCCAGCATGGTGCCCAAGTGGGCGCCCGGCCACGCCAAGACAGTGCTCAGCCGATTGAAAACTCACGTATTTCCTTTGATCGGTGCCAGAGCAATCGTTGAGTTGGACACCCACGACCTCATGCAGCCACTGGAAGCCGTGACGAAGCGCGGCACCATCGACGTGGCGCTCAGGATCAAGAACTACCTGCAAAGCATCATGCGTGAAGCCAAACGGCTGCGGCTGATCACAGCGAACCCAGCTCACGACCTCGATGGCTCGATCAAGACACCACGGGTAACTCACAGACCCGCACTACCCTTATCGCGGCTGCCAGAGCTACTGGCATGTATTGAGGACTACAGAGGTCGCCCGCTCACGCGCCTCACGGTGATGCTGTCGTTGCATGTATTCGTACGCTCCAGTGAACTGCGCTTCGCCCGTTGGAATGAGTTCGACCTCAAGCGCGGAATTTGGGAGATCCCCGACACCCGCCCGGCGCTGGACGGAGTGCCCTTCTCCACAAGGGGTACGAAGATGGCCGGGGACATTCACGTTGTACCCTTATCGCCGCAGGCAGTGGCCTTGCTTGAGCAGATCTACGCGATCACCGGCAAGTTCGAGCTGGTGTTCGCGGGGGATGCCAAACCGTGGAAACCGATGTCCGAGAACACGGTGAATGCCGCGCTAAGGACAATGGGCTACGACACCAAGGTGGATATCTGCGGGCACGGGTTCCGAGCCATGGCGTGCAGTGCGCTGGTCGAGTCCGGGCTGTGGTCGGAAACGGCTATCGAGCGGCAGATGAGCCACAAGGAACGCAACAACGTACGGGCCGCTTATACCCACAAGGCCGAGTTCCTCGAAGAGCGCCGGATGATCATGACCTGGTGGAGCCGGTTTCTGGAGGCGAACCGCGAGGACCATGTGACGCCGCACGAGTTTGCCAAGCAGACGGGCGAGAACGTCACGCGCCTGCGCAGTGCCAAGAGGACCGAGTAACCCGCCACACCGCCACCTCAAACTCGCTGTGAAGTTACCCACAGCACCCCATGAAGTTCCTCCGCGCGGGTCCTTTCAAACGGGGCTGCAAAGCCGCGCCGTTTGAAAGGACCATTCCTAAGAAAAAAACTGCTGGCACAGCGCACGTCTGTGGAAAACCACTGATGTCCACCGGGGGATAGTTTTATCCACAGGCGCTAAATCCCTGAAATCTCTTTGCTTGACGAATATTGTCCACAGGCGTAGACCGGGAGTTGCAAGCGCTGTCGATGACAGCACCCTAGGTGACCCGAACCTTAAAGGTCACGCCGCTCTGGCGGTGGTTCTCCCCAAGGGCGATTCGCATCCGGCAGCTCGCCCGGTCACTACCCATGTGATGGATGCTCTTACACACATAGCGCTCGTGCGCCAGATACACAGTACCTCGCTGCCCTGCAGCAACCTATCCGCTTGGCCGAATGTTGCGCCAACCTGTGCCCGTCTCTTTCTTCTGGAAAGAGACGGGCACTTCTACCACTGCTGCAGCCCTGATCGCACAAGGCTTTGCGGCATTCCCCCTCGTGACAATCGGCGTGATAAACGCCGATGTCACCAGCAACAGCGCTGTAGATGATGGTGCCGCAGACTAAGGAATGAACTGCACCTGACTGACAGTCAGGCACGCCCCGGTCATCGCATTGCTGCTTGCACCAGGCTCAGGATCTTCAGGCACTGGTGTCGTCAACCAATGCTGCCTCCACCCGCCCACCGGTAACGGTGCTCAGGAGGCCAGATCATGAGATGCCCTTGCTCCCGGTTGTAAGGAGCCGCCAGTCCCGCGTAGTGGACATTCCCCACAGGTCGCAGGGGCCTTGATCCCTGATAACACTAAACATTCTTGGCGGGATGACGTGGGGGCGAGGATCGGAGAGCGAACGATGAGGTGACCGACATGGCATTGGTGGGTAGGCGCGACGGCCGCAATTTCGGCTACGGCAGGCAACTGAGCTACGCAGGGCCGCAGGCACTGAAAGACATGTTCGGCGGTGGCCATTACGGAACGGTCAAAGCGCACTGTGACCGGTGGTTGGCGTTCGTGAAATGGTGCCGCTCCGGACAAGGACCTGGTCTCAATGATGCGCGGCAAATTGATCGAAAAGTGTTGGCAGACTACGCGGCGTATCTGCGCGACCTGGTTCGGCACGGTAACCTCGCCGTCAGCACCGCACAGAACCGGCTATCCAGCGTTAACAGGACCATGGCGGCGCTCCGCGGTGATCAGTGCGTGAAGGTGCCAAGTCCGAGCAAGGCGTTGGGTATGCAGCGCACTGGGGTTCGACAGTCTGTGCCACAGGGCCAGGACCGCAAGCAGGTTATGCAGATCGTCGATGCACTTTGCCGCCAACATCAACAACGCGCCGCCGCGATCGTTCTGCTAGCGCGAGCCACCGGCATGCGCTTGCGTGAGGCCATTTTGGCTGACCTGCCACGGCTAAGCCGTGAGGCTAACGACCTAGGCAGGATTAACATTCAGGATGGTACTAAAGGCGGCCGCGCTGGCGCCTCGGCGCCACGTTGGATTGCGATGGATGACCAAGTTCGAGATGCGCTTAAATTTGCAGCGCAGGTGTCACCTGTGGGTAGCCGCAACCTGATTGCTCCACACGAAAGCTACCTGAGTCTTCAGCAAGAAATCATCCGACCAGCACGAGACGTCCTCCATGCGCACAACCTCAAAGGATTTCATGAGCTACGAGCGGCGTACGCATGTGAGCGCTATGAGCAAATCACCCAGCACCGTGCGCCTATAAACGGCGGCCAATGTTGCCAGGTAGACAGGAACCTTGATCGAGAGGCCCGACGACAAATCAGCTATGAGTTGGGGCACGGTCGGATCGATGTAGTAGCAGCCTACATCGGGGGTGGCCGTGACTAAAATTTTCGATATGGAGCTATTTTTAGTTGCAGCACTCACGGGGGCGCACGCAACGCGACGGCGTCATTTAAAACAGGCGGAGATCATTCAGGCAGCTATCGCAGAGCGCTGGCAGCGGGAGACACCCTGGAGATGGCAGAAAAAGCATATAACTTGGTTTCTTAAGCATCGTCTCGCTGGCCGTAGTGAACGTACGAGGTACTTTTACCTGCTCACAGTAAAAATCATCGTTCGTCGACTGGGGAGGTCATGGGTATTAAATTGATAACCGAGTAGATTTGTCCGTCGCTATGATCGGTATTAATCGGTGCATCCGCTTCCCCCCTCATCCCGCACAGCTGCATGAGACCACTGGTCAAAGCAGTTGGGTTAGGCACCATCAAGGTCAACTAGCGCTATGCCTTAAAAACCAAAATCGTGGCGGCTCGGGAAGAAGCTGGGTAGAGGCTCAGCCGCAACAAGAGCTTGACCAAAGGCAGAATAGGAAATAGTGTCACCATGACATCAGCCGCTTATCAAACGCACAATTGTCACTAAATCAAATGATAAGCTAGCGCCTACATAGTTAAAGCAGCACATTCAACGCATATAAAGGACTAAAGATGCACATAACAGAAATAGGAATTAAAAATTTCAGAAACTTCGAATCAGCTAAATTTAAGTTTATAAAAGACGAAGTCAATACTTTAATAGGAGAAAATGCGGCAGGCAAAACTAATTTATTCTATGCAATGCGCTTAGTACTTGATGAAAACTTGCCGATGAATGCGCGCCAGTTGACTAGCTCAGATTTTTATAGAGGGCTAGGATCACCCGCTGGCCACTGGATAATAATTGCTTTGCAATTTGCTGGCCTGGGTGATTCTGATGAAGACCTTGTACTCGCCAATCATAGTCTGCTACCTGGAGGCGAGAACACAAAGGGGACATATACTTTTGTATACAGACCAAAAAAGCATATTCGCCAAAAGCTCTTCGACATTACATCAGCCATCACTGATTTTAATAGCCGAAAACAAGCTATTACAGAGTATTTGAGCACCATCAGTATTGACCGGGAATATTACGAGATCACAGCATTCACGAGAACCGCAGCTGATTTAATTTCTGACGCAGTCTATAACTCCACCGCTGGAGACTTTACAAATTATATCTTCCCAGATCCTGAGAGTGAAGACTCCTCAATAATAGGGAACATTAGACCACCACATTTTTCCCTGATACGGGAAATCTCATGTACATATGTCAAGGCATTACGCAACGTTGTTGCGGATATGAAGTACACAAACAGCAACCCACTTGTAAAGCTCCTATCAAAACAAAGCAAAACAATTGCCAACTCTCACTTAATAACTGCAAAAGTCAAAGATGTTAACACCACTATTTCAGGCTTAGCCGAAATACAGTCTTTAAGTGCGAAAATTCGAAAAACCTTGCTTGGCGCAGTGGGCCATACTTACTCTCCTACACTAGAGATATCTTCTAATCTACCTGAAGACTTTGAAGAGCTAATAAAATCTCTTGGACTGTTGGTCGAAGATAGCAGCGGGTACTTAGGCTCTGGGAAGTTAGAGGATCTAAGCTTGGGAGGTGCCAACTTAATCTATCTTGCACTAAAGCTATACGAATACGAGGCACAAGTTGATTCAAATAACAAAATAGCTCACTTCTTACTCATTGAAGAACCAGAAGCACATATTCATACCCATATCAAAAAAACATTATTCTCAAACGTCAGCCATATAAACACTCAAGTATTCATCTCTACCCACTCTTCACAGATAAGTTCCGTTTCGAAAATTTCTGCTGTCAACGTATTATCGAGGAAGCAATCAAAATCCGAAGTGTATCAGCCATCGAATGGCCTAGAGCCGCGTGATATTTCGCGAATTGAACGTTACCTAGACGCTATCAGGAGCACTCTGCTTTTTGCCAAGGGAGTTATCCTAGTAGAAGGCGAAGCAGAGCAAATACTAATACCAACTTTAATCAAGAAAATCACTGGCATATCACTTGATGAACTTGGGATTAGCTTAGTAAGTATGGGCGGCACGGTTTTCAAGCACGTCTCACATCTCTTTCATCAAGATCGACTACGCACATACTGCGCGATATTGACTGACAGGGATGAGGCATACTTAACAACGCCGAACTCATATGCAAACAAGAAAGATATAGATCACTTGATTGCTGCTGACAGAGACGGCCTGCAAAGGCAGAACGAGCTAAACTCGTCCTTAGCAGGGAATTTATACACGCGCGCATTCTATGCAAAAAATACTTTCGAGACCGAATTAATAAACGCGGCGGCAATTTACCCTAACAACATGGCTCTTTTCACCTCAGTACTGCCCTTAATTTACGAACGAAAGGCATTCATAACTGCTTACGAGAAGCATCTAACATCCTCTGATGAGTCTATACGAAATCACTACATATTAAAGCTTGCTAATAAAGTCGGCAAAGGGTGGTTCGCCCTGCTTTTATCTGAAAAATCTCATCCTTGCCTTTATCTGCCGACATATATACTTAACGCTCTACACCATGTTTTGCGGGGTCACGCCACCGAAGAAATATGGCAAAAAATGATCTCTTACAGGCTTGAATTCTATAAGTCTGGCGACACATTGAAGAACTATGAGAAGCACCGTACATCTGTGGGAGACTTAAGCCAAAATGGCACCTCTTCCACATTTGCAAACCACTTTACATATGACCCAGTCGCAGTTTTGATTCGAGGGTAAACTATGCCTCTCAGAAACCTCACAAAAGAGCAGTATACTGCCGCCACATACGACGACAACCTTTTGCTTACTGCATGTCCAGGAAGCGGAAAAACCAAGACTTTAGTAGCAAAAATTGCCCACAAATTACAGACTTATGATCTTCGCAAGAAAATACTCGTCGCCATTACATATACGAACATAGCTGCAGACACAATCATTGATCGGCTGGACGCATTTTCAATCCCATCAGATAATCTCTGGGTAGGAACTATCCACTCGTTTTGTCTAGAGTGGATAATAAAGCCATACCGGGGCCACTCAGCCCGAACTTGCAAGGGGTATAGGTTACTCGATCAGTATGAATGCCAAGACATACTTGATTCTATTAGAGCAAAGCTAGATCTCAAAAGTTACGACAAAATAAATACAAAATTAAACCCTGATGGAACAATTCAAACTATCGGACTAAGTCCCGAATCCATTCGCGCAGCTGAGTTGTACCACAGCCATCTTTCAACATACAAGCTGATTGATTTCGATCTGATACTTAGCACAGCTGCAGAAATTTTGAACAGTCATCCTTCAATAGGCCACAGATTGTCGTACCTGTTTGACTCAATATTCATCGACGAGTATCAGGACACAAACCAAACTCAATATGACATAATGCGGGAAATTCTAAAACACGGAAATACTAAAGTATGTTTGATCGGAGACGTAGACCAAGCAATTTACACAGGGCTAGGTGCAGTAGTAAAAAATGGCATTGAGATATGCAAAGAGTTCTCCCTAAAAACCATAAAGGAAATGACGCTCTCGGGATGTTTCAGATCAAAACAGCAAATTATAGACTTTTACTCTGAGTTCCAAGATAACAGCATCATCATTAGATCCCTCCAAAATAATAATTTCCCGCTGGAAACATTGTCATATGACAGAATCACCACTAGAGACGACTTGCCGAACTCAATTAGCAAAATTGTACAAAAGCACCTATCACTTGGAGTCTCACCAAGCGAAATTGCAATACTACACCCCCAATGGTACGAGGTAACTTCTCTAGGTAGAGCAATTTCTAAGATCCTTCCAAACATTCCCTTTGACGCACCGGGATTATCTCCAATACCGCACTGCCATGAAAACATATGGTATAAATTAATCAGATTGCACAACATAAATACAAGCAACAAAAACTATAACAGGAGAGCCCGACTTGCCAGTGAGATACTTCTGGACCTGCAAGAAATATCGGTAACCATGAACGAAAACCTTAATGCCCGGTCACTGCTCAAATCCTCTAACAAAATTATTATCAACGAGCCCGACATCATTGGGCACATCCAATCGCTAACCAAAGCTTTCTGCTCAGCCCTGAACATATCGATAGAAAACCACAGGGGACTTCTTGAGCAATATGAGTCACTAGTGAAAGCGACTGAAAAACGTATAAATAAAGACGGCATAGACAGAGACCCAAGTAATATTTCTAAATACTTCAACGAATCTACAGGCATTAAAATAACCACATGCCATTCAACCAAGGGTGACGAATACGAAGTTGTTATATGCGCCGGCCTATTAGAAGGCAAAATACCTCACTGGGATGAAATAATTCGCAAGAGCCCGAGCTACTCCGCTTACATGGCAAGACGACTGTTGTACGTGATATCTTCGAGAGCCAAGTCCGCTCTGTATTTATTCTCCGAAAAAGGCATTTACACCACTACAAGAAATGAGTACATCCCGACGAAACAGTTAAGCATCGCAGCATCGAAACTAAAGTTATAGGCAAACAAAACAAGCAAGGCATCAACTACAGCCCCTGAATTTTTCGGGGTGCTTGAAAGCAATAAGCCATTTCAGATACAACACAAAAACCAATCAAGATATCGCTGAAAAAAATTCAGAATCCAACAGCCGGCCTAGACAAGAGACAGTTTAATTTGGCATCAAAGGGTAGTTTAAGAGATAGAGAAAAAAACTCTCAGGAATAAATTCCATAAGAATCAAAAAATTATGATTTACTTCGACTCCTGGTGCCGCACCATTCAAGGTTCCATAGAAAGCTTTCAAAATCTCTGGAACCCCCGAAAAACCCGCCTTCTGGCGGGTTTTTTCGTTTTGGCGTTCCGTCGGATTCCGAGGGTAGCCAGCGCTAGGCGCTGTCTGAAAAAAGCCGTCGCATACACCGGATGACACAAGCCAGCGAGACCATTGCGGCATAACTTTTTGCGAGCTTGTCGAAGCGCGTGACGATTCGGCGGTTCTCTTTTAGCCAGCCGAACATGCGTTCGATGATGTTGCGCTGTCGATATTTTGGGCGGTCAAACAGTCTTGGCAAGCCGGGTTTGGGCTTGCGTTTCATTGAGCGCAGCGGAATGACCGGCTGCATCCGATATCGATCGCAGTAACGGCGCAAGGCCTCGGCGTCGTAGCCTTTGTCAGACAGCAACCATTTGCATCGTTTGCGTGGACGACCACGCTGGTTTGTCGGGATGCTGACATCATCAAGTAACGGCTGGGCATAGCTGATGTCGCTGGCTTGGCCGCCAGAGAGAAGGAAGCGCAACGGTATCCCGTTGGCATCGCAGAGCATATGAATTTGGGTTGTCAGTCCGCCGCGACTGCGGCCTAGAGCGTGATCGGTAGGCTCGTCAGGCCCCCTTTTTTCCGCGCTCCAGATGAAGCACGGGTTGCTCGAACAGCGGTCGAATCGATCATCCAGGTGTGGGGATCGATCCAGCCTTTGTCATTGAGTCTGAGGTGCAATCGTCTGAGCATCTGATCGAATGTTCCGCGGTTTCGCCAGACCCGGAAGCGGTGATAGACCGTCGCCCAAGACCCGAAGCGCTCGGGCATATCTCGCCAGGCTGCTCCTGAGCACAGCACCCAGAGCACACCATCGAGCATCAAGCGATCACTGCTGCGGGGCCTGCCCCTGACGTGGGCTGCCGTAAAGAGATCGGCGACCACTGCCCACGCCTCATCCGAGAGTTCATAACGCTTTGCCATCACAGAATTCCTTTCCGCAGATGGCCGGCGACTGTACAGAACCCCGGCTGTTCCGGGGGCCACATTTCAGTTTCTTGGGATTTCAGACAGAGCCTAAAACTGCCCTTTAACGGTTTTTTCGTTATGACGTTTTACCTACCACTCGCTCTGCCGCCTTAAGATAAGCCTGTTCCCGCTCGCGCTTATCCACAGCTACCACAAAAACTACAACCTCTTGTTCGATCACCTGGTAGACCAATCGGTAGCCGCTACTGCGCAGCTTGATCTTGTAGCAGTCCGGCAAGCTATGCAGCCGGTTCGCCTCAACCCTCGGATTGAGCAAAACCGAGGCGAGTTTTTTCTTGAGTTGCTGCCGGACCGTATCCCCCAGCTTTTGCCATTCCTTTAGCGCTCGCGCATCGAACTCAAGGCTATAGGTCATCCAGCGAAACCCTCACTCGCTGAGGGTCGGCAAGGCGCTCGCGAACGATCGCTAGCAGCGCCTCATCTTCATCAGTCATGAGCACAGGCTTAAAAGGCAACTGCCCGCGCTCGGCGACGTACTGCAAGGCTTGGCGCATGAGCTCGGAGGGCGTAACACCCAACCGCTCAAGCTCACGATAGGCTCGGATTTTGAGATCGTCGTCGATACGAACATTGATGGATGCCATGATGGCTAGCTCACTGTAATGACAATAGTCTTTACAGTGGCGCAATTCTGGGCAGCAGACAAGTGGCTTATGAGCACAGACCGACGAAGGACAAGGCCGTTACACGCCGATTCGATTCCGAATCCCCTGCCCTCACAGCGTTAAACCGTTCGTCTGGTGCCGGCACCATTCAAGGTTCCATAGAAAGCTTTCAAAATCTCTGGAACCCCCGAAAAACCCGCCTTCTGGCGGGTTTTTTCGTTTTGGCGTTCCGTCACCTGAATCCGCCCCGCAAAAAGCGCACTCCACCGATGCGACGCACTGGTATCACCAAAGGGCTGCAACGCAGCCCTCGCCTGATCAGAACGCCGTACTCACCGTCACCGCCATATTCCGCGGATCCCCGTAGATCGCCCCCGCATAGAACCCGTACTGCGTGTAGTAATGCTTATCGAACAAGTTATCGACGTTGAAGCTCACCGTGGTGTCGTCAGTCAGCTGGTACTTGGCCATGGCATTCCAAATCGCATATCCGGACCAGTTCACGTCAGTAGCCCCTCCACTCACACCGTTCACCGGCTGCCCAGCCGGGCTTGAGATTGCGCGGATGTTGGTTTGTGCCTTGACGCCTGCGCCGAGGGTCAAGCGGTCGAGCGGGCCGCTCAGGCGGTAGGTGGTCGATGCCTTGAACAGGTGCGACGGGTCACTTCTGCCGTCGCTGTCGACGCGGCGGAAATGCAGGTAGGTGTAGCCGGCATAGACGTTCCAGTTCGGTGTCAGGGCGCCAGCGATTTCGAGGTCGATACCGTCGGTTTCCTGGCCGGTGCCGGCCTTGTAGGCGTCGCCGCCGGTTGGCGTGGTCAGGCCGTCGTCTAGCACGGCCTTGTTCTGCTGCTTGGTGCGGAAATACGCCGCCGATGCGTTCAAGCGGCCATCCAGCCACTCACCCTTGATACCGGTTTCGTAGCTCTGGCCGCGAATCGGCTCGACCTTGGTGCCGCTGGCCGTTTCGGCAGTCTGGGGGTTGAAGATGTCGGTGTAGCTGGCGTACAGCGAGTAGGTGTCGTCGAGGTCATAGACCGCCCCCAGGTAGGGCGTGACGATGCCGTGGTTCTGCTGGTTGCTGCGCACGCCGCTGACGTTGCGGGTGGTGGCCGAATAATCAGTGCTGCGCACGCCGACGATCACCGACAGGGGGTCGGTGATGCTCAGGCGGGTGGCGGCGTACAGGCCTTGCAGGCGGGTGGTGGTCTTGGTGTGGCGGCCGGTGCGGGAGGCGATCATGTCGTAGTCGCTGTCAACGCCGTTGTGCCAGTCGGTCACCGGGAAGCCGTTGTTGGCGCGGAACTGGCAGCCCACCGATGGCGCGCTGATGCGGTCGTCGCTGACCATGGTGCAGCTGTATTCCGGCGACCAGGCCACGGTGCGGCTGTCGTTGTAACCGACCATGGCCTGGTGGGTGCGGCCGAACAGCTGGAACGGGCCCGAGAGGTCGATCTGGGCGGATTGCTGGGTGGTGTCGCTGGTGCTGTGCAGGCCGTTGAGCACGGCGCCGCTGCCGTCCTGGTCCCAGTAGCCGCCGTAGCGGCCGCGCCCCGCCGAGTTGACCTTGGCCAAGCCTCGGTGGTTGAGCACTTCGGCAGTGCTCTGGGCGGCCTTGAGGTCCAGTGTCCAGTCGTTGTCGAAATGGTGCTCCAACGAGCCGAATGCCGTGCGGGTGGTGTACTCGCCAAAGCTCCAGCTCGGGACCAGGTTGGTGCTGCGCGGCAGGTCGGTCTTGCTGCCGTCGCGATACCAGATGGGGATGTTCGCGCCCCATCCGCCGCCGACCACTTTGTTGTACTCGTACTGGTAACCGGCACCGAGGGTGGTGGCGTCGTCCAGGTCGAACTCGAAGTTGGCCAGGGCAGCGCGGGAGCGCTCGGACTGGTTGTCGCGGAATGAGTTGGCGTCCTGCTGGGTCATCACGAAGCGCGAGCGCAGGCGGCCATCTTCGGACAACGGCAGGTTCAGGTCGGCGCCCAGGCGGCGTTTGTCCCAACTGCCATAGGTGGCGTATGCACTGCCACCGAAGGTGCGGGTCGGGGCCTTGCGGATCAGGTTGACGGTGGCCGACGGGTCGCCGGTGCCGCCGAGCAGGCCGTTGGCGCCGCGCACGATGTCGATGCGTTCGTACAGGTCCATGTTCAGCGCATTGCCGCCGCCGCTGAAGTCGGAACCGCCCTGGAACTGCAGTCCATCGACCTTCCAGTTGCTGATCGAGTAACCCCGGGCACGAAAGTCGGTGCGACCACCGACCTCGGACTTGGTGGCGCTCACGCCTGGCGTGGTGTCCAGCGCCTGTTCGAGGGTATGGATGTCGCGGTCGTCCATCTGCTGGCGGGTGATGGTAGTGACCGATTGCGGGGTCTGGCGTGGGGTCAGATTCAGGCCGGTGGAGCTTCGGGTGCTCTCGACCGTGTAACCCAGCTGGCCAGCCTCGTCGGCCGGGACCAGGGCGCTGTCCTCGATTTGCGTGGCCTCCAGCTCCAGCGGTTGGCTGTCGGCAGCCATGGCACCGCCGCTCAAGGCGACGGCAATGAAGAAGGCAAGCGGGTGAAGGTGGTTAACGCCTCGGTGGATGGGTGAGACGTCGGGCATGATGCGCTGATGATTCATTTGGGAAGGCTTCGTATTCGCAGTTGATTTTTTGTTACGATTCTAGGCATCCGCCCTTCGGGCTCCATGTCCGGCTTGTACGGGCATGTAATCGAACGTAACGAGCGCTGCCGACCTTCCGCCAACAGGTGTTTTTCGATGAGCACAACCTTGCTTGTCGTCGATGATGACGACGAGATCCGCGAACTTCTTTGCGAGTATTTGACCGAAGCCGGCTATAGCGTGCTGGCAGCAGCCCATGGCGACGAGATGCGCGCGCAGTTGGCGCGGCACAAGGTCGACCTGGTGGTACTCGACCTGATGCTGCCTGGCGAAGACGGCCTGAGCCTGTGCCGTCAGTTGCAGGCAACGCCCGGCCTGGCGGTGATCATGCTGTCGGCCAAGGGCAGCACCCTGGACCGCATCATCGGCCTTGAGGTGGGTGCCGACGATTACCTGGCCAAGCCCTTCGAACCGCGCGAATTGACCGCTCGCATCAAGGCGGTGCTGCGCCGTCCCCAGCGCCTGGAGGCGGCCACCGACGCGCCGGTGGCCGAAACACAACACTTCGCGGGTTTTGCCATCGACCATATCAAGCGCCTGCTCACCCGCCCGGACGGGGAGTCGCTGACCCTGCCGCGCTCGGACCACCGTGTCCTGCGCGAGCTGCTGGACGCCAACAGCCGCGTGGTGTCCCGCGACCAACTGACCCGCAGCGCGTTCGGTCGCGACCACCACCCCGACGACCGCTCGGTGGATATGTGCATCAGTCGCCTGCGCCAGCAGTTGCGCCGCGCCCCCGAAGGCGACGTGCAGATTCTGACCATTCGCAACGAAGGCTATCTGTTGAACATCGCCCGCGCGGGGGCGGATGCCTGAGGTGCCTTGGCTGCGCCGACTGTGGCCGCGTACGTTGTTTGGCCAGCTGCTGCTGATCATGGTCAGTGGCACGCTGGTGATCCAGCTGATGTCGAGCAGCATCTGGTTCGATGTGCGTTTCGCTCAGGTGCTGGAAGCGCCAGTGCGGTTGCTCGCCGCCCGCAGCGCGCCGCTGATCGCCCAGGCGGACTGCCCGGTCGGCCAACTGCAGGCGCCGACGCATTACCGCTTGCGCTGCGTCGAGGCCTTGCCGGGGGCGAAACAGGACGAGCGCCGGGGGCGACGGCGAGTCGAGCTGCTACTGCGCCAGGCTTTGGAATACGAGCTGGGCAAGGCTCAGGATGTGCGCCTGTTGAACGTGCAACTGACCGATGAACTGGGCCAACCGATCGTCTGGCGCAGCCTGTTCGGCCTGCGTACGGCGCAGGCGCATATCCAGTTCGCGGTTCCCTTGGCCGACGGCCATTGGCTGACCATCGACGGCCAGGAGCTGCAAGGCTGGAGCGGTGAATCGGCTTGGCTGCTGATCAGTGACTACCTGCTGCGGGTATACGCCTTGCGGATCGTTGCGGTGCTGCTGGTCTGCCTGGTCGCGGTGCGCCTTTGCCTGCGCCCACTAAGGCGGTTGGCCGATGCTGCACGTGGGTTAGGCAGCAACCTGGAACAACCGCCGCTGGCCCTGGACGGGCCCCAAGAAGTGCGCCAGGCAGCGCAGGCATTCAATGCCATGCAGCAGCGCCTGATTGCCATGGTCAACGACAAGGCTCATTTTCTGGCCGCCGTATCCCACGACTTGCGCACGCCGCTGACGCGCATGCGGCTGCGATTGGAACGCCTGCAAGACGCCGAACAGCGTGAACGCCTGCGGCAGAACATCACCCAGATGGACAACATGATCGGCCAGGTGCTCGATTACCTGCGCGCTGGCGAGCAACAGAACCTGCAGCCAGTCGACCTCGACCGCTTGGTGGCCCGGTTATGCGCCGACCTGGCCAGCGCCGACGAGCCACTGCCGGTACAGGGCAAGGTGGGCAATGTGGAGGGCGATGCCTTGCTGTTGCAGCGCTGCCTGCAAAACCTGCTGGTCAATGCCCTGCGTTATGCCAAAGCGGTGTCGGTGACGCTGGAACGTGCCACCACGCATGTGCTCATCCACATCGACGACCGCGGGCCGGGTATCGCACCGGGGCTGCTGGCGACCATCGTTGACCCGTTCGTGCGGGGTGAAGGTTCGCGCAACCAGGCCTCGGGTGGCTACGGGCTGGGATTGAGCATCGCCCAGCGGATCGCTGCCAGCCATGGTGGCGAGCTGAGGTTGATGAACCGCGAGGGCGGTGGCTTGCGGGTCAGTGTTCTACTGCCGGGGTAGGGCCGGATTGGCCAACGGTTTGCCCCCATGAGGCCAAAAGCGCCCGCACAACCCATCATCGCGTAACAGTGTTTTACCGATTCTCCAGGTTTTCCCAACTGTCGCTTTGCCTATCCTAGGCCCGGTCATCCTGTCAGCGATGGATCCATGAAACACTCTCTTCCCAGCCGTTACGCCTGCCTGGCGACTTGCCTGATCTTCACCTTCGCCAGCCTCCCGTACCTTGGCCAACATGACTGGCTCTGGCCCGTCACGGTCATCACCGCGCTGCTCAGCCTGATCGGCCTCAACGACCTGCGCCAAAGCCATCACGCGGTGCGGCGCAACTACCCGATCCTGGGCAACATTCGCTACTTGATCGAAACCATCCGCCCGGAAATCCGCCAGTACCTGATCGAGGGCGATGACGACAAGCTGCCCTTCTCCCGTTCGCAGCGCTCGCTGGTGTACGCCCGGGCCAAGAACGAGAGCGCCGAGAAGGCATTCGGCACCCTCAACGATGCCTACAAGCCTGGCTTCGAGTTCATCAGCCACTCCATGGTGCCGGTGGCCACGCCTGACCCGGCGTCGTTCCGCATCGCCATCGGTGGTCCGCAGTGCCGGCTGCCGTACTCGGCGTCGATCTTCAACATCTCGGCCATGAGTTTCGGCGCACTCAGCGCCAACGCCATCGCCGCCCTCAACCAGGGCGCACGCATGGGGCGTTTCGCCCATGACACCGGCGAGGGCAGCATCAGCCCCTACCACCGCGAACACGGTGGCGACCTGATTTGGGAGATCGGCAGCGGCTACTTCGGTTGCCGGACCGAGGAGGGTCGCTTCGACCCTAAACGCTTCGCCGAGCAGGCGCGCTCGCCCCAGGTGAAGATGATCGAGGTCAAGCTCAGCCAAGGCGCCAAGCCTGGCCACGGCGGCATCCTGCCAGGGCACAAGGTCAGCCCGGAGATTGCCGCCACCCGTGGCGTGCGCGTTGGCGAAGACTGCATCTCACCCGCCGCCCACAGCGCCTTCCGCACGCCGGTGGAACTGCTCAAGTTCATCGCTAGCCTGCGTGAGTTGTCAGGGGGCAAACCCGTGGGGTTCAAGTTCTGCCTGGGCCACCCGTGGGAGTTCATGGCCATCGCCAAGGCCATGCTGGCCACCGGCATCACGCCTGATTTCATCGTCGTCGACGGCAAGGAAGGCGGCACCGGCGCGGCGCCACGCGAATTCAGCGACAACATGGGCGTGCCCATGCGTGAAGGCCTGATGTTCGTGCACAACACCCTGGTGGGCCTGAACTTGCGCAGCAGTATCCGCATCGGTGCCGCCGGCAAGATCGTCAGCGCCTTCGATATCGCCAGCGTGCTGGCCATCGGTGCCGATTGGGTCAACTCGGCGCGTGGCTTCATGTTCGCCATTGGCTGCATCCAGTCGCAAAGCTGCCATACCAACAAATGCCCGACCGGCGTCGCGACCCAGGACCCACTGCGTCAACGCGCCCTGGTGGTGCCGGACAAGGCCGAGCGCGTCGCCAGCTTCCACCGCAACACCTTGCACGCGCTGGCCGAGATGCTGGCCGCGGCGGGCCTGGAACACCCGTCGGAGCTCAAGCCCAAGCACCTGGCGCGGCGCATCAGCACCAGCGAAATCAGCCTGTTCTCGGACTTGCATCAGTTCCTCAAGCCAGGCGAATTGCTCAGTGGCTCGATCGAAAGTGAGTTCTACGCGCGGATGTGGCGCATGGCCCGCAGCGACAGCTTCGCGCCAGATACCGGTGAGGCCCTGGTGGCGCCAGCGGTGGCTGCGGTACGCCGAAACGAAACAGCCCCGGCATAGGCCGGGGCTGCTGGTGACGCGATCAGGATCAGAAGATGCTGATCGGGTACTCGACGAACACACGAACTTCGTTGCCGTCGTCCATGTAGTTGCCGTTCTGCTGGACAGCGTTGTTGGTACGCACGAACGAGCTACGCAGCTTGATCGACAGGTCCTTGGCCGGACCGTCTTGAACGACGTAACGGATCTGGTTGAAGATCTCGCGCTCTTTACCTTCACCGAAGCCTTGCGGGGCGCCGACCTTGCGGGTGTTGATGTTGTCACCCACGACGTAGGCCACTTTGTAGGTCAGACCAGGAATGCCGAAGGCACCGAAGTCCAGGCCATAGCCCAGCTGCCAGGAACGCTCGTCCTCGGCGTTGAAGTCGGACCAGTAGGAGTTGGCCAGGTAGATGGTCGAACCACCGTCACCCACGCCACCTTCGTTCTGGTACCAACCGTAGTTGTAGCCAGTGCTGCCGGTGCTGCGCTGGTGCGCAAGGGTGAAGGAGTGCGGGCCGTAGGCGTAGGTCGCAGCCAGGCTCCAGATGGTGTTGGAGTCGCCGTTAAGACCAGCGGACTGCACATACTTCTTGTCGATGTCCGACTTGTAGCCGTTGAAGTCCAGGGTCAGGGACTGGTCATTGGCGATCGGGAAGACGTAGTTCAGGCCCAGGTAGTGCTTCTTCATCACGTCTTCGTTGTCTGCGGTGTACAACGAAGCGGTGAAGTTATCGGTGAACTTGTAGCTACCGCCGAAGACGTTGATCGACTTCAGGCCGCCACCGTCACGACGCTCGGCACTCTTGCGCGCTTCCTGGGTGAAGCGGCCGGCGTTCAGCTCCAGGCCTTCGATCTCCTTGGAGGTGATCAGGGTGCCGGTGAAGCTTTCTGGCAGCAGACGTGCGTCGTCGTATTGCAGCACTGGCAGGGTTGGCATCTGGTCACCGTACTTGAGCACGGTGTTGGAGATGCGGAACTTCACGGCAGCGCCCGCACGGGCCAGATCATGCGGCGAGCTGGCATTGTCATCGGCGTTCTTGGTGTTGTGCGGTTTGAAGAAGTCGACGCCGGCACCGCCATTGTGACCTTTGCCGCCATCCAGACGCACGGCGTACAGGCCGAATGCGTCGACGCCGACACCAACGGTGCCTTGGGTGAAGCCAGAGGAGAAGTTGGCGATGAACGCTTGGCCCCATTCGATCTGGTCATCGGTACCGTGCTTCTTGTCACGGTTGATGTAAGCGTTACGCAGGAGAACGTTTGCGTGGCTGTCTTCGATGAAGCCCTTGCTTTCGGCCTGCTCGTTGGCCTGGGCCTGGGTCGCGGCGATCATCGCCAGCGCGACCAGGCTGATCCTGGTTTTCAACATGTTGTTTTCCTTATTTCTTAATCAAAAACGCTCTGCAATATGACGCCAGGAACCAACGCCCCTTCGTAGGTTCGACGCTTTGCGGATCCAAACTGAAAAGCCCGCCAATGGTCGGGTGGCGGGCCTTGTGCAGCAGCATGGCCATAGGTGGCCAGCAGGCGTTGGCCGAATCGTAGCCGCGTGCGATTACAAATGTCAAAAACTCGTGAAATGCAGGTTGATATAACCAAAATCACCCTAAGGTCTGGTGCATTTCAATGCAGGTGCCCGGTCAAGACAGACAATTTATCTCTGGCCGAGGAAAAATCGACCGGCCGAAGTGGACACTACCCACAGCGCTTGTTGAACAAGCCGAGGGGGAGCAGATACGCAAAAAGCGCACCCCAAAAAAAACGCCACCGCAAGTGCGGTGGCGTTCATTTGTTGACAGGTCAACCCCTGATCAATGCCATACGGCCAGCAGCGCTTCTAGCTCTGCATCGCTGATCAGCCCTTGGGGGTATCGCCCGTCCAGCAGGCGGCGAGGGTCGGTCGTCCTGACCCGTTTGCATCCATGGTGTTTCAACCACTGCGCCAGAATTTGGAGCGATTGGTGATCCACTGCCGATGGGGGCAATGCCGACTCACTTGCTGCATTCATCTTTCCACGTACTCCCTGGGCCCCGTGAGCGGCAAATTTACGTTGGTATTGTTACAGAACGGCACTTCCCGTCTGCTGGGTCTAAGCCCATGAAAAACAATACAAAACATATGCCATGTGGCCTGCCGAACATCTGCCGGAAACAAAAGGCCCGTCAATTGACGGGCCTTTTGTGGGAGTTGCGTATCAGCGCTTGACCGGTGCCGGTTGCTGTTGAGTCAGGCAGTGGATGTTGCCTCCGCCCAGCAGCAGTTCACGCCCCGGAATCATGACCACCTCGTGGTCCGGGAAGACCTTGGCCAGAATCGCTCTAGCCTGCGCATCTGCTGGGTCGTCGAAGCTTGGAGCAATGATGCCGCCGTTGACGATCAGGAAGTTCACATACGACCCTGCCAGGCGGACGGAGGGGTCGCGCTCCTGGCTACCCGCGACATGGTCGACGCCGTCACATTCTTCCTGGGTGGCGAACAGTGGGCCCGGAATCGGCATCTTGTGCACCACAAACTCGCGCCCTTTGGCGTCGCGGCTATTTTTTAGCACCTCATAGGCCGCGTGGCAGCGTGCATAGTTGGGATCGTTGGAATCATCGGTCCAGGCCAGTAACACTTCGCCTGGGCTGACGTAACAGCAGAAGTTGTCGACATGGCCGTCGGTTTCGTCGTTGTACAGGCCATCGGGAAGCCAGATGATGGTCTCGACCGACAGGTGCTCGCGCAGGATGTCTTCGATCTGCTCGCGGTTCAGGTGCGGGTTACGGTTACGGTTGAGCAGGCATTCCTCGGTGGTGATCAGGGTGCCTTCACCATCCACGTGAATCGAACCGCCCTCAAGCACGAAACCCTCGGTGTGGTAACGCTGGCAACGTTCCATTTCCAGGACCTTGGCCGCCAGCTCTTCATCGCGGTTCCACGGCGCGTACAGGCCCCCGTCGAAACCACCCCAGGCATTGAAGCCCCAGTCCACACCG
Source organism: Pseudomonas sp. SK2 (assembly GCF_016772395.1). NCBI lineage: Bacteria > Pseudomonadati > Pseudomonadota > Gammaproteobacteria > Pseudomonadales > Pseudomonadaceae > Pseudomonas > Pseudomonas sp. SK2. The sequence continues at coordinate 5,146,881 of NZ_CP061944.1, forward strand.
CGCACTTCGCCATGGTCGTTGATGACGAAAGTCGGGCCGGTGTCGCGCACCCAGGCATCATCGTTGCTGATCTCAACCACACGGATGTTCGGCAGGTCGAGCTGACGACGGGCGTTCTCGTACTGGCCCGCGGAAACCGCCACGGTAACAGGCTCGAAGCGCGCGATGGCCTTGGCCAGGGTCACATGGGCGGCCTGCGCCGGCTTGCCACCCAGGCGCCAGTTGTCCGGACGCTCCGGCCAGACCATCCAGACCTGGCTCTGCGGCGCCCACTCGGCGGGCATGTGGAAGCCGTCGGCGCGGGGTGTCGAGTTAAGGGTTTTCATGGTTAACCTCTTGTAGAGCCCGGCGTGCTGGCCAGGGGTTGCGCTGTTCAGTTGCCTGCCAATTTAACCGATAAATATCGGCTTTAGAAGCCACAAGACCAACCGTTTAAGCATAAGAGAACGGAATCACGCCGATAAAAATCGACTTAAATGTGTAACACAGCCACATTAAACCTGTCAGCAAAGCGGCCCCGCATCGCAAGCACTGAAGATGAAACCTCTTTCACATTTCACTTATCTCGCCCGCAAAATCGCCGATAAACAAGCGTTGAAGATGAAATGATGAGCGTGACCGCAAGCGCTGCCATGCTGGCAATCTAGGCTGCAAGAGGCCAGGGTGGCTAAATTGAACAGGGACTGACACGGTCGAATCAGAGCTCAGGGGGCCAGTTATCGCCATGAACATCATTGCCACCGACATCCCTGATGTGCTGATCATCGAACCCAAGGTCTTCGGCGACAGCCGCGGCTTTTTCTTCGAGAGTTTCAACGCCCGCGACTTCGCCAGGCAAACAGGTTTCACTTCGCCCTTCGTCCAGGACAACCACTCACGCTCTCGACGCGGTGTGCTGCGCGGGCTGCACTACCAGATCGACAACCCCCAGGGGAAATTGGTTCGGGTAACGCATGGCGAAGTGCTGGATGTGGCCGTGGACATTCGGCGCAGCTCGCCCACCTTCGGGCGTTGGGTGGCTACCCGACTGAGCGCCGATGGCCACCGCCAGTTCTGGATTCCCCCTGGGTTTGCCCATGGCTTCCAGGTGCTGAGCGAGTCGGCGGACTTCCTGTACAAGACCACCGATTACTACAACCCCGCCGCCGAACGTTGCATCCGCTGGGACGACCTTGAGCTTGCCATCGAGTGGGACAAGAAGTACCCGCCCATCCTTTCTGCCAAGGACCAGGCAGGCGCCCCGTTGAGCGAAGCGGATCTGTTCCCCTGAGTCGCGTGATGGCCGCAGGCGCTGATGACCTGCCGTAACTAGCGCATAATTGCGCCAGACTCTTCTGGCGCCTTTACGCGATGATTGCAAAACCCACGCCCCCTCGCCGCCCCCGCTGGCGCAGCCTGGCCCTGCTGGCCCTGTGCCTGGCTCCGTTGCTGTGGCCCCTGCACCACCTCGCCGAACGTTACTATCAGGACGAACTGGCCTCGCAGAACCGCCAGACCCTCGACCTGTATGTCGCGAACCTGCTCGGCACCCTGCACCGGTACGAGACCTTGCCGCAGATCCTCGGCGACCTGCCGGCGCTGCGCAACGTGCTGGCCGACCCGTTTCGCATAGAAGCGGTCACCAACGCCAATCGCTTGCTCAAGGACATCGTCCACCAGACCGGTGCCGAGGTGATGTACCTGATGGACGTGAGCGGCAACACCCTGGCCGCGTCGAACTGGGACAAGCACGACAGCTTCGTCGGCCGTAACTTCGCCTTCCGCCCGTACTTCATCGAAGCCATGGAAGGACGTCTGGGGCGCTTCTTCGGTCAGGGCACCACCTCGGCCAAACGCGGCTACTTCTTCGCCGCGGCCGTGCGCGACCGCGAACGGGTGGTCGGCGTGCTGGTGGTCAAGGTCGACCTGGACCACACCGAAACCCTTTGGGGCCGGACGCCCGAGCAACTGCTGCTGACCGACCAGAACGGCGTGGTGGTGCTGACCTCGCGGCCAGACTGGCGTTTCCGTTCCACCCGTGAGCTGACCGAGGCCGAACGCCAGGCGATCATCGCCATCCAGCCCTACCCGACCCAGGCGCCGCAGCCGTTGACCCTGGACCCTCAGGCCTGGCTGATCCAGACCCGCGACATCAAGGAAACCGGCTGGCAAGTCAGTATTCTCGCCCCACGCATCCTGGTCGACCGCTCGGTGCAGACCGTCATGGCCATCGGTGGCGGCGCCTTGCTGGTGCTGATGTTGCTGGCCGGGCTGGTAATGCAGCGACGACGCCACTATATCGATCGCATCGACTTCGAGGCACGTGGCCGCCAAGAGCTCGAAAAGCGTGTGATGGAACGTACCGCCGACCTCGAAGGCCTCAACGCCCGCCTCAAAAGCGCGGTGCTCGAACGTGAGAATGCCCAGCAGGAATTGGTCCGTGCCCAGGACGAGCTGGTCCAGGCCGGCAAGCTGTCGGTGCTCGGTACCATGTCGGCGAGCATCAGCCATGAGCTCAACCAGCCCCTGGCCGCGATCCGCAGCTACGCGGAAAACGCCGAGATCCTGCTCGACCACCAGCGCACCGAAGATGCCCGCGGCAACCTCAAGCTGATCGGCGAGCTGACCGGGCGCATGGCTTCGATCATCGCCCACCTGCGTGCGTTCGCCCGGCGCGATCGCCATGCCCCGGAGAGCGTGGCCCTGCAGCCGGCCCTGGATGATGCCCTGGCCCTGCTGGCCAAGCGTCGGCGCGCCATGGCCGTGGAACTGATCCGCGACCTGCCGGACGCCACCCTTTGGGTGCAGGCCGGTGAAACCCGCCTGCGCCAGGTGCTCGGTAACCTGCTGGCCAACGCCCTCGATGCACTGACCGAAAAAGCCAACCCACGTCGACTTTGGTTGAGTGCCGAAAAGCGTGACGACTACGTCTACCTGTACATTCGCGACAATGGCCCAGGTTTCAGCCGCCAGGCCCTGGAGCATGCCAAGGAGCCATTCTTCACCACCAAGACCCGCACCCAAGGCCTGGGCCTGGGCCTGGCTATCTGCGAAAGCCTGATGCGCGCCCTGGGTGGCGAACTGCTGCTCGGCAACCACCCGGAAGGTGGCGCCCTGCTGACCTTGCAGCTGCGTGTGGCCAAGCCTGGCGCCAACCTGCAACCTTCGGAGGACCCCTCGGCATGACGACCGAGACATTCATCGACAGCCACGCCCAGGTCATTCTGGTGGACGACGATCCACACCTGCGCCAGGCCCTGAGCCAGACCCTCGACCTGGCGGGGCTGAAGGTGGTCGCCCTGGCCGATGCACAGGACCTGGCCGGGCGCATCGAGCCTGACTGGCCGGGGGTGGTGGTCAGCGATATCCGCATGCCTGGCATCGATGGCCTGCAACTGCTGGAACAACTGCACGGGCGCGACAACGAGCTGCCGGTGCTGCTGATCACCGGCCACGGCGATGTGCCGCTGGCGGTACAGGCCATGCGCGCCGGGGCCTACGACTTTCTGGAAAAGCCGTTCGCCACCGATGCCTTGCTCGATAGCGTGCGCCGCGCCCTGGCCTTGCGCCGCCTGGTGCTGGACAACCGCAGCCTGCGTCTGGCCCTGAGCGACCGTCAGCAGCTGTCCACTCGCCTGGTTGGCCAGTCGCCCGCCATGCAGCGCCTGCGCGAGCAGATCGGCGCCCTGGCCGGTACCCGCGCGGATGTCCTGATTCTGGGCGAGACTGGCGCCGGCAAAGAGGTGGTCGCACGTGCCCTGCATGACCTTTCCAGCCGCCGCGATGGGCCGTTCGTGGCGATCAACGCCGGGGCGCTGGCCGAGTCGGTGGTGGAAAGCGAACTGTTCGGCCATGAGCCGGGCGCCTTCACTGGCGCGCAAAAACGCCGCATCGGCAAGTTCGAGTTCGCCAATGGTGGCACGCTGTTCCTCGACGAAATCGAGAGCATGAGCCTGGATGTGCAGGTCAAGCTGCTGCGCCTGCTGCAAGAACGCGTGGTCGAACGCCTGGGCGGCAACCAGCTTATCCCGCTGGATATCCGCGTGATCGCTGCCACCAAGGAAGACTTGCGCCAGTCCGCCGACCAGGGCCGCTTCCGCGCCGACCTTTACTACCGCCTGAACGTCGCCCCGCTGCGTATCCCGCCACTGCGTGAACGCGGCGACGATATTCTGGTGCTGTTCCAGCATTTTGCCGATGCCGCCAGCCAGCGCCACGGTCTTGCGCCACACAGCCTGCAACCGGCGCAACGCGCCATGCTGCTGCGCCACGACTGGCCAGGCAATGTGCGCGAACTGCAGAACGCCGCCGAGCGTTTCGCCCTGGGCCTGGAGCTGGCCCTCGACGGCCAGTTGCCAGCCGCGACGGCACCGGCAGCCCCGGTGCTCAGCGGCAATCTCAGCGAACAGGTCGAACAGTTCGAACGCTCGCTGATCGCCGCCGAGCTGGCCCAGCCGCACAGCTCGATGCGCAGCCTGGCCGAAGCCCTTGGCATCCCCCGCAAGACCCTGCACGACAAGCTGCGCAAGCATGGCCTTAGCTTCGAAGGCGCCAGCAGCGGAAACGACGACCAAGAGGACCCTCGCCCATGACCACCGACAGCCAGTACCTGCAGTCCGTACTGCACCATGACATTCCCCTGACCCGCGAAATGGGGCTGGAAGTCGTTGGCTGGCAAAATCACTGCCTGCAGCTGCAACTACCGCTGGAGGCCAACGTCAACCACAAGAGCACCATGTTTGGCGGCAGTCTGTATTGCGCCGCAGTGCTGGTAGGTTGGGGCTGGTTGCACCTGCGTCTACGCGAGCTGGGCATCGATGACGGCCACATCGTCATTCAGGAAGTCCAGATCAGCTATCCGCTGCCGGTGACGGGTGCGGCCCAGGCGCGGTGCCCGGCGCCAGACGACAAGACCTGGGAGCGGTTCATCACGCTGTATCAGCGTCGCGGACGGGCGCGGCTGACGCTGGAAACCACCGTCAGCAATCTTGGCAGCGACGAGCCTGCGGTGCGTTTCAGCGGGCAGTACGTACTGCATCGCTAAAGCAGCAGATCGCCGGCAAGCCGGCGATCGACCCGCACACCATCAACGTTTGACACAGTGCTCGATGAACGCCTCACGCCAGCTGGCAGCGGCCGGCAAGGCCAGGAAGAAGGGGTTGAGCAGCGACTCCCGCGCGGGATAGCGAAATGGCTGACCGTCCACTTCGATGACCTCGCCGCCCGCACCCTCCACGACACCCTGGGCAGCTGCCGTGTCCCATTGCGAAGTCGGCGCCAGACGCGGGTAGCAATCGGCGCTCCCCTCAGCCAGCAGGCAAAACTTCAGGGAGCTGCCGATATTGGCCAGTTCCAGCTCACCGACAGTGCCTCCCAACCCCGCCAGTAGCGCCTCCTGCTGAGGGCTGGAATGACGACGGCTGGCCACCACCGTGAAACGGCTACCGGCAGGCGGCGTGTTGCGCACCCGAATAGACAGGGGATCGGCACCTGGATCGGCACGCCAGGCACCGAACTGCCGACCACCGAAGTAGCAGCGACCATTGGTCGGCATGGCCACCACGCCAAACACCACCTCGCCTTCCTCGATCAGGGCGATATTGACCGTGAACTCTTCGCTGCCGGCGATGAACTCCTTGGTGCCATCCAGCGGGTCGACCAACCACCAGCGCGTCCAGCCCTGGCGCTCAGTCAGCGGGATGTTGCAGTCCTCTTCCGACAGCACGGGAATGTGCGGCGCCAGGGCCGCCAGGCCGTCGGCGATGACCCGGTGCGCTGCCAGGTCGGCAGCCGTCACCGGCGAATCGTCGGCCTTGGCGGTCACCGCTACGTCCGACTGCCAGAACGGCAAGATAGCCTCGCCCGCCTGCACGGCCAGCTTCACCACTTCATGCATCAGCTGTTGGTCGTTCATGCGTCGAGCAGCCCCCGCTGGATCAGCAGGTCGCGGGCCAGGTACAGCGCCGCCAGCGCCCTGCCCTCGGTGAACTGCGGGTGCATGGCCAAGGCGGACAACTCGCGCAGGTTGACCTTGTCGACCCGCATCGGCTCCGGCTCGTCACCTTCCAGGCGCTCTTCGTACAAGTCAGTGGCCAATACCACCTGGATCTTCTGGCTCATGTAGCCCGGCGACAGCGACAGCTCGGTCAGGTGCTCAAGCTGCCGAGCGCCGAAACCGGCTTCTTCCTTGAGCTCACGGTCAGCCGCCGCCAGCACGTCTTCGCCCGGTTCGATCAGGCCTTTGGGCAGCGACAGCTCGTACTCGTCGGTACCGCCGCAATACTCTTCGACCAACACCGCGTGCTCTGCATCGAGCATAGCCACCACCATCACCGCGCCGTAACCGTTGCCTCGGCCCACCAAGCGCTCGTAGGTGCGCTCGTTGCCGTTGGCGAAGCGCAACTGCACGGCCTCGACGCGAAACAGGCGGCTGCTGGCGACGATCTCGCGATTGAGGACGGTAGGTTTCTGGCGCATGGGGCGGCTCCTTGGCGTGAACGGGTTACTATACCGTGGCTTGCCGACTGATCGAGAGTTTCCCATGCCTGTTCTTCCCTGGTCCGCCATCGATACCGTCCTGCTGGACATGGATGGCACACTGCTCGACCTGCACTACGACAACCGTTTCTGGCTGGACCACCTGCCCCAGCGCTACGCCGAACTGCATGGGGTGAGCCGGGTCATGGCGGAACTGGAGCTGCAACCGTTGTTCGAGCGCAACGCCGGTACGCTCAACTGGTACTGCCTGGATTTCTGGAGTCGCGAACTGAACCTGCCGATCCGCGAACTCAAACGCGAAATCGCCCACCTGATCGCCCTGCGACCCGATGCCGACACCTTCCTGGCGGCAGTCCGCAAGGCAGGCAAGCGGGTGGTAATGATCACCAATGCCCACCGCGACTCGCTGTCGCTGAAACTGGAGCGTGTGGAGCTGGCGTGTTACTTCGAGCGGCTGATCAGCTCCCATGACTATGGGTACCCAAAGGAAAGCCCGCAATTCTGGGACGCACTGCAAGCCGATATCGGTTTCGATCCGGCCCGTAGCCTGTTCATCGACGACACCCTGGCGATTCTGCGCAGTGCACAAAGGTTTGGCGTGGGGCATCTGCTGGCGGTACGCCAACCCGACAGCCAGGCAGCCCCGCGGGACACCCAGGAGTTTGCGGCGGTCGAGGATTACCGGGAATTACTGGCCGGGCTGTAGCACCGTGATCGACGCCAAGCCTTCCCCTGCACGAGCCGGCTTGGCCTCGATAGCACCACCCGATCAGTCCGGAATCCGCAGCACCTGCCCCGGATAGATCTTGTCAGGGTGCTTGAGCATCGGCTTGTTCGCCTCGAAGATCTTGTTGTACTGGTTGGCATCGCCATATTCGGCTTTGGCGATGGCACTGAGGGTGTCACCCTTCTTGACCGTGACGAACCGCGCGGCCTGGGCAACCGGCCCGGTGACGGTGATCTGGTCCTCGACAGTGGCCACTCCGGCGATATTGCCGGCTGCCAGAATGATCTTTTCCTTTTCCTCCTGGCTGGCCACCTCGCCCTTGAGGATGATCTTGTCTCCTTCCACAGTGGCGCTGATGTTCGGGTTTCCCAGCCCGACGGTCTCCACATGCTTCTTGAGCTGTTCCTCGGCCTTGGCATTGCCGGGGGTCAGCAGGTCGATCAACTTCTCGCCGGCTTCCTTCACGAAACTGAACAGGCTCATGACGCGCTCCTTGTTGATGAAACCTCGGAGCCAGGAGTCTAGGCCAGGATCGCCGCCCCCGCTCCCCTGCGACCAATCGACGCGCTCTATCAAGGCATAGACCCTAGCGATTAGACGTGGGCAGCCCACGCGCCTAGGCTTGTGCTATCAAAAAGCCGTCGAAAGCCAGCTCCGATGAACAGCAAGCCTCCGGTCTGCGCGGCCTCCACACCCCTGTCCATGCCGGCCGCCAGCAATACCTACGATTACGTGCAGCTCGACGATGGCGAACGAGCCAGCACCCCGCTTGCCGAGGAAGTCGCCCTGGCCATCGCCTACAACGGCCTCAATCAGGCCGTGATGCTGGTCAGCCCCACCGACCTTGAGGACTTCGCGGTCGGCTTCAGTGTCGGCAGTGGCATCGTCGAAGGCACAGCGGAAATCTACGACCTCAAGCTCTCGGGCAGCGGCTCGGCCATGTATGCCGACATCGAGATATCCAGCCGCGCCTTCTGGAACCTGAAGAACCAACGCCGTCAGTTGGCCGGCACCAGTGGCTGCGGCCTGTGCGGGGTCGAGGCCCTGGAACAGGCCTTGCCAGAGTTGACCGAGTTGCCCGGCGCGCCCCTGCCGCCGGCGGCCTGGCTGGTCGGCCTGCGCCAGCGTATCGACCAGTTCCAGCCCTTGGGGCAGCACTGTGGGGCGGTACACGCCGCACTGTTCATGGACCGTAACGGCGAGTTGCTGCTCGGCCGTGAAGACATCGGCCGACACAACGCCCTGGACAAGCTGATCGGCGCGCTGCTGCGTCGGGAAATCAGCACCGACGGCGGCCTGGCCATCGTCACCAGCCGCTGCAGCCTGGAACTGATCCAGAAAGTCCTGCGCGCCGGGATCCAGACCCTGGTGAGCCTCTCGGCCCCGACCGGCCTGGCCCTGCAGTGGGCGCGCAAGCACAACCTCAACCTCATCCACCTGCCCAAACACAGCGCACCGCGGGTCTACAGCCCAGCGGCGGAGTCGTAACAGTCGTGACCTCGTACCAGCACCTTCCAGACAACGCCCCAGCTTCCACCCCTCGCTACAAGCCCTATGACGGCCCCGCCGGAGGCTGGGGCGCGCTGCGCAGCGTGGCCAAGGCCTGGGTCGCGAGCGACAACGCGCTGAAGAACATTCGCGCACTGCTCAAGACCAACCAGAACGGCGGCTTCGACTGCCCCGGCTGCGCCTGGGGCGACTCGCCCGAAAGCGGCATGGTCAAGTTCTGCGAGAACGGCGCCAAGGCGGTCAACTGGGAAGCCACCAAGCGTCGGGTGGATGCGGCCTTCTTTGCACGCTACAGCGTGAGCGCATTGCTCGAACAAAGCGACTACTGGCTCGAATACCAGGGCCGCCTGACCGAGCCAATGGTTTACGATCCGGCCAGCGACCGTTACCGACCTATCGCCTGGGACGACGCCTTCGCCCTGATCGCCCGCGAGCTGAACGCCCTGCTCACCCCCGATCAAGCTGAGTTCTATACCTCGGGCAGGGCCAGCAACGAAGCGGCATTCCTCTACCAGCTGTTCGTGCGCGCCTACGGCACCAACAACTTCCCCGACTGTTCGAACATGTGCCACGAGGCCAGCGGCGTAGCCTTGAGCCAGAGCGTCGGGGTCGGCAAGGGTACCGTCACCTTCGACGACTTCGAGCATGCCGACGCGATCTTCGTCTGGGGCCAGAACCCCGGCACCAACCATCCACGCATGCTCGACCCACTGCGCGATGCGGTCAAACGCGGCGCCCAGGTGGTGTGCGTCAACCCGCTCAAGGAACGTGGCCTGGAACGCTTCCAGCATCCGCAAAACCCGCTGGAAATGCTGACCAACAGCGACCGCCCGACCAATACCGCCTTTTTCCGCCCGGCCCTGGGCGGCGACATGGCGATGCTGCGCGGTATGGCCAAGTTCGTCCTGCAGTGGGAGCGCGAAGCCCAGGCCAAGGGCGAGCCAGCCGTATTCGACCATGCCTTCATCGCCGAGCACGGCCATGGCGTCGATGAGTACCTGGCAGCAGTGGATGCCACCTCGTGGGAGCATATCCAGGCCCAGTCCGGCCTGGCCCTTGCCGACATCGAGCTGGCAGCGCGCATGTATTGCCGCGGCAAGCGCGTGATCATGTGCTGGGCGATGGGCATCACCCAGCATCGCCATTCGGTGCCAACCATCCAGGAAATCGTCAACTTGCAGATGCTGCGCGGCAACATCGGTGTACCAGGCGCCGGCCTGTGCCCGGTACGTGGCCACAGCAACGTGCAGGGCGACCGCACCATGGGCATCAACGAACGCCCACCGGCAGCGCTGCTCGATGCCATCGAGAAGCGCTTCAACTTCCGTGTGCCACGCCACAATGGCCACAATACCGTCGAGGCGATCCACGCCATGCTCGATGGCCGGGCCAAGGTGTTCATCGGCCTGGGTGGCAACTTCGCCCAGGCCACGCCGGACACCGAGCGCACCGCTCAGGCCCTGCGCAACTGCGATCTGACCGTGCACATCAGCACCAAGCTCAACCGCAGCCACCTGATCCATGGCAAGCAAGCGCTGATTCTGCCGTGCCTGGGCCGCACCGACATCGACCTGCAGAGCGAAGGCCCGCAGGCGGTCACTGTGGAAGACTCGTTCAGCATGGTCCACGCCTCCAACGGCCAGCTCAAGCCGCTGTCGACCCTGATGCGTTCGGAACCAGCCGTTATCGCCGGCATCGCCGCCGCCACACTGGGCAAGCGTCCGGTGGACTGGCACTGGCTGGTGGCCGACTACGACCGTATTCGCAACCTGATCGGCGACACCATTGCCGGTTTCAGCGGCTTCAACGAGCGCCTTCGTCATCCCGGCGGCTTCTACCTGGGTAACAGCGCCAGCAGCCGTGAGTGGAAAACCAACACCGGTCGCGCCAACTTCAAGGCCAACCTGCTACCGGACACTTTGCTCGATGAGCGCGTCCAGGCCAGCGGCCAGTTGCCCGACCTGATCATGCAGTCGATGCGCTCGCACGACCAGTACAACACCACGATCTACGGCCTGGATGACCGCTACAGGGGGGTACGTGGTCAGCGCGAAGTACTGTTCGCCAACGAAGCGGACATCATCCGGCTGGGCTTCCAACCGGGGCAAAAGGTCGACATCGTCTCATTGTGGGGGGATGATCATGTACGCCGTGTGCACGGGTTCACGTTGCTGGCGTTCGACATCCCGGCTGGCCAGGCAGCGGCTTACTATCCGGAAGTGAACCCGCTGATTCCGCTTGAGAGCATCGGTGAGGGCAGCCATACGCCAACCTCCAAATTCGTCGCCATCAAACTGGAGCGAGCGCGGGATGATGGCCGTATTCTGTAGGCACCGGCTGGGCGACGATCAGGCCTGAAAACGCACCTGCGAAAACGAAAAAAGCCCTGTCCGTAATGGCTCAGGGCTTTTGTCATAACAGCCTAAGACAAGCGAAAATCGAGAAAGTTTCAACGAAAAAACAGTAACTTAGAGAATTGTGTACAACTCGTGTTACTCGTCGGATTTTCGTTGCCAGCAGCCTCGCAGAGCCTCAAATTCGCCTCGTCATCCCTATGAGGCTTTCTCGATGAAGAAGTACTCCTCGATTCTGTTGTTGTCTTTCAGCTTGCTCAGCGGCGTTGCCATGGCAGGCGGCACCACCGAGGCCGGCATTGGCGGCGCATTGGGTGGGGTACTGGGCTCGGTTGTGGGCCAGTCCATCGGTGGTAGCACCGGCGGCGCCATTGGCGCTGGCCTGGGCGGTGCCGCAGGCAGTGCGGTAGGTGCCGACAAGCACCAGCGTGGTGAGGCCGCCATCGGCGGTGCGCTGGGTGCGGCAGGCGGTAACGTGGTAGGTCGCTCCGTAGGCGGTACCACCGGTAGCTACATTGGCGCAGCAGCCGGCGGTGGTGCCGGTGGTGCGCTGGGTAACTACATGGGTAACAAGGCCGATGAAGACGAGCGTCACGAGCACCGCCGTTATCGTCGTGACTACGACGACCGTCGTCACTGGGACCGTGGCCACCACTACGGTCACCGCAAGCACAAGCGCCACTGGCGCGACTAATGCCTGAGGCCTCTGGCCTGGCAACAAAAAGCCCCGCCCTCACCCGCGGGGCTTTTTTATGTCTGAGGGTCCAACTGCAGGCCCGAGAGAATGCTGCTCAACGCGCTCGGCAGCGGCACCGGGCGACCGCTTTCCCGCTCGATGAACACCTGCACCACCCTACCGGCCGCACAGGCATCCTGATCCCCAGGGCGAAACAGCGCCAGACGGTACTCCACCGTGCTGCCCGCCAGGCGGGTTATACCCAAGCCCACCTCCAGCACATCCGGGAAACCCGGCAGCGCATAGAAGTCCGCCGACGAACTGACCACGAAGGCTGCCAACTCACCATCGCGCAAGTCCATATCGGCTTGCTCGACGAGAAATGCCTGAATGGCGGTCTCGAAGAAGCCATGCACGGTGGCACCGGCGACATGACCGTTGTGGTCGTTGTCCTGAGGGCGAGTGAGTATCGGGTGAAAGTGGGAAAAGGCGGTTCGGTTTGGGGATTCTGTCATTGACCTGGCCCGGTGATTTGCACGGATATCGACAAGTGAAACAGAATTTTCCTGAAGGCGGATAAATTTTACCGGCTGCTAAAGGGCCCATGGCGGCACAGAGGCAGCGCAGAACCTGCAAGCGCTGGTTTGCCAGCGATGGGGAATCGGCTTGACCGCCGGTAGCAACGCTAGACACGAAAAAGCCGCCCCTTGGGGCGGCTTCTTCGTTGCAACCAGCGACAGCTTACAGCTGCGGACCAGCGGCCTTGATGGCGTCGGATACGTCGAACTTCTTGAAGTTCTCGGTGAACAGCTTGGCCAGACCCTTGGCGGCTTCATCGTAGGCGGCTTTGTCAGCCCAGGTGTTACGTGGGTTGAGCAGCTCGGTCTCGACGCCTGGAACAGCCTTGGGCACGTCCAGGTTGATGATGTCCAGGTGCTCGGTCTCGGCACCGATCAGTGCGCCGCTCTGGATAGCGGAGATCACGCCACGGGTGGTCGGGATGCTGAAGCGCTTGCCGACGCCGTAGCCACCGCCGGTCCAGCCGGTGTTGACCAGGTAGACCTTGGAGCCAAAGGCATTGATGCGCTTGATCAGCAGCTCGGCGTACTCGCCAGCCGGACGCGGGAAGAACGGTGCGCCGAAGCAGGTGGAGAAGGTCGACTTGATGCCGCCGCCCGAGCCCATTTCGGTGGAACCGACCAGCGCGGTGTAGCCGGACAGGAAGTGGTAGGCAGCCTGTTCGTTGTTCAGGATCGAAACCGGAGGCAGAACACCAGTCAGGTCGCAGGTCAGGAAGATGACCGCGTTAGGCTCGCCGCCCAGGTTGGCTTCGGAACGCTTGGCAACGTGCTCCAGCGGGTAGGCAGCGCGGCTGTTCTGGGTCAGGCTGACATCGGCGTAGTCGGCGTGCTTGTTGGCGTCGAGAACGACGTTTTCCAGCACTGCACCGTGCTTGATGGCTTTCCAGATGACCGGCTCGTTCTTCTCGGACAAGTCGATGCACTTGGCATAGCAGCCGCCTTCCATGTTGAAGACGACGCCTTCACCCCAACCGTGCTCGTCGTCACCGATCAGGTAACGGCTTTCGTCGGCCGACAGGGTGGTCTTGCCAGTGCCGGACAGGCCGAAGAACAGGGTTACATCGCCTTCTTCGCCGATGTTGGCGGCGCAGTGCATCGGCAGCACGTCGGCGGCCGGCAGCAGGAAGTTCTGCACCGAGAACATGGCTTTCTTCATTTCACCGGCGTAGCGCATGCCAGCGATCAGCACTTTCTTCTGGGCGAAGTTGATGATCACGCAACCATCGGAGTTGGTGCCGTCACGCTCAGGCTCGCAGACGAAGTTGGCGACGTTGAGGATCTGCCACTGGTCGCGACCGGCCGGGTTGTACTGGCCCTTCTCCGGGTTGATGAACAGGCAACGGCCGAACAGGTTCTGCCAGGCGGTCTGGGTGGTCATCTTGACCGGCAGGTAGTGCTCGGCGGCAGCCCCTACGTGAACGTAGGAAACGAAGTGATCCTGAGCGTTGTTGAACGCTTCGACGCGATCCCACAGGGCATCGAACTTGTCGGCCGGGAACTTGCGGTTGATCGGGCCCCAGGCGATGGCGTCCTGAGTGGAAGGTTCTTCGACGATGAAACGGTCAGCCGGCGAACGACCAGTACGGTGACCGGTCTCGACTACCAGTGCGCCAGTATCGGCCAGCACGCCTTCACCGCGGGACAGCGCTTCTTTTACCAGCTCATCGACGCTCAGGTCGGTGTACACGGTGTTGTTGGCTTGCGTCATGAGATACCCCATCCGGCCCGAGGCCGAGTGCTCCAAACGTTTTGTAGTTGTCTGTAAAAAACTACTACAGCGAAAAAAGTGGCCGGATTATGCCAGAAACGCCCAAAAAAAGTAGGCCCCTCCTGTCAGAACTGCTCTTTTGCGCAATTCGACAGGAGATTTCCCTGAAATTAAACGTTTCAGTGGCGAGTTTCTGACGCCGAGTTCGTGCCACCGCCGGCAAACAGTTGCGCAACATCGCTGGCATCGAAGAAATAGCGCTCGTTGCAGAACTGGCAGTCGATCTCGACCTGTCCGCCACATTCTTCCACCAGCTGCGTAGCGTCGTGCTCGCCAAGACTGACAAGCGCATTGCCGGAACGTTCGCGCGAGCAACTGCATTTGAAATGCAGCGGCTGGATATCGAACAAGCGAACGGCGTCTTCGTGGTAGAGGCGGTGCAGCAGGGTTTCGTTGCCCAGCTTCCACTCTTCGGGCTTGAGCGTGCTGGCCATCGCAATGACGTGCTGCCAGCTGTCTTCACGCTCTTCATCGTCCGGCTGACGATCGCGCGGCAACTGCTGCAGCAACAATCCGCGCGCTTCGCCATTACTGGCATCGAGCCAGAAGCGGGTGTTGAGCTGCTGCGACTGAACGAAGTAATTGGTGAAGCATTCCGACAGCGTGGCGCCATCGAGGTCGACGGTGCCCTGGTAGCGCTGGCCTTTGATCGGGTCGATGGTCAAGGTCAGGTGGCCGTCCGGCATCAACTGCGACAGGGTCGCGTCGTCAGGAATCTGGTCAGCCTCATAGCGCGCCATGCCGCGGATCTCGCGCTCGCTCGAGCACTCCATCATCAGCAGTGGGATCGGCCCTGCCGAACGCGCCTGCAGGATCAGCAGCCCGTCGAACTTGAGCGCACCGACCAGCAGCGAGGTCGCCGCCATCAGTTCACCAAGCAGCTTGGCGACCGGTTGCGGGTACGGATGGCGAGCCAGCACATCGGCATAGCTCTGGTCGAGCGACACCCACTCACCGCGCACATCGCGCTCGTCGAAGATGAAACGTTGGGTGAAATCTGTATCTGGCAAGTCGCTCATGGTTGTCTGGCTATCTAAAAATGATGACAAAATAATTACAGGGAGTTACGAACCCCCGTGGCAGAGCGCTCAAAAGGCCGCTCCGATTCCTGTTGGCAATAGAGGTATTTTATGGACAATCGACCACTGTTCCAAGCAAGGTGGTCCTGGGGCCCCTTGGCAGCCTGCACTTTGCTGCCTATCGCCCTACTGTGTTTCTGGTTATGGCCCATTGGCCAGATCTTGTGTCTGACAGTCGACGAATGGCTATTCCATAGCCTGAACTCACCGCTGGCCGATCACACCCTCTGGCGTTACACCTGGACCGTCGGCAGCCTACGGCCCTTCGACATCGTCGTGGGTCTGATCCTGCTAGCCCTGCTCATCCGTGGCGACTGGGTGTTCAAAGCCTGTCAGGTGCGCCAGGCGTTTTTCGGCTTCCTGGTCACCCTGTTGCTCTTAGTGGTGATTCGCGCGCTGTTTTCCAAGTGGGTGGATGCAATGGGCTGGCAACACGACAGTCCGTCGATGATGTTCGACGACGCCGTGCACCTGAAGGATTACTACCCCAACCTCGAAGCCAAGTGGGAGCTCAAAGACCGCTCCAGCAACAGTTTCCCTGGCGACCATGCCTCGGTGCTGTTGATCTGGGCGCTGTTCATGAGTTTGTTCAGCCGCCGCCTGATTCAGCACCTGGTGATCTGGGGTCTGGCGTTTCTGTTCATGATGCCGCGCCTTGTCGCGGGCGCGCATTGGGGCCAGGACGATTACATCGGCGGCCTGCTGATGGCGGTGCTGGCGTTGGGCTGGAGCTGCCACACGCCGCTGGCGGCCAAGGCAAGCGAAGCACTGGTGCGTTGGACAGAACCGTTGTTCGGGTTGCTGGGGCGGGTACCGTTTGTCGGGCGATTAGCGATCCTTCGTTAGCCGCCTGAGCGTTGCCCCACTGCCATCGCCGACAAGCCGGCTCCTGCAAAAATCATCGTGGGGGCTGGCTTGAAAGCGATAGGGCGCAAGGCATCCCAACTACTCGAAACTGCCGTGCAGTTGGTGAATCTGACGCCGCTGCTTCTTGTTCGGCCGGCCATCGGTGGTTACGCCCATCGCCCCTGCCTTGCGCATCTCGGCGGCCTGCTCCCGGCGCCGCACGCTATCCTCGGTCTCCTCGTACAAGGTCTGCGCCTCTGGCGCGCCACGGCGCACCACCGATAGCGCCTTGACTACCACCGTGCGTTCATCGAAGCCGGTCCGCAGCACGAATTCGTCCCCCACCCGTGGCTCCTTGCCAGGCTTGCAGCGCTCGCCCCGGCAATGCACCTTGCCACTCTCGATAGCCGCCTTGGCCAGGGCGCGGGTCTTGTAGAAGCGCGCTGCCCACAGCCATTTGTCGAGGCGTACTTTGTCGTCGTCTTCCGGCTTCTGAGCCATCCCGATACCTCAAATTCTGTCTTTCATCGAACTGTACTACCTTCACTAACGGATGCAAAAAGTCCGCGCCGTGCTTACAGTTCACCACCTCATTCGCAGGGTGTGCTTAGTGAAGACATTTGACCATCTGACAGTGATCGGCCTGCGCGAGTGGGTCGCCCTGCCCGACCTCGGCGTCGCAGGCTTGCGCGCCAAGATCGACACCGGCGCCAGCACGTCCAGCCTGCATGCCACCGACATCGAACCCTTCGAGCGCGATGGCCAGCCGTGGGTGCGCTTCACCGCTCACCTGGGTTCGGTGGTGCAACTGCGTCACCGTCGCTGCGAGGCGCCGCTGGTGACCATGAAAACCATCAAGAGCTCCAACGGCCAGGCCCAGACCCGCTACGTGATCCGCACATCGCTGGCCCTGGGCGATGGTGTGTGGGAGGTCGAATTCACCCTGGCCTGCCGCAAGAACATGCGTTACCGACTGCTGCTGGGGTCCAAGGCACTCATCCATGGCCAACTGGTGGTCAACCCGGGCCTTAAATACGTTCAAGACAAACCGGCCTTCCCGGCCACTCTCTCCACTGTCACAGGTGCTGCATGAAGATCGCTGTGCTGTCGCGCAATCCGCGTCTGTATTCCACCCGCCGCCTGGTCGAGGCCGGTACCCAGCGGGGCCATGAAATGGTAGTGATCGATACCTTGCGGGCCTATATGAACATCGCCAGCCACAAGCCGCAGATCCACTACCGCGGCAAGCCACTGGAAGGCTTCGACGCGGTCATTCCGCGCATCGGTGCCTCCGTGACATTCTACGGCTGCGCAGTGTTGCGCCAGTTCGAGATGATGGGTGTCTACCCACTCAACGAGTCGGTCGCTATCGCCCGCTCGCGGGACAAGCTGCGTTCATTGCAGTTGCTGTCACGCCGTGGCATCGGTTTGCCGATCACCGGATTCGCCCACTCGCCGGATGACATTCCCGACCTGATCCAGATGGTCAATGGTGCCCCGTTGGTGATCAAGGTGCTCGAAGGTACCCAGGGCATTGGCGTGGTGTTGTGCGAGACCACCAAGGCGGCCGAGTCGGTGATCGAGGCGTTCATGGGCCTGAAGCAGAACATTATGGTTCAGGAATACATCAAGGAGGCCGGTGGCGCGGATATCCGTTGCTTCGTGGTTGGTGACAAGGTGATCGCCTCGATGAAGCGCCAGGCCAAGCCGGGCGAGTTCCGCTCCAACCTGCACCGAGGTGGCGTCGCCAGCTTGATCAAGATCACCCCTGAAGAGCGCATGACCGCCATTCGCGCCGCCAAGGTCATGGGGCTGAGCGTAGCCGGGGTGGACATCCTGCGCTCCAACCACGGGCCGCTGGTGATGGAGGTGAACTCATCGCCAGGGCTTGAAGGCATCGAGGTGACCACCGGCAAGAACGTGGCCGGGATGATCATCGAGCATCTGGAGAAAAATGGCGGGCCGAATCAGACCCGAACCAAAGGTAAGGGATGAGGGTGATGGCGCCGGCCTATTTTGCGGCTAGAGTCGCTCCCACAGCTACAGCGCAGCGCTCAGGCACTGCGCAGTCCCTATAGGCGCGGGTCTACCCGCGCAGAGACCGGCACAGCCCTGAAGGATCAGACGGCATTACGCGGCAGCAACAGCCCCAACGGCAGACGCACCCGCGCCTCGATCCCGCCGCCAGACCGGTTGCGCAGTTCCACATTTCCGCCGTGCTGCGCCGCGATCCGCTTGACGATCGCCAAGCCCAACCCGGTGCCCTTGCCGCCCCGGGCACGGTCACCGCGGATGAACGGGTTGAAGATGGTCTCAAGCTCCGATTCGTCGATCCCTGCCCCACGGTCCAGCACGCTGAGCACCACGTACGGCGCGCTTTCATCACCCGACACGTAAGCCGCCACCTCGACGCCTTTGCCGGCATGGTGCAACGCATTGCCAATCAGGTTGCCGAGCATGCGCTTGAGCGAAACCCGGCGCAGCGGGAACGGTGGAATCGGCTCCAGGCACAGGCGCACTCGCTCCTCGGGCTGGTTGTAGGGCGCAACCACCTCGCGCACCAGGTCCGCCAGGTCCACTTCCTCCACCGGCTCGTCACGGCCATCCCGAATGAAGGCCAGGAACTGGTCGAGAATAGCGTCCATGTCCTCGATGTCGCGGACCATGTCGTCGGTCAGCTCGCTGTCGTTGGCCATCAGCGACAACGACAGGCGCAGGCGCGTGAGCGGTGTGCGCAGGTCGTGCGATACCCCTGCCAGCATCAGCTCGCGCTCGCGACCGGCCTGCTCCACATCCTCGGCCATCTGGTTGAATGCGCGGTATACCTCGGTCATCTCGCTGGGCGTATCGCTGATCGGCAGGCGCACGCTGCGGCCCTGGCCCAGTTGGCGAGCCGCAAACACCAGGCGCTTGAGTGGCTGGTTCAGCTGCCGTACGAAGATCCACGCCGACGCGGTGGACAACAGGCCGATGGCCAGGAACCAGCCCAGCACGTTCCAGATTTTCTGCCCGCGCAGCGGGTGCGGGTACAGCGGCACCTTGAGCCAGCCAGGCCCCAGGCTAGGCGCATTGACCCACAAGGCCGGCGGCGCATGCACGCGCAGGCGAACTTCGGTGTCCTCGCCCAACTCGGCCTGCATCTGCCGCTGATAGATTTCGCTGTAAGGCCAGTGCTGCTCACCCTCGGGCACCCCGGAACCCGTGACCCGGATAAGCCCTGCCGCTTCGGCGATCTTGTCACGGTTTTCTTCATCCGCAGCCCAATAGGCCCGCAGGGTGAGTGCCACGCCGTGGCTGTACTGGCGGTCGACCAGCACGTCCTCGTTCATCAGCAGGTAGACCAGGGTCAGCGCCTTGGAGAACAGGACGACGATCAGCACCAGCCACAGGGTGCGGGCGAAGAAACTTTGCGGAAACCAGAGAGGCGTTTTCATCGAGGACAACTACTGCACAGACGCGAGACTGGCTCGCCAACAACGCCGACCGGCGCAGACGAAAACAGGGCGACCCGTTCGGGTCGCCCTGTCGCGTCCTGGCAAGCCAGCAGGCCGACCATCATTTGCCGGCGTTTCCGTCCGGCACGAAGACATAGCCCACACCCCAGACCGTCTGGATGTAGCGCGGCTTGGACGGGTCCGGCTCGATCATGCGGCGCAGGCGCGAGATCTGCACGTCGATGGAGCGCTCCAACGCGTCCCACTCGCGACCACGGGCCAGGTTCATCAGTTTGTCGCGGGTCAGCGGCTCGCGGGCATGCATGACCAGGGCCTTGAGCACTGCGAACTCGCCGGTGGTGAGCATGTGCACTTCATCGCCACGCTTGAGTTCGCGGGTGGCCAGCGACAGCTCGTAGTCGCCGAAGGTGACCGACTCGTCCTCGCTGCCCGGCGCACCCGGCACGCTTGGCGCCTGGCGACGCAACACGGCCTTGACCCGCGCCATCAGCTCGTCCGGGTTGAACGGCTTGCCCAGGTAGTCGTCAGCCCCCAGCTCCAGCCCCTTGATACGGCTGAGCTCGTCGCCCTTGGCGGTGAGCATGATGATGGGGATCTGGTTGTTGGACTGGCGCAGCCGTTTGCACGCGGAAAGGCCGTCTTCGCCAGGCATCATCAGGTCCAGCACCACCAGGTTGAACACTTCACGCGACAGCAGCCGATCCATCTGTTCGGTGTTGGGCACTGCACGGGCGCGGTAGCCCTTGCTGGTGAAGAAACGTTCCAGCAGGCTGCTCAGCCCTGGATCGTCATCGACGATGAGAATTTTTTCGCCTTCAGCGTTGTTTGCAGTGCCGGTCATGAATAACTCCTCTGATATCGCCGTGCATTATGGCGTAGCCATTGCTGCGCGTGCCGTGAGCATTGTTAGCAGATTTTTCCCATGGTGCCACTTCCTGGCCGCGCAGCAGTGGCTGGGCGCCATCACCGCAAGCCGTCCCCGATGGGTATAATGCGCGGCTTTCACCCTGTGTCGCCGGGCCTTGAGCCCCACCGCGGCCCCCAGCATTCACATTTGTCAGGTGGTTTACATGGACAGCATCAACAGCCGTATCGCCGAGGAACTGGGCGTACGCCCCCAGCAGGTCGAAGCGGCCGTGGGCCTGTTGGACGAAGGCTCGACCGTGCCCTTCATCGCCCGTTACCGCAAGGAAGTGACCGGCAGCCTGGACGACACGCAATTGCGCCACCTGGAAGAGCGCCTGCGTTACCTGCGCGAGCTCGACGAGCGCCGCGCCAGCATCCTGGCCAGCATCGAGGAACAGGGCAAGCTGACCCCGGAACTGGCCCGCGAGATCAAGCTCGCCGACACCAAGACCCGCCTCGAAGACCTCTACCTTCCCTACAAGCAAAAGCGCCGCACCAAGGGCCAGATCGCCCTGGAAGCCGGCCTGGGCGAGCTGGCCGACGGCCTGTTCAACGACCCGCAGCTGACGCCGGAAACCGAGGCCGCGCGCTTCGTCAACGCCGACAAGGGCGTCGCCGACGTCAAGGCCGCTTTGGAAGGCGCCAAGTACATTCTGATGGAGCGCTTCGCCGAAGACGCCGCCCTGCTCGACAAGCTGCGCAACTTCCTCAAGCAGGAAGCGGTGCTCAGTGCACGCGTGGTGGCCGGCAAGGAAGAGGAAGGCGCCAAGTTCCGCGATTACTTCGCCCACGACGAGTTGCTGCGCAACGCTCCGTCGCACCGCGCCCTGGCCATCTTCCGTGGCCGTAACGAAGGTGTGCTCAGCGCCTCGCTGAAAGTCGGCGAAGAGCTGCCCGGCACCCTGCACCCGTGCGAACTGATGATCGGCAACCACGTCGGCATCGAGAACCGCAACCGCCCGGCCGACAAGTGGCTGGGCGAGGTGGTGCGCTGGACCTGGAAGGTAAAGCTGTACACCCACCTGGAAACCGACCTGTTCGGCGAGCTGCGCGACAACGCCGAAGGCGAGGCGATCAACGTCTTCGCCCACAACCTGCATGACCTGCTGCTGGCCGCCCCAGCTGGCCCACGCGCTACCCTGGGCTTCGACCCGGGCCTGCGCACCGGCTGCAAGATCGCCGTGGTCGACGCCACCGGCAAGCTGCTGGACCACACCACCGTGTACCCGCACGCACCGAAGAATGACTGGGACCGCACCATTTCCATCATGGCCGCCCTGTGCGCCAAGCATTCGGTGGAACTGATCGCCATCGGCAACGGCACCGCCAGCCGCGAGAGCGACAAGCTGGTGGCCGAGCTGGTGAAAAAGTACCCCGCACTGAAGATCACCAAGATCATGGTCTCCGAGGCCGGCGCTTCGGTGTATTCGGCATCGGAACTGGCTGCCCGCGAATTCCCGGACCTGGACGTGTCGATCCGTGGCGCCGTGTCGATCGCCCGCCGCCTGCAGGACCCGCTGGCCGAACTGGTCAAGATCGACCCGAAATCCATCGGTGTCGGCCAGTACCAGCACGACGTGTCGCAGGTGAAGCTGGCTCGCGGCCTGGACGCCGTGGTCGAGGACTGCGTGAACGCCGTGGGCGTGGACGTCAACACGGCTTCCGTTGCGCTGTTGACCCGCATCTCCGGCCTGAACGCCACGCTGGCGCAGAACATCGTCGCCCACCGCGACGCCAATGGCCCGTTCGCCACGCGTGCCGCGCTGAAGAAAGTCAGCCGCCTGGGCGAAAAAACCTTCGAGCAGGCCGCCGGCTTCCTACGGGTGATGAACGGCGACAACCCGCTGGATGCCTCCGCGGTTCACCCGGAGGCCTATCCGCTGGTGCAACGCATCGCCGCCGACACCGGCCGCGACATTCGCTCGCTGATCGGCGACAGCGCCTTCCTCAAGCGCCTCGACCCGAAGAAGTTCACCGATGAAACCTTCGGCCTGCCGACCGTCACCGACATTCTGCAGGAACTGGACAAGCCCGGCCGCGACCCACGCCCCGAGTTCAAGACCGCCACCTTCCAGGACGGCGTCGAAGACCTCAAGGACCTGGAGCCCGGCATGATCCTCGAAGGCGTGGTCACCAACGTCACCAACTTTGGTGCCTTCGTCGACATCGGCGTGCACCAGGATGGCCTGGTGCACATCTCGGCGCTTTCGGAGAAGTTCATCAAGGACCCACGTGAAGCGGTCAAGGCCGGCGATGTGGTCAAGGTCAAGGTCATGGAAGTGGACATCCCGCGCAAGCGCGTCGGCCTGTCCATGCGCATGAGCGATACCCCGGGCGAGAAGGTCGAGGGCAACCGTGGGGGCGGCAACCGCGGCAACGGCGGCAACCGTTCGCAGCAGGCGCCCCGCCAGCGTGAAACCGCGACAGCCGCGCCGGCCAACAACGCTATGGCGGCATTGTTCGCCAACGCCAAGCAGCTGAAGAAGAAGTAATGGACGTTCCTCGCGAATACGTCGAAAGCGCCTTCAGCCAACTGCTGGGCTGCCGCCTGCAACGCCTGGACACAGGTGTTGCCGAGGTGGCTCTGGCGGTCGAAACGCACCTGCGCAACCGTGGCCAGAAGTTGCACGGTGGGGCGATCTTCAGCCTGGTGGACATCGCCATGGGCCTGGCCTGCTCGGCCAGCCATGGCTTCGACCAGCAAAGCGTGACCATCGAATGCAAGATCAACTACCTGCGCGCCGTCAGCGACGGCGACGTGCTGTGCACCGCCCGCGTATTGCACGCCGGGCGCCGCACGCTGGTTGTCGACGCTGACGTAGTCCAAGGCGACAAGCTGGTGGCCAAAGCGCAAGGAACCTTCGCTGTTCTCTAGCTCCCAAAGCAGTATCTGCGGTATTTTCGGCAGCAGATGAGGGCCGCTTCGCCGCGCGAGGCGGTCCCAAGTCGGCGCTGGCACTGCCGAGAACCCAGGCAAACCAGGCGACAACGCCAGTTCCTTTTCCAACTACCCTTGTAGACCGTCAACGCTACCCCCATATTGGGGCGACTGACGCGTGAAGGAATCCATCTTGAGCGACCTCCTCAACCGCCGCCTGAGCCTGCTCGGCGCCAATCTTCCCCTGCTCAAGCAGTGCCTGCACGGTATTGAGCGCGAATGCCTGCGCGTGACCGACGAAGGTCGCCTGGCCCAGACCCCACACCCGGAAGCATTGGGTTCGGCGCTGACCAACGAGCAGATCACCACCGACTATTCCGAGTCGCTGCTGGAGTTCATCACCCCGGCACTGGCCGACCCGGCCAAGGTGCTCGAAAGCCTTGAACAGACCCACCGCTTCGTCTACAGCAAGCTGGGCGACGAGTACCTGTGGAGCCCGTCGATGCCCTGCACGTTGCCGGCCGAGGAGGATATTCCGATCGCCGAGTACGGCACCTCGAACATCGGCAAGCTCAAGCATGTCTATCGCAAGGGCCTGGCCCTGCGCTACGGCCGCACCATGCAGTGCATCGCCGGCATCCACTACAACTTCTCCCTGCCTGAAGCCCTCTGGCCGCTGCTGCGCGAGGCCGAGGGTGGTCAGGAGAGCGACCGCGACTACCAGTCCTCGGCCTACATTGCGTTGATCCGCAACTTCCGCCGCTACAGCTGGCTGCTGATGTACCTGTTCGGTGCCTCGCCGGCGCTGGACAAAGGCTTCCTGCGCGGTCGCCCGCACCAGCTCGAAGAGCTGGACGCCGAGACCCTGTACCTGCCCTACGCCACCAGCCTGCGCATGAGCGACCTGGGCTACCAGAGCAACGCCCAGGCGGGCCTGACGCCTTGCTACAACAACCTGTCGAGCTACACCGACAGCCTGCGCAAGGCCGTCGGCACGCCCTACCCGCCCTATGTCGAAGTGGGAACCCACAAAGATGGCGAGTGGGTGCAGCTGAACACCAACATCCTGCAGATCGAGAACGAGTACTACTCGAACATCCGCCCCAAGCGCGTGACCTACACCGGCGAGCGGCCGATCCAGGCCCTGACCTCGCGTGGCGTGCAGTATGTCGAGGTGCGCTGCCTGGACATCAACCCGTTCCTGCCGGTAGGCATCGACCTGACCGAAGCGCGTTTCCTCGACGCGTTCCTGCTGTTCTGCGCCCTGGAGAACAGCCCGCAGCTGGACAACGGCGAATGCGGCCAGTGCACCAGCAACTTCCTTACCGTGGTCAAGGAAGGCCGCCGTCCTGGCCTCGAACTGCGCCGTGACGGCCAACCGATCGGCCTCAAGGCATGGGCCAGCGAGCTGATCGAGCGTATCGGGCAACTGGCCGAACTGCTCGACCGAGCCAACGGTGGCGACGAGCACGCCAAGGCGCTGCGTGCCCAGCAGGCCAAGGTCGATGACGCTTCGCTGACCCCTTCTGCCCAGGTACTGGCGCGCATGACCGAACATGACGAATCTTTCGTCAAGTTCGCCCTGCGCCAGAGCCGCCTGCACGCCGAGACCTTCCGCGACCAGCCCCTGCCCGTCGAGCGCCAGCAGGCTTTCGAAACCCTAGCCCGCGAGTCGCTGGCCGAGCAGGCGCGCCTGGAACAGCAAGAGGTCGGCGACTTCGACCTGTTCGTCGGCGCCTACCAGGCCAGCATTCTGGCGATCAGCAACTGATGACCCGTACCGTCACCCCGCGCAAGCCACGCGCCAGCAGCCAGGCCAGGATCGAAGCGATCCTGGCAGCGGCACGCGAGCTACTGGCCGATCAAGGGGTGGCAGGGTTGTCGATCTACAGCGTGGCCGATCGGGCGCAGATTCCACCGTCGTCGGTGTACCACTTCTTCGCCAGTGTTCCGGCCTTGCTCGAAGCCTTGACCGCCGATGTGCATCGCGCCTTCCGCGAGGCCCTCAGCGCGCCCATCGACAGCTCGGCATTCAACACCTGGCATGAGCTGTCACGGCTGATCGAAGAGCGCATGCTCGCCATCTACAACGAAGACGCCGCTGCCCGCCAGTTGATTCTGGCGCAGCACGGCTTGAGTGAAGTGGTGCAGGCTGACCGCCAGCACGACATGGAGTTGGGCGAGCTGATGCACAAGCTGTTCAACCAGCACTTCCAGTTGCCGGTGATGCCTGTGGATGTGGATGTGTTCGCCTTGGCCATGGAGCTCAGCGACCGGGTGTATGCGCGGTCGGTGCAGTTGCATGAGGCGATTACCCCACGCATGGCCGAGGAAGGCAAACGGGTGTTCGAGGCGTATCTGGGGCTTTACCTGCCGCCGTTTCTGAGCAAGCGTCCGGTTTGAGATTGTTGGGGCCGCTGCGCGGCCCCGGATGGCCAACCTCACAACTTGGCGATGGACACTTCGGTCGACTTCACGAAGGCAATGACCTCACTGCCAACCTGCAGCTCCAGCTCCTTCACGGAACGGGTGGTGATCACCGAGGTGACGATGCCGGAGGCGGTCTGCACGTCGATTTCCGACAGTACCGGGCCTTCGAGGATTTCTTTCACAGTGCCTTTGAACTGGTTGCGGACATTGATCGCTTTGATGGTCATGACTTGATTCCTTCTATTTGGCTTCTGGGGTTCAGTGCGCCCAACGCAGTTGCGTGGGCAAAGGGGCTACAGGGTCCGGCTCGGGCGCAGCGCCCGGCACGGAAAGAACACGGTCGAGCACTTCGCTTTCCAACGCCGCCAGGCGGTGCGAGCCACGCGCCCTGGGCCTTGGCAAGTCGACGACCAGGTCGAGACCGACCTCACCGTCCTCGATCAGAATCACGCGGTCGGCAACGGCAACCGCTTCGCTGACATCGTGGGTAACCAGCAGCACGGTAAAACCGTGCTGGCGCCACAGCCGTTCGATCAGTTGCTGCATTTCGATCCGGGTCAGAGCATCCAGCGCACCGAGCGGCTCATCCAGCAGCAGCAGGCGCGGCTGATGGATCAGGGCACGGGCCAGGGCCACGCGCTGTTTCTGGCCACCGGACAGCGCCGCCGGCCACTCGTTGGCGCGATCGGCCAGGCCGACCGCCTCCAGGGCATCCAGCGCCTTCGTCCGCCAGTCGCCCGACAGGCCCAAGCCGACGTTGTCGATCACCTTCTTCCAGGGCAGCAGGCGTGCGTCCTGGAACATCAACCGGGTTTCCTCGCGCGCCTCGGCCAGAGGCGCAGCACCGGCCAGAAGCTCGCCGGCAGTAGGCTTGTCGAGACCGGCCAGCAGACGCAGCAAGGTGCTCTTGCCGCAGCCGCTGCGGCCAACGATGGCGACGAACTGACCGGCCGGGATGTGCAAGTCGATGCCACGCAACACTTCACGTTTGCCAAAGGTCTTGCGCAGGTCGTTGGCAGCCAGGGGGATGCCACGCAGCAGGCGTGGCGGCTGTTCATTGAGCACGGTCATGCGCCCTCCTTCTTCGCCGGCTGATAGGCCGGGTGCCAACGCAGCCAGACACGCTCCAGACCACGGGCCGCCAGGTCGGCGAGCTTGCCAAGCACGGCGTACAGGACGATGGCCAGCACCACGACGTCGGTTTGCAGAAACTCACGGGCATTCATGGCCAGGTAACCGATGCCGGCGTTGGCCGAAATGGTCTCGGCAACGATCAACGTCAGCCACATGAAGCCCAGGGCGAAGCGCACGCCCACCAGGATCGAGGGCAGCGCCCCCGGCAGGATCACCTGACGGAACAGCGAGAAGCCTGACAGGCCGTAGCTGCGCGCCATTTCCACCAATGCCGGGTCGACATTACGGATGCCGTGGTAGGTGTTCAGGTAGATGGGGAACAGCGTGCCCAGCGCCACCAGGAAAATCTTCGCCGACTCGTCGATGCCGAACCACAGGATCACCAGTGGAATCAGCGCCAGGTGCGGCACGTTTCGAATCATCTGCACCGAGCTGTCGAGCAGGCGCTCGCCCCAGTTCGACAACCCGGTGATGAAGCCCAGCACCAGGCCGATGCTGCCACCGATCAAGAAACCTAGGCCTGCCCGCCAGCCACTGATGGCCAGGTGAGACCAGATCTCACCGCTGCGCACCAGCTCGACCCCGGCACTGATCACCGCGCTCGGGGCCGGCAGGATGCGGGTCGACAGCCAGCCAGCGCTGACCGACAGTTGCCAGACGGCCAGGAGCAATACCGGCAGCGCCCATGGCGCCAGACGCTGCTGCAAGTTGGATGACGTTGCACGACTCATGGCCTGGCCCTCAGCTCTGCGCGACGGATTTGGGCAGGATGTCGTTAGCCACCATCTCGCCAAACGGGCTCACGTAGCCACCACTGCTCGGTTGCTGTGGACGCTGTACATCCAGGTGGGGGAACAGCAGTTCAGCCACGCGATAGGACTCTTCCAGGTGTGGGTAGCCCGAGAAGATGAAGGTATCGATGCCCAGTGCCGCGTATTCCTTGACCCGCTGCGCCACCGTCGGGCCGTCGCCCACCAGTGCAGTGCCTGCGCCACCGCGAACCAGGCCGACGCCGGCCCACAGGTTGGGGCTGACTTCCAGCTTGTCGCGGTTACCGTTGTGCAGGGCCGCCATGCGTTGCTGGCCGACCGAATCGAACCGCGCCAACGAGGCCTGGGCGCGAGCGATGGTGTCGTCGTCCAGGTGCGAGATGAGCTTGTCGGCGGCGGCCCAGGCTTGCTCGTTGGTTTCCCGCACGATTACGTGCAGACGAATACCAAAGCGTACTTCCCGGCCCTGCGCCGCGGCCTTCTCACGCACCTGGGCGATTTTCTCGGCCACGGCGGCCGGCGGCTCGCCCCAAGTCAGGTACAACTCGACCTGTTCGGCGGCCAGATCCTGGGCAGCCTCTGAAGAGCCACCGAAATACAGCGGCGGACGCGGCTGCTGGATCGGCGGGTAGAGCAGTTTGGCGCCCTTGACCTGAATGTGCTTGCCGTCGTAATCCACCACTTCGCCTTCGAGCACCTTGCGCCAGATGCGGGTGAACTCGACGGACGCTTCGTAGCGCTCCTGGTGGTTAAGATGCAGGCCATCACCGGCCAGCTCGTCCGGGTCGCCACCGGTAACCAGGTTGAACAGCGCACGGCCATTGGACAGACGATCGAGGGTCGCCGCCTGGCGGGCAGCGACGGTCGGCGAAATGATGCCTGGGCGCAGGGCGACGAGGAATTTCAGGCGTTGAGTCACGGGGATCAGCGATGCCGCGACCAACCAGGAGTCTTCGCAGGAGCGCCCGGTGGGAATCAGCACACCACCAAAGCCAAGGCGGTCGGCGGCCTGGGCGATCTGCTGCAAATAGCCATGATCGACTGCGCGGGCGCCCTCGGAAGTACCCAGGTACTTGCCGTCGCCGTGGGTCGGAAGGAACCAGAAAATGTTAAGGCTCATTGGAGTTGTCTCCTCAAGGGTGGCTCAAGCCGGCGCGGCGCCCCGGCGTAGCGAATGGTTCAAGGCGCGCTGGCGACCTTGGCCGGGGGTGTCCAGATCACGTCCTTGATGCTCAGCGGCTTGGGAATCAGCTTGAGCGCTTGGAAGGTGTCGGCGATCTTCTGCTGCGCGGCGACCACTTCCGGCGTCAGCGGCGCGGCACCGTAGCCTTGGCGCTTGACCGACGTCAGGGTGATGTCGGCAGGTAGGCCAAGCAGCGGCGCTACCTGTTCGGTGACTTGCTGCGGGTTGGCCTTGGACCATTCACCCACACCGCGCACCTCATCGATCAGCGTGTTGATCACCGCCGGGTGCTGGGTCGCGTAATTGCGGGTAGCCAGGTAGAACTGGTGGTTGTCGACCAGGCCTTTGCCGTCGCGCAGGGTACGCGCCTGCAGCTGCTGCTCAGCGGCGGCCTGGTAAGGGTCCCAGATCACCCAGGCATCGACGCTGCCTCGCTCGAAAGCGGCGCGGGCATCGGCAGGCGGCAGGTAGACCGGCTGGATATCGCTGTACTTGAGGCCGGCGTCTTCCAGGGCGCGGACCAGCAGGTAATGAACGTTGGAGCCCTTGTTCAGGGCAACTTTCCTGCCTTTGAGATCCTTGACCGACTGGATCGACGAACCCTTCGGTACCAGGATCGCTTCGCTGTGCGGCGCAGGTGGCTCATAAGCGACATAGAGCAGGTCAGCGCCAGCTGCCTGGGCGAACACGGGTGGCGTTTCGCCGGTCACGCCGAAGTCAATGGAGCCAACGTTCAACCCTTCGAGCAGCTGCGGACCGCCGGGGAATTCGGTCCATTGCACCTGAATGCCTTGCTCGGCCAGGCGCTTTTCCAACGTACCCTTGGCCTTGAGCAGCACTAGGGTGCCGTATTTCTGATAACCGATACGCAGGCTTTCAGCCTGGGCCTGAGTGATGGCGCCGAAGGACACAGCCGCCGCGAACAGGGCGACCAGACCACGACGCAAGAAGACTGTGCGCATGGCGCTCTCCTGTGCGAATGAGGTTCGGGTTGCACCTGCTTGCCTCGTTGACGGGCGAGTAAGGTGGAAAAGCAGTGAAGCGGTGTTGCCGGGTCAGATGCTCCAGCGAGCACTGATCAGGCGTTCGTTGAGTACGCCAGGGGCCACGGCGCTCGGCCGACGGGCCAAGGCAACGTGGAAGGTTTCCAGCGAGTCCAGCAGCCGCGCTTCCAACGCGGGTGTCAGCTGGGCAGGCTTGCTGCCCTCTGCGTAACTGACCTGGCTGTCGTCGGCGAAGATCCCTTGCAGGGTCTCTTGCGCCTTAAGTGCCGACAGCACGGGCTTGAGTGCGTAATCCACCGCCAGCATATGGGCAATGCTGCCGCCGGTAGCGATGGGCAAAACGATCTTGTGCACCAGGGCGCGCTCGGGCAGCAGGTCGAGCAGGGTTTTCAGGGCACCAGCGAAAGACGCCTTGTACACCGGGGTTGCGACTATCAGGCCATCGGCCTGGGCGACCACCTGCTGGAAGTGCTGGACATGCGGGCTGTCGAAACGCGCATGCAGCAGGTCCTCGGCTGGAAAGTCACGCACCTGGAAGTTCACCACTTCGACGCCACGCTCCTGTAGCCAATTGCGCGAACGCTCGAGCAGCACGCCAGAGCGTGAACGAGGACTGGGGCTACCACCGATAGAGACGACCAGCATTGGAGCGCTTCCTTGAGTTCTATGGGGAGAGACATTAACAGTCGGCTTATATATCTAGAAATCATATTTTTTTATTTGTTTATTCCATTTTGCATTTGCATTGATGCGTCAATCGAGCGCCGCCCGCGCGGCGCATCGCGAGCAAGGCTCGCTCCTACGTTTGTTTCGGGCCAGTGATGCCAGCGGGAAATGCGCGCGACCGCTTTGGCGTGCGCCGCGATATCGAGCCGAACAAACAAGGCGGTCGCGCGCGTCTGTCACAGGCGTTATTGGCCGTAAACAAACGTAGGAGCGAGCCTTGCTCGCGATGCGCCGCGCGGGCGGCGCTCGTTCTCATGATCACCGTACCTCTCGCGCCAATCACCCAGCGGCCCGAACACCATTCCTGCAGCCATAAAAAAGGGCCGTCGAAACGGCCCGAATATCCCTGCTATGGCTAAGAGCAATGCAACGAGGATCCTTAACGATTAGGTTGCGGGGTCAGACGCAGATAGGGCTTCACGGCACGGTAGCCTTTAGGGAAGCGCTGCTTGATCTCGTCCTCGTCCTTCAGCGACGGCACGATCACCACGTCGTCGCCGTCCTGCCAGTTACCTGGCGTGGCGACCTTGTGGTTGTCGGTGAGCTGCAGCGAGTCGATCACCCGCAGGATTTCGTTGAAGTTGCGCCCGGTACTGGCCGGATAGGTAATGGTCAGGCGCACCTTCTTGTTCGGGTCGATGACGAACAGCGATCGCACGGTGAGGGTATCGCTGGCGTTGGGGTGAATCAGGTCGTACAGGTCGGACACCTTGCGGTCGGCGTCAGCGATGATCGGGAAATTCACCACGGTATTCTGGGTTTCGTTGATGTCGTCGATCCAACGGTGGTGGGAGTCGACTGGGTCTACCGACAGCGCGATGACCTTGACGCCGCGCTTGGCGAAATCGTCCTTGAGCTTGGCGGTCAGGCCCAACTCGGTGGTGCATACCGGCGTGAAATCGGCCGGGTGGGAGAACAGCACACCCCAGCTGTTGCCGAGCCATTCGTGGAAGCGGATATTGCCTTCGCTGGACGCTTGTTCGAAATCGGGGGCGATGTCGCCAAGTTTGAGACTCATGGGCTGCGGCTCCTGTGCTGTGTTTGCCTTATGGGATTCAATGTGCCTGCATTCGATTCAAAACAAAAAGAATAAATATTGATTTATTTATAACCAGGCGGAATACAGAAGTTGAGACACAAAAAAGCCTCGCACTAGGCGAGGCTCTTTTTGTGGTTACGACTTACAGGAAGCTGTAAGTGTAGTTCACGATGAAGCGAGTTTGGTCGGTGTCTTTGGTGAACTCGCCGGTGTCACCATTGGTCCCACGGTAGACACCTTGACGCAGGCTGAAACCGAGGCCTTTGAGCGTGCCTTCTTGAATCACATAGTCGATCCGTGCATCACGCTCCCACTCGCTGTAGGTGCCGTTGCCCGAGGCGTAACGAACATCGGTACCACGCAGGTACGAGACGGAAGCCTTCAAGCCCGGTACACCCAAACGCGCGAAGTCATAGGAGTATTGGCCGAAAGTGGTGTTTTCGCCGGCACGAGCGAACTGGTTGATCATGCTGTCGGTGAACAGATAGAAGCTTGAGCCACCAGCACCTTCGGGACGGTTGTTTCCATCACGCACGGAACCTTGGTTCAGCCATACGAAAGCACCGTCGTCACTGACCTGCTGATGCCCCAGCAGGAAGGAGTGCGAACCGAGGGTGTAGGTGAACATCGCGGACCAGGTTTTGTTGTCCACCTCACCTTTGTGCTTGGCATAGCCTTTGTTGTTGTCAAAGGCATAGGCATCATCCTCGCCATTCTTACCATCGCTGCTGCTATCGAAGTAGCGCAGGTCAGTCTTGAATGACTGATCATCAGAGATCTTGAAGATGTGAGTGGCACCCAAGAAGTGCTGCTTATAGAAGTCTTCCAGATTCGAGTAGTAGTACTGCAGGGTCAGATCAGGCGTGAGCTTGTAGTCCAGACCACCGTAGCGGAACTTGTTGCTATCTGCGGTAGCACCGCTGACCGACAGACCAGTTCGGTTGCTAGATGCACGGCCCATCGCATGAGTCAGCTGACCAGCATTGATGGTCAGATTGTCAATTTCCTTCGAGGTGATGGTGCCACCTTCGAAGGTCTGCGGCAGCAGACGGCCATCGTTAGAGACCAGGATTGGCAGCATAGGTGCGAGTGCACTACCGAAGTGCGCTTCGGTCTTGGAGAAGCGGGCCTTCGCATTGGCACCGAAACGAGCCCACTGATCCACCGCAGAACCGTTGGTTTCACTTGGGAAGAAGGTGCTGCTATTCGGGTGCTTGCCGCGGCCGCCGTCCAGGTGAATGCCCCAGAGAGCCTGAGCATCGACACCAAAGCCTACGGTGCCCTCGGTGAAACCGGAGCTGTAGTCGAGCTTGAAGCCCTGACCCGATTCACGGTTATCGGCACCGCCCGCACGGTTATCGTTATTGAAATACATGGTGCGCGAGCTCAGGGACAGCTTGCTGTCCTCTACGAAACCGGCAGCGCCTGCTTGTTGGGCGAGAACCCCCAGTGCCACGGCCAGAGCCAGGCTGGACTTGTACATGTTTTGCTCCTCTACGTTCTAATTCTTGTAGGTCTCAGGTGGCCAGGTCTTCTGCCGTGCTCACCATGGATTGGCGATTTAGTCCCAAAGTGTGACTGTCTAGTCAATGGTTACTAAACATTTCTAGACTTTGGTCTAAGGCGCCGCCTGGGCTACAGGATAATGACAATCCTATAAATCAAAAATGACCGTTTTATGAATTTCTAAGATTTTTGCGGAATAAGGTAGGAACCTTTACAGCCAAAAGTTGTATCGTCCGCGCAAATCATACCTTTAGGTTATTTGCAAACGTTTGCCAACCTGCTAGCCCCCCACCTCTCTTCTAAAGGCAAAAGAGCCTAGCAGCGGAAACCTGTTTCGCCAGCGGCACCCAGACCACTTGACAAGGGTTAAAACCTTTGGCTCCTAAGCTAATTCCAAAACGTTATTTATTTCTGATTTCTTAGATCATCTAGTCTTCTCGCCATCCATCACCACGATTGCCTGACGAGGAGTTCAACCATGATCCCGCACGCTCCGCTGCGCCTGTTCGCCGCCCTGACCCTCGCCAGCGCCAGCTGGTTGGCCCAGGCCGCTGACCTGACCGTGGCCTACCAGACCACCGTCGATCCGGCCAAAGTGGCCCAGGTCGATGGCGACTATGAAAAAGCCAGCAAGGCCAGCATCGACTGGCGCAAATTCGACAATGGCGCCGACGTGATCACCGCGGTGGCCAGCGGCGATGTGCAGATCGGCTACCTGGGCTCCAGCCCGCTGGCTGCCGCCGCCACCCGCAAACTCCCGGTCGAGACGTTCCTGATCGCCACCCAGATCGGCGCCGGCGAAGCGCTGGTCGCTCGCGACACCATCAAGACCCCGCAAGACCTGATCGGCAAGAAGGTCGCGGTGCCCTTCGTCTCGACCGGTCATTACAGCCTGCTGGCGGCGCTCAAGAGCTGGAACATCGATCCGTCCAAGGTTCAGATCCTCAACCTGGCGCCTCCGGCCATCATCGCCGCCTGGAAACGTGGCGACATCGACGCCACCTACGTTTGGGACCCGGCCCTGGGCGTCGCCAAGGAGAACGGCAAGGTGCTGATCACCTCCGGCGAGCTGGCCGAGAAAGGCGCACCGACCTTCGACGCGTGGATCGTGCGCAAGGACTTCGCCGCCAAGCACCCTGATGTGGTCAAGGCCTTCGCCAAGGTCACCCTCGACGCCTACGCCGACTACCGCAAGGACCCTAAAGCCTGGTTGGCCAACCCTGACAACGTCGCCAAGCTGGCCAAGCTGTCCGGCGCCAAGCCATCGGACATCCCTGTGCTGCTGCAAGGCAACGTCTACCCGCTGGCCGCCGACCAGGCCAGTGCGCTTGGCGCGCCGACGACCCAGGCCCTCACTGACACGGCCACCTTCCTCAAGCAGCAAGGCAAGGTCGACGCAGTGCTGCCTGACTACTCGCCGTACGTCAGCGCCCAGTACATCCCCAACTAAGACTGCAACCGACGGGAGGCTGTCATGGCCTTGCTTGAGCTGGAGCGCATCAGCGCACAGTACCCCGGCGCCACCACCCCGGTGCTGGCCGACATCAACCTGAGCCTGGGGCCGCGCCAGCTGCTGGTGGCCCTCGGGCCTTCCGGCAGCGGCAAGACCTCGCTGCTGAACCTGATCGCCGGCTTCGTCGCCCCCAGCGGCGGACGCATCACCCTGGATGGTGTCCCGGTGCAAGGCCCTGGCGCCGAGCGTGGCGTGGTGTTCCAGGACGATGCCTTGCTGCCTTGGCAGAACGTGCTGGGCAACGTCGCCTTTGGCCTGGAACTGGCCGGTGTCGCTCGCCCGGAGCGCGAGGCCAAAGCTCGCGAGATGCTGGCCCTGGTCGACCTGGAAGGCTTCGGCGAGCGGCGCATCTGGCAGTTGTCCGGCGGCCAGAAACAACGCGTGGGCCTGGCCCGGGCGCTGGCGGCAAACCCTCGGATACTGCTGATGGACGAACCGTTCGGCGCCCTGGATGCCTTCACCCGCGAACAAATGCAAGAGCTGCTGCTGCAGGTATGGCAGCGCACCGCCAAGCCGGTGTTCCTGATTACCCACGACATCGAGGAGGCGGTCTTCCTGGCCTCCGAACTCGTATTGCTGGCGCCGAGCCCCGGCCGCGTGGTCGAACGCTTGCAACTGGACTTTGGCCAGCGCTACGCGGCTGGCGAATCGGCCCGGGCGATCAAGTCCGATCCTCGCTTCATCGAAACCCGCGAACACGTGCTGGCGCGAGTGTTTTCCGAACGTGAAACGGCCCGCCGGGAGGCATCCGCATGAGCATCCTCGAACTGCCGGTTGCCACCAAGCGTACCGCGCCAGCGGCCAAGCCCCGCAAGCCACTGCCAACCCGCTGGATCAGCGCTCTGACCCTCGGGTTGCTACTGTCCTTGTGGTGGCTGGTCACTGCCGCTGGCTGGATCGAACCTTTGTTCCTGCCCTCGCCCGCCGACATCCTGGCCAAGGCGTGGACGCTGCTTACCCAAGGCTACATGGACGCCAGCCTGTGGCAGCACCTGGGCGCAAGCCTGGGCCGCATCGGGCTGGCGCTGGTCGCGGCAACGCTGACCGCCATCCCGGTCGGCATCGCCATCGGCTACAACCGCGTGGCCCGGGGCATCCTCGACCCGCTGATCGAGTTCTACCGCCCGATTCCGCCGCTGGCCTACCTGCCGTTGATCGTCATCTGGTGCGGTATCGGCGAGCTGTCCAAGGTGCTGCTGATCTACTTGGCGATCTTTGCTCCGATCGCCATCGCCACCGCCACCGGCGTGCGCACCGTCGACCCTGCCAAACTGCGGGCCGCGCAATCGCTGGGCGCTACCCAGGCGCAATTGATTCGCCACGTGATCCTGCCAAGTGCCCTGCCCGACATCCTCACCGGCATTCGGATCGGCCTGGGTGTCGGCTGGTCGACCCTGGTGGCCGCCGAGCTGATCGCCGCCACCAGCGGCCTGGGCTTCATGGTGCAGTCTGCGGCGCAGTTCCTGGTTACCGACGTGGTGGTACTGGGCATCCTGCTGATCGCGCTGATCGCCTTCGCCCTGGAGATGGGCCTGCGCGCCCTGCAACGCAAGCTGGTGCCCTGGCATGGGCAAAGCCACTGATTACCGACTGACCACGCTGGCACGCCGGCGCTAGAACGAGACAAGACATGAGCCTGACCGTTACCCCTCTCAGCCCAGCGCTCGGTGCGCTGATCAGTGGCGTGGATATCAGCCGCGAGATCACCGTCGAGCAACGCGATGCCATCGAACAAGCGCTGCTCAAGCATCAGGTGCTGTTCTTCCGCGACCAACCGATCACGCCTGAACAGCAGGCCCGTTTCGCTGCCCGCTTCGGCGACCTGCACATTCACCCGATCTACCCCAATGTGCCGGAAACCCCGCAGGTGCTGATCCTCGACACCGCGGTCACCGACATGCGCGATAACGCGGTCTGGCACACCGATGTGACCTTCTTGCGCACCCCGGCGCTGGGCGCGGTACTTAGCGCCAAGCAGCTGCCGGCCTACGGCGGC
This sequence comes from Pseudomonas sp. SK2, assembly GCF_016772395.1. Taxonomy (NCBI): domain Bacteria; kingdom Pseudomonadati; phylum Pseudomonadota; class Gammaproteobacteria; order Pseudomonadales; family Pseudomonadaceae; genus Pseudomonas; species Pseudomonas sp. SK2. The sequence continues at coordinate 5,183,438 of NZ_CP061944.1, forward strand.
GATACACTGTGGGCCAGTGGTATCGCCGCCTTCGAGGCGTTGTCAGCGCCGCTGCGCGAGATGCTCGACGGTCTGACCGCCACCCATGACTTCACCAAGTCGTTCCCGCTCGAGCGCTTCGGCACCACGGCTGAAGACCTGGCGCGCTGGGAAGCTACCCGCCGCAACAACCCGCCGCTGTCTCACCCGGTGGTGCGCACCCACCCGGTGAGCGGGCGCAAGGCGCTGTTCGTCAACGAAGGCTTCACGACTCGCATCAACGAGTTGAGCGAACTGGAGAGCGAGGCGCTGCTGAAGTTGCTGTTCGCCCACGCCACGCGGCCAGAGTTCAGCATTCGCTGGCGGTGGCAGGAGAACGACGTGGCCTTCTGGGACAACCGCGTGACCCAGCATTTCGCGGTGGATGATTACCGGCCGAGCCGGCGGGTGATGCATCGGGCGACCATCCTGGGGGACGCGCCGTTCTGAATGCCCTCGGCTGGTGGCCGCGGCCTTGTGTCGCGAAAGGGCCGCAACGCGGCCCCCGCGATCTATCGGACCAGGTGCAGGAACTGCATGTGCCGTTCGTACTGGTCGAGAATGTCGTTGATGATCTGCTCCTTGCTGTAGCCCACCAGGTCGTAGTTCTGGCTGCCCTCGCTCAGATGCACCTCCGCCCGGTAGTAGCGGCGGTTCTTCAAATCCTGGGTCCCCAATCCACCCAAGGCGAACGATGGCGTGAAATACCCGCGCATCTGCACCTGGTAAAGGAATGGCTGCTCCTCGCCATGGCCAATCTTCAGGCTGACGTTGTCGTGACTCGGGTCGTCCTGGGTAATCAGCGCCAGGCCCTTCTGCTCGAACACTTCGGTCACGTCGGCAATCGCCGGGCGCACCACGTCATCCATGAAGCGATACACCTCATCGCGTGACGGGAAGTGCACCGCCTGGCTCAGACGCTGGCGCCAGCCACCACGACCACGACGTGACTGGGCGAACGGCGCCAACGAGTGCATCTGCGCGATCTGCCGCTGGGACTCCAGGTAAAACGCCTTGTGCAGCCCCCACATCATGCTCAGCAAAATCAGCGAGAATGGCAGCGAAGTCAGCACCACCGCCGACTTGAGCGAGTCGATGCTGCCAGCGAACAGCAACCCGCTGGTGATCAGCGCCGTCATCGCGCCCCAGAAGATCCGCAGCCAGTTCGGCCCATCTTCATCGGCACCACCGCCCTTGGCGGACAGCGTCGACAGCACCACCGTGCCCGAGTCGGCCGACGTGACGAAGAACACGAAGCTGATGAAGACCGTCACCGCGATGACGGTCTTGCTCCACGGGTAGGTTTCCAGCAGCAGGTACAGACTCATCGACGGGTTATCCAGCGCCGACTGCCCGAGCGCGGTCATGCCGTGGTTGATCACCTGGTCCAAGGCGCTGTTGCCGAAGATCGACATCCACGCCAGGGTGAAGCCCAGCGGAATCAGCAGCACGCCGAAGACGAATTCGCGGATGGTCCGGCCACGGGAAATACGTGCGATGAACAAGCCCACGAACGGAGCCCAGGCAATCCACCAGGCCCAGTAGAACACCGTCCAGCCGCCGAGCCAGTCGCGATTCTCACCGTAGGCGTATACATCGAAACTCTTGCGCGGCAAGGCACCGAGGTAGTCGCCGAGGTTCTGGATCAGGGTGTTGAACAAGTGCTGGGTAGGCCCGGCGAACAGCACGAACAGCAACAGCGCACAGGCCAGGAACAGGTTGATGTCGCTCATCACCCGCACGCCCTTCTCGACCCCTGCCACCGCAACGGCTACCGCCGCACCCATCATCAGGGTGATGAGGATGACCTGCACCCACTGGCTATGGCTGATACCGAACAGGTAGTCCAGCCCGGAATTCAGGTGCAGCACGCCGAAACCCATATCGGCACCGAGGCCGAAGACCGTGGCAATGATGCCAAAGCCGTCCACCGCATAGCCGATGGGGCCGTTGATACGCTTGCCGATCAGCGGATACAGCGCCGACCGCAGGGCCAGCGGCAGGTTGTGGCGGTAGGCGAAGTAGGCCAGGGCCATGCCGACGAAGGCGAACACGCCCCAGCCATGCAGGCCCCAGTGCAGGAACAGGATCTGCATCGCCTGGCGCCCGGCCTCCGCCGTACCCGCTTCGCCCTGAGGCGGTTGCAGCATGTGGGTCAGCGGTTCGGAGACGCAAAAGAAGAACAGGGTAATGCTGATGCCAGCGGCGAACAGCATGCCGGCCCAGGACAGGTAACTGAACTCGGGTTCGTCGTGGTCGGCACCGAGCTTGATCTTGCCGTAGCCGGACAAGGCGGTGACCACCACGAAGACCAGGTACAGGGTCATCGCCAGCATGTAGTACCAGCCGACCGTGTTGGCCGCCCAGTTCTGTGCCGCCAGCAGCCACTCACCTGAGGCTTGAGGGAATGCGATGACCACCAGGCCGAACAAAAGGATGAAACTTGCCGCGAAGTAGAACACCGGAGGGTTCATGCGGATCTTGCCGTGGGCAAGGGAAGCGGTCGGTGCACTCATTGGGCATGCACCTCGTCGAAGGACGTGAGGTTCGGATTGAACGGGTTCAGCAAAGGAATCCTCCTGTTGAACACCGGCAGCGGACCAGCGTTTTTCGTTGAACAAGCGTTCAAGTTAAACATGGATCGACTTTCAATGCGACCTGGGGTGCCGACTGGCGAAGGTAGAACCAGCTTGTGGCGGGGCTCCCACAGGCTCACTCAGGCCCCTGTGGGAGCGGGTTCACCCGCGATGGCGCCAACCCGACCCGCCCCCCATCAGGTCAAGTCTTGTCCTGGCAATCCAACTGCAAATTCGCCTGGGTGATGTTGCTCTCGGCTGGCACGCTGCGCGTCAGCCACACGTTGCCGCCGATGGTCGACCCCTTGCCAATGGTGATCCGCCCCAGAATAGTCGCCCCGGCGTAGATCACCACATCGTCTTCGACGATCGGGTGGCGCGCCAGGCCCTTGTGCAACGTTCCCGACTCGTCGCTGGGGAAGCGCTTGGCGCCCAACGTCACCGCCTGGTAGATACGGACCCGCTCACCAATGATGGCGGTTTCACCGATCACCACACCGGTGCCATGGTCGATGAAGAAGCTCGGGCCAATCTGCGCACCCGGGTGTATGTCGATACCCGTGGCCGAGTGCGCCAGCTCCGAGCTGATCCGCGCCAACAACGGCAGGCCGGCCTGATAGAGGTGGTGCGCCAGGCGATGGTGGATGATCGCCAGAATGCCGGGGTAGCACAGCAGGACCTCATCCACACTACGTGCCGCTGGGTCGCCGTGGTATGCGGCCAGCACATCGGTGTCGAGCAGCACACGCAGATTCGGCAGGGCCGCAGCGAAGTCCTGGATCAAGCGCAGGGCCTGGGCGTCCACGGTACTCAGGTCGCCCTTGTTGTGCCTTGCCGCGTAACGCAACTCCAGGCGCGCCTGGGCCAACAGCGCGGTCAGCGCGGCATCGAGGGTATGACCGACATAGAAGTCTTCGCTTTCTTCCCGCAGGTCCACCGGCCCCAGGCGCATGGGAAACAACGCCCCGCACAACTGTTCGAGAATGTGCCGCATGGCCTCGCGCGAGGGCAGTTCGCGCCCGCCTTGCTCACCACTGCTACGGCCATTGCGGGTGCGCCACTGCTCCCGGGCGCTGCGCAGGCCGCTGACGATGCTCTGCAATTGCCAATGCCCAGATGAAGATTGTTCGCTCACGGTGTTCTCCTGCCGGTGTTCTCGAATAGGCACGCATCCCCTGTAGCAACCGGCTTGTCGGCTACGGCATCCGCCGCCCACAAAGGAAGTGCCAGCCTTTTGTCCCACGATACGTCAATTCTCCCCCTTGGAAAAAACAACGCTTTATTCCATCCTGAGCTAACTCGGGCATAAGCTGATTCAAAATCGGGATTTAGGAATAACAACCTGATTTTTTATTATTTCCCGACCTATCAAATTCACCCCTATAGTCGCCAACCACTACTTCCACAACAAGCGCGGGGCCTGTCATGCCGAAATTTGCCAAACCGCTACTCAACGCTACCCTGGCCGTCCTGCTGGGCGCCGGTCTGCTCAGCCAGGCCTTCGCTGGCGAGCAACTGAAAACCATCCAGGAAAAAGGCGTGATCAACGTCGGCCTGGAAGGCACCTATCCCCCCTTCAGCTTCCAGGACGAAAACGGCAAGCTGACCGGCTTCGAAGTGGAGCTTTCCGAGCTGCTGGCCAAAGAGCTTGGGGTGAAGGCCAAGGTCCAGCCGACCAAATGGGATGGCATTCTCGCAGCACTGGAATCCAAGCGCCTGGACGTGGTGATCAACCAGGTCACCATTTCCGAGGAGCGCAAGAAGAAGTACGACTTCTCCGAGCCCTACACCGTCTCCGGTATCCAGGCCCTGATCCTGAAGAAGAAGGCTGACCAGCTGAACATCCACAAGGCGGCAGACCTGGCGGGCAAGAAGGTCGGCGTGGGCCTGGGCACCAACTACGAACAGTGGGTGAAACAGGACGTCCCGCAAGCCGATGTGCGCACCTATGAAGATGACCCAAGCAAGTTCGCCGACCTGCGCAACGGCCGCATCGACGCGATCCTGATCGATCGTTTGGCCGCGCTGGAGTACGCGCAGAAAGCCAAGGACACCCAACTGGCCGGCGATGCGTTCTCGCGCCTGGAGTCCGGTGTTGCCTTGCGCAAGGGCGAGCCTGAGCTGCTGGCGGCCATCAACAAGGCGCTGGACAAGCTCAAGGCTGACGGCACGCTGGCCAAGCTGTCCGAGAAATACTTCGGTGCCGATGTCACTAAATGATCGCTGAAAGCCTGCAACTCGTTGTCGATTCCGCGCCCTTCCTGCTCAAGGGCGCGGGTTATACGGTACTGCTCAGTGTCGGCGGCATGTTCTTCGGCCTTGTGCTGGGGTTTGCCCTGGCACTGATGCGCCTGTCGAAAATCCTGCCACTGAACTGGCTGGCACGTGTCTACGTGTCGTTCTTCCGGGGCACCCCCCTGCTGGTGCAGTTGTTCGTCATCTATTTCGGCATGCCACAGATCGGTATCGAGCTCGACCCGATCCCGGCATCGCTGATCGGCCTGTCGCTGAACATGGCGGCCTACATCTGCGAAATCCTGCGGGCGGCCATCTCGTCGATCGACCGCGGCCAGTGGGAAGCCGCCGCCAGTATCGGCATGACCCGCACCCAGGCCATGCGCCGGGCCATCCTGCCGCAGGCCTTGCGAACCGCACTGCCGCCGTTGGGTAACAGCTTCATCTCATTGGTCAAGGACACTGCCCTCGCGGCGACCATCCAGGTGCCAGAGCTGTTCCGCCAGGCGCAGTTGATCACCGCACGCACCTTCGAAGTCTTCACCATGTACCTGGCTGTTGCGGTGATCTACTGGATTCTCTGCAGCATCCTCGCGCACTTCCAGAACCGCATGGAAGCGCGGGTCAACCAGCACGACCAGGAGCATTGAGCATGATCGAAGTAAAAGGCCTGACGAAGCAGTTCAAGGGCCAGACCGTGCTCAACGGTATCGACCTGACGGTGCAGCCCGGCGAAGTGGTGGCCATCATCGGCCCCAGCGGCTCGGGCAAGACCACCTTCCTGCGCTGCCTGAACCTGCTGGAAACCCCTGATGCCGGGCAGATCCAGATCGGCAACATTCGCATCGATGCCAACCGTCCGCTGGGTAGCCAGCAAGGTGCAATCCGCCAGCTGCGCCAGCAAGCCGGCTTCGTGTTCCAGAACTTCAACCTGTTCCCCCACCGCACGGCCCTGGAAAACGTGATCGAGGGGCCGGTGATCGTCAAGAAGACCCCGAAAGCACAAGCGGCGGAATTGGGCCGGCGGTTATTGGCCAAGGTGGGCCTGGCTGGCAAGGAAGATGCCTACCCACGGCGCCTGTCCGGTGGCCAGCAGCAACGGGTCGCCATTGCCCGCGCCCTGGCCATGGAGCCGGAAGTCATCCTGTTCGACGAGCCGACGTCGGCGCTCGACCCCGAGCTGGTCGGAGAAGTGCTGGCCACCATCCGTGGGCTGGCCGAGGAAAAACGCACCATGATCATCGTCACCCACGAGATGAGCTTTGCTCGCGACGTGGCGAACCGGGTGATTTTCTTCGACAAGGGCGTGATCGTGGAACAGGGCGAGGCCAAGGCACTGTTCGCCAACCCCAAGGAAGAGCGCACACGGCAGTTCCTGCGCAAGTTCCTGGGAACTGCAGCCGGCGATTGAAGGCCATCAGCCGGCGCGCTGGACCTTCAGTCAGCCGGCTGCTTGAACACGTAGAACAGATTCGGCTCGCTGACCAGGTAGATCGTTCCGGCTTCATCCATGGCGATACCCTCTGCCTGCGGTACCGTTTCCTTCAACCCCTGATAGCCCTTGCGCAGCGACAAGGAGCTCAGCGGCCGGCCCTCCACATCCAGTTCCAGCACCAGGCGCGACTCGTCGGACAGCGCCAGCAAGTGCCCGCTGCGCTCATCGAACTGCAGGCTCGACAGGTCCCGTACGAACAGCCGTGAATCGCGCTCGCGGTCCTGCACCACATGCACGGCGTAGGGCTGTTCGGGGTTGGCATGCGGGAAGCCATGAACCTCATAGATCATCATCGGATCCCGCTCCTTGGCCACGAACAGGCGCTTGCCCGTCGAGTCGTATGCCAGGCCCTCGAAGCCCTTGTTTCCGTTCAGGCCAATGCCCAGCGTCAGTTGCTCGGCATCATGGGCATCAAGGAACATCGTGTCATCGTCCAGACGCACACGGATCAACCGCTGCTGGCGTTCGTCGGTGATCACGTAGCTGTTCGGCCCGACGTACTCCACAGCTTCGGGATCGCCGAACCCGGTCAATGGAACACGGCGTAGAATGCGGCCAGCCAACGACAGCTCGATCAATTCCGAGCGCTTGTTGGTCACTGTGAAGAGGGTCTTGCGGTCGGGGTCGTAGGTCAGCGCCGAAACGTCATCGTCCAGCCCTTCGACAGGTTGCGCCTCGACCACCACCCGGTAGCGATCCAGGCCGATGCTCTGCTGCGCAGGCTGCCACCAGGTCTTCAGGTTGAACCAGCCCCGCTCGAACAGGCGAAACTCATAGCCGGCCACCACCACCATGCACAAGGCAAGCAAACCGAAGGTGGCAAGGATCAGTGGCGGGCGGACAAAACGGCGCATAACGGCAGACTCGACGTGAGGATGGCGAATCTAACCATGATCAACTGAAGTAAAGCTTAATGCTGGCGTAAGAATGGCCCGAAGCAATCTTCAGTCTTTTCTGAAGCGATAGAACAGGTTGGGCTCGCTGACCATGTACAGGTTGCCTTGGTCATCCATGGCCACCCCCTCGGCACGCGGCACGGTGTCTTCCAGGCCGTTGAAACCGCCCAGCAGCGTCATGAAGCTGACTTGCTGGCCCTGTTCGTCCAGCTCAAGCAGCATGTTGGAGTCAGCCGACAGCGCGAGCAAATGGCCGGTACGCGGGTCAACGTCAAGGGCCGACAGGTTGCGCAGGTCCAGTTCGTCATTAGGCAGCGATTGCTTCTCGCCCTTCAAAGGGCTGCGGCCATCGGTGCTCCAGGTGAATAGCTTCGGCGGGCGTTCTTCCCCGATGACCAGCCGCTGTCGCAGGGGGTCCCAGGCCACCGATTCGTAGCCCTTGTTGCTCTTGACCGACTCACCCAGGTCGTAGCTCTGGAAGTCGGTTCGGTTCAAGGCCGTGGTGTGCTCATCCACCTTGACCAGGGTCAGGTCGTGGCGGCGCTCGTCGACAATAGCCAGGTGCCCGTCCTCCAGCACAGCGACGCCTTCGGGGTTCTCCCAGCCGTTGAGTGGCATCTTGCGCAGCACATCGCCATCGAGGCTCAACTCGACCAGGAACGGATTCTTGCCCATGACGGCGAACAGGGTGCGGGTGCGCGGGTTGAAGGACAGGTCCGATGCCTCGTCGTCCTCCATGCCCGGCAAGACCTTGGCGTCGATGTCAACCCGATAGTTCGGCAGCCAGACGCTCTCGCTGCGTTCGGCCGAGCTCTCGAAGCGCTCCTTGACCCACAGCAGCCCCCGGTCATCCCAGTGCATCGCCACGGCAACGCCGTAACCGATCACGGCCGCCACGGCCAGCCCGAACGGCCAGCGCAGGAAGAAGCGACGCTTGTGACGGGAGGTGGCAGAGGCGCTGGGGGAGGGAGCCATGCGAAGAGTTCCTGGAATGTGCCGGGCTAACGCTGGCGCCGGTAGATGGACGATGATCAGCGCATTATCCAGATGGTTTGTGAAAAAACTGTCTTGCACACGCGCTGAAGGCCACCTGGCCGACAAGCCGGCTCCCCGGTCAAACCGTGCAACCTGTGGGAGCCGGCTTGCCGGCGATATCCGGCGATGCCGGCAGGCCAGCCGTCAGAGCACGCGGCTTTCGAAACGGCTGACGCCCGGCAGCTCCAGCACCAGCTCATCGCCCACGCTGAACGGGCCAACGCCGGCTGGCGTGCCGGTCAGAACCACATCGCCCGCCTGCAGGGAAAAGTGCGCGGCAATGTGCTGGATCATCGGCACGATGGGGTTGAGCATCATCGCGCTGTTGCCATCCTGGCGCACTTCGCCATTGATGGTCAGGCGAATGCCGATGTCGGTCAGATCCTCGAAGCTGGCGGCGGAAACGAACGGCGGCAGCACGCAGGCACCATCGAAGCTCTTGCTCAGCTCCCACGGCAGGCCCTTTTCCTTGAGCTTGGCCTGCACGTCGCGCAGGGTCAGGTCCAGGGCTGGCGCATAACCGGAAATAGCGTCGAGCACCTCTTCCTCGGTCGGCTTGGTGGACAGCGGCTTGCCCAGCAGAACTGCGATCTCCGCTTCGTAGTGAACCGAGCCACGGTCGGTCGGAATCTTGAAGCCACCTTCCAGCGGCACCACGCAACTGCCTGGCTTGATGAACAGCAGCGGCTCGGTGGGAATGGGGTTGTCCAGTTCCTTGGCATGCTCGGCATAGTTACGGCCGATGCACACCACCTTGCCCAGTGGGAAGTGGATGCGCGTGCCGTCTACGTACTGGTGCTGGTAACTCATGGCCGACTCCTCTGGATACTGCTTTTTATTCAGGAGCGAAGATCTTACCCGGATTCATGATCCCGTTAGGGTCGAAGACGGCCTTAATTGCCTTCATGCAGGCAATTTCTTCAGGCGAGCGGCTGTAGCCCAGGTAGTCGCGCTTGGTCATGCCTACGCCGTGCTCCGCGGAGATCGAGCCGTCATAGCGCTGCACGATCTCGAACACCCACTTGTTGACCTTGGCACAGGAGGCGAAGAAATCATCCTTGCTCATAGAGTCGGGCTTGAGGATGTTCAGGTGCAGGTTGCCGTCGCCGATGTGGCCATACCAGACCACTTCGTAGTCCGGGTAGTGCTCGGCGACAATGGCGTCGATGTCACGCAGGAAAGCCGGCACTTTCGAAACGGTGACCGAGATGTCGTTCTTGTACGGCGTCCAGTGGGAGATGGTCTCGGACAGGTACTCGCGTAGCTTCCACAGGTTCTTGAGCTGGGTCTCGCTCTGGCTCATCACCCCATCCAGCACCCAGCCCTGCTCGACGCAATGCTCGAAGGTGGCCAGGGCCTCGTTGGCGACGTCCTCGGTGGTGGCCTCGAATTCCAGCAGGGCATAGAACGGGCAGTCGGTCTCGAACGGTGCCGGCACATCGCCTCGTGCCATGATCTTGGCCAGGCCCTTGTCGGAGAAGAACTCGAAGGCGGTCAGGTCCAGCCTGGCCTGGAAGGCATGCAGCACTGGCATGATCGAGTCGAAGTCCGGTGTGCCCAGCACCATGGCAGTAAGGTTGCGCGCAGCGCGATCCAGGCGCATGGTGGCCTCGACCACGAAGCCCAGCGTACCTTCGGCACCGATGAACAGCTGGCGAAGGTCATAGCCTGTGGCGTTCTTGATCAGGTCCTTGTTCAATTCGAGCAGTTCACCCTTGCCAGTGACCACCTTGAGGCCCGCGACCCAGTTGCGGGTCATGCCGTAGCGAATGACCTTGATCCCACCGGCATTGGTGCCGATATTGCCGCCAATCTGACTGGAGCCGGAGGAAGCGAAGTCCACCGGGTAATACAAGCCATGTTCTTCGGCGAACAATTGCAGTTGGCGGGTGATGACACCCGGCTGACAGACCACGGTGCGGTCGAAGGCATTGAAGTCGAGAATCTGGTTCATGTAGTCGAAAGCGACGACGACTTCGCCGTTGGCCGCCACGGCGCCGGCAGAAAGCCCGGTCCGCCCGCCAGAAGGCACCAGCGCGACCTTGTGGTAATTGGCCCAGCGGACGATGGCCTGTACCTGCTCGACCGTCTTGGGAAAGACGATGGCCGAGGGTGCTGGGGGAAAATGCTTGGTCCAGTCCTTGCCGTAGGTATCAAGAGAAGCCGCGTCGGTCAGCACCCGGCCAGGGTCGACCAGGGTCTTCAGTTCATCAATTACCGCCGGGTGGGTCATCGCCGGAACTCTCGACTTATTCATAGTCACCCTGAGCACTCTTCACCTGTCGGGATAAGCTCAGATTGTGTCGCGTATGCTAGCATAGCCCCCCTGCTGTTCGTGCTAAGGCCGACACCGCGCCGCTTTACCCCCTCGCCATTTTTTCTCCGGGATACAGGTTTACGCAGATGAGCAAGACTTCTCTCGACAAGAGCAAGATCAGGTTCCTTCTTCTTGAAGGTGTGCACCAGAACGCGGTGGATACCCTCAAGGCTGCCGGGTACACCAATATCGAGTACCACACTGGCTCGCTGCCAGAGGCGGAACTCAAGGAAAAGATCGCTGATGCCCACTTCATCGGCATCCGCTCGCGTACCCAGCTGACCGAAGAGATCTTCGACAGTGCCAAGAAACTGGTCGCTGTCGGCTGCTTCTGCATCGGTACCAACCAGGTCGACCTGAACGCTGCCCGCGAGCGCGGCATCGCCGTGTTCAACGCCCCGTACTCCAACACCCGTTCGGTGGCCGAACTGGTACTGGCTGAAGCCATCCTGCTGCTGCGCGGCATCCCTGAGAAAAACGCCTCGTGCCACCGTGGCGGCTGGATCAAGAGCGCGGCCAACTCGTTCGAAATCCGTGGCAAGAAACTGGGCATCGTCGGCTACGGCTCGATCGGTACCCAGCTGTCGGTCCTGGCCGAAAGCCTGGGCATGCAGGTCTACTTCTACGACCCGCTGACCAAGCTGCCGCTGGGTAACGCCACCCAGGTCACCAGCCTGCACGAACTGCTGGGCCTGGCCGACATCGTCTCGCTGCACGTTCCTGAGCTGCCCTCCACCCAGTGGATGATTGGCGAGAAGGAAATCCGTGCGATGAAGAAGGGCTCGATCCTGATCAACGCCGCCCGTGGCACCGTGGTCGAACTGGATCACCTGGCCGCCGCCATCAAGGACAAGCACCTGATCGGCGCCGCCATCGACGTATTCCCGGTCGAGCCTCGCTCCAACGACGAGCAGTTCGAAAGCCCGCTGCGTGGCCTGGACAACGTGATCCTGACCCCGCACATCGGTGGTTCCACCGCCGAAGCGCAGGCCAACATCGGCCTGGAAGTGGCCGAGAAGCTGGTCAAGTACAGCGACAACGGTACCTCGGTATCGTCGGTCAACTTCCCGGAAGTGGCCCTGCCAGCGCACCCAGGCAAGCATCGCCTGCTGCACATCCACGAAAACATCCCTGGCGTACTCAGCGAGATCAACAAGGTCTTCGCCGAAAACGGCATCAACATCTCCGGTCAGTTCCTGCAGACCGACGAGAAAGTGGGTTACGTGGTAATCGACGTGGACGCCGAGTACTCGGACCTGGCGCAAGAGAAACTGCAGCACGTCAAGGGCACCATCCGTTCCCGCGTACTGTTCTGAGTTTCCACCGCTAACGAAAAAGGCGACCTTCGATGAAGGTCGCCTTTTTTATTGCCTGTGTCCCGGCTCTTTCGCGAATGAACCCGCTCCGGCAGCTTCAGCATGCGAAAGGAGCAGCAATCATTTCACGGTTACCGTGATTTTCTTCGACTCGACGCTCGGCTTGAACGGCACGTGATACTGGTCGCCCAGCACCAGCTGCAAGGTGTGCTTGCCTGGGGTCAGGGTAATGGTCGCTTCGGTCTGCGCCTTGCCGAAGTGCAGCACTTGCGGGCCGGCCGGCAGCGGCGCGTTGTTCTCCGGCATCAGGCTGGTTGGCAATGGCTGATCGGCAGCCGGTGCTGTGTCGACATCCACCAGCAGGTGGTGATGGCCGGTGTGCGGGGTCTGGTCGCCAGCGGGCTTGAGCGCCATGCCTTCGATACCGAACTTGACGGTAAAGGTCTTGTCGACCGTGGCACCATCGGCGGGGGAAACGATGAAGACCTTGGCATCCTGGGGCGGTTCCTGGCTCTTGAGCGCATCCGCAGCGCCGGCGAACACCGATACCCCCATCAGCAAACCGGCGACGGCAGCACGCGAAAATAGGCTGTTCATTCACTTCTCCTGTGATTCACTTATTGGCCGCCCCCAGTAAAACGAATGGCGGCGGTAATTCACCATAGCCCACAAAGAGAATTTTTTCAGTTAGGGTTAAACCTCGCCAAGGCTTCAAGGTCATAGGCTGCGCTCGACCGTGACGAGGAAGAAAGTCGCGGCGAAGGTTATTCATCTGCCAAATAAAAGGGGCATTCATGCGTTCGACCATAGGCGTACTGCTGGCAGTACTGATCACTCCATTGGCTCAGGCCGAGCTGATAGATGAAATCAACGACCGCGGCGAACTGCGCATTGTCGTGCAGGCTGATAACAAGCCTTACGCCTTCAAGGAAAACGACCGCCTGACCGGCTTTCAGGTCGAGTTTGGCCAGGACCTTGCCCGTGAGCTGGACCTGCGCGCCGAGTTCATCGAGGCGCCTGCTGCCGATGTGCTACCAGGCGTAGAAAGCGGGAAGTACGACGTCGCACTGACGGCGGAGCAAGCACAGACCGCCGCCAACGGCACATTGGATGTCAGCCAGCCTTATGGCGAGAAGCAGCTGGTCATTCCGTTCCAGAAGGACAACCCGGCCTTCCAAAGCGCGCTGAACAATGCCCTTCAGCGCCTGAAGGACAGTGGCCGTACCGCACAACTCGAACAGAAGTGGTTCAAGGCGATTCAGACAGCCGAGCCAGCGCCCGCTGCGCTTGCTCCAACTCCAGCTCACTGAACACCAGCACGCCCTCGCGCCGCAGCAATGCCGCCGTGACGCCCTCCCCCGGCACCTTCACCGCGCTGAAGGTGCCATCGTAGGTCAAACGGTTGCCACACGAGGGGCTGCCGGCTTTGAGCACCGCCACGCCGATCGCGTGCTGGCGCACCAACGCCAGCGCCTGCCGCGCCCCAGCCAGAAAGGCACCGCTGACATCCTCCCCGGTGACTGTCAGCACCTGCGCCATGCCATCGAGTACCTGTCCGCCTTGCCCGCCCGGAATCTCCGCAGGAGGACGCGGCGTCGGCAAGCCGCCGGCCACTTCCGGACACAACGGCACTACACGGCCTTCGGCCTGCCAGCGCTGCAACTGATCGTGGTGCCCGCTGGCCCGGCCGTCGTAGCGCACCGGTTGCCCCAGCAGGCAGGCGCTGACCAGGACCTTCGGCAAGTCAGAAGGGTTCGTTGCCACGGCGGCGGAACCAGCCCGTCAGCGACAAGCGCTCGCGCCCGGCCGGCAAGACTTCATGGGGAACATCACCCGAGAGGAATACCACCAGGCTGCCGGCCAACGGCAGGACGTCGTGCTCGACTTCGTCGGCCAGGAACATGCGCAACTGGCCGCCGTCCTGGGGCTGCCAGTCTTCATTGAGGTAGAACACCGCCGAAACGCTGCGGCGATCATCGTCGCGGAAACGATCCAGGTGCCGGCGATAGAATGCACCCGGTGGATACAGGGCGAAATGGCATTCGAAGTCCTCGAGCCCCAGGAACAGGCTACGGTTGATGGCCTGACGCAAGCAGTCCATGGCTTCGAGATAGCGATCGCAGGCGTCGGCCTGACCGGGGTCGATCCACTGGATCTGGTCGCCGCGAATGGCCTCGCGCACTTCCTGGGAAGCGCCCCGTCCAACCCCGGCAGGGTTGAGTTCGCCTTCGGCATGACGGCGCCGACACTCGGCCGCCAGGGCGCGCACCAGGTCCGCAGGCAAGAAAAGGGCCTGCTGCGACCAGCCACGGGTGGCGAGGTCATCGACGACGGCCGACAGCATAGGGTGTTCAGGAGAGATGTGCATGGCGCGCATCATATCCATTAGCCATGACCACGGACAGCGCCACTTGGCTGAGAACCACTCTGATATCTCGACAAAATACCGCCGAGCCAAGGACAATAGCCGCCTGCCGACAGGAGTCCTGAATGCGCCGTCTGTTTTCCCTGCTTCTGCTGATGATCTGCACCATGCCTGTCTGGGCAGACAGCCTCGATCAACTGTACAAGGCCGCCGGCTGGCCCGACCAGCGCGCCCATTTCAACGATGCCCTGACCGCTGCCCAGCAGCGCTACCGCAACAGTTTGCCGCCTGCCGTCTACCAGGCCCTGGTCAACAACAGCAACCAGCGCTTCCAGGCCCAGGCCATGGACCGCCGTGCCCAGGCGCAACTGCGCGCTACCCTGCCCAACCCTTCGCCAGCGCTGGCCTTTTTCCAGTCGCCACTGGGGCGCAAGGTGGTGGCGGCTGAACTTCAAGCTACCCGCAAGGACCAGTTGGCCAAGAATGCCAAGGGCCTGCCAAAGGTCCAGGCCAGCGACGACCGCCTGCTGATCATCGGCCACCTGGCCCAGGCCTTGCCGGCACGCGAGGCCGGAGCCGAAGTGAGCCTGGCGATCGCCGGCGTGGCCGCCGACAGCCTCAGCTCGATGATCCCCGGACTGTTCGGGGGCGGGCAGGCCCAGGGCATGCTCGACGGCCAGCGCCAGCGCCTGATGTCGCAAATCGGCGAAGACCTGAACAACACGCTGCTGTATGTCTATCGCGACTTGTCCGATGCCGAGCTGGAGCAATTCGCCACCTTCGCCGAGTCGCCTGAAGGCAAGGCGTACTACCAGGCAGCCCTTGCCGCTGTGCGTGCGGGGCTGGCGGTGGGGCAAAGTACCGAGGATCTCAAGTAGTCACGCCCAGCCGCTGGTCGATGAATGCGAAGTAGCGCTGGCGGATGCCAGGCAACTCGTTGGCCAGGTGGTGTCGTGCTTCCGGCAGCATCAGAATCTGTGGTTCGCGGAATTTGGCCTTGAGCACCTTGAGGTTATGCTGCCAATCCACCGTGCCGTCTGCCTCGCCCTGCACGATCAGCGGTTGCCGCGTGCTGCGCGGCGCCGCCTCGATCCGCTTGACCCAAGCCGCCAACGCCCCAACCCAGGCCGTGGGCAGGCGCCGAGGTTGGAGCGGGTCCGCTTCGAGAAAGGGCAAGAAAGCAGGGTCGTTGGTGTTCTCGCTGAAGCGCCGCTCGATGCCATTGACGAAGTGGCGCAACACACAATAGCTCAACTTCGACCAGCGCCACCCCCTTGGCCGCACCAACGGCGCCAACAGAATCACTTGGCCATCGGACGGGCTATGCTCGCCCTTGCTCAACAGGTGGTCGATCACGATTGCCCCACCCGTGCTTTGCCCACACAGGTGCCATGGACGAGGTAGCTCAAGCATGCGCGCCTGCTCGAACAACGCATCGAGCACCTGCTGGTACAGCGCAAAATCCTTGATGCTGGCGCGCTCGCCGCTAGACAGGCCGTGGCCTGGCAGGTCGCAACTGATGACCGCATAACCCAGGCCCAGGGCCCATTCGATCACATGTCGGTACAGGCCCATGTGGTCGTAGTAACCGTGCATCAGAAATAGCGTTGCCGTCGGCTCCCTGGGTAGCCACACCTGGCCGACCACCTCGAAACCCGCTGCCTGGAAGCGGCCAAGCCAACTGCGGGCCGGCAGGTCCAGGCCGTAGAAGCGCTGGTATTGCTGGGCCTGCGCCGACAAACGCTCACAGGCTGTCAGCGGTGCAAGGCTGGTACGCAGGTGATTGGGGTCGAAAACAGCGGGCATCAGGTGCATCCACGGTAGAGCAAGTATTGATCTGGGATATTCAGCTCTGCCTGGCGTCATGGCAAGCTTGCTGACCTTCGAACGCACTGCACTGCCGCTCGCACAAGGCTCCGGAAACCCCATGAACGCCCACGTCATCAAGCCTGCAATCACCCTACTGGCACTTGCACTCTGCGCCGCCGGACTGTGGTGGGCCTACGATAGTTTCCAGTCCCGTTACCTGCGCTCGTTCGACAACCAGGCCACCCTGTTCGACGGCAGCCAACTGCGCCTGCCTGCAGAGCTGGCGGGCCCCGGGCCGATCCGGGTGGTGCACTTCTGGGACCCAGCTTGCCCCTGCAACGTCGGCAACCAGCAGCACCTGGGTGACCTGGTCAGCCACTTTGCCGACCAAGGCGTCACCTTCTTCGTCGTGCACAAGCCAGGCAGCCACGGCCAGTTGCCAGCCAACCTCAGCAGCCTGAAACCTATCACCCGTCTTCCCGGCAGCGAGCAGCTGCCAGCCTCACCTGCCGTGGCGATCTGGGACCGCCAGGGCCGCCTGGCCTACTTCGGCCCCTATAGCGAAGGCGCGGTGTGCAATGCCAGCAACAGCTTCATTGAACCCATCCTCAAGGCGTTGCTCGACGGCCGCCCAGTCACGGCCTCCAACACCTTGGCCGTCGGCTGCTATTGCACTTGGGCAGGGTGACGCTCGCGCGCAGGGTTACCCACCACCACAGCACCCGCAGGCACATCGCGCGTGACCACGCTGCCCGCGCCGATCACGGCATCGTCACCGATGGTCACGCCTGGCAAGATGATCGCCGCCCCACCGATCCACACGTTGTTACCGATAGTCACCGGCCGACCACTTTCAAGGCCGGTTCGCCGCAGTGCCGGGTCGAGGGGATGGTCGGCGGTATAGATCTGCACGGCGGGTCCGACCTGGCAGTCGTCGCCGATCCGCACAGGCAGCACATCCAGAATCACGCAGTTGAAATTCATGAAGCTGTTGCGGCCGATGCTGATGTTGTAGCCATAGTCGCAATAGAACGGCGGCCGGATTACCGCACCTTCGCCAGCATGACCGAAGTGTTCGGCGAGCAGGCCATGGCGCTGTTCGTTGAGCAATTCGAAGCTGTTGTTGTATCGCTGCATCCAGTGTTTGTTGGCGATCTGCTCGGCCTGGAGTTCAGGACAACTGGCGTGGTAAAGCTGGCCACTGAGCATCTTCTGTTTTTCGCTGAGGGACATGGGTACGGCTCTCCAAGGGCTATGCTCTGTTCGCGAATCCGTCGATGATCGGACCACAGTTTTGGCGTTCATGCACACAAGGAGTATCGATGAAGCGCAGCTTGACCGTGTTGGCCCTCGTCATGGCGGTGGCCGCGGGAGCCGGTTACTGGTACGTGCAAGGCAAGTTGCCGCGACGCGAGGGCGAGGTTGCCTTGGCCGGCCTGCAAGCGCCGGTCAGCGTGCGCTACGACGCCCGGGGGGTGCCGCACCTGCAGGCACGGAACGAGCAAGACCTGTACCGCGCCCTGGGTTATGTGCACGCCCAGGATCGGCTGTTCCAGATGGAAATCATGCGCCGGCTGGCCCAGGGTGAACTGGCCGAAGTGCTGGGCAGCAAGCTGGTGCCCACAGACACCCTGTTCCGCAGCTTGCGCATCCGCGAGCAGGCTGCGCTCATGGCGCGCCGCCAAGACCACAGCGCGCCGGCCTGGCAAGCCCTGCAAGCTTATCTCGATGGCGTCAACGCCTGGCAGAGCAGCCACCCCAAGCCCATGGAGTTCGACCTGCTAGGCATCACGCCGCGCCCGTTCACCGCCGAGGACACCCTGAGCATCGCAGGCTACCTGGCCTATAGCTTTGCCGCTGCGTTCCGGACCGAGCCTGCGCTGACCTACATTCGCGATCAACTCGGCCCACAGTACCTGACTCTGTTCGATCTGGACTGGAAGCCCCAGGGTGACTTGAACGCCCCCCTGGCGGCTGCCGACTGGACCAGCCTGGAAACCCTCGCCCGGCTCAGCCAAGAAGCGCTGGGCGATGCGGGCATCCCGCAGTTCGAGGGCAGCAACGCCTGGGCCATAGCCGGTAGCCGCACCCGCAGCGGCCTGCCCCTGCTGGCCGGCGACCCGCACATCAGCTTTGCGGTGCCGGCGGTGTGGTATGAAGCCGAGCTTTCAGCCCCCGGCTTCAACTTGTATGGGTATTTTCAGGCACTCAACCCCTTCGCCATGCTCGGGCACAACCGCGACTTCGGCTGGAGCCTGACCATGTTCCAGAACGACGATGTCGATCTGATCGCGGAGCGGACCAATCCGGCCAATGCCGAACACGTGATGGTCGATGGCAAGTGGCGCCCCCTCAAAAAGACAGAGCAGAAGATTGCAGTCAAAGGTGAAGCGCCAGTCACCCTCACCCTGCGCCGCTCCCCCCACGGCCCGATCGTCAACGATGTGCTCGGTGCCACCGCCAGCACCACGCCCATTGCCATGTGGTGGGCGTTCCTCGAAACCGAGAACCCAATCCTGGAAGGCTTCTACCAGCTCAACCGTGCGGACACCCTGGGCAAGATGCGCGAGGCGGTGGCCAAGGTGCAGGCGCCCGGCCTGAACTTCGTCTGGGCCAACGCGCGCGGCGACATCGGCTGGTGGGCGGCGGCGAAGCTGCCGATACGCCCCGATGGCGTGAACCCAACCTTCATCCTCGACGGCGCCAGCGCGCAGGCGAACAAGCTGGGCTTCTACCCGTTCAGCGTCAACCCACAGCAGGAAAACCCAGCCAGCGGCTACATCGTGTCAGCCAACTTCCAGCCACCCGCCACGGTGCCCATACCGGGCTATTACAACTTGCCGGATCGGGGCCGCCAACTCGACCGCCGGCTGGCCGACCCTGATATCAAGTGGGACACCCGCAACAGCCAGTCCCTGCAATTGGACACCAGCAACGATTATGGCCCTCGCACCCTGGCACCACTGCTGTCGACCCTGCGTGCGGTGGCCCAGGGCGACGAGGAAAAAGAGCTGGTCGAACAGCTGGCCGCCTGGCGCGGCGATTACCCGCTGGACTCGATCAGTGCCACGCTGTTCAACCAGTTTCTCTATGAGCTGGCGTTCGCGGCCTTGCATGACGAACTGGGTGATACCTGGTTCCCGGTGTTGATCAGCACCCGTGCCATCGACGCCGCCCTCCCACGCCTGGCCGCCGACCCACAGTCGCCCTGGTGGAACCTGCGCGGCGGCAATGAACGCACCGACCGGACGGCCATCGTGCGCATGGCCTGGCAAAAGAGCCTTGTGCACCTGCGGGATACCTTCGGCAAGGACCCGGCGAGCTGGCAATGGGGCAAGGCCCACACCCTCACCCACAACCACCCGCTGGGAGCGAAGAAGCCGCTGAACCTGTTGTTCAATGTCGGTCCATTCGCGGCGCCCGGCACCCATGAGGTACCGAACAACCTCTCGGCGAAGATCGGCCCGGCGCCCTGGCCGGTCACCTACGGGCCTTCGACGCGGCGGTTGATCGACTTCGCAGACGCCTCGCAAGCGCTGACCAGCAACCCGGTCGGGCAGAGTGGCGTGCTGTTCGACACCCATTACGCCGACCAGGCCGAGGACTACATCAACGGCCGCTACGCCAAAGCGCAAATGGGCGTCATACCGGCCCAAGGCACGCTACGATTGAACCCGGCACATTAACCAGCAAGGCACCCCCATGCAGAAACACTTCATCGAAATCGACGGCGCCCGCATGAGCTACGTCGACCAAGGCCAGGGCTTCCCGGTCCTGCTGGGCCACAGCTACCTGTGGTCGGCCCAGATGTGGCAACCGCAGATCGAGGCGCTGTCACAACACTTCCGAGTCATCGTCCCCGAGCTGTGGGGCCATGGCGACTCCGACGCGCCACCGGCCACCACTACCGACATGGGCGCCCTGACTCGCCAGCACCTGGCGTTGCTGGATGCCCTGGATATTCCCAAGTGCCACCTGGTAGGCCTGTCGGTCGGCGGCATGTGGGGCGCACAGTTGGCCATCGAGCACCCGACGCGCATCGACCGCCTGGTGCTGATGGACACTTACCTGGGTGCCGAACCTGAAGCGACCCGGCTGAAGTACTTCGGCCTGCTGGATGCCGCCAGTGCAGCAGGCTGTTTCCCGGAGCCGCTGCTGGATATCGTCGTGCCGATTTTCTTCCATGCCGAAGGCCAGACGGTGCCAGCGGTTCGCGAGCGTTTCCGCGCGGACCTGAAGGCCAGCACCGCGCAGGCCATTCGCAACAGCCTGGACCCCATGGGCCGGGTGATCTTCGGACGCCCCGACCTGCTGGCGCGGCTGGGTGAACTGGCGGCGCACAGGACCATCGTCCTCTGTGGCGACCAGGACATCCCCCGGCCGCCGGCCGAGTCTGGCGAAATGGCAAGGATCATCGGCTGCCTGGCGGCGCAGATCCCGTTTGCAGGACACATCTCCAGCCTTGAGAACCCGCAGGTGGTGAATGATTTCCTGCTGAGCTGGTTGCCGCGCAGCGCCTGAGAAGAACGGCGCGCTCCTATCGGCCGAAAACGAAAACGCCGACACACAGGTGTCGGCGTTTTCACATCAGGCAACGCGTTAACGGCGCATCAGAACGCCGGCAACACTGCACCCTGGTACTTCTTGGTGATGAATGCCTTCACCTCGGGGCTGGTCAGGGCCTTGGCCAGCTTCTGGATGGCTTCGCTGTCCTTGTTGTCCGGACGCGCCACCAGGAAGTTCACATACGGCGAGTCGCTGCCCTCGATCACCAAGGCATCCTTGGCAGGGTTCAGGCCGGCTTCCAGCGCGTAGTTGGTGTTGATCATGTCCAGGTCGACCTGGTCCAGCACACGCGGCAGCATGGCCGATTCCAGCTCACGGAACTTGAGCTTCTTGGGGTTCTCGGCGATGTCTTTCGGCGTGGCCAGCGCGTTCTTCGGATCTTTCAGGGTAATCAGGCCAGCCTTCTGCAGGAGCAGCAGGGCACGGCCGCTGTTGCTGCCCTCGTTAGGGATTGCAATGGTGGCGCCTTCTTTGAGCTCGGCCAGGGACTTGACCTTCTTCGAATAGCCACCGAACGGCTCGACGTGCACGCCGATCACGGTTTCCAGGTGGGTACCCTTGCCTTCGTTGAAGTTCTGCAGGTACGGCAAGGTCTGGAAGTAGTTGGCGTCCAGGCGCTTCTGGTCGACCTGCACGTTGGGCTGGACGTAGTCGGTGAAGACCTTGATCTGCAGGTCGACACCTTCCTTGGCCAGGGTCGGCTTGATCAGCTCCAGGATCTCGGCATGCGGTACGGGGGTCGCTGCAACTACCAGTTTCTCGGCGGCGCAGGCCAGGCCGGCGAACGACAGCGCAGCGGCCAGGGCAGTGGTCAACAGAGTCTTCTTCATGGTGTTCCTTGTTATGAACCTGGGCCATCGGTGATGGCAAAGTCGGGTGCCCAACCGTTCTAGCGGGGGGGCGTGAGGCGGACAATACCGAGATTTTTTATACCGTAACAATATCTTTTAATTAGCTGCTTATTCCAAAATCAAAAAGCCATCACCCACTTTGCTTATGAGCCCTGTTGCCCGCCGTCTAGCGCGGGATATTCAGCAGGTCCAGGTGCTCCGGCAGGATCTCTTCACCGTCACAGACCAGCAACGCGAAGTGGATGACATTTTCCAACTCGCGGGTATTTCCAGGCCAGGCGTGGGCTTCGAGCGCGTGCTGCGCAGCCTCGCTGATCAGCGGCACAGCGCGCTGTTGCCGCACGCTGTAGATGCCGACGAAATACTCGGCCAGCGGCAGGATATCGCCACGCCTTTGGCGCAGCGGCGGCAGGTCCAGCGCGCCTTCGCGCAGGTACAGGTAAAGCCTCTCGTTGAATCGACCGGCCTTCACCACTCGCGCCAGATCGACGCTGGAGGCAGCGACCAGGCGTACATCAACCGCCTGCGGTTGCTGGGCGCCGACCCGGGTGACTTCACGGGTCTCGAGGGCGGCAAGCAGCTTGCCCTGAACAGCCAGCGGCAAGTCGGCTATCTCGTCCAGGTACAAGGTGCCGCCATTGGCCGACCCGAACCAACCGGCTCGACTGCTGGCGGTTCCACCATGGGCGCCGGCGCTGTAGCCGAACAGTTCGGCATCGGCATAGGTGGGACTGATGGCCGCGCAGTTGACCGACACGAACAGCCCGCTGCGATCACTGGCCCGATGGACCTGACGCGCCAGCAATTCCTTGCCGGTGCCGGTTTCACCCCGTATCAACACTGGCAGCGGTTGGGGGGCCAGTCGCTCCAGCGCCTGACGCAAGGCCTGCGAACGAGGGTCGATGAACACCAGCGCCTTGGCACGGATGCTCAGGGGGCTTTTGTCCAGTTCAGGAAAGGTCAGCAGCGGCTGGCCAAATGGGTTTTGAAGGGTCATGACGAACTCCCGCCCCAGACCTGCGATGGCCGGGCGTCAGGTGCAGCGGTAATCGGTAGGGTCGCTCAGGCGCGGCGCAGTGCGCGCTGTTCGACCCGGCTTTGCAGGCGGTACAGGTAGGCGAAGCCCTGCTCCCAGCGCTCATGTCCGGACTTCACGTTGATATGTCCGGCGTTGGCCAACAACCCCGCTTCGGCACCCCAGGCGCGAGCCAGGTACAGCGCACGGGGCACGCTCACCGCCGGGTCATTGTCGGAGCTGACCACCTGGCTGGGGAACGGCAGTGCCTGCAGCGGGATAGGCGCAAAGTTGCGCAGTGCCGGCGCACAGGTAGGGCGCTCGACATCGGCGGGCGCCACGAGCAATGCACCGCGCACTCGACGTAGCAGGGACGGGCTGGCGTGTGCAGCCCAATGGGCCACGGTAATGCAACCCAGGCTATGGGCAATGAGAATCACCGGCGAGCGTTCAGCGGCGATGGCCTGCTCCAGTGCTTGAACCCAATCATGGCGTTGCGGGGTCAGCCAGTCGTGCTGTTCGACCCGGGCACTGTTGGGCAAGGTACGCTGCCAGTGACTCTGCCAGTGGTTGTCTGGCGATCCTTGCCAGCCCGGCACAATCAGGTAACGAATCGACTCATTGCGCATGGGGACGCCTCCAGTAAGTTTGCGTGCTTGGAGACCAGTATAGGGAGGGAGTTATATTCGTAAAGGAATAAGAAGCTATTTATTAATAACCAAAATTACTGCCGTCCGTGAATGCAAAAAACCCGGGACATGCCCGGGTTCTTTGTTTCTGGCGGCTCAGATATCCGCCACCTTCTGCCAAACCTTCGGCCGGAAGAACAAGGTCTCCCCACGGGCCAATCCGGTAAGGCTGTCGTGATCCTTGACCACCTCTGCCTCGATCAGCTCGCTCTGCCCCTCCACCTTCAAGGTCACCCGGGTCGTGGCGCCCAATGGGCGAATGTCCCGCACCTCTGCCGCGTGATGTCCTTCCGTCTCGTGCCGCGACAGCGACACCTCGTGCGGGCGGAACAGCACATGGTGGCCTTCGCTCAAGCTCAGGCGGTTGGAGTCACCCAGGAAGTGATAGACGAAATCGTTGGCCGGCTTTTCGTACACCTCACCTGGCGAGCCAATCTGCTCGATCACGCCCTTGTTCATCACCACGATGCGGTCAGCCACTTCCATGGCCTCTTCCTGGTCATGGGTGACGAACACCGAGGTCAGGTTGATGTCCTCGTGCAGGCGCGCCAACCAGCGGCGCAGCTCTTTACGGACCTTGGCGTCCAAGGCGCCAAATGGTTCATCGAGCAACAGCACCTTGGGCTCTACCGCCAGTGCGCGCGCCAGGGCGATACGCTGGCGCTGGCCACCGGACAACTGCTCGGGGTAACGGTCGGCCAGCCAGTCGAGCTGAACCATGTTCAGCAGCTCGTGCACCTTGTCGGCAATCTTGCTTTCGCTCGGACGCTCGCCCTTTGGCTTCATGCGCAGGCCGAAGGCAACGTTGTCGAACACACTCATATGGCGGAACAGCGCGTAGTGCTGGAACACAAAACCCACGTTACGGTCGCGCACATCGTGGCCGGATACGTCCTCGCCGTGAAACACGATGCTGCCCTGATCCGGGGTTTCCAGGCCAGCGATGATGCGCAGCAGCGTGGTCTTGCCGCAGCCGGACGGGCCGAGCAAAGCCACCAGCTCACCGCTGTGGATATCCAGGTTGATGTTGTCCAGGGCCTGGAAGCTGTTGAAGCGCTTGCTGACGTTACGAACTTCGATCGACATGAATTATTCCTCCGCTGCGCTTTGGCGCAGGCGGTTAATACGGTTCTCGCTCCACTGCTTGAGCAGCAGGATGAAGAGCGCCAGGATCAGCAGCAGGCTGGCCACGCTGAAGGCCGCGACGTGGTTGTACTCGTTGTAGAGGATCTCCACGTGCAGCGGCAAGGTATTGGTGACGCCGCGAATATGGCCAGAGACCACCGACACCGCGCCGAACTCGCCCATGGCCCGGGCGGTGCACAGCACCACGCCGTAGATCAGGCCCCACTTGATGTTCGGCAAGGTCACGTGCCAGAACATCTGCCAGCCGTTGGCACCGAGCAGGCGTGCTGCTTCTTCTTCCTGGGTCCCCTGCTCCTGCATCAGCGGGATCAGTTCACGGGCCACGAAGGGCACGGTAACGAAAATGGTCGCCAGGACGATGCCCGGAAGGGCGAACACGATCTGGATATCATGGTCCTGCAACCAAGGCCCGAACAGGCCCTGTGCACCGAACATCAGCACATAGACCAGACCTGCGATGACCGGCGAGACCGAGAACGGCAAGTCGATCAGGGTGACCAGCAGGCTTTTGCCGCGGAAGGTGTACTTGCTCACGCACCATGCGGCGCTGACACCGAATACAAGGTTCAGCGGCACAGAGATGAACACCGCCAGCAGGGTGAGCTTGAGCGCCGACAGTGCGTCTGGCTCGAAGATTGCCTCGAAGAACGTACCGAAGCCATTCTTGAGTGCCTGCGACACCACGATGAACAACGGCAACAACAGGAACAGCGTGAAGACCAGCCAAGCCAGACCGATCAGTACCCGTCGCGAAGTAGCACTGCCACGACGGGCGGCGTTGGCGGCGGCAGCGGCGCCAATGGATGAACTAGACATGAGCCACGGCCTCCTTCAAGGGGTTTCGATGCGGCGCTGCAGCAGGTTGATCAGCAGCAGCAGGATGAAGGAAACCACCAGCATCAGCACGCCGATGGCCGTGGCGCCGGTGTAGTCGTACTGGTCGAGCTTGACCATGATCAGCAACGGCAGGATCTCGGTCTTCATCGGCATGTTGCCGGCAATGAAGATCACCGAACCGTACTCACCCACGCCACGGGCAAAAGCCAGGGCGAAACCGGTCAGCCAGGCGGGCAGCAGCGCTGGCGCCAGGATGTGGCGAAACACTTGTAGCGGCTTGGCACCCAGGCAGGCAGCGGCTTCTTCGACTTCACGCGGGATATCCGCCAGCACCGGCTGCACGGTGCGCACCACGAACGGCAGGGTGACGAAGGTCAGCGCAAGCGTGATGCCCAGCGGGGTGTAGGCGATCTTGAAGCCCAGATCGGTGGCGAACTGCCCTACCCAGCCGGCCGGTGCATACAAGGCCGTCAGGGCGATACCCGCCACCGCGGTGGGCAGGGCGAACGGCAGGTCGATCATCGCATCGATGATCTTGCGTCCCGGGAAGGTGTAGCGCACCAGCACCCAGGCCAACAAGGTGCCGATCACGCCATTGATGATGGCGGCGAACAGCGCAGTGCCGAAACTCAGCTTGAGCGCGGCAAGCACTCGCGGCGCGCTGACGATGTTCCAGAACTGTTCCCAGGTGAGCTGTGCGGCATGCACGAACATGGCGGCCAGTGGTATCAGCACTATCAGACTGAGGTACACCAAGGTGTAGCCCAGTGTCAGCCCGAAGCCGGGTATGACGGGGGAAATGCGACGCGACATAAATATCCCTGGTTTAACGCACTTGGCCCGGCAATTCTGCCGGGCCGGTGCAAGCTTCTGAATCACGCGGCCGCCGCCACAGGAGATCGCGATTCCTAATGGCAGCGGCCTCGTGTCGCGAAAGGGCTGCATAGCGGCCCCCGCGCTTTTTCATGACCCTTACTGTGCCTGATAGATCTGGTCGAATACACCGCCGTCATTGAAGAACTTAGGTTGTGCAGTCTTCCAGCCGCCGAAGTCCTTGTCGATCGTCACCAGTTCCAGTTTCGGGAACTGCTTGCCGAATTCGGCGGCCACCTTCGCGTCACGCGGACGGTAGAAGTTCTCTGCGGCGATCTTCTGGCCTGCAGGGCTATACAGATGCTTGAGGTACTCCTCGGCGATCTTCTCGTTACCCTTCTTCTGGGCGTTCTTGTCGACCACGGCCACCGGCGGCTCGGCCAGAATCGACAGCGAAGGCACGACGATCTCGAACTTGTCGCTACCGCCATCTTCCTTCAACGCCAGGAAAGCTTCGTTTTCCCAGGCCAGCAGAACATCGCCCTGACCATTGTTGACGAAGGTGATGGTCGAGCCGCGGGCGCCGGTATCCAACACTGGCACGTGCTTGAACAGCTCCTGCACATAGGCCTTGGCCTTGTCTTCACTGCCACCGGTTTTCAGGCCGTAGGCCCAGGCGGCCAGGAAGTTCCAGCGGGCGCCACCAGAGGTTTTCGGGTTGGGGGTGATGACAGAGACATCCTGCTTGATCAGGTCGCCCCAGTCCTTGATGCCTTTCGGGTTGCCCTTGCGCACCAGGAACACGATTGTCGAGGTGTACGGGGTGCTGGCATCCGGCAGGCGCTTCTGCCAGTCCTCGGGCAGCGACTTGCCAAGCTTGGCGACTTCGTCGATGTCTCCGGCCAGGGCCAGGGTCACCACGTCAGCGCGCAAGCCATCGATCACCGCGCGGGCCTGCTTGCCCGAGCCGCCATGGGATTGCTGGATCTTCACCTTGTCGTCCGGGTGAGCCTGCTGCCAGTGCTTGATGAATTCGGCGTTGTACTGCTGGTACAGCTCACGGGTCGGGTCGTAGGACACGTTCAACAGTTCGTAGTCCTTGGCGATGGCGGAACCGGCAAAAACAGCACTGGCCAGGGCGGCGAGCGCATAACGGCGGATGGACATGGTGAAGCTCCCGATTGGCATTTTTCTAGTTTTGAATGTGAATCGCGATCAGCCGGACTTGTTGCCAGGCTGCTGCAGGCGGAACTTCTCCTTGCGCTCGATCTGTACGACCTGCGCGTTGTGCACGGTTATCTCCACCGCACCGAAACGCAGATCGCGCAAGGCGCTCTGGATCTCACGCAGAATGGTGGCTTCGTCCTGACCGTCGATGCTACGCAGAGATGCACTCATGCTCGTTCTCCTTGGAGTGAGGTGCCGGGCAGAGGTTTGAAGGGGATGTACGCCTGGCTTGAGTGCAATAGTAGTGAGGTGGGTTTATTCTTAAAAATACTGTTTAAGAATTTTTATATAACCAAAATTAAATCGCGATTTTACACGCGACAAAAAGCCTCGGTGGGAGCGGGCGTGCCCGCGAATGCGGCAGTGAATCCACCATCGCATTCGTGGGCATGCCCGCTCCCACAGGGTTTAATGTTGGGTTTTAGTGCTGTGTTCAGGCTCGCGGATCTTGTACCAGGCCACATACAACGCCGGCAGGAACAACAGCGTCAGCAGGGTAGCCACGATGATCCCACCAATCATGGCGTAGGCCATCGGCCCCCAGAACACTTCGCGGGCAATCGGGATCATGCCAAGGCTCGCCGCTGCCGCCGTCAGCAGAATCGGCCGGCGCCGGTGGTTGGTGGCCTCCACCACGGCATCCCAGGGCGAGAAGCCCTGCGCCTCGAACTCGTCGATCTGGGTCACCAGAATCACCGAGTTGCGAATGATGATCCCGGCCAGGGCCAGAATCCCCAGGATTGCCACGAAGCCCATGGGCGTGCCGGTGGGCACAAGGGCGATGATGACACCGATCAATCCCAGCGGTGCCACGCTCACCACCAGGAACAGCTTCTGCACACTGTGCAGCTGGATCATCAGGAAGGTCGCCATGAGGAACAGCATCAGCGGAATGACTTTGCGGATCGGCCCCTGCGCCTTGGCGCTTTCCTCCACGGTACCGCCGGTGGCCACCTCGTAGCCGGTCGGCAGTTTGCTGATGAATTCGTCAATGCTCGGTTTGAGCTGGGTCACCAGGTCGGTGGGCTGTATGTCGCCGGTCACCGAGGACTTGATGGTGATGGTCGGCTTGCGGTCACGACGCCACACCAGCGGTTGCTCCAGCTCATAGCGCACGGTGGCGAAGGCCAGCAGCGGAATGGAAGTCCCGTTGGGGCTGACGATTTGCAGGTTCTGCAGGGTATCGGGCGAGCCTCGTTCGCTGTCTTCGGCGCGCGCGACCACGTTCACCAGGTAGATGTTGTCGTTGACCTGGGTGATCTGCACGCCGCTGACGATGCTGTTCATCACATTGGCTACATCCTCGGACGAAAGCCCAAGCTGGCGTGCCTTGTCCTGGGCAATTTCGATGCGCATCACCTTACCGGGCTCGTTCCAGTCATAGATCATTTCACCGATATGCTCGTTGCGGTCGAGCAAGGTCGCCAGTTCGATGGCGTGCTTGCGCACCTGGTCGATGTCCGGGCCGCTGATCCGGTACTGAATCGGCCGCCCTACCGGTGGGCCCATTTCCAGCGACTGGACGTTGGTACCGATGCCGACGAACTCCTCGCGCAGTAGCTTTTGCAGGCGGTCCATCATGGCCTGGCGCTCTTCGAATCCTTTGCTGACGATCACCAGCTGGGCGTAGTAAGGGTTCTGCAGTTGCTGATCGAGCGGCAGGTAGAAGCGAATGGCGCCCTGGCCGATATAGGTGCTCCAGTGCACCAGGTCCGGATCGTCCTTGATCTTGGCTTCCAGCCGGTCGACTACCTTGCGGGTCTCTTCGATCGAGGCATTTTGCGGCAGGTTCAGGTCGACCAGGATTTCCGGTCGGTCCGAGGAGGGGAAAAACTGGTTCTGCACGAAACGCTCGCAGAAGATGGCCAGGACGAACAGCAGCACGGTGCCGATGATGGTCAGCCAGCGGTTGCGCATGCACCACAGCAAGCCATTTTCGAAGGCCTTGCCCACCCGCCCCGGCTCGGCTTCATGGGGCTTCACCTGACTGCTGAGAATGTGCACACCCAACACCGGCGCAAAGAACACCGCCACCACCCATGACACCATCAGCGCGACGGCGATCACGGCAAACAAGGTGTAGGTATATTCACCGGCGGAACTGGCATTGAGCCCGATGGGCACGAAGCCCGCCACGGTCACCAAGGTGCCGGTCAGCATAGGAAAAGCGGTGGAGGTGTAGGCGAAAGTGGCTGCCTGCTCCTTGCTCTCGCCCATCTCGAGCCGCGTGACCATGACCTCCACGGTGATCATCGCATCGTCCACCAGCAGGCCCAGGGCGATGATCAGTGCACCCAGGGAAATCCGCTGCATGGTGATGCCGCTGTATTCCATGAACACGAACACCATCGCCAGCACCAATGGAATCGAAC
Source organism: Pseudomonas sp. SK2 (assembly GCF_016772395.1). Classification (NCBI taxonomy): domain Bacteria; kingdom Pseudomonadati; phylum Pseudomonadota; class Gammaproteobacteria; order Pseudomonadales; family Pseudomonadaceae; genus Pseudomonas; species Pseudomonas sp. SK2. The sequence continues at coordinate 5,213,016 of NZ_CP061944.1, forward strand.
AGGCCACCACCAGGCCGGCACGCACCCCAAGGCTGACGAAGCTCACCCCCAGCACGATCACCACCGCCTCGAACAGGGCACTGGTGAAGCCACCGACAGCCTGCTTGACCACCACCGCCTGGTCGGAAACAGTGTGCACTCCGACCCCTATCGGCAAGTCTTCGACCACCTGATCCATGCGCTTTTTCAGCGCCGCACCAAACACCTGGATATTGCCACCGGCCTTCATGCCGATGGCCAGGCCGATGGCGGTTTGGCCGTTGTAGCGGAACATGGGCGATGGTGGGTCGACGTAACCGCGCTCGATGTCGGCAATGTCCGCCAGGCGGAAGAACCGGTCGTTGATGCGCAGGTTGACGGTTTCCAAGTCTTTCTCAGAGGCGAATTGCCCGGTGGTCCGCAGCGAAATGCGCTCCGGACCCGCCTCGATCACGCCCGCCGGCGTGACGGCGTTCTGCGATTGCAGGGCCTGCATGACCTGCCGCTGGTCTATGCCCAGCGCCGCCAGTTTGCGGGTCGAGAAGTTCAGGTACAGCACTTCGTCCTGGGTGCCGACCAGCTCGATCTTGCCGATATTGGGCACATCACGGACCTCGGCCCTGGCCTGCTCCACATAGTCACGCAATTGGCGCAGGGTGAGGCCATCGGCGGTGAAGGCGTAGATCGAACCGAACACATCGCCGAACTCGTCGTTGAAACCAGGGCCCTGGATACCCTGGGGGAACTGACCGCGTATGTCCTGGATCTTCTTGCGCACCTGGTACCAGATGTCCGGGATGTCCTTGGCCTTGGTGGTATCGCGAAGATAGACATAGACCGTGGACTCGCCGGGGCGGGTATAGCTCTTGGTGTAATCGAGCGAGTCGAGCTCCTCAAGCTTTTTCTCGATGCGGTCGGTGACCTGGTACAGCGTCTCGTCCTGAGTCGCCCCTGGCCAACGGGTCTGGATCACCATGGTCTTGATGGTGAAGGAAGGGTCTTCCTCACGCCCCAGGTTGAAGTACGAAAAGATCCCCATCAGCAAACCGACGAACATCAGGTACCAGACGAAGGACTGATGCCGGAGCGCCCATTCGGACAGGTTGAAGCTTCCTTTCATTGCGCGTCCTCATCGAAGGCGACCTTCTGGCCAGGCTTGAGACTGTTCACACCCGCCGTGACGACCCGCTCGCCGGGCTGAACGCCTGAGGCCAGAACGATGCTGTCGTGGGTGCGCTCGATCAGCTTCACGTCGCGGACAGCCACAGTCTTTTGCTGCGGATCGATCACCCAGACCTGCGGCTTGCCATCACGCTCGAGCAATGCGCTCAGGGGAAGTTCGCTGCGTGGCGTGATCGCCGAGCTCAGGGTCACGCTGATGGCAGTACCCAAATGGAAAGCCGCGGGCGTACTCGCCAAGGTCAGGCGTGCACGTCGTGTGCGGGTCGTGGCATCCGCCTGGGGCTCCAGTTCCCGTAGGGTGGCAGTGGTGCTGATAGTGGGATCGAGCTGAGAGGCCACGGTGAAGGTAACGCCCTTGCCGAGCTGGTCGGCCAGGCTGATCGGCAAGTCGATGACCGCCTCCTTGACGTCCGGGCGGGCCAGGGTGACCACGGCCTGACCGGCAGTGATGGTCTGCCCGGCTTCGGCCTGCCAAGCGGTGATGACTGCCGCGTGATCGGTGCGCAAGGTGCTGTAGTCGAGCTGGTCGCGAGCCTGGCTGACTGCCGAGCGCGCCTGCTCGAGCGCAGCGCCAGTCGTCTTGAGGTTGGTCTGGGCGATGTCCAACTGGGCCTGGGCGCCGACACCGCGATCATACAATTGCTGCTGGCGGCGGGCGTCGGCCTGGGCATTGATCCACTGCGCCTGCACCTTCGCCAGGTCGCCCTCGGCGGCACGCAACTGGTTTTGCTGGTCGGTCGGGTCGAGCGTGGCCAAGGTATCGCCTGGTTTCACCTGGGCGCCAACGTCCAGCCAGCGCCGGGCGATGCGACCGGAAACACGAAAGCCCAGGGTGCTTTCGAAGCGCGCCTGGATGCTCCCGGCAAAGCGCCCGAGCTGGGATTGTTCCAGCGGCTCGACCTTGACCGACAGTACTGGCCGGATCGGTTCAGCCACCTGTTGCTCATCGCCGCATCCGGCAAGCAGCAGGCCGGCCAATGGCAACAGCAGCAGGCGCTTCATAGCTCACCTCCTTCGGCCTTGGCGTCGATCTTCTCCACTTGCATGCCCGGGTGCAGCAGCTGCCCACCATTGACCACGACGGTCTCGCCGCTCTTGAGGCCGCTGGCGACCACGATCTTGCCGGTGAGGTAGCGGGTGACTTCGACCTTGCGCAGCTCGACCTTGTCGCCCTCGCCCACCACCCAGACCGCTGGCTCGTGCAGGGCTTTGGTCAGCGCGGCCCAGGGCAGCTCGATGCTCGGCCGGCCTTCGGCATTGGTGGTGGCGGTGACGGGTGCGCCCAGCTGCATGCCGGGCGGCACATCGCGCAGGCCTACCTTGACCTGTACCGTGCCGCTCTGCGCGGAGACGGTCGGGGTGATTTCCCGAACGAAGCCCCGCGCCTTCACCTTCGGGTTATCCAGCAGACTGACGATGACACCTGCATCGCTGGGCGGCGCTACCAGCAACGATTCATAGACGTTGAACACTGCATCACGGTCGCCATCCTGGGCGAGGCTGAAAATCGGCATGGTCGCCTGCACCACCTGTCCGACCTCGGCCTGGCGCTCGGTGATGACGCCATCGGCTTCGGACACCAACGCGGTGTAGCTCAGTTGTTCGTTGGCGTTGGCCAGTTGCGCCTGGGCGGCCTTCAGCGCGCTCTGGTTGCTGCGCAGGGCGGCTTCGGCGGAGTCGTATTCGCTCTGGCTGGTATAGCCCTTGGGCAGCAGCTTCTGTTGCCGGACGAACGCCGCGCTGGTCTGCGTGACCCGAGCCTGGGCAGCGAACACCTCGGCCTTGGCCGAGTCGACGTTGTTCTGCAAGTCTTTCGGATCCAGCCTCGCCAGCACCTGGTTGGCCTTGACGTGATCCCCCACATCGACGCTACGCGAGATGATCTTGCCGCCGACCCGAAACGACAGGTCAGTCTGCACCCGCGCCTGTACATCACCGGTCAGCGTGACCCTGGCGGCGAAATCGGTTGGTTGGACCTCCAGTACCCCCACCCGAGGCAGTACCTCAGGCGTTTCTTCCTTGCTACAGCCCGTGAGCATGTACAACAGCCCCAGGCAGACGACCGACAGCAGACGCGTCACCGTCATGCAGGCCTCCTGGCTTGCGCGCGAACGATTCTTGGGATGCGACTGTTAGCGTAGATCAGGCTTTGGGAAACGGCACTGATGGCAGGAAGGTGGGGAAATCATGGCGGCTTCGAGGGCGCCTTCGCGGGGAAACCTGCGCTTGCAGATTCCGCATGAGCCCATCGCTACAGAAAACCTGCCCATGATTGGCCTGTGCGGCGGGAGAAACGTTTGGCGCATGTTGCGTCAGCGACCCAACCCCTCTGGGATGCGGCTTGGCTTTGAGTCCCTGGTGAGGTCTTCGCGGGTGAACCCGCTCCCACAGGCTCAGTGCAGCCTGCATGAGACCTGTGGGAGCGGGTCACCCGCGAAGAGGCCGGTCAGGCCGACGCAGTGGCCGGAGCCGGGCGCCGCACCTGGGGCTGCGATACGTTCGCCGCCGCACCTTCTTCGATCGCCTGCTGAATCGCCTTGCGACGACGCTCTTCGGCCTGGCGGCTGAAGTACCAGACCAGGAAGGTTACCAGCGACACCGACAGCAGGATCAGGCTGGCCACGGCGTTGATTTCCGGCTTCACGCCCAGGCGCACCGCCGAGAACACTTCCATCGGCAAGGTGGTCGAACCGGGGCCGGACACGAAGCTGGCCAGCACCAGGTCATCCAGCGACAGGGCGAACGACATCATGCCGCCCGCCGCCAGCGAGGGCGCGATCATCGGGATGGTAATCAGGAAGAACACCTTCCACGGCTTGGCACCCAGGTCCATCGCCGCTTCCTCGATCGACAGGTCCAGCTCACGCAAGCGCGCCGACACCACTACCGCCACATAAGCCGCACAGAACGTGGTGTGGGCGATCCAGATGGTGACGATGCCACGCTCCTGCGGCCAGCCGATCATCTGCGCCATGGCCACGAACAGCAGCAACAGCGACAGACCGGTAATCACCTCAGGCATCACCAACGGCGCGGTCACCAGGCCACCGAACAGCGTGCGGCCCTTGAAGCGTGTCACACGGGTCAGCACGAAGGCCGCCAGGGTACCCAGCGCCACCGCTGCCACCGCCGTGTAGCAGGCGATCTCCAGCGAGCGCATCACCGAACCCATCAACTGGCTGTTGTCCAGCAGGCCAACGTACCACTTCACCGACCAGCCGCCCCACACCGTCACCAGCTTCGAGGCGTTGAACGAGTAGATCACCAGGATCAGCATCGGCAGGTAGATGAACAGCAAGCCGAGCACCAGCATCAGCTTGGAGAAACTGAAGCGCTTCATGCCCTGCCCTCCATTTCTTTGGCCTGGCTGCGGTTGAACAGCAGGATCGGCACGATCAGGATCGCCAGCATCACCACCGCCAAGGCAGATGCCACCGGCCAGTCACGGTTGTTGAAGAACTCCTGCCACAGCACCTTACCGATCATCAAGGTTTCCGGGCCACCCAGCAGTTCAGGAATCACGAACTCACCCACGACCGGGATGAACACCAGCATGCAGCCGGCGATGATGCCGTTCTTCGACAGCGGCACGGTGATCTTCCAGAAGCTGTTGAAGGTGCTCGAACCCAGGTCAGACGCGGCCTCTAACAAGCTCGGGTCGTGTTTGACCAGGTTCGCGTACAGCGGCAGGATCATGAACGGCAGGTACGAATAGACCACGCCGATATACACCGCCAGGTTGGTGTTGAGGATCTGCAGCGGCTGGTCGATCAACCCGGTCCACAGCAGGAAGCCATTGAGCAGGCCGTTGTTGCTGAGAATGCCCATCCAGGCATAGACGCGGATCAGGATCGCGGTCCAGGTCGGCATCATGATCAGCAGCAGCAGTACTGTCTGGGTTTCCTTCTTGGCGTTGGCAATCGCATACGCCATGGGATAGCCGATCAGCAGGCACAACAGCGTGCTGAAGAACGCCATCTTCAACGAACCCAGATAGGCCGAGATGTACAGCTCATCCTCGGTCAGCAGTCCGTAGTTGGCCAGGTTCAGCACCAGTTGAACCTTGTCTTCGACGTAGCTGTAGATCTCGGTGTACGGCGGGATCGCCACGTCGGCTTCGGCAAAGCTGATCTTCAGAACGATGAAGAACGGCAGCATGAAGAACAGGAACAGCCAGATGAAGGGCACGCCGATCACCAGATGCCGCCCCTCCGGGGTGATGCGCTTGAAGGCTCGCTTGAGCTTGCTCGGTTTCATGACCGCAGTACCACGCCGCTGTCGTCTTCCCACCATACGTACACTTCGTCGCCCCAGGTCGGGCGGGTACCCTGGCGCTCGGCGTTGGCAACGAACGACTGGACGACCTTGCCACTCGGCAGTTCGACGTAGAACACCGAATGGCCACCCAGGTAAGCGATGTCATGCACCTTGCCACGCGACCAGTTGTGCTCGCAGGTCGGCTGGGTGGTGGTGACCAGCAGCTTCTCCGGGCGCAACGCGTAGGTGATGTGCTTGTCTTCTACCGAGGTAGTGACACCGTGGCCGACATAGATTTTACGTTCGAGCTCCGGGCTTGCGATGATCGCGTGGCCTTCGGCGTCGTCGACCACCTCACCTTCGAACAGGTTGACGTTGCCGATGAACTCGCAGACCAGGCGGCTGGTCGGGGTCTCGTAGACGTCGATAGGGCTGCCGATCTGGGCGATCCAGCCCAGGTGCATGATGGCGATACGCTGGGCCATGGTCATGGCCTCTTCCTGGTCGTGGGTCACCATCACGCAGGTCACACCGACCCGCTCGATGATTTCGACCAGTTCAAGTTGCATCTGCGAGCGCAGCTTCTTGTCCAGAGCGCCCATCGGCTCGTCGAGCAGCAACAGTTTTGGGCGTTTGGCCAGCGAGCGGGCCAGTGCCACACGCTGACGCTGACCACCGGAAAGCTGGTGCGGCTTGCGCTTGGCGTACTGGGTCATGTGCACCAGCTTGAGCATCTCCGCCACGCGGGCTTCGATCTCGGCCTTGGGCATCTTGTCCTGCTGCAGGCCGAAGGCGATGTTCTGCGCCACGGTCATGTGCGGGAACAGCGCATAGGACTGGAACATCATGTTGATCGGCCGCTCGTAGGGCGGCATGTCGGTGATGTCTACGCCATCGAGGAAAATCCGCCCTTCGGTCGGACGCTCGAAGCCCGCCAGCATACGCAGGAGGGTCGATTTACCGGAACCGGAGCCTCCCAGCAGGGCGAAGATTTCACCCTTGCGGATTTCCAGGGACACATCGTCCACGGCTACCGTTTCGTCGAATTTTTTCGTGACCCGGTCGATCTTGACCAGCACCTGCTTGGGTTGCTGGCCACCCTCGAGGGCTTTTTTATAGGCACCGGAGGCAACTGCCATGAGTGAAACTCCCAACAAGATTTGTGTGCCCGCCCCGTCTGGCGCGGCAGGCCTGGATTGTTACTTGCCCGACTTGACCTTGGTCCAGCTGCGGGTCATCAAACGTTGCACCTTGGGTGGCAACTCACTGTTCACGAACATCTTGTCCAGCACTTCCTGCGGTGGGTAAACCGCAGCGTCAGTCCTCACGGCCTGGTCCATCAGGTCGCCAGCCTTGGGGTTCGGGTTGGCGTAACCGACGTAATCACTGACCTGGGCGATAACCTCAGGCTTCAGCAAATAGTTGATGAAGGCGTGGGCCTCTTTCACGTTCTTGGCGTCCTTGGGAATCGCCAGTACGTCGAACCAGAGGTTGCCGCCCTCCTTGGGAATCGCGTAGGCCAGGTTCACGCCTTTCTTCGCTTCTTCAGCGCGGGTCTTGGCCTGGAACACGTCACCGGAGAACCCTGCCGCGACGCAGATGTCGCCGTTGGCCAGGTCGGTGATGTACTTGGAGGAGTGGAAATACGTCACGTAGGGGCGTACCGCCAGCAGCTTCTTCTCAGCCTTGGCGTAGTCCTTGGCATCGGTGCTATTGGGGTTCAAACCCATGTAGTTGAGCACCGCCGGCAGCATTTCGTCCGCCGAGTCGAGGAAGGCCACACCGCACTTGGACAGCTTCTTCATGTTCTCGGGCTCGAACAGCACCGCCCACGAGTCGATGGTGTCCACGCCGAGCGCGGCCTTGACCTTGTCGACGTTGTAGCCGATTCCATTGGTGCCCCACAGGTACGGCACGGCGTACTGGTTGCCCGGATCGTTCTTTTCCAGGCGCTTCATCAGCGCCGGGTCCAGGTTGGAATAATCAGGCAGCAGGCTCTTGTCGAGCTTCTGGAACGCGCCCGCCTTGATCTGCTTGCCCAGGAAATGGTTGGACGGCACGACTACGTCGTAGCCGGTGTTACCGGCCAGCAACTTGCCTTCCAAGGTTTCATTGGAGTCGAAGACGTCCTGCACCGGCTTGATACCGGTCGCTTTCTCGAAATCCGCGAGGGTGTTAGGGCCGATATAATCGGACCAGTTGTAGAAGTGCACCGTAGGCGCCGCTTGGACGCTGCATGCCAGCGTCAGGCCCGCTCCAGCCATCAAGGCCTTGCGTAAAACAGAAATAGACAAGTGGGTGGTCCTCACAATCAGTGCCTCGGTGACGGCTCGCTTCATGGGTACGAGCGCTGCCGCACACGTAAAACCGGCGCGCAACTTACCTTCGCAGCCTCGATGCCGCAATCATCAATTGCCTTTCACTGCCTCTGGGCCGGAAAGCCCCGGCCCAGAGGGTTCAGCATCGGGTTTACTTGCCCGACTTGATCTTGGTCCAGCTGCGAGTGATGACGCGCTGGGCGGCGGCTTCTGGAGCAGCAATCGCGTACAGCTGTTTCTTCACTTCGGCAGGCGGATAGATGCTTGGGTCGCTGGTGATGTCCTTGTCCACGAACTGGGTCGCGGCCTTGTTGCCATTCGGGAAGCGCACGGCGTTGGTGATCTCGGCCATGATCTCCGGCTGCATCAGGAAGTCCATGAACTTGTAGGCAGCGTCCTTGTGCTCGGCATCCTTCGGCATGGCGACCATGTCGTAGAAGGTACCGGCGCCTTCTTTCGGAATGACGTAGTCCAGCTTGACCTTGTCGCCCGCTTCATGGGCACGCGCCTTGGACTGCTCCAGGTCACCCGAGTAACCGACGGCGACGCAGATGTTGCCGTTGGCCAGGTCACCGATGTACTTGGACGAGTGGAAGTAGGTGATCGAAGGACGGATGCTCAGGAACAGGTCCTCGGCGGCCTTCAGGTCTTCCTTCTTGGTGCTGTTGGTCGGCTTGCCCAGGTAGTGCAGTGCGGCCGGCAGCATTTCGGTCGGCGCATCGAGGAAGCTCACGCCGCAGCTCTTGAGCTTGGCGATGTTCTCTGGCTTGAACACGGCGTCCCAGGAGTCGATCTTGTCGACGCCCAGCGCGGCCTTGACCTTCTCAGGGTTGTAGCCAATACCGATCGAACCCCACATGTAGGGGAAGGCGTATTTGTTACCCGGGTCGCTGGCATCGCCGACGGCCTTGAGCAGGTCTTCGTCGAGGTTTTTCCAGTTCGGCAGCTTGGAACGGTCCAGCTCCTGATACACACCAGCCTTGATCTGCTTGGCCAGGAAGTTGTTGGACGGCACAACGATGTCGTAACCGGACTTGCCCGCCAGCAGCTTGGCTTCCAGGGTTTCGTTGCTGTCGAAGACGTCGTACTTGACCTTGATGCCAGTCTGCTTCTCGAACTTGGCGACCGTTTCCGGAGCGATGTAGTCCGACCAGTTGTAGACGTTCAGGACTTTGTCTTCAGCCTGCACAGCGGTGGCCATGGCACCCATCAGGGCTGCGGCCAGCAACGTCTTGCCCATTTTCTTCATGCGTCATGCTCCAGATTTTTTTGATTAGCCATCCGTTCAGCTGCCAGGTCCCGCAGTACACGCGTTGGGCGACTGAAACAGTCGCTAGTCTGGCAAGTTCCAAGGCGCTGTTTCAAGGAAAGCAGAGCCTTGTCCGCAACTAATGTCACAACGCTAGCCTAGCAGGCGCTCACTTGATCGCTTCATAGGTCAGGTCCAGGCACTTGCGCGCCTTCTCTACCAACTCGTCCACCTCTGCATGGCTGATGACCAGGGGCGGGGCGATGATCATGGTGTCGCCGACCGCACGCATGATCAGGCCGTTCTCGAAGCAGAAGTTGCGGCAGATCATGCCTACGCCCTTGCCTTCGTAACGGCTGCGGGTGGCTTTGTCCTTGACCAGCTCGATCGCACCGAGCAGGCCCAGGCCGCGCACTTCGCCAACCAGCGGGTGGTCTTGCAGCTCTCGCAGACGCTTTTGCAAGTAGGGTGCCACATCTGTGCGAGCCTTCTCGACGATCTTCTCGTCGCGCAGGATGCGCAGGTTTTCCAGGCCCACCGCCGCCGCAACCGGGTGGCCGGAGTAGGTGAAGCCGTGGTTGAAGTCACCACCTTCGCTGAGCACCTGGGCGACTGTGTCACGCACGATCACACCGCCCATGGGGATGTAACCGGAGGTCAGGCCCTTGGCGATGGTCATCAGGTCTGGCTTGAGGTCGTAGTAGTCCGAACCGAACCACTCGCCGGTACGGCCGAAACCGCAGATCACTTCGTCGGCGACGAACAGGATGTCGTACTTGGCAAGGATCTCCTTGACCTTCGGCCAGTAGGTCACTGGCGGAATGATCACGCCGCCAGCGCCCTGAATCGGCTCGGCGATGAAGGCCGCGACGTTGTCTTCGCCAACCTCCAGAATTTTCTTCTCCAGTTGCTCGGCAGCCCAAACCCCGAATTCATCAGGGGTCATGTCGCCGCCCTCGCCGAACCAGTACGGCTGAGGGATGTGCACGATGCCCGGGATCGGCAGGCCGCCCTGCTCGTGCATGCCGCTCATACCACCCAGGCTTGCACCGGCGACAGTGGAGCCGTGGTAACCGTTGATGCGGCCGATGATGGTCTGTTTCTGCGGCTTGCCCTTGAGCGCCCAGTAATGACGGACCATGCGCAGCACGGTGTCATTGCCTTCGGAGCCGGAACCGGTGAAGAACACATGGGTCATGCCCTTCGGCGCCACGTCGGTAATGGCCTTGGCCAGCTCCAACGCAGGTGGGTGGGCGGTCTGGAAGAACAGGTTGTAGTACGGCAGTTCTCGCATCTGCTTTTCTGCCGCCTGCACCAGCTCTTCACGGCCATAGCCGACTGCAACGCACCACAGGCCAGCCATGCCGTCGAGGATCTTGTGCCCCTCGCTGTCCCACAAATGCACACCCTGCGCCTTGGTGATGATGCGCGGCCCTTTCTCCTTCAACTGCTTGTAGTCAGAGAAAGGTGCAAGGTGGTGCTCGCCGCTCAGGGTTTGCCATTCACGGGTTTGCGGGTTGTTGACGCTCATGTGCCTCTCCATTTTCCGGCGGCCGCCCTTGAGCGGCCTCAGGGTTGATCAGACAGCGAACAGCAGGAACTCACGTTCCCAGGAGCTGATGACGCGTTTGAAGTTTTCATGCTCGGCGCGCTTGGTGGCGACGTAGCCGGTGATGAATTTCTTGCCCAGGTACTGGGTCAGCGCGCGGCTGATTTCCATACGCTCAAGGGCATCCTCGATGGTCAGCGGCAGGCGCAGGTTACGCCGCTCATAGCCTCGGCCCACCACCGGTGCGCTGGCTTCGATACCTTCGACCATGCCGATGTAGCCGCACAGCAGGCTCGCCGCGATGGCCAGGTAGGGGTTCGCATCAGCACCGGGGAGGCGGTTTTCGACACGCCGGCTCTGTGGCCCGGCATCCGGCACCCGCAGGCCAACCGTGCGGTTCTCTTCGCCCCATTCGACGTTCACCGGCGCCGAGGTATCGGGCAGGAAACGACGGAACGAGTTGACGTTGGGAGCGAACAGCGGCAGCGCTTCGGGAATGAATCTCTGCAAGCCACCGATGTGGTGGAGGAACAGCTGACTCATGCTGCCGTCTTCATTGGAGAAGATGTTCTTGCCGGTGTGCACGTCAACCACGCTCTGGTGCAAGTGCATGGCACTGCCCGGCTCGCCGGTCATCGGCTTGGCCATGAAGGTCGCGGCCACATTGTGCTTGAGCGCCGCCTCGCGCATGGTGCGTTTGAACACCAGGATCTGGTCGGCCAGGTGCAGGGCGTCGCCATGACGGAAGTTGATCTCCATCTGCGCCGTGCCGTCTTCGTGGATCAGCGTGTCGAGGTCCAGCTGCTGCAGCTCGCACCAGTCGTAGACATCTTCGAACAGCGGGTCGAATTCGTTGGCTGCCTCGATGGAGAACGACTGCCGACCGGTTTCCGGGCGGCCCGAACGGCCCACCGGGGGCTGCAGCGGGAAGTCCGGGTCTTCGCTACGCTTGGTCAGGTAGAACTCCATCTCGGGCGCGACGATCGGCTGCCAGCCCTTGTCGGCATAGAGTTTGAGCACTTTTTTCAGGACGTTGCGCGGCGATAGTTCGACCGGGTTGCCCTTCTTGTCGTAGGTGTCGTGAATGACCTGGGCGGTTGGCTCGATGGCCCACGGCACCAGGAACACGGCGTTCTCGTCCGGGCGGCAGATCATGTCGATGTCGGCAGGATCGAGCAGTTCGTAATAGATGTCGTCGTCGACGTAGTCGCCGGTCACGGTTTGCAACAACACGCTCTCGGGCAGGCGCATGCCTTTTTCGGCGATGAACTTGTTGGTGGGCGATATCTTGCCGCGCGTGATGCCGGTCAAGTCGCTGATCAGGCACTCGACTTCGGTGATCTTGTGCTCTTTCAACCAATCGGTGAGCTGGTCGAGGTTGTTACTCATAAATACCTCAGGAGGTAAGGTGGTCCGCGCTCTGATTCTGGATGGAGTACATTGCTAAAGCAAAAACCCGCGCGCAGGACCGCAGTGGATACACTGGAAACAGGCGTATCCGTAATGAGTTCGATGGGCAGAAAGGCGAAAAGAGGTGCGATAGACCGCTACGGGGCGTGGTCCGCGAAGGCCAGGCGTCAATTATTGCGGCCAGTGCAGCCGACCAATCGTCGGGGCGCGCAAATAGGACGGAGATACCCGATGGTGCTGCACTGGCAGCACGTACAGGTCGCGACAAGCGGACCATGTGACCCTCGTATTATTGTGTTCTGGGTTGAGACCGAGCTTAGCCTTGTTCATTTTTTTACACAACACCTCCGTAAAAAATAAAACACGGCGTGTCGGAGATAGCCCTTCGCAGCGGAAATAGCGGATAATGGATTGCCCCGATATGCAGCAAATCTGCCGTCGATGTGCCATTTCAGGGCATCATGGGGTTGGCTTGACATCAGTATGTCTTTTCGATTGACTGGACCTGCAAGCCCCCCTTGATTGATATTTTTAACAACAAAGGTGTTGCATCATGTCGGTACCCCCGCGTGCCGTTCAGCTTAACGAAGCGAACGCGTTCCTTAAGGAACATCCTGAGGTTCTCTACGTTGACCTTCTGATTGCAGATATGAATGGTGTGGTTCGTGGCAAGCGAATCGAACGCACCAGCCTCCACAAGGTTTACGAGAAAGGCATCAACCTGCCGGCCTCCCTCTTCGCCCTGGATATCAACGGTTCCACCGTTGAAAGCACCGGGCTGGGCCTGGACATCGGCGATGCCGACCGCATCTGCTACCCGATTCCCGGCACCCTCTCCAACGAACCCTGGCAGAAGCGCCCCACCGCTCAGCTGCTGATGACCATGCACGAGCTCGAAGGCGAGCCGTTCTTCGCCGACCCGCGCGAAGTGCTGCGTCAGGTAGTGAGCAAATTCACCGAGATGGGCCTCACCATCTGCGCAGCCTTCGAGCTGGAGTTCTACCTGATCGACCAGGAGAACGTGAACGGCCGTCCACAGCCACCGCGTTCACCCATTTCGGGCAAGCGTCCGCAGTCGACCCAGGTGTACCTGATCGACGACCTCGACGAATACGCCGACTGCCTCCAGGACATCCTCGAAGGTGCCAAGGAGCAAGGTATTCCGGCCGACGCCATCGTCAAGGAAAGCGCCCCGGCGCAGTTCGAAGTCAACCTGCACCACGTCGCCGACCCGCTCAAGGCCTGCGACTATGCCGTGCTGCTCAAGCGCTTGATCAAGAACATCGCCTACGACCATGAAATGGACACCACCTTCATGGCCAAGCCCTACCCGGGCCAGGCAGGCAACGGCCTGCATGTACACATCTCCGTGCTGGACAAAGATGGCAACAACATCTTCACCAGCGAGGATCCCGAGCAGAACGCCGCGCTACGTCACGCTGTCGGCGGTGTGCTCGAGACCCTGCCCGCGTCCATGGCGTTCCTCTGCCCGAACGTCAACTCGTACCGCCGCTTCGGCGCCCAGTTCTACGTGCCGAACGCGCCGAGCTGGGGTCTGGACAACCGCACCGTGGCCCTGCGCGTGCCGACTGGCTCGCCAGATGCCGTGCGCATCGAGCATCGCGTTGCCGGTGCCGATGCCAACCCGTACCTGATGATGGCGGCCGTCCTGGCGGGCGTGCACCATGGCCTGACCAACAAAATCGAGCCAGGCGAGCCGATCGAAGGCAACTCGTACGAGCAGCTGGAACAGAGCCTGCCGAACAACCTGCGCGATGCCCTGCGCGAGCTGGACGACAGCGAGATCCTGAACAAGTACATCGATCCGAAGTACATCGACATCTTTGTCGCGTGCAAGGAAAGCGAGCTGGAGGAGTTCGAGCACTCGATCTCCGACCTCGAGTACAACTGGTACCTGCATACCGTGTAAACGAAAACGCCGCCCACAAGGGCGGCGTTTTTCATTGCGGGCCGCGAAGCCGGCAAGCACAGGCTTACAGGGATTTCTCGAAAATCTTCGAATTGCGCTGATAGTTGTACAGCGAAGCTCGCGCCGCCGGCAGCCGCTCGACCCCACTGGGCGCGAACCCACGCTCGCGGAACCAGTGCGCGGTACGCGTCGTCAACACGAACAAGGTATTCAACCCCAACTGCCGCGCCCGGCTCTCGATGCGCTCCAGCAACTCGTCCCCGCGCCCGCCATGGCGGTACTCTGGGTTGACCGCCAGGCACGCCAGTTCGCCCGCTTCGGAATCGGCTATCGGGTACAACGCCGCACAGGCGATGATCATGCCCTCACGCTCGACCACGCTAAACTGCTCGATCTCCCGCTCCAGCACCTCGCGCGAACGACGTACCAGAATGCCCTGCTCTTCCAGCGGACTGATCAACTCCAGCAAGCCGCCGACGTCGTCGATGGTAGCCTCGCGCACCACCTCGAACTGTTCCTGGGAAACCAGCGTACCGCCACCCTCACGGGTGAACAGCTCGGTCAACAGCGCGCCATCTTCGGCATAACTGACGATATGACTGCGCGCCACGCCCCCCTTGCACGCCTCGGCGGCAGCATCGAGCAACTCGCCCTGGTAATCGCTGCCCAGACGGGCCAAATGCGGTGCGACCTGTTGCGGGCGCAGCTCGCGCACCAGCTTGCCGTTCTCGTCCAGCAAACCCGGTTCGGCGCCGAACAACAGCAGCTTGTCAGCACCCAATTCGATGGCCGCCCGGGTGGCGACGTCTTCGCAGGCCAAATTGAAGATTTCACCCGTAGGCGAATACCCCAGGGGCGACAGCAGCACGATGGAGCGCTCGTCGAGCAAGCGGCTGATGCCCTTGCGGTCGATCCGACGCACTTCGCCGGTGTGGTGGAAATCGACCCCTTCGAGTACGCCGATCGGCCGTGCGGTGACCAGGTTGCCGCAGGCCACACGCAAGCGCGAGCCCTGCATCGGTGAGGCGGCGATATCCATCGACAGCCGCGCCTCGATGGCAAGACGCAAGGCGCCGACTGCATCGATCACGCAGTCCAGGGTGGCCGCGTCAGTGATGCGCAAGCCGCGGTGGTAGTGCGGCGTCAGCCCGCGAGCCGCCAGGCGGCTTTCGATTTGTGGACGCGAGCCATGCACCAGTACCAGCCGCACGCCAAGACTGTGCAGCAGTACCAGGTCATGGACGATATTGCCGAAGTTCGGGTGCTCCACACCATCGCCGGGGAGCATGACCACGAAGGTGCAATCGCGATGAGCATTGATGTACGGGGAGGCATGACGCAGCCAGTTGACGTATTCGGGCATGACAGGGCCTGTGGATAAAGTGGACGGAGAACGGTGGATCACACGGCGTTCAGGATCATCGTCGGAACAGGCTTGCGGTCACGCGCGGTCTCCTCTAGGCAAGAACGAATCAGCTCGATTGACGTTTAATTCAGGCAATAGTGCCGGATCAGGTCACGCAATAGACGCACGGTAGGCTCGATTCGTGACATTTCAAGGTATTCGCCCGGCTGGTGGGCACAGGCGATGTCACCGGGGCCGAGCACGATGGTCTGGCAACCCAGCTGCTGAAGATAAGGCGCTTCGGTGCCGAACGCCACCGCTTCGGCGCGATGCCCGGTCAGACGTTCGGCTACCTGTACCAGCTCGGCATCGGCGGCCTGCTCGAACGGTGGCACTTCCGGGAACAGCGGCGCGTAGTCGATACGCACCTCATGGCGCTCAGCCAGCGGCACCAACTTCTCGCGGATGGCCGCGCGCAACTGCTCCACGTCCATGCCAGGCAAAGGACGCAGGTCGAACTCCAGCGCGCACTGGCCACAGATGCGGTTAGGGTTGTCGCCACCGTGGATGCAGCCGAAGTTCATGGTCGGTGTCGGTACGGAGAACTGCGGGTTGCGGTAGGTTTCCTGCCATTGCCGGCGCAAGCCCATCAACTCGCCCATGACCGCATGCATGGCCTCCATGGCGCTGCGCCCCAGGCTTGGGTCGGAGGAGTGGCCGCTGCGCCCGAGGATGTCGATTCGGTCCATGAGAATGCCCTTGTGCATGCGAATCGGCCGCAGGCCCGTGGGCTCGCCAATCACCGCCGCACGCCCAAGAGGCTGCCCGGCTTCTGCCAGGGCGCGGGCCCCAGACATGGAGCTTTCTTCGTCGCAGGTGGCCAGGATCAGCAACGGCTGCTTGAAGTCGTGCTCCAGCAACGGCAGCACCGCTTCGATCACCAAGGCGAAAAAGCCCTTCATGTCGCAACTGCCAAGCCCGACCCAGCGACCATCGACCTCGGTCAGCTTGAGCGGATCACTCGCCCACAGCTGCGGGTCATAGGGCACCGTATCGCTGTGACCTGCCAGCACAAGGCCGCCAGGGCCGGTGCCACGACTGGCCAACAGGTTGAACTTGCCGGGGCTGACTGGCTGAATGTCGCACTTGAACCCCAGGTCGGCCAACCAGCCTGCCAGCAGGTCGATGACCTGGCGGTTGGACTGGTCCAGCGCGGGCTGGGTGCAACTGACCGAGGGCGCGGCAACCAAGGCGGCGAACTGGTCTTTGAGCGTCGGCAACGGCATGCGCATACTCCTCGAAAGCGTTGCCCATCATAGCAACGCATTCCTGCTCGCGGGCAACCCGCTGGCCCTGTGGATGTCCCCTTGCGTCGCCAAAGCAGGGCAAAGCCCTGGCAAACTCAACAGTCCACAGCCGACTCCTGTAGACTCACCGCCAACCACGCCCCTCCCTTCGAGCCTGTGATGCACAAAGAAACCGAACTCAAGCTCCGCGCCAGCCGCGAGACCCTTGCCGCCCTGCGCGAGCACCCCCTGCTGAAGAAGCGCAACAAGTCCGGCTGGCAGACCCGCGAGCTGCTCAACCAGTACTTCGATACCCCCGAGCGCGACCTCTCGGCTGCCCGCGTCGCCCTGCGCCTGCGCCGTGACGGCGATGTGATCATCCAGACCCTCAAGTGCCGTGGCCAAAGCGTTGCCGGCCTGTCCGAGCGCAACGAATTCGAATGGCAGCTGGACAAGGTCAAGCTGGACCTGAAAAAGCTCGACGCCACCTGCTGGCCCGAGCAACTGGCCGACCTGGACAAGAAAACCATCAAGCCGCTGTTCACCACCGACTTCACCCGCGAATACGCTGAAATCGCCTGGGGTCGGGGCAAGAGCAAGGTGGTGATCGAAGCCGCGCTGGACCAGGGCTTCGTGATCGCCGGCAAACGCAAGGAAGAGATCTGCGAGCTGGAACTCGAACTGCGCGAAGGTGCCCCGGAGGCATTGCTCGAACTTGCCGCCGAGCTGGCCGCCAGCCTGCCACTGATGCCCTGCGACATCAGCAAGGCCGAGCGCGGCTACCGCCTGCTGGATCCCGACAGCTACGAGTTGGGCCTGCCCCACACCGAGCTGGACGCCGAAATGGCCGTGGACGACGCCTACGCCGCACTCGCCTGGCAACTGCTGGGCAGCAGCCAGCGCCTGGCTGAGCAATACCGCCACAACGGTCACTGGCGCTTGTTGCAGGAATGGGTCCTGTGCCTCAGCGAACTGCGCGCCCTGACCAGCAGCCTGGGCCAGGCCGCACCACGCCCGACTACTCGCGCCCTGCGCACCCGCCTGGACGCACTGCTGGAAGACTGGCGCCCGCTGGTTCAGGCCGGCAACGATGACGAAGACATCCGCCGCGCCGCGCCCGAGCAGTTCGCCGAAGAGCTGGAAGACATCCGTTGGGGCCAGTTCTCGCTGGAAACGTCTCGCTGGCTGCTAGCCCGTAGTTGGACTCTGGATCGTAAAGGCCGTGGCGAGCGCCAGGGCAAGGCGCAACTGGCCAGCTGGCTGGGCCACCTGCTGGGCGAGGAAGGCCGCGCCCTGAAGCTGCCGCTCTACACTCAGCGTCCAGAAGACCTGGCCGAGCAGTTGCCGCGTCTCGAACAGCTGCTGGCCTGGCTGCACCACGCACGCCAGGTGCTCGAAGCGCCGCAGATGGACCGCCTGTATGGCGACCTGAAGAAACTGCACGAGCTGGCCGAACAACCCCTGTCCGATGAGCTGCTCGAAGCGCGCATCGAGCAGGCCCGCGCGGTGGATCAGAGCCGCGGTTGGAAGTATCTGATCAAGGCTTGAGTCAGCGTAAACCCCGCCGGCTAGCCGCTCATGCAGGGGCTGCGATGATTTGCGGATCATCGCAGTCGCTCAGCGCGCCAGCGGCAAGCTGGTCGTGGACTTGATCTCGGACAAGGCCACGATCGAATTGACCTCCTGGATCCCCGGCACATTCGACAGCTTCTCGAAGAAAAACCGTTCGTAGGCTTCGATGTCCGGCGTGACGATGCGCAACAGAAAGTCCACCGACCCCATCAGCACATAACACTCCAGCACTTCCGGAAAGCCGCGAATTGCCTCGGTGAACTCGGTGAAGTTGGAGCGCCCGTGAGCGTTGAGTTTCACCTCGGCGAAAATCTGCGTGTTGAGCCCGACTTTCTTGCGATCGAGCAAGGTCACCTGGCCCCGAATCACCCCCTCCTCCTTCAGGCGCTGAATGCGACGCCAGCACGGCGATTGCGAAAGCCCGACACGCTCGGCGATCTGTGCGCTGGACAGCGAGGCGTCCTCCTGCAGCAGCTCAAGAATGCGTCGGTCGTAGGCGTCCAGCTCGCCATGCATTTTTAATTCTCTCATAGAGTGTTTTTTGAATTGATCAATTCGCCTCAACGGCGAAATCCACCCATCATAGCGAAAAAATGCCTTTGGAAACGTGCAAGAATTCTTCCCACTCTTGCGGAGAACAGCATGAACGCACAGCCCCGTACCGACGTCTGGGCGGCCAACAACGCCCACAGCACCGTCAACTATCGCCTGCAGGCCGAGGCCGAACCCGACAGCCTGTGCCGGGTACTCAACCTGTTTGCCCTGCAGTTCCTCACGCCACACAGCGTGCAGGTCAGCCAGCAGGATGACTGGTTGAATATCGAGGTGGGCATCGGTGGACTGAGCTGGCACCGGGCCGAGGTGATAGCGCAAAAACTGCGTAACCTGGTGTGTGTGGGTGAGGTGAGCCTGACCAACCAGCAGTGGCTCGTCAGGTCGTCACGATCACTGTAAGCGCCGTCTCGCCAATGACCGGGCAGTGACAGGCCCTGCAAGATCCAGAAACCCTTCATGTTCGGCAACCTCCCCCCGCCCGGCTAGCCTGAGCAGCACCTCCATCAGGCACGGACGCCTCCATGCATAGCCAAGACAATCCGGCACTCGACCTCAGGCGCGTGCTCGAAGCCCTGCTCACCGACCAGCACCTGCACGCCAACGACACCCTGCAGGTGCTTAGGCACGCCGCCACCCAACCCGCCCGCCATCCGTTGGAACAAATCGCCGCCTGTGGCCTGCAAGATCGCCAGCAGCCAGGCCAACGCCTTGATCTGGACCGCCTCTGCCAATGGCTTGCGAACAAGGTCGGCCAGCCCTACATGCAAATCGACCCCATGCAGCTCGACCTGTCCCAGGTCACGGGTCTGGTTTCCCCAGCATTCGCTCAACGCCATGGCATCCTGGTCGTGCACGCCGATGCCCAGCGCGTCACCGTCGCCAGCGCCCAACCTTTTCAGGACAGTTGGCAGGCCGACCTGGCGCGCAGCCTGGGTAAACCCATTCGCCGCGTGCTGGCCAACCCGGTGCAACTCCGCCAGCTAGGCCAGTCGCTCTTTCGCCTGGCCCATTCGGTAAAGGGCGCGCAGCATCAGCAATCGGCCAGCCTGGGCGACCTGGAGCAGTTGCTGGAGCTGGGCAAGCGCCAGGCCGAAGCCTCGGCTGACGATGCCCATATCGTGCACATCGTCGATTGGCTGCTGCAGTATGCCGTCGAACAACGGGCCAGTGACATCCACCTGGAGCCCCGCCGCGACCAGGGCCGACTGCGCTACCGCATCGACGGCCTGCTGCACACGGTCTATGCCTTCCCTGCCGGCGTGACCCTGGCGGTCGTCAGCCGCCTCAAGCACCTAGGGCGCATGGATGTCGCGGAAAAACGCCGGCCTCAGGATGGTCGACTTAAGAGCCGTCTGCCTGGCGGCGAAGAAGTCGAGCTGCGCCTTTCGTCCCTCCCTACCCCGTTTGGCGAAAAACTGGTGCTGCGCCTGTTCGACCCGCAGCAATTGCATGAGCGCTTCGACAGCCTGGGTCTTGAAGGCGAACAGCTTGCCCTGTGGCAAGCACTGTTGCGTCGACGACAGGGCATCATCCTGGTCACCGGACCCACCGGCTCCGGCAAGACCAGCACCCTGTACGCGAGCCTTAAGTCGCTGGCCACGCCCGAGGTCAACCTGTGCACCATCGAAGACCCTGTCGAGCGCCTGGAGCCTGCGTTCAACCAGTTGCAAGTCCAACCAAGCCTTGACCTGAGCTTCGCCAACGGCGCCCGCGCCCTGCTGCGCCAAGACCCGGATATCATCATGATCGGTGAAATTCGCGACCGCGAAACGGCGCTGGTGGCGGTTCAGGCGGCCTTGACCGGGCATCTGGTGCTGTCCACGTTACACACCAACGACGCCTGTAGCGCCATCACTCGGCTGCAAGAGCTGGGCGTCGCCGATTACCTGATCAAGGCAACCCTTATCGGCGTCATGGCCCAGCGTCTGGTGCGCACCTTGTGCGACGAGTGCAATGGACGTCCGACGATGGGAGAAGGCCAGCCATGCCGCCGCTGCCGTGGCACTGGTTTCCAAGGCCGAACCGGTCTTTTCGAGCTGCTGACCCCAAGCGACGAGCTTCGCGCGCGGATAAGCCCGGGCACCGACCTTGCAGCATTGCGTGACCAGGCCAGGGAGGATGGACTAAAGGATCTTCGAAGCTGCGGGGAAGCGAAAGTGGCGCTGGGTCTGACCAGCCTCGAGGAGGTCCTGAGGGTCTGCACCTGAGCAAAAAAAGCCTTGTATTCAAGGAACTTGCGTCAGTGCGGCAGGATCAAAGCGGGCATCTTCAACCCCCACCCTTTGAGGTGTTTCATCATGCGTCTCAAAACCGCCATCGCAGCTACTGCCTTGCTGTCGCTGCCGATTGGCTCCGCCATGGCCGATGAGTTCTTGCGTAACCTCATGACGACAGGTGCGACCACAGCGTCGAGCTACCTGACGTCCAGAGATCACAAGCTGGTATTGGCGGCACAGGATGATGCCGGCAGCTTCGTCGCCAGTGAAGGCGCCATTCGCGGACCTTTCCTGGAGGCAGCCCTGCACCAGGTACGCACCGAGAACCCAGGGATTGAAGCCAGCGACATGGAACTGGCCAATGCCATTCTTGCCAAGAATGCAGTAGCCGAGTAAGCGTGGGGGGCTGCAACGCAGCCCCTTCTCTCAGCGGTAGGCCTCCACCGGCACACACGCACAGAACAGATTCCTGTCCCCATAGACATTGTCGACCCGGTTCACCGCTGGCCAATACTTGTGCTGGCGAACGTGGCCACTGGGGGCGACGCCTTGCTCCAGGCTGTACGGCCGATTCCACGGTGCGAGGACATCAGCCAGCGTATGCGGCGCGTGCTTGAGCGGGTTGTCCTCCGCCGGCCAATTACCCTCCTGCACCTCGCCGATCTCGGCGCGAATTGCCAGCATGGCATCGACAAAGCGATCCAGCTCCGCCTTCGACTCGCTTTCGGTCGGCTCCACCATCAACGTGCCAGGCACCGGGAACGACATGGTCGGGGCATGGAAACCGTAGTCCATCAGGCGCTTGGCCACGTCTTCCTCGGTGATGCCGGTCTGCGCCTTGAGCGGGCGCAGGTCGAGAATGCATTCGTGCGCCACCCGCTGGTTGCGGCCGCGATACAGCACGGGGAACGCGCCACTCAGCTGGCTGGCCAAATAGTTCGCCGAGAGGATCGCCACCTCGCTGGCGTCAGCCAGCTGCGGGCCCATCATGGCGATGTACATCCAGCTGATCGGCAAGATGCTCGCGCTGCCCCACGGCGCGGCGCTGACCGCGCTGTTGTTCGGGTCCAGCCCAGGCACCGGCACTACCGGGTGGCTGGCGACGAACGGCTTGAGGTGGGCGCGAATCCCAATTGGCCCCATGCCTGGGCCACCCCCGCCGTGGGGGATGCAAAACGTCTTGTGCAGGTTCATGTGCGAAACGTCTGCGCCGATGTCCGCCGGCCTGGTCAGGCCAACCTGGGCATTGAGGTTGGCGCCATCCATGTACACCTGGCCGCCGTGCTGGTGGATCACGTCGCAAATCTCGCGAATACCCTCCTCGTACACCCCATGGGTGGACGGGTAGGTGATCATCAGGCAGGACAGCCGGTCGCCAGCCGCTCGGGCTTTGGCCTTGAGGTCGTCGAGGTCGACGTTGCCCTCGTCATCGCATTCGACGATCACCACCTCCATCCCCGCCATCTGCGCCGAAGCCGGGTTGGTGCCGTGGGCCGATGAGGGTATCAGGCACAAGGTGCGGTGGGGCTGATGACGGCTGTGATGATATCGGGTGATGGCCATGAGCCCGGCATATTCACCCTGGGCGCCCGAGTTGGGCTGCATGCAGATGGCGTCGAAGCCGGTAATGGCGCACAACCAAGCCTCCAGCTCGTCGATCATCGCCTTGTAGCCCGTCACCTGGGCGGCCGGCGCGAAGGGGTGGATGTTGGCAAAGCCCGGCCAGGTGATGGGAATCATCTCGCTGGTCGCGTTGAGCTTCATGGTGCATGAGCCCAGTGGGATCATCGACTGGTTCAGCGCCAGGTCCTTGTTCTCCAGGTGCTTGAGGTAACGCAACATCTCGGTCTCGCTGTGGTGCAGGTTGAACACCGGGTGAGCGAGCAAGGGCGTGCGCCGTACCAACGCGGCAGGAATACCCTCGGGCAAGGCATGCTTGTCGAGTTCAGCGATGTCCAGGCCATGGTCCACACCGAGGAAGATGTCGAACAGCCGCAGTACCGTCGCTTCGTTGCAGGTCTCGTCCAGGCTCACGCCCAGGTGCCCGCGTCCAAGAATTCGCAGGTTGATCCGGGCATGTTCGGCACTTTCGATGATCGCGGCCTGGGCGCCACCGACATCCAGTGTAAGGGTGTCGAAGAAATGCTGGTTGAGGCGCTTTATACCCTTGGCCTCAAGCCCTGCTGCCAGGATAAACGTCAACCGATGGACCCGCTGGGCGATGCGCTGCAGGCCTTCCGGGCCGTGGTAGACGGCATAGAAACCGGCGATGTTGGCCAGCAGCACCTGGGCCGTGCAGATGTTGGAGTTGGCCTTCTCACGGCGAATGTGCTGCTCGCGGGTCTGCAGCGCCATGCGCAGCGCGGTGTTGCCGCGGGCATCGCGGGAGACACCGATGATGCGCCCCGGCATGGCGCGCTTGTAATCATCGCGGCAGGCGAAATAGGCCGCATGGGGGCCGCCGTAGCCCATGGGCACGCCAAAGCGCTGGGTCGAACCCAGCACTACGTCCGCACCCCACTCGCCGGGCGGTGCCAGCACCACCAGGCTCAACAGGTCGGCCGCTACACAGGCCAATGCCTGCTGGCTGTGGAGCTGGTCGACCAGCGGACGCAAGTCGCGCACCTCGCCGTGGGTATCCGGGTATTGCAGCAGCGCGCCGAATACCGAGTGCTTGGCGAGGTTATCCACGCAGTCCACGATCAGCTCGAAGCCAAACCCTTCGGCGCGGGTTTTCAGCACCGAGAGGGTTTGCGGGTGGCAATGCTCATCAGCGAAGAACGCGTTGCTCTTGCTGCGCGCCACACGCTTGGCCAAGGCCATGGCTTCGGCGGCAGCGGTGGCCTCGTCGAGCAACGACGCATTAGCCAGGGCCAGCCCGGTCAGGTCGATGATCATCTGCTGGAAGTTCAACAGCGCCTCCAGCCGGCCTTGGGCGATTTCCGGCTGATAGGGCGTGTAGGCGGTGTACCAGCCGGGGTTCTCCAACACGTTTCGCAGGATCACCGTCGGCGTGACCGTGCCGTGATAGCCCATGCCGATCAGACTGGTCCATACCTGGTTCTGCTCGGCATAGCCAGCGAGCTTGGCCAGTGCAGCCTGTTCATCCAGGGCCGGCGGAAGGTCGAGCGGACGGTTCAGTCGGATTCCAGGGGGGACAGTCTGCTCGATCAGCTCACTGCGGCTGGCAACGCCCAACGTGGTGAGCATGGCCTGCTGCTCCGAGGCATCAGGCCCCAGGTGGCGACGCAGGAAAGGGTTGAGCTCTTGCAGTTGATGCAGGGATGGCGACTGGGACATGACGACGCTCTCTTCCTAGACCAGGCCTCATGGAGACTTATAAGTCTAGGAAGGATTGCCGATTCTGCGGGAATTCTTGGGGTTGCAGTACCGGGCTCCTGCAGGAGGGTGCCTGCTGCAGGAGCCAGCGACCAGGCGATTACTCGCCGATGGCAGCCTTGTAGCCGGCGGCATCCATCAGCTTGTCCAGCTCGGACGTGTCGCTTGGCTTGAGCTTGAAGATCCACGACTCGTAAGGTTTTTCGTTGAGCAGCTCGGGGCTGTCGGCCAGTTCTTCGTTGACGGCGATGACTTCGCCACCGACCGGGGCGTAGATGTCGGAAGCGGCCTTGACCGACTCCACAACGCCGGCAGCGTCGCCAGCGGCGAACACCTTGCCAACTTCCGCCAGCTCTACGAACACCACATCACCCAGGGCTGCCTGGGCGTGATCGCTGATGCCCACGGTGACGGTCCCGTCAGTTTCCAGGCGTGCCCATTCATGGCTTTCGGCATAACGCAGGTCGGCGGGGATATTGCTCATGTCTTGTATTCCTCGATTGGCTCAGCGGTCGGTCCGCCGTTGATTGTTCAGATCAGAATCTTGCCGTGGCGCACGAAAGTGGGTTTTACCACACGCACCGGGTACCACTTGCCGCGAATTTCGACTTCGGCGCGGTCGCCAGTGGCCATGGGCACGCGCGCCAAGGCGATGGACTTGCTCAGCGTAGGCGAGAAACTACCACTGGTGATCTCTCCTTCGCCAATCCCAGCGACACGTACCACCTGATGGGCACGCAACACGCCACGTTCTTCGAGCACCAGCCCAACCAGTTTTTCCTTCACGCCACTCTTGATCTCGTCCTGCAGCGCAGTGCGGCCAATGAAGTCGCGCTCGGCAGGTTCCCAGGCAATGCTCCAGCCCAGGTTGGAGGTGAGCGGCGTGTGGTTTTCGTCGATGTCCTGGCCGTACAGGTTCATGCCGGCTTCCAGTCGCAGGGTATCGCGGGCGCCAAGGCCGCTGGGGGCGATGCCGGCACCGACCAGGTCGTTGAAGAATGCAGGGGCCTGATGACCGGGCAAGATGATCTCGAGGCCGTCTTCACCGGTGTAACCGGTTCGGGCGATGAACCAGTCACCTTCGGCCATGCCTTCGAACGGGCGCAATTCGCGGATCAGCGCGGCACGCGAGGCACTGACCAGCGCGGCGACCTTCTCGCGGGCGTGGGGGCCCTGAATGGCAAGGATGGCCAGGTCGGAACGCTCATCCACACCCACCTCGAAACCCGCGCTGCGTGTCGTCAGCCAGGACAGCACGCTGGCTCGGGTCGCGGCATTGGTCACCAGGCGGTAGCCGTCCTCGGTGCGATAGACGATCAGGTCATCGATGACCCCGCCTGCGTGGTTCAACAGCGGGCTGTACAGGGCTTTGCCGGGGCTGTCCAGGCGAGCGACATCGTTGGCCAGCAGCTGTTGCAGCCAAGGCGTGGCGGCCCTGCCATCGATGTCGATGACGGTCATGTGGGACACGTCGAAAACCCCGCAGTCGCTACGCACCTGGTGGTGCTCTTCGACTTGCGAGCCATAGTGCAGGGGCATATCCCAACCGCCGAAATCGACCGTCTTGGCGCCGAGCGCCAGGTGCAGGTCATACAAAGGCGTGCGCTGTCCCATGGGTTTCTCCTTCCGGGCTTGGCGAAGCGGCAGCGGGCGATGACGTTTGGTCGTCAACTCTTGTTATAGGACCCGCCGCTGCGAATGCCGCGCATTGTAGCCGCAAGGGCGCGGGCTGGCATCCTTACTGACTGTGACCGGGACGTCTGGCCGAACGGCGGATCAAGCCGATGACCGGTAGCAGCCCAACCAGCACAAGGGTCAGCGCGGGTAACGAAGCACGCGCCCACTCCCCTTCGCTGGTCATCTCGAACACCCGCACCGCCAACGTATCCCAGCCGAAAGGACGCATCAGCAAGGTTGCCGGCATTTCCTTGAGCACATCGACAAATACCAGCAAGGCCGCGCTGAGAGCACCTGGAACCAGTAATGGCAGATACACCTTGCAAAACAATCTCGCGCCACCGACACCCAGGCTGCGCGATGCCTCCGGCAGCGAAGGCCGGATACGCTCCAGGCTGCTTTCCAAGGGTCCGTAAGCCACTGCGATGAAACGCACCAGATACGCCAGCAGCAGCGCCGCCAGGCTGCCCAGCAACAGTGGCTTGCCTGCGCCCCCCAGCCACTGGGACAGCGGCACCACCAACTGGTTATCCAGATAACTGAAGGCCAGCATGATGGACACCGCCAACACCGACCCCGGCAACGCGTAACCCACATTGGCCAGGCTCACGCCAGCACGGATGACGTGCGTCGGTGCCTGACGTCGGGCAAAGGCCAACACCAACGCCACGCCAACGGTGATCAGCGCCGCCATGGCGCCCAGATACAGGGTGTGCAGCACCAGGCTGACGTATCGCTCATCCAGGTCATACCGCCCGCGCTGCCAGAACCACGCCAGCAATTGCAGCAGCGGAATGACGAAGGCACAGGCGAATACGAGCAGGCACCAGCCACTGGCCAGCAGCGCCTTGCCGCCGCGTAAATGGTAAAGCGCCCGCCCTCGTGGCCGCTCGTTGCCATGGTGACTGGCACCCCGGGCACGACGCTCGCCATACAGCACCAGCATCACCGCCAGCAGCAGCAGGCTGGCCAACTGCGCCGCGCTGGAGAGGCTGAAGAAACCGTACCAGGTCTTGTAGATGGCCGTGGTGAAGGTGTCGAAGTTGAATACCGCAACTGCGCCGAAGTCGGCCAGTGTCTCCATCAACGCCAAGGCAATACCCGCACCGATGGCGGGTCGGGCCATTGGCAACGCGACCCGCCAGAACGCTTGCAGCGGCGACAGCCCCAGCACCCGCGCCGCTTCCATCAGGCCCTTGCCCTGGGCGAGGAACGCCGTGCGCGCCAGCAGGTAGACGTAGGGGTAGAACACCAGCACCAGCACGACGATCACCCCGCCCGTGGAGCGCACACGGGGCAAGCGCATCGGCCCAAACATTTCGCGCAGGGCAGTCTGCACCGGGCCGGAGAAATCCAGCAGGCCGACGAAGACGAAGGCCAGCACATACGCCGGAATGGCGAATGGCAGCATCAACGCCCAGTCCAGCCAGCGTCGGCCGGGGAATTCACAGAGGCTGGTGAGCCAGGCCAGGCTGACGCCTAACACGGTGACCCCGACGCCGACCCCGAGTACCAGGGTGGCCGTGTTGCCCAGCAAGCGGCTCATCTGGGTATCGAGCAGGTGCGACCATATTTGCGGGTCGATCGACTGCCACGACAGCAGCAGCACGCTCAGGGGCAAGAGCACCAGGGCGGCGGTCATCAAGACCGGGAGGTACCAACGGCGTTGGGGCGTGTGCGGCAAGTTGACTGTCTCTGAGGCTGAATTGCGACCGCTTTGGGGTCATTCGCGGGTAAACCCGCTCCCACAGGGTGCGGCGCCGCTCTTGATGACGGCGAAATACCTGGGGGAGCGGGTTCACCCGCGAAAGGGCCTTCGCAGGCCCCCGAAAGGATAAGGCCTGGGGCTTAGTTCCAGCCAGCCCGGTCCATCAAGCGAATCGCTTCGGCCTGGCGCTTGCCGGCGACTTCAACCGGAATGCTGTCGGCCTTGAAGCTACCCCAGGCCGCCACCTCGTCCGATGGCTTGACCTTTGGGTTGGCCGGGAATTCCTGGTTGATATCGGCGAACAGCTTTTGCGCTTGCTCGCCGGTCATCCACTCGACCAGCTTCTTCGCCGCTTCAGGATGCGGCGCATGCTTGGTCAGGCCGATACCCGAGAGATTGACGTGCACGCCTCGGTCGCCCTGGTTTGGCCAGAAGATCTTCACCGGCAGTTGTGGATTCTGATTGTGCAGACGTCCGTAGTAGTAGGTGTTGACCACCCCCACATCGCACTGGCCTGCCGCGATGGCCTGGATCACCGCGTTGTCGTCGGAGAACACGTCCGTGGACAGGTTATTGACCCAGCCTTTGATGATTTGCTCGGTCTTGGCCTCACCGTGTGTCTCGATCATCGTGGCGGTCAGCGACTGGTTATAGACCTTCTTCGCCGTCCGCAGGCACAGGCGGCCTTCCCACTGCTTGTCGGCCAGAGCTTCGTAGGTGCTCAACTCTTCAGGCTTGACCCGCTCGGTGGAGTAGATGATGGTCCGCGCACGCAGGCTCAGGCCGGTCCAGTCATGGGACGACGCGCGATACTGCGGGGGGATGTTCTTGTCGATGATGTCCGACTTGATCGGCTGCAGGATGCCCATCTGCTCGGCTTGCCACAGGTTGCCGGCATCGACGGTAAGCAGCAGGTCGGCCACACCATTCTCGCCCTCGGCCTTGATGCGCTGCATCAGCGGGGCTTCCTTGTCGGTGATGAACTTGATCTGGGTGCCGGTCTTGGCGGTATAGGCGTCGAAAACTGGCTTGATCAGCTCGTCGATGCGCGAGGAGTACACCACCACTTCGTCCGCTGCCTGGGCAGTGCCGCCCAGCAGGGTCAAGGCCAGAACGGCCAGTAGGGGCTTGCGTGGCAACATGAAAAGCACTCCTCGAATGGTATGAGAGGTGCAAATGGTAGTGAATCCCATTTTGCAGCTCATCCTCGGAGCCGTTACCGGATGTTGCAAAGCCCCAGCACCACCAGAAGCCGGCTTGTCGGCAATGAGGCCGCCAAGCGGCACCCACGCATCAGGCCTTGGCCAACTCAGGCAGATCCCCACTCAAGCCCAACGCCTGGCGCACGAACACCGCCTTGGCCTCCGGCATCTGCTCCACCAGCTTCAAGCCGGTGTTACGCAGCCAGCGCAACGGCAGCGGATTGGCCTGGAACAGCCGCTCGAAGCCCTCCATGGCCGCCATCAGCGCCAGGTTGTGCGGCATACGCCGGCGCTCGTATCGGCTCAGCACCTTCACATCCGCCAACCGCTCACCACGCTCACAGGCATTGACCAACACCTCGGCCAGCACGGCGGCGTCGAGGAACCCCAGGTTGACGCCCTGCCCGGCCAACGGATGAATGGTGTGCGCGGCATCGCCAATCAGCACCAGGCCTTCATCCACGTAGCGCTTGGCATGGCGTTGGCGCAGCGGCACGCAAACACGCGGGTCGGCCTCCAGCACATCGCCCAGTCGCCCCTCGAAGGCTTCCTGCAGCGCCCTGCGGAAGGCGTCGTCCTCCAACGCCATGATCTGCTCGGCTTGTTCAGGCGTGGTCGACCATACGATCGAGCACCACTGCTGGTTGCCATCGCGCGATAAAGGCAGAAACGCCAGCGGCCCCTCGTCGGTAAAACGCTGCCAGGCGGTGGCTCGATGCGCCGCGCTGCAGCGCACACTGGTCACGATAGCGTGGTGCAGGTAATCCCATTCACGGGTCTGGCAACCCGCCAGGCGTCTCACCGCCGAATTGGCGCCGTCGGCGGCCACCACCAGAGGAGCTCGCAGGCTGCGACCGTCGGCCAAGGTCAGCAGCCACTCGTCACCGGAGCGGCGCAGCTGCTCCAGGCGTGCATTGGGCAAGAGGCCGATATCGCTGTCGTGCAGGCGCTCCAGCAACCCATCCTGCACCACCCGGTTCTCGACGATGTGGCCAAGTACCTGGGCATGCACGCTGGCCGCCGAGAAATGAATCTGGCCGGTGCCGCTTCCGTCCCAGACCTGCATGTCCGTATAGGGCGACACGCGTCGCCCAGCGATGCCTTCCCAGGCCCCCAGGCGCTCCAGAATTCGCTGGCTCGCTGCGGACAAGGCGCTCACCCTGGGCTCGAACGGCGCCTGGGCATCGAAGGGTTTGACCGACAGCGGGCTGCCGTCGAGCAGGAGAATATCCAGGCCACTGTGGCGCAAGGCCAGGGCCAGGGCGCTACCGACCATACCGGCACCGACAATCAGTACATCTGCGCGCATTTCCATGCTTTACGCCTGCCTCGCTTGCGGCTTGAGCCGCACGTATAGGGTTTTATCGACCCGCGCCACCAGCTCGCCGGCGCCATCGCGTACATCCACCTGCAAACGCGGCAGGTACTTCTTGCCGGAAGCGGTTTGCTGGCGAATGTCGTCCAGCAACGCATCGTCGAGGTGGAACTCGGCGTACACCGGTCCTTTGCCCGGGGCGATGAAGTCGATGCTGGCAGCCTTGTCCCAGACGATGTACTCGCGGCCCAGCTGTTCGATCAGCAGCAACATGTAGAACGGATCGACCATCGAGTACAGACTGCCACCGAACTGGGTACCGACGTAGTTGCGGTTCCAGCGGGTCAGTTTCATGCGGACCTTGGCGCTGCGCATGTCCGGGCTGATGTGCTGCACGCGGATACCGGCGCCGAGGTAGGGAGGGTACAGGTTCAGCAACCAACGCAGCATGCGAGCCCGGCGAGCCAGGCGGCGTGAATCGCTCATGCCTGGCCCCGCGCGTCAGGGCGGGTGCCCAGGCCCATGGCCTGGCGCGCGAACCAACTTTTCGCCGGCGGCAGCAGGTCAAGCCCGAGCAATCCGATGTTTCGCCCTGCCGCCAGCAATGGCTGGCTGCTGCCGAACAGGCGGGTCACCTGGTCGGAAAAGCCGATGGTCAGCGCCTGGTCGAGTCGCTGGCGCTGGTGATAGGCCTGCAGTGTCGCAAGGTCGCCCGGATGTTGCGGGCCAGCCAACAGCGCGTCGGTCAGTGCCTGCACATCGCGCAATGAAAGGTTGAAGCCCTGGCCGGCTATCGGGTGCAGGCTGTGCGCAGCATTGCCCAGTACCACCAGGTGCGGTCGCACCTGTTCCTCGGCCTCCACCAGCGCCAGCGGATAAAGGTGCCGCGCGCCCACCTGACGCAGGGCGCCGAGGCGATAGCCAAAGGCGTCCTGCAGCTCACGCAGGAAATGGCGCTCGTTGATATCCGCCAGGCGCTGGGCGTCCATTCCCTGGCGGGTCCAGACGAGCGCGCAGCGATTGTCCGGCAATGGCAGCAGGGCCATCGGACCTTGTTCGGTGAAACGCTCGAAGGCTTGCCCGCGATGGGCCTCACCCGGTGTGATATTGGCGATCAGTGCACTTTGTTCGTAGGGCCTGCGACGCACATGGATGCCCAATTGCTCACGCAGACCCGAGCGGCCGCCGTCGGCCAGAATCGCCAGGTCGCATTCCAGGCTGGTGTCATCGTCCAGTCGCAATCGGTATCCACCGTCGACGGCCTGCATCGACCGGACCTCCGCCGGACAGCGCCAGCTCACCACCTCGCTGTCCAACCCTTGCCACAGGCACTGGCCAAGCCAGGCGTTCTCCACCACGTAGCCCAGTGCCGGCACACCTTCTTGCGAAGCATCCAGGCGTGTTGCGCCAAAGCGTCCACGGTCGGAGACCTGGATCTGCAGGATGGGTTCGGCACGTCGGCTGATGGTCGGCCACAGGCCCAGGTGATGGTAGATCTGTTGGGTACCAAACGACAGCGCGGATGAACGTGCGTCATAACTGGGCTGGAAGCTATCACCCGGGGCAAACGGCTCGATCAGCAGAATCTTCCAGCCTCGTGCCTTGGCACCTGCCTGGAGGGCCAAGGCCAGGCTTGCACCGACGAGGCCGCCGCCGATGATCGCCAGGTTGACCCGGCTCATGCTGCATCCCTGCGCGCGGCCGCCATCAGTGCCTCGATTTCAGCGACTGTCTTGGGCACATCCGACGTCAGAATTTCACAGCCCTGCCTGGTCACCACTACATCGTCCTCGATTCGCACACCAATGCCACGCCACTTCTTCGCCACCGTCTGATTGTCGGCAGCAATGTAGATACCTGGCTCTACCGTCAGCGCCATGCCGGGCTCGAGCACCCGCCACTGGCCACCGACCTTGTACTCGCCCACATCGTGCACATCCATGCCCAGCCAATGTCCGGCTCGGTGCATGTAGAAGGCGCGATAGGCCTCGCTTTCGATCAACGCCTGCACCTGGCCCTTGAGCAGCCCCAGTTCCACCAGGCCCTCGGTGATGACCCGCACGGTCGCCTCGTGGGCGTGATTCCAGTGCTTGCCCGGAGCGATCTCGGCGAACGCGGCCTCCTGGGCCTTGAGCACCAGTTCATAGATCGCCTTCTGCTCGGGGGAAAAGCGTCCACTGACCGGGAAGGTGCGGGTAATGTCGCTGGCATAGCAGTCGATCTCACAGCCAGCGTCGATCAGCACCAGGTCGCCATCCTTGAGCAGGGCGTCATTTTGCTGGTAATGCAGAATGCAGCCATTGCGCCCGGCCGCGACGATCGAGCCGTAGGCCGGCATTTTGGCGCCACCTTTGCGGAATTCGTAATCCAACTCGGCTTCCAGGCTGTACTCGTGCAGCCCCGCCCGGCAGACCTGCATGGCCCGCACATGGGCGCGCGCGGAGATTTGCGCGGCAGCACGCATGACCTTCACCTCCGCCGCCGATTTATACAGGCGCATGTCATGCAGCAGATGATCCAGCGCAACGAACTCGTTCGGTGGCTGGGCGCCCAGACGGGCCTTGGAACGGATCACGTTGATCCAGTCCATGAGCCGGCGATCGAACTCGGGGTTACTGCCCATGGCGCTGTACACCCGCTCGCGCCCTTCGATCAGGCCCGGGAGGATCTCGTCGATGTCGGTGATCGGAAAGGCGTCATCGGCTGCAAAGTCGCGAATCGCCCCTTCCTGGCCGGCCCGCACACCGTCCCACTGCTCACGCTCGAGGTTGCGCTCACGGCAGAACAACACGTACTCACCGTGCTCGCGCCCAGGAATGAGCGCAATCACGGCTTCAGGCTCGGGGAAGCCGCTGAGGTACTGGAAGTCGCTGTCCTGGCGGTACACATGCTCGACGTCGCGGTTGCGAATGGCGACTGCAGCGGCAGGCAGGATGGCGATGCTGTTGGGAACCATCTGCGCCATCAGCGCCTTGCGCCGACGGGCATACTCGGCCTTGGGTATGTGGCTCATGGACAAGACTTCCCCCCAGGGTGATCGAATCAGTGCAGCGATGGCTTGGGTGCGGGTGCGGCGGGTGCGGCCAGCTCCGTATAGAGCAGCAGCGGCGCGACACGCAGATACTCCATCACTTCCATGTAGTCGCTTTCGCCATCCTCGGACTCTTCCAAGGCTTCCTGGACTTGAGAAATGGCGACCAGGTCCTGCAGGACCTCTTTCGCATCGGTGGACAGGTCCTTGCCGCCAGCGTTCAGACCAAAGCCGGTAATGAAACCTTGGCACCATTGGCCCAGCGCGGTGGCGCGCTCGGTCAGCGGGGCTTCGTCGCCTGGCAGCAGCAGGACGATGGCGATGTCCTCGCCAGTGAGTTCGGCCTTGACCATTTCCTGCAGGCCAACCAAGGCATTGCGCACGGAGTCCGCGGGCTCGCTTTCCAGCGCGCCTGCGGCATCGGCCAGCCAGGCTTCGGGGTCGAAGCCCGCGCCAGCGCAGCTGCGGCCGATCAGCAGACCATGCAGTTCGGCGGGAGATACAGGGTGACCGTTGCTCGAAAGCAGCGAGGCGAAAGCGGTGTAAGGCGATTGAGTATTAGGCATGGGCAGCTAGGCGCCAGGCGGCGCAATGACTAGAATGAAGACCTTGTATCCTAGCACCGGCAGGCGCGCCAAGACCATCGGCACTGGCCGCCATTGCCCAGGGAGAGGCATCATCGCCAGGTGAGTCAACGACGGAGCGAATCGAGTGCAACCCATGCAAGAGAAAGACCTGCAAGCGCTGATGAGCCGGTTCGAGTTGCTGATCGAACGTGTCGAGCAACTTAAACGGCAAAATGCACTCCTAATTGCTCAGGAAAAATCCTGGCGCGAGGAACGCGCCCACCTCATCGAAAAGAACGAAATCGCCAAGCGCAAGATCGAGTCGATGATTTTACGCCTGAAGGCCCTGGAGCAAGACTCATGAGTTCAAGCAATAGCGTTACCGTGCAGATCCTCGACAAGGAGTACTCGATCATCTGCCCTCCGGAAGAACGCAACAACCTGGTCAGCGCCGCACGCTATCTGGACAGCAAGATGCGCGAGATCCGCAGCAGCGGCAAGGTCATCGGTGCCGACCGCATCGCCGTCATGGCGGCCCTGAACATCACCCACGAGCTGCTGCACCGCCAGGACACCCCGGAAACGGCCAGCACAGGCACTACCCGTGAACAGGTACGCGACCTGCTGGAACGGGTCGACCAAGCGCTGTCCGACGACGCGGATACCAAAATCGGCTGAGATTGGTATACTGGCGCCACTCCCTGGGGGATGCGCCAGTCGGTTATGTCCCTGAGCCGATACGCACAACCACGGGGGTTGCACGCTGGGGCCGGTGTGCATGTCCGCCCGACGGAAAGCCTTAACGCCCCCTGCAATCTCCACCTTGAACTTTCGGGTTCAAGGGCTACACCGATAGCGGTCTTATCGGGGAGCCTGAATTCGCTTGCCCGCCTCCTCTGGCGGGCAATTCGTTTTGGCCGGCCCAGTCGGCCAGCACACCTGGGAACGCCCGTGCCATGACCGACACCGCGCCGCTCACCCGCCCCCAGCTTCGTCGCCTGCTTCGCGATGCCCGCCGCGCCCTGACGCCGGCACAGCAACATCGAGCCGCACGTGGCCTGTATCGCCAACTGGCGCAGCACCCGCTGTTCCGCCGTGCCCGGCACATTGCCCTGTACCTGCCCAACGATGGCGAAATCGACCCGCAGTTGCTACTGCGCGAAGCCCAGCGTCGTGGCAAGCGCACCTACCTGCCAGTGCTGCACGCCTGGCCGCGCACGCGCATGGTGTTCCAACGCTTCGAGCACGGCGAAAAACTCAAACGCAATCGGTTTCGCATTCCAGAACCGGTCACCGACCGCAAGCGTCAGCGTCCGATCTGGTCGCTGGATCTGATCCTGCTGCCACTGGTGGGGTTCGATGAGGTCGGCGGACGCCTGGGCATGGGCGGCGGTTTCTATGATCGCAGCCTCGCCTACCAGGCTCGTCGTCAAACCTGGAAAAAGCCACTGCTGCTGGGGCTGGCCCATGAGTGTCAGAAAGTGGAGCGACTGGCTCAGGCCAGCTGGGATGTACCGCTACAAGGCACGGTCTCGGACCGCGGCTGGTACATGGCGCCGAACTGATCGGCGCCAGCGGGGGAATCAGCGCTGCTGCTGGCCGGCGTCGACTGGCGCCTGGTAAGCGGCATCGAGCTTGCGCTCCCAGATACCCTGCGCATAACCGGTGGTGACCACGCCAAGTCCAAAGATGAATACCAGGATCCAAAGCAGATCTGGTTTACGTTGGTTCATCGAAAATTGCCCCCCTAGGCAATGGTCAGGCTCGGCGACCTTCTTGGTGTCGCCGGAGCGTCTAGCGTTAAAATCGGCGCATTTTCCGACAACCTGAGTCGACACGCAAACGTTGACGCCAACCGACTGTCGGTTTCATGCAACAGGTTATTTCAAACTTTTTCAGGAGCAGCATCCATGGCCTATTGGCTGATGAAATCCGAGCCCGACGAGCTCTCGATCGAAGGCCTGGGCCGGCTGGGGGAAGCGCGCTGGGATGGTGTGCGCAACTACCAGGCACGTAATTTCATGCGCGCCATGAGTGTCGGAGACGAGTTCTTTTTCTACCATTCCAGCTGCCCGCAGCCGGGAATCGCCGGCATTGCCAGAGTCGTCAACGCAGCTTACCCGGACCCGACTGCGCTGGATCCGCTAAGCCACTATTTCGACGCAAAGGCCACTACCGATAAGAACCCCTGGAGCGCAGTGGACGTGGCGCACGTAAAAACGTTCAGCCAGGTGCTGGGGCTGGGCTTGCTCAAGCAGCAGAGTGCATTGGAGGCGTTGCCGTTGGTGCAGAAGGGCACGCGGCTGTCGGTGATGCCCGTGACCGATGAGCAGTGGGCGGCGATTATTGCCTTGGCCCGGTGAATTCGAGTGGTCCGTCTGGCGTTGTTCAGCGCCGTCACCATCGAGCGCCGCCCGCGCGGCGCATCGCGAGCAAGGCTCGCTCCTACGTCTATTCCGGGCCAATTATTCCTGTGGGAAATGCGCGCGAGTGCACACAAGGCGGTCGCGTGCGTTGGCACAGACATGACTGGCCAGAAACAAACGTAGGAGCGAGCCTTGCTCGCGATGCGCCGCGCGGGCGGCGCGCGATCTCAACCGCACCACACAATTACCGGCGAGCCTATCGAGGCAGCATCACTGCACGATCAAATTGTTGAACAGCAGGTCCTCGACGATCGGCTTGCCTTCCTCGGCCTCCATTACCTGCTGCACCTGTTTCAGCGCTTCCTGGCGCAGCTTTTCCTTGGCCTCTACATTGCTCATGTTATCCACACCCTGCTGGGTGAACAGCGCCACCAGCTGATTGCGAATCAACGGCTCATGGTGTTTGACCGCAGCAGCGGCGGCATCGCCCGTCACACGCAGGGCCACATCGGCTTTGTACACGCGCAGCTTAGGGCCACCATCGAGGGCATAGTTGCCGACGAAGGGCGGGCTCAGGCTGATGTAGGAGACCTTGGGCTCTCCTTCCTTGGCTTCTTCGGCCATGGCCGCCGCTGGCAGCATCAGGGCCAGTACCATCAAGATCCACGCTTTCACGAATTAGCTCCTCAATACAGTTGGCGCCAGCTTACCCAGCACGCCGCTCAAACCCAAGCTCCGGCTTATGCCAGCCCATCAGGCCGGGGCATGCTCGTTGACCGGGCAGGCGGCACTCCTACACTTATCGGCCACCACACGCAAAGGAATAGCCCCGATGAAAGCTGTGTTGTGCAAAACCCTGGGCCCTGCCAGCAACCTGGTAGTGGAGGAAGTGGCCAGCCCGGTGCTGAAGAAGAACGAGATCCTGCTCGACGTACACGCGGCCGGGGTGAATTTCCCTGACACCCTGATCATCGAAGGCAAATACCAGTTCCAACCACCACTGCCCTTCTCTCCCGGTGGTGAGGCGGCTGGTGTGGTGGCGGCGGTAGGCGAGAAGGCCGGCGCTTTCAAGGTCGGTGACCGGGTCATGGCGCTGACCGGCTGGGGCGCCTTCGCCGAACACGTGGCGGTGCCCTTCTACAACGTGATGCCGATCCCGCAGGGTATGGATTTCGCCACCGCCGCTGCCTTCGGCATGACCTACGGCACTTCGATGCATGCGCTCAAACAGCGCGGCCAACTGAAGCCTGGCGAAACCCTGCTGGTACTGGGTGCATCCGGGGGCGTCGGCCTGGCGGCTGTGGAAATTGGCAAGGCCATGGGCGCCAAGGTGATCGCTGCAGCCAGCAGCGCGGAAAAACTCGCCGTGGCCAAGGCTGCGGGTGCCGATGAAGTGATCGATTACAGCAAGGCCAGCCTGAAGGATGAGATCAAGCGACTGACCGGCGGCCAGGGCGTGGATGTGATCTACGACCCAGTGGGAGGCGAGCTGTTCGAACAGGCAGTGCGCGGGCTGGCCTGGAATGGTCGGTTGCTGGTGGTGGGGTTTGCCAGCGGCACCATCCCTCAGCTGGCGGCGAACCTGGTGCTGCTCAAGGGCGCAGCGGTGCTCGGGGTGTTTTGGGGAGCATTCGCCCAGCGCCAGCCAGAGGACAATGCCGCCAACTTCCAACAGCTGTTCGTCTGGCATGGCCAGGGCAAGCTGAAACCGCTGGTCTCGCAGACTTATCCACTGGCCGAAGCTGGGGCGGCTATCGATCGACTGGGGCAGCGGCAAGCTGTGGGTAAGTTGGTGGTGCTGGCCAAGTAGGGCTGGAAGCGTTCATTGCCTGTACCCGCCCTATCGCCGGCCAGGCGTCTGCTGAAGGGGGATGCTTGGGAAGGTACAGGCAGTGGGGAACTCAAACCTCGCGCAGGTTATGGCAGCGCCTGAAACGCGCCTCGAGGTTGCGATCCGGCATCTGGTGGCTGCGCAAGGCATTCAAGGTCTGCTCGACATAATCGCGCGTAGTGCCATAGCGCCCCTTGGCACTGGCCAGGATCTGGCTGAGCAAGGTATCCGGCAGGTTCCCTGCGTAACAGGGCAAATGCCGCTCCAACACGAACCCCAGGGCCTGGACCTTGCTCCCATCGCTGAGCCGGCAGCTCAACCAGTGCGGCCGATACGCCGGGTAAGGCATTTCGCGCTGCCACAGGGCCATCAGCGAGTCGTCCAGGTTGCTTTCATCAAGCCGGTAGGCAAAACCGCTGCAAGAGCCACCCCGATCCAGGCCAAACACCAGGCCGGGCGTTTCAGGCGTGCCACGGTGCTCATGCGACCACAAGTACAACCCACGGTGGTAACCATGCACCCGCGCGCGTTGGCGCTCCACGGAGTTGCATTCCGGGCGCCAGATCAAGGAACCATAGGCGAACAGCCAGACCGGGCCGCCCTGGTGCCGTGACATGGTCGTCTGCATGGAGTTGTACAGTTGCTCACGGGTCAGTTGTTGCCCGAAGTCAAGCGAGGGTGGATATGAAACTTTCCAGGATGAACTTTCAAGTGCCGACATAAGCTGCCGCCATGATTCCCTGTGAATAGCGCTTGTAGCGGAAAAGACGATTCAAGGCAGATCTTACTCTGCTGCCCATGCCAGCCAAATCGCCGGCTGGCCGGCTCCCGTGGAGGCGTCATGTCTAACTTAAGACAGCCACCGCCTTAGCTCAAGTATATGTCGAAATTTTCATGGGGCCTTCCGACGATTGGGAATTATTATTCCGAAAAACGCGAAAGTTATTAACCAAGGCGGTAATAGTTACCGCCTTATACCGACGCTTTCAAACTTCGGTTATTAACTGCGGGGGGCGTAGGCAAACACATCGGCACGCATACGGTGCGCGTCCATACCAGCCTCGACCAATGCATCGAGCGTGGCATAGACCATGTTGGGCGAGCCACTGGCGTAAACATGCACGGCATTCAGGTCGTCCATGTCTTCGCAGACCGCTTCATGCAGCATGCCGCAGCGCCCTTCCCAATCGCACAGGTCGCTGACGACCTTGTGCAAGTACAGATTGGGCAGGCGCTCCCACTCGTCCCAATGCTCGATGGCATAGAAATCTTCGGGGCGCCGCACTCCCCAGTACAGGTGGACCGGGTGCTTGAAACCTTGAGCGCGGCAATGTTCGACCAGGCTGTGCATCTGCCCCATACCCGTGCCCGCAGCGATCAATACCAACGGCCCGTCGGGCAGCTCGGCCAGGTGGGCATCGCCAAATGGCATTTCGATGCGCGCCACGCCATCACGCTGCAGTTGCTCGATCAATTGTCGGGCGCTGTCTTCGCGGACCAACACATGCAGCTCCAGGTCCCGCCCGCAATGGGGGGCTGAAGCCAGCGAGAAGGCCGCCTGCTTGCCACCCTTGCGCTCGATCATCAGGTACTGCCCGGCGTGGTAGCGCGGCGGCTTTCCGGCCGGCGCACGCAGACGCACGCGCCAGACATCGCCACCTACCTCGGCGCATTCGCTCACGGTGCAAGCCAGTTTACGCACCGGCAGCTCGCCCAACGCCAGCACACCATCCCACAGCAAGACACAGTCCTCCAGTGGCTCGGCAATGCAGGTGAACAGCTCGCCATGGTCACGGACTTCGCCATCCTGGCGCACCCGCCCCTCCACCAACAACGCGGCGCAGACATGGCAATTGCCATTGCGGCAGCTGTTCGGGCAGTCATAGCCCAGTCGCCGCGCCCCATCCAGGATCCGTTCCCCGGGTTCGAGCGCCAGCACTGCCCCGGACGGCTGCAACGTTACCTGCATCAATCTATTCCCAACTGATCCCACAGCTCATCGATACGGCGGGTGACCGCCTCGTCCTTGACGATGGCACGGCCCCATTCCCGCGTGGTCTCGCCTGGCCACTTGTGGGTGGCATCCAGGCCCATCTTCGACCCAAGCCCCGATACCGGCGACGCGAAATCCAGGTAGTCAATCGGCGTATTGTCGATCATCACCGTATCACGCTTGGGGTCCATGCGCGTGGTGATCGCCCAGATCACATCGTTCCAGTCGCGGGCGTTGATGTCATCGTCGGTAACGATAACGAACTTGGTGTACATGAACTGTCGCAGGAACGACCACACGCCCAGCATTACGCGCTTGGCGTGCCCTGGATACTGCTTCTTCATGGTCACCACCGCCATGCGGTACGAGCAACCTTCCGGAGGCAGGTAGAAGTCCACGATTTCCGGGAACTGCTTCTGCAGGATCGGCACGAACACTTCATTCAGCGCCACACCGAGGATCGCCGGCTCATCCGGTGGACGGCCGGTGTAGGTGCTGTGGTAGATCGGCTTCTGGCGGTGGGTGATGCGCTCCACGGTGAACACCGGGAAGCTGTCGACCTCGTTGTAGTAGCCGGTGTGGTCGCCATAGGGGCCTTCCGGGGCCATTTCACCCGGATGGATCACACCTTCGAGAATGATCTCGGCGGTTGCCGGGACCTGCAGGTCGCTGCCACGGCATTTGACCAGCTCGGTACGGTTGCCGCGCAGCAGGCCGGCGAAGGCATACTCGGACAAGGTGTCAGGCACAGGCGTGACCGCGCCAAGGATGGTCGCCGGGTCCGCCCCAAGCGCCACTGCGACCGGGAAAGGCTGGCCTGGGTGCTTCTCGCACCACTCACGGTAGTCCAGCGCACCACCACGGTGGCTCAACCAACGCATGATGACCTTGTTGCGACCCATCAGCTGCTGGCGGTAGATGCCCAGGTTCTGGCGGTCCTTGTTGGGGCCGCGGGTGACGGTCAGACCCCAGGTGATCAGCGGAGCCACGTCGCCCGGCCAGCAATGCTGGATCGGCAGCTGGGTAAGGTCGACATCCTCGCCCTCGACCACCACTTCCTGACAGACCGCGTCCTTGACCACTTTCGGCGCCATGGACACGACTTTCTTGAAGATCGGCAGCTTGGACCAGGCGTCCTTCAAGCCCTTGGGCGGCTCGGGTTCCTTGAGGAAGGCCAACAGCTTGCCGATTTCGCGCAGTTCGTCGACCGACTCGGCGCCCATGCCCATGGCCACCCGCTCCGGGGTGCCGAACAGGTTGCCCAGCACCGGCATATCGAAGCCGGTGGGCTTTTCGAACAGCAAAGCTGGGCCCTTGGCGCGCAGGGTACGGTCACAGACCTCGGTCATTTCCAGGACTGGGGAGATCGGAACCTGGATGCGCTTGAGTTCACCGCGCTGCTCCAGGCCACGGATGAAGTCGCGCAAGTCGCGATACTGCATGCATGAGCCTCGTATTGGCCGTATCGGTCGGGGTGCAGAGTGTAGCGCCGTTCAGGCCTTTATTGGGGGCAAAAATGATGTGGGGCCGCTTCGCGCCCCTTTCGCGAGCAAGCCCGCTCCCACAAGCATCACACTGACCCTGTGGAAGCGGGCTTGCCCGCGAAGAGGCGCGAAGCGGCCCCAATCAATTCCAGCTTGAAGTGCTTACTTGCGCTTCATCGACAGGAAGAACTCATCGTTGGTCTTGGTCTGCTTGAGCTTGTCGACCAGGAACTCGATGGCAGCGACTTCGTCCATCGGGTGCAGCAGCTTGCGCAGAATCCACATGCGCTGCAACTCGTCGTCGGCGGTCAGCAGCTCTTCGCGACGGGTACCGGAGCGGTTGATGTTGATGGCAGGGAACACACGTTTCTCGGCGATACGACGGTCCAGGGGCAGCTCCATGTTGCCGGTACCCTTGAACTCTTCGTAGATCACCTCGTCCATCTTCGAGCCGGTTTCTACCAGCGCGGTGGCGATGATGGTCAGCGAACCACCTTCCTCGATGTTACGGGCGGCACCGAAGAAGCGCTTCGGCTTCTCAAGGGCATGTGCGTCGACACCACCGGTCAGCACCTTGCCGGAGCTCGGGATCACGGTGTTGTAGGCACGGGCCAGACGGGTGATGGAGTCGAGCAGAATGACCACGTCCTTCTTGTGCTCGACCAGGCGCTTGGCCTTCTCGATGACCATCTCGGCCACCTGCACGTGACGGGTTGGCGGCTCGTCGAAGGTCGAGGCGACCACTTCGCCGCGCACGGTGCGCTGCATCTCGGTCACTTCTTCCGGGCGCTCGTCGATCAGCAGGACGATCAGGTGGCACTCGGGGTTGTTACGGGTGATGTTGGCCGCGATGTTCTGCAGCATGATCGTCTTACCCGCTTTCGGCGGAGCGACGATCAGGCCACGCTGGCCTTTACCGATCGGGGCGCACAGGTCGATGACACGGCCGGTGAGGTCTTCGGTGGAACCGTTGCCGGCTTCCATCTTAAGGCGCTCGTTGGGGAACAGCGGCGTCAGGTTCTCGAACAGAATCTTGTTCTTCGCGTTTTCCGGACGGTCGAAGTTGATGGTATCGACCTTCAGCAGCGCGAAGTAACGCTCCCCTTCCTTCGGTGGACGGATCTTGCCGACGATGGTGTCGCCGGTACGCAGGTTGAAACGGCGGATCTGGCTAGGCGAGACGTAGATGTCATCGGGGCCGGCCAGGTAGGACGCATCAGCCGAACGCAGGAAACCGAAACCATCCTGGAGAATCTCCAGCACGCCGTCACCCGAGATCTCTTCGCCGCTTTTCGCGTGCTTTTTCAGCAGGGCGAAAATCACGTCCTGTTTGCGCGAACGGGCCATGTTTTCGATGCCCATCTGTTCGGCCATTTCCAAAAGATCGGTAATCGGCTTTTGCTTGAGTTCAGTCAGGTTCATAAGGGGAGTGACGTAATCATGTAAGAAGGGAGAATTAAGCTTTGGCTTAATGAGGCCGCGCCGCTAGATGGCGACAGGATCGCGTACTGATTCGAATTAGGGATGCTTCGGCGACGGCGTGCAGAGGGCACTGAAGAAGCAGTGCGAGGCCGAATGTAACACTTGCATTTTTCGACGTCTAGTGGTTTTGACGAGGGAAATCGAACCTTTTGGGACCGGATTTAGCTGCGAAGGCATTGACCGGCTGAACCTTGGATTCGCGGGGGATCCCGCTCCCACAGGGTCGTCGAGCAAAAGAAAAGCCCCGCATTCGCGGGGCTTTTTCACATCACAGATGGGCGTCGAGGAACGCAGCCAGCTGGGATTTGGACAGAGCGCCGACCTTGGTAGCTTCGACGTTGCCGTTCTTGAACAGCATCAGGGTCGGGATGCCACGCACGCCATGCTTGGCCGGGGTTTCCTGGTTGTCGTCGATGTTCAGCTTGGCGACGGTCAGTTTACCTTCGTAGGTGGCGGCGATGTCGTCCAGAACCGGAGCGATCATCTTGCATGGACCGCACCATTCAGCCCAGTAGTCGACCAGCACCGGGCCTTGAGCCTGCAGGACTTCGGCTTCGAAGGTGGCGTCGGTGACGTGTTTGATCAGATCGCTGCTCATGGATATCTCCAGGGTCGTAAGCAAAAAACGTGGCCCATCATAGCCGCACAGGCTGCCTACAGG
This sequence comes from Pseudomonas sp. SK2, assembly GCF_016772395.1. Classification (NCBI taxonomy): domain Bacteria; kingdom Pseudomonadati; phylum Pseudomonadota; class Gammaproteobacteria; order Pseudomonadales; family Pseudomonadaceae; genus Pseudomonas; species Pseudomonas sp. SK2. The sequence continues at coordinate 5,256,519 of NZ_CP061944.1, forward strand.
AAGTCACGGACGATTGAGTGTAACTATAGTTGTGCAAGACGCCGCGAATCGAAACCGTCACATAAGTGTCATAGCATCGAATGGCACATTGCCTTGCATCAAACCTTGGCGTGCCCCGCGTTGGCGACAGCCACGTATCGTGGCACGATTGCCAGGTTAACGACCGAGAACACTCAGATCATGCCGCAAACAACCGCGAAGAACCTGTCTCTGATCGCCGCCATCGACCTTGGCTCCAACAGTTTTCACATGGTCGTGGCCAAGGCTCACCACACCGAGATCCGTATTCTTGAACGGCTTGGCGAGAAGGTTCAGCTGGCCGCCGGCATCGGCGAGGATCGTCTGCTGAGCGAAGAAGCCATGCAACGGGGGCTCGAATGCCTCAAGCGCTTCGCTCAACTGATCAACGGTATGCCTTCCGGCGCCGTGCGCATCGTCGGCACCAACGCCCTGCGCGAAGCGCGCAACCGCAATGAGTTCATCCAGCGCGCGGAGGCCATTCTGGGCCACCCAGTGGAGGTGATCTCCGGCCGCGAAGAGGCTCGCCTCATCTACCTCGGTGTCTCCCATACCCTGGCCGACACCCCCGGCAAACGCCTGGTGGCCGACATTGGCGGCGGCAGCACCGAGTTCATCATTGGCCAGCGATTCGAACCGCTACTGCGCGAAAGCCTGCAAATGGGCTGCGTGAGCTTCACCCAGCGCTATTTCCGCGATGGCAAGATCACCCCGGCGCGCTATGCACAGGCCTACACGGCGGCGCGCCTGGAGCTGATGAGCATCGAGAATGCCCTGCACCGACTGACCTGGGATGAAGCCATCGGCTCGTCCGGCACCATTCGCGCCATCGGCGCCGCGATCAAGGCCAGCAACCTGGGCAACGGCGAAGTCAACGCCGAAGGCCTGGCCTGGGTCAAACGCAAACTGTTCAAGCTCGGCGACGTCGACAAGATCGACTTTGAAGGGGTCAAACCGGACCGCCGCGCCATCTTCCCGGCCGGCCTTGCGATTCTCGAAGCCATCTTCGACGCCCTGGAACTGCAACGCATGGACCATTGCGACGGTGCCCTGCGTGAAGGCGTGCTGTTCGACCTGCTCGGCCGCCATCACCACGAAGATGTGCGCGAGCGCACACTCAATTCGTTGATGGAGCGTTACCACGTCGACCAGGGCCAAGCTGCTCGCGTGGAGCGCAAGGCACTGCATGCCTTCGACCAAGTGGCCAAGGCGTGGGACCTGGAAGACGGTAACTGGCGCGATCTACTGGGATGGGCAGCCAAAATCCATGAAATTGGCCTGGATATCGCTCACTACCATTACCACAAGCATGGCGCCTACCTGGTCGAGCACTCCGACCTTGCCGGCTTCTCGCGCGAAGACCAGCAGATGATGGCCCTGCTGGTGCGTGGCCATCGGCGCAACATCCCCAAGGACAAGTTCGCCGAACTGGGCGAGGAAGGTGTGAAGCTGCTGCGTCTGTGCGTGCTGCTGCGTTTCGCCATTCTGTTCCACCACATCCGTGGCACCCAACAGATGCCCACCGTGTCACTGCAGGCTGGCGAGCAATCGCTGGATGTGGCCTTCCCCAATGGTTGGCTGGAGCAAAACCAGCTGACCCAGGCCGACTTCGCCAACGAAGCGGAGTGGCTGGCCCGGGTCGGCTTCGTCCTCAGCGTACGTTGAGGACCGGGTTGCTCAGGCGCTCCAGCAGAGCGGCCTGGGCACTGCGAGCGTTCTGGTTACCGGTCGGGGCGGTGCGCACGTAGCGGCCGTCCGATTGCAGGACCCAGGCATGGGTGTTGTCGGTCAGGTAACCTTCCAGCTCCTTCTTAACCCGCAGCAGCAACTTCTTGCCTTCTACCGGGAAGCAGGTCTCCACACGCTTGTCGAGGTTTCGCTCCATCCAGTCGGCACTGGACAGGTAGATCTGCTCTTCGCCTCCATTGAGGAAGTAGAACACCCGGGTGTGCTCCAGGAAGCGGCCGATGATCGAGCGTACCTGGATGTTGTGCGACACCCCGGGAATGCCCGGCCGCAGGCAGCACATGCCACGCACCACCAGGTCGATTTTCACGCCAGACTGGCTGGCCTTGTACAGCGCCTTGATGACCTTCGCATCGGTCAGCGAGTTGAACTTGGCGATGATGTGCGCCGGCTTGCCTTCGAGGGCGAACTGCGTCTCGCGGGCAATCATGTCGAGCATGCCCTTCTTCAACGTGAACGGCGCATGCAGCAGCTTTTTCATGCGCAGTGTCTTGCCCATGCCAATCAGCTGGCTGAACAGCTTGCCCACGTCCTCGGTCAGGGCATCGTCGGAGGTGAGCAGGCTGTAGTCGGTGTACAACCGGGCGTTGCCGGCATGGTAGTTACCAGTACCCAGATGTGCATAACGGACGATCTCTCCCTGCTCGCGGCGCAGGATCAGCATCATCTTGGCGTGGGTCTTGAAGCCCACCACGCCATAGATCACCACCGCGCCAGCTGCCTGCAGACGGCTGGCCATTTGCAGGTTGGACTCTTCATCGAAGCGCGCACGCAACTCGATCACCGCGGTGACCTCCTTGCCGTTGCGCGCTGCGTCCACCAACGCATCGACGATCTCCGAGTTGGCGCCGGAGCGGTACAGCGTCTGGCGCACGGCAAGCACATGCGGGTCCTTGGCAGCCTGGCGCAGCAGGTCGATCACCGGGGTGAACGACTCGAACGGGTGCATCAGCAGTACATCCTGCTTGCCGATCACGCTGAAGATGTTGTCGGCGTTCTGCAGCAGCTTGGGAATCGCCGGGGTGAACGGGGTGTACTGCAGTTCAGGATGGCTATCCAGGCCTGTGATGCTGAACAGGCGGGTCAGGTTGACCGGACCATTGACTTGATACAGCTCGCTCTCGCTGAGGCTGAACTGCTTGAGCAGGTAGTCGGACAGGTGCTTCGGGCAGGTGTCGGCCACTTCCAGACGCACGGCGTCGCCGTAACGACGCGAAAACAGTTCACCGCGCAAAGCACGGGCCAGGTCGTCGACCTCTTCGGAGTCCAGCGCGAGGTCAGCGTTTCGCGTCAGGCGGAACTGGTAGCAGCCCTTGACCTTCATGCCCTGGAACAAGTCGTCGGCGTGAGCGTGGATCATCGACGACAGGAACACATAGTTGTCGCCTGCCCCCCCCACGTCCTCAGGTACGCGAATGACCCGTGGCAGCAACCGCGGGGCCGGGATGATCGCCAGGCCCGAGTCGCGGCCGAAGGCGTCGACACCTTCGAGCTCGACGATGAAGTTGAGGCTCTTGTTCACCAGCAACGGGAACGGGTGCGTCGGGTCGAGGCCAATGGGGGTGATGATCGGCGCGATCTCGTCGCGGAAGTAACGACGCACCCAGGTCTTGAGCTTGGGCGTCCAGTAACGGCGGCGGATGAAGCGGATCTGGTGTTTTTCCAGCTCCGGCAACAGCACATCGTTGAGGATCGCGTATTGACGGTCCACCTCGCCATGCACCAGCTCGCTGATCCGTGCCAGCGCCTGGTGCGGCTGCAGGCCATCGGCACCGGCTTGTTCCCGGGCAAAGTTGATCTGCTTCTTCAGGCCGGCAACACGGATTTCGAAGAATTCGTCCAGGTTGCTGGAGAAGATCAGCAAGAACTTGAGGCGTTCGAGCAGCGGATAGGACTCATCCAGCGCCTGCTCCAGCACTCGGATATTGAATTGCAGCTGCGAAAGCTCGCGATGAATGTACAGGCTGCTGTCGTCCAGGCTCGGAATGGCGATTGCCGGTGCTGGCGCGGGGGCTGGCGTGGCAGTGGCCTCGACCACAGGTTCCGGTGCCTCTGGCAGGTCCGGCGGGGTCTGCACCATTTCTTCGGGAAGAGCCTGGGCGTCCTTGATCGCGACAGGGGTTAGCACTTCATTATTCATCTGGCGTTCCTGGAGGACGTTAACGCCCTATCATCAATTGAGCGGCACGATAAGCGGCCATTATGACGCCTGTGTTACATACCAAGGCAAGTCGCGACTTATGGCCGCAGGCATTGTCCGCACAGGGATTGTTCACGTCGAGACACATTTGGACACTTTCACGAATGCGCGCGAAGGGGTAGGCTGCGCGTTCATTTCGCCAGCACCTCAGAAAATGCTTCAACAATTCCTGCAGGATTTCGGCTACTTCGCCCTCTTTCTTGGCACCTTCTTCGAAGGCGAGACCATCCTGGTGCTTGCGGGATTCCTTGCGTTCCGCGGTTACATGGACATCAACCTGGTCGTGCTGACCGCGTTCTTCGGCAGCTACGCTGGCGACCAGCTGTGGTACTTCATGGGCCGTCGCCACGGCCGCAAGATTCTGGCGCGCAAGCCCCGCTGGCAGGCCATGGGCGACCGAGCGCTGGACCACATTCGCCGACATCCCGACATCTGGGTGCTGAGCTTCCGCTTCGTGTATGGCCTGCGTACGGTCATGCCGGTAGCGATCGGGCTGTCCGGCTACCCGCCGCGCCGCTACTTGCTGCTCAACGGCATCGGTGCTGCGGTCTGGGCCCTGGCATTGGGCGCGGCCGCCTATCACTTCGGCGCCATCCTCGAAGGCCTGCTGGGCAATGTGAAGAAGTACGAGCTATGGGTGCTTGGCGGCCTGCTGGTGCTGGGCGGCCTGTTGTGGCTGCGCCGACGGTTCCGCACCCTGCGTGCCGAGCGCAAGGCGGCGGCAAATGGCCAGGGCCCAGAGGCAGGCCAAGCTGTAGGCCAGGAGCAGGCCCCAGACCAGCACCGTGACCGGCGCTAAGCCCAGCACGCCAGCCAGGTAGAGCGCCGGTACGTTGCAGACCAGGCGCGCCAGTTCCAGACGCGGCGCCCAGCGGCGGTTTTCCAGCATCGCGCCCAGCACGAACAAACCAAACGCCATTACCGACCAGCCCAGCACCAGGGCGCCAGTCGTCACCTGCTCTGCCACCCCCATCAAGTAACTGCCCAACGCGACGTGCACCGCAAACTGCGCCACCACGTAGCGCTGTTGCGCACGCCCGATGACCACGTCGAACTTGCGAAACGACGCCAGGTCCTGCTTGGCCTGTGGATAACCAGCCGCGACATCGGCCGGCCGCCAGCCAGTGGGCATGAACCAGATGCGCAGCTTGTCCCAAAAGCGATGGGTGCGACATGCATCGTGCCAAAGCTGGGCGTAGAACTGCAGGTTGGCCCACAACGGATTCCAGCTGGCCAGTGGCGTGGTCACGCCGAACACCACGGGCTCGGCCGGGTCTTCCTCCTTGAAGGTACCGAACAAGCGGTCCCAGAGAATGAACACGCCGCCATAGTTACGATCCAAGTAAGCAGGATTCTGCGCATGGTGGACGCGATGGTTGGATGGCGTGATCAGCACCCACTCGAGCCAACCCAGTTTAGGTATGTGCCGGGTGTGCACCCAGAACTGGTACAGCAAATTCAGCGACGCTACGGTGATGAACACCACCGGCGGGACGCCGACCAAGGCCAGAGGCAGGTAGAAGACCCACGAAAAAATGAAACCGCTGCTGGTCTGGCGCAGGGCGGTGGTGAGGTTGTATTCCTCACTCTGGTGATGCACCGAATGGGCCGCCCACAGCACGTTGCGCTCGTGCCCCAGGCGGTGCAGCCAGTAGTAGCACAGGTCATACAGCACGAATGCCAGCAGCCATACCCACCCGGCCTGCTCTGGCAAACGCAGCAACGCCAGGTGCTCCCAGGCCACGGCGTAGGTCACCAGCCCAACCCCTTTGGTCAGCAGCCCGGTGCTGGTCGACAGCACCCCCGTGCTCAGGCTGTTGATCGAGTCGGCCACGGTGAAATTGCGTTGGCCACGCACCAGGTCAGCCACCAGTTCGACAGCGATCAGCACAAAGAAGAACGGCACGGCCAGCAGAATCAGGTCCATGGGCAACGGCTCCGGCATGATCTGAAGAGATTAGGCCGCGGCCACAGGAAACCCTATGGCGACATCTGCCAAACTAGAGGACATTTAGCGCCTCGACACTGGAGTAATGAGCATGACGAAAAAAGTAGCGGTGATTCTTTCCGGCTGTGGCGTTTACGACGGCGCCGAAATCCATGAAAGCGTGATCACCCTGCTGCGCCTCGACCAGCGCGGAGCGCAGGTGCAGTGCTTCGCGCCGAACATTGCGCAGATGCATGTGATCAACCACCTGACTGGCGAGGCAATGCCCGAGTCACGCAATGTGCTGGTTGAGTCGGCGCGCATCGCACGTGGTGAGGTGAAGGACATCCGCGAAGCCAAGGTCGAAGACTTCGACGCGCTGATCGTACCGGGCGGTTTCGGCGCGGCGAAGAACCTCTCGAACTTTGCCGTCGAGGGCGCCAACTGCTCCGTCAATCCGGACGTGCTGGCCCTGGCCGAAGCCTTTGCCGACGCCTGCAAACCGGTTGGCCTGATCTGCATTTCGCCCGCCCTGGCGGCCAAGATCTATGGCCCTGGCGTGGTCTGCACCATTGGCAACGATGCCGGCACCGCTGCGGCGGTGGCGAAGATGGGCGGGACCCATGAAGAGTGCGATGTGCACGACATCGTCGAAGACACCCAGCGCAAGCTGGTGACCACCCCGGCCTACATGCTGGCCCAATCGATCAGCGAAGCGGCGGGCGGTATCTACAAGCTGGTGGACCGGGTGCTGGAGCTGACCCACGAAGGCGAGCAGTAAGCGCCTTGCGCCTGCTTCACAGGCGATCGCCAGTGCGCCGGCCCCTCCACCGTTGCGGTGACTGCAGGGGCCGGCTCGCCGGCCATTGGACCCACTACCCTTTCGACAAACGCGTCAAAATCCGGTCCAGCGCATTGGCAAATGCCTGCTTTTCCTTCTCGCCGTAGGGCGCTTGCCCGCCCCCTACCTGTCCTTGCTCACGCAACTCGGTAAACAGGTTGCGCACTGCCAGCCGCTCGCCCATGTTGCGCTCATCGAACTCGCGCCCCCTGGGGTCGAGCGCGGCCACGCCCTTCTTGATCAAGCGGTCGGCCAACGGCACATCACTGCAGATGACCAGTTCGCCGGGCACGGCATTCTCGACCAGATAGTCGTCCGCCGCATCCATACCGCTTGGCACCACGATCAGCCGCACCAGGGCGAAGGCCGGCTTGGCCACGGCCTGGCCAGCCACCATCACCACCTCGATCTTGCGCTTGAGGGCGAATTTGACGATCAGGTCCTTGGCTGCCTTGGGGCAGGCGTCGGCATCGATCCATACACGCATGCAACTTGTCCCATCTTCTGTGAGGTCGGCATTGTGTCAGGTCCGGCCCTTTCCTGGGTAAACCCGCGAAGCGGCCCACACTGTAGTCAGCTCGCCGCGGCCCGGCGCTTCTCGGCCAGGCGACTGCGCCCATACAACACAACGATAGCCATCACCGCCACCACCTGCGCCGCCAGCGAATAGGCATCGGCATGAATCCCCAGCCAATCGAACTCGAAGAACGACACTGGCCGTGTGCCCAGCACGCCAGCCTCTTGCAGCGCCTTCACGCCATGCCCGGCGAACACCACCGACAGCGCGCACAACAGCGCGGCGTTGATACTGAAGAACAGCGACAGCGGCAGCTTCGCCGAACCTCGCAGAATCACCCAGGCCAACCCCATCAGCAACACCAGTGCCGTGGCGCCACCGGCCAGCACTGCCTGGTGACCCGCCGGGCCTGCCTGCAACCACAGGGTTTCATAGAACAGGATCACTTCGAACAGCTCGCGGTACACCGAGAAGAACGCCAGCACCGCGAAACCAAACCGCCCACCGCCACTGACCAGCGAGCTCTTGATGTAGTTCTGCCATGCGGCGGCGTGGCGGCGGTCATGCATCCACACACCAAGCCACAACACCATGACACTGGCGAACAGCGCCGTACTGCCTTCGAGCAGCTCGCGCTGTGCGCCGCCTACGTCGATCACATACGCTGCCAACGCCCAGGTCGCGAAGCCCGCGGCCAACGCCAGGCCCCAACCGACGTTGACGCTGCGCACCGCCGACTGCTGGCCGGTGTTGCGCAGGAAAGCGAGGATCGCCGCCAGCACCAGAATCGCCTCGATGCCCTCACGCAGCAGAATCAGCAACCCGGAGATATAGCTCAACGACCAGCTCAGGCCATCGCTGCCCAGCAGCTTGGCGGCCTGGTCGAGCTTGGTCTTGGCCTCGACCAGACGCTGTTCGGCCTGGGCCACCGGTACGCCATCCTGCAACGACTGACGGTAGGCCATCAGGGCTTTTTCGGTCTCCTTGCGCGCTTGGCTATCGATGTTGTCCAGCGAGCTTTCCACCAGCTCGAAGCCTTCCAGGTAGGCAGCGACCGACAGGTCATAGGCCTGATCGTGATCACCTTCGCGGTAAGCCGCCAGGCTCTTGTCCAGCGTGCTGGCGGTGTACTCGAGCAACTGCGCCGGGCCACGCTTGACCTGTGGTGGTTGGGCACGCTGGGCACGGAACGCCGCGACGGCGTCGCTACCCTGGCTGGCCGCGACTTCCGCTGGCGTCTGGCGGGCCAGATCGGCCAGGTTCCAGGTCTTCCCGCCCTTGGCAGCCTGCGGGTCGGCGGTGAAGCTGGCGACGTACGCAGCCACATCCCAGCGCTGACGGTCATCGAGCTGGTCGGCGAAGGAGGGCATCTCGGTGCCGTCGATACCCAGTGCTAGCGTGTTGTAAAGGTCGAACAGGCTCAACCGATCCAGGCGCTCGGCGCTGCGCAGGTTGGCGGGAGGTGGCTCCAGTCCCACCCCGGCCGGACCATCGCCCGCGCCGGTGTCACCGTGGCAGATCGAGCAGTTCTGCGCGTACAGCGATGCGCCACGTGCAGGGTCCGGGGTAATCACCGGAGCTTGGCTGACCTCATAGGCAACAGCCAGGCGAGCGCCCAGCTGACGCGCTTGCTTGGCGACCACCGCCCCATCCTGGCGCTGGTCGATGGCCTGGCGCAGGGTCTGTACACCCTGCGCCAATGCGGCCTGCTCGGCATTGGCCGGCAAACCTTTGACCAGCTCCGCCAGCACCGCGCTGAACTCCTGTTGCTCGCGGTATTCACTCTCGTCGACCACGTTGCCGTCGCGCACGGTCGGCGGGTAGTCAGCGCTCAGGTAGTCGAGCAGATGCATGGCCTTGCTCGCCTCGGCGGGCGCACCGGCCAATACCAAGGTGCTGCACAGCGCCAGCACCGGCCACGAGAGCCAGGCAAGCAGACGGGAATGTTTCATGGGCAGTCTCGAAGGGAATGCGAAAGAGAACATTGTTCACTTCCACTCTATTTCACTCAAGGTTTCTCGGCGGATTTCATGAAAAATCTTGTGACAACTCTGTAAGACCGACAGGCGGCGATAGCTCATTGCGCGATCAATTCGTCGCATGCTTCCAGAGGCGGTGGGGAATGCCCTGCCCTTCCTCTTCGTCCCATGGATTGGAGTGGCAGTCATGCACGAAGTGAGACCCGAGGTACAGTAGACCCGGCCAGACAGCAGCCTGCCCGCGCGCGACCGCCATGAAGCGGCGTAACCTGTAGCCACATGAATCTCGCCAGCTTGTAGAAATTGACCAAGGCAGTGCGCCTACAAGTGGTCAAGCCATTACTGTTTGCCGGTATCCTTCCATCCACCACCCAACGCCAGGAACACCCCAATCTGCCCCAACACCACCTGGCTGTTGGCTGCCGCCAACTGCGCCCGCATGTCGGTGTAGGTCCGTGTCGCCTGCAAATCCGCCAGGAACGACTCACGTCCAGCCAGGTAATACCGGTGCGTCTGTTCAGCCGCTTCCTTGGCCGACTTTTCAGCCTCGGCCAGGGCATCTCGACGATCAAGCAGCGCGCTGTACTGGGCCAACCGCGTCTGGGTCTCGCGGATAGCGTTCAACACCACGCCATCGAAGTGCGCCAGTGCCGCCTGGGTCGAGGCTTCGGCCATGCGGATGCGGGCGCGGGTGCCGTTGGTGGGAATGGTCCAGCTGACCTGTGGCCCGAAGCCCCAGCGGTTGGTTGCAGGTTCGCCAAGATTCTCAAGAATGCCGATGGTGCCGACCTGGGCGCCGATGCTGATGTCCGGGTACAACGCGCCGGTGGCCACGCCGATGTTGGCCGTTGCAGCAGCCAGCTGACGTTCCGCCTGACGCACGTCGGGGCGGCGTTTGAGCAGTGCGGCGCCGTCACCCACCGGCACCCGCTGGGCAAGGTGCGGCAATTCCGCGCAATCGGCCGTCCCGGCCGGCAGTTGGTCGACCGGCTTGGCCAGCAGCGCCGCCAAGGTGTACAAGCCCGTCTCCCGCTCGGCCGTGAAGCGCGGCAACTCGGCGCGCAACGACTTGAACTGGGTTTGCGAACGGGTCACCTGGGTTTCGTCACCCCGGCCAGCATCGCGCAGGCGCTGGTTCAGCTCGACGCTCTGCTGCTGCAAATCCAGCGACTCACGGGCAATGTGGTACTCCTCGTTAGCCGAGCACACCTGGGTATAGGCCTTGACCACATCGGCCACCAGCGTGATACGGGCGGTATCGGCAGCGGCCTGCACGGCGTCGGCATTGGCCTTGGCCGCTTCGGTACCTCGCTTGAAGGTACCCCACAGGTCGAACTGGTAGGACGCGCTGATGATCGCTTCGCCGATGTTGGCCACCGGCACTTTTTCACTCAGCAGGAACGCTTCGCCGGACTCCTGCAAGCGCTGCGCGCCGAGCTTCACCCCCCCATTGAAACCACCCTGCGATTCAGCCACTTCAACCTGGGCACGGGCCTTGGCGATGTTGGCCGCCGCCACGCGCAGCTCGGTGTTGGCACTCAACGCCTGGCGCACCAACGCATTGAGCCGCTGATCCTGATACAGCTGCCACCAGTCCTCGGGCACCGGCGCCGATACCACGCTGTCGGCATCCTGGCGCAACGGGCCGTTGAGGTCGCGGCGCTGCAGTGCCGCGTCCTTCGGCACGTCATAGTCCGGGCCAACCATCATGCAGGCACCCAGAGACAGGCACAAACCGGCCAGGATCAACTGTTTCATGGGCGCTGGCCCTCGATGATCGAGACGGTCGCGGTGCGACCGGCGATCATGCGGAAGTCTTCCGGCACTTCGTCGAAGGCGATACGCACCGGAATCCGTTGGGCCAGGCGTACCCAGCTGAACGCAGGGTTGACGTTAGGCAGCAGGTTGGCACCGCTGCTGCGGTCGCGGTCTTCGATGGCGGCGGCGAAGCTCTGCACATGGCCGCGAAGACGGGTGTTGTCGCCCATCACGCGAATGTCCACGGCATCGCCGATGTGGATGCCACCGAGCTTGGTTTCCTCGAAGTAACCATCGACGTGGTACGAGGCACTGTCGACCACCGACAGCACTGGGCGGCCAGCAGTGACGAACTCATGATTTCGCGGCGCACGGTCGTTGAGGTACCCGTCCACAGGGCTGCGAACCACGGAGCGATCGAGGTTGAGCTGGGCGCTGTCGACCGCCACCTGGGCCTCGTTCACCGCCGAGCGGGCACGGGCCTCGCGGGACTGGCTTTCTTCCAACTGCTCGGCCGCCACCAGGTTGCCCAACTTGCGGTTACGCTGCGCCTCGCGGGAGGCCTGGGCCAGGGTTTCCGAACGCTCGGCCAGGGTCGCCTTGGCCTGGCGCAAGGCCAGGGTAAAGCGGTCCTGATCGATGGTGAACAGCACGTCGCCGCGCTTGACCACCTGGTTGTCGCGCACCTCGACCTTCTGGATCAACCCCGATACATCTGGGGCGATCTGGATCACGTCGGCGCGGATATGGCCGTCGCGGGTCCAGGGGGCGAACAGGTAGTACACCACCATCTGCCACACGAGCACGGCGGCGAAGCTCACTACCAGCAAGGTCAGGACCACGCGGCCCAGGGTCAGCAAAGGTTTTTTCATGGCAGCATCAGGTTTCGGCAAAAGTGGTCGACCGCGCCCAGCAGCACGGCATACAGGGCAACGTTGAACAACGCCCGGTGCCAGACCAGGCGGTAGAAATGCAGGCGCACCAGCACGGCGTGCACGCCCAGGAACAGCAAGTAGGTGAACACCATCATCACCAGCAGCGTGGGCAGGAATACCCCGCTGATATCCAGATCACCGATCACAGGGGCGCTCCATCGATGCCTTCGGGCAGTTGCGGTTGTTCGGTTGGTTCGAGCATGACCTCCACACCCGGCAACAAGGCCAGGCGCAGGCCGCTCAGGGCGTGCAGCAGATGCACGCGGGCATCGCCACGGTCGTTGTGCTCGTCCAGCGCCAGGCCCTGGCGGGCGTACTCCATGCTGCGCAGCAGTTCTGCTGGCGCATGCAGGCGGCGGTTGGCGCGCAGGCAGGCGGCGTAATGGGCACCGACTTCGTGGATCACCGTCTCAAGCCGCTCGCGGGCCTGTGGGCCGACACGGGGCATGTAGGCCAGCAGGTCGAGCAGGTTCAGGCCCACGCGCAGGTCACGCAGCGCCACGCCGCTGTCCTGTCCGGTCTGCGACAGGCGCGGCAGGTGCTGCATCAGGCGGTCGAGCATCTGCACGCCGACCTGGCGGTGTTCGGCCAAGGTCGCCGACTGGGTCATCTCGACAATGTCGCGCCAGGCGAACCGGGTCATGCGCTTGGCGGCCAGTTCCACGCCGAACGGACGCAGCAGCAGGGTCCAGATGAAGGCGAACAGCAAGCCAACGGGGCCGGCCAGGTTGGCGTTGATGAAGGTCAGGAAGTCCGCGTCGTAGGCGCCCTGGATGCTGATGAAGGTCGCGGTGTTGACGATGGTCAGCAAGGTGCCGAGATAGAAGCGCGGCTGCACCGTCAGCGTGCCGACGCAGATGAACGGAACGGCAAAGGCCAGTACCAACATCGGGAAGTCGTGCAGATTGGGCAGCACCAGGAACAGGTAGACACTGGAGAAAATCACCGACATCAGCGTCCAGAAGAAGAACCGGTAGATCTGCGGCGCGGGGTCGTCCATGGCGGCGAAGAAGCTGCAGGCAACGGCAGCAAGGATCACCGCGCTGCCACCATCGTTCCAGCCCAGCAGAATCCACAGGCCGCTGGCGACGATGATCGCGGTCACGGTGGAGAACACCGAATAGAGCATCAGGCCACGGTCGAAGAACGGGGTCAGGCGACCCAGGCGCCAATGACGGTAGGTGGCACGCCAAGGCGTGGCGTCATCCAGACGCAGGGCATGCTGCAGGGCGCAGCAATCCTGCCAGAGGTCGACCCACTCGGTCAGGCGATACAGCGCGTTGGACAGCAGCAACTCGGCGCGCTGATCCAGCGCCGCTGCGCTAGGTTGCAGGCGATCTATCTGTTCATGCAAGACGGTCCAGCGGGCCAGCGAGGCGTCCTTGGCGGTCCCTTCGAGCCACTGGCGGGCCGCGCCGAGCACCGGCTGCAATTGAGCGAACTGTGCCGGGGCCCGACCTTCGAGGGCGACCAGGGCATCGTCCAGGGCATCGATCACAGGCAGCAGGTGGATCATCCGCCCACGCAATTCACGCGCGTTCTTCAGGGTGTGAGGCCCGGCGCCTTCGTGGCCGAGCTGGCCGATCATCATTTCCAGGGTGTTGAAAGTCGCCACCATGGAAGCCCGCATGCCGCCTACCTTGTCGGCGGCGGCTTCGCGCGCCAGGTAAGTATCGCTGTAGCGGATCGCTTCGTTGAACCAATTGCCGGTCGAGCCGACCACCACCGGTGCCAGGCGGCGAGGCCAGAAGATTGCGCCCACCACCGCTGCACAGACGATACCCAGGCAGATTTCCTGTGCCCGTGAAGAGGCCACGTCGAACACCGCCGTAGGGTTGTCGACCACCGCCAGGGCGATCATCGGCAAGGTGTAGCCGGCCAGCATCAGCACATAGTTGTTGGCGGTGCGCAGGTTCAGCGAGAGGAACAGCAGGGTGCCGGTCCACAGCGCGATAGCGGTGCTCAACAGCAAGGGCGACTGGACCAGCGGCGGCACCAGAAAGATTGCCCCGCCCGCCCCAAGCAGGGTACCCAAGGCACGGTACAGCGCCTTGGAACTGGTCGGACCGACGAAGGGACTGGAGACGATGTAGACCGTGGCCATGGCCCAGTAGGGGCGTGGCAGCTCCATGTAGAGAGCGATGTACAGTGCGATCATCGACGCGGCAAAGGTACGCACGCCGTAGAACCAGTCGCGGGCCGGGGGCACTGAGCTGAAGAAACCGTTCATGCCACCCCGCCGACCGTGCCCAGACCAGCAGCCTCGAACGCGCCCAGCACCCGCAGGGTGGCTTCAAGATCTGCCTGGTCGATGCCGTGCAGTACGTCGCGACGCAGACGCACCAGCTCGGTTTCGATGGCCTCGGCCAGTGCGCGACCTTCAGCCGTGAGGCTCAAGGCCTTGGCGCGACGGTCCAGGGGGTCTTCGCTGCGGCACACCAGGCCGGCCTTGCACAGCTGGTCGAGCAGGCGCACCAGCGACGGGCTTTCCAGGCCCGCAGCCTGAGCCACCGCCACCTGGTGCACCCCATCGCCCAGGCGCACGATCATCAGCAAAGGCGCGGCACAGGCCTCGGAAATGCCGTAGCTGGTCAGCGCGGCATGGCAGATCCGCCGCCAATGGCGGGCGGCCACGACCATACCGCTACTGACTTTCAGGTGCAGTGCATCGAGCGTCATGAGAGAAACCGAACATATTCATAGTTTGCTAACTATCAATATACGCTTCGCCCTCCCCCTGTCGTCAACCGTGGGCGACGGACAGCCTGGATGAATTGTTTTTTATTCGGCAGTTCCCCGGGCCTGCTCGGGATATCGCCGCCAAGCCGGGCGGATCAGGTCTGTACCTGGTCCTCCAGCTTCATCGCCAGCGCCAGGCTACTGCCCAATCGCACCGCTCGGTCGCGCCAGTCGAGGTAACGCGCACTGTCGCTGCGGCTGAAATGTACGGCCAGCTCCTCGGCCGCTTGCATCACCCCCGCCGCCGCCGCCAGCTCCAGCCAGTACAAGGCCGCCTTCACATCGCGCGCCACCGTCAAGCCATGCAGCAGCCGGTACCCCACCTCGAACCGACAGCGCGCCTCACCCTGCTCGGCCCCCCGAAGAAACCACTGGTAGGCCTGGGGAAAGTCGACCTGCCAGGCCAACTGCTCATCGCAGACCTCTTCCTCGTACAGATCGGCCAGCGCAGCGGCAGCCTGCAAAACGCCGCGCTCGAACGCCTGTCGATAGCACTCGGCTGCTTGCACGTAGGAGGTCGCGACGCCCTTGCCGAAATAATGCTGCTGCCCGAGGTTGAACCAGGCCACCGGATGACCCTGCAATGCCGCCATGCGCAGCAGGTGTCCGGCCAGATCGGTATCGGCGTGCCAGTACTTGCCGTTGAGCCAGATCCAGCCCAGGTCATTGAGTGCGGCAACATTCCCTTGCAATGCCTGACGCCGGAGATCGTCGTACACCACTTGCACGTCGACCGCTTCGTCCAGACGGCTGACCAGTAACGCCCGTTGGCTGGGCATCCCAACGCCTGCGAACTGACGGAGCCGCCTCTGGGCGGGGATTGGAGACGAGAAGACCCGCTCAGGCAGAAGACGGGCGAGCAGCGAATGGATATTGCTGGCAGCAGACATGTTCATCCTCATTGAACGACCCACAGTCCCGACCTCGGCTGTGATGAGGCGTGATTCTGCGCGACACCACGACAGAACCTGTCGCGAACGATTCAAGCACAGGCAACCAAATGCACAATCGTTGATCTGATCAACCAATGGCCAATTGCCATGCCGCGCCCGTGCCGCCATCCTAGTGCGGCAAGCCTAGACAAGGACGTTTCTTTTGCCGTTCGCCACCACCCGCGCCACCCTTAGCCGTCAGTGGGCGCTGCTGCGCCAGCTACCCAGCCGCTCCCCCGGAACCACCAGCGCCGAACTGGTCTGGCGCCTGCGTGATGTAGGCTTCAATGTCAGCAAGCGCACGGTCGAGCGCGACCTTAACGAGCTGTCGCTGATCTTCCCGCTTGAGCGCAATGACAAGAGCATTCCGTTCGGTTGGCATTGGTCGGCCAATCCCGTGGGCGACCTGCGCGGCAACTTCGATCTGCAAGGGTACCTGCGTGGCGATGCCTTGCAGCCGCCACAGGGCGATGGCCTGGAAGTGCAACTATGGATCAGCGACACGCTGGCACGCCAACTGCGTGAGTCCCCGCTGTGTGCCGACATGCGACTGACAGCCCTCGACCAGGGGCACCGGCTGCAGGCCACCTTAAGTGATGGCTGGCCGCTGCGATGGTGGCTGTTGAGCCAGGGCGACCAGATCGAAGTGGAGCTGCCGATCGAATTGCG
Organism: Pseudomonas sp. SK2; assembly: GCF_016772395.1. Taxonomy (NCBI): domain Bacteria; kingdom Pseudomonadati; phylum Pseudomonadota; class Gammaproteobacteria; order Pseudomonadales; family Pseudomonadaceae; genus Pseudomonas; species Pseudomonas sp. SK2. Next base: position 5,272,780 of record NZ_CP061944.1, read on the forward strand.
GCAGGAAGTTGCCAACACCTTGAACAAGGCAGCAGCGCGCTACCAGGGCTGAACGAAAAAGCCGGCCCCTGCGACAGGGGCCGGCCTCATCCTTCAAGCGCTTTGGCGTTATTTGCCGGCGGTGAGGGCGTTGTAGGTGGTGATCAGGTTGCGGTAGTCCGGGATGTGGTTCGAGCACAGCGCCGCCAGACCCTCGATGTCGTTGCGCCAGTCGCGGTGCAGCTCACAGGCCACGCCGAACCAGGTCATCATTTGCGCACCCGCCTGGCTCATGCGGTTGTGGGCAGCATCGCGGGTCATCTCGTTGAAGGTGCCCGAAGCGTCGGTCACCACGAACACATCGAATTCTTCCTCCAGGGCCGACAGCGCCGGGAACGCCACGCACACTTCGGTCACCACGCCAGCGATGATCAGCTGCTTCTTGCCGGTGGCCTTCACCGCCTTGACGAAGTCTTCGTTGTCCCAGGCGTTGATCTGACCAGGGCGGGCAATGTACGGGGCATCCGGGAACAGCGCCTTGAGTTCCGGTACCAGTGGGCCGTTGGGGCCTTGCTCGAAGCTGGTGGTGAGAATGGTCGGCAGGTTGAAGAACTTGGCCAGGTCCGCCAGGGCCAGCACGTTGTTCTTGAACGTGTCCGGCTCGATGTCGCGCACCAGGGACAGCAGGCCAGCCTGGTGGTCGACCAGCAGCACGGCAGCGTCGTCTTTGTTCAGGCGGTTGTATTTGAACTGGGTCATGGTCGTCGCTCCTAAGGGGTTCTGATCTTCAGTAAGTGGGGTGTTTCGCGTTGATGAGCAAAGATTAGATTCATCACCTTTGGCGCGGTAGACTGCGAAAATTGCCCTTAGCGTTCCATTTGGAGAACGATCATTGGAAGACCTCAACTCCCTCTACTACTTCACCCAAGTGGTCGAGCACGGTGGATTCGCTCCCGCAGGGCGAGCGCTGGACATGCCCAAATCCAAGCTCAGCCGGCGCATCGCCGACCTTGAGGACCGCCTGGGTGTGCGCTTGTTGCACCGCACCAGCCGGCACTGTTCGCTGACCGAGATCGGCCAGGCCTACTACAACCGATGCCTGGCCATGCGGGTCGAGGCCGAAGGCGCAGCGGAGATCATCGAACGCAACCGCAGCGAACCACGCGGTCTGGTGCGCATCAGCTGCCCGACCACGCTGCTCAACTCCTGGGTCGGCCCCATGCTGACCCGCTACATGCTCAAGTACCCGCAAGTGGAGCTGTTCATCGAGAGCACCAACCGCCGCGTCGACCTGCTTCATGAAGGTTTCGACGTCGCCCTGCGCGTGCGTTTTCCACCGCTGGAGAACACCGACATGGTGATGAAGGTGCTGAGCAACAGCACCCAGTGCCTGGTCGGGCACCCAGCCTTTCTGGAACAACTGCCAGAGGGCTTCGACCCGCGAAAACTCGGCGAACTTCCCAGCCTGCATTGGGGCAGCGCCCAGCGCGAGTATCAGTGGGAACTGTTCCAGGGCGAGGACATGACGCACAGCCTGGTGATCCCGCATACACCGCGCATGGTCACTGACGACTTGTTCGCGCTACGCCACTTCGTCGTGGCTGGCGTGGGTATCGCCCACTTGCCACGGGTAGCGGTGCGCGAGGACCTGGCCGAGGGGCGGCTGGTGGAGTTGCTGCCGCAGTGGCACCCGCGCTGCGGTATCGTGCACGCGATCTTCCCGTCGCGGCGGGGCTTGCTGCCTTCGGTGCGGTCGTTGATCGATCATCTGGCGGAAGAGTTCGCGGCCAGCGACATGGCTTGATTCGGGTTCCCCTGGCCTTATCGCCGGCAAGCAGGCTCCTACGGGAGCGGCCCGATGCCTCTTGCCCGTGATGAGGCCAGCACACCCATACAAGAACCTCACGCGTCGCTGGTGCACAGTCCCGGCTCATGCATAACGGAACCTTACCTCCTCGCGCCCTGCTGATCGCCTTCGCCGCCCTCGGCCCTGCTTTTGCACTGGCCGACGAGCCAGGCTGGTCACTGCTCAGCCGCAACTATTTCTTGCACAGTGACTTCCGCTCGCCGTCACCCAGCGGCCAAAGCTATCGCCAGGAATGGGCCCAGGGTTTCATCGGTGAAATTCGCTCGGGCTTCACCGAGGGCACGGTCGGCCTCGGTGTGGATGCCCACGGTTTCCTGGGGCTCAAGCTCGACGGTGGACGCGGTCACGCCGGCACGGGTCTGTTGCCCCGAGACAGCGACGGGCGCGCTGAGTCTGACTACTCCAGCGCAGGCGCTGCGCTGAAAATGCGCCTGGGCAACACCGTGCTGCGCTATGGCGAAATGACAGTGGAAACGCCAGTGTTCGATACCGGCGATAAGCGCCTGCACCCGGAGTACGCCACAGGCTGGCTACTGGAAAACACCGACTTAACCGACTGGCGCGTGCAAGCCGGGCGATTCACCGCGTTCAATAATCAAGACAACAGTTCGACGCACGACGACTTCGCCGGCTACGGCGCCAGCACCCATGGGCGCGCGATCAGCCTGGCGGGTGTCACTTTCGCCCCCAACGGTCCGTTTGGCGGAGCACTGTTCGCCTCGCAGCTGCAGGACACCTGGAACCAGGCCTACCTCAACCTGAACCTGGCGGAAGGCCGCTGGCGGCTGGACGGCAACCTCTATCACACCCGCGATACCGGTGCAGCCAGTGCAGGCAACATCGACACCCTGGCTTACAGTCTGGCGGCCAAGTACAGAGCCGGCGCCCAGGCCGTGACCCTTGCCTATCAGAAGGTCGAGGGCGACACCCCGTTCGACTTCGTCGGCGGCGACTCCATCTACCTCGCCAACTCGATCAAGTATGCAGACTTCAACGGACCCGGCGAACGCTCGTGGCAACTGCGCTACGACCTGGATTTCGCCACCCTCGGTGTGCCGGGCCTGAGCGTGATGGGGCGCTACGTCAGCGGGCGCGGCATCGATGGCAGCCATGCTCCGGCGGCGGGTGCCTATGTGTCGCAACAGGGCAAAGGAGGGCGCCACTGGGAGCGTGACCTGGACCTCAAGTACGTGGTGCAGTCCGGCGCTGCCAAGGACCTCGGCGTGTCGCTGTCCCACGTCAGCCATCGCGCCAACGAGGCCCAGGCGGGCGACGATATCGACCGCCTGTACCTCATCATCGAATACCCGCTCAAAGGGGTTTTCTGAACTGAATCGCTGGCAAGCCGGCACCTACAAGATCGTATAGGCGCCAGGTTGCCAACGGAGGGGGCCCTGATGGCCCCCGCTTACCTCAGAACGCGAAGCACGAACAACCCAACGCTCCCCAGAAGCCCTGGAAGTCACTGACCGGCACACTGGAATGGCGAGCCTTCTCATGACTGTGGGCATGCACCCCACATGGGCCAACGCACTGGTGCAAGGCCGCCGCCATTGGCGCGCCGGCACGCCAGTGCCCTGGCACCTTGGCCACTGGCGACCACTCTGGCAGCACGGGCACCTGCGCCGGGCCGAGCTTGTCGAACTCTGCCGCGCCGTACACCACCTTGCCATCGACGATGGTCAGCACCGACTCGATCCCTTTGATGGCTTCTTCCTCGACGCTGAAGAAGTCCAGCGACAGTGCGGCCAGGTCTGCCAGCTGGCCGACCTTGATCTGACCTTTCTTGCCCTGCTCGCTGGAGAACCAGGCGCTGCCATGGGTGAACAACTGCAGTGCGGTCTCGCGGCTCAGGCCTTCGGGGTACAACTCCAGGCCTCCAACGGTCTTGCCGCTGACCAGCCAGTACAGCGAGGTCCATGGGTTGTAACTGGACACGCGGGTCGCATCGGTACCGGCCCCGACGGGGATACCTTCGGCCAGCATGCGCTGGATCGGCGGGGTCTTCTCGGCGGCCTTGGCGCCATAGCGGTCGACGAAATACTCGCCCTGGAAGGCCATGCGGTCTTGAATCGCGATGCCACCGCCCAGGGCGCGCACGCGCTCGATGTTCTTCGGCGAGATGGTTTCGGCATGGTCGAAGAACCACGGCAGGCCGTTGAACGGGATGTCGCGGTTGACCTTCTCGAACACGTCGAGCATGCGCGAGATCGACTCATCATAGGTGGCGTGCAGGCGGAACGGCCAACGCTGCTCAACCAGGTGACGCACCACCGGTTCGAGCTCTTGCTCCATGGTCTGCGGCAGGTCAGGGCGCGGTTCGAGGAAGTCTTCGAAGTCGGCGGCGGAGAACACCAGCATTTCGCCGGCACCGTTGTGGCGGAAGAAGTCCGTGCCGTCGCCCGGCTTGACCTTGGTGGTCCAGTTCTTGAAGTCCGCCAGCTCTTCCTTGGGCTTTTGGGTGAACAGGTTGTAGGCAATCCGCACGGTCAACTGGTCATTGTCGGCCAGCTCTTGGATGACCTGGTAGTCGTCCGGGTAGTTCTGGTAACCACCGCCGGCATCGATGGCGCTGGTCAAGCCCAGGCGGTTGAGCTCACGCATGAACTGACGGGTCGAGTTGACCTGGTATTCCAGCGGCAGCTTCGGCCCCTTGGCCAGGGTGGCATACAGGATAGTGGCGTTGGGACGAGCGATCAGCATGCCGGTCGGGTTGCCGAACTTGTCGCGCTGGATCTCGCCACCTGGCGGGTTCGGCGTATCCTTGGTGTAGCCCACGGCCCTGAGCGCTGCGCGATTGAGCAGCGCACGGTCGTAGAGGTGCAACAGGAACACCGGGGTGTCGGGTGCGGCCTGGTTGATTTCCTCCAGGGTCGGCATGCGTTTTTCAGCGAACTGGAATTCGTTCCAGCCGCCCACCACCCTCACCCACTGCGGGCTTGGCGTACGCTCGGCCTGATCCTTGAGCATGCGCAGGGCATCGGCCAGCGATGGCACGCCTTCCCAACGCAGTTCGAGGTTGTAGTTCAGGCCACCTCGGATCAGGTGCAGGTGCGAGTCATTGAGGCCGGGGATCACGGTGCGTTGCTTGAGGTCGATGATCTGCGTGGCGGAGCCCTTGTGGGCCATGGCCTCGGCGTCGTTGCCCACGGCGATGAAGCGGCCATCCTTGATGGCGACGGCAGTCGCGGTGGGCTTTTCGCGGTCAACGGTGTGCAGTTTGCCGTTGAACAGAATCAGGTCGGCGATCATGGAACCTCCTTGGGTCGATGCGTGAGCGGAACCGGCTTGGCCGGTGAAGGGCAATGCGGACCAGAGCGCGCCAGCGGCACCGAGCAGGGTGCTGGTGGCGATGAACTGGCGACGGGTCTTGTCGTTGGGGTCCTGGGACATGGTCTTCTCCGTCTGGCTGGGGCGGCAGGCGACTGCCGAGCATGCCGGTTCGCGCCGGGCTAAGGATTGGATGGATGTGCGGTGAAGTGGTTGAAGACTAGCAACCACTCGGATTCGTGCCGCCTGCCCCAGCCCTTTGGCCGGCAAGCCGACTCCCGCGGATCCCAGTGACGACACGATCGATGCGGGAGCCGACTCGCTGGCGATGGGCCGCACAGCGGCCCCGCCTTCAGCGCTGCAGGAACGCCAGCAGGTCTTCGTTCAGCTGTTGCGCATGGGTCACCGCAAAGCCGTGCGGTGCACCGCTGTACACCTTCAACTCGGCCCCACGGATCAGTTCCGCGGCACGCTTGCCGGTGGTCTCGAACGGCACGATCTGGTCGTCATCCCCGTGGATTACCAGGGTTGGCACATCGATCTTGGCCATATCCGGACGGAAGTCGGTCTCGGAGAATGCCGTCACGCAATCGAGGGTGCCCTTGATCGACGCCATCAGGGCGATATTCAGGGTCTGGGTCTGCACGCCCTGAGATACCTGCTGCCCATGGTTCAGGCCATAGAATGGCGTGGCGAAGTCGGCGATGAACTGTGCGCGATCGGCGCGCAGGCCAGCCTTGATGCCTTCGAACACCGAAAGGTCGACACCCTCCTGGTTGCTTTCGATCTTGCCAAACACTGGCGTCACCGCCCCCAGCAGCACCAGGCCGGCAACGCGCGCGCTACCGTGACGGGCGATGTAGCGGCTGACATCGCCACCGCCCATCGAGAAGCCCACCAGGGTTACCTCGCGCAGGTCGAGGTGTTCGATCAGTTGTGCGATGTCATCGGCGAAGGTGTCGTAGTCATAACCGGTCCACGGCTGATCGGAGCGGCCAAACCCTCGACGGTCGAAGGCGATGGCACGGTAGCCACGGCTGGCCAGGTACTCCATCTGCGAATCCCACATGTCGGCGTCCAGCGGCCAACCGTGGCTGAACAGTACAGGCTTGCCGCTGCCCCAGTCCTTGTAATAGATCGAAGTGCCATCGCGGGTGACGAGTGTGCTCATGTCGGTATCTCCTTGAAAGTCTGCAGGTGAGGTGTGAATCAGCCGCGCAGCCACTTGGCGCAGCGGCGGGTTACCCAAGGCATGATGTAGAACACCACGGGCAGGATGACGAACAGGTTGACGATCAGGTTGCTGGTAACCCGGCCGCCCAACAGCGGGAAGTGCGCGAACAAGGGTGCCAGCAGTTGAGGAATGACCAGAGTCATCGGACAGATCACCAGGTAGGTCAGCAGCGCCTGCTTCCAACGCGGCGGCGGTGCAACGCTGGTGCTGGGCGGGGTGAACCAGAACTCGGGATCTTCGTGGACCTGGGTGTGGTCACCGTCTTCGAGCAGCGGCAGCACCTCTTCGACCAGCGCCTGGCGTTCGGCCGAGTTGACCCAGGCCTGCAACAGACTGGCATCGGCAAAGCGAACCACGGTGGTGAAGTGGCGCCCACCGTCGTCGGGGCGAATGACATTGACATCCAGGTGCCCCGGCTGACGGCGCGCGGTGCTGACCGTGCGCTTTAGCCACGCCTCGTAGCCCGCCAGCGACTCGGCGCGGACCTTGTGTTGGATGACCAGGGTCACCACGTTGCGGTTGTCTTGGAATGCGGTGTTCATCGGCGTTCCTTGGGATGAGCTTGCCCGCATCCACTGTGCAACGGCGGACGGGCTGAGGATTGGATGGGTGTGCTGCCTTGCCCGGGCACCGATGCTTGGTGCCCGGGCGGCGGGGCTTACTTGCCGGCGGTGAGGGCGTTGTAGGTGGTGATCAGGTTGCGGTAGTCCGGGATGTGGTTCGAGCACAGTGCCGCCAAGCCTTCGATATCGTTGCGCCAGTCGCGGTGCAGCTCACAGGCCACGCCGAACCAGGTCATCATTTGCGCACCCGCCTGGCTCATGCGGTTGTGGGCAGCATCGCGGGTCATCTCGTTGAAGGTGCCCGAAGCGTCGGTCACCACGAACACATCGAATTCTTCCTCCAGGGCCGACAGCGCCGGGAACGCCACGCACACTTCGGTCACCACGCCAGCGATGATCAGCTGCTTCTTGCCGGTGGCCTTCACCGCCTTGACGAAGTCTTCGTTGTCCCAGGCGTTGATCTGACCAGGGCGGGCAATGTACGGGGCATCCGGGAACAGCGCCTTGAGTTCCGGTACCAGTGGGCCGTTGGGGCCTTGCTCGAAGCTGGTGGTGAGAATGGTCGGCAGGTTGAAGAACTTGGCCAGGTCCGCCAGGGCCAGCACGTTGTTCTTGAACGTGTCCGGCTCGATGTCGCGCACCAGGGACAGCAGGCCAGCCTGGTGGTCGACCAGCAGCACGGCAGCGTCGTCTTTGTTCAGGCGGTTGTATTTGAACTGGGTCATGGTCGTCGCTCCTAAGGGGTTCTGATCTTCAGTAAGTGGGGTGTTTCGCGTTGATGGGAGAAGATTAAAACCAGACCCTTTGGCGCGGAAGATAGTGAATTTTGGCTTTAGCGTTCCATTATGTGAACGATCTGAGCACACCGTTACAAGCGTTGCCTACCCGCTCGGCTCCACGCACACGACATACTTTTGGATACCTTCACCCTAAAAGCAGGACCTTTCCTACAGGTCAATCTGCATCTTGCGTAAGGCATGTCTTAAGCGCTGCCCCGCCCGAAAATAGGGGCCTTCAGAGTGATAGCTTGCCGGATTCACATCTCAGGGAATCGAGACATGAATCAGCGCACCAACATTTTCGGTAACGGCCAAGGCCTCGACGGCGACGTCACCACCACAGGTGCCACGTGCATCGCCAGCCATTCCCGGGGCACGTTCAATGGCCGCCGGTGGTTGATCGAAGGCGACCGAACTACCGCCTGCCCACGCTGTGGTGAGGAAGGCGTCATCATCGAAGGCGAGCAACGTTGGATGCAGGACGGTCGGCCCACCGCCGTGGACGGCTCGCTGGTCAAGTGCGGCTGCCCGTTGGGCAGCAACCGCGTGTTGGCGCCGTTGAATCAGGGCCCTGCACCGCGTCGCATGACGGCGGCTGGAACCGTTGTCGAGGCACAAGCCCCAGCCCAGGCAACCCCGCACGTGAACAGGTACCGGCCTTCGGCATTTCAATCATCGACCGCGCCTCAAGGCATGGAGCCTGGCTTCTATATCGTGCCGCGGTGCATGACCTACCAGGAGGTTCTGATTGAGCTCGGCGCGCAGCAGGCGAACCTGCCGAGCTCGATTCTGCAGCGCCTGAACCCGACTTATCAGCAAGGGTTCAAGGCAGGAGAGATCTTCGTCATCGGCGACGGCCTGAGCCGACCGGTTTGCACCCGTGAAGAGCTGTATTCGATGAGCGCGGCAAAACAGGCGCGGGAGGCATTGGCAAGCCTGACGCCGGAAGAGGCCGAGTTCATGATGCAACATCAGGCCGACATTGCCGGATTGCTTGGTGAGGTGAGCCAGGCGATGGGGGTGAGCGAGGCGATGCTGGCAAAGTCGCTGGACGAACTGGGTCTTATATTGCGAAAGATTGAAGAACTGCATCAGCAGCAGTTTGCCAAGTACGGACACCTGCATAGCAAAGAGTTTTTTGAAGAACGCATGAAGCTACTCAAGCAATTAAATACAATTTTGAAAGCGACCGTTCTGAACAAGCGCCTTAACCTTGGAAATTATGAAACCCTACGCCGACACCTCGGAATTTCGTCAAAAAGCCTGGTGCACCACTGGAGTAAAATAGGGGCGCCAGGCCAGATTCCCGGCTATTCGACACACCTCAATAAGCTGGCAAGCATCTCTAAGTATTTGAAGGCAGGAGGACGTCTAGGCGTTGCTATCGGAGGGGTTGGTTCGGCCATGAAAGTTGCCGACGTATGCCGAGCGGGTAATACAAGAGCCTGTGAAAAAGTCAAGATCACTGAGGCGGGAAATTTTTCCGGCGGTTTAGCCGGGGGCTGGATTGGAGGTAGAGCAGGATCAAAATTGGCTGCGACAGTTTGCATTAGACCGGGTGCCGGCGCCTTGATATGCGGAATAGCAGTAACTGGATTAGGAGTCTATGTCGGCAGCACACAAGGGATGGACGGCGGAGAAGTACTTGGGGAAATACTTTTCGAGGCCTTTCAAGATGATTGATAACCTCGACTTCAAGGTAAAATTATTCTCATTGGCCGCTCCTTTCTTCATAGGCTTGATCGGGCTGGCAATGGATATCCATATCGCCTGCACTCGCCACTATAAAATAATGACGTCAGCACTTCAAAGAAGCCCATGCCTGTCATACGCCACAACGCTTTGGGGAGAGACCAGTTTACGTTCGAGAGTACTCGTTATTTCCATGATAGCCGGCACCCTCACATCTCCTAAATTCTGCATTCGCAGAGGTTCACTAGACGCGCAAGACTACAGGGCGTTCCCTCACCGCCTCAAAAAAAGACTCATTATATCCTCGCAATTAAACGTAGCCGCATGCATCTGGCTAACTTTCAATCATTTCTTCATGTAACTTTCGCGGCGGGAGCAACAAATTGAACAAACCCCTGACACATAACACCGAGCAACAATCACACCTACCCAATGATCGCACTCAGTTTCACGTAGTCTCTATATCAAAATACGCAATCATGGGGGTATTCACCCTTGGCCTTTACATCGCATACTGCAATTATCGACACTGGCTACATATTCGAGGCCAACGCGGATTAAAACTCACTCCGCTGCTGTGCACGCTATTTGGCGGACTCACAATGTATAGGTTAATGAAAAACATAGTCGCCCGCAGCCGCGAGGTGAATCAATCTGTCGAAGGTACTGCACTCGGCGTCACGTTGATGTGGTGGATTCCCTATTTGGTCACGCTGTCTTGGGATTTGTTTAATCCCGAGAATTTCCTTAACAGCCTACCCCTGATGGTCAGGTTTTTGATGACTATCACTCTCGTCTTTGCGATCGCGACCTTTGGCACCGTTTCACTGTTGAGAATTCAGCAAGCCGCCAATGCATGTGCAGGTGATCCACTGGGACTGGAAAACTCTAAAATCACCTGGGTTAATATTTTCTGGATAATGATCAGCTGGTTGCCGATCACCGCCATTTTCGTCTACGTGGCAGGTCACGCAGCGCTGATTTGACCCCAACATTTACCTAGTGTCCTGTCTCGGAAATAAGCTCTTCACTTTTGGCGGCGTCCTGGGCTTTCGGCCTGCGTTGCCACTCCTCGCCATAGCCCTGCTATGACTCGTCGCGGCGCCTTTGCCGAACACCCAGGCCACTCGCCAGAAGAGAACGTATTTCCAAGACAGGACACTAGCCTGGACCAAAGGGGCCGTTTCAGTGGCAGGGCAACGGCCCCCGCCACTGGAGAAACCTCACCCCTCCCCCATTGCCTGCCACCTCAACCTACTCTATTACTACCCGCAGCCCTCCCTCATCCCGAGACCATCATGCTGGCGTTCATCCAGTCGTCCCCGTTGTTGCTCGGCACCGCCTTGATCCTGCTTGACCTCGTGCTCTGGCAACTGATCCCCCTCCAGCGCCACGCCTGGCGCATCGGCACGCGGTTGGTGATCTTCCTGCTGTTCAGTTCGGTGCTGGTGGCCGCTGGCATGAGCCCGCTGCAACCGCCACCCTGGCCAGACGATGTTTCGCGTAACCTGTTGGCCACGGTGCTGGCGATTGGCTGGTGGCTGTTCGGCGCACGAACGGTGACCGTAGTGTTCGGGCTGCTATTGGTGGCACGGGGCAGCCACGGCGGTCGGCTGTTGCAGGATGTGCTAGGGGCGTTGATCTTCCTGGCGGCGGTGGTAGCTGCCGCGGCTTACGTGATGCAACTGCCCGTGAAGGGCCTGCTGGCCACCTCTGGTGTCATGGCCATCGTCATTGGTCTTGCGCTGCAAAGCACTCTGGCCGACGTGTTTTCCGGCATCGTGCTGAATACCACCCGGCCTTACCAGATCGGCGATGCTATCTCCATCGACGGCACCGAGGGTAAGGTGGTGGATATCGACTGGCGCGCCACGCGCATGATCACCGGCAGCGGTAGTCTGGCGGTCATCCCCAACTCCGTGGCGGCCAAGGCCAAACTGCTCAACCACAGCCGTCCCATCGACCGCCATGGGGTGTCAATCAGCGTGGTGGTGCCTGCCAAGGTGCGGCCGAGGCGGGTTTTCGATGCCCTGGAGAAAGCACTGCAAGGCACCAGCGCCCTGCTCGCGAACCCCGCGCCAAAGGTTACTGTCAAGGCCTCGACACTGGAGTCGGTCGAGTACGAGGCCAGTGGTTTCATCGCCGACATGGCGCGCAAGACCGAAGTGCGCAACCAGCTGTTCGATCTGGCACATCGGCATCTGGAAGCCAGCGGTGTGATGTGGAACGTCGACTTGGCCATGCCTGCGCGCAGTCGCCAGCGTGAAGTGCTGGACGAGGTGCGCGTGTTCCGCTCGCTCACCGACGAAGAGCGCGACACCCTGAGCCAGCGCATGACCGCTGTGGAGTACCTGGCCGATCAGGTGATCCTGGGGGTGGGCGAGCAGTCCGATCACCTGCTGGTAATTGGCAGCGGCGTGGTCTCGGCGTCGGTACGCGACGGTGACAAGCTGCTGGAGGCTGGGCGTATGGGACCGGGAGAAGTGCTGGGGATCGAGGGTCTGATCGACGAGGACGATTCGTTCGCCGAATTCCGCACGCTGACCAGCTGTGTGCTGTTCCGCATCGACAAGGAGCAGGTGCGCAGCTGCCTGGCCCAGCGGGGCGAGGTGCAGACCGCGCTGACCAAACTGCAGCGCTTCCGGCGCCAGAGCCGGGAGTCGCTTTTGCTGCAAAAGCCGGCCCTGATCAAGAAGGGCGGTTTCCTAAGCTGGCTGCACAAGTAGGCCGTTGTTGGAACGGGCCCCATCGCCGGCTTGCCGCCGATGAGGCCATCAGCTAGAGCACGACTCTCAAGCACTGCCCGGCATGGTACAGCGAGAACCCAGACTCGTAGAACGCGGTGCGCAGCGACGGCGCACTGACCCCCGTCATCGGCGAGAAGGGAATCGGCAGGCTGTCCGGATCATCTTTGAGCAGGAACTCAGCGAACGCCCGGCCAATCACCGTTCCGGTGGTATTGCCACGCCCGTTGTAACCCGTCACCGCCACCAATCCGGGCGCAGGCTCGAACAGACGCATCAGGTGATCTGGAGTGAAGTCGATGCAACCGGTCCAGTGCATCTCCCACTCGACCTTGCCCAGTTCGGGGTAGTAGTGGCTCTGGATGCGGTCGGCCCAGCTGCGCACGAACCAGGTTGGCTTGTTGTCGACCCGGCCCAGGCTGCCAAGCAACAAGCGGCCCTGATCGTCACGGCGAATACTGCTGAGCACGGTGCGGGTATCCCACGAACCCTGGCCATAGGGCAGCACCTTGTCGGCGGCAGCACCCTGCAGCGGCTTGGAGGCCACCTGGTAGTAGTAGCCGCGGAAGAACTGCTTCTGCAGGTTGCTCCAATCGCCTTCGGTGTACGCGCCAGTGGATATCACCACCTTGTCGGCGCATACCGAACCGCGCGCGGTTCTTACCTGCCAGCCATCGCCGTCACGCGCCAGGCCTTCGACCGATGATTGCTGGAACACCTTGCCACCCAGGCGGGAGACAGCGGCGGCCAGGCCTTGGGTGTAACCCATGGGGTTGATGGTGCCGGCGCGGCGGTCTAGCAGCGCGGCGGAGATCTTGTCGGTGCCGCAGTATTCCTGGCATTGCACGCCAGTGAGCAACTCCACATCGGCACCACGACGGCGCCATTGCTCGTGACGCGCTTGCAGGTCGGCAATACCGGTGGCGTTGTGCGCCATGTGCAGGGTGCCTTTGTGCTGCGCCTGGCAGTCGATGCCGAGGCGCTCGATCATGGCGAACACTTCGGCTGGGGCTTCACCCAGTACCTTGTTCAGGCGGCTGCCTTGCTTCTGGCCAAGCGTTGCCTCGACATCGTCGGGACGAATCCAGGTGCCAGCGTTCACCAGGCCTACGTTGCGCCCTGAGCCACCGTGGCCGATCTTCCAGGCCTCCAGCAGAATCACCGACTTGCCCTGTTCCAGCAGGTGGATGGCCGCAGACAGGCCAGTGATACCGCCACCGATCACGCAGACGTCAGCCTTGTGCTCACCGGCCAGGGCCTGGGCGGCGACGGTCGGTTTGGTGACGTGTTCCCACAGACATTCTTGACGCAGTTCGGACATGGCCCGGCTCCAGCGATTTGTTCTTGTTGGGGCCGCCAAGCGGCCCATTCGCGGCGGTACGACGAACCGATAAACCCGCTCACACAGGGGCCACCCAGGCCTCGAGGGCAGTGGAGAACCTGTGGGAACGGGTATATTGGGTCGCCGCACCACTGCGAACCGGGGGCAACGCCCCCGGCCATGCAGCATCAATCCATCAGTCGAACACGATCCCCTGCGCCAACGGCAGCTCACGGGAGTAGTTCACGGTGTTGGTCTGGCGCCGCATGTAGCCCTTCCAGGCATCCGAACCCGACTCACGACCACCGCCAGTCTCCTTCTCGCCACCGAAAGCACCGCCGATTTCCGCGCCGCTGGTACCGATGTTGACGTTGGCGATACCGCAGTCGCTACCCGAAGCACTCTGGAAGCGCTCGGCTTCACGAATGTCGGTGGTGAAGATGCACGAGGACAGACCTTGTGGCACTTCGTTGTTCAGGCGCAAGGCCTCTTCGAAGTCGTCATAGGCCAGCACGTACAGGATCGGCGCGAAGGTCTCGTGGCGCACTACATCGCTCTGCGCCGGCATCTCGGCGATGGCGGGCGACACGTAGTAGGCGTTGGGGTACTGATCGGCCAGCTGACGCTCGCCACCGAATACCTGGCCACCCTCATCACGGGCCTTGGCCAAGGCACCCTGCATCGCATCGAACGACTGCTTGTCGATCAGCGGGCCAACCAGGTTGTCTTTGCGCGGGTCGCCGATGCGCACCTTGCCGTATGCCGCTTTGACGCGAGCAACCACTTCGTCCTTGATGGAGCGGTGCACGATCAGGCGACGCAGGGTGGTGCAGCGCTGGCCCGCGGTGCCGACTGCGGAGAACAGAATGCCGCGCACGGCCAGGTCCAGGTCGGCGCTCGGGGCCAGGATCATGGCGTTGTTGCCACCCAGCTCCAGGATGCTGCGGCCGAAGCGTGCGGCCACACGCGGGCCGACTTCGCGACCCATACGGGTGCTGCCGGTGGCGCTGACCAGCGGAACGCGTGGGTCGTCGACCAGGGCTTCACCCGCTTCGCGGCCGCCGATCACCAGTTGCGACAGACCAGCCGGAGCATCGCCGAAGGCTTTCAGGGCTTTCTCGAACAGCGCCTGGCAAGCCAGGGCGGTCAGCGGGGTCTTCTCGGACGGTTTCCATACCACCGAGTTACCGGCCACCAGGGCCAGGGCGGTATTCCAGGCCCAGACGGCGACTGGGAAGTTGAAAGCGCTGATGACGCCGACCACGCCCAGCGGATGCCAGGTTTCACGCATGTGGTGGCCAGGACGCTCGGACGCGATGGTCAGGCCGTACAACTGACGCGACAGGCCAACGGCGAAGTCGCAAATGTCGATCATTTCCTGTACTTCGCCCAGGCCTTCCTGGGTGATCTTGCCCGCTTCGATGGATACCAGCTCGCCGAGGTCGGCCTTGTGCTCGCGCAGCACTTCGCCGAACAGGCGCACCAGCTCGCCACGGCGTGGGGCCGGGACGCTGCGCCAGGCTTCGAAGGCGTTCTGCGCCCTGTCGATGCAGGCGATGGTCTCGGCTTTGCCGAGCAGTTTCACCGAGGCGATCTGGCTGCCGTCGATCGGCGTGTGAACAGGGTAGTCGCCCTGGGTGTGAGCCTCGGCAGCAACGCCAAGGCGCTCGAGCAATCCAGCAACCATTTGTGCTTCTCCTACATCGGGTGAAGGGATGGAAAAATGATGTGGATCAGTATTAATCCGATCACACCAGTGCAACAAACGACCTTTATTCCGCATATCATTCCGTCAGGTAATGATTTCTGCCGCAGAGACCGCTATGTCAAAACGCCTGGTTCCCTCCATGACCGCCCTGCAGTGCTTCGAAGCCGCAGCCCGTCACTTGAGTTTTACCCGTGCCGCCGAAGAGCTGCACCTGACCCAGAGCGCGGTCAGTAAACAGGTGGCACAGCTTGAGGACATGCTGCGTCACCACCTGTTCCTGCGTATTCGCCGGCGTCTGCAACTCACGCCTGCCGGCAGCCTGTACCTGGCCGAGGTGAACAAGATCCTGACCCAGGTCGACATGTCCAGCCGCTATGTCCTGACCTATGGCGAGCAGACCGAGATATTGAAGGTAGCCACTCAACCGAGTTTTGGCGTGCGCTGGCTGATCCCGCACCTCAAGGGCTTCGGCAAACGCCACCCGAATATCCACTTGGATATCCGCAACGAAATGGAGCCTTTTGCCCTGCTGCAAGGCTCGGCCGATGTGGTGTTCTTCTACGGCCAGGGCACCTGGCCGGGCGCTACCTGCCTTGAACTGTTCCGTGAGGACGTGGTGCCGGTATGCGCGCCGGAATTGCTGGCCGGCCGAACCCTGGCCGATGCCGCTGAACTGGCGGAACTGGTGCTGTTGCAAAGCACATCTCGCCCAGAGGCCTGGCATGAATGGTTCCTGGAGCTTGGACTGCACAGTGTCAGCGCCTACCACGGACCACGCTTCGATACGTTCTACATGGCATTAAGCGCGGCGCAGGCGGGGTGTGGAGTGGCGCTGGTGCCCAAATACCTGGCTGCCAAGGAGTTGGCCGAGGGAAGCCTGGTCATCCCCTGGGATCATGCGATGCGTAGCGCGGGGGCGCATTACCTGGCGTATGCCGAACATGCGGCCGAGGTGCCGAAGGTGCGAGCGCTGATGGCGTGGATCAACGAGCAGTTGTCGGTTTGACGTTGTCAGGCGCGTGGCGCGGCCTGCCACATTCTGCAGCGGCGGTCGCAACGACTCAGGGTCGATCAAAAAAGGAATGACACACTCACTTTTTTTCGCTTGTGGCCAACGTGCATTCCCAGTTTTCATGTAAGTGTCCGAACCCAACCAGGAAGCTTGCGATGCCCGCCCACGATTTCGTCAGCCCCGACAGCATCCGTGCGCAGTTCTCTGCCGCCATGTCACTCATGTACAAACAGGAAGTGCCGCTGTACGGCACGCTGCTGGAGCTGGTGAGCGAAGTCAACCAGCAGGTCATGACCCAACAGCCAGCAGTGGCCGAGGCCCTGCGCTGGACCGGCGAAATCGAGCGCCTGGACCAGGAGCGCCACGGCGCGATCCGCGTGGGCACCGCAGAGGAACTGGCGACCATCGCCAAATTGTTCGCCGTCATGGGCATGGAACCTGTCGGCTACTACGATCTCAGCTCGGCCGGTGTACCGGTCCATTCCACCGCGTTCCGCGCGGTGCACGAGCAGTCCCTGCATGTCAGCCCCTTCCGGGTATTCACCTCGCTGTTACGACTGGAGCTGATCGACAACCCGCCACTGCGTGAACTGGCCCAGACCATTCTGGCCAAGCGCAAGATCTTCACCCCACGGGTACTGGAACTGATCGCCCAAAGCGAGCGTGACGGCGGCCTGAATGCAGTCGATGCCCACACCTTCGTCCAAGAGGCGCTGCACACCTTCCGCTGGCACCAGGATGCCACGGTGACCGCCGAGCAGTATCAGCAGCTGCATGACCAGCACCGCCTGATCGCCGATGTGGTGGCCTTCAAAGGCCCACACATCAACCACCTGACGCCGCGCACGCTGGATATCGACGCGATCCAGGCCGGCATGCCTGCCAAGGGCATCCCGCCAAAAGCCGTGGTCGAAGGCCCTCCTACTCGCCGTCACCCGATCCTGTTGCGCCAGACCAGCTTCAAGGCGCTGCAAGAGACGGTCGCGTTCAGCGGTCAGCAGGGCAGCGAAGGCAGCCACACCGCGCGCTTCGGCGAAATCGAGCAACGCGGCGCGGCACTGACGCCCAAAGGCCGCCAGCTCTACGACACGCTGCTGGATGCGACCCGCGCGGCCCTGGGCGGCGCCCCGGCCGAGGCCAACGCCGAACGCTACATGGTGTTGCTCAAGGAGCAATTCGCCGCATTTCCGGATGACCTGGCCCAAATGCGCGAACAGGGTCTGGCCTACTTCCGCTACTTCCCCACCGAGAAGGGCTTGGCCGTACGGGATCAGGATGATCGCCCGACCACGCTGGAAGGGCTGATCGAAGCTGGCCATGTGCACTTCGAGGCGCTGGTGTACGAAGACTTCCTGCCGGTCAGTGCCGCGGGCATTTTCCAATCCAACCTCGGTGACGATGCCCAGGCCGAGTACGGTAGCAATGCCAACCGGGATGCTTTCGAGGCGGCACTTGGGCTGAAGGTACAGGATGAATTGACGCTGTATGCACAGAGTGAACAGCGTTCGCTGCAGGCATGTGCGCAGGCGTTGAACCTCGGCTCGATCTAAGCCTCGGTCATAAAGTCGCCGGCAAGCCCGCTTGCCGGCGACAGGTCCGTAGCAGTCAGCGGCCTACCCGAAATCGATCCACTTCCTGCCTCAACTGCGCTGCCAGCCCTTCCAGCTCCCGGGCAGTGAACGCCAGCTCGTTGGCCACGTCGCGTTGCTCGCTGTTGGCTTGCGCGATGCTCTGCAGGTTGCGGCTAAGCACCGTTGCCGTGCTGCTCTGCTCCTGTGTCGCGGTGCTGATGACGGCGAACTGTTCACCGGCAACGCGGCTTTGCTCATCGATGCGCGCCAGTGCCTCGGCCACTTTGTCGTTGCGCTCCAGGCCCTCCTGCATCAACTGGTTGCCCTGCTCCAGGGTGCTGATCGCATGCCCGGTCTGTTGCTGGATACTGGCGATCATGCCGGAAATTTCGTCCGTCGCCTGGCGCGTGCGGGCAGCCAGTCCTCGCACCTCATCAGCCACCACGGCGAAGCCTCGTCCCTGCTCGCCGGCCCGGGCCGCTTCAATGGCGGCGTTGAGCGCCAGCAAGTTGGTCTGCTCGGCAATCGCGGTGATCACCCCAACGATCCCACCGATTTCCTGGGAGCGAGCACCCAGGGTGTCCATCACCGTAGCCGTGCCACCCAGCGCCTCGGCGATCTGGCGTAGCGAGCTCGATGCCTGATCCATGGCGTTACGGCCGATGCGGGTCTGCTGGGCATTGTCGCGGGCCATGCGCTCGGTGCCCGCCATGTTGTCGGCGATGTTCATCGAGGTGGCGCTGAACTCCTCCACCGCGCCTGCCATGCTGGTGATCTCGCCGGACTGTTGGTCCATGCCTTCGCAAGCCCCGGCCGACAACCCGGCCAACGAGCGTGCCCGCCCGCTGACTTGCTCGGATGCATTGCGAATGTGCTCGACCATGGTCGACAGGGCCTCGCCCATCTTGTTGAAACTGCGTGCCAGCTGGCCGATTTCGTCATGACTGGTGACATTCAGACGTGCATTGAGGTCGCCTGCTCCGAGGGCTTCGGCCTGCAGCACCAGGTCATCGAGGGGCCGAAGCTTGCGCCGCAACAACCACAGGGTCGCCGCCACCGCCAGCAGCATGGCCAGCAGGCTGCCGATGGCCAGGCGCCAGCCGACGCTCCAGGTCACCTCACGAATCTCCGCTTCCGGCATGCTCGCCACCACCGTCCATGGGCCTTCGGCGAAGGGCGCGGTGACGCTGAACAGTGGCTGCTCGGCATTGGCCGGCGGAACCAGCCATTGACCTCGTTCATCACGCAGGGCCAGCGAGCCGGTTTCACCAATGCGGAACCGCTTGAGGTTGGCGAACTGGGCATTCTGCGCGTCGGTGTAGTCGAAGCCGACGAACAACACAGCTATCACCCGCCCACTGCCATCGCTGACCGGCACGTAGCGAGTCATGTAGTTGCGCTCGAACAGCACGGCACGCCCGACATAGGTCTGGCCCGCCATCAGCTTTGCATAAGCCGGGTGCTGACGGTCGAGCTGGGTACCGATGGCGCGGCTACCATCCTGCTTGGTCAGCGAGGTGCTGATGCGCACGAAGTCGTCACCGCTGCGCACGAACAGCGTCGCGACACCCGCGGTCATCTGCTGGAATTCGTCCACCTGCTGGAAGTCGTTGTTCAGCAGCCGCTCGCCCAAGTACAACGCAGGCGTAGCCTGGCCTGCGACATTGACGGTTTCACCGGCATGCACTGTCAGGCCCGAGGCGAAACGCCGCTCGAACAAGCCGCTCAGGCGCTGGGTGTTGTCCTTGAGCGAGCTGTGGAAGGTTTCGAGCTGGTCGGCCAACAGCCGGGCCTCGCTGGCCAGGTGCTGCTGGCGGGTGGCGAGGTTGGCCTGGTCCAACGAGCGCAGGGCGAACAAGGTACTGCCGGTGATCACCAACGCCAGCACGATGGCGAGGGCGATTCCGAGCTGCGAGGCGATGCGTGCACGCGGTTGCGACATGGGGAAGCTCCTGACAAGTGGCCGGGATCATCCTGATCACCCAGGCCACCTGCGGGTTATCGACGAAAATCGCATCCTCTTCCGGGACGCTGGTGCCAGAGAATCGGCGTCGCAAGCCAATACTTGAGTGTCGGGCCGGGATATTCGCAAACGTTTTCGTTGTTGCAGCAAGCCCAGGATCCCACCCAGCCCCGAAGAAGGCGGCTTGCCGGCTAGAGGGGAGGCAGCATCTGCACATCCGGCAAACTCACCGCAGCCGCCTCCTCCTGCAGAAACACGCTCAGCCGTCGCAACCGCTCGCCACCCGGTCGGGTGCGCGGCCACACCAGATAGTAGTCCATGCCACTGGGCACCGCCGTGGGCCACGGCAGGCTCAGGCGTCCTTGCGCAACGTCCTCCGCCACCATCAGCAGGTCACCCATGGAAATCCCATAACCCCTGGCAGCCGCAATCATGCCCAGCTCCAGCGTGTCGAATACCTGGCCGCCCTTGAGCGAAACCTTTTCGGCAAGCCCCATGCGCTCTAGCCAAGCCCGCCAGTCACGCTTGTCCGGCGTTGGGTGCAGCAACTCGATACCCGCCAACCGGCGCTCGTCCCAGGGGCCATCCTTGAGCAAATCCGGCGCCCCCACCGGGATCAGTAACTCGCTGAATAACCGGCGCACTTCCCAGTCTGGTGGGAACACACCGTCACTGAGCAACACTGCACAGTCGAACGGCTCCTGATTGAAGTCCACATGGTCGACGTCCATCCAGGCGCTGGTCAGCTGCACCTCGTTACCCGGCTGCAAATGGCGAAAGCGGCTCAGGCGTGCCAGCAACCAGCGCATGGTCAAGGTCGAAGGCGCCTTCATGCGCAGGATGTCATCTTCACCGCGCAGGGTATCGCAAGCCCGCTCCAGCGCGGCGAAGCCCTCGCGCACACCCGGCAGCAGCACCCGCGCGGCCTCGGTCAATTGCAGGCTGCGCCCGCTGCGTACGAATAGGCGACAGGCGAAATGATCCTCCAAGGTGCGAATGTGTCGACTGACCGCACTCTGGGTAATCGAGAGCTCTTCGCCAGCGCGGGTGAAAGAGCTCAGCCGAGCGGCGGCTTCGAATGCGCGCAGTGCATAGAGCGCAGGCAACTGACGGGACATGGGGCACCTGAAAGAGGGCGTGGAAAGGAATGCAGATAATCATATATGCATGAGTTCAACTCATGCCAAGCATCGCTATTATCCTTTTGTGGAAAGTTGACCAAAGCCTCAGAATCGTCGCCTCGCCTACAGGATAAGCATCAAGGACCTCAACCATGCATGTCGCGCCCGCTACTGAACTCAAGGCTTTGCTGCGCCTGGCGGGGCCGCTGATCGCCTCGCAGTTGGCGCACATGCTGATGGTGTTGACCGACACCTTGATGATGGCCCGTATCAGCCCACAGGCCCTGGCAGGTGGCGGCCTGGGTGCGGCGAGCTATTCGTTCGTGTCGATTTTCTGCCTGGGTGTGATCGCTGCAGTCGGCACTCTGGTGGCGATTCGCAAAGGGGCGAATGACATCGAGGGCGCTACCCGCCTGGCACAGAACGGCCTGTGGTTGGCCTGGGGTCTGGCGCTGGTCGCGGCCCTGGTGCTGTGGAACCTCGAGCCTGTGTTACTGCTGTTCGGCCAGAAGCCCGAGAACGTGGCCTCGGCGGCCGAATTCCTTACCCTGCTGCCCTTGGCCCTGCCTGGCTACCTGACGTTCATGGCCTTGCGCGGATTCACCAGCGCATTGGGTCGCTCGACGCCAGTGATGGTCATCAGCCTGGTGGGCACGGTGCTCAACTATCTGTTCAACGTCGCGCTGATCGAAGGCATGTTCGGCCTGCCCAAGCTTGGCCTGATGGGCATCGGCCTGGTCACCGCCGTGGTGTCGATGGGCATGGCCATTGCCCTGGCGCTGTACATCCACTGGCACCCGGCCTATACACCCTACCCGCTACGCCGGGGCCTGTCGCGCCCTTCCCTGCCTGCCCTGCGGGAACTGTGGCGGCTAGGTCTGCCGATTGGCGGTACCTACATGGTGGAGGTGGGGCTGTTCGCCTTCGCCGCGCTGTGCATGGGTGTGCTCGGTAGCACGGAACTGGCGGCGCACCAGATCGCCCTGCAAATCGTGTCCACCGCATTCATGGTACCAACCGGGCTGTCGTACGCGGTGACCATGCGAGTGGGGCTTTACTACGGCGCCGACAACCTGTTGGCGGCACGCAGCGCTGGGCGTGTGGGGATCGGCTTCGGCGCGATGATCATGTTCGCCTTTGCCGCGCTGTTCTGGCTGCGTCCGGAGATGCTGGTAGGCCTGTTCATCGACGGCGATGACCCAGCCTTCGCGGCGATCTACCAGCTGGCGGTAAGCCTGCTGATGGTCGCGGCCTGGTTCGAGCTGTTCGATGGCGTGCAGACCATCGCCATGGGCTCGATACGTGGGCTGAAGGATGCCAAGACCACCTTCCTGATCGGGCTGTGCTGCTACTGGCTGGTAGGCGCACCGGCAGCGTGGCTGCTCACCTTCACCCTGGGCGGCGGTGCGGTCGGCGTGTGGTGGGGGCTGGCCTTGGGGCTGGCGTGCGCTTCGGTGGCACTGACGATCGGCTTCGAGTGGCGGATGAAGCGGTTGCTGAAGTCCAGGGCACCTACGCTGGCTGGGCAGCTCGTGCATGGACCGCGATGAGCCCTGCGGGACCGGCGGTGCGCCTCAGGCCGACCGCCGCCCCGGAACCTGCAACAGGTAATCGATCAACGCCTCGACCGGCAACGGCTTGCTGACCAGGAACCCCTGTACCTGGTCGCAACCGAACTCGCGCAGCAACTGCATCTGCTCTTCGCTCTCCACCCCCTCGGCGACCACTTCGAGGTTGAGGTTGTGCGCCAGGTTGATCATGGCGTGCACCAACTTGCGGTTCTCTTCGCGCATCTCCATTTCAGCGACGAAGCTGCGGTCGACCTTGAGTAGCGTGATCGGCAAGCTGTTGAGGTGGACGAACGAAGAGAAGCCGGTACCGAAGTCATCCAGCGAAAACCGCACGCCAAGGCGCGCCAGGGCATCCATGGTCTGGCGGACCAGTTCGTTGCGACGCATGACGGCGGTCTCGGTAAGCTCGAACTCCAGCCAGCGGGCATCGACACCGTGCTCGATGATCAAGCGGCTCAGGGTAGCCAGCAACTGGCTGTCCTGGAACTGACGGAAGCTCAGGTTCACCGCCATGTGCAAGGGGGCCAGGCCCTCTTCACGCAAGGCTTGCATGTCACGCAGGGCGCGGGAAATCACCCAGTATCCCAACGGCACGATCAGCCCGCTCTGCTCGGCCAGCGGCACGAACTCACTGGGCGGCAGCAGGCCACGTTCGGCATGGCGCCAACGGACCAGGGCCTCCAGGCCAACGATACGACCGTCTTCCAGGTTCAATCGTGGCTGGTAATGCAGCTCCAACTCATCGCGGCGCAGCGCACGGCGCAACTCGCTTTCCAGGTCGGCCAGGCTGCGTGCGTTGCGGTTGATGCGCTCATTGAATACATGGAAGGTGCAGCCCTGGCTGCCCTTGGCCTGGCGCATGGCGATGTGGGCATGCCACATCAATGGGTCTGGCCCAGCCTGAGCGCGGGCATGGGCCAGGCCCAGGCTGCAGCCCAGCAGCAGGCTCTCGCCGTCTATCCAGAAGGGTTCGGCCAGCGCTTCGACGATCCGTTCGGCCATCCATTCGGCGCGGTTGGCATCGCGTCGGGTGTCGATCAGCAGGGCGAATTCGTCACTGCCCAGACGTGCCAGCTGGTCCCCCGCTTCCAGTTGCTGCTTCAGCCGGGCCACCACCTGCAAGATCAACCGGTCGCCGCTCTGGTGGCCAAGGGCATCGTTGACGTGGCGGAAATTGTCGAGGTCCAGGTGGCCAAGCGCCAGACCGCGCCCGTCATTCTCGGCCAGGCGCGCGGTCAGTAAGGCCTGGAAGCCCTGACGATTGGCGATGCCGGTAAGCGGGTCTTGTTCGGCCAGGCGCTGCAGGGTGGCCACCAGTACGCCGCGCTCACGCACATGGCGCAAGGATCGGCGGATGGCGTCGGCGCTGAGTTGATCGCGCACCAACCAATCGCTGACAGCCGTCGGTGGTGAGTCAGGCTCATGCTCAAGCAGCAAGATGGTGGGGAGTTCGCAACGCCCCGGCGCGGGTTGCAAGGCCGGGGTAGCCAGCACCACCGCTTGGCGGTCTTGGTTGAACAGGGTGTCGACAGCCTCCCAACTGGGTGCGGTCAGCAATACGGCGCTGCCGCCCAAGGGCAGCAGGCAGTCGCGCAACAGGGCAGCCCATTCCGGCTCATCAGCCAACAACAGCAAACGCAAAGGTTCGACAGGCGTGGACAAGCGGGCTCCTTAAAGGCTTGGACAGTGAAGCGTATGAGGCCGGATATGCTACTGCATAAATGAAAACGATTTTCACTTTTAGACATATCCTTGCCTGCAGTGCTCCCCGACGCATTTTGACGTGCATCCTGCGCGAAACTCGCTAAACCAGCAAATCCGATTTTTTTCTTGGATATCATGAGTCTGACTAATAGTAGCCAGAGACAAAAGTCTGACTCAGACGTCAGACGGTCGCGCCACAACTGCCCCATGCCTGTTAGAATGCGCGGCTATTTTCTGGCGACCCCCGGTTTCTAGCATGTCCCGACTCAATCCCCGGCAACAAGAAGCCCGAGACTACGTCGGCGGCCCTCTTTTGGTGCTCGCCGGTGCTGGCTCCGGCAAGACCAGCGTGATCACGCGCAAGATTGCCCACCTCATCCAGAACTGCGGCATCCGCGCCCAGTACATCGTGGCGATGACCTTCACCAACAAGGCCGCCCGCGAGATGAAGGAGCGGGTCGCTACCCTGCTGCGTCCGGGCGAAGGCCGTGGCCTGACGGTGTGCACCTTCCACAACCTGGGCCTGAACATCATCCGCAAAGAACACGAGCGCCTGGGCTACAAGCCTGGTTTCTCGATCTTCGACGAGTCCGACATCAAGGCATTGCTGTCGGACATCATGCAGAAGGAATACTCCGGCGACGATGGCATCGACGAGATCAAGAACATGATCGGTGCCTGGAAGAACGACCTGGTCCTGCCTGCCGAGGCGCTGGAGAAAGCGCGCAACCCGCGCGAACAGACCGCCGCAATCGTCTATACCCACTACCAGCGCACGCTCAAGGCGTTCAACGCCGTGGACTTCGACGACTTGATCCTGCTGCCGGTCAAGCTGTTCCAGGAACACCCCGACGTGCTCGAACGCTGGCAGAACCGTGTGCGCTACCTGCTGGTGGACGAGTATCAGGACACCAACGCCAGCCAGTACCTGCTGGTGAAGATGCTGATCGGCATGCGCAACCAGTTCACCGTGGTCGGCGACGATGACCAGTCGATCTATGCCTGGCGTGGCGCCCGCCCGGAGAACCTCATGCTGCTCAAGGAGGACTATCCCTCCCTGAAAGTGGTGATGCTGGAGCAGAACTACCGCTCCACCAGCCGCATCCTGCGCTGCGCCAACGTGCTGATCGCCAACAACCCCCACGCGTTCGAAAAGCAGCTGTGGAGCGAGATGGGCGTGGGCGACGAGATCCGCGTGATCCGCTGCAAGAACGAGGAAGCCGAAGCCGAGCGGGTGGCCATGGAGATCCTCACCCTGCACCTGCGCACCAATCGCCCCTACAGCGATTTCGCCATCCTCTACCGTGGCAACTACCAGGCCAAGCTGATCGAGTTGAAGCTGCAACACCACCAGGTGCCATATCGCCTGTCCGGCGGCAACAGCTTCTTCGGCCGCCAGGAGGTCAAGGACCTGATGGCCTACCTGCGCTTGCTGGTGAACCCGGACGACGACAACGCCTACCTGCGGGTGATCAACGTACCGCGCCGGGAGATCGGCTCGACCACTTTGGAAAAGCTCGGCAACTACGCCACCGAGCGCGGCATCTCGATGTACGCCGCCAGCGAAGAGCTGGGCCTGGGTGAGCACCTGGATGCCCGCTACACAGAGCGCCTGCAGCGCTTCAAGCACTGGCTCGATGGCGTGCGTCACAAGGTCGCCCTGGAAGACCCGATTGCCGCGTTGCACGAGATGATCCGCGACATCGACTACGAGAACTGGATCCGCCAGCAGACCGCCAGCGACAAGGCGGCGGAGTTCCGCATCAGCAACGTCTGGTTCCTGGTCGAAGCGCTGAAGAACACCCTCGAGAAAGACGAAGAGGGTGACATGACCATCGAGGACGCCATCGGCAAACTGGTGCTGCGCGACATGCTCGAGCGCCAGCAGGAAGAGGAAGAAAACGCCGAAGGCGTGCAGATGATGACTCTGCATGCGTCCAAGGGCCTGGAATTCCCCTACGTGTTCATCATGGGCATGGAAGAGGAAATCCTCCCGCACCGTTCCAGCATCGAAGCCGACACCATCGAAGAGGAACGCCGCCTGGCCTATGTGGGCATCACCCGCGCCCGCCAGACCCTGGCCTTCACCTTCGCCGCCAAGCGCAAGCAGTATGGCGAAATCATCGACTGCACGCCCAGCCGCTTCCTTGACGAGCTGCCGCCGGAGGACCTGGCCTGGGAAGGCCTGGACGATGCGCCGGTAGAAGTGAAAGCCGCTCGCGGCAATAACGCCCTGGCCGACATCCGGGCAATGCTCAAACGCTGATCAACCATTACTCTTTAACACTGCCGCTTCATGCGGCCACCTTTGCTACATCGAGGAATACACAGTGGAAGCACTGCAGCAGAAGATTCGCGAAGAAGGCATCGTGCTTTCCGATCAGGTTCTCAAAGTCGACGCGTTTCTCAACCACCAGATCGACCCTGCGCTGATGCAGCTGATCGGTGACGAATTCGCCCGCCTGTTCGCCGACGCCGGCGTGACCAAGATCGTCACCATCGAAGCCTCGGGCATTGCCCCGGCCGTGATGACTGGCCTGAAGCTGGGCGTACCGGTGATCTTCGCGCGCAAGCACCAGTCGCTGACCCTGACCGAGAACCTGCTGACCGCCTCGGTGTACTCCTTCACCAAGCAGACCGAGAACACCGTGGCCATCTCGCCGCGCCACCTCAACAGCAGCGACCGCGTGCTGGTGATCGACGATTTCCTGGCCAACGGCAAGGCTTCGCAGGCACTGATCTCGATCATCAAGCAAGCCGGTGCTACCGTGGCGGGCCTGGGTATCGTCATCGAGAAATCGTTCCAGGGCGGCCGTGCCGAGCTGGACAGCCAGGGTTACCGCGTCGAATCGCTGGCCCGGGTAAAGTCGCTGGAAGGTGGTGTGGTCAGCTTCATCGACTAAAGCCTGAGCACCTCTCCTGTAGGAGCGGGTTTACCCGCGAAGACAACGGTGACGTCACCCTCTCATTCGTAGGTGAACCCGCTCCCACAGGGTAAGGCGCTGAACCTTGGTTTAGCGGGTTGCCTCTAGCCCCGCCAGCAACAACCGCTGATACAACTCTTCCTTCAGCCCCTGCGGTTGATCCAGCTGCATCCGCGCCAGGTGCGCCTCATACCCCTCCGGCCCCGGTGCCTCCAGTGCCGCCTTGCCCAGCTCCAGCACCTCTCTGAGCTTGAACTTGCTCTTCAACCAGTTGAGCGCGCGCAGCAAATCCTGCTCTTGTGCCGTGAAATCCGTGCCCAGCGGATACTCTGGGAACAACCGTGCGTGCCGTGCCCGCACCGCCTCAAGCCGCTCGGGCGTGTTGTCGGTGAAGCGCGGATCCAGCTGAAAGTCCCTGGCCAATTTACCGGCACGCTTGGCTTGCTCCATCAACGTGTCCTGGAACCGCGAGTCACTCACCGCCAGCAACCGCGCAATCACTTCGCTGTCGGTCTGCCCGCGCAAGTCGGCGATGCCGTACTCGGTCACCACGATATCGCGTAGGTGTCGGGGGATGGTGCAGTGGCCATAGGTCCAGAACAGGTTCGAGCTGACCTCACCACCCGCCTCGCGCCAGCTGCGCAGCAGCAAGACCGAACGCCCACCCGCCAGGGCATGGCCCTGGGCGACGAAGTTGTACTGCCCACCGACACCGCTGAGTACACGGCCGTCTTCCAACTGGTCAGCCACCCCGGCGCCAAGCAAGGTCATGCCGAACACCGTATTGACGAAACGGGCATCGCGGCGCTGTCGACGCTTCAGGGCTTCCTGCCCGTACAGCTCGTTGATGAAGCTGATACGGGTCATGGCGTAACGCGCCCGCTGCTCCAGCGGCAGCTCTCGCAAGCGCCGGTAGAAGGACTGCGGCCCCAGGAAAAACCCGCCATGCACGAGCACGCCCTGACCATTGATCGGGCGCCGAACTACCCCGGCTTCGGCCAGCGCCAGCAGGCCGTTGACGAACATTTCGCTGCAGCCATACAGCCCTTGGGCAAGCGCTTCCAAGCCCCCTTCCCGCTCGATCAGCGTCTGCCAGGGGCGAATGTCCAACTCGTCGAGCAAGGCGCGATAGCCCGCGTTGTCGCCCTGGCGCGCCAGCAAGGCAGCCGCCAGCGCATCGCCCATGGCACCGATGCCGATCTGTAGGGTGCCGCCATCACGCACCAGTGCGCTGGCGAACAGGCCAATGCAGTGGTCCTGGGTGGTGACCGGCATGTTCGGGGTCGAAAACAGCCGGCGTTGCTCCGCTACGTCGATCAGCAGGTCGAAGTGGTCGATACCCAGCTCTGCGTCGCCTGGCATGTAAGGCAGCTCGGCATGGACCTGACCAAGCATGAGGATGGTCTCACCAGCCTTGCGGCGCTTGGCAATCATCGGCAGCAGGTCAAGGGTGATGTCGGGGTTGCAGGCCAGGCTCAGGTGCACGGGCCTTTCCGGTGTGGCGGCGACCAACTGCGCGATCAGGTTCAGCCCCTTGGCATTGATGTCACGGGCAGCGTGGCTGTAATTGCTGCTGACATAGTCCTGCTGGGCAGCCTCGCTATGCAGCAGGCTGCCGGGCTGCATGAAGAACTGCTCGACACGGATGTTCGGCGGCAAGCTGTCGTTGCGCAGGTCGGCAAGGTAAGTGAGTTCTTCGTAGTCAGCGAACACACGCTCGACGAAGGGTTCGAGAAAGCGCCGTTGCAAACCGTCGCCCAGCGGGGGGCGGCCTAGTGTAAGCGCCGTGTAGATAGTCAGTTGCCGTTCGGGTAGGTCACGCACCCGGGCATAGAGAGCGTTGACGAAAGCATTGGGCTTGCCCAGGCCCAAGGGCAGGCCCATGTGAATATGAGCTGGCAGGCGCGACAGCACTTGCTCGACAGCCTGGTCGATGGAGCAGAGGTGCATCGAGATCTCCTCATTCATCCATGGGGGTCAGAGGTTGGACACGAATTCGCGCGGCTTGGTTGCCTCAGGAGGTGTCTTCGTGGTCAATCTCCCACACAGACTTTGCACCTCCTATATTCGCAGAGGCCTGAATAGTGCTCGACTCACCAGAAACACCTACGTACCGGCTATCAATGCTGGCGCTGTTAGTATGTGACAGTGGTTTTATCACTGATTAAAATTGGAAACGCTACTTCCCTGCGCACAGCGACCTTCCCATAAGCATTCTCCCTGATTACCATTACGTTTCGATTAGCGCTGAAATAGTCCTTCCCTTTTTTCCATTCCCCGAAATTTTCTGCGTACACGCCGAATACGATTCCGTCTCCATCCGAACCTGCGTACTTATTGGCCACATCGAGATTAGTGAAAAAGTAGAAGCCGCTGCCGTAAGTTCCACCCTTTGAGTAACCAGGATCAAGGCCTGATTCCAACGACCGCGCATGTTTTGCTTGACTCCCATGAAAGCCGATCAACTCATAGCCCTGCGGCACACGCCCTGAACTACCCACCAGGCTGATGTTGATGACAGAATTAATATTCTTGTAGTCTTTGTTAATAACCATTCTCTCGATGATAGGCGACACATATAACTTACCAGGGAGCTCTTTTTTAGGAAAAACCCCTTCTAAACATTCGTGCGAAGGGCTTAAATAAACAGCAATTCCCGCTCGGGTCCTCGCGGTTCACCGGATCACCTAGACAGTATGAATATGAATTTAACCCACCCGCCGCGAAGGGGCTCATGCTGTCCGAGCTGATGAAACGCAACAATGATGGATTGAATGATCGACGCCCATTGCCCAATGGATAACACCCTGTAACAGGATCGAGTCGGCCACCATTGAAACCGAGCATGGTGCGTAGGAGCGAATGATAGCCATAGGGCGAATAGCCCCGATGCAGAGGGGCACTGCCGGAGGGTTGCCTTTGCAGCTTCACCCGGCTGACTGCATTCTGCTTCCGACCGTTATTGTCCGCTATTCTCAAGTCTATTGGCTCCCATCCAACACCATTACCAGAAGCTTGAGTGTTATTCGTAGACCCGAAAAATAAAACTGGTAAAAATGCTAGTTAATCATCAGCATGGTTCAAACACCGGGGCTTTCTGGATTGTCCATGGTTTCAGAGATTGGGTGGGGTTAGTTGCCTGTGCCGGCCCTTTCGCGGCTAAAGCCGCTCCCACATGGGCAGCATAGGACTCGAAGGCTTTAGCCACGAAAGCGGCCGACACACGCAGCACAAAAACAAAGCCCGCCATCGATGGCGGGCCTCGTGCAATTCAGGTTTGGATCAAAGCCCCGACATCTTCTTGATCGCGCCTTTGAGATCCTCGTCCGAACAGTCGGCACAGGTACCTTTCGGTGGCATGGCGTTTATGCCGGTAATGGCTTTGGCCAGGATGCCATCCAGGCCGCCCTGGTGGTCGGCGCGCTCTTTCCACGCGGCGGTATCGCCAATCTTCGGCGCACCGAGCAAGCCGCTGCCATGGCAGGCGTTGCAGTGCTTGGCGATGATCTCGTCCGGCGTCTTGGCCCCGCCACCGCCCGCTGCGGCAGCCACTTCCATGCCTTTGCACTCCTGACCCTGAATGCACACCTGCCCTACAGGCTCCAGGCGCTTGGCAATGTCGTCGTTGGTTGCAGCAGTTGCATTGATTGCCCAGAGGGCGAGTACGGCGGCTGGTAAGGCCAGCATCTTCTTGATTTGGTTCACGCGAACACCCTCATGGTGGCTAATCATGCCCGCACCACGAAATTGCGAGCGTTGAAAAGTATAGCGGGAACCCGGAACCCGTGAAACGACCCCACAGGTGAAAGGGGTATTAGCGAAACAATACGCTGCGCTGGATCAAAAGTTCGAAGGCGTCGCCGCACTGATCAGCCGTGCTGGCTCTGCGAAGGGGTTGCGGAATCGATGCGGCCGGGTGCTTTCGAAGTAGTAGCTGTCGCCTGCTTCGAGGATGAAGGTCTCATTCCCGACCACCAGCTCCAGGCGCCCTTCCAGCAGGATGCCGGTCTCTTCGCCATCGTGGGTGAGCATTTCTTCTCCGGTGTCGGCACCCGGCGGGTAGACCTCGTTGAGGAAAGCGATGGCGCGGTTGGGGTGCGACTTGCCCACCAGCTTCATGGTTACCGCACCGTCCGAGATGTCGATCAGCTCGTGAGCTTTGTAGACGATCTGGGAAGGGCTTTCGGGTTCCAGCTCGACGGAGAAGAACTCGACCATGGACATGGGAATGCCACTGAGCACCTTGCGCAGCGAGCTGATCGAAGGGCTCACGCTGTTCTTCTCGATCATCGAGATGGTGCTGTTGGTCACACCCGCACGCTTGGCGAGTTCACGCTGGGACAGGCCCTTGAGCTTGCGGATGGCTTGCAGTCGTTCGCCGACGTCCAAAGCTGGAGCCTCCTGAAACGGTAGAAATGGGGGGTGATGTGAACGATATCATGGCAATGCCGTTCAGTATTTACAACACACCCCCTCCATCCTGTCCGCTTCGGCGCCTTATTCGCCGTAATAGTCCAGCGGTACACGCTTGAGATTGCAGAAGATCTGGTACGGAATGGTGCCAGCGCGCATGGCCACGTCGCTGGCCAGTACCTGTTTGCCCCACAACTCGACCGGGCTGCCGATGGTGGCTTCAGGCACGTCGGTGAGGTCGACGCAGAGCATGTCCATCGAAACCCTGCCAATCAGTTGGGTGAGCTTGCCAGCGACCATCACCGGCGTGCCAGTGGGTGCCTGGCGAGGGTAGCCGTCGGCATAGCCCATGGCGACCACACCCACACGGGTCGGCCGAGAGCTGATGAACTTGGCGCCGTAACCCACCGGTTCGCCAGCCGGCAGCTCCCGCACACTGATGATGCGCGATTGCAGGGTCATCACCGGCTGCAGGCGCGCAGCCTGGGCCTGATCCACTTCGAAGGGCGTGGCGCCGTACAGCATGATGCCAGGTCGCACCCAGTCGCTTGGCGCCTGAGGCCAGGCCAGCACACCGGGCGAATTGCGTAGGCTGCACTCGGCAGCCAGGCCTTGGCGGGCAGCCTCGAACACGGCGATTTGTTGGGCGGTGGCATCGGCATCCAACTCGTCCGCACGGGCGAAGTGGCTCATCAACACGATGCGCGAAACCTTGCCGCTGGCCAGCAGCCGCTGGTAGGCCTCGTGGTAATCCTTGGGGTGCAGGCCCGCCCGGTGCATGCCGCTGTCGAGTTTCAGCCAGGTGGTCAGGGGCTTGTGCACCTGAGTCCTTTCGATCGCCTCCAGTTGCCACAGCGAGTGCACGACACACCACAGGTCATGCTCGGCGATCAGCGCCAACTCGCTGGCTTCGAAAAAGCCTTCGAGCAACAACACGGGTGCCTTGATACCCGCTGCACGCAGCTCCAGCGCCTCCTCGATGCAGGCCACGGCAAAGCCATCGGCTTCCGGCTCCAGCGCCAGGGCGCAGCGCACGGCACCGTGACCATAGGCGTCGGCCTTGATCACGGCGAGGGCCTTGGCACCGGACAGTTCACGGGCCAGGCGGTAATTGTGGCGGAGGGCTTGCAGGTCGATCAGGGCGCGGGCGGGTCGCATGGCGGCTGCCTTATGGTGTTCGGGTTGTCATCGGTGTTGGATTGATCGCCGGCAGGCCGGTTCTCCTCAGGACCAGAACTTCAGGCTGATCCTGCAGGAGCCGGCTTGCCGCCGATGAGGCCGGGTCAGTCGACCTTACTGCTGATGGGCTGGCGCGGTCTGACCCTGCTTGGCAACCTCACGGCGGTTGCCATAACGAGAGATATCCAGGCCTTCGGCGCTGATCTGCGGCTTCTTGCGCGCGATCAGGTCAGCCAGCAGGCGACCGGAGCCGCACGCCATCGTCCAGCCCAGTGTGCCGTGACCGGTATTGAGGAACAGGTTACGGAACGAGGTCGCACCCACGATCGGCGTACCGTCCGGGGTAGCCGGGCGCAGGCCGGTCCAGAAACTGGCCTGGCTCAGGTCGCCGCCGCGAGGATAAAGGTCGTTGACGATCATCTCCAGTGTTTCGCGACGACGCGGGTTCAGCGACAGGTCAAAACCAGCGATTTCAGCCATGCCGCCGACACGAATACGGTTGTCGAAGCGAGTGATGGCGACCTTGTAGGTCTCATCGAGGATGGTCGAAGTCGGCGCCATGTCAGCGTTGGTGATCGGCACGGTCAGCGAGTAACCCTTCAGCGGGTACACCGGGGCCTTGATACCCAGCGGCTTGAGCATCTGCGGCGAGTAGCTGCCCAGGGCCAGCACATAGCGATCGGCGGTTTCCAGCTTGCCGTCGATCCACACGCCATTGATGCGATCACCCGCGAAGTCCAGGCGCTGGATGTCCTGGCCGAAGCGGAACTCCACGCCCAGCTTCACGGCCATCTCGGCCAGCTTGGTGGTGAACAGCTGGCAGTCGCCGGTCTGGTCGTTGGGCAGACGCAGGGCGCCAGCGAGAATGTCTTTCACGCCCGCCAGGGCCGGTTCGACGCGGGCGATGCCGTCGCGGTCGAGCAGCTCGTAAGGCACGCCGGACTGTTCGAGCACGGCGATATCCTTGGCCGCGGCATCCACCTGGGCCTGGGTACGGAACAGCTGGGTAGTTCCCAGGCTGCGGTTTTCGTAGGCGATGCCGGTTTCAGCGCGCAACTCGTCGAGGCAGTCGCGGCTGTACTCGGACAGCCGCACCATGCGCTCTTTGTTGACCGCGTAACGGCTGGCGGTGCAGTTGCGCAGCATCTGCGCCATCCACAGGTATTGGTCGACATCGCCGGTCAGCTTGATGGCGAGGGGCGCGTGGCGCTCAAGCAGCCACTTGATGGCCTTCAGCGGTACGCCAGGGGCAGCCCAGGGCGAGGCATAACCAGGCGAGATCTGACCTGCGTTGGCAAAACTGGTTTCCATGGCCACCGCGGGTTGGCGGTCGACCACCGTCACTTCGAAACCTTGACGGGCCAGGTAGTAGGCGCTGGCGGTTCCGATCACACCGCTACCAAGTACCAGAACTCGCATCGTTTATTCCTCGCACGCGGCGCACCGCTGTCTTTTGTTGAAATGGCATGGATGCGCGCAGTATAAAAAGGTAGGCCCAGTGCAATTCACTATATAAAAGCCTATTATTGGCGAGAATTCTCGGCAAAATCGCCTTTCACGGAGGGGCATCCCCTATGAGAACCCAGCACCAGAGTAAGCGTGAGCTGGACAAGATCGACCGCAACATCCTGCGCATCCTGCAGAATGACGGGCGTATTTCCTTCACCGAACTGGGCGAGAAAGTTGGGCTTTCCACCACCCCTTGCACCGAGCGGGTTCGCCGCCTGGAGCGCGAGGGCATCATCATGGGCTACAACGCCCGCCTGAACCCGCAGCACCTCAAGGGCAGCCTGCTGGTATTCGTGGAAATCAGCCTGGACTACAAATCGGGCGACACCTTCGAGGAGTTCCGCCGCGCGGTGTTGAAGCTGCCCCATGTGTTGGAATGCCACCTGGTGTCGGGTGACTTCGACTACCTGGTGAAAGCGCGTATTTCGGAGATGGCGTCGTACCGCAAGCTGCTTGGCGACATCCTGCTGAAGCTGCCGCATGTGCGCGAATCGAAGAGCTACATCGTGATGGAGGAGGTAAAGGAGAGCCTCTGCCTGCCGATTCCGGACTGAGGCTAGACCAGCACCTGGCGGGTGGTGGCAATGAACTGATGGACCAGTTGCTCGGCGGCAGGGTCGATCATCGGTTCAGGGCCACGGCCACGCGGGCAGGCCATGCGCGGGGTGGTGCCGAACAGGCGGCAGATCATGGGCCGTTCTTCATACACCGTGCAGCCGTTGGGGCCGAGGTGCACACAGTCCAGGCGCTCCAGAGCGGCGTCCTGTTCGGCCTGGGACTTGCGCGGGAGGCGGGCCATTTCTTCTGCCGAGGTGGTGACCGGGCCGCAGCAGTCGTGGCAGCCGGGTTCGCACTCGAATGAGGGGATGAGTTCGCGCAGGAAGTGGATTTTGTGGCGGTTGCAGGACATGGCGAAGATGGCTGTTTTATCCGGATAACGCTTGTGCTCGGTAAAGGTAGCGGACCTAGTAGTTCTGACAGTTGTGGGTAAGCCTACTTGCTACACACACTGACGAGACAGCGACCCAGTCCAGCTAATCGAGCCTAGCGAATGAAGAACCATATTCTACTCTTCTACAGCCGAAAGAAGCTTGTTGTGCTGAAAGGCACCCAGGATACGCTTCGCATCGTTCAGGCACTGGACCTCCCTCTCGCCGAAAGGAAAACCGCGGGTGTTGCCTTGGTCGCTCTAGATCAAAGACGAACGCCCGTAATGATCGGATCGAGTAAAACTCACCACTCTTTTGCATTTACTCCTTTTGGCCATATGCCCACTGCAATCTCAGTGAGCATTGGATTCGTCGGGGAGCGGTTGGATCTTGCCAGTGGTTGCTACCTACTCGGGGCGGGTCATCGCAGCTACAGTCCTGAATTGATGCGCTTCCATAGCCCCGACTCACAAAGCCCGTTCCTCAGAGGCGGGATCAATACTCATGCTTACTGCTCGAACGATCCGGTCAACTACTCGGACCCGTCGGGGCGAGTCAGGTTGCGTGACCTCCGGAAAGCTCCGCAAAGCCTTATTCATTCAATCTTCCGAAACAACCGTAACCAGCCTCCGGCACAGCCTACGCTGCCTCACTATTCACCAGCCGCCCCCGGAGCAGTAGTCACAGGTAAAAGCCCGGCCCCACCAACGTACTTTGGTTGGGGCGAGCCACCGCCGCCGTACGACTCAAATGCGCCGCTGAAATCCAACGGTAATCAGACAAGGCCGTATCACGTAACCCCAATGAATGGGGAGCAAGTTCTGGAAATGCACAATGGCAATATAAGGGTGGTCAACTCACTTATTGAGCTTACCCGGGCAAACGCTCAAGCCGGGAACAGAGCACTCCCGGCGGCTGTGTCCTTGAAGGCAACCAACACTCTGTTACGGATGAGTAAAAACAAGCTGCCCACACAAACCGACAACGGGATTCTTGCTGCGGTAGCTACAGCTCACCAGCTTTACGACATCCGTGGCGCCGGTACCATGGATGCGCCCGACCCAGCGCAATCTCTACCGTTGACGGTTGGGATAACAAGACAGACCTGAATAGCCGCTTGGTTGCCCCCTCTTGGTCCCGAGCTTATCCTCCATGCTTTGTCGATAACCTCGGGACCTGCACAATGATTCACAGCGCGCAGCACGCCGCCTCCTACTACGCCGCCAGCAGCGCGCCACACCCTGACTACGCCTTCCTGCAAGGCGCACACAGCGCCGATGTGTGCATCGTCGGCGGGGGCTACTCGGGCCTGAACACTGCCATCGAACTGGCCGAACGCGGCTTCTCGGTCATCCTGCTGGAAGCACGCAAACTGGGCTGGGGCGCCAGTGGGCGCAATGGCGGGCAGTTGATCCGTGGCGTTGGTCATGGCCTTGAACAGTTCCTGCCGGTAATTGGCGAGGACGGCGTGCGCAGCATGAAGCTGATGGGCCTGGAGGCCGTGCAGATCGTGCGCGAGCGGGTGGAAAAGCATGCCATCGCCTGTGACCTGACCTGGGGTTACTGCGACCTGGCCAACAAACCCGTCGAATTGCTGGGCTTTGCCGAGGACGCCGAAGAACTGCGCAGCCTGGGCTACGCGCATGAACTGCGTCTGGTCGGCAAAGATGATATCCACAGTGTGGTCGGCGCCGACTGCTATGTGGGTGGGTTGGTCGACATGGGCTCGGGGCACCTGCACCCGCTCAACCTGGCCCTGGGCGAAGCCGCCGTGGCAGCCCGCCTAGGCGTGAAGCTGTTCGAGCAGTCCGAGGTCACCCGTATCGACTATGGTCCCGAGGTTCAGGTGCATACTGCCCAAGGCCGGGTGCGCGCCAAGACCCTGGTACTGTGCTGCAACGCCTATCACAACAACCTCAACCGCGAACTGGGCGGCAAGGTGCTGCCAGCCGGCAGCTACATCATCGCCACCGAGCCGCTGGGTGAGGAACGCGCGCGCAGGTTGCTGCCGCAAAACATGGCGGTGTGCGACCAGCGTGTGGCGCTGGACTACTATCGCCTGTCTGCCGACAACCGCCTACTGTTCGGTGGGGCCTGCCATTACTCGGGCCGCGACCCGAAGGACATTGCCGCCTACATGCAGCCGAAGATGCTCAAGGTGTTCCCTGAGTTGGCCGACGTGCGCATCGATTACCAGTGGGGTGGCATGATCGGCATCGGCGCCAACCGCCTGCCACAGGTTGGCCGCTTGGTCAGCCAGCCGAACGTGTATTACGCCCAAGCCTATTCAGGCCATGGGCTCAACGCCACCCACCTGGCCGCGCGCCTGCTGGGCGAAGCCATCAGCGGCCAGCAGAGCGGGCGTTTCGACCTGTTCGCCAAGGTGCCACACATCACCTTCCCCGGCGGCAAGCACCTGCGCTCGCCGCTGCTGGCATTGGGGATGCTGTGGCACCGGCTTAAAGAACTGGTCTAAGGCCTCAATCTTTCCAGAAGGGCTTACGCCCTTCTGTCCGGGCCTGCTCCCAGCTCAGCCCGACATCGCGCAGCTCGTCATCCGTCAACTGCAGCAGCGCCCTGCGGGTGTGCCAGCGATGCAGCATCAGCCCCCAACGCCCCAAACCCTCCGGCGCGTTGAATACCTTGGCCTGCTGCCCGACTTCCAGCTCCTTGGCCAACAGTTGCAAGCGCATATCGCTCATGCCACCCATCGCTGCATTCTCCCGTTCAGTTGATACCGTGGAGAAAGCATGCACGTCGGCAGCACCGGCAATACAGATCCAATACAGCCTTATTATTCCCATACAGAATTGGCTGAAGATCGACTGAATGCTGTATTTTCAACCCAACTGTACCGGTCGCTATGCCAATGCAGCGCAGGAGTATGCCGTGACCCTCTACCTGAACCTCGCCGAACTGCTCGGCGCCCGCATCGAGCAGGGCCTGTATCGCCCTGGTCAGCGGCTGCCATCGGTGCGAGCCCTCAGCGAGGAACATGGCGTCAGCCTCAGCACCGTACAGCAGGCTTATCGCATGCTCGAGGACAGCGGCCTGGTCTCGCCACGCCCAAAGTCCGGGTACTTCGTCAGCGAAGG
Source organism: Pseudomonas sp. SK2 (assembly GCF_016772395.1). Classification (NCBI taxonomy): domain Bacteria; kingdom Pseudomonadati; phylum Pseudomonadota; class Gammaproteobacteria; order Pseudomonadales; family Pseudomonadaceae; genus Pseudomonas; species Pseudomonas sp. SK2. Next base: position 5,310,928 of record NZ_CP061944.1, read on the forward strand.
ACGCCACCTCCCCGCCCTGCCCGCCGTCAGCCGGCCGGCGCAGCGCCCTGTGGATATCTCCCAGTGGGAACAGGTGCTGGAGCTGGTGCGCAGCACGCCCCGCAAGGATGTGATCCAGCTCGGCCGCGGCATGCCCGACATCGACAGCCCCACCCTCAAGCCGCTGTTGCGCAGCCTCGCCCAGTTGAGCCGGCGCCAGGACATGCCCGGCCTTTACTACGACAACATCCACGGCAACCTGGCCCTGCGCGAGCAGATCGCCCGGTTGATGCTCGATTCCGGCTGCCGCCTGGGGCCGGCTGACCTGGTGGTGACGACCGGCTGCCATGAAGCGCTGTCCTGCAGCATCCGCGCGGTGTGCGACCCGGGGGACATCGTCGCGGTTGACTCGCCGAGCTTCCACGGCGCCATGCAAACCCTCAAAGGTTTGGGCATGAAAGCCCTGGAGATCCCCACTGACCCCGTCACCGGAATCAGTCTGGAAGCGCTGGAACTGGCCTTGGAACAATGGCCGATCAAGCTCATCCAGATCACCCCGAACTGCAACAACCCGCTCGGCTACATAATGCCCGAGGCCCGCAAGAAGGCGCTGCTGAGCCTGGCCCAGCGCTATGACGTGGCGATTCTCGAAGACGATGTGTATGGCGACCTGGCATATACCTACCCTCGCCCGCGCACCCTCAAGTCGTTCGACGACGACGGCCGCGTGCTGCTGTGCAGCTCCTTCTCCAAGACCCTGGCCCCGGGCTTGCGCATAGGCTGGGTCGCGCCGGGGCGTTATCTGGAGCGGGTGCTGCACATGAAGTACATCAGCACCGGCAGCACGGCCACCCAACCGCAACTGGCCATCGCCGACTTCATCGCCGCCGGGCACTACCAACCCCATGTGCGCCGCATGCGCAGCCAGTATCAGCGCGGTCGCGACCTGATGAGCGACTGGGTCACCCAGTACTTCCCGAGCGGGACGCGTGTCAGCCGGCCACAAGGGGGCTTCATGCTGTGGGTCGAATTGCCTGAAGATTTCGACACGCTGCGGCTGAACCGAGCTTTACTGGAGCAGGGAGTGCAAATCGCGGTAGGCGGCATCTTCTCGGCCTCGGGCAAGTTTCGTCACTGCCTGCGCATGAACTTCGCCTCGCGCCCCACACCACAGATCGAGGATGCCGTGCGCAAGGTCGGTGAAACCGCCCTTCGTCTACTGGATCAGGACATCACCTGAGCGTAACTTTGCGCCGCCCTCCACAGTCCAACCTTCAGGCCCTTGCTGCACAGGACGATCCACCCTTGAGATTCACGCCTGCCCTGCCTCTGTTGCTAGCGCTGCTGCTCGGCCTCGCGGGCTGCGCCAGCGTCGGTACGACCCGCGAAGTCAGCCAGGCGCTGCCAGCGAACGAGTCGGCCTTCGGCCGCTCCGTACTTCGCCAGGCCGCACCCTATGACGGCCGCTCCGGATTCCGGCTGCTGCCTAACAGCAACGAGGCCTTCCGCGCCCGGGCCGAGCTGATCCGTAACGCACAGGCCAGCATCGACCTGCAGTACTACATCGTCCATGACGGCTTGAGCACGCGGGCGCTGGTCCACGAACTGCTGCGCGCGGCCGACCGTGGCGTTCGGGTGCGCATTCTCCTCGATGACACCACCAGCGATGGCCTCGACACCATCATGGGCACCCTCGACGCCCACCCCAACATCCAGATTCGCGTGTTCAACCCGCTGCACCTCGGCCGCAGCACAGGCGTGACACGCGCCGCAGGACGTCTGTTCAACCTCTCCCGACAACACCGGCGCATGCACAACAAATTGTTCGTGGTGGACAACGCCATGGCCATCGTCGGCGGACGTAACCTGGGTGACGAGTATTTCGATGCCGAGCCCAACCTCAACTTCACCGACATCGACCTGTTGGGAGTCGGCCCCGTGGCCGAGCAGCTCAGTCATGGTTTCGACCAGTACTGGAACAGCGCGCTGAGCCGTCCCATTGGAGACTTCCTATGGCGCCAGCCAGATGCCAGCGACCTGCATGCCAGCCGTCGACGCCTTGAGGTGTCCTTGGCCGAGGCGCGGGTCAGGCACAAGGCCCTGTACGACAGGTTGATGGCCTACCAGACGCAGCCGCGCCTGGATATCTGGCGCAACGAACTGATCTGGGCACATAGCCAGGCCTTGTGGGATGCGCCGAGCAAAGTCCTGGCCGACGACGAGCCAGACCCGCACCTGCTGCTTAGCCAGCAACTGGCGCCGGACCTGGACAACGTGCATCACGAGCTGATTCTGGTTTCGGCCTACTTCGTGCCGGGCAAGTCAGGCCTGCTGTACCTGACCGGCGCTGCCGATGCGGGCGTTTCGATCAAGCTGTTGACCAACTCCCTGGAAGCCACCGACGTGCCGGCTGTGCATGGCGGGTATGCGCCCTACCGCCGCGCCCTGCTGGAGCACGGCGTGCAGTTGTACGAACTGCGCCGCCAACCTGGTGACACCAACGCCAGATACCGTTTGAGCTTCCATGGCAGTTCGGATTCGAGCCTTCACAGCAAGGCAATCGTCTTCGACCGGCGCAAGACCTTCATCGGCTCGTTCAACTTCGACCCGCGATCATTGCTGTGGAACACCGAGGTTGGAGTGCTGGTCGATAGCCCGGAACTGGCTGAATACACCCGTTTTCTGGCGGTACAAGGCATGGCACCCGCACTGAGTTACCAGCCCAGGCTGGTGGACGACAAGCTGGTCTGGGTAACCGAGGAAAATGGCAAGCGCCGCATGCTGACCTCCGAGCCTGGCGGCCTGTGGCGGCGTTTCAATGCCTGGATCAGCAAGGCGGTGGGGCTGGAGAAGATGCTCTAGCCCCATGCCTCAGGCGGAGGCTGGCTCGAACGCCCCGCGCCGCCGGGTCAACAGCACCAGAACAGCCGCCCCTGCCGCCATCAGCAACAGCAACGCGTGCCCGCTGATCCACTGGCTGCCTGCTCCGGCCAACAATGGCCCGAGCAGGCAGCCGATACCCCAGAGCTGCGCCACATGGGCATTGGCCCGCACCAGCTCATCGTCGCGATAACGCTCGCCAATCAGCACCAGCGACAAGGTGAACAGCCCCCCGGCGCTAGCCCCGAACAGCACCCATAACGGCCAGATCACAGGTGTGTGCAACAGCAATGGGATCGCCAGGCTTGAGACCAGCAAGGTTACCGCACAGCCCGTGAACAGAGCCCGTCGCGACATATGGTCGGCGAGCGCACCGATCGGCAACTGCAGCACAGCATCGCCCACCACCACGGTACTGACCATGAACAAGGCGATTTCGGTACTGAAGCCTTGCTGCAGGCAATACACCGGCAGCAAGGTGAGGATCATCGCCTCGAAGGACGCGAACAGGGCAATCGCCCAGGCAATCACTGGTAAACGCCGGCAGAACGCGAGCAGGTCGCCGAAGGTCACGCTGCAGGCTTCGGTGCTCGGCGCACCGCCACGGCCTAGCAGGACCAGCGGCGCGGCTAGCAGCAGGCCAGTCGCCGCCCAGAAGCCGAAGTCATCATCCGAGCCGAGAAAGCCCAGTACCAACGGCCCGGCCAGCTGGCTCAGCGCGTAGCTGCTGCCGTACAGCGCCACCAGCCGTCCCCGCCATTGCTCGACCACCAGTTGGTTGATCCAGCTCTCGCCCAGGATGAACACCACAGTCAGCGACATACCGATCATCAGCCGCAGCAGCAACCACAACGGGTAGCTGGGCAGCAATGCAAGCAGGCCGATCGACAGCGCCCCGCCCCACAGGCAAAGGCGCATGGCCGAGGGCACGCCGACCCACCCGGCCAGACGGCTGGCCACACTGGCACCTGCCAGTACACCCAGCGCCGGCATCGCCGCCATGACGCCGATGGCGAAGCTGCCGTAGCCCCAGGCTTCCAGGCGCAGGGACACCAGCGGCATGCTCACGCCGAGCGCCAGCCCGACACTGAGCACCGATGCCAGTACGGCGAAATAGGTTCCCCAACGCATTGCAGCCTCCCAGGCAGTCTTCATGAATTGCAAAGACGACAAAGCCGGGGCGGTGTGAACCGTCCCGGCTGTGGTTCGTCGCCACGACAAGCTGGCGATTGGGCCGCTAAGCGGCCCCCTGGACTTACAACTTGATCCAGGTCGCCTTCAGCTCGGTGTACTTCTCCAGCGCATGCAGCGACTTGTCACGGCCGTTGCCCGACTGCTTGAAGCCACCGAACGGCGCGGTCATGTCGCCGCCGTCGTACTGGTTGACCCAGACACTGCCCGCGCGCACGGCACGAGCGGTCTTGTGGGCCTTGGAGATGTCCGAGGTCCAGATGCCCGCAGCCAGGCCGTACGGGGTGTCGTTGGCGATGGCGATGGCTTCCTCGGCGGTGTCGAAGGCGATCACCGACAGCACTGGGCCGAAGATCTCTTCCTGGGCGATCTTCATGGCGTTGGTCACGCCGTCGAAGATGGTCGGCTCGACGTAGGTACCGCCGGTCTCTTCCAGGGTGCGCTTGCCGCCGGCCAGCAGTTTGGCGCCGTCCTTGTGGCCGGCGTCGATGTACGACAGCACGGTGTTCATCTGCTGGGTATCGACCAGAGCGCCGACAGTCGTGGCAGGGTCCAGAGGGTTGCCTGGCTTCCAGCCCTTGAGGGCTTCGACCACCATGGGCAGGAACTTGTCCTTGATCGAGCGCTCGACCAGCAGGCGAGAACCGGCGGTGCAGACCTCGCCCTGGTTGAAGGCGATGGCGCTGGCAGCAGCCTCGGCGGCGGCTTTCAGGTCCGGAGCGTCGGCGAAGACGATGTTCGGGCTCTTGCCACCGGCTTCCAGCCAGATACGCTTCATGTTCGACTCGCCCGCATAGACCATCAACTGCTTGGCGATCTTGGTCGAACCGGTGAACACCAGGGTGTCGACGTCCATGTGCAGGGCCAGGGCCTTGCCCACGGTGTGGCCGTAGCCTGGCAGCACGTTCAGCACACCTGCCGGGATGCCAGCTTCAATGGCCAGCTGGGCGATACGGATGGCGGTCAGTGGCGACTTTTCGGACGGTTTGAGCACGACCGAGTTACCGGTGGCCAAGGCCGGGCCGAGCTTCCAGCATGCCATCAGCAGCGGGAAGTTCCACGGCACGATGGCACCGACCACACCAACAGGTTCGCGGGTGACCAGGCCGAGTTGGTCGTGCGGCGTCGGCGCGACTTCGTCGTACACTTTGTCGATGGCTTCGGCAGTCCAGTGGATGGCGTTGGCCGCGCCCGGAATGTCGATGGTGGAGGAGTCGCCGATTGGCTTACCCATGTCCAGGGTTTCGAGCAGTGCCAGCTCTTCGACGTTCTTTCGCAGCAAGTCGGCGAAGCGAATCAGTTTGGCCTTGCGCTTGGCCGGGGCCAGTTGCGACCAGACGCCGGAGTCGAAGGTAGCGCGGGCGTTATCCACGGCACGGTTGGCGTCAGCCAGGTCACAGCTGGCGACCTTGGCCAGGAAGCGTCCGTCGACCGGGCTCAGGCAGTCGAAGGTTTCACCGGATGCGGCGTCGGTGTATTCGCCGTTGATGAAGGCGCGTCCTTCGATCTTCAGTTGCTGGGCACGCTGTTCCCAGTCCGCACGAGTCAGGGTGGTCATACGAAACTCCTCCTCTTGTTAAGGTGCAACGCCGCACTGAGGACTCACTGGCGTTGTCAGAAATCTGGCCGGGCGACAAGCGCACACTGGCACGCGATACCCTAAACCAGCCGATGCAAACTATCAATATATTTGACACGAAAGGCCTAAAAGCCTACTGATGTGCATTTTATTAAACAACAACAGGAGCCGCACCATGAGCATCGCCAGCATCATCGACTTCGCCCAGGCCCTCACCGAGGCCGAACGCTACCGCCCGGCTGCGGAAAAAATCATCAAAGGCGAGCCGGACCAGACCGTCTACAACCACTACTCCAGCCCCTGCGGGCAGTTCGCTGCGGGCGTGTGGGAAGGTGAAGTGGGGCAATGGAGCGTGAACTACACCGAGCACGAATACTGTGAAATCGTGCAAGGCGTTTCGGTACTGCGCGACCAGGAAGGCAACGCCAAGACCCTGCGTACCGGTGATCGGTTCGTTATCCCGGCCGGCTTCAAAGGTACCTGGGAGGTGCTGGAGCCCTGCCGCAAGATCTATGTGATGTTCGAGCAAAAGTAACTATGTAGCGCAGGCGCCTTGCACCTCTGGAGGAGGATGCCCCTGCCCATGTCGGGCTGTCCTCCTACCAAAGGAAATACATCATGAACAACGAAGAAGTCCTGCAAGCCCTGGCTCACCTGATCGGCACCCCGTACGAGCCATCGATCAAGGACGCCATCACAGCGATCACCGGCCGCCCTCGGGTCGTCGGCCCCAATGAAATCACCACTCGCGAGTACGACATCAACCGTGTTCACATCAAGACCGATGCACACGCCGTGATTCAGGGCTTCCGCTTCCAATGACCGGCATCCGGGCATAAAAAAACCCGCGTCCTTTCGGATGCGGGTTTTTCTTGGTCGCCGATCAATTACTTGATCTTGGCTTCCTTGTACACCACGTGCTTGCGAACAACGGGATCGTACTTCTTGATCTCGATTTTGTCCGGAGTGGTGCGCTTGTTCTTGTCGGTGGTGTAGAAGTGGCCAGTGCCAGCACTCGAAACCAGACGGATCAATTCACGCATGACGTTCTCCTTAGAACTTTTCGCCGCGAGCACGCAGCTCGGCCAGCACTACGTCGATACCACGCTTGTCAATGACGCGCATGCCTTTGGCAGAAACGCGCAGACGCACGAAACGCTTCTCGGACTCAACCCAGAAACGGTGGTGCTGCAGGTTCGGCAGGAAACGACGACGGGTTTTGTTGTTTGCGTGGGAAATGTTGTTCCCGGTTACTGGACCCTTACCAGTAACTTGACAGACTCTCGACATGACTCAGCCCTCTAAAACCTCATGCCCAACCCGGCATGGGTTGGCCGCTTAATCTCTCAGTCTTTGGCGCCAGGCGCCGTGATTCTGGAGGTCTTATCGACCGGATCCGCTGATGCGACAGGCCGAGCCCCTAGAAAAGAGCGCTGCTTTATACCAGAAAGACTACGCCGCAACAACAGAAGATGAGCATCTGATTGCTGCCGATGGCGCGCGGGCAGCATAGCGACTCGCGCGCCGGCCTGTCGACCGCTCGTCGCAGACTGGCATAAAAAGGGGGTGGCCATTTCCCGACGCGCGCACTAGGGTAGGACATTTCCAGACTGCACTGGCAGATGGGCCACTGACTCGCCAAGGAGCTTTGATGCGTGCCGCCGCCCTTTCCTTAATGTTCACCTCCCTGCTTGCAACCGGACTCGCCCAGGCGGCCCCGCTGAGCGTATGTAGCGAAGCCAGCCCCGAGGGCTTCGACGTGGTCCAGTACAACTCGCTGACCACCACCAATGCCTCGGCTGACATGCTGATGAACCGCTTGGTGGAATTCGATGCGACCCAGGGCAAGGTGGTGCCGGGACTTGCGCAAAGCTGGACGGTGTCGGCCGATGGCCTGGTCTATGACTTCACGCTGCGCAACGGTGTGAAATTCCACACCACGCCCTATTTCAAGCCCAGCCGTGATCTGGATGCAGACGATGTGCTGTTCAGCTTCCAGCGAATGCTCTACCCCGCCCATGCTTGGCACAAGACCGCTCCGGGTGGTTATCCACACGCTCAGTCGCTGCAACTGGGCAACCTGATCAAGTCGATCGAGGCGCCCGAGCCACGCACCGTGCGCTTCACCCTCACTCATCCGGATGCCACCTTCCTGGCCACCCTGAGCATGGGCTTCGCCTCGATCTACTCCGCCGAGTACGCCGACAAGCTGCTCAAGGCAGGAACTCCCGAGAAACTCAACAGCCAGCCGATCGGCACCGGTCCGTTCGTCTTCCAGCGCTTCCAGAAAGACTCCGTGGTTCGCTACCGCGCGAACCCCGACTATTTCGACGGCAAGCCCACGGTCGACCCACTGATCTTCGCCATCACGCCTGACGCCAACGTCCGCCTGCAGAAACTCAAGCGCGGAGAATGCCAGGTGGCCCTGTCGCCCAAGCCGCTGGACATCGCAGAAGCAGGCAAGGACGGCAACCTCAAGGTGGCGACCACTCCGGCCTTCATGACCGCATTCGTGGCTATCAACAGCGAGCACCCACCGCTGGACAAGCCTGAGGTACGCCAGGCGATCAACCTGGCGTTCGATAAACAGGCCTACCTCAAAGCCGTGTTCGAAGACACCGCCACCGCCGCCAACGGCCCCTACCCGCCGAACACCTGGAGCTATGCCAAGGATCTGCCGGGCTATGCACTGGACCCCACCAAGGCCAAGGCCCTGCTTGCCAAGGCTGGCTTGCCGGATGGCTTCACCACGACGATCTGGACCCGTCCGTCGGGCAGCCTGCTCAACCCCAACCCCAGCCTGGGCGCGCAGATGCTCCAGGCAGACCTCGCCAAGGTGGGCATCAAGGCCGAGATCAAGGTCATCGAATGGGGCGAGCTGATTCGCCGCGCCAAAGCGGGCGAACATGACCTGCTGTTCATGGGCTGGGCCGGTGATAACGGCGACCCGGACAACTTCCTGAGCCCTCAGTTTGCCTGTGCTGCGGTGAAGTCGGGGACCAACTTCGCACGGTTCTGCGACAGCCGGCTGGACCAGTTGATCAGCGCTGGACGCACCACCAACGACCAGAGCGTGCGCAGCCGGCTTTACCAGCAGGCGCAGACGCTGATTCAGCAGCAGGCGCTGTGGGTACCGCTGGCGCACCCGACGGCGACGACACTGCTGCGCCAGGGCGTCGAGGGGTATCAGGTCAGCCCGTTCGGGCGACTTGATTTCAGCAAGGTTTCGGTGAACCGCTGATTCCGCGGCTGACTTGAGGGGGAGAGCCTGTGAAATCGAGCGCCGCCCGTGCGGCGCATCGCGAGCAAGGCTCGCTCCTACGCCTGTTTCGGGCCAATTATTTCTGTAGGATTTGCGCGCGACCGCTTGGGTGACTTGGCCCAATCCACGTCGTACAAACAAGGCGGTCGTGCATTTGCCCTTGGCGTTACTGGCCAAAAACAATCGTAGGAGCGAGCCTTGCTCGCGATGCGCCGCACGGGCGGCGCTCGATCTCACAGGCTCCCCCTCCAGCAAGACAAGCACTTCCCCCCTAAGCCACGATCCACCCATGCTCGACCATCGACAGCGGCTCCCCGTCGCCGATGATGATGTGGTCCAGCACCCGCACATCGATCAACGCCAACCCCCGCTTCAGCGATAGCGTCAGGTGCACATCGTCCTGGCTCGGTTCGCAGTTACCCGAAGGATGGTTGTGGCACAGAATCAAGGCCGCGGCGTTATGCAGCAACGCCCGCCGGACCACTTCACGCGGGTAGACGCTGGCCCGGTCTATCGTGCCCCTGAACAAGATCTCGAAGGCCAGTGGCCGATGCTTGGTATCCAAGAACAGGCAACCGAACACTTCACTGGCCTCATGGCGCAACATGGCCTTCAGATAACGCCGAACCGCCGATGGGCTCTCCATGGCCGACTCGCGCTCGATAGCCGTAGCCAGATGCCTTCGCCCGATTTCCAGAAGCGCCTGCAACTGACTGTACTTCACTGGCCCAAGCCCAAGTTCAGCCATGAATGCCTCTCTATCGGCCTCAAGCAACTGGCGCAGACTTCCGAATTTCACCAACAGCCCTCGCGCCAGCTCCACAACATTCCGACCGCGAACACCAGAGCCAAGGAACACCGCCAATAGCTCAGCATCCGATAAGCTACCCACTCCCCGTTGCAGCAACTTCTCCCTCGGCCGCTCTTCAGTCGGCCACTCCCTCATGTTCATGCCCCCTCCTGGCAACCTACTGCGGCGCGTTTCGGCCCTGTGTTAATCTATTTCGCCTCGTACATGCGACGTTCTGCCGCAGGCAGTCTTCGTCGCCGCCCGCTTTCACTGGAAAAAGGCAAGCCTATGCAGCGGCTGTATCGCAAGCGCATCGTTCTCGGCGTGGGAGGCGGCATCGCCGCCTACAAGAGTGCCGAACTGATTCGCCGACTCCTGGAGCACGGCGCGCAGGTGCGCGTCGTCATGACCCGTGGTGGTGCCGAGTTCATCACCCCGCTGACCTTGCAAGCGCTCTCCGGGCACCCCGTGCACATGGATTTGCTCGACCCTGCCGCTGAAGCGGCCATGGGCCATATCGAACTGGCCAAGTGGGCCGACCTCGTGCTCATCGCCCCCGCCACCGCCGACCTCATGGCGCGCATGGCCCAGGGCATGGCCGATGACCTGCTGACTACCCTGGTGCTGGCGACCGACGCCACCGTGGCCGTAGCCCCCGCAATGAACCAGGCCATGTGGCGCGACCCTGCCACCCAGGCCAACCTCGACCTGCTCAAGAGCCGCGGCATCCAGGTGTTCGGCCCGGCCTCCGGCAGCCAGGCCTGTGGCGATGTCGGCCTCGGCCGCATGCTCGAACCCACCGACCTGGCCTGGTGCGCCGCCGAGAGCTTCAAGCGCGAGGCCCTGACCGGCAAGCACGTACTGATTACCGCCGGCCCGACCCAGGAAAACATCGACCCGGTGCGCTACATCACCAATCATAGCTCCGGGAAGATGGGCTTTGCCCTGGCCGAGGCGGCTGCAGAAGCCGGGGCTCGGGTGACCCTCGTCACCGGCCCTGTCCACCTGCCAACACCCGACCGGGTGACCCGTATCGACGTGGTGAGCGCACGGGACATGCTTGCGGCCTGCGAAGCGGCCATGCCGTGCGACCTGTTCATCGCTTCGGCAGCGGTTGCGGACTACCGCCCGGAAGTCGTCGCCACACAGAAACTCAAGAAAGATCCTACGACTGGCGACGGCATGCTGCTGCAGATGGTGCGCAATCCGGATATCCTCGCCACCATTGCTGGCCGTGACGACCGCCCGTTCAGCGTCGGCTTCGCCGCCGAGACCGAGCACTTGCTCGATTACGCCACGCGCAAGCTCAAGGACAAGAACCTCGACCTGATCGTCGCCAATGATGTGGCCAACCCCAGCATTGGCTTCAACAGCGAAGAGAATGCCTTGACCGTGATCGACCGCCAGCAGCACCAGACCCTCTTCGCGCAGACCAGCAAGGGCAAGATTGCCCGCCAGTTGGTCGCCTTCATCGCCGAACGGCTCAACCAGGTTCAATAAGTTACATGCACGCTCTTCAAGCCAAGATTCTCGACCCACGCCTGGGCACTGAATTCCCCCTGCCGCAGTACGCCACCCCCGGCTCCGCCGGCCTGGACCTGCGCGCACTGCTCAAGGAGGACACTGTCCTCGAACCCGGCCAGACCCTGCTGATTCCCACTGGCCTGTCGATCTACATCGGCGACCCAGGCCTGGCCGCCATGATCCTGCCGCGCTCGGGCCTGGGTCATAAACACGGCATCGTGCTCGGCAACCTGGTTGGGCTGATCGACTCGGACTACCAGGGTGAGCTGATGGTGTCGTGCTGGAACCGTGGCAATACCCCCTTCACCATCGCCGTCGGCGAGCGCATCGCGCAGTTGGTGCTGGTGCCGGTGGTGCAGGCTCACTTCGACATCGTCGAGGCCTTCGATGAGACCCAGCGTGGCGCGGGCGGCTTCGGTCACTCCGGCAGCCACTGAGCCGACCGACAACCGTTCAGGCCAAGGATGGCGAACTCTCTGGCAATTCCACCGTCCAAGCGTTCAGTTTGTGCCTGCCCAGAAAGCCTTTGACTAATGGAGCTTCCCGAGATGAATGACATGGCCCACCTGGTACCCGCACTGCCCGAGAGCATCTTCCGCGCCTATGACATTCGCGGCGTGGTCGGCAAAACCCTGCATGCTGAAACGGCTTATTGGATTGGCCGCGCCATCGGTGCCCAAAGCATTGCCCAGGGCGAGCCAAAGGTTTCGGTCGGCCGCGACGGCCGTTTGTCCGGCCCGATGCTGGTCGAACAACTGATCAAGGGGCTGGCCGATGCTGGTTGCCATGTCAGCGATGTCGGTCTGGTGCCGACCCCCGCGCTGTACTACGCCGCCAATGTACTGGCCGGCAAATCAGGCGTGATGCTGACGGGTAGCCATAACCCATCGGACTACAACGGTTTCAAGATCGTCATCGCCGGCGACACCCTGGCCAACGAGCAAATCCAGGCCCTGTTGACCCGCCTGCAGACCAACGACGTGCCGCGCGCCCAGGGCAGTGTGGAAAAGGTCGAGATTCTGGACCGCTACTTCCAGCAGATCGTCAGTGACGTGAAGCTGGCCAAGAAACTCAAGGTGGTGGTGGACTGCGGCAACGGCGCCGCAGGCGTCATCGCACCGCGACTGATCGAAGCGCTGGGCTGCGAAGTCATCCCGCTGTTCTGCGAGGTGGATGGCAACTTCCCCAACCACCACCCGGACCCAGGCAAACCCGAGAACCTCAAGGACCTGATCGCCAAGGTGAAGGAAACCGGTGCCGACATCGGCCTGGCCTTCGACGGTGACGGCGACCGCGTCGGCGTAGTGACCAACACCGGCAGCATCGTCTACCCAGACCGCCTGCTGATGCTGTTCGCCCAGGACGTACTGGCCCGCAACCCTGGCGCCGAAATCATCTTCGACGTCAAATGCACCCGCCGCCTGACCCCGCTGATCGAACAGCACGGTGGCCGCGCGCTAATGTGGAAGACCGGTCACTCGTTGATCAAGAAGAAGATGAAGCAGACCGGCTCCTTGCTCGCGGGCGAGATGAGCGGCCATATCTTCATCAAGGAACGCTGGTATGGTTTCGACGACGGCATCTACAGCGCCGCGCGCCTGCTGGAGATCCTCAGCAAGGCCGACCAGGATGCCGAAAGCCTGTTCGCAGCGTTCCCGAACGATATTTCCACGCCGGAAATCAATATTGATGTGACCGACGAGGGTAAATTCAGCATCATTGATGCACTGCAACGCGACGCCGACTGGGGCGAAGCCAGCCTGACCACCATCGACGGTGTCCGGGTGGACTATGCCCGCGGCTGGGGCCTGGTTCGCGCCTCCAACACCACGCCGGTGCTGGTGCTGCGCTTCGAGGCCGAAAGCGACGCCGAGTTGCAACGTATCAAGGATGTTTTCCGCACTCAGTTGCTGCGGGTTGCCCCTGAGCTGCAACTGCCGTTCTGACCGACTATCTGTTCCTTACTGGAGCCCTGCATGACCCTCGATCGCGATGCCGCTTCCCATGTAGCCGAGGTTTTGTCCGAAGCGCTGCCCTATATCCGCCGCTTTGTCGGCAAGACCCTGGTGATCAAGTACGGCGGCAACGCGATGGAGAGCGAAGAGCTCAAGACCGGCTTTGCCCGTGACATCGTGCTGATGAAGGCCGTCGGCATCAACCCGGTGGTGGTTCACGGCGGCGGCCCGCAGATTGGCGACCTGCTAAAGCGCCTGTCGATCGAAAGCCACTTCATCGACGGCATGCGCGTTACCGACGCGGCAACCATGGACGTCGTGGAAATGGTGCTGGGCGGCCAGGTCAACAAGGACATCGTCAACCTGATCAACCGTCATGGCGGTAGTGCCATTGGCCTGACCGGCAAGGACGCGGAGCTGATCCGCGCCAAGAAGCTCACCGTCACCCGTCAGACCCCGGAGATGACCACGCCGGAAATCATCGACATCGGCCACGTCGGCGAAGTCGTGGGCGTGAACACCGACCTGCTGAACATGCTGGTCAAGGGCGACTTCATCCCGGTGATCGCGCCAATCGGCGTGGGCGCCAATGGCGAGTCGTACAACATCAACGCCGACCTGGTGGCTGGCAAAGTGGCCGAGGCGCTCAAAGCCGAGAAGCTTATGCTGCTGACCAACATCGCCGGCCTGATGGACAAGCAAGGCCAGGTCCTGACCGGCCTGACCACCGAGCAGGTCAACGAACTGATCGCCGACGGGACCATCTACGGCGGCATGCTGCCGAAGATCAAGTGCGCCCTGGAAGCGGTCCAGGGTGGCGTGAACAGCTCGCACATCATCGACGGCCGCGTGCCGAATGCGGTGCTGCTTGAGATCTTCACCGACAGCGGTGTCGGCACCCTGATCACCAACCGCAAGCGTCACGGCTAACCGGCGAAAGGGCCGGAACAGGCGACACAAAAAAGGCGACCGTCTCACGAAGGTCGCCTTTTTCATTACCGGGCCAGGATCAGATCCCGTACTGCGCCCGATACGCCTCGACAGCCGGCAGATGCTGCTTGAGCTGCGGGTCATCGGCCAGGAACTCCAGCACCTGGGTCAGCGAAACGATGCTGACCACCGGAATACCGAAGTCGCGTTCCACTTCCTGGATCGCCGACAGCTCGCCATTGCCACGTTCTTCACGGTTCAGCGCGATCAGCACGCCCGCGGCCTTGGCCTGCTGGGCATTGATGATCTGCATGACTTCACGAATGGCGGTACCGGCAGTGATCACATCGTCGATGATCAGCACGTCGCCGGCCAGCGGCGCGCCAACCAGGCTGCCGCCTTCGCCGTGGTCCTTGGCTTCCTTGCGGTTGAAGCACCATGGCACATCGAGCTGATGCTGCTCGGCCAGGGCCACGGCAGTGGCCGCTGCGAGGGGAATACCCTTGTAGGCTGGGCCAAACAGTACGTCGAACGGGATCTTGCTGTCGACGATGGCCGCCGCGTAGCAACGACCCAGCTGCGCCAGGGCGGAGCCTGTGTTGAACAGGCCTGCATTGAAGAAGTACGGGCTGGTACGCCCCGATTTCAGGGTGAATTCACCGAAACGCAGAACCCCGCGATCGATGGCAAAACGAATGAAGTCGCGCTGATACGGCTGCATAAATGTCCCGGGCACCACGGATTTAGCTAAATGAGTTGAGCTCGGGTATCATACACGCACGAGATTTTTGGGGCCATTTATGCGGATCATCAGTGTGAACGTGAATGGCATTCAGGCTGCGGCCGAGCGAGGATTGCTCAGCTGGCTGCAAGCCCAGAATGCCGACGTCATCTGCCTTCAGGATACCCGCGCCTCGGCCTTTGAACTCGATGACCCAGCTTTCCAGCTCGATGGCTATTTCCTTTATGCCTGCGACGCGGAAGTGCCTGCCCAAGGTGGCGTGGCACTGTATTCGCGGATGCAGCCCAAGGCAGTCATCACGGGCCTGGGCTTCGAGACAGCCGACCGCTACGGGCGTTACCTGCAGGCCGACTTCGACAAGGTAAGCATCGCTACCCTGCTGCTACCTTCGGGAATGAACGGCGACGAAGATTTGAACCAGAAGTTCAAGTTGATGGACGACTTCGCCAAGTACCTGGACAAGCAGCGGCGCAAGCGTCGTGAATACATCTATTGCGGCTCGTTCTACGTGGCGCAGCAGAAGCTCGACATCAAGAACTGGCGTGATAGCCAGCAGTCGCCAGGCTTCCTGGCGCCGGAGCGTGCCTGGATGGACGCCATCACCGGCGACATGGGTTACGTGGATGCGCTGCGCGAGGTCAGTCGTGAAGGTGACCAGTACAGCTGGTGGCCGGACAACGAGCAGGCTGAGATGCTCAACCTGGGTTACCGGTTCGACTACCAGATCCTCACTCCAGGCCTGCGCCGCTTCGTGCGCAATGCCCGCCTGCCACGCCAGCCGCGCTTCTCGCAGCATGCGCCGCTGATTGTGGATTACGACTGGACGCTGACCATCTAAACGAAATGGGGCCGCTTTTGCGGCCCCATTTTCGTCTGGATCGACTGGAATCAGTCAGCCAACGAAGCCTGCTGCAGCTCGAAGATTTCGTTCATGCCCTTCTGCGCGAGCGCCAGCATGGCGTTGAAGTCTTCCGACTGGAATGGCGCGCCCTCGGCAGTGCCCTGCACTTCGATGAAGCCGCCGGCACTGGTCATGACCACGTTCAGGTCGGTCTCGGCAGCGGAGTCTTCCAGGTAGTCCAGGTCCAGCACGGCCTCACCCTGATACATACCCACCGACACGGCGGCGATCATGTGCTTGAGCGGGTTGCCAGCCTTCAGGCCACCACGCTTCTTGATCACCGCCAGGGCGTCGCACAGGGCGACCATGGCACCGGTAATCGAAGCGGTGCGCGTACCACCGTCGGCCTGGATCACGTCGCAGTCGATGTACAGCGTGATGTCGCCCAGCTTGCTCATGTCCAGGGCGGCGCGTAGCGAACGGCCGATCAAACGCTGGATTTCCAGGGTGCGACCACCCTGCTTGCCACGGCTGGCCTCGCGCTGGTTTCGCTCACCGGTGGAGCGCGGCAGCATGCCGTACTCTGCCGTCAGCCAGCCTTGGCCCTGGCCTTTGAGGAAGCGGGGAACACCATTCTCGACGCTGACCGTGCAGACGACCTTGGTGTCGCCGAACTCGACCAGTACCGACCCCTCGGCGTGCTTGGTGTAGTTGCGGGTGAGGCGGATCGAGCGAAGCTGATCGGCGGCGCGACCACTTGGACGTTTCATCTGGGATACCTGTACCGGGACTTTGAATCTGCCCTGCATTATAGGGCCCGACGCCTTGCGAGGACATGCCTATTGTCGTGCGCCTGGCAGCCTGTCGACTTTTCCCACTGCCCAGCGGCCACTCTGTAACATGGGTGGATTGGGCGCCAAGGTCCCACTGCGCTACAATCCTGCGCCTTGCAGCCGAAAGGCTTTTCCGTTCACTCCATCAACGCGAGGTACTCCCCATGGTGCACAGCATGACCGCTTTTGCTCGAGTCGAGCGCGCCGGCAGCCAAGGCACCCTGGTCTGGGAGCTGCGTTCGGTCAACCACCGTTACCTGGAACCCCATCTGCGCCTGCCCGAAGCGCTGCGCGACCTTGAGGGCGCCGTCCGCGAAGGTCTGCGCCAGGGCGTGTCCCGGGGCAAGGTGGAATGCACCCTGCGTCTCAATGAAGACAACGCCGGCAAGCCGCTCAAGGTCGACCGTGAGCGCGCCTCGCAACTGGTTGCCGCAGCCGAAGAGGTCGCCGGCCTGATCAAGCAGCCAGCCCCGCTCAACCCGCTGGAAGTGCTGTCGTGGCCGGGGGTACTGGTGGCTGACGCCAGTGACCCGCAGGCCCTGAACGCCGAGGCCATGGCGCTGTTCGACGAAGCCCTGGCCGAGCTCAAGGCCGGTCGTCTGCGCGAAGGCCAGGAGCTGGCGCGTCTGATCAACGAGCGCCTGGACAGTATGGCCAGCGAGGTCACCACCCTACGCGCCCTGGTGCCACAAATGCTGGCAGCCCAACGGCAGAAGATCCTTGATCGCTTCGGCGACCTGCAGGCCGAGCTCGACCCGCAGCGCCTGGAGCAGGAGATGGTCCTGCTGGCCCAGAAGAGCGACGTCGCCGAAGAACTGGACCGCCTGAGCACCCACGTCAACGAAGTGCGCCGGGTACTCAAGTCCGGTGGCGCAGCGGGACGGCGCCTGGATTTCCTGATGCAGGAACTCAACCGTGAGGCCAACACCCTGGGCTCCAAGGCCTTCGACCCGCGCAGCACGCAAGCGGCGGTCAACCTGAAGGTGCTGATCGAACAGATGCGTGAACAAGTACAGAACATCGAGTAAGGCCACCCCTACCATGAATCACAGCAGCGGCACCCTCTATATCGTCTCGGCCCCTTCGGGCGCCGGCAAGACCAGCCTGGTCACCGCCCTGACCAATGACGACCAGCAGATCCGCGTCTCGGTCTCGCACACCACGCGCGCCATGCGCCCAGGCGAAACGCACGGCGTGAACTACCACTTCGTCATCCACGAAGAGTTCAAGGCGCTGATCGAGCAAGGCGACTTCCTGGAACATGCCGAAGTCTTCGGCAACTTCTACGGCACCTCGCGCAGCGCACTGCAGCAGACCCTCGACCAGGGCTACGACCTGATCCTGGAGATCGACTGGCAAGGTGCGCAGCAAGTGCGCAAGCTGATGCCGGACGCACTGTCGATTTTCATTCTGCCGCCAAGCCAGCAGGCGCTGCGCGAGCGCCTGGATGGCCGTGGACAGGACAGCGAAGAGATCATCGCCGGACGCATGAAGGAAGCGGTCAGCGAGATGGTGCACTACGACGAGTACGACTATGTGATCATCAACGATGATTTCGATGTCGCGCTGCAGGAGTTGAAGGCGGTGTTCGTCGCCAACCGGCTGCTGCTGAAGAAACAACAGCAGCGGCATGGGGCGTTGTTGAAGCAGCTGGTCGGCTGAAGGTTCACAGGGGCCGCTGTGCGGCCCCAACATCACTCCGGCAGAGGCAGGGTAGCCTGCTGACGCAGGGTAGCCCCCAGGAAGTAGGCCGGCGCGCGCATCCGCGACAGCATCATCAGTACGATCCCCAGTGCCGAGATGATCGCTGCAATCACGAACACCAACCCCAGCCCCCCCACATGCGAGCCGCTACCGAAGTCTGGCGAAGCGCTGTCGATCGCGGTGCGCACGAAGATCACCGACAGAATCACCCCACCCACCAACGGGCACAGGCCACGCATGAAGAAGTGGCGCAGACTGTCGAACAGGCTGTCACGGAAGTACCAGACACAGGCGAAAGCCGTCAGCGAGTAGTAGAAGCAGATCATCATCCCCAGCGCGGTGATGGTGTCGGCCAGCACGTTCTCACTGAGGGTACGCATGGTAACGTAGAACAGCCCCGCGGCAACGCCTGCGCAGATGGTGGCGTAACGCGGCGTCTGCGAACGCGGGCAGACGCTGGCGAACTTCTGCGGAACGGCACCGTAGTACCCCATGGCAAGCAAGGTGCGCGCGGGCGAAACGAAGGTCGACTGCAACGAAGCGGCGGTGCTGGCCAGCACGGCAATGGACATCAGGATCGCCAACGGCCCCATCACCGGACCGGCCAGGTGGGCAAAGACGTTTTCCTGAATGCGCGGATTGTTCAGGCCCAGGCCTTCCTCACTGATGCCAGCGAACTGCAGGGTGGCGATGGCCGTGAGCAGGTACAGCCCGAGAATCAGCAGCACGGTCCAGGTCGCTGCCTTGCCCGGCACCTCGTCACTGCCAATCGACTCCTCGCTGACGGTCAGGCATACGTCCCAACCCCAGAAGATGAAGATCGACAGCGACAGCCCGGCAGCGAACGCCGAGAACGACTCGACGCCAAACGGGTTGAACCAGGCAAAATCGAATTCCAGCGGGGGCGGCGCCGTGGTCTCGCCGAACGCTGCAAAGGCAAAGCCGATCAATACCAACAGCTGCAAGGCTACCAGGCCATATTGCACCGTCATGGTCGTGGTCATGCCGCGACAGCAGATCCACACCGCCAAGGCGATGAACACGCAACAGGTCGTGATGTTGATCAACAGGTTGTCCGCCAGGGCCGCCAGTTCGTGCTGACCGGTGATCTGGGCAAGGAACAGGTAGAAGAAGTCGACCGCCACGCCCGCCAGGTTGGATAACACGATGGTGGTGGCAACTACCAACCCCCAGCCGCCGATCCAGCCGATCATTGGGCCGAAGGCACGGGCCGACCATGTGAATGAAGTACCGCTGTCAGGCTCCGCCGAGTTGAGCTCGCGATAGCCGAGGGCCACCAGCAGCATTGGCAGGAAACCGACGATGAACACCGCCGGCAGGTGAGCGCCGACTTCGCGGACGGTTGGCCCGAGGGCGCCGGTCAAGGTGTAGACCGGCGCGATGGTGGAAATGCCCAGCACCACGCTGGCCAGCAAGCCCAAACGGCCCTTGGCCAGGCCTTTGCCGCGCGAGGTATTGCCCGAGTCGGTCGCCACGTCAGGTGGGCGGCCGGCTTCTGTGTAATTGCTCATGAGAAAACGCCGTAACTATTGGAATTGTTGTCACAGGCCTTGCAAGCAAGGCGCTTTCACTCATTGAAAGCTTGCGAATCGGTTTAGGTCATCCAAGACCTTCGGGTCATGACCCTACCGTGCAGCATGGGCAATGCAGGCCTCACGAAACGCCTGGAACAGGCGCAAGGAGACCGGGTTTTCGGCGAAACGCCACTCAGGGTGCCACTGAACACCCAGCACAAAGCCAGGTGCATCAACCATCGACACCGCTTCGATCAGGCCATCCGGGGCCCGTGCCTCGACACGCAGCCCTGGGGCCAGGCGGTCGATACCCTGGCTGTGCAACGAATTGACTTCGAACTGCGCAGCCAGGCCCAGGCGCTCGAACAACCCGCCCGGCTCGATGCTGACGGGGTGACGAAGGCCGTATTGCACCTCCAGGGGTGCATCCTCAGGTTCACGGTGGTCCAGGAAGCCAGGCAGCTCCTGCACGCGCTGGTGCAGAGTGCCGCCCAAGGCCACATTCAATTCCTGGAAACCACGACAAATGCAGAACACCGGTACACCGGCGGCAATGGCCGCCTGCAGCAGCGGCAAGGTCAGGCGGTCACGAGCAGGGTCGTGCCGGGTCCCTTCCGCGCTGGGGGCGCCATTGTAATGATGCGGCTCGATATTTGAAGGCGAACCGGTAAAAACAATGCCGTCGAGCTGCGCCAACAGCGCCTGCGTGTCACTGCCGGCATCGCGAGCCGGCAACAGCAGTGGCAGCCCGGCAAAGCCCGCCGCCTCGACATACTTGTCGCCCACCGTGTGCGACGAGTTCTTCCCCACCTGCTGACGGCAGGCGCTGACACCGATCAAGGGGACCGCAATTGCGCTCATGGGCTTACACCGTGTGCAGGTACCAGTTGTACTCGAGGTCGGAAATCGATACTTCGAACTCGGCCAGTTCGCTTTCCTTGCAGGCCACGAAGATATCGATGTAGTCCGGGCTGATGTATTGATTGAGCACTTCGCTGTCGTCCAGCGCGCGCAAGGCATCGCGCAGGTTGTTCGGCAGGCTCTGCTCCAACTGTTCGTACGAGTTGCCTTCGATCGGTTCACCTGGCTCGACTTTGTGGGTCAGGCCGTGATGGATACCGGCGAGAATCGCCGCGAGCATCAGGTACGGGTTGGCGTCCGCACCGGCCACGCGGTGCTCGATACGCACGTTTTCGCGGCTGTCGGTGGGTACGCGTACAGCCACTGTGCGGTTGTCCAGGCCCCAGCTCGGGGCGTTGGGTACATAGAACTGCGCACCGAAACGGCGGTAGGAATTGATGTTCGGGCACAGGAACGCCATGGAGGCAGGCATGGTTTCCAGGACGCCACCGATGGCATGGCGCAGGGTTTCACTTTCCTGCGGATCATCGCTGGCGAAGATGTTCTTGCCGGTCTTCTTGTCCAGCAACGAGATATGCACATGCAAGCCGTTGCCCGCCTGACCCGGATAGGGCTTGGCCATGAAGGTGGTATCCATCTCATGGTCGTAGGCGATGTTCTTGATCAAGCGCTTGAGCAGAATCGCATAGTCGCAGGCCTTCAGCGGGTCAGCGACATGGTGCAGATTGACTTCGAACTGCGCCGGGGCGCTTTCCTTGACGATGGCGTCAGCCGGCAGGCCCTGCTCCTTGGCAGCTTCGAGCATGTCCTGGAGGCAGTCGGCGTATTCGTCGAGGTCGTCGATCAGGTACACCTGGGTGGACTGCGGGCGCTTGCCCGAAATGGGCGAACGCGGCGGTTGCGGACGACCGTTGAGGTTGTCCTGGTCGATCAGGTAGAACTCCAGCTCGAACGCGGCGCAGATGTCCAGGCCAAGATCGTCGAACTTGCTGACCACCTGACGCAGCACCTCGCGCGGGTCGGCGAAGAACGGCTGCCCATCCAGTTCGTGCATGGTCATCAGCAACTGGGCGGTCGGACGTTTCTGCCACGGCTCATCGGAAAGCGTCCCAGGGATCGGGTAGCAGATGCGGTCGGCATCGCCGATATCCAGGCCAAGCCCGGTGCTCTCGACGGTCGAGCCGTTGATATCCAGGGCGAACAGCGAGGCAGGCAGGTTGATGCCCTTCTCGTACACCTTGTGCAGGCTGGCGCGCTCGATACGCTTGCCACGTACCACTCCATTCATGTCGGAGATCAGCAGATCGACGTACTGAGTGTCCGGATGGGCCTTGAGGAATTCATTCATCTCGCTGGAAGAACTGGCGCACGGGGTTACCGACGTCATGGCTGTACATCCTTTGATTTGCTGCGGCGATGTGAGGGGATACGGCTGGCGCCTCGGCGGCGGCGATGGTTGCTACTGTTGTTCTTTTCACTTTCCCATCGGGGGATAGGTTGCCCGACCGGCTGCATTGATTACCGGGGGCCGTTTCACTATAAAATGGCCTCAACGCAACAGACATTGGCAATTCGGCAAGCAGAGCGTGCACCAATGCAATATCAGATTACCCATGCCGACCTTTCTCTGGTCCTGGCCCTGGAACGTGGCCGCTCGCTGGCCAAGGCTGCCGAATTGCTCAAGGTCGACGTCTCGACCGTGTTCCGCTCCATACGTCGCCTTGAGTCGGCGCTGGGCACCGCCTTGTTCGTCAAAAGCCGCAAGGGCTACCTGCCCACCGACACCGCACAGGCCCTGGCAGAACAGGCCGAACGTGCCGAACAAGCGCTGGACGCTGCGCGCATCGCCATGACCAGCGGCGAGCAGGTAGTCAGCGGCACGGTTCGACTGACCTGCACCGAGGCGGTGATGCACACCTTGCTGCTGCCCGCGCTGGCTGCGTTCATGCCGAACTACCCAGCGCTGTCGCTGGAGATGGGTACGTCCAACACCTTCGCCAACCTGAGCCGACGCGATGCCGACATCGCCCTGCGCTTGACCAACACGCCACCGGAACATCTGGTCGGACGCTGCCTGGGGTCCACCTCCTACGTGATCTGCGGCCAAGCGCAGTGGCGCGAACGCCTGGCCGAGTCTGCCAGCAGCGTGCCGTGGATCGCCCCGGACGACTCGATGCAGGATCACCCCACGGTGGTTTGGCGCAACCAGCAGTACCCAGGGCTTAGCCCGCGCTACCAGTGCAGCGGCATGTCGACCATCGCCCAGCTGGTGAGCACTGGCCTTGGTGTAGCGGCGCTGCCTGACTACATGGTGCACGCATTGCCTGGAGTGGAGGCGCTGAGCGGCCCGCTACCGGGTTGCGACACCCAGTTGTGGCTGTTGACGCGGCCGGACTGCCGGGCGTTGCGCTCGGTACAGACACTCTTCGAAGAACTGACACCCCGGTTGCGCGACGCAATGTTGTAAGGGATGTTGTGTTCCTGGGGCCTGGGACGTTATCGTCGGAATCATGCATCGAGGGTTTCTGTAACGGCCCTTTCGCGGCTGCCGCGGTTCATGACCCGCGCATTCCCAGCAGACGCGGATGTACCCGCGCAGAAGCCGACACCGAGCCACCGGACAAAACAGCGCTTCCCTATTGGCTGGTGATTTTTTAAACTATCGAGTCCGCCCGCCCATATTGGGCTGCACGCCTACCGCATTTGCTACTGAGGAAGACCATGGCCCGCGTTACTGTTGAAGACTGCCTGGAACACGTGGATAACCGTTTTGAGCTGGTCATGCTCTCGACCAAGCGCGCACGTCAGCTGGCTACCGGCGGCAAAGAACCGCGCGTAGCTTGGGAAAACGACAAGCCGACCGTGGTCGCCCTGCGCGAAATCGCCGAAGGTATCGTTACCCCTGAGTTCATCGCCGCAGAAGAGATCGTCACCGAGGATCCGGTCTTCGCCGCGTTCGAGGACGAGTCCAACGAGGCGGTCTGATCCATGCCTGGTCGACATCGTGCGGCACAAGGCCCTCTTCCTCGGCAAGAGGTGAATCCATGCCGGGTATAGAAGCCTTAGCCGAACGGCTGTCGACCTATCTGGGCCCGGAGCAGGTCAACCTGGTTCGTCGCGCCTACTTTTACGCCGAACAGGCCCACGACGGGCAGCGCCGCCGCAGCGGTGAGCCCTACGTGACCCATCCGCTGGCCGTGGCCAGCATCCTTGCCGACATGCACATGGACCATCAAAGCCTGATGGCCGCCATGCTGCACGACGTGATCGAAGACACCGGCATCGCCAAGGAAGCCCTCTGCCAGCAGTTCGGCGAAACCGTCGCCGAGCTGGTCGACGGGGTCAGCAAGCTGACCCAGATGAACTTCGAAACCAAGGCCGAGGCGCAAGCCGAGAACTTCCAGAAAATGGCCATGGCCATGGCTCGCGATATCCGCGTGATCCTGGTCAAGCTGGCTGACCGCCTGCACAACATGCGCACCCTGGAAGTGCTGTCGGGCGAAAAACGCCGGCGCATCGCCAAGGAAACCCTCGAAATCTACGCCCCCATCGCCAATCGTCTGGGGATGCACACCGTGCGCGTGGAGTTCGAAGACCTCGGCTTCAAGGCCATGCACCCGATGCGCTCGTCGCTCATCCACCGGGCAGTCAAGAGCGCTCGCGGCAACCGCAAGGAAATCGTCGCCAAGATCGAGCAGTCACTGGCCAACTGCCTGGCTGCAGACGGTATCGAGGGCGAAGTCAGCGGCCGGCAGAAACACCTCTATGGCATCTACAAGAAGATGCGCGGCAAGCGTCGCGCCTTCAACGAGATCATGGACGTGTATGCCTTCCGCATCATCGTCGACAAGGTCGACACTTGCTACCGCGTGCTCGGTGCCGTGCACAACCTGTACAAGCCGCTGCCGGGCCGGTTCAAGGATTACATCGCGATCCCCAAGGCCAACGGCTACCAATCGTTGCACACCACCTTGTTCGGCATGCACGGCGTGCCCATCGAAATCCAGATCCGCACCCGCGAGATGGAAGAGATGGCCAACAACGGCATCGCCGCGCACTGGCTCTACAAGTCCAACGAGGACGAGCAGCCCAAAGGCAGCCATGCCCGCGCCCGCCAGTGGGTCAAGGGCATCCTCGAACTGCAGCAACGCGCCGGCAACTCGCTGGAATTCATCGAGAGCGTGAAGATCGACCTGTTCCCCGACGAGGTCTACGTCTTCACGCCCAAAGGGCGAATCATGGAGCTGCCCAAAGGCTCCACCGCTGTCGACTTTGCCTATGCCGTGCACACTGACGTTGGCAACAGCTGTATCGCCTGCCGCATCAATCGCCGCCTGGCACCGCTCTCCGAACCCCTGCAAAGCGGCTCGACCGTGGAAATCGTCAGTGCGCCAGGTGCCCGGCCCAACCCGGCCTGGCTCAACTTCGTCGTCACCGGCAAGGCGCGCACGCACATCCGCCACGCGCTCAAGCAGCAACGCCGCTCCGAATCCATCAGCCTGGGCGAACGCCTGCTGAACAAAGTGCTGACCGGGTTCGACAGCAGTCTGGAGCAGATACCGCAGGACCGTATCCTGGCGATTCTTGCCGAGTACCGTCTGGAACTGATCGAAGACCTGCTCGAAGACATCGGCTTGGGCAATCGCATGGCCTATGTCGTCGCCCGCCGCCTGCTTTCGGCCGAAGGCGAACCATTGCCGGCTCCGGAAGGCCCGCTGGCCATTCGTGGCACCGAAGGCCTGGTGCTCAGTTACGCCAAGTGCTGCACACCGATTCCGGGCGACCCCATCGTCGGCCACCTGTCCGCAGGCAAAGGCATGGTCGTGCACCTTGAGAACTGCCGGAACATCAGCGAAATCCGACACAACCCAGAGAAGTGCGTGCAGCTCTCCTGGGCCAAGGACATCACTGGCGAATTCAATGTCGAGCTGCGCGTCGAGCTGGAGCACCAGCGCGGTCTGATCGCCCTGCTCGCCAGCAGTGTCAATGCCGCCGATGGCAACATCGAGAAGATCAGCATGGACGAACGCGACGGTCGAATCAGCGTGGTCCAGTTGGTGGTCAGCGTGCACGACCGCGTGCACCTGGCGCGAGTGATCAAGAAGCTGCGTACGCTGACCGGCGTGGTCCGCATCACCCGCATGCGTGCGTAGTCCGTCAACAGCAAGGAGTCATCATGAGCAAGACTGTTATCAACAGCGACAAGGCCCCTGCCGCTATCGGCACCTACTCCCAGGCGATCAAGGCCGGTAACACCGTGTACATGTCGGGCCAGATCCCGCTGGACCCAAAAACCATGGAACTGGTCGAAGGTTTCGAAGCCCAGACCGTACAGGTATTCGAAAACCTCAAGGCCGTGGCTGAAGCTGCTGGTGGTTCCTTCAAGGACATCGTCAAGCTCAACATCTTCCTCACTGACCTGAGCCACTTCGCCAAAGTCAACGAAGTCATGGGCCGTTACTTCGAGCAGCCGTACCCGGCCCGCGCCGCCATCGGCGTTGCCGCACTGCCGAAAGGCGCCCAGGTTGAAATGGACGCCATTCTGGTCATCGAATGATGCCCTGGTGACGGGCGCCCTGCCCGTCACCTTCCTGCCAAGGTTATACAGCCATGCGTCAAGCACTCCCCTTCGCACTGGCCGCCCTGCTCATGAGCGGCTGTGCCAGCCACAAACCCGAAGATTTCAACGGCGTCTGGATCAACCAGGACGCCATCGAGGCCGCCAAGGGCGGTAGCCTGCGCCAGGCGCTGGACAAGCATGGGCCGGTCCTTGAGTGGAAACTCGATGTCGCCAACCAGCAAGTCAGCTACAGCAACGGCTTCGAAGCTGCCGATGGCCAGTTGAGCGCCAATGACAAGCAATGGCAAGCCAGCTTCCCCGGTGGCCAGACCGAGCAGTTGAAACTGGATGGCGATGAACTGAAAGCCACCGACCAGCGCGGCGCTGAGCAGACCTTCGTCCGTGCCAAGCAACCGAATGCGGCTGACGCTCCGCTTGGCAGCAGCTTCGAAAAGGCGTTGTACCAGTCCTATCTGGGCGGCGAATGGAAGATCGTCGAAGGACAGGGTAAAGGCGGCGTGGTGCGTTTCGCCGATAACGGCAGCGTCACTGGCCTGCCCGGCCCGGACCGCTATGCCCTGTGCCTTGCCGGCGACTGCGCCGCCATGGGCGGCAGCAATGACAGCCTGTGGCTGGAGCGTGACCAGCGTGGCGCGCCATTCATCTTCAAACGCGATGGCGACAAGCTGGAGATCTTCCAGGCAATCAACAGCGCACAGCCCGATGAGGTGCCAACCCTGGCACCGGGCGCTCGCAAGTGGGTGCTCGAGCGCGGCTGATCGCGGCATAACGACCTGCACTGCCCTGGACGGCCCCCAAGGGTTGGATTTGTGTCCAGCTTCTTGGGGGCAGGCCAGCCCTATGTGAGATTTGGGGATGCGGGCAAGTCGGCGACAAGGTCAACGCTGCGCAAGAATGGCTGCGTACCCTTCCTTGTAGCTCGGATACACCGGGGCCCACCCCAACGCGCGTGCCCGGGCGTTGCTGCAGCGTTTGCTACCGGTGCGCCGCACGCGTTGCTCATCCGACCACTCGGTGACACCCATGTACGCTCGCAGCCAGGCCACCACATCGGCCAAGGGCGCCGGGTCATTGTCGACACCGATATAGCAATCTTCCAACGTCACACCCTTAGCGTCGGCCTGCAACAGGAAGGCGAGCAGGCTTGCGGCATCTTCAGCGTGGATGCGGTTGCCATACAGCGGCGGCTCCTCGGCCACGCGGTAACCTTGACGCACCTGGCTGAGCAGCCATTCGCGACCTGGCCCGTAGATTCCCGTCAAGCGCACCAGGGTAGCTGGAATGCCACTGCCCAGGGCTAGCCGCTCTGCCTCCAGCATGATCCGCCCGGAGTAACCCTCGGGTTCGGTGGCGGCGGTCTCGTCGATCCATTCGCCATCTTTCTGCGCATAGACACTGCTGCTGGAGACGAACAGCAGGCGATGCGGGCGTTGTCCTCGCTCGTTCAACCAAGACAATACGTGCCGCAAACCCTCTACGTACGCAGCCTGGTAACCGGCTTCATCGTGCTGGCTGGCCGCTACGCAGTACACCAGGTAGTCCGGCGCACGCACTGGCCATGCCTGGGGAATCTCCGGGCTCAAGAGGTCTGCGGCGACCGGTATCACTCCGGCCGGCAGTTGGCCAACCGAACGTCGCAGGCCACTGACCTGCCAACCGCGAGCCAGCAGTTGCCGGGCCAGGCGGCCGCCTACATCACCGCATCCTACGATCATCGCGGATAGGTCTGACATCACAAAACTCCGAAGATCAAAGGGTCAGGCTAGCCGGATTACGCGATAGGCGGCTAGACCAAGGTGGAAAAAAGCAACGAGATTACTTTTGTTAACAAGAATTACTTGCAATAATGGCACCCCTATCTGTTCTCGGCCTGCTTCGAGGCTTTGAAGAACGCTGACTTTTCTTCTTCATCAGGTCCGGCCAGCATGACACGTACTCAACCTTCCGCTTCGCCAACCACCTCGCGCGCCTGGCGCGCCATTGCCGCGCTGATGTTCAGCCTGGTACTGGCCCCAGCTGCCATGGCTGATGAACCAAGCACCAATGCCTCCACCCCTGCAGCTGCCACTGCACCGGCTGCCGCGCCCGCTGGCGATGCTCAGGCCGCTGCCCCAGCTGCCAACGCCGCCGCCCCGGTAGATTCAGCGGCGCCAGCAGGCGAACAGACGCAAGCAATCGTCGAGGACAACTCCCTGGGCATGGCACATGACCTGTCTCCATGGGGCATGTACAAGAACGCCGACGTCGTGGTCAAAGCGGTGATGATCGGCCTGGCCATCGCCTCGATCATTACCTGGACCATCTGGATCGCCAAAGGCTTCGAACTGATGGGCGCCAAACGTCGTCTGCGCGGTGAGATCGCGGTCCTGAAGAAGTCCGCCAGCCTCAAGGAGGCCAGCGACGCCTCTAACAAGGAAGGCACGCTGGCCCACACGCTGGTCCACGATGCACTGGAGGAAATGCGCTTGTCGGCCAATGCCCGCGAGAAAGAAGGCATCAAGGAACGCGTCAGCTTCCGCCTGGAGCGCCTGGTAGCAGCCAGCGGCCGCAGCATGAGCAGCGGCACCGGGGTCCTCGCCACCATCGGCTCGACCGCACCGTTCGTCGGCCTGTTTGGTACCGTCTGGGGCATCATGAACAGCTTCATCGGCATCGCCAAGACCCAGACCACCAACCTCGCCGTGGTTGCCCCTGGTATCGCTGAAGCCCTGCTGGCCACCGCACTGGGCCTGGTTGCGGCTATCCCGGCCGTGGTGATCTACAACGTCTTCGCCCGCTCCATCGCGGGCTACAAGGCTCAAGTCTCCGACGCGTCGGCGCAGGTACTGCTGCTGGTAAGCCGTGACCTCGACCACCAGGGTAGCGAGCGCGCCACCCCGCACATGGTGAAAGTGGGGTAAACCATGGGCCTGCATCTGAACGAAGGTGGCGATGACCTCGCCGAAAACCACGAAATCAACGTCACGCCGTTCATCGACGTGATGCTGGTGCTGCTGATCATCTTCATGGTCGCCGCCCCCTTGGCCACGGTTGACATCAAGGTCGACCTGCCCGCCTCGACCGCCAAACCGGCGCCGAGGCCCGAGAAACCGGTGTTCGTCAGCGTCAAGGCCGACCAAAAGCTTTATGTCGGCGACGATCAGGTTCCGGCACCCGACCAGCTTGGCCCGATGCTCGACGCCAAGACCAAGGGCGACAAGGAAACCACCATCTTCTTCCAGGCCGATAAAGGCGTGGATTACGGTGACCTGATGGAAGTGATGAACAACATGCGCGCGGCCGGCTACCTGAAAGTCGGCCTGGTAGGTCTCGAGACGGCAGCCAAGAAATGACGAAGACGCGGCACAATCTGGCGCGTTACAGCGGCAGCCTGGCACTCGTGCTGGGTGTCCATGCCGTCGCTGTGCTGCTTACGCTCAACTGGTCGGTGCCCCAGGCCATCGAACTGCCCCCGGCAGCGATGATGGTCGAGTTGGCGCCGCTGCCCGAGCCCGCGCCACCACCACCTCCCAAAGCGGCTCCACAACCGCCGGCACCGGTTGAAGAACCGCCGTTACCCAAGCTGGCGGAGGCCCCCAAGCCCAAGATCGCCATCCCGAAACCCCCGAAGCCCAAGCCTAAGCCGCAGCCGCCCAAGCCAGAGAAAAAGCTTGAGCCGCCGAAGGATGAGCCACCGGCCAAGGAAGAAGTCGCGGACACGCCGCCAAGCAACACGCCACCGCAGAAGTCGGCGGCACCGGCGCCAAGCATCGCGTCCAACAGCAAAGCGTTGCCGACCTGGCAAAGCGACCTGCTGCGCCACTTGGCGAAGTACAAGCGCTACCCGGAAGACGCGCGACGCCGCGGTCTGCAAGGCATCAACCGCCTGCGGTTCGTGGTCGACGCCGAGGGCAAGGTGGTGTCGTACTCGTTGGCTGGCGGCTCCGGTAGCGCAGCACTGGACCGGGCGACTCTGGAGATGATCCGTCGTGCCGGTACGGTGCCTAAGCCACCGGCCGAGTTGCTGAACAATGGCACCATCGAAGTAGTGGCACCTTTCGTCTACTCGCTGGATCGCCGCTGATACGGTTGTTTCTGTCACAAATCAACAAGTCTGATAACGTGCGTCTATCGTTTGCAGCCGCTATGCTGGGCCCGCAACTTCATGGACGCACGTTATGACCCTCACAGAATTACGCTACATCGTCACACTCGCCCAAGAGCAGCACTTCGGCCATGCCGCCGAGCGCTGCCACGTCAGCCAACCGACCCTGTCGGTCGGCGTGAAGAAGCTTGAGGACGAGCTGGGTGTACTGATTTTCGAGCGCAGCAAAAGCGCGGTGCGCCTGACACCGGTCGGCGAAAGCATCGTGGCCCAGGCGCAGAAGGTGCTGGAGCAGGCACAGGGCATCCGCGAACTGGCCCAAGCCGGCAAGAACCAGCTGACCGCGCCGCTCAAGGTGGGCGCCATCTATACCGTCGGCCCTTACCTGTTCCCGCACCTGATCCCACAGCTGCACCGGGTTGCCCCACAGATGCCGCTGTACATCGAAGAGAACTTCACCCACGTCCTGCGCGAGAAGTTGCGCAATGGCGAGCTGGACGCAGTGATCATCGCCCTGCCGTTCAACGAGGCCGACGTGCTGACCCTGCCACTCTACGATGAGCCATTCTGCGCGCTGATGCCCGCCGATCACCCATGGACGGCCAAAAAGACCATCGACACCTCCATGCTCAACGACAAGAGCCTGCTCCTGCTCGGCGAAGGCCACTGCTTCCGCGACCAAGTGCTGGAAGCGTGCCCGACCTTGAATAAAGGCGAAGGTTCCAAACACACCACCGTAGAATCCAGCTCCCTGGAAACCATCCGCCACATGGTTGCCTCAGGCCTCGGCGTATCGATCCTGCCGTTGTCGGCGGTGCACAGCCACCACTATGCGCCCGGCGTCATCGAAGTGCGTCCACTCACACCGCCCGCGCCGTTCCGCACCGTGGCCATTGCCTGGCGCGCCAGCTTCCCACGGCCCAAGGCGATCGAGATCCTCGCTGACTCGATCCGCCTCTGCTCGGTCGCCAAGCCGCCCGTGGAACAATCGGCCTGAACCATGACTGAGCTGTCTAAGGTGCCGGTCACGGCACTCAAGGGAGTGGGCGAAGCCATGGCGGAAAAACTCGCCAAGGTTGGACTCGAGAATCTGCAGGACCTGCTGTTCCACCTGCCGCTGCGCTACCAGGACCGCACGCGCGTCGTTCCCATCGGGGCCCTGCGCCCCGGCCAGGACGCGGTCATCGAAGGTGTGGTCAGCGGTGCCGATGTGACCATGGGCAAACGCCGCAGCCTGGTGGTACGCCTGGGTGACGGGAGCGGCGTGCTGAGCCTGCGCTTCTACCACTTCAGCAATGCTCAGAAAGAGGGCCTGAAGCGTGGCACGCACCTGCGCTGCTACGGCGAAGCCCGGCCAGGTGCATCAGGGCTGGAAATCTACCACCCAGAGTACCGTGCACTGAACGGAGACGAACCACCGCCTCCTGTCGAGCAGACACTGACGCCGATCTACCCGTCCACCGAAGGGCTCACCCAGCAGCGCTTGCGCCTGCTGTGCCAACAGAGCCTGGGCATGCTCGGCCCGCGCAGCCTGCCGGACTGGCTGCCGGAGCAATTGGCTCGCGATTACCACCTGGCACCGCTGGACGATGCCATCCGCTACCTGCACAACCCACCGGCTGACGCTGACCTCGACGAACTCGCCGAAGGCCAGCACTGGGCCCAGCATCGCCTGGCGTTCGAAGAGCTGCTGACCCACCAGCTTTCGCAGCAGCGCCTGCGCGAAAGCCTGCGCAGCCTACGTGCCCCCGTGCTGCCCAAGGCTGGCCGTCTGCAAGCGCAATACCTGGCCAACCTCGGCTTCAAGCCGACCGGCGCCCAGCAACGGGTTGCCAATGAAATTGCCTACGACCTCAGCCAGGCCGAGCCGATGATGCGCCTGGTGCAAGGCGATGTCGGCGCCGGCAAGACCGTGGTAGCTGCCCTGGCGGCGCTTCAGGCGCTGGAAGCCGGCTACCAGGTGGCACTGATGGCCCCGACCGAGATCTTGGCCGAGCAGCACTACATCACGTTCAAGCGCTGGTTGGAACCACTGGGCATAGAGGTGGCCTGGTTGGCCGGCAAACTCAAGGGCAAGGCCCGTACCAGTGCCCTGGAGCAGATCGCCAATGGCGCACCCATGGTGGTCGGTACCCACGCGCTGTTCCAGGACGAGGTCCGGTTCAAGCACCTGGCCCTGGCGATCATCGACGAGCAGCACCGATTCGGTGTCCAGCAACGCCTGGCCTTGCGCAAGAAAGGTGTGGCCGGCGAACTGTGCCCGCACCAACTGATCATGACGGCCACGCCGATCCCCCGCACCCTGGCCATGAGCGCCTACGCCGACCTCGACACCTCGATCCTTGACGAGCTGCCGCCTGGCCGCACACCGGTCAACACCGTTCTGGTCGCAGACAGCCGGCGTTTCGAAGTGGTCGAGCGGGTCCGCGCTGCCTGTGCCGAAGGGCGCCAGGCGTATTGGGTGTGCACGTTGATCGAGGAGTCCGAAGAGCTGACCTGCCAGGCGGCAGAAAGCACCTTCGAGGAGCTGGGCAGCGCCCTGGGCGAGCTGCGCGTGGGCTTGATCCACGGCCGCATGAAACCGGCCGAGAAGGCGGCGGTGATGGCCGAGTTCAAGGAAGGCAAGCTGCAACTGCTGGTGGCCACCACGGTGATCGAGGTCGGGGTGGATGTACCGAATGCCAGCCTGATGATCATCGAGAACCCCGAGCGCCTTGGCCTGGCCCAGTTGCACCAGCTGCGTGGCCGCGTCGGCCGTGGCAGCGCGGTCAGCCATTGCGTCCTGTTGTACCACCCGCCCCTGTCGCAGATCGGCCGCGAACGGCTGGGGATCATGCGGGAAACCAACGATGGCTTCATCATCGCCGAGAAAGACCTGGAGCTGCGTGGCCCTGGCGAGATGCTCGGAACCCGTCAGACTGGCCTGCTACAGTTCAAGGTTGCCGACTTGATGC
This sequence comes from Pseudomonas sp. SK2, assembly GCF_016772395.1. Lineage (NCBI taxonomy): Bacteria > Pseudomonadati > Pseudomonadota > Gammaproteobacteria > Pseudomonadales > Pseudomonadaceae > Pseudomonas > Pseudomonas sp. SK2. The sequence continues at coordinate 5,344,153 of NZ_CP061944.1, forward strand.
GCGATGCCGATCTGCTGCCGGCCGTGCGTGACGCGGCCCAGGCCCTGCTAGCCCGCTGGCCCGACCATGTCAGCCCGCTGCTCGATCGCTGGCTGCGCCATGGCCAGCAATATGGCCAAGTGTGACGATTGTCCCAAATTGGATCCAGCTTGCGGGCCAGGCTGGTTATACTTCGCGTTTAAAAGAAATAGTGGATACGGACCATGACTGAAGTTGCCCTGGATACCGCAACCCCACATGCACCCTCGGTGATCAAGCTGCTGCTGGAAAAGCTTGGCGTCAGCTATCGCGAGGTGCCTGAGGATCCGGCCCTGCCGGCGGCTTCGCGGGTACAGGCGATTCTGCTCGACGATGAGGTCGGCGCCCTGATGGTGCTGTTCCCACAGAGCAAGCTGCTGGACCTCAATCGCCTTGAGGAATTGACCGGACGCAAGCTCCGTGCGGTCCCCGTTGCACGCCTCAAGCAGATGCTCGACAAGCACAGTCTCAAGGCGCTGCCTGGCATCCCGGCGCTGACCAGCTCGCCTTGCCTGTACGAACAGAAACTGCTCGACAGCCAGACGCTGCTCATCGAGTCCGGAGAAACCGGTCTTTTGCTGAGAATCGAGCGGGATGACTTCAAGCGAATGCTGAAGAAAGCCAGCGCAGGCAGCTTCGGACAGCCCGTCAGGGACATCCGCCCCAACCTGGACCGCCCCGACGACGACTCGAAGGAAATCACCCAGGCCGTGCAGGCCTTCACCGCCCGGCGCATCCAGCAACGACTGGAGCAGACCATCGAAATTCCGCCGCTGGCAGACACCGCACAGAAGATCATCAAGCTGCGGGTCGACCCCAATGCCAGCATCGATGACATCACCGGCGTAGTGGAAACCGATCCAGCGCTGGCTGCCCAAGTGGTCAGCTGGGCGGCGTCCCCTTACTACGCCTCACCCGGCAAGATCCGCTCGGTAGAGGACGCCATCGTGCGCGTGCTGGGCTTCGACCTGGTGATCAACCTGGCCTTGGGCCTGGCCCTGGGCAAGACCCTGAGCCTGCCGAAAGACCACCCCCAGCAAGCCACGCCTTACTGGCAGCAGTCGATCTACACCGCCGCGATCATCGAAGGCCTGACCCGCGCCATGCCACGGGCCGAGCGCCCTGAAGCCGGTCTGACCTACCTCGCGGGGCTGCTGCACAATTTCGGCTATCTACTGCTGGCCCACGTGTTCCCACCGCACTTCTCGCTGATCTGCCGTCATCTGGAGGTCAACCCGCACCTGTGCCACACCTATGTGGAACAGCACCTGCTGGGCATCAGCCGCGAACAGATCGGCACTTGGCTGATGAAGCTGTGGGACATGCCAGAAGAGCTGTCGGCCGCGCTGCGTTTCCAGCATGACCCGTCCTACGACGGCGAAAATTCAGCATTCCCCAATTTGGTGTGCCTGGCGACCCGGCTGCTGCGCTCGCGCGGAATCGGCTCAGGGCCACAGGCTGAAATCCCTGATGATTTACTGGACCGTCTGGGCATCACGCGGGAAAAGGCGGAGGATGTGGTGAACAAGGTGCTGGAGGCCGAAAGCCTGTTGCGCGAGCTGGCCTCGCAATTCCACGCACCGCATTGATCCCCAGGGTTGGATCCGTCCAATCTTTCGGGGTATTCGCCCCTGTGGCGCGGGCTTGGCGGATGAGCCCGCGCTCACAGGTTCAGCGCAACAGTTTCTGGGATCTCAACCCTTCTTTTTCGGCTTCAGGTACTTCATCAAACCCTGGAACCACATCACCAACGCTGGATTGCCCTTGATCTGGATGTTCTTGTCCTGGATACCCTGCATGAAGGCCAACTGCTTGTTACCCGCCTGCATCGTGGCAAAACCGTAAGCCGCATCCTTGAATGCAATGGCGAAAGCCGGTTGCGGGTGCAACCCACCCTTGCTGCTGACGCGCTCGCCGCTGACGATGAAGTGACGCGCAACCTTGCCGTCCAGTGTCTGCATCTGGAACACCAGGTCTTTGTCCTTGAGCTGCTGTTGGAAGGCCGGGTTGCTGCGGCTGGCCCTGGCCATCAATAGCCCCATGGCCCAAAGAAGAAAGCGAAACTTCATCAACGCGCCTCGAATAAAAAATGACTGAGACGCGGAGTTTATCCGTTTCCTGAACTTTTTATACAGCTCTGCCGAATGCATCGCTTGCAAAACACGACGGGCGCCCTGGGGCGCCCGTCTTACTGACACTGGGGATTGTCAGGTGTGCATCACTTGCCTTTTTTAGCCGGCTTGGCTGGGGCGTTGACGCTGTCACGAAGGTTCTTGCCAGGTTTGAAGGCAACGGTGTTGCTGGCCTTGATCTTCACCGGCTGGCCGGTTTGCGGGTTCTTGCCGGTGCGGGCACCACGATGGCGTTTTTCGAAGGTGCCGAAGCCGACCAAGGTGACGGTGTCCTTGTCCAGGGCACCTGTGATGCTGTCGAGAATCGCGTTCAGCACTTGGTTGGCTTTTTCCTTGGTCAGATCGGCCTTTTCGGCGATGACGGCGGCGAGTTCTGGTTTACGCATAGTGAAGCCTCTTTGACGGAATTCTTGTTGTTATGCCGTGCTGCCCGAAGAGGCAGCGCTCAAGGCACCGCAGGCTCTAATCTGCGGCAGACGGGAGTGAGAATGGCACGCCCACCGAGGCCGCGCCAGTATCTGGGCGGCCATTGTAGTGGCAACTAAAGGGTAAACCCGACAGAACGCCTGTCATTTACGCCATCAGGGGTGGTAACTGCCGATTCAGGGCCAGTTTCTCCATCACCCCGGCGCCCGTCAGGGCATAGCCCAACAACTGGCCGTCAGCATCGTGGCAGAGCACCTTGAGGTCACGACCCTCGCCGTGCACCCGCCAAATACCCTCCCGGCCCGGAGGTGGCGGCGAGACTACCAGTGGGCAGGCCGGGGTCTTCACTGTGACCGGCATCGGCCCATAACTGACTGTGGTGGGGTTGCCGGCCAGGGTCTGGGCCAAGGCACGGGCACAAGCCATCAGCGGCATCACATACAGCAGGTTGATACCGTCGACCTCGGCGCAGTCCCCCAGCGCGAAGATATTGCCGTGGGACGTACGCAACTGTCGGTCCACCACCACACCGCGATTGGTCTGCAGGCCCGCGGCAGCGGCCAGGTCGATGCGTGGGCGCAGGCCAATGGCGGACACCACCAGTTCGCAGGCGATCACGGTACCGTCCGACAGATGCGCCTCAAGCCCATCACCCGCCCGTTGCAGGCGCGTCAGCACGGGCCCCAGATGAAAGCGTACGCCCAACTCTTGCAGCCCGTCCTGTACCGCCGCGGCGGCAGCCGGATGCAGCAGGGTTGGCATCAATTGCTCGCACGGGGCCACGACATCGACCTGGTAACCACCCAAGGTCAGGTCGTTGGCGAACTCGCAGCCAATCAGCCCGGCACCCAGGATCAGTACGCGCTGCTTGCCCGCAGCGGCGGCGCGAAACCGGGCGTAGTCTTCCAGGTCATTGATCGGGAATACCCATTCACCAGCATCCCCTTCGATGGGCACTTGCACTGTCTGCGCGCCCCAGGCCAATACCAAGTCCCGATACTCGATGGCCTCCTCGCCAATCCACAGGCGCTTGTGGCCTGGGTCGATACCGCTGATGCGGGTATGGGTGCGGATTTCGGCATTGAGCTGGTCGGCCATGGCGCCAGGTTCGGCCATGCATAGGCCGTCGGCATCCTTGTGCTTGGCAAAGCCGGTGGAGAGCATTGGCTTGGAGTAGGAGCGGCCGTCGTCGGCGGTAATCAGCAGCAGCGGCGTCTGGGTATCGAGCTTGCGAAACTCACGGGCCAGGTTATAGCCCGCCAGACCAGTACCGATGATGACCACAGGGGATGACATGTCGTGCTTTCCTCGCTCTTGAACAGGTTCGATCAGCCGATGGCGATCATTTCGAAGTCACTCTTGCCGACGCCGCAGTCGGGGCACAGCCAATCTTCCGGTACATCTTCCCAACGGGTGCCCGGAGCGATGCCGTCGTCCGGCCAGCCTTCGGCTTCGTCGTAGATCAATCCGCAAACAATACACTGCCACTTTTTCATCAGGCTCGTTCCTCAGTCAGGTGGGGCTTTGTAATGGCCCAGCCAGCAGTATGCAAGCAGTCGGGGCAATCATGCTAAGCTCGCCGCCTCTCTGGTTGTAACAAGCATACCGACGTGTCGTACGAAACCCCGCAAGCAGCCGCTGCCGCGTGGCTGCCGTATTCGCAACTGGCAACCGGCCTGGGCCAGCCCATTGTTGACTGGCTGTTCGACGAAGGCTCGCTGACCCGCCGCCTGACCCATCTTTCCCAGAACCACTTCACCGTCACCCCGCTGTTCGAGGGCTGGCAAGCCCTGCGCGAGGACGAATGCCTGGCCCTGGGCATCCCCACGGGGGCCGAAGGCTGGGTGCGCGAAGTGTTCCTGCGCGGCCATGGCGAACCATGGGTCTTCGCCCGTAGCGTCTCGAGCCGCAGTGCACTGGCGCGTGGCGGCCTGGACCTGGAGTCGCTGGGCAGCCGCTCACTCGGCGAGCTACTGTTCTGCGACCAGGCATTCGTTCGCCACCCGATCGAGGCCTGCCAGTATCCACAGGCCTGGTTGCCCGCCGAAGCAGCCCAGGCAAATCTGTGGGGACGACGCTCACGCTTCGAACGCGATGGCCTCGACCTGCTGGTGGCGGAAGTCTTCCTGCCGGCGCTATGGCAAGCGGCCAAGGAGGAAACTCGCTGATGTACCTGCAAATGCTCAAGTCGCTCAATCGCGTCCATCCGCGTGCCTGGGATTTCATACAGCTCAGCCGTATGGATCGACCCATCGGTATCTACCTGCTGCTGTGGCCAACCTTGTCGGCAGTGTGGATCGCCGGCAATGGCTCGCCGACACTGGCCAACGTGCTGATCTTCGGCCTGGGGGTGGTACTGATGCGCGCCGCCGGCTGCTGCATCAACGACTTCGCCGATCGCAAAGTGGACGGCCACGTCAAGCGCACCGCCGATCGTCCCCTGGCCAGCGGCCGGGTCAGGCCACGCGAGGCCGTGGCGCTGTTCGCGATTCTGGTCGGGGTGAGTTTCCTGCTGGTGCTGTGCACCAACAGCAAGACGGTCTGGCTGTCGTTCGGGGCGGTGGCCCTGGCTTTCTGCTACCCGTTCATGAAGCGCTTCACCTACTACCCCCAAGTGGTGCTGGGCGCCGCGTATTCCTGGGGTATCCCCATGGCATTCACGGCGGCCGGTGGTGAACTGCCAGCCAGTGCCTGGCTGCTGTACATCGCCAACCTGCTATGGACGGTGGGCTACGACACCTACTACGCCATGGTCGACCGCGACGACGACTTGAAGATTGGGGTGAAATCCACCGCGATTCTGTTCGGCGAGGCCGACCGGGTCATCATCCTGAGCCTGCAGATGCTGTCGCTGGGCTGCCTGTTGCTGGCGGGAAACCGCTTCGAGCTGGGGGGCTGGTTCCACTTGGGGCTGCTGGGTGCGGCGCTGTGCTTCGCCTGGGAGTTCTGGTCGACGCGCAAGCTGGACCGCGAGTCGTGCTTCAAGGCCTTCCTGCACAATCACTGGGCGGGGATGCTGGTGTTCATTGGCGTGGTGCTGGATTACGCCTTGCGCTGAGTTCATCGCAGTCAAGCCGGCTCCTACAGGCAACGCGCGTGCCTTGTAGGAGCGGCCTTATGTCGAGAAAGGGCTGTGCAACAGCCGCAGCAGGTTCGTGATCGACGCGGCGTGTGGGCCCGCAGGACCTCAAGGCTTGGCGATGTGCCAGACGTCTTTCATGCCATCGCCGGTCTTGTCCCCGGCTTTCTTGTCCTTGATGAAGGTGTACAGCGGCTTGCCGTCATAGGCCCACTGCATTGAACCATCGTCGCGGGTGACGTGGGTCCACTTGTCCTTTGGTGCCTCATCGTCCTTCGAGACCATCAGCGGCGGCCAGTTCTTCGCACACTCACCATTGCACATCGACTTGCCACCGCTGTCCTTGTCGAAGGTGTAGAGCGTCATCCCGGCATCATCGACCCACATGCCATCTTTTTCCATGGCATGGTGGGCGGACGCCACCCCCGGGAGCGCCAGGGCAGCGAAAAGGGCCATCCAGCTCAGCGTATGTCGTGTCATTGGAATCACCATTGTTCGGGGGCTATGGGTTCGAAGAGCCGCCGCAGCGGCCCTTTGAAGCCTAGTCCAGTCATGGAATGTCGCCAGAACGGCCAACGCCCTGTCACACAGCTGCAATAATTCCGTTATCTAATGCGGGCCAAGACATCGTTCCTGGGAGAGGTTTTGAGCATGGTTGGCAGAAACATTCTGATCGTCGACGACGAGGCGCCTATCCGCGAGATGATCGCCGTTGCATTGGAAATGGCCGGCTATGACTGCCTGGAAGCGGAGAACTCGCAGCAGGCCCACGCGATCATCGTCGACCGCAAGCCCGACCTGATCCTGCTGGACTGGATGCTCCCCGGCACTTCCGGCATCGAGCTGGCTCGTCGCCTCAAGCGTGACGAGCTGACCGGGGACATCCCGATCATCATGCTCACCGCCAAAGGTGAAGAGGACAACAAGATCCAAGGCCTGGAAGTCGGCGCCGACGACTACATCACCAAGCCGTTCTCGCCGCGCGAGCTGGTGGCACGCCTGAAGGCCGTGCTGCGTCGCACCGGCCCCAGTGACAGTGAAGCCCCCATCGAAGTCGGCGGCCTGCTGCTCGACCCGATCAGCCACCGCGTGACCATCGATGGCAAGCCTGCGGAAATGGGGCCTACCGAGTACCGCCTGCTGCAGTTCTTCATGACCCACCAGGAACGCGCCTACACCCGTGGGCAACTGCTGGACCAGGTCTGGGGCGGCAACGTCTATGTCGAGGAACGCACCGTCGACGTGCATATCCGCCGCCTGCGCAAAGCCTTGGGTGAGGCCTATGAAAATCTGGTACAAACCGTCCGGGGCACGGGTTACCGCTTCTCGACCAAAAGCTGACTAACCCGCAAGCCAGCCGCACGCCGCTGTACAAGGACCGTCAATTGAACCAGAACTGGCACGCGACCCTGATTCGTCACCTGCTGCTACTGATCACCGTTTGCCTGATCGGTGGACTGATCAGTGGCTACTACGGCTGGAGCCTGGCCATTGGCCTGGCGCTTTACCTGGGTTGGACCCTCAAGCAACTGCTGCGCCTGCATGACTGGCTGCGCAACCATCAGCCCGACGAAGCTCCACCCGATGGCTACGGCCTGTGGGGCGAGGTCTTCGACAGCATCTACCACCTGCAGCGGCGCGACCAACGAGTGCGTGGCCGCCTGCAGGCAGTGATCGACCGGGTTCAGGAATCCACCGCCGCGCTGCGCGATGCAGTGATCATGCTCGACAGCGACGGCAACCTGGAATGGTGGAACCGCGCCGCTGAAACCCTGCTGGGCTTCAAGACCCCTCAGGATGGCGGACAACCCGTCACCAACCTGGTGCGTCATCCCCGTTTCAAGGAATACTTCGAGGCCGGGAACTACGCCGAGCCGCTGGAAATCCCGTCGCCGATCAACGACCGCATGCGGGTCCAGTTGCATATCACCCGTTACGGCAACAACGAGCATCTGATGCTGGTGCGCGATGTCACCCGCATTCATCAGCTCGAACAGATGCGCAAGGACTTCGTGGCCAACGTCTCGCATGAACTGCGCACCCCGCTGACGGTGATCACTGGCTATCTGGAAACGCTGCTGGACAACGTCGATGACGTGAACCCACGCTGGGGCCGGGCATTGCAGCAGATGAGCCAGCAGGGCTCACGCATGCAGACCCTGCTCAACGACCTGTTGCTGCTGGCCAAGCTGGAAGCCACGGACTACCCATCGGACAACCATCCGGTGGCTGTGGACGCCCTGCTGCAGTCGATCAAGAGCGATGCCCAGGCGCTGTCTGGCCCACGTAACCAGCGAATCAGCCTGGAAGCTGCGCCGGGCCTGCGCCTGAAGGGCAGCGAGGCGGAGCTGCGCAGCGCGTTCTCCAACCTGGTGTTCAATGCAGTCAAGTACACCCAGGACGAAGGCAGCATCCGCATCCGCTGGTGGGCCGATGAACAGGGCGCCCATCTGTCTGTGCAGGATTCAGGTGTGGGTATCGACGCCAAGCACCTGCCCCGCCTGACCGAACGTTTCTACCGGGTCGACTCCAGCCGCGCTTCCAACACCGGAGGTACCGGGCTTGGCCTGGCCATCGTCAAGCATGTGCTGATGCGCCATCGCGGCAAGCTGGAGATCAGCAGCGTTCCGGGGCATGGCAGCACCTTCACCTGTCACTTCGCACCGGCTCAATTGGCCAACGGCAAAGCTGACCAGGACTGACCTGTCGGCGAAGCGTTTGGGCGTGCAGTCGGCCCCAATAGGACCACCACCCTTTGCTTTTGCGCCCTCAGCCGCTACATTGGATCCCCTGTGCCAGCAAAAGCTGGCACTTTATTTTTTAATTTCCCAAAGACGGCCCCCGTAAAAACTCCATCATGGACCCTTCCCCTGGTATCAGCCTCACCTCGTTATTCGCCGATTTCGGCATGATCATCTTCGCCCTGCTGCTGGTGCTGCTCAACGGCTTCTTCGTTGCCGCCGAGTTCGCCATGGTCAAGCTGCGCGCTACCCGCGTCGAATCCATTGCCGAACTGCACGGCTGGCGCGGCAGCATCCTGCGCAAGGTTCACAACCAGCTGGACGCCTACCTCTCGGCCTGCCAGTTGGGTATCACCCTCGCCTCCCTAGGCCTGGGCTGGGTCGGTGAGCCGGCCTTCGCCCACTTGCTCGAGCCATTGCTGGCATACATGGGTGTGGACACGCCTGAGCTGATCAAGGCGATTTCGTTCTTCGTCGCCTTCTTCGTGATCTCCTACCTGCACATCGTGGTCGGCGAGCTGGCGCCCAAGTCCTGGGCCATCCGCAAACCGGAACTGCTGTCGCTGTGGACAGCCGTGCCGCTGTACCTGTTCTACTGGCTGATGTACCCGGCCATCTATCTGCTCAACGCCAGCGCCAACACCATCCTGCGCATTGCCGGCCAGGGTGAGCCCGGCCCACACCACGAGCACCACTACAGCCGCGAGGAGCTCAAGCTCATCCTGCACTCCAGCCGAGGCCAGGACCCGAGTGACCAGGGCATGCGCGTACTCGCCTCGGCGGTCGAAATGGGCGAGCTGGAGGTGGTCGACTGGGCCAACTCGCGCGAAGACATGGTCAGTATCGACGCCCATGCGCCGCTGAGGGAGATCCTGGCCCTGGTACGCCGCCACAAGTTCAGCCGTTACCCGGTGTACGACGCCGAGCGCGAGGAGTTCACCGGACTGCTGCACATCAAGGACTTGCTGCTGGAGCTTGCCGAGCTGGAGCACCTGCCCGAGACCATCGACCTGGAAGACCTCTCCCGCCCGCTGGAGCGTGTTTCCCGGCACATGCCGCTGGCGCAACTGCTGGAGCAGTTCCGCAAGGGCGGCGCGCATTTCGTGCTGGTCGAGGAAGCCGATGGCAAGGTAATCGGCTACCTGACCATGGAAGACGTGCTGGAAGTGCTGGTCGGCGACATCCAGGACGAACACCGCAAGACCGAACGCGGCATCCTCGCCTACCAGCCGGGCAAACTGCTGGTGCGTGGCGATACACCGCTGTTCAAGGTCGAGCGCCTGTTGGGCATCGACCTGGACCATATCGAGGCAGAAACCCTGGCTGGCCTGGTGTACGAGACGCTCAAGCGGGTACCTGAGGAAGAAGAAGTGCTGGAGGTCGAGGGGCTGCGTATCATCATCAAGAAGATGAAAGGGCCAAAGATCGTGCTGGCCAAGGTGCTCAAGCTGGATTGACCGACCGTGGCGCCACCCGGCAAGCCGACTCCCGAACCTGCAGGAGCCGGCTTGCCGACGGTGAAGCCCACACCCTCCTCAAGGGTTGCCAGCGGTAAAATCCGGCAGCCCGCCAATCGGCCGGTCGAACTGAAAGGGTATCGACTCCAGCGCCAGCCCCACATTGCGTTGCACCACGAAATGCAGATGTGGCCCGGTGCTGTTGCCCGTGTTGCCCGACTTGGCCAAGGCCTGCCCTACTACCACCTGTTGCCCCTCAGCGACCACCACCGACCCGCGCATCAGGTGCAGGTAGACGCCCATGGTGCCGTCCGGGTGCAGAATACGCACGAAGTTGCCCGACGGGTTGGTGCCCCGCCCACTCTGGTTGTTCTCGATCCTGACCACCACCCCACCCCGCGCAGCGATGATCGGCGTGCCCTCTGGCATGGCGATGTCCATGGCATAGCGCCCCTTAGGGCCGAAGTGGCTGAAACGGCCATTGGGCCCCTGGGTCAAGCGGAACGGTCCGCCTTTCCAGGGGAAGGGATATCGGTAAGCCAGCGAGCGCTGAGTGGGGTCTCCCATGGCGTACTGGAACTGGCTGACATACTTGAGCGGCCCGCCCGGCGCCGCCAGCACCGAGCTCAACGTTTTGCTCGAACGCGGGCCGACGATGGCGCGCACGGTGCGGGGCGCGTTGCCGCCAAAGGCGTTGGCCAGCTTGTCGATACGCAGCTCGACCTGCATCGGTACGTACAGGTCATTTCGCACGACAAAGCGCACACCGCCAGGAAAGGTCTCGGTCTGCAAACGCACCTTGCCCTCGATCCGTTCGAGCATCGGCTCACGCAGCTCGAAGGTTTTCGCGCCGGGGCTGTAACGGTCGGAGTACGAGACCACGCCGAAATTGTCGACGGTCTTGTAGATGGTCATGCCCAGGCTCGACGCCGAAGCCGTGAGCAAGGCACAGAACAGCAGCAGGCGAGAGGCTGGCATGATAGTGGCTTTTTGACAGTTATTGTCTGTCGAAGCCTAGCAGGGGGATTTGGCCGATGGGCTGCAGTTGGTCGGGTGAACAGCCAGCACCCGACAAGCCGGCACCTGGTGGTCGTGCAACCCAAGGCGCCAGCTTATCGACGATGGGCTCAGGCCCCCGGAGTGAAATGCTTCTGCTGGGTGCCGCGCGCGATCAGGCGCGACAGGTAATCCAGCTTCTGTGCATCCTGATCGACGAACTTGAACGTCAATTGCAGCCAATCACTCTCTGGTTTCGGTTCCAGAGCCGCAATCGCATGCAAGTAGCCGTTCAAACGTGCCACCTCGGCGTTCTCGCCCTGCTCCAGGTCCAACACCGCACCTTCTAGCACTTGTGGCAGGACCGCACTACGCCGAACCACCAGCAAGGCTTCCTTGAGGCTCAAGGCCTTGATCACACAAGGCTGTGTACCGCTGGACAACCGCAGCTGCCCCTGACCACGGCCCGTCTGCGCAGCAGCAGCGGCGGTAGTGGGGGTTGGCGCGTTGATCAAGGGTTTGGCAGGGGCCGGGGCTGAGGCAGGCGCGGGCGCCGAGACCTTGGCCGCTTCAGGCTTGCCGCCAGTCAGGGCGCTCAACGAGTCGTTGGCGAATGCCGAGTTGACCCGTGCCTGCGCACCCGCCACCAGGCCTTCGAGTTTGCCGATCTTGGTCAGCGCCTTTTTTACCTTGGTCAGCAGCTGCTCGTTGGTGAACGGCTTGCCGACGAAGTCTGAGACGCCGGCCTGAATGGCCTGGATCACGTTCTCCTTGTCACCACGGCTGGTTACCATGATGAACTGCAGGTTCTTCATCTCGGGCTGCTGACGGCACCAGGTCAGCAGTTCCAAACCGGACATTTCCGGCATCTCCCAGTCGCACAGCACCAGGTCGAACGGTTCTTTGCTCAGCATGGTCATGGCCTTGCGGCCGTTGACCGCATCGTCGATGACCATGCCGGGGAAGGCATTGCGCAAGCACTTCCTCACCAGGTCACGAATGAACGGTGCGTCATCCACGACCAGCACATTGACTTTACTCATCGATACTCCTCTTGAATCCCGGCTAGCATAACGCTGACTGATGGCCATTTGCCAAAACATGGACCACGCCGGGAGTTCTTCACATCATTCGCGGGTGCCTGCTGGCTGCTCGACCGCAAACGAAAACGCCCGGCACAGGCCGGGCGTTGAGGCTCGGGAGCAATCCTATTTATCGTCCGCTCCGGCCGGAACATTAGCGCTATCGGCCGTTCCTTCGACTTCCTCTTTCATGCGCTTGAGGCCCAGGTGGCGCACATCAGTGCCGCGCACCAGATAGATCACCAGCTCCGAGATGTTGCGCGCGTGGTCGCCGATGCGTTCCAGCGAACGCAGGGCCCAGATCACACTCAGTACCCGCGAGATCGAGCGCGGGTCTTCCATCATGTAGGTCACCAGCTCGCGCAGCGCGGTCTTGTACTCGCGGTCGATGGTCTTGTCGTACTGAGCCACCGACAATGCCAGGTCGGCGTCGAAGCGGGCGAACGCATCCAGCGCGTCACGCACCATGTTGCGCACCTGGTCGCCGATATGGCGAACCTCGACATAGCCACGCGGCGATTCGCCTTCCTCGCACAGCTGGATGGCACGGCGGGCGATCTTGGTCGACTCGTCACCAATGCGCTCCAGGTCGATCACCGACTTGGAAATGCTGATGATCAGGCGCAGGTCGGACGCGGCAGGCTGACGGCGAGCGAGGATGCGCACGCACTCCTCGTCGATGTTGCGCTCCATCTGGTTGATCTGCTCGTCCACTTCGCGCACTTGCTGGGCCAGGCCCGAGTCGGCCTCGATCAGCGCGGTAACGGCGTCGTTGACCTGCTTCTCGACCAGGCCACCCATGGCCAGCAGGTGGCTGCGCACCTCTTCGAGCTCGGCGTTGAACTGCTGGGAAATGTGATGCGTAAGGCTTTCTTTGTTGATCATCGTCTCGCTCCGCGAAGAAGCTGCAAGCTTCAAGAAGTTCGTGTCGTTCCCTGGCTTCGGTTGTTAGCCGTAGCGACCGGTGATGTAGTCTTCGGTCTGCTTCTTCGCCGGGTTGGTGAACAGGGTGTCGGTATCCCCGAATTCGACCAGTTTGCCCATGTACATGAACGCGGTGTAGTCCGAGACACGGGCCGCCTGCTGCATGTTGTGGGTCACGATGACGATGGTGTACTTGGATTTCAGCTCGTAGATCAGCTCTTCGACCTTCAGGGTCGAGATCGGGTCCAGTGCCGAGCATGGCTCGTCGAGCAGCAGCACTTCCGGTTCTACCGCGATGGTGCGGGCGATGACCAGACGCTGCTGCTGACCGCCAGAGAGGCCCAGTGCCGATTCGTGCAGGCGGTCCTTCACCTCATCCCAGAGGGCAGCGCCCTTGAGTGCCCATTCGACAGCCTCATCGAGCACACGCTTCTTGTTGATGCCCTGGATGCGCAGGCCGTAGACCACGTTCTCGTAGATGGTCTTGGGGAACGGGTTGGGCTTCTGGAACACCATGCCCACACGGCGACGCAGCTCGGCCACGTCTTCGCCCTTGCGGTAAATGTTGTTGCCGTACAGGTTGATCGCGCCTTCCACGCGGCAACCGTCAACCAGGTCGTTCATGCGGTTGAAGGTACGCAGCAGGGTCGACTTGCCGCAACCGGACGGGCCGATGAAGGCGGTCACGCGCTGCTTGGGGATATTCATCTGCACATCGAACAGCGCTTGCTTCTCGCCATAGAACAGGGACAGGCCCGGTACTTCGATGGCCACGGTTTCTTCGGCCAGGCGCAGGCTCTGCTTGTCGCGGCCCAGGGCCGACATGTCGATGCCGTGGGCGTGGGATTCATGCTGCATGGTCAACTCCATACGCTATCAATGCGTTTCAAAGGGCCGCCCGACGGGCGGGCGGCACGCTTGCAATCAGGTTCAGCTGTCGAGAGCCTTGTACTTCTCGCGCAGGTGGTTACGGATCCACACCGCCGAGAGGTTTAGGGTGGCGATCACCAGCACCAGCAGCAGCGCGGTGGCGTACACCAACGGCCGCGCGGCCTCGACGTTAGGGCTTTGGAAGCCGACGTCGTAGATGTGGAAGCCCAGGTGCATGATCTTTTGATCCAGGTGCAGGTACGGGTAGTTGCCGTCAACCGGCAGCGACGGTGCCAGTTTCACCACACCCACCAGCATCAGCGGCGCGACCTCACCGGCAGCGCGGGCCACCGCGAGGATCATGCCGGTCATCATGGCCGGGCTGGCCATCGGCAGGACAATTTTCCACAGGGTCTCGGCCTTGGTCGCACCCAAGGCCAGGGAGCCTTCGCGCACGGTACGTGGAATGCGCGCCAGGCCTTCCTCGGTGGCCACGATCACCACGGGCACGGCCAGCAGTGCCAAGGTCAACGAGGCCCACAGCAGGCCCGGAGTACCCAGGGTCGGTGCCGGCAGCGCTTCGGGGAAGAACAGACGGTCGATCGAACCGCCCAGCACGTAGACGAAGAAGCCCAGTCCGAACACGCCGTAGACGATGGCCGGAACACCCGCCAGGTTGTTCACCGCAATACGAATCAGGCGGGTCACCGGTCCCTGCTTGGCGTACTCGCGCAGGTAAACGGCGGCCAGCACACCGAACGGGGTGACGATCACGGCCATGATCAGGGTCATCATCACGGTACCGAAGATGGCTGGGAAGATACCGCCTTCAGTGTTGGCTTCACGCGGGTCGTCGCTGAGGAACTCCCAGACCTTGGCGAAGTAGGTGCCCATCTTCGTCATGCCGGACATGGCGTTCGGCTGGATGGCATGTACCACTTTGCTCAGGTTGATCTCGACTTCGCGGCCATTACCGTCACGCGCCACCAGGCTGTCACGGGCAAAAGCCTGGTGCAGACTGGTCAGTCGGTCTTCGATGGCCTTGTAGCGGCTGTTCAGCTCGGCACGCTCGGCGTCCATGTCTGCTTGGGCAGCGGCGTCCAGTTTGCCGTCCAGCTCCAGTTTACGGGCATGCAGGCGCAGGCGTTCGAGGCCATGGTTGATGGCACCAATGTCTTTCTTCTCGAGGCTCTGCAGCTCGCTGTTGAGCTGGTTGGCGCGCTTGAGGCGAGTCTGTAGCTCGTTCCAGGCCGCAGGGCCTTCGGCGACGACCTTGCCCTCTTCCTTGACGCTGACCAGGTAGCCGTAGAAGTTGCCCCACTCGCGACGTTCCAGGGCGATCAGGTCGACCGGCTTCTGCTCGTCGACCAGCCATTCGCCGACCACCCAGGTGAAGTCGCTGCCATTGAGGTCGCGGTTACCGACCTTGATCAGCTCGCGGGTCATGAACTCCGGCCCCTCGTCCGGTACTGGCAAGCCAGCACCCTTGAGACGGGCACGCGGGACTTCTTCTTTCTGTACCACTTCACCGATGACGATATGGTCGGCCTGGCCCGGCACCTTGTAGGTGGCCTGGACCAGGTCGGCCGGCCAGAAGTGGCCCAGGCCGCGCACGGCGATCACCGCCAGCAGGCCGACGGTCATGATCACCGCCATGGCGACCGCGCCACCGCTGATCCAGACGCCTGGGGCGCCGCTCTTGAACCAGCTTTTGAGGGAATCCTTTTTCACGGATCTCTACCTTCCTATCAAAGCGACGAGTATTTCTTGCGCAGACGCTGGCGAATCAGCTCGGCCAAGGTGTTCATGATGAAGGTGAACATCAGCAGCACGAGGGCAGCGAGGAACAGCACACGGTAGTGGCTGCCGCCGACTTCGGATTCAGGCATTTCCACCGCCACGTTGGCGGCCAGGGTGCGCATGCCTTCGAACAGGTTCAGCTCCATCACCGGGGTGTTGCCGGTGGCCATGAGCACGATCATGGTCTCGCCAACCGCACGGCCCATGCCGATCATCAGCGCCGAGAAGATACCCGGGCTGGCGGTGAGGATGACCACGCGGGTCAGGGTCTGCCACGGTGTCGCACCCAGGGCCAGGGAGCCCAGGGTCAGGCTGCGCGGCACGCTGAACACGGCGTCTTCGGCGATGGAGTAGATGTTCGGAATGACCGCGAAGCCCATGGCGATACCAACTACCAGGGCGTTGCGCTGGTCGTAGGTGATGCCCAGGTCGTTGGTGATCCACAGGCGCATGTCGCCGCCGAAGAACCAGGTCTCCATGAACGGGCTCATGTACAGGGCGAACCAACCGATCACCAGGATCACCGGGATCAGGATCGCGGCTTCCCAGCCGTCTGGAATACGCAGGCGGATCGACTCAGGCAGACGGCTCCAGGTGAAGCCTGTGAGGAGGATACCAAGGGGCATGATCACGAACAGGCTGAACACACCTGGCAGGTGGCCTTCCAGGTACGGGGCCAGGAACAGGCCGGCGAAGAAGCCCAGGATCACCGTCGGCATCGCTTCCATCAGTTCGATCACCGGCTTGACCTTGCGGCGCATGCCCGGGGCCATGAAGTAAGCGGTGTAGATGGCGGCGGCGATGGCCAGTGGAGCAGCCAGGATCATCGCGTAGAAGGCGGCCTTCAGAGTACCGAAGGTCAGCGGCGACAGGCTCAGCTTGGGTTCGAAATCGGTGTTCGATGCGGTCGACTGCCATACATACTTCGGCTCGTCGTAGTTTTCGTACCAGACCTTGCCCCACAGCGCGCTGAAGGAAATTTCAGGGTGCGGGTTCTTTAGGCTCAGTGGCAGCAGCTTGCCACCTTCCTCGATGATGATGCGGTTGGCGCGCGGCGACAGCGCCAGGATACCCGGGCCTTCAGCCGCTTGCTCGACCAACAGGGTTCGGTGCGCAGTGCTGTGGAACACGCCCAGTTTGCCTGCCGCATCCAGCGCAATGAAGCCCTTGCGGCGCTCCTCGGCGTCGATCTGGACGACAGGCGCGTTGCCCATCTGGAAGCTGCGGATCAGCTTGAAGCGCGATTCGCCATCGGGGTCACGCGCCATGAACCACTGGCTCAGCCCCCCCTTGGAGTCACCGAAGATCAGCGAGATGCCGCCGACCAGCTGGGCAGTGGCTGTGATTTCGGCCTGGCCGTCTTCAAGCAGCTTGTAGCGGCCATTGAGGCTTTTCTCACGCAGGCTGAAGACGTCGGCAGTGGCGCGACCGTTGATCACGTACAGCCACTGCTGACGCGGGTCGATGAAGATGTTCTTCACCACTTCGGTCATCTGCGGCAGTTCGATACGGTTCTGCTCGGTGGTGACCTCGCCGGTCATCATGTTCTCGGTGCTCGTCAGCTCGACCACCTGCAGGTGCGAACCGGTGGAACCAGCCAGCAGCAAGGTCTCGCCATTGAGGTTCACGCTTACGTGCTCGAGCGGACGACCCTCGTCATCGAGCACGAACGGCGCCTGGCCGTACGGGAAGTCGATGTCGGGGGTAATGGTTTTCTTGTTGTCCGGGTAGGTGATCTTGTAGGTGTGGTGGAACACCAACGCCTGGCCGTTGGACAACCCCAACACCACCAGCGGGCTGCCCGGCTGGTCGGTACTGATCGAGCTGACCTGGGTGCCAGCTGGCAACGGCAGGTCGACGCGCTTCACTTCGGCACCGGTCTTGGAGTCAAAGAACAGCGCCTGCCCCTTGTCGGAAACCCGCATGCCCACCAGGTTCTGCTCTTCAAGCGCGATCATCAGCGGCTTGCCGGCGTCCTGCTGCAACCAGGTCGGCTCCAGGGCCTTCTTGCTGGTCAGCTCGGCGCCCTGGAACAGTGGCAGCACCACATAGGCCAGGTAGAAGAAGATCAGGGTAATGGCTGCCAATACGGCAAGCCCGCCCACCAGTACATACCAGCGGGTCAGGCGATCCTTGAGGGCGCGCATGCGGCGCTTGCGTTGCAGCTCCGGCGTATTGAAGTCAATCCGCACGGGAGGGGAATTTTGGGTCATTGTGGAGTTGGCCAGATCATTCATGCGCACACCCTAGCGGTCCCGTATGACAAAAACATGACAGTGCGTTGACGCACAAAAGCCCGCCGCTCAGGAACCCTGGCTTCGGACTGGGAATTCGTGGAAAAGGCCGGCATCCGCGCCGGCCTCTTCCTCAGTTACTTACTTCTTTGCAACGTTACCTGCGTGGGACAGGCCCAGGTCAGCCAGGGTCTTGTCGACCACTTTGGCCGGCAGCGGGATGTAGCCATCCTTCACCACGACCTGCTGACCAGCTTGCGACAGGACCAGCTTCACGAACTCGGCTTCCAGCGGGGCCAGAGGCTTGTTCGGGGCCTTGTTGACGTAGACGTACAGGAAACGCGACAGCGGGTAAGTGCCGTTCAGGGCGTTGGCTTCGTTGTCCTCGATGAACTCGCCGCCTTCTTTCTTGGCCAGGGCTACGGTCTTGACGCTGGCGGTCTTGTAGCCGATGCCCGAGTAGCCGATGCCGTTGAGCGAGGAGCTGATCGACTGCACGACCGAAGCCGAGCCAGGCTGTTCGTTGACGTTAGGCTTGAAGTCGCCTTTGCACAGGGCTTCTTCCTTGAAGTAGCCGTAGGTGCCGGACACCGAGTTACGACCGAACAGCTGAACCGGCTTGTTGGCCAGGTCGCCGGTCACGCCCAGGTCGCCCCAGGTCTTGACGTCGGCCTTGCCGCCGCAAAGGCGGGTCGAGGAGAAGATCGCATCGACCTGGGCCATGGTCAGGCCTTTGATCGGGTTGTCCTTGTGTACGAACACGGCGAGGGCGTCGACGGCAACCGGGATGGCGGTCGGCTTGTAGCCGTACTTCTGCTCGAAGGCCTGCAGCTCGACATCCTTCATCTTGCGGCTCATCGGGCCGAGGTTGGCGGTGCCTTCGGTCAGCGCAGGTGGCGCGGTGGAGGAGCCGGCAGCCTGGATCTGGATGTTTACGTTCGGATATTCCTTCTTGTAGGCCTCGGCCCACAGAGTCATCAGGTTCGCGAGGGTATCGGAACCGACGCTGGAGAGGTTGCCCGATACACCGGTGGTCTTGGTGTAGGTCGGGATCGCAGGATCGACAGCGGCTACCGCATTGGCGGTTGCAACGCCAGCGGCGGCAAAGGTGAGGGCCGCCATCAAACGCTTCAGTTTCATGCCTTGCTCCTAGCAGGAATATTGGGGGTGTTGGATGGATCGGGCCCAAGTATCTGCAGGCCGCATGAACACGATATGACTTCAATGTGACAATTGGATGAAAGGCCATCACCGGTTGCCGGGATGGCCTTTTCAGGATGTTTCAGAAAGGGGGAACCTTATCGCTGGCAAGCCGGCACCTACAGGGTCGGGGCTTGCCAGCGATCGGAGCGGTACCTCTGCCAATCAGCGTTTGTTGGCGAGCAAATAAAGGCCCACGACCAGACCAACGGCGCACAACCCCGCCACATAGTAGGCGGGCGCCATCGGGCTGACCTTCAGCAGCGCAGTGACCACCATTGGCGTCAAGCCGCCGAAGATGGCGTATGCCACGTTGTAAGAGAACGACAGGCCACTGAAACGCACCACCGGCGGGAAGGCTTTGACCATTACGTAAGGCACCGCCCCGATCACGCCCACGCACAGGCCAGTGAAGGCATACAACGGGAACAGCAGGTCAGGCCGGACCGGCAGGCTGTGATAGAAGGTCCAGGAGCTTGCCAGCAGCAGCAGACTGCCAACCACGAACACGCGGCCCGCGCCGAAGCGGTCGGCCAGGCTGCCGGCACCGATGCAACCGAGGCTGAGCAGCACGATCGCCAGGCTGTTGGCCTTGAGCGAGTCGGTGGGGCTGATGTGGTAGATGCTCTGCAGCAACGCCGGAGTCATCAGGATCACCACGACGATACCCGCCGACAGCATCCAGGTCAGCAGCATGGACAGGATGATCGGGCCACGGTGATCGCGCAGTACCGCGCGCAATGGCAGCTCTTCGGCCAGTGCCTTGCGTTCCTGCATTTCGGCGAACACCGGGGTTTCATGCAGCCAACGACGCAGGTACACCGAGAACAGGCCGAACACGCCACCGAGCAGGAATGGGATACGCCAGGCGTAGCCGGCGACTTCCTCGGCGCTGTACACGCTGTTGATCAGGGTCGCGACCAGCGAACCCAGCAGGATGCCGGCGGTAAGCCCCGCAGTCAGGGTGCCGCAGGCATAACCTGTGTTGCGCGCTGGTACGTGCTCGGAGACGAATACCCACGCACCCGGCACCTCACCACCAATGGCCGCGCCCTGGATGACGCGCATCAGCAGCAGCAGGATGGGTGCCCACATGCCAATTTGCGCGTAGGTCGGCAGCAGGCCCATGACCAAGGTTGGCAGCGCCATCATGAAAATGCTCAAGGTGAACATCTTCTTGCGACCCAGCAGGTCGCCGAAGTGGGCCATGATGATCCCGCCCAGCGGCCGCGCCAGGTAGCCGGCGGCAAAGATGCCGAACGTTTGCATCAGGCGCAGCCACTCAGGCATGTCGGCCGGGAAGAACAGCTTGCCGACCACGGTGGCAAAGAATACGAAGATGATGAAGTCGTAGAACTCCAGCGCTCCGCCAAGGGCGGACAGTGAGAGAGTCTTGTAGTCACTGCGGGTCAGCGGCCGCGAAGGCTGCTCGATACTGCTGGGCACGGAGGTCATCGCTCGTTGTTCTCTTGTAGGTCATGCAGACCGCTTGGCACGCGGCTTCTGGATTGGGAGACAGGCGAAGATAGCAAATTGCCGAGGCGCATCGTTAGCGATACAAAATCCATACAGATATTCATCAATGCACGGTCGTCGCTGGCTGTTCTGCTCTATATACTGCCCACTCGTAGGAAAAAGGTTGGTCCAACTGTGGGATGTTGTGCGAAAACGCCGGTCACTATGCTCAGGCGGTTTCGCAGAGTTTCCCTACGGCCGCCCAGCAAAGCGAAATCAGCGTAGTATGTTTCGAGCTGAATCGTTTTCACGGCCTTGCGCCATACCAACGAAGCGTCACGGGTCAGAGGCCCCACCGCATGATTGAGCTCGAACAAGAAGATCCTATTCCGCAAGGCGACCTGGCCTTGCAAATCACCGCACTCCCCCGCGAAACCAACGGTTTCGGCGACATCTTCGGCGGTTGGCTGGTTGCCCAGATGGACTTGGCCGGCACCGCCATGGCCAGCCGCGTCGCCGGCGGCCGGGTTGCCACGGTGGCCATCGATCGCATGGCATTCCTGGTCCCGGTGGCCGTCGGCGCGCAGCTGTCGTTCTATACCCAGACCCTGGAAATCGGCCGCAGCTCGATCCAGATGATGGTGGAAGTCTGGAGCGACGACCCGCTGTCCAGCGAATGGCGCAAGGTGACCGAAGCGGTATTTGTTTTCGTGGCCATCGATGGCAGCGGCCGCACCCGCTCTGTGCCTCGTCGCTGAGCCCGGCGAGCGGTAAACTCATTGCAAGTCACAGGGTCCAAGACCCACAGGCATTCAATGAGACGAGCGCAATGGCTACCTTCAAGGTCGAATCCGAGCAACATGGCGAACTCAACTGCTGGCGCATCACCAGCGACCGCGCCGAATTACTGATCGCCCAGCAGGGTGCGCAGATCCTCAGCTACCAGCGCGTGGGCGAGCCACCGCTGCTGTGGCTGAGCGACCAGGCCATCTTCCGAAAGGACAAGTCGGTGCGCGCGGGGGTGCCAGTGTGCTGGCCGTGGTTCGGCAATCTGCAGCGCAACCCCCAGTCGGTGCAGGCCATGTACCGTGGCGAGCAGCCGCCTGCCCATGGTTTGGCGCGCACGCGTGACTGGCAATTGCTGGGTATCGAAGAAGTTGGCGATGGCCTGCGCATCGAGTTCGAGCTGCCCGAGGCAAAGGGTGAACTGCCCGGCTGGCCTCATGAAGTCGAACTCAAGCTTGTGGTGGAGCTGGACCAGGACCTGACGCTGACGCTGACCAGCTGTAATCAGGGCACTACCCCGGTCACCATCAGCCAGGCCCTGCACAGCTACTTTGCGCTCAGCGATGTGCGACAGGCGCGGGTCGAAGGCGTCGAGGGGCTGAGCTACATCGAGACCCTGGCAGACTGGGAGCAACGCCAACAACAGGGTGCACTGGGCTTCACCGGCGAGACCGACCGCATCTACCTGAACACACCCGCTCGACTGAGCATCGTCGATCCACACTGGAACCGGCGCATCACCTTGAGCAGCCAGGGTTCACGCTCGGCGGTGATCTGGAACCCATGGACCGACCGCGCCCGCGAACTGCCAGACATGGCCGATGATGGCTGGCAACGGATGCTGTGCATCGAGACGGCGAACGTGTGGGATGACGTAGTGGAGTTGGAACCTGGGGCCAGCAGTTCGCTGCAGGTCCGGGTGGGTAGTGACACGATCTGACAGCCTGCGCCTAGCTCATGGGCCTCTTCTAGGGTTCTCTCGCGAAGAGGCCGGCGCAGGCACTCAGAGGTCGGCGTCTTCAACCACCCTCACCTGCCCCGCATCCATCGCATACGCCGCATCGGCCAGGTCATTGCTGACCTTCTCCACCTTCAGCTTGCCGCTGACCCAAAGCGGGGTGTAGATATCGTCGATCTTCAGTCCCTTCGGGTAGCGCACCAGCACCAGCTGGTTGGGCGGCGGCGGTGGCACGTGAATGCAAGCTCCTGGGTACGGCACCAGGAAGAACAAGGTGCTGTTGCCCTTGGCATCGCTTTCCAACGGCACCGGGTAGCCACCCAAGCGGATTTCCCGGCCGTCCATCGCCGCCACGGTCTTGGTCGAGTACATCACCGCCGGCAAGCCCTTGCTCTGCTTGAGGCCGCCCTTGTCGGTGAAGGTGCCCATGGCCTCCGGCGAGTTGTGGTCGATCTCGGGCATCTGCTCGAGCGCTTTCTGATCCGACTTGGGCATCAGCTCCAGCCAGTCGGTCTCGGGCAGTTCGGCATGGGCCAGGGTGCTGGCCAGAAGCAAGGGAATGAGAAAAAAGGCTCGCATGAAATGCTCGGCAACTCGGATGAATTGCCGGGCATTCTACCGCCTATTCAACGCTTCTTGATGAATCCATAGATCACCAGAAGGACGACGGCACCTACCAGCGCTCCGAAGAAGCCTGCAGCCTGGCCCGCCTGGTAGATCCCCAAGGCCTGCCCACCGTAGGTGGCGAGCAAGGAGCCGGCGATACCCAGCAGGATGGTCATGATCCAGCCCATGCTGTCGTCCCCTGGCTTGATGAAGCGCGCCAGCAGGCCAACGATGAGGCCGATGAAGATAGTTCCAATGATGCCCATGGCAGTCCCTCTGCAGTGAAGATGGAACAAGCCAAAGCCTAGACAGCGCTTTGGCTTGTTGCCATTTCAGAGACCCTGCCCGTGGCAGAAGTTCGATCAGTTGCTGATCAGCGCCTCTACCTCGGCGATTTTGCTCTTGAGGGTGGGCATGTCCTGGCAGCGCAATGTGGCGTGACCCACCTTGCGTCCGGCCTTGAAGGCCTTGCCGTAGTGATGCAGGTGGCAATCTTCGATAGCCAAGACCTTGTCGACCGCCGGGACTTCGCCGATGAAGTTGAGCATCGCGCTCTCACCCACCTTGGCGGTCGAACCCAGTGGCAGGCCGGCAACGGCGCGCAGGTGGTTCTCGAACTGGCTGCATTCGGCGCCTTCGATGGTCCAGTGCCCGGAGTTGTGCACCCGCGGGGCGATTTCGTTGGC
Organism: Pseudomonas sp. SK2; assembly: GCF_016772395.1. Classification (NCBI taxonomy): domain Bacteria; kingdom Pseudomonadati; phylum Pseudomonadota; class Gammaproteobacteria; order Pseudomonadales; family Pseudomonadaceae; genus Pseudomonas; species Pseudomonas sp. SK2. The sequence continues at coordinate 5,367,603 of NZ_CP061944.1, forward strand.
CTTCAGGCCACCGTCGACTTCGAAGAACTCGAACGCCAGGACGCCCACGTAGTCGAGCTTCTGCAGTACACGGCCAACATAGTCTTCAGCCAGCGCCTGGAGCGGGTGAGCCTCGCTGGCCACCGACAGACGCAGGATGCCGCTCTCGTGCGTGTTGTGCACCAGCGGGTAAAAACGGGTTTCGCCATCCCGGGCACGCACGGCCACCAGCGAGACTTCGCCGGTGAACGGCACGAAGCCTTCGAGCAGGCACGGTACGCTACCCAGTTCGGCGAAGGTGCCGACCACGTCCTCGGGCGTGCGCAGGACCTTCTGGCCTTTGCCGTCGTAACCGAGGGTGCGGGTCTTGAGCACCGCCGGCAGGCCGATGGTGGCCACGGCAGCGTCCAGATCTTGCTGCGAGAGGATGTCGGCGAAGGCTGGGGTCGGGATGCCCAGGTCACGGAACATGCTCTTCTCGAACAGGCGGTCACGGGCGATGCGCAGCGCCTCGGCGCTCGGGTACACCGGTACGAATTGCGACAGGAAAGCCACGGTCTCGGCCGGGACGCTCTCGAACTCGAAGGTCACCAGGTCGACTTCGTCGGCCAGCTGGCGCAGGTGGTCCTGGTCGCCATAGTCGGCACGCAGGTGCTCGCCCAGTGCGGCGGCACAGGCGTCCGGCGCCGGGTCGAGGAAAGCGAAGTTCATGCCCAGCGGAGTACCCGCCAGAGCCAGCATGCGGCCCAACTGGCCGCCACCGATTACACCGATCTTCATGGGTTCAGCCTCAAGCCTGACGTGGATCTGGATTGTCCAGGACGGTCTCGGTCTGCTCTGTGCGGAACTGCTTGAGCGCTGCATGGTACTGAGGGTACTTGGCGCCCAGGATGCTCGCCGACAGCAAAGCGGCGTTAACAGCTCCGGCGCGACCGATAGCCAAGGTAGCAACCGGTACGCCGGCAGGCATCTGCACGATCGACAGCAGCGAGTCCACGCCCGACAGCATCGACGACTGCACCGGTACGCCCAGCACCGGCAGGTGGGTCTTGGCCGCGCACATGCCTGGCAGGTGGGCTGCACCACCAGCACCGGCGATGATCACCTCGATACCACGCCCTTCGGCTTCTTCAGCGTACTGGAACAGCAAGTCCGGGGTGCGGTGGGCGGAAACCACCTTCACTTCATAGGGAATGCCGAGTTTTTCCAGCATATCGGCGGTGTGGCTAAGGGTGGACCAATCGGACTTGGAGCCCATGATCACGCCAACCAGTGCACTCATCGTCGAGCCTCTCCTGCAAGCGCCTTCAGGCGCGCTAAAAGCAACAAGCCACGCAGGTCGACCGGCGTGGCTTGTCATACGGATTCTGAATCGACCTAGCCGGCCGAAGGCGCGGGATTATAGCGTATAGCGAAGCAGCCCGCCCACCCCCACAAGCACATGTCGGATCAAAGGGCAAGCTGTCTCGCGGGACAACTTTTTACCCCCTAATGATTCAGAGTGCAGGGTCCGCCTGGTTACCGGCCGACTCCAGTTTGCGCCACAACAAACGCACGTTGGCCTTGCGCACCAGGGCGCAGCGGTACAAGCGTATTTCCAGCGGAACATGCCACTGGCTACCACCACAGACCACCAGTTCGCCCCGCTCCAGTTCACCCCGCATGGAAAGCCGCGGCACCCAGGCCACGCCCATTCCTTCCAGAGCCATGCTCTTGAGACTGTCGGCCATGGCCGTTTCGTAGACCGTGGTGTAGCGCAGGTTGCGTTGACGTAGCAGCAGGCTCACCGACCGCCCCAGGAAGGCGCCGGCACTGTAGGCGAGCAGCGGCACGCTGCTGTCACCATCGAGGTCGAACAACGGCTTGCGATCTGCGCCCACCGCGCACACCGGCAGCATTTCCGTGGTGCCCATGTGCAGCGACGGGAAGATCTCGGCATCCATCTGCAGGGCGGCATCCGGGTCATAGAAAGCCAGCATCAGGTCGCAGCCACCCTCACGCAAGGCATGCACGGCATCCCCCACGTTGGTGGCGACCAGGCGCGTGGCGATGTTCAACCCATCGTTGCGTAACTGTGCCACCCAACGGGGGAAAAAGCCCGATGCCAAGGAGTGCGCCGCAGCCACCTGGATCACCTCACCCTGCCCACCTTCAAGATGATGTAAATGGCGGAGAACTTCGCTCAACTGGTCGACAACCGTGCGCGCCGTGACCAGAAAAAGCTGTCCTGCCTCAGTCAGCTCGATGGGCGTGCGGGAACGATTCACCAAGGTCAAGCCCAGGGCAGCTTCGAGGCTGCGGATACGACGGCTGAAGGCTGGCTGGGTGACGAAGCGGCGCTCTGCCGCCTGAGAAAAACTACGTGTGGCGGCCAGGGCACTGAAGTCTTCCAGCCACTTGCTTTCGAGGTTCATCGACTACTCCGCAAGGCGTGCACCAAAATGGAACACGCTCGATTGTCAATCGGCGTCACATCAAACCGTATGCCGTTTATGCATAGGTTAGCGTGCAACAGCATTGGCCGCAAAATCGCGGCAGCCCTAGGATTGGCGCCATTCCGGCATGTGCCGGGTCAAAATCGAGATGATATCCATCATGTCCTCCGCTGCATCGTTCCGCGTCGAAAAAGATCTGCTTGGTACCCTTGAAGTCCCTGCCGATGCCTACTACGGCATCCAGACCCTGCGCGCTGCCAACAACTTCCACCTCTCCGGTGTTCCGCTGTCGCACTACCCGAAGCTGGTCGTGGCCCTGGCCATGGTCAAGCAGGCCGCTGCCGACGCCAACCGTGAGCTGGGTCACCTGAGCGATGCCAAGCATGCTGCCATTACCGCAGCCTGCGCCCGCCTGATCAAAGGCGACTTCCACGACCAGTTCGTGGTGGACATGATCCAGGGTGGTGCTGGTACTTCCACCAACATGAACGCCAACGAAGTCATCGCCAACGTCGCACTGGAGGCCATGGGCCACCAGAAGGGTGAGTACCAGTACCTGCACCCGAACAACGACGTGAACATGGCTCAATCGACCAACGATGCCTACCCGACCGCGATCCGCCTGGGTCTGCTGCTGGGTCACGACGCCCTGCTGGCCAGCCTCGACAGCCTGATCCAGGCCTTCGCCGCCAAAGGCAAGGAATTCGACCACGTACTGAAGATGGGTCGTACCCAGCTGCAGGACGCCGTGCCGATGACCCTGGGCCAGGAATTCCGCGCCTTCGCCACCACCATGACCGAAGACCTGCAGCGCCTGCGCTCGCTGGCTCCGGAGCTGCTGACCGAAATCAACCTGGGCGGCACCGCCATCGGTACCGGCATCAACGCCGACCCTGGCTATCAGGCCCTGGCCGTGCAGCGCCTGGCTACCATCAGCGGCCAGCCGCTGGTACCGGCTGCCGACCTGATCGAAGCCACCTCCGACATGGGCGCCTTCGTGCTGTTCTCCGGCATGCTCAAGCGTACCGCGGTCAAGCTGTCGAAGATCTGCAACGACCTGCGCCTGCTGTCCAGCGGCCCACGCACCGGCATCAACGAGATCAACCTGCCGGCACGCCAGCCAGGCAGCTCGATCATGCCAGGCAAGGTCAACCCGGTTATCCCGGAAGCGGTGAACCAAGTCGCCTTCGCCATCATGGGCAACGACCTGGCGCTGACCGTCGCCGCCGAAGGTGGCCAGCTGCAGTTGAACGTGATGGAGCCGCTGATCGCCTACAAGATCTTCGACTCGATCCGCCTGCTGCAACGCGCCATGGACATGCTGCGCGAGCACTGCATCGTCGGCATTACCGCCAACGAACAGCGTTGCCGTGAACTGGTCGAGCACTCGATCGGCCTGGTCACCGCCCTGAACCCTTACATCGGCTACGAAAACGCCACCCGTATCGCCCGCGTTGCCCTGGAAACCGGCCGCGGCGTACTGGAACTGGTGCGCGAAGAACAGCTGCTGGACGAAGAGATGCTCAACGACATCCTGCGTCCGGAAAACATGATCGCTCCACGTCTGGTTCCGCTGAAGGCGTAACCGACCGCTTGAAACGTCTCACCAGGTCGAGGGACTAGACACCTCTCAACCTTTCAAGGGCCCTAGCGCACGCTTAGGGCCCTTTTTTTATATCAAATTCAACGGGTCGGACGGGTCGTCCTCAGCGTCGAGCATGGCGAGGATGTCACTGTGCTGTGAGTGCCTGGCTCGGGCTTGTAAATCACACCAGCCAATAAGAAAAGTTTGGCGGTAGCTCACTTACCTACGTGAACGTATTCGATTGCTCTTCAAAACAATTGGTCTGTAACCATGCTGCGGTCACCACAACGACTCGTTTCAAACAATATTTCATTTCACACCCCCTAGCGCCGAGCGGCGCAAACCGTCGCATCCGCTGAAAATGCGTCTCGGGTGTTTCCTCCGGCCACGGTGGTAAGCGGGCAGCTCAGCCGGGGCCAAGCTGGCCAACCAACCCCAATTCTGCTGCGGCGTCGAACGGTCAGGCTCGGCCAGACTTGGCTCGCCAGGCATCACCCGGAATGCCACTGGGCCAGCATTAGACGATTAGGCGGCCGGCGTCTGGCTATGAAGCGCGCACCATCGGTCGCTGCCCAGGGCGGCCATCAACTCGCGGCGAGTGAATGCTTCGCCATCCAGCAGCACAATGACTTCACGCCCCTGGGCACGCTGCGGGGCCATCCACGGCCACACATCGAGGCCGTATTTGGCGTCGTACCCGTCTAATTCACTTCTATCGCCGTTGTTAAAGTGAAAAGGCACGCTAATTGCTCCAGAATCTGCCCAGCCCAACGGGATTCCGAGCATGCTGCACAGCCACCTCACCACCCTCAACGCGGTTTCGCTGATTCTCAACCTCTTCCAGGAAGAAGGTTGCGAGGCTGCGTCGCTGCTGGCCGGCAGTGGCATAGGCCCGGCAGACCTGGGGCATCCCGATGCGCGCATCACCACCCAGCAGGAGCTGCAGGTCTGCGCCAATGCTGTGGCTCGGCGCGAGGATATCGGCCTGGAATTGGGCCGGCGGATGCATGTGTCGTGCTATGGCATGCTCGGTTACGCCTTGCTCTCCAGTGCCACTTTGGGTGACGCCCTGCGCCTGGCGTTGCGCTACCCGGCACTGCTGGGAACAGTCTTCCAGCTGCGCCTGGTGGATGATGGCCAGCGCGTCTGGTTCAGTGCCAGCGACTACCGCGACAGCCCAGCGCTGGCGGCCTTCAATGCCGAGTTCTGCCTGGTGTCGCTGAAAGTCATCTGCGATGACCTGCTGGGACGCACACTGCCGCTGCTTGGTGCCCGCTTCGAACACCGTCGGCCCGTCTACCATGCGCTCTATACCGGTGCATTCCAGTGTCCGCTGGGTTTCGATGCCGAGGACAATGCCTTCGCCTTCGAGCGCCGCTGGCTAGACACGCCACTGCCACTGGCCGACCCCATCACGCACAAAGCCATGAGCGAGCGTTGCCGGCGCCTGAACCTGGAGTTCACCGGTCGCCAGGCCTGGCTCGGGCGCATTCGCCAATTACTGCTGCAACAGCTGGATGCCGCACCTGGGTTGGACGGCCTGGCGCGGCAGATGAACTGTTCATCGCGCACCCTGCGCCGGCACCTGCAAGCGCTGGGCTGCAGTTATCAACAACTACTGGATGAGCTGCGCTTCGAGCGGGCCAAGCAGCTGCTGGCCGATGCGCAGATGCCGATCTACCGGATCGCCGAAACCCTGGGATTCAGCGAAACAGCGAGCTTTCGCCATGCGTTCCAGCGCTGGAGTGGTGTGGCGCCAAGTCATTATCGAGGCTGACGGGTCTTATCGCCGGCAAGTCGGCCCATGGGTCGTTGAACGGCCAACGAGCTTGGCCACATCTATCCCCTTTTGGCCGTTTGCGTCGTTCTCCACCCCAAGCCTGCCCATGACAATGGGCCTACGCCAGTAAAACCGGAGAACAACAATGCTGACGATCTATTCCGATGATCATCGCCTGCACCACGGCCGCTGCGAGCTGATCGACGGCAAGCTGATGCCTTGCTTCGAAATGCCATCGCGCGCCGATCATGTGCTCGAACGCGTGAAAAAGCGCAACCTCGGCGAGGTAAAAGGGCCGAGCGACTTTGGTCGTGCGCCATTGCAGCGCATCCACAGCGCCGAGTACCTGAACTTCTTCGAAGGTGCGTGGGCACGTTGGGCCGCATTGGGTCACGAGGGCGACTTGCTGCCCTTCACCTGGCCCGCCCGCACATTGCGCCAGGTCAAGCCCACTGGCCTGCATGGCGAACTGGGCTACTACAGCTTCGACGCTGGCGCCCCGATCACAGCCGGGACCTGGCAGGCGGCCTACAGCGCCGCCCAGGTAGCCCTGACCGCCCAGGCCGCCATCGTCGAAGGCGCACATTCCGCCTTCGCCCTGTGCCGTCCACCGGGGCACCACGCTGCCGCCGAAGTCATGGGCGGATATTGCTACCTGAACAATGCCGCCATCGCCGCCCAGGCCTTCCTCGATCAAGGCTATGGGAAAGTGGCGATCCTGGATGTCGACTACCACCACGGCAACGGCACCCAGGACATCTTCTACAGCCGCAACGATGTGTTCTTCGCCTCGATCCACGGCGACCCACAAGCGGAATTCCCGTTCTTCCTCGGCTACGCCGACGAAACCGGCGAGGGTGCGGGTGAAGGGTGCAACATCAACTATCCACTGCCGGCTGGCAGCGACTGGGCAGCCTGGAGCGCCGCATTGGAAGACGCCTGCCTACGCATCGCCAGCTATGACGCGGACGTGCTGGTGATCTCCCTTGGCGTGGACACTTTCAAGGACGATCCAATCTCCCAGTTCAAACTGGACAGCCCGGACTACCTGGAAATGGGCAAGCGCATCGCCGCCCTGGGCAAGCCGACCTTGTTCGTGATGGAAGGTGGCTACGCTGTGGAAGAAATCGGTATCAACGCAGTGAATGTGCTGGAAGGCTTCCAGCAAGCACAACCAGGAGCCCGGTAATGGTCCGACTCAAGCGTCTGCTCGCCCCGCTCATCGCCGCCACGCTGTTCACCGGCGCCCTCAATGCCCAGGCCGAACAGCGTACCCTGCGCGTATACAACTGGTTCGACTACATCACGCCACAGACCTTGACCGACTTCCAGAAGGACAGTGGCGTCAAACTGATCTACGACATCTTCGACACCAACGAAGCGCTCGAGGCCAAGTTGCTTACCGGTAACTCCGGTTATGACGTCGTAGTACCGTCCAACGTGTTCCTGGCCAAGCAGATCGAGGCGGGCGTGTTCCAGCCGCTGGATCGCGCCAAGCTGCCGAATTGGCAACACTTGGACCCTGCGCTGATGAAGCTGATCGAAGCCAACGACCCTGGCAACAAGTTCGCCGTGCCCTACATGTACGGCACCGTGCTCATCGGTTTCAACCCGGACAAGGTCAAGGCGGCGCTGGGCGACAAAGCACCTGTGGACAGCTGGGACCTGATCTTCAAGGAAGAGAACATCGCCAAGCTCAAGCAGTGCGGTGTCGCACTGCTCGACTCGCCATCAGAGATTCTACCGCTGGCTCTGCAGTACCTCGGCCTGGACCCCAACAGCGGCAAACCTGACGACTACAAGAAAGCCGAAGCCTTGCTGCTCAAGATCCGCCCGCACATCACCTACTTCCATTCCTCGAAGTACATGGCGGACATCGCCAACGGCGATATCTGCGTCGCAGTGGGCTATTCGGGCAGCTTCTCCCAGGCCGCCAACCGCGCCCGCGATGCCAAGAATGGTGTGGTGGTCGATATGCGCCTGCCCAAGGAAGGCGCGCCGATCTGGTTCGACATGCTGGCGATTCCGAAGAATGCGGCTAACCCGGAAGATGCCCACACGTTCATCAATTACCTGCTGCGCCCAGAGGTGATTGCGCCGATTAGCGACTTCGTCGGGTATCCAAACCCGAACAAGGATGCCACCGAAAAAGTGAGCCCGGCTATTCGCAACAACCCCAACCTGTACCCGACAGCGGAGGCGATGACCAAGCTGTATACCCTCAAGCCGTTGCCACGGGATGCGGAGCGGGCACGCACGCGGGCTTGGACACGGATCAAGTCAGGCACCTGAGTCGCTCACTTCGCGGGCAAAGCCGCTCCCCGTAAGGGTATGCCCCCAAGGAAGTGGACCCAAATCCAACCCTCGGGGGCGATATCCTTGAACACCCGTGCCTGTGGGAGCGGATACGCCCGCGAAGTGGCCATCAGCGTCACCGTTGCTTCCATGCCTTGCGCAAGCGCATCAACGCCTCGGCGATCTCCCCTTCTGGCACCGCCGCAAACCCAAGAACCAACCCAGCGCGTTTATCCACAGGCACCTCGCTGTCCTCAAGCCAATAACTGCTCAGCGGATTGACCTCGACCCCCACCGCCTCAGCCTTGGCTACCAGTTCCTGCTCCCGGGCATGGTTATCCACATCTACCTTCACATGAAGCCCAGCCTCGACTTCCGGCATTTCGCCTAGCCCGGGAACATCCACCGGCCATCCCGCCTTGAGCACGTTGCGGCGGCTCAACGCTGCCCGGCGCATGCGCCGGATATGCCGCTGAAAGTGCCCCTGGGCCATGAACTCGGCCATTACGCACTGCGAGCCCACTTCCGAATGCCGCACCGCCAGCGCGCGGCCCTGGCTGAAGGCCTCCGCCAGGCGCGCAGGCAATACCAGATACCCCAGGCGCAAGGCCGGGAAGGCAATCTTGCCGAAGGTACCCACGTACAACACGCGCCCCTGCTGATCGAGGGCGGCCAAGGGTGCCAATGGCGCGCCGCTGTAGCGATACTCGCCGTCATAGTCGTCTTCGACGATCCAGCCCTCGTTGCGTTCGGCCCAGTCCAGCAACGCCAGGCGTCTCGCCAGGCTCATGGTTACCCCCGTGGGGTACTGATGAGCGGGCGTCACATAGGCCAACCGGCAGTCCGTCACCTGCGCCAGTCGTTGGCAGTCCATGCCCTGCTCGTCCACCGCTACCCCAATCACCCTGGCCCCTGCAATGGCGAAGGCGTGACCTGCTGCCCGGTAGCCTGGGTTTTCCACAGCCACCTTGTCGCCGGGCTGCAGCAGCAACTGTGCACAAAGGCTGATGGCCTGCTGCGCGCCATGGGTGATCACAATTTGCTCAGCCGTGCACGAAAGTCCTCGGGAACGACGCATATAGGCCGCTACCAGCTCTCGCAAAGCTCGCTCGCCTGCGGGGTCCCCATAGCCGAGTCGCGCGGGATCCGGATTTCTCCAGAAACCCGCTTGCAGCTTGGCCCAGACCTCGAACGGGAAAAGGTCGAACGCGGGAATGCCCACCCGAAATGCCCGTGGCGCGCCACTTTTTGGGGGTGGTAAATGGTTATTTTTCAGACGCTCAAGCGGCTCGCTGGAACGCTCTCGGCTGGATATATCCTCAGTGTTTTTCGATGAAAATGTGGATAACTCTGTTGATAAACCCCGGGATAACCCTGTGGATAGTTGTGTGGATAGTTTTGGCAGCCGACTGACATAGGTGCCATCGCCAACCCGGCTTTCGATGTAGCCCTCGGCATACAACTGGTCATACGCGCGGATCACGCTGTTGCGGGACAACGCCAGTATGGCGGCCAGGTCGCGGGTTGCTGGCAAACGTGTACCACTGCTGAGCCGGCCATCGAGCACCCGTGCCCGCAGTGCCTGATACAGCTGTTGGCTGAGGCCTCGGCGGCGGTCGAGGACGATGCCGGCAGGGTCGAATGGCAATACGAGAGGACGCTCGCTCATGGAATTGGACCTATGAAATCAGCCGTTAATGGCTCTTACTCGGTGCCAATAGCCTGCCTAGGATGGAGTGATTCGACAAGGAACCTCGCCATGTACAACAGCAAGCCTCATCAGGAACATGATCTCCAGCGCCTGCACCAGCACATGCTCGATACACGCCTTGCCGTGCTGGTCAGCCATGGCGAGCACGGCCTGCTGGCCAGCCACCTACCCGTGCTTGTCGAGCCAAGCGAAGGCGAGTTCGGCACCGTCTATGCTCACCTTGCCCGAGCCAATCGCCAATGGCAGGACCTGCAGCACGGCAGCGAGGCAATGCTGGTATTCCCAGGAGCGGACGCTTATGTCAGCCCCAGCTACTACCCCAGCAAAGCCGACAACCCCAAGGTCGTGCCAACGTGGAACTACCTGGCGGTTCATGCCTATGGCTCGGTCGACGTCATCCACGATGCCACCCCTTTGCTGGACATCGTCAGCCGCCTGACCGACCGCCACGAGCAAGGCCGTAACCTGCCATGGAGCGTGACGGACGCTCCCACCGACTACGTGGACGGCATGCTCCGCGCCATTGTCGGCATCCGCATGCCCATTGCCCGCCTGCAGGGAGCACGCAAGCTCAGCCAGAACCGCTCGGAGCAGGACATCGCTGGCGTGCGCGAAGGCCTCAGCGCCAGCGCCGACCACCTGGACAATCAACTCGCGGCGCACATGCGCCAACTCTGAAGGAAAAGCCCCATGACCTGCGTCACCCTGCGCCCCGTCCGCGCCGAAGACCACGCCGCCTGGCTCGCCCTGTGGCAAGCCTACCTGCGCTTTTATGAAACCGAACTGGCAGAGGAGGTCAGCGTCAGCACCTGGCAGCGCCTGCTCGACCCGAACGAGCCTACCCATTCGGCGCTGGCCTGGGTCGATGGCGAGGCGGTCGGGATGGTCAACTGGATCTATCATCGTTCCAACTGGAGCATCGAGAATTCCTGCTACCTGCAGGACTTGTACGTGGACAGCAAGCAACGGGGCCTGGGCATCGGCCGCCAGCTGATCGAACACGTTTATGCCACGGCCAAGGCCGCTGGCTGCATCAAGGTGCACTGGCTGACTCACGAGACCAACGCCACCGCCATCAGCCTGTACGAGCAGGTTGCCGAGCGCCCTGGCTTCATCCAATTCCGCAAAGGGCTGTAGGCTGAGCATGACTGACGCATTGAACTGGAAACCTGCATCTACGCCTACGGCAGAACCCATCGAAGGCCGTTTCATCCGCCTGGAAAAGCTCGACCCAGCGCGCCATGGCGACGACCTCTGGGAGGTGCTGCAAGGCCCAGCCTCGGACCCGCGGCTATGGGACTACCTGCCTTACGGACCCTTCACCGAGCGCGCCACCTTCGACCGCTGGCTAGACAGCAACGCTGCGGGGCGTGACCCGCTCTACTATGCCGTCATCGACCGCCGCAGCGGACAGGCGCAGGGCATCCTGAGCCTGATGTCGATCGTGCCCGATCATGGCCGCATCGAGATCGGTCATATCGCCTTCGGCGCCGCCATGCAGCGCACGCCAAAGAGCACCGAGGCGGTGTACCTGCTAGGCAAGCTGAGCTTCGAGCTGGGCAACCGCCGCCTGGAATGGAAGTGCAATAACGCCAACGCTCGCTCCAAGCGGGCTGCAGAGCGATTCGGCTTCCAGTTCGAGGGCGTGTTCCGCAAGCACCTGGTGGTCAAGGATCGTAACCGCGACACGGCCTGGTATTCGATTACCGATGATGAGTGGCCGCGAGTGGCCGCGGGGTTCGAGCAGTGGTTGAGTGCTGACAACCAGCGTCCCGAGGGCCAGATCAAGACACTCGAGGCGTGCCGCAACGGCTGATGGTGGTACTGGACCGACTTGCCGGCGTCCAGGCAAAAAAAGGGGAGCACCCGCTCCCCAGAGGTTAACCGCTTGTAGATGAGGGCGTATCTCAGCCCTCGATCTCGATCAGGATCTCACCCGGCGTCACACGGTCGCCCTTGGCCACATGGATAGCCACGACCTTGCCGGCGATCGCCGCCTGCACTTCGGTCTCCATCTTCATGGCCTCGGTGATCAGCACCGCTTGGCCGGCCTTGACCACAACGCCTTCCGTGACCAGTACATCGACGATGTTGCCTGGCATGGTCGTGCTGATGTGGCCCGGCGCGCTGGCCTGCTTGCGCTTGCTGCCGCCACCGCTGACGAACTCGTTGAGCGGCTCGAACACCACTTCCTCCGGCATGCCGTCGATCGACAGGTAGAAGTGACGCTTGCCTTCGGCCTTGACCCCCACACCGGTGATGTCGACGCGGTAGGTTTCGCCATGCACGTCGATGACGAACTCGGTCGGCACGCCTTCTCCGCCTGGCGCCGCCGCTGCGCCGGCTTCCGGAATCGGCAGCAGGGCTTCGGGGACCAAGGTGCCGGCTTCACGCTCTTCGAGGAACTTGCGGCCGATGTCCGGGAACATGGCGTAGGTCAGCACGTCTTCCTCGCAGCGCGCCAGGGCGCCGATATCGGCGCGCAGCTTGGCCATTTCCGGCTTCAGCAGGTCGGCCGGACGCACGTCGATCACTTCTTCGCTACCGATGGCCTGGCGACGCAGTTGCTCGTTCACCACGCCTGGCGCTTTGCCGTAACCGCCTTGCAGGTACAGCTTCACTTCGTTGGTGATGGTCTTGTAGCGCTCGCCAGCCAGCACGTTGAAGAACGCCTGGGTGCCGACGATCTGCGAAGTCGGGGTGACCAGCGGCGGGAAGCCAAGGTCTTCGCGAACACGCGGGATCTCGGCCAGCACCTCGTTCATGCGGTTCAGAGCGCCCTGCTCCTTGAGCTGGTTGGCCAGGTTGGAGATCATGCCACCGGGTACCTGGTTCACCTGCACGCGGGTGTCCACGGCGGTGAATTCACTTTCGAACTGATGGTACTTCTTGCGCACGGCATAGAAGTACAGGCCGATTTCCTGCAGCAGTTCCAGGTCCAGGCCGGTGTCGAACTCGCTGCCCTTGAGCGCGGCGACCATCGACTCGGTACCCGGGTGGCTGGTGCCCCAGGCGAAGCTGGAGATGGCGGTGTCGATGTGGTCGGCACCGTTTTCCACCGCCTTGAGCTGGCACATGGCTGCCAGGCCGGCAGTGTCATGGGAGTGGATGAACACCGGCAGCGACTGCTCAGCTTTCAGCGCCTTGACCAGTTCGCCGGTGGCGTAGGGAGTCAGCAGGCCGGCCATGTCCTTGATCGCCACCGAGTCGCAACCCATGGCTTCCATCTGCTTGGCCTGGGCGACGAACGCATCGATGGTGTGTACCGGGCTGGTGGTGTAGGCAATGGTGCCCTGGGCATGCTTGCCCGCAGCCTTGACCGCCTCGATGGCCACACGCAGGTTACGCACGTCGTTCATGGCGTCGAAGATACGGAACACGTCGATGCCGTTGACAGCAGCCTTGGCCACGAAAGCCTTGACCACATCATCGCTGTAGTGACGATAGCCCAGCAGGTTCTGGCCGCGCAGCAGCATTTGCAGGCGGGTGTTGGGCAGCGCAGCGCGCAGCTTGCGCAGGCGTTCCCACGGGTCTTCCTTGAGGAAGCGCACGCAGGCATCGAAGGTGGCACCGCCCCAGACTTCCAGCGACCAGTAGCCGACTTTGTCGAGCTTGTCGCAGATCGGCAGCATGTCTTCGGTGCGCATGCGGGTAGCCAGCAGGGACTGGTGGGCGTCGCGCAGGATCGTGTCGGTTACGTGAATTTTCTTGGACATTATGGAATTCCTCACAGGCCTGCGTGGGCGGCGATGGCGGCAGCGATGGCCAGGGCCAGCTCTTCGGGTTTGCGCTTGATCGAGTAGTTGGTCAGTTCAGGATGGCTTTCGACGAAGCTGGTGTTGAACTGGCCGCTACGGAATTCTGGGTTGCGCAGAATTTCCTGGTAGTACGCGGCGGTGGTTTTCACCCCTTGCACGCGCATGTCGTCCAGAGCCCGCAGGCCGCGGTCCATGGCCTCTTCCCAGGTAAGCGCCCAGACCACCAGCTTCAGACACATCGAGTCGTAGAACGGCGGAATGGTGTAGCCGGTATAGATCGCCGTATCGGTGCGCACGCCCGGGCCGCCGGGAGCGTAGTAACGGGTGATCTTGCCGAAGCTTGGGAGGAAGTTGTTCTTCGGATCTTCAGCGTTGATACGGAACTGCAACGCGTAGCCGCGGTGCTGGATGTCTTCCTGCTTGACCGACAGTGGCAGGCCAGAGGCAATGCGGATCTGTTCACGGACGATGTCGATGCCGGTGATTTCCTCGGTGATGGTGTGTTCCACCTGCACCCGGGTGTTCATCTCCATGAAGTACACCTCGCCATCGGCGAGCAGGAACTCCACGGTACCGGCGTTCTCGTAATTCACTGCCTTGGCCGCACGCACCGCCAGGTCGCCGATGTAGGCGCGCTGCTCGGGGGTCAGCTGTGGGCTTGGGGCAATTTCGATGAGCTTCTGGTTACGGCGCTGGATCGAGCAGTCGCGCTCGAACAGGTGCACCACATTGCCGAAGCTGTCACCGAGGATTTGCGCTTCGATGTGCTTGGGGTTGACGATGCACTTCTCCAGGAACACTTCAGCCGAACCAAATGCCTTGGTGGCCTCGGAAATGACCCGGGGGAAGTTCTGTTCCAGTTCTTCACGGCTGTTGCAACGGCGAATGCCGCGGCCGCCACCGCCGGAGGTGGCCTTGAGCATCACCGGGTAACCGATGCGGTCGCCTTCGCTCAGGGCTTCGTGGATATCGGCAACGTTGCCTTCGGTGCCAGGGGTCACCGGAACGCCAGCGGCGATCATGGTACGGCGCGCTTCGGTCTTGTCGCCCATACGGCGAATGACGTCGGCAGCCGGCCCGATGAACTTGATGCCGCGCTCAGCGCAGATCTCTGCCAGTTCAGCGTTTTCCGACAGGAAACCGTAACCGGGGTGCAACGCATCGCAGCCGGTTTCCACAGCCAGGTTCACCAGCTTGCGCGGGTTCAGGTAACCGGCCAGCGGCTCGGCACCAATGCTGTAGGCCTCATCGGCACGCTTGACGTGCAAGGCATGACGGTCGGCGTCGGAATAGATCGCCACCGAGCGAATGCCCATCTCGGCGCAAGCACGCACGATCCGAACTGCGATTTCACCTCGGTTGGCGATCAGGATTTTTTTTATCACTGGAGTCTTCCCAAAGCCGTAGGAACAGACGAGCCGGTTCTACCGGTCGGCGCGTGACCAGACGTTGATGGCCAGTCGCGTATTCACCCTAGCGCCGAAGGTCGATAAACAAAAATCAATATTTGTTAGAGGCTGTATTAGCAAAAGCTTATAGTGCAGTTACAAGGTTTTGCAGGAGCCCGGATAAAAATGCGTAAGTCCTTGATGCGTATGACATTGCGTCAGCTGCAGATCTTCAACGAGGTGTGCGATTTGCGCTCGTACAGCCGGGCTGCGGAAGAAATGGCGTTGACGCAACCCGCCGTTAGTCTACAGATTCGGCAGCTCGAAGAGCTGATCGGCCAACCGCTGTTCGAGTATGTCGGCAAGAAGCTCTACCTGACCGAGGCGGCTGAAGCTTTGCAGCGCGCCAGCCGGGATATCTTCGGTCGCCTGGAAAGCCTCGACATGCAACTGTCGGACATGCAGGGCTCATTGCAGGGGCAGCTGAAGCTGGCGATCGAGTCCAGTGCCAAATACTTCGTGCCACACCTGTTCGCCGCCTTCAAGCAGCGTCACCCGGAGGTCAACCTGACCCTGACGGTGGTCAACCGCGCCCAGGCCATCCGGCGCCTTTCGGACAACCGCGATGACCTGATCATCATGTCGATGGTGCCCCAGGACATGGGCTTGGAGTTTCTGCCATTCCTCAACAACCCGATCGTTGCCGTAGCGCCTCCGGACCACCCGTTGTGCAAGCTCGAACACTTGCGCCTGCAAGATCTTGAGCCTCATACCCTGCTCGTGCGGGAACAGGGTTCCGGCACGCGCAAGGCTTGCGAGGAGTACTTCAAGGACAAGCGCGTGCACTTCACCCAGACCTTGGAGGTGGCCTCGGCCGATGCCCAGCGCGAATGTGTGATCGCCGGGCTTGGCATTGCCCTGCTGACCCGCCATGCGCTGAACCTGGAGCTCGCCACTGGGGTGCTCAAAGAGCTGCCGGTCGAAGAGCTGCCCCTGTATCGCAGCTGGTGCGTGGTGCAGTCCAAGGCCAAGCGACAGTCGCCGGTGGCCTTGGCGTTTCTGGCGTTCATCCGCAGCGAACGTGCTTTGATCAGTGCGCTTGTTGAGCGTTTTTCGGGGAAGCTGCCGACGATGCCCGCCACACCGTGAGCGCTTGTAGCTCAGGGTAGTCCGCCAGGTCGCGGAGCAATTGACGTTGGTCGCAGTAGCTTTCGATCGCGCGTCGATATTCCATGCGACGCTGATCTTTTTCCTGCTGCTTGCGAGCCTTGGCGCTGGGTTGGTACGTACCGTCGTAGTCACGAGCCATTGCCTGTCTCCCAGATTAAGATGCGGGAGCTTCAGCGTGACGTTGGCGGTTTACGGTTTGGCTGTGAAACGGTGACAAAATGGTGAAATTTGGTCGTTTGGGTACCGGAGCATCGCCGGCAAGCCGACGCCTGCAGTGCCTGCCCGGTCAGTCGTCCATCGCCTTGATCGACTTCGGCGACAACCGCAGGCTGCGCAGACTGCGCTTCACGCTCTTCAGGTGGTTGACCAGGCTTGGCCCGCGCGCCATGGCTACGCCCATGGCCAGCACGTCGATCACGACCAGGTGGGCGATACGCGAGGTCAGCGGCGTATAGATTTCCGTGTCCTCGTGCACATCGATCGCCAGGTTCACCGTGGACAGCTCCGCCAATGGCGTCTGGCTTGGGCACAGGGTAATCAGGTTGGCACCGCTCTCACGCACCAGGTTGGCGGTGATCAGCAAGTCCTTTGAGCGCCCGGATTGCGAGATGCAGACCGCAACATCACCAGGTTTCAAGGTGACGGCAGACATCGCCTGCATGTGCGGGTCGGAGTACGCCGCGGCGCTGAGCAACAGACGGAAGAACTTGTGCTGGGCATCGGCGGCCACCGCACCCGAGGCACCGAACCCATAGAACTCCACGCGCTGCGCCTGCGCCATGGCGCTCACCGCCTGCTGCAACGCCTGAGGGTCGAGGTGTTCGCGCACTTCCATGAGGGTGTGCAGCGTGGTGTCGAAAATTTTCAGGCTGTAGTCGGCGACCGAGTCATCCTCGTGGATCGCGAACTGGCCGAAACTGGCACCGGCCGCCAGGCTCTGCGCCAACTTCAACTTGAGGTCTTGGAAACCCGAGCAGCCAATCGCACGGCAGAAGCGCACGATGGTAGGTTCGCTGATACCCACGCTGTGAGCCAGGTCGGCCATCGAGCTGTGCATGACTGCAGCCGGATCAAGCAGCACATGGTCAGCCACTTTCAGTTCCGATTTGCGCAGCAGGTGGCGCGATTGAGCGATATGTTGCAACAGATTCACAGGCTGGACTCGGTTATGATCGGCTGGCCGGGATGTAGCTTTCTTGTAGTTATACTACATGCACGCCAACCCGCCCAGTTAAACGAACGTGGAGAGTGGTGGTTTTGACTATTCCTTGCGACATTCTGGTTTTCGGTGGCACTGGCGATCTGGCCCTGCACAAGCTGCTGCCGGCGCTCTACCACCTGTATCGCGAGGCTCGCCTGAATAATGCCGTGCGCATCATTGCGCTGGCCCGGCGCAACCTGCCACACAACGACTATGTGAAGCTCGCCGAACGCCATTGCCGGGCACAGATCGCCCGCAACGATTTCGACGAAGAAGTGTGGCGGCGTTTTTCCGCACGCCTGGACTACTTCGCCATGGATGCTTCGCAAAGCGCGGACTTCGGGCGCCTGGCCCGCTACCTTGGCGAACCCGGTGGGCTTACCCGCATCTACTACCTGGCCACCGCGCCCAACCTGTTCGTGCCGATCGTCAACCACCTGCGCATCGCCGGCCTGGCTGACAGCGAAGCCCGCATCGTGCTGGAAAAGCCCATTGGCCATTCGCTGGAATCGGCCACCGCCATCAACGAAGCCATTGGCGCGGTGTTCGACGAGTCCCACGTGTTCCGGATCGATCACTACCTGGGCAAGGAGACCGTGCAAAACCTGATGGCCCTGCGTTTCGCCAACGCCCTGCTGGAGCCGGTATGGCGCAATGGCCAGGTCGACCATGTGCAAATCAGTGTCTGTGAAACACTGGGCGTCGAGAATCGTGGTGCCTATTACGACCGTGCTGGCGCGACCCGAGACATGCTGCAGAACCACCTGCTGCAGCTGTTGTGCCTGGTGGCCATGGAACCGCCTGCCCAATTCGAAGCCGAGGCGGTGCGTGATGAGAAAGTGAAGATCCTTCGAGCCCTCAAACCGATTACCGGCCAAGACGTGCAGGACAAGACCGTGCGCGGTCAGTACGGCGCTGGACGCATTGGTGGCCAGGAAGTGCCGGCGTACTACTTCGAAAAAGATGTCGACAACGACAGCGATACGGAGACTTTCGTCGCCGTTCAGGCTCATATCGAAAACTGGCGCTGGGCGGGCGTACCGTTTTACTTGCGCACCGGCAAGCGAATGGCAAGGCGCTCCTCGCAAATCGTCATCCAATTCAAACCAGTACCCCATGAGCTGTTCAACGGCGGCCAGGCCAACCAGCTCCTGATACAGCTGCAACCGGACGAACGCATCAGCCTGCGCATGATGACCAAGACCCCCGGCAAGGGCATGCGCCTGGAACCGGTCGACCTGGATCTGAACCTTGCCCAGGTGTTTGGCCAGACCCGGCGCTGGGAAGCTTACGAGCGCTTGCTGCTGGACGTGCTCGAAGGCGATTCGACCTTGTTCATGCGGCGCGACGAGGTCGAAGCGGCCTGGGCCTGGATCGACCCGATCATCAAGGGCTGGGAGGAGCATTTCCAAGCGCCACGCCACTACCCGGCGGGCACCAACGGCCCCGAGCAGGCCAATAGCCTGCTGGCCCATCAGGGACGGGCGTGGCACAGCTGAGCTCAAGTTACCGCGCGACGCCAGGTGCGCATCAGGCCTGGCGGGTGGCGATCAAGCGTTCGAAGTCCATTTCGCAGATCGGTCGGCTGATCAGATAACCCTGTGCCTCGTCACACCCTTGCTCACGCAGGAACGCCATCTGCTCCTGCGTCTCTACCCCTTCCGCGACCACTCTCAGGTTCAGGCTACGCGCCATGGCGATGATTGCCCGGGTGATGGCCGCATCCTGGCTGCCTTCGTGCAAGCCTCGGATGAAGGCCTGGTCGATCTTCACGAAATCCACCGGTAAGCGCTTCAAGTAGCTGAGCGAGGAGTAACCGGTTCCGAAATCGTCGATGGCCAGTTTCACACCGAGTTCGTGCAGCTGCCTGAAGGTCGAAATGATGTGCTCGACATTCTCCAACAACTGGCTCTCGGTCAGTTCGAGCTCCAGCAGATGCGGCTGCAGGCCCGTTTCTTCGAGCACCTGCCGCACCAGGCTGACGATCTTGCCTTGGCGCACCTGGTAAACCGACAGGTTCACCGAGACACGCACATCCAGCCCCTGACGCTGCCACTGACAAGCCTGCCAGCAGGCACGCCGCAAAACGAACTCGCCCATTGGCGCAATCAGCCCGGTTTCCTCGGCCAGGCCGATGAAATCACCGGGCGGTACCATGCCCCATTGAGGATGAAGCCAGCGCACCAGAGCTTCAGCCGCATGCAAACGCCCGGTGCGCAAGCAGAGCTTGGGTTGGTAGTAGACCAGCAGCTGGCCTTCATCAATGGCCTTGCGCAGCTGGTTCTCCAGTTGCAGACGCTCCAAGGTGCTGGCGCGCAGGCTCTCGGTGTAGAACTGGAAATTATCGCCACCCAGGTGCTTGGCGTGCTGCTTGGCCATGTCAGCCTGGCTGATCAACTGGTTGGGTTCGAAACTGCCGTCAGCCGCCAGGCTGATGCCAACCGATGCGCTGATCACCACTTCATGCTCGCCCAGACGCAACGGCACGCGCAGCTTGTCCAGCAGCCGGGTGGTCACCCGCACCAGGCTCGACAGGTTGCTATAACCGTCGAACAGCACGGCAAACTCATCGCCAGACAAGCGCGCCACGGTGTCGGCCTCGGGTACGGCATTGGCGATTCGCTGAGAGATCTTCTTCAACAGTTGATCGGCATGCTCATGGCCGAGGCTTTCGTTCAGCAGCTTGAAGCGGTCCAGGTCGATGTGCAGCAACGCCAGGCTGCGGCCACTCAGACGCACACGCCGCCCGGCCTCATCGAGGCGCATGCGGAACAACGCACGGTTGGCCAGGCCACTGAGCTCGTCGTGCTGGGCCAGGTAACGAATGCGCTCTTCGGACGCCCGTCTCGCGGAAAGATCGGAGAAAAAGCCAACGATATTGCTCAAATTCCCCGAAGCATCACGAACGCCCGTGAACTGCAGCCATTGCGGGTACAGTTCTCCACTCTTGCGAGCTTCCACCAACTCACCCTGCCAGTACCCCTGCTGACGCAGCGACTGCTCGATCTGGCCGCTGTGCCGCCGAGCATCGCTGCTGCAGGGCAGATCCAGGACATTGCGCGCCAGCAGCTCGCTGCGCGAGTAACCGGTCATCTGACAGAAAGCCCGATTGACGGTCAGCAGCGTGAAGTCAGCGCTCAGGATGACGATACCTTCACTGGAAGCCTCGAACACCGAGGCCGCGAGCCGTTGGTGGTCCTCCAGGGCTTTCTGGGCCTGGACGCGCTGCAGGTCCTCGGTCAACAGCTGGTTCTGGAAGCGCCGCAACAGCCCGCGCTCGATCAGGCGATTAACCTGCCAGGCCACGACCAGCAATGCCGCCAGCAGAATCAGGCCAAAACATCCCCAACCCCGTTGTTCGCCGGCATCGTAAAAGAACAGAAACGCAATAGGTGGCAATAGGCATGGCAGGGCAAAGCTGAGGAAGGCTGGCAAACTCACCGCGTAGGCGACACTGGCCGACAGCGTAGCCGCGCCCAACAGGCCAAACCCCCACGCCTGCTGGACGAAACTCTCCGCAGGTACCAGAGCGATGGCCGCACAGGCCAGGGTCAGGCCGCTGAAACCCGAGCCAAGCAGGAACATCCGCCACCATATAGGCCGGGCCTGGCGCTGGGTGTCGGCCGCTTCGAAAGCGGTTACCTGAATGACTCGCAAGGCCACCAGCGCCAGCAGCCAGACAATCCAGACACTGACCAGCAGGTAGCGCTCAGGGCTCCACAGCAACCAGGCGCAGAGCAGGCCGTTGAGCAGCATGAACAAGGTGGGCAACAAAGAGCCCTGGTAGAGCAGACGGGTGCGCTCGATCGAAAGCTGGGTAGCGAATTGCCTGCGAACACTCCGTGTCGTATCCGGCGATGCTCCGATCGCCACGCAATCCTGGGTCATAATGTCGGGTTCTTGTGCTGTTATTGTTATGGATGACCGCAAACGTGCTGGGAGAATACACAAGCGCCGCGCCAGACCAAACTGCTCTGGATCATGATTTGCCAAAACCCCGACAAACCCGCACCGAACCGCTCAATTACGCTGCCCTGGCACAAGCCCGGATGAACGGCAACGGACGAGCGGCAAGTTTTGCCCCATCGGCGTTTGCCCCTGTCCCCTGCACGGCCCTAGAATGGCCGGATGCACAATGATGACCTCTCCCTCCTGCTGAACTCCCTCAACGATGCCCAACG
Source organism: Pseudomonas sp. SK2 (assembly GCF_016772395.1). NCBI lineage: Bacteria > Pseudomonadati > Pseudomonadota > Gammaproteobacteria > Pseudomonadales > Pseudomonadaceae > Pseudomonas > Pseudomonas sp. SK2. The sequence goes on from NZ_CP061944.1 coordinate 5,389,086, forward strand.
CCAGGCCGTAGCAGCCTCGCTGGGGCGTCAACTGGTGCTTGCTGGCGCCGGCTCCGGCAAGACCCGTGTGCTGGTGCACCGTATCGCCTGGCTGATCCAGGTCGAGCAGGCTTCACCGCATTCGATCCTGTCGGTGACCTTCACCAACAAGGCCGCAGCAGAAATGCGCCATCGAATCGAGCAATTGCTGGGCATCAACCCGGCTGGCATGTGGGTCGGTACCTTCCACGGCCTGGCTCACCGCCTGCTGCGCGCGCACTGGCAGGAGGCGCGGCTGGTGCAGAACTTCCAGATTCTCGACAGCGACGACCAGCAGCGCCTGATCAAGCGGGTGATCCGCGACCTGGGGCTGGACGAACAGCGCTGGCCAGCACGCCAGGCACAATGGTTCATCAACGGGCAGAAGGACGAAGGGCTTCGCCCGCAGCACATCCAGGCCAGCGGCGACCTGTTCCTGGGCACCATGCGCAGCATCTACGAAGCCTACGAACAGGCTTGCGAGCGAGCCGGGGTCATCGACTTTTCCGAACTGCTGCTGCGCGCCCTCGACCTGTGGCGCGACCACCCCGGCCTGCTGGAGCACTACCAACGGCGCTTCCGCCATGTACTGGTGGACGAGTTCCAGGATACCAACGCCGTGCAGTACGCCTGGCTGCGCCTGCTGGCCGGCGGCGGCGTGAGCCTGATGGCCGTGGGTGACGACGACCAGTCGATCTACGGCTGGCGTGGCGCCAAGATCGAGAACATCCACCAATACACCGCCGATTTCCCCGACGCCGAACTGATTCGCCTGGAGCAGAACTATCGCTCCACCGGCGGCATCCTCAAGGCCGCCAACGCGCTGATCGCCAACAACAGCGGGCGCCTGGGCAAGGAGCTGTGGACGGACCTGGGCGAAGGCGAACCGCTGACCCTCTACGCCGCCTACAACGAGCATGACGAAGCGCGCTACGTGGTCGAGACCATCGAGAGCCTCATCAAGCAAGGCAACTCGCGCAGCGACATCGCCATTCTCTATCGCTCCAACGCCCAGTCGCGGGTATTGGAAGAGGCGCTGCTTCGCGAACGCATCCCGTATCGCATCTACGGCGGCCAGCGCTTCTTCGAGCGTGCCGAAATCAAGAACGCCATGGCCTACCTGCGCCTGCTCGAAGGCCGTGGCAACGATGCCGCTCTCGAGCGGGTCATCAACGTACCGCCACGGGGCATCGGCGAGAAAACCGTCGAGGCCATCCGTGAACATGCCCGCCACAGCCAACTGTCGATGTGGGAGGCGATGTGCCAGTTGCTGGCCGCCAAGGCTCTCAAGGGGCGCGCCGCCAGCGCCCTGGGGGCCTTCATCGAGTTGATCGAAAGCCTGACAGGCAAAACGGCTGACATGCCCTTGCACCTGATGACCCAGACGGTCATCGAACAGTCCGGCTTGATCATCTATCACCAGGAAGAAAAAGGTGAAAAGGGCCAGGCACGGGTAGAAAACCTTGAGGAACTGGTCAGCGCAGCACGCAACTTCGAAGCGGGCGAAGAAGATGCCGATCTGACGCCGCTCTCGGCCTTCCTGGGTCATGCGTCGCTGGAAGCGGGCGAGGCGCAGGCCGACGAGCACGAGGACAGCATTCAGCTGATGACCCTGCACAGCGCCAAGGGCCTGGAGTTCCCCTATGTGTTCCTGGTGGGCATGGAAGAAGGCCTGTTCCCGCACAAGATGAGCCTGGAAGAGCCTGGCCGCTTGGAGGAAGAACGCCGCTTGGCGTATGTGGGCATTACCCGCGCCATGCGTCAGCTGATCATGACTTACGCCGAGACCCGACGCCTGTACGGCAGCGAGACCTACAACAAAGTGTCGCGTTTCGTACGGGAAATCCCGGCCGGCCTGGTTCAGGAAGTGCGTTTGTCCAATAGCGTCAGCCGACCATTCGGTGGGGCGAAGACCAGCTCGGCCAGTAGCCTGTTCGCCAACGCCAGTATTCCGCAGACCGCCTTCAACCTTGGCCAGCGCGTGCAGCATGCAGTGTTCGGCGAAGGGGTGATTCTCAACTTCGAAGGTTCCGGCGCCCAGGCACGGGTGCAGGTCAACTTCGCCGAAGGCAGCAAGTGGCTCATGCTGGGGTACGCCAAGCTCGAGGCTATCTGAGGCTCCTGCGCCGCCATCGCTGGCAAGTAGACTCCTGCGGGATTTCGGGATCGGTGCCATACGGGCAGGAGCCGGCTTGCCCGCCACAAGGTCTTGGCAACATCAGGCAAAAGCTCGAAACATTATGACGCTGGTCATGTGCCCAGGAACCTGTGCAACATGACGCGCGTGCAATCCACAACAGGGGAAATCCCATTTATGCAACGTTTTCTTAGCATCGCTCTGGCGCTCTGCGTCGGCCTGACGCTGAGCCTGGACGCCAACGCCAAGCGTTTCGGCGGCGGCAAGAGTTCGGGCTCCGCGCCTATCCACCAGACCCGCCAGGCCACGCCAACCACGCCTGCTGCCGCGCCGACCGCTCCTGGCCGTGCTCCGGCCGCCGCCAGCGGTGCTTCGCGCTGGCTGGGCCCACTCGCCGGCCTCGCCGCCGGTGGCCTGCTGGCGTCCATGTTCATGGGTGACGGCTTCGAGGGCCTGCAGATCATGGACTTCCTGATCGTCGCCCTGATCGCGTTCCTGGTGTTCCGCTTCATTGCTGCGCGCCGCCGCCAGCAGCAGCCGCAAATGGCCGCGCCTGGCCATGCGCCGTTCCAGCGTGAAGCTCACGCCCAGCCTGCCCAGCCGTCGATCTTCGGTGGTTCGGCCGCGCCAGCCGCCGCAGCCGCTCCGGTGATCAACGCACCAGCCTGGTTCAACGAGCAGAACTTCCTGGCCGCCGCTCGCAACCACTTCCAGGCGCTGCAGCAGCACTGGGATGCCAACGAGATGGACAAGATCGCTGAGTTCGTGACCCCGCAAATGCTCGAGTTCCTCAAGCGTGAACGTGCCGAACTGGGTGATGGCTTCCAGTCCACCTACATCGACAACCTCGATGTGCAACTGGACGGTGTAGACGATCGCCCAGACCGCACCGACGCTACCCTGACCTTCCGTGGCGTGTCGAAGAATTCGCGCTTCGATCAAGGTGAGGCCTTCAGCGAGAGCTGGCACATGGTTCGCGCTCAAGGCGAGAACCAGCCGTGGCTGGTCGCCGGTATCCGCCAGAACGGTTAACCGACGCACGCTGTGCAAAAAACCCCGGGCTTGCCCCGGGGTTTTTGCTTTTGCCAAAGTGGGATACTAGGGTATAACGCGCAGCGTTCATCAAGGTTAGAGGATGTGAACCGTGGAAGAAGTGATCGAACAACTCCGTGAAGCCAACGAGCCGGTACCGGTACCCTTGGAACTTCCCGACGAAGATCTGCTGGTCGAGATCGAGGAACAACTGTTCATCAACATCCCTTTCGTGTTCAAAGAGTTCCTGCTGACCGTCAGCGATGTGGTCTATGGCTCTCTTGAACCGGTAACCGTCACCGACCCGCAGTCGCACACCTACCTGCCCGACGTCGCGGCAAACGCTTGGGATGCTGGCGTACCGCGCGACCTGATCCCCATCTGCCAGGACGGCGACAACTACTACTGCGTCGAGGAAGACGGCACTGTCGTGTTGTGGGATGCCGAAGAGGAAGCCTTGGGCGAAGACAGCTGGGAGTCGGTCTGGCACTGGGCCCGGGACGTCTGGCTTGAAAGCTGAGTGAGAATTAAACTCACAAAATAATGGCCCATGGCCATTTTGCCCCGTAGAATCCCCAGGCTTTCTGCGCTTGGCGCCATCGCTACCGCTCCATCCCCTCGGACTTCGGTGAACGCTGGCGCAGAAAGCCCAACCCGCTCAGTGCGAGTGATCGCGACTGTTCTCCAGGGTTTCAAGCAGGGCGATTTGCATGCGCGTGTGTACGCGTATGAACCAACGCCAAAGCAACGCCACCACCAATGCCGCCACCACCGCGATCACCAGCAGCAACTCGCTGGTGGGCAGAATGCTCGCCGATAGCGCCGACAGCAGCAGGAAGATGACCAGCAACGACAACAGCGGGATCACCTCGGCAATCACCCTCCGCACGCGCTGCGTGTGACGCCCGGCCATCTCCGGCTTGACGCCCATCTCCGCCAGCAGCATCGACAGCGCCTTGAGCTTGCGATAGGCCGCAATCAGAAACGGGAGCGAAAGCAGCAGTGCAGCGCCCCAGATCACCGCCTTCTGCTGACTGACATCGCTCACCCACTCGGTCAGCCAATTGCCGATACGGCCAGCAAAATAGCCTCCGCTGAAGAAGATCGCGATCACCAGTGCCAGATTCACCCCCACCTGCAGCAGGATGCGACGGATCATCGCGGCCAGCATCGCGCCCTCGCCCTGCGGCTGGATGCTGCGCAACCACTCGCCATACAGCGACAGCACCCGTGCCAGGCGGCGCGGCACCACGTGCCCGAGTTTGATCGAAAGCGGATCAGCGGCGCGGATCAGATACGGCGTCAGCAGCGTGGTGATGGCCGACACCGCAACGGCGACGGGGTAAAGGAAGTCGCTGGTTACCTGCAGGGTCATGCCCAAGGCAGCGATGATGAACGAAAACTCGCCAATCTGCGAAAGGCCCATGCCCACGCGTAGCGACGTGCGGCCGTCATTGCCGGCAATGAATGCCCCCATGCCACAGGACAGCATTTTGCCCAGCACCACCGCCAAGGTGATGACCACGATCGGCCAGGCATAATCGACCAGCACCTGAGGATCGATCATCAAACCGATGGCGACGAAGAAGATCGCGCTGAACAGGTCGCGAACGGGTTCGATCAGGCGTTCGATTTTCAGCAACTGCCGCGACTCGGCCATGATCGCGCCAATCAGGAAGGCCCCCAGTACCATGCTGTATTCGAGCTTCACCACCAGCAGGCAGAAGCCAAAGCACAGCCCAAGCACGGTGATCAGCAGCATCTCGTTGCTTTCGAATTTGGCGACGTAGGCCAACAGCCTCGGCACCAGCAGAATGCCGATGACCAGCGCCACGATCATGAACAAGGACAGCTTGCCTACGGTGGAAAACACTTCCCCGGAGCTGACAGTGCCACTGACCGCGATTCCTGACAGCAAGGCGATGATGCCGATACCGAGGATGTCCTCGACGATTAGCACGCCGAAGATCAGCTGTGCGAAACGCTCGTTCTTCATCTTCAGGTCATTGAGCGCCTTGACGATGATGGTGGTCGACGAAATCGCCAGGATCGCCCCTAGGAACAGCGAATCCATGGTGCTCCAGCCGAACCAGCGGCCTATCTCGAAGCCGATCCAGATCATCAGGACGATTTCCAGAAACGCTGCGATGAAGGCGGTGGCACCGACCTTGAACAGTTTGCGCAGACTGAACTCAAGGCCCAGGCAGAACATCAGGAAGATCACCCCAAGCTCGGCCAGGGTCTTGATGGTGTCTTCGTCGTGGATCAGGCCAAAGGGCGGAGTGTGCGGGCCGATGATGAAGCCTGCGACGATGTAGCCCAGCACCACGGGCTGTTTGAGCCGATGAAAGAGAATGGTCACGACACCAGCGACAAGCATGATCACTGCGAGGTCCTGGATGAAGCTGATGGCATGCATGGCGCGATTCTCCTTTTTCTCGATGCCAAGGCAGACCGCTCCTCTGCCAAAGCAGCCCCGAGCGAGCAGCAAGTACATACTGTATTGAATGCTGGAAAGCCCATGTTGCAGGGGCGTACTCAGGTTAACATCGCACCTCGCCGCAAATTGCCGGTGCAATATGCAGAAACAGATCGGCTACTTAACCGCCGCCGATGGCGTGATCGGCGTGACGATGGAGCGTCAGCCAACGTCCCGTATCAGGATGGCAAACACCAAGAGGGGAACCGACGTGTCTGTAGATACCCACCCCGCTTCAGCGCAACCTCACCGTGAGCACTCTATGGAACCTGGAAACGCCCAGCTGACTATGACCGTTTTGATGACGCCGGACATGGCCAACTTCTCCGGCAACGTACATGGCGGCACCCTGCTCAAGTATCTCGATGAAGTGGCTTACGCCTGCGCCAGCCGATATGCCGGCAGCTACGTGGTGACGCTGTCGGTGGACCAGGTGATATTCCGTGAGCCGGTACACGTCGGCGAACTGGTGACCTTCCTGGCTTCGGTCAACTACACCGGCAATACCTCGATGGAGGTGGGCATCAAGGTGGTGACCGAGAACATCCGCGAACGCTCCGTTCGCCACTCAAACAGCTGCTTCTTCACCATGGTGGCTGTCGATGACAATCGCCGCCCGGTCCAGGTACCACCGCGTCAGCCACAAACCAGCGAAGAGAAGCGGCGCTTCCTGCAAGGCCAGCAGCGCCGCCAGATCCGCCAGGAACTGGAAAAGCGCTACCAGGACCTGAAGACCGACTCGATCTAGAACGCCAGGCGTTGCGCCTCGAAGCGCACACGCGGATGGGCGATGCGATCATGGGCCCTCACCAGCTGCAATTCGTAGCTGGTGCAGGCTTGGGTTTCCAGCAATACCTCGTGCACCGCCGCCGCAGTGAACTCGAAGGCCTGCTGCCAGCTGTCCCCCAGCAGCACACGCGCCAGGAACAGCCCCGAGGTAAGGTCACCGACACCCACCGGCTGGCGCGGGAAGGCCAGCAGCGGCCGCTTCAGATGCCAGCTCGCCTGCTCGGTAACCAGCAGCATCTCGAACGAATCTGGCGCCCGATCGGGGTAGGACACGTGCTTGACCAGCACCACCTGCGGGCCACGCTTGAGCAGGCTGCGCGCCATGGCCACGCAATCGGCCAGCGACTCTGCGCGCCGGCCGCAGAAGCTGTCCAGCTCCAGCTGATTCGGACATAGAATGTCAGCCTTCGCGACGGCCTCTTCGAGCAGGAACTCGCTCACCTCGACCGGGACGATACAGCCCTTTTCCGCATGGCCCATGACCGGGTCGCACAGGTACAAGGCATTCGGGTTCACCGCCTTGATACGCTCCACTCCCGCCAGAATCGCCCGCCCTTGCTCCGCACTGCCCAGGTAGCCGGAAAGCACGGCGTCACAGTTGCCTAGCTCCCCGATGTTGCTAATGCCTTCCACCAACGCAGGAATTTGCGCTGGAGCAAGCACTTCTCCTGCCCACTGGCCATACTGAGTGTGATTGGAAAACTGCACGGTATTGAGCGGCCAGACGTTGACCCCGATACGCTGCATGGGAAACACCGCAGCACTGTTTCCGGCATGGCCAAACACCACATGGGACTGGATTGCGAGCAGGTGCGGGGTACGTTTCATGCGGGAGATTTCCAAAGCTGTTTCAAGGATTGTGCGCAGCGCAGTATGAACTCGATTGCCACCTGTACGACAGGCCAGGGACGCAGTTAAGCTGGTTCGACCTGTTTGGAGCATATGCAAATGTTGACCCTTGAGAATCTTCTCGTCCTGATGCTGGTGGCCACGGCAGGCGCTTGGTTGTGGCACAACCATGGGCTGCGCGAAAAAGCCTTGGAACGGGTCAAGCAGCATTGCGCCAAGCTCGACCTTGAGCTGCTCGACGACGCCGTCGCCCTCAAGCGCATCGCCTTTGTCCGCGATGCCAATGGGCGCAAGCGCTTGGCGCGGGTATACGCCTTCGAGTTCACTGTCACAGGCGAGCAACGTCACCCAGGCACCGTAACGCAATTCGGTGCCCACAGTATGCAGATCGAATTGGCGCCTTACCCGTTCGAGATCAAGACCCCGCCTCGCGGCGACAACGTGATCGAGATGCAGCAGTGGCGCCAGGAGCACAACCGCTGGCGCAATTGATCAATCGATCCGGCAGTCAGCCAGCGCGTCCTGCAGGACTTGCTGGGGCTGGGCTTGGTCGAAGATCAATTCGATACGGGTGTCCCTGCGCCAATCGCTGGGCTGCCAATCAGGCGCCCTGCCATGGACACCGTTGAACGATTTCCAGCCCTGCGCACTGTGGATAACACCCTTGGCGCGACGCCAAGGCCAGGACTCAAGAAGACCGCGCAGCCGCTGCTGATCGAAACACTGGCTGGGGTGCCAGCGCCAACCGATGCTCCAACTCTCCTCTCCCGCGTGGACAAGGCACATTGGGATTCGTGGGTCTGTCCACAGGGGCTGAGGTGGAGCCGGCGCATTACCCACAGCCAGTGCTTCTACCGAACCTCGACCGGCCGTCCCTGTGGACGAAACCGGAAGTCGGGCCAAGGGCAATGCGCCAAAGTCCGTCCAGTAGCCTTCCTGGCCGGCCAAGGCGGCAGTTATCAACAGCCGTTTCTGTTCATCCACAGCAGCGGCCTTATTGAAAACCACCAAACCCGATGCCTGTAACGCCTGTGCTTGAGCATCTGCCAGAGGCTCGCCGCGCGCCAGCGCTTCTGCGTCCACCACCATCAACAGCGGCTGGACAGCCAGGACCCCAGTCCACGGCGCTTGCCCAAGCTGCTTCAACAGCTGCACAGGGTGACCCAGCCCCGAGGGTTCGATGAACAGGCGGTCGGGCCGAGCTTTGCGCAGCAGCCGGCCCAATCCTACCTGAAACGGCATGCCATTGACGCAGCACAGGCAGCCTCCTGCCACCTCGCCGATGGCAATGCCATCGTCATCGCGGTGCAGCAGGGCGGCATCCAGTCCTATTTGCCCAAACTCGTTGACCAGTACCGCCCAACGCTCATTGAGTGGGCGCTGGGCCAGCAACTGGCGAACCAGACTGGTCTTGCCAGCGCCCAAGGGACCGGCGATGACATGGGTGGGAATATTCTGCAGCATGCGATGAGTTCAAGGCGGGTGTGTCACCCACTATGCCCCGTCACGCCAACCAGTCAAGACTGAGCAGCAAACGCCGCTCGTTACTCGACGGCGAACGATGGACCAATCCGGCACCTTCGTTACCCAACCATTTCTCACCTTTGAGAATGGCAACTTCGCCCGCTTGCAGGCGCTGTATCTTATCCACAGGCTCGTGCGCCAGCGACAGGCCGTCGCGGGCTATAGACCCCTCGGGTAACCACTCGCTACCGGGGCCGGCGTAGGTCGTGAGCAAGCGCAAAGGCACATGATCAACATGAAAGCGGGGACACATGGCCCCCTCCAGTACGCGCACACGCAGGCCGACACGGCGCGCACCGACAAGGCAGGTAAACGCAGAGACCAGCCAGTAGACATCGGCGACGAACCCTTCGTAACCATGCAGATCAGCCGCCTCGGGCAATAGAGGGCTCAGTTGGAGCGGGCGATCTTCATTCACCTCCAGCACACGCGCATCCGCCAGCAATTGGCCTTGACCGAGCAGCAAGCTGGCAAAGTCCTGCACCTGGACCGGCAGTCGACGTTGCCACACGGCCAGGTTGACGCCATCGAGCAGAATGTCGGACAGGCTGCGCGGTGATTCACCTGCGACCTGACGGATATCCACAGCCCTGAGCGCGGGCGTCATGCCGCCGCCTCCTCATGCCAGGGACCAAAAGGATCAGGCAACCGCAGCCAAGCCATTGCGCCAAGCGCCATCTCCTGGTCGGTCAACAGGCATGCATCGAGCTCTGTGGATAACCTCTCGAAGTCGATGTTCTGCCCGATGAATACAAGCTCCTGCCGGCAATCTCCGCATTCTTCGGTCCACAGCTTAAGAATGGCGGCGATGTTCTCCTCGTCCTGAGGCCATTGCTCCTTCGGCACGAACCGCCACCAACGCCCCGCCAACCCATGGCGCATCATGCCGCCAGCCTGCGACCAACTGCCGGCCTCCTGAAACTTGCTAGCAAGCCAGAAGAACCCCTTGGAGCGCAGTAAACGACCATTGCTCCAAGGGCTGTGGATAAAATCAAAGAAGCGTTGTGGATGCAGGGGTCGACGGGCCTGCCAGGTGCTCGCGGCGATGCCGTATTCCTCAGTCTCTGGCACGTGCTCGCCCCGCAGCTCACGTAACCAGCCCGGCGACTGTGCAGCTTGGTCGAAGTCGAACAGACCCGTGTCCAGGATGCGCGCCAGCGGCACCTGCCCCATGACCATCGGCACGATCTGCGCCCGAGCGTTCAGGCTGCGCAAGATGGCCGTCAGCTCTTCTCGCTCGTGCTGGCTGATGAGGTCGATCTTGCTCAGCAACAGCACATCGGCAAATTCCACCTGCTCGATCAGCAGGTCGCTGATCGAGCGTTCATCCTCCTCGCCCAGTGTCTCACCACGGCTGGCCAAGCTTTCGGCCGCCTGGTAGTCACGCATGAAGTTCAGGCCATCGACGACGGTAACCATGGTGTCCAGGCGCGCCATGTCAGACAGACTGCGCCCTTGCTCGTCGCGGAAAGTGAAAGTTTCCGCCACGGGCAAGGGTTCGGAAATCCCCGTGGACTCGATCAGCAGGTAATCGAAACGCTTCTCCTGCGCCAACCGGGCAACTTCCTCCAGCAGATCTTCCCGTAGCGTGCAGCAGATGCAGCCGTTGCTCATCTCCACCAGTTTTTCTTCAGCGCGGTTAAGGCTGACGTTGCGCTGCACTTCACTGGCGTCGATGTTGATTTCGCTCATGTCGTTGACGATCACCGCCACACGCAGGTTGTCGCGGTTACGCAGGACATGGTTGAGCAACGTGCTCTTGCCCGCTCCAAGGAAGCCGGACAACACGGTAACGGGTAAGCGATTGGACATGGTAAACCTCATCAGGCGGACGCATTCGAAACGATGCATTGCATAATGTTATAAAGTAACAATACAATTTCGCCAAGCCGTTCTCGTCGGACGTGTTGCCCGGAGCTGTAAATGAACCTGTCGCGCGCGGTGGCATTGCTGCTGCTTTTCACGCCTTTGCCACTGTTCGCCATGCCCAAGGTCGGCAACCTGGCGCTGTGCACACGCAGCGCCACGCTGCTGGCCTGCCAAGATGGCAAAGGCAATTACTACAGCGTGCGCAGCGAACGGGGCACGCTTTACCTGCGGGGTTATGACAGCGCCAGCCGCCGCTTGTGGGCACAGACCAATAGCCGCTTCGGCGCGATGACCTTTTTCACTGGTCTGGCCAGCGACGGCGAAGCTTGGGTCGGCTACAGCCACCGCGTCGGCTGGACCACGCTCAATCGTGTATCGAGCTCCAGCGGAGCCCGGTTCAACCTGCATTGCAGCCTGGTCGGCGGTTGCCGCTGACAATACTTCCCTTGGATATTCACATGACCAGCCTCACGCTTCCCGATATCGCCGCACAAACCCAACAGCACGCAACCCCGCTGGACTGGGTTGGCATGTGTGGGATCGCCGTGCCTATTCAGTTCGAGACACGCAGCGTGGCTGCACTGGCCGACGCAGGGGTGAACCTGAGCGACGGAGCATCGCGCGGTATTCACATGTCGCGGCTGTACCTTTCGTTGGAAGCATTGGAGCGGCAACCACTCACTCCACTCGCCATTCGGCGATGCCTGGCGGAGTTTCTGGCCAGCCACGCGGAGCTGTCATCCGGTGCATACCTGCGCCTACGTTTCGATCATCTGCTGAAACGGCCAGCCTTGGTCAGCCCGTTGGCGGGTTGGAAAAGTTACGCCATCACCGTGGACGCTAGGATGGAACACGAAATGTTCCACGTGGAACTATCGGTGCGTGTGCCCTATTCGTCGACCTGCCCCTGCTCGGCGGCCTTGGCCAGACAATTGATTCAACAGCAGTTTCAGGCAGATTTTGCCGGGCAACCGATCAATCATGAAGCCGTATTGCAGTGGCTGGGCAGCACCCAGGGAATCGTCGCGACACCCCATAGCCAACGCAGCCTGGCACTGGTGGGCGTACGATTGCAGGATAACTTGGACCGTTTACCCGTGACCGAACTGATCGATAGCATCGAATCGAGCCTGGGCACGCCGGTGCAGACGGCGGTCAAGCGCGCCGATGAACAAGCCTTCGCACTGGCCAACGGACAGAACCTGATGTTCTGTGAGGACGCCGCACGACGCGTTCATCAGACGCTGCGGCAGTTGAGTTGGAGCACTGCTTTCACCTTGCGCGTGGAACATGCGGAAAGTCTGCATGCCCACGACGCGGTCGCCACGAGCCAGTGGCAATGGTGAACCATCAGCTTCGTGGTTTGACGGTACCGCAATCATTTCCCAGCCAGACCGCTTTGGTATTCATGCTGCCCTGCTGCTGAACCCCGGAGGCATTGAAGGTCCCGCTGACCTGCGTGTGAAACTCCCGATCGCTGAGGAAAGTCGCTTGCCCGCTGCCTTGGGCGCGAGGGCAACTGAACTGGAACTTCCAGACATTACCCGTGCGGTCGGTGATCTTCTGCGTGCATCCGGACTGAGGATCCTGCAGGGGGATGTCGTTGGTCTTGACCTGCTCCGGCGTGAGGCACGAACGCACGCCCTTGCCCCCTACCGTCACACCTTGTTTGGCCAACACCCCCTCCATCATCGCCCGCTGCTCCGGTGGAAGATTTTTCAGTTGGCCGAGCATGAATTCCATGTCGGGCAGCGGTTTACCATCGACCTGCATGTTGCTGGTGGTCAGTTCCCACAGGCCTGGTTGCAACATCTGCGCATGCACCACGGGGCTACTCAGGCCCACGGCCAAGACCAACAGTGGCAGACGAATCTTCATGGACGAACGCTCCTAGAGAAAACCGGTCAACGGGCCGGACTGAGCCTTAGACGCTAAAACCGCACGCAGGTTGCAAGCCACACCCTGAACGTGTTCTGTTAGCCCAAGTGTATTCGGCAAGCAGGATGCGTATGGATTACCACAGCCCCTACTTCTTCGGTTACGTGCTTGGTGTGATTCACCTGATCGGGATTTTCGCCGCCCTCCATGCGGTGTTCACCGTGCGCACTGCCCAAGGCGCAATCGCCTGGGCGATGTCACTCTTCTTCATTCCCTACTTCACGTTGATCCCCTACCTGGTGTTCGGCGCCCGCTCCTTCTACGCCTACATCCACGCCCGACGCCAGGCCAACCAGGAAATGCACGTGGCCATGGCTAACCTCAACTGGCGGCCCTGGGTCGAGGAAGCCCTCACGGCCAGAGAGTCGGAAAGCTACGCCGCCCTGCGTGCCATGCCCAAACTTGGGCGCATGCCTTGCCTGGCTAACAACCAGGTGAAGTTGCTGGTCAATGGCAGGGCGACCTTCGATGCCATTTTCGCTGCCATCGCCGACGCCAAAGAAGCAGTGTTGGTGCAGTTCTTCATCATCCACGATGACGTCATCGGCCAGGAGCTTCAGCAGCTGTTGTTACGCAAAGCTGCCGAGGGGGTGAGGGTCTTCGTGCTTTACGATCGGGTTGGTAGCCATGCGCTGCCAGCAAGCTACAGCCAAGTGCTGCGTGAGGGCGGCGTGCAGATCCATGCGTTCGCCACCCGCCGCGGCTGGTTCAATCGTTTCCAGGTCAACTTCCGCAATCACCGCAAGATCGTCGTGGTGGATGGCCTGCTGGGCTTCATCGGTGGCCACAATGTGGGTGATGAGTACCTGGGCGGGCATCCTCGATTGTCACCGTGGCGCGACACCCATGTGCAAGTCAGCGGGCCTGTCTTGGCCTGCCTTCAGGAGTCGTTCGCCGAAGACTGGTACTGGGCCACGCGCCAGCTACCGCCGCTGATCCTGCCAGATGCGTACCCAGAGAACGGCGTACTCTGCCAGGCCTTGGCCAGTGGCCCGGCAGACTCTCAGGAAACCTGCTCGCTGTTCTTCATCGAAGCGATCCATTCCGCGACCCGGCGAGTCTGGATAACCAGCCCCTACTTCATCCCCGACGAAGCCGTGTTCGCGGCCTTGCGTCTGGCAGTGCTACGGGGCGTGGATGTGAGGATTTTGATTCCGTCGCGCCCAGACCACAGGATCGTCTACGCCGCCTCCAGTCTGTTCGCCTTCGAAGCGGTACGCGCAGGCGTGCGCATGTTCCGGTACCTGCCGGGCTTTCTGCACCAGAAGGTGGTACTGGTGGATGATGAGGTCAGCGCTATCGGTAGCGCGAACCTGGATAACCGTTCGTTTCGCCTGAACTTCGAGATCACCCTGCTGACCATCGACCGCACGTTCGCCGACCAGGTCGAAGCGATGTTGTCCCATGACTTCGAGCATGCCAGGGAGATCACCGCAGAAGACAGCCGCGACACGCATCGCCTGCAACAACTTGGGATGCGTATCGCCCGGCTGATCTCACCGATTCTCTGAATGGCTCAGCGGTACAGGTCCTCCCGAGTCCAGGGCAGGTCATGGTGTCCATCGGCATACGGCTTCACCGCCAGTATCTGGTGCAGGTTGATCCAGCCCTTCTGGAAGGCATAGGCACAACCGGCCAGGTACAGGCGCCAGATGCGCAGGGTCTTTTCGGGCACCAGGCCTGCGGCCCTGTGCAACTGGTTCTCCAGGTTTTCGCTCCAGTGGTTGAGGGTCTTGGCGTAATGCAGACGCAGGCTCTCGACATCCACCACCTCAAGGCCGGTCTCGCAGATGCTGGCACTGATCATCGACAGGTGCGGCAGCTCACCATGGGGGAACACGTAGCGGTCGATGAACTCCCCGGCGCCACGCCCGACCGGTCGACCATCCACGTGCTTGGCAGTGATCCCATGGTTCATGACCAAGCCGCCTTCACGCACAGCCCCGTACAGCTTCTGGCAGTACAAGGCGAGGTTGGCGTGACCTACGTGTTCGAACATGCCGACGCTGACCACCTTGTTGAAACGACCGTCCTGGGGCAAGTCGCGGTAGTCGAGGATCTGCAAGTCGACCTTGCCGGCCAGCCCCTCCTCCTTGACGCGCTGACGGCCAAGTTTGAGCTGCTCTTTACTCAGCGTGATACCGAACACTTTCGCACCGTACTCACGCGCGGCGAAACGTGATAGCCCACCCCAACCACAACCGACATCCAGCAGATAGTCACCGGCCTGCAACCGCAGCTTGCGGCACAGGTGGTCGAACTTGTCTTGCTGGGCTTGGGCAAGTGTATTGTCGGGCTCTCTGAAATAGGCACAGGAGTACGCCATGTCCGGATCGAGCCACAGCTGATAGAACTCGTTGGAGAGGTCGTAATGGTAGGAAATGGCTTCGGCGTCGGTTGCCTTGTCATGGGCAATGCGCTGCGGCGAGGTTTCATCCTCATCCGTGAGCAGGGCTTCACTGAGCTCATCGCAAACCCGAATGACCTCCCCGATATTGCCCTCGAGCTCCAGCTTGCCTTCAACGAACGCCTCACCCAGTTCACCCAGGCTAGGATGATTCAATTGGGCAATGAGTTGAGGTTCCTTGATCAGGATGGTGACTTGCGGGCTGGGCCCCAGATCGAACTGGTTACCGTCCCACAACTTCAGACGCAAAGGTAAGTGCAGGCTTTGCAAGGCTGGTGGAAGTTGCGCAAGCATCGATGACCCTCCCCTTCATGTAACGGACGTGCCCCCTGAAAATTGGGACGCCACCGCAACAGGGTAGTTCATTGAAACAAAGTTTCCGCTTATCACGACCATCGTCTAGAACCAACAGCAATGAAAACGACGCAGATTGTATACAATTCAAGGCACTACGACTAACCTTGTGCCCCTCTCGCGCTTCTTCATCCTGGAGTAGAACCCATGAAATCCTATGACGTGGTGATCATCGGCGGCGGCCCCGGTGGCTATAACGCAGCAATTCGCGCAGGTCAGCTGGGCATGAGCGTTGCTTGTGTGGAAGGCCGCCCGACCTTGGGCGGTACGTGCCTGAACGTCGGCTGCATGCCGTCCAAGGCGCTACTACATGCCTCCGAACTGTACGAAGCCGCCAGCGGGGCCGAATTTGCGCACCTTGGCATCGAGGTGAAGCCCACCCTCAATCTCGCCCAGATGATGAAGCAGAAGGACGAGAGCGTGACCGGCCTGACCAAGGGCATCGAGTACCTGTTCCGCAAGAACAAGGTCGACTGGGTCAAAGGCTGGGGTCGCCTGGATGGCGTCGGCAAGGTAGTGGTCAAGGCAGAGGATGGCAGCGAAACCACGCTGCAAGCCAAGGACATCGTCATCGCCACTGGTTCCGAGCCCACCCCGCTACCAGGTGTGACAATCGATAACCAGCGCATCATCGACTCCACCGGTGCCCTCGCCCTGCCCCAGGTGCCCAAGCACCTGGTGGTGATCGGCGCCGGTGTGATTGGCCTGGAACTGGGTTCGGTGTGGCGTCGCCTGGGCGCCCAGGTCACTGTCATCGAATACCTTGACCGCATTTGCCCTGGCACCGACGAAGAAACCGCCAAGACCCTGCAAAAAGCCCTGGCCAAGCAAGGCATGGCCTTCAAGTTGGGCAGCAAGGTCACTCAGGCAAACGCCTCGGCCGATGGCGTCAGCCTTACCCTCGAACCCGCCGCAGGGGGCGCCGCCGAAACCCTGCAAGCCGATTACGTACTGGTGGCCATCGGTCGCCGTCCTTATACCAAGGGCCTTAACCTGGAAAGCGTGGGCCTGGAAACTGACAAGCGCGGCATGCTCGACAATCAGCATCACCGCACTTCGGTGCCAGGCATCTGGGTCATCGGCGACGTCACCTCCGGCCCGATGCTGGCGCACAAAGCCGAAGACGAAGCGGTGGCCTGCATCGAGCGCATTGCAGGCAAGCCCCATGAGGTCAACTACAACCTGATCCCCGGCGTGATCTACACCCGGCCGGAACTGGCCAGCGTGGGCAAGACCGAGGAGCAGCTAAAGGCCGAAGGCCGTGCCTACAAGGTAGGCAAGTTCCCCTTCACCGCCAACAGCCGCGCCAAGATCAACCACGAGACCGAAGGCTTCGCCAAGGTCATCGCCGACGCCAATACCGATGAAGTGCTGGGCGTGCATCTGGTCGGCCCGAGCGTCAGCGAGATGATCGGTGAGTTCTGCGTGGCCATGGAGTTCTCCGCCTCGGCCGAGGACATCGCCCTCACCTGCCACCCACACCCGACCCGGTCCGAGGCGTTGCGCCAGGCCGCGATGAACGTCGATGGGATGGCGATGCAGATCTGACCCCAGGGTACGGTGCCAGACGGTGGTAGGCCACCGTTTGGCGCCTGGCCAAGCAGACGCTCAGCTCGTGGAATCAGCTCGGCCGTCGGGTCTAAACGGATTTCACTCGGCGCTTGATCGGTTTGCGCAACGGCTTATCGTTGCTCGGCATGTGCAGGTAGGACATCACGCTTTCGGTCAGCTCTGAAGCCAACTGCACCGCTTCTGTGTTGCGGGCCATCACACCCGCCACCAATGCCTCTATCAGCGCCAGTACGCTGCCGTTGGAACTGATCAGCACAGGGTGGTCCGCTGGGGCAAAGAGCGCATGGTCGGCGATATTGGTCAGCGGTGAAGCGGGCGAGTCGGTTATCGCCAGGACCGTTGCCCCGCGTTCGCGTGCAAAGCGCGACAGCTGCAGCGTATCGAGCGAGTAGCGCGGCAGGGAAATCGACAGCAATACATCCTGTTCGGTGATAGCCGCCAGGCGATAAGCGGCGTTTTCATTGCCCCCCTCCATACTCACCGCCGTGGCATCGGCACAGAACGGTACCAGGTTCGCTGCCGCCAAGCCTGCCATGTACGCACTGTTGCCAAAGCCCAGGATGAAAATCTTGCGTGCCTGGGTCAGGCAACGGATGAAAATTTCGAAGGTATCGGCGGAATTGTTGGCGCCAGCGGTGTCGAGATTGCTGGCGGCGATCTGTATTTGCTCATGCAGGCCGAAGGCCCCGTCCGGGCGATGCGCAAGCTCATTACGCAGCTTGTCCACTGGCGACACCATCTGCTGCAGTGTGGCTACCAGTTCGGCCTTCAGACCGGTATAGCCGCCCATGTCTATCGCTTTGGCCAGGCGGTTGACCGCGGCTGGCGAAGTGGCGGTTTCAACTGCCATCTCCTCGATGGTCAGGGTCGCAGCCTTCAGCGGATGACGCAGGATGAAGTCGGCCACCTTGCGCAGCGAGGGTTGCAGATGGGGTGCAGCCTCCGCCAGCTTGCGCATCACCGGGGCAGCGTAGACGGTTACATGCTTGGTAGATGTCGGCATGGATGGGCTTTCAGCACGTTTGAATGAATGGACCTACGCGCTCTATCGGGGCGAGGCTTGGGAAGTTCCGGCTGAAGTGTATCCGAAGCAGAGCGCCGGTGTAGCGCTCTACTGGGTGTCCTGCGCGTCGCCTACTTCAGGCTACCGGCCAGAAACTGCTGTAGGCGCTCGGACTTTGGCTGGGCCAGAACTTCGCGTGGGCAGCCCCTTTCCTCGACGCGACCTTGATGAAGGAAGAGCAGCTGGTTGGAGACTTCCCGGGCGAAACCCATTTCGTGGGTGACGACCACCATGGTCCGCCCCTCTTGCGCCAGGTCACGCATGACCTTGAGCACCTCGCCAACCAGCTCCGGATCCAACGCCGAGGTCGGTTCGTCGAACAACATCACTTCAGGCTCGACAGCCAGGGCTCGGGCAATGGCCACGCGCTGCTGCTCTCCCCCACTCATGTGCCCCGGGTATGCGGTTCGGCGATGGCCAACACCAACCTTCGCCAGATAGTGCTCGGCTTTCTCACGGGCTTCTTTCTTGCCAACGCCCAGCACATGCACCGGTGCTTCCATGACGTTCTCCAGGGCAGTCATATGGGACCACAGATTGAAGTGCTGAAAGACCATGGACAGGCGTGATCGCATCCGTTGCAATTGCCTGCTGTCGCTGGCAGTGAGGGTTCCGCGGGTCTTGTGCGACCGCAGCTTGAGCTCTTCGTTGTTGAGCAGAATGCGCCCGCTATGCGGCTCTTCCAGCAGGTTGATGCAACGCAGGAAGGTACTCTTGCCCGACCCGCTGGATCCGATGATGCTGGTGACATCACCGGCTTTGGCCGTCAGGGACACGCCCTTGAGCACTTCATGGGTGCCGTAGCGCTTGTGTAGGTTGTCGATTTCCAAGGTGTACATGGCAGTCGGTGCTCTTGTTGTCAGTCGGTGAGCAGGCGGCCCTGACGAATCGGGTGCCGACCGGCAACTTTGGCCAGCCACAGGCCGGGCTGGGCATAGCGCAGACGCTCGCGGGCATAGAGAACGCCGCAGGTCGTGGCGTACACCACAGAGTGCCGATCGCTGAGCGGGTCGATGACCTCGAACAATGGGTCGCCGACGTTGACCTGCTTGCCTAGCGGCTGGAGAAAACTCACTACGCCTGGGTGCGGTGCATAGGCATACTGCGCGCCAGAAAAAGGGGTGGCTTCACAACATGTAGAAGGCACGGCTGGCCACTCGCCGCTGATCAACCCTTGGTCGGCAAGGAAGCCGAGTATGTCCTCGGCACTCTGCTGTACCTGTGGTCGATCGGTATCGGCCATGCCACGCAATTCGATGGTGGTAGCCGTGCACGCCAGCGGAATGTTGTGTTGCGCGAAGCGCTGCGCCAAATGCAGCCAAGGGAGCGCGCAGGCTTCATCGAAGGAATTGCCGCCGCTGTCTTCGGCCAACAACACCGCGCCCGCGTTCAAACGAGCGGCCAACGGCTTCAGGGCTGGCCAAAGCTGTGGCAGCGCGTAGAGCAGCATGATCGATTCGAAATCGCAATGCAGGTCGAGCACCACATCCGCATCGCAGGCCTGTTGCAGCAGCAAGCGGCGCAGCCCATCGAGCTCCGATCTGGCCGGCGGCAACGCGGCGATGGCCTCTTGCATCAGGTGGCGAATCAGCGTGACGTTCACCTGCGGATCGTCGCTCAACCTGCCTTCGAGCTGCGGAACGATCAGCTCCGCCAACGCAGGAAAATCGCGGTTGAAGTTCTGTCCGCTGGCCAGGTCGAAACGTCCCTGATGGGTGGCTTGAAACATTTGCCCCAGGCCAATCGGATTCGCCACGGGTACAAGCTCGATGACGCCGTTGAGTTGGCCCTGCCGCTCCAGCTCGATCAGACGTTGTTTGAGCTCCACCGCCACGCGCATGCCTGGCAGTTCGTCGGCGTGCAGGGCGGCCTGGATATAGGCCTTGCGCGGGCCGCTGCCAAAGCGAAACACCGAGAGTCGACGCTCCGTTCCAGCGGTGCTCCAGGGCAGTGGGTGTTGAATATGTTCCATGGATATCTCTCAACTCTTGCGCGGGGCCAGGTGCGCAAGCCAGCGACCTTCGGCCAGCTTGAACAGGCGCAGCAGGATAAAGGTCAGGCACAGGTAAAACAGGCCAGCGGTGACAAAAGCCTCGAACGGCATGTAGTAGCGCGAGCTGACCGTACGCGCCACGCCGGTGATATCGACCAAGGTGACGATCGAGGCAAGCGAAGTGGTGTGCAGCATCATGATCACTTCATTGCTGTATTGCGGCAGCGCCCGGCGTAGGGACGAGGGCAACAGGATCCGGCGATACAGCGTGAAGCGCGACATGCCCACAGCTCGCGCCGCTTCGATTTCACCACTGGGCGTAGCTTTCAAGGCGCCAGCAAGAATCTCCGCACTGTAGGCACTGGTGTTGATGGCAAACGCCAGACAAGCGCAAAAAGTGGCGCTGGAGAGGTACGGCCAGAACACACTCCCCCGCACGGCCTCGAATTGCGCCAGCCCGTAGTAGATGAGAAAAAGCTGCACCAGCATTGGCGTGCCCCGGATCACGTAGGTATACAACCAGGCCAAGCGGTTGAGCCAAGGCGTGCGGGATATGCGCAGCAGTGCCAAGGGAATGGCCAATGCCAGGCCCGCGGCCAGGGCGATCAGAAGCAGTTTGAAGGTCACCAGGACGCCTCCAGCGTAGAGCGGAAGGCTGTCGGCGATCAGCTTGAAATCCAGCACGGGCGTTTCCTCAGAATTCGGCCAGGCGGGTACCGACGGCGTAGCGCTGTTCCACCCAGCGCAGAATCACCAGGGACACCGTAGTGAGCAGCAGGTACAACCCGGCAACGGCCAGGAAAAAGGTGAAGGGTTCGCGGGTAGCGTCAGCGGCGTTCTTGGCTTTGAACATCATGTCCTGCAAGCCCACTAGCGATATCAGTGCCGTCGCCTTGGTCAGGACCAGCCAGTTGTTCGTGAAACCTGGGATGGCAAAGCGAATCATCTGCGGCAACAGCACCCGCCGAAATACCTGCATCCCGCTCATGCCGTAGGCCGCACCGGCTTCCGCTTGTCCTCTGGGGATAGCCATGAAAGCCCCGCGAAACGTTTCCGAGAGGTAGGCTCCGAAGATGAAGCCCATGGTGCAGACGCCAGCGATGAAAGGGTTGATGTCGATGTATCGAGGGTGACCCAGCAAGGGAGCCAAGCGGTTGACCAGGTCCTGGCCTCCGTAAAAGATCAGCAGGATCAGCACCAGGTCGGGAATGCCACGGATGACCGTGGCATAGCCTTCGCCGAGTGCTGCCAACCATTTCACATGCGACAAGCGAACCGCCGCCCCCAACAAGCCAAGGGCAATCGCCACCGTCATGGAAATCAGCGCCAGGCTCAGCGTGAGCCAGGCACCCTGGAGAATGGTCGGGCCATAGCCGTGCAGCATGGTGGGGGTCCTCAACCGGCGCCGTCCGAGGCGGCGCTCAAGCACTAAAAGGTGGAAGCGGTTGCGCTCCCAGCAGTCACTTGCCGTAGATATCGAACGCGAAGTACTTGGCCTGCACTTGCTGGTACTTGCCGTTGGCACGTACCGCGTCGATCGCAGCATTTATGCGCGCAGCGTTCTCGCTGTCGCCCTTGCGAACCGCAATACCAGCCCCTTTGCCGAAGTACCTTGGGTCGTTGAAGTCCGGCCCGACCAAGGCGAAGCCCTTGCTTATGGGGGTTTTGATAAACCCTTCACTGGTATTGATGATGTCGGCCAAGGTAGCGTCCAGCCGACCGGCCACCAGGTCGAGGAAGGCTTCGTTTTGTGAGGCATAACGCACCACTTCGATGCCAGCGGGTTCAAACTGGTCGGAGGCAAAGCGATCGTAGGTAGACGCGCGCTGTACACCGACCTTCTTGCCCTTGAGGTCAACCAATGGATCATTCACCACGCTGCCAGCTTTCATCGCCAGCTTGCCTGGGGTCTGGTAATACTTCTTGGTGAAATCCACTGACTTCAGACGGTCTTCAGTGATGGACATCGACGACAGCACCGCGTCGATCTTGCGTACTTTCAGCGATGGAATCAGCCCATCGAATTCCTGCTCGACCCACTCGCATTTGACCTTCATTTCGGCACACAAGGCGTTGCCGATGTCGTAGTCGAACCCGCTGATCTGGCCTTCAGGGGTTTTGAAGGCGAAGGGCGGATAAGCCGCTTCGATACCAATACGCAGGGTGTCTTCGCTGGCGGAAGCGATGCTGGTGGAGGCGTAGAGCGCCAGTGCTCCGAGAAGTACGATCTTGTTCATCTTATTGACTCCTGACTGGGGCGAGGTGGTTGTCGACGCAGGGCTTCACCCCTGCTCCTGACAGTTCTTTTCCCGCACCGAGTGGCAAGCTTTTCAGCGCCAAGTCCTAGAGCCTGCGTGCAGCCCTGACGTGAAAGCCTACCCGCTCACGGGACCGGTTTCGGCAGCATTTATGACACGTTTATTTTCATAAATCTACAATGCAGAAATATTTGTGTCAGATGCAGAATGACACTAAACCCATAGAAAAGGCTCTATTTAGCTGGTTTTGGGGATTTGACCGGACGTTTCGAGAAGGGGGAAATTTGAAGTACCGCGCGCTAAAGTGCTTGAAGAAGGATTTCCTCCGCGATACACAGTTTCACAGGATCGGTTCGTGAAAAAAAACATTCACTGTTGGGCGGCTGGGTGCGCAAGTTCCATGACAAGGGTGGCTTGGTTGATGGCGCCAGCGTGTCTGGCGCTCAGATACCCCTCTCTCCCCTCCAGGGATGATGACCGAGATTCAGGCTACCTTGGCCTGAACGGTGAACAGGCTCGCCCCCAGCGCCACGAACGAGGCGCCGAACAGCCGATTCATCAGCCTCGCACGGTTCGGCGCAGCAAGCTTGCTGCGCAGCACCTGGGCCAAGGTCACATAGAAGGCATGGGAGATCATCGAGCAGGCCGCGAAGGTCAGCACGAGAATGCCCAACTGCACGTTCGAATCATTACCCGGGCGGATGAACTGCGGCAGGAACGCTGCGAAGAACAAAATCGCCTTGGGATTGGTCAGCGCCACGGTCACACCGTTGAGCATCAGTCTGTTGAGGGGGGTAGCGCGCCTGGCCGGCTGATCGAGTTTATCGAAGGCACTGGTGCGGCTCTTCCACTGCTTCACGCCCAGGTAGATCAGATAGCTTGCACCGAGCACCTTCAGCAGCAGGAAGGCCGTGGCCGACGCCTGCAGTAGCACGCCCAGTCCCGCACTGGTGGCGGCCGAGATCACCAGCAAGCCCAAGGCGTTTCCGACCGAACCCAGCATGGCCCGTCGCGGCCCAAAGGCCACCGAATTGGACAGCGCCATGATCACGCCGGGACCTGGGGTCAGGGTGACCAGCATGGCGACGACGACAAAGCCGAACCAATCGTGAAGTGACATCCTTGTACATCTCCTGGGGATTGACTGGCGGACTGTAACAGATAGTCGCCCTGCTCTCGCATGAATGCCTGCGGCAGGGCGGGCGTCTCCCACTGGCTGATGAGCTCAGTTTGTCCCACTCAGCGAGACACTTATTCCTGCCGAAGCGGGTTTTTCAACCCAGGCATTGACAGTAGATTCCTCTCATCGCAAACCTCGAAGCCTGCGTACTGGGCTGCGCATGCTTTCTCGCACTGCCAGGCTTCGTTACCAAGCACCGGGAATCACCTGGACCCGATAACACCTAAAGGGCAGCAACGGAATGAACACATCGACTGCAAGCGCTTGGAGCCCCCTGCGCAACACCACCTTCCGCATGTTGTGGATCGCAACGATTGCTTCCAACATCGGTACCTGGATGCATGAGGTCGGCGCCGGATGGTTGATGACGACCCTTTCCGCCAACCCGCTCCACGTGGCATTGATCCAAGTGGCCGGCTCGCTACCAATGTTCTTCCTGGCGCTACCCGCCGGTGCCGCCGCTGACATCGTCGATAAACGTCGCTACCTGCTGCTCGTGCAGCTGTGGATGTCTGCAGTAGCGGTAACACTCGCTGGCCTTACCTTGCTGGGGCTGATGAACATTCCTTTGCTGCTGATGCTCACCCTCGCCTTGGGCATCGGTACGGCCTTGATGATGCCGGCGTGGAGTGCACTGACGCCTGAGCTCGTCAGCAAGGACGACCTGCCCAATGCGGTGGCGATCTCCAGTGTCGGGATCAACGTATCGCGCGCGATAGGCCCAGCGTTAGCAGGCGTTGTCGTGAGCCTGGTCGGCCCGTGGCTGACATTCGCCCTCAACGCCATTTCATTCGCGGGTGTCATCCTGGTGCTGTTCACATGGAAACGTGAGATCAAGGAGCCACTGCTTCCAGCAGAACGTTTCATGGGTGCCATGCGTACTGGTTTGCGCTTCGCTCGCAGTTCCAAACCCCTTCAAGCAGTGCTGATTCGTGCACTGGCATTCTTCTTGTTCGCGAGTGCCGGTACCTCGCTGCTGCCGCTGATCGTCCGCGGTGAAATGCAAGGTACCGCCGCTGACTTCGGCATGCTTCTCGCCGCCATCGGTATTGGCGCAGTGGGTGGGGCTACCCTGCTGCCTCGCCTGCGCGAACGCATCAGCAGAGATCGACTGGTGATGATCGCCAGCCTTCTCTATGCGCTTTTCCTGCTGGTTTTGGCTTTGGTGCGAAATTTCTATGTGCTGATGCCCGCCATGCTGTTGAGCGGTGCGGCCTGGATCGCGGTGCTCTCGAACATGCAGGTCGCTGCGCAAACATCGGTCCCAGCGTGGGTCAGAGCCCGTGCGCTGTCGGTTTATATCCTGGTCTTCTTCGGGGCCATGGCCAGCGGAGGCTTTTTGTGGGGCTCCGTGGCGAGCCATGCCTCGATCACCCTGAGCTTGCTGGTGGCTTCTGGCGGGTTGGCGCTAGGCACGATTCTCACATGCAACGTTACGCTTCCCGAGACCGAAGCCGACGAACTCGCGCCCTCACTGCACTGGCCAACCCCTCTGATCAACGCTGAGATGGATCAAGAACGCGGACCGGTAATGGTGACGGTCGAATACCACATCGACCCTGCGAAGGCCGAGGCGTTCTCCGAGGCTGCCCGCGACCTGGAGGCAATGCGCAAGCGTAACGGCGCGTTGTCTTGGGGATTGATGCAAGACAGTGCCGAACCCGCACTGTGGCAGGAGTTCTTCTTCGAGGAATCGTGGCTTGAACACTTGCGCCATCACCACCGCGTCACACGGGGTGAGCTGAAAATCGAGGCCCGCGTGCGGAAGTTTCAAACCGAAGATGTTCCCGTGCGTATCCGCCACCTTCTGGCTGAATCACATACACATCACCGCTAAAGCGCGGACGTCGCAAGAGGACCTTTGAAAATGACTCCAACTGAAATCCGCCAGGGGCCCGCGGGCCTGGCAAAAATCTCATTGCCGCTTGGCCTGCTGTTTCTACGCGTATCTGCCGCTCTGTTGCTTCTTCAGATCCACGGTCTGCCGAAGCTTCTTCACTGGAGCAGCGAGCTGCAACGGATCGAGGATCCGTTCGGTCTGGGGGCAACCCTGACACTCTCGATGGCGGTGTTTGCGGAAGTGGTTTGCCCGATCTTGTTGATCCTGGGCGTTTTCGCGCGCCTCGCTTGCCTGCCAGTGCTGGCCGTGCTCGGAGTTGCGCTGGTGGTAGTCCACCCCGACTGGACGTTGGAACAAGCGCAATTCGCGTGGCTGTTCACCATCCTGTTTGCAGGCTTGGCCATCACTGGTCCGGGCGCCTGGGCCATCAGGCCTGACGTACGAAGGAGAGGGACTCATCAGGCTGAGTTTGCAGAGAAATAAGCCTGAGCCGACGAAGGGAGCCGGGACGGCTCCCTTCCTCTGCGACAGTCCTTATTGTCTAGCGACAGTTTTTATTCTCAAGAATCAATTCATGTTGCCGATTAATAAACTTTGTCACAAAATCCCTAGGATTTCGCGGCCTAGCGGGGCCGCTGATCCTTGGAAAGCAAAAATAAAGATTGTCACAAAAAATAATTTTTTAAGAGTTCTTCAGCTTTGTCATTTAATAAAGGTTGTCACAGCAAAGGTTCAGCCACAGAAAATGACAGGGATATGCCGTGCAAAACCCCGGGAAATTATGATGGTATCTTTCTGATCTGTGTCCTTGGAGCTGAGCGAAAAACTCTAAGCAGGATACTAAATGGTTTGTAAGCGCTCCATAAACCCCACCCAACCAAAGATGGGCAGCGCACCTAGCTGTGTATTTGAGGTGTGCAATTCCATGGGAGTAGCGCTTCGTAGTCTTCCACTGAGCACGCCTGCGGCAGGCGTTCCAGTGCGTGGCGCAGCCACGCATAGGGTTCTTGGCCGTTGGCTTTGGCCGTTTCTACCAAGCTGTAAAGTTGTGCGCTGGCAGTGGCACCTTTGGGCGTGTCACTGAACAACCAGTTCTTTCTCCCGATGACAAACGGGCGGATCGCACGCTCGGCCGCGTTGTTGTCCATCGGCAAGTAGCCGTGCTCGACGTAGCGTTCCAATTTGCTCCAGTTGCTGGCCAAGTAACCGATGGCCTTGCCCAAGGCATTCTGCGTCGTGACCTGAGGTTGCGTTTTCTCTACCCAGTTTTCAGCTGAGTCAGCAATGGCAGACTGCGCTCCATGCGGGCAACCTTACGATCTTCGTCGTCACTGTCCTTCAAGTCGCGCTCGACGCCATAGAGCTTATTGATCAGGTTCAATGCGATGTCAGCGCGTCCTGTTTTGCCCTTGGGCTGTACTTTCTGCGCTTCGACGAACTTGCGGCGCGCGTGCGCCCAGCAGCCCAATCGCTCCAGTCCGTCCTGTGCAGCCAGCGCGTTGTAACCGGCGTAGTCGTCGGTCATGACATAGCCGCGATAGCCGTCCAGCAGGCGCACCGGCACCTCCTGCGCTCTGCTGGTGGCGTAGTCGAAAAGGATCACTGGCCGATCAGGTGGGCCGCCGGTTTGTACCCACATCCAGGATTGGCTGCTGGGCTCACGCCCCGGCTCTTTCAACACCTGCACACGTGTTTCATCGCAGTGGATGATCCGACTGTTCAACAGGCTTTCGCGCATCAGATTCAGCAGCGGCTGAAAGTGCTCGCTGCATTGAATCACCCAGCGTGCCAGGGTTTGGCGCGGGATATCGATACCGTGACGCCCCAGCACTTTTTCGAAGCGGTGAAGCGGCAAGCCGTCTACGTATTTGGTGGTCAGCAGCGTGGCCAGCACACTCGGGCTGGCCATGCTTTTCTCGATCATCTGGGCGGGCTTGTCCGCCGTTACGGGCGCTGACTCGCAGTCCCGGCAGCCGTACACCTTGCGAACATGTTTGATGACGCGAATCTGCATCGGGACGATTTCAAGCTGTTCGCTGACTTCTTCACCGATGGCATGTTTACGGCAGCCACAAGCGCAGGTCAGTTCATGCTCGGGCAGTTCGTGGACAACTTCGAACGGTCAGGACAATGGCGACGTCAGTCGCATCGGGTGAAGTTTTGAAACGTTCGGACTCCAGGCGTTTGAGCCAGAGGCAGAAGCCGTTGCGTTCCCAATACAGGATCTTCACGCGGTTGCGCGGCTTGTTGAGGAAGACGAAAAGCACTGGGTCGAACACCGCCACCTTGATATCGAGTTCGATCAGCGCGGCCAGGCCATCGATGGATTTTCGAAAGTCGACAGGCTTGGGGTAGAGGTACACTTTTTCGACTTTGGCGTCGGGTCGCATCATGGTCGGCGAGCTCCAGAAAGAAATCGGGAGCACAGCATCGGGGATCAGGTAAGCGCTTTGAATGTGGGGTTCATGGAGCGCTTACGATAAAGGCAAGCTCAATCTCCCTGTACAGACCACGATTTCCCGAGGCTGTGCGGAAATTTATGGTTCTTTCTGGCACGGTTTTGAGGAGGCTAAATGCGAGGGAGTAGCCCTTCAATTTGAAAACTGTAAATCCCATAAGCAAAGCGAATACACGCTACGCCAGAGCACGTCCACGCGTGCTCTGCTTTGCTTATAGGCAGGATTTCAATGAAGAAGAGAGCATTCGCACTTATTAGATAAACAACATAAATTGCAAGCATCTTCAAACTGAATCTAAGGTGCTGGACATGGACGTACTCAACGGCAGAAAATCAATTCCTCTCACATTTAACTCGACACATCTGATCTTGAATTCCTCGCTGCAAAAAAGCGTATCTATCTTTGGGCGAAGACCCTGAATTTTGAATAGAGGCGAAGATACATTATCACTAATAACAAGCCTTGAGAATGATATGATTTTGTTAAACTCATCGCGCTCCACTATCGAGCTAGCATCTAATGCGCGTTCGCTAGAATAGCTTTCGAACATTCCGACGCAGTAGCTAACTGGATTAGCATGCGCCCCTGCAGACACTCTGAAATCCACTGCTTCAACATCAATAAAATTAACATTTGTTAGCTCGCAGGCTTTTTTGAAATTATCGCTCAATACATACAGATCACGTATCAGTCTTCGCACACCGAAAAGATACTTTTTTGACTGCCCGACAAGAACCAGTCCTGCAGGCAGCTTTTCATGTGGCTGCCTTCTTACAGAATTCGAGTACCATGGAAAGTAACCATATTCAATACCACTCCAATTACCATACGCTTTATCGTATAGAACTGCATCCAACTTCCCCACTGGGCAGGCCGGTTCTTTCTTACAGGACAGCATGTAGTAATTCATATTATTCAGCTCAAACGTACGGGTGAAAGCCCCGGGATGGCGGGAGATTTGAGTAGTGCTCTATTACGACTCTGGATCGCTGAGATCCGTTGTCGAGCCTGCTCCTTTGTGATGTCATTGTCGTAATAATCTGATGCAATAGCATCAATCTCTTCCTGGACTTCCTTGCTATACGCCGCATGGCTCCCACAATGATAAAACTGCCGTCGCATTTGATTGGCCTTAGCTGGACTATCGGGCATCAACACTCCATTTTCCTTATGGTCCATATTTCCGCCAATTCCAATCCCAGGAAAGTAATGTTTTCCTTCCATACTTCTTCTGGAATAATGTGATGCGCCTGGAGATTGTCGTCATTGTCCTGATTCTGGCCCGGGAAGCGAATCGGGTTAGCCAAGCCTTGCTGCCTTGCCCTCTCCGAACGCACCTCCCGCACCTCCCCCCACGCTTTGTACTGCCCTGCCCAAGCAATATTCCCTGCTCGTCGGTCAGCTCCATCGGTGTCCCAAGGTGATCGCACTGGTACCAGGCAATCGCATCGAACCCCTGCGGCTTCACCTCCGTGTGCCACAACGGATCCTGATCAAAGTCGTACTCGCGCTGGCTCCAATCCGGCTGTTTGTGCAAACGGATTGGGCTCTTGCGCAGCGCCTGGGCGACGGGCACGAAGCTGCCCGGTTCATACAGGTAGTGCACGGTACGTCCGCTATCACCGTCGTCCCGTGGCGGTGAGCTTTCCCACGCCAGGTTGTAGCGGGTGATCAGGTGATTGCGGTGCTGGTAATGCCAGGCGGCGCCATTCTCGTCCTGGGCGCCAATGAGGTTGCCCTGGTCATCGTAGTGATAGGCACACAGCTGGCGCAGCGGCTTGCCGTCGACAACCTGCCACAGGCCCTGCAGGTGGCCGTGGTCGTCATGCAACGTCCCAAGCTGCAGGTGCACCTTGCTCGGGTCGTTGTCCTGGTAGGTGTTGATGTCCGACAGCACGGGCTGGTCATGGTGGCGGTGCTAGTAGTGCAGCATGGCCCCGGCGCCGCTGCGCAGCTTGGTAGCGCTGCCGCCGCCCTGGATCACCAGCTCGATCTTGGCGGTGATGTCGAGTTTGGCCAGCAGGTTGATGTTGTCCTTCAGGGGGCAGATGTCGACGACATCTGCCCCCTGAAGGCATCTGGCCTCATTACGAGTCATGCATCACAATCGCCATGTTTTTCCATAATGAGGAAGGGGCTTAGTATAACCAAACCCTTTGCCGCCTAACACCTTATCTGCTCTTGTTGGCTGAGCCATAGCTCAGAGCAGTGAGGGCCCCCTTGGCAGTATTTCCTTACGTCAAAAATTCCCCGCCATGTGCTTTCAAATTGTATCAAGTGAGGCAGAGCCATACTCATCTAGCGGCAAAAACTCAACACCTTGAATCTTTTGCTCCTCGGCTCTACGCCTGAATTCCTCGTTACAAAAAAGTGTATCAACGTATGAATTGAAGTCTTTGATCTTAAATACAGGCGCACGCGCCCCCTCACTAATCACTAGCCTCTCAAATGATTTCACCCTTCCGTATTTGTCACGCTCTACAACTGAAGCAGGCTCTAAGACATCCTTGCTCGAAAAACTTTCAAACAAGCCGGCATAATAGCTAAGTGGATTTAGAGCCGAACCTTCAGAAACCTTAAACTCAACAGGCTCGGCATCTACGAGTACAACGTTGGCTTGTTGGCATGCCTTGAAAAAACTGTCACTCAAAATATAAATATCACCAATAAGTTGGCGCACACCAAAAAGGTACTTTTTTGATCGCCCCACAAGAACCAACCCAGAAGGCAGTTTTTCGTGAGGGCGCCTCCTCACTGAATTCGCATACCAAGGCAAGTAACCATGTTCGACCGAACCCCAATCATCATAATGCTTATCATATAAAGTGGCGTCTAGTCTACCCACAGGGCAACCTGGCGCTTTTTTACGCGACATCATGTAGTATTTCATTGGGTTACCTCAAACGAATTGGTGAAGTCCCGGGAATAGCAGGCATTTTAAGCCACATTCTATTACGAACTTGAATTGCCGATATTTCCTGACGCGCCTCTCCATCGGATATGGCGCCACTGTAAAATGCAGAAGCGATTTCGGAAATTTCCTCTTGGACTGCTCGACTATAAACATCATGGCTTCCGCAATGATAAAACTTTCGCTTCATCTGCTTTGCTTTATCTGCGCTATCCGGCATCAACACACCATTTTCTTTATTGTCCATATTGCCGCCGACCCCAATATCATCCATAAAGGTGATGTTATCTTCCCATATCTCCTCTGGAATAATGTGATGCGCCTGGAGATTGTCGTACTTTATGCCCCCCAGATTTCGATTCAGCCTAGTACTACAGAGCCCAGAAGCGTCTGTCCAGCCTACGGGGTTCGGCGTATACGCATAGAGGTTCAACCCACCTCGATAGCTGATTGGATCTCTGCTGATGAACCGCCCTTGCCGAGGCTCGTAATACCTGTGGCGATTGTAATGTAGCCCCGTTTCACAGTCCTGGTACTGCCCAGGGAAGCGGATCGGGTTACTCAGCCCCTGCTGCCTTGCCCACTCAGAACGCTCCTCCCGCACCTCCCCCCACGCCTTGTACTGCCCTGCCCAAGCGACATTACCCTGCTCGTCGGTCAGCTCCATCGGTGTCCCAAGGTGATCGCACTGGTACCAGGCAATTGCATCGAACCCCTGAGGCTTCACCTCCGTATGCCACAACGGATCCTGATCGAAATCGTACTCGCGCTGGCTCCAATCCGGCTGCTTGTGCAAACGGATCGGGCTCTTGCGCAGCGCCTGGGCGACGGGCACGAAGCTGCCCGGTTCATACAGGTAGTGCACGGTGCGGCCGCTATCACCGTCGTCCCGGGGCGGTGAACTTTCCCACGCCAGGTTGTTGCCATCCCAGCCAAACAGGGTAAAGCCACATTCCAGATCACGCTGCCGTTTGGCGCGCTGCATCTGGTTCCAGCCAGTGCCCGCTTCGGGCTTGTCCCAGAAGTGCGCCACCGAATGCTTGTGCAGGCGCCGGCCCAACGCGTCGTAGCTGTAGTCGACCTTGAGCTTGTCGTCGTTGTAGCTGGCCAGCCGGTCGAACAGGTCCCAGGTGAAGTGTGCGTGCGAGCCGTTGCCTGAAACGAAATGCGCTCCGTCGTTTTCATTGCAGTGAACTGAGCAACGTTGACGCGCAGAGCCTCATGGATTTCTCCACCGAAGCACATGCAGATGACGATCTTCAGTGACTTGAACTGATCCGGGATAGGTCTCCTGGCGGTCCAGGCCACGCAGCAGCACCAGTTGCTGTTCGCCCGTGCGCACGAAGGTGAACGAATCGATGCCGTTGTAGTGCGGCTTGCCTTTCTTGGGCAAGGGCAGCTCGATTAAAGCAGGACATTAGATCCGCCCACTTCTACTCTTTTGCCCGCCGCAGAAGTCAGCCAGAAATGCATGGCTATCTCAGACCATCCTAGTCCTTCGGTTATCTAGCGTGCGACTATCCGCATGGGCGTCTTCTTTGAATCTAAACGCAATGTGGATCGGCTTGGACTGGTATTTATCTCTAATCTCATGAAAAATTCACCAAGTGGCGTCAAATCGTATCAAGAGAAGAAGAATCACACTCGTCAAGTGATAAAAACTCAATACCCTGAACATGATTATCCATTGCCTTCTGCATAAATATCTCATTACAGAAAAGCGTACTTACTTCGGGGTTGAAATCCTTTATCCTAAACAATGCCGCTGAAAACCCTTCTCGAATCACTAGCTTTGAAAATGATTCAACCTGATCAAACTCATCAACCTGCAATACAGATTGAGGGTCCACGACCTCTTCGATTGCGTAGCTTTCAAACACCCCAACATAATATCCTAAAGGGTTAACTTCTGAACCATTTGAAACCTTGAAATCAACTGGCTCAAAATCAAAAAATGAGGCATTTGCTTGTCGGCACGCACTGACAAAATTGGAGCTAAACACATAAAGATCGCGTATCAGTTGGCGTGCACCAAATAGATATTTTTTTGATCGACCAACAAGAATCAAACCTGACGGCAGCTTTTCATGAAGATTTGGCCTTCCTGCATTTGCATACCATGGGAAGTAGCCATGCGCGACCGAGCCCCAGTCGTCGTAGACCTTGTCGTAAAGTGTTGCATCTAGCATGCCCATAGGGCAGGCCGGTTCTTTTTTTCGCGACAACATATAATATTTCATAGCAATTAGCTCAGACGGATAGGCGAGGTACCAGGGATGGAGGGAGTCTTTAGCAGCGCTCTATTACGAGTCTGAATCGCCGAGATTCTTTGACGGGCTTCATCTTTGGAAATGCGCTCGCTATAAAATGCGGAGTGAATTTTATCAATTTCTTTCTGGACACCGCGACTGTAAATATCATGGCTCCCACAATGATAAAATTTACGTTTCATTTGCGTGGCTTTAGCTGCGCTATGTGGCATCAAAACACCATTTTCCTTGTTGTCCATGTCAGCACCAATTCCAATATCAGTCAGGAAGTTAATGTTATTCTTCCATACTTCCTCTGGAATAATGTGATGCGCTTGGTGGTTGTCATATTTCACACCACCTAAATTTCTATCCAGCCTAGTACTACACAGCCCAGAAGCATCTGTCCAGCCTACTGGATTCGGCGTATACGCATAGAGGTTCAACCCACCTCGATAACTAATTGGATCTTTGCTGATGAACCGTCCTTGCCGAGGCTCGTAATACCTGTGACGATTGTAATGTAGCCCAGTTTCATTGTCCTGATACTGGCCCGGAAAGCGAATCGGGTTAGGGAAACTCTGAAGAGGACTTCCATATTTGGCAGAATGCCTGATCTCAACCGCCGAGACGCCTGATGAAGCAGATGACCTTCGCCGATGCCGAGTACGCCGGCAAGCGTAAGCAGACCCGCAAAGAGCTGTTCCTGATCGAGATGGATCAGGTGGTGCCGTGGACAGGCTTGATCGCCCTGATCGAACCGCATTATCCAAAGGGCGAAGACGGTCGTCCGGCCTATCCGTTGATGGCGATGCTGCGCGTACATCTGCTGCAGAACTGGTTTGGCTACAGCGATCCGGCAATGGAAGAGGCGCTGTATGAAGCAACGATCCTGCGCCAGTTTTCCGGACTGAGCCTGGAACGAATCCCGGACGAAACCACCATTCTCAACTTCCGACGTCTACTGGAAAAGCATGAGTTGGCGGGTGGGATTTTCGGTGTCATCAATGAGTATCTGGGGGATCGTGGCTTGTCGTTGCGCCAGGGCACCATCGTCGATGCCACCTTGATTCACGCGCCCAGCTCGACCAAAAACAAGGACGGCAAGCGCGATCCCGAGATGCATCAGACGAAGAAGGGCAATCAATATTACTTCGGCGCCAAAGCTCGAATAGTTTACCAATGTTCTTTTCGGTAGGTAAAGATGGGTGAATACTTGCGTAGGTCCGGAGAATAGTGAGGTTCGCTATCCGAACTTTTGACAAGTTTTCGTGCAGCACAAGCCTCCATTCTATCTGCCTAGATGCCCAATACTTTTCCTCGATAGCTAGTTTCTCTGCCATCCTGTTCTGCACACCAATATTGGCATCCTCAAACTCTTTCCTATATTTGACGGAGCGCGCAGCAACTTTCACTTCCCCCGATGAATCGAGATAGGTGATCAGGAAATCGGTCGTCATTACTACTGGAATCTGAGTTCCTGGGTAGACCGGATGGCGATAGTTTAAGCTGTTAGCAATTGCTTGGGTTTCGGCTTGCGTTAGCAGAGGAAACTGCTCACGGATATCAATAATGGAATTTTCGTGCTCCAGAATTGTGAGGTAGTCGCGCTCGGCATTAGATATCAGGTGATGAGTGCGGTGTACCTTCACCCCCTGACACAAGGTGAGAGACACCTTTGGATTTGATATCCCACACCTTGATCCACGGCTCATAGGATTCTTTCACGCCGCTCCCACGACCAGATTTGATTCTCCTATCGATTTTCTGCTGAGTCATCAGCTTGGAATGCGCGGGCTTAACTGATGCAGTTGGTACAGATGTCATTATCGAGTCGCTCATCGATGGGCGACCCACTCGACCGGTACGGCACTGGGGTAAACGTGGCGTTGGAGATGTCAGGAGCGGGCGCAACCAGGACGACAGTCACAGCGGTCCAAAGGATTCTGATCCTAATCTGCCAGACCTGCTCCTGCCCCGATGTACGGTCGGGGCAAGAGCTTGTGACAACCTTTATTCTTTTGTGACAATCTTTATTCTTTGCAGACAATTCAATCCACTGGACGGTGAGACTTATTCCACCGTAACCGATTTAGCCAGGTTACGAGGTTGGTCCACATCAGTCCCCTTCAGCACTGCCACATAGTACGAAAGCAGTTGCAGCGGAATGGTGTACAG
Organism: Pseudomonas sp. SK2; assembly: GCF_016772395.1. Lineage (NCBI taxonomy): Bacteria > Pseudomonadati > Pseudomonadota > Gammaproteobacteria > Pseudomonadales > Pseudomonadaceae > Pseudomonas > Pseudomonas sp. SK2. Next base: position 5,424,185 of record NZ_CP061944.1, read on the forward strand.
AATCGGTGCCAGGGCATCGGCGATGTGCGGCACCTTGATCACGTGGGTACCTTCACCGTTGCTCATGCCGGCTTGCTCGTCGGCAAATACCACCAGCTCGCCGCCACGGGCACGCACTTCCTGCAGATTGGACTTGAGCTTCTCCAGCAGCTCGTTGTTCGGCGCCACAGTCACCACAGGCATATCGCTGTCTACCAACGCCAGCGGGCCATGCTTGAGTTCACCTGCAGGGTAGGCTTCAGCATGGATGTAGGAAATCTCCTTGAGCTTGAGCGCACCTTCCATTGCCACCGGATACTGGGCGCCGCGGCCCAGGAACAGAGTGTGGTGCTTGTCAGCGAACAACTCGGCAATCTTCTCGACGGTACCGTCCATAGCCAGTGCCTCACCAAGGCGTGCCGGCAAGCGGCGCAGCTCTTCGACCAACTCTGCTTCTATGCCGGCCTCGAGGGTTCCGCGGACCTGGCCAAGCGCCAGGGTCAGCAGCATCAGCGATACCAACTGGGTGGTGAAGGCCTTGGTCGACGCCACACCAATCTCTGGACCTGCGAGGGTCAGCAGGGTCAGGTCGGATTCACGCACCAGGGAGCTGATGCCGACGTTGCAGATCGCCAGGCTACCGAGGAAGCCAAGCTCCTTGGCATTGCGCAGCGCGGCCAAGGTGTCTGCGGTTTCGCCAGACTGGGAGATAGAAACGAACAGCGTATCCGGCTGAACCACCACTTTGCGGTAGCGGAACTCGCTGGCCACTTCCACCTGGCACGGAATACCGGCCAGGCTCTCGAGCCAGTAACGGGCAACCATACCGGCATGGTAGCTGGTGCCGCAGGCAACGATCTGCACATTGCGCACCTTGGCGAACAGCTCGGCAGCCTGCGGGCCGAAGGCCTGGACCATGACATGATCCTTGCCCAGGCGACCTTCGAGGGCGCGCTGAACGACGGTCGGCTGCTCGTGGATTTCCTTGAGCATGAAGTGACGGTACGTGCCCTTGTCCGCAGCTTCCGCACCTTCGTGGTACTGCACGGTCTCACGCTGAACCCGGTGACCGGCCTGGTCCCAGATCTGTACCTGGTCGCGGCGGATTTCAGCGATGTCCCCCTCCTCCAGGTACATGAAGCGGTCGGTGACCTGGCGCAAGGCCAGTTGGTCGGAGGCGAGGAAGTTCTCGCCATGTCCCAGGCCAATCACCAGCGGGCTACCGCTGCGCGCCGCGACCAGGCGATCAGGCTGATGCGCGCTGACAAGCGCCAGACCATAGGCACCCTGCAGGCGCTTGACCGCCGTCTTCAGCGCGTCGGCCAGGTCCGGAGTAGACTTCAGGGTGTGGTGGATCAGATGGACGATGACTTCGGTATCGGTCTGGGACGCAAACAGGTAGCCCAGCCCCTTGAGCTCCTCGCGCAGCTCCTCGTGGTTCTCGATGATGCCGTTGTGCACCACGGCAACCTCATTGCCGGAGAAGTGCGGGTGGGCATTGCCTTCGGTTGGCGCGCCGTGGGTCGCCCAGCGGGTGTGAGCGATGCCCAACTGGCCTACCAGCGGCTCGGCTGCAACGGCAGCCTGCAACTCGCTCACCTTACCGATACGGCGACGGCGTTCGAGCTGCCCCTGTTGGGTGTAGACAGCAAGGCCGGCACTGTCGTACCCGCGGTACTCAAGGCGCTTCAGGCCCTCGATGAGGATGGCAGTGATGTTGCGTTCGGCTACGGCACCGACGATTCCACACATGATTATTGCTCCTGGCTGATCGCGGCGCAGATCAGGTTGATGCCGCGGGCTTGAATCTGTTCGCGTGCCGATGCGGGCAGGCGCTCATCTGTAATAAGGGTGGTCACGCTGCTCCACGGCAGCTCAAGGTTGGGGATCTTGCGCCCGACCTTGTCCGACTCGACCATGACGATCACTTCCCGGGCCACTTCGGCCATCACTCGGCTAAGGCCCAGCAACTCGTTGAACGTTGTGGTCCCACGATTGAGGTCGATGCCATCAGCGCCGATGAACAGCTGGTCGAAATCGTAAGAGCGTAGTACCTGCTCGGCGACCTGGCCCTGGAACGACTCGGAATGTGGGTCCCAGGTACCACCGGTCATCAACAGCACCGGCTCGTGTTCCAGTTCGCTGATGGCGCGGGCCACATTGAGCGAGTTGGTCATCACCACCAGACCGGGTTGTCGACCAAGCTCGGGGATCATGGCTGCGGTGGTGCTGCCGCTGTCGATGATGATGCGCGCGTGCTCACGGATACGACCTACGGCGGCGCGGGCAATGGCTTTCTTGTAGGCAGAAACCGGCTGCACGGACTCGCCCAGCATTTCCTGCGGCACTGGCACCGCCCCCCCATAACGGCGCAGCAACAGCCCATTGGCCTCCAGCGCGGCAAGGTCTTTGCGAATGGTCACTTCCGACGTTTCGAAGCGCTTTGCCAAGGCATCAACGCTGACCTCACCCTGCTCGCTGAGCAAGGCCAGGATGTTGTGACGGCGTTGAGGGGTATTTCGTTTCGACATGGGCGCTTAAGTTTCGATTCGAAAGATAATGGTTGCAATCAAAACCTAAGAACATTCGTTCGTCAAGGCCCGTTATCGGAAAAGCGCTCTGTGGATAACGAGTAAGCGCTGACTTGCCGGCGTTGACGGATCCCCAAAAAAAAGCCGACTTATTCACATAAGTCGGCTTTCGATCCAACGGCTGTGGATAATCAGTCTTTCTTGATCTTCTCCGGCCGTTTCCAGCCATCGATATTGCGTTGGCGCGCGCGTGCCACAGCCAATTGCCCAGCCTCTACGGTTTGCGTGATCGTGGAACCTGCAGCGGTGTTGGCGCCAGCCTTGATCTCAACAGGGGCTACCAGCGAGTTGTTCGACCCGATGAACACATCTTCGCCCATCACGGTCTTGAACTTGTTGGCACCGTCGTAGTTGCAGGTAATGGTGCCTGCGCCAATGTTCGTACGAGCGCCGATTTCAGCATCGCCGAGGTAGGTGAGGTGACCGGCCTTGGCACCTTCGCCCAGGTGCGCATTCTTCAGTTCAACGAAGTTACCCACATGGGCCTTGGCCTCGAGCACGCTGCCCGGACGCAAGCGAGCGAACGGGCCGGCATCGCTGCCCTCACCCATTACCGCGCCTTCCAGATGGCTGTTGGCCTTGACCACCACTCCCTTGCGCAGCGTACTGTTCTTGATGACGCAGTTGGGGCCAATCTCTACGTTGTCCTCGATGATGACCTTGCCTTCGAGAATCACGTTGACGTCGATCATAACGTCGCGCCCCACGGTCACTTCGCCACGCACGTCGAAACGCGCAGGGTCACGCAGGGTCACGCCCTGGGCCATCAGGCGACGCCCCTCACGCAGCTGGTAATGGCGCTCCAGTTCAGACAGCTGGCGCCGATCGTTGGCGCCCTGCACTTCCATCGGGTCGTGCGGCTGCTCGGTCGCTACCACCAGGCCATCGGCGACCGCCATGGCGATAACATCAGTCAGGTAATACTCACCCTGAGCGTTGTTGTTCGACAGACGGCCCAACCAATCCGCCAGACGTGCAGCCGGTACGGCCAGAATTCCGGTGTTGCCTTCCTTGATCGCCTTCTGAGCTTCGTTGGCATCCTTGTGCTCGACGATCGCCGCTACCTGGCCCCGTTCGTCACGCACGATACGGCCATAGCCGGTCGGATCGTCCAGCGTCACGGTAAGCAGTCCCAGCTGTTGCTCGCTCACTTTGGCCAGAAGGCGTTGCAGCGTTTCCACTTCGATCAGTGGAACATCGCCGTACAGCACGAGCACAGTATCCGCACTCAGGGCAGGCAGCGCTTGGGCAACCGCATGGCCGGTGCCCAGTTGCTTGTCCTGCATGACGAAATTCAGATCGTCGGCAGCCAGGCGCTCACGCACCAGCTCGGCACCATGCCCTATCACCACATGAATACCTTGCGGCTTGAGCTGGCGCGCGCTGTGGATAACATGACCAAGCATGGAATTGCCGGCCACGGGGTGCAGGACCTTGGGCAGCGCCGAGCGCATGCGGGTGCCTTGGCCGGCGGCGAGAATAACGATATCGAGTGACATTGACTGGCTACCAATCCTGGGCGGTCAGTGGCATGACCGGTATTGAGGGGTGAAAAAAGAAAAAGGGTAGCCGATGGCTACCCTTTTTCTCAATCTGCATGAACCCAGCGGTATTAGCCGCCGAACTTCTTGCGGATCTGCTGGACGGTGCGCAGCTGAGCTGCGGCCTCGGCCAGACGTGCGGATGCGGCACTGTAGTCGAAATCCGCGCCTTTCTCATGCAGGGCCTTCTCAGCTGCCTTGACGGCATCCTGAGCGGAGGCTTCGTCCAGGTCGGCGGCACGTTGCACGGTGTCGGCGAGTACCTTGACCATGTTCGGCTGCACTTCGAGGAAGCCACCGGAGATGTAGAACACCTCGCGCTCGCCACCCTGCTTGGTCAGCGTGATCGGACCTGGCTTGAGATTGGTGATCAGCGGCGCGTGGCCTGGAGCGATACCCAGATCGCCCAGGTTGCCGTGCGCTACTACCATCTCGACCAGACCGGAGAAGATTTCTCCTTCCGCGCTGACGATATCGCAATGGACTGTCATAGCCATCTGCTTGCCTCAACCTGATTAGCGCCCCTTGCGGGGCGCCGGGATTACAGTTTCTTGGCTTTCTCGATCGCTTCGTCGATGCTGCCGACCATGTAGAACGCTTGTTCTGGCAGGTGGTCGTAGTCGCCTTTGAGGATACCGCTGAAACCAGCGATGGTGTCCTTCAGGGAAACGTACTTGCCTGGCGAGCCGGTGAAGACCTCGGCCACGAAGAACGGCTGCGACAGGAAGCGCTGGATCTTACGAGCGCGGGCTACCAGTTGCTTGTCGGCTTCGGACAGTTCGTCCATACCCAGGATCGCGATGATGTCCTTCAGCTCTTTGTAGCGCTGCAGAACATACTGAACCTGACGAGCGGTTTCGTAGTGCTCGTTGCCGATCACGTTCGGGTCCAGCTGACGGGAAGTCGAGTCCAGCGGATCGACCGCTGGGTAGATACCCAGGGAGGCGATGTCACGGGACAGAACGACGGTGGCGTCCAAGTGGGCGAAGGTGGTGGCTGGCGACGGGTCGGTCAAGTCGTCCGCAGGTACGTATACGGCCTGGATCGAGGTGATCGAACCTTCTTTGGTCGAAGTAATACGCTCTTGCAGAACGCCCATCTCTTCGGCCAGGGTCGGCTGGTAACCTACTGCAGAAGGCATACGGCCCAGCAGTGCGGATACTTCGGTACCGGCCAGGGTGTAACGATAGATGTTGTCGACGAACAGCAGAACGTCGTTACCTTCGTCACGGAACTTCTCAGCCATGGTCAGGCCGGTCAGCGCAACGCGCAGACGGTTTCCTGGTGGCTCGTTCATCTGACCGTAGACCAGCGCTACTTTGTCGAGAACGTTGGAGTCCTTCATCTCGTGGTAGAAGTCGTTACCCTCACGAGTACGCTCACCCACACCGGCGAACACGGAGTAACCGCTGTGCTCGATGGCGATGTTACGGATCAGTTCCATCATGTTAACGGTCTTGCCGACGCCGGCACCACCGAACAGGCCAACCTTACCACCCTTGGCGAACGGGCAAACCAGGTCGATAACCTTGATGCCGGTTTCCAGCAGGTCGTTGCCGCCTGCCTGGTCAGCGAACGAAGGGGCTTTCTGGTGAATGCCACGACGCTCTTCTTCGCCGATCGGGCCAGCTTCGTCGATCGGGTTGCCCAGAACGTCCATGATACGGCCCAGAGTGGCCTTACCAACTGGAACGGAAATGGCAGCGCCGGTGTCGACGACATCCAGACCACGCTTCAGGCCTTCGGTCGAGCCCATCGCAATGGTACGAACCACGCCGTCGCCCAGCTGCTGCTGAACTTCCAGGGTGGTTTCCGCGCCTTGTACTTTCAGCGCGTTGTAAACACTCGGCACGACGTCACGTGGGAATTCCACGTCGATGACGGCGCCGATGATTTGAACGATACGTCCGCTACTCATAGCTGGATCCTCTGAATATTTGAACCGTTAAACCGCGGCAGCGCCGCCGACGATTTCCGAGATCTCCTGGGTGATCGCAGCCTGACGCGCCTTGTTGTAGATCAGCTGGAGTTCGCTGATCAGGTCACCGGCGTTGTCTGTGGCGTTCTTCATGGCGATCATCCGGGCCGCTTGTTCAGCAGCGTTGTTCTCGACCACCGCCTGGTACACCTGCGACTCCACGTAACGCACCATCAAGCCGTCCAGCAGCTCTTTTGCGTCGGGTTCGTACAGGTAGTCCCAGTGATGCTTGAGATCCTGATCCGGGGTTGCCACCAACGGTACCAATTGCTCGACCGTCGGTTTTTGGGTCATGGTGTTGATGAACTTGTTCGAAACCACCGAGAGGCGATCGATACGGCCGTCCAGGTAGGCGTCCAGCATCACTTTGACGGAGCCGATCAGGTCGTTGATCGATGGCTCTTCGCCCAAGTGGCTGATCGCAGCTACGACATTGCCACCAAAGATGCGGAAGAAAGTCGCACCCTTGCTACCAATCACGCACAGGTCGATTTCAACGCCCTGTTCGCGGTTTTCGTTCATGTCCTTGACCAGGGCCTTGAACAGGTTGGTGTTCAAGCCACCGCACAGACCACGGTCACTGCTCACCACGATATAACCGGCGCGCTTTACAGGGCGCTCGATCATGAACGGGTGGCGATATTCCGGGTTGGCGTTGGCCAGATGACCGATCACCTGGCGGATACGCTCCGCGTAAGGACGGCTAGCAGCCATGCGCATTTGTGCCTTGCGCATTTTGCTGACCGCCACTTTCTCCATGGCGCTGGTAATTTTTTGCGTGCTTTTGATGCTCGCAATCTTACTGCGAATCTCTTTTGCGCCTGCCATGTATCACCTATCAGGTTAGCAAGCGGGGGCTACAGCCCCCGCTGCGGCTTACCAGGTCTGGGTGGCCTTGAACTTCTCGATACCAGCTTTCATGCCAGCGTCGATTTCGTCGTTGAAGTCACCCTTCACGTTGATCTTCGCCATCAGATCGGCGTGATCACGGTTGAAGTAGGCAATCAGCGCTTGCTCGAAGCTGCCGACCTTGGAGACTTCTACGTCAGTCAGGAAACCACGCTCAGCGGCGTACAGCGACAGAGCCATGTCCGCGATGGACATCGGCGCGTACTGCTTCTGCTTCATCAGCTCGGTGACGCGCTGACCATGCTCCAGCTGCTTGCGGGTCGCTTCGTCCAGATCGGAAGCGAACTGGGCGAATGCAGCCAGTTCACGGTACTGAGCCAGAGCGGTACGGATACCACCGGACAGCTTCTTGATGATCTTGGTCTGAGCGGCACCACCTACACGGGATACCGAAACACCGGCGTTAACTGCAGGACGGATGCCCGAGTTGAACATGGCCGATTCCAGGAAGATCTGACCGTCGGTGATGGAAATCACGTTGGTCGGAACGAACGCGGAAACGTCGCCAGCCTGGGTTTCAATGATCGGCAGAGCGGTCAGGGAACCGGTTTTGCCAGTCACAGCACCGTTGGTGAACTTCTCGACGTACTCTTCCGAAACGCGCGATGCACGCTCCAGCAGACGGGAGTGGAGATAGAACACGTCGCCTGGGTACGCTTCACGTCCTGGCGGACGGCGCAGCAGCAGGGAGATCTGACGGTAGGCAACGGCCTGCTTGGACAGGTCATCGTAAACGATCAGCGCGTCTTCACCGCGGTCACGGAAGTATTCGCCCATGGTGCAGCCGGCGTAAGGTGCCAGGAACTGCAGTGCGGCGGATTCCGAGGCGCTGGCGGCAACGACGATGGTGTTGGCCAGGGCGCCGGCTTCTTCCAGCTTGCGAACGACGTTGGCGATGGTCGACTGCTTCTGACCAACGGCGACGTAGACGCAGAAGATACCGCTGTTCTTCTGGTTGATGATCGCGTCGACCGCCATGGCGGTCTTACCGATCTGACGGTCACCGATGATCAGCTCGCGCTGGCCACGGCCAACCGGGATCATGGCGTCGACCGACTTGTAGCCAGTCTGTACAGGCTGGTCTACCGATTTACGCCAGATAACGCCCGGCGCAACCTTTTCGACTGCGTCGGTTTCGGTAGTGGTCAGAGGACCTTTGCCATCGATCGGGTTACCCAGCGCGTCGACGACGCGGCCCAGCAGGCCTTTGCCGACTGGAACTTCCAGGATGCGACCGGTGCACTTGGCGCTCATGCCCTCGGCGAGGGAGGTGTACGCACCCAGTACCACTGCACCTACGGAGTCTTGCTCCAGGTTCAGTGCCATACCGTATACGCCGCCCGGGAACTCGATCATTTCGCCGTACATAGCGTCGGCCAGACCGTGGATCCGTACGATACCGTCAGAAACGGATACGACGGTACCTTCGTTGCGGGCTTGGGAGCCGACATCGAGTTTCTCGATGCGACCCTTGATGATTTCACTAATTTCGGAAGGATTGAGTTGCTGCATTGCTCTGCTGCCCCTTCAAACTCAAGATTTCAATGCTTCGGCCAGTTTCGCGATCTTGCCGCGAACCGAGCCATCGATTACCAGGTCGCCGGCGCGGATGACGACGCCGCCGATCAGGCTGGCATCCTCCGACGCGTGCAGGCGCACTTCCCGGCTGAGCCGTGCACTGAGAACCTTGGCGAGTTTGTCTTGCTGTTCTTGGTTCAACGCAAAAGCACTGGTGACTTCCACGTCCACGGATTTCTCTTGCTCGGCCTTGTACAGGTCGAACAGAGCGGAAATCTCCGGCAGAAGCAGGAGACGGTCGTTTTCCGCGGCAACATGAATGAAATTCTGTGCCTGTGCATCGAACTTGTCACCGCACACTTCAATGAATGCGGCGGCCTTTTCTGCGCTTGTCAGTCGCGGGGCCTTGAGCAGGCGCTGCATGGTGTCGTCTTCCGACACCGCAGCAGCCAGGCCGAGCATGGCTGACCAATTGGCCAGTTGCTGATGGGCCTGGGCATGCTCAAAGGCAGCCTTAGCGTAAGGTCGGGCCAACGTGGTCAGTTCTGCCATGATCGCCCTCGCTTAAATTTCAGCGGCCAGTTTGTTAACCAGCTCTGCATGCGCGTTTTGATCGATTGTGGCGCCAAGGATCTTTTCAGCACCGCCGACAGCCAGGGCACCCACTTGGGCACGCAGGGCGTCTTTGACGCTGTTCAGTTCCTGTTCGATCTCGGCTTGAGCCTGAGCCTTCACACGGTCAGCTTCGACGCGAGCCTGTTCACGGGCTTCCTCGACAAGCTGAGCAGCGCGTTTCTTGCTTTGCTCAATGATTTCAGCTGCCTGTGCCTTCGCTTCACGCAGTTGCTGACCCGCTTTCTCTTGGGCCAGCTCCAGGTCGCGAGCTGCGCGGTTGGCAGCGTCCAAGCCGTCGGCAATCTTCTTTTGGCGCTCTTGCAGGGCAGTGATGACCGGAGGCCATACGTACTTCATGCAGAAGAGTACAAAAATCAGAAAAGCAACGGATTGGCCAATCAGGGTTGCATTAATGTTCACGCCAACACCTCGCTCGGTCTTTGTCCATCACACCAATCAACTCGTGGGAACGAGTGATTAGCCGGCGATCTGACCAACGAAGGGGTTCGCGAAGGTGAAGAACAGAGCGATACCAACACCGATCATGGTTACGGCGTCGAGCAGACCGGCAACGATGAACATTTTCACCTGCAGCATCGGAACCATCTCAGGCTGACGAGCAGCGCCTTCCAGGAACTTGCCGCCCAGCAGGCCGAAACCAATGGCGGTACCCAGAGCACCCAGGCCGATCAGCAGAGCAACAGCGATAGCGGTCAGACCAACTACAGTTTCCATCTTTCCTCCCGACTTTTACGTCGTATTGGTTAGGTTTTTAGTTTGAAGCGGTAAAACAAATCGTTTGGTACAGCTGCCCTTGCGGACTTTTAGAGCCCTCCCCCCAAACGAGCGGGGAAGGCTATCAGACACGCCAGGCGGTCTTAATGGTTATCTTCGTGAGCCATCGACAGGTAGACGATGGTAAGCATCATGAAGATGAAGGCTTGCAGGGTGATGATCAGGATGTGGAACACAGCCCACGCCCACTGCAGCACCACACCCAGGCCGCTGAGCCACAGGATGCCGGCGCCGAACATCACGGCGATCAGGATGAACACCAGCTCGCCGGCGTACATGTTGCCGAACAGACGCAGTGCCAGCGAGATCGGCTTGGCAATCAGGGTGACGAATTCCAGCAGGAAGTTCACAGGGATCAGCAGGATCTGAACGAAGATGTTCTTGCTGCCGAACGGGTGCAGGGTCAGCTCACCGATGAAGCCGCCCAGGCCCTTGACCTTGATGCTGTAGAAGATGATCAGGGCGAACACGCAGAAGGCCATGGCCAGGGTCGCGTTCGGGTCGGTGGTCGAAACCGCGCGGAACGGGATGTGCGGATCACCGGAGATCAGGATGGCCAGCTGAGGAATCCAGTCGACCGGAACCAGGTCGATGGCGTTCATCAGGAATACCCAGACGAAGATGGTCAGCGCCAGCGGGGCGATCACTGGGCTACGGCCGTGGAAGGAGTCCTTCACGCTGCCGTTGACGAAGTCGACCAGCACTTCGACGAAGTTCTGCAGGCCGCCGGGTTGGCCGGAGGTCGCCTTCTTCGCCGCCATGCGGAAGATGAACAGGAAGATCAGACCCAGTGCAACGGACCAGCCCAGGGTGTCCAGGTGGAACGCCCAGAAGCCCATCGCTTTGGCTTCTGCAGCCGAATGGGCGAAGCCCCAGCTGCCGTCTGGTAGTTGACCGTAGGTCAGGTTCTGCAAGTGGTGCTGGATATAGCCCGAAGCGGTTTCTGCTGCCATGGTTGCCTCAAACGCCCTAAGGTCTCGAAAGTCTTTTATTCATCAGCAGGGGCGCGAACCAGCTGACCAAAAGGGTCAGCACGAAGACGCCGAATACAGCTAACGGCGCCAATGGCTTCACTCCTGCGAAGGTCAGTGCAAACAACACTGCCGTCAAAATCATCTTGCCTGCCTCGCCTGCGTAGAACGACTTGACGATGGCCTGCGCCGCCCGGGCTCCGCTGTAGCGAAAAGCCTTCCAGGCGAAATACATATTGGGTAGCCAGGCAATCAAACCTCCGCAGAGGCCTGAATATCCACTGACCGTCCCTTTCCACTGCCACAACCCCAATGTTGCCAGTAGCAGTACGACAAATTGAGCCAGCAGTACCGGAAAAACTGCCCAGCGATGGAAAGGCAAGCGGTTTGGCGTGCGGATTTCCATCAGAACTGCTCCTCGGAAGTCGACCAACAAGTCAGCAATGACTTGGCATAATTTGTGCCGACAAAATGCGCGCAGAGTATAGGGGTGGATTAACCCCTATTCAACTCTTCGGTAGTGATTTCCGACTGCGCGCTACAACGGGAATTGTTTCAGCGGATGTGAGCAAGCACGCCTTGCAACTCGTCAAGCGAGTTATAACGAATAACCAACTGGCCTTTGCCCTTGTTGCCGTGGCGGATCTGCACCGGGGAGCCCAGGCGCTCTGCCAGCCGCTGTTCAAGGCGCTCGATGTCCGGATCAGGTTTGCTCGGTTCGACCGGCTCAGGTTTGCCATTGAGCCACTGGCGTACCAGTGCCTCAGTTTGGCGCACGGTCAGCCCACGTGCGACAACATGACGCGCCCCCTCTTCCTGGCGATCTTCCTCCAGGCCGAGCAAAGCTCGGGCGTGGCCCATCTCCAGGTCGCCGTGGGCGAGCATGGTCTTGATGACTTCCGGCAGCGAGATCAGGCGCAGCAGGTTGGCCACGGTCACCCGCGACTTGCCCACGGCGTCGGCCACCTGCTGCTGGGTCAGTTCGAACTCCTGCTGCAAGCGCTGCAGGGCAAGGGCCTCTTCCAGTGGGTTGAGGTCTTCACGCTGGATGTTCTCGATCAGCGCCATGGCGATGGCGGCTTCGTCGGGCACTTCGCGGACCATCGCCGGGATGGTGTCCAGGCCGGCCTGTTGGGTGGCGCGCCAGCGGCGCTCACCGGCGATGATTTCATAGCGGCTGCCGTCGATCGGGCGAACCACGATCGGCTGCATGACGCCATGAGTGCGAATCGAGTGCGCCAGTTCTTCGAGCGCCTCCGGATCCATGTCGCGGCGCGGCTGGTACTTGCCACGCTGGATCAGCTCGACTGGCAGGTGTTGCAGTTCTTTCTGGTCGATCTTGACAGCCTGCGCTTCGAGCGCGCTGACGGAAGGACCACTTAGCAGTGCATCCAACCCACGTCCGAGACCCCGTTTCTTAACGGCCATGCGGATTCCTTAAGTTGTTTGTGCAGTGCGTGATTGACGGCGTTGACGGCGCACCAGTTCCCCGGCCAGGGCCAGGTAGGCAAGTGCGCCGCGCGATTGCTTGTCGTAAGCCAACGCGGGCATGCCGAAGCTCGGTGCTTCAGCCAGGCGGATGTTGCGTGGAATGACCGTGTCGTAGAGCTGCTCGCCGAAATGCTCCTTGAGCTGCGCCGAAACATCGTTGTTCAGGCTCAGTCGCGGGTCGTACATGGTTCGCAGCAGGCCTTCGATCTTCAGCGCCGGGTTCAGACGAGCGGCAATGCGCTTGATGTTATCCACAAGGTCACTGAGGCCTTCCAGTGCGTAGTACTCGCACTGCATCGGGATAATCACGCCATCGGAGGCGACCAGGGCATTGAGCGTCAGCATCGACAGCGACGGTGGGCAGTCGATGAGAATGTAATCGTAGTTGTCGCGGATCGGCGCCAAGGCGTTGCGCAGGCGGCTCTCCTTGACCTGCATCTCCAGCAGCACCACTTCCGCGGCGGTCAGGTCGCGGTTGGCCGGCAGCAGCTGGAAGCCGCCGTGCTCGGAGTAGTGCATGGCCTGGGCAAGGTCGCATTCCCCGATCAGCAGGTCATAGACCGAGTGCTCGAGTTCATGTTTGTCCACACCGCTGCCCATGGTGGCGTTGCCCTGCGGATCGAGGTCGATCAGCAGCACACGACGCTTGGTCGCAGCCAGCGATGCTGCAAGATTGATACAGGTGGTGGTTTTACCCACACCCCCTTTCTGGTTCGCGATTGCGAATACCTTAGCCATTGTTGCGTGTGTTCCCAGTCATGCCTTGCGGCGCAGTATCAGCAGATGGCGCTGGCCCTGGCAACCCGGAACGGTCAGGGCCTGCTCGCTTTCCACTGTGAAGTCTGCGGGCAATGCTACCAGTTCATCGGCAGGATGCAGCCCCTTCATTGCAAGCCATTGCGTCCCGGTGTCGCCCAAATGGCGGGTCCAGTTGGTGAAGTTCTCCATGCTGCTGAAGGCGCGGGAGATGATTCCGCTGAACGGGTGCGGCGGTTGGAAGGCTTCGACCCGGCTGTGGATAACCGTGAGGTTGTCCAATTTCAGTTCCATTTTTACCTGGGTCAGGAAGCGCGTCTTCTTGCCGTTGGCGTCCAGCACCGTCACGTTCTTGCTCGGGTGCAGAATAGCCAAGGGAATGCCAGGCATGCCACCACCGCTCCCGACATCCAGCCAATGTTCGCGGTCGCTGTGGATAAACGGCATGACGCTAAGGCTGTCGAGCAGATGGCGCGAAACCATCTCGTCCGGGTCACGCACGGCGGTCAGGTTGTAGGCTTTGTTCCACTTGATCAACAGGGCCAGGTAGCCCAGCAGCTTTTCCTGCTGCTCGGCGCTCAGCTCGACGCCGAGCTGGCGCGCACCTGTGGACAACTCTTCTGCGTGTTGTGGGGTGACCAGGGAACTCAAGCGCTTTGCTCCAATTCGCGGCCGGCGCCGCGTTTTTTCAGATGAATCAGTAACAGGGAAATCGCCGCCGGCGTAACACCGGGAATACGCGAAGCCTGGCCCAAGGTTTCAGGACGGGTCTGGCCTAGCTTGCTTTGGATTTCCTTCGACAGGCCGGAAATCGTGGTGTAGTCGATATCCACAGGCAGGCGGGTGTCTTCGCTTGCCCGCAGACGGGCGATTTCTTCCTGTTGGCGGTCGATGTAGCCCGCGTATTTGGTCTTGATCTCCACCTGCTCGGCGATTTGTGGATCGATGATTTGCCCACCGGTGGCTTCAATCAGGCCGGCATAGTCGATTTCCGGACGTGCCAGCAGGTTCAGCAAGCTGTACTCGTGGCTCAGCGGAGTGCCGAACTTATCCACAATGGCCTGACCTTGCGGCGTGTTGGGTCGTACCCAAGTCGACTTCAGTCGCTGTTCCTCGCGCTCGATGCCATCGCGCTTGGCGCAGAAGGCGGCCCAACGCGCGTCGTCGATCAAGCCGAGTTCACGGCCCTTCTCGGTCAGGCGTAGGTCGGCGTTGTCTTCACGCAGGATCAGTCGGTACTCGGCGCGAGAGGTGAACATGCGGTACGGCTCTTGGGTACCGAGGGTAATCAGGTCGTCGACCAGTACACCGATGTATGCCTCATCACGGCGTGGGCACCAGCTTTCACGGCCTTGCGCACGCAGTGCCGCGTTGGTCCCGGCCAGCAGGCCCTGGGCGCCAGCTTCTTCGTAGCCGGTGGTGCCGTTGATCTGGCCAGCGAAGAACAGGCCGCCGATGACTTTGGTTTCGAGACTGTACTTCAGATCACGCGGGTCGAAGTAGTCGTACTCGATGGCGTAACCCGGGCGCACGATGTGTGCGTTTTCCATGCCGCGGATCGAACGCACCAGCTCCAGCTGCACATCGAACGGCAGCGAGGTGGAAATACCGTTCGGATAAAGCTCATGGGTGGTCAAGCCTTCAGGCTCGATGAACACCTGGTGGCTTTCCTTGTCGGCGAAGCGGTGGATCTTGTCTTCGATCGACGGGCAATAACGCGGGCCGATCCCTTCGATGACACCCGAGTACATCGGTGAACGGTCGAGGTTCGAGGCAATGATCTCATGGGTACGCGCGTTGGTGTGGGTAATCCAGCAACTGACCTGGCGCGGGTGCATCTGAGCGTTGCCCATGAACGACATCACCGGAATCGGCGTGTCGCCTGGCTGTTCGGTCATCACCGAGAAGTCCACCGAACGCCCATCGATACGCGGTGGGGTACCGGTTTTCAAGCGGCCAACGCGCAGCGGCAGTTCACGCATGCGGTGAGCCAGGGCGATCGAGGGCGGATCGCCGGCGCGGCCACCGGAATGGTTCTGCAATCCAATGTGGATAAGCCCGCCGAGGAAGGTGCCGGTCGTCAGCACCACCGATTCTGCGAAGAAACGCAGACCCATCTGCGTAACCACGCCTTTGACCTGGTCCTGTTCGACGATCAGGTCGTCGCAGGACTGCTGGAATATCCACAGGTTCGGCTGGTTTTCCAGGATCTCGCGCACCACCGCCTTGTAGATGGCGCGGTCAGCTTGCGCACGGGTCGCACGCACGGCGGGCCCTTTGCGGTTGTTCAACACACGGAACTGAATGCCGCTCTTGTCGGTGGCCAGCGCCATGGCGCCGCCGAGCGCATCGATCTCTTTGACCAGATGGCTTTTACCGATACCGCCAATGGCGGGGTTGCAGCTCATGTGACCGAGGGTTTCCACGTTATGGGTCAGCAGCAGGGTTTTCACACCCATGCGTGCAGACGCAAGCGCAGCCTCGGTACCGGCATGGCCGCCGCCGATGACGATCACTTCAAAACGGGAAGGGAAATCCACCACGCACCTCGTGCCTGTTTTGCGATTAGAAAAGGTAAGCGGACAAGTATAGGGACTTCACCCCTCTTAAAGAAACCGTCTGAGCAATTTTTGATCAGTCTGTGGATGAATGGCAGACAACAGAAATCAAAGAGGAAAAATTTAAAAAAGCTTTGTTTTTATGTTTATTCTTATGCACAGGGTCTTCTGTGGATAACGTTCTATACCCCATATGTGACGCTGGATACAGGAAAATTAAACCCTGTGGCTGGAGTGCCATGAGGGCTCTGGATAACAGGATTTAGCCTGTGGATTAAATGCCCCTTTACCCACAAGCGGGTTTGTCCTCAGAGAAAAATGCCGGTTATCAACGGAGCTGAAGGCGAGTTTTCCACAGAGCTCCTGGGAGCCTGGTGGCGCCTGTTGATGAAAAAAATGTACTGCATAGAGCAGGCAAAACGAGGACAGGGACGCGAGTCGACCACTCATCCACGAGCATTTCGCTGGATGGACGGTCACGTCGCGGGGCAAAGCCCGCTCATACAGGGCTCTGTGGGGGAATTTCAGGCAAAAAAAAGCCGCTCCAGAAGGAGCGGCCTTGGTCATGTGGGCTGTGGATTACTTACCGATGCAGAAACTGGAGAAGATCCGCCCAAGCAGGTCATCCGAGCTGAATGCTCCTGTAATTTCACCCAATGCCTGTTGAGCCTGGCGCAAATCTTCAGCCAGCAGCTCCCCAGCCCCCGCCAATGTCAGTTGGTCGCGCCCGTGTTCCAGGTGTGCACTCGCTTGACGCAGCGCATCCAGATGCCGGCGACGGGCGCTGAAGCCGCTTTCAGCGGTTTGCTCATAGCCCATGCACGCTTTCAGGTGATCGCGCAGCATCTGCAGGCCTTGATCGTCGCCCTTGGCACTCAGGGTGATCGTCACGTGGCCGTCGTCGCACTGCTCCAGCCCTACCCGCTCGCCGCTGAGGTCAGCCTTGTTACGGATCAGCGTCACCTTGGCGGGGTCTGGCCGCTGATCGAGGAACTCTGGCCACAATGCAAACGGATCGTTCGCCTCGGGTGCGGTGGAGTCCACCACCAACAGGACACGGTCCGCTTCACCGATGGCCTTCAGAGCACGTTCCACGCCGATTTTTTCCACATGGTCGTCGGTATCCCTCAACCCGGCAGTGTCGACCACATGCAGCGGCATACCATCGATGTGGATATGTTCCCGCAGGATATCCCGAGTGGTGCCTGCAATATCGGTCACGATCGCGGCTTCCCTGCCAGCCAGGCGGTTGAGTAGGCTCGACTTGCCAGCGTTCGGTCGACCGGCGATGACTACCGTCATGCCGTCACGCAACAGTGCGCCCTGCCCGGCCTCGCGTTGCACTGTGGACAACTCGCTGCGCACCGCATCGAGCATCGACAGCACATGGCCATCGGCGAGGAAATCGATCTCCTCCTCGGGAAAGTCGATAGCCGCCTCGACATAGATCCGCAGGGCGATCAGCGCTTCGGTCAGGCTGTGCACACGTTTGGAGAATTCACCCTGCAGAGAGCGCAAGGCATTGCGTGCGGCCTGGCTGGAGCTGGCTTCGATCAGGTCGGCAATCGCTTCGGCCTGAGCCAGGTCGAGCTTGTCATTGAGAAATGCCCGTTCGCTGAACTCCCCTGGGCGCGCTAAACGGCAACCCACCTGCACGCAGCGCTGGAGCAGCATGTCCAGCACCACCGGGCCACCATGCCCCTGCAACTCGAGCACATCCTCACCGGTGAAGGAATTCGGCCCAGGGAAGAACAGCGCAATGCCCTCGTCCAGCACCAACCCATCCTCGTCGCGGAATGGACCGTAATGGGCGTGGCGCGGTGTCAGTGTACGCCCGGTGATCATTTGGCCAGCCTTGGCGGCCAACGGCCCGGACAGCCTGACGATACCTACCCCGCCACGGCCCTGGGCAGTGGCGATGGCAGCGATGGTTTCACGCACAGTGTTCATGCTCGAAAGCCTCTAGGACGAATACGACAGATAGCAAAAACGCCCCCGAGGGGGCGTTTTTATTCACAGGCTAGCTCAGTAGCCCGTCAAGCAGCAGCTTTCTTGGTTGCTGCTTCGATGCTGCGAGTGATGTACCACTGCTGTGCGATCGACAGGCAGTTGTTCACAACCCAGTACAGCACCAGACCAGCCGGGAACCACAGGAAGAAGAAGGTGAAGATGATTGGCATCATTTTCATAACCTTGGCCTGCATCGGATCCGGCGGCGTCGGGTTCAGACGCTGTTGGATGAACATGGTGGCGCCCATGATGATCGGCAGGATGAAGAACGGATCCTTGATCGACAGGTCGGTAATCCACAGCATCCATGGGGCCTGGCGCATTTCGACGCTTTCCAGCAGTACCCAGTACAGGGCCAGGAACACGGGCATCTGCACCAGGATCGGCAAGCAGCCGCCCAGTGGGTTGATCTTCTCTTTCTTGTACAGCTCCATCATCGCCTGGGACATCTTCTGGCGATCGTCACCGAAGCGTTCCTTCAGCGCCGCAAGCTTCGGTGCAACGGCACGCATACGCGCCATCGAACGGTAGCTGGCAGCCGACAGCGGGAAGAACAGGCCTTTGATGAGCATGGTCAGAACGATGATCGACCAGCCCCAGTTACCCAGCAGGCTGTGGATATGTTGCAGCAGCCAGAAGATCGGCTGGGCAATGAACCACAGGAAGCCGTAGTCGACGGTCAGTTCCAGGCCTGGGGACAACTCCTTGAGCTTGGACTGGATCTTCGGACCGGCATACAGCATGGCGCTGGTTTCGACCTTGCCACCAGCTGGAACGCTGATTGCCGGGCCGGTGTAGCCGATGATGTAGTTGCCTTGGCTGTCCTTGCGGGTCTGGACGACATTGTTGTCCGACTTGGCCGGGATCCAGGCGGTGACGAAGTAGTGCTGCAGCCAGGCGACCCAGCCGCCGGACACATTTTCTTTCAAACTACCTTTGTCGATGTCCTTCATGGACACCTTTTTGTACGGCTCGGAAGCTGTCCACAGGGCGGCACCCAGGTAGGTGGCGGTACCGGTGGCGGTGCTCGACGATGGATCCGAGCTGGCGTCGCGCTTGAGCTGGGCAAACATGTTGCCGCTCCAGGCCTGGCCGCTCTGGTTGTCGATCAGGTAGGTGACGTTCAGGTCATATTCACCGCGCTTGAAGCTGAAGCGCTTGATGTAGTTGACACCGTTGTCACTGAACTTCAGGTCGACCACCAGTTGTTCCTGACCATCGGCCAGCTGGTAGCTCTTCTGCTCGGTGGCGTACAGAGGACGACCGGCTGGGCGTGCATCCGGACCGTTGACGCCGGTCAGACCGCTTTGGGCCAGGTAGACGCGCTCGCCACCATTGTCGAACAGCTGGAATGGAATGTCCGGATGGTCCTGACGACGTGGGTACTTCGGCAGGGTCAGTTGGACGATGTCGCCACCCACTGGGTCGATAGCCAGTTCCAGAACGTCGGTCTTGACCCGGATCAGGTCCTTGCTGACCGCGACCGGCGCCAGTTCGGCAGGGGTCGATTCGGCATTGGCGCTTGGCACATCGGCGCTGGCGCCGGCGTTTCCGGCCGGTACGCCATCCGGCAAGGCCGGAGCGGTAGTGCTGGCAGCAGTATTCTGAGTCGGCAGGGCTGCCTGGCCATAGTCCTGGTTCCATTTGAGGACCATGACGTAGGACACGATTGCCAGGGCGACGATCAGGATCGTGCGTTTAATATCCATGATTACTCGGCTATCGAAGAAGTTCGGGAGGAAGGAGCGGGGGGAACGGGATCGAAACCACCGTCGTTCCACGGATGACAACGCCCCAGGCGACGAACGGCTAGCCACCCACCACGTACGAGGCCATGATTTTCGATGGCTTCATAAGCGTAATGGGAGCAACTGGGGTAGAAACGACAGTGACTGGCCATCAGAGGACTAATGGCGTAACGGTAAAACTGGATCGGAACGAGTGCCAGTTTACGCATCTTGACTGTCTACCCCTACGGAATCGGCGTTTCGCGCTGGAGATGGCCGGCTGCGTGCCAGGCGCTTCCAGAGCTTGCCAAAGTGTTGGTGCAATTCCGGGTTATCTATCTCACCCAATCCCTTGCGCGCGACGATCACGATGTCCAAGCCAGCGAGCATCTGCTGGTTCAGACGGAAGGAATCGCGCATCAAGCGCTTGAGGCGATTGCGTTGAACGGCGAGCTTGACGCTCTTCTTGCCAATCACCAGGCCTAGGCGCGGGTGATCGAGTCCGTTCTCGCGAGCAAGGATCAGCAGGTTTTTCCCTGGAACCTTGCCGGTTGGGGAGTCGAAGACCGCTTTGAAATGCCGGGGTGTAAGCAGTCGCTTATCCCGACTGAAGTCCTGACTCACCACCTGTGCCGAAAGATCAAATTGCCAGACGCTTACGGCCTTTGGCACGACGACGCGACAGAACAGCGCGGCCGTTCTTGGTAGCCATACGGGCACGGAAGCCGTGGGTGCGCGCGCGCTTGATGGTGCTTGGTTGGAAAGTACGTTTCATGGCGTGTTACCTGGGTTTGTCGACAACGGGCCGGAATGGCCCCCTTTTTAAGAGATCGGCGATTCTAGAGAAAGCAAGCCAATAGGTCAATTTCCAACCAGCCTTTCCTTATAGGTGGAGCGTCGGCTGATGCCCACGAGTGGAGCACCCGTGGGTGGCTGGACAGATCACTGAACGGAAGCTCAACATGAAAAAAAGAAGAGACATATAAAAAGCTTTTCTGAAGAACTTATAGATCTTTAGGGAGCAGTCTTCTGTGGATAACCTGCTGTAGGCCAGAAATGACGTGCTGTACAGAAAACTTTAACCCTGTCGGTAACGGGTGCTGATGATGTGCCGGACGTGCGCAGAACCTGTGGATTGAATCGGCGTTTATCCACAGCAGTGTTATCCACAGGCTAAGCTCTAGGGTTGTGCATAGCCCTCAGTCATAGTTATCCACAGAGCTTATGCGTACACGGCAAATGTCTTTTTGGACGCTAAATGGCTGTTTTGGCATGGATCAGAACGTTTCCACATGTGGATAACTGGTCGCCCGACCGGTACAATGGCGGTTTGTTTTTGCCTCATCCGGCTTTCAACTCAGGGGATATCC